>NZ_JAGYHF010000008.1 GCF_018336155.1 Pseudomonas rustica | reverse complement strand
ACCTGCTGCCGAAAACTGCGTAACTCATTGAACCTCAAGGAGTTTTCCGTTTCGACTGCGCCGGAAGTGGGGCGAATTATAGACGTCTGGGATCTGCCGTCAACTGTTAATTTCGCTTTTCTTTCAACCACTTGCATATTGGTTAAATAACGACCAAATGCACCTATATAAAGGAAGCAAAGGCGATCCCTTCTATATAGAAGGGATCTTTAGAGCACCCCAGCCGCCTTCAACTCAGCCACCGCACCCGCGCCCAAGCCCAGCACACCTTGAAGAACCTCCAGCGTATGCTCACCCAATAAAGGAGGGGCGCGCCGATACTCAACCGGTGTCTGCGACATGCGGATAGGGCTGGCCACTTGCGGCACCATTCCCGCCAATGCGTGCGGCAGCTCTATCGCCAGACCACGCGCCTTCACCTGCGGATCCTCGAACACCTGCGACAGATCATTGATCGGCCCACAAGGCACGCCCGCCTGCTCCAGCTCGGCAACCCACTCGGCAGTCGTCTTGAACACCGTCGCCTGGCGAATCAACGGAATCAACACCGCCCGGTTCGCCACCCGCAGCTTATTAGTAGCGAAGCGCGGATCGTCAGCCCACTGCGGCTGCCCCGCCACTTCGGCAAACTTGCGGAACTGCCCGTCGTTACCCACGGTAAGAATGAAATCGCCGTCGGCCGTAGGAAAGTCCTGATAAGGCACGATGTTCGGATGCGCATTACCCAGACGCTTAGGCGCATTGCCTGTGGTCAGATAATTCATCGCCTGGTTAGCCAGACACGCAACCTGCACATCCAGCAACGCCATATCGATGTGTTGGCCGCCCCCGTCGTGATCGCGATGTGCCAACGCCGCAAGAATCGCCACCGTCGAATACAGACCGGTAAGAATATCCGTCAACGCCACACCGACCTTTACCGGCCCGGCACCCTCATCACCCTCGGGACGACCAGTCAGGCTCATCAGCCCGCCCAACCCCTGAATCATGAAGTCATAGCCAGCGCGCTTTGCATACGGCCCGGTCTGCCCGAACCCAGTGATCGAGCAATAGATCAGGTTCGGATTGATCGCCTTCAGCGATTCATAGTCCAGCCCATATGCCGCCAGACCACCGACCTTGAAATTCTCTATAAGGATGTCCGACTTGGCCGCCAGCTCGCGCACCAGCTTCTGCCCCTCAGGACGCGTGAAGTCGATGGTCACCGATTGCTTGTTGCGGTTGGCTGACAGGTAATAAGCCGCTTCCGAGGTGTTCTCGCCGTATGCGTCTTTAAGGAAGGGCGGCCCCCAGGCGCGCGTGTCATCACCATTACCCGGGCGCTCAACCTTGATCACTTCGGCGCCAAGGTCGGCGAGGATTTGCCCGGCCCACGGCCCGGCCAACACTCGCGATAAATCCAGTACCCGCAGATGCGACAGCGCGCCCATGGTCGCTCTCCTATTAATAGAACGCCTGCAGACCGGTTTGCGCACGACCCAAAATCAGCGCGTGAACGTCATGAGTACCTTCATAGGTATTCACCACTTCCAGGTTGACCAGGTGACGGGCCACGCCGAACTCGTCGGAGATACCGTTGCCGCCCAACATGTCGCGCGCCATACGGGCAATGTCCAGCGACTTGCCGCAGGAGTTGCGCTTCATGATCGAAGTGATTTCGACCGCCGCAGTACCTTCATCTTTCATACGACCCAGACGCAGGCAGCCTTGCAGCGCCAACGTGATCTCGGTCTGCATGTCGGCGAGTTTCTTCTGGATCAATTGAGTAGCGGCCAATGGGCGACCGAACTGTTGACGATCCAGCGTGTACTGGCGAGCGGTGTGCCAGCAAAACTCGGCAGCGCCCAGTGCGCCCCAGGAAATGCCATAGCGCGCAGAGTTAAGGCAGGTGAACGGGCCTTTCAGACCGCGCACGTCCGGGAAGATGTTCTCTTCCGGCACGAACACGTTGTCCATGACGATCTCACCGGTGATCGACGCACGCAGGCCGACCTTGCCGTGAATCGCCGGAGCGCTCAGACCTTTCCAGCCCTTCTCCAGGACGAAGCCACGAATGTCGCCGGCATCGTCCTTACCCCAGACCACGAACACATCGGCGATCGGACTGTTAGTGATCCACATCTTCGCGCCGCTGAGGCTGTAGCCGCCGTCGACTTTGCGTGCACGGGTGATCATCGCGCCCGGGTCGGAACCGTGGTTCGGCTCGGTCAGGCCGAAGCAGCCGATCCATTCGCCGGACGCCAGTTTCGGCAGGTATTTCTGTTTCTGGGCTTCGGTGCCGAATTCGTTGATCGGCACCATCACCAGCGACGACTGCACACTCATCATCGAGCGATAGCCGGAGTCGACCCGCTCCACTTCGCGAGCAATCAGGCCGTAGCTGACGTAGTTGAGGCCGCTGCCACCGTACTGCTCAGGGATGGTTGCACCCAACAGGCCGACTTCGCCCATTTCGCGGAAGATTGCCGGGTCAGTCTTCTCATGACGGAAAGCTTCAAGAACGCGTGGCGCGAGCTTCTGCTGAGCGAACTGCTCGGCGGTGTCGCGGATCATGCGCTCTTCTTCGGTGAGCTGTTGATCCAGCAGCAGGGGATCGATCCAGTTGAAGCTAGCTTTACCGCCCATGAGTGTGTCCTCGTAAATCGGGTGAATTAACGTGGCATTGATCCTAGGCGCGGTTCGTCGTCGCGGCAAACGAGGATTTCGCATTCTGTTGTGCTAATTTCTCACTCCGAAACGTCGCGAAATGCCTTTTATGCGGCGCATTAGTGAGGTTGACGTACATGCGCAGGAAGATCCCCAGCACCACCGCCCTGATCAGCTTCGAAGCCGCCGCACGTCACGAAAGCTTTACCCGCGCCGCCGAAGAACTTTCCCTCACCCAGGGTGCGATTTGCCGACAGATCGCCAGCCTTGAGGAATTCCTCAGCGTCGAACTGTTCCGCCGTTCGCGACGCGGGGTGAAGCTGACCGAGGCAGGACTTTCCTACAGCCGCCGAGTCGCGACGCAACTTGATGCGGTTGAGCGCGACACCCTCTCAGTGATGGGCCAGCAAGGCACCAATGTGATCGAACTGGCGGTGGTGCCGACGTTCGGCACGCAATGGCTGCTGCCTCGCCTCAAGGATTTCCAGCTCAAGCACCCGGAAGTCACGGTCAACCTGACCAACCGCACGCGGCCCTTCCTGTTTGCCGACACGGAGTTCGATGCGGCGATCTACTTCGGCGATGCCGATTGGTCGGGTACCGAATCCCACAGGCTGATGGGTGAAAATCCGATGCCGGTGTGCAGCCCCGCCCTACTCGGCAACAAGACGCTTCTGACCGCCGATGAAATTGCCGATCTGCCGCTGCTGCAACAGACCACCCGCCCTTACGCCTGGCGACAGTGGTTCAACTCGCAACAGCTGAACATCCCCCGCGACATGACAGGTCCGCGCTACGAGCTATTCTCCATGCTCGCCCAAGCGGCCATGCACGACATGGGGATTGCGCTGATTCCACCGTTCCTGATTCAGCGGGAATTGGCGGAGAAACGCCTGGTAATTGCCAACCCGCAGGCACTCTCCAGCATCAAGGCCTATTACTTGATGATTCCCGAACGAAAGGTGGAATCAGCGTCTCTGAAGGCTTTTCGTGACTGGCTGGTAAATCAGGCACAGAGCTACAGCCTTGAAGGCTAAAGGCTTTCAGTGTTTGCTGACCTCGTAGTCAGAAAAACCAAAGCCCTACAGATATAACTATTTGTCGCATATGCACAGACTGTATCCGAAAGTCGTACAGACGTCCTACAAGCGCCTGCCGACGTGGCTTTGAGCCTCCATTCTCGACGCATTGCGGCCTATTCACGTCACCGATGAGAAATTTTTCCATATTGCGCCAGAATCCTTGCAGGGCACGGCCTGTAAGGGATTCGACCGTGCATGTGCGACATTCGGTCACGGCATGACTTGTAGTTAATTTTCCGTCACCCGTCATAATCCCTTGAAGGGCATAAAGTTCGCCTGCAAAATGCCGCGCCCCGCCCTGATTTGGCGGGATCGTGCTGATCGGCCGCCCCAGTCGCACCATCCGTAGTGCATGGGTTTACTCAATAAGATCACGCAGGAGATTTGACGTGCACATTGGTGTTCCTCTCGAAACCCAGACCGGTGAAACACGGGTTGCTGCAACCCCGGAAACCATTAAAAAGCTGATCAGCCAAGGTCATAAGGTCACTGTGCAAACCGGCGCCGGCGTTAAAGCCAGTGTGGTCGACAGTGCCTATGAAGCGGCAGGCGCAACCATTGGCAGTGCCAATGACGCGTTTGGCGCCGAGCTGATTCTCAAAGTGGTCGCGCCAAGCGATGCCGAACTGACGCTGATCAAGCGCGGTACGGTATTGGTCGGCATGCTCAACCCGTTCAACAACGACACCATCGCGAAGATGGCCGAGTGCGGCATTACCGCGTTCGCCCTCGAAGCGGCGCCGCGCACCTCGCGCGCGCAGAGTCTCGATGTGTTGTCGTCGCAGGCGAACATTGCCGGCTATAAGGCTGTGTTGCTGGCCGCTCACCACTATCCGCGCTTCATGCCAATGCTGATGACCGCTGCGGGCACCGTGAAAGCGGCGCGCGTGCTGATTCTTGGCGCCGGTGTGGCCGGGTTGCAGGCGATCGCCACGGCGAAACGTCTGGGTGCGGTGATCGAAGCGTCTGACGTACGTCCGGCGGTAAAAGAGCAGATCGAATCCCTCGGCGCGAAGTTCGTCGACGTGCCGTACGAGACCGATGAAGAGCGCGAATGCGCCGTCGGTGTCGGCGGTTACGCGCGACCAATGCCGGCGAGCTGGATGCAGCGTCAGGCCCAGGCCGTGCACGAGCGCGCCAAGCAGGCTGACATCGTCATCACCACCGCGCTGATTCCGGGCCGCAAGGCACCGACGCTGTTGAGCGCGGACACCGTGGCGCAGATGAAACCGGGTTCGGTGGTCATCGACCTCGCGGCGGCTCAGGGCGGCAACTGCCCGCTGACCGTGGCTGATCAGGTCGTGGTCGAGAATGGCGTGACCATTTGCGGCCCGACCAACCTGGCCGGCGAAGTCGCTGCAGACGCTTCGGCACTGTACGCACGCAACCTGCTGGACTTCCTCAAGCTGGTCTTCACCAAAGAAGGCCAGTTCGACGTCAACCTCGAAGACGACATCGTCGCCGCGTGCCTGATGTGCCGCGACGGCCAAGTCATCCGCAAAAACGCCTAAGCAGGGATTCAGACGATGGAAGAGCTTATCTCCCCCGGTATCTACAATCTGATCATCTTCGTGCTGGCGATTTATGTCGGTTACCACGTGGTCTGGAACGTTACACCTGCGCTGCACACGCCGTTGATGGCGGTAACCAACGCCATCTCGGCGATCGTGATCGTCGGTGCCATGCTTGCGGCGGCACTAACTGTCACGCCGCTGGGCAAAACCATGGGCACCCTCGCCGTGGCACTGGCCGCGGTCAACGTGTTCGGTGGCTTCCTGGTCACCCGCCGCATGCTTGAGATGTTCAAGAAGAAAGCCCCGAAAGTAAAAGAAGAGGCGCCGAAGTAATGAGCATGAATCTCGTCACGACGCTCTACCTGATCGCGTCGATCTGCTTCATCCAGGCCCTCAAAGGCCTGTCGCACCCGACCACCTCGCGGCGCGGCAACCTGTTCGGCATGCTCGGCATGGCGTTGGCCATTCTGACTACCGTTGGCCTCATCTATAAGTTGGGCGCTGAACTGGCGACTGCCGGTATCGGTTACGTCATCGTTGGCCTGTTGGTCGGCGGCACGGCCGGTTCGATCATGGCCAAGCGCGTTGAAATGACCAAGATGCCGGAACTGGTCGCCTTCATGCACAGCATGATTGGCCTCGCGGCAGTCTTCATCGCCATCGCTGCGGTGGTTGAGCCGCAATCGCTGGGCATCGTTAAACAGTTGGGCGACTCGATCCCGGCGGGCAATCGTCTGGAGCTGTTCCTCGGCGCGGCGATCGGTGCGATCACCTTCTCTGGTTCGGTGATTGCCTTCGGCAAGCTGTCGGGCAAGTACAAGTTTCGTCTGTTCCAGGGCGCACCGGTACAGTTCACCGGTCAGCACAAGCTGAATGCCGTGCTGGGTCTGGCTACGCTGGCACTCGGCCTGACCTTCATGTTCACCGGCAACCTCACCGCGTTCGCGCTGATGCTGGCGCTGGCGTTCGTGATGGGCGTGCTGATCATCATCCCGATTGGCGGTGCAGACATGCCGGTCGTGGTGTCGATGCTCAACAGCTATTCGGGCTGGGCGGCGGCAGGTATCGGCTTCTCGCTGAACAACTCGATGCTGATCATTGCCGGTTCGCTGGTGGGTTCGAGCGGTGCGATCCTCTCGTACATCATGTGCAAGGCGATGAACCGTTCCTTCTTTAATGTACTGCTCGGCGGTTTCGGCAACACAGCCGATGCAGGCCCTGCCGGTGCGAAAGAAGCCCGCCCGGTAAAATCCGGTTCGGCTGACGACGCGACTTTCCTGCTGACCAACGCCGACACCGTGATCATCGTGCCGGGTTATGGCTTGGCAGTAGCGCGTGCACAACATGCGCTGAAAGAGCTGACCGAGAAGCTGACCCACCGTGGCGTGACCGTGAAGTACGCGATCCATCCGGTTGCCGGCCGTATGCCGGGGCACATGAACGTTCTGCTCGCCGAGGCCGAAGTGCCTTACGATCAAGTGTTCGAGATGGAAGACATCAACTCCGAGTTCGGCCAGGCCGACGTGGTGTTGGTGCTGGGCGCGAACGACGTGGTCAACCCGGCCGCGAAGAACGATCCGAAGTCGCCGATTGCCGGCATGCCGATTCTCGAAGCGTTCAAGGCCAAGACCATCATCGTCAACAAGCGCTCGATGGCCAGCGGCTATGCCGGCCTGGACAACGAACTGTTCTATCTGGACAAGACCATGATGGTCTTCGGCGACGCGAAGAAAGTCATCGAAGACATGGTTAAAGCGGTCGAATAATTCCCCGCTGCAACACCGAACGCCCCGACTTGTCGGGGCGTTTTTGTTTGCGCAAACAGTCGGACAATTTGCCGCGTTGTTGCAGATCCAGTAACGGTGTTTTACTTGAAACCCGCTGAATAGACGCCTCGTTTGCGACCTTGGTAGCGGGACAGGCGCCCGTCAAATTCACTAGACTGCGCATCCTGCTACTCGCTTCCCGAGATAATAATCCATGTACCGTGACCGTATTCGCCTGCCTTCGTTGTTGGACAAAGTGATGAGCGCCGCCGACGCAGCCGCTCTGATTGAGGACGGCATGACCGTCGGCATGAGCGGTTTCACCCGTGCCGGCGAAGCCAAAGCCGTCCCTCACGCACTGGCCGAGCGCGCCAAGGTCACGCCGCTGAAGATCAGCCTGATGACCGGCGCCAGCCTGGGCAACGACCTCGACAAGCAACTGACCGAGGCCGGCGTGCTGTCGCGGCGCATGCCGTTCCAGGTCGACAGCACCTTGCGCAAGGCGATCAACGCCGGCCAGGTAATGTTCATCGATCAGCACCTGTCGGAAACCGTCGAGCAATTGCGCAATCAGCAACTGAAGCTGCCGGACATTGCGGTCATCGAAGCCGTGGCCATCACCGAACAGGGCCACATCGTGCCGACCACCTCGGTGGGCAACTCGGCGAGCTTCGCGATTTTCGCCAAACAAGTGATCGTCGAGATCAACCTGGCGCACAACGCTAATCTCGAAGGCCTGCACGACATCTATATCCCTACGTATCGCCCGACGCGCACGCCGATCCCGCTGGTAAAAGTCGACGACCGCATCGGCAGCACGGCGATTCCGATTCCGCCGGAGAAGATTGTCGCCATCGTTATAACCCAGCAGTCGGATTCGCCGTCCACCGTGTCGACGCCGGACGTCGATACCAACGCCATCGCCGAGCACCTGATCACCTTCTTCAAACAGGAAGTCGACGCCGGGCGCATGACCAACAAGCTCGGCCCGTTGCAGGCCGGCATCGGCAACATTGCCAACGCGGTGATGTGTGGCCTGATCGATTCGCCGTTCGAAGACCTGACCATGTACTCCGAAGTGTTGCAGGATTCGACCTTCGACCTGATCGACGCCGGCAAGCTGAGCTTTGCTTCGGGCAGCTCGATCACTTTGTCGGAGCGCCGCAACAGCGACGTGTTCGGCAATCTCGAGAAGTACAAGGACAAACTGGTGCTGCGCCCGCAGGAGATCTCCAACCACCCGGAAGTGGTGCGCCGCTTGGGCATTATCGGGATCAACACGGCATTGGAGTTCGACATCTACGGCAACGTCAATTCCACCCACGTCTGCGGTACGCGGATGATGAACGGCATCGGTGGATCGGGTGACTTCGCGCGCAACGCGCACCTGGCGGTGTTCGTGACCAAGTCGATCGCCAAGGGTGGCGCGATCTCCAGCGTAGTGCCGATGGTCAGCCACGTTGACCACACCGAGCACGACGTCGACATTCTGGTGACCGAAGTCGGCCTCGCCGATCTGCGTGGCCTGGCGCCACGGGAGCGTGCGCGGGTCATCATTGATAACTGTGTGCACCCGGACTTCCGCCAGGCGCTCAACGATTACTTCACGGCGGCCTGTGCGATTGGTGGCCACACCCCGCACATCCTGCGGGAAGCGCTGAGCTGGCATATGAACCTGGAAGAAACCGGGCGCATGCTGGCGGTGTAATTCACACAGATGAACCGCCGATGCAAACACAGTTTGCATCGGCGGACTCTCGCAAGTCTCCCGCCTGACAAAAACTGTACTGCTGTACTGGTCATTTCCTACAGCATTTGCCTACCTTTCCTGACGAATTGAGCAAAAACGCACTACTTAAGTGCGGACAGGTACAGTTTGCTCTATTTCGACCCGTACACCGCCTATAAACAGTTAACTGGTCACTCACAATACAGTTGAACTGTATCTAGAGAGACTAGGCAAACGAGAGGATCATGGGCACCAGTCAAACCACTACCTGATCCCGCCACAAGCGGAAGGATGTCAACCATGGAACGTACACTCAGTTCCGAACTGTTCTTCGAAGACAAAGCTGCAAAAAACCAGGCTTCCATGCCTCTGCGCGTTCTCGCCAACCTGATGTTGTGGCAGCGCCGCATCTCCAGCCGCCACCAATTGGCCCGTCTGGATTCGCGTTTGCTGGCAGACGCCGGTATCAGCGAAGCTCAACGCTACGAAGAGCTGAGCAAGCCGTTCTGGCGCTAAACAGCGTCGCTGGCTCTGGTCGTTAGACCCACCGCCAGCAACCCGAATTGCACAAGCAAAACCCGTCGTGGGAAACCACGACGGGTTTTGTAGTTTCAGCCCCTGAAAAACCCAAACCAGTACAGTTCAGATACGCTGATTACCAACCAGTACAATTGTAGGAGCTGCCGAAGGCTGCGATCTTTTGATCTTGAAAATCCAAAGCAAAAGATCGCAGCCTTCGGCAGCTCCTACAGGTTTTTCGTCTGGATGCTGGTTTGGCGAACGCATCTGCGCCTAATATCCACACAGAACGTGGCGAATGATGCGCAACAGGCGTCTGACTCCTCAGATACCGAGCCACCTCTCAATACGGTTTATTCACAGGAGTTACATCATGTCCCGTCTCCGCCTGCTCAGCGCTGCTGCCCTTCTGGCCGTTGCTGCCAACGCCAGCGCCACCAGTTTCATCGTTACCACTGACGCCGTCGTCGGTGCGCTGAAATCTTCGTCCGACGCCACTTCCGATGTGACCTCGTCGTTCCGTGACGACAAAATCGTCCTCGCTGCCCGTGATGACGCGGCCAGCTTCGTCGCTACCCAAGGCGATATCCGTGGCGTGAAACTGGAAAGCGCGCTGGATCACATCCGCCACCAGGCTCCACAACTGAACGCGACCGACGCAGAGCTGGCTCAGGCCATCCTGACGATCTAAGCGATTCGAACATTGCGGGACACGCCAGCCGTGTCCCGATGTTTCGAGACTGGCTCTGGCCCGGGCATTGCGCTAGCCTTGCGGCTCGCTAACAGTTACCGAGTCCGATGCGTTTTCTTCCAAATCTGCTGATCCCTTCCGTATTGCTGAGCGCCTGTTGGGCGACGTCGGTCGATGCCTATGATGCTTTCAATGCGTCGACGCAAGGCATTGTCGTCAGTGGTTACGCCACCAGCATGGTGTCTTCCGCGCCTTTCGACCGTAAACTGCTGTTCGCCGCTCACGATGACGCGGCAGCGTTCGTGGCCAGTGACGGCCAATTGCGCGGGGCGCAGCTGGAATCCGCGCTGAATTACCTGCGTAAAAAACGGCCGAAACTTCATGTCTCTGACCTTGAACTGGCAGAAGCAATTCTCGTCCAATAGTTAACCCAGCCCTTAGTTAACCTGTCCCTCCGGAGTCGTTCCATGCGTAGCCCGCTGATTGCTGCCGCCCTTGGCCTGTTTTTGTTGGCCGACGTGGCCCAGGCGCACACCCTGGTAGCCACCAGTAACATCATCGTTCGTGCCTCCCAGCGCACCATCGATTTCACCTCCGACACCACCACCTCGATCCGCGACTCGAAAATCATCCGCGAAGCGCACGATGACGCCGCCAGCTTCGTCGCCACCAACGGTGATATCCGTGGCGCGCACCTTGAAGCCGCCCTCAACACATTGCGCACGCGCGTCCCGGAAGCCCGCGACGCCAGTGATCAGGTACTCGCCGAAGCCATCCTCGCACTGTGAAGTCACTCGGCGCCTGGCTGCTGGCCGGCGCGTTGTTGCTACTTGGCAACAGCGCCCACGCCGGCCTGCAATTGCGGCTCAAGACCGAAGGTCTGAGCCCCGCCCAACAACAGGCCAGCCAGGCGCTGATCGATGAGGCGATGCAAAAACTGCCGCCGAGCTTTATCGAGCGGCTGGATCGGCGCATCGATGTCGGCTGGACCGACGACATGCCCGCCAACGCCTACGGCCAGGCGACGCTGGTTGCCGAACTCGATCTGAACCGCAAACTGCTCGCCGGCCTCACCGATAGCAGCGCCGCAAAAGAAAAAACCAATCGCCCCCACGGCACTGTGCGCCAGGAATTGCTCGCCACCGTGCTGCACGAAATCACCCACATTTATGACCGCGCCCGCTTGTGGCCAGACGCCGAGCGCACGCTGATCCAGCGTTGCACCCGCCGCTTCAACAGCGCCGGATTGATCGGCATTCCCGACGAGTGCCGTGGCCAGAACGGCCGTCGCTTTACCCTCAGCGATGATCCGCGCCTGCTCGACCTCGCCGGTTGGCAGCAATACGTCGGCCGTCGCGGTGAGCGTGAGCAGCACAATCGGCAGATCGCCCGTAGCCCGGATTTGTACGAGATTTCCAGCCCGAAAGAGTTCGTCGCGGTCAACATGGAGTACTTCCTCCTCGACCCGAGCTACGCATGCCGCCGCCCCGCGCTGTACCGCTATTACCAGCAACATTTCGGCTGGGCGCCACCGGCCAAAGACACTTGCAGCAAGACCTTCGCGTTTTTGAACGCCGGTAACGACTTCGCCAAACAGCCACTGGGGCACGTCGATCCGGAGCGGGTTTACGCGGTTGATTACTTGCTCGCAGAGGCCAATCAGAACTGGGTCAGCCGCTGGGGCCACAGCATGTTGCGGCTGGTGATCTGCGCGCCGGGCCGTCCGCGTGGGCCGGATTGCCGACTCGATCTCGATCAGCATCTGGTGTTGTCGTACCGTGCCTTTGTCGGCGATGTGCAGCTATCGAGCTGGGACGGACTGGTCGGCAAATACCCTTCGCGACTGTTTGTGCTGCCGCTCGCACAGGTGATCGACGAATACACCAAGACTGAATTGCGCAGCCTCGCCTCCGTGCCGATCAACCTGTCACGGGAAGAGATCGAAGGCGTGGTCGAACACGCTGCCGAGATGCATTGGAGCTACGACGGCAACTACTTTTTCCTCTCCAACAACTGCGCGGTGGAAGGTTTGAAACTGTTGCGCAGCGGCAGTGATAACAGCCGGTTCGTTGGACTCGACAGCATCATGCCCAACGGCTTGCTGGAAGTGATGAAGGGCCGCGGGTTGGCCGATACCAGCGTGTTGGATGATCCGAAAGAAGCGCTGCGTCTGGGTTATCGTTTCGACTCGTTCCGCGATCGCTATCAGGCGATGTTTGATGTGTTGAAGAAGCAGCTGCCGATCAAACAGACCACCGTTGAGGAATGGCTGTCGCTCACCGCCGAAGAACGCCGCGAGTGGTTCGAGCGTGCGGATCTGCGCACCAGCGCGGCGTTGTTATTGCTGGAGCAGGCGAGTTATCGACGTCAGTTGTTGCTGGCGCAGGATGAGGTCAAGCAGCGTTACCTCGGCGCGCGTGAGCTTGAAAATGGCGGTATGGACAAGGCCAACGCGACGTTGCAGGAAATCCTCGCTAACAGCGGCTTCCTCAGCCGTCCGGCAGAGCTTCTTGATAGTCGTGGTTATGGGTTGCCACAGCCGAGCGAGTTCAAGCGACTGGAAGATGAAAGCAGCCAGCGGCAGAAGAAGTTGCTGGTGCTGTCGGGTGATCTGGATGCGGAAGTGCGCAAGTTGCTGGAGCCGAAGCGCGCTGCCGAGATTGCGGCGAGTGAGGAGAATGTGAAGCAGATTGGTGCGCATCTGCGCAAATTGCACAAGGCATCGGGCGGGCTGGAGCTGCCCTGAACTTGAGGCTGAACCTGATGCTGATGCTGATGCTGATGCTGAGTGCATACCTTGTGGCGAGGGGATTTATCCCCGTTGGGTCGCGAAGCGGCCCCAAAATCAGCGAACCCGGTCAATCAGATAAACCGAGTCCGCTGAATTGCGACTGCTGCGCAGCCGTACGGGGATAAATCCCCTCGCCACAGGTGATGTGTGTCAGATCAATTGAGGACGCCATCAAGGATTTCGTACACGATCCCGGTGCCCACCGCGATCAGCACGATATCGCCGCCAGTCCGGCGCCATTCGTAGCCCGGATACACCGGCAAGCGACCCAACGCGCGACTGTCCAGACGCTCGCCGTAATAGCCGTGCGGCAGCGGCCGGCCACGCTCCAGATGAATCCCCGGAGGCGGCGGCGCCCCGCGCACAAAGTAGCCATGATTGTCACGAATGGTCTGGCGCACCGGGCCAAAGTCGTGCGGTGGCGGGCCGCCACGGTGATCGTTCTGCGGGCCACGGTGATCGTCGCGATGATCATCACCGTGGTTATCGTAATGGCCCTGCGACGGGCCGCCGTGGTCGTGATCGTCGCGCTGATCGGCGCTGGCCAGCAGCGGCGTTGCACTGAGCATCAGTACGCCCAGTCCGGCTATCAGACGTTTCGGCATTTTCATCGGGTCTTTCCTCACGGCACAAACAGCAAAAAGGGCTGCAGAACGATGTTCTGAAGCCCTCGGTCTTGCTGGATTAGTCTGCGCTTTGAGGTGCTAATTCCTCTGTATCAGGAACTTTACCTTCAGCTGACGCGAGCTTTACGCACGCCTTCGGACAGCGCCGAGCACAGGCCTAACACACCGTCGATGGCTTGTGCAGGAGTGGTCGCATTGGCGATGTGATCGATCAGCGCCGAACCCACGACAACACCATCAGCCAGACGCGCGATGGCAGCCGCTTGCTCCGGCGTACGGATGCCGAAACCGATGCTGATTGGCAGATCGGTATGGCGACGCAGACGGGTCACCGCCTCTTCGACGTGTTCCAGCGTTGCAGCGCCAGCACCGGTCACACCGGCCACCGACACGTAGTAAACGAAACCGGAGCTGCCATTGAGCACTCGCGGCAGACGCGCATCGTCGGTGGTCGGCGTGGTCAGACGGATAAAGTCCAGACCGGCAGCCTGCGCCGGATCACACAGCTCGGCATTGTGCTCAGGCGGCATGTCGACCACGATCAGACCGTCGACACCGGCCTCTTTCGCGTCAGCGATGAAGCGCTCAACGCCATACATGTGGATCGGGTTGAAGTAACCCATCAGCACCAACGGCGTGTCGCTGTTGCCTTCGCGGAATTCACGAACCATTTGCAGGGTTTTCACCAGGTTCTGCTTGGCGCCCAAGGCACGGATGTTCGCCAACTGGATCGCCGGGCCATCGGCCATCGGGTCGGTGAACGGCATGCCCAGCTCGATCACGTCGGCGCCGGCACCCGGCAAACCTTTGAGGATCGCCAGCGAAGTGTCGTAGTCCGGATCACCGGCGGTGACGAAGGTCACCAGCGCGGCGCGGTTCTGTTCTTTGAGGTCGGCAAAACGGGTTTGCAGGCGGCTCATCAGTGTTTCTCCTGCTTAGACTGTTCCATGTGATGCATGACGGTCTGCATGTCTTTGTCGCCACGCCCCGACAGGTTGACCACCATCAGGTGATCCTTCGGCAGCTTCGGTGCGCGTTTGAACACTTCGGCCAAGGCGTGGGCGCTTTCCAGTGCAGGAATAATCCCTTCCAGGCGGCAGCATTTGTGGAACGCATCCAGCGCTTCGTCGTCGGTCACCGAGGTGTACTGAACGCGGCCAATGTCATGCAACCAAGCGTGTTCCGGGCCGATGCCCGGGTAGTCGAGGCCGGCGGAAATCGAGTGGGCATCGATGATCTGGCCATCGTCGTCCTGCAGCAGGAAGGTACGGTTGCCGTGCAACACACCCGGAACGCCGCCATTCAGGCTCGCCGCGTGCTTGCCGGTTTCAATGCCGTAACCCGCAGCTTCAACACCGATGATTTCAACGCTCTTGTCGTCGAGGAACGGGTGGAACAGGCCCATCGCGTTGGAACCGCCACCGATGCACGCCACCAGGCTGTCCGGCAGACGACCGTCCTGCGCTTGCAACTGATCGCGGGTTTCCTTGCCGATCACGGCCTGGAAGTCGCGAACCATCGCTGGGTATGGATGCGGGCCGGCCACGGTGCCGATCAGGTAAAAGGTGTTGTCGACGTTGGTCACCCAGTCACGCAGGGCTTCGTTCATCGCGTCTTTCAGGGTGCCAGTGCCGGCAACAACCGGAATCACTTCAGCGCCCAGCAATTTCATGCGGAAGACGTTGGCCTGCTGACGTTCGATGTCAGTGGTGCCCATGTAGATCACGCAATCGAGACCGAAACGTGCGGCGACGGTGGCAGTGGCCACGCCGTGCATGCCAGCGCCGGTCTCAGCGATGATGCGTTTCTTGCCCATGCGCCGCGCCAGCAGAATCTGGCCGATGCAGTTGTTGATCTTGTGCGCGCCGGTGTGGTTCAGCTCTTCGCGCTTGAGATAAATCTTCGCGCCGCCGCAGAATTCAGTGAGGCGCTCAGCGAAATACAGAGGGCTCGGACGTCCGACGTAGTCACGCTGGAAGTAGGCCAATTCTTCTTTGAATGCCGGATCTTCCTTGGCCGCTTCGTATTCGCGGGCCAGATCGAGGATCAACGGCATCAGGGTTTCCGCCACGTAGCGGCCACCGAACGAGCCGAACAGGCCGTTATCGTCCGGGCCGTTGCGCAGATTGGAAGTGTTCGAAGTCTGGGTCATGAGTTGCTCCAGGTGAATTCGGGTCAAAAGACAATGACGACCACTCTACCCCTGACCTACTACGCTGAAAACCGATAAGATCGCCACAACCTGTCAGGAAAACTCACAGATACCATGAGCCATGACCTTCCCCCGCTGAACGCCCTGCGCGCGTTCGAAGCGGCCGCCCGTCTGAACAGTGTCAGTCAGGCCGCCGAACAGCTACACGTTACTCACGGCGCGGTCAGTCGTCAGCTCAAAGTGCTCGAAGAACACTTGGGCGTCAGCCTGTTCGTCAAGGATGGTCGCGGCTTGAAACTCACAGATGCCGGCATGCGTTTGCGTGATGCCAGTGGCGAAGCTTTTGATCGGCTGCGCAGTGTTTGCGCCGAGTTAACCCAGAGCACCGCCGATGCGCCGTTTGTGCTCGGCTGTTCTGGGAGTTTGCTGGCGCGATGGTTTATTCCGCGTTTGGGGCGATTGAATGCTGATCTGCCGGATTTGCGCCTGCATCTGTCGGCGGGTGAAGGCGATCTCGATCCACGACGTCCGGGGCTGGATGCTTTGCTGCTGTTCGCCGAACCGCCGTGGCCAGCAGATATGCAGGTTTACGAATTAGCCGCAGAACGCATCGGCCCGGTGATGAGCCCATTGTTCAGCGGCTATCAGCGCCTGCAAGCCGCGCCAGCCTCGGCTCTGCTCAATGAACCGCTGCTGCACACCACCTCGCGCCCACAAGCGTGGCCAAGCTGGGCACAGCAAAGCGACCTCGACGCAAAAGCGCTGAAGGTCGGGCAAGGTTTTGAGCATTTGTATTATTTGCTGGAGGCAGCCGTCGCTGGTCTCGGCGTGGCCATCGCGCCGGAGCCGCTGGTGACGGAAGATTTGAAGGCCGGTCGCCTGGTTGCGCCATGGGGTTTCTGTGAAACCCCGGCGCAACTGGCGTTGTGGCTACCCAAGCGCGCCGCAGACGGACGCGCTCGGCAACTGGCGCAATGGCTCAAGAACGAGCTGCGCCAGAGCGATCACTCGCCGCGCTTGAACAGCAAGTAAGCGGCCAGCAGACCGATTGCACCGACTGCGACACCGGCGGTCGTCCACGGATGTTCCTGGGCGTAATCGCGGGTGGCGATCCCGGTTTCGCGGGTTTTCACTTTGACTTCTTCATAGGCATCGCTGAGCAGGTGGCGCGAGTGTTTCAGCGCGCTTTCGGCATTGCTTTTCAGCGCCTTGAGGGTCTTGCGCGACTCGTCCGAAGCGTCGTCCTTCAGGCTTTCCAACGACTTGAGCAGACTCTCGATCTCGGCTTCCATGCTTTGCAACGAGGCTTTACGTAAAGAGGTGTTGGCCATGGTGGCTCTCCTGCATTGGTGATGAGTGGCGTGTGTTGGTTGGGACTTCGGTGGTTCGAGAAAGTGCAGAAAATCTGAACTTCGCCTGCTCAGCGCCGCCGAAATCAACAGTGCAGATTCACTGCTAGTCTCAATCCCACACGCCAAGGAGTTCGTTATGAGTGACCATCACACGTACAAGAAAGTCGAGCTGGTCGGTTCGTCGACCACTAGCATCGAAGAAGCCATCAACAACGCAATTGCCGAAGCCAACAAGACCATTCGCAACCTGGAATGGTTTGAAGTCACCGAAACCCGTGGTCATATCGAAAACGGTAAGGCTGCGCACTTTCAGGTGACGCTGAAAGTCGGCTTCAAGATTGCCAGCAGCTGAGTTTGGACTAGTCTTCTGAACTTGCGCGCTGGCCGAGTGCCATAGGAATGGCAAAGCGCTATAGGGTGAGCGCATCGGGTGGATGACCCGATGCCCGCCTCTTTCAATCCGACCAGGGAGTGCGACCGATGAAGAAGTTTATGTTGGCGGTAGGTTTGTTGAGCCTTGCGGGTGGTGCGTTTGCTGCCGGTAAGCCATGTGAAGAGCTGAAAAGCGAGATCGCGGCGAAGCTGGATGCCAAGGGCGTTTCCGGGTATTCGCTGGAGATTGTCGACAAGGGCGCAGATGCTGGCGCTAAAGTTGTTGGCACCTGCGAAGGTGGTACCAAGGAAATCGTCTACAAGCGCGGTTGATTGCGCCTGAAATACAAAAGCCGACGTGAATGCGTCGGCTTTTTTGTGTCCCATGTAGGAGCTGCGGCACGCTGCGATCTTTTGATCTTGCTCTAAAAACCTAGATCAAAAGATCGCAGCCTCGTTTCACTCGACAGCTCCTACAGGGGGCCGCGCGTTATCCTTTCATGACCTGCGCCAGCAGTTCGTACGAATGCACGCGATCAGCATGCTCATACAAATCGCTGGTAAAAATCAGCTCATCCGCCTGCGTCTGCTCAATCAGCACTTCCAGCTTCGCGCGAATTTTCTGCGGGCCACCCACCATCGCCAGCCCAAGGAAATCACCCACCGCCTCACGCTCATGCGGCAACCACAGGCCATCCATGGTTTTCACCGGCGGACGCTGCACCAGACTCTGCCCGCGCATCAGCGCCAGAATGCGCTGGTACACCGACGTCGCCAGATAATCCGCCTGCTCATCGGTATCCGCGGCCACCAATGGCACCCCGAGCATCACGTACGGCTTGTCGAGCACTGCCGACGGTTTGAAGTGATTGCGATAAACGCGGATCGCCTCATGCATGAAGCGCGGGGCGAAGTGCGAGG
Organism: Pseudomonas rustica; assembly: GCF_018336155.1. Classification (GTDB taxonomy): domain Bacteria; phylum Pseudomonadota; class Gammaproteobacteria; order Pseudomonadales; family Pseudomonadaceae; genus Aquipseudomonas; species Aquipseudomonas rustica. The sequence goes on along the minus strand of NZ_JAGYHF010000008.1, from coordinate 341,892 downwards.
CGAAGGCGTATGGCAAACCGCGTTCACCGGCCAGTTGTGCACTGAACAGGCTGGAACCGAGCAACCAGATCGGCACATTGGTGCCCGTGCCCGGCATCGCGATCACCCGTTGATCCGGGGTGCGCGGGCCGAGGAAGCGCGCCAGTTCGGCGACATCTTCGGGGAAATCATCAGAGCTGCCTGAACGCTCGCGGCGCAGCGCACGCGCGGTCATCTGATCGGAACCGGGCGCGCGGCCCAAACCGAGGTCGATCCGCCCTGGATACAGGCTTTCCAAGGTGCCGAACTGTTCAGCGATCACCAAAGGCGCATGGTTGGGCAGCATTACGCCGCCGGAGCCGACGCGAATGGTCGACGTACCGCCGGCCAGATAGCCGAGCAATACCGACGTCGCCGAGCTGGCGATGCCGTCCATGTTGTGGTGTTCCGCCACCCAAAACCTTGTGTAGCCGAATTTCTCGACGTGCTGCGCCAGATCCAGCGAATTGCGCAGCGCTTGCGCCGGGCTGCCGTTTTCGCGCACTGGCACCAGATCGAGGGTGGAAAATTTTACGTCGGACAGTTGCTTCATAAACCTGCGTCTCCGAGTGAGGAGGCAGGTTTTTCTATGCGAACGAAAACCTGCCGAATCCAAAAGCGTGTTTAAGCAATAAGGGCATATACCCGAGTTTCAATAGCTGAACCGAAATTTCCTACTAAAAAAGTCAACGATTCAGATGGGCTGAACTTTGTTCCGACGTCTATCCTCAGAAGCCTTGCAAGCAAAAACCACGACGACGCGGCGTTTCCGCGTCAGATCTTGAGGAGGCAGACATGGCTATCGTGAAGAAAGCATCCGCACATTGGGCAGGCGATCTGAAAACCGGCATCGGCTCGATCTCCACCGAAACCGGTGTCCTCAGAGAAGCACCGTACGGCTTCAAGGCCCGCTTCGAGGGCGGCAAGGGCACCAACCCGGAAGAACTGATCGGCGCTGCACATGCCGGTTGTTTCTCCATGGCGTTCTCGATGATTCTCGGCGATGCGGGCCTGACGGCTGACAGCATCGATACTCAGGCTGAAGTGACCCTTGATCAGGTGGACGGCGGTTTCGCGATTACCGCGGTGAAGCTGATTCTCAAAGCGAAAATCCCTGGGGCGACCCAAGCGCAGTTTGATGAGCTGAGCAAAAAGGCCAAGGAAGGGTGCCCTGTATCGAAAGTACTGAATGCGCAGATCAGTCTAGAAGCAACGTTGGTCAGCTGATTCGGAGTTAGCAGGTCTGACGCTTTCGCGAGCAGGCTCGCTCCCACATTGGAATGCATTTCAAATGTGGGAGCGAGCCTGCTCGCGAAGGCATTCTGACAAACACCGCAGCACCTGGATCAGACTGCACATCTTGTGCGCAAAGTCAGAACTCGCTTCACAAAAATATGGTCGAATACGTGACAGCAGCTTCAGCGCACGCCCGTGCGCGCTGCCTCAGGGAGCTTCACTCATGAAACGTATTGGCTTGGCCATCCTCTGCAGTGCATTGGCCACTTCGGTTGTTGCGGCACCGAAAGACTGCGAAGAACTGAGAAAAGAAATCGAGATCAAGATCCAGGCCAAAGCCGTGCCTTCGTACACGCTGGAAATTGTCAGCAAGGAAGAGGCGGCCAAACACGATATCGCCATGGTGGTGGGTTCGTGCGAGAACGGCACCAAAGCGATCATCTATCAGAAGAACGACTCCTGATAACGCTTACGGCACGCAGTTGATCTGCCGTTCTTCGGCAACGATCTGCCCCTGACGATTGATCAACCGGGCGCTTGGCGTGAAGGCCAGCGACCGTGCTTCGAGCCGGTAGCGTTGCCCGGCTTCGAAGTGGTCATAGGGTACGGTCATGTAACACAAGCGTTCCTGCGGATCGGTATCCATGCCCTGACCGCCGCCGAAAATCTCGAAATCGAAGCGCACCGTCAATTCATGGCTGCCCGGCGTGACCTGGAAAAAACGCCCATCGCGTAGACGCTGATTATCCAGGCGTTCAGCCAGCAACACTTTGCCGCCGGGTGTCGGCATCGAAAAATCGACCCAGGCCATCTGTGGATCGACCGCTGGCAGCGGGCTCTGACAGCCGGCAAGCACACTTCCTACCAGCAACAACGTCAACCTGCGCATGATCAATGTCCTTTGATGTGGACAGCCAGCATACCGCCGATCAGGTCTTCTGGCAGCCCGCCGGTGTGCCCTGCCCGACGACTTTGCGCTGCTCATCATAAAGTTTGGCCCATGGCCGGAAACCAATACTGCCCGCCTGCAACTGATAGCGTTGGCCGGCGTTGAAATCCTTGAATTTCAAGTTCAACTGGCAATCGCGCCACAGCGGTTCGGCATCAGGGCCGATGTTGCTGGCGTCGACCGGAAACTGATAGCGCACCTTCAATTCATGGCTGCCGGGCTCGACTTCAAAATAGCGTTTATCAATCGCGGCCTGGCTGTCGACCTTCAGCGCTTGCAGAGTCGTGTCCTGTTGCCGGGCATCGAGATCGATCCAGGCTTGTGAGGGGTCAGGGTCGGGCATTCCGAAATTGGCACAACCGGCCAGCGTCAGCAGGCCTCCCGTCAGCATCAACATGCGCATAGCGGTGCTCCTTAAGGCGGGATAGTCTTGCGAGCAGACTCTCCGGGGGGATTTCTTATTGTGATCAGGCCGTTTGCAAGCCATGGGTTACTTGATCGCGTTTTTCGGATTTTGTTTCCGGGTGTGATGTTTTTGTTGCTCAACGGTTGCGCCAGCGTCAGCTATTACAGCCAGTTAGCCAGCGGTCAGCTGCAACTGCTGCGGGCGCGCGAGCCAGTGGCCGAGGTGATTGCCGACCCGGGCCGCGATGCGAAGTTGCGCGCACACCTGAGCCAATCGCAAAAGGCTCGTGCTTTCGCCAGCGAACATCTGCACCTGCCCGATAACCAAAGCTATCGCCTGTACGCCGACATTGGCCGGCCGTTCGTGGTGTGGAATGTGTTCGCCACTCAGGAGTTTTCCCTGACGCCGCAGAACCATTGCTTCCCGATTGCCGGGTGTGTGGCTTATCGCGGCTATTACAGCCAAGGCGCGGCGCGAGGCGAGGCGGCGATCCAGCGCTTGCAGGGCATGGACGTATCGATTGGCGGCGTCGAGGCCTATTCGACGCTGGGCTGGTTCAACGACCCGATCATCAACACGATGATGGGCTGGGGCGACGAACGCCTGGCCACGCTGATCTTTCATGAACTGGCGCATCAACGCTTTTATGTGAAGGACGACACCGAGTTCAACGAGTCCTTCGCCACTTTCGTCGAACAGGAAGGCACGCGGCAATGGCGCGCGTTTCGCGGGTTGCCGGCGGATACCGACTCGCGGTTGCAGCAGCGGGATCAATTCATTGAGCTGGTGCTGGATGTGCGATCACGGCTGGAGAAGCTGTATGCACAGCCATTACCGGCTGAGCAGATGCGCGAACGTAAAGCGGCGGAGTTCGAGCAGTTTCGCCGGGATTATCGGGTGATGCGCGACAGCCAGTGGGCCGGGGATAAGCGCTATGACGCTTGGGTGAATGCGCCGCTGAACAATGCGCGGTTGTTGCCGTTTGGCCTGTACGACCAGTGGGTGCCGGCGTTTTCGGCGTTGTTCAAACAGGTCGGGGGAGATTGGCTGAGGTTTTATGCCGAGGTTGAGCGGTTGGGTGGGTTGCCGGTGACTGAGCGTAAGGCGGCGCTCAAGGCATTGGCGGAATCCTGATTTTGCATTGGCTAGGCCGGCCCTTTCGCGAGCAAGCCCGCTTCCACAGGGGGAATGCATTCCAAATGTGGAAGCGGGCTTGCTCGCGAAGACTGACTGATCAGCGCCGCAAAAACGCCTGATGTAACTCATCCAGCGTTTCAAAGTGATAAGCCGGCGCCTCGGCATTCAGCTCTTCAAAACTGCCAAATCCATAACCGACCGCCGCCGCATCCAGGCCATTGCTGCGTGCGCCAATCAGGTCGTGCTTACGGTCGCCGATCATCAGCGTATTCGCCGGATCCAGCCCCTCTTCTTTCATCAGGTGCGCAATCAACTCAACCTTATTGGTGCGGGTGCCATCCAGTTCGCTGCCGTAAATCACTTTGAAGTGCCGGGCGAAATCAAAGTGCCGGGCGATCTCGCGGGCGAATATCCACGGCTTCGACGTCGCGATATACAGCTGCCGACCTTGGCCACCGAGGGTTTCCAGCAACGGTGTAACGCCATCAAACACGCGGTTTTCATACAGACCGGTGACCTTGAAGCGCTCGCGATAGAAATTCACCGCCTCCCACGCTTTAGCCTCATCAAAATCGTAGAACTGCATGAATGCCTGCAACAGCGGCGGGCCGATGAAGTGTTCGAGCTTGGTCAGGTCCGGCTCATCGATGCCAAGTTTGGCCAAGGCAAACTGAATGGAGCGGGTGATGCCTTCACGCGGGTCGGTGAGGGTGCCATCGAGGTCAAACAGTACTGTTTGGTAATGCATGGTAATTCCTGGGCAGTCGCCAATTCGATTCAGAGTGTGTCGTAGCCTTCGGCCAGATGCAGATCCTTGAGCTTCACGTAATTGGCCGCGCTGTAAGTGAAGAAAGCGCGTTCCTTGTCGCTCAACGGGCGGATCTGTTTCACCGGGCTACCGACATACAGGAAGCCGCTTTCAAGGCGCTTGCCCGGCGGCACCAGGCTGCCGGCGCCGATGATCACGTCGTCTTCAACCACCGCGCCGTCCATGACGATGCTGCCCATGCCGATCAGCACGCGGCAGCCGACGCTGCAGCCGTGCAGCATGACTTTGTGGGCGATGGTCACGTCGTCGCCGATCAGCAGCGGAAAGCCGTCAGGGTTGAACGGGCCGGCGTGGGTGATGTGCAACACGCAGCCGTCCTGCACGCTGGTGCGCGCACCGATGCGGATGCGGTGCATGTCGCCACGGATCACGGTCAGCGGCCAGACCGAGCTGTCTTCGCCAATTTCCACATCGCCGATCACCACCGCCGAGCGGTCGACAAACGCGCCTTTGCTCAGGCTGGGGGTGTGATTCTGGTACTTGCGAACGGACACGATAATTTCTCTCTCTGTCGCCGATAGCTGCGGTGAATGCCGATTGTAATTAAGATGGGGCAATGTTTCCCCAGCCAAGGTGCCAACCGTGAGCGTGAACAACCCTCTGCTGCAGTCCTACGACCTGCCACCGTTCTCCACGATCCGTGCCGAACACGTCCTGCCAGCCATTGAAACCATCCTGGCCGACAACCGCGCCGCCATCGCCGAAATCCTCAAGACTCAGGTTCAGAACCCTACCTGGGCCGGGCTGGTGTTGGCGATGGACGAGCTCAATGATCGCCTCGGCGCCGCCTGGAGCCCGGTCAGCCACCTTAACGCCGTGTGCAACAGCGCGGAATTGCGTGAAGCCTACGAGTCGTGCCTGCCAGCCTTGAGCGCCTACTCCACCGAGATGGGCCAGAACCGCGAACTGTTCCAGGCGTTTGAAGCCCTGGCCAACAGCCCGGAAGCCGCCGGTTTCGACGTGGCGCAGAAGACTATTCTGGAACACGCTCTGCGTGACTTCCGTCTGTCGGGTATCGACCTGCCGGAAGCCGAACAGAAACGCTACGCCGAAGTGCAGAGCAAACTGTCCGAGCTCGGCAGCCGCTTCTCCAACCAACTGCTCGACGCCACTCAGGCGTGGACCAAGCACGTCAGCGACGAAGCCGCCCTTGCCGGCCTGACCGATTCGGCCAAGGCGCAAATGGCCGCCGCCGCTCAGGCCAAAGGCCTCGACGGCTGGCTGATCACCCTGGAATTCCCGAGCTACTACGCGGTGATGACCTACGCGCAAGACCGTGCGCTGCGTGAAGAAGTCTACGCCGCCTACTGCACCCGCGCCTCGGATCAAGGCCCGAACGCCGGCCAGAACGATAACGGCCCGGTGATGGAAGAGATCCTCGACCTGCGTCAGGAACTGGCCAGGCTGCTGGGTTTCGCCAGCTTCTCCGAACTGAGCCTGGCGACGAAAATGGCTGAATCCAGCGATCAGGTACTGAGCTTCCTGCGCGACCTGGCCAAGCGCAGCAAACCGTTCGCCGCACAAGATCTGCAACAGCTGCGCGCTTACGCCGCCGAACAGGGCTGCGCCGATCTGCAAAGCTGGGACAGCGGTTTCTACGGTGAAAAACTTCGCGAACAACGCTACAGCGTTGCTCAGGAAACCCTGCGCGCCTACTTCCCGATCGATAAAGTCCTGGGCGGTCTGTTCGCCATTGTTCAGCGCCTGTACGGCATCGAAATCGCCGAACAGAAAGGCTTTGACACCTGGCACCCGGACGTTCGCCTGTTCGAGATCAAGGAAAACGGCCAGCACGTCGGCCGCTTCTTCTTCGACCTCTACGCCCGCGCCAACAAGCGTGGCGGTGCATGGATGGACGGCGCCCGCGACCGTCGCCGCACCATCGACGGCGTGCTGCAAAGCCCGGTGGCCAATCTGGTGTGTAACTTCACCCCGGCTGACAGCGGCAAGCCTGCGCTGCTGACCCACGATGAAGTGACCACGCTTTTTCACGAGTTCGGCCATGGCCTGCATCACCTGCTGACCCGCGTTGATCACGCCGGTGTTTCCGGGATCAACGGTGTGGCGTGGGACGCGGTCGAGCTGCCAAGTCAGTTCATGGAAAACTGGTGCTGGGAGCCGGAAGGCCTCGCGCTGATTTCCGCTCACTACGAAAGCGGCGAGCCGCTGCCGCAGGATCTGCTGGAAAAAATGCTCGCGGCGAAGAACTTCCAGTCCGGCCTGATGATGGTGCGTCAGCTGGAGTTCTCGCTGTTCGACTTCGAACTGCACGCCACCCACGGTGACGGCCGCAGCGTTGCGCAGGTACTCGAAGGTATCCGCGACGAGGTGTCGGTGATGCGTCCGCCAGCCTACAACCGCTTCCCGAACAGCTTCGCGCACATCTTCGCCGGCGGTTATGCGGCCGGTTACTACAGCTACAAGTGGGCTGAAGTGTTGTCGGCCGATGCCTTCTCGAAGTTCGAAGAAGACGGCGTGCTCAACGCAGAAACCGGTCGCGCCTTTCGCGAAGCGATTCTGGCGCGCGGCGGTTCGCAGGCACCGATGGTGCTGTTCGTCGACTTCCGTGGGCGTGAGCCGTCGATTGACGCACTGTTGCGCCACAGCGGCCTGAGTGAGGACGCGGCAGCATGAGTGAGGGGCCTGTGATTACCAAAAAACGCTTTATCGCCGGGGCGGTCTGCCCGGCGTGCAGCGAGCCGGACAAGTTGATGATGTGGAACGAAGACAGCGTGCCGCACCGAGAATGTGTGGCTTGCGGTTACTCCGACACGCTCAACGAGCAAGGGTTGTCGGTGCCGAAAGAACTGGGCACGCGGGTCAACACCAGCGCTATCAGCAAACCTGCGCCGGACAAAACCGTGCAAGCCGTACAGTTTTTCCCCAACCCGAAGCTGAAGAAAAAGCCTGACGAGCAACACTGACGTGTCACCCACCTTTCACCGTTTTGGCGGTGAAAGGTGGTAACTATGTACCGCCCTTCCCCCGCGCTTCCTGATTAGGCTGGCTCTTTCAGCCATCCCTCAAGGAAGACGCCATGCCTGACTCCAATCCGCTGTTACAACGCTGGACGCTGCCGCCGTGGTCAACCGTGCGCGCTGAACATCTGGTGCCTGCGATCACAACGATTGTGGCCAACAACCAACTGATCATTGAACAAGTAATCGCCAGCCAGACCGAGCAGCCGAACTGGGACGATCTGATCCTAGCCGTCGATGAAGCTGATGCCACATTGGCTGAAGCCATGGCGGTGATCGAATACCTGTCGATGGGCAAATCCGCCGACAGCGCGTGGGAAAAAGCCAGCGCGCAGTGCAACCAGATCGCCGGGCAATACCGGACTGACACGTTGGCGAGCGTGCCGTTGTTCCGTACGTTTCAACGCTTGGAAGACAGTGCGGTCGCCGTCCATTTCGATGCTTCACGCAAAGCGTCACTGGCCAAAATCCTGCGCGGGTTGCGCTTGTCCGGGGTTGAGTTACCCGCAGCGCAACAGGAGAAACTCGCCCGTTTGAATCGCGTCATCGGCCTGCTCGAACAGCTGTTCGCCAGCCAGATCGATCTCGCCAACGCTGCATGGACAAAACACATCACCGACGCCGCGCGGCTCGACGGTCTAAGCCCGCACAGCCAGGCGCAACTGGCACTCAAGGCCAGACAGGCCGGGCTCGACGGCTGGCTACTCACGCTGGATCAAAACACCTGCCACCAAATCATGACGTACGCGCGCGACCGCACTTTGCGCGAGGAATATTTCATTGCCTGGACCACCCGCGCATCGGATCAAGGCCCGCAGGCGGATCAGTTCGATAACGAGCCGGTATTGAGTTTGCTGCTGACCTTGCGTCACGAAAAAGCCGAAATTCTCGGTTTCGATAACTACGCGCAACTGCGCCTCAACGATCGGATGGTCACCTCCACCGCGCAAGTCAGCGCCTTCCTGCAGCGACAAGTCGCGCAAGCCAAACCGCTGATGGAGCAAGAGTCGAAAACGCTGCAGGCGTTCGCCGATCAGCAGGGCTTTGGAACCATTCAGGCCTGGGATCAGGAATTCCTCGCCGAACGGTTACGCGTGCAGCAACTGGACGGCGCGCTGCAAGGCTTGCGGCAGTATTTCCCGCTGGACGCAACCGTGCAGCGGTTATGCCGGTTCAGCGAACATTTGTTCGGCATCACGATTCACGAGCAGCGCACGTTTGATCGCTGGCATGAGCATGTCCGCCTCTATGAAGTCAGCGAGCATGGCCAAGCCATCGGGCATATCTACCTCGACCCTTACGCGGGCAAACACGCTGCGGACTATGCCTGGACGGGCACGGTGCGCAATCGGCGAATCGATGCCGAAGGTCGGGCGTCGACGCCGATCGCCGTGCTGTCCAGTAACTTCACCGCTCCCACGCCCGAACACCCGTGCCTGCTGTCGCATCAGGATTTGCGGGTGCTGTTCCATGAATTCGGGCATTGCCTGCAACACGTGCTGACGCGCTCGCCGCATCACAACCTGTCGGGCATTTCCCAGTTCCCACGCGACACCGCCGAATTCGCCGGGCAATTGTTTGAGCAATGGTGTTTGTCGCGAGAATTTATCTTGTGGCTGGCGGCGCATCATCAAACCGCAGAGCGCCTGTCTGAAGCGCGCGTGAACACCGCGCTCACGGCTTTGAGCGCGCAATCCAGTCGAGCGACCGGGATGTTGCTGATGGGCGCTTTGTTCGATTTCGAGTTGCACCACCGCCACGGCGACGGCCGCAGCATTGCGCAGGTGTTCGATGGGGTGCAGCGCCAGTTTGCCGAACTGCAAATGCCGGACTACTGCCGGTTTGCCAACAGCTTCGACTATTTGGTCACCGGTTATGAAGCTTCGGTGTACGCCTATAAATGGTCGGGCGTGCTGGCGACCGAGGCGTTCAAACGCTTCGAGCACGACGGAGTGTTCAATCCGCAAACCGGCCGGGCGTTTCGCGAGGCATTTTTTTCCGGCGACTCGCCGACGTTGCTGAGTGCTCTGGAAAAATTTCTCGGGCGCCCCGTCAGCGCGGAGCTGTTTGAAACCGCGCCCGATCCAACCACTGTCACTTCAAATTGACCGACTGAAACCAGCTCTTCATCGAGCAAGTGGCGAACGCGCTGGTGCTGCAATCACCATTGGCCAGCGCGGTGCGCAGTTTGTCAGCATCGGCCTGCATCACGTAGCGCACGCTGTCGCGGAAATGCCCACTCTCGCCGAATCCGCCTTGGGTCATTTCGCTCAGCGCGTCTTCTTTGCTCCAGCCTTGCACAACCACACGGTACATCGCCGCCATCAATCCGGTGCGGTCGGAACCGTGTTTGCAGTGCAGCAACACTGGGCCGTTGGCTTCGGCAGCCTGAATGGCGCGCAGGGTTTTCAGCACGTCAGCATCGTCGACGTGGTTGGTGCGGTAAGGCAGTTGCACCTGATTGATGTCGGAGTCCGACAGCCAGTTCTGGTCGGATTCCGGCAAAAAGGTAATCACCGTGGCGACTTTGAGATTTTTCAGCAACGGCACCGCGCCACTATCGGGCAAGGCACTGCGGTAGAGCGTCGGTGACATCTGAAACAGGTTGTATTGCACTTCAACCGGTTGCGCCCATTCAGTCGGGCGCACCGGGGTGGCGGCCTCAGCCTGAGCCGGCATCCAGTGCAACAGCGCTACAAGCGATAAACACAAAGCAGGAAACAAACGCACTCGGGACATGCTGAGCTGACCGTGTCGGAATTCTTCAGGAATAGGAGCCGTAGCTTCGTCGTTGGGCGGTCAAAGCCCCGTGAGGCGTTTGTCAAAGAAACGTGAATCCGCGTTGTTTCATCGATTTCATCCAAGAAATCCGGGCTTTTTTTCACTGAATCGGTTCATCCCGATGCTTAGCCTGCTACCATTTGTCACATGATGTTGCAGACGCTTTCCCTCCTCCGGGTCTTCCACCGGCCACGTCGCGACGAAAAATCCTCAAGCCGTTCGCAGAAACAGCTGACCACCATTGATGCCTGATGAGGTACACCTTCCATGTCTGATCAAGATCGAGACAACCCGCGGCGTGAGTTTTTGCGCAAATCCCTGACCCTGATCCCGGTCGTGACCCTTGCCGGCACCGGCCTGGGCAGCAGCGTCCTGCAAGCCGCGCCTGAAGCGGCGCCCGCTGCACCGGCCACGCCAGCCGCTCGCGCTGACGCCGAGGTGTATCAACCGAGCTATTTCACCGCCGAAGAATGGGCATTCATCAATGCCGCCGTCGCGCAGTTGATCCCCAACGATGCCCAGGGCCCGGGCGCGCTTGAAGCCGGTGTGCCGGAATACATCGACCGTCAAATGAACACGCCGTACGCCGCCGGTGCCCTTTGGTACATGCAAGGCCCGTTCAATGCCGAAGCTGCGCCGGAAATGGGCTGGCAGAGCAAACTGGTGCCGAAAGAAATCTATCGCCTCGGCATCGCCGCCACGGATCAGTGGGCAAAATCCCTCAACGGTAAAGTATTTGCTGAGCAAGACAGCGCTACCCGAGAAGATTTGCTCAAGCAACTCGAAGCCGGCAAGCCGCAGTTCGATGCGGTTCCGGCGAAGATTTTCTTCAACCTGCTGCTGCAAAACACCAAGGAAGGCTTCTTCTGCGACCCGATCCACGGTGGCAATAAAGGCATGGTTGGCTGGACGATGATCGGTTTCCCCGGCGCCCGCGCCGATTTCATGGATTGGGTGGAACGCAACGAGCAATACCCCTTCCCGGCAGTGTCGATTCGCGGCGAGAGGGCGTAAGCATGGCAACGGTATTGAAGAAAGTAGACGCAGTCATCATCGGTTTTGGCTGGACCGGCGCGATCATGGCCAAGGAGCTGACCGAAGCGGGTCTCAATGTGCTGGCGCTGGAGCGCGGGCCGATGCAGGACACTTACCCCGACGGCAACTATCCACAGGTGATCGACGAACTCACCTACAGCGTGCGGAAAAAACTCTTTCAGGACATCTCCAAAGAGACCGTCACCATTCGCCACAGCGTCAACGACATCGCCCTGCCGAACCGCCAGTTGGGCGCGTTCCTGCCGGGCAACGGTGTTGGCGGCGCCGGCCTGCACTGGTCGGGTGTGCACTTCCGGGTCGATCCGATCGAGTTGCGCATGCGCAGCCATTACGAAGAGCGCTACGGCAAAAGCTTTATCCCCAAGGACATGACCATCCAGGACTTCGGCGTCAGCTATGAAGAGCTGGAGCCGTTCTTCGATTACGCCGAAAAAGTCTTTGGCACCTCGGGCCAGGCCTGGACGGTAAAAGGCCAACTGGTCGGTCAGGGCAAGGGCGGCAACCCGTACGCGCCGGATCGCTCCAACCCGTTCCCGTTGGAAGCACAGAAGAATACGGTTTCCGCACAGCTGTTCGGCAAAGCGGCTACAGAAGTCGGTTACAAACCCTACAACCTGCCGTCCGCGAATACGTCGGGGCCGTACACCAACCCTTACGGCGCACAAATGAGCCCGTGCAACTTCTGCGGTTTTTGCAGCGGTTATGTTTGCTACATGTACTCCAAGGCGTCGCCGAACGTGAACATTCTGCCGGCGCTGAAGCCGCTGCCGAATTTCGAGTTGCGCGCCAACGCTCACGTGCTGCGGATCAACCTCGACAGCACCAAGAGCAAAGCCACCGGCGTCACCTACATCGATGCACAGGGTCGCGAAATGGAGCAACCGGCGGATCTGGTGATCCTCGGCGCGTTCCAGTTGCACAACGTACGTTTGATGCTGCTCTCCGGCATCGGCAAACCGTACGACCCGAAGACCGGCGAAGGCGTGGTCGGGCGTAACTTCGCCTACCAGAACATGGCGACCATCAAGGCGTTCTTTGACAAGGACACCCACACCAACAACTTCATCGGCGCCGGCGGTAACGGCGTGGCGCTGGACGACTTCAACGCCGACAACTTCGACCACGGCCCGCACGGCTTCGTCGGCGGTTCGCCGATGTGGGTCAACCAGGCGGGCAGCCGGCCGATTGCCGGTACCTCGAACCCGCCCGGCACGCCTGCCTGGGGCAGTGCGTGGAAACGCGCGACCGCCGATTACTACACCCACCAAGTGTCGATGGACGCCCACGGCGCGCATCAGTCCTACCGTGGCAACTACCTCGATCTCGACCCGGTGTACCGCGATGCCTACGGTTTACCGCTGCTGCGCATGACCTTCGACTGGCAGGAAAACGACATCAAGATGAACCGCTTCATGGTCGAGAAAATGGGCAAGGTCGCCGAAGCCATGGGCCCGAAAGCCATTGCGGTGATCGGCAAACAGGTCGGTGATCACTTCAACACCGCCGCGTACCAGACCACCCACCTCAACGGTGGCGCGATCATGGGCACCGATCCGAAGAAGAGCGCGCTGAACCGCTACTTGCAGAGCTGGGACGTACATAACGTCTTCGTTCCGGGCGCCTCGGCGTTCCCGCAAGGCCTGGGCTACAACCCGACCGGGCTGGTTGCCGCACTGACCTACTGGTCGGCAAAAGCGATCCGCGAGCAGTACCTGAAAAACCCCGGCCCGCTGGTTCAGGCTTAAGGAGCGATGACCATGAAGAATTTCGTTATCGCGACCCTGGCCCTGCTCGGCAGCGCCTCGATCCATGCGACTGAGGTTGATCAAGCCTTGATCAAACAAGGCGAATACCTCGCCCGCGCCGGTGACTGCGTGGCTTGCCACACGGCCAAGGGCGGCAAGCCGTTCGCCGGTGGTCTGCCGATGGAAACGCCGATCGGCACGATTTACTCGACCAACATCACCCCGGACAAAACCGGCGTCGGTGAATACAGCTTCGCAGACTTCGATCAGGCCGTACGCCATGGCGTCGCTAAAAACGGTAGTACGTTGTACCCGGCGATGCCGTATCCGTCCTACGCGCGTGTCAGCGAAACCGACATGCAGGCGCTGTATGCGTACTTTATGCACGGCGTCGAACCGGTCGCGCAGGAGAACAAGGCCAGCGACATTCCGTGGCCGTTGAGCATGCGTTGGCCCCTGATGGGCTGGCGCTGGATGTTTGCGCCGAAGGTCGAGGACTACAAAGCAACGAGTACCGACCCGGTGATCGACCGTGGCGCGTATCTGGTTGAAGGCCTCGGCCATTGCGGCGCCTGCCACACGCCACGTGCGCTGACCATGCAGGAAAAATCCTTGAGCGCGGCCGATGGCAGCAACTTCCTCGCCGGCAGTGCGCCGCTGGAAGGCTGGATCGCCAAGAGCCTGCGCGGTGATCACAAGGATGGCCTCGGCGGCTGGAGCGAAGAGCAACTGGTGCAATTCCTCAAAACCGGTCGCAGTGATCGCAGCGCGGTGTTCGGCGGCATGAGCGACGTGGTCACCCACAGCATGCAATACATGACCGACGCCGACCTGACCGCCATCGCCCGCTACCTCAAGTCGCTGCCGGCCAATGACCCAAACGATCAACCGCATCAGTACGACGAGAAAGCCGCCAAAGCGCTGTGGAACGGCGACGACAGCCAACGCGGTGCCTCGGTGTACATCGACAACTGCGCGGCGTGTCACCGCACCGATGGTCACGGTTACACGCGAGTGTTCCCGGCCCTGGCAGGCAATTCGGTGCTGCAATCGGAAGATCCGACCTCGCTGATTCACATCGTGCTCAAGGGCGGCACCCTGCCGGCGACGCACACCGCGCCTTCTACTTTCACCATGCCGGGTTTCGCCTGGCGTTTGTCGGATCAGGAAGTGGCAGACGTGGTGAGTTTTATTCGTGGGAGTTGGGGTAATAAAGGCTCGGATGTTAATGCCGATGATGTAGCTAAGTTGCGTAAAGGCGATTTGAGCCAGGCAACTATCGACACTCGTTAATTCACCGCTAATAAAAAACCCTGCTTGAGCAATCAAGCAGGTTTTTTTATCAATATGAAAACTATCCTGGTTACGGATTGATGATACTTGCATAGGCTTTTGCGAGCGCCGCCAGTTTGGCTTTGTCTGCATCGCCAATCACACCGTCGCGATCCACATCTTGATTGAGACGCCCGATGGTGAAGGTCTTGCCCCCGTCTTTAGAGGTTGCGGTGACCATGATCGAATCAACCAGCAATTCGCTTTCGGTCGAAGTTTGCGCATCCCACGCCAATTCCTTGCGTGCCAGTTGCATGGAAACCAGTGTATTAGGCTCCGAAGGGCCAGGTTGCATCAGTTGCAGAAAAACACCGCGAGCATTGAAAAACGACATAACTAAATCCTTTTATTTAATAAGTTTTGAACACAACCAAAGACTACAAATTCAAGACTCGAATAACCAGCCGATAGTTGTTTCGCTAGTTTGCACATAACAACTTACTTATTGTCGGCAATAGCCGAAGCGCAGCATTTCTTGCCGGCCAGCCAAACGGTAGTGGCCAAAAACCGGCAAATGCGATTACTGTATGGATATACAGAACAAAGGATCCGACTGATGTCCATCGCCCTGCCCCCACGCGGCCGCGGCACCGCGACCAACCCGCACAACCGCTTCGCGCCGAGCCGTTCGGTAGCTGAGGACGACGGCTGGTATCAGGAAGTGCCCGAAACACAGAACACCGAGGTGATGATCGAAACCGCGAAAACCATCATCACTCGTAACACATCGCCCGACCTGCCCTTCGATCGCTCGATCAATCCCTACCGAGGCTGCGAACACGGCTGTATTTATTGCTACGCACGGCCCAGTCACGCCTATTGGGATATGTCGCCGGGACTGGATTTCGAAACTCGGCTGATCGCCAAGACCAACGCCGCGCAAGTGCTGGAAGAACAGTTGAGCAAACGCGGCTATCAATGCGCGCCGATCAATCTGGGCTCCAACACCGATCCGTATCAGCCGATCGAACGCGAGCACAAAATCACTCGGCAGACCCTCGAAGTGCTGCTGCGCTACCGGCATCCGGTGACCATCGTCACCAAGGGTTCGCTGATTCTTCGCGATCTCGATTTGCTGACTGAATTGGCGCAGCAGCGGCTGGTGGCGGTGATGATCAGCCTGACCACGCTGGACGATGAACTCAAACGCATCCTCGAACCGCGTGCCGCTGCGCCGAAAGCGCGGTTGCGGGCGATCCGGGTCATGCGCGAAGCAGGAATTCCGGTCGGCGTGTTGTGCTCGCCGATGATTCCGATGATCAACGACAGCGAAATCGAAAACCTGCTCAATGAGGCGCACGCCGCCGGTGCGCAAAGTGCCGCTTACATGATGTTGCGCCTGCCACTGGAAGTGGCGCCGCTGTTCGAGGAATGGTTGGCCGCGCACTACCCGCAACGCGCTACCCATGTGCTGAGCCTGATCCGCCAGAGCCGTGGCGGCGAGCTTTACGACAGCCGTTTCGGTGCCCGCATGCGTGGCGAAGGGCCGTTTGCCGACCTGCTCGCACAACGTTTTGCCAAAGCGATTAAACGGCTTGGCCTCAATCATCGCGAAGGCTATAACCTTGATTGCACAGCCTTCTGTCCGCCGGGTCGCCAGATGTCGTTGATTTAGCGACAATTGACGCTGGGTTGAGGGGTTGGAATCCTTCTGTCGAAATTACCCAGTCACATTTTTTGTGACCTGGAACACACGTTCTAGAGCGTTTGATTCAGTTTGAGTTAAGTTTCGGCGGCTACCTTGTTCATCGAGTGACTGACCGGTCGGGATGACCGGGAAAGTTTAAACAGCCACTGGCTTCAAACCGGAATACCGGGGAAGAGTCCCTGAATCCGTCATAGAGGATGAATCATGAGTGATAAGGATAAACAGTCGCTGGCTGCGTCGGCGCCGTCCCCAGAAGCGGAATCCGCCGATGCAGCGCTGCGCCAGATCGTAGATGGCTTTTTGCATTTTCATCATGAGATTTTTCCGCAGCAGGAAGAACTCTTCAAGAAACTCGCCACGGCCCAGGCGCCGAAAGCGATGTTCATTACCTGCGCCGACTCGCGCATCGTCCCCGAGCTGATCACGCACAGCTCGCCCGGCGATCTGTTCGTGACCCGTAACGTCGGCAACGTGGTTCCGCCTTACGGCCAGATGAACGGCGGCGTTTCCACCGCGATCGAATACGCGGTACTGGCACTCGGCGTGCAGCACATCATCATCTGCGGCCACTCCGATTGCGGCGCCATGCGTGCAGTGCTCAACCCGGACAGCCTGGAAAAAATGCCGACGGTCAAAGCCTGGTTGCGTCACGCTGAAGTCGCGAAAACCATGGTGCATGAAAACTGTAACTGCGCCGACGAAAAAGAAAGCATGCCGATCCTCACCGAGGAAAACGTCATCGCCCAACTGCAGCACTTGCGTACCCATCCTTCGGTAGCCTCGCGCATGGCGAACGGTCATCTGTTCATCCATGGCTGGGTTTACGACATCGAAACCAGCGAAATCAAAGCTTACGACGCGGATCAGGGACGCTTCCTGCCGCTCGACGGCAGCCATCCGATTCCGGTGGCGACGCCCAAAGCGCGCTTCTAAATCTTCCAAAACATCTGTGTGGTTTGACGCCGGTCGCTGATTCAGCGACCCGGCCTTGCCATGCCTGAAGAAAACGTCGGGAGAATCGCCATGCGTGCGGCTCAATTGAAAGCGGTGTTGCCACGGGAGCTGCTCGCTTCCGTGGTTGTGTTTCTGGTCGCTCTGCCGCTGTGCATGGGCATTGCGATTGCGTCAGGGTTGCCGCCGGCCAAAGGCCTGATCACCGGGATCATCGGTGGGCTGGTGGTCGGTTGGCTGGCGGGTTCGCCGTTGCAGGTCAGTGGGCCGGCGGCGGGGCTGGCGGTGTTGGTGTTCGAGCTGGTGCGCCAGCACGGCATCGAGATGCTCGGGCCGATTCTGCTGCTCGCCGGTTTTCTGCAATTGGTCGCTGGGCGTCTGAAGCTCGGTTGCTGGTTTCGAGTTACGGCGCCAGCGGTGGTCTACGGCATGCTCGCCGGGATCGGCGTATTGATCGTGCTCTCACAGGTGCACGTGATGCTCGATGCGTCACCGAAACCTTCCGGGCTGGATAACCTCGCCGCATTCCCGGCGGCGGTGGCTCAGGCCGTGCCGTCGTTCGGTTGGCAGGCCGGGTTGCTCGGGCTGTCGACGATTGCAGTGATGTGGTTGTGGGAAAAATTCCGTCCGCATTCGCTACGGTTTATTCCCGGGGCGCTGCTTGGCGTGGGGCTGGCGACGGGTGCCAGCCTGATGCTGGCCTTGCAGGTGAAACGCGTTGAGGTGCCGGCGAATCTCGCGGAAGCCATCGACTGGTTGAAGCCGACAGATCTGCTCAGTCTGGCTGATCCGACGTTGCTGATAGCGGCGTTCGCCGTAGCCTTTATCGCCAGCGCCGAAACCCTGTTGTCCGCTGCTGCGGTAGATCGCATGCACAGTGGCGTGCGATCTGATTTCGACCGTGAACTGTCGGCGCAAGGGGTCGGCAACATGCTTTGCGGTCTGGTTGGCGCACTACCGATGACCGGGGTGATCGTGCGCAGTTCGGCCAACGTCCAGGCCGGGGCGACCACGCGTTATTCGACGATTTTCCATGGCCTGTGGCTGCTGGCGTTCGTGCTGTTGTTGTCAAGCGTGCTGCAAAGCATTCCGGTGGCGAGTCTGGCGGGCGTGCTGGTGTATACCGGTTTCAAACTGGTCGACCTCAAGGCGTTTCGTGGTCTGAGCCGTTATGGGCGGATGCCGATGTTTACCTATGCGGCGACGGCGCTGGCGATCATCTTCACCGACCTGCTGACCGGAGTGTTGCTGGGTTTCGGTCTGACGTTGTTGAAGCTGGCGTTCAAGGCGTCGCGCTTGAAGATCAGCCTGATCGATCTGCCGCAGGACGGCGAGATGGAATTGCGTTTGATCGGTGCGGCGACGTTCCTGAAGGTACCGGCGCTGACGCAGGTGCTCAACAGTATTCCGGCAGGCGTGACGGTGCATGTGCCGCTCAATAATCTGAGCTACATCGACCATTCGTGTCTGGAGTTGCTGGAGGAATGGGGCCGGGCGAATGCGGCGAAGGGGTCGAAGCTGTTGATCGAGTCGCGCGGGTTGAAGCGCAGGCTTGAGGGGCGGATTCGCACAACAACAGGCATCGGTGCAGCCGGTTAAATTCCCGGCTGAACTCAACCCCTGTAGGAGCTGCCGCAGGCTGCGATCTTTTGATCTTGATCTTCTTAAAAACAAGATCAAAAGATCGCAGCCTGCGGCAGCTCCTACATTGGATCGTGTGAAATCAGGCGGCGGGCTGGTCGAGTTCCAGGCCTACGCCCAATCGGCGGCTCATGCACGGCCAGCGTTTCCACGCTGCGCCGGTGTCCGGGCTGCTGAGTTTTTCGCGGTAGGCTTCTACCGATTCCAGGGCAAAACTTTCGTCGTTGAGCATCTCGTCGATCGCGTGATGCACCGCTTCGTCCAGTTGGTTGGCAAATTCCTCACCGATCAATTGGTGAGCAATCAAGTTGGCGACCGTCATGTCCAAGGGGATCAGTGGCTGGCCGAAATGCTTGATGTACAGGTCGTTGACCTCTTCGACAAAACGGTGCGCCAGATAGGCTTCATCCAGCAGGCTATCCAGGCCAACATGCCCGGCCATGATGGCGGGCGGCTGGAGGAAATACTGCTCGGCGATTTTCAGCACCGGTTTGATCTGCGATTCGATTCCCGCTTCCCTGGCGACTTCATTGGCTGCATCCAGCAGGTCTGGCACTTCATCGATGTAGGCGGCGACAAAACGCGTCAGCACGCCTTGGGCGTCGGCTTCCGGCAATTGAATCGCCGGGTGTAAATGAGGCAGCTTGCTTTCCAGCTGACGGGTCAGCAGGCCGGTGTCTTTCTCATGCTGTTGGGCTGTTTGGATCTGCTCGCGCAATGCGGCGGTGTTCATGAAAACTCCAGGGAACAAGGCAATGAATTAGGGAAGACATAACTTAGCTGGCTTACGAAAATTGCTAAGACGCATTTGTCATAATTATTTCATCCTTGATGCAGCTGCGTTATATCGATTTGCCACCACTCGTCTGCATCCTTCTCCATTCGTGCCCTTGAACGCAAGTTTCAGCTGTTTCAGATCATTTACGTCGCCACGTTGCAATTCTCAGCCGCTGACTATACTCGCCAGTGAATGGAGTTAGCTGATGACGCCCGACTGCACCCGCAGCAAGGCCCGGCGATTCAAGTTCGTAGTCTGATGCAGCCGCTCCCTTGCCGCAGGCGAAAGCCGGCGGGATAACAAGAACGATAAGGGGAACCCGCAATGATGCGACATCCACACGTCTGGATGGGCCTCCTGTTGTGGTCGATTTTCAGTCCGGCACACGCCGCATGGACTGTGAATATGGCGCCTGGAGCGACTGAAATCAGTCACGCAGTATTCGACCTGCACATGACCATTTTCTGGATCTGTGTGGTGATCGGGATCATCGTCTTCGGCGCCATGTTCTGGTCGATGATGGTGCACCGCCGTTCTACCGGGCAGGTCGCCGCAAAATTCCACGAAAGCACCACCGTCGAAATTCTCTGGACCGTCGTACCGTTCCTGATTCTGGTAGCTATGGCCGTGCCGGCGACCGCCACCCTGATCAAGATGTACGACACCAGTGAGCCGGATATCGATATCCAGATCACCGGTTATCAGTGGAAGTGGCACTACAAATACCTGGGCCAGGACGTCGAGTTCTTCAGCAACCTGGCCACCCCCGCCGAGCAAATCCACAACAAGGAAGCCAAGGGCGAGCACTACTTGCTCGAGGTCGATAAGCCGTTGGTGCTGCCGACCGGGGCCAAGGTGCGCTTCCTCGTGACCTCCGCCGACGTTATCCACTCGTGGTGGGTGCCGGCCTTCGCGGTCAAACGCGATGCGATCCCGGGGTTCGTCAACGAAGCGTGGACGCGCATCGACAAGCCCGGCATCTACCGTGGCCAGTGCGCCGAACTGTGCGGCAAGGATCACGGCTTCATGCCGATCGTGGTCGAGGTCAAGGACAAGGCTGACTACGACAAGTGGCTCGCCGAGCGCAAAGCCGAAGCCGCGCAGCTCAAAGAGCTGACCAGCAAGGAGTGGACGCTCGACGAACTTAAAGAGCGCGGCGACAAGATTTATCACACCACCTGCGTCGCCTGTCACCAGGCCGAAGGTCAGGGCCTGCCGCCAATGTTCCCGGCGCTTAAGGGCTCGAAAATCGCCACCGGACCGAAAGAAGGCCACTTGAGCATCGTCTTCCACGGCAAGCCCGGCACCGCCATGGCGGCGTTCGGCAAGCAGCTGTCGGAAGTCGATATCGCAGCGGTCGTGACCTACGAACGTAACGCCTGGGGCAACAACAAGGGCGACATGGTCACGCCAAAAGAAGTGCTGGAGCTGAAACAGGCGGAAAGCAAATGAGCCGGTCTATCGCGTACTTCGTGAACCGGTCGGGGCAGTGCGCCCCGGCCTGCCCAACCCACTCACGTACAGGAGACCGGCCATGAGCGCTGTCATCGATGACCATGGTCATGCCGACCACGCCCACGGCCCCGCCAAAGGCCTGATGCGCTGGGTGCTGACCACCAACCACAAGGACATCGGCACGCTGTATCTTTGGTTTGCGTTCTGCATGTTCCTGCTCGGCGGTACGTTCGCGATGGTGATTCGCGCCGAACTGTTCCAGCCCGGGCTGCAAATCGTCGAGCCGGCGTTCTTCAACCAGATGACCACCATGCACGGTCTGGTGATGGTCTTCGGTGCGGTGATGCCGGCCTTCGTCGGTCTCGCCAACTGGATGATCCCGTTGATGATCGGCGCGCCGGACATGGCCCTGCCCCGGATGAACAACTTCAGTTTCTGGCTGTTGCCGGCGGCGTTCCTGATCCTGGTATCGACCCTGTTCACCCCCGGTGGCGGGCCGAACTTCGGCTGGACGTTCTACGCGCCGCTGTCGACGACGTACGCGCCGGAAAGCGTGACCTTCTTCATCTTCGCCATCCACTTGATGGGCATCAGCTCGATCATGGGCGCGATCAACGTGATCGCGACCATTCTCAACCTGCGCGCCCCCGGCATGACGCTGATGAAAATGCCGCTGTTCGTCTGGACCTGGCTGATCACCGCGTTTCTGCTGATCGCGGTGATGCCGGTACTGGCCGGGTGCGTGACGATGATGCTGATGGACATTCACTTCGGCACCAGTTTCTTCAGTGCGGCCGGTGGCGGTGACCCGGTGTTGTTCCAGCATGTGTTCTGGTTCTTCGGGCATCCCGAGGTGTACATCATGATCCTGCCGGCCTTCGGCGCCGTCAGCTCGATCATCCCGACCTTCTCGCGCAAGCCGCTGTTTGGCTACACCTCGATGGTTTATGCGACGGCGAGCATCGCGTTCCTGTCGTTCATCGTCTGGGCGCACCACATGTTCGTGGTCGGCATTCCGTTGGTGGGCGAGTTGTTCTTCATGTACGCCACGCTGCTGATCGCGGTGCCGACCGGGGTGAAAGTGTTCAACTGGGCGAGCACCATGTGGCAAGGCTCGCTGACCTTCGAGACGCCGATGCTATTTGCCGTGGCGTTCGTGATCCTGTTCTCCATCGGCGGTTTCTCCGGGCTGATGCTGGCCATCGCCCCGGCGGACTTCCAGTATCAGGACACCTACTTTGTCGTCGCGCACTTCCACTACGTGCTGGTGCCGGGGGCGATCTTCGGGATCTTCGCGTCGACCTATTACTGGCTGCCGAAATGGACTGGCCACATGTACGACGAAACCCTCGGCAAACTGCATTTCTGGCTATCGTTTGTCGGCATGAACCTGACCTTCTTTCCGATGCACTTTGTCGGATTGGCGGGGATGCCACGACGGATTCCGGACTACAACCTGCAGTTCGCCGACTTCAACATGGTCTCGTCGATCGGCGCGTTCATGTTTGGCGCGACGCAGATTTTCTTCCTGTTCATTGTGATCAAGACCATTCGCGGCGGCCCGCCAGCACCGGCCAAACCTTGGGATGGTGCGGAAGGTCTGGAGTGGAGCGTGCCGTCACCGGCGCCGTACCACACCTTCACCACACCGCCGGAAGTGAAATGAATATCCAGCCTTTTGTGAAATTTGTGCAAAGGCACAGATCCCCTGTGGATGCTCAAAAATCTTCTTTGGATGCACACAAAGCCCCTGTGGATGCTCACAGATATTCTCTGGATGCAAATAGATCCACTGTGGCGAGGGGATTTATCCCCGCTGGGTTGCGAAGCAGCCCCAAAATCTGCAACCGAGATTTATCAGGCAAACCGTGTGCGCTGGATTCAGGGCTGCTGCGCAACCCAACGGGGATAAATCCCCTCGCCACAAAGGCATCACCGATAAGGGGTGCAAGCCATGGCTGACTCGATCTCGATGAAAAAGCTCGTCACCCGCCTCCTCGGTGTAGTGGTGGCGATGTTCGTGTTCGGTTTTGCCCTGGTGCCGATCTACGACGTGATGTGCAAAGCCTTCGGCATCAACGGCAAGACCGGTGGGCAGTACGAGGGTGAGCAAGTGGTCGACACTTCGCGCCAGGTGCGCGTGCAGTTTCTGTCGACCAACAACGTCGACATGCCGTGGGACTTTTACCCCAAGCATGACGAACTCACCGCCAATCCCGGCGCAGTCAACGAGATGATCTTCATCGCGCGCAATCCCACCGACAAACCGATGAGTGCGCAAGCCGTGCCGAGCATCGCGCCGAGCAGCGCGGCGGCGTATTTCCACAAGACCGAATGCTTTTGCTTTACCCAGCAAGTGCTGCAGCCCGGTCAGCAGATCGAGATGCCGGTGCGTTTCATCGTTGACCGCGACATGCCCAAGGATGTGAAGCACCTGACGCTGTCCTACACGCTGTTCGATATCACCGCCCGACATCCACCGGTGGCTGTAAACACTGGCGGTTGAGCGTGCCCGATAAGGAGAACAATAAATGGCAACTCATGAGCATTATTACGTTCCGCCGCAAAGCAAATGGCCGATCATTGCGACCTTCGGCATGGCCATCACCGTGTACGGCCTGGCCGTCTGGTTCAACGATCTAAAGGCGGCGCGCCCGGAATCCCACGGCCCGTACATCTTTTTCGTCGGCGGCCTGTTGCTGGCGTACATGCTGTTCGGCTGGTTCGGCGCGGTGATCAAGGAAAGCCGCGCGGGGCTCTATAGCGCGCAGTTGGATCGCTCGTTTCGCTGGGGCATGAGTTGGTTCATCTTCTCCGAGGTGATGTTCTTCGTCGCCTTCTTCGGTGCGCTGTTTTACGTGCGCCACGTCTCCGGCCCGGCGCTCGGCGGCGAAGGCACCAAAGGCATCGCGCATATGCTCTGGCCGAACTTCCAGTTCACCTGGCCGCTGCTGCACACACCGGATCCGAAACTGTTCCCGCCGCCCAAGGACGTCATCAGCCCGTGGGGCCTGCCGCTGATCAACACGATCCTGCTGGTCAGCTCCAGCGTGACCATCACCATCGCCCACCATGCCTTGAAAAAGGGCCATCGCGGCGCGCTGAAAATCTGGCTGGCGATCACCGTGCTGCTCGGCTGCGCGTTTCTTGGTTTCCAGGCTGAGGAATACATTCACGCCTATCACGAACTGGGGCTGACCCTCGGTTCGGGCATTTATGGCGCGACGTTCTTCATGCTCACCGGTTTCCACGGCGCTCACGTGACCATCGGCACGATCATTCTGTTTGTGATGCTGATGCGGATCATGAAGGGCCACTTCGACAACGAGCACCAGTTCGGCTTCGAAGCGGCGAGCTGGTATTGGCACTTCGTCGACGTGGTGTGGATCGGCCTGTTTATCTTCGTTTACGTACTCTGAGGATCAACCCTACCAAGGCGCATGCGAGACCAATTGGCCGCTGTAAAAGCCCCAGGCGATCAAGCCGACGGTGGCAGCGGCCAATGCCACCCGAACACTCAAGGCGATGACCAGGCGATTGGAACTGCTGTCGTCCTTGACCAGGAAAATCAGGCCGCTGAACAGGCTGATCACCGTGGCAATCAGCATCAGGACGATCGCTGTTTTGAGCATGGGAAGAACTCCGGGGGACAGGCGATGCAGTTGAGTATAGCGAGCGCGACGACTGACTTTGTGGCGCGGCCATGAAGCGCTTTTGTCCGGGCGTGATTCCGACCGTGGTGGTGGCGTTATTGCTGCCGCTATTGGTGTCTTTGGGCTTTTGGCAACTGAGCCGGGGCGCCGAGAAAACCGCCCTGCTCGCCAGTTACGCCGAACGTCGCACGGCCGAGCCGATGGCCAGCACCGAGTTGCCACACACATCCGATCCGGCCTATCGCCGCGTGCACCTGCACGGCCAGTTCGATGCCGCGCACAGCTTGCTGCTGGATAACCGCCAGCGTAACGGCAAGGTCGGCGTCGAGTTGCTGCAACCGTTTCAGGATCAACGCAGCGGTTTGTGGCTGCTGGTCAATCGCGGCTGGTTGCCGTGGCCGGATCGCCGTGTACCGCCGCAATTCACCACGCCCACTGAGGCGTTGAATATCGATGCCTGGGTCTACGTCGCCCCCGGCGCCACTTTTCAGTTGCACGCTGATCCAGTCAGCAGCACCTGGCCACAAACCATCACCGCCGTCGAACCCGCCAAGCTGTGGCAAACCCTCGACCGCGACGGCTTCGCCTACGAATTACGCGCCGAACCCGGCCCTGCCAGCTACGAGGCCGATTGGCCGGTGGTTGCGATGGGCCCGGAAAAACACCTCGGTTACGCCGTGCAGTGGTTCGCCATGGCCACCGCCCTGCTCGGCCTCTACGTCTATTTGGGCTTGCACAACGCAAAGGAGAAACACCATGGGAACGGCCATGAATCCACCCAGCATGTCTGAGGCGAAACCTGCCGCCAGCCGCCGTCGCGGGCGCATTCAGTTATTGCTGATTTTGCTCGGCGTGATTGGCCCGATGGTGCTCGCCACCGGCATGTACAAATTGCAGTTCTGGGTGCCGGAGGGTCGCAGCTATCACGGTGAACTGATCGGCAACGGCCAGACCCGCGCCGACCTCGGCGTGCAGGCCGACGAGGAGCGTTGGCAGATCCTGGTCACCGCGCCGAAAGATTGCGCGGTGGATTGCCAGCAACTGGTGTATCTGGCGCGGCAGATCCAGATCGGCCTCGGCCGCGATGCCGGCCGCGCCAGCCACGCCCTCGCCGCTGCTCAACCGGTCAGCGCTGATTACGACGCCAAGCTCAACCGCGAATATCCACAGCTGCAACGCTACCCGCTGGACGCCGCTGTGTTCAGTAAAACCACGGGCGATAAAGCCACGCCGCAACTGTGGATCATCGACCCGCACGGCAACCTCGTGCTGCGCTACGAGCCGAATGTGAAGGGTAAGGATCTGCTCAACGACCTGCGGCACCTGCTGAAACTGTCGAACATCGGATAAGGGCATCGTCATGGCCAAACCTGGATTTCGCCTCGCGCTGTTTGCCACCCTGCTGGCGCTGATTGTGGTGCTGCTCGGCGCGTATACGCGCCTGACCCACGCCGGCCTCGGCTGTCCGGACTGGCCGGGCTGCTACGGCTTTATCAGCGTGCCGAAAAGCGAAGCGCAACTGGCCCATGCCGAACTGCATTACCCCGATTCGCCGGTGGAGGCGCACAAGGGCTGGAACGAGATGATCCACCGCTACTTCGCCGGCACCCTCGGCCTGCTCATTTCGATTCTGGCCGGGCGGGCGTGGGTCAATCGACGTCATCCGGGGCAGCCGTTGAAACTGCCGTTGTTTCTGCTCGCGGTGGTGTTCGCACAAGCGGCGTTTGGCATGTGGACGGTGACGCTCAAGCTCTGGCCGCAGGTGGTCACCGGGCATCTGCTCGGCGGGTTTGCGACCTTGAGTCTGCTGTTTTTGCTGACGCTTCGATTGTCCGGCGTGTTGCCGGCGCTGACCGTGCCCAAGCGTTTGCAGTATTGGGCGACGGCGGGATTACTGTTGGTGATTGGTCAGATCGCGCTGGGTGGCTGGGTCAGTTCCAACTACGCGGCGGTGGCGTGTATCGACTTCCCGACCTGCCACGGGCAGTGGCTGCCGCCGGCGGATTTCGCCAATGGGTTTCATCTGACTCAACACATCGGCCCGAATTATCTCGGCGGGCAACTCGACAGCGATGCGCGCACGGCGATTCACCTGACTCACCGTATCGGCGCGTTGCTGGTGACGTTGGTGCTGCTCGGTCTCGCCTGGCAACTGAAAGTGGTTGGCATGACGCGGTTGGCCGGTCTGGTTCTCGTCGCCCTCGCGGCGCAGATCACCCTCGGCATCAGCAACGTGTTGTTCCATCTGCCGCTGCCGGTGGCGGTCGCACATAACGCTGGCGGTGCCGCGCTGTTGCTGACGATGGTGCTGGTCAATTACCACGCGCGCACCAGCCTGGTTCGGGTCAAACAACCGGTGCTCGCGCGCTGGCGCCTGAGCCCGCGCAAACATTCCGCCGCGCCCATCACTATTAAAGGAGAAACGCCGTGGCGATTCTGATTGGCGAACGTCCGCATCAGGCGATCTGGCGTGATTACCTGGAGCTGACCAAACCGAAAGTCGTGGTGTTGATGCTAATCACCTCGCTGGTCGGCATGTTTCTGGCGACTCGTGCCGGGGTGCCGTGGACGGTGCTGGTGTTCGGCAATCTGGGGATTGCGCTATGTGCCGGTGGCGCGGCGGCGGTCAATCATGTGGTCGATCGGCGCATTGATGCGGTGATGGCGCGCACGCACAAACGGCCACTGGCCGAGGGCCGGGTTTCGCCGGCGGCGGCACTGACCTTTGCGTTGGTTCTGGCGCTGCTTGGTCAGGCGTTGTTGCTGACCTTCACCAATCCGCTGACGGCGTGGCTAACGCTCGCTTCGCTGCTCGGTTACGCGGTGATCTACACCGGTTTCCTCAAACGTGCGACGCCACAGAACATCGTCATCGGTGGCCTCGCCGGCGCCGCCCCACCTCTGTTGGGGTGGACAGCCGCCACCGGCCACGTCAGCGCCGAACCGTTGTTGCTGGTGCTGATCATCTTCGCCTGGACGCCGCCGCACTTCTGGGCGCTGGCGATCCATCGCAAAGAGGAATACGCCAAAGCCGACATCCCGATGCTGCCGGTCACCCACGGCGAGCACTACACCAAAGTGCACATTCTGCTGTACACCTTCGCGCTGCTGGCGGTGAGTCTGCTGCCGTACGTGAT
This sequence comes from Pseudomonas rustica, assembly GCF_018336155.1. GTDB lineage: Bacteria > Pseudomonadota > Gammaproteobacteria > Pseudomonadales > Pseudomonadaceae > Aquipseudomonas > Aquipseudomonas rustica. The sequence continues at coordinate 314,162 of NZ_JAGYHF010000008.1, read as the reverse complement.
CCACATGAGCGGCGTGCTCTACCTGATTTGCGCGCTCGGTCTGGGCGCAAGGTTTCTGCAATGGGCCGTGGTGCTGTACCGTGGCACTCGGCCGCACGCGGCGATCAACACCTTCAAGTACTCTATTTGGTACTTGTTCCTGTTGTTCATCGCCCTGCTCGTAGACCACTACTTACTGTTGAACCTATGACTCGAACCCAGAAAACCGTCTTCATCCTCGTCGCCGTGATCGCGCTGATCCTCGGCCTGACCGTCAACAAAGTGCTGAGCGGCAAGGGCCAGGGCGACCCCACGGCGTTGATCGACGCCGGCATTATCCTGCTGCCGCAGAGCCGCAATTTGCCGGACGTAACGATGACCGATCAGGACGGCAAACCGGTGGCGATCAATGAGCTGAAAGGTAAGTGGAGTTTGCTGTTTTTTGGCTACACCTTTTGCCCGGACATCTGCCCGACCACCCTCGCACAGCTGCGGCAGATCAAGAGTGAACTGCCGAAAGACGCTGTGGATAAATTGCAGATCGTGCTGGTCAGCGTTGACCCGAACCGCGATAACCCGAAGCAGTTGAAGCAGTATCTGGGCTACTTTGATCCGCAGTTTGTTGGTCTGACGCCGACCTCGATTGAAGAGCTGCAGAAGGTGGCGAATGCGGTGAGTATTCCGTTTATTCCGGCGGATACGAGTAAGCCGAATTACACCGTCGACCATAGCGGCAACCTCGCGGTGATTGGCCCGGACGGGACACAGCGTGGGTTTATTCGGGCGCCGTTGAACAACGCCAAACTGGTGGCGCAACTGCCGGTCATGCTTAACCGTAAGTGACAGTTTAAAAGCCAAGAGCCCCTCACCCTAACCCTCTCCCGGAGGGAGAGGGGACTGACCTAGGTGTTTTTTCGAGTTGCGCCGACCTGCAATTGTGAGTCGAACTCAGGCTCGAAAAGCTTGAAGATCGGCCCCCTCTCCCTCGGGAGAGGGCTGGGGTGAGGGGCAGCTTCACAACAGTTCCAAAGCCGAACACCAGACACAAAAAAGGGGACGCTCATGGCGTCCCCTTTTTTCGTTGCAGCAATCTAAATCAGAACGCCGGCAATACCGCGCCTTTGTACTTCTCGGTAATGAATTTCTTCACTTCCGGACTGTGCAGCGCAGCAGCCAGTTTCTGCATCGCGTCGCTGTCCTTGTTGTCCGGGCGGGACACGAGGATGTTCACGTACGGCGAATCATTACCTTCAATCACCAGCGCATCCTTGGACGGATCGAGCTTGGCTTCCAGCGCGTAGTTGGTGTTGATCAGCGCCAGGTCGACCTGTGTCAGCACGCGCGGGATGGTCGCGGCTTCCAGTTCACGGATTTTCAGGTCTTTCGGGTTGGTCGCGATGTCTTTGACGGTCGACAGGATATTGGTCGGATCCTTCAACGTGATCACGCCAGCCTTGGCCAGCAGCAACAGCGCACGGCCGCCGTTGGTGGCGTCGTTCGGGATCACCACGTTGGCGCCGCTTGGCAGGTCTTTCAGGTCTTTGATCTTGCTCGAGTAAGCACCCAGCGGCTCCAGGTGCACACCGGTCACGGCAACCAGGTTGGTGCCTTTGGCCTTGTTGAACTCATCGAGGTACGGCTGGTGCTGGAAGAAGTTGGCGTCCAGACGCTTTTCGGCGACCTGTACGTTCGGCTGAATGTAGTCGGTGAAGACCTTGACCTTCAGATCCACGCCTTCTTTGGCCAGGGCTGGCTTCACGAACTCGAGGATTTCTGCGTGCGGCACCGGAGTGGCGGCAACGGTCAGGGTTTCGGCGTGGGCCGAGAATGCTGCAACGGCAGCGAAAGCAGCGATCAGTTTTTTCATTCAGCTAACTCCTTATGAGGCGCCCGTCTGGCGCCTGCCAGCGAATGGCCGGCTCATCTGTTCAATACAAAACTGCTTATTTGCGCGAGAAATGCACGACCAAACGGTCGCCCACCATCTGCAGCACTTGCACCAGAATCAGCAGCAACACCACGGTGACGATCATCACGTCAGTCTGGAAACGCTGGTAGCCGAAACGGATCGCCAGATCACCCAGACCACCGGCGCCGACCACACCGGCCATTGCCGTGTAGGAAACCAGTGTAATCGCCGTCACCGTAATCGCTGCATAGATGCCCGGACGGGCTTCTGGCAGCAATGCGTTGAGAATGATCTGCCGCGTGGTCGCGCCCATGGCCTGGGTCGCTTCGATGATGCCGCGATCGACTTCACGCAGCGCGGTTTCCACCAGACGCGCGAAGAACGGCGTGGCACCCACCACCAGCGGCGGAATCGCACCGGCCACGCCCAGCGACGTGCCAGTGATCAGCACGGTGAGCGGGATCATCACGATCAACAGAATAATGAACGGCAGCGAACGCAGGATGTTCACCGCCAACGACATGATCGCGTAGAGAACGCGGTTTTCCAGCAACTGGCGCGGGCTGCAGAGAAACAGCAACACGCCCAGCGGCAGGCCGAGCAACACGGTGAACAGCAGCGAGCCGCCGAGCATCATCATGGTGTCGTTGGTCGCCAGGCCGATTTCCAGCCAGTCGATGTTCTGGAAGAACAGCTTGATGGCTTCTATCGCGGCGTCGTAATTCTTGATTGCAGCGTCGAACATTTCCATTAACGCAGCACCTCCATGTGGACATCAGCGGCGGTGAAGCGGGCGAAGGCCGCTTCCATGTCGCCACCGGTGACGGCCAGGGTCAATTGCCCGTAGGGGATGTCTTTGATGCGGTCGATGCGACCGGCGAGGATGCTGTAGTCGACCCCGGTTTCCCGGGCGACGGTACCAAGCAACGGTGCGTAGGTCGCTTCGCCCTGGAACGTCAGACGGACGATACGGCCCGGCACGTGCGCGAAATCATCACGCTGCTCGCCTTCATCGACCTGCTCGTCTTCCTGGACAAAACGCTTGGTGGTCGGGTGCTGCGGATGCAGGAACACATCGGCCACCGAACCTTGCTCGACGATCACGCCAGCGTCCATCACCGCCACTTGATCGCAGACGCGACGGATCACGTCCATCTCGTGGGTAATCAGGACGATGGTCAGTTTCAGCTCGCGGTTGATCTCGGCCAGCAGTTGCAGCACCGAGGCGGTCGTCTGCGGGTCGAGGGCACTGGTGGCCTCGTCGCACAGCAGAATCTTCGGCTTGGTCGCCAGAGCGCGGGCGATGCCGACGCGCTGCTTCTGGCCGCCGGACAATTGCGCCGGGTATTTTTTGGCGTGGTCGGACAAACCGACGCGCGCCAGCAGTTCAGCTACACGCTGATTGATCTCGCTGGTCGATAATTCACCGGCCAGGGTCAGCGGCAACGCAACGTTGTCGGCGACGGTCTTCGAGGCCAACAGGTTGAAGTGCTGGAAGATCATCCCGACTTGCTGACGGAAACGGCGCAGGCCTTTGGCGTCGAGCGCGGTGACTTCTTCACCGTCGACGAAGATCTTGCCGCCGCTGGAATCTTCCAGGCGATTGATCAGACGCAGCAGGGTACTTTTTCCCGCACCGGAATGGCCGATCAGGCCGTAGACCTGACCGTTCTCAATCGAGAGACTGGTCGGGTGCAGCGCGGGAATGTCCTTACCGGCGACGCGGTAAGTCTTGTGGACGTTTTGAAACTCGATCACGTAGCGAACCTTGTGGGGCGCGTTAGAAAAGGATCAGCGGTTAGCCGGGCGCGCATTTTAGCCTGTCCGTATAGAGGTTCTTAGCATTTATTTCGCAATTAACCTTCGATTTGGCAATAACAAGATCAAAGGTCATAAAAAAGGAACGCTCCGAGCGCCCCATCAGTCACTAAGTAAGCGACTTGAAAACCCTGGGTGCCGTGCCCGGGAACCACTCAAGAGTCCCCGGCAAACACGGGGTCAACCGAGGAGTTTACGACTGATGAGCAAGAAGCCTACGTCCGACAAAAGCCAGATGGCCGGAACCGATGCCCCGGATCGAGCCAACACCAACGCCAAACTCGACAGCCTGGAGAAGTTCCGCTCCGACGCCACTGGCCAAGCCCTGCGCACCAATCAGGGCGTCAAGATTGCTGACAACCAGAACACCCTGAAGGCCGGCCCGCGCGGGCCATCGCTGCTTGAAGACTTCATCATGCGTGAAAAAATCACGCACTTTGACCATGAACGCATCCCGGAGCGCATCGTCCACGCGCGCGGCACTGGCGCGCATGGTTTCTTTCAGGCTTACGAGAACCATTCGACACTGACCAAGGCCGGTTTCCTACAGGATCCGGGGAAAAAGACGCCGGTGTTTGTGCGCTTTTCCACGGTGCAGGGCCCGCGTGGCTCCGGCGATACCGTACGCGACGTGCGCGGTTTCGCGGTGAAGTTCTTCACCGATGAAGGCAACTTCGACTTGGTCGGCAATAACATGCCGGTCTTCTTCATTCAGGACGCGATCAAGTTTCCCGACTTCGTCCACGCGGTGAAACCTGAGCCGCACAATGAAATCCCTACCGGTGGCTCTGCCCACGACACCTTCTGGGATTTCGTCTCGCTGGTGCCGGAATCGGCGCACATGGTTATCTGGGCGATGTCTGACCGGGCGATCCCGAAAAGCCTGCGCAGCATGCAAGGCTTCGGCGTGCACACCTTCCGGCTGATCAACGCCGAAGGCAAATCGCGCTTCGTCAAATTCCACTGGCGCCCTACTGCCGGCACTTGCTCGCTGGTGTGGGACGAGGCGCAGAAGCTCGCCGGTAAAGACACTGACTACCACCGTCGCGACCTCTGGGAAGCGATCGAGATGGGCGACTACCCGGAATGGGAACTCGGTGTACAGATCATCGAGGAGGAAAACGAGCACGACTTCGATTTCGACATCCTCGACCCGACCAAGCTGATCCCCGAAGAAATCGTGCCGATCACGCCGCTGGGCAAAATGACGTTGAATCGTAACCCGGACAACTTCTTTGCCGAGACCGAGCAGGTTGCGTTCTGCCCTGGCCACATCGTGCCGGGCATCGACTTCTCCAATGATCCGCTGCTGCAAGGTCGGTTGTTTTCCTACACCGATACGCAAATCAGCCGACTCGGTGGGCCGAACTTTCATGAGCTGCCGATCAACCGCCCGGTCGCGCCGTTCCACAACGGCCAGCGCGATGCGCAGCACCGCACGGTGATCGATAAGGGTCGTGCTTCTTATGAGCCGAACTCGATTGATGGCGGCTGGCCGAAAGAAACCCCGCCGGCTGCACAGGACGGTGGTTTTGAAAGTTATCCAGAGCGCATCGATGCGAACAAGATCCGCCAGCGCAGCGAGTCGTTCAGCGATCACTTCTCTCAGGCGACGTTGTTCTTCAACAGCATGAGCCCGCACGAGAAGGAGCACATCATCGCGGCCTACAGCTTCGAGCTGGGCAAGGTTGAACGCGAGTTCATCCGCGCGCGCGAGGTGAACGAGATTCTGGCCAACATCGATCTGGAACTGGCCAAACGTGTAGCGGCCAACCTGGGTCTGCCTGCGCCTACCAAAGGCACGGTGAATGCGCGCAAGGTGTCGTTCGATCACTCGCCAGCGTTGAGCCAGGCGAATCTGCTGCCAGAGAACATCAAAACCCGCAAAGTGGCGATTCTTGCTGCTAACGGCGTCGATGGTGCGGCGATTGATGCGATGAAGAAGGCATTGGCGGCGGAAGGTGCGCACGCGAAATTGCTCGGCCCGACTTCGGCGCCGGTGAAAACTGCGGACGGAAAAATGTTGCCTGTGGATGCTTCGATGGAAGGCATGCCGTCGGTGATTTTCGATGCGGTGTTTGTGCCGGGCGGCGCGGCGTCGGTCAAGGCCTTGAGCGGTGACGGCGTGGCGTTGCACTACGTGCTGGAGGCTTACAAGCATTTGAAGGCGATTGCGTTGCAGGGTGATGCCAAGCAATTGCAGGATTTGCTGAAACTGGAAGCGGATGCCGGGTTGTTGCAAGGCAAGGATGTACCGGCGCTGACCAAGCCGTTCTTTGCTGCGATTGGGCAGCATCGGGTTTGGGCTCGTGAGCCTAAGGCTAAAGCCATTCCGGCTTAAGTTGTTGGCTGCCTGAAAGGACGCCTTCGCGAGCAAGCCCGCTCCCACATTGGATTCGTGTACGACACGGAACCAATGTGGGAGCGGGCTTGCTCGCGAAGCTTTTTAAGGTTTACGCGGACTCAAAACCATTTGCGCCGGCACGGTGCGCACGATCTGCTTCTCGATCTTCAGATCAAAATCCGGGTTGAGCTTCTTGACCCGTTTGATCAGCAACGTCGACAACCACGGATAGTCATTCGTCCGTGGTGCCTGAATCGTCACCCCACACTCATAATTCACCACATCGGCGGCGATCGCATCCAGTTGGCGGCGAAGTTTGTGGCTATCGGTGATATTCAGCGCAACCGTGGTGCTCTCGGCGGTCGGATCGATCACCTTGGCTTTCGGCTTGGCTTCGGCCGCCAGCAGCGCCGCTTCAGCCTTTTCCAGCTCAGCCTTGCGCGCTTCGGTGATGGCGCCGTTGACGCCACCGGTCAGCGCCGGCGCTTTCGGCATCAGCACGCGGGCACGGCTCAGCGCCGTAGCGGCGGCATTCACATCACCCTTCTGCAACACAATCTGGCTGCGACGCAGATACGCTTCGGCCAATTGCCGCTGGTATTGCTCAAGGGATTGATCATTGGGAGTTTCTTTCTGCAAAGCGGCCAATTGGTCTTCAGCGGTGGCCAGTTCGCTGCTGGCCAGGCTTTGCTCCAGCTGTGCGATGGCCGTAGCCCGCGCATCGGGGGCTTCAACCACCGGTGGGGTACTTTGGCAGGCGCCCAGCAGCACTGAAAATGCGACAAGGAGCAGATAACGGGAGGCGAACGGCTTCATTCCTGCGACTCTCTATTTGCGCAAAAAGCGGCCAAGTCTACACCCCACGACGGGGCAGAACAAAACTCAGCAGAAACAGTGCGGCCGCCGTCACAACGATTGACGGGCCTGCCGGGGTGTCCTTGAACCACGACAAAGCAAGGCCGCCACACACCGCGACCATACCCAGCAGGCTCGCGCCGACCGCCATCTGCTCCGGCGAACGAGCGTGACGCTGTGCCGCAGCCGCCGGAATGATCAGCAGTGAAGTAATCAGCAACACACCGACGATTTTCATCGCCACCGCGATCACCACCGCAATCAACAACATCAGCGCCATGCGCAGACCTGCAACCGGCAGGCCTTCGACCTTGGCCAGCTCTTCATGCACGGTGATCGCCAGCAATGGCCGCCACAATGTCACCAGCAACACCAGCACCGCCGCGCTGCCGCCGAGGATCCACGCCAGATCAGTCGGGCTGATCGCCAGCAGGTCGCCGAACAGATAGGCCATCAGGTCGATCCGCACTTCATGCATGAAGCTTAGTACCACCAGGCCGAGAGAGAGCGTGCTGGGTGCGAGAATTCCCAAAAGCGTGTCAGACGCCAGCGGTTGGCGCTGTTGCAAAGTCACCAAAAGCACCGCCAGCAGCAGACAGCCTACGGTGACCGCGACCGTCGGGCTGACATCCAGCAAAAAGCCCAGCGCCACACCGAGCAGCGCAGCGTGGGACAGGGTGTCGCCGAAATAAGCCATGCGTCGCCAGACCACGAACGAACCCAGCGGACCTGCAACGATCGCCAGCGCCAGACCTGCAAGCAGGGCATACAACAGAAAATCAGCCATGCTTGCAGTTGTCTCCGTGAACGTGAGGTTGGCCAATCACCGGCCCTTTGACCACCGAACCGTGCAGGTCGTGAGCGTGGTCGTGATGGTGGTGATAGACCGCCAGGCTCTGCGCGTTCTTGCCGAACAGCTCGACAAACGCCGGATCGCCGCTGACCTGCTCGGGATGCCCGGAGCAGCAGACGTGACGGTTGAGGCAGACCACCTGGTCGGTGGTGCTCATCACCAAATGCAAATCGTGGGACACCATCAACACGCCGCAACCATGGCGATCGCGCAGACGTGTGATCAGGCTGTACAGCTCGGCCTGCCCGGCGACGTCGACGCCTTGCACCGGCTCGTCGAGCACCAGCAATTCCGGCTCGCGCAGCAATGCCCGCGCCAGCAATACGCGCTGCATTTCACCGCCGGAAACGCTTTGCACCGGGCTGTCAATGACGTGTTCGGCGCCAACTTCTTTCAACGCGGCCAATGCACGCGGACGGTCAACGCCCGGCACCAGACGCAGAAAACGCAGCACAGAAAGCGGCAAGGTCGGATCGACGTGGAGTTTTTGCGGCATATAGCCGACGCGCAGTTTCGGCTTGCGCCAGACGCTGCCGCTGTTCGGTTTCAACAGCCCGAGCACGGCGCGCACCAGCGTGGTCTTGCCGGCGCCGTTGGGGCCGATCAGGGTGACGATCTGCCCCGGCTCGACGCTCAGCTCGATGTTGTCCAGCACGGTCTGCCCGGCAAACGTGACGGCGACCTGTTCCAGACGGATCAGCGCATTGCTCATCAAGCCCCCTGGCAACCGGAGCACAGGCCGACGACTTCGACAGTCTGCGCTTCGACGATGAAACCGACGTCTTTGGCGCTGTTGATAATCGCGTCGCTGATTACTTTTTGCTCAAGTTCGATGGCGGCGTGGCATTCACGGCAAATCAAGAACTGGCCCTGATGCGCGTGCTCCGGATGGACGCAGCCTACGAAGGCGTTCAGCGAAGAGATGCGGTGCACCAGGCCGTTTTCCAGGAGGAAGTCCAGCGCACGGTACACGGTTGGCGGCGCGGCGCGGCGGCCATCCTGCTCGCTGAGCACGGCGAGAATGTCGTAGGCGCCCAGCGGCTTGTGGCTTTGCCACACCAATTCCAGCACCCGGCGGCGCAACGCGGTCAGGCGCAAGCCTTTCTGGGCGCACAAGGTATCGGCCTCGGACAAAGCGCTGTGCACGCAATGTGAGTGGTCGTGGGGACGGCTGGCAATCGGTGTAATAGGCATGGGCGGCGACGAGTTTTGATAGAGACGTTATTATGTTACCCGTTCTCGCCTCCTTGAGTGGTCATCGTGTCCCGACTTTTTTCTGTTTTTGTGGCTTTTGTCGCCAGTTTTCTGCTGATCGGTTCGGCTCAGGCCCAGGTCAAAGTCCTCACCAGCATCAAGCCGTTGCAGCTGATTGCAGCGGCCGTGCAGGACGGTGTGGCGATTCCCGAAGTGCTGCTGCCGCCGGGTGCCTCGCCGCACAATTACGCGCTGCGGCCATCCGACGTACGGAAGGTGCAATCGGTCGATCTGCTCTACTGGATCGGCCCGGACATGGAGGGTTTCCTGCCACGCGTGCTGAACGGTCGTACGCTGCCGAGCGTCGCCGTGCAGGATCTGCCGGGGATGAAGCTGCGGCGTTTTGCTGAAGACAGCCACTCCCACGCCGAAGAGGCCGACGAGCATGATCACGATCACCGTCCAGGCACGCTGGATGCGCATTTGTGGCTGTCGCCGGTGAATGCGCGAGTGATCGCCGACAAGATGGCCGCAGACCTCAGCGCTGCCGACCCGGCGAATGCCGAGCGCTATCAGAGCAATGCCAAGGCGTTTGATGAGCGCCTGGATGCATTGGATCAACGCTTGAAGCAGCGTCTGGCCAGCGTAGAAGGCAAGCCGTATTTCGTCTTTCACGAGGCGTTTGATTACTTTGAAGAGGCTTACGGCCTGAAGCACACCGGGGTGTTCAGCGTGGCCGCCGAAGTGCAGCCGGGCGCGCAGCATGTCGCAGCGATGCGCAAGCGTTTGCAGGAAGTGGGCAAGACTTGTGTGTTCAGCGAGCCGCCGTTGCGTCCGCGTCTGGCGGAGACATTGGTCGCTGGCCTGCCAGTGAAACTGGCTGAGCTGGATGCGTTGGGCGGGTACACCCCGGCGACGGCTCAGGGCTATGAGCAGGTGTTGGAAAAGTTGGGGAATGATTTGGCCGGGTGCCTGGAATCTCTGTAAACCCGGCATCGGCGTCGACCCATTCGCGAGCAAGCCCGCTCCCACATTGGATTTGTGAACGACACAGAACCAATGTGGGAGCGGGCTTGCTCGCGAAGCTTTTAAAGGGCGAAAGGCAACGGTGTGTGCACCTGCTGCCGCTGCGCCAATTTCTGCTCAAACTCTTTTGGATCGTGAATCAACACGTCCTGCCCGGCAAACTGCTCCGCCGCGATCAACCGCGACAGCCAGAACCGCACACACGCCACGCGCAGCATCATTGGCCACAACTCAGCCTCTGCCGCCGTGAACGGCCGTAGCGCCGCATAAGCGCCAAGGAATGCGCGGGCACGCGGGCCATCGATCAAACCTTCTTCGTCCGAGCACCAGTCGTTCAAGGCAATCGCCACGTCGTACAGCATCGGCCCCGAGCAGGCGTTGTAGAAGTCGATCAGCCCGGTCAGGTGCGTGCCTTCGAACATCGCGTTATCGCGAAACAAATCCGCATGAATGTTCGCCCGAGGCAACGCGAGAATCTTCTCTTTGCGCTCGCTGATTTCATCCAGCGCCTTTTGCAGCAAGGCCCGTGGCTCATCGCTCAGGTGCGAGAGAAATTCATTGCCCTCCTCCAGCATCCAGTCGAGGCCACGATCAGTCTTGCGCTTGATCATGCGCTCGCCCTGCGTCGCCAGGTGCAGATGCGCCTGCAATTCGCCGACCTGCACGCAATGCTGGGCATTGGCCACTTTGATGTGTTTGCCGGACAGACGCGGTTGCAGCAGCGCCGGTTTGCCTTTCAGCTCGCGCAACGCCACGCCGTCAGTGGTGCGCAATGCGTACGGCACCGGCAGATCGGCTTCGTGGAGCACGTCGAGCAGGTCGATGAAGAACGGCATCTCCTGCACCGGGCCGCGCTCGACCAGGGTCAGGACAAATTCGCCCTGCTCCAGGCTGATAAAGAAATTGGTGTTTTCGCTGCCGGCGGCGATCCCCTGGAAATCAAGCAGACGGCCTAGCCCGTAAGGGGCGAGAAAGGTTTCCAGCTCGGGCCGAGCCAGGGGCGTGAACACAGACATGTTTTAACTGCCAGTACGGGCGCCGCCAATTGCGGCGCCGGGTGAATTAAAAACTTACTTCCATTCGAAAATCTTCCATGACGGAATCAGCATATCCGGCTGATCCGAGCGGATGAAGTTGGCATCCGTCCCGTCGGCACGCACCAGAAAGTATGGCGGAAAGCCTTTCTGGGTCACTTTGATCGCATAGAGGAAACCGTTCTGGCGGTACTCCTGAATGGTCTTGTCGCCTTCCGTGCGGATGGTAACTTCCGGCTCCCCTGTCGGTGCATCATCCGCCGCCATCGCGGCCAACGGTGAGGCAGCAATCAGACCGACCAGCAGCAAGCGATTTAACGTACGCATGATAACCTTGTCCCTTTGTCGTCAACGGTCCCGCTATTCTAGCGCCGGACCCGCCGAAAAGGTTGATCCTGCTCATGAGCCAAGCCCCCCTCGTCCTGGTGGACGGTTCGTCTTACCTGTACCGCGCCTTTCACGCGCTGCCACCACTGACCACTTCCAAAGGCCTGCCGACCGGTGCGGTCAAAGGCGTGCTGAACATGCTCAAGAGTCTGCGCAAGCAGTACCCGGACAGCCCGTTCGCCGTGGTGTTCGACGCCAAGGGTGGGACATTTCGCGATGAGATGTACGCCGAATACAAAGCCAATCGCCCAAGCATGCCCGACGACATGCGCGTGCAGATCGAGCCGTTGCACCAGAGCGTGATCGCCCTAGGTTTCCCGCTGTTGTGCGTGGAAGGCGTCGAGGCTGATGACGTGATCGGCACCCTCGCCCGCAGCAGCGCGGCGGCGGATCGTCCGGTGATCATCTCCACCGGCGACAAGGACATGGCGCAACTGGTCGATGGCCACATTACCTTGGTCAACACCATGTCCGGTAGCTCGATGGACGTGGAAGGCGTGAAGGAGAAATTCGGCGTCGCACCGGAGCAGATCATCGATTATCTGGCGCTGATGGGCGATTCGTCCGACAACATTCCAGGCGTTCCGGGCATCGGCCCGAAGACCGCTTCCGGCTTGCTGGTCGGCGTCAACGGTGGCCTCACCGAGTTGTACGCCAATCTCGACATCGTCCCGACCCTGCCGATTCGCGGCGCGAAAACCCTGCCGGCCAAGCTCGAAGAGCACAAGGAGATGGCATTCCTCTCCTATCAACTGGCGACGATCAAGATCGACGTGCCGCTGGACGTCGAACTCGACGATTTGCAGATGGGCGCGGAAGACCCGGCCAAGCTCTACGAGCTGTACTCGCTGCTGGAATTCAAAAGCTGGATCAATGATCTGGATCGCGACGCCAAACGGCTGGAATTGAGCGCGGCCAGCGAGCCTGCGCCGGCTGGCGATCTGTTCAGCGCGCCAGATATCGAAACTCCTGCTGCTCCGACCGAAGCGGCGTACGAAACCATCCTCGATCAGGCACGTTTCGACGTCTGGCTGGAAAAACTCAACAACGCCAAGCTGTTCGCCTTCGACACCGAAACCACCGGCATCGATGCGCAGCAGGCGCAATTGGTCGGCCTGTCGTTCGCCGTGCAGGCCAACGAGGCCGCGTACATTCCGCTGACCCACTCCTACATCGGCGTGCCAGAACAGCTGGATCGCGACACCGTATTGCGCGCCCTCAAACCAATTCTGGAAGACCCGAGCAAGCTCAAGGTCGGCCAGCACGCCAAGTTCGACATGAACATCCTCGCCAACTGCGCCATCGGTGGTGATCAGAGCCAAGGCATCACCGTGCGTGGCATCGCCTTCGACACGATGCTTGAGTCCTACGTGCTCAACTCCACCGCCACCCGCCACGACATGGACAGCCTCGCGCAGAAGTACCTGGATCACACCACTGTGAGTTTCCAGGACATCGCCGGCAAAGGCGCCAAGCAGCTGACTTTCGACCAGATCGCGCTGGAACAGGCCGGCCCGTACGCCGCCGAAGACGCCGACATCACCCTGCGTCTGCACCAGACTCTGTTCGAAAAACTCAGCGCGATCCCGAGCCTGGCCAGCGTGCTGACCGACATCGAAATCCCGTTGGTGCCGGTGCTGGCGCGCATCGAACGCCAGGGCGCGTTCGTTGACGCGGAGCTGCTCGGCATCCAGAGCATCGAGTTGGGCAACAAAATGGTCGCGCTGGAGCGCGAAGCGTTCGAGATCGCCGGGGAAGAATTCAACCTCGGCTCGCCGAAGCAACTGGGCGTGATTCTCTACGAGAAGCTTGGTTTGCCAGTGCTGAAGAAGACCGCCAAGGGCCAGCCGTCCACCGCTGAAGAAGTGTTGGCGAAACTCGCTGAAGATGATCACCGCTTGCCGAAGGTGCTGATGGAGCACCGCTCGATGAGCAAGCTGAAAAGCACTTACACCGATCGCCTGCCGGAGCAGATCAACCCGCGCACCGGGCGTATCCACACTTCGTATCATCAGGCGGTAGCGTCGACCGGTCGCTTGTCCTCCAGCGATCCTAACCTGCAGAACATTCCGGTGCGCACCGCTGAAGGTCGACGCATTCGTCAGGCGTTCGTCGCGCCAAAAGGCTACAAACTGCTGGCAGCGGACTATTCGCAGATCGAACTGCGGATCATGGCGCACCTGTCCAAGGACGAAGGCCTGATGAACGCCTTCCGCAACAATCTCGACGTGCACACCGCGACCGCTGCCGAAGTGTTCAAGGTCGAACTGCACGAAGTCAGCTCCGATCAGCGCCGTGGCGCCAAGGCGATCAACTTCGGCCTGATCTACGGCATGGGCGCGCAGAAGCTCGGCAAAGACATCGGCGTCGACACCAAGACTGCCAAGGCTTACATCGACACCTACTTCGCCCGCTATCCGGGGGTTCGCGAGTACATGGATCGCACCCGCGCGCAGGCAGCGGATCAGGGTTATGTCGAGACGTTCTTTGGCCGTCGTCTGTATTTGCCGGAGATCAACTCGAACAAGCCGCAGGAACGCGCTGCCGCCGAACGCACGGCGATCAACGCGCCGATGCAGGGTACGGCTGCCGATATCATCAAGAAAGCCATGGTGGCTGTTGATGAATGGCTGGCGACGTCCGGGCTGGACGCTCGCGTCATCCTGCAGGTACACGATGAATTGGTGCTGGAGGTTCGCGAGGATCTGGTCGAGCAGGTCAGCGCCGAAATCCGCGTGCACATGAGCGAAGCGGCGAAACTGGATGTACCGCTACTGGTCGAAGTCGGTGTAGGCAACAATTGGGATGAGGCTCACTGAGCCGTTTGAACACGGTTTGCCGCGACCTGTTGTCGCGGCAAGCCCGGTAAAACCTGCTTATTTCGAAAAGCGCTTGAGATTATTCCAAAGCTTTTTGAAAAAAATCTGAACTAATCTGGAAGGACACTACTCAGAGTTACTGAATGGCTGGTGAAGCCCTTCAATGCTCCTATGTTGTGTTAAGTGTTGGCAGATATCTGAACCCCGCCCTAGCGGTTCGGAACTTAAACCCCGGAATTCTCCCTCCCCAATGAAGTCCGGGGCTTTTTTTGCCCAAAATTTGTCTGTAGCGCGTTCATGCTGCGTTGAAAGCGCAGCTCAAATGCTCATTTAGATTCCCTAAACTCCGCTTTTCACTGCCCTTTCGCCTTGCCTGAACACACTACAAACAAATTTCCATATCCCGACTTACTCGGCTGCCGCCTCGGCGCCTTTGTCTGCCAGTTCCATCCAGCCGGCCAATACAGTGTAGGCCTCTTCCAGGCCCATGCGTTTTGGTGCGGAGAACAGTTGAATGGTGACTTGATCGCCCCAGCCTTTGCGAATTTCCGACTGCACTTTGAGCAGGGTGTTTTTGGCTGCGCCGTAGGTCAGTTTGTCGGCCTTGGTCAACAGGATGTGCATCGGCATGCCGGCCGCAACGGCCCAGTCGAGCATGAGCAGGTCGAAGTCGGTCATTGGATGACGGATGTCCATCATCAAAATCAAACCCTTCAAACTCTCGCGGCCACCGAGGTAAGCCTCAAGGTGACGCTGCCAGTGCATCTTCAGCGGGATCGGTACTTTTGCATAACCGTAGCCCGGCAGGTCGACCAGACGGCGATCTTCGTCTAGCTTGAAGAAGTTCAACAGCTGTGTGCGACCCGGCGTTTTCGAGGTGCGCGCCAGGCTGGCGTGAGTCAATGTGTTCAGTGCGCTGGATTTGCCGGCGTTGGAACGGCCGGCAAACGCGACTTCGAAGCCTTCGTCGTCAGGGCATTGATCGACTTTGGCGGCACTGAGCATGAACGTGGACTGTTGGCACAGGCCGAGGATGGGATTCTTGAGTTGCATGGGATTTCCGATGTGGGCGGCGCCGGGATTGGGCGCGGAACGCGGTGTCGCTTCCGTTTCAGTGACGCCAGTATATAATGCCGCAGATTTTGTGTGTGCTTTGTCCCAGCGAAGGATGAAGTTCACGAGAGCGACAGACTTTGATTGCGCATTAGAACGCAGAACGCTCTCAACCCTGAAAAGGTCGTTTTATGACGAAATGGCTGCTGGCTGCCGGAGTCTTGATGCCGCTTTACAGCGCACAGGCTACACAGGATCCGGAAGCTGTGTACAACCGTGTTTGTGGTGCCTGTCATTCCGGCCAACTACCCATGGCGCCCAAAAGAGGCGATCAGGAAGCTTGGACGCCGAGGTTGGCGAAAGGTATGGAGACGCTGGTGCAACACGTGACCCAGGGTTTCAAGGCGATGCCGCCGCGTGGTTTGTGCATGGACTGCAGTGCCGAGGATTACCAAGCCATCATCCTTTGGATGAGCGAGTAAACCCGGTCCATAACTTAACCCTTAGCCGTAGTTGGATTAGCTGATGAACAAATTGATCGTGAGTCTGCTGTTGACCGTGGGAATCTCAGGCTTCGCCCATGCTGCCGGTGATGCCGCAGCGGGCCAGGCAAAAGCCGCCGTTTGCGGAGCCTGCCATGGCCCGGACGGCAACAGCATGGCGCCAAACTTTCCAAAACTGGCCGGTCAAGGTGAACGCTACCTGACCAAGCAACTGCACGACATCAAGTCGGGCAAGCGCACCGTTCTGGAAATGACCGGGCTGCTGACCAACCTGAGCGATCAGGATCTGGCCGACATCGCCGCCTACTTCGCCAGCCAGAAAGGCAGCGTCGGCGCTGCCGATCCGAAGATCGTCGCTCGCGGTGAAGCGCTGTTCCGTGGCGGCAACCTCGCCAAAGGCCTGCCAGCCTGCACCGGTTGCCACTCGCCGAATGGCGCCGGCAACGCCGCAGCCGGCTTCCCGCACCTGGGTGGCCAACACGCTCAATACATCGCCAAGCAGCTGACCGATTTCCGTAAGGAAGAAGGCGGCCGTACCAACGACGGCGACACCATGACCATGCAGACCATCGCCAAGCGCTTGAGCGACGAAGATATCGCAGCGGTCTCCAGCTACATTCAGGGTCTGCACTAAGCGCGTTGTGGCGGGCGTTGAGCGAGGGTGAAGATCAAAAGATCGCAGCCTTCGGCAGCTCCTACAGGGGGGGTGCGTGATCCAATGCTGGAGTTGATATCTCCTGCAATGTTAACGCTCGATTAATCCGCCGCAGCAAGTATAAAAAGGGTGGCTTTGGCCGCCCTTTTTTGTGGCCGCTGCCGTTACACTACAGAACTCATGCCCGCCAGGATCTGTCTGAAAACAGGTCGCGCGAGGCGACCAAAATTGTCCAGGAGTAAAGCATGCGTAATCTGATCATCAGCGCCGCTCTCGTCGCTGCCAGCCTGTTCGGCGTCACCGCCCAAGCCGCCGAAGCCCCAGCCGCCCCTTACGTGGAGCTGGCCAACCCGGTACCGGTTGCAGAGCCTGGCAAGATCGAAGTGGTCGAGCTGTTCTGGTACGGCTGCCCGCACTGCTACGCCTTTGAGCCAGTGATCAACCCGTGGGTTGAAAAACTGCCGTCCGACGTCAACTTCGTGCGTATCCCGGCGATGTTCGGCGGCCCGTGGGACGCTCACGGCCAAATGTTCCTGACCCTGGAAGCGATGGGTGTCGAGCACAAGGTTCACGCGGCGGTTTTCGAAGCCATCCAGAAACAACACAAAAAGCTGACCGACAAGAACGAGATGGCTGACTTCCTCGCCACCCAAGGCGTGGACAAGGACAAGTTCCTCGCCACTTTCGACTCGTTCGCCATCAAAGGTCAGATCGTAAAAGCTCGCGAACTGGCCAAGAAGTATGAAATCACTGGCGTTCCAACCATGATCGTCAACGGCAAGTACCGCTTTGACATCGGCTCTGCCGGTGGTGCCGAACAAGCGCTGCAACTGGCAGACCAACTGGTCGCCAAAGAGCGAGCGGCAACCAAGGCTGCAGCCAACTAAGCGCCGCCCCCGCCATGCGCCGCTGGAAGTCTGAACGCATCGTTGGCCTGCATGATCCGCAGGTCAACGAGCATCACCTGGAGTCCACGGGCCTGCCCGCAGACCAACGTCTGCGCCTGCTCAGTTTCAATATCCAGGTGGGCATCAGCACCGAGCGCTATCGGCATTACCTGACCCGTAGCTGGCAGCACCTGCTGCCGCACAACGGTCGCTCAGGCAATCTGCAAAAGATCGGCGACCTGCTCGGCGACTTCGATCTGGTCGCCTTGCAGGAAGCCGATGGCGGCAGCCTGCGTTCGGGCTACGTCAATCAGGTCGAACACCTGGCCCAGCTCGGCGCCTTCCCCTACTGGTATCAACAACTCAATCGCAATCTCGGCCGACTGGCCCAGCACAGCAACGGCGTGCTCAGCCGTCTGAAACCGTCGGCGATTGAAGATCACCCGCTGCCCGGCCCGAAAGGTCGTGGCGCGATTCTGCTGCGTTTCGGCGAAGGCCCGGAAGCGCTGGTGGTGGTGATGATGCATCTGGCCCTTGGCGCGCGAACCCGCAGCCTGCAACTGGCCTATATTCGTGAACTGATCGGTGGCTACAAACACCAGGTGTTGATGGGCGACATGAACACCCACGCCAGCGATCTGCTACAACACTCTCCGTTACGCGATCTCGGCCTGCTGGCCCCGCAGGTGGAAGCGACATTCCCCAGCTGGCGTCCTCAGCGTTGCCTTGATCATATTTTGCTCAGCCCGACCCTGACCCTGGAAAAGGTCGAAGTGCTGGCGCATCCCATTTCCGATCACCTGCCGGTCGCGGTAGAGATTCGTCTGCCGGGTTCGCTCACGGCTGATGCATTGCCCGCGTTGAGTCCTGACCCTCGCGGAACCCCTGAATGAGCGACGAAGCCCAGCGCTGGAAAGAGAAATACCTCAAAAGCATCGAACAACAGGACAAACTCGAACGCCGCTGGGCCGCCAGGCTCGACCTGCTGCGTCGCGGGCTGGTGCGCAGCACATTGGCCGCCGAAGGCACCGACAAAGTCGTTGATCAGTGCATGAAAGAGATGCGCGACGTGGTGCGCACCGACGACATGGACGCCGGCCTCGCCGCCCTGCTGCCGCGTCTGGAAAAAGCCGTGCTCGACTCCGAGCAACGCCGCGAAACCCGTATCGATCAGGTCAGCACCGCACTGACAGCGCTGGTGACGCAACTGCAAGCCTTGCCGCTGCCTCGCGAAGTCGCGCAACCGCTGAAAAAATTCGCCAAGCAACTGGATGGCCGCGTCGGTTCAGCGCGGGAAATGCCGCTGCTGCTGAGTGAGCTCAGTGGTTTGCAGGGTAAAGCGTTGAGTCAGTTGGACGCGCCTGCCGAACCTGAGCGACCAGGATTGTTGCAGCGTCTGTTTGGCGGTCGTGACAGCGATGAAGCGCCGGCACCAGAAGCGCCCGCGCCGGTTCAAGCTGCTCAACCGGTTGCTGCACCCGAGCCTGTAGCGCCTGCCGAAGTCATTGAACCGGTAAAAGCTGCGCCTCCGCTCCAGGAAGCCCCTTGCGTTGCGATTACTGAAACACCCGCTACGGCGATTCAGGCAGAACCGGAAGTCTTCGCCTTCGTACCGCCAACCGTCGCCAGCGAAGCCGTCAGCGCTCCAGCAGAAGTCATCGCCGTCGAGCCGGAATCGCAGGTCATTGCCGCCCCTGCCCCCCACGTCGCCTTCAACCCCGACGAACTGATCCACCACAGCGATCCGTCTCCGCTGATCCTCGACAGCCTGCCGCTGCCCGAACCCATCGCCCAGGCACTGGCCGCGATCGACCCGGAACAGCCTGAGCAAGATATTCTCTTTTCCCTGCCGGACACCCCGGAGCCGTCCTACAGCTCCGTGGCCAAACACATCGAAGACACCCTGATCGGTCTGCTCGACGACCTGACCCTGCCCGAACGCCATCGTCCGCAAGCCGAGGCGATGCGCGAGCGGCTCAAGCACGGTCTGAACTGGTACGAACTGATCCCGATCCTCGACGATCTGGCGACGTTGATGCTGGCGATCACCGACAGCGGCCAGCACGAATTCGAAGCCTATCTGCAACAACTCAACGAACGCCTCGAAGCGTTCCAGAGCAATCTGCAAGCCGCCAGTGACGGCCATGCCGATAACAGCTCGGCGGCGCGGGCGATGGACACGCAAATCCGTGAGCAGGTCGACGGTTTGCAGACCAGCGTGCAGGAGGCGGCGGATCTGGATGACCTCAAGCAAGTGCTGGAGAATCATCTGGAAGGCCTGCTCGGCACCATGGATCAGCACCAGAAGCAGCGCGACGCCCGCGAGCAGGAAGTGGCGACGCGGCTCAAAGGCCTGTCCGAGCGCGTGGCGCACATGGAGCAGGAAGCCCAAGGCTTCCGCGAACACCTTGAAGAACAACGCCAGAAAGCCCTGATCGACCCGCTCACCGGTCTGCCCAACCGCGCCGCGTGGAGCGAACGCCTTGAGCATGAAATCAAGCAGTGGCAGCAGCACGGCAACACCCTGAGCCTGGCGATGCTCGATCTCGATCACTTCAAGCGCATCAACGATAACTACGGCCACTTGGCCGGCGACAAAGTGCTGAAGATCATCGCCACCGTGTTGCGCAAACGCCTGCGCGGTTCCGATTTCATTGCGCGTTTTGGCGGAGAAGAGTTCGTGCTGTTGTTGCCGGCCACGCCGCCAGCGCTCGGCGCGAAACTGTTGGAAACGCTGCGCGCAGCGATCGAGGCCTGCCCGTTCCACTTCAAGGGGGAACGCGTGACCATCACCATTTCCATGGGGCTGGCATCATTCAAGGCCGGAGAACACAGCGATCTGGTGCTGAAAAGAGCCGATCAGGCGCTGTACCGGGCAAAAAATGCAGGACGCAATCGGGTCGAGCTCGGCTGAGCAATTTGTTCCATTTTGTTTAAATCCGCCCGCTGACCGTCGAGACGCAAGGCAGTACGTTACACTGTTGCATTACTGTCTTGCGTGTATTGCCCTCAGCCATGAAATTTTTTGCCCTCCTCGCGTCGCTGCTCGTTCTGGCCGGTTGTGCCAGCGCCCCGCGTTACGACACCAGCCACCCTTCGGCCAATTACGACAGCCGCATTCAGTTCGTGATCGTCCATTACACCTCCGCTTCGCTGGAGCGTTCGCTGCAATTGCTGACCCACGGCGAAGTCAGCAGCCATTACCTGATCAGCGATGACAAGAACGCGACCGTCTACAAGCTGATGGATGAAAACCAGCGCGCCTGGCACGCCGGGGAAAGCCAATGGCAGGGCCGCACCTGGCTCAACTCCAGCTCGATCGGCATCGAAATCGTTAACCCAGGCTTCAAAGACACGCCAACCGGCCGCCTCTGGTATCCGTACAGCGAAGCGCAGATCCAAGGGCTGATCGCCCTGCTCAAAGACATCAGCAAACGCAACGGCATCAGCCCGCGCCACATCATCGGCCACAGCGACATCGCGCCGTTGCGCAAACTCGATCCGGGCCCGTTGTTCCCGTGGAAGCGTCTGGCGGCCGAAGGCCTCGGCCTGTGGCCGAACGAACAAGCGGTGGCGCGCCAGCAGGCGTTGTTCAACAGCGGCGAACTGCCGAGCATCAGCTGGTTCCAGGGGCAACTCGCGCACCTTGGTTACGACACACCGCAGACCGGCGAACTCGACGTCGCCACCCGTCACGTCCTCGCCGCGTTCCAGATGCACTATCGCCCTTCGCGCTTCGATGGCACCCCGGATGCGCAAACGGCGGCGTTGTTGCTGGTACTTAATCAGACAAAATAATGACGCCCGCCCGACGGTCAGGGCGAAATCGCAATCAGCAGCTATAACTCATTGGTAATTCTTCGGATATTCCATATGGTTGCTACCCGAGAGACGCTGCGAAGCTGGTTTTATCGCCCTTGGTTTTTGGCGACGATCGCGGCTGTCCTCAGTGCCAGCCTGCTGATCGCCGGCGGTATGTTCTTTGCGATGCATCAGGTCGAGCAAAGCGAAAGCCGGGAAATGAATGCGCAAGGCGAACGTTTCCTCGCCCGCCTCGAACAATTGTTCGGCCAGTTGCGTGAGAGTCTCGACGACCTCGAAGCACAGCCGTTGCGCAGTTGTGACGGCGACATGATTGCCACCCTGCAGCAAGTCACCTTCAACTATCGCTTCGTCTATGAAGCCGCCTACAGCGATGGCACCCGAACCTGTTCCAACCGTCCGCGTCAGGAAGGTTTGACGGTTGCTCGCCAGCCCGACATCAAAGGCCCGACCTACAGCTATTGGCTGAACACCACCACCGAACCCGATGAAAACCGCGCCGCACTGATGCTGGGTCGCGGCAATTTTCGCGTGGCCACTTCGCGGGGACATTTGACCGACATGGTCGACCTGTCGCCCGGCAGCAGCCTGCTGGTGGTGCTCGATCACGGCACACGGGCAATTCCGGTACTCGGCACAGAGCAGGCCTGGCCGCCAACCGAGCACTGGCCACCGAAAAACCGCGAAGCACTGCAAGTCACGCAAACCCGCCTTGTCTACCGCATGCCCACGGATAATCCGGAATATCAATTGGTGCTGATCTCGCCGCGCAGCGGCATGCACATTCCCGCCGTCTGGTGGTGGATGGTGCCAGCCTGCCTCTTGCTCGGCGCACTGGCCGGGTTCCTGGTGTTTTTGCTGGTGCGCCAGCGTCAGTCGATAGACGCCGAGCTGCACGGCGCGATTCGCCGTGGCGAGTTGCAGGTGCTCTATCAACCGATCTTCGACCTCGACAGTCGCAACTGCGTCGGCGCTGAAGCCTTGCTGCGTTGGCGGCGCCCGGACGGCACGCTGACCAGCCCTGACCTGTTTATCCCGATGGCGGAGAACACCGGACAGATCAGGCAGATGACCGACTTCGTCCTCCAGCGTTTGCTGGAGCAACTCGGTCAGCTCCTGCGCGCCAACCCACAGCTGTATATCTCGGTGAACCTCGCAGCGTGCGACGTGATGGTGCCGCGCATCGGCCAGGTCATGGCGCGCCTGCTGACCCTGCACCGGGTGGCCGCGCGGCAGATTGCCTTCGAAGTGACTGAACGTGGATTGATCGATGTGGTGGTGGCGCGGGAAAACCTGCAAGCCCTTCGCGATGTCGGCCACCAAGTGCTGATCGACGATTTCGGCACCGGCTATTGCAGCCTCGCCTACCTGCAAACCCTGCCGGTGGACTGCCTGAAAATCGACAAAGCCTTTATCGACGCACTCGGCCATGACGCCGCCAGCAGCGGCGTTGCCCCGCACATCATTCACATGGCGCAGGCGCTGGATCTGAAGGTGATTGCCGAAGGCATCGAGCTGGAATCGCAAGCCGAGTTGCTCAGCAGCGAAGGGGTGAAATTTGGTCAGGGCTGGCTGTTCGCCCATGCCTTGAGCGCGGTTCAGTTTATCGAACTGATCACCCGAGGCCGACGACTCGCTGGCCGTCGCATGGACGACGAAGCCTAGACTGCCAACGCCATGTAGAACTGCGTGCCCTGCCCCGGCCGTGAATACACGCCCATGCGCCCGCCATGCAACTGCACGATTTCCTTGCACAGCGCCAGACCAAGCCCGGCGCCGCCCTTCTTGCGCCCGACCTGCACGAACGGTTCGAAGATCCGCCCCTGCTGGCCGTAGGCAATCCCTTCGCCGTTGTCTTCGACGCTGATGATCACCCGCTCGCCATGCCGACGGGCCTGCAAACGGATCTGGCCGTCGCGGGCGGTATGGCGCAAGGCGTTGTCGATCAGGTTGTCGAGCACGCGATCGAGTTGCGCCTGATCGGCTTGCAAACGCGGCAACGGGCCTTGCAACTCGATATTGAGGGCGATGCCCTTCGCCGCCGCTGAATCGGCGAACCGCAGCTGCGCCTGCTCGAGCAAATCTTCGATGGAGCACGGTGCCAGCGTGAGTTTCTGCAAACCGTTCTGGTAGCGCGAAAAGTTGAGCAAGTCGTTGATCAACTGCATCAGGCGCTGCATTTCTTCGTTCACGGTGTCGAGCAAATCAGCCTCGCGCGACTCCGGCGGAAATTTCGCCCGTTCGCGGAACAGTCCGAACGCCATGTGCATGCCAGTGACCGGCGTGCGCAATTCGTGGGAAGCACGCAAGACGAACTCACTGCGCACCCGCTCGAACGCACGCTGCTCGGTGACGTCGTGCAGCACCATCACCGCGCCGAGGATATGCCCTTGGGTGTGGCTGACCGGTGTCAGGCTGTACGTCAGCAGACGCGATTCGCCGTCGACCTCGATGCTCAAATCTTCCGGTGCGCGCTCCAACGTGCCGCCGCGCAATACCAGTTGCAGCTGAGCGTCCAGCTCAGGCCTTCCGAGCGCGGTGCCGAGGCCTTGGCCGAGACGATCGTCCTCCCAGCCCAATTGGCGCTGCGCCACTGGGTTGAGGTGTTCCAGATGGCCCTGACGGTCGATCATCAACAAGCCATCGTCGATGCTGTCGAGCACGGCCTGTAACCGTTGCTGACCGGCGAGCAACTCGTCGACGTTGGTCGCTTGATGTTCGCGCAGTGCTTCGGCCATCAGCCCGAAACGCCGGGACAACAGGTTCACTTCCATCGCCGAGGAGATCGGCAGGGTCACTTCAAAGTTGCCCTGCCCGATGTTGTCGGCGGCTTTCGCCAGCACTTCGATTGGCGCACCGAAGCGTCTTGCGATGCCGTGAGCGGTGACGAAACCGATGATCAACACCGCCAGCCCGACCAGCCCCAGCAGGCCGGCAACCAGCAACGCCCGTTCGCGGGCGGCGTGTTGCACGGCATTAATGTTGTCCAGCGCATGCTTGTGCTCGGTGATCAAACCGTTGCGCAGCGCATTGAAGCGTTCCCTGAAGTTGGCATTGCTGCTCAACGCGGTCGCCGGGTCACGGGACAGGTCAAACGCCTGCAGAAAACTTATGTAGTCCGCTTTGGCCTGGCTGAAGCCGTACTGGCGATCATCATCACCGCGTTCCTGGGCGATGCCTTCATCGAGCAGCTCGAAGTAATGCTGTTTGGACGCTTCGAACGCGGCGTCATCCGGCTTTTCGGCCAACATGAGGATCAGTTGATCACCCAGCGTTTGCCGCATCTTCAGGCCCAGATCAAGGGTGACGAAGTTGTTGCGCAACAGCGCTTCCTGCGAGCCGGCCATCTGCATCACGCTGACCAGCCCGAGCAGAAGCCCGAGCAACGCCACGGTGATCAAGGCGGAAATGCTCAGGAACAACCGTGTGCGCAACTTCATCGCCAGTTTCATCGCCCGGCACTCACAGGTTGTACTGCTTGCGCTTGCGATACAGGGTCGAGGCGTCGATGCCGAGGGTTTTCGCTGCTTGATCCAAGGTGCCGGCGGTGGCGAGAACCGCACCGATGTGGGCTTTTTCCAACTCATCCAGGCTCAGCGCGGCGCCAACCCGTGGTGCGTTGTTGGCTGGCTGCTCGGCCATGCCGAGGTGGCTGATTTCCACGCGCTCCTGCGGGCAAATGATGCTCGCCCGCTCGACCACGTTGCGCAGCTCACGAATGTTGCCCGGCCAGCGATAACCCAGCAGTGCTTCACGAGCCTCGTCGCTGAAACCGCGTGCAGGACGCGCGTACTCTTTAACGAAGCGCGCCAGAAAGCGATCGGCCAGGGTCAGGATGTCCTCGGCGCGCTCACGCAGCGGCGGCAAGTGCAGGGTAATGACGTTGAGGCGATAGAGCAGGTCTTCACGGAAGCGACCGTCGCGCACCATGTCTTCCAGATTGAGGTTGGTCGCCGCGAGAATTCGTACATCGGCGCGACGGGTGACCGGATCCCCTACCCGCTCGTATTCCTTGTCTTGAATAAAGCGCAGCAACTTGGGTTGCAACGTCAGGGGAAAATCGCCGATCTCGTCGAGAAACAGCGTGCCGCCGTCAGCTTGATTGACGCGACCCAGCGTGCTTTCACTGGCGCCGGTAAACGCACCGCGACTGTGACCGAACAGCTCGCTTTCCATCAATTCCGCGGTCAGCGACGGGCAGTTGATGGTGACGCAGGATTTCTTCTCGCGTTTGCTCCAGCCGTGAATGGCGCGGGCCAGTTCACCTTTACCGGTGCCGGACTCGCCGAGGATAAGAATGTTGGCGTCAGTGCCCGCGACTTGCCGTGCAGTTTCCAGTACGACTTTCATCGCCGGGCTGTGGGAATCGAGCCCGTCCTTCGGCTTGCGGATCTCGCCTTCGAGGGCTTCGAGGCGCGCCGACAGTTGGCGCACTTCCAGTTGTTTGGCGGTGGCCAGACGCAACTGATCAGGGCTGCACGGTTTGACCAGATAGTCGGCGGCGCCGGCCTGGATCGCATCTACAGCGGTATCAACAGCAGAATGCGCGGTGACGATCACCACGCGCATCCACGGCGCCTGAATGCGCATTTGCGCGAGTACATCGAGACCGTTGTCTTCACCCAGACGCAAATCGAGGAAACACAGGTCGAAGACCTGGCGTTGCAGCAGTGCGTCGGCCTGAGCGGCGCTGTTGGCCGTGGCCACCGTATAGCCTTCGTCTTCGAGGCAATAACGGAAGGTTCGCAGGATGGCGGATTCATCATCCACCAGCAGAATGCGGCCTTGTTGCTCAGTGGCAGATTCCATTTTTCCTACGCTCCATAAAGATTGGTCTTGGGTTAGTCCCGGAAAAATCGGGCAAGTTGCATGGTTGATTCTGAACGATGCGAGCCATAGGAGGGTAGCTCTCTCCAGCCTTCAGGGCCAATACGTTGATTTTGTTGATTTTTTAAACAAACAGCGATTTGCAGGGGATTCCCTGCGTCCTTTTCTGACATCCAAGACCTCCACTCAATTCCATAAGAATGAATTCTCCTACGAAATAATCGTGCGGTTTGCACGACCGTGGAAGAGCCATCGTGCAGGATGCGTCGCGAAAGATTTTCAGATCGATCGTAACCTATTGTTTTTATTGGTTTTTTAATCAACTAAAAAACTGGCATGCAGTCTGCAATATCTCTATCAGCCCGGGCAGATCAGATCTGCCCTAACCGAATAAGAGAGTGAGGAACCCAGGATGACTCGCCAACGTGCCGCCCAAGTGCGTATCTCGCCACTGCATATCCAGCAAGGTCTGTTTGGCGTACTTGCGCTGCTGATCACCCTGATCGCTTGCCAGCAATACCTGCGCTGGGAAAACGCCCAGCAGCCAGAGGCACCGCTGATCTCGATGCAGCACGCGACACAGAGCCATTTCAGCGCTGTCAGCAGCGCCCAGGAAGACAGCGCGCCGATGCGCATGATGTCGGTCGACCAGGCAGAGCCACTGGATCAGCTGCCACGCGAAGAACGCTGGGTTTTCTGATCGATCTGATTTTACAAATTCGGGCGCGCAGCGCCGGAACACGCCACACCCCTAAATAGAGAAGTAAGGAGAATCACCATGTTGAGCTGGGCAATTACATTCTTGATCATTGCCATCATCGCTGCAGTACTGGGCTTCGGTGGTATCGCGGGCACCGCCACGGGTATCGCCAAGATTCTCTTTGTCGTGTTCCTGGTGATGTTCATCGCTTCCTTCTTCTTTGGCCGCCGCGGCCGAGGTTAACGATGAATGCTTTAAAAGCATTGGCAGCCGCCCTGCTTCTGGGCGGTAGTGCCATGGCGATGGCGGCCAACGACGGCCAGACGCGGGTCAACGAACTGCTCAGTTCCGACCCGCAGTATCGGGAAACGTGGGAAGGCGTGGTGAAGAAGGAAGAGCGCCTGCCGGAATGGGTGATGAACCTCTCCGGTACACCTGACCAACAGATGAATGCCGTCACCGAAGATGGCGACAAGTACCTGGTCGGGCCGCTCTGCGAATCGCAGGACAAGTGCCTGAACCACCGCTTGATCGTCGCGTTCAGTTTCGACAAGAAAGATGCATACGCCATGCTCGTCGATGTGCCTGAAGGACTGCCGGCCGACAAGTCGCCCACGCGACATGCCACTTACCGCTTCCTCGGCAAACCCGATCAAGGCATGCAGGATCTGCTGATGGAAACCCTGAAGAAAGATCCGAACTGGTATTGAACATGAAGGCAGCAGCCCTGCTGCCTTCCTTTGCACCGAGCCGAGGAGGCTCGGCGCATGACCAAGGGGCCGGGACGTTCTGACTGTTTCAGGGTCGGAGTGACCTACGGGTACAGGGAGTGCCTGCGAGAGGGCCGGGTCAGGGCACGTCAAAGCTGCGACGCAGGTTCGCCAACCCCCAGTGGTTCGACGGACTTGCGCTGAGCTTCATCCTCGGCAAAAAACCATCAAAATATTGATCCAGAGCGACCTGCTCATGCTTTTTTGCGACCAGACTGTGCGCGAAAACATTACGCGGTGTTTCCGGGCGACCGTATATCGAGAAAGAAGACTTCTATTCAAGAGGACTTCTAGTCTTCCTGCGTAGGCTTTTTCCTCAAATTTCTGTCGATTTTTCCTGATTAAAAAACCACCAACCTAGGCTGTGATGGCCGGTTCACGGCAGTTATGCCGGCCGAAATGTCGCAATCGAACCGGTTGGGACGCCAGTTTCAATTAAAAAAGCTCATGCCGATTCGGCATAGGGTAGGCGTTTACGGCATTAGACGGCGCAACCTTGCATCGGAATAGTTGCGCCTTTTTTCGCCTGCCGGAGAGCCGTAAATACGCGCTTCGGGGCACCTTATACGGAGGCAGATGCACAGACTTTTCCGCTAAAAAGCGTTCCAGTTCCTGCATGTGCCTGAGTCAAACGCAAGTAAGGGTAAAGATAATGAAGAAGGCAAAACTCAGCCTCGCCTGGCAGATCCTCATCGGTCTGGTTTTGGGGATTGCAATTGGGGCGTTGCTCAACCACTTCAGTGCCGAAAAGGCCTGGTGGATCAGCAATGTCTTGCAACCGGCAGGCGATATCTTTATCCGTCTGATCAAGATGATCGTGATTCCGATCGTCATCTCTTCCCTGATCGTCGGCATTGCTGGCGTGGGCGACGCCAAGAAACTCGGGCGTATCGGCCTGAAAACCATCATCTACTTCGAAATCGTCACGACCATCGCGATCGTTGTCGGCTTGCTGTTGGCCAACGTGTTCCATCCGGGTGCCGGCATCGACATGAGCACGCTGGGCACAGTGGACATCTCCAAGTACCAGGCGACTGCCGCCGAGGTACAGCATGAACACGCGTTCATCGAGACCATCCTTAACCTGATCCCGTCGAACATCTTCGCGGCCATGGCCCGCGGCGAAATGCTGCCGATCATCTTCTTCTCCGTGCTGTTCGGTCTCGGTCTGTCGAGCCTGCAGTCGGATCTGCGCGAGCCGCTGGTGAAGATGTTCCAGGGCGTCTCGGAAAGCATGTTCAAAGTCACCCACATGATCATGAACTATGCGCCAATCGGCGTATTCGCTCTGATCGCGGTGACCGTGGCCAACTTCGGTTTCGCCTCGCTGGTGCCGCTGGCCAAACTGGTGATCCTGGTTTACTTCGCCATCGCTTTCTTCGCCTTCGTGGTGTTGGGCCTGATCGCCAAGATGTTCGGTTTCTCGGTGTTCAAGCTGATGCGCATCTTCAAGGATGAGCTGGTGCTGGCCTACTCCACCGCTTCTTCGGAAACCGTGCTGCCGCGCGTGATCGAGAAGATGGAAGCCTACGGCGCACCGAAAGCCATCTGCAGCTTCGTGGTACCGACCGGTTACTCGTTCAACCTCGACGGTTCGACTCTGTATCAGTCGATCGCGGCAATCTTCATCGCGCAGCTGTATGGCATCGACTTGTCGATCAGCCAGCAACTGTTGCTGGTGCTGACCCTGATGGTCACCTCCAAAGGCATCGCCGGTGTTCCGGGCGTGTCCTTCGTGGTGCTGCTGGCCACCCTGGGCAGCGTCGGTATTCCGCTGGAAGGCCTGGCGTTCATCGCCGGTGTCGACCGCGTCATGGACATGGCCCGTACCGCACTGAACGTGATCGGTAACGCGCTGGCCGTGCTGGTTATCTCGCGCTGGGAAGGCATGTACGACGACGCTAAGGGCGAGCGCTACTGGAACTCCCTGCCACACTGGCGCACCAAGACCAAACTGCCAGCGGGCGAAATCTCCAAGAACTGACACACCCCTGTAGGAGCAAGGCTTGCCCGCGAAGAACGATAACGCGGTGCAACAGTAAGACCGCAGCGTCCCTTCGCGGGCAAGCCTTGCTCCCACAAGAGCGGTACAAACAAACCCCGGAGAAATCCGGGGTTTGTCGTTTCTGGCCACGCCGTTATCATTCGCGGCATTCTTCGGGGGATTTGACTGATGCTTAATGGCCTGTGGCTTGGCTTCTTCATCGTGGCAGCCGTGTCGGCGCTGGCGCAGTGGCTGATCGGCGGCAACGCCGGGATCTTTGCGGCGATGGTGGAGAGCATTTTCGCCATGGCCAAGCTCTCGGTCGAAGTCATGGTGCTGCTGTTCGGCACCCTCACCCTGTGGCTGGGCTTCCTGCGCATCGCCGAAAAGGCCGGGATTGTCGACTGGTTGGCGAAAGTCCTCGGCCCGCTGTTTCTGCGGCTGATGCCGGAAGTCCCGGCCGGTCACCCTGCCCTTGGCCTGATCACCCTGAACTTCGCCGCCAACGGTCTGGGCCTCGACAACGCCGCCACGCCCATCGGCCTGAAAGCCATGAAGGCGCTGCAGGAGCTCAATCCCAGCGCCACCATCGCCAGTAACGCGCAAATCCTCTTCCTGGTGCTCAACGCCTCCTCCCTGACCCTGCTGCCGGTGACGATCTTCATGTACCGCGCCCAGCAAGGCGCGCCGGATCCGACGCTGGTGTTCCTGCCGATCCTGCTGGCGACCAGTTGCTCGACGATTGTCGGCTTCCTCTCGGTAGCGTTTATGCAGCGCCTGCGGATCTGGGATCCGGTGGTGTTGGCTTATCTGATTCCCGGTGCGCTGATCCTCGGCGGCTTTATGGCGTTACTGGGCACGCTGTCGGCGACGGCTTTGGCGGGATTGTCGTCGATCCTCGGCAATCTCACGCTGTTCGGATTGATCATGTTGTTTCTGATCATCGGCGCGTTGAGGAAAGTGAAGGTTTACGAAGCGTTCGTTGAAGGCGCCAAAGAAGGTTTCGACGTTGCGAAGAATCTGCTGCCGTATCTGGTGGCGATGCTCTGCGCGGTGGGCGTGCTGCGTGCTTCCGGGGCGCTGGACTTTGGTCTGGACGGCATTCGTCATCTGGTCGAATGGGCCGGTTGGGACACGCGGTTTGTCGATGCGCTGCCGACGGCGATGGTCAAACCGTTCTCCGGCAGTGCGGCACGGGCGATGTTGATCGAGACGATGAAAACCTCGGGCGTCGACAGCTTCCCGGCGTTGGTCGCCGCGACGATTCAGGGCAGTACTGAAACGACGTTCTATGTGCTGGCGGTGTATTTCGGCGCGGTGGGGATCCAGCGCGCAAGGCATGCGGTGGGGTGTGCGTTGTTGGCGGAGTTTGCTGGTGTGGTTGGCGCGATCGCCGTTTGCTACTGGTTCTTTGGTTGAAGCAAAAGATCGCAGCCTTCGGCAGCTCCTACAGAGGTATGCATAACCCTGTAGGAGCTGCCGAAGGCTGCGATCTTGGCGATTTCAGGGTTTCACCGGAGCCAAATGCTGGCCTTGATCGACGGCCCACGCGACAACCTTCGCAGTCAGGCGATCACTGGCCTGGCCAAACCCGGCGACCACCGCCGGCACCTGCACATCACTCAACGGCTGGCGCTCTTCAAAGCGGCGACTGGCGAGAATCCGCTGGTCATAACCGCGCACCAACAACGCATCGACCCGCACCACAATGCTGGCCTGCGTGCCCTGATACTCGGTCTGAAACGCCTGCAAACTCCCGCCCAATTCCAGATCTGCAGCAAAGTTGCTGTCATCCGTGCTCAGCAACGTCACCCGTCCATCACGCTGAAAGCCGTCGAGCAAGCGATTACGCACCAGCACCGGCGCCGGATCGCTCCAGCGCGAAGCCTTGTAACTGCTGATCACATCGCCCTGCGGAATCACCGCGATGTTCGAGCGGTTCAGCGCTTCGCTGGACTGCAATTTATTCAAGCGTAACGACCAGGTCTGAGCCGCCGCCGAACGGGTCGAGGCGGGCGCCTGTGCGGCTGGCAAGCGGTACACATCCGACGGTTCGGATTTGGGCAGGATCGAGCACGCGCTGATCAAGGTGAAGCCAACGAGGAGGGCGAGGCGAGTCAGCTTCATGGTGTGAATTCCTTGTTCTTGTCACGGCCCAGCAGGTAGCCGCTGGGGTTGGCCTCAAGGCGTTGCGAGATGGCGCGCAGCGAGGTCAGCGTCTCACGCAATTCGCGGATCGCCGGGGCCAGGCCATTGAGGCCCTGCATGCCGTTGTCGAGGGAGTTTTCGTTTTTGTTGAGCAGGGCGCTGATCGTCGTCGTGCTTTGCTCCAGCGACTTCATTGCCTGCTCGGCGCTGCCCAGCGCTTGTTTGCCCTGATCGTTGAGCAAGCCGTTGGCGTTGCGCATCAGCAGCGAGGTCTGTTCGAGCATGCTGCCGGCCTGCTTGCCGACGGTCGCCAGTTGCTGCATCGCCTGTTTGATGTCGCCGCGTTGATCGTTGATGGTGCCGGTGGTTTGCTCCAGATGCGCGAGGGTTTTGCTGACGCGCTCAACGTTCTCTGGGGAGAACATCTGATTGGCGTTCTGCAGCAGCGCGCTGATGCCGGTCATCAAATCGTTGCTGTCATTGAGCAAGCGCGAGATCGGCGAAGGCGACGCGACGATCAGCGGCAGCTTACCGTCATGCCCGCGCAGTTTCGCGCTCTGCGGCGTGCCACCGCTGAGCTGGATGATCGACGTGCCAGTGATCCCGGCCAGCGCCAGTTTCGCCTGGGTGTCTTCTTTGACCGGGGTGTCACCGGCCAGACGAATTCGCGCCAGCACCCGGCGTGGATCCTGCGGATCGAGGCGCAGGCTGATCACGTCACCGACCTTGATCCCGCTGTACTGCACCGAGCTGCCCTTGGACAGGCCGCTGACCGCCTCATTGAAGACGATTTCGTAATCCTTGAACTCGGTGTCGACGCTGGACTTGGCCAGGAACAGACCGAAGAGCAGGGCGCCTGCCACCACAATCACGGTGAACAGGCCGATCAACACATGATGCGCTCGGGTTTCCATGTCAGACCTCGTTGAGCAATTTGGCGGCGTCCAGCGCCGAGCGGCCGCGCGGGCCGTGGAAGTATTCGTGAATCCAGGCGTCGTCGGTCTCCGAAACGACGTCGATCGGGCCGGCGACCAGCACTTTCTTCTGCGCCAGCACCGCCACGCGATCGGTGATGGTGTAGAGCGTGTCGAGGTCGTGGGTCACCAGAAACACGCTGAGGCCGAGCGCATCGCGCAGGGTCAGGATCAATTGATCGAATTGCGCCGCGCCAATCGGATCGAGGCCGGCGGTGGGCTCATCGAGAAACAGAATGTCCGGATCCAGCGCCAAGGCCCGGGCCAGAGCGGCGCGCTTGATCATGCCGCCGGACAGCGACGAAGGATATTTATCCGCTGCCGACAATGGCAGACCGGCCAAGGCCAATTTCACTGCGGCCAAGTGTTCGGCGTCGTTGCGGCTGAGGCCGGCGTGTTCAATGAGGGGCAGGGCGACGTTCTCGGTCACCGTCAGCGAGGAAAACAGCGCGCCTTTCTGGAACAGCACACCAAAGCGTCGTTCAACCATCGAACGCTCGTGCTCCGACAGACTCGGCAGGTTCTTACCGAACACTTTGACGATACCTTCGCTGGGCCGACGCAAACCGACAATGCTGCGCAACAACACCGATTTGCCGCTGCCGGAACCGCCGACCACGGCGAGGATTTCGCCTTTGTATAAATCCAGATCGAGGTTTTCGTGCACGCTCTGGCTGCCGAAGCGATTGCACAGGCTACGGACTTCGATCACCGCCTCCGAGGGCGCGCGGGGTAGACGACTCACCAGCCCATCTCCATGAAGAACAGCGCGGCCACCGCGTCGAGCACGATCACCACGAAAATCGACTGCACCACGGCAGACGTCGTGTGCGCGCCGACCGACTCGGCGCTGCCGCTGACCTTGAAGCCTTCCAGGCAACCAATCGCGGCAATGATGAAGGCGAAGATCGGCGCTTTTACCAAGCCGACCAGAAAGTGCTGCACGCCGATGTCCGACTGCAACAGCGTCAGGAACATCGCCGGCGAGATATCCAGCGACACCGCGCACACCACGCCGCCGCCGATGATCCCGCAGAGCATCGCCAGAAAGGTCAACATCGGCAGCGCCACCAACATCGCCAGCACGCGCGGCACCACCAGCAGCTCCATCGGGTCGAGGCCGAGGGTGCGGATCGCGTCGATTTCCTCGTTGGCCTTCATCGAGCCGATCTGCGCGGTGAAGGCACTGGCAGTGCGCCCGGCCATCAGGATCGCGGTGAGCAGCACGCCAAATTCACGCAGGAACGAGAAACCGACCAGATCCACGGTAAAAATCGTCGCGCCGAAACTGGCCAGCACCGTCGCGCCGAGGAACGCCACCACCGCGCCGACCAGAAAGGTCAGCAACGCCACGATCGGTGCGGCGTCGAGGCCGGTCTGTTCGATGTGCGCAATCATTGGCGTGATGCGCCAGCGCTTGGGCCGGAACAGGTTGCGAGCGATGGTTTCCAGAATCAGGCCGACGAAGCCGAGCAGTTGCAGGGTGTCCTGCCAGACCGTATCGACCGCACGACCGATGCGCGTGAGCAATTGCACACTGACGCTGATTTCCGCTTCCTTGATCGGCACGCAGAAATCGGTCATCGAGCGATACACGGTTTGCAGCAACGCGCGATCGGCGGTGGAAATCGTGCAATCAGGGTGCTCGGCAGATTTACCGAGGCGCTCGGAGCCGAGCAGTTCGACCAGCAGCGAAGCGCCAGCGGTATCGAGGGCGCCGAGGCTGTTGAGGTCAATCGGGGTGTTGGCGTCGTACTGGCCGTGGAGCTTCTCGCTGAGGGTCTTGAGCTCGGCGTAATGGGCAAGCGTCCAGTCCCCGGTCACGCGCAGGCGGGCAGGGCTGATCGACGTGTCCAGTTGGGCATTGCCGCTGATCGAACTGCTGGTCATAAGCTCCGTGCTTTTCGGCTGATTACGCTGGGATAGGTAATAGCACGAACCGGACTACTTTTCTTTGATCGCTGTGCTGTCGGTGATTTCGAAGCGCAGCACGCCGATCACCTGGCCATCTTCGGTCAACACGCGCACCTGCCATTTGCCCGCCGGGTTACCGGGGAAATTCTGCTTGTGCGTCCACGCCCGGTAGCCTTCCTTGCGCCCGCCATGGATGTCGAGCGGGATGCGATCGACCTCTTTGCCGTTGAACTGCCAGACGTGATAAATGCGCTCATCGAGCCCGCGTGGCGCGTTGATCGCGGTGTAGGCGTAGAGGCCATCGCCACGAATCTGCTCGGCGCTGACCGTGTCGAGGCTGGCGCCGGGGGTGCGATCCTGCAATTGCGTGCTGATCGCCACGTCGGTCATCCACAGCGTCGCCGGCGGCACCCACGAACGCAGCACCCAACCGACGCCGCCGATGCCGACAGTGATGCACAGAATCGCCAGCGCGTTACGCACCGTGCGGATCGGGAAGATCGACGCCAGGCTCGGGAACGACAACAGCACGGCAATGCCCAGCGCCCACTTGAAACTCTGCGAGGTGGTCAGGTGCATGATCACTGGCAACGCGGTGAGCAGGGCGGCGAACAGGGTCAGGGTGTGCAACGCGAGGAACGCCCAGCGCCGTGGCGCCAGCCATTTGTAATAGAGAGGATCGACGATGGAGATCAGTGCCGCGACGCTGAGCAGGCCGGTGAAAACCAGCTGACCGCTGTTCCACGTCGTGGTGATGAAGAAGAACGGCAGGACGAAAAACAGGCTTTCCTGGTGAATCATCTGCGTCGCGTAACGCAGCAACGGCTGGGGAATTTCCCGTTTGAAGATGCGGGTGAACAGGCCGGTGAGGGTGTTTTCCAGCATCAGCCAGATCCAGCTGAGCAGCATGATCACCGTGATCCAGCTCGCCAGCCCTTGCTGACGATCGACCATGATGAAACTGCCGACCCCGGAGATGAAACCACCGAGCGCAATGACCCCGGGATAGCGCTTCATCAGTTCGAGAATGCGCTGGATCAGGAGCTGTATTTTCGGCATGTCGGGGTTCACAACGCTGTAGGAAAAATCCTCGACAGAGTAGCGCCCGCCGGGCGCTGTGGCGAGGCTGCCGGTCAGTAAATTCACCACCTTCCCTGTGGGAGCGGGCTTGCTCGCGAATGCGGTGTGTCAGTCTCTGAATTGTTGTATGACCCACCGCTTTCGCGAGCAAGCCCGCTCCCACAGGGGTTATGGGTTGGCCGCGGATTTGCGGCGGTGGTGCAAACGCCAGCCGATCAGGATCAGTAGCACCAGGCCCAAGCCACCCGCACTCAACCACAACACCTGATCATCACTGATCAACGGCTTTTCAATCCGCAAATACCCCGGCTGCAACAGCAACTCGCGCATGGCCTTGTTCGCCGCTTCCAGCGTCACCCCTTGCAGCTCGCGCGCCGGGTTGGCGAAGCGGCCATCCTCGTAATCGCTCAGGGCACTCCAGTAATAATCCGCCATCGCGCTATTACCCTGCACCGCCCACGCCTGATGGGCGATGGATGCCTGTTTGATGCGGGCAAAAGTCGCCGGGTCGAGACCGTTTTTCAGCAGGTCGGCTTTGAGGTCTTCCAGCACCTGGATGGCTTCGTCGACGTCATCGCGATCCAGATCGGCGTTCAGGCTCATGAACCCGACACCTCCAAACACTTCGCGTTCAGCCCACGGCCCGTACGACAAACCGTGGTTGAGGCGGATCTGCCGGTACAGCGCCCAGTCCAGATAATCCTTGAGGATGTCGAACGTCTCATCGTACTGATCGTCAATCACCGGCTCCGGCACCAGCCAGTGCAGCTTGGCGCTGTCGCCGATGAAGCCACGGGTGAGGGTGCGTTCATGGGCGGCGCTGGTGCGGATGTCCGGCAGCGGTCGATGCTCGCTCGGCTCAACCGCTTCGAGCGCGCCCCAGGCGCGTTCGAGGTAGGCCGGCAGCAGTTTGTCGAGTTCACCGACGACGATCAGGGTCATGTTGTTTGGCGCGTACCAGGCCTTGCGCACCTTCTCCAGCTGCTCTTGGGTCAGGTGGCCGACCTCGGCGCGTTGCGGGCATTTCAGGCCCAGTTCGACGGCGAGCTGATTGCTCGCGGTGTGGCCGAGATCCTGGCGGTCGAGGAAGCGTTGCAGACGCGTGTAATGGCCGCCGTCCTCGCGCTCGACCACGCGTTTGGCGGCGTTGATCGCGTTTTCGTCGATGCGTGTTTGCGTGAGCAAATCGAGCAGCAGGTCGAGCACCTTGCGCTGGTTTTTCGCCGGGGCTTCGATGACGAACGTGGTGTCGGCGTTGCTGGTAAAGGCGTTCCAGTCACCGCCCAGTGCCTGCATGCGTTCCTCTAAACCACCTTCGCCGGTGGCGTCGATGCCGCTGAACAGCAGATGCTCGAGCAGGTGCGGCAGCTCTTTGTCGTCGCAATCGAAATCGTCGAGGCCAACGCCGACCACCAAGCGGATCGCCACATGTCCGCGTTCAGTGCCGGGCTTGAGCAGCAACTGCAAACCGTTGGGCAGCGCATAGCCCTCGACCTGAAAGCGATCCAGGGCGAAGGCGGGCAGGGAACCGAGCAACAGACAGGCGAACAACAGGCAACGCATAACAGGCTTCCATACGGCTGATTTGGAGATCCGTGTCGTCAGTCAGGGCCCCATCGCGAGCAGGCTCACTCCCACAGGGGGAATGCATTCCAAATGTGGGAGCGGGCTTGCTCGCGAAGGCGTCCTTGAGGCTGAACTCTGAGTTACTGACTGACACTGACCACAGACGTTCAAGGCGAATGCGTGATGTCGGCAATATCATCCGACGCCAGCGCTCCGGTGTCCGCCGTTTCCAGCACCACATACGCACTGCCGCAAAACAGCGAATTCAAACGCTTCATGTCGGCAATCAACTCCAGGTGCAGCGAACTGGTCTCAATACTCTGCACGATCTTGCGTTGCAAACGGCTGACATGCGCGTGGGCCAAACGGCGTTCCTGCGCGCGGAAGCGGCGTTTTTCACGCAGCAATTGGCGAGCACTTTCACGGTCGCCGCTGAGAAACACCGACAGCCCCAAACGCAGGTTGGAGATCAATTGCTGCTGCAGCCCGGCCAGATCTTCCAGACCTTCTTCGGAGAACGAGCGGCGCTGCGAGGTTTTCTGCTGCTGGATCTTGCGCAGCATGCGTTCGATCAGATCACTGGCGAGTTTCAGGTTGATCGCCAGTTCGATGATCTCGGCCCAGCGTCGACTGTCTTGCTCGCCGAGGTCTTCGCGCGGCATCTGCGCCAGATACAACTTGATCGCGCTGTACAGCGATTCGATGTCGTCGGTCTGCCGGCGGATTTCCTGAGTGACCGCGGTTTGCTTGCCGCGCAGCACATCGAGGGTGGCGTCGAGCATGTTTTCCAGCAGATCGCCCATGCGCAGAGTTTCCCGCGCGGCGTTGGCCAGCGCCAGACTCGGTGTGACCAGCGCGGTAGCATCGAGGTGACGCGGTTTGGCGGTGCCGTTGAGCTCCGGTCGCTCCGGCAGCAGCCACGCGCAGAGTCGCGCCATCGGGCCGACGCTCGGCAGCAGAATCAGGCAGCGCGCGGTGTTGTAGAGCAGGTGGAAGCCAATGACCATTTCCTGCGGGCTGAAATCGAGGCTGTCGATCCAGTGCACCAGCGGGTCGAGCACCGGGATGATCAGCAGCAGGCCGATCAGTTTGTACAACAGACTGCCCAGCGCCACTTGCCGGCCAGCGGCGTTCTGCATGCTGGTGCTCATGAACGCCAGCACGCCGCTGCCGATGTTGGCGCCGATCACCAGACCGATCGCTACCGGCAGACTGATGACACTGGCGCCGGCCAGCGTCGCGGTGAGCAGCACGGCGGCGAGGCTGGAGTAGGAAATCATCGCGAACAGCGCGCCGACCAAGGCGTCGAGGAGGATGTCGCCGGTCAGCGAAGCAAAAATTACCTTCACGCCCTGAGCGTGGGTGATTGGCGCGGCGGCCTCGACGATCAGTTGCAGCGCGAGAATGATCAGCCCGAGACCGATCGACACCCGGCCCATTTGCCCGAGCCGCGTCTGTTTGCGCGACAGAAAGAAAATCACCCCGAGAAAAATCAGCAGTGGCGACAGCCATGACAGGTCGAAGGTCAACACCCGCGCCATTAGCGCGGTACCGACGTCGGCGCCGAGCATGGTCGCCAGCGCCGGGGTCAGCGCCATCAGGCCCTGGCCGACGAAAGAGGTGACGAGCATGGCGGTGGCGTTGCTGCTCTGCACCATGGCGGTCACGAGGATGCCGGCCACGAACGCGAGCCAGCGCTTGGACATGTTCTGGCCAATCACATGGCGCAGATTGGTGCCGTACACCCGCAGGATGCCGGTTCGAACGATGTGCGTGCCCCAGATCAGCAGGGCGACGGCGGAAAGCAGATTGAGCAGGGTGAGCATGCAGACCCCCTGTAATAGCAGTGCCCCAAAGGAGCAAGTTGACGGTACCGCGCGGTTTCTACGTTTTTGATACTTAAGCTGTAGTTGGCTAACGGACTGGGCGCCAGCATTGCACAGCTAAAGTGTTGATTGAAACAAAAGTGTCATGAAAAGCGCTTCATGCACCCACCCGAATCCACCACAAAACCTTGTAGGAGCATGGCTTGCCAGCGAAGGCGTCTATTCAGCCAACATTGATATTGCTGACACTCCGCTTTCGCTGGCAAGCCATGCTCCTACAGGGGTTGCGGTGTCTGGATATCGCCCAAAACAAATGTGGGAGCGAGCCTGCTCGCGAAAGCGGTGGATCAGTCAACATTGCTGTCGACTGACACTCCGTCTTCGCGAGCAAGCCCGCTCCCACAGGGGTGTTGCGTTTTACTGGCCCGGGATGTCCTTGCGCAGTTTCACCGGGTCTTGCTGCTTTTTCTTGCGGGCAATCGCGCCGCGCAGTTTGATGTTGATCGCCTCAACCGCCAGCGAGAAGCCCATCGCGAAGTAGACGTAGCCTTTCGGTACATGCACGTCGAACGACTCGGCAATCAGCACGGTACCGACCACCAGCAGGAACGACAGCGCGAGCATCTTCAGCGACGGGTGCTTGTCGATGAATTCGCTGATCTTGCCCGACGCCAGCATCATCACCAGCACCGCCACAACAATCGCCGCGACCATCACCGGTACGTGAGAAACCATGCCGACAGCAGTGATCACCGAATCCAGCGAGAAGACGATGTCGATAATCGCGATCTGGATGATGGTGTAGAGGAAGTTGCCGCCCTTGCCGCCGGGGGTGTCGTCGCTTTCGTCTTCACCTTCCAGCGCGTGATACATCTCTTGCGAGCTCTTCCACAGCAGGAACAGACCACCAAAGAACAGGATCAGGTCGCGACCGGAAATGCCCTGGCCGAACACTTCGAACAGGTCGGCGGTGAGGCGCATGACCCAAGTGATCGACAGCAGCAACAGGATCCGCGTGATCATGGCCAGGCCAAGACCGAAAATCCGGGTGCGCTGCTGCATGTGCTTGGGCATGCGGCTGACCAGGATCGAAATCATGATGATGTTATCGATGCCGAGGACGATTTCCAGGGCGGTCAGGGTGAAGAAGGCAACCCAGATTTCGGGGTTGGTCAGCCATTCCATGTGTATTCCTTTGAGCGTGTGTTAAACCAAGACGCCAGCAAGCAGCTGGCGTGTTGGTGAGTTGATGCCGTTACAAAGTGCTGAACAGCGGGAAAGTCCCCAACAGCAATGCCGCCACAAGTATGCACATGCAGACCAGCACTGCCCACTTTAGGGTGAAACGTTGATGGTCACCGAACTCGATACCGGCCAAAGCCACCAGCAGGTAAGTCGACGGCACCAGCGGACTGAGCAAGTGGACGGGCTGACCGACGATCGAGGCACGTGCCATTTCCACCGCGGTGATGCCGTAATGGCTGGCCGCTTCGGACAACACCGGCAACACACCGTAGTAGAACGCGTCGTTCGACATGAAGAACGTGAACGGCATGCTCACCAGCGCCGTGATCACCGCCAGGTACGGGCCGAGGAAATCCGGAATCACTGCCAACAGGCTTTTCGACATGGCGTCGACCATGCCGGTTCCGGAGAGGATACCGGTGAAGATACCTGCAGCGAAAATCAGACTGACCACCGACAGCACACTACCGGCGTGGGCTGCGACACGATCCTTTTGCATTTGCAGGCAAGGGTAGTTGACGATCATCGCGATACTGAACGCCACCATGAACAGCACCGGCAGCGGCAACAGGCCGGCGATCAGCGTGCACATCAGCACCAGAGTCAGCAGGCCGTTGAACCAGATCAACTTCGGACGACGGGCATCCGGGAACTGCGAGACGCTGATTTCGCTGTGATCCATTTCATCGCCGATCAGATGCAACTCACCGAGGCGCGCACGCTCACGTTTGCCGTAGAAGTAGGCAATGATCAGGATCGCCACCACACCGGCGGCCATGGCCGGGATCATCGGCACGAAAATGTCCGAAGGATCGACATGCAGCGCACTCGCCGCACGGGCGGTCGGGCCGCCCCACGGGGTCATGTTCATCACGCCACCGGCAAGAATGATCAGACCGGCCATGATCCGCGGGCTCATGCCGATGCGGCTGTACAGCGGCAGCATGGCGGCCACGCAGATCATGTAAGTGGTCGCGCCGTCACCATCGAGGGAAACCACGAGCGCCAGCACGGCGGTGCCGACCGACACTTTCAGCGGGTCGCCCTTGACCAGTTTGAGGATCTTGCGCACGGCCGGGTCGAACAGGCCGGAGTCGATCATCAGGGCGAAATACAGAATGGCGAACATCAGCATCACGCCGGTCGGCGCCAGCTTGGTGATGCCTTCGAGCATCATCGGGCCGATCTTCGGTGCAAAACCACCGAACAGAGCGAACAGAATCGGGATCACGATCAGAGCGATCAGCGCGGACAAGCGCTTGGTCATGATCAGGAACATGAACGTGATGACCATGGCGAAGCCAAGGAAAGTCAGCATGGGAATACTCCAGGCGTAGCGCGGCTAGTGAGGTGAGCGGATCGGCGAGGGATCAGCGCAGAACGGCAAGCACGAGGCGTACGGGCGGAGTTACAGCGAGGAGGCGGGCTACAGAGGACATCAGAATCACCATTGTTGTTGTTAATTGGGCCGCGCGAGCGAGACATCACACGCATTGGCCAACCGGTCTGTTGCCGGAAGTGGAGGCGATCCTAATCGCGGAAGCTTTCAGCTACCTTTCGCTGATGAAAGCTTTGAATGAACGGTCAACCGGCCGTCGGATGCGAACTTGAGTGAATAAACACGGGAGGAGGGCGTTCAACATGAGCCAATTGCACAGCGGCGGCTGCCATTGCGGAAACATTCGTTATCAGTTCAGCGGGCCTTTGCACGACATCGCCCACTGCCATTGTTCGATCTGCCGCAAGGTCAGCGGCGGGATTGTCACGACGTGGATCACCGTGCCGGCGGCAAATTTCCAATGGCTCGCCGGGACGCCGTCGCGGTATGACTCGTCGCCAAGTTGCGCGCGGTACTTCTGCCCGAAGTGCGGCGCGCAACTGGCGTTGGTCACATTGCTCAGCCCCGAGAGCATCGACGTGACCATCGCCACGCTGGATCAGCCGGAGCTGGCGCCGGCCGAGCGGCATATCTGGACGGACAGCCAATTGCCGTGGCTGCATCTGGACGAACATCTACCGGGTGAAGCCGAAGAAACGCTTTGATTAAAAAATAGACAGATCCAGCGGCCGGATCGCGCCCATCCAGATCGCGTGTTCCGTGTGGTCGAGCAAGTCATTCCCCGTGTCCGGGTGCAGAAACACCACCAGGCCTTTGCGATTCAGCGCCAGCCACGGCAGCACATCGGCAATCAGCTCGGGGCCGAAGGCCAATTGGCAGCTCCAGTCCGGGTGCGGGCCGACCGGGCGTTCGTGGACGCGGCCCATTTTCAATGGAAACAACTGCGCGCCCTGCTCGCACAATGTCCGCGCTTGCTCAATGGTGCTGGCGTCGAAATAGACGTGGGCGTGATAACCCTTGATCGCTTGCATCTGAAAGCCTCTGAATCGGTTCGAACCCTCGGCGTTACCCGTATGTCACACGCCATACAAGGGAAAACAAAAGGGATCAGCCATGAAAAATGCCGAAACCCCGGCGGTAAAAGTGGTGCTCTATGGTGCCATGAGTAGCCTGGGCGGTGCGTTGATGGCTGAGTTGCTGCGCCGTCAGCACGAAGTCATCGCCATCCTCGACGACCTCACCGCGCTCGCGCCGCGTCCGGGTTTGCGTACGAAAAGCGGCGATCTGTTCGATTCCGAGCGGGTCAATCAAAGTGTGGCAGGCAGTTCGGCGGTCATCTGTTTATTGGATGCGCCGGGGTTGCCGTTCAGTAGCGACCACGTTGAACGCTCAGTGGTGCTCGGGCCGGTGGAGCAGGTACTGGCCGTAGATGCTTTGGTCGATGGCCTGCAAGCGGCGAATGTTTCGCGGCTGTTTTTGGTAGGAGAGTTCTCGGTGCTCGACGAACCGGAACTGGACGATCGCCTGCAACGCCACGCCGCCGAGGAAATCCGTGAAGCGCTGCAAAGCAGCCCGCTGCAGTGGACGCTGGTCAATGCGCCGCATGGCGTGGCCGGGCTGACGATTGAGCATTTCAGTCAGGTTGGCGGCAATCTGGAACCGGGATTGGCGGAGCCGCTGGAACGCCTGAATCGCGTAGCGGTGGGCATTGCTGATGAGCTGCGGCTGAATTTGCATGTGGGCCAACACGTCAATTTCATCGCCGCCACAGATCCCATGTAGGAGCTGCCGAAGGCTGCGATCTTTTGATCTTCAAACCGCAATCGAAGGCAGCGCCAACCCGTTAAGGGATTCGGCGCTGCTCGCCTGCTCCGCCATCAACCAATCGACAAACCGCTGAATCAACACCCCAC
The DNA here is from genome assembly GCF_018336155.1 of Pseudomonas rustica. Taxonomy (GTDB): domain Bacteria; phylum Pseudomonadota; class Gammaproteobacteria; order Pseudomonadales; family Pseudomonadaceae; genus Aquipseudomonas; species Aquipseudomonas rustica. The sequence continues at coordinate 270,738 of NZ_JAGYHF010000008.1, read as the reverse complement.
GCCGTTTGCGCTGCGGCAAAACCACGTAATACCCCAACCGCGACAGCGTCGTTTCAGCAATCGGCCGGCACAACAAACCTTGCGTCAGCAAGTTATCCACAAGGTGCCGCCAACCAATCGCCACGCCTTGCCCGCCGATCGCCGCTTGGATCAACAGCGTGTAATTGTCGAAACGCAACTGCCCCGGCGCTGGCGGCGTGCTGATGCCTAACTCGCGAAACAGTCCGCTCCAGTCAAACCAGTTACTGCTGTTTTCGCCACGCAAGTGCAACAAAGGCAACTCAAGCAACGCCTGAGCGGGCAAGGGCAGGGCGCGTTCCTTGAGCAATTGCGGGCTGCACACCGGGAACACTTCTTCGCTGAACAACCAATGGCTCTCGCCCTGCTTGAAGCGCCCGTCGCCAAACAGGATCGCCACGTCGATGTCGGTGCGCAGCATGTTGTGGTTGCGTTCGCTGGTGACCAGGCTGACGTCGACGTGGGGATTGGCCTCATGGAAGCGGTGCAGACGCGGCATCAGCCAGTACGCGGCGAAGGCGAAGTCGGTGGCGACCTGCAGTACCTCATGTTGCTGCTGTGCGCTGATCGCGCTCAACCCGGCGTCGATATTCTGCAAACCCAGGCTAACTTGCTCGAAAAGGATTACACCGACTTCGGTTAACTCGATGCCTCGGTAGATGCGATCAAACAGCCGCGTGCCGAGCTGTTCCTCCAGCCGTTTGATCTGCTGGCTGATTGCCGGTTGCGTGGTGCCCAGTTCGACCGCTGCTGCAGTAAAACTGCGATGACGAGCGGCGGCTTCGAAGGCGCGTAGCAGGTCGAGCGACAGATCGCCCAAGGCTTCATACATAAGCTGTGCTTATCCTAGTCATTGCCCGGCGCGGGCTTTACCTGATAGAGCATGGACTCCATGCTCGATCGCAGCAATGTCGCATAAATATTCACTATGGAATGCCGCGATCACATGAAGCGCAAGAATATTCTTTTCATCATGGCCGATCAGATGGCCGCGCCAATGTTGCCGTTCTACGGCCCATCGCCAATCAAACTGCCGAATCTTTCCCGCCTCGCCGAACAAGGCGTGGTGTTCGATGCCGCTTACTGCAACAGCCCGTTGTGCGCGCCGTCGCGTTTCACCCTGGTCAGCGGCCAGTTGCCGAGCAAGATCGGCGCCTACGACAACGCTGCCGATTTCCCTGCTGATGTGCCGACTTACGCCCACTACTTGCGCCGTCTCGGCTACCGCACGGCGCTGTCGGGCAAGATGCATTTCTGCGGCCCGGATCAGTTGCACGGCTATGAAGAGCGTCTGACCAGCGACATTTATCCGGCCGATTACGGTTGGTCAGTGAACTGGGATGAGCCGGACGTGCGGCCGACCTGGTATCACAACATGTCCTCGGTATTGCAGGCCGGGCCGTGCGTGCGCACCAACCAACTCGATTTCGACGAAGAGGTGGTGTTCAAGGCGCAGCAGTACCTGTTCGATCACATCCGCGAAGATGGTGATCAGCCGTTTTGCCTGACGGTATCGATGACTCACCCACACGATCCGTACACGATTCCCAAGGCTTTCTGGGATTTGTACGACGATGCCGATATCCCTTTGCCTACAACCCCGGATCAATACGAACTCGATCCGCACTCGCAGCGCCTGCTCAAGGTTTATGACCTGTGGGATAAACCGCTGCCTGTGGATAAGATCCGCGATGCGCGTCGGGCGTACTTCGGGGCTTGCAGCTATATCGACGCCAACGTCGGCAAACTTCTGCTAACCCTCGAGGAAACCGGGCTGATCGATGACACGATCATTGTTTTCTCCGGCGACCACGGCGACATGCTCGGCGAGAAAGGCCTCTGGTACAAAATGCACTGGTACGAGATGGCCGCCCGCGTGCCGCTGTTGATCAGTGCGCCGGGGCAGTTCGCTTCGGGCCGCATCAGTTCTGCCGTGTCGACCGCCGACCTGCTACCAACCTTCGTTGAACTGGCCGGCGGCACCCTGGAGCCGGGCTTGCCACTGGATGGCCGCTCGCTGGTCTCGCATCTGCAAGGGCAGGGCGGTCACGACGAAGTGTTCGGCGAGTACATGGCCGAGGGCACCGTCAGCCCGTTGATGATGATCCGTCGCGGCGCCTACAAATTTATCTACAGTGAAAGCGACCCTTGCCTACTCTTCGACGTAAGCAACGACCCGCGCGAACTGGAAGAACTCAGTCAATCGCCCCAACATCGCCAGCTGTTCGACGATTTTCTCGCTGAAGCGCGGGCCAAATGGGACATTCCGGCGATTCACCAAGAGGTGCTCGCCAGCCAGCGCCGCCGCCGTTTTGTCGCCGACGCACTAACGATCGGCAAGCTGAAGAGCTGGGATCACCAGCCTCTGGTGGACGCCAGTCAGCAGTACATGCGCAACCACATCGACCTCGATGATCTGGAACGCAAAGCACGTTATCCACAACCCTGCCAAAACCAATAATGTTAAGGGGAAGTCCATGCGTAAGTTATCCACAGTAGTGACGGTTGGCCTGCTCGCGCTAAGCAGCGCTGCGGCGTTCGCCGAGCAGAGTTGCGACACGGTGAAAATGGCCGACCCGGGCTGGAGCGACATTGCCGCGACCAACGCGATCACCGGGTTTCTGCTGGACGGCATGGGCTACAAGGCCAAGGTCGACACCCTCGCGGTGCCTATCACCTTTGGCGGTTTGAAGGATGGCCAGGTGGATGTCTTCCTCGGTAATTGGATGCCGGCGCAGCAGGGCTTCTACGACAAGTTCGTCGCTACCGGCGATGTCACGCAACTGGCGAAAAACCTCGACGGCACCGAGTTCACCCTCGCCGTGCCGGACTACGTGTGGGACGCGGGTGTGCATAACTTTGCCGATCTGAATAAGTATGCCGACAAGTTTGATCGCAAGATTTACGGCATCGGCTCGGGTGCGCCGGCGAATATCTCGTTGCAGGAAATCATCAAGAAGAACGACTTCGACATGGGGCAGTGGAAGCTGATCGAGTCCAGCGAACAGGCGATGCTGGCGGAAGTGTCGCGGGCGGTGAAGAAACAGAAATTCGTCACCTTCCTTGGCTGGACGCCGCACCCGATGAACGTGCAGTTGAAGATGCATTACCTGAAAGGTGGCGAGAAGTACTTTGGCGACACCGGCAGCGTATTTACGTTGACGCGTAAGGGCTATGCCGAGGCGTGTCCGAATGTGGGTAAATTGCTGACCAATCTGTCGTTCACTCAGGAGATGGAGAACAGCATCATGGCTGAGGTGGTGAACAAGAAGGTCACTAATGCCGCGGCGGCGAAGGCGTGGATCAAGGCGAATCCGGCGGTGTTGGACAAGTGGCTGGACGGGGTGAAGACGGTAGACGGGAAGGATGCGTTAGCGGCGGTTAAGGCGAAGCTTTGATTGTGGGGTGGCTGGATGAGTGATCGGCTTGAGATTTTTGCCCCCTCACCCCAGCCCTCTCCCCCAAGGGGGCGAGGGGAAAGGGAGCCGATCGTTGTTGGATTCTAAACTTACGCTCAACTCCGAAATTGCAGGTCAGTGCATCTCCATCAAACACCTCGGTCAGTTCCCTCTCCCTCCGGGAGAGGGCTAGGGTGAGGGCCCTTTCCCTGACACCCTGATAACCTTGAACAAAACCCCAACCGCGAGGATCCATGGCCTTCCCCAGCCGCCACTCTCTCTTCCCCTTCCTCACCTGGCTCCCGCGGCAATCCCGCGCCAGCGTAGGACGGGATCTGATCGTTGGCCTCAGCGGCGCAATTCTCGCGTTACCCCAGTCGATTGCCTACGCACTGATTGCCGGTCTCCCACCCGAATACGGTCTCTACGCTGCAATCATTCCGGTGTTGATCGCCTGCCTGTGGGGCTCATCGTGGCACCTGATCTGCGGCCCGACAGCCGCTATTTCCATCGTGCTGTTCGCCAGCGTCAGCCCTTTGGCCGTGCCGGCGTCGCAGGACTACATCACTCTGATCCTGCTGCTGACCTTCCTCGCCGGAATTTTCCAGTGGCTGCTCGGCCTGCTGCGCTTCGGCGCGCTGGTGAATTTCGTCTCGCATTCAGTGGTGCTCGGCTTCACCCTCGGTGCGGCGGTGGTGATCGCCATTGGCCAATTGCCGAACCTGTTGGGGCTGGAGTTACCGGCGAAAGCCACGGCGTTGGCGAGTCTGATGGATCTGCTGCAACACCTCAGGGCTGTGGATAAACCTTCACTCATTCTCGGCGTGGCCACAGTGGTGGTCGGCGTGTTGCTGAAACAACTGCTGCCGCGCTGGCCAACGCTGTTGATCACGCTGGTGCTCGCCAGTCTGTTGGTGTGGCTGTGGCCGGCAATGTTTGGCCATGTGCATCTGGTCAGCGCCTTCGTCGGGCGCTTGCCGCCGTTCAGTGCGTTGCCACTGGATCTGGACTTGATCCTGCGTTTGCTGCCGAGCGCCGTGGCGGTAGGCATGCTCGGGCTGGTCACCAGCCTGTCGATCGCGCGCTCGATTTCCGCTCGGTCACAGCAGTTGCTCGACGCCAATCAGGAAGTCCGCGCGCAGGGTCTATCGAATATTGTCGGGGCGTTTTTTTCCGGGTCGTTGTCGGCCGGATCGTTTACTCGCTCGGGATTGAGTTATGAGGCGGGCGCCTGTTCGCCACTGGCCGGGGTGTTTTCGGCGATCTGGGTGGCGCTGTTTGCAATTTTCGGTGCGGGGCTGATTTCACACATTCCGATTCCCGCCATGGCCGGCAGCATTCTGTTGATTGCCTGGGGATTGGTCGATCATCGCGGCATCCGCGCATTGCTGCGGGTCAGCCGTGCCGAGTTCGTGGTCATGGCGCTGACCTGCCTCGCGACATTGTTACTGGAATTGCAGACGGCGATTTATGCCGGGGTGCTGGCGTCGCTGTTCTTCTATCTCAAGCGCACCTCGCAGCCGCGCGTGCAGCATTGGCGCGACGGTGAGGATGATGTGTTGCGGGTTGGCGGCTCGATCTTTTTCGGCGCCAGCCATTACCTGCAAGTGCGCTTGCAGCGGATGCACGGCGCGCGGGTGGTGATCGAGGCGCAGCAGATCAACTTCATCGATTATTCGGGGGTGGAGATGCTGCATCAGGAGGCGCGGCGCTTGTTGAGCCAGAATCGTAGTTTGACCTTGCGCCGGGCGCGGCCGCAGGTGGTGGAGGAATTGAGAAAGCTTGAGGGGCCTGAGAAATGTCCGATCCGGTTTGAAGACTGATCGACGATCTGTAGGAGCAAGGCTTGCCCGCGATGAACGATAACGCGGAGCAACTGATTGACCGAGGTGCCCGATTCGCGGGCAAGCCTTGCTCCTACAGGGCCAGTTGTCGACGCAGCTCTGTGAGCACGGGCGCCGTGTCTGGGCGCACACCCCGCCAAAGGAAGAATGCCTCAGCGGCCTGCTCGGCCAACATCCCCAACCCATCCATCGACACCGCCGCGCCATGTTCGCTGGCCCAGCGGCAGAACGCCGTCGGTTCCTTGCCGTACATCATGTCGTAACACAGGGTTTTGCCCGGTTCGATCAGGCTCGGCGCAATCGGCGGTACATCACCGGTCAGGCTCGCCGACGTGGCATTGATGATCACGTCCACCGGCTCACGCAACCAGTCAAACCCGCTCGCCGAGACCGGCCCCAGATCGCAGAACAACTCGGCCAGCAACTCAGCCTTGTCCACCGTGCGATTGGCGATGATCACCGACGCCGGTTTCTCCGCCAGCAACGGCTCCAGCGCGCCACGCACTGCACCGCCCGCACCGAGCAGCAAAATGCGTTTGCCGGTCAGGCTGAACCCGGCATTCACCGTCAGATCCCGCACCAGTCCGGCGCCGTCGGTGTTGTCGCCGAGCAATGAACCGTCGGCGAGTTTGCTCAAGGTATTCACCGCGCCAGCACGTTTTGCTCGGGCGGTCAGGCTGTTGGCCAGACGATAGGCGTCTTCCTTGAACGGCACGGTCACATTGGCGCCGCGACCTTGTACGAAAAAGGCTTTAGCACAGCCGGAAAAATCGTCGAGCGGCGCCAGCAGGGTGCTGTAGTCGAGGCTCTGGCCGGTCTGTTCGGCGAACAATTTGTGAATCATCGGCGATTTGCTGTGGCCGATCGGGTTACCGAAAACGACGTAACGATCCATCAGAAATCCTCAGGCTTCGGCCAACCAGTCGCGGTCTTGCAGGAAGTACTCGGTCAGGCGCGCTTCTTCGCTGCCCGGTTCAGCCTTCCAGTCATAGCCCCAGCGCACTTGTGGTGGCAGCGACATCAGGATCGACTCGGTACGTCCGCCCGATTGCAGGCCGAACAACGTGCCACGGTCATAAACCAGGTTGAACTCGACGTAACGGCCACGGCGGAATTCCTGAAATTCGCGCTGCTGCGCGGTAAACGCAGCGTTTTTGCGGCGCTGCACAATCGGCAGATAAGCATCGATGTAGGCGTCGCCGATGGCGCGCATGAAAGCGAAGCTGGTGTCGAAGTCCCACTCGTTCAAGTCATCGAAGAACAACCCGCCGATGCCGCGCGGTTCGTGGCGGTGCTTGATGTGGAAGTAGGTGTCGCACCAGGCCTTGTAGCGCGGATAAACGTCGGTGCCGAATGGCGCGCAGGCCTGTTCGGCGACGCGATGCCAGTGGATGCAGTCTTCTTCGTTGCCGTAATACGGGGTCAGGTCGAAGCCGCCACCGAACCACCAGACCGGCTCTTCGCCTTCTTTCTCGGCGATGAAAAAACGCACATTGGCGTGGGACGTCGGCACATGCGGGTTGTGCGGGTGGATCACCAGCGACACGCCGAGGGCCTCGAAACCGCGACCGGCCAATTCCGGGCGATGGGCGCTGGCCGATGGCGGCAGACCGCTACCGAAAACGTGGGAAAAGTTGACGCCGCCCTTTTCGATCAGCGTGCCATTCTCGATCACGCGGGTGCGACCGCCACCGCCGGCAGGCCGGGTCCAGGCGTCTTCGACGAAGCGCGTGCCACCGTCTTCGCTTTCGAGTGCGGCGCAGATGCGGTCTTGCAGGTCGAGCAGATAGGCCTTTACGGCGTCGGTGCGGGTCGTCATGGCTTCACCTTGAATCGGGCGGCGCCCCGCAGGCGGGCGACGCAAATGGGCGCGTAGCATACCACCGCAGAACAGCGCGCCGCAGTTGACGAAGATCAAGCATGGGAGTTGGATAGGGGGTTCACGAAAGACCCAAGGAGAGCAGGCAGATGGCAAAGCGTATCCAGTTCCGCGCCCACGGCGGCCCCGAAGTGCTCGAATTTGTTGATTACGAACCCGCCGCACCCGGCCCGAATCAAGTGCGCGTGGCGAACAAGGCGATTGGCCTGAATTTCATCGACACCTATTACCGCAGCGGTCTGTATGCGCCGCCAGCCTTGCCGTCCGGCCTCGGCGCCGAAGGTGCAGGCGTGGTTGACGCGGTCGGTAGCGGCGTCACCCGCTTCAAGGTCGGCGATCGCGTGGCCTACGGCAGTGGCCCGCTGGGCGCCTACAGTGAGTTGCACGTTTTGCCTGAAGCCAATCTGGTGAAACTGCCGGATGAAATCAGTTTCGAAACCGCCGCCGGCGTGATGCTCAAGGGCCTCACCGTGCAGTACCTGCTGCGCCAGACCTATGAATTGAAGGGTGGCGAAACCATTTTGTTCCACGCCGCTGCCGGTGGGGTCGGTTCGCTGGCCTGCCAATGGGCCAAGGCGCTGGGCGTAAAGTTGATCGGCACCGTCAGCTCGAAAGAGAAGGCTGAGCTGGCCAAGGCTAATGGCGCTTGGGCGACCATCGATTACAGCCACGAAAACGTTGCCGAACGCGTGCTGGCGCTGACCGATGGCAAGAAAGTCCCGGTGGTTTACGACGGTGTGGGCAAGGACACGTGGCTGACGTCGCTGGACAGCGTTGCACCGCGCGGTCTGGTGGTGAGTTTTGGTAATGCGTCAGGTGCGGTGGACGGGGTGAACCTGGGGATTCTTGCGGCGAAAGGCTCGCTGTACGTGACCCGGCCGACACTGGCGACTTACGCCAATAACGCTGAGAATTTGCAGCGGATGGCCGATGAGTTGTTTGAGATGATCATCAGCGGCAAGATCAAGGTGGATATCAGTCAGCGCTATTCGTTGGCAGAGGCGGCGAAGGCGCAGATTGAGTTGTCGGCTCGACGCACTACAGGTTCGACCATTCTGTTGCCTTGAGGACGCCATCGCTGGCAAGCCAGCTCCCACAAGAATCTTCGGTGGACATAGATTTTATGTACAACGCCGAACCTGTGGGAGCTGGCTTGCCAGCGATGGGAGCAACTCGGTTTTAGGCCGGGCGCACAATGTTGCCCGTGGCCAAATCACGAATCAGGCTCGGGTTCTTGCGCCCACCCAATTCCCCGCCCAACACCAGATCAATCTGCCCACGGAAATACTGTTCAACACGCAACCGCGTGCGCGCTGCCGGGCGCCCTTGCGGGTTGGCCGAGGTCGAAATCAATGGCCCGACCATCGAGCACAGATCCCGCACCTGCGGATGATCGCTAACGCGCAACGCCACCGTGTCATGCACACCCGTCACCCATTCCGGCAACAAGCCCTGATGTGGCACCAGCCAGGTGTTCGGCCCCGGCCAGGTGCTGGCCATGCGGTCGAGCCACTCTTGCGGGAAGTCTTCGAACAGAAAGTCGAACTGGCGAATGTTGTCGGCGACCAGAATCAGGCCCTTATTGACCGAGCGATTCTTGATCGCCAGCAGCCGATCCACCGCTTCTTCATTCCACGGGTCGCAACCCAGGCCCCAGACGGCTTCGGTTGGATAGGCAATCACCGCCCCGGCGCGAATCTCTCGTGCGGCTTGTTGCACACGCCAACTGTTGACCATGAAAAAACTCTCCACAAACAGGTTTCGCGCAGTTTACCGATCTTCCTTGTAAAACCTAGCTCACCCGCGCAAACCAGCGGCCGTTTTCACTCACCGCGCGGCCATCCATTTCCAGTTCGGTCAGCGCTGCCAGCACTTTCGGTAACGCCCAGCCGCTGCTGTCGGCCAGACCTTCGCTGGTATGCGGCGCGGCGTGCAGCAACATGAGCAGTGGATGATCGACTTGCGGCGTGTCTGTGGACAGCGGCAAGCGCTGCCAGCCGCGCAGGGCTTCGAGGATGTGCTCGATGGTTTCCACGAGCACCGCGCCATCGCGAATCAACTGGTGACAACCGCGCGCGCCGGGGTGATGAATCGAGCCGGGAATCGCGTAAACCTCGCGCCCCTGTTCCGCTGCCAGCCGCGCCGTGATCAAGGATCCGCTAGCAACGCTGGCCTCGACCACCAGAACGCCAAGGGACAAACCGCTGATGATCCGGTTGCGCCGGGGGAAGTTGCTCGCGGTCGGCCCGGCGTCCAGCGGAAACTCCGAAAGCACCGCGCTGCCGGACGCAATCATCGCGTCGCAGAGGCGTCGATTGCGCTGTGGATAAAAGTTTTCCAGCCCAGTGCCGAGCACCCCGACGGTCAGCCCGCCGACATCCAGCGCGGCTTGATGCGCAGCAGCATCAATGCCCAGCGCCAGACCGCTGGTGATGACAAAACCGGCCCCGGCGAGGCTGCGGGAAAACGCCGCCGCCGTGTCCATTCCCGGACGCGAAGCGCGGCGGCTGCCGACCATCGCCAACTGCGGTTTCTCCAGAATCAGTGGATCACCCGCGACAAACAGCAGCGGCGGCGGATCAGGAATCTGCGCCAGCAGTGCCGGGTAATCCGGCTGATCCCACATCAGCAAATGATGCTCCGGCCGCTCTAGCCAGCGCATTGCGTGGCTGGCGCCATCGCGCACTTGCGGGCAACGGCGCGCTTCAGCACTCGCCGTCGGCATTCCCAGCGAACGCCAGGCACTCGCGGGCGCGCTGATGGCTTTTGAGGCCGAGCCAAAGGCTTCGAGCAATTTGCTAAAACGCTTCGGGCCGATTTCCGGCAAGCGGTGCAGGCGCAGGCGCGCTTCCAGTTCTGCCGGGGAAACCGGCGCGGAGGCAGACATCATCATGGATCATCCTTGATCGTTATAAGCTCCGAACCATTCGGAACAAGCTGTGGATAACTCTGTTGGTAACTTGTGAAGCAAGCTTACGGATTTCGCACCTTGTCGAGCACTGCCAGCGAGCGCGATGCGTTAAGGACGAGGCCGTAACTGAGTTTGTCGTAGGTGCGGAACACCATCAGCAACCCGGCGCGTTCGTCGGGAATTTTCAGCGGCTGACCAGTGATACGGTCGCGCACGGTTTCGCCGGTTTTCATGACCTCCAGCACGTTGCCTTCGACCAATCCGTCGCGTTTGCCCTTGTTCAGGGTGACCACGTCCATCACGCCGATCTGAGTGACGCCGCGTGGTACGTCGATGATCACGCCGTTGATCTGGGTAGCGGGTGCGCTGGGCATGAACGTCGAGTTGATTGAACGCTCTTCGCCGCTGAACAAACGGTCGCCGAGGCGCACTTCCTGCGTGGTGCGTTGCAGGGCGAGGGTGGCGACGTCACCTTCGGTCGCGACGATTTCACCGGCGCCGATGTCGTCGGCGTTGATGCCGAGGAACTCCTTGGTCTGCGGATCGGTGTAGACCTTGCCCTGGCGGAAAATGCCGTAGACCGGTTGATTCGGGTCGAAATGGCCGCGCGCGTAGATGCGGTCGCCGGTACCGCTGAGTACTCGTTCGGCATCGCCGGCGACGATATACGGCGCCTTGTCGAAATCTTCGGCCTTGTCGACGATGCGGTTGCTCAGCAGAAAACTGTTGATCGATTTCAGCGGAATGCTCGGAATCGCTTCGGCCACCGGGCTGGTGCGAATCCGTGGTGAGAGTTTGATGGTGCCGCGCGACTCGCCGCGATTGAGCGTCAGACGCGGCTGGCCATTGACGTAGCTGAGCGTCAGCGTGTCGCCGGGATAGATCAGGTTGGGGTTTTCAATTTGCGGATTGGCCCGCCACAACTGCGGCCATTGCCAGGGCTCGCGCAGGTATTTGCCGGAAATGTCCCAGAGTGTGTCACCCGTAACCACCGTGTATTGCTGTGGAAAACCATCCCTGAGTTGCACTTGCCCTTGCGCTACGCCGGCCGAAGCCAGGAACAGCAGGGCGAGTAGTGTTTTCCTCATGCAGTGAATCCCTTTATCATGTGCGTTCGCGTGAACCGTCAGAGCCCCCGTGGCTCGCTTGAGCAAAATGCACAAGCTACGCTTCACAAACGGTAGCCTGCATCTTCGGACCTGCCAGGCCATCGACCCGACTTTACTCAACACGTGCAGCAATCAAAGCCTATGGCCATTTTAGACATCCTCGAATTTCCGGACCCGCGTCTGCGCACTATCGCCAAACCTGTGGCTGTAGTGGACGACGAAGTGCGTCAGTTGGTCGACGACATGTTTGAAACAATGTATGAAGCGCCGGGCATCGGCCTCGCCGCGACCCAGGTCAACGTGCACAAACGTATCGTCGTGATGGACCTTTCCGAAGACCGTACCGAGCCCCGGGTGTTCATCAACCCCGAGTTCGAATCGCTGACCGAAGAAATGGAGCAATACCAGGAAGGCTGCCTCTCGGTACCGGGTTTCTACGAAAACGTCGACCGCCCGCAGAAGGTCAAGATCAAGGCGCTGGATCGCGACGGCAAGCCCTATGAACTGATCGCCGAAGGCCTGCTCGCGGTGTGCATCCAGCACGAATGCGACCACCTCAACGGCAAATTGTTCGTCGATTACCTGTCCACGCTCAAACGCGACCGGATCAAGAAGAAACTGGAAAAGCTCCACCGCCAGAACGCTTGATGCCCCTCCTTCAAAGGCTTGCTGCGGCAAGCCTTTTTCTTTTCAAGAGACGCCTTCCATGACTGAGCCACTGCGCATCGTTTTTGCCGGTACCCCGGAATTTGCCGCCGAACACCTCAAGGCCCTGCTAAGCAGCCCTTACGAGATCGTTGCGGTCTACACCCAACCGGATCGTCCGGCCGGTCGCGGGCAAAAACTGATGCCGAGCCCGGTCAAACAGCTCGCGCTGGAAAATAATATCCAGGTGTTGCAGCCGCCGACGTTGCGCAACGCTGACGCTCAAGCCGAGCTGGCCGCGTTGAAGCCGGATTTGCTGGTGGTGGTCGCCTACGGCCTGATCCTGCCGCAAGCGGTGCTGGATATTCCGCGCCTGGGTTGCATCAACAGTCACGCCTCGTTGCTGCCACGCTGGCGCGGTGCGGCGCCGATCCAGCGCGCCGTCGAACACGGTGATGCCGAAAGCGGCGTGACCGTGATGCGCATGGAAGCTGGCCTCGACACCGGGCCGATGCTGCTCAAGGTCGTCACGCCGATCACGGGCGAAGACACTGGCGGCTCCTTGCATGATCGCCTCGCCGAGATGGGCCCGCCGGCCGTGGTGCAAGCGATTGCCGGTCTGGCCGCAGGCACGCTGGAAGGTGAAGTGCAGAACGATGAACTCGCCACCTACGCGCACAAATTGAACAAAGACGAAGCACGCATCGACTGGAGCCGTCCGGCGGTTGAACTGGAGCGACTGGTGCGCGCCTTCAATCCATGGCCGATCACCCACAGCACCCTCAACGGTGAAGCGCTGAAAGTGCTGGCGGCGACCATTGCCGAGGGCAACGGCGCGCCGGGTGAAATCCTCAGCGCCAGCAAGGACGGCCTGGTCGTCGCGTGCGGCGAACAGGCGCTGTGCCTGACCCGCCTGCAGTTGCCCGGTGGCAAAGCGCTGAACTTCAGCGATCTGTTCAACAGCCGTCGCGAGAAATTCGCTGTCGGCACGGTGCTCGGCGCAGCGGTGGACGCGCAATGAACCCGCGTCTGGCCGCCGCCAAGGCACTCGCCGCCGTGCTCAGCGGCAAAGCTTCGCTGAACAGTTCGCTGCCGACACAACTGGACAAGGTCGAGGATCGCGATCGCGGTTTCACTCAGGATCTGGCGTTCGGCACCGCGCGCTGGCAACCACGCCTGTCGGCACTGGCGGAAAAACTTCTGCAGAAACCGTTCAAAACCGCCGACGCCGATGTCGAGGCGTTGCTGCTGGTCGGCCTCTACCAATTGCTCTACACCCGCGTGCCGGCCCACGCCGCCATCGGCGAAACCGTCGGTTGCGCCGACAAGCTGAAAAAACCGTGGGCCAAAGGCCTGCTCAACGCGGTGCTGCGCAACGCTCAGCGCGAAAGCGAGACGATTTTCGCCGAACTCGAGCGCGATCCAGTGGTGCGCACCGCTCACCCGCGCTGGCTGCAGAAATCCCTCAAGGCTTTCTGGCCGGAACAGTGGGAAGCCATCTGCGAAGCGAACAACGCGCATCCGCCGATGATCCTGCGCGTTAATCGTCGCCATCACAGCCGCGACGCTTACCTCGGCTTGCTGACTGAGGCCGGGATTGCCGCGACGCCCTGCGTTTACAGCCGCGACGGCATCATTCTCGAAGCCGCCGCCGATGTGCGCAGCCTGCCGGGTTTCGCCGAAGGCTGGATCAGCGTGCAGGACGAAGCGGCGCAACTGGCCGCCGACCTGCTCGACCTGGCGCCAGGCCAACGCGTGCTCGACGCCTGCTGCGCGCCGGGTGGCAAGACTTGTCACATCCTCGAAGCCGAAGCGGCGCTGGCCGGCGTGGTCGCGGTGGATCTGGAAGCCAAGCGTCTGGTGCGCGTGAAGGAAAACCTTGAGCGCCTCGGCCTCAACGCCGAACTGATCGCCGCTGACGGTCGCGACACCGAAAAATGGTGGGACGGCAAACCGTTCCAGCGCATCCTGCTCGACGCGCCGTGCTCGGCCACCGGCGTGATCCGTCGCCATCCGGACATCAAGCTGACCCGTCAGCCGGACGACATCGTCGCCCTCGCGCAACTGCAAGGCGAGCTGCTCGACGCCATGTGGAAAACCCTCGAAGTCGGCGGCATTCTGCTTTATGCCACCTGCTCGACGCTGCCGACCGAGAACACCGAAGTCATCGCCGCGTTTCTTGAGCGCACACCGGGCGCCCGCGAACTGGATCTGGCCACCACGGCCGGGATCAAACAGCCCCATGGTCGCCAATTGCTGGCCCAGCAGGGCGGGCATGACGGGTTCTACTACGCCAAGCTGATCAAGATCGCTGCCGCACGCGGCTAAATGGATTCAATGGAGTGACTGGATGAAAATCATCATCCTCGGGGCAGGGCAGGTCGGCGGTTCGCTGGCTGAGCACCTCGCCAGCGAAGCCAACGACATCACCGTGGTCGACACCGACGGCGAACGCCTGCGCGACCTCGGCGACCGTCTCGACATCCGTACCATTCAGGGCCGAGGCTCGTTGCCGACGGTGCTGCGTCAGGCCGGCGCGGACGACGCCGACATGCTGGTGGCGGTGACCAACAGCGACGAAACCAACATGGTCGCCTGCCAGGTCGCCCACACGTTGTTTCACACGCCGACGAAAATCGCCCGGGTGCGCGAAGCCTCGTACCTGACGCGCGAAGAGCAGTTGTTTCAGAACGAAGCGATTCCGGTCGACGTGCTGATCAGCCCCGAGCAAGTGGTGACCAATTACATCAAGCGCCTGATCGAATATCCGGGCGCGTTGCAAGTGATCGACTTCGCCGGAGGTCAGGCGCAACTGGTCGCGGTGCGCGCCTATTACGGCGGGCCGCTGGTCGGTCAGCAACTGCGCCAGTTGCGTGAGCACATGCCGAATGTCGAAACCCGCGTCGCAGCGATTTTCCGTCGTGACCGGCCGATCTTGCCGCAGGGCGACACGGTGATCGAGGCCGACGATGAAGTCTTCTTCATCGCCGCCCGCGAGAATATTCGCGCAGTGATGAGCGAAATGCGCCGTCTCGACGAAACCTACAAACGCATCGTCATTGCTGGCGGCGGGCAGATCGGTGAGCGCCTGGCCGAGGCCATCGAAAGCCGCTATCAGGTGAAAATCATCGAGATGAACCCGGCACGCTGCCGCTACCTCTCCGACACCCTCGACAGCACCGTGGTGCTGCAGGGCAGCGCGTCCGACCGCGATTTGCTGCTGGAAGAGAACATCGCCGACGCCGATATCTTCCTCGCGCTGACCAACGATGACGAAGCCAACATCATGTCGTCGCTGCTGGCCAAACGGCTGGGGGCGAAGAAGGTCATGACGATCATCAACAACCCGGCCTACGTCGACCTGATTCAGGGCGGCGACATCGACATCGCCATCAGCCCGCAACTGGCGACCATCGGCACGTTGCTGGCGCACGTACGCCGTGGCGATATCGTCAGCGTGCACTCACTGCGTCGCGGCGCGGCGGAAGCGATCGAGGCAATTGCCCACGGTGATGCGAAATCGAGCAAGGTGATCGGCAAGCCGATCGAGAAGATCGGCCTGCCGCCGGGCACCACGATTGGCGCGGTGATCCGCAACGAACAAGTGATCATTGCCCACGACGACACGGTGATCGAGGCGGGCGACCATGTGATTCTGTTCCTTGTGGATAAAAAGCATATTCGCGATGTGGAGAAGCTGTTTCATGTGGGGCTGAGCTTCTTCTGAGGTTGATCGTTCCCACGCTCCGCGTGGGAATGCAGCCCGGGACGCTCTGTCCCAAGAGCGGACGCAGAGCGTCCATTGAGGCATTCCCACGCGGAGCGTGGGAACGATCACTGAAGCGAGGGTGCAAAAATGCTCGAATCCCTGGAAAAAATGCTCGCCAAGGGTGTGGATAACTCCCTGCTGCGCTTCGGCCTGGGCAAGGGCTATCTGGATCTGGGCGAAAACGGCAAAGCCGCCGAACATTTCCAGCGCTGCGTCGGCTTCGATCCGAAGTATTCCGCCGCGTGGAAACTGTTGGGCAAAGCGCAACTGGCGCTGGGCGACACTGCCGCCGCACGTCAGGCGTGGGAACAAGGTCTGGAAGCCGCCCGCGCCCATGGCGACAAGCAGGCCGAGAAGGAAATGACGGTGTTTTTGAAGAAACTCGATCGTCAGGCGCAGTGACGTTCTACAAGTAGCGCAAACCGATGCCTTCGGCGTCGACCGTTACCACTTCCATTCGCACCCGTGGCGCGCCTGTGGGTAAATCCTGAACTTGGCCATAGACGACCGCGCCCTTGGGCAATGATGCCAGGCTCGGATGCTGCACATAGACCCCGGTCGGCGATAGGTTGCGGGTTTGCCCGAGGCATTCGCCGAAGCTGTCGTGGGTGATTTTGATGCGGAAGGATTTGCGGTGTTCGGACATCTTGGTGCGCCCTTTGAGGAACGGATCTGTGGATAACCTCAAGCAGGATCAAAAGATCGCAGCCTTCGGCAGCTCCTACGGGTTATCCACAGAGTGTGCCAACTTCGTCAGTACCAGCGTTCTTCGCCGGGTGGGCGCTTTTTGAAGCGTTTCATGCTCCACATGTACTGGCTCGGATACGCCGCCACGTAACGCTCGACGACTTTGCTCATCGCTGCGCAGGATTCTGCGGTGTCGGTGCTGTACATGGCTTCGGGCGCGGCTTCGAGGATCACTTTGTAGCCAGAACCGTCGGGCAGGCGCAGCGCATGCAGGAACACGCCGACCGCTTTGCCACCGGCCAACATGTTCGGCACGAATTTGCTGGTCAGCGCTTGAGTGGCGAAGAACGGCACGAAAATCCCGGCGGATTCGGCCGGTTCCGGGTCAGCGGGAATGCCCACTGCACCACCTTTGCGCACTTCCTTGATCACGCTGAGGATGCCTTCCTTGGTGGAGGCGGCAACTTTGTTGCCCAGTTGCACGCGCTGTTTGCGCAGCAAATCGTCCACAGCCTTGAGCTTTGGCGGACGGTAGAAAATGATCGGTTTGCACTGGCTGCAATAGAAGTGGTTGAGCACTTCCCAGTTGCCGAGGTGGCTGGTGATGCCGACCACGCCTTTACCCGAGGCCAAAGCGTCTTTGAGCACGTCGAGGCCTTCGACTTCGCGCACCAGATCAATCGAACGCTGCGCCGGCCAGATCCACGCGCAGGCGCTTTCGGTCAGCGACTTGCCGATGTCTTTCAGGCTCTGCCCGACCAATCGTTCACGCTCGGCCGGATCCATCTGTGGAAAACATTTGGCGAGGTTGATCCGCACCACGTCGCGGGAGCGGTTGGGGGTTTTCCACATGATCCAGCCGATCGCCGAACCCACGGCCTGAACGGCCCGCCATGGCAGCAGGGCAAACAGCCGCAGAGCGCCTACCAGCAAGGCGCCTTTAAACTTTTCCACAGGTCACTCCTGATCTTGTGCGGTGCGCGAGGCGGCCATTCTAACCGGCGTTGACCAGCTGCGCGTAGCGGTCGCAGTCGCGGGTGTGATCCATGACCATGCCCGAAGCCTGCATCAGCGCGTAGCAAATGGTCGGGCCGACGAACGTGAAACCGGCCTTTTTCAGGGCTTTGCTCATCGCCAACGCTTCGGGGGTAATCGCCGGGACTTCGCTGCGATCCTTGAAATGATTGATGATCGGTTGGTCGTTGACGAACGACCAGAGGAAGGCCACCGGATCCTCCAGCGCCAGCCAGGCTTGGGCATTACGGCGGGCGGCGTTGAGTTTGAGGCGGTTGCGGATGATCCCCGGATCGAGCATCAATTCGTCGATTTCGGCGTCGCTCATCTGCGCCACGCGCTGCACGTCGAAGCCGAACAGCACCTCGCGATAACGCTCGCGTTTGCGCAGCACGGTGATCCACGACAGCCCGGCCTGGAACCCTTCGAGCAAAAGCAACTCGAACAAACCCTGCGCATCGCGTAGCGGCGTGCCCCACTCCTGATCGTGATAAGCCATGTACAGCGGATCTTCGGTACACCAAAAGCAGCGTGGCATAAGGCTCCAGGGGGTGGAGGTGCGACTGAATCGGGTATACTCCCGCTCTTTAAATCGCAGCCCAAGAAACAGGTGAATTTCGTGAGCCAGCCTACGCCAGCCGTGCGTACCTTCCAAGACTTGATCCTCGCGCTCCAGCAATACTGGGCCGAGCAAGGTTGCGTGGTACTTCAGCCCTACGATATGGAAGTAGGCGCCGGCACTTTCCACACCGCGACCTTCCTCCGTGCCATCGGCCCGGAAACCTGGAACGCCGCTTACGTGCAGCCAAGCCGCCGTCCGACTGACGGCCGTTACGGCGAAAACCCGAACCGTCTGCAGCACTACTATCAGTTCCAGGTCGTGCTGAAGCCGAACCCGGACAACTTCCAGGAACTGTACCTGGGCTCCCTCAAGCATGTCGGCCTCGATCCACTGGTTCACGACATCCGCTTCGTCGAAGACAACTGGGAATCGCCGACCCTCGGCGCCTGGGGTCTGGGCTGGGAAGTCTGGCTGAACGGTATGGAAGTGACTCAGTTCACTTACTTCCAGCAGGCGGGCGGCATCGAGTGCTACCCGGTGACCGGCGAGATCACTTACGGTCTTGAGCGTCTGGCCATGTACCTGCAAGGCGTGGATTCGGTCTACGACCTGGTCTGGGCTGACGGCCCGATGGGCAAAGTCACCTACGGCGACGTGTTCCACCAGAACGAAGTGGAGCAGTCCACTTACAACTTCGAACACGCCAACGTCGACAAACTGTTCGAACTGTTCGACTTCTATGAAAGCGAAGCCAAGCGCCTGATCGAACTCGACCAGCCGCTGCCGTTGCCGAGCTACGAAATGGTGCTGAAGGCGTCGCACACCTTCAACCTGCTGGATGCGCGCCGGGCAATCTCGGTGACCGCGCGTCAGCAATACATTCTGCGCGTACGCACCCTGGCGCGTTCCGTTGCGCAAGCCTACCTGCTGGCTCGCGCCAAGCTGGGCTTCCCGATGGCGACCCCGGATCTGCGTGACGAAGTACTGGCCAAGCTGGAGGCAGCACAATGAGTGCGCAAGATTTTCTGGTTGAACTGGGCACCGAAGAACTGCCACCGAAAGCCCTGAACACCCTGGCTGACGCGTTCCTCGCCGGTATCGACAAGGGCCTGCAAGCCGCTGGCCTGAGCTATGAGACTAAAACCGTCTACGCCGCGCCGCGCCGTCTGGCTGTGCTGATCACCGCGCTGGCTACCCAGCAACCGGATCGCAGCATCAACCTCGACGGCCCGCCACGTCAGGCGGCGTTCGACGCTGAAGGCAATCCGACTCAGGCAGCCTTGGGTTTCGCCAAGAAGTGCGGCGTTGATCTGAGCGAAATCGACCAGAGCGGCCCGAAACTGCGTTACAGCCAGAGCATCGCCGGCAAGCCGACCGCGAGTCTGCTGCCGACCATCGTCGAAGATTCGCTGAACGACCTGCCGATCCCGAAACGCATGCGTTGGGGTGCGCGCAAGGAAGAGTTCGTGCGTCCGACCCAATGGCTGGTGATGCTGCTCGGTGACCAGGTCATCGACTGCACCATCCTCGCGCAGAAGGCCGGCCGTGATTCCCGTGGTCACCGCTTCCATCACCCGGAAAGCGTGCGCATCGGTTCGCCGTCGAGCTACCTCGCCGACCTGCGTGCCGCTTACGTGCTGGCCGACGCCAACGAGCGTCGCGAGATCATCAGCAAGCGCACCGAAGAGCTGGCCACCCGTCAGGAAGGCACGGCCATCGTGCCGCCGGCACTGCTCGACGAAGTCACCGCGCTGGTTGAATGGCCGGTGCCGCTGGTGTGCTCGTTCGAGGAACGCTTCCTCGACGTGCCGCAAGAAGCGCTGATCACCACCATGCAGGACAACCAGAAGTACTTCTGCCTGCTGGATGCCGACGGCAAGTTGCTGCCACGTTTCATCACTGTGGCCAACATCGAAAGCAAAGACCCGCAGCAAATCATCGCCGGTAACGAGAAAGTGGTTCGCCCACGTCTGACCGACGCCGAGTTCTTCTTCAAGCAAGACAAGAAGCAGAAGCTCGAAGCTTTCAACGATCGCCTGAAAAACGTGGTGTTCCAGGAAAAACTCGGCAGCGTCTACGACAAGGCCGAGCGCGTATCGAAACTGGCTGCGTACATCGCCGCGCGCATTGGCGGCAACGCTTCGTGGGCTGCTCGCGCTGGCCTGCTGTCGAAGTGCGACCTGGCCACCGAAATGGTTGGCGAGTTCCCGGAGATGCAAGGTGTCGCCGGTTACTACTACGCCCTCAATGATGGCGAGCCGGAAGACGTCGCGCTGGCGCTGAACGAGCAATACATGCCACGCGGTGCCGGTGCTGAACTGCCAGCCACCCTGACCGGTGCGGCCGTCGCGATCGCTGACAAGCTCGACACCCTGGTCGGTATCTTCGGTATCGGCATGCTGCCAACGGGCAGCAAAGACCCGTATGCCCTGCGCCGTGCGGCACTCGGCGTGCTGCGTATCCTCATCGAGAAGAAACTCGACCTCGACCTCAACGACGCCGTGGCGTTCGCCGTGAATGCGTTCGGCACCAAGGTCAAGGCTGCCGGCCTCAACGAATCCGTGCTGGAATTCATCTTCGACCGTCTGCGTGCGCGTTATGAAGACGAAGGCGTTGAAGTCGCCACTTACCTGTCGGTACGTGCCCTGAAGCCGGGCTCGGCTCTGGACTTCGATCAGCGCGTGCAAGCGGTGCAGGCCTTCCGCAAACTGCCGGAAGCGGCAGCGCTGGCGGCGGTGAACAAGCGTGTGTCGAACCTGTTGAGCAAACTCGAAGGCGCGGTACCGACCGAGGTACAAGCGAAGTACTTCGACAACGCCAACGAGTTCTCGCTGTACTCGGCGATCCAGCAAGCGGATCAAGCGGTACAACCGATGGCTGCGGCGCGTCAGTACAACGAATCGCTGGCACGCCTGGCGGCATTGCGTGAGCCGGTGGATGCGTTCTTTGACGCGGTAATGGTCAATGCCGACGACGCCAATGTCCGGGCCAACCGTTACGCGCTGCTGGCGCGTCTGCGTGGCCTGTTCCTCGGCGTTGCCGACATTTCGCTGCTGGGTTGAGGGATTGCTGTTGAAACTGCTGATTCTCGATCGGGACGGAGTGATCAATTACGACTCCGACGCTTACATCAAGTCAGTGGCGGAGTGGATTCCGTTGCCCGGCTCGATCGAAGCGATTGCGCAGTTGAGCAAGGCCGGCTGGACGGTGGCGGTGGCCACCAACCAGTCGGGCATTGCTCGCGGCTACTATGACCTCGCCACCCTCGATGCCATGCACGCGCGCTTGCGTGAGCTGGTCGCGGAGCAGGGCGGTGAAGTCGGACTGATCGTGTACTGCCCGCATGGGCCGGACGAAGGCTGCGATTGCCGCAAGCCGAAACCGGGGATGTTGAAAACCATCGCGGCGCATTACGACGTCGAGCTGAGCAATGTCTGGTTCGTCGGCGACAGCCTTGGTGACCTGGAGGCTGCCAAAGCCGTCGATTCACAGCCAGTTTTGGTAAAGACCGGAAAAGGCGAAAAGACTCAGGGCAAAACCCTGCCGGTTGGCACTCTGATTTTTGACGATCTGGCGGCGATTGCCGCAGAACTTATCCACAACTAGAGTACTTCTGAAGTTCCTGACCAGGGATTGATCGGGAGTGCGCTTGAACACTCGGGCATTGCCCCGTCACGGTAAACGTCACTATGTCGATACTGCGGGCCATCAGGATTTTTCTCTTTTACCTGCTGCTGGGCACCACCTCCCTGCTGTGGTGCAGCTTGAGTTTTTTCATCGCGCCGTTTCTGCCGTTCAAGGCGCGTTATCGTTTTATCAACGTGTACTGGTGCCGTTGCGCCTTGTGGTTGACCAAGGTGTTTCTCGGTATCCGTTACGAAATCAAGGGCGCGGAAAACGTGCCTGACCGGCCCTGCGTGATTCAATCGAACCACCAGAGCACCTGGGAGACGTTCTTTCTCTCCGCTTATTTCTCGCCGTTGAGCCAAGTACTCAAACGCGAATTGCTTTACGTGCCGTTCTTCGGCTGGGCCATGGCCATGTTGCGGCCTATCGCGATTGACCGTGACAACCCGAAAGCTGCACTGAAACAAGTCGCCGCCAAAGGTGACGAGCTGCTCAAGGACAACGTTTGGGTGCTGATCTTTCCGGAAGGCACACGCGTGCCATTTGGCACTGTCGGCAAGTTCTCCCGCAGTGGCAGCGCGTTGGCGGTGAATGCGGCGCTTCCGGTACTGCCGATTGCACACAATGCCGGCAAATTCTGGCCGAAAGTCGGCTGGGGCAAAAAGTCCGGCGTGATCACGGTGGTCATCGGCGAACCGATGTACGCCGAAGGCACAGGCCCGCGCGCCATCGCCGAGTTGAACGACCGGGTGCAAGCCTGGAACGAGAAAACTCAACGCGAAATGGGCTCTCTGCCACCGGCCCCGCAGGCACCAGTCGCCAATGATCAGATCGCTGTCTGAGATTTTGTGGATAACCTGTGTACGGTTTTTTTGAAAAGGCTTGAATATTGATATTAAGTAATTGATTTACTTATATATTTCTCAAGCTCATAAAAGACCGTAAAAGGTGCATAAGTTTTTTTTCGATGTAAAAAACCGGCTGATATAGCCGGTTTTTTTGTGGCTGATCATTCGTGAATCAGCGGTAACTCCAGCAGGAATGTGGTGCCTTGATCGACCACGCTGCGGCATTCGATTTTACCGCCATGGTGATCAACCACCGCTTTGACCATCGACAGGCCCAGCCCCACACCATCGATGCCTTGGGCGGAGGAAAAACGGCGGTACTGACTGAACAGATCCGGCAATTCATCGGCGGCGATGCCTTTGCCTTGATCGATCAATTCGCAGTGCAACCATTCCTCACGGCAACGGACGCGTAGGGTAATCGTGGTGTCGGCCGGGCTGTACTTGATCGCGTTTTCCAAAAGGTTGAACAGTGCGCGGGTCAGCAAGCCTTGGTCGGCATTGATCAGACGTTCCTGCGATTCCTCATCCATATCATGCAGCAGCTCGATGCCTTTCTGCTGGGCAATGGGCAACGCTTGATCCAGCACGTCGAGCACCAGCATCGCGAACAACGTCGGTTGAAATTGGTAAGTCTCAGACTCGGCTCGCGCCAGCAGAACAAAACCGTCGGTCAGATCCAGCGCGCGGCGCACCTGACGTTCGATCTGCTCGAACAACGGCGCATCAGCCCCGGCCTGATGGCGATGCACATCCAGCAAAGCGAGGATCGCCGAGTGTGGCGCGCGCAGGTCGTGCGACAGAAAGCGCAGCAACACGCTGCGTTGTTCTTCCGCCGCGCGTTCGGCACTGAGGTCAGTGAGGCTCAGCAGCCAGCCAATCGGCGTGTCACCGTCCACCGGCAGCAGGGCGGCACGTTCCAGGCGCAGGCTGCGTTCCTTGTGGTCACGGAATTCCAGCAGCGGCAGGGTGGATAACGCTGGACGTGGCTCTGTGGATAATTCCGGATAACCGAGGCGGGCGAGCTGATCGAGGACGTCGTCGCCCACTAATGCTGTATCGAACAACGCGCGGGCCTTGCGATTGCCCAGCAGGATCTGCCCCTTGGGATCGCTGATCAGTGTGGCGACCGGCAGATACTCCAAACCGTCTGCGATGAAACGCCGGGTATCGCGAGTGCGGCTCATGGCTTGTTCGAGGGCCATGATCTGCCCCTGCAAACGATCGGCGCCGGTGAATTGCGTGCGGCGGCGCTCGGGGAAAACCTTGGGTTCACCGTCCAGCCGCGTCAGCTCCCAGCCGAAATAAGTCAGCACCACGCTCAGGCGCCGCCAGTTCCAGATCAGATAGCCGAACAGCATTCCCAGCACCGCCGGCGTCGGCGACCACCAGCGGCGCATCTCCGCCAACCCGGCGCTGGTCAGCAGCACGCCGGCCATGCCAACCAACGTTATCCACAACGCCCAGCGCGGACGCCACAACAGCAAACCAAGTACGCACGCCACCAGGCCCACCGAAAGCATGGCTCCCATGACGGGGGTGATATCGCGCAGGTTGACCTGCGCGCGATACGACAACAGCGCAGTCAGCGGCAACAGCACTATACTTATCCACAACCACTCGCGCACCAGCCGTCGAAACAGGCGCTGCACCTGGCTGGGCTCACGGCTTTCGCGCCGGCGATTAGTGTTCATTTGGAAAAACGGCAGGGCAGGGTGAATGGTTTCATGGGCCACAGGTCTGAGACGTAGACCCGAAGAATCATAGCGGACGTCGACCAACGGCGGGCTGCTTACTTTCACTGCGAGGGCCGAGCGACTATGGTTGTCCGCCAACTGCCCAAGCAACAAGGAATGACCGCGAATGCGCGTTGCGATTCTGGACGACGAACCCGCCGAACTGCGCCGGGTCGAGCAAACCCTGCAGCAAATGGCCGATGCCGGCGAACAGCCGTGGTCACTGCACAGCTTCGAGCGTGGCGAAGACCTGCTGCGCCAACTGCGCCGGGAAACCTTCGACCTGCTGATCCTCGACTGGCAACTGCCCGACCTCACCGGCCTGGCACTGCTGCGCTGGACCCGCGAACACATGGAAGCGCCACCGGCAGCGATCATGCTCACCAGCCGTGATGGCGAGAGCGATATCGTTCAGGCGTTGAATGCGGGGGCGGATGATTATGTGAGCAAGCCGTTTCGGCCAAATGAACTGAAGGCGCGGGTCGCTGCGGTGTTGCGTCGGCACAGCCAGCAACGTGCGGCGGCGACAGAAGTGCTGAGCTTTAATGATCTGACGTTTGATGACGTTGAACTGACCGTCACCCGCGAGGGAAAGCCGATTGTCATGACCGAGCGCGAGTATCGACTGGCGCGGTGTCTGTTCAGCAACCTGGGGAGGCCGTTATCGCGGGATTATCTGTATGAACGGTTTTGGCCGCATGAGGAGATGGCTTCGTCGCGGCCGCTGGATACGCATATCTATCGCCTGCGGAACAAGCTCGGGCTGACGGCGGATCGAGGTTGGCAGTTGTTGACGATTTATGGGTATGGGTATCGGTTGGAGAGTGTGGTGTCGAACTCGCACTAATGGTTCTGGTTGTTTCACTCTTCTCCGGCGCGACCCTTCAATTTTTTGATCGCAGATTCCAACTGCTTGATGCTGGTAGCCGGCATTGGAAGATCCTCTGGCATGGTGCCGCCAAGTTCGGAAATGGTTTCTCTGACTTTTCGACCAACCTGCAGGTGAACTTCGTTAGCTTGTTGCTTGCCCTGAACATTGTCGCGACGCAATTTATCTTCAGCCTGAGTCGCTCGAAATAAATTAGCGGCCAGTTCAGTCGAGCCCATGTGATCAAGAATTTTTTGGCTTTTTTTGAGGCCTTTGCGCTGGTGGATCGCTTTCTGATCAAGTCCTCCGTAGAGCCCTTGATATCCATGATTCTGGAAAACGGCGAAATCCAATTCTGTTTCAACGCCTGCCTGCTGTGCCGTTTCAACCAGAAGTTTGTTGTGCTCGCGTAACTCATTGCGCAGCAGCAAACGCTTCTGATCGTCCCTTAGACTCTGAAATTCGGAATCGTCTGTCAGCTCCTGACGTCGGGTCTGAATCGCAAAGTAGGTTTGCCCTGCGGCGATGACGGCCTTGGATGGATCTCCGTTCTGGACAACCAGATAGCAGGCATAGCGGGAGAGGTGGATATCCTTCAGTTCTCGCAGAGAACCAGACCCCAAGGAGACCATTTTGCTGGCTTCAACAAAATGGTCGGATACCGAATGATCACCGTGTTCACAAGCTTGTATAGCCTTGGCGATAACGTTCTCGAAGTTACGCCACGTTCTGTATTCCAGCAGCGGAGCAAGGTCTCGGGCAGACCAATACTCCACTCCACTGTCGGTTCGGTATTTGAGGCCTTCAAACGTCTGATGCTGTTCGCTCAACGGTAAATCCTCTGCTGAATGAATAAGTCGAAAGTAGCCAGACAGAGCGTTGCACTGACGCGAGGAGTTATCAATCCGGAAAACATGTACATACAAATCATGACGCAGACTTGTATGCATGGAGGGATGCTTGAAACGTATAAACCCCGATGAGCCAAAACTCACCGGGGTTTATTTTTTACTTCAAGTCCGAACAGAATTCGTTAGAAATCCAGGTTCGAAACCGCCAACGCATTGCTCTCGATGAAGTCACGGCGAGGTTCGACCGCATCACCCATCAGGGTGTTGAAGATCTGGTCTGCGCCAATGGCGTCTTCGATGGTGACTTTCAGCATGCGGCGCACGCTTGGGTCCATGGTGGTTTCCCACAGCTGATCCGGGTTCATTTCGCCCAGACCTTTGTATCGCTGAATGGTGTGGCGCTTGGTGCTTTCAGCCATCAGCCAGTCCAGTGCTTCCTTGAACTCGGTGACTGCTTTCTTGCGCTCGCCGCGCTGGATGTACGCGCCTTCGTCGAGCAGGGTGCTCAGTTGAGCCCCGAGGGTGACGACGGTTTTGTAGTCATTGCTGCCGAAGAAGTCGCGGTTGAAGGTGACGTAGTTCGACAGGCCGTGGGAGATCAGTTCGACCTCTGGCAGCCACACGCCACGTTCGCGGTCTTCACGCAGGCTGGCCTTGTAGACCAGACCGGATTTTTCCACGGTACGCAGACGCGCTTCGTACTGGGCCAGCCACTCTTGCATCGCTGCGTGGTCGCCGAGCTTTTCCAGGCTCACGGCCGGCAGGTAGATGAAGTGCTCGGTCAGTTCCTGCGGGTACAGGCGCGACAAACGCTTGAGGGTCTTCATCACCATGCGGAAGTCATTCACCAGACGCTCAAGCGCTTCACCGGAAATGCCCGGGGCTTCTTCGTTCAGGTGCAGGCTCGCATCTTCCAGGGCCGACTGCGTCATGTACTCTTCCATGGCGTCGTCGTCTTTGATGTATTGCTCTTGCTTGCCTTTCTTGACCTTGTACAGCGGCGGCTGAGCGATGTAGATATAGCCACGCTCGATCAGCTCCGGCAACTGACGGAAGAAGAAGGTCAGCAGCAGGGTACGGATGTGCGAACCGTCAACGTCAGCATCGGTCATGATGATGATGTTGTGATAACGCAGCTTGTCGATGTTGTACTCGTCGCGACCGATGCCGCAGCCCAGTGCGGTGATCAAGGTGCCCACTTCCTGGGAAGAGATCATCTTGTCGAAACGGGCTTTCTCGACGTTGAGGATCTTGCCCTTCAACGGCAGGATCGCCTGGGTCTTGCGGTTACGGCCCTGCTTGGCAGAGCCGCCCGCGGAGTCACCTTCCACGAGGTACAGTTCGGAAAGCGCCGGGTCTTTTTCCTGGCAGTCAGCGAGCTTGCCTGGTAGACCGGCGATGTCCAGCGCGCCTTTGCGGCGGGTCATCTCACGGGCCTTACGCGCGGCTTCACGGGCACGGGCGGCGTCGATCATCTTGCCGACGACCAGCTTGGCTTCGTTCGGGTTTTCCAGGAGGAAGTCGGAGAAGTACTTGCCCATTTCCTGTTCGACCGCAGTCTTCACTTCGGAAGAGACCAGCTTGTCTTTGGTCTGCGAGCTGAACTTCGGATCCGGCACCTTCACCGAGATGATCGCAGTCAGGCCTTCACGGGCATCGTCACCGGTGGTGGCGACTTTGTGCTTCTTCGCCAGGCCTTCGGCTTCGATGTAGGTGTTCAGGTTACGCGTCAGTGCCGAACGGAAGCCCACCAGGTGGGTGCCGCCATCGCGCTGCGGAATGTTGTTGGTGAAGCACAACAGGTTCTCATTGAAGCTGTCGTTCCACTGCAGGGCGATTTCCACGCCGATGCCGTCTTCACGCTGGATGTTGAAGTGGAACACCTGGTTGACCGCAGTCTTGTTGGTGTTCAGGTACTCAACGAACGCACGCAGGCCGCCTTCGTACTTGAACAGCTCTTCCTTGCCGCTGCGTTCATCCTTGAGGACGATGCCGACACCGGAGTTGAGGAAGGACAGTTCACGAATACGCTTGGCCAGGATGTCCCAGCTGAAGTGAATATTCTTGAAGGTGTCAGCCGACGGCTTGAAGTGAATCTGGGTGCCGGTGGTTTCGCTGTCGCCAACGATGGCCATCGGTGCCTGAGGCACGCCGTGGACGTAGGTCTGTTCCCAGATCTTGCCGCTGCGGCGAACGGTCAGAACCAGTTCTTCGGACAGCGCGTTCACTACCGAAACACCTACACCGTGCAGACCGCCGGATACTTTGTAGGAGTTGTCGTCGAATTTACCGCCAGCGTGGAGGACGGTCATGATGACCTCGGCGGCGGAAACGCCTTCCTCTTTGTGCACGTCTACCGGGATGCCACGGCCGTTGTCTTTGACGGTAATGGACTCATCCGGGTGAATGATGATGCTGATGTCGTCGCAGTGGCCGGCGAGGGCTTCGTCGATCGAGTTGTCGACCACCTCGAACACCATGTGGTGCAGACCGCTGCCATCGTCGGTGTCACCAATGTACATACCGGGACGTTTGCGTACGGCATCCAGGCCTTTCAGCACTTTAATGCTCGTTGAGTCGTACGTATTTTCTTCGCTCAATGCCTTCACTCCCGATGGTCGTGGGTCTGGGTGATACGGCCCTGTTCCACGTGGAACAAAGCGACTGGCGTTTCCGTCTGCCAGCCTTCCCTCAATAATTCGTGATCTACACAGGTGATAAACACCTGGCAGCGTAAGTCTTCCAGCAAACGGCACAGCGCGCGGCGGTGGTTCTCGTCCAGTTCGGACGGCAGGTCATCCACCAGATAAATACACTGACCGCGTCGGGCCTGGCTGACCAAGTGCCCTTGGGCAATCCGCAGTGCACAGACCACCAACTTCTGCTGACCCCGGGACAAAATGTCCGCGGCGTTGTGGGCGCCCAATCTAAGACGCAAATCAGCGCGTTGCGGTCCGGCCTGGGTATGACCCATTTGCTGATCCCGTTGCAGGGATCCAGCCAGTACGGCGCTCAATTCCCGGTCTTTGTCCCAGCCTCGGTAATAGCTGAGCGTCAAACCTTCGAGCTCAACCAGTTCGCTCAAGGTTTGTTCAAAGACTGGTTTCAAGGCTTTGATGTAAGCGCGGCGGTATTCATCGATTTCAGCGCTGGCCTGGCACAGTTCCCTGTCCCAAACCGCTTGCGAAACGGCGTCAAGTGTACCATGCCGCAGCCAGGAGTTTCTCTGGCGCAAGGCCTTCTGCAAACGCTGCCAAGTGGCCATGAAACGCGGCTCAACGTGGAACACGCCCCAGTCGAGAAACTGCCGGCGAATCTTCGGCGCGCCTTCAAGCAGGCGGAAGCTGTCGGGGTTGATCAACTGCAGCGGCAGGATCTCCGCCAGTTGCGCAGCGCTGCGGGCGTTCTGCCCGTCGATACGGATCTGGAACTCGCCCTGACGATCGCGCGAGATGCCCAAAGCGCTATGGCCACCCTCGGCCAATTCGACCTGACCGAACACGGTACAGGCGAGTTGTTCGTACTGGATGACCGGCAACAGACGCGTGCTACGAAACGAACGGGCAAGCCCCAGCAGATGAATGGCTTCCAGAACACTGGTTTTGCCGCTGCCGTTAGCGCCGTAAAGAATGTTGATGCGGGGGGAGGGGGAGAAGGTCACCGGGTGCAGATTGCGCACCGCGGTGACCGAAACACGACTTAAGGACATCCAGGGTCAGCTGATTACAGACGCATCGGCATGACAACGTAAGCCGAGTCGTCGTTGTCAGACTCTTGCACCAGCGCACTGCTGTTGGAGTCGGACAAAATCAGGCGAACCTGCTCGGTGGTCATCACGCCCAGCACGTCGAGCAGGTAGCTCACGTTAAAGCCGATTTCCAGGGAGCCGCCGTTGTATTCAACGCCCACTTCTTCTTCCGCTTCTTCCTGCTCCGGGTTGTTGGCCTGGATCTTCAGCTGACCGTTGGCCAGTTGCAGACGGATACCACGGTATTTCTCGTTGGACAGAATCGCGGTACGGCTGAACGCTTCACGCAACGCTTGGCGATCGCCCAATACCAGCTTGTCGCCGCCCTTCGGCAGAACGCGCTCGTAGTCCGGGAATTTACCGTCGACCAGTTTCGAGGTGAAGGTGAATTCGCCGGTGGTGGCGCGGATGTGATGCTGACCCAGAACGATGCTGACATTGCCGTCCGGCTCGGTGAGCAGACGCGCCAGTTCGAGAATACCTTTGCGCGGCACGATCACCTGATGGCGATCCGGCTGACCGATATCGGCTTTCATCGAGCACATGGCCAGACGGTGACCGTCGGTGGCCACGGCGCGGATGATGCCTTCGGACACTTCCAGCAGCATGCCGTTGAGGTAATAACGCACGTCCTGCTGGGCCATGGCGAAGCTGGTGCGTTCGATCAAACGACGCAGTTTGCTTTGCTCGAGGCTGCAAGTCAGCGAACCCGGGCCTTCTTCAACGGTCGGGAAGTCGTTGGCAGGCAAGGTCGACAGGGTGAAACGGCTACGGCCGGCCTTAACCACCAGCTTCTGCTCGTCGACCTTGATATCGATCAGCGCATCGTTGGGCAGGCTTTTGCAGATGTCCATCAGCTTGCGCGCGGGCACGGTGATGGAACCTGTTTCCGCAGGCTCTTCAAGTTGCACACGACCGACCAGCTCGACCTCAAGGTCGGTACCGGTCAGCGACAGTTGCTGGCCTTCGACTACCAACAGCACGTTGGACAGTACCGGCAAGGTCTGTCGACGCTCGACGACGCCTGCGACCAGTTGCAGGGGTTTCAACAGGGCTTCGCGTTGAATGGTGAAATGCATGGTCTAGTCCCTTGCCTTAATAAGCTGCGCTGGTGTTCATCAAGTGGTCAGTGTACGCAGCAGGTTCTTGTAGTCCTCGCGGATGTCCGCGTCGGATTCCTTAAGTTCGTTGATCTTGCGGCAGGCGTGCAACACGGTGGTGTGGTCGCGGCCGCCAAACACATCGCCGATTTCCGGCAAGCTGTGGTTGGTCAGTTCCTTGGACAACGCCATGGCCACCTGACGCGGACGAGCCACCGAGCGCGAACGGCGCTTGGACAGCAAGTCGGAGATCTTGATCTTGTAGTACTCGGCGACGGTGCGCTGAATGTTATCCACAGAGACCAGTTTGTCCTGCAACGCCAACAGGTCTTTCAGGGATTCGCGAATCAGCTCGATGGTGATGTCGCGGCCCATGAAGTGCGAGTGGGCGATCACGCGTTTCAGCGCGCCTTCCAGCTCACGGACGTTGGAACGAATACGCTGGGCGATGAAGAACGCGGCGTCGTGCGGCAAGTCGACTTTGGCCTGATCGGCCTTTTTCATCAAGATCGCCACGCGGGTTTCCAGTTCCGGCGGCTCGACGGCAACCGTCAGGCCCCAGCCAAACCGGGATTTAAGGCGCTCTTCAAGGCCTTCGATTTCTTTCGGATAGCGGTCACTGGTGAGAATGACCTGCTGGCCACCTTCAAGCAGGGCGTTGAAGGTGTGGAAAAACTCTTCCTGCGAACGCTCTTTACGGGCGAAAAACTGAATGTCATCGATGAGCAGCGCATCCACCGAACGGTAGAAACGCTTGAACTCGTTGATCGCGTTCAGCTGCAGCGCCTTGACCATGTCGGCCACGAAGCGCTCGGAATGCAGATACACGACCTTGGCATTCGGGTTCTTCTTTAATAGATGGTTACCCACCGCGTGCATCAAGTGAGTTTTACCCAAGCCAACGCCACCATAAAGGAAGAGTGGGTTGTAGCCGTGCTTCGGGTTATCCGCCACTTGCCAGGCCGCCGCGCGGGCGAGCTGGTTGGATTTACCTTCGACGAAATTCTCGAAGGTGAACGTACGGTTCAGGTAGCTGGTGTGCTTGAGCGCACCTTCGACTTGCACAGTGCGTTGCTCGGCGCGAACCGGGGCCTGCTGCGAAGCGGCGCCGGACATCGGGTCGAAGCTGTCGCGAGACGGTTCATCGCTGACTTCCGGGCTTTTCTGCGTCGAGCGCTTGGCGCTCGGTGCTGGCGTCTGAGTCGGCGCTGGCGTGTTCACCGGGGCAGCATTCGCTTGCGCCTGGGAAGCTTGCGCTGCCGCCAGTGGCGCATTCGGTGCGGCACGCGGTGCCGAGCTGCGTTTGCTGCCTATTAATAAGGAAAGCGCAGGCGCCATGCCGTTGCCGTGCTCATCCAGCAGTTCAAGGACGCGCCCCAGGTACTTTTCGTTGACCCAGTCCAGAACAAAACGGTTCGGTGCGTAGACGCGCAACTCGTCGCCTTCGGCTTCGACCTGTAGTGGACGGATCCAGGTGTTGAATTGTTGGGCAGGCAGCTCCTCGCGCAAAAGCTCCACGCACTGCTGCCAAAGTTCCACTGACACGGATATCCCCTAAGTTGAAAGCCGGTGAGGCAAAAACAAGCGGCCATTGTAGCGGCGAGCCGCCCACTTATCCACATGCAGGTTGCCCGGTGAACATGATTTATCAATGCGTTAAACCAAAAAAAGGCGACCAACGGTGTGTGAATAAGCTCTGTGGATAACCGCCCCTGAGGGCACTGGACAACTGGGGGTTGAACTCGGTGGATAACCTGCCTGTGGATAACAGGCCATTCCACGCACAGGTTATCCGACAGTGCAGCACAGGCTGAACACGGTTTTCCACTGTAGTTGTCATTCTCTGTACATCACGTGAAATATGGGCTCATGGCACTTATCCACAGAAGATGACGGCCCTAGCTTTTATAAGCTTTACAAAAAAGCTTTAAATAAGTCCCTTCTTTATTTTTATGTTTGGCAGACAGGCTTTCAGCCACAGAGGCCCCCAGATCTATTTATAAGGAAACGCTGGTTGGAAATTGACCTGAGGGCTTGCTTTCTCTAGAATCCCCGGTCTCTTAAAACGGGGGCCATTCCGGCCCGTTGTGGACGAACCAGGTAACACGACAATGAAACGTACTTTCCAACCAAGCACTATCAAACGCGCCCGTACTCACGGCTTCCGTGCTCGCATGGCTACCAAGAACGGCCGTGCTGTCCTGTCGCGTCGCCGCGCCAAAGGTCGTGCGCGTCTGGCAGTTTGATAATCCGGTACTGGAGGTGAGTCAGGACTTCAGTCGGGAAAAGCGTCTGCTTACCCCCCGGCATTTCAAGGCAGTCTTTGACTCCCCTACCGGCAAGGTTCCGGGGAAAAATCTCCTGCTCCTTGCACGCAACAACGATCTTGATCACCCCCGTCTCGGGCTGGTTATCGGGAAAAAGAGCGTAAAGCTCTCCGTTGAGCGCAATCGCCTCAAACGTTTGATGCGCGAATCGTTTCGTCTGCACCAGGATTCACTGGTCGGCTGGGACATCGTTATCGTCGCGCGCAAAGGTCTTGGCGATGTAGAAAACCCCGAATTGATTCAGCATTTCGGCAAGCTCTGGAAGCGTCTGGCACGCAGCAAGCCAGTTCCAGAAGTCAAAACCGAAACTGTAGGGGTAGACAGTCCTGATGCGTAAACTGGCCCTCGTTCCGATCCAGTTTTATCGCTATGCCATTAGTCCTTTGATGGCCAGCCACTGTCGTTTCTACCCCAGTTGTTCCTGCTACGCGTATGAAGCCATTGAAAATCATGGCCTTCTGCGCGGTGGCTGGCTGACCTTTCGTCGTTTAGGTCGCTGTCATCCGTGGAATCCCGGTGGTTATGACCCGGTTCCACCTATCCCTACCTCCCGTTCTTCTTCGATGGCCGAGTAATCATGGATATCAAACGCACGATCCTGATCGTCGCCCTGGCAATCGTGGCCTACGTTATGGTTCTTAAATGGAACCAGGACTATGGTCAGGCTGCTTTGCCGACTCAGAATGTTGCTTCCAGTACGACTACATCCGGTTTGCCGGACACCGCCACTGGCAATAATGCTGCCGCCAGTGACGATATTCCGCGCGCCGCTAGCGATACCAGCGCACCTGCCGAAACACCGGTAGCCGCCAGCAAGGATCTGATCCAGATCAAAACCGACGTGCTCGATCTCGCGATCGATCCACAAGGTGGTGATGTTGCTCAACTGACCTTGCCTCTGTATCCACGTCGTCAGGATCGTCCTGATGTTCCGTTCCAGCTGTTCGATAACGGCGGCGAACGTGTTTATCTGGCCCAAAGCGGTCTGATCGGCACCAACGGCCCGGACGCAAACCCGGCCGGTCGTCCGGTCTACTCCTCGGAGAAGAAGACTTATCAACTGGCTGACGGTCAGGACCAATTGGTCGTAGACCTGAAGTTCAGCAAGGACGGCGTCAATTACATCAAGCGTTTCACCCTGAAACGCGGCCTGTACGACGTAGCCGTTTCCTACATTGTGGATAACCAGAGCGCTCAGCCCTGGAACGGCGCAATGTTTGCTCAGTTGAAGCGTGATAACAGCGCTGACCCTTCGTCCACCACTGCTACTGGCACCGCGACTTACCTGGGCGCTGCCCTGTGGACAAGTTCGGAGCCGTACAAGAAAGTGTCCATGAAGGACATGGACAAGGCGCAGCTGAAAGAAACCGTCACCGGTGGTTGGGTAGCCTGGCTGCAACACTACTTCGTGACCGCGTGGATTCCGGCGAAGGGCGAAAACAACGTCGTTCAGACCCGTAAAGACAGCAAAGGCAACTACATCATCGGTTACACCGGTCCAACACTGACCGCTGCACCAGGTGCCAAAGTTGAAACCAGCGCTGTGCTGTACGCCGGTCCGAAAAGCCAGGCTGTGCTGAAGCAGTTGTCCCCAGGTCTGGAACTGACCGTCGACTACGGCATTCTGTGGTTCATTGCTCAACCGATCTTCTGGTTGCTGCAACACATCCACGCGATCGTTGGTAACTGGGGCTGGTCGATCATCTTCCTGACCATGCTGATCAAGGGTCTTTTCTTCCCTCTGTCGGCTGCCAGCTACAAATCGATGGCGCGTATGCGTGCCGTTGCACCGAAACTGGCTGCACTGAAAGAACAACATGGCGATGACCGGCAGAAAATGTCGCAAGCCATGATGGAGCTGTACAAGAAAGAGAAGATCAATCCGCTGGGTGGTTGCTTGCCAATCCTCGTGCAGATGCCGGTTTTCCTTTCGCTGTACTGGGTTCTGCTGGAAAGCGTTGAAATGCGCCAGGCGCCGTTCATGCTGTGGATCACTGACCTGTCGATCAAGGATCCGTTCTTCATTCTGCCGATCATCATGGGCGCAACCATGTTCATCCAGCAGCAGTTGAACCCGACTCCTCCGGATCCGATGCAGGCGAAGGTCATGAAAATGATGCCAATCATCTTCACCTTCTTCTTCCTGTGGTTCCCGGCTGGTCTGGTGCTGTACTGGGTTGTGAACAACTGCCTGTCCATCACCCAACAGTGGTACATCACACGTAAGATCGAACGGGCTACCAAAGCAGCCGCTTGATTTACACTGTGGATAACCACTCAAAACGCCCCCTAGTGGGGCGTTTTGCTATCTGTCATTTTTGTCTGGATTCCGGTTAATGAGCGTACCTCGTGAAACCATCGCCGCCGTCGCCACTGCTCAAGGCCGTGGGGGTGTGGGCATCGTCCGTATTTCCGGGCCGTTGGCCAGTGTTGCGGCGAAAGCCATCAGCGGCCGCGAACTGAAACCGCGTTACGCCCATTACGGCCCGTTTTTCACTGACGACAAACAGGTGCTGGACGAAGGTCTGGTGCTGTATTTTCCGGGGCCGAACTCGTTCACCGGTGAAGACGTTCTGGAATTGCAGGGCCACGGCGGCCCTATCGTTCTGGATATGTTGCTCAAACGCTGCCTGGAACTGGGCTGCCGTCTGGCGCGCCCGGGCGAATTCAGCGAACGCGCCTTCCTCAATGACAAACTCGACCTGGCCCAGGCCGAGGCGATTGCCGATTTGATCGAAGCCAGTTCTGCACAGGCTGCGCGCAACGCGCTGCGTTCATTGCAGGGTGCGTTTTCCCAGCGTGTGCATAACTTGACCGAACAGTTGATCGGTCTGCGCATCTACGTCGAAGCCGCCATCGACTTCCCGGAAGAAGAAATCGACTTCCTCGCCGATGGCCATGTGCTGAGCATGCTCGACAAAGTGCGCGATGAATTATCCACAGTGCTGCGCGAAGCCGGGCAGGGCGCATTGTTGCGCGATGGCATGACCGTAGTGATCGCCGGCCGTCCGAATGCCGGCAAATCCAGCCTGTTGAATGCGTTGGCCGGTCGCGAAGCGGCAATCGTTACCGAGATCGCCGGCACCACTCGCGACATCCTCCGTGAACATATCCACATCGACGGCATGCCGTTGCACGTTGTCGATACCGCTGGCCTGCGTGATACCGATGATCATGTGGAAAAGATCGGGGTGGAACGGGCGTTGAAAGCCATTGGCGAAGCTGATCGGGTGTTGCTGGTAGTCGACGCCACTGCGCCCGAAGCGCTGGATCCGTTTGCCCTCTGGCCAGAATTCCTCGAAACCCGGCCGGATCCGGCGAAAGTCACCTTGATCCGCAATAAAGCCGATCTGACCGGCGAAGCCATTGTTCTGGCAACCAGTGAAGACGGGCACGTGACGATCAGTCTCAGCGCCAAATCGGCCGGTGAAGGCTTGGATCTGTTGCGCGATCATCTCAAAGCCTGCATGGGTTACGAGCAGACCTCGGAAAGCAGTTTCAGTGCACGTCGCCGGCATCTAGAGGCCTTGCGCCACGCCAGTGCTGCGCTGGAACACGGCCGCGCCCAGCTGACCTTGGCTGGCGCCGGAGAGTTACTGGCCGAGGATTTGCGCCAGGCCCAGCACTCTCTCGGCGAAATCACCGGGGCCTTCAGCTCTGATGATCTCTTGGGACGAATCTTTTCCAGTTTCTGTATCGGCAAATGACAAAAGGGGCTGTGGACAATTTATCCACAGCCCCTTTTCGTTTTACCAGTTGTAGGAAACTGTACCGAGCAGAGTGCGATCCTCACCCCAATAGCAACGACCCGCGTCATTGCAACCCGACACATATTCCTTGTCGAACAGGTTCTTCGCATTCAGGTCGACGTTCCAGTGCGTATCGATCTGATAACCGATGGCCGCATCCACCAAGGTGACGTCGCCGGCATCCAGCTTTCCGTAGAGAGAAGGCGAGGTGTAAGCGAAGGCACTGTCGAAATAACGCACACCGCCACCCACATACAAACCTTTCAAGTCGCCATCGAGGAAGCGGTATTTCGCCCAGACCGAGGCCTGATTACGTGGCACGCCGGTCATTTGATGGCCTTTGACCAATGACGTCGCGGCATCCTTGGTGATTCGCGCGTCGGTGTATGTATAAGCCGCAGTGACGTTGAGGTTCTGCGTCAGGTTGCTGTTGAGTTCCAGTTCCACACCCTTGGAACGACTTTCACCCACTTGGCGATAGCTCGATGTAGTGGCGTCGAAGTAGGTGTCATCTTTTTTACGCAGGTCATACACCGATGCAGTGAAAGCAGTGTCCCAGCCGATCGGTTCGTACTTCAGGCCCACTTCGTATTGGCTGCTGGTAATCGGATCGAGTGGCGCGCCGGCATTGGAAATCTGCTGCACCGGCACGAACGAGGTGGAATAGCTGACATACGGCGTCATGCCATTGTCGAACTGGTACATCACGCCACCCTGATAGGTGAACTTCTTGTCCTCGGAGCTGATGTCGCTCGACTGAGCGACCTTGTCGCGAAAATCACTGTCGACCCAATCCTGACGACCACCGAGCAGGAACAGCCAGTGGTCGTACTTGCTCTGGATCTGTGCATAAACCCCTTTCATCTGCTGTTCCAGCAAGGTGTTTTGCACCGCAATCGGCGTGGTCGGATCGCGCAGGTACACCGGGTTATACACATCGATCGGCCCGACGATGCCGGCGTTCCAGTCCTGATTAAAGGAGGTGCGATCGTAGCTGGCGCCGAACAACACGGTGTTCTCCAGACCGCCGACCTGGAATTTGCCTTCCAGCTGGTTATCCAGCGAGTACACCATCGACTTGTTGAAGCGATCGTACGCCGTCATGTTCAGGCGTGTGCCAAACCCGGCGTTGTTGAGGTTGCCCGGCCAGGTTTCGTGGCGGGTAATGCGCGACTGCATGTAGCGCGAGTTCTGGCGGAACTGCCAGTCGTCGTTGAACGAGTGGCTGAATTCGTAGCCGGTGCTCCAGGTTTCCCGTTCGAAGGTATTCCAGTCCGGATCGCCGAGCATGGTGCCTTTGGATAACTTGCCGTTGGGGTTGGTCAGCAAAGTCCCGGCGGCCGGTAGGCCAAGTTCCATGTTGGTGTGATCCTTCTGGTAGTTAGCCAGTAGGGTCAGTGTGTTGTAATCGTCGAAATTCAGGGTCAGCGATGGCGCAATGTAGATACGGTCGTCCGGAACGTGATCGGTCTGGGTGTCGGACTTGCGCCCAAGCATCACCACGCGTCCGAGTACGTTCCCGCTGTCATTGAGCGGGCCGGAGACATCGACGCCGATCTGCCGGCGATTGTTCGAGCCATAACCCAATTGCACTTCACCTTGTGGTGCAGCGGTCGGTCGTTTGCTCACCAGATTGACCAGACCGCCCGGAGCGTTCTCCCCATACAGCAGAGAAGACGGGCCACGGAAAATCTCGACGCGCTCCAGTCCGTAGGGCTCGGTGCTGGTGTCATAGCGGTTGCCCTGTACGCGTAGTCCATCGCGCAACAGACCGTAGCCATAATCGGTGGCGTTGAAACCGCGAATATAGAACAGGTCTCCGGCCAGACTGTCGCCAGCGGCAAACGGTGGGGCAAAGATCCCCGGCACGTAGCCGAGTACTTCAGTGAGCGTCTGAGATTTCTGATCTTTCATGCGTTGTGCGGTAACGACTGACACCGAGCGCGGCGTTTCCGACAACGGCGTACTGGTTTTCGTACCGATTCGACTGTTCTGCGCCTTGTATCCGACGTCCGCCGCGTAATCCAGATTCATCGGGTTGGCCAACTGACCGTTGATGTTGGTCGGGGCCAGCTCCAGCGAATCACCGTTTGGCAGCGCCTGCAGAATGTAACTGCCCGGCGCCTGCGGTACGGCTTGCAAACCTGAGCCTTGCAGCAGTTGGGCAAAACCTTGGTCGACGGTGAAGTTGCCGTTCAACCCGACACTGCGCAAACGGCTGGTCTGTTGCGGCGAGAACGACAGAATTACGTTGGCGGCCGAGGCGAACTGGCTCAGTGCATTGTCCAGCGGGCCCGCTGCAATCGCATAACTCTGGGTGGCTGATGCAGCGACGGCGTTATGGCTAATCACCAGGCAGGACGCGGCGCTGGTCATCAATAGGCTGTAAGCAATGCAGTGGTAGGAAAAACGCTGACGAAACGTGGGAAGACGCATGGGTGGATAAGCCCTGAAGGTGGCAAAGAGCCGCGTTTATCGCGATTACCTGTAGGGCCGGGTCAGGGCAAAAAAAGATAACCCTGTTGTCGATTTATTTGCCCAGGTGACATTTCGATCAAGCGTTGTGGCTGATCGAGACCCAGTAACGGGTGAAATAGCGCACGTTGATCGGCAGCGACGCCTGAAGATTGGCCAGGACAGCGTCGGTTGAATTGAGGCGGAATGTCCCGGAAACCCGCAGCTCCCGGGCACGCGCGTCGCAATGCAAAACGCCGCTGCGATAACGGCCCAATTCTTCAATCACATCGCCCAAGCGTGCATCGAGAACGATCAATTGGCCGTTGATCCACGCCACTTCCGAGGGTTTGAACGGATGAATGAGGCCTATGTGCTGACGATCAAAATCAGTGCCTTCGCCTGCCTGCAAGATTTTTGCGGCCGTTGAAGTATCACCGGGCTGAACACTGACCCGGTCTTCCAGCACTCCAACTCGGGTAGAACTCGATAGCTGGTGAACGGAGAAACGAGTGCCGAGTGCTTGAATCCGGCCATCCCGGGTTTCGACGAAAAAGGGCCGTTGATCACCCAGCTTTCCGGTTTGAATAAGGATCTCGCCGGAGCGCAGGCGAATCAGCCGCTGTGTCGGGTCGAAAGACACATCAATGGCAGTGTCGGTGTTGAGTTGAATCAGGCTGCCATCCGCCAATGTGATATTGCGACGCTGGCCAACGCCGGTTTTATAGTCGGCCCAGACATTTCCCAAGGAAGTGTGTTGCTGAACATTCCAGCCAACGAACCCCGTGCCCGCCGCGAGCAGCAACAATTTCAGCACTTGGCGACGTTGCTGACCGTTATTTAGCGCGCGACGTTTCAGATCCTGTGGCAGCGTGCCGAGGTGGCGCTGCAATTGTTCCATCTGGTTCCACGCCGCCAGATGCGCCGGGTCGCTATCTATCCACAACTGCCAGGCCTTCTGTTCGGCGAGCGTTGGCGGATCAGCCTGAAACTGCACATACCAACTGGCGGCCGCTTCGAAGA
This sequence comes from Pseudomonas rustica, assembly GCF_018336155.1. Classification (GTDB taxonomy): domain Bacteria; phylum Pseudomonadota; class Gammaproteobacteria; order Pseudomonadales; family Pseudomonadaceae; genus Aquipseudomonas; species Aquipseudomonas rustica. Next base: position 230,571 of record NZ_JAGYHF010000008.1, on the reverse strand, counting down.
TCTGGCGATCGGGGGCGATGGCCATCAACGTTGCGCCATGATCAGGGCACATTCCGTCAGGGCGCGGATCATGTGCTTCTTCACCGTGGTCAGCGAAACCTTCAGCTGCAAAGCGATCTGTTGATAAGTCAGGCCATCGATTTGCGAGAGCATGAAGATTTGTTGGCTTCTGGCGCCGAGCCCGGCCAAGGCTTTATCCACAGCGACCAGAGTTTCGATGATCAGCGCCTTGTCTTCCTCGCTGATGGCGGTGGCTTCCGGTCGAGCCGCGAGGGTCTGCAAATACGCGGCTTCGATGGCCTGCCTTCTATAACGATCAATGACCAGACCGCGTGCAATGGTCGCCAGATAATCCCGTGGCTCGCGAATCTGTGCGGCATTGCGCGCCGCCAGAATACGCACGAACGTGTCATGCGCGACATCGGCGGCATCGCAGGCGTCATGCAATTTTCCCTTGAGCCACCCGTATAGCCACGAATGGTGTTGCTCGTAGATTTGCTCGATCGCAGCAGTGTGGGCGGGTAAGGACATAGGAAAATTGGGCGAGTTAATGATAATGCCTATTATTAGCCTTCGTTACGTTCTCTCACAATAGCCCTCGCACTTCCCTCCATCGGCTTCTTTGTCGCCAGCGAACCCTCGTTGGCGATTTTTCTTGCGCCTCGAAAACGCCGTTTTATCGATTTTCTGTGGATTAAGCCCTGTGAATAACTGCCACTAAGGGCAGTTGATAACAGGGCTTCAAAACTGGATATAACCCCCTCTGTGGATAACCACCCCTTTCATCCACAGGCTTAAACCGGTTATCCAAGGCCCTCATTGGCACATGAACACAGGGTTTTGAATCTCTGTACATATTGAATATAAAGGCCTGTAGCGATCTATCCACAGAAAGTAGGCTCAGTAGAAATAAACATAAAAACAAAGGTTTTATAAATTTCTCTCTTTTTTATTCTTTTAACCTTGAGTTCTCCACAGCTGGTTAAATTTTGTGCAAAGGGTTCTTTAGGAAGGGCGAAGTCCCTATACTTGTCGACCAGGTTCAAAAACCTGATCTCAAACTATTCCTGAATTACCTACTTAAGCAGGCACGAGGTGCGTGGTGGATTTCCCTTCCCGTTTTGAAGTGATCGTCATCGGCGGCGGTCATGCCGGTACCGAGGCAGCACTGGCCTCAGCACGTATGGGGGCAAAAACCCTGTTGCTGACGCATAACGTGGAAACCCTCGGTGCCATGAGTTGCAACCCGGCCATCGGTGGCATTGGCAAAAGCCATCTGGTCAAGGAAATCGACGCCCTCGGCGGCGCGATGGCCACGGCTACCGATAAGGGCGGCATCCAGTTTCGCGTGTTGAACAGCCGCAAAGGCCCAGCCGTACGGGCGACCCGTGCGCAAGCTGACCGGATTTTGTATAAAGCCGCTGTCCGCGAAATTCTGGAAAACCAGCCCAACCTGTGGATATTTCAACAAGCTGCTGATGACCTGATCGTCGAGCAGGAACAAGTCCGTGGTGTTGTCACGCAAATGGGTCTGCGGTTCTTCGCCGATTCCGTGGTGTTGACCACCGGTACGTTCCTCGGTGGACTTATCCACATCGGTTTGCAGAATTTTTCCGGCGGCCGTGCCGGTGATCCGCCGTCGATCGCCCTGGCACACCGTCTGCGTGAAATGCCACTGCGTGTCGGTCGCCTGAAAACCGGCACACCGCCACGTATCGACGGCAAGTCTGTGGATTTCTCGGTAATGACCGAGCAACCCGGTGATACGCCGATCCCGGTGATGTCGTTCATGGGCAACAAAGAACAGCATCCACGCCAGGTCAGCTGCTGGATTACACACACCAACGCCCGCACCCACGAAATCATTGCCGCGAACCTCGATCGTTCGCCGATGTATTCCGCTGCCGGTGAAATCGAAGGCATCGGCCCGCGCTATTGCCCGTCGATCGAAGACAAGATCCACCGCTTTGCCGACAAGGAAAGCCATCAGGTGTTTATCGAACCGGAAGGTTTGACCACCCATGAGCTGTATCCGAACGGGATATCCACAAGCTTGCCGTTCGACGTGCAATTGCAGATCGTGCAATCGATTCGCGGCATGGAAAACGCACACATCGTGCGTCCGGGTTATGCGATCGAGTACGACTACTTCGATCCGCGCGATCTGAAGTACAGCCTCGAGACCAAAGTCATCGGCGGTCTGTTCTTCGCCGGGCAAATCAACGGCACCACCGGTTACGAAGAAGCCGGCGCCCAAGGTTTGCTCGCTGGTGCGAACGCGGCACTGCGTGCCAAGGGCAAAGAAGCCTGGTGCCCGCGTCGCGATGAAGCGTACATCGGTGTGTTGGTCGACGACCTGATCACCCTCGGTACCCAAGAGCCGTACCGTATGTTCACTTCCCGTGCCGAATACCGCCTGATCCTGCGCGAGGACAACGCCGACCTGCGTCTGACCGAAAAAGGTCGCGAGCTCGGTCTGGTCGATGACGCGCGTTGGGCGGCCTTCTGCAAGAAACGCGAAAGCATCGAACTCGAAGAGCAGCGCCTGAAAAGCACCTGGGTTCGCCCGAATACTCAGCAGGGCGATGCGATTGCCGAAAAATTCGGTACGCCGCTGACTCACGAATACAACTTGCTCAACCTCTTGAGCCGTCCGGAAATCGACTACGCTGGTCTGGTCGAAGTGACCGGCAACGGCGCCGAAGATCCACAGGTTGCCGAGCAGGTTGAAATCAAGACCAAATACGCCGGTTACATCGACCGTCAACAGGACGAAATCGCCCGTCTGCGCGCCAGCGAAGACACGAAATTGCCTGTGGATATCGATTACACCAACATTTCCGGTCTCTCCAAGGAGATCCAGAGCAAGCTCGGCGCGACTCGACCAGAGACGCTAGGCCAGGCTTCGCGGATCCCTGGCGTGACCCCGGCAGCGATTTCGCTGTTGATGATTCATTTGAAAAAACGCGGCGCGGGCCGTCAGTTGGAGCAAAGCGCTTGAGTTCTAAGGTCACTTCGCAACACGCCGAAGAGTTATCCACAGGAGCCCGCGAGCTCGGTGTCAATCTCACTGAAACCCAGCACGAATTGCTGCTGGGTTATCTGGCCCTGTTGATCAAATGGAACCAGGCCTACAACCTGACCGCTGTGCGTGATCCGGACGAAATGGTTTCGCGCCACTTGCTCGATAGTCTCAGCGTGATGTCGTTCATCGAAAACGGTCGCTGGCTCGACGTCGGCAGCGGCGGCGGCATGCCGGGGATCCCGTTAGCGATCCTGTACCCGGACTCGCAAGTGACCTGTCTGGACAGCAACGGCAAGAAAACCCGCTTCCTGACTCAGGTCAAACTCGAACTCAAACTGGATAACCTGCAAGTTATCCACAGTCGTGTCGAAGCGTTCCAGCCTGCGCAACCGTTCAACGGGATCATTTCCCGGGCGTTCAGCAGCATGGAGAACTTCACCAACTGGACTCGCCATCTCGGCGATGCCGATACACGCTGGCTGGCAATGAAGGGCGTTCATCCGGCTGATGAGCTGGTAGCATTGCCGGCAGACTTCAAACTCGATAGCGAACACGCCCTGGCCGTACCCGGTTGCCAAGGCCAACGCCATCTGCTGATACTGCGCCGCACGGCATGATTGGGAACATAAGCAAGAATGGCTAAGGTATTCGCGATAGCGAACCAAAAGGGTGGTGTGGGCAAGACCACCACCTGCATCAACCTCGCAGCATCCCTGGTCGCGACCAAGCGCCGGGTGCTGTTGATCGATCTCGATCCACAAGGCAACGCCACCATGGGTAGCGGTGTGGATAAACACGGCCTGGAAAACTCGGTTTACGACCTGCTGATCGGCGAATGCGATCTGGCCCAGGCCATGCACTATTCCGAGCACGGCGGTTATCAACTGCTGCCGGCCAACCGCGATTTGACCGCGGCAGAAGTGGTGCTGCTGGAAATGCAGATGAAGGAAAGCCGTCTGCGCAGTGCGCTGGCGCCGATCCGTGAAAACTACGATTACATTTTGATCGACTGCCCGCCGTCGCTGTCGATGCTGACTCTGAACGCATTGGTCGCTGCTGACGGGGTGATTATCCCCATGCAGTGCGAGTACTTTGCGCTCGAAGGTCTCAGCGACCTTGTGGATAACATCAAGCGCATCGCCGAATTGCTCAATCCGAACCTGAAAGTCGAAGGCCTGCTGCGCACCATGTACGACCCGCGCCTGAGCCTGATGAACGATGTTTCGGCGCAGCTCAAGGAACACTTTGGCGAGCAGCTTTACGACACGGTGATCCCGCGCAACATCCGTCTGGCCGAAGCGCCAAGCTACGGCATGCCGGCGCTGGCCTACGACAAGCAATCGCGTGGCGCCCTGGCTTATCTGGCCCTGGCTGGCGAGATGGTTCGCCGTCAGCGCAAAAATTCACGCATCGCCGCCGCTCAGGCAACTTAAGGAATCCCCATGGCCGTCAAGAAACGAGGTCTCGGACGTGGACTGGATGCACTGCTGAGTGGTCCGACTGTCAGCGCGCTGGAAGAACAAGCCGCGCAAGCTGACACCCGTGAGCTGCAGCACCTGCCGCTGGATCTGCTCCAGCGCGGCAAATACCAGCCGCGTCGGGACATGGATCCGCAGGCGCTGGAAGAACTGGCGCTGTCGATCAAGGCACAAGGCGTGATGCAGCCGATCGTGGTGCGCCCGATTGGCGGTGGCCGTTTTGAAATCATCGCCGGTGAACGTCGCTGGCGCGCGAGCCAGCAAGCCGGGCAGGAAACCATTCCGGCGATGGTGCGCGACGTACCCGATGAAACCGCAATCGCCATTGCGCTGATCGAGAACATCCAGCGCGAAGACCTCAATCCGATCGAAGAAGCGGTGGCCTTGCAGCGTTTGCAGCAGGAATTCCAGTTGACTCAGCAGCAGGTTGCCGAGGCTGTGGGTAAATCCCGCGTCACTGTGGCTAACCTGTTGCGGCTTATTGCGCTGCCGGAGGTCATCAAGACGATGCTGTCCCACGGCGACCTGGAAATGGGTCATGCCCGTGCTTTGCTCGGTTTGCCCGAGAATCAGCAGGTTGAAGGGGCGCGACATGTTGTCGCACGCGGCCTGACTGTGCGCCAAACTGAAGCACTGGTTCGCCAGTGGTTGAGTGGCAAACCGGAGCCTGTGGAAGCCAGCAAACCCGACCCGGATATCGCCCGCCTCGAACAGCGTCTGGCCGAGCGCCTAGGCTCTGCGGTGCAGATTCGCCACGGGAAGAAGGGAAAGGGTCAGTTGGTGATCGGTTATAACTCGCTCGATGAGCTTCAAGGTGTGCTCGCACACATCCGCTGAAACATTTCCTCATGTAGCGCGCAGTCGGAAATCACTACCTGACAGTTGAATAGGGGCAGAACCGCCCCTATACTCTGCGCGCATTTTGTCGGCACAAATTATGCCAAGTTATTGAATTCTGGCAGCCGACCATTGGAGAGCAATAGTGATGGAAACCCGCAAGCCAAACCGCCTGCCGTTCCATCGCCTGGCGGTATTTCCGGTGTTAATGGCTCAATTTGTCATTTTGCTCATTGCCGCTTTGGCGCTCTGGCAATGGCACGGAGTCGTTGCCGGATACTCGGGACTTTGCGGAGGCCTGATAGCCTTGCTGCCCAATGTTTATTTCGCTCATAAGGCATTTCGGTTTTCCGGCGCCCGAGCAGCCCAGTCCATCGTCCGGTCTTTTTATGCCGGCGAGGCAGGCAAACTGATTTTGACAGCAGTGCTTTTTGCGCTGGTGTTTGCAGGTGTGAAGCCGCTGGCGCCGATAGCTGTATTCGGCGTGTTCGTGCTGACTCAGTCGGTCAGCTGGTTCGCTCCCCTGCTGATGAGAACAAGACTTTCGAGACCTTAGGGCGTTTGAGGCAACCATGGCAGAAACAACCGCTTCGGGCTATATCCAGCACCACTTGCAGAACCTGACCTTCGGTCAGCTACCTAACGGCGGCTGGGGCTTTGCCCACACCGCAGCAGAAGCCAAAGAAATGGGCTTCTGGGCTTTCCACGTCGATACTCTCGGCTGGTCGGTCGCGTTGGGTCTGATCTTCGTTTTTCTTTTCCGCATGGCGGCCAAGAAAGCGACTTCGGGTCAGCCGGGTGCTTTGCAGAACTTCGTTGAAGTATTGGTCGAATTCGTCGATGGCAGCGTGAAAGACAGCTTCCATGGCCGTAGCCCGGTGATCGCACCGCTGGCACTGACCATCTTCGTCTGGGTGTTCCTGATGAACGCCGTCGACCTGATCCCGGTCGACTGGATTCCTCAGCTGGCCATCCTGATCTCCGGTGACCACCACATCCCGTTCCGCGCCGTGTCGACTACCGACCCGAACGCAACTCTGGGCATGGCGTTGTCGGTTTTCGCACTGATCATTTTCTACAGCATCAAGGTCAAGGGCATCGGCGGCTTCATCGGCGAACTGACCCTGCACCCGTTCGGCAGCAAGAACATCTTTGTTCAGGCCCTGCTGATCCCGGTGAACTTCCTGCTGGAATTCGTGACCCTGATCGCTAAACCGATCTCTCTGGCTCTGCGTCTGTTCGGCAACATGTATGCCGGTGAGCTGGTGTTCATTCTGATCGCTGTGATGTTCGGCAGCGGTCTGCTCTGGCTGAGCGGCCTGGGCGTTGTTCTGCAGTGGGCTTGGGCTGTGTTCCACATCCTGATCATCACCCTGCAGGCGTTCATCTTCATGATGCTGACCATCGTCTACCTGTCGATGGCGCACGAAGAAAACCATTAAGACCAGTCTCGACTAGTCTGATGTCCTTCCCGGTCAAACGGGAAGGGGCTCTTCACAGGGCACCTGAAACGATTTGTTTTACCGCTTTAATCTAAAAAACCTAAACCATACGACGTAAAAGTCGGGAGGAAAGATGGAAACTGTAGTTGGTCTAACCGCTATCGCTGTTGCACTGTTGATCGGCCTGGGCGCACTGGGTACCGCAATTGGTTTCGGCCTGCTGGGCGGCAAGTTCCTGGAAGGCGCAGCGCGTCAGCCAGAAATGGTTCCAATGCTGCAAGTTAAAATGTTCATCGTTGCCGGTCTGCTCGACGCCGTAACCATGATCGGTGTTGGTATCGCGCTGTTCTTCACCTTCGCGAACCCGTTCGTTGGTCAGATCGCTGGCTAATTACTCGGATATTCCGGGTAATTTGGTGTGATGGACAACGTAACTGCGAGGTGTTGGCGTGAACATTAATGCGACCCTGATTGGCCAGTCCGTTGCGTTCCTGATTTTTGTACTGTTCTGCATGAAGTATGTATGGCCTCCGGTCATCGCTGCTTTGCACGAACGTCAAAAGAAGATCGCTGATGGTCTGGACGCTGCCAGCCGTGCAGCTCGCGACCTGGAGTTGGCCCAAGAAAAAGCGGGTCAGCAACTGCGCGAAGCGAAAGCTCAGGCAGCTGAAATCATCGAGCAAGCCAAGAAACGCGGTAACCAGATTGTCGAAGAGGCCGTTGAAAAGGCCCGTGTCGACGCTGACCGTGTGAAGGTTCAGGCTCAAGCCGAGATCGAACAGGAACTGAACAGTGTCAAAGACAAGCTGCGCGCCCAAGTGGGTTTGCTGGCTGTCGGCGGCGCCGAGAAGATCCTGGGTGCCACAATCGATCAAAACGCGCACGCAGAGCTGGTTAACCAACTGGCTGCTGAAATCTAAGCGAGGGCGATCATGGCAGAACTGACCACGTTGGCCCGACCTTACGCTAAGGCGGCCTTCGAGCACGCTCAGGCCCACCAGCAACTGGCCAATTGGTCAGCCATGCTCGGCCTGGCTGCAGCGGTGTCACAAGATGACACCATGCAGCGCGTGCTCAAGGCCCCGCGACTGACGAGCGCAGAAAAGGCCGCCACGTTTATTGACGTGTGCGGCGACAAGTTTGATGCCAAGGCACAGAACTTCATCAACGTCGTTGCCGAAAACGACCGTCTCCCGCTTCTGCCGGAGATTGCCGCTCTTTTCGACCTGTACAAGGCCGAACAAGAGAAGTCGGTAGACGTTGAAGTGACCAGTGCTTTCGCATTGAACCAAGAACAGCAAGACAAACTCGCCAAGGTTCTCAGTGCACGACTCAACCGGGAAGTGCGCCTGCAAGTCGAGGAAGATAAAGCCCTTATTGGGGGTGTTGTCATCCGCGCCGGCGACCTGGTTATCGATGGCTCGATTCGCGGCAAAATCGCGAAACTTGCCGAAGCATTGAAATCTTGAGTTTGAAGGGGCAGCAGAGCAATGCAGCAACTCAATCCTTCCGAAATAAGTGAAATTATCAAGGGCCGCATCGACAAGCTCGATGTGACCTCCCAAGCCCGTAACGAAGGCACTGTCGTCAGCGTATCTGACGGCATCGTGCGGATTCACGGTCTGGCCGACGTAATGTACGGCGAGATGATCGAGTTTCCGGGCGGCGTCTACGGTATGGCCCTCAACCTGGAGCAAGACTCCGTAGGTGCCGTTGTATTGGGCGCTTACCAGTCTCTGGCTGAAGGCATGAGCGCCAAGTGCACCGGCCGCATCCTCGAAGTTCCTGTTGGTAAGGAACTGCTGGGTCGCGTAGTCGACGCACTGGGTAACCCTGTTGACGGCAAAGGTCCACTGGGCAACACCTTGACCGACGCGGTCGAGAAAGTTGCACCGGGCGTGATCTGGCGTAAGTCGGTAGACCAGCCTGTACAGACTGGCTACAAGGCTGTCGATGCCATGATTCCTGTCGGCCGTGGCCAGCGTGAGCTGATCATCGGTGACCGTCAGATCGGTAAAACCGCTCTGGCGATCGACGCGATCATCAACCAGAAAGACAGCGGCATTTTCTGCGTCTACGTAGCTATTGGTCAGAAGCAATCGACCATCGCCAACGTAGTTCGCAAGCTGGAAGAAAACGGCGCCCTGGCCAACACGATCATCGTGGCTGCCAGTGCTTCGGAATCTCCTGCGCTGCAATTCCTGGCACCGTATTCCGGTTGCACCATGGGTGAATTCTTCCGCGACCGCGGTGAAGACGCGCTGATCGTTTATGACGATCTGTCCAAGCAAGCAGTGGCTTACCGCCAGATTTCCCTGCTGCTGCGCCGTCCACCAGGCCGTGAAGCTTACCCAGGCGACGTGTTCTATCTCCACTCCCGTCTGCTGGAGCGCGCATCCCGCGTTTCGGAAGAATACGTAGAGAAGTTCACCAACGGCGCAGTGACCGGCAAAACCGGTTCCCTGACCGCACTGCCGATCATCGAAACCCAGGCTGGCGACGTTTCCGCGTTCGTTCCGACCAACGTGATTTCCATCACCGACGGTCAGATCTTCCTGGAATCGGCCATGTTCAACTCGGGCATCCGCCCTGCAGTGAACGCCGGTGTTTCGGTATCCCGTGTGGGTGGTGCCGCTCAGACCAAGATCATCAAGAAGCTTTCCGGTGGTATCCGTACCGCTCTGGCTCAGTACCGTGAACTGGCGGCATTCGCCCAGTTCGCTTCTGACCTGGACGAAGCGACCCGTAAGCAACTTGAGCATGGTCAGCGCGTTACCGAGCTGATGAAGCAGAAGCAATACGCACCAATGTCGATCGCTGACATGGCGCTGTCGCTGTATGCCGCTGAGCGTGGGTTCCTGACTGACATTGAAATCGCCAAGATCGGCAGCTTCGAACAAGCGCTGATCGCTTTCTTCAACCGCGATCACGCCGATTTGATGGCCAAGATCAACGTTAAAGGTGACTTCAATGACGAAATCGACGCTGGCATGAAAGCCGGTATCGAGAAGTTCAAGGCCACCCAAACCTGGTAAGCCGCAGCGGGAGCCGCGAGGCTCCCGCTTGCTAACCTGATAGGTGTTACATGGCAGGCGCAAAAGAGATTCGCAGTAAGATTGCGAGCATCAAAAGCACGCAAAAGATTACCAGCGCCATGGAAAAAGTGGCGGTCAGCAAAATGCGCAAGGCACAAATGCGCATGGCTGCTAGCCGTCCTTATGCGGAGCGTATCCGCCAGGTTATTGGGCATCTGGCCAACGCCAACCCGGAATACCGCCACCCGTTCATGATCGACCGCGAAATCAAGCGCGTTGGTTATGTCGTAGTGAGCAGTGACCGTGGTCTGTGCGGCGGCTTGAATACCAACCTGTTCAAGGCCCTGGTCAAGGACATGGCGGTAAACCGCGAAAACGGCGTCGAGATTGATCTGTGTGTCGTTGGTAGCAAGGGTGCGGCCTTTTTCCGTAACTTCGGCGGTAACGTCGTTGCAGCTATCAGCCACCTGGGTGAAGAGCCGTCGATCAATGACTTGATCGGCAGCGTCAAGGTGATGCTGGATGCCTACCTGGACGGCCGTATTGACCGCCTGTCCGTGGTGTCCAACAAGTTCATCAACACCATGACGCAACAGCCTACCGTGGAGCAGTTGATTCCACTGGTGGCCACCCCGGATCAGGATCTCAAGCACCACTGGGACTATCTCTACGAACCGGATGCCAAAGAGCTGCTTGACGGCTTGATGGTCCGCTACGTTGAGTCGCAGGTCTACCAGGCGGTGGTCGAGAACAACGCGGCTGAACAAGCTGCGCGGATGATCGCGATGAAGAACGCTACCGACAACGCCGGTGATTTGATCAGCGATTTGCAGCTGATCTACAACAAGGCGCGTCAGGCTGCGATCACCCAAGAGATCTCGGAAATCGTCGGCGGCGCTGCCGCGGTTTAACGGTTCAAATATTCAGAGGATCCAGCTATGAGTAGCGGACGTATCGTTCAAATCATCGGCGCCGTTATCGACGTGGAATTTCCACGCGACAGCGTACCGAGCATCTACAACGCTTTGAAAGTCAAAAGCGATGCCGGCACCACTCTGGAAGTTCAGCAGCAGCTGGGCGACGGCGTGGTTCGTACCATTGCGATGGGTTCCACCGAGGGCTTGAAGCGCGGTCTGGAAGTTACCGATTCTGGCGCAGCCATCTCCGTACCGGTCGGTAAAGCGACCCTGGGCCGGATCATGGACGTCCTCGGTAACCCGATCGACGAAGCTGGCCCGATCGACACCGAAGAGCGTTGGGGCATTCACCGTCCAGCGCCTTCGTTCGCTGAACAGGCAGGCGGCAACGACCTGCTGGAAACCGGCATCAAGGTTATCGACCTGGTTTGCCCGTTTGCCAAAGGCGGTAAAGTCGGTCTGTTCGGTGGTGCCGGTGTAGGCAAAACCGTAAACATGATGGAACTGATCCGTAACATCGCCATCGAGCACAGCGGTTATTCCGTGTTCGCCGGTGTGGGTGAGCGTACTCGTGAGGGTAACGACTTCTACCACGAGATGAAGGACTCCAACGTTCTGGACAAAGTGGCACTGGTTTACGGTCAGATGAACGAGCCGCCGGGTAACCGTCTGCGCGTAGCACTGACCGGCCTGACCATGGCCGAGAAGTTCCGTGACGAAGGTAACGACGTTCTGCTGTTCGTCGACAACATCTATCGTTACACCCTGGCCGGTACTGAAGTATCCGCACTGCTGGGCCGTATGCCTTCGGCAGTAGGTTACCAGCCGACCCTGGCTGAAGAGATGGGCGTTCTGCAAGAACGTATCACTTCGACCAAGGAAGGTTCGATCACTTCGATCCAAGCGGTATACGTACCTGCGGATGACTTGACCGACCCGTCGCCAGCGACCACCTTCGCCCACTTGGACGCCACCGTCGTTCTGTCCCGTGACATCGCTTCCCTGGGTATCTACCCAGCGGTAGATCCACTGGATTCGACTTCGCGCCAGCTGGATCCGAACGTAATCGGCCAGGACCACTACGACACCGCTCGCGGCGTTCAGTACGTTCTGCAACGTTACAAAGAGCTGAAGGACATCATCGCGATCCTGGGTATGGACGAGCTGTCGGAAGCCGACAAGCAGTTGGTAAACCGTGCTCGTAAGATCCAGCGCTTCTTGTCGCAGCCGTTCTTCGTGGCTGAAGTCTTCACCGGTGCTTCGGGTAAATACGTTTCCCTGAAAGACACCATTGCTGGCTTCAAAGGCATCCTCAACGGTGACTACGACCACCTGCCAGAACAAGCGTTCTACATGGTTGGCGGCATCGAAGAAGCGATCGAGAAAGCCAAGAAACTGTAATCCCGGCGCCCGGCAACGGGCGCTAATTTAGGTTGAGGCAATCAGATGGCTATGACAGTCCATTGCGATATCGTCAGCGCGGAAGGGGAAATCTTTTCCGGCCTGGTCGAGATGGTGATTGCGCACGGTGCACTGGGTGATCTTGGTATCGCTCTGGGTCACGCGCCGCTGATCACTAATCTGAAGCCAGGTCCGATCCGCCTGATCAAGCAAGGCGGGGAAGCCGAGGTGTTCTACATCTCCGGTGGTTTCCTCGAGGTTCAGCCGAACATGGTCAAAGTGCTTGCCGATACCGTGCAACGTGCTGCCGACCTGGATGAAGCTCAGGCTCAAGCAGCTCTCAAGGCTGCCGAGCATGCTCTGCATGAAAAGGGCGCTGATTTCGACTACAGCGCTGCGTCAGCTCGTCTGGCCGAGGCTGCAGCTCAGCTGCGCACCGTCCAGCAGATCCGCAAGAAGTTTGGCGGTTAATCCGTCAGCCGCTTGTTGTGCGATTGATAAAAAAGGGTAGCCTCGGCTACCCTTTTTTCTTTTTCCGAATTCAAACCCGGTCGCAGTTGCTGACCACCCAGGATTGGTAGCCAGTCATGTCTCTTGAAATCGTTATCCTCGCGGCCGGTCAAGGCACTCGTATGCGTTCGGCCTTGCCGAAGGTTTTGCACCCGATTGCCGGCAATTCCATGCTGGGCCATGTTATCCACAGCGCCCGCCAACTCGATCCACAACGCATCCATGTAGTCATCGGTCATGGCGCCGATGTGGTGCGCGAACGTCTGGCGGCTGACGATCTGAATTTCGTCCTGCAGGACAAGCAGCTCGGCACCGGCCACGCCACCGCTCAGGCCGTACGGTTCATTTCCGCGGACACCTTGCTGATCCTTTACGGTGACGTGCCGCTGATCGAAGTCGAAACCCTGCAACGTTTGCTCAAGCATGTTGTGCCGGGGCAGATGGGTTTGCTCACCGTCGAACTCGACGACCCGACCGGCTATGGCCGTATCGTGCGCGACTCTGACGGTAAGGTCGCGGCCATCGTTGAGCACAAAGACGCCAGCGAAGCGCAGCGCGCAATCACCGAAGGCAACACCGGCATTCTCGCCGTCCCGGCCGATCGTCTGGCCGACTGGATGAGCCGCCTGTCGAACAATAACGCTCAGGGCGAGTACTACCTGACCGACGTGATCGAAATGGCGGTCAACGATGGTCTGGTAGTGGCCACCGAACAACCGCACGACCCAATGGAAGTGCAGGGCGCCAACGATCGCAAACAACTGGCCGAGCTGGAGCGTCATTACCAGTTGCGCGCCGGCCGCCGTTTGATGGCGCAAGGCGTGACCCTGCGTGACCCGGCGCGTTTTGATGTGCGCGGCGAAGTGACCGTGGGTCGCGATGTGCTGATCGACATCAATGTGATCCTCGAAGGCAACGTTGTTATCGAAGACGACGTGGTGATCGGCCCGAACTGCGTGATCAAGGACAGCACCCTGCGCAAAGGCGTGGTGATCAAGGCCAACAGTCATATCGAAGGTGCCGTAATGGGCGAGGGCAGCGATGCCGGTCCGTTCGCGCGTCTGCGTCCGGGCACCGTGCTTGAAGCGCGCGCGCATGTGGGTAACTTTGTTGAACTGAAGAATGCGCACATGGGCGAGGGCGCGAAGGCCGGTCACTTGACCTATTTGGGCGATGCCGAAATCGGTGCGCGCACCAACGTGGGTGCGGGCACCATCACCTGCAACTATGACGGCGCCAACAAGTGGAAAACCGTGTTGGGTGCAGATGTGTTCATCGGCTCCAACAATTCGTTGGTCGCGCCTGTGGATATCTCTGATGGTGCGACCACAGCGGCCGGCTCAACGATTACGCAGAATGTGGATAACGCGCAGTTGGCGGTTGGCCGCGCGCGGCAGAAGAACATCGATGGCTGGAAGCGTCCGGTGAAAATCAAAAAGGACTGAGTTATCCACAGCGGCTTTTTGAAGATCAAAAGATCGCAGCCTTCGGCAGCTCCTACGGGGACTGTCGGAGGGCTGCGATTTTTTTATGAGCAATGGGTTGACGATTTATGGCCAATAGGTTTTGATTGCTTCCGTTATCTTTCGAATCGAAACTTAAGCCGCCATGTCGAAACGCAACACGCCCCAACGCCGCCACAACATCCTCGCCTTGCTCAATGAGCAGGGCGAGGTCAGTGTGGATGAGCTAGCCAAGCGCTTCGAAACTTCTGAAGTTACGATTCGCAAGGATCTCGCCGCACTGGAAAGCCATGGCTTGTTGCTGCGCCGTTACGGCGGGGCGATCACCATGCCGCAGGAGCTGGTCGCGGAAACCGCGCAGAGCGTTTCCAAATACAAACAGGCGATTGCCCGCGCGGCGGTGAAACGCATCCGCGAGCATGCGCGCATCATCATCGACAGCGGCAGCACCACCGCCGCGATGATCCCCGAACTTGGCCAGCAGCCAGGTCTGGTGGTGATGACCAACTCCCTGCATGTCGCCAATGCCTTGAGCGAACTCGAACACGAACCGGTGTTGTTAATGACCGGTGGTACCTGGGATCCGCATTCGGAATCCTTTCAGGGCCAGGTTGCCGAGCAGGTACTACGCTCTTACGACTTCGACCAGTTGTTCATCGGCGCCGACGGTATCGACCTGGTACGCGGCACTACGACCTTCAATGAACTGCTCGGCTTGAGCCGGGTCATGGCAGACGTGGCGCGGGAAGTTATCGTCATGGTCGAGGCCGACAAGATCGGCCGCAAGATTCCCAATCTGGAGCTGCCATGGAGCAGCGTCCATACCCTAATTACCGATGATCGCCTGCCTATCGATGCACGCGATCAGATCCAGGCCCGCGGTATCAACTTGATTTGCGCGGCTGTCAGTCAGGAGAAATAAGCATGTGTGGAATTGTCGGCGCAGTCGCTGAACGTAACATCACCGCCATCCTGCTCGAAGGCCTCAAGCGCCTCGAATACCGTGGTTACGACAGCGCCGGTGTGGCGGTGTACACCAATGACGAAACCCTCGAGCGCATGCGTCGCCCGGGCAAAGTCAGCGAACTCGAAACCGCACTGGCCGAGCACCCGCTGGTGGGTCGTCTGGGTATCGCCCACACCCGTTGGGCCACCCACGGCGCGCCCTGCGAGCGTAACGCTCACCCGCATTTCTCCGGCGACATCGCGGTGGTGCACAACGGCATCATCGAAAACCACGAAGCCCTGCGTGAACAACTGAAAGCACTGGGCTACGTGTTCACCTCGGACACCGACACCGAAGTCATCGCTCACCTGCTCAACCATAAACTCAAGGATCAGCCTGATCTGACCGTGGCACTCAAAGCCACCGTCAAAGAACTGCACGGCGCTTATGGTCTGGCGGTGATCAACGCCAAGCAGCCGGATCGTCTGGTGGCCGCGCGCAGTGGCAGCCCGCTGGTGATTGGTCTGGGACTGGGCGAGAACTTCCTCGCTTCCGACCAACTGGCGTTGCGTCAGGTGACTGACCGCTTCATGTACCTGGAAGAAGGCGATATCGCCGAAATTCGCCGCGATAACGTGCAGATCTGGGACGTGAGCGGCAACGCTGTCGAGCGCCAGACCGTGCAGTACACCGACGGCGCCGAAGCTGCCGACAAAGGCGAATTCCGCCACTACATGCTCAAGGAAATCCACGAGCAACCGGCCGTTGTCCAGCGCACCCTCGAAGGTCGACTGAGCAATGATCAAGTGCTGGTGCAAGCTTTCGGTCCGCAAGCCGCCGAGCTGTTCGCCAAAGTGCGCAACGTGCAGATCGTCGCCTGCGGCACCAGCTACCACGCCGGTATGGTCGCGCGTTATTGGCTGGAAGAACTGGCCGGCATCCCGTGCCAGGTCGAAGTGGCCAGCGAATTCCGCTACCGCAAAGTCGTGGTACAGCCGGACACCTTGTTCGTGACCATCTCGCAGTCCGGCGAAACCGCCGACACCCTGGCCGCCCTGCGCAATGCCAAAGAGCTGGGTTTCCTCGCCAGCCTGGCGATCTGCAACGTCAGCATCAGTTCGCTGGTGCGTGAATCCGATCTGACCCTGCTGACCCAGGCCGGCCGCGAAATCGGCGTCGCTTCGACCAAAGCCTTCACCACGCAACTGGTCGGCCTGTTGCTGCTGACCCTGTCGCTGGGTCAGGTTCGCGGCACGTTGGCCAAAGGCGTTGAAGCAACATTGGTCGAAGAACTGCGTCGCCTGCCAACCCGCCTCGGCGAAGCGCTGGCGATGGAAAGCACCGTGGAAAAAATCGCCGAACTGTTCGCCGAGAAAAACCACACCCTGTTCCTCGGCCGTGGCGCGCAATTCCCGGTAGCGATGGAAGGTGCCTTGAAGCTCAAGGAAATCTCCTACATCCACGCCGAAGCCTACCCGGCCGGCGAACTGAAACACGGCCCGCTGGCGCTGGTGGATAACGACATGCCAGTGGTCACCGTTGCGCCCAACAACGAACTGCTGGAAAAGCTCAAATCCAACCTGCAGGAAGTCCGCGCCCGTGGCGGCGAACTGATCGTGTTCGCCGACGAAAAAGCCGGAATGACCAACGGCGAAGGCACCCACGTGGTGCAGATGCCGCACATCCACGACATCCTTTCGCCGATCCTCTACACGATCCCGCTGCAGTTGCTGTCGTACTACGTCGCGGTGCTGAAGGGCACGGACGTGGATCAGCCGCGTAATCTGGCGAAGTCGGTGACGGTGGAATAAGTTATCCACAACTGAGTTAACTGCTGGTTTTCAACAATAAAGATTGACACAAAACAATAAAGTTTGACACGCATGAACATAGATTGACACAAGGCTCAAACCCCCGTATCTACGGGGGTTTTCCTTTCCAGGCTTTCCCTTTGGTCTGGATTCATCGCTTCAACTTTCAGCGGGTGTAGTCTGGAAAATGTTTTGAATGCGGCCGCTTTGGCGGTCGTGTCCTTCTACGACTTTTTCTCGACGCGAGGTGAAGCGGTCCGCATCGACTGAGGAGGCGTGGGTTGCGAGGTCGTAAATTTGCATCACAGCAGGACATTGAACGGCACATTGCAAATGGATTTGGCGAAGGCGCCGGGGCAAGCTACGTGCCTTGGCTGCGGGTACAAGATGTCCCGTCGATAGGTCGTTCGCACAAGATTCAAGGTGTGAAGATCGAGAGGATTCATCACCTCCTGTCAGATCTCGAGCGTTCCTACTTCCTTGTGTGTGAATTTTCTGAAGACGTCGTGGATATCCGGGAGCAATACCCTTTACTACCCACAGAGCGTGCGCAAGCGATAGCGTCGGCGATCGATGTACGCTATCCAAGATACCCTAGAACAACACTGCCTTATGTGATGACAACAGACTTCCTGTTAACTGTTAAGGACCCGAGCGGAAACTTCAAATCGGTAGCTAGGACGGTGAAGTATCGTTCAGATTTAATTGGCAACGGAAGTAAAAGAACGCTTGAAAAACTTGAAATTGAAAAGCGTTTTTGGGAAAGCCAAGGTGTTGATTGGAAAATCGTAACAGACGAGTTTTTTACACGAGATTTGATTAAAAATCTTGGACTAATCAGGAGGTACTCGAAGCTCTCTCGTGATTTAATGAAAGCGCCGTTGCATTCGAATTTTATCGAGTGCCTTGTAAACAGCCGGGAATATTCGTGGACCTTGGCCACCTGTCTAAGAAAAATAGCATCACTTCTGTCCATTTCCTATATAGACGCTCAAGCAATTTTCTTTCATCTGGTTTGGAACAAGATACTGAAAATCGATTTGGTTAACACTCCTCTCCACCTTACTGGTCTAGTTCCTGGCTTCGAAGTTTCACCGAGCCCTGTCCAAGTATCGTTGAAGGAGAAAATGTCATGACTGTTCTCGTTAATGACGTTTTCGAGCCTGTAACCGATCTGTCGGTCATCGCTACGATAGCCAGGCTCCTTTACCAAGATGAAACGCATGACTTAGCAGTTGTGATGGATCTATCTGACCCACCCCGGCAGCCATACGCTGTGGGTCTGGAGGAGCTTCGTCGATCGTTAGCGTCTGGTCACACCAAACCAGCAGCCATTGCCACGCCCGAGTTCATGCTTGTGCTTGAGGAACAGTTGGATGAGAGAGCCAAGCAAGGCCGGGACGAAAAGTGGGCCGTCATCGCCCCTCTGCTAGATCCTGAATACCCAGGACAAATATTTGTACGAGGTGAGTTAGGCCGACTTGTTAGCAAACGGGCGTCAGAGCTCGGAATCCAGCGGAAAACGATCTATCGACTTCTTTACCGCTATTGGTTTTATGGTCAAGTTCGCAACTCATTGCTTAACAATTATACGGCAGTAGGGGTTGCCGATAGAAAATATGATCCGAGCAGGCCACCAGGGCGAAAGCCTAAATTTCAAGGCGTTCTTACTTCGCCTTCCAAGATGCTCAGTGCAGTTGATAAACGATGCATCCGTGTTGGATATGCTCTTTATGTAAGAGATAAGAAATCATCTATTTCGAGCGCATATGACGAAATGTTGAGACGATTCTACTCTGTTCGAGACATCTCTAAAAACAGTGAAGAAGAGCTTCGTTTGTTGCCTGGTTCAGAACTCCCCAGCTTGAGGCAGTTCCAATATTGGGGACAGATTTTTTTCGACGAGATTGCAACCGAGCGTGGCCGTAAAGGATTGAGGAGATGGTTAAAGGACTGCCGTCCGCTTTCAGGTACCGTTCGCGATTGGCTGCGTGGACCCTGTCATCAGTTCGAGATCGACGCGACTATTGCCGATATTTATTTGGTCAACAGCTACTCCAGGCGGATGCTCATTGGCCGGCCCGTAGTTTATATCGTTGTGGATAGCTTCTCCGGAATGATTGCTGGTCTCTATGTAGGATTGGAGGGCCCTAGTTGGAATGGGGCCAGGCAAGCGCTGTTCAACGCGTTTACCTCCAAAGTCGAGTTCTGCGCTCAGAACGGCGTCGAAATCAATGCAGATGATTGGAATTGTCACCACCTGCCCCACCAGATTTACGCCGACCGAGGAGAGATGCTGTCACTCGCAGCAGAGGGGCTATCGTCAGGATTGGGAATTGAGATGGGCACTGCTCCGCCTTATCGGCCGGATTGGAAGCCTATGGTGGAAAGTCGGTTTGGCATTTTGAATGATTTGACGGGTATCAGATGGCTACCTGGCGGGGTAGCAGCGCGAGACAAAGAGCGAGGCGAGCGAGATTACCGGCTCGATGCCACGCTGAATCTCAAAGAGTTCACCCAAATCCTCATCAAGTGCGTACTCCACTATAACGGGCACCATCGACAGCCTGAACGACTGACGCAGGCGATGATGAATGACGGCGTTGAACCTACACCCAACGGGATATGGAATTGGGCCTGCGACAACGACCTGATCGAATCCAACAAACGTCCTGACGAGCTGGTTTACCTCCATCTCTTGCCTCGCGAGCGCGCGACCGTTCAAAAGGGTGGGGTTATGTTTCGCGGCATGCACTACGTGTGTGATATGGCCATAGAGAAAGATTGGTTTGCCAAGGCTCGCAAAGGGGGCGTTTGGTCAATAGAGTGTTGGTTCGATCCGAACTCGGCGGCACACATTTGGATTCAGGGAGAGGCCAAGCAGTTTATCCGTTGTGATCTTCGACGATCGGATGCCGGTTACGCGAATTACCGCTCGGACGAGATTTTTGATCTGCTCGAAGCCTATCGCCAAAAACCGCCTACTCGCCGGCGAGCCGAGCTGGAAAGCCGTGTGCAGCTTAGCGATCAGGTCCACCAGATCATCAGTCATGCACTCGCAGAACGAAAACTGGAACCTGCTCCGCCCACCAAGGCAGAGGCCACTGGAAACATCCGCGAGAACCGCGCAGAAGAACGTCTCCGTGAGCGTGAAAATGCGGTTGTTCCTGAAGGCGTTAGGGCGGAGCCAGCTTCACTTCAATCTGAATTGACACCGAAAGCGCATGATTCATATGCCGGCGAGCGGACTGCGCAGGTTATCGATTTGCTCAAAAGAATTCGGCCAGGACAGGCAAAATGAAAGGTGCACAGACGTTCGCCAATTACGTCAGACAGGACATTAGTGAGTATGCGGGTAACCCGCTTATCGAAGCTTTGCCTCCGATATTGTCGGAGGCGGCGGCTGTTGAACTGATTTCGAACTTTCCTCAGCCGGTGGATCCGAAAGAGCTGACGCTCGAAGGAGCCACTCGAATTCACTGTATCGACAGGCTGAGAACCGTCGTACAGCCGTTCTTGCTACATCTGGAACTGGAGGCCCTGTTCTCACTGCTCATCCGTCGAGGGTATGTCGGGCGTAACCCGATGTCGCCCGCTACCGTCCGGCATTTGCATTCTTTATCGGGAGCTCAGCGTTACCACGATGCGTTCAAGTCCACTGCAGAAACGTTTACGGTCGTCGGCCTGAGCGGCATTGGCAAGTCAACGGCACTCCACGCCATCTTGAGCCTTTATCCACAGACAATCCGTCATGAGCGCTATGAGGGAAAGCAGTTTGTTCATACCCAAATCACATGGCTGAAGCTTGACTGCCCTCGGGATGGATCGCTGGCTGGATTTTGCCAGCAGTTTTTTTATGCGGTTGGAGACGCTCTAGGAGACAAGGACTACCACAAGCGCTACCGGCATCGAAACATCAATGATGCGCTGCAACAGATGGAGCAGGTGGCCAGCACGTTTTTCATCGGCGCCTTGTTGATCGACGAGCTGCAAAACCTCCACCTGGCGAAAACCGGTGGTAAGGAGAGCATGCTGAATTTTTTCCTGCACTTGGTAAACAACATCGGTATCCCGGTGGTTTTCAGTGGCACGAACTCGACGATTAGCCTGTTCTCAGAAGCCATGCGGACTGCCCGCCGAGTTTGTGGTGCTGGTACGCTCGAATTCAAACGATTCGAAAAGGATGATGAGGAGTGGCGGTTGTTGGTCGAAAATCTCTGGAGCTATCAGTGGTGCAAACAGACGGCTGAGCTGACCGACGAGATTTTTGACACGCTGTATGAGCACACTCAAGGCGTCACGGATTTCCTGGTCAAGCTGCTGGTATTGAGTCAGCGTTATGCGGTCCAGAGTGGCTCGGAGTGTTTGACTGCCGAGATCCTGGTGAAGGTAAGCAACTCAAAAATGCAGATTCTAAAGCCAGCCCTTTCAGCTCTGCGTAGCCGTGATCCGAAGCGGATGCGACAGTTTGACGATTTGCTGCCGATTGAGGATCAGCTGAGCGAAATGATGGTTTTCGATGGATTGGCACGAGAGGATCGCCTCACCTTGCTTCGAAGCGTTGTATCCCGTGAGAAGCCGGTAGACCCATCTCCGACCATTTTTGCGAAAGATCACCCATCGCCGATTGCTACTGCTGTGGAAAACTCAGAGGCTAAAGCGCTTAGCGAACATGACGCTCCCCTCGACGCTCTGCGCGCTGCGGGCTGGCTCAACGAGGACCTGTTTGAGTTCTCACCGATGTATCACAAAGCGTGAGTCGGAGGGGGGGTGAAGTGCAACTTAAACTCCATTTCTTCCCCGCCGCGTTTCCCGACGAGACGCTGCACAGCGTGATTTCTCGTTATGCCCGTCTTTGCGGTGTTCGTAATTGCCAAGCAGCATTTGCCGGACTGAAATCGGCGGCAGCTTTTTCGCAAAATGTGGCATTCCCGAGTCATTTAGGGGATTTTGTCGATGCGCTACCCAGCGGTACTGAGCTATCGGTAGCCGAGGTCCTCATGCGCCACACATTATTACCCTACTATGCGCCGTTTTTGAGGATGAGCCAGGTTGAACACGCTCGGACACTGATGACCGCTGATGGGAAAGGCTTGATGTTAAAGCTGGGCGTCAACGCGAGCCGTATTGGATTCGCCTCCCGAGTGCGGTTATGCCCAGAATGTATTGCCCAAGATCAGGCTCAACGGGGAGTTGCTTACTGGCACAGGGTCCACATGCTTCCAGGCGTGCTGGTATGTCCGCATCACGGTACGTCACTCAGGATCCTTGATCCTCGCTGGTTAAGCCGCAGCTCTCGACAACTTAATCTGCCGAGTGATGAGAATGTGCAAGCACACACGGTACATCTCGACACCCCGTTGCGGTGCATGCCACCGCTTCACGAAATAGCGTTGCGCTCACTTCAGGTCCTCGAGTCTGAAGTCACTGCTTTGTCGGCGGAGGCGGTGCGCTACACGCTTTTACAAAGGGCAACGCAGCTCAACCTTGCTTCTGATAACCATCGCTTGCACCTGCACATGCTGGCGCAGCACATGGCCGATTTTTTTGCCACACTCCCGCGAGAATGGGAATTTTCTATACTCGGAGATGTTCGTGCAGGTACACCCGCCTCATGGGTCACGAAGCTGCTTCGTACGCCTATAACCTCTCACCATCCGCTCAAATACATCTTATTGGCCGGTGCTCTGGGCGTTGAAATGGTGAGCTTGCTGCATGGTCAATGCCCTGTGAAACAGGCGGTGGCATGTGATCCGAAAGCTCACATTCGGCTTCACGCGCGCCTTTCTCAGGTGATGCCAGGTGAAGGCCTGGACTGTTCGTCAGCCGCTGTGTGGGAACATGCTCTTGAAGGAGCTGATGCCAAAAAGATCGCTGTCGTTCTAGGCGTTTCATCAGCGTATGTCTATCGTCACATCCGAAATGTACCCGGCGGGCAAGATGCTTGGAGGGAGGCGCGATTTCACATTGAGCTATGCGCAAGACGCGCGGCTTTCGAGGCTGATTATCGATTGTACAAAGCACATGCATGCAGGGGGTATGCGTGGCTGTATCGTCACGACAGACAGTGGCTTTCGGAGTCAACTGCAAACCCAAGCCCCCATCGTACGCCCCGTCTGAATAGCGCCGAAATGTTCGCTGCCCTCGATGCGAGACTGTCCGGCGAAGTCCGTCAGTGTGCCGACACGCTTTATGCTCTTGCGGGTAAGCCTGTCCGCATTTCGCGTACCAGGATTGGTCGGGAGCTTCATGTTCTTTCTCGCTTCGAAAAGCAGCTCTGCAAGCTTCCTCTCTGTGCAGCAATGCTCGAAAAAGTATGTGAACCAATCGAAGGCTTTCACGATAGGCGTCTGCAATGGGCTAGACGCCAATTGTTCTCGGAGGGCATGCCTATATCACGTTCTTCGCTCTACAGAGTCGCGAGCATTCGGCCCCTGCTGTAATCCAGCCGGGCATTCTCTCCATCTAAAAAAGTTCTAAATCAATTCACCGTGAACACATTGTTTTTCTGTTAATGAAAATTTGCACCCACCAGAATAGCGTCGGCATACGCTGGATCATCACAATCATCATCTAAAACGTACTAACCCGCGATCACCCGAAATAGTTTTGCAATCGCCATTGGCTGACCTACACGGGTTATCGATACGTGTTCTGTATTTCAAGGAGTACGGGCGCGGCGGGGTTTAGATGAATTTACTACGATTCAAAGTTGAGCGGCTGTGTCATTTCCAAATCCAGACCGGATACAGAATTTTACGGGTTGCATATATACTGCCCCCGGATGCACGTTCTCTTCGACCCCTACCTTTAATTGGTAAATGATGTCTGATCTATTATTTTTTCCCGTGTCGATGCCGGATGAAATGCTGCACTCTCGTGTCACCCGCTATCACTATCTGTCAGGCAATAGAACCGCGACAGAAACCTACCGCGATTTGTTCGCATCGAAACCCTTTTGCATTGGTGGCATCGTACCCAAGCAGATCGAGAGGCTCGCACACAGGCTGCCGGGGCAATCGGAGAGCAATCTCGCAGAGCTGATCAGTAGCAATACTACTTTTCCTGCTTACCGGCCGTTTCTTGGGGTTAAGCAGGGGCCGGAGAACAACGAAGGACCGCTGGGTTATGACGGGGTGGTACGGGTGCCCCGCAGAGAAGAGTCCACCCATGGCAAGGCTAAGCTTTGTCCTACCTGCGTTCAGGAAGATTTGATTGAGCGGGGTTCTGCCTACTGGCATCGATCTCACCAGATACCCGGTGTTGCCGTCTGTTGGCGTCATGGCGACGCATTGATCCATGCCTGCCCCGAGTGCTCTCGCCCGTTCTACCGTAAATTGAAGCTGCTTCCCAATCTGACTGAGCCATGCGCATGCGGCTGGAGCCCGTTAAACAGCGCAGCAATACACAAGGGGTCAAAGATGGAACAGAAAGTCGCTCTGTTCGCACACGATATCCTGCAACGCAATATCCCTCCGATAGGCAGTACGGTATTAAGTTCGTGCTACGTCCGCCAATGCAAGAAACGCGGATTCATTTTCGGAAAAAATGCGGGTATCGCAAAACTATTCGACAGCATCCAAAGCGCTTACGGCGATGAGCTTTTGGCGCAGATTGATCCAGCCTACAACACCGGAAAGCATGAGCAATGGATCCGGCTCAAATCAGATAAAGGTCAGCTAAATATGCCGCTCGCGCGGCATTTGATCATTGCTCTTCATTTGTTTTCCAGTGCAGATGGCTTTGAAGAGGCTCTGAAGAATGAGTCTATTCTGCTGAGTGCCGCTGTTTCTCCGCGAGCGCCCAAAGTCGAAGAATCGCGTCTTAGTCAAAAAACTAGATATCGCCAAAAAATCGAGTTGCTTTTAGCGCTACGTACCGATGCCAATATCGAGTACCTCTGGAAGAAGGCGTACAAACCTACGCAATGGATTCTAGAAAATGATAACGCATGGTTAATGGCAAAACTCCATGCCCCTAAAAAAGCTACAGTTAAGGTCGAAAAGTCCGTCGACTCAAGAGACGACGCCTATGCAGCCCTTATCGAAGCGGGCGTAGATGAGCTGTATAAAGTTACGAAAGATCCGAAGAGAGTGAACATTCGGAATTTGCAATCGCTGCTCCCAGGTTCGTTACCTCATGAGCTGGATCTACGCAAGCAGAGGTTCCCTCTTACTTATCAACAGATCAAGATTCATCAGGAGTCAGTATGGCATTTTCGTCTAAGAACTTTGGTGTGGACTGTCTCTGAACTCATCAGGATGAAGCTCCCCGTGAATTACTCGACGGTAAGATTGACCTCAGCGGTATCAAGCAAGGTTTTCCTGGTTTTTTGCAGTTTCTTCGAGTGGGATCTGGAAAGCCTGGCAAGAACCGGGGTCGACGCGGAGGCCCTGCTCAGGTCTACCGGCGTATCGAGGAATTGGGAGGGACCACCGGTTCAAATAAGCTTTTGAGGGCATCTTTGTTCCGTCAGCGTCTGCCAACCTTTGGTGTTAACAAAAATCCCATCTGGCTTGAAAGCGTAAATGCGGGGTAGCGTCCACCTTTCACATTAGTAACCTTCGCGGCAGCTTTCTGAAAGCTTTCACTTGTTACTCTTTAACTCAGTAAATTGAGCTTTAGGAGAAAATCATGAAAGCAATGACAGCAGTGAAAGCGTTTTGCGCCGCTTCGATTTTGACCTTATCTTCATTAGCCATGGCTGAAGGTGGCGGTGACCGCGTGTATGGTCGAATGATGCAAGAGAACCAACAAGCAATGGAGCAATATGCCTCAAGGAACGGCAAGACTCCTCCTGAAGTTGTTCATTATGAATATGGTATGAACCTCGATATCCACAAGGTCGTCAGTGTCACGCAAGCCAATAAAACCTGTGGGGTTGCTCCTTCGCGCATGACCTATGAAGACTCTACGGGCAAGCTTAACACCGTGGAATATAAGGTCATGGCCGACAACTGCCCCCATGGAAGCTAGACAATGAAAATTATTTAAGAACTGCATAATTCTCCTTTGTCCGAAACTAGCTTACTGCTCGCTGACGTAGAAGTAATTTTCAGGAAAGGCTGAAGTTATCCATTTTATGAAATCATGTCCGTCAGTTGAAGTGTTTCTAACGTACAGTAAACAATTGCTCGACCACCTGATACATCCCGCCTCCTTGTTTTTCCTTTGGTTTGGGAGGTGGTTTAGGCGCCCTAGTGGCGCCTTTTTTACGTTCGAAATGAGCTATGTCCTCTGCACGGCCATGACCTTCACCATGCAGGAGTGAGATTAGAAGATCAGTTTTCGGGGTATTCAGCAACGACGTGGTCTGTGCCTGCCTTTGACAAGCCGATTACGTTATACGCGTCATGTTTCCCGTCCACTTCCATTCCTGGGGAGCCGGCCGGCATGCCTGGAACGGCAATCCCGAGCAGGTCATCACGTTTGCTCATCGCAATGATTTGCTCGGCGGGCACGTGACCTTCAACAAACTTTCCGTTGATGGTTGCTGTGTGACAGGACGAGAGCTCAGGAGAAATCCCGAGACCGCGCTTGATCGCGCTCATGTTGGTTTCCACGTGATCAACGACGGTAAAGCCGCTGGCTTCAAGGTGCTGGACCCATTTCTTGCAGCATCCGCAATTAGCGTCGCGATGTACATCGATCGTCAATGGCTCTGCTGCGTGACTGGCTGAACTGATGAACAGAGCCACGAGAGCAGCGAGACGAAGTGCCCGTCTGCGACGAAGAGAATTATTTCGCATGGGTATGTTCCTTCCCATCAGTATGTGTATGTGATTTGGGCTGTACGGTTGGAGTCGGGGCCGCGTCATCTGAAGCTTCCCTACCCTTATGATCGGCGTGGTCCGCAGGCTCCTTTGCAGACGGCGCTGCGGAGGGGCCATGGGCATGTGCCGTGTTTTTCTCGTCATCATTAGCGCGGACTTCCGCCCTTTGGTTGGCAGCACCTGCGCCACTTTGCCCCTGGGTCGTTCCATGTTGACCCTCATGGTTGTGCATCACGCTTTCGCCACCACCGTGTTGATGGCCACCGCTACTCGTGATCAGGGCTTTGTATTGCTCTGTATCAAGTGACGGAAGCTGCTGGAGAAATGCGACCATCCCCTATATGTACGGATCGGCCATGCTTTTGCCCCACGCGGGCATGCCGGTGGATTTGATGCCGTGCTTGATGATCCAAAAAGCTGCGGCTGGGTGCCCATCGACGCCCAGTTTTGAAAGGTTCGGAGGTGCGGGGTAAAGGCTGTTACTCAGTTCGGTGCCTGTAAGGCCCGGAGCCAAATGGCAACCGACACACATCGAGTTGTAGTTGCCAGCACCTTCACGGATGAGGGCTTCTTGGCTCAGGTCGGGGACCTGAATGTCGCGCGAGCGCACTTCGATCGAGCGATCCCGAGCAATAGAAAGTAGCGCGTAGACAGGGGCAGAGTGGGGATCATCCGCCCCGACATTGATCACGCCGAAATATACCACGCCGGCAGCCGCTGCTACGGTGGCCAGACCAGCAGCTATCAGTGCCTTCAGTGTAATCTTCATGCCCGGTTCTCAGAACCACATCCGGATACCGGCGACAAAGCGTGCCTCGCTGGCATCTTCACCTTCCTCACGTGCAAAGTCTGCCGTATTGCCATAGGAACGGCTCCAACTCACCCCGATATAAGGGGCAAATTGGCGGACAATCTCATAACGCAATCGGAGCCCCACTTCGGTGTTGGCTAATCCGGACCCGATGCCGCGCTGAGGGTCATTCTTCCCATAAAAATTGACCTCGGCCGTCGGCTGCAAGATCAATCGATTCGTCAGCAGAATGTCGTAATCGCCTTCCAGTCGAGCAGCCGATTGACCGTTCTCACCGATGTAGGCAGTCGCTTCGGCCTCGAAGTTGTAGAGGGCCATGCCCTGAATGCCGAGTGCGGCCCAGGTTTGAGGAGACCCTGGTTTGAAATCCTGTCGTACACCGGTGACGACGTCCCACCACGGTCCGATGGAGTGCCCCCAGAGCGCGGATAATTCAGCACTTTCCGTCACGCCATTGGTACGTTCGCCTTCCGAGCGCAACCACAGTCGATCAATGTCACCGCCGATCCATCCTTTCGCATCCCAAGCCAACGCACTACCGTTGTCAGCATCCTGGTATTCAAACTTATCCAGCAGCATGAAAGAGTTGATTGTTTTGTCGTGGACACCATGACCAGCGACATCTGGAAAGGCGGCTGCACGGTCAGCATCGGTAAGTACGGGGACAGGGGTTCGACTGGTTGTCGTCGTCCCTTCATCCATACTTTCCATGCCGGTCATTTGACCGTCGTCCATTTTCATCTTGCTGTGGTCCATAGCCCCCATGTTGCTATGGTCCATCGCTCCCATGGAGCCATGGTTCATCTTCGAGTGATCCATCTCTTCAGCGGCGTGAGCCACGGCAAAGAAGACAGGACTCGTAGAAACTGCCAATACCATCAACGTTGGGCGTAAAAAATTCTTGGTCATGATCTCAATCCGCCTTCTTGTTTTCATGGTCATGATCCATCGACTCATGGCGCATCTTGGTATGAGGTATCGTCGCGTGATTCGGCGTTGCCTCGTTTGACGTGGTCGCAGTCTTGTTCGGCGCATCCGCAGAAGTAGCAGGTGAAGGATCACCACGTTCTTCGACTGCCAATGCTACGCAGGAGAATCCACCCATCAGGCCAAAAGCAAAGAGGCAACCGATCAGCGATTTACGATTTAGGTGTGTGCTCACAGATCGTCTCCTTTACTCATCAACCCGTACTTCACGGAACATGCCCATTTCCATATGGAAAAGCAGGTGGCAGTGATAGGCCCAGCGACCTAAAGCATCGGCGGTTACTCGATAGCTGCGCTTGGTACCCGGTGGCATGTCGATTGTGTGCTTACGTACCATGAACTTGCCGTTTTCATCTTCAAGGTCGCTCCACATTCCATGAAGGTGGATGGGGTGCGTCATCATGGTGTCGTTTACCAAGGTGATGCGAAGACGCTCCCCGTACTTGAGACGAAGGGGCTCAGCATCAGAAAATTTGATGCCGTTGAAGGACCAGGAAAACTTTTCCATGTGACCGGTCAGATGCAGCTCAATGGTGCGATTGGGCTCTCGGCCATCAGGGTCCTGGAAAGTGCTCTTCAGATCTGAGTAAGTGAGCACCCGTCGACCGTTGTTCCGCAAACCGATACCTGGATCGTTCAGTTTTGGCGTTGGGTTCATGGCCTGCATGTCAACCAACGGGTTGTTGGTTTCGGACGCTGGGTGAGATTGCATCTCGCCTCCCATACCGCCCATCCCTGCCATCTGGCTGTGGTCCATGCCGGCCATGTCGGACATGTCGCCTTTGTCCATCCCCGCCATCTTGCTGTGGTCCATGCCGGCCATGTTGGACATGTCACCTTTGTCCATCCCTGCCATCTTGCTATGGTCCATGCCGGCCATGTTGGTCATGTCACCGCTGCCCATGCCGGTCATCCCGGTCATGTCACCTTGGTCCATTCCCTGCATCTTGCTGTGATCCATGCCAGCCATACCTGACATGTCACCCTGTTTCATATCGCCGCCGCCCATGCCAGCCATGCTGCCATGGTCCATGCCAGCCATACCGCCCATGCCCATGTCATCCATGGTCAACAGCGGACGCGGATCGATCGCCGGTACCGGTGTTTTCAGTCCTTCACGAACTGCCAAGGTCCCCCGCGCATAGCCGGTTCTATCCATGGACTGGGCAAAGATTGTGTAAGCCTCCTCGGTGGCAGGCTCAACAATCACATCATAGGTTTCTGCCACGGCGATTCGGAATTCATCGACACTGACTGGTTGGACATATTGGCCGTCGGCCGCCACCACGGTCATTTTCAAACCAGGAATGCGAACATCGAAATAGCTCATCGCTGAGCCATTGATAAAGCGCAGGCGTAGCTTCTCGCCAGGCTTAAAAATACCGGTCCAGTTGCCGTTCGGCGCTTGGCCATTCATGAGGTAGGTGTAGGTATCCCCGCTGACGTCTGCCAGATCAGTTGGGTTCATTTTCATTTCGGCCCACATTTTCCGGTCGGCGACGGCAGCAGACCAACCTTGCTTGCTGACGTCGTCGATGAAGTCGCCCACGGTACGTTTGTGGTGGTTGTAGTAGTCCGATTGTTTCTTGAGTTTGGCCATGACGCGCCCAGGATCCTCATCGGTCCAGTCAGTCAGCATCACCACATAGTCGCGATTGTATTGAAACGGCTCAGGCTCTTTCGAATCGATGACTATTGGCCCGTAAACACCTGCCTGCTCTTGCAACCCAGAATGGCTGTGGTACCAGTACGTGCCGTTTTGATGCACCTTGAACTTGTATTCGTACATGCCGTCGGGCGCGATGCCGTGGAAGCTCAAACCCGGTACGCCATCCATGTTGGCAGGCAAAATAATGCCGTGCCAGTGGATGGAGGTGTCTTGATCCAGACGGTTCTTCACGCGCAGAGTGACCGTCTCCCCTTCGCGCCAACGCAGCAAAGGCCCCGGCAACGAGCCATTGATGGTCATGGCTGTGCGCGGCGAGCCAGTGATGTTTACCGGCGTTTCACCAATAAACAGATCAAATTCGTTGCCGGTGAGGACGCTCGGCAGGCCGGGACTGGTCACTGCCCATACAGGAGTGCGCCACAGACCAAGGCCGCCAAGGATGCCGCCGGCGGCCAGGCCTTTAACGAATGTCCGTCTAGAGGTTTTGGAATGCATGCCGTTTATTTCCAATCAGTCAAAAGGGAGCCGTTCAAATCAACCCGTGAGTTGGCAAGATGAGCTTCGCGTACCGAAAAAAAGACGAATTTTTCATTGCAAGCGAGCTCAGAAATTGCCACATCTAAACCACCTTCGTGATTACATTTCTGTCAGCTTGGCCGCGTGCCTGATCGTTCAGCAGTTTTTATGGTCCATCGCTTTGGCTTTGCTTTCAGCGACAGGCGGTTGAGCGCTCTGCGTTTGAGCTACCTGGTACGATTCCATCGAATTCGTCCTGGCCACTTCCATACGTGCGAAAGTCCGGTCACCACCGCCTTCAGCCATGGCCAGAGTGGAAACAGTCAGCGCTGCGACGACGAACAAGGTTTTGATGGTGTTCATATGGGCTACCTCAGATGTGTGAAAATATCCCCTCTGAATCACATCATGGATTGGACTCTTTGGGGGTGAGCAAAAGACTCAGTTGGACTATAAGAGACACCCCCTGTCAGGAAGCTTAGGCCAATATTACAGTTGTGTCAGTTTGGAATATTTTTCTTGAAGTACACGCTATTTAATACGTATGGTCTCCATCTTTTCGCATTGCGCGACTTTTATTGAATATAAGATTGAAGTGTAATCATTGCTTTGGGTTCCATTAATTCTCACGGAGGCGATGTTCTAGGTCTCTGCATTAAAATTAATAGGAGACTTGAATGCTCTGCTGCAACAGCTGGGTGTTCAATGATCAAAGAAGATAGTAATGCCACCGAGGGTGATTAATTGTGAGTATTAATTTTGAGAAAGCATTAGGCTCCGCAGAAAGAGCGTTAGTTTATCGTGGCCAAAGAGCTGAGATCTTAAGTAACAATATCGCGAACGCTGACACTCCGAACTTCAAAGCCCAAGACTTGGATTTTTCTACTGTGCTCGCCAGCCAAACCAAAGAACCTGCTACCACTGCGTTTTCTTTGAAAACAACAAACGCAAAGCATTTTCTTAAGAAAGAATCGGCGGTGGCTATATACGGGCGCGACTTGCTTTACAGCACGCCGGCTCAGCCTGCCTTGGACCAAAATACTGTCGATCAGCAGGTCGAGGTCGCGAAATACACGGAAAACGCGATACGTTTCGATGCCGCTTTTACTCGGCTAAATGGAGCATTCAAGGGTTTGCTCAAAGCTCTGCGCGGTGACTAGCAGCATAGGCGCATGCGAGCCAACTTTGGCCGATACAGCGGCTCAGGTACTTTCGGATTCAAAGGTATTCACCATCAGACGACGCTCTACTCAGGAGCAGGCGTCTCCATTCAATGGCTGATCTTGGAAGGAAAACCAACAGCCTCCACAGCTTTACGGAGCTGTTCAGCGTTTTCGCTACTTTCAACACTCACCTTACCGGTTGATCGATCGACGGAGACCGTAGCGTTGTCGTCCAGTGCCTGGATCGCTCTGGTGATTTTGCCGACGCAGCTGCCGCAACCAATGCCTGATACATCTAAGACGACCATGTGAATTACCCTCGTGCTGAGCGGTGTCTTTTCCCCGCAGCGACAGCATCGACGTTGACACCATGGCAAGGTCAACGATTATCTAATCAAAGCCGTGAGCGCAGATTTCGAGAAGTTTTACGGGACTTGACCACTCGGCTGCTAATTAGCTCGCTACCATTTGAACGGTTTCCAGGAGTGCGCCCTATTGTTCTCGTCGGTAAAGGTCGGCTAACGGCAACATTGCGGCTCTCTCGCTTGATCCAACGATTTTGTATGCCTCTCGTTTCGTCAACGGCTTTGATCTGTCCTCCCGCGAACCTTGCATAGGTATAGGGGGGAGGCCTATCATGCGACCCTATATAGGTAGGGGGGGTATAGCGTGGGTCATATCGCATCACACAAAGACGATCTTCTTAAACGTGTAAAACGTATTGCCGGGCAAATTCAAGCTGTTGAACGAGCATTGGAATCGGACTTCGACTGCGCCAAGACACTACATCTTGTTGCGGCCACTCGGGGTGCCATCAACGGGCTGATGGAGGAGATCATCGAGGATCACGCACGAGCACATGTCGCGAACCCCGCGCTCAGCGAAGAAGAGCGTAACAAGGGCGTCGAAGAGCTTCTTGAAGCTATCCGCCGGTACTCCAAGTGAATGCATCCAGGTAAACACGTATGAGCAGGACCGACATCGATTACACACACGACCACGTGTTTCTAGGCTCAGCGCACGATGAGAATGCCAAGCGTACGCTTTGGGTTGTAGCACTCACGGTGGTAATGATGATCGGGGAGATCACCGCCGGCTATATCACGGGTTCGATGGCGTTACTGGCCGATGGCTTCCACATGGCAACCCATGCCGGCGCATTGGGCATCGCGGCGGCCGCTTACGGATACGCAAAACGCCACGCTACCAGCCAGCGCTACAGTTTCGGTACAGGAAAGGTTGGAGACTTGGGCGGGTTCGCCTCGGCGCTGATTCTTGGCATGATTTCGTTGGGCATTGGCGTTGAATCGTTCATGCGTTTGTTGCAGCCAACACCGGTTCAGTTTGGCACCGCGACCCTCATCGCCGTTGTCGGTTTGCTCGTCAACATTGTCAGTGCCCTGCTGCTGGGTCATGGGCATGGACATGGACATGGGCACGACCACGATCACCCTCATGCCTACAACGGAAACGACAACAACTTGAGGTCCGCCTATGTCCACGTCGTTGCAGACGCGCTGACGTCGATTCTGGCCATCGCTGCCTTGCTTGCCGGTCGATATCTGGGTTGGGTGTGGCTCGACCCGGTCATGGGTATCGTCGGCGCTATCGTTATCGCGCGTTGGGCCTGGACCTTGATGGGGGTAACTGCGGGCGTGTTGCTCGATCAGACCGACGCGCACGTTGCCGAGGAAATCCGCGAACTCGTTGAGAAACCTGGTGGCGCTACCATTACAGACTTGCACGTTTGGAGGGTGGGACCTCAAGCGTGCGCGGCGATCGTCAGCGTTCTAGGTGAAGCCACTGTGAACGCCGAGAGCATTCGTGAGCGTCTCAAAACAGTTCACGAAGTCAGCCACCTGACCGTCGAGTTCCGGCAGACATGACTCAGCGCCTGTCCAGCACAACCTCTATAGGACACACCGATGCCGCCCGGTAAACGTGAACTGGCTCGGATCGAGCGCCAGTTGATCGTCACGCTCACCGACGCGTGCGAAACAGCAAAGGACGAGATAAAGGGGTTTATTTGGCTCACTCACACCGCTGACCTAAGTGCGTTGGCTGAAACCCT
The DNA here is from genome assembly GCF_018336155.1 of Pseudomonas rustica. Classification (GTDB taxonomy): domain Bacteria; phylum Pseudomonadota; class Gammaproteobacteria; order Pseudomonadales; family Pseudomonadaceae; genus Aquipseudomonas; species Aquipseudomonas rustica. Next base: position 196,716 of record NZ_JAGYHF010000008.1, on the reverse strand, counting down.
GAAGGTCATCTGGGTGTTCGAAACCCTGGCTGACAGGAAGCGGGCCGAGATTGACGCGAAGGCCCGCATCTTTGAGTTGACGGCGATCGCCTTGAAAGAGGCCAATCTTGACCTGCCTGTTTCAGACCGCAATGTCCGCTTTGACTCGGAGCAAGAGTGCCAACGCACGCACATAGGCGACTGGAAACGTCGCGTGGCTCAACTACATAAAGCTAAGGGGGACTGACCATGGCAAAAGAAATCGAGAATCCTTGTATCTCGGTTTGCCAACTCAGTGGTGATCTGTGTGTGAGCTGCGGGCGGAATAAGGAAGACATCAGAAAGTGGAAGCGCATGAAGCGGCCCGAAAAAATGGCCGCTGTGCAAAGGGCGAATGCGCGCTTAAAGGGATTGAAGAAAGCACATGGATCGCCATTCCCCCCGAGTTAAAACCGCTGCAATTTTGAAGGTCAGTCAACTCGGGTATTCCTCAGCCTCAATGCATTGAAAACTACCGACGCGGAACTGACGCTCATGGCTATGGCAGCGATCATTGGCGACAGGAGGTGCCCCGTCAATGGATAGAGCAAACCAGCGGCAAGAGGTATACCCATTGAGTTGTAGAGAAAAGCAAAGCCCAAATTCTGGCGCATGTTTTTAACTGTGGCGACCGAAAGAGCTCGTGCTCGTAAGATCCCCATCAGGTCACCTTTGACCAGCGTGAGTTGCGCGCTATTCATCGCCACGTCAGTCCCCGTTCCCATGGCTATCCCCACATCTGCTCGCGCCAGGGCCGGAGCATCGTTGATACCGTCACCTGCCATGGCCACTTTTCGCCCGTGTTGCTGTAGGTCTGCCACCAGACGTTCCTTGTCTTGGGGTTTGACTTCACCGTGGACCTCTTCAATCCCCATCTCCCTGGCGACAGCCCGAGCGGTAGTAAGCCCGTCCCCAGTAGCCATGATGATTTTCACGTTGTGAGCCTTAAGCTTGGTGACGGCCTCTTTTGAGGTTGGCTTGATCGGATCTGATACGGCCAACAAACCTGCCAATGCGCCGTCGACGGCGAGGTAGATAATACTGATGCCGTCAAGTCGCAACACCTCAGCGCGCTCTTGTAGGGAGTTGGTGCTCACGCCTGCGGCTTCCATCAACGCTGTGTTCCCCAGCTGGAGCTTCTTGCCATCGACAACGCCACTGACGCCGATACCCGAATCCGACTCAAAGGATTCGGGCTTGGTGAGCTTTATGTTCTCGGCTCGGGCGTGATCGACGATCGCATGTGCTAAAGGATGCTCACTGCCCTGATCAAGGCTGGCAGCCAGGTGAAGGACGTCGTCGGGATTGAAGGTGGGAGTGGCCTCCACGCTGTGAAACACGGGCCGTCCCTCTGTCAGGGTGCCTGTCTTGTCGACAATCAGCGTGTCGATTCTGCAAAGGCTTTCAATTGCACTGGCATCTCTGAACAAAACACCCATGCTGGCTGCTTTACCTGTCGACACCATGATCGACATAGGCGTAGCAAGTCCCAACGCACAGGGACAAGCGATGATCAGCACGGCGACAGCGTTGATTAGACCAAACACCCAACTGGGCTCAGGGCCGAAAAGCCCCCAACCGATAAATGTCATTATCGCAATCGCGATAACACCCATCACGAAGTAGCCGGCAATCGAGTCGGCCATTCGTTGCATCGGCGCCTTGGAACGCTGAGCTCTCGCGACCATCTGTACGATCTGGGACAGCATGGTTTCGGCACCGACCTTCTGGGCCTCCATCACCAGGCTCCCATGCGTATTCAGCGTGGCGCCGATCAGGCTATCTCCAGCTTTCTTCATTACCGGGACTGGCTCGCCAGTGAGCATCGACTCATCCACCGCACTTTCACCCTCAAGTACCGAACCATCAACTGGCACCTTTTCACCCGGTCTGACCCGTAAGTGGTCTCCCAGGTGCACATGTGTGAGAGGAATGTCTTCCTCCTGGCCATCGGCATTGATCCGGCGTGCAGTTTTGGGCGAAAGGCCGAGAAGAGACTTAATGGCGGCGGAAGTTTGTGATCGGGCTTTGAGCTCAAGGATCTGGCCAAGCAACGTGAGCGAGATGATGACCGCTGCCGCTTCGAAGTAAACGCCGATACGTCCATCTTGCATGAAATTGGAGGGAAAACTTTGGGGGAAGAGCGTTGCTATGACGCTGTACAGATAAGCTGCGGCGGTGCCCAACCCAATCAGAGTCCACATGTTGGGACTGCGATTTTTAACCGAGGCCAGTCCCCTTACAAAAAAAGGCCATCCTGCCCATAAGGTCACGGGTGTCGCCAGAGCGAACTCGATCCAGTTTTGAGCTGAACCATGAAGAAGTTGTAACGAGTGACCCGCCATCGCGAGCACGGTTACGACCACGGTTAAGGGCAGCGACCACCAGAAGCGGCGATTGAAATCCCGGAATTCAGGATTTTCTTCTTCATCAAGCGCCGGCATGACAGGCTCTAGTGCCATGCCACATTTAGGACAGTTACCGGGTCCGGTCTGCCGTATTTCAGGATGCATCGGGCACGTAAATTCAGCGCCCGTTTGTACCGCAGACTCCGGCGTTGTGCTGCCTGACTCGTCGCGCACCACGTGGCCACTGTAGCGCTCAGGGTCCGCTCGAAACTTCTCCTGGCATTTCAGGCTACAGAACCGATACGTCTGTCCCTGGTAAGTCTCAGCAAATTTACTCGACGAAGTGACTGCCATTCCACACACCGGGTCATGTAGATCAGCATCATCCCGGGAAGCAGCATGGGTGTGATTATGGTCGTGATGGCCAGAGGTGGTAGGCATGTCTATTCCCCTTGTAAGGTGCTACTAGAAATGAGCATATTCAGTACAACGATTATTTGCGGCTCCACAGTGGTGCGGTGATGTTTCCGCACGGACCCCGGCTGAGTAAGCGTTGCTATGTTACTTGCGACTTAGCGTAGCCAACTCTTGCGTCGGGCCGGCAGAAATAGCCGACTCCGGTTTATTTCAGATCAAACTCGCCGACCATTCCCGATTGGTAATGCCCCGGCACGTTGCAGGCAAACTGAAGCCCTGCACTGTCGTTGAAGGTCCAGATCAGCTCTTGGGTTGAGCCAGGCTCAATCAGGACACTGTTAGGGTCGTCATGCTCCATTGCGACCATCTTCATTCCGCCCATGCCGTGGCTCATGCCGCTCATCTTCCCGGTACCGGTAGGGCTTAGTGTTCCGTTCTTGAACATGCTTGCCATTTCTTTCTGGTGTGCTGCATGAGCAGCGGCTTTGCCGATGTTGAACTCATGCAGCAGCGAACCCTCGTTGCGAAGGACAAAGCGGATTGTTTCACCAGGTTTTACGTCGATGCTTTTAGGCTTGAAAAAAATGTCGCCCATCTCGACCTCAACCGTGCGGGTAACGTCAGAGGCCACACCAGGCTGGCCTATGTCGTCTTGTCCATGCCCTGCATTAGCCATAGCCGTGGCAGCGAAAAACAGGGTCATTGCTGCGATGAACGGAGTAGCGAGCGTAGTTTTCATGGTGACCTCAGGAATACGTGGGAACATTGGCTATGCTAATGATGCTCAGCTGCCAGCTAACTGACTTGGGCATTACTTCTTTGTCAGTTTTCTAAATAGATACGGCGTCCAATTGACGCCGCAACAAGATGCTGACAAGAACTTATCCAGGGGGCGTTTATTGATGGTTTTCTGAAAGCATCAATTTGTGCTCGCGCTGCATCTGGCGCAAAACGTCATCAACGATTTTGTCGTGCTTCTCCATCCAGGCTAGATGCTCTTGGGGTGACATTGAGGCATCTGGGTGATCGTTGTGGAGCTGGCTCATGATGTCCCCAAGCATCTTCATGTGTTCTGCCATGTGGACGTGACGCTCTCCTTCAGGGGCTTGTTCAGCTTTCATCAACGTGGCTTCGGCCTTGTCGCGCAAACCTTCCATACGCTCAATGACTCGATCTCCGCCGCTTTCAGCCCACACAGAAGCCGAGACCAGTATCGAGCTTACAAAAAACAGCATTTTCAGGCGGTTCATAGGGGTAGCTCCTCATGAGGGAATCCGACTTCCATACGATTCATCGCTCAGAGGTCGGTCGAGCACCAATAAAGTACTCATGTCTGAACCCTAGCCAGCACTCGCTGACATCTACCTGAAGCCAAGATTACTTTTCTGTCAGTTGCTGGTTGGCTGCCAGTTTTCGTTGCAGACTCCGCTTAACCATTATCTGAGAACGACCTCATGAGACTTCTTGTCGCTGAAGACGAACCAAAAATAGGTATCTATTTGCAGCAAGGGCTCAACGAGGCCGGGTTCAATGTCGACCGTTTCACGAATGGAAAAGAGGCGCTTCAGCACGCTTTGAGCGAAGCCTATGATCTGCTGATTCTCGACGTCATGATGCCGGGTTTGGATGGCTGGGAAGTCCTGCAGAAGGTTCGCGCTTCCGGGAAAGACGTCCCGGTGCTTTTTCTCACCGCCAGAGACCGCGTTGAAGACCGAGTGAAGGGACTTGAACTCGGTGCGGATGACTATCTGATCAAACCCTTCGCGTTTTCTGAATTGCTTGCTCGAGTCAGAACGTTGCTGCGTCGCGGTAGCAGCGCACCTTCGCAAACCTTTATGAAACTGGCTGACCTTGAAGTGGACCTGCTCAAGCGTCGAGCCATCCGAGGAGGCAAACGCATAGACCTTACGGCCAAAGAGTTTGCGTTGCTTGAGCTTCTGCTGCGTCGTCGAGGGGAGGTGCTGCCAAAGTCTCTTATCGCCTCCCAGGTTTGGGATATGAACTTCGACAGCGATACCAACGTTATCGAGGTTGCAGTGAGACGGCTCAGGGCCAAGATAGACGACGATTTTGAGGTCAAGTTGATTCATACCTCAAGGGGAATGGGTTACATGCTCGATGCACCAGATTCGGAGTCGTGATGAACCGGATGTCCCTGACGACTCGTATGAGTCTGATGTTTATGCTCGCGGTAACGGCTGTGCTCACGGTCGCCGGACTCAGTTTCAATAACCTCAGCCGGCATCATTTTAAGATGCTGGATCAGCAGGCATTGTACGAAAAACTCCACTCGACTCAGCGGATCTTGTCCGGGCTGAGCAACATCGATCAATTCAGCGAGGCTAAACCGGAGTTAGAAGCGCTGCTGGGCGCACACCGTGATTTGACTGCGCTTATCATCGATGGCGACGGCAAGGTGCTGTTTGCGGATCCCGGCCCGGTCGACGTTCCGAAGGCGTTTCGCACAACCACAAACACAACCGTCTGGGAATGGCGGGAGCAAGAGCAGATGTTCCGTGGTGTGACTGCCCAATCCGTAGTGACGGGACAAGAAAGGCCATTAACTGTCATGTTGATTTTTGACGTTACTCAGCATATGTCCTTTTTCGAGACGCTCGAACGATGGTTTTGGATAGGGTTGGTGATCAGCGCATTGGTCAGTGCTGCACTCGGCTGGATGGTAGCTAGCAGTGGCATGCGGCCTATCCGCCAGGTCACACGGGTAGCTGCCTCCATGTCAGCAAAATCACTCAAGGAGCGTATTCCCCTGGCACCCGTTCCGAAAGAGCTTCAACAGATGGTGTTGTCGTTCAACGCCATGTTATCCAGGCTCGACGATGCATTTGTCCGGTTATCCAACTTTTCGGCAGACATTGCCCACGAACTACGGACCCCCGTGAGCAACTTGATGACCCACACTGAAGTGGTGCTTTCGAGAAAAAGAAACATCGAGGACTACGAAGACAATTTGTACTCCAATCTTGATGACTTGAAGCGCATGAGCCGGATGATTGATGACATGCTTTTTCTGGCGAAATCTGACAATGGTCTAATTACGCACGAGAACAAGCCAATAGACCTGGTGGCTGTCGTGGAAAAATTGCTTGAGTACTACCGCCTGTTGGCTGATGAACGAGGGATCGAGCTTAAGGTTTCAGGACGGGGGAGCGTGCGAGGTGATGTCCTTATGCTCCACCGAGCGATTTCCAATCTACTCTCAAATGCGCTGCGCTACACCTATGAAGGGACGTCAATCAGTGTCGATATTCAGCACAAGGACGCGTCGGTAACGGTTGTCGTGGAAAACCATGGTGAGCCCATTGCCCCCGAACATCTTGAAAAGCTGTTTGATCGTTTTTATCGCGTGGACCCAGCGCGGCGAGAAGGAAGTCCGAGCAACGCAGGGCTAGGTCTGTCGATTACCCGATCAATTGTCGAAGCGCACAATGGCAAGATCTGGTGTACGTCAGGCGACGGGAAAACGGCTTTTCATCTTGAGTTTCCGGCCGTCGATTCCACGGTTAGCTGAGCGAGGAAACATTTGTGATCAACGGCGTCTTGGCGTTCTGCGGTTAGCTACGCCTCTGCGAATTTGCGGAGTGATTGAACTCCCCGGTCCTGCGGTACGCCGTCTCTTCTCCAGGCCTTGCTACGCTCAACGATTAGATGCCAAACATCGTATCAAGCTGACTGAAATGTAATCGAACAGTTTGTGATCGTGTGGCATCGTGTTCTCGCACTGTGACGTTAGGGCTAGCGAGTTTCTCCTGTTCAACTTGGCGAAGAGGACGGGGGCTCCGAGTTAATCAACAGTGGTTTTTAACGAAATTAAAAACTAGTTCCTCCCAAAAAACCTCGAATCAACAGCGCTTGCTGTGAGGAGTCTTGCATGTCATTCCTTAAAACTACGTCCGTGGCGGTTGCAATCACTGCTGGTTTGCTTCTGAGTGCAGTGGCCCAGGCACATCCAAAACTTCTTGCTTCCACTCCGGCAGAAGGCTCGGATGCGGCGGCTCCGTCGAAAATCGAACTGCATTTTTCTGAGAATCTCACCACTCAGTTCTCCGGTGCAAAGCTGATCATGACCGACATGCCTGGCATGCCTAACTCACCAATGGGTGTAAAGGCCGCCGTCGCTGCTGGTGGTGATCCGAAAACTATGGTGATTACGCCGGCTGCACCGCTGACCACCGGCACCTACAAAGTTGAATGGCGTGCAGTGTCCTCGGATACTCACCCGATCACCGGCAACTTTTCATTCAAAGTGAAATGATCCATGAGCGACTCATTAAATATCGTGGTTCGCTTTACTCTCTATTTTGACCTGATGTTGTTATTTGGACTGGCCATATTTGGCTTGTACAGCCTCAAGGGAAAGGAAAGGGTATCGGGCACGGTCTTGAACTTTGAGTCGCTTCTTTACGGTACCTCTGTTGCAGGTGTAGCTCTGTCCCTTGCTGCGATGTTGTTGCTTGCAAAAGCAATGAGCGGTGTATCGGAGCTTATGGAGCTACATCATCACATTTTTGAAATGGTCATCATGGGCACCGATGTTGGGTTGACCTGGATGGTTCGGATAGCCGCCTTGGTGGGGGCAATTCTGGGCGTCGCGTTGAATAAACGATTTCCGACACCCAGCCTCTGGATCGTCACCGTCTGTGGAGCAATCGCGTTGGCCACGCTAGCCTGGACAGGGCATGGTGCCATGGACGAAGGCAGCCGCCGCTACTGGCATTTTCTCAGCGATATTTTCCATTTATTAGCGGCGGGTGGCTGGTTGGGTGCTCTAGCGGCCTTCGCCCTACTGCTGCGGTTGAAATCACTGAAGGGTGAAGAGGAAGCACGAATTCTTGCCCGCGTGCTGACTGGCTTTGAGTCGGCCGGCGGTGTGGTCGTTGCGATCATAAGCGTAACGGGAGTAGTAAATTACCTTTTCATCGTCGGTCCCAACCTTGATGAGGTCATGCTGAGTACCTATGGTCAGTTGCTGTTTTTGAAGATCCTGCTCTTTGCTGGAATGATCGTTTTAGCCACGCTGAACCGCTTTCACTTAAGCCCGCTATTGGAGCGCTCAGTTCGCAATGGTCAATACTCTGTAGCGGTCAATGCCTTGCGCCGCAGCATGAAATTCGAATTCCTGATGGCAATCCTCATCATCTGTCTTGTCGCATGGTTAGGCACGCTAAGTCCTGAAATGGAAATGAGCGCGGAATAGAGGTGTCTGGCACCTAACCAAGAAGCCTGGAACGTGATTGTTAGCACCATTTCTACTGGCTACACTTCAGCACATGACACGCTATCTACGGCTTTGCCTGATTTTACTGATTAGCCTTGCGCTTCCCCTCAGCGGGATGGCGGGTGTTCAGGCGCCGACAGAGCCGTGCCCCATGCAAACCATGGGCATGGCAATGATGGACGGCATGGGCCAAGACTGCTGCCATGACATGAAAAGTCCCACCGAGCACGGAAAACCCTGTAAGCCGGGCCAGGAGTGCAAGACCGGCGGCATGCTGCAAGTCTCCATCGTCAAGCCTCCGGTGACCCTATCTAGCCCCCTCGAAGCGTCCATCTCCATAGATTCCCATCCTGTGCAAACCCCATCAGGGGTATGGCGACCTCCCCGCATTTGATTCCTGTACCACACTGAGCCTCATTCCGCGTCATGCGGGATGGCATATCTGCGCGCATGTCTCATGAGGCGCGCGGTGGATCATCACAGGAATCGTGACCATGAAATCCAAGTGCTATTGCACAGGGTGGCCCCTCGTGACCATCTTGGCGGCAAGCGTACTGGCCTTGCCGAGTCTCGCTGCTGCATTGACACTCGATGAAGCTTTGCAGCTGGCTGAAAACAATGCGCCGTCGCTGACTGCACAAGACGCGAAAATTCAGGCTGCCAGTAGTGCGGCCATCCCCGCTGGTGAACTACCCGATCCCAAGTTGCTGCTAGGCGTACAGAACTACCCCATTGGGGGCCCGGATCGTTGGAGCATCGACCAGGACTTCATGACTATGCGAATGGTCGGAGTCAGTCAGGAGATGCCCAACAGCGCCAAGCGCAAAGCCCGAGTCGAGGTCGCTGATGCGGCCATTGACCGCGCAGCCGCTGAGCGCCGGGTCGAACGTCTAAAGGTTCGTCAGGCCACGGCGTTGGCCTGGATCAACAGCTACTCGGTTGAGCGCAAAGACACGCTGTTTCAGGACTTCTACAAAGAAAACCGTCTGCTGGCCGATACCGTCCGGGCACAAATTGCCGGCGGCGGCGCTCAACCTGCTGATGCAGTAACGCCCAAACAGGAAGCGGCACAACTGGAAGAGCAGCAGGACGATCTGATTCGCCAGAGAGCGCAGGCCCGAGCGGCCCTGAAGCGCTGGATTGGACCGGCCGCCAACGACAAACCTGTGGGTAGCTTGCCTGAATGGCCTGTCGACGCATCTGGTTACTCTCATAAGCTGCAACATCACCCAGAATTGGCAGCGTTTGAACCAATGACCCGCGAAGCGCAAGCCAAGGTCCGTGAAGCCGAAGCGGAAAAACAGTCGGATTGGAGCTGGGAAGTCGACTATCAGAATCGCGGCCGAGAGTTCGGCGACATGGTCAGCGTGCAATTTTCATGGGATCTACCGCTGTTTCCTGACTCACGACAAAACCCCAAAATTGCAGCCAAGCACGCGGAACTCAACCAGCTTGAGGCTGAGCGTGAAGTCCTTTCACGCGAGCACACCCAGCAACTAGAAGATCAGGTGGCCGACTATGAGCGCCTGAATCGCGCCGTCCATCGATCCCAGAGCAGTCTGCTCCCTTTGGCTAAAGAAAAGGTCGAGCTCACTATGGCTAGCTATCGCGCCGGCAAGGGCGATTTGAACTCCGTCGTGGCCGCTCGGCGCGAGCTTATCGAAGCCCGACTCAAGCAGATTGATGTTGAAGAGCAGCGTGCTCTCACCAGCGCTCGCCTGTATTTCGCCTATGGGGAGTCCGCTCAATGATCTCTCGAACATGGAAAGGGGTTTTTGTTGTCAGCATCTCAATTGCTTTGGGAGTCGCCGGTGGTTACTGGTTGGCCCAACCGAGGGTGAGCGCAGTACCGGATGCAGCATCGGAGCAGAAGCCGAAGCCATCAGTCGATCGCAAGGTTCTGTATTGGTACGACCCCATGTACCCACAACAGAAATTCGATAAGCCGGGTAAGTCGCCCTTCATGGACATGGAGATGGTCCCTCAGTACGCGGATAGCAAGGGGGACAGCGCCACTGTTCGCATTGATCCAAGCCTGACCCAGAATCTTGGCGTGCGACTGGCTACTGTCAGTCGAGGTGTGTTTGATTCGAGTCTGGATGTTGTGGGTGTATTGACCTTCAACGAGCGCGACGTTGCCGTCATCCAGGCCCGTACGGCGGGTTTCGTCGAGCGTGTGTATGCCCGCGCTCCTGGCGATGTGATTAAAGCCAACGCCGCTTTGGCGGATATTCTTGTCCCGGAGTGGTCTGCGGCTCAGGAGGAGTTTCTCGCACTCAAGCGTAGTGGCGATGCGGGCTTGCTGGCAGCGGCTCGCCAGCGTTTGCGGCTCACCGGGATGCCGGCGGCATCGATTGCTCAAGTAGAGCGCAGTGGCAAAGTCCAACCAAACCTGACCCTCACCAGCCCCATCAGTGGGGTGTTGCAAGAACTCGATGTGCGCGAAGGTATGACAGTTGCTGCCGGCGAAACACTGGCACGCGTGAATGGTTTGAGTAACGTCTGGCTGGCTCTGGCGGTCCCGGAGACTGAATCGGGGTCGATTCAGCTGGGGCAAGTGGCTGAGGCGCGTTTGCCCGCGTTCCCAGGCGTCGTGCTCAATGGCGTGGTAAGCGCGATTCTTCCAGAAACCAATCCCGATAGTCGCACCCTTCGCGTGCGCGTCGAATTACCTAACCCAGAAGGCCGTCTAAGGCCGGGTATGACTGCACGAGTGAGCCTCAATCGCTCAACGGAGCAAAGTGTGCTGTGGGTGCCGAGCGAGGCGGTCATTCGCACCGGTCGACGTGCCCTAGTGATGCTCGCTGAAGGCGCCGGTCGCTATCGTCCCGTGGAGGTGCAACTTGGGCAGGAAGGCGATGGCAAGACGGCCATATTGAAAGGGTTGGAAGAGGGCCAGAAAGTGGTTAGCTCTGGCCAGTTCCTGCTCGACTCGGAGGCCAGTCTTAAGGGCATCGTGGCCAAATCAGAGGAACCTTCACCCACCAGTGCAGCTGCCGCGGGTTTGCATGAAGCGGATGGGCAAATCGTTGAGATCAACGATAAGGAAGTCACTCTCGCTCACGGCCCTTTCAAGACGCTGGGCATGCCTGGCATGACGATGACGTTCCCGCTCGCCAATCCCGCTCTGATGCAGGGCCTTAAAACGGGCGACAAGGTCCGGATAGGCGTGAATCAGACCGACGACGGATTGCGTGTTGAGCGTCTGGACAAATCAGGGGGCCAGCCATGATTGCTGCCCTTATTCGTTGGTCAGTAACCAACCGATTCCTGGTGCTACTGGCGACGCTGTTTATCACGGCCTGGGGCCTTTGGTCGGTGCAGAGCACGCCCATTGATGCGCTACCAGACTTGTCCGATGTGCAGGTGATCATCCGCACCCCTTATCCGGGACAAGCACCCCAGATTGTCGAGAACCAGGTCACCTATCCGTTGGCCACCACCATGCTCTCAGTACCAGGTGCCAAGACGGTGCGTGGTTATTCCTTTTTCGGTGACAGCTTTGTCTATGTGCTTTTCGAAGACGGCACTGACTTGTACTGGGCTCGCTCGCGGGTGTTGGAGTATTTGAGCCAAGTACAAAGCCGCTTGCCGGCCAGCGCCAAGCCGGCGTTGGGGCCAGATGCGACAGGCGTAGGATGGATCTTCCAGTACGCGCTGGTGGATCGCAGTGGCGGGCATGATCTGGCACAGCTACGCGCCCTTCAGGACTGGTTTCTCAAGTTTGAACTCAAGACCCTGCCCAATGTGGCGGAAGTGGCCACTGTGGGCGGCATGGTCAAGCAGTACCAGGTACAGCTAGATCCGCTCAAATTGGCCAGCCTTCGTATTACGCAGGCCGAGGTGAGCGAAGCGATCGGCAAGGCTAACCAGGAAACTGGTGGTGCAGTGCTGGAGATGGCAGAGACCGAGTTCATTGTGCGGGCTTCCGGCTACTTGAAAACGCTCAATGATTTTCGGGCGATCCCACTCAAGCTGGGATCGGGCGGTGTGCCGGTGAACTTGGGCGATGTCGCCACGATCCAGTTGGGGCCGGAGATGCGCCGTGGCATCACCGAACTCGACGGCGAAGGCGAGACGGTTGGCGGCGTGGTGATTTTGCGCAGCGGTAAGAATGCTCGCGAGACCATTGCGGCGGTCAAAACCAAACTCGACGAACTGAAAAGCAGCCTGCCGGCCGGGGTGGAAATCGTCACCACCTACGATCGCAGCAAGCTGATCGACCGTGCTGTGGAAAATCTCAGCCACAAGCTCATCGAAGAGTTCATCGTTGTCGCATTGGTTTGCGGGATCTTTCTTTGGCACCTGCGCTCGTCCCTGGTGGCGATCATTTCCCTGCCGGTCGGTGTGCTGATGGCCTTTATTGTCATGCGCTACCAAGGGATTAACGCGAACATCATGTCCTTGGGCGGGATAGCCATCGCCATCGGCGCCATGGTCGATGCTGCTGTGGTAATGATCGAAAACGCACACAAGAAGATTGAGGCCTGGCACGTCGCCAATCCTGGTGAGGAACTGAAGGGTGAGCGTCATTGGCATGTAATGACCGAAGCAGCGGCTGAAGTTGGACCAGCTCTATTCTTCTGTTTGTTGATCATCACCCTTTCGTTCATTCCGGTGTTCACCCTGCAAGCGCAAGAGGGGCGGTTGTTCGGCCCGCTGGCTTTCACAAAAACCTACGCCATGGCCGCCGCAGCAGGATTGTCAGTGACCTTGGTGCCGGTATTGATGGGCTATTGGATTCGAGGACGGATTCCTAGTGAAAAAAACAATCCGCTGAACCGCTGGCTCATTCGGATCTACCAGCCGGCTCTGGATGCAGTGCTGCGGCGACCGAGGATCACGCTGCTGGTGGCAGCGTTGGTGTTTTTTAGTGCGCTTTGGCCAATGTCGCGCTTAGGTGGCGAGTTTCTTCCGCCTTTGAATGAAGGCGACCTGCTCTATATGCCTTCGGCTCTGCCTGGATTGTCCGCACAGAAAGCGGCCCAACTGCTGCAACAGACCGACCGCCTCATCAAAACCGTGCCGGAGGTCGAACATGTCTTCGGTAAAGCGGGACGTGCCGAAACTGCCACCGACCCGGCGCCGCTGGAGATGTTCGAAACCACTATCCAGTTCAAGCCACAGGAGCAATGGCGCCCAGGCATGACTCAGGAAAAACTGGTGGAAGAGCTGGACCGAGTCGTGCGAGTTCCTGGGTTGACCAATATCTGGATACCACCGATTCGCAACCGAATCGATATGCTGGCTACGGGGATCAAAAGCCCCATTGGTGTAAAGATTGCCGGCACCAATCTGACGGAGATTGATTCCGCGACTCAGGCGGTCGAGCGAGTGGCCAAGAGCGTACCCGGTGTCAGTTCGGCGCTGGCCGAGCGATTGACCGGTGGACGTTACATCGACGTGGATATCGACCGAAAAGCCGCCGCCCGATATGGACTGAATATCGCCGATGTGCAGTCGATCGTGTCCGGCGCTATCGGCGGTGAAAATGTCGGCGAGACCATTGAAGGGCTTGCACGCTTCCCAATCAACGTCCGTTACCCTCGGGAATGGCGGGATTCGCTTGGCGCTTTGGAGCAGTTGCCAATCTACACCCCGCTAGGCAGCCAGATCACCCTTGGCACAGTGGCGAAGATCAAGGTCAACGACGGGCCGCCGATGCTCAAAAGTGAAAACGCACGGCCTTCAGGCTGGGTGTACATCGACGTGCGCGGCCGGGATATTGCCTCCGTAGTCGCCGATTTGCGCCGGCTCGTCAGCGAGCAGGTCAAGTTGCAGCCCGGCATGAGCCTGAGCTACTCAGGTCAGTTCGAATTTCTTGAGAGGGCCAACGCACGACTAAAACTGGTGGTCCCTGCCACGCTGCTGATCATCTTCGTCCTGCTTTACCTGACATTTGCCCGCTTCGACGAGGCCCTGCTGATTATGGCCACGCTGCCATTTGCCCTCACGGGCGGTGCATGGTTTCTTTATCTGTTGGGATTCAACCTGTCGGTTGCCACCGGGGTTGGCTTTATCGCCTTGGCCGGCGTTTCTGCCGAATTTGGCGTGATCATGCTGCTCTACCTGAAAAATGCCTGGGCCGAGCGTCAAGACCTCGGTGACAACACAGAACGCGGGTTAATGGCCGCGATTCGTGAAGGCGCTGTGCAGCGCGTTCGCCCCAAGGCCATGACCGTGGCGGTGATTATCGCTGGTTTGTTACCTATACTTTTGGGAAGCGGTACCGGCAGCGAGGTAATGAGCCGCATTGCCGCCCCGATGATTGGCGGTATGGTCACGGCGCCTTTGCTGTCGCTGTTTGTGATTCCGGCTGCCTATCAGCTCATGCGCCGTCGAAACCTATCCGCTGAGCTTGGCAGGGACTGACGCGGAGAAAATGCACAAAAGGGGCTGCTCTTGCAGCCTCGTTTGAGCTGCACAGCTCGTTTTCATCAGGCCTGTGCGCGATGTGTATTGAAATTAGCGAGTTTATGTCTTTTGCATAAACTCGCTAATTTCGATACATACGCTGTGGTCAGTGCCATTAACCCACCAGCACTTGCCAGAAAACGAACGCTGCCACCACTGCGTTTCGATGGGCCAAGAGCATTCTGGCTCAAAGCCGACTCAGCATTCGTCACCCTCATATCTCTCTTGAAATTGAGGCAAATGACCTTAATATGATCTTATCTTGCCATCATCGTTTTCAATCATGGATGTTTCTCGGGGGTAGGTCGGAATGGCAGAACAAGAAGACGCTAAGCCCGCAAGCGGGCGCTTCAACACAAATGATGAGACGAAGCGGATCGTATGGACACAGACCGCTGGTCATTGTGAACTGTGCGGTACGGATCTGACGTTCGACTATCGTGCCGGCAAGCCAATGAGATGGGGCGAAGTGGCGCATATTCTGCCCGCCAGTCCCAAAGGCCCTCGGGGACGCGCGGATCATGATGCTGAGGCGCACACAAACGATACCGCTAATCTGATGCTCCTGTGCCCAGGTTGTCATGACAAAATTGATCGTGACGCAGATGGGTATCCTGAAAATGATTTGAGTGGTTTACACCAAGCGTACCTGGAACGCATCCGACTCGCCGCAACGACCCCCGATGGTGGTAGAGCCATTCCTCTCATCGTCCAAAGTCAGCATTTTCAGACAATCAACGATATTCCCGTTCGCGATCTGTTGACTGCGATGTCCGCCGAGGGATTAACCGCCTTCGATCAAGGCATCAAAATCACTTTCCCTGCGCCAGGACCACGCGGCCGCGACACTACCTATTGGCTGAACGTCAAAGACAGCATCCAGTATGAGCTGGAACAGCAACTCAAGCGTCGCGGCGGTACCTACGGCGACTCGCCCGCGCTGGCAGTAGTCGGCTTGGCCGACATCCCGGCTTTGATGATGCTGGGCCAGAGTATCGGCGACCGTTCCAAGCGCTTGATCTTCTCCTTTCACCGCGAACATCGTTTGCGCTGGCCCGATCAGTCCGCTGAGCCGCCCGTTTTTTTGTTTACACCTCCCCCCGAAGGCGACGGGCCACTGGCGCTGGTGCTCTCCATTTCTGCGCAAGTCCCAGTTCGCGACGTGACCGACGCTCTGCCGGGTGCACGTATTGCAGAGCTGTCGATCCCAGAACCAAGCTATGCGATGGTACAGAACCGTCGAGTGATTCATGCCTTTCGCGACGCACTTCAAATACGACTGAGTCAGCTTGAAGCTCTGACTCCTGACCCTATCCACGTCTTCGCCGCTATTCCTGCGGCATTGGCCATCGAGTTTGGCGCGTTGCTCACAACGCAGCATCAACATACGTACCTGATCTTCGATCGGGACAAAGAAAACCAGGATCGGTTTACGCAAACACTGCAATTGGGCTCGGTGGCCCAGGAGGTTAGGTAAATGCTATTGAGCAACGAACAGACCAAGCGCAGCAGTTGGGAATATTTTCTGCTTCGCGCCGCGCGGGAAATCTCGCTGTCGGAAGCGCAGTACGAAAAAATAAATGACCGCTACTCCCAACTGGAAAAAATCCTCTCGGCTTCCGACAACCCGCTGCTCGCTGAGGCCCATATCTTCGTTCAAGGCTCGATGCGGCTGAAAACGACCATCAAGCCAATCCCCGGCGCGCCTGCGGATCTGGACACCATTGATGCGGACGCGATTATCTGGCTCCCTCACGCTCAAGGCGCTAGTGCGAAGGAAGTTCTAGAGGCGATTGAGCAGCGTTTTAGGGAAGGCTCCCGCGTTCAGGAAGAAGTTAAACAATTACGTCGGGGCATCCGCATCGTTTATGCCGACGAAAATCCAGGCTTCCACATCGACGTCACACCTGCACGCGCGATCAACGGAAATGGCGAAGCAAACGGCGAGGGTAAGCTGGAGGTTCCGGATCGGGTCACAGGGTGGAAAGCAAGCAGCCCTATTCCTTACTCGAATTGGTTGCAGGTCGCTTCCGCCCAGGAAATCTTTCTGGAAAGCTTG
The DNA here is from genome assembly GCF_018336155.1 of Pseudomonas rustica. Classification (GTDB taxonomy): domain Bacteria; phylum Pseudomonadota; class Gammaproteobacteria; order Pseudomonadales; family Pseudomonadaceae; genus Aquipseudomonas; species Aquipseudomonas rustica. Next base: position 180,224 of record NZ_JAGYHF010000008.1, on the reverse strand, counting down.
GTGATTGCCAAAAGCCAGAGAATGCTTGATGCCGCGACACAAGATCCTTTGCCGCACTATCAGGATTACATCGATCAAGATCCCCTGCGCGCGACCATAAAGCTGCTGAAGCGGCATCGCGATGAATGGGCTATCAAGACAAAAAGCGCTGATACTCGCCCAATTTCTGCGGTCATTACGACCCTGGCCACTCACGCATACCTGGATGTCGTGAAAGAGTCCCAGTCAAAGCCATTGGCACCGCTCGATGCAATTTTGGAAATCGTTCGCAGAATACCGCAGCACATTGCGTATAGAGGTAGCGATTGCTTTGTCTGCAACCCTGCCGATAACGGCGAAAACTTTGCAGAGAAGTGGAATCGACCGGGTGAGGGGCAAGGCTATCGTCAAGCATTTTCCAAATGGCATGCGGACGCCAGTGCTTCTGTGTCATTAGGTTTGGAAAGTTTTGAATCCAATGATTCTTTTGCCGAGGCAGTGAAAAAGAACTTCGGTATTGCGCCGGCGTTCATCACAACAGTAAACAATGAAATCCCTGCGAATTGGACGATGCCTGGCCGACCGGATGGCACTACTCGAAACTCTGCTTCGATGGGTTCGCTCTTCGGAGGGGCCAGCGGTGGCGGAACCTCTCAGTCGAGCGTAAAGCCAGTTGGACGCCTTGGCTGATCCTCTTAAGACGCCATTGCAGCGCGGAATCGCCGCACTGCGAGATACCCTAGGTCAGGATGCAGCTGATGCATTGCTCCAGCCCGCACCCATGCGGGCTGACGAAGCGGCGTGCTTTCACTTCCCCTTGCCCATCGATTACACGGGGCAGGAGCGGCGACTGCGTATTGGTTTCCCCTCCAACTTTCCCCGTGGGCTCTTGCGGCTGAACGTCGAACCTTCTCCATGGCTGGTTTGGCCGCATGCCACTAAGTCGGGGCTTTGCCTTCATGGCTTTCAGGAACGCCCCATTATGGGCTCCCCGGAGGTCGTGGTAGAGGACAGCCTTGCTCGCTTGGCCCAGATCGTTTCGTTGTCCAAGATGGGATCAAGTCAGGCAGCGCGCGATATCGAATTTCAGAATGAGATCACTACCTACTGGTCTTTTCAGCACGGACAGTCGTACCAGAACCTTTTACTTTTGGATCGACCTCAGGCTGCCTCGCAGTTGTTTGCTCTCAGCGATCCGCGCCGGGCTGTGCCATCCGGTCAGGAAACGGTTTGGCTAGCATCGAACATAGCTGCACTCAAAGGGCATTACCGACGGGTTGTCGGGCGCTCCGCTGTCATTCGCGCGGCCGAAACTCCTGGTTTTTACGTTAAGCTTCAGACTTATCCGGATATCCGCACCCCGGATCCAGAAGATTTATTGCTGTGGCTCACGCCACACCTTCAACCAGACGATGCCGAGCAATTGCTGGCATGGTTTGAGCTGCATGGAACGTTGGCGAGTCGATGGATTGTCCTGGAGCTTCCTGGGGGGACGGATGCTCCAACTTATTGCCTCAATGTGCGCTCGCTTGGCGTACAGCAAGAGCGGGGGGCAAAGTTTGGCTTGCGCACAGCGCGCCGCCGGCCAGCCATCGCAAATGCACATCCTCCGGCACTTGTCCGCGCAACTGCCCTAGACGTGCTTGATCGTGCGTCCATTCTGTCCCGCGATATAAGCGGCACTGCAAAGCACCTTGAAAATGCTCGGGTCGTTTGTGTTGGCGTTGGCTCGTTAGGCAGTGCGGTGGCAATACAACTGGCACGCTCCGGTGTCGGCCACCTTACCCTCATCGACCCTGACACTCTGGTGTCAGCCAATCTGGGTAGGCACGTTCTGGGAGCGGATAGCCTAGGGAGGCTGAAAGCCTCAGCGTTGAGGGACAAGATTCTGTTAGATCTTCCGACTACAGAATGCACCGCTTATTCGACTTTCGCCGAAGTAGTTATGAGCAGCAAACCAGAAGTGTTCGATAACGCAGATCTTGTGGTGATTACGACAGCGGACTGGCAGTCGGAGGTCACTGTATGGCGAGCCAAATCCAGCGGCGTTTCTTGGGGACTTTTACAAGCCTGGAGCGAACCGTATACCCAGGTAGGCCACGCGCTATTCGCACCAGCCGGTACCTTTGATGGCCGTCATTTATTCACGGACATCGGCGATTTTCTTCATAAGTTTACCGAGTGGCCGGGAGGAGGTGTGGTTCCACTGCCCGCTTGTGGGGAGAGCTTTATTCCAGGCGGATCGCTGGGGATGACCAATATCGCCTCTATGGTGTCGCACACGGCTTTACGTGCATTGACCTGCAACATCACCACTGCATCTTGGGTCAGCAGTATCTACAGGCCTGAAGATGTGCCGAGCCTAGGAGGCCAATACCATGGGCCCAAACTTCCAGAGGGGGCGCAGCAACTCCTACTCGAGCGCGGATGGCCGGAACATAAGGATGAAATGGTATGACGGATATCGCATGGCGCTGGCGATGGCCGGAGGTGAATACCGAGCTATTGGTGTCCCAAGCTGTCGCGAACATCTTCGATAGTCATCGGCAGGGCCTTTTTGGCGTGGAGCGAGGGGGACAGTTATTCGTCAATCCGGTTGATCCGAAAGGTCTGCTGTTGGCCTTGGCCACGGTGCCTCATCGCGCCGATCGGTCAGGTTGGTCTTGGCTAGAGTTGGATGCGGAGCGGTGCCGTCAGGAGATCAGGGCTGCCAACGAACAAGGGTTACGTCTGGTGGGCTACTGGCATACACACCCCCAATCCGTTCCGGTGATCTCTCCGGCAGATATCGGAAGTTTCTCCAAATTTGCTGCACGTTACACGCAGGATTTGCCGCACCCGATAGCCGTTATTGTCGGCAAGTCCGAAAAACCTGAAGGTATCAAGGCGTGGTCGTTCAGGGACGGCCGATATGTTGAGGCAGCCTGGGTCAGATGAGCTTTAAGTCCGTGAGGTGGAAGGCAGGTCAGCGTTTATCTTTACCCGCTAGCATCAGGGCGAAGAGCTCTGCCTGAAAGCGGGCATCATCCAATGCGTTATGGTTCGGCTCGCTGAGTGGCTTCAGCGCAGCGGTCATCTTGGATGATTTTGTTTCCTGCCAGCTGCAACCTAAAGCGCCCATAAAGTAGGCCTTCATGTCGATGGCGGTAAAACCAAAGGGGTTGGTTTCCAGGTATTTGTGGAAGTAGTAATTGACGAATGACCAGTCAAACGGCGCATTGAGTCCTACGAAAATGACCTTTTGCCCCGTTTGGCAGGACGATTTCAGCCATTCACCAAATGTCAGCATCGCCTGTTGCGGAGTGAGTCCTTCGCGCTCCAGCTTCTCCAGACTCAGCCCCGATACTGCCAGTGCTTCTGGGTCGTGTTTTGGACTGTCAGGTCGTAGTTCAAGATAGATGGACGTGGCAGGTTGATCTACAAGGCAAGCTCCAATGGAAAGCAGGCTGTATTCGCCTGGTATAGGTCCAGAAGTCTCGACGTCGACGGAAACATAAAGCTCATCAGGGTTCATGTCATATCCTTTTCGTGTAGTTGCCAGATCACGCTCAAGCTCGTAACCATGTGACGGTGGAAAGGCGGCAAAGCCATTGCCCCATTTTTTGCTGTTGCACTCGCTATCCGGCGTTCGAGCAGCGGCAGTGCATGTCTACTGGAGGAGTGCACGTTCCTTTGGTCAGCTCTGCGCCCGAGCATAATGATGTGTGTCATTCTCTAGTCGCGGATGAGGGCCGGACAATCATGAGCGAGCATTGGATAGTCAAGTGCCAGAATACTGAGGACGGTACTGGCGACATCATCATTGACCTACCTCCAGAGTTGCTTGACCAAATGGGGTTAGGTGTTGGTGATCATTTAGAGCTAACGATAGCAAATGGCACATTAGTGCTGACGCCCATGAACAGTGCAATATCAGTACGGCCGATGTTTGCTGGAGTCCTGCGTGAGGATGCCTATCATGCTTACCGCAAGCGGTTGGCTGCGTATCTCCATATCCCTTCCAACGCTTCGGATCAAGACATTCACGACATGATAGTAGCTGGCTTTTCGGCCGGCCTGATTTCATCGCTTTGTGCTGATGGCACCGTAAATCCGCAAGAACGCGACATAATCATTCACCCCAAAACGCTCAAAACAAAATTGGCAAGCGATCAGCTTTTAACGTCGGATGAGAGCGATCGCCTGTTCCGGTTCGCACACATTACCGCCATGGCCGAGATCATGTTCGGGGACGAAGGGAAGGCCAAACAATGGCTTTCCAAACCCAAAGCCCGTTTTTTGGGAAAAAGCCCACTGGCAATGGTCACTACGTCTCACGGCACACATCTAGTTGAAGAAATGCTGATTCAGGTGTCTGAAGGCATGTCATTTTAATCCTGCCACAGTTAACAGTGTGGACGGAAATAACGGGCAGCAGCATGCCCACTTCTATGACTATCACTGAATCTGAGAGTCAATCACTATGATCAACGCAAACGCTCTAGCCGGTATAGGCATCAAAGCCCAAGCGTTGGTTCATCCCTCAACGGCGTGCGTTACGTCATTGCACCTGCGACTCTTGATACCGCCAAGACGGAGTCGAAACCACCACATAGTCGATATAAATGATCAGTTCATTCAACAGGACTCCCGCCAAAATTGTGGGGTGGCCGGTTAGCATCCTTAACGGGGATTGGACATCGACTCGATAATACGGCACTGCTCGATCACGCCGCCCTCGCAACAAGCAATCAAACGCTCCAACTCCACCTCCAAGCCTTGCAGGTCTCGGATGCGCATTCGAACCTGCTCTAACTGCCCCTCGATTTTTGCGTCCACCCTGGCGCAGGAAGCGTCGCGGTTATCCGCAAAGCCCAGCAACTCTCGAACATCGTCAAGGCTGAAGCCCAGTGTGCGGCTACGTCGGATGAACAATAGACGGTCGCGCTCCTCGTCGGTGTAGAAGCGATAGCCTGATGCTGAACGCCCTGCAGAAGGCAGGAGGCCGACCTGCTCGTAATAGCGGATGGTCACCGCTTTGGTATCAGTCGCCTTCGCCAGATCACCGACTGTGTATTTGGTCGAACTCATTTCGCTTGACCTTATAGTTGCTAGAATCTTCATTCTACGCGCCTTAGGCGATAAGCAAATCTGCGTGCGCTCAATAGAAAAGTGGACTGAATCCTATGGAAGCCCCCTTAAAACAACATCAATCCGGAGCTTGGGCGCTGTTGCTCTGTGCCTGGTTGCTTGCTCTGGTATCAACAATCGCCGTGCTATTCGTTGGTGAAGTCATGGGGCAACTGCCCTGTGTGCTCTGTTGGTTTCAACGAGCCTTCATGTTTCCACTCGTCCTGGTATTGGGCGTCGCCTGCTGTTTATCGGACACCGGTGTTTGGCGCTATGCACTGCCATTAGCAGTCATGGGTTGGCTCATCGCTCTGTATCACAACCTGCTTTATTTCGGACTGATTCCTGAAAGCATCAAACCTTGCGGGGCCGGCCCTTCCTGCTCCGGTGCCGACATGACCATCCTCAGTGGTGTTCCGCTGCCACTTTTATCGCTGGGCGTGTTCAGCCTGCTGATCATTTTTCTCGTTCTTATCCGTCGGAGATTTACCGTATGAGCAGACGCGCCGTCGTCCTCTCCATCAGCGTGCTAGCCATCGTAGGCTTTGCCGTCGCAGCATTTTTCTACAATCGTGCTGCCACTGTGCCCCAGGCTACAGCACCTGTACCGCAAACCAGCGCGCTAGTGCGGTTTAACTCACCAAGCTTCGGCCCTGCCGACGCCCCGGTGACAATCGTAGAATTCTTCGATCCATCTTGTGAAAGCTGCCGTGCCTTCTACCCTATCGTCAAAAAGATGATGTCACAACACCCAGGCGATGTTCGCTTAGTGCTGCGCTATGTGAAGCTTCACGTAGGGTCTGAAGAAGCCATACGTCTGCTCGAGGCTTCACGTAAGCAGGGTGTTTTTGTGCCGGTACTTGAAGCTGTCCTCGCTGCTCAACCGCAGTGGCATGACGATGCGAAAGCATCAGCAGCTTGGGACGTAGCGGCCCAAGCGGGCTTGGACGTGGCTAAGGCTCGTGAGGACATGATGTCGCCGGAGATCACCGCCACGATAGAAAGAGATGCCGCTGATGCCAAAACTGTAGGTGTGAAGGGAACACCGACATTTTTCGTTAACGGTAAACCCCTGACTAACTTCGGCGCTCAACAGCTCTACGATCTGATTTGGAGCGAAATCAACCAAGCTCGTTAATAAGGGCGCGTGCGGAATGCGGAATGAAAAAAGCTCACCGGGCTCGACAATCCGCTTGACCTTATAGTGGCTATAGGGTGTTCACTCTTCACAATAAATTGTGGAGAGTGCCTTTATGAAAAGCTGTTGCGGTGATGAACAAACACCGAAAAGTGACGCCGCCGTTGAGGTATTTGACCCGGCAGCACCGACCGGCTGCTGTGCACCTGCCGCGACTATGTGTAATACAACTACAGCACAGTCCAACAGTAGTTGCTGCTCCGCGAAAACTTTGGACGTCAGCTCAGCGCCTTCTTCAGTAAAGGGCGCGGGTTGCTGCTCCCCCGGCTCCGATATCAGTAAATCGAACTGCGCTGTCGTAGCACCGCCATCTGCCCTGTACAGCCTTGCCGAGCCGAGCCAGCCTGCTGCTACGGTTGATAATGACCTTTTTATCGATGCTTGCTGCCCACCATCTGCTGCGGGTAGTCCCAAAGTCGGCATCGAAAACGTGTCTCCCACCAATACCGACGAAGCGACTCGTTTCAGCAGTTTCAGGATTGGGCAGATGTGCTGTCCTTCCGAGCAGACCATGATCGAGGACAAGCTCGCGAAGATGAGCGGCATTCAAAAGCTCGAGTTCAACATGATGAACCGCACGATGGCTGTCTGGCACGAGCTACCCGACACCTTGGGTATCGAGGCAGCAGTGCTATCGCTGGGCATGCACGCCGAACCTTTGACGGCTAATGGCAATGCAACCAGCGCAGATACGCCAGAAGTCCTTCCCCAGGCGGAATCACCTAAGAGCACATGGTGGCCATTAGCGCTTTCCGGTGTCGCTGCCGTGGGTGCTGAAGTCCTGCACTTCACTAACTCCGCGCCTGAATGGGTGATAGCGGTCATAGCCTTGTTCGCCATCGTGCTCTGCGGGCCTACGACCTACAAGAAGGGTTTGATCTCGATCAAACACCTCAACCTGAACATCAACGCGCTGATGAGCATCGCGGTTACCGGAGCGGTGTTGATCGGACAGTGGCCAGAAGCCGCGATGGTCATGTTTCTCTTCACCGTTGCGGAAATGGTCGAAGCGAAATCGCTGGATCGTGCGCGCAATGCGATCAAGGGGCTGATGGACTTGACCCCTGAACGAGCTACCGTGCGCCAACCCAACGGTAGTTGGCTGGAAGTCGATGTAAAAACGGTCGAGATTGGGGCCTTGGTTCGTGTCCGCCCCGGCGAACGAATTGGCCTGGATGGTAAAGTCTCTTCTGGTAACTCTACTGTTAACCAAGCGCCCATCACGGGCGAGAGCTTGCCCATCGAAAAAGATGTCGATGATCCTGTCTATGCCGGCTCCATTAACGAATCCGGCTCCTTCGAGTATCGAGTGACAGCTGAGGCCAACAATACGACCCTTGCTCGAATCATTCACGCGGTTGAAGAAGCCCAAAGTTCGCGAGCTCCAACCCAGCGGTTCGTTGATAAGTTTGCCAAAATTTATACGCCAGGGGTGTTCTTTTTCGCCGTCGCGATTGCGGTATTCCCACCACTGTTTATGGGCGGATTGTGGACTGACTGGATCTATCGTGCACTGGTGCTTCTGGTGGTTGCTTGCCCTTGTGCGCTGGTCATTTCCACTCCGGTGTCCATCGTCAGTGGTCTGGCGGCAGCGGCTCGCAAAGGCATTTTGGTTAAAGGCGGCATCTACCTGGAAATAGGCGCCAAGCTGAGTTTCGTCGCGCTCGATAAAACCGGCACCATTACCCATGGGAAACCGGTTCAGACAGACTACATTCCGGTAGCCGAAGACTCAGAGGTACATCCTCAGATTGTTGCCGCCAGCCTCAGTGCACGCTCGGATCACCCCGTATCACAGGCAATTGCCAAGTACGAAGGCTCGGACGCATCAACGTTCCTGCAAGTGGAGAGTTTTGAGGCCCTTCCCGGTCGCGGGGTAAAGGGGATGATTGAAGGCCAGCTCTTCTACCTGGGCAATCACCGACTGATCCAGGAGTTGGGGCTCGGTACTTCGCAGTTGGACGAATCTCTGACTAGCCTGGAGCGCCAAGGCAAAACAGTCGTAGCCTTGACCAGCGCCAGTCAGGTTTTTGCGTTGTTTGCTGTAGCCGATACCGTAAAGGACTCAAGCCAGACAGCGATCAAGGAGCTGCATGCATTGGGTATCAAGACCATGATGCTTACAGGCGACAATTCGTACACGGCTGATGCGATTGCCAAACGAGTTGGGATAGATGAGGCGCGGGGAAACTTGTTGCCCAGCGACAAGCTTTCAGTAATTGATCAATTGAAGGGCCGTAAGCACGTGGTGGGGATGGTCGGTGATGGGATAAACGATGCACCTGCATTGGCCAAGTCTCAGATCGGATTCGCCATGGCCGCGGCTGGCACGGGAACCGCTATTGAAACGGCTGACGTTGCTTTAATGGATGATGATCTGCGCAAGATTCCGGCCTTCGTCCGCCTGTCACGCGAGACAGCTGTGATTCTTAAGCAAAACATTTTGTTCGCCTTAGGTATTAAGGCCATTTTCCTTGTGTTCATCCTCATGGGTTTGGCCACCATGTGGATGGCTGTTTTTGCAGACGTTGGAGTGAGCATACTTGTCGTGCTCAATGGACTTCGATTGCTAAAGAAGTAGATCGCGAGGTGAGGATGAAAGATAAAAGCGTCTTCGCCCGGCCAAGCAACTTTGTGGATGGCTCTTTTCGCCGATATGGGGACGAGCCCGCTTGTGGTATTCAATGGACCACAACTATTGCGGTATTGATTCGAAAGCTACATTGTCAAAATTGATTACTCACATAAGGAATTAAATATGCAATGTCCTATCTGCAAAGATATAGCTTTAGTAATGACTGAGCGCCAGAGCATAGAAATTGACTATTGCCGCAATGCCGCGGTGTCTGGCTTGACCGAGGTGAACTCGACAAGATTATTGAGCGTAGTCAGCGACAAGAGACCGTTAGATTGCTTCCACAGAACCTCACATCACCTGTCCAAAGTTCGACGCCAGCAGAACAACCTGGTTACAACCAGTACGGGAATAAGCATGGTCATGGAGATCGAGGGAGCCACAGCGGTGGATGGAAAGAAGGTGGCCATCAAAGTCAAAGTGGGCATCAGGGACAACCGAGTCGCAAAAAATCGTTTTTGCAGGAACTATTTGATTAAGATGGCGATTTCTCGCTTATGATCTGAATACTACATCAAACCAGTATCCACCTTTGAATGATTGGTTTGATGATATGGAACGGTTTGGGTGCTAGTAGGTCTTTATATTCTACAGTCCACTCGTTGGATCTTCATTAGGCTACATTTGGGGAAAAATCATGAGTTCAGGGCACAGTCACGGTCAAGTACGTGCGGGTCATGAAAAGATGTTATGGATCGCACTCGCCCTGACGACAAGTTTTATGATTGCTGAGGTCATCGGAGCCTTTGTCACGGGCAGCCTAGCCTTACTGTCGGATGCTGCGCATATGCTGACAGACGTTGTGGCTTTGGCAATATCCTTGCTGGCTATTCATATTGCCAAACGCTCTGCTGACAGGAAGCGCACGTTCGGGTATGCACGATTCGAAATACTTGCAGCCACATTCAATGCTGTCTTGTTGTTTTTAGTCGCTATATACATTGTCTATGAAGCGTATCTTCGACTTAACGCCCCCGCAGAAATTCAGTCGACGGGCATGTTAGTAATTGCAGTGATGGGACTGATAGTTAACCTCATTTCAATGCGTCTGTTGAGTGCCGCTAGTGGGGAAAGTCTCAATGTGAAGGGCGCTTATTTAGAGGTTTGGAGCGATATGGTGGGGTCTATTGGCGTCATCATTGCAGCGCTTGTAATCCGCTTCACCGGTTGGAGTTGGGTTGATTCACTTGTTGCAGCAGGTATCGGATTCTGGGTGCTGCCTAGGACTTGGTCACTGCTCAAGGAAAGCATGAATATATTACTGCAGGGCGTTCCAGAGGGCATCGATATTCAAAAGGTGGAGGCGAAAATATACGGAATCGTAGGAGTAAAAAATGTGCACGATTTGCATATATGGGCTTTAACCAGTGGTAAGAGTGTAATGAGCGTTCACCTGGTCGCTGACTATACCTCCCGCAGTGAACAAGATATTTTAACTGAAGTCACGTCGCTTATGAGTGAAGAGTTTCAGATCAGTCATACTACTGTACAAATGGAAAAAGCAGATTTCCATAGCCAATTAGTTGACGATTATGAAGGCAAGGTCCACTAATTGAGTTCCATTTTTAAGACAAGTTGTTATTTCGGGGATCCACCCCAGAGGGCTAGTTAAAATGAAAAAAATTATTTTAAATTGTGCTCTGCTGATAATGCTTTTGTCTCTAACAGTAGAGCCGGTTTTGTCGAGCCCGGCTAGACCAGAAAAGGTATTCGGGTGGATTGAAGAAGGGATACTTTTACCAGAAAATATCGCCGTGAAAATAAAGTTGGATACTGGGGCTCTTACGTCATCCATGGATGCGAAGGACTTAAAAAGATTCCAAAAAGATGGAGAAGAATGGATTCGGTTTAACGTTAAAGTCAAAGACACCAAAACTAAGAAGGTGAGTAGCGCACTCTTCGAACGACGGATTGAACGAAATGTAAAAGTTAGAGGTGCCGGCGGCGCTGAACATCGTCCAGTCGTCATGATGACGATGTGCATAGGAGATAAAATTTATAAAGAGGAATTTTCTCTGAAAGATCGAGGCGAGATGAACTATCCCGTACTGATAGGACGCCGAACATTGGAAGCTTTGGGAGCGGTCGATGTTTCGCGCAAATTCACCGAGGAACCCCACTGCAGTTAATTTTAAATATATTTATATTATAGTTTTAGAGTTACTTTATTTGCAAAGCACCTGGAAGGCATACTCGTATTGAGTGTTGCAAAGGCCGACTGAATCGTCAAATAAAAAGACGGACAGTCGGTCGCAGTTTTTTTAGATGCTTGAAAACTTACCATTCTAATATGAATGGCTCTGAGTGGAGTGTGCGTTAATTTTAATGATGATCTTTAGACTTCATTCTTGCCACTAGTTGGCTGCTATTACTGCTGCTGGCCAGTCATTGAAGTAAGTTTTAATGAGGCCAAGGCTTTGGATTGACATGCGCTAAACAGATCAAGCTCAGGTCGATATGCCGAAGTTTGGATATTCATCAATCCTAATATCGAATGGAATAAGTTGTCATGGGATAGTGATGCGCCTCGCTGTTCCCTCAAGCATTGAACGTCTAGTTTTTGACGAGATTGCATGTTTTTGGAGATCCAGAGAACCATGGGAATGCTAGTCTGCTCTTTGGGCGCCATAGCATAAGGCAGTCCGTGCAAGTATATCCCGTTCTCGCCGAGAGACTCACCGTGATCAGAGACGTAAAGCATAGCCGTATCAAAGCGCTCAGCGTTGCGCTTTAGCAAGTCAATCGTTTGTCCAAGTACATAGTCTGTATAGACGATACTGTTATCATAGGCACTGACTATGCTCTCGCGCGTACATCGCTCTAGTTGGTTATTATCACAAACGGGACCAAATCGCTCGAATTCGCGTGGGTAGCGCTTGTAGTAGGATGGGCCGTGACTACCTTTCATGTGGAGAACCACGACTGAATCACCCTGTTGTTGATCCAAGTAAGCTTGCAGGTCTTGCAATAAGACTTCGTCGTAACACTCGCCTGCTCTGCATAATCCTGATGTTTTCTGATTGTTCAATTTCTCATTTTTTACTCGGTCACAAATACCTTTACAACCCGAATTGTTATCTCTCCAAAGTACCGATACTCCGGCCCGCTGCAACACGTCTAATAAGCCTTCTCTCCGTAACGCCATACCGTCTTTATAGCCTTGTTTACCCGCATCCAAGAACATGCAAGGTAAGGAGATTGCCGTAGCTGTTCCACATGAACTGACATTGGCAAAACTTAAGACACCACGCCGAGTCAATTCCGGATTGGTATCGCGTGTGTAGCCATTAAGCGAGAAGTTCGCGGACCTAGCGGTTTCACCCACAATTAACAACGTCAGGCGTGATTTTTTTACACTCGCAGTAGTTTCTCCTTGGCGGGCATCAGCACCAATGATTTTTAGTTCTGTGGGCTGTGCTAGCTGGCGACGCATATACCCATGGATTGCCGAAACCACATTCGAAGGAACTAACATCAATCTGAGTTCGCGATGGTTACGTACGAGCGATGCATAAGATTGGTAAAGCGTAAATACGATGATTGCCAAACAGGTAAGTGCTACCGCCAGCCCCATCAATCGATGAGCAAGCGCGCGGGTGCGCGATCGTTGTATCAAACGGACTCGGGTGATAAGCAGCACCGGTAGAACACCAAAACCCAGCATCCATCGCAGTAACTCCCAGTTCAGCAGGTCCGTGGTCTCAGAGATGTCTGTTTGAATAACATTCGTTAGCATGCTGTAGTCAATTACAATGCCGTAGCTATTCATAAAGTAACTCGCTGCTGCCGCAACCAACAGAACAATGGCTAGCACAGGCTTTATGAAGCGTCCCCAAGCCATCGCGCTGAGTAACACGTACAGCCACATCAACACGAACCAAGGCAGGCTAAGCACAAATAAGATGCTTCCGTCTTGTAGGCCTCCCACGCTTTTCCAAACAACTCGCCAAAATGGCCAGTTACTGAACAACAGAAGCCAAGTTGAAACTGCAATAATTAATTGATTGCTACTGAGTATAATTTTCGTACTCAGAATTGGTATTTTTTTATTCATGGGTATCTCGGAATATCTCGACATGATCGTGCGCGCAAACTGTCACTGGACTGCCGCTACGTTTTAGGGAAGAAAAAATCAGCAACAGAGCGATGTAATTCATGGATGCACCAGTGACCCTCAACGCTTTCCTCGGTTGGTTGAAGCTCCACGATTAGCCAAACCGCCAAAACGCCAAAACCGATGAGGATTTTTTTCATGAGATGCCCCCCAAGTAAGTGTTGTACTGATAGATCCGCTCGACTTGACTTAAAAAACAATTTTTTTTGGAGCGAAATGATGGTGGTTGGGTCGCGGGGGTATGGTTTTCTTGCTGACGTTGCGCATCTGTCTTAGTATCGAAGGCATAGGTGATGACGTTGTTTAGATCACTATTCTGATAGGCGCGACTAGTTGTCTAAAAAGGAATTCTAGTTGCGGATGAGAGACCAAAGCGGTCTTGATGCGCTTACCAAGTTCACCACTTTCGAATGCCGATAATCCTCATTGCGCGAAACATCGCCGTACTCGCATAACGCACACTCCTCGGAGTCAGGCGACGCCTTGCAGTTGATTTCAAATATTCGTTGAAAGCTTTGGCAGCCGTTTTTAGTACGGCATCGGGGTTCAAACTCTGTTAAAGCCTGGCTGCGCTATTCTGTATTTCCCGCTCGGCGTCTGCGAGTCTTGGCTCATTTGATAATACGGGTTGGTGACTGTTCCTCGTCTTACATTGGCTGGCTCATGCGCGGTCGTCATCAATGATTCCCGAGGCAGGGAATCAGCCGACCACAACATTTTTCTAATGCGAGATGGCATCACAAAATTTTCGCCCCCAAGGCGCGCCGTTTTCATCGTTTAACAGTAGGGACATCTGCAGCGTCTAGAGTGTTTAGATATATTGCATGCTCAATGTACTGCATAAGAGTTATCGCGAGGGTGACTGAAGAATTACAAATTTGTAATAAGACCATCTATCGTCATCAAGTAGTCTAAAATCTATTTGCCGTATGGTCGTGTGTCTCAATTCACTCATTTAACAGAAACTGAAAAAATGCGCGATATTCTGTAATGGCTTAACTCATCCAGTTGAGATGCTAAAGTGAACCGGTGAGTAAAGTTGCCTAAATGAGTGTGGTGGTATTTTCAATTAGTATCGAGACTTTATAATAAATGCGTATCTTGATAATAGAAGACGATCCGAAAACCGCTCATTATTTGCGCCAGGGTCTGACTGAAAGCGGCTTTATCGTTGATTGCATACAAAACGGAATCGATGGCATAAACTTAGTCTCCCAACAGGCTTATGACCTTGTAGTACTAGACGTAAACCCCCCGCAAAGTGACGACTGGGATCTACTTGTAAGTATTCGCGAGGTAATTATTACCCCGATCATGATGCTTACCGAGAAAGGTAGTGTTGAGGATAAAGTCTTGGGTTTTGATCTAGGCGCTGACGATTACATGGTCAAACCAATTGAGTTTCCTGAGTTGTTAGCTAGAGTCCGTACTTTAATGCGTCGAACTGGGTCGTCGGCATCGCTAAATGTGCTTCGCGTTGGCGATTTGGAGCTCGATCTGGGTAGGCACAGGACCTTTCGCGCTAACCAGCGAATTGACCTGACTAACAAGGAGTTCGCCTTGCTACACTTTTTGATGTGTCAATCAGGCACGACGCTATCGCGCACGCAGATTAAGTCTTCTGTCTGGGGTCTGAGTAGTGATTGCGACACGAACGTTGTTCAAGTAGCAATGAGGAGGCTTCGAGCTAAAATTGATGATCCTTTTGACGACAAGCTTATCCATACATTGCGAGGTGCTGGATATGTCCTTGAGTCGCGTGCCCATTAACCCCGTTTAGCCATTCTTATTTTGATATTGTGCGAAATAATTGGATTGCACTAAATTAAACGCGCTGAAAATATTGATTATAGAAAGGCAGTTATGTAATCTCTAAAATTGTCTCAGGAGGCGGAATGGTTCTGCAGTAGGGATTTAATTTTGCACCAAGCGCTTAAGATAACGTTAAAATCTAGATTGCACGAAAGTCTATACGATTTGCAGTTTAGAATAAACATGCTGAATTTAGCTTAATTCCGAAGTAGGGGGTTGCGACGCTATATCTGCAAGACCACACACTCTCGAGTGATTATCCATGAAGGCATGATCAACCTGCGTAATAGGTGGGTGTCACAAAGATCGGTACCAATAGATGTTCACGTTGGATTGCTCTTGGGCACTAGTAATGTATCTTGACGAAGGTTATATTTTGCACAGGGCTATTAAATCTTCACTATCCATTGGTGAGTCATCGGTTTCATCTCTGGCTGAGCAAAAAGAGTAATGTTGTCTTTGGATTTTTAAGCATCGATCCCCACTCATATATTACCTAGTGATCTGACTCGTGCAGCCAAGCTGTTTTATATTGCTTTTGATTAAATTAAATCCTAACTAAAAACCTCCCCTGGTCTTTGAGAGTTTAAGTTACTAGTTGAAATGTTCTTCGGGAATGTAATTCTGAAGGTTGTCGGATGCCCTGGTATACTAAAGACATCTGCTGTTCCATGATGGAGGCTCATGATAGATCGGACAATAGCCAATCCTAATCCAGTGCCACCTTCAGCTCGTGAGCGACTATTATCCACTCGATAGAAACGATCGAAGATATTAAGCAAGTGATGGCGTTCAATTCCCACTCCGGGATTGCTTATTGAAAGGGAGACTTCTTCGGTTCGCGTTTCAATGGAAATAACAACCGACTCTTCTATCGGGCAGTGACGAATGGCGTTTGATAAAAGATTCGAAATGGCGCGCTGAATCATGAGTCGATCGCCTGAAACTTTGCCCTGACCACTGACGGTTATGCCGACGCACTTTTCTTCAGCCGAAAGAGAAAAAAGATCAATTACTTTTAAAGCTTCGTCTTCCAGCAAAATGTTTTCGAATGGTACAAGTGCGGCTGGGTGACTTACTTGGGCTAAAAAAAGCATATCAGATATAATTCTAGTGACTCGCCCCAACTCTTCGGTGCAAGACTCTAGTACAGACTTATACTCCTTTACTGAGCGATCACGAGAAAGAGTTACCTGTGCTTTCCCCATAAGGTTCGTAATCGGTGACCGCAACTCATGCGCCAAATCATCTGAAAACTGAGTGAGTTGTTGGACTCCGCTATCAAGTCGGTGAAGCATGAAATTTATGCCATGAGCTAGCTCACTGATCTCTTGGGGCATATTGACAACGGAGAGTCGGTGACTGAGATCTTGGGTTGATACCATTCCCGCAACTTCACAGAATTCCCGGAGTGGGGACAATCCGCGTTGCACTATCGCCCAAGCACTGATACCAATAAGGATCAACAACAGCGGAACCGCTACGATGGTTGAACTCAAATAAGAGCTTAACAGTGATTCATCATTCGAGCGGTCCATAGTCAGCAAGACTGATACGAATTCACCATCTTTTAGCCTCATGAGTTTCGCTGCTGTGAGGATGTGATTTTCGCTTTCCTGTGCCGAGGAGTAGTAAGAAATCTTAGTGCTATCGGTTGCTCCGATTTTGCTCCTAGAAACTACGGTTATATCTGCTCCAAAACTCAGGACAGGGACACTCAGATTTTCATCATCAAAAATAGTGAGATTAAGATTGTCATGCCCTAGCACTTGATCTAATAGTGCGTGTGGCTTTAGGCTCATGTTGCTAGTACTGATATCCATCAGTAAACTGTGCTCAATTTGATTCATTTTCTTTTCTAAGCTGTTTTTTGCACGCAAATCAAGCTCGTGGGTAAGCGCTAAATAGGCCAGAATCGCTAAAGAAACTACTAGTACTGCTCCCATTATACTTACTGTCAAACCCAATCGCATTGACAGGCTGACTTGCTTCATTTTCTCTCCTCCAGTACATAACCTACGCCGCGGAGCGTATGGATTAATTTAGTTTCAAATGGGTCATCTATTTTAGCTCTGAGCCTACGTATCGAAACTTCGACAACATTGGTGTCGCAATCAAAATTCATGTCCCAAACCAATGAAATGATCTGAGTACGAGATAACACCTCTCCAGATTGACGCATTAATAGATGGAGCAGTGCGAATTCTTTCGTCGTCAAATCTATGCGTTGTTTTCCGCGAAATGCGCGATGCCTTCCTTGATCAAGTTCAAGATCAGCAACTTTTAACACTTCTTGAATTGGTATGTGTTCGCTACGACGCATTAGAGTGCGTACTCTTGCCAGCAACTCTGGAAATTCAAATGGCTTGACAAGATAGTCATCAGCCCCCAGATCCAATCCTCTAATTTTATCTTCTAAGCGTCCTCTTGCAGTAAGCATCATTACCCTAGTACTGCTAGACCGCCGAATATTTTCAAGAACGTCCCATCCGTGCATTTCAGGAAGATTTACGTCAAGTAATACCAGATCATAAGCTTGCTGCCGTGCCAGATGGAGTCCATCAGCTCCTGTCGATGCGCAATCTACAATATAGCCACTTTCAGTTAGACCCTGATGTAAGTATTCAGCAGTCTTTGGCTCGTCCTCTATCACAAGAATACGCATAGGAATTAACCCTTCTTAAAGTGGTTCGTAATGGCTCTTTTCGTTGAATCTGTTTAAAGTTAACCATCTGTTTAAATGTTGGATTCTGGTTGCATTTTTAATTTTCTGGGATCATAGAGTTTAAAACTAACAAGGTTTCGTGCGACCCTCGTCACCTTGTAGTACAAGAGCCGCCTCCCGTTTTTGTCTAGGGATGTCGCTTGGTGCGAGCACTTATTGCCCTAATCCTAATGCATTAAGTGAGGCTTATTCGTTAGATAACGTATTTGTAATTCTTCAGTCACCTTGTTGATAGGTGTGCGGAATTATATTTGCCTCATGGGAAATTCTTTTTGTATAAAGGTTTTGGGGAATGATGGAATTACTTCGGTTTAGAAAGTTTATTGCTCACCCAATCACGCATAAAACCATGCTACAAGCAGGTCTTATTTCGATCCTTGCTCTTTTGAATGCTCCTTTGTTAGCCGCAAACGCTCAAATGCTCACAATGGATCAAGCGCTTGAAACTGCATTTTCCAACAACCCAGACCTAGCGGCCGCTCAATGGGAGACAGGTATTGCTCAGGGAGAGCGACAGCAGGCTGGATTGATTCCAAACCCTGAGGTTTCCTGGGAGGCTGAAGATACTCGGCGAAACTCGCGCACCACGACGGTAATGATCAGCCAGCCGATAGAGCTTGGCGGTAAGCGTGGAGCTAGGATTGAAGTGGCCAATAGAGCTCAGGACGCAGCGGGGATTGAGTTGGAGCGCAAGCGTAACGTTCTGCGTGCCGATGTCATTCAGGCTTTTTATAGTTCCTCAACGGCTCAGCAAAGACTGCTGCTGTCACGTCAATCACTTGAGCTCGCCGAGCGCGGTTTGCGTGCAGCGCAAGGTCGCATCAAGAGTGGCAAATCCTCACCCGTTGAAGGTACGCGCGCAGAGGTTCAGCTATCAGAAGTGCGCCTAGAGTTGAGGCGGGCTGAGCGGGATGAGGCCAGTGCCTACCAGAGACTCGCTCAGGTCATGGGGGCGCCTTTGCCTGCATTTGTGTCCGTGGGTGATCCAAATCGGTCGATGCCAACCGTGCCCGATTCGTCGCTGCTGTTTAGCCGAATTGGTGAAACTGCAGAGCTACGATTAGCAAAACTGCAAATAGATCAGCGGGAAGCCTCTCTTGGTCTTGAGAAGGCTCGTCGAATTCCGGACCTGACCGTGAGTATCGGGAGTCAATACGACGAGCGTGAGCGCGAGCGGGTGAATGTCGTAGGGCTATCTATGCCCATCCCGTTGTTTAACCGTAACCAAGGCAACGTACTGGCCGCAGCCCGCCGTGCCGATCAATCTCGCGACCTTCGGAATGCCAGTGAGTTACGACTGCGCACAGAGATCCAAACCACCTTAGATCAGTGGCTGACTGCTAACACTGAAGTGGCGTCGTTCAATCAAACCATCCTGCCTGCAGCGCAAAGTGCCGTCGATACCGCTACCCGAGGTTTCGAAATGGGTAAGTTTAACTTTCTCGACGTGCTCGATGCTCAGCGCACATTGATTAGCGCTCGCACGCAATACATCCAAGCCATCGCCGAGGCGACAGACGCCTGGGTGCGTATCGAGCGAATTTTCGGTGATGTTGCCATTCTCACTCGTACCCCGTGAATTTCATATAACGCTTTTTTTACCGCTGCTCAGTATCGCAATACCACGTTAATCCGTGAATGCCGACTGGGTTGCGCAGGGAGTCTCCATGGATAAAAAACTAATCCTCGTCTCGGCACTAACCTTGGCAATAGGTATAGGCATCGGTTCGTTTTGGATGACAAGCCCATCGGTGCCTTCAGCTGAAGCTCAGACTCAGGAGGGCAAAGGCTATGACGATCACGGCGATGAAACTGCTGACGGAAAACCGGCCGAGGGCGAACACGCAGAAGGCGAAGCTGAAGAGGGTCATTTGACTCTGAGCGAAGAGCAGATCAGCTCTGCCGGCATCCAACTGGTTGAAGCGAAAGCGCAGAGCATCAGCCTTTCATTGCCCTTTCCTGGAGAAATCCGTTTTGATGAAGACCGCACTGCGCACGTGGTGCCCCGCGTACCTGGTGTCGTTGAGTCGGTTCATGCCAATCTTGGTCAACCAGTGAAAAAAGGTCAGTTGCTGGCCGTAATCGCTAGCCAACAAATTTCTGATCAGCGCAGTGAACAAGCCGCTGCGCAACGTCGTCTTGAGTTGGCGCGTACTACCTACGAGCGAGAGCGACAGTTATGGCAGGACAAAATCTCTGCAGAACAGGACTTCCTGCAAGCCCGCCAGGCTTTGCAAGAAGCTGAAATTGCTCTCAGCAATGCTCGGCAAAAAATTAGCGTACTGAGTGGTAGCTCGGTCGCCAGCGGGGGTAATCGATATGAATTGCGTGCGCCGTTTGACGGGGTTGTAGTCGAGAAACATTTGGCCCTCGGTGAAGTTGTCAGCGAAACCACCAATGCCTTTACGCTCTCCGACTTGTCGCGTGTGTGGGTGACCTTTGGAGTCTCACCAAAGGATTTGAACAAGGTACTCGTAGGCAAATCGGTCAAGGTCAGTGCGCCGGAGTTGAATGCTGAAGTCACTGGAACCGTGGCCTATGTCGGCAGTTTGTTGGGCGAGCAAACCCGTACAGCCACGGTCCGCGTGACATTGGAAAATCCACAAGGTGCATGGCGTCCGGGGCTATTTGTGACCGTGCAGGTTGACACCGGTACTCGGCAGACAAAGGTCGCTGTACCTGAGGCGGCTCTTCAGACGGTCGAGGACAAGCAAACTGTTTTCGTTCGAACGGAGGACGGGTTTAGAGCTCAGCCAGTGGAGACAGGTGGTCGTTCGGCGGGTCTGGTCGAGATCAAGGAAGGCCTGGAGCCCGGAGCTCAAATCGCCGCCGCCGGTAGTTTCATTTTGAAATCAGAATTGGGTAAAGCCTCGGCTGAACACGCCCACTGATCCGCCATTTCCACGAGAAGGTTCTCATGTTCGAACGCCTGATCCAATTTGCCATCGAGCAGCGCATTATCGTACTGCTCGCGGTTTTCCTCATGGCCGGCCTCGGTATAGCAAGCTATCAGAAGCTGCCGATCGACGCGGTTCCCGATATCACCAACGTCCAGGTGCAAATCAACACGGGGGCAGCAGGTTTTTCACCACTGGAAACCGAACAACGCATCACGTTCCCCATCGAAACAGCAATGGCTGGTTTACCGGCTCTAGAACAAACTCGTTCGCTGTCACGCTCGGGTTTGTCGCAAGTTACTGTTATTTTCAAAGAGGGCACGGACCTCTTCTTCGCTCGGCAATTGGTCAACGAACGATTACAGGTGGCCAAAGAGCAACTGCCAGAAGGTGTGGAAGCTGTCATGGGACCGATCTCAACCGGTCTTGGTGAGATTTTCCTGTGGACGGTCGAGGCTGAAGAGGGGGCTGTCAAGGAGGACGGCAGTCCCTATACGCCGACCGACCTGAGGGTGATTCAAGACTGGATCATCAAGCCTCAACTGCGCAATGTTCCTGGGGTCGCCGAAATCAATACCATTGGCGGGTTTGCCAAGGAGTATCAGATTGCGCCCGATCCAAAACGCTTGGCCGCTTACAAGCTCACGCTGACTGACCTTGTTACAGCGCTGGAGCGCAACAACGCTAACGTCGGTGCCGGTTACATCGAGCACAGCGGCGAACAGTTACTGATTCGTGCACCTGGTCAAGTAGCAACCACCGACGATATCGCCAATATCGTCATGGCCAATGTCGACGGTACGCCAATACGTGTGAAGAATGTTGCAACCGTGGATATCGGCCGTGAATTGCGCACGGGAGCAGCGACCGAAAACGGTCGTGAAGTGGTGCTCGGCACAGTGTTCATGCTAATCGGCGAGAACAGCCGCACCGTGGCGCAGGCCGTTGCCAACAAGCTTGAGCAAATCAACCGTTCACTGCCAAAAGGGGTTGTAGCAGTCACTGTCTATGACCGTACCAATCTTGTGGACAAGGCGATTGCCACGGTAAAAAAGAACCTGATCGAAGGTGCAATCCTAGTGATTGCGATTCTATTCCTGTTCTTGGGAAATATACGTGCAGCGCTGATCACTGCCATGGTTATCCCGCTCGCTATGTTGTTCACATTCACCGGCATGTTTACCAATAAAGTTAGCGCCAACCTGATGAGCCTTGGGGCTTTGGACTTTGGCATCATCGTCGACGGTGCGGTGGTAATTGTTGAAAACGCCATCAGGCGTTTGGCCCATGCGCAGCAACACCACGGGCGCATCCTCACTCGCTCTGAACGTTTTCACGAAGTATTCGCTGCTGCCAAGGAAGCACGCCGACCATTAATTTTCGGTCAGTTGATCATTATGGTCGTGTACCTACCGATTTTTGCGCTTACTGGCGTCGAAGGAAAAATGTTCCACCCGATGGCCTTCACCGTAGTGATCGCCTTACTGGGGGCGATGTTGTTGTCAGTAACTTTTGTCCCTGCTGCGATTGCGATGTTCGTGACCGGCAAGGTCAAGGAAGAAGAAAACGTCATCATGCGTGGCGCCCGCCGGATGTATGCTCCAGCTTTGGACTGGGTCATGGGCCATCGATCGTTGGCATTCGCCATGGCATTAGGCGTGATCACAATATGCGGTGTGGTCGCAAGTCGGATGGGTAGTGAGTTTGTGCCGAGTCTCAGCGAAGGCGATTTCGCGTTGCAAGCATTGCGTGTCCCAGGTACCAGCCTGACGCAATCGGTAGAGATGCAGCAACGCCTGGAAACCCTGGTATTGGCAAAAGTACCGGAGGTCAAACGGATGTTTGGTCGTACAGGTACTGCCGAAATTGCCTCCGATCCAATGCCTCCAAACATTTCTGACAGCTATGTGATGCTCAAGCCGAAGAGTCAATGGCCTGATCCGAATAAATCAAGGGAGGCATTGATAGACGATATTCAAAAAGCTGCAGCTGCGATGCCCGGAAGCAACTATGAGCTTTCTCAGCCTATTCAACTGCGTTTCAACGAGTTGATTTCAGGCGTACGTAGTGATGTGGCGGTCAAGGTATTCGGTGATGACATGGCGGTGCTCAACGGCACCGCTGCAAAAATCGCCGCATCAATGCAGAAGATCAATGGTGCCTCCGAGGTCAAAGTTGAGCAAACGTCGGGACTGCCGGTACTGACCATCAACATCGACCGCGACAAAGCCGCCCGTTACGGACTCAACGTAGGCGACGTGCAAGACACCATTGCGGTGGCAGTTGGCGGTCGACAAGCCGGTACGATGTATGAGGGAGACCGCCGATTTGACATGGTGGTGCGTTTATCCGACGCGATGCGTAAGGATCTCGAGGGATTGTCCACATTGCTAATCCCGGTACCGGCGTTGCTCAACACCAATGCTGACCAGATCGGATTCATAGCTCTTTCAGAGGTGGCGACCCTCGATCTAGTGTTGGGACCTAACCAGGTCAGCCGAGAAAACGGCAAGCGTCTGGTGATCGTCAGCGCCAACGTGCGTGGGCGTGATATCGGCTCTTTTGTACAGGAGGCCAGTAGCGCCATTGATAAGGAAGTGCAAATCCCATCCGGTTACTGGACCACTTGGGGAGGGCAGTTCGAGCAGCTCCAATCCGCTGCCAAGCGACTACAGATTGTAGTGCCGGTTGCCCTGCTTCTGGTGTTCGCACTCTTGTTCATGATGTTCAACAACCTCAAGGATGGCCTACTGGTGTTTACTGGTATTCCGTTCGCATTGACAGGGGGTGTCATGGCTTTATGGCTGAGAGACATCCCGCTATCGATCTCGGCAGGTGTTGGTTTCATCGCGTTGTCGGGAGTGGCGGTGCTAAACGGTCTGGTGATGATCGCTTTCATACGTAATCTACGCGAGGAAGGACATTCTTTAAGTTCCGCAATTAATGAAGGGGCTCTCACACGTTTACGTCCGGTGTTGATGACAGCTCTCGTGGCCTCTCTTGGGTTTATTCCGATGGCACTGGCAACCGGAACGGGGGCAGAGGTTCAAAGACCTCTAGCTACCGTAGTAATCGGGGGAATCCTATCCTCAACTGTGTTGACTCTGCTGATACTGCCTGCTCTTTATCAATGGGTGCACCGCCGAGACGAGGAAGAAACCAAAGACGACAAAATAGCATCCATATAATTTAGTTTTCTCAAAGCCTCCTATCGAGATTCGATGGGGGGCTTTTTTATGTGCGCAACATAACGAATCTGTAATCTAGGCGCCACCGTGTTGATAGGTTCGAATTGATACCCTAAGAGTGTCAACTAGATGAGGTGTCAGTATGAAAATTGCTCAAATTTTTGCTCTTGCGAGTGCTTTAGTCCTTTCTTCAGTTGCTTTAGCCGAAGGTGGCGGAGACAGAACCTTTGAGAAAATGATGGTCGCAAATGATCTAGCAATGGAGAAGTACGTGGCTAAAGAAGGAAAAATCGAGCCAGTAGTGTCAAGTGATGCTAAAGATGAGACTGATGAAATGTAAATGTAGCAGTACGCTGAATAAAAAAAACCGCTTCCGGTTTCCGGTTGCGGTTTTTTTTGGATGGCAGATTGGACATCGGTAATCCTGGCGCCACACCTACGCAATGTTCTAGTTGATATTCTGGTAACTGTTAATATATGAGGTACTCAATATGAAATTCATGAGCATTATTACTCTCGCTGGAACTCTGGCGTTATCCTCTCTTGTCTCTGCTGAAGGGGGAGGAGACAAAACCTTTGAGAAAATGATGGCGGCTAATGCTAAAGCTATGGAGCAGTATGCTATTAGCCAAGGGAAAAGCGCACCTGTAGCGAAACAATACGAGTACGGAATGAAGATGGATGTTGTGAAAGTGATCAGTGTGGTGCGGCCTGCAAAAGTCTGCGCGGTGGTGCCAGCCGCCATGACTTATGAAGATTCAAATGGGCAGCTAAATACGATTAGGTACACTGTGGCTGGAGAGTGTCGCAAACGTGGTGGCTAGTAGCTATCCTACTATCTGAACAATCTATAACGCTCGACTGATATGAAAAATAGGAATCGGGCGTTTTTTAGATTCGCTTCGAACAGGTATAAAAAAGACGTCCCGAGGGACGTCTTAAAAATTCACCCTTTTCCGAAGGAGCTTCTAAAGGTGAAATTGTAGCTTTAACTGAACAACAATGAGTTTCCAGATTTTCACAGGCTTGCTACTTGTCTGTAGAGATCTAACCAGATGCGCTAGCTAGATTCCTAATAACTCCCACTCACTATAAGCAATCCTAGTTAACGTGGAGATGATTGAAAAATTACAATTTTGAAATTTTCAATCAAAAATGGGACAATTTAGAAGAACCGAGAATTTTCCCGTTTAGGTATTACAGAATGGCGAGTGGGTACTCAACAATCACACGGACCTCATCCAGATCCGATTCAAAAGCGGTTGCGCGAGTATTCGCTTGCCGCAAGCGGAAAGACATATCTTTCAAGGAACCTGTCTGAACGACGTACTTCACCTCAATGTCGCGCTCCCAACGTTTCTGATCTGTCAACGGGTTCCCGTCTGCATCGCGCCTCATGTATGTTGCGTTAGCGTTGGAATAGTCAGCGTCGGTGCCGCGACCATAACGTGTCATAAACGACAGGCCTGGTACGCCGTACGAGCTCATGTCGAGGTCGTAGCGAACCATCCACGAACGTTCTTTTGGCGAGTTAAAATCGCTGTATTGGATCGAGTTGTCGAGAAAGATAGAGTCCGACTGACGCAGATAGTCGAAGTCGTCATTACCATTATTTCGCTGGTGAGAAAGTGCAAGTGAGTGCGCACCATACTTCACGCCAACTTTAGCGCTCCAAATATTGTTGTCGAATTCTCCCAGCAGTTTCTTTCCTTCATCAACGGCCTTGTAGTAATTCACGCCACCGAATACAGAAAGCTGATCAGACAGTGAGTAATTCAATCCCGTGCCCGCATAGTATTGATTCCAAGCGTCTTTGAGGCGACTGGAATAGAGACTAACGATGATATTTTTGTTAACGTTGTAGTCGCCGCCGAAATAGCCTACCCAAGGTGAATTAACAGGCCCTGCATAGAATGTCGCGAAGTTGTCGCGCATATTGCTGGAGACTGGTTGGCTCATGGCGTGCAGGCGACCACCTTGAACAGTCAGTCCTTCAATGCTGGTATTGGTCGCGGTTACACCGCGGAAACTTTCGGGTAGTAGTCTTGAGTCGCCAGAAGCCACGACGGGGTTCGCTGGAAAAACATCACCAACTTTCACTACTGTGTCAAAAGCGCGAACCTTTGCTGCCCCACCGACTTTTGTGTACTCATCTCGAGCCTCACCATCGCCATTGACAGGCAGTACATCGAACGAACTACGACCACCATTTCGACCGTCACCCGTATCAAGCTTCAACCCAATCATCGCGAAAGCATCGACGCCCACACCGACAGTGCCTTGAGTAAAACCGGATTCAAATTTACTGATGATCGCGTGCGACCAAGTCTCTGAATAACCATTGCCTGTGGGGCTTGATTGCCCGTTACGATGGTCACGATTGAAGTAGAAATTTCGATTTAGCACGGAAAGACTACTATCTTCGATAAATCCCCCAGTCTTTTCCTCTGCGAATGCCATGGAAGGCCCAGAACTGACAACCAACGCTAAAGCGGCCATTGAGAATTTTGTATTGTTATCCATTAATCACTCCTTAGGTTTGGCAGAACTAGTAAGTTCTTCGGCTGGAATTATTGTTTACGGAAAGCGCGTTGCGCTTTCGTATCGTCGCCGACTTGTATCGTTGCAATTTGAAGATAACAGGGAGATGATTGAAGAATTACAATTCTGTAATGTCTGTATTTTTTTTTCAAAAAAATATTTCTGCGGCACATACCCACCGATGAGTGGCTCCTATTTACAACGAATCTTCGCATGTGTCTCCTGACGGGCGGCATGATTTAAACTTGAAGCGCATGCGTAGGGTCCGACTGGTTTTTAAGTGCGAATCCGGCGGTGACGATTGCTCGCGTGTTCACCAATACATTCTCGGGGATACGGATGTCAGACGTAGCGCTGTTCATCATCGCGCAGTTTTTCGGTGGGTTAACGGCGCTGTTCCTGGCGAAGGTTCTCGGTGCTAAAGACGTTGTCGTGGATATCCCGCAGCCTAGTCCCCATGAGCAAAAGCTCACAATTCACTGAACGGTGCTCTCTACGGTTCGTGGATGCGGTAAGCCCGCTCAAGGCGTAGTTCACGTTCCTATCGCGACATCCTGAAGGGCTAGGCCTTAAGGTGGTTCAGCCTTTCAAACGCGATTTTTTAAAGGGGCAGTAAGGAAAGACATGAATTACAAAGTGAGGGTTGCTACACCATCTGATGCCCCTGCCATCCAGACTATCTATGCTCCAATGGTTTGAACTCAGTCATCTCGTTCGAGCTGATACCACCGACTGTTGATGAGATGGCATCAAGAATAACCGCAACACTACCGCCGCATCCCTATCTGGTAGCCGAGGTGGAGGGCAACGTCGTTGGATACGCTTACGCAAGCGAGCATCGAGCGAGAGAAGCCTATCGATGGTCGGCGGATGTCACCGTGTATGTTGATCCGGCTGTGCACCGAAAAGGGGTTGGTCGTGCGCTTTATCAGCAGCTTCTACCAGTTCTAGAGAAACAGGGGATTCATGCAGCCTATGCCGGCATTGCCTTACCCAACGCAGGAAGTATAGGTATCCATGAAGCACTCGGGTTCACCCACATCGGCACCTACCCAGAGGTTGGGTTCAAGCACGGCCAATGGCATAGCGTGGATTATTGGCGTAAACCGCTTTGTGCTGTGACGCCGCCAATAGAAATCATCCCGTTCAGTGAGATAAAGGGAGAGTTGAGAAACCAGGTGTGAGGCGACCTGGCTACTATTCGTCGCCATCGGTACCAGGCTGTTCGCTGAGAGCTATGCTTATGGATGATTCACGTTCGAGTCAGTTTACCGACCGGCTGGAGGGATGAATGAATTTGGCGGCGTTTACCTCGCTGCTTTCCGCAGGCGAAAACATAAACGGGTGCCCACTCCCCGATTTAGATGCAGTGACATTCGCAGGTCTGCATTTTCCTTCCCGTGCATATTGCCTTGTTGCTGATTGGGTAATCTTGGATCTCGAAGTTACAACACGTCAACGAATAGCCATCACCGATAGAGGGCTTATCCCTGCCTTGGTTTACGCATTGACGGTTATCCAAGATAGAAAAGGTCGTTTTGCGCCTGGTGATTGGGTCAGATCAACGTTGGGGGTTTCCTTCACTCACAACTGCTTGTTTGAGACGAAAAATACGGTTTATGTGCTTATGGGAGCCGGCCGTAGGTTGCGCACAGATTTAGACATCGCACTGAGCTTGTGCTGAAGACCGCAGATTATGCTGCTCCCCTCCTGACCGCTTACTTCAGTTGTTGGTGTCACACTATGTTGGGAGCAGCCCGGCCCTGTATTTGAAGCGCAGCCCATCTGTGTCAATCTATGTTGCTGTTGTCTTTATCGCGAATCATCCTACAGACCCCGATTTACGCGATGGGTTGTGTCAAACTATGTTGTTGGTACCCAACTGCAAAAGATCGCAGCCTGCGGCAGCTCCTACATGGGAATCGTATTTCACCTGTAGGAGCTGCCGCAGGCTGCGATCTTTTGATTTTGATGTGAGGGTCAAACCCATGGATCGCTTCCAGGAAATGCACATCTTCACCACCGTCGCCCAAGAGCAGGGCTTCTCCTCGGCCGCGCGGCGTTTGGGCCTTTCCGCGGCCAGTGTGACGCGGGCGGTGGCGGCGCTGGAGTTGCGCATTGGTACGCAGTTGTTGATTCGTACCACGCGCAGTGTGCATTTGAGCGAGGCGGGACAGCGTTATCTGGAGGATTGTCGGAGAATTCTTGCGGAGGTGCAGGAAGCCGAGGATTCGGCGGCGGGCAGTCATGCGCAGCCGCGTGGGCAATTGACGGTGACGGCGCCGGTGTTGTTCGGCGATCTGTTTGTGACGCCGGTGATGGCGGGTTATCTCGCGCAGTATCCGGAAGTCACGATCAACGCGGTGCTGGTCGACCGGATCGTCAACATGGTCGAAGAGGGTATCGATGTGGCGGTGCGCATCGGTGATCTGCCCGACAGCAGCCAGCATGCGATCCGGGTCGGTGAGGTGCGTCGGGTGATTTGTGGCTCTCCGGCTTATTTCGCGCAGCACGGTCGGCCGGTTCATCCACACGCGTTGGCGGGCGTGCCCGTCGTGGCGACTTCAGCAATTGGTCAGCAACGCACTTGGCCGTTTCTCGACGGCGGCGAACCATTCAGCGTGCGACCTGAGCCGCGTCTGATCGTGACCGCCAATCAGGCTGCGATTACGGCGGCGGCCATGGGCTTGGGGATGACGCGGGTTTTGTCTTATCAAGTGGCGAGCAAGGTGGCCGCCGGTGAATTGGAAATCGTCCTCGCCGAATTCGAACTGCTCGCATTGCCGATCCATGTGGTCTATCAGGGCGGGCGCAAGGCGCCGGCGCGGATCCGCAGTTTTGTCGATTTCGCGGTACAGGCTTTGCGCGAACATCCCGCGTTGAAAAATGCAGCGTTATTGCACGAGCTGAAATAATCGTTTGCAGTTACTGGTGATTCTGTTGTTTTCGCGATCAGCGGAAGATGGCCCCCTCGGCGCGCTCATCCCCGCAGCGGCGCCCCTGTTCAGCGGAGTCGACCATGCAAGCGATCAAACTCTACAACTTCCCGCGTTCTGGCCACGCTCATCGCGTCGAGTTGATGCTGTCCCTGCTGCAATTGCCGACCGAGCTGATTTTCGTCGATCTGGCCAAGGGTGAGCACAAGCAGCCCACGTATCTGGCCATCAACAGCTTCGGCCAAGTCCCGGCGATTGATGACGGCGGCGTGGTGCTCGCCGATTCCAACGCTATTCTGGTGTATCTGGCGCAGAAGTATGGCAACGGACGTTGGCTGCCTGCGGATCCGGTCGGTGCCGCGCATGTGCAGCGTTGGTTGTCGGCCGCCGCCGGGCCGATTGCTTTCGGCCCTGCTGCCGCACGCTTGGTCACGGTATTCGGCGCGCAACTGAATGCTGATGAAGCCATCACCCGTGCGCACAACCTGCTGAAAGTGATGGACGTCGAACTGGGCAAAACCCCGTATCTGGCCGGCGAAGAACCGACCATCGCCGACGTCTCGGCCTACAGTTACATCGCTCATGCGCCGGAAGGCAATGTGTCGCTGGATGAGTACGGCAACGTTCGCGCCTGGCTGGCCCGGGTCGAAGCCTTGCCCGGTTTTGTCGGCATGCCGCGCACCGTCGCCGGTCTGCAAACCGCAGTCTGATTCCCGCAATCCACACTGTGCCGACGGTGCAGGGGAGAGGTCGTGATGGAACGTTCACCGTGGCACGCTGGCGAGCAACAGTTGCAGGCGAAAGTCGGGGTTGCTGAACGCATGGAGGCGTTCGGGCGTAAGGTGATTCGCACGTGGATGCCGGATCAGCACCGTGAGTTCTATCAGCAATTGCCCTTCATGCTGTACGGCGCCGTCGATGCGCAGGGTCGGCCGTGGGCCAGTGTGCTTGAAGGTGCGCCGGGCTTCGCTCATTCGCCGGATCCCGAGCACCTGCATTTCGCCAGCCAAACCTCGGCCGATGACCCGGCGCAACTGCGCAATGGCGAGCCGATCGGTTTGCTCGGCATCGAACTGCACACCCGCCGGCGCAATCGCCTCAACGGCCATGTCGATAATCTGACCGCGCAGGGGTTCGACGTCAGCGTGGATCAGGCTTTCGGTAACTGCCCGCAATACATTCAACTGCGCCAGTTTCAGCGCGTGCCACTGACGGATCCGCAAACCCGCCCGGCTCAGCATCTGGACGCTCTCGATGAGACGGCCACGGCGTTGATCGAAGGCGCCGACACGTTCTTCGTCGCCAGTTATGTCGATGTTGATGGTCAGCGCGCGGTGGATGTTTCCCACCGAGGCGGCCAGCCAGGTTTCGTACGGGTGGAAGGGAATCGTCTGACCATCCCCGACTTTGCCGGCAATCTGCATTTCAATACCCTCGGCAATTTATTGCTCAACCCCAAGGCCGGCCTGCTGTTCATCGACTTTTCCACAGGCGATGTACTGCAACTCAGCGGGCGCACCGAGATCATTCTCGAAGGGCCGCAAATCGAGGCGTTTCAAGGCGCGGAACGCCTGTGGACATTTGATGTGGAAAACCTGGTGCGGCGCCCGGCGGCATTAGCCTTGCGCTGGCGCTTCGACGGCATGTCGCCGACCAGTCTGTTGACCGGTAACTGGGCCGAGGCGGACGCACGTTTGCAGGCGCAGGCACTCGGCAATCAATGGCGGCCTCTGCGGGTGGCGAAGATCGAAGCGGAGAGTCAGCACATTCGCTCGATCTATCTGGAGCCCGCCGATGGCGCCGGTTTGCCGGTGTTTCTTGCCGGTCAGCATTTGCCGCTGCGTTTCACCGTGGAGGGCGAGGTACACATTCGTACTTACAGCCTTTCGAGTGCGCCATCGGATGGTTTCTACCGGATCAGCGTCAAGCGAGAGGGCCTGATTTCGTCGCATCTGCATGAGCAGATTAATGTTGGCGATGTACTCGAAGCGCGTGCGCCGCAGGGGCATTTCACCGTCGCACCGCTGGAGCAGCGACCGTTGGTGTTGTTGGCTGCTGGTGTGGGAATTACGCCGTTGCTGTCGATGCTGCGCGAGGTGGTGTACCAAGGCTTACGGACGCGGAGGATTCGTCCGACGCTGTTGTTGCAGAGTTCACGCAGCCTGGCCGATCAACCCTTTCGCAAGGAACTGGATCGCTTGCTGGAAACGTCTGGCGATGCGGTGCGGGTGTTGCGTTTGCTCAGCCAGCCGGAAGCCGATGTGCAGGAAGGTGCGGACTTCGATTTGCCGGCGCGGATTGACGGCGAGGTATTGAGGAATGTGCTGGAGGTCGATGATTTCGACCAGATCGATTTTGTCCTGTGTGGCCCCGGTGGTTTTACCCAAGGGCTGTACGACACCCTGCGCGAACTGGATGTACGCGATGCGCAGATTTATGCGGAAACCTTTGGCCCTTCGACGCTGAAACGTCAGGCTGATCCGGATGCGATCGTGATTGAGCAACCGCCCGTAGCGACCACTTCGGTTCCGGTGGTGTTCGAGCGTTCGGCGAAAGAGGCGCGTTGGCAGCCGGATGGTGGCAGTTTGCTGGAACTGGCGGAGAGCCGTGGATTGCGTCCGGAGTTCAGTTGCCGAGGTGGTTCATGTGGAACCTGCAAGACGCGGCTGGTCAGCGGCGCGGTGAATTATCCACAGGTGCCGGCGGATATGCCGGAGGCGGGGCATGTGCTGATTTGTTGTGCGGTGCCGGCGCAAAGCAGCCAACCCTTGGTGCTCGACCTGTAATCCCGAACCCACCGCAAAACCCCTGTGGGAGCGGGCTTGCTCGCGAAGGCGGGTTGTCAGCAACGATGATGTCGACTGACCCGACGCTTTCGCGAGCAAGCCCGCTCCCACAATGGGGAATGTGTTTCAGGCCGAAATCAGGCGTAGGACAGGGATTTTTCTTCGAGCAATTCCTGATACAGCTCCGTCCACTTGCGGCCCATTTCGTCGGCTGTGAATAACTGCCGATACCGCGCCTCCGCTTTCACCCCCATCGCCGCCGCACGCACCGGATCATCCCAGAGCGTACGCATCGCCTCGCGAAATGCCTGTGGATGACTCGGCGGCACCACCAATCCGGTCTCGTTGTGAATATTGATGTAACTGGTGCCGGTGCCGATCTCGCTGGAGATCATCGGTTTGCCGTACATCGCGCCTTCCAGCAGCGAAATACCGAACGCTTCCGAACGCAGGTGCGACGGGAAGACGATCGCGTAGCTCAATTGCAGCAACGCGACTTTGTCTTCATCGCCCACGCGGCCGAGGAAATGAATGTTGCGCAGCCCCAACGCTGCAGCTTGCGCATGCAACTCTTGCTCAAGCGGGCCGGCGCCGACGATCACCACCGGGTAATCCACGTCTTTCAGCGCATCGAGCAGGATGTGCAGGCCTTTGTAATAACGCATGACCCCGACGAACAGGAAAAACTTATCCCCAAGCTGCTGGCGCCAGCGGTTCATGCGCTCGCTATCGGCCTGTGGATAACCGGCCTTGTTCAAACCGTAGGGGATGACTCGAGTCTTGTCCTGAAACTGCTGCAGCACATCGCTGGTGTGCAGGTAGTTTGGCGACGCCGCGACAATACGATCGGCGCTGGCGAGGAAGCGGTTCATCAGTGGCCGGTAAAGTTTCAGCAGGTGCTTCTGGCGAATGATGTCCGAGTGGTAGGTCACGACGCTGGGTTTTTGCATGCCGCTGGCGAAATGCACCAGATCCATAAACGGCCACGGGAAGTGATAGTTGACCACGTCGGCCTCGGCGGCCATTTCGCGAAACTGTTTGAACACGCTCCAGGAAAAACCGGTGGAGGCGAACTGAATGTCGAGTTTGGCGCGGTGCACTTCGTGGTGACCGAGTTTGACCACGGGCGGTGTCGGGTCGCTGCTGAGTGTCAGCACCTGACCGTCGATACCGTGCTGGGCGCCGCTTTCGCAGAGCTGGAAGATCACTTGTTCGATGCCGCCGACCGAGTCCGGCAGGTACGTTTTGAAAAAGTGAAGTACGCGCATATCAACCTCCCATGGCCTGGCGGTAGGCACCGGCCGTGGCCTGTGCACAACGCTCCCAGGAAAAAAGCCGTGCCTGCTGCAATCCGGCTTCTCGGCATGCCTGCCAATGCGCTTGATCGTCGATCAGAAGGCTCATTGCATCGCGCAAGCCTTGTGCATCGTCAGCTTGAATATAGTTGCCGGCCGGGCCTGCCACTTCCGGCATCGCCGAAGAACCGGTGACCACCACCGGCGTGCCGCTGGCCATCGCCTCCAGCACTGGCAGGCCGAAACCTTCGTACAGCGAAGGAAAAATCAGTGCCCGCGCGCCGGCGAGCAATTGCGCCACGTGTTCATCGGGCAAGTAACCGAGGAGGCACACATGCCCGCTGGCCAGGGCCTGACGCAATTCTTCAC
Organism: Pseudomonas rustica; assembly: GCF_018336155.1. Classification (GTDB taxonomy): domain Bacteria; phylum Pseudomonadota; class Gammaproteobacteria; order Pseudomonadales; family Pseudomonadaceae; genus Aquipseudomonas; species Aquipseudomonas rustica. Next base: position 146,640 of record NZ_JAGYHF010000008.1, on the reverse strand, counting down.
TGAACTGATCGCGCTGCCAGCCGGCCATGCCGACGATCAGCAGCGGAAAGCGCTCACGCACGGCTTCTGGCAACAAGGCGTGCGCGCGCAGGGCCAGCGTCAGGTTTTTGCGCGGTTCCAGCGTGCCGACACAGAGGAAATACTCACGCGCCGTTACCGCGTGCGTTTTGAGCACCGCGTCGATCGCCAATGGCTCACGCGGATGAAAGCGTGCCGCGACGCCCAACGGGGCGACCACAAAGCGCTCGGCCGGCAAGCCGAAATAATCCTGCGCTTCATCGGCGATGGCTTGCGAGTCAGTGAGAATCAGCTGCGCCTGCGCAACGCCGCTCGCCAGTCGCCGCTCGATTTCCTTGAGCCGCGCGGCGGGCTGTGTGTCGGGGAAATGCAGGTGCGTGAGGTCGTGCAACGTGATCACGGTCGGGCCGTCGAAGGCCAGCGGCCACAGGCTCGGCTCGTGATACAGATCGATGCCTTGCGCGCGACCCTGATCGAAACGCTTCTGCTCCAGCCAGCGCCGCGCCTGATAGGCTCCGGGGATTTGTCGCAGCAGTGGCGTCAATCGCGAGTAACCGGGCATGGCCGCTTCCGGCAACGCCGAACTCCAGCCCCAGCCGTGGAACAGCGTGACTTCGACATCAGGTTCGCTGCGCAAGGCGTTGACCAGTTCGGCGACGTAATGGCCGATGCCGGTGCGCGGCGCCTGCAGAATTCTGGCGTTAAGCGCTATGCGCATGCTGCTTCTCTTCGGTAGGCAGCGATGTGTTCAGGTTGCGCTCGATACGCTGAACCAATTGCGCGCTCGCTTCGCGCCAACTGAGCCAACGCCATTGTTCAAGGCTCAGGGCGGCCGGAAACTTGCCGGAGTGCTCCATACCGGTCACCAGATCGGTCAGACTTTGCGGGTCTGCCAGATCGAAATAGGCCATGTAGTCGCCGCCGATTTCGCGGAACACCGGAATATCGCTGGCCATTGCCGGTAAACCACGTTGCATGGCTTCCACCAGCGGCAAGCCGAAACCTTCGACGTAAGACGGGAACACCAACGCGGTGGCGTGGGAATAGGCATGTTCCAGACTTCTGTCCGACAGAGAGTTGTACATGAACAAACGGCGGTTCAGTTCTGGATGCTTGCGAATGCGCTCGACCAAGGCATCACACTTCCAGCCAATTTTCCCGACAATGCACAAGCGTGCCGTGGATCCCGTGGCCCAGGCGCGTTCGAAGGCATCCAGCAGATAAGCATGGTTTTTGCGCGGCTCAATGGTGCTGACCATGAGGAACACCGGCTCGGCCGTTTTGAACATCTGCAGCAAGGCTCGATCAACCTCGGCACCGGCATCGCTCAGATCCAGTTCCGAGCCCAGGTGGAAGTAATCAAACCAGCGTTGTTCGACTTGTTGCGCGCCAATCCGGCGCAGCATCTCCTCGCGCACTTGGTCGCGGATAGTCGTCGAAATCGCCACGTAGCCATCGGCCGTGCGGGCGATCCAGTCGAACCAGTCGTTGAAAACCTTGACCAGGCCGGCATCGCAAAACTGCGGATGGGTCAGGGGGATCAGGTCGTAAATCACCGAGATGATACCGACGCCGTCGCGCTTGAGTTGCTCGGCCAAGGGGAAAAAATTGGCGTGCCATGACGAGTCGAGCAACACCAATTGATCGCCCGCCCGGTGGGCTAACGGGACGCAACGTTCGGGAATGGTTTTACCTTTCAGGACTCGTTCGAGCACGCGCATAGGCAAACTGAAACAGGCAAATGCGCTGAGCCGGCAGCCGACGTAGAGCACTCGGCGGGCGAAATGCGACTGGCTGAACGGACGACGTCGCTCCAGTGCACGGTGGCGCAGCCAGAAGGTGTTGGCCCATTGCTCCAGCTTCACGCGCAGGCTCACCAGGTCGAGCTTGGGTGATTTCAGCGGGGCCAGACTTTTCACTTCATAAAGACCGCCATCAATCATCACCACCGGGATGCACTCGACAGTTTCATCGGTCGCCGGCAGTTGCTGGATGACGTTGCGCACCACGCGTTGAATGCCGGAGTTGGCGGTCGGGTGTTCGAAAACGTAAGTGCACTCCACCAACAGTCGCGTCATCGCAAGATCTCCATATCAGGCGTTTGTACAAGGGGTTCACTGGAGCGGGTGATGTCGGTTTGCGCTTGCAGCCACGAGCAGCCGACAAAGTCTTCCTGGCGATTGTTGATGACGTGGAAGACCAGGCCGTAATCGCGCCATTCGAAGTTGCGATCCAGGTGCGAGTCGAGACGTGACAGGCTCAACGCGACCGAATAACTGCCCTTGCCCAGACGCATGTCGAAGGCGAAGCGGAAGGTCACGCGCTCGCCGGCGCTCAGGTCGGTGACGGCTTTGTCGAGGCGATGGGTGTTGATCCCGTAGATGGCCTGACCCAGCCGATCCTTGATCATGAAACCGAGAATCAGCCGTTCGATGTCTTTACGAACTTCGGTCTGCACCTCCAGCACCACAGGCTGACCGACTTCTGCAACTTCCAGACTGCGCCCGCGTGCATCGAGCAGGCGCACGCTGATAATCCCCGCTTCACCGGTGCCGGAAATTGTTTGCACCTGACCGTTGGCAAGCATTTCCTGGCGTACCGTCTGCCCCTCGCGCTGAGCGAGCATGGCGTTGTAATAGTCCATGACTTCTTCGGGTTTGCCGCGCATGGCCAGACGCCCGTTTTCGAGAAGAATGGCGCTGTCGCAGATCGACTGAATGGCCGAGCGGTCATGGGAGACGATCAGCAGAGTGGTACCGGCCGCGCGGAAGCTGCGTATGCGTTCGAAGCTTTTGTGCTGGAAGTAGGCATCGCCGACCGACAAGGCTTCGTCGACGATCAGAATGTCCGGGCGTCGCGCGGTGGCGACACTGAACGCCAGACGCATCTGCATCCCGCTGGAATAGGTGCGCACGGGTTGATCGATGGCTTCGCCGATTTCGGCAAAGCTTTCGATTTGCGGCATCAGTTGTTCAATCTCTTCGACTTGCATGCCCAATAACTGACCCGACATGAAGGCGTTCTGTCGGCCGGTGAAGTCCGGGTGAAAACCCATGCCCAGTTCCAGCAGCGCGGCAACCCGGCCTTCCAGTTGAATGTGGCCACAGGTCGGCTGGGTGGTGCCGGTGATCATTTTCAGCAGGGTACTTTTACCCGCGCCGTTGACGCCGACGATGCCGACGGCCTCCCCGGGTTTGATCTCGAAGTCGACGTCTTGCAGGATCCAGTGCTGGTGGTGGCGGGTTCCGGAAAACGGCACCAGCCATTCAAACAGGCGGCTCCAGCGGTTCGGATACTGTTTGTAGGCCTTGCCCAGGCCGGTAACGCGTATATGTCCCATCAGAGCTCGTCCACCATTTCACCGACGCGATGACGAAACAGCCGCAACGCCATGGCGCAGAGCAACAGACCGATGATTAACAACGGAATCAGCGAAGACCAGTCCGGCCATTGGTTATAGAGAAACACATTCTGGTAACTGGTCATCAGGGGGGTCATCGGGTTCAGTCCGATAACGTGTTGAATGCCCGGCGGCAGAATCGACAGTGGGTAAACGATCGGTGTCAGCCAGAACCAGAATTGCAGGCAAATTCCGAACATCTGACCGACGTCGCGAAAGAACACGTTGAGAATGCCAAGCAACATCCCGAGCCCGGCGGCGAAGATCACTTGGAGGATCAGCAGCGGGATCAACGCCAGCAAAGCCATGCCAGGCAAGCGTCCGCTGATCAGCAGGAAGCCGAAGAACAATCCCAGAATGATCGCGAAGTTGATGCCGGCATTGAGGAGCGCAATCACCGGCAGACAGATACGCGGGAAGCTGATTTTTTTCAGCAGGTTGGCGTTTTCGAGGAACATGCCCTGGCTGCGCGAGGTAATTTCGGCGAACAGTCCCCAGGTCAGCAGGCCTGCACACAGGTAGACGCTGTAAGCCAGGCCGTCATCAACACCCGGCAGGCGCGCGCGCATGATCTGGGAAAAAATCACTGTGTAGACCACGATCATCGACAGCGGGTTGAGCACAGTCCACAGCGCACCGAACAGCGAGTTGCGATACCGCGATTGAAACTCCCGCTTGACGCTACCGAGGATGAATCCCCGATAGCTGTACAACGAGCGGTACAGGGAAAGCAGCATTTAAACCGTCCTGCCGTATTGGTCTTCGAAGCGGACGATGTCGTCCTCTCCCAGGTATTCGCCACTTTGCACTTCGATGATCACCAGATCGATCACCCCGGGGTTTTCCAGGCGATGTTTATGGCCGGCGGCAATAAAGGTCGATTCATTTTTCGCCACCAGCGTGGTGCCGGTGCCGTTGTTGGTGACCTTGGCCATGCCTTCGACGACCACCCAGTGTTCGTTGCGGTGATGGTGCATTTGCAGGGACAGCTTGCCACCGGGTTTGACCACGATGCGCTTGATCTTGAAACGCGGCCCTTCTTCGAGAACCGTGTAAGTACCCCACGGGCGGCTGACGGTACGATGCAGCCGATAGGCTTCGTGGGATTTGTCCTTGAGTTGCTTGGCCACCCGGCGCACGTCCTGCGCCCGGTCGGCGTGGGCCACCAGCACCGCGTCGGCGGTGTCGACGATGATCAGGTTATCCACACCCACCGTCGCCACCAGCCGGTCTTCGCTCTGCACGAAGTTATTGTGGCTGTCGATGAAGATCGCGTCGCCGCTGGCGCGGTTGTTGTCGGCATCGGCGGGCACCAGAGCTGCGACGGCGCCCCACGAACCGATGTCGCTCCAGTCAAAACCGGCCGGCACCACCACGACTTTTTCCGAGCGTTCCATCAGCGCGTAGTCGATGGAGATGTCGGTGATTTCCGCGAACAGCGCCGGTGACAGCTCCTGTTGCAGGCAACCGACGGTTTCGATCGGTGCGCTGGCAGCCATGCAGGCGCGGGTCTGTTCCAGCAGTTCAGGCGCGTGCAATTGCAGTTCGGCAATCACCGCCGCCGTGGTGAAGCAGAACATCCCCGAGTTCCACAGGAAGTTGCCGCTTTCCAGATAATGCGTGGCAGTTTGCAGATCGGGTTTCTCGACGAAACGCTGCACTTTCGCCGCGCCTTTGGCGTCCAGCGGCGCGCCGGTTTCGATGTAGCCGAAGCCGGTTTCCGGCGCGGTCGGGATCACACCGAAAGTCACCAAATAACCGTCCTTGGTCAGATTGACCGCGTGCTCGACGGCGGTCTTCAGCGCGTCCTGGTTGACGATCAAATGGTCGGCCGGCATCACCACCATGATCGCGTCATCACCGTGCAGCGCTTGCAGCGACAACGCTGCGGCAGCAATCGCCGGCGCGGTGTTGCGCCCGGTCGGCTCCAGCAGGAAGTGCCCGCGATGGCGCGAGACGTGAGCGGCGCAATAGTGATCCTTGCTCTGGAAGTAGTACTCGCGATTGGTCACCGTGACGATGTCGCCCCAGCCGTCGAGCAAAGCTGCGGCGCGCTGGTAGGTCTTGCCGAGCAGCGACTGGCCGTCGGGCAAATTCATGAACGGTTTCGGATGGCCCTCGCGGGACACCGGCCACAAACGAGTGCCGGCACCGCCGGACAAAATCACGGGGATCAGCATGGCCTACTCCTTGGCGACGCGTTTCATGTCCGCATCCATCATCATGCGGATCAAGGTATCCAGGTCGGTTTTCGGCTTCCAGCCCAGCACACGCTGAGCCTTGGCCGGATTGCCGAGCAGCACTTCAACTTCGGCCGGGCGGAAAAACGCCGGGTCGATCTTCACGTAATCGCGGTAGTTGAGGCCGACGTGATCGAAGGCGATGCGGCACATCTCGCGCACCGTGGTGGTGACGCCGGTAGCGACCACGAAATCGTCAGGCTTGTCCTGTTGCAGCATCAGCCACATGGCTTCGACGTAATCGCCGGCAAAACCCCAGTCGCGTTTCGCATCGATGTTGCCCAGCGCCAGCTCCTGCTGTTTGCCTTGCTTGATGCGAGCAGCGGCGTCGGTGACCTTGCGGGTGACGAACTCGATGCCGCGCAGGGGCGATTCATGGTTGAAGAGGATGCCGCTGCTGGCGTGCAGGTTGAAGCTTTCGCGGTAGTTGACGGTGATCCAGTGACCGTAGAGCTTGGCCACGCCGTAGGGGCTGCGCGGGTAGAACGGCGTGTTCTCGTCCTGCTGCTCAGCCTGAATCAGGCCGAACATTTCGCTGGTCGAGGCCTGATAGAAGCGCGTGTGCGGGCTGAACTGACGAATCGCTTCAAGCAAGTGCGTGACGCCCAGGCCATCGACGATGCCGGTGGTCACCGGTTGATCCCAGGAGGCGGCGACAAAACTTTGCGCGGCGAGGTTATAGACTTCGTCCGGCGCCGATTTGATGACCGCGCGCTGTACCGAGCAGGCATCGGCCATGTCGCCGTCGAGATAAACGATGTCGGCTTCGACACCCATCTCGCGCAGGCGCCAGCGCGAATCGCTGCTGCGTCGTGCCACCAGGCCATGAACCTTGTAGCCCTTGTCGAGCAACAGTTTCGCCAGATAAGCGCCGTCCTGGCCGGTGATCCCTGTGATCAGTGCACTTTTAGTCATTCTTGTTTTACTCGCTTCTCCCAGTCGGACAGGATCGCCCGCAGGGATTGTTGTGTGGTGATGTCAGGCGTCCATCCTGTGGTTTTGGTCAGCCGTTCATGGCTGCCGCAAACGCGACGCTGATCGGCGCGTCGCATACGTGCCGGATCCTGAACCAGTTGCATGGTTACTTCGGCCAGATCGGCCAGTTGTTCAATCAGACTGCGGATGCTCTGCTCCCGCCCCGAGCAGATGTTGTAAACCTGTCCTGCCTGGCCCTTTTCCAGCAACGCGAAATACGCCGAGACCACGTCGCCAACATCGAGAAAATCGCGGCTGACGTCAATATCGCCGACTTCCAGTTGTGGTGCTTGCAGACCTTGCTTGATGCGAATGATCTGTCGCGCCGCGCTGGCGATGACAAAACTGTCTTTCTGCCCGCTGCCGATGTGGTTGAACGGCCGCGCGACCAGTACCGGCCAGCCCTCACTCAAACCCCATTGCAGGCTGAGAAACTCGGCCGAGATTTTGCTCACCGCGTACGGGTTGCGCGGGCAGGGCGCTTGTTGTTCGGTGATCGGCAGATCGTTCTCGCTGACCTGACCGTAGACGTCGCCAGAGCTGACGTACAGAAAGGTGCCCTGAAAACCACGGGCCTTGAGGGCCTGCAACAGGTTGAGGGTGCCGAGCAGATTGATGTCGAAGGTGCGGGCCGGGTCGCGGAAGGCTTCGGGGACGAATGTCTGGCCAGCCAGATGAATGACCGCGTCAGGCATGTGCGGCCACAGGTCGATGAGGCTGTGCGGATCCGTCAGGTCGAAACGTGAGGCCGCAGGCAGCAGTTCCCACGCAGCGTCGGGCGAGGCCAGACGTGACTGAATATGTTGTCCAACGAATCCACTGAGACCCGTGACGAACAGACGCTTTTTCAAACAGCGACCCCTTGGTCTTGGTTTTCGCAGCACTTCCTACAGGCTTTAGAGAAGGGTCTGTCAGATCGGTTGGAAAATCCGCTAAGACGACAGGCGAAAACGTTGTTGTAGTTATTTGCTGTCAATCTGTGCCAATTGCCGAGCAATTTCAACTGGCCAAACCGTGACCGGTCAGTTCTCGTCAGCGTAGCCAAATTTATTCTCGCCGGGCGGTTCACGAATCCTTGATGGATGTGTTTAGAATGCCCCTCGCCGCCATTCTTCAAAGTTTGTCGCAAGGGTCGCGAGCCAGAGTGAAACCAACCACTAAAACAAGAACGAAGACGTTTCCCATGACGAAGGACGAAGGCCGGTAAAACCGATTCGATCCGACGCTTGGCCGTCATAGCATGAGACTGCCGGGATGGTGGTTTCATCGTGGAATGCCATGAATTTCATTCTTTACTCGGACGTCAACGACCGCTCCATCAGCCAGAGTCTTGGGCGTCCCGAATACAGCTATTACTTCGTGCTCAAGGCCTATCGCCCTGTGCTGGAAAGCCTTGGGCGGGTGCATGTCGTGGCATCGGCGGCTGAAGTCGATCCGCTGTATCGACACCTGCAAGAGGCCGGTGAAGAGTGTCTGTTTCTTTCGTTCTCGCCACCGCATAAAACCCCGACTGACCTGCAATGCCCGACGGTGTGCGTGATCGCGTGGGAGTACGACTCGATCCCTTCCGAGTGCCACCCCGATGATCCCCGCCAGGACTGGAGCCAGACGCTGGCGCGGCATGGCCGGGTGATCACGCTGTCCAGCCACACGGCCGAAGCGATCCGCCGCACCTTGGGTGAAGACTTTCCTGTACTGGTTCTGCCCACGCCATTGTGGGAAGGTTTTGCCGCTGTGCGTCAGCAATTTCCGCCCGCAGCGGTGAACGCCGGAGCGACGTTGCAGATCAAGGGTTGCATCATCGACAGCCGCGCTCTGGGGTTGTCTGCCGACGGTCTGATCGCGCCCATTCACAACGAGCAGGAACTGGAAACCCGTGGCCTGGCCGAGCCGGTCGAGGAGACGCCGGCAGAACCTCTGCCACCTCCCGAGCTGACCCCGCGCCGTCGGGCATTCATCACCAGGCATTATCTGCGTGAAGGCGTTCGAGCCTTCACCCGTCCTTCCGAGCATCGGCCGCTGTTTCTGCTCAAGCACAACCTGCTGATGTGGTATCGCGAAGCCGTCAGCGATTTATTGCCCGATGCGCTGCGCCAAAAGCTTTCCGGTCTGCGTACGCCGGCCCCCGAGCCCTTGCCTCTGGCGACGACGGTCGCGCAAGCCATAGAGCAAGTCGAACATCCTCAAGCGGTGCTGCCCGATACCAGCGAGTACGCACAGATCGACGTCAGTGGCGTGGTCTACGTGAGCGTGTTCAACCCTGATGACGGGCGCAAGAACTGGCATCACTTAATCACGGCATTCTGCTGGGCCATGCGGGATGTCGAAGACGCGACGCTGGTGCTGAAAATCACCCAGAACGACCTGTCGAGTTACTACGTTCATCTGATCACGTTGCTGTCGCAACTGTCGCCCTTTGCCTGCCGCGTGGTGGTCATGCATGGCTATCTGGAAGACGAGGAATTCGCCCGGTTGTATGGCGCGGCGAGTTTCTATGTCAACGCGTCACGCTGCGAAGGGTTGTGCCTGCCGTTGATGGAATTCATGTCGTGCGCCCGTCCGGTGATCGCGCCAAACCACACGGCCATGCGCGATTACATCGATGAAGAAGTCGGCTTCATCGTCAAGTCCAGCCGCGAGCCGACCATCTGGCCGGAGGACGTGCGGATTCTGTATCGCACGCTGCGCCATCGCCCGGACTGGGGCTCGCTGAAAACCGCTTACGAGGACAGCTACGCGATGGCTAAAAATCATCCGCAGGCTTACCAGACCATGGCCGCCGCCGCTGATCAGCGTATGCACGATTACTGCGGTTTCGCGCCTGTGCAGCAACGCCTGGCAGCGTTTCTCGGGCTGACACCTGTCCGTGACGTCGCTTCGCAGCCAATCGAAGCGGGGGCTGCCTCATGCTGATCATCATTCATTCGGAAACCAACAAGAGCAATATCCAGCAAAACCTCGGCCGGCCCGAGTACAGCTATTACTTCGTGCTCAAGGAATTCCGCCCGGTGCTGGAACGCATCGGTCAGGTCATCGAGGTAAGTAATCCCGACGAATTGGTCGATCGCCTGTATTTCGATTGCCTGAGCCGTGGCGAAGCATGTGTCTACCTGTCGTTCTCGCCGCCGCATCGCACGCCGATTCATTATGCGTGCCCGACCATTCCGGTATTTGCCTGGGAATTCAGCACCATTCCGACCGAGAGCTGGCAGGGTGAACCGCGCCATGACTGGCGTGTGGTGCTGGAGGCCTGCGGCAGGGCGATCACCCATTCGACGTTCACGGTCAATACCGTGCGCGATGTGATGGGGGCCGATTATCCGGTGTGTGCAATCCCTGCGCCGGTGTGGGATCGCTTCGCCGCGCGTGGTCAGCCATTGAGCAAAAGCTCAGTGGTGGAAAACGTGCAGTTGAACTTGCGAGGTCTGTTGATCGATAGCCGCACCGTCGACTTGCGGCCGTATGGCCCAAGCGAGCTGCAAGAGGGGACGCCGATGTCGTTCAGCGGTCCACCGCAGGATTGCACGGTGCAACTTGAGGGCGTGGTCTACACCTCGGTGTTCAATCCCTATGACGGGCGCAAGAATTGGCATGACATGATCAGTGCATTCTGCAGCACTTTTCGTGACGTGCCCGATGCAACGCTGGTGCTGAAACTCACCCACCATGACATCGCCAATGCGCTGTACGACATGGTGCATCATCTCTACAAGAATCAGACGTACCAATGCCGGATCGTGTTGATCCACGGCTATCTGGCTGATGTTGATTATGAAGCGCTGGTGCAGGCCACCAGTTATGTGGTCAACAGCTCCTACGGCGAAGGGCAGTGCCTGCCGTTGATGGAATTCATGTCGTGCGGCAAACCGGCGATTGCACCGCTGAACACGGCAATGGCCGATTACATCGACAGCGATTGTGCGTTCATCGTCGATTTCACTGAAGAGCTCACGGCCTGGCCGCACGATCCCCGCGCGGCGTATCGGACGATGCGCTACATGACCGACTGGGATTCGCTGTGTACGGCCTATCGCGCCAGCTATGACGTGGCGAAAACCGATGGTCAGCGCTACGCCAGAATGTCGGCCCACGCCGTCAGCAATCTGCAGCGTTTTTGCAGTCAGGACAACACCGAACAGCGTTTGCGGGCATTTTTTGAACAACGTCTGCAATCGGCTCAGACGCCTCCTGCACAAGTCTCGCGCGCATGATTCGGCGACTGCTCGCACGATGGTTACCCGCGCCCCCACCGATGCCCGAGCCTGCGCCGCTCCCCAGCGTTTCGCCTGCTGATGTCGGTTTGCATGACGCCGTGCTCGACGGCTGGTTTTTAGGCGCCTCGGGCGAATTGCTCAAAGGTTTTGCAATCACGGCGGATGACACGCTGCTCGACGTTGGTTGCGGCGAAGGCGTGGCAACGTTATTCGCCGTACGCCAGGGCGCCTCGGTGATTTTCACTGACAGTGAACACCACAAGGTGCGCGATCTTGCCCGGCAGGTCGACGCGCAAAGCCATCAACTGAACCTGGGCCTGGTCAGCAACAGCCTGCCGCTGCCATTGGCCGATGGCTGCGCCAGCAAAGTGGTGTGCATGGAAGTGCTGGAGCACATCGACCACCCGGAACCGTTCATGGCCGAACTGGTGCGCATGGGGCGCCCCGGTGCGCAATACCTGCTTAGCGTACCGGCACCGGTGGGTGAGCATTTGCAGAAGGGCATCGCCCCGGCCAGCTATTACCAATCGCCCAATCATGTGCAGATTTTTACCCCGGAGCGTTTCGCCGCATTGGTAGAGGACGCGGGTCTGGTAATCGAGCATCGCCAGGCCAATGGATTTTTCTGGGTGATGGGGATGATTTTTTTCTGGGCGAGCGAGCGCGCGGCCGGCAGAGATCCCGGCGGCGCGGTGCGTGATCGCATTCAGGCGCCGTATCCACCGTTGATGGAAAGCTGGGCCCGCACCTGGCAAGACCTGCTGGCCCAGCCCGATGGCCATGCGATCAAACAGACCCTCGATCAATTGATGCCGAAAAGTCAGGTCATCATCGCCCGCAAACCTCTGGATGCAGGGCGCACGTCATGACCGGCAAACGGATCATGGGCATCGAAAAATTGCGCGCCATCGCTGTGCCGGGCGTTTTGTTCCATCACTTGCCAGGCAACCGGTTCGCCGATGCCAGCCGATCCTCTGGAGCGTACTCATGCTGCAACTTTTGAAAAAATTATTGCCGACAGCACCGGCTCCAGTTGCCGAGCCGCCTGCCGCTGTGATCCCCGAGAAAAAAGATTCTTACATGGTCGGCCTGCACGATGCGGTGCTCAGCGGCTGGTACACAGAAGCGACCGGCGAGCTGTTCAAAGGTTTTGTGGTGAGCCCTGACGACGTATTGCTCGACGTCGGCTGCGGTGATGGCGGCAATGTGCATTTCTGCGGCATGCGCGGGGCGAAGATCATCATCGCCGACATCGACGCGGCCAAGGTCGAAGCGACCCGCCAGCGCCTGAGCGACACGCCGGCGCGCGATATCGAATGCCATGTCACGGACTGCAATCCGTTACCGATTGCCGACGCCACGGCAACGCGGGTGGTTTCCACCGAAGTCATCGAACACGTCGACGATCCGGCGCAATTTCTTTCTGAACTGGTACGGGTCGGCAAGCCGGGTGCCATGTACCTGCTGAGCGTGCCGCATTCAAGTTCCGAAAACCTGCAAATAGGCATCGCCGCCGATGAGTATTTCCAGAAGCCCAACCACATTCGGATCATCAGCGAAGAGCAGTTCAAGACGATGGTCAGCGATGCCGGGCTGGAGATCATCAGCCACAGCCAGCACGGGTTTTACTGGTCGGTGTGGATGCTGTTGTTCTGGGAAGCCAAGGTTGATTTGAACAACCCGGATCATCCGTTGCTCAATCACTGGGCGGATACCTGGCAGGCGTTGCTCAGCTCGCCACGTGGCGCGCAGATCAAACAGGCGCTGGACTCGGTGATTGCCAAAAGCCAGATCATCATTGCCCGTAAACCCGGAGTACCTCTGTAGGAGCTGCGGCACGCAGCGATCTTTTGATCTTGATTTTAAAAAACAGGATCAAAAGATCGCAGCCTCGTTTCACTCGACAGCTCCTACAGGGTTTTTGTGTAACCTTGCAGCCTTGTGGTGTTCGGGGGTTGGAAGGTATGCGGTTTATTGTCGGTCTGTTCTTGGGCATCTTGCTTGTGGGTTGCAAGCAACAAGATGCGCCACCCCTCGACCAACAACTCTACATCTGGCAACGCCAATGGACGCCGGCCCATGAGTCGGCGTTGCGCGACAGCCACAATGATTTCTCGACGCTGCGTGTGTTAGCCCTGCAAGCCTTCCCGAATGCCGGATGGAGCCGCGCGCGAATCGATGCGCCGTTGTTGAAAGCTGATGGCCGACCGTTGATCGCGGTGATTCGTCTCGATGGTCAGCTCAAGTCGCTGGATCAGGATCAAGTCACCGCGCAGATTCTCCAAGTGCTCGCCGATTGGCAGGCGCAAGGCTTGACGCTGAGCGGCGTCGAGATCGATCACGACGCCGGTAATGCGCGGTTACCGGCCTACGCTGAACTCCTCAAACAGCTGCGCTCGGCATTGCCGAAAGAAATCCCGCTGAGCATCACCGCACTGCCAGCCTGGCTCGACAGTGCGCAATTGCCGACACTTCTGCAAACCGTCGACAGCAGCGTGCTGCAAGTCCACGCGGTCAGCGATCCGCGTCGAGGTTTGTTTGATTCCGATCAGGCGTTGAAGTGGGCCAAGGCCTGGGCGCGAATCACCGACAAATCTTTTTATCTCGCGCTGCCGGCCTACGGTGTCGCGCTGTTGCCGGACGACGGTGGGGCGCCGCTGGTGGAAAGTGAGGTGCAACTCGAGCGCGGTGGCGAGCGTCAGGAACTGCTCGCCGATCCGCTGTCATTGAGCCAACTCGGCAAGACCCTGCGCGAAGACCCGCCGGCGCACCTGGCAGGGTTGATCTGGTTTCGTTTGCCGCTGGCCAACGATCGCCGCGCCTGGAGTCTGACTACCTTGCGCGCGGTTGCCCGTGGCGATCAACTCGTCAGCCAGCTCGGCGTGACGTTCAGCGAAAACGACGGTCTTTACGACATCAAACTCGACAACCCCGGCAACCTCGACAGTGCCTGGCCCGCGCAAATCACCTTGAAGGCGCAAAGCTGTGAAGGTGCCGATGCGCTCGCCGGTTATGCATTGCAACAAGGCCCGGATCTGCTTACCTTCACCCGCCTGCACGACGGCCGATTGCCGGCGGGCGGACAACGCGCCATCGGTTGGGCGCGTTGCGCACATATTGATCAAGGAGGTTCGCATGTTGACCCGTAACTGGCCCCGCCATCTGCTCTGCCTGAGCCTCTGCTTGCCATTGGGCTCGGCGCTGGCCTGCGGCCCGGACTTCCCGATGCGCCTGCTCGACAATCGCGGGCAAACCCTGGCGGATCTGCCGGAGGGCAACTTCAACTTCGAACTCAGCCGCCTCGGCAAAGCCATCGCCGGGCTGAAGAATGTCACGGCGGCGACGCACAATCCCAACGACCTGTACGGCGAAGAAAACGCAGCCGCCGAGGCGCGCGATAAGGCTGAACAGCTGGGTTTGAGCGCCGACCAGCAAACGCTGGTCAAGCAACTGCGCGGCCTGACCGATGCGCATCAGGTCGAGGTGCAGGGCGCCAGCCTGCCGGCGGAAATCCGTTTGTACGTGGCCGGCGCAGTCGCGTTTGCCACGGGCGATCATCAACTCGCCGTCGAATATTTCAACAAGCTGCTGGCGCTGCCGGCGTATCAGCGTCCATTGCGCAGCACCTGGGCTGCGTATTCTCTCGGGCGCACGTTGTTCGCCATGAGCAGCGAAGCCGGGGATAAGGTCGTCGCGCTGGAGCGATCGCGTGATGCGTTCCGTCAGGCCCGGCAACTGAGCATCGACGGTTTCAGCGATCCGTTGGAGCTGGGTGTCGCCAGCCTCGGCGAAGAGGCGCGGGTGGTGCGCGCGGCGGGCGACTGGAACGGCGCCATCGAATTGTATGAAGCGCAGAACCTGCACGGTTCCGCCGTGGGTTACACCTCGCTCAAGCAATTGATGAATGAGTTGGCGGAATTGCCCGAGGTCGAACTGGCCGAATTGCTTCAGCACACATCGGTGCAGCAACTGGTCACGGCTTCGTTGGTCAGCCGTCAGGGCTGGTCGTTTGGTGACGAACCGCCGAACGAGAAAAAACTGGTGAAGCTGCTGCAAAACAGCACCCGTGGCAGTCTCGAAAATGCTGATCGTCTGGCCGCGATGAGTTATCAACAGGGCGATTACGCCGGTGCCAAAGCTTTTCTCGAAAATGCCGGCGACGGCGGACTCGCGTGGTGGCTGCGCGCGAAACTGGCGGTGCGTGACGGCGACAAAAATGCCGCCGCCGCAGCCTATTCGAAAGCCGCACAAGCCTTCCCGCAGAAAGAAGATTGGGGTTATCGCCGCACCCCGGACTGGGCGTACGAAAGCCTGCAGCCGAAATGCCGGGTCGAAGGCGAAAGCGCGATTCTCGCCTTGCAGCGCGGCGAATACCTGCAAGCGTTCGTGCAGTTGTATCGCAGCAACAGCACCTATTGGTTCGACGCCGCGACCGTGGCCGAACGCGTGCTGACGGTCGAAGAGCTGAAAAAATACGTCGACGATAACGTCCCGGCACCGCCCGCATTGACCCAGCAAGAGCGCGATAACTACGTGCCGCTGCCGGTCGCCGCCAGCCTGCGCAATCTGCTCGGTCGGCGCTTGCTGCGCGAAGGGCATTACGCCGAGGCGGTCGCGTATTTTGACAATCCCGACCTGCAAAACAAGGCTCGCCTTTACAGTGAGCAACGCTTGAAAGCCGATTCCGCGTGGTGGCCGACCAAACGCGCGAGTGCGCTGTACAACGCCGCGTGGACGGCGCGCGAGTGGGGCATGGACATCCTCGGTTACGAGATGGCTCCGGATTACGCCACGTTCGGCGGCAACTACAGCCTGGAATCCACCGAGCTGAAAGTCGGCCCGCTGGTCAGCGAAGCCGAAGTGCAGCGCCAGAAGGCCAGCGAAGCGAAACCGGATCAGCGCTATCACTACCGTTTCGTCGCCACCGAATTGGCCAGCCGCGCCGCCGACAACCTGCCGCACACCAGTGAGGCGTTTGCTGCCGTGCTGTGCAACGCGGCGGGTTGGAACAGCAGCCTCGAAGAGCAGAGCGCGCTGTATCAGCGTTACATCAAGGAAGGCCCGTACGTGTTGTGGGCGGTGGATTTCGGCAATCAGTGCCCGTATCCGGATTTCGAAAACGCCGACAAGCGTTACGTCACCCAGGTCACGGACTCCGTACGCACGACGCTGCGACCATACAAGTGGCCGGTGCAGGTTGGCGCGATTGTCTTGGTCACGGCCGCCGCGTTGCTGTTGATCAGCCGTCGTCAGCGCAAGGCCCACAAAGGCTAAGCCTGCTGGACGAAGGTCAGGCGCACGGCGAAGCCGATCAACAGGCTGCCGAACAACCATTGCTGCACCCGTTGCGCCGTTGGACTGTGTTGCAGCCAACGGCCCAGCGCGGCGCCGGTCAGCGCATAGGCGCTGTCGAACAGCAGACCGACGCCGACCAGCAGCGCACCGAGCAGGGCGAACTGGCTCAGCACCGGCGCGCCGTCGGCGACGATGAACTGCGGCAACAGCACCGAGCAGAACAATAGGGCTTTGGGGTTGAGCAGGTTGGTCAGCAAACCGCGCCGGATCGCTTCGCGCCATTGGCCGTGGCTATCGGCAGTTTCACCTGTCGTCAGGTGCGGCAGGAGTGTGCTGCGCAGGCATTGAATACCGATCCACAGCAGATACGCCGCACCGGCGAGCCGCACCACTTCGAACGTCCACGGCGCTGCTTTGAACAACGCCGCCAATCCCAACGCTGCTAACGCCACATAACAACCTCGGGCAATCGTCAGACCTATCGCCGTGGCCAATGCGGCGCTGCGTCCCTGACGCGCGCCAGTTTGCAGGAGCAGGATCATGTCTGGGCCGGGCAGCAGAAAAACCACCGCCAATGCCAGGAAAAACAGCCAGAGACTCGCCACGGTTCAGTCCTTTCGTTGTCGATTCGGTAGCGCCAGTCTAGGGCTGAAGGGCGGGGCAGGTGCTTGCGTAGTCGGCTTCAAAAGCTTCTGCAATTGGCATAACCTGCTAGCTTTGCGCGTGATAACTATCGGGATCTGCCAAACATGAAACTGGATGCCTTCGACCGCAAAATCCTCGCCGCCCTGCAACGGGACGGGCGCCTGAGCAACGTCGAGCTGGCGGATGAAATCGGCTTGTCGGCTTCACCGTGTTTGCGCCGGGTGCGCATGCTGGAGGAGGCGGGGGTGATTCGCGGCTATCAGGCCAATCTCGATCGCGACGAAGTCGGGTTGGGGCTGACGGTGTTTGTCGGGGTCAAGGTCGAACGCCACAACGACGAACAGGCCGAGGCGTTTTATGCGGCGGTGACGGCATTGCCGGAGGTGATTTCAGCGTTTCTGGTGTCGGGGGAATCGGATTTTCTGCTGCAAGTGGTGGTGCCGGATCTGCGCGCGTACGACCGCTTTCTCAGCGGCTGCCTGTTGAAGTTGCCGGGGGTGAGTGACATCCGCAGCAACTTTGCGATTCACACGGTGAAGACACCGGGGGCTTTGCCTTTGGGGCATCTGCCGGCCTGACAAGCAAAGATCGCAGCCTTCGGCAGCTCCTACAGGGGGCGCATTTCATGTAGGAGCTGCCGAAGGCTGCGATCTTTTGATCTTCTACATCTGCGTCGCCATCCCCTCAACATTCATCGCCGCCTGGCGCAACGCTTCCGAGCGCGTCGGATGCGGATGACAGGTCAAGGCAATGTCCTCCGCCGACGCACTGAACTCCATCGCCACACAAAACTCGCCAATCATCTCACTCACGCTCGGCCCCACAAGATGCACGCCGAGCACTTCATCCGTGCGTTCATCGGCGAGGACTTTGGCAAAGCCCTCGGTCTCATGGTTTATCTTCGCCCGGCTGTTGGCGGTGAACGGGAATTTGCCGACCTTGTACGCGCGACCCTCAGCCTTGAGTTGCTCTTCAGTCTTGCCGACGCTGGCCAGTTCCGGCTTGGTGTAGATCACGTTGGGGATCAGGTCGTAATTGACCTCGCCTGCCTTGCCGTGGATCTGCTCGACGCAGGCCATCGCTTCATCCTCAGCCTTGTGCGCGAGCATCGGCCCGGACGTGAC
Source organism: Pseudomonas rustica (assembly GCF_018336155.1). GTDB lineage: Bacteria > Pseudomonadota > Gammaproteobacteria > Pseudomonadales > Pseudomonadaceae > Aquipseudomonas > Aquipseudomonas rustica. The sequence continues at coordinate 128,729 of NZ_JAGYHF010000008.1, read as the reverse complement.
GTCGCCAATCACCCAGACGCCAGCGGCTTCGGTGCGATGCTGTTTATTGGCGAGCATGCCGCGCTTGTCGGTGCTCAGACCGACGTTTTCCAGGCCCAGGCCTTGGGTGTAAGGGCGACGACCAATCGCCACCAGCACGTAATCGGCTTCGAGCAGTTCCGCCGTGCCGCCCGCCGCCGGCTCAACGCTGAGCTGCACGCCGTTTTCCGACGTCGTCGCGCTGGTGACTTTAGAACTCAACTTGAAGGCGATGCCCTGTTTGCTCAGCGAGCGCTGCAGGGTTTTGCCGGCCTCGCCATCAACACCAGGGCAGATGCGGTCGAGGTATTCGACCACGGTCACCTGCGCGCCGAGTCGCCGCCACACCGAACCCAACTCCAGGCCAATCACGCCGGCCCCGATCACCACCAGATGTTTTGGCACTTCGCTCAGCGACAACGCGCCCGTTGAATCGAGGATGCGTTTGTTGTCGATCTCGACACCGGGCAGGGGAGTGGGCTCGGAGCCGGTGGCGATGATGATGTCCTTGGCAGTCAGCTCGACCTTATTGCCCTGATCGTCAGTCACCGTAACCTTGCCCGGCCCGTCGATGTGGCCCCAGCCCTTGATCCAGTCGACCTTGTTCTTGCGAAAGAGAAACTCGATGCCTTTGGTCAGGGCGGTCACGCTTTCGTCTTTCTGTTTCATCATTTGCGCGAGGTTCAGCGTCGGTTTGACTTCGATGCCGAGGTTGGCGAATTCCGCACCCATCGCCGCGTCGTACAGCTCCGAGGCGTGCAACAGGGCTTTGGACGGCATGCAACCGACGTTCAGGCAGGTGCCGCCGAGGGTCGCCCGACCTTCGACGCAAGCGGCCTTGAGGCCCAACTGGCCGGCGCGGATCGCCGCGTTATAACCACCGGGGCCGCCGCCCAGAATCACTACGTCATAGATGCTCATGCGCTTGCTCCTGATGAATGGATGCGGATCGCTAAAAGTAGCTGTCGATAAAAATTACGAACGTAATATGTGCGTTTCCAGACATTTCGGTCAAGGCTTCAGGCAAGCGACAGGTTGGGCGTCTTTGAATACGGGTAATTGTGTACGAATATTTCACGCTTTTCGTTATATCGTAACGATATGAACCGCGAGCCAATGATTTTGGGGTGATATGCAAGTTGATCTGGAGGTGGATGGCACGCAGGTGACCGGACTGCCGCGTTTTCAGCAGGCGACCATGCAGAGCAGGCGACTGCGGCGTTGGGCGTTGGGCCTTGGCGGATTGGCCGGGGCGGGCTGGGTGTCGGCGTTTTTCGTCGGGTTGTTTGCGCCGCAGTCATTGTGGCTGCCGCTGCTGGTCAATCAGAGCGCGGCGTTGCTGGTGCTGGTCGCAGGGCTGCAATCGGCGTGGTGGGTGACGCAATGGCGCGCGCGGGTGATCAATCCTGTTGTGCTGACGCCGACTGCTGACGATCAAGCGATTGCGCCAGAAGGTTGGTACGAACGCCTGCTGGATCGCCTCAGTCAGCGCGGTTTGCATGTGCTTGGCCAGATCGGTGCAGCGACGCTGTGGTTGGGCGGTTGGGCGTTGCTGGTGGCGCTGAGCATCGAACAGGTGTGGAACCTGACGTTGCCCGCCGCTGCCGTTGGAGTGTCCGCCTCCGTCGGTGCGGCGTTGGCGTTGCTGCTGGCGTTTGGTTTGCTGGTGCTGGAGCGGCAACTCGCTCAGGAGAATCCAGCGCAATGGCCAGAAGCAGGAGCGCTGGCGCAATTGACGCGCGTGGCGATCATCAGTCTGGTGCTCGGCGCGCTGTGTTTATTGTTCGCTGGCGAGAACGCGGTTTGGCCAGTTCGTGTGGCGGTACTCATCGGCATCTTGCCGGGATTGGTCGCGATCGAGCTGCTATTGCGCGCGGTACTCTCGGTCTTCAGCCCACGCCGCGAACAGCTCGAACCGACGCTGTTGGCGCGCAGTTTTGTCGCTGACATGCTGCGCTGGCCGCCGCAACCGTTGCTCGCGTTGCAGCATGAATTACACAACCGTTTTGGCATCGATCTACGTCAGATCTGGGCGTTCAGTTACATGCGCCGAGCGTTTCTGCCGGTGCTGGCGCTGGTCGCAGCGGTGGGTTGGTTGCTTACTGGCATCCATGAAATCCCTCTTCAGGGTCGCGGCATTTATGAGCGTTTCGGCAAACCGGTGCAGGTGTTTGACCCCGGTTTGCACACAGGTTTGCCGTGGCCGCTGGGTCGCGTGTTGATCGTCGAAAACGGCGTGGTGCATGAACTCGCTACCAGCGTCGGCGAGAACCCGGCACCGCCACAAGCCGATCCCGCTGAAGGCCCGGCACCGATGACGGCCAACCGTTTGTGGGATGCCAGTCACGTCAACGACAAGTCGCAAGTGATCGCCAGCAGCCATGGCGATCAGCAGAGCTTTCAGATCGTCAACATGGACGTGCGCTTCGTCTATCGCATCGGCCTGACGGATCAGGCGGCGCTGGCCGCGACGTACAACAGCGCTGATGTGCCCACACTGATCCGCAGCACCGCCAGCCGGATTCTGGTGCACGACTTTGCTTCGCGTACGCTCGACGGTTTGCTCGGTGAAGACCGGGTAGGGCTGGGCGAGGAGATCGGTCGCGCGGTGCAAAGCGATCTGCAACAACTCAACAGTGGCGTCGAGATTCTCGCCACGGTGGTCGAAGCCATTCACCCGCCGGCCGGTGCCGCCAATGCTTATCACGCGGTGCAAGCGGCGCAGATCGGCGCCCAGGCGTTGATCTCCCGGGAGCGTGGCGCGGCGGCCGAAGCGAGTAATCAGGCGCAATTGCAGGCCAGCCTCGCTTGCGATCAGGCCAGTGCCAATGCACGCGAAACCAGTGCCACGGCGCAAGCGGCGGATCTGAAATTCAGCGCCGAACAAAAAGCCTACGCCAGTGCCGGTCAGGCCTTTGTGCTGGAGCAATACCTCGCGCAGCTCAGCCAAGGCCTGAGCAAAGCCCAATTGCTGGTGCTCGATCATCGCCTCGGTGGCAGCAGCAATGCGCCGACCATCGACCTGCGTACCTTCACGCTGCCGGCTGACCCGACGCCCGCGCGCACCATCGCTCAACCAGGAGTCGCCCATTGAGCCAGTCGCACACGCACGAACCGCATGATCACAGCGGCCACGATCACGGCCACGGCGGACATCACCATCATCATGGGCATCATCACCACGGTGCGCCGGAAGAGGCGGGGCCTTTCCCGTGGCGGCGCATGGGCTGGGCGGTGTTGCTGGTGGCGTTCGCCATTGCCGCGGCGAGTCTGGTGCAAGTGCGCTCCGGTGAAGCCACGGTCATTACTCGCTTCGGTAATCCATCGCGGGTATTGCTTGAACCGGGTTTGAGCTGGCGCTGGCCGGCGCCATTCGAAGCGGCGATTCCGGTGGATTTGCGTCTGCGCACTACCTCCAGCGGCTTGCAGGATGTCGGTACCCGCGATGGTTTGCGCATCATCGTTCAGGCCTACGTGGCGTGGCAGGTGCAGGGCGATCCAAGCAACGTGCAGCGCTTCATGCGCGCAGTGCAAAACCAGCCCGATGAAGCGGCGCGGCAGATTCGTACCTTTGTTGGTTCGGCGCTGGAAACCACCGCCAGCAGTTTCGATCTGGCGAATCTGGTCAACACCGATGCCAGCCAAGTGCACATCGCTGAATTCGAAGCGCAGTTGCGTCAGCAGATTGATCAGCAATTGCTCGCGACCTATGGCGTGCGTGTCGTGCAAGTTGGCATCGAGCGTTTGACCTTGCCGTCGGTAACGCTCACCGCCACGGTCGATCGCATGCGCGCCGAGCGTGAAACAATTGCCACTGAACGCACGGCGATCGGCAAACGCGAAGCGGCGCAAATCCGTTCCGCTGCCGAACGCGATGCGCGAATTGTGCAAGCTGACGCCACCGTGAAAGCCGCAGAAATCGAAGCGCAATCTCGCGTCGAAGCCGCGCAGATTTACGGCCGTGCCTACGCCAGTTCTCCGCAGCTGTACAACTTGCTGCGCTCACTGGACACCCTCGGCACCATCGTCACGCCGGACACCAAACTGATTCTGCGCACCGACGCCGCGCCATTCCGCGTACTGGTTGACGGCCCGCCGACACTCGACAGCAAATCCGGATCGCAGCCATGAATGAAGAAGTTCCACGTGGAACACATTCGCTAAACAGCCCTTGGATTCAGGCCGGTCGTTTGGCATTTTTTGCCCTGTATGCGGTAACGGTGTTGGCCGCATTGGCGTGGGCATTCTCCAACGTGCGGCAGATCGACCCGCAGAATCGTGCGGTGGTTTTGCATTTTGGCGCACTGGATCGCGTGCAAAACGCCGGTCTGTTATTGGCTTGGCCGCAGCCGTTCGAACAGGTGGTTTTGCTGCCTGCAGCGGATCGGGTGATCGAACGCCGAGTGGAAAATCTGTTGCGCAGTGATGAGGCGTTGAAGGCTGATCGCGTCGCTTCGTTCGCCACACCGCTGAGCGATGCGCTGGCCGGGTCTGGTTATTTATTGACCGGTGATGCCGGCGTGGTGCAACTGGATGTGCGGGTCTTTTACAAAGTCACCGACCCTTACGACTTCGTCTTGCAGGCCGATCATGTGCTGCCGGCGCTGGATCGATTGGTCACCCGCAGCGCCGTCGCACTGACGGCCGCGCGAGATCTCGACACCATTCTTGTCGCTCGCCCGGAATTGATCGGCGCTGACAATCAAGCCGCCGAACGCCGTGAAAGGCTGCGCGGTGATCTGGTGCAAGGCATCAACAAACGCCTCGCCGAGTTGAAGGCGAGCGGGCAGGGCATCGGTATCGAAGTGGCGCGGGTTGATGTGCAATCGAGTCTGCCTGACCCTGCCGTAAGTGCGTTCAACGCCGTGCTGACTGCCAGTCAGCAAGCCGATAAAGCCGTGGCGAATGCGCGCACCGACGCCGAGAAACTCACCCAGACCGCCAACGAACAAGCCGATCGCACGCTGCAAGTGGCTCACGCACAGGCGGGTGAACGCCTGGCCAAAGCCTCGGCCGACACCGCCACGGTGTCGAGTCTGGCCAGCAGCACCGACCCGCAAATGCTCTTGCGCCTGTACCGCGAACGCATGCCGAAGATTCTCGGCCAGGCCGGATCGGTGACCACGGTCGATCCGAAAGACGATTCCCGCCTGATCATTCAGGGAGCCAGTAAATGACTGCGACGACCTCCGCACCGAGCCTGTTGTCCTCGGCCGAACAACGCCGCGCTGCTCGGCAATTGACCCTCGCGATGCTTGCGCTGGGCTTGCTCGGTCTCGGTTTGATCTGGCGTTGGCTGGTGCCGGAGCAGACCGGTGTCAGTCAGTTGCTGCTCGGATTTGCTTCTTTATTAGTCGCCGTGCCGGTGATGCGTTCGGCGTGGTACAGCCTGCGTTATCCAAGCCTGCACGGCATCACCGATCAACTGATTGCCTTGGCCATGCTCGGCGCGTGGGCGACTGGTGATCTGCTCACGGCGGCGCTGTTGCCGATCATCATGATTTTCGGCCACGTGCTGGAAGAGCGCAGTGTCATCGGTTCGCAAGAAGCGATCCATGCGCTCGGCCAACTGACGCGCAGTCACGCGCGCAAGGTTCAGGCCGATGGCTCGATCCTCGAAGTGGACAACGGCACGCTGAAATCTGGCGACACTGTTGAGGTGCGCGCCGGTGATCGGGTGCCGGCGGATGGTCGGGTACTGTCCGGCCAGGCCAGTCTCGATACCGCTTCGATTACCGGCGAGTCAGTGCCGGTCGAGGCGGCTGTCGGCATGACGGTGTTCGGCGGCGCGATCAACCTTGATGGACTGCTGCGTATTGAAGTGACTCGCACAGGTGATGAATCGACCCTCGGCAAAGTCATCGCCCTGATGCAAAACGCCGAGCGTTCGAAACCACCGATCACTCGTTTGCTCGAGCGTTATGCCGGCAGTTACATGGTGCTGGTGTTGTTGCTGGCGGCGGTGACTTGGTTCGTGACCAATGATGCGCAGGCGATGCTCGCGGTGTTGGTGGCTGCGTGTCCGTGTGCGTTGGTGTTGTCTGCGCCGGCGACGGCGATTGCCGGTGTCGCAGTGGCGGCGCGGCACGGGATTCTGATCCGCAGTTCAGCGTTTCTTGAAGAACTGGCTGACCTGACCTCGCTGGTCGTCGACAAGACCGGCACGCTGACTTACGGCACGTTGCGTTTGCAGTCGATCGACAGCTCACTCGCAGACACCTCCGCGATTACCGCACTGGCTGCCAGCCTCGGAGCGGCGAGCAGTCATCCGGTGAGTCGAGCGTTGGCGGGGTTGGTCAGTCAGGATAAGTCCGTCGCCCTGAGTGAGATACACGAACGTCAGGGCCTGGGTGTGGTTGCCATGACGGAGCAGGGCGAGGCGGCGCTGGGGCGGCCGGAGTTGTTCGCGCAACTGGGCATCAGCACCACGAGCGTTCCCGAGCACGACGGCCCGATTGCCGGGTTGTCCTTGAACGGGGAATTCCTCGCGTGGTTGTTGCTGGCCGACAGCGTCAAACCGGAGGCGCGTTTTGCCCTCAGCGAGTTGCGCGAATTGGGCTTGGGTCGGCAACTGTTGCTGACCGGCGATCGGCAGAGTGTCGCTCAGACTTTGGCGCGTGATGTTGGTTTGCAAGAGGTTCAAGCCCAGGCCTTACCTGAGGACAAACTCAATCGTGTGCTTAAGGAAATCGGCAACGGTTTCCGGCCGATGGTGGTGGGTGACGGCATCAACGATTCGCTGGCACTCAAGGCCGGCGTAGTTGGTGTTGCGATGGGCGCGGGCGGTGCGGATATCGCGTTGGCCTCGGCTGACATTGTGCTGATCGGCAGCGATCTGCGCAGGCTCGGAACCTGTGTACGCCTCAGTCGACAGTGTCGCCGAACGTTGCAGGTCAACGTGGTCATCGGTCTGGGCTGGACGCTGGCCATCGTTGTGTTCGCCGCATTCGGTTGGCTAGGTGCCGCCGGGGCGATGATCGCGGCGCTGTTGCATAACCTCAGTACGCTACTGGTGTTGGGCAATGCCGGACGATTGCTGCGCTTTCAAGAACCGCTGCTCAAGCTCAAGGAAGAGATCTGAAATTAATTTTGCTCGTGTTGTAACGCCATCCTGGTCGCTCTCTCTAGTGCTATGTCGGGACTGAACAAACCGTTCAGCCGACATCCCTGACGATGACCGAGGACAACAAAAATGACTATCAAGACCGCTGCTGCTGGTGCTGCTCTCGCTTTTGCCGCTGCTACGATGTTTGCTGGTGTTTCGACTACCGCTACGGCTGCTGATGCCAACGTTCACTGCTACGGCGTCAATGCCTGCAAAGGCCAGAACGACTGCAAGACCAAAGATCACGCCTGCAAAGGTCTGGGCACTTGCAAAGGCATGGGCTTCAAGGCCATGACTCAAGCGGCTTGCGAAAAAGCAGGTGGCAAGGTCGGCGAATAACTGACCGCAAGTGCCGCCGCAGTGGTTCACGCCACTGCGGCCACTTTTAGCAGGAGTCCGACATGTCCGCTTCGCTTCCTTTCCTGGGTTACGGCCTCGGTTTACGCAGCGCTTATTATCAGCAGATCCTCGAACAGTCGCCGGACGTCGACTGGTTTGAAGTGGTCTCCGAAAATTTCATGGTGCAGGGTGGCAAGGCTCTGTACTACCTGGACGCCATCGCCGAGCGCTATCCGCTGGTGATGCATGGTGTGTCCTTGTCCATCGGTGGGCCGCATGCCCTCGATCCGGACTATCTAAAAAAACTCAAGCAACTGGCTGAGCGGGTCAAACCGGCATGGGTCTCCGATCACCTGTGCTGGAGCCGTGGCAACGCCCATCAGTTGCACGACTTGTTGCCGCTGCCCTATACCGCAGAAAGCCTTGAATACATCGCCGGCCGTGTGGCGCAGGTGCAAGATGTTTTGCAGCGGCCGCTGGTGCTGGAGAACGTCTCCAGCTATGTGCGCGCCGCGTCGGACGAGTTCAGCGAATGGGAATTTCTCGCGGCCCTGAGCCGGGAGAGTGGCTGCGAGTTGTTGCTCGACGTTAATAATGTCTACGTCAGTTCGCGCAATCACGGCTTCGATCCGTGGACATTCATTCAAGGTTTGCCGGCAGAAAAAGTACGTCAACTGCATCTGGCCGGGCACAACGATTACGGTGATTACGTCATCGATACTCATGACCATCCGGTGAGCGATCCGGTCTGGGCGCTGTATCAACGCACGCTGGAACACATCGGCCCGGTGGCGACGTTGCTGGAACGCGACGATCATTTCCCGCCGTTCGAAGAACTGCTCGCCGAGCTGCACAAGGCCCGCGAGTTGGGTGATACGGTTCTGGCCGGGAGACAGCAATGCGCTTGAAGGAATGGCAACTGGCGTTCGAAGCGTTTCTGCTGGATGCCGCGCCGGCCGATCGCGCCTTGGCCGACAGCCTGATCGGCGGGCCGACGCTCGACGTCGGTACTGGCCTGGCGATTTATCACAACGCTTACGCGGCGCGTTTGCTGGAAGTGCTGACCCACGATTTCCCGGCCATTCATTATTGGATGGGCGATGAAGAATTCGATCTGCTCGCCACCGCGTACATTCGCCAATATCCGTCGGCGCATTACAGTCTGCGTTGGCTGGGTAAAGGTTTTGAAGCGTTTATCCGCGAGCATCTGGTGCCCGAGCAAAGTGCGCCGCTGGCGGAACTGGCCGCACTCGAATGGGCTTTCACCCTGGCGTTCGATTCCCCGGCCGGCGCGCCGCTGACGATTAATGCGATGGCGACACTGGCGCCGGAAGAGTGGCCGACCTTGCAGTTCAAACCGACGCCTTCGCTGCAATGGCTGGCGTGTGAATTCAACAGCGTCGCGATTTGGCGCTCGGTAAAGGATGAAGCGGATTTCCCGCACAGCGTTGCACTCGAAACACCCCAGGTCTGCGTGATCTGGCGTCACGACTTGGTCTGCAACTACCGCAGTCTGGACAGCGCTGAAGCGAATGCGCTGAATGGCTTGTTAAACGAAGGCTGGAGTTTCTCCGAACTGTGCGAAGCGTTAGCAGTCATCTATGGTGAGGGCGCGCCGCTGCAAGCAGTTACGTGGTTGAAACAGTGGGTTCAGGATGGCTTGCTGGAGCGTCTGCAACGATAGTTTTGGCTAATTAAATCGATAGCCTGCTATTTTTTCAGGATGGTCTACCCTCAGATCTGACGGTCTGAAACAAGGGGGATTTTCCATGCTCGCGCAACTTCCACCGGCCTTACAGAATCTGCAGCTACCGCTTCGCTTGCGACTCTGGGACGGCCATGAATTCAATCTGGGGCCGGCGCCCAGCGTCACCATCGTGGTCAAGGACCCGCAGATGGTCACCCAGTTCACCCATCCCAGCCTCGATGCGCTCGGAGCGGCATTCGTTGAAGGCAAGCTCGAACTGGAGGGCTCGATCAGCGAGGTCATCCGGGTTTGCGACGAATTGAGTAACGCGTTGCTCGGTGACGATGACGACAATCAGCCGGTGCGGGCCTTGCACGACAAGGAAACCGACGCCAAAGCCATTTCCTACCACTACGACCTGTCCAACGCGTTCTATCAGCTCTGGCTGGACAGCGACATGGCGTATTCCTGCGCGTATTTCGAAACGGGCAGCGAAACCCTGGAGCAGGCGCAGCAAGCCAAATTCCGCCATTTATGCCGCAAGCTGCGTTTGCAACCGGGCGAATACCTGTTGGATGTCGGTTGCGGTTGGGGTGGGCTGGCACGTTTTGCCGCACGCGAATTCGGCGCGAAAGTCTTCGGCATCACCTTGAGCAAGGAACAACTGGAACTGGCGCGCGAGCGAGTAAAAGCCGAGGGCCTCGAAGACCAGGTCGAACTGCAACTCCTCGACTATCGCGACCTGCCGCAGGATGGCCGTTTCGATAAGGTGGTCAGCGTCGGCATGTTCGAGCATGTCGGCCACGCCAATCTCGCCGAGTACTGCAAAACCTTGTTCGGCGCGGTGAAGGAGGGCGGTCTGGTGATGAACCACGGCATCACTGCCAAACACACGGATGGCCGTCCGGTGGGACGCGGCGCCGGCGACTTTATCGAGAAATACGTATTCCCCAACGGCGAGCTGCCGCACCTGTCGATGATCTCGGCGGAGATCAGCGAAGCGGGGCTGGAGATTGTCGACGTCGAAAGCCTGCGCCTGCACTACGCGCGCACACTGGATCACTGGAGCGAACGGCTCGAGGACAATCTCGAAGCTGCGGGCAAACTGGTACCGGATCAGGCGCTGCGCATCTGGCGTTTGTACCTGGCCGGTTGTGCTTACGCCTTCGCGCGCGGCTGGATCAATCTGCACCAGATTCTCGCGGTGAAAGCACATCCGGATGGCAGCCACGAACTGCCATGGACACGCGACGACATCTATAACCCCTAAACCTTTTCCTCTCCTTAGGGAGAGGGGGGGCTTTAGAGAATCGGTGAAATAAGCCGGGCGATCCGCATGCCAAGTTGTTGCAGGCGGTGGATCTCCCGGCTTTCTTCTTTGGCGACTTCATCAGACTGCGCGAAGTCGTCGTTAAGCATTTGTTCCACGTCGGCGGCGAACGCACTGTCGACCGTCAGCAACATCACTTCGAAATTCAGCCGGAACGAACGGTTGTCCAGATTGGCGCTGCCAATCGCGCTGATCTCGCTGTCGATCAACACCACTTTCTGATGCAGAAACCCTGGACGGTAACGGAACACCCGCACGCCGGCGCGCACCGCTTCGAAGGCATAAAGGCTGGAAGCGGCGTAGACGATGCGGTGGTCGGGGCGCGAAGGCAGTAGCAATCGCACATCGACACCGCGCAACACCGCCAGTCTTAACGCGGCGAAAACCGCTTCATCGGGGATGAAATACGGGCTGGTGATCCACACCCGTTCTGTCGCCGCATGGATCGCTTCGACGAAAAACAGCGAGCAGGTTTCATACGCATCGGCCGGGCCGCTGGCGAGCAATTGGCAGAGCACGCCGTCTTCGGGGTATTCATCCGGCAGGATCAGCGGCGGCAGGGTGCGTGCGGCCCAGAACCAGTCTTCGGCAAACGATTCCTGCATGCACGCCACCACCGGGCCGCGGACTTTGACGTGGGTATCGCGCCACGGTGCCAGCGGTGGTTTTTCGCCCATGTATTCATCGCCGACGTTGTGCCCGCCGACGAAACCGACCACGCCATCGACTACGACGATCTTGCGGTGGTTACGGAAGTTGACCTGAAAGCGGTTGAGCCAGCCGCTGCGCGTGGCGAAAGCTTTGACCTCGACACCGCCATCACGCAGCGCCTGCACATAACTGTGGGGCAGGGCGTGGCTGCCGATGCGGTCGTAGAGCAGGTGAATGGTCACGCCATCGGCAGCTTTCTTCAGCAGCAGATCACGCAGGCGCTGGCCGAGGCGGTCATCGTGGATGATGAAAAACTGGATCAGCACCGCTTCCTTCGCCTGCTCGATGGCGTGGAAAATCGACTCGAATGTCGCCGTGCCGTTGATCAGCAACTGCACTTCGTTGTTCGCCAGACACGGCATGCGCCCAAGCTTGGGCATCGCCCGCAGTGAGGCGTAGGCATTCGAGGCGCGTGCAGTCAGGGCTTCTTCCACCCAAGGGCGCCAGTTCAGCTCGGAAATGGCCTGACGCATTTGTTCGTTGGCCTGGCGCCGTGCCTTGATGTAACCATCAAACGTGCTGCGGCCGAACACCAGGTATGGAATTAGCGTGAGGTAGGGAATAAAGATCAGCGACAATGCCCAGGCGATCGAGCCTTGAGCCGTGCGCACGGTGAGCACCGCGTGAAGGGCGGCGATCAAGCCGAGGGTGTGTATCAGGGCGATCAGGTAACCGAAAATGTGCGGTCCAAAATAATCCATGGGGCAGCCTTGCTCCGGAAGATTCAATGCTTAACAGACCATGTTCTGTCGCGATTGTCGCTATTTAATTGGTGCATGAACCGAAGCAATCGGCCGACGTCTAACGGCCACTACTGATCAGGAGTTTTTCGATGAACGTTCGTCTGCTGGGTTTGGCGCTGGGTCTGGGTTTGGCTTTGCCGGTGGTTGCTCAGGCGCAGATGCTGCAGCCGGGTCTGTGGGAAATGACATCGAGCAACGTCAAGGTCGATGACCAGCCTATGGATGTGCAATCGATCCTCGGTCAACTGCAAGGGCAGATGACCCCGCAACAGCGCGCGGCGTTGGAGAAAAACGGCATCAATATCGGCGGCAAAGGCATCCGCGCCTGCCTGACGCCAGAGCAGGTGGCGACCAACGACATTCCATTGGCCGACCCGCAATCGGGCTGCAAACAGCAGATCACCGATCGCACCGGCAACCAGTGGAAATTCCGCTTCAGCTGCCCGAAAGCACAGGGCACCGGCGTGGCGACGTTCCTCAGTGATCGTGAATTCACCACGGTAGCGAACGGCACGTTCAATGCGATCGGGATCAACCAGAAGGGCAGTCTGGAAACCCGTGCGGTTTGGCTCGGCCAGGATTGCGGCGCTGTGAAACCCCGCGCCTAAAAAGCATCGCGAGCAAGCTTTGCTCCTACGGAATTGTGTGAATCTGTAGGAGCAAAGCTTGCTCGCGAAGGCGTCCCAACAGTCAGCGCATAAACCTCAGCGCCAACCCCCGACACCCCTCGTTCACCCGTCCCTCCCGCCACGCAATCTGCCCCGACACAATCGTCGCATTCACCCGATGCCGAAAGCTGCGCCCGGCAAACGGCGTCCATCCGCACTGCGACAGAATCGGCTGCCGATCGACCTCCAGCCTCTGCGCTTCAACCAACACCAGATCCGCCCAATACCCTTCACGCAAATAGCCACGATCCGGAATCGCAAACAGATCCGCGACGCGATGGCTGGTCTTCGCCACTAACGTCGTGACCGGCAAAACCCCATCTGCCACCAACTCCATCAGCGCCGGCAATGCATGCTGCACCAGTGGCAATCCCGACGGCGCCTGTGCGTAAGGCCGCTGCTTTTCTTCCCAGGTATGCGGCGCATGATCGCTGCCGATAACGTCCAACCGATTGCTGTTCAAAGCCTCCCGCAAAGCATCACGATCACTTTGACTCTTGATCGCCGGGTTGCACTTGATCAGGTTGCCGAGGCTTGGATAGTCGCGGTCATCGAACAACAAATGATGCAGACACACTTCAGCGGTGATGCGTTTTTGCGTCAACGGTTTGTCCTCGAACAAGGCCAGTTCACGCGCCGTGGTCAGGTGCAAAACATGCAGGCGTGTGCCGTGACGTTTCGCCAGTTCCACCGCGAGCGATGAGGATCGACAACACGCCTCGGCACTACGAATGAGCGGGTGAGCGGCGGTAGGAATACGATCGCCGAACAGCTCGCGCAGATTGGCCGCGTTAGCGTCGATGCTTGGTGTGTGTTCGCAATGCGCCAACAGGATGGTTGGCACTTCGGCGAACAGTTGCTCAAGGATCTGCGGATCATCCACCAGCATGTTGCCGGTCGACGCGCCCATGAATACTTTCACCCCGGCCACTTCACACGGATTGAGCGCAGCCACCGTATCGAGATTGTCCCGGCTCACGCCAAAGTGAAAGCCATAGTTAGCCACTGAGTTGATCGCCGCCCGACGCTTTTTATCCGCCAGTGCTTCGAGGGTGAGGGTGGCCGGGTTGGTGTTGGGCATGTCCATGAAGCTGGTGATGCCACCGGCGACCGCCGCGCGCGACTCGGTGTGAATGCTGCCCTTGGCCGGCGCACCCGGTTCACGGAAATGCACCTGATCATCGATCATCCCCGGCAGTAACCATTGGCCGTTGGCGTCGATTTCCACTGAGGCGTTTTCACCTTCAATGCTTCGCGCAATTTTGACGATGCGCCCGTTGCTGACCAACAGATCGCCGTCAAACTCGCGCCCCTCGTTGACCAGCCTGGCGTTGCGAATCAGCACGCTGCTCATGGTTCAGAACTCGTTCTGCAAGGCTTTGTAGCCGCGCACCAGGTCGACATTGGTGCGCGCCACGTCTTCGGAAAACTCCGAAGCGCTGACGCTCACCGGTGGGAATAACGAGAGGTCGGTGTTCGGGCCGATGCGGGTGGTGGAGGGCACGTAGAACGCGTGCGGCAAATCGCGACCATCGACCACCGAGTTGTGCCGTACCACGCAGCCGTTGCCGACGATGCAGTTGAACAGCACGCTGTTGAAACCGATGAACACGCGGTCGCCGACCACGCATGGGCCATGCACGATCGAGCGGTGGGCGATGGAACTGAACTCGCCGATGGTCACCGCCGCACCGGATTTTGAGTGGATCACCACACCGTCCTGGATGTTCGAATTCGCGCCGATGGTGATCGGCTCCATCTCGCCCGAGGCGTCCACTTCGTCGGCGCGGATCACCGCGTAGGGGCCGACGAAAACGTTCTCGCCAATCACCACTTTGCCGCAGATGATCGCGGTTTTATCGACGTAAGCCGACTCGGCGATTTGCGGCAAATCGCCTGAAGGATTCTTGCGGATCATGGTTTGCTCAGCGCGTCATAAAGGGTGTTGAGGTTGTATTCGAACAGGCCGGTGAAGGTGCTGGCCGGGCCGCTGGCGGCGAGGGCGTCGGAGTACAACGTGCCGCCGATGTGCGCGCCGCTTTCATCAGCGATCTGCTTGAGCAAGCGAGCGTCCTTGATGTTTTCCATGAACACCGCTTTGACCCTGGCCTGACGAATCTGGGTGATCAGCGCAGCGACTTCGGCGGCCGAAGGTTCACGCTCGGTGGACAAACCCTGTGGCGCCATAAAGTCGATGCCATAGGCCTGACCGAGATAACCGAAGGCATCGTGGCTGGTGACGATCTTGCGATTGCCCGGCGGCAGCGAACCAAGCTTGCTTTTGGCTTCAGCGAGCAGGGCGTAGATCTGCTTCAGATAGGCTTGGCTGTTGCGTTGGTAGTCGGCCTTGTTCGCCGGGTCGGCAGCGATCAGCGCTTTGGTAATGTTGGCGATGTACAACTCGGTGTTCGCCAGATTGTGCCAGGCGTGCGGGTCGGGAACGGTTTCGCCGTCCTCATCCAGCGAGCGTGGAATCACGCCATGGCTGGCACTGATGAGCGTGGCTTTGGTCTCGGTGCTGGTGACCAGTCGATCCAGCCACGGCTCGAAACCGAGGCCATTCTTGATGATCAGTTTGGCGCCGAGCAACGCTTTGGCGTCGTCCGGTGTCGGCTCGTAAGTGTGCGCATCGGCGTCCGGGCCGACCATGTTGGTGATCTGGATATGCTCACCGCCGACCTGATGCACCATGTCGGCGAGGATGCTGAAGCTGGTCACCACCGGTAATTTTTCCGCCGCCGACAGTGACATCGACAGCATCAGGCTGAACAACACGAGTAGAACGCGCATCGGGAAACACCTCATTGGGATGTGAGCAAGGGCGGGCGGCGCAGCAGACCGTGAACCGGCCCGAACACCACCGACAGCAGATAGCCGACGCCTGCGACCAGCACGATGGCCGGGCCGCTTGGCAGCGAGTAGTAGAACGACAGGAGCAAACCGAACCACACCGAGAGGCAACCGATGACGGCGGCGATGGCGATCAGGATCGGTAAGCGGCGGCTCCAGAATCGCGAGGCAGCGGCGGGGAGCATCATCAGTCCGACGACCATCAGCGCGCCGATGGCCTGGAAACCGATCACCAGATTGAGCACCACCAGCGTCAGGAACACGCCGTGGGCGAGTGGGCCGAGGCGGCTGACGGTTCTCAGGAACAGTGGGTCGAGGGTGTCGAGCAGCAGCGGTTTGTAGATCAACGCCATGGCGATCAGGCTGAATCCAGAGACCCACAACATGCCGGTGAGGGTCGGGCCGTCGACGGCCAATGCTGAGCCGAACAGCAGATGAAGCAGGTCGAGGCGTTTGCCGGCGATGCCGAGAATCAGCACACCGCTGGCGAGGGAGATCGGGTAGATCGCGGCGAGGCTGGCGTCTTCGCGCAGACCGGTGCGGCGGGTGATCCATGCGGCGAGTCCGGCCATGCTCAGGCCGGCGCCGAGGCCGCCGAGTGTCAGTGCGGGAAGGCTCAGGCCGGCGAACCAGAATCCCAGCGCGGCGCCGGGAAGGATGCCGTGGGCGACGGCGTCACCGATCAGACTCATCCGTCGCAGGATCAAAAACACACCGAGTGGTGCCGTACTGCACGCCAAGACCAGGCCGCCGAGCAGGGCGCGGCGCATGAACACGAACTCGTTGAACGGTTGCCATAAGTGGGCGACGGCGAGCATCAGGCCACCTGCGTGTGAGGGGTTTGCTGGATCAGTTCGACGCTGGCGCCGAATACGCATTCGCGGTTTTTGATCAGTAACGTTTGCGGAATATGTTGGCGTACGGCGGCGAGGTCGTGGCAGACCACGACGATGGTTCGACCTTGGTTATGCCAGGCATGGATGTGTTGCCAGAGCAATTGTTGACCGAGTTCATCGAGGGCGGCGTGGGGTTCGTCGAGGAGCAGAACCGGGGCATCGGTCAGGCTCAATCGGGCGAGAAGGGCACGCTGTAATTCGCCGCCGGAGAGGGCCATGAGTGGGCGGTTTTCCAGTCCGCTGAGGTGCCAGTTTTCCAGTGCGTCTTTCAGGCGTTGTGCGCGCAGTTGGGTGGAGAGTCGGCGTCCCCAGAAACCGGCGGCGATCAGTTCCTCGAGGCTGATGGGGAATTGGCGGTCAAGGTGCTGTTGTTGGGGCAGGAACGACAAGCCGCTTTGACGTGGAACACTCAGGCTGACTTTGCCTGCCAAAGGTTTTTGCAGGCCGGCGATGACTTTTAGAAGGCTGCTTTTGCCACAGCCGTTGGCACCGACGATTGCTGTGAGGCTACCGCTTTCCAGCTCTAGATTGAGGGGCGCGGTCAGCGGTTGACCGGGTGCGCCCCAGATCAGGGATTGGCAGCGGATCATGCTTGCTCACGCTGCCAGTGGCTTTCGGCGACGGCGTCGTGGGCGTGAAGGCTTTCTGCGTGGATCACTCGCAGATGGAATTGGTTAACCCCGGGTGTACGGCGAAGGGCGAGATTCAGTCGGCGGGCGGCGTCTTCGCAGAACATCAGGTTTTGCCCGTTGGCGAGGGCGAAGGCTTGTTCGTCGGCGCGTTTTACGGCGGTTTGTACGGCGGTGCCTAGGGCGGCTTCAGCGTCATTGATGATCGCGCTCAGCGGTAACTCGTCGATGAATTCGTCGAGGTGCACATGCAGTTGTGCGGTGCTGCGTTGGCTGTGAGGTGTGGCGATGATGCCCTGGGTCGAGCCGAGCCAGGCCAGAATGTCTGCATGCTGAAGGGCTTTATTGGCGAAGTCGTCGACAAATTATTGCTGGATTAACTGCCGAGCCAGGGCCGCTGAACAAGGGCAGGTTGAGGAGTAGGGCACTTCTATTTTGAGTTCCACGTGGAACATCTTGTTTTTCAGGCTGGCTGAAATGGTCGCTGGATAGGATTTCCAACCTGCCAATGGGCTGATTAATGCAGGCCTTTTCAGCAGCAAGTCGGTGTGAATATTCAGGTAGGCGCAGTTGGATAAACCTTCGTGGCTATCCAGAAAACGTTTGAGCACCTGGTGCAGCAGAGCAGGGGAAAGGCTCTGCTGTTCCAGCGCTTCCAGCGCCAGATAGAGGCGTGACATGTGAATCCCGCGAGCCTCGCCGTCATCCAGACTCACTCCCGCATCAGCCTTCGCACTCAAGCGTTGGCCTTCCAATAAAACAGGTAATGCGATGCCGTGCATGCCCACCCATTCGAGGGGCAAGGCTTGGCGAGCGGACTGCGCGGCGATATCCGGAAGTGTCAGCGAATTCATGTTCGGAACCATCGTGTTGAATGAATTGGATGTTACATTATAACAATGCGATCCACGATGCCTTTTTCATGAACAGGTTTTCATATGCACAGACGCCATCTGCTCAATTTGATTTTGGCCAGCGCGGCCTTCGCCCTACCATTCAGTGTTTCGGCCGCGCAAATTCGTAACGCGCGGCTTTGGCGTTCTGATGAGAAGTTGCGATTGGTCTTCGATTTGAGCGGGCCAGTGCGCTACAAGACCTTCACCCTCAGTGCTCCTGAACGGCTGATCATCGATGTGTCCGGCGCAAATCTGAGCGGGGATTTCAGCGAGTTGGCGTTGAATGGCACGGTAATCCGGTCGATTCGATCCGGGCCTTTTGGTCAGGGAGACACGCGGATTGTTCTCGATCTGAGTAATCCAGTGCTGCTGAACAGCTTCCTTTTGGCGCCGCAGGATGGCCAAAGTCATCGGTTGGTTTTGGATTTAGTCACTGCGAAAACGCCGCCAGTAAGCCCAATGGTTCCACGTGAAACACCCAAGATCGGCGCTCACCCCAAGCGCGACATCATCGTAGTCGTCGATCCAGGGCATGGCGGAAAGGATCCCGGTGCGGTCGGCGCGAAAGGTGAGCGGGAAAAAGATGTGGTGCTTTCCATTGCTCAGCTACTCGCCAAACGCCTGAAAAAGGAAAAAGGATTCGATGTAAAACTGGTGCGCAATGACGACTTCTTCGTGCCTTTACGTAAGCGCGTGGAGATTGCACGTCAGCATAAAGCCGACATATTTATCTCGGTGCATGCCGATGCGGCGCCACGGCTGACAGCCTCCGGCGCCTCTGTGTATTGCTTGTCTGAAGGTGGTGCGACATCGGCGACGGCGCGCTTTATGGCGCAGCGAGAGAACGGCGCAGATCTACTTGGCGCTACCAGTCTGCTCAATCTGAAAGACAAAGATCCAATGCTCGCCGGGGTGATTCTCGACTTGTCGATGAATGCGACCATTGCCGCCAGTCTACAACTGGGCAACACCGTGCTGGGCAGTTTGGCGGGTATCACCACGCTGCATCAGAAGCGCGTGGAACAGGCTGGATTTGCCGTGTTGAAGTCGCCCGATGTGCCGTCGATTCTGGTGGAAACCGGCTTCATTTCCAATGTTCGCGACAGTCAGCGACTGGTCACGGCGCGGCATCAACAGGCCGTGGCGGATGGTTTGTTTGAGGGATTGCAGCGCTATTTCGAGAAAAATCCACCGATGGACAGCTATCTCGCTTGGCGACAGGAGCAGCAGAAAGCGCAGGTTTAGCAGCCGACGATTCGGCTGCAGGTGAATTTCGCACTGCTGCCGCCCGAGCTGGAGAAGCGATTAATGGTCGTCCAGCCGACGCGGCGGGTGTAGCCAACCCACGCTTCGCCATCAGAGGCGACACCGGTGAAGAATGTCAGTTGGCCAAAGCGACTGTTGGTTTGCGCCCAATAACGCTGCCCAATCTTTTCAAATCCACGCAGGTAAAGCGTATTGCCGACAGTGTTGACGCTATACGCATTGCCCTCGGCATCGATGCACGCCAGCAGATTAGCGCTACGTGTGCAGCTGGCCAGCGTCGGCAACTGCGCCGACGCATTGCCAGCAATCAGCAATCCAAGGCTCAACAACGAGCATTTCAGCGCATTTTTCATTACCAATTCCGCGTGTGGGATGGGCTCAGCTTCCTGCTGTTTATCGCTCAGGACAAGAGCAGGGGTGGTTTATTAATGTTGTTATACTATAACATAAATAATAACTGAGCCTGAGCAGGCCGATTTCAAGCGTTTAGCTTCAACGAAACCCTCGTATGAAGCCTCAAAACGCCAAGCGCTAGTAAAAGCGTCAATCGGCTGCCTTCCTATGAGGATTATCCAATGTCAGCCGAATTGCCCGTCACCGTACTTTCAGGATTTTTGGGCGCCGGAAAAAGTACACTTTTGAATTACGTACTACGTAATCGAAAGGGCCTTCGCGTCGCAGTTATCGTCAATGATATGAGCGAGATCAATATCGATGGCAGCGAAGTCCAGCGTGATGTCAGCTTAAACCGCGCAGAAGAAAAAATAGTCGAAATGAGCAACGGCTGTATCTGCTGTACGTTACGCGAAGACTTGCTCGAAGAAGTCAGCAAACTCGCCCGGGAAGGGCGCTTCGATTATTTGCTGATTGAATCCACCGGTATCTCCGAGCCGTTACCGGTCGCTGAAACCTTCACCTTCCGCGATGAACACGGGCAAAGCCTCTCCGACATCGCCCGTCTCGACACCATGGTCACTGTAGTCGACGGTGTGAATTTCCTGCCGGACTACCAGGCGGCAGAAAGCCTCGCCTCCCGTGGCGAAATTCTCGGCGAGGAAGACGAGCGCTCGATCACCGACCTGTTGATCGAACAGATCGAGTTTGCCGACGTGCTGTTGATCAGCAAGATCGACCTGATCAGCCAGCCCGAGCGTGAGGAATTGATCGCCATCCTCAAACGCCTCAACGCCCAGGCCGAGATCATTCCGATGGTCATGGGCGAAGTGCCGTTGGAGAAGATCCTCAACACCGGTCGCTTCGATTTCGACAGAGCCGCGCAAGCACCGGGCTGGCTGCAGGAATTACGCGGTGAGCACGTTCCGGAAACCGATGAATACGGCATCGCTTCCACCGCCTATCGCGCGCGCAGACCCTTTCACCCGCAACGCTTCTTCAGCTTCATCGATCGCCCATGGCTGAACGGCAAACTGCTGCGCTCCAAAGGTTTCTTCTGGCTGGCGAGCAAACCCACAGACGCCGGTAGCTGGTCGCAGGCCGGCGGCTTGATGCGCCACGGTTTTGCCGGGCGCTGGTGGCGTTTCATAGCGAAAAACCAGTGGCCACAGGATCAGGAAAGCACCGCCGCGATCATGGAAAACTGGATACCGAGCGTAGGAGATTGCCGCCAGGAACTGGTGTTCATCGGTCAGAACATCGATTTCCTACAGCTCTCTGACGAACTGGATGACTGCCTGCTCACCGATGAAGAAATGGCCCTCGGCGTAGAGGGCTGGCGATTGTTGGCGGATCCGTTCGGCCCTTGGCATGAAGAGGCCGCCTGATGCTCGCCCTCAAACTCATGCAAAACCGTACGCGCCATCAGCACCAAGGGCCGACACCTGAAACGTTGACGAAGATCCTCCAGGACGACACCAACCTCGCCGTGTGGCAGCGGCAATTGCCGTTGCACATCAGCGATTTCGCTCAGTTACTGCTGTCGCTCAACGAACCCTTGGCGGAATCGTTATGCCTGGAGCTGGCGAACGAGGACGCCGAGGCTGACCTGACCGGGTTGGCCTCAGGCTTCCGTGATCTGGAAGGTTACGAAGGCTTTATCGCTGACCTGAAATGGCTGGTCAGCGCCTTCGCCTGTTTGCTGGGCGCCAAGCGCATCGGCCTGCGCCTGCGGGTGCTTGATAAAGCCATGTGCCCGCGATTTCATGTCGATCACGTGCCGGTGCGACTGATTACCACGTACGCCGGCGTCGGCAGCCAATGGCTGAAGGAGGGGACGATGGATCGCCAGCAACTAGGGCAGGCCAACGCCGAACCCCAAGCGCAAATCCAGCAACTCAATAGTGGCGACGTTGCGCTATTGAAAGGCGAGAAATGGCACGGCAATGAAGGCTTCGGTCTCATCCATCGCTCACCGCAACCGGCCGCTGGCGAGCGTCGTTTGATACTGACCCTCGACTGGCTCGGTTAAGGCTTGAGCCACGACCCTTGGCTCTGGTCTTCGCAATACGGCTTTAAATATGCGGCATCGGTGGCGACGCCGTAATAGTGGATGTCCTGGCGATAAGGCATATTGGCGACTTGCGCGTTGCTGCACACACCGAAGGCACCGCTCGGGCACTGATCGACGTACTGCACCTCGACTTTCTGCCCGGCCAGCGTCGGTTGGCAGAAGCCATCGTTGAACAGTTTCTGCGGAATGTTGCGGTTCTGCTGACAGACTTTGACGTCGAGCCGCTCGCCCTGACTGTGCACCACGCAGGCCTGAGCCCACGCTTCGCTCGACAGCAGCGCCAACAGCAACGACCATCCCATCCAACGCATCTTCGAATCTCCCAAGAAAACTCCCGGCCATGTTGCAGAACATTCCTACCCATGTCATTGCTGGCCCTTTGGGCGCCGGCAAGACCAGCCTGATTCGCCAGCTCATGGCCCAGCGGCCGGAGGGCGAACGCTGGGCAGTGTTGATCAATGAATTCGGCCAGATCGGCCTCGACGCCGCGCTGTTGACCAGCGATGCCGATGGTATCGCACTGGGCGAAGTGGCCGGAGGCTGCTTGTGTTGCGTCAATGGCGCGCCGTTTCAGATCGGCCTCGGACGTTTGTTGCGTAAGGCCAAACCCGATCGATTGTTTATCGAACCGTCTGGACTGGGGCACCCGGCGCAGTTACTCAAGCAATTGAATGAGGCGCCATGGCTGGGTGTGTTGGCGGTGCAGCCGTGTGTGTTGGTGCTGGATGCTCAGGCGCTTGAGGCGGGGAAAGCGTTGCCGGCGGCGCAGCGGGAAGCGTTGGAAAGCGCAGGCCTGTTGCTGTTGAACAAGGCTGAAAATCTCGATGAACCGGCTCGGGCAAAAATCGCCAGCCAGTTGCCGCCAGTCCGGTTGATCTGGACGCAACAGGCGCAACTATCGCTCAGCGAATTGCCGGGCCTGGCTGCACAAGCGGTCAGCGGTGTGGATAACTTGGTCGTACCCAAGGGATTAGGGCAGATGCCGGCCGTCTGGAGCGATCCGACGCTGCCGATTTGCCTGAGTCAGGCGCAGGAGGGAGGCTGGAGCATTGGCTGGCGTTGGCATCCGGGGCAGATATTCAACAAGCAGCGCATTGCTGAGTGGCTGGCCAGCCTCAATTGGCAGCGGGCGAAACTGGTTATCCACAGCGCGGAGGGCTGGGCGTCTGCGAATGCTTTGGATAATGCCGAGTTGAATTGGCAGGTCAGTGAGTGGCGGAGGGATTCGCGGATCGAGTTGATCTTCGGTGAGGCGCTGGATGTTGAGGTGTTGCAGCGGGGTTTGTCGGGGTGTCGGGAGGGGTAGATCAAAAGATCGCAGCCTTCGGCAGCTCCTACAGGGTGTACATAAGTCCCATGTAGGAGCTGCCGAAGGCTGCGATCTTTTGATCTTTAGGGTTTCCACTTGGTATGTTCCTGCCGCCACTGGCTCAGCTCGATAACTTCCGCTCGCGGCCGCTGTACCTCAACCACCGGCGGCGTATCGTCGAACGGTGCCGGGTAGGGCGCCAGTTCGATCTGCGCACTGTGCGCACCAAACTGGGTAATCGTGCCGTTATGCCGGGATTCGCCAGTCACGGTGAACTCGAAGTTGTAGACCCGTGCCAGTCGTCGGCGACCGTTGGCGTCCTTGATCAAACCGATCTTTTTCAGCGCAACATTCCCGTCCAGCAGCTCGACGCCGACGTTGATGCAATGCTGTTTGACCCGCGCCAGCGCGCGCTCGCGCAAGCCGTGGTTGTGCCACAGCCACGCGCCGGCCACGGCGAACAGCATCAGCACGAAGATGTTTTCGAGGGTCAGCATCAACATCAAACTCCAAAAGATAGCGTCAGCTTAACTGCGTCGCCGGTCTGTCGTACAGGCTGCGTTTCGTCGCATACTGCGCGGCTTGAATTTCAATCGTTTTACGGAATGCCCCGAATGAAACGTACGCCTCATCTGCTCGCCATTCAGTCCCACGTGGTGTTCGGCCACGCCGGCAACAGCGCTGCGGTTTTTCCGATGCAGCGGGTCGGCGTCAACGTCTGGCCGCTGAACACGGTGCAGTTTTCCAACCACACTCAGTATGGCCAGTGGACGGGTGAAGTGCTGGCGCCGCAGCAGATTCCCGAGCTGGTCGAAGGCATCGCCGCGATTGGCGAGTTGGGCAACTGCGATGCGGTGCTGTCCGGTTACCTCGGCAGCGCGGCGCAGGGCCGGGCGATTCTCAGCGGCGTTGAGCGCATCAAGTCGGTCAACCCGAAGGCTCTGTATCTGTGTGATCCAGTGATGGGCCATCCGGAGAAGGGTTGCAGCGTGCCGACCGAGGTCAGCGACTTCCTGTTGGAAGAAGCGGCAGCCGTGGCCGACATCATGTGCCCGAACCAGTTGGAGCTGGACAGCTTTTCCGGGCGTAAACCGCAGTCGCTGTTCGATTGCCTGGCGATGGCACGGGCACTGCTGGCACGTGGGCCGAAAGCGGTGCTGGTCAAACATCTGGATTATCCGGGCAAACCGGCGGATGGCTTTGAGATGTTGCTGGTGACGGCTGAAGGCAGCTGGCATCTGCGTCGCCCGCTGCTGGCGTTTCCGCGTCAGCCGGTGGGCGTGGGCGATCTGACGTCCGGCCTGTTTCTGGCGCGGGTGCTGTTGGGCGATAGCCTGGTGGCAGCGTTCGAGTTCACGGCGGCGGCGGTGCATGAAGTGTTGCTGGAGACACAGGCGTGCGCCAGTTATGAGCTGCAGCTGGTGCGGGCGCAGGATCGGATTGCGCATCCGCGGGTGAAGTTTGAGGCGACGGCGATCAGTTTGTAAGACCGCGTTGCCCCCATTCGCGAGCAAGCCCGCTCCCACATTGGATCTGTGGCGTACACAAAACCAATGTGGGAGCGGGCTTGCTCGCGAAAGCGACAGACCCAACAACATCAATCCAAAGGCTGATCAAGCGTCGCCCTTGATCTCCTGATAACGCTTCTCCAGCTCCTGACGAATCTGCCGACGCTGCTGCGCCTGCATATACCGACGCTTGTCTTCACTGTTCTGCGGTTGCAGCGGCGGCACGGCGGCCGGCTTGCGCTGGTCATCGACCGCGACCATGGTGAAGAAGCAGCTGTTGGTGTGACGCACCGAGCGCTCGCGGATGTTTTCGGTGACGACTTTGATGCCGACTTCCATCGAGGTATTGCCGGTGTAGTTGACCGAGGCGAGGAAGGTCACCAGTTCGCCGACATGGATCGGCTCGCGGAAAATCACCTGATCCACCGACAGCGTCACTACGTAACGGCCGGCATAACGGCTCGCGCAGGCATAAGCCACTTCGTCGAGGTATTTGAGCAGGGTGCCGCCGTGGACATTGCCAGAGAAGTTGGCCATGTCGGGGGTCATCAGTACCGTCATCGACAGCTGGGCGTTTCCGGGTTCCATAACGTTCTCACGGATCAAGGCTGAATTCTGGAAGCACCTCTGCGGGTGCCTGGTCGCTTTTCAAAAGCACCGTTATCGGGACGCCGGGCGACGGGCCGCCGTCACGCCGGGATCGATCTGTTTCCATATATTGCACCGCCTTCCAGCCGCAAGTCGCGGTGTTAACCTGCAAAAGCCCCTCTCAAGGGCAATTCCCACACGAAAAGCGGATTTTTACTTCGCTCGCTCAGACTTTTCTGACGTCTGACTGCGAGCCTCGTCCATCAAGGAGCCCACGCCATGCATGCCATCAGTTTTATTCAGGATCTGGCAGTGATCATGTTGGTCGCGGGTGTGGTGACCGTGTTGTTCCACCGCTTCAAGCAACCGGTGGTGCTCGGCTACATCGTCGCCGGTTTCATCATTGGCCCGCACACGCCGCCGTTCGGCCTTATCCATGATGAAGAAACCATCAAGACCCTCGCCGAGCTGGGGGTGATTTTCCTGATGTTCTGCCTCGGGCTGGAGTTCAGCCTGCGCAAGTTGTTCAAGGTCGGCGCCACCGCGTTTATTGCGGCGTTCCTCGAAATTGTCCTGATGATCTGGATCGGTTACGAAATCGGCCGCTGGTTCGACTGGAACACCATGGACTCGCTGTTCCTCGGCGCGATTCTGGCGATCTCCTCGACCACCATCATCGTCAAGGCGCTCAACGATCTGAAGATGAAAAACGAGCGTTTTGCGCAGTTGATCTTCGGCGTGCTGATCGTTGAAGACATCCTCGGCATTGGCATCATCGCGCTGCTGTCGAGCATCGCCGTCAGCGGCACAGTCAGCTCCGGCGAAGTGTTCTCCACGGTTGGCAAACTGTCGCTGTTCATGATCGTCGCGCTGGTCATCGGCATTCTGCTGGTGCCGCGGCTGCTGGCTTATGTGGCCAAATTCGAAAGCAACGAAATGCTGCTGATCACCGTGCTCGGCCTGTGTTTCGGCTTCTGCCTGCTGGTGGTCAAACTTGAATACAGCATGGTGCTCGGCGCCTTCCTGATCGGCGCGATCATGGCCGAGTCGCGTCAGTTGCTGAAAATCGAACGGTTGATCGAGCCGGTTCGCGACCTGTTCAGCGCAATCTTCTTCGTCGCCATCGGCCTGATGCTCGACCCGATGATCCTGCTGCAATACGCGTGGCCGATCGCGGTCATTACGGTCGCCGTGGTGCTCGGCAAGATGCTTTCCTGCGGCCTCGGTGCTTTTATCGCTGGCAATGACGGACGCACCTCACTACGCGTGGGCATGGGTCTTTCACAGATTGGCGAATTTTCCTTCATCATCGCTGCGCTGGGCATGACCTTGCAGGTCACCAGCAACTTCCTCTATCCAGTGGCCGTGGCCGTTTCGGTGATCACCACGCTGCTGACGCCATACCTGATTCGCGCTGCCGATCCGCTGTCGATCAAGCTGTCGAGCGCGATGCCCAAGCGTCTTGGGCGCGTACTGGGGATGTATGGCGAATGGCTGCGCAGCATTCAGCCGCAAGGCGAGGGCGCGATGCTGGCGTCGATTATTCGCAAGATCCTGCTGCAAGTCGGGGTCAATCTGGCGCTGGTGATCGCGATTTTCTTTACCGGCGCATTCTTCGCTGAACGTCTTTCAACCTGGCTGCAGGACTGGATCGCCGATCCTAGCTGGCAGAAGGCGTTGATCTGGGGCGGGGCGTTGCTGGTGTCGTTGCCGTTCTTGATCGCCGCGTATCGCAAGCTCAAGGCGCTGTCGATGCTGCTGGCGGAGATGGGCGTGAAACCCGAGATGGCCGGGCGTCACACACAGCGAGTGCGCCGGGTGATCGCCGAAGTGATCCCGATTCTCTCGCTGCTGGTGATTTTCCTGCTGTTGTCAGCCTTGTCGGCCAGTATTTTGCCGACCAACAAGTTGCTGATGCTCATCGCCGTGGTCGCGGCCGCCGTGGCGGCGCTGCTCTGGCGCTGGTTCATCCGCGTGCACACGCGGATGCAGGTGGCGCTGCTGGAAACCCTCGACAACCACAAAGAGTCGTCGGGGCATTGACCGGCCGGGGCGGCTGGCCGATCAGCTTTCCAGCCAGACGTCCCGCGCCCAGTGCCATACCGACTCCCAGGACTCTTCGGTGATCAACTCTTCTTCGCCCGACCACAGCACCACAGTGCCGTCTTCTTCGACGCAGTAGTAGTTCTCACCGTCCTGGCAGATCGGGATCAGGTCACGCGGTACGCCGATGTCCCACGCATTGGCCGCGACATCCGGCAAATAGGTGTGCGACTGCGGGTCGGTGACGGTTACCGGTTCCAGGCTGCCGTAGACCACATCGCTGACGGTCAGCAAAAATTCTTTGAAAACAAACGGGATGTTGATGAAGAGTTCTTCTTCGACTTCCACCAGTTGGTCTTCGTCAGGCAACTCCAATGGAACCGGTACGGGTTCGTTGGCTTCGCGCAGTTGTTCGATAATTTCTTCCACGTCCGGGATCCTCTTGCTTGAATGGCGCGGTTTATATGGGCCGGTTTATACAGTAGCTCGCTATAGATGCAACCGCGAAATAGAAAACCCCAGCCGAGGCTGGGGTTTTTTATTACAGCAAGTGAACCGCGCGAGGGGATCAGCCGTTCTGGCGGATACCGGCGACCAGCCAAGGCTGGTTCTCGCCCTGCGGACGTTCCATGTTCCAGCTTTCGCTGAACACTTCGCCCTGATCGAAGCGCGAGGACTTCGACACACCGTTGAAGGTCAGGGTGGCGATGGTCTTGTCGGCACGGTCATCCACGCCATCCAGTTGAACCTGGAGGTTGTCGATGTAGGTCGACTGGAACGCGTCGCCCAGATCCGCACGCTCACGCTTGAGGAACTCGAGCATTTGCGGGGTCACGAACTCGGCGATCTTGTCCATTTCGTTGGCGTCCCAGTGCTGCTGCAGCGACTGGAAGTGGCTGCGTGCGGCTTCAAGGAAGCTCTGCTCGTTGAACCAGGCTGGCGCGTTGATCACCGGACGGGCGGCAGCAGGTGCAGCCGAACCACCGAAGATCGAACCCATGCCGGCAGGCTTCTGCTCGAACACTTCACGCTGCATTGGCGCGCCGGCCGGAGCCAGGTGCTCCTGCTGCTTGCGTCGACGTGCGGCGATGAAGCGGAAGATCACGAACGCGATCACGGCCATGATCAGGATGTCGAAGATCTGCATGCCCTGGAAGCCGCCGCCCATGAACATGGAAGCGAGCAGACCACCGGCAGCGATACCGGCCAGTGGGCCGAGCCATTTCGAAGCACCGCCGGCCTTGGCCGCAGCGCCCGCGGCACCGGCAGCACCAGCGGTCGCAGCAGCGCCGCCCATGCCTGGAGAAGAAGGAGCCATCTGGCTGGTCTGGTGCGACGGCGCAGCGCCGGCGCTTTTGCCACCACCAAAGCGCTTGGCGTTGGCGTCGAGGCTCATCGTCAGGCCGATGCACAACGCCATGGCGATGCTAAGAAAACGTTTCATAAAGGGATTTCCCGTTTGTGGAGACACGCGCGCCATGTTGCACAGCTGAAGTGTTACTGGCTAGCGAGAGAGTGTTTCGGGCTTTTGCCTGACAGGTTGCGTTCAGCTTCGCGAGGCAATCAGCGGATGTACTTTTGGCTGTAGGAAAAGGGGACTGGTTCAGCCGGATTTTGGCTCAAAACATCAAACCCTGTAGGAGCCGAGCTTGCTCGCGAAGGCGGTCTGTCAGTCAACACAACAGTTGAATGTTCCGCCGCTTTCGCGAGCAAGCTCGGCTCCTACAAAGAGCAAAGAGCAATTGAATGGGGCTTAGATAGCTTCCAGCTTGGCGTAACCGAGCATCAGCCACTTGCTGCCTTCGCTGAAATTCACCTGCACCCGTGCCTGCGCACCCGCGCCTTCGAAGTTAAGGATCACGCCCTCACCAAAGATCGAATGGCGTACCGCCTGGCCCAGACTCAACCCGGTTTCCGGAATTTCACTGCCGGCGAACAGGTTGCTGCCGCTCATCGACTGATTGCCGCCGAACGGTCGGCTGACGCTGTTCGACAAACGGACTTCCTGAATCAGACCTTTCGGCACTTCGCGTACGAAACGCGAGACCTTGTTGTAGGTTTCGCTGCCGTACAGGCGTCGGGTTTCAGCGTAGGTCATCACCAGATTCTGCATCGCCCGGGTGATGCCGACGTAAGCCAGACGTCGTTCTTCCTCAAGACGTCCCGGCTCTTCCAGGCTCATCTTGTGCGGGAACAGGCCTTCTTCCATGCCCACGAGGAACACGTAAGGAAATTCCAGGCCTTTGGCGCTGTGCAGCGTCATTAACTGAATGCTGTCTTCGTGCTCGTCAGCCTGAGTGTCGCCGGCCTCCAGCGAAGCGTGGCCGAGGAATGCCGCCAGTGGCGTCAGCTCTTCGTCTTCTTCGTTGTTCTCGAAGTTGCGCGCGGCGCTGACCAGTTCCTCAAGGTTTTCTACCCGAGCCTGGCCTTTCTCGCCTTTTTCCGCTTCGTGATAAGCGATGAGGCCGGATTGCTCGATGACGGTTTGCGTCATCAAGTGCAGCGGCATCTCGGCGCACTTGGCGGCGAGGTTCTCGATCAGCTCGATAAACGCGCCCAAAGCACCCGCCGCACGACCGGTCAGGCCTTTGTTGGCGACCAGCAGGCGCATGGCTTCCCACATCGACACATCGCTGTGACGTGCGTGCTCGCGGATGGCTTCGACGGTTTTCTCGCCGATGCCACGGGCCGGAACGTTGATCACCCGTTCCAGCGCCGCGTCGTTACCGCGACCTTCGAGCAAACGCAGATACGCCATGGCGTTCTTGATTTCCGCACGCTCGAAGAAGCGCTGACCGCCATAGATGCGATACGGAATACGCTCGCGTAGCAAGGCTTCTTCCAAAACGCGCGATTGGGCGTTGGAGCGATAGAGAATCGCGATATCGCTACGGGCCAAGCCTGTTTTCAGCGCGCTTTCGATGGTTTCGACAACGTAGCGTGCTTCGTCGTGTTCGTTGAACGCGGCGTACAGATTGATCGCCTCGCCATCGCCGCCGTCCGTCCACAGCTCTTTGCCGAGGCGTCCTGTGTTGTTGGCGATCAAGGCGTTGGCAGCCTTGAGGATGCCGGCGGTGGAGCGGTAGTTCTGCTCAAGACGAATGGTCACCGAATCGGCGAAGTCGGACGAGTACTGATGAATGTTCTCGATCTTCGCGCCGCGCCAGCCGTAAATCGACTGGTCGTCGTCGCCGACAACCATCAGGCTATCGCCGCCCTTGCCGAGCAGGCGCAACCAGGCGTACTGCACGGCGTTGGTGTCCTGGAACTCGTCCACCAGAATATGGCGGAAGCGCTTTTGGTAGTGCGCCAACAGGCCCGGGTGATCGCGCCACAAATCGAGGGCGCGCAGCAGCAGTTCGGAGAAGTCGATTACACCCGCGCGCAGGCACGCCGCCTCGTAGGCTTCGTAAATGCTGCGCATGGTCGCCAGGTACAAATCGCCGCTGGCCTGAATATGTTGCGGCCGCAGACCTTCGTCTTTCTGGCCGTTGATGAACCACTGCGCCTGACGGGCCGGCCAGCGTTGCTCGTCGAGACCCAGCTCGCGGATCACCCGCTTGACCAGCCGTTGCTGGTCGTCGCTGTCGAGAATCTGAAACGTCTGGCTCAAGCCCGCTTCCTGCCAGTGCGCCCGCAACAAGCGGTGCGCGAGGCCGTGGAAGGTGCCGACCCACATGCCGGCCGGGTTGATCCCCAGCAACTGCTCGATGCGGTGACGCATCTCGGCAGCGGCCTTGTTGGTGAAGGTCACCGACAGAATGGAGTGGGGCGAGGCGTTTTCGACCTGGATCAACCAGGCGATACGGTGCACCAGCACTCGGGTTTTACCGGAGCCAGCACCGGCCAGGACCAACTGACGGCCAACGGAGGCTGCTACAGCCTGGCGTTGGGCATCGTTGAGGGAGTTCAGCAGAAGGGAGAGATCATCGCGCATCGGGGCATTCTAGGGTGCGCCGCAGGCCCGGGCAAACCGAGCTTTGCATTAGCCGATGAAAGTGCTGCCAATGACGACCGGTCGGTCACCGGCGACAGCCGTTGGCCCGCTTGGCTCTGCGGGTTTCAACGGTGCCTGAGGGGGGAAAAGTTTTGCGCAAATTATGATCTGGCGTGGTTTGGCAAGTTGATCGGCTTGTGTATGCTCCGTCCACGTTTCGGGCGCACGCCCTCCTTATAAGAACAAGAACGTTGCCCATGACCCTCAGCTCCGAACTGTCGGGCCCCTCTGTGGAACCCCGGGTTATCCGCAAGCACTACGCCACCGAGATGGCGGTCGAGCGCACGCGCCTGCTGTATCAGGGTTCTTTATTGCCCACGCTGTTCATGTTGATCAATGGTCTGGTCTGCGCCGGTTTGCTCTGGAGCCCGCAGCGCTACTTCGTGGTCAGTATTTGGCTGGTGTGGTTGCTGTCGCTGGTCGCGCTGCGGGTGATCCAAGTGGCCGCGTTCGATTCCGCCATTCCCAATCGACAGGCGCAGCCGATCTGGCGCCGAATGTTCCTGCTCGGCTCGACCATGACCGGCCTGACGCTCGCCGGCGCCGGCATCGCCCTGGTGCCCGCCGACAACTTTATGCAGCAAGCCTGGGTGTTCGGCCTGATTGGCGCCGCGACATTGTCGGCCAGTGTCGCGTACGCGGTGAGTCTGCCCGCGTTTTTGTCCTTCACCTTGCCGTGTCTGTTGCCAGCGATTGGCTATCTGTTTTGGGGCGGCGACGAGCAGGCGCGCGGTTGGGGCTGGCTCGGGTTGATCTTGCTCGGCTCGCTGAGTGTGGTGGCGTGGCAGGTCAATCGGCTGATCGATCGCGGCTTGCTGCGGCGCTTTCAGAATCAGCACCTCATTGAACACCTGCAACAGACCCAATCCCGTAGCGAGCAACTCAATCAGGAACTGGCCAAGGAGATCGACCACCGGCGCTGTGCCGAGGGCAAGTTGCGTGAAGCCCAGGTCGCCCTTGAGGATCGTGTTGCCCAGCGCAGCCGCGAACTGGACGCCGCCAATCAGGCTCTGAGCAAAAGCGAAGCGCGGCTGGCGCTGGCGTTGAAAGCCAGTGAGCTGGGGCTGTGGGACTGGAACCTGCAAACCGACGAAGTCCATCACACGCAGATTCAGGAACTGTTCGGCCTCGCCCCGGAATACGTCACGGCGTTGCTGCGCGATCTCAAACCGCGATTGCACCCCGAAGACGTGCCCAACCTCAAACTCGCGCTGACCGAGCATTTAAAGGGTCGCACCGAGGATTATCAGATTGAGTACCGCGTGCGTCATGGCGACGGTCATTGGGTGTGGATCGAAGACCGTGGCCGCGCGGTGGAGCGCAGTGACAGCGGACGCGTAATCCGCATGGTCGGCACCCGGCGCGACATCAGCGTCAGTAAAAGCCTCGAAGAACAGCAACGACTGGCGGCGACGGTTTTTGAAGCGGCCAGCGAAGGCATCGTCATTCTCGACCCGAACTACGCGCTGATCGCGATCAATCAGGCGTTCAGTCGTGTCACCGGTTACGACATCGACGACATGCTCGGGCGCAACGTCGTCGAACTGCCGTGCAGCCGCGATGCGCGCCGTCATTACGTGGCGATCCGTCATGCACTGGAGCAGCACGGCAGTTGGCAGGGTGAGTTGGTCGAGACGCGCAAGAACGGCGAGCTGTATCCGCAGTGGCTGCAATTGAATGCGGTGCGCGACAGTCGCGGCAATGTCAGCCATATCGTCGGCTTCTTCGCCGATCTCTCTGCGCGACGCGAATCCGAAGAGCGCATGCGTTACCTGACCCATTACGACGAACTCACCGGGTTGGCCAATCGCTCGCTGTTCCGCGAGCGTCTGCACGAAGCGCATCAACGTTCACGTCAGGGCCGGCGCAGTCTGGCGTTGCTGCACATCAATCTGGATCGCTTCAAATTGCTCAACGACAGTCTCGGTCATGAAGTCGCTGACCAGTTGTTGCAGAAGATGGCGCGGCGGCTGGTCAACGCGTTGCCGGAGGCCGACACCATTGCGCGTTTGTCCGGCGATGAATTTGCGGTGCTGTTCGATGCTTACGGCAACCTGTCGAGTCTGGCACGGGTCGCTACGCGATTGTCGGCCAAGCTGCGTTTGCCGCTGACGGTGGAAGGGCATGAACTGGTGGTCAGCGCCTCGATGGGCATCAGCATGTTGCCGGACAACGCGCGGGAAATTGCTGCGCTGGTCAGTCAATCGAACATGGCCATGCAACACGCCAAACACCTCGGCGGCAACAACTTCCAGTTCTACACCGAGAGCCTGCAGGCCAGCACCCTTGAGCGCTTGCAGCTGGAAAACCAGTTGCGCAAAGCCATCGAAGACAAGCAGCTCAAAGTGTTTTACCAGCCGAAGCTGTGCCTCGAATCGGGGCGCTTGAACGCGGCGGAAGCACTGGTGCGCTGGGATCATCCGACCATGGGCCGGGTGCCGCCGGGGGATTTTATCGGGCTGGCCGAGGAGACCGGGCTGATCGGCCCGATCGGCGAATTCGTCCTGCGTCAGGCTTGCTGGCAGGCGTGCGAATGGCAGCGGCAAGGGCTGGAGCCGATCCGCGTTTCGGTGAACCTCTCGGTGCATCAATTGCGTCAGGGCAAACTGGTCAGTCTGGTGCGTCAGGTGCTGGAGGAAACCGGTCTGGCGCCGCACTACCTCGAACTGGAACTGACCGAAAGCCAGTTGCTCGACAGCGTCGAACACATCATCGCGACCTTCCAGCAACTGCGCGATCTGGGCGTGAAACTGGCGATCGACGACTTCGGCACCGGCTATTCGTCACTGAGTTATCTCAAGCGTATTCCGGTGGATTACGTGAAGATCGATCAGGCGTTCATACGCGGATTGGGCGAGGGCAGTGAGGATGCGGCGATTACCCGCGCGATCATCGCCATGGCCCACGGGCTGTCGCTGAAAGTGGTCGCGGAGGGCGTTGAACGGCAGGATCAGCTGGAATTTTTACGCGCCGAACGTTGCGATGAGGTGCAGGGCTATCTGATCAGTCGTCCGGTGGAGGCTGCCGGTCTGGCCGGGCTTTTGCGCAATCAGGAAAAACCGCTTTAAGGGCTACATGCACCCCATCGCGCCTGATATGGGGACATGGAGTTACGCATTGAGCAGGCAAAAAGCCAATTCGTGTAGTATAACTACAAGCGTGCTACATCCTTGCCCATAAGAAGAGTCCAGCCCCTTGAATCTGCTGCAACACATCGCCCAGTCACGTCACCTGTTACGCAAGTCGGAGCTCAAGGTCGCCGACCACGTGCTGCTTGACCCTGCGGCCGTGATGCACAGTTCCATGGCCGACCTGGCCCACAACGTCGGCATCAGTGAGCCGACCATCGTGCGCTTCTGTCGCGCCATCGGTTGCTCCGGTTTTCAGGATCTCAAACTGAAGTTAGCGCAGAGCCTTGCGGCCGGTGCCAGCTTCGGGCAGTTCGCGATCCATGAAGACGACTCGGTTGCCGATTACAGCCTGAAGATTTTCGACACCACGTTGCACACGTTGATGGAGGTTCGCGAGAAGCTCGATCCGATTGAGTTGCAGCGTGCGGTGACGTTGATGTCGCAGGCGCAGCGTGTTGAGTTCTATGGGTTTGGCGCGTCGGGCGCGGTCGCGGCGGATGCGCAGCACAAGTTCTTCCGTTTATTGCTGACCGCAGCGGCGTACTCCGATCCGCACATGCAGGCGATGTCGGCGGTGACGTTGAAGCCGACCGATGTGGCGATCTGTATTTCCCAGTCCGGGCGCTCCAAGGATTTGCTGATCACCGCCAATCTGGTGCGTGAGAGCGGGGCGTCGTTGATTACCTTGTGCCCGAGCCAGACGCCGTTGGCCGAGTTGTCGACTGTTAATCTGGCGATCGATGTGCATGAAGACACCGAAATCTATACGCCGCTGACCTCGCGTATCGCGCACCTGGTGGTGATTGATGTGTTGGCGATGGGCGTGGCCATGGCGCGTGGGCCGAGCCTGGTTAACCACCTCAAGAGCGTGAAGCGCAGTCTGCGTAGTTTGCGTTTGTCGCCCAAGGCAGCCAAAGCTCTGGATGATTAAGATCAAAAGATCGCAGCCTTCGGCAGCTCCTACACGGTCAATGTAGGAGCTGCCGAAGGCTGCGATCTTTTGCTTTGTTGTCGGCAACTTTCATCAAACCGTCATCCCCGCCGCCTATCGTGAAACTCCCGTCATCGCCTTGGGAGACTCGAAATGGCTCAGCCCTACGAAGAACGCAACAGCGCCGCGAAAACCCGTCGTCAGCAGGAAGACCAGCGCCGCATGGAATTTCGCCGCGCTATCGAAGATCGCTTCGAACTCCGTCAGCTTCAAGCCGAAATCGGCGACTTTCCCGATATCACTCACTGGCAGGCGGCACCCGTAGCTTCCCGTCGAAGCGCTCAACCAGCGCGCTGATCTGCACGCGTTCGCTGCGGATAAACGCCAGGAAGGCGTGCGCCACCGGTGACAAGCGTTTGGCTTTCGCTTGCACCAGGCACCAGCTACGGAACAGCGGCAATTCCTCGACCGGCAGCTCGACGAGCCCGCCAGTCGCCAGCTCCAGGTTCAGGGCGTGGCGCGTCAACAGCGCCAGGCCCAGACCCGCTTGCACACATTCACGCTGCGCTTCGGCCGACGCCACTTCTTGAGTCTGAGTGAAGTGCACGCGTTTCTCTTTGAAATACTCTTCACACGCCAATCGCGTACCCGAGCCCGGCTCGCGGATCAGCAGCGTGTAAGGTTCCAGATCCTGTAAACGCAGCGGGCCCATGTGCGCCAACGGGTGATCCGGGCGCGCCACGGCAACAATCGGGTTGTTGAGGAATGGCAAAAATTCCAGGCCCATGTCCTGCGGCACCATCGACATGATCACCAGATCGTCACGGTTGTCCGACAGCCTGCGAATGACCTGGCCGCGGTTGACCACGGTCAGTTGCAGATTCACTTCCGGGTGCTGGCGTTTAAACGCGGCAAACAGGTGCGGGACGAAATATTTGGCGCTGGATTCCACCGCCAGTTTCAGCTGACCCTGCAGCGAGCCCTGCATGTCCGACAGCTGCATATCGAGGTTTTCCAGGCGCCCGAAGATGTCCCGGCTGGCGCGCTGAAGGGCTTCAGCGGCTTCGGTCATGTAGAGTTTTTTGCCGACATAATCGAATAATGGCTGGCCGATCAGCTCTTCCAGCTGCTTTATTTGCAGGCTAACCGCCGGTTGGGTGAGCGACATTTCATCCGCGGCGCGGCTGTAAGAGCGTAAATCACACACCTCGTTGAAGATCTGCAGCTGACGCAATGTCATACGCATCAAGGACTTACGCATTTTATTCGGGCTCGGCGCGCGGGTAGATGTTCGAACTATAAGTCTTTACTTATGGCTAACCCAATTATTATTCATTTTTGTTAATCCCTTATGAGCGCTAGTGTGGATCTGCGACTAAATTGAAACATTTGGTCACGCGTCGACCTGGGTCTAGCAGGTCGTGGTGCCACCGGCTCAAGGGAACCTCCAAGTGATAACAAAGATCCTGATCGCCAACCGTGGTGAGATTGCCGTACGAATCGTGCGAGCCTGCGCCGAAATGGGCATTCGCTCGGTTGCGATTTTTTCCGACGCCGACCGTCATGCGTTGCATGTGAAGCGTGCGGACGAGGCCCACAGCATCGGTGCCGAGCCACTCGCCGGTTACCTCAACCCGCGCAAACTGGTGAACCTCGCCGTGGAAACTGGTTGCGATGCCCTGCATCCCGGCTACGGTTTCCTCTCGGAAAACGCCGAACTGGCTGATATCTGTGCCGAACGCGGGATCAAGTTCATTGGCCCGTCGGCAGAGGTCATTCGCCGCATGGGCGACAAGACCGAAGCGCGCCGCAGCATGATCAAGGCCGGCGTACCGGTCACGCCGGGCACTGAAGGCAACGTCGCCGACATCGAAGAAGCTTTGGTCGAGGGCGACCGCATCGGTTATCCGGTGATGCTCAAGGCCACCTCCGGTGGTGGCGGTCGCGGTATCCGTCGCTGCAACAGCCGTGAAGAACTCGAACAGAATTTCCCTCGGGTGATTTCCGAAGCGACCAAGGCGTTCGGTTCTGCCGAGGTGTTCCTGGAAAAATGCATCGTCAATCCCAAGCACATCGAAGCGCAGATCCTCGGCGACAGCTTCGGCAACGTCGTGCACCTGTTCGAGCGTGATTGCTCGATCCAGCGCCGCAACCAGAAGCTC
Source organism: Pseudomonas rustica (assembly GCF_018336155.1). GTDB lineage: Bacteria > Pseudomonadota > Gammaproteobacteria > Pseudomonadales > Pseudomonadaceae > Aquipseudomonas > Aquipseudomonas rustica. Next base: position 91,455 of record NZ_JAGYHF010000008.1, on the reverse strand, counting down.
ATCGAAATCGCCCCGAGCCCGCAACTGACCCCGGAGCAGCGCGCCTACATCGGCGACCTGTCGGTGCGTGCGGCCAAGGCAGTGGGTTACGAGAACGCCGGCACCGTGGAGTTCCTGCTCGCCGAGGGCGAGGTGTACTTCATGGAGATGAACACCCGGGTGCAGGTGGAACACACCATCACCGAAGAAATCACCGGGATCGACATCGTCCGCGAACAGATTCGCATCGCTTCCGGCCTGCCGCTGTCGGTGAAACAGGAAGACATTCAGCACCGTGGTTTCGCGTTGCAGTTCCGCATCAACGCCGAAGACCCGAAGAACAACTTCCTGCCGAGCTTCGGCAAGATCACCCGTTACTACGCCCCAGGCGGTCCGGGCGTGCGCACCGACACAGCGATCTACACCGGCTACACCATTCCGCCGTTCTACGACTCGATGTGCCTGAAACTGGTGGTCTGGGCACTGACCTGGGAAGAGGCGATGGACCGTGGTCTGCGGGCGCTGGACGACATGCGTCTGCAAGGCGTGAAGACCACCGCCGCGTACTACCAGGAAATCCTGCGCAACCCGGAATTCCGTAGCGGCCAGTTCAATACCAGCTTCGTTGAAAGCCACCCTGAACTGACCAACTACTCGATCAAGCGCAAACCCGAAGAGCTGGCCCTGGCCATCGCCGCCGCCATCGCCGCCCACGCAGGCCTGTGAGGAATACAACAATGTCCAAGAAGATCTTTGTCACTGACACCATCCTGCGCGACGCTCACCAATCGCTGCTCGCCACCCGCATGCGCACCGAAGACATGCTGCCGATCTGCGACAAGCTCGACAAAGTCGGCTACTGGTCGCTGGAATGCTGGGGCGGCGCGACGTTCGACGCCTGCGTACGCTTCCTCAAAGAAGATCCGTGGGAGCGTCTGCGCCAACTGCGCGCGGCGCTGCCTAACACCCGTCTGCAAATGCTGCTGCGCGGGCAGAACCTGCTGGGCTACCGCCACTACAGCGACGACGTGGTCAAAGCCTTCGTCGCCAAAGCTGCCGTCAATGGCATCGACGTGTTCCGCATCTTCGACGCGATGAACGACGTGCGTAACCTGCGCGTGGCCATTGAGGCGGTGAAAGCAGCCGGCAAACATGCCCAAGGCACCATCGCTTACACCACCAGCCCGGTGCACACCATCGACGCGTTCGTCACCCAGGCCAAGCAAATGGAAGCCATGGGTTGCGACTCGGTGGCGATCAAGGACATGGCCGGTCTGCTGACCCCGTACGCCACTGGCGAACTGGTTCGCGCACTGAAAGCCGAGCAGTCGCTGCCGGTGTTCATCCACTCGCACGACACGGCGGGTCTGGCGACGATGTGCCAGCTCAAGGCAATCGAAAACGGCGCCGACCACATCGACACCGCGATCTCCAGCTTCGCCTCGGGCACCAGCCACCCTGGCACCGAGTCGATGGTCGCTGCGCTCAAAGGCACCGAGTTCGACACCGGCCTGAACCTCGAACTGCTGCAAGAGATCGGTCTGTACTTCTACGCCGTGCGCAAGAAGTACCACCAGTTTGAAAGCGAATTCACCGCCGTCGACACCCGCGTACAAGTCAACCAGGTGCCGGGCGGGATGATCTCCAACCTCGCGAACCAGTTGAAAGAGCAGGGCGCCCTCAACCGCATGGGCGAAGTCCTCGCGGAAATCCCGCGCGTGCGTGAAGACCTCGGCTTCCCGCCGCTGGTGACACCGACTTCGCAGATCGTCGGCACCCAAGCGTTTTTCAACGTGCTGGCCGGCGAGCGCTACAAGACCATCACCAACGAAGTGAAGCTCTACCTGCAAGGCGGTTACGGTAAAGCGCCGGGCGTGGTCAACGAGAAGCTGCGTCGTCAGGCGATCGGCAGCGAAGAAGTCATCGACGTGCGTCCGGCCGATCTGCTCAAGCCGGAAATGACCAAGCTGCGTGCCGACATCGGCGCACTGGCCAAGTCCGAAGAAGACGTGCTGACCTTCGCCATGTTCCCGGACATCGGCCGCAAGTTCCTCGAAGAACGTGCCGCCGGCACCCTCACGCCAGAAGTGTTGCTGCCGATTCCTGAAGCGGGCGGTGTGACCAAGGCGGGCGGCGAAGGCGTACCGACCGAGTTCGTCATCGACGTCCACGGCGAAACCTACCGCGTCGACATCACCGGTGTCGGTGTGAAAGCCGAAGGCAAACGTCACTTCTACCTGTCCATCGACGGCATGCCGGAAGAAGTGGTGTTCGAACCGCTCAACGAATTCGTCGGCGGTGGCAGCAGCAAGCGCAAGCAAGCTTCGGCACCGGGCCACGTCAGCACGACCATGCCGGGCAACATCGTTGATGTACTGGTCAAGGAGGGCGACACCGTCAAGGCTGGCCAGGCTGTACTGATCACCGAAGCGATGAAGATGGAAACCGAAGTCCAGGCAGCGATTGCCGGCAAGGTCACCGCGATTCATGTGGCCAAGGGTGATCGGGTCAATCCGGGCGAAATCCTGATCGAGATCGAAGGCTGAAATAACCGCCGCGATCCAACGCTTTAAACCTCGGGGGGGCATGTGCTCCCCTTTTTTTGCCTGTGATTTGTAGGAGTGAGCCTGCTCGCGATGGCGGTGGATCAGTTGATGAAGATTTGACTGAAAAACCGCTTTCGCGAGCAGGCTCACTCCTACAGGGGATCTTCAGTTGTCAGTTGCATTTGCGGGTACCGCAGAACCGTGTGGGAGCGGGCTTGCTCGCGAAAGCGGTGGGTCATTCGAAGCAAATATCGACTGACACTCCCTCTTCGCGAGCAAGCCCGCTCCCACAACAGCCCATCAGCCCATCAGATCGTTAGAACGCCATGCGCCATTGGCCCATCACGCCGGTGTTGCGGCTGTCGGAGGCGATGTCGCCGGTGATACCCATGCCCAGCGTATGACTGGCTGATAGCGCCAGATCGAGGCCGGCATCCAGCGACAAACTGTTGCGATCCAGTTGCGCCCCAGCGATTTCGAAACCGATGCCACCGTTAAGCAACTCCTGGCGCGTGTGCATGTCGAGTTCGCCGTAGGTATGTTTCCAACCCGCACTCAGACGTGGCGTCAGTTGCATGCCGTTGTCGAGGTTGTTGGTTTTTGCCACGCGAAGGCCAAAGGTGCTGCTCAGGTTTTTCTGCGACTGACCGTGAACCTTCAACGCCGCGTCGCCACCTTTTTCGCTGTAACTGTCACGCTGGTAGCGCTGGTAACCGAGATTGGCGAAGGGCTCGAGTGTGAAATCGCCTTGGCCGAAGTCGTAACCCAGTTCGGCAAACGCTTGCTGGGTGCTCGCGTCGTAGCTGCCTATTAGGCGATCGCTAAAACCGTTGAACGCCACCCGACGTTTGCTGCTGCCGTCGTGACTGGCATAAGTGGCGCCAAGGCGCAGTGCCAGCGGGCCGTCCTGACGCACCGCGTAGGCACCGACATGCCAGCTGTCGAGATCGCCATCGGCATGGCGCGCATCGAGTTTGGTCTGCGAGTTACCGCCGATGATCCCGACATGCCATTGCTCATCGAGACGCCAGTCAGCACCTGCAACGAGACCTTGGGTGGAGTGTTTCAGGGTGCTGTCGGCGTCGCGATCGATTTTGCCGCCATTGCCCAATGCCTGAACCCAGACTCGACCGTTGCCGTCACCTGCTTTAGCCGATCTTGCATCGGTGTCGAGCTGACGCATGGCCGACAGCATGCTGTCGCTGACCGGTGACACGGCGCTTAGTGTGGCTTTGGCAAGGTTGGCGTTGCTGCCGGCGGCGAGTTGATCGAGCGCCAAAGCAGCGGTGTTTCTGTTACTGCCGAGCAGGGCGACGAGGGCTTGGTTCGCAGGTGCGATCGGTGCAGGAACACTGGCCGGGACGACGCTTGCAGTTGGTGCGGTTGGTGCAGTCGTTGCAGGCGCCGCAGGAACAGCTTGAGTCGCGGCCGACGCGGAAGCCAGGACAGAGGCCGCATTTTCAGCTGGCACGGTAACCGCAACGGCAACAGGTGTTTCAGCTGTCGGGGAAGTATCAACGGGATCAGCCGTTACAGCCGAAGTAACCGCCTCGGCGGAGACGACAGTTCCGATTGAAGCGGCGGCCTCACCAGAAACAACCGAAACAGCAGTGTCCGCTGGCTCCGTAACCACCTCAGAAACCGTCGCTATCGCTGGAGCAGAAGACTCCGAAATCGCCGTTTCCATCACTGGCGTTTCCACCTGCGCTCCCGTCGTCTCAGCCACCACCGGCACTACTTCTGACGGCGCGACCGGAGTGGTGGAAGCATCAAGCATCTGATCGATTTGTTTACCAATTTCGCCAGCATTTTCCGATGAGGCGGCGTTTTCAACCTTCTTTTCATTTCGGCTAAACGTCAGCCCGACCTGTTTCTCGTCGTATTTCAGCGTCGGTGTCATGAACGCCAGATCGTTTTCAATACGGCCAAATTCCCCGACGACTTTTCCCGCTGTCAGAATCGTGTGCTGGCTGCTTTTCGGGTAGTCGCCCGCCGTTGTGAGTTGCAACGTCGAATTACCCAGATCGGCCGTCCCGGCGACCACGATGGTCTTGCTAACTCCTTTCGCTTTGACCTCGTAAGCCAATGTCGCACTGGGCTTCAGGTTCAAATCGCCATTGACGGAAGCTGCGCCGAGCGCCTGGTTAACCTTCAGCAGTCCATGAACATTCAATGTGCCAGTTGCGCCTTCACCGGCGAATTGACCCTTTTCATAGACGTGGACGGCGCCGCCAATGATTCCTCGGTTGTTGAGGTTACCGCCGGCCGCTACAAAAGCGCCTTCCTCGATCCCTCCTTTATTGATCAGCGTGCCTTCGACCACGGCATGTCCAGCAATCGCACCTTCATTGGTGAAGGTCGCTTCAGGGCGCACCACAACCCCTGCGGTGAAGTCCGAGGGCGTATTTTTGACTCGAGTCCAGACACCTTGTTTGACCTCAAGGCCATGGAAGTTTCGCGTATCACCCAGCGAACCCTTGGCCGCATCAAGTTGCAGGACATTCACACCGCCGGCGCCATCCACCGTGCCTGCAAAGCTGCCTTTACCGGTGACGATGAGCAGATCATCGCGCTCACTAAAAGGCTCGGCATAACCCTTCTTGTCGATCGGTGTTTTAAGGGTGTCGGGATCGTTGATGAAGGTGTCGAGTAGCGCCGTCAGCGCGCCAGGGGTTGGCACGTTGGCAGGCACTTCTTCGGCCTGTGTGAATTGAGCGCAGCTCACCGCGAGGGTGATGGCCAGCGCCAGTTTTTTCGGTTGGTAAAAGTGTTGAACGGGCATCAAGTAAGGCCTCTTTTGACTGGAGACCAAACTCTAAGTTGAAGGCCTGTGGGGCCGATGTCAGCTGCTTCCCACAGGCTTGCGGCTTCCTTCAGTTTTCTCTGTGGAAAATCGCCGAGGCTGAGGAAACGGCCGGTTTTACCCAGCCATACCGGCGTGTTTTCCTACAATGTTTACAGATGTAACCCGCTGGCACTCTCAGAAACTCATCTGCCATTGGCCGATCAGCCCGTGATTGCGGCTGTTGCTGCCGATCTCGCCGCTGTACCCGACACCCAGCGTATGCCGCGCCGAGATGCCGACATCCAGACCCGCTTCCAACACCAGGCTGTCACGATCCAGCGAGCTGCCATCGACACTGAACGCGGTGCCACCGGTGACGAAGGCCTGACGCGTCGAATTGCTCACATCGCCATAGGTATGTTTCCAACCAGCCGTCATGCGCGGCGTCAGGCTCATACCGTTATCCAACGTATTCAGGTGGGCCAGACGCAAGCCGAAGGTGCTGCTGAAGTTGTCCTGGGTTTCGCTGTCGACTTGCAGCGCGGCGGCACCACCCTTTTCCTGATAGCTATCGCGGTGGTAGCGCTGGTAGCCGAGGCTGGCGAAGGGTTCGGCGCTGAGACGGCCGCTGCCCATCGCATAGCCGAGTTCGGCGAAGGCTTGCTGGCTGTCGGCGTCGTAATCGCCTTTCGGGCGATCGCTGAAACCGTTGAAGGCGACGGTGCGTTTGCTGTCCCCCTGATGGCCGCTGTACGCCGCGCCGAGACGTACCGAGACCGGGCCATTCTGATGCAGCGCATAAACGCCGGCGTGCCAGCTCTCGACGTTGCCGTCGACACCGCTGGCGTCGAGATCGGTTTTCGAATAACCGCCGAGCACACCCACGCGCCACGCCGAGTTCAACGACCAGTCGGCGCCGAGCACGCTGCCCTTGGTGCGTTGTTCCAGACCGCTGCTGCCATGTTCGCCGTCGAGCTTGCCGTAGCCGCCGATGCCTTGCAGCCACAGACGGCCACGGGCGTTCGGGTCATTCAGATTGCGCGCCTCGGACGGCACGCCGTTCGCCGCCAGCACCGGTGTATCGCGCTGATCGAGGCCAACGGCCAGACCCGGACTGCCACCGATTTGTTGCATCGCCGAGAGCATGCTGTTGCCGACCTGACTGCTGGCGGCGAGGGTGGCGCTGGTCAGGTTGGCGTTGCTTGAACCGGCGAGTTGTTCGATTGCGGCGCCCGCCGTGCTTTGCGAGGTATTCAGCAGCGCGTTGTACAACGCGTTGTTGCTGCCCATCGAAGCGATGCTGTTGGCGACGTTGCGGCCGTTGCCGGTGCTGGCGAACTCGTTGAACGCCACGTCGTTGCGGTTGTAACTCAGATCAACCTGCGTCGGCGTGTAGGCGAGGGTCGGCGTGAGGAACGCGTAGTCGCTGGTGACGCTGCCGAAGGTGCCGTTGACTTGCCCGGCCTGCAGCACGGTGTACTGGCTTTGCCACGGATACGTGCCGGGGCCGGGATTCACCGCCAGCGTCGCGCCGTTAAGGTTGGCGGTGCCGCCGACTTGCACCGGGGCGCTGCTGCCGTCGGCGTTGACACCATAGGCGAGGGTCGAGCCGCTGCCCATATTCAAATCATGCACGACGGTTGTGCGACCGAGGCTGGTGTCGGTGCGCAAGGTACCGTTGACGTCGAGACCGCCCACCGATCCGCCGCCGGCATATACACCGCCCGCATCGACGGTGAGGTCGCCAGCGATGCTGCCCTGGTTGATCAACGTCGCGCCATTGCGCACCGCGCCACCGTCGCTGAAATCGCCGTTGCCGGTCAGCGTCCACGCGCCTTGTTTCACTTCCAGCCATTCAAAGTTGCGACTGTCGCCGAAGCTGCCGCCCGCGGCGTCGTCCATCACCACTTGGTCATCACCGCTGCCGCCATCGACCACGCCGACAAAGCGGCTGCCGTTGCGCAAGGTCAGGCTGTCGTTGCCGCCACCGAGATCCAGCGCCAGGCCGTTGCTGCCGCTGATGGTGCCGCCGTTGACCACGTTGTCATCGAACTCGCCGACGAATTTAACGCCGAAACCGTTGAGGCCCTGAATGGTGCCGAAGTTCTCCAGCGTGGTCGCTGCCAGCCCTGAATTGCCGCTGCCGTCGTCGACCAGAATCGCGCTGTCGGCGCCGCTGATCAGTGCGTCTTTGCCGTTGAGAATATAGCCGCCACCCAGCGCGATCCCTTCGCTGCCGTTGGCGAAACCACCCTTGTCCACGCCGCCCGCGCCGACGCCTTGAATGGTGCCGTAGTTTTCGATGTGGGCGATGTTGTCGATGTCCACGCCGTCGCCGTCACCGTTCGCTTGCAACCCGGAGTAAGCGCCAGTGATGGTGCCGTGGTTGATCACCGTGCCGTCACCGTCGGAACCGAACCCGGAGCCGTTGCGCCCGGTGATCTCGCCGTAGTTGACCAGTGTCGCGCCTAGGTCGGTGGTGATGCCGTGACGACCACCGGAAATCACCCCGTAGTTGGTCACGCTGACGCCGCCAGCCGAGTCGATATCGATGCCGTCGAATTTCTCGTCGGCGTTGTGCGAATCGCCGGTAGAAATCTCGCCGTAGTTAGTGATCGTGGCGTTGGCGCCGGTCTTCATGCCGTCGCTGGCGTCGCCACGAATCAGCCCGCCCGCGCGATTGATGATGGTGGTTTTCACCCCCTCGCTGCGCAGCGCATCGAGATCCAGACCTTGGCCGGTGCTAGAGCGAATCACGCCACTGTTGTCGATCAACAGACTGCCGCTGACGAAATTGCTGTCGATGCGCAAAGCGTCGTTGGCACCAAGAATCTGCCCGCCGCTGCGGTTATAGATCGCGTAGTCGCGCGCCTTGCTTTCGTCGCCACTGCTATCAATCGCGCGGCCACCGGTGGAAATAATTTTGCCGGCGTTATCGATCACCACACCGGCGCCGCTGGTCTTTTCTTTCAGGCTGACGGTCTTGCCGCTATTGGAGATGCTGCCCGGCGCTGAAATCGTCAACGTGTCATTCCCGCCCAAGGTTTGCGCGGCGGTGGTGGCGGTGTCGATCTGAATGGTTTTGCCGTGGGCCGCCGTGGCGGAAATCAGCAAAGTGATGGCGAGGGAGAGACGCTGCGGCGGGAAGGACATGGGCGGAAGGCCTTTTTGTTATAAGCGGGCCGTCCTGTATAGCGAAGGGTTTTTACAGAATGATGTCGGTGGGTGATCTGCATTGTTTTGCAGCTTTATGGAAATAGCTGGGGAATATCTGCATTTTGTTGCAGTTTTCTTAGCGCCTTTGCCCTTTGAATCGCAATACATTGCAGATTGAGCGCTGATTAGTTCATCAGACTTACTCCAATATGGCTATGAAGCCTACTGCGTTAAAAAGGCGGAGGTAATGATGTGGGAATGACAGTTGCTGAGCGAATGGTGCTAATGGAAAGCATCCAAGGGGCAATCGCTGAGGGGACACTGGAAATCGGTGAAGCCGTTCGGCGTTTACGCGTGGAAGTGACTGGGTTGCATCAAAACCAGTTCGCAAGGATGTGCAAAATTTCAGTCCGTACATTAGTTCATATCGAGCACGGTGAAGGTAATCAGACGATGAAGTCGTTGAATGCAGTGTTCCGTTGTTTCGGGATGAAAATGAGCGTGGTGCGCATCCGTAGGGACGTGGGTTAAAGATCAAAAGATCGCAGCCTTCGGCAGCTCCTACACAGGTCAATGTAGGAGCTGCCGCAGGCTGCGATCTTTTGCTTAGTGCCTCAGCTACGGCACTCAACCAAGCCTTTCACTTGTCCATCCGGCGTCTGGTTTTCATCGCTCAACCAACGCTCGAACCCGGCGCCGATCGCCGGCCATTCCGAATCAACAATCGAGTACCACGCGGTGTCGCGGTTCTGGCCTTTGACCACCATGTGCTGGCGGAACACGCCCTCGAAGCTGAAGCCCAGGCGTTCGGCGGCGTATTTGGAGCGGGCGTTGCCGTTGTTGCATTTCCATTCGAGGCGGCGGTAGCCGAGGTCGAAGGAATGTTTGGCCAGCAGATATACCGCCTCGGTACTTTTCGGCGAACGCTGCATTGGCGCGCCGAAGGTGACGTGGCCGATTTCGATGCGGCCCTGCGCCGGGACGATCGACATCAGGCTGAGGATGCCTTGCACCTGGTTGTTCGCACGGTCGATGACCGCGAAGAAATACGGGTCGCTGGCGGCCGCATGGTTGTTAAGCCAGGCGTCGAAAACGCTGCGTTCCGGGAACGGGCCGTAGGGCAAATAATCCCAGAGTTTCGGGTCGGCGCTGGGGCCTTCGAGGGCGGCGAACAGTTGTTCGCCATGGCGCGCCGGGTCGAGGCGTTCGAGGCGAATAAAACGCCCTTCAAGCAATGTGGCGGTAGGGGCGGGGACGCCTTTCCAGTCAGCCGGTGAAATGATCATGGGTGCCTCTCCTTAAATGGCTTTGCGAAACTGGATGAAGCCCGGGCGCTCGGCGATGCGCTCGTAGAGCTGGATCGCGGTGGCGTTGGATTCGTGGGTCAGCCAGTGCACTTTGCAGCAACCGTCAGCCTTGGCGGTGGCGTAAACGTGTTCGATCAGCAGGCGGCCGACGCCGGTGCCGCGTGTTTCCTCGGTCACCAGCAAATCCTGCAGGTAGCAGGAATTTTCGATGCTCCAGTTCGAGCGATGATAGATGTAATGCACCATGCCGACCGCTTTGCCATCGGCCCAGGCCAACGCTGCATGGGTCGGTTCGCTCGGATCGAGGAAACGCTGCCATGTGCTGTCGGTGACGGCGTCCGGCAGTTCGGTGTTGTAGAAGCGCAGGTAGGCCTGCCACAGCGGCAGCCACGCGGCGCGGTCGGGGGCGCTGACCTGGCGAATGTCGATCTGACTCATGGTGATTTCCTTAGCGCATCAATTGGGCGAGGGTTTGATCGTTGACTTCGGGGCTGGCGGCCAGACCTTCACGCACGCCGGCAATGTCTTCGGCGCTGCGGTTCTGACTGAGCTTGCGCTTGCCCTCGAGACGGTCGATGGGAATGGCGAAACCGACAATTGCCTTGAGCATGCCGTCGATGTAATCGGCGGGCGCATCGGCGACGGACCACGGCTGGGCGCGGCCGGCTTCATAGCGATCGGTGAGGGTGCTGACGATGTCGAGCAGGCGTCCACCATCGCTGAAGGTTTCGGCGTGGCCATAGGCGTGCACGGCGATGTAGTTCCAGGTCGGCACGACTTTGCCGTGCTCGGCCTTGCTCGGGTAAAAACCGGGGCTGACGTAGGCGTCGGCACCGGCAAAAATCAGCATGGCTTCGGCGCCGTCACGCAGGTCTTTCCATTGTGGATTGGCGCGGGCCAGGTGCCCGTACAGCGTGCCGTACTCGCCTTGTTCACAATGCAGCAGCACCGGCACATGGCTGGCTTGCAGACCGTTTTCGCCGTGGGTCACCAGAATGGCGAGGCGGGTGGCGAGGATCAGTTCGTGCAGTTGGGACAGTTCTTCAATGGCAAAGGCGCGCGGCGTGTACATGGACAGATTTTCCTTGGCGAATGCCTGCATCCTAGGCAGGCTATTGGTCTGTTGTAAGAGCCATTGATGACCGATTTCATAGGTCCATTACCATGCCTGATTCGTCAACGCTGTCCATGCCCTTCAATCCCGCCGGTATCGAGCTTGATCGCCGGCAGGGCCTGAGCCGCCAGCTCTATCAGGCATTGCGTCTGCGCGTACTCGATGGGCGCTTGGCCAGTGGCACGCGGCTGCCGGCCAGCCGCGATTTGGCGGCGGCGTTGGCGATTTCGCGTAACAGCGTGGTGCGCGCCTACGATCAGTTGTATGCCGAAGGGTTTATCGAAGGGCGGGTCGGCGACGGCACTTACGTCGCACAATTGTCGGCACCACCGCCCTCAGCGAAAAAACTATCCACAAAAGTATCCACAGGGTTTTCAACAGGCTTACCCACAGCCTTATCCACAAATTGGCTGGATTTACCTGTGATTCCATCCAGTAAAGTTATCCACAGCGATACTTTTTCACGCATCGAAAACAACCATTTGGCCAAGCCGCCGAGTGGTCCACCGCGTGCTTTTCGTGTCGGTGTGCCGGCCTTCGATCTGTTCCCTTTTGAGGTCTGGGCCAAGCTGAACGCGGCTTTCTGGCGCAAGCCGGATTTGCAGCAGCTGTGTTACGGCGACCCGGCTGGTGATGCGCGTTTGCGCGCGATGATCGCCGCCTATCTGCGCAGTTCGCGCGGCATGCAGTGCAACGCTGAGCAAATTGTGATCACCAGTGGCGCGCAGCAGGGCATTAGCCTTTGTGCACAGTTGCTGGTGGAGCTTGGCGATGGCGTCGGAATCGAAAATCCGGGGTATCGCGCCGCTGGTCACGCGTTCGCCGTTGCGGGTGCGCGATTGCGTGGAATTGCGGTGGACGAGGAGGGGATTGATTGCGCGGCATTGGCAGCGGCAACGGATTGTCGCGTCGCCTACGTGACGCCATCTCATCAATACCCGACCGGCGTGGTGATGAGTCTGGCGCGACGTCTGGAATTGCTGGCGTGGGCCGAGCGCACGCAAGGCTGGATCGTCGAGGACGATTACGACGGCGAGTACCGTTACACCGGCGCACCGCTGGCGCCATTGGCCGCGCTCGATCGGCAGGGGCGGGTGTTGTACGTCGGCACCTTCGGCAAAGTCGCATTCCCGGCGCTGCGCCTGGGTTATCTGGTGTTGCCGCCAGCGCTGGTGGATGCCTTTTCCCAGCGCCGCGCGGTGGATGTGCGCCACTCGGAAGTGAGCACCCAAGCGGTGATGGCCGAGTTCATGGCGGCCGGGCATTTTCAGCGACACATTCGGCGGATGCGCCGTGCAGCATTGAGCCGGCGCAACACCTTGTTGGCCGGTTGGCCGAGTGATATTCCCGGCGTCGGCAGCCTGCCGAGTGTGGCGGCCGGTCTGCATTTGACCATTCCCGTGGACACACTGGCCCGCGAGCAACAGTTGATCGGTCTGGCCGCCAGCGCCGATGTCGAGATCAACGGTTTAAGCAGTTATTGGCTGCCGGATTCAACCTTGCCGGCGGATCAACGCGCCGGCCTGGTGCTGGGTTTTGCCGCCGTGCCCGAGGCCGCGATCACTGCGGCACTCGGGCGTTTACGAAAGGTTTGGCGGGGCTGAGATCAAGGGTTTTCTTCGACGGCAGGTTCCTCCAGCACAGGCAGATCGAGGAACAGTTTGCGCAGTGCCGGATCAGTCAGTTTGCGCAAAACACCGTTGACCCGATCGAACGCATTCAATGATTTTTGTTGATCCACGGTGAGCGTTTCCAGGTAGCCGTCGGCGACTTTCAGGTGAGCCGTCGTCGGTTGGTCGGACGGTGTCTGCAGCGTTTTGTAGTGGAAGTGGGCAACCCACAGCGGCCGATCGTGATTGGCTTTGTCCAGAATCCGGAATTCCTGAAAGTAATCGCCGAACTGTTTCGTTGCAATCCGTCCGCGCTCATCACGTACGAGACTGACCTGCGCTTGCTCGTACATCCAATTGAAGGCGGTTTGCGTCGGCTTGCGCAGTTTGTACAGGCTGGCGCGGATATTCACGCCTTCCTGCCTGACATGTCGGGCTGCTTCACGCAGTTCAGCACTCAGCTCTGCCACTGGAGGCTGCTCTTTTTTGGCTTCGCGCAAGTTTTTCAGCGCTTGTTCGACCTCGTCAGCACTGCGCTCCAGTTTCAGCGCGTACTGATCATGGATGTCCTGCATGTCGGCAGGAATACGTGAGGGCCGCAGCGCATCCTTGCGGGTACGCTTGAGAAAGTTGGGGTAATCGAGAGTGAGATCCAGGGCATTGTTTATGGTGTCGATATCGTCGCGAGCCGGCGTCGGTGTAGAAGTTGATTTTGGCAGTATTTTATTCACTGCTTCAGCGGGTTTTTGCGCTGGGGCTGCGGGGGCTGGATCGCGTGGTCGGGACTTGTGCACCTTGATCATCGCCCGCGATGGACCGGGGCGCTCGGATTGTGACGTCTCGGTGATCTGCAGGGATTCTTCATTGAGCAGCAGAGAGTCGAGACGGGTCTGCGCCACTTGCCGAAACTCTTCGATCACCGTGCGCAGATGCATCACCGGGGCGCGCTTGACCAGTCCCGGGTGAGTATCGGGCAGCTCGAGCAAGCGCTCGTCGGCATCGTTGAAGGTTTCGAGGAAGTGGTTCATCCGTTCCAGCTCCGCAGCGGGTGTCGCTGAGGGTGTTCCGGGATTGATCTGCACAGCCAGTTCATGCGCTGCTCTCGCCGCACTGATGATAATGCTACTGACATCTTCGCGAGCCTGACCCATGAGCGGGCCACCGCGGTCTTCCAGGCACAGCTCGTTGGACATGCCGATTTCATTGGCTTTGAAATCCAGCGCGGTAGCACGGGGCATCAGGATTTCAAGTTTTGTCGCTGTGATGATGCCGGTTTTACCAAGCGCCTTGAGCTGCTCAAGGGAGGTACGAGCCAGGGTCAGTTTCTCTTCCAGTTGCTGGCCCAGATGGATCGAACGGCTGATGGTGTCGACGTAGATCTGGCGGGGGATCGGTTGATCGGCGGGTACGTTGAAGGCCATTTCATGCGTGGCTGCATCGTAGGCATTCCTGTTGATTAAAAACCACGCCGAGATGTTTTTGTGCAGTTCTGTGGTCATGCGCACCATGTCGTACACATAACCGACCGTGCCGCCCTTGGTGCGCCATTCGCGCAGTTGATCCAGCGCCGTCGCGTACTCGTTGATGGCCGTTTCCACTTTTTGCCCGTAAGCGCGCGTGGCGGCTGCGCTTGCCGGTGGGGCTGCCCTGAGTTTTTCGTTGAACGTCGTGTTCAACTCGGCCTGGAGGATTTTTTCGCGCTCCTTGAACGCCTTCAATGCGTCTTCGAGTTGTTGTTTTCGGTGTTCGTTGGCGTGCTTGAAATGCTGCAGACGACTTTTGCGGCCACCCCCGCGCAGGCGCAAACGGGTGTCGATGTACCACAATCCCTGCAGACCGTGACTTAACAGCGGGCCACTGCGCGTCGGATCGCCCGGTACACACAGGGTGACTTGATCCTCGGGATCCAGACGCACTTCAAACCAGCGTTCGCGCACCTGCGCGTAGGTCTTGTCCCCGAGCTGGTAGAGGTGAGGCGGCTCTACGTTGAGCGTGATCAACGCTTCGTGCTTCAGGTCGGGCGGTGTCACTTTCAGCGAATCCAGATAGCGCCCCAGTTCGGCGGAGTTGCGTCGTGGCACTGAGCCGCCGACTTCAAGCGATGAACTGTGTTCAGGCGGCAGTTCATTGAGCAAAGGCATTGGCTGAAAACGTGAGCTCACCGGGGCGACCTCGATTTTGCGCGGGACTTCAATGACCGTTCGTGGGGTGCCTGCCGTGCCCGAAATCCGACGTCGTTGCCGCACGGCGTGGTGGGTCAGAATGATCCCCAGCGTCAACAGCACATTGCCCAGTGAAGTCCACTCGCCGAGGCGATTACCGCGTTCATGCGCGTCGAGCGCCTGCTGGATTTCCTCAATGCTTTGCCACACCCAAACGGCTGTCCCGAGCGCGCCGCTGAGAAAATTCGAAGCGACATTGAACAGGCTCCAGCTGCTTTCCTGCAGCAACAGCCAGCGCTGATCGGCGTTGGACAGCGATTGACGATCCGCCAGTTCCACGATGGCCCGTGCGTTGTTTTCGAACAGCGTCTGCAGCCGGTCACCGTTGATTTCGTCATGGCCGAAATTCACGTGACCGAGCCCGTCCAGACGCAGATTGGGGTCGGAGAGCTGTTGCGTGATCAGCCAAGGCGACGGCAATCCTACGGGGAACACGTACTGGGCATATTCGAAACTCAGGTTGCGATCGGGCAGCCAGGCCAGTACCGAATCCCTGAGTTCGCCCGGTTGATGCAAGGCGTACAGCAAATTCTGTCGTGACGGGAATTGCATCAGCGTCGGTTCAAACAGCGGGCGGTACAGGATGCATGGACCATTGTCCGGATCGCCCGGGCCGATGATGAACATGTTGGTGACGGTGTCCGCGGCGCTGACCAGTCGATGCTGCGGGATCAGCGTCAGCGGGCAGATGGAAATCCGCTGTGAAGACACAACGGGTTCGCCGACCAATTGGCGAATGTAGGCAAGACCGGTTTCATCAAACCCGTTCTGCGCGCGAACTTTGTTTTCCAGCGCAGCGAGCGGCAGCAGCATGCGCAATTGCTGGTGATACAGCGTCGCCTGACGCGCAGACTCCTGTGGGTCGTCGAGCAACCTGCGCTTGATCAGCTGTGGGTAGACCTGACCGATATCGACTTGCTTTGACAGCCGCACCAACAGATCGACTGTCAGCCAGGCCGGTACAGGCTCACCGTGTTTGAAACGAAGGCTGGCCTGATAAGGCGCGGTATTTTCCAGGGCGAACTCGCCGAGGTTGCGCGAATAGGTGTCGAGCACGTTGGGCAACGTCAGATCACCGGCGGTAAAGCTGTTGGTGATGCTGATCTCGAGATCATCCAGGGGCTGGGCGGCGGCGCCTTCGGCGTGTTTGTCGCGAATAATTGCTTCGTGCATCAGCCGCTGGGCAAAACGGTCGATGGGCTCGATCAGATCTTTGCTGATTTTGACCTGCGGGTCGCGGTACAGCTTGCCCAGGCCGGTGATGTATCGACTGTAAGCGGCGAGGTCTTTGGCGGAGGCGTTGTGCAGCCAGTCCGGAATTGCTGCGTCGAGTTGATCGAGTCGGGCCTGTTCGTCGACGGGTATCACCGATTCCGTCAGGGTGGCCGCAGCGGAGGGGTTGTCGCTGTCACTGGCGCTGATCGCGACAATGGCGTCGAGCTGCGAAGCCACCAATGCCCAGGCCATGTGATCAAAAATGTTGCCATCCGGCTCGAACAATCGCCACTGCATCGGTCGCCCGTCCAGCTGTTCGGAGAGGCGTGAGGGCAACGACGCCCCCAGCGCATCCATCGACGCAAACGACTCGTAGCCGCTCTCGATGGTGTACATCAACACCCGCTCGTGCCCTTCGTGACGAGCGCGAATGACCAGCGCGCCGCCCAGCAACAGGTGAGTTGCGCCAGCGCTTTCGAGAATGTCGATATCAATCAGGCCGGCCCGAATGTCGCTGAAATCACCCTGAGTTGCCAATCGAATGTTCTTGTCCGGCGTGGTGAAAATCAGCCGGGCCAAGGCACACTCTTCGGTGTTCCAGCCCTGCACCTGGTTGACGTCCAGGGCTGTGCGCAAAGAGTCGGCAAGTGCTTGCCAATGCGGTTCGGAGCGGCTGCTGCTGTTCCAGAAATCCAGTTGGCGTTCCTGATACTCGACAAACAGCAGCGGCGCGTACTCATTAAGCAGGCGGCCGATCTCCTCGATGTCGACGGCCAGATGCCTGGGCGTTGGCGCGTCGGGTTCCGTGGTCAGGAAGTGTTCACCGGCGAGAAAGTTGGCCGCGGCACCGTACAAATTCAGGCGTACCAACGCGTGGCTCAGGGATTCAAAACGAGTGGTGTCGGCAACGATCTGATGGTCTTCTTCACGCCATTGCGGTGTACCTATCATGCACTTGTCTGGATTCAGTGCCAGCTCGGGATATAACCCGTGTACGGCTTCGCTGAGCAATTGCGCAGCAACACCTGCCAGCGTCGGCCCATGGCTGGTCAGGTTGACCAGACGGCTTTTATCGAGCAAGGGCGTGGACGGGCTGGAAGCCAATGTGATGACTGGATTCATGCGTGTGCCTGCGATGTGGAAGGTGTGGTGACAGAAAAAAACAGATTTTTTGCCAGTTGCACGCCGATCTCGCTGCGGTAGATGGCGATCACATCCTGTGTGCTGGACGCACTGGTCAGGTTGTAGGCTCCGCCTAACAGGCGCTGGTCTCGAGTCTTGAGGTGGGCGGCGCTGAACAACTCGGCGACCGTGTCGGCGCGCTCGTAATGAAAGTGCGCGTACCACAGCACGGCGTTGGTTTTGCGGTCGCGAATTTCATATTCCTGCAGAAAGTCTTTCCTTGGGCCTTTGAGCCGACGCCGACCGGCAATCACTGCAATCGTCACCTCTTGCTGCGCCACCAGCCATTCGACGCGCGGCGCTGTGGGCAACTGGCGTTTGGTCATGCTCACGCGCAGTGAATGCCCCTCGCTCTTGAGCTGTTTCACCGCCGCGTCGAGTTTTTCTTTGAGCAGGGTCGCGGTGTTCGCCTGGGCATTTGAAGAGGGCGCAGAACGCAACGCCTGTTCGATGGCCTTGGCGGTATCGTGCAACTGATTGGCGTGGTGGTTCAGCGATTCTTCGACTTCGATCGGCAGCCGGTTCGCTTCATGAGCGAGACTTTTTTGCCGTTCGATAAAGCCCTGCAGCGCATCCAGCAAGGATTGCCCCGAGTTCATCAGGCTGCTCAAACTTTTCGGTGGCAGGATTTTCGGAGGTTTGCTGCGCAGGCGTTGCACCCAAACGCCCGGTTCCTTTTTGTGAAAGGTTGCCAATACCCTGCCGGTCAGGCTGGCTTTGACATCCGCCAATTGCACGTGACCCTCGGCTTCTTTGCGTGGCACCGCGAGCTGAGTGCCTTTGAAGCGCGTTTTGATGGCTTTCTTTACCGGCGCGCGTGACGGGCCGGGCTGTGGCTGCTGAGGTCCACGGTCACGCAACAGTTGAGTCAGTTGGTGGGTGCTTTGCTGGCTGAATTCGCTGATGTGTAATTGCAATTGCTCAAGCTGATCGGTTATCAGCTCTGCGGCTGACTGCAGCGCAAGATCGCGTAATCGCGAGTCGATGATGGCGAACTGATCGACCAATGCATTGAGCGGCTCGATACGTTGGTTATCGCTGAGGACATGATCCTCACGTTGCAGATCCAGCGAGTTCTGAATCGCCAGATCGGCCTCGTCGACCAGACGTTCGAGGTTTTCCCGAACAGCGTCCAGCCTGGCGCTGTTGCCTTCTTTGACGCAGAACGGACGCGTCAGCGTTACCCGTAGTGCTTTCATGTCCGGTACTTCGTACTCCGGCAGTTTTCTCTTGAAATCACTGGCAACTTGCGCGGCTTCTTTGCCGAGAATGTTCAGTTCGAGAAAACTCGCTTGAGCCATTTCTGTACGCTGGATCATCAGGGTGGTCAGTCTGAGCATCTCTTTGTAAGGGCCCAGATCAGCCGGCTTGATCCCTAGCTCCTCACCGGCCAGCAGCTTCAATGTCTCGTTCAGCGACGACTTGAATGCCGTTTCGATCTGATCGATCCACGACTGATTGAAAAACAGCTGGGTTCTGAGCATCTCGATCATTGAGGCGCGGTAACGCGGAACGGCATCGAAGCGGTTCAGCTCTTTGACCGAGCTGATGGCGCCGTCGTAGGCGCGGATCTGTGCTTCAAGCTTTTGCAGAAATACCGTTTCGTGGGCGGGATAGGTCGCATCCGGCGCACTGAGCATCGCCTTGCGCGCAGCGACCAACGCCGCCTTCGTCGGCCCCAGCTGGTTGTCGAATTGTTTAAGTTGCTGGCGCAGTTCGTCGACCCGCTGTGCATTCTTGCGCAGCACTTCGGCTCTGCGGCTTTTGAGCCCGCCACCGCGCAACCGCAGGCGCGTATCGATGAACCAGCGCCCCTGAAGGTTATGTACCAGCAGGGGCCCCGGGCGTGGTGGCTGGTGGCGGGAGTCGATGATCTGTACATCGTGCTGGTCGTTGAGTTGAACCTCGAACCAGCGCGATCCGACATTGGCGTAGAGCTTGTCGTCGCTGGCATAGAGGTGTTGCTGCGGGCCCTCATTGATGGGTTGTCCCAACTCGGGCGGCTTGTTGATGGCAAAGCGTTCCAGAGCCTGACCAAGGCTGACGGGCGTGCGATTGAGCGCGCCATCGCTATGGATTGCCAATTGATGGCTGGCCGGCAAGTCGACGGATGAAATGTCCGCGAGCTGTTTCATCTGGATTTTCGTCGGGTGCACAGGTGTTTCAACGACTGTGTTTTTGACCTGCGCTTCGGTTTCGCCGATCCGGCGCGTCGGCCTACCCCGCGTGGCCGCGCGATGGGCCAGCACCATGGCCAATTGCAGAAGCAGGTCAGTGAGGGCGTGGGCAGCCAGTTCGTGGTCGTCGTTTTGTGCAGCTTCAAGTGTTTGCTGCAGGTCATCGAAAATCTGCCAGATCCACACTGCCGCGCCGAAAGTCGGATTGAGAAATGGCAGCACCGCGTTAAACAGTTTCCACGCCCCCAGTTTCAGCGTCGCCCAATGACTTTCGGCGTTTGATACCGATTGCCGGTCGGCGAGATCGATCAGCGCGTGGGCATTGGCCTTGAACAAAGCAGGCAGGTAATCACCTGCCAGTACGTTGCCGCCCAGCCTCACCGGTCTATTGAGGTTGACGTTAAGCAGCGGATTGGTCAGCAGCTCGGCGAGCACCGCGAGGTCGGGCAAGTCGCCGTGGAAAATGTAGTTTGAATAAGTGGCGCGCACTCGATCCGGCAACCAGGCGAGTACCGATTCGCGGATCTTTTTCGAATGCTTGATGGCGTAGATCAGACTCGCCGGTGTCGGGTACTGAGTCAGTGCGTTATCCAGCAGGGGCCGGTAGAGCAGGCACGGGCCTCTAGTCGGGTCACGCGGGCCGATCACGAACATGTTGGTGACGGAATCAGCGCTGTCATCGGCCTGTTGGTCAAGGACGAACGACAGTGGCCGGATGACGATTTCCTGATCGTCGACGCGGCGACTTTCACCGTCGGTACTCATCACCGCGACGACGTAACGATAACCCTGCTCATCAATGCCGCCTTCGCCGCGGATCTTGTTTTGCAGCGCGAGCAGCGGCAGTTGCACTCGCAAGTGACGGCTGTACAGATCCTCTAGATAAGCCGACTTTACCGGGTCATCGATCAGTCGATCCTTGATCCGCGCCGGGTAGGTTTTACCGACATTAAGCGTGGTGACCAGCTCTTCGACATAGGCGGTCGTCAGCCAGTGGGGAACGCTTTGCGCGCCGAGGAAATACAGTTCTTTATCGCCCAACGGTTCCGCGATCAGGTTTTCCAGAGCCAGTTCGGCCAGGCTCAGGATCAGCGTCTCGCTGGTGCCGGTGGCCTGAGTACCCCAGACCACCGGACTGGTAATGCGGATACGCAGATCTTCAAGTTTCAGGTCTTTGGCTTCGGGGTGTTTTTTCTGCATCAGCAAGCTGATGTTGTTCAGAGCAAAACGCTGAATCGGCGGGATGTCATCTTCAAATGAAGTGGCACTGTTCTGCCGTACGGCGGCCAACTCCATGAGGTGGCGGCTGAACGCACTGAGGTCGTTGGAATTCGCTCGGCTCAGCCACTCTGGTAATAACGGGTTGATGCGATTGAAGCGCGCGTCGTTGTTGTGCGCGTGATGGGCGTTGGTGTCCGGGGCTGGTCTTGCCGGGTTGTCGCTGAAATCAAGCTCGCCCAGCGCCTGAGCCTGGAGGGCGATCAACGTGCAGGCCTGGGTGTCGAAAAAATTGCCTTCGGGTTCGACTAATCGCCACTCGACCGGACTCTCCGGTGGCTGATCGGCAAACTGGCTCAGGTATTCGCTCAGTTCTTCCAGTGAAGAATGGGCACGAAAGCCGATGACCACCGAGTGGCTGAGGATCAGCGTGCGTTCACCCTGCACGCCGATGACCACAGCGATGTCCATGATGTTGAGGTGCTGCGCGGCTGCGCCTCCGCGATCCAGATCAATCAGGCAGACCCGCGTCTGGTAAGGATCATGGGACTGGCGCAGGGCGCGGTCGGGATAATTGAATACCAGGCGCGCGAGGGCGAGTTGATCGGCGTCCCAGCCTTTGACCCGCTTGAGGTTCCAACGGGCGCGCAGGGCCAGCGACAGCTCCTGCCAGCGAGGCGTGTCGGGCTTGGTGAGCTGGTTCCAGTAATCGAGCTGCTGTTCCTGATAGGCGGTGAACAACACCGAGGCCAGCGTGTTGAGCTGCCGGCCGATGGCATCGATATTGACGGGTAACTGGATGGTCGGGTTGGCGCCCGGTTGTCGAGTCAGGAACTGTTCACCGTCGATGTACATCACCGGTTTGCTGGCGATCACGTGCCACAGCAGAGCGTCGGTCAGGGACTCGAAACGAGTATCCCCCGCAATGATCTGTTCACCGTCGCTGATCCAGGAAGGTGTGCCGACCATGACCAGATCCGGATCGAGTTCAAGGGCCGGGTAAAGCCCGGCCAGTGTCGAGCGAAGCACCGTTGAGGCGACTTCACGCAGGGAAGGGCCAGTGACCAGTTGTGTCAACAGGTCGCCGGGTGGAGTGGGCGTGGGTTGAGAATCGGGCTCGTTGTTGAGCATGTTCAGATCCTTCTGACGATGAGGCTGCAAAACGCAGCATCGGATTCGCGAAGGTAGCGGGGGTTCTTTGGCGTTTGGTGGTAACTATTTATCGCAGGCAAAAAAAGACCCGCGTAGTGGCGGGTCAGTTTGTGCGCCAGTCTGTCGGGTTTACTGCTCGAAACCTTCCAGTACGTTCACTGCGTTGATGCCGATTTCTTCGACCGCGTAACCGCCTTCCATGACGAACAGCGTTGGCTTGCCGAGGGCGGCGATGCGCTTGCCCATCGCCAGGTAATCCGGGCTGTCGAGTTTGAACTGCGAGATCGGATCGTCCTTGAACGTATCGACGCCGAGCGACACGACAATGACGTCGGCGCCGTAGCGGTCGATCTCGTCGCAGCACTGCTCCAGCGCTGCGCTCCAGACGTCGTAGCCGGAACCGGCCGGCAATGGATAGTTGAAGTTGAAGCCTTCACCGGCGCCTTCACCGCGCTCGTCGTCATAGCCAAGGAAGAACGGAAATTCCGCTTCCGGGTGGCCGTGGATCGAAGTGAACAGCACGTCGCTGCGCTCGTAGAAAATCGACTGCGTGCCGTTGCCGTGGTGGTAGTCGACGTCGAGGATCGCGACTTTCTTGTGGCCTGCATCGAGGAAGGCTTGCGCGGCGATGGCGGCGTTGTTGAGGTAGCAATAACCGCCCATCAAATCGCTGGCAGCGTGGTGTCCTGGTGGGCGGCACAGAGCGAAAGCAGCGCGTGCGCCACGCTGGATTTCTGCTTGTGCGGTGAGAGCAACCTGCGCCGCGCTGTAGGCCGCTTGCCAGGTACCGGCGGTGATCGGGGCGCCGCCGTCGAAGCTGTAATAACCGAGTTGGCCGTGCAGGCTGGTCGGTTTGATCGCGCGCAAGGTTCGCGCCGGCCAGGTATAGGGCAGCAAGTCGCCGTCGGTGTTGAACTCAGTCCAGCGATCCCAGGCGCCTTTGAAGAAATCGAGATAGTCGCGGCTGTGGATACGGGCGATCGGGTCGAGGCCGAAATCCTTCGGTGCTTCGACCGGGCCGAGGTTCTGTTTTTGTACGCGTTGCAACACATGGTCGGCGCGCGAGGGCATCTCGAAACACGGTTTTAGCTGGCCATCGATGAGTTCACAGCGGCCGTGGTGCAGGTGGTGATCGTCTGAGTAGATCGTCAGCATTTGTTGTTCTCCGCAAGGCTGGTTCGGTTGCGTCCAGTGTTGCGGCGCGAGGCGAATCGGAGAACGGCAGGAAAGGCCAAAAGGGGATTGATCTGGCCAAAACCTCTGACCGCAATTCGCCCCTTAATTACGCAGGGCTGGCCATGAAATACACATCCATTGTGGGAGCGGGCTTGCTCGCGAATGCGTCGTGTCAGTCGACATCAGCTTATCTGACACACCGCCTTCGCGAGCAAGCCCGCTCCCACATTTGATCTTCAGTGTGGGCGGAATTGGCTGGGGGCTACGCCGCTCCAGCGCACGAAGGCGTGGCGGAAGCTGGCGGTCTCGCTGAAGCCGAGGGTTTCGGCAATGCGGTAGATCGGTAACTGATCCTCACACAACATCTGCTTGGCCCGCTCGAAACGCAGTTCATCGAGCAGTTCCTGATAGCTGCTGCCCATGTCCTTCAGATGGCGGCGCAAGGTGCGTGGTGAACACTTCATCTGCTGCGCCAATCCTTCCAGCCCCGGCGCGGCATTCAATTGCGCACTGAGCAACTGGCGGATCCGCCCCAGCCACGCCTGACGCCCGGTGAATTCGAGGTTCTGCTTGCGGCAACGTTCGGCCATGGCTTGGTGGGTAATGGCATCCGCCAATGGCAACGGTTGATCGAGCCAGTGTCGGTCGAAGGCGAAGGCGTTGTCCTTGGCGGCGAAGTGCAGCGGCGCGTTGAAGTGTTCGGCATAGCTGTCGCGGTAATCCGGCGCGGCGTGTTCGAACCGCGTGGCGAGCAAGGGCAGAGGATGCCCGAGCAAGTCATCGCAAATCACCTTCAGCGAGACCAGGCAGAACTCGGCATTAAACACTGCCATTGCCGGACTTTCGCGATAGTCCGCCGCAACGAACCAGACGCGCTCGCCATCGTCTTCCAGGCTCAGTTCGAAAAGTGTTCCCAACAGCGCCGGATAACGGATCGCTAAACGCAAAGCGTCACCGAAGGTGGCACAGGTCAGCAGCGCATAACCGAGGATGCCGTAGCAGGAAACGTGCATGCGCCGGCCCAGTTCCAGACCGATATCGTGCTTGAGCGCGACCGCGTTGGCGCAGACCTGCATCTCTTGGTTGGTGGTGATGCGTGTGTCGGCACGGTTTAAATCCGCCGCACTGATGCCGCTGCCGTTGAGCAGCGCCTCGCTCGACAGGCCTTCGGCTTTGAAGGTGTTGAGGATCAGCGAGACCGCGTTGAGGGTAGTGAGGTGGGAGTGCAGCATGGGATCTTCCAGCCTTGAGATGGCTGGAATGCAGCAATTTATATGCCGTCACAGCCCCTCACCCCAGCCCTCTCCCAAAGGGAGAGGGGGCCGATTGGGGGATATTGGTGAGATGCACCGACGTGAGACATCTCTGCCGAATCCACAATCGACACGGTTTATCAGGTCGACGGACAGCGAAAAACAACTCGGTCAGTCCCCTCTCCCTCCGGGAGAGGGCTAGGGTGAGGGCCGATCCAGAGCCTTGCTCAGAGCAACTCACCACACAGATCCAGTTCAATCAGCCGGCGCACTTCTTCAGTTTCAAGCCCAGCACCGAGCAACCCGTGCAACTTGCCAAACGCCGCCTCACGGGTCATGCCGCCACCGGACAACACGCCAACCCCGCGCAAGCGGCTGCCGGCCTCATACACATCCAGCTCAACCCCACCTTCATGGCATTGCGTAACCGCCACCACCACCACGCCGTTGTCCCGCGCGCGACCAAGGCTCGCCAGAAACTCCGGGTTGTCGCTCGGCCCGGTGCCGCTGCCGTAACACTCCAGCACCAGACCCTGAATGCCGCTGTCGAGCAAACCATCAAGAACTCCAGCGCTAATGCCGGGGAACAATGGCAGCACGGCAACTTTGGCCAGTTGCTTCGGCTGGTTGTAGTTCAACAACGCCGGAATCGATGGGGCTTTCACGCCGCCGCCCTGACGCTCCAGACGCTTGAACGGATGACGGCCAAAGCTGCGCACTTTCGCGCAACGGGTCGGCGCCAGCAGTTCGCCGTGGAAGTACAGGTGCACGCCCGGTGCCAGGCCTTGGCCGAGAGCGACCAGTGCGCCGCCAAGGTTTTCCCAGGCATCGCTGTCGGTTACGCCCGCCGGCAGCATGGAACCGGTGAAGCACACACGCGCATGCAGGCCGAGCAACTGGAAGCTCATCGCCGCCGCGCTGTACGCCAGCGTGTCTGTGCCGTGCAGGATCAATACGCTGTCGCAGCCTTGCACGTCCACGGCATCGACCACCGCTTCACGCAGTTGCTGCCAATAGGTCGGGGTCATGTTGGCGCTGTCGATCAGCGGCGACATCTCGCGAAAGCGCCACTGCGGCACGACGAGTTCAGGCTGGCTGTGCAGGTAATCGCGCATCCGCGCTTCAAAACCGGACGCCGGGGCCAGGCCGTTGGCACTGGCTTGCATGCCGATGGTGCCACCGGTGTAGAGCACCATGACGTGTTGAGCGGCGGGATAAGTCGAAGGGTTCATAGGATTCTCCGAAACGATGAGTTCCTGTAGGAGTGAGCCTGCTCGCGATAGCGGTCTTTCAGCCAACATAAAGGTTGAATGATGAACCGCTATCGCGAGCAGGCTTACTCCTACAAGTTATTGCATCACAATAACTGACGGGCGCAGGGGATGCGCCCGTCATTCACCTGTCAGCGTTGCGCTGCAGGTACGCCTTGCGGCTCGGCTTCGGTCTTGCCCGCTGTTGCCGGCGGGTTGGTTGGCCAGGCTTTCAGGTCCAGATCCAGGTCAGTGAATTTGCTGGAATCGAACACCGGCTGTTTGACGCCGGCGCGACGCTGCTCGTCGTAGTCGCGCATTACGCGCATGCCGACCTTGAACAGCATGGCCAAAGCCACCAGGTTGACGAAGGCCAGGCAGGTCATGGTGATGTCGGCGAAGGCGAACACGGTCGACAGATCCTGCATCGAACCCCAGACCACCAGCGCCAGCACCAGGCCACGGAAAATCATCAGCGCAGCGCGGTTGCGGGTGAGGAACTGCAAGCTGTTCTCGCCCAGGTAGTAGTTGTAGAGGATGCAGGTGAAGACGAACAGCGACAGCGCAACGCTGACGAACATGCGGCCCCAGTCACCGACTACGGCGGCCAGCGAGTTCTGGGTCAGGACGATGCCGTCACCTTCGAAGCCCGGGGTGTAGAAGCCCGACAGCAGGATCAGCAGCGCGGTGCAGGTGCAGATCACGAAGGTGTCGAGGAACACGCTGAAAGCCTGAACCACGCCCTGCGCGCCTGGGTGTTTCACCGCAGCCACGGCGGCGACGTTCGGCGCACTGCCCAGACCCGCTTCGTTGGCGAACACGCCACGCTTCACGCCCATGACGATGGCGCTGCCGAGCAGACCACCAAAGGCCGGGTCGAGACCGAAGGCGCTCTTGATGATGGTTTCCAGCATGGCGGGCACGTGTTCGATCTGGGTGCCGATCACGTACAGGGTCACGCCGATATAGGCCAGGGTCTTGATCGGTACCAATAGGTCGGACACCGAAGCGATGCGTTTGATGCCGCCGAGGAAGGTGATGGCCAGCAGCACCGCCAGGACGATACCGGTGTGGCGCGGGTCGAATTCAAAGGCGTTCTGCAGCGAGTGAGTCACGGTGTAGGACTGCAGGCCGATGAAGGCGAAGCCGTAGGTGACCAGCAGCAGAACGGAGAACACCACTGCCATGCCTTTGAGCTTCAGGCCGTGCTGAATGTAGTATGCCGGGCCACCACGGTACAGACCGTCGCCATCGGCGCGTTTGTAGACTTGGGCCAGAGTACATTCGAAGAAGCTGCTGGACATGCCGACCAGTGCGGTCACCCACATCCAGAACACCGCACCCGGACCGCCGAGGGTCACGGCAATGCCGACACCGGCGATGTTGCCTGCACCCACTCGGCCGGCAAGGCTGAGCATCAGGGCCTGGAACGAGCTGAGTTGGCCGGCGCTGCCTTTGAGGCTGTCGCGGAACACCGCGAACATGTGGAAGAAGTGCCGCAGTTGAACGAAACGCGAGCGAATCGTGAAGTAGCTACCGAGCCCGACAATGAGCACGATCAGTACTTTGCCTGAGAGGAAGTCGTTGATGACTTCGAGCATGGATTTTTCCTCGCTGTTTTTTGTGTAAGCAAATGCTGGATGGGAGAAACATCGTGTTACACCGGTTTGCGCGCGGCACAACAGGTGAGGCGAAGGTTTCGTCCCGGTTCCAAATCGCGGGTTTGTTATTAGTTCGGGTTTCACATGGGTGATGGCCTCGTTACCGACGACCGCTCATGCGAAGAGGGGCGGCACTATACCGATCAGTGCGGCGCCCGTCTGCACAGTCGTGGTGCAAGCGACGAAACGAGGCTTTGAAACACCCGGCGTTACCGGCGCCGGGCTTGTACAGGAACTGCTCCTCTGCTGAAGCAAACCCTGTGGCGAGGGGATTTATCCCCGATGGGTCGCGAAGCGGCCCCAAAACCTGCACATGCGATGTGTCAGGCACACCGCGCGCAATGATTTTGCGACTGTTTCGCAGCCGATCGGGGATAAATCCCCTCACCACAACGGCTCATTTCCACATTAAGCAGCAGTCCCCAGACATACGGGTCTCAGGATCAAATAGTTAAAAAAAAGGGCCTGGGGACTAAATCCCCAAGCCCTCAAAAGGTGAGAGGTGTCTAGTCCCTCGACCTGGTGAGCGGTGCTACAAGTAACGCGTCGATTCAGCCTTTGAGCGGAACCAGACGCGGAGCAATCATGTTTTCCGGGCGCAGGATGTCGGCGAGCATGGCTTCGTCGAGCAAACCTTCTTCGCGCACCAGTTCCAGCACGCCGCGGCCGCTTTCAAGGGCGAGGCCGGCGATGCGGGTGGCGTTTTTGTAGCCGATGTACGGGTTCAATGCGGTAACCAGACCGATCGAGTGCTCGACCAGTTCACGGCAGCGCGCTTCGTTGGCGGTGATGCCGACGATGCAGTGCTCGCGCAGCATGTCCATGGCGCGTTGCAGCAGGCGGATCGAGTCGAAGATCTTGAACGCGATCAGCGGCTCCATCACGTTCAGCTGCAATTGGCCGCCTTCGGCTGCCATGGTCAGCGCCAGGTCGTTACCGATCACTTGGAACGCGACTTGGTTCACAGCTTCCGGGATCACCGGGTTGACCTTGCCAGGCATGATCGAGCTGCCTGGCTGACGCGCTGGCAGGTTGATTTCGTTGATGCCGGTGCGTGGGCCGCTGGACAGCAGACGCAAGTCGTTGCAGATTTTCGACAGCTTGACCGCGGTGCGCTTGAGCATGCCGGAGAACAGTACGAAGGCGCCCATGTCGGAAGTCGCTTCGATCAGGTCGGCGGCTGGAACCAGCGGTTGACCGCTGATCAGGGCCAGACGCTGAACCGCCAGCGCTTGGTAACGCGGGTCAGCGTTGATGCCGGTGCCGATCGCGGTGCCGCCCAGGTTCACTTCAGTCAGCAGTTCCGGGGCCAGCGTCTTCAGACGGGCCAGGTCTTCGCCCATGGTGGTGGCGAAAGCACGGAATTCCTGGCCGAGGGTCATCGGCACGGCGTCTTGCAGTTGAGTACGGCCCATTTTCAGGACGTGATCGAATTCTTTGCCCTTGGCCGCGAACGCCTGAATCAGGCTGTCGAGGCTGGCCAGCAGGGTGTCGTGACCGAGCAGCAGGCCCAGGCGGATCGCCGTTGGGTAGGCGTCGTTGGTCGACTGCGCCATGTTGACGTCGTCGTTCGGGTGCAGGAACTGGTACTCGCCTTTCTGGTGACCCATTGCTTCGAGCGCAATGTTGGCGATCACTTCGTTGGCGTTCATGTTGGTGGAAGTACCGGCGCCACCCTGAATCATGTCGACCACGAACTCTTCGTGGAAATCACCGCGGATCAATCGGGCACAGGCTTCGCTGATGGCAGCGTGCTTGGCTTCGCTCAGATGACCCAACTCGCGGTTGGCGTCAGCAGCGGCCTGTTTGACCATTGCCAGACCGACAACGAGTTTTGGGTAATGCGAAATCGGAACGCCGGAGAGACGGAAGTTATTCACAGCTCGCAGGGTCTGGATGCCGTAATACGCTTGAGCCGGTACTTCGAGGGCGCCAAGCAGGTCGTTTTCTGTGCGGAAAGATGCAGCGGAGGACATGATAGAAATCATCTCGATATGGACCCGGTCTGTGCCGGAACGCTGCGAATGCTAGGCTTGTGGGGAATTTTGGGCCAATGCTGTTAAGCACTGCCCTATGCACATTCGGCATAATGCCCATGTGACGCCGCGTGCGCGGCAGACGTGTGACCTGTTTTGGTGCGTGTCCGGGAGGACGTGATGAATCTGGAAAGCAAATGGCTCGAGGACTTCAGTGCTCTGGCCGCCACCCGCAGCTTCTCGCAAGCGGCCGAACGACGCTTCGTGACGCAGCCGGCATTCAGTCGGCGCATCCGCAGTCTGGAAGCTGCATTGGGGCTGACATTGGTCAACCGCTCGCGCACGCCGATCGAACTGACGGCGGCGGGGCAGTTGTTTCTGGTGACCGCGCGCACGGTGGTCGAACAACTCGGTGAAGTGCTGCGCCATCTGCATCATCTGGAGGGCGGGCAGGGCGAAGTGATGCAAGTCGCTGCCGCTCACTCGCTGGCACTGGGTTTCTTTCCGCGCTGGATCGCGCAACTGCGCAATGAAGGTTTGAACATTGCCACGCGACTGGTCGCGACCAACGTCGGCGACGCGGTGCATGCGCTGCGTGAGGGTGGCTGCGATCTGATGCTGGCGTTCTACGACCCGGACGCGGCGATGCAGATGGACCCGGAAATATTCCCCTCGCTGCATTTGGGCCAGACCGAGATGCTGCCGGTGTGCGCGGCGGATGCCGAGGGCAAGCCGCTGTTCGATCTGGAAGGCGAGGCGAGTGTGCCGTTGCTTGCTTACAGCGCCGGTGCTTTTCTCGGGCGCTCGGTGAATGGCTTGCTGCGTCAGCGCCAAGTGCGCTTTACCACTATTTATGAAACCGCGATGGCGGACAGTTTGAAGAGCATGGCGCTGGAAGGGTTGGGCATTGCCTGGGTGCCGCAACTCAGCGTGCGTGCGGAATTGGCACGAGGCGAACTGGTCGTGTGCGGCGGCCCGCAATGGCATGTGCCGCTGGAGATTCGCCTCTACCGCTGCGCCTTGGTGCGCAAAGCCAACGTGCGCCTGCTGTGGCGCAAGCTTGAAGGCGGTGCGGCTGGCGGTGCGTGATGTCCGTGCAGCCGCCGTGTCGCGGAAAAATGCGTTCAGGGAACATTGCTCAAAAAGTTACTGATCCTTGCCCGATTAGCTTCAGTGAAGGTGTGGCAGTTGCCGACCAACAATTTCGGGTTCGGGATCATGTAACTTTCACACCACCAGCCGCCTCGGTAGAACACTTCAGAATTTTCATGCAGGGCGTCTAGCGTGTGGCCAATTTCATGTCCGACATTGGCTGCTGACTTGAGAGATGCAATGGCCGCTTGTTGCCCAGTTCCGGCAAGGCCAGCGACACGATCATTTAGAGCGCTTTTGGTCAGTAGAATGAATTTTGTAGTTCGTGTGGACGGAAGATTTTTTTCGACTTTATAGTCGTGCGTGCGATCCCTCCACTTTTTCATAGTAACTAGCTCGTCTTCATTCATATACGCAAAGTCAGTATAAGTCGGCTGATTGCGTATGAATTGAACTGATACGCGGCGTCCCGTAACGCCCTCCAGTTCCTTGACCATAGGCAGGAAATGTTCGGCAAATATCTCCGACTGTGGCTGGGTTACATCGTCGTGGATGAAGGCGTGGATGAATATCGGTATTTTTCCGCCAAGCGGCGCAGCAAGCGACCTGGCTAGCGTCGTGTTTTGTTCAGCTGGCCATGGAGTGTCATCGATAGCGACTGTGGCTTGAGTCATCGTAGTCATGAACAGGCTGCCAAGCAGCGCACATGTGATTGTTAATATATTTGGCATTTTAGTTGTTTTCGAAGTGGAAAAGTTTGGATGAATTAGGTGTGTGCCTCGTTGTAAGGCAGGGTCGGATTATTAGCGTGTTAGTGTTTGTTTGTGCAGTCTTTATATGTGTCAGTTAATGTTCTGTTATCAAGTATTGCAGCATGGATAGTTGTTTTTATGTTGGGCGTTATTTGATGTTTGTAATGCTTAATATTCGCAGGCGGCCTTGCGCCGTTAATGCCGAGCTGAAACGGTTTGCAGAGGCTGGCGCGCTGACTTGAAAGTCAGCAAAAACAGAAAAAGAGCCGCTAAGACAGATGGTCGTCGAAGGGGCTGTTTATTGCTTTCTTTGCGGTATACTGCGCGGCCTTCGGCCGGCACGACCGGCCATTTTTCGTACAATCAAGCCACGCAACCTGCGTGGCTTGTTGTTTTATGACGCGCCTGCGGGCGCTCCAGAGAGAAGAGGCGCGACGATGAGTGCACTGGTTGGCGTGATCATGGGCTCCAAGTCCGATTGGTCCACCCTTAGCCACACCGCCGATATGCTGGAAAAGCTCGGCATCCCGTACGAGGTCAAAGTGGTCTCTGCCCACCGTACCCCGGATCTGCTGTTCCAGTACGCCGAAGAGGCTGAAAGCCGCGGCATCGAGGTGATTATCGCCGGTGCCGGTGGCGCAGCCCACTTGCCAGGCATGTGTGCGGCCAAGACCCACCTGCCGGTGCTCGGTGTGCCGGTGCAGTCGGCCATGCTCTCGGGCGTCGACTCGCTGCTGTCCATCGTGCAGATGCCAGCGGGCATTCCGGTCGCCACTCTGGCTATCGGCAAGGCCGGCGCGATCAACGCCGCGCTGCTCTCGGCGAGCATCCTCGGCGCCAAGCATCCGCAGTTCCACGCGGTACTGAAAACCTTCCGTGCCGAGCAGACAGACAGCGTCCTGGACAATCCAGACCCACGTATTGCCTGAGGTTGTTGAGATGAAGATCGGTGTAATCGGTGGCGGCCAGTTGGGTCGCATGTTGGCCCTGGCGGGCACTCCGCTGGGCATGAACTTCGCTTTCCTCGACCCTGCGCCGGACGCTTGCGCCGCGGCGTTGGGCGAACACCTGCGGGCCGATTACGGCGATCAGGATCATTTGCGCCAACTGGCCGATGAAGTCGATCTGGTGACCTTCGAGTTCGAAAGTGTTCCAGCGGAAACCGTGGCGTTCCTGTCGCAATTCGTTCCGGTTTATCCGAGCGCCGACGCCCTGCGCATCGCTCGCGATCGCTGGTTCGAAAAGAGCATGTTCAAGGATCTGGGCATCCCGACCCCGGCCTTCGCCGACATTCAATCGCAAGCCGATCTGGATGCCGCCGTGGCTTCGATCGGTCTGCCGGCCGTGCTGAAAACCCGCACTCTGGGTTATGACGGCAAGGGCCAGAAAGTCCTGCGTAAGCCGGAAGACGTGGTCGACACCTTCGCCGAACTGGGCAGCGTGTCCTGCCTGCTGGAAGGCTTCGTGCCGTTCACCGGTGAAGTTTCGCTGATCGCCGTACGCGCTCGTGATGGCGAAACCAAGTTCTATCCGCTGGTACACAACACCCACGACAGCGGCATCCTCAAGCTGTCCGTTGCCAGCACCGATCACCCGTTGCAGGCGTTGGCCGAAGACTACTCGAGCCGTGTGCTCAAGCAGCTCGACTACGTTGGCGTGATGGCGTTCGAGTTCTTTGAAGTCGACGGTGGCCTCAAGGCCAACGAGATCGCCCCGCGCGTGCACAACTCCGGGCACTGGACCACCGAAGGCGCCGAGTGCAGCCAGTTCGAAAACCACCTGCGCGCCGTTGCCGGCCTGCCGTTGGGTTCGACGGCCAAGGTTGGCGAGAGCGCAATGCTCAACTTCATCGGCGTTGTGCCGCCGGTTGAGAAGGTCATCGCCATCGAAGATTGCCATCTGCATCACTACGGCAAAGCCTTCAAGGCTGGGCGCAAGGTCGGTCACGCCAACCTGCGCTGCGCCGACATGGCCACGCTGCAGGCGCAGATCGTCAAGGTCGAAGCGCTGATCGCCGAGTAATTCAGTTTCATGTGTCTGCGGCGGAACCATTCAGGGGCCGCCGTTCTCTCATGGCAGGATGCCAAAGTCTGACTAGGCTTCGCATATCTACTACTGAGAGGGAATTGCCATGGGAATTATCGGAACCATCTTTATCGGCTTGATCGTCGGCCTGCTGGCTCGGTTCCTGAAACCGGGCGATGACAGCATGGGCTGGATCATGACCATCCTGCTCGGTATCGGCGGTTCGCTGGCGGCCACTTATGGCGGCCAGGCTCTGGGCATTTATCAGGCGGGCGAGGGCGCAGGCTTCCTCGGCGCACTGGTCGGTGCAGTCGTGTTGCTGGTGATCTACGGCCTGATCAAAAAGAACTGATCCAAAGCGACAAAGTCCTCTCTGCCAACGCGGCAGGGAGGGCTAGAATGCTCGGCGATTCAACGTTCCTTCCTTTCTATACCGAGCACCTTCATGCGCCGTCTTCTGTTGACTCTCCTTTTCCTGGGCAGCGGTTTGGCCCACGCCGGCGAACTGCCGGAAACCGACTGGCTCGAACTGATGCCAAAGTCGGATCAAAAGGCCCTCGAGGCCATGCCTGAAATCGACCACAACTCCCCGGAAGCCACCGGCACCTTCACCGAGAAGGGCGGGATGAAGCAGGCCAAAGGTCTGCCGGCGGTGATGTATTCGACCAAGACCGTGGCGTCGATGAACGACAAACACATCCGCATCGGTGGTTACCCGGTGCCGCTGGAGTCTGACGCCAAGGGCCGCAGCACGTTGTTCTTCCTCGTGCCGTATCCGGGCGCCTGCATCCACGTGCCGCCACCGCCACCGAATCAACTGGTGCTGGTGCGTTATCCGAAGGGTTTGAAGCTGGATGACATTTACACGCCGCTGTGGGTGACCGGCACGCTGAAAGTCGAGAAGGTCAGCAATGACCTGGCTGACGCAGCGTATGCGCTGGAAGCCGATAAGGTGCGGGTGGTGCAGGAATCTGATCTCTAAAGCAAAAGATCGCAGCCTTCGGCAGCTCCTACAGGGATATGCATTCCAATGCAGGAGCTGCCGAAGGCTACGATCTTTTGATCTTAAAGCGGTTTGCTGGCGACACTGACGCCCATGGTATGGCTCGCACCCGGTGCGAGCGTGACGATGTCATCCATCACGTTCGCCGTCTCGATGCACAGCATGCGCTGCCAGCCATCGTTATCCATATCCGCCAACGCTGCCGCGCGATCGATCCACGGGTTCCAGATCACTGCCGTGCGCGAGCCGGTGGCGGTCAGCAGAATGCGCCGCTCCCAAGTCGGGTCGACGATGCTCAGTTGTGGTGGCGCGTCGAGGTAGATGCGGTCAGTTTCCCCGGCAAACTGCAGGTCACCTTGCTGGCTGTTGGTTTTCCAGTCATCCAGCGTCTCGATGTACTTCAAGCCATCGACGCCGTCGACGTGCACATTGCGCACATCACTGACCGCGAAATAGGTGTGCAGCGCCTGGCTCAGGCTGACGGTGTCACTGCCACGGTTGTGGCTGGTCAGGCTGAAACTCAGTTGCTCGGACAAGTGCAGAGTCAGGGTCAGATCGACCTGATGCGGCCAGCCCGGCAGGCCGCCTTCGGGATAAGGCAGTTTAAATTCGACCTTGATACCGTTGCTTTCGGCTTCGATACCGCCCAGTTCCCAATCCATCGCCCGCACCAGACCGTGCGCGGGTGCCGGTTGCTCACCGGTGTACATGGCCTGCACGCTCTGCGGGTTGCGTTCGAACTTGCCGAACCACGGCCAGCACACCGGCACGCCGGCGCGGATGCTCTTGCCAGTCTTGAACACTGCCTTATCGTTGAGCCAGATGATCGGCGGCTGGCCATCGATCTGATAACTGAGGATGTGCGCGCCTTGCTGGGCCACCAGCACTTCGGCCTGACCGTGGCGGATGCGCCAGCAGTTCAGTTCATCCAGTTTCACGGCTTCAACGTTGGGCGTGTTCATCGGACAGCTCTCAATCAGTAACAAGGACAACTATCGACCGTAAAACGGCCGCGAGGTTTAGCGCGCGCGCGGCGGCACCGAGCGAGTGCGACCGCTGCCGTCGATGGCGACGAAGACGAAAACCGCTTCGGTCACTTTACGCCACTCGCTGGACAGCGGGTCGTCGCTCCACACTTCGACCATCATCTGGATCGAGCTGCGGCCGATTTCCAGGGTCTGCGTATAAAAGGACAATTGCGCGCCGACAGCGACGGGCACGAGAAACGCCATGCGGTCGATGGCAACGGTAGCGACGCGGCCACCGGCAACACGGCTGGCCATCGCGGTGCCGGCCAAATCCATCTGCGCCACCAGCCAGCCGCCGAAAATATCGCCAAAGCCGTTGGTTTCACGCGGGAGTGC
Source organism: Pseudomonas rustica (assembly GCF_018336155.1). GTDB lineage: Bacteria > Pseudomonadota > Gammaproteobacteria > Pseudomonadales > Pseudomonadaceae > Aquipseudomonas > Aquipseudomonas rustica. The sequence continues at coordinate 56,240 of NZ_JAGYHF010000008.1, read as the reverse complement.
GGTGATTTGCAAGGCCAGGTCGCCTTGCGGGATCGGATCTTCTTGTTCGAGCTCTATCATGCCGAGGGTGCCTCTGACCCGTGACTCATCGTTGGTATTGCTGGTGGTAGCCGTCTTCGGGAAAAACGATTCAGCACCGAACATACTACGTTCGTCACGTTTTCCATCAGGCGCCTAAGGAGAAACTCTGCGAAACCGGCTAATCCCGAGCAAAGGCCGGGCCAACGACGTTTTCGCACAGCAACCCCCTACAAACCGGAGCAGGTTGCGAGTATATCGGTCGGTAGACTCCACGACGACCATCGGGTTCTCATTTCGACCGTCAAATACGCGCCTCTATGTGCTTTTTCGAACAATTTGCTATGGTGCCGAACCTGCCCAAGCCACCGCCAGCGTTGTTGTGGCGGCAGATCCGACTATAAGAGAAGCCCTTGCCATGACCACAGCGCCTTCGAGCCTCGCGCAGCCCGAGCAACCCGCACGACCGTTGACCCGCAATGACTACAAGACTCTGTCGCTGTCCGCCCTCGGTGGCGCGCTGGAATTCTACGATTTCATCATCTTCGTCTTCTTCGCCACCGTGGTTGGCAAGCTGTTCTTCCCCGCCGACATGCCCGAGTGGCTGCGTCTGATGCAGACCTTCGGCATCTTCGCCGCCGGCTACCTCGCGCGGCCGTTGGGCGGCATCGTCATGGCGCACTTCGGCGACCTGCTGGGGCGCAAGAAGATGTTCACCCTGAGCATTTTCATGATGGCCGTGCCGACCCTGATCATGGGGCTGCTGCCAACGTATGCGCAGATCGGCATGTGGGCACCGATCCTGCTGCTGGTGATGCGCGTGATTCAGGGCGCGGCCATCGGTGGGGAAGTGCCGGGCGCGTGGGTCTTCGTTTCCGAACACGTCCCGCAAAAGCACATGGGTTACGCCTGCGGCACCCTCACCAGCGGCCTGACCGCCGGCATCCTGCTCGGCTCGCTGGTCGCCACCGCGATCAACAGCATTTATACGCCTGCCGAAGTGTCCGATTACGCCTGGCGGATCCCGTTCCTGCTCGGCGGTGTGTTCGGCCTGTTCTCGGTTTACCTGCGCCGCTGGCTGCACGAAACCCCGGTGTTCGCCGAACTGCAACAACGTAAAGCCTTGGCTGAAGAAGTGCCGCTGCGTGCGGTGCTGCGCGACCATCGCGGCGCGATTGCGATCTCGATGCTGCTGACCTGGTTGCTCTCCGCCGGCATCGTCGTGGTCATTCTGATGACCCCGACCGTGCTGCAAACGGTCTATCACTTCACCCCGACCGAGTCGCTGCAATCGAACAGTCTGGCGATCGTGTTCCTGAGCATCGGCTGCATCATTTCCGGCGCATTGGCGGATCGCTTTGGTGCCGGCCGCGTGTTTGTGTTCGGTTGCCTGGGCCTGCTGATCAGCTCGTGGACGTTCTATCACAGCCTCGCCGATCACCCGAACTGGCTGTTCCCGCTGTATGCGCTGACCGGTTTCCTGGTCGGCACCATTGGTGCGGTGCCGTATGTGATGGTGAAAGCGTTTCCGCCGGTGGTGCGCTTCAGCGGCTTGTCGTTCTCGTACAACGTGGCTTACGCGATCTTTGGCGGTTTGACCCCGATGGTGGTGAGTTTGCTGCTGAAGGAAAGCGCGATGGGGCCTGCTTATTATGTGGCGGTGCTGTGCGTGATGGGGATGCTGGTGGGGGCGTGGCTCTGGAAGAAGGGGCGCTGATTTCCCCTGCCGCCTGATCGTTCCCACGCTCCGCGTGGGAATGCATCCCGTGACGCTCCGCCTCACCTCTCAAATGCGGACGCAAAGCGTCCATGGCGGCGTTCCCACGCAGAGCGTGGGAACGATCTGTCGCGACATGCTGGCCTTTCATCCAATTGTCATATTTCAGCCATAGAGTGTTCACACGGCCTGCTGATACTTGGCCCCGACTTAACACACCCTATCTGCTAGGAGTAAGGCATGAAACTGAAGCGTTTGATGGCGGCAATGACTTTTGTCGCTGCTGGCGTTGCGACTGCCAACGCGTTCGCCGCTGTTGACCCTGCTATCCCGAGCTACACCAAGACCACTGGTGTGTCGGGCAACCTGTCCAGCGTCGGCTCCGATACCCTGGCCAACCTCATGACCCTCTGGGCTGAGAACTACAAAAAAGAATACCCGAACGTAAACATCCAGATTCAGGCCGCTGGCTCCGCCACTGCGCCACCTGCGCTGACTGAAGGCACCTCCAACCTGGGCCCGATGAGTCGCAAGATGAAGGACACCGAACTGGCTGCTTTCGAGCAGAAGTACGGCTACAAGCCAACCGCTATCCCGGTGGCTGTGGATGCCCTGGCTGTGTTCGTGCACAAGGACAACCCGATCCAGCACCTGACCATGGAACAGGTTGATGCGATCTTCTCGTCGACCCGTCTGTGCGGCGCCAAAGCCGACGTGAAAACCTGGGGCGACCTGGGCGTGACCGGCGACCTGGCCAACAAGCCAGTTCAGCTGTTCGGTCGTAACTCGGTATCCGGCACCTACGGCTACTTCAAAGAAGAAGCCCTGTGCAAAGGCGACTACAAACCAAACGTTAACGAACAACCAGGTTCGGCGTCGGTTGTGCAGTCGATCAGCTCCTCGCTGAACGGCATCGGTTACTCGGGCATCGGTTACAAAACCGCCAGCGTGAAAACCGTTGCTCTGTCGAAGAAGGGCAGCACTGACTTCATCGAAGACACCGAAGAAAACGCCCTGAACGGCAAGTACCCGCTGTCGCGTTTCCTCTACGTTTACGTCAACAAAGCCCCGAACAAGCCTCTGGCTCCGCTGGAAGCTGAGTTCGTGAAACTGGTGCTGTCGAAACAGGGCCAGGAAGTTGTGGTGAAAGACGGCTACATCCCGCTGCCAGCCAAAGTTGCTGCAAAAGCACTGGCTGACCTCGGTCTGCAAGAAGGCGGCGCTGAAGTCGCAAAGAAGTAACCCCGTAGATCCGGGCTAATCCCCGGATCTGCAGGAACCCCTGTAGGAGCTGTCGAGTGAAACGAGGCTGCGATCTTTTGATCTGGCCTCTGACTGCAAGATCAAAAGATCGCAGCCTCGGTTCCCTCGTCAGCTCCTACACAGGTTTCAAACGTTTCCGTTACAGCAGGTTTCAGGCGGGCCCCACAGGACACCGCGAACCTTCGAATTCTTCGATCCTCCTCCAGTACCCGCTGGCGGTGGATTTGGTGCGTCACTGCATTGTCATCTTTCTGTCATACAGGATCGCTAGGGTGTGCGCATGAATGATCTGGCCAATTCCCCAATGACTACGACTTCCCCTCCCAAGCGCATTGATTTCAATACGCCTGAGCTGCAACGCAAGCGCCGCATTCGCGCGCTCAAGGATCGCTTCACCCGTTGGTACGTCCTCGTTGGCGGCCTGGCGGTGCTGGCAGCCATCACCCTGATCTTCTTCTTTCTCGCCTACGTGGTTGCGCCGCTGTTCAAGGGTGCCGACCTGACCGCGAAAGATGCGATCACCCCCGCCTGGATGCAGGACGCGGGCAAGCCGCTGATGATTTCGCTCGAAGAGCAGAATCAGGTGGCCATGCGCGTGTCCGACAAGGGTCAGGCGCTGTTCTTTGATATCGACAGTGGCGCTGAATTGAAGCGCGTCGATCTGCCGGTTCCGGCCGGCACCACCGTGACCTCGCTGGGTGAAGATCAGCCGGGTCATCCGTTGGTGGCCGTGGGCCTGTCCAACGGTCAGGCGCTGGTGTTCCGTCACACCTATAAAGTCAGCTACCCCGATGGCAAGAAAACCATCACCCCGGCCATCGAATATCCGTACGGCGAGACGCCGATTGCGCTGAACGAAAGCGGCGGTGCGCTGGAGCACGTCAGCCTGAACGCCAGCGACACCACGCTGATGCTGGTGGGCTCGACCGGTTCGCAACTGAATGTTCTGTCGCTGACCAGCGAAGAAAACATGATGACCGGCGAAGTCACCAACGAGCAGAAGCGTATCGATCTGCCGCAGATGACCGAGTCGGTGAAAAACATCTTCGTCGACCCACGCCAGCAATGGCTGTACGTGGTCAACGGGCGTGCTCAGGCCGACGTGTTCAGCCTGCGCGACAAGAGCCTCAACGGTCGCTACAAACTGCTCGAAGACGGCGACGCTGAAGTCACCGCTTCCACTCAGTTGGTCGGTGGTATCTCGCTGATCATTGGCGACTCCAAGGGCGGTCTGGCACAGTGGTTCATGGCGCGTGACCCGGATGGCGAACAGCGTCTGAAGCAGATTCGCACCTTCCAGATGGGCACCACGCCGATCGTTGAAATCACCGCCGAAGAGCGTCGCAAAGGCTTCCTCGCGCTGGATGCCAGCGGCAAGCTCGGCGTGTTCCACAGCACCGCGCACCGCACGCTGTTGGTCGATCAAGTGGTAGAAGGTCAGGGCCTGTTCGGTCTGTCGCCACGCGCCAACCGTGTAATCGTCGAAGCCGGCGGCAAGCTGCAACCGCTGCTGCTCGACAACCCGCACCCGGAAGTGTCGTGGAGCGCGCTGTGGAGCAAGGTCTGGTACGAGAACTACGACGAGCCTAAATACGTCTGGCAATCGACCGCGGCCAACACCGATTTCGAACCGAAACTGAGCCTCTCGCCACTGACCTTCGGCACCCTGAAAGCCGCGTTCTACGCGATGCTGCTGGCGGCGCCGCTGGCTGTTGCTGCTGCGATCTACACCGCTTACTTCATGGCTCCGGGCATGCGCCGCAAGGTCAAGCCGGTGATCGAACTGATGGAAGCGATGCCGACGGTGATCCTCGGTTTCTTCGCTGGCCTGTTCTTGGCGCCATATGTAGAAGGTCATTTGCCGGGCATCTTCAGTCTGCTGATGTTGTTGCCGATCGGCATTCTGGTCGCCGGTTTCACCTTCAGCCGTCTGCCTGAGTCGATTCGTCTGCGAGTCCCGGATGGCTGGGAAAGTGCGCTGCTGATTCCAGTGATTCTGTTCGTGGGTTGGCTGTCGCTGTACATGAGTCCGTTCATGGAGAACTGGTTCTTCGGCGGCGACATGCGCATGTGGATCTCCCACGACCTCGGCATCACCTACGACCAACGCAACGCTTTGGTGGTCGGTCTGGCCATGGGTTTTGCGGTCATCCCGAACATCTACTCGATTGCTGAAGACGCCGTGTTCAGCGTGCCGCGCGGTCTTACCCTTGGCTCGTTGGCCCTCGGTGCCACACCGTGGCAGACCATGACTCGCGTGGTGATCCTGACTGCCAGCCCGGGGATCTTCTCGGCGCTGATGATCGGCATGGGCCGTGCGGTCGGCGAAACCATGATCGTGCTGATGGCCACCGGTAACACCCCGGTCATGGAAATGAACCTGTTCGAAGGCCTGCGTACCTTGGCTGCCAACGTCGCGGTGGAAATGCCCGAGTCGGAAGTCGGCGGCAGCCACTACCGCGTGCTGTTCCTCTCGGCGCTGGTGCTGTTGTTGTTCACCTTCGTCATGAACACCCTGGCAGAACTGATTCGTCAGCGTCTGCGCAAGAAATACTCGTCGCTTTAAGCAAAGGTAGAAGTCTGTGAAACAGAACTCCCTGAAAGGATGGTTCAAGAGCGGCGCCCCCGGCGTCTGGATCAGCGGTGGCGCGGTGTCCATCGCGGTCATCATGACTATTGGCCTGTTGGCAGTGATTGCCGTGCGCGGTCTGGGTCATTTCTGGCCGGCGGATCTGGTGCATGCCAGCTACGACGTGCCGGGCCAGGCCCAGCATCTGGTCGTTGGCGAAGTGGTACAGAAAGAAGAAGTGCCGCGTGCCCGCCTGAAGAGCGCCGGTTTGCCGGTGCCGGACGTTGGCCCGGAATTCATGACCCGCGAGCTGATCAAGGTCGGCAACCGTGACTTGAACGGCAACGACTTCACCTGGATCGTCGGCGACTGGCTGACCAACCAGACCACGCCGCCGGAGTTGATGGCGATCGAACGTCGCGAGTGGGGTAACTTCTACGGCTACCTGGTCAACGTCAAACAGGATGGCAAGGTTATCGCCGAGGGCGAAGCTGCCTGGCCTGAGCTGCAAGCGCGGATCAACCGTGTGAACGGCCTGGCGGCACAACTGAAATCGCTGGAAAAAACCGACATCGGTGCGATCAACGCAGGGCTGGAACGCATCCGTCTGCATGGTCGCAAACTGGAACTGGAAGGCAAGCTCGACGCCACCGCACAAGCGGACATGGAATCCGAGCGCGCCGAGCTGAACGCGCGTTATCAGGATATCGAAGCGCGTCTGGCCGATCTGCATGCGCAGTTCAACCGTGATGCGCTGACCGCTCGTGATGCCAACGGCAAAGAGATTGAAATCGGTCTGGGCAAAGTGGTTCACGCCTACCAGCCGAACGCGATGAGCACGTTCACCAAGGTCGGTTTCTACTTCAGCAAGATCTGGGAATTCCTTTCGGATGACCCGCGTGAAGCGAACACCGAAGGCGGGATTTTCCCGGCGATCTTCGGCACCGTGATGATGACGTTGATCATGGCGATGATCGTCACCCCGTTCGGCGTGCTGGCAGCGGTGTACCTGCGTGAATACGCCAAACAGAACACCCTGACGCGGATCATCCGTATCGCGGTGAACAACCTCGCCGGCGTGCCAGCGATCGTTTACGGCGTGTTCGGTCTGGGCTTCTTCGTTTACGTACTCGGGGGTTCGGTCGACCGTTTGTTCTTCCCTGAAGCACTGCCGGCACCGACCTTTGGTACACCGGGTTTGCTCTGGGCCTCGTTGACCCTGGCGCTGCTGGCGGTGCCGGTGGTGATCGTCGCGACTGAAGAAGGTCTGGCGCGTATTCCGCGTACCGTGCGTGAAGGTTCGCTGGCGCTGGGCGCGACCAAGGCTGAAACCTTGTGGAAGATCGTGATCCCGATGGCCAGCCCGGCGATGATGACCGGCATGATCCTCGCCGTGGCCCGCGCCGCCGGTGAAGTGGCGCCGCTGATGCTGGTGGGTGTGGTGAAACTGGCGCCGTCGCTGCCGGTGGACGGCAACTACCCGTACCTGCACCTCGATCAGAAGATCATGCACTTGGGCTTCCACATTTATGACGTCGGCTTCCAGAGCCCGAACGTCGAAGCGGCGCGCCCGCTGGTGTACGCCACGGCGCTGTTGCTGGTGCTGGTGATCGCCACGTTGAACCTGTCGGCGGTGTATATCCGCAACCACCTGCGCGAAAAATACAAAGCACTGGATAGCTGATTAACGCCTCTCTCTGTAGGAGCAAGGCTTGCCCGCGATGGCGTCATCAAAATCGCCTTCGCCAGCAAGCTGTGCTCCTACAGAGAGCGGTATCACCGCTGACCCATGTTGTGAGGTCAGCGGCCAACCGAACCAAATTTGTTAGCACAGGGAGCCTCCCATGCAGCACGAAGCACATACCCACGGCATCAACATGTCCGCCCTGGGCCGCGACAAGCAGAGCCTCAACCTCGAACAGGAAACTGTGGCCATCGAAGTACCGGGCCTGAGCCTGTACTACGGCGACAAACAAGCGCTGTTCGACGTCAGCATGAACATTCCGAAGCAGCGCGTGACTGCCTTCATCGGCCCGTCCGGCTGCGGTAAATCGACGCTGCTGCGCACCTTCAACCGCATGAACGATCTGGTTGACGGCTGCCGCGTAGAAGGCGCGATCAACCTGTACGGCAACAACATCTATCGCAAAGGCGAAGACGTCGCTGAACTGCGTCGTCGCGTCGGCATGGTGTTTCAGAAGCCGAATCCGTTCCCGAAAACCATCTACGAAAACGTGGTCTACGGCCTGCGCATTCAAGGCATCAACAAGAAGCGCATCCTCGACGAAGCGGTCGAGTGGGCGTTGAAAGGCGCGGCACTGTGGGACGAGGTCAAAGACCGTCTGCACGAGTCGGCACTTGGCCTTTCCGGTGGTCAGCAACAACGTCTGGTGATCGCCCGTACCATCGCGGTTGAGCCGGAAGTGCTGCTGCTCGACGAACCGTGCTCGGCCCTCGACCCGATCTCGACCCTCAAGGTTGAAGAGCTGATCTACGAGCTGAAATCCAAGTTCACCATCGTCATCGTCACGCACAACATGCAACAGGCCGCGCGGGTTTCGGATTACACGGCGTTCATGTACATGGGCAAACTGGTGGAGTTCGGCGACACCGACACCCTGTTCACCAATCCGGCGAAGAAGCAGACCGAAGACTACATCACCGGTCGATACGGCTGATTGAAGCAGCTGCGAGCGGCAAGCTTCAAGCGGCAAGTTAGAAGCGAAGCGGCATGGATCACCACATAACAGCTTGCAGCTTGTAGCTTGCAGCTCTTGGTTAAACGCTTTTTCGGAGCGAATGCATGATTTCCAAAGAAGGCCTCACTCATCACATCTCTGCGCAGTTCAACGCTGAGCTTGAGGAAGTGCGCAGCCACCTCCTGGCCATGGGCGGGCTGGTCGAGAAGCAGGTCAACGACGCGGTGACCGCGCTGATCGAGGCCGACTCCGGTCTGGCTCAGCAGGTGCGCGAGATCGATGACCAGATCAACCAGATGGAACGCAACATCGACGAAGAATGCCTGCGCATTCTTGCCCGTCGTCAGCCGGCGGCGTCCGATTTGCGTCTGATCATCAGCATCTCCAAGTCGGTGATCGACCTCGAGCGAATCGGCGACGAAGCGACCAAGATCGCTCGCCGCGCGATTCAGTTGTGCGAAGAAGGTGAGGCGCCACGCGGTTACGTCGAGGTTCGCCACATCGGCGACCAGGTGCGCAACATGGTGCGCGATGCGCTGGACGCGTTCGCCCGTTTCGACGCCGATCTGGCGTTGTCGGTGGCGCAGTACGACAAGATCATCGACCGCGAATACAAAACCGCCCTGCGTGAGCTGGCGACTTACATGATGGAAGATCCGCGCTCTATCTCGCGCGTGTTGAGCATCATCTGGGTGCTGCGTTCGCTGGAGCGCATCGGCGACCACGCGCGCAACATCTCCGAGCTGGTGATTTACCTGGTGCGCGGCACCGACGTGCGTCACATGGGCCTCAAGCGCATGAAGGAAGAAGTTCAAGGCACAAGCGGCGAAACCGCTAATGTTCCGGACGTTGCTGACGATAAGTAAGATTGCCTGAGTAAAGCGCCCGGCCCTTTGGCCGGGCGTTTTCGTTTACAGCTTTCGATAAAAAAGCAGCACCCGCGAACGAAAAGTCCCGGCGTGACTGAAGAGTTTTGGCAATGTGCCATCAGCCAGCGTTATGCTTGCCGGGATTTTAATAGGGGTGTTGGATGAGCAAGATCAGTGTGTTGGTCGTGGACGACGCGTCGTTCATTCGTGACCTGGTGAAAAAGTGCCTGCGCAATTACTTCCCGGGGATCCGCACCGAGGACGCCATCAACGGCAAAAAGGCTCAGGCCATGCTGACCAAGGAAGCGTTCGACCTGGTGCTGTGCGACTGGGAAATGCCGGAAATGTCCGGCCTCGAACTGCTGACCTGGTGTCGCGAGCAAGACAACCTGAAAACCATGCCCTTCATCATGGTCACCAGCCGTGGCGATAAAGAGAACGTGGTGCAGGCGATTCAGGCCGGCGTTTCCGGCTACGTCAGCAAACCGTTCACCAATGAGCAACTGCTGACCAAGGTCAAACAGGCCCTGAACAAGATCGGCAAGCTCGACGCCCTGATGAACAGCGCCCCGACCAAGATGAACTCGGCATTCGGCAACGATTCCCTGAGCGCATTGACCGGCGGTAAAGCGCCCGTGGTTGCAGCACCTGCCCCGGCAGCTGCACCGGCTCGCGGTTTGCTCAACAGCCCGCCCGTCAAAGCACCTGCCGCTTCGGCAGCGCCAAGCGGTGGTCGTGGGCATGGCCAGTTGCGGCTGCCGAGCGGCACGCAGCAATGCGTGATCAAAGCGTTGAGCCTCAAGGAAGCGCTGCTGGTGGTGAAGCGCAGCGAGAACCTGCCGCAGATCCTCGACAGCGCGGTGCTCGATCTGGAGCAGGGCGACAATGCCGAGATCGCCCGCCTCAATGGCTACCTGCACGCGGTGGTCGCGCATGAGCAGAAGCCCGACAGCGAATGGCTGCAACTGACCTTCCGCTTCGTCGATCAGGACGCACAGAAGCTCGACTACATCTCCCGCCTGATCGCGCGTGGCACGGCGCAGAAGCACTTCATCCCCGGCGCGTAATCTTCAGCGCCTGAAACCGCCTTCGCGAGCAAGCTTTGCTCCTACAAATGCGATGCTCAGTAGGAGCAAAGCTTGCTCGCGAAGAGGCCGCTGAACGCACCACTCATCCCCCGAAACAGCCAAATTGAAACATCTGTCGACTCCCCCGGTCTGTTTCACCTGCTAGGCTCTTTTCAGGCCTTCCTTCGACAGACTCTTGCCCATGTTCGCGCGCCTGCTGTTTCTCTGTGGTCTCCTCCTGGCCTCTACCTCGGCTGTGGCCGTTACTGTCTACAAATCCACCGATGCCAACGGTGTGGTCTCGTACAGCGACCGCCCGAGCAAAGGCGCGAAGGAGTTCGTATTTCAGGATCGCATGGTCGAGCACCTGGAGCGTCAGGTGTACCTCGACATCAAGAAGCAGAAGGGCGGTGACGTGGTGTTCGTGCGCAACGATCTGTACGCGCCGGTCGAGATCGCGCTGGCGTTTATCAGCCTGAGCAACGTGCGCGGTGCGCCGGCAAAAGCCATCCGTCGGGTGCTGCCGGCGCGCAGCAAAACCCGGATGGCAATGTTGACGCCGATAGCCGCTGGCCAACCGCTGCAATACTCACCGCAGTTTCAATATTCCCTCGGCAACCCCGTTGGCGTCGCGCAGAGCTATCGCTATCCGCTACCGTGGCGCGGCGGGCCGTTTCGCTTGAGTCAGGGCGCTGAGGGGCAGTACAGCCACTTCGGGCCGAAGAATCGTTACGCGATGGACATCGCCATGCCGGTGGGTACGCCAATCATCGCGGCGCGCGCGGGGGTTGTGGTGAAGGTCGAAAACTCACAGAGCGGTCGCGGCACCGACCCGTCCGGCAACTTCGTGCGCGTGTTGCACAATGACGGGACGATGGGTGTGTACCTGCATTTGAAGCAAGGTTCGGTGAGCGTCAGGGAAGGGCAGCAGGTGACGGTCGGCAGTCCGTTGGCGCTGTCCGGCAACACCGGTAACAGCAGCGGCCCGCATTTGCACTTTGTGGTGCAGCGCAATACGGGGCAGGGGCTGGTATCGATTCCGTATCAGTTCAACCAGCCACTGGGCGCGTTGCCCAACTTTGCGTTGGGCAAACAGTGAAGGCAGAGGAAATCAACTGTGGCGAGGGGATTTATCCCCGATGGGCTGCGAAGCAGCCCCAAATCCTACAACCTCGCCAAACCTGACAAACCGCATTTGCTGGCTTGGGGAGGGCTGCGCCCTCCATCGGGGATAAATCCCCTCGCCACAAAAGCCGCGCGCCATCCTGATCAATCCAGCATCAACACCTTCGCCAGCACAATCTTCGGGCCTTTCATCTTTTTAATGATGATCCGCAGGCCTTCGACTTCAAGCACTTCTTCCTCTTCCGGCACGCGGTTGAGGGTTTCATAGACCAGGCCGGCGAGGGTCTCCGCTTCGATGTGATCGAGGTCGATGCCCAGCAGACGCTCCACCTTGAACAACGGCGTGTCGCCACGCACCAGCAGCTTGCCCGGCTGATAGGCGAGGATGCCGCGTTCAGCCTTGCGGTGTTCGTCCTGAATGTCGCCGACCAGCACTTCCAGCACGTCTTCCATGGTCAGGTAGCCGATGATGTTGCCGTCAGCCTCCTCGACCACGGCGAAGTGCGAGCCGCCCTTGCGGAACTGCTCCAGCAACTGCGACAGCGGCATATGGCGCGACACGCGCTCCAGCGGACGGGTCAGTTCAGCCAGGTTGAACGACTCGGGAATGTGATCCAGCGCCGCCAGTTCCAGCAGCAGATCCTTGATGTGCAGCAGGCCGACGAACTCCTGACGCTCGCTGTCGTACACCGGATAACGGCTGAACTTGTGGCGACGGAACATCGCCAGAATTTCCTTCAGCGGCGCGTTGAATTCCAGCGAGATCAGGTCTTCGCGGGAGTTGGCCCAGTCGACCACTTCCAGCTCGCCCATTTCCACCGCCGATGCCAGCACACGCATGCCTTGGTCGCTGGGGTTCTGGCCACGGCTGGAGTGCAGAATCAGTTTCAGTTCTTCGCGGCTGTAATGGTGTTCGTGGTGCGGGCCGGGTTCGCCCTGGCCGGCGATGCGCAGAATCGCGTTGGCGCTGGCGTTGAGCAGGTAAATGGCCGGGTACATCGCCCAGTAGAACAGGTACAGCGGCACCGCCGTCCACAGCGACAGCAGCTCCGGTTTGCGGATCGCCCACGACTTGGGGGCCAGCTCGCCGACGACGATGTGCAGGTACGAAATGATGAAGAACGCGGTGAAGAACGAGACGCCTTTGACGACCTCGGCCGATTGCACACCGACCGCGCTCAGCAGCGGCTCAAGAATGTGCGCGAACGCCGGCTCACCGACCCAGCCCAGGCCCAGGGAGGCGAGGGTGATACCGAGCTGACACGCCGAGAGGTACGCATCGAGCTGACTGTGTACGGTGCGCAGGATATGCCCGCGCCAGCCGTTCTGTTCAGCGATGGCCTCGACGCGGGTCGAGCGCAGTTTGACCATGGCGAATTCCGCCGCAACGAAAAAGCCGTTGAGCAAAACCAGGATCAGAGCAAAAAGGATCATGCCGAAATCGGCAAATATTGTTGCGAGGGACAAGCCAGGGGAAGGGTCCATGATGGAGTTTTGCGGGTTCCGTATGATTCAAAAAAAGGTAAAAGCCGCGCCTGAAAGGCAGGCACAAGTCAGCCAATGTAGCGGCTGACCGGGCGATTGCCTAGTGGCGCGTGCCGGGCGGCATCATTCGCTGGCGCTGATCGCCCGTGCATGTGCCACCTGAGCCGGGGCGAAATGGCAGGTGAACGTGCTGCCGTGGCCGGGCACGCTGCTGATCTCCATCCGTGCACGGTGGCGCAGCAACACGTGTTTGACGATGGCCAGGCCCAGCCCGGTGCCGCCGGTGTTGGAGTTGCGGCTGGAGTCGACGCGGTAGAAACGTTCGGTCAGGCGCGGCAGGTGTTTGCTGTCGATGCCGATCCCGGAATCCTGCACGCTCAGGTGCGCGCCTTGATCGTCGCCCGACCAGCGAATGCGGATATTGCCCTCGGCCGGGGTGTACTTCACCGCGTTGAACACCAGATTGGAAAACGCGCTGCGCAACTCCGCCTCGCTGCCCTTGAGCAAAATGCTCGCATCGGCTTCGAGGGTGATGTGCTGGTTTTTCGCGCCGGACAATTGCTGCGCATCGCTTTTGATCGATTGCAGCAACGTGTCGATCTGCACTGGCTGGTTGTCCGACGGGTAATCGGTGGCTTCCAGTTTCGCCAGCAGCAACAGGTCGTTGAGCAGCGTCTGCATGCGCCCGCCTTGTTGCTGCATTTGCTGCAGGGCTCGGCTCCAGCGCGGGTTCACCTCTTCGACGTTGTCGAGCAGGGTTTCCAGATAGCCGCAGATCACCGTCAGCGGTGTGCGCAGTTCGTGGGAAACGTTGGCGATGAAGTCTTTGCGCATCTGTTCCAGCTGATGGATGCGCGTGACGTCGCGCACCAGCATCAAGTGTTCATTGTTGCCGTAGCGGGTGATGTACAGCTGAATGCGCAGGCGATCATTGGTCGGCGAAGGGATTTCCAGCGGCTCGGCGTAGCTGTCTTGCTCGAAGTACTCCTTGAAGCGCGGATGGCGCACCAGGTTGGTCACCGGTTGGCCGCTGTCCTGCGGGGTCTTCAGACCCAGCAGGGTTTCCGCCGCGCGGTTCCACCATTCCAGATTACCGTCGCTGTCGAGCATGATCACCGCGTCTTTCAGCGCGGCGGTGGATTCCTGAACCCGGTCGATCACCGCTTGCAGACGCCCGCGTACGCGTTGGTCGCGGCGTTGCAGGTGATAGATGCTGTCGAACACCTCACCCCACAGGCCATAGCCATCGGGCGGTGCTTCATCGGGTTGGTGCAGGCGCAGCCATTCATGCAGCCGCAGCAACTGCTTGAGCGTCCAGGCCAGATAAATACCCAGACCTGCAGCAAGGCTCCAGCCGTAATAGCCGGTGATCAGGCCGATCACCAGGCAGGCGGTGACCAGCAACAGCATGTGGCGAATCAGGGTGCCATGCCAGTTTTGATTCACGGAGCGTCCTTAACGCAGCTTCGAGTTTCAAGCCACAAGCTTCAAGCTAAAGCGGATCGGCTTCAACTTGCCGCTTGTAGCTAGACGCTTGCAGCTGCTGTTTTATGCCTTGGTGGAAAACCGGTAGCCAGTGCCGCGCACGGTTTGTACCAGATTTTCGTAGGCGTCGCCGAGGGCCTTGCGCAGGCGGCGGATGTGCACGTCAACGGTGCGCTCTTCAACATAGACGTTGCCGCCCCAGACCTGATCCAGCAACTGGCCACGGGTGTAGGCGCGTTCCTGGTGGGTCATGAAGAATTGCAGCAGACGGTATTCGGTCGGGCCCATCTCGGCCGGTTTGCCGTCGATGGTCACGCGGTGGCTGATCGGGTCGAGCAGCAAGCCACCGACTTCAATCGGCGCTTCGCCATCGGTCGGGCCGGCGCGGCGCAACACGGCTTTGAGGCGGGCGACCAGTTCACGCGGGGAAAACGGTTTGGTGATGTAGTCGTCGGCACCGACTTCCAGACCCTGGATCTTGTTGTCCTCTTCGCCCTTGGCGGTGAGCATGATGATCGGGATATCCCCGGTCAGCTCGTCACGCTTGAGGCGGCGGGCCAGCTCGATGCCGGACGTGCCTGGCAGCATCCAGTCGAGCAGGATCAGATCCGGCTTGCGGTCGACAATGATGGCGTGCGCCTGCTGCGAGTTCTCTGCCTCGAGGCAGTCATAGCCGGCCATTTCCAACGCAACGGCGATCATTTCGCGAATGGGCGCTTCGTCGTCGACGATCAGAATGCTCCTGCCAACCATGCCTTAATCCTCTTGTCATTTAACTGTCTTGCGCCGCATTAGATAACGGAATTATTGCAGTCGTGTGACAGTATTTTAGTCGCCCGGCGATTAGCGCGATCCTGAACTAAGCTTTAAGTCCGAATCCTGACAACCACAAAAGAAGGTTTCCATGACTCAAATGACTGTTTCTTTCAAAGCGCTGATGCTTGCCGCTGCCCTGGCATTGCCATCGATGGCATTCGCCGCCGACCCGGCGATGGAAAAGGACGGCATGTACACCGATCACAAGGGCATGACCCTGTACACCTTCGCCAAGGACTCTGCGGGCAAGTCGATGTGCAATGACAAGTGCGCGACGAACTGGCCGCCGTTGATGGCGACGGCGGGTGACAAGTCGATGGGGGACTGGACTGTCATCAAGCGTGACGATGGCAAGATGCAGTGGGCCTACCAAGGCATGCCGCTGTACACCTTCGTGATGGACAAAAAGGCCGGAGACATGACCGGTGACGGCAAAATGGACGGCGCCTGGAAAGTCGCCAAAGCCAAATAACCGCAAATCCCCCTGTGGGAGCGGGCTTGCTCGCGAAAGCGTCGTGTCAGTCACCCTCATCGTTAACTGACACTCCGCCTTCGCGAGCAAGCCCGCTCCCACAGGTGTGGATGTTTAGCGCAATGCGTAATCCAGCACGATCCCGACGAATATCGCCAACCCGGCCCAATGGTTGTGCAAAAACGCCCTGAAGCAGCGCATCCGGTCGCGATCCCGCGTGTACCAGAACTCCCACGCGTAGCAACCGGCAGCGACCAGCAAACCAAGGTGAAACCACGTCCCCAACTCAAACTTCGCCCCCGCCAGCAACAGGCAGCCCAACGACAACGCCTGCAAACTCAGGATGATCACCCGATCCGCTTCGCCAAACAGAATCGCCGTCGACTTCACGCCGATCTTTAAATCGTCGTCGCGGTCGGTCATCGCGTAATAGGTGTCGTAACCCACCGTCCACAGCAGATTGGCGATCCACAGCAGCCACGCCGCCGCCGGCAGCTCTCCCGTCTCCGCAGTGAACGCCATCGGCATGCCCCACGAGAACGCCGCGCCCAGCACCACCTGTGGGTAATAGGTGTAGCGCTTCATGAACGGGTAAGTGAACGCCAGCGCCAGACCGCCCAGCGACAACCAGATGGTCGGCGCGTTGGTGCACAGCACCAGCAGAAAACTCACGCCCATCAACAGCGCAAAAAACACCAGCGCTTCTTTCGAACTGATCCTGCCGGCCGCCAGTGGCCGTTGCGCGGTGCGTTTGACGTGGCCGTCGACCTTGCGATCGGCCCAGTCGTTGATCACGCAGCCGCCGGCGCGGGTGAGGATTACGCCGAGGACAAAAATCACCACGTTGGCCAGCGATGGCGAGCCTTTGCCGGCAATCCACAGCGCCCACAGCGTCGGCCACAGCAGCAGGTAAATGCCGATCGGCTTGTCCATCCGGGTTAGCTGAATGAAATCCCAGGCGCGCGGGTTCAAACGGTTCAGGGACTTGAGCAGGCTCTGATACATCAGCAGTTCTCCGGATGGGCGCGGGCGGTGCGCCACAGGCTCGGCAGGAAGATTTCCGCGACCAGCACGCTCAGCGCGCCACGGTCGAAACGCGAACGACGGCCCCACAGTGCGGGCGCCTTGGCGGCGGGCGGCAGCCATTCTTCAGGGTAGTGGCAGACTTCGAGTGCGCGGCGCTGGAACGCCTGATCGCAAAACAGCAATTCGCCCAGCGAGCGGCTGCCGAGTTCGTCCATGTGCAAACCGTCGCCCTGCAACGCGGCGCGCGAAGCGACGCTGCGGGCGAACACCCAAGCCTCGCCATGGCCGCGCAAATACACCTCGCGCACCCAGCCTTCACTGCCTGCGGCCAGATCCAGCGCCGCGCATTCGTCGGCACGCAGGGTGTCCCAGCCTTCGAACAGGGGCGTCACGCTAAAGCCGTCGTTAGACAAACGGGTGAGTCGGCGGGTCAGGGAGCCTTCGTCGAACAGCCAGTCGAGGGTCAACGAATCGGGGAGGGGCGTCAGTCGGCTTTGAGTCAGCCAGAGCGGGGCCGGGGAGGAATTTGTCTGTTGCACAATGAGTCATTATTGGCCGCAAATGAGGCGGCGAGCTTACCATGGCGAGCTGCGATATTGAGCGATCCGGGTCGCCGTTGCGCCGAACAGGCTTGCATCTGCGCGGCTCCATCAGTACAAAACGCGCTGAGCCGGACGGCAGCGCAACACCCATCGACCGTCCGCGCCGGCAAAAGCCTGAACCCCTGAGGAAGTACCTGAATGAAAAAGTGGCAATGTGTGGTCTGCGGCCTGATCTACAACGAAGCCGACGGCTGGCCGGATGACGGCATCGCGCCGGGCACTCTGTGGCAGGACGTGCCGGAAGACTGGCTGTGCCCGGACTGCGGCGTCGGCAAAATGGACTTCGAAATGATCGAAATCAACTAAGTAAATCCAAAGGAGTAAGGCATGAGCGCACCTGTCGTCATCATCGGCACCGGCCTGGCGGGCTATAACCTCGCCCGGGAATTTCGCAAGCTCGACAGCGAAACTCCGCTGCTGTTGATTACCGCCGATGACGGCCGCTCTTACTCCAAACCGATGCTCTCCACCGGTTTCGGCAAAAACAAAGACGCCGATGGCCTGAGCATGGCCGAGCCGGGCGTCATGGCCGAGCAATTGAAAGCCGAAGTGCGCACCCACACGCGCATCAGCGGTATCGATGCTGGCCACAAGCGTCTGTGGATCGGCGAAGAAGCTGTCAGCTATCGCGATCTGATCCTCGCTTGGGGCGCGGAAACCGTGCGCGTGCCGGTCGAAGGCGATGGCGCCGAACTGGTGTTCCCGATCAATGATCTCGAAGACTACGCGCGATTCCGTGCCGCGGCCGCCGGCAAGCGCCGCGTGCTGCTGCTCGGCGCCGGTCTGATTGGCTGCGAATTCGCCAACGACCTGATCCTTGGCGGCTATGAAGTGCAACTGGTTGCGCCGTGCGAGCAGGTCATGCCGACCTTGCTGCACCCGGCCGCCGCCGCCGCCGTGCAGGCTGGACTGGAAAGTCTCGGCGCCAAATTCCACCTCGGCCCGGTACTCACCCGTTTGCAGAAAGTCGCTGAGGGTCTGGAGGCGCACCTCTCCGACGGTCAGGTCATCGCCTGCGATGTGGTGGTCTCGGCCATCGGTCTGCGCCCGCGCATCGATCTGGCGGCAGCTGCCGGCGTGCAGGTCAATCGCGGTGTCGTGGTTGATCGCCATTTGAAGACGTCCCACGCCAATATCTACGCCTTGGGCGATTGCGCCGAGGTCGATGGGCTGAATCTGTTGTACGTAATGCCCCTCATGAGCTGTGCGCGTGCGCTGGCACAAACCCTGGCGGGAAACCCTACAGCGGTAACCTACGGCCCTATGCCCATCACCGTGAAAACCCCGGTGTGCCCGTTGGTTGTTTCGCCGCCGCCACGCGGTAGCGAAGGCGTCTGGACGGTCGAAGGGCAGGGCGCCGACGTCAAAGCGCTGTGCCATAACGCAGACGGCCAGTTGCTCGGTTATGCGCTGACGGGCGCGGCGGTGATGGAAAAACTCGCCCTGAACAAACAGCTTCCAGCCTTGCTGGCGTAAATACCGGTCGTTCTGTCGGAATCACCCCGCTTTTGCCCCCACAAAGATCCGGGTGAGACTGGCGCAGGCTTTAACCGCGTGCCATCCTCACTCCCGTCTGCCGCAGAGTAGAGCACCTGCGGCGCCTTGGGCGCTGTTCCAACGAGGACAGCACGGACATAACAACAAAAAACCGTCAAAGGGGCTTCACTAATGCGTAAACCAGAACTCGCCGCTGCAATCGCTGAAAAAGCAGATCTGACCAAAGAACAGGCCAACCGCGTTCTCAACGCCGTTCTCGAAGAAATCACCGGCGCTCTGCACCGCAAGGACAGCGTCACGCTGGTGGGCTTCGGCACCTTCCTGCAACGCCACCGCGGCGCCCGTACCGGCAAAAATCCGCAAACCGGCGAGCCGGTGAAAATCAAGGCCAGCAACACCGTTGCGTTCAAGCCAGGCAAATCGTTGAAAGACAGCGTCAATCCATAATTGCAACGAACTCCCTGAATAATGGGGAGAACGGTTGCGGAAAAATGGGCATACCGATTGAATCGGATGCCCATTTTTTATGCCTGATGGTTTCTACATATCGTTGTATGGCGATCGCCATTAATACTCTTGCAACAATATGCACATTGTATGCAATCCACTCGGCCGATAATCCCTTCTATATAAAAGCCATCATTGTGATGGCACTTTTTTAATTGTCTGTTGTCACGCGGCGTTTAATTGAAACAGCAATGAAGTATTTCAGAATTTTCCTACATCGGGATTTTTCAAAACTTGTCATGCTCCGCTCTGCTTCCGGCGACTCGTTCGGCTCTTGTTTTCAAGGGAGCTGGCGACCGCTCTGGATCGACGCTTTGCGGCCGGTTCGACCAGGGCGATGCTATTAAAATGGCATCGGGGATTCCCTGACGGAATATAGGGAAACCTCCTACGTGATTTAAAGAACACTTCGTCTTGTTGTTTAATCAGATGCTTGCTAGTGGCCATCATAGTGATTACGATGCGCGCACTTGAAAGAGCACAAACTCAATTGGATGAGTCCCGTACCCGCTCTTCGATACTGTCCCGCGCCGATGCAATTCCAATAGGCGCATGACCGTAATCCTTAATAAAGGCCATGGATGTCCTACTCAAGCAAACTTTCCGCTCATTACCTCGAACTCGCAAAAGTCTCTGTTTCCAAAGAGAATTTCGCGGGCGAAGACGTTCGTTTTTCGAGCGAATTCGAGGCATTGGAAAGCGAACTGAGCAAAGCCTCGTCGATGCACGAAAGCGGGCAGATCGACTGGCTGAAAATCCGCGAAAACAGCGAAAACCTGCTGCGTACCCAATCCAAGGATTTGCGTGTCGGCGCCTGGCTGACCTGGTCGTTGTACCAGCGTGAATCCTTCCCCGGGCTGCTGGCCGGCCTCGGTTTGCTGCACCATCTGTCGGAAAACAACTGGGCCGACGTCCACCCGCTCAAACCCCGCACCCGTGCCGCCGCCATCGGCTGGCTGGTGCCGCGTCTTGAGCAGGTCATTACCGAAAACATCGCGATCAAAGAGCAGTTGCCGATGTTCCGGCAGCTCTCCGATCACCTGACTGGTCTTGAAGCCGCTTGCGCCGAGCACCTGGGCGATGAATCGCCGCTGCTGCTGCCGATCTCCCGTCGCCTGAAAACCATGATCCAGCGCGCTGCCGACAATCAGCCGGCCCCCGGTGTGGTGGGCGCAGCGGTGGCGCAGGTCAAGCAGGCCGCGACCCAGTTGCTCACTCCCGGCGCGCCGATCGACAACGAAAAAGACGCGCACAAAGCATTGCGCGCCCAGCAAGACAGCGCTCGCCCGTTGTGTGCCTGGTGGCTCAAACAGAAAGCCACCGACCTGCGCGCCTTGCGCCTCAACCGTACGCTGTTGTGGATGACCATCGACGCGGTGCCTGAGCGCAACGCCGAGCAGATCACCATGCTGCGCGGCCTGCCGGTCGACAAGCTCAAGCTCTATCAGGATCGCTTCGATCAGGGCAAATACGCGGATTTGCTGGTGGAACTGGAGGCGAGCCTGGCGAAGGCGCCGTTCTGGTTCGATGGCCAGAGGATGGTCTGGGAATGTCTCCAGAACCTCAACGCCGAGCTGGCCATGCGCGAAGTGGAAATCCACTTCGCGCTTTTGGTTCAGCGGCTGCCCGGCATTATCGAACTGCGTTTCCATGACGGCGCACCGTTTGCCGATCCCGCCACACGCGCGTGGATCGCCGCTAACGTCATGCCGCATCTGCAAAGCGCCAGCGCGCCGCGCAAGGTCGAAAGCGACAACGTCGAAACCCAGCCTGCCTGGGAAAAAGCCCTTGAAGAGGTGCTGCCGATTCTGCGCAAGGAAGGCCTCAAGCCTGCCGTGCAGATTCTCAAGCAAGGACTGCAAGCCGCCCAAGGCGGGCGCGTGCGGTTCTTCTGGCAGTTCGCCCTCGCACGGCTGTGCTTCATGGCCAAGAAATACGAACTGGCCAAGAACCAGCTGGAAACCCTCGATCAGACATTACAGGACTCAGGCCTGCACGCCTGGGAGCCCGATCTTGCATTGGAAGTGCTGCATTTACTGCATAGCTGCTGCGAGTTGTTGCCGCAGAACCATGCCGTACGTGAACGCAAGGAAGAGATTTATCGCAGGCTGTGCCACCTCGATCTCGAAGTGGTACTCGAATAGGCCCCAGGGCCACAACCGCAAGGAGAAAAGCCATGGCCAAAGAAGGCTCGGTAGCCCCCAAGGAACGCATCAACGTCACCTTCAAACCCGCCACCGGCGGTGCTCAGGAAGAGATTGAACTGCCGCTGAAGCTGCTGGCAATCGGTGACTACACCCACCGCAAGGACGAACGCAAGATCGAAGATCGCAAGCCGATCAGCATCGACAAGGTGACCTTCGACGAGGTGTTGGCCAAGCAAGAGCTGAGCCTGTCGATGAACGTGCCGAACCGTCTGCAGGAAGAAGGCAGCACGGAAGAGTTGGGCGTGCAGCTGCGCGTCAATTCGATGAAGGACTTCAACCCGGCCAGCCTGGTCGAGCAAGTGCCTGAGCTGAAAAAACTGATGGAACTGCGCGATGCGCTGGTGGCCCTCAAAGGCCCGCTGGGTAACGCCCCTGCGTTCCGTAAAGCCATCGAAGGCGTGCTCGCCGACGACGAATCCCGCGGTCGCGTACTCGGTGAGCTGGGCCTCAACGCCGCAGCCCCGGACGCCTGAACCCAGCAGCCAAGGAAGCCAACACAATGAGCACTAGCGCAGCACAAGAGAAAGGCGCCGCGAGCGGCGAGTACAGCATTCTCGACAGCATCATCGCCGAAACCCGTCTGACCCCGGACGACGAAGCCTACGACATCGCCAAACGCGGCGTGTCGGCCTTCATCGAAGAACTGCTCAAGCCGCAGAACAACGGTGAGCCGGTCAAGAAGGCCATGGTTGACCGCATGATCGCCGAGATCGATGCCAAGCTCAGCCGTCAGATGGACGAAATCCTGCACCACCCGGATTTCCAGGCGCTGGAATCGTCGTGGCGTGGTCTGCAGTTGCTGGTCGACCGCACCAATTTCCGCGAAAACATCAAGATTGAAATCCTCAACGTCTCCAAAGAAGACCTGCTGGACGATTTCGAAGATTCGCCGGAAGTCATGCAGTCGGGCCTGTACAAGCACATCTACACTGCTGAATACGGCCAGTTCGGTGGTCAGCCGGTGGGCGCGATCATCGCCAACTACTACATGTCGCCAAGCTCGCCTGACGTGAAACTGATGCAGTACGTGTCCAGCGTTGCCTGCATGTCTCACGCGCCGTTCATCGCTGCGGCCGGCCCGAAATTCTTCGGTCTGGAAAGCTTCACCGGCCTGCCGGATCTGAAAGATCTGAAAGACCACTTCGAAGGCCCGCAATTCGCCAAATGGCAGAGCTTCCGGACTTCGGAAGACTCCCGCTACGTTGGCCTGACCGTGCCGCGTTTCCTGCTGCGCAACCCGTACGACCCGGAAGAAAACCCGGTGAAATCGTTCGTGTACAAGGAAACCGTTGCCAACAGCCACGAGCACTACCTGTGGGGCAACACTGCCTACGCGTTCGGCACCAAGCTGACCGACAGCTTCGCCAAATTCCGCTGGTGCCCGAACATCATCGGCCCACAGAGCGGTGGCGCTGTTGAAGACCTGCCGCTGCACCACTTCGAAAGCATGGGCGAAATCGAAACCAAGATCCCTACTGAGGTTCTGGTCAGCGACCGTCGTGAATACGAACTGGCCGAGGAAGGCTTCATCTCCCTGACCATGCGTAAAGGCTCCGACAACGCGGCGTTCTTCTCCGCCAGTTCGGTGCAGAAGCCGAAGCACTTCGGCATCAGCGCAGAAGGCAAGGCGGCAGAGCTGAACTACAAGCTCGGCACTCAACTGCCGTACATGATGATCGTCAACCGCCTGGCTCACTACTTGAAAGTGCTGCAGCGCGAGCAACTCGGTTCGTGGAAAGAACGTACCGACCTCGAGCTGGAACTCAACAAGTGGATCCGTCAGTACGTTGCCGACCAGGAAAACCCGAGCGCCGAAGTGCGTGGCCGTCGTCCGCTGCGCGCTGCGCAAATCATCGTCAGCGACGTTGAAGGCGAGCCGGGCTGGTACCGCGTGAGCTTGAACGTGCGTCCGCACTTCAAGTACATGGGTGCCGATTTCACCCTGTCGCTGGTTGGCAAGCTGGACAAAGAGTAAGAGCGACTCATGGACGGATACGGCAGCCTTTTCGAACGCCTAAATGGCGACGCAGAAAAACGCAGTGGTTGGAGCCGCGAGGTTTCCGCCATGGCGT
Source organism: Pseudomonas rustica (assembly GCF_018336155.1). Lineage (GTDB taxonomy): Bacteria > Pseudomonadota > Gammaproteobacteria > Pseudomonadales > Pseudomonadaceae > Aquipseudomonas > Aquipseudomonas rustica. The sequence continues at coordinate 32,744 of NZ_JAGYHF010000008.1, read as the reverse complement.
CCGTGGCTGCCCATCTGGCCAAAATGCTCAGCACCCGGGCCGGCAGCGTGCAAACGCTGTCCGACTACGGGTTGCCCGATCTCAATGACATGCGCCTGAGCCTGCACGACTCCCTGAGTCAGGCCCGTCTGGCCATCGAAAACTTCATCGAAGCCTACGAGCCGCGCCTGAGCAATGTGCGTGTCATTTCCCTGCCGCGTGACCACGATCAGCTGCGCCTGGCCTTCAGCATCGAAGGCCTGCTGGAAGTTGATGGTTTCAAGCGACAGGTCAGTTTCGCCGCGCGCCTGGATGGCAGCGGTCAAGTGAAGGTCAACTAAGGAGATTCCCGATGTCTGGCAAACCCGCAGCACGCGTATCCGACCCCACCGCTTGCCCGCTCCCCGGCCACGGCACCAACCCGATCGCCGCCGGTTCCGGCGACGTGTTCTTCGACGGCCTCGCGGCCGCCCGCCAAGGCGATGCCTCGGCGTGTGGTGGTGCGATGGTCGGCGATCTGGCGACCACGGTTTTGATTAACGGCAAACCTGCTGCAACGGTCGGTTCGGTGGGTTCGCATGGGAACAAGGTTACGGCTGGGTCCGGGACGGTGATTATTGGCAATTCGCATACGCCGGTGACGTTTGTGCCGCCAGTTCCAATGCCTGACTATTTCAATGACTTTTTCGTTTTGAGGGACGACGAAGGTAGCCCGGTGGCAAATTACGGCTACCGATTGGAGACCGAGTCAGGTGAGATTTATGAGGGCGTGACGGACGTCAACGGCCACACCAAAGCTGTTAGCACCGGTAAAGCTTCCCAGATATTGAAAATTTCCCTGCTTCCTCCAGCAGGAGTCGCGAATGTCTAACGTTACGCCTCTGGCGGAGGCTCCTTCCACCCCTTCTACCAATCGTGAGGGGCAGGTCGCGACCGTAAAATTAGCAAAGCTTTCAACTTATGAATTCACTATAAGATCGTTTCACCCAGGGAAAACGTTTGGGTGGAGCGGCTTTTACTTCGAAGGTGATGCACGCGGCTTTTCGTTAAAGCCAAGCGGCCTCTCTGGCGCTCAAGGTACGCTAATAACTTCACGTGTATGGCATAGGTTTTTTGTAAAGCTGGCAACGAACGAAGTTGTTAATACGCAAACGGAGTCGAATGATTCCGGGAAGGCGGGTGAAGAACATACTCACTATGATGCAGAGTTAAAGCCCAAAGGCGGAAGCTGGCCATCAATTAAAAGTGAAAAGGGTGCAGTCACTACTGTTTGGGTTGATGGTGGTTACGCAGGTGAGAATCACGCTTTTCCATTTTCAGCGGAAACAAAAAAATTGACAGGAATGACATTCGTGCCAAGCCTGGACGTAAGTTACAAAGTTATAATGACGTTCGATCGAGTGGAGAAGCATTTAGATGTAGTGACATATATAACTGGTGATGGATTTCCGAACTGTGAGGCTTTTATTACTGATGCTTCTGGAAAATCTGTTTTTTTAGGTGTGCATGTTCGGAAGGCTGCAGCTCTTGTTGCGCTATTTGGTGATAAGAAGTATCCGATGATCTCTTCGGCGATTCGCATAGAAGTTGATGAAGAGGGGAACTTCAAAGGCACTCTTGGAAACGAGATGAGAAGGCGAAAGTTAAAAAAAGAAGCTCTGGAAATGCGGCCGATTGAGGAGTGGAATAATTTTTTCAAAAATCTTAGTCCGAACGATGGCCGCTGGATGGGTATCTGGGAAGAGCCTATGCCGGACGACTCTACCGAGTCGACGTTGAAATGACGTATGTGAGTTATTTTAAAACAGCGATTTGGTTGCCAATGGTGGTGTTGCCGGCTTTGCTGTTGCTTGATGCTTTATATTTTTCCAGCCCGCTACGTGGTGGGATGGAACAGTTCGTCCTTATATACGTTCTTGGTTTCGGGCTGGTGGCCTATGTGTTATTCGCGGTCTTTTCTACTCGTTTGATTTCTAGGAGAACTGAGCTTGAAGTCGTACGTCTTACTTGGTGGGCTCCTGTAGTTTTTATCCCGTTTTATGGAGTGCCTTGGGTTGTTTATGGCATCGGATGTTTGGCGTTTGGCAGGCTAGCTGGTCTGGGTATGATGTTTTTGTGGTTAACTTATATTCCCTATGTTTTAGTGGTTGGCGCATTTTTTTCAGTTGTTACGGTTGTTGCTTTTAAAGTCTTGAGTAAGTTTTTACTGTTTTCCGAGAAGCGTTAGAGATGCTTGTGATAAGCCCTGTTATGTGGCGTATCAAAACAGGTGGCTGTTCCAAATGGTAGTAAGCTCGTGATTTGGAAATCGAGAAAGGTGAAATGATGAGTGCAGCTCTATTATATTTTTCAAATGATGAAGTATGTAGGCGCAAGCTCATGAAGCTGTCTGTCGCAATTCTTGCTGTGGCTTTGTTTTCACTGACAAACGTGTTTCCTAATGCGCTCATGATGTTGATGGATGGTGTTAACTTCATCCCGTCTGAATCCTCCATTTTTTCATTCAAGCCTTATGAGATAAATGAGGGGTCGTCGAATTACTGGATCTATGGCGAGGATGGTAAGAACTATTACTACTTCTCCTACGAGCCCGCAGCGCCTTACGTATTCATTCGTAAATCCAATGCATGTCCGTCATTTGATCGGCTTGACCATGCCACGTGGTGCGCCGCAGAAGGCGGCGGTCAAAAATGAACCGGCATTTCGGTGGCGGAGCGTTTTTTTTATGAGTTCATTTTTCAGGCAGGTACCCCGTGTCCTTTAACCACTACTACCAAAGCGAACTCACCGCACTGCGCCAACTCGGTCGCCGTTTCGCCGAGCGTAGTCCGGCGTTGGCGCCGTATCTGGGCCAGGCCGGGCGGGATCCGGACGTGGAGCGGTTGCTGGAAGGCTTTGCGTTTCTCACCGGGCGTCTGCGCCAGAAGCTCGACGACGAGTTGCCGGAGCTCAGCCATTCGCTGATGCAATTGCTCTGGCCCAACTACATGCGCCCGCTGCCGGCGTTCAGCATTTTGCAGTTCGATCCGCTCAAGCGTTCGGGCCCGGCGCTGGTGGTCGAGCGTGATACGCCGGTGGAGAGCAAGCCGATCGAAGACGTGCGTTGCCGCTTCCGCACTTGCTACCCGACCGAGGTGTTGCCGCTGGATCTCGCGGCGTTGAATTACTCGGTGAAGGGCGACGGCTCGCTGCTGAGTCTGCGTTTGGAAATGAGTGCCGACGGCCACCTCGGTGAGCTGGAACTGAGCAAGCTGCGTCTGCACTTTGCCGGTGAGCGCTACATCAGCCAGATGCTTTACCTGAGCCTGCTGCGCAACCTCGAAGGCATCGAACTGATTCCGCTCGACGGCGCCGGCAAGCCAATTGATGGCGTCAGCGGCAAGCCGATGGCGTTCAAGATTCCCGGTGACCGGGTCACCCCGGTGGGCTTTGCCGAAGAAGAAGCGTTGATCCCGTATCCACTGAATACCTTCCGTGGCTATCGCTACCTGCAGGAATATTTCGCCTTTCAGGACAAATTCCTCTTCGTCGACGTCAACGGTCTGGACATCCTCAACGCGCTGCCGCAGGACACCCTCAAGCAGATGCGCGGCCTGGAATTGCGCTTCGACATTCGCAAGAGCGGCATCCTGCGCATGCGCCCGACACTGGATAACGTGAAGCTGTTTTGCACGCCCATCGCCAACCTGTTTGCCCACGATGCGTTGCCGATTCGTCTCGACGGCAAGCAGGACGAATACCTGCTGCTGCCGGCGGAATACGATCTGGAAAACTGCGGTGTGTTCTCGGTGGAAACCGTGACGGGCTGGAAGCCCGGCGGTCTCGGTTATCAGGAATACGTGCCGTTCGAATCCTTCGAGCACGACCCGAGTTTCGACGTGCCCAACAGCCGTCCGCATTACAGCATTCGCCAGCGTTCATCGTTGCTGCACGACGGCCTCGACACTTATTTGAGCTTCGGCATTCGCCACACCGAAGCCCACGAAACCCTGTCGATCGAGCTGATCTGCACCAACCAGAATCTGCCGCGCAAGCTCAAGCTCGGCGACATCTGTGTGGCCTGCGAAGAGACGCCGGAGTTTCTCAGTTTCCGCAACATCACCCCGGCCACATCGAGTTTTGCGCCGCCGCTGAACCGTGACTTCCTGTGGAAGCTGATCAGCAACATGTCGCTTAACTATCTGTCGCTGGCGGACGTCAATGCGTTGAAGGTGATTCTCGAAACCTACGACCTGCCGCGTTACTACGACCAGCACGCAGAGAAAGTCAGCAAACGCCTGCTCGGCGGCCTGAAGAATATCAAGCACCACCACGTCGATCGCTTGCACCGTGGCTTGCCGGTACGCGGCTTGCGCACCGAGCTGACCATCGACCCGGAAGGGTACATCGGCGAGGGCGATCTGTTCGTCTTCGCTTCGGTTCTTAACGAGTTTTTCGCGCTTTACGCCAGTCTCAATTCATTCCACGAGCTGCGAGTAAAAAGCACACAGGGAGAGGTGTACCAATGGACACCACGTATGGGCCTGCAGCCCCTGCTTTAAGCGGGCTCACCAAGGCGATACGCGAGTACTCGCTGTTTCAGGCAGTGCTGCTGGTGATCGATCGGCTGCGCGAGGCACACCCGTACCTGAGCGAAGACGATTTGTACGATCAGCTGGAATTCCAGGCCAATCCGAGCCTGGGCTTTCCCGGCAGCGACGTCGATCGCGTGGAGTTTTTCGAAGAGCACGGGCAGATGCGCGCGCGCATGCGTTTCAACCTGATCGGCCTGGTCGGTTCCGGTTCGCCGCTGCCGGCGTTCTATGGCGAACAGGCGCTGGGCGATAGCGAAGACGGCAACCCGACGCGCAACTTCCTCGACCTGTTCCACCATCGTTTGCAACGGCTGATGCTGCCGATCTGGCGCAAATACCGCTACCGCGCAAGCTTCCAGAGCGGCGCGCTCGACCCGTTTTCGGCGCAGTTGTTTGCGCTGATTGGCCTCGGTGGCGAAGAGATCCGCAAAGCTAAAGAACTCAACTGGAAACGCCTGCTACCGTACCTCGGTTTGCTCAGCCTGCGCGCGCACTCGGCGGCGCTGATCGAAGCCGTGCTGCGTTACTACTTCAAGCACGAAGACCTGGTCATCGAGCAGTGCATCGAGCGCCGCGTCGAGATTCTTGAAGAACAGCGCAATCGTTTGGGCCGCGCCAACAGCCTGCTCGGCGAAGACCTGGTGCTCGGCGAGCACGTGCGCGACCGCAGCGGCAAATTCCGCATTCACATCACCGAACTCGACTGGCAGCGATTCCATGAATTTCTGCCGATCGGTTTTGGTTACCAGCCGCTCTGCGCGCTGGTGCGGTTCACCCTGCGTGACCCGCTCGATTACGACATCCGCCTGGTGCTGCGCCAGGAAGAAATCCGCGAACTGCGCATCGGTGAGCAGAACGCCTGTCGCCTCGGTTGGACCAGTTGGCTGGGCCGCGAAAAAGCGGACGGCGTGGTGACCCTGGGCAGCAAAATTCATTAAGGACGTGAGCCATGATCAACGTAGACCTGCAACAACTCATTCAGGCGCTGGACGCCGAAACCCGTCGTGATCTTGAGCGTTCGGCCGAGCGTTGCGTCGCCCGTGGCGGCAGCAAAATCCTCGTCGAAGACTTGATGCTTGGCCTGCTCGAACGTCCGAACGGCTTGCTCGCCCGCGCGTTGCAAGACGCCGATGTCGACGCCGGTGAACTCAGCGCGGCGCTGCAATCGCGCGTCGAACACAGCGCTTCGCGCAACCCGGTGTTCGCCCCGGAACTGGTGCAGTGGCTGCAAGATGCGTTGCTGGTGGCCAACCTCGAACTCGGTCAGACCCAGGTTGAAGACGCCGCGCTGATCCTCGCGCTGTTGCGCAACCCGATACGTTACGCCGGCAGCCGTTATCAGCCGCTGCTCGCCAAGCTGAACATCGATCGCCTGAAAGAATTTGCCCTGTCGCAACAGGAGCAACCGGCGGCCAACGGCAAACCGGCGGCGCAGGGCGAATCACTGTTGCAGCGCTTCACCCACAACCTGACCCAACAGGCCCGCGACGGCAAACTCGACCCGGTGCTGTGCCGTGACGGCGCGATCCGGCAGATGGTCGACATCCTCGCCCGTCGCCGCAAGAACAACCCGATCGTCGTCGGTGAGGCCGGTGTCGGCAAGACCGCCATCGTCGAAGGTCTGGCCTCGCGCATCGCTGCCGGTGAAGTGCCGCAAGTGCTCAAAGGCGTTGAACTGCTGTCGCTGGACATGGGCCTGTTGCAGGCCGGCGCCAGCGTCAAAGGTGAATTCGAACGTCGTCTCAAAGGCGTGATCGACGAAGTCAAAGCTTCGCCAAAACCAATCATTCTGTTTATCGACGAAGCGCATACGCTGATCGGCGCGGGCGGCAATGCTGGCGGTTCCGATGCGGCCAACCTGCTGAAACCGGCACTGGCCCGTGGCGAACTGCGTACCATCGCCGCCACCACGTGGGCCGAGTACAAGAAATACTTCGAGAAAGACCCGGCGCTGGCCCGTCGTTTCCAACCGGTGCAATTGCACGAACCGACCGTCAGCGAAGCGGTGACCATCCTCCGTGGTCTGGCCCAGGTTTACGAGAAGAGCCACGGCATCTATCTGCGCGATGATGCGGTGGTCTCGGCGGCGGAATTGTCCGCACGTTACCTGGCCGGTCGGCAGCTACCGGACAAAGCCGTCGATGTCCTCGACACCGCTTGCGCCCGCGTACGCATCAGCCTCGCCGCCGCCCCGGAAAGCCTTGAGCGCCTGCGTGGCGAACTGGCTGAAGGTGGCCGTCAGCGTCAGGCCCTGCGCCGTGACGCCGAGGCTGGTCTGCTGATCGATCACGAAGCGCTGGAGGCTTTGGAAGCACGTCTCGACGAAGCCGAAGACGAAATGGTCGCGCTGGAAACCCTGTGGACTGAACAGAAAACCCTGGCCGAGCGCCTGCTCGATCTGCGTCAGCAACTGGCCAAGGCCCGCGAAGCCGCTGCCGTTGAACCGGTGCTCAGCGTTGAAGAAGACGCCGAAGGCACCGTCATCGAAACCCTCGTCGCCGAGGTCGAAGAAGGCCAGAGCGTCGAAGCGCTGGAAGCGCAGCTCAACGAAACCCACAGCGCCCTGACCGCCGCCCAGGTCAAAGAACGTCTGGTCAGTTTCGAAGTGTGCCCGCGTCTGGTCGCCGAAGTGATCAGCGCCTGGACTGGCGTGCCGTTGGCGCAACTGGCCCGCGAGCACAACGCCAAAGTCGCCAGTTTCGCCACCGATCTGCGCACGCGCATTCGCGGTCAGGAACAAGCCGTGCACGCACTGGATCGCTCGATGCGCGCCACCGCTGCCGGCCTGAACAAACCTGATGCGCCAGTCGGCGTGTTCCTGCTGGTCGGCCCGAGCGGCGTCGGTAAAACCGAGACCGCGCTGGCCCTCGCTGATCTGCTGTACGGCGGCGACCGTTTCATCACCACCATCAACATGTCCGAGTTCCAGGAGAAGCACACCGTCTCGCGCCTGATCGGCGCACCGCCAGGCTACGTCGGTTACGGCGAGGGCGGCATGCTCACCGAAGCCGTGCGGCAGAAACCGTACTCGGTGGTGTTGCTCGATGAAGTCGAGAAGGCTGATCCGGACGTGCTCAACCTGTTCTACCAAATCTTCGACAAAGGCGTGGCCAACGACGGCGAAGGTCGCGAGATCGACTTCCGCAACACGTTGATCCTGATGACCTCGAACCTCGGCAGCGATCGCATCAGCGACCTTTGCGAAAACGGCGCACGGCCGACCGCCGAAGTGCTCGAAGAAACCATTCGCCCGGTGCTCAGCAAACACTTCAAACCGGCGCTGCTGGCGCGGATGAAAGTGGTGCCGTACTACCCGGTCGGCGGTCCGGTATTGCGCGAGCTGATCGAGATCAAACTCGGTCGTCTCGGCGAGCGCCTCAGCCGTCGTCAGCTGGATTTCAGCTGGTGCCAGAACCTCGTCGATCACTTGTCCGAGCGCTGCACGCAAAGCGACAGCGGCGCGCGCCTGATCGATCATCTGCTCGATCAACACGTGCTGCCGCTAGTGGCCGATCGTCTGCTCGACGCCATGGCCACCGGTGAAAGCCTGAAGCGCGTGCACGCCACGCTCGACGGCGAAGCCAGTGTGACGTGCGAGTTCGCCTGAGGTGGGCGTGATGTTCACTCAAGTGCCGCAGCCGCTGGTGTATGCCGAAGCGTTGCTGGCGCAGTTCGCCAGTCTGTCGCGCGCGGCGGACGGTGCTGCGCTGCTGGGTGACTTCGTGCGCGGCTTGGCCGAGTTGAGCGGTTGCGAACTGGCGCAGTTGTATCTGCTCGACGCCACCCACACCTGCCTGGGAATGAACGCCGAATGCCTCGACGGCGCCCTGCAACCGCGTGAAGCGGCGAGCCTGCCGGCGGATTACAACGGTGAGCAATTGCTGCAATTCGCCCTGTGCCAGAACCGCGTGGTGTGCCTCGACGACTTGAGCGGCAGCCTGCACGAAACCAGTTTTCTGCCGGCGGTGGCCTCGCCGTGGCAGTCGCTGTTGTGCGTACCGCTGGTCAATCAGCACAAGGCTGTCGAAGGTCTGCTGCTGTGCGCCAGCCGCCGTCGCACCGACCTGCAAGGCTTCGCCGATTCGCTCGGTCAGCTCGGCTCGTTCGTGCTCGGCCAACTGCATTTGCTCCAGCGTCTGCGTCAGCCACGCGATGTGTCGGCACCGGTGGCGCGCAGCGTGCCGAGCATCAGCGGTTACGGTCTGATTGGCAAAAGCACCGCGATGCGCCAGACCTACTCGCTGATCGGCAAAGTCCTGCACAGCCCGTACACCGTGCTGCTGCGTGGCGAAACCGGCACCGGCAAGGAAGTCGTCGCGCGGGCGATTCACGATTGCGGGCCGCGTCGCTCGCAGGCGTTCATCGTGCAGAACTGCGCGGCGTTCCCTGAAAACCTGCTGGAAAGCGAGCTGTTCGGCTATCGCAAAGGCGCCTTTACCGGCGCCGATCGCGACCGCGCCGGGCTGTTCGACGCGGCCAATGGCGGCACGCTGTTGCTCGATGAAATCGGTGATATGCCGCTGTCGCTGCAATCGAAATTACTGCGCGTGTTGCAGGAAGGCGAGATTCGTCCGCTGGGTTCCAACGACACGCACAAGATCGACGTGCGCATCATCGCCGCGACTCACCGCGATCTGTCTGTGCTGGTCAGCGAAGGTAAATTCCGCGAGGACTTGTACTACCGCCTCGCGCAATTTCCGATTGTGCTGCCGGCGTTGCGTCAGCGCGAAGGCGACATCCTCGACCTGGCGCGGCATTTCGCCGAAAAGGCCTGCGCCTATTTGCAGCGAGATCCGGTGCGCTGGTCGGACGCGGCGTTGGAGCATCTGGCGGGTTACACCTTCCCCGGCAACGTTCGCGAACTGAAAGCGCTGGTCGAACGCGCGGTGCTGTTGTGCGAGGGTGGCGAGTTGCTGGCCGAGCATTTCTCCCTGCGCATGGAGCCGATGCCAGAAGACAACAGCAGCCTGAATCTGCGCGAACGCCTGGAGCAGGTCGAGCGAACATTGTTGCTCAACTGCCTGCGCAAAAACGACGGCAACCAGACCCTCGCCGCCCGCGAACTGGGCCTGCCCCGCCGCACGCTGCTATACCGCCTCGGCCGCCTGAATATCAATTTGGGTGACTTCGATGGTTGAGCAGAAAGTGATCGCCTTGTCCCGCACTCCCACGGCCAATGAATTCCTTGAGGCTGTTGATTCCCCTGTGGCGAGGGGATTTATCCCCGTCCGGCTGCGCAGCAGTCGCAGTCCGGTAAACACGGTTTCACTCAGAGACCGCGCTGGCAGGTTTTGGGGGCGCTGCGCACCCCAACGGGGACAAGTCCCCTCGCCACAGGAGATCGTGGCACCTCCTTGGATTGGCTCTGAGCCTCGGTTTAGAGCCTCCCAAACCAATAAATTCGCTAATAACGGCGCCGCCCGCAAGGGCCGGCGCTTTGTGCTTTGTCTACCCCTGGAGACCCTCTGATGTCTGTTCGTCACTGGCACGCTGTCCTGCTGACCCTCGTCGTTCTATGCGGCCTTGGCGGCTGTAGCGGCAACTACAAATTCAACGACAACGACTATCGCCCGCTGGGTGATCCGCAAGCGGCCAATCGCGGTAAGTGATTGCAAGGAGCAGCAAACATGGAATTGGTTTTCGAAATGCTGAACACCAAGCAATTCGTGCCCACGGAGTTGTGCCAGAAGACCTTCAAACAGGCCGGTGGCGTGATCGGGCGGGGCGAGGATTGCGACTGGATCATCCCTGACCGCAAGCGTCACCTGTCCAATCACCACGCGATTGTCAGCTACCGCGAAGGCTCGTTTTTCCTGACCGACAGCAGCAGCAACGGCATTCAGGACGGCGGCAGCGGCGCGCGTCTGCACAAGGGCGAACCGGTGCGCATCGAGCACGGCAGCACCTACGTGCTGGGCGACTTCGAGATTCGTGCGCGACTAGTGCGTGACCCGGCCACGTTCGACGGCGAAGCCGGCCGTCCGCGCGCGGCGGGCAGCATCATTCCCGACGACGCGTTCCTCGACCTCGACCCGCTCAATGCCATCGAGCAGCAAGAGCGCGTGTATTCGGAAATCGACGAATTGCTGGCGCCGACCGCCAAACCCGAGGATTCCCGTCAGCGTGCCGACTACGCGCGCATCGACATGGAAAGCCTGATGGTGCCGGAGCTGATCGCCGCTCCCGTCGAGCCTGAACCCGCGCCGGCGCCGAAGCCTGTTGAACGGCAAAGCGAAGGTTTCTGGGAGCACTTCGGCGCCGCGCTGGGTGTCGACGTCAAAAGCCTCAACCACGACGAACGCGAAGCGCTGGCACTGAATGCCGCGCGTTTGCTGCGTCAGAGCGTCGGCGGTTTACAACAGAGCCTGCGCACGCGCTCGGAGCTGAAAAACGAGCTGCGTCTGGCCCAGACCATCGTCCAGGGCACCAACAAGAATCCGCTGAAATTCGCCGTCGATCCGAGCGAAGCGCTGGAGATTCTGTTGCAGCCAAGCAAACCCGGTCATCTGCCGGCCGAGCAAGCAATCTCCCGCGCGTTCCGTGATCTGCAGGCGCATCAAGTGGCGCTGCTGACCGCCAGCCGCGCCGCCGTACGCGGCACGCTGGAGCACTTCTCGCCGGAGCAATTGACCCTGCGTTTCGAGCGCGACAACAAGCCGCTGATCGCAACATCGGGTGGGCGCTGGAGAGCGTTCGGCCGTTATCACCAGGCGCTGCGTCAGGACGATGACTGGAGCGAGCGCCTGTTGGCCCGCGACTTCGCTCAGGCCTACGAAGAACAGATCCGCCTGATCTCCACCCTCCACACCGACCACCAAGGATGATGCGCATGTCTCGCCGCTCGACCGCTTTTTTCCAGACGCTGACTGCGCTCACTTTGCTGGCGTTGCTCGCCGGTTGCTCGTCGCTATCGCCGTACTCGAACGTGACCAAGGTCAATCTGAAACTGACTGGCAGCGATCAGTTGAACCCCGATCTCAACGGCCGTCCTTCGCCGATCGTGGTGCGCCTGTTCGAACTCAAACACCCGGTTACCTTCGAAAACGCTGACTTCTTCAGCCTCTACGAGCGCGCCAAGGAATCCCTCAATCCGGATCTGGTGGCCACCGAAGAACTCGAACTGCGCCCGGGTGAAACCGTCGAGTTGAAGCTCAGCGTGGAGGAGGGCAGCCGTTACGTGGGCGTGCTCGCCGCTTACCGCGATCTGCCGGAAACCGAGTGGCGCTACACCGTGCAGGTCACCCCGCAGGAACTCACCGAGGCTGATCTGACCCTCGATCAGACGGGTATCCGCAACAGCCAAGAAACGCTCGCCAAGGCGGATAACTGATCATGAATACCCATAAAGTCATTTGGCAGGAAGGCATGCTGCTGCGGCCGCAGCACTTCCAGCACAACGATCGCTATTACGATCACCAGATGAAAACCCGCACCCAGTTGCTGGGCAGTTACACCTGGGGTTTCCTCAATCTGGAGATCGACCTGCAGTTCCTCAACATGGGCAAACTGGTGGTCAGCCAGGCCTCGGGGATTCTTCCGGACGGCAGCCTGTTCGAACTCGGCGGTAACACCGAACCGCTGGCGCTGGACGTACCGCCGAACACCGGCAACACCCCGATTTATCTGGCGCTGCCGCTGGTCACCGGTAACCACATCGAGGCGCGCCGTCCGGAGCAGTCCGACGTGCTTGCGCGCTTCACCGCGTACGACGCTGAAGTGGCTGACTCCAACGCCGGCGACGATTCCGCCAGCCAGGTCAGCTGCGGTCGCCCGGATTTCAAACTGATGCTCGGCGAGCAGCAGAGCGATCAGGCCTACGTAAAACTGAAAATCTGCGACGTGCTCGACACCACGCCCGACGGCGTGATCAGCCTCGATCCGGATTTCGTGCCGACCTACATTCAGGCTCACGCGTCCAGCTATCTGCTGTCGTGCCTGAAAGAAGTCATCAGCATGCTCAACCACCGTGGCGACACGATTGCCGAGCGGATTCGCTCCAACGGCAAGGTCGGCGGCGCAGAGGTTGGCGACTTCATGATGCTGCAACTGATCAACCGCACCGAACTGCTGCTGCGTCACTACCTCGGTCTGGAGCAAGTGCACCCGGAAGAGTTGTACCGCACGCTGCTGACCATGCTTGGCGATCTGGCGACGTTCTCCGGCGAGAGCAAACGCCCGCGTCTGGACAGCCGTTATTCCCACGCCGATCAGGGCGGCAGCTTCCGCAAACTGATGGAAGCGATCCGTCAGGTGCTGTCGATGGTGCTCGAACAGCACGCCATCGAGTTGATCCTGCAAGCGCGTCAGTACGGCATCATCGTTTCGCCGTTGCACGACCACAAACTGCTCGGCACCGCGTCGTTCGTGCTGGCAGCAAGTGCCAACTGCGATTCCGAAGAACTGCGCCACCGCTTGCCGGCGCACCTCAAGGTCGGCCCGGTGGAGCGCATCCGCCAACTGGTCAACCTGCATTTGCCGGGGATCAAGGTCAAACCGTTGCCGGTGGCCCCGCGGCAGATCGCGTTCCACTCCAACAAAACCTATTTCATTCTCGAACTCAGTTCCGAAGACCTGGCACAACTGGAACGCTCCGGCGGTTTCGCGTTCCACGTGTCCGGCGAATTCGCCGAGCTTGAACTGAAATTCTGGGCCATCAGGAACTGACCGACATGATCAAGGACATGGAACACAACCAGGACGACAAAACCGTCCTGCTCGACCGTCAGGGCCACGGCCCGGCGTCGAGTCCGCTGACTGACTTCGCCGCGCCACCGCGCTTCGAACAACTGGAAGAACGGATGATCTACGCCGCGCGCCTGCGCCCGGCAGAGTCGTTCAATATCAGCCTCAATTCGCTGGTGGCGGCGTCCTCCGATTTGCTCTCGGAAGTGGTGCGCCTCAAGCACAGCGAAAGCCGCGAAGACTTGTACGCGCTCAACGAGCGCCTGACCGCCGGGCTCAAGTTGTTTGAAGTGCGCGCCCTGCACAACGGCGCCGAAAGCAGTCAGGTGATGGCCGCGCGTTACGTGCTCTGCACCGTGGTCGACGAAGCCGTCGTGACTACTCCGTGGGGCAACGAGAGCGAGTGGTCGCAGATGAGCCTGCTCAGCAGCTTCCACAACGAAACCTTCGGCGGTGAGAAGTTTTTCCAGCTGCTCGATCGGCTGTCGAAAAACCCGGTCAAACACCTGCCGATGCTTGAGCTGATGTACCTGTGCCTGTCCCTCGGTTTCGAGGGCAAGTACCGCGTACAGGCACGCGGCATGCTCGAACTCGAAGGCATCCGCGACGCCTTGTACCGTCAGATTCGTCAGTTGCGTGGCGACGTACCGCGCGAGTTGTCGCCGCACTGGGAAGGCCTCAACGATCAGCGCCGCAGTCTGGTGCGCATCGTGCCGGCGTGGATGGTGGTGTTGTTCACGCTGGTCTGTCTGGTGGTGATGTATTCGGGCTTCGCCTGGGTTCTGGGCGAGCAGCGCGACTCCGTTCTGCAACCTTATCAGCCGCTTGATCCGGCCGCGGTGCAACCGCAGTCGCAGCCGTAAACAGGGACGTGTGATGAAAAAGTTTTTCAAGAAAGTCGGCGCCTTCCTGCGCCAGACCTGGGTCTGGACTCTGCTGCTGGTGCTGTTCGTGGCGCTGCTGGTGTGGTTCGTCGGCCCGTTGTTGGCGGTCGATGACTACAAGTTCTGGGAGAGCCCGACCTCCCGCCTGCTGACCATTGCCGTGCTGTTCCTGATCTGGGGCCTGGTCATGGTCTTCGTCAGCTGGCGCGCCGGTATCCGCAAGAAAGCCGAAGAAGAAAGCGAAGACGGTCAGGATCGCATCCGCCGTGAAGAGCTGATCGACGAAGAGCAGAAAGAGTTGAAGGCGCGCTTCAAAGACGCGCTGAAAACCCTGAAGACTTCCAGCCTCTATCGTGGCCGCAGCGAGCGCTGGCGCAGTGACTTGCCGTGGTATCTGCTGATCGGCCCGCAGGGTTCCGGCAAGACCAGTCTGCTGGACTTTTCCGGTCTGGAATTCCCGATCAACAAGATCGACCGCAAGCTGACCCGCGACACCCTCGGCACCCGTCATTGCGACTGGTACTTCGCCGATCACGGTGTGCTGATCGACACCGCCGGCCGTTACCTGACGCAGCCGGACGCCGAAGTCGACAGCAGCGCCTGGACGACCTTGCTCGAGTTGCTGCGCAAGCGTCGCCGTGGCCGTCCGTTGAACGGTGTGCTGGTGACCATTCCGGTGGAAACCCTGCTCGGCGGTAGCGAGCAAGACATCGACACCCTCGCGCGTCAGGTGCGTGGCCGTCTGCAAGACGTGCATCAGAAACTGCACGTCGACGTGCCGGTGTATCTGGTGCTGAGCAAGGCTGACAAGCTGCTGGGCTTCGACGAATTCTTCGATCAACTGAGCCGCGAAGAAAGCGATCAGGTGCTCGGCACCAGTTTCCGCAAGGATCAGGTCGGCACCGACGTCGCGGTACTGCGCAATGAATTCGAAGAGCTGCTGCGTCGCCTCAACAGCCAGGTGATCATGCGCATGCACTCCGAGCGCGATACTCAGCGCCGTGGCCGCATCCTCGACTTCCCGCATCAACTCGGGCAGATCGGCGAGCGCCTGTGCCTGTTCGTCGACATGGCGTTCACTGGCAACCGTTATCAGCGTGCCACGCAACTGCGTGGTTTCTACCTGACCAGCGCACCGCACCTGACCCAGGAAATGGATTCGACCACCGCCGGCATCGGCGCGAGTCTGGGCATGAGCGCCGGTGTATTGCCGACGCTGCGCAGCGGTCGTTCGCGCTTCATTCACCACTTGCTCAGCCGTGTGATCTTCCCCGAAGCGGATCTGGCTGGTCTCGATAAGCGTGAACGCAGCCGCATCCATTGGGGCCAGCGTGCGTTGTACATCGGCGCACTGGCGTCGTTGGCACTGTTCGGCATGCTCTGGGCCGGTGGTTTCTCGGCCAACTACGAGCGTCTGGAAAACCTTCGTACGCTGGCGCAGAGCTGGACGCAGCAACGTTCGGCACTGACCCCGCGTGATGACGCGATGGGCGTGCTGAAAACCCTCGACACCAGTTATGCCGCGACCCAAGTGTTCCCGAAAAAGGGCGACGTGTCGTACCACGAGCGTGGCGGTCTGTATCAGGGCGAAGACGTCAATCCGCCGGTCGCCGACGCCTACGAGCGTGAGCTTCAGGCGCAGTTGCTGCCACGGGTTGCATCGCAGCTGGAAGGGCAGATCCGCGCCAATTTGCAGGATCGTGAAAAGCTGCTCAACAGCCTGCGCGCGTACCTGATGCTGAACATGAAGGATCGTCGCGACGCGGCATGGCTCAAGGACTGGATCGCCACTGACTGGTCGCAACGCTACACCGGCAACACCGCGGTGCAGAACGGTCTGAATACTCACCTCGAACGCCTGCTCAAGCAGCCTTTTATCTATCCGCTTAACGACCAGTTGGTCGCCCAGGCGCGGCAGGTATTGCGCAGCGAGTCGCTGGCCAACGTGGTGTATCGCATGCTCCGCGAGCAGGCGCGCAATCTGCCGGAATACCGTTTCAGCCAACACCTCGGCCCACAAGGCTCGCTGTTTATCGGCACCGATTACGTGATTCCGGGCTTCTACACCCAAGAGGGTTATCAGCAGTATTTTTCGGTGCAGGGCGCGACTCTGGTCACCGACATCCTGCGTGACAACTGGGTGCTGGGCGAAGGCGCGGGCATCAGCGACATGGACTTGCGTCGTCTGATGGTCGAGCTTGAGCAGTTGTATTTCCGTGACTACGCCAACTACTGGAGCGAAGCCGTTGGCCAGGTGGCCCTGCCGCCGATCAACGACGCCGGTGAAGGCGCCGAGCAACTGGCGGGCCTGACGTCGGCCAACTCGCCGGTGCTCGCCTTGCTCACGGAAGTGCGCGAGAACACCCGCTTCCAGGCTGTTGCTGACCCGGTGGATCAAGCCGCCGATGCCGCTGATGCTCTGGCCGAGCAGAAAGGCAAACTGGGCAAGGTCGGTAAACTGGCGGCCGCCGCTGCGGACAAGGCTTCGGCCCTGAGCGTTGCGAAGAACCTGCCGGACACCGCGAAGAAGTCGCTGCAACGTCGCTTCGAGCCGCTGCATCGTTTGCTCGATGACAACAACGGCCCGGCCGCTGACCTGACGCCGGCGCTCAACGCGCTCAACGACCTGCAACTGCAACTGGCCAGCCTGGCCCGTTCCAGCTCGCCGGAACAAGCCGCGTTTGAACTGGCGAAAACCCGCATGAGCGGCCAGCGTGATGCGCTGACCAACCTGCGCAATGCCTCCGGTCGTCTGCCGCGTCCGCTGAGCGTGTGGTTCAACGTGCTGGCCGAGGACTCGTGGCGTCTGGTGCTTAACGATGCGTACCAATACATGAACGGCCGTTATCAAAACGAGCTGTACAGCGTTTATGGCAAAACCATCAGCAAGCGTTATCCGTTCAGCGCCACCAGCACCAGCGACGTGGCGATCGCCGACTTCCGCGAGTTCTTCAAGGATCAAGGCATCGCTGACCGCTTCTTCGACAACTACATGCGTCCGTTCGTCAGTGGCGATCCGGGCAACTACCGCATGCGCAGCGTCGACGGCCACAGCCTGCCGGTGTCCAAGGTTTACCTCGACCAGATGGCCGCCGCACTGACCATTCGCAAGAGCTTCTTCTCGATCAACCCGGCCGAGCCGACCGTGCAGTTCAAACTCGAGCCGTACACCCTCGATCCGGCGGTCAGCCGTTCCGAGTTCAAGTTCGGCGACAAGACCATCGAATACCGTCACGGTCCGATTGTGCCGGTGTCGTTCAAATGGCCGACCGATGCTGAAGACGGTCGCACCAGTCTGGTGATGGACAAGATGTCGGGGCGTCCGATCGGCATCGAGAAAAACTCCGGCCCGTGGTCGCTGTTCCGTCTGTTTGATCTGATGCAGACCGAGTATCTGAACGGTCGCGACGTGCTGGTGCTGAAAGCTGACGTGGGTGGCCTGCGCGCCAACTACCTGCTGACCAGCCAACGCTCGCCGAACCCGTTCGACATGGGCGTACTGCGCACCTTCCGTATGCCGGTGCAGCTCTGATGCTCGTGGCCAGTGCCTGGCGCAGCGCGGCGCGTACCGACCCGGGCAAGGTGCGGGCGCGCAACGAAGATGCCTTCCTCGACTCGCCACAGCAGGGGCTGTGGGTGGTCGCGGACGGCATGGGCGGTCATCAGGGTGGCGACATCGCCAGCCAGTTGATCGTCGCCAGCCTGGCTGAACTGCCGCCACACGATGACTTCGACGAACGCCTCAAAGCCATTCGCCAGTGCCTGCATTGGGTGAACCGGCGTTTGGGGCAGGAGTTGACCGTCACCGCCGGCCGTCACGACAGCGTCATGGGCAGCACCGTTGTGGCGCTGCTGGTGGAAGGCAATCGCGCGGCCTGCATCTGGGCCGGCGACAGCCGTTGTTATCTGTGGCGCGGGCAGCGTCTGTATCAGCTGTCCAAAGACCATTCGCTGCAACAACAATTGATCGACGAACAGAAAATGAGCGTCGATCAAGCGGCGGCGCACCCGGCGGCTCATGCCTTGACCCGAGCCGTCGGCGCGGCCGAACAACTGACCCTGGACGTCCTCGAACTCGAGGTCTATCCGGGCGATGCGTTTTTGCTTTGCAGCGATGGTTTGTACCAAGGCCTGAGCAGCGATGCCCTCGGCAACGCCCTCAGTCTCAGCGCGCCGCACGTGGCGCTGGAACGTTTGTTCGACGGCGCCCTGCGGGGCTCCGCGCGGGACAACCTGACTGCCGTGGTGATCCGTCAATGAGTGAAATCGAATCGCCAATCGATGACCTGTTGATCAGCGAAGAGCAGGCCAGCAACCTGACCTACTTCGCCTTCGCCAAGTCGCACAATGCCGAACCTGCGCTGGCACCTAAAAAGGCCAGCATCGGTGTGCTGCCCGATGTGTTGGCCGGTCGCTACCGCCTCGAGCGTCTGCTCGGGGCCGGTGGCATGGGCGCGGTTTACCGGGCGCGGGATCTGCTGCACGAACAGTTTGGCGATCCCGACCCTTACGTTGCGCTGAAAATCCTCAGCGAAGAATTTGCCGAATCGCCGGACGCCAGTGCCTTGCTCTACAGCGAGTTCGCCCTGACCCGACGCCTGCGCCACGACAACGTCGTGCGTGCACACACTTTTGAAGTCGACACCGACTGCCAGCGGGCCTTTATCACCATGGAATACATGCGTGGCCTGACCCTGGACAAATTGCTCTGCGAGCGGCCCCTCGGCCTGCCGTGGAAAGAACTGCGCGACATCGTCCTGCCGCTGCTCGACACGTTGGCGTATGCCCACTGTCGCGGCGTGCTGCACGGTGATCTGAAACCGAGCAACGTCATGCTCAGCGAAGACGGCCTGCGCCTCTTCGACTTCGGCCTTGGTCAGGCAGAGGAGGGCGTGCTGCCCGGTCTGCCGCACCTGAGCCGTGAACGCTTCAACGCCTGGACACCGGGCTACGCCGCCCCCGAACTGCTTGAAGGCCAACCGTTGTCGGCCGGCGCAGACGTGTACGGCGTGGCCTGCGTGATTTACGAACTGGCGGGCGGCAAGCCGCCGTTCCGCCGCGTGGCCTCGACCCTGGCCCGCGACGAACACCTGGAGCGCGAGCTGCACGCGCCGAAAAACCTACCGAAACACTGCTGGCCCGCGCTGCGCAAAGCGCTGAGCTTCAATGCGGCAGAACGCAGCATCACTGCCGGTCAATTGCGTGACGCCATGAGCGCCACTTCGTCCTGGCGGCAACGCCTGCGTTTTCGGGCGTAACGGATGACATTCGAACAGGGAGCACACAATGTTCAACTCAGCTAACGAGACCCACTTCAGCCTGACGGTGGAAGACTATGTCGGCGACCTGCAAGTGCTGTCGTTCACCGGCACCGAGGGTGTCAGCCAGCCGTATCGTTTCGACCTCGAACTGGTCAGCGAAAACCCCGATCTAGATCTGGAAAAACTCCTGCACAAGCAGGCCTTTCTCGCGTTCGATCCGCAGGGCTCCGGCATTCATGGGCAGATTTATCGCGTCGCTCAAGGCGATGCCGGCAAGCGCCTGACCCGCTACAAAATCTCCATCGTGCCGCAGCTGCAATACCTGCATCACCGCACCAACCAACGCATCTACCAGCAGATGTCGGCGCCGAAAATCATCGCGCTGATCCTCGACGAACACGGCATCAAGAGCAACGCCTACAGCTTCCAGCTCAGCCAGCCGTGCCCGGATCGCGACTACTGCGTGCAGTACGACGAAACCGACCTGCATTTCGTCCAGCGCCTGTGCGAAGAGGAAGGCATTCACTACCACTTTCAGCACAGCGAAAAAGCCCACCTGCTGGTGTTTGGCGATGACCAGACCGTGTTCCAGAACCTCGGCCAGCCGACCGCGTACGTGCAGGGCAGCGGCATGGTCGCCGACGAACCGGTGATCAAAGGCTTCAAACTGCGCCTGGAAACCCGCACCACACGCACCATGCGCCGCGACTACGACTTCGAAAAACCGCGCCTGCAAATGGAAGCCGCCTACAAACCGGATGGCGAGAGCAATGAACCGGATCTGGAAGACTACGACTACCCCGGCCGCTTCCTCGACCGCGCGCGCGGCAAGTTCCTCAGCCAGCGCGCCCTCGAACGCCACCGTGCCGACTACCGTCAGGCCGAAGGGCGTGGCGACCAGACCAAACTGGTCAGCGGCCACTTCATGGAAATGTCCGACCACCCGCGCAGCGAGTGGAACGACCTGTGGCTGCTCACCGAAATCGTCCACGAAGGCAAACAACCGCAAGTCCTCGAAGAAGGCGTGACCAGCGACACCACCAATAACAAGGACGACTTCCATCAGGGCTACCGCAACACCTTCCTCGCCACCCCGTGGGACGTGTTCTACCGCCCGGCCCTCGAACACCCGAAACCGCGCGTACTCGGCAGCCAGACCGCCATGGTCACCGGCCCCAAAGGCGAAGAAATCCACTGCGATCAATACGGCCGCATCAAAGTGCAATTCCACTGGGATCGCGAAGGCCTCGCCGACGACAAAACCAGCTGCTGGCTGCGCGTCTCCAGCTCCTGGGCCGGCGACCGCTACGGCGCCATCAGCATCCCGCGCATCGGCATGGAAGTCCTCGTCACCTTCCTCGAAGGCGACCCCGACCAACCACTGGTGACCGGCTGCCTGTACCACAAGGAAAACCCGGTGCCGTACGCACTGCCGGCGAACAAAACCCGCAGCGTATTCAAAACCCTTAGCTCCCCGGGAGGCGGTGGGTACAACGAACTGCGCATCGAAGACAAGAAAGGTGCGGAGCAGATCTACATCCACGCCCAGCGTGATTGGGATGAGAACGTCGAGCATGACCAGAAGATTCGGGTCGGGAATGAACGTCACGACACGGTTGAGAAGAACACCTACACCGAGCTGAAAGCTGAAGAACACCGCACCACGATCGCTGATCGCAAGATTGAAGCGAAGGCTGACGATCACCTGACGGTGGGGCAGAGCCAGCACGTCAAACTGGGTACGGCGCAGCTGACCAGTGTCGGGAATGAGATCCACCTGAAGGCGGGCGACAAGATTGTGATTGAGGCGGGATCGGAGCTGACGATTCTGGGTGGGGGGAGTTTTATCAAGCTGGATGCGGGCGGCGTGACGGTGGTTGGGCCGGTGATCAAAATCAATGCCGGTGGCTCGGCTGGCTCCGGTACAGGGATCGGGATTAAACCGCCGGTGCTGCCGGGGGCGGCGGATAAGGATAAGGCGGGGAGTTTGATGGATCAGGCGTTGGGGAATGCACCTGAGGAAAAGATCAAACGCAAACCGAAGCGCATGCTCAATTTTTCCGGGTAAGACATCGACGGCAATCCAAGCCACCAGGGATCAGAATTCAGGTAATTGGTAATGACAGAGACAACCAGCAAGAAAGTAGAAAAATGGTCGTATCCATTAAAAGTTGGAGCGGCAGGGACGACGGATCCGCAGCAGTTCTACAAGGCTTTAGCCAAGGCCAAAGATGGTTTCTACCCGTTGGGTGCCAACGGTCTTTGGCATGGCGGTATTCATTTCGATGAAGCCTCGGGTTTAGTGCCCGACCTGGCAGAAGTCAAATGCATCGCTGACGGTGAAGTGGTCGCTTATCGCATAGATAGCACGTACCCGAAATCCGCCTACGGTACGGCTGAAGCTGAGTTTTCGACCGGTTTTGTATTGGTTAAACACCGATTGGAAGCGCCGGTGCAACCAGCACCCCCAGCTCCTGCTGGATCGCCCGCTTCACCGCCAGCGGTTGGTCCAAGCCTGAACTTTTTCAGTCTTTACATGCATTTGTTGCAGTGGAAGAACTACGAAGAAACTCCAGCATTGTCGCGACCACCCTTTTGGGGTGGGGGTACGTTGCAAGTCAAAGCGTCTGCTGACGATGAAATCCTCGGTTTGCGTGTTCGTCAGGAACCGCGTGGCAAGTCAGGGTACGCAACCGTGTTAACGGTTTTGAGCCGCGGTACGGTCGTCGAGACGGGTGAAGAAGAAAACGGCTGGCTTAAGGTGGTCAGCGTCACGCCCGCTAATACCGACCTCCAGCCCGGAACAGGCTGGGTATTCAAGAGAGAGATGACAGCCGGTTCGACACCCAACACTTACGTCATTGGTACCGCTGCAAAAGACCCGATGAATCCACCTCAGAAAGGTCTCGTTGTTCGCGCTACTGCGAGCCAGTCAGGAGCTGCAAAAGCCATTTTGCCCCACGGCACGCAAGTCAGGATCGGGAGCGACGGGACGCGTGGCAAATACCAGAAACTGTTGGAAATTGTCAGCGGGAATGCTGTTCCTCCGTTGGCACCTGCTGAGGTGCTCGGATATGTCTGGGAGGGGCAACTTGAATCCAAAAGCGAGCCTGCCGAAAAGGACGCCGTGCATGTTCTGACAACTCCATTCCCGATTACAGCAGGGAGTCTGATCGGTCATGTGGGGAAATATCAAAACCATTCGGATTCGGCCCCGAAGAATTTATTGCACGTCGAGGTGTTTAGCTGCGAAGACGTAAAGGCATTTACCGGACTGAGTAAAGAAAAAGCTGCGGGGTTGCCTGCGGCCGGAAAAACGCTCGTAAAAATTCCAAAAGACAGCGTGTTGGTCACTCACACGCAAGGAATGAGCGCAACAAATCCTCCTAAGGTGAGCGATCCCCACAAAAAAGTTGGATATGACTTCTTTGTTCCAGTCGGAGTGTTGGACGCGCTACCAGCGGAAAAAAAGATCAAAGTTCCTGTTGTTATGGGGGGAACCACCACCTACACGCTTTGGTGGCGTCTGGATGGATTGCTTGGTGATGCAGAGGGGAATGAAATTAGCGGGTGGTTTGCAGAGCCGGATACTGCGTTGTCACGCCATTCTCCCTTTGAGTGGGAAGGCTTCAGTTTCTTAGAAGAGGCTGGGAGCAACGTGGACCATCTGTCTGCTTTTCTTCATGCGCAAGAACGCCTGAGTGAGGAGGAGCAAACCGCCTATTCGCCAAATATCGAGAGTGCTGAAGAAGGGTCGGCGAAACAACGGCTATATAAAATTCTTGATGGCAATGGGGATAAAAAACTCACCACTGATGAAATTAAAACAGCATTGGCAAAGCCCTGGTTTTCCCAGCCTATTTCCTATATGGCCACACGATACGAGAACGAGTGGTTCTACGAGAGCGGAAAGTGGAATGCGCTGGATGAAATAATGGGCCACACAGAGTCAGACCCGAATAAAGCCTGGAAGGAAGAAAAAACCCGAATTGAACGCTTAGGGTGGTGGGACAAGCTGGCTGGTCAGCACGGTATCGATGGCGCCAAGGTCTGGCATATTCACCCGATAGCTTTAATAGGAAATTTCTCCGGGAAATCAGCACGAAAATTAATTACTCAAGCAATGTTGAAGGCGGCCAAGCCCAGCATTACAGACGCCTATTGCGAAGAAATTTTGCCTTATCTAAACAAGTACGCAGAGCTGTACAAGGTTGATAACCCTCTAAGGGTGGCGCATTTTTTAGCGCAGGTGGGCCATGAAAGTGGATTTAAAGTCACCTCTGAAGATTTGAATTACACTGCGATTGGTATGCGAAAACAGTTCGGCTGTCGTAATAATGCAAAAGGATATGAGGCGTCAACTGACGAGTGCAAAGTTTTGCCTAGGCTCCGACCAAAGCTTTGGAGTGAGCCTGAGACGTACGCACATAACCCTGCAAAGCTTGGAAGCTATGTCTATGCCAATAGGAATGATAACGGTAATGAGGCTAGTGGAGAAGGGTACAAGTATCGTGGTCGTGGGGTGATCCAGCTGACGGGGAAGTATAATTATCGACAATATACGAAAATCCACAACCAAGCTGACCCTTCGGATCTTCAGGATTTTGTTGCTAATCCAGATTTGATAATGGAAAGCGTAAAATATGGAGTTGAATCTGCTTTTGTTTGGTGGTCGATGTTTAAGATAAATCAAGCTATTGATGATTCTCTGGCTCTGAGAACGATGTCAGACATTGATGGTCATGTTTCTGATATTTCTATAAAGGTCAATGGCGGAACTACCGGGCTTCAAGAGCGTATTAATTTATTCAAGTTGCTTAAGGATATGGTTGCGGAGGAGATGGGTTTATGAAATTTGTATTATTGGTAATGTCGCTTGTTTTTCCTGTTATGTCTGTAACTGCTGATGAGAAAATAGTTAGCCTCGATCCTGTTTTTGGCTTGTCTCAAAGCGCCAGATTTTATTATGTAGGTTCAGAGGGGAATCAAACACTCCACGGCGAGTTGCTTGTAGCGGGGAAAGGAAGTACTGAATTTCCAGATGTTTGCGAGCATGAGGGTGGAGACGCACAGTTGCATGATGCTTACACGGTGAGCGCGGGAAACACATTTTTTGTATTTACGTGTAGCTGGGCTGTTATGCATCCAGGGGTTAATTTAAAAGGGACGGATTTTGTTTCCTACGTCTATAGCGATAAGGAATTACGAACCCTAGTGAATAACAAAAAGCTTGCTTCATCTATTTCTGGGTATGAAGGAAGCCTAGAAGAAGGGGGCGTTGATTATTTTTGGTATTCAACACGAGCGCTTGCCTCGAAGAAGCTAAAGGAGATTGCTCGCGGAGCTAGTCATGACTCTCTGGAGTTGTCTCATGAGATCGTTATAGCAAGGCTGAAAGATAAAGATTATGAAGCTCTGAAATCTTATTTGACGCAAGAGAGACTTAACTCGTTGTTTAGAGAATATCCGATGACGAAAGTTAACTCCGGAATCTATAATGATTTTGGCTTTGCTCTGGGAGAAGCTGGCTCTGACGAGCTTGCTTATTCTTTGCTTTCTAAGGTTGAAGCCGTTTCGCCCGAGCGCGTGGTTCTCAAGCTCAACATTGCTGATGTATTGTGGAGCAGTGCCAAGGTGAAGTCGAAGCAGTACTATCGGGATTATATCGCTGCGATGAGGAGTCAAGGTAAAGAACGCCTAATTCCTTCTAGAGCAATCGAGAGAGTTAAATAATGGTGTGAGTAGGTTCGGATCTAATTAATTGAAAGTAAGAAGCCTTTTAGGCGGGAGTAAGTGTGCGAGCGTAAAAGAGAACATTTAGGCCCCTGTGAAGCAGGGGCGGAAGGTGTAAGCCTGAATGACTCAAGGATAAATGCAGTGAAGCATTTCGTTATTACCCTACTAGCCGCATTGCTGCTGCCAATTTCAGCAGTCTATGCGCAGGACGACTGCAGCCATGTCACCTCAAGTCTGGAAATGGTGCCCTGCTCGGAGGCGGCGAAGAAGGCTGCTGATGCGCAGTTGAATGTCAGCTACAAGCAATTGATGGCGCGACTTGAATCTGGCTATCGAGCAGATCCGGTGTTGGGCGCGGAATACGCGGCGAAGGTTAAAGAGTCGCAGCGTGCGTGGTTGAAATTGCGCGATGCGAACTGCCCTTTGGAGGCATTCGAGATCGAGACGGGGATGCCGGCGCATGTGTTCGCAGTTAACTCGTGCATCGCCAGAATGAGTCGTGAGCGCTCGGCATATCTGGACAAGATTGTCCCTGAGCTTGCATCAGACAAGAGCGCTTCGACGGCGCCAACCAGCGACGGTTGCCCCTCGGAGGAGTTCGCGCCTTTCCTGACGGCGTTTTCCGCCAACCGCGAATCACAACGCCGTCTCACTGCGATGACAGTCAAGTCGCTGGTGTTGAAACCGGTAGTTGGGAAGGATCAAATTACCTTTGAGCCTTCGACCTCAGGTGTCAGTGGAACTACTTTCACCTATCCGCTGATGGCTGCAATCACGCCCGGCAAGACACCAGGAGTCGAAATCGAAGAAGTCGATGACAGTCACGTCAACGTGGTGGATAAGCGAGCGGGTAACAGCAATGTGAAAATCTTCAACTTCTCTCGTCAGGCGTGCTGGGTGCTTGAGGGGGTTGAGGATTGGTCGATCAGTGAGAAGGATCTTGTCGCAACAGATAACCCGGGAATGAGCCGCGCCGAGAATTTTTGTTATCAGCATGCCGAAGCGCTAGGTGGATTGGGGTTTCTTGAGCAATACGCGCTGAGTGTGGAGTTGATTGAAGCGTCGCTGGAAATTTTTGTGTGTGCTGCAGAATCGGGTGACGCACAATCGTTGATGTAATGGCTGGTTTAAAAGCGTTTTCTGTGATTTCTGCTGCGTTTTGTTCATCTCTCCGCTAACGAAAAAAGATTCAATATTCCTTTATTCTTGACTTGTTATTCGGGGAGACGCGCCTCTACTATCCAGTCAAATCTCGATATCCGCAGGGATTCCATGCAAAAGTCTAAACATGAATCTAAGCCTATGATGGCTTCTCGGTTAAAGGGCGAAGCTCGCGAAGTTCTGGCCAATCGCTCCAATAAGCCCAGCCGATTTCTGGATGTAGCACTGTCTAAAGGCGCTGATTTTGAGCCTGTCGGTCGACTGGCTGGCTGAAGTTAGCGGATTCTCGAAAGAGCTGTTCTTATCGGCAGCTTTTTTTTGCCAAGGATTTATCAAAAGACAGCTGAAAAAAGGGGGGACTTAGCGTCCCCCTTTTTGTCTCGAAATACTGCAGTTGCCTAACCCGCTGCAGCCCGCGCCTCAATGTTATCCAGCGCTCCCTCCACCATCAAATGCACCCCACCCGCCATTCTGCTCAGCGCCAAGGCAACTGACCGGCGTGATCCGTCGATGTCATCGGCCAGATCTGCGGCGATGGCGCTGATGGATAGCAGGTCTTCCGATGCGTTGGCCAGCAGGGCTTCGGTGTCGACATCGTCGCAGATGTTAAAGAGGCTACCTTCGCGGCGTTTAGGCGGTTTTTTGGGGTGTGCGGGGAAGTAGTGAGCGAAGGCGCGTTCGGCGGCTTCTTTGTCGAGGGTTACTTCATCTGCGGGGTCGGATGGGGTGGTAGCTGCTGGGGCTTCGTGTGGTGAAGGAGTCATCGGGTAAATCCTCTGGAGTTGGAAAAAGTTGCTCCGAAGTTCGGACTTGCACATCCGGTCACTGATTTTGCGGTGACGGATTTAGGTTAACGATGAACCTTCAACTCGCCTGGTTCACGCATGCCGCCGTGCTTTGCGGGAAATTTCCTAAGGAGTTGCAGGGGGGAAGATCAAAAGATCGCAGCCTTCGGCAGCTCCTACAGGGTTGTGTTTCAACAGGTGTAGGAAAGGTGAAGGGTGAGACGCGGAGCGTCTCGGGAGGCATTCCCACGCGGAGCATGGGAACGATCATTGGCGGGGTTGGGAATCGTGACTTGGCGGTCATCGTGCGGGAAATGGTCTGCATCATCTTCCAACAGCGTCAGATACTGGCGTTATCGTCCGAATCCCTTACACTGCCCCGGCCGTTCATTTTCCTTTTGAGGCTGTGCGCATGAAATTTCGTTTTCTTCTGTGGATGCTGGGTCTGTTGATGGGTAAGGCCAGCCGGACAAATCCTGCGTTCCAGCAGCAGTTGGGTGACAAGGATCTGGTCTTTCAGCTGCAGACGCTGGATGGGAAAGTGGCGCGGCATTTCGTGGTCAAGGATCAGCGCATCACCAGCAAGTCTGGCGTGGTGGCAGAGCCGGCGTTTGCGATTGCGTTTAAAGATGCCGGTTATGGCTTTGCCACGATGCAGGCGAAGAACAAGCAGCTGGCGTTTATGCAGGGGATTCAGGACAAGTCGATTCAGCTGAAGGGCAATCCGGCGCTGGTGATGTGGTTTCAGGGGTTGATGAAGTATTTAGTGCCGAGGAAGGCTAAGCCTAAGGCTTGAGCCTTTGGTGACGCGGAGCGTCACGGGATGCATTCCCACGCGGAGCGTGGGAACGATCAGGGGCGGTCTGATAGATTGAGTTGGATTCTTCGCGAGCAGGCTCGCTCCCACAGGGGGATTGTGTAAATCCTTGGGGGAGCGGGCCTGTTTTGTTTTAGCCCTGGCTGAATTGCGACGCCAGTTCGCGCAGCAGGACTTCGGCTTCGAGGACTTTGCTGACGACGTCGTTGGCTTTTTCGCGGGTCAGGCCAACGCGTTCGAGCAGGGCGTCTGGAATGTCTTCATCCGGGCCCGAGCCAATCCCGCGTCCACGCAGCAGGCGCACCGCCAAGCAGACAAGGTTCGGGTATTCGGCGTAGGCGCCGTCGTAGCTCGGATCGTGCTGGAAGCGCAGCGCGGTGGCCAGTTCGTCCGGCATGTCCCAGTAGCGCATCAGCCACGAGCCGATCTGTTCACGGCTGATACCGAGCAGGTGTTGCTCGATGTAGCTGTGGCACAGGTGCGGGTTGACCTCCAAGTGGCGGCAGATCAGCGAGAAGTGCGGCGGGAACACGTGGGCCAGCAGCAGATAACCAAAGTTGTGCAGCAGACCGGCGAGGTAGGTCAGGCCGGCTTCCGGGCGCTGGGCACGCGGCATGGCGCGGGTCAGGCCTTCGATGACGGCGGCGGTGTAGATCGACTGCTGCCAGTACGGCGTCGAGTGTTGCGGATGGTCTTTTGGCAGGCTCAGGGTCTTGCCGAGGGCCAGACCCAGCGCGAGGTTGATCACCAGATCGAAACCGAGCACGCGGACGATCGCGTCTTCTACCGAGCGAATCTTGCCCGGCGAGGCGTAGTACGGCGACGCCGCCCAGCTCACCACTTGTGCGGCCAGCGCCGGGTCGGTTTCAACCACGCCGGTGATGTCGTCGATGGTCGCGTTCGGGTCGACGCGCAGCTTGATGATTTTTTGCGCGGTTTCGGCCAGCGGCGGAATCTCGATGGTCGCTTCCAGGCGCTGCTGAATGCGCCGTGCGGTAAACGCTTGCACGGCCTGGGTGATTTCCTCGCGGTCATCGTCCGGGCGGTCGAGGTTCGGGCGGATGCTGTTCAGCGCTTCGCCGAAGTTGGCGGCGCTGGCCTTGGTCAGCATGCTTTTGAAGGCTTCGCTGGTGATTTCCAGCAACACGCCCGGCTCACCGGAGTTGATCAGCAGCTTCGGCTCGCGCAGCAGGCTTTCTTCGTAGAGGCACGGCGAACTGGTCAGTGCCGGCAGGCCTGGCAGCAGGCTCAGGCTGTGTTTGCCGAGCATCTTTTGCAGGCGCTCGGTCGACACGGCGGTCAGGCGACGGCCCGTCAGTTCGGCGAGGCGATTGAGGTCGAGCAACTGGCTCTGCGGAAACAGCACCATCAGCGCGCCGACAGCGTCGTCCAGCAACACGGCTTGTACCTTGCGCGAGGCATTGAGGCCGTGGTGGTCGAGCACTTCTTCGTAGGCGATCCCGAGCTTGTCCAGCAGCAGCCGAATGACAGACGGCGCGTGCGGGGATTCGGGGGCGAGAGCGGCTTCGGTCATGGTCTGTATCCGTTTTTGAAACAATGGCAGGAGTATAACCAGCTTGGTCAGAACGAGCTGTCAGAAACTGCGACGGTGCTCACACTTGGCCGTATTGCTGCCCGTGGCGCAACCAGCGGTCAAGCAACGGGCTGACGTGGGTCGGCCAGCGTTCCAGCAGCGCTTGCGCAGCGTCGCGGACGGCGGGCAACAAGTCGGCGTCGCGCATCAGGTCGGCAACCTTGAATTGCAGCAATCCGGTCTGGCGGGTGCCGAGCATTTCACCGGGGCCGCGCAGTTCGAGGTCTTTTTCGGCGATGACGAAACCGTCGTTGGTCTCACGCATGATGCCCAGACGCTGGCGACCGATCTGCGACAGCGGCGGATGGTAAAGCAGCACGCAATGGCTGGCGGCGCTGCCCCGACCGACACGGCCGCGTAACTGGTGCAGTTGCGCGAGGCCGAGGCGCTCGGGGTTTTCGATGATCATCAGGCTGGCGTTGGGTACGTCTACACCGACTTCGATCACCGTGGTCGCGACCAGCAGTTGCAGGTTACCGGCCTTGAACTCGGCCATGACTGCGGCCTTCTCGACGGGTTTCATGCGCCCGTGAATCAGCCCGACTTTCAACTCGCCGAGGGCGAGGGTGAGATCTTCAAAAGTGGTTTCGGCGGCCTGACAGGTCAGCTCTTCCGACTCTTCGATCAGCGTGCACACCCAATAGGCCTGACGGCCCTCGGCGCAGGCACCGCGCACGCGTTCGATGACTTCGACGCGGCGGGTGTCGGTGACCAGCACGGTGTTGACCGGGGTTCGACCCGGCGGCAACTCGTCGAGGATCGAGGTGTCGAGGTCGGCGTAAGCGCTCATCGCCAGCGTCCGTGGAATTGGTGTCGCGGTCATGATCAGTTGATGCGGACACATGCGTCCACCGACGCCTTTCTGCCGCAGCGCCAGACGTTGCTGCACACCGAAGCGATGCTGTTCGTCGATGATCACCAGCGCCAGATTCTTGAATTTCACTTCGTCCTGGAACAGCGCGTGGGTGCCGACCACCATCGGCGTGCCGCTGGCGATCTGTTCCAGCGCGGCGACGCGGTTCTTGCCTTTGAGCTTGCCGGCCAGCCACGCCACTTCGATGCCCAGCGGTTCGAGCCAGCGTTTGAAGGTGATGAAGTGTTGTTCGGCGAGAATCTCGGTCGGCGCCATCAGCGCGACTTGATAACCGGCTTCCAGCGCTTGCAGAGCGGCGAGGGCGGCGACCACGGTTTTACCCGCGCCGACGTCACCCTGAATCAGCCGCAGCATCGGTTCGTGCTGACTGAGGTCGTAGGCGATTTCGTTGCCGACGCGCTGCTGGGCGCCGGTCGGGTTGAAGCCAAGATTCGCCAGATATTTCGGCGGCAGCTTTTTCGCTTTCGGCATCGCCGGCGCGCGCAAGGAGCGCATGCTTTCGCGCAGACGTTGTTGCGACAGTTGATGCGTCAGCAGCTCTTCGAAGGCCAGACGATGCTGCGCCCAGTGATGACCGAGTGCGAGTTCGTCGACGTCGGCATCGGCGGGCGGGTTGTGCAGGTAGCGGATCGCGTCGGCCAGCGGCGCCAGTTGATAGTCGCGCGCCAGTTCGGTCGGCAGCCAGTCGGGCAGGGTGTCGGGCTTGAGCATGGTCAGCGTCTGCATGCACAGCTGACGCAGACGCGCTTGGGTCAGGCCTTCGGTCAGCGGATAAACCGGGGTCAGGGTTTCATCCACCGGCGGTGGTTCGTCGCCGGTGATCGCGCGATATTCCGGGTGGTAGATTTCCAGCCCTGAGGCGCCGGGCCGGGCTTCGCCGTAGCAGCGAATCCGCGTGCCGCGCTTGAGGCCTTCTTTCTGCGCGTTGCTGAAATGGTAGAAGCGCAGACTTAGCCCGCCGGTGCCATCCTGCATGCGCACGACGAGGCTGCGGCGGCGGCCCATGACCACGTCGGCGCCGCTGACGGTGCCTTCGACCACGGCGTCCTGACCCGGTCGCAAATGGCCGATCGGCACCACGCGGGTGCGATCCTGATAACGCAGCGGCAGGTGAAACAACACGTCCTGGAGATTCTCCAGACCGACCTTGGCCAATTTCTCGGCCATGGCTTCACCGACACCCTTGAGTGCCGTCACCGACACTTGCGACAGCTCAGTCATGACGCTCGCTTAACCGGCCGTAACCGGTGTCGCTGGCTTGGCCACCGAGCACAGGCGAATGGAGTCGGCGAGGATTTCGATGGCTTTCGGCCGTGGGAAACTCGCACGCCAGGCGATGGCCACGGTGCGGAACGGCACCGGTGGCGACAGCGGACGCACTGCGATCACGCCGGGGGCGTAGTGATGGCTGTCGACGGCCGACAACGGCAGGATCGAGATGCCCAGACCGGACGCAACCATGTGGCGAATGGTTTCCAGCGAACTGGATTCGACCGTGGTGTGCTTGGCGCCGTCGCCTCCCTTGGTCAGGGTCGGGCAGGCTTCGAGCACCTGATCGCGGAAGCAGTGACCTTCGCCGAGCAGCAGCAGGCTCTTGTCGTTGAGCAGGCCGGCGTCGATGGTTTCTTTTTTCGTCCACGGGTGCTGGGCCGGCATGAGCACGTAGAACGGCTCGTCGTACAGCGGCAGGGTCAGCACGTCAGCTTCGTTGAACGGCAGGGCGATGATGATCGCGTCGAGTTCGCCGTTGCGCAGTTTGTCGCGCAGCACGTGGGTGAAGTTTTCTTCAATGTACAACGGCATCTGCGGGGCGACCCGGTGCAGTTGTGGAATCAGGTGCGGGAACAGGTACGGGCCGACGGTGTAGATCGCGCCGACTTTCAGCGGTGCGGTCAGCTGATTCTTGCCGGCCTGGGCCAGTTCGCGGATGCCTTGGGCTTGCTCAAGAACTTTCTGCGCCTGGGCGACGATGCCTTCGCCGACCGGGGTCACGCGCACGGCGCTCTTGCTGCGCTCGAAAATCAGCACACCGAGTTCGTCTTCAAGTTTCTTCACGCCCACCGACAGGGTCGGCTGGCTGACGTGGCATTTCTCGGCCGCGTGGCCGAAATGCTGCTCTTGGGCGAGGGTAACGATGTAGCGTAATTCTGTGAGGGTCATAGCAAAGCGTCCATGAAGATGCGGGCCAAGCATACCGGCTGCAATCGATAGACGCACGTTATCAGACTGAGGGCGACATGCGACACCGGGCAATGTCGGTTTGCCGCTGGCAGATATGCAAAAGGCACCTTTCGGTGCCTTTATCTCGATCTAACGCTCAACACATAACCCCTGTGGGAGCGGGCTTGCTCGCGAAGAGGCCGTGTCAGTCAGCATTACATTGACTGACACAACGCA
>NZ_JAGYHF010000007.1 GCF_018336155.1 Pseudomonas rustica | reverse complement strand
CGAGGCGCGTGGCGAAAGTCTGGCCGGCCAGATCGCCGTGGCGTGGACTGTTCGTAATCGCGTGTTCGACGGAAAGGAAAAGTCGTGGTGGGGGGAGGGGTATGCGGGCGTGTGCCAGAAGCCCTATCAGTTCAGTTGCTGGAATAAGACCGATCCGAACTACCAGTTTGTGATCGGTGTGAAGCAGATCCCGTTTCGCGAGCTGGCGCAGGCGCGGATTGCGGCAGACCAAGTGATCGACGGCAAGGTAGCGGATCCCACCGGCGGCGCCACGCACTATTACGCCTCCAGCATCAAGGCGCCGGCCTGGTCGCTGAAGGCAAAGCAGACCCTGAAGTTGGGCGGTCACGTCTTCTTCAAGGATGTGCCGTGATCGCCGTGCCGTGGAGAGCAGTCGGTGCGCTGGCGCTGGTGTTGGTCAGCGCCGGCAGCACTTGGCAGTTGCAAGACTGGCGCTATGGAAAGCAGTTGGCTGAACAGGCCCGGCTGCACGCCGAAACCCTCAACCAACTGACGCTGGCCGGCGCCGTTGCACAACAGGCCGAGCAGAATAAGCGTCTCGCGCTCGAGCAAAGCTTGGCGACCAGTGAACAAGCACACTATAGGAAAATGGCCGATGCCCAACGTGATCAGGATCGCCTGCGCGATCGCCTTGCCACTGCTGATGTGCGCCTGTCAGTCCTCCTCGATGCGACCGACGTTGCCAACGGCCGCAACGTGTCAGTCTCCACCGGCGCCGGCGGCATGGATCATGGAACCCTACGAGCCAGACTTGACCCGGCGCATGCTCAACGAATTATCGCCATCACCGACAAAGGCGACCGGGGATTGATTGCCCTGCAGGCGTGCCAGGCTTATGTGAAAGCCTTGGCTCAATGACGCTCAGCTGCGCTTTCTATGATTATGAAGAGAGCCTCAATAGTGGCATCGGTTAAACAGCGCGCCGCTTCCAGCCCCTCCACGAATCCTTCTGCGCGCTCGACCGCCATGCGGATATCGACATCACCCTGTGCATCCGAAACCCTGCGTACCAGGGTGGAGATTTTGCTCTGGAGGGATTGGGGAAGCGTAAGGTCTTCAAGTCGTTTCATGTCGCGTCATCCATACAGCTACAGCATTGTGGTTTTGATTTGCATTATGTTCGACAGGACGCCGGGGGCGGGATTGTCTCTGTAGATTTCTTCCCCAAAACGCAACCGTTCGGGCCAATGTTTATTGAGTTCTGAACAGTCGCAAAATGTGGTGGTTTGCGGTGCTGATTTGGGGGGCAAGGCCTTGATTTAAAAGGCCTTGAACGATTCTTATAAGGCATCCCAGGCTTTGATGCCGAAAAGGTGCAACGTTTTACTTGAAACGGTCAAGGAATTGCCCCCTTTACAGGTGCTGGAGAAAAATGGTGACGGATTATGCCATGACCCTTCGGCGAATACGCAAAACCCTGTAGGAGCTGTCGAGTGAAACGAGGCTGCGATCTTTTGATTGTGTCTTTAAAGATCAAAAGATCGCAGCGTGCCGCAGCTCCTACACATTGTTGTGCGGACATCATTTGGGGCGTGTGCGACATAGGTGCAAACGCCAGGCGCATCCTAAGCGGCTAATATGGCAGTTCAACGCTGTCGATTGTCTGAGATTTCCGCTTTATGCAAACCGCTTACACCGTCCTGATCCTGCTGATGCTGGTCAGCGTCTCGCGTCTGGTCGGACGGGTCATCCCGCTGCCGCTTCCTTTAGTGCAAATCGCCGCCGGTGCCTTGCTCGCTTGGCCGACGCTGGGTCTGCACGTGGCCCTCGATCCCGAACTGTTCCTGTTTCTGTTCCTGCCGCCGCTGCTGTTTTCCGATGGCTGGCGCATGCCCAAACGCGAATTCTGGCATCTGCGCGGGCCGATTCTGACGCTGGCGGTGGGCCTCGTGCTGTTCACCGTGGTCGGCGCCGGTTACTTCATTCACTGGTTATTGCCGACGATTCCGTTGCCCGTGGCTTTCGCCTTGGCGGCTGTGTTGTCGCCGACCGACGCCGTGGCCGTCTCGGCTATTTCGCAGAACCGCTTGCCGACCCCGCTGATGCACATCCTGCAGGGCGAGGCGCTGATGAACGACGCCTCTGGCCTGGTGACCTTCAAGTTCGCCTTGGCCGCAGCCATCACCGGCGTGTTCTCGCTGACCAACGCCAGCCTGACCTTTGTCGTGGTGGCGCTCGGTGGTCTGGCGGTCGGCGTGGCGCTGAGCTGGCTGGTCGGGCGCCTGCGCTCGTGGATGATCGCGCGCGGCTGGGATGATCCAGCGACGCACGTTGTATTTATGTTGCTGCTGCCGTTCGCCGCGTATGTCTTGGCTGAACGCCTCGGCGTCTCGGGCATTCTTTCGGCGGTGGCGGCAGGGATGATGCAGAGCTGGCTCGACCTGCTGCCTCGGCAGACCAGCACCCGTTTGCTCAACCGCAGCGTCTGGTCGCTGCTGGAATTTGCTTTCAACGGCTTGATCTTCCTGCTACTCGGCCTTCAATTGCCGGACATCATCAAAGCCGTGGTCAGCCACGAACCGACGTTGTGGCCGACCCTGCTGTATCGCGGCCTCGACGTCGTGGCGATTTTCCTCGCGTTGGTGCTGCTGCGATTTATCTGGGTGCAGAGCATCTGGCGTTTGTCGGTGTTGCTGCGGCGTTTGCGCGGCAAGGGTGAGTTGACGCAAGTACCGACCGCACGTTCCTGCTGGTTGCTGACCGTCGGCGGTGTGCGCGGCGCGGTGACGCTGGCGGGTGTGATGTCGGTGCCGATGCTGATGGGCGCGGAGGCATTTCCCGAGCGTGATCTGCTGATCTTCATCGCCGCCGGGGTGATTCTGCTCTCGCTGATTTCGGCGTGTATCGCGCTGCCGCTGTTACTGCGCGGCATCGAAAAGAGCCCGGACGACAAGCGCCGGCAGGAAGTCCGCGATGCCTGGCGCAAAACCGCCGAAGCGGCGATTCACTCACTGGAAACCGAGGAGCTCCCACCGCAGGATGCGGCTCAAGCGGCGCTGGCGGCAGAGCTCAAGGCGCGAATCATGTCCGAATATCGTCATCAACTCGACGTGTTCAACGACTCCGCCGAAGCGCAGGCGATGGCATTTCAGATGGATCTGCTGGAGCGGCGTTTGCGTTTGAAGGCGCTGCGAGCGCAGCGCCTGGAACTCTACAGCCTCAGCCGTCATCACCAGATTGGTGATGACGTATTACGTGAAGTGTTGGGAGAGCTCGATTTGAGCGAGGCAAATCTGGGACAGGTGAAATAACCAAGCCCGGGTTTACACCGGGCAGGGGTAAGCCTTCGCCATGAAGGCTTTATCTTTTTCGCTGAGCTCCAGATTAAGAAAGTTCTGAAAATCGCCTGTGGTCCAGGATTGGTAGATGACGTAGTGCATGATCGACTTGCGGTCGTAGTCCGAGCAAATGCTGTCTTCGGCGGCTGCCCGATCAAGATACTCACGGTGTAGCCATTGGCGCTTCCTGTTCGCCTCGTAGTTATCCTCATCAGGATTATCGGTAATGCCGTGTCTTTCGTAGATGGCGGGCACGTTCCATGGAATTGCGGCTGCCGGGTGGATCTGTTCGTGTTCCGCACCCAGCATATGGCCGAACTCATGCATCACATTCGCGGCGAAATAACGCGCGTGAATGGCCGGGTGAGGCCAGAGCTGCATCGTCGCTGTATGGGTATTGAGTAAGGCGTCAGTGCCAATATTGGACGAGAAAACGCCATCGTTGCTAAGTATGCGGATATCCCCCTCGACACCCTCAACGAAATCAAACTTCAAGTTGATGTGCGGCAACCAATTGCTGGCTGCCGCGATGGTCGCGTCTTTGAACTCTTGGGTGCCATTGAGGAAGGCGATACGAAGAATGCGGCCGGGAGTCCACAGTTTCGATGGATTTTTTTTAGCCCACATCAGTAATGCACTCCACAAGCATTTGGCTGGGACAGGGCGGGGGCGTAAGTTGAATTGAATAACATGGTTTAACTTCCTTGTTTTATGCGAGATTGCTTATTGGGGATAGAGCAAGCTCATCATCTTGATGTCTTTCTTGCTGATCTCGCGATTGATCGGGTTCTCCCAGTCGCCTAAAGTCAAATCGTTAGATACCGGATGATGCATGATCGATTTACGGTCGTACTCGGTGTAAATCGCTTCGAGGGTGTTGAATGGCGTGAACAGGTTGAAGTCCACTTGCTCCGGGGTCAGCGGCCCCATCTCGCGGTTCTGGTAATAGTCGTACACTTTCGGTTTGTCCCAAGGGATGTCGGCCTGCGGATGCTGGTGTTCGTGCATGGCGCCCAGTGCATGGCCAAATTCGTGGGTGACAATGGTTTCAAAGTCTTCATGATCGGGTTTGACGCCCAGGTTCATCGTTGGCCAATCCGGATGAATCAGCAGCGCGTCTGTGCCGAGCATGGAACTGTTGTAATTATTCTTTGTGGCGATGCGAATATCACCTTGCAGGTCATCGACAAACTCGAAACTCAGATTAACGTATGGAATCCAGCGAACAGCTGCCTCCATGATTTTGCGTTTGTGATCAGGATCGACGTCGTCGATGAAGGCGATGGTCAGCGTTCGACCATTGGCCCACAGTTTTGAATAGTTGATCAGCGAGCGTTTGCGTCGACCGCCGCTGGCGAAAGTTGCGTTCGCCGGATTCTCTTTAATGGCCATCTCATAAGCAGCGAGATCATCCGGCCACTGTAGGAGTTTGCAATCCTGGAGATTATTCATATTTATCTTCTTCCCTGAAGTTGTACTTGATGTTTAATTTTATGCGATGAAATTCGCGAATCAAGAGTAAGTCGTGAGGGACGAAAGAGGGAGTGATTAGTTGTTTTGAAGTGTAACTTGCAAGCGCAAGTTACCGTGCCAGATTGCCTGGCACGGTATTCAGCTATTTATTTCTGACGGGTAATAAACGCGCGAATACGTTCTGCCGCTTCAACACATTCAGCCAACGGCGCAACCAGCGCCATACGCACACGGCCGGCACCCGGATTAACGCCATCGACATCACGGGACAGATAAGAACCCGGTACCACAGTGACATGCTCTTGTTCGAACAAATCACGGCAGAACGCCGCGTCATCACCGTTCACATTCGGCCACAAATAGAAGCTTCCATCCGGGCGCTGTACGTCCATCACCGGGCTGAGGATTTCCAGCACCGCATCAAACTTCTCGCGGTACAGCGCACGGTTGGCGCGCACGTGTTCTTCGTCGTTCCACGCGGCAACGCTGGCCAGTTGCGTTTGTACCGGCATCGCGCAGCCGTGGTAGGTGCGATAGAGCAGGAAGCCTTTGAGGATGTCGGCATCGCCAGCAACGAAACCGGAACGCAGGCCCGGCAGGTTGGAACGCTTGGACAGGCTGTGAAACACCACGCAACGTTTGAAGTCCTTGCGACCCAGTTCGACGCAAGCGGTGAGCAGGCCCGGCGGCGGTGTTTGCTCGTCGAAGTACAGTTCGCTGTAGCACTCGTCGGCGGCGATCACGAAGTCGTATTCGTCGGCCAGGGCGATGAGTTTTTTCAGCACGTCGACCGGGATCAGCGCGCCGGTCGGGTTGCCCGGCGAGCACAGAAACAGGATCTGGCAACGCTTCCAGATGTCCGGCGACACCGCGTCGAAATCCGGGTTGAAGCCGTTTTCGTCGAGGCACGGCAGATAATGCGGCTTGGCCCCGGCGAGGAACGCGGCGCCTTCGTAGATTTGATAGAACGGGTTCGGGCTGACCACCAGCGCATCGTCGCCGCGATTGACCACGGTCTGAGTGAAGGCGAACAGCGCTTCACGGGTGCCGTTGACCGGCAGCACGTTGCGCGCCGGATCGATCCAGCCGCTCGGCACGCCGAAACGACGCTCGCACCAGCCGGCAATGGCTTCGCGCAGGGCCGGGATGCCCAGGGTGGTCGGGTACACCGCCATCTGATCCAGACTGTTCGCCAGCGCTTCGGCGACAAAGCTTGGCGAGCGATGTTTCGGCTCGCCGATCGACAGGGCGATCGGACGCTTGTCCGGGTTCGGCGTGACGGTGCCGAGCAGGGCGCGGAGCTTTTCGAACGGGTAGGGCTGGAGCTGGTTCAGAGCGTTGTTCATTGGGGCCTCTTTAAGTGTGAAAGGGGAGCCATTGT
The DNA here is from genome assembly GCF_018336155.1 of Pseudomonas rustica. Taxonomy (GTDB): domain Bacteria; phylum Pseudomonadota; class Gammaproteobacteria; order Pseudomonadales; family Pseudomonadaceae; genus Aquipseudomonas; species Aquipseudomonas rustica. The sequence goes on along the minus strand of NZ_JAGYHF010000007.1, from coordinate 410,206 downwards.
GGCGAGGGGATTTATCCCCGTTCGGCTGCGAAGCAGTCGTAAAACCTGTGCGCGCGGACTTTCAGTCAAATCGCAGTGAATGGTTTTAGGGCCGCTACGCAGCCCAACGGGGATAAATCCCCTCGCCACAGGGGAAATTCATTGATTCAAATACTGATACGCGAAAGCTTGATATCCGGTTCCTGATTGACGCTCAACTGCTCAACAATCGCATCCTGCAAACGGCTGCACAGCAGCGGGTCGGACAGCGGCTGGTTGTGCGCGTCGGTGATAAAGAACACGTCTTCCACCCGCTCGCCCAAGGTCGCAATCTTGGCGTTCTGCAGCGACAGATCGAACTCCAGGAAAATCCCGCCGATCCGCGCCAGCAGTCCCGGCCGATCCGGTGCGGTCAGCTCCAGCACGGTCACCGGGCGCTGGGCGTCGTTGTGGATCGTCACTTGCGGCGCGAAGGCGAAATGCTTGAGCTGACGCGGCACCCGACGCTGAATGATCGTCGGGTAGTCATCCGGGTTGCGCAGCGCTTCGGTCAGGCCTTCGCGGATCTGTTTGACCCGCGTCGGGTTGTCGCCGATGGACTCGCCTTCGTTGTCGAGCACGATGTAGGTGTCGAGGGTGAACTGACTGCTCGAGGTGATAACCCGCGCGTCATGAATGTTCAGGTTGAGCTGATCCATCGCCGCCACGGTCACCGCGAAGAAGTCATGCTGATCCGGTGCATAAATGAAGATCTGTGTGCCGCCCTCGAACTCGCGCTGGGTGGTTTCCTTGATCAACACCAGCGGCCCGCCATCGACCGGTTGCTGCAGGATCGCATCGCTGTGCCAAGCCACGTCGCCGGCGGTGTGGCGCAGGAAATAGTCATCGCCCAACTGCGCCCACAACTGCTCGACGTCGTCCGGATCGGTGCCGCCGCGCACCAGAATGTCCAGTGCCGCGCTCTGGGTCTGGCGGATCTGCTCTTCGCGGTCGACCGGGTTTTCCAGGCCGCGACGCAAGGCGCGTTTGGTCTCGGTGTAGAGCTGACGCAACAGGCTCGCTCGCCACGAATTCCACAGTGTCGGGTTGGTGGCGTTGATGTCGGCCACGGTCAGCACGTACAGGTAGTCGAGGCGGGTTTCGTCGCCGACTGCCTGCGCGAAATCGTGGATCACCTGAGGGTCGGACAAGTCCTTGCGCTGCGCAGTGGTCGACATCACCAGATGGTTCTGCACCAGCCAGACAATCAGACGGCTGTCCCACACCGGCAACTGGTGGCGCTGGCAGAACGCCTCGGCATCGACCGCGCCGATCTCCGAGTGGTCGCCATGCCGACCCTTGCCGATGTCGTGGTACAGACCGGCCATGTAGATCAGTTCGGGCTTGGGCAGTTTCGCCATGAGCTTGGCGGCCAGCGGGAATTTTTCCGACACCTGGGTGTACTGCAATTTGCGCAGGTGCTTGATCAGGTTCAGCGTGTGCGCGTCGACCGTATAGATGTGGAACAGGTCGTGCTGCATCTGCCCGACGATAAAACCGAACTCCGGCAGATAACGCCCGAGAATGCCGTAGCGGTTCATCCGGCGCAGGTTGCGGTGGATGCCGATCTTGCACTTGAACAGCTCGATGAACAGGCTGGTGTTGCGAATATCGTTACGGAAATTGTCGTCGATCAGGTGACGGTGCTCACGCAGCAAGCGAATGGTATCGGCACGTACGCCTTTGATTTCCGGCTGCTGGGCCATCAGCACGAAGATTTCCAGCATGGCGAATGGCGTACGGCGGAACACGTTGTCGTTACGCGCTTCGATGTAGCCGTCATGCAACTGGAAACGTGCGTTGATCGGTTGCGGCGGCGCTTCGTCTTCCGGCGCGAGGATGACTTCCTCGAAGTGCTGGATGATCAGGTCGCTGAGCTGGGCGATGCTCATCACTACGCGGAAATACTGTTGCATGAAGTTTTCGACGGCCTGTTTGGCGTCGTCACCTTCAAAACCCAACAGGCCGGCAATGGTGCGCTGGTGATCGAACAGCAAGCGGTCTTCGGAACGTCCGGCGAGCATGTGCAGGGCGTAACGCACTTTCCAGAGGAATTCCTGGGAGGAGGCGAGCAGGGCGTTTTCGCTCTCAACGAGGAAACCTTCGCCTGCGAGGGCGCGCAGGTTCAGCGTGCCGTATTGGCGACGCGCAACCCACAGAATGGTCTGAATATCCCGTAGTCCGCCGGGCGAGCCTTTGACGTTGGGTTCCAGGTTGTACTCGGTGTCGTTGTATTTGTGGTGGCGGGCCTTTTGCTCGGCGCGTTTGGCCAGGAAGAATTCCTTGGCCGGCCACATGTGTGCGGTGCTGGTGACGTCGAGCATGCGCTGACGCAGACGCTCGGGGCCGCAAATGGTGCGGCTTTCCATCAGGTTGGTAACCACGGTCAGGTCGGCGCGCGCCTCTTGGGCGCATTCATCGACCGAGCGCACGCTCTGGCCGACTTCCAGGCCGATGTCCCACAGCAAAGTGAGAAAACGCTCGATGGAATCGCGGAAGACTTCGTGATCAGCGCTGTCCAGCAAGATCAGCAAATCAATGTCGGAATACGGGTGCAACTCTCCGCGGCCATAGCCGCCGACCGCGACCAGCGCAATGTCGGCGTCTTCGCTCCAGTTGAACTGCTCCCAGGCCTTTTGCAGGATGTTGTCGACGAACCAGGCACGGTCTTCGATCAGGCGGCGGATGTCGCGGCCATTGCGAAAACGCGTGTCGAGTACCTCGCGAGCCTGGCGGATCGCCTTCTTGAACGCCGCGATAGGACTCGCTTTGAGGGCCAGTTCAGCCTGGAACTGGCCGCGGTCGAAGAGTTCGGGATCCACCTGCGGCATTGATTGGCTTTCCTTCTATAAGGCTGGGAGCGTTTGCTGGATCAGGCCGAGATGCGCGGGATGGTGTCGTCGGCGCGCAGGGTGAAGATCTCGTAGCCGGTGTCGGTGACCAGCAGGGTGTGTTCCCACTGTGCCGACAGCTTGCGGTCTTTGGTGATCGCGGTCCAGCCGTCGCCCAATACTTTGGTGTCGGCCTTGCCCTGGTTGATCATCGGTTCGATGGTGAAGGTCATGCCGGCCTTCAGTTCCATACCAGTGCCGGCGCGGCCGTAGTGGAGAATCTGCGGCTCTTCGTGGAACACCTTGCCGATGCCGTGGCCGCAGAACTCGCGAACGACGGAGAAACCGTTCTTTTCCGCGTGCTTCTGAATCACTTCACCGATGTCGCCGAGGCGGCAACCGGGTTTGACGATTTCGATCGCCTTGTACATGCATTCCTGAGTGATCTGCGACAGACGCTCGGCCCAGACCGGCACTTCGCCTACGTGGAACATGCGGCTGGTGTCGCCGTGGTAGCCGTCTTTGATCACGGTCACGTCGATGTTCAGGGTGTCGCCGTTTTTCAGCGGCTTGTCGTTCGGGATGCCGTGGCACACCACGTGGTTGATCGAGGTGCAGATCGACTTCGGGTAGCCCTTGTAGTTGAGCGGGGCAGGGATGGCTTGCTGCACGTTGACGATGTAATCGTGGCAGATCTGGTTCAGCTCATCGGTGGTGACGCCCGGTTTGACATGTTCGGCAATCATTTCCAGCACATCGGCGGCCAGTTTGCCGGCGACACGCATGCCAGCGATGTCCTCGGGGGTTTTGAGGTTGACGGTCATACAGGCTCTCTCTGCGCTCGGCGGCGCTTGCTGATACGAATAGGGTGGCAGGTGTGCGTTTTGCGACCCTGAAAAACGCGATTCTAACAGACGCACGGCGCAATTCAGTGCCTGCGTGCATCGCTTCTCTCTATACAATGGTGCCCCTGAAGCCGATTCCAAGGGGGCTGCGCCCATGTCCTTGGTGCGAATACAGATTTCGTGTTCCGTTTCTGCGCACCCTGTGGTATAAAATGCGCCGCTTTCCGGGGATACCCCGAAAAGCTTAAATCCACACACGTGTCGACACGATGACCTGGGTGCTTTTGGCTTTATGCCACTGGTTGGTCATTGGGATACGTGGAGGCCAAACCCGACTTATTAAGGAACTATCATGTCCCAAGTCAATATGCGCGATATGCTGAAGGCCGGTGTGCACTTCGGTCACCAAACCCGTTACTGGAATCCGAAAATGGGTAAGTACATTTTCGGCGCGCGTAACAAGATTCACATCATCAACCTTGAAAAAACCCTGCCAATGTTCAACGAAGCTCTGACTTTCGTAGAGCGTCTGGCCCAGGGCAAAAACAAGATTCTGTTCGTCGGCACCAAGCGTTCCGCTGGCAAGATCGTTGCTGAAGAAGCAGCACGTTGCGGTTCGCCGTACGTCGATCACCGCTGGTTGGGCGGCATGCTGACCAACTTCAAAACCATTCGTGCTTCCATCAAGCGTCTGCGTGACCTTGAAGTTCAAGCCGAAGACGGTACTTTCGCCAAGCTGACCAAGAAAGAAGCGCTGATGCGCACTCGTGATCTTGAGAAGCTGGATCGTTCGCTGGGCGGCATCAAGGACATGGGCGGTCTGCCAGACGCACTGTTCGTGATCGACGTTGACCACGAGCGCATCGCGATCACCGAAGCCAACAAGCTGGGCATCCCGGTTATCGGCGTTGTCGATACCAACAGCAGCCCGGAAGGCGTTGACTACATCATCCCAGGCAACGATGACGCAATCCGCGCTATCCAGCTGTACATGGGTTCGATGGCTGACGCAGTTATCCGTGGTCGCAACAATGTTGGCGGCGGCACTGTAGAATTCGCAGCTGAAGAAGCTCCGGCAGCTGCAGCTGAGTAATTAACGCCCTGGCGTTGACTCAGTAAGCAAAAAGGGGGCTTGGCCCCCTTTTTGCCACCTCGAAAACCATTTGTCGGCAGCGCAGCTACAGCATCTGTAACGTGCAGCGGCTACAAACGGCTTCGGGAAGAATTGAACGCCCGTTCGATCGGGTGGAATGGTTGAAAACCTATCCAAGAGGAATTTGAAAATGGCAGCAATTACTGCAGCGTTGGTTAAAGAACTGCGTGAGCGTACCGGCGAAGGCATGATGGATTGCAAGAAAGCCCTGGAAAAGGCTGACGGCGACATCGAAAAAGCCATTGATGACATGCGTGCTTCGGGCGCAATCAAGGCTGCCAAAAAAGCAGGCAACGTAGCTGCTGAAGGCGCGATCGCTCTGAAAGAAGACGGCAAATCTGCTGTTCTGCTGGAAGTGAACTCGCAGACCGACTTCCTGGCTCTGCAGGACGACTTCAAGGCATTCGTTGCTGAAAGCATTGAAAAAGCCTTCGCTGACAAGCTGACCGATGTTGCTCCGCTGATCGAAGCGCAAGAAGCTGCTCGTCTGGTACTGGTCGGCAAGGTTGGCGAAAACGTCAACATCCGTCGTCTGGTTCGCGTAGAAGGCGACGTTGTTGGTGGCTACCTGCACGGCAACAAGATCGGTGTTGCAGTTGTTCTGAAAGGCGGCAACGTTGAACTGGCCAAAGACATCGCTATGCACGTAGCGGCCAGCAACCCTGAGTTCCTGCTGCCATCGGAAGTTTCGGCTGAAGCGATCGAGCGCGAAAAAGCTGTGTTCCTGCAGCTGAACGAAGAGAAAATCAAAGGCAAGCCAGAAAACATTGTTGAAAATATGGTCAAAGGCCGTATCAGCAAGTTCCTGGCAGAAGCAAGCCTGGTTGAGCAGGCGTTCGTCAAGAACCCTGAAATCAAGGTTGGCGAACTGGCCAAGAAAGCCGGTGCTGAAATCGTTTCCTTCACCTACTTCAAAGTAGGCGAAGGCATCGAGAAGCCGGTCGACAACTTCGCTGAAGAAGTTGCTGCCCAGCTGGCTGCCGCCAAGCAATAAGACAGTTTTCAACTGTCGCCCGAAAGAGGCTGCCCGCTTACGCGCGCAGCCTCTTTTCAGATGGGGTAGCCAATTTTTTATTGGTTTCCACTTGGAACTGACTTACAAAGCCATGTTCCGATGGCGCTGAAGCAGCGCCAAGCTAGAGTGAACGCCAGCTGTAAACAGCTCGCACAGAATTTTTTAATACGCCGCAGGAGAGATTCGCAATGGCTCAGCAGGGCAGTGGTTATCAGGCTCGCTATAAACGCATTCTACTCAAGCTTAGCGGCGAGGCCCTGATGGGCTCGGAAGAGTTCGGGATCGATCCGAAAGTACTCGATCGCATGGCGCTGGAAGTCGGCCAACTGGTCGGCATCGGTGTTCAGGTCGGTCTGGTGATCGGTGGCGGTAACCTGTTCCGTGGCGAAGCCCTGAGCAAAGCCGGTATGGATCGGGTCACAGGCGACCACATGGGCATGCTGGCCACTGTGATGAACGCCCTGGCCATGCGCGATGCGCTGGAACGTGCCAATATCTCGGCCATCGTGATGTCGGCGATTTCCATGGTTGGCGTAACCGATCACTATGATCGCCGCAAAGCCATGCGTCACCTGAACTCCAAGGACGTCGTGATTTTCGCAGCCGGTACCGGCAACCCGTTCTTCACCACGGATTCGGCAGCCTGCCTGCGTGCCATCGAAATCGATGCCGACGTCGTGCTGAAAGCGACCAAGGTCGATGGTGTTTACACCGCAGACCCGTTCAAAGACCCGCATGCCGAGAAGTTCGATCATCTTACTTATGATGAAGTACTGGATCGCAAGCTGGGTGTAATGGATCTGACTGCTATCTGCCTGTGCCGCGATCACAAGATGCCGCTGCGCGTATTCAACATGAACAAACCTGGTGCCCTGCTGAACATCGTCCATGGCGGCGCTGAAGGCACCCTGATCGAGGAAGGTCAACAATGATCAACGAAATCAAAAAAGACGCTCAAGAGCGCATGCAAAAATCCCTGGACTCTCTGGCTCACGCCTTTGGCCAGATCCGTACCGGTAAGGCTCACCCAAGCATTCTGGGCAGCGTGATGGTGCCGTACTACGGCGCTGACACCTCCATCACCCAGGTTGCCAACATCACTGTTAAAGATTCGCGCACCCTGCAAGTCGTGGCTTTCGAGCGCAACATGCTCGCTGCCGTCGACAAGGCAATCCAGAGCGCTGGCCTGAACCTCAACCCGACCAACCTCGGTGAGTTGTTGCTGATCTCCATGCCTGCCCTGACTGAAGAAACCCGTAAGGGCTTCACCAAGCAGGCGCGCAGCGCTGCTGAAGACGCTCGTGTTGCCGTGCGCAACATCCGTCGTGACGCGTTGGGCGAGCTGAAGAAGCTGGTCAAGGATAAAGAAATCAGCGAAGACGAAGAGCGTCGTGCAATCGCCGATATCGATAAGCTGACCAAGGATTCCGAAGCCATGATCACCAAGGCCACGGAAGAGAAAGAAAAAGACCTGATGGCCGTATAAGGGTCGAGCTTTTAATGGACAAGACCAAGCAGACTGCGCCGTCCGCGGTGCCGCGCCATGTCGCGATCATCATGGATGGTAATAATCGCTGGGCTAAAAAACGCTTTATGCCGGGTGTCGCCGGGCATAAAGCGGGCGTGGATGCTGTGCGAGCCGTCATCGAGGTGTGCGCTGAGGCCAAGGTCGAAGTGTTGACCTTGTTCGCCTTCTCCAGTGAAAACTGGCAGCGCCCGGCCGATGAAGTCAGCGCCTTGATGGATCTGTTTTTCAAGGCGTTGCGTCGTGAGGCCAAGCGCCTCAACGACAACAACATCTGCCTGCGCATCATTGGCGATCGCACGCGCTTCCATCCTGAACTTCAGGCGGCGATGCGCGAAGCCGAAGCAATGACTGCCGGTGCCAACCGTTTTGTTCTGCAGATCGCCGCCAACTACGGCGGTCAGTGGGATATCGCGCAGGCTGCACAGCGCCTGGCACGCGAAGTTCAGGCCGGGCATCTGCGTCCGGAAGACATCACTCCGGATCTTTTGCAAACCTGTCTGGTCACCGGCGATCTGCCGTTGCCGGATTTGTGCATCCGCACCGGTGGTGAGCACCGCATCAGCAACTTCCTGCTGTGGCAGCTGGCTTACGCCGAGTTGTACTTCTCCGACCTGTTCTGGCCGGACTTCAAACACGATGCCATGCGCACTGCGCTGGCCGATTTCGCTTCACGTCAACGTCGCTTCGGTAAAACGAGCGAACAGGTCGAAGCTGGAGCCCGGGTTTAATGCTTAAACAACGAATCATCACTGCACTGATCCTGCTGCCGATTGCCTTGTGCGGGTTTTTCCTGCTCGAAGGCTCCGGGTTTGCCTTGTTCATCGGTCTGGTCGTGACTTTGGGTGCCTGGGAATGGGCGCGTCTGGCAGGTTTCACCGGGCAAGCGTTCCGGGTGGGTTTTGCCGCCGTGGTCGCGTTCATGCTCTTCATCATGTACATCTTGCCCGGCCTTGCGCCATGGGTGCTCGGTGCTTCGGTGTTGTGGTGGGCAGTGGCGACTTACCTGGTGCTTACTTACCCGGCCTCCAGTGCTCATTGGTCCAGTGCGGCGACCAAACTGGTGATCGGTCTGCTGATTCTGTTGCCGGCCTGGCAAGGTCTGGTGCAGATCAAACAGTACCCGTTGGGTAACTGGCTGATCATGGCGGTGATGGTGTTGGTGTGGGGCGCTGATATCGGCGCCTACTTCTCCGGCCGTGCTTTCGGCAAGCGCAAACTGGCCCCGCAGGTCAGCCCGGGCAAAAGCTGGGAAGGCGTTTACGGTGGTCTGGCATTGAGTCTGGTGATCACCGCCATCGTTGGTCTGGTGCGCGACTGGACAGTGGCCGAACTGCTCAAGGGCTTAATCGGCGCTGCGCTGATCGTCTTCATCTCGGTGGTCGGCGACCTCACCGAAAGCATGTTCAAGCGTCAATCCGGCATCAAGGACAGCAGCAATCTGCTGCCCGGGCATGGCGGTGTGCTTGACCGCATCGACAGCCTGACCGCAGCGATTCCGGTGTTTGCCGTGCTGTTGTGGATGGCCGCACCGTGAGCCGAGCCCAACAGATTACCGTTCTGGGGGCGACCGGTTCGATTGGCCTGAGCACCCTGGATGTCATCGCGCGTCACCCTGAGCGTTATCAAGTATTCGCCCTGAGCGGTTTCACTCGCCTGAGCGAACTGCTGGCCTTGTGCGTGCGCCATGTGCCGCAGTTTGCCGTGGTGCCTGAAGTCGCCGCTGCCCGTGGCCTGCAAGATGATCTGCGTGCCGCGGGTTTGCCGACGCGGGTGCTGGTGGGCGAGGAGGGCTTGTGCCAGGTCGCCTCCGCGCCGGAAGTCGATGCGGTGATGGCGGCGATTGTGGGTGCAGCGGGGCTGCGTCCGACTTTGGCAGCCGTCGAGGCTGGCAAAAAGATTCTCCTGGCTAATAAAGAAGCGCTGGTGATGTCCGGTGCTTTGTTCATGCAAGCCGTGCGCAAAAGCGGTTCGGTGCTGTTGCCAATCGACAGCGAACACAACGCGATTTTCCAGTGCATGCCACAGGATTTTGCTCGTGGTTTGAGCTCGGTCGGCGTGCGAAGGATTTTACTGACAGCCTCTGGTGGCCCGTTCCGACAGACACCGATGGCTGAACTGGTGCATGTTTCACCTGACCAAGCGTGTGCGCATCCGAACTGGTCCATGGGTCGCAAGATTTCCGTGGATTCGGCCAGCATGATGAACAAAGGCCTTGAGCTCATCGAAGCCTGCTGGTTGTTCGATGCCAAGCCGTCGCAGGTCGAGGTGGTGATTCATCCGCAAAGCGTGATTCACTCGTTGGTCGATTACGTCGACGGCTCGGTGCTGGCGCAGTTGGGTAACCCTGACATGCGCACGCCGATTGCCAATGCGTTGGCCTGGCCAGAACGTATTGATTCCGGTGTGGCACCGCTCGATCTGTTTGCCATCGCGCGCCTGGATTTCGAAGCGCCTGATGAAGAACGTTTCCCGTGCCTGCGTCTGGCCCGCCAAGCGGCCGAGGCGGGTGACAGCGCACCGGCGATGCTCAACGCGGCCAATGAAGTGGCCGTGGCAGCGTTTCTCGATGGACGGGTTCGTTACCTGGAAATCGCGAGTATCATCGAGGAAGTCTTGAATCTCGAACCCGTGGTTGCACTGGATGATCTCGAAGCGGTGTTTACCGCCGACGCCAAGGCACGAGTTTTGGCCGAACAATGGTTGAAACGTCACGACCGATAAGTTTTGCAACACAATGGCTTTACGCGGCACTGAACAGGATTGCGGAGAAAGTAGATGAGCGCGCTCTATATGATTGCCGGCACCCTGATCGCTTTGGGTGTGCTGGTCACCTTTCATGAATTCGGCCATTTCTGGGTCGCGCGTCGCTGTGGCGTCAAGGTTCTGCGTTTTTCCGTAGGCTTTGGTATGCCGTTGCTGCGCTGGCACGACAAGAAAGGCACCGAGTTCGTGATCGCCGCGATTCCGCTGGGTGGTTACGTCAAGATGCTCGACGAGCGTGAAGGCGAAGTGCCGCTGGATCAGCTTGATCAGTCGTTCAATCGCAAATCTGTACGCCAGCGTATTGCCATCGTGGCTGCCGGCCCGATCGCCAACTTCCTGCTGGCTCTGGTGTTTTTCTGGGTGCTGGCGATGCTTGGCAGTCAGCAAATACGCCCGGTCATCGGTGGTGTGGAGTCCGGCAGTATCGCGGCCAAGGCCGGTTTGACGGCGGGTCAGGAAATTGTCGCAATTGATGGCGAGCCGACTTCTGGTTGGGCAGCGGTCAATTTGCAGTTGGTACGTCGACTGGGTGAGAGCGGTTCGCTGCAGTTGTTGGTGCGTGAGCAGGGCTCTACTGCTGATTCGCCGCGTGAGCTGGCGCTGGATCATTGGCTGAAAGGAGCTGATGAGCCGGATCCGATTCGCTCGTTGGGTATTCGTCCATGGCGTCCGGCATTGCCGCCGGTGCTCGCCGAGCTCGATCCAAAAGGCCCGGCGCAAGCTGCTGGCCTGAAAACCGGCGACCGTCTGGTCTCGCTCGACGGTCTGGCGCTAAACGACTGGCAGCAAGTGGTTGATACTGTTCGTACGCGTCCTGATACCAAAATCATGCTGCGTGTCGAGCGTGATGGTGCTCAAATTGACGTCCCGGTGACGCTGGCGGCGCGTGGCGAAAGCAAGGCGCCGAGCGGTTATCTGGGCGCTGGCGTCAAAGCGATCGACTGGCCACCGGAAATGATCCGCGAGGTCAGTTACGGGCCTTTGGCCGCGATTGGCGAGGGCGCTCGTCGCACTTGGACCATGAGCGTTCTGACCCTCGATTCGCTAAAGAAAATGCTGTTCGGCGAGCTCTCGGTAAAAAACTTGAGTGGACCGATAACCATTGCTAAAGTGGCGGGCGCTTCTGCCCAGTCGGGCGTCGCTGATTTCCTGAATTTCCTTGCTTATCTGAGTATTAGCCTGGGGGTTCTGAATTTGCTGCCCATTCCTGTACTGGATGGGGGGCATTTGTTGTTTTATCTGATCGAGTGGGCGCGTGGTCGTCCCTTGTCGGATCGGGTGCAAGGTTGGGGGATACAGATCGGTATCAGTTTGGTGGTCGGAGTGATGTTGTTAGCTCTGGTCAACGATCTGGGTCGACTGTAACGCTTCGCTGAATTGCGAATCTGCCGCATTTTGCGGCAGTTTGTTTATTGCCAGTTGGAATAAGAAAGGACTTCATGAAACGTCTGCTGCTAACTGCGGTTCTCACCGTATTGATGATCGCCGAAGTTCACGCCGAGTCCTTCACTATCTCTGATATTCGCGTCAATGGCCTCCAGCGGGTCTCCGCGGGTAGTGTCTTTGGTGCCTTGCCGTTGAACGTCGGCGAGCAGGCGGATGATCGTCGCCTGGTGGAATCCACTCGTGCGTTGTTCAAAACCGGTTTCTTTCAAGATATCCAGCTGGGCCGCGAAGGCAACGTACTGGTAATCACGGTCGTTGAACGTCCGTCGGTCGCCAGTATCGAGATCGAAGGCAACAAGGCGATCTCCACCGAAGACTTGATGAAAGGTCTCAAACAGTCCGGTCTGTCCGAAGGCGAGATCTTCCAGCGTGCCACCCTCGAAGGTGTGCGTAACGAACTGCAACGTCAGTACGTTGCTCAGGGTCGCTACTCGGCCACCGTTGATACCGAAGTGGTTTCGCAGCCACGTAACCGTGTTGGTCTGAAAGTGAAGATCAACGAAGGTACCGTTGCGGCCATTCAGCACATCAACGTCGTTGGCAACACGGTTTTCCCTGAGGAAGACCTGACCGACCTGTTCGAACTGAAAACCACCAACTGGCTGTCGTTCTTCAAGAACGATGACAAGTACGCCCGTGAAAAGCTTTCCGGTGACCTGGAGCGTCTGCGTTCCTACTACCTGGATCGCGGCTATATCAACATGGATATCGCTTCGACCCAGGTGTCCATCACCCCGGACAAGAAACACGTCTACATCACCGTTAACGTCACCGAAGGCGAGAAGTACACCGTTCGTGACGTCAAACTCAGCGGTGACCTGAAAGTCCCTGAAGACCAGGTCAAATCGCTGTTGCTGGTGCAGAAGGGCCAGGTGTTCTCGCGCAAGCTGATGACCACCACCTCCGAACTGATCACCCGTCGTCTGGGTAACGAGGGTTACACCTTCGCCAACGTCAACGGTGTTCCGCAGCCACACGATGACGACCACACTGTCGACATTCTGTTTGCTGTCGATCCGGGCAAGCGTGCTTACGTCAACCGTATCAACTTCCGTGGCAACACCAAGTCGGAAGACGAAGTGCTGCGCCGTGAAATGCGTCAGATGGAAGGCGGCTGGGCTTCGACCTATCTGATCGACCAGTCCAAGACCCGTCTTGAGCGTCTGGGCTTCTTTAAAGAAGTCAACGTTGAAACCCCGGCTGTGCCAGGTGTCGACGACCAGGTTGACGTGAACTACAGCGTTGAAGAGCAGGCTTCCGGTTCGATCACCGCCAGCGTCGGTTTCGCGCAGAGCGCCGGTCTGATCCTCGGTGGTTCGATCACCCAGAACAACTTCCTCGGTACCGGTAACCGCGTCAGCGTCGGCCTGACCCGAAGCGAATACCAGAGCCGCTACAACTTCGGCTACGTTGACCCGTACTGGACCGCCGATGGCGTGAGCCTGGGTTACAACGCGTTCTATCGCACCACTGACTACGATGACCTCGATGTCGACGTTGCAAGCTATGCGGTAGACAGCCTGGGTGCTGGCGTAAACGTCGGCTACCCGATCAGCGAGACTTCGCGTCTGACCTTCGGTCTGTCCGTTCAACAGGATGAGATCAAAACCGGTACCTACACAGTTGACGAGATTTTTGACTTCGTTAACAAGGAAGGCGACAAGTACCTGAACTTCAAGGCGTCGGCCGGCTGGTCTGAATCGACCCTGAACAAAGGCGTACTGCCGACCCGTGGTCGTTCGCAGAGCCTGACGCTGGAATCGACGATTCCGGGCAGCGACCTGTCGTTCTTCAAGCTTGATTACCGTGGTCAGCTGTTCCAGCCGATCACTGAAAACTACACCCTGCGTCTGCACACCGAATTGGGTTATGGCGACGGTTACGGTTCGACTGACGGCTTGCCGTTCTATGAAAACTACTATGCTGGTGGTTTCAACTCGGTTCGTGGCTTCAAGGACAGCACTCTGGGTCCTCGCAGCACACCAAGCACGGGTAAAAACGGTACTCTGCCCGATCCGGATCAGGATCCACTGCCGTTCGGTGGCAACGTTCTGATTCAGGGCGGTGTTGAAGTATTGTTCCCGCTGCCTTTCGTCAAAGATCAACGCTCCCTGCGTACGTCGGTATTCTGGGATGTGGGTAACGTGTTTGATTCGCAGTGCAAGGACACCACGAACACTGATGGTTCGAAGTCCAACACGCAGTGCAACGACATCAGCCTGAGCAACATGGCGAGTTCCGTTGGTGTAGGGGTGACCTGGGTCACCGCACTGGGTCCTCTGAGCTTCGCGTTGGCCATGCCGATCAAGAAACCGGATGACGCTGAAACTCAAGTGTTCCAATTCTCCCTCGGCCAGACGTTCTAAGCGTCTGACCCAAGATAACGACAATGGATTTTGTAGGAGTGCATCGTGCGTAAGTTGACTCAATTGGTTCTCCTGGCCTCCGTACTGGTGGCAGGCCCGGCTTTCGCCGACATGAAAATCGCTGTTCTGAACTATCAGATGGCTTTGCTGGAATCGGACGCGGCCAAGAAGTACGCCGTTGATGCCGAGAAAAAGTTCGGTCCGCAACTGACCAAACTGAAGACTCTGGAAAGCAGCGCCAAAGGCATTCAGGATCGTCTGATGGCCGGTGGCGACAAAATGCAGCAGGGTGAGCGCGAGCGTCTGGAGCTTGAATTCAAGCAAAAGGCCCGTGACTTCCAGTTCCAGTCCAAAGAACTGAACGAAGCCAAAGCTGTTGCTGACCGCGAAATGCTCAAGCAACTGAAGCCGAAGCTGGATGGCGCAGTGGAAGAAGTCATCAAGAAAGGTGGTTTTGACCTGGTGTTCGAGCGTGGCGCAGTGATCGATGTCAAACCTCAGTACGACATCACGCGCCAGGTTATCGAGCGCATGAATCAGCTGAAGTAACCCATGACCGTGACCATCAAACTCGGCCAGTTGGCCGAGTTCCTCGGCGCCACCCTGCGTGGCGACCCGGAGAAGCAAATTACTGGGCTAGCCACTTTGCAAGAGGCTGGCCCAGCTCAGTTGAGCTTTCTGGCAAACCCTCAATACCGCAAATTCCTGGCAGGTTCGCAGGCGGCAGCGCTATTGCTCAAAGAAGCTGATGCTGAAGGCTTTGCCGGAAATGCGCTGGTGGTGCCGGATCCTTATCTGGCCTACGCACGTATCTCGCACTTGTTCGATCCCAAACCAAAAGCTGCGGCGGGTATCCACCCGTCGGCAGTGATTGCGGACGACGCGGTGGTTGATCCAACCGCCAGCATCGGCCCGTTTGTAGTGATCGAAGCCGGTGCGCGTATCGCTGCTCAAGTGACCTTGGGCGCCCACTGCTTTATCGGTGCGCGCAGTGAAATTGGTGAAGGCGGCTGGCTCGCGCCCCGCGTGACCCTGTATCACGACGTGCGCATCGGCAAACGTGTGGTGATTCAGTCCGGTGCTGTGCTCGGTGGTGAGGGCTTCGGCTTTGCCAACGAGAAGGGTATCTGGCAGAAAATCGCCCAGATCGGTGGCGTGACCATCGGCGACGACGTAGAGATTGGCGTGAATACCGCTATCGACCGTGGCGCATTGGCCGATACCGTGATCGGCAATGGCGTGAAACTCGATAACCAGATTCAGATCGCGCACAACGTTCAGGTCGGTGATCACACCGCCATGGCCGCGTGTGTCGGGATCTCCGGCAGCACCAAGATCGGCAAGCATTGCATGCTCGCTGGCGGTGTCGGTCTGGTTGGGCACATTGATATTTGCGACAACGTTTTCCTCACCGGGATGACCATGGTGACCCACTCGATTACCGAGCCAGGCGCCTACTCATCCGGTACAGCCATGCAACCGGCGGCCGAATGGCGCAAAAGCGCGGCCCGTATTCGTCAGCTCGATGACATCGCGCGACGTTTGAAACAGCTGGAAAAGCGCGTAGGGGAAGTGACCCCTGACGGCAATGCTTCATCAGATGGCTGATACCATTTCCATATCAAGTGTGCACAGCCTCTAGACTGCCTCCTTGATTTGCTAGAGGAGTGCGCGTCAGTCGCGCTCCCAATCTTTACATAGGCTTCCCCCCGAAATGATGGACATCAACGAGATTCGCGAATACCTGCCTCACCGTTACCCGTTCCTGCTGGTGGACCGGGTGGTGGAACTGGACACTGAAGGCAAGCGCATTCGCGCCTACAAGAATGTCAGCATCAATGAACCGTTCTTCAATGGTCACTTCCCTGCGCATCCAATCATGCCGGGTGTATTGATCATCGAAGCAATGGCTCAGGCTGCCGGGATCCTCGGTTTCAAAATGCTTGATGTGAAGCCTGCCGACGGTACGCTTTACTACTTCGTCGGTTCCGACAAGCTGCGCTTCCGCCAGCCTGTGTTGCCAGGCGACCAGTTGATCCTTGAAGCCAAGTTCCTGAGCTGCAAGCGTCAGATCTGGAAATTCGAATGCCAGGCTTCGGTCGACGGCAAGCCGGTCTGCTCGGCTGAAATCATCTGCGCGGAACGCAAGCTATGAGTTTGATTGACCCTCGCGCAATCATCGATCCGTCGGCCGTTCTGGCTGACGGTGTCGAGGTCGGCCCGTGGTCGATCGTCGGCGCCGGTGTGGAAATCGGCGAGGGTACCGTGATCGGGCCCCATGTAATTCTTAAAGGCCCGACCCGCATCGGTAAGCACAATCGCATCTACCAGTTTTCTTCGGTAGGCGAGGACACGCCCGATCTGAAATACAAAGGTGAAGAAACCCGTCTGGTGATTGGTGACCATAACGTCATCCGCGAAGGCGTGACCATTCACCGTGGCACCGTTCAGGATCGTTCCGAAACGACGCTGGGCGACCACAACCTGATCATGGCCTATGCCCACATCGGTCACGACAGCGTCATCGGCAACAACTGCATTCTGGTCAACAACACCGCGTTAGCCGGCCATGTACACGTTGATGACTGGGCGATCCTCTCCGGTTTCACCCTCGTACATCAGTATTGCCACATCGGCGCCCACAGCTTTTCCGGCATGGGCACGGCGATCGGCAAGGACGTTCCGGCGTTCGTGACAGTAT
Organism: Pseudomonas rustica; assembly: GCF_018336155.1. Lineage (GTDB taxonomy): Bacteria > Pseudomonadota > Gammaproteobacteria > Pseudomonadales > Pseudomonadaceae > Aquipseudomonas > Aquipseudomonas rustica. The sequence continues at coordinate 393,540 of NZ_JAGYHF010000007.1, read as the reverse complement.
TCGGCAACCCGGCGGAAGCACGCAGCATGAACTTCGAAGGCATGCGCCGTCGTGGGTTCAGCGAAGACGCGATCCACACCCTGCGTCGCGCCTACAAAACCGTGTACCGCCAAGGCCTGACGGTCGAGCAGGCACTGGCTGAGCTGGCAGAACCGGCGGCGCAGTTCCCGGAAGTTGCGATTTTCCGCGACTCGATCCAGTCGTCGACTCGCGGCATCACTCGCTGATCATGGCCAATCTGCGTATTGCGCTGGTGGCGGGTGAGGCTTCCGGCGACATTCTCGGCGCCGGTCTGATGCGCGCCCTCAAGGCACAGCATCCGGCGGTCGAGTTCATCGGCGTCGGTGGCCCGTTGATGCAGGCCGAAGGCCTGACTTCCTACTTTCCCATGGAACGCTTGTCGGTCATGGGCCTGGTAGAAGTGCTCGGGCGTCTGCGTGAGTTGCTCAAGCGCCGCAAGGAGCTGATCGCCACGCTGATCGCCGAGAAACCCGATGTGTTCATCGGCATCGATGCCCCGGATTTCAACCTTAATATCGAATTGAAGCTGCGTCAGGCCGGGATCAAAACCGTGCACTACGTCAGCCCGTCGGTGTGGGCATGGCGGCAGAAACGCGTGTTGAAGATTCGCGAAGGCTGCGATCTGATGCTGACGCTGCTGCCGTTCGAAGCGAAATTCTACGAAGAGAAGGGCGTGCCGGTGCGGTTCGTCGGCCACACGCTGGCCGATGCCATTCCGCTGGAGGCTGATCGTGCTGCCGCGCGTGCCGAGTTGGGCTTGCCTGACGGCCCGCTGGTGGCCTTGATGCCCGGCAGCCGTGGCGGCGAAGTGTCTCGACTTGGTGCGTTGTTCCTCGATACCGCCGAACGTCTGCGTGCCATGCGTCCGGGGCTGCGCTTCGTTATCCCTTGCGCCAATGCCGAGCGTCGCGCGCAGCTCGAAGAGCTGCTCGCCGGCCGCGATCTGCCGGTGACCTTGCTCGACGGCAAATCCCATCTGGCCCTGGCCGCGTGCAACGCCGTGTTGATCGCTTCCGGTACCGCGACCCTTGAAGCGCTGCTGTACAAGCGGCCGATGGTGGTCGCCTATCGCTTGGCACCGCTGACGTTCTGGATTCTCAAGCGCATGGTAAAGAGCCCTTACGTGTCCTTGCCGAACCTGCTCGCCCAGCGTCTGCTGGTGCCAGAATTGTTGCAGGATGATGCGACGGTTGAGGCACTGGCCCAGACCTTGTCGCCGTTGATCGAGGGCGGTGAGGAGCAGACGCGCGGTTTCGACGAGATCCACCGCACGCTGCGCCGGGATGCCTCCAATCAGGCGGCGGACGCCGTCCTTAACCTGATCGGTCAAAAACAATGAGCAAGACAAGCATGCAGATGGGTCTGGATTTCACCCTGGTCGCCGAAGTCGAAGAACTGGTGGCCGGTGTCGATGAAGTCGGTCGCGGCCCGTTGTGCGGTGCCGTGGTGACGGCGGCGGTGATCCTCGATCCGAACCGGCCGATTCTCGGTCTCAACGACTCGAAGAAGCTCACCGAAGCCAAGCGTGAAAAGCTCTACGACGAGATCATCGAGAAGTCGCTGAGCTGGTGCATTGCCCGCGCCGAAGTCGAAGAAATCGACGAACTGAACATCCTTCACGCGACCATGCTCGCCATGCAGCGCGCGGTCGCTGGCCTGCATATTCAGCCGAAGCTGGCGATGATCGACGGCAACCGCTGCCCACACTTGCCGATGCGCGCTGAAGCGGTGGTGCAGGGCGACGGTAAGGTGCCGGCCATCGCAGCGGCATCGATTCTGGCCAAGGTCAGTCGTGACCGTGAAATGGCTGCATTTGAATTGATCTACCCGGGTTACGGCATCGGCGGCCATAAAGGCTACCCGACGCCCGTTCATCTGGAAGCCTTGGTACGTCTGGGCCCGACGCCGATTCACCGGCGCTCGTTCGCCCCGGTGCGTCTGGCTTACGAAGCGCTGGAAGGCCTGACGCAGGTTTAGTCGCAAGGCTGATGTTTTGTTCGAGGCCCGGTACAATCCGGGCCTTGTTGTCTCTATGTAACTGGACAGGATCACTATGCCGGCTTCATTCGTTCATCTACGCCTGCACACTGAATACTCGCTGGTCGACGGGCTGGTGCGGATCAAGCCGCTGGTCAAGGCGCTGACCGCCATGAACATGCCGGCGGTCGCGGTCACCGACCAGAACAACATGTGTTCCCTGGTCAAATTCTATAAAAACACCATGGGCGCCGGCATCAAGCCGATCTGCGGCGCCGACCTGTGGCTGTCGAACAAAGATCCGGACGCGCCGCTGAGCCGGCTCAGCCTGTTGGTGATGAACGCCAAGGGCTATCGCAACCTCACCGAGTTGATCTCGCGCGGCTTCATCGAAGGTCAGCGCAACGGCATGATCATCATCGAGCGTGAGTGGGTCGCTGAAGCCAACGAAGGCCTGATCATGCTGTCCGCCGCCAAAGAAGGTGAGATCGGCATGGCCCTGATCAGTGGCAACCCGGCTGAAGCCGAGGCCCTGACGCGCGAGTGGATGACGGTGTTCCCGGATCGCTTCTACCTGGAAATCCAGCGCACCAACCGTCCCAACGATGAAGAACAACTGCACGGCGCCGTGGCGCTGGCCGACAAACTCGGCGCGCCGCTGGTGGCGAGCAACGATGTGCGCTTCATCAAGCAGGAAGACTTCGCCGCCCACGAAACCCGCGTGTGCATTGGTGAGGGCCGCGCCCTCGACGACCCGCGTCGTTCGAAGAATTACAGCGATCAGCAATACCTGAAAAGCGCCGAGGAGATGATCGAGCTGTTCAGCGATATTCCCGACGCGATTGAAAACACCGTCGAGATCGCCAAGCGCTGCAACATCGACGTGAAACTGGGCACGCACTTCCTGCCCAACTTCCCGATCCCCGATGGCATGACCATCGACGAATATTTCCGCAAAGTCTCCTTCGACGGTCTCGAAGAACGATTGGCGGTGCTGCTGCCCAAGGACACCACCGAAGACTACGAAGCCAAGCGTCAGGTCTATGTCGATCGCTTGAATTTCGAGCTGGATATCATCATCCAGATGGGCTTCCCCGGTTACTTCCTGATCGTTATGGACTTTATCCAGTGGGCCAAGAGTAACGGCGTGCCGGTAGGCCCTGGCCGTGGTTCGGGTGCCGGTTCGCTGGTGGCCTACGTGCAGAAGATCACCGACCTCGATCCGCTGGAATACGATCTGCTGTTCGAACGTTTCCTTAACCCGGAACGGGTCTCGATGCCCGACTTCGACGTCGACTTCTGCATGGACGGTCGTGACCGCGTGATCGACTACGTGGCCGAGAAATACGGGCGCAACGCGGTAAGCCAGATCATCACTTTCGGTTCCATGGCCGCCAAGGCTGTGGTGCGCGACGTGGCGCGGGTGCAGGGCAAGTCCTACGGTTTGGCGGATCGTCTGTCGAAGATGATTCCGTTCGAAGTCGGCATGACCCTGGAAAAAGCCTACGAGCAGGAAGAAATCCTCCGTGACTTCATCAAGGTCGATGAAGAGGCCGCCGAAATCTGGGAGATGGCGCGCAAGCTCGAAGGCGTGGTGCGTAACGTCGGTAAACACGCCGGTGGTGTGGTTATCGCGCCGACCAAGCTGACTGACTTCTCGCCGATCTATTGCGACGAGGCCGGTGACGGTCTGGTAACCCAGTTCGACAAGGACGACGTTGAAGCCGCCGGTCTGGTGAAGTTCGACTTCCTCGGTCTGCGGACGCTGACGGTCATCGACTGGGCGCTGAAGACCATCAACCGCGACCGCGCCAAGGTCGACGAGCCGCCGCTGGACATCGCGTTCATTCCGCTCGACGACAAACCGACTTACACGCTGTTGCAAAAAGCTGAAACCACCGCGGTGTTCCAGCTTGAGTCGCGAGGCATGAAAGAGCTGATCAAAAAGCTCAAGCCCGACTGCCTGGAAGACTTGATCGCACTGGTGGCCCTGTTCCGTCCGGGCCCGTTGCAGTCCGGCATGGTTGATGACTTTATCAACCGTAAGCACGGTCGCGCCGAGCTGGCGTATCCGCACTCCGACTATCAATACGAAGGCCTCAAGCCGGTATTGGCACCGACCTACGGCATCATCCTGTATCAGGAACAGGTGATGCAGATTGCCCAGGTCATGGCCGGTTACACCCTCGGTGGTGCGGACATGCTCCGTCGGGCCATGGGTAAGAAAAAACCCGAAGAGATGGCCAAGCAGCGCGGCGGTTTTATTGAAGGTTGCAAGACCAACAATATCGAAGCCGACCTCGCCGGTAACATTTTCGACCTGGTGGAAAAATTCGCCGGTTACGGTTTCAACAAGTCTCACTCGGCTGCTTACGGTCTGGTTTCGTACCAGACGGCCTGGCTGAAGACCCACTACCCGGCGCCGTTCATGGCTGCGGTACTGTCGGCGGACATGCACAACACCGACAAGGTCGTGACCTTGATCGAAGAAATTCGCACCATGAAGCTGCGTCTCGACGCGCCGGATGTGAATACTTCGGAGTTCAAGTTCACGGTGAACGACGAAGGCCGCATCATTTATGGCCTCGGCGCGATCAAGGGTGTGGGCGAGGGGCCGGTCGAGGCGATCACTGAGGCGCGCGCGGACGGGCCGTTCAAGGATCTGTTCGATTTCTGCGCCCGCGTCGACCTCAAACGCATCAACAAGCGCACCCTCGACGGTTTGATCCGCAGCGGGGCGCTGGATCGTCTCGGCCCGTTCTTCCATGAAGAGCAAAAGGCTTATCAGGCCAACATCGACCGCAACCGTGCGGTGCTGTTGGCCGCGATGGAAGAGGCGATCAAGTCCGCTGAGCAGACGGCGCGCACTCACGACAGCGGCCACGCCGACCTGTTTGGCGGCTTGTTCGTCGAGGAAGACGCCGACGTTTACGCGGTGCATCGCAAAGCCAAAGAGCTGACCCTCAAGGAACGCCTCAAGGGTGAAAAAGACACCCTGGGCCTGTACCTGACCGGTCACCCGATCGACGAATACGAAGGTGAGATCCGCCGTTTCGCCCGTCAGCGCATCATTGACCTGAAACCGGCGCGTGACACGCAGACCGTGGCCGGGATGATCATTGCCCTGCGCGTGATGAAGAACAAAAAGGGCGACAAGATGGGCTTCATCACCCTCGACGACCGTTCGGGGCGGATCGAGGCGTCGCTGTTCGCCGATGCGTTCCACTCCGCGCAGTCGCTGTTGCAGACCGACGCGATGGTGGTGGTTGAAGGCGAGGTCAGCAACGATGACTTCTCCGGCGGCCTGCGCCTGCGGGTCAAGCGAGTGATGAGCATGGAAGATGCGCGCACCAACCTTGCCGAGAGCCTGCGCCTGAAGCTGCAAACCCAGGATCTGAAAGGCGATCAGCTACGCTGGTTGGGTGATTTGCTCAAGCGCCATCGCGGCGCGTGCCCGGTGACCATGGAGTACACCAGCCCCGATGCGAAGACCTTGCTGCAGTTTGGCGAGACGTGGCGGATCGACCCGGCGGATGCCTTGATTCAGGCTCTGCGTGACCAGTTCGGGCGAGACAACGTCTTCCTCCAATACCGTTGACCGGCGAGTGCCATCATTGCACTTGCCCGAAACCTGAATTTTTAATCTCGACCTCAGCGCGCCTCTCCCTTAAGGTAGGGCGCGAATAGACAACCGGCCGGCCCAAGCTTATTTGGGACTCGACCCAAGACGGACGCCTATGAACCCGAATTTTCTAGATTTCGAACAGCCGATCGCCGACCTGCAAGCCAAGATCGAAGAGTTGCGCTTGGTCGGTAATGACAATTCGCTGAATATCGGCGATGAGATCTCCCGCCTGCAGGACAAGAGCAAAACGCTGACCGAAGACATTTTCGGCAAGCTGACCAGCTGGCAGATCGCACGCCTGGCGCGTCACCCGAAACGCCCGTACACCCTCGACTACATCGAGCACATCTTCACCGAGTTCGACGAGCTGCACGGCGACCGTCACTTCTCTGACGACGCCGCCATCGTTGGCGGTATCGCTCGTCTGGAAGACCAGCCGGTGATGATCATCGGTCACCAGAAAGGCCGCGAAGTGCGCGAGAAGGTTCGCCGCAACTTCGGCATGCCGCGTCCGGAAGGCTACCGCAAGGCGTGCCGTCTGATGGAGATGGCCGAGCGTTTCAAAATGCCGATCCTGACCTTCATCGACACCCCGGGCGCTTACCCTGGGATCGACGCTGAAGAGCGCAACCAGAGTGAAGCGATCGCCTGGAACCTGCGTGTGATGTCGCGCCTGAAAACCCCGATCATCGCCACCGTTATCGGTGAAGGTGGTTCCGGCGGTGCACTGGCGATTGGCGTTTGCGATCAGTTGAACATGCTGCAGTACTCGACCTACGCGGTGATCTCGCCGGAAGGTTGTGCATCGATTCTGTGGAAAACCGCCGAAAAAGCGCCGGATGCTGCTGAAGCGATGGGCATCACCGCTGAGCGTCTGAAAGGCCTGGGCATTGTCGACAAGGTGATTGGCGAGCCTCTGGGCGGCGCGCACCGTGATCCGGCGACTGCCGCTGCTTCGATCCGTGCCGAGCTGAGTTCGCAACTGGCGATGCTGAAGAAGTTCGATAACGAAGCGCTGTTGAAGCGCCGTTATGATCGACTGATGAGCTACGGCCTCTAAGTCGAACGCAATACCCCTGTAGGAGTGAGCCTGCTCGCGATGAGGGCGTAACATTCAACCAATGTGTTGGCTGTCACACCGCTATCGCGAGCAGGCTCACTCCTACATTTGTTTTGGGGCAAAGAGTTGAATATGCGCCAGTCCATGATTGATTTGCCGTCCCGGCTGTTGCTGAACCTTGAGCCCTGGCGCAATGCCGCTCATTGGCGTATCGCCTTCTCTGGTGGTCTCGACTCCACCGTCCTGCTGCATCTGCTGGCCTCTCTGGCAAAATCCGAATCCCTCCCGCCGCTAAGCGCTGTCCATATCCATCACGGCCTCCAGGCTGCGGCTGATGCGTGGCCGCAACATTGCCAAGCCATTTGCAATGCGTTGGGTGTTCCGTTGCTGATCGAGCGGGTTACGGTGCAACCGGGTGCGAGTCTGGAGCGAGCAGCACGGGATGCGCGTTACGCGGTGTTCAGTGCGCTGACGCAGACCAATGATGTGTTGCTGACCGGGCAGCATCGCGATGATCAGGCGGAGACGCTGTTATTTCGCCTGTTGCGCGGCGCCGGTGTACGCGGATTGTCCGCGATGCCGGCGCAGCGGCCGGTGGGGCAGGGCACGCTGGTTCGGCCGCTGCTGGACATCTCCCGCGCCGAACTGGAGGCGTACGCACAGGCTCATCAATTAACCTGGATCGAAGACCCGTCCAATCAGGATCGGCAATTCTCTCGCAACTATCTGCGCCATCAAGTCATGCCGCTGCTGACCGGGCGCTGGCCGCAAGCGCAGGCGAGCATGGCCCGCAGCGCGGCGCATCTGCGTGAGGCGCAGGGGCTGCTCGATGAACTCGCGCAGATCGATCTGGCGCAGGCGAACACCCCGCACGATTTCCAATGGCTGGGTTTGCCGTCGCTGGAACTGGCGCCACTCGCCGCACTGTCCGCCGCGCGCCAACGCAACGCGATCAGTCATTGGCTCGAAGCCTTCACCCAACTGCCGGATAGCGACCATTGGTCGGGTTGGACGGATCTGTGCGAAGCGGCTTCCGATGCTTCGCCTATCTGGCGTCTGGCCAATGGCGAACTGCATCGCAGCGCCGGACGTGTGTGGTGGCTCAGCGGCCACTGGTTGCGCACGCCGATGATCGGCGCCGACTGGCAAGCGCCGTCGTCAACGCTACGCTTGGCCGATAACGGCCGTGTCATGTTCGCTGGGCATACTCCTTGCGGATCATTGCGCATCGCCTATCGTCAGGGCGGCGAAGTGATGCATTTGGCGGATCGCGGTCATCGTGATCTCAAACGCCTGCTCAATGAGCGCGCGGTACCGGGTTTTGTGCGTGGCAGATTGCCGCTGCTGTTTCGCGGCGACGAATTGCTCGCGGTGGCAAACCTGCCGGGGCTTGATGGCAATGGGCAGGACGGCTGGAAATTGCATTGGCAGCCAACAGGCGAAGATCTGGGTTTGAGCTGAAAGGAGCATTCCGGTAGACTACGCTCCCTTCTTGATACAACTTCTGTGGATTCGCCTGAATTGCAGGAGTTGCCGATTACCAAGCAGTCTTTGCTGGGCGATTCCAAAAAATGTGTAGCGAGCAACGTACCGGTGTTTCATCTGCCGGTCTGTCCCAACGCGGCGGTTTTTTTGAAAGGTGCACTGTGATTAATGCAGGTGATCGGGGGCTTCGGCCTTCCTTCGCTTCCCCCGGCGGCTCGGACCGCTTTAACGCAGACTTCTAGGGTTTTTCATGACGCGCTACATATTCGTCACGGGCGGTGTTGTTTCTTCTTTGGGGAAAGGCATTGCATCGGCTTCATTGGCAGCCATCCTGGAGGCGCGGGGACTTAAGGTCACCATGCTGAAGCTGGATCCGTACATCAACGTTGACCCGGGCACCATGAGCCCGTTCCAGCACGGCGAAGTGTTCGTCACCCACGACGGCGCCGAGACCGACCTGGATCTGGGCCACTACGAGCGGTTCATCCGCACGACCATGACCCAGAACAACAACTTCACCACTGGCCGTGTTTACGAACACGTGCTGCGCAAAGAGCGCCGTGGTGATTACCTGGGTGCAACCATCCAGGTGATTCCGCACATCACCGACGAAATCAAGCGCCGCATCATCAAGGGTGCTGGCGACGCTGACGTGGCGATGGTTGAAATCGGTGGCACCGTCGGTGACATCGAGTCGCAACCGTTCCTCGAAGCGATCCGCCAACTGCGTTTCGAAGTCGGCGCCAAGCGCGCGATGCTGATGCACCTGACTTTGGTGCCGTACATCGCCACTGCCGGCGAGACCAAAACCAAGCCAACCCAGCACTCGGTGAAAGAACTGCGTTCGATCGGCCTGCAGCCAGACGTACTGGTGTGCCGTTCCGATCACCCGATCGACATCTCGTCGCGTCGCAAGATCGCTCAGTTCACCAACGTTGAAGAACGTGCGGTGATCGCGCTGGAAGACGCCGATACCATCTACAAGATCCCGGGCATCCTGCACTCGCAGGGTCTGGACGATTTCGTCGTTGAGCGTTTCGGTCTGCAGTGCGGCAGCGCTGATCTGTCCGAGTGGGAAGCGGTGGTTGACGCCAAGCTGAACCCGGAACACGAAGTGACCATCGCCATGGTCGGCAAGTACATGGAGCTGCTGGACGCCTACAAGTCGCTGATCGAAGCGATGAGTCATGCCGGCATCAGCAACCGCACCAAGGTCAACCTGCGTTACATCGATTCCGAAGACATCGAAAACCAGGGCACTGCGCTGCTCGAAGGTGTCGACGCGATCCTCGTACCGGGCGGCTTCGGTCTGCGCGGCGTGGAAGGCAAGATCACCGCCGTTCAGTACGCTCGTGAGAACAAGGTTCCGTACCTGGGCATCTGCCTCGGCATGCAAGTGGCGGTCATCGAGTTCGCCCGTAACGTGATGGGCTGGAAAGACGCCAACTCCACCGAGTTCGACCGCGCCAGCGGCCACCCGGTTGTGGGTCTGATCACCGAATGGGAAGACGCGACCGGCGCTGTTGAAGTGCGTACCGAAGCGTCCGATCTGGGCGGCACCATGCGCCTCGGCGCTCAGGAATGCCTGCTTGAAGCCGGCTCCAAGGTGCACGACTGCTACGCCAAGGATGTGATCGTCGAGCGTCACCGTCACCGTTACGAAGTGAACAACAAGCTGCTGCCACAACTGATCGAAGCCGGCCTGAAAATCTCCGGTCGCTCGGCTGACGCAGCGCTGGTTGAAGTGGTAGAGGCGGCCGATCACCCATGGTTCGTTGCTTGCCAGTTCCACCCAGAGTTCACCTCGACACCACGCGATGGCCACCCGCTGTTCAGCGGTTTCGTCAAAGCAGCGTTGGCTCAACACCAGAAGAAGGCGTAACCCGATGGCACAGAAGATCATCCGCGTCGGCGACATCGAGATTGCCAACGACAAACCCATGGTGCTGTTCGGCGGCATGAACGTGCTGGAAAGCCGTGACATGGCCATGCAGGTTTGCGAAGAGTACGTAAAGGTCACCGAAAAACTCGGTATCCCTTACGTGTTCAAGGCCAGTTTCGACAAGGCCAACCGGTCTTCTGTGCATTCGTATCGTGGCCCTGGCCTGGAAGAGGGCATGCGCATCTTCCAGGACATCAAACAAGCCTTCGGCGTACCGATCATCACCGACGTCCACGAGCCTGATCAGGCCGCGGTCGTCGCTGAGGTCTGCGACATCATTCAACTGCCGGCCTTCCTGTCGCGCCAGACCGATCTGGTCGTCGCGATGGCCAAGACCAACGCAGTGATCAATATCAAGAAAGCCCAGTTCCTCGCGCCTCAGGAAATGAAACACATCCTGAGCAAGTGCGTGGAAGCGGGTAACGACCAACTGATCCTCTGCGAGCGTGGTTCGAGCTTCGGCTACAACAACCTCGTGGTCGACATGCTCGGCTTCGGCATCATGAAGCAGTTCGAGTACCCGGTTTTCTTCGACGTGACCCACGCGCTGCAAATGCCTGGCGGTCGTTCCGACTCCGCTGGCGGTCGCCGTGCGCAGGTGCTGGATCTGGCCAAGGCCGGCATGAGCCAGTCGCTGGCGGGTCTGTTCCTCGAAGCGCATCCTGATCCGGACAACGCCAAATGCGACGGCCCTTGCGCCTTGCGTCTGGACAAACTGGAGCCATTTCTGGCCCAGCTCAAAGCTTTGGACGAACTGGTGAAGAGTTTTCCGACGGTAGAAACCGCGTAACACTCAATTCTCCGGTAAAGTACCGCACGATTTGTCGCACATGCCCTCGGGCATGTGCGTTGTCGTCTGCAAGCTGCCCGCTGCACACCACTTGCCGACGGTAAAAAGATTTCCTCTAGCTGCGTCGTTTTCGTCAACTTTGGAGTGTTTACAACAATGGCAAAAATCGTCGACATCAAAGGTCGTGAAGTTCTCGACTCCCGTGGCAATCCCACCGTGGAAGCGGATGTGCTTCTCGACAACGGCATCATCGGCAGCGCTTGCGCGCCGTCCGGTGCATCCACTGGCTCGCGTGAAGCGCTCGAGCTGCGTGATGGCGACAAGAGCCGTTATCTGGGCAAAGGCGTACTGAAAGCAGTCGCCAACATCAACGGCCCGATCCGCGATCTGCTGCTGGGCACCGACCCAAGCGACCAGAAAGCGCTGGATCACGCGATGATCAAGCTCGACGGTACCGAAAACAAAGCGACCCTGGGCGCCAACGCCATCCTCGCCGTGTCCCTGGCTGCGGCCAAGGCTGCTGCACAGGATCAGGATCTGCCGTTGTACGCACACATCGCCAACCTCAACGGCACTCCGGGTGTTTACTCGATGCCGGTGCCGATGATGAACATCATCAACGGTGGCGAGCACGCCGATAACAACGTCGACATCCAGGAATTCATGGTACAGCCGGTTGGCGCCAAGTCTTTCTCGGAAGGTCTGCGCATGGGCACCGAGATTTTCCATCACTTGAAAGCCGTGCTGAAGGCCCGTGGCCTGAGCACTGCCGTTGGCGACGAAGGCGGTTTCGCACCGAACCTGGCCTCGAACGAAGACGCGCTGAAAGTTATCTCCGAAGCGGTGGCCAACGCCGGTTACAAGCTGGGCACTGACGTGACCCTGGCGCTGGACTGCGCGGCGAGCGAATTCTACGAAGACGGCAAGTACAACCTGTCCGGCGAAGGCCAGGTGTTCACCGCTGAAGGTTTCGCTGATTACCTGAAGGGCCTGACCGAACGTTATCCGATCATCTCGATCGAAGACGGTCTGGACGAGTCCGACTGGGCTGGCTGGAAAATCCTCACCGACAAGATCGGCGAGAAGGTGCAACTGGTGGGCGACGACCTGTTCGTGACCAACACCAAGATCCTGAAAGAGGGCATCGATAAAAACATCGCCAACTCGATCCTGATCAAGTTCAACCAGATCGGCACCCTGACCGAAACGCTGGAAGCCATCCAGATGGCCAAGGCTGCCGGTTACACTGCTGTGATCTCGCACCGTTCGGGCGAAACCGAAGATTCGACCATCGCCGACCTGGCTGTGGGCACCTCGGCTGGCCAGATCAAAACCGGTTCGCTGTGCCGTTCCGACCGTGTTTCCAAGTACAACCAACTGCTGCGTATCGAAGAGCAGTTGAATGGCAAAGCCAAGTACAACGGTCGCTCCGAGTTTCGCGGTTAAGCCGTAGATGGTAAAAAGACACCGGATTGTGTCGGAAAAGTCGTGACAGCGATGGATTTGCCACTAATCTGATGCCTTATATGCACAAGCCTGGATCTTCCAGGCTTCGTGCTATCAGATGCTTCAAAGTTTTGGCATGGCTGTCTTTTTTCACTGGATACCTGATATTCGATGCGCAGTCCCTACTGGTTGTTTCTCGTTTTGCTCTTGCTGCTGGCCGGTCTGCAGTACCGCCTGTGGGTGGGCAATGGCAGTCTGGCGCAAGTCGCCGAGCTGAATCAGCAGATTGCTGATCAACACGCCGAGAACGAAGCCCTGCTGGAGCGCAATCGGGTGATGGACGCTGAAGTCAGCGAGCTGAAGAAAGGCATGGAGACCGTTGAAGAACGTGCTCGCCATGAGTTGGGCATGGTCAAGGACGGCGAAACCCTCTACCAGTTGGCCCAATGATCAATTCCCTGCCGGCCTTCTGGGCCGTGATTCCTGCCGCGGGCGTCGGTGCCCGAATGGCCGCGGATCGTCCCAAGCAATACCTGCAACTGGGCGGACGCACAATTCTCGAACACAGCCTCGGCTGTTTCCTCGATCACCCAAGCCTGCAAGGGTTGGTGGTCAGTCTTGCTGTTGATGATCCTTACTGGCCGAACTTGGCGTGCGCAAGCGACTCGCGAATTCAGCGGGTTGACGGCGGGGCCGAGCGATCGGCTTCGGTGCTCAATGCCTTGCTGCACTTGCATGCGCAGGGTGCCGATGATGACGATTGGGTGCTGGTGCACGATGCGGCGCGGCCGAATCTGAGTCGCGATGATCTCGACAAGTTACTTGCTGAACTGATGGATGACCCGGTCGGCGGTTTGCTCGCCGTGCCGGCACGCGACACGTTGAAGCGGGTCGACAAGCACGGTCGTGTGCTTGAAACCGTCGATCGCAGTGTGATCTGGCAGGCGTATACGCCGCAGATGTTTCGTCTTGGGGCGTTGCATCGGGCGTTGGCGGACAGTCTGGTCGCGGATGCCGTGATCACTGACGAAGCGTCAGCGATGGAGTGGGCGGGGCTGAAACCGCGACTGATCGAAGGGCGCGCGGATAACCTCAAGGTGACGCGGCCGGAAGATCTGGAGTGGTTGCGGCAGCGTTGGGCGAATCGCCGCTGAGTGTTGTGGCGTTTGTCAGATTGCCTTCGCGAGCAAGCCCGCTCCCACATTTGACCGTGTTCGACAGGTAACTGCGATCAAATGTGGGAGCGGGCTTGCTCGCGAAAGCGATAGCCCAAGCGACGCATAACTCAGCTCCGATATTCCGGCCGCTCAGCCAATCCCTCCTTCAAAAAATCCACCAACTTGCGCACCTTCGGCGACAAATGCCGCTGCTGTGGATAAAGCGCCCACACCGCCGTATTCGGCGGCTGATGCGCCTCCAGCAGCGAAATCAACGCGCCATTGTGCAGGTGCTCCAGCACGTAATAATCCGGCAACTGACACAACCCGACGCCCTGCAACGCCGCGTCCAGCACCGCTTGCCCACTGTTGCAGCGCCAGTTTCCCTGCACCCGCTGAGAAAATTCCCGCCCGTTCTGTTCCAGTTGCCAAATGTCCGAACTGCCGATCAGGCAATTATGCCGACTCAATTCCGACAAACTGTGTGGGCGTCCATACCGTTCCAGGTAGGACGGTGACGCACACAGGTACATGCGCCGAGGTGCCAGTCGTGCCGCGACCAATCGCGAGTCCTGTAACCGACCCAGCCGAATCGCCAGATCCAGCCCTTCATGCACCAGATCAAGTTGGCGATTGCTCAGCTCGATATCGATGCGCAACTGCGGATACAGCCCCATAAACCGTGTCACCAGCGGCACGATAAAGCGTTCGCCGTACGCTACCGCGCAGGTCATGCGCAGCATGCCTTTCGGTTCGCTGGTCAGGTCGCCAACCGCGCGCAATGCTTCCTCGCGGCCATCCTGCAAACGTTGGCAATGCTGGAGGAACGTCTGCCCGGCCTCGGTCAGCGTCACCCGGCGGGTACTGCGATAGAGCAGACGCGTCTGCAAACGCTCTTCCAGTCGTACGATTTGTCGACTGACGTGGGAGGAAGAAACCCCAAGGCGTTCGGCCGCAGCGGTGAATTGGCTGCACTCGGCGACGGCGACGAACTCGTCGATGCCTTCCCAGCGGTTCTCGGACATTGGATTATCCCTGTACGGCAATAATATTTTGCATTTGTCCGGATTATTCATCAGCCAGCGCTGAACTACACTCGCTGTCTGGTTTTTTTATTCATTGGATTCACTGGAGAGTCAGCATGATCAAGTCGCGCGCCGCCGTTGCCTTCGAGGCCAAAAAGCCGCTGGAAATCGTAGAAGTCGATGTCGCCATGCCCAAGGCCGGTGAAGTATTGCTGCGCGTCGTCGCTTCCGGTGTCTGCCACACTGACGCCTATACCCTGTCCGGCGCTGATCCGGAAGGCATCTTCCCGTCGATCCTTGGCCACGAAGGTGGCGCCATCGTTGAAGCCATCGGCGAGGGCGTGACCTCGGTTGCCGTTGGCGATCACGTGATTCCGCTGTACACCCCGGAATGCGGTCAGTGCAAATTCTGTAAGTCGGGCAAGACCAACCTGTGTCAGGCGATTCGCGCAACTCAGGGCAAAGGTCTGATGCCGGACGGCACTTCGCGCTTTTCCTACAAGGGCGAAACGATTTTCCACTACATGGGTACTTCGACATTCTCGGAATACACCGTATTGCCGGAGATCTCCGTAGCAAAAATTTCTAAAGATGCACCGCTGGAAAAGGTCTGCCTGCTCGGTTGCGGCGTTACCACCGGCATTGGCGCAGTGCTCAACACTGCCAAGGTGAAACCGGGTGACACCGTGGCCATCTTCGGTCTGGGCGGTATTGGTCTGTCTGCGGTGATCGGCGCTGTGAAAGCCAAGGCTGCGCGCATCATCGCCATTGACATCAACCCGGCCAAGTTCGAGATCGCCAAGCAACTCGGTGCCACTGATTGCGTGAACCCGAAAGACTTCGATCGTCCGATTCAGGAAGTGATCGTCGACATGACCGATGGCGGCGTCGACTTCTCCTTCGAATGCATCGGCAACGTGCAACTGATGCGCGCCGCGCTTGAGTGCTGCCACAAAGGTTGGGGCGAATCCGTCATCATCGGCGTGGCCGGTGCCGGCCAGGAAATCGCCACCCGTCCATTCCAGTTGGTGACCGGTCGCGTCTGGCGCGGTTCGGCATTTGGCGGCGTGCGCGGCCGTACCGAGTTGCCAAGCTATGTTGACATGGCGCAAAGCGGCGAGATCCCGCTGGATACGTTCATCACCCACACCATGGGCCTGGAAGACATCAACAAAGCGTTCGACCTGATGCACGAAGGCAAGAGCATCCGTACCGTCATTCATTTCTGATCAATCGCCGGGATATGGCGACACGTCGTGAAGGCGTGTTGCCGTGACCGCGTAGGAGTCTTTACATGAGCCTGGAAAACATCTCCTGTCAGAAAAGTTTTGGCGGCTGGCACAAGCGTTACCGCCATCGCTCCGATGTGCTCGGTTGCGACATGGTGTTCGCCGTGTACCTGCCGCCGCAAGCGGAGCAGGGCGGCAAATTGCCGGTGCTGTACTGGCTGTCCGGCCTGACCTGCACCGACGAGAACTTTATGCACAAGGCCGGCGCCCAGCGCATGGCCGCTGAGCTTGGTCTGATCATCGTCGCGCCCGACACCAGTCCGCGTGGCCCGGATGTGCCGGGCGATCCGGATGGCGCCTGGGATTTCGGTCTCGGTGCCGGCTTCTATCTGAATGCCACGCAGGAGCCGTGGTCGCGTCACTATCGGATGCATGACTATGTCGTGCAGGAATTGCCTTCACTGGTTGAAGCGCATTTCCCCGCGTCGGATAAACGCAGCATCAGCGGCCACTCCATGGGCGGCCACGGTGCGTTGGTTTGTGCGTTGCGCAACCCGGGACGTTACCAATCGGTGTCAGCCTTTTCGCCGATCAATAACCCGATGGATTGCCCGTGGGGGCAGAAAGCATTCTCGCGTTATCTGGGCGAGGATCGTTCGAAATGGAAAGAGTGGGATGCCTGCGCACTGATCGCTGAAGCGGATGAACAATTGCCGCTGCTGGTTGATCAAGGTGATCGCGACGACTTTCTTGAAAAACAGCTGAAACCCGAAGCCCTGCAACAAGCGGCAAAACAAGTGGGCCATCCGCTGACATTGCGTCTGCAACCGGGCTACGACCACAGCTATTTCTTCATCGCGAGCTTCATTGACGACCACTTGCAACATCATGCACGCGCCCTCAAGGGCTAATGCGGGTAGAATCACGCCCTGACAAAAATCGGGGCGTTTTTTTTATGCGTATTGGCCACGGCTATGATGTGCATCGTTTCGCTGACGGCGATTTCATTACTCTGGGCGGCGTGCGCATTGCACACAGCTTCGGGCTGCTCGCTCATTCCGACGGTGACGTCCTGCTGCACGCCTTGAGCGATGCCTTGCTCGGTGCTGCGGCGCTGGGTGATATCGGCAAACACTTCCCGGACACCGACCCGCAATTCAAGGGCGCCGACAGCCGCGCGCTGCTGCGTCATGTGGTCGCGCTGATCCACGCCAGAGGCTGGAAGGTCGGCAACGTCGACAACACCATCGTTGCCCAGGCACCGAAAATGGCCCCGCATATCGAATCGATGCGCGCGCTGATCGCGGCGGATCTTCAAGTTGAGTTGGATCAAGTGAACGTGAAAGCTACCACCACCGAAAAGCTTGGCTTTGTCGGTCGCGAAGAAGGCATCGCCGTGCACTCCGTTGCCTTGTTGCTGCGCGCATGAATGAACTGCAACTGCTCGGCCCGCGTGCCTATGGCGAACCCCTCGGCACGGCGGTACTGAAAGCCATCGCTGAAGATTTTCAGGTTGATGAAGTCCTCGACATCCCGTTCAGCGGCGACGGTGAACACCTGTGGATCTGGGTCGAAAAACGTGGCCTCAACACTGAAGAAGCTGCACGGCGTATTGCCAAGGCTGCCGGCGTGCCGTTGCGCACCGTCAGCTATGCCGGCCTCAAGGATCGGCAGGCGCTGACCCGTCAGTGGTTCAGCGTGCAATTGCCGGGCAAGGCTGATCCGGATCTCTCGGCGGCGGAAAACGACACGCTGAAGATCCTCAAGACCACGCGCCACAAGCGCAAGCTGCAACGCGGCGCACACTCGGCCAATGGTTTCACCTTGCGCCTGACCCAGTTCGCTGGCGACAAAGACGCGATCGAACAACGTTTGCAACTGATCGCCCAGCAAGGCATTCCCAATTATTTCGGCGCCCAGCGTTTCGGCCATGACGGCGGTAACGTTGTTGATGCGCGTGGGTGGGCGGCGCGCAAAGCCTTGCCGGAGCAGCGCAACGTGCGTTCGCGACTTCTGTCGACGGCGCGTAGTTTTCTGTTCAATCAGGTGTTGGCGGCGCGTGTGGCCGATGGCACCTGGCAGCAAGCGCAAGTCGGTGATCTGCTCGCGTTTACCGACAGTCGCAGCTTTTTCCCCGCCGGTGAAGCTGAATGCAGCGACCCGCGTCTGGCGATTCTCGATCTGCATCCGACCGGCCCGCAGTGGGGCGAAGGTGACTCGCCGACCGCAGGCGTTGTCCATGAACTGGAGCAGGGGATTGCCGCGCGCGAAGCGGAGCTGCGCGATTGGTTGATTCACGCCGGCATGAGCCACGAGCGTCGCATCCTGCGGCTGCCCATTGGCGGGTTGACGTGGCATTATCCCCAGCCTGACATTCTGCAACTGGAATTCGTCCTCCCGGCCGGATGCTTTGCCACCGTATTGGTGCGCGAGCTCGTTGATCTGGTGCCGGTGGGGCAGACGGACAGCCCATGCGTATTCTGATTTCTAACGACGATGGGGTAACCGCACCCGGTCTCGCCGCGCTTTATGCTGCGCTGGCGGATTACACCGAATGCGTGGTTATCGCCCCGGAGCAGGACAAAAGCGGCGCCAGCAGTTCGCTGACGCTCGACCGTCCGTTGCACCCGCAATACCTGGCCAACGGTTTTATCAGCCTCAACGGCACACCGACCGACTGCGTGCACCTGGGCCTCAATGGCTTGCTGGAACGCCAGCCGGACATGGTCGTGTCGGGGATCAATCTCGGCGCCAATCTGGGCGACGATGTGCTGTATTCCGGAACCGTGGCAGCGGCCCTTGAAGGGCGCTTCCTCGAACGTCCGTCGTTCGCTTTTTCGCTGGTCTCGCGTCAGGTGGATAATCTGCCGACAGCGGCGTACTTCGCGCGCAAACTGGTCGAGGCCCACGCCGGGCTCGATCTGCCGCCGCGCACGGTGCTCAACGTGAACATTCCCAACCTGCCAATCGATCACATTCGCGGCATTCAGCTGACCCGTCTCGGCCATCGCGCTCGGGCGGCGGCGCCGATGAAAGTGGTCGATCCGCGTGGCAAGGCCGGTTACTGGATTGCTGCCGCCGGCGACGCCGAAGACGGCGGCCCGGGCACAGACTTCCATGCGGTGATGCAGGGCTACGTTTCCATCACCCCGTTGCAGCTTGATCGCACCTTCAACGATGCCTTCAGAAGTCTCGACGGCTGGCTGGAGGGACTGCGCTGATGGCTCGCGAACACGACGACAGACTGCGCAGCGGCATCGGCATGACTTCCCAGCGCACGCGGGAACGCCTGATCCAGCGTCTGTATGAAGAAGGCGTGTCGAACGCCAAGGTACTCGAAGTGATTCGCCGTACGCCGCGTCATCTGTTCGTCGATGAAGCGCTGGCGCATCGCGCATACGAAGACACGGCACTGCCGATTGGCCACAACCAGACCATTTCCCAGCCTTATATGGTGGCGCGCATGAGCGAGCTGCTGCTCGAGGCCGGGCCGCTGGATAAAGTGATGGAGATCGGCACCGGTTCCGGTTACCAGACGGCGGTGTTGTCGCAACTGGTTGAGCGAGTTTTTTCGGTTGAGCGGATCAAGGTTTTGCAGGATCGGGCCAAGGAACGTCTGGTCGAGCTGAACCTGCGCAATGTGGTGTTTCGTTGGGGCGATGGCTGGGAAGGCTGGCCGGCTCTGGCGCCGTACAACGGCATTATCGTAACCGCCGTGGCCACCGATGTGCCGCAAGCCTTGCTGGATCAATTGGCCCCGGGCGGGCGCATGGTGATTCCGGTTGGCTCCGGCGAAGTTCAGCAATTGCTGTTGATCGTGCGTGAAGAAAACGGTTTTTCCCGTCACGTTCTGGGGGCGGTGCGCTTCGTTCCATTGCTCAACGGGCCGTTGGCCTGAGCATTTGTTCGCTGCTGTTGAATTCCTTTCAACGGCTCCGGTCTTACACCGGCGATAGCGGATTAAACGTAGCGTATTGCCAGCTGGCAAACGTGTGCGCGAAGCGATTTCGCTTCATTAAGGGTAAAGCCGAATCTGCCCGTTATACTTGCGACAGTTCATGCCGAAATCCGGCATTCCAAATTTTTCAGCCACCACAAAGGGAGCGGCGGGTGAGTCTCACAGTCATTGCGCAGCGTATGGGTAACACGAGCTTTCAGCGCCTGGTGACTGGCCTTGTCTTGAGCACCTTGCTGGTCGGTTGCTCCAGCACCAAATCGAGCAACGTGAGTGTCGTCGATCGCAACAAGGCGGTCGCCCAGCGTCCGACAGTGACGACCGGGCAGTACGTAGTCCGTCCGGGCGATACGATGTTTTCGATCGCTTTTCGCTACGGCTGGGACTACAAAGCCCTCGCCGCCCGGAACAATATTCCTACGCCGTATACGATCCATCCGGGTCAGACAATTCGCTTTGACGGGCGCACCGGTTCAACGTCGAGCGCGGTGGTAAGTAACTCGAGTTCTTCGCCTTCTTCGTCGAGCAAAACCACGGTAATCCGGCGCCAGGCGAATGGCACGACGACCACCACAACCACCGGTTCTACGGGCGCTGCACCGTCCGTCGCGAATAAGCAAATCCCCGCTCCGATGCCTCCTGCAGGCCCGGCCCCGACCGGCTGGGGATGGCCATCTAATGGCATTCTCATTGGAAAATTCTCTTCAAACGGTAGTTTGAATAAAGGAATTGATATCGCCGGGGATTTGGGACAGCCTGTTTTAGCTGCGTCTGATGGGACGGTGGTTTACGCCGGGAGTGGCTTAAGGGGCTACGGCGAATTAGTCATCATCAAACACAGCGAAACCTACGTCAGTGCTTA
This sequence comes from Pseudomonas rustica, assembly GCF_018336155.1. GTDB lineage: Bacteria > Pseudomonadota > Gammaproteobacteria > Pseudomonadales > Pseudomonadaceae > Aquipseudomonas > Aquipseudomonas rustica. The sequence continues at coordinate 372,966 of NZ_JAGYHF010000007.1, read as the reverse complement.
CGGTCACAACCGCAGGCTGTTGGTTCGGGAGGGTCAGCAGGTCAAGGTCGGACAGACAATTGCCGAAATGGGGTCAACGGGTACAGACCGGGTGAAACTGCATTTTGAGATTCGCCGCCAAGGTAAACCTGTAGATCCACTGCAGTTCCTGCCACGACGTTGATTTGTCATCCAGCCTGTTCCGTCGCGTAGAGGGGACAGGCTCCAGCGTTGCCAAGGATAAAGGCGTCGCTTGAGCTTGGGGTCGAACTCACCAAAGGACTATAACAATGGCTCTCAGTAAAGAAGTGCCGGAGTTTGACATCGACGATGAGGTTCTCCTTATGGAGGCCGGCATCGATTCGGATTCTTCGATGTCGAATGATGAAGGGGCTGCACCGCCTTCCGTTCGTTCCAAATCCAGACAATCTGCGACACTCAAACAGCATAAGTACATCGACTACACGCGGGCACTCGATGCTACGCAGCTGTATCTCAACGAAATCGGCTTTTCCCCATTGCTCTCTCCGGAAGAAGAAGTTCATTTTGCGCGCTTGTCGCAAAGTGGCGACCCTGCCGGACGCAAGCGCATGATCGAAAGTAACCTGCGGCTGGTGGTTAAAATCGCCCGGCGTTACGTCAATCGGGGCCTGTCGCTGCTGGATCTGATCGAAGAGGGCAACCTCGGACTGATCCGCGCGGTGGAAAAGTTCGACCCCGAGCGCGGCTTCCGCTTCTCGACCTACGCCACCTGGTGGATTCGTCAAACCATCGAGCGCGCCATCATGAATCAGACCCGGACCATCCGGTTGCCGATTCATGTGGTCAAGGAGCTCAACGTGTACCTGCGGGCTGCACGCGAGCTGACGCAAAAACTCGACCACGAACCTTCACCCGAAGAAATCGCCAACCTTCTGGAAAAACCGGTGGGCGAGGTCAAGCGCATGCTCGGCCTCAACGAACGGGTTTCTTCGGTCGACGTCTCGCTGGGTCCGGATTCGGATAAAACCCTGCTGGACACCCTGACGGATGATCGTCCGACCGATCCATGCGAACTGCTGCAGGATGACGACCTGTCGCAGAGCATCGATCAATGGCTCTCGGAACTGACCGACAAGCAGCGCGAGGTGGTGATTCGCCGCTTCGGCCTGCGCGGCCACGAGAGCAGCACGCTGGAAGATGTAGGCCTGGAGATCGGCCTGACGCGCGAGCGGGTGCGGCAGATCCAGGTAGAGGGCCTTAAGCGCCTTCGCGAAATCCTTGAGAAGAATGGCCTGTCGAGCGAGTCGCTGTTCCAGTAAGCGCCTCACACGACCGCCCGCAAAAAGCCCCGACTGGTTCGGGGCTTTTTGTTGCCTGCAACTTTTGATGTTGTTGCTGTTGCTGTTGCTGTTGCTGTTGCTGTTGCTGTTGCTGTTGCTGTTGCTGTTGCTGTTGCTGTTGCTGTTGCTGTTGCTGTTGCTGTTGCTGTTGCTGTTGCTTTTGTAGGAGCTGCCGAAGGCTGCGATCTTTCGATTCTGCTTTTTAAAATCAAGGTCAAAAGATCGCAGCCTTCGGCAGCTCCTACAGGGGGAGGGTTTGTAGTGTGCTGCTGTAAGCCTTGGCTTACTCTTTCGTAGGTGTTCGTTATTTTTACAGTTCGGCAGACGCCCATTCAGTCAGTCGACGATCACTAACCTGCTGACTAATAAGCTTATTTTGAAATATGAAGCGGTTATGACAAACGCTTTCGGCACCGAAGGCCGATTGCCCCCGCCGCAGAACCCTCTAGTATTCAGGTTGTGTCGACGGACAGACACACCCTTCAAGGAAGAAGGGAATGGACATCGCAGGATGCGATTCATCAGGACGATGAAAAGGAATACAGGGATTAGGGAAAAAATGTGGGCGGGTCAAACCGCCCCTTTTTTTGTCCGCAGAAAAGTAAAACCCGGAAAAACAAAAAGGCCCGCAAGGGGCCTTTTATTCGAGCGCGTGACAGATCAGCGTTCGAGGTCTTTGATCTTGCCTTTGACGCCATCCCACTCTTCGGCATCCGGCAGCGATTCTTTCTTCTCGGTGATGTTTGGCCAGATTTCAGCCAGATCAACGTTGAGCTGGATGAACTCCTGCATCTCTTCCGGAACTTCGTCCTCGGAGAAAATGGCCACGGCCGGGCATTCTGGTTCGCACAGGGCGCAGTCGATGCACTCATCCGGGTGAATCACCAGGAAGTTCGGGCCTTCGTAAAAGCAGTCCACCGGACAGACTTCTACGCAGTCGGTGTACTTGCACTTGATGCAGTTGTCGGTGACGACGAAGGTCATTTCTAATTTTCTCCTCAGGCGGCGGCAGCGTTGCCCCTTCACGGTTGGGGTCGCCAGGTTCGGGAGCGATACCTGCTGGCCAGGCTATTAGCCAGCAGCATCCCAAACCGCGCGAGATTCTAACAGCTTGAAGCCGTTTGCGTTATATCCGCTTCTTCAGTGCTTATATCCGGTTCTTCAGGGCATAGAGCATTTCGAGCGCACGGCGTGGTGTCAGGTCGTCCAGATCCAGTTTAGCCAGCTCATCGAGAACCGGGTGCGGCAGGCTGGCAAACATATCGCTTTGCTGCGGCGTCGCCGGTTTGCCCTTGGCCGCCGGTTTCGGCGCTTCATGGGGCAACGCGGTTTCTTCCAGTCGGCTCAGGTGCTCGCGGGCACGCACGATCACTTCGCTTGGCACACCGGCCAATTGCGCCACCGCGAGGCCGTAGCTCTGGCTGGCAGGCCCCGGCAGCACGTGGTGCAGGAAGACGATGCGTTCGTTGTGCTCGGTCGCATTGAGGTGAACGTTGGCCACCAACGGCTCAGCTTCCGGCAGCACGGTCAGTTCAAAGTAGTGAGTGGCGAACAGCGTGTACGCGCGTAGATGCGCCAGACGCTCAGCCGCCGCCCATGCCAGCGACAGGCCGTCGAAGGTGCTGGTGCCGCGACCGACTTCGTCCATCAGCACCAGACTGCGTTCGGTGGCGTTGTGCAGAATGTTGGCGGTTTCGCTCATCTCGACCATGAAGGTCGAACGGCCACCGGCGAGGTCATCGCTGGAGCCGATCCGGGTGAAGATGCGGTCGACCAGCGACAGTTCGCAGCTGGCCGCCGGCACGAAGCTGCCAATGTGCGCCAACAGCACGATCAAGGCGGTTTGACGCATGTAAGTGGATTTACCGCCCATGTTCGGGCCGGTGATCACCAGCATGCGCGTGTTGTCATCGAGGCTCAGGTCGTTGGCCACGAACGGCGTGGTCAGCACTTGCTCGACCACCGGGTGACGACCCTGAGTAATGCGCATGCACGGTTCGCTGACGAAACGCGGGCAGTTCAGATCAAGGTTCAGCGCACGCTCGGCGAGGTTGCTCAGCACGTCCAGTTCGGACAGGGAAGCAGCGGTGTCCTGCAACGGTGGCAATTGGCTGATCAAGTCTTCCAGCAACGCTTCGTAGAGCATTTTCTCGCGGGCGAGGGCGCGGCTCTTGGCCGACAGCGCCTTGTCTTCAAACTCTTTCAGCTCAGGCGTGATGAAACGCTCGGCGCCTTTCAGGGTTTGCCGGCGAATGTAATCCGCTGGCGCCGACTCGGCCTGCTTGCTCGGCAATTCGATGAAGTAGCCGTGAATGCGGTTGTAGCCGACTTTCAGGTGGCTCAGGCCGGTACGGGCCTTCTCGCGGGCTTCCAGATCAATAAGGAACTGGCCGGCGTTTTCGCTCAGCGATTGCAGCTCGTCGAGTTCGCTGTCGTAACCGGTTTTCAACACGCCGCCGTCACGGATTACCGCCGGCGGGTTGTCGATGATGGCTTTGGCCAGCAGCGCCGCCAGTTCCGGGTAAGTGCTGGTGGTGGTCGCCAGACCTTGCAGGTGCGGCGCTTCCAGATCAGTCATCGCCACTTGCAGCTCAGGCAGGGCGCCGAGGGCGTCGCGCAGGCGGGCCAGGTCACGAGGACGGGCATTGCGCAGGCCGATTCGCGCAAGAATCCGCTCGATGTCGCCAATTTCCTTGAGCTGTGGCTGCAGCTTTTCGAAACGGTAGCGATCGAGCAGGCAAGTGATCGAGGTCTGGCGCGCCAGCAACACGGTCAGGTCGCGCAAGGGACGGTTCAACCAACGCGTCAGCAGACGGCTGCCCATTGCGGTCTGGCAACGATCAACCACCGATTGCAAAGTGTTGTCGCGGCCACCGGCCAGGTTAGTGTCGAGCTCGAGGTTGCGACGGCTCGCGCCGTCGAGCACCACGGTGTCATCGAGACGTTCGTGACGCAGGCTGCGCAAATGGGGCAGGGCGGTGCGCTGGGTTTCTTTGGCGTAGGCCAGCAGGCAACCGGCAGCGCCGATGGCCAGCGTCAGATTCTCGCAACCGAAGCCTTTCAGATCCTGAGTGGAAAACTGTTGGCAGAGACTTTTCAGCGCCGAATCGCGCTCAAAATCCCACGGCGCACGACGGCTGACGCCACGGCGTTTTTCCGCTGGCAGATCGCGTGGCCAGTCATCCGGGATCAGCAATTCAACCGGGTTGACGCGCTCCAGTTCCGCCAGCAGGTTTTCCCAACCCTTGATTTCCAGCACGCTGAAGTTGCCGCTGGTGATGTCCAGCACGGCCAGACCAAACAGACGCTCGTCTCCCAACAGCGCGGCGATCAGGTTGTCACGGCGCTCATCGAGCAGCGCCTCGTCGCTGACCGTACCCGGCGTGAGAATCCGCACGACCTGACGATCAACCGGACCCTTGCTGGTCGCCGGGTCGCCGACCTGCTCGCAAATCACCACGGATTCGCCGAGCTTGACCAGTTTCGCCAGATAACCTTCCGCCGCGTGGTAAGGAATTCCACACATCGGAATCGCCTGCCCCGCCGACTGCCCGCGCGCGGTCAGGGTGATGTCGAGCAACTTGGCAGCCTTCTTCGCGTCTTCGTAGAAGATCTCGTAGAAGTCGCCCATGCGGTAGAACATCAGCTGATCCGGGTGCTGATTCTTCAGCCGCCAGTATTGCTGCATCATCGGAGTGTGGGAGGACAGATCTGAAATTGCTTTATTCATCAGAGGTTTAGCTATACCGAGAAAATGTGTCGGGGCAGAGGTGCTGGCCCCTGAGTTGATTCAGTGGGCGGAGTATGAAGTTTTTTTGAGGTGGATGCAGCAACGCGCCGCCGCTCGGGTTGGCATTGTGTCCTATAGTGCCGAAAAGCTATCGAATCATCGGAGTTCGTGGGTTGAAGGTCAGTTGAGGAAGCGGCGTGGAACAGTCTGAAGGCATCGGCTCGGGATCGTCATCGAGCGATTGTTACTACGATGCAGAAAAAATGACCCTCACTCGGGCGCAGCAGTCGGTCATTCTGGGCAGTAATGAGAGTGATCTGTTGCTGGCGTTGATTGCCGGGGTGACGGACAAGGAGCAGCTGATTTCGCGGGTCTGGGGCGAGCGCGGGCTGGTGATTTCCGACAGCAGTTATTACAAGACGCTGCACATGCTGCGCACGCATTTTGCTGATGTCGGTTTGCCGCGTGACAGCCTCAAGACGTTGCCGCGCCGGGGCGTTGTGCTGTTGTGTGAGATCCGTTTGATCAGCGCAGAGGTGCCTGAATCCGCACCGGCAGCGCCGGCGGTCATCTCGGTGACGAAGCCGCGGCGCCGCTACTGGCGTTTTCTGCTGCCTGCATTGGTTGTACCGGCTATCGCGCTTCCTTTGTTTTACGCCTACCTGATGTTTAAAAAACCAGCCGACCTGGAAGAGTGGAAACTCATCTGGCAAGACGGTGATGCGCAGTTGTACGTGGAAGAAAGTGAAAAGATGTCCAAGGACGAAATTGTAAAAGCACTCGGCGAGTTTGAACCGCCCATTGTGTTATCCGACATAAATTATTATGTAAGAAAGCCGCTCTCCCAGTTATTGATCAAGTGCGTCAAGCCTGAAAGTAAAGGGGAGGCCATATGCGTGAATTACCAGCTCGTTGGAAAAAAATAATCGCATTGATGGCAATCGCCTCTGTGTTGATTTTCGGTGGACTGGTGGTCAGGTATTACTACGTGATAAATCGTGATATTCCACGTGCACCGTGTTTTGCCTCTATCGACTTCGTCCATACCCATGATCACAAAGTTCGCTGGCATGGTGTCGGTGATATGACGATTGATCCAAAGGAAGGCGCTCTCTATGTGTATTACGTAGTGAAAACGCCAGAGGGGAAAGTTTTTACCTATGATCGAAAGTTCGACATTGCCCTGACGCATCTGGACACTTCAAGGTTCCTGTTCAAAACCCGTTCAGTAGTGAAATTCGACGCAGATACCGCTGGAGATGAGCTGCCGTTTATGGAACGAGGTTTTCAAGGCGGTATGGTCACGTTCAATTACTTCTCCGATGCCGAGTACTACTACAACATCAACAACCTGATCAATGGTGTCTGTCACGTTCCTCGCTGACTCAGCCCCCGGCGCGACTAAGTAAGACTGAGTAAGACGCCAGTAAGGCCACGACAGCCCCACATTGTTAATGTCATTCCCCGTAGGAGCTGCCGAAGGCTGCGATCTTTTGATCTTGCTTAAGAAGATCAGGATCAACAGATCGCAGCCTTCGGCAGCTCCTACAAAGGAAGCGATTCAAGCCAACAGCCTCTGCGACGGCACCGAAGAGTCCGCGCAGTTCGGCTGTTTTTATTGCCTTGAAGAATGTGACGATGTTTAGAGTGTTGAGGGGTTTTATACATGCTCTGGTTTTGCGTGCGCAGTAGTTGTGGCGTTCAGGCTCCAGTCTGGAAACGATCAATTGCGATAAATAGACAAGGCACTGTGTTTGTTGCGGCGGCGGTGGGTGGGAAAGAAAAAGAGGTAAGTATTTCCACACTGTCAGAACGGATCCCGGTATTGCTGTGTTTTGATCATGTTTATGTGCCGATGGCGTGGATGGTTGAACACTTTCCGATGTGCAAGGCACGTTGTCGCGACATGGTCATGGCAGCATTAACTGCGATACAAAGAAACTTGAATTGTCGCGATGCCTGGTCTCGCGTCAGTTATCTCCGTGGGCATTATGGCGAGAGAAGTTACTTGGGGTATGCCTCATGAAACTGAGTCTTTTCTGCAGTCTGTCCCTCGCAGTCAGCGGCGTATTTATCATTGAAAACTCATTCGCCGACTCGCGACAAGGTTGCGCCGAGCGCCGCGCTGAAATTATCCGCCAAATAGACCGTGCAGAAGCGGCGGATAACGTTTATCGCCAGGCCGGACTTGAGCAGGCGCTGGCCAATGTCGAGCGTTATTGCCGAGAGCCCTCTGCCGAGGATGATCATTCAAGAGCGATTCGCAAGGCCGAAGCCGAAGTGCGGCGCCGACAAAACCATCTGAAAGCAGCGCGTCAGTACGGCGATGTGAAAGTCATCAAGAAGCATGAAGCCAGGCTCGAACGCGCCGAGGAAAAATTGCAGCGGCTTGTGGATGAATAACAGCCGCCGTTGTGAACGATGTATGTGGCAATGCCCTCAGGAAACCTTCAAATGAAAACCGCAGTGATCTTCGCTTCAATCTTTACCTCAGCCATTTTGCTCACCGGCTGCACCGCCACCGATTGGGTACACGCCGCCGGTGGCATCATGGGCGCCAAAGACGATTACGACAAAAAGGCGCGCAATGATCGGATCAAACGCGCCAACGCGGCGGCTCGACGCGTTAAACCTTGATTTATGCATTTTTTATGCGCCTTTTATGCAATTCGGCATTTGTCTTGAGGTAAAACTTCAAGCACTATGCGCGTTATGCAAAAACGCAACGTAGCAACCGTCTTAAGAGCACTGCTTGATCAGCACGGGATCTCCCCCACGGAGCTTCACCGTCGCACCGGCGTGCCGCAATCCACTCTCTCGCGAATTCTCAGCGGGAAGATCGTCGATCCCTCGGATAAACATATCTCGAAGATCGCCGAGTACTTCGCCGTGAGCACCGACTTGTTGCGCGGGCGCGCGGATGCGCCGCCGGCGAGCGCTGGCGCGCGCAACAACGATGTGCACGCGGAACTCAAGGACATAAGCCTGTGGGACGACGACACACCGGTCGATGATGACGAGGTGTCGGTACCGTTTCTTCGCGAGGTTGAATTGGCGGCTGGATCAGGAAGATTCATCGTGGAAGAGAGCGAGCGCTCTAGTCTGCGCTTCGGCAAGCGCAGCTTGCGCCATAACGGTGTGCAATTCGACCAGGCCAAATGCGTGACCGTGCGCGGCAACAGCATGTTGCCGGTGCTGCGTGACGGCGCCACCGTCGGTGTCAACGCCGGCAAATGTGGCATCGGCGACATCATCGATGGCGACCTTTATGCAATCAACCACAACGGTCAATTGCGGGTGAAGCAACTCTATCGCCTGCCCACCGGTATCCGTTTGCGCAGCTTCAATCGCGACGAACATCCGGACGAGGACTACAGCTTCCAGGAAATCCAGGAAGAGCAGATCGTCATCATTGGTCACGTCTTCTGGTGGGGCATGTACGCCCGATAAGCAGATCGCCGTCAGATAAAACCCGCCTCTCGGCGGGTTTTTTTTCGCCTCGAAAAAGCCACCAGCGGCTTTAACCACGCGGCTTCTCATGCATTAACGCATTTCTAGCGCATAAATAAATGCATTTATGCATTGACTGTATATGCATCCATGCATATTCTTGTCACCAAGCCGCTCGACAAAGCGGCTGGCAAGACAAGCTCTTTAGTTCGACAAGAACAGGCAGCGATGAACCGGCCTCAACGGTTCAGAGGGTTGGCAACTGACCCGGGTGTGCAGCGTAAAGCACCAGAAGCAGTTATCCGGCGGGCAGGGACCGCGGTCGGAAAAACAATCTGAATGGACTCGTACCGCGCCAGTAGCGCCGAAAAGTCAGCTTCCTTCCGGGTTTCAGGAATTGAAGGAAGGCGAAGGAGCGCATTACTGAAAAGCCTGGCGGTTGACTGCCGGGCTTTTTGGAATGCCTGCCTCAAGAGAAACCGTTTGAACCCAACTCACATCACTCATCAAATCCTCAAGGAGGCGTGACATGACAAACGAGCAACAAGCATTGGCAGACATGCCGATCTGGCTGGTCATCCTCCTTGCCGTGGTGGGCGGGGTGTCCGGCGAAATGTGGCGCGCTGACAAAGAGGGCGCCCGTGGCTGGTCGCTGATGCGCCGCCTGGCCCTGCGCTCCGGCGCCTGCATGATCTGCGGTGTCTCGGCAATCATGCTGCTGTATGCCGCTGGCATGTCGATCTGGGCGGCTGGCGCTTTTGGTTGCCTGACTGCGATGGCCGGGGCCGATGTGGCGATCGGACTTTATGAGCGCTGGGCGGCGAAGCGGATTGGCGTCTGCGAAATTCCGCCGCGCGATCCGCAGTAACTCTGCATTTTCTACAGCACCTCAGTCCTGAAGTCGCTGCTTAAGACTGACCTGAAAACGCCGCAAATCCCTTGTAGGAGTGAGCCTGCTCGCGATAGCGGTGCCACAGTCGAACTTCATCTAACTGATCCACCGCAATCGCGAGCAGGCTCACTCCTACAGTGACCTGTGGTCAGTTTCATAATTTGGAACACCCCCATGAAGATCACCCCGATCCTCACGCAATTGCGTGCGCAATGCCCAAGCCTGGCCAATCACATTTCGGTGGGTATCGATCTGGCGTTGTTGCAGGGCAATTCCGCTCTGCCGACACCTTCGGCCCACGTGCTGCCGCTGGCTGATCTGGCCAGCAATAGCACCGCACAAAACCTCACCACCCAACCGATCCGCGACCGCTTTGAAATCGTTCTGGCGCTCGACGCCAGCGACCCTACAAAAGCGCTGGATCTGTTGCACGACCTGCGCGCCGAACTGTGGCGTGCGCTGGTGGGTTTCAAGCCCGATACCGACTACAGCGCCATCGTCTACGACGGCGGTGAACTGCTGTCGATCAACAGCAGCCGGGCGTTTTACCGGCTGCGCTTTTTTGCCGAGTTCCAGCTCGGCCGCAATCTGCCGAGTCAGCCTGCGGAGAGTTGGCACGAACGCGAACTGGACGGTTTGTCGTCCTTCACCGGGGCCACCGTGCGGGTCGATGCGATCGACCCGGCCGACCCCAATCTGAAACGCCCGGGCCCCGATGGGCGCGTGGAAATGACTTTCTCTGGAGACGTAACCCCATGAGTAATCGCATCACCGTACTGCCGGCCGCCGGTCGCGTCGTACCTGACCCGGAGGCAGGCGATCTGCTGCCGCTGGAAGGCCGTGAAGTGCTGGACAGCGCCTGGTGGCGCCGACGTCTGGCCGACGGCGATATCACCCTCAAAACCGCAACCGCTAAACAAAAGGGAGCCAAATAATGGCGATCGGATTCAGTAACATCCCCGCGGACATTCGTGTACCGCTGTTCTATGCCGAAATGGACAATTCGGCCGCCAATAGCGCGAGTTCGACCCTGCGTCGTTTGATCGTCGCTCAGGTCAACGACAACATTGCGCCGACCGAGGTCGGCAAACTGGTGTTGGTCTCCAGCGTTGCGCTGGCCAAAAGCATCGGCGGTCAGGGCTCGATGCTCGCCGCGATGTACGAGACCTTCCGCAAGGCTGACCCGATCGGCGAGATCTGGTGCCTGCCGCTGCACAACGCTGAAGGCGCGGTCGCCAAAGGCGTGCTGACCCTGACCGGCGCCGCCACTCAGGCTGGCGTGCTGAATCTGTATGTCGGCGGTGTGCGAGTGCAAGCCACCGTGGTCAACGGTGCTACCGCCGCTCAGGCCGCCACCGCGCTGGCGCAGAAAATCAACGCCACCGCCGACCTGCCAGTGAGCGCTGCCGCTGCCGAAGGTGTGGTTACCCTGAACGCCAAATGGACCGGCGACAGCGGCAACGACATCAGCCTGCAATTCAATCGTCTGGGCAAGAGCAACGGCGAAGAAACTCCGGCCGGTCTGACCTCCGCAATCACCGCCATGACCGGTGGCGCCGGTGTGCCGGATCAGGTCGAAGCCATCGCCGCACTGGGTGATGAGCCGTTCGAATTCATCGCCTTGCCGTGGTCGGATCTGTCGACGCTCAACACCTGGCAAGCGGTCATGGATGACAGCACCGGTCGCTGGTCGTGGGCCAAGCAATTGTTCGGTCACATCTACAGTGCCAAGCGCGGCACCGTCGGCACTCTGGTTGCCGCCGGCCAGGCGCGCAACGACCAGCACATGACCATTCAGGCGCTGGAGCCGGGCGTTCCGCAACCGTTCTGGGTACAAGCCGCTGCACTGGCTGCACGCACCGCAGTGTTCATCTCCGCCGACGCCAGCCGTCCGACGCAAAGCGGCAGCCTGCCGGGCGTTGATCCGGCACCGGCGAGCGAGCGCTTCACCCTGACCGAGCGTCAGTCGCTGCTTAACTACGGCATCGCCACCGCGTACTACGAAGGCGGTTACGTGCGCATCCAGCGTTCGATCACCACCTACCAGAAAAACGCTTACGGCCAGGCCGACAACTCCTATCTGGACAGCGAAACCATGCACCAGTCGGCGTTCATCGTGCGCCGTCTGCAAAGCGTGATCACCAGCAAGTACGGTCGGCACAAACTGGCTTCCGACGGCACCCGCTTCGGCGCCGGCCAGCCAATCGTCACGCCGAGCACCATTCGCGGAGAGCTGATTGCGCAGTACGCCAAACTCGAACTGGAAGGTCACGTGGAGAACGCCGAGCTGTTCGCCGAGCACCTGATCGTCGAGCGCGACGTGCAGGATCCTAGCCGCGTGAACGTGTTGTTCCCGCCGGATTACATCAACGGTCTGCGCGTGTTCGCACTGCTCAACCAATTCCGTCTGCAGTACGACGACGCGGCTTGATCCGCACGTTTGACGGCAAGCATTCAGCCCACCTCGCGTGGGCTTTTTTATTCAAGGGAGTAACACCATGGGTCAACTGATTGCAGGCACCTGCTACGTCAAAGTCGACGGCGCACAACTGACGATCAACGGCGGCTGCGAAGCCCCGCTGATGTCCACCAAACGCGAAACCATCGTGCCGGGTTTTTACAAGGAAACCGACGTGGCAGCGTCGTTCAAAGTGACCGCGCTGCACACCCCGGACTTCCCGCTCAAGCAACTGATCGAAGGCGTCGACATGACCGTCACCTGCGAATTCAGCAACGGCAAAGTCTACGTGCTGGCCGGTGCGTATCTGGTTGAAGAACCGGTTTCCAAAGGCGATGACGCCGCTATCGAACTGAAATTCGAAGGCATCAAAGGAACCTGGCAATGAGCGGCGCCGTGAAGCTTCAAGTCGCGATCGAAGCTCACGGCGAGCCCCTGACCGAACTCGTTCTGCGCCGCCCGACGGTGCAGGAAGTGCGAGCGATCAAGGCGCTGCCGTACAAGATCGACAAGAGCGAAGAAGTCAGCCTCGACATGGACGTGGCGGCCAAATACATCGCCGTGTGCGCCGGCATTCCGCCGTCGTCGGTCAACCAGCTGGATCTGGCCGACCTCAACGCGCTGAGCTGGGCCGTTGCGAGTTTTTTCATGAGTGCGGCGTCGGCGCCATCACCGACCTGATCGCAGTCGCCTATGACCTGGCCTGGTTCTGGAAGGTTGACCCCGAACAGATGATGGCCAGGCCACTGGATGTGCTCCGCGAATCGCTGGAGCACGCGCAACGGATCAATGCGATGCAGCAGGTGCAGTGATGGCAGACACAGAAAGCAAACCCAAAACATCGGTGCTGATCACTGGCATCGATGAGCTGTCGCCCAAGCTCGGTGCGCTTCGCGAGAAAGTCGACAGCTTCAAGAAAAACCTCGAACAGACCGGCCTCGGCAAACTCGACATCAGTGGCCTGTTCAAGGGCGGCAGCGTGATCACGCCGTTCGTGGACGGAATCAAATCGGCAGCGGCATTTCAGGGCAAATTGACTGAAGTCAGCGCGACGGCAAAAACCGTCGACCTGCCCGCCACGCCGAAAGTCGCTGCACAGAACATGAACGTGTTCAGTGCCTCGATGGAGAAGGTTTCGGCGGCCGTCGACGCCGCGCTGGTGCCGGCGGTAGGGGCGTTGGTGGTCGGGCTGGAACCGATGCTGACGCAGGTCGGCAGCCTGCTCGCCGACAACCCGAAACTGGTCGAAGGCCTGGCGGCGGGGGCGATTGCCTTCTCCGCCATGCAAACCGCCGTCACCGGTATGACCCAGGTGATGGACGTCATGAGCATGGTGCTCAAGACCAATCCGATCATGCTGATCGCCATGGGCATCGCGGTGGCGGCCGGTTTGATTTATGCCAACTGGACGCCGATTAGCGCGTTCTTCAAGGGCCTGTGGGAGGGCGTGAAAAACCTCGGTGCGAGTGCGATGGCAACGTTGCACTCGATCCTCGATTGGCGACCGCTGGATGCACTGGCGGCATTGTGGTCACCGATCGCGGGATTCTTCTCCGGGATCTGGGACAAGGTCAAAGCCGTCACTGCGCCGGTGATCGACTTCTTCAAGTCGGTGTTCTCCTGGACACCCGCCGGCATGATCATGGACAACTGGGCGCCGCTGACCGGGCTGTTTTCGGCGATCTGGGAATTGCTCAAGGCCTTGAGTGTGCCGGTGATGGCGTTCCTCAAAGGCCTGTTCGACTGGACGCCGTTGGGCATGATCATCAACAACTGGGGAGCGATCACCGGGTTCTTCGGCTCGATCTGGACGGCGCTGCAACCGGCGGCACAAGCGATCAAGGATTTCTTCGGCACTTTGTTCGACTTCTCCCCGCTGGGGATGATCGTCAATAACTGGGGCAGCATCGTCACGTTCTTCGAACCGATCTGGGCCGCGTTGCAAACGTCGGCGCAGCAGATCAAAAGCTTCTTTCAGAGCCTGTTCGAATGGTCGCCGCTGGAGCAGATCGCGCAGTACTGGCAGCCGATCAGCGAAGTCTTTTCGGCACTGTGGGGCGTGGTGCAAGCGCTGGCTGCGCCGGTATTGGAGTTTCTGCACAACATGTTCGAATGGACACCGTTGGGGCAGATCATCAAGAACTGGGGGCCGATCACCGAATGGTTCGGCGAGTTGTGGCAAAAGCTGCAAACCGTCATCGCACCGATCAAAGAGCTGTTCGACGGTGGTTTTGCCGGACTGATCGCCAAGGTCACCGGCAAGGTGGAAACCTTCACCGAGGCACAACGCCAGACCAATGCCGAAGGCAAAGGCGAACTGGCCCCAGCGTTCTTCGGCGCGAACCCTCAGGCATCGAGCAACGGCACGCTACAGGGTGGATCGTTGCCACAGAGTTCCGGTGCCCTGATCCAGCAAAGCGCCGCCAACAACCGTACGCAACTCGAGGGCGGCCTGACCGTACGCTTCGAAAATGCTCCGGCGGGGCTGCGCACTGATCAACCGCAAACCAATCAACCGGGCCTGGCGCTGTCGTCGCGCATCGGCTATCGCTCGCTGTCGGCAGGAGGTTCCAATGAACTGGCGTGACCGTTTGTTGCCGGCATCCTTTCGCGGTGTCGGCTTCTGGATCGATCAGGCGAAAACCCCGGTCGGTCGCAAAGGTCAGCTGCACGAATATCCGCAGCGTGACCTGCCGTATTTCGAGGACCTCGGCCAACAAGCCAAGACCCACGACATCACCGCGTTCATCATCGGCGCCGATTGCCTGGAGCAACGTGACAAGTTGCTCAAGGCGTTGGAGGCGGGCAGCGGTGAGCTGGTGCATCCGTGGCTCGGACGCCTGCAAGTCAAGGTCGGCGAATGCGACATGACCCACACCCGCCAGGACGGCGGCATGGTCACGTTCACGCTGAAGTTCTATCCCGATCAGCCGCTGCCGTTTCCGACGGCGACTGTCAGTACGCAGAAAGTCCTGCTGGTGAAAGCCGACTCGCTGCTCGGTTCTGCGGTGGCGCGTTTCGAACAGGCGATGACGCTGATCAAGGCTGCGCGGATCGGCATCGCCAATCTGCGCAACAGCCTCACCGGGGTTTACGAGGTGATCAAAGAGCAGCTGAAACCGCTGATCGCGCAGTACAAGCAGATCACTGAGCTGGTGAAAGCGGTCAAGGAATTGCCCAAGGAAGTGGCAGCGGAATTCAAAGGCTTGCTCGGCGATATCAAGGAGCTGAAAGCGTTCGCGAAGGAGGGCTACCGTAGCGTGATTGCCGACGTCTCCCAACAACTCGAGGCGATCCGCAAAGCCGATGCGCCGAAGATCACCACCGGCAAGGACACCAACGCGGCGGCGCAAGCCATGGCCGATCTGGTGCAGGACACGCTGCTGGTCAAAGTCGCGCAATGGGTGGCGTCGATGCCGGTCGCGACCACGCCGGTGAAGCTGCAATCGACACCGTCGGTGGGCCAACAGGCGACCACGCCGGTGACCCGTCAGGAAGTGCCCGTCAGTGATGACATGCAGGCCCTGCGCGAAGCGGTGAGCGCGGCGATTGATCCGATGCTGGACAAGGCCGGTGCCGGACATTTTCAGGCGATCAACGATGTGAAAGAGGCGTTGATCAATCACCTCAAAGCGGTGGCGTCGTCCGGTGTGCGGCAGGTCAGCAAGTCGTTTCAGGAAAGTTTGCCGGCGCTGGTGGTGGCCTACAAACAGTTCGCCGATGCCACTCGCGTCACTGAAGTGATTCAACGCAACGGTACTGTTCATCCGTTGTATCTGCCGCCCAACGACGTGAAAGTTTCCAGGGAGTAAGCCATGAGCGAGATGGATAATCGCGTCACGCTGACGGTCAACGACATGGAATACGGCGGCTGGAAAAGCGTCGAAATCAGCGCCGATCTGGAGCGTCAGTTTCGCACCTTCAAACTGGATATCACTTGGCAGTGGCCGGGACAAACTGTGGATCAGCGGATCAAACCCGGTGACCCCTGCGAAGTGAAAATCGGCAGGGATCTGGTGCTCACCGGTTATGTGTTCAAAGCGCCGATCAGCTATGACGGACGCCAGATCAGCCTGAGCATCGAAGGCAGTTCCAGGACGCAGGATCTGGCCGATTGCGCGGCCGCCAACCGGCCGAATCAATGGCAGGATCAACCCTTGCTGAGTATCGTCGAGGCCTTGGCGAGTGAGTATTCGCTGAAGGTCGTGAACGAAATTTCCGAGACGTCGCGGCTGGCCAAACACACGATCGTGCCGGGTGAAACGGTGTTTCAGTCGATCGATCGTTTGCTCTCGTTGTTGCGGGTTTTTTCCACCGATGACGAGCAGGGCCGGCTGGTGCTGGCCAAGCCCGGCAGCGGCGGTCGTGCCAGTGATGCGCTGGAACTGGGCAAGAATATTTTGTCTGCCAATGCGCCGATGGATCAGAGCCAGGTGTTCTCCGAATACCGGGTGATCGGTCAGCAAAAAGGCTCGGACACCCAGAGCGGGGCGGCGGTCAGCGAAGTTGAATCGACGGCGACTGACCTGACGTTCAAACGTCGACGCACCACGGTGATCAACGAGGGCACGCAACTGACCTTTGAGTTGGCGCAGCAGCGTGCCCAATGGGAAAGCGCCACCCGCCTGGGCCGCGCGCAAACCACTACGTATCAGGTGCAGGGCTGGCGTCAGGCCAATGGCGATTTGTGGCGTCACAACACGCTGGTGCGAGTGAAAGATCCGGTGCTTGGTTTTGACGGCGACATGCTCATTTCAAAAGTGACGTATTCATTGTCGGCACAAGGCTCGGTGACCACGCTGCAAGTGGCCCCGCCGCATACCTTTGACGCCAATCCCAGTCCCCCCAAAACCTGACTGTTCCTTAAAAGATCGCAGCCTTCGGCAGCTCCTACATATGCACACCGATCCAATGTAGGAGCTGCCGAAGGCTGCGATCTTTTAGGGCCTCATAGGAATTCAACATGAGCCTGATGACACGCCTGCTGGCGCGCGGCACTGTCGTGCTCGCCAATTCGGCCTCCAAGCTGCAATCGCTGCAAATGCGCCTCACCGCCGGTGAAGTCAACGACGACCTCGAACACTTCGAACCCTACGGCTTCACCAGCCATCCACTGGCCGGTGCCGAAGGCGTCGTCACCTTCATCGGCGGCGACCGTTCCCACGCCATCGCTTTAGTCATCGCCGACCGCCGCTACCGCCTGCAAGCGCTGGCCGCCGGCGAAGTGGCGATCTACACCGACGAGGGCGACAAGATCCACTTCAAGCGCGGACGGATCATCGACATCGAAACCGCCACGCTGAACATCCGCGCCAGCAGCGCGGTGAACTTCGACACGCCGGTCATCAATCAGAGCGGAAAAATCGTCTCCACCGGTGACCAGCTCGCTGGCGGTATCAGCCAGATCAAACACGTCCACGTCGGCGTACAAGCCGGCAGCGGCCAGACCGGTGTGCCGGCAGGAGGCCAGTGATGTTTATCAGCCAGAACCTCCACGCCGCACTGACCCGCGCCGTACTTATCAGCCTGTTCACCTGGCGCCGCGCTGCCGATGACGACGCCCTCGACGATGAAGAACGTTTCGGCTGGTGGGGCGACAGCTTTCCCACCGTCGCTGACGATCGCATCGGCTCGCGGCTGTGGCTGTTGCGCCGGGTCAAGCTGACCCGGCAAACCCAGATGGACGCCGAGTTCTATGCCCGCGAAGCCTTGCAATGGCTGATCGACGACGGCCACTGCAGCGCCATCGACATCCTCAGCGAACGCCTCGACGCGCAGCGTCTGAACCTGCGCACGGTGCTGACCCTGGCCGACGGCGAACGTCTGGACATTAACCCCGATAACAGTTGGCAGGTGATCTATGCCGTTTGAAACCCCTTCGCTGCCGGTGCTGATCAAGCGCACCCAAAGCGACCTGGCCGGCGATTCGCTGCGCCATTCCGATGCGCAAGTGCTGGCCCGCACCCTCGGCGGCGCCGCGTTTGGTCTGTACGGTTATCTCGACTGGATTGCCGAGCAGATCCTCCCCGACAAAGCCGATGAATCGACCCTGGAACGCATCGCCGCGTTGCGTCTGAACCAGCCACGCAAACCCGCGCAAGTGGCCACGGGCAGTGTCAGCTTCAGCGCTACGGCCGGTGCGATTCTGGACGTCGATACGTTGCTGCAAACCAACGATGGCCGTACTTACAAAGTCACCACTGCGCGGGTCACGGCCAACGGTGTCAACAGCACCACCATCGCCGCGCTCGATGCCGGCAGCCTCGGCAATGCTGACGCGGGCCTCGTGTTGACGCCGGTGCAGCCGGTTGCCGGTATCGTCAGCAGCAGTTTTGTAGTGCTGGCGCCGGGACTCAGCGGTGGTGTCGCGCGGGAGAGTCTGGAGTCGCTGCGTTCGCGAGTGATTCGTTCCTATCGCGTGATCCCTCACGGTGGCTCGGCTAGCGATTATGAAACCTGGGCGCTGGAAGTGCCGGGTGTGACGCGGGCGTGGTGTCGTGCAAGCGATGTCGGCTATGGAATTGTCTATTTGTTCGTCATGCGCGATGACGATTTGCAGCCTATTCCCAACGCAGAGCGGCTGGCAGAAATCCAGGCCTATATCGAACCCCTGCGTCCGGTCACAGCCGAGTTGCACGTGCTGGCGCCGCAACAAGTTTCGGTTACCTACAAACTACGTTTGAACCCTGATACCAGTGCGGTACGAGCTGCGGTCGAAGAGCAATTGCGCGACCTGCACAATCGAGAGGCAGGCATGGGCGATACGTTGCTGCTCAGTCACATCCGCGAAGCGATCAGCAGTGCAGCCGGTGAATACGACCACAGTCTGATTGAGCCAATCGGCGATGTTGAAGCTGCGGACAACCAGTTGCTCACCTACGGGGGGTGTGTATGGGTGGCATAAGGACGCCTGCTCAATATCAATCCCAGCTCCGCACTCTGCTACCGAGCGGTCCTGCCTGGGATCCTGAACGAGTGCCGGAACTGGAGGCAGTTCTTGAAGGTATTTCGCAGGAGTTATCGCGTCTGGACGCGCGTGCGGTTGACCTGCAAAACGAGATGGATCCGGCTGGCGTCAGTGAACTTGTACCGGATTGGGAGCGGGTCATGAACTTGCCCGACCCCTGCCTTGGTCAGAAGCCATTGTTTGACGATCGTCGCCTAGCGGTACGTCGGCGCCTGCTCGCGGTAGGCAGCCAAACCATCGGTTACTTCATAGAAATCGCCCAGACCCAAGGCTATCCCAACGCCACCGTCACCGAGATGCATGCACCCCGAATGGGGCGCTCACGTTTCGGCAGTGCGCACTTCGGCAGTTGGCGGGCGCAGTTCATGTGGACACTCAATACCGGTGGGCGGCAGTTCACCGGCCGCCGTTTTGGCGCCAGTTACTGGGGCGAGCGTTTCGGCGTCAATCCGGGCAGTGCTCTGGAATGCCTTATCCATCGCAGTGCGCCGGCGCATACCCGTGTGTACATCAATTATGACTAGAGGTTAGAAAATGGATTTCCCAAAAAATACGCCCGGCGTCGGCCTGGTGAACGGACAGTTTGCGGACGAAAATCCGGTGGCTGGAACTCCGGGTTCTTTGATTCCGGCAACGTGGGGCAACGCCGTCACGCAAGAAATTCTGAATGTGATTAAAGCAGCCGGGTTAGTCCCCAAAGAAGATGCTTCCACGCAATTGCTGGAGGCTATCCAGAGTTTCGCTGCCCACGATTTCAAGAACTCGGCCCGTGTTGCGACAACAGGCTCGATTGCCCTGAGCGGCTTGCAAAAAATCGACGGTGTGCAGCTCGCTGCAGCTGATCGAGTGCTGGTGAAGGATCAACCCAATGCATCGCAAAACGGTGTGTACGTGGTGGCTGCGGGGTCCTGGTCGCGAGCGGTGGATGCAACGCAGGACTATCAAGTAACCAGTAGTTTCATCATCGCGACCGATGAGGGTGTGGTGAACAAATCTCGCATTTGGCAGTTGACCACTCCGGGCCCGATCAAGGTCGGCACTACCGGTCTGACCTTCGAAATGTTTGCCGGCTACACCGGTGTGGCGTCTGGCGAATACCGCAAGGTCATGGTCAACGCGCGCGGGCAAGTAACCGCTGGCTCCAACCCGACCACGCTTGATGGCTATGGCATAACTGATGCCTACACAAAAGTGGCAGCGAACAATGCGTTCGTGAAGCAGGGCGGTGGCGCCGGACAGCTGGGCAACTCGGTGTCGATTGGCTGGGATGGTAAAAACATCCTTATCCAGGTGGACGCCACCAGTTTTGGCAACCTGTGGTGCTCTGCCAACTTTGACCCGGGCACCAAGGCCAACGTCGCCGATGTTTATTCAAAGACCGCGACGGACAGTTTTCTCGACAACAAGATCAGCGGCGATGCCTGTGCTATCGCGGGTTTCGCCAGCGGCAACTCCGCTGCGCCGTACATGCGAAACAGGAACAACAACGAAGTTGTCGTGCTGGCCAGAACCGCGACAACCTTGGGTGGTTATGGGATTACCGATGCGATGCCCCGCGCTGAAGCCAACAGTGCGATCAATGCTCGTGTGCTGAGTGACGGAATTACCTACGCAGGTTTCGCCAGTAACGATCTGTCCCAGCCTTATTTTCGTCGCGCCTCCGACAGCACTCTTCTGCTGCTACAGCCTCGACTTGGGTTTGTGCCGGTTCGTCAGGGCGGTGGTAATTTTCAATCCAACAATATGGTCATGATCGGTTGGGCGGCGGACGGAACGTCATTGCGGGCGCAAGTCGATGCTACGGATCTGGGCAGTATCTGGACCGACGGCATCGGCAATGTCAAAGCGATTTACGCACAGTCAACGGCAGAAACCGGGATGGTCGGTTCGTATGCCTTGCTGGTGGTCGGTGGTGGTGGCGCGACGGGGCCGGGAGCGCTCGCTGCAGGCGTCAATTGCCGCTTCACCGCCACCGATGGCTCTGCCTGGGGCGGCGCACCTGCCGGTACCTGGCGATTGATGGGCGCTATTCGTAATGCGGACGGCGCCAGTCCCGATTCCACCACCGTATGCCTGAGGGTTTCTTGAACATGATGAAAGTATTGAGTGCACGTCAGCCACGCTGGAATGACGTCGAACACACCTCGTTGAACCTGTTGGTCACCTTCGAAGAGTCCAAAGATACATTGGGGGAAATGCCATTTACGGCCTCTCCGAAAGATCCGGAATCGCACGGCCGTGAACTGTTTGAACGGGCGACGGCACTGGAGTACGGCGACATCGCCGAGCCCAGCGACGAGACTTTGAAAAATACACAGCGCATGAAATGCTCAGGCCTTTCAGCGTTGGCATCGTCGACGATCACAAAGTTGCAGGGCGACTTGAGTACGTTGCAGGACTCTATCGCCCTGGAAATGGCGACAGAGGAAGAGCTCGCTCAGGTGCCAGTGGTTCAGGCGCAGCTGGATCTTTGGAGAAAGTACCGGGTATTGCTTTCAAGAGTAGAAACCCAGGCCGCTTTTCCTCGCACGATCGATTGGCCGCAGCAACCTGATTGATTGCTGATGTAAGCGCGGGAGCGTCGGTTCATGACGCTCCCGCCAGTCTGCGGTGTCTTGCTAATGAAGGTTCTACTAAAGAGTGGTTGGATTGAAATGTCCGTTACCCAAGACCAACTGGTCAACATCCTCCCCAACGCCCGCACCCAAGCGGGCGTTTTTATTTCTGCGCTCAATGCTGCCATGGAGCGCTTTCTTATCAATACACCCACACGCATCGCCGCGTTTCTTGCGCAAGTCGGTCACGAATCCGGGCAATTGCAGTACGTACGCGAACTGGGCAACAACCAATACCTGAGCAAATACGACACCGGCACCCTGGCCTTGCGCTTGGGCAACACGCCCGAAGCTGACGGCGACGGGCAAAAATACCGCGGGCGCGGGCTCATCCAGATCACCGGGCGCAGCAACTATCGCCAGTGCAGCCTCGGTCTGTTTGGCGATGAACGCCTGCTGTCGCTGCCAGAACTGCTCGAACAACCGCAATGGGCGGCCGAATCTGCCGCTTGGTTCTGGGAGCAGAACGGCCTCAACGAACTGGCTGATCGCGACCAGTTCAACACCATCACCCGGCGAATAAACGGCGGGTTGAACGGCTTGCAGGATCGCCTGGAAATCTGGGCGCGGGCGAGGGCGGTGCTATGCCAATCCCCTGGCGAATGATTGGCTTACTCTTATTGGCCGTCGGCGCTTTTGTGGCGGCCTGGCAGTTTCAGGACTGGCGCTACGGCCGCCAACTTGCCGAGCAATCGCGTTTAAATACAGAAACGCTGAATCAACGGAGTCTCGCCGCCGCCTCGGCGCAACAGGCCGAGCAGGATAAACGCCTGGCGCTTGAGCAACGGCTCGTGACCAGTGAACAAACCCACTATCGAGCACTGAGCGATGCCCAACGTGATCAGGATCGCCTGCGCGATCGCCTTGCCACTGCTGATGTGCGCCTGTCAGTCCTTCTCGACGCAGGCGATGTTGCCCACGGCTGCAAACTGCCAGCCACCGCCAGCCCCGGCGGCGTGGATCATGCAGCCGTACGCGCCCGACTTGACCCGGCGCATGCTCAACGAATTATCGCCATCACCGACACCGGCGACCGCGGACTGATTGCCTTGCAGGCGTGTCAGGCCTATGTCAGAGCGCTCGCGCCCGAACATTTTGAATGACTCTGTGTCTTGAAAGCGCAACCGGCTCGTGTACGGTGGAGGCATTCCACACGATCCGGAGTGCGCCGTGAAAGAGATCACCCAATTGGCTGCTGAACTGGGCCGACGCCTGCAAGTGCTCAATGCCCATGTCACCACTGCCGAGTCGTGTACCGGTGGCGGCATCGCCGAAGCGATCACGCGGATTCCCGGCAGCTCGGCCTGGTTTGAAGCGGGTTACGTGACGTATTCCAACCGGCAGAAAACCCAGCAATTGAATGTGCCGACCGGGTTGTTCGAGACGGTAGGCGCGGTCAGTGCCGAGGTGGTTGAGGCGATGGTGCGTGGCGCGCAGGACAAAAGTCTGGCGCGATTTGCCGTGGCGGTCAGCGGTGTGGCGGGGCCGGACGGTGGTTCACCAAACAAACCGGTCGGCACCGTGTGGCTGGCCTGGGGGGTTGGCGAAACGGTGACCAGTGAGGTTCAACACTTCCCAGGTAACCGCGATGAAGTCCGCCGACAAACGGTGAAGGCCGCGCTAGAGGGGCTCCTGCGACTAGCGGCACGAGAAATCGAAAATCAGGGGTAGGCGATCCGCGAACGCTGTGGAATAATACTGGCTACTTATACAGGTGTTGGCCGTCAGGCCTTATTGATTACGTGAGGACTTTAATGGACGACAACAAGAAGAAAGCCTTGGCTGCGGCCCTGGGTCAGATCGAACGTCAATTCGGCAAGGGTGCCGTAATGCGTATGGGCGATCAGGACCGTCAGGCGATCCCGGCTATCTCCACTGGCTCTCTGGGTCTGGACATCGCGCTCGGCATTGGCGGTCTGCCAAAAGGCCGTATCGTTGAAATCTACGGTCCTGAATCCTCCGGTAAAACCACACTGACTCTGTCCGTGATTGCCCAGGCTCAGAAAGCTGGCGCGACCTGCGCATTCGTCGATGCCGAACACGCCCTCGACCCTGAGTACGCCGGCAAACTGGGCGTCAACGTCGACGACCTGCTGGTTTCCCAGCCGGACACCGGTGAACAGGCACTGGAAATCACCGACATGCTGGTGCGCTCCAACGCCGTTGACGTGATCATCGTCGACTCCGTGGCAGCCCTGGTACCGAAGGCTGAAATCGAAGGTGAAATGGGTGACATGCACGTGGGCCTGCAAGCCCGTCTGATGTCCCAGGCACTGCGTAAAATCACCGGTAATATCAAGAATGCCAACTGCCTGGTGATCTTCATCAACCAGATCCGTATGAAGATCGGCGTGATGTTCGGTAGCCCGGAAACCACTACCGGTGGTAACGCGCTGAAGTTCTACGCGTCGGTTCGTCTCGACATCCGCCGTACCGGCGCGGTGAAAGAAGGCGACGAAGTGGTCGGTAGCGAAACCCGCGTCAAGGTTGTGAAGAACAAGGTGGCTTCGCCGTTCCGTCAGGCCGAGTTCCAGATTCTTTACGGCAAGGGCATCTACCTCAACGGCGAGATGATCGACCTGGGCGTGCTGCACGGTTTCGTCGAGAAGTCCGGTGCTTGGTACGCCTACGAAGGCACCAAGATCGGTCAGGGCAAGGCCAACTCGGCCAAGTTCCTGGCGGACAACCCGGAAATCGCGAAAAAGCTTGAGAAGCAACTGCGTGACAAGCTGCTGACCCCAGCGGCCGACACCAAGGCTTCGCCGGTCAAAGAGACCGAAGACGACCTGGCCGACGCTGATATCTGATAGCAACGATGAGCACCGTCGTACTCGAAACCCTCGTCGCGGTGCGGCGAACCGCCATGGATCTGCTCGCACGTCGCGAGCACGGTCGAGTCGAGCTGACGCGCAAACTGCGTCAACGCGGCGCCGAGGCGGAGATGATCGAAACAGCCCTCGACCGTCTGACGGAAGAGGGCCTGCTTTCCGAAGCCCGTTACCTTGAAAGCTTTGTTTCCTATCGTGCCCGCTCCGGCTATGGCCCATTGCGGATTCGAGAAGAACTGAGCCAGCGCGGTTTGCAACGCGCTGATATCGAACTTGCCCTGCGCGATAGCGGTATCAGTTGGCAGGAGCAACTTCAGGAAACGTGGCGGCGCAAATTCTCCGGGCATTTGCCGATTGATGCGAAAGAACGGGCCAAGCAAGGCCGGTTCCTTGCGTATCGGGGCTTCTCGATGGAGATGATCAACCGCTTGTTCAGCGGTCGAGGGATGGACGATTAAGACGCCTCAATAAAAACGGCCCGCTATGGAAATAGCGGGCCGTTTTTTTTTGCCTTTAAATTGCCTTTGACGGCTCACGCGTACGTTGCGCCGCTTGCGGTTTGGACTGCGCCCAGTTTTCCGGCAAGTTGATGTAGTCAATCAGCTCCCTCAACCGCCCTTGATTGCGCGCATTGAAGGCGAAAGCCAATCGCGCCAGATGGCTGAATTGCGCTTCGTCGTGTTCCTCGCCGCTGTAGGCGTGTTGATGAAAGTGGTCGCTGAGACACAAATCGGCAAACGCCTCCTGCATATGCTCAAGCGCTTGTTCGCTGAGCTTGTGATTCATGCGAATCACGAACTGTCGCTTGAGCCAGCGGCTGGAGTGGAAGTTGCTGTAGAACTGGTTGATCTGCTCCACCGCCTCTTCGACCGTGTACACCAGGCGCATCAGTTTCATGTCGGTCGGCAGGATGTAGTGATTTTCCTCCAGTTGCTGGCGAATGAAATCCATCGCGCCCTGCCAGAACGTGCCGCCCGGAACATCCAGCAACACCACCGGCACCAGCGGACTTTTTCCGGTCTGAATCAACGTCAGCACTTCCAGTGCTTCATCCAGCGTGCCGAAACCCCCGGGGCACAGCACCAGCGCGTCGGCCTCTTTGACGAAGAACAGTTTCCGGGTGAAGAAGAAGTGGAACGGCAGCAAATTGTCGGTGCCGTCGACGGTCGGGTTCGCATGCTGTTCGAAGGGCAGGGTGATATTGAAGCCGAGGCTGTGATCGAGGCCGGCACCTTCGTGGGCGGCGGCCATGATGCCGCCACCGGCACCAGTGATGACCATCATGTCCGAGCGTGCCAGTTGCGCGCCGAGTTCTCGGGCCAGCGCATACAGCGGATGTTCGACCGGTGTGCGTGCCGAGCCGAACACAGTGACTTTACGTCGGCCCTTGAATTGCTCCAGCACGCGAAACGCCTGCTCCAGTTCGCGCAGGGCTTGCAGGGTGATCTTGGCGTTCCAGCGATTGTGGTCTTCCTGAGCCATGCGCAGCACGGTCAGGATCATGTCGCGGTAAATGGGAAGGTTCGGGCTGTTGGGGGAAACACGGCTGAGTTGTGCTTCGACCTGGCTGATGAGGTCGGGGCCGCTTTCCTGAAAATGACGACTCAACAGGTCATTCGGTTGGTAAGGCATTCAACGTCTCCTTCTGCACAGAGCGGGTGGCCCTGACGAGCGGCGTCAGGGCCGCGCTGCAAAAACACACACGATCGGCAGTTCCATTTCTGCCGTTAACAGGTAATCGGGAATACTTTGAATTTAGACCCTTGCGTGCAATTGCGCTGACCCGATCATTGCGCCGCAATGTTCTGGCTGGCAACCGCTTGTTGATATTCAGGGATCGGCACACCGCTCGTCTGAACGTGCTACGCGCGCTAAACCCTCTGATTAACTAACTTACAGGCGCCGTACGACAGCGTTGCGGCAATAACCGTACGCAAGGTGCACGTTTTTGAAGGATTTGCGGGTAGCCAGGAGGCGGGACATGACCAGAGTGGTTCTGGAGATCGATGCACAGTTGTATCGAATGTTGAAAGCATCTGCCGAGACCCATCAGGTCAGTCTCGAAGAGGAATGCTGCCGGCGTTTGGCGGGTGGCGAACATCCGTCGCAGTATCTTCAGGCCTTGCTGGCCGAATTGCGCGCCGAGGATGAACAGCGGCGCGCCAATTCGCGATGATTACTTCTTCTTCGCCGGGGCAGTTTTCGGGCAATCCGAATCCTGATAGCTGGCGGAGCCGATCGCCTTGTTGGTTTTCACTTCGGTGAAGTCGTAACGCATGACCGCGCCTTTGGCCATCAGCTTGCGAAACGCCGGGTTGTTGCACACCGAAGCGCCCAGTTGAAAGTACACAGCCTTGGGATCAGCACGCATTTTTTGCGCATGACTGGCCTGCACGCTCAGGTGGTTGATCAGCGTGGTGCCTTCAACGGTGAAACCCTGATCAAGAATGTCTTCACTGATGGCGCGTGGCGTGCCGACGCTGCTCTGGGCGGCGACGTTGCGCAGCTCGCGGTTCAGATTCTGCTCACTCAAGGATGCAGCCTGAGCGGTGAAGGACGACGCCAGCAGAATGGCAGCGGTGGGAACGATAAGGCGCAGCATGAAACTCTCCTGATTCGGTGACTGGTGGTTCGACCAGCCTCGGGGCTGTGCGTTCAGTGGCGCCGAATTATAGGGGAGCCGGTCGGGAGGGTACAGGCTTGTCCCCGTTGCTCTGGTAAACTGCCGGCCTTTATTGCCCTGCCGAGTGCTGTTCGTGTCGAGTTTCCCTGTCTGCCGGCGTTGCCCGCGATGAACCATGCCCCCAACGCCGTCGCCCGTTTGCGTGACCAGCGCGAAGATGAAGGCATCAAGCCGATTCAGGCCCGTGGCTTTCGCTCCGAGCGTTGCCGCGATTGCCGGGTGATCATCAGCCATTGCCTGTGTGCGTGGCGACCAAGCGTCGACACGCGTTCAGGCGTGTGCCTGATCATGACCGGCAAGGAAGTGTTCAAACCAAGCAACACCGGTTGGCTGATTGCCGATGTCGTGCGCGATAACCATGCGTTCATCTGGTCGCGCACCGAGCCCGATCCGCAGATGCTGGCGCTGCTCAACGACCCGCAATGGCAGCCTTATCTGGTGTTCCCCGGCGAATACGTCGAGCCGTCACGGGTGACCAACACGGTCGCGCCCGACAGCAGCAAGCGCCCGCTGTTTATTCTGCTGGATGCGACGTGGACGGAAGCGCGGAAAATTTTCCGCAAGAGCCCGTATTTCGATCGCTTGCCGATCCTGAGCCTGCTGCCCGACAAACTCTCGCGCTATCGCTTGCGCCGTTCGACCCGCAGCGAGCACCTGTGCACCGCCGAAGTCGCGGCGCTGTGCCTGGAGCTGGCCGGCGACGCGGATGCCGCCTCGGCGCTGGACGCCTATTTCGATGTGTTCAGCCAGCATTACCTCGGCGCCAAGCAACAACTGGACATGAATGAATCCACCCCCGCGCACGCCGAGTTGCTGCCCTATATACGAAAGCCGCAGCCGGAGTTGGCGCAATAGTGGCCCATACTGTAGCCACCGGCGGCCTTGCTGCTTGACCACCCAGTCTTCGCTGGGCATGCTTGGCGCCGATTAGGGTGCGGCCAAGGTTTGAAACGCCGTCTTTGCTGGTTATTGGCGTTGAACGTGCCCCTGTGGATACCGCTCGCAAGCGGCATCTTGAGTTGCTTTGGCCAGACCCGACTGCATCGGGTCTGCCATCAAAAACAGGATCATTTGAAAAATGGCCACATACGACATCCTGATTGCCGATGATCACCCCCTGTTTCGTAGCGCCCTGCATCAAGCGGTGACGCTGGGCCTTGGCCCGGATGTGCGACTGGTGGAGGTGGCGAGCATCGCCGAACTGGAAGCGCGCCTGACCGAAAAATCTGACTGGGATCTGGTGCTGCTGGATCTGAACATGCCCGGCGC
This sequence comes from Pseudomonas rustica, assembly GCF_018336155.1. Taxonomy (GTDB): domain Bacteria; phylum Pseudomonadota; class Gammaproteobacteria; order Pseudomonadales; family Pseudomonadaceae; genus Aquipseudomonas; species Aquipseudomonas rustica. Next base: position 344,773 of record NZ_JAGYHF010000007.1, on the reverse strand, counting down.
TTTCGGGTTTTCCGGGTTGGTCATGCTGCGCGGGCAGTATCCGCAGATTCCGGTGGTGATGGTTTCGGCTCAGGAAGAAGCCTCTGTGGTGGTCAAGTCCCGTGAATTCGGCGCCAGTGGCTTTATTCCCAAATCCAGCGACCTCAGCGTGATTCAGCAAGCCGTGCGCAAAGTGCTTGATGGCGATGTGTTCTGGCCGCCGCAAGCGTTCGAAGCAGTTGCCGTGTCCGACGAAGCCAAAGCCGCCAGCGATGGCCTCGCCAGCCTGACGCCGCAGCAGTTCCGCGTGCTGACCATGGTCTGCGAAGGCCTGTTGAACAAGCAGATTGCCTATGAGTTGAGTGTGTCGGAAGCGACCATCAAGGCCCACGTCACGGCGATCTTCCGCAAGTTGAATGTGCGCACCCGCACGCAGGCTGCGTTGCTTCTGCAACAACTTGAGTCAATTCCGAGTCAATAAAGCCTGGCGCCTTCACGCTTTTTTGACTTTTGTTGATCTAGCTTTCTCACTCCTTTTTGGTTGGTCTCAACGTTATGTCACCTTTCAAGGGCCAGACCGGCCTGAAACGCATCCTTAATGCCTCCGGTTACTCGCTGGACGGTCTGCGCGCAGCTTTCACCGGTGAAGCGGCGTTCCGCCAACTGGTGTTGCTCAACGTGATCCTGATTCCGGTGACGTTCTTTCTGAATGTCAGCCGTGTTGAACAGGCGTTGTTGATCGCGGTGTGCCTGCTGGCGCTGATCGTCGAGCTGCTGAATTCGGCGGTCGAAGCGGCCATCGACCGCATCTCGCTGGAACTGCACCCATTGTCAAAGAACGCCAAGGACATGGGCAGCGCCGCGCAATTCGTCGCGCTGAGCATGATCGGTCTGGTGTGGGCAGTGATTCTGCTTTAAGCGATCGTTGGCAAGACGATCTCGTCGCTGCGCTGAACCCCGGCGGTGAAAGCGCGGCACAGTTCGAGAAACTCGCGCATCGCCGAGGTCTGGTATTTCTGTTTGTGCCAGATGAAGTAGAACTGCCGCGCCAGATCCAGATCCGGCGTTTCCACCGGCACCAGACTGCCGCGTCGGAACGCATCACGCAGCGCCAGTCGCGAAATGCAGCCAATCCCCAGCCCCGATTCCACCGCGCGTTTGATCGCTTCGGTGTGTTCCAGCTCCAGACGGATATTCAGCGCGCTGCGATGATGACGCATGGCCTGATCGAAGGTCAGCCGCGTGCCGGAACCTTGTTCACGCAGAATCCACGCCTCGTGCGTCAGCTCTTCCATGGTTGCGGTGCCGCGTTTGGCCAAGGGATGCTGCGGCGCGCAAAACACCACCAGCTCATCCTCAACCCAACTCTGCACTTCGATGTCCGGGTGGCTGCAATCGCCTTCGATTAGACCCAGATCAATTTCGTAGTGGGCAACTTGTTGCACGATATTGGCAGTGTTCTGCACGTGCAGCTTCACCTGACTTTCCGGGTGGCGCTGCATGAAACTGCCGATCAACAGGGTCGCCAGGTAATTGCCGATGGTCAGCGTGGCGCCGACCGACAGCGAGCCGAAACCGGATTTGCCGTTGAGCAGGTCTTCGATTTCCTTGGCCTGATCGAGCAGCGCCACCGCTTGCGGCAGCAACTGTTTACCGAGGGCGTTTAGGCTAAGCCGTTTGCCGGCGCGGTCGAACAGCTGGCAGCTGGACTGACGCTCAAGCTCGGTGATCGAAGTGCTGGCAGCCGACTGCGAGAGGTTGAGCAGACCCGCAGCACGGGATACGCTTTCCTGCTGGGCGACGGCGACGAAGACTTGCAGTTGACGGAGAGTAAATCGCATATCGATATAACCGATAACCCTTATCTTAATAATCCAGTTAACAGATATTGTCGTCGCTATTAGAATGCGATGCAATTGCGCACCGTCGCCTTCAAAAGCCAGCGCAGACCCAATCTCCAGGAGTCAAACGTACATGAGCAACATGAACCACGAGCGTGTCCTCAGTGTTCATCACTGGAACGACACTCTGTTCAGCTTCAAGTGCACCCGCGATCCGGGCCTGCGCTTCGAGAACGGTCAGTTCGTGATGATCGGCCTGCAACAGCCTAACGGCCGCCCGCTTATGCGCGCTTACTCGATCGCCAGCCCGAACTGGGAAGAGCATCTGGAGTTCTTCAGCATCAAGGTGCAGGACGGCCCGCTGACCTCGCAGCTGCAGCATTTGAAGGAAGGCGACGAGATCATCATCTCGAAGAAGCCTACCGGCACCCTGGTGCTTGATGACCTGAACCCGGGTAAGCACCTGTACCTGCTGAGCACCGGCACCGGTCTGGCGCCGTTCATGAGCGTGATTCAGGATCCGGAAACCTACGAGCGCTTTGAAAAAGTGATCCTGGTTCACGGCGTACGCTACGTCAACGAAGTCGCCTACCGCGAATTCATCACCGAGCACCTGCCGCAGAACGAGTTCTTCGGCGAAGCGCTGCGTGACAAGCTGATCTATTACCCGACCGTGACCCGCGAGCCGTTCGAGAATCAGGGCCGTCTGACTGACCTGATGCGCAGCGGTAAACTGTTCAGCGACATCGGCCTGCCACCGATCAACCCGCAGGACGACCGTGCAATGATCTGCGGCAGCCCGAGCATGCTCGACGAGACCAGCGAAGTGCTCGACAGCTTCGGCCTGAAGATCTCGGCGCGGATGCGCGAGCCGGGTGATTACCTGATCGAGCGTGCGTTCGTCGAGAAGTAAAACGCAATACCTGTAGGAGCCGAGCTTGCTCGCGAAGTAGGTCTGACATTCAACATTGATTTCGAATGTGAGACCGCTGATCGCGAGCAAGCTTTGCTCCTACAAAGATTTAGGTGTGACAGTAAAAGCCCGCGTTGCCTGAGAAGGCAGCGCGGGCTTTTTCGTTTCCGGGGGTTACGCTTCGGCAGGAATGACTTCGAGCACGCGAATCTGCTCAGGCGTCGGGTAATGCCAGCGCACGTCCAGATCCCAGAACTGCGCGCCGTATTCGCGCTCAGGTACCGGGGTTTGGTACGCCGGACGCGGATCCTGGGCCAGACACTGTTCAATCAACGCAACCAACGGTTCATCAAGGCGCTGAGCGTGTGTGTGCGCTTGTTTCAGTGCCGAGTCCGTCCACTGCACGTCAATCAGCTGCGGTGCTGCACTGGCGATGCTGTTGGAGGCTTCGGGGATGATATCGGCGTAAGGCACGTAGGGTTTGACGTCGAGAACCGGCGTGCCGTCGAGCAAATCGATGCCCGAGATGAACAGGCGATTGGCTTCGACCTTGTCCAGTTTCACCACAGACTGACCGATGCCGTTGGGTCGGTGAGTCGCGCGGGTGGCGAACACGCCCATGGACTTGTTGCCGCCCAAGCGGGGTGGGCGGACTTTCAGGCGTGGTTTTTCTTCGAGTGCCTGATGAAACAGGAACAGCAACCAGACGTGACTGACCTGTTCCAGGCCTTGCACGGCGTCACCCTGATCGAACGGCGCCACCAGTTCCAGCACGCCACGGGCGGCGGGGGCCAGTTGCGGCTGGCGCGGGATGGCGAATTTCTCCTTGAAGCAGGAGCGCACGAAACCGATGGGGGAGACGCTGTAAGTCATGGTTTGCATTCGAAGCGGGGCAGGGTGGGCATGATAACCCGGCGGGCCTCAAGTCTGGTGTTGGCAAGGCTGGCCTATTCGCGAGCAAGCTCGCTCCCACAGGGATCTTGTGCACGCCATAGATCCAATGTGGGAGCGAGCTTGCTCGCGAAGGCCGCGCCGCCGATCTACAGACTGAAACCACCATCCAGCGGAATGATATTCCCGGTCATATAGGCCCCGGCGGTACTCGCCAAACTGATCGCCAACGCCGCCATCTCTTCCTCACGCCCCCAACGCTTCATCGGAATCACCGCCGTGTCCTCAGCCAACGCCTTCTCATCATTGCCAATATGCTGAGTCATCTTGCTCGGAAACCTTCCCGGTGCGATCACATTGACATTGATGTGCTGGCTCACCAGCTCCCGCGCCAGAATTCGCGACAATTGGTGCAGGGCAGCCTTACTCGGCCCGTAGGCGTACGCCTGCTCCCCAAACGAAGAAATCCCCGCCACCGAACCAATATTGATAATCCTCGCCGGATTCGCCGCCGAGCCTGCCTTGCGCAACAGCGGCAGAAACTGCTGGATGCAGGTGAACACCGACGTCACGTTGAGCTGCATCACCTTCTCCCAGCCCTTGACCGGGTAGCTCTCCAGCGGCGCGCCCCACGTGGTGCCGGCATTGTTCACCAGAATATCCAGATGGGTGATTTGCTCGCCCAGACGCGCGGCCAGTTCCTGCACGCCTTCTTCAGTCGCCAGATTCGCTGCCATGCCGTAGCAAGTACCCAAAGCGCTGAGTTCTTCCGCGGTTTGATGACAGGCTTCGGCGTCGCGCGAGCAGACATAGACACGCGCGCCAGCCTCGACGAAGGCTTTGGCGATCATTTTGCCGATACCACGGGTGCCGCCGGTCACCAGAGCGGTGCGGCCTTGCAGGGAGAAATACGGGTGCATGGCGAGTCCTGAGTGCTAGGGATCAATACACCCTAGTCGTCAGCCGCGAAAAGCGGAGCCACTATTTTTGCAGGGAATGAACGGTCATGCATTGCGGTGGCGACCATCGATCGCCACCGCAGCGAGGATCAGGCCGGGCGAACGCGAAGGGTCAGACCTTTGAGGAAGTTGCGCAGCAACTGGTCGCCACACGGGCGGTAGTTGGTGTGGCCGACCTTGCGGAACAGTGCGCTGAGCTCAGGCTTGGACACCGGGAACTCGGCAGCCTTGAGGATCGCGTGCATGTCGTCTTCTTTCAATTCGAAGGCCACGCGCAGCTTTTTCAGGATGATGTTGTTGGTCACCGGCACTTCGATCGGCTGCGGCGGACGGCTTTCATCCTTGCCACGCTTGAAGATCACCAGGCCGTCGAGGAAGTGCGCGATGACTTCGTCCGGGCAGCGCACGAAACCTTCTTCGTCTTCTTCTTTCTTGTCGAGCCAGGTCAGCACGTCAGCGAGTGCTACGTCCATGCCGCCGAGTTTGATGATTTCGACAACTTTCTTGTCACTGATGTCGAGCATGTAGCGCACGCTGCGCAATACGTCGTTATGAATCATGTGAGTAATCCTGATAAGCGTTGTGGGCAGCACGCGGGCGCGCTGCCGGAATGTGTGGCGGCAGTGGAAGTCTTAGAACTTCTCTTTGCCGGACAGGTAGCGCCATTGGCCGACCGGGACTTTGCCGATCGAGACGCCGCCGATGCGGATACGGCGGATGCCGATGACCTTGAGGCCAACCGCTGCGCAGAACTGGGCGATGATCCCCGGCTGCGGGTTTTTCATGGCGAAGCGCAGGCGGTTTTCGTTCTGCCAGCTGGCCTTGACCGGCGGCAGCTCTTTGCCCTTGTGCGTCAGGCCGTGCTGCAAGCGGTTGAGGCCGTGGGCGACCATGTCGCCTTCAACTTCGACTACATATTCCTGCTCGATCTTCGCAGCGTCAGCGGTGAGCTTGCGCAGGATTTTCCAGTCTTGGGTGAACACCAGCAGCCCGCTGGCCTTGGCTTGCAGGTCGGCGCTGGCGGTCAGGCGCAGGAAGTGGCCGCGCAACGGGCGTTTGCCATAGCGGTGTTCTTCGCTGAGGGTGTCGATGCTCAGCGATTGCATGGCGCTTTCGACGTCCATGCCGGCCGGCGCGTTGAGCAGGATGGTCACCGGCTCCGGCGCGGTGGCCTGGGCGTCCTTGTCGAGCTCGACCTTCTGGTCGCCGACCTTGAACTGCGGTTCGTCGATGACTTCGCCGTCCACGGTGACCCAGCCGCCCTCGATGAACAGCTCGGCCTCCCGGCGGGAGCAACCGACCAGTTCGATGAGGCGTTTGGAGAGGCGAATCGGGTCAGTCATGACAGGGCCGTAACAAAAAAGGGGTGGGCATTGTACCTGTGTGGCGCCGGTTAAGCCCGGTTCCATTTACAGGCGCTGAATTCAATGTGGGAGCGGGCTTGCTCGCGAAGGCGTCATGCCAGTCTATGTGTGCAGTGACTGGTACACCGCATTCGCGAGCAAGCTCGCTCCCACAGGGTTCTACAGGGTTTCAACCATTACTGGAGCGTTGCTGATTTTGCCGCAAACGCATATGCAGCAACGGATACGGCTGGCCCATACCATCCACTTCAGAGCGGCCGATCACTTCAAACCCCTGCTTGAAGTAGAAGCCAAGCGCCTGCGGGTTCTGTTCGTTGACGTCCAGCTCATCGGCGTTCAAATGCTGCATCGCATAGTTGAGCAGCTTCTTGCCCAAACCTTGACCGCGAAAATCCGGATCAATGAACAGCATCTCAATCTTGCCCGCCGCGACCCCGGCAAACCCGGTTATGCGCTGGTCGGCGTCCTTGGTGCAAATCAGCATCACCGCATCCAGATAGCGGGTCAGCACCAAATTACGCAGCAGCTCGATGTAGCTGTCCGGCAGAAAATCATGGGTGGCGCGAACCGAGGCCTCCCAGACCCGGGTCAGTTCCTGATAATCGCTGAGTTTCGGCGTGTGGATAACCGAGTGGTGACGCATGCCCGTTGGCCTCTTGTTCGTTCAAGGGAGTCCGTCCCCCGATAAACGATAGCCGTAAAAAAGCCCCGCATCTTGGAAAAAGAGCGGGGCTTTTTGTATTTGTTGCGGTGTCTGGCTGGATACTTCTGTCGCCAGCTAGATCTCTCCCGCTCACCCCAACCCTCTCCCCCAGAGGGGCGAGGGGGAAGGGAGCTGACCTTCGTGCTGTTCAAAATCTGAGTTCGACTCGATATTTCAAGTCGCCGTAATTCGAAAGAACACCTCGATCAGTCCCCTCTCCCTCTGGGAGAGGGCTAGGGTGAGGGGCTTTTGACCTTCAGATCAGATCTGCTCAGCCCACAGATCGTATTCATCAGCATCAGTCACTTTGCACCAGACCTTGTCGCCCGGCTTCAGGTTACTGCCGTTATCAATAAACACGTTGCCATCGATTTCCGGGGCGTCGAAGAAGCAGCGGCCAACCGCGCCTTGCTCGTCAACTTCGTCCACCAACACTTCGATTTCACGGCCGATGCGCATTTGCAGACGTGCCGAGCTGATCGCTTGCTGGTGGGCCATAAAGCGATCCCAACGATCCTGCTTGACCTCGTCCGGAACGATCTCCAGATCCAGATCGTTGGCCGGAGCGCCTTCTACCGGCGAGTACTGGAAGCAGCCGACGCGGTCGAGCTGCGCTTCGGTCAACCAGTTCAGCAGGTACTGGAAGTCTTCTTCGGTTTCGCCCGGGAAGCCGACGATGAAGGTCGAACGGATGATCAGATCCGGGCAGATTTCGCGCCAGTTCTTGATCCGCGCCAAGGTCTTGTCTTCGAACGCCGGGCGTTTCATCGACTTCAACACTTTCGGGCTGGCGTGCTGGAACGGGATGTCCAGGTACGGCAGGATCTTGCCGGCCGCCATCAGCGGGATCAGCTCGTCAACGTGCGGGTACGGGTAAACGTAGTGCAGACGTACCCAGACGCCCAAAGTGCTCAGTGCTTCACAGAGTTCGGTCATGCGGGTTTTCACCGGCGCGCCGTTCCAGAAACCGGTGCGGTATTTCACGTCAACGCCGTAAGCGCTGGTGTCTTGCGAAATAACCAGCAACTCTTTAACGCCGGATTTGACCAGACGTTGAGCTTCGTCGAGCACATCGCCGACCGGACGGCTGACCAATTTGCCGCGCATCGACGGGATGATGCAGAAAGAGCAGCTGTGGTTGCAGCCTTCGGAAATCTTCAGGTAAGCATAGTGACGCGGGGTCAACTTGATGCCTTGCGGCGGCACCAGGTCGATCAGCGGGTTGTGGTCTTTACGCGGCGGCACGACTTCGTGCACGGCGTTGACCACTTGCTCGTACTGCTGCGGGCCGGTCACGGCCAGCACGCTCGGGTGCACGTTGCGGATGTTGCCTTCTTCCACGCCCATGCAGCCGGTGACGATCACCTTGCCGTTTTCCTTGATCGCTTCGCCGATCACTTCCAGCGACTCAGCCTTGGCCGAATCGATGAAACCGCAGGTGTTGACGACTACAACGTCGGCGTCCTGATAGCTGGACACCACGTCATAACCTTCCATGCGCAGCTGGGTCAGGATGCGCTCGGAGTCGACCAGTGCTTTCGGGCAACCCAGAGATACAAAGCCAACCTTTGGATTGGCCGGCGCAGGAGTGGTGGACATGTCTAACCTCGGTATTTTGTGACGCCGCTTGCGCAGTGCGGAAGCCGACGGATGGGCGCTTAGGGTGCGCCTCTGATCAAAAAGTGCGCAATTCTAGCGGCGAGAAGCGCACTTGACCAGCTTTATGCCGGGAAATACGACGAGTGCTGCGCTATGCTTCGCGCCGTTGGGCTTTACCAATTTTTTACAGTCAACAAATCGTCTGTAACAACAGGTAAATCAGCGCATCATGCTGCACGACAAAGCATAGTGCTTCATTGAAAAGAAGCCGGTTCCGGTAAGTCAGGAGTGTTGGATGGGTCAGGCAAGTAGTCATGCGGCAGGCGCCGAGGGTTCGGCAACCAAGCCGCTGAGTATGCTGGTCGCGGCGGTCGGGGTGGTTTACGGCGACATCGGCACGAGCCCGTTGTACACCCTCAAAGAAGTGTTTTCCGGCGGCTACGGTGTGCCCGTCAATCACGACGGCGTGCTGGGCATTCTGTCGTTGATCTTCTGGTCGCTGATCTGGGTGGTTTCGATCAAATACATGATGTTCGTGCTGCGCGCCGACAACCAGGGCGAGGGCGGCATCATGGCGCTCACCGCATTGGCAAGGCGAGCGGCAGGGCATCGCAAAAAGCTGCGTTCATTATTGGTGGTTTGCGGACTGATCGGCGCTGCGCTGTTTTATGGCGACAGCATGATCACCCCGGCGATTTCCGTACTCTCGGCGATTGAAGGTCTGGGGCTGGCATTCGATGGCATCGACCATTGGGTGGTGCCGCTGTCATTGGTGGTTCTGGTCGGGTTGTTCCTGATCCAGCGTCACGGTACCGCGCGGATCGGCATCCTCTTCGGGCCGATCATGGTCACCTGGTTCCTCGTCCTCGGCGCGCTTGGTGTGTATGGCATCAGCCACACGCCAGAAGTGCTGCATGCGATGAACCCGATGTGGGCGGTGAATTTCTTCGTCGTTCATCCGGGCATGGGCGTGGCGATCCTCGGTGCCGTGGTGCTGGCGCTGACCGGTGCCGAAGCGCTGTACGCCGACATGGGCCACTTCGGTCGCAAACCGATTGCCCGCGCGTGGTTCATTCTGGTGTTGCCGGCGCTGGTGCTCAACTACTTCGGTCAGGGCGCTTTGCTGCTGGAAAACCCGGAAGCGGCGCGTAACCCTTTCTATCTGCTGGCGCCGAGCTGGGCGTTGATTCCGCTGGTCGGCCTGTCGACACTGGCCACGGTGATTGCCTCGCAAGCGGTGATTTCCGGCGCGTTCTCCCTGACCCGTCAGGCGATTCAGCTCGGCTACATTCCGCGCATGTACATCCAGCACACCTCCAGCGCCGAGCAGGGCCAGATTTATATTGGCGCGGTGAACTGGGCGTTGATGGTTGGCGTGGTGTTGTTGGTGCTCGGCTTCGAATCGTCTGGCGCACTGGCCTCGGCCTACGGCGTGGCGGTGACGGGCACCATGCTGATGACCACCATTCTGGTGTCGGCAGTGATGCTGCTGCTGTGGAAATGGCCACCAATCCTTGCCGTGCCGGTGTTGATCGGTTTCCTGCTGGTGGACGGTCTGTACTTCGCCGCCAACGTGCCGAAGATCGTGCAGGGTGGTGCATTCCCGGTGATCGCCGGTATTGCGCTGTTCGTGCTGATGACCACTTGGAAGCGTGGCAAGCAGCTGCTGGTCGATCGCCTCGACGAAGGCGCGCTGCCGCTGCCGATCTTCATCAGCAGCATCCGCGTGCAACCGCCGCATCGTGTGCAGGGCACCGCGGTGTTCCTCACCGCGCGCTCCGACGCCGTGCCGCATGCGTTGTTGCACAACCTGCTGCACAACCAAGTGCTGCATGAGCAGGTGGTGTTGCTGACAGTGGTCTACGAAGACATTCCGCGCGTGCCGCCATCGCGACGTTTCGAGGTGGAAGCGCACGGGGAGGGCTTCTTCCGGGTGATCCTGCACTTCGGCTTCACCGACGAGCCGGACGTGCCGCAGGCGCTGAAGCTGTGTCATCTGGATGATCTGGATTTCAGCCCGATGCGCACGACCTACTTCCTCAGCCGCGAAACGGTGATTGCCTCGAAGCTGGAAGGCATGGCGCGTTGGCGTGAGGCGCTGTTTGCGTTCATGTTGAAGAATGCCAATGGGAACTTGAGGTTCTTCAATCTGCCGCTGAACCGGGTGATTGAGTTGGGGACGCAAGTGGAGATGTAACTTGGCGTTATAGAAGAAGCCCCCGTCAGCGCTAGTGGCTGGCGGGGGCTTTTTTGTGTCCGTACACATTGCTTGAATACTGCACCAAGCCCCCTGTGGCAGCGGGCTTGCTCGCGAAGGCGGTGGATCAGCTACTGGAGATGCCGTCTGACGCAACGCCTTCGCGAGCAAGCCCGCTCCCACAATGATTCTGGGTATTTCCTGTATCCCGTGATCAATCCTCCTGTAGGAGTGAGCCTGCTCGCGATAGCGGTGTGTCAGTTGGCAAATAGGTGGCTGACACTCCGCTATCGCGAGCAGGCTCACTCCTACAGGGGATTGGGGTGATCCTCTGAATGTAAAAAGCCCCCGCCATCGTGAGATGGCGGGGGCTTTTTTAAGGACGCTTCAGATCACTCTTCCGCGACCTGGCTCGCCGCCTGACGCTTCTCGATCAAGTCCACCAAGCGCTTGGCCAGCGCCGGGTAGTTCTCGTCGAAGTGGTGGCCGCCGGGCAGTTTCACTGCTTCACCGACTGCAGTATTGTCGGTGCAACCACTTTCATCCGCCTCTTCTTCGCCATAGATGCAGATCACCTTGGCCGGTGGCAACTTGGCCATTTCCGGGCCGGTGGCGGCTTCTTTGCCGGCGTTGCCGAGCCAGCCTTCGACTTCGATTTCGAAGCTGCCGGTGCGGGCGAAGGCGAGCAGGATGATGGCGTCTACGCGTTGCTGCTCGGTGTCCGGCAGGCGGTTGTAGATCGCCGGCAGAACGTCTGCACCGAACGAATAACCGGTGAGGATGAAGCGTTTGGTGCCCCATTTCTGCCGGTAGTGCTGCATCAGTTCGCTCAGATCCAGTGCGCTTTGCTCCGGGCTCTTGTGCTGCCAGTAGTAGCGCAGGGTGTCGATGCCGACCACCGGATAGCCAATCTTGGCCATTTCACCGGCCACATCGCGGTCGAGGTCGCGCCAGCCGCCGTCACCGGAGAGGAACAGGGTGACAGTGTCTTTGGCCTGACCGGCCGGCACTTCAACCACCGGAATCGCCAGGCCACCGTTAGCCTTGTCGCCGCCGACGAGGATTTTGCGTAGTTCGTTGTTCAGCACTTGCGGCAGGTTGATGTCGTAGTCGCTGATGCTGGTTTCGGCGTTCGGTTGATCGCGCACGAAGCCTGCGCTGGCGTCGTCCGGGTTGTCGTTCCACGCTGCCAGCCAGTGGCCGTGGGCAGCGGATTTCGGCAGCAGGTGGGTGCAGCCACCTTTTTCCAGCGCCAGGTCGACGGAAATGGCCTGGGCCTTGTCGTCTTTCTGTTCCGCCAGCCAGCGCCAGGCCAGCACCGCGCCAGGGCCGATGCCGCTGACCAGAGTGGCCGGGCCGTTCAGCTCGCGCAGGCCGGTTTGCAGGGCGCGGCTTTGTTGCAGGCAGTCCTTGGGCAGAATCACCTGAACGATCTGCGCCGAGGCACTGCGGCTCAGGGTGGTCAGTTGATTGTCGGTCAGCTTCTGGTCGCTATTGACCGCCACCAGCACCTGCGCCTTGGGCTTGGTGCCGGGGATGATGCGGGTCAACACGGTGCCGTCGGCTGCCGTAATGGGTTCGAGCGTCGGTTCCGGTGCCGGGCGTTTGAGGTACCAGTAACCGCCGCCGGCAATCACGGCCAGCACAATCAGTGCGGCCAGGATGTACTTCAGGGAGCGTTGAATCATCAGCGTTTCACCAATCCAGTCAAGCCGCCCGCGATCAGGGCAGCAGTGTCGGCCAGCGCCACCAACGGATCGAGTCCGGCGGGCACGGCCATATAACGGGGTTCCCAGTCAGGCTGGAACTTGTCTTTGAAGCGGCGCAAGCCTTGGAAGTTGTACAGCTGCTCACCACGGCGGAATACCATCGAGCCCAGACGCTGGGTCAGCGGTGCACCACGGCGGGGTTGCAACCCCGACAACGGCACCATGCCCAGGCTGAAACGCGCGTATCCGTGACTCTTATAATGTTGAATCAGGCCGACCATCATGAATTCCATGGTCAGCTTCGGCGCATCCGGGTGCGCGCGCATCAGGTCGAGACTGGCCAGATCATGGCTGAACGTCTCAAGCAGGTTGGCGAACGCCACCGGGCGACCTTCGAAGCGAATCACCGCGATGCGGAAATGCTTCAGGTATTCGTCGCTGAAACGGCCGAGGGAGAAACCTTTCTCGCGCACGTTCTTACCGGTCAGCCAGGCATCGGAAATCACTTTCAGCTCATCCATCGGCGCCTGGCCCGGCTCGTGGATCTCCAACGACAGACCGTCGCGGGTGCCTCGGTTCCAGGTGTAACGCAGATCCTTCATCTCTTTGCCCTTGGCTTCCAGGTCAAAGCGATGCAGATCGACGCGGGCTTCTTCGCCAAGCTTGATCGCGGTCAGGCCGATGTCCATGTAGTACGGCAGGTTCTCCGCGCGTACCTGATAGAACACCGGGCGCGCATGGTAAATGTCGCAGAGGTCGCGGAACTGCCAAATCATTTCTGCGCGTTGCTGGCCGGGGCCGATCGGGTCGTACAGCGCCACCAGGCTGCGGCCACGACGGGCGTACATCAGAAACGCCTCGTCGTTGGGGTGGAACAGCAGCGCCTTGTCACCGGTCAGCGCGAGGCCGCCGTCGGGTTGCGAAGAGGCCATCAAAATCTTCGAGGCGCGCTCCAGTTCATCCGGCGTCGGCAAGTGAATCACCGGGCGCGCAGTGCGCAGCAGCCAGGTCAGGGCGATCACCAACAGCAACACCGCAGCACCAAGCAGCGAACGCAGTCCGCGTGGGGCATCAGCGTCGAGGGTGAACTGCCACCACAGTTGATGGCTGTAAGGAACATCCTGATAGGCGAACAGCAGCAGCCAGGTCGATGCACCGAGGACGCACAGGCTGGCGACCAGATACAGCGGCGAGAAGGGCAGTTCGGTCAGTCGGCTCGGGCGGTAGAACGAGCGACGGAAAACCCCCAGCAACGCGGCGGTGAGGGTCATCAGCGTGGCTTCTTCCCAGTCGAAGCCTTTAAGCAGCGAGAGCAGGGCGCCGACCAGCAACAGAATGGTGGTCAGCATCCATGCTGCCGACAGGCGACGGCGCAGACCTTGGGCGAGCATCAGACACAACACGCCAATCAGGCTGGCGCCGAAGTGCGAAGCGTCGACCAGGCGATGTGGAATCAGAAAACCAATGTGCTCAAGACGCGTGTCGATCTCGGGCGTTGCGCCGGAAAACAGCAGCACCACGCCGGAGAGGAACACCAGCACCGCAAGGATCGGCGCGGCCAGACCCGAGGCAGCGCGCATTGTTTGCGATTGAAACAGGCGCTGACCTTCGTTGATCAGCAGCACTACGCAGGCCACCAGCAACGGCAGCACCACGTAGATCAGGCGATACAGCAGCAGGGCTGCGGCCAGTGGTGCGGCGCCGAGCTTGTCGGCAAACGCTGCCAGCAGAATCGCTTCGAACACGCCAACGCCGCCAGGCACATGGCTGAGCACGCCAGCGGCAAGGGCGAGCAGATACACCAGCAGGAACGCGCCAAACGGTGGCGCTTCGGGCAGCAGCAGATACAGCACGGTCGCGGCGGCGGCGACGTCGAGTGCGGTGATGATCAGTTGCAGAAAGGTCAGACGGCGACCCGGCAGGCGCAAGGTGCGGCGACCGACCCGAACCAGCAGGTTGTCACGCAGTGGTTGTTCCGGCAGACGCCGACGATAGATGCCGATAGCCAATACCGCGCCAAGCAACAGCACGACAGCGGCAACTGTGCCCAGCAAACCTTCGGACAGGCCGAGTGCCGCAGAGGCAGCGGGCAGGTCACTCAGCGTCGCCAGCGCAGCCAGTGGCGGCAGGGCGCAACCCAGCGACAGGCTGGCGAACAGGGTCATGTGCGCGACTTCCGCCGCCCCCAGACCATGCCGTGCATATAAACGATAGCGAACCGAGCCGCCGGACAGCAGCGACAGGCCAATGGCGTTGCCAATCGCAAACGCGGTGAACCCGCCCATCGCCAGAGTACGCGGCGGCAAGGTCACGCCGGCATAGCGGCTGGCCGACCATTCATAGCCGAGCAGAATAATGAAGCCGACCACCGTCGCACCGAAAGCGCCGAGCAGGGCGGGTTTCGGTACCTCGAGAATCGAGTCGTGCAGAGCGTCGAGATCAAGCTCGGCCAATAGATGGCGACAGGCAATCAGCGCAATGGCGAACAGCAGCAACGTAACGGCCAGACCAATTGGCTGACGGTATTTGCTCAAACGATCCAGCAAGCGCAAACGCTCGGGCTTGATCGGATGTTCCGCTGTGACGGTGTCTTGTGGATCAGACGAGTTGGCGCGCATCAATCACCTCTTGGATTGTGCGCGACAGGATGGAGGTATCCAGCCAAGTTACCAATCCCTGTAGAAAAAAATAATCACAAAATACTACGCCTCTCACCGGGTATCGGCGAGGGCAGTTCCTGGATTGCAGACGTCGTGCCTGCGACACAAGCATAGTCGCAAGTTGGCGAGTCTGAAGATCCCAAGCGTTCACTGCACAGTGACAGATCATTGTTGCGAAAGGACTTTTTCAACAGATACAAAAAAGGCCACTCTTTCGAGTAGCCTTTTTTGATGTTTGGTTGCGGGAGCCGGATTTGAACCGACGACCTTCGGGTTATGAGCCCGACGAGCTACCAGACTGCTCCATCCCGCGTCTGTGTGGCGGCATTCTACAGAGGAACGACGGGGTGTCAACCGCTAATCCCGTAAAGGGTCAAATAAGTGTGAGATCGCGTCAAACGGTCGCAGGTCGCGCCTAAGTTTCGGAAATGCAACGAATTCCTGTTTGGCGATCGCTTCCTTATAAGTAGAAGAAATCTGCAAAACAGACGCGCACAAAAAAGGCCACTCTTTCGAGTAGCCTTTTTTGATGTTTGGTTGCGGGAGCCGGATTTGAACCGACGACCTTCGGGTTATGAGCCCGACGAGCTACCAGACTGCTCCATCCCGCGTCTGTGTGTCGGCATTCTACAGAGGATCGCCGGGGTGTCAACCCGCAATCTGGATAAAATCTGTTGAGGTTCAATCGGTTAGCGCTTTTTGCAGTGCCTGAAAAGGCGTGCAGGGCAGGTGGCACAAGGGTTTCAGCTCTATCGAAGGGCTTCTTTCGATTGAGAAAATAAATTCATCGGCCTTTTCCTACGCGTGGAAAAGAACATTCTTACCACTGGTGCTATATACAGGTGTCAGTGAGATACTGCCGATCCGGCTCGCCATGTTTCCTTTTCTGTCATGACTCAGCGAAAAATCATCCACGTCGACTGTGACTGTTTCTACGCCGCCATCGAGATGCGTGATGACCCGAACCTCGCCGGCAAGCCTTTGGCGGTAGGTGGTTCGGCGGATCGGCGCGGTGTCATCGCCACCTGCAACTACGAGGCGCGGGCCTATGGCGTGCGCTCGGCGATGTCCTCGGGGCATGCCTTGAAGCTGTGCCCGGATCTGACCATCGTCAAACCGCGCATGGACGCCTATCGCGAAGCCTCGAAAGAAATCCATGTGATTTTCAGCGACTACACCGATCTGATCGAACCGCTGTCGCTGGACGAGGCTTATCTGGATGTCTCGGACAGTGCGCATTTCGGCGGCAGCGCCACGCGTATTGCTCAAGACATTCGTCGACGCGTCTCCAATCAACTGCATATCACCGTGTCTGCCGGTGTGGCGCCGAACAAGTTTCTGGCGAAGATCGCCAGCGACTGGAAAAAACCCAATGGTTTGTTCGTGATCACCCCGGATCAGGTCGAGGACTTCGTCAGCGGTTTGCCGGTGAGCAAACTGCACGGCGTCGGCAAGGTCACCGCCGACAAACTGGGCAGGCTCGGCATTGTTGACTGCTCGCAATTGCGCGAGTGGGACAAGTTGGCGCTGGTGCGCGAATTTGGCAGTTTCGGCGAGCGAATGTGGAGCCTGGCGCGTGGGATTGATGATCGTCTGGTGCACAACGACAGTCGGCGTCAGTCAATCAGCGTGGAAAATACCTACGACGTTGATCTGCCGGATTTGCGCAGTTGCCTCGACAAGTTGCCTGAGCTGCTGGAAACCCTGAAAACCCGCATGGCACGGATCGACAGCAGTTATCGACCGGGCAAGCCGTTCGTCAAAGTGAAGTTTCATGACTTTACCCAAACCACGCTGGAACAGGCCGGGGCAGGGCGGGATTTGGGCAGTTATCAGTTGATGCTGACGCAGGCGTTCAATCGCGGCGGGAAACCGGTGCGGTTGTTGGGGGTTGGGGTGAGGCTGGAGGATTTGCGGGGAGGGTTTGAGCAGATGGAGTTGTTTGAGCGTTAAAGTCAAAAGATCGCAGCCTTCGGCAGCTCCTACATTGGAACGCGTTTTCCTGTAGGAGCTGCCGAAGGCTCGGGCCGCGTTCGGACGATCTTTTATGAGGCCTTAATTCGGCCCCGGATCAGCCACCAACCGCCCCGCATCCTTGGTCAAAGACTTGAGAAACTCAGTCTGCAGCTCAGGATCGTTACGCGTCAGTTCGATCAGGCTTTGTTCCAGTTCGCTGGCTTCTTCTTCCAGACCCAGTTCCGACAGACGTTTGACCCGGTGTACCCACTGGCTCACTTCGTCGTCTTCCAGATCGTCGTAAATCAAGCCGTGCGCTTCGAGCAACTTGCCACGCAAGTGGCTGCTGATCGCCAGGGACGAGTCGGAATGCACGTCATCCTTGGCGTCCTCGACACTGATCTGCAGTTTGCCGACGTAATTGAGTTCATGCTCGGCAAATGGACTGTCGAGCAGATTCAAGCGCAGCACGCCGTTGCGATCGGTGGTCATGTCGAAGGTCTGTTTGCCAGCCTTGACCTGCACCGGCCGCTCGCTCCACGGCAGGCTCGAATACTCCGTGCGCTTGTCGCGCTGGATTTCATCGATACCGGCCAGGTTCTGCTGCGCACGGCCGTTGGACTGCACGTTCATGAACGGGTTGAGCCCGGCAAAACCGTAACTCAGCCAATCCTTGGTGACGCTGTCCGGCAGATTGCCGAGGGCAAACACGTTGACCACGTTGGCGCCGACACCACCGACCACCGCCACCACGCCCAGCGGAATCTCGTAGACCTCGCGCCAAGGCTGGTAAGGCGTGTAGCGATCGTAGCGACGTGTCACTTCGAACTCGGTGACTTCAAAAGTCTTCTGTTCGTTGATCTTCACGCGTCGCTGCGGCAGCTCAAGCTCCTTAGGCTCACCGACATCAATCTGCAGGCTGTGGTCGAGCAACTTTCGCTCGACCCGCTCTTCGTGCTCGCTGCGCTGTGACATGTGATTGGCACAGCCGCTGACCAGCAGGGCACCGCACAGGGCGGTGCCACCGAGGCCTAAGGTGTTTCGCTTGAACATGACGTCTCTATCTGGTTTCAGCGGCGGATACGGGCCTGAAGGAAGGACAGTACGTCGGCGACCGGCAGTGCTTGCGCTTCGCCTTCGGTACGACTCTTGTATTCCAGGTTGCCTTCGGCGAGGCCGCGGTCGCTGACCACGATCCGGTGAGGAATGCCGATCAGCTCCATGTCCGCGAACTTGATGCCCGGGCTGGTTTTCTTGTCGCGATCATCCAGCAGCACTTCGAAGCCGGCCGCCGTCAGTTCGGCGTACAGCTTGTCGGTGGCTTCGCGCACCTGCTCGGTTTCATAACGCAGCGGTACCAGTGCGATCTGGAACGGCGCCAAAGTGTCGCTCCAGATGATGCCGTTGGCGTCGTTGTTCTGCTCGATGGCCGCCGCCACCACGCGGGAAACGCCGATGCCGTAGCAACCCATTTCCAGCGTGACTGGCTTGCCGTTTTCGCCCAGCACTTCGCATTTCATCGCTTTGCTGTACTTGTTGCCCAGCTGGAAGATGTGCCCGACTTCGATGCCGCGTTTGATTTCCAGCGTGCCTTTGCCGTCCGGGCTTGGGTCGCCGGCGACCACGTTACGCAGGTCAGCCACGGTCGGAACCGGCAGATCGCGCTCCCAGTTCACGCCGAAGTAGTGCTTGTCGTCGATGTTCGCGCCGATGCCGAAGTCGCTCATCAGTTCGACCGAGCGGTCGATGATGATTGGCAGCGGCAGGTTCAGCGGGCCGAGCGAACCGGCGCCGGCGCCAATGGCGTCACGCAGTTCGGCATCGGTGGCCATGACCAGCGGGTTGGCCACGCCAGCTTGCTGGGCAGCCTTGATTTCGTTGAGTTCGTGGTCGCCACGGATCACCAGCGCGATCAGCTTGCCTTCTTCTTCGGCGCGCACGATCAGGGTCTTGATGGTCTTTTCAATCGGCAGATTGGATTTTTCCACCAGCGCCGCGATGGTTTTGGTGTCAGGCGTATCGACCAGGCGAAGTTCTTCAGTCGCAGCGGCGCGCGACGTTTCGCGCGGCACGGCTTCGGCTTTTTCGATGTTCGCTGCGTAGTCGGAACCGTTGCTGAAAACGATGTCGTCTTCGCCGGATTCAGCCAGTACGTGGAACTCGTGCGAACCTGCACCGCCGATCGAACCGTTGTCGGCTTCCACCGGACGGAATTTCAGACCCAGACGCGTGAAGATGTTGCAGTAGGCTTCATGCATGCGATCGTAGGTAATCTGCAGCGATGCCTGATCAGCGTGGAAGGAGTAGGAGTCCTTCATGATGAATTCGCGGCCGCGCATCAAACCGAAGCGTGGACGGATCTCGTCACGGAATTTGGTCTGGATCTGGTACAGGTTGATTGGCAGCTGTTTGTAGCTGCTCAACTCGTTGCGCATCAGATCGGTGATCACTTCTTCGTGGGTCGGGCCCGCGCAGAAATCACGACCGTGGCGGTCTTTGATGCGCAGCAGCTCAGGGCCGTATTCTTCCCAGCGCCCCGATTCCTGCCACAGCTCGGCCGGTTGGGTGCTCGGCATCAACACTTCCAGAGAGCCGGCAGCGTTCATTTCTTCACGAACGATGGCTTCAACCTTGCGCATCACTCGCAAGCCCATCGGCAGCCAGGTGTACAGGCCCGAGGCGAGTTTGCGGATCATGCCGGCGCGCAGCATCAGCTGGTGGCTGATCACGACCGCGTCGGAAGGCGTTTCTTTCTGTGTGGCGAGCAAAAATTGACTGGTGCGCATGGTTGGCCGTTGTCGGTTGCTATGACTGGAAATGACGGAGCAGTGTACCGGCGACTTTTGCTGACGTACAGGCGTGTGGCCGGTGGAGGAGTTCAACGGCGGGATTCCTCCCGCCATTGACGAAATGTCTTACGACTCTTCCGCGACGGGCGTCGGGACGGGCTCGGGCGTGGGTGTCGGGCCTTCGCGGCGACTTTCCTGGAACCAGTGCAGAGCGATCAGCACCAGCGTCGGCACACCGAGCAACGCGGTGATCAGGAAGAAGTTGTGGTAACCGAACTTCTCCACCATCACCCCGGAATAGCCGCCGATCAGGCGCGGCAGCAGGAGCATGATCGAGCTGAGCAGGGCGTATTGCGTCGCGGAGAACTTCAGGTTGGTCAGGCTCGACAGGTAGGCGACAAACGCCGATGTCGCCAGCCCCGAACTGAAGTTGTCGAGGGAAATGGTCACCACCAGCATCTTCAGGTTCGGGCCCATGTCGGCGAGCATCAGGAACAGCAGGTTGGTGCCTGCCGATGCGGCGCCGCCGATCAGCAGAATCGGCAGAATGCCGAAACGCACGATCAACAGGCCGCCCATGCCGGCGCCGACGAGGGTCATGATCAGGCCGAAAATCTTGCTGACGCTGGCGATCTGATCCTTGGTGAAGCCCTGATCGATGTAGAACACGTTGGCCATTACGCCCATGACCGTGTCGGACATCCGGTAGGTCGCGATCAAACCGAGCAGCAGTAGTGCCTGCCAGCGATAACGCAGGATGAAGTCGTTGACCGGCGTCAGCACCGGCGCCAGGCCACGGCGACCCATGGTCGACAGGCACAGACCGGTCAGCAGCGTATAGAGGATGGCGCGCAGGAAGGCGCGGTCTTCGAGCAGCAGATCGAGCGGGCTCATGCTGCCGAACAGCACGCTGGCGAAATCGGTGTTGTACAGCTGGGTGAACATCGCCGGCACGGACACGAGCAAGACGATCAGCACGAACACCGACATCAATTGATGCATGAACGTATAGCGCCCGGCCTGCAATTGCGTACGCAGCGGCACCGGCGGTTCGCGCATGAACAGCGTAGTGAGCAGGGCTGGGATCATCAGCGCGCCGAACAACACATAAGTGCCGGTCCACGCCGAGTGCTTGTAGTTGAAACCGGTAGAACCGAAGCCTTCGGCAAAAAACAATGCGCCGGCGGTGGCGAGCAGGGCGGCGACACGGTAGCCGGACATGTAGCTGGCGGCGAGTGCAGCCTGACGATTGTCGTCGGCGATTTCCAGTCGATAGGCGTCGACCGCAATGTCTTGGGTAGCGGAAGCGAAGGCGACGACCACGGCAATTGCGATCAACCAGGACAGGTGCTTCTGCGGATCACAGAAACCCATGCCGATCAGGCCAAGGATCACCAGGACTTGTGAGAGCACCAGCCACGAGCGGCGTCGGCCAAGCTTGCCGAGCAACGGCAGGCGCCATTGGTCGAGCAGCGGTGACCAGACCCATTTGAACGCATAGGCCAGGCCGATGAGGCTTGCGTAGCCAATCGTTTCACGGGCTACGCCCGCTTCACGTAGCCAGACGGAAAGCGTTGAAAACACCAGCATGTACGGCAGGCCGGCGGCGAAACCGAGCAACAACAGCACGAGCGTCGAAGGACTGGCATAAGCAGCTAGCGCGGCGCGCCAGGTTTTACGGGGCATGGGCTGAAGTCTGCCTCAAGATTGCGAAAACAAAGCGCGCACTCTAACCGCTGTGCTCTACCGGACGCCAGCCATGGCGCTGAATATCCACACGATTATTCTGGACGGTGATGCCTTCCACGCGCAAACGCGCCCGTTGTTCATCGCCCGACGGGCTGCCCACCGGCAAACTGATACGACCGCCGGCGCCCAAGACACGGTGCCAGGGCAGTTTGGTATCACCAGGCAACTGACTCAATACGCGGCCTACCCAGCGGGCGGCGCGCCCCAACCCGGCCAGTTCGGCTAACTGACCATAGCTGACGACTTTGCCTTCGGGCACTTGGGCGAGTGTCGAGTAGAGCGCCGTGCGTCGGATTTGCGCTTCGCTGTCCCCTTCGGGGTTCGGGTCTGTCACGTACGGAGTTCCTGAACTTGATCGTATCGAGGCTCTAAGCGTAATCCCTCGTCGTGCAGTTGAGAAATGAACTCAATAGAAATAGTCCGGTCAGTCCTTGTCAGGGTCTTATTCCTACGGATAATGCCCACCTTTTTTCGCAAACTTGAGCCCTCGATTCGCTTATGTTGTCCAGAACCTTGCTGTGCCTTGCTGTTTTCAGTGCGTCCACGCCCCTGCTTGCCGACACCGTCTGGTTGAAGAACGGTGACAAGTTGAGCGGCACCATTTCCCTGTTCGACGGCGGCAAACTGTTGATTCAGACCAAGTACGCCGGAGCGGTCACGATCGATTGGAAAGAGGTCAAGACCCTTGAGAGCGATCAGCACCTGTTGGTCAAACAGGATGCCTACACCGGCGAAGTCTCCAAGTCGCTGACGGCGGCGGAAGACGGCAAGGTCACCCTGGCCAACGGCGAGGCGCCAAAAACTGTCGAGCTGGCGAGCATTCAGCAGATTCTCAAGCCAAAACCGGTGGTCGAGGATCTGGTGTGGAAGGGCAATGTCGATCTGGCGATGGATTATCAGCGCGCGGAAAAAGACACCGACGATTACGACATCGATTTCAAAACCTCCGCGCGTCACGGTCGCTGGCGTCACACCGCCGAGGGCGAGTACAACCGCGAAGTGCAGGACGACGAAGTCACCACCAACAACTGGCGCGCCGAATACTCCCTCGACCGCTTCCTGACCGATAAGTGGTTTTGGCAGGGGCGCCTGAATTACAAGCGCGACCATGTTGAAGACCTTTCGCGCCAGCGCGTGGTCGGTACCGGTCCGGGTTACCAGTTCTGGGATGACGAGTTGGGCGCGTTCTCGCTCGGTTCGCTGCTCAACCGTACCGATTACGAATACAGCGATGGCGGCAAGGACAACTTCTATTCGGTCGCGATGAAGTGGGATTACAACCGTTACCTGATCGGCAAGAAGGTCGAGTTCTTCACTAACGGCGAGTTTGGCAAGCCGTTGTCGGGTGTCGCGGATTACGCGCTGGATGCCGAGATGGGCCTGCGCTACAAGGTTACTGAATGGGCGTCTCTGAATTTGAAAGCTGAGCGCGACATTATCAGTGGTACCGATGATGCGGATTTGAGCAAGACCCGTTATACCGCTGGGTTTGGCGTGGCCTGGTAAGATCTGCCGAGGCAAGGTAGAAAAAGCCCCGTGATTGCGGGGCTTTTTATTATCAGCTCTCTGATTGGGTTTTGCTGGCGCGAATCGAAACGCATTCTCCCTGCTTGACGCCCATTTGGTATTGGCATTCGTAACTCAGACTGCCGTCCTCCCTGAAGAAGCGTCTCGGGCCGTCCTCAGTGCCATCGACGTAGGTGGAAGATGAAGCAATCTCACCATTTTCGTGCCAGGTCGTGGATGCCCCTTGGCGTTTGTCGTCCTTGTATTTTTCGTGCTCCTTCAGCTGACCATCTGCGTACCACAGTTTGAAGTCGCCCTGTTTGCGATGTTGTTCGTCCCACTGCCACTGCAAGGTTTGCTTGCCCAGTTCATTCCATTGCTCATAGCTTCGCTGAACGCCATCCTTGTGATACTGCTTTTCTTTGACTGTCCCGTCGATGAAGTAAGTGGTTAGCCAGCCATCAGGCCTTCCGTCAACGTAGTTGCCGGAGAATTCTAAGGCTCCATTATCAAAATATTGGTTATTCGGCCCTTGAGCTTTGCCGTTGATGTAAACGGTTTCGTACTTCAGCTGTCCGTTCGGATGGTAGCTGAGGACGGGGCCGTCGAGGACATCATCTCGATAACTGCTGCGTCCGATTAACGCGCCGTCTTCGTCATATTCGAGGTATTCACCATCGACGTGCTTGCCCAAATGCCAGTTGTAGGATTCGGCTACCTTGCCATTGTCATGATAGATAAATTGCCAACCTTCCAGATCATTGTTCAAGTAGCTCTCTCGCTTGATGATCACGCCTTGATCGGAGTAGGTTAACGCCTCGCCATGGCGCAGGCCGTTTACGTCGTAGTAGTAGCTTCTCCGGGGTTTGCCGTCTCGGTAGTAAGCTTTGTATGTGTAAACGGCTTTTCCCGAAACAAAATCCTCCTTATCAACATAATGCTCGCTGCGTAAGGTTTGGGTGTCCACGTAAAAAATTTGTGCGTGCCATGCCTTGTTTTTCTTGTCGTAAGCCATTGGCATTTGTAGGTAGTACGACGCTTGTCCTTTGCCGATCGGCTTGGCGTGCTCGTCGAGATAAAGTTTGCCGTCCACCAGTGGGTTTGTCAGGTCGGCACATTCTTCCGGAGTGCAGGGGCGTACTTTTTCGAAGAAAGCGCGTTTTCGCTCGCAAGCTGAGAGCGTGAGCAGTAGAGGGATTTTTAGGTCGATCAAGTCCTGGACTTCGTCGAGTGCTCGGCGAAATGACTCGACCGGGATGCCTGAAGATTCCGGGGTAAGGTAAACCTCGTTGCTTCCACAGGCGTGCGGCGTAGAGAGTGTCAGGAGGGCTGCAGCTTTTAGCTGTATGGATGAGTGACCATTCACTTCTGGCCCTTTAGCCAGATAAGTCGATCGGGTGTTCATATCGAGGATCACTGTGGGGTGATCAGGCTTTGGGTCTGCATTCAGCGGTGGTGCGAATACGAAAATCAGCGCGTTGAGTGTGTTCCAGGAGATGAATTGCATCCTGCTTCTTCCATGTGTTTTCCAGGGCGCGAATCATATAGAGCTGAAGTGGGGTTGCGGCCCGAGAAAACAAACAGACACAAAAAAGCCCCGCTTTTAAGGGCGGGGCTCTTTTCTAAAGAAGCTACAAGTTAGATAACTTGTACTTCCTCAGCTTGCATGCCTTTCTGACCGCGGGTAGCGATGAAAGAAACCTGTTGGCCTTCTTTCAGGCTTTTGAAGCCGTCGGATTGGATAGCTTTGAAGTGAACGAACAGGTCGTCACCGGATTGTGGAGTGATGAAGCCGAAGCCTTTTTCATCGTTGAACCACTTAACGGTACCGGTTTGGCGATTAGACATGGTGTAACTCCTTGAACAAAGATAACTGCGACACAGGAAGAACCCTGGCCGAGACTGAGTGCAAAGAGCAGGAAAAATTCTTGTAGATGGTTGGATCGAAATTCAACATATCGTGTAGAGATTCTCAGTGACACAAGCAGCACAGTGGCGCCACCTTAACCCTTTTTCCGGAACGTGCCAATGCTTCTTGCGAAGGTTTCTAAGATTTAGGGACCAGCGGTGTGACAGTTCGTCGCCAGCGCGCGTAAATACGGGGTGTTCGGCGAGAATTGCAGCGCGCACTTTGAAGAGGGCGGCGCGCCCGGTAAGATGCCGGACAGAATTTTTCCACCTCGCTATTCAGGACACCCCGCCATGAGCATCAAATCGGACAAGTGGATTCGCCGCATGGCGCAGGAACACGGCATGATCGAACCTTTCGTCGAGCGCCAGGTGCGCGGCAGCGACGAGAGCCGGGTCATCTCCTACGGTGTCTCGAGCTACGGCTACGATGTGCGCTGCACCAATCATTTCAAGGTGTTCACCAACATCAACTCGTCGATCGTCGATCCGAAAAACTTCGATCCGGGCAGCTTCGTCGACGTCCACAGTGATGTCTGCATTATTCCGCCGAACTCCTTCGCCCTGGCCAGCACCGTTGAATACTTCCGCATTCCGCGCAACGTATTGACCATTTGCCTGGGTAAAAGCACCTACGCACGCTGCGGCATCATCGTGAACGTGACGCCGCTCGAGCCTGAGTGGGAAGGTCACGTGACGCTGGAATTCTCCAATACCACCAACCTGCCGGCGAAAATCTACGCCAACGAAGGCGTGGCACAGATGCTCTTCCTCGAATCCGATGAAGAATGTGAAGTTTCCTACAAGGATCGCGGCGGCAAGTATCAGGGCCAACGTGGCGTAACGCTGCCACGTACCTGATTCGTCCATCCGGCGGATGCCGGGAATTCTTTGGCGGGCAGACACTCTATGGGGTGTACTGCCCGTTTTTGTTTCAGCAAATGCGGGCCTTCGCCGAGGAGTGCTTTATGAAGATCGATCCGCATATCACTGCCGAACTGGCAAGGCTTGAGCCCAATCAGATTGGCGTATTGGCCTGGTCCTTGTTGGCACACCCGCCTATCAACATGGCCGGCGGAATTCCTGGTCAGCCTGATCCAGATACCCCCAATGAGCAACCGACCGAGCCGGGCGAGCCAACGCTTCCGGACGAGCCACCACCGGCGCCAGTTGCCTGATTAATTACCTGCTTTTGTAGGAGCAGAGCTTGCTCGCGAAGCGATTTGTCTGATTCATCGGTTTTGATTGGACGAACGCTTTCGCGAGCAAGCTTTGCTCCTACAGGGGCAGGGTGTGATTAGTTGATGGGCCAGATTTCGTTGTCGCCGGTAACGAAGATTCGACATTGCTCATCTTTTTCGACCGGATAGCCGCCGGTAAACGCTCCGAATGCCGGTAGCAGGCTGATTCGCTCGCCCAGTCTGAAACAGGCTAATCGTAAACTCTGCCGCCCTTTGCCAAACAACCGGTAAACCGGGTGGACGTGGCCGGCCAATACATGCCGTTCCGGGTGCGGATCAGGCTGGTGTTGAAGCGCAAACGGCCCTAACAGCAGCGGCTCTGGCACCACGCGAATGTTTAGCGACGCAGGCGGATCCCCTGCGCGTTTATCGTGATTGCCGCGAATCAACGTCATCGGCAGATCCGCATGACGCTCACGCCATTGCGCCAGCGCATTCAGCGTACCCACCGCATGCGAGCCCGGCCCGTGCAGGAAATCCCCCAGAAAGATCAGTTGCCGACACGGCAGCACCGCCAACAATCGGTCGATCACCGCAATGTTGCTCGCCGTCGTTCCCTGCGGCACCGGTTGTCCGAGGCTGCGATAGGCCGCTGCCTTGCCAAAATGCACATCAGCGATCAACAACGCCTCTTGCGCTGGCCAGTAGAGCGCCTTTTCCGGAAGTAACCACAACTCCTCGCCGGCCAAACGCACGGGATACGCCGCGTTCATGACGATTTACCGTTGTCGGCAGACTTCTCCAGATCACCGACCATGCGCCTGATCCGGTCGGCGAGTTTTTCCGAACTCATGCTTTCGCGCATGCGTTCCACCAGCAGCGGGAACCCGAGCGGCGTAGGACGTTTGATCTGATGCACATCGAGTTTCATCCCGTTGATCCGCTCCAGTGTCTGTTCCAACCGACGAATATCCAGTTCTTCGCGTAGGACTTCTTCCCCGGCCTGGGCGAGCAACAGGTTGTCGGCGTCATATTGTTTGAACACTTGAAAAAACAATCCGCTCGAAGCCTGCACCTGCCGGGTACTTTTCGGCGCGCCGGGATAGCCGGCGAATACCAACCCGGCGATTCGGGCGATTTCCCGGAAACGGCGCAAGGCCAATTCACCGGCATTGAGACTGGCGAGCACATCAGCCAAAAGATCCGCAGGGTCGAGCAGCTCGGCATTGAGCTGCTGCGACCAATCCACCGGCGTGGCACTGAGCAGCTCCAGCCCGTAATCATTCACCGCGATGGAAAAGGTCACCGGTTGGCGCTGGCTGACGCGCCACGCCAACAGGCTCGCCAGCCCCAGATGCACCTGGCGACCGGCGAACGGATAGAGGAAAAGGTGCCAGCCCTCGCGGGATTTCAGTACCTCCGCCAGCAGATTATTAACCGTCGGCAAGCCTGACCAGCGGGCCTGAGTCTCAAGCAACGGGCGCAGCGCCTGCATTTCCGGGCCGACGAACTCACCTACGGCGGCCGCACTAAACCGTGCAACCACCGCTTGCGCAAGTTCATTGGAGAGCGGCATCCGCCCGCCATTCCAGCGTGGCACCGCCGCTTTTTTCACGGTGCTGCGTTTGACGTACGCCGTCATGTTTTCCACCCGCACCAATTCCAGCAAACGCCCGGCAAACAGAAAACCATCACCGGGTTTCAGTCGGGCGATAAAGCCTTCTTCGACGCTGCCAAGCTGCTTGCCACCGCCGCCCTTGCTCCAGAATTTCAGGTTGATGCTCGCATCGCTGACAATGGTGCCGACGCTCATGCGATGCCGCCGCGCCAATCGCGCATCGGGCACGCGCCACACGCCGTGCTCATCCGGTTCGACCCGGCGATAATCCGGATAGGCTGTCAGAGACATCCCGCCATGGCGTACGAAAGCCAGCGCCCACGCCCAATCCGCAGGCGTCAGGTCGCGATAAGCCCACGCCGTGCGGACTTCTTCGTACAGCTCATCCGGTAAAAATCCGCCACCCAGCGCCATGCTGACCAGATGCTGTACCAGCACGTCCAGCGATTGATGCGGCGACAGGCGCGGTTCGATGCGCCGTTGTTCGACGGCGTCGCGCGCGGCAGCGGCTTCGATCAGTTCAAGACTGTGGGTCGGCACCAGCGTCACCCGCGAGGTGCGTCCCGGTGCGTGACCGGAGCGTCCGGCACGCTGCATCAAACGCGCAACGCCTTTGGCCGAGCCGATTTGCAGCACGCGTTCGACCGGTAAAAAATCCACACCGAGATCCAGACTCGACGTGCAGACCACCACTTTCAACAAACCATCCTTCAAGGCTTTTTCGACCCAGTCACGGGTGTCGCGAGACAGTGAACTGTGGTGCAACGCAATCAACCCGGCCCAGTCCGGCCGCGCTTCCAGTAATGCCTGATACCAGATTTCCGATTGCGCCCGGGTGTTGGTGAACACCAGCGTACTGGCGCAGGCATCGAGCTCGGCGACGACTTGCGGGAGCATCTTCAGACCAATGTGCCCGGCCCACGGAAAACGCTCAATGGACGGTGGGATCAGGGTGTCGACCTTCAGCGTTTTTTCGCTTTGTCCTTGAATACTCACGCCGCCGCCCTGTGGGATCAGCACGTGTTCGGCGTGGGATTGATTACCGAGCGTGGCGGACACCCCCCAGACGATCAGATCAGGCTGCCAGCGGCGCAAACGAGCGAGGGCCAATTGCAGTTGCACGCCGCGTTTGTTGCCAAGTAATTCGTGCCATTCATCGACGACGATCATCTTTAGCGAAGCGAGCGCAGTCTGTGCGTCGGCACGGGCCAGTAGCAGGGTCAGGCTTTCCGGCGTGGTGATCAGCGTGGTTGGCAAACGTCGACCCTGCCGCGCACGTTCGCTGCTGCTGGTGTCACCGGTGCGCAGGCCGATGCTCCACGGGATTTGCAGGTCATCGACGGGTGTTTGCAGGGCGCGCGCGGTGTCGGCGGCAAGTGCCCGCATCGGCGTGATCCACAACACGGTCAGTGGTTCGGCAGGTTGTTTGCGTTTGCGTGGCGGCGCATCGACGGGAAGGATTTTGGCGAATCGATTGAGGGCGGCGAACCATACGGCATAGGTTTTACCGGCGCCGGTGCTGGCGTGGAGCAGACCGGATTCGCCGTTTTTGACGGCCGCCCACACCTGTTTCTGAAAGGCGAAGGGCTTCCAGTCGCGGGCGCTGAACCAGATTTTTGCGAGGTCGAGAGATTTCGCCATGCCGGCTGCGCGCGCTCTGGAGGGGTTCTTCCAGAGACCACGGCGCGGGCGGACAAGTTTGATTTTTGTAGACGATGAACATCCATTGTGGGAGCGGGCTTGCTCGCGAAGGCGGTGTGTCAGTTAAAGAATTATTGGCTGACACACCGCCTTCGCGAGCAAGCCCGCTCCCACAGGGGTGATTTGTGTATGGGGTTACTTGAGGTTGCCGCTGAGGAATTGTTTCAGGCGTTCGCTTTTCGGGTTGCCGAGCACGTCTTCGGGGGCGCCTTCTTCTTCGACCAGGCCTTGGTGCAGGAACAGCACCTGGCTGGAGACTTTGCGGGCGAAACTCATCTCGTGGGTGACCATGATCATGGTGCGGCCTTCTTCGGCCAGACCTTGAATCACCTTCAACACTTCCCCCACCAACTCGGGGTCAAGCGCCGACGTCGGTTCATCAAACAGCATCACCTCCGGCTCCATCGCCAACGCCCGGGCAATCGCTACGCGCTGCTGCTGACCGCCGGACAAAAACGCCGGGTACTGATCCGCCACCCGCGCCGGCAAACCGACCTTGTCCAGATAACGCCGCGCGCGATCATCGGCTTCCTGCTTGCTGCAACCCAACACCCGGCGCGGAGCCATGGTGATGTTTTCCAGCACGGTCATGTGGCTCCACAGATTGAAATGCTGAAACACCATCGCCAGTCGCGTGCGCAAACGTTGCAGTTCATCGGCGTCGGCGACGTGCATGCCGTGGCGGTCGGTGACCATGCGGATGGTCTGGCCATCGAGGCTCATGGCGCCGTCGTTGGGTTGTTCGAGAAAGTTGATGCAGCGCAAAAAGGTGCTTTTGCCCGAGCCGCTGGCGCCGATCAGGCTGATCACGTCGCCGGTCTTGGCCTTGAGCGAAACGCCTTTGAGCACCTGATGGTCGCCATAGCTTTTGTGCAGGCCTTCAACGGTCAGTTTGTACATGGGACAGACATCCTCAAGGCGAAAGTAGGTAGCCGCTGCGATAGGCTTCGGCGCCCGCCACGTGGGCGATGACCATGCCCGCGGTGGCCATGCGGCGCAGCGAGCGGGCGTACATCAGCCCGGCAGTCGAGCTATGAATAGGGGTGATGCGGTCGTGGATCGGGTCGATGATTTCGGCGATCTGCTGCCCCGCTTCCAGGTATTGGCCGGCAACCGCCGTGTACACCAGCAAGCCGCCGACCGGCGTGGTCACCGGTTCCACGCCCGCCAGTGGCGTAGCGGGATACGGCAGCGGCGGTTGCGGTTTGGTTTCACCAACGATCGCATCGGACTGAATCAAGTAGTCGATCAACGCCTGGCAGTCGCGGCTGGCCATCGGGTGATTGACGTCACCCTGACCGCGCAACTCGACGGTCACCGAAAAACTGCCGAGCGGAATCTCGAAGTGTTCGCCGAAGCGTTCCTTCAGTTGCCACCACAGCAGAGTGAAGCATTCGTCGAACGACTGGCCGCCGGAATCGGTGGCCAACAGGCTCGCCTGGGATTCGATGTAGCGCGCCAGCGGTTCGACCTGCGGCCACGCTTCGGGCGTGGTGTAGAGGTGCACCACCGATTCGAAATCGCAGTGCAAGTCCAGCACCATGTCCGCATCGCAGGCCAGCCGTTGCAGGGTCAGGCGCTGCGATTGCAGTTGCGTGGTGGCGGTCTGGCGGGCGAGGGCGTCGCGCAGATGGCTGCGGATCAGTTCGAGGTTGTGCTGCGGATCGTCGCTGAGCTTGCCCTCGATGGCGTTGCCAATCTCTTCACTGAGGTCGACGAACCAGCGGTTGAAATTCTGCCCGCTCTCCAGTTCGTAACGGCCCAGCGGCACGTCCATCAGCACTTGTTCGAGGCCGACCGGGTTGGCCACTGGCACCAGCACGATCTGGCTGCGCAGGCGGCCGGCGGCTTCCAGCTCCGCCAGTCGCTGCTTGAGGTGCCAGGCGACGAGCATGCCCGGCAGTTCGTCGGCGTGCAGCGAAGACTGAATGTAAACCTTGCCCTTGGCCTGCTCCGGGCCGAAGTGGAAGCTGTGAATCTGTCGCGCAGTCCCCGGCAGCGGGGCCAGCAAGTCATGGATCAGGTGGCGCATTGGCATCTCTTTTTTTCTGGGGCCGATCCTAGTGAGTCGGGCCGAGGAAGGCCAGCCATCGGCGTTCGGCAAGGCGGAATAGGCCGACCAGCGCAAAGGTAATGGTCAGGTAGATCAGCGCGGCGATGCCGAACGACTGAAAGGTCAGAAAGGTCGCCGAGTTGGCGTCCCGCGCGACTTTCAGGATGTCGGGGATGGTCGCGGTGAAAGCCACCGTGGTCGAGTGCAGCATAAGGATCACTTCGTTGCTGTAGTAAGGCAACGAACGGCGCAAGGCCGACGGCATGATCACGTAGGCATAAAGCTTCCAGCCTGTCAGACCATAGGCCTTGGCCGCTTCGACTTCGCCGTGGTTCATGCTGCGGATCGCCCCGGCGAAAATCTCCGTGGTGTAAGCGCAAGTGTTGAGGGCGAAGGCGAGGATCGTGCAGTTCATCGCGTCGCGAAAGAAGCTATCGAGAATCGGCTGCGCACGCACGGCGGCGAGGCTATAGATCCCGGTGTAGCAAATCAGCAACTGGATATACAGCGGCGTGCCCCGGAACAGGTAGGTGTAGAACTGCACCGGCCAGCGAATGTAGAAGTGCGGCGACACCCGCGCGATCGACAACGGAATCGACACAAGGAAACCGATAACGATTGAGGCCGTGAGCAGCCACATCGTCATCGCCAGCCCGGTGATGTTCTGGCCGTCGGTATAAAGGAAGGCGCGCCAGTATTCCTGCAGAAGTTCGATCATCGTACGGCCTCCCGGGAACCGGCGGCGTAACGGCGTTCGAGCCAGCGCAGAATGAAGTTCGACGCACTGGTGATCAGCAGATAAATCAACGCGGCGAGT
Source organism: Pseudomonas rustica (assembly GCF_018336155.1). Classification (GTDB taxonomy): domain Bacteria; phylum Pseudomonadota; class Gammaproteobacteria; order Pseudomonadales; family Pseudomonadaceae; genus Aquipseudomonas; species Aquipseudomonas rustica. Next base: position 312,680 of record NZ_JAGYHF010000007.1, on the reverse strand, counting down.
ACCAGAAAGTAGAACAGTTGATAGGTGCTTTTACCGGCGTCCTGCGCGGCTTTGACCAGATCGGCGAGGCCGATGATCGACACCAGCGCGGTGGCCTTGAGCATGACCATCCAGTTGTTGCCGATGCCCGGCAGGGCGAAGCGCATCATTTGCGGAAACACCACGTAGCGAAAGCGCTGACCGCGTTTGAGGCCATAGGCGGTCGCAGCTTCAACCTGACCGCGCGGCACCGCGAGAATCGCGCCTCGGAAAGTCTCGGTGAAATACGCGCCATAAATGAAGCCCAGAGTCAGCACCCCGGCGCTGAACGGGTTGATCTCGATGTATTCCCATTCCATGTAGTCAGTCAGGGACGTCAGCCAGGTTTGCAGGCTGTAGAAAATCAGCAGCATCAGCACCAGATCCGGCACCCCGCGAATCAGCGTGGTGTAGAGCTGGGCGGGCAGGCGCACCAGTTTGATCTTTGACAGCTTGGCACTGGCGCCGAGCAGGCCGAGCAACACGGCCACCAGCAGCGACAACGCCGATAATTTGATGGTCATCCAGGTGCCTTCCAGCAGCAAAGGACCAAAGCCCTTGAGGCTGAAGGCAGAGAGCCCCAGATTTTGCAGGAGGGTTTCGAACATAAATCAGCAACCTGAGCGGATGGAAAAGGCGCCCATCGAGGATGGGCGCCGGGGCATTATTTGCCGCTGTACAGATTCAGATCGCCAAAGTGTTTCTTTTGAATCTCGGCGTATTTGCCGTCATCGTGTAACGCTTTGATACCTTTATCTAAAAGCGCCTTCAGCTCAGTGTTACCTTTCTTAATACCGACAGCGGTTTTGGCTGGCAGCAATTCGTTGTCGACTGGCTTGCTGACGTCATAGTCGGCGCCCTGTGGCGACTTCAGGAAACCCAGTTCGGCTTGCAGCATGTCCTGGATACCGGCGTCGAGACGGCCGGAGGTCAGGTCGGAATACACCTGATCCTGGTTCTGATAGGCCTGGGTTTTCACGCCGGCCTTGTCCAGCACGGCTTTGGCGTAGGCTTCCTGAATGGTGCCTTGCTCGTAGCCAACGGTTTTACCCTTCAGCGATGCAACGTCGGCAGTGATACCCGAACCTTTTTTCGACACATAAGCGGTCGGGCCGGAGAACAGCTCGCTGGAGAAGTCGATGACTTTCTCGCGGGCCGGGGTCACGGTCATCGACGAGATCACACCGTCGAATTTGTTGGCCTTGAGGCCCGGAATCATGCCGTCGAAGTCACTTTCGACCCACTTGCACTTGACCTTCAGTTCGGCGCAGATCGCGTTGCCCAGGTCGATGTCGAAGCCCACCAGGCTGCCGTCGGCCGCTTTCGACTCAAACGGTGCATACGAAGGGTCAACGCCAAAGCGCAGCTCTTTGTATTCCTTGGCCAGCGCGGAGCCAGCGGCCATGCACAACGCCAGTGCAGAAAGGGTCAGCAATGCTTTTTTCATTATTCAATCCCTAAGAACCAATATGAGCGCTTGTGGCGCAGAATTATTGTTACTGGAACGCGTACGACCTATAGAAAGTAGCAATTTCCGAACCATAGTCCCGAACAAGTGTTTTAAAAGGTTGGGCGGGGAGGGATGAGGGCGATTGAATGCCCGGAAATGGGCATCGCAGAAAGCATGCACTGTTTTGTGGCTGATCGTTCCCACGCTCTGCGTGGGAATGCCTCAACGGACGCTCCGCGTTTGGCTTTTGGGGGGACGCGGAGCATCCCAGGCTGCATTCCCACGCGGAGCGTGGGAACGATCAATGTCCGGGAGATTGGGGTCAGGCCAACAGATCTTGCAAGGTCGCGAGGCTATCCGCTTCTTCCACGGTTTTATCCTGCCGCCAGCGCAACATCCTCGGAAAACGCACCGCGATCCCGCTCTTGTGCCGCCGCGACAGGGCAATACCTTCAAAGCCCAACTCAAACACCAGACTCGGTTTCACGCTACTCACCGGGCCAAATTTCTCCACCGTGGTCTTGCGCACAATGCTGTCGACCTGACGCATCTCCGCATCCGTCAGCCCCGAATACGCCTTGGCAAACGGCACCAGCGCCCGTTGGCTCGACTCCGGCGGGCCGTCCCACACGGCAAAGGTGTAATCGCTGTACAAACTGGCGCGCCGACCGTGCCCGCGCTGCGCATAAATCAACACCGCGTCGACGCTGAACGGATCAACCTTCCACTTCCACCACACGCCCATGTCCTTGGTGCGTCCGACGCCATACAGCGAATCCCGCGCCTTGAGCATCATGCCTTCCACGCCCAGTCGCCGAGAGGCTTCGCGCTGGCGGGCGAGGTCGAACCAGTCGCTGCCGGTCAACACGGGGGAGGGTAGCAACACCGGGCTGTTACACCTTGCGATCACCTCTTCAAGTTGCGCGCGACGTTTGGCCTGCGGCTGGTTGCGCCAGTCTTCGCCCTGCCATTCGAGCAAGTCGTAGGCGAGCACCACCACCGGTACTTCTTCGAGGATTTTCTTGTCGAGGGTTTTGCGACCGATGCGCTGTTGCAGCAGGGCAAACGGCTGCACTGCTGGCGGCTCTGTCGATTGCGGATCGAAGGCGTCTTCGGTGGTCGGGTGAGTGCTTTTCCACACAACGATTTCGCCGTCGATCACCGTGCCGTCGGGCAAGCCGTGCACCAGCACATCCAGCTCGGGGAAACGTTCAGTGACCAGCTCTTCGCCGCGTGACCACACCCACAATTTGCCGTCGCGTTTGACCACTTGCGCGCGGATGCCGTCCCATTTCCATTCAATCTGCCAATTACTGGCCGGGCCAATCAGCGCTTCAAATTCTTCAACCGGTTGCGACAACGCGTGGGCGAGGAAAAACGGATAGGGCTGACCGCCGCGTTGGGCGTGTTCGTCGGCGGATTCCGGGGCAATCAGTTTCAGGTAACTGGCGGCGTTCGGGCGGTTCGACAGGTCGGTGTAACCCACCAGCCGCTGCGCCACGCGTTTGCTGTCCAGGCCGGCCATCGACGCCAGCGCGCGGGTGACGAGCAATTTCGACACGCCGACGCGGAAGCTGCCGGTGATCAGTTTGATGCACAGCATCAGGCTTGATCGATCGAGTTGCGCCCACAGCGTTGGCAGTTGCCTGCTCAAAAACTCGGGTGTTTCACCACGCAGCGGCAGCAGCTTTTCTTCGATCCATTCGGCGAGGCCGGCTTCAGAGCTGTGCGGATTCTCCGGGAGCACCAGCGAAATGGTTTCCGCCAGATCGCCGACCGACTGATAGCTCTCCTCGAAAAGCCACGGTTCGAGGCCCGACATTTCCACGGCAATCTCGCGCAGAATCCGCACCGGCACCAATTGCCGAGGCCGTCCGCCGGACAAAAAATACACCGCCCACGCCGCGTCCTGCGGTGCAGCCTGGGCGAAGTAGGCTTGCATCGCCGCCAGTTTGGCGTTGCTGGAAGTGGTTGCGTCGAGCTCGGCGTACAACTCGGCGAAGGCTTTCATGTCGGAGTCTCGGCGACGGTGGGTTCGGCGGCGATGTTGTCTTCCTCGTCATCGCCGTATTCGGTGTTGAAGCCTTGCGCGTCGAGGCCTTGCTCACGCAAGTGGCGCACCAGCACGCCGATTGAGCCGTGGGTGACCATCACGCGTTCGGCGCCGGTTTGATTGATCGCCCACAACAGGCCGGGCCAGTCGGCGTGATCGGAGAGGACAAAACCGCGATCGACACCACGCCGCCGACGGGTGCCGCGCAAGCGCATCCAGCCGCTGGCGAAGGCGTCGCTGAAATCACCGAAACGGCGCATCCAGCTGCTGCCGCCAGCAGAAGGCGGGGCGATGACCAGGGCTTGGCGCATGAGCGGATCGTTTTTGCTGACGTCGCCGGCGTAGATCGTCGGCGGCAGGTATACGCCGGCCTCGCGGTACACGCGGCTCAGCGGCTCGACCGCGCCATGGCTGAGGATCGGGCCGAGGCTTTCGTCGATGCCGTGAAGGATTCGCTGGGCTTTGCCGAACGAGTAACAGAACAGCACGCTGGCCTTGCCGGCGGCGATATTGGCTGACCACCACTGATTGATTTCACTGAACACCTGCGCTTGCGGCTGCCAGCGATAGATCGGCAGGCCGAAGGTCGATTCAGTGATGAAGGTGTGGCAGCGCACCGGTTCGAAGGGGGCGCAGGTGCCGTCCGGTTCGATCTTGTAATCGCCGGACGCGACCCAGACTTCGCCACCGTATTCGAGGCGCACTTGTGCTGAACCGAGCACGTGGCCGGCCGGGTGGAAACTGAGGGTGACGCCGTGGTGGGTCAGGCGTTGGCCATAGTCGAGGGTTTGCAGGTTGATGTCTTGACCCAGACGCGCGCGGAGAATCCCTTCGCTGGCGCTGCTGGACAGGTAATGCTGATTGCCGGTGCGCGCGTGATCACCGTGGGCATGGGTGATCACCGAGCGCTCGACGGGGCGCCAGGGGTCAATATAGAAATCACCCGCAGGGCAATAAAGACCTTCGGGACGCGCGATAACAAGGTCCATGGCGTGACCACAATGGGGGGCTTGTTAGCTATGAGGCTGGCGCTGGGCTGGAAGTTCTATCGACTTTGAAGCGCCACCCTCACCCCAGCCCTCTCCCGGAGGGAGAGGGGGCCGACCGAGGTGTCTGGCGAATGACATCGACCTGAAGAACCGGGTCGATTATGGATTTGGCACTGCACGAACCGAGCAAATCCCGGATGTGGAAAAACACGAACCGAGCAAATCCCGGATTCAGCACAGCACCTCCAGGTCGGCGTAAAACTTCGGCCACCCCCAATCAGTCCCCTCTCCCTCCGGGAGAGGGCTAGGGTGAGGGGCTTTTGACATCAGGCTTATTTCCCTGGAGTCAGGGTCAAACGGGTTTTGCCATACACCCGCTCAAAGTTCTGCGGCTGCCTCTATTTTCAGGACGACACAAAGCCAATGTGGGAGCGGGCTTGCTCGCGAATGCGGTGTGTCAGACGCCAAAAGTATTGACTGTCACGACGCCTTCGCGAGCAAGCCCGCTCCCACAGGGGAATTGCATTTACTTGCCGGGAGTCAGGGTCAAACGGGTTTTGCCATACACCCGCTCAAAGTTCTGCGGCTGCATTGGTAACCCGATGTACTGCCCCTTCAACCACTGATCAATCCCGTTCAGGTAATTCGGGCTCTGCGGATTGCCCGATTGCCCCGTACCGTTTTGCCCCATCAGCGGTTCGGTCTGGCCGAAGTCGACGATAAAACGCATCGACGGCGCGCGCGTGGTGTTGAAGTCCTGACCCCAAGCGAATGCCGACGTGTTCAACGTGGTGTGATCGCCGCCCGCCGCCAATGGGCCGCGCACGGTCTGACCATTGCTGTTTTTCCAGGCATAGCTGTGCAACTTGCCCCACTGCCAGGCCCGGTGATCGCCGCCCAACTGACTGTCGCCAGCGCTGATCGCCGCCGCAAGGCTGCGGGCAAGAATCAGCGCTTTGTCTTCTTTCTGCGGTGTGCGGATGTCGTCCCAGAACGGACTGTCTTCACGCCCCAACAGATGATCGGCCTGCGCCGCGTAGGACAAATCGCCGTTGGCGATAAACGCCTTCCACGCCGGGCTCGATTCCGGGCCGAGTTCGTCGAGGAAGATCTGTTTCATGCTTTCTTGCAGAAACAGCTCATAAATCGCCGCGTCCGCCGAGGTCGGGCTGAGCTTGCCGTCGAACGCCATCAATCGTGTGAACGCCTCGCGGGCCTTGCTGCGGTCGGCTTCCGGCAGGGCATCGATCGCCTGCTTCAGCGGCTGCTTCATGCCCGGCGCTTCGAAGACTTTCTTCAGCTTGGCGGCAAACGTGGTGGTCTGGTCGTATTGCATGGCGATCACGCTGCGGCTGTCGTGCTTGCCGCTGCCGGCCAGTTCGGCCAGGCGTTCGCCACGCTCCGGTGCGGCCCACGAGTTCGACAGCTGCATGCCGTAACCGTGAGGAATCACGCGCTGGTTGGCGGTGCCGAGCCAACCTTGCGCCGGATCCTGATCGTAGGGGTGCAGCATCGGGTCGGCGTAACCGTCCCAGTCGTAACGACCTTCCCAGCCCGGCGAGGGCAGCAAACCTTCGCCTTCGCGACGGTTAGGGAAACGCCCGGTGACTTGCCAGCCAATGTTGCTCGCATCGGCGAACACCAGATTCAGGGCGATGGCGCGGATTTCACGGCTGGCGTCCGAGGCACGTTCCACGGTTTGCGCGCGGGTCAGATCGAAAAATGCGTCCAGCGATTTATCGTCGGTGAAGCTCGGCGTTTGTAACGCCAGCCCGTAGCCACTGCCTTGCGCCGCTGCCTGTGCACTGTTGAGCAACGCACCGTGACGGGTTTCGTACACCGCTTCGCGAATCGGTCGCTGACCTTTGACGAAGTAGGTTTCGTTGCGCACGCCCAGCGGCTGCCATTTGCCGTTGACCTCGTAGGTCAGGCTGCTGCCCTGACGACGGATTTTTTCCAGGAACAGATCCTGGTTGTCGCCAAGCACGCTGGTCATGCTCCAGGCGACTTTGCCGTTGAAACCACCCAGTACCAGCGGCAAACCGGCAACGGTGACACCGGCGGCTTGATATTTCGGTGCGCGGATCTGCACGAAGCTCCACAGCGACGGCGCGGCGAGCGGCCCATGGGCGTCGCTGGCGAGAATGCTTTTGCCGCTGCGGCTGCGTTGCGGGGCGATCGCCCAGTTGTTCGAAGACGTCGCGCCCAAGAGGTTCAGCGTCGACAATTGCTGGCTGGCGCTGCTCAGTTCAGTCAGGCCGGGAATCTGCCCGTTGAGCTTGAGGCCTTGCAGCTTGTCGGCTTCGGCCAGCGGCAGGTTTTCGTCCGGCGCCGACGGCGTTAGCCAGGCGAGTTTGTCGGTGGTCACGGTTTGCGCGAGCACCAGCGAGGAGATTTCTTCCGGCAGGTTGGCCGACTGGCTGAAATTCAGCAGGGCGAAAATCAGCGCCGAATCTTCCGGTTTCCAGTATTCGGGTTTGTAGCCGCTGGAGGCGAGGTCGCCCGGCAGTTTGTCGGCGTAGCGGAACAGGTAAGCGTTAACGCCCCGCGCATAGACTTCGAAGAAACGCTTGAGGCGTGGCGACGAGGCCTTGTACAGCTCAGCGGCGCTTTTCTTCAGATTGACCGCGCGCATGTAGCGGTCGGCGTCGAGCATCGAGGCGCCGGACATTTCCGCCAGACGGCCCTGAGCCAGCAGGCGCAGGGTGACCATCTGGTTGATCCGGTCGCTGGCGTGGACGTAGCCGAGGCTGAACAGTGCGTCATGGAAGGTATTACTTTCGATCAACGGCATGCCCATGGCATTGCGTCGCACCGAAACATTCTGCGCCAGGCCCTTTAGCGGTTGCACGCCGGAGGTCGGCGGGAGGGTGTCCTGAGCGTTCCAGGTCTGGCAACCGGACAGCCCCAAAACACCGGCCACTGCTGCGGCAACGCCGAACCGGGGAAGAAAATGAGTAAGGGCTGGCGAGGCCATGGCAAAGCTCCTGCGGGGGGTAGCGTCAGTAAAGGCGCTACGTTAGTGAGCAGGAGGGTGCCGCGCAAGCGGGGGCGGGGGTTATTTGTGTATTTCTGTCGAATGGAAAAGATCGCAGCCTGCGGCAGCTCCTACATAGGCATTCATTCCCATGTAGGAGCTGCCGCAGGCTGCGATCTTTTGATCTTCAATCAGGATTTCGGTGGATTGATCTTCTGCACCAGCGCATACGCCTTGACCGTCGCCGGGCGATCCTTGATGTGGTTGAACCAGCGTTGCACATGCGGGAAGTCTTCAAGGTTCTGGCTCTGCCATTTGTGCGAGACGATCCACGGATAAATCGCCATGTCGGCAATGCTGTATTCACTGCCAGCAACAAACTCGTTATCCGCCAATTGCTTGTTCAATACGCCATACAACCGCGCCGTTTCATCAATGTAGCGCTTGATCGCGTAAGGAATTTTCTCCGGCGCAAACTGGCTGAAGTGATGATTCTGCCCGGCCATCGGCCCCAATCCGCCCATCTGCCAGAACAACCACTGCAACGCCGTTTGCCGCCCGCGCAGATCCTTGGGCAGGAACTGGCCGGTTTTTTCCGCGAGATACAGAAGAATCGCCCCGGATTCAAACACCGACAACGGCTCGCCGCCATCAACCGGCTGATGATCGACGATCGCCGGGATGCGGTTGTTCGGGGAAATTTTCAGAAAGTGGGGCTGGAACTGCTCACCCTGACTGATATTGATCGGGTGAACCTTGTAGGGCAGGCCGGCTTCTTCGAGGAACAGGGAAATCTTGTGGCCGTTGGGGGTGGTCCAGTAATACAGGTCGATCATGGAAAGCTCCAAATCAGAAAATGGCTTACTTGCGGACAGCAAACGCCAGCGTCAGGTGATCCCGTGTGCGTTCGATAGCTTGCCTGTTATCAGGAGGTGATGCTGAACTGCGCAGAATTCAATGACCCGCCCGTGAGAAAAATCGCCATGGAGCTTCAGGCCAACGCAGCACTGATCATCATCGACCAGCAAAAAGGCATCCTGCAGCCGCATTTGGGGCGACGGAATAATCCTCAGGCGGAAGACAGAATTGTTGATCTGCTGGGGTTCTGGCGGCGCAGCGGGCGGCCGGTGATTCATGTGCAGCATCTGTCGCGCGAACCGGACTCGGTGTTTTGGCCTGAGCAGGAAGGCGTGGAGTTTCAGCAACGGTTCTTGCCGCAGGACGCTGAATGGCTGATTCAGAAACAAGTGCCGGATGCGTTTTGTGTAGGCGGACTGGCGGCGCGTTTGCGTGAGGCGGGGGTTGGGCAGTTGGTCATTGTTGGCGTGGCGACGAATAACTCGGTGGAATCGACAGCGCGTTCGGCGGGGAATCTGGGGTTTGATACGTGGGTGGCAGAGGATGCGTGCTTTACCTTCGACAAGGCCGATTATTTCGGCACGTTGCGCACGGCTGAAGAGGTGCACGGGATGTCGTTGGGGAATTTGCAGGGGGAGTATGCGACGGTGGTGAGTGCGGCGCAGGTATTGGCGGAGGGCTGATATCTGTAGTGAATGTGCGGGCCCTTCGCGAGCAAGCTCAACCCCACAGGGGATTGCATTCCACCTGAAGAAACGCGGTCAATTGTAGGAGTGAGCCTGCTCGCGATAGCAGTTTGTCAGGTAACAAATTCATCAACTGACACACCGCAATCGCGAGCAGGCTCACTCCTACAATAAATGCATTCCAAGTGAAGGAACGCGGTCAACTGTGGGAGCGGGCTTGCTCGCGAAGGCGTCAGATCAGGCGAAGAAGCTCTTTGCCCAGAGCATCACGCCCCGTGGCACTTCTTGAATTTCTTGCCGTTGCCGCATGGGCACGGGTCGTTGCGGCCGACGTCTTTCAGGGCGTTGCGCACCGGTTCCTGGTGGGCGTGGCCGCAGTTCGGGCCGTGTACGTGACCGTGGTCATGATCGTGGTGATGGTCATGATCATGATCGTGGTTGCAGTCAGGGCCATGGACATGAGGTTGCTGAGTCATCGGTGTTGCTCCGGAATAAAATCGGCGGGGATTATCACGCCATTGCGCTCAAGGTGCACGTAGTGGGCGATGAATAAACCGGTTTCCATTTCACCCTGCAATCGATAAGGAATCTGCTGGTCGGGTTTTTTCAGCAGTTTCACCACGTCTTTGACCTTCGGCCACAGGTTGGTGCGGATCGGCACCTTGAAGTACGCGCTGTGCTTCGGCCCGACGGTGAACCAGTGTTCATGCTCGCCTTCAGCCAAGAGCATATCGCCCAGATGAATGCGGTATTCGAGGCCGCGCACGGTCAGGTCGCTGTCGTTGGGATTGTCGACGCGAAAGTGCAGGATGAATTTCTGCTCGAGCAGTTTCGCCCGCACCACTTCGACGTTTACCAAGTGCACGGCAGGGTCGACGCTGTCGTCGCTGAACCACGAGGCACAGCCGCCGAGGTTGAGGAACAGCGTGAGGATCAAGAATTGGAATGTGCGCCTGCAACCGAGCATGTGATAACTCCCTTTGGTGCTCAGTCTAGCCTTAAAAGATCGCAGCCTTCGGCAGCTCCTACAGGAGATCGCGTCCCCCGTAGGAGCTGCCGAAGGCTGCGATCTTTTGATCTTCAACCTCAAGCGCCGAAATACCCCGCGCAGCACTTCTTGAACTTCTGTCCGCTGGCGCATGGGCAGCTGTCATTGCGCCCCAGTTTCAATTGCACCGTCGGGTCGATGAAATACCAGCGCCCGGCGTTCTGCACAAACGAGGAACGCTCGCGATGGCTGTGCTCACCCTGATCGTCGTGCCAGCGCGCAGTGAAGGTGACGAAGGCGTGTTCCGGCTGCCCACCAAAGACTTCCGAGCTCTCGACTTCCAGGCCGAGCCAGGTGCTCTGCGCGCTCCAGTTGCTGATCGACTGCCGATCCAGACCCGCCTGCTGAGCGGGCAGGGTGGTCGCCACCAGATAGTCGATCAGGCCCAGCACATAAGCGCTGTAGCGTGAGCGCATCAAAGCTTCGGCACAGGGCGCCGGCAGGCCGTCGTGATAATGGCCGCAGCAGGCATCCAGCAGGTTGCCGCTGCCGCACGGGCAAATGGCTGTACTCATTGCATTACCACCAGTATTTGCCGAAATTTTCCGGATTGGCCCAGAACCGCGCGTTGAGCCAGTCGGGGACTTGTTTGTAGTCAAGCAGATCGTAGGTGAACAGGGTCAACACTTGATCGTCGCGCTGAAAACGTTCGCTGGCTTGCAGGGCCAGCGAATAGAAATCGGTTTCCTGCCAGCCGCAAGCCGACAGATCTGCCAGTACCGCGATGCGGCTGGCATTTAAATTTCGAATCCCGCCCAACAGATTCAGGCCATCGCGCTTGGGCAAATGTTCCAGGCAATCGACCACCAGCGCCAGATCAAAACGCTGCGCAGCCAGTTCGGCGGGCAACGCACCGGGGGCGGCGTGGGCGACAACGGAGTCCGGGTGCGCCTCCTTGAAAGCAGTCAGGGCCGGGAATTCGCTGGCGCCGATCAACAGCAAACGCGCCGGCGCGTAGCGATCCAGCAAAGCGGCCAACGCCTGTTGCGGCGTGCGGGAAGAAATGGCGACGTTCATCGAAGCTCCTCAATCAGACCGCCAAGACTAGCCTGCCTGACCGCGCCGGCAAAGAGCCCTGTCCCGCGACTTTGCGGCAATTGCGCCGAAGTCCTGTGAACACGGTCGCAAACAGCAGTGGCCTATTGCTGGCGGAGATTAAAACTCCGGTCTTTACTCCCTGAATCGGTTTCAAGCCGATCCCTCAGGAGAAAACCAGATGAGCATAGTGCGGACAGCATTACCTTTGATTCTGCTAACCAGTGTGTTGACGGGTTGCGCAGGTTTGCAGAAAACCGACTGGCCGACCTGTGCGGCGGTCGGTGGTGTCGTCGGGGCCGGTCTTGGCGCGACGGAAAGTTCGGCGTGGGCGGGCTACGGCGCGCTGATCGTAGGCGGTACGGCAGCGGCGTATTGCTGGGTACATGGTGATGGCGACGAAGACGGCGATGGTGTGCCGGACAGCCGCGACAAGTGCCCGGGCACTCCAAAAGGCGTGCAGGTCGATGCTGACGGCTGCCCACCACCGGCTCCAGCCCCCGTGGTTGAAGAAGCGGTAGTGGTCAAAGAAGAAACCATCGTTATTCGTGATGTGCACTTCCAGTTCGACAAAGCCACGCTGACCAGCCCTGACAAACAGGTGCTCGATAAAGTCGCGACGCGCCTGAAACAGGAATCCTCGACTGCACAACTGACCGTCACTGGTCACACCGACAGCGTGGGCAGCGATGCCTACAACAAAAAACTGTCGGATCGTCGTGCGCACTCGGTGGTGGAGTACCTGATCCAGCAGGGTGTGCCTCGTGCCAGCTTCGTTTCGGTCTCGGGTCTGGGTGAAAGCCAGCCGGTCGCTGACAACAAAACGGCAGACGGTCGCGCGCAAAACCGTCGCACCGAAATCAAAATCCAGCGCTAGCCCCCTCGCATCCGCGGCTTGTGCAGTCGCGGATGCGGGTCTTTACTCCTGTGTAACCGGTATGGGCCGGTGACACAGGAGCTTTCAAATGAGTGTTTTCTCAAGGTCCGTCTTGCCGGTTCTGCTGCTAGGCAGTTTGCTCACCGGTTGCGCCACGCACAGCGATGGCACTGCACCCCTCAATCAACGTACGTGGCCGGTCTGCAGCCTTCTTGGCGGCTTGGTCGGTGGCGGTCTTGGCGCCATTGAAAGTGGCGGCTGGGCCGGTGGCGGCGCAGCGCTGGGGATTCTTGCCGGCGGACTGATCTGTTACGCCCAGGATGGCGATGAAGACGACGATGGCGTGTTCGACCGCCGCGACCGTTGCCCCGATACACCGGCCAATACCCCGGTCGATCACCGTGGCTGCCCGTTGCCGCAATATCCGGTCACCGAAAAAACACCGGAGCCTGTGCCGCAAACTGAAGTCATCACCCTCAGCGATGCCGGCGATGTCTTGTTCGATTTTGACAAGTCTGACCTGACGCCTTCGGCCAAAGCCCAGCTCGATACGGTTATGGACAAACTGCGTAATGCCGACGTGGTGAGCATCAAGGTCATCGGTCATACCGACAGCAAAGGTTCGGACGCTTACAACCAGGCGCTGTCGGAACGTCGCGCCAGCAGTGTCGCCTCGTATTTGCTGAGTCAGGGTCTGTCGCCGAATAAACTCACCAGTGAAGGACGTGGCGAGAGTGAACCGGTGGCTGACAACGCAACCGATGAGGGCCGCGCGAAAAACCGTCGCGTGGAATTGCACATCAATCGTTAGGACGCGTCTGTAGGGCGCAGGCTAGAGCCGCCGGGCTTCGATCATCGTTGACCCGGCGGCCATTTGGCGACTTGTCTGGATTTTTTCTTTTCCCCTCTGGCTTATCCCCCGCAGAAGCCGTTACTGTGCGTCCAAAGAATAATTCGCAACACGGGGGAGCGTATGAAAGTGTTCTGGGGGCTGGGGCGGTTGTTGACCCTGCTGTTCTGCTGCGTGGTGCTGGCCAATCAACTGGTGCCATTCGTTCATCCGCTGCACCTGCTGGTCAATCTGGCTGGCGGTCTGTTGTTGCTGATCCACGTGCTCGAAGTGCTGCTGTGCAATCGCAGCCTCAAGGGGCGTCCACACCCTTGGCGTGACCGTGGCCGCATCCTGTTGTTCGGCGTATTCCATCTGCAAACCATCCCGGCCCCGGCCGCTCCGGAGGCTTCTTCCCATGCGTAAACTTTGCCTGCTCGCTGCATTCATCAGCCCTTTGGCCTGCGCCCAAGTGGTGACGGTTGAAACCAACTCGCTGATGCGCCTGCCCAACACCACCAGCACCTTGCAACTTGAACGTCTGGACGTGGCTGATTACGGCACGTTGCTGATTCCATCGAACGTGACCGAACTGACCGTGGGCGAATTGCGTCTGGGTCATGAAGCACGCATCGCCATCGTCCCGGCGGAACAGGCGCTGGAGATGAAAGTGGCGCGCGCTGAACTCAGCGAAGGCAGCCAGATCACCGCACGCGGTGCTCCTGGTACTTATGAAAAAGCCGCGCGCGCGGGGCGCAATCTGAATCTGCAATTCAAAGCGTTGAACGCGCCGCAACTGTTGGTCGATGCCCGTGGTGGCACCGGTGCGCCGGGGTTTGTCGGTCTGGATGGCGGCAACGGTGAGGATCCGGGCTGCACTTATGGTTCGGCCGGGCATGGCTTTGATGGCAGTGACGGCGCTGACGGCCAACCGGGGGCACCGGGTGCGCTGGTGCGGCTGGAAGTGCCGCGCGAGTTTCCGGCTGAGCTGATCAAGGTCAATGTGACCGGTGGCAACGGTGGCCCGGCGGGTGTCGGCGGCAAGGCAGGCAAGGGCGGCAAGTCCAAGGGCTGCCTGGTGTATCGCGCCGATGGCGGCAAAAATGGCAAGGCCGGGGCGGATGGACAGCCTGGGCCGGTGGGTGCGGCGGGGGCTGTGACTATTCAGCGCCTGTAAAAGCAGACCCTCACCCCAGCCCTCTCCCGGCGGGAGAGGGAGCCGACCGAGGTGACTCACGCTATCCATGGCTGATTGTTCCCACGCTCTGCGTGGGAACACAGCCCGTGACGCTCCGCGTCACTGGACGCGGAGCGTCCCTTGCGGCATTCCCACGCAGAGCGTGGGAACGATCACGGCCTCGCCGCCGCAATCGCCACCAACACCAACCCGACAATCAAATTAATCCCCACCACCCGCCGAATCCGCCCCAGCACCGCCGAACCTGCCGGCCAGTCCTTGGCGTCCACCGCCGTGCGCAATTCCGGCAGCATCAGCCCTTGAGCGCGGATAAACAGCGCCGTCATCACCACGTACAACCCGATCATCACCTGCACATACTTCGGCGCGGTCTCAAACCCAACCTGCTGCAGATGCAACATGCCCACGCCGCTAATCGGCAACAGGATCACCGCGACCCACACCCAGCGGAAAAAACCTTGAAACACTTCCACCCACAAGGTCAGCCGGGCGGGGCCGTCGAGGGCCTTCACGGTCGCGGGGCGCAAGACCATCCAGGCGAAAAACATGCCGCCGACCCATACCAGGGCGGACAGGACATGCAGGGGGTAGACGAGGCTAAAAAGTGTCATTGGGTTACTCCGTTCTGCGCAGGATCGATTCGCGGGGTATGATAGCCGCCGATCCAAACCACTGAAAATTTATCCAGCGTTTTTTGCGCCCGACACTCAATGATCAGCACTGAACTCAAAACCACGATCCAGGGCGCCTACTCGCGTTTTCTTGAAGCCAAGAGCCTCAAGCCGCGTTACGGCCAGCGCCTGATGATCGCTGAAATCGCCAAAGTCCTCGGGGATATCGACACCGACGACGAAGGCCGGCGCAGTGGCGACCCCGCAATTGTTGCGGTGGAAGCCGGCACCGGTACCGGCAAGACCGTGGCCTACAGCATGGCGGCGATCCCCACGGCCAAAGCCGCCGGCAAGCGTCTGGTCATCGCCACGGCGACCGTCGCGCTGCAAGAGCAGATCGTCTACAAGGATTTGCCCGACCTGATGCGCAACAGCGGGCTGAATTTCACTTTCGCACTGGCCAAGGGCCGTGGCCGCTACATGTGCCTGTCCAAACTCGACATGCTCTTGCAGGAAGGCCACGCGCAAACCGCCACTGCCCAGCTGTTCGAAGAAGAAGGCTTCAAGATCGAGGTCGACGAGGCCAGTCAGAAGCTGTTCACCAGCATGATCGAGAAACTCGCCGGCAATAAATGGGACGGCGACCGCGACAGCTGGCCGAATGCGCTGGAAGATGCCGATTGGGCGCGTCTGACCACCGATCACAGTCAGTGCACCAACCGTCATTGCCCGAACTTCGGCCAGTGCGCCTTCTATAAGGCCCGCGAAGGCATGGGCAAGGTCGACGTGATCGTCACCAACCACGACATGGTGTTGGCTGACCTGGCATTGGGCGGCGGCGCGGTGCTTCCCGATCCGCGTGACACCATTTACGTGTTCGACGAAGGTCACCACCTGCCGGACAAGGCCATCGGCCACTTCGCCCATTACACGCGTCTGCGTTCCACCGCCGACTGGCTGGAAACCACCGCCAAGAACCTCACCAAACTGCTCGCCCAGCATCCGCTGCCGGGCGATCTCGGCAAGTTGATCGAGCAAGTGCCTGAGCTGGCGCGGGAGATCAAGGCGCAGCAGCAGTTCATGTTCAGCGCCTGCGAACAGGTCGCCGATTTTAAACCCGGCGAAGACGTCGAGGGCCGTGAAAGGCCGCGCCATCGGTTCGTTGCCGGGGTGATTCCTGAACACATGCGCGAAATGGGCATCGAGCTGAAGAAAGGCTTCTCGCGCCTTAATGATCTGTTCACGCGTCTGACCGACCTGCTCAAGGAAGGCATGGACGGCGAGGTCAACATTGGTATCGCCAGCAATCAGGCGGAAGAGTGGTATCCGCTGTTCGGCAGCCTGTTGTCCCGCGCCTCCGGCAACTGGGAATTGTGGACAGCCTTCACCGCCGAAGACCCGGAAGACAGCCCGCCGATGGCGCGTTGGCTGACCTTGGCTGAAAGCGGTTCGCTGTTCGACATCGAGGTCAACGCCAGCCCGATTCTGGCCGCCGAAACCTTGCGCCGCAGCCTGTGGAACGTCGCCTACGGTTGCCTCGTTACGTCCGCAACCCTGACCGCGCTGGGCACGTTCGACCGCTTCCGCATGCGCGCCGGTTTGCCGAAAAAAGCCGTCACCGCCGTGGTGCCGAGCCCGTTCCATCACGCCGATGCCGGCGTGCTGCGAGTGCCGGATCTGAAAGCCGATCCGCGTGATGCTCCCGCGCACACCGCCGCGATCATTCGTGATCTGCCGGATCTGGTCGAAGGCTCGCGCGGCACGCTGGTGCTGTTCTCCTCGCGCAAACAGATGCAGGACGTGTTCGATGGCCTCGACCGCGACTGGCGCAAGCAAGTGTTCATTCAAGGCAACCTGTCGAAACAGGAAACCCTGAATAAGCACAAGGCGCGCGTCGATGGCGGTGATTCCAGCGTGCTGTTCGGTCTCGCCAGTTTTGCCGAAGGCGTCGACTTGCCGGGTGCTTACTGCGAGCACGTGGTCATCGCCAAGATTCCGTTCTCGGTGCCGGACGATCCGGTCGAAGCGGCGCTGTCGGAATGGATCGAAGCCCGTGGCGGCAATCCGTTCATGGAAATCTCGGTGCCCGACGCCTCGTTGAAACTGGTTCAGGCCTGCGGTCGTCTGCTGCGTACCGAGGAAGACCGCGGCACCATCACCTTGCTGGATCGGCGCCTGGTCACCCAGCGCTACGGCAAGGCGATCCTCAATGCGTTGCCGCCCTTCCGTCGTGAAATATCCTGAGACATCGGTGGGCAGTTTTGCCCGCCGTGTTGTCTATCTCTCTGCCATCGCTTTTCCATTGGCCATTATTGGTCGTTAGGGAGAACTCCGTTCTTATGATCCGCCGTTCGCTGCCTGCCGTTTTCGCCTTGATCTTCGCTGCCCCTCTGATGGCAGCGCCTGCCGGTCAGCAGACCCTGTTCAACTTTGTCCGCCCGGCGGACGTGGTCAAAGTCACCACCGAAAACGCCGATCTGCCGCAAGCCAACGCTGAGCAAACCGCAGAAGGCGAAGTGCTGCGCCGGGTGACGTTCAACCCGGTGGCCCGTCCGACCCTGCGTCTGACCCCGCAGACCGGTGCTTGGGACTGGTCGCAGTCGGGCATGATGAGCCTGCGTCTGCAGAGCGCGATGAACTGGGCCGTGACGGTCTATGTGCAAATACAGAGCAATGACGGCCGCACACTGGTCAGCCGCGTCGACCTGCCGGCCGGCCCTGCGCAGACCTTGCTGGTGCCGCTGGTGGCGTCGACGCCGCTGAGCCAGGGCATGAAAGCCGGGCCGCCGATGCCGATGACCGTCGACGGTCAGCGCATTTTGCTGGCCGCGAGCAGCGGTGAGATTGATCGCAGCCAAGTGGTATCGGTGAGTCTGTCGATGGATCAGCCGAAAGTCGCGCAGAGCTTGCTGCTTGAGCGTTTCGGCGTGCAGGACGGCGAGTTGGTCAGCCAAGCGGTGTACGGCAATCTGGTCGACGCTTATGGGCAATCGACTCGCAGCAAATGGCCGGAAAAAATCGCCAACGACGAACAACTGAAATCCGCTGCCGCCAAGGAACAGCAACAGCTGAAAACCTGGCTGGCCGAGCGCGAGAAGTCCTCGCTGGACAAGTTTGGTGGCTGGAACAAAGGCCCGGCGTTCAAGGCCAGCGGCTTCTTCCGCACCGAAAAACGCGACGGTCGTTGGTATCTGGTCACGCCTGAGGGGCATCCGTTCTACTCCCTCGGCGTCAACACCGTCAGCCCCGACGTCAGCCAGACGTACGTGGCAGGTCGCGAGTTCATGTTCGAATCCTTGCCGAAACCGGATGAGCCGTTGGCCAGTCACTTTGGTGAAGGCGACAACCGTGGCGGCAATGGTGTTGATCAAGGTCGTGGCTACGGCAATGGCCGCTGGTACGATTTCTACGGCGCCAACTTGCAGCGTGTGTACGGCGAACCGTGCAAAGCGGACAGCGAGGGCAAATCCGGCGTCGCTGCTGCGGCGAAGGCTGAAGCCACTGAAACCGCCGCCGCCAAAGCCGCAGAACCTGCCGCTGTGCCGGCAGAGCCGAAGTCCGGCGTCGCCGAAGCGGCCAAGACTGAAACCGTGCAAGTGGCCACGGAAAAGGCTGCCGCGCCGTGCAAAGCAACTATTGATGAGCAACAGTGGGCCAACCACACGCTCGATCGCCTGCAAGCCTGGGGCTTCAACACGGTCGGCAACTGGAGTGCCGATTCGCTGAGTGACGCCGAGCGCGTGCCGTACACCTTGCCGCTGTCGATCGTCGGCGATTACACCAGCATCAGCACCGGCAGCGACTGGTGGGGCGGCATGCCCGATCCGTTCGACCCGCGTTTCGCCATGGCCACCGAGCGTGCCGTGGCCATCGCTGCTCGCGATCACCGCGACGATCCATGGCTGATCGGCTACTACGCCGACAACGAACTGGCTTGGGCCGGCCCGGGCGACGATGCGAAATCCCGTTACGCGCTGGCCTACGGTACGTTGAAAATGACCACCGACGTGCCGGCCAAACGCGCATTCCTCAAGCAATTGCGCGACAAGTATCGCAATCAGGCGGGCCTGTCGAAGGCGTGGGGCATTGATCTGCCAGCGTGGGAATTGATGGAAGACCCGGGGTTCGTGCCGCCGCTGCCGAACCCCGAGCACCCGGAAATCGAGGCCGACTTCAAATATTTCCAGAAAGTCTTCGCCGACACCTACTTCAAGACCATCTCTGATTCGCTGAAATGGCACGCGCCCAACCAGATGCTGTTGGGCGGTCGCTTCGCCACCAGCACCCCGGAAGCCGTGGCGTCCTGCGCGCAGTATTGCGATGTGCTGAGCTTCAACATGTACACGCTCAAGCCGCAGGATGGCTATGACTTTGCCGCGCTGGGGGCGTTGGACAAACCGGTGCTAATTACCGAATTCAACTTTGGCTCGGCTGATCGCGGCCCGTTCTGGGGCGGCGTGACGCAACTGAGCAAGGAAGAAGATCGCGGGCCGGCATATGCCAATTTCCTCAAACAAGCGCTGAGTGAACCGTCGATCGTCGGCGTGCATTGGTTCCAGTATCTGGATCAACCGGTGACCGGGCGTCTGCTCGATGGCGAGAATGGCCACTTTGGTCTGGTGGGCGTGACGGATCTGCCGTATCAGGGCTTTGTTGAAACCGTGCGCAAGAGCAATTTGCAGGCGATGGATCAGTTGGGTCAGCAGGCGCAGAAAGCGCCGGTGCATGAAGCTGAAGGTGGCCGCAAAGGCGAGGCCGGCAAGGGCGCCGGGGCAGGGCATGCGGGTGGGCATTCGGGGAATGGTCATTAAGGCGTGATACCGCGTTATCGTTCTTCGCGAGCAAGCCCGCTCCCACAGGGGATCTTTGGTGCTATCGAGATCCCCTGTGGGAGCGGGCTTGCTCGCGAAGGCGTCAGTCGCCTCAACCCAAAATCTGAAATAACCGTCTAGCCCGCAGCTGTTCCCAAATCCCTCAAGGGCTGGAACAATGCGGGCCACTTTGTAGAGCGTTTTCGCGGGGGAGTTGCGGGTGCAGATTCAGGGACATTACGAGCTTCAATTCGAAGCGGTGCGCGATGCTTTCGCCGCGCTGTTCGACGATCCCCAGGAACGCGGCGCAGCCTTGTGCATTCAGGTCGGCGGAGAAACCGTCCTCGACCTCTGGTCAGGTACCGCCGACAAAGACGGCGCCGAAGCCTGGCACAGCGACACCATCGCCAACCTGTTCTCCTGCACCAAAACCTTCACTGCCGTCACCGCGCTGCAACTGGTCGCCGAAGGCAAGTTGCAACTCGATGTGCCGGTCGCACGCTACTGGCCGGAATTTGCCGCCGCCGGCAAAGAATCCATCACCCTGCGCCAATTGCTCTGCCACCAGGCCGGTCTGCCGGCGCTGCGTGAATTGCTGGCGCCGGAAGCCCTGTACGACTGGCAAACCATGGTCGACGCCCTCGCGGCGGAAACGCCATGGTGGACGCCGGGTACTGGCCACGGTTACGCGGCAATCACTTATGGCTGGCTGATCGGCGAATTGCTGCGACGTGCCGACGGTCGCGGCCCGGGCGAATCGATTGTTGCCCGGGTCGCCAAGCCGTTGGGGCTGGATTTCCACGTTGGCCTGGCTGACGAAGAATTCCATCGCGTGGCGCATATTGCGCGCGGCAAAGGCAATCCCGGCGATGCCGCCGCGCAACGTCTGCTGCAAGTGACCATGCGCGAACCGACCGCCATGAGCACCCGCGCCTTCACCAATCCGCCGTCGGTGCTCACCAGCACCAACAAACCGGAATGGCGACGCATGCAGCAACCGGCGGCCAATGGTCACGGCAATGCGCGCAGCCTCGCCGGCTTCTATGCCGGGTTGCTCGACGGCAGCCTGCTGGAAAGCGAAATGCTCGAAGAGCTGACCCGCGAACACAGCCTCGGCGAAGATAAAACCCTGCTGACCCGCACCCGTTTTGGTCTGGGCTGCATGCTCGACCAACCCGATGTGCCTAACGCCACCTACGGCCTCGGCCCACGGGCGTTCGGCCATCCGGGCGCGGGCGGATCGATCGGTTTTGCTGACCCTGAGCACGATGTCGCGTTTGGTTTTGTGACAAATACCCTTGGGCCTTACGTTTTGATGGATCCGCGCGCGCAGAAGCTCGCGCGGGTACTTGCCACTTGTCTATAAAGCAACACCCGAGGTCTCTGCATCGGAACCTCGTGCAGTTTTTCGATTCAAAGCGACAGTTTATCCGGGCGAAAGTGCTCTGATTTTTCATTACTTTATTTTGTGGATTTTCAATGTCATCTAAAAAGACCCTCGCCCTGGCCCTGTGTGTAGCGATCACCGGTTGCGCACAGACCCCAAAAAACGATGCGGAAGGCACCAGCACTTGGTGGCCGTTCGGTTCCTCCGAAAAAGTCGCGGCCAAAGAGCCTGCTCCAGCCCCGTTGAAACCTGCCGCAACCGCGCCGGTTGCCAAGTCTGAAAGCAGCAACCCTTGGTACTGGCCGTTCGGTTCCGATGACGAAGCCGTCAAGGCTGACATGAAGGCCGAAGTCGCGCCTGAAGCGAAAAAACCGGTCGCCGTGGCCAAGGCTGATGCCGATTCGGGCGCTAAATGGTGGTGGCCGTTCGGCGCCAAGGACGATCAAACCCCTAAAGCCGTGCCGATGCCAGATCCGAAAGTAACCCAAGCCTGGCTCGACGATTACGAGCCGCGCCTGCGTGAAGCGGTCAAGGACAGCAACCTGCAACTTGAGCGCCGTGAAAACGTCTTGGTCGTTACCGCACCGGTAGAAGGTTCGTTCAACCCGGATCGCCCGGCAATGCTGTTGCCAGTCACCCTTGGCCCGTTCACTCGCGTGGCTAAAATCCTCGAAGCTGATCCGAAAACCGCTGTGCTGGTACTCGGTCACAGCGACACCAGTGGTTCCGCGCCAGCCAACGTCAAACTGAGCCAGGAACGTGCACAAGCCATCGCGGCGATTTTCCGCCTCAGCGGTTTGCAGCGTGATCGTCTGATGCTGCGCGGCATGGGTTCCGAAGCACCGCGTGCGGCCAACGACAGCGTTGAAGGTCGCGCCCTGAACCGTCGAGTCGAGATGCTGGTGACGCCGCAAAACACCATGGTTGCCCTGCTGAGCAAGTACAACATGCCAGCACCGAAACCCGTCACCATGGTGGCGGCGCAAGACGTCAAGCCAGTGGCTAAACCGGTAACTCCGGCTCCGGCCGCGAAGAAAGCCGCTGTACCGGCCACCAAAAAAGCCCCGGCGAAAAAAGCCGCTGCCAAGGCTCCGGCGAAAAAAGCCCCGGCCAAGGCACCGGCGAAGAAAACCACGCCAGCCAAAGCGTCGACCACCGACAAGAAAGTCGCGGCGACCGATACCACCAAAAAGTGATTCGCTAACGAAAGGAATGCGCCATGACCCAGGCTCTGGCAGATATGCGTCGTGATTACACCCGGGATGGTTTGTCCGAGGCGCAAGCCCCGGCCGAGCCGTTTGCGCTGTTCCACCAGTGGTTCGCCGACGCGGTGAAAACCGAGCAGGCACCGGTGGAAGCCAACGCCATGACCCTGGCCACGGTTGATACGGACGGCCGTCCGCATTGCCGCATTCTGCTGCTCAAGGGCCTGGACGCGCAGGGCTTTACCTTCTTCACCAATTACGAAAGTGCCAAGGGCCAGCATCTGGCGGCGAATCCGTTTGCCGCCATGACGTTCTTCTGGCCAACCCTAGAGCGCCAGGTGCGCATCGAAGGGCGCGTCGTGAAGGTCACGCCGGAAGAATCCGATGCGTATTATCAGGTGCGTCCGCTGGGCAGTCGCCTCGGTGCATGGGCGTCGCCGCAAAGCCGAGTGATCAACGGTCGTGGTGAGCTGGAAGACCTGCTCAAAGCGACTGAACAACGTTTCTCCGACAGCCAGCCAGATTGCCCGCAACACTGGGGCGGTTACCGCTTGCTGCCTGAGCGCATCGAATTCTGGCAGGGCCGTCCGAGCCGTCTGCACGATCGCCTCAACTACCGTCTGCAGACCGGCCAATGGTCTGTTGAACGTCTGGCACCTTAAGCAGTCTACCGAGCGAGATAGCTTGCCGCAGCGGCAATGAGCCACTGCGGTAGATCGCGGCGCTTGATCTTCTGCGCCCGAGCGCTCGCCAGTTGCTCGAGCATGTAGGCGCGTTTACCTTCATCCTTGCCGGCCAGCGACAGCGCCAGGTCGCGATCCATCCAGCGTTTGATCCGCACGTACAGCCACCCGTGGAAGTACAGCCCGGCGAGCGTGGTGGCGAAAATGATGAAGTAATCCATGAAAATCCTTGGGGGCGGTGGCGCAGAATCCGTAATTTGGCGCTACTGTAGGGCTCTAGAAGGAAACGTGCAGGCGTCTGTACCTCGCCTGAATGAAAGCAAATTTGTCCGGGCTGCGCCGTGACAGGCGTCAAGCAGCGGAGTTTAATGAATATATGTTCTTTTGGAGTTGATGCTATGCGTAAGTCTGTTCTGCTGGTTGCTTCCTTTTCCACGATGGCGATGTTGCTTACCGGCTGCCAATCGAGCCTGACCGGCGACTCCTACTCCCGTGACGAAGCGCGTCGCGTGCAGACGATTCGCATGGGCACCATCGAATCCCTGCGCCCGGTCAAAATCGAAGGCACCAAAACCCCGATCGGCGGCCTCGCCGGTGCAGCAGTCGGCGGCGTCGGCGGCAGCGCCATTGGCGGCGGCAAGGGCAGCATCGTTGCAGCGGTCATCGGTGCGGTGGCGGGCGGTTTGATTGGTTCGGCCACGGAAGAAGGTTTGACCCGTACTCAGGGTGTGGAAATCACCGTGCGTGAGGATGACGGCAGCATGCGCGCCTACGTGCAGCAGGTTCAGGAGAACGAAGTGTTCCGCGTTGGCGAGCGGGTACGAATTTCGACTGTTGGCGGGACGAGCCGCGTTTCGCACTAAGCGAAAGCGAGTCGTTGAAGAAAACCCCGATCAGGTGACTGGTCGGGGTTTTTCTTTATTGTGCTTCAACGTCCATTGCACGTCAGTTGGAAGGTGTACTTCGGATCGAAGACGTTCCTTCCCAGCAGTTTCTCCAGCGCGGCAAGCTGATCATTTGAAAGATCGTAACCCTCCCAGCCTTCCTGCTTACAAGACCAATTCATGATGGCAGCCAGGTTCTCGTCGCATCCGCTAGGCAGGTCTTCTTCAAAAACGAGAAACTCTGTTTTCCTATCGAATGCTTCAATCCTATAAATCATAAGAGACCATCACCAGACATCGCTGTAGTCAAAAGAGATCTGATAATCGTAAGTTTTGAAGACGATGCCATGTTGAAAATACGGCTGAATGATTGGAATCCATTCTTCGAAAACATTGAAACCGCCATTGTTTATGTTGTTTTCCACCGGTATTCCCAAGGCATTCAAAACGCCCTCATCATCGCCTAAATCCTTGGAATACTCTTCGCCTTCGCACAGATCAGTTTGCTTGTCGTACCACTCCAGCCTCAGTTTTAATCCCATCATCAACCTCACAAATATTTTTTTCTGATGCTTCTTTCATCTTTCGCATCTTCGCGTCGCTCTCCTGTAAAAGGGTCAAACGCGCCTAGGTGAGTTCCGTCACTTGCTCGGTAAACCTCCAACTCTCCGTGCATCGAGTCCCACTCGTAGATTTTTCTACCTTTCGGATCTTTCCACCGTTCCCGAAGTCCTCCGCCTCCTTGTATGGGATTCTTTTTCTGCACCTTTATCAGTCCGGGAAATGCAGTGATTTCCTCTGCTTTTGGCGGCCTATGATAACTATGCCCCGCGGACGGTAAGCCTTTACGTGATGATGTGCTGACTACGATGTATACCGGCCTAACACCCGAATTAGCCGGAAAAACCAAAATGAAATCCCGATACTCCGGCGGATAAACCGGATTAACCAGAATCCCGTCCGCCGCTTTCGTCGGTGGATACACCCAGATATGCGGCGCTTGCGGTGCAGCCTCCAGCGCCGGAATACCGAGAATGTCGGAGCCATCCACAGCAGGCGTCCAGATCAGTTCGACGCCTTCACCCAGATCCGCAATGAACTGGCTGCCGCGCGCGGTGAACTGCACGACATCAACCATTTCCCAATCACGATTCTTGCCGGTGTAGAAACCGTAACCTTTCAGACTGCCGTCGGCCTGTTGTTCGATTCTCAGCCGAACACGAGTTCGCGCCTGCTCAAGCCCGCGCAACTGCTCATCGGTATACAGCGCACTGTCGCCAAGACTCGATGGCATGAACAGCGCGACCAAACCCACCAAAGGCGCAACGGCCGCACTGGATACCACAGCGGGCAGGGCTTCAAACACCGAACCCGCCAACGCCAGACTGCCAAACCCGGCCGGAATGGCGGTTGCACCGATTTTCTTGAGCGGGACGCCGCCGCTATCATCAGCCTCACGCGCGCCCAGCAAAATCAGCTCACCGTAGTCCTTCAAACTGTCAGTCGGCACCATCCCCGAAGGATTGGCGTAATCGATGATCGCGTCCGGCAATTTGCAGGACTTGGCGAATACGCAGCCGGCCCGAACGACATCGTCCTTTTTCGCCGCCACTTCCCGACCACGCTCGAAAGCCTCTTGCCGGGCCAGCATGGCGTCGTAAGCATTTTGTCTGGCGTCGCGGTCAGCCAATTTACTGGCCGTCATGTAGCGTTAGGTGACGTGATGCCCGTCGCCTTGCGGTGGGTTGGGAACCCGGGGAATGTCCTTGTTGCCAGCCACTGATCGTCCTTTCGTTCATCCATCGACAGCCCCTCGCAAGGGACTGGGCAACGTTAACGAAGCAGGAAAATTGTGGCTGTAGGACGTGTCTTTAAAGAGGTGGGGATTAGTCGCTGTATATCAGTGTGGCGGGACTTGTGGCGAGGGGATTTATCCCCGTTGGACTGCGTAGCGGCCCCAAAAGAATGGGACTGCTACGCAGTCCATCGGGGATAAATCCCCTCGCCACAGGTGTTCTACGCAGGATTCGGTAATGTGTTTCGGCGACTCGCCGCCGCCGTCACCGCATAACCAATCAGCGCCGCCAGAATCGAGCCGGTCAGAATGCCCATTCGATCCATCCCGGCGTAGTCGCTCACGCCGGGTTCAAAGGCCAGCGAACCAACAAACAGGCTCATGGTGAAGCCGATCCCGCAGAGGATCGCCACGCCCATGACCTGGCCCCAGTTGGCGCCTTGGGGCAGGGCGGCGATGCCGACTTTGACGGCCAGCCAGGTGAGGCCGAAGACGCCGACGGTTTTGCCGAGCAGCAGGCCGACTGCAATGCCCATCGGCACGTCGTGGGTGAAGCTTTCGACGGTGACGCCGCTCAGCGACAGGCCGGCGTTGGCGAAAGCGAACAGCGGCAGGATGCCGTAGGCGACCCACGGATGTAGCGCATGTTCGAGGGTCAGCAGTGGCGACGGCTCGGCGTTTTTCGTGCGCAGCGGGATGCAGAAGGCCAGGGTCACGCCGGCCAGCGTCGCGTGGACACCGCTTTTGAGCACGCAGACCCAGAGGATCAGCCCGATGATCATGTACGGCCCGAGCTTGACCACCCCGAGTCGGTTCATCGCCACCAGCGACGCAATACACGCGGCCGCGAGGCCCAGCGACAGGGTCGACAGTTCGCCGGAGTAGAAGATCGCGATGATGACGATGGCGCCGAGGTCATCGATGATTGCCAGGGTCATCAGGAACAGCTTCAACGACACCGGTACGCGCTTGCCGAGCAGGGCCAGTACGCCGAGGGCGAAGGCGATGTCGGTGGCGGTCGGGATCGCCCAGCCGCTGAGGGCCGCAGGGTTGTCGCGGTTGAGGAACCAGTAGATCAGCGCCGGCACCAGCATGCCGCCGATGGCTGCGGCGCCGGGCAGGACGATTTGCGACGGCTTCGACAGCTGACCGTCGAGTACCTCGCGTTTCACTTCCAGGCCTATGAGCAGGAAAAACATCGCCATCAGGCCATCGTTGATCCACAGCAGCAGGGGTTTAGCGATTTTCAACGCACCGATCTGCGCCACCACGGGGGTGTCGAGCAGGCCGGTGTACAGCCACGACAGTGGCGAGTTGTTGATAATCAGAGCCAGGATGGCCGCGGCGATCAATAACAGACCGCTGGCAGCTTCCAACTGAAAGAAACGCGTGAAAGTGCTACGCAGAGGCAAGGTCGCTCTCCATCGAATCGTCAAAAAGGTGGAACACCCTAACCCGTACTGTTAGTTGTTAAAACAAAAGTTATATTCTTTTTTGTTATATGTCGTTACAGGCTCTCTGGCTCAAGCCACGGTGAGCCTAGCAGTTGCCTGACATATTGAGACTCAGCTGTATCTGTGCGGAATATAGGATTAATCCTAATCTGAGGTACGAACCTTTTCAGGAGGCCAATCTCCTGCCCGATTCAACGAGAACACAGACCATGAGCGACAACCGACAGTGGGCCCGCGAAGCCATCCGCATCATCGAAGCGGACTTCCAGCGCAGCGCCGACACCCATCTGATCCCCTTGCCGCTGCCGGGTTTTCCGGGCATCGAGCTGTACTTCAAGGATGAATCCAGTCATCCGACCGGCAGCCTCAAACATCGCCTGGCCCGTTCGTTGTTCCTTTATGCACTGTGTAACGGCTGGCTGAAACCCGGCGCGCCGGTGATCGAAGCGTCGAGCGGTTCGACGGCGATTTCCGAAGCGTATTTCGCTCGGATGCTCGGTTTGCCGTTCATTGCGGTGATGCCGGCGACCACCTCGAAAGAAAAAATCGCCCAGATCGAGTTCTATGGCGGCAAAAGCCATCTGGTAAAAGATCCGACGCAGATCTACGCCGAATCCGAGCGTCTGGCCCGAGAACACGATGGTCACTTCATCGACCAGTTCACCTACGCCGAGCGCGCCACCGACTGGCGCGCGAACAACAACATCGCTGAATCGATCTTCCAGCAGATGCGTTTCGAGACGCACCCGGAACCGAGCTGGCTGATTTCCAGCCCCGGCACCGGCGGCACCACCGCGACCCTCGGCCGTTACGTGCGCTATCGCCAGCATTGCACCCGCGTGTTGTGCGCCGATGCCGAGCGTTCAGTGTTCTTCGATTACTACCAGACTGGCGACGCGACTTTGCGTCTGGATTGCGGCTCGCGGATTGAAGGCATTGGCCGGCCACGGGTGGAAGCGTCGTTCCTGCCGAAGGTGATCGATGCGATGGTCAAAGTGCCGGACGCCTTGTCGCTGGCGGCCATGCATTATCTGGCGCAGCGTCTGGGCCGGCATGTTGGTGGGTCGAGCGGCACCAATCTGATCGGCGCGTTGATGGCGGCGCAGCAGATGAAAGCGGCGGGGGAGTCGGGGTCGATCGTGGCGATTTTGTGCGATGGCGGCGAGCGGTATGCCGACACGTATTACGATCAGGGTTGGCTGACGGCGCAGGGGTATGAGTTGAGTGGGTTGATTGAGGCGGTGGCGGCGAGTGCCGAGCGCGGTGAACCGCTGCCGACCTCAGTGCAACGCGCCAACATCTGACACACCGAAAACCAAATGTGGGAGCGGGCTTGCTCGCGAAGGCAGTGTGTCAGGCGATACATGTATCGACTGAAACGACGCTTTCGCGAGCAAGCCCGCTCCCACAGGGGTTTCGTGTTGTGTCAGTTAGTGCTGATTAGTCAGTCAGGCCGAGGATGTCGCGTGCCACGGCTTCTGCGATGCGAATCCCGTCCACACCCGCCGACAGAATCCCGCCCGCATAACCCGCGCCTTCACCCGCCGGGAACAAGCCCTTCACGTTCATGCTCTGCAGCGTTTCGTTACGCGTAATGCGCAGCGGCGACGAGGTGCGTGTCTCGATCCCGGTCAACACCGCATCGTGCAGCGAGTAACCGCGAATCTGCTTCTCGAACGCCGGCAAGGCTTCACGAATCGCTTCAATCGCAAATTCCGGCAATGCCAGGGACAGATCGCCCAGCGCCACGCCCGGTTTGTACGACGGCTCGACTTCGCCCAGTTCGGTCGAAGGAATGTCATTGATGAAGTCGCCAACCAGTTGCGCCGGCGCCTTGTAATCGCTGCCGCCAAGGATGAAGGCGTGAGATTCCAGGCGTTCCTGCAACTCGATCCCCGCCAGCGGGCCGCCCGGATAATCGACTTCCGGGGTGATGCCGACGACGATGCCGGAGTTGGCGTTGCGCTCGTTACGCGAGTACTGGCTCATGCCGTTGGTGACCACGCGGTTCGGCTCGGAAGTCGCCGCGACCACGGTGCCGCCCGGGCACATGCAGAAGCTGTAGACCGAACGGCCGTTCTTGGCGTGGTGCACCAGTTTGTAGTCGGCGGCACCGAGTTTCGGGTGGCCGGCGTACTTGCCCAGACGCGCGCGGTCAATCAGCGATTGCGGGTGTTCGATGCGGAAACCCACCGAGAACGGCTTGGCTTCCATGAACACGCCACGGCTGTGGAGCATGCGGAAAGTGTCGCGGGCGCTGTGGCCGAGGGCCAGAACCACGTGTTTCGAATGCAGGGTTTCGCCGCTGGCCAGTTCGACGCCGACCAGTTGGCCGTCTTCGATCAGCACGTCGGTGACGCGTTCCTGGAAGCGCACTTCGCCGCCCAGTTCGCGGATCTGCTCGCGCATGTTTTCAACCATGCCGGTCAGACGGAACGTACCGATGTGCGGCTTGCTGACGTAGAGGATTTCTTCCGGCGCGCCGGCCTTGACGAACTCGTGCAGGACTTTGCGGCCAAGGAACTTCGGATCCTTGATCTGGCTGTACAGCTTGCCGTCGGAGAACGTGCCCGCGCCGCCTTCACCGAACTGCACGTTGGATTCTGGATTGAGTACGCTTTTACGCCACAGGCCCCAAGTGTCCTTGGTGCGCTGACGGACTTCGGTGCCGCGTTCGAGGACGATCGGCTTGAAGCCCATTTGCGCCAGCAGCAGGCCGGCGAAGATGCCGCACGGGCCGAAACCGACAACGATCGGGCGCTGGTTCAGGTCGCTCGGCGCTTCGCCGACGAATTTGTAGCTGACATCCGGCGCCACGTTGACGTTACGGTCGTCGGCGAACTTGCCCAACACGTTGGCCTCGTCGCGAACTTCGAGGTCGATGGTGTAGATGAAGCACAGTTCGGAGGACTTTTTGCGCGCGTCGTAGCTGCGCTTGAACAAGGTGAAATCGAGCAAATCATCGCTGGCGATGCCCAGGCGCTGCACGATGGCAGGGCGCAGGTCTTCTTCGGGATGGTCGATTGGCAGCTTGAGTTCAGTGATTCGTAACATGGCGAGGATCCGGGTTCGCGGGGCGCACAACTGCGCCAGGGCGTTTGAAGGCCGCGATTATAAGCCGCAAAGGCCGGATCCGGTGAGGCTAAAACGCTCAGTCGTTGCGCGATCCGCCGAAATACCCGCAACCGCGCTGCACCTTGCCGTCGATACGCAACTCGGCGCTCATGTGCTGCACGCTGCCGGTGTTGCTGTCGATGCAGCGCTGCGGCGCGACCCACAATTCGATGCGCTGGTTATTGGCTTCGCTGCTGAGGTTGAAGCGGCCATCGCCCAATTGATCTTCAATGTATGGCACGGCGAGTGGCGGCTGGCCTTCACGGTCGATGACCATACCTTTGCCGCTGACCTTGACGTTCCACTCCGGGCCATGGCCGGCGGCACGCAGGATCAGCAGTTTGAAATTCGGATCATCACACGCGGTGCCGGAGCGCTCGACGCGATACAGCTGAGTCAGATCGAGGCGATCGCCGGAGACTTTGCCGCGAACATCGGCGAACAGCTTGCCTTGCTCGTCGGCGAGGGTGGCGGCTTCTTGCAGCACGCTGGTGCCGCCGATGTCGTTGACCACCAGTTGGCGCTGATCCTGACACGGCTGGAACACCAGTTTGCCCTCAGCGGCGGTCAGTTGCCCCTGCATCCGCGTTTGCCCGACGTGCGAGGCACTTTCACGCGGGCCATCGAACAACTGGCACGCCGCAAACAACGGCAGCAGGGCAACAAGGACTAACGAACGGGCAACACGCATCTTCGGCTCTCCAGACAAGTGTCGCCACGTTACGCAGCCTGTCAGTCAAATGCAAAAGATCGCAGCCTGCGGCAACTCCTACACCGAGTTACGCCGCCCGCCGACAAAATGCAAAACATCGCAACCCCGACACTCCCCTGTAGGAGCTGCCGAAGGCTGCGATCTCTTGATCTTACCCAACGTGAAACGTCTGCCCGGTCTGTAGCCCTTCAACACTCTTGGCGTAGGCCAACGCCACATCCGCCGCAGGAACCGGCTTGTAGCCACGGAAGTACGGCGCATATTTGCCCATCGCTTCCAGCAACACCGTCGGGCTGATCGAGTTAACGCGCAGGCCACGCGGCAACTCAGTGGCCGCTGCCCGCACAAAGCTGTCCAGCGCACCGTTGACCAGCGCTGCCGACGCACCGCTGCGAATCGGATCGTGGCTGAGTACGCCAGTAGTGAAGGTGAACGAGGCGCCATCGTTGGCGAATTCGCGGCCGATCAGCAGCAAATTCACTTGGCCCATCAACTTGTCCTTGAGGCCGAGGGCGAAGCTGTCTTCGCTCATCTCGCCCAGCGGGGCGAAGGTGACGTTGCCAGCGGCGCAGACCAGTGCGTCGAATTTGCCGGTCTGCTCGAACAGCTTGCGGATCGACGTGCTGTCACTGATATCCACATGGAAATCACCGCTGGTGCGGCCGATACGAATTACTTCGTGGCGTTGCGACAGTTCTTTGTCCACGGCCGAACCGATGGTGCCGCCAGCGCCTATCAACAGAATCTTCATCGAGCTGTACCTCAAGTGTGTGAACGAGGTTTCAGTCTAGAGTGGTTTTTTCTGTGGATAAGCGCACTAATAGGCAACCTTTGGTTTTCAAATGGAAACAATCCATGAGCGAAATGGATGATCTGGCGGCGTTCGCCGTGTTGATCGAAGCCGGCAGTTTCACCTTGGCGGCGCAGCAATTGGGCTGCAGCAAGGGGCAGTTGTCCAAACGCATTAGCCAGCTCGAAGCGCAGTTTTCCGTGGTGTTGCTGCAACGCACCACTCGACGCCTGAGCCTGACGGCGGCGGGCGCTGCGTTATTGCCGCAGGCGCAGGCGCTTGTAGTCCAGGTCGAAAAGGCGCGTCAGGCATTGGCGCGGTTGAAGGACGACATGGCCGGCCCCGTGCGTATGACGGTTCCGGTGTCGTTGGGGGAAACGTTTTTCGATGGATTGTTGCTGGAGTTTTCGCAGCAGTATCCCGAGGTGCAGATCGAGCTGGAGCTGAACAACAGCTACCGCGATCTGTCCCGCGATGGCTTTGATCTGGCGATCCGTTCAGAAGTGGCCAATGACGAACGACTGGTGGCCAAGCCGTTGCTGGCCTGGCAGGAAATGACCTGTGCAAGTCCCGCTTATCTGGATCGATTCGGCGAACCGTCGACGCCACAGGCGCTGGCCGAGCACCGTTGCTTGCTCAACAGCCACTACAGCGGTCGCGAAGAATGGCTGTATCACCAGCAGCACGAATTGTTGCGAGTACGCGTGTCGGGGCCGTTTGCCAGCAATCACTACAACTTGCTGAAAAAAGCCGCGCTCAGCGGCGCCGGTATCGCGCGATTGCCTTCCTATCTGCTGCAAGCGGAATTGGCTGACGGCCGATTGCGCTGGATCCTGCGCGATTATCAGACGCGGCGCATGCCGATGTACCTGGTGCATCCGTATCAGGGCGGGTTGCCGAAACGTACGCAAGTGTTGGCGGACTATCTGATTGGCTGGTTCAAACGCAGCGGCGAGGCGCTGGATCGACTCCAGCGTTAACGGTGATCCCCTGTAGGAGCTGCCGAAGGCTGCGATCTTTTGATCTTTCTTTTCAAGAGCAAAAGATCGCAGCCTTCGGCAGCTCGTACAGGGATTTTTGTTTAGCGGGAAAAACGGCGGGCGATCAGGTGGTCAATCGACAACTTGCCCGGCCCGGTTGCCATCAGGTATAGCAATACCGCCGCCCACGTACCGTGAGTCGGGTAAGCATCCGGGTATACAAACAGCTGAATGGTCAACGTCATCCCCAGCAATGCCATGGCCGAAAAGCGCGTAGCAAACCCAACCAGAATCAGCACCGGAAAGAAGTGCTCGGCAAACGCGGCCATGTGCGCGGCGATCTCCGGCGACAGCAGCGGCACGTGATATTCGCTGGTGAACAACGGAATGGTCGAATCGGCCAGACGCGGCCAGCCAAGCTGAAAGGTGCCGTCGATGAGGTCGATCGCCAGCCCCTCGACCTTGGTCTGCCCGGACTTCCAGAACACCGCCGCAATCGCGAAGCGCGCAATAAAAGCGATCAGGCTCTGGGGGATTCTCTCGAGCAGCGCAATGGCGCGAGTGATCAGGTTGTTCATGGCGTTACCTTATTGTTCAAGTGGGTGATGACGTTGCGCGCGATCAGCAAGGCCAGGGTCTGGCTGAGATCGAATTCAGGGCTGTTTTCGGCAGCTGCCAGCAGCGGCTGGCCGTTGATCAAATGGCGGATAAACACGCTGGCGCCGTGATCGATGGCGTACACCTCAACCTCCAGACCGTTGCGCAGGATCAGCGCGTGCTGGCCCTGATGGATTTCGATGCCTTCAAGTGACGGTTGTTGCTGATGTGCAGCCCAGATCGCAACCACGGCATAAGCCGAATGGAGGAGGTGCAGGGAGGGATGAAGCGTGAAGCACAGATCGCTCAAGCCTTGCGGGGCGGCGAGTGCTGCGGTGATCTGTTCTGGCCGTACGGGGTCGGCGTCGGCGGCGTGATAGGCCTGCGTGCGCAGATGCTCAAGGCGCGCGACATCGGCCAGATAAGGCACGCTCGATGCCGGTTCGAAGGTGTCGATAAAGTCCGCAAACGCTTCGCCATAGCGACTCATCAACGGACTCTGCGGCGGCTGCTGTTGTACGAAAGTGGCCGCCATGGCGCGGAAAAATTCCTCGCCGACCAGTTGCGCAACCACCGGATAACCGTCCGCCAGTGCGTTGATCAACGAGCTCTGCACATTGTTGCGGTACACCGCGAAACGACTAGCGGGATCGGCGCCGTTGCTGCTGCACAAACCGGCAGGGCAGGGCAGACGTACATCGAGCAGCGCGGCGCTGAATGCGCTGTGCGTGCTCATGGCCGACTCCCGGCGCACAGCAGCATTTCGTCTGCCTGCTGCGCTTCGGCCAGCAAGGTGTTGAATGAGGGCACCTGATTGTCCCGTTCGATCAAGGTTGCCATCGGCCCGATACGATCCAGCGTCTGCCAATACAAGGCCCAAACGGCCTGATCGATCGGCGCGCCGTGATCGTCAATCAGCAAGCGATCACCCAGGTTGTCGGAATCTTCGGCAAACCCGGCCAGATGAATCTCGCCAACCGCGTGCAGCGGCAGCGCATCGAGATACGCCAATGGATCACGGTGATGATTTACGCACGACACATAAACATTGTTGACGTCCAGCAACAGCCCACAGCCGCTGCGACGGATCACTTCGTGGATGAAGTCAGGCTCGTCGTACGTTGAGCGCTGAAACGCCAGATACGTCGCCGGGTTTTCCAGCAGCATTGGCCGTTTAAGGGTGTTTTGCACCTGATCGATGTGCGCGCAGACGCGGTTCAGCGTCGACTCGTCGTAAGCCAAAGGCAGCAGGTCATTGAGGAACACCGGGCCATGGCTCGACCAGGCCAGATGTTCGGAAAAGGAGTGTGGTTGATAGCGCTCAATCAGCTCGGCCAGACGTTGCAGGTGCTGAGTATCCAACGGCCCTTCGCTGCCGATGGACAGGCCGACGCCATGCAGCGACAGCGGATACTGTTCGCGAATCAAACCGAGAAAGTGATGAAACGGGCCGCCGGCCACCATGTAGTTTTCGGCGTGGACTTCGAAGAAACCGATGTCCGGTTGGGTGTCGAGCACTTCACGAAAGTGCCCGGTCTTGAGCCCCAGCCCCGCACGGGGCGGGAGCCCGGTGAGGGCTGCCTGAGTGCGGGGGAGGGCATGGTCGTCAGGTGTGAACATGATCGTCACTCAGGCAGGCCGTGAATCAGGACTTCGCTTTGAAAGCTTCCATCTGGCCGAAACCGGTCGGCGAGGTTTTGCTTTCAGTCTTGGCGCAGGTGCCTTTAGGGACGAGCTTCCAGGCGTTGGCCTGGTAGTCGGTTTTCGCGGTGCCAGCGCAGGTGGTGCCGGCGCCTGCAGCGCAATCGTTCTTGCCTTTCATGGCCACGCCGAAGCATTTTTCCATGTCATCGGCCGCATGGGCGGTGGAAACGGCAGCGATGCTCAGCGCAGAGCCGAGGGCCAGAACCAAAGCGGTAGCGGACAGGGTGCGGGTGGTAGCAGTCATGGTGTTTCTCCAGTTTCGGTCAGGGTTTTTACAAGCGTTTTTGCGCTTGCTTAACCCTCTAGAGAACGGTCATGGCGATGCGTTACAGCCCAACCGAAAATATTTTTCACGAACATGTAGGAGCTGCCGAAGATTTGATGATTGGAAGTAAGCCGGTTGTATTGATCGTGAATAGTTATAAGAAACTGTCATTTATTACAGTGTTATGAGTTCGTATTCTTGAGTAAATTGAAAGCTGGTGAGTTATTTAATAAGGAGAGAAATATGAAAAAGGCCGAGTTAGAAGAGTATCTAGAGGGAAAGATTAACGATAAGGCAAGGCTCATTCTCGATGAAGATATGGTTCATGACGGCGCCGCACTAGGGGAGATGCAATTCTATTTTTGCATGCGTCGAATATTAAACAAAAAGGCGAATCTTGAGGATGTCGGGACGCTGCGCGCGATGAATAACTTAATGCGCATGCTTGGGCTTTTGTCTCCGAAGGAAACGCTACGTTCTAAAATTGAGAAGTGACTGTTCTTGGAAAATATGCTGTATCTAATTAGATCTGCGCTCGTAAGTGTTTCCTATATGCGAGATAAAAGGTCGTTGGTCAGGGAATGAGGACGCGAATATGAGTGATGTAGAGAAAAAAGTTAAGGATTTGGTCAAAAATCAGTTGGGAGTGGAAAACTATCTGGTAACAGGTGAGGCCAGCTTTGTAGATGATTTAGGGGCGGACTCGTTGGATACAATTGAATTGATCATGGCGCTGGAAGCAGAGTTTGATATACAAATTCCGGATGACATCGCTGAGAATATTAAAACTGTGCAAGAAGCTGTGAACTATATAGAGCTGAATGTTTGATAAATCAGTTTCCTGTTATTGATATGTGGATTTTAAATGTTATGAATAAAAAACGGCCCGAAGGCCGTTTTTTTTTGTTGGGCGAATGCATCAACCGCCGAGGTACGCCTCGCGTACTTTCGGGTCGGTCAGCAGCGCTTCACCGGTGCCTTGCATGACCACACGGCCGTTCTCCAGAACGTACGCGCGATCAGCGATTTTCAGCGCCTGGTTGGCGTTCTGCTCGACCAGGAACACCGTTACACCGTCCTTGCGCAGCATTTCGATGATGTCGAAAATCTGCTGGATAATGATCGGTGCCAGGCCCAGCGACGGCTCGTCGAGCAGCAGCAGTTTTGGCTTGCTCATCAGCGCACGACCGATGGCGAGCATTTGCTGTTCGCCGCCGGACATGGTGCCGCCGCGCTGGTTGAAGCGTTCTTTCAGGCGTGGGAAAAGTCCGAGAACCTTGTCCATCTGTTCCTGATAGTCGCCCTTGTCGGTGAAGAAGCCGCCCATGGACAGGTTTTCTTCAACGGTCAGACGGGCAAACACCCGACGACCTTCCGGCACCACCGCGATGCTTTTGCGCATGATCTGCGACGAGTCCTGGCCGACCAGTTCCTCACCCATGTAACGGATGCTGCCGCTGTGCGCTTGCGGCGAACCGCACAGCGTCATCAGCAGCGTGGACTTGCCGGCACCGTTGGCGCCGATCAGGGTCACGATCTCGCCCTGACGGACTTCGACGTTGACGCTGTGCAGGGCCTGGATCTTGCCGTAGAAGGTGGAAACGTTTTCGAACTGCAGCATTTACGCTTCCCCCAGGTAGGCTTTGATCACTTCAGGATTGTCGCGGATCTGTTCCGGCGTGCCGTCAGCCAGAGGCGTGCCCTGGTTGATCACGACGATGTGGTCGGAAATGCTCATGACCAGTTTCATGTCGTGTTCGATCAACAGCACGGTGACGTTGTGCTCCTCACGCAGCACGCTGATCAGCGCCTTGAGGTCTTCGGTTTCCTTCGGGTTCAGGCCGGCGGCCGGTTCGTCGAGCATGAGGATCCGCGGACGGGTCATCATGCAGCGGGCGATTTCCAGACGACGTTGCTGACCGTAGGCCAAGGTGCCGGCGGTACGGTTGGCGAACTCCTTGAGGTTGACCTTTTCCAGCCAGTACTCGGCAAATTCCATGGCCTCGCGCTCGCTTTTGCGGAACGACGGGGTCTTGAACAGGCCGGCCAGAAAGTTCGTGTTCAGGTGACGGTGCTGGGCGATCAACAGGTTCTCGACCGCCGTCATGTCCTTGAACAGGCGCACGTTCTGGAAGGTGCGCACCACGCCTTTGAGGGCGATCTTGTGGCCCGGCAGGCCTTGAATCGGCTCGCCGTCGAGCAGGATGCTGCCACCGGTGGGCTGATAGAAACCGGTCAGGCAGTTGAACACGGTGGTCTTGCCCGCGCCGTTCGGCCCGATCAGTGCAACCACTTGTTTCTCTTTGACGGTCAGGGCCACGCCGTTGACCGCCAGCAAGCCGCCGAAGCGCATGCTCAGGTTCTCAACTTTTAAGATCTCGCGGCTCATTTTCGCAACTCCATGTGTGGGCGTTGCATCGGCAGCAGACCTTGTGGACGCCAGATCATCATCAACACCATCAGCGCACCGAACATCAACATGCGGTACTCGCTGAACTCACGCATCATTTCCGGCAACAGGATCATTACCACGGCGGCCAGAATCACACCCAACTGCGAACCCATACCGCCCAACACCACGATGGCGAGGATGATTGCCGACTCGATGAAGGTGAACGACTCCGGGGTTACCAGACCCTGACGGGCGGCGAAGAAGCTACCGGCGAAACCGGCGAATGCAGCGCCAAGTGTGAACGCCGACAGCTTGATGATCGTCGGATTCAGGCCCAGCGCACGGCAGGCGATCTCGTCTTCACGCAGCGCTTCCCACGCACGGCCGATCGGCATGCGCAGCAAACGGTTGATGACGAACAACGCCGCCAGCGCCAGCACCAGGGCAACCAGGTAGAGGAAAATCACCTTGTTGATCGAGTTGTATTGCAGGCCGAAATACTCGTGGAAGGTTTGCATGCCTTCCGCAGCCTTGCGTT
This sequence comes from Pseudomonas rustica, assembly GCF_018336155.1. GTDB lineage: Bacteria > Pseudomonadota > Gammaproteobacteria > Pseudomonadales > Pseudomonadaceae > Aquipseudomonas > Aquipseudomonas rustica. The sequence continues at coordinate 274,740 of NZ_JAGYHF010000007.1, read as the reverse complement.
CAAAGGTCAGGCCGAAGAACGTCGGTTTCTCGATGTTGCTGATGCCGTTCGGACCGCCAGTGATGTCGGTCAGGTTGCGCAGGAACAAACGGATGATCTCGCCGAAGCCGAGGGTCACGATCGCCAGATAGTCACCGCGCAAACGCAGCACCGGGAAGCCCAGCAGGAAGCCGAACGTCGCCGCCATCAGGCCGGCAATCGGCAGGCAGATCCAGAAGCTCAAGCCGTAGTAGTGCGACAGCAGCGCGTAGCTGTAGGCGCCGACGGCGTAGAAGCCGACGTAACCGAGGTCGAGCAGACCGGCCAGACCGACGACGATGTTCAGGCCGAGGCCGAGCATCACGTAGATCAGGATCAGCGTTGCGATATCCACTGCGCCACGCGAACCGAAGAACGGCCACACCAGTGCACCGATGATCAGCGCAATGATGAAGTAGCGTTGCGTGGTCGGCAGGGTCAGGAAGTTGCTGGCCTTGGCCGGGATCAATGGCATGCCCGGCGAGGATTTCCACGCCTTGCTGATCTGCTGGTTGAACAGCACCCGCAGGAACATCAGCACCGAACAGATGGCGATGGTCGCCAGAATCATCGGACTGGTGTTATGCACTTCGAGGTTGATGCCGACGATGGTCAGTTTCAGTCCGAGTACCGGGTAGGCCACAGCCCACACCAGCAAGGCACTGAACAGTGCCTGTTTAAGATTCCTAGTCATACTTTCTCAACCTCCGGACGGCCCAGAATGCCGGTCGGACGGAACAACAGCACCAGAACCAACAAGCCGAAAGCCACGACGTCCTTGTATTGGTCGCCGAAGATATCGGCGCCAAACGCTTCCGCCACCCCAAGCACCAACCCGCCGAGCATGGCGCCGGGGATGCTGCCGATGCCGCCGAGTACTGCTGCGGTGAAGGCTTTGAGGCCGACGAGGAAACCGGCGTTCGGGTTGATCACGCCATATTGCATGCTCAGCAGCACGGCCGCGATGGCCGCCAGCGCAGCACCAATGACGAAGGTCAGGGCGATGATGTTGTTGGTGTTGATGCCGAGCAGGTTGGCCATCTTGATGTCTTCGGCGCAGGCGCGGCAGGCGCGACCCAGGCGAGAACGGGAGATGAACAGCGTCAGGCCGAGCATGGCGATCAGCGTCACCACGAACACCACGATTTGCATGTAGGAAATCAGCACTTCATGTGCGCCACCTGGCCCGAAGGAAATGTTCCCGGGGATCAGGTTGGGGATGGATTTGTCCTTGGAGTCTTGCGCCAGCAGAACCGTGTTCTGCAGGAAGATCGACATACCGATGGCGGAAATCAGCGGGATCAGACGGTTGCTGCCGCGCAGGGGGCGGTAGGCGATCCGTTCGATGCTGTAACCGTAGGAACTGGTGACAACGATGCTCGCAATGAAGGCCGCGGTCATCAACAGCGGGACGTTGTCGATTCCCATCATGGCCAGCCCGGCGATGGCGATGAACGCCACGTAGGAACCGATCATGTACACCTCGCCGTGGGCGAAGTTGATCATTCCAATGATGCCGTAAACCATCGTATAGCCGATGGCAATCAGGGCATACGTGCTGCCAATGGTCAGACCATTAACCAGCTGCTGGAAGAAGTGATAGAGGTCAGGCATTACAACGCTCCTAAAAACCTGATACGCATTTCACTGGTGGAGTCATTTTCCCGCCCGGCCCCGTGGATCTATATCCACTTCGAATCCGGGTTTTGCCAGCGAACCGCTGATGACGGTTTTGAGATTTTCAGGTGGGGAGACTGGCGGATCACGCCAGCGCGGCCCATACATTCGTAAAACAAAGCCCACGGCACGCCGTGGGCTTTATTGGCAGTCAGTCAGGCAGCGCCTTACTGAGGGGATACTTCAGTTTTTGGTTTGCCGAAGTGCCACTCGTAAACCACAAATTTGAAGTCCTTCAGGTCGCCCTTGGCGTCGAAGCTCAGGTCGCCAGTCGGGGTTTTGAAGGTGCCAGCGTGAATGGCTTCAGCCACTTTGGCCGGGTCTTCGCTCTTGGCAGCGGTGATACCGCCGGCAATCACTTCAACAGCCGAGTAGGAAGGGAACACGAACGGGCCGCTCGGATCTTCTTTCTTCGCTTTGAATGCATCAGCCAGGGCGATGTTGGCCGGATCCTGGTCGAAGGATTTCGGCAGGGTTACCAGCAGACCTTCGGAAGCGTCTTTGGCGATCTGCGAAATCGAGTCGTTACCCACGCCTTCCGGACCCATGAACTTGGCTTTCAGGCCTTTTTCAGCCGATTGACGCAGGATCAGGCCCAGCTCCGGGTGGTAGCCGCCGTAGTAAACGAAGTCGACGTTGGCTTGCTTGAGCTTGGCGATGATCGAGGAGAAGTCCTTGTCGCCGGCGTTGACGCCTTCGAACACAGCAACTTTCACGCCTTTCTTCTCAAGGGTCGATTTGACGGCGGTGGCGATGCCTTCACCGTATTGCTGCTTGTCGTGTAGCACAGCAACGATTTTCGGTTTGACGTGATCGGCAATGTAGTTACCGGCGGCAGGGCCCTGGGCGCTGTCCAGACCGATGGTACGGAAGACCATTTTGTAACCACGGGCGGTGATGTCCGGGCTGGTGGCAGCCGGGGTGATCATGATCACGCCTTCGTCTTCGTAGATGTCCGAAGCCGGTTGAGTGGAGCTGGAGCACAGGTGACCGACCACGAACTTGACGCCGTCGTTGACGACCTTGTTCGCTACCGCTACTGCTTGTTTCGGATCGCAGGCATCGTCGTATTCAACGGCTTCGAGTTTCTTGCCGTCGACGCCGCCCTTGGCGTTGATTTGTTCGATGGCCATTTTCGCGCCACTGAACTGCATGTCGCCGTATTGGGCTACTGGACCGGTCTTAGGGCCGGCGATACCGATTTTGATGGTGTCAGCTGCGAACGAATGGCTGGCAACCCCGGCCAGAACCATTGCGGCAAACAGTTTGGAAATCTGCTTAGTAGCCTTAGTCATAGTGCTCCACTCTTACTGTTGTATTTTTTTTTGAGTTCTGGCGCCGTAGCAGCAGAACCGGGTCAGATATCTTTGCGATACCCTCCGGAAATGCCCCCGGCAACTGTACCGGTACAGTGTAGAGCGCCGGTTGTTAGCCTGGGAAGCGGGCGCCGAGGGGCAAAACCTGAGGGTGTCGCTTTTTTGAATGAAAAAGACAGAATTGCGGCGGGGCGTTCGTGGGGTTATGCCCCAATCAACAGCATTCCTTGGCTTTCCTGCTCTTTTCGTTCGGTACAGCCTTTTGCAACCGGGTTTTGCTGGCGGATCACCGACGTTATTATTCGCGTCGATTTCTTTTCCGGACAGTTCCCATGAATCAAGAACCTAGCACCCTCTATGCCAAGCTGCTTGGTGAAACCGCATCTATTACCTGGAAAGAGTTGGAGCCGTTCTTCGCCAAGGGTGCCCTATTGTGGGTCGAACCGGCGCTGGATCTGATCGCTGCCGCCGAGGCCGTGGCGTCGGATGAAGGCGAGAAAGTCGCCGCCTGGCTGGCCGAAGACAGACTCGCCAAGCTGTCTGAAACGCGGGCGCTGGATCTTTTCGAACGCGATCCGCAGCTGTGGGCAGTGGTGGTTTCGCCGTGGATTCTGATCCAGGAAAGGGCGGGTTCTGCCGACGTTGCACCTTGATGGTGCGTCCGCTGGTCGGCGAAAAGTGTGTAGCGGAGTAGCGTGATGGCACGTTGCCGTGAAGAAAGGCCACAAGCGAGGGTGGCATCACGGTGACGTAAACGTAATGGGAACAGTTGAGAGAGCAGCCTTTGGGCTGCTTAATTGTTTCTGGATGTTGGAATGGCTGAAATATTCAGTGAATTTGAGGGCCTCTTCGCGAGCAAGCCCGCTCCCACAGTGTCCGAGTGAACACAAATATTGTGAACACCACAAAACCTGTGGGAGCGGGCTTGCTCGCGAATGGGGCGCCTCGGTTCCGGATCAGACCGAGAAAGACTTCCCGGTATGGTTATTCAGCGAAATAACCTTGGTCTTTCCAATCCGGTGACGATAAATCTCGCGCAAATACTTGATCGACTTCTTCACACAATCGCGCGACAACCGAATGTCATTGATCGAAACAAACTTGTCTTTGTCGTTGATCAGCTCGCGGTACTTCTTCTCGTACATCGGTTTGATCGCGTACCAGTTGGTGTCGAGGATCTTCGCCGGGTTCTCGAATTCGTTTAGCAAATCGTCGATGCGATCTTCGTCGAATTCTTCATTAATGATGAAGTCGAGGATCGAGTTGTCCAGCGTCTCATCGAAACGGTACGGCGTCTTGGCGAAGCAGCGTTTGATGAACGCGACGATCAAGGTCAGGAAGTCGTCCGACAGGCACGGGCTCTTCGCAATCAATGTGGTCAGCGACAGGTTGGCCGAGGCGCCGATCACCAGCGCATAACGCTTGAGCGTGGTGTTGGGGAACAGGCTGTTGAGGTGAGTCTTCAACCGGTTCAGATCCATGTACGACAGCTTGTAATCCTTGGGCAGCGAAACGATCGAGACCACCGACGAGCAGTTCTTGAAGAAGTGCAGGTCGTGCAACGCGGCGGCGTCGTAGCCGGAATTCTTGTACTGCTCCAGCGAAGCGCGATAACGCTTGGATTCAATCGGCAGCAGGCTGATGCCTTCGATCGCTTGCGTGACCTTGTTGAAGTGCGGCAGGTCGATCGAGCGGAAGAACAGATCGTCGATGTTCAGGCGCTGCGGCTCTTTATCGAACACCTTGAATTTGTCGCTGCTCGGCGGCGGAGTTTCCGGCACCACCGATTCGGCGTAGGCAATCGCCACCGGGCCGGCCAGACTCATGAACAGGTCGTTGGCATCCAGGCGAATGGTCTCACCGATGTCGATGCCGGCGCGGCGGAAATAGTTCTGATCGTAGTCAGTCGTCACCGCCTGCGCCGTCAGAATGTTGAAGATTTGCTGCGAGATGTATTGGTTGGCGTGCTTTTCCATCGCATTGACATCAATGTTCTGGATGTTGCCGTCATCGCTCTCTTCGGCGTAACGCATGATGTCGTTGGAGATCAGCATCATCGCGTTCCATGGGCGGATACGGCCCATGACGCTGGCTTCGCTGCTGTCTTCGTTGGCGAAGTTGTAGGAGAAATCCCATTCTTCCGAAAGGTATTTGCACAGCAGGCGTCCGGCGTTGATGTGCAGCGCCTCGGACATTTCGCTGCGGTGATCGGAAATATTCGGCAGCACGCAGATGCCGCTGGTGAAGATCGGTTCGAACACGAACGAATGACCGCTTTTGCCGTCATGCTCGTCCATCGGTTTGGTGTCGAACGTCTTGTTCATGTACGAGTGCTGCTGGGCCAGACCGAATTCCGAAGCCATGCCGGAACCGGTACCGCCGCCGGCACTGAAAATCGAGAAATACAGACGTGACTGGTTGGCTTTGATGCCGCAGCTGTCGATCAGGTACGAGTGGATCATTTTCCAGTCAGGGCTGGAGAAACGCTGGGTGTCCTTGTTGAGGATGATCTTCGCCAGGTACTGGCCGAGGATCGGCGCGTTACCGGCGCCACCGGCGTGGACTTCGGACAAGTCCATGATCTTCATTTTGCTGTAGTCGCGCAGGAAGCCGCTTTTTTCGCCCTTGCGCGAGAAACGAATGCGCCCGGCGATGTCCTTGTCGAGGTCGCCGAGCATCACCAGCGGCTCGACCAGAAACACCGGTTTGCTCGCTTTGCTGTTGCCGATGCGCAGGTTGTTCTTGATCCACTGCGCCGGGCTGTAGCCTTTTTCGGTGGCGCGTCGGTCATTCGACGGGCGATCTTCGTTGTTGAATTCGTTGAGGTAAAACTTGCGCGCGTTGTACACCAGCTCCGCCACGTCGAGGGCGATGTTCGAGCCGCAGCGACCGAGGCCGATCAGGCACACCGACGGGAATTCCTGATCGTTGTGCTGTTCGTTATCGCCTTCCAGGTGCGGCGGGCGCGGGAACACCATGTCGCGCAGACCGTCGAGGTTGTCGAGGATGCGGTCGGTATTGGTTTCGGTGAAGTACAGGTATTGCTGGGTTGACAGCGGGCGCGAGGGAACCAGCGGTTTGGGCGATGACGGGCTGTTGGCGGCGGGGCTCGGATTCAGATCGGAGACCGCGGTGGCGGTATTGTTTTTAGAAGTCATTGGGCGCCATTTACCTGGTACTGGGTTGGTTCGCAGACCAATGTCAGCGAACCTCACGGAATAAGAGCTCGCGTCTTGTTTGCGCGAATTTGGCCCGGGCGTCAGGGACTTGGCCTGACGGTCGCTCGGGGGAATCCTTTCCTGATCGCTGATGAATCGGCCATTATTCGGCGATCTTTAATCAAAAGGAGGCTAAATGATGTCAACGCTACCTTCGTTGGGGTTCGCCGGAATCGGTCTGATGGGCTTGCCGATGTGCCGCCGCTTGCTGGCCGCCGGTTACCCGCTGAGCGTGTGGAACCGCAACCCGGACAAATGCGCGCCACTGGTTGAGGCCGGCGCCCGGCAAGTGGCGACCCCGGCTGAACTGTGCGCACACGCCGACGTGGTGATGCTGTGCCTGGCTGATACGGCGGTGGTGCGCGAGGTGGTGTTCGGCGCGGGCGGTGTCGCTGAGGGTGGCAAGAGCGGTCAGTTGCTGGTGGATTTTTCCAGCCTGGAACCGACCGCGACGCGCGAGATGGCCGCTGAATTGGCGCAGAAAACCGGCATGTCCTGGCTGGACTCACCGGTGTCCGGTGGTGTGGTCGGTGCCGAGGCCGGCAGTCTGGCAATTATGGTCGGTGGTGAAGCGGCGGATCTTCAGCGAGTGCGCCCGGTGCTGCTCAATCTCGGTCAGCGCGTTACGCACATGGGCGGCGTTGGCGCCGGTCAGGTGACCAAGGCCTGCAATCAAATGATCGTCGCTTGTAATGCATTGGTAATTGCTGAAGTGGTGGCGCTGGCGGAAAAAGCCGGGGTCGATGCCAGCCTGATCGCCGAAGCATTGGCCGGCGGTTTTGCCGATTCGAAACCGTTGCAGATCCTCGCCCCGCAAATGGCCGAAAGCCGTTTCGAGCCGATCAAATGGCACGTGCGCACGCTGCTCAAGGATCTCGACACCGCGGTGAAGTTTTCTCGCGAACAGGGCTCGGCCACGCCGATCAGCGGATTGGCCGCACAATTGATGCGCCTGCATGGGGCGCAGGGCTTTTTGGCGAAGGATCCAGCAACGCTGGTGCAAATGTACCGCGCGCCAGAATCAACGGATTGACCGCATGGGACTGTTTGCGCTGATTGATTTCTTCCAGCACCGGGCGTAATTCGTCGAGCGGCACCGGGCGACTGAGCAGGTAACCCTGAATGAAATCGCAGCCCGAGCGTTCGAGAAATTCGTACTGCTCCAGGGTTTCGACGCCTTCGGTGACCACCTGCAAATGCAGGGTGTGCGCCATGACGATGATCGCCTGGACGATTTCCATGTCCGCCGTGGCATTGGGAATGTCGATGATGAACGAGCGATCGATTTTCAGCGTATTCAGCGGCAGACGCTTGAGGTAGGCCAGCGACGAATAACCGGTGCCGAAGTCATCGATCGACAGCGACACACCGAGGGCGCGGATCTGCCGCAGCAGCACCAGGGTGTTGGCGATATTGCCCATCAGCGCATTCTCGGTGACTTCCAGCTCCAGCCGTTCCGGCGCGACCCCGGCGGTGCGTAAGGCGTTTTCGATTTCGTCAGCCAGTTCTTCGCGGCCAAGGTTCAGCGGCGAGCAGTTCCAGGCGATTTTCAATTCATCGCAGCCGTGGCGCGACAGTTCTCCCAAATCCTTGCAGGCGCGACGCAGCACCCAGTTGTCCAGTTCGGCGATCAGGCCATTGTTTTCGGCGATGCTGATAAAACGATCCGGCGTCAGCAGGCCGTTGACCGGGTGCTGCCAGCGGATCAACGCTTCGAGCTTGGTGACCTTGCCGGTTTTCAGTTCGAAGATCGGCTGGTAATACAGCATCAAACCATTTTCTTCGCGCAGGGCATGACGCAGTTCTTCTTCGAGCTGCAACTCCATGGTCGCGCGGTTTTTCAGGTTGGAATTGAAAAAGTGCAGGCCGTTGCGCCCGGCACCTTTGGATTGATACAGCGCCAGATCGGCGTGCTTGAGCAGTTCCTCGCAGGTGGTGCCGTCGTCCGGAAACAGACTGATGCCGATGCTGGTGGTCATCACCATGCGCCGCCCGGCCAGCTCAATCGGCTCCTTCATTTTTTGCATGATGCGCTGGGCCATGCTGCGCGCTTCTTCGCGGTCATGCAGGCCGATGAGGATGCAGAACTCGTCGCCACCGAACCGCGCGACCACGTCTTCATGGCTGCGCACCGAGCCTTTGATGTGGTCAGCGATGACTTTCAACAGCGCGTCGCCGGCGTCATGGCCGAGGCTGTCGTTGATGCGTTTGAAGTGGTCGATGTCGAGAAACATCACCGCGAGCATGCCGCCCTCGATGGCTTTCTGATTGAGCTTCTCGGCGAAGATCTGATTGAAACCGCGGCGGTTGATCAGGTTGGTCAGCGCGTCGTAATTGGCCACTTGCTGCAGCGACATGCGCGCCTGGTCGAGCTGGCTGAGCAGGGCGTTGACCCGGCGCAGGTCATGCTCCTTGTGTTGCAGTTTTTTATCGGCGAGTGCGGCGCTGATCGCGCTGCCGAGAATCAGCAAGGTGATCAGGGCCACGGTCAGGCCCAATTGCAGGTGGCTGGTTTCGGCGGTCAATGTCGGCGTGCTGGCCTCGGGCAAAATCAGCTTGAGGGCGGCCATCCCGGTGAAATGCATGCTGAAAATGCCGGCGCCGAGGATCAGTGCGGCGCTGTATTTGAGTATTTGATGAAGTAAACCGCTGCCTTCGCGCAGATAGCCTGCCACCCACAGAGCGGCGAAACTGGCGCCGATGGCGATCACCACTGACAGGGTGAACAGTCCAGGATCGTAGTACGAGGTGGCGGCCGATTGCATCGCCGCCATGCCGACGTAATGCATGCCGGCAATGCCCAGACCGATGACGAGCGCGGTTTTCAGGTAGAGCACCAGACTGGGCTGGGATTCGCTCAGGGTGTGCATGGCCAGCCACGAGGCGAGCAGGGCGATGAGCAGGGAAAACAGGGTGATGGGCAGGTCGTACTGGATGTCGATCGGTGCCTGAAACGCAAGCATGCCGATGAAGTGCATGGCCCAGATGCCGCCGGCCAGGCAGGTCGCGCCGATCCAGCGCCATAGTCGCTGTGAACGCGGTTCTTCCGCGTGACCGACGCGTTCGGCCATGTCGAGGGTGGCAAAACTGGCGGCGCACGCGACCAGATAGGCCACCAGCACCAGCAGCGGGTTATGGCTGCAATTAAGAATGACCTGCCCGCTCTCCGGCAGCTCGGTAACAAACTGCAAACCAAGCCACTCCATAGCATGCCCCGTCTCTGAGTCGTCCTTACTGCGCGGCTAGCGCAGGCGAATGACTGGAGTATAGAGGCGGTTTTCGCAGAGCAAGTGGTAGTGGCACATTGGCGCTAATGATTTCGGCATTAGCGTCATAGCGATTGGCGCTAAAGGCTTAGGCGATCTGTTCGAAAGGGATTTGCGCCCATTCCGGTTGCAGCGGCGGCAGGCCAAAACGTGCGCGGGCCTTATCGCAATCGACGTTCTGCTCGCCGTTTTCCCACGACGATTCGAACTCGCGGCAGGGACTGGAACGCAATTCATAAATGGAGCACTTCACTTCGCTACCGACTTCGCCTTCCAGCGCCGTGCAGCGTGGCGATTTGCAGTCGGTGCCGTTCATCGCCACCCGGCTCGGGCTGATCTGCGTGACCAGTTCATCGGGCACGGTGCCGCCGGAGGAAGCGCACTCACCCCAGAAAAAAGACACACGGAAATGGGAACAACAGGCACCGCAATTCAGACACGGACTGACTTCGGACATGGACGGGGGTATCAAAGGGATTGATCGGGAGATCCGGACGGATCCGGCGGCTATTCTAGGCTTCGCCACGGCGTTGGGAAGGGGGGCGTGAAACTATTTTTTTGTGGCAAGGTTTTGCCGTAAAAGCCCCGGTTTTCGGGGGATTCAAGCGTTATCAAGGGCTTACGTTTCGTTACAGTGCCATGGCCCGATATCAGGCAGACGAATGATCACAGACAGCCCCCCTCAGGCTGACTAGATTGCAGGTTCCGGGCTCGGATGCGTTGGCAGTGAAGCCCTATAACAATAAAGAGACGGACCCATGCAGAACTCGACCCAAGCGGCGAATGCCTGGCGCATTCTGTTCCTGCTGTTCCTCGCCAACCTGTTCAACTTCTTCGACCGCACCATTCCGGCGATCATCATCGAGCCAATCCGCATGGAATGGCACCTCAGTGACTTTCAACTGGGCATCGTCGGTACCGCATTCACCCTTGTTTACGCGATTGCCGGCCTGCCGTTGGGGCGCATGGCCGACACCGGCTCACGGCGCAAACTGATGGGCTGGGGCCTGGCGACGTGGAGCGCGCTGACCGCAGTCAACGGGCTGGTCGGCAGCTTCTGGAGCTTTTTGATCGTGCGCATGGGCATCGGCATCGGTGAGGCCAGTTATGCGCCGGCAGCCAACTCGCTGATCGGCGATCTGTTCCCGGCGCATCGTCGGGCGCGGGCGATGGGCATTTTCATGCTCGGTCTGCCGCTGGGCTTGTTGCTGGCGTTCTTCACCATCGGCTGGATGGTCAAGGCATTCGACAGCTGGCGCGCGCCGTTTTTTATCGCGGCGGTGCCGGGGCTGGTCCTGGCGATCTTCATGTTCTTCATTAAAGAGCCGAAGCGCGGCGCGGCGGAAACCGTGCAGGTTTCGCAGGAACGCGTCGACAAGCCGATCCGGCGGATTCTGGCCGTGCCGACCTTTCTCTGGCTGGTGATGGCCGGGTTGTGCTTCAACTTCGCGACCTATGCCTGCAACTCGTTTCTGGTGCCGATGCTGCAGCGCTATTTCCTCATGCCGCTGCAGGAAGCGGCCGTGGCGACTGGCGTGATCGTCGGCGTGACCGGACTGATCGGTTTGACGCTGGGCGGCTGGATTGCGGACAAGATTCACCAGCGCGTGGCCAACGGGCGGCTGTTGTTCGCGGCGTTCAGTCTGATTATTTCGACCCTGTGCACGGCGTGGGCATTGCATTCCGGGCGCATCGAGATTGGTGTGTTTGTCGCGGTATTCAGTGTCGGCTGGCTGTTTGCCTACAACTTCTACACCTGCGTTTACACCGCGATTCAAGACGTGGTCGAACCGCGTCTGCGGGCGACGGCGATGGCGTTGTTCTTTGCCGGGTTGTATCTGCTGGGCGGTGGCTTGGGGCCGGTGGTGGTCGGTGGTTTGTCCGATCACTTTGCGCACACGGCGATGCTGGCGGCGGGGGCTGAGCAGATGAGCGAGGCGTTCAAGGCAGTCGGGCTGCATGACGCGATGTATTTGATTCCGGTGGCGCTGTTTCTGACGATGGTGTTTCTGTTTCTCGCGGCGCGGTGTTTTGTGCGCGATGCGCAGAGGATGAAGGAAGGTTTGGTTGCGGTGGTTGAACCAGAGGTTGCAGTGGCGACGGCTTAAGATCAAAAGATCGCAGCCTTCGGCAGCTCCTACATGGGAATGCGGTTCCTGTAGGAGCTGCCGAAGGCTGCGATCTTTGCTTGATCGTGCCCACGCTCTGCGTGGGAATGCAGCACGGGACGCTCTGCGTCCCTTTCCAGAGCTGGAACGCTGAGCGTCCCTTGAGGCATTCCCACGCGGAGCGTGGGAACGATCGGCCCGCATCGCTGCGGGCCTTGTTGTTTCAGCAGAGGAGCAGGGCGGTTTAACCCGCCACCAACACCCGAATCGCTTCCAGGCGCAACGCCGCTTTGTCCAGCATCGCCAGACCTTGCTCACGCTGTTCACGCAATGCCACCAGTTCGCTGTCACGTACGGTCGGGTTGACCGCTTGCAACGCGGTCAGGCGCGCCAGTTCTTCGTCGGTGTCAGCCGCCAGACGGCGACGGGCCTCGGCCACGCGCTCGGCGTGACGCGGGGTGATCTTGTCTTCACCGGCGTTGATCCGTGGCGTCAGCTGATCGCGCTGGGCCTGGATGAACTTGTTGGCGCTGGCGCGCGGCACGCTTTCCAGCTGATCGTTCAGGGTTTCAAACGAGACGCGTGGCGACAGATCGTTGCCATTGGCATCGAGCAGGCAGCGCAGGGCGGCCGGCGGCAGGTAGCGGCCCAACTGCAGCGCGCGCGGAGCCACCACTTCGCTGACGTAGAGCAATTCCAGCAACACGGTGCCCGGCTTCAGCGCCTTGTTTTTGATCAGCGCGACGGCGGTGTTGCCCATCGAACCGGACAGCACCAGATCCATGCCGCCCTGCACCATCGGGTGTTCCCAGGTGATGAACTGCATGTCTTCGCGCGACAGCGCTTGGTTACGGTCGTAAGTGATGGTCACGCCTTCGTCGTCGCCCAGCGGGAAGCTGGCGTCGAGCATCTTCTCGCTCGGCTTGAGGATCAGGGCGTTTTCCGAATGGTCTTCGCTGTCGATGCCGAACGCGTCGAACAGGGTTTCCATGTAGATCGGCAGGGCGAACTGATCGTCTTGCTCAAGGATGTCCTCGACCAGTGCTTCACCTTCGCCAGCGCCGCCGGAGTTGAGCTCCAGCAAACGGTCGCGACCGGTGTGCAGCTCGGCTTCGAGACGCTCACGCTCGCTGCGCGCTTCGTCGATCAGCGCTTGCCACTCGCTGTCGTCGGCTTCTTCGAGCAACGGCAGCAGGCGCGGGCCGAACTGATGCTGCAAGGCGTTGCCGGTCGGGCAAGTGTTGAGGAACGCGTTCAGCGCTTCGTGGTACCACTGGAACAGGCGCTCTTGCGGGCTGGTTTCCAGGTACGGCACGTGCAGTTCGATGATGTGCTTCTGGCCGATCCGGTCGAGACGACCGATACGCTGCTCAAGCAAATCCGGGTGCGACGGCAGATCGAACAGCACCAGGTGGTGTGCGAACTGGAAGTTACGACCTTCACTGCCGATTTCCGAGCAGATCAGCACTTGCGCGCCGAACTCTTCATCGGCGAAGTACGCGGCGGCGCGGTCACGCTCAAGGATGTTCATGCCTTCGTGGAACACCGTGGCCGGGATGCCGGAACGCACGCGCAGGGCGTCTTCCAGATCCATCGCGGTTTCGGCGTGGGCACAGATCACCAGCACTTTGGTGCGCTTGAGCATTTTCAGCTGATCGATCAGCCATTCGACGCGCGGGTCGAATTTCCACCAGCGTTCTTCTTCGCTGGCGTCCGGCTGCGCCTGGAAGCTGACTTCCGGGTACAGCTCGGCGTGATCGCCCAACGGCAGTTCGAGGTATTCGTCCGGGCACGGCAGCGGGTACGGGTGCAGTTTGCGCTCCGGGAAACCCTGCACGGCGGCGCGGGTGTTACGGAACAGCACGCGGCCAGTGCCGTGGCGGTCAAGCAGTTCACGCACGAGGCGGGCACTGGCTTCAGTGTCGCCATCGTTGACCGCGGTCAGCAGGGCTTCGCCTTCGTTGCCGAGGAAACCCTGAATGGTTTTGTGCGCTTTGGCCGAGAGACGGCCCTTGTCGAGCAGTTCCTGAACGGCTTCGGCCACCGGGCGATAGTTGTCGCTCTCGGCACGGAACGCGGCCAGGTCGTGGAAACGGTTTGGATCGAGCAGGCGCAGACGGGCAAAGTGGCTGTCCTGACCAAGTTGTTCCGGAGTCGCGGTGAGCAGCAGCACGCCCGGGATGACTTCGGCGAGTTGCTCGACCAGCGAGTATTCGGCGCTGGCCTTTTCTTCGTGCCAGACCAAGTGGTGCGCTTCGTCGACCACCAGCAAATCCCAACCGGCGGCGAACAGCGCATCCTGCGCCTTCTCGTCGTCGACCAGCCATTCCAGCGCGACCAGCGCCAGTTGGGTGTCTTCGAACGGGTTGGTGGCATCGCTTTCGATAAAGCGTTCTTCGTCGAACAGCGCAACTTGGAGGTTGAAACGACGGCGCATCTCCACCAGCCACTGGTGCTGGAGGTTTTCCGGGACGAGGATCAGCACGCGGTTGGCGCGGCCCGAGAGCAGTTGGCGATGGATCACCAGACCGGCTTCAATGGTTTTACCCAGACCCACTTCGTCCGCCAGCAATACGCGCGGCGCAATGCGGTCGGCGACTTCACGGGCGATGTGCAATTGGTGCGCGATCGGTTGCGCACGCACGCCACCCAGGCCCCAGAGCGAAGATTGCAGCTGGCGGCTAGTGTGTTCGAGGGTGTTGTAACGCAGCGAGAACCACGACAGCGGGTCAATCTGCCCGGCGAACAGACGGTCGCTGGCCAGACGGAACTGAATGAAGTTCGACAGCTGGGTTTCTGGCAGGGTAACGGCTTCGTTCTGCCCGTTGAGGCCGTGATAAACCATCAGCCCGTCGACATCGTCGACTTGCTGCACGGTCATCTTCCAGCCTTCGAAGTGGGTAATGGTGTCACCCGGCGAGAATCGCACGCGGGTGAGGGGCGCATTCCGTAGCGCGTACTGGCGGGTTTCGCCAGTGGCCGGGTAGAGCACGGTCAACAAGCGGCCGTCCTGTGCCAGAACGGTGCCTAAACCCAGCTCGGCTTCGCTGTCACTGATCCAGCGTTGCCCCGGTTGATACTGCTGCGCCATGCTGCCTGACTCCCACCTTGAAAAAGCGGGCTATCTTAACGGAATGAGGGCTTCAGGGCCAAAGATTACTGGCGTAGGAGCTGCCGAAGGTTGCGATCTTTTGATCTTTGGAAACACTTGAGTTCTGCGCTGTCCGATGAAAGATCGCAGCCTGCGGCAGCTCCTACAGGTGCCAAGTGCGTCACAGAATTGCGACGGGTGGCTCAAGGCGTGTTTGCCTTAGCCGATAGCCTGCTGACAGGAGAACCCCCATATGTTGCCACCGATGCTCCCCTTGAGCGCTGTGCCGATCACTTCGCAGCAGGATCCGATCCGCCAGCGGCCGGATATTCCGCCGGTGGTGCCGGTGCAGGAAAGCTCCAACGAAAGCACGATCGATTTGCAAAAACGCGATCCGGAAGAGGATCGACTGCTGGCGCGCGAAGAACAGCGCCGTCAGCAGGAGCGTGATCGTCGCCGTCGCGAGGCCGACGAAGATCCCGAAGAGCATCTGGCCGTGCCGGGTACGGTGCTTAACGCCGACAATACCGTGCCGGTGGTGCCGTTGATTGAAGATCAGCCGCGTCAGGGCTTGTGGGTCGATATCGAGATTTGAGCGGCTCTGGCTAGATGATTGGTTTGATCGTGTTTGGCTGGGTGGCTGGTCAGCGCTGGCGGCAGGCGGCATTATTGGCGCAGTCCTGCCGGTGATGTGGCAGTTGTGATTCTTTGAAGCGATGTTCTGAACGCCATGAGCCAAGACGACAAACTGATCGACCTCAGCACTGAACGCGCCAAGCGGGTGCATGACATTAAAGAGAAGCGGCTGAACGAAGTGCGTCAGGCGTTTGAGCAGGCGATGCCGTTGGGCAAGCCGAAGAAAAAGTTGAAGAACAAGCCGAAAAAACGTTGATCTCCCCCTGCATCTGTTGATGCAGGTCAGTTATTTCCCCTCCTTTCTCTCCCTTCGATGCGGTTATTGATCCCGGTCAATTTGTGCGCCTGTGTGTTTGGTAATTTAGTCCCATCGCAGCAAAGCAGGGGCCAGGAGGCCAGTCATGTTTTTCGATAACGTGGTGTTTGCCGGGGTTCTGACTGTAGGGCTGATGGTTCTGTTTTTTGCAGGGTTTGGATTTTTTATCTGGAAGGATGCGCATAAGCGTAAGAAGTGATTCTTCTGGATTGATGGGCACGCAAGGCATTTTGGGGCGACTTCGGTTGCCCCTTTTTTTTTGCCTTGGCGGCCTTTGGGCCGACCAGGCAGGGGGGGTGTTTTGTGAATATCCGTTGCTGCGGTAACGGCTGCTTAGGGTTTCGCCCTTACGGCGAGTCACCTTTTCCAGACGCCGAAAAGGTAACCGAAAAGGCTTTGCCCTGACGTTCGGCCCGCTCGCTGGGGCTCGGGGTTCCTTCGCTCCGGGATTGATCCGGAGGGCAGCGCCTACGGTTTGCTTCGCTGCACCTCCTCTCGCTGTGTTTGGCTGCGCCAAACGGTCGCTGCGCTCCCACCCCCGGATCAATCCCTCCACTCAGCCTGCCGACGGGCTCCGAGATCAAGATCAAGATCAAGAGCAGGCGAGCTGACACTCGGCCTATTGAGTGGTGTGGAGCACGGCGCGCTTGGCTTTGGTTTTTGTGGTGTTTTTGCCCCTCATCGGAACGCCGCCCGCCCAGCCCTCTCCCGAGGGAGAGGGAGCCGATGGTGGGCTTTTCAAAATATGCATTCGACTCGGCATCCCAAGCCGGCGTACCTCTCCCAAACACCCCGATCAGTCCCCTCTCCCTCCGGGAGAGGGCTAGGGTGAGGGGCTCTTGATCTTGATCTGGCTTTTGACGTGGCTTTTGATCTCAAGCCCCTTCGGCAGGCCGAGCGTAGGTGTCCATCCGGGGATCAGGCGCGTAGCGCCGTGCGGCGTAGCCGCACACATCGAGAGGAGGTGCAGCGAAGCAAACCGTAGGCGATGTCCCCGGATGGACACCGTAGCGAGGGAACACTGAGCCTAAGCGAAGTGCCGTACGCCGGGGCAAAGCCTTTTGGGTTACCTTTTCGGCGTTTGGAAAAGGTAACTCGCTGTAAGAGCGAAACCGCCAGCAGCCATCACCGCAGCAACGGATATGCCCCCAATCCCAACCCCAACCCCCGAACCAAAAAAAAGGCGCGATCCCAAAGAATCGCGCCTTCTTCATATACAGCTATCTATCAACTACCCAAAGCCTTCGAAGCCAACCAGAACAACCCAGCCGACAACGCCACGGTAGCCGGCAGGGTCAACACCCAAGCCAACAGAATAGTGCGAACAGTCCCACCTTGCAGGCCGCTCTTATTCGCGACCATGGTCCCCGCCACACCCGAAGACAACACATGAGTCGTCGACACCGGCAAACTGAAGATGTTGGCCAAACCAATCAAACTCGCCGTAGTGATCTGCGCCGACATGCCCTGCGAATAGGTCATGCCCTGCTTGCCGATCTTCTCGCCAATGGTCAGAACCACACGTTTCCAGCCAACCATGGTGCCCAGACCCAGCGCCAGTGCAACCGCCAGAATCACCCAGAACGGGGCGTATTCAGTGGTCGTGGTCAGGTCTTTACGCAACTTGTCGAGGTCAGCCTTTTCACGGGCATCCAGAACCGGCAACTTGCTGACTTTCTTCGCGGTATCGTCCAGGCACAGCAAGTAGCGACGCACTTCGATGCGGCTATCCGACGACAACGAATGGTAGTCCGCTACACCTTTAAGCGTGTGCAGCAGGGCGCTGATGGTCGGTTCGGTCTGCTGCGGGTTGCAGCGGAATTTCTCCGGCAGGTCGCCGTCTACGCTCTTGCCCAGTGCGAGGAATTCACCCAGCGAATCGGCGTTGCGCTGGTAGAACTGGCTCAGGTGCAGAGTAGCGTCGCGGGTGCGTTCGATCTGGTAAGTGGTGCTGTTCAGGTCGAGAACGAACTGCGCCGGCACGATACCGATCAACACCAGCATGATCAGGCCGATGCCTTTCTGGCCATCGTTGGAACCGTGCACGAAGCTCACGGCCATGGCCGAGATCACCAGAACCAGACGGTTCCAGAACGGCGGATGCTTTTTGTCGTCGAGTTTGCGGCGCTGTTCAGGCGTCTTGTGCATCTTCGACAGCGGGCGCCACCATTTCAGGCCGATCAGGATCAGCGCTGCAATCAGGAAGCCAGCCATCGGCGAGAACACCAGCGAAGCGCCGATGTCGATCGCTTTCTGCCAGTTAACGCCGTCGGCCAACGGAATGTCGTTGATCAACGCGTTGGCCAGGCCGACACCGAGGATCGAGCCGATCAGGGTGTGGGAACTGGACGCCGGGATACCGAAGTACCAGGTGCCGAGGTTCCAGGCGATTGCCGCTGCGAGCAACGAGAAAACCATCGCAAGGCCATGGCCGGTGTTCACATTGATCAGCAGTTCAACCGGCAGCAGGTGGACAATGGCATACGCCACGCCAACGCCACCCAGCAGCACGCCGAGGAAATTGAACACACCGGAAAAGAACACCGCCAGGTGCGGCGGCATGGCTTTGGTGTAGATAACAGTGGCTACCGCGTTAGCGGTGTCATGAAATCCATTGATGAACTCGAAGGCGAGGACAAACGTCAGGGCGAGCAAGAGGCTCACAAGCACCCAAGCATCCAGTCCGCTGAATAAATCGATCATGAAGGTTTTCTGACCCGGTCGTAAGGGGGCGCGATTATGCCAGAAAAGACTGGAAATCGATGCCCTCAGTGCTCATCGGTAACGCACTTCTTCGATTTAATTTGTTGCAGCACATGAAAACCAAGCGGCGTGCAGGGTTTTTCAAGCCTTTGATTTGTCTATAAAAAGGCTTTTTGGAACAAGCGTTTTACCCGCGTTTGGAGGGCTCAAACGCTTGTCTGAAATATCTGTGAAACTTTCCGAAGCTGTCCTTTAGCCGGTTCTACGCAGAATCAGCCGCTGCCCGCGCGTAGCGGGCGCGCAAGGCATCGTCTCGGCACCGCGTGGGTAACCGGTGCGTACACGGATGCTCAAGGCCTTCAAAAACCGTGGCTCATGGCTCTTCGGCTTTGAGTTCCTTTTCGATCTTTTCGATTTCTTGCTTGAAGACCTGATCCTGAACGGTAGGGCGTTTGCGCCATGCCTTGCGTTCCGGTTCTGGTTGAGCGGCGTAGGTGGTGACTTCCCCGCCGTAAACATCCTTGTAACGTTGTTCTTGGCGCTCAAGTTCCGCGCGCAGTTCGTCTTTCGTCACAGTGCTACCTGTATGAGTTGAGATAAGTGTCTGGTGAATCGCACTGCAACGAGTCGATTGAGCGGGCCCGTCGAGAACTCAACGCCAGAACAGGCATTGATGTCTTCGGCAGGGCGATCAAGACTTCCATGTTACAGGCGGCTACGACACCAGATTAAAACGGACGCAGCATCAGTTCCTGTTTCAGCGAGCGCTGGCGTTACATCAATCATGAGCGTCAGGCGCTTGCCGGGGCTGGCGGCGATTGGCGTCGCCTCAGCCGGTGACCACCTCGATGAATAACGGGTGCCACTGAGGTGCATTATAGCGGTCGATTCAGGATTGACTATCGTTGCCAAGTTAAAAACGGTTCGGGATGTGTGATTGTTTTGTTAATCGTAACTTTCTCGGGTAGTTGAAGTGCAAGCAAACGTTTACTTCGCCGCGATCTGTTTTTGGCGCCATTTAGTCGATCAACTAAATCTTGATTGAGTTCCCCGGCAAAGTTGCACAAGCGTCTCAAATAGAAAGCCACAGCAGAGGAGGGCGATTGCGATTATCGGTCGACGGTTCGATAATCGCCCAATGTTGATGGCCCGCCGCTTGTGCATCTGCCCGCGAGCCGTTTGTATAGCCATTGATCCGTGTCGGGTAAAAAGGACAATAAATGAACGATCAAATGCGCAACTCCTTCACTTCCGTGGCGCCGCCGATCGTCGCCTCGCCGGCCAAGCGGATTCAGGCGCTGACCGGTGATCCGGATTTCATGACGTCGCTGGCCCGTGGCCTGGCGGTGGTGCAGGCGTTTCAGGAGCGCAAACGTCATCTGACCATCGCGCAGATCAGCCACCGCACGGAAATTCCCCGCGCCGCGGTGCGCCGTTGCCTACATACGTTGATCAAACTCGGCTACGCCACCACCGACGGACGCACCTATTCTCTGCTGCCGAAAGTGCTGACCCTCGGCCACGCTTATCTGTCGTCGACGCCGCTGGCTGTGTCCGCGCAGCCGTACCTCGATCGCATGAGCGAGCAACTGCACGAAGCCTGCAACATGGCCACACTTGAGGGCGACGACATTCTTTACATCGCGCGGTCGGCGACCACGCAGCGGCTGATCTCGGTCGACCTGTCGGTGGGCGGGCGTCTGCCGGCGTATTGCACATCGATGGGCCGAATCCTGCTGGCAGCGCTGGACGACACGTCCTTGCGCGAATACCTCGACCACGCTGAACTGGTGGCTAAAACCAGCCGCACGATCCACACCCCCGACGCGTTGCTCGAATGTTTGCAGGAAGTGCGGCAGCAAGGTTGGTGCATCGTCGATCAGGAATTGGAACAAGGCCTGCGCTCGATTGCCGTACCGGTCTACGACGCTTCGGGCCAAGTGGTGGCGGCGCTCAACGTCAGCACCCACGCCGGTCGCGTCAGTCGCACCGAGCTTGAGCAGCGCTTTCTGCCGGGCCTGCTCAGCGCCAGCCGCGACCTCAGCGCGCAGTTGTTTGCCTGATGAAGCTGTTCGATAAACGCACAGTGTTGCGTTTATCGAATTGACGCTAAAACCCCCGGATCATTAATGTCGCGGCAGCGTCATCCGGCGCTGTTGTGAATGAGCCCGCCGGACTGTCGACTCCCATAATAATGACAAGAGGCAACTCACCATGCGCACGCTCCCCGACTGTCTCCGCTCCAACCGCTGTTGCCGGGTTCACCGCAACGCCTGATTGCAACCTTCTATTCTTGTAGCTGTGCCGCTCCCTGGCCGGCCGCCGTTCGACTGCGTTTTTTGCGTGGATAAAAATAATGAACCAGCCTCAGTCCGCTGTGGGTCAGTGCCTCGACGTGCAGACCTTCATCAACGCCCAACCGATCTCGCGCTATCAATGGCGGGTGGTGATCTTGTGTTTCCTGATTGTCTTTCTCGATGGCCTCGACACCGCCGCGATGGGCTTCATTGCCCCGGCGTTGTCGCAGGACTGGGGCATCGACCGCGCCAGCCTCGGCCCGGTAATGAGCGCCGCGTTGATCGGCATGGTCTTCGGCGCACTGGGTTCCGGCCCTTTGGCTGACCGCTTTGGGCGAAAAGTCGTACTCGTCGGCGCCGTGATTCTGTTCGGTGCCTTCAGCCTGGCGTCGGCCTACAGCACTAACGTTGAACAACTGCTGGTGCTGCGCTTCCTGACCGGTCTCGGTCTGGGTGCGGGGATGCCCAATGCCACCACGCTGCTCTCGGAGTACACCCCGGAGCGCAAGAAGTCGCTGCTGGTGACCAGCATGTTTTGCGGTTTCAACCTCGGCATGGCCGGTGGCGGGTTTATTTCCGCCAAACTGATTCCGGCGTTCGGCTGGCACAGTCTGCTGCTGATCGGCGGGATTTTGCCGCTGATCCTCGCGGTGGTGCTGCTGTTCTGGCTGCCGGAATCGGCGCGATACCTTGTCGTCCG
Source organism: Pseudomonas rustica (assembly GCF_018336155.1). Lineage (GTDB taxonomy): Bacteria > Pseudomonadota > Gammaproteobacteria > Pseudomonadales > Pseudomonadaceae > Aquipseudomonas > Aquipseudomonas rustica. Next base: position 253,394 of record NZ_JAGYHF010000007.1, on the reverse strand, counting down.
TAACCGTGGCACCGACAAAGTGCGCAAAACCCTGGCGCCGATCGATCCGGTCACCGTCGCCCAAGCCTCTAGTTTCAGCGTGCCGGAACAAAAAACCGTGAAGGCACGCAATGTGTTCGCGGTGATCTTCTCCGGCACTTACAGCACCGGCACCTTGCTGCTGTGGCTGACCTACTTCATGGGCCTGGTCATCGTTTATCTGTTGACCAGTTGGCTGCCGACGCTGATGCGTGACAGTGGCGCGAGCATGGAACAAGCCGCGTTCATCGGTGCGCTGTTCCAATTCGGCGGGGTATTGAGCGCGGTCGCTGTGGGATGGGCGATGGATCGTTTCAATCCGCACAAGGTTATAGGCATTTTCTACCTGCTGGCCGGGGTGTTTGCCTACGCGGTGGGGCAGAGCTTGGGCAATATCACCTTGCTGGCGACTTTGGTGCTGGTGGCGGGGATGTGCGTGAACGGCGCGCAATCGGCAATGCCGTCGCTGGCGGCGCGGTTTTATCCGACGCAGGGGCGGGCGACCGGCGTGTCGTGGATGCTGGGGATTGGCCGCTTTGGCGCGATTCTCGGGGCGTGGATGGGCGCGACGTTGTTGGGCTTGGGCTGGAATTTTGAGCAGGTGTTGACGGCGTTGGTGATTCCGGCGGCGGTGGCGACGGCGGCGGTGGTGATCAAGGGCATGGTCAGTCATGCGGATGCCACCTGAGTACTACTGTCAGAATCTCCTTTGAATGTTCTGGCCCCTTCGCGAGCAAGCTCGCTCCCACATTGGAATGCATTTCAAAATGTGGGAGCGGGCTTGCTCGCGAAGCTTTTGATCGGATTGTTAGGCAAACAACAATCTGTTCGATAAACGAACACTCAGTCGATTATCGGATTGTTTGGCACTTTTCCCAGGCTTAATCTGCAGTGACTCCGGCGCTGAACCTCGCGCCTTTTTATCACTGGCGATTCATTACAAAAACAGGAGCCCGCTCCATGGCTGAGATCCTTTCGCTGCACGACGCGGTGAAGCAATTCGTCAACGACGGCGACACCGTCGCACTCGAAGGCTTCACTCACTTGATCCCTACGGCCGCAGGTCATGAAATCATTCGTCAGGGCAAGAAAGATCTGACGCTGGTGCGGATGACGCCTGACCTGATCTACGACCAACTGATCGGCGCCGGTTGCGCACGCAAACTGATTTTCTCCTGGGGCGGCAACCCTGGCGTGGGTTCGCTGCACCGTCTGCGCGACGCGGTCGAGAAACAATGGCCGCAGCCGCTGGAGATCGAAGAACACAGCCACGCCGACCTGGCGAATGCCTACGTCGCGGGCGCTTCCGGCCTACCGTTCGCGGTGCTGCGTGCCTACGCCGGTTCCGACCTGCCGAAGGTCAATCCGCTGATCAAAACCGTGACTTGCCCGTTCACCGGTGAAGTGTTGGCGGCCGTGCCGTCGGTGCGCCCGGACGTGACCTTGATCCACGCACAGAAAGCCGACCGCCAAGGCAACGTGCTGCTGTGGGGCATTCTCGGCGTGCAGAAAGAAGCCGCGCTGGCCGCCAAGCGCTGCATCGTTACCGTCGAAGAAATCGTCGACAACCTCAACGCACCGATGAACTCCTGCGTGTTGCCGACCTGGGCCTTGAGCGCAGTCTGCCATGTACCCGGCGGCGCACATCCGTCCTACGCCCACGGTTACAACGAGCGCGACAATCGTTTCTATCAGGCGTGGGATCCGATCGCCCGCGACCGTGAGACGTTTACCGCGTGGATCAACGAATACATCCATGGCTGCGCTGACTTCAGCGAGTTCCAGGCCAAGTTGGCCGCTGCTTCGGAGGCCAAGTAATGACTTACACCACCAATGAAATGATGACCGTCGCTGCGGCCCGTCGCCTGAAGAACGGCTCGGTGTGCTTCGTCGGCATCGGTCTGCCGTCGAAAGCCGCCAACCTCGCGCGTCTGACCTCGTCGCCGGACGTGGTGTTGATCTACGAATCGGGCCCGATTGGCGCCAAGCCGAGCGTGCTGCCGCTGTCCATCGGTGACGGCGAACTGGCGGAAACCGCCGACACCGTCGTCCCGACCGGTGAGATTTTTCGCTATTGGTTGCAGGGCGGACGCATCGACGTCGGTTTTCTCGGCGCCGCGCAGGTCGACCGTTTCGGCAACATCAACACCACCGTGGTCGGCGATTACTTCTCGCCGAAAGTGCGCCTGCCGGGTGCCGGTGGCGCGCCGGAAATTGCCGGCTCGGCGAAAAGCGTGTTGATCATCCTTAAACAGTCGGCGCGTTCGTTTGTCGACAAGCTCGATTTCATCACTTCGGTCGGTCACGGCGAGGGCGGCGATTCGCGCAAACGTCTGGGCCTGCCGGGCGCCGGCCCGGTCGGGATCATCACCGACCTGTGCATCATGGAGCCGGAAGAGGGCACCCACGAATTCGTGGTCACCGCACTGCACCCGGGCGTGACCCGCGAGCAAGTAATCGCGGCCACCGGTTGGGCGATTCGTTTTGCCGACAGCGTTGAGACCACCGCGGAGCCGACTGACGTCGAACTGACCGCGCTGCGCGATCTCGAAGCGCGCACCGCCGCGGCCCACGGTCAGGCACCGGGAGAAGCATGATGCGTGACGTTTATATCTGCGACGCGATTCGCACGCCGATCGGCCGTTTCGGCGGCGGACTGTCCGCCGTTCGTGCTGATGACCTGGCCGCCGTGCCGATCAAGGCCCTGATGGAGCGCAATCCATCGGTGGACTGGAACGCCATCGACGAGGTGTTCCTCGGCTGCGCCAACCAGGCTGGCGAAGACAACCGCAACGTGGCGCGCATGGCGCTGCTGTTGGCCGGCCTGCCGGAAACTGTGCCGGGCGTGACCCTCAATCGTCTGTGCGCTTCGGGCATGGATGCAATCGGCACGGCATTCCGCGCCATCGCCAGCGGCGAGATGGAGCTGGCGATTGCCGGCGGCGTCGAGTCGATGTCCCGCGCACCGTTCGTGATGGGCAAGGCTGACGCGGCGTTCTCGCGCAACATGAAACTGGAAGACACCACCATCGGCTGGCGTTTCATCAACCCGCTGATGAAGGCGCAATATGGCGTCGACGCGATGCCGCAGACCGCCGACAACGTCGCCGACGACTACAAAGTCTCGCGCGCCGATCAGGACGCTTTCGCCCTGCGCAGTCAGCAACGTACTGCCGCCGCGCAGGCTGCAGGATTTTTCGCTGAAGAAATCGTCGAAGTGCGGATTGCCCACAAGAAGGGTGAAACCGTGGTCAGCCAGGATGAACATCCGCGCGCCGACACCACGATTGAAGCGCTGACAAAATTGAAACCGGTCAACGGCCCGGACAAAACCGTTACCGCCGGCAATGCCTCCGGCGTCAACGACGGTGCCGCGGCGCTGATTCTCGCGTCCGCCGAAGCGGTGAAAAAACACGGCCTGACCGCCCGCGCCAAAGTGCTCGGCATGGCCAGCGCCGGCGTAGCGCCGCGCGTAATGGGCATCGGCCCGGTGCCAGCGGTGCGCAAATTGATCGAACGCCTCGGCGTAGCGGTCAGCGATTTCGACGTGATCGAACTCAACGAAGCGTTTGCCAGCCAAGGCTTGGCGGTGCTGCGTGAATTGGGTCTGGCGGATGACGCCGCGCAGGTCAACCCGAACGGCGGTGCGATTGCCCACGGTCACCCGTTGGGCATGAGCGGTGCGCGTCTGGTGTTGACCGCACTGCATCAGTTGGAAAAGACCGGTGGCAAGAAAGGTCTGGCGACCATGTGCGTCGGCGTCGGCCAAGGTCTGGCCCTGGCCATCGAACGCGTCTGACGCAAGCCGTGACGAAAAAGAACAGAGGAAAGCGACATGTCTGACAAGCCTGGTTACCGTCGTCCGCAGGAAGGCACTCAGCCTGAGTACCTGCACCCGACCTATCAATCCACCAACCTGCGCTCGCCGTCGAAGCCGTTGGTGTTTCTGCCGCATTCGCTGTCGGAAATCACCGGGCCGACCATCGGCGCCGAGCGCGTGGGCGACACCGATAACGACCTGACCGCCCAGCATGCAGGCGAGCCACAGGGCGAGCGCATCATCATTCACGGCCGCGTGCTCGACGAAAACGGTCTGCCGGTGCCGGGGATTCTGGTGGAAATCTGGCAGGCCAACGCCGCTGGCCGCTATAACCACAAGCGCGACGTGCATGATGCGCCGCTCGACCCGAACTTCACCGGCACCGGCCGCACCGTGACCGACGCCGACGGCTGGTATCAGTTCCAGACCATCAAGCCTGGCGCCTATCCGTGGGGTAACCACCACAACGCCTGGCGTCCGGCGCACATTCACTTTTCGCTGTTCGGGCCGAGCATTCTTACGCGCCTGGTTACGCAAATGTATTTCCCGGGTGACCCGCTGCTGGCCTACGACCCGATCTACAACTGCGTGCCGGACACTTCGGCCAAGGAACGCCTGATCGCCAGTTTCGATCTGGAAAAAACCATTCCGTCCTACGCCCTCGGTTATCGCTGGGACATCGTGCTGCGCGGGCGTGAAGCCACGCCGATGGAGAAATAAGATGACGCTGACTGCGACCACGTCCCACACCGTCGGGCCGTATTACCACATCGGCCTGACCTGGCTGAACCGCGAAGACCTCACCGTCGAACAAACCCTCGGCGAGCGCGTGGCGATCACCGGGCAAGTGGTGGATGGCAAAGGCGATGTCGTCAACGACGCCATGCTTGAAGTCTGGCAGGCGAACGCTGCCGGCAAGTACGACCACCCGGAAGACGAGCAGGACAAAGCGCTCGACCCGAACTTCGAAGGCTTTGGCCGCGTGCCGGTGGATGCTGAAGGGCGGTTTCGCTTTACCACGATCAAACCGGGCACGGTTGAAGGGCTGAAGGGCTCGACACAGGCGCCGCATTTGGTGGTGCTGGTGTTTGCCCGTGGCTTGGTGAAGCATTTGCTGACGCGGATCTACTTTGAAGGCGAGCCGGCCAACGTTGATGATCCGTTGCTCGAATGTGTGCCGGCTGAACGCCGCGCGACCTTGCTGGCGAAGAAGGATGAATCGGGTGTTTACCAGTGGAATGTGATTTTGCAGGGCACTGATGCCGAGACGGTGTTCTTCGATTATTAAGATCAAAAGATCGCAGCCTGCGGCAGCTCCTACATGATCGTTCCCACGCTCTGCGTGGGAATGCCGCCATGGACGCTCCGCGTCCACCGTGACGCGGAGCGTCACCGGATGCGTTACCACGCAGAGCGTGGGAACGATCAACAGGGGAATGCAGACCCATGTAGGAGCTGCCGAAGGCTGCGATCTTTTGATGTTTCGCCTTGTGGAACGGGACTGTTGCAAAGTATGTCTAGACTCTCACTGTCCCTATCGAGTGAAAAACAATGACAACGACCACCTCCCATTACACCGGCGAAGAGCGCAGCAAGCGCATCTTTGCCATTGTCGGCGCCTCGTCCGGCAACCTTGTCGAATGGTTCGACTTCTACGTTTACGCCTTTTGCGCGATCTATTTCGCCCCGGCGTTTTTCCCCTCCGATAACCCGACGGTGCAACTGGTCAACACGGCTGGCGTGTTCGCTGCCGGCTTCCTGATGCGTCCGATCGGTGGCTGGATTTTCGGCCGGATCGCTTACAAGCATGGGCGCAAGAAATCCATGCTCATCTCGATTCTGATGATGTGCTTCGGCTCGTTGCTGATCGCTTGCCTGCCGACCTACAACAGCATTGGCGTCTGGGCGCCGATCCTGTTGCTGTTCGCGCGTTTGCTGCAAGGCCTGTCGGTCGGCGGTGAATACGGCGCCACCGCGACCTACATGAGCGAAGTCGCGCTCAAGGGCCAGCGCGGATTTTTCGCCTCGTTCCAGTACGTGACCTTGATCGGCGGGCAACTGCTGGCGGTGTCGCTGGTGGTGATCCTGCAACAGTTCCTCACCGAAGAAGACCTGCGTGCTTACGGCTGGCGGATTCCGTTTGTTGTGGGTGCAGTTGCGGCGGTGATTTCGCTGTTCCTGCGTCGCTCGCTGAAAGAAACCACCAACAAGGAAACCCGCGAACACAAAGACGCCGGCAGCATCCGCGCGCTGTTCCGCGATCACAAAGCCGCGTTCATCACCGTGCTCGGTTACACCGCCGGTGGCTCGCTGATTTTCTACACCTTCACCACGTACATGCAGAAATATCTGGTGAACACCGCCGGCATGCACGCCAAGACCGCCAGCTACATCATGACCGGCGCGCTGTTCCTGTATATGTGCATGCAGCCGCTGTTCGGCATGCTCGCCGACAAGATCGGCCGACGTAATTCGATGCTCTGGTTCGGCGCGCTCGGTACGCTGTTCACCGTGCCGATTCTGTTGAGCCTGAAGAGCGTCAGCAGTCCGTTTCTGGCGTTTGTGTTGATCACCGTTGCGCTGGCGATCGTCAGTTTCTACACCTCGATCAGCGGTCTGGTGAAAGCCGAAATGTTCCCGCCGGAAGTCCGCGCCCTCGGCGTTGGTCTGGCGTACGCGGTGGCGAATGCGATCTTCGGCGGTTCGGCGGAATTCGTCGCGCTGAGCCTGAAGAACATCGGCATGGAAAACTCCTTCTACTGGTACGTGACGGCGATGATGGCGATCGCGTTCCTGTTCAGTCTGCGCTTGCCGAAACAAGCGGCGTATTTGCACCACGATCTCTAACCCGATGCGCGCGGGCCGTGATGGCCCGCGCCGGCAAGGATTTTTATGACTCAGCGACCGGGCAATCAATTGTTCGATGCCTACTTCACTGCCCGCGATATGCGTGAGGTGTTCTGCGATCAGGGCCGCGTGCAGGCGATGCTCGACTTCGAAGCGGCGCTGGCCCGGGCCGAGGCGCGGGTCGGCTTGATTCCGTCCACTGCGGTGGCGCCGATTGCGGCGGCGTGCAGCGCCGGTCTGTATGACTTCGCAGCACTGGGCGAGGCGATTGCCACGGCCGGCAATTCGGCGATTCCGCTGGTCAAAGCGTTGGGCAAACAGATTGCCGCGACCGATGCAGAAGCCGAGCGTTATGTGCATTTGGGCGCGACCAGTCAGGACGTGATGGATTCCGGGCTGGTACTGCAATTGCGTCAGGCGCTGGAATTGATTGAAAGTGATCTGGCGCAATTGGCCGATTCCCTCGCCACTCAAGCGCAACGTCATGCAGCGACGCCGCTGGCCGGACGTACCTGGCTGCAACATGCGACGCCGGTTACCCTCGGCATGAAAATCGCCGGATGGCTGGGGGCCGTGACTCGCAGCCGTCAGCGTCTGCGCGAACTCAAACCGCGTCTGCTGGTGCTGCAATTTGGCGGCGCCTCGGGGACGCTCGCGGCGTTGGGTGAGCAGGCGATGCCGATTGCCGAAGCGCTGGCCGGAGAACTGCAACTGACCTTGCCGGAACAACCGTGGCATACCCAGCGCGATCGCGTGGTGGAGTTCGGTGCGGTGCTCGGTTTGATCGCCGGCAGCCTCGGCAAATTCGGCCGCGACATCAGCCTGTTGATGCAGACCGAAGCCGCTGAGGTTTTCGAGCCTTCAGCGCCGGGCAAGGGCGGTTCGTCGACCATGCCGCACAAACGCAATCCGGTTGGCGCAGCGGTGTTGATCGGTGCGGCGACGCGTGTGCCGGGTCTGGTCTCGACGCTGTTCAGCGCAATGCCGCAGGAGCACGAACGCAGCCTCGGTTTGTGGCATGCCGAGTGGGAAACCTTGCCGGAAATCTGCTGCCTGGTTTCCGGTTCGCTGCAACAGGCGAAATTGCTCGCTGAGGGTCTGGAAGTCGACGCTGAGCGCATGGCGCGCAATCTCGAACTGACCCAAGGGCTGGTGCTGGCCGAAGCGGTGAGCATCGTCCTCGCGCAACGGGTCGGCCGCGACACCGCGCATCATCTGCTCGAACAATGCTGCAAGCGCGCGGTGGCCGAGCAGCGTCATTTGCGCGCCGTACTCGGTGACGAACCGCAAGTCACCGCCGAATTGAGCAGTGCTGAACTCGATCATCTTTTGAACCCCGCCCATTACCTCGGTCAGGCGAAAACCTGGGTCGAGCGTGCGGTGGCCGAACACAACGCATTGTCTGTCTGAAAGGAGAGGGCTGTGGCTTTCGTTCAACTCGCCGATGGCGAACTGCACTATCAAATAGAAGGCCCGGTCGATGCGCCGGTGCTGGTGCTGTCCAACTCGTTGGGCACTGATCTGCACATGTGGGACGCGCAGATGCCGGCGTTCACCGAGCATTTCCGCGTGCTGCGTTTCGACACCCGTGGTCACGGCAAATCACTGGTTACGCCGGGGCCGTACAGCATCGAGCAACTCGGTCACGACGTACTCGGTTTGCTGGATGCGTTGCACATTGATCGCGCGCATTTCTGCGGACTGTCGATGGGCGGCCTGATCGGCCAGTGGCTGGGGATCAATGCCGGGCATCGTCTGCACAAACTGATCGTCTGCAACACGGCAGCCAAAATCGGTGATCCATCGGTGTGGAATCCGCGTATCGAAACCGTGCTGCGTGACGGCGCGGCGGCGATGGTTGCTCTGCGCGATGCATCGATTGCTCGCTGGTTTACCCCGGATTTTTCCGCTGCACATCCGGCCGCAGCCAAGCAGATTACCGACATGCTCGCGGCGACTTCGCCTGAAGGGTATGCGGCCAATTGCGCGGCGGTGCGTGATGCCGATTTCCGCGAGCAACTGGCTTCGATCAACGTGCCGTTGCTGGTGATTGCCGGCACCGAAGATGCGGTGACGCCGCCGGCCGGTGGGCATTTCATTCAGGAGCATGTACGCGGTGCCGAGTACGCCGAGTTCTATGCGGCGCACCTGTCGAACGTGCAGGCCGGTGCTGATTTCAGTGATCGCGTATTGGCGTTTCTAAACGCCTGACAAGGGGATTTTCGTGGACGAGAAACAACGTTACGACGACGGCATGCAAGTGCGCCGCGCGGTGTTGGGCGATGCGCACGTCGATCGCAGCCTGACCACGCTGACCGAGTTCAACTCGGAATTTCAGGAGATGATCACCCGGCATGCCTGGGGCGATATCTGGACGCGTCCGGGCTTGCCTCGGCACACGCGCAGTTTGATTACCATCGCCATGCTGATCGGCATGAACCGCGAAGGCGAGCTGAAACTGCATTTGCGCGCGGCGGCGAATAATGGCGTGAGCCGCGGCGAGATCAAGGAAGTGATCATGCAGAGCGCGATTTACTGCGGGATTCCGGCGGCGAATGCGACGTTTCATTTGGCGGAATCGGTGTGGGATGAGCTAGGGGTTGAATCCCGGGAATAGTCGTTGACCGGGCTGACGCCTTCGCGAGCAAGCCCGCTCCCACATTTGGAATGCATTTCAACTGTGGGAGCGGGCTTGCTCGCGAAGGCGATAGTCGCCCGAATGAAGTCAAACCCTGGCAACAATAAATATCCGCTTGAACGCAAACAACGTATGCCCGTCCGCCTCCTGCGGATACTGCGCGTGCACCCGCATCAGATAGTGATAAATAAACCGCGCCTGCTCCGCTGAATCCAGCGCCTGCATCACCGGCCGCAGCGCCGACACTTTCACCCAGTCATACACCGGCGATTTGCCGTCGACCACCTGCAACTGCTCGGTCTCCCAGATATCCAGCGACGTGGTCAGCGGCGCCAGCAAACGGTAGTAATCCTCCAGCGCCAACAACGGCCGCGCCGCCATACGCTGGCGCAGTTCCGGCGTGCCCAATGGCGTGCCGCCGATACCGCCGTCATCGAGGGTTTCCAGCATCAGCCGATACCACAACGCATCGCGCCAGTCCGGCATATGCGCGGCCAGGCAGCCGCCGGCGTTGAGCTGGCCGAGCAGGCGCGGCAGCAGCGTTTCATGACCATTAATAAAGTGCAGCACGGCAGCGGCAAACAGCAGATCCGCCGGTTGTTCAGGCTGCCAGTCAAGCAAGTCGCATTGTTGCCATGAGGCGTTGATCGGCAGGGCGCGTGCCTCGTCGAGCATTTGCGCTGAACTGTCGATGCCCAGCAAATGCGCCTGCGGCCAGCGCTCGGCCAACAACCGCGTGGCGATGCCGGTGCCGCAACCGAGGTCAACAATGTGTTTGGGGTTGTGTTGGTCGACACGGTCGAGCAATTCATTGACCGGGCGTTGCCTGAGGCGGGAAAACTGCTGGTACGCCTTGGCGTTCCAGTCAGGTGCTGCTTCTTTGAGTCGGGTGATCATGAGGTCGTCCTCTGGTGATCAACAGTGTCTTCCGATGACAGCCTGGCTCAAGTCTTTAGGGGACCAACATCAACAGATAACGGAAGTGGGAAGGGGCGTACACCTGAGTCCTTCAGGTTTTTTAACTTTACCTGCCGGCCGGCAAATCACCACTCATCCAGACCAATGGCACAAATCCCTGTAGGAGCTGCCGAAGGCTGCGATCTTTTGATTTTGTTTTTTAAGATCAAAGTCAAAAGATCGCAGCCTGCGGCAGCTCCTACAGGGTGGATTTGTGTTTAGAGGAGGCTGATCGGGTAACTGACAATCAAACGATTCTCGTCGAATTCGTTATTGCTGAAATCCCGGCGCATGGTCGAGTTGCGCCATCTGACGTTGAGATCCTTGAGCGTGCCGCTCTGCACGGTGTAGCCCAGTTCCGATTCGCGGCCCCATTCCTTGCCGTCAGTGATGGTGCCGGTGTGTACGTTGTCGCCGCTGATGTAACGGTTCATCAGGGTCAGGCCGGGCACGCCCAACGCGGCGAAGTTGTAGTCGTGGCGCAGCTGCCACGAGCGTTCCTGCGCGTTGTCATAACTGGCGTTGTAACTGTCGTTGGCCAGCGTGCCGCCGCTGGTGCCGTTGACGCGCATCCATGCGCTGTCGCCGGTGAGTTTTTGCAGGCCGACGTAGAAAGTGTTGCCGCCGTATCGGGCCGAGAACATCCCCGACCAGGTCTTGTTGTCGAGATCGCCGGCGCGCGCGCTGCCGTCGTCCTTGCCGTAGAAGAAACCGAGGTTGGCGCCCAGCGTCCAGTCGCCCAGCGGTTGGCTGTGGGTCAGGTTGACGTATTGCTGGCTGTAGATGTCCTTGAGTTCAGCGTTCCACAAGCCGATCTGTGTGCGTTTTTCGTTGAACACATATTCGCCGCCCTGAAAGTTGAATCGATCCGAGGTGAACGCCGCTTTGCCGGTCATCGACATGTCGCTCATGCTGCTGTCGTCGCGCGGGCTGTTGGCGCGGAACTGGCCGCCGTAGAGGGTCAGGCCGTCGATTTCTTTCGAGGTGATCTGGCCGCCACGAAAAGTTTGCGGCAGCGAGCGACCGTCGTCCGAACGCAGGATCGGCAGCAGTGGCATCCATTCGCCGACCTTCACTTCGGTCTGGGAAAATTTCGCCTTGAACGCGACGTTGGTGCGCCCGAAGCTATCCGCCGGGCGCCCGTCGTGATCCAGCGGCAACAACTGCGTTCCGCCCGTGCCTTTGCCGCCATCGAGTTTCAACGAATACAAACCCAGCACGTCCATGCCGAAGCCGACGGTGCCTTGGGTGAAGCCGGATTTGGCGTCGAGGATGAAGTTCTGCGTCCACTCTTCAGCCTTGCCCTGCGCCTTGGTCGGGTTGGTGAAGTTGCGGTTGATGTAGAAGTTGCGCAGGTTGAGGTTGACCTTGGCCCCTTCAATAAACCCCGCTTCTTCAGCCGCGACGGGGAGGGCGGCACCCGCCAGGGCCAGGGCGATCAGGCCGGGAAATGCGTAGGGCGCAGGGGAGGTAGTCATAGCTGGGTCTCTCTTGTTTTTTTGAGGCAAACGGAATGCGCTGCGGCCGTTTTGATGGCGCAGAAATGCGATGGATTCAGGGGGTGAGGCGGCGGCGATCAGCCGGACGGAGCAGAGCGTGGGAGCATGTGGCGAACCTGTTGTTATTGGTTTTGTGGCTCGAATGGTGCGGGGGGCGGTGGTGGGGATTCAATCGGGAGAAGCGGGTTTTGGGCGATTATCGAACGCAAGATTGGGCCGGTTTTTTTGGGTGAATGTGAGGGCCTCTTCGCGAGCAAGCCCGCTCCCACATTTGGAATGCGTTCCCCTGTGGGAGCGGGCTTGCTCGCGAAGGGGCCAGTTCAGGCAATACAACTTTATGGCAGGCAACAAAAAGCCCACCAATCGGTGGGCTTCTTGTGTTCAGCAGATGATCAGAACAATCTCATCTTCGGCGCTTCTTCTTTCACCGGCTCGTTCTTCGCGGTTTGCGAGTTCCAGCCGCCACCCAAAGCCTTGTACAGGTTGACCGCACTGGTCAGCTGCGCGAGGCGGTCGGTGATCAGCGCTTGTTGCGCGCTGAACAGCTGACGCTGGGCATCGAGGAAGGTCAGGTTGCTGTCGACACCGATGCGGTAACGACGCTCGGCCAGGCGGTAGTAATCCTGGTTGGCCTGAACGAAGTCACGCTGCGCTTGCAGCTGTTCGGTGTAGGTCTGGCGGGCGGCCAGGCCGTCGGCGACTTCCTGGAAGGCGGTTTGAATCGACTTCTCATAATTCGCCACGCCAATGTCTTTCTGGATCTTGGCGTAGTCGAGGCTGGCGCGCAGGCTGCCGGCGTTGAAGATCGGCAGGTTGATCTGCGGCGAGAACAGCCACGTCCCCGAACCACCCTTGAACAGACCGGACAGATCCGGGCTCAGGGTGCCCGCGTTGGCGGTCAGGCTGATGCTCGGGAAGAACGCTGCACGGGCCGCGCCGATGTTGGCGTTGGCCGCTTTCAGGTTGTGCTCGGCTTGCAGAATGTCCGGACGACGTTGCAGCAGATCCGATGGCAGACCCGGCGGTACGTCGCTGAGCAGATCATCCGACAGCGGTTTGGCCGCTTGCAGGTTGGCCGGGATACCGGTGCCGAGCAGCAGGGTCAGGCTGTTTTCGTCCTGAGCGACCTGGCGGGTGTAGCGCGCCAGTTGTGCACGGGCGTTTTCCACCGAGGTACGCGACTGCGCCAGATCCAGTGCCGAAGCGACACCGACTTCGTTGCTGCGGCTGGTCAGCTTGTAGCTTTCTTCAAAGGCACCGAGGGTGTCCTGGGTCAGCTTGAGCAGTTCCTTGTCCGCTTGCCAGGTCAGGTAAGCATTGGCGACGCTGGCGACCAGACTGATCTGGGTGCTGCGGCGCGCTTCTTCCGTGGCGAAGTATTGTTGCAGCGCTTGTTCGCTCAGGCTGCGAACGCGACCGAACAGGTCGAGTTCGTAGGCGCTGATGCCGACAGTGGCCGAGTACGAGCTGCTGATCATCGACTCGCCGGTCTGCGAAGCGCGTTCCGGAAGACGTTGACGGCTGCCGGAACCATTGGCCGAAATCGCCGGGTACAAGTCAGCACGCTGAATGCGGTATTGAGCCGCGTAAGCGTCGATGTTCAGTGCCGCGACACGCAGGTCACGGTTGTTTTCCAGCGACACCTGGATCAGCTGTTGCAGGGCAGGGTCGTGGAAAAACTGCTTCCAGCCCTGCTCGGCAGCGGCTTGCGCCGGTGCCTGGGCCGGCGAGTACGCCGGCCCTTGCGGGTACTGGCCTGCGACCGGAGCCTCAGGCTGCTGATAATCAGGTATCAGCGAGCAACCGCTCAGTACGAAGGCGGCGACTGCGATGGAGAGTAGCGACTTGCTCATTGGCCAGCCTCTTTAGGAGTTTCTTTAGCTTCGTCATCTGGATCGGCGATTTTACGCTGGCCGATGGACGAAACCGTAACGAAGAACAGTGGAACCCAGAAGACCGCCAGGATCGTGGCTGTGAGCATACCGCCAATTACGCCGGTACCGATCGCGTGTTGGCTGCCCGAACCGGCACCGGTGGAGATCGCCAACGGTACAACACCGAGGACGAAGGCCAGCGACGTCATGATGATCGGTCGCAGACGCATGCGGCAGGCTTCGATCGCCGCATCACGCAGGCTACGCCCTTGTTCATGCAGTTCCTTGGCGAACTCGACGATCAGAATGGCGTTTTTAGCCGCCAGACCAATGGTCGTCAACAGACCCACCTGGAAGTACACGTCGTTGGACAGACCGCGCAGGCTGGTGGCCAGCAGCGCGCCGATGATCCCCAGCGGCACCACGAGCATAACGGCGATCGGAATCGACCAGCTCTCGTACAGCGCCGCCAGACACAGGAACACCATCAGCAGCGACAGGGCGTACAGCGCCGGCGCTTGCGAACCCGACAGACGTTCTTCATATGACAGACCGGTCCAGGAGATACCGACACCCGCCGGCAGCTTCTTGGCAATCGCTTCGACTTCGGCCATCGCATCACCGGTGGAGTAACCCGGCGCCGGAGAACCGAGGATCTCCATCGCTTCTACACCGTTGTAACGCGCCAGTTTCGGCGAACCATAGATCCACTCGCCCTTGGCGAATGCGGAGAACGGCACCATGGTCCCGGCGCTGTTGCGCACGTACCATTTCTTCATGTCTTCGGGGCTCATGCGAGCACCGGCCTGACCTTGCACGTACACCTTCTTCACCCGACCACGGTCGATGAAGTCGTTGACGTAGCTACTACCGAAGGAAATCGACAGGGTGCTGTTGATGTCGGAAATGCTCACACCCAAGGCGCGGGCTTTCTCGTCATCAATTTCCAGGTGGTATTGCGGCTCGTCGTTCAGGCCGTTCGGACGTACCTGGTAGAGCACCTTGCTCTGCGCGGCCAGACCGAGGAACTGGTTACGCGCTTCCATCAACTTGTCGTGACCGATACCGGCACGGTCTTGCAGGAACACGTCGAAACCGGTGGCGTTACCCAACTCCAGTACCGCTGGCGGGGCGAAAGCAAACACCATCGCGTCGCGGAAGGTGAAGAAGTGCTGCTGCGCACGCTGGGCGAGGGCAAACACGCTGTTGCTGGCGTCACGCTCGTCCCACGGTTTAAGCATGATGAACGCCAGACCCGAGCTCTGCCCACGACCGGCGAAGTTGAAGCCGTTCACGGTGAACACCGAGGCCACCGCACCGGACTCTTTCTCCAGCAGGTAGGAACGCATTTCGTCGATGACGACTTGGGTACGTTCAGCACTGGAACCGGCCGGGGTTTGCACCTGAGCGAACAGTACGCCTTGGTCTTCTTCCGGCAGGAACGCGGTCGGAATGCGCGTGAACAGCCAGATCATGCCAACCACGATCAGCAGATACGCCAGCAGATACGGGGCTTTGCGCGACAGCATGTTGCCAACGCCGCGCTCGTAGCTGCGAACGCCACGGTCGAAGTTACGGTTGAACCAGCCGAAGAAGCCTTTTTTCGGTGTGCCGTGCTCGCCTTTCGGAATCGCCTTGAGCATGGTGGCGCAGAGCGCCGGGGTGAAGATCAGCGCAACCAATACCGACAGGGCCATGGCCGAGACGATGGTGATCGAGAACTGCTTGTAGATCACACCGGTGGAGCCGCTGAAGAACGCCATCGGCAGCAGTACCGCCGACAGCACCAGCGCAATACCGACCAGTGCGCCCTGGATCTGGCCCATGGACTTTTTGGTCGCTTCCTTCGGTGACAAGCCTTCTTCGCTCATCACCCGCTCGACGTTTTCCACCACAACGATGGCATCGTCCACCAGCAAGCCGATGGCCAACACCATACCGAACATGGTCAGGGTGTTGATGCTGAAACCGAACGCCGCGAGGATGCCGAAAGTACCGAGCAATACTACCGGCACGGTCATCGTGGTGATGACGGTGGCGCGGAAGTTTTGCAGGAACAGGAACATCACCAGGAACACCAGCACGATCGCTTCGACCAGGGTTTCAACCACACCCTTGATCGATTCGGTCACCACCGGAGTGGTGTCGTACGGGAATACCACTTCCATGCCTTCCGGGAAGAATGGCTTGAGCTCGTCAATCGTCTTGCGCAGGGCTTTGGCGGTGTCGAGGGCGTTGGCGCCGTTGGCCAGTTTCACCGCCAGACCGGACGACGGCTTGCCGTTGAACTGAGCCGAAATGGTCGAGTTTTCGCCACCCAGACCGACATCGGCGACGTCACCAATGCGAACTTGCGAACCGTCCTGATTGACCTTCAGCAGAATCGCCTTGAACTGCTCGGCAGTCTGCAGACGGGTCTTGCCGATGATCGTGGCGTTCAGTTGCTGGCCAGGCAGCGCCGGCAAACCGCCGAGCTGACCGGAGGAGACCTGGACGTTCTGCGCCGAGATCGCGGAGCTGACGTCGGCCGGGGTCAGGTTGAATTTGTTCAACTTGGCCGGGTCGAGCCAGATGCGCATCGCGTACTGGGCACCGAAGACCTGGAAGTCACCCACACCGGCGGTCCGCGAAATCGGATCCTGCATGTTCGACACGATGTAGTTGGACAAGTCGTCCTTGGTCATGCTGCCGTCACGCGATACCACGCCGATCACCAAGAGGAAGTTTTTCACTGCCTTGGTCACACGGATACCTTGTTGCTGCACTTCCTGCGGCAACAGCGGGGTGGCCAGGTTCAGCTTGTTCTGGACCTGAACCTGCGCGGTGTCGGAGTTGGTGCCTTGCTCGAAGGTCGCGGTGATGGTCATGCTGCCGTCGGAGTTACTTTCCGACGACACATAACGCAGGTTGTCGATACCGTTGAGCTGCTGCTCGATGACCTGAACCACGGTGTCCTGCACGGTTTGCGCCGAAGCGCCCGGGTAGGTCACGGAGATCGCAATGGCCGGTGGTGCAATGCTCGGGTACTGGTTGATCGGCAATTTCAGGATCGAAAGTGCCCCGACCAGCATGATCACCAGGGCAATTACCCAGGCGAAAATCGGACGGTCGATGAAGAATTTTGACATGAGTTACTCCCCTTTGCCGCCAGCGGCTTTGTCAGCAGGCTGAGCGGGGGCCGGGTTCTTTTTCGCTACGTTGGTGGCTTCGGTCGGGTTCACTTGCACGCCCGGACGAACGTATTGCAGGCCTTCGGTGATCAGACGATCGCCGGCTTTCAGGCCGTCTTCGATCAGCCACTGGCTGCCGACGGTGCGGCTGGCCTTGAGCTGACGCAGCTCGACCTTGTTGTCGGCGCCAACGACCAGTGCGGTCGGGGTGCCTTTGAGGTCGCGGGTCACGCCTTGTTGCGGTGCCAGAATCGCTGCAGCGTTAACACCGGCCTGCAATTGAGCACGGACGAACATGCCCGGCAGCAGGGTGTGATCCGGGTTCGGGAACACGGCGCGCAGGGTCACGGAACCGGTAGTCGGGTCGACCGACACTTCGGAGAATTCCAGCTTACCGTCGAGCTTGTACTGGCTGCCGTCTTCCAGGGTCAGTTTGACCGCTGCCGAGTTCTCGCCGGATTTTTGCAGGCGACCGCTTTCCAGCTCGCGGCGCAGTTCCAGCAATTCAACCGAAGACTGGGTCACGTCGACGTAAATCGGATCCAGCTGCTGGATCGTTGCCATGGCATCGGTCTGGCCATTGTTGACCAGCGCACCTTCGGTGACCGAAGAGCGACCGATACGGCCGGAGATCGGCGCGTAAACCTTGGTGTAACGCACGTTGATCTGCGCGCTCTGCAACGACGCTTCCGATTCCATGCGGTTGGACACGGCGGTGTCGTATTCCTGACGGCTGACGGCTTGTTCATCGACCAGTTGCTTGTAGCGATCAGAGATCGACTTGGTCGAACGCAGGTTGGCTTCGGCGCTTTTCAGGGTCGCTTCGTACACGGCTGGATCGATCTGATACAGCTGCTGGCCGGCTTTGACGTCGCCACCTTCCTTGAACAGACGCTTGAGAATGATGCCGTTGACCTGTGGTCGAACTTCGGCAACGCGGAACGCGCTGGTGCGGCCCGGCAGTTCCGAAGTGAGGGTAAAGGCTTGTGGTTGCAGGGTAACGACGCCGACCTGAGGGGGCGGAGCGGCCGGTGCCGCTTCTTCCTTTTTACATCCGCTGAGCAGCGATGCCAGGGCGACGGCAGTGACCAGAGCGGTAACAGCTGGCTTGAATTGCATGAA
The DNA here is from genome assembly GCF_018336155.1 of Pseudomonas rustica. Lineage (GTDB taxonomy): Bacteria > Pseudomonadota > Gammaproteobacteria > Pseudomonadales > Pseudomonadaceae > Aquipseudomonas > Aquipseudomonas rustica. The sequence continues at coordinate 235,449 of NZ_JAGYHF010000007.1, read as the reverse complement.
AATCCTCGGGTCAGGCGCGCAAAAAGCGCACAAGAAGTGTGGAAGGGTAAAAAAAGGGTACCGGGTGGATAAGTAGCTTGCTAAGGAATATACTTACGTTCATGGTTGTTTGTAAACACCTTGGCGTCGTACCCACCCTGTTACAAAAGTCGTCGCAAGGTAAGAAATTGTAGGCCGGGGAGCCGATCCGCGAGAGATCACCCCCTCTTTATTCAGCGGATATTCAGCCATCCCTGAAACATCCTGTTTGAGGTTTTACTGCCATGGTCCGTCGTACCAAAGAGGAAGCTCAGGAAACCCGCAACCAGATTCTGGAAGCGGCGGAGAAAGCCTTTTATGAAAGGGGCGTCGCTCGTACGACGCTGGCGGACATCGCGACCCTTGCCGGCGTCACGCGTGGCGCTATTTATTGGCATTTCAGCAATAAAGCCGACCTGCTTCAGGCCATGCTCGACACCCTGCACGAAACGCTGGATGAGCTGGCCAAGGCCAGCGAGAGCGAGGACGAACTCGATCCGCTGGGCTGCATGCGCAAGCTGTTGATTCATTTGTTTCATCAAATTGCACTGGACCCGAAAACCCGGCGTATTAACGAAATTCTGTTTCATAAGTGCGAATTCACCGATGAAATGTGCGATTTGCGCCAGCAGCGCCGGTCGGCCAGCCTCGAATGCAATGATCGCATCGGGCTGACCCTGCGTAATGCGGTGAATCGCGGCCAGTTGCCGGAAGATCTCGACACTGCCCGCGCGGCCATCAGCATTCATGCCTATATTGATGGCCTCCTGTACGGATGGCTTCTGGCACCGGACAGCTTTGAACTGCATGCCGAGGCCGAGCGTTGGGTCGATACAGGGTTGGATATGCTGCGCCTGAGCCCCAGCCTGCGCAAATGAAACAAATGCTCAACTGGTACAGCTTATGTCAATTGGCGCGGGTGAAAACGCTGATTTCCACCCGAGCTCTTCAAAAACAGCCTGCTTTTATATACGCACAAGCGGCGGGTTGATAGGTCGCCCGTTACGAATTTTGTAGGGAAATTGTTTCGCAGGTGTTACCCCTAAGGAACGTCGGTTGTCAGACCGAACAAATTTTCCGGCCGCTTACGATGTTTTTTCGATGACAAGCTCTCATTAAGGTAATCGTTTAACTGATGTTGATTGCGATACTGTAGCTGTAAGGCGCGACAGCTTGCTCGTGAATGATGCGAGCATTGAAATTCAAATGTGAATTGGCTGAGGGGCGGATGTTCAGATTGCGAAAAGGCACCGTCTTCTGATTGAAGCCAAAGGTGTCATATTCAAGCTTTAGTTTTAGCAGTGTCGAGAACTCGAAGCTTTCATGTTCGCTTTTAAAGCAAAACGTATGCTCCGCCTGGGTGGAACGCGCCGATTTTCCGCCCTCCCGTTTAGGTGTCTCGCTGCTTAGTATAAAAGACGTGTACTGCCATGGCTTGATTTTGCAGTCTTCCATGGTTTCCTGGCTGATATCCCAACTACCAGAAACCAGATTAAAGGTTCGATAGCTGCCATTGTAGATATACACGATGATGCTTGTGTAGTCCTTGATGCGGCTGATCGATTTCCAGTCCTTAGCCTCCTGTTGCTGCGTCTGTTGAGTGAGAACTTCAAATTTTTTAAAGATCTCGTTATGTTCCTGGATAATGCCTGAAACGTCTTTTGCAGCATCAGAAACGTATGAGAAGTTTGGAAGGGAAAGAAAGAACTCACCAATACTTTGAATAAGGTCGGGAGAAGCATTTTTATTTACGAACGTCGAGGTTTCGGTAATTGTTTCTTCGTGATTGTCGGTCATCAAGTAGTGCTCTAATAGTTGAATGAGCTGATGAAAATAACAGAGATTTTTTTTGTGGGCGCGAAAGCAATGTAATGGGGCGTTTCATTGCTGAGTCAGGCAGATATAAAAAAGCCCCGGCTCTGGCGAGTCGGGGCTTTGTGTTTCTAATATGTAACTTACAAAGTTGGATAGTCGATGTAACCAACCGGCCCCTTAGCGTAGAACAACTCCGGACGCGCTTCATTCAACGGCGCATCAGCCTGCAAACGCGCCGGCAGATCCGGGTTGGCAATAAACGGCACGCCAAACGCCACAGCGTCAGCCTTGCCACTCGCCAGCCACGCGTTGGCGCTGTCCTTGGTGAAGCGTTCGTTGGCGATGTACGGGCCACCGAAAGCTTCTTTCAGTTGCGGGCCGAGGCTGTCGGTGCCTTCTTTCTCACGGGAGCAGATGAACGCGATACCGCGCTTGCCCAGCTCACGCGCGACGTAGGTGAAGGTTTCGGCGAGGTTGTCGTCGCCCATGTCATGGGAGTCGGCGCGCGGTGCCAGGTGCACACCGACGCGGCCAGCGCCCCAGACTTCGATCGCAGCGTCAGTCACTTCCAGCAGCAGGCGCGCGCGGTTTTCCAGGGAGCCGCCGTAGTTATCGGTGCGCTGGTTGGTGCTGCTTTGCAGGAACTGGTCGAGCAGGTAACCGTTGGCGCCGTGGATTTCCACGCCGTCAAAACCGGCGGCTTTGGCGTTCTCGGCACCGGTGCGGTAGGCGTCGACGATGTCGGCGATTTCAGCGGTTTCCAGTGCACGCGGGGTTGGGTAGTCGGCCAATGGGCGCACCAGGCTGACGTGACCTTTTGGCTGAATGGCGCTCGGGGCGACCGGCGCTTCACCATTGAGGTACGACGGGTGGGAGACGCGGCCGACGTGCCACAGTTGCAGGAAGATCTTGCCGCCAGCGCCGTGAATGGCTTTGGTCACATTGGACCAGCCGCGCACTTGGTCGTTGGACCAGATGCCCGGGGTGTCCGGGTAGCCCACACCCATTGGCGTTACCGAAGTGGCTTCGCTGAGGATCAGGCCGGCGGAAGCGCGCTGTACATAATATTCAGCCATCAGCGCGTTCGGTACGCGGCCTTCATCGGCGCGGCAGCGGGTCAGCGGGGCCATGATGATGCGGTTGGCCAGTTCGACGTCGCCGAGTTTGATGGGATCAAAAATAGTTGCCATGTCTACAACCCTCGTAAAAGTGAAAGTTAATCAGTGAGTCGCGGGGGCCAGATCGGCATTGCCGTTCTGACGGAAAGTAATCAGGGTCACCAACAGCGCCAGTACCGCGAGGGCACCGCCGGCGAGCGGCACGCTGGTCAGGCCGTAACCCTGGGCGATGACGCTGCCGCCGACCCAGGCGCCGAGGGCGTTGCCGACGTTGAAAGCGCCGATGTTCAGGGTCGACACCAGGTTCGGTGCGGCTTTGCCGAAGGTCACCACGTTGACTTGCAGGGCCGGCACGGCGGCGAAGCAGGCGACAGCCCAAAGGAACAGGGTGATTTCAGACGGAATCAGCGCGACGCTGGTCCAGGTCAGCACGGTGGAGATCACCGCCATGGCTATAAACACGCCGATCAACGTCGCGGCCATGCCTTTGTCGGCGAGTTTGCCGCCGATGATGTTGCCGACAGTCAGACCGAGGCCGATCAACATCAGCGTCCAGGTCACGCCACGCGGCGAGACGCCGGTGACTTCGCCAAGCAGCGGCGCCACATAAGTGAACACGGTGAAGACGGACGCGGCGAACAGCGCGGTCATGCTCAGCGACAGCCAGATTCCGGCACCTTTGAGGGCGGCGAGTTCGGCGCGCATGTCGAGTTTTTCTTCATCACGCTTGGCCGGCAGGAAGCGGATCAGGCCGATCAGCGCGATCACGCCAATCACGGTCACCGCCCAGAAAGTCGAGCGCCAGCCGTATTGCTGACCCAGCGCAGTGCCCAGTGGAACGCCAAGCACGTTGGCCAGCGTCAGACCGGTGAACATCAAGGCTACGGCGGAAGCACGTTTGTTGGCCGGCACCAGATTGGCGGCAACGACCGAACCGATACCGAAGAAAGCGCCGTGGCAGAGGGCCGTGACTACACGGGCGAACATCAACACGTTGTAGTCACTGGCGATGGCGCAGAGCAGGTTGCCGACAATAAAGATGCCCATCAACGCGACCAGTGCCGCCTTGCGCGGCAGTTTGGCGGTGGCCAGTGCCATGAACGGCGCACCGATGGCCACGCCCAAGGCGTAACCAGTCACCAGCCAGCCGGCGCCGGGGATCGACACACCGAGGTCGGCCGCCACATCGGGCAACAGGCCCATGATGACGAATTCGGTGGTGCCGATGGCAAAGGCGCTCAAGGCGAGGATGAGTAGCGAGAGGGGCATGCGGGTTTCCTTGTCGGCTGGCTGACGTTAAGGGTCAGAGCTCTTTACTGAGGGTGCTGAGGAACGCCTGGATCACGTCCTCGTTACGTTTGAAAAAATGCCACTGCCCGGCCTTCTGGCTGCTGATCAGCCCGGCGCGTTGCAACGTTGCGAGGTGTGCAGAAACGGTCGACTGCGACAGGCCGCAGCGTTGATCGATCTGCCCGGCGCAAATGCCGTACTCGTGGTTGTGCAACTGTTCCGGGAATTCGCCTTTCGGGTCTTTCAGCCAGTTGAGGATGTCTCGCCGTACTGGGTGCGCCAGGGCTTTTATTATTTCGTCGAGGTCAAGGTTCATGGCAGGGTGCTCGGTTGTGTACAACGCTATATCGCGATGAGGCGAACTTTAAATCGGTACTTCGCGATATACCAATATGATTTCGGTCTGATGAGCATGCAAATCGGTATATCGGGTTATAACGATATGGTGAGGTGTCGATTGCAGGGCGCGGTGCTAAGCTGCGCCCATGAACTATCTCGCACATTTGCACCTCGGTGGCCAGCGCCCCGGCCAATTACTCGGCAGCCTGTATGGCGATTTCGTCAAAGGGCGGCTGCAAGGGCAGTTTGCGCCGGAGGTGGAAGCGGCGATTCAGCTGCATCGACGGATTGACGTGTTTACTGATCGCCATCCGCTGGTGGATGTCGCGTTGGGGCGGTTTACCGAAACGCGGCGGCGTTATGCCGGGATCGTGCTTGATGTGTTTTTCGATCATTGTCTGGCGCGGGATTGGCGGTTGTATGCCGATCAGCCGCTGGAGGTTTTCACGGCTGATGTGTATCGGGTGCTGACCCACGAGCGGGAGCTGCCCGAGCGACTGGCGAAGATTGCGCCGCATATGGTTGCCAATGACTGGTTGGGTTCGTATCAGGAATTTGAAGTGCTGGAACAGGTCTTGCGCGGGATCTCGCGGCGGTTGAGCCGGCCCGAGGAACTGGCGGGGGCGATGCAGGAATTGCGGCGGTTGTATGAGCCGTTGAGTGAAGATTTCAGATTGTTCTACCCACATCTCCAGGATTTTGCTGGGTTGCGGGATTAAGCAAGATCAAAAGATCGCAGCCTGCGGCAGCTCCTACAGGGATCGGTGTAGGAGCTGCCGCAGGCTGCGATCTTTTGATGTTCAGGCCGCGATCAATTCGCCGGTGCGACGCGGTTCGGCAGGTTTCGCGACCTCACCAAACAACACTTTCTGCACCGCCTGCTGTGCTTCAAACGCCAGCGCCGCACGCTCGCGCCCCTGACAGGCAATCGGCTGGAGCAGGTGCACTTCAACGTCGCCGCAATCATTGCTGAACAAACGCATCAAGTGCGACAGCAAATCATCGTCACCAATAAACGGCGCCAGCGCATCGATTTCGCCGTCGCGCAGATAACGAATCGCCACCGGTTGCAGCATCACCTCCGAATCAATCGCCGCCGACAGCAAGCGACCGTGAAAGGTGCGCAACGAGCGGCCATCCGTGGTGGTGCCTTCCGGGAACATCAGCAGCGGATGCGCGGTTTGCAGGTGACGGGTCATTTGCTTGCGAATCAACTGGCTGTCGCCCGAACCGCGACGAATAAACAGACTGCCAGCCTTCGCCGCGAGCCAACCGGCGACCGGCCAGGTGCGCACTTCAGCCTTGGACAGAAACGACAGCGGCGTGAGCATGCCGAGCAGCGGAATATCCGTCCACGACACATGATTGCTCACCCACAACATCGGCTGCTTCGGCAGCTCGCCGTGCACGGTCATGCGAAAGGGCAGGGCATTGCCCAAGCGCGCCATGAAAAAGCGCGACCAACGCTGGCGACGTTCCATCGAATGCGCCAGACCAATCCGTTCAAAAACGCCGAAGACACCGGCCATGGTCAGCCCCAGTGTCACCACGATCAGCACTCGCGCAATCCGCGCGTACACCCGCAACCGGCTCATCACACGGCCGCCTTGAAGTGTTTGGCGTAGCGTGGGCAGAGTTCGTCGCGCTTGAGCAGGATGAACACGTCGGCGACCTGAAAATCTTCGTCCCAGCACGGCTCGCCACAGATCTTCGCGCCCAGACGCATGTAGGCCTTGAGCAGCGGCGGCATTTCTGCGATCACGTTCGATGGAATATCCAGCGTCGGCAGCGGTTTCTTCGGTTCGGCGCGCAGGTGTTCGGTGCACAGATAACGTTCGCGCAGACGCTGCATGATCGCGTGCGCCTGCACGCCGCCGTCCTGCATCGGGATGCTCGCGCAGCCCATCAGATAGCTGTAGCCGCCCTGATTCAACACCTCGGCCAACTCGCCCCACAACACGGCGATGGTGCCGCCATTGCGGTACGCCGGGTCGACGCAGGTGCGGCCGATTTCGAGGATCGGGCCTTGCAGATGCGCGAGGCCGTGCAAGCTGAATTCTTCTTCGCTGTAGAACTTGCCGAGGCTGCTGGCGGCGGTGTGATCGAGCAAACGCGTGGTCGCCACCAGACGCCCGGTGTTCAAATCACGCACGCCGATGTGGCTGCAGTGAACATCATAATCATCCATGTCCAGACCCAGTTCCGCGCCTTTCAGCTTGGCGTTGAACTCGCCGCTGAACACGTTGAATCGCAGGGCCTGGGCTTGCTGCAAGGCCTCGGCGCCGATCAGGCGTTCGGCTTGCAGGCGGCGTTCATTGCCGGTGTCGCTGATGCGGGCGATCTGAGTCATGTGAATCTCCGTACGGGCCTTGAACCCGTCGTGGGTTGCAGCCGATCGACTTTCTTTATGCAGCCGTGTTGTGCAAAGTCAGGCTATGTAGCCCCGGTGTCATCGCCATGAACGTTCGGTGATGCTTATATGACAGCCCACAAGGAGCCTCTTATGCCCTGGCCAGATCTGCTGCAAAGCCGTGAACGACTGCCCGCCGTTGCTGACCTTGCCGAGGGTTTTGCGACGTTGTTGCAGCAGTTGGGCAACGTCACGCCGTTCGAATTGGCGGTCGCCGGTGGGCGGCGGATGGCGACGCCGGGGCTGGCGTTTCTGGTCGGTTATCAGGCGGCGTTGCGCATGTTGTGGCCGAGTGCACCGCTGAGCCTTGGCGCTTTGTGTGCGACTGAACAGCGCAGTCTGCGCCCGGCAGACATGCAGACGCGGCTGACGGATTTGCGTCTGAGTGGACGCAAGGATTTCGTCACCGCCGGTGATGCGGCGGATTGGTTGTTGATCGCGGCGCGCAGTGAAGAGCCCGGCGAAAGTCCGCGCCTGAGTCTGGCCGTGGTCTACCCCGGCGAGCCCGGCGTGAGCGTGGAGAAATTGCCGGCGCTGCCGTTGATGCCGGACATCAGTCATGGTCGGCTGTTGCTCGATGGTGCGTTGTGTGAGTTGTTGGCCGGGGATGGTTGGGATGCGTATGTGAAGCCGTTTCGCACGCTGGAAGATGTTTATGTGCTGAGTGCGATGACCGCGTGGCTGTATGGCGTTGGGCAGGACAGCGATTGGCCGCAGATGCTGCAATTGCGTTTGCTGGCGCTGTTGGCCGGGTGTGCGGAGGCGAGCCGGCAGCCGCCGAATAATCCGGCCGGGCATGTGTTGTTGGCTGGGTTGTTTGCGCAGTTTGATGCGCTCAAGCTTGAGGTCGATCACGCGCTGGGGGAGAGTGGCTCGGAGTGGGCGCAGATGTGGCGGCGGGATCAAGGGGTGATGCAGTTGGCGGCGGGGGCTCGGGCCAAGCGGTTGGCAAAGGCGCTGGCGGTGGCATGACATGGCATTTCAATTGAAGGAACCCGATCCCTGTGGGAGCGAGCCTGCTCGCGAAGGCGGCCTCAGCATCACCACACATCTGTCATCAACCCCGACTAATCTCAGCAGGTTCATCCCCAGAGCCCCTCACCATGTTCAAAGGCCTGACCCTGCTTCTGCTGCTGATCAGCTCCACCGTTCAGGCCGAACCATGGCCCGGTGAGCAGTGGCCGACTGGCGCGATAATCACCAATACTGAAGCGCTGGAAAACTACGCCTTCCCACCCCGCGACGACACCACCCGCAAAGGCGTCCGCACCGATGCGCTGCTGATCATCCGCGACGGGCAGATCATCTACGAACGCTACGCCGGCCCAACCAACGCGCAAACCCCGCACCTGACCTGGTCAATCAGCAAAACCCTGATGGCCACCGTCCTCGGTGTGGCGTACGGCGAAGGCCTGTTCAAACTCGAAGACCCCGCTGCGAAGTTTTACCCGCCGCTGGCTAAACACCCGGACATCAAACTCGCCGATCTGCTGCACTGGGCCTCAGGCCTCGACTGGCAGGAAGACTACGAATACGCGCCGCTGAAATCCTCGGTGGTGGCGATGCTTTACACCCGTGGTCACCGCGACATGGCGGCTTTTACAGCGAATCACGACAGCTACGCGCCACCGGGGCAGGCCTTCCGTTACTCCAGTGGCGACAGCAATTTGCTGGCGGCGGCACTGAAAAACATCGTCGGCCCACAGCGCTATGCGGACTATCCATGGACGGCGCTGTTCGAACCCTTGGGCATCCGCCACGCCGTGTGGGAAACCGATGCGACTGGCACCTTTGTCGCTTCGTCTTACGCCTATCTCACCGCGCGGGATCTAGCGCGAGTGGGTCTGTTGATGGCGCGCGATGGGCGCTGGAATGAACGGCAGTTATTGCCAAAGGATTGGCTCGCGTTCAACCTCAAACCGTTCGCCGGTTACAAGGCGCATCAAGACGAAGCCGTGCCTGGCGGACAATGGTGGCTCAACCGTGCGGCGGATGGCGCGGCGTCTCCGTGGCCCGATGCACCGGCCGACACTTTCGCCGCCCTTGGCCATTGGGGCCAGGCGATGTATGTGATTCCCAGCGAGAAACTGCTGATCGTCCGTTATGGCGATGATCGCGATGGCAGTTATCGGCATAACGAGCTGCTCAAGCGCGTGATGCAGGCGGTGCGGCCATGAAGCGCTTTTTGCTGTTGCTGCTGGTTTTGTTGCTCGGCTGGATCGTTTACGAACGGGAAAATCTGTGGGCCTTCCCGGACATCATCAGCGCCTACACCGCCAAGGAATATTGTTCGTGCCGGTACGTGATGAACAACGATGCCGAGTATTGCCGTGGCTACGTAAAACAATGGCTGCCGACCAGCCAGTTCAGCGATGACCCTGCCCGCAAAACCATCACCGTCAGCGGCATGGGGCGCAGCAACAGCGCCCAGTGGCAAAGCGAACGCCAGGGCTGCCGCCTGAATCCCTGAAAACAGACACACAATCCCCCTGCAAACCGGAACCCCTGTGGGAGCGGGCTTGCTCGCGAAGGCGTCGTGTCAGGCAAAACAGTTGTCGCCTGATACACCGCTTTCGCGAGCAAGCCCGCTCCCACAGGGGTGTGGGGTGTTGTGGATATTGCAGTTCCACTCTGCGGAACCACATTCGATTGTCCTCGCGCGCGTCTCGCGGTTATCTGGCGGTGAGCACGACCTGCCTTCCAACGTGTCGTGAATTCATTGCGAACAACAAGACCGGGAAAACCCGCGCGAGGAGAACCGTCATGACCCGACATCAGCACATTCTGGCCTGGCTCAGCGACGTCGCCAGCGACCTGCACGCCACCCGCCAGGACATCCACGCCCACCCCGAACTCGGTTTCGAAGAAAGCCGCACCTCGGCGCTGGTCGCCAAATCCCTCGAAGGCTGGGGCTACGAAGTCCACACTGGCATCGGTAAAACCGGCGTCGTCGGTGTGCTGCGCAACGGCAGCAGCTCGCGCAAACTCGGTCTGCGTGCCGACATGGACGCTTTGCCGATCATCGAAAATACCGGCGTCGCCTACAGCAGCCAGCACAAGGGCTGCATGCACGCCTGCGGTCACGACGGACACACGACCATGCTGCTCGGCGCCGCGCGTTATCTGGCGGCGACGCGTCAGTTCGACGGCACCCTCACGCTGATTTTCCAACCCGCCGAAGAAGGTCAGGGCGGCGCCGAAGCGATGCTCGCCGATGGTCTGCTTGAGCGTTTCCCCTGCGATGCGCTGTTCGGCATGCACAACATGCCGGGCCTGCCCGCTGGGCATCTGGGCTTTCGCGAAGGGCCGATGATGGCTTCGCAAGATCTGCTCAACGTGGTCATCGAAGGCGTCGGCGGCCACGGTTCGATGCCGCACCTGACCGTCGATCCGCTGGTCGCTGCGTCGAGTGTGGTGATGGCGCTGCAAACCGTGGTCGCGCGCAACATCGATGCGCAGCAAGCGGCGGTGGTCACCGTCGGCGCACTGCAAGCGGGGGAGGCGGCCAACGTCATTCCGCAGCAGGCGATTCTGCGTCTGAGCCTGCGCGCACTGAATGCCGATGTGCGCGAACAAACCCTCAACCGCGTGCGCAACATCATCGAAACCCAGGCGCAGAGTTTCGGCTGTACTTCGACAATCGAACATCGTCCCGCCTATCCCGTGCTGGTCAACCACGCTGCCGAAACCCAGTTCGCCCGCAACATTGGCGTCGAATTGGTCGGTGCTGATGCCGTCGATGGCAACACGCCAAAATTGATGGGCAGCGAAGACTTCGCCTGGATGCTCCAGCGTTGCCCCGGCGCCTATCTGTTTATCGGCAACGGCGTGTCGCGGCCGATGGTGCACAACCCCGCCTATGACTTTAACGACGACATCCTGCTGACTGGCGCCGCCTACTGGGGCGCGCTCACCGAGAGCTGGCTCAAGCCGGCCTGATTTCTTCACGTTCTGCTGCCGCTGAATCCCGAGCGCACCGGCGCACGGGCTCACCCAACAGCTTTTGGAGAATCTCCCATGCAGGCTTCAGGCACAGGTGTTTCGCGTACCCGGCAAGTGGTCGCCGCCGTGATCGGCAACGCGCTGGAATGGTATGACTTCATTGTTTACGGCTTTCTGGCGAGCATCATCGCCCGGCAATTCTTCCCCTCCGAAGACAGCTACGCCTCGCTGCTGATGGCGCTGGCGACCTTCGGCGTCGGCTTCTTCATGCGCCCGGTGGGCGGCATCCTGCTCGGCATGTATTCCGACCGCAAAGGTCGTAAAGCGGCGATGCAGATGATCATTCGTCTGATGACCGTGTCCATTGCAATGATCGCTTTCGCGCCAAGTTACGCCGCCATCGGCATGGGCGCGCCGTTGCTGATTGTGGTCGCGCGGATGCTCCAGGGCTTCGCCACTGGCGGCGAATACGCTAGCGCCACGGCGTTTCTGGTGGAAAGCGCGCCGGCTCATCGCAAAGGTTTGTACGGTTCGTGGCAACTGGTCGGGCAATGCCTGGCGGTGTTTGCCGGCGCGGCGATGGTGGCGTTGGTCACCCACCTGTTTACCCCTGAGACGCTGGACAGTTGGGGCTGGCGGATTCCGTTCGTGCTCGGCCTGTTGATCGGCCCGGTCGGCTTGTGGATTCGCAAGCACATGGAAGAGCCGGAAGAGTTTCTCGAAGCGCGCAAAAAAGCCAAAGGCGCAGCGCCGGGCCTCTGGCAAGTAGTTCGCGAACATCGCCGCAGCCTGCTGGTGTCGATGGGTCTGGCCAGCGGTGCGACGGTGGCGTTTTACGTGGTGCTGGTGAACATGCCGACCTTCGCCCACACCAACCTCGGCTTGCCGCTAGATCAGGTGTTGCTGGTGCAGATGCTCGCGGTGGCGCTAATGACCGTGGTGATTCCGTTCTCCGGCGCACTGTCGGATCGCGTCGGCCGGCGACCGGTATTGATGGCCTTTACCCTGGCGTTTTTCGTGATGATTTATCCGCTGTACGTGTGGGTCGCGGCAGCGCCTTCAATCGAACGTTTGCTGGTAATGCAACTGCTGCTGTGCGGCGCGATTGGCGGCTTCTTCGGCCCGGCACCGACGGCGCTGGCCGAGCAATTTCCCATCGAAGTGCGCTCCACCGGCGTGTCGATTGCCTACAACATTTCGGTGATGGTGTTCGGCGGTTTCGCGCCGCTGATCGTCACCTGGCTCAGCAAGGTGCTGGAAACCCCGGTGGCGCCTTCGTTTTATGTGTTGTTCGCTTGCCTGCTGACCTTGCTCGGGATTTATTGCATGCAAGAGGCGCCCCGCGCCAAAGCCCCCAGCGCGCTCAACCTTGGAGTGAAATCTTGAGTCCGTTAGCCATCGATCCGATTGTCGCGCTGGACGCCGATGCGTTGTCCCGCGCGATCCATGCCCGCAAAGTCTCGTGCCGTGAAGTGATGCAGGCGTATCTGCAACACATCGAGCGTTTCAATCCGCAGGTCAACGCGCTGGTGTCGTTGCGTCCAGCGGAGGAGGTTTTGCGCGAGGCCGATGAATGTGACCGACAACTTGATCGCGGCGAATCCCGTGGCTGGATGCACGGCATGCCGCAGGCGATCAAGGATCTGGCCGCCACCGCTGGACTGCGCACGACCATGGGTTCGCCGTTGTTTGCCGAGCAGGTGCCGCAGCACGATGCGATCAGCGTGGCGCGGGTGCGCGAGTGCGGCGCGATCATCATCGGCAAGAGCAACGTGCCGGAATTCGGCCTCGGTTCGCAGACCTACAACAGCGTGTTCGGCACCACCACCAATGCCTACGATGCCAGCCGGATTGCCGGCGGCAGCAGCGGCGGGGCGGCGGTGGCGTTGGCTCTGCGTTTGCTGCCGGTGGCCGATGGCAGCGACATGATGGGCTCGCTGCGCAACCCGGCGGCGTTCAATAACGTCTTCGGCTTTCGCCCGTCCCAGGGCCGCGTGCCGTATGGGCCGACGCCGGAAGTGTTCGTCCAGCAACTGGCCACCGAAGGGCCGATGGGCCGCAGCGTCACCGACGTCGCACGATTGCTGTCGACGCAGGCGGGTTACGATCCTCGCGTGCCGCTGTCGCTGAAAGATCAGCCGCGCAACTTTGCCGAAGGCCTGCAACGGGATTTCAGCGACGTGCGCATCGGCTGGCTTGGCGACTACAACGGCTATCTGCCGATGGACGACGGTGTGCTGAGTCTGTGCGAGTCGGCGCTGGCAGACTTCACTGCGCTGGGCTGTCAGGTCGAAGCCTGTCAGGCGGATTTTTCCATGGAGCGTTTGTGGCAAACCTGGCTGACCCATCGGCACTTTCTGGTGCAGGGCAGTCTGGGTGCCGCATACGCCGATCCGCACAAACGCGAGTTGCTCAAACCGGAAGCACAGTGGGAAGTCGAGGGCGGTCTGCGTCTGAGCGCTGCCGATGTCTACAAGGCCTCGGTCGACCGCAGTGATTGGTATCGCGCGCTGAGTGAATTGTTCGAACGTTACGATTTCCTGCTGTTGCCTACCGCACAAGTGTTCCCTTTTGATGCACAACAGCCATGGCCGCGCATGGTCGGCGGGCAGACCATGGACACCTATCACCGCTGGATGGAGGTGGTTATCGGCCCGACATTGGCCGGGTTGCCGAGCATCAGCGTGCCGGTCGGGTTCAACCCGGCGGGGCTGCCGATGGGCCTGCAAATCATCGGCCCGGCGCAGGCGGATCGCGCGGTTCTGCAACTGGCGTATGCCCATGAACAGCTGACCCGCTGGGTCGAGCGGTGCCCGCCGACATGCCTGCAATCGGCTTGAGCGGCCCGCATTTTGCTGCAAAAAGTGTTCATCCATCTGTGCGCAGGGAGATCGAACACATGGGCAGCAAAACAGATACCGGCAGCGTGCGTTCGGTCGAACGCGCGCTGGCGATCGTCGAATTGCTCGGCGAGCATCAGGCGCTGGGGCTGGAGGAATTGCACTACCTCACGAGCCTGCCGAAGGCCACGGTGTCACGGATGCTTGCGACGTTGCAGGAGCAGGGCTGGATCTATCGCGGCCTCAGCGACCGGCGTTATCGCCTGTGCGCCAAGCGTCTGTTTGGTGATCGTCAGCAACGTTTCAAACGGCATCTGGTGGAGAGCGCGGCGCCGATGCTGGTGGAGTTGTGCGAGCGCACCGGGCTGGTCGCGGATCTGTCGTGCTTCGATGGCGAGCGGGTTGAGGTGATGGAAAGCGCGATTCCGCAGGTGTTGCGCAAGCGTTATCCGAACAACTGCCAGATCGTCGGGCATCACGCGAGTTTGTTTCACTCGGCGATGGGCCGGGCGTGCCTTGGCGAGTTGGGCAGTGATGAGGTCGAACGGCTGGCCCAACGTGAGCAGTTGAGCGCGGAAAGTTTGTTCAGTGCGACAGAGCAGGCGTTGCAGCAGGGCTTTGGCCAGCGCACGGAGGGTTATTGGGAATACCCGGTGCGTTTGCCGTTTCTGATTCGCGCGGTGGCGTTGCCGATTCGTGCTGAAGGCAAATTGGTGGGCAGCATGGCGCTGCACTGGCCGATGGATCAGGCGCCGGTGGAGCGGGTGTTGAGCCTGCATTTGAACAGTCTGGCGGCGACGATTGGCGATGTGCAGCAGGTATTGGCCTGACAGCCAAAAGATCGCAGCCTGCGGCAGCTCCTACAATATTTGAAATGCATTCCCCTGTAGGAGCTGCCGCAGGCTGCGATCTTTTGATCTTGATGTTTGCAATAACCCCATGGCCAGTTAAGGTTCGTGCAGGTTTATCGGCCCCACGAGTCCTCAATGTTCAACCGCTCCCTCATTGCATCCCTGTCCAGCCTGCTGCTCGCCGCTGTCGCGTTGCCGGCGCAGGCCAATTGGTATCTGGACGGCGAGTCGTCGCGGCTATCGTTCGTCAGCACGAAAAACGCCAACATTTCCGAAGTGCAGCGCTTTCTGGTGCTGCATGGCAAGGTCGACCCCAACGGTCGCGCCGAAGTCGAAGTCGAACTGGATTCGATCAACAGCGGCATTCCGCTGCGCGATGAGCGTATGCGCAAGGAGCTGTTCCAGATCGAGCAATTCCCCGAAGCGACCATCACCACGCAGATTGACCTGCGCCCGATCAACGATCTGGCGCCCGGCGCGCAGCTGGAATTGCGTCTGCCGCTGACCGTCAACCTGCATGGCAAACAACACGAATACCCCGCCGAATTGCTGGCGACGCGGCTCGATGATCGACGCTTTCAGGTGGTCACCCTCGAGCCGCTGGTGATCAACGCCGAAGATTTTGATCTGGCGCCGGGCCTGGAAAGCCTGCGCAAACTCGCCGACCTGTCGGCCATCAGTCTGTCGGTACCGGTGGGTGCGGTGCTGATTTTCACGGCGCGCTGACATGCGCGGCGCGGTGTTCCCATGGCGTGACGGCAACCGTTTCGAGCTGTTGATCGACGGCCCGCAATTCTTCCCGCGCATGCTCGAGCAGATCGCTGACGCGCAGGAGCAGATCGAACTTGAGCTGTACCTGGTCGAGGCCGGTGCCTGTGCCCAAACCATCGTCCAGGCGCTGGTGCTGGCGGCCGAGCGTGGGGTGCGCGTGCGTTGCCTGTTCGATGATTACGGCAGCCTCGCCTTCACCCTCAATCTGCGTCAGCGCCTGACCCATGCCGGGGTTGAACTGCGCTTTTACAATCGGCTGAACTGGCGGCGCTGGGTCGGTAATTTCTATCGCGATCACCGCAAGTTGCTGCTGGTCGATCAGCGTCTGGCGGTGGTTGGCGGCACCGGTGTCACCGATGAATTCTGGACACCGGGGCACGACACCAGCGAATGGCACGAAGTGATGGTCGAGATCAGCGGGCCGTTGGTGATCGACTGGCAGTTGCTGTTTGATCGTCAATGGATCGCCAACCGCTATCGCCGCGCCTGGCGCCCGGCTGCGCATTTCGGTCTGCCACGGTTGCCGCGCGTGCCGGACAAGGGCGAGGGCATGGGCCGCGTGGCGTATGCCGATGCCCGTCAGCATCGCGACATTCTGCAGTCGCTATTCCGTGCCCTGAACAGTGGGCAAAAACGCGTGTGGATGGCCACGCCGTACTTCCTGCCAACGTGGAAAATCCGCCGCTCCCTGCGCAAGGCTGCCGCGCGTGGTGTCGACGTGCGTTTGCTGCTGACCGGGCCGCGCACCGATCACCCGTCAGTGCGTTACGCCGGGCATCGTTACTACCCGCGCCTGCTCAAGGCCGGGGTGCAGATCTTCGAATATCAGCCGTGCTTCCTGCATTTGAAAATGGTGCTGGTGGACGATTGGGTGAGCATTGGTTCGTGCAACTTCGACCACTGGAACCTGCGCTTCAATCTGGAGGCGAATCTGGAGGCGCTGGATCCGTCGTTGACGGCAGCGGTGGAGGCGAGTTTTGTGAGGGACTTCGGGCTGAGTCAGCTGGTGAGTCTGGAAGAGTGGCAGCGTCGGCCGTTGTGGCGGCGGGTGAAGCAGCGGGTCTGGGGGTGGGTGGATCGGGTGGTGGTGAATATCCTCGATCGCCGCGGGTAGAGCGAGATCAAAAGATCGCAGCCTTCGGCAGCTCCTACAGGGGAATGGGTTCCTCTGTTTGATCGTTCCCACGCTCTGCGTGGGAATGCAGCCCGTGACGCTCCGCGTCACTGGACGCGGAGCGTCCCTTGAGGCATTCCCACGCGGAGCGTGGGAACGATCATCGGGGCAAAAACCGGTTACAGCAGTTCAAAGCTCTGCTGCGTCACGTCCTGCGAATCCAGGCCGATCTGTACGTTGAACTTGCCAGGCTCGGCCGCGTATTTGAGCTGGGCGTTGTAGAACTTCAGGTCATCCTCGGTGATGGTGAAGTGCACGACTTTCTGTTCGCCGGCCTTGAGCATGATTTTCTGGAAGTTCTTCAGTTCTTTGACCGGACGGATCATCGAGCCGGTGACGTCCTGAATGTACAACTGCACCACGGTTTCGCCGTCACGCTTGCCGGTGTTTTTCAGCATGACGCTGGCGTCGAGCTTGCCGGTGGCGTTCAGCGTGGTCGACGACAGCGCCATGTCGCTCAGGGCGAAATGGGTGTAGCTCAGGCCATAACCGAACGGGAACAGGGGACCTGTGGTGTCATCGAAATACTGCGAGGTGTAGTTGCCCGGTTTGCCCGGCGTGAACGGCCGGCCAATGCTCAGATGGTTGTAGTACGTCGGGATCTGGCCCACGGAACGCGGGAAGGTCACCGGCAGTTTGCCCGATGGGTTGTAGTCGCCGAACAGCACGTCGGCGATGGCGTTGCCGCCCTCGGTGCCGCTGAACCAGGTTTCCAGAATCGCGTCAGCCGACTGGTTCTCTTCGAGAATGGTCAACGGACGGCCGTTCATCAACACCAGCACCAATGGTTTGCCGGTGGCTTTCAACGCGCGGATCAGCTCGCGCTGGTTTTCCGGGATGTTCAGGTCGGTGCGGCTGGACGATTCGTGGGACATGCCACGCGACTCGCCGACAGCGGCAACGATCACATCAGCATCCTTCGCCGCTTTGACCGCTTCGTCGATCAACACGTTGGCCGGGCGCGGGTCATCGACCACTTCCGGGGCATCGAAGTTGAGGAAGTTCAGGTAATCCAGCACCTTCTTGTCGCTGGTTATGTTGGCGCCACGGGCGTAGATCAGGTTCGCCTTGTTGCCGATCAGCGAGCTCATGCCGTCGAACAGGGTGACCGATTGCGTCGGTTTACCCGCCGCTGCCCAACTGCCCATCATGTCGATCGGCGCCTTGGCCAACGGGCCGACCAGCGCGACTTTCGCGTCTTTCTTCAGTGGCAGGGTTTCGTTCTGGTTTTTCAGCAACACCAGGCTGCGACGCGCGACGTCGCGGGCCTCGGCGCGGTGCAGACGGCTTTCGGCGTAGGTGTCGGCCGGATCGTCTTCAGCCTTGCCGATGCGCAGGTACGGGTCCTTGAACAGGCCCATGTCGTACTTGGCCGCGAGGACTTCGCGCACGGCGTTGTCGATGTCTTTCTGTTCGATCTCGCCGGACTTGAGCAGCCCCGGCAGCTCTTTGCCGTACAGGGTATCGTTCATGCTCATGTCGATGCCGGCCTTGATCGCCAGCTTCGCCGCTTCACGACCGTCGCGGGCGACGCCATGTTTGATCAGTTCGAAGATCGCGCCATGGTCGCTGACCGCCAGGCCTTTGAAGCCCCAGTCACGACGCAGCAGATCGTTCATCAGCCAGGTGTTGGCGGTGGCCGGAATGCCGTTGATCGAGTTCAGCGCAACCATCACGCCACCGGCGCCGGCATCAATCGCGGCGCGGTACGGTGGCAGGTAATCCTGGTACATCTTCACCGGACTCATGTCGACGGTGTTGTAGTCGCGACCGCCTTCAACCGCGCCATACAGGGCGAAGTGTTTGACGCTGGCCATGATGCTGTCGGCCGCGCTCGGGGTGGCGCCCTGATAGGCACGAACCATGACGCCGGCAATGCGCGAGGTCAGGTAGGTGTCTTCACCGAAACCTTCGGAGCTGCGGCCCCAGCGCGGGTCGCGGGAGATGTCGACCATCGGCGCGAAAGTGATATCGAGGCTGTCGGCGGCGGCTTCTTTGGCAGCCACGCGGCCGGATTTGCCGATCGCGTCCATGTCCCAGCTCGAGGCGAGGGCCAGCGGAATCGGGAAAATCGTCCGGTGACCGTGGATCACGTCGTAAGCGAAAAACATCGGGATCTTCAGACGGCTGCGCATGGCGGCGTCCTGCATCGGACGGTTTTCCGGGCGGGTGATCGAGTTGAACGTGCCGCCGATGTTGCCGGCGGCGATCTCTTTGCGGATCAACTCACGAGGCATTTCCGGGCCGATGCTGATCAGGCGCAACTGGCCGATCTTCTCGTCGAGGGTCATTTGCTTCATCAGGTTGCTGATGAACGCGTCCTTGTTTTCCAGGGGTACCGGGGTCGTGGCGGCCAATACTTGATGACTGGCCAGGCTGACGAACAGACCCAGCAAACACAGCTTCTTCATGAATGTTTTTCTCAAGGGCCCAAGCGGCGATGCAACGCCGGCCAGCCAAAATTTAGGGAGCGACTATTGTTGTTCGGGTGCAGGCTCAAAAAACCAGAGCCAAAAACGACAGCCGACACTGCGGCAGCGTGATCGCGCAGGGCACTTTTTAGCCCATTGGCGCGTCGTAATCCAGCGGCGCGGCCGATTATGCCCCAAGAGCCGGCGCAGAGTGTTTCGCGCTCGGTTTTTATAATGAAATGTGCCAAGGAGCATCACTGCGATGAATGTAAGCCCAACCAATCGCTCGCGTTTGCAGGTCGTCACCCTGCTGATGCTGGCCACGCTGTTGACCGCGTGCGGCATCAACAATATCCCGACCCTCGACGAACAGGCCAAAGCCGCGTGGGAGCAAGTGCAGAACCAGTACCAGCGGCGTGCCGACCTGATCCCCAATCTGGTGGAAACGGTGAAGGGTTACGCCAAGCATGAAGAGGAAACCCTCACCGCCGTGATCGAGGCGCGGGCGAAAGCTACGTCGATTCAGGTCGACGCCAGCACCCTCGACAATCCCGAGAAGCTCAAGCAGTTCCAGCAGGCGCAGGATCAACTGACCGGTGCGTTGAGCCGGTTGATGGTGGTCTCCGAGCGCTACCCGGATCTGAAGGCCAACCAGAACTTCCTCGCCCTGCAATCGCAACTTGAGGGTACGGAAAACCGCATCGCCGTGGCGCGCCGCGATTTCATTCTGGCGGTGCAGAAGTACAACACCGAAATCCGCACCTTCCCCGGTCGCCTCTGGCACAGCGTGATGTACAGCGACTTGCCTATCCGCGAAACCTTCGAAGCCACCACGCCCGGTGCGGAAAAGGCCCCGGAAGTGAAATTCTGAGAAAGCCTGTGTAGGAGCTGCCGCAGGCTGCGATCTTTTGACGTTGGTTTTTAAAAAACAAGATCAAAAGATCGCAGCCTTCGGCAGCTCCTACAGGGGATCGGTGGGGGGTATGCATGCGTGTGTTGAAGATAGGGCTGGTGTTGCTGTTGTGGGTATTCGCCCTCAGCGCCCGGGCCGAGTTGACGTTCCCGGCGCTGAGCGGGCGGGTGGTGGACGAAGCGCAGATGATCGAGCCGTCGGTGCGCGCGCAACTGGGCCAGCAGTTGCAGGCCCACGAGCAGGCGACCGGCGAGCAATTGGTCGTCGTCACCGTGCCGGATCTGCAGGGCACCACCATCGAGGATTTCGGCGTTCAGCTCGGCCGGCACTGGGGCATCGGCCAGAAGGACAAAAACAACGGCGCGCTGCTGATCGTCGCCCGTGACGAGCGCAAACTGCGCATCGAAGTCGGTTATGGTCTGGAGGATCGGCTGACCGATGCGCAGTCGTCAGTGATCATCCATCAAGTCATCACGCCCGCGTTCAAGACCGGTAACTTCAGCAAAGGCATCAGCGACGGCGTCGCGGCGATGCTGGTGGTGCTCGGCGGCAATCCGCTGGACGAGCCGTCGACGGTGTATGAATCGAGCGGTGATCCGTCCGATGATTTCATCTCGCGGCATCCCGGTTTGTTCGTATTTTTGGTGATGTTGTTCATCCTGACCGTGTTTGTCTTCCAGATGCTCGGTATCCTGCCCGCCGGCCGGGGCGGTGGTGGCGGAGGCGGCGGCTTTGGCGGTGGAGGTTTTGGTGGCGGCGGCGGTGGAGGCGGGGGCTTCAGCGGCGGCGGGGGCAGTTTCGGCGGCGGTGGATCGTCCGGCGGCTGGTGACATTAAAAGAATAATGAGCAGGCACTTTTCAACATGGCATTACTGACCGAACACGAACAACGCAAAGTCGCCGAAGCGATCGCCCGGGTCGAGCGCGACACCGACGCCGAACTGGTGACAGTGCTGGCCGCCCGCGCCGACGACTACGCGTACATCCCGCTGCTGTGGGCGAGTTTGCTGGCGCTGGTGGTGCCGGGCGTCGTGCACTACCTGACCGGCTGGCTGACCATGCACAGCCTGCTGCTGGTGCAGTGGGGCGCGTTTATCGTGCTGTGCCTGCTGTTTCGTTTGCCGAAAATCACCACGCATTTGATCCCGCGTCGCGTGCGCCACTGGCGGGCATCGAACCTGGCACGACGGCAGTTTCTCGAACAGAACCTGCATCACACGGTGGGCAGCACCGGGATGCTGATTTTTGTCTGCGAGGCGGAGCGCTATGTGGAAATTCTGGTGGATGAGGGGATTTCCAAGCGGCTGGATAACAGGAGCTGGGATGTGATTGTCGCGGCGTTTACCGAGCAGGTGCGGCAGGGGCGCACGCTGGAAGGGTTTGTGACGTGCATTGAGGCGTGTGGGGAATTGCTCAAAGTGCATGTGCCGGTGACGCAAGTGCGCAATGAATTGCCGAATCGGTTGGTGGTGTTGGCCTAGATCAAAAGATCGCAGCCTTCGGCAGCTCCTACATTGGCCTCTGTAGGAGCTGCCGAAGGCTGCGATCTCTTGATTTGTGCCGTTCGGTAAATAAGAGCGTGTCCCCAACCCCCATCCCCCCTAAAATACCCGCCATTCCCGATTTCGCCCGTCCGAGGCCGCTTTTTCATGTCCGTTACCGCCCCGTCCACTAAGCCTGCGCCCGATCACCACGCCCAGTTCATCGAGCTGCTGCAAACCAGCCTCGAGCAGAACGGCTTCATCAAACTGGTGCTGGCCAAGTACGTCGGTGAAGAGGCGGAGCTGCAGCGGGTCATCATCAAAGCGGTCACCGTCAAAGCGCAGCCGAACCTGTCCTTCGTCTATCGCTACAAAACCCGCGACATCACCAAAAATCTGCCGCTGAGCGAAGGCGTGGCGACGATTGCCGCGCTGTTGCCGGCCTCGTTCAAAAATGCGCATTTGCTCGCCGTGACTGACGAAGCTCAGCTCGAATACAGCAAAAAGGGCAAGAGTTCGCTGTTCAAGAGCAAACCTCAGCAATTGCGTGAAGCACCGTCCGCCGAGCACAACCGAGAGAAAAACCGCTTTCTTGAGTTGAGCCGACCGTTCCTCAAGGATCTGGGCGTGACCAACGCGCAGCAAGAGCTGATCCCGGCGATGTCGCGCAAGTGGAAGCAGATCAACAAATTCATCGAAGTGTTCAGCCATGCGCTGACCACCTCGCCGCTGGCGCTGGACAAACCGGTGCGCGTCGCGGATTTCGGCTCGGGCAAGGGCTATCTGACCTTCGCGATTCACGATTACCTGCGCAACACCTTGAAGGCCGAGGGCGAAGTCACCGGCGTCGAGTTGCGCGAAGAAATGGTCAACCTGTGCAACGCCGCCGCGGCGAAGCTTGATCATCCGGGGCTGGTGTTCAAGTGCGGTGACGTGCGCAGCGTGGCGCCGAGCGAACTGGACGTGATGATCGCTTTGCATGCCTGCGACATCGCCACTGACTACGCGATCCACACCGGCATTCGTTCGGGGGCGTCGATCATCATGTGCTCGCCGTGCTGCCACAAACAGATCCGCCTGCAAATCCAGAGCCCGGCGCTGCTCAAGCCGATGCTGCAATACGGTTTGCACCTTGGTCAGCAGGCGGAAATGGTTACCGACAGTTTGCGTGCGCTGTTCCTGGAAGCCTGTGGTTACGAGACCAAGGTGTTCGAGTTCATCTCGCTCGATCACACCAACAAGAACAAGATGATTCTCGCGGTGAAACGCGCCGAGCCGGTCGATCCGGCTCAGCTGTTGGTGAAGATCGAAGAGTTGAAAGCGTTCTATCACATCAGCGAACACTGCCTGGAAACCCTGCTGCGCGCCGACGGTTACCTTTCCTGACGATTATTGCCCTGGAATACACATCCTGTAGGAGCTGCCGAAGGCTGCGATCTTTTGATCTTAAAAACAAAATCAAAAGATCGCAGCCTTCGGCAGCTCCTACATAATCAACCGTTCAACCGTTCAACCGTTCAACCGTTCAACCGTTCAACCGTTCAACCGTTCAACCGTTCAACCGTTCAACCGTTCAACCGTTCAACCGTTCAACCGTTCAACCGTTCAACCGTTCATACGGTGGCAATGCGGGCCGGTTGCACCGTGGTTTTGCGGCCGAGCATGACCGTTGCGATGACACCACACGCAAACACCCAGGTAATCGGCTCGACATGCTCGCCAAAGAACAGCGCCGAAAACGCGATGGTGAAGAAGATCTGCAACAACTGGATCTGACTGACCCGAGCGATCCCGCCCATCGCCAGCCCGGCGTACCAGGCAAAGAATCCAAGAAACTGCGAAAACAGCGCAACATAGCCAAACGCCCACCAAGCCTTGGCCGACACCGCGCCGTGATGTTGCAGCGCCAAGTAAACCACCGGCCCGATCAACAACGGTGTCGACAGCACCAGCGCCCAGCAGATCACCTGCCAGCCGCCCATCTCCTTGGCCAATCGGCCGCCCTCGGCATAACCCAGACCACCCACGGCAATCGCGCCGAGCATCAGCAAATCCCCCGCCTGAATACTCCCAGCCCCGGTGTACAACGCATAACCGAGCACCAACGCACTGCCCAATGCGGCGCAGGCCCAGAAGGCTTTTGACGGACGTTCGTGGGACAACCACGCGGCATACAGCGCCACGCACAGCGGCTGCAAACCGTTGACCAATGCCCCGTGCGACGCCGGCAGCGTTTGCATAGCCCACGCCGACAACACCGGAAAACCGAGAATTACTCCGGCGATCACCAGGCTCAGGCCTTTGACTTGCTGCCACGTTGGCCACTTTTCGCGGCGCCACAACAACAGCATCGCCGCCGGAATCGCCGCGAACAACGCGCGACCCAAGCCGTTGAGCAGCGGATGCAGTTCCTGCACCACGATGCGGGTGAAGGGCAGGGTGAGGCTGAAAATCACCACGCCGAGCAGGCCGAGGGCCATGCCGGTGTTTTCGCGCGAGGACATTGGGGGAGACCAGAATCGTAGGAGGTTGGGAATGACCTTCATCAAGCCATAAACCGGGGGCTTGTGGCTGTTACAGCTAGGCACTTACTTATCCGTACAGTTTGCCGGCGCCATCGCGAGCAGGCTCACTCCTACATTTGAAATGCGTTCCCCTGTAGGAGTGAGCCTGCTCGCGATGGCGTCAACCCGGTAGTAGCCCGTTGTTACCCGTCACTGTCGAATAGGTCTACCTTGAACACTCCCAAGCATTTCCCAGAGGAGTCCTCCCCATGGCCGCGAAAAAGATTCTGATGCTGGTTGGCGATTACGTCGAAGACTACGAAGTGATGGTGCCGTTTCAGGCCCTGCAGATGGTCGGGCACACCGTCCACGCCGTGTGCCCGGACAAGCCATCCGGCGGCACCGTACGCACTGCGATCCATGACTTCGAAGGCGACCAGACTTACAGCGAAAAACCCGGTCACCTGTTTGCCCTCAACTTCGACTTCGCCAAGGTCAGCGAAGGCGATTACGACGCGCTGCTGATCCCCGGCGGTCGGGCCCCGGAATACCTGCGTCTCAACGAAAAAGTCCTCGACCTGGTGCGCGCCTTCGACAAGGCCGGCAAACCGATCGCCGCCGTCTGCCACGGTGCTCAGTTGCTGGCAGCGGCCGGCGTGCTCGAAGGTCGCGAGTGCAGCGCCTATCCGGCCTGCGCCCCGGAAGTGCGACTGGCGGGCGGTACGTACATCGACATCGCCGTGACGGATGGCCACGTTCAAGGCAATCTGGCCACAGCCCCGGCATGGCCGGCGCACCCGAACTGGCTGGCCGGTTTCCTCGGCTTGCTCGGCACTAAAATCACCCTGTAACGAGGATTCGCCGATGTGCGAGCTCTACGTCAAGGCCGACCCGATTCTCTACGAATCACGCTCGCGCTCGCTGCGCATCTGCGGCGTGGTGACGACGTTGCGTCTGGAGAATCAGTTCTGGGACATCCTCAGCGAGATCGCCGAGGTCGACGGCATGACTACCAACCAATTGATCGCCAAGCTGTATGAAGAGGTGATGGATTATCGCGGGGAGGTGGTGAATCTTGCGTCGTTCTTGCGGGTGAGTTGTACGCGGTATTTGAGTCAGCGGCGGGGGGCGGTTCCGGAATTATCGGTGGTGCGGGCTGGGGTGAAGTAGGTAACAACCGGGTGACGCCATCGCGAGCAGGCTCACTCCTACAGGAGAAACTCATTCCAACTGTAGGAGTGAGCCTGCTCGCGATGGGGCCAATAGAGGCGCTATAAATTCAGGATCAGAAAAACCGCCTCAAACTCACCTTGGCATTACGCCCCTGGCTGTATGCCATGTCCCCGCTCAACGCCGGCCGGTAGCTTTCGTTGAACAGGTTATCGACGGTCAAATTGACCTCGGTGCCTTTCAGATACGGCTGCTGCGGTTTCCAGTTGGCAAATAGGCCCTGAACGTTGTAACGGTCGTTGTCGTAGTGATCGTAGTAAACATCACCCAGCGAGTTTTTGCTCTGGCCATACAGGTCGCTCGGCAGGCGATCGGTCTTGCGCACGAACTCGCCCTGCCAGCCAACCTGCGCGTCCCAGCTCGGAATCTTCACGCCAACGACGGCGATCCATTTCGGCGGCGGAATGTCCCGCGCCCAGACGTCCGGGCCCCACGGATTGGTGTAAGCGCCTTCGTGTTTGCCGGTCATCCACGAGTACGACAGCGAGCCGAACAGGTAGGTCGAGTCGTAGAAACTCTCGACCTCGAAACCCTTGATGGTCAGCCCGCCGATGTTGCGGTAGTTGCTCATCGGCCCCGAGCCTTTGCAGTCGGTGGCGATGCTGCCGCCCGTGTTCCACTGATTCTGGCAACCGATGCCGGTGGCTTTGAAAATCTCGTCGTCGATCTTGTTGCGGAACAGCGTGGTGCGGATCTGCACGTTGTCGTGGTCGGCGAACACGTTGGAAAAGTGGCTGATGTTGCCCGCGCGCCAACCGGTGATGCGTTCCGGATCGAGGTCGACGCTGGTCGCGGTGCGGCTGCCCAAACCCTGCACTTCATATTGTTCATCGAGCACCGGCGCGCGCCAGGTTTTGCTGTAGTCGACGAAGAATGCGACGTCCGGGGTCATTTTCCAGAACGCCGACAGGCGCGGTGACCAACCGGTGTAGGTGCGGTCGCTGTAGTCGTGGCCGATCGCTGGATCCTGACTGCTGTAGTACGGCGCGTCGTTGGCCTCGCCGCGATTGCGCACGTGGTCGTAACGCACGGAAGGCGTCAGGGTGAAGTCGCCATAGGTGATCGCGTCCTGCAGGTAGACGCTGTTGGTGTCGACCTTGCCCTTGGGCATGAAGTACGGCTGGAAGTGGCCGAAGTTGTACTTGGGCACATCGTAAGTCGCGCCGGGCATCCACATGTCGGTGTTGCGCGCATGCTTGCGGATTTCCACGCCGCTGGTCACGGCATGTTCCAGCGAACCGGTTTCGAAGCGGCTGATGTTGCGCAGTTCGACGATGCGATCCTTGTAATCGGTGTCCATCTTGCGTCCGCCAGACGCGGCCTGGAAAAACGCCGTGGCGTCGCGCTCGTCGGTCTGATCGGTGTCGGATTCCGAGTAGCTCAACTTCATGTCGATCAGACGGTTATCCAGCGGCTGATACTGGTAGTACGTCGACCACGTAGTGTCGATGGTTTCGCGATTGGCGAGGAAGCGTTTCAGCGCACCGTCATAGCCGTATTTTTTGATGTTGTCCGGTGTCGGCGGGTTCGGGTAGGTCGCCGAAGAGAACGGCGTCCAGCGCTGGCTTTCCGAGTGCGAGTACATCATCCCGGCGCTGTGCTCGTCGTTCAGGTGCAGGTTGACCTTGACCAGTTGGCCGTCGAGATCCAGCGCACTGTTGGGCAAACGCTTGGGGTTGATCGGGTAGTAGTTGTCCGGATTCGGCAGGTTGTCGGCGAGTTTCATGTCGCCGCCGTCGCGTTTGGTCAGGTACACCAGCGCGTCGGCGCGGCCATCGTCGGTGCGGCCGAACACTGCGCCGCTGTAGGTTTGTTGATGGTCGTTGCTGGCGTAACCGTATTTGACCATCGCGCCGCTGTTGCGGCCTTCCTGGAGCATGTCCGGCGCGTCTTTGGTTTCCATGTGCACGGTGCCGCCGAAACCACCGTTGCCGGTGAACAGCGAGTGCGGGCCTTTCTCCACTTCGATGCTGCGGATCAGCTCCGGTTCGATGAAAATCGTCCCCTGCTGATAACGCTCGAAGCCGCTTTTTGTTGCGCCATCGAGGGTCAGCGGAACGTCTTCGGCTTCGCCCAGGCCCCAGATATTGATCTTCTGGCCGCCCGGTTTCATCGAGCCGCTCATGCTTACGCCAGGCAATGTCGCCAACAGCGCAGGCATGTTGTTCGGTTGATGGCGATCAATGTCAGCCTGGGTCAGGGTCGAGCGGCCGACGGTGCTGGAGTCGACTTCAGTACCGGTGCCGATCACGCTCAACGCGTCGAGCTGAATGCTGTCGCTGCTGCTGGTGACCGATTCCACCGGGCGCACCACGTAGGTTTGATTGACCTTGATCAGGCCGAACTGGCTGTTGTCGAGCAACTGGCGGATCGCCGCTTCCGCGCTGAATTCACCGTTGATGGCCGGCGCCTTGAGGTTGCGCAATTGCGCTTCGTCGAACAGCAACTGGATCTTCGCCTGCTGAGCGATCTGGCTCAGCGAGGTCGCCATCGACTGCGCCGGCAATTGCAGACGGATGGCCTCGGCCTGGGCTTGCACGCTGAACGCCAGGCAGGCGGCGAGCAGGGTTGGTCGAAGGCAGGTGAGCGGGTACGGCGAAAGCACGCGAAACATGGAATCCCCCAGGGCGGCGAAAAGGCCAAAAAGGCCTGCGTCAGCAACGCAGACCCGGAGGAAGACGCGGCAGGCAAAAAAAACCTCACATGCGAATGCAAAATATTCTCATGTGAAGTTGTTTCAGCGATTTTCGATGCGGATCCGGCCGTCGGCCAAGGCCACGGTTTTCACCGGGATCAGCGCGGGAAGGGCGCTGATCAATGCGTCGGGATCTTCGACGTCGAGGTTGCCGGAGACTTTGATCTGCCCCAGTTTTGCATTCGCCAGCAGCACCGGTTTCGCCCGGTACTGATTCAACTCATCGACCAGACTCGACAGTTCGCGATTGCGAAACGACAAATGCCCGGTGCGCCAATCGGCGACCTGACTGACTGCCAGCGTTTGCTGTTGCATGTCGCCACTGGCGAGATCGACCGCCACTTGCTGTTGCGCACCAAGCAGCAGCGGTGCGCGTTTGTCCGGGGCGAACGCAACCTGACCGTGGGCGACGCTGACGACCAATTGCTGATCGGTGCGCCGCACATCGAAACCGGTGCCGACCACGCGCACCGTGGCGTCGCCCGTCTGCACCCACATCGGCCGTTCCTTGTCCGGCGCGACTTCCACATAGAATTGGCCGCGCTCGAGAAAAATCCGCCGTTGATGGCTGTCGAAGTCGATGCGCAACTGCGTGTTGGCGTTCACCGACAACGTGCTGCCGTCCGGCAATTCGACGGTGTGCATGCCTTTCGATTGAGCAGTGATCTGTTGCTGATAAACCTCGTGGGGCGTGCCCAGATGCGTGGCCAGTACGGCACAGATCAGCGCGGCGGCGACCGCGAATGCCGGGCGCCAGACGCTCTTCGGTTTGCGCGCGCGGATCGGCGTCGGTTGATTGAGTTGCTGCAAGGCGCCGAGGTCGGCCCACAATTCTTCGAAGGAGCGATAGGCCTTGGCGTGCTCCGGTTCGCGCAGCCAGCGCTCGAACGCCTGACGCACGGTGCGACCCTGTGGCTGGCGGTTGCGGGTGAACCACGCGGCGGCCTGGGCGTCGATGCTGTTATCGGCCTGGTCGCTGTCGAAATCGTAAGGGTGGTTCATGCTGGCTGCTCCGTGCCGTTGTCGTGATCCAGGCGTTGCTTGCAATGCATCAGGGCGAAGGCGATGTGTTTCTCCACCATGCTCAGGGAAATCCCCATGCGCTCGGCGATCTGCGCCTGACTCAAGCCTTCGAAGCGGTGCAGCATAAGGGCCTCGCGCCGACGTGGCGAGAGTTCGGCGAGGACTTCTTTCAGCTGCTCAAGGCGTTGCTGGCGTTGCGCGGCGGCCATCGGCTCGTGATGTTCATCGCTGACCGGCTCGGCATCGTTGTCGTGATGGGGCTGGACGATGTGCCGCACCTTTTGTTTGCGCCAGTGATCGCGCAGCAGATTGCGCGCCATCTGAAACAGAAACGCACGCGGCTGCTCAACCTTGGCGCGGTCGCGATAATCGAGCCATTGGGTGAACACGTCTTGAGTCATGTCCGCCGCGTCACTGGGATTTTCCGTGCGCTTGCGCAGGTAATGCAGGATGTCCCCGTAAAACCGGCGAAAAGCATCGGCCGACAGCGGATCGGGCGTGAGGCGAGGCATGGATATCCTTCTTGACGAAGCAGGGCGCAGAAAGCGCCGGATGATATCGAGAATTATTGTCATTTGTCATGTTGGCGATCACGTCTGTCATCGAAGAGTGGCTAAACCGGCGAAACGGGCTTTACTTTCGGGGGTTCAAATCGACAGGAGCAGCGACATGTCCGGATGGTACGAGTTGAGTAAAAGCAGCAACGGCCAGTTCAGGTTCGTCCTGAAAGCGGCGAACGCCGAAACGATCCTGACCAGCGAGTTGTACACCACTCGCGCGGCAGCCGAAGGCGGCATCGCCTCGGTGCAAACCAACAGCGCGCTGGATGACCGTTACGAAAAAAAATCGACGAAGGACGGCCATCCGTACTTCAACCTCAAGGCGGCCAACCATCAGATTATTGGCAGCAGCGAGGCGTATTCATCGGATGCGGCGTGCGACAAAGGCATCGCCAGCGTCAAGGCGAACGGGCCGACAAAAGCCATCAAGGACAAAACCCTGCCAGTCCTATAACCCCATTTCAAATCCACCAAAAATCCCCTGTGGGAGCGGGCTTGCTCGCGAATGCGGTCGATCAGTCAGCATCTTGGTTGACTGACACACCGCCTTCGCGAGCAATCCCGCTCCCACATTGGGTTTTGCGTTTTTCGGGAGATCAGCGCAGGCGTTCAGGATTGTGCATTTGGCTCTTGCCCGTCGCACACATCCCCTGTAGGAGCTGCGGCACGCTGCGATCTTTTGATTTTGAACTTGTAAAAATCAAGATCAAAAGATCGCAGCGTGCCGCAGCTCCTACAGGAGGTTTGATTGCCGGGGGATCAGCGCAGGGTTTTCAGGATTGTTTGTAGTTGGGTCTGGCCTGCCGCGCTCAATGCAAATACCGGCAGGCGTGGATCACCCACTTCCAGCCCGGTCTGGCGTAACCCGGCCTTGATCGTCGCCGGCAAGCCGCCCCTCAGAATGAAGTCCAGCAGCGGCAACTGGCGATAAAACAGATCCCGCGCGCGATCCAGATCGCCCGCCATCGCTGCTTCATACAGATCCAGATTCAACTGCGGAATCAGGTTCGGCGCTGCCGTGCACCAGCCCTTCGCCCCGGCCGCGAACGCTTCCAGTGCCAGCGGATTGCAGCCGTTGTAAAACGGTACCTGACCTTCGCCGAGCAATTGCAGTTTGTGCATGCGCTGGATGTCGCCGGTGCTCTCCTTGACCATGGTCACGTTTTCCACGGCATTGACGATGCGCAGAATCAGATCGACCGACATGTCGGTGCCGCTGGTGGCCGGGTTGTTGTAGAGCATGATCGGCACGCCGATGCTCTCGCCGATCGCGCGGTAGTGGGAGAGGATTTCCGCTTCGGTGAGTTTCCAGTACGAGGCCGGCAGCACCATCACCACGTCGGCGCCATGGGCTTCGGCGAAGCGTGCGCGGCGCACGGCTTTGGCGGTGGTCAGGTCGGACACGCTGACGATGGTCGGTACACGTTTGGCCACGTGCTTGATACTGAATTCAGCCACTTGATCCCACTCCGAATCGCTCAGGTAAGCGCCTTCGCCAGTGCTGCCCAATGGCGCGATGGCGTGGACGCCGCTGGCGATCAAGCGATCAATCGATTGGCCGAGTGCTGGCAGATCCAGCCCTTCGCCATTGGCGCTGAACGGGGTGATGGTGTAGCCGATGATGCCGTGAATGTTGGACATGGGAGCGTCTCCGTAATGAGGTTTCAGTTCAGGCAATCGGCGTGTTGGCGCAGGTTCTGCCGAGCGTAATAGTTGAAGGCGGCGGCGTGGCGTTTTGGCTTGGCGATCCAGTCATGGGCTTCGCGGCCCAGCGCGGGGATGATCGGTTTGATCGTGCCTGCCGCCATCGCCAGCAGCTGCAATTTCGCCGCGCGTTCGATCAATTGGGCGATGACACACGCCTCTTCAATCGTCGTGCCGGTCGACAGCTGACCGTGGTGCGAAAGCACAATCGCGCGTTTGTCGCCCAGCGCACCGGCGATCAACTCGCCTTCTTCATTGCCCACCGGCACGCCCGGCCAGCCTTCGAGAAACGCGCAGTCGTCGTACAGTGGGCACAGATCCATGTGCGAAATCTGCAGCGGCACTTCCAGCATCGACAGCGCGGCAACGTGCGTCGGGTGGGTGTGGATGATGCAGTTCACGTCTGGACGAGCGCGGTACACCCAGCTGTGGAAACGGTTGGCCGGGTTAGCCATGCCGTGACCTTCGAGAACCTCAAGATCCTCGTTGACCAGCAGCAGGTTGCTCGCGGTGATTTCGTCGAAACCCAGGCCCAGTTGCTGAGTGTAATAGGTGCCGGGCTGCGGGCCACGGGCAGTGATTTGTCCGGCCAGGCCGGAGTCGTGACCATTTTCGAAAAGAATCCGGCAAGTCAAAGCCAGCTTTTGCCGGTCTGTCCACGTATTATCCGCGAGGCTTTTTTGCATCTGGGTCAGCGCTTGCTTGACCAGTTGGTCTTTGGGTAGTGCTAATGTCTTGGCCATGTCTGTGTCCTTTGGGTGATTGCAAATGACACGAAAGAGGCTATATGACACAAAGTGTCATTGGCAAGCACAAATCGTCGCTTCCTTGATGGAATAACCGCTGCGCATGTCTATCCGTTTGAAATTATTGAGAAAAAAACTTGGCGTAACCCTTGAGGCATTGGCCGAAAAATCCGGCATGACCAAGAGTTATCTGTCGAAAGTCGAGCGCGGGTTGAACACCCCGTCGATTGCCGCCGCGTTGAAACTGGCGAAAGCGCTGAACGTGAAGGTCGAGGAATTGTTCTCGGAAGACAACGTCAGCCTCGACAGCTACAGCCTGGTGCGCAGCCACGAGCGGCAGTCACTGGCGGCGAATGATCAGAGCCCGGGTTATGCGGTGCTGGCGCATCAGGTCAGCGAGCGCAATTTGCTGCCGTTCATCATCTATCCGCCGAGCGAATTCAGCGACAAGACCTTCAAGGAGCATCTGGGCGAGGAGTTTTTGTTCGTTCACGAAGGGCAAGTTGAAGTGGATTTCATGAACGAGAAAGTGCTGCTGCAACGCGGCGATGCGCTGCACTTCAATGCACAGAAACCGCACCGGATCCGGTCGGTAGGGGAGGTGCAGGCGCAGTTGCTGGTGGTGGTGCACAGCGCTGAGGAATGAACCCTGAAATCAAAAGATCGTCCGAACGCGGCCCGAGCCTTCGGCAGCTCCTACAGGGGAACGCATTGCAACTGTAGGAGCTGCCGAAGGCTGCGATCTTTTGATCTTGCTTCAAACCTCGACCGGTACCGACAATTTCGGACTGCCCAACGCATGCGTCTTCGCATCAAAAAACCGCAACTCAACCCCCGTCCCCTCAAACACCTGCGCGTAGTGCCGCTTCTGGTGCTGCACAAACGCCGCACTGCGCGGATAGATCGAGATCGCCACATTCTTCGGTTTCGCCAAACGCAGCGCCCGCACAATGTGCGCATCCTGCTCGGCCAACGCGTGGCCAAAGATACACAAACCGCCGCCATGCTCGAGCAATTGCTCATAACAGAACGACAGATAATCCGAACTGCGAATGGTTTTGAGCTTGTCCGCACTCGGCCCTTCGGTGATGAACAGCGGCACGTCATCCAGCGTCTTGATCGTATTGTTGATCGCGAAGCTGCCGAGCAGCGTGCCCTCGGTCGAGGTCAGTTTGCGCGCGGTGCCGTCCTGATTGCGCACCAGGTGCAGGCCACCGTGCAGGTACAGCAGACGCGGTTTGTCAGTGGCGCTTTCGGCCAGATCGAAACTCGCGTTGGCGCCGTTGAACAGGTCGTCGATGGCATCGCTTTGGTGTTGCAGCGCCCAGTAGTTGAGCAAGTCGTAATTGGTGGTGAACACCGTGCGATAGCGCGCCAGTTCTTCATTCAGCGTCGCCAGCGTCGAGGCTTTCACCAGGCGCCACGGAATGTGCACGGCGTGCACCGTGTTGATCAGCGCTTCTTTGATGGCGTAGTAGCGATTGCGCGGGGCGGCGGAGCTGACGGCCAGCGCCTTGTTGACCCGGCTGGTGGTTTTCAGCGCGCCGAGCACCTGCTCGAAACTGCGCGTCTGCATAGCGTCGAACACCGCCAGTTCCGACGCACTCAGCGGTTTCTCCTCCACGGTGCGGGCGTTTTCGAACAGCGAGTCGTAGCCGAAATCGTCCCACACCGCGCGGCTGGCGCCATTGCCCACCAGCAGGCCGTTGAACTCGGTCGCGGCGCGCAGGGTGTTCCAGTCTTCAAGGCTGGCGTCAACATCCAGAAAATCGGTCATTGCGTAGGCGGTCTCAAAACATAGGGGCTGATGGGCGGCGACTTTATCACGAGCGGGCATTGAGCCAGATCAACATCGGCGCTGACCGATCGGTCGATGCTGTGCTTATCCGCTGAATCGGAGCAGTCGATTCGGCCCCTGTCAGGAGACGCGCGCATGACCAGCACCTTTTTCATTCCGGCGGTAAACATCATGGGCAACGGCTGCCTCGACGAAGCCATGGTCGCGATCCGCAACTACGGTTTTCGCAAAGCGCTGATCGTCACCGACACGGGGCTGGCCAAGGCCGGCGTGGCGACGATGGTCGCCGAGAAGCTGGCCATGCAGGACATCGATTCGGTGATTTTCGACGGCGCCAAACCGAACCCGAGCATCGCCAACGTCGAATCCGGGCTGGGTTTGCTCAAGGAAACCCGCTGCGATTTCGTCGTGTCGCTGGGCGGTGGTTCGCCCCACGACTGCGCCAAAGGCATTGCCCTGTGTGCGACCAACGGCGGGGAAATCGGTGATTACGAAGGTGTTGATCAATCGAGCAAGCCACAACTGCCGCTGATCGCGATCAACACCACCGCCGGCACTGCCAGCGAGATGACCCGTTTCTGCATCATCACCGACGAATCGCGTCACGTGAAAATGGCCATCGTCGACCGCAATGTCACGCCGCTGCTGTCGGTCAACGACCCGGAACTGATGGTCGCCATGCCCAAAAGCCTGACCGCCGCCACCGGCATGGACGCATTGACCCACGCCATCGAGGCTTACGTTTCGACCGCCGCCAACCCGATCACCGACGCCTGCGCGTTGAAGGCGATGACCCTGATCAGCAACAATTTGCGCTTGGCCGTGCGCGACGGCAGCGACCTCGCCGCGCGGGAGAACATGGCTTACGCGCAGTTCCTCGCCGGCATGGCGTTCAACAATGCCTCGCTCGGTTACGTGCATGCGATGGCGCATCAGTTGGGCGGTTTCTACGACTTGCCCCACGGGGTGTGCAACGCCGTGCTGCTGCCGCATGTGCAGACATTCAACGCGCTGGTCTGCGCCGATCGCCTGACCGATGTCGCCCACGCCATGGGTGCTGACATTCGTGGTTTCAGCGCCGAGGAGGGCGCGCAAGCGGCGATCACCGCGATCCGCACCTTGGCCAAAGACGTCGACATCCCGAGCGGTCTGCGCGAACTCGGCGCCAAACTCAGCAACATCCCGATCCTCGCCACCAATGCACTGAAAGACGCCTGCGGCATTACCAACCCGCGCGCGGCGGATCAACGGCAAATCGAGGAAATCTTCCGCAACGCCTTCTAACGCTTGCCATCCCCCGGCGCGAACTTCACGCAGAGCATCGCGCCGACGGCCAGCAACGTGCACAGCAGCGATAACGGCCAAGCCTGTGGACTGGCGATCAGACTGGCCATCGCGCCAATGATCGCCGCCATCAATTGATGAATGAATCCACTCAGCGCCATCGCATAAGCACCGGCAATCGGCGCGCCATCGTTGGCGCGTGACAGGCTGATCGGGTAGTTCAACGACTGCCCGAACACCGCCACGCAATACGGCAGCCAAAACAGTAGCGCGATGGAACTGGCCGCCAGACTGCCCAGCAACATCACGCCGCTACCGGCCAGCACCAGACCGACGCCAACGGTCATCAGCCACGCCTGACCGGTGCGCAACACGAAGTGATTGACCGCCAGCGCACCCAGAAAATACGCCGCGCTGATTGGCCAGCCGAGCAAGCCGTAATCCACCGTCGACCAGGCGAACGGCCCCTGCAAAACCAGCGGCGCTGCGGTGTTGAAGGCGATGATCACGCCGTAGCCCAAACCACCGGCCAGCGCCGGCAAAAGAAATGCCCGATGCAGCAGAATCAGCCGATAAGCCGACCATGACGAAGCGCTGGCCGGTTCGTCAGCGACAGCAGGGAACGCCACCCGCGAGACGATCAGCGCCATCACCAGGCAGACCACGCCGAGCAGGTAGAAAATCGCCTGCCAGCCCAGCGTCACCTCGATGATCGAGCCCAGGTATTGGCCGATGCCCAGCGCCACTACGAACGAGATCGAAATCCACGACAACGCCTTGGCCAGCAGATCGCCGCGAAAGCTGTCGCGGATCAGCACCCGCGCCATCACCGAAATACCGCTGGCACCGATGCCTTGCAGCAGTCGCAGCAGCAAAAACCACTCAAGCGTCGAACCCAGCGGCAAGGCCAGATTGGCCAGGCCGTAAATCGCCAGCGCCGCCAGCAACACCGGTTTGCGGCCGATGCGCTGGGCCAGACTGCCCCAGAACAACATCGGCAGCGCCAGGCCGATCAGGTACAGCGACAAGCCCCACGACACCTGCGCAGGATCCGCCGCCAGATAGCGGGCGATTTCCGGCAGCGCCGGCAAATAAATACTCATGCCCAACTGGGCGAGAAAAACCGTGCTACAGGTGATCAGGAGAGTGACGCTGGCGTTCATGATTCGTCCCTGTTTTCAGTCGTCGAGATCACAACGGTGGGTGCGCAACAGCTCGGTGATCAGTTCACAGAAGCGGCGGATCAGCGCTGGCGGCATGTCGGCGCGTAGCGTAATGCGGATGGCTGCCTTGCCTTGTGCAACCACCGGAAAAAACACCGCACTGGTGAAATATCCCTGTTCGGCCAGTTCGCTGGCCACTCGATTGGCCACCGCCGCCTGCCCGCATTTGATCAAGCGGATGGCCATGTTGCTGTGGCATTGATCGGTGCTGATCAGGCTGTCGAAGAGGCGGATATTAGCCTGAAGGTTGCTTTGCAGCGCGGCGAATTCGGCGCTGCGATGCAGGCGGATCGACGCTCTGCCGGCACCGATCGCCGCGCAGTTGAGACTCTGCGACCAGTTGCTCGGCCCGCCGTAACGCTGGATCAGGGTTTTCTGCCGCTCATTGCCCAGCATCACCAAACCACCGCTGGCGCCAAACGACTTGGCCAGCGACGCGACGATCAGGCAATCCTCTTCAAGCGCCGCCACCCGTGGCCGCACCAGGCCGGCGCCGTGCTGACCGACCGCCGACAACGCATGGGAATCATCCAGATACAGAAACAGCCCGTAGCGATCCTTCAGATACAACAGACCTTCCATGTTGGCGACGCCGCCCATGCTGTATGCGCCGTCGGCGACATACGCCACGCGGCCATGTTGCTGGCAGGCGCGTTCGAGAAAATCCATGTCGTTGTGCGGCGCGGTGACCACGCGGGTTTCATCGGCGCACGCAGCTTTCAAATGATTCATCGAGTAGTGCGCGTGGCGGTCGAAGACCATCACCGGCGGCTGACCTTCGGTGAAGATGCCGCTGGCCAGCAACGGCAGGATCCCCGCGCTGGCGGCGCTGCAAGACAAAGTGCTCAGACAGACCGTATCAAAGAGTTGCGACAACTCGTTTTCGTACTGCTCGAGAATCGCCAATTTGCAGCGGTTCTTCGAATTTGCGACGCGCAAACTGCCGGTTTCACGGAGGGCAGCGATGGCGCCTTCGAGCAGGGCCGGGTGATGATCGAGCCCCAGATAAGAGGTCGTGCAGAAGTGATGGAATTCACGCCCGTACTGATCGAGCAAGTGATTCGGACTTTTTACTTCGACATTGAGGCCGGCGACTTTGCCCTGTTCGGCGATGTCCCAATCGTAGTCGGCGAGGGCAATGATCTTGCGAAAATTGGAATACAGATTCGGGGTGTGCAACGGAAGATTCACAGGCGACATTCCTTGAGCGTAGCGATCCATGGGGTGTTGCAATTTGTGTGTGTTGCCAGACTTTACAGAGCGAAAAGTCGGACAAAAATAGGCCGATTCCGCGAATCCTGAGAGGCGATAGAGTTTTTTTTGTAGGGCGAAGCCACGAACGTCGGCGGATTAATCACATGTCTGACTTCAACGAAAACCGGGCTATCCTGCCGACTCGAATGTCCCCGCCAGCGAGACTTCCATGCTGCAAAAAAGCCTGATTCGCCGCCTCGACCTGATCACCTTGCAACTGTTTGTCGCCGTGCATGAAGAGGGCACGCTGACCCGCGCCGCCGCGCGCGAAGCCATTGCGGTGTCGGCGGCGAGCAAGCGCTTGATGGAACTGGAAGAAGCGCTGGGCATCAGCCTGTTCGTGCGCCAGGCCAAGGGCATGACGCTGACGCCGGCGGGGGAAACGCTGCTGCACCATGCGCGGCAGATGTTGTTTAACGTCGAGAAGATGGGCCTGGAGCTGGGCGAGCACAGCCACGGTGTGCGCGGCTATGTGCGCATGCTGGCGAACCTCTCGGCGATCATTCAGTTTCTGCCGGAAGACTTGCGCGACTTTTCCGCGCGGCATGCGCAGGTCAAGACTGACCTTGAAGAACGGCCCAGTGCCGGGGTGATTCAGGGCGTGCTCGATGGCGTCGCGGATCTCGGTATTTGTTCCAACGACAGCGACATCAAGGGCCTGCACAGCGTGCTGTACCGCGAGGACAAACTGGTGGTGGTGATGTTGCCGGAGCATCCGTTGGCCGCGCGTGAATCGGTGGCGTTTGCCGAAACGCTGGAC
Organism: Pseudomonas rustica; assembly: GCF_018336155.1. GTDB lineage: Bacteria > Pseudomonadota > Gammaproteobacteria > Pseudomonadales > Pseudomonadaceae > Aquipseudomonas > Aquipseudomonas rustica. Next base: position 197,295 of record NZ_JAGYHF010000007.1, on the reverse strand, counting down.
AGTGATTACGTCGGTTTGCACGCGGCCAGTTCGATCAACATGCGCACCCACGCGGCGGCGCGGCAGGCGGGCAAGGTGCTGCGCATTCGCATTCATGTGCCGGGGTTTGATGCGGTGTGCCGAATGGTGCAGGCCAACATGGGCATCGGAATTTTGCCGCAGCGGGCGTATGAGTTGTTTGGTCAGGCGCTGGGGCTGCACGCGGTGCCGTTGACCGATGACTGGTCGGATCGCGCGTTGATTGTGGTGGTGCGCGATGAGGCGGGGTTGTCGCCGGTGAGCCGGTTGTTGTTTGAACATTTGCGAGGCTGATATTCCGATCATCTGCGTGGCCGCCCCCCCCTGTAGGAGCTGCCGAAGGCTGCGATCTTTTGATCTGTTGTTTTAAGAGCAAGATCAAAAGATCGCAGCCTTCGGCAGCTCCTACAGGGGCGGGGCGTTCGCATTTCGCGAACGCCCTTTGCCGAACGAAGGTTGGATTCCTTCACCATCACGCCTCTAGTCTTGCCGGCATATTCCAAGAACAAGAGGTACCCCGCGATGACTGCCCCCCTGAGTGCGATCAAAGTGATCGAAATCGGCACCCTGATCGCTGCGCCGTTTGCCGCGCGCATGCTCGCCGAGTTCGGCGCTGAGGTGATCAAGATCGAAGCCATGGGTCAGGGCGACCCGCTGCGCAAATGGCGCAAGCTGCACGAAGGCACGTCGCTGTGGTGGTACCTGCAATCGCGCAACAAGCAGTCGCTGGCGCTCAATCTGAAATCCCCGGAAGGCATCGAACTGGTCAAGCAACTGGCGACCGACGCCGACGTGATCATCGAAAACCTGCGCCCCGGCGCGCTGGAAAAACTCGGCCTCGGCTGGGATGTGCTCCACGCGCTCAATCCCAACCTCACCCTCGTGCGCATCTCCGGTTATGGCCAGACCGGCCCCTACCGCGATCGCCCCGGTTTCGGTGCGATCGGCGAGGCGATGGGCGGCATCCGCTACACCACCGGCACCCCCGGTTCGCCGCCGGCGCGAGTGGGCGTCAGCCTCGGCGATTCGCTGGCATCCTTGCACGCGGTGATCGGCGCGTTGATGTCGCTGCTGCGGGTCAAAACCGGGCAGGGCGGCGGGCAGATCGTCGATGTGTCGCTGGCCGAAAGCGTGTTCAACGTCATGGAAAGTCTGGTGCCGGAATACGACATGCTCGGCCACGTTCGCGAACGCAGCGGCGGTGCGTTGCCGGGCATTGCACCGTCCAACACGTACCTTACGGCTGACGGCGCTTACGTGGTGATCGCCGGCAACAGCGATCCGATCTACAAGCGGTTGATGCAAACCATCGGTCGCGATGATCTGGCTGACGCCGAAGAACTCGCCCACAACGACGGCCGTGCGGCCAAGAGTGGCATGCTCGACGCCGCGATCACTCACTGGACGAGCAGCCTGCCGATCAACGACGTGCTCGCCGCCCTCGAAGCTGCCGAAGTCCCGGCCGGGCGCATCTATTCGGTGGCCGACATCGTCGCCGATCCGCATTATCAGGCGCGCGGCATGCTGCTCGACGCCGAACTGCCCGGCGGCGCAACTGTGAAGATGCCCGGCATCGTGCCGAAACTCTCGGAAACCCCCGGCGGCGTGAATTGGTCGGGGCCGACACTCGGCCAGCACACCGACGGTATTCTCGCCGGTCTCGGCCTGACTGAACTCGACATCGAACGCCTGAAAAGCCAAGGGGTGGTGCAATGATCACGGACTATTCGCAAACCTTGATCGTCCAGGAAGTCTCGCCTCGCGACGGCTTGCAGATCGAGCCGACGTGGGTGGAAACCGTCGACAAAATCGCGCTCATCGATCAACTGTCGCTGGCGGGGTTCAGCCGCATCGAAGCCGGCTCGTTTGTGTCGCCGAAAGCCATTCCGGCGCTGCGTGACGGCGAGCCGGTGTTCAAAGGCATTCAGCGTCAACCGGGAGTGATTTACGTCGCGCTGATCCCCAATCTCAAAGGCGCGCAGCGCGCACTGGAGGCCGGTGCCGATGAGCTGAATCTGGTGATGTCCGCCAGCCAGAGCCACAACCTCGCCAACATGCGCATGCGTTGCGAGGATTCGCTGGCGGCGTTTGCCGACATTGTTGCTTTTGCCGATGGCTCGGGTGTGCGGCTCAACGGCAGTATCGCGACGACGTTCGGTTGCCCGTTCGAAGGCAAGATTGACGAGGATCGTGTGTTGCAGATTGTCGACGCTTATCAGGAGCTCGGCATTCGAGGCATCACCCTCGCCGACACCACCGGCATGGCCAATCCGCGTCAGGTGGATCGCTTGGTACGGCGGGTTTTGCAGCGGCTTTCGGCCGCGGATCTGACCCTGCATTTCCATAACACCCGGGGTTTGGGGTTGTGCAATGTGCTGGCGGCTTACGAGGCAGGAGCGAGACGTTTCGATGCAGCGCTGGGCGGTCTCGGTGGTTGTCCGTTTGCACCGGGGGCGTCGGGCAATATTTGCACTGAAGACTTGGTGAATTTGTGCGATGAAATCGGCATTCACACCGGCATCGACTTGCCGCTGCTGTTGAAGCTCTCGCGCGGATTGCCGGATCTCCTCGGCCACGAAGTTCCCGGCCAACTGGCCAAAGCCGGGCGCAATTGCGACCTGCACCCGATCCCCACCTGAATCCCCCTCTGTAGGAGCAAAGCTTGCTCGCGAATGCGGTGTGTCATTCACCCTGAATATCGACTGATCTGACGCCTTCGCGAGCAAGCCCGCTCCCACCCAACCAGACAACAAAAACAATCGGACGCCCACCGGCAGTCCGCCTGGAGAAAAGCTATGAGCCTTAATGTAATGGAGGCGGGCGCGAGCTCGTCTGTCGATAACGACGCCGAAAAAGCCCTGGTCAGCAAAGTCGCCTGGCGCCTGATGCCGCTGATCATGGTCTGCTACCTGTTCGCCTTTTTCGACCGCATCAACATCAGCTTCGCCAAGTTCCAGCTGCAAGCCGACCTGAGCCTGAGCGACACCGCTTACGGCCTCGGTGCCGGGCTGTTCGTGGTCGGTTACGTGCTGTTCGAAGTGCCGAGCAACATGATGCTCTACAAGGTCGGCGCGCGCCGCTGGATCGCGCGGATCATGATGTCGTGGGGCGTGGCGACGGCGCTGATGGTCTTCGTCACCAGTGAATGGCAGTTCTATGCGCTGCGCTTTTTGATCGGCGCGATGGAAGCCGGTTTTGCGCCGGGCGTGTTGTATTACCTGACGCTGTGGTTCCCGCAGCACTTCCGTGGACGAATCACCTCGATGCTGTTTCTGGCCTCGGCGTTTGCCGGTCTGGTCGGCGCACCGTTCTCCGGGCTGGTGCTGGAACACCTCGACGGCGTCCTGCAAATGCGCGGCTGGCATTGGTTGTTTTTGCTTGGTGGCGTGCCGTGTGTCGGCCTGGGTTTCCTGGTGTTGATGCTGCTCAAGGATCGCATCGAGGACGCGCACTGGCTGACCGCTGACGAGAAAAAACTGCTGTCCAGCCGCATTGCCCATCACGAACCGCACAAGAGCGGCGGCTCATTGCTGGCGGCGCTACGGATTCCGGGTTTTCTGACCTTGGGGCTGATCTACTTTCTGATTCAGGTCGCGTCTTACGGACTGAATTTCTGGGCGCCACAATTGATCCGCAGCGCCGGTACCGAGAGCCCGGTGATGATCGGTCTGCTGACCGCCATCCCTTACATCTGCGGGGCGATCACCATGATCGTGATCGGGCGGTTGTCGGACGCAACCGGTGAGCGACGCAAGTTTGTCGCGGGGCTGGTGGTGGTCGGTGCGATCGGGTTCTTCAGTGCGGGGATTTTCGCCGATCACACCACGTTCCTGATCGTCGCCCTCGGCTTGCTCGGCGCCGGCATCATCGCCGCTATTCCGAGCTTCTGGACGCTGCCACCGAAGTTGCTGGCCGGTGCCGGCGCAGGTGCGGCGGGCGGGATCGCGGTGATCAATACGCTGGGGCAGTTCGGCGGCATCGTCAGCCCGGTGATGGTCGGGCGGATCAAGGATCTTACCGGCAGCACCACGCCAGCACTGTATGTCATCGGCGTGGCGGCGTTGATCGCAGCGGCGTTGTTGCTGTGGGGGTTGCCGCAGAAACTGCGCACGCTCGATAAATACTGAACCGCTGAAAAGATCGCAGCCTTCGGCAGCTCCTACAGAGTGCGAATCCAATCCTGTAGGAGCTGCCGAAGGCTGCGATCTTTTGATGTTATTGCGGTGCCAAAACTCTTCCTGGCGAATTGCCAAACTGAATCAACACCACCCCCGCAACCAACAACACCGCGCCAAACAGCCTAGGCAATGTCAGCTGTTTCTCCACCAACCCAAACAAGCCAAAGTGATCCAGCAGCATCGACGCCAGCACCTGCCCCGCCAGCGCCAACGCCACAAACCCCGAAGCCCCGAGCTTAGGCAGCAACACCACCGCCAGCGCGACAAAACAAACCCCAAACGCACCGCCGGCCCACATCCACATGGGCGCCTTGCTGATAAACGCCAGCGACGGCAGCGGCAGCCGCAACGCCAAAATCACTGGCAACAACACCAGCACACTGACCAACAACGACGCCAACGTCGCCCACAGCGGATGCCCCAATCCGCGCGCCAGGTTGCTGTTGATCGCGCTCTGAAACGGCACTACCGCCCCGGCAAATGCGGCCAACCCCAACAGACCCGCCCACTGCAACGTACTCATGATCATTCTCCAACAGGTTTTGCTGGACTCTAGAGTATTCGTCGCGCAGATTTAAATTCCGTTTCGTCATCCAGAACATGCATCAGATGAATGATCTGCGCCGCATCGACCTCAACCTGCTGGTGATCCTCGACGCCTTGCTCAGCGAGCAGCACGTCACCCGCGCCGCCGAGCGCCTGCACCTCAGCCAACCGGCGGTCAGCCATGCGCTGGCGCGTCTGCGCGATTTGCTCGGCGACCCGCTGCTGGTGCGCGCCGGCGCAACCCTGGCGCCCACAGCGCGAGCGCTGGAACTGGTCGCGCCGCTCGCCGAAGCGCTGGCCCAAGTGCAATCGCTGCTGGCACCAAACACCTTCGATCCGGCCAGCGCCCGACGCACCTTTCGCGTGGCGATGTCGGACTACGGCGCGGCGATCATCCTCCCTGATCTGATCCGGACCCTGCGCCGCGAAGCGCCGGGCATCGACCTGCAAATCAGCCACGCCAGCCGCGAAGGCATGCTCGAAGGCGTGCTCAATGGCGATATCGACGTCGCCGCCGGCGTCTTCCCGGAAATGCCCCACGAATTGCGCAGCACGCTGCTGTTCGAAGAACGCTACGTCTGCCTGCTCGACCGCCAGACCCTGCCGGCCAACGGCGTGCTCGATCTGCCCACCTACCTGTCGCGCCCGCATGTCTTGCTGGAAATGCGCGGCAGCGGCACACCGGAAATCGAGCGAGCCCTGACCTCCCTGCGCGAACGCCGTCGCGTCGCGATCAGCCTGCCGCACTGGAACGTCGCGCCGCAGTTGATCAGTGGCACGGATTTGATTCTCACCGTGTCATCGCGCAGCGTGCGCGATTTGGGGCATGGGGATTTGATTGTTGTGCCGCCACCGTTTCATATTCCGCCGTTTACGTTTGTGCTGGCCTGGCACAAGCGGCGGGGTGGGGATCAGGCGTTGAATTGGTTGAATCGGAAGATTGAGGAGGGGATAGTGCGCGGCTGAACAGTCATCAAGGAACGGGACGTGGCAGGGAAGTCTGAACCTTACTTCCGAATACCTCAGAGGTTACTGAACCGATGCTCACCGGCCTCAACCACCTGACCCTCGCCGTCAGCGATCTGAACCGCAGTCTGGCGTTTTATCGTGACGTATTGCAGTTGCGCGTCGAGGCGACGTGGGACGCCGGTGCCTATCTTTCGCTTCCGGGACTGTGGCTCTGCCTGTCGCTCGATCCGCTACGCACAAGCGAGCCGGGCGCCGACTACACCCATTACGCCTTCAGCCTCAACGCTGCGGATTTTGCGTTATTCGTACAAACGCTAAAAGCAGCAAACGTGCGGGAATGGCGCGATAACCGCAGCGAAGGTGCGTCGTTCTACTTCCTCGATCCTGATGGCCACAAGCTCGAAGCTCACGTCGGCGATCTGGCCTCGCGACTCGCAGCGTGTCGGCAGAAACCGTACACCGGCATGCGTTTTTACGACGGGCAGTGATCAGGCGCAATCGGCTGATATAGACTGGCCGCCACGTGTTCTGGCGCTTGCAGGTTTTCCATGACTCTATCGTTGCTAATGGCCGTTCTGGCCTCGGGTTTCATTTACGGCATCACACCGGGGCCGGGTGTGCTGGCGGTGTTCGGTATTGGCGCGGCCCATGGGCGACGGGCCGGGGCGGGGTTTCTCTGCGGGCATCTGCTCGGTGATGTGGTCTGGTGCAGCACGGCGCTGATCGCGATTGTTGGCGCGCGTGAAATCGGCAGTACGGCGTTTGACGTGCTCGGTGTGCTCAGCGGTCTGTACTTGTTCTGGCTCGGCTGGCGCGCGGTGCGGGCACAGCGGCGCAATGCCGATGAACCGCAGGGCGCGGCGCGCAATCCGTTCTGGCACGGCATTTTGTTCGGGCTGACCAATCCCAAGGCGTACCCGGTGGCGGTGGCGACGTTTACTGCGCTGCTGTCGAGCCGTGCCGAGTTGCTCAACTGGTCGATGCTGCCGACGCTGATCGCCCTGAGCTTCCTTGGCGGGCTGCTCGCCTACGCTATTCTCATCGGTGTTGTCGGCGCGCAGCGGGTGCGCACGCTGTATCAGCGCCGCGAGTTGCTGATCACCCGGTTGTGCGGGGTGATGTTCATCGGTTTCGCCATCAACGCGTTGGTGCATGCGTTGCCGGGGCTGATGCCGAACAAGGCTTGAGGGTGACTGTAAATCGCGCAGCGCGGCAATCATCGGGCGCTGCATTAGCTGATTGCGCTTCACCGTTCGTCAGTGCGTCGACAACTTTTCTAAACCTTTGCCGGCCAGAAAATTCTCAATCTAGGCGGGCACCTGCTCGCCACGATCATTACCAAGAGGTAGAGAATCATGCCTAATTCAAGAAACTCGAACTCGGGAAACTTCGCTAACGATCGAACGAAGGCGTCTGAAGCCGGTCGCAAAGGTGGGAAAACCACTACAACGACTGTCGACAAAGACCCTGCGAAAACAGAAATGGGCCGCAAGCCCGGTCAGAAATCGAAGTAGTCAGTGAAGTCGTTTTGATTGAGAGGCGGGGGCGTAAGCTCCCGCTTGAATTTTGAGAAAAGGAGGGCGCGACCATGAGCCGGATGGCCACCCGTTTACGCAATTTGAGTGTTGTTTCGCTGTTGAGCCTGTGCGCCACCAGTGCTTTTGCCCAGTCGCCTGCCGATTTCATCAACGATGCGTCGGCCAAAGGCATGGCTGATATCGAAGCCAGCCGCTTGGCCCACGGGAAAACCGAATCCAAAGAGGTCAAGGATTACACCATCGTCGTTATCAATGACCGAACCACCGCCAATCAGCATCTGGCGAAAATTGCCAAGAAGCTCGACCTGCCGATCGCGCCGCGCGAAGAAATCGCCGACAAGGCTAAAGAGCTGATTCCAGAGGTGAAGGACGGCGCGACGTTTGACCAGGCCTATGCCGCGAGTCAGGTCAAAGCCACCGAAGAGGCCATTCAGCAGATCGAGCAGGAAGCGCAGACCACTGACGTGCCTGAGATCAAAGCCTTCGCCGACGAGACCCTGCCGAAACTGCAGAATCACCTGGAAATGGCCCGAGCCTTACAGGCCAGCCGCTAATCTCACAGACAACACAGATCCCCTGTGGCGAGGGGATTTATCCCCGCTCGGCTGCGCAGCAGTCGTTAAACCATTCAATGCAGTGTGTCAGGTTGAATTCGGCAGCAAGAAATGGGGCTGCTTCGCAGCCCAACGGGGATAAATCCCCTCGCCACAAGTGTTTTTATTCGCCCGATAAACCTAGCACTCATTCAAATCCTGCTTCGACTTGCTCTTCTCACCCAGCCCTTCAAGGTTAAACACCTCGCCCTCGCCCAACGAGCGGTAATGCCTGCGCAACGCCTCCAGCTGTTTCAAATCCAGCGCTTCCAGCCCGAGCATCGCGTTCTGCGCTTCCTTGGTCACCAGCAGCAACTCATCAATCTTCAAATGCAGAATGTCAGTGTCACGGTTCTGCGTGTTCTGGATCAGAAATACCATCAGAAAGGTGATGATCGTGGTCGAGGTGTTGATGATCAGTTGCCACGTATCGTTGTAATTAAAGATCGGCCCGCTCAACCCCCACAGCCCGATCAGGATCAACGCCCCCATAAACGTCTTTGGGCTACCGGCCCACAGAGCAAGCTTCTGGGAAATCTTCGCGAATTTCATAGCCGTATTCCTTATTGGGGGGAGTGCATGAAATTCAGACAATGACGGCGTTGTGAAAATTCTAATTACAAATCAGCGAATGGAACCGGACGTTGGTAGGGCAGCGCCGGCCAGTTGGATCACGGTATGGTAGCGGCATCTGTTTTTCCAGGTTTTGAAGCAAACGCCTCACAGGAGAACGCAATGAGTTGGTCCGCCAAGCAATACGTCGCTTTCGAAGATGAACGCACCCGCCCGGCCCGCGATCTGCTGGCGGCGATTCCCACGGCAGAAGCGCGAGCGGTGGTTGATATCGGTTGTGGCCCGGGCAATTCGACGGAGCTTCTGCTGCAGCGTTTTCCTGAGGCGAAAATCTGCGGGCTGGACAGCTCGCCGGACATGATCGACGCGGCACGCAAGCGTTTACCGCAGTTGCAGTTCGAAGTGGCTGAGATTGATCAATGGGCGGACGCCGGGCCGTTTGATGTGATCTTCGCCAATGCCGTGCTGCAATGGGTGCCGGATCACGCAGCGTTGTTGCCCGCGTTGGCCAACAAGTTGTCGGCGGGCGGCAGTCTGGCGATTCAGATGCCGGATAACCTCAACGAACCGTCCCACCGCTTGATGCGTGAAGTCGCCGCGAATGGCCCATGGGCCGCGAAGCTCGCCGGCGCGGCGGGGCAGAGGACGGACATGGCGAGTGCCAGCGATTATTTCTCGATGCTGCGGCCGCATTGTGCGCGGGTCGATGTCTGGCGCACGACGTATCACCATCAATTGTCGGGTGGCGCGGCAGGGGTGGTTGAGTGGTTCAAGGGTAGCGGGTTGATTCCGTTTTTGAGTCCGCTGACTGAAGCGGAGCGGGCGGAGTATCTGGAGCAATACCTGAGGGAAGTCGCGAAGGCTTATCCGGCGTTGGCGGATGGGTCGGTGCTGTTGCCGTTTCCTCGGTTGTTTATCGTCGCGACTCGCTGAAACGAACGAATGCGTTGTTCGACTGGAGAGCGGCGGCGTTACATCCGGCGAGCCCCTCACCCCAGCCCTCTCCCAAGGGAGAGGGAGCTGATTTGGGGGCTTTTCAAATCCTGAGTTCGGCTCGATATCGCAGGTCGGCGTAGCTCGAACAGGCACCTCGGTCAGTTCCTTCTCCCTCTGGGAGAGGGCTAGGGTGAGGGGCTATTCCAAGGTTGAATCCATTCAACGCTGCACCGCGACCAGCATCATCATCGGCCGCTCCCGCTCTTCCGCCAGCGCCGGTTGTGCCGCCACCTCGGCATCACTCGGCCCCCATTCATTGACATGACGAATGGTGAACCCCGCCTCAATCAACGAATTGAGCAGCGTCCCGATCGTACGATGCTGCTTGATCACGCCCTCGGCCAACCAATGGGTCACCCGCTCACCTTCCATCTGATAACTGTCCAGCGGCCAACGCTTGTTGCCCTCGCTATCAACCAGCCACCCCGGATTACGCGGGGCCATAAAGATCGGATGCTCGATGGAAAACACAAAGTGCGCACCCGGTTTCAACGCCGCATACAGGTGAGCAAACAGCCCCGACAAGTTCTTGATGTAGTGCAGCGCCAGTGAACTGTACGCCAGATCAACACTGCAAACCGGCAGGTCGAGCTGCTCAAGATCGGCACGTTCATAACGGATATTCGTCGCCACCGTTGTCTGCCGCGCGCGCTCCAGCATCTTCTCCGAAACATCCAGACCCAGCACATTGGCGGCACCGTTCTCACTCGCCCAACGGCTGAACCAGCCATAACCACAACCCAGATCGACCACATTCAAACCATGCATGGCCGGCAACAATGCCTTGAGCGCCGGCCATTCCGGCGCGGCATCGAGCCCGCCGATGGAGCGGTTCATCTGGCTGTAGCCCTGGAAAAACTCGGGATCGTCGTAGATGTTTTGCGTCATGGTGCGGGAGCTCTTTGAAGTTCTGACGAGTTGAGTGTGTCGAGACAATGTTTGATAAACAACCTGTGGCGAGGGAGCTTGCTCCCGTTGGGCTGTGCAGCAGCCCCAAGATTGTTGGGGGCGCTTCGCACCCCAGCGGGAGCAAGCTCCCTCGCCACAGGTTCACTGTGTTTTTTAACTTTGCTGCAATACTTTCAAAGCCGCCGACGCAAGAAAACCCGAGCGGCTCTTTTCTTCCGGATGGTGCAATAGATCTTCAACAATGCAATTAAGCAACTGGCCCGGCGCCGTTAAGGAGGGTGTGTTTCAAGGATTTGCGCTCGAGTTTTTACCAAACCCCAACACAAAAAAACCGGCCTTTAAAACCGGTTTTATCTTGCAGCCAGAAGCATTCAAGCCCCTGCAAGCAAGCTCTCGTAGGGGATTCGCAAGCCTTCATGCAAGCGCTTGATCATCGACAGGCTCAGTTTGCGCTTGCGATTCAATACCTCGGATACGCGTCCACTGGTGCCAATGAACGGTTCCAGATCACGTGGAGTCAACCCCTGCTGTTCCATGCGAAATTTAATCGCTTCAATCGGGTCGGAAGGTGGCATTGGAAAATGCTGGTCTTCGTACTTCTCGATCAGCAATGCGAGAATTTCCAGCTCGTCGCCCTCAGGCGAATTGAGTTCGGCGCCCCACAGCTGCTCCATGCGTACAAACGCGGCGGCGAGGTCTTCCGGACTCCGAATGGGTTTGATGTTCATTACACGGTCTCCGCGTTGATCTGGTCATATTGGGCATGGCTGCCAACGAAGCGGATGAAGCCGAGCTGCCGTTGATAGTCGATCGCCAAAATCACTCGATACTTGTTACCGCCGATATTGAACACCACTCTCGCGCCTTTAAGGACGCTTGCGGTTCTCAGTTCGGCTTTTACTGCCTGTGGCGTACGGTATTCGGCCTTTTCCATGTGGCGATACTATTCAACAAGCGGTGTCTCCGAGTCAGCGAAAGCAGGATGGCTTTCCCAGAATTGCCGCAAGGTTGATCTTGCCATTATCCGCATCCATGCCTCCTCCCGTTTTGGGAGATGTTAGTCGTCAGTGTCCAGTGATGCAATCACTGATGTCAAAAGAACAGGGCGAGGTAGCAGCCCCAGCTTCAGGTTAGAAGGCATCTGAACTAGAAAATCGAGGTTTGTTTTGCAAGGAGTGACAAGACGAGGCGAGGAGAGAAAACCTACGGAATATCGAACTCTACAAACCCCAGACACAAAAAAACCGGCTTTATAGGCCGGTTTTCTGTATTCCTGCATCCCCCGTCAAAAAATCACGACGTGAGACAAAATTTGATTGGAGCGGGTAGAGGGAATCGAACCCTCGTCGGAAGCTTGGGAAGCTACTGTTCTACCATTAAACTATACCCGCTCAGAGCGGCTGACTTTGTACCAGACTCGGCCACGGATTTGAAGTTTCTTTTGCAAAATAAGCCTTTGAATCGTTGAAAACGGTCAATCGCGGACGAGCACTGCGGGTCGCAAATCAAAAGCTCAACCCCGCAGGCTCGCGCGCGACGACACTTTTTCAAATAGCCAATGCATGTTGATCCTGAACAAACGAGTAACGCGTTCGGCTGGTCTGCTGCGCCGGTTTCAGAAAGCCGAGCAAGGCGTTCTGGCTATCGCGGCACGCCGCTTTGTGCTCCATATCGAGAAAATGCCCGGTGGCTTGCAGGGTGGTGAAGGTGCTCTGCGCGACGTGGTTGCCGAACAGGCGCGCATCGTCGGCGGCGGTGTATTCGTCCCATTCGCCGTTTAAAAACAGCACTGGCACGTTGATCTTTTTCGCCGCGTTCAAGTAACACTGCCGGTCGCTGTGCAGCACGTCGCTGATGTGGAAATGCATCTGCCCGTATTCGTGCTCGGCCAGGCTGCTGACGTGGCGGTAGTTGAAGCGCTTGAACAGCGAAGGCAAATGTTTGCCGATGGTGTCGTTGACCAGATGGCCGACGCGGTCGCCGTCGCGCTGGCCGAGGTAGTCGACGCCACGTTCAAGGTAGTCGAGCATGTGCGCGTTGATCACCGGCGAGAACGAGCTGATCACCGCCCGTTCGATGCGCCGAGGCTGGTGGGCGAGGGCGACCAGGGTCGCAGCACCGCCCCAGGAAAACGACAGCACGTGCTCTGCGCCAAAGTGGTCAATCAGCTCCAGCAGGATTTGCCCTTCGACTTCCTTTGTCAGATGTTTCTCGTGGCGGTTGTGGGCTTTTGACCGACCCGCGTAGGGCTGGTCGTAGCAGACCACGTTGAATTGCGGGTGCAGGTTCTTCACGGTTTGTGCAAACGACGCAGTCGTGGCCATCGAGCCGTTGACCAGAATGATGGTCTTTTCTGCGGCGTCTGCGCGATAGAACTCCGTGTAAACCCGATACTGACCCTGTATATCCAGCACAGCGATTTCTGGCCTCATGTCATAAGACTCCTGGCAAGCAAGCGGGTATGCGCGCAATGGTGAGATTGCACGAGCTTTGTGACAGGTAGGCATACGCCTGGAATTTGCTTGGCCCATGTCGATCCGATAAGGCAGGTCGACGGGTATTGTTATTGGCGGGCAGTTTGTCGGCTGAGACGCAGCCCTTGGGGCTGACGACCGACAAAAAGTTTCTTAGAGGTATGTTGTGACTCGTCGGTCACATTTCGGCCGACGTCCTGATTCAAGCAGGGGAGGCAGGATCGCGCAAGTGCCGTTGGTAAATTGTTCGACAACTTCTGCTCAGCGGTCGCGGGCTTAGAACAAATGAATCTCTTCGGTGCGCAAAGCGCGGTACTCGCCCGGTTTTAGCGCGTCATCGAGCTGTAACAGCCCCATGGATTCACGGTGCAAGCGCAGGACTTTGTTGTTGAAGAAACCAAACATGCGCTTCACCTGATGGTAACGCCCCTCGACGATGCTCAGCCGCGCCGAGCGTGGGCCGAGCAGCTCCAGTTGCGCCGGCTGCGTGGTCAGATCCTCGAACGCGAAGTAAATCCCCTCGGCAAAGGTGATCGCATATTCCGCGCCAATTTCCTGCTCGGTCTCGACGTAATAGACCTTCGGCAGTTTGGTCTGCGGCTGGGTCAAGCGCCGCGACCACGCGCCGTCGTTGGTGATCAGCATCAGCCCGGTGGTGTTGAAGTCCAGACGCCCGGCGATATGCAGGTCGTCCTTGTCCGGTTCATCGATCAGGTCAAGCACGGTCGGATGCTGCGGATCGCGGGTGGCGCTGACGCAGCCGGGCGGTTTGTGCAGCATGAAGTAGCGCGCCGGTTTGCCGAATTGCAACACCTCGTCATCGACCTCGACACGACTGAATTCCAGCACCTCGCTGTGCGGATCGCTGACGACTTTTCCGTCAATCCGCACGCGCTTTTCCACCAGCAACAGGCGCACCTGCTGACGGTTGAAGCGCGGTAGATTGCTGAGGAAACGGTCGACGCGCATGTTCAGTGTTCGATCAATGAAGGGGCGCGCATCTTACGGGATCGGCCGCTTGGCCGCTTGCAGTTGCGCCTCGACCTGCGCGCAACGCGGGCACAGGCAGGATTGATTGCGCAGTGCTGGCGGCAGCGCTTCGAGCACCGCCGGGTCGATGCTTACGCCGTAGCACCAGCATTCGCGGTCGGCTGTGCGCGGGTCGGCCAGGCTGCAGTCGTTGCGGGCGCCGCAGGCCGGGCAATGGTCGGGTCTAACGTCGGAATCAGGCATAAGTCGAGTGAGGCATTTCCACGCAGGTGCGGTTGCGGCCGGTTTGTTTGGCTCGGTACATCGCATGATCGGCCCGCGACAGCAGACTGTGCAAGGTGTCATCGCGTTGCAGGGTGGTGGCGCCGATGCTCACCGTCAGATTCAGGGTGTGACCGTTGTAGGCATATTCCTGTTGTTCGACGTGCTGACGAATTTTCTCGGCGATGTTCTGACCGGTGTCGCCGTCGGTGTCCTTCAGCAACACGATAAATTCCTCACCGCCCCAACGGCAGACGATGTCGGCATGGCGCAGGCAACTTTGCAGATCGCGGGCGAAGCCAATCAACACCTGATCACCGGCCATGTGCCCGTACGTGTCGTTCAGCGCTTTGAAGTGATCGAGGTCGATCAGCAACGCTGTCAGCGGTTTGGTCTCGCGTTGCGCTTCGTGCAGGGCTTGCGCGGCGAGCAGGTCGAAGCCGCGACGGTTGGGCAGTTCGGTGAGGCTGTCGAGCGTCGCCTGCGCCTGGATTTTGCGCTGATAGCGTTTGATCACGCGGTTGAGCAACGCCAACACGCTCAGCGTCACCAGCAAGCAGATCAACAGATTGAGATAGAGCGACTGACGGATTTCGCTCAACGCACCGTCTTCGCGTTTATCGACGAACAGGTACCAGTTCAGCTCGGGAATGAAGCGCACGTTGAGGAAATGCCCCTGGCCTTCAGCGGAATACTCGTAGCTGCCGCTGTGCGGTTTCGGCAACTGACTGACCAGACTTTTCATGCTCTCGATTTCGCCAAGACTCTGGCCGATGTGCGCGCCTTCCGGGCCACCTTCGGCGCCTGTCAGCACCAGTCGGCCAAAGGTGTCGACAAAGTACACGCTGCGTTGATAGCGCTGCTGGTATTTGTCGATCAACTTGATCACTGCGTCGACGGTCAAACCGACGCCGGCCGCGCCGATGAAACGCTCGTGGTAGTCGTAGACTTTGTAGTTGATGAAGAAGGTCAGGTTGTCCTTGTTGGCCAGATCCGGGTCGACGTTGATCTCGTACGGATCCTTCATGTCGCGCACGCGGAAGTACCAGGCGTCGCGCGGTTCTTCCACTTTGATCTGCTTGAGCACGCCTTTGGCGTGGTAGTAGGTGAGGGTGCTATTGGAGACGAAAAACGCGGTGTAGGCGCCGTAATGGGTCATGACCTCGTTGAGGTAGCGGGTCATTTGCTCGGGGTTTTGTTCGCCGTTGACCACCCAGTCGCGCATGAAGGTGTCGCGGGACATCATCGAGGAAATCAGGATCGGTCGGACGAGGTCTTTCTGGATTTCCGAATAGACCGTGTCGGAGGTCAGCGGCAGCTCGGTGTTGACGATGTTGTCGCGGATCGAGGCGCGCGAGGCGTAGTAGCTCAGCAGGGACGTGGCAAGGAAACCGGCGCCGAGCAGGGCGATCAGCGTGAGTACCAGCGAGCGTTGGGAGTACAGCGCAGATCGATGCGGCATGGCAGTTCCGTTGGCAGTGGCCCGATGGCATGCATTCTAGTGGGACTGCGGGGAAATAACTGCTCCATGTGCGGCGCGAATGGTCGTTCCTGTCTTCGGCAGGGTTATACATGAACCTGTGGGAGCGAGCCTGCTCGCGAAGGCGCCGGGTCAGTCAACATTGAAGTGTCTGGCACTGCGCTTTCGCGAGCAGGCTCGCTCCCACAGGGGGGCGCGGTAAGGCCAGGGTTTTCAGGTAGGCCCGCCAGCCGCCGAGGTGGCTGATGTCTTTGGCGCCTTCAAGACCATACGGCTCACAAATAAACCCACTCTCCCAACGCCCATCTGTCAGTTGCACTTTGCCCAATCCCAGCGGCGCCGGAATCCCCATCAGAAACGAACCCAACTCGCTGCTCGGCAACTCCCACACCTCCACCGCAATCGCTACGCCACCGTCTTTCACCCGCACCATCCCCGGACGCAATGGCGGGCCGCCGGCCAAGGCGTGCAGTTGATAATCCGGCGAGCTCAGCGTGGTTTCCAGCAACCGCCCACCGCGCTGCGTCAGTTGCCAGTTCAACGCCAACCCTTGCAGATGCGCGCCACACACCACTATTCGCGCACGATCATTGCACGCTACGTTCGCGGGCGTCGGCAATGCAGTGTCCTGCTGACGCTGCAACGCATCCGCCACACTCAAGAGATATTGATCGGTAAACACCCGGCCAAACAACGTCACGCCCCACGGCATCCCGTTAGCCATAAATCCGCTCGGCACGGCGACGGCGGCGTAGTCGAGCAGGTTCATGAAGTTGGTGTAGTAACCCAGTTCGGAATTGCGCAGCACCGGTTCGGCGTGCAGTTCGGCGAGTGTCACCGGGCGGCCGATGGTCGGCGTCAGCACACAGTCGAGGCCTTCGAGTGCTTGATCGCACAGCGCTTTCAACGCTTGCAGTCGGTACTGCGCGCGGAAAGTCTGCACGCCGCTCACCGCCGGGGCTTTGGCCAGCACGGCGCGGATAACCGGCAAAACGGCTTGCGGATTCTGTTCCATCAATTCGCCGGCAACGCTGTAACGCTCGGCGACCCACGGCCCTTCGTAAAGCAAACGTGCCGCTTCAAGAAATGGCGTCAGATCCAGTTCAACCGCTTCGCCACCCAAGGCCTTGAGTCGGTCGATGGCATCGCCGAACAACAGCGGCCCTTCAACACAGCCGAAAAACTGCAGATCCTGCGCACGCGGCACGCCGAAACGAAACGGCCGTGGCGCACCAAACGCCGAGCCATCATTCCACGACGGATTGCGGCGACTGTACTCATCGCGCGGATCGATTTTCGCCGTCAGCGCCAGCAACTGGCTGGCCTCGCGCGCCGTTGCGGTAAACGTGGTCACGCAATCCAGCGTACGGCAGGCGGGCACCACCCCAGCGGTGGAAATCAGCCCTTTGCTGGCCTTCAATCCGAGCAGATTATTCAACGCCGCCGGCACCCGACCGGAGCCTGCGGTGTCGGTGCCCAAAGCAAAACTCGCCACGCCCAAGGCCACCGCCAGCGACGAACCGGCGCTGGAACCGCCCGATGGATATTCCGGCAATACGCTGTTTGGGCAGGCGCCATAAGGCGAGCGGCTGCCATTGAGCCCCGTGGCAAATTGATCGAGGTTGGTCTTGCCCAGCGGAATCGCGCCCAACGCGATCAGTTGCTCGACGATGGTCGCCGAGCGCTCCGGCACATAAACAAAATCCGGGCACGCGGCGGTGGTCGGAATGCCGGCCAGATCGATGTTGTCCTTGATCGCAAACGGCACGCCGTACAGCGGCAGACTGTCGAGATCACGACCATCGAGGGCCGCCAGATACGGCTCCAGTTCGGCGACGCTGAGCAGGTGAATGAACAGGTGATAATCCGGGTTCAGCGCGGCTGCTTTGTCGCGCAGTGTCGGCAGCAGTTGACGCGGTGTGGTGTCGCCATTGCGGTAGGCCTGGCGCAGAACATCGAGTTGCAGATTCATGGGTTGATCCTTATTCAATTGGCTTCAGTCGAGTTCCAGCACCACGACCCGTTGTCCCGCACGCACCGCCGAACCGGGTTGCACACGGATCTCGCGCACCACGCCGGCCATCGGCGCGAGCAGCGGGATTTCCATCTTCATCGACTCGAGAATCACCAGCACATCGCCGGCCGCAACACGGCTGCCAGCCTCGACCTGCACCTGCCAGAGATTGCCGGCGATGTGGCTGTCGACGCTGTGTTCACCCTCCGCCAGCAGCGCGTCCTCGCTGGATTCGACCACCGCTTCTTCACTGTCGAAATGCGCCTGACCACTGGCGATCCAGCGTTCGCGTTCGGCATTGAAGGCACCCTGTTGCTGAGCGCGAAAGGCGCTGATGCCCTCGGCTTCACGACTGAGAAACGCTTGGTAATCGGCGAGGTTGAGCTGGCTGTGTTCAATGTTGAGATCGAAGCGCCCCAGCGGAAAATCGCGGCGGATGCGCAGCAGTTCTTCAGCGCTGACCGGGTAGAAACGAATCTGGTCGAAGAAGCGCAGCAGCCACGGTTTACCGTCGAACGCGGCCACCTCGCGGTAGCGGTTCCACATCTGCAACGTGCGCCCGACAAACTGATAACCGCCGGGGCCCTCCATGCCGTACACGCACATATAAGCGCCGCCGATGCCCACCGAATTCTCGGCCGTCCAGGTGCGCGCCGGGTTGTATTTGGTGGTGACCAGACGGTGGCGCGGATCGAGCGGCGTGGCCACCGGCGCACCGAGGTAGACATCGCCGAGGCCCATCACCAGATAGCTCGCATCGAATACGGTGCGCTGCACTTCGTCGAGATTCGGCAGGTCATTGATGCGGCGGATGAACTCCAGATTGCTCGGGCACCACGGCGCGTCCTTGCGCACGGTGGTCATGTATTTCTCGATCGCCAATTGGCAGGCCGGGTCATCCCAGGACAGCGGCAGATGGACGATGCGCGACGGCACTTGCAGGTCGTTGGCGGCGCACACCGCGTCCCATTCGCCGGCGATGATGCCGAGGAGATCGGCGAGCGGCAGTTGCTCCGGCTGGTAGTGGATTTGCAGCGAGCGAATGCCGGGGGTGAGGTCGATCACGCCGTGCAGGGCTTTGTGTTCCAGCGCCTGCATGAGGGCGTGGGCGCGGAAGCGCAGGACGAGATTGAGCTCAGGCTCGCCGATTTCCAGCAATAGATGCGTATCCCCAGAGACACGCGCAACAAGCCGCACATCCCCCTGACCCAATTCCAAAACCACAGGCGATACTAAACCCTGTGGGAGCGAGCCTGCTCGCGAATGCGGTGGATCAATCAATACTGAGTTGTCTGAAATATCGCGTTCGCGAGCAGGCTCGCTCCCACAGGGGAGATCCCATTTCAGGGCGAGGTTGCGGGCGTCAGTGAGAGAGACGGGGATGAACTGGATTTTATCGCCCGCCTTGAGCTGCCCCAGTTGCCACAGATCCGCCTCGATCACCGTCACCGGGCAGACAAATCCGCCAAGGCTCGGGCCATCCGGGCCGAGGATCACCGGCATGTCCCCGGTGAAATCCACCGCGCCAATGGCGTACGGATTGTCGTGAATATTCGAAGGATGCAACCCGGCTTCACCTCCGTCCGCCCGTACCCATTCCGGCTTCGGCCCAATCAGCCGAACACCGGTGCGGCTCGAGTTGAAATGCACTTCCCATTGGGTTTCAAAGAACGTGCCGATGTAGTTCTCAGTGAAATACTCCGGCGCAGCGTGCGGGCCGTAGATCACCCGAATCTGCCGCACGGCGGGCAGCGCGGTGACGTGTTCTTCAGCCAGTTGTTGACCGCTGCTGCGATCAGTCAGAGCAGGCACATGCAACACATCACCCGCGCGCAACGCGCGACCACCGTGGCCACCAAACTGACCCAACGTGAAAGTGCTTTTGCTACCCAGATAATCCGGCACCTGCAAGCCACCGCGCAGGCACAGATAGCTGCGCGCCCCGGCACCGCTGATGCTACCCAGATGCAACGTCGCACCCGCCGGGATCAGCAGGGCGGTGTTCATCGGCACGCTGTCACCCTCAAGCGTCAGCGCGATCGGCGCACCGGTCACCGCGATCACCGCTGCACAATTGAAGCGCAGCAGCGGCCCGCTCATGGTGATTTCCAGCGCCGCCGCGCCTTCAGCATTGCCCAGCAAGCGATTGCCCAGACGCAGCGCGCGGCTGTCCATCGGCCCCGACGGCGGCACACCGACCGCCCAGTAACCGAGGCGGCCGGGATAGTCCTGCACGCTGGTTTGCGTGCCTGCGCTGAGCACTTCAAAAGTGTTGGCGCGATAGACCAGACCTTCCAGACAACGCGTCCACGGCTCACCGCTGGCGAACGGCGTGTCGAGGAGAATCTGCCGCAGGTAATCACGGTTGGTTTCCACGCCGTACAACAGACTGTCGCCCAGCGCTTGATGCAATTCGGCCCGCGCCTGTTCACGAGTGGGCGCCCAGGTAATGACCTTGGCGATCATCGGATCGAAATACGGCGGGATCTCGCAACCCGCCTCAACCCACGTGTCGATGCGCAGTTGAATACCGTTGGCCGGCGGAAACTGCACCGCCGTCAGCAGGCCCGGGCTCGGCTGAAAATCACGCCCCGGATCTTCCGCATACAGCCGCGCCTGAATCGCATGGCCTTCGGGTTTCAACTGACGAGACAACTCGCTCAGCGGCGGCAGATCACCGGCGGCCAGCTCCACCATCCAGCGCACCAGATCCACACCCCAGACCTGTTCGGTGACACCGTGCTCGACCTGCAAGCGCGTGTTCACTTCGAGGAAATAGAAGCGCTGCGCCTCGCTGTCGAAAACGAATTCCACGGTGCCGGCGCTGCGATAGTTAACGGCTTTCGCCAGTTTGATCGCCGCCGCGCACAGCTCTTCGGCCATGCCGTCCGGCAGGTTTGGTGCCGGGGTTTCTTCGAGGACTTTCTGATTGCGCCGTTGCACCGAGCAGTCGCGCACGCCGAGGGCGATGACTTCACCGCGACCATCGCCGAACACCTGCACCTCCAAATGGCGGGCGCGCTGGATGTACTTCTCGATGAACACGCCGGCGTCGCTGAAGTTGTTCTGACCGAGGCGTTTGACTGCCTCGAACGATTCGCTCAATTCGCTGGCGCTGCGGCACACGCGCATGCCGATGCCGCCACCGCCAGCGGTGCTTTTCAGCATCACCGGGTAGCCGACTTGTTCGCCAGCGATCAGCGCAGCGTCGAGGCTGTCGAGCAGTTCGGTACCTTCAAGCATCGGCACGCCGTGTTGTTTGGCCAAGGCGCGAGCGGTGTGCTTGAGGCCGAATACGCGCAGTTGCTCCGGTGTCGGGCCGATGAAGGCAATGTTCTGCGCTTCGCACGCTTCGGCGAACGCGGCGTTCTCGGACAGAAACCCGTAGCCGGGATGGATCGCCGTGGCACCGCTGTGCTTGGCGATGGCGAGGATCTTGTCGACGGCCAGATAGGTGCCGGCAGCGGCGCCTTCACCGAGGCTGTGCGTTTCATCGGCTTGCAGGATGTGCAGGCTGGCGGCGTCGGCTTCGGAGTACACGGCCACGCCTTTGACCTGCAATGACGCGAGGGTGCGCAGGATGCGGCAGGCGATGGCGCCCCGGTTGGCGATAAGGATTTTTTCGAACATGGCATAACCCCTGAAGGGGAAGCGGGCCGTCCCGCCGTTTTTCGACAGACATCCGGGCCGTCCCGGATGACTTAAATCCACGCTGCACCTGTAGGAGCTGCCGCAGGCTGCGATCTTTTGATCTTGAATTTTCAAAAAGCAAAATCAAGAGATCGCAGCCTGCGGCAGCTCCTACAGGGGAGCGGTTATTTGATGCACTGCCCGGAGCGCGCCTGGCACAGGGCGAAAAGCAAGCGGCGTAAACGGCGGATAGTCAGTTCCATACCAGTAGCTCCGCAGGTGTCGGGTTGTAGGCATTGCATGGATTATTCAACTGCGGACAATTGGAAATCAGCACGATCACGTCCATCTCCGCGCGCAAATCCACATACTTGCCCGGCGCTGAAATGCCGTCCTCGAACGTCAGTCCGCCGTCCGCCGTGACCGGCACATTCATGAAGAAATTGATGTTCGGCCCGATGTCGCTTTTGCCCAAGCGTCCGTCATGCACACACGCGCGCAGGTAGTTGTCGCGGCAGCTGTGCATGTAGCGTTTTTCCAGGGCGTAACGCACGGTGTTGCTCTCTTGCGCGCACGCACCGCCGAGGGTGTCGTGGCGGCCGCAGGTGTCGGCGACGATGGTCAGCATCGCGTGGCCGAGGTTGGAATAGAGCACGCTGCCGGTGCTCAGATAGACGCTGTTCTGCCGGCGCAAAGTGCGTTGCACGTCGTAGCGTTCCTTGGGATTGGCGACGCTGTAGAACAACGTATCGACCGCTTGATTACCTTCCAGATCAAGGATGCGCAGGGTCTGCCCGGCCTTGACCTCCATCAGCCACGGCTCACCGGCCGGGATCGTGGCGCGGTACACCGCAGCGTCGGGTTGTTTTTGCGAAGTGGCGATAGCAACTGACATGGCAGCGATCCTCAGGCGAACAAACGGTCGGTGTTGATAAAGCCGCGCTCATTTTCCGGGCGCGAAGTGCGGCAGTGTTCGGCGACGCTGGCGTCGGCGTTCATCCAGCTCAGCTTCAGCGGTTTTGGTGCATATTCCGGCGCCGGATCCATCGGGTGTTGCAGCGCGGTGAGCACCACCAGCGTGTCCATCGGCGCGTACAGTTCGATGTAGTCGCCGGCCTTGGAATTGCCCTCGACGAAGTGGAACCGCCCGGCCTCATCGACGTTGACGCGGCTGAACAAATTGAGGGTCATCAACAGGTCGGACAGGCCCAGGCCCCACTTGCCGAGTTCCACCAACAGGTTGTCGGTGCCGTTGCGGAAGAAGCCGTTGCGCAGTTCCTGATAGCGACCCTCGCCGTACTTTTCTGCGACCTCTTCGGCGCAGAGCACGCCGCCGAGGCTGTCGCTCCAGCCGCACGTGTCAGCAGTGATTGCGGCCAGCACGCGGCCCATGTCCGAGTACAGGCAGTGACCGCTGGTGAGCTTGGCGGTGTGTTGGCATTTGAGGCTGTCGGGCAGGTTCAGCCGCTCGGTTTTTTCGTTGGCGTTGAGCAGGGTCATGCTGACGTTGGCGCCGCCGCGCAGGTCGGTCAGGCGCAGCAATTGCCCGCGCTTCAACACGAAGGAACGGTGGCCGCCACCGGGGAGCATTTCTTCGGCGACCGGTGGAAACAGTTGGGTCGAATCAGTCATCGGCTTATTCATCAGAGCAGTCCTCTCAAGCGGTGCGAAGGGCGCCTGCCAGTGGCAACGGCAGGGCGTCGACGGCGGCGCGTTGGGCGCGGCGGTCGCTGTTCAAAGGGATGTCGTAGGTGATGCGCGCGCCATAGGCGCCGGGGGCGTGCGGGTCGAGGCGCACTTTGTCGAAGACCAGCAAACGCGTGCCGAGGCTGAAACCTTCGGACAGATCATGAGTGACCATGAACACGGTCAGTCTGGTCTCGCGCCACAGCTCCAGCAGCAAGGCGTGCATGTCTTTACGGATGCCCGGATCGAGCGCGCCGAACGGCTCGTCGAGCAGCAACACGCGCGGTTTCATGATCAGCGCCTGAGCAATCGCCAGCCGCTGCTGCATGCCGCCGGACAACTGCGCCGGGTACTTGTCCAGCGCATGACCGAGGCCGACTTTGTGCAGCAGCGCCGCAGCCTGTTCGCGCGCGTCACGTTTGCCGCTGCCGAACAACCGCCCCAGCAGCGGCGCACGCGGCAGTTCAAGGCCGAGGGCGACGTTGTCGAGCACGTTCAAATGCGGGAACACCGAGTAGCGCTGAAACACCACGCCTCGGCTGGCATCCGGCTCACTGGCCAGCGCTTGACCGTCGAGCAGAATTTCGCCGCGACTCGCCGTTTCCTGGCCGAGCAACAGGCGCAGGAAGGTCGATTTGCCGCAACCGGAGGCGCCGACCAAGGTGCAAAATTCGCCTTCGTTGACATTCAGGTTCAAGCCTTCGAGCACCACTTGATCGGCGTATTGCTGCCAGACGTTTTTCACGGTGATGAAGCTCATTTGGCCGCCCCCTCATACCAAGGGAACGCCCGCCGCGTCAGGTATTTCAGGCCCCAATCCATCAGCCAGGCGAGGAGGGTGATCCACACCACGTACGGCAGAATCACGTCCATCGCCAGATAACGCCGCACCAGAAAAATCCGGTAGCCGAGGCCGTCAGTGGAGGCGATTGCTTCGGCGGCAATCAGGAACAACCACGCCGAGCCGAGCATCAGCCGCAACGAGATCAGCAAACGCGGCAACAGTTGCGGCAGCACCACGCGCAGCATCAGCGTCCAGGTCGAAGCACCGAGGGTCTGCGCCTTGATCAGCAGTTCGACGGGGATTTCTCGGGCACGCTGCTCCAGATCACGAGCAAGCGCCGGGGTGATGCCGATCACGATCAGCATGACTTTCGACAACTCGCCCAAACCGAAAACGATGAACAGAATCGGCAGGATCGCCAGCGGCGGCACCATCGACAACACCGTCAGCAAGGGCGACAACGGCGCGCCGAACAGCGGCAGTGTGCCGGCAGCGATGCCCAGGCACAGCCCGGCGAGTGCGGCGATGCCGAGCCCAATGGCCAGGCGCCGCAGACTCGACGCGGTGTCCTGCCACAACAGGTAGTCACCGGTGCGGCTGTCGGCATTGAAGGCCAGACGTTTGACCGCATCGGTCATCTGCACGGCGCTGGGCAGCAGTTTGTCGTTAGGGTTGTCCGCCAGGCGCTCGGCCGAGCCCATGAAGTAGGCGAACAGCAGCAGAGCGAACGGCAGGATCACCAACAACAGGCGACTGGGGCGATCCGGGTGGCGATTGATCAGGCGCATGGCCAAATCCTCCGTGGCTTACAGCTTGGCGTCGGCAGCCATCTGCACGTAAGTCGGATCGAAACGCAGCTTGAGGTTGCCGGTGTCGCCGCTGGTCACGCCGTTGGCGAAGGCCATGCCGACCGCGCTGGTGTCTTTTGCGCCTTCACCGAGCAAGCCGTGCTGGAAGGAAAATTCGGCGACTTTGCGCATGGTTTCCGGCAGCTGTTGGCTGGTGGCGAAGTTCAGCGCTTCGCTTGGCGTGGCGAACAGTTTGGTGGTGTCGAGTTGTGCCTGGAATCCAGCGAGGTCGGTGCCCGAAGTTTTGGCCATATGCTCAAGCGCAGCCTTGCTCGCGGCGTTCTTGGCGTTCATCAACTCGACCACTTCGAACCACGCGCCGGTCAGCGCTTTACCCAGCGCCGGGTTGTCTTTGAGGGTGGCGCTGTTGACCACCATCATGTCCATGATCTCGCCGGGAATCTGGCTGGAGTTGAACACTTCGGTCACGCCCGGTTTGGCCTTGATGTCCGAGAGCATCGGGTTCCAGGTCGTCACTGCGTTGACTTGGTCGGTGTTGAAAGCGGCGGAGATGTCGGCGTCGGAGGTGTTGACCACTTTCAGCTCTTTCTCGGTGAGGTCAACCGAATCCAGCGCGCGGGCCAGCAGATAATGCGAGACCGACAACTCGACCAGATTGACATCCATGCCCTTGAGGTCGGTGACCTTTTTGCCGTCGCCCTTGAGGACGATGCCGTCGTTGCCGTTGGAGAAGTCGCTGACAATCAGCGCCGTGCTGTCGACGCCGCCGGCAGCCGGGATGGTCAGCGCATCCATGTTGGTCATGGTGCAGCCGTCGAACTGGCCAGCGGTGTATTGATTAATCGATTCGACGTAATCGTTGAGTTGCACGACGTCGATCTTGATCCCGTATTTCTTCGCCCATTTATCGACGATGCCTTGGCTGCCGGCGTATTCCCATGGCATCCAGCCGGCGTAAATCGTCCAGCAGACGCTGAAGTGATCTTTCTGAGCGGCGGGGGCTTGGCTGCTGATGAGCGCAGCGAACGCGGCGGCGAGCAGGGCGGGCAAACGTAGTCGGGTCATGGCGGATTCTCCAGTTGATCAAGGGCGGACAGGAAGGCAACGCGGCACCGCGAACGGTGGCTTGTCTCCCGGGCTTTTGTCCCGCCGTGTAACCTCAACTGGAGGTCGCCAACTCTCGGACCAGCCACTCGCGATTGCGAGCCGGAACCCTAGTCAGCCATTGCAAATTGTGGTGCCGCGAACCTGTGATATGACTCCTGCACGGGTTTGCTAAAGCGAGAGGCGTGCCAAGTCGCGGAGAGCGCTCTGGCACGGGGCTGTGGGTCGGATCGGATTTGACGCGACGACGGGGCGGCGCTTTGTGATGGTGCGCCGATGCACCGCGATGCAGCGTGAATGCCGCTGATCCGATGTCATGTTGTGGCAGGCACTTGGTTTGCGAATGCCAGTCAAAACAGATGTCAGCCGGCCTGCGCCGACTGCGCTCGCAGGTCTTTCAGGAGGCCGCCATGCTCACTCAGAAAACGTTGCGTCGGGTGCTGCTGTGCGCAGTGCTCGGTCTGGGGCTGTCCGGTTGTTATTACTACGGGCCACCCGCCGATGTGTATTACGCCCCTTCCTACTATCCCGGTTACTACTCGCCCTATTACTACGGTGGTTATTACGGCCCGCGCTACTTTTACGGCGGCCCGCGTTATTACTACGGCGGGTATGGCTACGGTTATCGTGGCGGTTACGGACGCGGTTATCACGGCGGCGGATATCACGGTGGCCACCATTAATCAGCGGCTGAATGACCGTGTCTGGAGGATGAACAAGTTTCCATAAATCACTTGTTTCAACTTGTTGCAGAGACGCACCAGATTCGGAAAACGCTGTCTGATTTTTCGACAGTCACCGATTAAATGACTGTCGCCTGCCAGCGTCGCTGGTACGGCCAACCCGCGGTCCAGGAGGCCGCCATGTATAGACGAATTCTTCTGCTTGCTGCGTTGATGTTTTCCGTTGCCGGTTGCGCCCCTTACTCCTACGCGGACTCGTATTACAGCTCCGAGGTTTACACGTCACCGGCACCGGCCTACTACAACACAGGCGGCACTTATTACAACGGCGGCAGCCGCTATTACGCCCAGCCGCGTTATTACCAACCGGCACCGCGGTACTACCAGCAACCGCGTTATTACCAATCGGCGCCGCGCTACTACCAACCGGCCCCACGCTACTACGAAAGCCGCCGCTGGCACGGCAATGACCGCGGCAACTGGGACGGCCACCGTCGCGGCGGTTGGGACAATGATCGCCGCGGTCGTGGCAACTACGACCGACACAGCGGCCGCGGCGACCACAACGGACGTGGCAACCGCTGGTAATCACCCGCAAACAGAAAGCGGCGCATGAAGCGCCGCTTTTTTGTGCGCGAATTTTAATACTGCGTCAAATCCGCCAACGGGTGCCGCCCTTCCCAAACCTTGTGAAAGTGCGCCTCGACCACCGCGTCCGGCACGTTGTTGATGTCCGGCCAGTGCCAGTGCGGTTTCTGATCCTTGTCGATCAACCGCGCGCGCACGCCTTCGCTGAATTCCGGGTGCCGACAGCAATTGAGGCTCAGGGTGTATTCCATCTGGAAAACCTCGGCCAGCGACAGGTGCCGCGCACGAATGATCTGTTCCCAGACCAGATGCGCGGTCAGCGGCGAGCCTTCGCTCATGGTCTTCGCGGCCCGGGCGATCAATGGATCGCTGCTGTCGCGTTGCAGGCTGATGGCTTTCCAGGCGCAGGCCACATCGCTGACGTCGAGCAATTCGTCGATCTGCTGACGACGCGGCAGCCACTGCGCTTCGGGCATTTGCGCCACGGCTTCCTGCTGCAAAGCCTTGAGCAGACTGTTGAGCTGCCGATCGATCTGTTCCTGCCAGTTGAGCTGGAGCAGGCCTTCGATCAGTTCCGGTTGCTGTTCGTCGAGCAGAAAGCGGTCGGCCAGATCCAGATCGATCGCATCGCGCCCATTCATGTGCGCGCCGGTCAGGCCGAGGAACAAACCGAGTTTGCCCGGCAGCCGCGCGAGAAACCAACTGGCGCCGACATCCGGATACAGACCAATGGTGATTTCCGGCATCGCCAAACGGCTGCTCGGCGTGACGATCCGCGTACTCGCGCCTTGCAACAGGCCCATACCGCCGCCCAGCACATAACCGTGGCCCCAGCAGATCAGCGGTTTCGGATAAGTATGCAGGTTGTAATCCAATCGATATTCCGCGCTGAAAAACTGCGCGGCCAAGGGCGGCACTTCTCCGGGGTGGGCACGGCAGGCTTCAACCAGGCTGCGCACTTCACCGCCGGCGCAGAAGGCTTTGGCGCCGTTGCCGCGCAGCAATACGCAGACGATTTGTGGATCCTTGGCCCAGGCGTCGAGTTTGTCGCTCAGGGCGTTGATCATCGGCAGGGACAGCGCGTTCAGCGACTTTTCAGCATCCAGGCTGGCGATACCGATGCGGGCGCCGTCGGTGCCGGTGAGTTCTTCGAAGTGCAGATTCATCGTGACCTCGATCGGGAATTTGAACGATCAGTATGATCGTTGTGGGGGAAAGTGCCGGATCTGCGTCAGATCAATTGACAAGCGTGGTCGGCTTTCCTAGGGTTCGCCCCACTGTTTTTGCCGGGTATGACCATGACTGCTGACGACCGTATCAAACTCGAACCGAGCTGGAAGGAGGCACTGCGTGCTGAGTTCGACCAGCCCTACATGACAGAGTTGCGCAATTTTCTGCAGCAGGAGCGGGCGGCCGGCAAAGAAATCTACCCGCCGGGGCCGATGATTTTCAATGCCTTGAACTCGACGCCGCTGGAAAAAGTGAAGGTGGTGATCCTTGGCCAGGATCCGTATCACGGCCCGGGTCAGGCCCATGGCCTGTGCTTCTCGGTGCAACCGGGCGTGCCGGCGCCGCCGTCGCTGGTCAACATCTATAAAGAGTTGAAACGCGACCTGAACATCGATATTCCCACTCATGGCTACCTGCAGAGCTGGGCCGATCAGGGCGTGTTGATGATCAACACCACCATGACCGTCGAACGCGCCAACGCCAATGCGCACAAGGACAAGGGCTGGCAGTTTTTCACTGACCGGATCATTGAACTGGTCAGCGAGCGCCAGCCGCATCTGGTGTTCATGCTCTGGGGCGCCCATGCGCAGAGCAAGCAGAAGCTGATCGACGCGACCAAGCACTTGGTGCTGACGTCGGTGCATCCGTCGCCGTTGTCGGCTTATCGCGGGTTTTTGGGTTGCGGGCACTTTAGCCGGACGAACAAGTTTCTTGAGCAGAATGGCGAAACGCCGATTGAGTGGCGTTTGCCGCCTGTCGCGTAATCTCGTTCCCACGCTCTGCGTGGGAATGCCTCAATGGACGCTCTGCGTCCGCTTGGGACGCGGAGCGTCCCGGGCTGCATTCCCACGCAGAGCGTGGGAACGATCATGTAGGAGTGAGCCTGCTCGCGAAAAGGGCGACGCGGTTTTATTCGGGACTACGATTCCAGTACTTGAACAACGGCTCCGCCAGAAACAGCACAAACAACAACCGCATCACCTGCATCGCTGTCACCAACGGCACCGACAATTGCAATGTTTCCGCCGTCAGACTCATCTCGGCAATCCCGCCCGGCATCATGCCCAGCGTCAGCGAACGCAGATCCAGATGCGTCAGCGCACTCAACCCTAACGCCGCCAGTGTGGCGATCAACATGGTCAGCGCCGTGCCAATCAACGTCCGCCCCATGAATGAAGGCGCACGCCGGAAGAACTGCCGGTTGAAGTGGCAACCCAAGCCACTACCAATCAACCACTGGCCAATCTGACTGCCACCATCCGGCAAACCGATGTGCAAATCCCAGGCAATGCTGACCGTCGCACTCACCAGCAACGGCCCGAACAACCACGGATTGGGTTGGCGCAAACGCTGCCAAAGCCAAGCGAGCAAAGCGCCCGCCGGAAACAAAATCGCCAGCCAGCGCCAATCGACGCTGCCAGCGTGAGAAATCGGGTTGCCGTCGCCGAGCAAATACTTGAACGCCGCCGGCACGCACAGCACCACCACCAACACCCGCAAACTTTGCCCCGCCGCCACATGGCTAAGCATCGCGCCATTGCGCGCGCCGAGATTGACCATCTCGCCGGAACCGCCGGGCATACTCGAGAAAAACGCCGTGGCGCGATCCTCACCGGTGCGGCGCATCAACCACACGCCAACCACCGCCGACACACTGGTGACCAGCGCACCGAAGAAGATCAAGCCGAAATGACTGAGCACCTGCTCCATCACCACCGGGGTGAAGTGCAGCCCAATGCCAATCCCGACGATCCACTGGCCGCACTTGCGGCCGCCAGGAATCTCGGTGAGCTGCCACGGTGTCAGGCAGCGCACGAGGATGATCGCCAGCAACGAGCCGACCATCCATGGCAGTGGCCAGCCGATCTGGCTGGCGAGGTAACCGCCGAGCAGACCGACCAGCGGGGTTCCCCACCAGGATTTCAGTGAGGCGCGATCAAACATCGGCGATGGCGCGACGCGCGACCGAACGTTTGCGCCAGATGCGGATCAGCGGGAAGGCCAGCATCAGCGCGGTCAGCACCCAGACACCGAAGGTGATCGGGCTCGACCAGAGGATCTCCAGCGCGCCATTAGAGATCGACAACGCACGACGCAGGTTCTGCTCCATCAGACCGCCGAGGATGAAGCCCAGCAACACCGGCGACAACGGGAAGTCGAGCTTGCGCAGGATGTAACCGAAGATGCCGATGCCGACCATCAGGAACAGGTCGAACGTAGTGGCGTGCACCGCGTAGACGCCGATCCCGGTGATGATCGCGATCACCGGCACCAGTGCCCAGTTCGGCACGGCAAGGATGCGGGTGAAGATGCGGATCATCGGGATGTTGAGGATCACCAGCATGATGTTGGCAATGAACAACGAGGCGATCAGGCCCCAGACGATGTCCGGTTGTTGCTGGAACAGCAGCGGGCCCGGGGTGATGTTGTACAGCGACAGGGCGCCGATCATCACCGCCGTGGTGCCCGAACCTGGCACACCCAACGTCAGCATCGGCACCAAAGCACCACAAGCCGACGCACCGATGGCGGTTTCCGGCGCGGCAAGGCCACGGGCATCACCCTGACCGAATTTGCCGCTGGCACCGGCGATGCGTTTTTCGGTCATGTACGCCACGGCGCTGGCCAGCGTCGCGCCAGCACCCGGCAACACGCCCATGATGAAACCAAGCAAGCCGCAACGAATGTTCACCACGAACACCGACGAGGCTTCCTTGAAGTTGAACATCATCCGCCCGGTGGCTTTCACCGCTTCCTGGCCGCGATGGGTTTTCTCCAGCAGTAACAGAATCTCACTGATCGAGAACAGGCCCAGCACTAGCACGACAAATTGAATGCCGTCGGTGAGGTGAATGTTGTCGCCGGTGAAGCGGTAAACGCCGCTGTTGGCGTCGATGCCGACACTCGACAGGAACAGGCCGATCAACGCCGCAATGAAGGTTTTCAACGGTCGATCACCGGCCATGCCGCCGAGACAGACAATCGCAAACACCATCAACACGAAGTATTCCGCCGGGCCGAAGGCTATCGCCCATTTCGCCAGCAGCGGGGCGAACAGCACCATGCCGCAAGTGGCGATAAATGCACCGATGAACGAACTCCACGCCGACAACGACAGCGCTACACCGGCCAGACCTTTGCGGGCCATCGGGTAACCGTCGAGGGTGGTCATCACGGTCGATGCTTCGCCCGGAATATTCAGCAAAATAGAGCTGATCCGCCCGCCGTATTCGCAGCCCAGATACACCGCTGCCAACAGGATCAGCGCCGATTCCGGCGGCAAACCAAGAGCAAAGGCAATCGGGATCAGCAGTGCCACGCCATTGATCGGGCCGAGGCCCGGGAGCAAGCCAACGACAGTGCCGATCAGCGTGCCGCACAGCGCGGTGACCAGGTTGTACGGGCTCAGCGCGACGCCGAAGCCTTGGCCCAAATAACCGAGGGTATCCATATCAGTTCTCCAGCACGTCGAGCAGGCCAAGGGGCAGCGGAACGTCCATCACACGGTCGAACAGCAGGTACAGACCGATGGCCATCAGCGTGGTGACTACGATGCTCGGCATCCAGCGACCGCCATACAGGCGCGCCATCGGAATGCCGATGAGGATGCTGCTGAGGATGAAACCCAGCGGTTCGAACAGACCGGCGAACACCAGCAGCAGGGCGACGCAGATAGCAATCTTGGTCAGGGTTTCGCGATCCAGTGGCGGCTCGTCCTCGCTGTGTTTGATCGGTGCCGGGCGAAACACCATGTACAACAGTGCCGCGCCCATCAGACCGAGCATCAGCAGCGGGAAGGCGCGCGGGCCGACCGGTTCGTAGGAAAAAGCCGCTTGGTACGGCCACGCCATCAGTGCCAGGCCGACACAGACCAGCAACAGCACCGAGGCGAAAATGCGTTGAATAAGCATGGGAGCTCCTGTGCCGCGTCCCCGCAATCGGGAACGCAGCCGCTAGACAGAGGCGATCACTGGATCAGGCCGAACTCTTTGGCCAGCACTTTGTAGTCGGCAACTTGCTTCTTCACGTAGGTGTCCAGCTCCGGGCCAGTCATGGCGAACGGGAACAGTTCACGCTGATCGCGCAGCTTGGCGAACTCGTCGGAGGCCAGCAGTTTGTCGAACGAGTCTTTCCACCAGGCGTAGTCTTCGTCGCTGACTTTTGGCCCCAGGTAGAAACCGCGAACCACCGGCCAGACGATGTCGTAGCCTTGTTCGCGAGCGGTCGGGATGTCTTTCATTTCCGGCTCGTCGAGACGCTTGTCGGAGAACACCGCGAGCAAACGCATGTCGCCACTTTGAATGTGCGGCATGGAGTCGGAGATGTCGGTACTGCCGACCTGGATGTGGCCGCCGAGCAGGGCGGTAGCGATTTCGCCACCACCTTCGAGGGCGACGTAACGCAACTCACGCGGGTTGATCCCGGCTGCCTTGGCGATCAGCGCGGTTTGCATCCAGTCCTGGCTGCCGACGGTGCCGCCGGAACCGATCACCACCGAGCCTGGATCTTTCTTCAGCGCTTGAACGAGATCGTCGAGAGTCTTGTAGGGCGAATCGTTTTTCACTGCGATGGCGCCGTAGCTGGTGCCGACGGCTGCCAGCCAACGCACGTTGGTTTCATCGAAACGCCCGAACTTGCCTTGCGCCAGGTTCAGCAACGATCCGCTCGACCACGCGACCAGCGTGCCGGCATCGGCCGGACGCTGAGCGACCACCGCGTTGTACGCCACCGCGCCGACACCGCCGGGCATGTAGGTCACGCGCATCGGTTTGCTCAGCAGTTTCTGGTTGACCAGTGCGCTCTGCACCAGTTTGCAGGTCAGGTCGAAACCACCGCCGGGCGAGGCCGGGGCGATACACTCCGGACGTTTCGGTTCGGCCATCAACTGCCCGGCCACCAGCATCATGCCGGCCGCCAAAGCAACTTTACGCAGTGAAAAATTCATTGGTCTCTCCACAGATTTCTTGTTGTAAGGGCTTTTTGTGTAGGAGCTGCCGAAGGCTGCGATCTTTTGATCTTCCGATCACAGCGCCAAGGCATTTCAATCAATTACCAAAGAGCAACGCTATAGCTCACCAGCAACCGCACTTCATCCGCATCACGAGCCGAGTAGTTGGAGCGGTAAGTGGCATTACGCAAACGCACGGCGACATCCTTCAAAGCGCCGCTTTGTACTACATATTTGATCTCGGTGTTGCGCTCCCACTCTTTGCCTTCCTCGCCGGTCTTGAGCTTGATGTTGTCACCGCTCAAGTAGCGGCTCATGAAGGTCAGGCCGGGGATGCCGAGTTTGGCGAAGTCGAAGTCGTAACGTGCCTGCCAGGAGCGTTCTTCCGCGCCGGCGAAGTCGTTGATCTGCACGAAGTTGACCAGATACGGGTCGCTGCCATCGACATACGGAAAGGCGCTGTCGCCGGACATGTGCTGATAACCGGCGCTGAACTTGTGCCCGCTCAACGCATAGCTGACCAGACCGTTGAGCGAGCGGTTGTCGATCTCGCCACCACGGGCCGCGCCCTGATCATCACTGACGGCGAAACGCAGATCCGTGCCAAACGTGCCCGGGCCCATCGGCCGCGACGCTACGAGTCCAAAGAAGTGCTGGTTGTAGACTTC
This sequence comes from Pseudomonas rustica, assembly GCF_018336155.1. Taxonomy (GTDB): domain Bacteria; phylum Pseudomonadota; class Gammaproteobacteria; order Pseudomonadales; family Pseudomonadaceae; genus Aquipseudomonas; species Aquipseudomonas rustica. Next base: position 163,626 of record NZ_JAGYHF010000007.1, on the reverse strand, counting down.
GTCGAGTTGCGCGAAGTGGTAACTGCCGGTGATTTTGTCGGTGAACTTGTAATCGACGCCGCCAAAGTCGAAGTGCTTGCCGGCAGCGGTACCGGCGAAACGGCTGTTCTTGTTGTTGAGGGCAATGTCCTCGAAATCGGTGCTGTCGCGATCCTTGGCTTTCTCCAGTCGGCCACCGGTGAAGGTCAGGTTTTTGATCTCTTTGGAGGTCAGCAAACCGCCTTCAAAGGTCTGCGGCAGGATGCGTCCGTCGTTCGGTTTGAGAATCGGCAGTTCAGGAATCAGGCTGCCGATTTTCAGTTCGGTGGCGGAGATTTTCACTTTGCCGGTCAGGCCGAGCTTGGAGTATTCGTCCGCCGCGCGTCCGTCATCGTGGGTCGGCAGCAGGCCGGTGCCGGTGCGATCCGGGCTGGAATCGAGTTTGACGCCGAGCATGCCCAGCGCGTCGACACCAAAACCAACGGTGCCATCGGTGTATCCCGATTGCAGATTGAGCATGAAACCCTGGGCCCATTCGTCACGCTTGGATTGCTGGGCGCTGGTGCCATCGCGGAAGTCGCGGTTGAAATACATGTTGCGGGTTTCGAAGGTGGCGCTGCTGTCTTCAATGAAGTCGGCAAAACTCAGCGGCGAAAAACCGGCAAGGGCGGCGGCACTGGCGAGGGCGGTGTGGCTGAAACGGGAAGGGCGAACAGGCGTGAATGCCTGAGGCTGCATGGACGGCATGCGGGTGTACTCCGTTTATTGTTCTTATTGGTCGAAAACGCTTCGTGGCGTTTTTCGTATCGCTGTGTGGCAGCAGCGACGGCAGTCGGGACTGTCCGTGGGCCGACTCTAACCGGCTAACCTTTCACTAACCTTTCAGCTGACTTTCACGGTTTTCGGGCTTCACAGCGGCGGTTGCGGCTGTAAACTCCGCGGCAAAGAGTGGCGTCGGCCATCCCTGAACGAGGTAAAAATCCATGCGTGTCCTGCTCGTCGAAGACCATTTGCAACTGGCGGAAAGTGTCGCCCAGGCGCTCAAGAGCACCGGTCTGACCGTGGACGTGTTGCACGATGGCGTGGCCGCTGATCTGGCCTTGAGCAGCGAGGAATACGCCGTGGCGATCCTCGATGTCGGCCTGCCGCGCATGGACGGTTTTGAAGTGCTGGCGCGGTTGCGCGCACGCGGCAAAAACCTGCCGGTGCTGATGCTGACCGCGCGCAGTGATGTGAAAGATCGCGTGCACGGTCTCAATCTCGGCGCTGACGATTACCTCGCCAAACCGTTCGAACTGACAGAGCTGGAGGCGCGGGTCAAAGCCTTGTTGCGCCGCAGTGTGCTCGGCGGCGAACGCCAGCAGCGCTGCGGTGTGCTGGCCTATGATCTCGACACGCGACGCTTCAGCCTCGGCGAAGAATTGCTGACGCTGACCTCCCGCGAGCAAGCCGTGCTGGAAGCGCTGATCGCCCGACCGGGCCGCGTGATGAGCAAGGAGCAACTGGCCGCGCAGGTGTTCGGTCTCGACGAAGAAGCCAGCCCTGACGCCATCGAAATCTACGTGCATCGCTTGCGCAAAAAACTGGATGGTCAACCCGTAGCGATCGTCACCTTCCGTGGCCTCGGCTATCTGCTGGAAAGCCGTGATGCATAAGCCCAGCAGCCTGCGCTGGCGGTTGCTGTGGAACCTCGCTCTGTTGCTGGTGGTTTTGATGCTCGCCAGCGGATTGAGCGCGTACTGGAACGGTCGTGAAGCCGCCGACACTGCCTACGACCGCACGCTGCTGGCCTCGGCGCGCACCATCGCCGCAGGGTTGTCGCAACGCGATGGCAGCCTCAGTGCCGATGTGCCTTACGTGGCCCTCGATACCTTCGCCTACGACAGCGCCGGGCGCATTTATTATCAGGTCAACGACATCCATCAGAAGCTGATTTCCGGTTACGAAAATCTGCCAGGCCCGCCACCGGGCACGCCTCGAACTGACAGTTATCCGGCGCTGGCACGTTTTTACAACGCCACCTACAAAGGCCAAAACGTACGCGTGGTCAGCCTGCTGAAAGCCGTTACCGAACCGAACATGAACGGCATGGCGGAAATCCGTGTCGCCGAAACCGACGAGGCGCGCGTGAGCATGGCGCGCAGTCTGGCCGCCGATACTTTGCTGCGTCTGGGCATGTTGGCGATTGGCGCGTTGCTGCTCGTCTGGTTCGCCGTCAGTGCGGCGTTGCGCCCGCTGGAGCGTCTGCGCACGGCGGTGGAAGAGCGTCAGCCCGATGATTTGCGGCCATTGCCGCTGGTGGAAGTGCAGCATGAGTTGTGGCCGTTGGTGCGCGGGCTCAACCATTTCACCGAGCGGTTGCGCGTGCAGTTCGAGCGTCAGGCCCAGTTCATTGCCGATGCCGCGCATGAGTTGCGCACACCGTTGGCCGCGTTGAAGGCGAGGCTTGAATTGGGCCTGCGCTCGAACGAGCCCGAGACGTGGCGCACGACGTTGGAATCTTCAGCGCAAAGCACCGATCGTCTGACGCATCTGGCCAACCAGTTGCTGTCGCTGGCCCGTGTTGAAAACGGCGCGCGGGCGATTGCCGAGGGTGGCGCGCAGTTACTCGACCTGAGCCAGTTGGCCCGTGAATTGGGCATGGCCATGGCGCCGCTGGCGCACAAACGCGGTGTTGCGTTGGCATTGGAAGCGGACGAGCCGGTGTGGTTGCGCGGTGAGCCGACGTTGCTCAATGAGTTGCTGAGCAATCTGGTGGACAACGCTCTGGCGCACACACCACCGGGCGGCAATGTGATTCTGCGCGTGACAGCGCCGGCAGTGCTTGAGGTTGAAGACGACGGGCCGGGGATTCCGCTGGAAGAGCGTGATCGCGTATTTGAACGGTTTTACCGGCGTAATCAGCAGGTGGCCGGGTCAGGGTTGGGACTGGCGATTGTCGGCGAGATTTGCCGGGCGCATCTGGCGCAGATCAGTCTGCATGATGGCGAGCAGGCGGGGTTGAAGGTGCGGGTGAGTTTTGTTGCCGGGTGATTGCGGCGTCTTTGATGGCCTCTTCGCGAGCAGGCTCACTCCTACATTGGAATGCGGTCTCCTGTAGGAGTGAGCCTGCTCGCGATGGCTTCACCAAGGTTTCAGATCAGTAAAACATCGACCGCGATTCTTCCAGATCCACGCACAGCGCTCTGTTCTCCGGATCAATCCCCAACTTCCTGAACGCAGGCACACTCGCCAGATCAATCCGCGCAAACGGATGGTCGGTGCCTTTACGGCAATGCAAGTTCGCCACCTGCACCAGATCGACATAATCAATCTGCGTCGAATCGCGTTTGAAATCCTGATAACGCCCCGGCAATTCCACCAGCCGTTCCGGAAACTCCCAGACCCGCAGCAATTTGTCACCGAGCAACGGATGAATGCGGTCGATCACATGGTTGAGGCTGACCGGATCCGACAGCAACTCATAGTGATCTTCGGCATAAGTCAGAATCGGCAGCACACCAATCTGATGCACCAGCCCGCCCAGCGCTGCCTGATCCGGCTTGAGCTGGGTGTAGCGGCGGCACAGCGCGTAGCTGACCCCGGCGATTTCCAGACTGCTGCGCCAGACTTCGCGCATCTTCTGTTCGACCACTTCGGAGCGGGCGTGGAAAATCTGCTCCATCACCAGACCGATCGCCAGGTTGCTGCTGTAGTTGATGCCCAGCCGCGTGATCGCGGTGTGCAGATCGGTGACTTCCTGCGCGGCGCGCAGTAGCGGGCTGTTGACCACTTTGATCAGGCGCGCCGACAGCGCGGTGTCGCGACCGATGACTTTGCTCAGGTCGCTGACACTGATTTCCGGATCTTCAGCAGCCTTGCGAATTTGCAGGGCCACTTCCGGCAACGTTGGCAGAACCAGGTCATCGTTATCGATGGCCTCAACCAAATCCCGTTGGACCTTTTCCGCCAGTTCGCTCATTTGGACTCTCTAGGGTGTTGCAACCAGGCTGCGATCAACGCTGGATTTCGCGGTCGCGATCCAGTTCGTAGGGCAAATCGAGCACTTGCAACGCAGGCCCTTCAAGGCTGCCCAGATGCAGATCGCCCGCTTCGGCAGCTTCGGCCTGCAGCACCGCCAGGAGTTCAATGTTTTGCTCGGCGTTGGCGGCCAGCACCACTTCACCGATGGAGCTGTTGTGGCTCGGAGCGAACAGCTGTGTGCCAGGCTCTGGCAGTTCGCTCGCGTCGAGGCTCAAGCGATACAGGCGACGTTTGAGTTTGCCGAGGTACTGCATGCGCGCGACGATTTCCTGGCCGGTGTAGCAGCCTTTCTTGAAGCTCACGCCACCGACGGCTTGCAGATTGAGCATCTGCGGAATGAACAGCTCACGGGTGCTCGGCATGACCTGACCGATGCCGGCGCGGATCTGGCCCAGCAGCCATTGATTCAATGCGGCTTCTGGCAGTGCGGCGGACAGTCTGGATTTGATCGCATCGGCTTGATCGGCCGGTACCCACAGTTCGGCACGATCCGGCGAGACGCGAATCGCAATCAACCCTTCGTTGCGCACGACACTGTCGGTTTCTGCCGGCAAGTCGAGACCAAGGCTGCTCAGGGCAGCGTCAGCGTGCGCCAGACCAAAACGCACCCAGGCGGCGCTTTCGTCGGTCAGTTTCGATTTGGAGAACACCGCGTATTTTTTCAGATCGGCCAGTTGCGGCTCGAGCAACTCACTGGCCATCGCCAGCACCACGCCGTCACCTTCGAGCAGAATGCGGAAACTCGACTGCATCCGGCCTTTCTGCGTGCAGCGCGCGCCGAGGCTGGCCTTGGTGTCACTGAGGTAATTGAGGTTGCAGGTCAGCTGGCCTTGCAGGAATTTTCCGGCATCCGCGCCGCGAACCGCGAGAACGCCTTCATGAGACAGGGTGCAGAAAAAAGCAGAATCGGCCATGGGTCTTCGCAGGGTAAAAAGTCTGGGGCACATCATAAGGGTGCGTTGTTGAAATGGGTAGTTGATAAAGGATCGGTGGTGCCCGACCAAAGCCGACTGTGCGACCCGCTTGGGGGCTGTATACTTGCCGCCAAATTTGAGGAGGGCCCCATGGTCGAACAAGTTGAACTGAATCGCCTCTTTTGGCACAGCCGTCGCGGCATGCTTGAGCTTGACGTGTTGCTGGTGCCGTTCGTGAAGGAGGTCTACGCGACGTTGAATCAGGTGGATCGCGATCTGTATGTGCGTCTGCTGACGTGCGAGGATCAGGACATGTTCGGCTGGTTCATGGAGCGCAGCGAGTCTGAAGATCCGGAATTGCAGCGCATGGTTCGCATGATCCTGGATCGTGTCCAGCCCAAGTAATACGTTCGAATGCCGCTGGCATGCCTCACGGCAGTTGCTGGCGGCGTATCTGTTGGCCCAGGCGTTCGCCTTGGGTTCGTTGTTTCTTCTATCTATTCCACTCTGGGCCCATCTGCTCGGGGTTTTTGCTTGTCTGCTGCATGGCGTTTGGGTGTTGCCACGGCAGATTCTGCTGAGTCATCCACGAGCATTCTGCGGATTGCGCCGTGATGCCGATGGCTGGCAATTGTGGAATCAGGCGGCTGGCTGGCAAGCGGTGCAGCTGCGCCCGGACAGTCTGGCGCTGCCATTGATCGTGGTGCTGCGCTTTCGTTTGCGCGGCGAGTGGCGGGTCAGATCGATCTGTGTGCCGCGAGATTCGCAGGTCGCCGATGTGCATCGACGCCTGCGAGTGCGGCTCAAGTTCAGCCGGCGTAGGTGGGCGGTATCAGAATAGTGTCGAGCGCTTCGGGCAGCAGGTTCGGGTAGTCGAGGGTGTAATGCAGACCGCGACTTTCCTTGCGCTCCATGGCTGAGCTGATCATCAATTCCGCCACTTGCGCCAGATTGCGCAACTCGATCAGGTCACGGCTGACTTTATAGTTGCTGTAGAACTCGTCGATCTCGTCCAGCAGCAAACGCACGCGGTGCTGCGCCCGTTGCAGGCGCTTGTTGGTGCGCACGATGCCGACGTAGTCCCACATGAACCGGCGCAGCTCATCCCAGTTGTGCGCGATGATCACGTCCTCGTCGGAGTCGGTGACCTGGCTGGCGTCCCAGACGGGCAGGGCGCTTGGCGCATCGATATCGTCGAGTTGCGCAAGAATGTCCGCCGCCGCCGAACGGGCATAGACGAAGCATTCCAGCAGCGAGTTGCTGGCCATGCGGTTGGCGCCGTGCAGGCCGGTGAAACTGGTTTCGCCGATCGCATACAAACCCGGCACATCGGTGCGGCCTTGCTGATCGACCATCACGCCGCCACAGGTGTAATGCGCGGCGGGGACGACCGGGATGGGCTGTTTAGTGATGTCGATGCCGAAACCGAGGCAGCGCTCATACACAGTCGGGAAGTGCGTTTTGATGAACTCTTCGGGTTTGTGGCTGATGTCGAGATAGACGCAGTCGACGCCCAGACGCTTCATTTCATGGTCGATGGCGCGGGCGACGATGTCGCGCGGGGCCAGTTCGGCGCGCTTGTCGAAGCGGTACATGAAGCGTTCGCCATTGGGCAGTTTCAGATGGGCGCCTTCGCCACGCAGGGCTTCGGTAATAAGGAAGCTTTTCGCTTGCGGGTGATACAGGCAGGTCGGGTGAAACTGGTTGAATTCCAGATTCGCCACGCGGCAGCCCGAACGCCAGGCCATGGCGATGCCGTCGCCGCAAGCGCCATCGGGGTTGCTGGTATAGAGGTAGACCTTGGCGGCGCCGCCCGACGCGAGGATCACGAATCGTGCGCCGTAGGTGTCGACTTCGCCAGTCTTGCGGTTCAGCACATAGGCGCCGAGGCAACGATCGCCGTCCATGCCCAAGCGGCGTTCGGTAATCAGATCAACGGCAACCCGCTGTTCGAGCAGTTCGATGTTCGAGCGCTCTTTGGCTTGGGCCAGCAGGGTTTTGAAGATGGCTGCACCGGTGGCATCAGCGGCATGGATGATGCGCCGATGGCTGTGGCCGCCTTCGCGGGTCAGGTGAAATTCAAATCCACCGTCTTCAGTACCGGACTGTTCGTCGCGGGTGAATGGCACACCTTGGTCAATCAGCCACTGAATGGCTTCACGGCTGTGCTCGACGGTAAAACGCACGGCGTCTTCGTGGCAGAGACCACCGCCAGCATTCAGGGTGTCGTCGACGTGGGATTCGACAGTATCGGTATCGTCCAGCACGGCGGCAACGCCACCCTGGGCCCAGAAGGTCGAACCGTTGGCGAGATCGCCCTTGCTCAATACGGCAATGCGCAAATGACCCGGCAGGGTCAGCGCGAGACTCAAACCGGCAGCGCCGCTGCCAATGACCAGAACATCATGTTGGAATTGTTGGCTCATTACAGGATTCCGCTCAAAGCGACCCGGGTCGGGGGTGGCGCGATTCGCCTGGATCGGCGAGTTAAGTCAGCCACACAGCCCACTAGTATATAGAGGGGTGGGGCGGCACAATAGCCGAGCCTATATGGCATTGTGAAACTACTGTGACGGGAAAAACCGGGTGCTTCGTCGGAAGTTTTTTTCGCCGGTTTTGGGAAAAGACGACTGTATCGGCGCTGAAACAGCCTTTTTCCGCCCAGGGTTGCCCAATGTCGGGTGGGTACGGCTATAAATAATTGGAACTTTTGCCAAAGGCCCAAGATCAATAGTCGGTGCCAGAAACAAGGGACGTGTCGGCTTCAGTGCGGAATCTGCGGTTGGATTCCTGCCCGGCGAAACCGATAACAAGATTATTCGCGCAGCCGGTTCATCCCGTGCTGCGTTTTTCGTGCGTGCCAAATCAGAGCCCGCAGGAAACTTGCCTGGAGGGGGAGAACTTTTGCGAAAAGCCCGAGTCTATGTTTGCAAGTCTGGTCGTTTAGTTATGCAAGTCTCCTTCGGGCTTATCGAGGAGTGTTCATGCTAACCCAGGAAGAGGATCAGCAGCTGGTCGAGCGCGTTCAACGCGGCGACAAGCGAGCTTTCGATCTGTTGGTGCTGAAATATCAGCACAAGATTCTCGGGTTGATCGTGCGTTTTGTGCACGACACCCATGAAGCCCAGGACGTGGCTCAGGAAGCCTTTATCAAGGCGTATCGAGCACTTGGAAACTTTCGCGGCGACAGTGCGTTTTATACGTGGCTGTACCGTATTGCCATTAACACGGCAAAGAACTACCTGGTTTCTCGCGGCCGTCGGCCGCCGGATAGCGATGTAAGTTCAGAGGATGCGGAGTTCTACGACGGCGATCACGGCCTCAAGGATCTCGAATCACCAGAACGTGCGTTGCTGCGGGATGAGATCGAAGGCACCGTCCATCGAACCATCCAGCAACTGCCAGAGGATTTGCGTACGGCGTTAACTTTACGTGAATTCGATGGTCTGAGTTACGAGGACATTGCGAGCGTCATGCAGTGTCCGGTGGGTACCGTGCGCTCCCGGATTTTCCGCGCTCGGGAGGCCATCGATAAAGCCCTGCAGCCGTTGTTGCAGGAAAACTGAGACAGCGGCGATAGCCAAGAGAGGAACGCCATGAGTCGTGAAGCCCTGCAGGAATCGCTGTCCGCAGTGATGGATAACGAAGCGGACGAACTGGAATTGCGTCGAGTGATTAATGCACTTGATGACGTCGAAACCCGTGAGACCTGGGCTCGTTACCAGATCGCTCGGGCAGCCATGCACAAGGATCTGCTGCTGCCACGTCTGGACATCGCTGCGGCAGTGTCTGCTGCGCTGGAAGACGAAACGGCTCCGGCCAAAGTATCCCGCAGCCCATGGCGCAACCTTGGCCGTCTGGCTGTTGCAGCCTCGGTAACTGTTGCCGTTCTGGCCGGTGTTCGCCTGTACAACCAGGACGAAATCGCTGGTGTTGAACTGGCTCAGCAAAGCAACCAGACAACCTTGGCCACCCCTCAGGTGAAAGGCCCGGCTGTTCTGGCAGGCTACAGCGAGAGCTCGGAAGCCACTGGCCCTATGGCCAACGGCGTACTGCAAGGTCAGCCAGGCTGGCACGATCAGCGTCTGCCAGGTTACCTGCGTCAGCACGCTCAGCAGGCTGCATTGAAAGGTACTGAAAGCGCGCTGCCATACGCACGTGCCGCAAGCCTGGAAAACCGTTAAGGAGGATCATGCGCGCCATACCTCTACTTTCGCTTCTGCTCAGTGGCTGGTTCATTGTTCCAGCCCATGCCGATGAGGCCCAGGACTGGTTGACCCGTCTGGGCCAGGCCGAGCAGCAGCAAAGCTTTCACGGTACTTTTGTTTACGAGCGTAACGGTAGTTTTTCTACCCATAACATCTGGCATCGCGTCCAGAACGGTCAAGTCCGCGAGCGTTTGCTTCAGCTCGACGGTTCGGCTCAGGAGGTCGTGCGCATTGATGGACACACTCAATGCGTCAGCGGCACCCTGATCGCGGGGCTGGGGGATTCTCCCAACTCGACCGCTCGTGCTCTGGATCCTAAAAAGCTGAAAAACTGGTATGACCTTGCTGTCATCGGCAAGTCGCGCGTGGCCGGTCGCGATGCAGTGATTGTTTCGCTAACGCCTCGTGACCAGCACCGTTATGGTTTTGAATTGCATCTGGATAAGCAGACGGGTCTGCCGCTCAAGTCATTGCTGTTGAATGACAAGGGTCAGTTGCTCGAACGTTTCCAGTTCACCAGTCTCGATACCGACGAAGTTCCGTCCGACAAAGACTTGCAAGCCGATGCCGGTTGCAAAGCCGTGACGCTGGACAGCGACAAGGCCTCCGCCGTCAAGACCGCCCAGGTCTGGCGTTCGGACTGGTTGCCGCCAGGTTTCGAACTGACCAGCAGCACGTCGCACAAAGATCCGCAAACCAAAACACAGGTCAACAGCCTGATGTATGACGATGGCCTGGCACGTTTTTCGGTGTTCCTTGAACCGTTGAACGGCGCGACCGTCACCGACACCCGGACTCAACTGGGCCCGACCGTTGCCGTTTCCCGTCGCCTGACCACACCCGAAGGCGAAATGATGGTGACAGTGGTTGGCGAGATTCCAATCGGCACCGCCGAACGGATCGCCTTGTCGATGCGAAACGACAGTGCCGCCACCAGCAAGCAGTGAGCTGATTCCAGCCACTACCACTTCTTCGTCGAGACGGAGATGAAATGTTTGCTGAGCATTTTCATTTGCAAATAAGCCGAAAATTTTTTATAGGTCAGAGCCTCACGGCTCTGGCCTTGTAGTTGTTCCTGGAATAAAAGCGCCAGCCTGTGGTTGCCGGTGATTCTTGTTCCATATCGCTTAAACCTGCTCGTCGTAACGGGAGCTGTATGTCGATACCTAGCTTGAAATCTTATCTGTCCATTTTTGCCACCGTGCTATTGCTCGGTCAGGCGGTGCCTGCTGCACAAGCAGCCGACCTGCCGGACTTCACGCAACTGGTCGAACAAGCGTCGCCGGCCGTGGTGAACATCAGTACCACGCAGAAACTGCCGGATCGCAAAGTGAACCAGCAGATGCCGGATCTGGAAGGCTTGCCGCCGATGCTGCGCGAGTTCTTCGAGCGCGGCATGCCGCCTCAGCAGCGCTCGCCGGGCGGTGGTGGTCGTCAGCGTGAAGCGCAGTCGCTGGGTTCAGGCTTCATCATTTCCCCGGATGGCTACATCCTGACCAACAATCATGTGATTGCTGATGCTGACGAAATTCTTGTGCGTCTGGCTGATCGCAGCGAAATGAAAGCCAAGCTGATCGGCACCGACCCGCGTTCCGACGTGGCCCTGCTGAAAATCGAAGGCAAAGACCTGCCAGTACTCAAACTCGGCAAATCCCAGGATCTGAAAGCCGGCCAGTGGGTTGTCGCGATCGGTTCGCCTTTCGGCTTTGACCACACCGTGACCCAAGGCATCGTCAGCGCCGTCGGCCGCAGTCTGCCGAACGAAAACTACGTGCCGTTCATCCAGACCGACGTGCCGATCAACCCGGGCAACTCCGGTGGCCCGCTGTTCAACCTGAACGGTGAAGTGGTCGGCATCAACTCGCAGATCTACACCCGTTCCGGTGGCTTCATGGGCGTGTCTTTCGCCATCCCGATCGACGTGGCGATGGACGTTTCCAATCAGCTGAAAAGCGGCGGCAAGGTCAGCCGTGGCTGGTTGGGTGTGGTCATCCAGGAAGTGAACAAGGATCTGGCCGAGTCGTTCGGTCTGGAAAAACCGGCCGGTGCGCTGGTTGCACAGATTCAGGATGACGGCCCGGCAGCCAAGGGCGGCCTGCAAGTCGGCGACGTGATTCTGAGCATGAACGGTCAGCCGATCGTTATGTCTGCTGACCTGCCGCACCTGGTCGGCGCACTCAAGGCTGGCGCCAAAGCCAATCTGGAAGTGATTCGTGAAGGCAAGCGCAAGAACGTCGAACTGACTGTTGGCGCCATCCCGGACGAAGACAAAGAACTGGATGCACTGCCGAAGTCCGGCGCTGAAACCACCAGCAACCGTCTCGGTGTTGCCGTGGGCGAGTTGACCGCAGAGCAGAAGAAAACCTACGACCTCAAAGGTGGTGTGGTGATCAAGGAAGTGCAGGACGGCCCAGCTGCCCTGATCGGTCTGCAACCGGGTGACGTCATCACGCATCTGAACAACCAGGCCATCGGCTCCACCAAGGAGTTCGGCGAGATCGCCAAAGCGTTGCCGAAGAATCGTTCGGTGTCGATGCGCGTTCTGCGTCAGGGTCGTGCGAGCTTCATCACCTTCAAACTGGCTGAATAAACGAGCGGCAAGGTGAAAAAGAAACCGCCTCGAAAGAGGCGGTTTTTTTGTGTCCGAAGATTTTGTGTTGCTGGGTAAAACTCAGCCCATCATGTCCTTGATCATGCGCTCCTGCTCCATTAGCTCGCGCTGGCGGGCATCGATGCGTGACGACAACGGGAAGTTGTTGCCGGCCTTGCGCTTGGCAAAGTCGAGTTGCTGGATCGCCTGACGGTAATCGCCAACCAGCGCGAAGTATTCGGCGCGAGCCTGATGCAAACCGATGATGTTGCCCGACAAACCACGGGTCTCGGCAACCTGGTACCAGACGTCCGGATCGTTCGGGCGCGACTTCAACAGACCTTCCAGTGCTTTTTCGGCATCGGCAGAGCGATTCTGCTTCAACAGTAAATCTACGCGAACCTGATTCAGCGGATAGTTGCCCGGATACTGCGTGAGCATGCGGTCAACACGCGATTGCGCGTCAGGCAGGCGATTGTTGGTGATGTCCAGATCGACCTGCGCGAGGTTGTAGATGATCTCGTTCGGCGATTTGGCCAGCAGTTGTTTCAGGTTCTCGCGAGCCTCATTCAACTGTCCACCCTTGATCTGCGCGATGGCCAGACCGTAGCGCGCCACATCGTTTTTCGGGTTTTCGTCCAGCTGCGCGCGGAAACGCTTGGCGCCAAGGCCCGGGGTTTCTTCGTAGATCAACTGCACGCGCGCACGAATCAGCTGATAGCGCATGGTGTCTTCGATGCCGCCAGGTTTCGCCTGTTCGGCGCGGTTGCGGGTGTCGGCGATACGCGATTCTGTCACCGGGTGAGTCAGCAGAAATTCGGGTGGCTTGGCGTCGAAACGGTACTGACGCATCAAGCGTTCGAACATTGTCGGCATCGAGCGTGGGTCGTAACCGGCCTTTTCCAGATTGAGGATGCCGATGCGGTCGGCTTCCTGTTCGTTCTGGCGCGAGAACGTGCGTTGCGACTGAATCGCCGCTGCCTGGGTGCCGGCGATCGCGGCGATCCCGGCATCACCGCCGCCCGCCGCCGCAATGACAATACCGGCCAGCAGCGCGGCCATCATCGGCACTTGCATGCGCTGCGAGGCTTCGACGCCGCGCGCGAAGTGGCGTTGCGACAAGTGAGCCAATTCGTGCGCGAGTACCGAAGCGTATTCGCCCTCGGTCTGGGCATTGAGGAACAAACCACCGTTGACCCCGACCACGCCACCCGGCGCCGCGAAGGCGTTGAGCTGCGGGCTGTTGATCAGAATGAATTCGAGGCGTCGGTCAGTGACCTGGCTGGTCTCGACCAGTTTGTACACGCTGGACTCGACGTAGTCCTTGAGTTGCGGATCGTTGAGCTGCGAGACCTGGCTGCGCAACATTGCCAGCCACGCGCGGCCAAGCTGGTATTCCTGTTGCGGTGAGACGATGGCAGAACTGGCGTCGCCGAGTGACGGCAGATCGTCGGCAAAGCCTGGTGAGGCGAGCAGGCAAGCGAGCGTCAGCAGGGTAGGGCGCAGAAAAGTCATGCACAAAGCCTTAGAAGACAAAGACCTTACTGTAGCCGGACACCGGGCTTGCGACCAGATATTCTAGGCAGCTCGACTATCTCGATCGGAGTGACGCAATGACTGACGCTGTAGCCCATGACGTGGAACTGGACGCCAGTGGCCTGAATTGTCCGTTGCCGTTGCTCAAGGCGAAAATGGAATTGAATAAACTGCAAAGCGGCGCGGTGCTCAAGGTGATCGCCACCGACGCCGGCTCGCAACGCGACTTCCGCACCTTTGCCAAATTGGCCGGTCATACGCTGCTGCTCGAAGAAGACGACGCGGGCGTTTACCGTTACTGGTTGAAAAAAGCCTGAAGCCGACAGCGTAAAACAACCTAAGGATTATTGATGTTCAAAGTGTTACGCGACTGGATTCAGCGCTACTTCTCCGACGAAGAAGCGGTGGTGCTGGCAGTGTTGCTGATTCTTGCCTTCACCGCCGTGCTCACCCTCGGCGGCATGCTCGCGCCGGTACTGGCGGGGATGGTACTGGCGTATCTGATGCAGGGCCTGGTGGTCACGCTCGAACGCCTGCGCGTGCCGGGCGGTGTGGCCGTGGGATTGGTGTTTGCGCTGTTTATGGGCGTGTTGATGCTATTTATTGTCGTGGTCATGCCGCTGCTCTGGCATCAGTTGATCACGCTGTTCAATGAACTACCGGGCATGCTTGCCAAGTGGCAGTCGCTGCTGCTGTTGCTGCCGGAGCGCTATCCGCATCTGGTCTCCGACGAGCAAGTGCTGCAAGCCATCGAAGCGGCGCGCGGCGAGATCGGCAAGTTCGGGCAATGGGCGCTGACGTTTTCGCTGTCGAGTCTGCCGCTGCTGGTCAACATCATGATCTATCTGGTGTTGGTGCCGATTCTGGTGTTCTTCTTCCTTAAAGACCGGGCCATGATCGGCGAGTGGGTGCGCGGTTATCTGCCGCGTGAGCGCGCGTTGATTACGCGGGTCGCGCAGGAAATGAACCGGCAAATCGCCAATTACATTCGCGGCAAGGTCATCGAGATCGTGATTTGTGGTGGCGTGACCTACATCGCGTTCGTCGCGCTCGGGCTTAATTACGCGGCGCTGCTGGCGTTGCTGGTCGGGATTTCGGTGGTGGTGCCGTATGTGGGTGCGGTGGTGGTGACCGTGCCGGTGCTGCTGATTGCGCTGTTCCAGTGGGGCTGGAGCGATCAGTTCATCTATTTGATGGCGGTGTACGGGATCATCCAGACGCTGGATGGCAACGTGCTGGTGCCGTTGCTGTTTTCCGAGGCGGTCAACTTGCATCCGGTGGCGATTATTTGCGCGGTGCTGTTGTTTGGCGGGTTGTGGGGATTCTGGGGTGTGTTCTTTGCGATTCCGCTGGCGACGCTGTTCAAGGCAGTGTTGGATGCCTGGCCGCGCAAGGAGCCGGTGGTGGCGCCGTTGCTTTAGTGGTTTATTCAGATTGTTTGGTGGGGTTTAGGGCCTCTTCGCGAGCAAGCCCGCTCCCACATTGGATCTGTGGCGTTCACAAATCCAATGTGGGAGCGGGCTTGCTCGCGAAGGCGTCAGAGAAGACGCCGCAAAATCATCAGGCCTTGTTCAGTTCCTGAGCAGCAGCCAGAACAGCATCCACATGCCCCGGCACTTTCACACCGCGCCATTCCTGACGCAGCACACCGTCCTTATCAATCAGGAAGGTGCTGCGATCAACGCCCAGGTATTCCTTGCCGTACAGCTTCTTCAACTTGATCACGTCGAACAACTGGCAAACCGCCTCGTCCTTGTCGCTGATCAACTCGAAGGGAAATTCCTGCTTGCCCTTGAAGTTCTCGTGGGACTTCAGGCTGTCGCGCGAAATGCCGAAGACTTCGGTGTTGGCAGCCTTGAACGCTTCATGTTGATCACGAAAGCCCTGACCTTGAGTGGTGCAGCCCGGGGTGCTGTCCTTCGGATAGAAGTAAATCACCACTTGCTTGCCCTTGAGGGCAGACAACTTGACGGTCTGCCCGCTGGTGGCAGGTGCTTCGAAATCGGCAACCGGTTGGTCGATGACAACGGCCATGAAAGCTTCCTTACATTGGGTTCTGTGGGCGCCAAGGCTCGATCAGTGCGTCGAGATTCATTGCGTCGGAGAAATCGAGGAACTGGTCGCGCAGCCAACTGATCTGGGTGCCTGCCGGCAGGGTCACGGTGAACGTGGCGTTGAGCATGGTGCCGCCGGTCTGTGGCGCCTGATACGTGTCGCAGGTCAGGTTTTCCAGCTCGACGTTGTGATCCATGAAGAACTGGCACAGCTCGTTGATGATGTCCGGGCGATACGCCGAACTCACATAAGCCACGTACGGCAGGGCTTGTGGACGATTTTCCAGCGGCGCGCTGCGCACCACGTTGGCGGTGAAAGCGTGTTTCTTCGCCAGACTCGGCAGACTGCCTTCGAGGCGGGCGAGGGCGTCCCAACTGCCGGTGATCTCGAGGATCAACGCGCTGCACTCGCCGTGGCGAGTCAGACGGGAGGTGACCACGGCGCAGCGATTTTCATGGCTGGCGCGGCACAGGACGTTAGTCAGCTCCATGGGGTTGGCGCCGAGGGCACTGATGACAAGGAATTGTTCGCGAACTGTGGGGGTGGACATGCAGCATTCCTAAAGCGATGAGCGGTCGGTAGGTGACGGACGCTAGCGGCCGGGGCGCGCCTGTTCTGGCTGTCCATGCAATAGACCCGGCAAGCGCTCGCGGCTCGCTCCACTATAGCGGGAGCGCGTCGATGCGACGCAGGAACGGGGTCTGGGAGGCCGAAAAGGGAGGCTGGAACCCGGCGTACAAGCTGATCGGTACCGATCAAAGTCTGAAGGGTAGCGAAAAGCGCGGCCAAGGGGAATGGCGGCAGCGCAGTACTTCGCTTGTGCAAGCATCTTGGCGCCAGTACCATTACCGCTCTCTTTTTCCGGCAGGAGCGGTTTCATGATTGCGGGCAGTATGGTGGCACTGGTCACTCCCATGGATGCACAAGGGCGTCTTGACTGGGACAGCCTCAGCAAACTCGTGGACTTCCATCTCAAGAACGGCACCCATGCCATTGTCGCGGTCGGTACTACCGGCGAGTCGGCAACCCTTGATGTAGAAGAACACATCGCCGTCATCAAAGCCGTGGTCAAACAGGTTGCCGGGCGCATCCCGGTCATCGCCGGCACTGGCGCCAACTCGACCCGCGAAGCCGTCGAGCTGACCCGCAACGCCAAAGAAGCCGGCGCCGATGCCTGCCTGTTGGTCGTTCCGTACTACAACAAGCCGACTCAGGAAGGCTTGTACCAGCACTTCAAGCACATCGCTGAATCGGTCGACATTCCACAGATTCTCTACAACGTTCCGGGCCGCACGTCGTGCGACATGCAGGCCGAGACCGTGATTCGCCTGTCCACCGTGCCGAACATCATCGGTATCAAGGAAGCCACCGGCGATCTGAAACGCGCCAAAGCGATCATCGATGGTGTGAGCAAAGATTTCATCGTGCTGTCCGGCGATGATCCGACCGCCGTTGAACTGATCCTGCTGGGTGGTAAAGGCAACATTTCCGTGACCGCCAACGTCGCGCCGCGCGAAATGGCCGATCTGTGTGAGGCCGCGCTGAAAGGCGACGCCGACACCGCACGGGCCATCAACGAAAAACTGATGCCGCTGCACAAAGACCTGTTCATCGAAGCCAACCCGATTCCGGTGAAGTGGGCTTTGGTTGAAATGGGCCTGATGCACGAAGGCATCCGCTTGCCGCTGACCTGGCTGAGCACACCTTGTCATGAAACGCTGCGCTCGGCCCTGCGCCAGTGCAGCGTCCTGGTTTAATTGAGGAAGTACAACGCATGAAGCGAATGGCCGGACTTTCCGCACTTGCCTTGATTATCTCCAGCACCAGTGGCTGCGGATGGGTCTGGGGCCCGGAAGGTTATTTCCGTGACCGTGGTAGCGATTACCTGGAAGCGCAACAGACTGCACCGATGCAACTGCCACCGGATGTCAGCACCTCCAAGCGTCTGGATCCGCTGCTGCCGATCCCGCGCAACGTCGCTGATGACACCGCCAAGGGCGAATACGTGGTTCCACGTCCTCAGCCACTGTCGGCCATCGCCGATGCCACCGACTACTCGCTGCAGAAGAGCGGCGATTCGCGTTGGGTCATGGCCCAGCATCCACCGGCCGAAGTCTGGCCAGTGGCGGTGCAATTCTTCCAGGACAACGGTTTCCGTCTGGATGAACAGCGTCCGCAAACCGGCGAATTCACCACCACCTGGCAGCATTCCGATGAGCTGTCCGCGTCGATGGCCAAGCGCCTGAGCGCGGCCGGCGTCGCCACTGACAGCGAAACCCGCGTCCGTGTGCGCATCGAGCCAGGCGTGCAGCGCAACACCAGTGAAATCTACGTGGTCAGTGCTGAGCGTCCTGCCGGCAGCACCGCCGATGTCGATTTCACCAACCGTTCGGTCAACACTGGCCTGGACGCTGCGCTGGTCGACGACATGCTCGCAAGCATGAGCCGTATCTCCGAGAAGGGCGGTTCGGTGTCGATGCTCGCTTCGCGTGATTTCGATACCCCGAGCCGCGTCAGCCTCAGCGAAGACGGCAGCGGCAACCCGGTGTTGAACGTCGGTACCGATCTGGATCGTGCCTGGTCGAGCGTTGGCCGTGCACTGGAGCAAGGCGAATGGCGCGTTGAAGACATCAACCGCAGCCTCGGTCTGTACTACATCAACCTGGCCGAAAAAGCCGAGAAGAAAGACGACAAGCCTGGTTTCTTCAGCAGCCTGTTCGGCAGTGCGCCGACCAAGGAAGAAGTTGAATCCCGTGCCGAGCGTTATCAGGTTCGCCTGAGCAAGGTTGGCGAGAACATTCAGGTGACCGTCGAGAAAAACATCAACACCGTCGCGCCGGCTGAAGTGGCGCGTAAAGTGCTGAGCGTGATTCAGGACAACCTGGGCTGATCAACCATGCGTTTTGCCGTTCTCGGCAGCGGTAGCCAAGGGAACGGCACGCTGATCGCCAGTGCTGATACGTATGTGCTGGTGGATTGTGGTTTTTCCCTGCGGGAAACCGAAAAACGCCTGTTGCGCCTGGGTGTGAACCCGGCGCAACTGAGCGCGATACTCGTAACCCACGAACATGCCGACCACGTGCATGGCGTGGGTTTACTGTCTCGGCGCTACAATCTGCCGGTCTACCTCAGTCGCGGCACACTGCGCGGGATGCGCAAACCGATTGAACCCGCAGGCTTGCTGGCCGGCGGCGAGCAACTGCAGATCGGTGCACTGAACATCGGGGTCATTGCCGTGGCCCACGATGCGCAGGAACCGACCCAGTATGTGTTCAGTGATCAAGAGCAGCGGCGCTTCGGCCTGCTGACCGATCTGGGTTCCTACTGCGAGCGGGTGCTGGACGGTTATCGGGATCTCGATGCGTTGATGATCGAGTCCAACCATTGTCGTGACATGCTGGCCCGTGGGCACTACCCGTACTTTCTCAAGCAGCGGGTGGGCGGCGAGCTGGGACATTTGAACAACCATCAGGCGGCTTTCCTGGTGTCCGAGTTGGGCTGGCAGGGCTTGCAACACCTTGTCCTGGCTCATCTGAGCAGCAAGAACAACATGCCGCAGCTGGCCCGGCAATGTTTTGTCGACACCCTCGGGTGCGACCCGGACTGGCTGCAACTGGCCGATCAAGATTCAGGGCTCGACTGGCGCCACATCGCCTAGCCCACCTACTTAGCAAGCGGAGCCCATCATGGAAAAACGTGAAGAACTCTACCGCGGCAAAGCCAAATCGGTTTACAAGACCGACGACGCTGACCGCTTGATCCTGCTGTTTCGCAACGACACCTCGGCGTTCGACGGCAAGCGCATCGAGCAGCTCGACCGCAAAGGCATGGTCAACAACAAGTTCAACGCCTTCATCATGCAGAAACTCGAAGCGGCCGGCATTCCGACCCAATTCGACAAACTGCTGGCCGACAACGAAGTCCTGGTGAAGAAGCTCGACATGATCCCGGTCGAGTGCGTCGTGCGTAACTACGCCGCCGGCAGCCTGGTCAAGCGTCTGGGCGTCGAAGAAGGCCTGAAGCTCAATCCTTACACCTTCGAACTGTTCCTCAAGGACGACGCCAAAGGCGACCCGTTCATCAACGAATCCCACGTTGTGGCATTCGGTTGGGGCACTGCCGAGCAACTGGTTCGCATGAAAGAACTGTCGCTCAAGGTCAACGAAGTGCTGACCAAGCTGTTCGACGACGCCGGCCTGCTGCTGGTCGACTTCAAGCTTGAATTCGGCGTGTTCAGCGACGGCTCCATCGTCCTCGGCGACGAGTTCAGCCCGGACGGCTGCCGTCTGTGGGACAAGGACACCAAGAAGAAGATGGACAAAGACCGCTTCCGTCAGGGCCTCGGTGACGTCATCGAAGCCTACGAAGAAGTCGCCAATCGTCTGGGCGTACCGCTTTAATCGACGCAAGCATCTGATAGCACGAAGAAATTTTCGAAAGAGGGTTTGCTTTCGGTAAAAGTGTTGTTATGATGCGCGCCGTTGGAGAGATGCCAGAGTGGCCGAATGGGACGGATTCGAAATCCGTTGTACCTTCACCGGTACCTAGGGTTCGAATCCCTATCTCTCCGCCATACATTGAAAAGCCCCGTAGACTCTGGTCTCGGGGCTTTTTGCATTCTGGGATTCTACGTAGCGTTTCTACGTAAAATTTCTGTTTACGTCTGCCCGCCTGAGCGCTTCTGTGGCAAGTTTCCCCTCAGTGCTGCCCATCGCCCCATGTGAATGCCTATTCGCACCTGTGGCGCGCTAAGGCGTCCCTACGTAGGCGCAATGGATGAGGTGGAAGCGCTCAGCGGAACGACGTGGGAGCAGCCTGTACCGCTCGTGCCGACCAAGCCGGGGCATTAAGACATACGCCGATAGTGACGTCTCATACGGCAAACAAGCCATAATCACGATTTCACTTGACTTATAGAAAATGTTGTATTTGACAAATCGACGTCTATCGTTTATACTAAGCTTAACCGGTATAGCTTTTCGGAAGGCAGACGGACGACCGCTCGTCAGTTTCTTCAGAGTTGGCACAAATAATGCTTGCAATTTGAGAGACTCCGTGCGATACTGGTGCAGGGTAGAGGAGATTTTCTCATCCGGGCTTCACCCCTCCGCAACACTAGCAACAACCCAAATTCCAGAACATCCAACCGGGCCAGCCGCCAAGCTGAGTTCGGTTTCGTCGTTTCCGAATCATCCACACCGAACCTGTGTTGCCATAGAGTTCGGTGTGTCGTGTAGGCCAAGGGTTTCTGACGACCCTCTCTGTCGTATAAGCAAGGCGATGGCCGTTTCTTGCTAGACCGGGCTTTGTTAACCCAGTGCGTCGTCCGACAGGGGCGATAGGTCGAGACACTCTGTCAATCTGGCTTCCTCCCCTTGGGAGTGTCAACGCCGAGACAACTCCGGTGAGCCATGAGTTGAGAGGGCGTGTCGGTTAGATCCGCGCCCTCGACCCAGATTCGCAATACACTCATGTAACTTAGAATGATTCGTGCATTCACTTAGTCGGACATCGTTCCGGCTAATTTTTTACCTGAGTTTCCTTATTCTCACACAAGTTATTCTCACCGGAGGCCTAGTGGCATTAACCGTAGTAAGACCGTGCGTGGTGTGTAATGCGCCCATGCAAACACAAAGAGCATCAAAGCAAACCTGTAGCCACAGATGCTACATGCAACACCATCGCGCTCAACAGCGCCAAGCAACACCAACTAAAACTAGAGGTAACACCATGAGTCAATTGTTCCAATCAGATGCAGTGCATCTAAAACGTCTACAAGACTTCGAAGTAGGTCAGTACAACACCCGCACCCAATGTAATATCCAAGGCCGAGAACAGCTTGGCATTATGGAAGAGTTTGAGGTGCAAGGCTTGCAACAAGCCCTCGATAAATACGTCGAGCTTGTCGCTCAAGGCTTCGCGCCGACTGGCGAGATTGCCCATCTGCCCAAACTGATTGCAGGGCCAACAGTGGATTGGGTAATCCTCTCGCTGCGTAAGCCAGAATCACAAATTGAAAAAGAGATCGCTCAAATCAAGTCTCAAGTTGAGCAGGATTATTTGCAACGCTTGGAAGCTGACAAAGCAGCGTGCGTGGCCAAGGAAGTTGAATCGCTCTTGGCTGGCGAGAAGCGCAGAAAGCAACAAGCCGAGTTGGATGCCAAAGCAGCACAAGAATCCGAAGAATACGCCCGCGTTGAATCTGAAGTAATGCAAGCCCTCGGCATGGGAGAGCAGCAATGAGAAGCCGCTTTGATACAGAAGTCGATAAGCAGTTGGATGTGGCATGGAGCAACATGGATTTGAATGCAAAGCTCTACATCACTAAAGCCCAATACGACGCTACGGTGCTTCAGGCGTTTATTGAAGGTGCTCGCATTGCACTTAGTCTGCCATTGAGTGAATTAGGAGGTGCAGAATGACCGATAAAATCGATCCAAGCACTTTGTCAGGTACGGAGTTGCTACTGCGTGAGAAGTACGCCAAAGACACACTCGCTACAAGCCCCTCAGAGGCTCCTGTAGAGGCGGTAGTTAAACAAGCGCTACATACTCACAAGCAAGTCAATAAAGCGTCTCCTACAGTCTTTCAGGAGGTCACATACAAGTCTGCAAGTGGTCGCACTGGTGTGATGACTGTGGTGTTGGATTCAACCAAGTATGACGACGCTGTTATAACCAAGGCTTGCGCTGAGTTTAACAAGACGCATCCCGAGCAGATGAGTAACAGCTACCAACTGCCCTGCACCCATGAAGGCATCCAAGCCGGAAGCTGGGTGTTTATCGAATACCCTGAGGAAACTAATGGATCAAACAAGTAACACCGTTACACGGCTGAATAAAGCCGCTCACAGCTACCACGCAATTTTCGTAGTACACGATGCCGCAGTAATCTCGACCAGAGACTTCATGTCGCAGTTCGCAGACTTCGCTAATCGTTGGCACGGGCATCAAGCCACAGTTACATACAAATGGGTTCGCCACCGCAGAGCACTCTTCTATGTGCTAACTGGAACTCGGTCTGTTTTGAAAGCATTTGAAGCATACCTCGACCATCGGGGAGTTGCATTTCATGTTGAGCAATACGGCCATAGGCACTCGGAGTTTGAACGAGATGTCGCGCTGCTGTTTCACCCAGTTCATGGGCGCCATGGACGAGGGGGCAGCCGATGAACTCCGAGATCATCAGTAAACTCGTTGGCCTTCTCCAGTTTCAAGTGGATGTTTCCGGCCTCCAGAGATTTGAGCGTGGCCTAGCCCAAGCACGCCAGAAGATGGCGGCGCTGTCTCGTGAGGCTGATGCACTGAGCAAGAAGCTCGGCACCAAGATGGGCATCAAGGTCGATAGCGCCGGACAAGAAAAGCTAGCCAAGACTGTAAGAGCCAACCTCGACAGAGAGTTGAAACTTGAAAACGCTGTGCAGCGTACACGCCGCGCCACGTTCACCGCTGAGCTGGCAGGGCAGAAACTCATCAACCTTCGCCAAAAAGAAGGGGCAGCGATCCAGTCCCAGGCCCTTCGCGACAAGATCGCTCAGGCCGTCCTAGATGCCAAATCAGCCAAGGCCGAAGGCGAGCGTTTGAAGGTGTCGGGTGCAGCGCTTAAACAGGCTCAATCTGTTGAGCAGCACAAGGCCCGCCAAGCTCGTTGGGAAGCCTTGCTCACCCAGCAACAGCAGAAGACCGCTATCCAGCAACAGAAGCAACTTCAAGCCATGACGGCCACCCAGAAAGCCGAATATGTCCTCCAGCAAACACGAATCAGAGGGCAACGAGCAGCGGAGAAATTCACTGCGTCACAGGAGGCCGCAAAGATCCGTGCTCAGCGCCTTGATGTGAGTCATGCCCAGAAGGCCGAGCGCTTCCAATGGGCGCAGACACGCCAAGCGGCATGGGCAGCGAAACAAGCCGAACCAAAGCCATCTACAGGCTTCATGGGGCTTGGAACAGGTGCGTTGGCTCTCGGCGGCGTAACGGCTGGCCTTGCCGCAATCGTGGGGGCTGTAAGTGCTCTTGGTGACCGTCTCGCTGCAACACAGACCCGCGTGTCAGAGAGTCAGCAACTTGAAAACGTCCTGTCTCAAGCAGGGGGCAAGAATCCTGCTAATGCCGAGTTCGCCAAATCGGAGTGGCTACGGATCAATGCCAAATATGGCTCCGAAGCCAGTCTTGAATCCGCCAAGGCGTACAGAACGTTCTTGATGGCAGAGATGGCCCGTGGTCGCAGCCTTTCCCAAGCCACCGGCACCTATGAAACACGTCAAGCAGCCTTCCGTGGTGCTGGTATGACGGCTGAGGAACAACGTCGGGCAAATTTGCAATTACAACAGATTGCGAGCAAATCGGTCGGCGACAAGGAAGACCTGAACACCTTCAGCGAAAGCGCCCCATTGCTGGTGGAGCCAATCCGTCGTGCATGGGCTGAACGTAACAAGCATGCCCTAGACGCCAATCTAGAGAAGGACTTCAGAGCCAGCACCAAGACAGGCAATCTCAAGGCAATTGACTTCACTAAGGGTATTGAGTTGTTCGTGAAGGAAAACGCCGCCGCAATTGAGCGTCAGAGCGGGAGTATCGATGCAAACGCCACTCGCCTATCCAACCAACAATTCTTGCAGCAACAGGGTCTAGACCAGAATCCCGAGTTGATTGGTGCAATCAACGAGCGCATCAAAGCTGAAATGGAGCTGACAGAGGCGATGAAGCCTTTTAAAGAATCGATGGTGGCGTTCGATATTGGACTAGCCAAACTTGCGACTTCGATGCTTCGTCTCACCGCTGGCAAGAATGGAGACGGAACAGAGAAGACGGAGAAAGACCGAGCACGAGAAGTTGGTAGTGCCGGGTTCCCTGAGGGACTTGCCATTGATCCAAGTGTTATTGGTGGTGGGCCTAGACCATCTACCGGCGAAAAGGTAAAAGACCCTGTCGATAGATTTTATCGCTGGTTGTTCAATCAACCAGACTACGAGCAAGGGCCGGCTAACTCAGTCAAAACTCCGCAAATGAATATGCTTGGTATGCAATTTCCAAACCTGAATTTGTCCAAGCTAAGTCTTAAGCAGCCTAACTTCGCAGATGGTGAGTGCCGCCAGTTTCGTATGCCTTCCGTTGTCACCGCTGACTCCATTATGGAGGCTTCTGAAAAACAACGGAAACAGACGTTGCTGCCGAGTGACTGGATGTCGGCAGATGATCCTAATAATGGGCGGATTGTTAAACCGGCTGAAAGCAATATCGATCAGTCACACACAGAAGTGAATAACAATGTCACGGTGAATATCACAGCGCCTCCCGGTTCTGATGAGCAAGAGGTGGGGCGAATTGTTCGTGATGAAATCGGCAAGGTTTTGCAAACGGCCCGAGCTTCACAGACTGAGGTCGAATGATGAACAAAATCATCTGCACTATTGCATTGGGTTTCGTAGTACAGATTGCTGTTGCAACAGGCTTAACGTTCTGGCTCTTCAATCACAACAACGATATGGCGTTGCAGTATTCTCAATTGGCAGAGCGTAACGCCAACGCTTACACCGATGAGGCACTACGTTTGCGATATAACCAACTCCAGTTGGAACGCTCGCAAGAACGTGAAAGCCTTCACACATGGATTGATAAGCGGATCGACTTGAAGCTTTCTCAACTTCCCAAGGGACACGGACAATGAAACAAATCTTCACTAACGCAGCGGAGGCAATGAAAGTTGCCTTCGAGCTGTCCAAACTACTGAGGCGTCCAGTATGGCGCCATATGGGCGTAGATAAGCGCGGAGCTACAGTCTGGGTCGTCTCGTTAGATAGCGATCCCCATAACGCACTACAGGAGCTTACAGCATGAGTCGCGGACTACGTAACCAACGTACTTGCCACTGCCGTAACTGCGGTGGCTCTTTCCTTTCGTATAAGGCTATTCCTTTCTGCGGATCTGAATGCCGTATTTCATATGTTGCCAGCCATGGCACAACTAAACCTACAGGAGCGTACCTAGATGGCGCTAGCAGCACCGGTAAGAACACCTAAGAAGAAACACCGCATTACATGTCTTCACTGTGGGAAGCGCCCACGGATGAAATCGAAGACGGCAAAGTATTGTAACGCAGCATGTCGAAACAGTGCCCGTAATGAGTCCCGCCGAGTTACATACCTCTACAATGCTACAAACTCGCCATTCTTCCAAGAACTCGCCCGTCAGGCAATTCGTGCAAGAACAGAGTTGATCTTTGAGGGTTTCACCGAGGAAGATTTGGGCGCGCTGTATGATGTTTACGCCTTGGCTCAAAAGTACAATGGATACGGAGAACGAAAGAGTGCCGGGCTAGCTCCTTTCGAGTTGTCCCACATTTGTCCGGTACGTGGTGAAACAACTGTCGGCTTGTTTCGTGCCGACAACTTGGTCATTGCACCGAGAGGCTTGAACCGCTCGCACTCCGTTAGACACTTCTCTGGGGGCGCGTCTATTTCACGTGCCAAGGTGAGTCCACGCCACTTTCTAGGCAGAGACTCAAATCAGAAGGAGGTCATTGAACGGATTATCAAGATCATCGGTGAGGACACAGTTCTCGCCGTGGTGGAGTCTCGGAAGATCCAGCCAGCCAAGCGTCACGCCTTGGTATGTTGGTTGAGGGAGCACCTAGACCATGACAACCCAGACCATGCCAAACACTTCGCGATTCTAGAGAGTGCCAGCGCTACGGTGTTGGCAGGCATCAAGCGGGAGGTGCAAGGGAAAGAGGCGCTAGATGGTAGTGGCTGGTCTCCCCGTATGTCTGACGAAGTGACCGTACTACTGGCTGAGTGGGAGCGCATCGGTAAGGCGTACCGCCCCGACATTCTACCTGCAATAGAACGCCTGAGATTCATTGAAGCCGGTACAAGCAGACGCTTGCGTCTTGAGTTCGAAATTGATGATGCTGGAATTCAGATGGTGTTCGACATGCTACACGGCAAGCCTGTTTCCACGGTGAAGCCCTTGATTGACGCGGTGCTAGACAAAGCTCTGTCAAACGACATGGTGTACCAACCAACTCTAGAGTTAAAAGCGTTGGGTGCTGTAGTGGTGCCGCGTGTCCTTGGTTGTTTCTCAAGCGAACTGGACGGGGAACTGATTAGCTTCGTTCCTCGACTCACTGGACTAGATCCCCATGCAGACGATGTTCCACTCTGGTCGCTGTAACGCACAGCCCTACCTTTTGAGGTGGGGCTTTCTTTTGTCCGATGCCATTAGAAGCACCGCACTCAGTAGGGACGTGAGTCGCGAGGTAGTATCCCGCTGAAACCCTTGTAGGCTGTGGCCTACAGCATGATTTACGTGGACAGTAATCCGACCGTCCCGCATGCATCTGTATAGCGTGCGCTATAGTGCTTGGTCTGCTGGAGTGGGCGAAGCCAGCGTACAAACTCTCACGCTGAGGTGACACGGATGACCAATAACAAGAATGGCAATGATGACGACAAGATCCCACGCGACCATTTTGTAATCGGCCATACAACAGAGAAGGTGGAGCACTTCACCATCAGTTACGATCCTGTCACCGGCGTTCCCAGTATCCAAGAACTCGACCCAGAATCATTGCGTAGCCAAATTTCCTACGAGAAACAGAATGGCAAAGACAAAGTGATCTATTCAACGCCAGTCGAAGACTTCAAGGCATTGAACAGAACTCACCTAGATCAGTTGAAAGGGCAATTCGATTACTTGATTGCCGTAGACACCAATACCATCAAGGAGCCAGAGCGCACCCAAGGATGCCGTGTCAGTGTCTGTGCCAGCAGCGCCATTGCAGAGCCTCTAGCATCTGTGTCCTCGCAAGTCGCTTTGCAGCCAGTGGCAGCCTACTTGATCTTAGATCCTGGCCCCACTGTTAATCCTGAGCCATTAGGCTGGCATCTAGTGATTAGTCAGTTGTCACGTGTACCAGCGTTGAGTTCAAAAAGGATCGGCGTCGTCGTGGACAGTGAACTAGGTCAGCACATCGATATTAACGCTCGCAAAAAGCCGTATCACGGTGAGCACATGCTTCCCGCCAACATGACATTGGTTTACGCCTCAAGCGATAAGCCTGAGATCTTCGTCAACCAAATGCTTAAGCACTGCGATGCCATGGGTAAGCTTGGCATTGAAGAATTCAAGAAAAGCGACCCTAGTTTGATGTCACGTGTTCGTGGCGAGAAGCATGGCACCGCCATCTGCGTTCCCATTGTCCAGAAGCAGACAAAGCCTCCTGCGGCGTAACCGATGGCATAACCTCGAATAACTACCCGAAAACCTAGGGATAATAATGCGTGCATAATCCACTATTGGGATGTCATCTTAATAGAGCTTGGCTATAAGTCAGTATTTACGCGGGGTCTGGTTGAAGTGGTCAAGCTCGCTCCGGTGAGAACGCTTCAATCCGAGGTTTCTACGCCAAAACGGCAGTTTTGAACCGGAATCACCGATTTCTGCAAATCCATGACATTGACAGGTGCTGAGCTGGTGCCTTCACTCAGTCCTCAAGTCATGAGAGAACGGGGGTGTGTATGGACGTGTTTAGTGGTGATGAATACATAGCGTTGGCCTTACGCCTACACCATGGGCTTTCTGATATTCAAGGCGATGACGTGCCACTGTTCGAGCGTTTCATCGCTAACGGCTGGGCGACGGGTGAACCGAGTGACGTAAGTGGTCAGCGCACCTACTCCAACGCAATGTTGCTTCCTGTGTGCTACAAGGCGTTGAACCTGACTCCTGAGAGGCTGGTATCATCAAACGACCGTTAAGCGATACCGTCCATCCGATGGTCACACCGGTATCATAAAATACGGGTTTACAGGTTTGTTGATACCATTGCATGATGATCCCTCTATTGTTGATACCCCACGAACGGCGTGGGCATACCTAGGAGGGAGAGTAAATGAGTCGTCTATTCGGATACGGTCGTGTCAGTACGACGGAGCAGAACACCGACAACCAACTGGTGGCGCTCACCTCCAAGGGTTTCGATATCAAGCCCACCCGCTGGTTCTCTGAACAAATCAGTGGTGGCGTACCAGCCCTCCAACGTCCCCAGTTCAGCAAGATGGCCGAACGCATGGAAACGGGGGACACGTTGGTGGTGCTGAAACTGGATCGCCTAGGCCGTG
This sequence comes from Pseudomonas rustica, assembly GCF_018336155.1. Lineage (GTDB taxonomy): Bacteria > Pseudomonadota > Gammaproteobacteria > Pseudomonadales > Pseudomonadaceae > Aquipseudomonas > Aquipseudomonas rustica. Next base: position 135,201 of record NZ_JAGYHF010000007.1, on the reverse strand, counting down.
ACGTGCAAGACGTTCTCGCCACAGTTGAGAAACTGGCAAAGGATGGTATCCATGTCCGTAGTCTTGACCTTGACGGTGTAGACCTCACCAGTGCAGCCGGAAAGCTCCAGCTAACAGTTCTCGCAGCAGTTGCAGCCTTTGAGCGTGATCGAATCAAGGAGCGCACCAGAGAGGGCCTTGCAAGGTCGAGCAAGAAGGGTGGTCGTCCAGTGGCTACCGACACCACGGAAGCAGTGCAGAAGCTCAAGGTTAAAGGCATGACACAGGCTCAGGCAGCAGCCGAACTCAAGGTGAGCCTGCCCACCATCAAGAGACATTGGAACAAGGTTTGAATTAGACCCTGTACACCCACATCAGCCCGCCTTGAGCGGGCTTTGTTGTCTTTGTAGTGCATCCATCTTCGCTGAGGTTGCACGCCTCTGACAGCGTCAGAGAGCGCTACAGGGCGACTGTCTTTATTTTGAATTCATCCCACTCTACCCTTCGCTCAGACGTGGTCTGCTCAACACTTCTGAGAGAACTCAGAGCTACAGCTTATTTTTCCACCCCTGCACACAGACCACCCCCACCTAGTGCAAAGTCTAAAACGGCGGGGGTCAGGATCTGGGAAATTCGCGTCTTACTTTTTGCAAGGGAAGGCTTGCTGTAGTGCCATTAACATGAGGAAGCCGTCGTCGAGATTGAGCTTTTCTGGGTAGGACTTCATGAATTTGACGGCAATGCGGGCAGCCTGAATATTCGGCGGTGCGGGTGTCGGGAGGCAGGTTTGATATTATCTAGGGAATGTTGGGTTAGTAATTCCGCGAAGGCTGCTAACACCGCTGATTACTCCCATGCAGTAACCGGGGCCATATCCCCCACCTTCTTTGCCGTCACTGTCTATGAACCTAATCATTGCCTGACACTGCTTCAGTAACTCATTGCCATCCGCCAAGGCTTGCCCACATCCCAGCGCTGCCACCAGTGCAACCGCTACCGCTGTCCCTGCTCTCATGATGGCTCTCTATCGGCGTGTGTAATCGGCTGAGCTTACATTCTCGTTAAGCACCGTGCCATCACGTCACACGTTGAACCTGGCCTATCCTTTTCTAATCGGTGGTGGCGCTACCACGACAGCCGCCCCGGTAACTTCCGAGACCGCCTTCACCAGCGTGTCGATAGACCACGGCTTGCCTAAGAATTTGATACCCGGTGGCATCTTCACGTAGCTCTCTGCCCAACCGCTGGTGACAATTGCAGAGATGGAGGGCCATTTGCTCCGTATCATTTCAACGAGTTCCGCCCCTTGAACAGAGCCCGGTAGTCCATGGTCGGCAATGACCAAAGCAAATTGGGCATGCGATTCCAGCAGGTGCATGAGCGCATCGTCTGCGTTCGAGAAGCCTTCACATTCGGCTCCCACTTCTTCCAATATGTCCGTCATGAGCGTACGAAGCATTTCTTCATCTTCAATGACGATCACTTTGCCATTGATAGGCGACAGCTTGTAGTTCACATCCACGGTGGTCATCCAAGCTTTTTTAGGGTGGTCAGTGTTTCACCTTCGGTTCGCTTGGTCTACGGTGCAAGGATGGAGCTTATGCGCCAATCGCCTTAGAATTACAGTTTTAATGCTCTCGTGGAATAGAGTCGCATTATAAAAGGCGAAGCCCCCGCTCTTGATTTTGCCCTTCACGTTGTCAGCTCCGCTGACGGGGGCCACCCTCGACCGTAGGTCACGAGTAATCCTGACAGCGTTCGCTGTCGTGTCTGCACGGAAGACGAGACCAAAGGCACAAGCTGATTTGTGTAGATGGTGTGTATGGTCGAGGTGAACTCGTTCCGTTGAGGTGTTCCCGCTGCTGAGTTAGTCATGACCTGCGGTCGAGGGTGATTCCCGTCAGCGACGCTGACATTTTAATCAGTTGGTATGGCGGGTAGCTTAGCGACGGCGTCGAACTTCTGTTTAGGTGATGATCCATTCGAATATACGTCGAACGTCACCGTTCCTGTTTCATGACCTACAAGCTCCTTGATCAACCTGTCAGGTATGTCTGCACGTACCAGTTGAGTGATTACCGTCGCCCTAATGCTGTGGAACACGCGGGTACGATCAAAGCCCAAGGTGGTTTTCAGCCTACCAAACGCCTTACTCAATGCGTCCGACCGAATCCCGTATTTGTTGTTGCTGTCAGTCGGCACCAGATAGCCGTCCGTGGAAGCTTCGGCGAGTCGATCCACGAGTGCCGTTAGCTTGGGATGCACTGGCACCTGTCGAATTCCCGCTACTGTCTTCGAATCCACGATATCGAACATCGTCACCCCGTCCACGGTAATCAGATGTTCCTTGCGAAGCTGGCACAGTTCCTCAATGCGAGCGCCGGTATACCCGCCCAGCAAGATCAAGTCTGGTAGCGCGCCGAGATCCTGTTCCTGCGCTGCTTTGTATAGGGTGCCCACTTCCTCAACGGTGAACGCCTTCCGTTTCGCGTCGAGTTTGGCCTTGCCTTTGAGTGAGGGTAGGGTGTGTTTTTCGAACGGGTTCACATGCCCTTTGAAGGTCTGTCGCCACTGTGGCTCATGCGTCGTTGCCCATCGCCAGAGTTGGCTACCAGCGAGCAGGTATTGCTGCTTGGTTTTCGAGCTGAGTTTCATGCCCTGTAGCCAAGCACTCACCGAATCAAAGTCGAGCTTGGTGCCGGTCGTTTGCAGATGCTCCGACAGATTCAACAGCTTCGACTCTTGTTGATTCACCGTCTTCAGTGCGACGTGATGTTCAAGCCTGTAGGTGCGGAATGAGGCTAACCGTGCCTTCGTAATCGGCGAGCGGGCTTTGTAGCTGGCGGGATCTTTTACCAGTGTGCTCAGTTCCTGGCCCTGCTCGCTGGTGAGCTTGTAGTCAGTGCCAAGAAGCTTTTGCAGCATGTCCTTGAGCCCTTTATTCAGTTCATCCTGAATGTTGATACGTCCCTCGATACCATCCTTGAGGTGATCGCCTACAAGCATCCGTATGGATTCCTTGAACCGAGGGCTGTTCATCAGCTTTGCTTTGAAAGCTGGATCGACATCCGGTAACGGTGGGGCTGGCTCACCAACAAGCGCTCGCTTTTGCCCTTGGGTGATTGCATCCAAATCTTCAAGGGTCTGCACTACGTCTTCTTGCCAACCGTCCCCCAGTAACTTGCCATCGCGAATGGCGTTTATCTGGCTCCACCATGCGTGCAGGATGGGTAATCGCAGGTGTAGCGCTTCCGAGCGCGATCCCGTCTTGAGAGTCTGTGACAGGATACGACGACCGCCGAATGCAGCCTGTACATCTTTTGGTATGTCCAGTCGCACATGATACGTGCCGCCTTGCAGTTGCAGATTGTTGGCCTTGGGCATGGTCGCTTTCTCCGTTTTTCTACGTAAAGATTCTACGTAAAATCACCGGGAAAGCCAGTAAATACGGTATTTGTTGAGCTTGGTGGTTGCGTATGGTGAGTCCCTATCTCTCCGCCATTACATAGAAAAAGCCCCGTAGATGAAAATCTACGGGGCTTTTTTGTTTGCGTCGCGTTAACGAGTAAATATGAAAAAAGCCCCACAGACTCAAAGCCTGTGGGGCTTTTGCATTTCTGCGGGATCTACATCACCCCGCGCCTCCAACCAATCAAGGCTGCGAGTGGCCCAACTTGCGCTTGATCAGTTCATACACATCCTTATGCGTCGAGTTGTGCAGCGTCTTGTCCTTGCAGGCCGAGCTGAGGAAGGTTTTCACTTCTTCCTTGGCGTGCGGGTAGAGGCTGGCGACGTAGTCGGCTTCGTGTGCTTGTGTGCAGTTAAAGTGCATGTCGTCTTTCGCTTTGTCTCTGGCCATGTCTGCGGCTCCTTTTTGAGTGTGAATGATCGGGAGAAAACAGGGCCGGATGGCCCCCTGCATTGCTGAGCGTAGGGGTGCAGCGGTGGCCCGCCAGTCATTCGGTCAAAAAAGGAAGTGGCTGTAGGACGCTGCCTTTTTCCGATTCGCGCGCTTAAATTTCCTTGACCGGGGTTTCGCCCTGTACCGCTTTGATCAGCTCGATCACGTGCAGGCAATCCGCTTTGTTCACGTACGATTCGCCGCTGGCGATGGTTTCGTGATTGCCCGCGCGCAGCCTCCAGCGCCATTGGCCTTTGCCGGTGGTTGGGGTGCCGCGGGATTGCCTGTAAATCTCGAAATACATTCAGTTCGCTCCATGCGATAGACGTGTGCGCCAGCCTGTGTGGCGCATCGACGCAAGCCTAGCGCAGGCGGGTTTTTTGGCTACCGGACATTTGTTTCCAATCGTTGGCGGATGTTTCTGAAAGGCACAGACCAGAGCCCTCGAAGCGGTTGACGGTCAGCGGACGCATCGTGGCGATGGACGCCGCCCCCAACTGCTTTCTACACTGCCGGCAGTCTGGGGATCGGGGAGCAATGGATGAACCGCAATGAACTACGCAAGGCCGACATCAACCTGATGGTGGTGTTCGAGACCTTGATGCTGGAACGCAACGTAACCCGGGCAGCCGAGAAGCTGTTTCTTGGCCAGCCGACTATCAGTTCGGCGCTCAATCGTCTGCGCACGATGCTCAACGATCCACTGTTCATCCGCGTCGGCCATCGCATGGAACCGACGGCTCGCGCTGAAGATATTTTCCGCCACCTGAAGCCGGCGCTGGATTCGTTGTCGGTGGCGCTGAGCCTGACACGCGATTTCGACCCGGCTGTGAGCACCATGACCTTCCGCATCGGTCTGTCCGATGACGTCGAGTTCGGTCTGCTGCCGCCGCTGCTGCGCGCCTTGCGTCAGGAAGCGCCGAACGTGGTGTTTGTGGTGCAGCACGTCGATTACTGGCGCATTCCCGATCTGCTCGCCGCCGGTGACATCACCGTCGGCATCAGCCAGACCCGTGGCTTGCCGGCGAATGCCAAGCGCAAACTGCTGCGACACATTCAACCGAGCATCCTGCGCGCGGATGCTTCCGACACGCCGCTGACCCTCGACGAATATTGCGCGCGACCGCATGTGCTGGTTTCCCACACGGCGAATGTCAGTGGTTTCGCGGATGAGTGGCTGGCGGAACTGGGCCGCACCCGGCAGGTGGTGCTGTCGGTGCCGCAGTACAGCGCGTTGCCGGCGTTGTTGGCGGGCACCGATCTGATCGCCAGCCTGCCGGATTACACGGCGGCAGCGATGGCCACTTCGGGGTTGCTGTTCAAAGAGCCGTTCCCGTTCAAAACGCCGACGCTGGACTTGTCGATGGTCTGGCTCAGCCACGTCGACAGCGACCCGGCCGAGCGCTGGCTGCGTTCCCGGCTGGAGCAGTTCATGAGTGAACGGCCGGTCACCCCGCACTAACTGACACCGCAAATCCGCTTGTGGGAGCGGGCTTGCTCGCGAAAGCGCCGGGTCAGGCGATGCATTTGTAGCTGATCCACCGCCTTCGCGAGCAAGCCCGCTCCCACAGGAGATTTTCGCTAAGCCGGTCATTGAGCGCTGGTATAAATCTTCGTCCGACAGTCCGGAAAAAGCCGCGGAAGGGTAGGGCAGGGCTGTGTTATACGTACGACCTTTCTGCCGCCCGACTGGAGCCTCCCGATGCCACACCTGCACATGGAATACACCGCCAACCTGCCGCAGCTGAACGCCGACGTCGCGTTGATTCGCCTCAATAACACGCTGGTGGGTTCTGGTCAGTTCGCGGCGGAGTTTGATATCAAGAGCCGTGCGTTGAAGGTCGAAACCTTCAAGGTTGGCACGGCCATGAGCGAGCGCGGTTTTGTGGCGGTGAAGTTGGCGTTGCTCAGCGGGCGTTCAGCGGAGACCAAAAAACAGCTGTCGCAAAGTCTCTTGGCCGTGCTGCAGGATCTTTGTGAATGGCCGGCCGGTGTCGAGGTGCAGCTGAGTGTCGAGCTGATCGATATCGATCGCGAGTCCTACACAAAAACGGCCATCGGCGTGTAGGAATCAGGCCGCTTGCAGTTCACTGCAGACCTTGACCACTTGTTCGCGCAGCCAGACGTTGGCGCTGTCCTGATCAACGCTCTGGCTCCATTGCATGTCGAGGGTGAACCCCGGCAAACCGTTCGGCGCCTCACAGTGATTGAACACCGCATCGTTGGTCAGTAACCGCTGAATCCGCCGTGGCAGGGTGAGGATGAAATCGGTGCCAGTGATCATCTTCAACGCCGCGCTGTAACTGTTCGAACGCGCGACGATCTGACGTTTCTGCGCCTGTCGCGCCAGCCAGCCATCAACCATATTCGTCGTCGACGTCCACGGCGTCGGGAACACATGCCTGCGCTCGGTAAACGCTTGCAGGCTCAGGCGCGGTTCCAGCGGCGTCGCGCGTTTATCGAAGACGCAGACCAGGTCATCTTCCAGCAACATGCGCGACTTCAAGTCCGTGTGGTGGCGGTGGAAGTTGGGGCCGAAACTGATGACCAGATCGAGGCTGCCATCGCGCAACTCATCGGCGGGCACATCGGTTTCGAACTTGTGCATGTTGACCATCACTGGCAAGTCATCGAAGTCGAAGCGCTTCAACAGGCGCGGCAAAATCAGTTGTTCGAAGTATTCCGGGGCGCAGATGTTGAAAGTGACCGCTTGCTGGCTCGGGTCAAATGTCGGTGCGCCGGCGTGGCAGAGGTTGATGCTTTCGAGGATTTTCTGCACATGGCCGTACATGCTGCTGGCCTTGTAGGTCGGGCGCATGCCGGTGCGGGTGTTGATGAAGAGTTCGTCTTCGAAACTGGTGCGCAGTTTTTTCAGGCAGTAACTGACGGTGGACTGACTGACGAACAACGTTTCCGAGACCTCGGTGACGCTGCTCTGCTCATACACGGCGATAAACACCATGAGATCCTGCATGTCGAGCTTTCGAAGCAAGTTACTGTTCAGCATCCGTTCCGTCCCGCTGTGCTCCTTGCGCTGAATCCGCGCAAACGTGTGCGAATGATCCTAACGGAACGATGGTGCAAGGACAAAGGCTTGTAGGGCGTTTCACGGACAGTTGTGGGACAGATAGTTTTAGCAACACGACGTTACCGATGAAACCGTGGAAAGCTGGCCAGAGGCCTGTAGCCCGATCACTGGAAGTGTTGCGAATAACGTCGCGGATCGAAGCGCAACACCATCAACGCCATGATCACCATCACGCCGGTCAGCGACCACCATGCCCATTCGAAACTGCCCAGTTGATCGCGGATCATCCCGGCGAGCAGCGGCGACAGGCCGGCAATCAGATAGCCGATGCCTTGCACGAAAGCGGTCAGGCCGCCGGCGCGTTGCGGGTTGTCGAGGTGATCGAGGGAGACGATCAGGCTCATCGGAAACAGTCCGCCGATGCCCAGACCCAACAGGCAGGGCCACAGCAGGCTGAGGTGTTGCGGGCTGAGGATCAGGCCGCAGAAACCGGCGATGATCAGTCCAAGGAGGGCCATCAGTATGATGCGTCGGTCGCGGCTGCGATTGGCGATGGCTGGCACTACCAGGCCGGAAATCACCTCCATGGCTGTCAGAAAACCTAACAGCAGGCCGGCGTTTTGTTCGCTCCAGCCTTTCTCCACGTAGTACGGCGCCAGCCAGGCGAGGACGCAGGTGTAGGACGCAGTGCCCAAGCCGAAGAAGATTGCGAGTAACCAGGCGCGGGAATGTTTGAAGAAGGTTTCTTTTCTGACTGAAGTGTTCGCGGTCGCAGGCAGGTTGCCGCGTTGCGACCACCAGAACAGCAAAGCCAACATTGCCAGGATTGCCCAAACGGCCAGTGCCATCCGCCAACTGCCGGTGCTGATAAGCACCAACGGTGCGAAGGACGCAGCAATGGCGGCGCCGCCCATGATCGAGGTGACGTACAAACCCATGCACAGGGCGACGTTGTCGGGGAAACGCGATTTGATCAATGCCGGCATCAACGCCTGAATCAGTGCAATGCCGATGCCGGCCAGAATCGCGCTGACAATCAACTCGGCGGCGGAATCGACAAACAACCGCGACAACGTGGCCAGACCGATCAGCAGCAACGACCACAGCACCGTGCGTCGTTCACCCAGACGCTGGCTGATGCCGATGCCAAAAAACATCGCCAGTCCCATGGCCATCACCGGCAGCATGGTCAGCAGCGAGGCGAGGCTGAAGCTCAACGGGATGTCGCCGCGAATCGCCGACAGCAATGGCCCGACCGCCGCCATCGAAGGGCGCAAATTGAGGGCTACCAGCATGACGGCGAGCATCAGCCAGACAGCGGGACGGGCAGTGGCGCGGACGTTTTCCATCATCAAACCTTGGGGCAGGGCAGATGATTAGGCGCGGCGCCCTATGATTCGGGCAAACCAGAAAACCGACAGGCCTACCTAAAAACTCGATACCTCCACAATTCCCCTTGTGGGAGCGGGCTTGCTCGCGAAGGCGTCCTGTCAGTCAAAACAGATGTTGGCAGACAGACCGCTTTCGCGAGCAAGCCCGCTCCCACATAAAAGCCAGATCCGTGTTTCGTTGAATAAAAGCTGAACCATTCCCAAATACTCCACAAGTTTCAGACTTTGCTCTCAGTCCAACTAATCGTTGGCGTCTTTTTCACAAAAAATTGATGGTTGCCTGCCTAAAGTTTGTCATGCCTTGGTTAATGAATTTTTCACAACTAACCAAGGGTTCTTTTCAGGAACTGCCCCTCATCATGTTGAAGTTAAAAGCCGTGCGCCCGGAATGGGTGACGTTGATTGCCAGCGCCTTTCTTTTGATCGGTTTTAACGTTGTGCTCTGGCAGCACCTGTTCGACATCACCGCGTCAGACGGCAAAGGCATTGCCATGCGCGTGGCGTTCGGGGTGATGATCTTCGCGGCGTTCAACATCGTGTTGACCTTTCTGGCCTTCCGCCCGCTGCTTAAACCGGTATTGACGCTAATATTTCTGATCAGCGCCGGTGTGGCTTATTTCATGAGCCAGTATGGCGTCATGATTGACCCGGGCATGTTGCGTAACTTTGCCGAAACCAATGCCACCGAAGTACGAGACCTGCTCTCGTTAAAGTTGTTTGTGTATATTTTCTTTCTAGGTGTTTTGCCGTCGTTGTTGTTGTGGAAGCTGCCGATTAATTATCGGCGCTGGCACCGCGAGTTGTTCAGCAAAGTTATTGTCAGTGTGGCCTCGGTGGCGGTGATTGGTGGTGTGGCATTGGCCAACTATCAGGGTTTGTCCTCGTTATTTCGCAACCACCACGAAATTCGCTTGATGTTGGTGCCGAGCAACTACATTGGTGCGGCGGCCGGCTACCTGCGTGAGCAAGTGGCCTCGGCCGAGCAACCGTTCGTCAAAATCGGCGAGGACGCCGAGCGCAATCCCGATGTAAAACTTGAGCCGCGCAAATCCCTGACTGTATTGGTGGTCGGCGAAAGTGCCCGCGCCGAGAACTTCGGCATCCTCGGCTATAACCGTGACACCACACCAAAACTCGACAAGGAAACCGGGCTGATCGCGTTTACCGACGTGCATTCCTGCGGCACGGAAACTGCCGTCTCGGTGCCGTGCATGTTCTCTAACATGGGCCGCAAGAACTACGATGCGAGCAAGGCAAAGAACGAGGAAGGCCTGCTCGACGTACTCAAACGGGCCGGCATCGATGTGATCTGGCGCGATAACCAGTCCGGCTGCAAAGGCACGTGTGATCGCGTCACCGTGCAGGATGTCAGCAACCTGAAAGACCCGGCACTGTGCGCCAACAGCGAATGCCGCGACGAAATTCTGCTGCAAGGGCTGCAAAGCTTTATCGATCACCTGGACAAAGACACCGTGCTGGTTCTGCACCAGATGGGCAGTCACGGTCCGGAATACTTCAAGCGTTATCCAAAGGAGTACGAGCACTTCACGCCGGTCTGTGAAAGTAACGCCCTGAACAATTGCAGCCGCGAAAGTATCGTCAACGGTTACGACAACACGCTGGTGTACACCGACCATGTGCTGTCGAGTCTGATCGATGTGTTGCGCAACAATCAGGACAAAGTCGATACCGCGATGTTGTACCTGTCCGATCACGGCGAGTCGCTGGGTGAGTACAACCTGTTCCTGCATGGCACGCCGTATATGCTGGCGCCGGAACAACAGAAGCACGTGGCGATGCTGGCGTGGTTCTCCGACAACTATCAAAAGTCCTACTCGGTCGACACCCATTGCCTGCAAATGAGCCGCGATAAACCGCTGAGTCAGGACAACCTGTTCCACTCGATGCTCGGTTTGCTCGAAGTGAAGAGTTCGGTGTATGAACCGGATCTGGACATATTCGCCGGTTGCCGCGGGTCAGTGATCGACGGCGTGCTGGCCAAGGACTGAAGCATTCCCCTGTAGGAGCTGCCGCAGGCTCGGGCCGCGATCGGACGATCTTTTGATCTTCAAAAGCAGGATCAAAAGATCGCAGCCTTCGGCAGCTCCTACAGTTAATGGCCACGTTTGATCCTTCTGTCAGACTATTCTTGCCCATTGGCAGGACATTTCGTTACAGCTCTTGCCCTTCGCAGGCGCGAAAATCGCCGGTGGCGATATATACTGCGCGCCATTCTTCAAGGGAGAGCCGTGTGGCCATCGATATTCACTGGATTCGCGACAACGAAAGCCTCGCGCAGTTTTGCGCCGAGTGGCAGCAGCTGCCGTTCGTTGCCCTCGACACCGAATTCATGCGGGTCGACACCTTCTACCCGATTGCCGGCCTGTTGCAGATTGGCGACGGTAAACGCGCCTACCTGATCGATCCGCTGACCATCAATGCCTGGCAACCGCTGGCTGCGCTGCTGGAAAATCCGGCGGTGCTGAAAGTCCTGCACGCCTGCAGCGAAGACCTCGAAGTGCTGTTGCGTCTGACCGGTAGCCTGCCGGCGCCGATGTTCGACACACAATTGGGCGCGGCCTATCTGAACCTCGGTTTCTCGATGGGTTATTCGCGTCTGGTGCAAGCGGTGCTGGGCATCGAACTGCCGAAGGGCGAAACCCGTTCCGACTGGTTGCAGCGTCCGTTGTCCGACACGCAGATCAGCTACGCCGCTGAAGATGCCGTGCATCTCGCGGAAGTTTTCGTACAGCTGCGACCGAAACTGTCCGACGACAAGTTCGCCTGGGTGCTGGAGGACGGCGCCGAACTGGTGGCCAACCTGCGCCGCGAAACCGATCCGTACGAGGTTTACCGCGAAGCCAAACTGGCGTGGAAACTCTCCCGTGCACAGCTCGCGGTATTGCGTGAGCTGTGCGCATGGCGTGAAACCGAAGCGCGTGCCCGTGACTTGCCGCGCAACCGCATCGTTCGTGAGCATTCGCTGTGGCCGTTGGCTCGCACGCAACCGGACAACCTCGCCGCGCTGGGCAAGATCGAAGACATGCACCCGCGTACCGTGCGTCAGGACGGTCAATTTCTGCTTGATCTGATCAAGCGCTCTGGCAGTGTGGGCCCTGATCAATGGCCGCCTGCCGTGCCGGAGCCGTTGCCGATCGAAGCTGCTGCGTTGATCAAACAATTGCGTGCGCTGGGTCAGGCCGAGGCCGAGCGCCTCGACATCGCGCCGGAACTGATGCTACGCAAGAAAACCCTCGAAGCGCTGGTCAAAAGTGGCTACCCCGAGGGTCCTTACCAATTGCCTGAGTCGCTGCGTGGCTGGCGCCGCGAACTCATGGGTCAGACGCTGCTCGACAGCCTGGCCACCGCCGGAGAACAGCCTTGAAACGTATTTGTTCCATCTACCAAAGCTCGAAGCGCAGCGGCATGTACCTTTACGTGCTGAAAAGTGATGCACTCGAGCGCGTGCCGGAAGCGCTGATGCTGGCGTTCGGCAAGCCGAAACATTCATTTGACCTGGTGCTGTCGCCTGAGCGCAAATTGGCCAGCGAAGACATCGTCGTCGTGCTGGAAAACCTCGACAAGCAGGGCTATCACCTGCAAATGCCGCCGGCCGAGGACGAGTACATCGAGCACTTGCCCGAAGAGTTGCTGCGACGCAACGACCCGGTCTGATCTGCGAGGCCCTGTTCTGGGCCTCGATTAACCCTGGAACTGTTTTTACCGCGACGGTCGCCCGACATCCGGCGACCGTCTGCACGGTTTGCGAAAGGTTTGAAGATGCGCGTTCTGATTGCCGAACACGACCACGCGATATACGCCCGGCTGCTGCGTCAGGCAGTGCCCGAGCTTGAAGTGCTGACCAGTGGCGACTCCGCCGAACTGGCGCGGCTGGCCGCTGATTGCCCGGTGTGGCTGGGTCAGCCGGATCTGCTGGCGACCCTGTTGCGTCAGGGCCACCAGCCACAATGGCTGCAATCGACCTGGGCCGGCATCACGCCGCTGCTTGCCGATGGCTTGCGCCGCGATTATCGCCTGACCCGCGCCGTAGGCATTTTCGGCCAGGTGATGGCTGAATACGTTTTGACCTACATGCTCGGTCACGAGCGCGAGGTATTGGCGCGACTGGTCAGCCAGGTCGAGCGCAAGTGGGACAACCGCACCGGTCAGAGTCTGGTCGGGCGCAAAGTCTTGATCGTCGGAACTGGCGACATCGGCCAGAGCGTGGCGCAGTTCCTGCTGCCGTTCGGCGTCGAGTTGTACGGCATCGCCAGCAGTGCTCGCGAGCAGGCGCCGTTCGTTGAAGTCGCTTCGATGGCGGATCTGCCACGGCTGGTCGGCGAAGTGGATTACGTGGTCAATCTGCTGCCGAACACCGAACATACCCACGATATCTACGACGCGGCGTTGTTCAAGCAATTCAAGCCGACCGGATTGTTCATCAACGTCGGGCGCGGTGTGGCCGTGGTTGATGCGGATCTGGTCGAGGCGCTGAAGGAAGGGCACCTGGCGGGTGCGGTGATTGACGTTTGCCGTCAGGAGCCGTTGCCGCAGCGTCACCCATTCTGGACGGCGTGGGGCTTGCTGCTGACCGGGCACAGCTCGGCACCGACTTCACCGGCGTTGATGGTGCAGTTGTTCGTCGACAACCTGAAGGCCTATCAGGCGAGCGAGATATTGCGCGGCGAAGTGGATTTCAATCGCGGGTATTGAGTTGGCATCAAAAGATCGCAGCCTGCGGCAGCTCCTACAGAGGTACATATTCCCCTGTAGGAGCTGCCGAAGGCTGCGATCTTTTGCTTTTAGAGGGTGAAGTCGCCTTCAGCTGCCAGTTCGCTCAACGGACGACGCGGGCTTGGCTCTTCGCGTGCTTGCAGGTAATCCGCCAGCGTTGCCTTGTCACCCAGTTTGCCTACCGCAACAGCGGCATGCAGCGCATAACCTTCAGGAATATTCAGCTCCTTGCGCGTCAGCTCCTGATCGAAGCCGGCCATGCCGTGGGTGTGCCAGCCGCTGATGCTCGCTTGCAGCGCCAGATGGCCCCACGCCGAACCCGTGTCGAAGGTGTGCCACAACGCCGGGGTTTCTTCCGTCGCACCCGGTGCCGTAAAGGTGGTTTTCGAGATCACGATCACCAGTGCCGACGCATGCTGCGCCCAGCTACGGTTGAATTCATTGAGCAGACCCAGATAACGCTGCCAGTTCGGCGTGTCGCGGCGCGCGTAGAGGAAACGCCATGGCTGCGAGTTGTACGCCGACGGTGCCCAGCGGGCGGCTTCGAAGAAGCTCAGCAGGGTCTCTTCCGGGATCGCTTCGCCGGTGAAGGCGCGCGGCGACCAACGGTCGGTGAACTGCGGGTGAATGGCGTATTCGGCAACGCGAGGGTTGGCACTCATCAAGAGATTCCTGGCTACGTTTGAGTAAATGAATTCGAGGCAAAACCCTACTCGGCAGCGCTGAGGCTGACAAGCGCGATTTACCGACAGTCGCCAGCGCTTGGCCCGCGCGGCCCGGGGCACTAGACTGGCGGCCTTTCACCACCTGATGTTGATGCTTGAGCCATGGCCGCCGAAGTCGAACCGTTCTGGAAACACAAAACCCTTGATCAACTGGATCACCAGGAATGGGAATCGCTGTGCGACGGCTGTGGTCTGTGCTGCCTGCAAAAACTCGAGGATGAAGAAGACAACAGCGTTTATTACACGCGCATTGCCTGCAAACTGCTGGATCTGAACACCTGCCAGTGCAGCGATTACCCTAATCGCATCAAGTTTGTCCCGGATTGCATCCAGCTCACGCCGGGCCAGGCAGAAGAATTCAAATGGCTGCCGCCGACCTGCGGCTATCGACTGGTCAGCGAGGGCAAGGATCTGCCGTCGTGGCATCACTTGGTGAGTGGTGATCGCGAGGCGGTGCACCACGAACGAATTTCACAATCCGGGCGTATGCTCGCCGAAGGCAGCGTGCCGGAAGATGACTGGGAAGATCACCTGATTTTCCGCGCTGGCTAACGGGATAACCTGTAGCGAGGGAGCTTGCTCCCGATATTGAGTGCGCAGCACTCACACAATAATTCTGACTGCCACAAGGAGTGGGTATGGCTGTGGGTTTGCTGCGAGCGTTGCTGATCGGTCTGCTGATGTTCAGTGCGCCCGTCTGGGCAGCAAAAAAAGTCGATCTCGATTACCACATACGCCTGTTGCCACAGAGCGATCAGGCCGAAGTGCGCCTGACCCTGGCCAAAGGCGAAGCCGTGCGCAGCCTCGATTTCGACCTTGGCGACGGCAGCCATTACAGCGACTTCAAAGCCGATGGCCAATGGCTGTTGATTCCTGGCAAACACGTGCGCGGCGTCTGGCGCCCGACGAGTGCCAAGGCCAGCCTGACCTACCGCGTGCGCATCAGCCACGGCCGCAAAAACGGCAGCTTCGACACCCGCATGACGCCGAGCTGGGCGCTGCTGCGCGGTGATGAACTGGTGCCGCCAGCCAAACTCGATCAGCAGGACGGCACGGAACTGGTCTCGCGCCTGCAATTCGAATTGCCCGATGGCTGGAAAAGCGTCGAAACCGCCTGGCCAAGAATCGGCAAAAACAAATTCCGCATCGACAACCCTTCACGCCTGTTCGACCGCCCGACCGGCTGGATGCTCGCCGGCAAGCTCGGCAGCCGTCGCACGCGCCTGGGCGAAACCGAAGTCACCATCGCTTCACCGCAAGGGCAGGGCATGAGGCGCATGGATGTACTGACGTTGCTGACCTTCGTCTGGCCGCAGGTGCAGGCGGTTTATCCACGTCATCCGGCCAAGCTGCTGATCGTCGGTGCCAACGACCCGATGTGGCGCGGCAGCCTCGGTGCGCATGAGTCGATCTACGTGAACACGCGCTTGCCGCTGGTCAGTGAAAGCGGCAGCAGTGCGCTGATGCGTGAACTGGCGCAGGTGTTTGGGCGGATCAACGACGAGCAGCGCAGCGACTGGATCAGCGAAGGCTTTGCCGAGTATTACGCGATCGAACTGCTGCGCCGCGCCGGTGGCATGAGTGATGAGCGCTATCAGAGTTTGCAGGCGAAACTGGCCAGGGACAGCCAGAAAGTCGCGACGCTGCGCGGTGAGCAGATCAGCCCGGCGCAGGTGGCAAAAGCGGTGATTGTGTTGCAGGAACTGGATCGCGAGATTCGTTTGAAGACCCGCAATAAACGTTCGCTGGATGACGTGTTGCGCGGGGCGATGCATTTGGGGACGGTGAGTACTAAAGAGTTTGTGCAACTGGCTGAGAGCGTGCTCGGCGAGTCCTCTAAAGTCCTTGATTCTGAGTTACTGCAGTAATACCGCTTTCGCGAGCAAGCCCGCTCCCACAGGGGAATGCATTTCAAATGTGGGAGCGGGCTTGCTCGCGAAGGGGCCATCAGCCCCGGCGCAAATGCTGGATCAAACCCCGGCTTTCGGCGATTTCACCGAATCATTCCCGGTCACTGTCGCCGAACTGGTCGCCGCTTCGGCATTCGCCTTCAGCTTGCTCAACTCTTCCCCGGCACGTTCGATCTTCGCGCGCACGTTATTCATGTCCTGACGGCTCTTTTCGATCAGGCTTTTCACCAAGCTGTGCCCGGTGATCCCGCGAGCCATGGCCACGCCGCCAATCGCCACCTGAATCAAACCGAACACACCGCCACGGCGCAGGCCCTTGCCGACCATGATCACGCCACCGGCCAGCGAGCCGATGCGCTCCCAGCCTTCGACGTTCTGCTCGGAACGGCTCTGAAACGGGGTGGATTCGATACGCTCGACGCGTTTGAGCTCGGTCATGATCTTTCTCCAGGCTATGAGTAATGGATAAATAAGCTGACTGCGCGAGCGGTCAGCTTGTTCCATCGGATGTGCGACGCTTCAGCGGAATTTCGGCCCGGAGCGCGTATTCAGGCCTTTGGCCATGCGGTCGTAGAGCACGACGTTGACGGTGGCAGCGAGGTTCATGCAGCCGCTGGTCGGGATGTACACGACGTCTTCGCACCAGTCGCGGATCTCTTTATCCAGCGAACCGTCTTCAGGGCCGAAGATGTACAGGGCGCGATCCGGGTGGGTGTATTCCGGCAGCGGGCGGGCGCCTTCGACCAGTTCCACGGCGACGGGGACGCAGTTGAGCGGGAGGATCTTTTTCAGATCGTCGATGCCGATCAGCGGAATGTCGTAGTGCACGCGCTTGGTGTCGGTGACGAAGTCGGCGGCGCGTTCATAACGCTTGCCGGTGTAGAACACCGATGCCACGCCGTAGCAGCCTGCGGCGCGCATCACCGAACCGACGTTCTCCGGTGATTTGGGGTTATACAAACCAATGCAGCTGTACCGTTTGTCTGCCACGAGCGGGGTGCCTTCGGGAAAAAAGAGCGCGATTATACGGGGATTGGGCGGTTGTGGTCAGATCATGGATTGGCGGTGTCTGGACGGCCGCCTTCGCGAGCAAGCCCGCTCCCACATTGGTTTTGTGTACGCCACAGATCCAATGTGGGAGCGGGCTTGCTCGCGAAGGGGCCAGTCAGACCCATACAGATCTCTAATCTTCTTTCTTCATCAACCCGGCCAGCGCGGCAAACGGGTTGTGCGTCGCCTTGGCAATCTTCGGCGTGCTCAGCGAGCCTTCGCTGAAGTACTGCTGATCGGTATAGCGCGAGTGCTCGTTATCGTGGCAGTACAGGCACAACAGCTCCCAGTTCGAGCCGTCCTGCGGGTTGTTGTCGTGGTTGTGGTCGCGGTGGTGCACGGTCAGTTCGCTCAGGCGCTTGCCGGAAAATTCACGGGTGCAGCGGCCACAGACGTGCGGGTACATCTTCAGGGCTTTGTCGCGGTAGCCCATTTCCTTGTCGCGCTGGTTGTCGGCGAGGATGCGATCCAGCTTCGACGTATTGGTTGGGGTGGACGAACTCATGGGTTCACCTTTGTAAAAGACTAATGACGGTTATGGGCAGAGTTTAGCTCAGCCCTTGAGCTTCTCGGCAATCCAGATTGTGTGCCGCGTGCCCTTGTTGCCATGGGCGAAGACCTGAACTTCTTCGGCCTTGAAACCGGCCTTCTTCAATTTGTCGGAAAACAGCCGATCAGCGCTGGCTGACCACACGGCGAGCACGCCTTTCGGACGCAGTGCCTTGGCGCAGGCATTCAGACCAGCGGCGGAGTACAGCCAGCTGTTGGCTTTCTGGGTCAGGCCTTCGGGGCCGTTGTCGACGTCAAGCATGATTGCGTCGAAACCATTCGGCTCGCTTTGCAGCACCTTGGCCACGTCTTCCTGACGGATCACCGTGCGCGGGTCGAGCAGCGGACGACCGGACTTCTCGCCGAGCGGGCCACGGTTCCACTCGACCACGCCGGGCACCAATTCGGCGACCACTACTTCAGCGGTCTTGCCCAGATGCTTGAGCGCGGAGGCGAGGGTGAAGCCCATGCCCAGACCGCCGATCAGCACCCGCGAATCCGGCCGCCCGGCGACTTTGCGGCAGGGAATCTCGGCCAGCGCATCTTCGGAGCCGTGCATGCGCGTGTTCATCAATTGCCCGCCGTCGCCGCCCTGAATCTTGATGACGAAGTCCTCGCCATACTCGAACAGGCACAGGGCACCGCCGCTTTCGGGGATCGGGGTGGTGTCGAGCAGAACGAAACGTTTCATGGAAATCTCTACAAGGGGGAAGGCAAGCGGGCCCGTTGGGAGTAGCCTGAGCGCAGACTAGAGGCCAAACGGAGCCCTTGATGAAGCGCACCATTCTAACGGTCATTGCCCTGGCCGCGCTCTCGATTACTGCAGTGCAGGCGCAGCAGACCATTCCGGTCAGCCCGACGCCGCAGCCCGGCGCGCCCGGTACCGCAACACCGACACCGTATCCGCAGATCACCCCGATCAACATTCCCAAATCGGGTGCCGGCAGTGGCAGCCCGCCGCTGGTGCCGATTGAAATGCCGACTCCGCCGAGCAAAGATCAGCCAGTGCCGGGCATTGAACCGAGCGGCAGCAAGGCTAAATCGCCTGGCGGTTAGACCTGTTGTGCCGCCAGTTGGCCGTCGGCCATGCGCAGGCGTTTCGACAATGAGACGGCGAGGGCGCGGATGATCTTCGCGGCGATCTTCGGCGCGTCGTTGAGCATTTTTTCCAGCGAATCCTTGCCGAGGTTCAACAGTTGGCAGTTGCTCGCAGCGATGCAGGTGGCTGAGCGCCGTTCGCCGTCGAGCACGGCCATTTCACCGAACGCGCGGCCGCTGCGCAGAGTGGCCATGGTGATGACCTGGCCGTCGGGCCCGGTTTTCTGCACGGCGACCTGACCGGTGTGGAGGATGCACATGAAACTGCCGGCATCGCCCTCGCGGAATATCGCCTCGCCTTCCGCCACGGTGCTGATGCTGAAGTAGCCCGAGGCGGCGGCGAAGTCGGCCAGTTGCAATTGATCGAACAGGCCACAGTCCATCAGCCAGTCGCGGATTTCGTTGTTCAGGAAGGTTGGTTCTGACATGTCGGTGCGGTCTTTATTGTTTTCACATTTCAAGGCTATACACGGATCCCGTAGGAACGGGCTTTTGTGGCGAGGGGATTTATCCCCGCTCGGCTGCGCAGCAGTCGCAAATCCTGCCAACTCGGTGCTTCAGGAATACTGAGTTTGCAGGTTTTGGGGCCGCTTCGCAGCCCAACGGGGATAAATCCCCTCGCCACAGTGGGTCTGGAGTTAAGACCCAAGTGACCGACGGAGTTCCTCAGGCCAGGCCCAAAACCTTGAAGACAAATGCATATTCGAGTGCTACGTCACGTAATCCCTGATAACGCCCGCTCATCCCGCCATGCCCGGCGCCCAGCTCAGTCTTGAGCAGCAGCACGTTGTCGTCGGTTTTGCTCGCGCGCAGTTTCGCCACCCACTTGGCTGCTTCCCAATACTGCACGCGGCTGTCGTTGTAGCCGGCGATCACCAGTGTCGCGGGATAAGCCTGCGCAGTGACGTTTTCGTACGGCGCGTACGCCTTGATCCGCTCGTAAACCTCCGGCTCTTCAGGGTTGCCCCACTCGTCATATTCGGTGACGGTCAGCGGCAGCTCCGGGTCGAGCATGGTGTTGAGCACGTCGACGAACGGCACTTCGGCAATCGCCACGCCAAACAAATCCGGACGCTGATTCAATACCGCGCCAATCAACAGGCCACCGGCGCTGCCGCCGCTGATCGCCAGTTTTTCGGCCGTGGTGATGCCGTTGAGGATCAAAAACTCGGCGCAAGCAATGAAGTCGCTGAAGGTGTTCTGTTTGTGTTCCTGCTTGCCAGCGCGATACCAGGCTTCACCCAGCTCACCGCCGCCGCGCACGTGGGCGATGGCGAAGGCCATGCCGCGATCGAGCAGACTCAAACGCGCATGGGAAAACCATGGATCCAGGCTCGAACCGTAAGCGCCATAACCGTACAGATACAGCGGCACCGGTTTGCCGAGCATTTCGCGCTTCATCACCAGGCTGATCGGCACTTGTGTACCGTCCGGCGCAGTGGCCCACAGGCGCTGGCTGACGTAAGCGTCGGCGTCGAACGGGCCGAGCACCGGAGTTTCTTTCAGCACGGTTTGTTCGCCAGTGGCGAGGATCAACTGGCGCACCTGAGCCGGGCGATTCAGTGCTTCATAGCGCAGACGAATGCGATCGCTCTCGAATTCCAGGCTGTTTTGCACATAGAGGCTGTAGGCCGCGTCCGGTAATTGCACGCGATACGGCGCCAGGCCTTGTGGGTGAACTTCGATGATCGGCAGGCCACCTTCGCGCAAGCTCAGGGTCATGGCTTCGGTGTTGAGGCTGACGCCGTCGAGCATCACCGTGTCGCTGTGCGGGATCAGGTTTTGCCAGTCGGCTTCGGTCGGCGCGATGCCGGTATCCGGCGCCTGATACAGCGCGTAGTTGATGCCGTCGCGGTTGGTGCGGATAAACCATGTCCATGCGCCGTCGAGCAGGCCGTGATCGACGTCGTATTCGTGATCTTCGACTCGTGGCGCCAGGCACGTGAACGGCAAGTGCGGCTGATTGGCATCGAGCACCCAGACTTCGCTGGTGGTCTTGCTGCCCAGCGACAGCAGTAATTGCTGCTCGGAGCTGGAACGGTAGCAATGCAGGAAAAAGCGACCGTCCGTCTCAGTGAAGACTTCTTCAGCGGCGGTGCCGTCGAGGCGATAGCGCAGCAGTTTGTGCGGGCGATGGGTGTCGTCGAGTTCGCCGAAGAACAGGGTCAGGCTGTCGTTGGCCCAGGTCATGCTGCCGTCGCAGTCTTCGAATTCCAGCTCACTGACCTTGTCGTTGGACAGTTCTTTGACGAACAGCGTGTAAATCTCATCGCCCGTGGCGTCGACGCTGTAGGCCAGCCGCTGATGATCGGGGCTGATGCTGAACGCGCCCAGCGAGAAGAACCCGCCATTGGCCAGTACGTTCGGGTCGAGCAACAGTTGTTCGCGACTTTCATCAAGGGTCAGGCTGTCGTCGGCCGGACGCGGGCAGCGGTAGTGCCGCGCGTATTCGTCGCCAGCGGTGGTGCGCGTGTAATACAGGTACGGGCCCCATGGCGAGGGCAGGGACAGGTCGGTTTCGAGAATCCGGCCCTTGATCTCTTCGAACAGCGTTTCGCGCAGCTCGGCCTGATCGGCGGTTTGCGCTTCCTGCCAGGCGTTTTCAGCCTTGAGGTAATCGAGCACCGCGTCGGTGTCGCGTTCCTGCAGCCAGGCATACGGGTCGGCGCCGGGCGCCTTGTGGGCAATCGGAGCACTGCTGACGTTGGCGGATTGGGGCATGGAAGGCTCTCGAACAAAAAAATACGGAATAGGGTTTTCGCAGCTCTGGAATCCGCCGCAGACCCATGTGGGAGCGAGCTTGCTCGCGAAAGCGGTGTGTCAGATGACATTTGTTTCACTGACCCACCGCTTTCGCGAGCAAGCCCGCTCCCACAGGTCGTGTCTGTATTGGGACAAGCCGGACGGGCGAAAAGTCGTTACTATAAGCGCCTCTTTGCCTGCCTTGCCATGGACACCATGACCGAGAACGACTATCTGATCGCCTGGGGCCTCTACGCCTTTGCCGCCGTAGGCTGCCTGTTGGTATGGATGCGCCTGACCACTTGGATGTGGCGCTACCTGCGCGAGCCGCTGCGGGTGCTGATGGCGGTGTTGCTGTTCAGCCCGACCATCATTGACCCGGTGAAAGCCAAAGTTGCGCCGTCTATCGCCATTACCGCGCTGGATCTGGCGTTCAAGGTCGGCAACAACGCGTGGCGAGCGATCTCCGATCTGTTCATGTACAGCATGATCGCCCTCGGTATTTACCTGATCTTCGTGTTGATCCGTCTGCCAATCGAACGCGCGTCCCGTGCTCGCCGCGAGCAGGCAGAAGCCGCCAAGGCTGCCGCCCGTGCCGATGATCGCGATGACGATCAACCGTTCGGCGGCGTCGGCGATGACCGCTACGGTCGTCCGCCAGTCCCGAGCAATCCGCAGCGCACGCGGGTCGAGCCGCGCCTGTAATCCCGAGAGTCCGCACATGTGTGAATTACTGGGCATGAGTGCCAACGTGCCGACCGATATCGTGTTCAGCTTCACCGGCCTGATGCAGCGTGGCGGGCGTACCGGCCCGCACCGCGACGGCTGGGGCATCGCGTTTTACGAAGGTCGTGGCTTGCGCCTGTTTCAGGATCCGGCGGCCAGCAGCGAGTCGGAAGTCGCCAATCTGGTGCAACGCTATCCGATCAAAAGCGAAGTGGTCATCGGCCACATTCGCCAGGCCAACGTTGGCAAAGTCTGCTTATCCAACACTCACCCGTTCGTCCGCGAACTGTGGGGCCGCAACTGGTGCTTCGCGCACAACGGCCAACTCGCCGATTTCACCCCGATCAAAAGTTTCTACCGCCCGGTCGGCGATACCGACAGCGAGGCGGCGTTCTGCGATTTGCTCAACCGCGTGCGTGCAGCGTTTCCGGAACCGGTCGATATAGAAGAACTGTTGCCGGATCTGGTCGCGGCCTGCGCCGAATACCGCAGCAAAGGCGTGTTCAACTGCCTGCTCAGCGATGGCGACTGGCTGTTCTGCTATTGCTCGACCAAACTGGCACAAATTACTCGGCGCGCACCGTTCGGCCCGGCGCGCTTGAAGGATGTCGACGTAATCGTCGATTTCCAGGCGGAAACCACGCCCAACGACGTGGTCACCGTGATTGCCACCGAACCGTTGACCGAAAACGAAACCTGGACCCGCTACGAACCGGGCCAATGGAGCCTGTGGCGACGCGGCGAATGCGTCAGCCAGGGTAAGACCGAATAAGGATTGCGCGCCATGTTGCTCAGTTATCTACGGCTGGTGTTGTTCGCGGCGGGCCTGTTGATCGGTGTCCAGGTGCCGGGCTTCATCAACGATTACGCGAAACGCGTCGAAGCGCATCTGATTGAAGCGCAGACCGGATTGCGCGGCTTTCAAGGCACGGCTGATCAATTTTTCAAGGGTGATATGCAGGCGCTGGTCGCGCATTATCGCGCCAGTGAAGATCCGATATTCCGTAGCGATGCGGATAGCCTGAACACTTTGCTCACGCGTCAGGTGGCGTTGGACAAGCAGTTCCAGGCGATGCAGGGCCCTTGGTACATCCGCTTCCTGCAAGTGGTGCTGGCGGCGGATCCGGACATTCGCAAGGAAACCTGGAATGGCTACAGCTATCAGATTCTGCTGACCCCGGAAGCGATGATCTGGGGCATGAGCGGCGCGCTGTTGCTGTCGTTCGGGATCGAATGCGTGTTCCGTCTGATTGACTGGGTCGTGCTCGGCGGCCGACGCCTGCGCCAGAGCCGCCCGATCGAAGACCGCGATGTGCGCGGCCTCTGAAGATCGTTCCCACGCTCTGCGTGGGAATGCAGCCCGGGACGCTCCGCGTCGCAAAGCGGACGCGGAGCGTCCATTGAGGCATTCCCACGCGGAGCGTGGGAACGATCATGTAGGAGCTGCCGAAGGCTGCGATCTTTTGCTGTTAAGGGGTCAAAACCACATACCCATCACCAACCTTCTGCGCATACCCCGCCAACACCTGCTGACACAAGGTCACAATCTCCTCGACCCACTCAACCCCCACCCGCCACGACACCACCACCTGCAAATCCGGTGGCCGCTGATCGATGTCCAGCAACGTCAATTCCCCCCGCGCCAGTTCCTCCGCCACCAACACCGGCGGTAGCACGCCAATCCCGAATCCATCGCGCAACAATCGCGTGATCGCCGACACCGAATTCACGCAATTCAAACGCGGCGCCATCACGCCGTTCGCCTGCATCAACGCCAGAAGATCCTGATGCGGTCGGGAGTTTTTCGAGTAGGTGATGATGCGTTCCTGCGCCAGTTCAGCGAGGTCGGCGTAGTCGCGGTTGTAGATCGAATTACTGGCGACGATCCAGCCCAGCGGATGGCTGGCCAGTTCCAGGCTGCGCACACTTTCGTGGCGCACCAGATCGGTTTGCAGAACTATATCGAGAAAACCTTTTTGTAGCTGATCGCAGAGGTTCAGCGAGGTATCCGCCACCAGCTCGATTTCCACCCGTGGATACAGATCGGTCATCTGCGCCACCAACGGGCTCAGCCACGTGTGGATCACCGTGTCCATCACGCCGATGCGCACGCGGCCGACCTTGCTTGAGCGAGTCTCGATCGACTGCTTCAGCGCCGACATGGTGTCGAGCATCTGCTCGGCATAGTCGAGCACTTTCAGGCCTTCGGGCGTCAGGCTGACACCGCGCGAATCGCGCAGAAACAGCTTCACCCCCAGCTCGCCCTCCAGCACCGCAATGCGGCTGGAAATCGATGCCTGGGTGGTGAATAGCTTGTCGGCGGTCAGGCGAAAACTCTTCAGGCGGGCGACCCAGACAAAGGTCTCGAGAAACTTCAGGTTCATGGGCAAGGCTCGGGTGACAAATTTTTCTTATGCCTAAGGCGGGTTTTTATTCGTTGGACGCAGCACGCCCGGGCGACGAAAAATCGGCGCATCCGGTTCCCACGATAGGCGTCGTCGGGGCTACGAACAAGACCAATAAAAAACCTGCGGAGATAAGCCATGAGTGCTCCCGACACCCTAGAAGCATCCCCGGCACCGGCGCGTCCGGGGCCGTTCGACTGGTATCGCAACATCAATCAGCAGGAGCGCCGCACCTTCTGGAGCTGCAAGATCGGCTACGGTCTGGACGGCATGGACACGCAGATGCTCAGCTTCGTCGTGCCGACGTTGATTGCGATGTGGGGCATCACCACCGGCGAGGCCGGGCTGATTCATACCAGCACGCTGATTGCTTCAGCGATTGGCGGTTGGGTCGCCGGGATTCTCTCCGACCGCATCGGCCGCGTGCGCACCCTGCAACTGACGGTGCTGTGGTTCGCCTTCTTCACTTTTCTCTGCGGCTTCGCGCAAAACTACGAACAACTGCTGATCGCCCGCACCCTGATGGGCTTCGGTTTCGGCGGCGAATGGACGGCCGGCGCGGTGCTGATCGGCGAGGTGATCCGCGCCAAGGATCGCGGCAAAGCGGTGGGCATGGTGCAATCCGGGTGGGCGCTGGGCTGGGGGCTGACGGCGATTCTGTACGCGCTGCTGTTCTCGGTGCTGCCGCCGGAAGACGCCTGGCGCGCGCTGTTCATCCTCGGCATCGTACCGGCGATTTTTGTGATTTTCGTCCGCCGTCTGGTCAAGGATCCGGAGATCTATCGCGAAACCAAGGCCCGGCAAACGCCGGAGAATCAATCGAAATTTTACGAGATCTTCGCGCCGGGCATGCTCTTCACCACGTTCCGCGCTTCGCTGCTGACCACGGGAGCTTTGGGCGGTTATTACGCGATCACTTCCTGGCTGCCGACCTTCCTCAAGAACGAACGCGGTTTGAGCGTACTCGGTACTGGCGGTTATCTGGCGATGGTGATTGTCGGCTCTTACGTCGGTTACGTGATCAGCGCCTATCTGACCGATCTGCTCGGCCGCAAAAAGAATTTCATTCTGTTCGCGGTCGGCTCGTTCACCATCGTTTTGCTCTATACGCAATTGCCGGTGAGCAACGGCGTGATGTTGTGGCTGGGCTTTCCGCTGGGCTTTTTCGCCTCAGGGATTTTCAGCGGCATGGGCGCGTTTCTCACTGAGTTGTTTCCGACGCGGATTCGCGGTTCGGGGCAGGGTTTTTGCTACAACATCGGGCGGGCGCTGGCGGCATTGTTTCCGCTGCTGATCGGTTTGCTTAGCCAGACCGTGCCATTGAGTGTTGGCATTGGTGCTTTCGCGGCGGTGTCTTACGGCGTGGTGATCATCGCGGCATTGAGCCTGCCGGAAACCCGTGGCAAGCAACTCGATGCGCAGTAACTGATAACCTGCGAAACAAATTCCTACAGATAAAAAGACAAGACGCTACAGGAGTGTTCACCGTGAGCCGCCTGCTATTGAATTGCGACATTGGCGAGAGCTTCGGCAGCTGGACCATGGGTCTGGATGCCGAGGTCATGCCCTTCATCGATTGCGCCAACGTCGCCTGCGGCTTCCATGCCGGCGATCCGAGCATCATGCGCAAGACCGTCAGCATGGCGTTGAGCCACGGGGTCAAGATTGGCGCACATCCGGCTTATCAGGATCTGGTCGGCTTCGGCCGCCGTTCCATGGCGTATTCGGCGCAAGAGCTGCAAGACATCCTGCATTACCAGATCGGTGCACTCGACGGCATCTGCAAGGCGCAGGGTGGCGGGGTCAGTTACGTCAAACCGCACGGCGCGATGTACAACGACATGATGGCCAACCCGGCGCAATTGCGCGCGGTGATTCAGGCCGTGGCCGCGTACGACAGCAGCCTGCCGCTGATGTTGATGGCCACTCGCGACAACTCGGCCGCGCAGCAAATGGGTGATGAATATGGCGTGACGTTGTGGTTCGAAGCGTTCGCCGACCGCGCCTATGACAGCGCTGGCAAACTGGTTTCGCGACAACTGCCGGGGGCGGTGCATCACGACCCTGAAAAAATCATCGAGCAAGCGCTGACCATTGCCCGTGGCGACAACCTCACTGCCAGCGACGGCAGCGCCTTGCGTCTGCATGCCAATACCCTCTGCGTACACGGCGACAACGCCAGTTCGGTGGTCGCCGTGCAGGGTATTCGCGAGGCCTTGAATCAGCAGGACGCGCAATGAACCCAAGGATTGAAGTGGTGGCACTGGATTGCCTGATGCTGCGTCTGTTCGATGAAATCGCAGAAGCCAACATGCCGTGGATGCTCGCCGCCAGTGAGCGTTTGCGTACGGTGTTTGGCGCGCAATTGATCGATCTGGTGCCGTCGTACACGACGTTGATGGTGCATTACGATTTGACGGTTTTGAGCCCGAATCAGGCGCGGGAATTGATCGCTGAGGCGCTGATTGATCTGTCGCCGAATTCACGATCCGCCGGTCAATGTCATGTGCTGCCGGTCTGGTATGACTTGAGCGTCGGGCCGGAGTTGAGCTTGCTGGCTGAGCGCAGTGGACTCGCGGTGGATGAGGTGATCCGTCGCCACAGCGGCCGCGAATATCAGGTGTTCGCTCTCGGCTTCGCGCCGGGTTTTGCCTTTATGGGTTTGGTCGAAGAAATCCTCGCGGCGCCACGTTTGAACACGCCGCGCAAGAAAGTCGCCGCCGGCAGCGTCGGTATCGCTGAGCGGCAAACCGCAGCCTATCCCGTGGTCTCGCCCGGTGGCTGGAATCTGATCGGTCGTACGCCGGCGAAACTGTTCGATCGTCATCGCGATGGCTACAGCCTGATGCAACCCGGCGACACCGTGCGTTTCGAAGCCGTGAGCCATGCCGAGTTCATCAATCTGGGCGGCGACGACACGCCACTGGAGGCGCAGGCATGAGCCGATTGACGATTGAGGCGAGTACGGCGCTGTGCCTGTTGCAGGACGCCGGACGATTTGGTGTGCGGCATCTGGGCGTGACTCAGGGCGGCGCGGCGGATTGGAATTCCATGAGTTGGGCCAATTGGCTGCTGGGCAATGTGCTGGATGTACCGGTGATCGAAATCACCCTCGGCGGGTTTGCGCTGATCGCCGAAGAGGATTGCTTGCTGGCGCTGGCCGGGGCGGATCTTGGCGCGCAGGTTGATGGTCAGCCGTTGGCGCCGTGGCGCAGTTTCAAATTGGGCAAAGGGCAGAAATTGCAGTTCACGCAGCCATTGCTCGGTGCCCGGGCGTATCTTGCGGCGCCCGGCGGCTTTGACGCGCCGAAAGTGTTGGGCAGCAGCGCGACGGTGGTGCGCGAAGAACTCGGCGGGCTCGATGGCATGGGGTTGCCATTGGCCAAGGGGTCGATGCTGAGCTATTACGGGGACTCGCTGTGTGTTCGCGAAGTGCCTGTGGATTTACGGCCGGATCTGAAATCGAATGCGCCGCTGGATCTGGTGCTCGGCGCACAGATCGCTCAGTTCAGTGGGCAGAGTCTGTTTTATGTGTTTAATAGTGCGTGGACGCTGGACAGTCGCGCTGATCGCATGGGCATTCGCTTGCTGGGCAAGGCGCTGGAATATCAGGGGCTGCCGATGATTTCTGAGGGGATTCCGTTGGGCGCGGTGCAGGTGCCGCCGGATGGCCAGCCGATTGTGTTGCTCAATGATCGGCAGACGATTGGCGGCTATCCCCGGTTGGGCGCATTGACGCCGCTGGCGTTGGCGCGGTTGGCGCAGTGTCTGCCGGGGGCGCAGGTGCGGTTGCGGCCGGTGGTGCAAGACGTTGCGCATCGCGAGCACATCAAATATCTGCAGCGCTTCAGAAATAGCTAAAAGCATCGCGGGCAAGCCCGCTCCCACAGTGTCCGAGTTGTACACGAAATTTATGTACACCACCGATACCTGTGGGAGCGGGCTTGCCCGCGATGGCGTCAGTACAGACGCAGCAGATCACTTGGACAAAAACCGCATCCCTTCTTCCAAACCGCGCAACGTCAACGGATACATCTGATCCTCGATCAAATCGCGCACGATATTGGTCGACGAGGTATACCCCCACGTATCTTTCGGATACGGGTTAATCCAGATGAGCTTCTTGTACTTCTCCATAAACCGCTGCATCCACACATAACCCGGCTCTTCGTTCCAGTGCTCGACACTGCCGCCGGCCTGGGTGATTTCATAAGGCGCCATCGCCGCGTCGCCAATGAAAATCACCTTATAGTCAGCGCCGTACTTGTGCAGCAGATCCTGGGTTGAAGTGCGCTCGGAAGTGCGGCGCATGTTGTTCTTCCACACCGATTCGTAAACGAAGTTGTGGAAGTAGAAGTACTCCAGATGCTTGAACTCGGTCTTGCAGGCCGAGAACAACTCCTCGCAGATCTTCACGTGCGCGTCCATTGAGCCGCCGATGTCGAACAGCAACAACAGCTTCACCGTGTTGCGCCGCTCCGGGCGCATCTGAATGTTCAGCAGGCCCGCGTCTTTGGCGGTGTGATCGATGGTGCCGTCGATATCGAGTTCTTCCGCCGCGCCCTGGCGAGCGAACTTACGCAGACGACGCAGGGCAACCTTGATGTTGCGCGTGCCCAGCTCCACCGAGTCGTCGAGGTTCTTGTACTCGCGCTGATCCCAGACTTTTACCGCTTTGCCCTGACGCTTGCCGGCATCGCCCACCCGAATGCCTTCCGGGTTGAAGCCGCCGGAGCCAAACGGGCTGGTGCCGCCGGTGCCAATCCATTTGTTGCCGCCGGCGTGACGTTCCTTCTGTTCTTCCAGACGTTTCTTGAACTCTTCGATCAGTTTGTCGAGACCGCCGAGGGACTGGATTTGCGCGCGTTCCTCGTCGCTCAGCGAACGCTCGAATTCCTTGCGCAACCAGTCTTCGGGTATCAGCGCCTGTAAGTGATCGTCGAGCTTTTCGAGGCCATTGAAGTAGGCGCCAAACGCACGGTCGAATTTGTCGAAATGGCGCTCGTCCTTCACCAGAATCGCCCGCGACAAGTAGTAGAACTCGTCCATGTCGGCGAAGGTCACGCGCTGCTTCAGCGCGTTGATCAGGTCGAGCAGCTCGCGCACCGACACCGGCACCTTGGCTGCACGCATTTCATTGAACAGGTTGAGCAACATGGCATCAGCCTCTTAGCGGGTGCCGCGACGGCTCATGAACGCCAGGCGCTCAAGCAATTGCACGTCCTGTTCGTTCTTCACCAAAGCACCGGCCAGCGGCGGAATCGCCTTGGTCGGATCGCGTTCGCGCAGCACCGCTTCGCCAATATTGTCGGCCATCAGCAGTTTCAGCCAGTCGACCAGCTCGGAAGTCGACGGCTTCTTCTTCAGGCCCGGCACTTTGCGCACGTCGAAGAACACGTCCAGCGCTTCGCTGACCAGATCCTTCTTGATGTCCGGGTAATGCACGTCGACGATTTTCTGCAGGGTCGGGCGATCCGGGAAAGCGATGTAGTGGAAGAAGCAGCGGCGCAGAAAGGCGTCCGGCAGCTCTTTCTCGTTGTTGGAGGTAATGATGATGATCGGGCGCTTCTTGGCCTTGATGGTCTCGTCGATCTCGTAAACGTAGAACTCCATCTTGTCGAGTTCTTGCAGCAAGTCGTTGGGGAACTCGATGTCGGCCTTGTCGATCTCGTCGATCAGCAAAATGACCCGCTCTTCGGACTCGAAAGCCTCCCAGAGCTTGCCTTTCTTCAGGTAGTTGCGCACGTCGTGGACTTTTTCAGTGCCCAGCTGCGAGTCGCGCAGACGGCTGACCGCGTCGTACTCGTACAAGCCCTGATGGGCCTTGGTGGTGGATTTGATGTGCCAGGTGATCAGCTTGGCATTGAACGATTCGGCCAGTTGCTCGGCGAGCATGGTCTTGCCGGTGCCCGGCTCGCCCTTGACCAGCAGCGGCCGCTCCAGGGTGATGGCGGCGTTGACCGCCAGCTTCAGGTCATCGGTGGCGACGTAGGCCTGGGTGCCTTCGAACTTCATCTGCTAATCCTCGAACGGTAACGCCGACCTGAACGGGCAGGGCGGGGGCGAAATAATCGGATGCCCGACTATAACGCGCAGGCCGGTCGACTGTGAACGCAGACGGCTTATTCAGTCTCTGAATGGGGCGTCACATGTTGACTCAGTCTCGGCGCATGGCCAGTATTTTTACCCGGTTGATTCGGCGATAGCCTCTGAACACACCGCATGACTTGCGGCAAAAGGGCTTTCTGTGGCGAGGGAGCTTGCTCCCGCTGGGCTGCGAAGCAGCCCCATCCCGTTCACTCGGAGGCTTTTAATACATGTCGAGCATAAAAAGACCACGCTTGTCCGCTGCCGTAGCGCTTACAGACCGCCGACTCGCACTGACCTTTTGCGATAGCCGGCAAGTAACAGTCGATTTGAGTTGCGATATCCAAACATATCCAGGACTCGCCCCATTACTCGATCCGATAGTCTTTGCAACTGCTCGTCTGGCAGATAATGGCTGGACTGTTGAATGGTTGGCCGCAGATATCCAGATCGGCGCAGATACCTTTTATCGGGATGCATTTCGCCCGTAAATCCTAACCCGCATCCGGCTTGGGCCGTTCATACCGCGCATTGAATGCCTGAACAAAGCCATTACGCAAAATCTGCAAAAACGCTTCAAACGCGCTGATATTTTGCTGGTGCACATTGCCGCTCAGCTCAACCTTGGTCGCAAACTGGTTTTTCGCCTGATTCTTCAGCACGGTTTCCGTGCCGCCGACCAGCGCTTCCCAGACGGAGCGGAAGATGCTTTTGTTCTTGTTTTCCACGTCCTGCTGCCAGTTGAAGACTTCAACGTCACGCAGCAGCGGTTTGATGTAGCCGTTGACTTGCGCCTTTTTGGCTTTGGCTTCAATCACTACATCGCCGTGACCGGCATTGAAGTCGAACTTGCCGTAGGCCGAAGCGAAGTCGTTCATGCTCTTGAGTTCGATATCTTTGGCGCGCAGGCGGAATTCGAAGTCTTCAAAATTGCTCAACGGATCGAAGGTGGCGGTGGTTTCCAGCGGTGCATGGCCGAGTAGCAAGGCTTTGCCTTCGAATCGGGCGTCGCGTTTTCCTTCCTTGTCGACCACGTTGGTCAGGTTGTAGATGCTCGCGTTGACGTCAGTGGCATTCATGTTCACCGGCGGTTTGGAGTTGAAGTTGCGGAAACTGATGCGACCGTCGTTGATCTGCACTTCATCGAGGGTGATGGGCAACAACTTGCCCAACTGCTCACGCCAGTCGGTGCCTTGACCGGTTTGGGAATTCTGTTTGTTGGCGCCACCGTCGACGAAGTTGATTTCAGGTTTGAAGAACTTCACTTGAGCGACGACGGCATGGTCGTACCACAGCGAGTGCCAACTGACTGAAAGGTCGATCAGCGGTGCGTTAACGAACGGCACCGGCACTTTGCCGTCGACTTTTACAATCTTCAGACCGTTGATTTTGTAGGCGCCGCGCCACCACGCCAGGTCAACGTCGGTGATCTGACCACGGTAATCGCCCATGTTGGCCAGTTTGTCATTCAGGTAATCGCGCACCACGAAGGGCAGGGCGATGTGCAGCGCAATCAGCAGCACGACGATTCCCGCAAAAGTCCACAAGGGCCAACTGTAGCGACGTTTCATGGTGACAATTCCCGAACGATGTAAAGCGATTGACTACTGCGTGTTGCAGACGTTCGCCTCGACTGGACTGTGATGGGCAACAGGCATACCTTGGAGCGCTGAATTCAACGCTGCATAAGGACCCAGCCATGAGCCGTATTTTTGCTGACAATGCCCATTCCATCGGCAACACGCCGCTGGTGCAGATCAACCGTATTGCGCCGCGTGGCGTGACCATTCTGGCCAAGATTGAGGGGCGCAACCCCGGTTATTCGGTGAAATGCCGGATCGGCGCCAACATGATCTGGGACGCCGAAAGCAGCGGCAAACTCAAGCCCGGCATGACCATCGTCGAGCCGACGTCGGGCAACACTGGCATAGGCCTGGCCTTCGTCGCCGCCGCTCGCGGTTACAAATTGATGCTGACCATGCCGGCCTCGATGAGCATCGAGCGCCGTAAGGTGCTCAAAGCATTGGGTGCTGAACTGGTGTTGACCGAACCGGCCAAGGGCATGAAAGGCGCGATCGAAAAAGCCGCTGAAATCGTGGCCAGTGATGCCGACAAATATTTCATGCCAGCGCAGTTCGATAACCCGGCCAACCCGGCGATTCATGAAAAAACCACCGGCCCGGAAATCTGGAACGACACCGATGGCGCTGTCGACGTATTGGTGGCCGGCGTCGGAACCGGCGGAACCATCACCGGTGTTTCGCGGTATATCAAGAATACCCAGGGCAAACCGATTCTCTCCGTGGCCGTGGAGCCGGTGTCCTCACCGGTGATCACGCAAGCGCTGGCCGGTGAAGAGATCAAGCCGAGCCCGCACAAGATTCAGGGGATCGGCGCCGGTTTTGTGCCGAAAAACCTCGATCTGTCGATGGTAGATCGGGTTGAGTTGGTGACTGACGAAGAATCGAAAGCCATGGCCCTGCGTTTGATGCAGGAAGAAGGAATCTTGTGCGGGATCTCCTGCGGTGCAGCGATGGCGGTTGCCGTGCGTCTGGCGGAGACCCCGGAAATGCAGGGCAAGACCATCGTCGTGATCCTGCCGGACTCGGGCGAGCGTTATCTGTCGAGCATGTTGTTCAGCGACCTGTTCACCGAGCAGGAGAATCAGCAGTAATCTGGATTGATTCAGGTCAGCCAAGGTTCAGGATCGTTATGTTAATAAGCGCTTTATTGCGCATTGCTTAACACTGAATCTTGGAATGCACGGGTTTTTCCCGACGCCGGTAGTGTTTATCATGGCCGGCTGCCATGCCGGGTAAATGGCATCGCAGCGTCGTTTTTTATCAAGGAGTTGTGGATGACCGTTTCGTTTGCCGCCAAGGCGTTTGTGCTGTTGCTGTTTCTCGGCAGCACGCTCTATGTGCATTTGCGCGGCAAGGCGCGTTTGCCGGTACTGCGTCAGTTCGTCAACCATTCGGCGCTGTTCGCTCCGTACAACGCCTTGATGTACATGTTCTCTGGCGTGCCGTCGAAGCCTTATCTGGATCGCAGCAAGTTTCCAGAGCTGGACGTGTTGCGCGACAACTGGGAAACCATTCGCGACGAAGCGATGCACCTGTTCGACGAGGGCTATATTCGCGCCGCCGAGAAGAACAACGATGCCGGTTTCGGTTCGTTCTTTAAGAAAGGCTGGAAGCGTTTCTACCTCAAGTGGTACGACAAACCGCTGCCTTCGGCCGAAACACTTTGCCCGAAAACCGTGGCGCTGGTCAGTGCGATTCCGAATGTAAAAGGCGCGATGTTTGCGTTGCTACCGGGCGGTAGTCACCTCAACCCGCACCGCGATCCATTTGCCGGCTCTCTGCGTTATCACCTCGGCTTGTCGACGCCTAACTCTGACGATTGCCGGATCTTCGTCGACGGCCAGGTTTACGCCTGGCGCGACGGTGAAGACGTGATGTTCGATGAGACCTACGTGCACTGGGTTAAAAACGAAACCGAGCAAACCCGCGTCATTCTGTTCTGCGACGTCGAACGTCCGCTGAAAAACCGCTTCATGACTCGCATTAACCGTTCGATCAGCGCCTGGCTCGGCCGCGCGACTGCGCCGCAGAACCTCGATGATGAACGCGTGGGAGGGATCAACCAGGCTTACGCGTGGAGCAAGAACTTCAGCGACAAATTCAGCGGCGTTGTGAAACAGTGGAAGCGCCGTAATCCCAAGGCCTACCGCGTGGCACGACCGGTATTGGCGGTGGTGGTGTTGACGTTGTTGGGGTATTGGTTGTTTGGGTGAAGTTGGACATTTAAACGAAAAAACCGCTCTTTGGGAGCGGTTTTTTTAGGAGGGGAAAGTGAACGAGGCGCCAGCGAGGATGCCACCGGGCTCTTCAACGGCTGGATGTGCCAATGCCGCTTTAATTCGGCGCAACTCACTCTCTGGCAACTCGCCGAAAGAACGTTTTCTATCGGATTTTATTGATCTGGCGTTTGGGGTCTTGTTTTCGACGGCTACCTTCATGGTGCCTCCGGTGTTGATCATTAAATGAACAGTTATTCGATACTAGCCTTGGTCAATTGCCTTCACAAGCCTACCCTCTGAATCGAACTCGAAACCCAATTGTCGGTAAAGAGAGATGACTCCCGGAAGGGGCTCCTGAATCTCGATTTGCGTGCTGCCAATGATTCGCGCGAAGTGACTAACAGCGGTCAAAGCAAACGTCGCTACTCGGCTTTTGAGAGGGTGATCATTGCCAGGCTTGCCTTCCAGGCGGACAATTTTTACTCGTAGTCGACTTTGATTAGGGTTCGCAAAGCATAGCCCGCACAACTCTTGATCAAACCAGATGGCCAAATCGAAACCAAGCGGTTCTTTGGCTTTCCACCTGACCACCTCCTGCCACGAGAAATGAGGATCGAACCATTCCTCATAAGCTACAAGCGCTGGAGCGTCGATTGCTTCGAAACGAACTCTGGAGTGATCGACATCCACTACCCCTTGTTGCAGTAGATCTTCCTGAAGTTTTGCGAAAGTAATACCGGCTTGTTTCCTCGCCTGTGATTTGTACACTTGATAGCGCAAATACGTCCTTTCCCTTGGCATGTAATTCCGCGCATTCCTTGTCCTCCATGGATGGGTACTGCCATTGCAATTCAGCCTATGCGTCTCCAATCCACCTGTCGCTAGCGGCCATTCGCCCAAGTCATTGCAATCCATGTCCTACGCTGGTTATATTCAGCCCCACGTGAGCCAACCGACTTACGTATCCATTCAAAAAGATCAGCCCCAATGCCTGCATCCCTCATCAACGCGGTATTCGATTCAGCGGTCAACGCTGGCGTCG
This sequence comes from Pseudomonas rustica, assembly GCF_018336155.1. Taxonomy (GTDB): domain Bacteria; phylum Pseudomonadota; class Gammaproteobacteria; order Pseudomonadales; family Pseudomonadaceae; genus Aquipseudomonas; species Aquipseudomonas rustica. The sequence goes on along the minus strand of NZ_JAGYHF010000007.1, from coordinate 100,032 downwards.
TGCCGTGCGGGAATCAGCAGCCAAGGCAGATCAGTCATTACCCCCCACCTGTCAGTAGCACGCCGGTGTGCGCAGTCGTATCACCGCCGGGCTTTGGCGTTTCGGGCTGATCAGCGTTTTTGCTGCCCCCCGTGCCCGCCTGAAAAAACCTACTGAATTTCAGCCTCGGCTGAGTTGGCTATTTGCCTGACTACAGGTGGTATTCATGTTTGTCCTTTCGAAAAAATCCGCGCTCGCGGCGGCGTCCACGAGCCTGTTCGTTCTGCTGTGGAGCAGCGGGGCGATCTTCTCCAAATGGGGTTTGGCGCACGCGTCGCCCTTTGCCTTTCTGCTGATCCGCTTTGCGATCGCCCTCTGTGGGCTGGTACTGCTGGCGCCGTTGCTCAAGTTGAAGTTGCCCAAGGGCGGCAAGCCGATGCTGTATGCGATTGCCACGGGCGTGGTGTTGTTGGGGGCTTATCAGATTTTCTATCTGCTGGCCCTGAACACCAAAGTCACACCCGGCGTGATGGCCACGATCATGGGTGTGCAGCCGATCCTCACCGTGGTGCTGATGGAACGGCAGCGCTCAGCGAGCCGCTTGTTCGGCCTGGCGCTGGGGCTGGCCGGGCTGATCATGGTGGTTTATCAGGGCATCGGTCTGGCCGGCATGTCCTGGGCGGGAATGCTCTTCGGTTTGCTGGCGCTCGCGAGCATGACGCTCGGTTCGATCATGCAGAAGCGCATCACCGACAATCCCCTCGGCACGTTGCCGGTGCAGTACCTCGCCGGGCTGTTGCTGTGCGGGATTTTTGTGCCGTTCCAGCCGTTTCATTTTGAACACAGCGCAGGTTTTTTCCTGCCGGTGTTGTGGATGGGGCTGGTGGTGTCGGTGCTGGCGACGCTGTTGCTGTATCGGCTGATTGCGCAGGGCAATCTGGTGAACGTCACCAGCCTGTTTTATCTGGTGCCGGCAGTGACGGCGGTGATGGATTACCTGATTTTCGGTAATCAGCTGGCGCCGTTGAGCGTGTTGGGGATGTTGCTGATCATTGTTGGATTGGCTTTTGTGTTTCGTAAAACCAGTTAATCAATAAATAGGCGGTGAGTGTGCCGCCGCCTTCGCGAGCAAGCCCGCTCCCACAAGGATCGCATTCCAAATGTGGGAGCGGGCTTGCTCGCGAAGACTTATTCAGCAACGCCGCAACATCAACGCGCTGACACCTTGACGGGCTTAACCACCGCAGGCTTCAGCACCAGCCACAACGCCGCCGCAATCAGCACGCCGCCATAAATGTGCGCCATCGACAGCGGCTCATCCAGCAGCAACGCTCCCCACAACACGCCAAACGGCGGAATCATGAAGGTCACGGTCATCGATTTCACCGGGCCGATCGAGCTGAGCAGGCGGAAATAAATGATGTACGCAAACGCCGTGCAACCCAGACCCAGACCGAGCAGCGACAGCCAGACATGCCAGCCGCCCCAACTCACGGGTGGCTGGGTCACCACGCTGTAGCCAAACAGCGGCAGCAGGAACAATGTCGCGCCGAGCATGCTGCCCAGTGCCGATAACCGACTGTCCAGTCCGCCGGCCTGATCCAGCCAGCGCCGCGCAAGAAACCCGGCGAAGCCATAACAGGTGGTCGCCAGCAGGCAGGCGACGGCGCCCATCAACAATTCCAGATCGAATGCCACCGGCCCTGCGCGCGTCAGCACGCCAACACCGAACAATCCGAGGAAGACACCGCTCAACTTGGCGACGGTCAATCTTTCACTGAAGAACAATCCGCCAATCAGTACGCCCATCAACGGCGTGGTGGCGTTGAAAATCGCCGAGTAACCGGCCGGCAGCACTTGCGCGGCAACCGAATACAGCGTCGCCGGAATCCCCGAGTTGATCACGCCGAGCAGCATCACGGTTTTCAGTTTGCCTTTGAAATCCCAGCTGATGCGCATCAAACCGAGGATCACCAGCAGGCCGACGGCCGCGATCGACACGCGAAAAAACGCAGTCGGGATCGTCCCGATCACGGGCGCAATCACGCGCATGAACAGGAAACTCGCGCCCCAGATGGCTGCCAGCGACAACATACGGAAAATATCGACAGGGCTCACGGCGGGGCTCCTTCCTTGATCGGGACGAGAGTGTTGCCGAGGCCCCGGATCATGGCAACCGCTAATCGGACATTTAATTTCCCGCAGTCGCCGCTTACACACAGAAAACCGTACGCGGTAACAACCGGAACGGCATTTGGCCGAAATTGCACTTCACCTGTGCCCGCAACTGTGGCTAAGCTCAGGCACAGATTTCCAAACGTACGCCGAGGTCTCATTTATGCCGCAGCAATGGCCAGCCACCGACATCGCCCGCATGATCCTCGATGGCTTTGACGATTACCGCGAGCATTTCCGGCGGATCACTGACGGCGCGCGCGAGCGTTTCGAGCAAGCACGCTGGCAGGAGACGCAAACGGCGTCGGCAGCGCGGATCAACCTCTACGAAGAAAAGGTCGGCGAGACAATCGCCCGCCTGCGCGAACATTTCGACGACGACACGCTGATGAACGTCAGCTGCTGGCCGCTGGTGAAAAGCGCCTATATCAGCGTTATCGACCTGCGCTTCGACGATGAACTGTCCGAGACCTGGTACAACTCGATTTTCTGCGGGCTGTTCAGCCACGATCTGATCAGCGATGGCTGCATGTTCATTCACACCACGCGCCCGAGCCTGCGCCGTGCCCGCGCCGCGCAAACCCGTACCTACAAACCGCAAGGGCAGTTATCGGGGATGCTCGCGAGCATTTTTGCCGATTACCGCTTCAGCGAGGATTACGCCGATTTACCGGGTGACCTGCTGCGACTCGAAGCGCAACTGCGTGAGAACCTGCCGGACTGGGTGTGCAAGGATCCGGAGCTTAGCGTCGAGCTGTTTTCCTCGGTGCTGTACCGCAACAAGGGCGCGTACCTGGTCGGGCGCATCTACACCCGCGACGAACAATGGCCGCTGGTGATTCCGCTGCTGCACCGCGAAGGGCGCGGGATCCAGATCGATGCGTTGATCACTGACGAAGCCGACGTGTCGATCATCTTCTCCTTCACCCGTTCGTACTTCATGGTCGATGTGCCGGTGCCGGCGGAGTTTATTGGCTTCCTGCGGCGCATTCTGCCGGGCAAACACATCGCTGAGCTGTACACCTCGATCGGCTTTTACAAACACGGCAAATCCGAGTTTTATCGCGCGCTGATCAATCACCTGGCCAACACCGACGATCAATTCATCATGGCTCCCGGCGTGCGCGGCATGGTCATGAGCGTGTTCACCCTGCCGGGCTTCAACACCGTTTTCAAAATAATCAAAGACCGCTTTTCGCCCTCGAAAAACGTCGATCGCGCGACCGTGATCGAGAAGTACCGACTGGTGAAAAGCGTCGACCGGGTAGGGCGTATGGCCGATACCCAGGAATTCGCCGATTTCCGTTTTCCACTGACCAAGTTTGATCCAGCCTGCCTTGAGGAGTTGCTGGAAGTGGCAGCGTCGACGGTATCGGTTGAGGGCGACACCGTACTGATCCGCCACTGCTGGACCGAACGGCGGATGACCCCGCTCAACCTTTATCTGGAAAATGCCAACGACGCGCAAGTGCATGAGGCCCTGGACGATTACGGGCTGGCGATCAAACAACTGGCGGCGGCGAACATCTTTCCCGGCGACATGCTGTTGAAGAACTTTGGCGTCACCCGTCACGGGCGTGTGGTGTTTTATGACTATGACGAAATTTGCTTCCTGACTGAGGCCAACTTCCGACACATTCCCGCGCCGCGTACACCGGAAGACGAGATGGCTTCCGAACCGTGGTATTCGATCGGGCCACTGGATGTGTTTCCAGAAGAGTTTCCGCCGTTCTTGTTTGCCGACTCAGGGCAACGAAAGTTATTCGATCAGTTACACGGCGAGTTATATAACGCCGATTACTGGAAGAGTCTGCAGGAGGCCATTCGGGCAGGAAAAGTGATTGATGTCTTTCCCTATCGACGTAAAGGCCTCGATAACGAATGAATCTTAAGTCAGGTGCGGCTGTTTTTTATTGTTTGAAGTGTTCTGTGTAGTGCGTGCTTACAGTTAGTGAGTAGCTCAGTACGCCCGGTTTGATTAGTTTGCGTAAATGCCTTCCATGGTGGAGGACTGTCACTAATTGAACTGGGCTAGCGTATATGAATGTTTCTGTGGGCGAACTGAGCCTGTATGGCAATGCTGAAAATCTGAAAAACTTTTTACAGATGTACCGAAAACATGGATTGCACAATGTGGAGACATCCAGTGAAGTACTTGAGCGCCTGCAGAGTGCGCGGATGCCGGTACATCCAGAATCATCCATTATTGAACATGAGGCGGTCGGCGCGGATCGTACCCTTAGCCTGGAAGCATTTATTCTTAGCCAGGGCTGGCTCGTTCCCCGGAACATTGAACAAGGTCAAAATCTGTATCAAGTTTTGATAACACCACTTCCACGCCTGACGGGAAATAACCATTACCTTAAGCTCATATCATGGAGTTTTGTACTGGACATAAACGATGCGCTCAGAAGCGAAATCGAAACGGCTGTACAAGACTGGATAAGTTCCAGGCCGGGCTCCGATGATACACGCGGCCTGTTAAAGCACTTGATTGAGACCCTCGGGGATACCGAATACGGCAACAGCGTTATTCAGCAGAAGATTGATCGGCTGCTAGCCGGGTTTGAAGCAGAACAGTTGGGCGTGTATTTGCAAACCCGGTTTCAAAACATTACTTTCGTCGAGAGCGCCAGTGAGTGGTGCATGGTCGCGATTCTGGTGAATATGCATGCTAATGGCTACATCGCCGACTATGAACTGTTGCAAAGCGACAATTGGGGTTTACCCGCTACAACGGTAGTTCAAAACGTCGAAACATATTTGTTTGCGACCGGCCATTTTGAACCGCCCGTCGCTACCGTGGCAGCGTATCTGATGATTGCAGGGATTGCGCCGGCGCTGACGGTTTATGACCTGCCTGGCGATCTGGTCTTTGGTTCAACCGCATGGGCATTGTTCAATGCCACGGCTTTGCGTCTGGATCTACAGACACCGGGTATCTGTGCCGCAATGAGTTTTGGTCAGGTCATGTCGGTCTCGGGGTTGCGGCCGATTACCAACGAGCAAGCATTGATCGATCAGCAGGCATGGCGTTCCACCTTGATTCAATGGGGGGTGATGAACGGTGTCATCGGCATCAAATCCGATGCGCAGTACGACGCGTATATCGAGCAGGTACGCGATGTCTACAATCAGCAGGTATGGGAGCAGGCTGAAAGCATTATCAGTTCAAGTGCGGTCATGCCCACTCGCAAAGCCTTGGCGGAATGGGAGTTGATTGGTCTTTTTGCTTCCGATACTTACGTGAACGAGCAGGAGCCAAGATACCGAGAGTCCCACGGTGCCAACGTAAAATTGTCGTTGGTCGAGATCTACATGAGGGGCTGGGTTCCCGGTAAAAAGATTACCTCGAATTTTGCCAATGACCCGTTGTCTGGTTACGCCGATCGACTGGACACTCTTCCTCGTATCGGAACACTGTTTAGTCAGGCATTTACGCCGTATGTCGAGAATCTGCGGGCCGGGTACATGACAATGGTGAAGTCCTTGTTGTCACAATTACCGCTCAAGGACAGGCGCTACCTGGAAACAGGAGAGATTACTGTTTATTCCCTGCAGTGCGGGTTTGCTCACTCAGCTTTTGAAAATTATGCGGCACGTGTCGCCCAGTTGACGTGGCGCCATGGCGTTCTATTGCGAGTTGCGGGAGGGTGGGGCGTTGAATATTACGAAATCATTCCGGGTGCTGGAATAATCAAGAAGAATTATGACCTCCCGGTAGAAATTGAAACGGGTTATGTGAGGCGCGGCGGCAGCATAGGGTCTTCCGATATAAACGGGTATTACGGGCGAGGTTATACATTCATCAGTAGTGATTATGTCTACACGCTGGCACACGCCGATGAGGGGCATGATTCAGGCCCCCGCTACGGGATTATTCTAGAGGAACTTGAGTTTGACCGCGCTGATGTTGTCGGGGCATGGACGCCAATCGATTCAACGGCTACAGGCGATTACACGTACTCGACTCGCACTACTCATTACATCGCTCAAATTGTCGCCCGACATTTGATTGGCCCAGAAGATGCTCTAAAAAGAACGGCATGGGGACTGTCGTTGCAAGACGAAATTGATGGCGAAGCCGACAAGTGGATCAGTTCCGCACTAGCGTTTATACCGTTCTATACCGCAATCAAAAACTTCATTGCTGGAAATACGGCGATGGGTTTGTTTTACGCTTCGCTGGATGTCTTCGGGTTCATGCTGAGCGGGACGGGCAATCGTCTTGTATCCGAACTGGTCAGGAGCGCAGCCGGCAAAGGCACGCTCAAAAGTCTGGCTGCTTTGGCACAGGCACCTAGCCTGAAAAGGCTTGAGCGAACTAGCGGCTGACGATCATCAGCGGCACAGCAAGACGGGCAGGGAAGTGGCCTCGCGAGCATTCCCTGCCCGATTTCTGCGACAATCGCGTCCTTGCATAACCAGACGACCGAATTGCGTACCCGATGACCGACGAATCGCCCTCCATCGACAAACTGCTGAAAAACCTCGACCACGCCATGCTCGCCGACCGTCACCGGCTGCGGCGACAGTTGCTTGAGCTGCGCAAGAAACCTGATGAGGCCAAACTGGCCCAGTGGGTGACGCGCATGCAGGCGTCCTGTGATCAGGTGCTGGCGCGCAAGGCCAGCCTGCCGGTGATTCGTTACGACGACAGTTTGCCGATCGCCGCCAAGCGCGACGAGATCAAGAAAGCGCTGGAAAAGCACCAGGTCTTGATCATCGCCGGCGAAACCGGCTCGGGTAAAACCACGCAATTACCGAAAATCTGTCTGGAGATCGGTCGCGGTCAGCACGGCTTGATCGGCCACACCCAGCCGCGTCGAATCGCTGCCCGCAGTGTGGCCAGTCGGGTTGCCGAAGAACTCGGCACGCCGCTCGGGTCGCTGGTCGGCTATCAGGTGCGTTTCGAAGATCAGAGCGATTCCAACACGCTCATCAAGCTGATGACCGACGGCATCCTGCTCGCGGAAACCCAGAACGATCGTTACCTCGAACGCTACGACACGATCATCGTCGACGAAGCCCACGAGCGCAGCCTCAACATCGACTTCCTGCTCGGTTACCTGAAAACCCTGCTGCCGCGCCGCCCGGATCTAAAAGTCATCATCACCTCGGCGACCATCGATCTGGAGCGCTTCTCCAAGCACTTCGACGACGCGCCGATTGTTGAAGTCTCCGGCCGTACCTTCCCGGTCGACACTTGGTATCGACCGCTGACCCTGGAGCAGGACGAAGAGGGCAACCGTGTCGAGGATGACCTGACGGTGGATCAGGCGATCCTCGCCACCCTCGATGAAATCGCCGCTTACGAACGCAGCGAACGCCGCAGTCCCGGCGATGTGCTGGTGTTTCTGCCCGGCGAGCGCGAGATTCGTGACGCTGCCGACATGCTGCGCAAAGCCCAACTCAAACACACTGAAATCCTGCCGCTGTACGCGCGCCTGTCGCCGGCCGAGCAGCAGCGGATTTTCCAGTCGCACCCGGGCCGCCGCGTGGTGCTGGCGACCAACGTCGCCGAGACTTCGCTGACCGTACCGGGCATCCGTTACGTGATCGACAGCGGCACCGCGCGCATCAGCCGTTACAGCTACCGCGCCAAGGTGCAGCGTCTGCCGATCGAGGCGATTTCCCAGGCCAGCGCCAACCAGCGTAAGGGCCGTTGCGGTCGGGTCGAGCCGGGTATCTGCATTCGTTTGTACAGCGAGGAAGATTTCCTCGGGCGTCCGGAATTTACCGATCCGGAAATTCTGCGCACCAACCTCGCCGCGGTCATTTTGCAGATGCTGCATCTGCGCCTCGGCGAAATCACCGCGTTCCCGTTTATCGAGCCGCCGGACGGCAAGGCGATCAGCGACGGTTTCAACCTCCTGCAAGAACTCTCGGCGGTGGATCGCAACAGCCAGTTGACCCCGCTGGGTCGCCAATTGGCGCGTCTGCCGGTCGACCCGCGCATGGGTCGCATGCTGCTTGAGGCGGCCAAGCTCGGCAGCCTGCAGGAAGTGCTGATCGTCGCCAGTGCGATGTCGATTCAGGATCCGCGCGAGCGCCCGCCGGAGCGTCAGCAAGCGGCGGATCAAGCCCACGCGCAGTGGAAAGACATCGACTCGGATTTCGCCGGATTGGTGAATCTTTGGCGTGGCTTCGAAGAACAGCGCCAGGCCCTGACCGCGAGTCCGCTGCGCAACTGGTGCCGGAAGAATTTCCTCAACTACCTGCGTCTGCGCGAGTGGCGCGATTCCCATCGCCAGTTGAGCTTGATCTGCCGCGACATGCAGTTGAGCCTGAACAAAGAGCCGGCGGATTATCCGAAGCTGCACAAAGCCGTGCTGGTCGGTCTGCTCAGCCAGATCGGTCAAAAAACCGAGGACGGCGATTACCTCGGCGCGCGGCAGCGACGTTTCTGGATTCATCCGTCGTCGGGCATCGGCAAGAAGCGTCCGCAATGGTTGATGACCGCCGAACTGGTGGAAACCACCAAGCTTTACGCGCGCATGGTCGCCAAGATCGACGCTGACTGGATCGAACCGCTGGCCGGGCACCTGATCAAGAAAAACCACTTCGAACCGCACTGGGAAAAGAAGCGCGGCCAGGTCGTCGCGTTCGAGCAGATCACTCTGTTCGGGTTGATCGTGGTTGGTCGTCGCCCCGTGCATTACGGCCCGGTGGATCCAGTGGTTTCCCGCGAGCTGTTTATCCGCGAAGGTCTAGTGCGCGGCGAAATTCAGTCGAAAGCCAAGTGCCTGACCGCGAACAAACAACTGCTGGAACAACTCGACGAACTCGAAGCGAAGGCCCGTCGCCGCGACATTCTTGCCGACGAAGAAACCCTCTACGCCTTCTACGACGCACGCTTGCCAGCGGAGATTCACCAGACCGCGACCTTCGACAGTTGGTATCGCATCAATAGCCAGAAAGATCCGCAGCTGTTGATCATGCGCGAAGAAGACGTGCTGGCCCGCGAGGCCAGTGAAGTCACCGCGATGCATTACCCGGACACGCTGCACATCGGCGATCTGGAACTGGCGCTGACTTATCACTTCGAACCCAACCACCCGCGCGACGGCGTGACCTTGCGTGTGCCGGCGCCGCTGTTGCCGATGCTGCCGCCGGAGCGTCTGGAGTGGCTGGTGCCGGGGCTGATCGAGGCCAAGTGCATCGCCCTCGTGCGTAACTTGCCGAAAGCCTTGCGCAAGAATTTCGTGCCGGTGCCGGACTTCATCAAGGCTGCGTTGCAACGCATGACTTTCGCCGAGGGTTCGTTGCCGCAAGCGCTGGGCCGTGAGCTGTTGCGCATGACCGGCGCGCGGGTCAGCGATGAAGCGTGGGCGGAGGCTGAGCAAGGCGTCGAAGGGCATCTGCGGATGAACCTGGAAATCGTCGACGGCCAAGGCAAATTCCTCGGTGAAGGACGTGATCTGGCCGAGCTGACCGCGCGTTTTGCCGAGGCCAGTCAGGCCGCGTTAGCGGTGCCGCAGAGTGCGAAAAGTCAGCAACCGGTAGAGGCGAAAGTCTTCGCACCGGTTGCGGAAAAGACTCAACAGAAGATCGCCGGGCTGTCGATGACGGTGTATCCGGCGCTGGTCGAAGAGGGCGGTACGGTCAAGGAAGGGCGTTTCTCGACCCCGGCCGAGGCCGAATTCCAGCATCGTCGTGCGTTGCAGCGTTTGTTGATGCAGCAACTGGCCGAGCCGGCGAAGTTTCTGCGCAGCAAGTTGCCGGGGCAGACTGAGTTGGGCCTGCTCTATCGCGATTTGGGCCGGGTCGATGCGCTGGTCGAAGACATTCTGCTGGCCAGCCTCGACAGCTGCATTCTCGAAGGCGAAGACCCGTTGCCGCGTGACGGCGCCGGTCTGGCGGCGTTGGCGGAGCGCAAACGCGGCGGTTGGACCGAGCACGCTGAACGTGTGGCGCGGTTGACCCTGGAGATTCTCAAGCTGTGGCACGGTTTGCAGAAGCGCTTCAAAGGCAAGATTGACCTCGCTCAGGCCGTGGCACTGAATGACATCAAGCAGCAGATTAGTAACCTGGTGTATCCGGGGTTCGTGCGCGAGACGCCGATGCAGTGGCTCAAAGAAATCCCGCGTTACCTGAAAGCGGTAGAGCAGCGTTTCGAGAAACTTGGCGCGCAGGTGCAGAAGGATCGCGTCTGGAGCGGCGAACTGGCCGGTCTCTGGGCGCAATATCAGGCTCGCGCCGCCAAGCATGCACAGGAAGGCAAACGCGATCCGCAGCTTGAGTTGTACCGCTGGTGGCTGGAGGAATACCGGGTTTCCCTGTTCGCCCAGCAGTTGGGCACGAAAACCCCGATCTCCGACAAACGCCTGAGCAAACAGTGGAGCCAGGTCGAACCCTGAGCCCCCACCGCTGATCGTTCCCACGCTCTGCGTGGAAACGCCTCTGGGGACGCTCCGCGTCCAGTGACGCGGAGCGTCACGGGCTGCGTTCCCACGCAGGAGCGTGGGAACGATCATTCGTGTTGTGCTTGAGAAAGGGGCCAAATCCCTGCGTTTATGGCAAACTTCGCGACCATAAACGCCGGTTTCGCGACCCAGAGCCTTCGGCCGTGTCGCGTGGCGGAATAAAACGATGCCAGGTTTGCGTCCCCCGGATGGGAATAGACCCTTTGTGTGTTGGTACGACGGTTCCAGCACTTTCTGCCTGAACAGATTAGAGAAACGACCATGCATAACGTCGTCATCAGCGGCACCGGCCTGTACACCCCGGCCAACAGCATCTCCAACGAAGAGCTGGTGCAGTCTTTCAATACTTACGTCGCGCAATTCAACGCCGACAACGCCGACGCGATCGCCAGCGGCGAAGTCCAGGCCCTGACCGAGTCCAGCGCAGCCTTCATCGAAAAAGCCTCGGGCATCAAAAGCCGCTTTGTCATGGACAAGGACGGCATCCTTGACCCGCAGCGCATGGCCCCGCGCCTGCCCGAGCGTTCCAACGACGAATGGTCGGTACTCTGCCAGATGGCCATCGGCGCGGCCGAACAGGCCCTGCAACGCGCCGGCAAAACCGCCGCTGACATCGACGGCGTGATCGTCGCCTGCTCCAACCTGCAACGCGCCTACCCGGCCATCGCCATCGAAGTCCAGGAAGCGCTGGGCATTCAAGGCTTCGGTTTCGACATGAACGTCGCTTGCTCCTCGGCGACCTTCGGCATTCAGGCCGCCGCCAACAGCGTGCAACTGGGCCAGGCCCGGGCGATCCTGATGGTCAACCCGGAAGTCTGCACCGGTCACCTGAACTTCCGTGACCGCGACAGCCACTTCATCTTCGGCGACGCCGCGACTGCGGTGATCATCGAGCGTGCTGACACCGCGACGTCCAAGCACCAGTTCGACGTGGTCAGCACCAAACTGCTGACCAAGTTCTCCAACAACATCCGCAACAATTTCGGCTTCCTTAACCGCGCAGCAGAAGAGGGCGTCGGTGCCCGCGACAAGCTGTTCGTACAGGAAGGCCGCAAGGTGTTCAAGGACGTCTGCCCGATGGTTGCCGAGTTGATCGGTGAGCACCTGCAAGAGAACCAACTCAACGTCGGCGACGTGAAGCGCTTCTGGCTGCACCAGGCCAACCTGAGCATGAACCACCTGATCGTGCGCAAGTTGCTCGGTCGCGAAGCCACCGAAGAAGAAGCCCCGGTGATTCTCGACACCTACGCCAACACCAGCTCGGCGGGTTCGGTCATCGCGTTCCACAAATATCAGGACGATCTGGCCGCCGGTTCGCTGGCCGTGCTGAGCTCGTTCGGTGCCGGTTACTCGATCGGCAGCGTGATCCTGCGTAAACGTTGATCGCGCCCAAGAGATCGTAGCCTTCGGCAGCTCCTGCACTGATCCTTGTAGGAGCTGCCGCAGGCTGCGATCTTTTGCTTTTGACCCTACGAAAAAGAGGCGCCAATGGCCGTAACGGACGACACCCAACTGCTCGAACGCCTGCTGGCCGGTGAGCAGAAGGCTTTCAAGGAACTGGTCAGCACCTATCAAAGCGCGATGCGCGCCGTGGCCTATGCCATCGTCGGCCAGCGTCACGTCGAAGAAGTGGTGCAGGACGCCTGGCTTTCCGTGGTTCGCCATATCGGCACCTTCGAAGGTCGTTCCAGCCTGAAAACCTGGCTGCTGACCATCACCGCCAATTCCGCCAAAAGCCGCTACAAGCAAAATCGCCGCGAAGTGCTGATGGATGACTTGCCGTCACCCCACGGCAGCATTGACGACGACCGCTTCTCCCCCGGTGACGGCCATTGGCTGATCGCCCCGTTCGCCTGGCACCAGGACACCCCCGAAGCACTACTCACCGAAGGTGAATTGCGCGACTGTCTTGAGCACACGCTGCTGAGTCTGTCGGAGCTGCAAAGCAGTGTTTTGCTGCTGCGCGAACGGCAGGGTCTGGAGCTGGAAGAGATCTGTAATCTTCTGGAGATCTCGCTCTCCAATGTCCGTGTGCTGCTGCATCGGGCGCGGCTGAAAGTCTTCGCCACGGTGGAGCATTTTGAGGAGACCGGGGAATGCTGACCTGTAAAGAACAAGTGGCGCGCTCCAGCGATTATCTCGATGGCCAGTTGAGCTTCCGCGAGAAACTGATGGTGCGTCATCACCTGATGTTCTGCCCCAATTGCCGCCGCTTTTTTCGGCAGATGCGCTTGATGCAGGCGACGTTGAAGGCAATGCCGGAAAAACCTGAAGAGGGCGTGGACGCCTTGGCCGAACGCCTCGCCGAACAACGCCGCAAAGACCTGTAGGAGCTGCCGAAGGCTGCGATCTTTTGACCTTGATAAACAAGATCAAAAGATCGCAGCCTTCGGCAGAGTAGCGCAGTGCGGGTGAAACGAACGGATGATGGGGATCGTCCCGCCCGCACCGGGCTAAATTGACGCGGTTAGAACTTGGCTTCGGCATCCAGTTGCAGGGTGTCAATGTCGGAGTCGGTCTTTCTGATGCTAGCGTTGGTGTAATCCGAGTTAGCCATAAAGTATGTGGCGCCCAGGGTGAAGTTCTTGTCCAGCTCGTAGCTCACTTTCAACTTGCTGCCGCGCGAACCGGTGTAACCGTTGGCGAAGTCGGAGTCGGTGAAGGCGCCGACCACGGCATTACGCTGCACGTCGCGATAGTTGTAGTCGACGTTGAAGCCGTACAGCTTGGACTTCACACCGGCCAGCCAGCCAGTGTCCTGATCGGTGCTGGCGTCTTGGTTGTTGACGTACTGACCGTAGATCGCCAATGGAACCGGCAGGTTGCTGAAGTCGATCTGACCGAAGCCTTCGTACAGTTTGAAGGTCTCGTTCGGGCTGTTGCCGTTGACGGCCAGGGCGCATGGCGCGGTAGCGGTGCCGGTAGTCGGGCAGGCGCTGTCCTTGTCGTTGTCGTAAGAATAAATGCTGCCGCCGACGGTCATTTTCACGCTGTCGGTGATGGCGAAGCGCGCACCCAACTGGCCGGTGTACAGACGCAGGTCGTGCTTGAACTGCACGCCTTCGCCGTCAACGTTGTCCTTGAGGGTGTAGTGGCCGGCGCTACCGAACAACTCGGCGCCACCGTCCAACGGATACTTGTAAGTGACCGCCAGACCTTCCGGGTTGATATCGCTGTCCCAGATGATGTCGCCCATGCTCACCCACGGCTGAGCCATTTTACCGGCGATCAGGTGCAGGTTTTTCACCGCGTCAGGGTGATAGTCGACGTAGCCCAGGTCGAGCCAGATCTGCTTCTTGTCGAAGTAATTGTTCAGATCCTGGTTGGTCGAGCGTGCGTCATCGCTGCTGCCGGTGGCGATACGAATGCCGGTGTCGACTTGCGGGTTGATCTCGCTGTAGGCACCCAGACGGGCACGAATGCGCTGACGATCCTGGTCTTTGCTGTTCGGCACGCCGTCGTTGTGCACGTTTTCCTGACGGAAACGCACGTCACCCTTGAACTGGGTTTTCGCCGCCCAGGCCAGTTTCTGGTCGAAAAGGCTTTGTTCGTCGTTTTTCTTCGCGACAGCCGCAACCTGTTGGTTGGTCTCTTGCTGCGCCTGCTGCGCGATTTGCTGAGCCTTTTGATCCTTGGCCAGTTCGGTTTGCAGTTCGATGTACTGCGCCTGGGAAATCGAGCCGTTGGCTTTAAGCATGTCGAGCAGTTTGGCGTCGACTGCGGCGCTGGCCGGAACACTCATGGCCAGCAACAGGCCGCCACACAGGGCCGCCGCAGTTTTCGTGGAAGCAAGACGCATAGCAATCTCCGAAGATGAAAGGGGATGGCTGAACCATCCTGGACACAACCGACGGTTGAAGGTCGGAAAACAGTGGCCGGGCTATAACCCGACGCTCTAAAAACAGGCGCCAGTATCGCGATGGTTTATGACAGTGCAGTGGCACAGTGATGGCAGGATGATGACGATGGGTGTTTGGCCGGAACGATTGATTTAGAGCGGTGTCGGCCGAAGGAGCGTGTGCAAAGCACGTCGATAAGCGATACTCGCCGGGCTTTGAAGCCCCGATGTGGAGAGCCCGTTGATGCCGTTGCAACGCCTGCAAAACCTGTCAGAAATCGCCCCCGCAAGCTGGGACGCATTGGTGCCCGAGAATCAGCCGTTTCTGCGGCATGCCTTTCTCAGTGCGCTGGAAGACAGCGGCAGCGTTGGCCCGCACACCGGTTGGCTGCCGGAGCATTTGCTGCACATCGAAGATGATCGCCTGATCGCCGCGCTGCCCAGTTATCGCAAGTGGCATTCCTACGGCGAGTACGTGTTCGATCATGGCTGGGCCGACGCCTGTGCCCGCGCCGGCATCGACTATTACCCCAAATTGTTGATCGCCGTGCCGTTCAGCCCGGTCAGTGGCCCGCGCTTGTTGGCGGCGAATGTCGAAGACGGTTTCGAACTGCTGAAAAGCCTGCCGGGGTATCTGGAAATCGAAGAGCTTTCCAGCGCGCACATCAATTTCACTGACCCGTTTACCGATGCAGCGATGGCCGAGCAACCCGGTTGGCTGCAGCGCATCGGCTGTCAGTATCACTGGCAAAATCGGGGTTATCGCGACTTTCAAGACTTCCTCGACGTGCTCGCTTCGCGCAAGCGCAAGCAGATGCGCAAAGAGCGCGAGCAAGTGGCGGGGCAGGGTTTTGAGTTTGAATGGCTGGAGGGGCGTGAACTGGATGAGGCGCAGTGGGATTTCGTCTATGCCTGCTACGCCAATACCTATGCGGTGCGCCGGCAAGCGCCTTATCTGACGCGGGAGTTTTTCAGTTTGCTCGCCGAGCGCATGCCCGAAGCGATTCGTGTGGTGTTGGCAAAACAGGGCTCACGGCCGGTGGCGATGGCCTTCAGTCTGGTCGGTGGCGACAGTTTCTACGGCCGTTATTGGGGTTGCCTGGCGGAGTTTGATCGGCTGCATTTCGAAACGTGTTTTTATCAGGGCATGGATTACGCGATTGCACAGGGTTTTCAGCGCTTTGATGCGGGTGCTCAGGGGGAGCACAAATTGATTCGCGGGTTTGAGCCGGTGATCACGCATTCTTGGCATTACTTGCGCCATCCGGGGCTGAAAGCGGCGGTCAAAGACTTCCTCGAGCAAGAGCGCGCCGGCGTCCTCGCTTATGCCGAAGAAGCCCGAACAGCCTTGCCCTACCGCCAAACCTAGAACCCTTGTAGGAGCAGAGCTTGCTCGCGATAGCGGTGTAGCAGTCACGAAAGTATCGACTGATACACCGCTTTCGCGAGCAAGCTCTGCTCCTACAGGGTTTTGTGTTGGGCTCAGGTTTCATCTTTGCCTAGCCAGCGGTAGATCCCGCCGCCCACCACCGCGCCTATCAGCGGCGCGACCCAGAACATCCACAACTGCGCAATCGCCCAGCCGCCCACCATCAGCGCTGGCCCGGTACTGCGTGCCGGGTTGACCGAGGTGTTAGTGACCGGAATCGAGATCAGGTGGATCAGCGTCAGCCCGAGGCCGATGGCAATCGGTGCCAGCCCCGGTGGCGCGCGTCTGTCGGTCGCGCCGAGGATGATGATCACGAACATCGCGGTCATCACCAGCTCAGTGACAAACCCTGCCGCCATCGAATACTTGCCGGGAGAATGCTCGCCATAACCGTTGGACGCGAGGCCGGAGGCAATATCGAAACCTTCCTTGCCGCTGGCGATATGAGCGATCAACGCCGCCGCGAGGATCGCGCCGAGCACTTGGGCAATGATGTAAGCAGGCAACTCTTTGGCGGGGAATCGACCGCCGACGACCAGACCGACCGACACGGCCGGGTTGAGGTGACATCCGCTGATGTGGCCGATGGCGAAAGCCATGGTCAGCACCGTCAGACCAAACGCCAGGGCCACCCCCAGCACGCCGATACCCAACGGCGAAGACGCGGCGATCACCGCGCTGCCGCAACCACCCAACACCAACCAGAACGTACCCAACAACTCCGTAGCTGAACGTTTCAACAGAGACATGAGAAGAGTCCTTGATAGCGCTGCTATCGAGACTGCATCGAGTTGTGCGTCCTTGCAGACTTACGACAGGCTCCGTTCCGAAGCCTTGGCTGAGTACAGCAGGGTTTTTACGGATTTCCAGCGGCCACAAAAAAACCGCCAGCGCCCGTGGTTGGCGGGCTGAGGCGGTGATCGTTCCCACGCTCTGCGTGGGAATGCCTCAAGGGACGCTCCGCGTCCAGTGACGCGGAGCGTCACGGGCTGCGTTCCCACGCGGAGCGTGGGAACGATCATTCAGGGCATCAGTCGATACCGACGAACCCACCGGTCTGGTGCGCCCACAGCCGCGAATACAGGCCACGGTGGGCGAGCAATTCCGCGTGAGTACCGCTCTCGGCGATCTTGCCGTTCTCCAGCACCACCAGCCGATCCATCCGCGCAATCGTCGAGAGTCGGTGCGCGATCGCGATCACGGTTTTGCCCTGCATCAGGGTTTCCAGACTTTCCTGAATCGCCGCTTCGACTTCCGAGTCCAGCGCCGAGGTGGCTTCGTCCATGATCAGGATCGGCGCGTCCTTGAGCAGCACCCGCGCTATCGCAATGCGCTGACGCTGACCGCCGGACAACTTCACCCCGCGCTCGCCGACGTGCGCATCGAAACCGGTACGGCCCTCGGCGTCCGACAGCAACGGAATAAACTCATCGGCGCGCGCCTTGTGCACCGCGTCCCACAACTCGACATCGGTCGCGTCCGGTTTGCCGTACAACAAGTTGTCGCGGATCGAGCGGTGCAGCAACGAAGTGTCCTGGGTGATCATGCCGATGCGCGCACGCAGGCTTTCCTGACCGACATCGGCGATGTTCTGCCCGTCGATCAGAATGCGCCCACCCTCGACGTCGTACAGGCGCAGCAGCAGGTTGACCAAGGTCGATTTACCGGCGCCGGACGGCCCGATCAAACCGATTTTCTCGCCCGGTTTGATGTTCAGGTTGAGGTCGCCGATGATCCCGCGCTTCTTGCCGTAGTGAAAATCGACGTGCTCGAAACGCACTTCGCCACGGGCCACTTGCAGCGGTTTGGCGTCTTCGCGATCGGTGACGCTGACCGGTTGCGCGATGGTCTGCAGACCGTCCTGCACCATGCCGATGTTTTCGAAAATGCCGGTGACCACCCACATGATCCAGCCGGACATGTTGACGATGCGAATCACCAGACCGGTCGCCAAAGCAATCGCACCGACGGTGATCAACGATTGCGTCCACAACCACAGGGCCAACGCGGTGGTGCCGACGATCAGCAAGCCGTTCATGGTGGTGATCGCCACGTCCATGCTGGTGACCACGCGACCGGCCAGTTGCGCTTTGACGGTCTGTTCTTCGATGGCTTCCTTGGCGTAGTGCTGTTCGAAATTGGTGTGGGCGAACAGCTTCAGCGTGGCGATGTTGGTGTAGCCGTCGACGATGCGCCCCATCAGTTTCGAGCGCGCGTCGGAGGCTTCCACCGAGCGTTGTTTGACCCGTGGCACAAAGTAGTAGAGCGCGCCGATGTAGGCGGCAATCCACAGCAGCAACGGGATCATCAAACGCCAGTCAGCTTCGGCAAACAGTACCAGCGAGCTGATCGCGTAAATCACCACGTGCCACAGCGCATCCACCGCTTGCACCGCAGAATCACGCAGCGAGTTACCGGTCTGCATGATGCGTTGGGCGATGCGCCCGGCGAAGTCATTCTGGAAGAAATTCAGGCTCTGCTTGAGCACATAGCTGTGGTTCTGCCAGCGGATCATGCTGGTCATGCCGGGGCTCAGCGTCTGATGCACCAGCAGGTCGTGCAGGCCGAAAAAGATCGGCCGCAACACGAGGGCAACCACCACCATCCACGTCAGTTCGAGGGCGTGGTCGCTGAAGAAATTCGGATTCGGTGTGCCTTGGGCCAGGTCGATGATGCGGCTCAGGTAACTGAACAGCGCCACTTCGATCAACGCGGCGAAGAGGCCAACGACGAGCAGGGCGGCGAAACTCGGCCAGACCTGTTTGAGGTAGTAAACATAGAAGGGCCAGACACGGTCTGGAGGGGACGCCGTGGGGGCGTCGCGGAATATGTCGATCAGTTGTTCGAAACGGCGATAGAGCATCAGATAACCGCCCGGAATGCGGGCTCTCCTTTTATCAGTGTGAGCGGCGCGGGATCAGCCCGGCGCCGCTCGATATGCCCTGCAGAACTTAGTCGATGCGCTTGGCCGACTTGATGATCACAGGGTCGACAGGCACGTTTTGCATGCCGCTTTTAGTGGTGGTCTGCGAGTTGACGATGATGTCGACCACGTCCATGCCCTTGACCACTTTGGCGAACACCGCGTAACCGGCGTCACGGCCCGGATCGAGGAAGGCGTTGTCGGCCACGTTGATGAAGAACTGGCTGGTGGCCGAATCCGGGTTGGAAGTGCGCGCCATCGACAGCGTGCCGCGAACGTTGTGCAGACCATTGCTGGCTTCGTTCTTGATCGGTGCCTTGGTGTCTTTCTGTTGCATTTGTTGGGTGAAACCGCCGCCCTGAGCCATGAAGCCCGGAATCACGCGGTGGAAAATGGTGTTGGTGTAGAAGCCGCTGTCGACGTACTCAAGGAAGTTCTTGGTACTGATCGGCGCCTTGACCGGATCCAGCTCGATTTCGATCTGGCCGTTGGTGGTGTCCAGCAGCACGTGTGGCGCCTTGGCTGGCGTTGCTGCCATCAGGTTGGCGGCAAACAGAACGGTACCGGCGGCGAGGGCGAGTTTTTTCAGCATGGGTCAGTGATCCTGAGATTGAAGGTCGGCTGTGGCGAGAAACTCCAGCAGCGTTTGATTGAAGCGTTGCGGTTGGTCGAGCGGGGTGGCGTGGCGCGAATCGTCGATCACCACCAGCCGTGCATCAGGCAGCAGTTTTACATAGGTTTCTTTCAGCGCGACGGGTGTGTAGTCGCGGTCGGCGCTGACGATGAGGGTTGGACAGGTCACGCGGGAAAGTCGTTCCTGAACGCCCCAACCGACAATCGCATCGAAGCTGGCGAGATAAGCACGTTTGTCGTTTTTTGCCCAGCGTTCGGCCATTTTCTGCCGCAGATCGGCCTGTTCCGGCTTGGGAAAAAGTTTGCCGCCGAGGGCTTTGCCGATGGTTTCGAGGCTGAGCACGCGCATCAGGCTCCAGCGTTTGAACCACTGCCAATAGTCATCACGGCTGCGCAGTTTGACCTCGGGCGCGCTGTTGACGATGGTCAGGCTTTTAAGCAATTGCGGGTGATCGACGGCGAACTGAAAACCGATCATGCCGCCCATGGACAGCCCGGCGTAATGCACCGGGCCGAGGTTCAAATGTTCGATGAGTGCGAGGAGGTCGGCGCTGAAACCGGCGATGCTGTAGCGCTCGCGGGGTTTGTCCGAGCGGCCGTGGCCGCGAACATCCGGGACGATTACCCGGTAGTGCGCGGCGAGTGCCGGGATCTGCATTTCCCAGTCCAGCGTGCTCGAACCGAGCCCGTGAACCAGCAGCAACGGCGTACCGTGGCCATATTCCTCGTAGTGCAGGTTGCAACCTTCGTGCTCGAAATACGCCATCGGTGGACTCCGTGTCAGGCTTGTTCAGGGGCGGCGTACGGCGCATCCAAAGGCAACGTATCGAAGGTGCGCAGCAGTTCGATGAGGATTTGCGTCGCCGGGCCCAGGGGTTTGTCTTTGTTCGAATACAGATAGAAGCTGGAGTTGCGGGTGCCGCCCCTGTCCAACGGTAGCAGCTTGAGCGAGCCATCCTTGAGTTCTCGTTCAATCATGTGCCGAGGCAACCAGGCAAAACCCAGACCGCTGCTGACAAATGTTGCGGCGGTGGCGAGGCTGCCGACCGTCCAACGCTGTTCGGCGCCGAGCCAGCCGACATCGCGGGGTTGCTGGCGGCCGGAGTCGCGGATCACCACTTGCATCTGCGTTTCCAGATCCTGAAAACTCAGTTCGCGATTGAGCCGGTGCAGCGGGTGATCGGGGTGGGCGACGGCGATGAACTCGACGTCGCTCAATTCCGCGCCGAGGTGGCCGGGAATGCTCAGGCCGGTGATGGCCAGATCGGCCACGCCTTCGAGCAGGACTTCTTCCACACCCGACAACACTTCCTCACGCAGACGCACGCGGCAGCCACGGCTTTGCGGCATGAACGCGGTGAGCGCGCGCACGATGCGCGCACTCGGGTAAGCGGCGTCGACCACCAGCCGCACTTCCGCTTCCCAGCCTTGTTCCATGTGATGGGCGAGGTCTTCGAGCTGACTGGCCTGTTTCACCAATTGCCGCGAACGACGCAGCAACACGCCGCCGGCTTCGGTGAGCACGGCTTTACGCCCATCGATGCGCAACAGCGGCACGCCGAGTTGATCCTGCATGCGCGCGACGGTGTAACTCACCGACGACTGCGAGCGGTGCAGGGCCTCGGCGGCCTGGGCAAATCCGCCATGGTCGACCACGGCCTGCAATGTTCGCCATTGATCCAGGGTCACGCGGGGCGCTTTCATCAATAGCTCCTCTTGTCCTAAGCTGGCGATCCCTCATGGAGACTGCCGAATGAAAAAATTCTGTTGTGTGTTGCTGGCGCTGCTGCCGCTGACGGCGTTCGCGTACCCGATCGACGTGGAAAAGGATCTCAACGGTTTGAAGATCGACTACGAAACCTACGACACCGACAACGACATCGGCTCCATTCGGGTCGCCAACTACGGCGATGTCGATGCGACGTGCAAGGCCGTGTTCAGCAACGGCCCCGAGGCGCCGCGCACCCGCAGCATCGATGTCCCGGCCGGCAAACATAAAAACGCCACGGCCAAGTTCACCCGCTCGATCATCAAGTTGCGCATCAAACTGACCTGCGTCCCGAAATAACCCCGGATCCCATTGTGGGAGCGAGCCTGCTCGCGATAGCGGTGTGTCAGATAAATTAATGGTGCCTGACACTACGCCATCGCGAGCAGGCTCACTCCTACAGGGTAGGTATCAGCATCTAAACGAATTATTCGATACTTTGCAGCAATTATTTGCGCTTTTTCATCGATTCAACTCTGTTTAACCTTCACTCCATCGACTTACAACATTCTCGGATGGAGGCTACACAACATGTCCCGCGTTCTGATCATTGAAAGCAGCGCCCGCCAGCAAGACTCGGTGTCCCGTCAACTGACCCAGACCTTCATCAGCCAGTGGAAAGCTGCACACCCTGCCGATCAGATCACCGTGCGTGACCTCGCCTTGAACCCGGTACCGCATCTGGACGCCAACCTGTTGGGTGGCTGGATGAAGCCTGCCGAACAGCGCAACGCCAGCGAACAATCGTCGCTGGATCGCTCCAATGAATTGACTGATGAACTGCTCGCCGCTGACGTGCTGGTCATGGCTGCGCCGATGTACAACTTCGCCATCCCGAGCACCCTCAAGGCCTGGCTCGACCACGTGCTGCGTGCCGGCGTGACTTTCAAGTACACCGAAACCGGCCCGCAAGGCCTGCTCAGCGGCAAGCGTGCTTACGTGCTGACCGCTCGCGGCGGCATCTACGCCGGCGGCCCGGCGGATCATCAGGAACCGTACCTGCGTCAGGTGATGGGTTTCATCGGTATCAACGACGTGACCTTTATCCACGCCGAAGGCATGAACCTCGGTGGCGACTTCCAGGAGAAGGGCCTCAACCAGGCCAACGCCAAACTGTCCCAGGTCGCTTGACAGGTTAATCGCCAGATAATCTCCGGATGGTCTAGTGACCTGGCGCAACCCCTTCAAGGTTCCACGCGCATCGAACCTCCCTTTGCACTTGTTGCTCCTGAGTGCTGTAGCCCGATTGAACGCATAGGCGAGATCGGGCTTTTTTTTGCCCGGGATTTCTCATTGACGCAAACCTTACTGTGGGAGCGGGCTTGCTCGCGAAAGCGGTGTATCAGTCAAACATTTGCTGTCTGGCACTACGCCTTCGCGAGCAAGCCCGCTCCCACAGGGGATTTGTATTGTTTGAGGGTTCGCGGTCTTGCGCAAAAACCGCTATCGTCGCCGCCATTCAAAACCGAGGCGAGCATGGGCTATCTACTTTTTGTCACGCTGATCCAGGCGTTTTCCTTCAGTCTGATTGGCGAGTATCTGGCCGGTCATGTCGACAGTTACTTCGCCGTGCTGGTGCGCGTGGTGCTGGCCGGACTGGTGTTCATTCCGCTGACGCGCTGGCGCTCGGTCGAACCGTCGTTCATGCGCGGCATGCTGATGATCGGTGCGTTGCAGTTCGGTGTGACCTACGTCTGCCTGTACCTGAGCTTCCGCGTGCTGACGGTGCCGGAAGTGTTGCTGTTCACCATCCTCACGCCGTTGCACGTGACGTTGATCGAAGACGCGCTGAACCGCCGCTTCAACCCGTGGGCGCTGATCGCCGCACTGGTGGCGGTGAGTGGGGCGGCGGTGATTCGTTTCGACAGCATCAGCCCGGACTTCTTCATGGGCTTCCTGCTGCTGCAACTGGCCAACTTCACCTACGCCGCCGGGCAGGTGATGTATAAACATCTGGTGGCAAAACACCCGAGCGATCTGCCGCATTACCGACGTTTCGGCTTCTTCTACGTCGGCGCACTGGCGGTGGTGTTGCCGGCGTTCTTGCTGTTCGGCAAAGCGAATTTTCTGCCGGAAGCGCCGCTGCAGTGGGGTGTATTGCTGTTTCTCGGACTGGTCTCGACCGCGCTGGGCATGTACTGGTGGAACAAGGGCGCGTGCATGGTCAATGGCGGCACGTTGGCGGTGATGAACAACCTGCATGTGCCGGTGGGATTGCTGCTGAATCTGCTGATCTGGAATCAGCATGAGGAGCTGGGGCGGTTGTTCCTAGGGGGTAGCGTCATCCTCGCCGCTGTGTGGATTAGCCGCCTCGGCATCCGCAAATCCCCAACCACTGCATAACCCCTGTGGGAGCGGGCTTGCTCGCGAAAGCGGTGTGTCATTCAACGATTATGTCGACTGATCTGACGCCTTCGCGAGCAAGCCCGCTCCCACAGTTTTGGTCTGTGCGTTACATAAGGTGTTTTTGTGGCTCGGGGATGCTTGCCGAGCCGAGCACCGCTGGCAGCAGGCCAGAGCGCAAATCCCCGCCACTCGGCTGCTGATACAGACTCAACCCAAACTCCGGCAACACCGCCAGCAGATAATCAAAAATATCCCCCTGAATCCGCTCGTAATCCGCCCATGCCGTGGTGCGGGTGAAGCAGTAGATCTCCAGCGGAATGCCCTGCGCCGTGGTCTGCATCTGCCGCACCATGCAGGTCATGTTCGGTTGAATCTCCGGATGACTCTTCAGATACGCCAGCGCATACGCGCGGAACGTGCCGATATTGGTCATCCGGCGGCGGTTTGCCGACATCGCCGCGACATTGCCCTGCGCCTCATTCCACGCCTTGAGCTCGGCTTTCTTGCGGCTCATGTAGTCGGTCAGCAAGTGCACCTGTGAGAGTTTTTCTTCCTCGTCATCGCGGATGAAACGCACGCCGCTGGCGTCGATGAACAGGCTGCGTTTGATCCGCCGTCCGCCGGATTGCTGCATGCCACGCCAGTTCTTGAACGACTCGGACATCAAGCGCCACGTCGGGATCGACACAATGGTCTTATCGAAATTCTGCACCTTGACCGTGTGCAAAGTGATGTCGACCACATCGCCATCGGCGCCGACTTGCGGCATTTCGATCCAGTCGCCGACCCGCAGCATGTCGTTGCTGGTCAACTGCACGCTGGCGACGAACGACAGCAGCGTGTCCTTGTAGACCAACAGAATCACCGCCGACATCGCACCGAGACCGGAGAGCAGCAACAGCGGCGAGCGGTCGATCAGGGTGGCGACGATGATGATCCCGCCAAACACATACAGAACCATTTTCGCCAGTTGCACGTAGCCTTTGATCGAGCGCGTGCGGGCGTGTTCGGTGCGCGCGTAGATGTCGAGCAGGGCATTGAGCAGCGCGCTGATGGTCAGCAGCAAAAACAGGATGGTGAACGCCAGCGCGACGTTGCCGAGGAAATTCATCGCGGTTTTGCTCAGTTCCGGCACCAGGTGCAGGCCGAACTGGATCACCAGCGACGGGGTAATCTGCGCCAGGCGCTGAAATACTTTGTTGTGGCGTAAATCGTTGATCCAGTGAAACGCCGGCTGACGACCGAGCATGCGGCTGGCGTGCAGGATCAGGTAGCGCGCCACTCGTCCGAGTACCAGCGCGATCACCAACAGCAGCATCAGCGCGAGGCTGGCTTGCAGGATCGGATGCTGTTCGAGGGTGCCCCAGAGGTCCTGGGCGTTGAGCCAGAGCTGTTTGATATCCATAAGTGAAACGATTCTTCTGTAAGACGCGATGGCCGATTAGAGCATTTAAGACGCCAGGTATTACGTTTGGAGACAAATCAGGCAACAAAAAAACCACTGATTGCTGCCGTTTGCATAAAGAAACTCGGCCTGAGCGCTCGAAACCGGTAACCTATGCAGCTGTTTTTTTGCATATCTTCGAGGTAGCACCCGTGTTTTCCCAATTCGCCCTGCACGAACGCCTGCTTAAAGCTGTGGCCGAGCTGAAATTTGTCGAGCCAACGCCTGTGCAAGCCGCGGCCATCCCGCTGGCGCTCCAAGGGCGTGATTTGCGGGTGACTGCGCAAACCGGTAGCGGCAAAACCGCCGCTTTCGTTCTGCCAATCCTCAATCGCCTGATCGGCCCGGCCAAGGTTCGCGTCAGCATCAAGACGCTGATCCTGCTGCCGACCCGCGAGCTGGCCCAGCAAACCCTGAAGGAAGTTGAGCGTTTCTCGCAGTTCACCTTCATCAAATCCGGCCTGATCACTGGCGGTGAAGACTTCAAGGTACAGGCCGCGATGCTGCGCAAAGTGCCGGACATCCTCATCGGCACCCCGGGCCGCATGATCGAGCAACTCAACGCCGGCAACCTCGATTTGAAAGAAGTCGAAGTGCTGGTGCTCGACGAAGCCGACCGCATGCTCGACATGGGCTTCTCCGAAGACGTTCAGCGTCTGGTCGACGAATGCACGAACCGTCAGCAAACCATGCTGTTCTCGGCCACCACCGGTGGTTCCGGCCTGCGCGAGATGATCGCCAAAGTGCTGAATAACCCTGAGCACTTGCAGCTCAACGCGGTCAGCCAGCTGAACTCGACCACTCGTCAGCAAATCATCACCGCCGACCACAATCAGCACAAAGAGCAGATTGTGAACTGGCTGCTGGCCAACGAGACCTATCAGAAGGCGATCATCTTCACCAACACCCGCGCCATGGCCGACCGCATCTACGGCCGCCTCGTGGCTCAGGAATACAAAGCGTTCGTGCTGCACGGCGAGAAAGACCAGAAGGATCGCAAACTGGCGATCGACCGTCTGAAGCAGGGCGGCGTGAAGATCCTCGTGGCCACCGACGTGGCGGCCCGTGGTCTGGACGTTGATGGTCTGGACATGGTGATCAACTTCGACATGCCCCGCAGCGGCGACGAGTACGTGCACCGTATCGGTCGTACCGGCCGTGCCGGTAACGACGGCCTGGCGATCTCGCTGATCTGCCACGGCGACTGGAACCTGATGTCGAGCATCGAGCGCTACTTGAAGCAGAGCTTCGAGCGCCGCACCGTCAAGGAAGTCAAAGGCACCTACGGCGGGCCGAAAAAGGTCAAGGCCTCGGGTAAAGCCGTTGGCGTGAAGAAGAAAAAGACCGACGCCAAGGGCGACAAGAAGAAAACTGCCGCCAAGACGCCGACCAAGCGCAAGAGCGCTAACCGTCCGAAGCCGGACTCATTGGTGAGCAGCGACGGCATGGCCCCGCTCAAGCGTCGCAAGCCGGCAGAGCCAGCGGCTGAGTAAGACTTTTCAGGCGCACAGAAAAAACCCGGACAATGTCCGGGTTTTTTTTTAGCCCCTCTGTAGGAGCTGCCGAAGGCTGCGATCTTCGCTTTAGCCTTCCGCCTTCTTCTCCGCCGTACCCAACTCTTTCAAGCGCTGATCAATCAACTGGCACTTGTCCGGCAGATCCGCGCTGGCCGTGCCCAGATCCATTTTCTGCAACTCGGCATTGATCTCTTTGGCCTTGGCCGGATTCTGTTCAGTGAGCTTGGTGACCTCTTTGGCCAGTTGTTCACGTTTGGCGGTCGCCTCCTCAGGCGTGCAGGCCCAGACGGGCAGGGCGCAGGCAAGGGTGGCGGCGAGGGTGAGCTTGATCAGGGTTTTCATGGGGGCAGGCCTCAGTTCCGGTTAAGGCGGGTTAACCGGTTGAGGGGCAAAGCCTGTGAAAAGTTCAGAAACTGTGGCAGAACCTGTGGGAGCGAGCCTGCTCGCGAAAGCGTCGTGTCAATCACCATGAATATTGGCTGACATACCGCTTTCGCGAGCAAGCCCACTCCCACAAAGGGCGATCATTTGCCGTGGCAGCAGCTGGATTTTGTCGCGCCTTCATACCGATCATGATGCCGCACCCATTCCATGATCTCGTCTTCATTGCGGCCCTTCGGCGTCAGGTCGAGGTAGTTGTAGGCGCCAACGAGCATGTCCAGACCCCGAGCGTAGGTCGAATAGGTGTGGAAGATGTTTCCGGCCTTGTCCTTGTAAAACACGCTCAGCCCGGGCATTTCTTCCTCTGCGCTGTCAGTTTTTTCGTAGTTGTACGTAGCCTTTCCGGCGGCAACATCCTCGGCACGGGCGCATACGCCGAAGTCATAGTTGAAGTCGCAGCCTTCTGAGGATACCCAGTCAAACTTCCAGCCCATGCGTTTTTTGAAGTCTTGAAACTGGTTAAACGGTGCGTGGGACACCGCAACCACGGCGATATCGTGATGGGCCAAATGCTGGTTGGCGCCGTCGATGTGGTCGCTGAGGAACGAGCAGCCCTGGCAGCCTTCCTCCCAATCCTTGGCGAACATGAAGTGGTAAACGACCAATTGGCTGTGGTCGCCAAACAGGTCTGCCAGCTTCAATTCGCCGTTCGGGCCCTGGAAGTGGTAGTCCTTGTCGACTTTCACCCAAGGCAAGGCGCGGCGTTCAGCGCTGAGGCGATCGCGCTCTTTGGTGAAGGCTTTTTCGTGTTCCAGATGTTGTTTGCGGGCGGCGAGCCATGCTTCACGCGACACCACCGGATGGTTCTCAACGTTCATGATGATTTCTCCTGCGGGGTTGAAACCGTCTGTTTCAGACTAGTCGTTCAACCCGCCGGGAAATCGACAGACCGCCGGTCGGTCGTTGAAGGAAATACAGCTGAACGGCTGCGTCAGGCTCCGGTCACAACCTAGGTACGCGCCCCAAATCATGCGCACCGGAGGTTGAATCAGGATGACAACTTATAACTGGGATTTGATTGAACGCTTGCTGCACGAAGTGCAAAACAGCGCCGGCCACAGCTTCGCCCCTCGCGCCTACGCTGAGGATTACGCGGCGGAGAAAGCCAGCGCCGGCGAGCCGATCGAGAATCTGGATCACCTGAAAACGGTGGCCTGCGACTATGAACGGCTGTTGCTTCTGCGCGGTTTTATCCAGCCGCGTCCGGATGAAGAGGGCAGCACCGGCAACAATTTTTCTCTGACCCCGCGCGGTTCGAGCTTGCTGAGCCTGATCGACAGCAGCATTCCCGGCAATGACCACCCGCGTCAGGTGCTGGATGAGCAGGCCGATGCGCTGGATGAAGCGACGTTTGATGAAGTCGCCTCCAAAGCCCAGATCGCCTAAAAGTTGACCGCGATCCTGCAGGAGCCGAGCTTGCTCGCGAAGGCGTCGTCAGCCCCAACGTTATTGTTGAATGACAGACCGCTTTCGCGAGCAAGCTCTGCTCCTACAAGGACTTTTGTGCGGCCTTCAGACATTTGAGGTCGTTGAAGTCTTTGCGTACGCCTTCGATTTTTTTCAATAAGCGCTGACGCTGCTGCGGCGTGCTCTCCGCCATCAAATCAACGAACAACGAGCGTGCCTGCGCTTCGGTATCGGCGTAGGCCTTGCGGTAATCCGCTGTCCATAAGCTCTCGCGATTCACCAGAAGCGTCTCGATACGCTGTGGGAATTCTGCACTCTTGCGTTGCGCCACGGCGGCACTGAACTGCTTTTGCCAATGCGCACGGTTGGCGATCCACTGGGTGTTCTGATCGCCGAGAGCGTTAGTCCAGGCCACTACGCGCTGTTCTTGCGTAGGGCTGAGCGGGCCGAGCCAGTCGTTGAGGCGTTTGGTCATGCGCTCGCCACGTTCCTTGATCTGCTGGGCCAGCGGCGGATTGACGTAATCCTGCTGGCGTTTGCGCAAGTCCTTGGCGAACGCTTCATTCATCTCCGCCACTTGCTTGTCGTCCAGACCTTGCAGCAATTCGATGGCCGACGGGGTGATCTCTTTCGCGGTTTCGGCGATGGCTTGCTTGGCTTCGGCGGTGCGCGCTTGCAGGGCGGCGTCGGTGACCTGATTGGTCTCGACCATGGTTTGCAAGCGATCCAGCCAGTCGAGGTAACCCGGCAACTGCGTGGTGCAGTGCCAGTTCAGGTGTTCCTTGAGGCGCTCGTTGAACCAGTCTTTCTGCTCGCCGTTCATGTCGACGTAGTCGCCGAGCGTCCACGGAATGATCACGTCGAGGTTGCGATAGGCCAGGCCGACGCGGCTGCAGGCGCCGAGGGCGAGGGTGAACATCAATAGCGCGGCAATGTGCTTGAACCAGCGAGACATGGGCGAATCCTTGCGATGGCCAGCCTGAGGGTCTGATGTTTATGTGAACGCAGAATGAGCCCGGCAGTTCAGCCGATCAATAGAAGGCGCGTTCGGCCTTGAGCGTGACGAGGCCGTCGCACTGGCTGTTGTGGCCAGAGTAGGCCGAGCAATCGCTGCCGCTGAGGCTGGAGTTGCTGTAGATGAGGTCGAGATCGACGCCCATCACCGGGCGGGAAAATTTCACCGACCAATCGGTAAAACTACTGACGTAGCCGCCGTCCACCGCTACTGGCGAGTTCAACTGGTGGGTGGTGTATTTCATGCTGACGCCGATGCCGAACGGCTGATTGCCGCCAAGGTCGGCGAAAAGGGTGTTGTTCTGTTTATCCGGGTCGTTGCTCAGCGCGATGCCGAAGCGGCTGCCGAGCAGGGTCAGGCCACCGAACACTTCCTGGCTGTCGAGGGTGTCGACCTTCGGATAGCTGTAATGAATCATCCCGACTTCGTAGCCGAGCAACTGATCGAATGGTTGTTTAAAGCCGACGTAGGAGTCGATTTCAAGGTTCTTGCCCGGCGAGATGCCCATGCTCGGCGCGTACTGACCGACGTAGAGGCCACTGTCGTGGCTCAGATCGAGACCGCCGTGGAACGAACCGACCGCCGCCGGTTTGACCAGGCCTTGCGCCATGCTCCGGCTGGGTGTGGTGCCGAGCTTGAGGTCGAAATCACCGAGTTCACGCTGGAAAATCTGCGCGTGCGCGGTCGTTGCCGCGAGCAGGCCTACAAGCAATAAACAGGAAGATGTGCGCATGCGTCACTCCATGAACAGCGAGCGCAGGACGGCGGGCCTGCTGAAACGCTTGATCTAGACGCGTGCAAGGATACCGGCGAATGCTCGGCATTGAAGGCCGTTCGTCGATTTCTGAATATTTGATATCTGGGATGTTTAAAACGGGGAGGGTGTTGGGCGGTGCCAGTCCAGGCGCTTCGAAGCTCAAAGCGCCTCTGGACGGGTGTAAAACCGGGTGTTACTTCTTGCCCAGGCTGATCTGCTTGGACGGGCCGAACGTCTGGCCACTGACGCCTTTGGCAATTTGCTGGATCTCGCCGCCGGACTTGAGGAACGCTGCGATTTGATCGTTGATCGATTCGCTGGTTTCAACGGCTGGAGCTGGCTTTGCTTTGCTGTTGGATGCTTTTACACGCATGGCGGCCATTAACCTGTAGAAAAGTAACTCGGCCAGGCATCGTACAGTAATTACTTGACAATTGCTTGGTAAATATCCCCGGGAATAACCCAGTGCAGCGCTGCATTATTCGCGGTTAATTAATTGGAATATCCAGCTAACCTGCTGTTTTAAATAAGATCATTGCTGTTTGGCGGGACATTATGTCGCGGCTGAAACCCTCGCTGACAGACTGACGAGCGGCACCTCGCTCGTCGGCGATCAAGGAAAATCAAGGCGTGGCGCAGATTTAGCCGAAACCGAGGATCTGCCGGCGAACGTTCACGGCAAAAACGGGTAGAATGCCGCCCACGTAATGAGGGTTCTGGAAATGGCTTTAGTCGGGCGTTACAACAGTTTGCAAGTGGTTAAACACACTAACTTCGGTTTATATCTGGACGGCGGTGCGGACGGCGAGATTCTTTTGCCTAACCGTTATATCCCTAAAGATATTCCCAGCGAAGATGAAGATTGGCTCAACGTTTTTGTTTATCTGGACAGCGAAGACAAACTTCTCGCTACCACAGAGAAACCAAAAGTTCAGGTCGGCGAATTTGCCAGTCTGAAAGTTGTTGAAGTCAACAGCATTGGTGTGTTCCTCGATTGGGGGCTGCCGAAGGATCTGTTGCTGCCGTATTCCGAAGAAAAGCGCCAGATGACCGCCGGCGAGTACTGCGTGGTGCACGTCTACCTCGACAAGCACACCCGCCGCATCACCGCCACCGCGCGGCTGGATCGCTATCTCGACAAAACCCCGGCCAATTACAGCCAGGGCCAGGAAGTTGATCTGCTGGTCGCCGAAGCCACCGACATGGGCTTCAAGGCGATCATCAACAACAAGCACTGGGGTTTGATCCACAAGAACGAAATCTTCAAGTTCATGCGCGCCGGCATGAGCGAGAAGGGCTACATCAAGGAAGTGCGCGCCGACGGCAAGATTGCCCTGAGCCTGCAACCGGTGGGTCAGGAAGCAGCGAGCAGCCTCAACTCGAAGATTCTCGCCAAGTTGCGTGACAACGACGGCACGCTGCCGGTCAGCGACAAGAGCGATCCGGCGCTGATCAGCAGCCTGTTCGGCGTCAGCAAAGGCAACTTCAAGAAGGCCATCGGTTCGCTGTACAAGGAAGGCAAGATCGTTATTCATGCCGATCGCATTGAACTAACCTGAGCCCACGCCAGCCCCATGTAGGAGCTGCCGCAGGCTGCGATCTGTTGATCTTCAAGGTCAAAAGATCGCAGCCTGCGGCAGCTCCTACATTGAGGGTGGTGTGATGAAAAGATCGCTGATTGCCTACGTCGCCACGCTGCTGACGTTTCTTCTGCTCGACGGCATCTGGCTGGGGCTGTTGATGGCGCCGACCTACCGCGAACTGCTCGGTTCGCTGATGCTGGAAAAACCGCTGCTGTTACCGGCCGCGGTTTTTTATTGCCTGTATGTTTTGGGTTGTGTGGTGTTTGTAGTGTTGCCCGCGCTGAGTTGGCAGTGGGCGATGAAGAGGGGGGCGTTGCTGGGGCTGGTGGCGTATGGGACGTATGACCTGACGAATTGGGCGACGTTACGTGGGTGGTCGGTGCAGGTGACGTTGATGGATTGGGTGTGGGGGATGGTGGCGACGGCTGTGGCTTGTGCGGTTGGGTATTTGGTGGCGAGGCGGTTTGGCCGGCGCTGATGATCCTTCATATGGGGTGGCAGTGAGGGCCTCTTCGCGAGCAGGCTCGCTCCTACAGGGAAATGCGTTGCCATTGTGGGAGCGGGCTTGCTCGCGAATGGCGGCGCAGCCGACGGCCATTCACCGCTGACGCTACAGAAGAAACAAATGTCTTTTCCAGACGCCTTTTTCCCCTCGACTCATTGATAATCCCCAACACTGTTTTCTGACCATTGGATGGCCTGCCATGTTGTGTGTGTTCGAGGTGTTGCGGTGAGTGTCGAGCGGCGCAATGCCGACCGGTTTGCCCTGCAAGTGATGATCGGCCTGTGCCTGATCTGGGGCGTGCAGCAAGTCATGATCAAATGGGCCGCGCCGGACATTGCACCGGTGATGCAGGCGGCGGGGCGGTCAGGCATTTCCGCGTTGCTTGTAGGATTGTTGATCTGCTGGAAGGGCGGTTGGGATCAGGTCGGCAACACCTGGCGCGGCGGTTTGCTCGCCGGTGCGCTGTTCGGTCTGGAATTTTTCTTTATCTCCGAAGGCCTGCAACTGACCACGGCCGCGCACATGTCGGTATTCCTCTACACCGCGCCGATCTTCACCGCGTTGGGCGTGCATTTTCTGCTGGCCAGCGAGCGTCTGCGGCCGTTGCAATGGCTGGGGATTCTGCTCGCCTTCATCGGCATCGCGATTGCCTTCGCTGGCGGCGTGTCGTGGGACAACCTCGACCGGAACATGCTGCTCGGTGACTTCTTCGGGATTCTGGCCGGTGCCTGTTGGGGCGCGACCACCGTGGTCGTGCGTGCCTCGCGCTTATCCGACGCGCCGGTGACCTTGACCCTGTTCTATCAATTGATGGTCGGTTTCGTCGGGCTGTTGTTGATCGCGCTGTTCAGCGGCCAGATCACTCACGTCAACCTGACCACGGTGGCGGTGGCCAGTGTGCTGTTCCAAGGGCTGGTGGTGTCGTTCTTCAGTTACCTGGTGTGGTTCTGGCTGTTGCGTCGGTATCTGGCGGCCAATCTCGCGGTGTTTTCGTTTATGACGCCGCTGTTCGGCGTGACCTTCGGCGTGATTCTGCTCGGCGAAGAGCTGAGCCTGAACTTCATCATCGGCGCCGTGCTGGTGTTGCTCGGCATCACCTTCGTCAGCGCCGAACAGTGGGTGCGTCGGCGTTTGCGCAAAGCGCTGGGTCAGTAGCCGCTGGCCGAGCATTCAGGGGGTGCGACAACATGGCTCATGTGGCCAAAGGCAGGGTCGGGGCCAATCCGAATGCGTGTTTAGAAGTGCTGCAGGCTGTCTATCCCGCGGCTTCGGCGGATGTGCGAGAAACGGCTTGAACCAATGGCTGCAGATTCTGTTCCATTCAGTAACAGATCATTGCGGATTTCGCCGAGCATTGCGTAGGACTTCGGACTATTATCAGTGCGAAGCGGCCTCAGAATTCCGGTCGCTCAGCACCACCCTGAAGGGGGCATGACGATGAAAGAGAAAATTCAAAACTGGCTGCACGACTTGGGTGTTGCCCTCGGCTTGATCGAACCGCCTCTGCAACCTGTCCCGATCCGCACCGATGACGAGCAGCGTCGCCGCCAGCCGCGCCGGCGGTAAGTGCCTCTTTAAGGATCAAGAGATCGCAGCCTTCGGCAGCTCCTACATGGATTAGTGTAGGAGCTGCCGAAGGCTGCGATCTTTTGCTTTCAATGCCGCCCAATCTCTATTAAAAACCGGCTCAAGTCATTCGCGGTCTTCGCGGTCTTGAGCATGCGGTCTTCTTCGGCGGTGAATGCCGTCAGTCCGAATTCATCTTCCAGATGAAAGATCAAATCCTCGATATCGGCCTTTTCCAACCCCAATTGCACCAGGCTGGTGTGGTCGTTGAAGTCGCGGTTCTCCAGCAGACGGCGGATGAACCGGTGCACGGCGGCACGCACGGCAGCTCTTCTCATGGCAGTTTTTTCTAGTCGTTGTTCTGCCTGAGTGAAGCATCTTCATCAGCACTTTTCTACAGACGAAAAAAACGGGTGTGGCAACCGACGCCACACCCGTCGAAGAAAGCATCAAGTCGTTACATCAAGCTTAGATCGCGCTCGCCACGGTTGCCGGGCGAGGGGAGACCAGGCTGACCACCACGAAACTGATCAGGCCCACAGCCAGGCTGTAGTAGATCGGCGTGTTGGCATCGAGGCCGTCCTTGATCATGAACAACAGGGCGGTGGCGAAACCCAGACCCATGCTGGCGATGGCGCCGGCGGTGGTTGCGCGTTTCCAGAAGATCGCCCCGATCAACGGGATCAACATGCCGCCGACCAACAGGTTGTAAGCGAGGGTCAGCGCGCTGATCACATCGTTTACCACCAGAGCGATACCCAGCACCACAACACCGGTCAGCAGGGTGAACAGGCGGTTGATGCCCAGGCTCGATTGTTTACCGCCGCGCAGTTTCGGCAGCAGGTCTTCGGTAATGGTGGTGGCAGCGGCGAGCAGGCCGGCGCTGGCGGTAGACATCATGGCGGCCAGTGCAGCCGCGATCACCAGACCCCGGATGCCGTCCGGCAGCGACAGTTTGACGATGGCGGCGAAGGCATTGTTGACGTTGGACAGATCAGGAATCAGCACGTGTGCCGCCATGCCGATCAGGGCGCAGGCCAGGCCGTAGATGATGCAGTAGATGCCGGCGGCGCTACCGGCGTACTTGGCGACTTTTTCGTTCTTGACGGTGAACACCCGTTGCCAGATGTCCTGACCGATCAGAATGCCGAAGAAGTAGATCATGAAGTAGGTGATGATCGTGTCCCAACCGATCGTGGTGAAGTTGAACGCGGTGGCCGGCAACTTCAGCACCAACTCGTCCCAACCGCCCACGCGGTACAGGCAGATTGGCAACAGGATGAACATCAGGCCAACGGTCTTGATGATGAACTGGACGATGTCGGTCAGGGTCAGCGACCACATGCCGCCGATCGCCGAGTAGATCACCACCACGCCACCACCGACCAGTACCGAGACCCAGAACGGCAGGTCGAACAGCACTTGCAGAACGGTGCCGATCGCGAGGATCGAGGTCACGCCGATCATCAGTGCGTAGGCCAGCATGATCAGCGCGGAGGCCGAGCGAGCCATCGGGTTGTAGCGCTTTTCCAGCACTTGGGTAACGGTGTAAATCTTCAGTTTCAGCAGCGGTTTGGCCAGAAACAGGTTCAGCGCGAGAATCCCGCAACCCAGCGCGGCGCACAGCCAGAAACCGGAGATGCCATGCACATAACCGAGGCGAACGGTGCCGACGGTGGACGCACCACCGAGCACGGTAGCGGCCATGGTGCCCATGTACAAGCTTGGGCCGAGGTTACGACCGGCGACCAGAAAGTCCTCGTTGGTTTTGGCCTTGCGCATGCCGAAATAGCCGAGCAAAAGCATGCCGGCTGCGTAGATGAGGACGACGAATAAATCCAAAGCCATGATGGCGTGTCTCCGATTGTCTTTTTTATGTGAGGCTGAATTCAGTCTCCTGTGGGAGCGAGCTTGCTCGCGAAGGCGTCGGCACATTCAACACTGATGTGACTGACAGATCGCTTTCGCGAGCAAGCTCGCTCCCACAGGGGATAGGCGTTTGTTCAGGCGGCTTGTCGCATTGCCGCTTTAACCGGCGACTCCGCGCCTTGGCTCCGTGCATCCTTCGGGCCGAACACTTCCCGCGGTTCCGGGAACAGGCTCAGCAGCGTCAGGTACACCACCGAAGCCAGGCCCAGGGTCACTGGCAAGCTGATGTCGATGCCGCCGGCCATTTCACCCAGCGGGCCAACGAATTGCCCCGGCAGGTTGACGAAGCACAGGCCGACCGCCGCGCTCGGGATCCATGCGCCCAGACCGCGCCAGTTCCAGCCGTGGTTGAACCAGTAGCGTCCGCCCTGTTCGCCGCGCGTGAACACTTGCAGGTCATCCGGGCAGTAGAAACCGCGACGTACCAACAGGCCGATGATCATGATCACCATCCATGGCGTGGTGCAGGTGATGATCAGCACGGCGAAGGTCGACACGCTCTGCACCAGGTTCGCCGCAAAGCGACCGATGAAGATAAAGGCAATCGACAGCACGCCGATCAACAGCGTCGCTTTCACCCGCGACAGCACGCGCGGGAACACGCTGGACATGTCCAGCCCGGTGCCATACAGCGACGTGGTGCCGGTGGACATGCCGCCGATCACCGCAATCAGGCACACAGGCAGGAAGAACCAGCTCGGCGACACCGCCAGCAAACCACCGACATAGTTGTTCGCCGCGATGTAGTCCGGCGCCTTGATCGCGACGATGGTCGCGGTGGTCAGGCCGAACAGAAACGGAATCAGGGTTGCCAACTGTGCCGCGATCACCGCCAGCATGATCCGGGCTTTCGGGGTTGTACGCGGGATGTAGCGTGACCAGTCGCCGAGGAAGGCGCCAAAGGAAATCGGGTTGCTCATCGCCACCAGCGCGGCGCCGATAAACGCCGCCCAGAAACCTGCCTGGCCGAGGGCCACGCTGCCGGCGTACTGGCTGTCGAAGGCGGGGGCAAAGGCGAAAATGCCGAGCAGGAACAACAGGCTCGCGGCCCACACCGCGATGCGGTTGACCCACAGCATGATGCGGAAGCCGTAGATGCACACGGTGAGTACCAGCAACGCGAACAAGCCGTAGGCCAGACCCAGGGTCAGGTCGGTTTCCGGCAGGCCGATCAGACGTTTGGCACCACCGACCAGCGCGTCACCCGAACTCCACACCGACAGTGAGAAGAACGCGATCGCCGTCAACAACGACAGGAACGAGCCGACGATCCGCCCGTGCACACCGAAATGCGCACCCGATGACACAGCATTGTTGGTGCCGTTGAGCGGGCCGAACAGGCCCATCGGCGCAAGGATCAGCGCACCGACCACCACGCCCAGCACAATCGCCCAGACGCCGGCCTGAAAAGACAGACCGAACAGCACCGGGAAACTGCCGAGCACGGCGGTGGCGAAGGTATTGGCGCCGCCGAAGATCAAGCGAAACAGGTCGCTGGGTCGGGCGTCGCGCTCATGGTCCGGGATCTGTTCGACCCCGTTTGTTTCAATGCTGCTAAGGCTTTTTTCGTTGTTGTTGTTATTCATGATCTGCTCCGATCACAAAGGCGCGCTCATCGTTCGTGAGCGTCACCTGTTTTGGCTAAGGGGATGGCAGCCCTTCCGGCATCGCGGACAAATGTTCGTGGCAGGCCAGCCAATGGCCTTGTTGTTCTAGGCTCGACGCTTGTTTCTTGAAAACAATCGTCTCGCGCTCCTGGCTGAAGTGTTGCTCCCCTTGCATGCGCAGCTCGGTGGCCACGTCATGGATGAAAATCGCCACGTCACCTTGCAGGCTGACGAAGGCGTTGCTCGAGGTGCACGCAAGCACCTCGAAGCCATCCTCGGCGCGCCAGCTGTCCCACAAGGCCTGATAGGCATCGCGCGACAGCAACGGCTGTTCGAGGGTGTAGAAAACGAAACTTGCATCGGCGCTGAACGCGCCGAAGTAAGCCTCGCGATCGTTACGGGCAAAGGCAGCCACCAGTTCGGCGGCCGCTTGCAGAACCTGATCACGTTCGTTCATGACGCAACCCTCAGCGGTGAACCACGCCAGGCAGTACGCAGAGCATTTCGTACAGCAGGTTGGCGGCCAGCAGCGAGGTGTTGCCGGTGGTGTCGTAAGCGGGCGAGACTTCTACCAGATCGCAACCGATCAAGTCGAGGCCTTGGCAGCCGCGAACGATTTCAATCGCCTGAATGGTCGTCAGACCGCCGATTTCCGGGGTGCCGGTGCCAGGTGCCCAGGCCGGATCGATGCCGTCGATGTCGAAGCTCAGGTACACCGGGCCGCCGCCGACTTTCTCGCGCACTTCAGCCATCAGCGGTGCCAGCGACTTGTGCCAGCACTCTTCAGCCTGAACCACGCGGAAACCCTGATCGCGGCTCCAGTTGAAGTCGTCAGCGGTGTAACCCTGAGCGCGCAGACCGATCTGCACGACGCGATCACAATCGAGCAGACCTTCTTCAACCGCGCGGCGGAAGGTGGTGCCGTGGGCGATTTTCTCGCCGAACATGTGATCGTTGACGTCCGCGTGGGCATCGATGTGCACCAGACCGACCTTGCCGTGCTTCTTATGAATCGCCCGCAGGATCGGCAGGGTGATGGTGTGGTCGCCACCCAGGGTCATCGGGATCACGTTGTGCTCGAGGATGTTGTCGTAGGCTTCTTCGATGATGCGCACGGCGTCGAGCAGGTTGAAGGTGTTGATCGCCACGTCGCCAATGTCGGCCACGGCCAGCGAGTCGAATGGCGCAGCGCCGGTCGCCATGTTGTAAGGGCGGATCATCACCGATTCGGTGCGAATGTCGCGTGGCCCGAAGCGGGTGCCGGGGCGCAGCGAAGTACCGATGTCCAGTGGCACGCCTACGAAGGCAGCGTCCAGGCCGGCAGCGGTCGGTACATGGGGGAGTCGGAGCATGGTGGCGATGCCGCCGAAGCGCGGCATTTCGTTGCCGCCCAGTGGTTGGTGAAGAATCTTGTCCACGGGTAGGGCCTCATCGTCTTTGTTTTATTTATATCGGCGCGCCGTTGAGCACAGGTTCGGACGCCGCTGTGGGGCCGATGATGCGAAATGTAGTGAGGGGAAAGAATCGCTACGGGCAAATACTTAGTTCAGATTTTTCTAAACTAATGCCAGACTTCCACACCGGCTCGTTCCCATGCTCCGCGTGGGAATGCATCTACGGACGCTCCGCGTCCAGCCGTACTTGCAGGTGACGCAGAGCGTCACAGGCTGCATTCCCACGCAGAGCGTGGGAACGATCCTTGGAGTAGACATGGCCAACGCTTTACCCGACCTGAAACTATTGCGCATCTTCGTCAGCGTCGTGCGCCATCAGGGTTTCGCCAATGCGCAGCAGGAACTCAACCTGTCGACCTCGGCGATCAGCACCTACATGAGCCAGCTCGAAGCCGCGCTCGGTCTGGTGCTGTGCCATCGCGGACGCGGCGGGTTCAGCCTGACCAGCAAGGGTGAGCTGTTCCATCAGGAAACCCTGCGCCTGCTCGCCGAACTCGAAGGGTTCGAGCAATACGCCGCCGCGCTCAAGGGCGAATTGCGCGGCACGCTCAACCTCGGCGTGATCGACTCCACGGTCAGCGACAAGGCTCTGCCATTTGCCGAAGCCATCGGCGGTTACAGCCAGGAACACCCGGCGGTGCATTTGCACTTATCGGTGATGAGCCCGTACGAACTGCAACTCGGCGTGCAGGACAATCGCCTCGATCTGGCCATCGGCGCGTTCTCCACACGGATGAGCGGTCTGGTCTACATGCCGCTGTACCGCGAACAGCACTGGTTGTATTGCAGCAGCCGCCATCCTTTGTTCAACGAGCGGCGCATCCCCGAACAAGTCATCACCCAGCAGCGCATGGTCGGTCGTGGTTATTGGAGTCAGGCCGAGCTGGCGCGTCACGGTTTCAAGCACAGCGCAGCGACCGTGGAAAGTATGGAGGCGCAGCTGATTCTGGTGTTGTCCGGCGCCTACATTGGTTACTTGCCGGAGCACTACGCGCAGGCGTGGGCCGACAAAGGGGATTTGCGGGTTCTGCTGCCGGCGACGTTCGGTTATCAGGCGCCGTTCTCGATGATCATGCGTCGCGGTCGTAGCCGCGAGCCGCTGATCCAGACTTTCCGTGATTTGCTCAAAGCACAGCTCAATCAGGCTTAGCTTGTAGGAAAAAGAAGTATGTCCAGACCACAATGCCCGCGCTGCCTGCGCCCACAAACCCATTGCCTGTGCCCGCTGATCCCCAGCCTCGACAGCCGCACGCGGGTGTTGCTGTTGCAGCATCCGAGCGAGGTCAATCATGCGTTGAACACCGCGCGATTGGCGGCGCTGGGGTTGAGCAATGCCGAGTTGATTGTGGGTGAGGTGTTTGAGGATTTGCCGACGTTGCTGAATCAGCCGGGGTATCGGGCGCGGTTGTTGTTTCCCGCCGATGATGCGCAGCCGATGCAGGCTTACGCCGAGTCGGATGAGCCGTTGTTGCTGGTGGTGCCTGATGGAACGTGGCGTAAAGCGCGCAAGATGCTGCACCTCAATTCACTGCTGGCGGCGTTGCCACGGATGACGCTGGCCGAGGGCGGGGTGTCGCGCTATCGGTTGCGCAAGGCCCCGGGGCCTGGGGCGTTATCGACGGTTGAGGCGATTGTGCAGGCATTGCAAACGCTGGAGTCACCGGTTTCGTTTGAGCCGTTGCTCAAGCCGTTTGAAGCGTTGATCGAGGGGCAGATTGCGGCGATGGGGGAGGAGACCTTTCAGCGTAATCATGGCGATAGATGATCGTTCCCACGCTCTGCGTGGGAATGCATCCAGTGACGCTCTGCGTCACAGTCGCAGAGGGACGCGGAGCGTCCCGGGCGGCATTCCCACGCGGAGCGTGGGAACGATCATTCGCTACCGCTCGCGCATCGCCTCGGTTCTGGCCTTCAGCACCGGTTTCAGCAAGTAATCCAGCACACTCTTCTCGCCGGTAATGATGTCCACCGTCGCAACCATTCCCGGAATAATCAGCAACGGCTTCACATCCCCGCCCAAATGGTTTTTATCGGTGCGCACCTGAATCAGGTAAAAGCTGTTGCCCTTGTCATCGGTAATCGTGTCCGCGCCGATCAACTCAAGCTTGGCGCTCAGCCCGCCGTAAATCGTGTAGTCATAAGCACTGAACTTGACCATCGCCTTCTGCCCCGGATGCAGAAACGCGACATCCTGCGGGCGCACTTTGGCTTCGATCAGCAGGTTGTCCTCCAGCGGCACGATTTCAACCATGTCGCTGCCCGGCTGCACCACGCCGCCGATGGTGTTGACCTTCAATTGCTTGATCACGCCGTGCACCGGTGAAGTCACGGTGGTGCGGGTGACCCGGTCGTCGATGGCGATGCTGGTCGCGGTGATTTTTGACAGGTCGGTGCGCTTCTCATTCAACTCTTTCGCGGCTTCGGAGCGGAAGGTTTGTTCGGATTCGTCGATCTTGCTGCGGATCTCGGCAATCGCCGATTCGGCGCGGGGAATGGCGAGTGTGGTGGCGTTCAGCGAGCCACGGATCTCCACGGCGCTGCGCTTCAATCGCAAGATTTCCACCGGCGACACCGCACCGGTTTTCACCAGCGGTTCGGACATGTTCATCTCTTGCTGCAGCAACGCCAGACTGGAACTGAACTGGCCCTGCTTGGAACGAAATTCCGCCAGTTCCTGGGTTTTCTGCCGCAGTTGTTCGCTGAGGGTTCGTTGTTCGCTGGCCAGTCGGCGCTGGCGTTGGTCATACAAAGAGCGCTCGTCTTCAGCGACTTGCGGCGCTTTGGCGACCACTTCATCGGAGAGCTTGAACGGCCGGCCTTCCGCTTCGGCCGACAGTCTTTCGACCTGCGCCGTCAGCGCATAACGATCGGCCTCGCTCTCGCCTTTGTTCGAACGGAAACGCGTGTCATCCAGACGCAGCAGGGTGTCGCCCTTGTTCACCATTTGCCCTTCACGCACGAAGATCTCGGTAACGATGCCGCCCTCAAGGTTCTGGATCACCTGAATCTTGCTCGACGGAATCGCCTTGCCTTCGCCCATGGTCACTTCTTCGAGCACGGCGAATTTGGCCCAGACCACCGCACTGATCAGCAGCCCCGCCGCCAGCCACACGGTGATCCGCGACCAGCGCGGCGAATCCTGCAACGCCGCCCCGGCGGTTTCCGGCATGAACTCGGCTTCGGCACTTTTGCCGAAACTGTCGAAGTAGCCGCGAGATTTGCTATCTGAAGATGCCGACATGGGGCGATACCCCTCAATTAAGAAACATCAAACTGGATGACCCATTAGTGGCCAGGGGCGCGTATCTGTAACCAGAGAACTCCCTTTGGCCTGAGAATTTCCCAGTGGCCACAGAAAATTCCTGTGGCCAAAAAGGTTTCCTGTGGCGAGGGGATTTATCCCCGTTGGGTTGCGCAGCAACCCCAAAAATCTTGTGGGCGCTGCGCACCCAAACGGGGATAAATCCCCTCGCCACAGGTTTTGTGTAAGGCACAGGTTCTGTGCAATGCAGGGCACTTTTTTGTGTAAGCCATAAATTATGGTTAAGCATCTACACCGCCGCAGAGCCGACGCGGCCCTTGCGCAGTGCTTCGATGACTGCTTCTTTCGGGCCGTCGGCGACGATCCGGCCGTTGTCGAGTACCAGCAGCCGATCCACCAGGCTCAGCATCGAGGTGCGGTGAGTGACCAGCAGCAGGGTTTTGCCTTGCACCCAGCCATGAAGTTTCTGGCGCAGGATGTCTTCGCTGCTGTTGTCCATGGCGCTGGTGGGTTCGTCGAGGAGCATGATCGGCGGGTCGAGCAACAGCGAACGCGCGAGTAATACCGCTTGGCGTTGGCCGCCGGAAAGCAATTGCCCGCGCTCACCGACCGGCCGATCAAAACCTTGCGGATGCTGGCGAGCGAGTTCGGTGACGCCGGTCAGCT
Source organism: Pseudomonas rustica (assembly GCF_018336155.1). Classification (GTDB taxonomy): domain Bacteria; phylum Pseudomonadota; class Gammaproteobacteria; order Pseudomonadales; family Pseudomonadaceae; genus Aquipseudomonas; species Aquipseudomonas rustica. The sequence continues at coordinate 57,362 of NZ_JAGYHF010000007.1, read as the reverse complement.
CAGCCACTTCAAGCATCCGCGAATCGCTGACGTAGCGTGCGCCGAGGGTGAGGTTATCGCGCAGGCTGCCGGCCAGCAGCGGCAGGTCGTGGGCGACATAGCCGATTTGCTGGCGCAGATCCGCGACATCCAGTTGCCGCAGGTCGAGACCGTCGAGCAGCAACTGGCCTTCTTCTGGCTCATAGAAACCCATGACCAATCGCGCCAAGGTGCTTTTACCCGAGCCACTGCGACCGATAATGCCAACCCGTTCGCCGGCTTTGAGACTGAAACTGATGTTGCTCAGGGCCGGCGCATTCTGGCCGTTGTAGTGAAAGGTCACGCCGTTGACGTCCAGCGCACCTTGCAGTTGCGTGCGTTCCAGCGGCCGCTGTTTGCCGTCGCGTTCCTGCGGCAACGACATCAATGCGTCGGTGCTTTTCATGGTCAATTGCGCTTGCTGATAACGGGTGATCAGCCCGGCGATCTGCCCCAGCGGCGCGAGTACGCGGCTGCCGAGCATGTAGCTGGCGACCAGCGCACCAACGCTGAGGTTGCCGGCGATGATGCTGTAAACCCCGGCGACAATCGTCGCCATCCCCGAGAACTGCTGAATGAACAATGTGCCGTTGGTTGCCAGCGCCGAGAGATTGCGCGCATGGCTGTCGAGGCGGGTGAGGGCGCCGTGGGTGCTTTCCCATTTGTGCTGGCGCTCGCTTTCGGCGCTGCAGGCCTTGAGGGTTTCCAGGCCACCGAGGGTTTCGATCAGCACGGCCTGGCGTTCGGCGCCGAGGCTCAGGCTTTTCTGCACGGTGTCACGCAGGCGCACCTGAATCGCCAAGGCGAAGATGATCGTGATCGGAAACGCCAACATCGGAATCACCACCAGCCAGCCGCCGAGCAGACCGATCACTACCAGCATCAGCACGACGAAGGGCAGGTCGATCAGGCTGGTCAACGTCACCGCCGTGAGGAATTCACGCAGGCCCTGAAAGTCATGAATGCTCTGCGCAAACCCGCCAATGGTCGCTGGCCGTGCCTTCATCGACATGCCGGTGATGCGTTCAAATAAAGTCGCGGAAAGGATCACATCGGTTTTCTTGCCGGCGGTGTCGAGCAAGTGCGCACGCACCACCCGCAGCACCAGTTCGAAACCGGTGCCGATCAACAGGCCGATCGACAACACCCACAAGGTCGACGTCGCTTGGTTTGGCACCACGCGGTCGTAGGTCTGCATGACGAACAGCGGCACCATCAGGCCCAACAGGTTGATCAGGAAACTGGCGAGAATCGCGTCGCCGTATAGCCATTTCGACAGCTTCAGGGTGTCGCGAAACCAGGCATGCACGCGCGGCACCAGCGGTGAGCGCAGGTCTTCGAGTTCGTGCCGCGGCCGGGCGAACAAGGCCTGGCCGCTGTAGTGTTCGGTGAGTTCTTCACGGCTGACCCATTGCTCGCCGCCATCGGCTTCGCTGGGCAGAATCAGCGCTTTGCCGTCATCGCCGAAGCGCCGCAACACGGCGGTGCGGCCGTCGTTGAGTAACAACAGAATCGGCAGGTTCAGCGGTGAGATGTCTTTCAGTTCACGGCGCAACATCCGCGCCTGCAACCCTGCACGAGCAGCAGCGCGGGGTAGCAAATCGAGGCTCAAACGTTGTTTGTTCAGCGGCAGCCCGGCACTCAGGCTGGCGCGACTGACCGTCGCGCCATGCAGTTTGCAGAGAATCAACAGACCGTCGAGTAACGGATCATCGAAGCTCAGCCGCGGATCGACCCCAGAGTTGCCGGGTTCCATGCTGGTCATATTGATCGCTCCTTTGAACTGGCTCGGACACCCACATCAACCCTGCTGCGTGATCGTTCCCACGCTCTGCGTGGGAATGAAGCCCGTGACGCTCCGCGTCACTGGACGCAGAGCGTCCCTAGAGGCATTCCCACGCAGAGCGTGGGAACGATCATGCAGCCTTCGGCAGCTCCTACAGAGGGGTTATTTCAGCTCTGGGAGGCGGGCTTCGTTTTTCACTTCGCTGGAGGCGATCGCATCGGCGGGCAGCACCACCCGTTGTTTGCTCAGCAACTGGCCCATGTTCGCCAGCACGCGGTACATCGAATATTCCTCGGTGTAGCGAATTTCGGTGTAACGACGGTTGGCGTTGTAGAGCTCGTTTTCACTGTCGAGCAAGTCAAGCAGGGTACGTTGGCCGAGGCCGAACTGATCCTGATACGCGGCGCGTACACGCTTGGTGGTTTCCGCGTATTCGCGGGCGGTCGGGGTCTGTTTCTTCGCGTTGAGCATGGCGTTCCAGGCCAGGTGAATGTTCTCGTTGAGCTGACGCAGGGCGTTGTTGCGGATGTCCATTGCCTGGTTGATCTGGTGCGCATCGGAGGCCAGTCGCGCCTTGTCGCTGCCGCCACGGAACAGGTTGTAGTTCATGATCACGCCGACACGCCATTCGTTGTCGTGACCTTCATCGCCCTGCACGTTGTTGTTCGCGCCGACTGCCGCTTCTGCGTCGAAACGTGGGTAGAACGGCGACTTGGCGACTTCGTATTGGCTCTCGGCCGATTGCACGTCGGCCTGCGCCGATTTCAGGTACGGGTTGTTTTCGACCATGCTCTGCTGGGCTTCCGGCAGGGTGGTCGGCAACTCGCCACGGGTCGTGGCCGGGGCTTCCAGTTCATCAGGCATGCGCCCGACGACGCTGAAGAAGTTCGACTCGGCATCCGCCAGATCCACTTCAGCGGTGTCGAGGTTGTTTTGCGCCAGCGCTTTACGCGCCACCGATTGATCGGAGTCGGCGGTGCTGCCGATGCCGCGCTCGGTGCGCAGGCCGATCTGATCGTTGACGCGCAAGTGCGCTTGCAGGTTATTCGTGGCCAAAGTCACCAGTTCGCGGCGCTTGAGCACTTCGAGGTAGACCTCGATGGTGCGCAGGGCCAGATCCTGAGCGGTGCCTTGCGCGTAGTAGGCGCGCGAATTGGACACGCCTTTGGTGCGCTCAACCTCGTTGGCGGTGTTGAAACCGTCGAACAGCATTTGCCGCAAGCGCAGCTCGGATTGGGTGTAGTTGAGAATTCGTGTGTCGTGGTTACCGAAGGCGCGGGTGTTGGTGTTGTCGCTGTAGCCACGGCCATACGCGGCGTTCAAATCGACGGACGGATAGAAACCGCCCTTGGCGACTTTGATCTGTTCATCAGCCGACAGGCGTGCGTCCACGCGCGAAGCGAGTTCCGGGTGGGTGGCAATGGTGCTTTGGATCGCCTCGGTGAGGTTCATGGCCTGGGCTTGGGATGTGCAAGCCATGGCCAGCAAAACCGCGCTGCAGAGGGGGGTTAAAACGCGCATGGGTGCATCTCCCTGAGTCCTGATGGTGTGTTACTGTCGCCAAAAATTTGACGATATTTTTAGTGGAAAGCGTTTCACTCTTGTAACAACAGAGCTAAGAACATAATGAAGCGTAGCTAAGAAAAAATTTTCATAAGGCTTATTCCGAAAAAAACTTATGCGGTTTGTAAAATCCGGCACATTGTTCAGCTCGAAAGCCTTTGTTTTATGCGCGCTAGGGAGCGCAGAAAGGCTTGAGGAAAGTTCCATTCACTTTGCGACATACGGCGAAGTACTGCTGAAGGGGAGGGACGCGTAGCGACTGGGGAGCGACAGATTTTTGTCACTCGAGTGATTCACCAGCGTTACGTAGCGCTCGTGGGAATGCTGCATTGATCAGGGTTTTCAAGTGCTTGATAGCACTGATGTTTCCTGAACGGCGCAACCTGCGAACGAACTGTCGAAGGCGCGAGCGTCGCCACGGCAACCCGATTGAGCCATGGGCTACTTCGTTAACCAGTGCCGACAGTGGTCGGCAGCGGAGGAATTCACATGGCAACGCTCATCGGTACCGTCACTAAAGTCATTGGTCAGGTTTTCGCACAGGCAGCGGACGGCACAAAACGCGCGCTGGTCGAAGGCGATCGGCTGTTTGCCGGCGATCAATTGATCACCGGAGCCGAAGGCGCCGTCGCCGTTCATCTGCAAAATGGCAAAGAGCTAACCCTTGGGCGCGGCAGCAGCATGACCCTGTCCGGGCAACTGCTCGCCGATCAGGCCGCGCACGTGAACGCGGCCGAGGCGGTGACGCCGAGCGAAGCGCAACTGACCGACGTTGAGCAAATCCAGAAAGCCATCGCCGCCGGTGATGACCCCTCGAAAACCGCTGAAGCCACTGCCGCCGGGCCAAACGCTCCGGGTGGCGCGCCAGGTGAAGCGGGCGGTGGTCACAGTTTTGTCTTGCTGACGGAAGTCGGCGGGCGGGTTGATCCGATCATCGGTTTCCCCACCGCCGGGTTCGGCGGCATTCCTGAATTCCCTGAAGAACGCCACAACGTGGTGATCGACAACGGCGACGACACACCAGTGATCGTGCCGCCACCGGTCAACAACCTGGTGACCCTCAACGGCCTGTCCGTGCCGGGTGGCGAGCTGAATCTCAACGAAGCCAATCTGCCCGACGGCTCGGCCGCCAATCCGGCAGCGCTGACCCAAAGTGGCAGCTTCACCGTTAACGCGCCGGACGGTTTGACCAGCCTCAGCGTCGGCGGCATCAGCCTGGTCAGCGGCGGTGTGGCGGTCGGTTTCCCGCAGTCGATCACCACGCAATTGGGCAACACCCTGACCATCACCGGCTACAACGCAAGCACCGGTGTCGTCACCTACAGCTATACCCTCAACGGCAGCGACACCCACGCGGCGGGCGACGGCGCGAACAACCTCAGTGAACAATTCACCGTGGTTGCCGGCGACAGCAATGGCGACACCGCGACTGGTACGCTCGACGTCAACATCACCGATGACGTACCGCGCGCGGTGGATGACAGCAACGCCTCAACCGCTTCGGAAACCTTGCTGACGCTGACCGGCAACGTGCTGACCAACGATGTGCAAGGCGCTGACCGCGTGGCCACTGGCCCGGTGACGCCCGGTACGTTCACCGGCACTTACGGCACCCTGGTGCTGAACGCCAACGGCACTTACACCTACACGCTGAATACCAGCGATGCCGATTTCAAAGCGCTGCACGGCGGTGGCAACGGCACCGAAACCTTCGCCTATACCCTCACCGATTCGGACGGCGATAGCAGCACCGCGAATCTGGTTTTGCAGATCCACAACAACGACGACCCGGTGACCCTCGGCGGTTTGAATATTGCGGGCGGCGAGCTGACGGTTTTCGAGAAAAGCCTGGCCTTGGGCAGTTCACCTGATTCGGCAGCGCTGACGCAAAGTGGCAGCTTCACGGTGACGGCACTCGATGGTGTCACCACGCTGACCGTCGGCGGTATTGCTGTGGTCACCAACGGTGTCGCGGCTGGTTTTCCGCAATCGGTGACGACGCCGCTGGGCAGCACGTTGACCATTACCGGGTTCAACGCGGCGACAGGCGTGGTCAGTTACAGCTACACCCTGGTCGATAACGAAGCGCATCCGAACGCCAATGGCGCGAACACTCTGCCAGAGCAATTCGCTGTCACCGTCGTCGACGACAACGGCACCACTGGCAATGCCACGCTCGATGTGAACATCATCGACGACCTGCCAAAAGCGGTGGATGACAGCAACACTGGCACCGCCTCGGAGACCAATCTCAGCCTCACCGGCACCGTGCTGACCAACGATGTGCAGGGTGCCGACCGTGTGGTCATCGGCGAGAATGCCGGCCCGATCACAGCGGGTACTTTTGCGGGGACTTACGGGACTTTGGTGCTGAACGCCAACGGCACTTACACCTACACGCTGAACACCAGCGATGCGGATTTCAAAGCGCTGCACGGTGGCGGTAACGGCACTGAAAACTTCACCTACACCATCACCGATTCCGATGGCGATACCAGCACCGCGAACCTCGTCTTGCAGATCCACAACAACGACGACCCGGTGATCATCAACGGCCTCAACGTGAATGGCGGCGAACTCACCGTTTACGAGAAAAACCTCAGCGACGGCAGCGCACCAGATTCCACCCAACTGACCCAAAGTGGCACGTTCAACATCACCGCACTCGACGGCGTGACCACGCTGACCGTTGGCGGTATTGCCGTCGTCACCAACGGCGTAGCCGCAGGTTTCCCGCAATCAATCACCACGCCTCTGGGCAGCACGCTCACGATCACCGGTTTCAACGAAACCACCGGCGTCGTCAGTTACAGCTACACCCTGGTCGATAACGAAGCGCATCCGAACGCCAATGGCGCGAACACTCTGCCAGAGCAATTCGCCGTCACCGTCGTCGACGATAACGGCACCACAGCCAACGCGACCCTCGATGTGAATATCGTCGATGACTTGCCAAAAGGCGTGGATGACTCGAACGCAGGTACCGCCTCGGAAACCAATCTGTCGCTCACTGGCAACGTGCTGACCAACGATGTGCAGGGCGCCGACCGTGTGGTCATTGGCGAGAATGCCGGGCCGATCACTGCCGGCACGTTTGCGGGGACTTACGGGACTTTGGTGCTCAACGCCAACGGCACGTACACCTACACCCTCAACACCACCGATGCTGATTTCAAAGCGTTGCACGGCGGCGGTGATGGCACCGAAACCTTCACCTACACCATCACCGATTCCGATGGCGATACCAGCACCGCGAACCTCGTCTTGCAGATCCACAACAACGACGATCCGGTGATCATCAACGGCCTCAACGTGAATGGCGGCGAACTCACCGTTTACGAGAAAAACCTCAGCGACGGCAGCGCACCAGATTCCGGTGCATTGACGCAAAGCGGCACCTTCAACATCACTGCGCTGGACGGCGTGACCACGTTGACGGTTGGCGGCATCGCCGTCGTCACCAACGGCGTGGCCGCAGGTTTCCCGCAATCAATCACCACGCCATTGGGCAGCACGCTCACGATCACCGGTTTCAATGAAACCACCGGCGTCGTCAGCTACAGCTACACCCTGGTCGATAACGAAGCGCACCCAACCGCTAACGGCGCGAATACGCTGCCAGAACAGTTCGCCGTCACCGTCGTCGATGACAACGGCACCACCGCCAACGCGACCCTCGATGTGAATATCGTCGATGACTTGCCAAAAGGCGTGGATGACTCGAACGCAGGTACCGCCTCGGAAACCAATCTGTCGCTCACTGGCAACGTGTTGATCAACGATGTGCAGGGCGCTGACCGCGTGGCCACTGGCGAAAATGCCGGGCCGATTACCGCCGGGACGTTTGCCGGGACTTACGGGACTTTGGTGCTCAACGCCAACGGCACTTACACCTACACGCTGAACACCACCGACGCCGATTTCAAAGCGCTGCACGGTGGCGGCAACGGGACAGAAACCTTCACCTACACCATCACCGATTCCGACGGCGATACCAGCACCGCAAACCTCGTCTTGCAGATCCACAACAACGACGATCCGGTGATCATCAACGGTCTCAACGTCAACGGTGGCGAACTCACCGTTTACGAGAAAAACCTCAGCGACGGCAGTGCACCAGACTCCGGTGCACTGACCCAAAGCGGCACGTTCAACATCACCGCACTCGATGGCGTAACCACCCTGACCGTGGGCGGCATCGCCGTGGTCACCAACGGCGTGGCCGCAGGCTTCCCGCAATCAATCACCACCCCGTTGGGCAGCACACTGACCATCACCGGTTTCAACGAAACCACCGGCGTCGTCAGCTACAGCTACACCCTGGTCGATAACGAAGCGCACGCAACCGCTAACGGCGCAAACAATCTGCCAGAGCAGTTCGCCGTCACCGTTGTCGACGACAACGGCACCACCGCCAATGCAACCCTCGACGTCAACATCGTCGACGACCTGCCTAAAGCGCTGGACGACAGCAATACAACCACGGCGTCGGAAAGCCAACTGACGCTGACCGGCAACGTCCTGACCAACGATGTGCAGGGCGCCGACCGTGTCGCCAGCGGGCCGGTTACCGCCGGTACGTTCACCGGCACTTACGGCACCTTGGTGCTCAATGCCAACGGCACGTACACCTACACCCTCGACACCACCGATGCCGACTTCAAAAATCTGCACGGCGGCGGCAACGGTACCGAGAATTTCACCTACACCATCACCGACTCCGACGGCGATACCAGCACCGCGAACCTGGTGCTGAACATCCATAACAATGACGACCCGGTGGTGCTCAACGGCCTCGACGTCAATGGCGGCGAACTGACGGTCTACGAGAAAAATCTCGGTGACGGCACCGACCCCAATACCCCGGCGCTGACCCAGAGCGGCACCTTCACCGTCACTGCCCTCGACGGTCTGCAAACCCTGACCGTCGGCGGCATCAACGTGGTGACCGGTGGCGTCGCCGCAGGTTTCCCCCAATCGATCACCACGCCGTTGGGCAGCACGCTGACCATCACCGGTTACAACGAAACCACCGGCGTCGTCAGCTACAGCTACACCTTGGTCGATAACGAAACCCACCCGAATGCCAACGGCGCCAACAGCATCACCGAGAACTTCAACGTGGTGGCGACGGACACCGATGGCAGCACCGCCAACGGCCAGATCAACGTCAACATCGTCGATGATTTGCCGAGCGCCCACCCTGATGCCGCGTCGGTGGCAGAGGGCGGAACCGTCAGTGGCAATGTGCTCGACAACGATATCGGCGGCGCCGATGGCCCGGCGGCGACCGGCGCGGTGGTTGGCGTGCGTGCCGGCGCCGACACGTCGACCTCGGCCCTCGGTGGCCTGAACAGCAACATCAACGGCACCTACGGCTATCTGACTCTGGATGCCAATGGCAACGCCGTCTACCACAGCAATCCCAATGCGGTGAACGGCCCGGGCGCGGTGGATGTATTCACCTACACCGTACGCGATTCCGACGGTGATGAAAGCACCACAACCATCACCATCGACGTCGCCAACAGCAAACTGTATGCGACCAGCGACACCGATGTGACCGTGTTCGAGAAAGCACTCGACCTGACCAAGGACGGCGCGGATCTGGCCCCCGGTACGGTCACCGGCAGCGACCCGAGCAACACCGGCGAAACCGCGTCCGGCACCCTGGTCGGCTCGGTCACTGGCGCGGTCGGCGCGATCAGCTATGCATTGGTCGGCAGTGCCACCGGCAACTACGGACAGATCGTCCTCAACCCCAACGGCACCTACACCTACACCCTGACATCGCCGGCGACCACCACGCCGCATGCCGACGACGGCGCCAACATCCTGACCGAAAGTTTTACCTATCAGGCCACCGATTCGCTGGGCAATATCGTCACCAGCACCATCGTCGTCAGCATCGTCGACGACGTGCCACATGCAGTGAACGACAGCAACGCCAACAGCGCTTCGGAAAGCCTGTTGACCCTCACCGGCAACGTGCTGACCAACGATGTGCAAGGCGCCGACGTGGTCGCGAGCGGGCCGATTACCCCCGGCACCTTCACCGGCACCTACGGCAAACTGGTGCTCAACGCCGACGGCTCGTACACCTACACGCTGGACACCAGCGATGCTGACTTCAAAAATCTGCACGGCGGTGGCAACGGCACCGAGACGTTCACCTACACCCTGACCGATGCCGATGGCGACGTCAGCACCGCCAATCTGGTGCTGAACATCCATAACAATGACGATCCGGTGGTGCTCAACGGCCTCGACGTCAACGGCGGCGAACTCACCGTTTACGAGAAAAACCTCAGCGACGGCACCAGCCCGAATACTCCGGCCCTGACCCAGAGCGGCACCTTCACCGTGACCGCCCTCGACGGCCTGCAAACCCTGACGGTCGGCGGCATTGCCGTGGTGACCAACGGTGTCGCCGCCGGCTTCCCGCAATCGGTGGTTTCGCCGCTGGGCAGCACCTTCACCATCACCAATTACAACCCGACCACCGGTGTCGTGAGTTACAGCTACACCCTGGTCGACAACGAAACACACCCGAACGCCAACGGTGCCAACAGCCTCACCGAGAACTTCAACGTGGTGGCGACGGACACCGACGGCAGCACTGCCAACGGCCAGATCAACGTCAACATCATCGATGACCTGCCGACCGCCAAAGCCGACACCGGCTCGGTGGCCGAGGGCGGTACCGTCAACATCAGCGTGCTGGGCAATGACGTCACCGGCGCCGATGGCGCAGCAACAGGCGGGGCGGTGGTCGGCGTGCGCGCCGGCAGCAACACCGGCACCTCGGCCATCGGCGGGCTCAACAGCAACATCAACGGCAACTTCGGTTACCTGACCCTCGATGCTGCGGGCAACGCTGTTTATCACAGCAACCCGAACTCGGTGAGCCCTGCGGGCGCGACCGACACTTTCACCTACACCATCCGCGACAGCGACGGCGATGAAAGCACCACGACCATCACCATCAACGTCGCCGACAGCAAACTGATTGCCTCGGTCGATCAGGACGTCACGGTCTACGAAAAAGCCCTCGACCTGACCAAGGACGGCCAGGATCTGGCCGCCGGCACGGTCACCGGCAGCGACCCAACCAACACCGGTGAAACCGCGACGGGCACGCTGGTCGGCGCGGTCACCGGCGGCAGCGGCGCGCTGACCTACACCTTGGTCGGCAGCGCCACTGGCAGCTACGGGCAGATCCAGCTGAATGCCGACGGCACCTACACCTACACGCTGACTTCGGCGCCGAAAACCTCGCCGAACGCCAACGACGGGGCGAACAGCCTCAGCGAAAGTTTCACCTACAAAGCCACTGACGCACTGGGCAACAGCACCACCAGCACCATCGTCGTCAACATCGTCGATGACGTGCCAAAAGCCGTGGCTTCCGATCGTTCGGTGGCAGCGGTGGAGATCGATTCCAACCTGCTGATCGTCCTCGACATCTCCGGCAGTATGGCCGACGCCTCCGGCGTGCCCGGCCTGTCGCGACTGGCGCTGGCCAAGCAGGCGATCAGTGCCTTGCTCGACAAATACGACGATCTCGGCGACGTGAAGGTGCAACTGGTGACCTTCAGCAGCAGCGCTACCGATCGCACCTCGGTGTGGGTCGATATCGCCACTGCCAAGACGATACTGGCGGGTTTGACCGCGGGCGGCGGCACCAACTACGACGCCGCCGTGGCGACCATGCAGACTGCGTTCAACACCTCGGGCAAACTCACCGGCGCGCAGAATGTTGGCTACTTCTTCTCCGACGGTAAACCGACCACTGGCCAGGAAATCGGCACGGCGGATGAAACCGCGCTGAAAGCCTTCCTCGACGCCAACAACATCCGTAACTACGCGATCGGTCTGGGCAGCGGCGTGAGCAACGCCAACCTCGATCCAGTGGCGTACGACGGCATCACCCACACCAACACCAACGCTGTAGTGGTGACAGATCTCAACCAACTCAACTCGGTGCTTTCGGGTACCGTGGTCGGCGCGCCGGTTACCGGTTCGTTGCTGGGCGAGGGCGGTACGTTCGGCGCGGATGGCGGCTTTATCAAAACCATCGTCGTCGACGGCACCACCTACACCTACGATCCGAAAGCCCTTAGCGGTCAGGGTTCGTTGACGGCGACGGTTGGCACCAACCACGGCACGTTCAACACCGTAAACAACTCGGTGAGCATCGCCACCAACAATGGCGGCACGCTGGTGGTCAACCTCGACACCGGCGACTACACCTACACTTCGCAGAAAACCACCGCCGTGGTGATTACCGAGAACATCGGCTTCACCGTCAGCGACAACGACGGCGACCTCGCCAGCTCGACACTGACCGTGAAAGTGATCCCCAATGCGCCGCCGGTGGCGGCGGACGATCACGTCATCACCAACGTGCTGTCGAGCAACGTCGTGGTGCCGGGCGAATTGCTGCTGGCCAACGACACCGATCCGAATGGCGATACGCTCAATGCCACGCCGACGACGTTCAATACCGGTTGGATCTCGAAAGCGGCGGACTTCACCGGCACCGGGGCGATCAACTTCACTGGCACCAACGCCAATACCGCGGCCAACCAGAACCTGGCTAACGTGCGCAATTCGTTCAGTGCCAACGCGGCAACCATGACCGCTGTGCTGGTGGTCAGCGGTTATCTCGGTGCGGTGACCAACAGCAACGCCAACGATGAAGACCGCATCACCGTCAATCTGCGTCAGGGTGAGACCCTTAATCTGGATCACAACCTGGCGGCCGGTCACGTCACCATGGAGTACTCGATCAACGGCGGCGCTTACACCACGCTGGCAGACGGGCAAACGCTGACGGCAGCCGCGAATGGGACTTATCAAATCCATATCACCAACATCAACGACACCACGGGCAGCGGCGGTAACTCAGCGGAAAACTACCAACTGACCATGACCCTCAACTACGCCGGGGCCCACGACATCACCCCGGACTTCAACGGCACCTACACCGCCAACGACAACCATGGCGGCAGCGACACTGCCAACGTCAGCATCAGCTATCAGGACGGCCACACCCTCACCGGAACCTCCGGTGATGACATCCTGGTCGCCGGCACCGGCAACAACATCATCAACGCCGGCGACGGCAACGATGTGCTTACCGCAGGCTCCGGCAACAATGAAATGCACGGCGGCGCCGGCAACGATTTGCTCTACAGCGGCCCGGGCAATGACCTTCTCGATGGCGGCACCGGCACGGACACGGCGAGCTATGCCCACGCCACCGCCGGCGTCACGGTCAACCTCGGCCTGCTCGGTGCGCAAAACACCCTCGGTGCCGGAACTGACACCCTGACGGGCATCGAAAACCTCGTCGGCTCGAACTTCAACGACACGTTGACCGGTGACAACAATAACAACGTGATCAATGGTGGGCTGGGCAACGACATCCTCAACGGTGGCGGCGGTGACGACTTGCTGATCGGCGGCCTGGGCAACAACACCCTGACCGGCGGAGCAGGGGCCGACACCTTCCAGTACCTCAAGGGCAACAGCGGCCACGACACCATCACCGACTTCACCCCCGGCACCGACAAGCTCGACCTGTCGCAACTGCTGCAAGGTGAAAACGGCACCACGGCGTCGCTCGATGACTACCTGCACTTCACCGTCACCGGCACGGGCGCGTCGGTGCTCACCAGCATCGACGTCAGCGCCATGGCCGGTGCCACGCCAAACCAGACCATCGACCTGGCCGGCGTCAACCTCGCCAGCCACTACGGTGTAACACCGGGGGCCGGCGGGATGATTGCCAGCGGGCACGACACGGCGACGATCATCACCGGCATGCTCAACGATCACTCGTTGAAGGTCGATACCGTCTGATCCGAGGCTGAAACGACAAAACCCGCGCTCCCGGTTGAAGGGGAGGGCGGGTTTTTTTGTGCCTGAGCATTCCCAATGGGCGTATCTCCGACAGACGGTAGCAATACCTGTAATTTCTGACAGTAGCCAAGCTCACGACGACGCCGTTAAATCAACTCACGGCCCAAGAGAGGCCTGAACACACAGGCCGCGCGTCCGCGTGTTCCATGACAGCCGAGTCTTGTGGGAGTGGGTGTAATGGCGTCTTCTGATAGCCCGATCAATCCTGTCGTGGAGCTGGCGCTCGAAGCGCCGAAAGTGCCCGTCATTCTCAAGGATGAAAACGGTCAGGAAAGCCCTGAAGGCCTGTTACCAAGAGACGCGTTGAGCGGTGACCTGGTTGTCGTTGTTCCCAATTGGAGCGCCGCCTTCACAGCACCGGAGCCGCTTTACATCATCGACATCAGCTGGACGCTGGAGGGAGGGCCATTTACTTCTGTGTTCCGTGATGAATACGAGGAACCGGGGGATAAAACCTTGAAGGTGCCTCGTGACAAGCTGGATCAGGGCACCTATTCCCTGTCGTATCGGGTCAGTTATGGCGGCAATCCTTTGTACTCGGCACTCAAGCGTGTGACCGTCGACCGATCCCCGCCCAACGACAATCAGGAACCCGTTCGACTCGATATGCTCGATGTCCCGGGCGTTATCACCGATGACTACCTCACCCAACATGGCAAGGTGGAGTTTCAAGTACCGCTGTACGTGGATGCCAAAGTCAGGGATCGCGCGATTTTTTACTGGTCGGATGACCCGACCCCGCCCGATTCTGAAATTGAGATCGGCGAGAAGACATTCAATCAGCAGGACATTGATGACAAGCGATTGATCATCACCGTACCCGAATCGGTAATTCGTCAGCGGGGTGCCGGGCAGCGTTATGTCTTTTACCGATTGCGCGACTGGGTGGGCAATCGAGGGCCGCGTTCGACACTGTTAGCGGTCAGCGTCGACTTGAGTGCGGCGCCCGGTAATCTCAAGCCACCACGAGTGCCATTGTCGGTGCGCGGTTTGCTCGACCGCCAGCACGCCCGGGAAGGGGCAGTGGATCAGGGCGCCGTGACGGTCGAAATCGACGAATATGACGATGTCGCTGTCGGCGATCAGATTCTGATCAAGTGGAACGGCCATGATCTCGGTTCGGTTGATGTCGATCCTGACGGGTTTCCACTGAAGACCACCGTACCTTGGGCGACCCTGATAGATGACGGTCTTGGGCCAGCGCAGGCGACCGTGCTTTATCGCGTGCGCCGCGGTGGAACGTTGACCCTGCCGTCCCCCGAAATAAAAGTGCCGTATAACTTTACGGTCGCCGGCCAGGATCACGACAGCGCCCCGGCGCTATTGAACCCCACCTTGGCGAAACTGCAGGTGTATGGCGCGGTATCGAATCAACTGAATACGCTGTTGCCTGGCGATTTCGGCAAGCCTGCCGAGGCGCGATTGACCCTCTACGACAATCCGCTACCGGGGCAGAAAGTCTTCCTGTATTGGGGAACGATCCCGAGCCCGGTCGCTGAGTACGAAGTCAAGTCGGGCGACGTGGCGGGGAAAATCATCCCGTTGAGCATCGCCTGGGAATTCATTGAGAAAGACAAAGTAAACCCTGCGCTGCCGACCTGGTACACCACCAGCAACGGCGTCAATGAGCAATTGGCGCAAGTGACGCCGCTCAATCTGGCCATCGTGGTCATCGACAATTTGCCGGAACCGGTTTTCACCCATGCCGATCGTGATGGCGTACTTCATTGCTGCGCCCGACCCCGTTTGTGGGAAGGGGTATGGGTGCATATCAAAGGCAACGCGGCGTTCGCCGAGAACGATGTCGTCGAACTGACCTGGCAAGGCTGTGCCAATCAGAATGGTTCTTCACCGATTGCAGGTACCGATGATTCATTTGAAGTCACGCTGACCGCGGATCAGGCGCGCGATGGATTTGATGTGCATGTCAGTGACTATCCGCGACTGATTGCGCCAATGGTCGATAACGGTTCGGCGTTGTGTCGGTATTACTTGAGAAAACACAGCGGTGGGCTTGGCTCATCCAAACCTGACTTCGTGATTATTAATCGAACCATGCCCAGCGGGGTGGTCTGTGGCCCCGATAATGATATTTGTCAGGAATAAGCTGTAGTGGCTGTAAGCGAAGAGTGAAGTAAAAACTCATTGTAATGATCGTTGTGGTTTCTCGATTTGTTTTTGCAATGTTGTTTGTAAATGGCATCAGTGCCCACGTGCTCTGGCAAGGATCCTTATTGTCCGGTGCCAGTCAATCAAGTTGCTCAGAGGATAATCAAGATGACTGTTATTCAATCGTTAAAACCGGCGGAAAATCGTGCGCGTTATTTTAGTGTTCTGCGACGCAGTGTTAAAACTAACGCTGCGCCGCCTGCCATGCACGCTGATAATCTTTTGCTGCCTAATGAAACCGATGATTTTCCTAATCAGTTGCATAGCAGCTTTCAAGGCTTCCCGCTGAAAATTGTGATCCCACGCTTTAGTGAGGCAGAAGATCCTGGGGCCGTTGCGGGTTTTTTGCATTTGACATGGGATGGCACTCCGGTGGGTGACAGGGAATTGTATGTAACTCCCGTAGATCCATTAATTACTGAGTTTGTTCTGGTACTGCCTGAGGGGCTCTCGGCACAACCCGGTACTCATGAGTTGAGTTATATCCTGAATCACGGTGGTAATAAGCCACTTGTCTCCAAGCTGATTGTCAATATTGATAACCGCGCACCGCTCCCCGTCGGTAAGCCGCAAGTTCCACCGGAGGTTGAACGCGACGGTATTACCAAGAAGTATCTGGATGACAACGATGGGAAAGTGGTGGTGACCGTCCCCCCTTATGGGGAAAAAAAGATTGGTGACGTCATCGAATGCTTCTTTGGCAAAAGTTTGCCACTGGCAGTGTTGGTCGGCAGAAAAACATTGACCGAAGCCGATTTGCCGCTACCCATTACCTTCGACCTTACCGCTGATAAAATCGGAACAGAGGAAGGGGTCAAGTCGCTCTTCTACTACATCGAAGATCGCAAGGCTAACAAGAGTTCACCGTCGGCTTTTACCGAGCTCAGTATCACCCTGACAGATCCCCCTGAAGGTTTGCTGGTTCCGTATATTCCCCTGTTTGATGACGATACCGCCCCAAAGCTGGTGGATCTGGCCGATGCGCAAGTCCCTCTGGGTGTGGGGATTTTGGCTGAATACACCAATTATCTGGAAGGGGTCGATGAACTTGAGGTGACGTTCGACGGTAAGAAGTTACCGGCGCTGAAAATCAATACCTTTCCGTTCTTTATCAACGTTCCTTACAATTATGTGTTTAACGGTGACTTGGGTATAAAGACAGTACCCGTCAGTTATCAAATTATACGCAATGGTGCGCCCCATCCACGAGTGCCACTCACTAAAGACGTGGACGTCGATCTTCGTCGTCCAGGTGTTGGCGAGGGCGGAGAGAATCCAAATCCGACACTTGCGTTGCCCGTTGTAAAAGGCGCTGTGACGACCGGTAATAATATTCTGCGAGCGGAAGATGCTAACGCAAACGTGACTGTTAGTTTTGCGGTGTTTGACGGTGTCAAAGCGAATGATGAGGCTACGCTAATTTGGAAAGGCGTTGAGCTTACCGACGCGCAGGGCGGCTATAAAAAACTGACGGGCACTGAAACCGGTAACTTGCAGTTCAATGTGATTTGGGACGTGGTGAGTGATGCCGGTAACGCAAAAGCACTACCAGTCACTTATAAAATTACCCATCCTCTTAACGGCAACGCTGAATATTCCCGGCCACAAGACGTCGATGTTTTAATCAGGCCCGGTGTGGTGCCCGAGTTGAAAATTCTGCACCTTGATCCAGACTTTACCGACTGGTTTAACTGCCAGTCCCTAGTGCCCGATACTCTGTTGGTGAGATGTGCGGAAGTGTCTGTTGGGCCAGGTGAGATACAATTGGCGGATCAGGAGCTGGAGTTTACTTATCAGGGCTATTCAGATGCTGCGGGTACGACGGTGATACCGGACACACTTGAGACGGTTAAATACACGCCGACTCTACAGGAAGCGACGGCTGGTTTTATCGTAAAAATCCCATATCAAAAAATCATTGCAACGGTAATTCCTAATTTGCCCGCTTGGGGGGCGGTTACTTATAAGGCAATCATCGACGGTCACCCAGCAAGCGCTGATCGGCATTTGGTCAGAGTTCATGTGAAAACGGGTGATGGCAGTACTTGCGAAATTTGAGTGGTGAAATGAGGGAGGCTTGACTGCCTCCTTTTCTTTTTGCGAAAGCTGTTTTCCTGATTTAAAAAAGTAGGACTTTTCCATGCGTCTATTAAGACTTTTCCTACTTTTTTACCTAGGCGAAGCCATTACCGTACGCCCGCATTTGCGCTATCGCAGCGGTAGTGGTGTGTGATTTTTTTTCAGGTGATCAAATTATGAAGATGTTTCGTCTATCACGTGTTGGCGCTACACCCCTAAGGGGGCTTGGCGTAATGTGTTGCCTGCAGGCGTTGATGTTGCCCGGGGATTACGCACAGGCGGCGACTATTGTTGATAACGCCACGCTGGACATCAACTCATCGGTCCCCGCGACTGACTATCTTGTGCGTAACAACGGCGTGTTGAATGCTAGCGGTGCCAACACACGATCGATTACTGCCCAGACCGGTTCGACACTGAATATCAGTGGCACTACGGTTGTCGGCAACGCTGGCAATGAAGGTGTCGTGGTCACCAGCAGCAAAGGCACCGTTGATCAGACCAGTATCACCAGTGATGACATCGGCCTGGCCGTCAACCGTTCCTCTGTCGCAGCGGGTGGTTCCAGCGTGACGGTGTCCAACAGCCGGATCACAGGGGATGTGGCGGGTGCTCAGGTTACGGGGTTAAGCACCCTTTCACTGATCAATACGCAAGTTACCGGCGCTGGCGCCAATGGCATTGGCGTGAACATTCTGGGCGGCGAAGTGAACGCCTCCGCAGGCACGCACATTACTGGGCAATCGACTGGCGTGCGGATCGTCAATGACTCGGCAAACGTTGGCGCTCGCACCTTGTCGCTGGATAACGCAACGGTTCAGGGCGTGGACGGTTCAGCGATCCTGGTCGAGCGCGGAACGCAGGCCATCATCCATATCCTCAACGGTTCCACTCTGCTCGCCGGCAATAACATCTTGCTCGACATCCAGGGCGCTTCGGCCGCAACCGTGGCTGTTGCCGGCAGCAGCCTTACAGGCAATATCAATTTCGCCGGCGGCAGTAGCGGTGATATTTCCTTCGAACAGAGCCAAATGATGGGCGACGTGTTGGTCAATGGCACCTCGACCACAACCCTGAACCTTGCGGGCAGCAGCAATCTTTCAGGCAATATGCGGATCACCGATGGCAGCACCGGTCATCTCAACTTCGAACAAAGTACTATGACCGGTGATGTACTGGTCGATGCATCGACAGCAACCGTGAACCTGGGCTACGGCAGTGCGCTTGAGGGCAACGTCAATGTCTCGGGGGGCAGCCTCGCCGATCTTGCCCTCGATCAAAGTCAGATGAAGGGCGACGTGATTGTCAATGGCGCATCGAGTGCCAACTTGAGCGTGGCAGCAAACAGCGCGCTGACCGGTAAAATCGATATCACTGGCGGCAGCACCGGCCACCTCAATTTCAATCAGGGCCACATGGCGGGCGATGTGCGGGTCAATGAATCGACAGCCACCATCGCGTTCGCCAACGGCAGCAGCCTGGAAGGCAACGTAAATTTCACGGGTAACAGCGTTGCTGAACTTAGCTTTGATCAGAGCCAGATGAAGGGCGACGTACTGATCGATGGCGTTGCCTCCACGCCCCTGAAGTTCACTAATCAAAGTGCCCTCAACGGTAACGTCGACATCGCCAACGGCAGCCGTGTTGACCTTGGCTTCGACCAAAGTCAGATGACCGGCGACACCCTGGTCAAAGGTGCCTCAACTGCAAATCTGAACGTGACCGCCAACAGTTTATTGACCGGCGCAGTCGACATCGCCGAAGGCAGCACGGGTAATCTCAACTTCAATCAGGGCCACATGGCGGGCGATGTGCGGGTCAATGACTCGACAGCCACCGTCGCGTTTGCCAACGGCAGCAGCCTGGAAGGCGACGTGAATTTCACGGGCAACAGCGTTGCTGAACTTACCTTTGATCAGAGTCAGATGAAGGGCGACGTACTGATCGATGGCGTTGCCTCCACGCCCCTGAAGTTCACTAATCAAAGTGCCCTCAACGGTAACGTCGACATCGCAAACGGCAGCCGTGTTGACCTTGGCTTCGACCAAAGTCAGCTGACCGGCGACACCCTGGTCAAAGGTGCCTCAACTGCAAATCTGAACGTGACCGCCAACAGTTTATTGACCGGCGCAGTCGACATCGCCGAAGGCAGCACGGGTAATCTCAACTTCAATCAGGGCCACATGGCGGGCGATGTGCGGGTCAATGACTCGACAGCCACCGTCGCGTTTGCCAACGGCAGCACCCTGGAAGGCGACGTGAATTTCACGGGCAACAGCGTTGCCGAACTTAGCTTTGATCAGAGCCAGATGAAGGGCGATGTGCTGATCGATGGCTTGCCCGACACGACGGCCGTGAACTTTGCCAACAACAGCGTACTCACCGGCAATGTGAACATCGCGGGCGGGAGCAACGTCGATCTGCGCTTCGATCAAAGTCAGCTCACCGGCGATGTCCGGGTCGCCGGGAACTCGACGACGCAGATGGCGCTGAACAACAGCACGTTTCTCGGCAACCTGAATATCAGCGATGACAGCACCGCCAATCTGACGCTCAATCAAAGCCAGATGACAGGTGACGTACTGGTCGATGGGTTAAACACCACTGAGTCGGTCACCCTGGAAAATCAGTCGCAACTCACCGGGCGTCTCGACAAGGTCAACAGCGTTAACATCAAAAGCCAATCAAACTGGACGCTGACGGGTAACGACAACATTGGTACGTTGGGCATGAATGGTGGCAGCGTCACGTTTGGCGCTGCCGAGGCAACCAGCACTTATTACACACTCAACGTCGGCACGTTGGCAGGTACCACCGGTACGTTTGTGATGAAGGGCGATTTTGTCAGCGGCGAGAGTGACAAACTCATAGTGGCTGGACAATCGACGGGGAATTACGGGCTTGCCGTCGCGGCCTCCGGGCTGGATGCGATAGCCCCCGAGCAGGTTGTCCTGGTGCGCACCGGCACCACCGATGGCGCCAGTTTTACGTTGGCGGGCGATCGTGCGGTGGATCTCGGCACCTGGTCTTACAGTCTGGCCAGTCGAACCAATGCCGAGGGCGGCAAAGAGTGGTACCTCGATCCGACCACTGAAGTCATCAGCCCCGGTGCTCAGTCGATTCTGGCCTTGTTCAACACCCCGGTCACCAGTTGGTATGGCGAACAGTCGTCACTGCGCACCCGCATGGGCGAGCTGCGTCTTAACGGCGGACAGTCCGGCGGCTGGATGCGCACCTACGGCAGCCAGTACAACGTCGCTGATGGCTCGGGCGTGGGTTATCAGCAAAACCAGCAAGGGATCTCGCTGGGCGCCGATGCGCGAGTCGGCGACAGTCAGTGGCTGGTCGGTGTGCTGGCGGGGACGAGCAAGTCGGATCTGAATCTCGATCACGGCACCACGGGCACCGTAAAAAGCTACTACGTCGGGCCCTACTTAACGTGGATGTCCGACAAGGGCTACTACTTCGACGGTGTGCTCAAGTTCAACCGGTTCCGTAACGAGTCCAAGGTCAACCTCAGCGATGACACCCGCGCCAAGGGTGATTACGACAACTGGGGCCTCGGCGCTTCGGCGGAATTTGGTCGGCAATTCAAACTCGCCGACGGCTACTTCGTCGAACCGTTCACCCAATGGTCTGCGGTGCAAATTCAGGGCAAACGCTACACCCTGGACAACGACATGACAGCCGACGGCGACACTACGCGTTCCTTGCTCGGCAAGGCGGGCGTTACGGTTGGCCGTAACTTCGAGTTCGGCAAGGCCAGTATTGCGCAGCCTTATCTGCGCATGGCGGTCGCTCATGAGTTTGCGAAGAATAATGAAGTGAAGGTCAACGACAACGTATTCAACAATGACCTGTCAGGCACACGCGGCGAGTTTGGCGCAGGTGTGGCAGTGGCGATGTCCGAGAAGTGGCAGGTGCATGCGGACTTTGATTACTCGAATGGGGAACATATTGAGAAGCCGTGGGGGGCGACACTTGGATTTAGGTTTTATTGGTAATCAGGTGGTTTAGCCTGATAAAAAACCGCTTTTCCTTTAAGGGAACAGCGGTTTTTTTGTGCCGTAAATCATGTTGTGTTCGAACGTGCTCCCTTAACGCTCAAATGTGAAGTGATCGAGTAAATAGGCGTCATTGGCGCCACGAATTTCGATGGCGGTTATTCCGGCGTAGGCACCCTCAATTCTTTCCAGCGTCGATGGGCTTTCTGATTGAGTGAAGGGTTTCGAGCCGAGTAGCTCATTTTTTTTGAAAAAGTAGACCGACGTAGAGTTTTTGGTTTGGTTATACCAAAAGCTGACTTTGGAAAACTCTGCTTTGAAGTCCAGGCGAATGGTGGATTGCACGCCGGACGAGGGTTCAAGAAAAAGCACATTGTTTTCCATCTTTCCAGGCTGAGGTGACGGTTTGGGATAAGGCGGAGCAGCTTTGCTTAATGCAATGACCCGTAATGCAGCTTGTTCTGTCAGCAGACGTATTGTCATAAGCGGAGTTTCGATACTTCCACCGAACCCCACTGACTGTTCCGGGACGTTATCGAAGTTTTCCTGGGGGAGTTCAACGGTAAAGGTGCGTGGAGGGGCGGAGATGTTCCCATCGCCATAGAGTGCGCGCGCGGTGAGGCTGTAACGCTTGACGGCCAATGAGCTCATCACTTTGCTCCAGCTACCGCTGTCTGTGACATCTGCGGTTTCGTGTGAAGCAGTACCATCGAGCAACTCGATCCGCTCTCCTCGGGTTGCTGTCCCTTTGACAGTTACCTGTTTATCTAAAGTCTTGCCGCCCTCAGCGATCAGACCTTTTGAATCATGTACTTCGGTAATCGTTGGAGTGACGTAGTCGTAACGCGTTCTAACGGTCAATTCCAATACCGGAAAAACAATCGCTGCCGATTCCACCGTCCCGCCATCGAAGGCAACCTTGCAGATCACCTTCGCCGACGTGGCATGTCCCAGTTTCACCAATTCGCTTCTGAGTAACCCTGCATTGAGCCCGTTGCCGACCTGCGCATCAGACATTTCAACGCCGTCGAGCAAGATCACTCGATGGTCTGTGCCGGTGCTTGTTTGCCCCTCGAGTGCCAGCCACACGCGTTGTTTGAGCGCAATTAACGGCCAGACAGACACGCGTGTCGTCGCATCGCCAGTAAACGTCGTCAAGTCGAGGACATTGCCCGTTGCCTGTACGACCAGGGGGCGGGGCAGTTCGGTTTCGGGGTTTTGAAATCCCGAGACCAACAGATCCAGAGTTTGCGAAGGGGTTGGCCGTGAATGACGCTTCACTTCGTATTCAACCTCGACGCGCTTGGAGAGGTTGGCAGCGACCACGGTCGGAGGCAGGTGAAACGCGACGCTACCACTGGCGTCGCCTGGCAGTTCCAGGTCGTCGGAAGTTCCCGCGCCCGGCGTGCCAAGCCATTTCAGCCGGATGATGTCTTGATCAGGCTTCATGTCGGGATAGCTGACGTTGATGTCGACACCCTTCAATGCATCCATCGGGTTCAGTGTGCCGTCAGCGGCTTGAATAACGGTCGGTGCAGGCAAAACGCCGACCTGTTCGCCGATGAGCAGGTCGAGCCCCGCCGAATATTCAAACTGGTTTGTGGTTGCCCGCAACAACGTATAGCGCACCCTGATCGATTGCCCGGTATTGGCATGAACGTACCGGGCATCCAGCCGAAATCTCACGGGTTTGCCGATGATCAGGCTGGTAATCGGAACCCAGTCGGAAGTACTGGCACCGGGGCCAGTCCAATAGTAGGTGAGGATGTCATCCTTGTGCGTTCCGGGGAAATTCACCAGTACGGTGACGTTGTCGCTGACGTTGTCAGGGTCGAGCACACCGTTGGTTGCCTCCGGAACTTGCGGCGCCGGCAGTGTCGCGTGAATGACCTGAACCTTGGCCAGCAGCCGATCGGACTCGCTTACGCCATACAGCGTCACGTTGTCATTGCTCACGCGATAGGACAAATCCAGGCTGCCGCCATCAAGCACTTTGATGTGTTGGTTCTTGATCTGAAAAGTAATGAGCTTCGCTTCAGCTTCATTGCGAGTGACCGTGTGTTGTTCTTCATGCGGGTAAGGCACGCCGTCCGCTTGAGTGCCCAGCCAGATCAAATTGATCAAGTCGCCGCTGGCCATGCCCGGATAGCGGATATCCACAGTCGCCAGTGGGGTATGCGGTTCGAGCGTATCGCCGATCAGCTCGCGGATCGTCGGCTCCGGTAGCATCACCACCGCCCCCACCACATCGGCGAACGTGCGCTTGGAGGACAACGGCGGGCCACCACTGTTTTTGCGCAGCACATAAGAAGCATCAGCGCGGCCCATGGCAATGGCGCGGACATCCTCGTAGGGCACGTCTATTTCCACAATGCTCGGGACAGATTCGATCGTGCGCGACTCGCTGTGAATCAGCGGCTGGCCGGTAAACGGCGTGCCGATCCACGTCATGGTCAGCGTATCGCCCAGCGCGAAATCCGTACCCGCTACACGCACCTGAACCGTGACCGGCTGCTTGTTCAGATCCTTGACGGTAATGATCCCGTTGATGGCTTCTTTGATGATCGGCGCGTCCAGCCGCCAGGCACCGGCGTCCACGTCGATGTGGGTGCGCTTGGAATGGCGCACCGCCCAGTTCCAGGTTTCATCGTAAAGGTCGTATTTGATCTCCAGCTTCTTGCCATCGCCGCCCGCCAGAATCGCCTCCTGATCAACCACGATGACGATCGGTTGCAGTCGGTCGACATGCGCCTGCGTGACCCGATAAGGCGTCAGCGCGACACTGCCCCAACGCAGCAAAATCGAGTCACGCAGGGTCATGTCCGGGTAGAACGGAATCGTCACCGGCACACCTTTTTCCGCCCATGCGGCATCGATGACACCTTGGTCGACCAGATCCGGGGGCAGTTGCACAATCTTCAATTCCGAGTGGCCATCCGGCAGATGCGGTTCCCGGTCGCGCCCGCCCGGTCGAAAGAGTTTGACCAGCAATCGCAAGGGCACAGAAGGATCGTCCGGCACCGTTGCGCCGGCGCGAGTCAGTTGGTAATAACACTGCTCGACCCAACCTGAGGCCAGACCATCGACGGGCAGGAAAAAGTACATCGGCTTATCGACGTCGCCGGGCTCGACGGTCTTGCGGAAAATCACTTTGGTTTCCCAATAGATGTCATGGCTGTCGCCAGCGCGCATGCCCAGATACGGATTAATCAAGCAGAGCAAGCCTTCGGCATGGTCACTGACGACGGCAATATTGATCCCGCCATCGCCCTCGACAATCGGCTGCACCATGCCCGCGATCAGTAACGGGCGGAGGGCAAACGGCGCGTTTTGGTCATCGCATGGCGGGAACAGAAAGGGCGAGTGGCTGGGCATGGCAAGCTTCCTTGCTGGGGGAGGGGGCGATCGTTGGCAGACGCGCCGGGTCTTGTGATTGAGCATTACGGGCGGCAAGTTGGCTACTGTCAGATCTGACAGGGGCGGGGGGGTTTGAGACGAACGGTCGGTGGGGTGGCGACGAAGCCTGTCGGACGGTTCGCCAAATGGCATAGGCAATGAGCGCCGTTTAATGTGCGCGTTTAAAAGACACCGGGTGTTACGTCCTGAGGCCCACAAATCGTTGCGCCATTGCCTACGCGTAAGACAGAATCCGCCGGCTTGTGCGCCTGGGGGCAGGTCGGTAACTTGGATCGGGTCACTGATTTCCAGTGATCGGGTTTAGCAGCCCGGCTAGTTATCCGGTTGTACGAGTCTCATCCAGTCAGGCATTCGCCTGCACTTGATGGTGGCTGTGCGCTTGGCACCTTCGGGTGCGCCGGTTTCGGGTGACTGCCGGTCTGCTAACTCGCGTACAGCTGCCACCCTTTCGTTTAGCAGCGAGATGGACGCGGCCTTATTCAGAGGTAAGTCACCCATGTTCAAAATTACGCCAAACCCACCGGCCACCGATCCGGCATCGCCCTACGAATCCCACGAATCAAAGAAATTCCACGAAGCCGCCGAGCGCGCCCTCGACCACTACCTCGGCCCACCCACCGCCGAAATCATGGCTGCACCGTATGTGTCCAACCGTTTGTTCATGGTCAACCCGGCTAGCGCAAACGAACCTCTGTTAGCCGACGCCAGCGAAAGCCTCGGTTCGGCTTGCGTGATGATCAACGACCTGGCCGGGATGTTGGAAGGCACGCATCGCAGGACATTGTTGGGCATTGCGCAAGTAGTGATGCTGGGAGAGTTGGCGGTTAATCAGGTATTGGATAATCTGGTTCCGGTGGATTAATTCCTAGTTGCGGCGAGGTTGTCGGCCTCGCCCCACCGTCCAATGTAAGAGCGGGAAGGTCTTCTTCTAGGAAGTAAATGAGCTCCCTATTATGGTGATCTTTATACTGGTAAATATTTCTCTTTTTGACACGGCTTAACGCGTTAATTCTATGGAGTCGAGAACAAACCCAAGTCGTGCATCAATATCGATTGTTACGCTTTTAAAAGTTACTCGGTTTATACGAGATTCCGAAAATTCGATTTTTGTAGGTGTTGGGCTAATAGTAAGCGTCTCCTGTTTTTTACTTCCGTTTCCGTATGTGTAAGTGATGTGGATCCGGTCGGATTTGTCTGTGCTCGCGCGACAGAGCCAAAATGATATTTTTGAGCACGGAACCTTGATGTCCACTACGCATTCGGCACTCTCCAGTGTTGGTGTTGAGCGTGTTTGCATGTAGTACGCCATGCCTTTCATGGCTGGTGATCTATTAATAATTTCAATCATGGACGCGTGGTGTTGGTCTGGGGGTGAAAACAGTGGAGTGATTCTTATATGTCGAAGCTCAAGTGTTTGACCACTCTGATAATGCTGTGCTTGAAGCTCGTCAAAGTTTTCAAGTAATACCGCATGGGCTACGGTAAATATCCTCGCTGACGACTGCGATTCTGTGCCATACATAGCCTTGGCCGTAATACTGTGCTCCGAAACGCTCAATCCTGAAACCTTAAGCGTCCAGACCCCGGTTGTCGGATCCACGGGCGGCTTGCCTTTAGATGCCGAGCCATCCCTCACATCGACCTTCTGCCCTTTGCTCGCCGTCCCGGTGATCGTCACGCTGGTATCAAAGGTGCTGCCACCAGGTGGAATCTCGACACCCTTGCTGTCCTTGATCGAGGTAATGGTCGGCGTGACCATCGGCGTAACGATGATTTTCCATATCACCGACACCGGATTGCTGCCGTATTGCGCAACAGCGGTAAGGTTGCACTCGCCCTGGGCCAATCCGACCAAATCCCGTTCCCATTTACCTTGAGCATCCGCTGTTGCGAAGCCGCCAGTGCTCACGCTGTTGTTGTAAATCAGGATGGTCTGATGGGGTGTTGCCGTGCCGCCGACCTTGACACTGGACTCAACGGTGAGACCGTTTTGGGGAATGGCGATGCCTTTTGAATCGAGCACCGATGTGATCACCGGCACCGTCGCTGCGGCGACAGTAAAGGTTCGAACAGCTGATTCCGTCTCACTGCCGTATTTGGCTTTTGCCTTGAAGGCGTGAGCGGCAACGGTCAAACCTGTAGCGGTGTAGATCCAGATCCCTTGAGCATTGATCGGCGCCGAGTCTTTTAATGTGGTGCCGTCATAAATATCCACTGCACGGTTCGCCGTACCCGTGCCTGTCAGCGTCACAGTGGTGTCAACGGTGGTGCCGTTTTGTGGGATATCGATGCCTTTGGAATCTTTCACCGAGGTGATGGCTGGAACCAAGGCGTGCGCCACAACAAACGTGCGGGCAGCCGATTCCGGGTTGCTGCCGTAAATGCCTTTGGCGGTCAGGCTGTGCAGCCCATTGACCAAGCCACCAACACCACGTGTCCAAACACCGCTGGCATTAACCGCAGCAGTGCCTTTGGGGGTCGCCCCGTCGAAGATATTGACCTCCAGACCCGCCGTGGCTGTACCGGTCAGGGTGACGCTGTCATTGGTAATGGTGGAACCATTTGGGACTTCTTTGCCGTAGGGGTCTTTAACTGAAGTGATCGTGGGTGTGGCGAGCGCTGCAACGGTTAAGGTGCGTGCCGCCGACACCGGCCCTGCGCCATACTCTGCTTTGGCGGTAAAACTGTGCGCCGCAATGCTCAAGCCAGAAACCGTCAGTGTCCAGATTCCGGTCACCGGGTTTGCAATAGGCTTGTCTTTGGGGATCGTGCCATCCCTCACATCGACCTTCTGCCCTTTACTCGCCGTCCCGGTGATCGTCACACTGGTATCAATGGTGGTTCCGCCATGAGGAATCTCGACACCCTTGCTGTCCTTGATCGAGGTAATGGTCGGCGTGACCATCGGCGTGACGATGATTTTCCATATCACCGATACCGGATTGCTGCCGTATTGCGCAACAGCAGTAAGGTTGCAGTCGCCCTGGGCCAGTCCGACCAAATCCCGTTCCCATTTACCTTGAGCATCTGCTGTTGCGAAGCCGCCAGTGCTCACGCTGTTGTTGTAAATCAGGATGGTCTGATGGGGCGTTGCAGTGCCGCTGACCTTGACACTGGAATCAACGGTGAGACCGTTTTGGGGAATGGCGATGCCTTTTGAATCGAGCACCGATGTGATCACCGGCGTCACCAGTGCCGCGACATTAAACGTGCGCGCCGCCGATACCGCTCCGGTGCCATATTCTGCTTTGGCGGTAAAACTGTGCGCCGCAATGCTCAAGCCAGAAACCGTCAGTGTCCAGATTCCGGTCACCGGGTTTGCAGGCGGCTTGTCTTTAGAGATCGTGCCATCCTTCACATCGACCTTCTGCCCTTTGCTCGCCGTCCCGGTGATCGTCACGCTGGTATCAATGGTGGTTCCGCCATGAGGAATCTCGGCACCCTTGCTGTCCTTGATCGAAGTGATGGTCGGCGTGACCATCGGCGTGACGATGATTTTCCATATCACCGACACCGGATTGCTGCCGTATTGCGCAACAGCAGTAAGGTTGCAGTCGCCCTGGGCCAGTCCGATCAAATCCCGTTCCCATTTACCTTGAGCATCTGCTGTTGCGAAGCCTCCAGTGCTCACGCTGTTGTTGTAAATCAGGATGGTCTGATGGGGTGTTGCCGTGCCGCCGACCTTGACACTGGAATCAACGGTGAGACCGTTTTGAGGGATTGCGACGCCTTTGGAGTCGATCACCGAGCCGATCACCGGTTTCACATCCTCCACAGCCTTGACCCTGTAACGCTTCACCGGCGCGACAATCGCATCCGCCTCAACCTGGCTCGACGTCAACGCAGCCTTGAAATGGAGTTCCAGCTCCGTGCCATGTGCCAGATCCTTAAAATAGGTATAAGGCACCGGCTGATCATATTTACCCCCATTGATCCAGGTCTGATTAACCGCTGCCCCCGGCACTTTCCACACCACATGGTTATGCTCGCCACCCTGCGCGTTCTTTCCCTTGAGCGTTAACCAGACAGGTTGGCCCGACTTGATAAACGCCCACACGCCCGCACGTACGGTGGCGCCCGTCGTAACTTTGCTCAAATCCAGTTCAACGCCATCAGCCTGCAAGATAGATAGCTTGTCCAGCTCCGTCGCTGGCAGTGGCGTCATCGTTACCGTCAACGGCAGCGACGGAATTTTGTTGCTGCCCAGCGTCACTTCGTACGTGAGCGTAAACGTTGTTGAACCATTGCCGATGTTCGCGGCGATGGCATCCGGTTCAATCAAAAACTCGATGCTGCCACTGCTTGAACCGAGTTTGGCCGGAATGTTCGGCGAACCGGCACCAGGTTTGCCGACCATAGTCAGTTGGATGGAATGGCCGTCGTTCATTCCCGCGTAAGCCACGATAACCTTTGCACCCGTTTGGGCATCGAGCGGTGCCAAAGTCACACTGGCACCGCTACCCGTAGCCTGTGGAAGTCGAGCGATCGGGAGTGGATTTTCCAGCGCGTTGCCAACCCTGAACTCCAGCGCATTCGAATAACTCGTCCCACCCGCCGCACGCTTGATGAGGTACTTCGCCAATACCGTGCCGCCGTTGTTGCCGCTGATGAACTCAGCATCAATCCTGAACGGAACCGGTTTGCCCTCAGTCAAAGACGACAGCGTGATTCCGTCCGTTTTCGTGCCGGTTTTCGAACCGATCCATTCGTAAATCACCTCGTCATTCTTGACCGTGTTGAGGTAGTTCACCGTCAACGTTGTACCGGCGGTGTCGCCGGGTAATGCCCCGTCGATCACGCCTGCCACCACGGGTTCGGGCAGTTCCAGGCGTGGCTCGCCGATCTGCAGAATATCGGCGTGAATGGATTCGCGGATGGCGTGGGTGGCGTTGACATGGTTCATCGCGCCGAGCGCGGCGTCCTCGATCAGCAACTGATAGTAGAGCTCCAGTTTGCCGCCGTTGATCGGCGTCAAATGCGCGCCGTCGATGGGGATCAGCAGCGGTTTGCCGGCACTGATGTCGCCCGCAGTGAGCGGGTACAGTGGCAGTTCCGGGAGGTAAGGGGTGAGTTCCGGCCGGGTGCCGAGCCAGAACAGTTTGATTGCCTGGCCGTCAGCAAACGAGGCGTCGAACTGAATCTCGATGCGCACCTGTTTCAACGTCGGGTCGAGCGCGCCACTCACTGCGTCCAGTGCTTTGGGGGCGGCCAGGCGTTTGATCGCGCCGATGGCGCTGATGAACTGTGATTTGGAAGGCATGTCGGGCGCGCCGCTGGCCTTTTTCAGGCGATAGGACAAGGCGATCTGGGACTTGGCCATCTGCCGCAGCACGGCGTTGGCGATGGGGATTTCGGCGGTGGTGGGCACGCTGGTCAGCGGCTCGCCGGTGAACTCGACATCGATCGGCAGGCCCTCCACGGGTGTGCCCTTGACCCGGATGATCGGGGTATCACCGGGCTGGAACGATCCACCGGTCGTGACCCAGACCTGCGCGGTGCCATTCGCATCGCCCAGTTGGTCGATGTCGAGCACGTTGCTTTGCGCTTCCTTGAGAATCGGCGCTTCCAGCCTGCTCGCGTCGATCGCGACCACCACCCGTTGTGCCGCGCTCCAGTCCTCGGAGCGATTGTCGACCTTGTCGTAGACCTCGAAGGCCACGGACAAACCCACCCCGTCAGAATCCCCGGCCTCACGAATGACCGCCTCGCTGACGTGCACCACCAGCGGCACTTTGCCGTCCGCCTGATCCTGAGTCAGTGGCGCGCTGAGCACAAACACACCGCCCCAACTCACTTGAATCACATCACCGGCGGCAATGTCTGGATACGACTCGATGGCGACCGGAACACCGGCGGCCACGTTGTCCTTATCAATGCCGCCGTCGAGGATGTCCTGCGGCAAGTGCATGATCAGCTTGGAGTGGCCGGGATCGTTGTTGTCGTCATGACCACCAGGGCGGGTGAGTTTGACCAGTACCTGCAAGTCCTCGGACGTCTCCCAGGTCTGGCCGAGGCGCTTGACGCTGTAATACCCGACGGCCCGGCCTTCCGGGATGCGCGCCGAAGGCACGAACATTTGCAGCGTCGTGTTGACGTCCGCCGGGCCAACGGTTTTCTGCAGGACTTCCACATCCTTGTTCCAGAACACCTTGATCTGATCGCCAATTCCCATTGACGTCCACGGCCCGGCGCGGCAGAGCAGGCCTTGGCGCGGGAAATTACCCAACGCCGCCGCAATATTGAGGCCCCAGACCTTTGGTGACTCCGACACCGGCCCGGTTTTGCCGGGGATATCGAGTTGGTCGAGGATTAATGTGTCGGCGTCGGGAAGGTTGGGGGTAAGCATGGACGGCTCCGTTGAGCGGTGAGGCAACGGAGTGATTTATGGCTGGAAACGGGTGTGGCGTCACCTGTCAGATCTGACAGGGTAGGGTGGTTTCAAGACGAACGGTCAGCGGGAAGCCTCAGCGCTTGGGAAGGGTCTTCTGTCGCAAAATATAAACCGTCACCAACACCGCACTGGTCAACATAAACCCGCGCGCCCACGGCATTGGCACCAGATAACACGAGAACAGAATGCTCGCCCACATCAGCCCGATCGCGTAGACCTTGCCCTTGAGCGGAATGCCGTTGCCCTCCAGATAGTCACGAATCCATGGCCCGAGCCGAGGATGCTCGACCAGCCAGCGATAGAAACGCGGCGAACTGCGGGCGAAGCACCCGGCGGCCAGCAGGAGGAACGGTGTGGTGGGGAGAACAGGCAGGAAAATACCGATCACCCCCAATGCCACGCTGAGCCAGCCGATGGCCAGCAGGATGTAGCGCAGCATCAGGGAGCGGTTGCCTATGGGGTTGTCCATAGGCCGGATCTTAGTGGTGACGTGGCTTGAGGATCGCCGGTTTTTCGTCTGGCGCCTGGCACAGCAAGTACAGCGCGGTCAGGGCTTCCGGGATCTGCACGATCATGTCGTCCATCAGGTTGGCGTCTTTGGCGATGTCTTCGAACTCAGGCTGCTCGTCGAACAGGCCCGAACCGACCATGATCGGCAGAAGCATTTCGCTGACTTCTTCTTCAGCGGTTTCGAACCAGGCGGCTTCGCGCAGGAACACGCCTTCCATGAAACCGATGCACCAGCCGCGCAGTTCGGAATCGTCCGGATCTTCGCCCAGATCCAGTTCGCATGGCAGCTCGAATTCTTCATCCGACGCCAGTTGACGGGCGATGTGCGCCTTGAGGCCGATCAGTGTGGCTTCGATTTCTTCGCGCTGGGCTTCACCGCTGTAGTGCGGCTCTTCGGCGAACAGTGCGTCGATCCACTCGCGATCCGGCACAACGTCCGAGCAGATCGACAGGGCGGTCAGGTAGCCGTGAGCGGCCACGTAATCCAGCGCCTCGTCGTGCAGCTCGTCGGCGTCGAGGAAGACTTGCAGGCGGGTTAGTTGCTCAGCGAAGGACATTACGGGGCTACCTTGGGGGAATAAACAATGCGGGAATTCTAGGCCTTCTTGCGCGCTCAAGCCAGCCGCACGGCAGATTTGCCGGGCAGAACACGTCACCTGTGGGAGCGGACTTGCTCGCGAAGGCGGTGTGTCAGGCACTTTTACATTCACTGATCCACCGCCTTCGCGAGCAAGCCCGCTCCCACAGGGTTCGGTGTGAAGCCAATTACAGCGTGTGTCTTATCAGCGGCACCCTGTGCAGGGAAGGCCTCGGGTATACTGCCGCGTTTTGCGATCCCTGCCCGCATTGCGGCCGTCATGCAATGCGTTCTTACGATTCTGCGGTGCAGCTTTGCCCGTCATGAACCAGCCTTGCAGGGATGTTTTTGTGATTTTTGGAGTTTCTATGCTCGAACAGGCTCAACGCGTCCTCAAGGACATCTTCGGCTACGACAGTTTTCGTGGCCGTCAGGGTGCAATCATTGAGCGCGTGGCCAGCGGCGGTGACGCACTGGTTCTGATGCCTACCGGTGGCGGCAAATCCCTGTGCTTCCAGGTGCCGGCGCTGTTGCGCGAAGGCCTGGCAGTGGTGGTCTCGCCGCTGATCGCGTTGATGGACGACCAGGTCGCCACCCTCGAAGAACTTGGCGTCGCGGCGGCAGCGTTGAACTCGACACTGAGCGCCGAGCAACAACGCGATCTCGCCGCGCGGATCAAACGTGGTGAAGTGAAAATGTTGTATCTGGCGCCCGAGCGTCTGGTGCAGCCGCGCATGCTGTCGTTCCTGCAGAGCCTGGACATCGCCCTGTTCGCCATCGACGAAGCGCACTGCGTATCGCAATGGGGTCACGATTTCCGCCCGGAATACCTGCAACTCGGTCAACTGGCGGAACTGTTTCCCGATGTGCCGCGCATCGCCCTGACCGCCACCGCCGACAAGCGTACCCGCGAAGAAATCGTCACGCGTCTGCACCTGCAGAACGCCGAGCGTTTCCTGTCGAGCTTCGACCGTCCGAACATTTTTTACCGCATCGTGCCGAAAGAGCAGCCGCGCAAGCAGTTGCTGGCGTTTCTGGCCGAGCGACGCAGCGACGCCGGCATCGTCTATTGCCTGTCGCGCAAGAAAGTTGAAGAAGTCGCGACGTTCTTGAGCGAGCAGGGTTTCCCGGCGCTGCCGTATCACGCCGGTCTGCCCAATGATTTGCGTGCCTTCAACCAGAAGCGCTTCCTTAATGAGGAAGGCCTGATCATGGTCGCCACCGTGGCGTTCGGCATGGGCATCGACAAGCCCAACGTGCGCTTTGTCGCGCACCTCGATTTGCCGAAATCCCTTGAAGCGTATTACCAGGAAACCGGTCGCGGCGGCCGTGATGGTCTGCCGGCGGACGCGTGGATGGCCTACGGTCTGCAAGACGTGGTGATGCTCAAGCAGATGCTGCAAAACTCCGAAGGCGACGAGCGCCACAAGCGTCTGGAGCAGCACAAGCTCGACGCGATGCTCTCGCTCTGCGAAGAAACCCGCTGCCGTCGTCAGACCTTGCTGGCGTATTTCGACGAAGACATGCCCGAGCCGTGCGGCCACTGCGACAACTGCGTCGATGGCGTGCAGACCTGGGACGCCACCGAGCCTGCGCGTCAGGCGTTGTCAGCGATTTTCCGCACTGGCCAGCGTTACGGCGTCGGTCATTTGGTCGATGTGCTGTTGGGCAAAGACAATGAAAAAATCCGCAGCTTCGGTCATCAGCATTTGTCGGTGTGGGGCGTTGGCAAGGCGTTGAGCGAGAGCGAATGGCGCTCGCTGTTCCGCCAGTTAGTGGCGCGGGGCCTGGCGGATGTCGATCACGAAGGTTATGGCGGTCTGCGATTGAATGATAGCTGCCGACCGCTGCTCAAGGGCGAAGTGAGCCTGGAGCTGCGCCGCGACCTCAAGCCGCAAGTCACTGCGAAAAGCGGCAGCAAGAGCCCGGCCAGTCAACTGGTGCGCGGCGAAGAGCGCGAACAGTGGGAAGCGTTGCGTGCGTTGCGGCGCAAACTCGCCGAAGAACATGGTGTGCCGCCGTACGTTATTTTCCCGGATTCGACGCTGCTGGAAATGCTCCGCAGCCAACCGACTTCGTTGGCGGAAATGGCCCGGGTCAGTGGTGTCGGTGCGCGCAAACTTGAGCGTTACGGCGATGCCTTCCTCGAAGTGCTCGGTGGCGAGGTCGAGGCGCCGAAAGTCGTGGCCGATGTGCGCCATGAGCTGATCACGTTGGCCCGCGCGGGCATGACGCCGTTGCAGATTGCCGGTCAGTTGCAATGTTCGGAGAAGAATGTTTACACGATGTTGGCTGAGGCGATTGGCAAGCAGCAGTTGTCGCTGGAACAGGCGCTGGATCTGCCTGAAGAGCTGATGGGTGAAGTGCAGGATGCGTTTCTTGATGGCGAAGGTGAGTTGCCGTCGGTCGCTGAGATTGCCGAGTTGTTCGCCGGGCGGGTGCCGGAAGGCGTGTTGTATTGCGTTCGGGCAGCGTTGCAATCGGAATTTGAGATGTAATTTGGCCGTTGCCCCTCATCGGAACGCCGCCCGCCCAGCCCTCTCCCCTAGGGAGAGGGGGCCGACCGAGGTGTCTTGCGTCCTACATCGACCTGAATGACCGAGTCGATTATGAATTCAACGTCGCACTATCACGTCGGCGTAATTCCCCAATATCCCCCAATCAGTCCCCTCTCCCTCTGGGAGAGGGCTAGGGTGAGGGGCTTCAAGATGTAACGATTCAGTACAGAGCGACTCTTGCCTATAACTGCGGCTCATGCTTAGCTGGCTAATAATTAGAAATTCCTTATTTTTCAGACTAACCGTGAGTGTTTTATGCCGTTAACCGATCAACACCGCTTTGGCATGCAGCTGGCCCAAATGTCCCGTGGCTGGCGCGCCGAACTGGATCGCCGTCTCGCCGGGCTGGGCCTGTCCCAGGCGCGCTGGCTGGTGCTGCTGCATCTGGCGCGTTTCGAAGAGGCGCCGACCCAACGTGAGCTGGCGCAGAGCGTCGGCGTAGAAGGGCCAACCCTTGCGCGCTTGCTCGATAGTCTGGAAAGCCAGGGCCTGGTGCAACGCCAGTCCGTGATGGAAGACCGTCGGGCGAAAAAAATCGTCCTTTGCGCGCCCGCGCTGCCGCTTATCGAACAAATTGAAACCATTGCCACGCAGTTGCGCCACGAATTGTTCGAAGGCGTCGACGAGGCGGATTTAAAGGTGTGCATGCGTGTTCACGCGCACATTCTGACCAACCTGGAAAAATCTTGAGGCACAACCCTGTGCCGATTTTTTGAGAGATCGCACTGAGCCGACTATAAGAACTACTGGGCAATATCGTGTTCGTACCGGATGTGCGAACGCATAGAAGTCGGTTTTGCTTATTTAAGGGATGCTCATGCTCGCAAGTTGGCACGTGGTACGGCGCAGTGGCGGCAAATGGTTGCTGCTGGCCGGGCTATTCAGTTACTCGACGTGGTCGATGGCGTTGGGGCTGGGTGACATTACGATCCATTCAAGCCTCAATCAGCCGCTCAAGGCCGATATCGCGTTGGTGGATGTCGGCGGGCTGACGCAAAACGATCTGTCGGTGCGCCTGGCCACGGCGGATGAGTTCGCTGAGGCCGGGGTCGAGCGGGTGTTTTTCCTCAACGACCTCAAGTTCATCCCGATCCTGCATGGCAATCGCCAGATGATCCGGGTGACGTCCAGCAAACCGGTTAACGAACCCTTCCTGAATTTCCTCGTGCAGCTCAATCAGCCCAACGGCCGATTGCTGCGCGAATACACCGTGCTGATTGATCCGCCGGGTACGCCGGGAATCGAGCCGGCCACTGATGAGCCGGATCCGCGTGCGCAGTCCTCTTCGTTTCCATTTGTCGAGCCTGTGACCGCGCCGGTTCAGGCCGCGCAGGGCAAGCGAGAAACTGCTCCGCCGCCACCAACTCCCGCCGCACCGGCCAACGATGCAGTCGCTGAACAGTTAGCCGCCAGCGTGTTGCTCAATCAACAACTGCAAAAAACCATCGAAGAGCAGAACGCCAAGTTGCAGGAGCAACAGGCGCTGATCACCGACGGCAAAAAACAAATGGGCGAATTGCAGACGCGTCTGGCCGAGCTGCAGAAACCGCCGCCAGCTGTGGTGACGCCAGCACCCGCTCCGGTGGTTGCGCCAGTCGCTACGGAAGATGATTCGCCCAACTGGCTGCTGCTCGGCGGATTAGTGCTGTTGTTGTTCGCGCTGATTGGCGGGTTGATCGTGCGCCGTCGCCAACAAACGCCAACCGTTGCCGCGCCGCCGTTGCCACTTGGCGTCGAGCCCGACACCGAGGAAACGCAGAGTCCCGATTCATTCAGACACCACGCCTCAGCCGAACACCGCGAAGAACCCGCAGCAGGCGATGTGTTGGAAGCGGTGGGCATTTATCTGGCGTACGGCCGGCTCGGCGAGGCCGTCGGCTTACTGCGCGATGCCTTGGCCAAGGAACCGGAACGCATCGACCTCGGGGTGCAACTGCTCGAAGTTTTAGGGCGCCAAGGCGATAACGCCGCGTACGAGCAACAGGAAAACCACTTGCGACAGCTTGGAGTCGATGAACACGAATTGCAGGCAGTTCGCGATCGGCATCCGAAGCTGACGAATGTTGCGCCGGTTCTGGTGGCCGCACCGATCGCTGCCGCTCAGCCCGAACCCACGCCGCCGGTGGATGATTTCGAATTGAATCTGGGCGAGCTGTCGATGGATTCCAGTTGGGATCTGCAGGACAACTCTCCAGCGCCGGTTCAGCCATTGTCGGAGGAGTCGGAGCTGGAATGGATTCCCGAGCCGGATGCGCAGCCGCTGGATGATGACTTCCTTAATGAGTTTGGTGATCCGCAGGCGTTGACGCTGGAGCCGCTGGATTTGCAGCTGTCAGAGCCTGAAGTGGAGGAGGGCGCCGGCAAGCTTGAGCAGGCGCAGAACTGCATTGATGATGGTGATATCGACAGTGCAATTGCGTTGCTTAATGAATTGCTCAAGGAAGGCGACGAACCGTTGAAGCAGACGGCGCGGACGTTGTTGGCGGGGATTCGCTGAGCTGATTGATGGGGTGAATGTACTGACGCCTTCGCGAGCAAGCCCGCTCCCACAGGGGGAACGCATTCCAAACTGTGGGAGCGGGCTTGCTCGCGAAGGCGCCAGATCAGACAACGCTAATCAAAAAGTCTGCCCAAGGTTCAGATAAACCGCCTGCTCATCCGCATCATTCAACCCATACGTGAAATTCAACGGCCCCAGCGGCGTGTCAAACCCGATAAACACACTCGCCGCATTGATGTAACCACTGTCGAACTCATTGTCATTGTTCCACGCCCGCCCACGCTCCAGCGAAGCACCGGCGTACAGCGGGAAGTCCAGCGGCAAGTACGAACGCGGCGTCAGACGGCGGAAATACACGGCACGCATCAGGCTGACGTTCTGCCCGGAAATCGCATCTTCCCGGAACCCCGACAACTGCCGCGCGCCGCCGAGCAGGAAGCTCGATGTCACCACATTGGCGTCGTCCAGCGTGCGCCCGTAACGACCGCCAAGGATCAACGTGTCGGGGCCATGACTCATGGCTTTGTCGATCTTGAAATCCCACTGCCGGTAACGTGTATCCGAGCCCAGGCTCGGTTCGAATTGCGTCAGCGTCAGGCTGATGTCCTTGCCTTCGTGAGGGTAGTAAACGTTGTCCAGCGAGTCATACGAGTACTTCAACGAGTAGAAGCCTTCGTTGAAGCTTTCGCTCGGCAGATCCTGATCGCCAATGCGCACATCGGCCTTGCCCCACGCTTCGCCAACGCCGAAACGCACTTCGCCGTTGTTGCCGATCTGCCGACCGAGGTTGAGGCCGAAACCGTAGCGCTCGACGCGGTATTGCGCGATCGGATCGTTATCGAGAATCGACTCGACGTTCTGCGCTTCGAACGATGCATACGGGGCGACGAAGTAGCGCGAACCGACGTCCAGCGGCTGATAGAACTCGGTGTACAACTCTTGTTTGTCGCCGATCTGCGCACGCGTCAGCCATTCCGCGCCGAGACGGTTGATGCCGTTGACGCGGTAGCTGGCGCCGAGGTTGAAGGCGCTGTCGCCGCGCATGTCATCCGACAGATTGAGGCCGACGCGCAGGTAATCGGTGCCGCTGCGTTTGCCGCGCGCGCTGATCACCAGGGTGTGATCCGGGCCTTTGTGCACCACGCGGTATTGCACCTGCTCGAAGTAATCGAGGCCGTACAAGGTGCCCATGTCCGAATGCAGTCGGCCCAGATCCAGCGGTTCGCCGATGGGTTGACGGATGTAGTAGCGGATCACGTCATCATCGACTTTCGAATCGTTCTCCACACGAATGGCGGTGATGACCGGCGTGCGCTGGCCCGGCGAGCGGGCGGCGTTGAGTTCGGCGTCCTGGGATTCACTCGGCTTGAGCTGGGCGAGGCGGGCGTCGAGGGCTTTGGTCGCGCGGTAACCGGCGTCGATCATTTCCTGCGCCTTGCCGAAATCGGTGACGCCGAAGGCGGCCAGTGCCGGTTGAATCAAAACGTCATCGGCGTGCAGCGCGGCGAGTTGTTCTTCCGAGTTGCGCCGGGTCATCAGGGTGATCGACTGGTTGAGCACGTCGACCACGGTGGTCAGTTGTTTGCGGTTGCGCAGCGGCGTACCGATGTCGACCACGATGGCGATGTCGACGCCCATTTCCCGCGCCACATCCAGCGGAATGTTGTCGGTCATGCCGCCGTCCACCAGCAACCGGCCATCGAGTTCGACCGGCGCGAACACCGCCGGGATCGACATGCTCGCGCGAATCACCTGCGGCAGATGGCCTTTGCGGAATACCACTTTCTCACCGTTGGCGATGTCGGTGGCCACGGCGCGGAAGGGGATCGGCAGTTTGTCGAAATCGCGGGTATCACTGGTGTGGGCTAACAGGCTTTCCAGCAGCAGCGCGAGGTTTTGCCCCTGAATCACACCCAGCGGCAGGCCGAGGCTGCCGTCGTCGCGAAAGCTGAGTTTCTGTTTCACCAGAAAATCGCGGTCGTCCTGCTTGCGTCGAAACGGCACGTCTTCACGCGGTGGCGCGTCGGACAGTGCGGCTTGCCAGTCGATGTTCAGCGCGAGTTTTTCCAGCTCGTCGATCTTGTAACCCGAGGCGTACAAGCCGCCGACCACCGCGCCCATGCTGGTGCCAGCGATCGCATCGATCTTGATGCCTTGCTCTTCCAAAGCCTTGAGCACGCCGATGTGCGCCAGCCCGCGCGCGGCGCCGCCGGACAGCACCAGGCCGATTTTCGGGCGCGGCGCTTCAGTGGCATGGACGAAGAGGGGCAGAAAACCAAGCAGCAGGCAGAACAGCAGACGGCGCATTGTGAGTCTCGGGGCAAGCGGTAAAGCCGGCTATTATAGCGGCGCCCTCTGTCTCAGGAGTTGTAGCGAACATGACTGTCGCAAAAGCAGAAGTTGTCATCACTTATTGCACGCAATGCCAATGGCTGTTGCGCGCCGCGTGGCTGGCGCAGGAGTTGCTCAGCACCTTCGGCGACGATCTCGGCAAAGTCTCGTTGGTGCCGGGCACCGGCGGAGTGTTTCAGATCACCTGCGCTGGCGTGCAGATCTGGGAACGCAAGGCCGACGGCGGTTTTCCGGAAGCCAAGGTGCTGAAACAGCGGGTGCGCGATCAGATCGATCCTGACCGCGACCTCGGTCACAACGACCGCACTCAGTGAGACGCGGCCTCGGCGGCGACGGTTTTCTTGTCGGCATTGCCTGACATCCGCGCCGAGACGACGATGGCGACAATGATCAGCGCGCCGCCGATCAACATCTTCGGCGTCGGGTTTTCATCGAACAGCAGCCAGGCGACGGTGATGCCGTAGACCGGCTCCATCGCGAACACCACCGCTGCGGTGCGCGCCTTGATCACCGCCAGGCTGGCCACGAACAGGCTGTGAGCGACGCCGGTGCAGAATACGCCGAGCAGGGCGATCCACAACCAGTCCAGTGCGCGCACTTCGCTCAATTGCGGCGCCGCGACCGGCAGCAGACACAACGCCACCACCACGTTTTGACACAGCGCCGCCTGCACCGCCGGGATGCGTCCGGAGCTGGCGCGGTTGGTCAGCGAAAGCAAGGAGAACAGCAGCCCCGACAGCACCGACCAGAGCAAGCCAACGGTGGCGCCGCTGCCCAGATCGAAGGCCGGGGTCACCAGAATCAGGCCGACGCTGACCAGCACCACCAGCACAATTTCGTTGGCGCGGATGCGTTCGCGGAAGATCAGCCCTTCAAGAATCACCGTGAATGCCGGGAAACTGGCGAAGCCCAACGTGGCGATGGCCACGCCGGCGACTTTCACCGAAATGAAGAAACTCACCCAATGCCCGGCCAGCAATACGCCGCTGAGGATCAGTCGACGCCAGTCCACGGCCTCGAGTTTTTGCCAGCCCTGCGCACTGGCGAAACGGGCGAAAAACGCCAGGGCGAGCACGGCAAAAGCGGCGCGGCCGAAAACGATCACGGCGGGGGAGGCGGCAGCGAGTTTGCCGAACACACCGGTCAGGCCAAACATCAAAGCACCAATATGTAGAGCGCCGAGGGCGGTACGCGGGGTCATTGCAATCCTTAATCCAGACACGATTCGTTGTGATGCATTGATCGTTCCCACGCTCTGCGTGGTAACGATCATTCACACAATCTCACTGTAGGAGCTGCCGCAGGCTGCGATCTTTTGATCTTGATTTAAAAAACAACATCAAAAGATCGCAGCCTTCGGCAGCTCCTACATTTAAGCGTGTAGAGGTCAGTAAGTCTGTCGGCGGACTATCGTCTTTTGTCGCCGGAATCGCGGCGAAGCTGGCCGGGTGATGAGCCGAACTCGCGCAGGACGGCGGCCGAGAAGGCGCTTTGCGAGCTGTAACCGACGCGGCTGGCAATCTCGCCCATCGGCAAAAGCGTGTCGCGCAACATTTGCACCGCCAAATGCAGCCGTCGACTGCGCATGTAATCCATCGGCGTCTGCCCGCATTCCGCCATAAACCGTGCATGCAGCCGCGCACTCGACAACCCGGCAACCCGCGCCAGATCGGCAACTTGCAGCGGATAAGCCGCGTTCTGCTCGATGTGCGCATCCAGCGCCGCATAAGGCAAACGGCGGGCAGTCAGTTCGACTGGTTTCGCATGATTGAGGCTGGCCAGCAGCAACACCGAGCCTTGCTGCGCGATCAACGGATCGCTGACCGGGCTGTTCGCCAGCCAACTGACCAACTGACTCTGCCCGGAATCCAGCGACAGGCGCGCAGGCTGATCGAGCAAACGGCGGCTGGCCTCGGCATGTGCTCCCAACGAATCCACCAGCCATTGCCCGTCGGGAATGTCCATCACCAGGCAACGACTGCCATCGGGACTGCCGCACGCGTGATGCGCACCCGAAGGGATCACCACAAAACTTTGCTGACGCACCTGACTGCCACGGCCCTCGACCTCGAAATCCAGCGCACCGGACAGCCCGAACACCAATTGGGCGTGCTCGTGGCTGTGGACGATCAGATCGCGGGTGTACTGACGCAGGGTGAGAATCGGGCGCATAAACAAGTCTCCGGGCAGGCCTGCAGTCTACACCGGCGGGCGCTGTGTGCGCTGTCACAGGACTGACTCGCGCCTGTCATGGTCGATTAACCGGACGCGCGCAGAGTGGCGAAAACATCGCAGAGGGTTGCCCATGACCAGCGCCGAGCTCGCCAGACCCAGCCGCAAACAACGGGTGCGAACCCTGTGGATCTCCGACGTGCACCTGGGCACGCGCGATTGCCAGGCCGAGCACTTGTCGACGTTCCTCAAGGGCTATCACGCCGACAAGGTGTATCTGGTCGGCGACATCATCGACGGCTGGAAACTGCGCGGCGGCATGTACTGGCCGCAAGCGCACACCAACGTGATTCGTCGATTGCTGACCATGAGCAAGCGCGGCACCGAAGTGATCTACGTCACCGGCAATCACGATGAGTTCTTGCGCCGCTACTCGAAGCTGATTCTCGGCAATATTCAGTTGGTCGACGAAGCGGTGCATGTCACGGCTGACGGTCGGCATCTGTTGGTGATTCACGGCGATCAGTTTGATGTGATCACCCGATATCACCGCTGGCTGGCCTTCCTCGGCGATTCGGCCTACGAATTTACCCTGACGCTGAATCGCTGGCTCAACCATTGGCGTGCGCGTTATGGCTACGGCTATTGGTCGCTGTCGGCGTACCTGAAGCACAAGGTGAAGACGGCGGTGAGTTTTATCAGCGACTTCGAAGAAGCCATCGCCCATGAGTGCGTGAAGCGCGGGTTGCACGGGGTGGTCTGCGGGCACATTCACCATGCCGAGATTCGTAAGGTCGGCGAGGTGGATTACCTCAACTGCGGCGATTGGGTGGAGTCGTGTACGGCGCTGATCGAGCATTGGGATGGCACGAT
The DNA here is from genome assembly GCF_018336155.1 of Pseudomonas rustica. Classification (GTDB taxonomy): domain Bacteria; phylum Pseudomonadota; class Gammaproteobacteria; order Pseudomonadales; family Pseudomonadaceae; genus Aquipseudomonas; species Aquipseudomonas rustica. The sequence continues at coordinate 14,466 of NZ_JAGYHF010000007.1, read as the reverse complement.
CGAGTTATATCGGCTAGCGGATGCGCAGGCGCGAGAGGCTGAGATAAAAGCGGCCAAAGTCGCCGAACTCGCTTAAATGCAAAAGATCGCAGCCTTCGGCAGCTCCTACATGAGACCTGTGTAGGAGCTGCCGAAGGCTGCGATCTTTTGATCTTAGGCGGGGCTATGTTCTTCCATCGCCGCCTTGTAAATGGAGTTCTTCGGCTGCGCAAACAAGCGTTCCATCATCGGTTCAAAGAAGCTCAACGGCAGCGTGTCATACGCCGGATCAAACGCCGCCGCATCGTACTTGGCGCAAAACTCGGCCGTCGCCTGATACTGCGGATGCCCGGCGAACTGCTCGCGCAAATGCCGATCCATGCCCAAATGATGAAAGAAGTAGTAACCCTGAAACACCCCGTGTTTCTCCACCATCCACAAATTATCGGCACTGACGAACGGCTTGAGAATCGCCGCCGCAATGTCCGGATGGTTGTACGAACCCAGAGTGTCGCCAATGTCATGCAGCAACGCGCAGACCACGTATTCCTCGTCGCGACCATCACGAAAGGCGCGGGTTGCGGTTTGCAGCGAGTGGGTCAGGCGATCCACCGGGAAGCCGCCGAAGTCGCCTTCAAGCAATTTCAGGTGCGCCATGATCCGCGAGGGCAATTGTTTGGCGTAGGCACTGAAGTCCGAGGCGATGATCGCCCAGTCTTCCTGCGTACCGTCCTTCATATGGGTGAAACGGGCATTGGCATTCATCGGCAAACCTCGTGTTTCTTATTGTTTAGAACGCCACGCGACCCAGGATCATGTCGCGGTACATGACGAAATCGCCGAGCAGGCTGTACAGCGGATGCTGGAAAGTCGCCGGCCGGTTCTTCTCGAAAAAGAAATGCCCGATCCAGGCAAAGCTGTACCCCGCCAATGGCACGGCCAATAACAGCAGCCAGGCGCCTTTGGCGATGGTCATCGCCAGAATGAAAATAACCAGCGTGGTGCCGATGAAATGCAGACGCCGGCAGGTGCTGTTGTTGTGCTCACTGAGGTAATACGGATAGAACTCAGCGAAGCTGTTGAATTGCTTGATGTTTTCCACGACCGCGTTCTCTGTGGTTATTGTTCTGGCGACGAGTTGTTCTGCGGGTAGCTTATTTGAGTCTAGAGTGATCATTGGCGTGGGCCAGTGACAATCGGCGCCACTTTAGTATCCTTCGCAAATCAGGCCGTAACATGCGGTCCATCATGTAAAAGAAAAACGCCATGAGCGAACGAACGACTTCTGCAAGCTGGGCGATGGGGATTGTCAAAGCATTGGAGATGGACGGCCTGGATTGCCGGGTTCTGTTCAAGCAACTGGGGCTCGATTACACGGCTCTGGATGATCCGGATGCGCGCTTCCCGCAAGACTCCATGACCCGGCTCTGGCAACGGGCGGTCGAGCTGTCCGGTAATCCGGCGATCGGCCTGAACATGGGCAAAGTGGTGCGACCGGCATCGTTTCATGTCGCCGGTTACGCGCTGATGTCGAGCAATACGCTCGCTGAAGGCTTTCAACGGCTGGTGCGCTATCAGCGGATCATCGCCGAAAGTGCCGACCTGAGTTTTCGTCTGCTCGAAGAAGGCTACGCGCTGATTCTGACCGTGCATGGCGATCATCTGCCGCCGACCCGACAAAGCGCTGAAGCCTCTCTGGCCTGCGCGTTGGGCCTGTGCGGCTGGTTGAGCGGGCGTACGCTGCACCCGGTCAAAGTGTTGGTGCAGGGCGCCCAACCCGCCGATCTCGAACCGTATAAACAAGCCTTCCATGCGCCGTTGGTGTTCAACGCGCCATACGATGCGCTGATCTTCGAACGCGCCGACATGGAAGCGCCGCTGCCCACCGCCAACGAGGCGATGGCGCTGCTGCACGATCGTTTTGCCGGAGAATATCTGGCGCGGTTTTCCGAGAGCCGGGTCACGCACAAGGCACGGCAGGTGCTGTGCCGTTTACTCCCGCAAGGTGAACCGAAGCGCGATACCGTGGCGCAGACCCTGCATTTATCGCAGCGTACGTTGCAGCGACGGTTGCAGGAGGAGGGCACGAGTTTTCAGCAGTTGCTCGATGACACCCGCCGCGAACTGGCCGAGCAGTATTTGGCGCAACCGAGCATGACCTTGCTGGAAATCGCATATCTGTTGGGTTTTGCCGATCCGAGCAACTTCTTCCGCGCCTTCCGCCGCTGGTTCGACACCACGCCCGGCGATTACCGGGCGCGGCTGTTGCAGGCGCCGAACGCGGTCAATGACGCCAAAATGCCGGAATACACAGCACAAACACCGTAATGATCTCGAGTCGGCCGAGCAGCATGCCGAACGACAGAATCCACTTCGCCGCATCCGGCAGGGTGGCGAAGTTGCCCGCCGGGCCAATGGTCTCGCCCAAGCCCGGGCCGACGCCGGACACGGTGCTGGCGGCACCGGTCAGCGCGGTCATCCAGTCGACGCCAAGCAGCGATAGCAGCAGGGCGATCACGCAGATGGTGATGGCGAAGAAGAACGAAAAGGTCAGAATCGAACGCACGATCTCTTCGTCGAGACGGTGACCGTTGTACTTCTGCTTGATCACCGCGCGCGGGTGAATCAGCTGATTAAGGTTGGCCTTGAGCAGGATGTAGGCGACCTGGAAACGGAAAATCTTGATCCCGCCAGCGGTCGAGCCGGAACAGCCGCCGACAAAGCCCAGATAGAAGAACAACATCAACGAGAAATTGCCCCACAGGCTGTAGTCGCCGAGGGCGAAACCAGTGGTAGTGACTACCGAGGTCACGTTCAGCGCCACGTGGCGCAATGCGTCCAGCCAATGCAGGTTGGTCGTCCACCAATACCAGGTGCCGAGTACCAGCCAGGTCACCAGCAACATCCCCAGCAAACCCTGCACCTGCTGATCGCGGATCAACGCCTTGCGGTTGCCGCGCATGGTCGCCACGTACAGGGTGAACGGCAGGCTGCCGAGAATCATGATCACCACCGCAACCCAGTGCACCGCCGGTTGCGTCCACTTGGCCAGCGACTGGTCGGAGGTCGAGAAACCGCCGGTGGAAATCGCCGACATCGCGTGGTTGATCGCATCGAACGGGCTCATCCCGGCCCACCAGAACGCGAGGCTGCCGACAATGGTGATGCCGACGTACGCCGCCACGATCAGGCGCGCCACCATGTGCGAGCGCGGCATGACCTTTTCCGAACGGTCGGACGATTCGGTCTGGAACAGGCGCATGCCACCGATGCGCAACAGCGGCAGGATCGCCACCGCCATACCGATAAAGCCGATGCCGCCGATCCAGTGCAGCAACGAGCGCCACATCAGGATACCGGGAGACATGTCGTCGAGATGATTGAGCACGGTCGAACCGGTGGCGGTGATCCCGGACATACTCTCGAAAAACGAGTCGGTGTAGCTGATGTGCTGGGTCAGCAGAAACGGCAGCGCGGCGAAAATGCACACCACCAGCCAACTGCTGACGGTGAGCAAATACATGTCGCGCGGGCGCAAGTGAATGTGTTCGGGCCGGCCCGGAATCACCAGCGCGAGGCCGGCGACGAAGGTGATCATGCTCGCCCAGAGGAACGACGGCAGATCGCTGGTGCGATCGAAAATCACCAGGGTGGCCATGGGCACGACCATGGCGACAGCCAGCGTGATCAGGAAGATGCCGATGATGAAACCAATGATCCGTAAGGTCGGCAACGCCATGAAGTCCGCTCGGGCTGTGGTGGGGAGGGCGCCATTCTACCTGCGGGGCAGGGCATGTAAACCGGCATCCTGTTGGCAGTTACAGCTAGAATAGCCGCACATATTTTTCAGGAGGTGGCCGATGCAGGCTCTCGACGCGTTGCTCAACCGTGTTTCCGTTCCACGACTGGTCGAACCGGCCCCTACTGCCGAACAGCGCGAAGCCTTGTTTGGCGCCGCGATGCGCGCACCGGATCACGGGCATCTGCAGCCGTATCGCTTCCTGACCGTCGAAGGCGCGGCGCGCGAGCAAATGGGCGAGTTGCTGGCCGAAGCGGCGCAGCAGCAGGCAGGCGAAGTCACCGAAGCGATGATCGACAAGGCCCGCAACGGCCCGCTTCGAGCGCCGTTGGTGGTTGTGGTGATCGCCAGGTTGCAGGATCACGTCAAATACCCGAAAGCTGAGCAGCTGCTCGCCGCCGGGTGTGCGGCGCACGGGATTTTGCTGGCGGCGTATGCGCAGGGGATTGGCGCGGTGTGGCGCACCGGGGATTTGGCGTATTCCCGGCACGTGGCGCAGGGTTTGGGCCTGACCGAAGGTGAAGAGGTTATCGCATTCCTCTACCTCGGCACCCCACAGAAAGAACCGCGTGTGGCGGAGAAGGTTGACCTGGCCGAGTTCGTCAGCGCCTGGCCCGGTAAGGCTTAAAATCAAAAGATCGCAGCCTGCGGCAGCTCCTACATTGGAATGCGTTTTCCTGTAGGAGCTGCCGCAGGCTGCGATCTTTTTGCATCATCGAAAATCTACGGCTGAACCACCGCGCCCGGCACCAACGGCAATTCCAGACTCGCGACAAACCCGCCCTGCGGATGATTGGCCAACGTCAAACTCCCGCCATGCCGCTCCGCCGCCCTGCGCGCAATCGCCAGGCCCAAGCCATGTCCCGCCGCCGTCTGTCCCGGCGCGCGATAGAACGGTTCACCCAACTGACTCAAATGTTCGGCCTGCACCCCCGGCCCATGGTCGCGCACGCTCACAATAATTTTCTCGCCCTGACGTGACGCCTGCATTTCAATCGCCTGCCCCTCCGGGTTGAAACGCTGAGCATTACGCAGAAGATTATCGACGGCCCGCTCAATCATCGTCGGCCAACCTTTGAGTTGCAGATTCGGTTCAACGTCCAGACGCACTGTCTGCTCGGGCGAACCGAGTTTCGCGTCTTTCTGCAAAGTGCCGAGCAGTGCATTCAAATCCACGTCTTCCGCACTGGCGTTGTCTGCATCGACCCGTGCCAACACCAGAATCTCGCTGATCAACGCTTCCAGGCGATCGCACTCGCGGGTCAGGCGTGGCCAGAGTTTTTCGCGTTCTTCCGGATTGGCCCGTTCGGCCAGCGCCAAAGCAATGCGCAGCCGCGCCAACGGTGAACGCAGTTCATGAGACACGTCGCGCAGCAACTGGCGTTGACTACCGATCAAGCTTTGCAGACGCGCGCCCATGCGGTTGAAGTCAGTGGCGAGCACGCCGAATTCATCGCGGCGGTTGGCCAGTTTGGCCAGGCTGTTTTGCTGATAGGTGGTTTGCCCCAGATCATGCACCGCGCCGCGTAATCGACTGAGCGGGCGGGTGATGGAGAAAGTTACCAGCAAGCTGAACAGGGTCAGTACGACCAGCGCGATGCCCAACGCACTCAGCGGCCAGAGCAGGCTTTCGCGGTGCCAGGCGTCGAGTTCCGGGTGCGGGATGCGGTAGATGAACAGGTAGGTGTCGCCGGTTTTCTCACTGGTGAATTCGTCAGTGAGGCGGCGCCATGGCAGGCGGCGGTCATCGTTGTTCTGCCGGGCTTCGAACGCGGCGGCGCGGCGCGGGAAGGTGCCGCGGACGACCGGATCGCCGGATTCGTTCAGCACCTGGACGTCGATGTGATATTGGCGTTTGCGTTGTTCGAGGATGTCCTGAGCGGCTTCCTCGCCCTGGGCTTCGTAGGTTTGCGTCCAGTCGCCGGCCAAGGTGTTGAGGCCCGGATGGCGGCTGAGGATCCACGCGTCCTGATTGAGCATATGCCCGAGCAGAATCGACAACCCGGCCACCAATGCGATGGCCAGCCAGAAGCTCGCGAGAATACGCCAGAACAATGAACGCACAGAAAATCCTCAATCAAACATAAACCACTGTAGGAGCTGCGGCACGCTGCGATCTGATCGTTCCCACGCTCTGCGTGGGAATGCAGTCGGGGACGCTCTGCGTCCCACAGTCAAAAGATCGCAGCGTGCCGCAGCTCCTACAGGGGCAAGTGCAAAAAGGCCCAACGGGGGTAGCCGTTGGGCCATGGTCAGAACATTATTGCGCTTTTTGCGGCTGTTGCGCTTTCCACGCCTTGAACTCGGCCCATTCGGCACGCCGTTCAGCCTGTTTTTTCTGGATCTCGTCGAATTTCTTCTGTTGATCCGGCTTCAGCACCGCACGAACATCGGCCTCGCCTTTCTTGTGGTTGGCGGCCATTTCGTCTTTCAGGGCTTTCTGATCCGCTGGCGAGAGTTTTTCCAGGTACTTGTCGACCACTTGCTTACGCTCGTGCATCTGCTCGCCCATGATCTTGCGGATCTGCTCGCGTTGTTCGCGGGACAGGTCGAGTTGGCTGTACGGGCCCTTGCCGTGCATGCCGTGCATCTGACCGCCGTGGCGTGGGCCGTCGAGCGGGCCACCCATCGGGCCGCCATCTTGCGGCATGGCCATGGCGACGGTTGGCAGAGCGGCAGCGAACATCAGAGCGATAAGAGTCTTGCGCATGGTGTATCTCCTTGTCTCGTTCCCGGTACGTTCCGGATGAGTTCAGATTACGGAGATCAAGGTCAGCGGCGGTCAGCGCTACGTAAAGCTTGGGTAAAGACGTTTCGTCATCAGCCTTACACATATCCCTGTAGGAGCTGCGGCACGCTGCGATCTTTTGACTGTGGGACGCAGAGCGTCCGCGGCTGCATTCCCACGCAGAGCGTGGGAACGATCAGAAAAACAAGATCAAAAGATCGCAGCCTTCGGCAGCTCCTACAGGGGGCGATTTATCGTCATGCCCGTGCGGGACGGGTGTAATTCAGAGGCTGTAGTAGTAACCCCGGCTGCGCAGGGCGACGATGCGTGGGCGGCCGTCGGGGTGCGGGCCGATTTTTTTGCGCAGGTTGCTGACGTGCATGTCGAGGCTGCGGTCGTACAGGGTCAGTTTGCGGCCGAGGGCGATCTGCGCCAGTTCCTGCTTGTCCAGTGGTTCGCCGGGCTGCTTGAGCAGCGCTTCGAGCAAGCGGCTTTCGGACACGGTGAGGGTCAGTTCTTTTTCGTCGATGCTGACCACACCGCGCACCGGGCTGAAACTCAGGTCGCCCAGCTCCAGTTGCGTCGACACGGCGGCCGGGTGACTGCGGCGCAATACGGCGCGCAGGCGCGCGGTCAATTCACGCGGGTCGCACGGTTTGGCCAGATAATCGTCGGCGCCGAGTTCCAGGCCGAGGATACGATCCAGCGGTTCGCCACGGGCCGACAACATCAACACCGGCAGATCAGCGTGATCGTTGCGCAACTGCTTGAGCAGTTCCAGACCGCTGCCGTCGGGCAGCATCACGTCCAGCACCACCGCCGCCGGAGCGGTTTCGGCCAACGCTTTACGGGCGCTCTGGCCATCGTGGCAGGCGCGCACCTGGAAGCCTTCCTGGCTTAACCAGCTACTCAGGAGTTCGCACAACTCCTGGTCATCATCAATCAGTAACAGCTCGCTCATGACTCACTCAATTTAGCCATTGCCGACGTTTTCGGCTTGCTCCACTGGCAAAGATACCGCAGAGCAGCGCCAATAGCGCTACCCCGGCTCCCGTGACGAACCACTGCTGTTGATCGGTCAACAAACGCGGGAGCGGGCTGGCCTGTGCTTCCTTGAGTTGCAGCTTGAGGCGCTGGTTCTCCTGGCGCAACCGGGCGAGCTGAGCGCTTTCGCGTTCGTCGTCGACATTTTGCAGTTGTTTGTTCAGTTCTTCTCGCTGCTGCTCGCTGGCCTTGAGGCGCTGCTGCAACTCGGTGATCTGGCTGCCGGCGCTTAATGACAATGGCGTGGAATTGCCGCCTTCGGCGGTTTCCTCACCATGGGCGGGCGCCATGATCGACAGCGTGATCAACATCAGACACAACGAACCCTTGCGCATCGCAACACCTGCTTCCCAATGGATAGTGGGCAGGTTGTCGGCAGACGAACGAGAATAATGAGCGATTGAGATGGGTGAGAAGCGAGAAGGTTCAGTGCGCGGGAAGGGATGTTGGGGCTGATGGGCTTTTTGTGGCAGAGGAGGGTTTTGTGGCAGGTGGGTATTTTGGGACAGCTGAGTATTTGAGTCAGATGACTATTTGAGCCAGATGAGTATTTGTGGCGAGGGGATTTATCCCCGTTGGACTGCGTAGCAGTCCTGAAATGGGAGCATGCGGTGTGTCAGGCACACCGCATTGGATGGCATTGGGGCCGCTTCGCGACCCAACGGGGATAAATCCCCTCGCCACATAAATCCCCTCACCACAGGAATCCCCTTTGTCTCAGTAATCCTGTAAGGCCCTGTCTTCAGCGTTAAGGCAGGACTTGTTTGAACGGCTTCACGACCACATTGGCATACACACCCGCCGCAATATACGGATCAGCATCAGCCCACGCCTGCGCAGCGCTCAGGGAGTCGAACTCGGCGACGATCAGGCTGCCGGTAAAACCCGCGGCGCCCGGATCATTGCTGTCGACCGCCGGGTGTGGGCCGGCCAATACGATGCGGCCTTCGCCTTTGAGCGCTTGCAGGCGTTCCAGATGCGCAGGGCGCGCGGCCAGGCGAGCTTCCAGCGAGTTGGCGACGTCGGTGGCAATGATTGCGTAGAGCATGTCAGTCCTCGGTTTTTGGTGTTGTTGGGGTATCGGCATCGTGCAGATGGCGCGACAGGTAAATGCCCTGTGCGACCAGGAACACCAGGGTCATGCCCAGGCTGCCGAACACCTTGAAGTCCACCCAGTAGCTCTGGAAGGTGAAGGCGACGAACAGGTTGGCGGCCCCGCAGAACAGGAAAAAGGCGATCCAGGCGATGTTCAGGCGCGTCCAGACCGGATCCGGCAGGGTCAGCGCGTGGCCCATGATCCGTTTGATCAGCAGGCGGTCACCGATGAAGTGGCTGCCAATGAACGCGACGGCAAACAGCCAGTTGACCACCGGGGCTTTCCACTTGAGGAAGGTTTCGCTGTGGAAGGCCAGCGTCAGGCTACCGAAGACCAGACACGCGATCAGGGTCAGCCACTGGCTCTTTTCCAGCTTGCGCTGTTTGATGAAAAGCGCGCCGTACACCACCAGGGAGCTGATGATCAGCATCGCGGTGGCGCTGTAAATACCGCCTACAGTGACTTCATGGCCCGCGACATCGACCACCCGTGGATCAAGTTTGTAAACGATGAAAAACAGCAGAAGCGGGATGAAATCGATGAATTGTTTCACAGTAAGAGCCAGAAGCTGGATGTGGCGGCATAATAACAAACATATGGGCGCGCGATAGCGCCAGCTGATTTGAGGTTACAACTCTCCGTGAATGTTGATTTGCACTGCCATAGCACGGCCTCCGATGGCGCACTGGCGCCTGCGGTTCTGGTTGCGCGTGCGTTCGAAAACGGCGTGCGAGTCCTGGCGTTGACCGACCACGACACCCTCGAAGGCCTCGCTGAAGCGCGCGCGACCGCCAAAGAATTGGGCATGCAACTGGTCAACGGCGTCGAATTGTCCTGCACTTGGGGCGGCGCGACCATTCATGTATTGGGCTACGGTTTCGACGTCAACGCCGCGCCGTTGGTCGAGGCCATCGCCAAATTGCACGATGGGCGCTGGCTGCGGTCGGAAGAAATAAGCCGCAAGCTCGCCCTCAAAGGCATGCCCGGCGCCCTCGACGGCGCGCGGAAAATCCAGCAGGAACTGGGCGACAGCGGCAACGCGCCGGCCCGTCCGCATTTCGCTGACTGGATGGTACGTGAAGGTTTCGTCAAGGATCGCGCCGAGGCCTTTCGCAAGTGGCTCGGCGCCGGCAAGTTGGGCGACGTCAAGCTGCACTGGCCGACGCTGGAAGACACCGTCGGTACGCTGCGCGCCGCCAATGCCTGGGTCAGTCTGGCGCATCCGTGGCACTACGATTTCACCCGCAGCAAGCGCCGAAAGCTGATTGCCGACTATATTCAAGCAGGCGGGCATGCAATCGAGGTGGTCAATGGCCACCAGCCTGCGGAACAGGTGGGCAGCCTGGCAATCCTTGCCCGTGAGTTCGGTCTGCTGGTCAGTGCCGGCAGTGACTTCCATGGCCCTGGCGGCTGGTCCGAGATCGGCCAGTACCGGCCGGTTCCCGAGGACCTTCCACCCCTGTGGTGTCGGTTCAAACATGACACAGATATTGCCGCCGTCTGAACAGGTAGAGAATGTGAGTCAATTTTTCCAGATTCATCCGGAAAACCCGCAAGCGCGCCTGATCAAACAGGCGGTCGAGATCATCCGCAAGGGCGGGGTAGTGGTGTATCCCACGGACTCTTCCTACGCGATCGGTTGCCAAATCGGCGACAAGACTGCCATCGAGCGCGTGCGACGCCTGCGTCAGCTCGATGAAAAGCACAACTTCGCGCTGATCTGCAGCGACCTGTCGCAACTGGGCAATTACGCCAAGATCGACACCGGCACCTTCCGCATTCTCAAGGCGCACCTGCCGGGGCCTTACACTTTTATTCTCAACGCCACCCGCGAAGTGCCGCGCCTGTTGCTGCACCCGAAGAAGCGCACCATCGGTCTGCGCGTGCCGAGCCATCCGATTGCGCTGGCGCTGCTGGCCGAACTGGGCGAGCCGCTGATGAGCGTGACCCTGATCATGCCCGGCGATGAAGACCCGCTCAGCGATCCGTACGAAATGCGTCAGTTGCTCGAACACCAGGTGGACTTGATCGTGGATGGCGGTTTCGGCGGCATCAAAGCCTCCACCGTGATCGACCTGACCGGCGACGACCCGGAAGTGGTACGCGTCGGTTGCGGCGATCCGACGCCGTTCATGGTCGAGGCCTGAATGTCCGCAGTGGAAACCGTTGTCGATCCCCAGGCCGATGCTCAGCAGGAACTGCCGTTTGCCATGGTCTATGGCCAGGCGGTCATGGAAATGCCACTCGACCTGTACATCCCGCCGGATGCGCTCGAGGTGTTTCTTGAAGCCTTCGAAGGCCCGCTCGACCTGCTGCTGTACCTGATCCGCAAACAGAACATCAACATTCTCGACATCCCGGTGGCGGAAATCACCCGCCAGTACATGGGTTACGTCGAGTTGATGCAGTCGGTGCGTCTGGAACTCGCTGCCGAGTATCTGGTGATGGCGGCGATGCTCGCCGAGATCAAGTCGCGCATGCTCCTGCCGCGCGCTGAAACCGTCGAAGACGAAGAAGACGACCCGCGCGCCGAACTGATCCGCCGCTTGCAGGAATACGAGCGTTTCAAAGCTGCCGCCGAAGGTATCGACAACCTCAGCCGCGTCGGCCGCGACGTGGTTGTGCCCAAGCTCGACGCCCCGGAAGCCCGCGCGCGCAAGCTGTTGCCGGATGTCGCGCTGGAAGAAATTTTGATGTGCATGGCCGAAGTGCTGCGCCGTGGCGATATGTTTGAAAGCCACCAGGTCAGTCGTGAAGCACTGTCCACCCGCGAACGCATGAGCGATGTGCTGGAACGCCTCAAGGGCGGCGGTTTTGTGCCGTTTGTCGAGTTGTTCACTGCCGAAGAGGGCAGGCTGGGTGTGGTGGTGACCTTTATGGCAATCCTTGAACTGGTCAAGGAATCCTTGGTCGAGCTGGTGCAGAATGAGCCGTTCGCCGCGATCCACGTGCGAGCCCGAGCCGAATAACGAGTCGAAACATGAACCTGACTGAACCCCGCGAGCTGGCACCCCTGCTTGAAGCCTTTCTGTTGGCCTCGGGAAAGCCGCAATCCCTTGAGCGTCTTTTTGAACTGTTCGAAGAGGGCGAACGGCCTGAGCCTGCAGTCTTCAAGAAAGCCCTGACCCTGCTCGGCAAGTCCTGCGAGGGCCGTGCGTTCGAGCTCAGGGAAGTCTCGTCGGGCTATCGCCTGCAGATTCGCGAGAAGTTTTCGCCGTGGGTTGGCCGACTCTGGGAGGAGCGCCCGCAGCGTTATTCCCGTGCCTTGCTGGAAACCATCGCGCTGATCGCCTATCGCCAGCCAATCACCCGTGGCGAGATCGAAGACGTGCGCGGTGTGGCGGTGAACAGCAACATCGTCAAAACCTTGCTGGAGCGCGAGTGGATTCGTGTTGTTGGTTACCGCGACGTGCCTGGTAAGCCGGCAATGTTTGCGACTACTAAAATGTTTCTCGATCACTTCAACCTGAAAAACCTCGAAGACCTGCCGCCACTGGCCGAGCTGCGCGAAATGGAAACCGATCCGGTGCTCGATTTCGACGACGCGCCAGTGCCGCAGAGTTTGCAGGAGCTGGCCGACGCCAGTGCCGAGCCGGAGGAGGAGAAGGAAGAAACCAGTTTCCACACCTTGCTGCTGGAGCTGGACAGCATGGAGGAGGGGATCAAGACCGACTTCGACGATTTGCTGCGGGATGCGGCGGACGGTGAGGCGCCGACGTCCGAAACAGAAATTGAGTCTGAGCCCGAGCCCGGCATTGAAGTTGAACTTGAAGCCGAGCCAGAAGCCGAACCGGAAGAGGACATTCTCGGCGTCGCCGAAGCCCGCGAAAAGCTGTTGGCCGCCGTCGCCGCCCTCGAACAACCCGCGCCCGAACCCGAGCTGAGCGAAGAAGAAGCCGAAGCCCGCGCACTGGCCGAAGCCATCGAAGCCGAACGCCGCGAGTTCGAAGACTGACCCGCCCTCAAGAACACCGCGAAACCCCTGTGGGAGCGGGCTTGCTCGCGAAAGCGGTCTATCAGAAACAAATAAATTGACTGACACACCGCTTTCGCGAGCAAGCCCGCTCCCACATTTGGCTCTATGTCCAGCCAGGAGATGCTGATGAGTTCGACAAAAGACCCGTGTATCAGCCTCTGCAAATTCACCGACGACATCTGCCTCGGCTGCGGCCGCAGCAAGCGTGAAATCAAAGCCTGGAAGAAACTCGACAAGGACGACAAGCGCACGGTGCTTGCCGAAGCCGCGCTGCGCCTGATCAAACTCGGTGGCGCCGGTCGGCGGAAAAAGAAATAACTGTCCATTGATCAGCTAGTCTCTGATGCGCGACGGCGCACATCCGCGTATGATTCGCGACCCTTCGCCGATCCCTTCGGCCAAGAACCCAGATTTCAATGCTTCAGGCCCCCAATTCAGAGCGCCTGAACAGACCACACCGGGAGGTGCCCAGATGAGTATCAAAGATCAGCAAGACGACCAGCCAATCGGCCCAGCAGGCGAAAAGCTGCAGAAAGTCCTCGCCCGTATCGGCGTCGGCTCGCGCCGTGACGTGGAATCCTGGATCAGCCAGGGCCGGATCAAGGTCAATGGCAAAGACGCCACCCTCGGTCTGCGTGTCGATCTGCACGACGCCATCACCATTGATGGCAAGGTGATCAAGCGCGAAGAAGCGGCCGAATCGGTACGCCGCGTGATCATGTACAACAAACCCGATGGCGAGATCTGCACCCGTGACGACCCGGAAGGCCGTCCGACCGTGTTCGACAAACTGCCGCGTCCGAAAGAAGGGCGCTGGATCAACATCGGCCGTCTCGACATCAACACTACCGGTTTGCTGATGTTCACCACCGACGGTGAACTGGCCAACCGCCTGATGCACCCGTCCTACGAGATGGACCGTGAGTACGCCGTGCGTGTACGCGGTGAAGTCGACGACGAGATGATCGAGCGACTGAAGGCTGGCGTGGTGCTGGAAGACGGCCCGGCCAAGTTCACCGACATCAAGCAGGCGCCAGGTGGCGAAGGCTTCAACCACTGGTACCACTGCGTGGTGATGGAAGGTCGTAACCGTGAGGTTCGTCGTCTGTGGGAATCCCAGGGTCTGGTGGTCAGCCGTCTGAAGCGCGTGCGTTTCGGTCCGGTGTTCCTCAACTCCGACCTGCCGATGGGCCGCTGGCGCGAAATGAGCCAGTACGAAGTCGACATCCTCAGTGCTGAAGTCGGCCTGACGCCAGTGGCGATGCCGCAACTGAACGCCAAGAGCAAAGACAAGCTTGAGCGTATGCAGCGTAAATCGTCGCGTCCGATGGGCAAGACCGAGCGCGTACGTACCCTGCGTCCAGCCGCTGGCGCACCGACCGGCCCACGCCCAAGCCGCGAGCCGCAGATCGAAGGCGAGCGTCCAGCCCGCAAGCCGGTTGCCCGTGACGGCGAGCGCGCTCCGCGTCCGGCCAACGGTCGCACTGAACGTGGCGAGCGTGGCGCGCCTGCCGGTCGCGGTACGCCCGTGGCGGATCGTCCAGCGGACACCACCAACAAGCGTCCGGCTAAACCGACGTCGAAGCGTCCGGGAATCAAGTTGGTTGATGGCGACAAGCCGTCGGGCAAGCGCCGCGGTGCGCCGGCCGGTTCGGGTCAGCGTCCGGGGTTCGGTCGTCGCAAGCCTGAATAAGGCGGCTGTGAGCTTCTAGCGGCAAGCTTCAAGCTCGAGCAAAAACGCCAACCGCAGGGTTGGCGTTTTTTTTCGTCTGAAGAAAGATGTTCGGTGTCTGATCGGGCCTCTTCGCGAGCAAGCCCGCTCCCACAGGGGATCGCATTCCAAC
>NZ_JAGYHF010000006.1 GCF_018336155.1 Pseudomonas rustica | reverse complement strand
TTTGGTTTTGTGTGTTGTCTTGGATCAAGCGTCGTTTTCGTGGGTTAGCTCTAATACCCGATCGACCAGTTTGTTGATCCCCGAAGCCGCTTCGCTGATGTTCTGCGCCAGCATGTAAGCCGGGGTTGTCACCAGTTTGCGCGCCTTGTCTTCGATGATTTCGGTCACGGCGCAATCTTCATGCGTCGCGCCCATCTTGTTCATCGCCGTGGCGGTGTCGGCGTCATTGCCGATGGTGCAGGTCACGCCCGGGCCGTAGATCTTCGCGGCCAGAGCCGGCGAAATGCACATCAAACCCACCGGTTTACCCGCTTCGGCAAACGCCTCGGCCAGCGCCAGCACTTCAGGCTGTACGCTGCAGCCCGCGCCTTCGACAGCAAAGTTGGAAAGGTTCTTCGCCGCCCCAAAACCGCCGGGCACAATCAGCGCATCGAAGTCGTCGACGTCAGCCTCGCGGATGTCCTTGATGTTGCCTCGGGCAATCCGTGCCGACTCGACCAGCACGTTGCGGGTCTCGGGCATTTCTTCGCCGGTCAGGTGATTAATCACGTGCAATTGCGCGATGTTCGGGGCGAAGCACTGTACCTGCGCGCCGCGTTGATCAAGGCGCAGCAGGGTGATGACGCTTTCATGGATCTCGGCGCCGTCGTACACGCCACTGCCGGACAGGATCACTGCAACTTTTTTGCTCATGGGTTTCTCTCCAGATTCATGGCGCTAAATGTCCACTAAATTGTCGCGCGTTGCCATAGGGTAAACGGGCGGCTACACCTAGGATCTGTTCATACGATTGCGAGCAGGGCGCGTCATGGACTTGATTCTGTATGCGGTGCCGTTTTTCCTCGTGTTGATTGCGCTCGAACTGATCGCCGACCGCTGGCGCGGGGTGAGCAACTATCGCCTCGCCGATGCGGTGAACAGCATCAGCACCGGCGTGTTGTCGACCACCACCGGGCTGCTGACCAAAGGCGTCGGGCTGCTGACCTACGCCTTCGCCCTCGAGCATCTGGCGCTGTTCAAACTGCCGGCAGACAGCGTTTGGGTCTGGGTACTGGCCTTCGTCCTCTACGATTTCTGCTACTACTGGCTGCACCGCATGGGCCATGAACGCAACATCCTCTGGGCCGCGCATTCGGTGCATCACCAGAGCGAGGAGTACAACCTCTCCACCGCGCTGCGCCAGACCAGCACCGGGTTTCTGCTCGGCTGGATTTTCTACCTGCCGATGGCCGTGCTTGGCGTGCCTTTGTTGGTGTTCGTCAGCGTCGCGGCGCTGAACCTGCTCTATCAATTCTGGGTCCACACCCGACACATTCCCAAGCTCGGCTGGTTCGAGTGGTTCTTCGTTACGCCGTCCAATCATCGGGCTCACCATGCACAGAACGCTCTCTACATGGATCGCAACTACGGCGGGGTGTTCATTTTTTGGGATCGTCTGTTCGGCTCGTTTCAGGAAGAGGAGGACAACGAACCGGTGATTTTCGGCGTGACCACGCCGCTGGCGAGCTGGAATCCGCTGTGGGCCAACCTACAGTTTTATGCGCAATTGTGGGATGACGCGCGGCGGGCCGAGCGCAAGTGGGACAAGCTGCGGATCTGGTTCATGCGCACCGGTTGGCGCCCGGCGGACGTCGCGGCGAAGTACCCGATGAGCAAGCCGGATCTGGCCCGCTTCCGTAAATTCGAAGTGCCGCTTGAGCGTCGTCAGCAGTTTTACGTGGCGCTGCAGTTTTGCCTTTACATCGCGCTGGGCAGTTATCTGATGAATCTGGAACGCAGCCTGCCGACCGCTGCGCTGTTGCTTGGCTGGGGCGCGGTGACGTTCGGGGTGTTTGCGTTGGGCGTGAGCCTGGAGAATCGCCCGTGGGCGCTGAAGGTCGAGCTGTTGCGGCTGGGGTTGAATGTGCCACTGGTGTGGCTGGCGCCGCTGGTTGGATTGTGGCCGGCCAGCCCGATGATCTGGGCTGGCTTGCTCGGGTACAGCCTGCTCAGCGGCATCGGGCTGTATAACTGCCGTCAGCGCGTTACTCGACTGGCGGTTTAGGTTCGGCGGACTTGGCTGGCTCGGCGAGTTGCAGTTGCTCAGCCTTGGCAGCTTGTTCGGCTTTTGCAATTTGCTCGTCTTCGTAAATCTTCTTCGCCAGACGCGCATTCTTGAAGCGGCGGCGCAGCCACAGGCCAACACCGAGCACCAGCAAGGCGCCAAGCACCCACAGCTCGTATTTCTTGATGCTGCCGAGCATGCCTTCCAGCACCGCGCCGAAGTGGTACGCCGCAGCGGCCAGCGCCGTGGCCCAGATCGCCGCGCCAATGCCGTTCAGCAGCAGGTAACGTCCCGGCGGATAACCCGACAGGCCGATCGCCACCGGCATCACCGTGCGCAAGCCATAAACAAAGCGGAAGCTCAGCACCCAGATGTCCGGGTGCCTGCGAATGTGTTCCAGCGCGCGGTCACCCATCATCTGCCAGCGCGGTTTGCGCGCGAGCAATTTGCGCCCGTGCTTGCGCCCCATGAAGTACCACAGCTGATCACCGGCATAGCTGCCGAAGAACGCCACGACCACCACCAGGTTGATGTCCATGTATCCACGGAACGCGAGGAAGCCCGCGAGCACCAGGATGGTTTCGCCTTCGAAGAACGTGCCAAGAAACAAGGCAAAGTAGCCGAAGTCATGCAGAAATTGTTGGAGCATTGTCTGGGTGCTGGCGAAATGAACGCGCAGCCTAACCCTTCGGACACATTCATGAAAGTGTCCAAATGTGTCTCGACGTGAACAATTCCTACAATAAGAATGGAATCCGTCACCGTGCCACAGGCCTCACACAACTGTAATCTGTTCGTCATAATGGCCGTCTATAACTGTCACGCTCGCCCGTTTGCGCGGGCTCAGGAGTCCGCCGTGAGCTTTACCCCTGCCAACCGTCTGTTCCCCGCCACTCGCTTGCGTCGCAACCGCCGCGATGATTTTTCGCGTCGGCTGGTAAGGGAAAACGTACTGACGGTTGATGATCTGATCCTGCCGGTGTTCGTGCTCGACGGTGAGAACCGCCGCGAAGCTGTGGCCTCGATGCCCGGTGTAGAACGCCTGACCATCGATTTGCTGCTCGAAGAGGCGGCCAAGTGGGTTGAACTGGGCATTCCGGCGCTGGCGCTGTTCCCGGTCACGCCTCCTGAATTGAAATCCCTCGACGCTGCTGAAGCGTGGAACCCTGAAGGCATCGCCCAGCGCGCCACTCGCGCCTTGCGTGAGCGCTTTCCGGAACTCGGCGTGATCACCGACGTTGCGCTCGACCCGTTCACCACCCACGGTCAGGACGGCATTCTCGACGAAGAAGGCTACGTGCAGAACGACATCACCGTCGACGCACTGGTGCGTCAGGCGTTGTCCCATGCCGAAGCTGGCGCACAGGTGGTGGCGCCGTCGGACATGATGGACGGTCGCATTCAGGCGATTCGCGAAGCGCTGGAAATCGCCGGCCACGTCAATGTGCGGATCATGGCCTACTCGGCCAAATACGCCAGCGCCTACTACGGCCCGTTCCGCGATGCCGTGGGTTCAGCTTCGAACCTCGGCAAAGCCAACAAAGCCTCTTATCAGATGGATCCGGCCAACAGCGACGAAGCGCTGCACGAAGTCGGTGCGGACTTGTCTGAAGGCGCGGACATGGTCATGGTCAAACCGGGCATGCCGTATCTGGACATTCTTTTCCGGGTAAAAGATGCCTTCAAAGTGCCGACCTTCGTCTATCAGGTTAGTGGCGAATACGCCATGCACATGGCGGCGATCCAGAATGGCTGGTTGAGTGAAGCGGTGATCCTCGAATCACTGACCTCCTTTAAACGTGCCGGTGCAGATGGCATCCTGACTTACTTTGCTGTCCGTGCCGCTCAATTGTTACGAGAGCAGAAATAGCCCTCCCAGGAACATTCGATGAATACCGAAGGACTCACTGAAGTTGCAGTAAAAGAAGCTCAGCCGGTGGTGGAGCAAATCACCGAGACCCCGCCGGAACTGGAGCCAGCGCCACCCGCGCCGGTGGCCGAAACCGCTGTGGCGGTGCCGGCGATCACCATTCCGGGTCTGGATGACAGCAGCCTGTACATCCACCGCGAGCTCTCGCAACTGCAGTTCAATATCCGCGTGCTGGAACAGGCGCTGGACGAGTCCTATCCGCTGCTGGAGCGTTTGAAGTTCCTGCTGATCTTCTCCAGCAACCTCGACGAATTCTTTGAAATCCGTGTCGCCGGCCTGAAGAAGCAAATCACCTTTGCCCGTGAGCAGGCCGGCGCCGATGGCCTGCAACCGCATCAAGCGCTGGCCCGCATCAGCGAGCTGGTGCACGGTCATGTTGACCGTCAGTACGCGATCCTCAACGACATCCTGCTGCCGGAGCTGGAAAAGCATCAGGTGCGCTTCATCCGTCGCCGCAACTGGACGGTCAAGCTCAAGACCTGGGTACGCCGCTATTTCCGCGACGAGATCGCGCCGATCATCACCCCGATCGGCCTCGACCCGACGCACCCGTTCCCGTTGCTGGTGAACAAGAGCCTCAACTTCATCGTCGAGCTGGAAGGCATCGACGCCTTCGGTCGCGATTCCGGTCTGGCGATCATCCCGGCACCGCGTCTGTTGCCACGGATCATCAAGGTGCCGGAAGAAGTCGGCGGCCCGGGCGACAACTATGTGTTCCTGTCGTCGATGATCCACGCCCACGCCGATGACCTGTTCCAGGGCATGAAGGTTAAGGGTTGCTACCAGTTCCGTCTGACCCGAAACGCTGACCTGGCACTCGACTCCGAAGACGTCGAAGACCTGGCACGCGCGCTGCGTGGCGAGTTGTTCTCGCGTCGTTACGGCGATGCGGTGCGTCTGGAAGTCGCTGACACCTGCCCGAAACACCTCTCGGATTACCTGCTCAAGCAGTTCAACCTGAGCGAGAGCGAGCTGTATCAGGTCAACGGCCCGGTCAACCTGACGCGGCTGTTCAGCATCACCGGTCTGGACAGTCATCCAGAGCTGCAATACACGCCGTTCACCCCGCAGATCCCGAAACTGCTGCAGAACAGCGAAAACATTTTCAGCGTGGTCAGCAAGCAGGACATCCTGCTGCTGCACCCGTTCGAGTCGTTCACCCCGGTGGTCGACCTGCTGCGCCAGGCCGCGAAAGATCCGCACGTACTCGCTGTGCGCCAGACGCTGTACCGCTCCGGCGCCAACTCCGAGATCGTCGATGCGCTGGTCGATGCCGCGCGTAACGGTAAGGAAGTGACGGCGGTCATCGAGTTGCGTGCGCGCTTCGACGAAGAATCCAACCTGCAACTGGCCAGCCGTCTGCAAGCGGCCGGCGCGGTGGTGATCTATGGCGTGGTCGGCTTCAAGACCCACGCCAAGATGATGCTGATCCTGCGTCGCGAGGCCGGCGAAATTGTGCGTTACGCGCACCTCGGCACCGGCAACTACCACGCCGGCAACGCCAAGCTGTACACCGACTACAGCCTGCTGACTTCCGACGACGCCTTGTGCGAAGACGTCGGCAAACTGTTCAGCCAGTTGATCGGCATGGGTAAAACCCTGCGCATGAAAAAGCTGCTGCATGCGCCGTTCACGCTGAAGAAGGGCATGCTCGACATGATTGCCCGCGAGACCCAGTTCGCCGTCGAAGGCAAACCGGCGCACATCATCGCCAAGTTCAACTCGCTGACCGATCCGAAGATCATCCGCGCGCTGTACAAGGCCAGCCAGTCCGGCGTGCGCATCGATCTGGTGGTGCGCGGCATGTGCTGCCTGCGTCCGGGTATTGCCGGGGTTTCGCACAACATTCATGTGCGCTCGATCATTGGTCGCTTCCTGGAGCACACGCGGGTGTTCTACTTCCTCAACGGCGGCGACGAACAGATGTTCCTCTCCAGCGCCGACTGGATGGAGCGCAACCTCGACAAACGCGTCGAGACTTGCTTCCCGGTGGAAGGCAAAAAGCTGCTGACCCGGGTGAAGAAAGAGCTGGAACTGTATTTGACTGACAATACCCATAGCTGGAGTTTGCAGTCGGATGGTCGTTACATCCGCAACACGCCGACGGGTAATCAGAACCCGAGGAGTGCGCAGGCGACGTTGCTGGAGCGGTTGGGTAGCCCGATTTTGCCGGTGAGCAGCTAAGGTCAAAGGCAAGAGCCGCTCACCCTAGCCCTCTCCCGGAGGGAGAGGGGACTGACCGAGGTGTCTCGCGCTATACACCGACCTGGCATATCGAGTCGAACTCAGATTTTGAAAAGCACGAAGATCGGCCCCCTCTCCCTCGGGAGAGGGCTGGGGTGAGGGGCATCGATCTCACGCACACCACTAAATCCCAGCCGAACACCCAATAAAAAAGGCGATCCAGAAGGATCGCCTTTTTTATGCCCAATCGAGACTCAGTGGACGGTGAGGACGATGCCCACTCGCGTCAGCCAATCGGCTTCGAGGCCAAAATCTGCCTGAGTCAGCTGATTTTCATCCAGCCAGTTCTCCGGGAATTCCACGTCCAGGGTGTCGCCCTTGGCATGCAACACCACCTGCGGCATCGCCTGTGTGCCACGGATGTGGTGGAACAGAATCGCGAAACGCAGCAGCACGCACAGGCGAATCAGCTTGGCGCCGTCGTCACCGAAATCGGCGAATTTGTCTTTGGGAATGTTACGGCGATGGCCGCGCACCAGCAGGGCGAGCATCTGTTGGTCTTCGCGGGAGAAACCGGCGAGGTCCGAGTGCTCAATCAAATAAGCGCCGTGCTTGTGATAGTGGTAGTGCGCAATGTCGAGCCCGACTTCGTGCACTTTCGCCGCCCAGCCCAGCAATTCGCGCCAGATGCCGTCGTCCAGCTCCCAGTCCACCGCGACCTGATCAAAGGCGTGCAGGGCTTTGCGTTCAACCCGTGCCGCTTGTTCGACATCAACGTGATAGCGCTCCATCAGCGAAGTGAGGGTACGTTCGCGCACGTCTTCGTGATGATGGCGGCCGAGCAGGTCATACAGCACACCTTCACGCAGAGCGCCTTCGCAGTGATCCATGCGTTGCAGTTCGAGCGCATCGAAGATTGCTTCGAGAATCGCCAGACCCGCCGGGAAAATCGCCCGGCGATCAGGCTTGATGCCTTCGAAATCGATCTTGTCGGCATCTCCCAGTTTGAACAGGCGACGTTTGAGCCAGGCCAGCCCTTCGGCATTCACTTCGCCGGTGCCATGCCCGCCAGCCTTCAACGCGAGGCCGATGGCGCGGATGGTGCCGGAGGAGCCGATGGCTTCATCCCAGGTCAGGCGATGCAGGGCGTGCTCGATGCTCATGATCTCCAGCCGCGCCGCCGTGTATGCCTGGGCGTAGCGGGCCGGGGTGATCTTGCCGTCCTTGAAATAGCGCTGGGTGAAGCTGACGCAGCCCATTTGCAGGCTTTCGCGCAGCAGCGGTTCGAAGCGCTGGCCGATGATGAATTCAGTACTGCCGCCGCCGATGTCGGCGACCAGACGTTTGCCCGGGGTGTCGGCGAGGGTGTGCGACACGCCCAGATAAATCAGCCGCGCTTCTTCGCGGCCGGAGATGACTTCCACCGGATGACCGAGGATTTCTTCAGCGCGGTGGATGAATTCGAGGCGGTTGCGCGCTTCACGCAAGGCGTTGGTGCCGACGATACGCACGGCGCCGAGCGGCATACCGTTGATCAGTTGGGCAAAACGCTTGAGGCAATCGAGGCCTCGCTGCATCGATTCTTCGTTGAGCTTGCGCTCATCGTCGATGCCGGCGGCCAGTTGCACCTTCTCGCCGAGGCGCTCAAGGATGCGGATTTCGCCGTTCTGGGCCTTGGCCACGACCATGTGAAAGCTGTTGGAGCCCAGGTCGATTGCGGCGATCAGGGACAAATTCTTGGCTTTGGATTGCGGCATGGTCAGGGGGTCTCGGTCGATAACCTCGACATCGTGCCACGATCAACGGCTGCCGCCAACGCACAGAGATCAAGGTTGGTGCTGTAGATGGCCGATCGGATGCTGAACCGGGATATAGTTATCGCTGAGTTAGTTGATACAAAGAGTGACGTTGCAAGTGGAATATATTCCTACGATATATAGAGCTTTTTACCTCGGTGTTGCGGAGCTTTTTCGACGGGTGTTAATAACTTCTTCCTTCGCTATATAAGTGCAATTTCCTACTGGCTTTGACACCGTGTCTTCTTCTTATTCGTAGGCAATGTCCTCAGACTGTGTAAGTCGGGTATGAGTGCTGGCTGTTGCCTGCTTGTACTCTTTTACAGGGATGAAGACTTCAACTGTGTTGAAGTCAATAAGCGTCAGGTGGACAAGTTATGAAAACAATAAGTGCTTTAATGGCGGCTGCAATGATTGCCAGCGTTTCTATCAATGCTCAGGCGGCTATTGATCTACGGGTAAAGGGCACGATCGTGCCGGCCAGTTGTGTGCCGTTTCTGCAGGGCGGTGGCGTTGTCGATTACGGCAACATTGCGGCAGAGGATCTTAATCAGACCTCGTACACGGTGCTGGAAAAGAAAGAGATCGTCTTTAACATCAATTGCCGGGGCCAGACCAAGGTCGGACTGAAGGCGCAGGACGGCAAAGGCTTCAGTCAGGTGCCGGGCATTCTGGCCAGCACGATCGGTGCGGATTACACCGACAACTACAACTACGGTCTGGGCGCGACTGCCAAGGGCGAGCACATTGGCGGCTATGCGATCAACCTCAAGCCGGACAGCTTCCTGTCCGCGAGCCAGCCAATCAGGCCGATTACTTCGGTGGACAATGGCAACAGCTGGCTGGCAACTGCCACCGGTGCGGTCGGTCAGGCAGATAACGTTGCGGCTTGGTCGCGGATGAGCGGACTGCTGGCGCCGGTGTCCTTCATCACCTTAACCGGTGTGCTGGAAGTTCAGGCAGTAATCAATAAGGCAGGGGAATTAACCATCGATAATGATGTGCCTCTGGATGGCCTGGCTACTTTCGAACTCAGCTATCTCTGATCGTCGTCAGCGCCGCCGGCATGTCACTGAACAGTGATGTGCCGGAACATGCTGTTAAATAATTAACTGTCGTTGTTTTGTCGCGAGGCTGTGTTGCTCGTGAGGGTGTTCTGTGGCCAGAGTAATGGTTTTAATTAAAGTTATTCCAATTGTTTTCTTTGTTGCCGTGTTGGTCGCAAGTTTGTCGGTGCGCGCCGACGGCATGGTGCCAGAAACTACTGTGGTCATTCTTAATGAAGAGGATGGCGAAACAACCATCAATATAAAAAATACCGATGCGACGCCAGCCTTGTTGTACTCGTCGATCGAGAACCTCCCGGAAGATCCCGAGTTTCTCGCGCTGGTAACCCCGCCAATCACCCGGGTAGAAGCCTCGGACAAACAATTGGTGCGGGTGATCGGGCAGTTCTCCGAACCGCTGAAAACCCAGCGCCTCAAACGCATCATTTTCGAAGGCGTACCGCCGAGAAAACCCGCAGACACGGCGTCCGTCGGCGTTACGATCCGGCAAAACCTGCCGCTGATCATTCATCCGCGTGGCCTGGCGAAAAATCCCACGCCGTGGACGCTGCTTGATTGGTCGCTGGTGGGCGATGTCCTGCAAGTGCGCAATGAAAGCCCCTACGTCGTACGGCTATCCCAAGAGGTCGTGCTGACCCCGCAGAATCACGTCGCCGATATCGGTCGAACCTACGTGCTGCCGGGCGAAGTCCTGCAGCGCAAGCTTGATAAACAGCCGCAATCGGCCACGGGAGTCACGTTTTACCCGGCAACGGTTTATGGCTTCACCGTCGACAGCTACGACGCTCGCCTCAATGTCCAAGGGCCTTGAAGCATGGCCAGCGGGGTTGCCCGAGCGGTGTGTCTGGCGGCGCTCGGTGTCTGTGAGCACGTACTCGCTGCGCAATCCCGGACGGTGGAGTTCGACACCGATGTACTCGGCAGTCGCGGCATCGACCCGGCCATGGCCGAGTATTTTCGGCTGGCTCCGCGTTTTAGCGAGGGCCGGCGCGTGGTGACACTGTTCGTCAATGGCCGTCAGCAGGGCTGGGCAGAGGCGCAGTTCGATAACGCCGGTGAGCTGTGTTTCACCCAAAGCCTGTTGAACAAGGCTGGATTGCGCAGCCTTGAAGAAGGCATCACCGACAGCCAGGGTTGTCTTGCTTTCCAGGCGCATTACCCACAGACACAAGTGACTTTGCGGCCGAATCAACAAGAAGTGCTTCTGCTGGTGCCAACCCATGCACTGGCCGATGTGGCGCAAACGACCACGAATTTCACCCGTGGCGGCACCGCCGGGATGTTCAGCTACGACTTGCTCGGACTGGATAACGCGTCTTCGGCCGGCAGCAGTCGCTACATCTCGGCCTCAACGCTGGCCGGTTTCAACACGGCCGACTGGATCGTACGCAGTCGCCAGCAATGGAATTCCGGGCAGCAGACTGGCGGCGTCGAACACCTCTACAGCTATGCCCAGCGCGATCTGCAACGGCTCGATTCAACGTTGCAATTGGGCCAGATCAACACCAGCAGTCCACTGTTTGCCGGTGTGCCCATCACTGGCGCGCAGCTTTTTCCAGCCCAGAGCGCTGTGCGGCCAAGCGAATCCAGCGCCGCTGTCGATGGCATCGCCAACAGCCCATCGCGCATCGAAGTTCGCCAGTCCGGCGCGCTGATCTACAGCACATGGGTGCCACCGGGGCCGTTCAGTCTGAGCGGATTTTCCTTGCTCAACGGCAGCGATGATCTACTGGTGAAGGTCATTGGTGAGGACGGTGCGACAAGGGAGTTTGCGTTACCAGTCTCGGCGTTCCATCAAATCAGTCAGGCCCGACCCGGCTATCACCTGGCGGTGGGAACCCTGCGTTCGCGAGCGGATGAACAGATCGACAATCAAACCGTCGCCACGCTCAGCGGCAGTTGGGGCTTGGGGCCAACGTCGCTGCTCAGCAGCGGCCTGATGACAACGCCAAATTATCAGGCGAGCGGCTGGGGCATCGATACCCGTCTGTTTCAGCACGCTGACCTGCGTTGGCGCACAGTTTTAGCCCGGCAGGCCGACACCGATTCGCAGGGAGTGCAGCAGAGCCTTTCCATATCGAGCGCATTTTTCGAACGGGCCAGTTTCGGCCTCAGCGCCACACTGCGCAGCGAGCAATACCGCGATGTGCTCGATAACCAGAGCTACAGCGCCGATCAATTGCAGCAGCGCTTCGCCAATCAATTCAGCGCGACGCTAGGTTGGGCGGATCCGCGGTGGGGCGGGATCAGTGCAGCAATCAGCCGCAGCGCCTTGCACAACGGCGAGCACCGGCAACGCTTGAGCGGTTCGTGGGGCAAGGGGTTCAAGCACGCCAGCGTGTCGTTCAACATCGAAGCCGAATCGAACGCGACGGCAATGCACCTGAGCATCGGCATTCCCCTCGGCGGCTCGCGCCAGTTGCGCACCTATGCCAGCCACCGCGATACGCAAACGACGCTGGGCTCGGCGCTGAGCGAGCAAGTCAACGACACGGTGAGTTATCGCTTGGGCGTCGACGGCATCGGCGAGGCGCGCGGTTCGCGGCTGAACGCCAGCGTCGGCCTGCTTCCGCGCTATGCCCAAGTCGGGCTTGGTGTGAACCGCGACGCGGCGAGCAACAGTTACATGGGCCAGCTCAAGGGCGGCATCGCTGTGCACGAGGACGGCGTGACGTTTTCCCCTTATGCCATTCAAGACACCTTCGGCATCGCTTCCGTGGGAAATCTTTCGGGGGTGCAGTTAACGACGCCGTCAGGCCCGGTGTGGACGGACGGCGACGGGCGCGCGGTGATTCCCGGGCTGTCGGCGTACAGCCAAAGCCGCGTGCAAGTGATGACTCGAACGTTGCCGCGCCGGGTCGATCTGATCAATGGTTTCAAAGAAGTGCAGGCCGGACGCGGCTCATTCAATACGCTGGATTTCGAAGTGATCAGCGTGCGTCGGGTGCTAATGCAAATTGTCGATGAGCAAGGAATGCCCATCAGCCGAGGCGCGTCGGTGTTGACGGAGCAGGGGCAGTTGCTCGGTTCAGTCGTTGAGGGCGGCAAAGCGTTTTTGAGTGATGTGCAGGGCGCGCAGACGTTGCACGTTCAGCTCGCCAACAACCGCCGCTGCGAGCTGCAACTGGAACCGCCGCCCGACACTCACAGCGATCAATTGTATGAAGCCATGGAGGGCGTTTGCCATGCGCGCTAAATCAGCCGTCGCGCTAGTCATCTACCTGCTGATGACACCGATTTTCGCCGCTGACTGCGAATCACGATTGAGCCAGTCCGAAGTTGATTACGGCCAATTACATCGCGGCGCATTCCCCGACCAACCCCTCGGCCAACATTGGGTAAATCTGGACACTCACCGACTCACCTTGACGGTGATCTGCCAGACGCCAACGCCAATCAAACTGCGCTTCAACGGCACCAGCGCGGGCCCGAATGTTTTCCGGTTAGGCCAACAGGGCCAATTCAGCCTGCGCATCAGCGACGCGGTAATAGACGGCAGCGCGGCGATGCTGACCCGCGATACCGAGCCGCAGCCACGCGCGGAACAGCTATTCGATGCGGCGCAAACCATTCAATCGCAGCGCGCCCGGCACTTCACCGCGCAGATCGACGTTCAGGCGCAACTGGATATCCGTCAGTTGCAGATCCACGACGAAACACTGTTCGAAGCCGCTGGCACATTCGAGTTGCTGCACGACTGAATGCTCAGCCGGCGTGCTCCACCGTGCCGATGAAATTGGCCAGTTCCGCCGTCTGCGGATTGGCAAACAACAGCTTCGGATCGCCCACTTCATGCACCTTGCCGTGGTGCATGAACACCAGTTTGTCGCCGACCTCGCGAGCAAAGCGCATCTCGTGAGTGACCATGATCAGCGTCATGCCTTCCTTGGCCAATTGCCGCACGACGCTGAGCACTTCGTTGACCAGTTCCGGATCGAGTGCAGAAGTAATCTCATCACAGAGCAAGACCTTCGGCGACATCGCCAATGCCCGGGCAATCGCCACGCGCTGCTGTTGGCCGCCGGACAGTCGATCCGGGAAAGCATCAAATTTTTCCCCGAGGCCCACCCGCTCGAGCATCTCTCTCGCCAGTTCCGCCGCTTTGGCTTTTGGCGCTTTCTGCACCACTTGCGGCGCGAGCATCACGTTTTCACCGACGGTCAGGTGCGGGAACAGATTGAACTGCTGAAAGACCATGCCGACTTTCTGCCGCAGGCTGCGCAGGTCGGCGCGGGCGGCGTCGAGGTATTCGCCGTCGACTTCGATCACGCCGTCGTTGATCGATTCCAGACCATTAAGCGTGCGCAGCAGGGTGGATTTGCCCGAGCCGCTGCGGCCGATGATCGCCACCACCTGGCCTTCTTCGACGCTGAGGTCGATGCCTTTGAGCACGTGGTGATCGCCGTAGTATTTATGCAGGGCGGAAATTCTAAGCAGAGGCATGCAGTCTCCTTTCCAGGTAGCGCGCACTGAGGGACAAGGGGTAGCAGAGCAGGAAGTAGCCGAGGGCGACGAGGCCGTAGACCATGAACGGTTCAAACGTGGCGTTGGCGAGCATGCCGCCGGTCTTGGTCAATTCGGTGAAGCCGATGATCGAGGTCACCGCGGTGCCTTTGACCACTTGCACCGAGAAACCCACAGTCGGCGCCACGGCAATGCGCAGCGCTTGCGGCAGGATCACGTAGCGCAGTTGCTCCAAAGGATTGAGCGCCAGACTCGCCGAGGCTTCCCACTGGCCATGCGCGATCGACTCGACGCAGCCGCGCCAGATCTCCGCCAGATAAGCACTGGTGAACAAGGTTAAGGCAATCGCTGCGGCCATCCACGGCGAGATTTCGATCCCGGCCAGGGCCACGCCGAAGAACACCAGAAACAGCTGCATCAATAGCGGCGTGCCTTGGAACAGCTCGATCCAAGTGCGGGCGATGTTGCTCGATAGAGGGTTTTTCGAGATGCGCATGATCAGGATCAGCAGCCCGACGAGGCCGCCGCCGATAAACGCCACCAGCGACAATGCCAGCGTCCATTGCAGGCCGATGAGCAGGTTGCGCAGGATGTCCCAGAAGGTGAAATCGCTCATGCGCGGCCCCCGCTTCGGCTGATGTAACGACGGCCGATCCAGTTGAGTAACTGGCGGATCAGCAGCGCCATGCACAGGTAGATCAACGTGGTCAGCGCATAGGTTTCAAAGGCGCGGAAGTTGCGCGACTGAATGAAGTTGGCAGCGAAGCTCAACTCTTCGGTGGCGATCTGCGAACACACCGCCGAACCGAGCATGACAATGATGATCTGGCTGCTTAGCGCCGGCCAGACCTTGCCCAGCGCCGGCAGCAGCACCACATGGCGGAACGCTTCAAAACGCGTCATCGCCAGTGCCGCTGCGGCTTCCAGCTGCCCGCGCGGAATCGCCTGAATGCCGGCGCGGATGATCTCGGTCGAATAGGCACCGAGGTTGATCACCATCGCCAGCACCGCCGCTTGCCACTCGGAAATCTGCACGCCCAACGACGGCAGGCCGAAGAAGATGAAGAACAACTGCACCAGAAACGGCGTATTGCGGATCAACTCGACGTAGACGCCAAAGATTGCCGAGAACGGGCGGATGTTCCACGCCCGCACCAACGCCCCGACAATGCCCACGCCAACCCCGAGCAGCGCGCCGATGGCCGTCAGCTCAAGGGTGAACAGCGCGCCGCGCAGCAGCAGGTCGGTGTTTTGCACCACCGGCATGAAATCGAACTGATAAGCCATGAATGTCTCCCGCGCAGTCGATCAGAGATCGGCCGGCAGCGGCTCTTTCAGCCAGGTCTGCGAGTTCTTTTCCAGCGCGCCGTCAGCCTTGGCGCTGGTCAGGATGTCGTTGACCTTGGCCAGCAGCGCCGCTTCGTTCTTGTTCACGCCGACGTAAACCGGCGAATCCTTGAGCTTCACTTTCAGCGCCGGCACGCGTTTCGGGTTCTTTTCGCTGATCGCGACCATCACCACGTTGCCGCTGGCGATCAGGTCGACCTGCCCGGCGAGGTAAGCGGCGATGGTCGAGTTGTTGTCTTCGAAACGCTTGATGGTCACGCCTTCGGGGGCGACTTTGGTCAATTCGATGTCTTCGATGGCGCCACGGGTGACGCTGATGGTTTTGCCTTTGAGGTCGTCGAGGTTGTTGATCGCCGCGTCTGGCGGGCCGAATACCGCGAGGTAGAACGGTGCGTAGGCGCGGGAGAAGTCGATGACTTTCTCGCGCTCGGCGTTTTTGCCGAGGCTGGAAATCACCAGATCGACTTTGCCGGTGGTGAGAAACGGGATGCGGTTGGTGCTGTTGACCGGGGTCAGCTCGAGTTTGACCTTGAGCTGGTCGGCCAGCAGTTTTGCCGTGTCGATGTCGAGGCCACGAGGTTTCATGTCCGGGCCGACCGAGCCGAACGGCGGGAAGTCTTGCGGCACGGCAACTTTCAGCGTGCCGCGTTTGACCACGTCATCGAGACCGTCGGCGTGAGCAGGTATCTGGCTGAGCAGCAGGCTGGAAAACAGGGCGGCGAGGAGGGCGCTGTAACGCTTGGTCATGGACAATCTCCGGATCGGCGGGAAGTGATTTCTGCGATCGGACAGAGCATGCGCCGTGCCAATACGTGGCTGTCGTCGCGGCAGGCCGCGGTTTCAGCGGCTTTGTTCGGTCTTACTGGTCTGAACAGTCAGGTTGTTTTTCGCACTGCGATAGCGCATCGGTCGCGATCACCGAACCCCGCTGGGGCATGACTTGCCGGACTCGGCGAATAGCTTTACAACTAGCCGCACATTGGCCTGACGCGTCTGAAAAACCATGAATTCGATTTCCCGTGCAGTACCCGAAGTGGCGCTGCAAGCGATCCGCAAACTGATCACCGAACAGGGTTTCGGCGCCGGCGATGCCTTGCCGTCGCAACGCGATCTGGCGTTGCAACTGGGGGTGAGCCGGGCGTCGTTGCGCGAGGCGTTGTCATCGCTGAGTGCGTTGGGCGTGGTCAGTATTCAACCGGGCAAAGGCGTGTTCGTGCAGGCGCCGGTGGAGCTGTCATCGGGTGAAAACGCACCGGGCTGGTCATTCGCCGCGCAGGCGTCGCCGCTGGATATCTTTCAGTTGCGCTATGCGCTGGAAGGCTTTGCCGCCGGGTTGGCGGCAGTGACGTTGAGCACGTTTGATCTGGATGCGCTGGAGGATAATGTCGCGGCGATGCGCGAGCAATTGAAGGCCGGCGACTTTGAGGCGGCAGCGAAACTCGATTTCGAATTCCACCGGCGCATTCTCCTGGCCAGCGGCAATCAGGCGATGCTGAGCATCCTCACCGCCAGCGCCGAGATGTTCCTCGAGAGCCAGAAACTACCGTTCATCCGTGCCGAACGCGCCATGGAAACCTGGCAGGAGCACCGCAAAATCCTTCGCGCCCTCGCTCGCCGGGCCTCGGCTGCCGCGCAAAAAGCCATGCAGGAACACGTGCGCAATGCCGCGCTGCGCACCGGAATCGCCTTCATCGCTCCCGCTACCGCGTGACTTGAGCTATACCCAAACTCATCGAGTGCCATAGCAAGACTCAATCATCTGCGGCTTCCTGAACAGGGGAAGGGCGGCTATGATGGGCCACGTTTTTTTGCTTACAACCTGGAGAATTCCATGAGCAGCGATCTTATCAAACACGTTAGCGACGCTAGCTTCGAAGCCGACGTACTCAAGGCCGAAGGCGCTGTCCTGGTCGATTACTGGGCTGAATGGTGCGGTCCTTGCAAAATGATCGCTCCGGTTCTGGACGAGATTGCCGAGACTTACAAAGGCAAGCTGACCGTTGCCAAACTGAACATCGACGAAAACCAGGAAACTCCGGCCAAGCATGGCGTGCGTGGTATCCCGACGCTGATGCTGTTCAAGAACGGCAACGTTGAAGCGACCAAAGTCGGCGCGCTGTCGAAGTCGCAGCTGGCAGCTTTCCTCGACGCCAACATCTAAGCGTCGCTGTAAAGTGCATTAAAAAAAGCCTCGCAAATTGCGGGGCTTTTTGCGTATTCAGGGCTAGACGCTCAGAAACTCAGGTGGTACATTCGGCCCCGCAGTGGTTTCTCCACTGCCCCCTGCTAGCCGTCGCCGACGCACTCCTTTTCGAATAAGTACGCGATCCTGTCGCCTTCTCTGCGGCGCGGCCTCATTAAGCCAAAAGCTTAATTTCCCCCCCTCCATAAATGATTACGTCATTCCTATATGAATCTGACTGAACTCAAGCAAAAGCCGATTACCGAACTGCTCGAATTGGCCGAACAGATGGGCATAGAAAATATGGCCCGTTCGCGCAAGCAGGACGTGATTTTCTCCCTGCTGAAAAAGCACGCTAAAAGCGGCGAGGAAATCTCCGGTGATGGCGTGCTGGAGATTCTCCAGGACGGCTTCGGCTTCCTGCGCTCCGCTGACGCTTCCTATCTCGCCGGCCCAGACGACATTTACGTCTCGCCGAGCCAGATCCGCCGTTTCAACTTGCGCACCGGTGACACCATCGTTGGCAAGATTCGCCCTCCGAAGGAAGGCGAGCGGTATTTCGCACTGCTCAAGGTCGACACGATCAACTTCGATCGTCCGGAGAACGCGAAAAACAAGATTCTCTTCGAGAACCTGACCCCGCTGTTCCCGACCGTGCGCATGAAGATGGAAGCCGGTAACGGTTCCACCGAAGACTTGACCGGTCGTGTGATCGACCTGTGCGCCCCGATCGGCAAAGGCCAGCGTGGTCTGATCGTGGCACCGCCAAAAGCCGGTAAAACGATCATGCTGCAAAACATCGCAGCGAACATCGCCCGTAACAACCCTGAAGTTCACCTGATCGTGTTGCTGATCGACGAGCGTCCGGAAGAAGTAACCGAAATGCAGCGCACCGTGCGCGGCGAAGTGGTTGCCTCGACCTTCGACGAGCCGCCGACCCGTCACGTACAGGTAGCTGAAATGGTGATCGAGAAGGCCAAGCGCCTGGTCGAACACAAGAAAGACGTGGTGATCCTGCTCGACTCCATCACCCGTCTGGCCCGTGCCTACAACACCGTGATCCCGAGCTCCGGCAAGGTATTGACCGGTGGTGTCGATGCTCACGCCCTCGAGAAGCCAAAGCGTTTCTTCGGTGCGGCACGTAACATCGAAGAAGGCGGCTCGCTGACCATTATCGCCACCGCGCTGGTTGAAACCGGCTCGAAAATGGACGAAGTGATCTACGAAGAGTTCAAGGGTACCGGCAACATGGAACTGCCTCTGGATCGCAAGATCGCCGAGAAGCGCGTGTTCCCTGCGATCAACATCAACCGCTCCGGCACCCGCCGCGAAGAGTTGCTGACCGCCGACGACGAACTGCAGCGCATGTGGATTCTGCGCAAGCTGCTGCACCCGATGGACGAAGTCGCAGCGATCGAGTTCCTGGTCGACAAGCTGAAAACGACCAAGACCAACGACGAGTTCTTCCTGTCGATGAAGCGCAAGTAACATCGCAGATTGAGCCGATAAAAATGGCGTCCCTACGGGGGCGCCATTTTTTTGCCCGTATTTTGTCCGGGCGAAGGGACGATGGCGATCTGGTAAGGTCTGTGCCTTGCAGAATGAGCAGCAACGTACGAGACCGTTTCCGCGTAAGAGAATCAGGCTGTACAAATAATAACCAACTGATTGGCATTCAAGATTTATGAGCACACTCGCTTATCGAAGGGATATCGACGGCTTGCGGGCCGTTGCGGTCATCGCCGTGGTCCTTTTCCACTTTGGCGTCCCGGGGTTTACCGGCGGTTTTGTCGGCGTAGACGTGTTCTTCGTGATTTCCGGCTACCTCATCACCTCGATCATCTGGAACCAGCGTCAGGCCGGGCGTTTCAGCTTCGTCGAGTTCTGGGCACGTCGTGCGCGGCGGATTCTGCCGGCGCTGTTTGCGATGATCGTCGCCGTGCTGGCGGTGGGCTGGTTCCTGATGGCGCCCAAGGATTACGAAGAGCTGGGGCGCTCGGTGCGTTATCAGGTGCTGTTCGTCTCGAACATTCTGTTTATGCGTCAGGACGGCTATTTCGACGTCGCGTCTGACCTCAAACCGATGTTGCACACCTGGTCGCTGGCGGTTGAAGAGCAGTTCTACATTCTCTTCCCGCTGCTACTGGCCGTCATGTCGAGTCGCCTCAAACACTGGCGACTGGCGCTGTTCGCGATTCTGCTGGTGTCCTTTGGCCTGAGCGTGTGGGCGGTCAGCCACCACCCGGAAAAAGCCTTCTTCCTGCTGCCGATGCGCGCCTGGGAACTGCTCGCCGGTGCGATGCTGGCAGTCGCGCCGAAGCAGGCCTGGCGCTTGAAGCCGATGGCTGCGCAACTGCTGAGTTTGCTCGGCATGGGCCTGATCCTGCTGGCGGTGTTCGGTTACGACAAGTCCACGCCATTCCCCGGTGCGGCGGCGTTGCTGCCGGTGCTGGGTGTGGTGTTGCTGATTTTTGCCAACGGTCATCGCGAGACGGTGGTTGGTCAATTGTTGAGCAGTAAGGTGATGGTCGGTTTCGGCCTGATCTCCTATTCCTGGTACCTATGGCATTGGCCGGTGTTCGTGTTTTCCAGCTATGCCAGCGTCGAAGACACCACTGCGCTCGACAGCGCCGGTTTGATTCTGCTGACCCTGGTGCTGGGTTACCTGTCGTGGAAATTCATCGAGACACCGTTCCGCGAGCGCCGTTTGCTCGCCGGTCGTCGGCCGATTTTGATTGCCGGCGCCCTCGGTGTGCTGGTGCTGGCGCTGGCCGGGCAAACGCTGCGCTGGACCGATGGCTTGCCGTGGCGCTTGTCCGATCAGGCCCTGCAATATGCCAAGGGCCACGACTGGCGGCCGGAGTTGATGGCGTGTCTGGCGGACGAC
Source organism: Pseudomonas rustica (assembly GCF_018336155.1). Classification (GTDB taxonomy): domain Bacteria; phylum Pseudomonadota; class Gammaproteobacteria; order Pseudomonadales; family Pseudomonadaceae; genus Aquipseudomonas; species Aquipseudomonas rustica. The sequence continues at coordinate 426,473 of NZ_JAGYHF010000006.1, read as the reverse complement.
AAGACACCTGATGACAAACTGTTCTGTCATTACGGTGTGGCCGACGTGCCCGCGCAGGCGCTGGTCTGGGGCGACAGTCACGCCACGGCACTGATTCCGATATTCGATGACGGCGCGAAAGCCCACGACGTCAGCGTGATTCTCGCCAGTTCACCGGGCTGCATTCCGGTGGAAGGTCTGGAACATGGCCCGGTGTGTGCGCATTTCAATCGCCGGATCGAGCAGGCGTTGAAAGAGAAAACCGTCAGCGATGTGGTGCTGGTCGCGCGCTGGAGTCTGTATGTCTACGGTGCAGCCAATGGCGACCTGGGCCACGTCCTGCGGACTCCGGACGGTCGTTATGATCGCGCCTATGCCGAGCAACGTCTGGCCGACGGTCTGCGTGCGCGGGTTGCGCAATTGCGTGCCAGCGGCCATCGCGTCTGGCTGGTCAAAGAGGCGCCGTTGCAGCCCTACAGCCCGCCGTATCGCCTGACGCGATTGGCGATGCTCGATCGTTCGGTTGAAGGTGTTGGTCAGCAAGTCGCCATTCACCACGAGCGCCAGGTGTTTATCAGTCAGTTGTTCGCTGAGTTGGCCAAAGACCCGGCGGTGCGCATCGTCGACCCGGCGCCGCGTCTGTGTGACGACAAGGGTTTGTGTCATGCCGAGCTCGACGGCTACTCGCTGTACACCGACGACAATCACCTGTCGGAAGTCGGCGCGCGTCTGGTGGCACCGATCATGGAACCGTTGTTCATTAACCTGCAACGCCAGGAAAACCTTGGCAAAGCCCAGACGAATGCAGCCAAGTAAGCAGCGACAGGCTGCCACAGGGCTGCATAGCAGGTAGGATGTACGCCTATTTTGAGGGTGCCATCGTCAATGAAATTCAAGGATCTTCGGGATTTCGTGCAGCAGCTTGAGCAGCGCGGAGAGTTGAAACGCATCCAGATTCCCGTCTCGCCGGTGCTGGAGATGACTGAGGTGTGTGACCGCACGCTGCGGGCCAAGGGCCCGGCGCTGCTGTTCGAAAAGCCCACCGGCTACGACATTCCGGTGCTCGGCAACCTGTTCGGCACGCCCGAGCGGGTGGCCATGGGCATGGGCGCCGAGTCGGTCAGCGAGCTGCGCGAAATCGGCAAGCTGCTGGCGTTCCTCAAGGAACCCGAGCCGCCGAAGGGCTTGAAAGACGCGTGGTCGAAGCTGCCGATCTTCCGCAAGATCATCTCGATGGCGCCGAAAGTCGTCAAAGACGCGGTGTGCCAGGAAGTGGTCATCGAAGGCGACGACGTCGACCTGGCGATGCTGCCGGTGCAGACCTGCTGGCCCGGCGACGTCGGCCCGTTGATCACTTGGGGCCTGACCGTCACCAAAGGCCCGAACAAGGAACGCCAGAACCTCGGTATCTACCGTCAGCAAGTGATCGGCCGTAACAAGGTGATCATGCGCTGGCTCAGCCACCGTGGCGGCGCGCTCGACTTCCGCGAGTGGTGCGAGAAGCATCCAGGCCAGCCGTTCCCGGTGTCCGTGGCATTGGGTGCCGACCCTGCGACCATCCTCGGCGCCGTAACACCGGTGCCGGACAGCCTCTCTGAGTACGCTTTCGCTGGTTTGCTGCGCGGTAACCGCACCGAACTGGTCAAGTGCCGTGGCAACGACCTGCAAGTGCCGGCCACTGCCGAAATCATCCTCGAAGGCGTGATCCATCCGGGCGAAATGGCCGATGAAGGCCCGTACGGCGACCACACCGGTTACTACAACGAAGTCGACAGCTTCCCGGTGTTCACCGTCGAGCGCATCACCCACCGGATCAAACCGATCTACCACAGCACCTACACCGGCCGTCCGCCAGATGAACCGGCGATCCTCGGTGTGGCGCTGAACGAAGTGTTCGTGCCGATTCTGCAGAAGCAGTTTCCGGAAATCACCGACTTCTACCTGCCGCCGGAAGGCTGTTCGTACCGCATGGCCATCGTGACCATGAAGAAGTCGTATCCGGGGCATGCCAAGCGCGTGATGCTCGGTGTCTGGTCGTTTTTGCGACAGTTCATGTACACCAAGTTCGTTATCGTCACTGACGACGATATCAACGCCCGCGACTGGAACGACGTGATCTGGGCCATCACCACGCGCATGGATCCCAAGCGCGACACGGTGATGATCGATAACACGCCGATCGACTACCTCGACTTCGCCTCGCCGATCTCCGGCCTGGGTTCGAAAATGGGCCTCGATGCCACCCACAAGTGGCCGGGCGAAACCACTCGCGAGTGGGGCCGCGTGATCGTCAAGGACGACGCCGTCACCCAGCGGATCGATGCCATCTGGAATCAGTTAGGAATAGATTGATGCGTGTAACCCTGCAGCCCTCCGGAGCAGTGCTCGAGATACAGCCCGGTGAGCGGATTCTCGATGGTGCGCGGCGCCTGGGCTACGAATGCCCGCAAAGCTGCCGCAACGGCAACTGTCACGTGTGTGCGGCGCTGCTGGTTGAAGGCCGCGTCGAACAGGCCGGCAAGGTGCATGACCACGGCGAGTTCTACACTTGCATAGCCGAGCCGCTGGAAGACTGCATCCTGCTGTGGGATGGCGTGCTCGCGCTGGGAGAACTGCCAGTGCGCAGCCTGTCGTGTCAGGTCATCGAATGCCGCGATGTCGGTGGCGACACCTGGCGCGTGCGGCTGCGTGCGCCGGCGGGCAAACCACCGCGCTATCACGCCGGGCAATACTTGATGATCGAACGCGAGAACGGCGAGAAGTCGGCGTTCTCCATGGCTTCGGCACCGCATGGCGGACGCGATCTGGAAATCCATGTGCTGGCGCGCGAAGCCAGTGCACTGAGCCTGATCGAACAGCTGCAACGCAACGCAATGGTGCGCGTCGAGCTGCCATTCGGTGATACGCATCTGGCCGAGCTGCCGGACGGGCCGCTGGTGCTGGTCGCTGCGGGTACCGGCATGGGTCAGATTCACGCGTTGATCGAACACTGCCGCGCCAACGGCTTCAAACATCCCGTGCATCTGTACTGGGGCGTGCGTCGTCCGGAAGATTTCTATGAGATCGAACATTGGGACGAATGGCTGAAGTTGCCCAACCTGTTCCTGCACAAAGTCGTCAGCGATCAATGCGGTTGGGAAGGGCGCTGCGGCATGCTGCACGAAGCGGTCTGTGAGGATTTCCCCGATCTGAAACCGCTGCACGTCTACGCCAGCGGCTCACCGGCCATGGTCTACGGCACCCTCGACGCCTTGGTCGAAGCCGGGATGGACGCCCATCAAATGCGTGCCGACGTGTTTGCCTACGCCCCGCGCTCTTGAGCCGCGCTCCTGATTCGTTATAACTCTCTATATAGCCGATCGGTATTTATGTAATTGCATAAATACCGCTAGGTTATATATCAATCAGGCAATCAATTAAGAACTGTGCCATGGCACTCAAATTGCCTTAAAACATATGTGCCTTATTGTTACAGCGGTGCGTTCTATTAAGTAATTCTTTACCCGCGGGGAGCTGAACGCTATTCGCCATGAGCGCCATTGAAAACGCTTTTCTGAATCTGAATTACCCTCCGCGGCTCGATCTTGGGCCGCAGCTGACGCACGAACAACTTCTCGCTTCCATGCAATCGACCATGGCGCGCCACAAGGGCGGGCCGGTGTGGCTGTTCGCCTACGGTTCGCTGATCTGGCGGCCGGAATGTTCGGCGGTGGAAAGGGTGCGCGGACGCGTGCATGGCTACCATCGCGGCTTGTACCTGTGGTCGCACGAGCATCGCGGTACGCCGGAAATGCCCGGTCTGGTATTTGGTCTGGATCGCGGCGGTTCGTGCAGCGGCTTCGCTTATCGCTTGCCGGAAGACAATCTCGATGCAGCGTTGTACGCCTTGTGGAAACGCGAGATGCCGGTGCCGTCCTATCGGCCACACTGGCTCAACTGCCGGCTCGCAGATGGCAGTCAGGTTCAGGCTTTGGGATTTGTCTTGGAGCGGCACCTGCCCAGCTATGCCGGCAACTTGCCGGATCACGTGCTGAGTCAGGTGTTCGAAAGCGCCAGCGGGCGATACGGCACCACTCGCGATTATGTCGAGCAGACCGTACACGCCCTGCGCAGCCACGCCATGCCAGACCGAAATCTGGAGGCGCGGCTCAAGCGCTGTCAGTCACAGTGCGATCAGGCGACCGCTTCGCGACTCTGACTGGCGACTTGCTTGTGCCATAGCGTCGGGGCCAGAAAGGCCATCGCCAGCAGGCACGCGCCGATCAGCAGGACAAAACCACCGTCCCAGCCGAAGTGGTCAACGGTGTAGCCCATCGCCGCACTGGCCGCGACCGAGCCACCGAGATAACCGAACAGACCGGTGAAACCCGCCGCTGTGCCGGCGGCTTTCTTCGGTGCCAGTTCCAGCGCCTGCAAACCAATCAACATCACCGGGCCGTAGATCAGGAAGCCGATCGAGACCAGCGCGATCATGTCGACGGTCGGGTTGCCGGCCGGGTTCAGCCAGTAAACCAGCGTCGCCACAGTCACCAATGCCATGAACACCATGCCGGTCAGGCCACGGTTGCCACGGAAGATCTTGTCCGACATCCAGCCGCACAGCAGCGTGCCCGGAATACCCGCCCACTCGTAGAAGAAGTACGCCCACGAGGTTTTATCGACGGTGAAGCCTTTGGCTTCCTTCAGGTACGTCGGCGCCCAGTCCAGCACGCCGTAACGCAGCAGGTAGACGAAGACGTTGGCCATGGCGATGTACCAAAGCATTTTGTTGCGCAGCACGTATTTGACGAAGATCTCTTTCGCGCTGAATTCGTCTTCGTGGCTGGCGTCGTAGCCTTCCGGGTAGTCGTTCTTGTACTTCTCGATCGGCGGCAGGCCGACCGATTGCGGGGTGTCGCGCATGGTGATGAAGGCAAACACCGCCACGCCCAGCGCTACCGCTGCCGGTACGTAGAACGCTGCGTGCCAGTCATTGAACAGGCCCATGCCGAGCAGGAACAACGGGCCGATCAGGCCACCGCCGACGTTATGCGCCACGTTCCACACGGACACCACGCCGCCGCGTTCTTTCTGCGACCACCAGTGCACCATCGTCCGTCCACTCGGCGGCCAGCCCATGCCTTGAGCCCAGCCGTTGATGAACAGCAGAATGAACATCATGGTCACGCTGGACGTTGCCCAAGGCGCGAAACCGAACACGAACATGACGCCCGCCGAAACCAACAGGCCGAACGGCAGGAAGAAGCGTGGATTGGAACGGTCGGACACCAGGCCCATGAGGAATTTCGACAAGCCATAAGCAATGGCAATCGCCGACATCGCCAGACCCAGATCGCCACGGCTGTAGCCTTCGTCGATCAAGTACGGCATGGCCAGCGAGAAGTTTTTGCGCAGCAGGTAATAACCCGCGTAGCCAATGAAGATACCGGCGAAGATCTGCCAGCGCAGGCGTCGGTAGGTGCTGTCTATTTGTTCTTCAGGCAATGGAGCCTGATGTGCGGCAGGGCGAAAGAAAGCAAACATTCAAGAGCTCCAGATTTCTTGTTTTGACTGCGGATGCGAATGTTACAGTTTCGTTACCGAAAATAGCACCGGTTCGCATCGGCAAAACAGCGGAAAATGTTGGAAGTCGCACGTTCCTTTACGAACCTGTCGCTCAGCTGTAAGAACAGGGCGTTTTTGTAGCGATCAGCGCGTTGTGTCTTAGACTCGCGCTCAATGAATGACTGATTGCAGAGATGAAACATGGCCCCGAATGTGCGCAGGTTATTGCCGAGGTTGCTGATGGTGGCCGTCGTCACCGTTTCGGTGCTGGTGCTGAGTTTCGCCCACGGTTCTGGCGCATCGGGGCTGCGCAACACCACCGTACTGATCGTCCGCCACGCGGAAAAACCGGACGTGGGCCGAGAGCTCAACGCCCAAGGCCAACAGCGCGCCGCCGCGTACGCTGACTATTTCACCCCGCTGAAACTGGCCGACGAAACACTCACCCCGCAACGCCTGATTGCCACCGCCGACAGCCCACAAAGCATCCGCCCACGACAAACGCTGATCCCGCTGTCGCAACGGCTGCAACTGCCGATCGAACAACCCTTCGCCAATAACGACGTCGACAAACTGGTCAGCCAATTACGCGACAGCAATCAGGCGAAAACCATCCTGATCGCCTGGCACCACGGCCACATCAACAAACTCATCGGCGCATTCGGCGGCAACGGCCCGGCACTGATCGGCCAGCCGAAATGGCCGGTGGGGGTTTATGACTGGCTGATTGTTTTGCGTTTTGACGACAAGGGGCAGTTGGTGGAGTCGCGTAGCGAGAAGGTGCTGGAGCATTTGATGCCGGGGGATGTTGTGCGCCCATAAAGTAGCTAAACATCCGTCAGAAAAATTACCTTCGCTAATTCGCTCTGCGGGTTCTCCCAGATTCACGATGGGATTAGAGAAACGTCCTGCACGCATTGGCGAAGCTGCGCCGTTCAGTTAAAAGCCATTGCTCCGTATCCTTTGTGCTGTTGCCGGATAGGACAACTCACTAGGGAAGGGTGCAATCATGCGGTGGTTTTTTGTGGTGTTTTTGTTGGTGATCGGTGGTTCTGCGCTGGCTTCAGAAGTGTTTTTGATACCGGAAAACAATCCCAAGCCGATTTATCCGCGAGAGCTGCAAAGGGCAGGAGTAACGGGCAAGGTGAAGGTTAGCTTCATCGCCAGCGCGGATGGTTCAGTCAGCGAGATCAGCATTCAGGAAAGCACTCACCCTGAATTTGCCGAGGCCGTTCGAGTTGCGATCGCGCAGTGGCGCTTTAAACCTTGGGACGTTGAAGGTGATAAACCTGAGCAACAGGAAATCATTGCGCCCATGATCTTCCGCCTCGAAGACCAGTCGTTGGATATCAATCAGTGGTTAAAAACGGTCAAATGCCGGGCCGTTAACGAAAACCTCGGAAATATGAGCGAGTTCGACTGGGTCGATTCGGCTGTTTTTGAATATACACGTGCCTATCTTTCAAACTCACTCACCAGGCATCAATTGTCGGATGAGCAACGTCTGGCGATGATTGCGAAGATGAATAGACGCGTTCCAACCATCGTCAGAAACTGTCGAGACAATCCGACACGAAAATACGTGACCTATTTGCCGGCGGAGATTCGAGAGTTATTGTGATGTAAATCTAAGCAGCGCCACGGGCAGTGTCGCGATACATAGTTACCGCCAAACAACTTTGTAGAGTGTGGTAGGCAGGGGTTTCAAGGTGAGAAATGAAACGGCCAGTAACGCGGCATCAGCGTTACTGGCCTGAATGACAGTGTGGTTTCAGCGAACCTGCACCACAACCTTCCCTACAGCCTTACGCTGCCCAAGGTCATTGATCGCCTGCGCCGCATTGCTCAGCGGATACACTTGCGACACCAGCGGCTTCAACTTGCCCTCGGCAAACCAGCCGAACAGTTGCTGAAAGTTCGCCGCGTTGTCCTGTGGCTGGCGTTGAGCGAAGGAGCCCCAGAACACGCCGAGTACCGCCGCGCCTTTGAGCAGGGCGAGGTTGACTGGCAGTTCGGGGATGCGCCCGCTGGCGAAGCCGACCACCAGCAGGCGGCCGTTCCAGGCGATGGCGCGGATGGCTTGATCGAACAGATCGCCGCCGACCGGATCGTAGATCACGTCGGCGCCCTGGCCGTCGGTGAGGCGTTTGATTTCGTCCTTGAGGCTGGCTTCGCTGTAGTTGATCAGTTCGTCAGCGCCGGCAGCCTTGGCCACGGCGAGTTTCTCGGCGCTGCTGGCGGCGGCGATAACACGGGCGCCCATGGCTTTGCCGATTTCCACGGCAGCCAGGCCGACACCGCCGGATGCACCGAGCACCAGCAGGGTTTCGCCCGGCTGCAGGTTGGCGCGTTGCTTGAGCGCGTGCATCGAGGTGCCGTAAGTCATGCTGAAAGCGGCGGCGATGTTGAAGTCCATCGACGGCGGAATCGGCAGAACGTTATAGCCCGGCACCGCGACCTGTTCGGCGAAGCTGCCCCAGCCGGTCAGGGCCATGACGCGGTCGCCGACCTTGAGATGGCTGACCTTTTCCCCAACTTCGCGCACCACGCCCGCCGCTTCGCCACCCGGCGAAAACGGGAAGGGCGGCTTGAATTGATACTTGCCCTCGATGATCAGCGTGTCGGGGAAGTTGACCCCGGCGGCGTGCACGTCCAGCAGGATTTCGTTCTTCTTCGCGACAGGACTGGCGACGTCTTCCAGCACCAGCGATTCGGCAGGGCCGAAGGCTTTGCACAGCACGGCTTTCATCAGGGCTATTCCTTTGGGAGTGATGGCCGATAAGTGTAGGTGTGTCAGTTAACGGGTCAACGAGCATGCCCGACCCTGATAGTCAGCCATAAGCTTGTGCTTGCGCGGCGGGTCGTTATGCTAGGCCGCAAACCGGATAAGGAGCGAATTGTGAAAGCGTGGATCATGTTGTTGCTGGCCCTGTCTCTGCCTGTGGCAGCGCTGGCCGAAGAAGCCAAAGAGGGCGAAGCGCCGAAGGTCAGCTACATCAGCCTGAGCCCACCGTTCGTGGGTAACTACGGGTTGGACGGCACGCCGAAACTCAAGGTCTACAAGGCCGACGTGGCGCTGCGCGTGACCGGCGATGACGCGGCCAAACTGGTCAAGGCCAACGAGCCGTTGATCCGTAATCAACTGGTGGCGCTGTTTACTCAGCAGACGACCGAGGCGATGGGCAGCATCGAAGGTAAAGAGAAGCTGCGTCAGGAAGCGTTGAAGCAGACTCAGCAGGTGATGAATGATGAGACTGGGAAGCCGGTGGTTGAGGATTTGTTGTTCAATAACCTGATCATTCAATAAGCATTAAAGACAAAAGATCGCAGCCTTCGGCAGCTCCTACATTGGAATGCGGTTCCCTGTAAGAGCTGCCGGAGGCTGCGATCTTTTTGCGCGTCAGCGCAGGGCAAGCACCGCCGCCCACTGCTCAGGTGTGACCGGCATCACCGACAACCTCGAGCCCTTCTGCACCAACGGCATCTCCGCCAGCGCCGTCTGCTGCTTCAGATAATCCAGCTTCAACACCCGCGCAAACGTCTCGACGTGTTCAACGTCAATCGCACTCCACGCATTCTTCTCCGGCGTCGCCTTCGGGTCGTAGTAATGACTCTCCGGCTCCAGCGCCGTCGGATCCGGGTACGCCGCTTCGATTATTTTGCCAATCCCGGCTATTCCCGGTTCCGGGCAGCTGGAGTGGTAGAAAAAGAACTCATCGCCCACCGCCACCGCCCGCAGGAAGTTGCGTGCCTGGTAGTTGCGAACCCCGTCCCAGCGCGCTTTGCCGAGTTTTTCCAGGCCCTTGATCGAGAGCTCGTCGGGCTCGGATTTCATCAGCCAATAGGCCATGTTTTGTTCTCCTGGCGGGATCAGTGGACAAGTTGTCGGGCAATTTTATGACAAACCGACAGTCGGTTGACGTCAGCGTTTGCGCAGCGGTTCACGTTGCCGCAAAATGCCGGCCTTTAAAGCTTGACGCTGCTGCACGGCCTACAAACGGAAACCGCTGCTGTCATCGTGTTGATGTGCCTTGAGGGGGGCAATCGATGAAACGCAAACCGGATTTACTATGGACTTTGGTAATTTTGTTTGGCCTGGGCGTCGTGACCACCGGTTACGCGCAGAGTCTGTGGACAACCAAAGCTGACGCTCCAATCGAAGTCGCGCAACAGGTTCAACAGTCGACCGCGTTCAAGCGCTGAAACTGCACGCCCGACGCCGCTGATCTGCGGCGTCCTATCCCGCGAAATACCACGCCTTGTCGCTGACCGTGCCTTGTAACGGTACATCCCAGCTCGCCTGCGCCAAGCGTTCGACCTTCTGACATTCATGGGCCAGCCCCAACAGCGTCGGCTTGCGCCAGCTTTTGCGCCGCGCCAGATACGCCAGGCTGCGATCGTAAAAACCGCCGCCCATGCCCAGTCGCCCGCCGACATCGTCAAACCCCACCAATGGCAACAACACCAGATCCAGCGCCCAGACCTTGCGTTGCCGAGCCAGATTGGCGCGTGGCTCAAGAATGCGGAAGCGATTGGGTTTGAGTTTCTCGCCGGGACGAATGCGCTGGAAGACCATTTTGGTTCGCGGCCAGGCACTCAGCACCGGCAGATACGTCGCCTTGCCTCGACGCTGTGCTTCACGCAGCAGCAGGCGCGGATCGATTTCACCGTCGGTGGGTAAATACAGAGAGATGTGTTTGGCCCGGCGAAAGTGCGGGTCTTGCGCCAGTTGCCGGTACAGGCCTTTGGCGGCCTGGCGTTGCTCGCTTTTGCTCAGCGAGCGGCGCGCCTTGCGCAGCAGGCGGCGGAGTTGCGGGCGGGGCAGCAGCGCGGGTTCGGTCATGGTTCGGCTTCGGCAGGTGGGACGAAAACGTACGCATAAAAAATCCGATGTCGGTTTAACCGACATCGGATTCGAATCAGGCTCCCCGGATGAACCGCTGTCAACTTAGCCCTTGAACCCGAAAGTTCAAGGTGGAAGATGCAGTAGACTTTAAGGCTTTCCGTCTAGCGGACATGCACACCAGCCCAACGTGCAACTTCCAGGGTAGTGCGAATCGGCTCAGGGACATCGTCAACTGGCAAGCACCCCAGGGAGTGCCGCGAGTATACCGCAAGCGGCCAGTCGAATCAGCCCTTGGTGTTGGTCTGATCGTCGGCGAGCACCAGATCGACACGATCGAGCAAGTCGCGCACCTGTTCACGGGTCGAACCGCTGGCCTGGATATCCGGACGCTCTTCTTTGTGCAAGAGGTCGTGGGTGATGTTCAGCGCGGCCATCACGGCGATGCGATCGGCGCCGATGACTTTGCCGCTGCTGCGGATCTCGCGCATTTTGCCGTCGAGGTAGCGCGCGGCGCTGACCAGATTGCTGCGTTCTTCCTGTGGGCAGATGATCGAATATTCTTTATCGAGGATCTGCACGGTGACGCTATTGCTTGAACTCATGAGTCTTGCTCCAGGGCCTTGAGGCGCGAAATCATCGATTCGACCTTACGCCGGGCGATTTCGTTTTTTTCAATGAGGTGAGCGCGTTCCTCGCGCCAGGTCTTTTCCTGAGCTAGTAAGAGTGCGTTTTGACTCTTAAGTTGCTCGACTCGACCAATCAACAGTTCGAGTCTGGCCATCAGCGCTTGCAGGTCGGTGTCTTCCATTGTGTCCACTGAGTTGGAGTCTGTCTGATGGGATAGCTGGCGGACAGCCTTTAATAGTCTTGGCGAGTCTGTCGATGTAGGATACAAGGCCTTCATTCTAGACATAGCGCCGTCTGGCGCCTAGCTGCCCATGACCATTCAGAATTCCCCGTACCAAGCCTTCGCCACGCTGCTGACTTCCAGCGGCCACAACGTCTCGCCTGCCGAACTGCATGGCCTGCTGCTCGGACGCAGCTGCGCCGGCGCCGGTTTCACTGCCGAAGAATGGTTGATCGACGCTGCCGAACTGCTCGAAAGCGAGCCGCAGGACAACGTTCGCAACGCCTTGATCGGCCTGCAAGAGATGGTCAAAGGCGAACTCACCGGCGACGACGTTACCGTCGTTCTGCTGCTGCCGACCGATGACGCGCCGCTGGCCGAGCGCGCCGCTGCACTGGGCGAGTGGTGCCAGGGCTTCCTCAGCGGTTTCGGCCTGAACTGCCGCGACAGTAGCATGCTCAGCACCGAAGCCACCGAAGTGCTGCAGGATCTGGCGGCGATCTCCCAGGTGCAAGACGCTCTGGAAGAATCCGAAGACGGCGAGACCGACTACATGGAAGTCATGGAGTACCTGCGCGTCGCGCCGCTGCTGTTGTTCTCGGAAACCAAGAAAGCCGACGTGCCGCCAGCGGCCAAACCGTCGCTGCATTAATCGCGTGCCAGGGAAAGCCATCTGCCCATGACCCATATCCCCAAAGCGGAATACAGCCGTCGCCGCAAGGCCCTGATGGCGCAGATGGAACCCAACAGCATCGCGATCCTGCCCGCCGCCGCGGTCGCCATCCGCAACCGCGACGTCGAGCACGTCTACCGTCAGGACAGCGATTTCCAATACCTCAGCGGCTTTCCCGAGCCGCAAGCCGTCATCGTCTTGATGCCCGGCCGCGAGCATGGCGAGTACGTGCTGTTCTGCCGTGAACGCAACGCCGAACGCGAATTGTGGGACGGCTTGCGCGCAGGGCAGGAAGGCGCGATCCGCGACTTCGGTGCCGACGACGCCTTCCCGATCACCGACATCGACGACATCCTCCCGGGCCTGATCGAAGGCCGCGACCGGGTGTATTCGGCGATGGGCAGCAACCCCGAATTCGACCGTCACCTGATGGACTGGATCAACGTGATCCGCTCCAAGGCGCACCTTGGCGCGCAGCCACCGAACGAATTCGTTGCGCTGGATCATCTGCTGCACGACATGCGCCTGTATAAATCGGCGGCAGAAGTGAAGGTGATGCGCGAAGCCGCACGGATCTCGGCGCAAGCCCATATCCGCGCGATGCAGGCCAGTCGGGCCGGGCTCTACGAGTACAGCCTCGAAGCCGAACTCGACTACGAATTTCGCAAGGGTGGGGCGAAAATGCCCGCTTATGGTTCGATCGTCGCCGCCGGGCGCAACAGCTGCATCCTGCATTACCAGCAGAATGACGCGTTGCTCAAGGACGGCGATCTGGTGTTGATCGACGCCGGTTGCGAGATCGACTGCTACGCCAGCGACATCACTCGTACCTGGCCGGTCAACGGCAAGTTTTCGCCCGAGCAGAAAGCGATCTACGAATTGGTGCTGGCCTCGCAGGAAGCCGCGTTCGCCGAAATCGCCCCGAACAAACACTGGAATCAGGCGCACGAGGCCACGGTTCGGGTGATCACCACGGGGCTGGTGAAGCTCGGATTGTTGCAAGGCGAGGTCGACGAGTTGATCGCCAGCGAGGCCTATAAAGCCTTTTATATGCACCGTGCCGGCCACTGGCTGGGTATGGATGTGCATGACGTCGGCGAGTACAAGGTCGGCGGCGAATGGCGCGTGCTGGAAGTCGGCATGGCGCTGACCGTGGAGCCGGGCATCTACATCGCCCCGGACAATCAAAACGTCGCGAAGAAATGGCGCGGCATTGGCGTGCGCATCGAGGACGACGTGGTCGTGACCAAAACAGGCTGTGAAATCCTCACCACCGGCGTACCGAAAACCGTCGCCGACATCGAAGCGCTGATGGCGCAAGCAAGGACACACGCGGCATGAGTCGAGTCAATCTGGCAATCATCGGTGGCGGTCTGGTCGGCGCCAGTCTGGCGTTGGCCTTGCAGGCCGGGGCCAAGGCGCGCGGCTGGAAGATCGTGCTGATCGAGCCGTTCGCCCCCGGCGACAGTTGGCAGCCGAGCTACGACGCACGTTCGTCGGCGCTGTCCTTCGGCTCGCGACAGATTTATCAACGCTTGGGCGTGTGGCAGGAAATCTCCCGCCGAGCCGAGCCGATCAAACAGATTCACGTATCTGACCGTGGTCGCTTCTCCACCGCGCGTCTGTCGGCGATGGAAGAGGGCGTACCGGCACTTGGTTATGTGGTGGAAAACGCCTGGCTCGGCCATTGCCTGTGGCAGCACGTCGACAAAGAGGTGATAAGTTGGCGCTGCCCGGCAGAAGTCACGCGCATGGAGCCGCTGGCCGACGGCTATCGCCTGACCCTCAACGATGAAACCACGCTGGAATGCGACCTCGCCGTGCTCGCCGATGGCGGTCGCTCCGGGCTGCGCGAGCAGTTGGGCATCAACGTGCGCCAGCGTCCGTACAACCAGAGCGCGCTGATCGCCAACATCACCCCGAGCGAAGCGCACAACGGCATGGCTTTCGAGCGCTTCACCGATGAAGGGCCGATGGCGCTGCTGCCGCTGCCGGAAAACCGTTGCGCCCTGGTCTGGACGCGTTTGGGCATGGACGCGCAGCGTCTGGCCGATTTGAGCGAGCGTGATTTCCTCAGCGAATTGCAGGGCGTGTTCGGTTATCGCCTCGGCACGTTGAAACAGGTTGGCGCGCGGCATTTATATCCGCTGACGCTGGTCGAGGCCGAAGAGCAAGTGCGCTCGCATCTGGCCGTGCTCGGCAACGCGGCGCACAGCCTGCACCCGATAGCCGGGCAGGGTTTCAACCTGTCACTGCGCGATGCCGATGCCTTGGCCTCTGCATTGTTGGCCAGCGACAAACCGCTGGGCGATTTCGCCACGTTGCAGGCGTATCGCGAGCGTCAGCGTCTCGATCAGGATCTCACCGTCGGTTTCTCCGATCAGGTCACGCGCCTGTTCGGCAGCACGCAGCCGCTGGTGTCGCTGGGCCGTAATATCGGCTTGCTTGGCCTCGATTTGTTGCCACCGGCCAAGCGCTGGTTTGCGCGTCAGGCCATGGGGTTGGGGACGCGTCCGGATGCTTAAGTGGTTGACTAAAAAATTCGGCAAGGCGCGGTTGATGCGCTGGGTGATGACCTTCTACCCGCCGTACCTTGGCGCTGGCGTGCGCGTTCGCCATATCAGCGATGACTTCCGCGACGTTCAAGTGACGATGGGCCTCGGCTGGTACAACCGCAATTACGTCGGTACGCAGTTCGGCGGCAGTCTGTACTCGATGGTCGATCCGTTTTTCATGCTGATGCTTATGGAAAACCTCGGTTCGAAGTACATCGTCTGGGACAAGGCAGCGGATATCGATTTTATCGCGCCGGGCAAAGGCCCGGTGTTCGCCCGGTTCAGCATCGACGAGACCTTGCTCGGCGAGATTCGCCGGCAGACCGCCAATGGCGAGAAATACCTGCCGCAGTTGCAGGTCGACATTCATGACGGCGCCGGCAACCTTGTCGCGCGGGTCGGTAAAACCCTTTACGTGCGGCTCAAGCCGCAAGCGAGACAGGCTTAAAGCATGGACATGCGCGCAGATCTGCTGATTGTCGGAGCCGGAATGGTCGGCAGCGCCCTGGCGTTGGCGCTGCAGGATAGCGGGCTGGAAGTGCTGCTGCTCGACGGCAGCCCGCTGAGCGTCAAACCGTTCGACGCCGAAGCCGCGTTTGAACCGCGAGTGAGCGCGTTATCGGCGGCCAGCCAGCGAATCCTCGAACGCCTCGGCGTCTGGGACGGCATCGCCGCACGGCGCAGCAGCCCGTACACCGACATGCACGTGTGGGACGGCAGCGGCACCGGACAGATTCATTTTTCGGCGAGCAGCGTGCACGCCGAAGTACTCGGCCACATCGTCGAAAACCGCGTGGTGCAGGACGCCTTGCTCGACCGTTTGCACGATTGCGATCTGGGCATGCTGGCCAATGCGCGGCTGGAACAGATGCGCCGTTCGGGCGATGACTGGCTGCTGACGCTCGCCGATGGTCGACAGTTGCGCGCGCCGTTGGTGATTGCCGCTGATGGGGCTAACTCGGCGGTGCGCCGTCTCACCGGGATGGCCACGCGCGAGTGGGATTACATGCACCATGCCATCGTCACCAGCGTGCGCAGCAGCCAGCCGCACCAGTCGATCGCTTGGCAGCGCTTTACCGATCACGGGCCGTTGGCGTTTCTGCCGCTGGAGCGTGACGGGCAGCAGGATTGGTGTTCGATCGTCTGGTCGACCACGCCGAGCGAAGCCGAGCGTTTGATGGCGCTGGATGAAGCGGGTTTCTGCCGCGAGCTGGAGCGTGCCTTCGAAGGTCGCCTTGGCGAAGTCATCAGTGCTGATCCGCGCCTGTGCGTGCCGCTGCGTCAGCGTCATGCCAAGCGTTATGTGGCGGAAGGGCTGGCGCTGATCGGTGACGCGGCGCACACCATTCACCCGTTGGCGGGGCAGGGTGTGAACCTTGGTTTCCTCGATGCGGCGGTGTTGGCCGAAGTATTGCTGCAAGCGGCCGAGCGCGGGGAGCGTCTGGCTGATGTGAAAGTGCTGAGCCGTTACGAGCGTCGTCGCATGCCGCACAACCTCGCGCTGATGGCGGCGATGGAAGGGTTTGAGCGGTTGTTTCAGGCGGATCGTTTGCCGGTGCGTTGGCTGAGGAATGCCGGGTTGAAGCTGGTGGAGCAGATGCCCGAGGCGAAGGCGCTGTTTGTGCGGGAGGCCCTCGGGTTGACGGGGGATCTTCCGGCCCTCGCCAAACCTTGATCATTTCGTTGCTGCTGATGGCCTCATCGCGAGCAGGCTCACTCCTACATTTGAAATGCATTCCCCTGTAGGAGCTGCCGCAGGCTGCGATCTTTTGATCTTAAAAACAACATCAAAAGATCGCAGCCTTCGGCAGCTCCTACAGGGATGGCGGTCGATCATGCAACATCTGGTAACTCCTTCAAAAAGAGTTCGATTGAGGTGGTAAATGTGAGTCCTTATCATTTGGCCCACATTTCCCGACCGAGAGACCACTCCCATGTTGGCACCCAAGCGTCTTCTGACCGCACTGGCCCTGACCCTGATCGGTAGCACCACGGCCCAGGCCGCTGATGAGGTGGTGGTTTACTCGTCGCGCATCGATGAGCTGATCAAACCGGTATTCGATGCCTACACCGCCAAGACCGGGGTGAAGATCAAGTTCATCACCGACAAGGAAGCGCCGCTGATGCAGCGCATCAAGGCCGAAGGTGAAAACGCCACCGCCGACCTGCTGCTCACCGTTGATGCCGGCAACCTCTGGCAGGCCGAGCATATGGGCATCCTCCAGCCGTTCACCTCGAAAACCATCGACGCCAACATTCCCCTGCAATATCGCTCGTCCACCCACGCCTGGACTGGCCTTAGCCTGCGCGCGCGCACCATCGCCTATTCCACCGAACGGGTGAAGCCGGGCGAGTTGACCACTTACGAAGCGCTGGCCGACAAGAACTGGGAAGGGCGCCTGTGCCTGCGCACGGCGAAGAAGGTCTACAACCAGTCGCTGACCGCGACCATGATCGAAGTTCACGGCGCAGCCAAGACCGAGGAAATCCTCAAAGGCTGGGTGAATAACCTGTCCACCGACGTGTTCTCCGATGACGTTGCAGTGCTGGAGGCGATCAACGCCGGGCAGTGCGATGTGGGCATCGTCAACACTTACTACTACGGTCGCCTGCACAAGCAGAAGCCGGAGCTGCCGGTGAAACTGTTCTGGCCGAATCAGGCGGATCGCGGTGTGCACGTGAACCTGTCGGGGATTGGCCTGACCAAACATGCACCGCACCCGGAAGCGGCCAAGGCTCTGGTTGAATGGATGACCACGCCGGAAGCGCAGAAGATTTTTGCTGATGTGAACCAGGAATTCCCGGCCAACCCGGCGGTGGCGCCTTCGGAAGAAGTGGCGGCGTGGGGCAAGTTCATTGCTGATACGTTGCCGGTGGAAGTGGCGGGCAAGCGTCAGGCTGAAGCGATCCGCATGATGGATCGGGCGGGTTGGAACTGAGTCTGCTGCTGTAAAGATCAAAAGATCGCAGCCTTCGGCAGCTCCTACAGGGTGATCACATTTCCCAATGTAGGAGCTGCCGGAGGCTGCGATCTTTTCGCTTTCTTCCTTACACTCCACGATTTCCCCGCGAGACCTTTGAAGTGGCCCACCCCGCCCAACGCCGCTGGTACCCCATCGTCTTCGCCATCGCCGCGTTGGTGCTGCTGCCCCTGAGCGTTCTGCTGCTCTCCTGGCAGACCATCGATCAACAAATCTGGTCGCACCTGTGGCAAACCCAGATGCCGCGCCTGCTCGGCAACACCTTGACGCTGGTACTCGGCGTCGGTGTCGGCGTGACGCTGCTCGGCGTCAGCCTCGCCTGGCTCACCAGCCTCTGCGAATTCCCCGGACGGCGCTGGCTCGACTGGGCGCTGATGCTGCCGTTCGCTATCCCCGCGTACGTACTGGCCTTCGTCTTCGTCGGCCTGCTCGACTTCGCCGGCCCCGTGCAAACCCTGCTGCGCGAATGGTTCGGCACAGGCCTGCGCCTACCCCGGGTGCGCTCCACCGGCGGGGTGATTATCGTGCTGGTGCTGGTTTTCTACCCGTACGTTTACCTGCTGGCGCGCACCGCGTTTCTTGCGCAGGGCAAAGGCTTGATGGAAGCCGCGCGGGTGCTCGGCCAATCGCCGTGGCAAGCCTTCTGGCGCGTAGCGTTGCCGATGGCGCGGCCGGCGATTGGTGCCGGTGTGGCGCTGGCGCTGATGGAAACCCTCGCCGATTTCGGTGCGGTGTCGGTGTTCAACTTCGACACCTTCACCACCGCGATCTACAAAACCTGGTACGGCTTCTTCAGCCTGTCGAGCGCGGCGCAACTGGCCAGCCTGTTGCTGCTGGTGGTGATGCTGGTGCTGTACGGCGAACGTCGCGCACGCGGCGCCAACCGCGCGAGCAACGAGCGGCCTCGGGTGAAAGCGCTGTATCACCTGCGCGGATTCAAAGCCCTCGCGGCGATGAGCTGGTGCGGACTGGTGTTCGCCTGCGCCTTCGTGATTCCGATGCTGCAACTGATCGTCTGGTTTTGGCAGCGCGGGCGCTTCGATCTCGATGAGCGCTACGCCGGGCTGATCCTGCACACCCTCTATCTGGGCGGCATGGCGGCGCTGATCACCGTCAGCGTCGCCTTGCTGCTGGCCTTCGCCCGGCGCTTGGCGCCGACGCCGGCGATCAACTCCGGCGTGGGTCTGGCCAATCTCGGTTACGCCTTGCCGGGTTCGGTGCTGGCGGTGTCGATCATGCTCGCGTTCAGTTATCTCGATCGCGAGTTGGTGATCCCGCTCTCCGGCTGGCTCGGTGGTGCGGGCAAACCCTTGCTGCTCGGCAGTCTCGCGGCGTTGCTGATGGCGTATCTGGTGCGCTTTATTGCGGTCGCCTACGGCCCGCTGGAAAACAGTCTGGCGCGTATACGGCCGTCTTTGCCCGAAGCGGCACGTAGCCTCGGTGTCAGTGGGCCACGACTGTTTTTCAAAGTGTATCTGCCGTTGTTGCTGCCCGGCACGTTGAGCGCCGCGCTGCTGGTGTTCGTCGATGTGCTCAAGGAAATGCCCGCGACCCTGCTGATGCGCCCGTTTGGCTGGGACACGCTGGCCGTGCGCATCTTTGAAATGACCAGCGAAGGCGAATGGGCGCGGGCGTCGTTGCCGGCGCTGACCCTGGTTTTGGTCGGACTGTTGCCGGTCATCGGCCTGATTCGCCGCTCGGCGCATCGAAACACTTAGTAGTGAGTCCTGAATCATGCGGCTACAATGCGCGGCATTCGGTGCGGTTCGTCTGACAGACCCGTTCGCTGGAATCGGCTGAGAGCCTTCTATTTCAAGGCTTTCGCCCGTGCAGCGGCTGTCCGCACCTTCGCCACGCCCGGAAGGAGAAACCCATGGGACAGCGTACGCCTCTGTATGACCTGCATCTCGCCCTCGGCGCGAAGATGGTCGATTTTGGCGGTTGGGACATGCCACTGCATTACGGCTCGCAGGTTGAGGAGCACCACGAGGTGCGCCGCGATTGCGGGGTGTTCGATGTATCCCATATGACCGTGATCGATGTCACCGGCAACCAGGCCAAGGCCTGGCTTCAGCATTTGCTGGCCAATGACGTCGAACGCCTGCACCGCCCCGGCCGTGCGTTGTACAGCACCATGCTCAACGAGCGTGGCGGCATCGTCGACGACATGATCGTCTACCGCCTCGACGAGGGTTATCGTCTGGTGGTCAACGCGTCCACCCGCGATCAGGATCTGGCGTGGATGAACGCGCAACTTTCCGGCTACGACGTGCAATTGCATGAGCGTTCCGAGATGGCGATGCTGGCCATTCAAGGCCCGCAAGCCCGGCACAAGATTGCCGAGCTGGTGACTCAATCCCGCGCCACGCTGATCCAGCACCTCAAACCCTTCGAAGGCTATACCGACGGCGACTGGTTCATCGCGCGCACCGGTTACACCGGTGAAGACGGTCTGGAAATCGTCCTGCCAGCCAATCAGGCTCCGGGTTTCTTCAACGATCTGGTTGGCGCCGGCATTTCCCCGATCGGTCTCGGCGCCCGCGATACCTTGCGCGTTGAAGCCGGGATGAACCTCTACGGTCAGGACATCGATCAGGACGTTTCGCCGCTGGCCTCGAACATGGCCTGGAGCATCGCCTGGGAACCGGCCTCGCGGCAGTTCATCGGCCGTGCTGCCCTGGAGGCGGAAAAAGCCGCTGGCGTGGCGCACAAACTGGTCGGTCTGGTGCTGGAAGAACGCGGCGTTTTGCGCGCTCATCAAGTGGTTCGTATCGCCGATGTTGGCGAAGGAGAGATCACCAGTGGTAGTTTCTCCCCTACGCTAAGCAAATCGATTGCCCTGGCGCGTGTTCCGATGGCAACCGCCGACCGCGCCGAAGTGGAAATCCGTGGCAAGTGGTACCCGGTACGTGTGGTCAAGCCGACCTTCGTCCGCCATGGCAAAACTTTGATCTAACCTTTTCCGGCGGGCACGACCGCTGACAATTTCTCGAGGACACCGAAGATGAGCGATATCCCTGCCGACCTGCGTTTTGCCGAAAGTCATGAATGGGCCCGTCTGGAAGCCGACGGCACCGTCACTGTGGGCATCAGCGATCACGCGCAGGAAGCGCTGGGTGATGTGGTGTTCGTCGAGCTGACTGAAGTCGGCAAAGTCTTCGCTGCACAAGATCAGGCCGGTGTGGTTGAGTCGGTGAAAGCCGCTTCCGACATCTACGCGCCGATCGGCGGTGAAGTGATTGCCGTCAACGAAGAGCTGGGTGGTTCGCCTGAACTGCTGAACTCCGACCCGTACGGCGCGTGGATCTTCAAGATCAAGCCAACCGACGCGGCTGAGCTGGACAAGCTGCTGGATGCCGGCGCTTACAAGGCTGCCATCGGCGAGTAAGCATTAAGCAATACCCAAAGCCCCGACTTGTCGGGGCTTTTTTTTCAGGATCAAAAGATCGCAGCCTTCGGCAGCTCCTACAGGGGGATGGTGTAGACCTTGTAGGAGCTGCCGAAGGCTGCGATCTTTTGATCTTCAAGGGCACTGCTATGCTGGTTTGACCGTGTTGCATTGACGCCGAGCGCCAGCCAAGAGAGAGCCCGTCATGTCCCAGTTGCCGTCCTTGAGCCAGTTACGCGATCCCGATGCCTTCCTGCGTCGTCACCTCGGCCCGGATGCCGCCGAGCAACAAGCGATGCTCGACAGCCTCGGCCTCGGCAGTCGCGCCGAACTGATCGAACAGACTGTGCCGCCGGGCATCCGCTTCAATCGCGCACTCGATCTGCCGCCGGCGCTGGACGAACAAGCGGCGCTGGCCAAACTGCGCGGTTATGCCGAGCAGAATCAGGTCTGGAGCAGCCTGATCGGCATGGGCTACCACGGCACCCTGACGCCGACCGTCATCCTGCGCAACGTGCTGGAAAATCCCGGTTGGTACACCGCGTACACGCCGTATCAACCGGAGATCGCCCAAGGCCGGCTCGAAGCGCTGTTGAATTTCCAGCAACTGACCATCGACCTCACCGGCCTCGAATTGGCCAACGCCTCGCTGCTCGATGAAGCCACGGCGGCGGCTGAAGCCATGGCGCTGGCCAAGCGTGTGGCGAAGTCGAAGAGCAATCTGTTTTTCGTCGATGAGAACTGTCACCCGCAGACCATTTCCGTGGTGCAGACCCGCGCCGAGGGCTTCGGCTTTGAGCTGATCATCGACGCTGTGGATAACTTGAAGCAGCACCAGGTATTCGGTGCGCTGCTGCAATATCCCGACACCCACGGCGAAGTGCGCGATCTGCGTCCATTGATTGATCACTTGCACGCGCAGCAAGCGCTGGCGTGCGTCGCTACGGATTTGTTGAGTTTGCTGTTGCTGACCCCGCCGGGTGAGTTGGGCGCGGATGTGGTGTTTGGTTCATCGCAACGGTTCGGCGTACCGATGGGTTATGGCGGCCCGCACGCGGCATTTTTTGCCAGTCGTGAGGAATATAAACGGGCGATTCCCGGGCGGATCATCGGTGTGTCGAAAGACGCTCGGGGCAACGTCGCGTTGCGCATGGCCCTGCAAACCCGCGAGCAACATATCCGCCGCGAGAAGGCCAACTCGAACATCTGCACAGCGCAGGTGCTGTTGGCGAATATCGCCAGTTTCTACGCGGTGTATCACGGCCCGGAAGGTCTGAAACGCATTGCCCAGCGGGTGCATCGGTTGACCTGCATTCTGGCGGCAGGCCTTGAACGGCATGGGCTGAAACGCCTGAACGCGCAGTTTTTCGACACGCTGACGCTCGACGTTGGTGGCGCACAAACCGCGATTATTCAAAGCGCTCAGACTGCGCAGATCAATCTGAGGATTCTTGGCCGTGGCCGCGTCGGGCTGAGCCTTGACGAGACCTGCGATGAAACGACCGTGGCGAAACTGTTCGATGTCTTGCTCGGGGCTGATCACGGCTTGAGCGTCGACGATCTCGACGCCGAGGCGCTGACCTCGGGCATCCCGGAAAACCTTCAGCGCACAACGCCGTACCTGCGCCATCCGGTCTTCAACGCGCACCACAGCGAAACCGAAATGCTGCGCTACCTCAAACAACTGGAGAACAAGGATCTGGCGCTCAACCAGTCGATGATCCCGCTGGGCTCCTGCACCATGAAACTCAACGCCACCAGCGAGATGATCCCGATCACCTGGCCGCAATTCGCCAACCTGCATCCGTTCGTGCCGCGCGAGCAAGCCGTCGGCTACACGCTGATGATCGAGGAGCTGGAGCGCTGGCTCTGCGCGATCACCGGTTTCGATGCGATCTGCATGCAGCCCAACTCCGGTGCGCAGGGCGAATACGCCGGGCTGCTGGCGATTCGCAAATATCACGAGAGCCGGCAACAGGGCGCTCGGGATATTTGTCTGATTCCTTCGTCAGCCCACGGCACCAACCCGGCGTCGGCGCAGATGGCCGGGATGCGCGTGGTGATCGTCGAGTGCGACGCGGCGGGCAACGTTGATCTGGAAGATTTGAAAGCCAAAGCCGCTGAGGCTGGGGATAAGTTGTCGTGTTTGATGGCGACGTATCCATCGACCCATGGCGTGTACGAGGAGGGCATCAGCGAAATCTGCGAAGTGATCCACCAACACGGCGGTCAGGTGTACATGGACGGCGCCAACCTCAACGCGCAGGTCGGGCTGGCACGACCGGCGGACATTGGTGCCGACGTCTCGCACATGAATTTGCACAAAACCTTCTGCATTCCTCATGGCGGCGGTGGGCCGGGGATGGGACCGATCGGGATTCGTGCGCACTTGGCGCCGTTCGTTGCCAATCACCCGGTGGTGCCAATCGACGGGCCGCTGCCGCAGAACGGCGCCGTCAGTGCCGCGCCTTGGGGCAGTGCGAGTATTTTGCCGATCAGCTGGATGTACATCGCCATGATGGGC
Organism: Pseudomonas rustica; assembly: GCF_018336155.1. GTDB lineage: Bacteria > Pseudomonadota > Gammaproteobacteria > Pseudomonadales > Pseudomonadaceae > Aquipseudomonas > Aquipseudomonas rustica. The sequence goes on along the minus strand of NZ_JAGYHF010000006.1, from coordinate 403,136 downwards.
CCGCAATTGGCCGATGCCAGCGAGGTGGCGATTCTCGCGGCGAATTACTTGGCGCAGCATTTGTCCGGCGCGTTCCCGGTGCTGTACACAGGGCGTAACGGGCGGGTGGCGCATGAATGTATTTTGGATTTGCGGCCATTGAAGGCGCAGACCGGAATCAGTGAAGAAGACGTCGCCAAGCGCCTGATGGATTACGGCTTCCATGCGCCGACCATGTCATTTCCGGTGCCGGGGACGTTGATGGTCGAGCCGACCGAGAGTGAATCCAAGGCTGAGCTGGATCGGTTTATCGGCGCGATGCTGAGCATTCGAGCGGAAATCACCGAGGTGCAAAACGGTAACTGGCCGGCAGAAGACAACCCGTTGAAACGCGCGCCGCATACCTTGGCGGATGTCATCGGGGTGTGGGAGCGGCCGTACAGCATCGAACAAGGCATCACCCCGGATGCGCACACCAAAGCGCACAAGTATTGGCCAGCGGTGAATCGGGTGGACAACGTTTACGGCGATCGCAACCTGTATTGCGCGTGCGTGCCGGTGGACGATTACCGCTGATTTCCCGGCAAGCACACCTTCCCCTGTGGGAGCGAGCCTGCTCGCGAAAGCGGAGGTTCAGTCACCGAAAATATTGGGTGAAAGAAAGCTTTCGCGAGCAGGCTCGCTCCCACAGGGGTTAGGCGTTGAGCGGAAATCCGGGCAAAAAAATACCGCCCGTTTGAGCGGCACTTCACACAAGTATTGGCAGACGATTACCGCTGAAGATCAAAAGATCGCAGCCTTCGGCAGCTCCTACTTTGGAATGCATTTTCCTGTAGGAGCTGCCGAAGGCTGCGATCTTTTGCTTTTGGCTTACTCGGAAGCCACGGCGTTTTTCGCCAGAATCGCATTCGCCAGTTCCATGTCCGTGGCCTGCAGGCCCGGGTTGTCGGCGCGTACTTTCTGCATCGCGGCTTCCAGGTACGGCCCGCGAATGCCGCCGTCGCTGGCGACGAAGCTGCCGGCATCGTCCTGGGCGGCGATGATCAGTTTGTGATCCTTGAAGGTCAGGTAGGTCGAACCGGTGGTCGCACCGGACGAAATGACGTTACGCCAAAAGCTGTCCGCCATGGCCGAACCAACGGGAAGGGACAGCAGGGCCAAGGTGGCGACAGCAAGTTTGAGACGCATGATGAGGTGACTCCTGGGGGTTAACTAGGGCGTTGGATTGCCAAGCCCCGATCCAGTTCCCTGACGGGTTACTTGAGCTCACTCTGCGGCGTGACCCGCAACACTTCCTCAATCGTGGTCAGTCCCGCCGCCACCTTCTGCGCGCCGGACAGACGCAAACTGCGCATGCCTTCCTTGAACGCCTGACGTCGAATCGCCGCCAGATCGGTGTCCGGTGTGATGAACGCCTTCAGGCTGTCGCTCAGTTGCATGATTTCGTAAACCCCGGCGCGCCCGTGATAACCGGTGTCGCGGCACTCCACACAACCGATCGCCCGTTGCGCATTGCCCGGCAGCGGCGCTTGCCACGGGCGAGTCAGGGTTTGCCAGTCTTCTTCCTCCAGCGTCTGCGGTGCCTTGCAGTGCGGGCACAGCGTGCGCACCAGACGCTGGGCCATAACGCCGAGCACGGTGGCTTTGATCAGGTAATGCGGCACACCGAGTTCGAGCAGACGGCTGATCGCGCTGGGTGCGTCGTTGGTGTGCAGGGTCGACAGCACCAAGTGCCCGGTCAGCGCTGCCTGAATAGCCATTTCGGCGGTTTCCAGATCGCGGATCTCGCCGATCATGATGATGTCCGGGTCTTGCCGCATCAGCGCACGCACACCGGCGGCGAAGCTCAGGTCGATGTTGTGCTGCACCTGCATCTGGTTGAACGCTGGCTCGACCATTTCGATCGGGTCTTCGATGGTGCAGAGGTTCACTTCCGGCGTCGCCAGTTTTTTTAGCGTGGTGTACAGCGTTGTGGTCTTGCCCGAACCGGTCGGCCCGGTGACCAGAATGATGCCGTTGGGCTGGCGGGTCATGTCCTGCCAACGCCGCAGATCGTCGGCGCTGAAACCCAGTTGATCGAAATCCTTGAGCAGCACTTCCGGATCAAAAATCCGCATGACCATTTTTTCGCCGAACGCGGTGGGCAGCGTCGACAGGCGTAACTCAACTTCGCCGCCCTCCGGGGTCTTGGTCTTGACCCGGCCGTCCTGCGGTTTGCGCTTCTCGGCGACGTTCATCCGCCCAAGGCTTTTCAGGCGACTGACGATCGCCATGGTCACCTGCGGCGGAAATTGATAGACGTTGTGCAGCACGCCGTCGATGCGAAAGCGCACGGTGCCTTGTTCCCGTCGCGGTTCGATGTGGATATCGCTGGCGCGCTGCTGAAAGGCGTACTGGAACAACCAGTCGACGATGTTGACGATGTGCGCGTCGTTGGCGTCCGGCTCCTGATCGCTGGCGCCGAGGTTGAGCAGTTGTTCGAAGTTGCCGAGGTTGCCGCTCTGCGCATCGGCATTGCTGGCGCCGCTGACTGATTTGGCCAGCCGGAAAAACTCGACGCTGAAGCGCTGGATGTCCGCCGGGTTGGCCACCACCCGTTTGATCGGCAGTTTCAGCACGTGAGTCAGATCGGCTTCCCAACCGGTGACGTAAGGCTGGGCGCTGGCGACGGTCACCGCATCACGGTCGACCGCCACGGCGAGAATCTTGTGCCGTTGCGCGAAGGCGTAAGACATCAACGGCGTGATCGCGGCGACGTTGATCTTCAGCGGATCAATGCGCAAATACGCTTGGCCGGCCTGTTGCGCCAGCCACAAAGTCAGGCTTTCCAGGTCGAGGTGTTTGCCCGGCCGGCTGAGGTCGTCGAGTTGCTGGCTGGCGATAAATTCCAGCGGGTGCATCTGGCCATGTGCGGCGTGCCGGCGGCGCGCATTCAGCGCCTGCTCCGCCGCGTCCTGGCAAATAAAGCCTTGGGCGACCAGTTCACGCAGCACATCATTGAGTTCCAGCCAGCGGTCCTGAGTGGCGAATTGAACGGACATGCGGGCTTCCTTTTAAACGACAGTGCGCAAAAGGATAGTCGCGGCCGGGCAGACCGTTGGGCCACTACCCGACGAAGCCGTTGCCGGATTTGTCAGCCGGCCGCTTGTGCAGGCGCATCCCAAGCGCTGTCGGCGTTTTGCAGATCCACTGAGCAGACGCTGATCAGGTTACGAAGTTTTTCCGCGATCACTTGCGCGCGATGCCAACTGAGTCCGCCCATGACGATGTCGATCGAAATTAGGTCGTCCATGCGCTGCACGTTGACCTGTTCGGGCGTGAGGAATTGCAGGGCGAACAGATTCAGCACCCGCACCAGCAAATCCGGCTCGGCTTCGGCGAGGATTTGATATTGCGCCAGGCAATGGGCGTTGCTGACGTTCCAGACATCGGCGCGGGTGGGCGTGGTGGTGACGGCTTCGAGGTGCGGCATGACGAGTCTCCAAATTCTCTGGAGGAATTTTTACATTCGGTGCGGGGTATTTCTTGGCTATGATCGGCGTTATTGGCGATTGATCGAATGGATCTATTCGCAAGGCTGTTGATTAGAGGTTTTTCTATGCACAGTGAGCTGGACAGCTATGACCGCAAGATTCTCGCCCTGCTGCAAGAGGACGCTTCACTGTCGAGCGCGCAGATCGCCGAGCAGGTCGGACTCTCGCAATCGCCGTGCTGGCGGCGGATTCAGCGGATGAAGGAGGAGGGCATCATTCGTGGCCAGGTGACGTTGCTTGATCGCAAGAAGATTGGCCTGAACACGCAGATCTTCGCCGAGATCAAACTCAACGCGCACGGGCGTTCGAACTTCACCGAATTTACCGAAGCGATTCGCGGCTTTCCGGAGGTGCTGGAGTGTTATGTGCTGATGGGCGCGGTGGATTTTTTGTTGCGGATCGTCGCGGCGGACATTGAGGCGTATGAGCGGTTCTTCTTCGAGAAGTTGTCGCTGGTGCCGGGGATCCAGGAAGTAAATTCGATTGTGGCGCTGTCGGAGATCAAGTCCACCACCAGCCTCCCGGTTTGACCCTGATCGTTCCCACTGATCGTTCCCACGCTCTGCGTGGGAACGCCTCAATGGACGCTCTGCGTCCGCTTTGGGACGCGGAGCGTCCCGGGCTGCATTCCCACGCAGAGCGTGGGAACGATCATCACAGGGGTGTTACATGCGCAGCAGCATTTTCCACGCACGATTCTGGTAAACCGCAATCGCCTGCTGCTTGCGTGCATCGAGCAGTTCGTCAGTGATCGTCGGCTCGTTGGCCAGTTGTGCCAGTTTGTTCAGTTCGCCGTACAGGCGATCCATTTCCGGGATCTCCAGCACGTTGCGTGCGTGGTGCAGCCAGACCTGAATGCGCTCGATACGTGGCAGTTGCTCAGCCAGATCTTCCGGCTGCTGCTGATAACGCTGCAATTGCAGAGCGGTCGCTTCTTCGCCCAAGGTGCGCGGCAGCCAGCTGTGCAATTGCGCGCCGCCCTGACGATTGCCACGCACGTTACGCTCGGCGGTCCAGGTGCGAGCCAGCAACCAGCGCGAAGTGTTCAGCGAGAACAGGCCCCAACGCGGGTCTTCGAGTTCTTCGAGGAACTGCTCCGGCGCGGCTTTGCGCACGTCTTCGTCCTCGATACCGGCCTGCACCAGCGGGCGCCAGTCTTCCAGCAACGCATCCAGAGCAACGCGCAAGTCGTGGGTCGACTGACGCGGCGCGGCCTGGCCGAGGCTGCTGAGCAGGGCGCGCATTTCCGCGAGGTTCTCGACCCAGTCGAGCAGCAGGCGCCAGTGGCCGTTGAAACGGTACTGTTCAGCCAGACGCTGGCTGCTGCCGAGCAAGTGCCAGCTCAGCGCGGCAAAAGCGTCGTCGAGCTGGGTTTCCGGGGTCAGCTCTGGCGCTGGCAGGCTCAGCGAGTAGCTGTTGGCATCGTACAGACGATAACCGCGCTCAGCCTTGCTGATGTCGCACGGCATCAGCGCGAGGGTAGCGGCCAGTTCAGCGGCCAGTTCCAGCAGCGCAGCAGGCTCGCCTTCGCGCAGTTCCAGCTCCAGTTCGCAGATTTCTTCTTTCTGCTTGCCGACCACAACGTGACCGAGATCCAGCGCGGCTTCGATAACCACTTTGCTCTTGCCACGGCCCCAGGCAATTTCGGCGCGTTCGCGGACGAAATCGGTGGTGAAGATCGGCTTGAGGGTTTTCTTGTCCAGCTCGGCCAGCGACTCGGGCCAGCATTCGCCGTCGAGTTTCTTCACGTCGAGTTTGGCTTTCGGCAACTTCCAGTCGTATTCATTACGCTCGGACAGGCCGGCGACGCTCTGGCCACGGGTCTTGAGGGTCTGAATCACTTCGTCACCGTCCTTGCGCAGGCGCAGGGCAACTTTGGCCTGAGCCAGATCGCGCTCGGGGGTGTCGAAGTACTGGTTCATCAACTCACGGCGTTCCCAGCCACTTTTGTTGCGTTTTTTCAGTAACGGGTGCTCGCGCAGGGCGGCGAGGGTTTCGCGGCTGACGCGGAGTTTGATTTCGGTTTCTTTCTGCATGGCCGGAAAATCCAGGATCGGGAGCGCAGCCGGGGAATATGTGGCTGCCAAGGCCGTGCAGTGTACAGGACTGATTCGTCCTACGCCCTGCGGCGGTTTATTCCTGACGCCGGATGGTTCTATGATGGACTTCAAATCGGGAGTTGGAGTCAGCGATGCCTTTGCCGTCCATGCAAGACCAGTTCGCTGCGCTGATCGCCGCGCCGTCGGTCAGCTGTACCCAACCGAACCTTGATCAGTCCAACCGCGCGGTGATCGATTTGCTCGCCGGCTGGCTGGGTGATCTGGGTTTCAGCTGCGATATCCAGCAAGTCAGCCCCGGCAAATTCAACCTGCTCGCCAGTTTCGGCAGCGGCCCCGGCGGGCTGGTGCTGGCCGGGCACAGCGACACGGTGCCGTACGACGATGCGTTGTGGCAGACCGATCCGCTGAAATTGACCGAAGTCGATGGCCGCTGGGTCGGCCTCGGCAGTTGCGACATGAAGGGCTTTTTCGCGCTGATCATCGAAGCGGTGTTGCCGCTGCTCGATCAGCCGTTCAAACAACCGCTGTTGATCCTCGCCACCTGCGATGAAGAAAGCTCGATGTCCGGCGCCCGCGCGCTGGCCGAGGCCGGGCGTCCGCTGGGGCGTCCGCTGGGGCGTGCGGCGGTGATCGGCGAGCCGACCGGGCTCAAGCCGATCCGCATGCACAAAGGCATCATGATGGAGCGCATCGACATTCTCGGGCAGAGCGGCCATTCGTCGGATCCGCGCCTGGGCCACAGCGCTCTCGAAGCGATGCACGATGCGATCGGCGAACTGCGCGGTCTGCGCCTGTTGTGGCAGCGTGAATTCAACAACCCGCAGTTCAGCGTGCCGCAGCCGACGATGAACTTCGGCTGCATCCATGGCGGCGATAATCCCAACCGGATTTGCGGCCAGTGTTCGCTGGAGTTCGATCTGCGACCGCTGCCGGGCATGGATCCGAAAGTCCTGCGCGCGGAGATTCTGCGCAAGCTCAACCCGGTGGCCGAGCGGCATCAGGTGAAGATCGATTACAAACCGCTGTTCCCGGAAGTGCCGCCGTTCGAGCAGGATGCAGACGCCGAACTGGTGCGCATCGCCGAAAAGCTCACCGGTCATAGCGCCGAAGCAGTAGCGTTCGGCACCGAAGCGCCTTATCTTCAGCGCCTCGGCTGCGAAACCATCGTCCTCGGCCCCGGCGACATTGCCTGCGCGCATCAGCCCGGCGAGTACCTTGAAATGTCACGTTTGCAGCCTACCGTGCATCTATTACGGCAACTGATTGAACATTACTGCCTGAAGAATTGAACGCCTCCCTTGTAGGAGCTGCCGCAGGCTGCGATCTTTTGATCTTGGTTTTAAAGCGCAAAAGATCGCAGCCTGCGGCAGCTCCTACAGGGGGAGGTCGTTAAATTTGTGGGAATTGAACCCGTATTCATGAGGAGAGCGCGCGTGTCGCCAAGCCTGTTCCGACGATAACCATCAGCCCGCTGTGCGTTTTCCGTTTCGCCCTTTTTCCGGCTGCTATTTATTACAGGCCCAGGTTCATGCCCGAATACGTTAATTGGCTTCGTCACGCGTCCCCTTACATCAATGCCCACCGCGATTGCACTTTCGTCGTCATGCTGCCCGGCGACGGCGTGGAGCATCCTAATTTCGGCAACATCGTCCACGACCTGGTCTTGCTGCACAGCCTTGGCGTACGACTGGTGCTGGTGCACGGTTCGCGCCCGCAGATTGAAACCCGCCTCGCCGCGCGCGGCCTGACCCCGCATTACCATCACGGCATGCGCATCACCGATGCCGCGACGCTGGAGTGTGTGATCGACGCGGTCGGTCAGTTGCGCATTGCCATTGAAGCGCGGTTGTCGATGGACATGGCCTCGTCGCCGATGCAGGGCTCGCGTCTGCGCGTGGCCAGCGGCAACCTCGTTACCGCGCGGCCGATCGGCGTGCTGGAAGGCGTCGACTATCACCACACCGGCGAAGTGCGCCGGGTCGACCGCAAGGGCATCAATCGCCTGCTCGATGAGCGTTCGATCGTGCTGCTGTCGCCGCTGGGCTACTCGCCGACCGGTGAAATCTTCAACCTCGCCTGCGAAGACGTCGCTACCCGCGCCGCCATTGATCTGGGTGCCGATAAGCTGCTGCTGTTCGGCGCTGACCTCGGCCTGATCGACGAAAACGGCAAACTGGTGCGCGAACTGCGCCCGCAACAAGTGCCGGCACATTTGCAGCGTCTGGGCAGCAACTATCAGGCGGAACTGCTTGATGCCGCTGCCGAAGCGTGCCGTGGCGGTGTCGCGCGTAGCCATATCGTCAGTTACGTCGAAGACGGTGCGCTGCTGACCGAGCTGTTTACCCGTGACGGTGGCGGTACGCTGGTCGCGCAAGAGCAATTCGAGTTGGTACGCGAAGCGGCGATTGAAGACGTCGGCGGTTTGCTCGACTTGATCAGTCCGCTGGAAGAGCAGGGGATTCTGGTGCGTCGTTCGCGCGAAGTGCTGGAACGTGAGATCGAGCAGTTCAGCGTGGTCGAACGTGAAGGCATGATCATCGCCTGTGCGGCGCTGTATCAGATTGCCGAATCGGACGCCGGTGAACTGGCGTGCCTGGCAGTGAACCCGGAATATCGCCACGGTCGTCGCGGCGATGAGCTGCTGGAGCGCATCGAGACACGTGCGCGGGCGCAGGGCTTGAAAACGTTGTTCGTGCTTACCACGCGTACCGCGCACTGGTTCCGTGAACGTGGCTTCGAACCGAGCAGCGTTGAACGCCTGCCAGCGGCGCGGGCGTCGCTGTACAACTACCAACGCAACTCGAAGATCTTTGAAAAAACCCTCTGACCCGGTTCATCGATCGTTCCCACGCTCTGCGTGGGAATGCCTCAACGGACGCTCCGCGTTCGGCTTTCGATGGGACGCGGAGCGTCCCGGGCTGAATTCCCACGCGGAGCGTGGGAACGATCAGCGATCGGCGTGGGAACGATCAATTACTCGGTGATGAACTTCGCGCTCACGTACGGCGAATAATCCGGCAGCACCGTCTCAACTTTGCCCTGTTCCTTCAAAAACTTCGCCGTCTCGCCAATCGCCTTCGCCGTGCCGCCGTCCAGCAGCGCCGTGGTTTGTTGTGCCTTGGCATCCGGGAATGCGGAACCGGCGAGCAATTCCGGCACGTCGGCGGCATTGGCACCGGTCAGTTTGGCGATTTTTTGCACAGGCACCGAGTCAGCCGTCCAGCTGTCTTTGTGCGCCGCGTAATCAGCAAACGAGTCCAGCGTGACCTTGGCGAATTTGGCCACGACGTCCGGGTGCTTCTCGGCAAAGTCCTTGCGTGCGACCCACACTTCAAAGGTCGGCGCGCCCCACTGGCCAACTTGCGCAGCATCGGTCAACGTCTTGCCGGTCTTGCGGATTTCACCCAGCGCCGGCGACCAGACAAACGCGCCATCAATATCGCCACGCTTCCACGCCGCGGCGATTTCTGCCGGTTGCAGGTTCACCACTTTGACTTTCGAAGCGTCGAGGCCCCAATGCTTCAGGGCACCGAGCAAGCTGTAATGCGAGGTGGAAACGAAGGGTGTGGCGATGGTCTTGCCGACCAGATCCTGCGGGGTATTGATGCCGCTGCCATTGCGCACCACCAGTGCTTCGGCGGCGTTGATCTGTGCCGAAACGATGAATGCGACGATCGGCAGATTACGCGAGGCCGCCGCCGCTAAAGGGCTGGAACCGAGATTGCCGATCTGCACGTCGCCCGAAGCAATGGCTGTCACAACTTCCGGGCCGCTGTTGAAGCGACGCCAGTCGATCTTCTCGCCGATGGTTTTCTCGTAGACACCGTCAGCCTGCGGGACTTTGCTCGGATCGATACCGGTTTGGTAACCAACCGTGAGGTTGGCTGCCTGTGCGGAAAAAGAAAATATTGCCGATACACAAACTGTAACAAATTGACTCGATAGTGCGCGTTTGGCCATGATGGCGTCGCCTTTTGGATAGAGTTTGACGTGATTTGAATACGCCAAAGCTAATCGATCTAAAAAAATGCTAACAAATACCATTTAGGAATGAGCTTAGTAGCCGATATCCTGTATCCCGCTGCAGGTGGCCATTAATGGGCCATATACTCGAATGGTATTAAAAAGAATGAAATAATTCTTTTTGGGGTTATCAGGAAATCAGTACTGTGCAGGGACCAAATCACTGCGATTAGACCTTGGTCGTAGACACACGAGGTTACGATTGACTTGTCAGTCACGGTCTGGCGCTAATCGCGCATCTTAGGATCCAGGGCATCAGACCCCGGGCCAGGAACACAAAAATTAGAAACGAGAGGAGCTATACATGAACAAGTCCACCTTGGCCCTGGCTGTGGCCGTAGGGGTTATGGCGCAGCAGGCAGGCGCCGCCGGTTTCATCGAAGACAGCAAGGCCACACTGGGGCTGCGTAACTTCTACATCAATACCGATAACCGTGACTCCGGCACCAAAGCCGCTGGCGCTCAGAGCAAGAACGAAGAATGGGGCCAAGGCTTCGATCTGCGTTTCATCTCCGGTTACACCCAAGGCACCGTCGGCTTCGGTATCGACGCCATCGGCCTGCTGGGCATCAAGCTGGATTCGGGCGGCGGCACTAACGGCGCTACTGCTACCTCTTACGGCGGCACTGTGTTCCCGAGCAAGTCCAACGGCGAAGCGGTTGATAACTACTCGAGCCTGGGCCTGACTGCCAAAGCCAAGATCTCCCAGACCGAACTGAAATTGGGCACCCTGCAGCCAAAACTGCCGGTCATCGTGACCAACGACGGTCGTCTGCTGCCACAAACCTGGCAGGGTGGCCAGATCACTTCCGGCGACATCAAAGACCTGACCCTGGTCGGTGGTCAGATCGAAGCCGTGAAAGGTCGTAACTCCAGCAACAACGAGCAACTGTCGATTGGTGGCGCTAACAGCCCAACCATCACCGGTCGCGACAGCAACAAGTTCATCTACGCCGGTGGTGACTACAAAATCACCAAAGACCTGACTGCCCAGTACTACTACGGCAACCTGGAAGATTTCTACAAGCAACACTTCCTGGGTCTGGTTCACAACTGGGCAATCGGCCCGGGCGTGTTGAAGTCCGATCTGCGTTACTTCAACAGCTCTGATGACGGCGCCAACGGCGACACGCCTGCTTACTACAGCACCGGTAGCTACGCTGGTTTCGCCAACGGTCGCGGTAAAGTCGACAACAACCTGTACAGCGGCTTGTTCCTGTACACCGTTGCCGGTCACACCTTCGGTGGTGGCTATCAGGTCAGCAACGGCAGCAGCGACTTCCCTTGGCTGAACCAGGGCGACGGTTCGTCGAACTACACCATCACCGACATGCAAATCCAGAAGTTCGGCCGTGCCGGCGAGCGCACCTGGCAAGCACGCTACTCCTATGACTTCGCCAAAGTGGGCGTGCCTGGCTTGACCGCTGGCATGGTTTACCTGCGTGGCGACAACATCGATACCTACAACGCCGGTCGCGTTCAAACCTCGAACGGCGCTTCCGAGTGGGAACGCGATTTGACCGTAGCGTACGTGATCCCGGAAGGCCCGTTGAAGAACGTGGGCTTCATGTGGAAAAACGCTTCGTGGCGCAACGACATCGCCGGTCAGCGCGATCAGGACGAAAACCGTCTGATCCTCAGCTACTCGCTGCCGCTGCTGTAATAGCGTTTTCAAATCTGACGTAAAAAAAGCCCCGTCCGGCATCGCGCCGGACGGGGCTTTTGCGTTTTCGAGTCAGGCCCACCCCCGTAAGCCCTCCCCGAATTTCCCTCTTTACTGCAACTCAAGGCCTTCTCGAACCTTGCGACCGATGTTCGTCGGGATGCCGTTCAGCGTCCAGTGAACAGATGTTTAATATTCACTTATGATCTAGATATCTGATTATTTATTCTTTTTCATGATGGCAAATCCCGAGCTACAGTTGAGGTCTCCAACAACTCATCAGGAGCAGCACCATGAGCCTCAGACTCGGCGATATCGCCCCCGACTTCGAACAGGATTCCAGCGCCGGAAAGATTCGTTTTCACGAGTGGCTGGGCAATAGCTGGGGCGTGCTGTTCTCCCACCCGGCGGACTTCACCCCGGTGTGCACCACCGAGCTGGGCTTCACCGCCAAACTCAAAGATGAATTCAGCAAGCGCGGCGTCAAAGCCATCGCGCTGTCGGTCGACCCGGTGGATTCGCACCACAAGTGGATCGAAGACATCAACGAAACCCAGAACACCCTCGTCAACTTTCCGATCCTGGCCGATGCCGATCGCAAGGTCTCGGATTTGTATGACCTGATCCACCCGAACGCCAACGACACGTTGACCGTGCGTTCGCTGTTCGTGATCGATCCGAACAAAAAGATTCGCCTGACCATCACCTACCCGGCGAGCACCGGGCGCAACTTCCACGAGATTCTGCGGGTGATCGATTCGCTGCAACTCACCGACAACTACAAAGTGGCCACGCCGGCCAACTGGCAGGACGGTGATGAGGTGGTGATCGTGCCTTCGTTGAAGGATGAGGAAGAGATCAAGCAGCGCTTTCCGAAGGGCTATCGGGCGGTGAAGCCGTATCTGCGCCTGACGCCACAGCCGAATCGTTAAGATCAAAAGATCGCAGCCTGCGGCAGCTCCTACAGGAGTACGCCGCTCCCTGTAGGAGCTGCCGAAGGCTGCGATCTTTTCGAGGCATCCACAAAGCAGGGGATTTCAGGCCGTTTCGACGGCCTTTTTTTTCGTCCGAAACAAAGCAATCCGCATATCTCCAAAACGCATAACCAAATGAATAAATATGATTTATGGATATATAAATCAGCTGGTAAGGTCACTCCCATCGAAGCGAGATCGCAACCCGCGAATCGCCTGTAACGCTTAAGGAATCGTCTCAATGCTGGTTGTCTCACTCGGTGGCAGTCCCAGCCTGCGCTCCCGTTCCGGGGTGCTGCTGGAGCGCTCGCAACGTTGGTTGCAGCAGCAAGGCGTGGAAGTGGTGAGTTATCAGATTCGGGATTTCCCGGCCGAGGATTTGCTCCATGCCCGCTTCGACAGCCCGAAGGTGCTCGACCTGCTGCAACAGATTGAAAACGCCGACGGCCTGTTGATCGCCACACCGGTTTACAAAGCGTCTTTCTCTGGCGCGTTGAAGACGCTGCTGGATCTGCTCCCAGAGCGTGCCCTGAATCACAAGATTGTCTTGCCGATGGCCACCGGCGGCAGCATCGCCCACATGCTGGTGGTCGATTACGCCCTCAAGCCTGTGCTGTCGGCATTGAAAGCCCAGGAAATGCTCCAGGGGATTTTCGCCGAGGACAGCCAGATCGCTTACGGCGAAGGCAGTGCCGCCGCGCAACTGGCCCCGGCGCTGGAGCAGCGTCTGCATGAAGCGCTCGATCAGTTTGTCGGCGCCATGGCCCGCCGGCCGAAACCGCTGGAACCGGGCCTGTTGAACGAACGTTTGTTGAGTGCTCGCTGGAGCATTTAAGCCTCACCCGCATTTGATGTACTTCACCTTACTCAGCCGCTAACGGCCAAGCAGGTGCAGCCAAAACCCAACAGCAAAAAGGAGAGCGCTATGCGCACTGTATTTTTGCGTCGTGGTCTGGTCGCTCTGTTTGCTGCGGCTGTCACCTTCGGCGCCATCACTCAAGCTCAAGCCGAGACTCTTCGGATCGGTTATCAGAAGTACGGCACGCTGGTGCTGCTCAAAGCCAAAGGCACGCTGGAAAAACGTCTGGCCGCCCAAGGCGTCGACGTGCAATGGACTGAATTCCCCGGCGGCCCGCAGCTGCTGGAAGGCCTGAACGTCGGCTCGATCGACTTCGGCGTCACTGGCGAAACTCCACCGGTGTTCGCTCAGGCTGCTGGCGCTGATCTGCTCTACGTTGCCTACGAACCGCCAGCGCCCAACAGCGAAGCGATCCTTGTGCCGAAAGACTCGCCGATTAAATCGGTGGCCGATCTCAAGGGCAAGAAAGTCGTGCTGAACAAAGGCTCCAACGTCCACTACCTGCTGGTGCGTGCGCTGGAAGATGCCGGTCTCAAGTACACCGACATTCAAACCGTATTCCTGCCGCCGGCCGATGCCCGCGCCGCGTTCGAACGTGGCAGCGTCGACGCCTGGGTCATCTGGGATCCGTACCAGGCTGCCGCCGAAAAACAACTGCAAGCGCACACCCTGCGCGACGGCAAAGGCATCGTCGACAACCACCAGTTTTATCTCGCCACCAAGCCTTACGCACAGAAAAATCCTGAGGTGATCAAAGCCCTCGTTGAGGAAGTGCGCGCCGTCGGCGAGTGGTCGAAAGCCAACCCTGAAGACGTGACTCAACAAGTCGCGCCACTGCTCGGCCTGCCGGCGGACATCACCCTGACCTCGGTGAAACGCCAGGGCTACGGCGCGCTGTTCCTGACCCCGGAAGTGGTCGCTGCGCAGCAAAAGATCGCTGACACGTTCTACCAGCTCAAGCTGATTCCGAAGCCGCTGAGCATCAAGGATGTGATCTGGACACCACCGGCCGCTGTGGCCAAAGCGCTGTAATTCGAATCCCCAAGGAGACCACTCCATGAGCCTCAATATCTTCTGGTTCCTGCCTACCCACGGTGACGGCCATTACCTTGGCACCGCCGAAGGCGCTCGCGCCGTCGACCACGGTTATCTGCAACAGGTCGCGCAAGCGGCGGATCGTCTGGGTTTCGGCGGCGTGCTGATTCCGACCGGCCGCTCTTGCGAAGACTCGTGGCTGGTGGCGGCGTCGCTGATCCCGGTGACCCAACGTCTGAAGTTTCTTGTTGCGCTGCGCCCCGGGATCATTTCCCCGACGGTCGCGGCGCGGCAGGCAGCGACACTGGATCGTCTGTCCGGCGGCCGTGCGCTGTTCAACCTGGTAACCGGCGGTGACCCAGAAGAGTTGGCCGGCGACGGTCTGTTCCTCAGCCACGAAGAACGCTATCAAGCCTCGGTGGAATTCACCCGCATCTGGCGCCGAGTGCTGGAAGGCGAAACCGTTGATTACGACGGCGAGCACATCAGCGTGAAAGGCGCGAAGCTGCTTTATCCGCCGATTCAGCAACCACGTCCGCCGCTGTACTTCGGTGGCTCGTCGGAAGCGGCGCAGGATCTGGCCGCCGAACAAGTGGAAATGGTGCTGACCTGGGGCGAGCCGCCAGCCGCGGTGGCCGAGAAGATCGCCCAAGTCCGCGCTAAAGCCGCCAAGCTTGGCCGCACTGTGCGCTTCGGTATTCGTCTGCACGTGATCGTCCGCGAAACCAACGCAGAAGCGTGGCAAGCGGCGGATCGTTTGATCTCGCACCTGGACGACGACACCATCGCTCGCGCTCAAGCTTCGCTGGCGCGTTTCGATTCGGTCGGCCAGCAACGCATGGCCGCACTGCACGGTGGCAGCCGCGACAACCTCGAAGTCAGCCCGAATCTGTGGGCCGGCGTCGGTCTGGTGCGCGGCGGTGCCGGTACGGCGCTGGTTGGCGATGGCCCGACTGTGGCCGCGCGCGTGAAGGAGTACGCGGATTTGGGTATCGACACCTTTATCTTCTCCGGTTATCCACACCTCGAAGAGTCGTATCGCGTCGCTGAACTGCTGTTCCCGCACCTCGACATCGAGCGTCCGGAACTGCCGAAAAGCGCAGGTTACGTCAGCCCGTTCGGCGAGATGGTCGCCAACGACATTCTTCCCAAAGCCGCGTCGCAGAGCTGAGGCGCGCCATGAAGAAAATCATCCACAGCCTCGCGCCCTGGGCGTTGCCGGTGTTGTTGCTGGCGGTGTGGCAGTTGTCGGTGTCGGCGGGCTGGTTGTCGACACGGATTCTGCCGGCACCGGTGGCGGTGATCGAAGCCGGCGTGAGCCTGGTGCGCAGCGGCGAAATCTGGACGCATCTGGCGATCAGCGGCTGGCGTGCGGCGCTGGGTTTCACCATCGGCGGCAGCATCGGTCTGGTCTTGGGTTTCATTACCGGCCTGTCGAAATGGGGCGAACGCCTGCTCGACAGTTCGGTGCAGATGATCCGCAACGTGCCGCACCTGGCGCTGATTCCGCTGGTGATCCTGTGGTTCGGCATCGACGAGTCGGCGAAGATTTTTCTGGTGGCGCTGGGCACGTTGTTCCCGATCTACCTCAACACCTATCACGGCATTCGCAACGTCGACCCGGCGCTGGTGGAGATGGCGCGCAGTTATGGCTTGAGCGGTTTCAGCCTGTTCTGGCAGGTGATTCTGCCGGGCGCGCTGCCTTCGATTCTGGTCGGTGTGCGCTTCGCGCTGGGCTTTATGTGGCTGACGCTGATCGTCGCCGAAACCATTTCCGCCAGCTCCGGCATCGGCTACCTGGCAATGAATGCCCGGGAGTTTTTGCAGACCGACGTGGTGGTGCTGGCGATCCTGCTTTACGCGGTGCTCGGCAAACTCGCCGACCTCGCCGCCCGTGGACTTGAGCGTGTGTGGTTGCGCTGGCATCCGGCGTATCAGGTTGCCAAAGGAGGTGCAGCATGACCGCTCAACAACCTCCACGCCTGCTGCGCGGGATTCCGCTGGCAGTGCGCAACCTGCAGAAAACCTTCGGTTCGCGGCAGGTGCTGCGTGACATCGATCTGCACATTCCGGCGGGGCAATTCGTCGCTGTGGTCGGGCGCAGTGGCTGCGGCAAAAGTACTTTGCTGCGCTTGCTCGCCGGCCTCGATCAACCGACTGGCGGTGACTTGCTCGCCGGATCTGCGCCGCTGAGCGATGCGCGGGAAGACACCCGATTGATGTTCCAGGAAGCGCGTCTGCTGCCGTGGAAAAAGATCATCGACAACGTTGGGCTCGGCCTTAAAGGCAACTGGCGTCCGCAGGCATTGGATGCGCTGGAAGCGGTAGGTCTGGCCGATCGCGCCAATGAGTGGCCGGCAGCTTTGTCTGGCGGACAGAAGCAGCGCGTCGCACTGGCCCGGGCGCTGATCCATCAGCCACGGCTGCTGCTGCTCGACGAACCGCTCGGCGCACTGGACGCGCTGACCCGCATTGAAATGCAGCAACTGATCGAACGTCTCTGGCAGCAACACGGCTTCACGGTGTTGCTGGTGACCCACGACGTCAGCGAAGCGGTGGCGATTGCCGACCGGGTGATTCTGATCGAGGACGGCGAAGTCGGCCTTGACCTGCACGTCGAACTGCCGCGTCCACGGGTACGCGGTTCGCACCGACTGGCCGCGCTGGAAACCGAAGTGCTCAACCGAGTTTTGTCCCTGCCCGGCGAACCGCCGGCGCCGGAACCTGTTTCACCACTGCCTACGCAATTGCGTTGGGCGCAATAACTCAAGTTTTATCAACGACAGGAATCAATGCCATGACTATTAAAGCCATCAACGTGCGCAACCAGTTCAAAGGCTCGATCAAGGAAATCGTCCTCGGCGACGTGCTGTCGGAAATCGACGTGCAAACCGCTTCGGGCATCGTCACTTCGGTGATCACCACCCGTTCGGTCAAGGAGCTGGAACTGGTGGTGGGCAGCGAAGTGATCGCCTTTGTGAAATCCACCGAGGTGTCGATCGCCAAGTTGTAAGCCAGTGAGTAAAAAACAACCCCGAACGGCGTGAGCCCTTCGGGGTTTTTTGTGATCGTACCCACGCTCCGCGTGGGAATGCCTCTAGGGACGCTCCGCGTCCAGTGACGCGGAGCGTCACGGGCTGCATTCCCACGCAGAGCGTGGGAACGATCATGGCTCAGCGCTTGGGCAGATAAGGTGGCAAATACAGGCCGATATAAGCATCAAACACGCGCATCCCTTCCTCGGCCATGCGCGGCGTGATCTGCCCATGCTGCTGCACCGAGCGCGCATACACCCGGTCACCCAACTCCATCGCCAGGGCAAACACATCAACATCCTCCGGCAGCCTCGGCAACTCGAAGTGATGATTGAACAGCTTGTGCATCAGGTCGCCCAGTTCGATGTCGTGCTGCCGGTCAGCCTGGGTCACTTCGGTCAAGCCGTGCTGAGCGAGAATCAACTGGCGTGCGGCGGCGTCTTCGTCGTAGATCTCCAGCATCCGTTGCTCGACCAACCGCGACAGATCGCGCCAGTCGCGCAGCGCTTCGTGATCGATCGGCGCTTGCAGGCAGGCGCGAAATGCCGCGTGCACATCCGCCGTCAGCGCTTCGAGCAAGGCCGGTACGCTGGCGAAAAAGTGGTACACGGAGGAGGGCGGAATCTGCGCGCGTTCGGCGACGCTGTAGATCGACAGACTCGCCACGCCCTCGGCAGCCAGCAGCGTGCGCGCGGCGTCGAGTATCGAATCGATGCGCGCCTGACTGCGGGCACGGGGTTTGCGAACGGGGGCGGGACGCGTCATGAAAGTCTCCTGCGGGGCAGCGGGCATTGTACGAGCCGGGTTCCGTGTTGTCTGCCAGTACCCTGTGGCGAGGGGATTTATCCCCGATGGGTTGCGAAGCAGCCCCAAAGCCATCCCACTCGGTGTGTCAGGAGTATCCGGCTCTCAGGTTTTACGACTGCTGCGCAGCCGATCGGGGATAAATCCCCTCGCCACAGGTTTGTATTCGGCCATAAAAAAACGCCGTTGGCTGAATCAGCCGACGGCGTTCTTTTTGGTGCTACAACCGCTTAAACGGTATGCAGATACCAGTTGTACTCAAGGTCGGAGATGGAGTGTTCGAACTCCTCCAGCTCGCTTTCCTTGCAGGCGACGAAGATATCGATGTACTTCGGATCGATGTACTTGGCCATCACCTCGCTGTCGTCCAGCTCGCGCAAGGCATCGCGCAAGTTGTTCGGCAGGCTTTGTTCGTTCTGCTCGTAGCTGTTGCCTTCGACAGGCGCGCCCGGCTCGATCTTGTTGGTCAGACCGTGGTGCACGCCGGCCAGTACCGAAGCCATCAGCAGGTACGGGTTGGCGTCTGCGCCGGCAACGCGGTGTTCGATGCGTACGGCATCGGACGAGCCGGTCGGTACGCGAATCGCCACGGTGCGGTTGTCCAGGCCCCAGCACGGCGAGTTCGGCACGTAGAACTGTGCGCCGAAACGACGGTAGGAGTTGACGTTCGGGCAGAGGAAAGCCATCTGCGCGGGCAGGGTCTCGAGCACACCGCCGATCGCGTGACGCAGCGCGGCGTTCTGCTCGGGATCCTCGCTGGCAAAAATGTTTTTGCCTTCTTTATCCAGAATCGAAATGTGGACGTGCAGACCATTACCCGCCTGGCCCGGGTACGGCTTGGCCATGAAGGTGGTGTCCATTTCATGGTCGTAAGCGATGTTCTTGATCAGACGCTTGAGCAGTACCGCGTAGTCGCAGGCCTTGATCGGATCGGCGACGTGGTGCAGGTTCACTTCGAACTGCGCCGGGGCACTTTCCTTGACGATGGCGTCGGCCGGGATGCCTTGCTCTTTCGCGCCTTCCAGAATGTCCTGGAGGCAGTCGACGTATTCGTCGAGGTCGTCGATCAGGTAGACCTGAGTCGAGTGCGGGCGTTTACCGGAGATCGGCGAGCGTGGCGGCTGTGGACGGCCGTTCACGTTCTCCTGGTCGATCAGGTAGAACTCGAGTTCGAATGCGGCGCAGATGGTCAGACCCAGCTCGTCAAACTTTGCAACAACTTGACGGAGCACTTCGCGCGGATCGGCGAAGAAAGGGTCGCCTTCGAGTTCGTGCATGGTCATCAACAGTTGCGCGGTTGGGCGCTTCTGCCATGGCTCGTTGCACAGAGTATCGGGGATTGGATAGCAGATTCGATCGGCGTCGCCGATGTCCAGACCCAGGCCGGTGCTTTCCACCGTGGAGCCGTTGATGTCCAGAGCAAATAGAGAGGCCGGCAGGTTGATGCCTTTCTCGTAAACCTTGTGGAGACTGGTGCGTTCAATGCGCTTGCCGCGCACCACACCATTCATATCCGCAATCAGAAGGTCAACGTACAGAACCTCAGGATGTTCCTTAAGGAACGCGTTCGCTTCGTTAAGCTGAACGGCACGCGGGGGTACCGACATGATGCAACACCTTTGTTGTTAAAAATATCAATCATTGATCTTTTCTGGTTTCAGTCAACCCGAACGGCCTGCCGAAGTCAAGCGAGGCCTTTTTTGCCCTAAAAAAGCGCTGCAAGGGCATTTATGGGGCACTTTGGGGCGTTTTTGAGACGCCGGGACGCTTGCCACCCGCGGGCTTGAGCAGGCCGTGTTGTATTTTTTACGGGGGTGTTGTGTAAAAAAATGAACAAGGCTAAGCTCGGATCAAACCCATAACAGCAATAATACCGGGGTGCTTCATGTCTCGCCTGCCGTTAATCGGCATCACCGACTGCTCGCAACAGTCCGGTCTGCATGCTTATCACATCAGTGGCGACAAATCCGTCCAACGCTCCGCCAATAAGGCGCGCAGCCTGTCGACGAGGTTCTCGTCAGCAGCAGGCAAAACGGCAGCGTCCGATATTCTGGACGTACGACAAGGCACTCTGTTTATGGCGTCCCCTTCCAATATAGATCTCTTTTACTCTCAAAGCCTGTGCCGGCTGCCAAGCCGTGCTCACGATTCTGCACGCCTGAACTGTGCACAGGAAATGCAACGCCAGCGTAAAGGGCAGGTAAGCTCCTCTTTCATTGTCTATGCGCGGTGCCTGGCGTAAGCCCGCACTGCGCACAAGCAAGCCCTTTATCGCGACGCCCCGGCGTCAAACTTTGCCTGACATAGCGTCAGGAGACTCAGCCCAGAGGCATTTATGAGTAACAACCTCGACCAGCTCACCGATTGGTTGAAAGACCACAAGATCACAGAAGTCGAATGCATGATCGCCGACTTGACCGGGATCACCCGTGGCAAGATTTCGCCGACCAACAAGTTCATCGCCGAAAAAGGCATGCGCCTGCCAGAAAGCGTTCTGTTGCAGACGGTGACCGGCGATTACGTCGAAGACGACATCTATTACGAACTGCTCGACCCGGCCGACATCGACATGATCTGCCGCCCCGACCAGAACGCCGTGTACATGGTGCCGTGGGCCATCGAGCCGACCGCGCAGGTGATCCACGACACCTACGACAAGCAAGGCAACCCGATCGAGCTGTCGCCGCGCAACGTCCTCAAGAAAGTTCTCAAACTCTATGCCGACAAAGGCTGGCAGCCAATCGTCGCGCCGGAGATGGAGTTCTACCTGACCAAGCGCAGCGACGACCCTGACTATCCATTGCAGCCGCCAATCGGTCGCTCGGGCCGTCCGGAAATCGGTCGTCAGTCATTCTCCATTGAAGCGGCGAACGAATTCGACCCGCTGTTCGAAGACGTCTACGACTGGTGCGAACTGCAGGAGCTGGATCTCGACACGCTGATCCACGAAGACGGCACGGCGCAGATGGAAATCAACTTCCGTCACGGCGACGCACTGTCGCTGGCCGACCAGATTCTGGTGTTCAAACGCACCATGCGCGAAGCCGCGCTGAAGCACGATGTGGCTGCGACCTTTATGGCCAAACCGATGACGGGCGAGCCGGGCAGTGCGATGCACTTGCACCAGAGCATCATCGACATCGAAACCGGCAAAAACGTCTTCTCTAATGAAGACGGCACCATGAGCCAGCTGTTCCTGCACCACATCGGTGGTTTGCAGAAACTGATTCCTGAGCTGTTGCCGCTGTTCGCGCCGAACGTCAACTCGTTTCGCCGCTTCCTGCCGGACACCTCGGCACCGGTGAACGTGGAATGGGGCGAAGAAAACCGCACCGTGGGTCTGCGCGTACCGGATGCCGGCCCGCAGAACCGTCGCGTGGAAAACCGTCTGCCGGGCGCCGACGCCAACCCGTACCTGGCGATTGCCGCGAGCCTGCTCTGCGGTTACATCGGCATGGTCGAAGGCCTCAACCCGAGTGCGCCAGTGGTCGGACGCGGTTATGAACGCCGTAACTTACGCCTGCCGCTGACCATCGAGGATGCACTGGAGCGTATGGAAAACAGTGCAACCATCGAGAAGTACCTGGGCAAAACTTTCATCACTGGCTACGTCGCGGTCAAGCGGGCCGAGCATGAAAACTTCAAGCGCGTGATCAGTTCGTGGGAGCGCGAGTACCTGCTCTTCGCCGTCTGATACGCCGGGCGCGGCGTGCAGACGCCGCGCCTTCACCGATAACAAGGAGAATTGGCATGACCAGCAACAACCCGCAAACCCGCGAGTGGCAAGCACTCAGCAATGATCACCACCTGGCGCCGTTCAGCGACTTCAAGCAGCTGAAAGAGAAAGGTCCGCGGATCATTACCAGCGCCAAGGGCGTGTACCTGTGGGACAGTGAGGGCAACAAGATCCTCGACGGCATGGCCGGTCTGTGGTGCGTGGCCATCGGTTACGGTCGTGAGGAACTGGCCGACGCCGCCGCCAAACAAATGCGTGAACTGCCGTACTACAACCTGTTCTTCCAGACCGCGCACCCGCCGGCACTGGAACTGGCCAAGTCGATCGCCGACGTGGCGCCAGAAGGCATGAACCATGTGTTCTTTACCGGCTCCGGCTCCGAAGGCAACGACACCATGCTGCGTATGGTTCGTCACTACTGGGCAATCAAAGGCCAGCCAAACAAGAAAGTCATCATCAGCCGCAAGAACGGTTATCACGGTTCGACCGTGGCCGGCGCGAGCCTCGGTGGCATGACCTATATGCACGAACAAGGCGACTTGCCGATCCCGGGCATCGTCCACATCGCGCAGCCGTACTGGTTCGCTGAAGGTGGCGACATGTCCCCGGAAGAGTTCGGTATCTGGGCGGCCAATCAGCTGGAAGAAAAGATTCTCGAAGTCGGCGTGGACAATGTCGGTGCCTTTATTGCCGAGCCGATTCAGGGCGCCGGCGGCGTGATCATTCCGCCAGACACCTACTGGCCGCGCATCAAGGAAATTCTCGCCAAGTACGACATCCTGTTCGTGGCGGACGAAGTGATCTGCGGTTTCGGCCGTACCGGTGAGTGGTTCGGTAGCGATTTCTACGACCTCAAGCCTGACATGATGACCATCGCCAAAGGCCTGACTTCCGGCTACATCCCGATGGGTGGCCTGATCGTGCGCGACACCGTGGTGGCAGTGCTTAACGAAGGTGGCGATTTCAACCACGGCTTCACCTACTCCGGTCACCCGGTGGCGGCAGCGGTGGGTCTGGAAAACATCCGCATTCTGCGCGACGAAAAAATTATCGAGAACGCGCACAACGAAACGGCACCGTATTTGCAGAAACGTCTGCGGGAACTGAATGATCATCCGTTGGTGGGTGAAGTTCGCGGCGTCGGTCTGTTGGGGGCCATCGAGCTGGTGCAGGACAAGGCCACTCGCAAGCGTTACGAAGGCAAGGGCGTCGGCATGATCTGCCGTCAGTTCTGCTTTGATAACGGCCTGATCATGCGCGCGGTCGGCGACACCATGATCATCGCGCCGCCGCTGGTGATCAGCAAAGCGGAGATCGATGAACTGGTTACAAAGGCACGCAAGTGCCTGGATCTGACCCTCAGTGCGTTGCAGGGCTAAGTGCTAGGCTCTGAGCGGGGGAGCCGCGGCGCTCTCGCTCAAAGCTGTCAGAAAGGCTGGTCTTTTCTTGAAAGACCGCCTCGGATCTTGCCAGACTAGCCGCGGTTCCAGTTGTCCGGGTTCGGCCGCTGAACAAAGTGGTTCAAAAAAAGAAAATTTGGAGCATTACGCATGAAGGCATTAGGCAAAAAGCTCGCTGGCAAGACTCTGCTCGCCATGTCCCTGATGGGAATCATGGCGGCTGCGGCTCAGGCGGACGACAAGGTGTTGCACGTCTACAACTGGTCGGACTACATCGCTCCGGACACCATCAAGAAGTTTGAAGACGAGTCGGGCATCAAAGTCGTTTACGACGTCTTCGACAGCAACGAAACCCTCGAAGCCAAACTGCTCGCAGGCAAGTCTGGCTACGACATCGTCGTACCGTCGAACAACTTCCTCGCCAAGCAGATCAAGGCCGGTGTTTACCAGACGCTGGACAAGTCCAAGCTGCCTAACTGGAAAAACCTCAACACCGATTTGCTCAAAGCCGTGTCGGTCAGCGACCCGGGCAACGAGCACGCTTTCCCGTACATGTGGGGCTCGATCGGCATCGGCTTCAACGCCGAGAAGGTCAAGGCTGCACTGGGTGCCGACGCACCTGTCGATTCGTGGGATCTGATCTTCAAGCCGGAAAACGCGGCCAAGCTGAAATCCTGCGGCATCAGCCTGCTCGACTCGCCAACCGAGATGATTCCGGTGGCGTTGCACTACCTGGGCCTGCCAACCGACAGCCAGAAGAAAGAAGACATCGACAAGGCTGAAGCGCTGATCATGAAGGTGCGTCCTTCGATCGCCTACTTCCACTCTTCCAAGTACATCTCCGACCTGGCCAACGGCAACATCTGCGTAGCCGTCGGTTACTCGGGTGACATCTACCAGGCCAAGTCCCGCGCGGCTGAAGCCGGTGACAAGGTGAAAGTCAGCTACAACATTCCGAAAGAAGGTGCGGGCAGCTTCTACGACATGGTCGCCATCCCTAAAGATGCCGAAAACGTCGAAGGCGCCTACAAGTTCATGACCTTCCTGCAGAAGCCGGAAATCATGGCTGAAATCACCAACGCCGTGCGCTTCCCGAACGGTAACGCCGCTGCAACGCCACTGGTCGATAAAGACATCACCAGCGACCCGGGCGTTTACCCACCGGCTGACGTACTGGCCAAGCTGTACGCGATCGCCGACTTGCCGGCCGCAACTCAGCGGATCATGACCCGCAGCTGGACCAAGATCAAATCCGGTAAATAAGCCGGTTTGAAGCAATAACCGCCGGCCGTCGCCCTCGCGATGGCGGCCAGCGGATCAATTAAATGACAAAAGTTTTGCTGGAACGGTTTTTCGAGGGTAAGTTGCGCGCCGGTTTTGTTGCCGGGCAGCCATGGCTGTCATGCAGCGCGGGGCAACTTGGGCCCAACTAATTTAGAGGACCTCCACTTGCCTATTTTTTCTTCTTTGCGCAATGCCCTGCTGGCCACTGCCGGCCTGACGATTGCTGTCGGTGCCCAGGCCGCCGGTACGGTGCATATTTATAACTGGTCGGACTACATCGGCGAGACGACCCTGGCTGACTTCCAGAAAGCCACCGGGATCAAACCGGTTTACGACGTGTTCGATTCCAACGAAACCCTGGAAGGCAAACTGCTGGCCGGGCGCACCGGTTACGACGTGGTCGTGCCGTCGAACCACTTCCTCGGCAAGCAGATCAAGGCAGG
This sequence comes from Pseudomonas rustica, assembly GCF_018336155.1. Taxonomy (GTDB): domain Bacteria; phylum Pseudomonadota; class Gammaproteobacteria; order Pseudomonadales; family Pseudomonadaceae; genus Aquipseudomonas; species Aquipseudomonas rustica. The sequence goes on along the minus strand of NZ_JAGYHF010000006.1, from coordinate 378,308 downwards.
CGCGTTCCAGAAGCTCGACCGCTCGCAGCTGCCGAATTATTCGAATCTCGACCCGGCGCTGCTCAAGCGTCTGGAGCAGAACGATCCGGGCAACTTGTACGCCGTGCCGTACCTGTGGGGCACCAACGGCATCGGTTACAACGTCGATAAAGTGAAGGCTGTGCTGGGTGTCGACAAGATCGATTCCTGGGGCGTTTTGTTCGAACCAGAGAACATCAAGAAGCTGCAAAGCTGCGGCGTAGCGTTCCTCGATTCGGCGGATGAAATGATGCCGACCGTGCTCAACTACATGGGCCTGAACGCCAACAGCACCAATCCCAAGGACTACGAAAAAGCCACCGCCAAGCTGCTCGCGGTGCGTCCTTACGTGACCTACTTCCACTCCTCGAAATACATCGGTGACCTGGCCAACGGCGACATCTGCGTGGCCATCGGTTTCTCCGGCGATATTTTCCAGGCGAAGAACCGCGCAGCCGAAGCCAAGAAAGGTGTGAACATCGCCTACTCGGTGCCGAAAGAGGGCGGCGCGCTGTGGTTCGACATGCTGGCGATTCCGAAGGATTCGTCGAACGTGAAGGAGGCTCATGCCTTCATCAACTATTTGCTGAAACCTGAGGTAATTGCCCAGGTCAGTGATTACGTCGGTTACGCCAACCCTAATCCGGGTTCGGACAAACTGATGGAACAGTCCATCCGTACCGATGAGTCGGTGTACCCACCGCAGGCCGTTATCGACAAGGCCTACGTGTCGACCGAGTTGCCACCGAACATTCAGCGCCTGATGACCCGCAGCTGGACCAAGGTCAAGTCGGGGATGTAAGGCACACACTATCCTGGGTTCGCCTTGCGGGGCGGACTGCATTGTTTTTATCTGGGAGTTTCGTAAATGGCAGTTGCCTCCGGCGCCTATAAGAAAGCCCTCGAGGGCGACCAGACACCGAAACAGGTGTTGGTCAAAATCGACCGGGTCACGAAGAAGTTCGACGAGACGATTGCCGTGGACGATGTGTCCCTGGAAATCAAAAAGGGCGAAATCTTCGCTCTGCTCGGCGGATCGGGATCGGGCAAATCCACTCTGCTGCGGATGCTGGCAGGGTTCGAACGGCCCACGGAGGGGCGCATTTTCCTCGACGGCGTCGACATCACCGACATGCCGCCGTACGAACGTCCGATCAACATGATGTTCCAGTCGTACGCCTTGTTCCCGCACATGACCGTGGCGCAGAACATTGCCTTCGGCCTCAAGCAGGACAAGATTCCGGCGGCTGAAGTCGACGCCCGCGTGGCTGAAATGCTCAAGCTCGTGCAGATGAGCCAGTACGCCAAGCGCAAGCCGCATCAACTGTCCGGCGGTCAGCGTCAGCGTGTGGCACTGGCGCGTTCGCTGGCCAAACGGCCGAAGCTGCTGTTGCTCGACGAACCAATGGGCGCACTCGACAAGAAACTGCGTTCGCAAATGCAGCTGGAACTGGTCGAGATCATCGAGCGCGTCGGTGTGACGTGCGTGATGGTGACGCACGACCAGGAAGAGGCCATGACCATGGCCGAGCGCATCGCGATCATGCACTTGGGCTGGATCGCTCAGATCGGCAGCCCGATCGATATCTACGAAACCCCGACCAGCCGTCTGGTCTGCGAATTCATCGGTAACGTCAACATCTTCGAAGGCGAAGTGATCGACGACGCCGAAGGCCACGCGACCATCACCTGCAAAGACCTCGATCGGCAGATCTACGTCGGCCACGGCATCAGCACCTCGGTGCAGGACAAATCGGTGACTTACGCGATTCGTCCGGAGAAGCTGCTGGTCACCGCTGATCAACCGACCTGCGAGTACAACTGGTCGAGCGGCAAGGTGCACGACATCGCCTATCTGGGTGGTCACTCGGTGTTCTACGTCGAGTTGCCGAGCGGCAAACTGGTGCAGTCGTTCGTGGCCAACGCCGAACGCCGTGGCGCACGTCCGACCTGGGGTGATCAGGTTTACGTGTACTGGGAAGACGACAGCGGCGTGGTACTTCGCTCATGAACATGCGCAAATTCAAACGCCGCATCAACCGAATAATCCCCAGTGGCCGGCAACTGGTCATCGGGGTCCCGTTCATCTGGCTGTTCCTGTTCTTCATGTTGCCGTTCTTCATCGTTTTGAAGATCAGCTTCGCCGAAGCCGATGTGGCGATTCCGCCGTACACCGAGATCTACACCTTCGTTGAGCAGAAGCTGCAACTGCTGCTGAACCTGGGCAACTACGCGATGCTGGCGGGCGACGAGTTGTACATCGCCGCCTACCTCGGCTCGTTGAAGATGGCGCTGATCAGCACCGTCCTCTGCCTGTTGATCGGCTACCCGATGGCCTATGCCATCGCCACCGCCCGTAAAGAGATGCAAACGGTGCTGGTGCTGCTGATCATGATGCCGACCTGGACGGCGATCCTGATCCGCGTTTACGCGTGGATGGGCATCCTCAGCAACAACGGCCTGCTCAATGGTTTCCTGATGAACATGGGCTTTATCGACGAGCCGCTGCAGATCCTCAACACCAACCTCGCGGTGTACATCGGTGTTGTCTATTCGTACCTGCCGTTCATGATCCTGCCGCTGTACGCCAACCTGGTGAAGCACGATCACAGCCTGCTGGAAGCCGCGTCCGACCTCGGTTCGAGCACCTTCAACAGCTTCTGGAAAATCACCATTCCGCTGTCCAAGAACGGGATTATTGCCGGCTGCATGCTGGTGTTCATCCCGGTGGTGGGCGAGTTCGTGATCCCGGAACTGCTCGGTGGTCCGGAAACCCTGATGATCGGTAAAGTGCTCTGGCAAGAGTTCTTCAACAACCGTGACTGGCCCGTGGCGTCCGCGCTGGCGGTGGTGATGCTGGCGATCCTGATTGTGCCGATCATTCTGTTCAACCGCAGTCAGGCCAAGGAAATGGAGGGTAAAGAATGAAGCGCATCCGTTTCTCCAGCCTGATGCTGGTACTGGGTTTGTTGTTCATCTACTTGCCGATGCTGATCCTCGTGATCTACTCGTTCAACGCCTCGAAACTGGTGACGGTGTGGGGCGGCTGGTCGATCAAGTGGTACGTCGGCCTGCTCGACAACACCCAACTGATGGGCTCGGTGGTGCGCTCGCTGGAAATCGCCTGCTACACCGCGGTTGCTGCGGTGGCGCTGGGTACGCTGGCGGCATTCGTGCTGACCCGTATCACTCACTTCAAGGGGCGCACGCTGTTCGGCGGCCTGGTGACCGCGCCGTTGGTCATGCCCGAAGTGATCACCGGTCTGTCGCTGTTGCTGCTGTTTGTGGCCATGGCGCAGATGATCGGCTGGCCGCAGGAACGCGGCATCGTCACCATCTGGATCGCGCACACCACATTCTGTGCGGCGTATGTAGCGGTGGTGGTGTCGGCGCGTCTGCGTGAGCTCGATCTGTCGATCGAAGAAGCGGCGATGGACCTTGGCGCGCGGCCGTGGAAGGTGTTCTTCCTGATCACCATCCCGATGATCGCGCCATCGCTGGCGGCGGGCGGCATGATGTCCTTCGCCCTGTCGCTGGACGATCTGGTATTGGCGAGCTTCGTTTCCGGCCCGGGTTCGACGACGTTGCCGATGGAAGTGTTCTCGGCGGTGCGTCTGGGCGTGAAGCCTGAGATCAACGCCGTGGCGAGTCTGATTCTGCTGGCGGTGTCGATCGTGACGTTCCTCGTCTGGTTCTTCAGCCGCCGTGCCGAAGAAGCGCGCAAGAAAGCCATCCAGCAAGCCATCGAAGAAAGCGCTGCCGATTCGTGGAAGCAACCGGACGTCCGCCGCGCGCCTGCGCCGGAAGCGGCCTAACAGCAAAAGATCGCAGCCTGCGGCAGCTCCTACAGGGAACACATTCCAATGTAGGAGCTGCCGCAGGCTGCGATCTTTTGATTTTGCCCTCAGTTCACCCAAGGGGAATTGCGGATGACTTCGACGAAGTTCATCGGTTTGAACCCCGGCACCTGATCCTTCAGCACATCGGTCTTCACGTTGCCAAACGTGGTCTGCGGACGATGGCGCAAGCCGTCGGCGAACGCGCAGATGATGCATTCCTTGAAACCTTCCCCACGTGGATGCGCATGCACCACCGCTTCGCGCTGTACGGTGCTGAACGCCGCGTAATCCATGCCCAGCACGTCCATCTCGACACCCGCCGTCACCAGCGCCACGGTCGGGCGCAAGTGTTTCGGCACGCCCGGCGTGGTGTGCAGGGCAATCGATAACCAGACTTGTTCGATGTCGTCATCGCTCAAACCGTACGGCTTGAGAAACGCCGCCGCCGCGTTGGCGCCGTCCACTTCAAAACGCTCGTCAGCGCTGCGATGACCTTCGACCAGAGCGAGGTCGTGGAACATCGCGCCGACATAGAGCAGCTCTGGATCATAGGCCAGTTGCTGGCGTTCACCGCTCAGCGCGCCGAACAGAAATACCCGGCGTGAGTGGTGGTAAAGCAGATCGGATTCGATGTCGCGGATGTACTCGGTGGTGGCGCGGGCGAGGGCGCTGTCGGGGATTTTGATGCCGGCGATGGTCGTGCTCATGGTGCTTTCCTTTCTGAAAGCGCCGTCGTGGCGCTGATGGGGAAAGTCTGTTCCCGACGCTGCAAGCGAACAATCGGCGCATGGCTGCGATCCTTGCCAATCCACCTGCAAATCGTGCCAACTGCCCGTCACAGGTCGGAATGCGATCCATTGTGGCGAGGGGATTTATCCCCGTTCGGCTGCGCAGCAGTCGTAAATCCAGCCATGAAGACTGCCTGACACAACGAGGTGTATGGTCTTGGGGCTGCTTCGCAACCCAACGGGGATAAATCCCCTCGCCACAGGGTTACAGGGGACTTCAAAAACATGAACAAAACCGTCGCCATCGTGGTGTTCGCAGGTGTGCAGTCACTCGACGTCACCGGCCCCATGGATGTGTTCGCCGAGGCCAACCGCTTCCTCGCGCCGGAAGATCACTATCGGCTGGAAGTGATCGGCCTGGAAAAAACACCGATGGCCTGTTCCAACGGCTTGATCCTCAACGCCCATCGCCATTTCAGCGAAGCGCTGGACGCCTACGACCTGCTGCTGGTCGCCGGCGGGCCGCAACTGCCGTTCATGGATTTCGGTGCGACGTTCGACACCTGGCTGCGTGAGGCCTGCGCCCGCGCTCAGCGTTTCGGCTCGATCTGCAACGGCGCCTTCATGCTCGCGCGCGCCGGGTTGCTGGAAGGGCGCACGGTGACCACGCACTGGAACGATGCCGAGGCTTTGGTGCAGTTGTGTCCATCGACGCAGGTTGACGCGGATCGTTTGTACGTCGAGGACCGCACGCTCTACACCTCGGCCGGGGTGACGGCGGGGATTGATCTGTCGCTGTATTTACTGGCGCGTGATCACGGTGCTGAAGTGGCGCTCAGTGTGGCGAAGCGGCTGGTGGTGTTCACTCAGCGCTCGGGCGGGCAGTCGCAGTTCAGCCCGTTCCTCACGCCGCATGCGGAGCCGACGTCGGCGGTGGCGATGGTGCAGTTGTATGTGCTGGCCAATCTGACGGGTGATCTGACCATTGCCGATCTGGCCAACGCGGCGAACATGAGCGCGCGTAATTTCTCGCGGGTGTTTGCCCGGGAAGCGAAGGTGACGCCGGCGGAGTTTGTCGAGCGGGCGCGGGTGGATGCGGCGCGGGTGATGCTGGAGAGCACGACGGCGCCGCTGAAGACGGTGGCGTATCAGTGCGGGTTTCGCGATGCGCAGCATATGCGCGGGGTGTTTAACCGCAGGTTGGGCGTGACGCCGCAGCAGTTTCGGCTGAATTTTGCGGTGATGGTTTGACCCTCACCCCAGCCCTCTCCCAGAGGGAGAGGGGGCCGATTCGGGGATATTGGGGAGATACGCCGACGTGATGTTGCTGTATCGAATCCATAATCGACTCGATCTCTCAAGTCGGTGCATAGCGAAAGACACCTCGGTCAGTCCCCTCTCCCTCCGGGAGAGGGCTAGGGTGAGGGGCTTTTAAGGTTTCGCCCGCATCGGCAACAGCTTCAACGTGCTATGCGTATTCGCCGTCACCTCTTCCTCACTGAAGTGCGCCTGCACATAAATCCCATCAACATATGCCTCAGCCTGATCGTCATAGTGGCTATCAAACGGCACACCACTCTGCCCAACCGGGTTAATCGTCAGCCCATGCGCCGGATCCGCAAAATCCACCAAGCGCCGCGTCGACGGCCCATACGTCACTGGCCACGGCGCCGGGCCGATCTTCGCCGAAAGATTGTTTGGCACCTCATGACTGCCCGGCGCCGCAAACGGCCCGACGTTGAAAATCCGATCCAGCGGCTTCTGCTGCCCCAATGGATGGCCATGCGTGAGCGTATGCGCCGCGCCCCATTTCCAAGCCGCCACATCGTCGCCAAGCGTCAGCTTCAGGTGCGCCATGCTCGCAGCCCACGCCGTGCGCACAACATCAGCGCGAGTCTCTTTGGCCGGCGTGTTGCGGTTATCCCACCACGGTGAATCAGCGTTCGCCGCCAGTCGTGGCAGCGCCGAATCGATCACTCGCGTCGACAACAGCGTGTCGAAAAACTCATTGCCCAATTCATCACGCATCGCCGCATCGGCGAGGTCGTAGAGGAACTGGCTAAACACCGTCGCACTCACCGAATCCAGCGGATAGTCACCGGGCCACTGCGCCAGTTGCTCGACCAGTTTCAGCTGCGCTGGATCGCTCACCACTTCACGCAGCACCGGCAGCAAAGGCGCCAACACGCGCGGGCCGTAACCGGTCGCGGTGCCGAGTTGCAGCTTCTGGTTGGCCTCGTTCGTCCACTTGATGTTCTTGTCGCTGAGCTGACGATTGAGCTGTTGGCCGCGATCGGCGAGGTTGTAGTAACCGGGAATCTCCATGCCGGTCGGCGACAGCGGCTGGAAGTTGGCCGAGACGATGTAACCGCGCGCCGGGTTTTCTTCCTGCGGGTTGGCGCTGAACGGGTAGTAACCGTCCTTGTCCGCCTGATTGCTGCTGCCGTCGAGAATGAATTCCGGCCTTACCCCGGCCGGGCGCTTGGGCAGCAACGCCGACGCCCAACAGGCGATATCACCCTTGGCGTTGGCGTAAACCAGGTTCAGCCCCGGCGCCTGCACTTTCGCCGCAGCCGCGCGGGCCTTGGCCAACGTGTCGGCACGGTTGAGCTGATAGAAACCTTCGAGAATCGGATTCGGTGTTTCGAGGAACGCCCACCACATCGCGATCGGCGTCCTGCCCGCTGCGGTGCCGAGTGCGTCGTTGACGATCGGGCCGTGGGGCGATTGGCGCAGGGTGAGGGTCACCGGCGATTGGCCCTTCACATTGATCTGCTGTTCGCTGACGACCATGTCCGTCCACTGGCCGCGATACCAGACCTGATTGGCATTGTCCGGATTGACCTTCTCGGCGATCAGATCCAGATCGTCATTCTGGAACATGGTCAGGCTCCAGCCGAAATCGAGGTTGTGCCCCAGAAACGCAAACGGCACCAGCGCCTGATGATGGCCGTACAGCTCAAAACCCGGCGCCGACAATTGCGCCTCGTACCACACCGACGGCACCGAGAAACGAATGTGCGGGTCTCCGGCCAGCAGCGGTTTGCCGCTCTGGCTGCGGCTGCCGGCAATCACCCAGGCGTTGCTGCCTTCGAACTGCGGCAAGCCGTTGTCGATCAGTGCTTGTTCGCTGAGACGGGCGAGGGCTTTGAGGTCTTTCCAGTCGCCAGCCGCGAGAGCCGGCGTCGATGTGCTGTGGCCTTTGGCGAGCACGCCTTTGGGCTGCCAGTCGAGATCGAAGACGTTGAGGTAATCAGCGCCGAGTTGATCGCGCACATAGGTCAGCAGCGGCTCGGTGCGAAACGCGGCGGCAAAGCTGTAAGCCATGTAACCGGCGACGCTGATGCTGTCCTCAGCAGTGAACGGCCGTTTCGGGATGCCCAGCACGTCGAACTCGATCGGCGCGGCGTGGGTGTCCTGATACTGGTTGATGCCATCCAGATAGGCTTGCAGGGCCTTCCACGACGGCGACTGTTTATCGAGGCTGGCGACATAACTGGCAGCGCGCTCACGGATGCGCAGGCTGCGGAACAGCTTGTCGGTGTCGAGCAGTTTTGGCCCGAGCACCTCGGCCAGTTCACCACGGGCGAGGCGGCGCATGGCTTCCATCTGGAACAGACGATCCTGCGCATGCACATAACCGAGGGCGCGGTAGAGGTCGGTTTCATTTTCGGCGCGGATGTGCGGCACGCCGCGCTCGTCGTAGCGCACGGTCACCGAACCCTGCAGGTTGCGCAGTTCGACCTGACCCTGTCGCGTCGGTTGTTTGCTGTAGACATACCAGCCGGCGCCGGCGAGCAGAACAACGATGAGCAGGGCCAGTACGGTGAACACGCGCTTCATGGTGACTCCTTGTGCTTGCGGGATTGCCGCCCGTCGGGCTGCAAACAATTAGCACAGTCCATCTGTGCCGTGCAGTGTTGTCCTCGAAAAGTCCGGAATGCCTTACTGCGCTTCCACCGGCCACGGGCAATAACAGCCGACCGCCAAAGTGTGCGTGGCATTCACCGGGCGATCGTCGGTCAGCGCGTTGAGGATTGGTTCGATAAAACTGTTGCTGGAGTTGCAGGTCAGGCCTTCGCTGTACGGGCCGAAATACGCCAGTTTGCCGCTGCGATCCCAGATCGCCACGGCCGGGCTGGCGGGCACCTGCTCGGAGCCGGGCAAGATCGTGAGGGTTTTCAAGCTGCTGAGCGTGGCGGGCAACTGGCCGTGGCTGCCGGCTCTTTGCACGGCAAAGAACTCGACGCCCTTGGCGCTGAATTGCTCGACCATCTCGGTCAGGTGCTGTTGATTGCCGACGTTGCACGGGCAGGCCGGATCCCAGAAATGCACCAGACGAATCGGCCCGGGCCCGGCGAGATCAGCGGGCAGGCGCAGCGGATCACCGGAAAACACCGCGGTGTGTTCGCTGAACGCGCGCAGGTAACGACCCTGAAACCAGTCGTACGCCGCCCACAGCACCCCGGCACAAATAAGCGCGAGCAGGCTGGCAAACAGTGCGGTGCGGTAGGGCGAACGCATGGTTTTCGATCCCAAAGAGGTGGGCTAGCTTGCCATGCTTGCCCCGACAGATGAATATCGCAGGCCGATAAAGTCTGTTTACCGTTTTGGAATCTTTGCATGCCTGCCACTTTCGACCCCGATCAAATACGCGCCAGCCTCAAGCCGTTGGCTGAGTGGCAGCCGTTGTCGGATGAGGCCAAGGCGTATCAGCGCTTCTATCAGACTGACTTTCCCGAGCGCGATTTGTGGTGTGGGATGGGCCGTTTCGAAGTCGATGGCTACGAACTGGTCAGCCATTGCTGGTGGCCGGAGAAGGTCAAGGCGACGCTGTTTCTGCTGCACGGTTTTTACGATCACGTCGGGCTCTATCGACATGTGATCGAGTGGGCGCTGGATCAGGATTTTGCCGTGATCGCCTGCGACTTGCCGGGCCATGGTCTGTCGAGCGGGCCGCGCGCGAGCATTCGCGACTTCTCCGAATATCAGGACACCCTGCAAGCGTTGTTCGCCGAAGCGCGTTCGATTGCACTGCCTGAGCCGTGGCATTTGTGCGGGCAGAGTACCGGCGGCGCGATTGTGGTTGATCATTTGCTCAACCATGGCGAGAGCAGTCCGGCGCAGGGCCAGGTGATTTTATTGTCGCCGCTGGTGCGACCTCGGGCGTGGGGTTGGTCGCAGCTGAGTTATTACGTGTTGAGGCCGTTTGTTCGAGGCATCGCGCGGCGTTTCAGCGAGAACTCGAATGACCCGGATTTTCTGCCGTTTCTGCTGAAAGATCCGTTGCAGCCAAAACGCTTGCCGACGGCGTGGGTCGGGGCGTTGTCACGCTGGATTGTGCGCGTTGAACACGCGAAAAAAAGTCCGCGACGGCCGCTGATCATTCAGGGGCAGGCGGACATGACAGTGGACTGGCAGCACAATTTGCAGGTGTTGAAGTGGAAGTTTGATCGGCCGCAGATTCTGCTGTTGGCGGAGGCGCGGCATCATCTGGCGAATGAGACGGTGGAGATGCGAGAGGAGTATTTCGAGTTTCTGAGCAAGCGGATCAGGGGGCGGAATCTTTAGCGTCTGGGAGGGCCTCTTCGCGAGCAAGCTCAGCTCCTACAAGGGGAGCGTAATCCCGTAGGAGCAAAGCTTGCTCGCGATGGCGGTCTATCTGGCGAAGAAGATCACTGCCCAACCGCCAACCCCGCCCGAATCGCCGCCAGCGCCGCCTGATAATAAGCCTTGCCCTCAGCCGATTCGGCAAACGTCGCAAACTCTTCCAGCTCTTCATCCGACAGATCGCGATAAACGTAAAGCAACGTGTTGTTCATGTCCGCGCCAATCTGATCCATCAGGCGCTGACGCTGACCGTTCAACATGCTCTGCGCCTGACCACCGCCGAGCAATCCCGGAATCATCGAACTCAAACTGTCTGCCGCGACGCCGGCAATCGCCAGGCTCACTTCGGCGCCCGCTTCACGCGCGGGCAATGCTTGAGCGAGGTGGCCGATGATCAGCAGACGGCTGTCGCTGACCTGCATCTTCGGCAGACCCTTGGCGTTTTTCGCCAGTTGATCGCGGCGGGTCGCGAGCAATTCAGCGGCGACGATTTTTTTGCCCAATGGCGATTGAAAGAAGGTCAGCGCCGGTTTCGGGTCGGCGAGGTTCTGCCGCAGTTGCGCTTCGGCGCGTTGATCCACGGCTTGCGGGGCGAAGCGCTGGTTGCTGTTGTTCAGCAGCGCTTGAAACACGGCGGGCGGCAGGCTGTTTTGATAGCGCTGCTGGGCGGCCGCCAGGGCGTCGTTGAAATGCGCGCGTTGTTCTGGCCAGCCGGCGACCTTGTACAGCTGATCGTGGCCGTCCGCCCAAGCGGGCAAAACACAGAACATCAACAGTGAAAAAAGCAAACGGCGCATAGGGACTCCTGTCAGCAGCGGACTATTCTCCGTGCGGTGCCGGTACTTGTCGAGAATTCGTATCAAGCCGCTGCGTGGCTCTGTCGGATTTTTCGCCGGCGGCATACTATGCGCGCCATGCAAATATCCTCTGAACACCCGCTGCTGTTACGCATTGTCGACGACCTGGCCGATCACGGCTGGTCGCAGCAGAACATTTTCCTGCCCGCCGGTTTGACCCGCGAGTTGGCGGCCGAGTGCCGTAAACGCGAGGCCGAAGGTGAACTGGCGCCGGCAGCGGTTGGCCGTGGGCCGTTTTCAGAGATTCGCGAGGGGATTCGTGGCGACCATATCCAGTGGATCGACCCGGGTCAGGCCGAGTCCAGTGACCGTTACCTGAATCTGATGGAGAGCCTGCGCGAGGCGCTCAATCGTGGCTTGTTCCTCGGCCTTGAAGATTTTGAATGCCATTTCGCCCTGTATCCGCCGGGCGCGTTTTATCGCCGGCACGTCGATCGTTTTCGCGATGACGACAAGCGCATGGTCTCGGTGGTGGTCTACCTCAATGACGCCTGGCTGCCGGAGGACGGTGGTCAGTTGCGCATGTACCTGAACGAGGATCGCGTGCACGACGTGCAGCCTACCGGCGGTTGTCTGGTGGTGTTTCTTTCTGGCGAAGTGCCGCACGAAGTGCTGCCGGCGAGCCGTGAGCGTTTGTCGCTGACCGGCTGGTTCCGCCGCCGTGGCAACGAGCCGTTCTGATGGAAAAGATTCTGGTCAGCCGCTGCCTGTTGGGTCATCGCGTGCGTTACGACGGTGGCGCGAGCGGGCCGTTTGATTTGCTCGAGCAGTGGATTGCCGAAGGGCGTGTGGTGCCGTTGTGTCCGGAAGTGGCGGGCGGTTTGCCGACGCCACGGGCGGCGGCGGAGATTCCCGGAGGGCAGGGCGCTGAGGTGCTGGATGGAACTGCTGCGGTGATCACCACCGAGGGCGAGGATGTCAGTGCGCAGTTTCTCGACGGTGCGCGGCAGGCGCTGGCGTTGGTGCAGAAACACGGCATCCGCGTGGCAGTGCTGAAAGCCAACAGTCCATCCTGTGGCAACCTGCTGACCTATGACGGGACTTTCAGTGGCGTGAAAGTCACTGGCGAAGGCGTGACGGCTGCACTGCTCAAGCGCCATGGTGTGCAGGTTTTCAGCGAACTCGAACTCCCGCAAGCCGCAGAAGCCCTGACCCAACTCGATCACCTGTAGGAGCTGCGGCACGCTGCGATCTTTTGATCTTTTTGATCTTTCGAATCAACATCAAAAGATCGCAGCGTGCCGCAGCTCCTACAGGTTTCACTTGGGTTCAGTGAGCCACTTCTCGGTCAGCGCCGCCAAGCGCCCATCCGCCCTGATCCGCTGCATCGCGCTCTCAAGGCTGGCGTGAAACGCCGGGTTTCCCTTCTGAAACGGAATCGCCAATTCCACCGGCGCGCTCGCCTTCGGTTTGGCATCCGTCAACGCCTGCACCAGCACCATCGGTTGCGGCTGTGCCGGCTCATCCTTCTTCGCCAGCATCTGCGCCTCGACCTTGCCATAAGGCTCTACGTCGAAACGATCCTTGAGTTCGGCGGTCAGTGCTATGTGGTTGAGCGCAACGTCGTATTTGCCGCTTTCAACGCCCTGGTACAGGTCGGCTTCGTCGGTGACGATGAAGTCGGCGCGCACATCCAGCTCGTTGGCGAGCATTTGCCCCAGCTCGACCTCGAACCCCGTGAGTTTGTCGCCATCGTCCTTGTAATTGAAGGGCGGTGTATTAGCCTCAAGGGCTATGCGCAGCTCACCGCGATCATTGACGTCATCTATAAGTTCGGCGTGAGCCAATGGGCTCAGAAGGGGTAGCAGGCAGATCAGGCCAGGCAGAAAACGCATGGTCACTCCTTTGAAATCATTATCGCGATGCTCTGATTCAGGCTCGCTTTGCTATGGTTGTCGAGTGCCTTCGACAACGAATGGTCATGAAGTTGTCATGACCGTGCGGATTTTACGGAAAAACTGGAGAAGAAAATGAAAAGCTTTATGTCACGTGCAGCATTGGCCGGTGTGCTGATGGGTGTTTCGGTGCTGGCCAGTGCTGCCACCCCTGCGCCAAAAGGTGCCGAAGTGTTCATCGTTTCTCCCGAGGACGGGGCCACGGTTTCCCAGCAGTTCAAGGTCAAGTTCGGCACCAAGGACGTCGCACTGGCACCGGCCGGTGACGTCACCGCCAACACCGGTCACCACCATCTGCTGATCGACGCCAAGGAAATCGTTCCGGCCGGCGCAGTGGTGCCGACTGACGCCAACCACATGCACTTCGGCAAGGCGCAGACCTTCGCTGAAATCAAACTGGCCCCGGGCAAGCACACCTTGCAACTGGAGCTGGGTGACAAGAACCACATGGCGTTCGACCCGCCAATCGTCTCGAAGAAAATCACCATTAACGTCGAATAAAAAAGGGAGCCCTTTCGGGGCTCCCTTTTTTTATCAGCGGCGAGTTGCGAGCTACGAGCTTCAAGCAAAAGCTAAGCGAACATCACTTGCTGCTTGTCGCTCGCGGCTTGTAGCTGTTCTTAGAAAAGAACGCGGCTACGGATAGTGCCGTTGATGTGCTGCAGCTTCTCTTGCGCCAGATCCGAGTACTCGGCGTCGACGTCGATCACCACGTAGCCAACCTTCTCGTTGGTCTGCAGGAACTGACCGGAGATGTTGATGCCGTTTTCGGCGAAGACCTTGTTGATCTCGCTCATCACACCCGGAATGTTCTCGTGGATGTGCAGCAGGCGGTGCTTGCCAGGGTGAGCCGGCAGGGCCACTTCCGGGAAGTTGACCGACGAAACCGAAGTACCGTTGTCGCTGTACTTGACCAGTTTTTCTGCCACTTCCAGACCGATGTTGGCTTGCGCTTCGGCGGTCGAACCACCGATGTGCGGGGTCAGAATCACGTTGTCGAGGCCACGCAGCGGGCTTTCGAACTCTTCGTCGTTGGAGCGTGGCTCCACCGGGAACACGTCGATGGCCGCGCCGATCAGGTGCTTGTCCTTGATCGCGTCCGCCAGGGCGTCCAGCTCGACCACGGTACCGCGAGCAGCGTTGATCAGGATGCCGCCCTTCTTGATGGCGCGGATTTCCTTCTCGCCGATCATCCACTGGGTCGCAGCGGTTTCCGGAACGTGCAGGGTGACGATGTCGGACATGCCCAGCAGCTCGGTCAGATTACCGACCTGAGTGGCGTTGCCCAGCGGCAGCTTGGTCACGGTGTCGTAGAAATACACCTGCATACCCAGACCTTCAGCCAGAACCGACAGCTGAGTACCGATCGAGCCGTAGCCGACGATGCCGAGTTTCTTGCCACGGATCTCGAAGGAGTTGGCTGCGGATTTGATCCAGCCGCCACGGTGGCAGGAAGCGTTTTTCTCCGGGATGCCGCGCAGCAGCAGGATCGCTTCGGCCAGCACCAGTTCCGCTACGGAGCGAGTGTTGGAGTACGGCGCGTTGAACACGGCGATACCGCGCTCACGGGCAGCACTCAGGTCAACCTGGTTGGTGCCGATGCAGAAACAGCCGACCGCTACCAGCTTCTTCGCGTGATCGAAGATCTCTTCGGTCAGTTGCGTGCGCGAACGAATGCCGATGAAGTGAGCGTCAGCAATCTTTTCCTTGAGCTGGGCTTCCGGCAGAGAACCGGTGAGGTACTCAATGCTGGTGTAGCCCGCCGCCTTGAGGACGTCGACAGCCGATTGGTGGACGCCTTCGAGAAGAAGGAACTTGATCTTGCTCTTATCGAGAGAAGTCTTGCTCATCTGCGTAAACCTGTATCCCGGAGAAAAATGGCAGGAAATGGTCAACAGACGCTGACCCGGACGACAAGAATGTCGTCTCCGCGGATCTGGCCTTAGGCACTGTCCTGCGGGGTCGATATGCTAGCATAGCCTCCCCGCTAAACACTCATTCCTGCGACGTGAAGCGTTCTCAGGATGACCATGAATTGTTCGAGAGTTCTGTCGATGACCAATCCTGCCCTGATTGATGAACTGAAGACCCTGGTTGAGCCTGGCAAAGTCCTCACCGACGCCGACTCCCTGAATGCGTACGGCAAGGATTGGACCAAGCACTTCGCCCCGGCGCCGAGCGCTATCGTGTTTCCCAAGACCATTGAACAGGTGCAGGCGGTTGTCCGTTGGGCCAATCAACACAAGGTCGCGCTGGTGCCATCGGGCGGGCGCACCGGGCTTTCCGCCGCTGCCGTGGCGGCGAATGGCGAAGTAGTCGTCTCGTTCGATTACATGAATCAGATTCTCGACGTGAACCTCACTGACCGCACCGCCGTTTGTCAGCCGGGCGTGGTCACCGAGCATTTGCAGAACGTCGCCGAAGAAAAAGGCCTGTACTACCCGGTCGACTTCGCCTCGGCAGGCTCCAGCCAGATTGGCGGCAACATCGGCACCAACGCCGGCGGGATCAAAGTGATTCGCTACGGTATGACCCGCAACTGGGTGGCTGGCATGAAAGTCGTCACCGGCAAGGGCGATGTGCTGGAACTGAACAAAGACCTGATCAAGAACGCCACCGGTTACGACCTGCGTCAGCTGTTCATCGGCGCTGAAGGCACGCTGGGTTTCGTCGTCGAAGCGACCATGCGCCTCGATCGTGCGCCGAAAAACCTCACCGCGATGGTGCTCGGCACCGCCGATTTCGACTCGATCATGCCGGTGCTGCACGCCTTCCAGGGCAAACTCGACCTGACCGCGTTCGAATTCTTCTCCGACAAAGCCCTGGCGAAAGTCATGGGTCGTGGCGACGTACCGGCGCCGTTTGAAACCGATTGCCCGTTCTACGCGTTGCTGGAATTCGAAGCGACCACCGAAGAAGTGGCCAACAGCGCACTGGAGACCTTCGAACATTGCGTCGAGCAGGGCTGGGTGCTGGACGGCGTCATGAGCCAGAGCGAAACCCAGCTGCAGAATCTGTGGAAGCTGCGCGAGTACATCTCCGAAACCATCTCGCACTGGACGCCGTACAAAAACGACATCTCGGTCACCGTGTCGAAAGTGCCGGCATTTCTGAAGGAAATCGACGCGATCGTCGGCGAACACTATCCAGACTTCGAAATTGTCTGGTTCGGCCACATCGGCGACGGCAACCTGCATTTGAACATCCTCAAGCCGGATAACCTCAGCAAGGATGAGTTCTTCGCCAAGTGCGCGACCGTCAACAAGTGGGTGTTCGAAACCGTCGAGAAGTACAACGGTTCGATCTCCGCCGAACACGGCGTCGGCATGACCAAACGTGATTATTTGACCTACAGCCGCTCGCCGGTTGAGATCGAGTACATGAAAGCGGTAAAAGCGGTGTTCGACCCGAACGGCATCATGAACCCGGGCAAGATCTTCGCGGTTTGATCTGTAATCTTTGATGAATCAATGAAGGCAGGAGTCGGTAAATGAGCTATCAGCACCAGTACGTCGACGGCACGCGCATCCACTTCCCGATCGGGAAAGTCGTGTGCATTGGCCGTAATTACGCCGAACACGCCAAAGAACTGGACAACCCGGTGCCTACCGAGCCGTTGCTGTTCATCAAGCCGGGCAGTTGCGTGGTTGAGCTGGAAGGCGGTTTCGCCATTCCGACCGAGCGCGGTTCGGTGCACTACGAAGCGGAAATCGCCGTGTTGATCGGCAAGCCGTTGTCGACCAAGCCGAGCCGTGAAGAAGTGCTGGATGCGATCTCCGGTTTCGCCCCGGCGCTGGATCTGACCCTGCGCGACAAGCAGGCCGAGCTGAAAGCCAAGGGCCTGCCGTGGGAAATCGCCAAGTCGTTCGACGGCGCGGCAGTGATTGCTCCGTTCGTGGTTGGCAGCACGTTTGCTGACCTGACCGACATCGGCATTCGCCTGACCATCAACGGCGAAGTCCGTCAGGACGGCAACAGCAGCGCGATGCTCAACCCGATCGTGCCGATGATCCAGCACATGGCCGGCTGCTTCTCGCTGCAGGCCGGTGACGTGATCCTCACTGGTACGCCAGTGGGCGTCGGCCCGCTGAATGTGGGCGACGACATCGTCCTGGAACTGGTGGGCGCGAGCAGCTTTAACAGCAGCGTTCGCTAACCCGCCATTTCCTGATGGTGTGAGCTTTTGTGGCGAGGGGATTTATCCCCGTTGGACTGCGCAGCAGGCCCAAGATCTTTGGGGCCGCTGCGCGACCCAACGGGGATAAATCCCCTCGCCACAGAGGCCTGGCCGGTATTTTTGTGTCTTGGCCCACAAACCCACACGGCAATCCCGCCATTTGCCGTTTTTTTCACATCCTGTCTGGATAATTCCGGAAAATCTGGCGTCTGAGCCGGCCTCTTTGTGCTATTACCCATAGCCTGAATTTTCGGAACGCGTCCCTCGATGTCATCTCAAACTCAGCTCAAATCCGCCCGCCGTCCACGTTTTGCCCTGCGTTGGTATACCTGGCTGGCGCTGGCCCTTGCCGCCGCCTATGGCCTGGCGTTCGCCATGCATTGGGATGACCGTGGCGTGCTGTGGGTGCTGGAGCGTTTCGAGAGCCCGACCGAGCAAAAGGAAAGCGTCTGGTTGCCGGACTACCACGCGGTGATCGATGCGAAGTTGCTGCCGGGCATGGAGAAAGACGAAGCCTCCGACCTGTCCTATAACCCGCAGACCAAAACCCTGTTTTCGGTAATGGGCAAAAATCCGTTCCTCGCCGAACTGAGCCTGCAAGGCGACGTGCTGCGCAAAATGCCGCTTAAGGGCTGGAGCAATCCGGAAGGCCTGACCGTGATGGAAAACGGCCTGATGGCCATCGTCGATGAGCGCGAGCACATACTCTCCATCGTCAAAGTCGACGCCGACACCCGCGAACTGAACATCGCCGACTTCCCCAAATACGACCTCGGCCCCTCGAAAGACCAGAACAAAGCCTTCGAAGCGATTGCCTGGGATCCGCGCAATCAGCAACTGTTGCTGGGCGAAGAACGGCCACCGGCGCTGTTCACCTGGAAAAGCGACGGCACCCAGACGCTGACGGGCGACAAGCAAAAACTCGCCAGCGATGAGCTGGACATCCGTAATCTCTCGGCGCTGGCGGTGGATCCGCGCACCGGCCACACACTGGTGCTGTCCGCTGATTCGCATCTATTGCTGGAGCTGGATGAGAAGGGCGATCAAGTCAGCTTCATGACCTTGCTCGGCGGCTTCAACGGCATCAAGAAAACCATCCCGCGCGCCGAAGGCGTGACCATGGACGAGGCGGGCACGCTGTACATGGTCAGTGAGCCGAACCTGTTCTACCGCTTCGAAAAACAGAAATAACAGCCTCCTCGAATCCTGTAGGAGCTGCCGAAGGTTCGGGCCGCGTTCGGACGATCTTTTGACTGTGGGACGCAGAGCATCCCCGGCTGCATTCCCACGCAGAGCGTGGGAACGATCAAATACAGGGTTGTCTTGTGGTTTGAGGCAAGTGGCCATTAAGCTTCAGTTCAGACGGGCGTGATATTTCATCCGCCTGTTTTGATTCCGAGCCCGCCCGAATGCGTCGACTTGCCCGTCCCAAACCTCTGGTCATCATCGTCTTGGTGATTGCGCTGATCGCGTTGATTGCGATCGGCCAATACCTGCGCCTGTTCGAGCGTGCCTGGTTCAACCTGCACACCTTATGGCAACCGCAAAGCACGGAATCCATTGGTCTGGATCAATACCGTGTGGAGATTGAAGGACGAGTTATCGACGGTCTGGACGACGATGTGTCAGCGCTGACCTTCGATCCGGTGCGCAAAAGCCTGTTCACCGTGACCAACAAAAATGCCGAGCTGGTTGAGCTGTCGCTGGAAGGCAAGATCCTGCGGCGCATCTCGCTGATCGGCTTTGGCGATGCGGAGGCTGTCGAATTCATCAGCGCCGACACCTACGTGATCACCGACGAGCGTGAGCAGCGGCTGATCAAGATTCATCTGGAAGAAGGCACCACGTTCCTCGATGCGGCGGATGCCGAGCAGATGACCCTCGGCGTGCACATGAGCGGCAACAAGGGGTTTGAAGGTCTGGCTTACGACTCGGTGGGCAAGCGCCTGTTCGTGGCGAAAGAGCGCGACCCGATGCTCATCTACGAAGTGCATGGTTTTCCGCACTTCAACCCGGAAAAATCCTACGCGGTGCACGTGATCAACAACCCCAAGCGCGATGCCGGGATGTTTGTGCGTGATCTGTCGAGTTTGCAGTACGACGAACGCAGCGGCCATTTACTGGCACTGTCGGATGAGTCGCGGTTGATTCTGGAACTGGATGTCGATGGGCGGCCGTTGAGCACGATGTCCATCAGTGGCGGGCGTCAGGGTTTGAAGAAAACCGTGCCGCAGGCGGAAGGCATTGCGATGGACGACGATGGCACGCTGTACATGGTGAGCGAGCCGAACCTGTTTTACGTCTTCAAAAAACCGGCATCCCACTAACGGGCACCCTGAAAACCAATGTGGGAGCGGGCTTGCTCGCGAAGGCGTCAGGTCAGTCGACATCTACTTTGACTGATCCACCGCATTCGCGAGCAAGCCCGCTCCCACATTTTTGACTTCAATCCGCCCACAAAATCGTGGGCGGGCTGATTACTCAGCTTTAAGGGTTTTCACGCCCTCAGATGTACCCAGCAACAACAAATCAGCCGGACGTGCCGCGAACAAGCCGTTAGTCACCACGCCAACAATTGCATTGATCTGCGCTTCCAGCTCCACCGGGTTGGTGATCTGCAGGTTGAACACATCCAGAATGATGTTGCCGTTGTCGGTCAATACACCTTCGCGGTACACCGGGTCGCCGCCCAGTTTCACCAGTTGGCGGGCAACGTGGCTGCGGGCCATCGGGATCACTTCGACTGGCAGCGGAAATTCGCCTAGCACCGGCACCAGTTTGCTGGCGTCGGCGATGCAGATGAAGGTCTTGGCCACGGCCGCAACGATCTTCTCGCGGGTCAGAGCTGCGCCGCCGCCCTTGATCAGGTTCAGGTGCGCGTCGCTTTCATCGGCGCCGTCGACGTAGAACTCCAGATCGCTGACGGTGTTCAGCTCATACACCGGAATCCCGTGGCCCTTGAGGCGCGCGGCAGTGGCTTCGGAACTGGCAACCGCGCCGTCGAATGCGCCCTTGTGCTGGGCCAGGGCGTCGATGAAGCAGTTGGCGGTGGAGCCGGTGCCGACCCCAACGATGCTCTTGTCGTCGAGTTTCGGAAGGATGAAGTCGACGGCGGCCTGAGCCACTGCCTGTTTGAGTTGATCCTGGGTCATGCGGGCTCCGGAAGCGGGCAAGGTGAGAACGGAAAGGCCGGCATTATAGGCCCCATGTCTGGGAAGGTCATTGTCCTATTGGCAGATCAAAAGATCGCAGCCTGCGGCAGCTCCTACAGGAATCGCATGCATTCTGTAGGAGCTGCCGAAGGCTGCGATCTTTTAAGGCGCGGCTAAAACCTCTGGATTCGTGTGGTCGCCCGGGCAAAAGCCGGGTTAGACTCCTTGGCCCTGCCCAACCCGCTCAGTGATGCTTTCCGATGCTCGAACAGTACGTCAAAAAGATCCTCACCTCGCGCGTTTATGACGTTGCCGTAGAAACCCCGCTGCAGAACGCTCGCCAGCTCTCCGAGCGGCTGGGCAATGACATTTGGCTCAAGCGCGAAGACTTGCAGCCGGTGTTCTCGTTCAAGATTCGCGGCGCCTACAACAAGTTGACCCAACTGACCGAAGAAGAGCGCGCCCGTGGCGTGGTCACCGCGTCGGCGGGCAACCATGCGCAAGGTCTGGCCCTGGCGGCGAAAGTGCTGGGCGTAAAAGCCACTATCGTCATGCCCAAGACCACCCCCGAGATCAAGGTCGAAGGCGTGCGTTCGCGCGGCGGCAAGGTTGTGCTGCACGGTGATTCGTTCCCGGAAGCCTTGGCCTACTCGCTGAAACTGGTCGATGAAAAAGGCTACGTCTACATCCACCCGTACGACGATCCGCACACCATCGCCGGGCAGGGCACCGTGGCGATGGAAATTCTGCGCCAGCACCCGCAGCCGCTGGACGCGATTTTTGTCCCGGTTGGTGGCGGCGGTCTGATCGCCGGTATCGCCGCGTACGTGAAATACCTGCGCCCGGACATCAAAGTCATCGGCGTCGAGCCAGACGACTCCAACTGCCTGCAAGCCGCGATGGCTGCCGGCGAGCGTGTGGTGTTGCCGACCGTGGGCATCTTTGCCGACGGCGTGGCGGTGGCGCAGATCGGCCAGCACACCTTCGACATCTGCAAAGACTACGTCGATGAAGTGATCACCGTCAGCACTGACGAGATCTGTGCGGCAATCAAGGATATCTACGACGATACCCGCTCGATCACCGAACCTGCGGGTGCGTTGGGCGTGGCCGGGATCAAGAAGTACGTCGAACAACGCGGTGTCAGCGGCCAGACCTTCGTCGCCATCGACTCCGGCGCCAATGTCAACTTCGACCGCTTGCGCCACGTCGCCGAGCGCGCTGAACTGGGTGAAGGCCGCGAAGCGATCATCGCCGTGACCATCCCCGAGAAGGCCGGCAGCTTCAAAAACTTCTGCGAAGCCATCGGCAAGCGCCAGATCACCGAATTCAACTACCGCTACAACACCGGCAGCGAAGCGCACATCTTCGTTGGTGTGCAGACCCACCCGGAAAACGATCCGCGCAGCGCACTGCTGGCGAGCCTGACCGAGCAAGGTTTCCCGGTCACTGATCTGACCGACAACGAACTGGCCAAGCTGCACATCCGCCACATGGTTGGCGGGCACGCGGCGCACGTGATTGATGAAGTGGTGTTCCGCTTCGAATTCCCGGAGCGTCCGGGTGCGCTGTTCAACTTCCTTAATAAGCTCGGCGGTCGCTGGAACATCTCGATGTTCCACTACCGCAACCATGGCGCTGCTGATGGCCGTGTGGTCGCCGGCCTGCAGGTGCCGCACGACGAGCGTCATCTGGTGCCGGCGGCGCTGGAAGAGATCGGCTACCCGTACTGGGATGAAAGCGAGAACCCGGCCTATCAGCTGTTTCTCGGCTGAGCGGCTACGCTGATGGGCAAGTAATAAGGAATTTTGACAATGGAAACGTTAACGGCCCTGAAAATGGCCCACGTGGTCGCCACCGTGGTTTTGCTGACCAGCGCGCTGGGTCTGGCGATCTGGGTTTTTCTCGCGAAGCGCAAAGGTGATGCGACGGCGGGCAGCCGCACGTTGCAGCGGCCTCGTGTGTTTGTCTGGCTGCTGATGGGCCTGGCGCTGCTGAGCATGCCGTTTACTGGCTGGTGGATGGTGCATCTGGTGGGCTGGCCGCTGGGGCAGACGTGGATTCTGGCGTCGAGCGTGCTGTACACCGTGGCGGCGTTGGCGTGGTTGTGGTTGCTGGTGCGGTTGAACCGGTTGCGCAAGGCGCCGGGCGGGGTGGGCAGGTTCAGCTTTGCTTTGGCGTTGTTCAGTTTTGTGTGTTTTGTCGCGATTGCCGGGTTGATGGGCGCCAAACCGGTGTGAAGCGAAAAGATCGCAGCCTGCGGCAGCTCCTACAGGGGATTTTTGTCGATCACAAAAAATGTGATCTGACTCCGAACCTGTAGGAGCTGCCGAAGGCTGCGATCTGTTGATCTTCAGTCGCGCAACGAAATCACCGGCCAACCACGCTTCTCGGCCTCAGCCCGCAGATTCGGATCCGGATCGACAGCCACCGGATTCGCCACCTGCTCCAACAGCGGCAAATCATTCATCGAGTCGCTATAGAAATAGCTGTCGTCCAACGAATACCCGGTCTCTTCCAGCCAACGATTCAGGCGCGTCACCTTGCCTTCACGGAAGCACGGAATATCCGTGCTACGCCCGCTATAACGGCCATCAACCATTTCACATTCGGTAGCGATCAGAGTTTCAACGCCCAGTCGAACAGCAATCGGCGCGGTGACGAAACGGTTGGTCGCGGTGATGATCACCAGTTTGTCGCCGGCATCACGGTGTTTTTTCAGCAGTTCCAGCGCCTGCGGCAGGACGATCGGTTCGATGCAGTCGCGCATGTAATCGCTGTGCCATTGCTCGAGCACGGCCATGTCGGTGCGGCCGAGGATCTCCAGGCAGAAGTTCAGGTATGCGGCGTTATCCAGTTTGCCGGCCAGGTAATCCTGATAGAACTCGTCGTTGCGCGCTTTGTACGCAATCGGGTCGAGGAAGCCGCGTTCACACAGATAGTCGCCCCAGGCGTGATCGCTGTCGCCGCCCAGAAGGGTGTTGTCCAAATCGAATAGAGCCAGGCGCATTGCAGTTACCCGCTGATAAGTCTGTAAAAAGGCGACAAGAATACGGTCTTTTCACAAGAGTGCACATAAGGTAGGAAGCTTCGTTGCCGCCTCATCAACCTTTGTGGAACAATGCGGCGACATGCGTTTGCGAGGTTGTGCCCGTGATCGACCCCGATGGTTTCCGCCCCAATGTCGGGATCATTCTGACGAATGACGCCGGCCAGGTGCTATGGGCTCGCCGTATCAATCAAGATGCCTGGCAGTTTCCGCAAGGGGGAATCAACCCTGAAGAGACGCCGGAAGACGCCTTGTACCGCGAGCTGAACGAAGAAGTTGGCCTGGAACGTGAAGATGTTGAAATACTGGCCTGTACTCGGGGCTGGTTGCGCTATCGTTTGCCGCAACGTCTGGTGCGTACCCACAGCCAACCGCTGTGCATCGGCCAGAAACAGAAATGGTTTCTCCTGCGCCTGATCTCCAACGAGCAGCGGGTGCGGATGGATTTGACCGGTAAACCGGAGTTCGATGGCTGGCGCTGGGTCAGCTATTGGTATCCGTTGGGCCAGGTGGTGACATTCAAGCGCGAGGTGTATCGCCGCGCCCTCAAAGAGCTTGCCCCGCGCCTTTTAGCGCGCGACTGACGACGGAGTTCGACCCCGAGCCATGCTCAATACGCTGCGCAAGATCGTCCAGGAAGTTAACTCCGCCAAGGATCTCAAGGCGGCGTTGGGGATTATTGTGTTGCGCGTCAAAGAGGCCATGGGCAGCCAGGTCTGCTCGGTCTACCTGCTTGATCCCGAGACCAACCGCTTCGTCCTGATGGCCACCGAGGGCTTGAACAAGCGCTCGATCGGCAAGGTCAGCATGGCACCCAACGAAGGTCTGGTCGGTCTGGTCGGCACGCGTGAAGAACCCCTGAACCTCGAAAACGCGTCTGTTCACCCGCGCTATCGCTACTTCGCCGAAACCGGTGAAGAGCGTTACGCCTCGTTCCTCGGTGCACCGATCATTCACCACCGCCGCGTCGTCGGCGTGTTGGTCATCCAGCAAAAAGAACGCCGCCAGTTCGATGAAGGTGAAGAAGCCTTCCTCGTGACCATGAGCGCGCAGCTCGCCGGCGTTATCGCCCACGCCGAGGCCACCGGTTCGATCCGGGGTCTGGGCCGTCAGGGCAAGGGCATTCAGGAAGCCAAGTTCGTCGGCGTGCCGGGTTCACCGGGTGCGGCGGTCGGTACGGCGGTGGTCATGTTGCCGCCGGCCGATCTCGACGTGGTGCCGGACAAAAACATCACCGACATCGACGCTGAGCTGGCGCTGTTCAAGACCGCCATCGAAGGTGTGCGCGCCGACATGCGCGCGTTGTCGGCCAAACTCGCGACGCAGCTGCGCCCGGAAGAGCGCGCGCTGTTCGACGTCTATCTGATGATGCTCGACGATGCCTCGCTGGGCAGCGAAATCACCACCGTGATCAAGACCGGCCAGTGGGCGCAGGGCGCGCTGCGTCAGGTGGTTACGGAACACGTCAACCGTTTCGAACTGATGGACGACGCCTACCTGCGTGAGCGGGCGTCGGACGTCAAAGATCTCGGTCGCCGTCTGCTCGCCTATTTGCAGGAAGAGCGTCAGCAGAACCTGGTCTACCCGGAAAAAACCATTCTGGTCAGCGAAGAACTGACGCCGGCAATGCTCGGCGAGGTTCCGGAAGGCACGCTGGTCGGTCTGGTTTCGGTACTCGGTTCGGGTAACTCGCACGTGGCGATCCTTGCCCGGGCGATGGGCATTCCGACGGTGATGGGTCTGGTCGACCTGCCGTACGCCAAGGTCGACGGTATCGAAATGATCGTCGACGGCACACGCGGCGAGGTTTACACCAACCCGAGCGAAGTGCTGCGCAAGCAGTTCGCTGAAGTCGTCGAAGAAGAGAAACAACTGGCGCTGGGCCTCGACACCCTGCGCGACCTGCCGTGCGTGACCCTCGATGGCCACCGCATGCCGCTGTGGGTCAACACCGGTCTGCTCGCCGATGTGGCGCGGGCGCAGAAGCGTGGCGCCGAAGGTGTCGGCCTGTACCGCACCGAAGTGCCGTTCATGATCAACCAGCGCTTCCCGAGCGAGAAGGAACAACTGGCGATCTACCGCGAGCAACTCGCCGCGTTCCACCCGCAACCGGTGACCATGCGCAGCCTCGACATCGGCGGTGACAAGTCGCTGTCGTATTTCCCGATCAAGGAAGACAACCCGTTCCTCGGCTGGCGCGGCATCCGCGTCACCCTCGACCACCCGGAAATCTTCCTGGTGCAGACCCGCGCGATGCTCAAGGCCAGCGAAGGCCTGAACAACCTGCGGATTCTGCTGCCGATGATCTCCGGCACCCATGAACTCGAAGAAGCCCTGCACCTGATCCACCGGGCCTGGGGCGAAGTGCGCGACGAAGGCACCGACGTGCCGATGCCGCCGATTGGCGTGATGATCGAAATTCCGGCGGCGGTGTATCAGACCAAGGAATTGGCGCGGATGGTCGACTTCCTTTCGGTCGGCTCCAACGATTTGACCCAGTATTTGCTGGCGGTCGACCGTAACAACCCGCGTGTGGCCGATCTTTACGACTACCTGCATCCGGCGGTGTTGCAAGCCCTGCAAACGGTGGTGCGTGATGCGCATGCGGAAGGCAAACCGGTGAGTATCTGCGGCGAGATGGCCGGTGATCCGGCGGCGGCGGTGCTGTTGATGGCGATGGGCTTCGATAGTTTGTCGATGAACGCCACCAACTTGCCGAAGGTGAAGTGGATGTTGCGTCAGGTGAATTTGAGCAAGGCCAAGGATTTGCTGGCTGAACTGATGACCATCGACAACCCGCAAGTTATCCACAGCTCGCTGCAATTGGCGCTGAAGAACCTTGGGTTGTCGAAGATGAATCCGCCGGCGGTCGTCAAGGCTCTCTAAAACCTTGAGGGCCTCTTCGCGAGCAAGCCCGCTCCCACATTTGACCGCGTTCTAATCTTGGAATGTGGTCGAATGTGGGAGCGGGCTTGCTCGCGAAGGCGTCAGTTCAAACACCGCTAAACAACAATCTCCACCTCGCCCAAATGCCCGCCATACGGCCCAAAACTCCGCTCGACCATCCGCCGCGTCCCATCCGTCTGCACCACCAACGCCGTACTCGCCCGCGTCCCATAACTCTGGCTGGCAATAAACACACTCGACAACAACGTCTCCGTCGCCATCCCCACACCGGTATCCGGCAGCTCAGCCGACGGCGCAACCTGCGCATCACTCAACAACCCCAGCAAAAGCTCTGGTTGCGGATCATCCAGCACTGCACTCAACGCAGCCTTGGCCTTGAGCAACTTCGGCCAAGGCGTATCCAGCCCCGCATTGGATAACCCATAGACGCCAGCCGCCAACATCACCGGCTCCGACAACCTTGCATTGAAATGCCACAACTCATGGCTGTTGCCGAGCAGCAGGTTAAACCCGGCATATTCCGCCGAACGCCCAACCACATCGATCAAATAATCATCAATCGACAGATCACCGGTCAGAAACCGCGCCACCAGTTCCCCTCGCGATTTGCGCGCCGGCGGCTGCTGCGGATCACGAATATTGGTCAGCGCCGCAAAGCGCCCATTAGCGCCAATCCCCAGCCAGGTGCCCCCAGCCTCAAGATCGCGCCCCGCGTGCACGTGCGGCGCTTCGGGCCATGGCGCCAGCGGCAGGCTCGGTCGGGCGTAGAATTCGTCACGGTTGGCCGCGACGATCAGCGGCTGGGCATGGCCCGGGCGCCAGGCGAAAACAATCAGGCACATAAGGTGATCCTTGTGTGTTTTTTGCTCACTCTACGCATCCAGCGCCCGTGCATCCATCGCAAGTGGAGCAGGAGGCCATGCATCCGTTACCATGCCGCTCCGGTTTCGGGATGCGTCTGGGAGAGGGACATGGAATTTCTGCTCTATCTGGCGCTGGGCGCCTGTGCTGGCGTGCTGGCCGGGCTGTTCGGGGTGGGCGGCGGGATCATTATTGTCCCGGTGCTGGTGTTCAGTTTTACCTTGCAGGGCTTCGACCAGTCGATCCTCACGCATCTGGCAGTCGGCACGTCGCTGGCGACGATTATTTTCACCTCGGTCAACGCCGTGCGTGAGCATCATCGTCGAGGCGCAGTGCGCTGGCCGATCTTTATGTGGATGGCCGTGGGTATCCTGCTCGGCGCCGGTTTCGGTGCAGTGACGGCCGAGGCGATTTCCGGGCCGCACCTGCAAAAGATCATCGGCGTGTTCGCTTTGGTGATCTCGGTGCAGTTGGCGCTGGACGTCAAACCCAAGGCCAGTCGAACCGTGCCGGGCAAAGTGGGTCTGACCGTGGCCGGCAGTGTGATCGGTTGGGCCTCGGCGATTTTTGGCGTTGGCGGCGGTTCGCTGACCGTGCCGTTCCTGACCTGGCGCAGTGTGCCGATGCAGCAAGCGGTGGCGACGTCATCGGCTTGCGGTCTGCCGATTGCCTTGGTCAGTGCATTAAGTTTCATGATTCTGGGGTGGCACGATCCGTTGTTGCCGCCGCATAGTCTCGGTTTTGTGTATTTGCCGGCGTTATTGGGCATTGCCCTGACCAGCATGATCTTCGCCCGCATCGGTGCGCGATTGGCGCACAGGTTGTCGCCGCGCTTGCTGAAACGGCTGTTCGCCGCTTTGCTGTTCAGCGTGGGTTTGAGCTTTCTGCTTTAGCCGCGTCGCAATCCTGGCTTAATCCTGAGGTGGCAGCGTCGCCCGGGAATTTTGGTTTCAACTCTAACGAGGAGTCGCAATGCTGCCTTACCCGCAGATCGACCCGGTGGCCCTGGCCATCGGTCCGCTGAAAATCCACTGGTACGGTCTGATGTACCTGATCGGCATCGGCGGTGCGTGGCTGCTGGCGTCGCGCCGGCTCAACCGTTTCGACCCGACCTGGACCAAGGAGAAACTCTCCGACATGGTCTTCTGGATGTCGATGGGCGTGATCGTCGGCGGACGTCTGGGCTATGTGCTGTTCTACGATCTGAGCGCTTATCTGGCCAACCCGACGCTGATTTTCGAAGTGTGGAAGGGCGGCATGTCGTTCCACGGCGGCTTCATCGGGGTGATGCTGGCCGCGTTGTGGTTCGGCAAGCGCAATGGCAAGTCGTTCTTCCAGTTGATGGACTTCGTCGCACCAATGGTGCCGATCGGTCTGGGCGCCGGGCGCATCGGTAACTTCATCAACGCCGAGTTGTGGGGCAAAGCCACCGACGTACCGTGGGCCATGGTCTTCCCGCCATTCAGCGACCCGGCGCAACTGCCGCGTCACCCGTCGCAGCTGTATCAGTTCGCACTCGAAGGCGTGGCGCTGTTCCTGATCCTGTGGATTTTCTCGCGCAAGCCGCGTCCGACCATGGCCGTTTCCGGCATGTTCGCGCTGTTCTACGGCATCTTCCGGTTCATCGTCGAATTCGTTCGCGTACCGGATGCGCAACTCGGCTACTTGGCCTGGAACTGGCTGACCATGGGCCAGGTGCTTTGCGTGCCGATGATCGTCGGCGGGCTGTTCCTGATCTGGCTGGCCTATCGTCGCGCACCGGCAGCACCGCTGGCGCCGACGGCTTAAACTACGAACCCCGGCGCGCGACGTCGGGGCTCAAAGGACACAGGTAACTCATGAAGCAATATCTCGAACTGGTCTCGCACGTCATTCAGAACGGCAGCAAACAGGCCAACCGCACCGGCATCAACACCATCAGTTTCCCGGGTGCGATGCTGCGTTTCGATCTGCAGGAAGGTTTCCCGGCGATCACCACGCGCAAAATGGCCTTCAAATCGGCCATCGGCGAGATGTGCGGATTTCTTCGTGGCGTGAACAACGCCGCTGAATTCCGTGCGCTGGGCTGCAAGGTCTGGGATCAGAACGCCAACGAAAACGCGCAGTGGCTGGCCAACCCGTTCCGTCAGGGCGACGACGACCTCGGCGAAATCTACGGCGTGCAATGGCGCAAATGGCCGGCGTACAAGCAGATCCCGCTGAGCAACAGCGCCGCCATCGAACAAACCTTGAGCAACGGCTACAAGCAGATCGCTCAGGGCGAAGAAGACGGCCAGGCCTACGTGGTGCTGTACAAAGCCATCGACCAGGTGCGTCAGTGCGTCGACACGATCATCAAGGATCCGGGCAGCCGCCGGATTCTGTTCCACGGCTGGAACGTCGCTCAGCTGGATGAAATGGCCCTGCCGCCGTGCCACCTGCTGTACCAGTTCCACCCGAATGTCGAGACCAAGGAAATCTCCCTGACCCTCTACATTCGCTCGAATGATCTGGGCCTGGGCACGCCGTTCAACCTCACCGAAGGCGCCGCGCTGCTGAGCCTGATCGGTCGCCTGACCGGCTACACGCCGCGCTGGTTCACCTATTTCATCGGTGATGCGCACGTCTACGAGAACCACCTGGACATGCTCAACGAACAGCTCAAGCGCGAGCCGTTCGCCATGCCTA
The DNA here is from genome assembly GCF_018336155.1 of Pseudomonas rustica. Taxonomy (GTDB): domain Bacteria; phylum Pseudomonadota; class Gammaproteobacteria; order Pseudomonadales; family Pseudomonadaceae; genus Aquipseudomonas; species Aquipseudomonas rustica. Next base: position 348,548 of record NZ_JAGYHF010000006.1, on the reverse strand, counting down.
AGCTGAAAATCTCCGATCGCGTGCCGGAGTTTGCCAAGACTGGCGTGTACCAGCCGGAATGGCTGGAACTGGTCGAACCAAGTGATTTCTCGCTGGAAGGCTACGAACACCACGCACCAATGACCGCGCCAATGGCGGTCTAGTCGGTAGGATCGTTCCCACGCTCTGCGTGGGAATGAATCCCGTGACGCTCTGCGTCACTTTGGACGCGGAGCGTCCATGGCGGCATTCCCACGCGGAGCATGGGAACGAGCGTTATGCGGTGTTCTTTAGTGGCCGTGGCTGCGGCCTACGTGGGAGTGTTCGACTTCGGTGGCGACGACTCCGCCACTCACTTCCAGTCGCTGCAAAATCCCGCATTGATCCGCCCCCGGCCCTTCGCCACAGCGTTGGCGCAGGTCGAGCAGTTGTGTCTGCAACGCCAGCAACCCATCAATCCGCGCCTTCACATGCTGGATGTGTTCATCGATCAGCGTGTTCACGCTTTCACACTGATCTTGCGGGCTGTCACGCATGGCCAGCAGGCTGCGGATTTCTTCGAGGGTCATGTCGAGGGTGCGGCAGTTGCGGATGAAGGTCAGGCGTTCGGCGTGGGCCTGGGTGTAGACGCGGTAGTTGCCGTCGCTGCGGGCCGGCTCCGGCAGGAGGTTTTCGCGCTCGTAGTAGCGGATGGTTTCCACGGCGCAGTCGGTGAGTTTGGCCAGTTCTCCGATCTTCATGACGGCAATCTCCAAAAGGGTGCTTGACCCTATAGTGGCTACAGGGTCTTTACTTGGCAACAGGCACCTTCATGGACGCGACCAATGAGCGATTCCCAGCACACCCACAAGCCCGGCGACGGCCACGATCACAGTCATAAATTGCAGCCTGTGCATAAGCATTCACAGGGCGGCGATTCTTGCTGCGGGTCGAAAATCGCGGCACCGGCACCGGTTCATGCGCACGATGACGCCTGCTGCTCGTCGACAGCCGCCGCGCCTGCGTTGGTGCAACTGAGCGAGAAAACCAGTGCCGATGCGCGGCTGAGCAGTTTCCGCATCGAGGCGATGGATTGCCCGACCGAGCAGACGCTGATCCAGAACAAGCTCGGCAAACTCGCCGGCGTGCAGCAGTTGGAATTCAATCTGATCAACCGTGTACTTGGCGTGACCCACAATCTGCCGGGTACCGAGCCCATCACCGAAGCGATCAAATCCCTCGGCATGCACGCCGAGCCGCTGGAGGCGGGCGTCGATTCGCCAGCCCCGGCGCCAGTGAAAAAACACTGGTGGCCGCTGGCGTTGTCCGGCATTGGTGCGCTCGCCGCTGAAGTCATCCACTTCACCAACGCCGCGCCCACCTGGGTGGTGGCGATTATCGCGCTGGTGTCGATCCTCAGCGGTGGCCTGACCACCTACAAAAAGGGCTGGATCGCCCTGAAGAACCGCAACCTCAACATCAACGCGCTGATGAGCATCGCCGTGACCGGTGCCATCCTCATCGGCCAGTGGCCGGAAGCGGCGATGGTGATGTTCCTGTTCACCGTCGCCGAGCTGATCGAAGCGCGTTCGCTTGACCGTGCGCGCAATGCGATCAGCGGCCTGATGCAGATGACGCCAGAGCAAGCCACGGTGCTGCAGGCTGACGGTTCGTGGATTGAACAAGACGTAAAAAGCGTCGAACTCGGCGCGCGCGTGCGGGTGAAACCGGGCGAGCGTATTGCGCTGGACGGTGAAGTGCTCAGCGGCAACTCGACCATCGACCAGGCGCCGATCACCGGGGAAAGCCTGCCGGTAGAAAAAACCATCGGCGACAAAGTCTTCGCCGGCACCATCAATCAGGCTGGTTCGCTGGAATACGCGGTTACCGCTGCGGCGAACAACTCGACGCTGGCGCGAATCATCCACGCCGTCGAACAGGCCCAAGGCGCGCGCGCGCCGACCCAGCGTTTCGTCGATCAGTTCTCGAAAATCTACACGCCTGTGGTGTTCGTCTTTGCCTTGGCCGTGGCGATCATTCCGCCGCTGTTCATGGGCGCTGTGTGGTTCGACTGGATCTACCGCGCGCTGGTGTTGCTGGTGGTCGCGTGCCCGTGTGCACTGGTGATTTCCACCCCGGTGACCATCGTCAGCGGCCTCGCCGCAGCGGCGCGCAAAGGCATTCTGGTCAAGGGCGGCGTGTACCTGGAGGGCGGTTTCAAACTGGATTATCTGGCGCTGGATAAAACCGGCACGATCACCCACGGCAAACCGGTGCAGACCGATTACCTGTCCCTCGACCCAACCGCCGATGCCACGGCGCCGGCCATCGCTGCAGCATTGGCCGGTCGCTCCGATCACCCGGTGTCGCTGGCCATCGCCAACGCCGCTGTGGATAAAAACTTCGATGCGTTGATTGTGGATAACTTCGAAGCGCTGGGCGGCCGTGGCGTCAAAGGCGAAATCAACGGCCAGACTTATCACTTGGGCAACCATCGTCTGGTCGAAGAGCTCGGCCTGTGCTCGCCAGCACTGGAAGAAAAACTCTTCGCGCTGGAGAAACAGGGCAAATCCGTGGTGCTGCTGCTCGACAGCTCCGGCCCACTGGCGCTGTTCGCCGTGGCCGATACCGTCAAGGAAACCAGCCGCGAAGCAATCCGTCAGTTGCATGAACTCGGGGTGAAAACCTTGATGCTCACTGGCGACAACGTCCACACCGCGCAGGCGATTGCCGCGCAGGTCGGCATCGACGAAGCTCGCGGTGATTTGCTGCCAACCGACAAACTGCAAGCCATTGAAGATCTGTACAAGCAGGGCCATCGTGTGGGCATGGTCGGCGACGGCATCAACGACGCGCCGGCACTGGCCCGCGCCGAGATCGGTTTCGCCATGGCCGCTGCTGGCACCGACACGGCGATCGAAACCGCTGATGTCGCCCTGATGGACGACGATCTGCGCAAGATCCCGGCGTTCATTAGCCTGTCGCGCAACACCGCGAGCATCCTGAAACAGAACATCGCGTTGGCACTGGTGATCAAAGCGATCTTTCTTGCGGTAACCTTCGCCGGACTCGCCACCATGTGGATGGCGGTGTTCGCCGACATGGGCGTGAGCCTGTTGGTGGTGTTCAACGGTTTGCGCCTGCTGCGCAAATAGAGTGAGGAAAGGTTGTGCTGAGTGCCGAGCTGAAAGCGTTTTACATGGTCGCCCGCCTGGGCAGCATCACGCTGGCGGCGAAAAAACTCGGCCTCAGCCAACCGACCGTGACCACACAGATCCGCAATCTGGAAAGTCAGTATTCGGTGGAACTGTTTTATCGCGGTGGTCGACGGTTGAGCGTCAGTGACGAAGGTGCGCGGTTGCTGCCGATGGTCAAGACGCTGTTGCAGCAGGAAGCCGACATCGAGTTTTTCCTGCGCAACAGCGGTCAGGTGCAGGGCACGTTGCGCATTGCCGCGACAGCGCCGTATTACATTCTCGATCTGGTGAAGACCTTTCGTGAGCGCTTGCCGCAAGTGGAGGTGTCGGTGGAAATCGGCAACTCGCAGCAGGTACTCGAAGCGCTGGAGGATTATCGGGTGGATATCGCCGCGTCGTCGCAATTGCTCGATGACGCGCGGTTGATTCGCCGGGTGCTCGGTACTGATCCGCTGGTGCTGGCGGTGCATCGCAATCATCCGTTGGCTGTGCAGGAGCATGTGACGTTGAGTGCGCTGGCCGGGCATACGTTGTTGATGCGTGAGTCGGGGTCGACCACGCGGCGGTTGACCGAAGAATTGCTGGCGAGTGCCGGGGTGAGTTTCGGTCCGTTGCTGGAGATTGGCAGCCGTGAGTCGATTCGGGAGGCGGTGTTGCGCAATATCGGCATCAGCATCATTGCCCGGCAGGAAGTGCCGCATGATCCGCAGTTGCGCGTGCTGACGATCGAGAATGCGCCGCAGATTCCTGAGTATCTGTATTGCCTGAAAGAGCGCAAGGGCGCGCGGTTGCCTGCGGCGTTCCTAGGCCTGGCCCAAGAAATGTCCCCCGCGTAATGATCGTTCCCACGCTCCGCGTGGGAATGCAGCCCGGGACGCTCTGCGTCCCAAGAGCCGAACGCGGAGCGTCCGATGAGGCGTTCCCACGCAGAGCGTGGGAACGATCTCTGGTGAACCAAAATCCCTGAATAACACTATCAGCAGTTTTTGCCTCGTTGCCACATGACGGACGCATTACAACTCTAGGATTGGCCCCATCTGCTTGATGAGGTCTGTCCATGAATCCTGCCATCGCAACTGCCCTGACCAATCCCGGTGCGCCGATGAAAGTGCGCGGCGTGCAGAAACGCTTCGGCGCGTTCACCGCGCTGGATAACGTCTCCCTCGACGTCGCCGCCGGTGAACTGGTGTGCCTGCTCGGCCCATCGGGCTGCGGCAAAACCACGTTGCTGCGCTGCATCGCCGGTCTGGAGAAACAGGACAGCGGCGAGCTGTACCTCGGCGATCGTGACGTTTCGCACCTCGCCCCGCAGGCTCGCGACTACGGGATTCTGTTCCAGTCCTACGCGCTGTTCCCCAATCTGACCGTCGAAGCGAACATTGCCTACGGCCTCGCCGGCAGCGGTCGCGACGAAGTGCGCCGTCGTGTCGGCCAGATGCTGGAACTGGTCGGCCTCATCGGCAGCGAGAAAAAATACCCCGGTCAATTGTCCGGCGGCCAACAACAGCGCGTTGCTCTAGCTCGGGCCTTGGCACCCGCGCCATCGCTGCTGTTGCTCGATGAACCGATGTCCGCCCTCGACGCCCGCGTCCGCGAGCATCTGTGCACCGAACTGCGCCAGCTGCAACGCAGCCTGGGCATCACCACGCTGATGGTCACGCACAATCAGGACGAAGCCATGCTGATGGCCGACCGTATCGCGGTGATGAACAACGGCCGCGTCGAGCAGTACGCCACCCCGCAGGAAATCTACAACCGCCCGGCCACGCCGTTCGTGGCCGAGTTCGTCGGCCAAGGCAACTGGCTGCCGTTCCAGCGCAGCAGCGACAGTCACGCTCAGGTCGGCGGGATGAACCTGCGCCTCAGCGACGGCAGCGTTCAGCGTGCTTCGGGTCGTTTGTTCTGCCGCCCGGAAGCGATCAACGTTAATCCACCGGTACACGAAGAAAACCTGTTCCCGGCCAAAGTCCGCGAGATCACCTTCCTCGGCAATCGCTGCCGCATGAGCTTCGAACTCGACCAATTGCCTGGCCACGCCTTGCTCGCCGAACTCGCCCCGGAAGCCATGCCGCGCCTCGGCGCCCAGCAAATCATGGTCGCCTTGCCGCCGCGCAGCCTGCAGGTGTTTGCCTGATGAACAGCAACCTCGCGCTGCCGCTACCGCACAAGCAGGTGCGACAGTCCTCGAAAGCCGAGATCGGCGACCGCATTTTTGTCGTCGGCGGCAAAATCCTCTTGCTGGTGCTGCTTGGTATCGCGGTGTTGCTGCCGTTGCTGGCGATCTTCTGGCGTGGCTTTAGTAATGAGGCCGGGCAGGGCGGTGGCTGGATCGCGGCGAAGGAGATGGTCACTAGCGAGAATTTCCACTGGCTGCTCGGCAACAGTCTGAAAGTGTCCCTCAGCGTTGCGGCCATCGTCGTACCGCTGGCTTACCTGTTTGCCTACGCGTTGCAACGCACAATGATTCCGGCGAAGGGCATCTGGCGCGGGATTTCCTTGCTGCCGCTGATGGCGCCGTCAATGCTGCCGGGGATTGCACTGGTCTATCTGTTTGGCAACCAGGGCATGTTGCGCGGGCTGCTCTCGGACAACATTTATGGGTTCTGGGGGATTGTGCTGGGCGAGGTGATTTACACCTTTCCCCATGCGCTGATGATTCTGCTCTCGGCACTGTCGCTGGCCGATGCGCGATTGTTCGATGCCGCGTCGAGCATGGGCGCCAGTCCGGCGAAAGCCTTTCGCAGCATCACTTGGCCGGCAACTCGCCAGGCTGTGTTCGCCGCGTTCTGTCTGGTGTTCACCCTGACCATCACCGATTTCGGTGTGCCAGTGGTGGTCGGCGGTGACTATCAAGTGCTCGCGCTGGAAGCCTACAAAGCCGTGGTCGGCCAGCAGCAATTCGGTCGCGGCGCGTTGATCGGCATGGTGCTGTTGCTGCCGGCGCTGTTCAGCTTTGGCGTCGATGCGTGGCTGCGTCGGCGTCACGGCGACTCCATGAGCGGTCGGGCACAGGTGTTCAAACCGGCACCGTCGAAACTGCGCGATGGCTGCTATCTGGCGATTGTTCTGCTGATCAGCGCGGCGTTGATCTTGGTGTTCGGCATGGCGGTGTTTTCGTCGCTGGTTAAGTTCTGGCCGTACAACCTGTCGCTGTCGCTCAACCATTACCAGTTCAACGAAACCGCTGGCGGTGGCTGGCTGGCTTACAGCAACAGTTTGAAGATGGCGCTGGGCACGGCGTTGATCGGCAGCGTGCTGATTTTCACCGGTGCTTATCTGATGGAGAAAACCCGCGATCAACGCGGCCTCAACCTGGCGTTGCGTATGCTCAGTTTTGTGCCGATGGCGGTGCCGGGGTTGGTGCTCGGGCTCGGTTACGTCTTCTTCTTCAACCTCACGGGTAACCCGCTGCACGTGCTGTACGGGACGATGACGCTGCTGATCGTCTGCACCATTGCGCACTACCTGACCACCGCACAGATGACCGCGACTACTGCCTTGCGCCAACTCGACGCCGAGTTCGAAGCCGCTGCGCTGTCGCTGAAGGCGCCGCTGTACCGGCATTACCTGCGCGTCACCGTGCCGATCTGCCTGCCGGCGTTGCTCGATATCGTTCGCTACCTGTTCGTCTCGGCGATGACCACGGTTTCTGCCGCGATCTTCCTCTACAGCCCCGACACCATCCTCGCGGCGGTGGCGGTGCTGAACATGGATGACGCCGGCAACGTCGGCGGCGCGGCAGCGATGTCGACCCTGATTCTGTTCACCTCGGCGGGCGTGTCCTTGCTGCTGGCGTGGGCGTCGCGCGGCTTGCTGCGCCGTTCTCAAGCCTGGCGGCAAACCGCGCCCGGTCACTGATTCACACCCTCAACTCAAAAGACAGGATACCGATCATGTTCAAGCCTTTGGCCCTGGCCGCTGCTGTGCTCGCTACTTTCAGCCTGAATGCCTTCGCGGCAAAAACCGAGTTGACGGTGTACACCGCCCTCGAAGCCGAGCAACTGAAGTCCTACAAAGAAGCCTTCGAAAAAGCCAACCCGGACGTCGAGATCAAATGGGTACGCGATTCCACCGGGATCATCACCGCCAAATTGCTCGCCGAAAAGGCCCGTCCGCAGGCTGACGCGGTGTGGGGCCTGGCGGCTTCCAGTCTGGCGATCCTCGATCAGCAAGGCATGCTGCAAAGCTACGCGCCGAAGGATCTCGGCAAGATCGGCACGAACTACCGCGACGCCGCCAACCCGCCAGCGTGGGTCGGCATGGACGTCTGGGCCGCGACCATCTGCTTCAACACCGTCGAAGCCGAGAAGCAGGGTTTGACCAAGCCAGTGAGCTGGCAGGATCTGACCAAGCCTGAGTACAAGGGCAAGATTGTTATGCCGAACCCGGCGTCGTCCGGCACCGGTTTCCTCGACGTCAGCGCCTGGCTGCAAACCTTCGGCGAGAAGCAGGGCTGGGCGTACATGGATGGCCTGCACCAGAACATCGGCCAGTACGTTCACTCCGGTTCCAAGCCTTGCAAACTGGCAGCGGCGGGCGAGTTTCCGATCGGGATTTCCTTTGAGTATCCGGCGGTACAGCTGAAGCGTCAGGGCGCGCCGCTGGACATCATCCTGCCGAAGGAAGGTCTGGGCTGGGAGATCGAAGCGACTGCCGTGATCAAAGGAACGCCGCATGAAGAGGCAGCGAAGAAACTGGCTGACTTCTCGGCGAGTGCTGAGGCGATGGATCTGTATAAAGAGAACTTCGCTGTTCTTGCACAGCCGGGGATCGCCAAGCCGCAGACCGAATTGCCGGCGGATTATGAGCAGCGTTTGATCAAGAACGACTTTGCCTGGGCCTCGAAGAATCGCGACGAGATTCTGACTGAGTGGCGCAAGCGTTATGACGGCAAGTCCGAGAAAGTGGCTGCCAAGTAAGATCTTTATCGACTGACAGGGCCCCTTCGCGAGCAAGCTCGCTCCCACACTGATCGTTCCCACGCTCCGCGTGGGAATGAATCCCGTGACGCTCCGCGTCACTATGGACGCAGAGCGTCCTTGGCTGCATTCCCACGCGGAGCGTGGGAACGATCATTGAGGTAGCTTCATGACACACCACAAAGACCTGCTCATCGTTGGCGCCGGCATTCTGGGCCTGTCCCACGCCTACGCCGCCGCCAAACGCGGCCTCAAGGTCGCCGTTTTCGAACGCACCGCCACCCCCCTCGGCGCTTCGGTGCGCAACTTCGGCCAGGCTCTGGTCACCGGCCAGCCCCCCGGCCCGATGCTTGAACTGGCCAAGGCCAGCCGCGAGATCTGGGGCGATTGGGCGCAACTCGCCGGCCTGCAAACCAAGCGCAACGGCTCGTATCTATTCGCCAGAACCGAAGCCGAAGAACACCTGCTCGAAACCTTCTGCGCCACTCGCGCCATTGAACACAACTACAACGTCGACCTGCTACGCGGCGCCGCGCTGCGCGATCTCTACAACGGCCAGTTCCGCCATCACCGCGCCGCGCTTCATGGCCTCGACGATCAACAGCTTTACTCTCGCGAAGCGATTCCTGCACTGATCGAATACCTGCGCCGCGACCTCGGCGTAGAGTTCCACTTCTCGACGCTGGTGCGCGACGTCGAACCCGGTCACCTGCACAGCACTGCCGGCACGTTTACCGCGAAGCAGATCATTGTCTGCTCCGGCCACGATTATCAAACCCTGCTGGCCGAACCAATCGCCGCGCTCGACCCGCAAATCTGCCGTCTACAAATGCTCCGCGCCAAACCGCAGATCGATCTGAATCTCCAGCACGCCTTGCTCACCGGCCTCAGCTGCGTGCATTACGGCGCCTTCGCCGATCTGCCGGAAGCGGCGGCGGTGCAGGCGCAAATCCTCCGTGAGCAACCGCACCTGCACGACAACGGCATCCACCTGCTGATCAGCCCGACGCCCTACGGCGAACTGATCATCGGCGACTCGCACCATTACGGCAGCGACGCTTCACCGTTCAACGCCGAGCAAGTGGACAACTGGATGATCGAACTGGCCGAGCAGACCCTGGGCTGCAAGGTGCAAGTGGTCGAGCGCTGGCAGGGCGTCTATGGTTCTCGGGGGCCGGGGCCGTTTTCGTTGCTGCGCCCGGCACCGGGGTTGAGTGTGGCGCTGATGCACACCGGCGTCGGCATGAGCGTCGGCCCGGCGATGGCCGAACGCAACGTTGCGCAGTTGTTGGAGGAGATTTGATGACAGGTCACGAGCAAACCGTCGCCAAGGTATTCGCGCTGTATGAGCGTTTTGGCTCCAGCGATTACATCGGCGAACCGGTGTCGCAGATCGAACACATGTCCCAAGCGGCCGAACTGGCGATCGCCGAGGGTTTTGATGATGAAGTGGTGCTGGCGGCGTTCTTCCATGACATCGGCCATTTGTGTGCCGAAGGGGCGGAGAACATGGGCGGGTATGGCGTGGTCAGTCATGAACGCCTGGGTGCGGATTATTTGCGCGAGGCCGGTTTCAGCGAACGTATGGCGCGGCTGGTGGAATATCACGTGCAGGCCAAGCGGTATCTGACGTTGCGTGAGCCGGGGTATTTCGAGCGGCTGAGTGAGGCGAGTCGGCGGACGCTGGAGTATCAGGGTGGGGTGATGACGGAGGCGGAGGCGGAGGTGTTTGAGCGGGATCCGTTGTGTGCGGTCAGTCTGCGGATGCGGCAGTGGGATGAGCTGGCCAAGGAGAGGGCGGTGCCGGTGATGGATTTGGCGGTGCTCAAGCGCAAGGCTGAGGTTTTGTTGTCGGCAGGGTGATTGTCGCCCTCACCCCAGCCCTCTCCCGGAGGGAGAGGGAGCCGATCTTCATGCCTTTCAAAACCTGAGTTCGACTGGATATCTCAGGTCGATGTATGACGGAAGAACAACACGGTCAGCTCCCTCTCCCTCCGGGAGAGGGCTGGGGTGAGGGTCGGCGTTTACAGCTCAAGCACTTTCTCCACCAGCCCCTCAATCTGCTCCTGCCTTTCCGCCTGATTCAACTTCGCCTGCGGATTCAACGACGACCACTGCGGATGCGCCCGCGCCTTGTTCAGCGCCTCCGGCAACTTGCCCTCGCGCCAGGTCTTATCCTGCGGAGTAGCGACCTGAACCGCATCCATCGCCGCATGCCCACGCTGATCCAGCGCCAACACCAACTGCCGCTGGCGCAGCGCCAACAGTCGCAACACCCCGTCATCCACCGTCAGCTCACGCTGCCCCTTGATCTTGCCGAGCAAGCGGCTGCCATAACTGCGCGCCGTTTGCAGCGCACCCCCGGCAATCGCCCCCGCCAACGCCGCTGCGCCAAGGGTAATCCCGCCAACCAGCAAATCCACACCAGCCCCCGCCGCTGCACCGGCAGCAATCCCGCCGCCCACGCGCACCCCGAGTTGCTTCAAGGTTTCCGGGTTGAACAGGTCATCACCCCAACGCCCATCGAGCAACGGCAAATCACTCGCCGCCGCATCCTGCGGACGAAACGCATACAGCTTGAGCAACGCCTCAACACACTTCTGCTCGCGCTGACGCACAGCCTTGCGCAATTCGCTGATGGCTTGCTGTTCCTGCTCGGCTTCACTGACCACACTGCGCCGACAAGCTGCACAGTCGATCAACAATTCAGCAATCAACCGCGCCGCACTTTGCTGACGCGCCTGGCGCTGAGCCTGTTGATCAGCAATCAACCGTTCCAGTTGCGGACGAGCATTTTCCAGCAGCAGCGCGAGGCTTTCATACAGCCGCCGCTCGCCATCTTCAGGCGGCGCCACACTGTCGAAACGCACCAGTGCATGTAGCCCCAGCCGCGCCAGCGCCTCGCGCCAATCCGGCTCGCGATGATTGGCGCTGCTGACGAAATTCAACACCGGCAGCAAGGGTTTGCCGCAACTGGCGAGCACTTCCAGTTCATCGCGGTACTTGGCCAGCACCGGCTCGCGCGCATCGATCACATACAAACCGGCGTCGGAGGCGAGCAGTTGCCGCAGCACTTTCGCCTCCTGCTCGAAACGCTGGCGCGCCTCGCTGCCGTCAAGAAACCGCGCCAGTCGCGCCGGGCCATCGAGGCGTTCGCCGGGGCGTTCCAGACGTTCGAGGAAATCCAGCAGCGCGATGGCATCTTCCAGCCCCGGCGTGTCGTAGAGGTCGAGCAATGGCTCGCCGTCCACCGACAACCGCGCGCCTTCGACATGCCGCGTGGTGCTCGGGCGATGGGAGACTTCGCCAAAACCGACGTCGCGGGTCAGCGTGCGCAACAGTGAGGTCTTGCCGACGTTGGTGTGGCCGACCACCGCGAGTTTCAGCGGCGCTTTCCAGGCATCAGTCATGACCCGTCTCCAGCCAGTTCAACGGCGCGCAATCGGCAAACTGCAGATCAAGCTGTTGCAGCGCGATGTGCCAGTCGCCGAGGCGTTCGGCATCCAGCGCTTCACCGGGCGGCGCTTGCAGCAGCCAGACGCGGGTTTCTCCGGCGTTGCGCGCCAGTTCGGCGATCAAGGCGAGGCTGCCGCGATCCGGCGAGCGCCGTGGGTCGCAGGCAATCGCCAGACGTGCCGGAGGGAAGCGACTGAGTTGTTCGAGAAGTTTATGGCGCGATTCGCGGCTGTCGAGGATGCCGGCGTTGCTGACGTTTTTCGGTAGCGCGGGCGGCCATGGACGTTGTTCGTCGAGTTCGATGGCGACCAGCAACGCACCTTCGCTGGCGAGTTCGCCGACGCTGCTTTCAACGCGGTGCAGTTGCGCAGGCTCCGGATCGTTGACGCCGAGGCGTTCACTGGTCGGCATCAGACGTTCGCGCAATTGCGCGTAGCCGGGCAGGTTCAAGTCCAGACGCAGCGCGGTTTTGCCGCTGTTCCAGCGCCAGAAACACAGCAACGTCAGCAGCAGACGCGGCAGCACGCCGTACACCATCAAAACGCCAACCAGCCAGGTCGCCCAGGCCTGGCGAGCGCTTTCGATGTCGAGCGCACCATCGCCGCTGGCGCGGATCATCTCCACCGTCGGCACGTTGAAACCGAGCAGCGACGGTAGATAACCGAGCGCGTGGGTGACATGGATAAAGGTGTCGGCGCTGAGAATCGTGGTTTCCCAGACGAAGCCGTAGCGCCGGGTCGCCATCAGCGTCAGCAGCAGAATCAGCGCGCTGAGCATCGCCAGCAACCACAAACCGTTGACCAGCGTACCGAGCGCCCAGCGATTGAGTTTCTTGCGTTGCAGCATCAGCAGCAGGGCGGGCGCCAGTTGCGCGGCTTTGGCGTCGCGGGCCATTTTTTCGCTGAGCCATAACCACAATCGCCCGAGCGTGGCGCCGTGTTCGCCGGCAAAGATCAAGCCCAGCAACCAGCTCAGCAGCAGAATCAGGTTCAGCCCGAGCAGACTGCCCAAGGCCCAGAACACATTGACCGGCGTCTGGCCGAGTGCGGCGAAGGCCAGACCGGCGCCGCTCAGTACCGCGAAGATCATCAGCAACACCAGCGCCAGACGCGCGCCTTGCAGCCAGTGTTTGAGTGCTGCCGTCAGCCCGTCACGTTCGGCCAGCCATAACGCGCGGCGTTGAATACGGCTCGGCAGATCGCCGCCGGCCGCGCGGGCTAGTCGATTGGCTTCCAGATCTTCCAGCGGGCCTGCGTGTTCTTCGCGCAGGCGCACGGTTTCGGTGAGCCAGAGGTTTTGCAGTGGAGTCAGTTCAGTCACGCGGCATCCCGTCGCTTAATCCAGCGCTGAGCATAACCGCTGTGGCGCTTATCGGGGTAAGCGCGGCTCTGGTATCCTCGCCGGCATGACTAAATCACTCCCCCTCAGCCTGATCGCAGCCCTCGGTGAAAACCGCGTGATCGGCGTCGACAACAGCATGCCCTGGCACCTGCCGGGGGACTTCAAATACTTCAAGGCCACCACCTTGGGCAAGCCGATCATCATGGGTCGCAAGACCTGGGATTCGCTTGGCCGACCGTTGCCGGGGCGCTTGAACATCGTCGTCAGCCGTCAGGCCGATCTGGTGCTGGAAGGTGCCGAGGTGTATCCGTCGCTGGAAGCAGCGGTGGTTCGCGCCGAAGAATGGGCGAAAGAGCAGGGCGTTGATGAGCTGATGCTGATTGGTGGCGCGCAGTTGTACGCGCAAGGGCTGGCGCAGGCGGATCGTCTGTATCTGACGCGCGTGGCGTTGAGCCCGGAAGGGGATGCGTGGTTTCCGGAGTTTGATTTGGAGCAGTGGAAGCTGGTGTCGAATGTGCCGAATCCGGCTGAAGGCGACAAACCCGCGTACAACTTCGAAGTCTGGGAAAAAGCCTAAATTGTGGCGAGGGGATTTATCCCCGTTGGGTTGCGCAGCAGCCCCAAAATAATGGGGTCGCTACGCAACCCAACGGGGATAAATCCCCTCGCCACAAGTATGTGTTGCAGTTAAGCCTGAGCAAGCTCCGCATGCTCATCAGCATCCAGCAGTTCTTTATCAGTCTGCTGCATCACCTGACTGGTAATCGCACCCGCCGTGATCGAGCCACTCACGTTCAACGCCGTACGCCCCATATCAATCAGTGGTTCAACCGAAATCAGCAACGCCACCAGTGACACCGGCAAACCCATCGCCGGCAGCACGATCAGCGCCGCGAACGTCGCGCCGCCACCGACACCGGCCACACCGGCTGAGCTCAGCGTCACAATCGCCACCAACGTCGCGATCCACAGCGGATCCAGCGGGTTGATGCCCACAGTCGGCGCAACCATCACCGCCAACATCGCCGGGTACAGCCCCGCGCAACCGTTCTGGCCAATCGTCGCACCGAACGATGCGGCAAAACTCGCCACCGACTGCGGAATTCCCAGACGACGCGTCTGCGCTTCAATGCTCAGTGGAATGCTCGCCGCGCTCGAACGGCTGGTAAACGCGAACGTCAGCACTGGCCAGATCTTGCGGAAGAAACGCAGCGGGTTGATCCCGGCCGCCGACACCAGCAAACCGTGTACGACGAACATCAGGCCGAGACCGAGGTACGACACCACGACAAAACTGCCGAGCTTGATGATGTCCTGCAGGTTGGAACCGGCGACCACTTTGGTCATCAGCGCCAGCACGCCGTACGGGGTCAGCTTCATCACCAGACGCACCAGACGCATCACCCAGGCTTGCAGGGTGTCGATGGCGTTGATCACTTTCTGACCTTTCTCGACGTCATCCTTGAGCAGTTGCAGCGCGGCAACCCCGAGGAATACGGCGAAAATCACCACGCTGATGATCGAGGTCGGCTTGGCCCGCGCCAGATCGGCGAACGGGTTTTGCGGGATGAACGACAGCAGCAGTTGCGGCACATTCAGGTCGGCGACCTTGCCGGCGTAGTCGGTCTGAATGGTTTGCAGACGGGCCATTTCCTGGGTGCCGGCGACCAGACCTTCAGCGGTGAGGCCGAACAGGTTGGTCAGGCCGATGCCGATCAGCGCCGCAATCGCGGTGGTGAACAGCAGGGTGCCGATGGTCAGGAAGCTGATTTTGCCCAACGACGACGCATTGTGCAGACGCGCCACGGCGCTGAGGATCGAGGCGAACACCAGCGGGATAACGATCATTTGCAGCAACTGCACGTAGCCGTTGCCGACCAGATCGAACCAGCCGATCGAGGTTTTCAGCACCGGGTTGCCGGCACCGTAAACGGTGTGCAACGCCACGCCGAAGGCCACGCCTAGCGCGAGTGCGAGCAGGACTTTTTTCGCCAGGCTCCACGTGGTGTGGCGGGTTTGCGCCAGACCGAACAGCAGGGCGAGGAACACCAGCAGGTTGAGAATCAACGGTAGGTTCATGAGAACTCCAGAAAGACTTTGCCAACAGCCTTCCGGGGCTGCTGCGAACCGGCAAGCCTAACAGCTTGATTTGCAATGATTTAATACCGAAATCTTAGGGCGTCCGTCGTTTTTGGAATAAGCGCTTGTCGCTCTCGGCAATGCATCTGGCGCAAATAGCGGCGTGGGCGGTCGCTGACAGACGAGGACTGTCATACACATTTGTTAGCGTCGATGCTTTTACATCAGGGAGAAAGCGTCGATGAAATTCGCACCGAAATTTCTGGCTGTCGCACTGGCGGTGGGCATGGGCCTGGCTTCTCAGGCTTTCGCAACTGAACTGAAACACTGGCCCGCCGATCAGGCCAAAGCGCTGGACGCGATGATCGCGGCCAACGCCAACAAAGGTAACTACGCGGTGTTCGACATGGACAACACCAGTTACCGCTACGACCTCGAAGAGTCGTTGCTGCCGTTCATGGAAAACAAGGGCCTGATCACCCGCGACAAACTCGACCCCTCCCTGAAATTGATGCCGTTCAAGGACACCGCCGACCACAAGGAAAGCCTGTTCAGTTACTACTACCGCCTCTGTGAAGTCGACGACATGGTCTGCTATCCGTGGGTGGCGCAGGTGTTCTCCGGCTTCACCCTCAAGGAACTCAAAGGCTACGTCGATGAGCTGATGGCCTCGGGCAAACCGGTGCCGGCGACGTATTACGAAGGTGATGTGGTCAAGAAGCTCGACGTGCAGCCGCCGAAAATCTTCACCGGCCAGGTTGAGCTGTACAACAAGCTGATGGAGAACGGCATCGAGGTTTACGTGATGACCGCGGCTTCCGAGGAACTGGTGCGCATGGTCGCGGCGGATCCGAAGTACGGCTACAACGTCAAACCGCAGAACGTTATCGGCGTGACCACGCTGCTGAAAAACCGCGAGACTAACGAACTGACCACTGCACGCAAGCAGATCACCGCCGGTAAATATGACGAGAAGGCCAATTTGGGTCTGGAGCTGACGCCATACCTGTGGACGCCGGCGACGTGGATGGCCGGCAAACATGCGGCGATCCTCACTTACATCGACGAGTGGAAAAAACCGGTGTTGGTCGGTGGCGATACGCCGACCAGCGACGGTTACATGCTGTTCCACGATGTTGACGTGGCCAAGGGCGGGATTCACTTGTGGATCAACCGCAAGGACAAGTACATGACGCAGTTGAACGGCATGATGGCCAAACACGCGGCGGCGCAGGCGAAGGAAGGGTTGCCGGTGACGGCGGACAAGAACTGGGTGATCGTCAAGCCTGAAGAAATCCAGTAACCCCCTGTAGGAGCTGCCGAAGGCTGCGATCTTTTGATCTTGTTTTAAGGGCAAGATCAAAAGATCGCAGCCTTCGGCAGCTCCTACAGGGAACGATCAGCCCCGCGCTCAGGCGGGGCATTTTTTTCGACGTTTAAGGCTTACAGCCCGTCAAGCATCGCTTTGTTACGCACAGCACCTTTGTCGGCGCTGGTCGCCAGCAGGGCGTAGGCCTTGAGGGCGGTGGTCACTTTGCGTGGACGAATCTCGACCGGTTTCCAGCCTTTCTTGTCCTGTTCGGCGCGGCGTGCCGCCAGTTCTTCGTCGCTGACCAACAGGTTGATCGAGCGGTTAGGGATGTCGATCAGCACTTTGTCGCCGTCCTGCACCAGACCGATCGCGCCGCCGGCCGCTGCTTCTGGCGAAGCGTGACCGATGGACAGGCCGGACGTACCGCCGGAGAAACGACCGTCGGTGAGCAATGCGCAGGCTTTGCCCAGGCCTTTGGATTTCAGGTACGAAGTCGGGTAGAGCATTTCCTGCATGCCCGGGCCGCCTTTCGGGCCTTCGTAGCGAATGATGACGATGTCGCCAGCCTTCACTTCGTCAGCGAGGATGCCGCGTACGGCGCTGTCCTGGCTTTCGAAGATCTTCGCGTTGCCTTCGAAGACGTGGATCGACTCGTCGACACCGGCGGTTTTCACCACGCAGCCATCGAGAGCAATGTTGCCGTACAGCACGGCCAAACCACCTTCTTGCGAATAGGCGTGTTCGACGCTGCGGATGCAGCCGTTTTCACGGTCGTCATCGAGGGTTTCCCAACGGGTCGACTGGCTGAACGCCGTCTGCGTCGGAATACCGGCAGGGCCGGCCTTGAAGAAGTGGTGCACGGCTTCATCGTCAGTCTGGGTGATGTCCCACTTGGCGATGCCTTCTTCCATGCTGCGGCTGTGCACGGTCGGCAGGTCGGTGTGCAGCAGACCGCCACGGGCCAGCGAACCGAGGATGCTGAAGATACCGCCAGCGCGGTGCACGTCTTCCATGTGGTACTTCTGGATGTTCGGCGCGACTTTGCACAGCTGCGGAACGCTGCGCGAAAGACGGTCGATGTCGCGCAGGTCGAAATCGATCTCGGCTTCCTGGGCGGCAGCGAGCAAGTGCAGGATGGTGTTGGTCGAACCGCCCATGGCGATGTCGAGCGTCATCGCGTTCTCGAACGCCTTGAAGTTGGCAATGTTGCGCGGCAGTACCGATTCGTCGTTCTCGCCGTAGTAACGCTTGCACAGCTCGACGATGGTGCGGCCGGCCTGCAGGAACAACTGCTCGCGATCGCTGTGGGTGGCGAGGGTCGAACCGTTGCCCGGCAATGCCAGACCCAGTGCTTCGGTCAGGCAGTTCATCGAGTTGGCGGTGAACATGCCGGAGCACGAACCGCACGTCGGGCAGGCGCTGCGCTCGTACTCAGCGACTTTCTCGTCAGAAGCGCTTTCGTCGGCAGCGATCACCATGGCATCGACAAGGTCGAGGCCGTGGGAGGCGAGTTTGGTCTTGCCGGCTTCCATCGGGCCGCCGGAAACGAAGATCACCGGAATGTTCAGGCGCAAGGCAGCCATCAACATGCCCGGGGTGATCTTGTCGCAATTGGAGATGCACACGATGGCGTCGGCGCAGTGGGCGTTGACCATGTACTCGACAGAGTCGGCGATGATCTCGCGGCTCGGCAGCGAGTACAGCATGCCGTCGTGACCCATGGCGATGCCGTCATCCACGGCGATGGTGTTGAATTCTTTCGCTACACCGCCAGCGCGTTCGATTTCGCGGGCGACCAGTTGGCCCAGATCCTTCAGATGCACGTGGCCCGGTACGAACTGGGTGAACGAGTTGGCAATGGCGATGATCGGCTTTTTGAAGTCGTCATCTTTCATCCCCGTGGCGCGCCACAGTGCGCGGGCGCCGGCCATGTTGCGGCCGTGGGTGGATGTTTTCGAGCGATAATCTGGCATGGAGCACTCCGGGCGGCTAATCAGGTACTAAATGGGAGTGAGCTTCTATTGACCTCTGGAACACTCAGAAATGGCCGTGTGTCCGGAAGTTGCCGATGACGTTGCGGGATCGCCGCTGGTCTCAGCCTGAGCTCATAAACCCGCCGGGGATGAATGGCGATGAATCTGCCGATTCTACACCGCTGGCGTCTGGAGGGAATGGCGCAAAGTGTTGTTCCAGTGCCGACGGCGCGTGTGGCATGACGACCGGCAGCTTTAATCACCGCCCGGCTGCGTCATGGCATGGCTTTCATGGATTCTGGCGCGACGGCTGATCCGACTGTTCAACGCCAGCGCCACGCCACTGAGCAGGACAAAGCTATAACCCAGCGTGGCTTGCAGGTTGGCCGGGCTCAGGCTGATCAATGCGCTGATAAGGCCGCCGCAGATAAAAGTGAGGGTACTGCCGGCCGCCGCCGAGGTACCGGCAAGCTCGGGGAACAGGCCCATGGCTTTCGACGTGGCGGCCGGGCGCGCGATGGTGGTGCCGGCGGTGCAGATCAGCATCGGAATCAGCACGGTCGCTGACGTCAACGCGAAGTTCGACGACAGGTACAGCATCGCCAGCCCCGACAGCAGGATCAGGCCAAGCCCGACGAGCATTTGTTGGCCGGGTTTGATTCGTCGGCTGAGGACTGTGGCGACGAGCCCTCCGACAATGTAGGCCGCGCCGTAGATCAACAGAATCAGTGAAAATTCATAAGGCGCCATTTGCAGTTGATCCATGAAGATCAACGGTGAAATCACGATGAAGGAAAAGTGGCAGGCGAAGGCGAACGCGGATATCAGCCAGTAGCTGACGAATTCGAAGTCGCCCAGCACTCGCCGATAAGAGCGAATGAAGCCGGGGCGAGCGCCGCTGTGAGACGGCCGGCTGTTGTCCAGAAACAGCCACGCCTTGATCAGCACCACGGCGGCCAACCCGATAAACACCCAGAAACTGCCGCGCCAGCCAAGTGTGGCCTGCAGGAAGGTGCCGGCCAGCGGCGATATCGAGATGAAAATCCCAGAGGCGGTGACCATCAGGATCCGCAGCCGATCGCGCTGCTCGCCTTCGAACAGATCCTGCACCAAGGCTTGCGACAACACGAAACAGCCACAGCCCAGGGCCTGCATCACGCGGAATATCAGGAACAGCGTGTAATCGCTGGTGCTTACGCAACCGAGGGCACCGAGCATCGAAATGCTCATGCCCACAAGCAGCAAACCCTTGCGCCCGATGGCATCCGACAGCGGCCCGATCAGCAGTTGCGCAAAAGCGATGCCCACCGCAAACAGGCTGATCGACAGCGCAATGTTGGCCGGAGTGGTGCTGAAGTGCTCGGCCAGTGCCGGAAACGATGGCAGCAGCACATCCAGCGGAAACACTCCCAGCAGCACCATCGCCATCAGCAGACTGACCGCGCCGCGGCGTTGCCCGGCGGTCACTGCGGCTTTTCCTCTATTCATCGACCAGGCCTGCCTTGGCGAACAATTTGCGGTTATTGATGAGGGCAAAGAATCCTGCTTTTGTCATCGCCTCCAGCGTTGCCTTCGCCCCGGCCTTGGTGCGCTGACGACTGGCTCTGGGGCTGATCAATCCGTCGAGGATTTTGCGAATGACGTCGTCGGCAATCCCGACACTGCGCAGGCTCTGTTTCAGCCAGCGCTCGTCGACTTCGAAAAAGATTCGCAGGAACTCCAGGAGCATTCTGGCGCTGAAGGTGCGTTGGCGGCTGTTCAGGGTCAGCCACAGGTAATGGAACACTTCTGAAAAATAGCGGCTGTGACGGGCCTCGTCGGCGAGGTGATCGCGCAGCATGTCGCTGACGCTGGAGACCAGCGTGTCACGGCAAACCTCGAGCAACTCCCGGGCAATGATCGTCTCCGAGACGAAGCCGAGCAGAAACCACGCGAGTGGGCGATCCGTCTCGGGCACTCGGGTAATCGCGGTGTTCAACTGGGTAATGCGCAAGGGCATCACCGGGCGCTCGGTAATGCCGTACTGGCTGGCGATCTGCTCGGCCAGTTGACTGGAGAACAGCGCGTGATACCCCTCGTCGGTGTACAGCTGCAGCGCCGCATTTTTCATGCGCGAGGGCACGAACGCGGGCAACTCGCCGTGAACGATGGTTTCTACTGCGCGGTTGACGATGCGGTGTTCGAGCAGCGTGGTGTAATCGAGGAAATGCACCAGATGATTGGCCGTCAGCCGTTGTATGACCTCGCTGCCAGCAGCGCGAATGGCCGGATGTGAGAGGTACGGCAAAAAGGCCGGGGGAAACCAGTGGCGGGTTTTCAGCTGTTCTTGCAGGTCGTCCGGCAATTGATAGGTGTGTTGAGAGGTGCGCACCGAAGCGCGGCTGTTCCAGTCATCGAGGGTGAACTTGTGCGCCCAAGACAGCGAGGCTTCCAGTTGATCGGAGGTGATTGCGTTCATGCTTGCACCTCCAGCAACAGCGCCTGCATTTCCTGACACATCGCTTGACCGTCGCTGGCGCCGCAACCGACGAAGAACAATGGTTGTTCCGCGCTGCCGGTAATTTTCAGCAGGGCTTCAACCTGATCATCAGAAAACGCGCCGGTCAGCCAGGTGCCGAGACCGAGGGCCGTGGCAACCAACTGAAAGGATTGCGACAAGTGCCCAGCCTCCACGAACGCCATGCGATAGGCGCGTGAGTGTTCATATTTCCACCAGAGCTTGTCGAAACGCGCGGTAATGAACAGGCCCAGCGGCAGGTTGTTGATGAAGTGTTGTCCGCCGAGCAGTTGACCCAGCGCCGTGTCGGGCAGCGGGTTTATCAGGCTCAAGGCGTGCTCTACCGGGTGATAGGCGTAGATGCCGGGTTTCAAGCCGCTGACGTTCTGCACCAGCGCAAAACCTTCGCACGCATTCAAACCGCCGCCGGAAGGACTGCTGCGACGGGCATCAAGCCCGAGGGCGATACTGCTGTCACGATCCTGCTGGCGTTCGTGCAGATAACCGAGGGAAAGATAGAGCAGGGTGGAAACGTCATTCAGCGTGACCGCTTCACCGGTAAAGGAACGACTGGTTTTACGCTGGCGCAGGACGTTTCCCAAGCGGTCGTTGCTTAGCACGGCAGGCGCCGGCAGCGCGATGCGTCGCGCGCCTTCCAGTGTGGGGCGTTCTTTATCGGGCGGTGGTTTGCTCAGTACGTCATTGCAATGATCCAGATATTGTCTGGACCATTCATTAATGTTCTTGGGTGTCGCTTCGCAGGGAATGTTCTGCGTGCCTATATGAAATATCTTGGATAACTCATCCCAGCCCCAGGGCGGGTTGTCTATTTTTGCAATGGTTAAAATACCCACGCTCAATAGTTGTATGTCTATTATGTTGCGACTGTCGAATGCGTTCGGGTTGTCGATAAGTTTCGCCAGTCTTGAAGCGTAATCAAGATCAAGTTCATGTTGAGTGTGTTCTTTATAGTTCCAGACGATTTGTCCGGGCGTGCGCGGCAATATGAATAAGTACGGATTGATGTGCATGTTCAATGCTTCACTCTGGAAAGGGCTGATGGACGCTGGGGTGCCGGCACTCCCCAGCGTCCTGACTTACTTAGCGGGCTTTAGGCGCAACCAGAAAAGCGAGGTTTGCGATTTTGTTGGTTTCCAGAGTAATTGCTTTCATAGTATGAACTCCTTGTTCATTAAGATTGAATGCCACCTCGTGGTGACAACTCAATAATAGTTTGTAATCGATTAATGGCAAGTGGAGATTAAGTAGGAAAAATCCAGTAATTTTGTCGGAGCGATCTCGCCCCTTGTACAAACTTGTCAGTTGTTTTTCTGTAATTAACAGATGTGCGGAAAATTCCTGCAAGACTGTAGGAAGTTAATTGTAGGAGTCGGCTGGATTTGAAGTGAAATAGACGGCCTTGCACCGCCCAAAAACAAACGGGGAGCCCTTGGGCCCCCCGTTTTTACTGACCAATCAGCTGTTTGGCAGCAGACGGCAGGTGATGCTTTTGATGTAGCGGGTTTCGGCGATGGCTGGGTGCACCGGGTGATCCGGGCCCTGACCGCCGCGCTCGAGCATCTGGATGTTGCGATCCAGATGACGGGCGCTGGTCAGCAGAATGTTCTGCAGATCGTCTTCCGGCAGGTGCATCGAGCACGAAGCGCTGATCAGGATGCCGTCCTTGTTGAGCAGGCGCATGGCTTGCTCGTTCAGACGACGGTAGGCGCCTTCGCCGTTCTTCATGTCTTTCTTGCGTTTGATGAACGCCGGCGGATCGGCAACGATCACGTCGAAACGCTCTTCGCTGGCTTTCAGCTCTTTCAGCGCTTCGAAGACGTCGCCTTCGATGCAGGTCATCTTGTCGGCAAAGCCGTTCAGTGCGGCGTTGCGCTCAACGCCGTCGAGAGCGAAGGCAGAGGCATCGACGCAGAACACTTCGCTGGCGCCGAAGGCAGCAGCTTGCACGCCCCAGCCACCGATGTAGCTATAAAGGTCGAGAACGCGTTTGCCCTTGGCGTAAGGCGCCATGCGTGCGCGGTTCATGCGGTGGTCGTAGAACCAGCCGGTTTTCTGACCCTGAATGACCGGGGCTTCGAATTTCACGCCGTTCTCTTCCAGCGCCACCCACTCCGGCACCAGGCCGAACACGGTTTCGACGTAACGATTGAGGCCTTCGGCGTCACGCGCGGCGGAGTCGTTCTTGAAGAGGATGCCGCTTGGCTTGAGCACTTGGGTCAGCGCTGCGATCACGTCATCTTTGTGCGCTTCCATGGTCGCCGAGGCGATCTGGACTACGAGGATGTCGCCGAAACGGTCAACCACCAGACCCGGCAACAGGTCGGAGTCGCCGTAGACCAGACGGTAGAACGGCTTGTCGAACAGGCGATCGCGCAGCGACAGGGCCACGTTCAGACGGTGCACCAGCAGCGACTTGTCCAGTTGCACCTTGATGTCGCGGGACACCAGACGGGCGCAGATCAGGTTGTTCGGGCTCATCGCAACGATGCCCAAAGTCTTGCCGCCGGCGGCTTCGAGGATCGCCTGATCGCCGGCCTTGAAGCCGTGCAACGGGGTGGCGGCCACATCGATTTCGTTGCTGTAGACCCACAAGTGGCCGTTGCGCAGGCGACGGTCGGCGTTGGCTTTGAGGCGCAGGCTAGGCAGGGACATGACGTCGCTCCGGAAAAAAGAGCGGGAGTATAGCGCGTCAGGCCGGCTGATTGGCCGGCAAATGGACATGTGGTGCGTTCCAGCGGCGATGGGATTTACTTGTGGCGAGGGGATTTATCTGTGGCGAGGGGATTTATCCCCGTTGGACGGCGCAGCCGTCCCAAATCCATCTGACACGGCATGTCTGATACACCGCGCTGTCAGGTTTTGCGACTGCTGCGCAGCCGAACGGGGATAAATCCCCTCGCCACAATAGATCAGTGTGAAAGGAGAAATGAATTCACATGTGGGAGCGGGCTTGCTCGCGAAGACTGCCTTGAACGCTAGGCAGACAATGTATCGATCAGCTCTTTGCTGAACGCCGGAATATCATCCGGCTGGCGGCTGCTGATCAGGTTGCCGTCCTTGACCACTTCTTTATCCACCCAATGTGCGCCGGCGTTGACCAGATCATCCTTGACGGTTTTATAGCTGGTCATGGTTTTGCCATTCACCAGCCCCGCCGAAATCAACAGCCAGCTGCCATGGCAGATCACCGCAATCGGTTTGCCGGCCGAGGCGCCGGTCTTGACCAGATGCTGGGCGTCCTGATCGATGCGAATGGTGTCGGAGTTTTGCACGCCGCCCGGCAACACCACCGCGTCGTACTGCTCAATGCTGGCAGCCTGGAAGGTCTGATCGACCTTGAAGTCATCCGCCGGTTTGTCGTGGTTCCAGCCTTTGACCGTACCGGTCTCGGCCGAGAGGATGTCGACTTGCGCGCCAGCCTGTTCCAGCGCTTGCTTGGGGCCGGTCAGTTCGACCTGTTCGAAACCGTCGGTTACCAAAAAAGCGACGCGCTTGCCGTTGAGGGAAGTGGCCATCGATAAGCTCCTGAGTCAGTGGGAATTTGTTGGCGCAGCGGCCAGAAAATTTTCGCCGCGCCTTACCAAATCCGAAGCCTGAGCTTGAATGAAAGTTCCTCCGATGTGCCCGTCGGTGTGTCGCCCTGCGGTCTCAGCGGTTAGAATCGCCGCCTGTCCCTGAGTGTGTACATATGTCCCAAGAGCTGACCACCGAACAGATTCAACAATCGCTGCAAGGCATCAGTGTGCCGGCGCAACCGCAGATCATGGTGGATCTGCAAATGGAGCAGTACATGCCCGACCCGGATCTGGAGGTGATCGCCAAGCTGATCGCCCAGGATCCCGGCCTGTCCGGTTCGTTGCTGAAAATCGTCAACTCGCCTTATTACGGCTTGAGCAACAAGATCACTTCGATTCAGCGCGCGGTGAATCTGCTGGGCAGCCGTTCGATCATCAATCTGATCAACGCGCAGTCGATCAAGGGCGAGATGAATGACGACACCATCGTCACGCTCAACCGTTTCTGGGACACCGCCCAAGACGTGGCGATGACCTGCCTGACGCTGGCCAAACGCATCGGCACTCAGGCCGGCGATGAAGCCTATGCGCTGGGCCTGTTCCACGATTGCGGCGTGCCGTTGATGCTGCAGCGTTTCCCCAATTACATGTCGGTGCTGGAAGAGGCGTATGCCAACGCCAGCCAGACCTGTCGCGTGGTCGATACCGAAAACCGTACGTTCAACACCAACCATGCGGTGGTCGGCTATTACACAGCGAAGTCGTGGCGTTTGCCGGAGCATGTCAGTGCCGCGATCGCCAATCACCACAACGCCTTGGCGATTTTCAGCGACGAGTCGTCGCGCAACAGCCAGTTGAAGAATCTGTTGGCGCTGTTGAAGATGGCCGAACACATTTGTGCGTCGTATCGCGTGCTGGGCAACCAGACCGAAGACCACGAGTGGAACAGCATCGGCCCGCTGATTCTCGATTACGTCGGTCTGTCGGACTACGATTTCGAAACCCTCAAACAAACGATTCGCGACCTCGGCGCGCATTGATTCGAGGACACCATGCCTGAACTGCCGGAAGTCGAAACCACCCGTCGCGGGATCGCCCCGCATCTGGAAGGCCAGCGTGTCAGCCGGGTGATCGTGCGTGACCGGCGGTTGCGCTGGCCGATCCCCGAAGACCTCGATGTGCGCCTGTCCGGGCAGCGCATTGTGCTGGTCGAGCGGCGTGCCAAATATTTGTTGATCAACGCTGAAGTCGGCACGTTGATCAGCCATTTGGGCATGTCGGGCAATTTGCGTCTGGTCGAAGCGGGGCTGCCGGCGCTCAAGCATGAGCACGTCGACATCGAACTCGAGTCGGGGCTGGCGCTGCGCTACACCGATCCGCGCCGGTTCGGAGCTATGCTGTGGAGCACCGATCCGCTCAACCATGAATTGCTGATTCGCCTCGGGCCGGAGCCGTTGACCGATCTGTTCGATGGCGAGCGTTTGTTTCAGCTGTCGCGCGGGCGTTCGATGGCGGTCAAGCCGTTCATCATGGACAACGCAATCGTGGTCGGCGTCGGCAATATTTATGCGACGGAAGCGCTGTTCGCCGCCGGTATCGATCCGCGCCGCGAGGCCGGGGGCATCTCCCGTGGGCGCTATCTGAAGCTGGCGATCGAGATCAAACGCATCCTCGCCGCCGCCATCGAACGTGGCGGCACGACGTTGCGCGATTTCATTGGTGGCGACGGTCAGCCGGGGTATTTCCAGCAGGAACTGTTTGTCTATGGCCGGGGTGGTGAGCACTGCAAGGTCTGCGGCACCGGCCTGCGCGAAGTGAAGCTCGGCCAGCGCGCCAGTGTGTTTTGCCCACGCTGCCAGAGCTGAAAAAGTCCTGGGGTCTATAGTGAGGTGACTCACTGTTCAGCCCGAAGGATCGTGCCATGAAATCCCTGCAAGTCCTCTTTGTCGCGTTGCTGCTGTGTTCCAGCCTGGCGGTTCAGGCCACGGAAAGCGGCAGCGGCGACCCGCGTTACACCATTCAAAACCCGCCTGCCTACGCCATGATCGGCGATTTGCTGATTGCCCGACCGTTATTGGTGGTGGCCACGGTGATTGGTGCGGGGGCGTTTGTGGTGTCGTTGCCGTTTACCGCGCTGGGTGGCGGGATTGGCGATGCGGGGCAGGCGCTGGTGGTGGATCCGGCGCGGGCGGCGTTTGTAAGGTGTCTGGGGTGTACGGGGGAGGGGTTTGAGCAGCGCGAGTGAACTGATCAGGAGTTTGCGGTGTGGCTGATGGCCCTTTCGCGAGCAAGCCCGCTCCCACAGGTATTTTGGTGTTCACAAAATTTGTGTTCCACCACAAAACACTGTGGGAGCGGGCTTGCTCGCGAAGAGGCCCGAAAGAGCGCTGAAGGCTTAGGCCTTGCCGGTGATGATGCGATATTTCTCCATCAACTGTTCTTCAGTCTCCGGATGCGCCTCGTCCAGCGGGATGCAATCCACCGGGCAGACCTGTTGGCACTGCGGTTCGTCGTAGTGGCCGACGCACTGGGTGCACAGGTTCGGGTCGATCACGTAGATCTCTTCGCCTTGGGAGATGGCGGCGTTCGGGCACTCGGGTTCGCAGACGTCGCAGTTGATGCAATCGTCGGTGATGATCAGGGACATGCTAACTCCAGCCGGGGCGGCAGGCCCGGGCGCTATAAATCAATGCGCGCAATTGTGCCGCATTGGCGAGCGCAGTGCACGTTGCTGCGATCAACTGCTGTGCGTGGCTGCGATCAAGATCAAAAGATCGCAGCCTTCGGCAGCGCCTACTTTTTGAAGCGTAGGGTCAGGGCGTCGGCCACGGCAGGGTGGACGAACTTGGTGATGTCGCCGCCCAGCGCAGCAATTTCCCGCACCAGCGTCGAAGAAATGAACGAATAACGCTCGGACGGCGTGAGAAACAGGCTCTCCACGTCCGGCGCCAACTGGCGGTTCATGTTGGCCAGCTGGAATTCGTATTCGAAGTCCGACACCGCGCGCAAACCACGCAGGAACACGTTGGCGTTCTGCTCTTTGGCGAAATGCGCGAGCAGCGTCGAGAAACCGACCACTTCCACGTTCGGCAGGTGTTTGGTGACCTCGCGAGCCAGTTCAACCCGTTGTTCCAGCGGGAACAGCGGGTTTTTCTTCGGGCTGGCGGCGACCGCAATGATCACGTGATCGAACAGGCGCGAGGCGCGTTCGACCAGATCGCCATGGCCCTTGGTAATAGGGTCGAAGGTACCTGGGTACAACACTCGGTTCATCGCGTCGTCCTGGCGGGAGTCCGTTGGGGAGTCGGATGGTATCGCAGCCGTCCCGGTCGGGAAAGTCGCCTGTTGGGTAAGAAAGCACTATAGACGACGGGAATAATCGGTTTTTTCATGGGTTTTTCAATCGATCGGCGAGGGCGGTCGCCAGTTGCGCAGTGAGGCCATACACCGACAACTGTGGGTTGGCGCCAATGCTGGTGGGGAACAGCGAGCCGTCGTGGATCGACAGATTGCTCAGTTGATGATGGCGGCCGAGGCTGTCAGTGACCGCCGATTTCGCCTCTTCGCCCATCGCGCAACCGCCCATGACGTGGGCGCTGCCCAGTCGCGTGCGGTACAGCTCAAGGCTCAGGCCATCGATCAGCGTTCGGGCTTCGGCCAGGGTTTTCACGTAACGCGCGTCGGCGTGCATCGGCATCACCGATTTTGCGCCACCGGCAAACTGGATCTCGGCCATGACGTGGAACGCTTTGCGCAAACCTTCCCAGGCGTAGGGCGAAACCTGATAGTCGAGCACCGGCGTGCCGTCACCGCGTAATTCCACGGCGCCGCCGCTGCTGTCCGGGTGAAAACCATCGCGCAGCAGGGCGAGCATGGCGTGGGTGTGCGGCAGGTCGGCCATGTGCTGCGCGTTCTCCTGGCCGAAACCACCGAGCAACGTCGCCGCCAGTGCCGGGTGCAGTGGCGGCACTTCAAGTTTGAACGCCATCGGCCCGGTGGTGCCGTCCTTCCACTGGAAATGGTCGGAGTAGATCGACTGCGGCGCCCCGTAAAACGGATTGACCACTTCGTCGAAACGCGCGGCGGACATGTTCACCGGATGCAGAAATGTACGCTTACCGACATTCTTGTGCGGATCCGGCGCATCGGAGCGCAGCAGCAACGCCGGGCTGTTGATGCCGCCACCGGCCAGCACGTAATGCCGCGCCTTGACCGTGATGGTGCGCCCGGTCGGCGCGACACAGCGCTCGTCCATCGCCACGCATTGCAGGCCGGTGACCTTGTCGCCGCTGATCAGCAGTTTTTCCGCGCGGGCCAGATAAAGCAGCTCGCCACCCTTTTCCAATGTCGCCGGAATGGTGGTGACCATCATCGATTGTTTGGCGTTGGTCGGGCAGCCCATGCCGCAGTAGCCGAGGTTCCAGCAGCCGCGAACATTGCGCGGGATCACGTGCCAGCTGTAGCCGAGTTGCTCGCAGCCTTTGCGGATCACGTCGTTGTTGGCGTTGGGCGGCACCAACCACGGGGCGACGCCGAGGCGCTGCTCCATTTTCTCGAACCACGGCGCCATCTCGGCAACGCTGTGGCCTTTGACGTTGTGCTCGGTGGCCCAGTGTTCGAGGGTGGGTTCCGGGGTGCGGAAGCTTGATGTCCAGTTGATCAACGTCGTGCCGCCGACCGCGCGGCCCTGCAGGATGGTGATCGCACCGTCCTTGCTCATGCGGCCGATGCCTTCCTGATAGAGGCTGCTGTAGGCCTGATCTTCAAGCATTTTGAAGTCGGAACTGGTTTTCAGCGGGCCTTCTTCGATCAGCAGGACTTTGTAGCCGGCGGCGCTGAGGATTTCCGCCGTGGTGCCACCACCGGCGCCGCTGCCGATGATCGCGACGTCGGCTTCGAGGGTCAGGTTATCGGTGAGTTGCGCGCCGTTGTAGGTTTTCCAGCCTCGGGCGAGGCCTTCGCGGAAGGGGTCGGGTACAGGCATCGGTCAGGTTCTCTTGTTTTTGTTGTTTTTGCTGGCCTCATCGCGAGCAGGCTCACTCCTACATTTGGAATGCAATCCCCTGTAGGAGTGAGCCTGCTCGCGATGGGCGCGACACAATTTCAGACAGTAGGCGGCCCGGGATAGCCGCAATGCCCCCACGATTCCGCGCGGGTGTACCAGGCCATCGTGACCATTTGCTGCAACGAGCTATGCCCCATTTTCAACAAACTCAACGAACTGTTTTCCCAGCGATCGAGGAAGTTGCGCATCGCCTCGGCGCTGGCATTTTCCCAACTGCCCCAAATCCCGGTGAGCGGCCCGCGCGTCACGGCCATGCCAAGCACGTCGAACAGCTGGCGAGTGAGTTTGAGCATTTCCGGCGACAGGTGATCGAGGCTGTAATCCAGTGTCTTCAGCGTGCCATCCACCGCGCTCGGCATCTTTTCAGTAGCCACGGCGCCGTCGAGCATCACCGGAATCAGCGCGCGCAGAAACAGCAGATCGCCGTCGCGCAAGCTGATGAAGCCGTTGGCCGCGATGCTGGAGGAACAACCACTGAGGCTGGCACCAAAGCCAGCGGTGGCGAGGAAGGCCGTGGCACCGAGGCTGAATTTCAGCAGGCCACGGCGCGACAGGGCAGGTGTTTCGGTCAGGCTTGGGTGCATTGTTTTTATTACCCGGCGGTGACAAGTGATTAGCGAATAAACAGCTTCTGGATCAGTTTCTGAATCGATTTGCCGTACGGCGGGTAGATCAGTTTGGCGGCGTTGAAGCGCTGTTTAATCAGCACGCCTTTGGCCTTGCTGAAGGTCAGAAAGCCTTCATGCCCGTGGTAATGGCCCATGCCGGAAGGGCCGATACCGCCAAACGGCATATCATCCTGGGCGACATGCAGCAGCGTGTCGTTCAGGCACACGCCGCCCGAATGGGTTTCGTGCAGCACGCGGGTTTGTTCGCGTTTGTCGTAGCCAAAGTAGTAAAGAGCCAGAGGTCGTGGGCGCTGATTGATGTAAGCGAATGCCTGCTCCAGATCGCGGTAGGGCACGATCGGCAGCAACGGGCCGAAGATTTCGTCCTGCATCACGGTCATGTCGTCGCTGACATTCAGCAGCACGCTGTGCGGCATGCGTCGGCCCTGACCTTGTTCGAACAATGGAATCAACAGCGCGCCTTTGCTGGTCGCATCGCTGACGTAACTGTTGAGCCGGGCCAATTGGCGTTCGTTGATGATCGCCGTGTAATCCGGGTTATCGGCGAGGGTTGGATAGAAGCTCTGCACCGCTTGGCGATAGGCTTCGACGAAGCCGCCGACGCGGTCTTCCGGCACCAAAACGTAGTCTGGAGCGACGCAGGTTTGCCCGGCATTGAGGGTTTTGCCGAAGGCGATGCGCTCGGCGGCGTCCTTCAGCGGCACGTCGCGGGAGACGATGGCCGGCGACTTGCCGCCCAGTTCCAGCGTGACCGGCGTCAGGTTTTCCGCGGCTGCGCGCATGACATGTTTGCCGATGCTGGTGGCGCCGGTGAACAGCAAATGATCGAAGCGCAGACGGGAAAATGCCACGCCGATGTCGGCCTCGCCGAGCACCACGCAGACCAGATCTTCGGGGAAAATGCGCGCGAACAATTCCTTCATCAACTGCCCGGTGGCCGGGGTCGATTCGCTGAGTTTGAGCATCACCCGGTTGCCCGCTGCCAGCGCGCCGACCAACGGGCCGATGGCCAGATACAACGGGTAATTCCACGGCACGATCACGCCGACTACGCCCAACGGCTGGTACACGACTTTCGCCGAAGCCGGTTGGAATGCCACGCCGACCTTGCGCCGCGAATCCTTCATCCAGCCCTTGAGATGGCTGCTTGCGTAATGGATGCCGTGCAGGCTCGGCATCAGTTCGGCGAGCAGGGTTTCGTCGGCACTGCGATGACTGAAATCCGCGCTGATCGCCTCGATCAAAGCCTGGCGTTCATTGCTCAGCAAGTCGCGCAACGACTTCAGCCATTGCTGGCGCTGCGCGGCGGGCGGCATCGGGTTGGCGGCGTATGCGGCCCGTTGCGCCTCAAATAACCGATCGAGCTCTTCCAGGGGCTGTTGCAGCGTTTGCAGGTAGGCAATATCGGCAGTCATCGTAGGCTCCGGATTTATTGTAGTGATGAACTTTTTAGAGTCTATGCTCTATAAAGTCAAATGACTTCCGTGTGCAGCTTTGTTTTATCCATTTCCGGATAGGTCGTAAGATGCCCCTCACCGCACTCTGAATTAAAGCTCAAGCCATGGCCCCACGAATAAAAACCAGCGAGCGCATCGTGCAGAACAGCCTCGAGCTGTTCAATCAGCAGGGCGAGCGCAGCATCAGCACCAACCACATTGCCGCCCATATGGAGATTTCTCCGGGCAACCTGTACTACCACTTCCCCAACAAGCAGGCGATCATCTCGGTGCTGTTCAGTGAGTACGAAGCCTTGGTGGACAGCTTTCTGCGCCCGCCGCAGGGGCGTGCCGCGACCGTCGAAGACAAGCGTTTCTATCTCAAGGAGCTGCTCTCGGCGATGTGGGGTTACCGCTTTCTGCACCGCGACCTTGAACATTTGCTCGACAGCGACCCGGAACTGGCCGCGCGTTACCGGCGCTTTTCCCAGCGCTGCGTGATTCAGGGCGCGGCGATCTACGAAGGCTTTGTCGCCGCCGGGATCCTCAAGATGGATCGCGTGCAGATCGAGTCGCTGACCCTCAACGCGTGGATCATCCTGACCTCGTGGGTGCGCTTTCTGTGCACCACCCGCGAGAATTCCAACCACCTCAGCGAGCAAGCCGTTAAACGCGGCGTGTATCAGGTCTTGGTGCTGGAAGCCGGGTTCGTCACTGATGAGTCGCGGGATGCGGTCAATGCACTGTTCGACGAGTTTTATGTACCGCTGGCCCAGGCCCTCGAAGACGTAAAGTAAACATTCCGTTGAAACTCCACAGGAGCTCGTTATGCCGATTGCGCAGTTGCTCAGCCCGCAAGCCTTGGATGCCCGCAAGGAACAGCCGGGGCTGGTGATTCTCGATTGTCGTTTTGCCCTCGAAGACCCGGATTACGGGCAGCGCAGCTACGCCGAAGGACACATTGCCGGCGCGCGCTTCGCCGATCTTGAGCGCGATCTCAGCGGCAAAGTGGTGAAAGGCGTGACCGGACGTCATCCGCTGCCCGAGCCGGCGGCGTTGATTGAGCGGCTGCAAGCGTGGGGCATCAACAACGACAGTGACGTGGTTTTGTATGACGACGGCCCTGGTGCTTATGCGGCGCGGGCATGGTGGTTGCTGGCGTGGCTGGGCAAGCGCGATGGCGTGTTTATTCTTGATGGCGGACTGAAGGCGTGGCATGCGGCGGGTTTGCCGTTGAGTCTGGATGCGCCGGAGGTCACTCTTGGGGATTTCAGTGGTCAGCCCGACATGGGCTTGTTGATCAGTGCTGAGAAATTGCAAAAGCGTCTCGGGCAACCAGCGTTGACCTTGATCGATGCTCGGGCCTTGCCGCGATTCAAGGGTGAGGTTGAGCCGATTGATCCTGTGGCCGGGCATATTCCGGGGGCACAGTGCGCGGCGTTTACTGACAACTTGGGTAGTGACGGGCGGTTTTTGCCGGCGGATCAGTTGCAGCAGCGTTTTGCCGCGAAGCTGGGTGATCGTTCGCCGTCGGATCTGGTCGCGTATTGCGGCTCCGGGGTGACGGCGTGTCACAACTTGTTTGCGTTGTGTCTGGCGGGTTATCCGTTGGGTTCGTTGTATGCCGGGTCGTGGAGTGAGTGGATCAACGAGCCGGCGCGCGGCATAGCCACCGGCGAATAAGATCAAAGGATCGCAGCCTGCGGCAGCTCCTACATTGGAATGCATTCCCTGTAGGAGCTGCCGCAGGCTGCGATCTTTTAGCTTTCCAGGCGGGCACTGCGATACGCCGCGGGCCCGACGCCATAAGCCTGCTTGAACTGTCGGCTCAAGTGGCTCTGATCGGCAAAGCCCAACTGAGTCGCGACTTCCAGCGGCAAACAACCACTCTGCAACAATGCCCGCGCCTGGGCGATGCGTTGTTGCATCAGCCAGGTGTGCGGCGGCATGCCGGTCGCGCGGCGGAATACCCGGGCGAAATGGAAGGGCGACAGATTGACCGCCGCCGCCAGTTCTTCCAGCGATGGCGGCGCCGCCAGTTGTGCGTGCATGACGTCCTTGGCCAACAGCACCGCGCGGTGCTCTTTGCCGGGATTGGCAACCTCGCGCACCGCCGCGTGACGCTGCAACAGCAGCAACATCATCTCGCGCCACACCGTTTGCTGTTGCAGTGCGGTCGCGGGGCTTTCCAGCAAACGGTGCAACTGGCAGAAACCGTTGACCAGATCCGGGTCGCGATACAGCGTGGCGCCGAAGGCCGGCAGACTGGTGGTCGGCAACTCCAGCTCATCCAGCAGCGAAACAATCTTGCCGGTATCCGGATAAAACGCCCGGTACAGCCAGCCGTCCTCGGTGCCTTTGTGGCCGGTGTGCAGTTCGTCCGGATTGATCAGCACCAACGTGCCGCTGCCCGCCAAGTGTTCAGCGCCGCGATAGCGGTAGCGCTGAGCGCCGGCCATGATCATGCCGATGACAAAACCGTCGTGTACATGCGGGGCGAAGCGTTGCTCGATATAGCGCGCCGACAACAACTCGACCCCGGCCAGTGGCGCGGTTTGCCAGAATCGGATCGACTCGCCCTGATCGCTCATGCGGGCACGCTGGCCAGCCATTGCGGGATGCGGCGTTCGAGGTAGTAGCCGGGCTGGCGCACTGAGCCGTCGACGAATCCAACGTGCCCGCCGCGCGCCTGCAATTCAAAAGCGGTCGAGGCCGACAGTTCGCTTTCCGAAGGCAGGCTGTGCGGGAACACAAATGGATCGTCCGCTGCCTGAATGATCAACGTCGGTGTGCGGATCTCGCCGAGGAAATAACGGCTCGACGCTCGACGGTAATAATCCTCGGCATCAGTAAAACCGTGCAGTGGCGCGGTCACGCGGCCATCGAAATCCCAGAACGTGCGCATGTTCTCCAGCGAACCGAGCGCTGCCAAAGCCGCCAGCCCATCCTCGCGCCCATCGTGCTGAAACTGCCGTTGCTTGTTCTTGATGTAGGCGACCATCTCACGCATGAAGTGCGCCTGATACACCTTGGAAAAGCCTTGGCCGATACGGTCGGCGCACTGGTCGAGGCGGAACGGTACCGATACCGCCACCGCACCGACCACGCCACTGGCGCTACCGGTTTCACCCAGATGTTTGAGCAACACGTTGCCGCCCAGCGAATAGCCGACGGCGTACAACGGCGCCAACGGGCGTTTCGCGCGCAGGTGTTGGATGGTTTCGGCGAGGTCTTCGCTGGCGCCGGAATGGTAGCTGCGCGGCAGCAGATTCGGTTCGCCCGAACAACCGCGCCAGTTCAGCGCAACACTGGCCCAGCCCTGATCGGCCAAGGCTTTTTGCACGCCGGCAACATAAGGCGAATTGGAAGAACCGGTCAGGCCATGCAGCACCAGCACCAACGGCGCATCGGCCGTGTGCGGGCCATGCCAGTCGAGGTCAAGAAAGTCGCCATCCTCAAGCCACAAGCGCTCGCGCTCACGCTGGATATGCACGGTTTTGCGCCACAGCGGCCCCCACAAGGTTTGCAGGTGCGGATTGCCGAGGCCGAGGGCGGGGATGAAGCGTTCTGAAGAGGCGGACACGATGGTTCTCGATGCAGCGATGTGATGAGGCCCACAAAGCTGTTAGTCAATTTCCAGAGTACACAGGCTCAGTGTGGCGAGGGAGCTTGCTCCCGACGGGGCGCGCAGCGGCCCTTTTTCGGACTGCTGCGCAGCCCAGCGGGAGCAAGCTCCCTCGCCACAGGTTTTTGCTCGCCTTGGGTTAAGCGGCGACTTCGGCCGTACGTTGCCACAGCGCGTAGTAAACCCGGCCGGATTTCTGTTCGCGGTGCAGGCGCCAGTTGCCCGGCAGGCCCAGCGTCGATGGCGCCGTTTCACTTTCAGTGTAGATCCACGAGTCGGCGGCCAGCCACTGACGCTCTTCGAGCAGGTTGCACACGGCGGGCAGCAGGTTCTGGTTGAACGGTGGGTCGAGGAACACCAGGTCGTACGCACTGGCGGTCTGGGTTTCCAGATAACGCAGCGCGTCCGCCGTCTGCACCTGGCCGTTGGTGCAGCGCAGGGTGCCGAGGTGTTCTTTCAGGCTGGACACCGCAATGTTGCTCGCGTCCAGCGCCTGACCCATGGCCGCGCCACGGGACAGCGCTTCGAGAAACAGCGCGCCGCTGCCGGCGAACGGGTCGAGTACCTTGGCCCCTTCAACGTACGGCGCGAGCCAGTTGAACAGGGTTTCACGCACGCGATCCGGCGTCGGGCGCAGGCCCGGCGCATCGGGGAAGCTCAGCTTGCGGCTGCGCCATTGGCCACCAATGATGCGCAACTGGTTCACACCGTTGTGAACGTTGTGCGCAGGCTTTTTAGGGGAACGAGTTGCCATTAATGCTCCGGAACCCCGAGCGGTTGCTCGGCAGGTTTATCAGATGGGGCCGGTAACGGCTTTTGCGGCACGGTCGGGCCAGCGGTGACGATGACCATTTTGTCCGTGCTCAGGTGTTTGTTCAGGGCGTCGCGGACTTGTTCCACGGTCAGGCTTTGCGACTGACGCATGAAATCGTCCAAATAGCTCAACGGCAGATTATAGAAGCCCATCGCGCCGAGTTGGCCGACGATATCGGCATTGCTCGCGGTGGACAGCGGGAAACTGCCGGCCAGCTCGCGTTTGGCGTCGTCGAGTTCTTTCTGCGTCGGGCCGGTTTTCAGGTAGTCGGCGAGCACGTCTTGCACCAGTTTCAGGGTGCCTTCACTCATTTCCGCGCGGGTCTGCAGATTGATCATGAACGGGCCGCGCGCCTGCATCGGGCTGAAACCCGAATACACGCCGTAAGTCAGGCCACGCTTCTCGCGCACTTCGCTCATCAGACGTGTACCGAAACCGCCGCCGCCGAGGATCTGGTTGCCCATCGACAGCGCCGCGTAATCCGGATCGTCACGGTCGATGCCCAGTTGCGCGAGCAGCAGGTTGGTCTGCTTCGACGGGAACTCGATGTGATTAACGCTGGCCTTCGGTTCCTGCGGCTGCGCGATCTTTGCCAGCGCCGGGCCTTTGGGCAGTGCACCGGAAACCTGATTGGCAATCGCCTCGGCCTCAGCGCGAGACAAATCGCCGACCAATGCAATCACCACGTTGCCAGCCGCGTAGGCCTTGGCGTGGAACTCACGCAATTGCGCGAGGGTGATCTTCGGCACGCTTTGCGGATTGCCGTCGCTCGAGTGCGCGTACGGGTGATCGCCGTACAGACGCTTCATCAGCTCGAGGCTGGCGAGTTTGCCGGGGTTCTGCTTCTGGTATTCGAAACCGGCGAGCATCTGGTTTTTGATGCGGGCAAAGGAGTCAGCCGGGAAGGTCGGTTTGCCGACCACTTCCGAGAACAGCTTCAAGGCCGGTTCGCGCTTGTCGACGGCACTCAAGCTGCGCAGCGAGGCCAGCGCCATGTCTTTGAAAGCACCGTTGCCGAAATCCGCACCGAGACCTTCGAAGCCTTGAGCGATGGCGCCGACGTCTTTGCCAGCCACACCTTCGTTGAGCATCGCGTTGGTCAGCACTGCCAGACCCGACGCGCTGCCGTCCTGGCTGCTGCCGGCGGCGAAGATCAGGCGCATGTCGAACATCGGCAGCTCATGGGCTTCGACGAACAACACCTTGGCGCCGTCGGCGGTGTTCCAGGTCTGCACGTCGAGTTTGCGGCTGGCCGGGGCCTTGCCGTCGAGTTCGGCCAGCGATTGCAGCTTCTGGCTGGTCTTGGCGTTGTCGAGGGCTTCGCTGGCCTTGCTGTCAGCGCTTGGCGACAGATAGAAAGCAGCAGAGCCGATCACCGCCACGGCGATCAGGCCGAGCAGCATCAAACGTGGGGTTTTGCGCTCACTCATGAGTCGTCTCCAGTGGCAGGACGTGGGCGACGCTGAGACGTTCGCGGGTGAAATACAGCTTGGCGGCGTTCTGGATGTCTTGTGGGGTCACGCTTTCCAGATCGGCAAGTTCGGTGTCCATCAGTTTCCATGACAGGCCGACGGTTTCCAGTTGACCAATCGCAGTGGCCTGGCTGGTGATCGAATCACGTTCGAAGACCAGACCGGCGATCACTTGGGCACGCACGCGCTCCAGCTCTTCGGCGGACGGTGCGGTGGTTTTCAGCTGTTCCAGCAGTTTCCACAGACCGGCTTCGGCTTGCGCCATGGTCTTTTTCTTCTGCGTGTTTGGCGTTGCCGAGAGGGTGAACAGGCTGTCGCCACGGGTGTAGGCGTCGTAG
Organism: Pseudomonas rustica; assembly: GCF_018336155.1. Classification (GTDB taxonomy): domain Bacteria; phylum Pseudomonadota; class Gammaproteobacteria; order Pseudomonadales; family Pseudomonadaceae; genus Aquipseudomonas; species Aquipseudomonas rustica. Next base: position 310,901 of record NZ_JAGYHF010000006.1, on the reverse strand, counting down.
TTCGATGAACCACCGGAGACCAGTTCTTCGCCGCGCTCCAGTTGTGTCGGGATGCGACCGCTGTAGCCGCCGTCGAGCAAAGCCGAGATCAGGCGCAAGGCGTTGACCGAGCGTTTGTCTTCAGCGGTGGCGATGCTTGGCACGTTGAAACCGAGCATCAGGCTAGGCAGTTGTGTCTGCACGTGCAGGGTGATTTGGCGTTCGCCGGGTTCGGCCAGTTCCAGCGGTTTTTTCGCCGGAGGCACGTCGCGCTTGGCGATCGGGCCGAAGTAGCGTTGGGCGAGGGTTTTCACTTCGTCCGGGGTGACGTCGCCGACTACTACCAACGTGGCGTTGTTCGGCACGTACCAGGATTGGTACCAGTGGCGCAGCTCTTCGACCTTCATGCGGTCGAGGTCGGCCATCCAGCCGATGGTCGGCGTGTGGTAGCCGCTGGCCGGGTAGGCCATGGCCTTGTAGCGCTCGTAGGCTTTGGACATCGGCTTGTCATCAGTGCGCAAGCGGCGCTCTTCCTTGATGACTTCGATCTCCTTGACGAACTCGTCAGCCGGCAGGCGCAGATTGGCCATGCGGTCGGCTTCCAGCTCAAAGGCTACGCCCAGACGGTCGCGGGCCAGCACCTGGTAATAAGCGGTGAAGTCGTCGCTGGTGAAAGCGTTCTCTTCGGCGCCGAGGTCGCGAAGGATCAGCGACGCTTCGCCGGGGCCGACTTTCTCGCTGCCCTTGAACATCATGTGCTCAAGCGCGTGAGACAGACCGGTCTGGCCCGGGGTTTCGTAGCTGGAGCCGACCTTGTACCAGACCTGCGAGACCACCACTGGCGCGCGATGATCTTCGCGCACGACGACCTTGAGGCCGTTGTCGAGGGTGAATTCGTGGGTCGGTTGCGGGTCGGCCGCCAGGGCCGAAAGGGGCAGGCAGACTGTGCTGAGCAGCAGGCCTGCGGCGCGGCGGGCTAGAGCATTCATTCGTTTTTTAACCTGTTGGGCTGCCCGCTTGGTCTTAGCGTCGGCGGGCGAGAGGGTGCTAGGATACTGATCCGTTTTACTGGCGGCCACGCCTATCAAGCCACTGATCGGTAGATAGGTTGTATGGGTTCCCGGCAGAAGCTTTGAGTTTGTCAGCTAAACTCTGCGTTTTCGCCGAAGATGCCGTTCCAGTCCTTCGTATTAATCGACCTTTGAGGTGCCTCTGGCGCCTCGACAAAATGTTGCGCGTGAACAAGCTGGATGAAACACAGTCTGTTCTGCATCGAATATTTATTTGCCGGGGCGCCCTTATGGCGCGTCGCTACCGTGAGATAGCCGTCCTCCATGTTTGGTTCCAACGACGACAAGAAGACCCCAGCTGCGGCTGGCGAGAAGAAAAGCCTGTTCGGATGGCTGCGTAAGAAACCGCAGGAACCCGTCGTCGAACAGCCGCCCGCGATTCCTGAGCCCGCTCCCGCGCCGGCGCCGGTAATAGAAGAAGAGCCGGCACCGATCGTTCTGCCGATTGCCGAACCGGTGTTGCAACCGGTTGAGCCGGAACCCGAGCCGCAAGTGCCAGTAGCGGCGGAATTGCCGCTGACCCCGGCGGCCGAGCCGTGGCTGACCTTGCCGGTGGCGGAAGAGCCGGTGGCGTTGGTTGAAGAGGCTGCGCCGCACATTACGCCGGTGATTCCTGCGCCAGTCGCGTTTGAGCCGGAAGTAGCTCCCGCACCTGTGGTTGAGCCGATTGTCGAGCCTGCGCCGGTGGTTGCTGAGCCGGTTGCCCCGGTATTCGTTGAGCCAGTTGCGCCGGTTGTTCAACAGCCTGCACCTTTACCTGCACCGGTTATCGCTGAGCCAGTTGCGCCAGTTGCGCCAGTTGAAGTGGTCGCTGAAGCCCCCGTCGAAGCCCCGCGTACCGAAGAAACCAAAGCCGGTTTCTTCGCCCGCCTCAAGCAAGGCCTGTCGAAAACCAGCGCCAGCATCGGCGAGGGCATGGCCAGCCTGTTCCTCGGCCGCAAAACCATTGACGACGATCTGCTCGATGACCTCGAAACCCGTCTGCTCACCGCCGACGTTGGTGTCGAAGCCACCACGCAGATCATCCAGCGCCTGACCCAGAAGGTCGCTCGTAAAGAACTGGCCGACGCCGACGCGCTGTACAAATCCCTGCAGGCCGAACTGGCCGCGATGCTCAAACCGGTTGAACAACCGCTGAAAATCGCCTCGCAGAACAAGCCATTCGTGATTTTGGTGGTCGGCGTCAACGGCGCCGGCAAAACCACCACCATCGGCAAACTGGCGAAGAAGCTGCAACTGGAAGGCAAGAAAGTCATGCTCGCCGCCGGTGACACCTTCCGCGCCGCTGCCGTGGAGCAATTGCAGGTCTGGGGCGAGCGCAACAAGATTCCGGTGATTGCTCAGCACACCGGCGCCGACTCCGCCTCGGTGATCTTCGACGCCGTGCAAGCCGCCAAGGCCCGTGGCATCGACGTGTTGATCGCTGATACCGCCGGTCGTCTGCACACAAAAGACAACCTGATGGAAGAGCTGAAAAAGGTTCGCCGGGTGATCGGCAAGCTCGACGCCGACGCGCCGCACGAAGTGCTGCTGGTGCTCGATGCCGGTACTGGCCAGAACGCCATCAATCAAGCCAAACAATTCAACCAGACCGTCGAACTGACCGGTCTGGCGTTGACCAAGCTCGACGGTACTGCCAAGGGCGGGGTGATTTTCGCCCTGGCCAAGCAGTTCGGCCTGCCGATCCGCTACATCGGCGTCGGTGAAGGCATCGACGACTTGCGTACTTTTGAAGCAGAACCCTTTGTCCAGGCACTCTTTGCCGAGCGGGAGCGTTCATGATTCGTTTCGAACAGGTCGGTAAACGCTACCCGAACGGTCACGTCGGCTTGCATGAGCTGAGCTTTCGAGTCCGTCGTGGCGAGTTCTTGTTTGTCACCGGCCACTCCGGTGCCGGTAAATCCACGTTGTTGCGCCTGTTGCTGGCGATGGAACGTCCGACCAGCGGCAAACTGCTGCTGGCCGGGCAAGACCTGAGCACCATCAGCAACGCGCAGATTCCGTTCCTGCGCCGGCAGATCGGCGTGGTGTTCCAGAATCACCAGTTGCTGTTCGATCGCACGGTGTTCAACAATGTCGCGTTGCCGCTGCAGATTCTCGGGCTGTCCAAGGCCGAAATCGCCAAGCGTGTCGATTCGGCGCTGGAGCGTGTGGCGCTGTCGGATAAAACCGATCTGTACCCAGGCGATCTGTCGACCGGTCAGCAACAGCGCGTCGGCATCGCCCGCGCCATCGTGCACCGCCCGGCCTTGCTGCTGGCGGACGAACCGACCGGTAACCTCGACCCGCGTCTGGCCGCGGAAATCATGGGCGTGTTCGAAGACATCAACCGGCTGGGCACCAGCGTGCTGATCGCCAGTCACGACCTGGCATTGATCGCGCGCATGCGGCACCGCATGCTGACCCTGCAACGTGGCCGATTGATCGGCGACGGGGAGGCCGGAGTATGAGTGCGACGCGCAGCCCCAAGGTTTCCGAGCGCGTGGCGCCGAAAGCCGCCGATCCGCAGCCGCAGAAAAAGAAAAAGCACGACGATGACGATGGCCCGGACTTCGCCACGCTGTTCCGCGCGTGGATCGAAAGCCATCGCGCCAGCCTGCTCGACAGCCTGCGTCGCCTCGGCAAGCAGCCGATCGGCAGCTTCTTCACCTGCATGGTGATGGCCGTGGCCTTGAGCCTGCCAATGGGCTTGTCGTTGCTGCTGAACAACGTCGAGCGTCTCGGTGGATCGTGGCAGCGTGCGGCGCAGATCTCGTTGTATCTGCAACTCGACGCGAGCCCGGAGCAGGGCGAGTCGTTGCGCGAGCAGATCAAAGGCATGCCCGGCGTTGCTGATGCTGAATATGTCGGCCGTGATCAGGCGCTGGAAGAATTCCAGCAACAGTCCGGACTGGGCGAAGCCCTGCGCGAGTTGCCTGAGAACCCATTGCCGGGCGTGGTGCTGGTGACGCCGAACGAAGTCGACAAGCCAACCCTGGAAGCATTAAGACAAAAACTTTCCGAGCTGCCCAAGGTACAACAGGCGCAACTTGATCTAGTCTGGGTCGAGCGTCTGGCCGCCATCCTCAAGCTTGGCGATCGTTTTGTCTTCGGTCTGACGGTGTTGCTGGTTTCTGCATTACTTTTGGTGATAGGCAATACCATTCGTCTTCATATTGAAAACCGCCGCACCGAGATAGAAGTGATTAAACTCGTCGGCGGCACTGACAGTTATGTGCGACGCCCCTTCCTCTATATGGGCGCGTTGTATGGCTTCGGTGCGGGGCTGTTGTCCTGGGGTGTATTGGCGTTCGGCCTGAACTGGCTGAACGATGCGGTGGTTGGGCTGGCCGGGTTGTACGGCAGTGATTTCGCACTGGCCGGCGTGCCAGTAGCCGACGGTCTGTCGCTCTTGCTTGGCGCGGTGCTGTTGGGTTATATCGGTGCATGGATTGCAGTCGCACGTCATCTCAGGGAGCTGGCGCCGAAGTAGAATCTTTTTTGCGCGTGATTGACCTCGCGGTTTTTATGGGAACTCTCGTTTGAATTCCCGGTCAATTTTTCGCAGTGCTGAGAAGCACGAGTATGTAAGTCGGAGGTTTTTTCGTATGACCAATTCTTTGCAACCTGCGTATGCGTTGGTTCCGGGTGCGAACCTGGAAGCTTACGTGCACACCGTCAACAGCATTCCATTGCTGACGCCGGAGCAGGAGCGTGAACTGGCCGAGAGTCTCTACTATGAGCAGGATTTGGGGGCGGCTCGGCAGATGGTGCTCGCCCACCTGCGTTTTGTCGTACACATTGCCCGTAGCTATTCCGGCTACGGTCTGGCTCAGGCTGACCTGATCCAGGAAGGTAACGTCGGCCTGATGAAGGCGGTCAAGCGCTTCAACCCGGAAATGGGTGTGCGTCTGGTGTCGTTCGCCGTGCACTGGATCAAGGCGGAAATTCACGAGTTCATCCTGCGCAACTGGCGCATTGTGAAAGTCGCGACCACCAAGGCCCAGCGCAAGCTGTTCTTCAACCTGCGCAGCCAGAAGAAACGTCTGGCGTGGCTGAACAACGAGGAAGTCCACCGTGTGGCGGAAAGCCTCGGCGTGGAACCGCGTGAAGTGCGCGAGATGGAAAGTCGCCTGACCGGCCATGACATGGCCTTCGACCCGGCTGCTGAAGCCGATGACGACAGCGCTTTCCAGTCGCCGGCCAACTATCTGGAAGACCACCGGTACGACCCGGCGCGTCAACTGGAAGATGCCGACTGGAGCGACAACTCCAACAACAACCTGCACGAAGCACTCGAAGTGCTGGACGAACGCAGCCGTGACATCCTCTACCAGCGCTGGCTGGCAGAAGAGAAAGCCACGCTGCACGACCTGGCGCAGAAGTACAACGTGTCGGCTGAGCGTATCCGTCAGCTCGAGAAGAGCGCGATGAACAAGCTCAAGTTGTCGATCGCTGCGTAACCGGCGAACAGGCAATAAAAAACGCCCCGATCAGCAATGATCGGGGCGTTTTTGTATGTCGCGTTTAAAGCTGAATCAGATCAGCGCTGAACAACGCGCAATTGCTTGCTGGCCGGTTCATTAGGCAATACGCGCTTGGCGACGACGTAATGCTTTTCCCAATACGGCTTGTTCAGCGTATCGATGCTCACCGACTTGCCACGACGCGGCGCATGGATAAAGCGATCATTGCCCAGGTAGATGGCAACGTGGTTGACTCGACGGCTCTTGATGTTGAAAAAGATCAGGTCACCGGGCTTGAGATCGTTGCGCTCGACTTTCACCCCATGACCGCTGGCCATGGCGTTGGAAGTGCGTGGCAGGTCGAATGTGGCGTCGTTAAACGCGTATTTCACCAGACCGCTGCAATCGAAGCCTTTACTTGGGCTGCTGCCGCCCCAACGATAAGGTGTACCGAGGACGTTTACAGCGCGGCTGAGCACGTTACTGCTTTCCTTGCTCGCCATCGGTGGCACCAGCTTGCTGTGGTTCTTGCTGCTCAGCGTGGTGGTTTTGCTTTTGCTGCTTTTGCTCGAAGGAGCCGAAGCATGGGATTTAGGGGTAAAGCCGTTAACGTTAGGAAGACGTTGCTCACGATTGGTGGCGTGGGCGGCCAGTGGCATTAATAGGCAGATGGTTAGCCATGTCTTGAAAAATGGTCGCATTAGGCGTGGCTCTTAAGTGGTAGCGCGCAACTTTATAACAGCTTTTTTGTCCCTTCCGAGGCCGTTGGTCGATTCAACCCGGTGGTCAATTTCGTTCAACAAGCGGCAAATTGACTCAATTGTCGGACAGAACCCAAGCCCCACAAGGCTTTGCGCAATGTGTAACAGTGAAGAGCCACTTGTCGGCTCGACACAAAAAAGTCACAAAGATGCAGAAAATATTTATCTATCGAGGCAAATGAGGTCATTCATGAACCGCTATCAGCAGGTTGCTCAACCGCAGGACACGCACAGCAAGGTGATCGGTTATCTGCTGTGGATTCTTGGCTTCACCGGCGCTCACCGCTTCTATTACGGCAAACCGGTGACCGGGACGATCTGGTTTTTCACCTTCGGTTTGCTCGGCATCGGCTGGCTGATCGACCTGTTCCTGATCCCGGCGATGGATCGTGAGGCGGATCTGCGTTTTACCGCAGGGCCGATCGAATACAACGTCGCGTGGATTCTGCTGACGTTCCTCGGGGTATTCGGCGTACACCGGATGTATCAGGGGAAATGGATCAGCGGGCTGGTGTATCTGCTCACGGGCGGGTTGTTCTTTATTGGCGTGCTGTATGACTTCTGGACGCTGAATGATCAGGTCTCGGTGCGTAACGCGCAGAATCGCGGCGCTTTCCAATAACCTGTGGCGAGGGGATTTATCCCCGTTGGGCTGCGAAGCGGCCCTGAATCTGAGAACGCGGTGGAGATGATCCACCGCGTGCAATAGCTTCGCGACTGCTTCGCAGCCGAACGGGGATAAATCCCCTCGCCACAAGATCCCTCAGCATCAAGCCTGGTGGCTAATCCGCCCATCCACCAGCGTATAGCGAACCACACCCGGCAGACTGTGCCCCAGGAACGGGCAGTTCTCGCCCTTCGACAGCCAGTTCTCACCGGCCACCGTCGATGCCTGCGGGTCGAACAGCACGATATCCGCCGCCCCACCCACCGCTAGCTTGCCCGCCGGCAGGCGCAACGCCTCAGCCGGGCCTGCGCTCAGACGTGCGAGCAAGGTCGGCAGATCCAGCAAACCATCCTCCACCAGCGTCATCGCCAATGGCAGCAACAACTCAACGCTGCTGATGCCCGGCTCGGTCGCGCCGAACGGTGCCAGTTTGGCGTCACGTTCGTGTGGCTGGTGATGGCTGGAAATCGCCGAGATCACCCCGGATTTCACCGCTTCACGCAGACCGTCGCGGTCGGCGCGGGTACGCAGTGGCGGTTGCACATGATAGAGGCTGCTGAAGTCGATCAGCGCTTCGTCGGTCAGAATCAGCTGATACAGCGCGACATCCGCCGTCACCTTCAAACCACGGGCCTGCGCCTGAGCGATCAGGGCGACGCCGCGCGCGCTGGTCAACTGGCTGAAGTGCGCACGCACGCCGGATTGCTCGACCAGCAGCAGATCGCGAGCCAGCGCCACAGTCTCAGCGGTTTCCGGAATCCCCGGCAGACCGAGGAAGCTGGCCACCGCGCCTTCGTGAGCCAAACCACCTTCGGCCAGATCATGATCCTGCGAGTTGAAAATCACCGTCAGATCAAACGTCGCCGCATATTCCAGCGCCCGGCACAGCGTGCGGGTATTGCGAAAGCTCTCCAGACCGTTGCCGAACGCCACACAACCGGCGTCGCGCAGCGCCACCAGTTCAGCCAGTTGCTCGCCGTCCAGACCTTTGCTCAACGCGCCAATCGGGAACACCTTGGTGTTGCCGGCTTCGCGGGCGCGGTCGAGGATCAGCTCGGCCACGGCGGAGGTGTCGAGCACCGGTTTGGTTTTCGGCGGGCAACACAGGCTGGTCACGCCACCGGCAGCGGCGGCGCGGGTTTCGCTGATGATCGAGCCTTTGCGGCTGTAACCCGGCTCGCGCAGGGCCACGTTCAGGTCGACGAGGCCCGGGGCTGCGACGAGGCCTTGGGCGTCGATGGTTTCTACTGCCGTGAAACCCGCTGGAGCGGCGCCGAGGGCGACGATCTTGCAGGCTTCAACGTGAATGTCGGTGATTTGATCCAGGCCGCTGCTTGGATCGATGACGCGTGCGCCGAGAATGCTGAGCTTCACTGGGCGTTCTCCTGCTCGAATTGACGCTGCGCGGTTTGTCCGCTCATGGCCATGGACAGCACAGCCATACGAATTGCGATGCCGTAGGTGACCTGATTGAGGATCACCGAGTGCGGGCCGTCGGCCACTGCTGACTCGATTTCCACGCCACGGTTGATCGGCCCCGGGTGCATGACGATGCAATCGGGTTTGGCCCCGGCCAGACGCGCGGTGGTCAGGCCGAACAGGCGGTAGAACTCGCCTTCGCTCGGCAGCAGGCCGCCGGTCATGCGTTCACGCTGCAGGCGCAACATGATCACCACGTCGACGTCTTTCAGGCCTTCGGTCATGTCGGTGTAGACCTTCACGCCGTATTGCTCGATGCCGATCGGCAGGAGGGTTTTCGGCGCGATCACACGGATGTCCGGACAACCGAGGGTTTTCAGGGCGAGCATGTTCGAGCGCGCGACCCGCGAGTGCAGGATGTCGCCGACGATGGCCACCGAGAGGTTTTCAAAGCCGCCCTTGTGCCGACGAATGGTGAGCATGTCGAGCATGCCCTGCGTCGGGTGCGCGTGACGGCCGTCGCCGCCGTTGATGATCGCCACTTGCGGGCATACGTGTTCGGCGATGAAGTGCGCGGCACCGGAATCACCGTGGCGCACGACGAACATGTCGGCGGCCATGGCTTCGAGGTTGCGCAGGGTGTCGAGTAGCGTTTCACCCTTGCTCGCCGACGAGGTCGATACGTTCAGGGTGATCACGTCCGCCGACAGCCGCTGGGCCGCCAGTTCGAAGGTGGTGCGGGTGCGCGTGGAGTTTTCGAAGAACACGTTGCACACGGTCTTGCCGCGCAGCAACGGGACTTTCTTCACCGCCCGGGCACCGACTTCGAGGAACGAGTCGGCAGTGTCGAGGATTTCCGTCAGCAACTCGCGGCGCAGGCCGTCGAGCGAGAGGAAGTGGCGCAGCTGGCCCTGATCATTGAGCTGCAGCGGGCGCTTGGTATCTAGAGGCGTCATCGCGAAGGGGACTCTCAATAGGGCGGATTAAAGGGACATGTCTTGCAGTTCGAGCGTCAACGGCTCGGGGCCGGACAGCTTCACCCGTTCGTGAGCGGCCAGCGACAGTGTCGCGCCGACCACGTTCGGGCGGATCGGCAGCTCACCAGCGTCCAGATCCAGCAGGCAGACCAGGGTCACGCTGGCCGGGCGGCCGTAGTCGAACAATTCATTGAGGGCGGCGCGGATGGTGCGGCCGCTCATCAGTACGTCGTCGATCAGCACCAGATGCTGGCCTTCGATCTCGAAGGGCAGGGCGGACGGGCGCACTTGTGGGTGCAGGCCGTTCTGGCTGAAGTCGTCGCGGTAGAAGGACACGTCCAGCGTGCCCAGTGGCGCGTCGCTGCCCAATTCCTTGAGCAAGGCCTGCGCGACCCAGATGCCGCCGGTGCGGATGCCGATGTAGCGCGGTTCAGTGATGTCACGCTGGGCAAGGTGCGCCTTGAGGCGGGTCGCCATCTGACTGATCAGATCGGCGGGATTTGGCAGGCTCATGGTTGCTCCTTGTTGGGGGCGAGTCGGATCCTTGGACACGACTCGGTTTTTCACTCAAAAGAAAAGCGCCGAAGCGCTTGTCAGGATTCAAACAATGCAGTGTTTTCATCGAGCCAGCCCTGCAACAGCAGCGCGGCAGCGATGGCGTCCACCGGGTTGTCGCGGTAACTGCCTTTCTGGCCGCCGCGCACCAGGCGCTCGCCCTTGGCCTCAAAAGTGGTCAGGCGTTCGTCGTGGGTATAGAAGGGCACATTGAAGCGGCCATTGAGGCGGCGGGCGAATTTCTCCGCGCGCAGGCACATTTCGCTCGGCGTGCCGTCCATGTTCAGCGGCAGGCCGACGACCACGGCGTCGGGTTTCCATTCCTTGAACAGCGCTTCCACCTGATTCCAGTCGGGAATGCCGTTTTGCGCTTTCAGTGTGCACAGCTCGCGGGCCTGGCCGGTAATGACCTGGCCGACCGCGACGCCGATCTGTTTGGTGCCGTAGTCGAAGCCGAGAATCAGACGCAGCGCCATCAGGCGTGACCTGCCTGGCTGGTCAGCAGGCTGAGGTTGATCCCCAAGTGCTTGGCCGCCGCTTCGAGACGCAGTTCGCTGCTGGTGTTGAAGAGGATGTCGGCGTCGTACGGGCAGGTCAGCCAAGCGTTGTCGGCCATTTCCGCTTCCAGTTGCCCGGCTTCCCAACCCGCATAGCCGAGGGCGATCAGGCTTTTCGCCGGGCCAACGCCGTCTGCGATGGCGAACAGCACGTCTTGCGAGGTCGACAGCGACAGGTCGCCGTCCAGCTGTGCGGTGGCCTGGAAGGTTTTGCCCGCCGGATGCAGGACAAAACCGCGATCAGTCTGTACCGGCCCGCCGATGAAGATCGGCACGTGCTGGCACAGTGCTGGCGGGTCGATGTCCGGGCGCAGTTGCTCGAGAATGTCGGCCAGATTCAGCTCTTGCGGTCGATTGACCACAATCCCCATCGCGCCATTGGCCGTGTGCTCGACGATGTAGGTCAAGGTATGGGCAAAGTTCGGGTCGGCCATGTGAGGCATGGCGATCAGGAAGTGATGCTTGAGGTAGCTGGGGCTGACGTTTTTCATGTGCGCTAGTGTGGCGTTCGGGGGGCAAACTGACAAGCTGAAGCCGCCAAAAGATCGCAGCCTTCGGCAGCTCCTACAGGGGAGCACAGGCCAAACTGTAGGAGCTGCCGAAGGCTGCGATCTTTTGATCTTGCCCTTAATTGCTGGACAAGCGGTCGCCGCGGGCGAATTTCCAGGTGCGGATGATTTCCAGGCGGTCGATGTCCGACAGGTCGCCGGTAAACGGTGCAAACGGCGCCGCCAGGCGGACGATGCGCTGCGCCGCTTGATCCAGTAGCGGCTGGCCAGACGATTCCAGCACCAACACTTCATACAGCGAGCCGTCGCGGTTGATCGAGACCATCAGGCGCAAATTGCCGTAGATCTGCTTGCGCCGCGCTTCGTCGGGATAATTCAGGTTACCGATGCGCTCGACCTTCTTGCGCCATTCGTCTTTGTACCAGGCGCCCTTGTCGCGCATGGTCGACGCAGCGCTCAAGCGATGAATGCGCGGGCGTTTGGCGTACAGCTGTTGTTCTTTGGCCAGTTCGGCTTCAAGGCTGGCGATGTCGCTAGATAGCTGCGAGCTGTCGAACGTCGGCGCGTCGACCGACGGTTTCACTTCAGTCTTGGTTTCTTCTTTCTTGGTCGGCGCTTTTTTCGGCTTCGGCGCCACGGTGGTCACCGCGGCTTTGGGCGCAGCCTCCTGCACTTCCGGCTTGGCGGCCGGTGGCGGCGTGACTTTTTTGACCTGATTGTCCTGGAACGGCGCGACCTCAGTGGTCTTCGGAATCGCCTTTTTGTCCAGCGTGCCGCTGCCTTCCTGATTTTCCTGAGCGAGAAAATCCGCCTTCTCCGGCTTCTTTTCGCTCTTGAAAGTGGCGAGGGTAATTTCCAGGGTTTTGCTGATTTGCTTGGGCTCGACCATCGTGAAGCCGACGCCAAGCAGCAACGCCAAATGGATCAGCGCCGCAAGGAATAGGGTAAAACCGAGGCGATCGGCCGGGCGCACGCCACGATGGGCGAGTTCAGCGGGCAGATCGGACGGGAGGGTCATTTCAAGAAAACCAACATCGCGTTTTTCAGAGGCCGGGCATGATAACGCAATGTTGGTCGCATCTTGGTTGTTCTATCTCAACGAGCTTTAAGCTTCTGATCGATGGCATCCATGAGCATGCCGCCGATATCAGTGCCAAACGCGTTGTCGATTTCACGGATGCAGGTCGGGCTGGTCACGTTGATTTCTGTGAGGCTCTCGCCGATCACGTCGAGACCGACGAACAGCAGGCCCTTCTCACGCAGGGTCGGGCCGACTTGGGCGGCGATCCAGCGATCTTTCTCGGTCAGCGGACGCGCTTCGCCACGACCACCGGCGGCGAGGTTGCCACGGGTTTCGCCCTGCGCCGGAATGCGTGCCAGGCAGTAATCCACCGGCTCGCCGTCGATCATCAGGATGCGTTTGTCGCCGTCCTTGATCGCTGGCAGGTAGGCCTGGCCCATGATCTGCTGGCCACCGAGGGCGGTCAGGGTTTCCAGAATCACCGACAGGTTCGGGTCGCCCGCGCGGTGACGGAAGATCGAAGTGCCGCCCATGCCGTCCAGCGGCTTGAGGATCACGTCGCCGTGTTTCGCGGCAAATTCGCGCAGCACATCGGCGCGACGGCTGACGATGGTTGGCGGCGTGCACTGCGGGAATAGCGTGGCGAACAGCTTTTCATTGCAGTCGCGCAGGCTCTGCGGTTTGTTCACCACCAGTACGCCGGCGGTTTCGGCCTGTTCGAGCAGGTAGGTGGAGTAAACGAACTCCATGTCGAACGGCGGATCCTTGCGCATCAGGATCACGTCCAGATCGCTCAGCAGGTTGTCCTGCTCGGCGTCCAGTTCGAACCATTTTTCCGGGTTGGCGAAGACTTTCAGCGGCTTCATGCGCGCACGTGCCTGACCTTCGCCCTGATACAGGTCGCGCTGTTCCATATAGAACAGTTCCCAGCCGCGCTTTTGCGCGGCCAGCAGCATGGCCAGCGAGCTATCCTTTTTATAGGAGATGCTGGCGATAGGGTCCATGACAATCCCGACGCGAACGCTCATTGGGTTTTCCTCGAAAATTGGCTACCGGATCGGTATTGAAAAAGTGCCGCCAGAGTGGCGCCGGGTGGGTTTTCGGTCAAGGGAAAACCCGTCGATAGATTGGATCTGGAGACTGTGCTAAAAAGGCTGGCATATCGTGCTGGCCCTTAAGCATCAAGGGTTTCCGGCCATTACTCATAGCAAAACGGACAATTTGATTCGCAAAGGCGACGGTAGAGCCCTCTTATGGAACAGCAGTCCAGCGCCTTGAAGGTCATGGTGATCGACGACTCGAAAACGATTCGTCGTACCGCCGAAACATTGTTGAAGAATGTCGGTTGCGAAGTGATCACGGCGATCGACGGTTTCGACGCCCTGGCCAAGATCGCCGATAACCACCCCGGGATCATTTTTGTCGACATCATGATGCCGCGTCTGGATGGTTATCAGACCTGCGCTTTAATCAAGAACAACAGCGCGTTCAAGGCGACACCGGTGATCATGTTGTCATCGCGCGACGGGCTGTTCGACAAGGCCAAGGGGCGGATTGTCGGTTCTGATCAATTTTTGACCAAGCCTTTCAGCAAGGAAGAACTGCTCAACGCGATTCAGGCCCATGTTCCGGGCTTTGCCGCCGTTTTGCCGCAGTAAGACACGTACAGAGACGCGCGGTCAGCGGGCCGGGCGTCGACAAGAAAAATGGGGAAAACCATGGCACGTATCCTGATCGTCGATGATTCGCCGACTGAAATGTACAAACTCACCGGCATGCTGGAAAAGCACGGCCATGAAGTGTTGAAGGCCGAAAACGGCGCGGACGGCGTGGCCCTGGCCCGGCAGGAAAAACCTGATGCGGTACTGATGGACATCGTCATGCCCGGCCTCAACGGTTTTCAGGCAACCCGCCAGTTGACCAAGGATGCCGACACCACACACATCCCGGTGATCATCATCACCACCAAGGATCAGGAAACCGACAAGGTCTGGGGCACTCGTCAGGGCGCCAAGGACTACCTGACCAAACCGGTCGACGAAGACACCCTGATCAAGACCCTGAACAACGTACTCAAAGGCTGATCGCGCAACCATGAGCGAATCGCTGACCGCGTTCGAACTGCTCTGGCAGATCGACCAGCGCTGCCGCTTGCTGGCGGCGGACTTGCCGTCGCAACCGGCGCGCCAGGATCGCTGGAGCGGCATCGGCTTTCGCCTCGGCGAACACTGGTATGTGGCGCCGATGGGCGAAGTCAGCGAAGTGCTGCACGAACCGCGCTTCACCCAGTTGCCCGGGGTCAAGCCGTGGGTCAAAGGCGTGGCTAACCTGCGTGGGCGGCTGCTGCCGATCATGGATTTGTGTGGTTTCTTCGGGCATGAACTGTCGCCGCTGCGCAAACAGCGGCGGGTGTTGGTGGTGGAGCATGGGGACGTGTTTGCCGGGCTGATGGTCGATGAGGTTATTGGCTTGCAGCATTTCGAGCAGGACAGCTTCGAACCGATCTCGATCAGCAAGCGCCAGGGCTCCAAGGCCGAGTTCGTCAAAGGCTATTTTCGGCGCGAGCAGAACTGGCGGGTGTTCAGCCTGTTTGCACTGGCGAAATCCCCGGTGTTCATGAGCGTCGCGATATAACAGATTCAACACCGTCCCTTGTAGGAGCCGAGCTTGCTCGCGAAGAGGGCGTGTCAGGCGCAATCAATGTTGGCTGACCCACCGCTTTCGCGAGCAAGCTCAGCTCCTACAGGGTAAGTGAACCGTTCCCAAGGCGAGGACCGATGATAAAAGCAAAAACAGGCAAGCCGGCGGAAGGATCGCGCAGTCGCTCGCAGATCATCGTGCTGTTCATCGCACTGATCGTGTTCATCATGCTGCTGTTCGCCAACTTCGCTTACCTCAACACCCAGGCGAACTACGACAAACAGTACATCGGCCACGCCGGTGAGCTGCGCGTGCTCTCGCAACGCATCGCCAAAAACGCCACCGAAGCCGCCGCCGGCAAGGCTGCCGCGTTCAAGTTGCTGAGCGATGCGCGCAACGATTTCGCCCTGCGCTGGGGTTACCTGAAGAAAGGCGACCCGGTCACCGGCCTGCCGCCAGCCCCTGCCACTGTGCGCCCGGAAATGCGCACCGTGCAGCTGGACTGGGAACGACTGCTGAAAAACACCGACGCGATTCTCTCCAGCGAACAGACCGTGCTGTCGCTGCATCAGGTCGCCGCTACCCTCGCTGAAACCGTGCCGCAGTTGCAGATCGAATACGAAAAAGTTGTCGAAATCCTCCTCCAGCGTGGTGCCCCGGCTGCACAAGTGGCGATGGCCCAACGTCAGTCGTTGCTGGCTGAGCGCATTCTTGGCGCGGTCAACACCGTGCTCGCCGGTGACGAAAACTCGCAGCAAGCCGCCGATGCCTTTGGCCGCGACGCCACCCGTTTCGGCCAAGTGCTCAATGGCATGCTGCAAGGCAACCCGACGCTGAAAATCACTCAGGTCGAAGACCGTGACGCCCGTGCGCGTTTGAGCGAAATCTCCGAGCTGTTCCAGTTTGTCTCCGGCTCCGTCGATGAAATCCTCGAAACCTCGCCCGAGCTGTTCAAGGTTCGCGAATCGGCGAGCAATATCTTCAGCCTCTCGCAAACCCTGCTCGACGAAGCCTCGCACCTGGCCACCGGTTTCGAAAACCTCGCGGGCGGGCGCAACACCGACACCATCGGCGGTTACGTCCTCGGTTTGCTGGCACTGGCCTCGATCATCCTGATCGGCATGGTCATGGTGCGCGAAACCAACCGGCAACTGCGCGAAACCGCCGAGAAGAACGAGCGCAACCAGAATGCGATCATGCGCCTGCTCGACGAAATCGAAGACCTTGCCGACGGCGATCTCACCGTGACCGCCTCGGTGACCGAAGACTTCACCGGCACCATCGCCGACTCGATCAACTATTCCGTCGACCAACTGCGCGATCTGGTCGCCACCATCAACCTCACCGCCGGCCAGGTCGCCGCCGCCGTGCAGGAAACCCAAGCCACCGCCATGCACCTGGCGCAAGCCTCGGAGCATCAGGCCCAGCAGATCTCCGAAGCCTCGACGGCGATCAGCGACATGGCTGAATCCATCGATCAGGTCTCGGCCAACGCCGCCGAGTCTTCGGCGGTAGCCGAGCGTTCCGTGGAGATCGCCAACAAAGGCAACGAGGTGGTGCACAACACCATCCACGGCATGGACAACATTCGCGAACAGATTCAGGACACCGCCAAACGCATCAAGCGTCTCGGCGAGTCGTCGCAGGAAATCGGCGATATCGTCAGCCTGATCGATGACATCGCTGACCAGACCAACATCCTCGCCCTCAACGCGGCGATTCAGGCGTCGATGGCCGGTGATGCCGGGCGCGGTTTTGCTGTGGTTGCCGACGAAGTGCAACGGTTGGCCGAGCGTTCGTCCGCCGCCACTCGGCAGATCGAAACCCTGGTGCGGGCGATTCAGACCGACACCAATGAAGCCGTTATTTCCATGGAGCAAACCACCACCGAAGTGGTGCGCGGCGCGCGACTGGCGCAGGATGCCGGTGTGGCCCTGGAAGAAATCGAAGGCGTGTCGAAAACCCTCGCGGCGCTGATTCAAAGCATCTCCAACGCGGCGCAGCAGCAGACGACGTCGGCCGGGCAGATTTCCCTGACGATGAATGTGATCCAGCAGATCACCTCGCAGACCTCGTCAGGCTCCACCGCTACCGCTGAGAGCATCGGCAACCTGACGAAAATGGCCAGCCAGCTGCGGCGCTCGGTGTCCGGATTCACCTTGCCGGCGGCGAAAGACAAAGCGTGAGTGGAGTGGTTATGGGTGATCGGCACGACTATGTGGCCCTCGAATGGGTCAAAGGCGAAATTGCCGAAACGCTGAAACAGGCGCATCAGGCGATTGAAGCCGTGCTCGATGATCCACAGGCGTTTCCCGGTCTGGACGAATGTCTGGATTACATCCATCAGGTGCACGGCAGCCTGCAGATGGTCGAGTTCTACGGCGCAGCCTTGCTCGCCGAAGAGATGGAACATCTGGTCGAAGCCCTGCAGCAAGAGCGCGTCAGCCATCGCGACGAAGCGCTGCATCTGCTGCTGCAAGCGCTCGGACAATTGCCGATCTACCTCGACCGCGTGCAGAGCGCTCGGCGTGATTTGCCGCTGGTGGTGCTGCCGCTGATCAACGATCTGCGCAGCGCCCGTGGCGAAAGCCTGTTGTCGGAAACCAGCCTGTTCAGCCCGCAATTGCCCGAGCTGCCGCCGCTGAGCGCACAGGCCTTGGCGCTGCTGGAACCGCCAGAGTTGCCGAACGTGCTGCGCAAACTCCGGCAGACACTGCAAATGGCCCTGGTCGGCTTGCTGCGTGAACAGGACGACCAGACCCACCTCGGTTATCTGGCGAAAGTCTTTACTCGCCTCGAAGCGTTAAGCGGCGACACACCGCTGAGTCCATTGTGGCAAGTCGCCTCGGCGCTGGTCGAAGGCATGCGCGAAGGCGTGATCGCCAACAGCCCGGCGCTGCGCAGCCTGTTCAAGGACGCCGACAAAGAGCTCAAGCGTCTGCTCGATCAAGGCATGGCCGGCCTCAACCAGCCGCCACCGCCGGAGCTGCTGAAAAGCCTGTTGTTCTATATTGCCAAAGCCGAACATCCCACCGGGCAGATGCTGACCATGAAAGATCGCTACTCCCTGGACGACGCGCTGCCCGACAGCGCGATGGTCGATGAAGAACGCGCGCGCCTCGCTGGCCCGGATCGCGATGCGATGCGCTCGGTGTTGGCGGCATTGTGCGAAGAGCTGGTGCGGGTCAAGGAGCGCCTCGACCTGTTCGTGCGCAGCGACCGCCAGCACACTTCGGATCTGGAAAGCCTGCTCGCGCCGCTGCGGCAGATCGCCGACACCCTCGCCGTGCTCGGATTCGGTCAGCCGCGCAAAGTCATCATCGATCAATTGGCGGTGGTGCTGAGCCTTGCCCAGGGCCAGCGCGAACCGAACGACGCAATCCTGATGGACGTCGCCGGCGCCTTGCTCTACGTCGAGGCGACGCTGGCCGGGATGGTCGGCACCGTCGAGCCGGAAAGCCCGGAAGACGCGCGCCTGCCGACCACCGACCTGACGCAGATCCATCAGATCGTCATCAAGGAAGCGCACATCTGCCTGCAACAGGCCAAGGACATGATCGTCGACTACATCGACGCCGATTGGGATCGCCAACACCTGCAACCGCTGCCGGCGCTGCTGACTCAAGTGCGTGGCGCATTGGCGATGATTCCACTGAACCGCGCGGCGAGTCTGGTCGAGGCCTGCAACGGTTTTATCCGCGATCATTTGCTGCTTGATCCGCACGAACCGGGTTGGGAGCAACTCGATCATCTGGCCGATGTCATCAGCAGCCTCGAGTATTACCTGGAACGCTTGAGCGATGACCCGCAGGCACCGGGCGAACAACTGCTGGATGTCGCGCAGAAATCCCTCGCCAGTCTGGGGTTCTTTCCAAATGAGCCGCATGTTCCCGTGCTCGACGACGTGCTCAGCCCCAGCGAAGCGCTGGTGATGCAGGACATGCAAGCACTCGACGATCCGGACATCGTGCAGTCGCTGGCCGACGTGTTGGCCAGCCCGGTGTCAGCGCTCAACCCGCCGGCGCTGATCACCCCCGGCAGCCTGATGCCGCCGCCGGCCGATGAAGAACCGGTCGATGATGAGCTGCGCGAGGTGTTCCTCGAAGAGACCGATGAAGTCCTCGAAGTCCTCCACGAATACCTGCCGCGCTGGGCTGCCAATCCGCAGGATCGCGATGCGCTGACTGAGCTGCGCCGCGCCTTCCACACCTTGAAGGGCAGCGGACGCATGGTGCGCGCGCTGATTCTCGGTGAGCTGGCCTGGTCGGTGGAAAACCTGCTCAACCGTGTGCTCGAACAAAGCGTCGAACCCGGCTCGGTCGTCCAGCAACTGCTGACCGACACGGTGCTGTTGCTGCCGGAACTGATCAGCGAATTCGCCATCAACCGCCAGCGTCAGCGCAGCGATGTCGATCAACTCGCCGCCCGCGCGCACGCCTTGGCCAAGGGTGACGAGCCGATGGCCGCTGAAGACGTCGACGATGTCGCGGCGCTCGACCCACTGTTGCTGGAGATCTTCCGCAACGAAGCGGAAACCCACCTCGCCAGCCTCAACCGTTTCCTCGATCAAGCCGCCGAGCATGTGCCGTTGCAAGCCAGCGACGAATTGCAGCGCGCCTTGCACACGCTCAAG
Organism: Pseudomonas rustica; assembly: GCF_018336155.1. Taxonomy (GTDB): domain Bacteria; phylum Pseudomonadota; class Gammaproteobacteria; order Pseudomonadales; family Pseudomonadaceae; genus Aquipseudomonas; species Aquipseudomonas rustica. Next base: position 291,668 of record NZ_JAGYHF010000006.1, on the reverse strand, counting down.
GGCAGCGCGTCGATGGCCGGCGTGTTGCCGATTGCCGAACTGGCGGCGCCGCTCGATCAACTGGCCCGCGAATTCAAGGCGCACCAGTTGCCGCTGGATCTCGACGAAGTGGAATTGCTCCTTGAAGCCGAGGGCTTGTTTCGCGTCGGTTTGCGTCAGCTCAAACACGATCCGCTGGCGCCGATTGTCGGCGCGCAGTCGCTGATCAAGCGCACCGATGAACTGCTGGCCGAGCGTCTGGCGTCGATCCTCGATGCGCCGAACACCGGCCTGCGGATCAAGCGCGACCCGCAACTGATCAACAACTTTCTCGCCCAAGGCATGGACATCCTCCTCGACGCCGAAAGCCTGTTGCAGCGCTGGCAGCAGCACCCCGGCGAGCGTCAGGAACTCAGCGCGCTGCTCGATGAATTGACCACGCTGGGCGAGGGCGCGCACCTCGCCGATCTGCTGCCGGTCGATGTGTTGTGCGAGGCTTTGCTCGATCTTTACGGCGCCGTCGAAGAAAGCAGTCTGGCGGTCAGCGAGCGTTTTTTTCACGAAGCGCAAAATGCCCACGAAGCGCTGATCAACATGCTCGACGAACTGGCTGCCGGCCAGGAAGTCACCCCGCAGCCTGAGCGGATTCGCGCCCTGCATGATCTGCTCGATGAAAGCCTCGACCCGTCGTCGATGGGCCTGATTCGCAGCGACGGCAGCCGCACCCTGAGCATCCGCGAACTGGGCAGCGCCACCGCCGAACTGCAACAAACGGCCAGTGCTTTTGAAGCGGACGACGAGATCGTCGAGATCTTCCTCGAAGAGGCCGTGGACATTCTCGACAGCGCCGGCCAGGCCTTGCAGCGCTGGCTAAGTGACCCGGACAACAGCGCGCCGTTGTCATCCTTGCAGCGCGATTTGCACACGCTCAAGGGCGGCGCGCGCATGGCTGAAGTCGAGGCCATCGGCGATCTCGCTCAGGAGCTGGAAAGCCTTTACGAAGGCCTGGTCGATCGTCGCTACAACTACAGCGAAACGCTGGGCCGCTTGCTGCTCAAGAGTCATGACCGCTTGGCGCTGTTGCTTGATCAGTTGCAAAACCATCAGCCACTGACGCCGGCGCACGATCTGATTGAGGCGATCCGCCAAGTGCGGCAGGGGCCAGGCATCGCCGAAACGCCGCCAGCCACCGCCGATCATGACAGCGCCAGTCACGATCCGGAGCTGCTGGAGATCTTCCTCGAAGAAGGTTTCGACATCATTGAAAACTCCGGCGCCGCGCTGCTGCGCTGGCAGGCCGAGCCGGGCAATCGTCAGGAAATCGAAACCCTGCTGCGCGATCTGCACACCCTCAAGGGTGGCGCGCGGATGGTCGAGATCGGCCCGATCGGCGACCTCGCCCATGAGCTGGAATACCTTTACGAAAGTCTGTCGGCCGGTTCGCTGCAAGCCTCGACCGAACTGTTTGCGCTGGTGCAGCGCGGGCATGACCGACTGGCGCAGATGCTCGACGCGGTGCGTGCCGGGCAACCGTGCCCGCCGGCCGATCGGCTGATCAATGCGATCCAGAATTTCAGTCATCCGGCGACCATTGAAACGCCGCCGGTGCTGCTGCCGGTTGCAGCTAAAACCGAGGCCGCACCGCCGGCGGCCGACGTTGGCGCGGACATGGTCAAGGTCTCCGCCGAACTGCTTGATGAACTGGTCAATCTGGCCGGGGAAACCTCGATCTTCCGGGGCCGTATCGAGCAGCAAGTCAACGACGCACAGATTGCCCTGAACGAGATGGAAACCACCATCGAACGGATGCGCGATCAGTTGCGCCGTCTCGACACCGAAACCCAGGGACGGATTCTCAGTCGCCAGCAAGCAGATGCCGAACGCCTCGGTTACGAAGAATTCGATCCGCTGGAAATGGATCGCCATTCGCAGTTGCAGCAACTGTCGCGGGCGTTGTTTGAATCGGCCTCTGACTTGCTCGATCTGAAAGAAACCCTCGACCGCCGCAACCACGACGCCGAGAACTTGTTGCAGCAACAGGGCCGTATCAACACCGAGTTGCAGGAAGGCCTGATGCGCACGCGCATGGTGCCGTTCGAGCGCATGTTGCCGCGCCTGAAACGCATCGTCCGTCAGGTCGCCGAAGAGCTGAACAAAGACGTCGCGTTTGTCGTCGGCAACGCCGAAGGCGAGATGGATCGCAACGTGCTCGAACGCATGGCCGCGCCGCTGGAACACATGCTGCGCAACGCCGTCGATCATGGTCTGGAGTCCGCCGAAGTGCGGCTGGCGGCGGGTAAACCGGCGCAAGGGCAGATCAGCCTCGACCTGTCTCGCGAGGGCGGCGACATCGTTTTCGACATCCGCGATGACGGCGCCGGTGTGCCACTGGAAGCGGTGCGCAACAAGGCGATCAAGCGTGGTTTGCTCGCGCCGAATGCCGAGATCAGCGACCGCGATGTGTTGCAGTTCATCCTTCAGCCGGGCTTTTCCACAGCGGAAAAAATCACCCAGATTTCCGGGCGTGGCGTCGGCATGGACGTGGTGCACGAAGAAGTGCGGCAACTCGGCGGCACCATGAGCATCGACTCGGTGCCGGGGCAGGGCGTGCATTTCCGCATTCGTCTGCCCTTCACCGTGTCGGTCAACCGCGCATTGATGGTGCAGTGTGGCGAGGATCAATACGCGATTCCGCTGAACACCATCGAAGGCATTGTTCGCGTGTTGCCGAATGATCTCGAAGGGCACTTCCGTCAGGATCCGCCGCGTTATCAGTACGGCGGCCAGACCTATGAACTGTGCTACCTCGGCGAACTGCTGAAAACTGCGCCACGGCCGAAACTGCTCGGGCAGAACCTGCCATTGCCGGTGCTGCTGGTGCACTACAACGACCGGCATATTGCCGTGCAAGTGGACGTGATGGCGGGCACTCGCGAGATCGTGGTGAAGAGTCTCGGCGCGCAATTCGCGGCGCTGCAGGGCGTGTCCGGGGCGACGATTCTTGGCGATGGCCGGGTGGTGCTGATTCTCGATCTGCTCGCACCGATTCGGGCGATGCAGGCGCGCATTGCGCAAACGCCGACGCTGCCGGAGATCGACAGCGAACCACAGAAACCGCTGCTGGTGATGGTGGTCGACGACTCGGTCACCGTGCGCAAGGTCACCAGCCGTTTGCTCGAACGCCATGGCATGAACGTGCTGACCGCCAAGGACGGTGTCGATGCCATGCTGCTGCTCGAAGAGCACATGCCCGACCTGATGCTGCTCGACATCGAAATGCCGCGCATGGACGGCTTCGAAGTCGCCACCCAGGTGCGCAACGACGAACGCCTGCAACACCTGCCGATCATCATGATCACCTCGCGCACCGGGCAGAAACACCGTGATCGTGCGATGGCCATCGGCGTCAACGACTACCTCGGCAAGCCGTACCAGGAATCGGTGCTGCTCGAAAGCATTGCCCAATGGAGCAAGAAACATGCATGAACGCCGGCACAATCAGCGCAGCAGCCAACTGACCGGGCTGCTGCTGCCGTTGGCGGATCGCAATTTGATCCTGCCCAACGTCGCCGTGGCTGAGCTGATCGACTATCAGGCCAGTGCCTTCGATCTGGATACGCCGCCGTGGTATCTCGGCAGGGTGACGTGGCGTGAGCGGCGGATTCCGTTGCTGAGTTTTGAGTCGGCGTGTGGGCAGAAAATTGTGATTGGCGAGCGCGCGCGGATCGTGATCTTGAATGCGCTCGGTGGGTTGCCGGAGTTGAAGTTCATTGCGCTGCTGGTGCAGGGGATTCCGCGGTCGTACAAGCTTGATAGCCAGTTGAGCTATGTCGACGTGCCGTTGTGTGCGCTGGAGCAGGCGGCGGTGCAGGTCGGGGAACAAGTGGCGAAGGTGCCGGATTTGTTGGGGTTGGAGCGACTGTTGGTTGAGGCAGATCTGGTTTAACGGCCTGACCCTCACCCCAGCCCTCTCCCGGAGGGAGAGGGGGCCGACCGCAGGATGCTCACAATCGACGCCGACCTGAAAATGTTGTTGTGAATCCATAATCGACTCGGATTGGCAGGTCGATGTATGGCGCAAGACGCTGCGGTCAGTCCCCTCTCCCTCCGGGAGAGGGCTAGGGTGAGGGGCTTTTGACCATTACTCTGAGCGTAATGATTCGCCACCGTGCTTGATTGATGCCCCCACCCCACGCGCCTACCTTAGCTCCACGACAGCGAACCCCGTGGAGTGAGCATGACAACAACAATTTCCCCCGATTCGCGCTGGACGCGGCGGCGCGATGAGAAGCAGCGCCGCCTCGACAAGGTACGCGGGCTGGCCGACGGTGTGGTGTTGCCCACCGACAAGATCGTCGCCGCGCTTGAAGCGCTGATCCATCCCGGCGACCGTGTGGTGCTGGAGGGCAACAACCAGAAGCAGGCGGATTTCCTCTCCCGTTCGCTGGCCAAGGCCAACCCGGAAAAGCTCCACGACCTGCACATGATCATGCCCAGTGTCGGCCGCTCTGAGCATCTGGATCTGTTCGAACGCGGCATTGCCCGCAAGCTCGATTTCTCCTTCGCCGGCACCCAGAGCCTGCGCATCAGCCAGTTGCTCGAAGACGGCCTGCTGGAAATCGGCGCGATCCACACTTACATCGAACTCTACGCCCGGCTGGTGGTGGATCTGATCCCCAACGTCGTGCTTTCCGCCGGGTTCATGGCCGACCGCGCCGGCAACATCTACACCGGCCCGAGCACCGAAGACACCCCGGCACTGATCGAACCGGCCGCGTTCAGCGACGGCATTGTCATCGTTCAGGTCAACCAATTGGTCGACGACGTCAGCGAACTGCCCCGCGTAGATATTCCTGCGTCATGGGTCGATTTCGTCGTGGTGGCCGACAAGCCGTTCTACATCGAACCGCTGTTCACCCGCGACCCACGGCACATCAAGCCTGTGCACGTGTTGATGGCGATGATGGCGATTCGCGGGATCTACGAAAAACACAACGTGCAGTCGCTCAACCACGGCATCGGTTTCAACACCGCCGCCATTGAGCTGATCCTGCCGACCTACGGCGAATCCCTCGGCCTCAAAGGCAAGATCTGCCGCAACTGGACGCTGAATCCGCATCCGACGCTGATCCCGGCGATCGAGAGCGGCTGGGTCGAAAGCGTGCATTGCTTCGGCACCGAACTGGGCATGGAAAACTACATCGCCGCGCGCCCGGACGTGTTCTTCACCGGCCGTGACGGCTCGCTGCGTTCCAATCGGATGTTCTGCCAACTCGCCGGGCAATACGCGGTGGATCTGTTTATCGGCGCGACGCTGCAGGTCGATGGCGATGGCCATTCCTCGACCGTCACCCGTGGCCGCCTCGCCGGTTTCGGTGGCGCGCCGAACATGGGCCACGACCCGCGTGGTCGCCGTCACGGCACCCCGGCGTGGCTGGACATGCGCCACGACGACTCGCAGCAACCGATGCTCGAACGCGGCAAGAAACTCGTGGTGCAAATGGTCGAGACGTTCCAGGAGGGCGGCAAACCGACCTTCGTCGAAACCCTCGACGCGGTCGAAGTGGCGAAGAAAAGCGGCATGCCGCTGGCGCCGATCATGATCTACGGTGACGACGTCACCCACCTGCTCACCGAAGAAGGCATCGCCTACCTGTACAAGGCGCGCTCGCTGGAAGAACGCCAGGCGATGATCGCCGCCGTCGCGGGCGTCACCGCCATCGGCCTGCGCCACAACCCGAAAGACACCGAACGCATGCGCCGCGAAGGCCTGATCGCCTTGCCCGAAGACCTCGGTATCCGCCGCACCGACGCCACCCGCGAATTGCTCGCGGCGAAAAGCGTGGCCGATCTGGTCGAGTGGTCCGGCGGCTTGTACAACCCGCCCGCGAAATTCAGGAGCTGGTAATGCACGCACTTAACCTGCAAGCGAAACCGCTGTCCCTGGCTGATCGATTGGCCGATCTGGCGGTGGACGCGCTGATCGACGAAGCCGATCTGTCGCCGAAACCGGCACTGGTCGACCGTCGCGGCAACGGCGCGCACACCGATCTGCACTTGGGCCTGATGCACGCTTCGGCGTTGTCGTTGTGGCCGGCGTTCAAGGAAATGGCTGAAGCGGCGGTTGCAATCGGTGAAGTCGATTCAACGTTGCGCGAAGCGATTGGCCGTATCGGGCGCGAAGGCGAACAAGCGATGCTCACCACCACCAACGGCGTGAACACGCATCGTGGGGCGATCTGGGCCTTGGGATTATTGGTGACCGCCGCTGCGCTGGAACCACAATCCTCTAGTGCCAACGCAGTCTCTCTGCGCGCTGCACGTTTGGCCTTGCTGGACGATCGCCACGCACCCAAACCCTTGAGCCATGGCGCGCAAGTCGCCCTGCGTTACGGCGCACGCGGCGCTCGCGAAGAAGCACAACTCGGCTTCCCTTCGGTGTTGCAACGCGGTCTGCCACAACTCAAACGCAGCCGCGCCAACGCCAGCGGCGAACAGAACGCCCGGCTCGACGCCTTGCTCGCAATCATGACCAATCTGGCCGACACCTGCGTGCTCTACCGCGCCGGCGAAGAGGGTTTGCAGGCCATGCAACTCGGCGCGCAAGCGGTGCTCGACGCCGGTGGCAGCGCCAGCCTCAGTGGTCGCCGCCGGCTGCACGAACTCGATCAACAACTCATCGCATTGAATGCCTCGCCCGGTGGCGCCGCCGACTTGCTCGCCGCCACGCTGCTGCTCGACCGTATCGAGCACAACGGCATCCTTCAGGGAGCGTTTTGATGGAAACCCTATCGTTTGAATTCCCCGCCGGGCAGCCGCCACGCGGTCGCGCGCTGGTCGGTTGTGTCGGCTCCGGTGATCTGGAAGTGCTGATCGAACCGGGCCTGGCCGGCAAGCTGACGATCAATGTGCAGACTTCGGTCAACGGCGCGCAGCTGCGCTGGCAGCACCTGTTTGCGCGGATGTTCGACGGCACCACGCCGCCGGCGATGGCCATCGATATCCACGATTTCGGCGCGACGCCGGGTGTGGTGCGCTTGCGACTGGAACAAGGTTTCGAGGAGATCGGCCATGACTGACGGCGCCGCGTTGCTCAACAAACACAGCTTCGTCGAACTCGGCGCGCGGCAACGGGCCAAGGCCTTGCTCGATGCCGGCAGTTTTCGCGAATTGCTTGATCCGTTTCAACGGGTGATGTCGCCGTGGCTTGAACGTCAGGGCGTGGTGCCGCAGGCCGATGACGGTGTGGTGATCGCCAAGGGCAGCCTCGACGGGTTGCCGGTGGTGATTGCCGCGATTGAAGGCGCCTTTCAGGGTGGCAGCCTTGGCGAAGTCGGCGGGGCGAAGATTGCCGGCGCGCTGGAACTGGCGGCTGAAGACAACCGCAAAGGCATTCCGACCCGCGCGGTGTTGCTGCTGGAAACCGGTGGCGTGCGCTTGCAGGAAGCCAATCTCGGGCTGGCGGCGATTGCTGATATTCATGCGGCGATTGTCGATTTGCAGCAGTACCAACCGGTGGTCGGTGTGGTCGCCGGCAGCGTCGGTTGCTTCGGTGGTATGTCGATAGCGGCGGCATTGTGCAGCTATTTGTTGGTGACTCAGGAAGCGCGCCTCGGTTTGAACGGCCCGCAAGTGATTGAGCAGGAAGCGGGGATCGAGGAATACGACTCGCGCGACCGGCCGTTCATTTGGAGCCTGACCGGTGGCGAGCAGCGTTTCGCCAGTGGTCTGGTCGATCGTTATGTCGCCGATGACGTGGCGAAGATTCGTCAGCAGGTCGGTGAATTACTGCAGCAGGGTTTGCCGGCACAGTCACGCAGCCAGCGCGCCGAATGGTTCCTGCAACGCCTGAGCAGTCTGAACACTGACCCGCAAATCGAACCGTCGGTGGTTCGCGATCTGTATCAAGGAGAGCGCTCATGAGCGGCTATTCACTGCGCGGTTTGAACTGGTTCAACGCCTTGAGCGCGGGCGCTGTGGCGGTTGAAGGACTGCCGCCATCGTTGAGGGTTGCTGACGGTGAATTGGGGCGTTTTATCGCTGTGGTCGCTGATCCGGACAATCGTTTTCCGCGTGCTCGTAATGGCGAAGTCGGCTTGCTCGAAGGCTGGGGTCTGGCCAAGGCTGTGGATGACGCGATCACGGCTGACCGCGATAAAGCGCAGAAGCGCCCGATCATCGCCATCGTCGATGTGCCGAGCCAGGCTTATGGTCGCCGCGAAGAAGCGCTCGGCATTCATCAGGCGCTGGCCGGGGCGGCGGACAGTTATGCCCGTGCGCGTCTGGCCGGGCATCCGGTGATTGCGTTGTTGGTGGGCAAGGCGATGTCCGGGGCGTTTCTGGCTCATGGTTATCAGGCCAATCGTTTGATTGCGCTGCGTGATCCGGGCGTGATGGTGCATGCGATGGGCAAGGCTTCGGCGGCGCGGGTGACCTTGCGCAGTGTTGAAGAGCTGGAAGCGCTGGCCGCCAGTGTGCCGCCGATGGCTTATGACATCGACAGTTACGCGAGCCTCGGATTGCTCTGGGAAACCTTGTCGGTGCAGCAGATTGAACAGCCGACGGCGGAGGATCTATCAAGGGTCAACGAGTGCCTTAAACAAGCCATCGGTGATATCACCGGTACTGACTTGAGCAATCGTCTCGGCGCAAAAAATCGTGCGGCTTCCAGCCGTGTGCGCGAACTGTTGAGGGCGCAGTGGTGAGCAGCCCTCTGGCCCACGATCTGCTCTGGGGCATGACCCCGGCGCAGTTGCCGGCGGATGCGCCGTTGTGGGCCGTCGAGTCGCTGGCCGCCGGGCAACCGGTGGTCGTGCGGCGGGCGTTGAGTGCTGACGGTTTTGTTGCGGTCGGCGTGCGCGGCGTATTACGCGAGCAGCGCTTGGCGGCGTTTATGGCGGTTGATTCGATTGCCTGTCGGGTCAGCCCGGAAGCGCTGTGTCAGATCGACAGCGAGCGCGATCTGCCAGTCATGCAGGCGCTCAAACAACTGCGGCCGATGCTCGACGATTGCGGTTGGGTCTGGGGAGTCAGCGGCAGTGTCGGGTTTGAATTGGCCAGTGGTTTTACCGCGATGCACGCGGCCAGCGATCTCGATTTGATTTTGCGGACACCGCAGATGATCACGCGTAATCAGGCAGGCAAGTTCGTTGAGCTTTTCGATCAAGCCGCGTGCCGAGTCGACATGCAATTGCAGACGCCATTCGGTGCTGTGGCGTTGCGTGAGTGGGCCGGCGGCTCGGCGCGCGTGCTGCTGAAAAATGCTTATCAGGCCTGTCTGGTGATTGATCCGTGGAACCCGCAGGAGCAGGCAGCGTGAGCAGCTTGTTGGTATTCCCCGGTCAGGGCGCGCAGCAGGCAGGCATGCTTCAGCGCCTGCCTCGGGAAACGCTGGTCGAGGCCAGTGATGTGCTTGGTGAAGATGTTTTGCTGCTCGATTCTGCTCAGGCACTGCGCACGACAAGAACAGTTCAACTCTGCCTGCTGATCGCTGGTGTCGCTGCTTCGCGGCAGTTGTTGCAGGACGGACTCACGGCGGATTACGTCGCCGGTCTGTCCATCGGCGCTTATCCCGCAGCAGTGGTTGCGGGGGCCTTGAGCTTTAGCGATGCGTTGCATCTGGTCAGCCTGCGCGGTGAGTTGATGCAGCAAGCTTATCCACAGGGCTATGGCATGACCGCGATCATCGGCCTGCAATTATCCACAGTCGAAACGCTGCTGGCGCAGGTGCACAGCGAGGATTCGCCGGTGTATCTGGCCAACATCAACGCCGACAACCAAGTGGTGATTGCTGGCAGTGACGAGGCGATGCAAACGGTAGCGGATCTGGCGCGCAGTCGCGGCGCCGGTCTGGCAAAACGTCTGGCGGTGAGCGTGCCGTCGCACTGTCCGCTGCTGGAGAAACCGGCGCAAACACTCGCTGAGGCCTTCGCCAAAGTCGAGTTGAAGACACCGCAGATCGCCTACCTGAGCGGCAGTCGCGCACGCCCCGTGAGCAAAGTAGAAGCGCTGCGCGACGACCTCGCCTTCAACATGTGCCGCGTGGTGGATTGGCGCGGCACCGTGCAAAGCGCTTTCGAGCGAGGCGTACGGCTACAGATCGAATTACCACCCGGTGCGGTACTCACCGGACTGGCGCGCCGGGTGTTTGAACAAGGCACCGTGACGGCCTTCGACAGCGCTCGCCTCGACACCCTGCAAGCGCTGCTGCGTGAGGAGGGTAGCCGCCAACCCTAAACCGCCGCGACTCAAGCTTCGAACAACAAAAACAACATTCGACGATGCACTTTGAGGACTACAACAATGATTATTTACGGTGTGGCGCTGCTCGCGATCTGTACGCTGGCAGGGGTGATCATGGGTGACATGCTCGGCGCGTTGTTGGGCGTCAAATCCAACGTCGGCGGGGTCGGCATCGCCATGATCCTGCTGATTTGCGCGCGGTTGTGGATGCAGAAACGCGGCGGCATGACCAAGGATTGCGAGATGGGCGTCGGCTTCTGGGGCGCCATGTACATTCCGGTGGTGGTGGCGATGGCCGCGCAACAGAACGTCGTCACTGCGCTGCATGGCGGCACGGTGGCGGTGCTGGCCGCGATTGGTTCGGTGGTGGTCTGCGGCTGCACGATTGCCTTGATCAGCCGCACCCACAAAGGTGAACCGTTGCCTGACGAACCGCTGGAAATCTCCCCGGTCGGCACGCCAGTAGGGGGGCGCTGATATGTGGGATCTCATCGAAAAAGGTCTGGAACACAACGGTCTGGTCACTGCATTCGCCTTCGTCGGCGTGATCATGTGGGTGTCGGTGGTGCTCTCCAAACGCCTGACGTTCGGACGCATTCACGGCTCGGCGATTGCCATCGTTATCGGGCTGGTATTGGCGTGGGTTGGCGGCACCATGACTGGCGGGCAGAAAGGCCTGGCGGACCTGACGTTGTTCTCTGGCATCGGCCTGATGGGCGGGGCGATGCTGCGTGATTTTGCGATTGTGGCCACAGCGTTTGAAGTGCAGGCGACCGAGGCGAAAAAGGCCGGGTTGATCGGTGTGGTCGCGTTGTTGCTGGGCACGATTCTGCCGTTCATTGTTGGCGCGTGTATGGCTTGGGTATTTGGATATCGTGATGCGGTGAGCATGACCACCATTGGTGCGGGCGCGGTGACTTATATTGTCGGGCCGGTGACGGGTGCGGCGATTGGTGCGACGTCGGATGTGATGGCGTTGTCGATTGCGACCGGGTTGATCAAGGCGATTCTGGTGATGGTCGGTACGCCGGTGGCGGCGCGCTGGATGGGGTTGGATAACCCGCGTTCGGCGATGGTGTTTGGTGGTCTGGCCGGGACTGTCAGCGGCGTGACTGCTGGGCTGGCGGCGACGGATCGGCGGTTGGTGCCTTATGGCGCGTTGACGGCGACGTTCCATACCGGGCTGGGGTGCTTGCTGGGGCCATCGCTGTTGTTCTTCATTGTTCGCGGGATTGTGGGCTGAGCCTCTAACTGATCGTTCCCACGCTCTGCGTGGGAATGCAGCCCGGGACGCTTTGCGTCCCAAAGCGGACGCGGAGCGTCCATTGAGGCATTCCCACGCGGAGCATGGGAACGATCATGGGGTGATCTGCCGATTCGCATACATCCGACACTCCGCCAACAACGCCAGCAAATTCGGATCGCGCTCCTTGGCCTTCAAAAACACCACCCCAATGTGCTGCTGCAACCGGTACTTCGCCTGCAACGGAATCAGCTTCACCCGGTTCTCATACACCGCCGCAATCCGCCCCGGCAGCAACGCATAACCCACCCCCGAACTGACCATGCTCAACAGCGTGAAAATGTCATTCACCTGCATTGCCACTTTCGGCTCGAACCCCGCCTGCTTGAACACCCGGTTACCGTCCTGATGCGTGGCAAAGCCCTGGGTCAAGGTGATGAACGTTTCATCACGCACTTCCGCCAGATCGACTTCACTGCGCTGAGCAAACTTTGAATCCGCCGGGGTGGCGAGGAAGATGTCGTCGGAGAACAGCGCAATCTGCTCGCAGTCCGGGTCGTTGATGCTGTCGTCCAGCGACACCAGAATCGCGTCGACTTCCATGTTTTTCAGCTTGTAGAGCAGGTCGATGTTCGAGCCGAGGATCAGGTCGATGTTGAGTTCGCTGCGACGGATCTTCAGGCCCATGATCAGTTGCGGTACGGTTTTTACCGTCAGCGAATACAGGGAGCCGAGTTTGAAACGTTCGGCGGAGAATCCGGCTGCTTCGCGGGTCAGGCGCACGCTTTCGACGACGTCGTTGATCAGTTTCTGTGCGCGTTCTTCGAGGACGTAAGCGCTTTCCAGCGGCGTCAGGTTGCGGCCTTCGTGTTTGAACAACGGGCAGCGCAAGGCACTTTCCAGCGAATGAATGGCGCGGTGCACGCTGACGTTGCTGGTCTGCAGCTCGGCCGCAGCACGGGCGAGGTTGCCGGTGCGCATGAAGGCGAGGAACACCTCGAGTTTTTTCAGGGTCAACTCTTCGTCGATCAGCATGGCGCGGACTCTTTTTGGTATCGGCCGATTGTGCACGGAAGATCAAAAGATCGCAGCCTTCGGCAGCTCCTACATTGCAATGCGATCACCTGTAGGAGCTGCCGAAGGCTGCGATCTTTTGATCTTGGCTTTGAACAGAAACATTGCGCTTTTACGCTCAAGGCCCGAGCCTTGCGCGCTGCGGTAATGAATGTGAGGTGAGCAATACATGTATCACGGAGAACGATTGAACGCCTGGACCCATCTGGTCGGGGCGGTGGCAGCATTTATTGGTGGCGTGTGGATGTTGGTGATCGCCTGCCTCGACGGCAGCCCGTGGAAGATTGTCAGTGTGGCGATTTATGCGTTCACCTTGCTGGTGCTCTACAGCGCCTCGACCGTGTACCACAGCGTGCGCCGGCGCAAGAAAGCGATCATGAAGAAGGTCGATCACTTTTCGATCTATCTGTTGATCGCCGGCAGCTACACGCCATTCTGCCTGGTAACCCTGCGCGGGCCGTGGGGCTGGACGTTGTTCGGGATTATCTGGGGGCTGGCGCTGATTGGTATTCTGCAAGAGATCAAACCGCGTTCGGAGGCGCGGATTCTGTCGATCGTGATTTACGCGGTGATGGGCTGGATTGTGTTGGTAGCGGTGAAGCCTTTGATTGCGGCGCTGGGCACGACCGGGTTTGCCTGGCTGGCGTCGGGCGGGGTTTTGTACACGGTGGGGATTATCTTTTTTGCCCTTGATCATCGCTTGCGGCATGCGCACGGGATCTGGCATTTGTTCGTGATCGCCGGGAGTCTGCTGCACTTTGTGGCGATTATGTTTTATGTCCTTTAGGCACGCCACCATCCCCCTGTAGGAGTGAGCCTGCTCGCGATAGCGTCAGGTCAGGCGACAGAGTTTTTGGCTGATCCACCGCCATCGCGAGCAGGCTCACTCCTACAGGGGAACGAGTTCATCCAGTTGCTTTTGCGCACGATCGCTGAAGATTTTCAGCAGATCGTTGAGGGTATGCGGCGGTGGTTCGCTGGCGCGGGTCACGGCGTACAGGGTGATCGGCAGCGGCGGGGCCAGCGGGCGAATCGTGGTAGTTGCCGATGACGCGCCCAGCGCAGTAAACGGATCAATCACCGCCACCCCCGCGCCCGATTCCACCATCGCCCGCGCCAGTGAATACGTCTGCACGGCAATCCGCACCAACGGCGGCGGTTCGACCGCTTCCAGGTAACTGTCGAGCCGCGCCGCCAACGGATCGGCACTCGACAAACCAATCAACGACGCCCCCGCCAGCGCCATCAACGGCAACGGTTTTCCTGCCTCTTCAACCGGCCAGAAATCCTTCGGCGCCAACGCCACCAACACCCCTGAAGCCAGCGCTTGCGCCTTCAGACCCGGGTGATCGGGCAACTGCAACGTCAGCGCAACATCCACTTCACGCATCAACAAATTCTGCATCAGCTCACGGCTGTGCGCGCTGGACAGTTCGCAGGCGATGTCCGGGTAACGCGTTGTCCACTGATGAATTGCCGGCGGCAGCAGCGACAAGGCCAGCGCCGGCGTCGCGCCGATGCGCAAACTGTGTCCCGGCTCGCGACGCAGACTCTGCGCCAGACGCCGCACGCCTTGCAGGCTTTCCGTGACCTTGTCGACTTCGCGCTCCAGCTCCAGCGCTTCCGGGGTCGCCTGCAACTTGCCACGCACGCGCAGAAACAACGGAAACCCCAGTTGCTGCTCGGCGTGCTGCAACACTTTGCTCACCGCCGGTTGCGAGACGTGCAGCAACTGCGCGGCGCCGCTGACCGAGCCGGTCTGGCGAATGGCCTGGAAAATCTCGATGTGACGTAGACGCATGGCGAGTCCATAACCTTTGTTTATGGTTCAGGCATCTTTATTCATTGTCCGGCGGCTGTCACCTGGCTCTAACCTCGGATCCGTCTTTAGCAGGATTCAGAGGCAGCAATGGCTCAGCGTGTGTGCATCATCGGCGGCGGCGTGATCGGCCTGGCAACGGCGTATGCGCTGGTGCGCGACGGTTTTGAGGTGACGGTGATCGAGGCGCGGGATTCCCTCGGCAGCGAGACCAGTTTTGCCAACGGCGGCCAGTTGTCCTATCGCTACGTCGCGCCGCTGGCCGATGCCGGCGTGCCGGTGCAGGCGATTGGCTGGATGCTGCGCGGCGACTCACCGCTCAAGCTGCGTCCGCGTCTGGATCCTGCGCAGTGGCGCTGGATGGCGGCGTTTCTCGCCGCCTGCCGCACCTCGGTCAACCGAGAAAATGCCGCGCATCTGCTGCGTTTGGCGCTGTTCAGTCAGAGCACGCTGAAGCGCTGGCGCGAGGACGATGGGCTGGACGGATTCAACTGGCGGCGCAACGGCAAACTGGTGACCTTCCGCAACGCCGGCAGCTTTGAGCATGCACGCAAAGGCCTGGCCGATCCGCAGCAACAGCAGGTGATGTCCGCCAGCGAGTGCGCGCAACTGGAACCGGCGCTGGCCGATGCGCCGTTCGTGGGTGCGATCTATACGCCAGACGAAGAGGTCGGCGATTGCCACGGTTTCTGTCAGCAACTGGCGGCGCGATTGAAGGCGTCCGGGCGTTGCGAGTTTCGCCTCGGCCAACCAGTGACCGCGATTCGGCACAGTAACGGCGCGGTTACCGCCATCGAATTAGGCGATGAAACGCTGCCCGTCGAGCAACTGGTGATCGCCGCCGGCCATCGCAGTTCATTGCTGGCGCTGCCCGGTTTGCGTTTGCCGCTGTATCCGCTGAAGGGCTACAGCTTGACCGTGCCAATCGGCAGCGAGCACCACGCGCCCGACGTGAGCATCACCGACTACGACCGCAAAATCGTTTACGCGCGCATCGGCGAACAACTGCGCGTGGCGGCGATGGTGGATATTGTCGGCTTCGATCCGGCGGTCGATCCGCAGCGATTGGCGCTGATCAAGCGTCAGGCCCGCGACACTTTTCCCGAGGCCGGAAACTACGACGCCGCTGTCGAGTGGGCTGGTATGCGCCCGGCGACGCCAACCGGTGTGCCTCTTTTGGGCGCCACGGCCTATCGCAATCTATGGCTGAATCTCGGTCACGGTGCGCTCGGTTTTACCCTCGCGTGCGGCAGCGCACAGTTGCTCAGCGAGCTGATCGGCCAACAACACACGTCGATTGATCTGCACGGTTTCAATCCCCGTGCGGCTTGATTGATCAACGCTTTACCGTTCAAACAACCACACCGACAACGGAGAATAACAATGCAAAAAATCACGTTGCTTGCCTGTACGTTGGGACTGCTGATCGGCAGTCAGGCCCACGCCAATGAGGCGCCGCTGACCGGCACGCTCGGCAAGATCGCCAGCGCCAACAGCATCACCCTGGGCTATCGCGACGCCTCGGTGCCGTTCTCTTACGTGGGCGACAACACCGGCAAACCGATGGGTTATTCGGTGGATCTGGCGGGCAAGATTGTCGAGCGCATTCAGCAGCAACTGGCGCGGCCGGATTTGAAAGTGAATTACAACCTCGTCACTTCGCAGACGCGGATTCCGCTGGTGCAGAACGGCACGGTCGACCTTGAGTGCGGCTCCACCGGCGTCACCGCCGAGCGGCAGAAACAGGTGTCGTTTTCCTATGGGTTCATCTACGTCAAAGGTCAGTTGCTGACGGCCAAGGACAGCGGCATCAAAAGCTTCGACGACCTGCGCGGCAAGAACGTGGTGACCACGGCGGGCACGACCAACGAGCGCTACCTGAAGAGCTACAACCACGATCACAAACTCGACATGTCAGTGATCAGCGCCAAGGATCATGGTGAGGCGTTCCAGATGCTCGAGTCGGGACGTGCAGCGGCGTTCTATATGGACGACGCGCTGCTTTACGGCGAGCGGGCCAAGGCGCGCGATCCGCATAACTGGGTGGTGGTGGGGGAGGAGCAGTCGCGGGAAATCTACAGCTGCATGGTGCGCAAGGATGATCCGCAGTTTCTGGCGCTGGTGAATGGCGCGTTGGCGGATCTGTATCGTTCGGGGGAGATCAACGGGATTTATCAGCGCTGGTTTGAACAGCCGATTCCGCCGAAGGGGTTGAACCTGGAGTTTCCGATGACCAGCGAGTTGAAGGCGATTATTGCCAAACCGGTGAGTGATCCGGTTCAGTAAATTTCAGATCGAGGTGCGGCCATTCGCGAGCAAGCCCGCTCCCACATTGGATCTTCAGTGAACACAAAATATGTGTCCACCCAAGTACCCATGTGGGAGCGGGCTTGCTCGCGAAGGGGGCCTAAAAATCACCCCAAAGTTGTTGAGCCACCGCCAATGCAACCACCGGCGCAGTCTCGGTGCGCAACACCCGAGGCCCAAGCCGGGCCGCATGGAAACCGTTGCCCTTGGCCTGCTCAACCTCAGCATCCGTCAACCCGCCCTCAGGCCCGATCAGAAACGCCAGCGTCGCCGGTTTCGCATGACTCACCAACGGCTCCGCCACCGGGTGCAGCACCAGTTTCAACTCGGCTTCGGTCTGCTTGATCCAGTCCGCCAACAACACCGGCGGGTGAATCACCGGCACTCGCGAACGACCACATTGTTCACACGCACTGATCGCCACCTGACGCCAGTGCAGCAGGCGTTTGTCGGCGCGTTCGTCCTTGAGGCGGACTTCGCAGCGGTCGCTGAAGATCGGCGTGATTTCATTCACGCCCAACTCGGTGGCTTTCTGAATCGCCCAATCCATGCGCTCGCCACGGGACAGGCCCTGGCCGAGGTGGATGTGCAGCGGCGATTCAACCTGACCGGCGAATTGCTCGTTGATCTGCACGGTCACGCGTTTCTTGCCGACTTCCAGCAGGGCGCCGCGAAACTCATGACCGGAACCGTCGAACATCTGCACCGCATCGCCCTCGGCCATGCGCAGCACGCGGCTGATGTAATGCGCCTGGGCCTCCGGCAATTCGTGTTCGCCGGTGCTCAGGGGGGCGTCGATAAAGAAGCGGGACAGTCTCATTTCGGGTCTCTAAAAAATTGGCGCGTAGTCACTGTGGTGAAGAGCTTTTGTGGCGAGGGGATTTATCCCCGTTGGGTGGCGAAGCCGCCCCAAAATCTGCTCACGCGGTGAGTCAGGAGTACCGGGTGTGCTGATTTCACGACTGCTGCGCAGCCGAACGGGGATAAATCCCCTCGCCACAGGGTTCTTTTCAAACCTTTAGATGGCAATCAACCCGGATCGCGGAAGCCGGGGTGGAAGTCTTTTGGCACGGCGACGCTGACGCTGTCACGCGTAGCAATGTCGATGCCTTCGCTGGCGACTTCGGCGAGGAAGTCGATCTGCTCCGGGGTGATCACGTACGGCGGCAGGAAATACACCACGCTGCCCAGCGGACGCAGCAACGCGCCGCGTTCCAGCGCATGCTGGAACACCTTCAAACCGCGACGCTCCTGCCAAGGGTAGGCCTCTTTGGTGGCTTTATCCTTGACCATCTCGATGGCCAGCACCATGCCGGTCTGGCGCACTTCGGAGACGTTCGGGTGATCGACCAGATGCGCCGTGGCCGAGGCCATACGCTGGGCCAGGGCCTTGTTGTTCTCGATGACGTTGTCGTGCTCGAAGATATCCAGCGTCGCCAGTGCCGCCGCGCACGCCAGCGGGTTGCCGGTGTAGCTGTGCGAATGGAGGAAGGCGCGCAAGGTTGGATAGTCGTCGTAAAACGCGCTGTAGACCTCATCGGTGGTCAGGCACGCCGCCAGCGGCAGATAGCCTCCGGTCAGGGCTTTCGACAGGCAGAGGAAGTCCGGGCGAATGCCGGCCTGCTCGCAGGCAAACATCGTCCCGGTGCGACCGAAACCAACGGCGATTTCGTCGAGAATCAAATGCACGCCGTAGCGATCGCATGATTCACGCAGCAACTTGAGATACACCGGGTGATACATGCGCATGCCGCCAGCGCCCTGAATCAACGGCTCGACGATCACTGCCGCGACGCTGTCATGATTCTCTGCCAGGGTCTGTTCCATGGCCGCAAACATGTTGCGCGAGTGTTCTTCCCAGCTCATGCCTTCGGGGCGGCCGTAGCAATCCGGGCTCGGCACTTTGATGGTGTCCATCAGCAGCGCTTTGTAGGTTTCGGTGAACAGCGGCACGTCGCCGACCGCCATCGCTGCCATGGTTTCGCCGTGGTAGCTATTGGTCAGGGTGACGAAGCGCTTTTTGTTCGGTTGGCCGCGATTGAGCCAGTAGTGAAAGCTCATTTTCAGCGCGACTTCGATGCAGGACGAACCGTTATCGGCGTAGAACACCCGGTTCAGGCCTTCCGGCGTCATCTTCACCAGTCGCTCGGACAGCTCGATCACCGGTTGATGGCTGAAGCCGGCCAGAATCACGTGCTCCAGCTGATCGACCTGATCCTTGATGCGCTGGTTGATCCGCGGGTTGGCGTGGCCGAATACGTTGACCCACCACGAGCTGACCGCATCGAGGTAACGCTTGCCTTCGAAGTCTTCGAGCCAGACGCCTTCACCGCGCTTGATCGGGATCAGCGGCAGCTGTTCGTGGTCTTTCATCTGGGTGCAGGGATGCCACAACACCGCGAGGTCGCGTTGCATCCACTGGTTATTCAGGCCCATTTACAGTCTCCTCGAGGCGGCTCGCGTCAGGCACGGGCAAACAATCGCGCAAGCCTATGCAATGCGTCGCGCGGGAACAACCCATTGTGTCGATTGAGCTACTTTGTATGAGCCGATAGACGTCGCTGGCGGCGTTTTGATGGCTAACGTATTCTTCGCGGTTCTTTGGGTCGTCTGATCCGCACAACTGCTTTTTTCTGTGGTATTTCCGGAGTTCGCTGAATGTCTGTCGGTTGGCTGCGCGCCTGTGCGCTGGTGATGTTGGGGCTGTTCAGCGTTACGGCGCTGGCCAAGGATAAAACTGCAATCGTGATCGGCGGCGGCCTGTCGGGCCTGACCGCCGCTTACGAACTGCAAAACAAGGGCTGGCAGGTCACGCTGCTGGAAGCCAAACCGAGCATGGGCGGGCGCTCGGGCATGGCCACCAGCGAGTGGATCGGCAACGACAAGACGCAGCCGGTGCTGAACAAGTACGTGTCGACGTTCAAGCTGGGCACCACGCCGGCGCCGGAATTCGTGCGTACGCCGAGTTATCTGATCGACGGCGAGTATTTCTCCGCCGCTGATCTGGCAACCAAGCAACCGGCCACCGCCGAAGCGATCAAGCGTTACGAGAAAACCGTCGATGACCTGGCGCGTTCGATCGATGATCCGCAGAACCCGGCCGCGACCAACACCCTGCACGCGCTGGATCAGATCACCGTGGCGAGCTGGCTCGACCGGCAGAACCTGCCGACCACTGCGCGTCAGTTGATCAACCAGGACATCCGCACTCACTACGACGAACCTTCGCGTCTGTCGCTGCTGTACTTCGCGCAGCAGAACCGCGTTTATCGCGGCGTTTCCGACCGTGACCTGCGTGCTTCGCGTCTGGTCGGCGGCAGCCAGGTGCTGGCGCAGGCGTTCGTCAAACAGATCAAAACCATCAAGACCAACTCGCCGGTATCGGCGATCGTTCAGGACAAGGACGGCGTGACCGTCAAAGTCGGCAGCGTTGGCTACCAGGCGGACTACGTCGTGTTGGCCGTGCCGCTGCGTGCGCTGAACAAGATTGCCCTGACACCGGCGCTGGATGCTCAGCACCTGGCCGCGATCAAAGGCACCAACTACGGCTGGCGCGACCAGATCATGCTGAAGTTCAAGACTCCAGTGTGGGAACCCAAGGCGCGCATGTCCGGCGAGATCTACAGCAACACCGGTCTCGGCATGCTCTGGATCGAGCCTGCGCTGAAGGGCGGCGCCAACGTGGTGATCAACCTGTCCGGCGACAATGCCCGCGTGATGCAGGCGTTCGGCGACAAGCAGATGGTCGATCAGGTGCTGATCCGTTTGCACGCGTTTTATCCACAGGCCCGTGGCTCGTTCACCGGTTATGAAATCCGTCGCTACAGCACCGACCCGTCGATGGGCGGCGCTTACCTGGCTTACGGCCCGGGCCAGATCAGCAAGTTCTGGCGCCTGTGGGAACGTCCGCTGCAACGCGTAGCGTTCGCTGGCGAACACACCGACACCTTGTACCCGGGCACGCTGGAAGGCGCACTGCGCACCGGTCAGCGTGCGGCCAGTCAGGTTGAAGATCTGGCGGCAGGCAAATCCTTTGAACCGGTGAAAGTGGTGCCGGCTGCAGCAGCGGCGGCGGGTGCCGTGGCGGCGAAGAAGGGCAACTTCTTCAGCAACCTGTTTGGCGGTTCGGATGACGAGAAGAAGCCTGAGCCAGTGAAGGCGCCAGAGCCGGCTCCTGCTCCGGTCGCACCAGCACCTGCGCCGACTCCGGCAGTTGCGCCAGCTCCGGTGGAAGCACCGAAGCCAGCGACCCCGGTGAAGGCTGAGCCAGCGAAGAAAGCGACGGCCAAGCCTGCGGCGAAGAAACCAACGGCTAAAACCGAAGCGAAAAAGCCTGCGGCGAAACCGGCAGCGAAGAAGGCTGAACCGGCGAAGAAGCCAGCGGCCAAGCCTGCTGCAACGACCGAGACCAAGGCGCAGTAAGCCTTGCGGTGAATGAAAAGCGCGGCGTTTATGCCGCGCTTTTTTTTGCCTGAAAGACCGCTTTCGCGAGCAGGCTCACTCCTACAGGGGATCGCATTTCTTCAGTTGGAATACGGCCAACTGTAGGAGTGAGCCTGCTCGCGAAGGGGCCCGCTCAGACAACGCAAATCCATTGCGCGGCAACAACATCCCGCCACACTTTCCCCGTTAATCTTTCCTTAACACGCCACTTACAGACTCTTGATCGTATTTCTCGATATTTCAAAGCGAAATTTTCCGCTTTAATTCGATAGATAACTCGCTAGTCTTGGTTCGCAGTTCTCACAGGATTTGGGCAATGCAGCTACGTAACTCTTCTTCGCGCTACGGTTGGGTCAGCATCTTCATGCACTGGGGCGTGGCGCTGGTGGTCTTCGGATTGTTTGCGCTGGGTCTGTGGATGGTCGGGCTGGATTACTACAGCAGCTGGCGCAAAGAGGCGCCGGATCTGCACAAGAGCATCGGCCTGGTATTGCTGGCCGTGATGGTGTTACGGGTGCTGTGGCGCTTTATCAGCCCACCGCCGCCGACGCTGCAAAGCTACAGCCGCATGACCCGTCTCGGCGCCAAATTCGGCCACGGGTTTCTGTATCTCGCGCTGTTCGCTGTGATGATTGCCGGTTACCTGATTTCCACCGCAGACGGTGTCGGGATCCCGGTGTTTGGCCTGTTTGAAGTTCCTGCACTGCTTTCCGGGCTACCGGATCAGGCAGATACCGCTGGGGTGATTCACCTGTGGCTGGCGTGGATACTGGTAATTTTTTCCGGTCTCCATGCGTTGGCAGCTTTGAAGCACCACTTTATCGATCGTGATGTGACCCTGACGCGAATGCTCGGTCGCAAAGCCTGAAATTCAACCTCGACTCAAAGGAAAAGAAAGCATGTTGAAAAAGACTCTGGCCGCTCTGGCAATCGGTTCTGCACTGCTCTCGGCTCAGGCCATGGCAGCGGACTACAAAATCGACAAGGAAGGCCAGCACGCCTTCGTTGACTGGAAAATCAGCCACCTGGGTTACAGCTTCATTCACGGTACTTTCAAAGATTTCGACGGTACCTTCTCGTGGGATTCGGCCAAGCCTGAAGCCAGCAAGATCGCTGTTGATGTGAAAACCGCCAGCCTGTGGTCGAACCACGCTGAGCGTGACAAGCACATCGCCAGCAAAGACTTCCTCGATGTTGGCAAGTTTGCTGATGCCAAGTTCGTCTCCACCGCCGTTAAATCGACCGGTGAAAAGACCGCTGACGTGACCGGCGACCTGACCCTGCACGGCGTGACCAAGCCTGTGACCTTCAAGGCCACGTTCAATGGCGAAGGCAAGGATCCATGGGGCGGCGAGCGTGCTGGCTTCAACGCCACCACCACCCTGAACCTGAACGATTTCGGGATCAAGGGCCCAGGTCCTACCTCGCAAACTGCGGATCTGGACATCTCGCTGGAAGGCGTGAAAGTTAAGTAACTTTCCCCCTGCCACACAAAAACGCCCCCGGTTGAAAGGCCGGGGGCGTTTTTTATTGCCCGTCACAACACAATTCCCCCTGTAGGAGCTGCCGAAGGCTGCGATCTTTTGATGTTGGTTTTTCGAAGATCAAAAGATCGTCCGATCGCGGCCCGAGCCTTCGGCAGCTCCTACAGAAAGCGGGTTTGGGTCGTCCATAAAAAATGCCCCGGCTCTTGCGAGGCGGGGCATTTTTCAGTGCAGCGTTAACTCAGCGATTGCGGGTCAGCAAGGCTGGTTTTTCGCCACGTGGGCGGCTTGGCAGTTGATCGAGCTGCTCAGGCGTCGGGAAGCGGTCGGCTTTCGATTCCTTGTGCATGATCTTCGGGCCAGTGCTGCGCGGGTTTTGCACGGCTGGCTCGCTGCGTGGCTGATCGTCACGGGCCGGACGGCGGTTGCGCGAGGACGAAGCATCATCGCGACGCGCCGGCTGACCATCACGCGGTGCGCCGTTGCGCGGGCCGCTGCGTTTGGCCGGTGGGGTGCCAGTGCTCGAACCGTTGCTGTTGCGCGGGCCGTTCTGGCGACCTTGTGGCTGACCGCCACGCGGTGCGCCCGAACCTGCGCCAGCACCTTGAGCCGGTGCGCCTGGACGACGGCCGCGACCGCCAGCCGGAGCCGGCTTGGGCACGTAGTCAACGCGGTTACCGAAGTTATCCACATCGTCATCGAGGAACTCGTCCGGCGCACGATCAGCTGCCGCACGTGGCGGCTGGCTTGGACGCTGTTCACGGGCCGGGGTGCCTTCGCGCGGTTTCTGCTGACGGGCAGGGCGCTCGCCACGTTCACCGGCCGGCTTCTCTTTGCCCTTGTCTTTGCCTTTGTCTTTACGACCGCCGCCACCGCCGCCGCCATTCGGCCCGTCGCCGCGTGGGCCACGTGGATTGCGCGGGTTACGCACGTCCGGACGCTCACGCACTTCCGGCTTCTCGGCTTCAATGGTGCTCGAATCGAAGCCCATCAGGTCGCCGTCGGCGATTTTCTGCTTGGTCATGCGTTCGATGCTTTTCAGCAGTTTTTCTTCGTCCGGTGCGACCAGCGAAATCGCCTCGCCCGAACGACCGGCACGGCCGGTACGGCCGATACGGTGTACGTAATCTTCATCGACGTTCGGCAGTTCGAAGTTGACCACGTGTGGCAACTGATCGATGTCCAGACCGCGAGCAGCGATGTCGGTCGCAACCAGAATGCGTACCTGGTTGGCCTTGAAGTCGGCCAGCGCTTTGGTGCGCGCGTTCTGGCTCTTGTTACCGTGGATCGCCACAGCCGGCAGGCCGTGTTTGTCCAGGTATTCGGCCAGACGGTTGGCGCCGTGCTTGGTGCGAGTGAAGACCAGCACCTGTTCCCACGCGCCGGCGGTGATCAGGTGCGCCAGCAGCGCACGCTTGTGGCTGGCCGGCAGACGGAAGACGCGTTGTTCGATGCGCTCGACCGTGGTGTTCGGCGGCGTCACTTCGATGCGTTCCGGGTTGTGCAGCAGCTTGCCGGCGAGGTCGGTGATGTCCTTGGAGAACGTCGCCGAGAACAGCAGGTTCTGACGCTTGGACGGCAGGCGCGCGAGGACTTTCTTCACGTCGTGCACGAAGCCCATGTCGAGCATGCGGTCGGCTTCGTCGAGGACGAGGATTTCCACGTGGGACAGGTCAACGCTGCCCTGGCCACACAGATCGAGCAAACGACCCGGGCAGGCAACGAGCACGTCAACACCGCGGGACATGGCCTGAACCTGTGGGTTCATGCCGACGCCGCCGAAGATGCAGGCGCTGACGAATTTCAGGTCACGGGCGTAGATCTTGAAGCTCTCGTGTACCTGGGCCGCGAGTTCGCGGGTCGGGGTCAGGACCAGTACGCGTGGTTGGCGCGGGCCATGACGCTGGGATTTGTCCGGGTGACCGTTGGGGAACAACCGCTCCAGGATCGGAAGGGCGAAACCGCCGGTTTTACCGGTACCTGTCTGAGCCGCCACCATCAGGTCGCGACCTTGCAACACGGCGGGAATGGCCCGCTGTTGCACCGGAGTAGGCTCGGTATAGCCCGCATCTTCGATGGCGCGGACTAAAGCCTCGGAGAGACCGAGGGAAGCAAAGGACATGAGTAATCCTGTTTTAGTTAGGGCTTGGCCCAATGGGAGTCTTGCCTGGCGCGAATCACGTTTAAGAGGACGCAATCCCGTCCGGTCCTGCTGCGGTTCCGAAGGCACGTCTGGAGTGCTCGCGCGGGCTGGGAAGCTGCGCTGTAGCGGGTCGAGAGGCCTTTTACGGTTCCGGGCGTCCGGGCGTGAGCCTGGCGGGAACGCCGGAGTATAACAGAGCAATCACTGCGCGCTGCTTTCCTGCTGCTCAACGGTTTTGCGGCTGGCCGAGGCATTGCCCAGCGGCGCGACATCGGACGGGGCCGCGCCATAGCGCGCGCTTAGCTCGGCGTAGGCCGGTTCGCGCTTGAAACGCTTGAGCTCGGCACCGAAACGCTGCACCAGTAAATCCATGCCGGCATTGCGCCGAACTGCCAAAAACTGGCTCTGGCGGCTAATTACGGTCGGGTTTTCAGTGATCTGATTGCGGATATCCAGTTCATCGAGCAAGTGCTGACCGACGCGGCGATCGGTGATCAGCAAGTCGATACGACCACGCACCAGTTTGCCGAAATTGGCTTCGTGGGTCGGTGCCGGTTCGCGAGTAAACAGAGTCGAATTGCTGAAGTCGGGGCTATATAGATAGCCCGGCGAGGTGCCGATTGTCAGGCCTTTGAGTTCTTCGAGTGTGCTGAACGGGTGCGGTCGATCGTTGGCGTAGAACATCACGAACTCGACGTCCGACAACGGTTCGCTCGGGTAGAGCAGGGTGGCGTCGCGCTCATCGCTGTGAAAGATATCCAGCGCACCGTCGGCCTGACCGGTTTCGAGCATCGACAGGCAACGCTTCCATGGCAGGAACTGCCATTCGACTTCGATGCCCAGTCGTTTGAAGACAATGGCGGTAGTTTCGTAGTCGAGCCCGAGGTTTTTGCCGTTCTCTTCGTAGACGTAAGGCGCCCACGGCTCGGTGACAATACGCAACTTCTCGCCTCGAGCAGCGAAGCTCAGGCAAGCAAAAACCAGCACGGCGAATAACTGTGTGATCAAGGGCATGGCTTGAGATTACGACGAGAAACGCGAAAGAGCCAGAAGGTGGCAGCAGAAGCTCTGTTTCGGGCGTTTAAAAGCAAAAGATCGCAGCCCACGGCAGCTCCTACATTGGTATTAATCACCCTGTGTAGGAGCTGCCGAAGGCTGCGATCTTTTGATCTTTCTTTGAAACTTAGCGCGGCAACTTCAGGTTATTCCAGATCGCCAGACTCGGTTCAGCCTGGTTCATGGAATAGAAGTGCAGCCCCGGTGCGCCGCCCTGCAACAGGCGTTCGCACATCTCGCTGACGACTTGCTCACCAAAGCGCTGAATGCTTTGCGTGTCATCGCCGTAGGCTTCCAGTTGCTTGCGGATCCAGCGCGGGATTTCCGCACCGCAGGCATCGGAGAAGCGTGCGAGTTTGCTGTAGTTGGTGATCGGCATGATCCCCGGGACGATCGGCAGATCCACACCCTGTGCCTGCAAACGGTCGACAAAGTAGAAGTAGCTGTCGGCGTTGAAGAAGTACTGGGTGATCGCGCTGTCGGCGCCAGCCTTGGCTTTGCGCACGAAGTTGGCCAGATCGTCTTCGTAGTTGCGCGCTTGCGGATGCATCTCCGGGTAAGCGGCGACTTCGATGTGGAAATGATCGCCGGTTTCTTCACGAATGAATTCAACCAGTTCATTGGCGTGACGCAGCTCACCGCTGGTCATGCCCATGCCGGACGGCAGGTCACCGCGCAGGGCAACGATGCGCTTGATGCCGGCAGCCTTGTACTCGTTCAGCAGGCCGCGCAGGTCGTCCTTGCTGTCGCCGACGCACGACAGGTGCGGTGCGGCCGGTACTTTGACTTCGCTTTCCAGTTGCAGAACG
This sequence comes from Pseudomonas rustica, assembly GCF_018336155.1. GTDB lineage: Bacteria > Pseudomonadota > Gammaproteobacteria > Pseudomonadales > Pseudomonadaceae > Aquipseudomonas > Aquipseudomonas rustica. The sequence goes on along the minus strand of NZ_JAGYHF010000006.1, from coordinate 265,069 downwards.
GTGTTGAGGGTGCGATCACGGGTCGAACCACCAGCGCCATAGGTGCAGGAAAAGAAATCAGGGTTGTAAGTGGCCAACTGATGAGCAGTGGCGAGCAGTTTTTCATGCCCAGCATCGGTCTTGGTCGGGAAGAACTCGAAGCTGTAGCGACGGTCTTGGGACATGGTCATTACCTTGAAAACACGTAAGCCGGACGCTGCACCCTGTAGGAGCTGCCGCAGGCTGCGATCTTTGCAGATCAAAAGATCGCAGCCTGCGGCAGCTCCTACACAGAGCGGTCAGCAGCGCCAGTCAGGCAACGCGGTGCGCCAGGCACACCGCGTCGACGCTCAGCCAATCAGTAGCGGTAAGCGTGCGGCTTGAACGGGCCTTCGACGGTCACGCCGATGTAGTCAGCCTGTTGCTTGGTCAGTTGGGTGACCACGCCGCCGAAGCCGCGAACCATTTCCAGGGCCACTTCTTCGTCGAGTTTCTTCGGCAGTACTTCAACGGTCAGACGCTCGGCTTTCTGGGCTGGCGACAGGTCGGCGTACTTCTGGTCGAACAGGAAGATCTGCGCCAGAACCTGGTTGGCGAACGAACCGTCCATGATGCGGCTTGGGTGGCCAGTGGCGTTACCCAGGTTCACCAGACGGCCTTCGGCCAGCAGGATCAGGTAGTCGTCGTTCTGCGCGTCGAAAGCGCCCGGGCCGGTACGGTGAATCTTGTGTACCTGTGGCTTCACTTCTTCCCATGCCCAGTTCTTGCGCATGAAAGCGGTGTCGATTTCGTTGTCGAAGTGACCGATGTTGCAGACAACGGCGCGTTTCTTCAGAGCTTTGAGCATGTTCGAGTCGCAGACATTGACGTTACCGGTGGTGGTCACGATCAGGTCGATCTTGCCCAGCAGTGCTTTGTCGATGCTGGCTTCGGAACCGTCGTTGATACCGTCGATGAACGGCGACACCAGTTCGAAACCGTCCATGCACGCTTGCATGGCGCAGATCGGGTCAACTTCGGAAACCTTGACGATCATGCCTTCCTGACGCAGGGACTGCGCGGAGCCCTTGCCCACGTCACCGTAACCGATGACCAGCGCTTGCTTGCCGGACAGCAGGTGGTCAGTACCACGCTTGATCGCGTCGTTCAGGCTGTGACGGCAGCCGTACTTGTTGTCGTTCTTGGACTTGGTTACCGAGTCGTTGACGTTGATGGCCGGGATGCGCAGTTCGCCCTTGGCCAGCATGTCCAGCAGACGGTGTACGCCGGTGGTGGTTTCTTCGGTCACGCCGTGTACGCGATCCAGTACTTGTGGGTACTTGTCGTGCAGCAGCTGAGTCAGGTCGCCGCCGTCGTCGAGGATCATGTTGGCGTCCCATGGCGCGCCATCCTTGAGGATGGTTTGTTCCAGGCACCACTCGTACTCTTCTTCAGTTTCGCCTTTCCAGGCGAAAACCGGGATGCCGGCAGCAGCGATAGCGGCAGCAGCCTGATCCTGAGTCGAGAAAATGTTGCACGACGACCAGCGTACTTCGGCACCCAGGGCAACCAGGGTTTCGATCAGCACGGCAGTCTGAATGGTCATGTGGATGCAGCCGAGGATCTTGGCGCCTTTCAACGGCTGTTCGCCGGAGTACTTGCGACGCAGACCCATCAGAGCCGGCATTTCCGATTCGGCGATGATGGTTTCGCGACGGCCCCAGGCAGCCAGGGACATGTCGGCAACTTTGTAATCGTTAAAATCTGCAGGCGTGATAACAGCGCTCATGAAGAGCCTCCATTCGTAATGTATGCGAATGGGCGCCGTTGTGCGTTTAGTGTCCAGCGTCAGGCCGGTCAACGCCCCATCCGAGCCTGACAGGTTGAACCTGCTGCAGCGCCCCTCGGACAGGTGGCGGGAAAACGGTATCAATTGAAGATGACCGTTTTGAAACGGTGGCGATTATAGCCGTCTAGACTGATCTTCCAAAGGGTTTCTGTCGGCCAAATGAAGATCGCTAATGGCGACCATAGTCGAAGCCGCATGGAGCATGACCGCTCAGTCTGCCAAGATACCGCCCATCGTTCGGCAAGACACTCAGGAGTGAAGATGAATTTCCACACCCGCAAATGGGTAAAACCCGAAGACCTCAACCCCAACGGCACCCTGTTCGGTGGCAGCCTGTTGCGCTGGATCGACGAAGAAGCGGCGATTTACGCGATCGTGCAGTTGGGCAATCAGCGCGTGGTGACCAAGTACATTTCCGAAATCAACTTCGTCAGCGCCTCGCGTCAGGGCGACATCATCGAACTGGGCATCACCGCCACCGAGTTCGGTCGCACTTCGATCACCCTGACCTGCGAAGTGCGCAACAAGATCACCCGCAAGAGCATTCTCACCGTTGAGAAGATGGTTTTCGTGAACCTCGGCGAAGACGGCTTGCCGGCACCGCACGGCCGCACTGAAATCAAATATGTGAAAGACCAGTTTCAGGAAGATGAGTTAGTCAGCGAGTAATGCGAGCCCCGTAGGAGCTGCCGCAGGCTGCGATCTTTTGATCTTGTTTCTAAAAAATCAAAATCAAAAGATCGCAGCCTTCGGCAGCTCCTACATGTCCGACGCAGGATTTGCGTGGCACCTACAGAACGTATTCCAAGCCGCGAGGGTCGTAGCTAAACACCACCCCCACGGTTCCCACGCCATGACCACCCCCACCGACGGCAAGACCCCCGATCTCTCGGCCAAAGAACAGCACGAAGTCGAGAAAAACCAGCCGCCCCGCGCGGCCGTTCTGCATGAAATCATCCGCTCGCAAGGCGATCAGGAGCTGGAGCGCAGCATCGCCGCACTCTGGTGGTCGGCGCTGGCGGCCGGGTTGACCATGGGCCTGTCGCTGATGGGCATGGGCCTGCTCAACTCGCGCCTGCCCGACGGTGACGAATTCAAAGTGATCGCCAGTTTCGGCTACTGCGCCGGTTTCCTCGCGGTGATCCTCGCCCGCCAGCAACTGTTCACCGAAAATACCCTGACCGCCGTGCTGCCGGTCATGACCAAACCGACCCTTCAAAACTTCGGCCGGCTGATTCGTCTGTGGACGGTGGTGCTGGTCGGCAACCTCTGCGGCACGATTCTGGTGGCGTACGTGATGCTCGAACTGCCGATCTTCGACACCAAGACCGATCACGCCTTCCTCGAAATTGGCCGCAAGGTCATGGAAAACCACGCCAGCCAGATGTTCGCCAAAGGCATCGTCTCCGGCTGGATGATCGCCACCATGGTCTGGATGATCCCGTCCATGGAGAGCGCGAAGATGTGGATCATCATCCTCATCACCTACCTGATGGCGCTCGGCGACTTCACCCACATCGTCGTCGGTTCGGCGGAGGTTTCGTACCTGGTGTTTGCCGGCGAGTTGCCGTGGAGTGATTTCTGGATGGTCTTCGCCGGGCCGACGCTGGCGGGGAATATCATCGGCGGCAGTTTTATCTTTGCGTTGATCAGCCACGCGCAGATTCGCAGTGAGAGCGGGACGCCGAAATCCAGCGGCCCTGATGAGGATCAAGGCGAGTCGAAGAAGGATTCCGAGCGATGAGGCGTGGTCGTTGAAAGTGCCGCGCACAAAGCGCTGATCATGTTTGGCCGATCGGTCTGGGCCGGGCTGATCAGCGCGATCTCGCGGTCATAGCGATCATTGCCAATCTGGCTCACTGCGCATTGATGGCCCCATTGCTCAAAACCGGACCAATAGGGCACGAGGCTCACACCCATGCCGCCCGTCACCAGCATGGCAATGGTCTCCAGCGCATCCAGATCGACCATCGGTGTCGGCTTCAATCCTTGATCCGCCAGATATTGCTCGGCGTAGCGTCCGCCCCAAGCGTCCGGGTCGTAGCGGATGTAAGGCTGGCTCATGAGTTGCGCAGGAATGCTGATCGAGGACTTTTCTTTCGACAGAAACACCAGCGGTTCCTTGCGCAGGGACACCGCTTGCAGGGCTTTGGGCAATTCGAACGGCGGAGCGACGAGGATCGCCGCGTCCACCTCGCCTGAAAGAAGTGCCTGATACAGCGATCGCGATGTTCCCGGCACGATCACCGGCGTCAAACCCGGCGCCGACACGGTCAGCGCGCGCAATGCTTCCGGCATCAGCCCGGTCAGAACCGTGGAAATCGCGCCGATTCGCAACTGTCCGGTCAGCCCCGCGCCGTCAGCGTCTCCCGCCAATAAGGCCACTTCACGAACGATACGTCTGGCTCTGGGCAACAAACCGAGACAGGCCTGACTCGGTTTGGCGGCATGCCCGACGCGGGATAACAGCTCAAAACCGAGCTGCCGTTCGAGCGCGAGAATGCGCTGACTGATTGCGGCGGCCGTCAGTCCCTCAATTCGTGCAGCATGGGCGATCGAGCCGCATTCGACGACGGTGATCAGGCTCTTTAAATATCGCGTATCCATAAGAAATGCTTTCGATGGCAGTAAGAATTACAGGCTATCTCTTTTGATCGAAACCGCACAGTCTTCAAGCATTCCGCTGTTTCCATCGTCCGGTGATCGTCAGGAGTTCTTTATGCAGTCGATTTTTCATCTCGCTATGCACGTCCGCGATTTGCAGGTTTCCCGCGATTTTTATGGAGGCTTGCTGGGGTGTAAAGAAGGTCGCAGTACCGAGACGTGGGTCGATTTCGATTTTTTCGGCCATCAATTGTCGTTGCACTTGGGCGAACCCTTTGCGGTCAGCAACACCGGCAAAGTCGGTGAGCATGACGTGCCGATGCCCCATCTCGGCGTGATCCTCGAGATGTCGGACTGGGTTGCGTTGAAGGAGCGCTTGATCGAAGGCCAGGTACAATTTGTGCTTCGTCCACACATTCGTTTTCTCGGAGAGCCCGGTGAGCAAGCCACGATGTTTTTTCTGGATCCTGCCGGCAATCCGATTGAGATAAAGGGCTTCACTGACTTGCAGGGTGTTTATGCACAATTTTGATCACGCTGATGCCACCGCCATTGCCGAAAGCGTGCGCTCCGCTGTTGTGAATACGGAGACCGTTGCCGAGCATTTTCTTGAATGCGTCGATACGCGCGAGCCCATCATAAAAGCGTTTGTTTCGTTCGACCCGAAAGAGGTACGCCGCCAGGCTCGCCAACTGCAGAACGGTCACGCGAAAGGCCTGCTGGCGGGTGTGCCGGTGGGGGTCAAAGACATTTATGACACCGTGGATCATCCGACCCGTTTTTACTCGCCGATCTACGAGGACAATCGTCCTTCGCGTGATGCCCATGTCGTCGCACTGCTGCGCCAGGCCGGGGCGGTGATCATGGGCAAGACCCACACCACCGAATTCGCTTACATGCACACCGGGCCAACTCGCAATCCGCATGATCTTTACAGAACGCCCGGAAGCTCCAGTGCCGGCTCGGCAGCGGGGATGGCGGCCGGTTTTTTTCCGCTCGCGTTGGGCACGCAGACCGCCGGGTCATTGATCAAGCCAGCATCCTACTGCGGTCTGTATGCGTTCAAACCTTCGTACGGGCTGGTTTCGCTGGAAGGGGTAAAGCCATTGGCGCCGAGTTTCGACACGGTGGGTTGGTATGGCCGCTCGGTGCGCGATCTCGAGCTGATGGCGCAAGTCTTGATCCCCGGTCTCCCGACGCTTGCTCATCAACAGAGCGTTTGCACGTTCGGCTTCTGTCGTACGGCGCGTTGGGATCAGGTTGATGAAGAGGTAGCCACAGCATTGGAAGGCGCTGTTGAGGATTTGCGAATGGCGGGCCATCAAGTCATTGAGGTGGTGCTGCCTGAAGAGTTTGCGTCGGTATTCGATGATCATCTGTTGATCAACGATTGTGAGGGCGCCCGATCACTGGCCAAGGAGCTGCAAGCGCACCCTGACCAACTCAGTGAGGAATTACTGGCGATGATCGAGCGCGCCCGTCTGACGACGTGGGCGCAAGAGTCAGCGGCGAAGAAACGCCTGGCAACGTTAGCCGCGGTGTTGGAGCCGATATTCCAACCGTTCGACGCGGTGCTGGGTGCGAGCTGCGGTATCGTCGCGCCGTTGGGGCTTGGCGCGACGGGCCCATCCGATTTCAGCAAGTTCTGGATGGCGTTTGGCTTGCCGCAAATCAACCTTCCTCTCGTCCGCAAGACCGGGGCGTTGCCCATTGGCCTGCAAATGATTGGCGCGTTCAGAGCCGACAGTCATCTGTTACACGCTGCCGGGCAGGTTGAGGCAGTGCTGAGCACTGCCCGCCAGGCGGCGCCACAGTGATGCGTCAGTGCGCAGATTCAGTCGCCGCTTTCGGCTCATTGCGCGTTGCATGCTTGACCAGTTTGCCGATGGTCAGGCCCTGCAACAGGATCGACGACAGCACCACGATGTAGGTGATGCTCAGCAAAAGGTCACGCTCCGGCCCCAGCGGCAGGGCCAGCGCCAGTGCCACCGAAACACCGCCGCGCAAACCACCCCAGGTCAGAATGCGGATGGTGCCGGCGGGCACTGTGCGCCAGCGCCGTAGCAGCAGAATCGCCGGAGCGACGGTGAGCAGACGCGACAACAGAATCGCGACCGCCAACACACCGGCCGCGGCCATGTGCAACCAGTTGAACGGCAGCAGCAACAGCTCCATGCCGATCAGCGCGAACAGCAGCGCGTTGAGCATGTCATCGAGCAATTCCCAGAAACCGTCGAGATAACGACGAGTCATTTCGTTCATCGCCAGATTGCGCCCGACGTTGCCGATGATCAGACCGGCGACCACCATCGCGATCGGCGCTGACACATGAATCTCGGTGGCCATCGCCGAACCGCCGATGACCAGCGCCAGCGTCAGCATCACAGTGATCTGGTGCTGCTCGATGCTTTTGATCATCCGATAGACCAGGTAACCGATCAGCCCGCCGAACAGCACACCGCCAATCGCTTCGTGAACGAACAGCATGGCCGTGGCGCTGACGGTCGGGGTTTCGCCGAGTTGGGCGATGCCGAGCAACACGGTGAACACCACAACGGCAGTGCCGTCGTTGAACAGCGATACGGTCTATATAGACACCTAAAACCTATGCCGTACATGTGACCATGTGGACAGACACCTTTCCATGGAGCGTGCCGGCTACCTTGAACGCGCATCAGAGCAGACTTCAGAAAGCTTCAGGCAAGCATGGACATAGGGAGAGAGCCTATACACATGACTAGAAGGATGAGGGGCAATGGAATTTGGCTGGGCGATTGCTCTAGCAGCTCGGCGCTCCAGGACTCGGGGCACTATTCCAGAGTAGGAATGAGCCTGTGAGTCAAAATAGAACTTGCATGATGTAGGCGACCGGACGTAATGAATTGCCCGATGCGAAGTTGATATTAAACCTTCTTAGAACTGGACGATTGCGAGACAAGGTGCATTGCCAGCTTCCTGACGGGAGAACGAATGTTGGCAATGAGGCATCCCAACATTCGTACTCTGGAAACTTTGCCAAGAGACTCAGCCAATGGAACTGACCAGCCTTGGCTTACGCAGCCTTACAATCTCCCTTTCAAGCTCGTCGATGTATCGGACAAGCATCAACTCGCGACTACGAACTCCGTCGCACTCATTTTTGAGGTCGGCAATTTCCCGGTTCTTAGCTTTGAGTTTGTCTTTTTCCTGCTGAGCGGAAGCTTTCTTTGGTGGGGGCTTCTGCGCAGCCGCTGCGTCCCTGACGGCTTGCCTCAGCGCCGCGAACTGAGGGCGATCAGCTCTGATCGACCCCCTAGTTCTCCCAGCCTCAAGCGCGACCAAGTCATAGGTGATAGGCATGTTTCTGCTGACGATCAGCGGTTTGCCAGCAAGGATTCTATTTAAGGCATCCCAAAAGATGATTAGATCGCAGAGTTCGGTCATGCTTGGATCCCCAGGCGAGTAGCGAAGGATGACAACTCATACTGCGTCTGAAGCTCTGCAGTGTGCTCCATGCTTCCTTGGTTGCAGGCCTCTACGGTCACATTCTGAAGGGCAATAAGCTTGAGGAGTTTTGGCTTGATAACGACTGCAGAAGCGCAGCCATCACAGCCTAGGAGATCAACGGTAATACGTTTAGTACAAATGCTATTCGACGTACACCCGCCCAGTGGTGTGGCGCGATACGATAGCTGACCTTTGTTCACTCGCTTGAGGGTTTCATCGAAACGCTCTGCATAGTTCAACTTGAGCAACGCTTTCTTGCCATGGATTTGAGCCCAGACGCCATGAGCGCCATAGAGAGCCTCTTCTGACATAATCACCTCATTAGTATATTGCCAGGATGCAACGTGACGTTCAGACTCTTGGAAAAGAGCTACCATGCTATCTTTCTTGCCGCTAAAAGCTTTAAGGATGTCGGGCGCGTAGATAGATCCACGACTATAGTATTTGGTCATGACTATACTTATGTGCTTGAGCATGGACTTCAGGGCTGGAAGGGTAACGATTCCGCTTCTGATTGCGTAAATTGCAGTAGAGCGCCGAAGCTGGTGAATGCTTAGAGGCCATGCGTTTCCGATATTGACTTCACTGGTTGCATTCCAGATGCGCAATGGATCAACGTTCTTAAGCTCCACCATATCGGCGGAGTTGATTGTCGGAGTGGTAAGCCTCCGTTGGAAACGAGATGGTTCATAGTTCCCGGCGACCGGTTCATCTGAGTTAATGGTCGCCGCATCCAGTACAGTGTTGCTGAAAGGGAAATACGCGGTAGAGATAAAAACATACTGATCGTCTGGGAACATTCCGTTACAAGCTAAAATCGTTTTACAGACGTGAGACGCTGCCGCAAATGGCAACTCAACGTCAGATGATGAATACCAGTCCACATGTTTTCTTCTTTTATGCAGTTTGGTCGTGAAACCATGCAGACTTCTAGAAATCACCACCCCATTTTTTATGTCTTGCCGAAGTGCGCTAAGCCGCAAGGAATAAAGTTCAGACCGCCTCATGCCTGTGAAGGAGTAAATCAACATTGCTGAACAATAGTTTATGACGCCAAAATGTCCCAACAGCTCCTTTTTGTCCGTGATATTGTTGGCATCTGCGTAGTTAGCGAGATCGCAGTGAGCTAGAGCTTTTACGAAACTTTCTTTATGGTCTTCTGATGGAGCTGTGCCGTGGTCGTTATTCCATGAGATCAGCACTGCCAGCTGTTGTAATTGTCCGCGATGCTCCATGTAATTGGCGATCTTCTTTTTGTACTCGACAAGCAACTCAACGTAGATGGCAGTAGGTATTACCAGTGTTTGGTCGTTTTTAGTGTTTTTAGAGAGGGGCGGTGCCTGGAATTTAGCCACTGCAGGCTTAAATCCCAGGTATCTAAACGGCAGCATTGAAATCTTTGGCAGCAAGTCTTCAAGTGCTGCCGCATTGCTCTTAGCTTGTTCAAGGCACAGCTTATGGATGCCTTTTACGTGCTCGATTGAAGACAAGGCTTGGAATACCGATATGTTGTTTTGGTAGCAATACTTTCGTGCTTTTTGCAGAACCAGGTTGTACCTGTTCATGGAGTCGACACCTAGCGGTGTTCCAGGTGATTTATAAGCGTGCCTGTCCAAGGCAAGCAGAATGCTCTTGGACTGTTTCAGATTGGTTCCCCAATTTGTCTCGGTGTGCTCTCCCTCGTAACCCAAATAAACAACCTTTCTTTGCGATATCCCTCGCTCGCGCCCCTGAATCGGCCAAGTGTTCTCCCAAAATTCGACTGGGGTACCGTCAGCCTGGGTCGCGACCACGAAATAATCCGATGGATATACATAATCTTCAGCAGATGCCGACCAAGGTGTTTGCTCGGAATCCAAATATTCAGTTAGAAAAAATTTTGCAAACTGCATTACAGAACCCCAATTTCAGAAAATATTCGTAGCTTGTTTTGCCAGTAGGGAGTCAGGTTTTCAAATTCGAAAACATCAATTCGAATCTGAGTAATCTCTGCCGCGAGGGAGGGGTTGCCCTCCATTTTCTTGATAATCCAGTAGATCTTATTCAAGGTGAGATCAAAAACCTGGCCATGTTCTGTTGGGCTGATCTGTATCAGCCGAAGCTGTTCTATGATGTAGGCCATGCTTAATAGTTTGTGGGCATCTTGGGCATTAAAATGAATTAAGTTGCTATCACAAAATAAGCAGCCAAGGAAGTTGCGGCAGTTTGGCTGAATTGAAACTTCATCCAGCTGCTTTGCTGGTATGAGTTGACCATCACATGACCCAGCTTGAGTCGTTCGAGCTGCCTGCTGCTGCTCTACGCTGGCCAGAATCAAGCCCAAATTGGTGAAGAAGGCTCCAGCTTGAGCAATGTTGTCTGCAACGTTACCTGCCTGGTAACTGGCAAGGGCGGTGCCCAGAGTGTGGTTTGCATCCGCAGCGGCGGCTTCGATGCCATGATGCGTGGTTTTATAATGATGGTGGTAGGCGCGGAGCTCCCGAAACCCAAAGATCGTAAGATTTGGATCCACCAGACGCCTAAGCTGTTTTCCTACAGTTGATGAGTAGCCATTGTCTAGAGGGAGTGGGCCGTTCTTGCGACCAAACGTACCAAAAAGATACTTGAAATCGTGACCATCAACGAGAGTTTCCCTGATTCGCAGATATGCGCGAAAGTGCACAAGAAATCTCGCCTCGAACGACAAGTCTAACTCGGTATGGCTACGCCATTTGATCGTTCGAAAACTTTGTATAACCGTATCAACAGACGATGTTGCATCCCAAGGTATTGCGCCCACTGGAGACTCGTTTCCCTCAGTGTACAAAATGAACATGAACAAGAAACAGTCGTGAGCGACTTTGCATAACTGCAATTGCTCCGTTTTGGTCAGTATTCTATCGAGGGAAATGAGTTTTTCATTATTTGCTGCATCTTGGATCCAACCTCTGTCTTTTAGAAGGTCAAATACGATTTGGAATCCATCTGAAGCGTCGTTCCCTGTTGCTTGCACGTGATTCAGCACATCACGCCTAATTGAGCTCAAAATCCTACCCGGTGTTTTATTGGTCTGGTAATGTAAGATCGCCGACTCAGACATCACAGGGTAATAGCAGGAAGTAAACCAATAAGTATGCCCAAAACCTTTCAGGGCGACAGGTACACTTTGTGTTCCCTCCATGAATGCGCTAATAGAGTCAAACAGGCCGCGCGCACCTGCTAAGGTCGGAAGAAATGCGTCTTCGGACGGAACTTCAGTATTGATTTTCTCATTATTACTGTATCCAGGATGTTGTATACCAATACCTACGTTATGAGTATGTTCTGGATAGAACTTCTCAGCTGATTGCATTGCGACCGTGAGTTTGCGTTGTGGGGTGTTTCGACGCTCAGGATCTGCTGTCGAACAAAGGTGGCGAGAGTATTCCACAAGTGCAAGGTGATAGTCTTCAATACTATCAAGCGCTGCTGGATGGCCATTTGTATCGCACCAGTCCAAAAACATAGCCGTTCGACTCCAATCCTCATGCACAGATGCAGGTCGTAGTATGCGAAAGTATTGCTCTACTATGCTTATAGCCCAGTTTAGAACAGCCTGTATTCTGCTGTAGGAGACTGTTTGGAGATCCACGAACGCTGGGTTGTAGGGCCTTGCCTTGACTCTTACGTGATATAGATACGCGCCGACATTTAGCCGGTGCACAGTCGCGCCACATCGAAGTGACAACTGCAATGAGGCGACAGGAATTTCATCCAATAGTCGCATGCATTCGTCGTAACTACTTTCGTCCAGATTTATTTGGCGCGAAACGAAAGCCACTTGTTCTGCCATTAATTCGCTTCCCAGGTGGTTCGGAGCTTTGCCTCCAAATAGGATTCGAACTTTCTTTGAGCTACTGCTTTTATTTGTTTCTTGCGTACGCTATTAATATAGTTTTCAGTCTCCTCTATGCTTGAATGGGCAAGCCTTTCGGAAACAATATTCAGGAGTTCAAGCCACGTGATACTACCAGAGTTGAGGCGATCAAGATTGTCAATCACTACGTTTTCACTGAACGATGCGCGCAAGTTGTGGAAGCGAACTTTAAATGTATTACCCGATTGCGCTAGCGCAGGGTTTAATTGCTGAAAGATAAAAGCTTGTACGGACTTCCCTACGCGTTGACTTCGATATTCACTTGCGAAAGTATCGTCTCCCTTGGCGTAATACGGTGCTCCGGTTTTTGTCAAAAAAATATAGGTGCTCTTCGCATTAGAGTAAAAGGATTTATCCTTGCGTGCTGCGTACCTCTCAGAAACGAGATATGTTTTGAGAGCTAACACAAGCCATCCAGGGATCAGTATCGGAAATCTTTTCTGAAATTTACTATCTGCGAATCCCTGTTCGCCGACCACTACTGGATGGTAGTCACTTCCGTCGTAGTCATCCAAAGCACTAGCTTGTAGCGTGAATACTGTTTGAAGCCTAGCTCCCGTAAGGATTGCGAGAAGAAAACCTAGGGTCATCTCCGTATTGTCGATTTGGAGCAGTGTCTCAATGAGTGCTTTTTGCTCTGTTTCGTCATACGCCCTGAGAGCTTTAGCGCCTAGGTTTTTTATAACTTTTAGCGTCAGATCGGTGCGTGTGATTTTCTTGTCATAAGACATACCTGCTTTGTTCTTGATGCGTATGTATCCTGTTGATTCCCTCCACATAGCCTGCTCGGGAACGAATCCTCTGTGCAGTAACCAGCGATAGAATGCAATGATTTTTCGAATCATTGCATTGGCTTTTTGTCCTTCTTTAGGGAACTCTTTGACGACATCACGATAATAGTCCGAGTAAGCGTATGTGGGTCTTCTGGCCTTTCTTAGGGGGAAGTTTAAAAAGTTAAGGCCGAGATCCAACATGATGCGAAAGAAGTCTTTTAAAGCTATTGCATGCTTTTCTACAGTCGCCTGGCTGGCTGTAGCGCCGGTAGCCACAAGATCGAGCAGGTAAAGATTGCCAAGTGCCCATGGAGAACCGTCCGGTTGCAGCAAACATGGAAAGTGGCTGAAAATTTGTTTCTCAACACTCTCCATAGGCATTAGGGGGAACAAGTTATCTGGAGATTTGCTGGCTGAGTAGTAAGTTATATTTTTTTTAGGCTCACGCTCTTCCAGTTCTACTGCTTGAAGTAGTTTTAGTTTTGCAATTTTTTTAATCGAAAGTTCCCCTGTCGGAGGACGGTTTTCGATTCTGATCAGGCCTGCATTGCTCATGATTTTCTTATGTCCATACACAAGGGGCGCAGTCGAGTGAGTGCTCGCTGCGAGTAGCTTAGGTTTCAAGTGATTTGAAAAGGCTAGCGTCGTGTAATTGGCTTTGCAATAGGTTTTTTTAAGAGAATATATACTTGTATGACAATATCCGTTAAATATTTATATGATCTGATTACCGTCTCCTAGCAGAGGTTGGCAGGACTTTGCAGGAGAGATTATCTGCTTGTATTCAGGCGGGCCCAATGTTCTTGAGGGGGGGTGATGAAATCTATAGTTGTTAACTTAAAAAGTCAGGGCTAGTAGATATATTGTCAATTTGTGGATAAATGTTTATATCCCATATCTATGAGAATTTTTTCCGTTTTGATTGTCTTTCTGGGAGGGGTGCACGGTTTCAGCCTAAGACGGCTTGGTGGCAGAGGCCGCTGTGCATCGTAGACGCGAGCTTATTTTTCCTATGATGAAGCAGATAGGATTGCTAATTCAGGTTCACTGCAGCTTTCCGGCGGCGTGCATCATTGATGGCGGGTTCTGCCTGTGTTTCACATCGCACTGAGGCCTACGGGCACCGCACACGGATGCTCTTTATGAAGCCCGTTAATCCTTCATTCGTATCAGGTGTTAGTCTACTTGCTAACAACAGCTCATCCCATTGTTACCTCCGGATTATCGATGATCACTTTCCAGCGACTCGCCGCCTGGCTATTCCTTGACCGCCGCCCCGAGCGTGAGAAAGTGCGTGAACGCGAGTTCATCCAGGCGGCCAACTCCTTGAAGACCCTCAAGGTGACACCAGAGGGCGGAATGTCCATCGATCCCGAAGAACTCCGAGATCAGATAATCGCGGCACGCGAGCAGTTGCAGCACCTTGTCCACCAGCCAGGAAAGCCAAGCAGGCCATTCCAACCTGTGGCAGAGAACGAGGTGGGGCAGAAGGCTTACCCCGCTGCTGAGGCCCCTGTAGAGCTGCAGGACTGTATTGAGGTGGTGGCTTGGCGTCGGCTCCATAGTGGCGCTGCTGTGCGCTACGTGTGCCTCCAGTCTACAAGTACGGGGCGATTCGCTGTCGCTACAGCCAGTCTGTTCACAGAGGCCATGGAGAGTCTCCCGACTTGGGTCGACGGCAATACCAACAGGCAAATCGCGAATGCCCTACAGCTCGATGATCTCCAGTGGTACGCGGCTGTGAGCGAGGCTATGGATGCATGGAATGCGGAGCTCTGATGACCCTGAGTTTTCGGTCACGGCGTGCCCCTGCGGGTAGCGGCTGTCGTGAACCGAGCCTTGGCAAAGCCTGCGTCTCGGCCCTTCGGGCTTTCATCCCGCACGCCTGCGCGCTCCGCTTGCGGTATGCAGAGATCAGTTCCTCCCTGGACAGTGCCTGTAGCTCGCACATTCTGATCCATTGAAAAGTCAAACGTGAGTCTGGCACTGGCTTTCTGAAGGGATAAACGCCCAGATTGGATGCAGGCTGAGAAAAGGGCATTCACCAGTGCGGTGAACAGCTTGATAGGAGTGAACCCGACCGAGGGCGATGCCCTGAAGCCGGGTTTATTCGGATTAAGCGAGCACAGCAGCGGGTTCCGCCGTATCGTCACCGCCTCCCTGTGCCGCTAGATCAGGCGAAACCAGACCTTGGGAGGAAGGGGCATAAGGGTAAAAAGCTTCAAACTTGTCATACGGGAAGAGTGACTGAATTTTGTACACGGCGTTTGTAAGAAACTGAGTCTTCTCTATATCGGCGTAATCACCGCTGTACCTTCCAGAGAAGAAGTTGACCTCCCAATAGCCAGCCTTTGGCCGTATTTCTCCCGCAATCCGAGCGGCCTGCATCCCAGTCATACTTGGGTGACCGAGCTCATCAGGTTTTGGAATGTCCTCAGCGACGAATAACACGCCGTCCTTACCTATGGCCCAGATAAGCTTACTCTCAGAGGATGGGTCGTTAGCCACTGAATCGGCCACTTTCTTGTAGGCCTCGTGAACATCAACCAAACGGATTTGTTGCGGATCCCAGAATTTTTTCGCGGTCTTGTTGGTGCCTTTTCCGTTCCGCGAGACCTCGTTCTCTTTAATGTGGTTGGGCGCACGCAATGTCCCATACATGCTATTGAGATGACTTTCGTAGTCATCTCGGCGCTGCTTCACAGCCCTGGTGAACGCCGGGAAGAAGTGCTGATCATCTAGACCGGCGATCTGGCTCTCCTGCCCCTTGAAGCCGGCCAGCATCGCATCTGCATAAATTGGGTCATGAATGTAAATGCCAGATACAGCGTTGCCCAAGGGAATGTCAGTCGCATCCAAGAACACCTGGAAAGCACACTCGGAATCCCAGTAGACATCAATTTGCCACTGTAAGCGTGCGAGGCTGCCAGTCAAGAAACTGAGTTTTTCCTTACGCCAGCGAATCATTCTCTCTTCATCGAGGGTGTAAGTACCCAACACGTCATTGACCTTGCGGTGGGTGTAATGTTTACGGACATCGTCTCGCGCTTGAGCAATCGATGCCAGTTTGATCTCGTACCTGACCGAAGGAACCGGGATCTCAAGCAGAGGACACATTTCATCTTCCAGGTATCCCAATACCTGATCACGAATACGCTCTGCTGTGCCATGAGCGAACTTGAAGTCGATGCGCGTCTTTCTATCTGCCGGGATGATCGAGATATCTGGAACAATAATCTCATGGGGAGCCACCCAGTTAGTGGCATCCGGTTCTCGAATGGACATCGCCAGCCCCCAACGACCTTTTACGGCCTCAGGAGTGGATTCCCCGAAAAATTCGTCAAGCATGACCATTTCTGCTCGTGCGTACGGCCCGAGTCGGTCGTCATGAACGTATACCCATTTCGAATCACCCCGGAAGTCATAACCAAGGGCGGTAATTGCGTGCCCAGCTTTGACGTACTCACCAGCTTCGTTGGGTTCCACGCCGTATACTTTTCCCGTCAAAATGACGGGCAGGTTGCTATTAATGTGAGCAACGAGGGACTCTCGGAAAGATTCAGGAGTTGATTCCTCAAGGCTATTGTTGTGATATCGCAGCCCCTCAATATCAAGCGTTCGCTGGATCTGCTTATTGGTAAGCTCTTTATTTGGGAATCCATTACTGGAACCGTCCACAAAATTCAGGGCGGCGGTGGTGATCTCACTGCAGGATTTAATGTCCTTAACACTACGACCAGGCGAACTGTGCAACGCTGTCCAAATGGCGGTGGTAGCACACGCGGCAACCACCTTGTCCTGTTCTTGGAATGCAATTGAGTCGATTGTCAGCTTGATGCCAAAGAGATTCACATCATAAGGCTTGTCAATTTTCTTCTTGCCCACACCTCGGTCACCACTGACACGAAGGCAGGTTTTCCCCACGAATGTCCTGGTGAGAGGTTTGATAACCATGAAACCGAGGTAGTGCGACTGGAGTTGCTCTAGAGTTTTTACAGCATTGTCATCCTCAGCATCATCTAACATTTCTCCCACGTCACCCGCCAGTAGAGCGTCGAGCCGCTTGTGAGTCAGATCGCAACTGAAGAAGTGAAGCCGAGCGCACTTGTAGCCATCGTTGCCGAAACGCCCCAGGTAAAAACGCGAGTAGTCCTCGAGGAAGTCTCGGTCGATGTATTCGTGCTCAAGCAGGATGCTTCCTACCGTCTTCTTACCCTTCGGAATCTCGGGCATGAAGGACTTCAAGTAGTTATAGATGTACTTGATCTGAGGTTTTTTGAAGATGTCAGCGTGATCATAGCCGTATGGCTCATGAATCAACGCTGCCATCGTCGCCTCTTCGAAGCTGGTGATGAGGTATGGA
Organism: Pseudomonas rustica; assembly: GCF_018336155.1. Lineage (GTDB taxonomy): Bacteria > Pseudomonadota > Gammaproteobacteria > Pseudomonadales > Pseudomonadaceae > Aquipseudomonas > Aquipseudomonas rustica. Next base: position 248,141 of record NZ_JAGYHF010000006.1, on the reverse strand, counting down.
GTCATTGTGATCGCGCAAAAAAAAGCAGCCCATTAGGCTGCTTTCGGATGAAGGGATTTATTAGAGGCTGCAGGTCTTGGCAAGCAGCGTCGCAGTGACTTCTTGTTTAGCGAATTCACGTGCCAGACGGTGGTTAGTCGCGGCCATGCGATCACGAGCCGCCTTTAGGCTGGCTTCATGAGAACCGTTACGGTTACGGGCCTCTTCGATCATACGCTCAAGAGTCATAGCTCCATCCTCTAAGAATTTTGTTCCACGGTGCATCAACGAATTCCAATGCGCGACCACTGCTTTCAATGGAAAAAAACGTAATACTGCCTCGCTAGCAAAAGCGGTGCGGATTATCGAGCTCGTTCACCAAGCTTCACAAGCAGTACCTGCCGTCAGCCGACAAGCGGCTTTACGACTATAGTTCAGACTTGGCGAAAGCCCCCAAGGTTCAATAAACAAGCAGCCTCAGAACTCGGCAAACGGCAGCCCCGTCACAGCTCCGCTTCTCAGGAACGCCATTAAGGCTCTTCTCCTGCTAGTCGTTACCATAGCGACTAAAACCTCCATCAGGGAGGTGGCCAAGCTGGGCGAAAAATCGTTGATAACCGAGTATGGCATATGGCAATCACCCACTTAAAGTGTATTTTGCCGTTATTTTCGCCCCTTTATAGGGCGCCGGAGCGACGTTTTTTGAGTCTTCCATGCTCCCAGTCAGCGTTTGCTCGTCTGAATGGAAAGGATAGCCGACTAAAGGCTCAGTTATGCGTCGGCCCCCATGGGCCCCACGATGGAGGATTCTTAACGATGTCGATTGAGGTGCTGAGCTCGTCCTGCATGTGTTCAAAAACTCTGTCGAGACTTGGATGAGCTTTCGACTCTCGCAGGGCATTCACTAACGCCAATAGCTCACGCCCTTGAGCCACCGGCATTTGGATGTCGCAATACACGGTGTCATCGCTGTCTCGTTCCACGTCTATTCTCCGTCTGCATCAATCCAGCTTGGGCTTACTTCTGGCAGTTCTGTGTGCCTCGAGGTGCTGCATCTCTGATTCCCAACAAGCCAGGAATTTATACCAGTCCGCAGCGTAAGGCCCATCTAACAATCTGGTCGACCCGATACTCGCCTGATTGAAGCGCTCCCTCCAGGGCTGGGGGATAGTCTGCTCCAAAATGATGTCGATTCCGGAGTTGTGATGCTGCAGCGTGACACAATCCCGAAGCTGGTTGAGATCAAGTGCCTTGTCAGCATTGGGGGAGTATTTCCGTTCTTGAAGGTCAAGGTCATCAAGGATGGATAAGGCATCGAACGCCTTCGAATCGCCTGGAGATATGTGCGCAAGTATCCACAAAGCCTTTCGTCTCTTGGCCTCCAGTTCGCGCAGTTCATCGTCGGGCATTTGAGTTACCTCTTGTTGGCGTTGATGGCGTGCCGCCTGCGGCGTCAGGCTGCCGTAAATCGAGCCCCGCCAAGGCGTGTCTCGACCCTGCGGGCTCGCATCCCTCACGCCTGCGCGCTCCGCTTGCTTGGTGTTTGCGCCTCTGTGAAACATAGATCGTAACGCACCCTCCCTCGTGACTCGCAGCGGAGCATCGCTATTCAGAGCGTTCTGTTATCGTTCTAAAAGTAATTTAGTCGCTCTTAGCCATCAGCCTTCTGGGGAGCCGAGAATGGACACGACTCGACGCGTACCAGGCAGAGCCTACCAAACGGTTCGCGATCCCGAGCGTCTGCTCATTGAAGAGCGCGCCGAAGCTCTATCTGCTGCAGGCTACCCGCTGCCAGATGATGATCCGGCTATGTACGCTGAGCAATTGTTGAAAGAGGCCAGAGCGACACGACGACTACCGTGTTCAGATATTTGTCTTTCGTCCTGTGGGTCACAAGGTACTGACAACTAGGAAGTTAAGAGCTACCGCCCCTCATTTTTATCATCAAGGAAGAAAATGAAATACTCATTGCTTGAAGGCGCTCGTGTAGAGGCCACTCCAAAAGCACGTGGTGTTTGCAGTTTTTGTGGTTCCCAGACTGTCGCTAAATGCGGGAACCATGTCGTCTGGCATTGGGCTCATAAACGTTTGGACAATTGCGATCCGTGGTGGGAAACGGAAACGGCATGGCATCGCGATTGGAAGAATATGTTCCCAACCGAGTGGCAGGAAGTTGTGTTGCAAGCGTCCTCAGGGGAGAGACATATAGCAGATGTCCGAACGCCTTCAGGGATGGTTATTGAGTTTCAGAGATCGACGATACATCCTGAAGAGGTAATCGCGAGGCAAAACTACTATCAAAATATGATCTGGGTGATCGATGGCACGCGGACTGAGTTCGACAGGTACAACTTCAGAATGGGTTTGTCGAAAGTGTCGGAGAATGGACTGGCTTCATTTAGCTGGCATTCCCGCAGCAAGCTTTTTGCTCGCTGGTGGGTTTCCAAACCCGTGTTCATCGACTTCGGCCCCGATTTCGGTATATGGCGCGTCTTAAGATTCGATCCGACTCAAAAACGTGGAGTGGTGGCTTACACTCACAAGGAAAAGCTGGTCGAATGGATCACCAACGGCACCACCGATTTTAGCTTCAATGGAGGCCCGGCCTCTGATAAATCCGGTACGGCGGGTCAATAAAAACCGACCAAGTGTCTAGCGGGCATCTCTGTCCTTCGGGCTTCTTGCTGTTCTAGCTTGCAAATCAAACACCTTGAGACTACTTAGGGACGGGACGCTCATAAGGTGCTCTCAGGGTATGCCTATACCCGCAAGACACTTGCTGACTCATCATCGAGCTATGCTGGGTCGACATCAAGGAGTCCATGTAGATGCCCAGTGAATACTCGCTATCAGATGTGCTGGAAAGGATGTACCAAAATCAGCTCGCCCTTGAAGCTGCTCTCATGGAGCTGACCCTCCAGGTCGAAGCCCAGGGGCATGCGGAGGTCGGGGACAACGTTCGTGGCGCGCTCTACACAATTGGTGAGAACGCTGGTCATATCAAACAGGGTCTAGCCCGGCTCAAAAAGCTCCCATGAGGCAGCCACTGTTCGATTTTGATCTCAAACGCGTTTCCCGCACGCACTACATCACTGGCAAGGCCGCGATCAACTTTCCGCACGCTGGAAGCACTACAGGTGGGTGGCATTTTCTGTCCTACTTTGACCGAGAAGCAGGGGCGGCGAAGGTGTCCCTGGCAGGTATTCACTATCCAGACACCACCGGTTTTTTTGATCACGCGGGCGTCATTGACGTCACTGAACAACTAGCCAAGCTTGGTTGGTTTGCAGAGGGGCGACGACTCTTCATGGCGGATCACTACCGAGCAGCAGCGGACATGGTTGTGAAATGGGCCCTGAGTGAGTCCAGGCACTGCAATGTCGAGGTCGCTGAATGGTTTTCATCACCAGAGTGCAGGCAAGAGCTACTCATGCTTTTAGATTTAGGAAAACCGAAGCTTCTCGAAATGGGCAGACTGCAAAAAATGGAAGCCTGGCTAATCTCGCACTGATGTCAGCGCCGCCCTTATTTTCTAGCCGTATTCAGCTCCCGACACAGCCGGGAATGCCGCCTCGAATTTCGTCACTTAGTCTCAAGTGCTGCCTGGACAAACCGTCCAGAATCCCCAGAATCTGATCGTCATTGAGCGCAAATTTGGGCACAAACTCCATGCCGACCGGCAAGCTATCGTGAGGACACATCAGTGCTCCCTTACCCTCACCGAACTGCTGGCTGATGAAGGTTTTGAGGTTGCTTGGCGTTTTAGTGGCGTAGGCGCTTCGGAAGATCGACAGGTCGCAGAGGACACCTGCGAGCATTACCCAGGCGTGACCGTCCCACTTGGCGTCCACAAACTCTCCCTCGTAGGTTGCCCCTGGAATGTTCCCCCTGCATTCGAAAGCATACTGGCCGTTAATCAGCAGGTCTCCCAGGACGACAACTGCGGGTATCCCTTGAGATTTGAGAATTGCAGTGAAGCCAGCACTGACCATGACGCAAGAACCAAATGATGGAGGGATCGATTCGAGCGTTTGCCTAGCGGCACTAACGATCACATCAGGATCGGTAATTTGAAACTCCGCGTAATCGGTATAAGCCTGCGCGCCTCGGTCGCGGATGATAATGTCTACTAGAGTTGAAGGCACAAAGAGTCCTTGAGTATTTGACACCGGCTTGAAGGTATCTTTCATTGGGTTTTGGCAAAACTAGCCTTGCTGATTGCTTCAGCACAGGCGGAAAAATCTATGATGCTGACGACAGGCCGGAATTGCGACGGCGCTAATACCTGTAATCAACCCATAGATTGATACGATGCTTCACTGAGCGACTGCCAGCGCAGCACTCTCATCCTGATGTTGCACTGGGTTTGACGTATTTAAATCGAGCGTTGCCTGTTCTTGGATCGATAACACCTTAGCGAGCAACGTGTCGGTTGGCAGGTTGTCATATCGTTCCTCCAGCGTCTTACGCAAGCGCATCAGTCGCAGGTTAGCCGTGCCCACAAGTGCCCCATAAGTCGTTGCTCTGACTTGACCATATTTGCGCGAGTCATCACCTACAGTTTTCTCGGTACCCACTCCCGATGCAATTGACTGTCCGACCACCCAGGCCGTGACAAAGGGCGCGCCATTTACATATCCAGAATTAGCAATATCCTGCACATAACCGTCGGCCTGATTGACCTCGTCCCGCTTGATTTTGAATCCCCCTCTCTTCAGCTCGATCAGAAGGATGTTCTGCATCTGCGCGATGGTCGGGTCTTGCGGATCAAATCGCTCTATACCCACCAGCTGCACCATGCTGCGATCAGGCAAGACAACAACGTCTGGGCGTTTTTTCTCGTTCTGAAACGATGCGTCCCCGTCGCCCCATAGCTGTTTGGCTACGCTTCGCAATGTGGTGTTCGAACAGTATTCCACTGATTCGAACTCCGGGCCGAAAAGCCAGCGGGATCGCAGGATCAGTGGGTGGAGGGTGTGGAGCTCATCTGTGTTCGGATCCTCTGCCAGCCTAGCAATGGCCTCTATGACGCTCAGTCTGTCATCTATCTCATCCAACACGCGAAGTGCGTCTTTGACAGACCAATCAGCCAACAACGTATCGAGTCCCTCAACATCCTTTGTATCTAGGTTGGCGAGTTTATGAAGGAGCGCAGCCCCACTCTTGGACTTTTCCAGATTGATCACCGCTTTGACTGCTGTCGCCAAAAACTCCGGAGATACCATCGGATGCGCCTGAGCAACAGCTTTGGTAAATTCAGTGACTTCGAGCTGCGCCCCCTGGCCCAACGACTTGAGTTCAGCACGATTCTGGACAAGAGCGTCTTCTGAAGTGGACTCGACAACTTCTGCTGCTAACTCATCAGCAACCTGACTGATGTGGTCGGCTGTAGCCTGATACAACTCTTTTACTGCTGGCGTTGTACGAAATCCTGTCCAGTCCGCAAGTACGTGATCCTCGAAACCCAAAGTGTCGACGATGATCTTGTACCGTTTGGCGAATCGAGTTCGGCCATCGAAATTTGCTACCTGACCGATAGCCCATGTTGGATCACCGACAAGTCGATGATCTACCCAAAACGCAACGCCTTGATGAATCGATGAGTGATTCTGCTGAGTAGAATCAATAACGATCACCTTCGCCGTCCGCCCCTCACTGAGGGTCAGCGTGTGCGACCTGGCGTGCTGCTCAAGCTTTGCTAACGTCAGGGGGGTTCCATTAACTCGGATCTGAAATCCAGGATCGTGGATGAAGCGTGCTGCAAGAACGGTGATGATTTCTTCAAGGTCGGGCATTTTGCGATTGACTACAACCGACAACCTAGTGCCTTCACCCTCTCGCTCACTGAACTCTTCAGAGCGAACCACAAATGGACTCGGCCCTGATTCCGTACCCACGACAAATGTGCTGAGTATCCCATCTCGCCATGTTTCTACACGGTACTCATCCGCGAAACAGAGAAGTCCGTGGCGACCGACACCATTTCGGCCATAAGCTTTTCTGGCTTTACCATCCTTCCCTTTAGGAAACTCCACTTTCCAGCTTTGATGCTTCAGTCGGTTGTAGCGAAGCGTCATCCAACGCCGACTAAACTGTTTGGGCGTCATGCCATGACCATCGTCGATCACAGTCAAGGTGCCACCCAGTTCAGATGGAAGAAACAGTTCAACTAGACTTGCGCCTGCATCCCAAGCGTTCGCGACCAGCTCAGTAAGCGCCACCTGCGGTACATGGGCCACAGGCCCAAGCTCACGTAGAAGATAGTCCTCTTCAAACAAAGACAAACGACTAGATTCGTCGGACATGGACTTCCTCCTGGAAATTGCATAGCGCGGTTTGGGCTGGTAAGCGCAGTTTGTGCTGCTGATGCTACCTCAACGAATGGTGAGATGGGGAAGACTCGCACCCTCAGCGATCCAACTAACAATCCGGCGATTCAAGCTCCAATAAAGCGATATAGATGTGGACTCGAGAAGTGGAGCGCCTTGAAAACCGACTATGATGTCTCGGTGCATTGCCTAACAGGACGTCAAACAGCGCATGAATCTCCAGGCCCTTGGTGACAAGCTTCAACGCTACCGTATTCAGCTTCAGCGAACCGTTGACGAAGTCGCAGCTTTCACAGCAATCAACGTTGAGCGCCTGAGTAGTATCGAGAAAGGTGCGTTGGAGCCTACCGGAGACGAGGTGCTCATCCTTGCCGACTACTATCGATGCGACTTCAAATTCTTTATTTCAAACGAGCAGGTCGCCCCATTTGAGCAAACTGAAACGCTCTACCGGGCGCATGGCCGTGAGTTCTCGAAGGAAGATCGCTCTGCCATTCAAGAGTTTCTGTACATCTGCGAAACCGAAGAATTTTTAACCCAAGAACTCCGTGGTGCTGTCAGTACCTTTGCCTACACCCCACGGGGTAACTACTTCCTATCTCATGCCGAGGGCGCGGCAAAGGCATTTCGCCGGCAAATGGGTCATACAGACCGAGAGGTGCCCCGAGACATCTACTCCGAGTTTCGCTCAGTCGGTGTGCATGTGTTCCGGCGAAAGCTAGACAACTCCAAAATCTCAGGCCTCTTTGTGATGCACCCCGTCGCCGGCAAATGCATTTTAGTTAACTACACCGAGGACGTTTACCGACAGCGATTCAGTGCAGCGCACGAGATGGCTCACTGCATTTTTGATAGTGAAGAAGGAGCAAGCGTAACCATCCCGGGAGACAAAGACATCCGGGAGGTGCGGGCGAATAGGTTCGCCTCCTGTTACCTCATGCCTCCAGAAACGCTCAGCTTGCTTCCTGACCCAACTACTTGGTCTGAAGAGGAAGCTCAAGGATGGGCTAATAAGTTTCGAGTGAGCTGTGACGCCTTGGGTATAGCCTTGAAGGCCGCGAAGCGAGCCGACATTGATACCAGTCGACGAATCCGAGGTTACCGTGTTACTCGACAAGCCAAGATAGACCCCGAACTACCTGAGAGCCTCACCCTCCAGCAACGCGCGAGAAAAGTCGCTCTGCTCGAACGCGGTCTGTCCGACCATTACGTGAAGCTTTGCCTGGACGCACATAGCCAAGGCATCATCAGCCTCGGCAGGCTGGCCGAAGCTCTTCTCTGCGGCTATGGCGAACTGGCAGCACTTGCCTCTCTATATGGAAGGACAATACATGGCTATTGATCCATCGAAATTCCACAAGATCAATGTGGCCGACACCTGCTCGGTGTGGAACATTTTGTCTTCGCGCCGACTGTATGCGGCAGCTCAAGAAGCCAAGTGTGAGTTCTGCATGACTGGATTCGTCCTATACGAATGCCTGGTCAAGCCCCGCACAGCCGCCACCGAAGCAGACCTCGAGTTGAGAGAGCGCCTCAAGCAAGAGCAGACCAAGGGCAAATTCGCGTCCCATTCCTGCAGCATTGACGATCTCCAAGCCATCGCAGCCCTTGAAAGCCGAAAAAAACTCGGAAAAGGCGAGCTGTCGTCAATCGCCTTCGCAAGCAGAATCCGCCAAGCCTTCATCACTGATGATCGCAAGGCCAGAGCTCTCTCAGAAAGTGTTGCTCAAGCGATAACCCAGACAACGCCACACATGCATTCCTGGCTCATTTTCACCAATGTTCTTACAGATGCAGATCACCAGGTGGTTTTATCTCAACATATCGAAATGGGTGGCTCGCTGGCTACGCATCTGGAGACAGCTTACGGTATGGCGCTGCAGTGCCGGCTGAACATCCATGCTTCCAACAAGACACCAGATTTCGATGCCTTGCTTTGAAAAAGGCATACCGCAGAATGAGGGCGTTGAGGGCTGCGCCACTACTGCAGTAAGTGCGGGGAAAGATGGTGTTGGCCGTCTGACAATCGCAGAAACTGGCGAAGACTCGCACGCCCATTACCGTGCTGAAACGTCGCGATCACGTAGCGTGAATTCTCTGTGGTAAGTACCCAAAATCGGCCCTCGCGCTCCGCCTTAATCACGTCAGAAGTCCGGATCAGGTGACCGTCGCCGAACCGTCCATATTGGTCTTTGCGGTTGTGACCAAACACGACGCCTAATCCAGCACGAGCCTTTATGGATACTCCGCAGAGATAGGCTGTTATCGGTTTGTCGAAGCCTTGCGCCTGTGCTTTTAGGATTCGTGCAAGATCGAAATCTGTATGTCGTTTTCCATGAAGATTCACATCCACAGTGTTCAGCATAATTGCGCTCCTTTCGCAGCCAGTATGGCGTTACCAGGAAAACCACACGCAACCAACTGTGCTGGTATCGTGCAGGAATCTTGGTAAATCTCAGGCTGTACGAATCATGTTTGCGTGATAGATCGGACGAAGGTTGCTCAGCACATCAGTGTTGAAGCCAGGTTGGTGAGAGCTGTGGTATTTGGAGCCGGTCTCCACCTCTAGCAGGCACACAACACACTCGTTTTGGTCTTCACCAAGCGTCACTTTGGTCAGTTTCTCCATGCGCCAAACTCCCGTGCCATTCATGTGGGCAGGTGTGACTACTTGCACCTCTGTGATGATCGTCTCCGCGTCCTGGGAAATCAGCAGTTGCTGAAGCCGTGGTTCGCTGTCGATCATCAGAACCGCCTCTGAAATTCTGTCCTCGTACTTGGCCTGGACAGTTACGTGATACCAGTGATTACGAAGCACTTTGGATACCTGATGCCATTGGTACTGACCTTCACCAAACATACCTGGTAGACCGAGCATGTCGGCGTCGTGTGTTCTAAACATCGTATGTCCTTGGCCTGAACGGGCTCCGATATAGAGCGCAGTTAAAAGAGGGAGAAAACGTCTTTCAGGCTCGCGAGCTGTTCATGACCAGGGCCAATCAACACGTAAATAGAGTTTCTGGTCTCGAACGCAACACCGTCGTGGAGACCTGTGCACATGCTTGAACGAACCCAATCGCCGCGTTCGAAACGACCTTGGCTGTCCTCTGCCACGTTGTGAGCAAACAGGATCATCGGGAGCTGGCCCGCTGCTTGGCATTTGAAGAGTTCGTCGCGGGTGACTTCAATGCGAAATATTGTCCAGTCTCGAACCAAGCAGTAAGGCTTTTCGGGAAAACGTTGGTTCGCCAGCGCTCGTGCATCAGAGCTGCTCGACAGGCCTTCCAGTGGTGTACGTGGCCCCTTCATAAAGTCGGGTTCTACGACGCTAGCCATAAGGCTTCCCCTCAGTAATTACCATCAAATTGACAATTCAACTCTCTCTGCCCGCCGTTCACGATGGCTTGGCTGATCCACGACAGGGCTGCTTTTTCGTGGCCGTGGCGCATGGGTAAAGCTATTAAACCTCTAGATAAGCCCCAAGGCAATCATAACGAACCTGATTGGGCGTGTTATGAAGCGACTGGGTGTGGCTTTATCCTCAGATTTGGTTGGGGAAAATACCGATGGATGCGGCAGAAGCACTGGCTGTCGTGGTTCGTGGAATTCGCAGAGGCCAAGGTCTGTCCCAAGAGGACATCAACAATCTTGGGCGCTCTCATTTCAGCCGTATAGAGCGCGGAGAAGTCAGTATTGGACTCGACGTCCTGGTGAGGCTCGCCGGGATCCTAGACCTCGATCCGGCTACGCTCCTGCTGATGGCGACCTCCATGCAAAATCACGAGTCATTCAAGGACGGTCAGAAACGTCTTACGAAGCAACTCGCAAGAATTAGGAAGGCAGGGATCGATCTTGAGATTGAGTCGCAGGCTCGAACTGGAAAGCCACGTCCTGGGCGGCCAGCTCGTCCTGATGCGGCTAGAAATACCATTGAGGCCAATCGATTGAAGCAGTGGGGAATTTCTGTTGCTGAGATCGCGGAAAGGTTGGGGCTTTCTGAAGCGACTGTTCGTAGGTATTTGAAAACAACCAAGCCCGAACAGCCGTGACTTCTGGATGACCAGCACCAGGCTGAAAATGTCCCAAGAAGGTTTGCTGTGGAAGAGTGCTCTGCAACACCTTGGCCCGTAGGGCTTCATCACATCGTTGTCGAACTATGGACAAAGGCAGAGCCGCGAGCACGCGCAACCGTCGAGTACCTGGAAAGTCTTCACATTAGCAATGACGTGCTGAATATACTGAGAATTGCCCAAGCATCTGTCGGTGCGGTAGTACCTTACAGGCCACTAGAGCCAGACAGGATCGCGATCTATTCGGCTCACGCGGAGCATCTCGCCGACAAGTTGTTGAAGGCCATGCCAGTCGAAAAGCTGCCGCCCAGCTTGAAGGGGGCCAGGCTCGAGGTCGATCTAGGAATGTAGGTCGAGCAACGGGTGATTCATACATACTTCCAGAGGACACGCTGGAGCAGCCATCCTAGTAGAATTCGTCGAGCTGATTACGGCCCCCTTTGAGATGTTCTATGAACTCTGAATTAACTGAAGAAGAAATGCGTCGTGCGTTATTCGGTACGCCTCAGTCCGAGGAGCAGATGTCTGCTCCTGTAGTAGAGGAGCCAGTGGAAGAAGTTGTGCTCGCGAAACCGGTGGTCGCTCCAGCAGCCAAGAAGAAAGTAGCGAAAGCATTCACGCCCAGGTTGAGGGTCACGTTACGCGTTGGAAACGAGTTTGAAGGGAAAATGGTCGAGTTGATTCACGAGGCTGATACGTTGAGCTCATTGCTTGCTGAGCAGGAGGCTGTGAAGGCTGCTAGGAAGAAGTACAAGTACGTGGAAGTGGTATCGGTTAAATCCATGTAAATGCGCCAAATGACCTAATCGTGCAAAGGGTCGGCCCGTACATGGATCATTGATCAAACATCTTGCATGGCTAAAGGGCCTTCAGATCGCTTACATGCAACTGCTCTTGATGCCTCTTGATGCCATTGGCGCTGATGCTATAGGATCAGATCAGGAGATGGCATTCCTCCTTTAACCGCCTTCGTGCTGATGATGCCTACGTGAACCCTGGACAGGGTGCGTAGGTGCGTCTCCCTGTCCTCCATTTTAGGACAGGCTATGATCTTACCCTCCGAGTTTCCCTTTTCTTTCAGCGCGAGCCGCTTGCGAGTTAGTCCACTCAGGTCTGATGAGGTGGGCTCGCCATGCTGAAGTCATTAATGGTCATCGCCGTTGGCGCTTCACTTGGAGCCTGGTTGCGCTGGATATTGGGCATGAAACTGAATGCTCTGTTTCCTACGATTCCTCCAGGTACTGTGGTCGCGAACATGGTTGGGGGCTACATCATCGGCCTGGCCATCGCCTTCTTGGCCGCTTCCCCTACCCTTAGTCCAGAGTGGCGTCTCCTGATCATCACGGGCTTCTGTGGTGGGCTTACTACCTTCTCTACATTTTCAGCCGAAACGGTTGCCTTGATTCAGGAGGGCAGACTGGTATGGGCGCTTGGCTCAATTTCGTTGCACGTTGCAGGCTCGTTAGCGATGACCGCTGCCGGGCTTCTGTCCTACCAAATGATTGGTACTCGCTGAGGAGATAGAAATGAAAGGCTATATGGTCGTTTTCTTCACCCAACAAAACCGTCGTTATCAGGGAAAGATGCTAGGCGAATGGATCGTCGACGTGGCTAAAGAAATGGGGTTGCGAGGCGCCACGCTCTGCACCGGAATCGAAGGGTTTGGGCACACAGGAAAACTGCATTCATCGCACTTTTTTGAGCTGGCGGATCAACCCACGGAGATTCGCTTTGCAATCACGGAAGATGAGGCAAAACGATTGTTCAAACGATTGGACTCTGAGGAAATATCGGTGTTTTTCACGAAGACGCCAATCGAGATGGGCACCCTTGGAAAAACACCTTCCAGCTCAACACCCTCCACAACTTCGGAGCTATGAACATGAGCTACGCGGACATCCCAGCTGGCAACGCCATCCCCGATGACTTTTTCACCGTTATCGAGATTCCTGCAAACCACTTGCCGATTAAGTACGAAGTGGACAAGCCGAGCGGACAAATTTTTGTTGACCGCTTCCTCAGCACGCCGATGTTCTACCCGGCCAACTACGGGTTTATCCCGAACACGCTGAGCGACGATGGCGATCCGCTGGACGTCCTGGTGGTTTGCCTATATCCCGTCTCACCTGGAGTTGTCATCCGCAGTCGCCCGGTTGGTGTGATCTACATGACGGATGAAGCTGGTGCGGATGCCAAGGTGATCGCAGTGCCTCATGAAAAACTTAGTTCAATGTACACCGACGTGAAAGAGTGCTCAGACCTCCCTGCGTTACTCCTCGCACAGATCCAGCACTTCTTCGAAAACTACAAAGCATTGGAGCCGGGTAAGTGGGTGAAGATGGGGCGTTGGGGGAGCGCGGATGAGGCGCGGGAAGAGATTCGCAAGTCGGTAGCGGCGTATATCCCCAAATAGGCTTACTCCAGATTCAAATGCCACTGTCGTAGGATCGCGCTGAGGTGCGTGCATTTATGCTGGGCCTCAGTTGCTTCAATCATCAAATATCCGAGGAGCCACACGCCTGTAAAGAAGGATCGATGCTCGCTCGCCTAGTGAGGCTATGTGCTTGGAGCGCGCTCCTACGTTTCATGAGCGAGCCCGTGCCTGGGAACACACTGAAGGCTGATTAAGGCTCGGTGTAAATCGTTACAGGCTATGTGCCCTGCCGCGCTGGTAAACCTCGGATGTTAAAATAATCGCTTTGGATCAAAGCGCAAGGACACTGATGACTCATAGTAGAGCTCCCGCAGAAACCCCTAGAGCAGCCGCGATTCTGGCTCGCTTCCTATCGTCGGAATCCGCTGGCGGTCTTGTACTGATGGGCGCAGCACTCGCGGCCCTAATCGTGGCGAACTCGCCTCTCTCGCAAGGTTATTTTGCCGCCTTGCACAGTGTCTGGTTGGGCATGTCTGTGGAGCATTGGGTCAATGATGGCCTCATGGCCATCTTCTTCCTGATGGTCGGCCTAGAGATCAAAAGAGAGGTTCTGGCAGGTGGGCTTTCTACTTGGGGCCAGCGCGCCCTGCCGGGGTTTGGTGCTTTAGGTGGCATGGTTGTGCCTGCGCTGATCTACATCGCAATCAACTGGGGTAATTCTGAGACTTTGAAGGGGTGGGCTATCCCAGCCGCTACCGACATCGCATTCGCCTTGGGCGTCTTGTCGTTGCTGGGGAGGCGAGTCCCTACGTCGCTGAAGGTCTTCCTCGCCGCCTTGGCGATCATTGACGACCTGGGTGCTGTAGTCATCATTGCCTTTTTCTACACCTCTGGTCTTTCCATGCCGATGTTGCTGGCATCGCTTGCAACCTTGGCCATTCTGATCGCAATGAATCGATTGGGCGTCAGACGATTGTTCCCGTATCTGCTGGTAGGTGGTGTGCTGTGGTTCTTCGTGCTGCAATCGGGAGTGCACGCCACCCTTGCGGGTGTCGCTGTAGCGCTGTGCGTTCCAATGGGTAAGCCTGAAGAGGAAGCCCGGTCTCCACTGCTGTTCCTAGAAGAAAAGCTGCATATGTGGGTAGCGTTCGCTGTGGTGCCGATTTTTGGCTTCGCCAATGCGGGTGTTTCATTGGCCGGTATTTCGATGGAAAACCTAGTCGATCCGGTTCCGCTGGGTGTTGCGCTCGGCTTGTTGGTGGGCAAGCAGATTGGCATCTTCCTATTGGCTGCTCTGGCCATTCGTATGGGCTTGGCCAAACTGCCGGAAGGCAGCAATTGGGCACAGCTTTACGGCGTTGCGCTCTTGTGTGGCATCGGCTTCACCATGAGCCTGTTCATCGGAAACCTGGCGTTTGCTGGATCAGCTCACCTGATCGATGAGGTAAAAGTCGGCGTGTTGATTGGTTCGACCCTGGCTGCAATCGGTGGAGTCCTGATTTTGCGACGCAGCGCTGCGCCCGCCATTGTCGCCGCCACGGTTTCTAAATAAGCGTAAGCGAGCCGGCCACGGAGTTTCTCCCTGACAGAAATCCTGTGGCCGGAACATCGTCTCGCGAAGCGAGGTCATCGTGCTTTACGCCACAAGTTGCTGAAATATCCCCTCAAAGGCTGATTGGCGGCATCAACTCGGACGCGATTTTTTTCAGCATGAACGTTTCGCGCTGAATGAACTGCCCCATCGATGACTCCTGACGCTGCATCACGGCTTCATTATGCGTTATGGCTTCATGCAGGTTGATCTAGACAGGCCGCATACCATTAGCGATTTCGTGGCTTTCCATTCTTACGGGCGCTAGCTGGGGCGCGACTTCGCATTGATAAAAATGCGAGGTCATGTGCATCAGATCGTACTGTGGCTTCCAATAGGGCCGGTACTCCTCGATGTAACCGTAGTGCTGGAGCACCTGTATTTCACGGGCACCAGTCTCTTCCTCAAGCTCACGCTTCAAGCCTGTGACAATGCTCTCGTCACCATCAAGACCGCCTCCAGGAAAGCTGAAGTCGTTATAGCGCTCGGTGAACAGCAACAGGATCTGTTCATCCCGCATCACGATGCCGCGTGCTGCATGTCGACGGAATACTCTGCCCTGTTTGGATTTCAGCTCGGGGTGAACAATTTCAGTTATGAGTTGCATGTAGTTTCGTTACCGCAAGATCAGTTAGTCATCGTCCAGGGTGGCCACGGCATTTCCGCAATTCTGGAAATACTGTGGCCAGTGGCACTGGCTCAGCGAAGCAGCAATACGGGTAAAGTGGATGTCCGCAGCATCGTCGTGGTCGTGCTGCCTACAAGAAACTGCCTGATGCGTGAGTGCCCGTACGCACCCATGACCAGGAGGTCAATGCCATGCTCTGCCTGATACGCATGCAGTACCGACTCTACTTCGCCTGGGTGGATCTCGGCATGCACTAGCAGGCCAGAAGAGGCAAGTGTGGCTCGTGCTTTCTCCAGCTCGTTTTGATTTTCTTCAGAGTCCGTACCAACCATGACGATATGAATTGGCAGGCCCTCGCATAGCGGGCTTGAAGCAAGCATCTGTACGGTCTTGTGGCCTGCAGCGCTGCCGTCAAATGCCACCATGACCGTTTCAGGTTTTCTGAAATGGCTGGTTGTAATCAGGATGGGGCGGTGGATAGTTCGGACTACCGCTTCAATCTGGCTGCCAAGACTTTGGGCACTGCGCGCGCTGTCCTCACCGACTCTTCCAATCACCAGCAATCGAATGTCGTCTTGGAGATCGCTCAGGCTCTCGACGAGATGGCCGTGGCGCTGCTTCAGATCAGGTGACATGGCGCCAGAGATGACTGTTCGCTCGCGAGCTTTTTCAAGCATGTGCTGCCCATGCTCCAAGGCCAGTTTTGCACGCTGCGCATCCAGCGTGGCCAACTCCTCCAGTAGATGTTCTCTGCTACCGAGACCGATATTGCCGCTGAGGTCAGTGGATGCAGGATATTTCTCCTTATCCAGCACATGAAGCAAGGTCAGGGGAGCGCTGAGTCGTTGCGAGGCCCATGCTGCGTAATCGCAGACCGCCAGTGAGGATTGTGAGTTATCAATGCACGCCATTACGTGGGTCATTGTTGTTCTCCTTAGTGGCTCATGAGCTTGTCGATGGCACCGGGTTTGTCATGAACGCCGAAGCGGTCAACGATTGTTGCGCTGGCATCATTGAGACCTAGCACTTCAACCTCAGCCCCTTCACGTCGGAACTTGATCACGACCTTATCTAGGGCTGCGACGGCGGTGATATCCCAGAAATGCGCCTGTGTGAGATCGATGGTGACTTTGTTGAGAGCTTCCTTGAAGTCAAAAACTTCAGTGAACTTGTCCGCAGAGCTAAAGAACACCTGGCCCACGACGTGGTAAGTCCGATGCGATTCCGTCTCTTCCAGAGTGCTCTTGATATCCAGGTAGTGCCCAACCTTATTGGCAAAAAACAGCGAAGCTAGCAGCACACCTACCAGTACGCCGTAGGCCAGGTTGTGAGTAGCCACGACGACCACGACGGTCGCCACCATGACAAGGTTGGTCGACAGCGGATGCTCTTTCAGATTACGCAAAGAATCCCAGCTAAAGGTGCCGATGGACACCATGATCATCACAGCCACGAGTGCCGCCATAGGGATTTTGGAGAGCCATTCGCCAAGAAATACCACCATCAGCAGCAGGAAAACGCCGGCACACAATGTCGAGAGACGGGTGCGGCCACCAGATTTCACGTTGATGATCGACTGGCCGATCATGGCGCAACCTGCCATGCCGCCAAGCATGCCGGCAGCGATGTTGGCCACACCCTGGCCTTTGCACTCGCGGTTTTTGTTGCTGGTGGTATCGGTAAGGTCGTCGACGATGGTCGCGGTCATCATTGACTCGAGTAGACCCACTACGGCCAAGGCAGCCGAGTACGGGAAAATGATGCGCAGGGTTTCAAAGTTCAGCGGCACTTCGGGCCAAAGGAAAATCGGCAACGTATCCGGCAGTTGGCCCATGTCACCGACGGTGCGGATATCCAAACCGAGGTAAATGACGACGGCAGTCAGCGTCAGGATGCACACCAACGGTGACGGAATCAGCTTGCCGATCTTCGGTACGTATGGGAACAGGTAGATGATCCCGAGGCCCGCTGCCGTCATGGCGTAGACGCGCCAGGTGACATTCGTAAGTTCCGGCAACTGCGCCATGAAAATCAGGATCGCCAATGCGTTTACGAAACCGGTGACTACCGACCGTGAAACGAACCGCATCAACGAGCCAAGCTTCAGGTAGCCGGCAAGGATTTGAAGTACGCCACATAGAAGGGTCGCGGCCAGCAAATACTGAAGTCCGTGCTCTTTAACCAACGTAACCATGAGCAGTGCCATGGCGCCGGTAGCCGCCGAGATCATTCCGGGGCGCCCACCGACAAAGGCGATGACAGCACAGATACAGAATGAGGCGTAGAGACCGACTTTGGGGTCTACACCGGCGATGATGGAAAAGGCAATTGCTTCAGGGATAAGCGCGAGTGCGACCACTAACCCCGCGAGCACGTCGCCACGGACATTGGAAAACCACGTTTGTCTAAGTTTTTGCAGCATAGAAAATATCCAAGGCAAAGCATCGCGCACGCCAAGGGAACGGCGAGCGAATCGATACAAATTCAAATTTTGAGGATTTTTTGCTGTGTGCTTAAGGTGTAAAACCAGGCGTACAGCAGTGCGCACCCGCGAGCGAGGCTAGCGGAAGCAGGATGTTGCGAGGGGGCGTAGCGCTAAGGCGGCGTAGGCTGCCAGTAGATCGTTTGGAGTACAGTCATGCGAGTGTTCCTGTAGCTCAAGGGTATGCAGAGCAGGCAGTATACAGTAAATCCACCCTTGATCGCGACCCAGTGTCAAGCTCCACGAACATTTAATGCTAAAAGAGAGGTAGCTGAAGAGTTGGTTTTTGAGCAACGTCTAATTTGCAAGTATGGCTCTGTTACGGGTGGCAACGGTGAAAGCGGTAAGCATCTCGCGAGACCCGCTTAGAGCTCGAACTGGTTTTCGCTGAGTTGGTACATCATTATGAAACCAAGTTCTGATCCACTCGCAGGGCTAGCCGCGTATGCCTAAGGAAGGCCATCGGTTAGCCTATATACCGTTGGCTCCAAAGTATTTGGTTTTGTGCAGCAGTCATTTTGGGAGGGATGGATATTGGCAGCCGAAGATAGTGTAAAGGCCGTCACGACTGACTCCCCTTGGGCGGTTTTTCTGGTGTTTCTGCGCCTAGGGCTCACCTCCTTCGGAGGCCCGATTGCACATCTAGCTTACTTTCGCGAAGAATTTGTCGCTCGACGCCAATGGCTGAGCGAGCGTAGTTATGGGGATTTGATTGCTCTGTGCCAGTTCTTACCGGGGCCCGCCAGTAGCCAGGTTGGAATAGGTTTAGGACTATCTCGTGCCGGGGTTCCTGGAGCAGTAGCTGCGTGGGCAGGCTTCACATTGCCTTCGGCAACAATCCTGGTTTTATTCGCTCAGGGCATGTCCTCGTGGGGACGGGCTCTTCCGAGCGGTCTTTTACATGGTCTTAAAATTGTTGCAGTGGCTGTCGTTGCTCAAGCCGTCTGGGGAATGGGCCGTAGTCTTTGCACTGATGCCCCTCGAATAGCCGTCGCCGTGTTTGCTGCTTATGCTGCACTGCTTTGGCCGCATGCTTGGGGGCAGATTGGCGTGATTTTCTTCGGTGCCGTCATAGGATTGATGCTCTTCAAAACCCATCAGAGCCAAACTACGGAGTCTTTGCCGATATCGGTGAGCAGGAAAGTCGGTGCGGTGTTATTGCTGCTGTTCTTCGGCCTGTTAGCTGGCTTGCCATTACTGGTTCAAGTGTGGCCCTCTCAAGCGTTAGCTGTGGTAAACGTCTTTTTCCGTACTGGGTCATTAGTTTTCGGAGGTGGGCACGTTGTGCTGCCGTTGCTTCAGTCAGCTACCGTACCGAACGGATGGGTAGCCAATGACACGTTTCTTGCCGGATATGGTTTAGCACAGGCCGTACCAGGCCCGCTTTTTACATTCGCAGCATTTCTTGGCGCGTCCATGAATGCCCAACCTTCTGGTTGGCTCGGGGCTACCGCGTGCGTCGTTGCAATTTTTGCTCCTTCGTTCTTGCTCGTAATCGGCGTGTTGCCATTTTGGGAGCAACTGCGGAAAAGCTTACGCACCCAAGCCGCACTTTCAGGCGTAAACGCAGCAGTTGTAGGTCTTCTCCTGGCAGCCTTGTATAATCCAGTCTGGACGAGCGCCATATTG
This sequence comes from Pseudomonas rustica, assembly GCF_018336155.1. Taxonomy (GTDB): domain Bacteria; phylum Pseudomonadota; class Gammaproteobacteria; order Pseudomonadales; family Pseudomonadaceae; genus Aquipseudomonas; species Aquipseudomonas rustica. The sequence goes on along the minus strand of NZ_JAGYHF010000006.1, from coordinate 229,059 downwards.
ACTCCTACAGACTTTGGCTTGGCGCTGATAGCGCTTGTGGCTTTGATGTTCTGGAAGGTTCCTCCATGGTTGGTCGTCCTGGTGGGAGGTCTTCTCGGATGGTTACTCAGCATAGAGTTTTGAGGTCGGTTAAACAGATATGTGCTTGCCTCGAATTTTGGGTAGTCGCTGTGCCCACAATTTTTGCGACCGCGCTCAAGCAGACGTTGACTGCAACACACTGTTAAGCTCAGCGTGAGTGACTCCAGCGATCCTCCAACTCAGCCTGCTCATCAATCCCAGATACGTTCTACTTCTACAGGATGGCAATCCCACGGCGGATATCAAAGAGTCGAGCTACCGGTGCTCCGCAGGCCCGGAGCACCTAAACCCCACTTGAAAGTTGCGAACTACCTGATAAAAATTGATAGTTTATGCACGTAACGCTCCAGTAAAGAGGGCTATAACTACATTTGAAACTGCTTTACCAGCCTGTTCAACTCGACCGCTAGTTTTGTGAGTTCGGACGTTGCAATAGCTGTCTGACTTGAGCCCTCTGCCGCTTGATTTGAAAGATCACGGATACTCACCAGGCTGCGATCTACCTCCCTTGCAACCTGAGCCTGCTCCTCCGATGCGGTCGCAATCAAAACGTTGCGCTCAGTAATATTGTCGATAGATTCGGTAATCTCCACCAACGCGGAACCAGCGCCTTGAGCAGTGTCCAGTGTTTTCTGGGCTTGGGTGTTTGTGTGAGTCATTGCAGACACAGCAGACCCAGTGCCTTTTTGAATTGAGCTGATCATCTGCTCAATTTCACTGGTTGATTGCTGAGTACGATGAGCTAAAGCTCGGACTTCATCAGCGACTACTGCGAAGCCTCGACCCGCCTCACCCGCACGAGCGGCTTCGATAGCCGCATTCAACGCAAGAAGATTGGTTTGTTCGGCGATAGCGCGTATCACATCCAAAACCTTGCTGATGTCGGTGGCCATTACGGCGAGCCCTTGTACCTCTTGGGATGCGTCTTCAACATTTGCGACCATCAGGCTGATGGCCTGCACGGTTTCATCGACGCGTGCACGACCAGCCAACGCGGCGGAGTTGGATCGATTGGCTGCTTCAGAGGCTTGCGAGGCATTTCTAGCTACCTCTTCTACCGCTGCACTCATCTCAGTGACGGCAGTGGCTGCCATTTCAACTTCGTTATTTTGACGCAGCATGCCTTTATTTGCGTCTTCGGTGACAGCATGCATTTCTTCAGACGTCGAAGCCAACTGGTTGGAGGAATCAGATATCAAAGAAAGGGTATTTCGTAGACCATGCTGCATTACACTTAAAGCTCGCATAAGTCTAGCCACCTCATCGTGTCCTTGAGCTTCGATAACTCCGGTGAGATCGTTTTTAGCAATGCGCTCGGCAATAGCTAGTAATTGGCTGATCGGGCTGGTAATACTCCGGGTGTACATCAAGGCCAGTGCAATAGCTGCCAAGGTACTTATCAATATAAATGCCCCAACGATTAACTTAGCTTGCTCATAAGTTTGACTCGCCTCCTCCCCGGCTCGTTTAGCTTTGTTATTATTAACGTCTATCATTTCTTCGATATGGCCTTCAACAGCATCAGCAGATTGTTTCATCGACTCGCTGGAAAGCTTGACTGCCTCATCTAAACTTCCTGAGGAAATTAGAGATAAGTATTGATCTTGAACAGTTTGATAGCTGGCAAGGCTTTTTGAAAGCTCATCAATTTTCTGCTTGCCTATCGGGGTTACGATTAGAGGTTGCAAATTCGTCAGCGAATTCTGGATATTAACTCTAGCCTTATTTAATTCCTCTAGAGCTTGAGTTTTGCGACTTGCGGGCTCTACAGGGTTGCGCAACCGTGCGTTGCTACCTCTGATGCTTACAAACTCCCTGTCAATTATCCCAAGTATGGATATGCTGGGAACAACATTCGTTTCAACGAAACTTTCAGAATCCTTCAAACTTGACGTCTGCTTAAGGGCGATGATCCCAAGTGCAATAATCATAAGGCAAAAGAAACCAAAGCATAGAGCCGAGCGCGGAGCAAGGTTGAGTTTGCGCAGTATCATAATTAGAGCCTCGTGTGAATTATCAGCAATGTCGTCAATCGCCACGCGAGCTTGAGCACCGTTCGTCGGGCAATTCAATGTAGCTCGAGAAGGCTGGCCTTCTATTTTAGATATTATGTTTCTGAATGTGAGCATTGAGGATTTATGCGGAGGCGTCGACCGAAATAGGATTTAGGGCATGCTTCATTTGAACATATAGAAATTTTAAATTAGCGCTTACCAAGTAATAACCTAGTAAATCATTTATAGGGTATTCGCATTGCATATGAGTGCTTTCGCCATCACCCAGTGAGGTATTTTCACTTGCTTCACTATATTCAGAGCGGCGAGTGTTAATTCGATCAATGTAGACCAGGCAAGCTCCGCCCAATCTCCATAAGCCACCATTCACAGATCAAATGAGGCGACACTTCGAATTTCATACACGACGACTTTGGCGTCATTACCAGCGATTCGTAGATTGCCCAGATGATGGAGCGTTGGAGCAAACCCAGTAAACAATATGATGGTATCGAAAAGCGTCTCGTAGTTCGATGTGCACTCTCCGGTTGGGGATGGGTTTGAGGGGAAATTATTGAGTTGATTCACTAGGCTGATACGTTGATCTCGTTGATTGCTGGGCAAGCGGCTCTAAAGGCTACTAAGAAGAAATGCAAGTATGTGGACGTAGTTCCGACCAAATCGTTGCAGACGCCCCATCTGCCCTACTTAGGCGAATGGCAGCGCCCGTAACATTTCTCTATCTCGAGCATGTCCAAGGCTGATCTAAAAAGGGTAATGTTCAGCTTTCGAATCAGGGACGACATACATGGCTTTGAAAATCCGTACGGCGGCGGTAGCAGATGCTGTAGCCATACAGCGCATTTACGCCCCCATCGTTTCTAAAACAGCGATCTCCTTCGAAGAGATTCCGCCAAGCGCTGAGGAAATCGCTCAGCGAATAGCTACAACGCTTCAGACATATCCCTACCTTGTGGCCGAAGACGGTGGGGAGATCAAGGGCTACGCCTATGCCAGCCAGCACCGCGCACGTCCGGCCTACAGGTGGGCGGTGGACGTGACGGTATACATAGCTGAATCGGCTCGCCGACAGCGCGTTGGCCGTAAGCTTTATGAGACTTTGCTTCCTATACTTGAAAAACAGAGATTTCGCGCAGCTTACGCTGGAATTGCTCAGCCCAATGAAGGCAGTGTGGGTCTGCACGAGTCGCTGGGATTCGTCCATATCGGTACATATCCGGAGGTTGGCTTCAAGCTTGGGAAATGGCACGACGTCGGCTACTGGCGGCTCGGACTGTGCCAGGCAACTCCGCCACTGGAGCCTATTCTCTTCCCCCAGCTGGAAGTCGCATTACAGTAGGCTCACTCGATTTGCGTTGCGAGCCACTAGGATTCGCTTATGAGATAGCTTTGCACTTGCTTGACTACATCTCGAGCGGTGCGGGTTACTCCGATCAATGTCGCAGAGGCGAGCCCCGTCCAATCGCCGTAACCCACCAGCCACAGATTGGGTGAAGCAACACTCCGGTTTTCGTTCACAGCCACTTTGCCATCCTGGCCTACAATGCCCAAGCTGTTTAGGTGGTCGAGCGCTGGGGAAAACCCAGTGCACCAGATGACGACATCCGCCGTTGTTTCGCCTCCTGATGACCAGACAACGCCTGTTGAAGTGAAGTGCGTGAATGGCCGTACTGCGCTCAATACACCGCGTTCACGAGCGTCCTTCACCGATGGCACCATTACGATGTCGCCCAGCCCCCCAGCGGGTTGTTCAGGCTCCACACCTTCCTGTTGCGCCTTCAATCGAGCAGTAGCTCGTTCGAACAGGACGCGCCCATCAACCTCATCAGGTAGAAACTTTGGAGCCTCTTGAGTCACCCAGGTTGCCTGAGCCACTTTAGATACCTCGGCGTAAATCTGGGCTCCCGAGTTGCCGCCACCCACGACAAGGACGGTTTTCCCCTCAAACTCATCCGGCCCAACGTAATGAGCGGAATGAAGCTGCTGCCCTACGAACAACTCCTGTCCGGGATAGCTTGGGGTAAATGGGCGGCTCCAGGTGCCTGTTGCACTGATAACTGCTTTGGCATCCCAGTATCTATCCCCGGAGACAACCCGTAATCCTTCTTCGATTTTCTCGACACGGGTCACCCTGGTGGATCGGATGATGGGGAAGTCATATCGACGCTCGTACAGAGTCAGATAGTCGATAACATCATCACGTTGAGGCGTTTCTTCTGATACGGCAGGCATCGGCCAGCCCGCAATCGAGCTCCACGCCGATGGAGAGAAGAGTCGCAGCGAGTCCCAGCCATGCCGCCAGGCTCCTCCTGGTGCCGACTCCGCATCGAGCAGCACGTAAGACAAGCCTGACCGCTTCAAAAAATAGGCGACTGTGAGCGCTGATTGACCACCGCCAATGACCACAACATCAAGTTTCGAATTCTGACTCACCAGCATCCTCCAGGCTCAATCGCGGCACCTCACCGTCGTCGTATCAGACTCTGCGACCGTGCTCATCAATGACCACTTGGCCGTCCTCTTTGGCGAAACTCCCATGCTGCTCTTGCGGTAACAAATCGAGCACAGCTTCTGACGGACGACACAAACGCGTCCCCAAAGGCGTCACGACGATGGGGCGATTGATCAGGATAGGGTGAGCCATCATGGCATCGATGAGCTGTTCGTCCGTCAGCGAAGCTTCACCCAATCCCAGCTCTTCGTACGGAGTTCCTTTGATACGCAAAAGAGCCCGCACCCCGATACCCATATCCCCGATGAGCCTTGCAAGTGTGGTGCGATCAGGCGGGGTCTTCAGGTACTCGATAACCGTCGGTTCTTCCCCGCTGTTACGGATCAACTCCAAGGTGTTGCGAGAGGTGCCGCATTCTGGGTTGTGGTAGATCGTGATCTGGCTCATATCGCTTCCTCGTAATGACGTTAGATGGAGCGCTGGTTGACGCGTTTGGAAAGCTCTTCGGCGGACTCTTTACGCTCGGAGTACCGATCAACCAAATAATCCTGGCGATCCCGCAAAAGCAGGGTGAACTTCATCAGCTCTTCCATCACGTCCACGAGACGGTCGTAGTACGAGGACGGCTTCATACGACCTGCCTCGTCGAACTCGGTAAATGCCTTGGCAACCGAAGATTGGTTTGGGATGGTGAACATCCGCATCCATCGGCCCAGTACGCGCAGCTGATTAACCACGTTGAAAGATTGCGAGCCACCGCATACCTGCATCACTGCAAGGGTCTTTCCTTGCGTAGGTCGTACAGCACCTATCGCCAGCGGAACCCAGTCAATTTGGGCTTTGAATACTGCACTCATGGAGCCGTGACGCTCAGGGGAGCACCATACCTGCCCCTCAGACCATTGCATCAGCTCGCGCAGCTCAGCGACCTTGGGATGTGTGTCGGGAGCGTCATCCGGCAGCGGCAGACCCGCTGGGTCAAAGATCTTGGTTTCAGCACCAAACTCATTCAGCAGGCGTGCCGCCTCTTGCGTGACTAATCGGCTAAATGAGCGTTCTCGCGTTGATCCATACAGCAGAAGAATGCGAGGTTTATGGAGCGAAGGCGTGCGAGGCGACAGTTGCTCCAGCGACGGAATGTCGATCAGGTCGGCGTGTACGTTCGGCAATGTGTCTTGCATATAAACTCCTAAGGCGGCGCCTGGTTGGGTGCCGCCTCGGTTGATCTTTAAAGCGAACCGATGCGGTTCAGTTCAGCTTTCAACTGTTCAGCGCTGATGGTCTTCAGTGGCAGCGCAAGAAACGCGCTCACGCGCTCGTGAATTTTGGCGAGTGTGGTTTCAAACGCTGCGGTGATCTCGGCTTGCGAACCGCTAGCGTCAGACGGGTCGGCCAGACCCCAATGCGCCTTCAAAGCTGGCCCAAAGAAGATTGGGCATGCCTCACCCGCTGCCCGGTCACAGACAGTGATCACGATGTCTGGAGGTGAGCCTTCAAAAGCATCCGAAGCCTTGCTGCTCAAGCCCGCCGTGGAGATACCCGCCGCCTCCAGCGTTTGCAATGCCCGTTGATTCACCCGGCCACTGGGAAAGCTTCCTGAGCTGACTGCTTCTACACCCTCGGGCGCCAAGTGGTTGAAAAGCGCCTCGGACAGAATGCTGCGGCAGCTGTTGTGGGTGCACATGAACAAGACTTTCATCAGACGATTCCTTGATTCAGAAACTGAGGCGCAGTGCCAGGGCGGACAATGTGGCGACGAGGATGGGTACGGTCAGCACGATCCCAGTCTTGAAGTAGTAACCCCAACTGATCGTTATGTTTTTCCGGGCGAGCACGTGCAGCCACAACAGAGTTGCCAAGCTCCCAATTGGAGTGATCTTCGGGCCCAAATCGCAGCCGATGATGTTGGCGTAAACCATCGCTTGCTGGACTACACCATCGACTTCAGCGGCATGAATGGATAAGGCACCTACCAGAACGGTGGGCATGTTGTTCATGATCGAAGACAGCAACGCTGTTAGCAGCCCTGTACCAAGGGACGCGCCCCAAACGCCATAACCGGCGAACACGTTCAGGATCTGTGCAATGTGGTCGGTCAGACCGGCGTTCTTCAGACCATAAACAACCAGGTACATACCCAAAGAAAAGATCACTACCTGCCATGGCGCCTCTTTGAGTACCTTGCTTGTATTGATGGCGTGACCACGAGCCGCGATGATGTAAAGAATGAATGCACAGACTGCTGCAATGGCGCTGATTGGCACCCCCAGTGGCTCAATGACAAAGAAGCCGATCAGGAGTAGTGCCAACACCCACCAGCCAGCTACGAAAGTGGCCCGGTCGTGGATTGCCTCGTCCGGATTGTCCAGTTGGTTGAGGTCATACGTCTTTGGTAAATCCTTGCGGAAAAACCATAACAGCATGGCTAATGTCGCCGCCACGCTGACGATGTTTACCGGCACCATGATCGAAGCATATTCGTTGAAGCCGATATCGAAGTAGTCGGCAGAGACGATGTTGACCAGGTTGGAAACCACCAGCGGTAAGCTCGCCGTATCGGCGATAAAACCAGCTGCCATGACGAATGCCAAAGTGGCCGCAGGAGAAAAACGCAACGCCAGCAACATCGCGATCACAATGGGTGTGAGGATCAATGCTGCTCCGTCATTGGCGAACAGGGCCGACACCGCTGCGCCCAGCAGGACGATAAATGCGAACAGCTTGCGGGTGCTCCCGCCTCCCCATCGGGCCACATGCAGCGCAGCCCACTTGAAAAAACCTGCCTCATCAAGCAGCAGACTAATGATGATGACCGCGATGAAAGTCCCAGTGGCATTCCAGACAATGCGCCAAACCTCTGGTATGTCGGCAAGGGTAACGACACCTGCCAGCAACGCCACGATGGCACCGAACATCGCACTCCAGCCCACCCCAAGCCCCTTGGGCTGCCAGATGACAAGGACGATGGTGGCGATAAAGATCAATACGGCAATCAGCATTTCATTAATCCGGTTGGGCGTGAATCAGCTACACACGGCTTGGTTGATCGGACGGTCGTTCATGCCGCAGAGGCGCTTAGCCTCGGTTTCCAGCCATTGCTGATTGGCGTCTACCACTTCCTTCAAAACTGCAGTCACCCACGTGGGCAAATCAGGATTCAGCCGGTAGTACACCCATTGGCCTTGGCGACGATCCAACAGCAAACCGGCAGAGCGCAGCAGCGCCAAATGACGAGAAATCTTTGGCTGACTCAGGTCGAGTGCTGCCGTTAGCTCGCAAACACACAGCTCACCTTCACTCACGACAAGCAGCGAAATTTTTGCTCGGGTGTCATCCGCCAGGCACTTGAATAAGGTGGTGGGGTTCATAGGTTCTGTCACAGATCCTCCAGGTGTTTGGTCTTGACCAAAACGAAGAGCTTGATGCGCTCGTGGATGTCGTGGAGCGTGTGGCGAAATGCGCCAGGATCATCGCTGGTTACTGGGTCAGGAAAATCCCAGGCAATGATTTCACCTGCATTAGGCATTGGTAGGCACTCGCTTGCGGATTTATCACAAAGAGTGATTACGTAATCGAATCGATCAGCTTGAAACTCGCTGAGGGACTTGCTGCGCAGGCCCGTTGCATCGGCTCCAACTGCCTCCAATGCCTGAGTCGTGCGCGGATCAACCTCAGACGGTTCAGACCCTGCGCTGAAGGCCTCGAAGCGCGGGTCGGTGTGCCGCAGCAAAGCCTCTGCAAGCAAGGAGCGGGCTGAGTTGGCAACGCACACGAAAAGCACTTTGATAGCAGGGCTCATTGTGGAACTCGACGCATATGGAAAATCGAATATACGCTTTGGCGAATATTCGGTAAAGCGAATATGATGTCTGCTGTTTCGGCATGTGCTCTAACGTTCCATGCGTGTCGGCATAACGGTGATCAGAGGAGGGAGGGGGTATGATGATCCAGGCAACGGAAATAGCCGGAGGGCAGTCGCAGCGCTTTCGCGATGCACTGAAATCTGCTGACCTTCCAGCAGGCGATATTGATCTTCCAGGCCGAACCTTTTTTGAGTTCACACTGGATAGCGAGACGGTCGCATGGGGAGGATTCGAAACGCATGGTACGGACGGGTTGTTGCGTTCTCTGGTCGTAGTGTCGACATTCAGATCGAAGGGGGTCGGTGTCGCGGTGCTTCGGGTCATTGAAGCGAAAGCCGCCGAGCAGGGAATCGCTCGATTTCATTTGCTGACAACAACTGCTTCAGGCTTTTTTAAGCAGCAGGGCTATGCAGTAAATCAACAAGGCTCTGCGCCACCTCTTATTTCTCAGACGGAGCAGTTCAGGGGGCTTTGCCCTGGCTCGGCTTGCTACATGTGCAAAGCATTATCTGCGAATGCACGAAAGTAGCTGATCACCTTGGTGATGGCTTTTAGCCTCGATGCCAGCTAGATTTAAAGCTTTCTACGATCAAGGAAGGATATGAAAAAGCTCATCGCAGTAATGGGTGTGTGTGTCGCGCTCGGCGGTTGCGCTACGTCCCACTACACCGCAGGACGAGACTTTCCGTCGGCCAGTGTAGCTAGCATCACCAAAGGCAAAACGACGACTACCGAGTTGAAGTCCCTGTTTGGTGAGCCCTACGCCAAGAGCGCAGTCAGCGAGACTGACGAAAAGTGGATCTACACCTACACCAATGGCTCAGCCCATGCTCAAAGCTACGTGGTCACCATGAAGGTGACGACTAGGGGCACCCAGAAAACTCTCGACGTCTTGATCCGAAATGACGTGGTCATCAACTACACGTTCAGCGAAGGCCCCGCTCCAGGCAGTACCACTGCGACGAACTAAGTTCGCCACCTTGCCATTGGGCGACCCACCGCACTCAGTACGTTGTTGATGGAGCAAGCTCATGGACAGAACGTATGCATTCGTGGATGAGTCCGGGAATTCCGACCTTGATACGTCAAAGGGAGGAAGCTCGGGCTTCTTCATCGTGTGCTCCATTCTGGTGGCAGAGAAAGATCTGGAAGCTGCTTATGCCCAAGCTGAAGCACTCCGCATGCGTCATTTTCAAACAGGCGAGATCAAATCTAGCAATCTGAAGCCCAAAGATTCAGATCGCCGTGCCCGAATCCTCAACGAGCTAGCTGAGCTGCCATTCAAGCTCTATTTCACCGTCGTTGATAAGTCTCGAATTCACAAAGACGGCGGCCTCCGTATCAAGACCTCGTTCATAAAATACGTGAACGGGTTGCTCTATGAACGTTTGTTCCGCGCATACCCTGACCTCCAGATGGTCGTAGACGAACATGGTGGCCAGGAATTTCAGGAGAGCCTCAAAAGCTACGTTGCAGAACGATTCGTGGACGACCTATTTGGCGATAAGGATGCCTTCCAGACGATGGCCAGTAAGGACAACGTCTTGGTTCAGGTTGCAGATTTTTTTGCTGGCTCAGTCGCTCAGATCTACGAAGAGAAAGCATCGGAAGAAGCAGTTCTTGCCTACAAAAAGATTCTACGAAGCCTGACCCTTGGAATGCTTGAGTGGCCATCCAAGTACCAGTCTCTTCTGCCGCCGCCGGCGGATGAATCTGGGTATGCAGACTACCAGGTACACCAAGAAGCTCTCCGCCAGGCTGACCTTTTTAGCGAACGGGCTGGTGAGCACCCTAATGAGGATGAGCGCCTGCAGCTGAGCATCTTGCGGTTCCTGAGATTCCAAAGCGAATTCGTCACCAAAGACTACGTGCCAACCGCAGAAATAGTCGGCCACCTAAAAGATAGCGGCTTCGGAGATATCAACGACCAGAGGATCCGCTCCAGCGGCATCGCCAAGCTTCGCGATTCGGACGTGATTATCACAAGCGCGGCCAAAGGCTACAAAATTCCTCAGACACGGGCTGACATCAACGAGTTTCTGGAAAGGGCGTCAGGCATAGTCGTCCCTCTGCTGGAACGTGTCAAAAAGGCTCGAGAGGTGTATCGGCTGAGTAGTCGAGGAGAATATGACATCGTGACTGCAGCCAACCTGACTGAGCTTGCCAAGCTGCTCACTGCGCTCGAGGCGTTTGCAGATGACTGAGCTCAGTCATGGCAACGAACCTCAGCAGGCTGCATTGATCCAGGATGAAATCCTAGAGATCTTGAAAGAGGCCAGGTGCTCGCGCGTAGATTCTATCGCCTGACCGGCAAGCCGCTGGGCGTGACAGGCGAGATCGCAGAGTACGAAGCTGCCACTAGACTCGGCCTGTTACTACATCCTGCAAGGCAGGCAGGTTACGACGCTACAGAGACGCTGGAAGTTGGCGTCGCGAGAATCAAGATCAAGGGGCGCTGTATCCTGAACCCGCAAAAGATTACGGGCCGTATGGGTGCAATTGATCTACGACAACCCTTTGATACTGTGCTCTTGGTACTGCTTGATTCTGAGTTCAACGCATTTGCAATGTACGAAGCAAGTCGTGCCAAGGTAGAGGCAGCGCTGACCGTGCCTGGGTCGAAAGCCAGAAATGAACGTGGTGCGTTGGCTATTAGGCAATTCATGTCGATAGCTACGTTGCGCTGGGCTCGCCATGAGCCTAGCGACTAAGAGTATTAACCGCCGTCTGGACGCAGAATGCTGTGGATATGCCCCGTGTGACGAGCCAGGCTAATGTCCCTAATACGGCACATTAACCACAATTTTTAGGCTTAATGACCCTATTTGGGCACATTAAGCTGAGCGACGGAATGCAGACTACGATGAGAGGAAGGCTTCACATCCCTCACCAGCTGCGACCTGCACCATGACTGCTCAGCTGGCATCTCACCTAACCAAACAACACCAGACCGAAGCCTGATTTCAAGGTGCGCGGTTAGATAGCTTGCATCCAATCCAATGTGCTTCGGGAAACGGGATGCTCTTGATCAATCATCTCCGGTTGCCAGCTACGGATAACTTTGGGAGCCCAGGAGGGCCGGTTACTGACTGCTTTTTTTGCTAGCATCTGGATCTCAAGTTTGGGGGGATCTGATGCAAATGCAAGGTGATTGGGAAGTGTTGCTCAACGGCGACCCGCAGGAGATCAGGCAGCTTTGCACATGGGGGCACAGCATCAATTACTTCAGGCTCTGGGGGGGAGTAGATGACTGGAACGACTGCCCTAACGACGACTTCCGATTTAATTCAAATCTGTTCGAGGGTCAAACTCAGGAAGGAGTCTGGCAGATCACCTATGAGCTTTTGAGTCTTTTCAATGGTGCATCGACGCTGTTGGAGCGCGAACCATACAAGCTGAGTATCTACAAGATCCTGCTTGAGGGGGGCGAGCTCGCTAGGCAAGAAAAAAGGAACATTCCGGGGATGCTTACCAAGCCTGCTGTCTCCAGCCAAGCTTGGGCCGATGATCTCAGGAAGGCTCTTGGCACATCACAGAAAATCAGCCTTATGATGCTGGCCGCTGAGCATGAGGATATTTACCTCTTCCTCAAATTTCTCGACCAAGACAGCAGTTGGATCACCTACTACAAGATACTGGACACTCTTGAGACATGGGAAAGGCGGAAGGGTCTAAAGGCTTTTAGAAGCAAGCGAAAAGAGAAGAAATTCACCTGTTCAGCCAACAATTTCAGTTTGAACGGGTTCGATGCTAGGCACGGCTTTCAAGAAATGATGCAACAGCCCGCGCAGGTATCAATGACGATTGATGAAGGCCATCAGTTCATCACGGGTCTTGTCAAAGACTACCTTCAGCAAGCTCATCCCCAGTTCGTAAAGTTTAGATGACTCAGGAAGCCGGTCTACCGGGCCGGTTTCTTGTTACGACGGGAAGCGTCGATGGTGTCTCCCGTGGACAGGATCGAAGCGCTCACACAGCCCTTCAGCGCATTGGCAGAATCTGCTGCGTGGAACGCTCACGAAAGGTCGATCACTATCTGCTGGCTGTCGGCCAGAAGATAGGTAAATCCGGTAAAGAGGGGCCATTTTTTGTGAGCAGAGATGTGAGTGAGGTTGTTTTGAATGGCCAGCTTTCAGCTGGCCACTTCCTCATTGATTTCAGAACTCGTGCTCAACATCATCGAAGAAGTTTGGGTCTAACTCGTACTCCAGAGAGCCGAATCGCGCAAGCAGGTCTGCTCTCAGCTCGCCTTCAGCTTCCGGTTCGAGATTGATCCAGTAGCTATATACGAGCCCGTCATCCGATTCGTTAGTCGTGATCTCTGCTCCGGACAAAAGCTCGGCGTCATCGACAGATATCCCCAGCTCAATAGCAAGCGCTTGAGCCATGGACATCCGGTTACTACTCCGGGCTTCTTCCACGGTTGCCCAATACTCCTGCTCAGATCTACGGTCGCGGTCAGCATCAGATTCACCGCTGGAGATGACCACACCTTTCTCAGCAAGCAGCCATATACCATCACGGCGTAGCAATTCGACCGTGGCTTTGAGATAGAACGCTGCACCGTGATACATCCTCTCCTGATCTTGCTGCCCCTGGTAGGTCAGGGAAACCTCTAAAGAAAGCTTCCCGGTTGCGTCGCTGTAGTCAGCGGTTTCAACTTCAAGAGCATCAATAGTGAATCCACTCGCATTGGTATCCGCAATCGCGCCGGAGAGCTGATCCTCCAATTCTAGATCCAGGTTGGCGTAGACATCATCCTCATGGATCGCTTGGGAAAAGTCTTTGATCCCAAAAACGGCCAACATCAGACGCGGATCCTTGAGGTTCCGTTGGGCGACGACAGAAAACTCATGGTAATCAGCGAAGCCCGCTTTTTGCACAAGGGTTTCTTGAGCGACAGAAAGCTTCAGGCCCTGATCACGAGCAAGCTGTTTAGCTTGGGATTTAAAGATGTTTAGCGGGGAAAAATCAGACATGGCAATGGTTCCTAAATCTACGACGCTTAGGTGTCCGATTGCCTGTTCACCGGGCAGCGTCTGGTTAGGGACATGCCGATGTAAAACTGAAGGGTGTCACAGATGGGCTATTGCTTCGCGAAACAGGCGCCAGGCGACCATCACCGCCTATTGGGATCATAGGTCAGAGGAAATAGCCCCGCAATACCCCGCCCGAATGTTTTCAATGGACGGTTTTTTAGCGTCACCTACTGGCAGTGGAAAGAGTTCAAGAACAGCAACTGATGGTAAAACCAAACTAGATTTAACGAAGAAATGACGCCACTAGATTGTCACTTTTAAACGCTGAGGGGCACTGTTCGAGAGTGAACAGAGACATGCGAAATGAGTGTGTTTCAAAATATTTCAAGAACGAAACGTCGTAGCCCGCGATTTAGAAGGGCTGGGCATGCATACAGGGGCAAAGTGGATCCAACCACTGATTTGCGCACAAGTTATCCACAGGCTTGTTGCCTTGCAATGTCATTTTGACCCCATTATCTTGTAGGTCATCTCGACAACAACACTACATGTTGTGTTTTTGGCGAGAGGCTGAGGTTTCAGTGAACACAGCGGGTATGCGTGCAAAGTTTGGACGCCGAGCACACATACCCGCCAATCCCTGAGCCAATGCGGACATTGGTGGGACGCGCATTAGAGAAAAACCGACTTTGGATGTCAACCATTCAGCTCGGCTTTCCGCTCAAGGGTTGCTCCTGCCTACTCGATTTTTTCTAGATACAGGAGCACCTAATCGTGCCGAAAAATCCTAAACAAACTTCGTCTCACGTGGCCAGCTTGGCCTCCAAAATCCTGCGTAGTGATAGCTCCTCGGCCATCCAGAAGGAATTGGCAGGGTCGGCCATGGCTCAAGCTTCGACCGGCAAGCAAACCGGTGCCGATATGGAGACTAAAGCCAGTCATGTCCTCGACAGCAACAAGTACAACGCCACCACCAAGACCCTAGCGGCCTCGGTACTCGCCCAATCGAACAAAGAGCGGGGTGAGTAAAAATGGCTCAGTATTTCGTGAACCGTAATGCACAGACCAATGGTGACCACGAGGTGCATACCAGTACGTGCATCTATTTGCCGGCACTCCATAACCGCCTTGATCTTGGCTATCACACCACCTGTGTGACCGCTGTTCGCCAGGCTCGCAACACCTACCAGCAGTCGAACGGTTGCCGGACGTGTTCCTCGGTATGCCATACCCAGTAATTTTTGAAGTCTCATCGGAAGCTCTGGGCGGCTTTGCTGCTGCCCATCTTCTGCAGGTTAATGGGCTTCCGGGACATTAAGTCTATTCAAAGTTGCGTCTGATGAAGGTTGCGTCTAATGATTCACGATCATGAATACAGCCTATTGGGCGGGGTAAATCGAGCTCTGATTGGCCGGTACTTGACACTACTGGCAAGCGCGATTTCCGGCATTGCGGTTTTTTTGCTGCTGTCAGCTGAAGATTTGGCTAAAAAGTATGACCTGCCTGTAAATCTTCCACCGACAGCCCTGTCACTAATTGGCGCAGGTATAGTTTTTGCCCTGCTGTACGCACTATTCAATAAGACAGTTTGGAAATGGCGCTGGGCAGTTAAATATCTAAAAGTTCCTGATCTTTCGGGAGAGTGGCAGTGCACTGGAACAACACTGGACACCGAAGGAAATCCGATTCGTTCTTGGCAAGCCGATGTATATATTTGTCAAACTTGGGACAAGATTAGAGTGCGATTGAAGACACATCAATCAGGCTCCAACAGTATCACTGCGGCATTGGTTCACGATGAAGCTGACGGATACCGCCTTCTTTATAACTACCAGAATGATCCTAACCCCGGCGAACCTGAGCTTCGGGGACATGTTGGCAGCGCAAACCTTTTGTTTGCTAAATCACTAGATTGCGCAAAGGGTGACTATTTTAACGGTTACGGTCGGCCCACCTATGGGCGAATGGAGCTTAGGAGAAAAAATGAACACACCAATTAACGAACGAATCAATCGTCTGCGCTCCAGACGCTCGGGCCTTGATAGATCCGCTGTAATCGCGATGGATGCGAAGGATTTCATCGTGAACCGAAGCCTTACAAAAGAGGCGTGGGAACATAGGGTTAAAGACAAGCCGAATACAACATTTGCTTTAGGCGCTATGCAAGAGGTAGACCCTACCTACACACGCATCAGCATCGAAACCGCAGAACGGGTTAGCAACCAGTTGTCGAAGAGGACAAGCGGCAATCTTGAATTCGAGCTACAGGGTTCAGTACCGCTTAATGTCCATATTCGAGGGGTCAGTGATGTCGACCTTTTAGCGATAGAAGCTGACTTTCATACCTATGATGCGCGTGGGTACATGAGTACATCGGGTCAGTATCGTTCACCGACCTCACGCACCTCAGTTGGCGTGTTGACTGCTCGCAGGGGGGAAATTAGTAAAGCTCTTCGCGATGCGTTTCCCGCAGCGACAATTGACACCTCTGGCTCCAAGGCCATTAAATTGCAAGGAGGGTCGTTAGCGCGTCCAGTTGATGTCGTGCCTTCCCACTGGCATGACACTATTAGTTATCAAGCATCTGGTCAGAAACACGACCGTGCTGTCACCATCCTAGATTCGCATAAAAACACCACGATTGAAAACTGGCCTTTCCTGCACATCAAAAAAATACGAGAACGATGTGAAACCACGAGTGGCGGGCTCCGCAAATCAATAAGATTATGTAAAAACATAAAGGCAGATCTCGAGGCGGAAGGAAAAGCTGTAACGATCTCCAGCTTTGATATTGCCTCAATAATGTACCACGCCAACATGCATAGTCTCTCCGTTGGCGCCTACTATGAATTAGCGATATTAGCTGAGACCCAAAGATATTTGGATTACTTGTGGAACAACAAGGAAGAAGCGAGGCGACTGATAGTGCCAGATGGATCTCGCTTTATATTTAACACGGAAGACAAGTTTAACGGCTTGATGCATCTCTCCGTGGCCATGGACAGTCTCCTTCGGGAGGTCGCTAAAGAGCAAAGCTTCCTGCTGAGCTTATCCGAGAAACCACTCTTGGATGCCAGTAGGGCAGCGGTGACCAACGCGCTAATTTTTTAAAGGCAGTCAGTGGGGAATTGAGGAAGCATGCACGCAACCTTGAGACAACGACGGGTGTCCATAGAAACCAAATATCGTATGGACAGTGCCTATTTAGACGCAGGCCAATGAAAACGGGACGTTCAGGTGTCTGTCCATACGGCCATATGGGGGGAAGAGTGACTCGCCGACGATGGTGGTTTTCAGTGGTTTCGAGGCGTTGGCGGTACGCAACACGCCGAGCACCGCGATCGGGTCGGTGGGCGAAATCAGCGCGCCGAACAGCAGGCAGTAAAGGAAACTCACGTGCCAGCCGAACAGGGCAAAGATGTAAAAGGCGAGGCTGCCGATCACCGTGGTGGCGATCAACACACCGAAGGTCGCCAGCAGGCCAATCGGCCAGCGGTAGCTGCGCAGGTCGTTGAGGTTGACGTGCAAGGCGCCGGCGAACAGCAGGAACGAGAGCATCCAGTTCATCAGCAGATCACCGAAGTCGATCTGGCCGATCAGTTGCTGCACGCGTTCTTCGAGACCGGGGTAGCCGAGTACGCTCAGGCCTTGCAGGATCAGCGAGAACAGCAGCGCGGTGACCATCACGCCGATGGTCGGCGGCAGTCCGATGAAGCGGAAGTTGACGAAGGTGAGGAGGGTGGTGAGGCAGATGAAAGCGGCGACAAGTTCAAGCATCCGGGGTCCTTTGGATGGAGGGGTTTTTGAGGTGCGGCCATACTTGGGCGCAAGGGTTTGATGGGGTGACAGTGGCTGAGGGCACAAGCTTCCCTCACCCCAGCCCTCTCCCGGAGGGAGAAGGAGCCGATCTTGGTCGAGTTCAAATCCTGAGTTCGACTCGAAGTTTCAGGTCGGCGTAACTCGCACATTCACCTCGGTCAGTCCCCTCTCCCTCTGGGAGAGGGTCAGGGTGAGGGCTAGCCGGACACATTGACCGCAACCGCCCCTCGACGTTGCAGATAAATAAACAAAAGCGCCGTCAGCACCGTCAACCCGCCGACCAGCGCCCCCGTCCACGGCAGATCCGCCAGATCCGCACCGCTGGCAACCACCAGCCCGCCGATCCATGCACCCGCCGCGTTACCCAGATTGAATGCGCTCTGGTTCAACGTCGAACCCAGATTCGGTGCTTCATGCGCCTGATCAATAATCAGCAACTGCAAAATCGGGCACAGCGCAAAGGCAAAAATCCCCCACAGCACCAGCGTGATTGCGGCGGGTACCACCGAACGGCTGGTCTGACTAAACGCCGCCAGAATCACCACAACCGCCAGCGCCACACCGACCAGCGAAGGCAACAAACGGCTGTCCGCCAGACGTCCACCGAGCATGCTGCCACCGGTCAAGCCCACGCCGAACAACAGCAACATCACGGTCACGCCATGCGGGCTGACGCCGGTGATGTCCTGCAGGATCGGCGCGATGTAAGTGAACACGCTGAACAGACTGGTCGAGGCCAGCACGCTCATGCCCAGCGCCAGCAGCACATTGACCTTGCCCAGCACTTTGAACTCGCTGGCGAGGTTGGCCTTGTCCATCGGGATGTGTTTCGGCAGCCAGAACCACTGCGCGAGGGCGGCGATGACGCCGATTACCGACACTGCCCAGAACGTCGATCGCCACCCGGCGTACTGGCCGAGCGCTGTGCCCAGCGGCACGCCGAGGACGTTGGCCAAAGTCAGGCCGGTGAACATCATCGCAATTGCTTGCGCACGTTTGTTCGGCGCAACGAGCCCGGCGGCAACCACCGAGCCGATGCCGAAAAACGCACCGTGGCACAGCGCCGTGACCACGCGTGCAGCCATCAGCGTCGCGTAGTTCGGGGCGAGGGCGCAGAGGATGTTGCCGAGGATGAACATCAGCGTCATGCCCAGCAGCGTCGCTTTGCGCGGCATGTTGGCGGTGCCGACCGCCAGGATCGGCGCGCCGAAAACCACGCCCAGCGCGTACCCGGTGATCAACAAACCAGCGTGGGGAATGCTCACGGCGAGGTCGCGGGCGACGTCGGGCAGCAGGCCCATGATGACGAATTCAGTAGTGCCGATGCCGAATGCGGCAACAGCGAGGGCAAGCAAAGCGAGTGGCATGCGCAAGGTCTCTGTCGGTAGTCTTGACGCTGTGATCAGGCGTACGCAGGCCATCGACCGTTCTCGGAGAGAGGCGGTGCAGGCGGGAATTATTGGAATTTTTCTGTGCGCAACTGAGTGCGGCGTGGTCGCTTGCAGTATAAACAGCTGCTGACACATCGCGAATCAATAATCTGACTATTCGAATTATCGATTTTCACTGTAGGAGCTGCCGAAGGCTGCGATCTTTTGATCTTGCTCTTAAAAATCAGGATCAAAAGATCGCAGCCTGCGGCAGCTCCTACACGGGGATTCAAAAAAATAAGAGGTGAAAGGTGCTGGCGACGGGTTTGGTATTGATGGCGGCGCTGTTGCATGCGACGTGGAATACGTTGATCAAATTCAGCGCCGAGCGGCTGCTGGTGGTGGCGTGCATGGACACCGTGGCGCTGCTGGTCGTCGCCATCGCGTTTCCGTTTGTGAGCCTGCCGCCCATGGAAATCTGGCCATGGATTCTGGCGTCGGCGGCGTTTGAACTGCTCTATCGCTATTTGTTGATTCAGGCGTATCGGGTGGGCGATCTGGGGCTGGTCTATCCACTGATGCGCGGATTGTCGCCGCTGGTGGTACTGGCGCTGACCCTGATCTTCGCCGGTGAGGTGCTCACCCCCCAGCAGATCTTCGGGATCATGCTGATTCCGTTTGGCATGGTCTGCCTGCTTTGGCAGGGCGGCGGTGGCAAACAC
Source organism: Pseudomonas rustica (assembly GCF_018336155.1). GTDB lineage: Bacteria > Pseudomonadota > Gammaproteobacteria > Pseudomonadales > Pseudomonadaceae > Aquipseudomonas > Aquipseudomonas rustica. Next base: position 209,758 of record NZ_JAGYHF010000006.1, on the reverse strand, counting down.
TTGCCGTGGTCGATGCTGCCCGTGGTGGCGCTGATCGGCTTGTGCATCGGTTGCTACACCTATATCGATGGCCAGGCGCTGCGGCGCTGGTCGCATCCGCTGGATTATCTGGTCTGGGTCACGCTGCTCAGCGCCTGGCCGTTTCCGTTGCTGGCGTGGGTCGCCAAGCGTCCGGCGTTCATGCTGTTCTGGCGCGAGCAATGGAAGCTCGGTCTGGCGGTGGGCTTCTGCGTGTTGGCCAGCTACGCTCTGGTGCTGTGGGCGATGCAGTTGGGCTCGATTGCCGAAGCGGCGGCGTTACGTGAGATCAGCGTGATCCTGGTGGTGCTGTTCGGAATGCGCTACCTCAAAGAACCTTTCGGCCGACCGCGGCTCTTAGCCTGTGGGCTGGTGCTGATTGGCATGCTGATCATGAAGTTCTGACAGCCCGCGAATTCTATAACTCGAAAAAAGGACGGCGTTATGACGGTGGCTCTGTGGTGTGTGTTGATCGCGATATTTTTGCCGTATGTCTGCACCGGTGTGGCCAAGGCTGTTGGCGGCTATCGGCTGAGTGACAATCATGATCCGCGCGACTTTCTCGAAAGCCTGAATGGTGTGGCTCGACGGGCGCATGCGGCGCAATTGAACAGCTTTGAAGTGATGCCGGCGTTTGCCGCGGCGGTGCTCGTCGCGCATCTGGTGGGGACTGCGCAGTTGGTGACAGTGAATGTGCTGGCGGTGATGTTTATCACCAGTCGCCTGCTGTACATCATTTGCTATCTGGCCGACTGGGCGATCTTGCGCTCGCTGGTGTGGTTTGTGGGGATGGGGTTGATTGCTTCGTTCTTCTTTGTATCAGTCTGATTATCGGGTGTGGCTGATGGCCTCTTCGCGAGCAAGCCCGCTCCCACAGTTGGAATGCCTATCCATGTGGGAGCGGGCTTGCTCGCGAAGGCTATCTAACAGCCATCGATAATCTCAGGGCTTACTTCTTCTCTGTATCAGCCACCTGCGGCACTTGCGGCAGCGGCGCGCCTTTTGGCCAGAGCATCCAGATTTGCCCCTGCTGTTTCATGTCCCCGGCCAGTTGCCCGGCTGCATCACCCGTGCCCCAAAACAGATCCGCACGCACCTCGCCAGCAATCGCGCCGCCGGTATCCTGCGCCGCGACCGGGCGAACCAGTGCGGTGCCATCCGGGCGTGTGGTCGACAGCCACAACAGACTGCCCAATGGAATCACCTTGCGATCCACCGCCGCGCTATAGCCAGCCGTTAGCGGTACGTTCAGCGAACCGCGCGGGCCTTCGTTGCTGTCCGGGTTGCGGGTGAAGAACACGTAGCTCGGGTTGCTGCCCAGCAATTCCGGGATGCGCGACGGGTTGGCCTTGGCCCAATTGCTGATCGCGCTCATGGTCACGTCTTCTTTCTTCAACTCGCCTTGCTCGACCAGCCAACGACCAATCGGCCGGTACGGATGACCGTTCTGATCGGCATAGGCGATGCGCAGCTGTTTGCCGTCCTGAGTCTGGATGCGCCCGGAACCCTGAATTTGCAGGAATTGCAGGTTCATTGGATCGGTCAGGTAAGCCACCACTGGGGCTTTCACACCTTTGGCTTCGATGGTCGCGGCGTCGTCGTAAGGTTTGAGCACGCGACCTTCGAGACGACCGCGCAGGCGTTTGCCCTTCAATTCCGGATAGATGCTGTCGAGCGAGACGATGATCATGTCTTCGGGCACGCCGTACACCGGGACATTCGCTACGTCGGTTGGAGTCAGGCTGCCGGGGTAGACCGGTTCGTAGTAACCGGTGATCAAGCCGTTGGGATTGTCGTTTTCAGCACGCAGGCCGAAGACATCGAGGTTCTGTTTGAGAAAGGCGCGAATCTCGTCGGCGCTCTGCGGCACAGTGGCCGCTGCTGCGCAGGTCGGGCCCCAGACCGTATCAGCCTTGAGTCGGGTGCAGGCGCTGCGCCACGAGCCAAAACCGGCGACCAAATCGCTGTCGGACACAACCGGCAGTGCTTCCCACTTGGCGCTGGAGTAAGTGGCCAGTGCGTGGGTTTTCGGCTTGGCAGTCTCGCCACCGGTGCAGCCGGCGAGGATCGCCAGCAGCGGAAGGGTTGCGATCAGTGGGTGACGCCAGGCCTTGAAGCGGCTGTTCATGGAGTAATTCCTGTGCCGGTCGCCCGAATGCTCCATGCGTTCAGACAACCCTTAATTTTAATAGGGCTATTGGTGTTTGTCGGTGACGCGGGGATACTGGCCGCCGATTCCGTGACCTGAAGCCACCATGACTCTTAAAAGACTTTCTGTTGTATTGCTGGCCTGTCTGACCTTGTCCGCCTGTGGCGGTGTCGATCCGAACTCTCCACTGGGTCAACGCAAGGCAATCTTCAAACAAATGCTCAAAACCGGCGAAGACCTCGGTGGCATGTTGCGCGGACGCATTCCGTTCGACGGGCCGAAATTTGCCGAAGGCGCGGTCAAACTCGATGCGCTGTCCCATGAGCCGTGGAAGCATTTCCCGCAGGTGCGCGAAGAAGATCACACCAGCGCCAAGGACGATGTCTGGCAAAAACAGGCGCAGTTTCAGGACATGGCCCGCAAGCTGGAAGCGGCCACCGGTGAATTGGTGATCGCCAGCCAGGTTCAGCCGTACAAGGCCAGTAACCTCGGGCCTGCGGTGCAGAAGGTTGAAGACGCCTGCAGCGCTTGCCATAAACAGTTTCGGGATCATTGATCTTCAATACTGCTGAGTAACCCTGTGGCGAGGGGATTTATCCCCGTTGGGCTGCGAAGCAGCCCCAAAACCATACAGCCGAGTTTTTTCAGTCAGACCCGGCCAGCCGGATTTGCGACGGCTTCGCCGCCGAGCGGGGATAAATCCCCTCGCCACAAGGGCATCAATTACTTATCGATTTCATCCAGCGCGTCTTGCAGTTCTTTGCGCGACTCGGCGAGTTTGTCTTTGCGCTTGTTGATCTTTTCCGGATCGCCTTTCTTCATCGCCTTGTCGAGATCAGCCTGGCGCTGGCTCACTTCGTGTTTGGCTTCGAGCACTTTGTTTTCGCGTTCTTTCTTCAGGCCAGCGTCGGTGCAGTTCTTGGTCACTTCATTCAGTGCAGTTTCCAGACCGGCCTGCTGATCGGCATTGCCACGGGATTTGGCTTGTTCGATCTGGTTCATGATGCCCTGCTTTTTAGCAGCGCAACCGGTCAGGCCCGGGGCGTCTTCGTCAGCCATCACGGGGGCGGCCATTACGCCGCAAAGGGTCAGCAGGGCGAGCGGTGCGAGAAATTTCATAAAAGCTCCATGTGCAAAGGCAATCGGGTCGGTAGGGCACTGCGCTGTTGGAGCGCTTTGCCGGCCGTTGGGTTCCCGGCTTGCGGGGGTTGCGTGTTCAGAAACCGTCGATTGCGGCGGCCTGTAAGGTTTCACTCAGAGCCAGCACTTGCGGGTCGCGAAAGAATGCGCTCAATTGCGCCGCGCGTCCCGGGCCGATACCGGCTTCTGCCTGCCATTGTTCGGTGTCACGTTGTGCCAGCGCCTGCCACGAGTCAGGCAGTTGTGCCTGACCGGTTGGCGGCATGCCCAAAGCTTTCAGCCATTGAGCGAACGGCCGTTGGCGCGCGCTGTTAAAACTGTTGAGCAAACGCGCGCTGCTGCGCTCGCCGAAGCCGGTAATGTTAGCAAGCTCTGGCGCGTCGAGGGTTAACCAATCCAGCAGGTTGTTCACGCGGCGTGTTTCGAGAAGTTTCTCCCAAGTGCCGCGCCCGACATTCTGCATCGCCAATCCTTGCTTGCCACTGAGCCAGGTCAAGCGCGCGAGAAACTGGCTCTCGCAACCGGGGGTGGGTTGCCAGCAGCTCAGCGCGTGGAAGTCGTCGGCGTTGGGGATGTTGAGGGCTGTGCGTTCGGTGGCGCGCAGCACAACGCTATCGAGCCGTGGAATGGTCAGGCCGGCGAGGCTGATTGACACTTGATCACCGGGGCGAATGTCCAGGTCTTGCCAGCGTTTGAACGAGCTGGCGCTGACCCGTTTGATTTCGCGGTCATCGAGCATGACGGGTTTGAGTTCGAGTACCGGCGTGATGCGCCCGGTGCGCCCGATCTTGAAGTTGACCTTACGTACTTCGGCCAGCGCTTGGGCAAAAGGATACTTCCAGGCAATTGCCCAATACGGAGCGCGCACCTGCCAGCGCTCGGCGGGTGGTCGTTGGCTCTGGCGCAATACCACGCCGTCAGTGGCAAAGGGCAGGGGCGAGCGATACCAGTGATCGCGCCATTTCTGAGCTGCAGCAAAATCGGTGACGGGGTGGCTGTACGGTTCAATTGTGGCGAAACCCAGCGTCGCCAACGTGGCGATTCGCTCGGGCAATTGCGCTGGGCCTTGGGGCCAGTCCCAAACGAACAATCCAACCCCGGAAGCTTGCTCGGCATCCAAAGATTTTCGCCCCATCAGGCCGGCGACGGTGGCGCGCGCGTTAACGCTGCCGGATCGAACTTGCACGTGTTCGTTCAGACGCCAGTAGAGTTCGCCCTGCACCAGCAAATCCAAGGGTTGTGACAGGCGTTGCGGGATGGCGCCGATTTTCTTCGCTGAGGCCGTCCAGTCCTGCCCGCTAACCCCGTCGCCACGGCTGATGGCTTGTTGCAAAACGCCCGCGCGATAAATCAGCGTCACGGCGACACCGTCGACTTTGGGTTGAATCCAGACATCCTTGCGATCATGTAGCCATGCACCCACGGCCTCATCTTTGTGGATTTTATCCAGACCGGTATGGGCGATAGGGTGCGCGACCGAGCCTGCGGCTGTGCGCAAGGGATCGGGCGGCGAGGGCAGGTTGAAGCACGCCCGCCATTCGTTCAGTTGCGCAACGGATTGGTCGTAGAGTTCGTCGGCAATCAGTGAACGGCCTTCGCGGTGGTAGGCGTCGTCCCATTGGTTGATCTGTTTTTGCAGGGTGGTGATTTCGCGTTGGGCTTGGGGCCCGGGCCAGTTCGGGCAGGTGGCGTGGGCGCTGAATGTTGCGGGCATCAGCAGGACAATAAATAACAGGCGCAGCGTGGCAAGCATCGTGAGCGTCCTTGCTCGAGGGGAATGATTGAAGGTTAGGCGAAGATATTTACTCTGCCGGGTGGGTGTTTTACGGCTTGTTTCTGTGCAATGAAAAGAGCCCCTCACCCTAGCCCTCTCCCGGGGGGGAGAGGGGACTGACCGAGTGGTTTGTTGGATATGCATCGACCTGAACGTTCTGAGTTGAACTCCGGGTTTCAAGCACAAAAAAACCCCGCACGGCGCGAACCGTGCGGGGCTTTTTGTGCCGCCGGGGAAAGTCTTACAGACCAGCAGCAGCGCGCAGGGCGTCGGCGCGGTCGGTTTTTTCCCAGGTGAACGTGGTGAAGGTGTCTTCGCCAACGGTCTTGGTCTCTGGCGTGCGACCGAAGTGGCCGTACGCTGCAGTTTCCTGGTACATCGGGTGCAGCAGGTCGAGCATGGTGGTGATTGCGTATGGACGCAGGTCGAACACTTCACGCACCAGTTTGACGATCTTGTCGTCGCTGATCTTGCCGGTACCGAAGGTGTTCAGTGAGATCGAAGTAGGCTGAGCCACACCGATCGCGTAGGAAACCTGAATCTCGCAACGCTCGGCCAGGCCGGCAGCGACGATGTTCTTGGCAACGTAACGGCCAGCGTACGCAGCCGAACGGTCAACCTTCGATGGATCTTTGCCGGAGAACGCGCCGCCGCCGTGACGGGCCATGCCGCCGTAGCTGTCGACGATGATCTTGCGACCGGTCAGACCGCAGTCACCTACCGGGCCGCCAATGATGAACTGGCCGGTCGGGTTGATGTGGAACTGGGTGTCTTTGCTCAGCAGTTCGGCAGGCAGTACGTGCTTGACGATCAGCTCCATCACGCCTTCGCGCAGGTCTTTGTACGACACTTCAGGGTTGTGCTGGGTCGACAGAACAACCGCGTCGATACCGACAACCTTGCCGCCTTCGTAACGGCAAGTCACTTGCGACTTGGCGTCCGGGCGCAGCCAAGGCAGCAGACCCGATTTACGGGCTTCAGCCTGGCGCTGCACCAACTGGTGCGAGAAGGTGATCGGTGCAGGCATCAAAACGTCGGTTTCGTTACTGGCGTAGCCGAACATCAGGCCCTGGTCGCCGGCGCCCTGATCTTCAGGCTTGGCACGGTCAACACCCTGGTTGATGTCTGGGGACTGCTTGCCGATGATGTTCATCACGCCGCAGGTCGCGCCGTCGAAGCCGACGTCGGAGCTGTCGTAGCCGATGTCGAGAATCACGTTACGCACGATCTCTTCCAGATCGACCCAGGCGCTGGTGGTCACTTCACCGGCAACGATGGCCACGCCAGTCTTGACCAGAGTTTCCACGGCAACGCGTGCGTGTTTGTCCTGGGTAATGATGGCGTCCAGCACCGCATCGGAAATCTGGTCGGCGATTTTGTCCGGATGTCCTTCAGACACGGACTCGGAGGTGAAGAGGGAGTATTCGCTCATCTCGATGTTTTCCTGAATTTACCGATGGTGAGTGTCGCCAGCCGGTCGCTGAAAGTGGCGAACCTGGATCTGGAAACCATTACGTAAGCCTACATAGAGGCTTTCCCCGGGAACGAGTCCCGCAGCGGTGGCCCAACGGGCCAAATCGTCCTGTTCAAACCCCAACCATAGATCACCGCAGGCCTCCCTGGCCCAACTCTGGTTGTGGCTACATAACTCTGTCACGAGCAGACTACCGCCCGGTTGCAGCAGGTCGGCCATGTGCTTGAGCGCATCGGCCGGCGCGGCGAAATGGTGCAAGACCATATTCAGTACAACGCAATCGGCCTGAAGGCTTGTGCCGTTCAATGCATCGGCCAATTGCAGGCTGACGTTAGCCAGCTGTTCACGTTCACATACCTGACGCGCCAGTTCGAGCATCGCCGGGCTGTTGTCCAGCGCGGTTACAGTGCCGAAGCGACGCGCCAGTTCCGGCAGAAAAGCACCATCGCCGGGGCCGATTTCAATGGCCGTGGCCGCACCATTGAAGTTCAGTTTGTCGAGCAGGGCCAGCACGCTGTCGCGGTACTGCGGCAGGCCGGCGATCAAGTCTTGCTGGGCGCGAAATTTCTCCGCGACCCGAGCGAAAAAGTCCTGACTGGCCGCGGCACGTTGGCCATGCACCTGTTCGATCCGCGCTTGCACGTCGTCAGGCAGGTCGAGGTTGTCGACTTCTTCTAACAATGCAGCGTGCAATTTGCCGCCAAGCAATTCGGTGTGGGGCAGGGCGCGGCGATAAAAAATCGCGTTGCCTTCGCGGCGCGTTGCCACCAGATCGGCCTGCGCCAACACTTTAAGGTGATGGCTCATGCCGGACTGACCGATGCCGAAAATCTGCGCCAGCTCCAGTACACCGAACGAGTCGTTGGCCAGCGCGCGCAATACATTCAGCCGCAACGGATCGCCGCCGGCCTTGCACAGGGCCGCCAGCTCGTCGCAATCGTCATGGCGAATGGAAGGCACGCGTAAATTCATAGGGCCGCAGTCTAGTGACGGTGAGAATTCCTCGCAAGGGCAATATCAAAAAGTTTTGATATTGCTCGATCAATGGCGCTTTTTATTGCACTTCTAACCAAGCGGTTCACTCTACAAACGAACAGCGGAAAGGTTTCACCAGCCGAAACCGCCGTTAAGCATGGGAAAAACGCCTGCCGATGACTATCTATCATTGCCCCGAGGCGTCCCGGTGAGGGAAAATGCTCGCCTTTTTTCCGTTCCGATTATTCACCCTTAGTTTCAGAACCCCAGGAGATCAGCGATGCCTAGCCGTCGTGAGCGTGCCAACGCCATTCGTGCCCTCAGCATGGATGCCGTGCAAAAAGCCAACAGCGGCCATCCCGGTGCACCTATGGGTATGGCAGATATCGCCGAAGTGCTTTGGCGCGACTACCTCAAGCACAACCCGAGCAATCCATCGTTCGCCGACCGTGACCGCTTCGTGCTGTCCAACGGCCACGGCTCGATGTTGATCTACTCGCTGCTGCACCTGACCGGTTACGACCTGTCGATCGACGACCTCAAGCAGTTCCGTCAATTGCACAGCCGCACCCCGGGCCACCCGGAATTCGGTTACACCCCGGGCGTTGAAACCACCACTGGCCCGTTGGGTCAGGGTCTTGCCAACGCCGTCGGTTTCGCCCTGGCTGAAAAAGTCCTGGGCGCGCAGTTCAATCGTCCAGGCCACGACATCGTCGACCACCACACCTATGTGTTCCTGGGTGATGGCTGCATGATGGAAGGCATTTCCCACGAAGTTGCTTCCCTGGCCGGTACGTTGGGTCTGGGCAAGCTGATCGCTTTCTACGATGACAACGGCATCTCCATCGACGGCGAAGTCGAAGGCTGGTTCACCGATGACACCCCGAAGCGTTTCGAAGCCTACAACTGGCAAGTGATCCGCAACGTTGACGGTCACGACCCGGAAGAGATCAAGACTGCCATCGAAACCGCGCGCAAGAGCGCGCAGCCGACCCTGATCTGCTGCAAGACCACCATCGGTTTCGGTTCGCCGAACAAGCAGGGCAAAGAAGACTGCCACGGCGCCCCATTGGGTGACGCGGAAATCGCTCTGACCCGCAAGGCGCTGAACTGGAACTACGGCCCGTTCGAAATCCCGGCCGACATCTATGCCGAGTGGGATGCCAAGGAAAAAGGTCGCGCGGCCGAAGCCGAGTGGGATCAGCGTTTCGCTGCTTACTCCGCCGCGTTCCCGACCGAAGCCAACGAACTGATCCGTCGCTTGAGCGGTGAGCTGCCGGCTGACTTCTCCGAAAAAGCTTCGGCCTACATCGCTGAAGTCGCGGCCAAGGGCGAAACCATCGCCAGCCGTAAAGCCAGCCAGAACACCTTGAACGCCTTCGGCCCGCTGCTGCCGGAACTGCTTGGCGGCTCCGCTGACCTCGCCGGTTCCAACCTGACCCTGTGGAAAGGTTGCAAAGGCGTCAGCGCTGAAGATGCCAGCGGCAACTACATGTACTACGGCGTGCGCGAATTCGGCATGACCGCGATCATGAACGGCGTGACCCTGCACGGCGGCCTGGTGCCTTACGGCGCGACCTTCCTGATGTTCATGGAATACGCGCGCAACGCCGTGCGCATGTCCGCGCTGATGAAGAAGCAAGTCATCCACGTCTACACCCACGACTCCATCGGTCTGGGCGAAGACGGCCCGACGCACCAGCCGATCGAGCAACTGACCAGCCTGCGTACCACACCGAACCTCGACACCTGGCGTCCAGCCGATGCCGTTGAATCGGCCGTGGCCTGGAAAAATGCGCTGGAGCGCAAGGACGGCCCTTCGGCGCTGATCTTCTCGCGTCAGAACCTGCAACACCAGGAACGCGATGCTGGCCAGATTGCCGACATCAGCCGTGGCGGTTATGTACTGAAGGACTGCGCAGGCGAGCCTGAGCTGATCCTGATTTCGACCGGTTCGGAAGTCGGTCTGGCGGTTCAGGCTTACGACAAGCTGACCGAACAGGGCCGCAAGGTGCGCGTTGTTTCGATGCCTTGCACCAGCGTGTTCGATGCTCAGGACGCTGGCTACAAGCAGGACGTGCTGCCGTTGCAGGTTGGCGCGCGTATCGCGATCGAAGCGGCGCACGCCGACTTCTGGTTCAAGTACGTGGGGCTGGAAGGTCGCGTGATCGGCATGACCACTTACGGCGAATCGGCTCCGGCTTCGGCACTGTTCGAAGAGTTTGGCTTCACCCTGGAAAACATCCTGGGTCAGGCTGAAGAACTGCTGGAAGACTGATCCGGAAAAGATGTCGCCTGAGCTGACGTCTTCGCGAGCAGGCTCGCTCCCACATTGGAATGCATTTCCCTGTGGGAGCGAGCCTGCTCGCGAAAGCGTTGGTTCGGGCAACATCGCACTGCCTGATTCACCACGGTAATCGAGAACCCCATGCCTCAACCGCGTCCTTACAAAGTTGCACTCAACGGCTACGGCCGGATTGGTCGTTGCGTCTTGCGTGCGTTGTTTGAGCGAGGCGAGAAAGCCGGGTTTGAAATTGTCGCGATCAACGATCTGGCGGACATGGCCAGCATCGAATACCTGACACGCTTCGACTCCACCCACGGCCGTTTTCCGGGCGAGGTGCGAGTAGAAGGCGATTGTCTCTATATTAATGGCGACTGCGTGAAGGTTCTGCGCAGTGCCACCCCCGAAGGTATTGATTGGGCGTCGCTTGGCGTCGATCTGGTGCTTGAGTGTTCCGGTGCCTACAACACCCGCGAAGACGGCCAGCGCTTTCTCGACGCCGGCGCGCCACGCGTGTTGTTCTCGCAGCCGATGGCCAGCGAGGCGGATGTCGACGCCACCATCGTTTACGGCGTCAATCAGGATTGCCTGACCGGCGACGAACTGCTGGTGTCCAACGCCTCCTGCACCACCAACTGCGGCGTGCCGCTGTTGCGCCTGCTCGACAAGGCCATCGGCCTCGATTACGTGTCGATCACCACCATTCACTCGGCGATGAACGATCAGCCAGTGATCGACGCCTATCACCACGAAGACCTGCGCCGCACGCGCTCGGCGTTCCAGTCGGTGATCCCGGTGTCCACTGGTCTGGCGCGCGGGATCGAGCGTCTGCTGCCGGAACTTGCCGGGCGAATTCAAGCCAAAGCCGTACGCGTGCCGACGGTCAACGTGTCCTGCCTCGACATCACGATGCAGACCGCCACCGCGACCGACGCCAATGAGGTCAACCGGATCCTGCGCGAGGCCGCCACCAGCGGCCCGCTCAAAGGCCTGCTCGCCTATACCGAGTTGCCGCACGCCAGCTGTGATTTCAACCATGACCCACATTCGGCCATCGTCGATGCCAGTCAGACCCGTGTTTCCGGCCCAAAACTGGTGAACATCCTGGCCTGGTTCGACAACGAATGGGGTTTTGCCAACCGAATGCTGGACGTTGCAGAACACTATCTGCAAACAGCCATTTCAAAAAAACCGTAGGAAGTGCGACCCATGACCGTGTTGAAGATGTCCGACCTCGATCTGCAAGGTAAGCGCGTATTGATCCGCGAAGACCTCAACGTCCCAGTCAAGGACGGTGTTGTCACCAGCGATGCGCGTATCCTGGCTTCGCTGCCGACCATCAAGCTGGCCCTGGAAAAAGGCGCGGCCGTGATGGTCTGCTCGCACCTTGGCCGTCCGACCGAAGGCGAGTTCTCCGCCGAGAACAGCCTCAAGCCTGTCGCTGACTACCTGAGCAAAGCGCTGGGCCGCGAAGTGCCGCTGGTGGCTGATTACCTCGGTGGCGTTGACGTCAAGGCTGGCGACATCGTGCTGTTCGAAAACGTGCGCTTCAACAAAGGCGAGAAAAAGAACGCTGACGAACTGGCCCAGCAATACGCCGCCCTGTGCGACGTGTTCGTGATGGACGCGTTCGGCACCGCTCACCGCGCCGAAGGTTCGACCCACGGCGTGGCCAAGTTCGCCAAAGTCGCCGCTGCTGGCCCACTGTTGGCCGCTGAACTGGATGCACTGGGCAAAGCCCTTGGCGCACCGGCTCAACCAATGGCAGCCATCGTTGCCGGCTCCAAGGTGTCGACCAAACTCGACGTGCTGAACAGCCTGAGCCAGATCTGCAATCAGCTGATCGTCGGCGGCGGCATCGCCAACACCTTCCTCGCGGCGGCTGGTCACCCGGTGGGCAAATCGCTGTACGAGCCGGATCTGCTCGACACCGCGCGTGCAATCGCCGCCAAAGTCAGCGTGCCATTGCCGGTTGACGTCGTGGTTGCCAAAGAATTCGCCGAAACCGCAGAAGCCACGGTTAAGCTGATCGCTGACGTCGCTGCTGACGACATGATTCTGGACATCGGCCCGCAAACCGCAGCCAACTTCGCCGAACTGCTGAAGTCGTCGAAAACCATTCTGTGGAACGGCCCGGTCGGCGTGTTTGAATTCGACCAGTTCGGCAACGGCACCAAAGTGCTGGCTCAGGCCATCGCTGAAAGCTCGGCATTTTCCATTGCTGGCGGTGGCGACACCCTGGCCGCCATCGATAAATATGGCGTGGCTGAGCAAATCTCCTACATTTCCACCGGTGGTGGCGCGTTCCTCGAATTCGTCGAGGGCAAAGTGCTGCCAGCCGTTGAAGTCCTGGAAAGCCGGGCCAAGGCCTGAGGCCGCCCGTTTGGCCAGGCAAAGGAGTGTTTACATGGTCAAGTCGTTAGCGCTGTTGTTGCTGACCGGTACGCTGGCGGCCTGCGGGAGTAACCCGAAGGCCGAAGCTACGCCGGCGCCGAGCGAGTCGCAGAAGGGCTGTTATCAGGCCGACTGGCAGGCCGAAACCAACCCGGTGCTGAACAAGCGCTCGGGGCCGGACGGTCTGGACAAATACGAGACGCAAACCCCGGCCAAGGAACATGGTTGTCCTTGACGGGTCTGACTCTTTAACTCAGGGCTGGCGGCGTGCGCCGTCAGTCGAGGAACACGGATGAAAGGCTTGATCGCCATTGCGGCGTTGGCATTGTTGGGCGGTTGCGCGCAGTTGAACCTGTTCCAGTCGTCTGCCCCGGCGGATAACTGGACGACCTGGACCTGCGACAGCCAGGCCAAAGTGCTGTGGCGCTACGCCGATGCCGACAAGAAGGAAGTCGACGTTCGACTGGGTGGCGGTGATCAGGTCTATCGCCTGAAAGAAGAGCCGGGCGCTTCGGGCACGCTGTACAGCGACGGCATGCTGGCGTTTCACGTCAAGGGAGAGGAAGGCCTGGTGTACTGGGTCGCCACCAATGACCTGATCGGCCGCGGCTGCAAAGCCGAGTAATTGCAACACCGCAGGCCCAATGTGGAAACAGATCCAACTGTGGGAGCGAGCTTGCTCGCGAAAGCGGTGGATCAGCTTGCATCAATGTTGGGTGTTGAAATGCATTCGCGAGCAAGCTCGCTCCCACAGGGGTTCTGTGTAGCTCTCAGGATTCTGCTTTATCGAATCACCAGACCGGGCCTCAACCCCCGATCTGCAATCACTTGAATAGCCGCCGCCGCTCCGGCAGGCTGGCACGATTAACGACCCTCAACCGGGAGAGACACACACAATGGCACTTATCAGCATGCGCCAGATGTTGGACCACGCAGCCGAATTCGGCTACGGCGTTCCAGCTTTCAACGTCAACAACCTTGAGCAGATGCGCGCCATCATGGAAGCCGCTGACAAGACTGACTCCCCGGTGATCGTTCAGGCTTCGGCCGGCGCTCGCAAATACGCCGGCGCACCATTCCTGCGTCACCTGATCCTGGCCGCGATCGAAGAGTTCCCGCACATCCCGGTGTGCATGCACCAGGATCACGGCACCAGCCCTGACGTCTGCCAGCGTTCGATCCAACTGGGCTTCAGCTCGGTAATGATGGACGGCTCGCTGGGCGAAGACGGCAAGACCCCGACCGACTACGACTACAACGTCCGCGTTACCCAACAAACCGTGGCCATGGCTCACGCCTGCGGCGTTTCGGTAGAAGGCGAGCTGGGCTGCCTGGGTTCGCTGGAAACCGGCATGGCCGGTGAAGAAGACGGCATCGGCGCCGAAGGCGTTCTGGATCACAGCCAAATGCTGACCGACCCGGAAGAAGCCGCTGACTTCGTTAAACGCACCCAGGTCGATGCCCTGGCCATCGCCATCGGCACCAGCCACGGCGCCTACAAGTTCACCAAGCCACCTACTGGCGACGTGTTGGCGATCGACCGTATCAAGGAAATCCACAAACGCATCCCGAACACCCACCTGGTGATGCACGGTTCCTCGTCGGTGCCACAAGAGTGGCTGGCGATCATCAACCAGTACGGCGGCGACATCAAAGAAACCTACGGCGTACCGGTTGAAGAAATCGTCGAAGGCATCAAATACGGCGTACGCAAAGTCAACATCGACACCGACCTGCGTCTGGCATCCACCGGTGCGATGCGTCGCCTGATGGCCACCAACCCGAGCGAATTCGACCCACGTAAATTCTTCGGCGCGACCGTGACCGCAATGCGTGATGTGTGTATCGCTCGTTATGAAGCGTTCGGTACTGCGGGCAATGCTTCGAAGATCAAACCGATCTCGCTGGAAGCGATGTATCAGCGTTATCTGAAAGGTGAGTTGAACGCTAAGGTTAACTAAGCGTTTGGTCTGACCTGTTAAGGAAACCCGCCGAGAGGCGGGTTTTTTGTTGGTTTTGAACGCGGCAACTTTTCTCCTTGAGTGTTGATACGTATTAAGTTCGGCCGAGGCCAAAACCTTGATATGTCCAAACACCATTGGGGCCTGCATAGTTGCGGCCTCCACTTAAGGTATTAAAGTCCGACGTGTTAAATGTCCAGCTTTCGGCGTTTTCTCCGACAGTCCCGGTCAGCATCACAGTCGTGGTGGTTGCACCGATGGTTTGATGTCCCGTCAGTGTGCCTGTGGGGCCGCTGATGCTGGCAGTTGCTGTCACTGCTCCGCCGATGTCATCACTGTAAGTTACGTAAAGGTAAATATTGGCTCCGCCGAAAGCGCCATAGTAGTTTCCAACTAGCTTGCCCATGATAAAAATCCTTTTTGTATAAGGTTTCTAGGTGAACCAGAATTGATGCTTGATTTTTAATTGCAGAGAGAAACTTAAACTATGCCTTTTTCTGTGTCGCCTGTCAGAGTTGACAGTTTTTAATAACATTTCGCGATACTTGTGCAGTAAACAAGTGATCACCTGTAGGAGTGAGCCTGCTCGCGATCGCGATGGGTCATTCAGCACAGATGTTGAATGCTGGTCCGACATCGCGAGCAGGCTCACTCCTACAGTTGGATCGGATGTGATCTGCCAGGTAGGAGGTGTCTGCGAGGCCGTCATCGTTGGCAAGCCAACTCCCACAGGGGGGCCTCGGTGGGTTATTTATCGTGATCGATATCCAGTTTGGTGAAGGTCACCTGGCCGCCTTCGCTGGTGTAACCGGTGTTGTCTTGTACGTAAACCCCGGCCTTGAAGTACAGCGGCTTATCCCGCCACGTTGCGCTGATCTGGGAATCCCATTGATAACCGGCCGCGCTCACGCCTAGCGCGCCGCCCGGGCTCAGGTGGATGAGGTAGTTGAATTCGTTATCCAGTTTGATCCCGGTGGCCAAAGTAATAACGCGGCTTTCTTTGTCATCCGGGTGCATGCGCACTTTGATCACGAGATTGCCGGTTTCAGTCTTGGTCTTGTACTGATATTCGAGTTTCACCATTGGCCGCTGGCTTTCATACGCATGAATCTGGCCGATCACGATTTTGCCCGAGCTCGGCACTTTGTTGACCGTGACCGTCGCGCGCAGCAGGTTGTCCGCATCCGGGTAGTACCAGTTTCGCAGCGTGCCATTGCTGTAGGTCTCGCGCAGTTCAGTGCGCGGATAGATGGCGTTTTCGGTTTTAGAGCCGGTGACCGGTGACCAGAAGAACAAGGTGCCGGTGTCGGAATGGAAGTACTGATCTTTGAAGCCATTCACCAGTTTTGAGGTTTCGACGGTGTACGGCGGACTGCCGACGGGAACGCTGAGGTTCCAGGTTGCGAGATCGATCATGTCGGTTCTTCCACTCAGTTCATCCTGAACGCGGGTGCCAGAAGCTCTAGCCCGCGCCTTTTGGGGGGCGGCCTTTATAAGCGTAGAGGCGTTTTTTGTTAACGCCCGTTTGGCAGATGATTGACGTCAACATCCTGTCGAAATGCCATCTTTCCCGGATTCCGGGGGCTGCAGCGGTGACCGTTAGTCGGTAAATGGCACGTTTGGTTAAATGATGGCCTGATGACAGCTATTGCTTTTACAGATCCCGGACTAGAGTGAACGCTCAGTATGTGTACGGTTTTTACCGGAACCGACCTGTAGTCCCGAGAAGAGAAGCAGCATGGAATGCGCGCAACCCCCGCCAGGTGAAGGCAACTCTGTCCTATTGATTGTTGATGATTACCCTGAAAACCTGATCAGCATGCGCGCGTTGCTGCAGCGTCAGGACTGGCAGGTCATCACCGCCGCCTCCGGTTTCGAGGCGCTCAGTCTGTTGCTGGAACACGACGTCGATCTGGTACTGCTCGATGTGCAGATGCCGGGTATGGACGGTTTCGAGGTCGCGCGGCTGATGCGCGGCAGTCAGCGTACGCGCCTTACGCCAATTATTTTCCTCACCGCCAACGAGCAATCTCAGGATGCCGTGATCAAGGGTTACGCCAGCGGTGCAGTGGATTACCTGTTCAAACCGTTCGATCCACAGATTCTCAAGCCCAAGGTGCAGGCGTTGCTGGAACACCAGCGTAATCGCCGCGCCTTGCAGCGTTTGAGTCATGATCTGGAAGCGGCGCGAGCCTTTAATGCTTCGGTATTGGATAACGCTGCCGAAGGGATTTTGGTGGTGGGCGAGGACGGCGTGATCCGTTTTGCCAACCCGGCGATTTCCCGGCTGCTCAACGCGCCAGTAACGGAGCTGGAGGGTAAGGAGTTTCTCGACTACCTGCAGAAACCGCACATTCCCGTGTGGGCCGATTCCGAGTTTTATGCCGGCTACAAACGTGGGGAAACGCTAAGACTGCACGACGCTTTATTACGCACCGCGCCGGGCCAGCAGGTGCCGGTGGCGCTTTCATGTGCTGCGCTGCCGTCTGAGCAGCACGCGATGGTGGTGACCGTGCTGGACATGTCGGTCGTACGTCACCTTCATCAGCAACTGGAATTCCAAGCGGTTACCGATCCTTTGACCGGTTTGCTCAATCGCCGAGGTTTCTACCAGACCGTTGAAAACCTGCTGCTGCGTGGGGAGCGCAGCGACAGCAGTTGGGTGCTGCTGTATCTGGATCTCGATGGCTTCAAACGGGTCAACGATTCGCTGGGTCACGATGCTGGCGACCGCGTATTGCGTTGGGTTTCTGAACAGTTGAAGGCTTGCCTGCGACCGTTCGATATCCTCGCGCGTATGGGCGGCGATGAATTCACCGCACTGCTGGATCTGGAATTCCCTGAGCAAGCGGCAAAGATTGCCGAGAAACTCATCGAGCGCGTTTCCATCTGCCAGCAGATCGAAGGACTGGATATCGCCCTCGGCGCCAGTATCGGTATCGCGACGTTTCCGGACTGCGGCTCAAACCTCGACGGTTTGCTGCGCGCCTCCGACATTGCCATGTACGAAGCCAAACGCGCCGGTCGTCAGCAATATCGCTTCTATGATCACGAAATGAATGGCCGCGCCCGTTCGCGCTTGATGCTCGAAGAGAGCGTGCGCACCGCCATCGAGAACCGTGATTTCAATCTGGTTTATCAGCCGCAAGTGGCCATCGACACTGGCCAGATCCGTGGGTTTGAAGCACTGCTGCGCTGGCAGCACCCGAGCGTTGGCGATGTCCCGCCGGGGCTGTTTTTGCCGTTGCTGGAAGAGGCGCGGTTGATCAGTCGGCTCGGCAGCTGGATTTATCATCGCGGCGCTGGTCAACGCAAAGCCTGGGAAGCCTTGTTCGCTGAAGATCTGGTGCTTGGTGTGAGTTTGAGCAACACCCAGTTCAGCATGCCGAATCTGGTCACTGAATTGCGTCAGGTCATGGAGCGCCATGCGCTGCAGCCTCGGCAACTGGAAGTTGAAGTCACCGAAGAAGCCTTGATGCAAAACCCTGACGAAACCCGCAAGCAACTGCGCTTGTTGCGCAATCTCGGCGTGCGGGTGGCGCTGGATGATTTCGGTTCTGGCCCGTGTTCGCTGGCGCATCTGCGTGATCTGGAGCTGGACACGCTTAAACTCGATCGCCACCTCATCGCTCGATTACCCGACTCTGCACGCGACGCTTCGCTGGTGAGCACCGTGCTCAACCTGTGCAAACAGTACGGTTTGCTGGTGATCGCCGAAGGGGTCGAAACCATCGAGCAATACCAATGGCTGCAGGCGCATGGCTGCGAGTACGTGCAAGGTTTCCTCGTCGCGCGGCCGTTGATCGCCGAAGACGCCGCCAGCTTCGCCGAGCCTTTCGACTGGAGCGCGCTGCCCGGTTGAATTCGCTACACTGGCGCACCTTTTTTTCGAACCGTGCCGCCCGTCCATGACCGTGTTGAAGTACCTCCAGGCCTATCCCGCGCAATTGCAGGATCAGGTGCGCCAACTGATCGCCGAAGGGCGTTTGGGCGATTACCTGAGCCAGCGTTATCCGGGGCGGCACGATGTGCAGAGCGACAAGGCGTTGTACAGCTACGCGCTGGATCTCAAGCAGGAATACCTGCGCAACGCCCCGGCCATCGACAAGGTGCTGTTCGACAACCGCCTCGACCTGACCCACCGCGCCCTCGGTCTGCACACCACGGTGTCGCGGGTGCAGGGCGGCAAGCTCAAATCGAAGAAAGAAATTCGTATCGCCTCGTTGTTCAAGGACGCCGCGCCGGACTTTCTGAAAATGATCGTCGTGCACGAACTGGCGCACTTCAAAGAGTCGGATCACAACAAGGCGTTTTATAAATTGTGCGAGCACATGCTGCCGGGGTATCACCAGATCGAGTTTGATCTGCGTGTGTACCTGACGTGGCGGGATTTGTAGGAGCTGCCGCAGGCTGCGATCTTTTGATTTTCCAATTAATGGGCCCATGCATGGACGTCAGCAAGACCAAAAGCAGTTTCTATCGCCGCCTATACGTAGCGTACCTGATCGACAGCGGCCTGGCGCCGAGTGTGCCGACGCTGACCGAAGTGACCGGCATGCCCCGGCGCACGGCGCAGGACACGATCGCGGCGCTGGCGGATCTGGATATCATTTGTGAATTCGAGCAGGAAGAGGGCGCACGCAACCATGCCGGGCGTTATCGGATTCGCGAGTGGGGGGCGATTGATCGGGGGTGGATTGAGCGTAATTTGCGGCAGATAAAAGCGGTGCTGGAATATCCCTGAAAGTTGCTGTGCCTGAGCTGACGCCTTCGCGAGCAAGCCCGCTCCCACAGGGGAATGCATCCCAGGTGTGGGAGCGGGCTTGCTCGCGAAAGGGCCCTTAAGAGCGACGCATTCCAATATGCGGAATGTCATCCTCCAGATATTCCTCACCCGCCGCCACAAACCCGTACTTGCCGTAATACCCCTGCAAATGCGCCTGCGCCGACAGATAGATCGGTATCGCTGGCCAGTTCTTCTCAGCCTGTTTCAACGCCTCTTCCAGCATCTCGTGGCCCAGGCCTTTACCGCGTCCCTCCGTTGAGGTCAGCACGCGGCCAATCACCACGTCACCGCCCTGGGATTCCGGATCCAGCAGGCGCAGGTAGGCGACCAGTTGATCATCGGCCCAACCCATCAAATGGTAGGTGTCGCCCGCCAGATCCTGACCATCCGGATCCAGGTAGGCACATTTCTGTTCGACCACGAACACTTCCGAGCGCAGCTTCAAAATGGCGTACAGCTGCTCCTTGCCCAGATCGCTGTGATGTTTGCAGATCCACTCGATATTCATTTGCCGACTCCTTGAACGTGTGTCCGGATACTAAGCGCCCACGCCTTTGATGTCTGCATGGCGTAAGAGTCTGTGACAAAGATCAAAATGCCATCATTCCTTTCTCGCGGTCGTCACGTCTTTGTGTAATCTGCTGGAGAGCGCTGTGCACTGGCTCCGTTGAGCTACTGTTAGTGCCTGGGTTTTGCCGGTAAGGGGCCTTGGGGTTTTGACTGAAAACAGGCCGGGCAGCCCGCCCGCTAAGGATTTTCAAGCATGCCGCGTGTGTATCGAGCCTTTGCGTTGATCGGACTGCTCCTGCTGGCTCAAACCGCTGCAGCGGACAAGCTGCGGCTGGTGTTTGATATCTGGCCGCCCTTTACCGACGACACGCTGGTCAATGGCGGCCTGGCCACCGACATCGTCAGCACCGCGCTGGCCCGCGCCGGATATGCCAGTGGCTACGAGCAAGTGCCGTGGGCGCGGGCGCTGATGGGGGTGGGCGAAGGGCGTTATGACGTGTTGGTCAACGCTTGGTACAACGAAGACCGCACCAGACTCGGACAGTTTTCCGGCGAATATCTGCTCAACCGCATCCGCTTTCTCAAGCGCAAAGACACGCCACTCGACTATTCCAATTTGCAACAACTGCACACCTATCCGATTGCGGTGGTGCGCGGTTATGCCTATTCGGCGCCGTTCGATGCCGACACGGCATTGCAGAAAGTCCCTGTGCATAACTTCGCCATGGCCGTGCGCATGCTCGCGGCGGATCGGGTCAAGTTGACGCTGGAAGATGAGTACGTGGCGAAGTATTACCTGGCGCGGGAATCAGCCAAGGTGCGCAACTCGGTGGAGTTTTTGCCCAAGCCGTTGAGTGAGAACAGCCTGCATATTTTGGTCAGCCTGAAGAATCCGCAGCATGCGCAGATTGTCGCGGGGTTTGATAAGGCGATTGCGGCGATGAAGGCGGATGGGAGTTATGAGCGGATGCTGCGCCAGCATGGGATGTGAGTTTTTGATCCCGGAGTAGTGTTGTTGCTGATGGCCTCTTCGCGAGCAAGCCCGCTCCCACATTTAAACCGCATTCCAACTGTGGGAGCGGGCTTGCTCGCGAAGGCGTCTGGTCAGCCAGCACTAACCTCACTGGTATCCTTGATCAGATGCGCCGCCAAAGTGCGCAACGGCCCCAACTGCCGGCAAATCAGCGCCAATTGCGTCTGCACCAACCGCTGCCCTTCATCAATCTCATCGGCCATCTGCTCCAGCTCATTGGCCAGCGCTTCTTCTTCATCACTCTGAATCGCAATCGGCTGCTTGCTCGCCAGCCCTTGAGCGATTTCATCAATGCTCGCCGCCAGTTTCACTCCGGCGCCATCGATCAACTGTTCGCGCACCTCCGCCGGCAACTGCGTCTCGCGATGCGCGCCCAGGCCTGACAGATAACTCAGCAACGTGTGCGACAGCACCAGAAAGCGGAAACCGACATCCGCTTCCTTCCTGAAATGCCCCGGCTCCATGAGCATGTTCGCCAGTGTCGTCGACAGCGCCGCATCGGCGTTGTGCGCATTGCGCCGGGCGAGACGATAAGCGAGGTCGTCGCTTTTGCCGGCGGCGTATTGCTGCATGATCTGCCGCAGATAGATGCTGTTGCAGGTCAGGGTGTTGGCCAGCACTTTGTTCAGGCGTCGACCCTGCCAGTCCGGCAGGAACAGGAACACCGCGAGCCCCGCAATCAAGCTGCCGAGCAAGGTATCGAACAGCCGTGGCAGGAACAGCCCGTAACCGTCGCCGACCTGATTGAAGCAGAACAACACCATGATGGTGATCGCCGCGGTCGCCAAGGTGTAGCGCGTGGTGCGGTTGGTAAAGAACACCACGCCGGCGGCGATGGCGAAACACGATTGCACCAACGGGTTCGGGAACAGATCGAACAGCGCCCACGCCACGGTCAGGCCGATGGCGGTGCCGAAAATCCGCTGACCGAGTTTGCGCCGCGTCGCGCCGTAGTTCGGCTGGCAGACGAACAGCGTGGTGAGAATGATCCAGTAGCCTTGCGACGGGTGAATCAAATGCACCATGCCGTAGCCGATACTCAGCGCCAATGGCAGGCGCAGGGCATGACGGAACAGCAGCGACGTCGGCGTCAGTTGTGTGCGCAGGCGAATCCAGACGTCTTTGAAATTGCGTGGTGAACGGTCGAGCAGGCTGCTGTCGGTCGCGTCAGCCAAGGCATCGGGATTGCTCGCGTCGCTGAGCAAGCGGTCGAGGGTGCCGAGGTTGGCCGCCAGTGCGCGCAGCGAGCGCAGCAGCCCGCGCCAGGCCGGGTTGCTCTGGATGCGCAGGTGTTCGAGGGACGCGTCGAGGTCGCTGAGGGCTTCGGCAAAACTGGCGTCGTAGATGAACGGCTGACGCAACTGGATCGACTCGGCCAGCGCTCGGCAGGCTTTGCCTTGCTGGCGCAACAGGCGTTGGCAGCGGAACAGCACGTCGCTGTGGAAAAACGCATCAGCGAGGGCGTTGTACGGATAGTGCGAAGAACTGGCGCGTTCGTGAATGTCCTGCGCGAGGAAGTACAGCTTCAAGTAGCGGCTGACTTTCGAGCCGGGGCGACCGTTGCCGACCCGGTGCAGGATGATTTCTTTGGCACTGTTCAGCGCCGCCACCACACGACCGTTTTGCTGGGCCAGTTCCAGACGCCGCGCTTCGACGTCCATCTGCCTAATCGGCTCGAACAGCGAGGATTTCAGCTTCAGGTAAAAGCCCAGTTCGCGGAACAGTCGCGCCAGACTTTGCTGCACCGGTTGATTGGAAAACAGCGCCTGCCACAACACCGAGAGCAAGCCGTACCACGCGGCGCCGGCGACCAGCAGCATCGGTTCGTGCCAAAAATCGGTGACCGCGCCGCCGCGTTGATCGACGCCGATCATCGTGTACACGGACAGAATCAGCGTCGCCGAGGCAATCGCCCCGTAGCGCTCGCCGAGCGCACCGAGCATGGTCAGGCCGAAACTCGCCAGCGCCAGGGCAATGGCAAACACGATGGGGTAGGGGAAGAGCAATTCCACCGACAGCGCGGCGATGCTGAAACACACCAGCGTCACGGCGAGGGCGTTGAGGCGGCCCTGCCAACTGTCGTCGGTTTCGGCCAGGGCGCTGGCGATGATGCCGAGGAACAACGGGATCAACAGGCCCATTTCATCCTGATACCAACACAGCGCCATGCTGCCGGTCAGGGCGATGAACACCCGCACGCTGTAGCTGAATTTATCCAGCGCCCACAGGCGCCGCAAAGACTGACGAAACGAGGTCGAGGACATGAAGTGCGAAGGCCTTCCGAGGCGATGCCGCTAAATTGAGCCAGTAATGACGCCGACGCAATGGCGGCGATCACATCTGACAGCAAAAAGTGTTCCTTGATCGCCCGCTACCCCTGTAGGAGCTGCCGAAGGCTGCGATCTTTTGATCTTGATCTTAAAACAGGATCAAAAGATCGCAGCCTTCGGCAGCTCCTACAGGGGGAGTGTTGTTTCGGTCAGGCGTATTGCGCGGCGGCGTAGCCGGAGGCCCAGGCCCACTGGAAGTTGAAGCCACCCAAGTGGCCAGTGACGTCGAGCACTTCGCCAATGAAATACAGGCCGGGGCTTTTCAGCGATTCCATGGTCTTGGACGACACTTCGCGGGTATCAACGCCACCGAGAGTCACTTCGGCCGTGCGATAACCTTCAGTTCCCGCCGGCACGACTTTCCAGCTGCCCAGCTTCTCGGCGATCTCCGCCAGCTCTGCGTGGGTGTACTGCTTCATCGGCTTGGAGACAAACCAGTTATCCGCCAGCAGATTGGCCATCTTCTTGGTGAAAATCTCACCCAGCAAAGTTTTCAATTCACTGTTCGGACGCTCGGCCACTTGCTGTTGCAGCCAGCTCGCCGCGTCGTGATCCGGCAGCAGGTTGATCTCCACTGTATCGCCCGATTCCCAGAACGACGAGATCTGCAAAATCGCCGGGCCGCTGAGGCCGCGGTGAGTGAACAGGATGTTCTCGCGAAAGCTCTGATCGTTGCAGCTGACCAGACAATCCACCGACGTCCCGGACAGCTCGGTGCACAATTCCTTGAGCTGGTCGGTGATGGTGAACGGCACCAGGCCGGCGCGGGTCGGCAGCAGTTCATGGCCGAATTGCTTGGCCACTTGATAACCAAAACCGGTGGCGCCGAGCGTCGGGATCGACAGGCCGCCGGTAGCGATCACCAGCGACTGGCACTGAACCTGGCCGAGGGTGGTGTCGAGCAGGTAACCGCTCTCGACTTTCTCAATGGTCTGGATCGACGTGTCGAGGTGCAACTCGACGCCGGCCTGATCGCACTCGGTGAGGAGCATTTCGAGGATGTCGCTGGATTTGTTATCGCAGAACAGCTGGCCGAGTTTTTTCTCGTGATACGGCACGGCGTGTTTGCCGACCATGCCGATGAAATCCCACTGGGTGTAACGCGCCAGTGCGGATTTGCAGAAGTGCGCATTCTGCGAGAGGAAATTGCTCGGCTCGGTGTACATGTTGGTGAAATTGCAGCGGCCACCGCCCGACATCAGGATTTTCTTGCCGGCCTTGTTCGCGTGGTCGAGCAGCAACACCTGACGCCCACGCCCGGCGGCGGTCAGTGCACACATCAACCCAGCGGCGCCAGCGCCAATGATCACGACTTCGGTAGAGCGCAAAACGGTGTCCTCATGGTGGGTCGCTACAAAACAAACTGTGGGAGCGAGCTTGCTCGCGAAAGCGGTGTGTCATTCAACGTGATGTCGACTGACAGATTGCATTCGCGAGCAAGCTCGCTCCCACAGGGGATCTTCGTTAAATGGAAGATCGGTTACAGGATACGCACGCGCAGCGAACGGCCCTTGATCTTGCCGTCGTTCAGGCGCTGCAACGCTTGCATGGCCACGGTGCGGTCGACAGCCACATAAGCCTGGAAATCGAAGATCGCGATCTTGCCAACCTGCGCGCCCGGAATACCGGCATCACCCGTCAGTGCACCCAGAATGTCGCCCGGACGCACTTTGTCTTTACGGCCAGCACCGATGCACAGCGTGGTCATCGGCGGTTGCAGCGGGGCGAGGCCCTGGGATTTGAGGTTATCGACCTGATCCCAGTTCAGCGGCGATTTTTGCAGCTGTTCGATGGCTTGCGCGCGATGCGCTTCACCCGGAGCAACCAGGCTGATCGCGATGCCTTTCTCGCCAGCGCGACCGGTACGGCCGACGCGGTGAATGTGGATTTCCGAATCGCGCGCCAGTTCGACGTTGATCACCATGTCCAGTGCATCGATGTCCAGACCACGGGCGGCGACGTCGGTGGCAACCAATACCGAAGTACTGCGGTTGGCGAACATCGCCAGCACCTGATCGCGATCACGCTGTTCCAGATCGCCGTGCAGGCCGACGGCGGAAATGCCTTTGGCGGTCAGGTGATCAACAGTTTCCTGCACTTGCTGCTTGGTGAAGCAGAACGCCACGCACGACGCCGGGCGGAAGTGGTGCAGGACCTTGGTCACCACGCTCATGCGATCTTCCGGGGAAATCTCGTAGAAGCGCTGCTCGATCTGCGTGTCATCGTGGAACGCTTCGGCTTTCACCGTTTGCGGGTCACGCATGAATTTCGACGCCAGTTGCTTGATGCCCACCGGGTACGTCGCGGAGAACAGCAGGGTCTGACGACGCTCCGGGGTCTTGACGATGATGTCTTCGATGGCGTCGTAGAAGCCCATGTCGAGCATGCGATCGGCTTCGTCGAGGATCAGCGTGTTCAAGCCATCGAGTACCAGCGAACCCTTGCGCAGGTGCTGCTGAATGCGCCCCGGGGTGCCGACGATGATGTGCGCGCCGTGCTCCAGCGAAGCGATCTGCGGGCCGAAGGACACGCCGCCGCACAGGGTCAGGACCTTGATGTTGTCTTCGGCACGGGCCAGACGACGGATTTCCTTGGCGACCTGGTCGGCCAGCTCACGCGTCGGGCAGATCACCAGTGCCTGGCAACCGAAGTAGCGCGGGTTGATCGGATTCAGCAAACCGATGCCGAACGCGGCGGTCTTGCCGCTGCCAGTCTTGGCCTGAGCGATCAGATCCATCCCTTTGAGGATCACCGGCAAGCTCTGCGCCTGGATCGGCGTCATCTGGGCATAACCGAGGGATTCGAGGTTAGCCAGCATGGCGGCGGACAGCGGCAGAGTATTAAAAGCGGTGGCGATGGTGGTCACGGGACTGGCCTGCAAAACAAAATGTCGCGCAGTGTAGCAGCCCCGTGCCACTTTCCTCGAAAGTTCTGGACGAACAGCGACTAAAACCAGAAGTGAAGGATTTACCTGTGGCGAGGGGATTTATCCCCGTTGGGGTGCGCAGCACCCCCCTATACCTGCCACCTCGGTACATCAGACCGATCGCATTCAACCTTTTGGGGCTGCTACGCAACCCAACGGGGATAAATCCCCTCGCCACAAAAGCCAGCATGGCAAATTAATGTTCAATGTGTTCTTCCGGCCGTTTCGCGCGGCGGCCGTCTTCTTTCGACAGCTGTGAGAATATCGTCGCCGCCAACATCGCCATGATCCCGACCGTGACAAAGGTCAGCTGGAAGGCACCTAGCACAGTCTCCACACCATCATTACCGACCTCCGCCGTAAACCCGCCAAGCAACGCACCCGCGCAGGCAACACCTAGACTCAACGACAACTGCGCGACCACCGATAGCAAACTGTTGCCGCTACTGGCGCTCGCGTCATCCAGATCGATCAACGTCACCGTGTTCATCGCCGTAAATTGCAGCGAGTTGATCGCGCCAAGTACCGCCAGCAGACACAGCAGCAACCAGTACGGCGTCTGCTCGCTGACCAGGCCCATGCTCGCCAGCATGATCCCCAGCGCCAGCGTGTTGCCGGTGAGGACGATGCGATAACCAAGTCGCTCAATCAGCGGTCGCGCCACCCACTTGGCGATCATCGCCGCAGCGGCCAGCGGCAACATGCTCATCCCCGCTTGCGACGGTGAATAACCCAGCGCCACCTGCAGCAGCAACGGCACCAGAAACGGCAACGCGCCGCTGCCCAAACGGGCAAACAGGTTGCCAAGAATGCCGACGGCAAACGTGCGGGTCTTGAACAGTGACGGCGCGAACAGCGGGTTTTCGATATGCCCGGCGCGCAACCAGTACGCCGCCAGACAGGCCATGCCGCCGAACAGCAGCAACATCACCCGCAGGTGCGGCAAGTGCAGTTCGCCGAGGCCTTCCATGGCGATGGTGATGAGGATCATCGCCGCGCCGAACAACAGGAAACCGAGGCTATCGAAACGCGTACGCTCGCTGCCGCGCAGGTCGGGAATGAATTTCCACACCGCGTAGCAGCCGATCACGCCGACCGGCAGGTTGATCAGAAAGATCCAGTGCCACGTCAGGTATTCGACCATCCAGCCGCCCATGGTCGGGCCGATCAACGGGCCGAGCAGACCGGGGATGGTGATGAAGCCCATGATCCGCACCAGTTCGGATCGCGGATAAGCACGCAACACCACCAGCCGCCCGACCGGCAACATCAGCGCACCGCCCAGGCCTTGAATGACGCGAGCGCCGATCAGCATGCTCAGGCTGCTCGACAGCGCACAAAGCAGCGAGCCGAAGCTGAACAGCAGAATCGCACCGAAGAAGATTTTCTTGGTGCCGAAGCGGTCGGCGATCCAGCCTGAGGCGGGGATCAGCAACGCCACGGTGAGCATGTAGGCGATGATCACACCCTGCATGCGCAACGGATCCTCGGCGAGATCGCGGGCCATGGCGGGCAGGGCGGTATTGAGGATTGTCCCGTCGAGGGACTGCATGAAAAACGCAATGGCGACGACCCAAGGCAACCAGCGGGCGGTGATGGCGTCGAGAGGCGGGCGGTTGGGCATGGAACCTCTGATGGGTGGTTAATCCAAATTTGATGATCGTTCCCACGCTCTGCGTGGGAATGCCTCAACGGACGCTCCGCGTCCGCTTTTGGCAGGAACGCAGAGCGTCCCGGGCTGCATTCCCACGCAGAGCGTGGGAACGATCGCTGTCAGAGCGTTAACGTGAGTCGGCTAACCAGCGCCCCCGGCAGCAATGCCGACGAGGTATTGCGCTGGCTGTACGTGCTCGCTGACAGCAGCAACTCACGCTCCGCAGTCAACGCTTCCAGCTGCGAACCCAGCAGGCTGTACGCGCTGTCGTCAAAACGCATGGTGCTCACCGGCGCCTGAATTTCGCCGTTCTCGACCCAGAAGGTCGCAAAACGGGTCATGCCGGTCATGCGCGCCGCCGGTTGATCCGAGTAGTTCAGGTACCAGAGGTTGCTGATGTACAGCCCGGTGCCCAACTGCTTGAGGATCTCTGCTTGCGACAGATCCCCCGCCGCCATGTTCAACGCACTTGGCATTTCACCACCACCGGCGCCGTTGGCGGCCAGACCGTATTCCGCCGCACTGCGCGAACCAACCAATTGATCCCCAGCCTTGCCCTCGGCGATCAAACGCAGATCACTGCGTGGATAACCTTCGCCGGAAAATGCCGGGCTCAGCGAGTCGCTGACCTTTTCGTCCAACGACACCAGTGGGCTGAACGCTTGATCGCCGACATACAGCTTCTGCAACGGACTGCTTTTGCTGGCAATCGACTGCGCCGAAAATCCACCCCAGCTCAACATGCCCATGATTTCTTCCAGCGCCGCTGGCGCCAGATAGGCGCGGTACTGCCCCGGCGCCAGGGTGCGCAACGGCCGACCGAGAAATTCCAGTTGCTCGCGCGCCTGACCGAAGCGCTTGGCGAACCCTTCGCTGCTCCAGTCATGCCCGGCGTAGCTGGCTTTCACCGCTTCGCCGTTCTCGTGAAACAGGCTGAAATCGAAGTTGAAGCTATTGGCCTGATGCCAGCCAAACGCCCCCGAAGAACTGGCAAAACCACGGCTGATCGGCCCGGCGGCATAGAAGCCCACCAAGTCCAGACCTTCAGCAGCGGCGCAGATTTCATCGACCACCTGTTCCGTGTCCGGCAGCGGATGTTCCTGCACATTCTTGCTCTGCCAGCCGTTGTGATTGAGCAGTAGATACGGATCCTGCGGCAACAGCGGCAGAGTTTCGCGCAGTTGTTGCAGGCCTTCGGCGAGGCGTTGCAGATCGCCTTCCTGATCACCCGAGAGGGTGACTTGCAGGTCGGCATGACGGCCGTCGTTGATCAGCTTCAGAACGATGTTGGCCTGCTGCACCTGCCCGGCCTGACGCACTTTGGCGTGATTGAAACGCACGAACGCCGAGGATTCAGCGGCATAGCTGAGGGTGAACTGTTCCGGCTCACGGACGCTGTCGCGCAGCCAATTGACCATGACCTTGAAGGCGTCGGACTGACTCTTCGAAATGCTCATCAGGCGTCTCCCCCAAACACATCAACGTTGCTGAATACGCAGGCCGGCGAAGCGTGGCCGACGCGGATCACCTGATTCGGTTCGCCCTTGCCGCAGTTTGGCGTGCCGAGCACCTTGACGGTGTTGGCGTCGCCGACGGCGCGCAGGCTTTTCCAGAAGTGCGCGGAAATCGCCCGGTAGTTCGGATTTTTCACCACGCCTTTAAGTTCACCGTCTTCGATCAACTGGCCCCATTCGCAGCCGAACTGGAATTTGTTGCGAGCATCGTCGATCGACCACGAACGGTTG
Organism: Pseudomonas rustica; assembly: GCF_018336155.1. Classification (GTDB taxonomy): domain Bacteria; phylum Pseudomonadota; class Gammaproteobacteria; order Pseudomonadales; family Pseudomonadaceae; genus Aquipseudomonas; species Aquipseudomonas rustica. Next base: position 180,605 of record NZ_JAGYHF010000006.1, on the reverse strand, counting down.
GTGCTCATCAAAATGCCGTGCTCGATGCCTTCGATCAGCTTGTTCAACGGCTGATCGCCCGGTTCGATATTGAGGTTGGCCATGCGATCAATCGGCGCACGATTCCAGCCGCAGGCGCGGCTGTTGGCAACGCCATCCATGCCGGCACGGAATTGCGACAGCGCACCGCCCAGCGGCCGCAGCAACAGACCTTCGCGGATCAGAAATTGTTTGCTGGCCTCGGTGCCGTCGTCGTCATGGCCGTAGCTGGCGAGTTCTTCGGGAATGCCCGGATCGAAGGTTACGTTGAGCAGCTTCGAGCCGTATTGCAGGCTGCCGAAGTCACTGGCCTTGACGAAACTGGTGCCGGCGTAATTGCGTTCATCGCCGAGGATGCGGTCGAGCTCCAGCGGGTGGCCGATGGATTCGTGGATCTGCAGCATCATCTGATCGGGCATCAACAGCAGATCGCGCGGGCCTTGCGGGGTGTTTGGCGCGAGCAGCAATTGCAGGGCCTGATCGGCGACTTGCGGGCCGGCGCCGATCAAGCCGCAGCGGCTGATCACATCAGCGCCGCCCTGTTGGCCGAAGTTTTCGCGGCCGAGGCTGCGGGTCTGGCTGTCGTTGCCGTCGTAGGCGGTAACGTCGAGGCCTGGGTAGACGAAGCGCTGGGCCTGGCGCAATTCAGCCCCGGCGCTGCTCAGGTAGATCTGTTCGACGTGAGTAATGCCGATGCTCACCTGCCAATTCACCAGGCGCTCATCCTTTGGCACCGAGGCGGATTCCGCGCCGAGCAGCTCAAAGCATTCGCTCAGGGAAGGGAAGGGTTGTTCGAGATTGGGCGAAAAGTAATCAGCGCGATCGCTGGACACTGGCTGATCGCGCAGGTCGAGCAAGGCGTGCGGCTTCAGGCGACGGGCCTGAGTTTCGGCGCGTTCAAGCGCAGCTTGCAGGCCTTGTTGCGAGAGGTCGTTGGTCGCCGCGTAGGCCTCAACGCCGTTGACGCGAACGGTGAGCATAGCGCCTTCGTCACGGCTCAGGCTTGGCGGTTCGGCGACGTTCTTGCGCACCGACAGGTACTGCCCGGACTCGCGTACATACCGCAGGGAAAAAAACTCAGCGCCCGTGCGCAAGGCAGCGAAGCGCTGCTTGAGCTGGGGGTGGAAATCGAACATTCGGGAACCTCCTTGTCAGGGGGAAGCGGTAAAGCGACGGCGGGGAGGGGGTGAAACGGTTGCGCGAGGTCTAGAGTAGGCCTGCGTGGGGGTAGGATCAAGGGCGGTGCCGAAGAGGGGAATCTGTTGCCGAGTGGACGTTCATCGCGACAGGCGCGCGTGAATTCGTGAGCACGCCAGTCCCGGGCTGCCCACGAGGGGTAACTGTGCACGAAGTACAGGTGTTTAAAATCAGTTATTCAGATAGACGAACGCGAGTAAATAAATCACCAGGCTTGCAAGGAAGCTGGGGAGTATTTTTTTCGTTTTGGCGACGACAACGAATGTTCCTGCCAGCAGCAGTATTTTCAACCCGTCGATTATCTGAAACTGCTGTAGAAAACTCGGCGCATCAAGTTTGTTGAAAGCGGTGTCGTAGATGATCACGCCTAACATGGCTTGGGCGCTGTAACTGACAAAACGGTAGAACGAACCGTTGGTGTGCGTCAGCGCCGGAGTGTTCTTGAAAGCGAATGGCAGAGCCCTGAAAGCAAAAGCTGTTACAGCCGCGAAGCTGATGAGTAACCAGAGCATCATTGACTGGTTGCTCCTTTGCGACTGCAGCAATTTTCAATCATCACTATCAAGCCGCCAATGACGAAGGGCGTTATCAACAGGCTGTAGTCTTTGAACAGCAGGACTAGCAGAGGGGCGCTGATGAAACCCAGCCAATAGCTGGAAACCTCCATGTAGTGTGGCCAGTGCTTGCCGGCCAGCGCGGTAAATTGAAGGGGTAGTAGCATGGTAATGGCGGCAGCGATCACCGGTGAGCTCAAACCTGCTCCAGCCACAAATCCGATGTAGGTGCAGATAATCGATACGGCGAAGATCGGCGCGCCTACGCCAAGCAAATACGCAAAAGGGAAGCTGGCGCTTTGTTTGAAACGTGTCATGCAGGCTGTGAAGATTGATGGCGTAAACAAAATCAGCGACGCCAGAATCTGGCGCGTCGACGTCGTTTTCAGATGAGGTACCAGTGTCGCTGAAAGCAAGACAAAACGAGCATTGAGCGCCAGGATGATTGGAATCAACAACCAGCCGTCGCTATGGTTTTGTATTAGCAGAAACTGCAAAGGTGTGGAAAAAATGAACAACGTTGTCGCCAGCACCTGACTCAGCGAGAGTGCTTGTGTTGCGCCCAGCATCCCGATTGATAGATATAGAAAGATGAACGCGACGCCAAAACTGATAGCGTCGCGTCCGCCATCTCTAAGCGTTTGCATGAAAGTGGATTGGTGTAGTGGTTGGCAAGCACTCATCAGTTGGCTACCAACAGGGCTGGCTGTTCGTTCAACGAATAGTACTGCTTGCGAGGCCCTTTACTGCGAAACAGCAGGCGTGGTGTTGTAGCAAATGTTGATTCGGCAGCGCGTGAGCGAGCCTCATTGACGCTGATATCAAGCGTGGGGCGCGCATGCAGTACTTTGTTGTTGGCAACAATCAGGAACGTGCCTGTTTCTGCAGTGGAAAGGTTGCATTTCGCGGCTGACAGTCCTGCGCGGATTTTATCCAGCACCTCTTGACCACCGTTGATTGCCCGCATCCGCTCGCCACTTTGAGCGTCGATACGGAAGTCCAGTGAAAATCGGTAACCATTCCAATCGTCATATTCAACGACATTACGCACTCTTTCTTTCGTCCCGGTGACGTTTTTGCCGGACACAAAAATCGCCCGCATGCCGAATAAAGTTTGCAGTTCTTCGTCGTCGAGGGGGAGCAGCAAGTCGGCAGGATAATAATAAGCGGTCGGCGTTTGGGTTGTGTCTCGGCATACGGTGAGCGCAAGTAAATCGACATTCAGATGTTCATAAAGATCATCAGAGTGCGGCGTAATGTCGCCGTGGCCGTTACCCCATTCCCGAAAGTTTTCACCGAACGGTTTCAGATACAGCGCTTTATGATCTTCATACTCATATTTAATATCGGTCAAGTGGAACAGGTCGGCCAATGCTTCGTGGACAGTGAGGGCCAGTTTGGGAGAGTCGATTTTGAATATGTTTCGGATGCATACGGCGGCAACGCCGCCAGCGCAGCCGATTTTATCAAAATAGGCAGCGTCTTCTGAGTGAAGGTGTTCGAGAAACAAGCTTGTCAGTTTTATTTTGAGGGTGTGTATATCTTGTGCGCTGTTCTTTTTCCACCACGACTCAATGACGCCGCTCAGGTAACTGAAATCAAGAGTAACAGTTGTTTCTCGGGAAAGTTTCTGGCGAAATAAATCGGCAGACATAAATCGTTTATTGCAGTTGAGCGCCATTGGCCTTCCTTGGGTTATGGTTTTTGCTGGCGCGCATACTAATGTTTTTATTTGAAAGCAGTTGTTGGCAATTATTACAAGACTTGTTTGTTCTGCGGATGGCTAATTGCCCAGAGTGAGTTGTGCAAAGCGAATAAAAAAGCCGCCGATTCTATAAAAAGAAACGGCGGCTTTCGATTGCGTGAGTAGCGGGCTGTCAGTGCGCAGCCGGGGTGATATCACGCATCGGCTTGCCCTTCACCGGTGCATCGCCCGCGACGTAGTACGGTGCGGTGCTGCGTGGCAGCGACTGGCGGCCACGGATCTTGTCGGCGATTTTCTCGGCGATCATGATCGTCGGCGCGTTGAGGTTGCCGGTGGTGATGATCGGCATGATCGAAGCATCGACCACACGCAGGCTCTGCATGCCGTGCACGCGACCTTCGCCATCAACCACAGCCATCTCGTCGGTGCCCATCTTGCACGAGCAGGACGGGTGGAACGCGGTTTCGGCGTGCTCGCGAATGAACTTGTCGAGTTGCTCATCGGTTTGCACTTCGATGCCCGGGCTGATTTCGCGGCCACGGAAAGCGTCCAGCGCAGGCTGCTGCATGATTTCACGGGTCAGGCGGATGCCGTCGCGGAATTCCTGCCAGTCTTGCTCGGTGGCCATGTAGTTGAACAGGATGCTCGGGTGCTGGCGCGGGTCTTTCGACTTGGCCTGGATGCGACCACGGCTTGGCGAGCGCATGGAACCCATGTGCGCCTGGAAACCGTGCTCTTTCACACCGTTGCTGCCGTTGTAATTAATCGCCACCGGCAGGAAGTGGTACTGAATGTTCGGCCATTCGAATTCCGGACGCGAACGGATGAAACCGCCGGCTTCGAACTGGTTGCTGGCGCCGATGCCGGTGCCGTTGAACAACCATTCGGCACCGATGGCTGGCTGGTTGTACCAGAGCAGCGACGGGTACAGCGAAACCGGTTGGGTGCAGGCGTATTGCAGGTACAGCTCAAGGTGATCCTGCAGGTTTTCACCGACGCCTGGCAGGTCGTGAACCACCGGGATGTCGAGCGACTTCAGCAGTTCGGCCGGGCCGACACCGGAACGCTGCAGAATCTGCGGCGAAGCGATGGCGCCGGAGCACAGCAGCACTTCTTTGCGCGCTTTGACTTCAACGCGCTCTTCAGCCGAACCGACCAGATAACGCACGCCAACCGCACGCTTGCCTTCGAACAGAATCTTGTCGGTCAGGGCGTGGGTGACGATGGTCAGGGTCGAACGCTTTTTCGCGGTGTCGAGGTAGCCACGGGCGGTGGAAGCACGACGGCCGTTCGGCGTCACGGTGCGGTCCATCGGGCCGAAGCCTTCCTGCTGGTAACCGTTCAAGTCTTCGGTGCGCGGGTAACCGGCTTGTACGCCCGCTTCAACCATGGCGTGGAACAACGGGTTGTTGCCAGCCTTCGGCGTGGTCACGCTGACCGGGCCTTCGCCACCGTGGTAATCGTTCGGGCCGATGTCGCGGGTTTCGGCTTTGCGGAAGTACGGCAGGCAGTCGAGGTACGACCAGTTTTCCAGGCCCGGCAGTTTCGCCCAGCCGTCGTAGTCCATTGCGTTACCACGGATGTAGCACATGCCGTTGATCAGCGAGGAACCGCCGAGGCCTTTGCCGCGACCGCATTCCATCCGGCGACCGTCCATGTGTGGCTCGGGGTCGGTTTCGTAAGCCCAGTTGTAGCGACGACCTTGCAGCGGGAACGCCAGAGCAGCCGGCATTTGCGTGCGGAAGTCGAGACGGTAATCAGGGCCGCCTGCTTCGAGCAGCAGAACGGTGACGCCGGCGTCTTCAGTCAGACGGGTCGCCAGGGTGTTACCGGCCGAGCCGGCACCGATGATGATGTAATCGAATTCTTGGGACATTGAATGCACCCTCTTTAGATGTGGTCATGTCGGCCTGACGAGTGCTTCGCACTCGATTCGCGAGCAAGCCCGCTCCCACATTTGAACTCTGGTGTACACAGGATATGTGTCCGCCACGGGCTCCTTGTGGGAGCGGGCTTGCTCGCGAAGAGGCCCTCGCGGGCAATACAGATCTCGGGTTTTAGAACACCGAAACGTAATCGCCCAGCTCGACCTGTACCGATTTGATGCGGGTGAAGTTGTTCAGCGAGCTGATGCCGTTTTCACGGCCAACACCCGACTGCTTGTAGCCGCCGACCGGCATTTTTGCGTCGGACTCGCCCCAGGCGTTGATCCAGCAGATACCGGCTTCCAGTTGATGAATCACGCGGTGGGCACGGTTCAGGTCTTTGGTGACGATACCGGCGGCCAGGCCGAAGTCGGTGTCGTTGGCGCGGCGGATCACTTCTTCTTCGGTTTCGTAGGAGAGGATCGCCATGACCGGGCCAAAGATTTCTTCACGAACGATGGTCATGTCGTCGGTGCAATCGGTGAACACGGTCGGTGCGACGAATGCGCCTTTGGCGAATTCGCCGTCGGTCAGACGCTCGCCGCCGCACAGTACGCGGGCGCCTTGCTCTTTACCCTTGGCGATGTAGCCCAGCACGCTTTCCATGTGCGCGAAGCTGACTAGCGGGCCGAAGTTGGTGTTTTCGTCTTCCGGGTTGCCGATGCGGATGCGTGCAACGCGTTCAACGATCTTGGCTTCGAAAGCGGCTTTCAGGTGCGCCGGAACGAACACGCGAGTGCCGTTGGTGCAGACCTGACCGGAGCTGTAGAAGTTGGCCATCATCGCGGTGTCGGCAGCGCGATCGAGATCGGCGTCGTCGCAGATGATCAGCGGGGACTTGCCGCCCAGTTCCATGGTCACGTCTTTCAGCGACGAAGCCGAAGCGCTGGCCATTACCTTCTTGCCAGTGTCGGTGCCGCCGGTGAAGGAGATTTTTTCGATGCGCGGGTGCTCGGTCAGCCAGGTACCGACTTCACGGCCGCTGCCGGTCAGGACGTTGAACACGCCGTTTGGCAGACCGGCTTCGGTGAAGATCTCGGCCAGCTTCAGCGTGGTCAGCGAGGTGACTTCGCTTGGCTTGAAGATCATCGCGTTACCGGCGGCCAGGGCTGGCGCGGATTTCCACAGCGCGATCTGGATCGGGTAGTTCCACGCGCCGATACCGGCGACAACGCCCAGCGGCTCGCGACGGGTGTAGACGAAAGAAGTGTCGCGCAGTGGAATCTGCTCGCCTTCGATCGCCGGCACCAGGCCTGCGTAGTATTCCAGCACGTCAGCGCCGGTAACGATGTCGACGTACTTGGTTTCGGAGAAGGATTTACCGGTGTCCAGGGTTTCCAGCGCGGCCAGTTCATCGTTGCGCTCGCGCAGGATGTCGACGGCACGACGCAGGATGCGCGAACGCTCCATGGCAGTCATCGCGGCCCAGATTTTCTGGCCCTTTTCAGCGGCGACTACAGCGCGCTCGACGTCTTCCTTGGTCGCACGTTGCACCTGTGCGAGGACTTCACCGTTAGCCGGGTTGATGGCTTCGAAGGTGGCATCGCTGCCGGCGTCCGAGTACGCGCCATCGATGTAAAGTTTTTGCAGTTCGAAACGGGCCATAGTGTCCTCGCAAGTGCATTAGTGGTTGGCGTTGACCACCGCGGTGAGGCTGCGGTGGCAGTGAGGGGCCGAGCGTTTTCTGTGTGCTCTAGCTCACCTTCTTGGCCAATTGGAAATCCATGTATTCGTAAGCGATCTGTTGCGCCTGCGCCGTGTCGAAAGCATCTCCCGACAGCGCGCCGCGCAACCACAAACCGTCAATCAACGCTGCCAGGCCACGCGCTGCGGTGCGCGCATCTTCAAGCGGCAACACACGGCGGAACTCGCAGCACAGGTTGGAATACAGACGGTGATCGTTGATCCGCTGCAACCTGTGCAAAGACGGCTGGTGCATGCTGGTGGCCCAAAAGGCCAGCCAGGTTTTCATTGCCGGGCCATTGACCTGGCTGGCGTCGAAGTTGCCTTCGATGATCACCTGCAGATGCGCCCGTGGGCTGTCATCTGCCAGCGCTTGGCGGCGCAGGGTGACGTTCTCGCTGAGGTCGCTCATCAGATACCGCATCGTGGCGGCAATCAGGCCGTTCTTGTCCTGAAAGTAATGACTGATGATGCCATTCGAGACACCGGCCAAACGGGCGATCAGCGCAATGCTGGCGTCCCCCATTCCGACCTGATCGACCGCCTGCAAAGTGGCTTCGATCAGTTGTTGGCGGCGGATGGGTTGCATACCGACCTTGGGCATCTTGCACATCTCCTTAGGCCTTCCGAGGGGCGATCAACGCTCATCGGATTGAGGGCCAGTCTATTTTGTTTTGATTGAACGTTCAATCAACAAAGAATAAGATCTGCGACAAATCGTCGCTGTTTACAGATTTTTCCCACATGTGAATGGCGCAAAAACTGACATCCAAAACCGCTCGAACCCTATACGCCACGGCGCTCTCAGGGTTCGGGCTTTTTTCGGGGTGTCTTTATATCACCCGTCGGTCGGCTGCCAACTAACCGATTAGCCGGGTGCCGTGTTGCCTTGTGTTCTTCTCTCGCACTGCCTGGAGCATTTGTGCCATGAGTTCTGCCTCGCTAATAAAGACCCCGCCCGAGAAGGTGACGGTCAACGGTTGGGTGTTTTACACCTCTACCGCGCTGATTCTGTTGTTGACCGCCATTCTGATTATCGCCCCGCAAGAGGCCGGCAGACTGTTGGGTATCGCTCAGGCCTGGTTGTCGCGCAGCTTCGGCTGGTACTACATGGTGGTGATCGCCGCCTATCTGGTCTTTGTCGTCGGTCTGGCGTTTTCCTCGTACGGCAAACTCAAACTGGGCAGCAAGGACGACACCCCGGATTTCAGTTACGGCGCCTGGGCGGGGATGCTGTTCTCGTCGGGTATCGGTATTTCGCTGCTGTACTTCGGCGCGTCCGAGCCGCTGGATCACTATTTCAATCCGCCAGAAGGCGCCTCGGCCACCAACATGGCCGCGCGTCAGGCGGTGCAACTGACGTTCCTGCATTGGGGCCTGCACGGCTGGGCGATTTATGCACTGGTCGGTCTGGCCGTGGCGTACTTTGCTTACCGTCATAACCAGCCGCTGGCGTTGCGTTCGGCGCTGTATCCGCTGGTCGGCGAGCGTTGGGTCAAAGGCGCGGCCGGTCACGCGGTGGACGGCTTCGGCATGTTCGTAACGCTGCTGGGTCTGGTGACGAACCTGGGGATTGGTTCGCTGCAAGTGTCGTCGGGCCTGGAAAACCTGTTCGGCATGGAGCACAGCAACACCAACCTGCTGATCGTGATCATCGTGATGAGCACCGTGGCGACCATCGCTGCGGTGTCCGGCGTGGAAAACGGCATTCGTCGTCTGTCCAACCTGAACATCGTGCTGTTCAGCGGTCTGCTGATTTTCGTGCTGTTGTTCGGCCCGACCTTGCACCTGCTCAACGGCTTCGTGCAGAACATCGGCGATTACCTCAACGGCATCGTGCTGAAAACCTTCGACCTGTATGTGTACGAAGGCAGCGCCGAGAAAACCGAACGCTGGATGGGCCTGTGGACACTGTTCTACTGGGCCTGGTGGATTTCCTGGGCGCCATTCGTCGGCATGTTCATCGCGCGTATTTCCCGTGGTCGCACCGTGCGTGAACTGGTGGCTGGCGTACTGCTGATTCCGCTGGGCTTCACTTTGGCCTGGCTGTCGATCTTCGGTAACTCGGCGCTGGATCTGGTGATCAACCAAGGGGCGGTGGAGCTCGGCAAGACGGCGCTGGAACAGCCATCGATGGCGATCTACCAAATGCTTGAGCATTACCCGGCGTCGAAAATCGTCATCGGTGTGTCGATCTTTGTTGGCTTCGTGCTGTTCCTGACCCCGGCCGACTCTGGCGCGGTGATGATGGCGAACCTGTCCTGCAAGGGCGGCAACGTTGATGAAGATGCGCCGCACTGGCTGCGGATTTTCTGGTCGGCCGTGATCACCCTGGTGACCATCGGCCTGCTGTTCGCCGGTAACTTCGAAGCCATGCAAACCATGGTCGTGCTGGCCGGTCTGCCGTTCTCGGTGGTGCTGGTGTTCTTCATGTTCGGCCTGCACAAGGCGATGCGCCAGGACGTGCAGATCGAACAGGAGCAAGCGCAACTGGCGGAGCGTGGTCGTCGCGGTTTCAGCGAGCGTCTGACGCAACTTGATCTGCAGCCGAGCCAATCGGTGGTGCAGCGTTTCATGGACAAACAAGTCAGCCCGGCGCTGGAAGATGCCACCGCGCAGATGCGTGCGCAGGGTCTGACAGTGCAGACGCTGCTGGGTAAATCCAAGCGTTGCATGGGCGTGCGCGTCGAGATGGAAGAGGGCAACCCCTTCGTTTACGAAGTCAGCCTGGACGGTTATCTGGCGACGCCGACTGAATCGGCGCAGTCCGATGAAGCGCGCCAGCGTTACTACCGTGCTGAAGTGTATTTGCACAACGGCAGCCAGGATTACGACCTGATGGGCTTCACGCAGGATCAGATCACGCGGGATGTGCTCGATCAGTTTGAAAGCCATCGGCAGCTCCTTGGCCGGGTGTATAGCTAAACCGCTAAAACAAAAGGGGCTCGATTGAGCCCCTTTTGCATGATCGTTCCCACGCTCCGCGTGGGAATGCATCAATGGACGCTCCGCGTCCGCTGTTGTGGGACGCGGAGCGTCCCGGGCTGCATTCCCACGCAGAGCGTGGGAACGATCACGCCGCGATCCTCTCGCGGCGTTTTTGTCTCCGGGGTTCTTAGCCCAGGTTCTTGCCCAGCAACGCGTGATACAACTCGCTGTCGCCCAGGATCCCCACCACATGATTGTTATCGTGCAGCACCAGTTTGTTGCCGGTCTGATAACGAATCTGCAACGCATCGCGCATGCCGATGTTCGAATCCACCAGCGTCGGCTTACGCTCCAGCCCTTCCACCGCTTGCCCCGGCGCCCAGTTCTGCAAATTCAGCACCGAACCGTTCTGCCGCGCACCCTTGATGGTGTTGCCCTCAGCCAGATCCAGCCACGAATCGCCGCCCGGATCCAGGCACACCGAACCATTGATGCGTTTGCAGTTGTCCAGCGTGCGCATCAGGCTGCGGCCGCAGAGCACGTTGAGCGGATTGGTGTGCGCGACAAACGTGCGCACATAGTCGTCCGCCGGGTTGAGCACGATCTCTTCCGGCACGCTGTACTGAATGATCCGGCCGTCTTTCATGATCGCGATGCGGCTGCCGAGTTTCAGTGCTTCATCAAGGTCGTGACTCACGAACACAATGGTCTTGCTCAGCTTGCGTTGCAGCTCCAACAACTCATCTTGCAGACCCTGACGGATCAACGGGTCGAGTGCCGAGAACGGTTCGTCCATCAGCAAAATATCGGCGTCCATCGCCAGTGCCCGCGCCAGACCAACACGTTGCTGCATACCACCAGAGAGTTCGTCAGGTTTCTTGTTGCGCCATTGCGTCAGGCCGACCAGTTCGAGTTTGTCGTCGACCAGTTTGCGCCGTTCTTTCTCCGGACGGCCCTGCATTTCCAGACCGAAACTGATGTTTTCGCGCACCGTCAGCCACGGCATCAGCGCGAACTTCTGGAAGACCATGGCGATGCGTTGGGTGCGCATCATTTTCAGCTCGGCCGGGGTGCAGGAAGCGATGTCGATCTGCTTGCCTTCATGCTCGACGAACAGCTTGCCACGGCTCACGGTGTTGAGGCCGTTGATGCAGCGCAGCAGGCTCGACTTGCCCGAACCGGACAGGCCCATCAGCACGCAGATTTCGCCCTTGTTGACGTCCAGCGTGGCTTTTTCCACGCCGACGATTTGCCCGGTTTTCTTCAGGATCTCGTTACGGGTCATGCCCTGATCGAGCAGCTTGAGCGCCTCGCGTGGATCCTTGGAGAAGATTACGTCTACGTCTTCGAAGCGAATTATGCTCATGCGTCACCCCCTACTTTGGCGTCGGGTTGTTTGCAGATACGGTCGAGCATGATCGCCAGCAGTACGATCGCCAGGCCTGCTTCGAAGCCCAGGGCGATATCAGCAGTGTTCAGTGCGTTGACCACCGGTTTGCCGAGTCCGTCGGCGCCTACCAGTGCGGCGATCACCACCATCGACAGCGACAGCATGATGCACTGGGTGATGCCGGCAGCGATGCTCGGCATGGCGTGAGGCAGTTCGATCCGTGAGAGCAATTGGCGACGCGAGCAGCCGAAGGCCTTGCCGGCGTCCATCAGTTCTTGCGGGACATCGCGGATGCCCAGGTAGGTCAGGCGGATCGGCGCAGCGATGGCGAACACCACCGTGGAGATCAGGCCCGGCACCACACCCAGCCCGAAGAGGGTCAGGGTAGGAATGAGGTAAACGAAGGTCGGTACGGTCTGCATCAGATCGAGTACCGGACGCATTAACGTGTAGAACATCGGTTTGTGCGCGGCGACGATGCCCAACGGCACGCCGATGACCACGCAGACCAGGGTCGCGAACAGCACCTGGGCGAGGGTTTCCATGGTTTCCTGCCAGTACCCCAGATTGAGGATCAGCAGAAAGGAAGCGATGACGAAAACGGTCAATCCCCATTTGCGCTGGATGAAATGCGCGAGCAGGGCGATGAGGCCGATCAAGACAAAAGGGTTGAACCAGGTGAGCGCAAACGTCACGCCGTGGATCATCGTTTCCAGTGTCACGGCGATTGCGTCGAAGGTGTTGGCGCCGTGTTGCGTCAACCATTCAACGAAGCCCGCGATGTACTGGCCTAAAGGTATTTTCTGATCAATCAGCATGGTAGTGAACGTCCGCATGCGAGGAAATAAACAGCCCGAGGGAGCAAGCTCCCCCGGCATAAGCGATTACTGATTCAGCTTGGCTTTCACGGCCTCCAGGCCAGGTTTACCGTCAATGGTGGTCACGCCAGCGAGCCAGGTATCGAGCACCTGTGGATTCTTTTTCAGCCAGGCCTTGGCGGCCGCGTCAGGCTTCATCTTGTCGTCGAGGATGTTGCCCATCAGTTCGCTTTCCATGTCGACGTTGAACTCCAGGTTTTTCAGCAACTGACCGACGTTGCTGCATTCCTCGGCGTAACCCTTGCGGGTGTTGGTCGCCACGGTTGCCGCACCGAAATCGGGGCCGAAGAAATCATCGCCACCAGTCAGGTATTGAATCTTGAAGCGTTTGTTCATCGGGTGCGGCGCCCAGCCGAGGAAGACCACGGCGGTGTCGCGTTTTTGCGCGCGATCAACCTGCGAGAGCATGCCCGCTTCCGACGATTCAACGACTTTGAAACCGGCGGTTTTCAGGCCGAAAGCGTCCTTCTCGATCATGCTCTGGATCAGACGGTTGCCGTCGTTGCCAGGCTCGATGCCGTAGATCTTGCCGTCGAGTTCTTTCTTGAATTTGGCGATGTCGGCGAAGTCGTGCAGACCTTTGTCATACAGGGCTTGCGGCACGGCGAGGGTGTACTTGGCGCCCTTGAGGTTGGTGCGCACGGTTTCCACGGTACCGGCGTCGCGGTAGGCCTTGATGTCGTTCTCCATGGTCGGCATCCAGTTACCGAGGAACACGTCCATGTTCTTGCCGTCGGCCAGCGACTTGTAGGTCACGGGCACGGAAATCATGGTGGTCTTGGTTTTGTAGCCGAGGGCGTTGAGAACAACGGAGGTGGTCGCGGTGGTCGCGGTGATGTCAGTCCAGCCGACATCGGAGAAATTCACGGTACTGCACTGCGCCGGTTCTGCAGCTTGCGCCAGTAACGGCAGACTCAGCATGGCGGCCAATAACAACGACGGGGAACCTTTCATGGATGGACTCCTTGGTGTTTTTTTTGGCAGTGTTCCGACTGTGGACCACCGCACTTATAGGTTGCGGTTGGATGGCGTTCTGGAGACAGCTCTACCACGGCGCCTTGCAATCGAGTCATAACGATCATGTACCAGTGAAAATCTGACGCCTACAGGGGGGGTCGTATCCAGTACAGGGATGGTCGTATCTAGTGTCGGTGACGTCGTTTACAGCTTTTTTCTGCCCCGATCAGCCATCTGAACCGCACAAAAATGGCGAAAACCGGGGCGAAAACGGCGCGGCGCTGGTGGACATGAGTGCGTCGGTGCCAGACGTCGTGCGTCCCGACAAAAGCCTGATGATGCGGGCATTCTGGCGGATCGCAGCTTGAGCGTAGCAGCTCCGCCAGCGGGCGCTTTTGCGTCCCGGACCGGCATCCTCAGGAGCTCTGCAGCAATGGCTATCAGCGTTTTCGACCTGTTCAAAATCGGCATCGGCCCGTCCAGTTCCCACACTGTCGGGCCGATGCGCGCGGCGGCGTTGTTTGTCGAGTCGCTGCGGGGCAAGCATCAGCTGGAACAGGTGCGGCGGATCGAGGTGCAACTGTTCGGTTCGCTGTCGGCGACCGGTATCGGTCACGGCAGCGACAACGCGGTGATCATGGGGTTGATGGGTGAGTGGCCGGACTCAATCGACCCGGCGCAGATTGGCCCGCGCATTCAGGCACTGCGTGAAACTCACACGCTTTTATTGGACGGTCGTTTATCGGTGCCGTTTGTCTGGGCGCGGGACATGCGCCTGATCGATGAAAACCTGCCGTTCCATCCCAATGCGATGACCATTGTTGCTGAAGGCGATCACGGTGAATTGCATCGCGACACCTACTATTCGGTTGGCGGCGGTTTTGTCGTGGATGAAGCGCAGGCGTCCAGCGGTGTCGTCGATCTGGATCGCACTGAATTGCCTTATGACTTTTCCAGCGCGGTGGAACTGCTGGATCTGTGCAAGAAGAACAACCTGCGCGTCGCTGAATTGATGATGGCTAACGAAAAGGTCTGGCGCAGTGAAGAAGAGATTCGCGCCGGCCTGATGAAGCTATGGCGGGCGATGCAGGATTGCGTCGAGCAGGGACTGAAACACGAAGGCATCCTGCCCGGCGGTTTGAATGTGCGGCGGCGTGCGGCGAAGTTGCATCGCAGTCTGCAGGAGTTGGGTAAGCCTAATGTAATCGGCTCAACGTTGAGCGCGATGGAGTGGGTCAACCTGTTTGCGCTGGCGGTGAATGAAGAGAACGCGGCGGGCGGGCGCATGGTGACGGCGCCGACCAATGGCGCGGCGGGGATCATTCCGGCGGTGCTGCACTACTTTATGAAGTTCAGCGAGGCGGTGACGGATGCCAACGTGGTCGACTACTTCCTGAGTGCGGCGGCGGTGGGGATTCTGTGCAAGAAGAATGCTTCGATCTCGGGTGCCGAAGTCGGCTGTCAGGGCGAAGTGGGTTCGGCGTGCGCAATGGCGGCGGCGGGGCTGGCGGAGATTCTCGGTGCTACGCCGGAGCAGTTGTGCAACGCGGCGGAGATTGGCCTGGAACACAACCTTGGGCTGACCTGCGATCCGGTCGGCGGACTGGTGCAAGTGCCGTGCATCGAGCGCAATGCGATTGCGGCGGTGAAGGCGATCAATGCGGCGCAAATGGCGTTGCGCGGGGATGGTCAGCACTTTATCTCGCTGGATCGGGTGATCCGCACCATGCGCGATACCGGGGCCGACATGCATGACAAATATAAAGAGACCTCGCGGGGTGGGTTGGCGGTTAGTGCGGTTGAGTGCTGAGACCGAGTCGCCTCTATCGCGAGCAGGCTCACTCCTACAATTGGAATGAGTTCCCTTGTAGGAGTGAGCTTGCTCGCGAAGGGGCCTGACCAGTCAAAACTGCTCAGCAAGTGAACACACCCAATCAAACACGCCACCTTTTAGCGCGTCGCAATCAGATAAGCGTCTTTCTCAGCCACACCGCCCAACGACCACCCCTACCGCCCGTCACCCGTGCCTGTGGTGACACTCCGATACAAATGCGCTCAGCCCTGTTCCCACAAGTGCTACCGATTTGCTCACGATCCTTTGCGCAGGGCTATCACCCGCCCTGATGGCACTTCGAAACATCTTCCGTCGCACGGCTTGTATAGACACTTCAGCAGGTCGTTTTCAGGAGTTATTGAACGGCCATCCAACTTTAGGCATGGCAATTGCTCTGTCATAACAAAGCCCGTCTCCCACGCGAGAACGATGGCCATAACAAGAGCCTCCGCCTGAGGCCATCACCCGCTTTGTGTGAGGAGATACCGCGATGACGTCGTTCAACTCCGGGGCCCAACCCCAGAACCGTGCGCCTCAATCCATCGGCTTTCTGCTGCTGGACAATTTCACGCTGATTTCTCTGGCCTCCGCAGTAGAACCCCTGCGCATGGCCAACCAATTGTCCGGTCGCGAGCTGTATCGCTGGAGCACCCTCACCGTCGATGGCGGCCAGGTGTGGGCCAGTGACGGTCTGCAAATCACTCCCGACGCCTCCATGCACAAAGCCCCGCCACTGGACACCGTGATCGTCTGCGGCGGCATCGGCATTCAACGCACCGTTACCCGTGAACACGTCTCGTGGCTGCAAAGCCAGGCGCGTCAGTCCAAGCGCCTCGGCGCCGTGTGCACCGGCAGTTGGGCACTGGCCTGCGCCGGGTTGCTCGACGGTTTCGATTGCAGCGTGCACTGGGAATGCCTGGCGGCGATGCAGGAAGCGTTCCCGCGCGTGGCCATGAGCACCCGTTTGTTCACCCTCGATCGCAACCGTTTCACCAGCTCCGGCGGCACCGCGCCGCTGGACATGATGCTGCACCTGATCAGCCGCGATCACGGCCGTGAACTGTCCGCCGCGATCTCGGAAATGTTCGTCTACGAACGCATCCGCAACGAGCAGGATCACCAGCGCGTGCCGCTCAAGCACATGCTCGGCACCAATCAGCCGAAGTTGCAGGAAATCGTTGCGCTGATGGAAGCCAATCTGGAAGAGCCAATCGATCTGGATGAACTGGCGGTGTACGTCGCCGTGTCGCGTCGACAGCTGGAGCGGCTGTTCCAGAAATACCTGCACTGTTCGCCGTCGCGTTACTACTTGAAGCTGCGCCTGATCCGCGCGCGGCAACTGCTCAAGCAAACGCCGATGTCGATCATCGAAGTGGCGTCGGTGTGTGGGTTTGTATCGACGCCGCACTTCTCCAAGTGCTATCGCGAATACTTCGGCATTCCGCCGCGTGACGAGCGCGTAGGTTCCAACACCACCCAACAAGTGGCGATGCTGCCGCTGCCTCAAGCGATTGTGATGTCGCCGCTGTCGGGGCCGATGTCGGCGTTGAGTCAGGCGCGCAATGAATCGACGTTTGCCAGCGTAAGGCTCTGATAAGGATCGTTCCCACGCTCTGCGTGCGAACGCAGACCGGGACGCTCTGCGTCCCAAAGGGCCGAACGCGGAGCGTCCGTTGAGGCATTCCCACGCAGAGCGTGGGAACGATCATGCATTCCAATGTAGGAGCTGCCGAAGGCTGCGATCTTTTGATCTGCTGTCAGGCGCTATGGCTTTGCTGATAGTCCGCCAATGCTGGCAACAACTGCTTGTCAATCGCCTGCCGCACTGCCGGCTGAATACTGGCGCCGCTGGTGTACATGTCCTTGACCATCTTGCGCAGTTCAAACGCGCGAACATTATCCAGACCCCGCACCGCACACTCGCAGGCCTGCTCGGCTGTTGAGCCGCTCGGCACCTGAAAACCCAAGGCCTTGAGCTGTCCCAGCAGGTCTTCCTGGTCAATCAAATCGGCGTACATCATCACGCAAATCCTTCTGTGGCAACGGAGGTCTTGGCTTGATTCTGTAAGGCCGGGACGGGGACGGCAAGGGCGTTTTGTCTGTGTGGCTGCGACGACTATGAACAGGTCGTTTTCGGCTAACTCGACAGACAGGGGAGTGGGCACACTGGCGCAAGCTCGCTTCACGAAGGTTTGGTCACCCTCGCACGGCAGCTCCTCAACAGTAGCTTGAGCCCCGATCCGGTCACGGCTGGTATCGGGGCTTTTTTTGCCTGCTTATAAAAGCAAAGATCGCAGCCTTCGGCAGCTCCTACAGTGAACGCATTCCAATGTAGGAGCTGCCGAAGGCTGCGATCTTTTTACGGTCTAACGCTGTAACACGAGGATCCGCGACAACAACTCATCCCGGTCGATATAGCAGCCCTGAAAATGCCGCGCCCCGGTGGCCGGGTCGAACGCATTGCGCGCATGCAACGTGCGGCGATTATCAAAGCACCACAGCTCGCCCGGATTCAGCCGCTGCATCAACCGAAACCGTGGCTCGCGGGTCATCGCGATAAATCGCCGATACGCCCGATACAACAACGGCATCTGTTCCACCGACGTATCAAACGCCCCGCGCAAGAAGTTCGCCATGCGAATCTCCGCCACGCGTCCTAGCGCATCCAAAGCAATGATCGGCGCCAGGCAGCGATAGTCGCTGTGCCGATCCTTATTGCGAAACTCTACCGGTATTTCACACAGGGCCTGAAACGACGCCGGGTCTTCGCTGCGCAACGCATCGGCGATAGCAAAGCCATCGACAAAAATACTCTCGCCACCCTCGGCGTCATTCACCAGACAATGCAGAAATTGCAGCCCCGGTTGCAGCTCGCGAGTCGGCAGGTCCGTGTGCAACGGCAGGTTGAAAGCGGTGTAGGCATTGCTGTCGGCATCGGCCTTGGATTGCACATTGAACAGCACGCCGAAATTGCTTTCGCGGATGAATGAAATCCGCTGGGCGATGAGCTTCAGCGAACCGGGTTCGGTGGGTACGCCGCGTACTTGGGTCAGGCCGATGTCGCGAATGGCGAGCATCCATTGCAGGAGGGCGGCGTTGTCGTTCATCAGCGCCGCGTACTCGAACACCGGCAACTGCAAATCGCTGTGCCACAGGTAGGGCTTGGGTTTGGCTTCCAGGCGTTCCGCGCGGGACTCATCGTCGTAGGCGTGAGCGCGTAGCCAGCCCGGATCGAAACGGCTGAGGTGGCCGTCCTGCCAATCGATGCGTAAGCAGCCATCGCTGTCGATGTGTGCGGCTGTTGGTTTCAACTCTTCAGCGGCATCGACGATCTCGAAAACCTGTTCGCGCGTAACGTTGTAAACGCATTGCTGACACGGGCAATTGTCCCGTAACCAGACATGGTGAAACGGGCTGACGCGGCCGTCAGCCCACTCGATGGCAACACGATCCGCCAGACTCTGCACGCCGCTTAGCGCGCTGATCAACGGATAAGTACGGAAGTCGGCAACAGCGGCAGCGGTGTTCATGGCGGCTCCTTGCGATCGATGGCATTACCGGGCGGGTGGCAGCGCGATGACGCGGCCGATGTAAGCGGGAGCGGGCAGGTCTTTCTGCTCGGTGACGATGGCTTGCAGACGGCTCAAGGTGTCGGCGCTGAACGGTGCCGAACGTGGCCCGGCGAGGTCGACGTGGAGGAGCATTTGTTCGTTGCCGGCCAGTTCCTGATCGTCACCGACCTTGTGCAGGCTGTGATAGAGGTGCAGGCGTTTGCTGTCGTGGCCGATGATTTGTGTGCGCACTTCAACCTCGGTATCGAGCTTCACTTCGTGCAGATAGTTGAGGTGCAGCTCGAGGGTGAACAGCGAGTGGCCGCTGGCTTCGCGGTTGTTGCTGTCCATGCCGAGGCGATCCATCAGGGCATCGGTGGCGTAGCTGAAAATCAGCAGGTAAAAGGCATCGCGCAGGTGGCCGTTGTAGTCGACCCAGTCGGGGATGATTTTGGTTTGGTAGGTGGTGAGGGTGGGCATGTTTTCTCCTGGCGCGATCGTCCCCACGCTCTGCGTGGGAACGCCTCCTGTGACGCTCTGCGTCACGATTCTGGGACGCGGAGCGTCCCGGGCTGCATTCCCACGCCGAGCGTGGGAACGATCATTAAACGGCCTATTCGCTGAAACTCATCCCGTGCTTTTCCTTGGTGGTCTTCACCGCCTCCAGCACCGCCAGCAAGCAATCATCACGATAGCGCTCCAGCGCCGAAATGCTGTGACGACCGAGCTGATCACTGGTGCCATCGACCACATCATCAATCAACTTGTCAGTCAGTTCCGGCGCCGGCAGATACGTCCACGGCAACTGCAACGCCGGGCCGAATTGCGACATGAAGTGGCGCATGCCCGCATCGCCGCCGGCCAAGGTGTAAGTCAGGAAAGTCCCCATAAACGACCAGCGCAATCCAGCGCCAAAACGGATCGCATCGTCGATCTCGCCCGTGGTCGCGACACCGTCGTTGACCAGGTGCAGCGCCTCACGCCACAACGCTTCGAGCAAGCGGTCGGCGATGAATCCTGGCACTTCCTTGCGCACGTGCAACGGGCGCATGCCGAGGGATTCGTAGACTTTCATCGCCGCTTGCACGGCTTCCGGCGCGGTGTTTTTGCCACCAACCACTTCCACCAGTGGCAGCAGATAAACCGGGTTGAACGGGTGGCCAACCACGCAACGTTCCGGATGCGTCGAACTCTCGTAAAACTCACTCGGCAACAGCCCCGAAGTGCTCGAACCAATCAATGCATTCGGCTTGGCCGCTGCGCTGATTTTGCTGTGCAGATCGAGTTTCAGCTCCAGACGTTCCGGAGCGCTTTCCTGAATGAAATCGGCATCGCGCACGCATTCTTCGATGGTCGCGACAAAGCGCAGACGATCCTGCGAAGCACCCGGCGCCAGTCCGTTTTTCTCCAGCGCCCCCCAGGCATTGGCGACGCGTTTGCGCAGCGCCGCTTCAGCGCCGGGCGCCGGATCCCAGGCCACGACGTCGAGGCCATGGGCGAGGGCACGGGCGACCCAGCCACTGCCGATGACACCGCTGCCCAGCGCGGCGAAGGTTTTGATTTCGGTGATAAAGCTCATGGCGACATTCCTGAATGTGTTCGGTGATCCCTTGTGAAAACGGCCCTTGTGGCGAGGGGATTTATCCCCGTTGGGTCGCGCAGCGGCCCCAAGATTTTGCGACTGCTGCGCAGCCGAACGGGGATAAATCCCCTCGCCACAAATCCGGTTCCAAACGGGAATAGGTGTAGGGCTTAGCCGCGCTGGGTCAGGCCCATTTTCTTGCGACCTTCCGCCGGGGTCAGCACGCGGGCGCCGAGGCGGCTGAGGATTTCGCTGGCGCGTTCGACCAATTGGCCGTTGGTCGCCAGCACGCCTTTGTCCAGCCACAGGTTGTCTTCCAGCCCGACCCGCACGTTGCCGCCAAGCAGCACCGCTTGCGCCGCCATCGGCATCTGCATCCGGCCAATGCCGAACCCGGCCCACACTGCATCGGCGGGCAAGTTATCGACCATGGCTTTCATCGTCGTGGTATCCGCCGGCGCGCCCCATGGAATGCCCAGGCACAGCTGGAACAGCGGGTTATCCAGCAAACCTTCCTTGATCATCTGCTTGGCAAACCACAGATGCCCGGTGTCGAAAATTTCCAGCTCGGCCTTCACGCCCAGCTCGGTAATGCGCTTGGCGCCGGCGCGCAGTTGCGCCGGAGTGGACACGTAAATGGTGTCGCCATCGCCAAAATTCAGGGTGCCGCAATCGAGGGTGCAGATTTCCGGGAGCAATTCTTCTACGTGCGCCAGACGGGTCAACGGGCCGACCAGATCGGTGTTCGGGCCGAACTCCATCGGGTTCTCGCCCGCGCCGATTTCCAGGTCGCCGCCCATGCCGGCGGTGAGGTTGACGATGATGTCGACGTCGGCCTCGCGGATGCGCTCCATCACTTCGCGGTACAGCGCGACGTCGCGGCTGAACTTGCCGGTTTGCGGATCACGCACGTGGCAGTGCACGACGGTGGCGCCAGCCTTGGCGGCTTCAACGGCCGCCGCAGCGATTTGTTTCGGGGTGACCGGCACATGAGGACTTCTGGCGGTCGTGTCGCCAGCACCGGTGAGTGCGCAGGTGATGATGACGTCGTGGTTCATGGTGCGGTTTCCTTCAGGCGTGATGGGTCTGTCCGCAGCCCTTTTCGGGGCTGCGAAGCGTGGTTCAGTCCTCTCTCCGGTCAGGGAGAGGGGCTTTAAATTGAGAGGGTTATTTGCTGGTCAGCTGGAGATTTTCAGCCGCTGGTTTGCCATCGAACGTGGTCACACCGTCGAGCCAGCGCTGCTTGTCTTCCGGGTGATCCTTGAGCCATTGCTTGGCGGATTCGAAAGCATCTTTGTGATCGAGCAGCGGCTGCATCATCCGGCTCTCGTCTTCGGCGGTGTAGGTCAGATTACTCAGCAGGCGACCGATGTTCGGGCATTGCTCGGCGTATTTCGGCGCGGTCACTGTCCACACCGTCGCCATGCCTTCATTCGGGCCGAGGGCGTCTTCACTGCCGGTGAGATAGGTCATCTTCACGTTAACGTTCATCGGGTGCGGCGCCCAGCCGAAGAACACCACGGCCTCTTTGCGGCGCACGGCGCGATCGACGGCGGCGAGCATGCCGGCCTCGCTCGACTCGACCAACTGGAACTTGCCGAGGCCGAACTGGTTCTTGGCGATCATTGCCTTGATCTGCGTATTGGCGCCTGAGCCTGGCTCGATGCCGTAGATCTTGCCGCCGAGTTCCTTTTCGAACTTGGCGATGTCGGCAAAGGTTTTCAGGCCTTTATCCGCCAGATAGGTCGGTACCGCGAGGGTGGCGCGGGCGTCCTTCAGGCTCGGTGCTTCAAGGACTTTGACCTGATTGGCGTCGACAAACGGCGTAATGGTTTGCGTCATCAACGGGTTCCAGTAACCGAGGAACAAGTCCAGACGCTGATCGCGAATCCCGGCGAAGATGATTTGTTGGGACGCGCTGGTTTGTTTGGTGTTGTAGCCGAGGCCGTCGAGCAATACCTGGGTCATCGCACTGGTGGCGATCACGTCGGTCCAGTTCACCACGCCCATGCGCACGTTCTGGCATGACGCAGGTTCGGCCGCCATGACGCTGGCGCTCAAGAAAGCGGTACCGCTGAGTGCAAGAACACAGCTGCTGATCAGTCGTTTCATGTCGGGTTCCTCGGCAGGTCGTTATTGTGGTTCCCGGCATCTGATGCGCCGGTGATGCAAAGTTACGCAGCAATGCACCCGTGAAAGCGCACTACGGCGACGGGCATTTGCACTGTAGCGACCTGCACGCTTGAACGCTGACGACAATCGGCGTATCAACGATCCACGCTACCCTCCCTCTCGTTACCCGCGAATCGAGTGCGCACATGTCTCAGGATTTCTATTTCTTGCTGATGCCGGGCTTCTCCGCCATCGGCTTTATCTCCGCCATCGAACCGCTGCGCGTCGCCAACCGCTTTCGTGGCGAGCTGTACCGCTGGCACGTACTCAGCGCCGATGGCGGGGCGGTGCTGGCGAGCAACGGCATGTCGGTCAACGCCGATGCCGCGCTGGAACCCCTGAAGAAAGGTGCGACGTTGTTGGTGGTGGCCGGGTTTGAGCCGCTGAAGTTTGCCACGCCGGTGCTGGAACATTGGCTGCGGCGGCTGGATAACGATGGCGTGACGCTGGGCGCCATCGACACGGGCAGCTTTGTCCTTGCCGAAGCCGGGTTGCTTGAGGGCCATCGCCTGACCCTGCACTGGGAAGCGATCGATGCGTTCAAGGAGTCTTATCCACAGCTCAGCGTCACTCAGGAGCTGTTCGAGATCGACCGTCGGCGCATCACCTCGGCGGGCGGCACCGCGTCCATCGATCTGATGCTCGATCTGATCGCCCAGGCCCATGGGCCGCAGCTGGCGATTGAGGTCAGTGAGCAGTTTGTGCTGGGGCGGATTCGCCCGCGAAAAGACCACCAACGCATGGAAGTTGCCACGCGTTATGGCATCAATAACAAGAAACTGGTGCAGGTGATTGGCGAGATGGAGCAGCACAGCGAACCGCCGCTGACCACGCTGCAATTGGCGGAATCGATCAAAGTCACGCGGCGGCAACTGGAACGGTTGTTTCGGCTGCATCTGAACGATACGCCGAGTAACTTTTACCTGCGCCTACGCCTGGAAAAGGCCCGGCAGCTACTGCGCCAGACCGACATGAGCGTGCTCGAAGTCAGCATCGCCTGCGGCTTCGAATCACCGTCCTACTTCACCCGCAGCTATCGAGCAAAATTCGCCCGCTGCCCGCGCGAAGACCGGCGTACCGCCCAAGCCTGAAATCAAAAGATCGCAGCCTTCGGCAGCTCCTACAGTTGATTGCATTCCAATGTAGGAGCTGCCGAAGGCTGCGATCTTTTGATCTTACTTTTTCACCAACGCCGAACACGCCGCTTTATAAGCCTCATGCTGATACTTGTTCAGCGTCCCCGGCAGCTCGAAATTATGCTTCTTCGCCTGCGCATTGATCGTCTGCGGCGACAACAGCGTCACTTCACAGCCGTCGAGCAACTGCAAAATCCCTTCAATCCGTCCAAGCCCGCTCCCACATTTTTTGATCTTCATCGGCTGAAGAAACGCTTACTTCTTCACCAACGCCGAACACGCCGCTTTATAAGCCTCATGCTGATACTTGTTCAGCGTCCCCGGCAGCTCGAAATTATGCTTCTTCGCCTGCGCATTGATCGTCTGCGGCGACAACAGCGTCACCTCACAGCCATCGAGCAACTGCAAAATCCCTTCAATCTTGAACGTCGTCGGCCCACCGGCAAACTCACCTTTCTTGCTGCGCTTCTTGATCGCAATCCGGTCAACCGAATTCTCACGCACAAACGACGCCACTTGCGCCGCGAACAGCTTCACGTTCGCCGCTTCGTCATCTTCGTCGAGGGCGATTTTCTTGGTGGCGAGGGGAATGTGGCTCAGGGTCGAACCGTCGAGAGCGGCCACGGCGATGATCGCTTCGCTGCCTTTGATTTCAATGCCGCAGATGTTCATGGGGAATTCCTTGAAGTGAAGAGGACAGCTTACAACTCAAGCTGACTGGCGGTGATGCCGAATGCCGCTGCAATTTTCTCGCGTGTCGCTTTACGAGGCTTGGAAACCGCTTCCTGTTGAGCAAACGCCGGTTGCGAAATGCCCATGCGGTTGGCGACTTCTTCTTGCGTCAGGTTGAGATATTCGCGCCAGGCCCGAATCGGTGTCGCCCCGTCGACCATGCGGCTAACCACCTCATGGGGAATCAGATTTGGTTGTATTTTCTGTGCGACGTATTGCGCATAGAGAATGACCACGAAGGCCGGTTTGCCCTCGGCGTCGTTGATGATTTGGATGTCTTTGGACAATTTCATGTTCGGAGAAATATAAGTCTTTTATAAGATTCGAGGATCTTTGCTTATATTTCTCGCGAGACCAACCAGCAACGTTTGACGGCATGTTGCGAGTAATCAGGATCACTCCTGCCCAATCGACTCCAAAAACTCCGACCGCTCATCACTCATCCGCGCCACGCAATCATTCTGCGCAATGGTAAAAGCCTTGCTCCCCGCCGTCGCCGGGAATGCCTCAACCGCGCAATCCGCATCCCGCGTCTTCAGCCACTGCTGTTGAGCAGTTTTGAGTTTGGCGGTGATATCCGCCAGTTGCGTGGCGTTTTTGCCGTATGCGGTCTGCATGCGTTCGGTCAGGCTGGCGTAGTTGTCTTTGAGCAGGTCTTCGGCGGTGGTGCGGCTGTAGGTCGAGCATTCCAGGGTCTGGACGTCGTTTTCGACTGCGTCGCACGGGTTGTTGTCGGACTCTTCGGCGGCGTGTACGCCGGTCGCAATCAGTGCCAGGGCCAGGAAGATCGATTTCATTGTTGTCGCCGCTCTAATCCAGTGGTGTTTGCAAGATGCCGGTGATTCTGGCTCAAGCGTGCGGGCTTGGAAAGGTGGCCGGTCGGGGCGGCGGATGACCCTTTGTCGCGGATTGACGCTTTCGGCAATTCCCCTGTCGTTTTTGCACCCGGTCGCCCCGGCACCGAGGCATATGCTGGCCCCAAAGCGCCGGCAGACGATTCGGCGCATGAATCGCCAATAAGGGGACGCCTGATGAGCCCAGCCGAATTACACGCCGACAGCATCGTTATCGACGGTCTGATCATTGCCAAATGGAACCGCGAGCTGTTTGAAGACATGCGCAAGGGCGGTCTGACGGCGGCCAACTGCACTGTGTCGGTGTGGGAAGGCTTTCAGGCGACCGTGAACAATATTGCCGCCAGCCAGAAGCTGATCCGCGACAACAGCGACCTGGTGATGCCGGTGCGCACCACCGCCGACATCCGCAAAGCCAAGGAGCAGGGCAAAACCGGCATCCTCTTCGGCTTCCAGAATGCCCACGCCTTTGAAGACCAGATCGGCTATGTCGAGGTGTTCAAGCAGCTCGGCGTCGGCATCGTGCAGATGTGCTACAACACCCAGAATCTGGTCGGCACCGGCTGCTATGAGCGTGACGGCGGCCTCTCGGGTTTCGGTCGCGAGATCGTTGCCGAGATGAACCGCGTCGGCGTCATGTGCGACCTGTCTCACGTCGGTTCCAAGACTTCTGAAGAAGTCATCCTCGAATCGAAAAAACCGGTCTGCTATTCCCACTGCCTGCCGTCGGGGCTCAAAGAGCACCCGCGCAACAAGTCCGATGAAGAGCTGAAGTTCATTGCTGACCACGGCGGTTTTGTCGGCGTGACCATGTTCGCGCCGTTCCTCGCCAAGGGCATCGATTCGACCATCGACGACTACGCCGAAGCGATCGAGTACGTGATGAACATCGTCGGCGAAGACGCCATCGGCATCGGCACCGACTTCACCCAGGGCCACGGCCAGGACTTCTTCGAATACTTGACCCACGACAAGGGTTACGCCCGCCGTCTGACCAGCTTCGGCAAGATCATCAACCCGCTGGGCATCCGCACCGTCGGCGAGTTCCCGAACCTGACCGAAACCCTGCTCAAGCGCGGCCATCCCGAGCGCGTCGTGCGCAAGATCATGGGCGAGAACTGGGTCAACGTCTTGAAAGACGTCTGGGGCGAGTAACGCTGACTCAAGACCGCCGCCGCACTGCCCCCTCTTCTGTGGGAGAGGGCTGGGGTGAGGGCAGCGGTCACCACTGAATCCACTATTTTTTCTGGAGTTAACTTTCCATGGCCAAGATCGCCCCGCAATTGCCAATCGAAGTCGACAGCGAGACCGGTGTCTGGACCTCCGACGCCCTGCCGATGCTCTACGTGCCACGGCATTTCTTCGTCAATAACCACATGGGCATCGAAGAAGTCTTGGGCGCCGACGCCTACGCCGAAATCCTCTACAAGGCCGGCTACAAATCCGCCTGGCACTGGTGCGAAAAAGAAGCTGAATGCCACGGCCTGGAAGGCGTCGCCGTATTCGAGCACTACATGAAACGCCTGTCGCAACGCGGCTGGGGCCTGTTCAAGATTCAGGACATCGACCTCGACAAAGGCACTGCCAGCGTCAAGCTCGAACACTCGGCATTCGTCTACGTCTACGGCAAGGTCGGGCGCAAGGTCGACTATATGTTCACCGGTTGGTTTGCCGGTGCGATGGATCAGATCCTTGAAGCCCGCGGCAGCAAGATTCGCACGGTTGCCGAGCAAGTTTACGGTGGCTCCGAAGAAGGCCACGAAGACGGCTTGTTCACCGTCAAGCCGTTGTAAGTCGAGGAACCCGCCATGGCTTTCGAAGCAATGTTCCAGCCGATCCAGATCGGCAAACTGACCATCCGCAACCGCGTGCTCAGTACCGCGCACGCTGAGGTCTACGCAACGGACGGCGGCATGACCACCGACCGCTACGTCAAATACTACGAAGAGAAAGCCAAGGGCGGCATCGGCCTGGCGATTTGCGGCGGTTCTTCCAGTGTGGCCATCGACAGCCCGCAAGGCTGGTGGAAATCGGTGAACCTGGCGGACGACCGGATCATTCCGCACTTCCAGAATCTGGCGGACGCGATGCACAAGCATGGCGCCAAGATCATGATTCAGATTACCCACA
Source organism: Pseudomonas rustica (assembly GCF_018336155.1). GTDB lineage: Bacteria > Pseudomonadota > Gammaproteobacteria > Pseudomonadales > Pseudomonadaceae > Aquipseudomonas > Aquipseudomonas rustica. Next base: position 153,379 of record NZ_JAGYHF010000006.1, on the reverse strand, counting down.
TGGGCCGTCGTTCGCGCTGGGATGGCGAGCACTGGCCGACGCTGCTATCGCCGTCGGGCATCCGCGAACCGGTGCATCGCGCGACCTGCAAAACCATCGAGCCGGAAGAAATCTGGCGGGTGATCGGCAACTACGCCACCGCTGCGGCGCGGGCCAAGGCCGGCGGTCTCGACGGTGTCGAACTGTCCGCCGTGCACCAGCACATGATCGACCAGTTCTGGAGCCCGCGCGTCAACAAACGTACGGACGAGTGGGGCGGCAGCTTCGAGAACCGCATGCGTTTCGGCCTCGAAGTGCTCAAGGCTGTGCGCAAGGAAGTCGGCGACGATTTCTGCGTCGGCATCCGTCTGTGCGGTGACGAGTTCCACCCGGACGGTTTGTCCCACGAGGACATGAAACAGATCGCCAAGTATTACGACGACACCGGCATGCTCGACTTCATCGGTGTGGTCGGTTCGGGTTGCGACACCCACAACACCCTGGCCAACGTTATCCCCAACATGAGTTATCCACCGGAGCCGTTTCTGCACCTGGCTGCGGGCATCAAAGAAGTGGTGAAGGCGCCGGTTTTGCACGCGCAGAACATCAAGGATCCGAATCAGGCCACACGCATTCTCGAAGGCGGTTACGTCGACATGGTCGGCATGACCCGCGCGCACATCGCTGACCCGCACCTGATCGCCAAGATCAAAATGGGCCAGATCGATCAGATCAAACAGTGCGTCGGCGCCAACTATTGCATCGACCGTCAGTACCAAGGTTTGGACGTGCTGTGCATCCAGAACGCCGCGACCTCCCGTGAATACATGGGCGTGCCGCACATCATCGAAAAATCCACCGGCGTCAAACGCAAAGTGGTCATCGTTGGTGCCGGGCCTGCGGGGATGGAAGCCGCTCGCGTGTCGGCTGAACGTGGCCACGACGTGACCTTGTTCGAGAAGAAAGAATTTATCGGCGGGCAGATCACCACGGCATCGAAAGCGCCGCAGCGTGACCAGATTGCTGGTATCACCCGCTGGTTCCAGTTGGAGCTGGCGCGGTTGAAAGTCGATCTGCGTCTGGGCACGGCAGCTGACGTTGCGACCATCATGGATTTGCGTCCGGACGTGGTGGTGCTGGCGGTGGGCGGTCATCCGTTCCTGGAGCAGAACGAACACTGGGGCGCCGCTGAAGGTTTGGTCGTCAGCAGCTGGGACGTGCTGGATGGCAAGGTCGCGCCGGGCAAGAACGTGCTGGTCTACGACACCATTTGCGAGTTCACCGGGATGTCGGTTGCCGACTTCCTTGCTGACAAGGGCAGCCAGGTCGAGATCGTCACCGACGACATCAAGCCGGGCGTGGCCATCGGCGGTACGTCGTTCCCGACCTACTACCGCAGCATGTACCCGAAAGAAGTGATCATGACCGGCGACATGATGCTCGAGAAGGTTTACCGCGAAGGCGACAAACTGATCGCGGTGCTGGAGAACGAATACACCGGCGCCAAAGAGGAGCGGGTGGTCGATCAGGTGGTAGTGGAGAACGGCGTGCGCCCCGACGAAGAGTTGTATTACGGGCTCAAGGACGGTTCGCGCAACAAGGGCCAGATCGATATCGATGCCTTGTTCGCGATCAAACCGCAGCCTTCGTTGAGCACCACGGGCGACGGCTACTTGCTGTTCCGCATCGGCGACTGCGTGGCGCAGCGCAATACCCACGCCGCCATCTACGACGCGTTGCGGTTGTGCAAAGACTTCTAAGCCTCGCGAACGATCGTTCCCACGCTCCGCGTGGGAATGCCGCAATGGACGCTCCGCGTCCGCTTTGGGACGCGGAGCGTCCCGGGATGCATTCCCACGCAGAGCGTGGGAACGATCATTGAACGCCGTGTTTCTCCAGGTTGTACTGGTGGGAGCTTCACCATGTTGAACACCCTTCTTCCAATCCTGTTGTTCGCAGCTCTGGGCCTTGGTGTCCTTGGCGCGTTGCGGCGGGTGGCCATGTGGCGTCGGGGCCGGGCCTCGAAGGTCGACCTGATCGGCGGCCTGCTCGCCATGCCCAAGCGTTACATGGTCGATTTGCACCATGTCGTCGCGCGGGACAAATACATCGCCAACACCCACGTGGCCACCGCCGGCGGTGCGGTGGCGTCGATTGTGCTGGCGCTGCTGGTGCACGGTTTTGGCCTGCATAACCGCATTCTCGGTTACGCCTTGCTGCTGATGACGGCGGTGATGTTCGTCGGCGCGATCTTCGTTTATCTGCGTCGGCGCAACCCCCCAGCGCGGCTGTCGAAAGGCCCGTGGATGCGCCTGCCGAAAAGCTTGCTGGCATTCTCGGCGTCGTTCTTTCTGCTGACTCTGCCGGTGGCTGGAATTCTGCCGGAGAACTTCGGTGGCTGGGTACTCGCGGTCATCTTGGGAATTGGTGTGCTGTGGGGCGTGTCGGAACTGTTCTTCGGCATGACTTGGGGCGGGCCGATGAAACACGCCTTTGCCGGCGCTTTGCATTTGGCTTGGCACCGTCGCGCTGAGCGTTTTGGCGGCGGTCGTTCCACGGGCCTGAAACCTTTGGATCTCAATGATCCGTCAGCACCGTTGGGTGTTGAGAAACCCGTAGATTTCACCTGGAATCAGTTGCTCGGATTCGACGCCTGCGTGCAGTGCGGTAAATGCGAAGCCGCATGCCCGGCGTTCGCCGCTGGTCAGCCACTGAACCCGAAAAAACTGATTCAGGACATGGTCGTCGGCCTCGCTGGCGGTACCGATGCGAAATTCGCCGGCAGCCCTTATCCCGGCAAACCCATTGGCGAACACAGCGGCAATCCGCATCAACCCATCGTCAACGGTCTGGTCGACGCCGAAACCCTCTGGTCGTGCACCACTTGCCGCGCCTGCGTCGAGGAATGCCCGATGATGATCGAGCACGTCGACGCCATCGTCGACATGCGCCGCCATCTGACCCTGGAAAAAGGCGCGACCCCGAACAAGGGCGCCGAAGTCCTCGAAAACCTCATCGCCACCGACAACCCCGGCGGTTTCGCCCCGGGCGGGCGGATGAACTGGGCGGCGGACTTGAACCTCAATCTGCTCAGCGAAAAGAAATCCACCGACGTGCTGTTCTGGGTCGGCGACGGTGCGTTCGACATGCGCAACCAACGCACTCTGCGCGCGTTCGTCAAAGTGCTGAAAGCGGCGAAAATCGACTTCGCCGTACTCGGTCTTGAAGAGCGTGACAGCGGTGACGTGGCGCGCCGTTTGGGCGACGAAGCAACCTTCCAGTTACTCGCCAAACGCAACATCCAGACCCTGGGCAAATACAGCTTCAACCGCATCGTCACCTGCGATCCGCACAGCTTCCATGTGCTGAAAAACGAATACGGCGCGTTCGACGGCAACTACCTGGTGCAGCACCACAGCACCTACATGGCGGAAATCATTCAGGCCGGCGCGCTCAATCTCGGGCAGCACAAAGGCAACAGCGTGACCTATCACGACCCGTGCTACCTCGGCCGCTACAACGGCGAGTACGAGGCGCCGCGTGAAGTGCTGCGCGCGCTCGGCATCGAAGTGAAAGAGATGCAGCGTTCCGGCTTCCGCTCACGCTGCTGCGGCGGTGGCGGCGGGGCGCCGATCACCGACATTCCGGGCAAGCAGCGGATTCCCGACATGCGCATGGAGGACATCCGCGAGACCGGCGCCGAACTGGTAGCCGTGGGTTGTCCACAGTGCACAGCGATGCTCGAAGGCGTGGTCGAACCGCGTCCGCTGATCAAGGACATTGCCGAACTGGTGGCCGACGCGCTGCTCGAAGACGCCGCGCCAAGCAAGCCTGCCCCCCCGGCCAAACGTGAACCTGCGGAGGCCCACTGATGAGCGATATTATCCGCCGCGACCCGCGCGCCGAATGGATTGCCCGTAACCGCCTGCACCCGCTGCACGCGGCGATGCAACCGGCGCAGCACAGCTGGATGGGGCCGAACGGCGTTATCCGCAAGAACCTGCACGGCATGGGTTTTATCGGCCCTAACGGCATCAAACGGATCGACCGCAGCGGCGCGCAACAGGGCGGGGCGGTTAAATGTTCGGCGACTGTTGAAGTGCAATTGCCGCTGCATCAAGTGCCGGCCCCGGCGTTCTACATCAGCGTGGTGCCGGACATGGTCGGTGGCCGCTTAAGTAGCCATGACCGCGATTTGCTTGGCCTCGCCCATCAACTGGCCGGCAAGGACGGCGCGGTGTTGGCGGTGGTTTTTGGTGAACATAAGGAAAACGCGTTCGCCACTGCTGGCGTGGATCGTTTGTTGGTGCTCGAAAGTGAAGCCTTCAGCGGTTATGCACCGGAGCAACGCGTGCAAGGTTTGCGTGCTGTGGATAACCAGTTCAATCCGCGTCACTGGCTGCTACCGGACAGTCGCAGCGGTGGCGGTGAACTCGGTCGACGCTTTGCCGCAGCACTGGGCGAACGCCCGGCGACGCGGGTCTGGCAGGTCAAGGATCAAGAGTGCATCGGCCGCGCCGGTGCTGGCTTGCAGGATCTTGCACGTCCGCTCGCGCGGTTGATTCTGGCGTCAGCGGAATGTGCCGAGCCGGTCAGCGAAACCCGTCATGAAGCGTTACCAGTGGAGTTATCCACAGGCGTCGCGCGCAGCCTGTCGCGGATCGAAGATCTTGGCGCAGTGGCGGTCGACCCGGCAGCGATTCCGATGGCCGAAGCGGAGTTCATTTTCTCCGGCGGTAACGGCGTCAAGGACTGGGCGCTGTTCCACGAAACGGCTGCCGCACTCGGCGCCACCGAAGGCGCATCGCGGGTGGCGGTGGACGATGGCTTTATGGCGCGTGATCGCCAGGTCGGCGCGTCCGGTACCTGGGTCACCGCGCGGGTGTATGTCGCTGTGGGTATCTCCGGGGCGATCCAGCATTTGCAGGGCATTGGCGCCTGCGACAAGGTCGTGGCGATCAACCTCGATCCCGGTTGCGACATGATCAAACGCGCCGATCTCTCGGTGATCGGCGAAAGCGCAGAGATTCTTCAAGCCTTGATCGCGGCGGTGGCGGCTTACCGCAACGACGCCAAGCGCGATGCGGCTTAAGGAAACGCTATGAACACGAAAGTTATCAGTCTGGTTTCAATCGGCGCTCACCCGACCTCCGGCCGGCCACGTCGCGCCGAGCAAGATGCCCGCGCTGTGGAGTTGGGCCTGCAACTCGCTGGGGATAACCTGCAAGTGCTGCATGCCGGCGATGTTGCCGAACCGGCGTTGCGCGCCTATCTGGGCATGGGCCTGGAACAGATGCATGTGCTTGAGCAACCGACAGGTGCTGACGCGTTGCCGGCGCTGACCGCGTATCTGCGCGATGCGGGGGCGCAAGTGGTGCTGACCGGCAGCCAGGCCGAAACCGGTGAAGGCTCGGGGATGTTGCCGTTTCTGCTCGCCGAAGGTTTGGGCTGGCCGCTGGTGGTCGGGTTGGCGCAGGTGGAGTCGATCAATGATGGATCGGCGTTGGTGCTGCAGGCTTTGCCGCGTGGGCAACGACGTCGCTTGAAGGTGAAACTGCCGTTTCTGGCGACTGTGGATAACGCTGCGCCGAAACCTCGGCAGAGTGCTTACGGCCCGGCGCGGCGAGGGGTACTGGAGGCTGACGACGTTGAAGTTATCGATGATGAACTTCTGTCCGTCGCGACCCTGCAACCGGCCAAACCACGTCCAAAACGCCTGAAAGTGATCAAAGCGAAAAGCGGTGCTGACCGGATGAAAGCCGCTACGGCGAAAGCCAGCGGCGGCGGTGGGCAAGTGCTCAAAGGCGTTACCCCACAGGCCGGTGCCGAAGCCATCCTCAAACTCCTCATCGAAGAAGGCGTCGTCCGCTGACACCGCTGATCCTCTGTAGGAGCTGAGCTTGCTCGCGAAGACGGTGTGTCAGTCGGCGGATGTGTCGACTGAAACACCGCTTTGGCGAGCAAGCTCAGCTCCTACAAGTCATTTGTTGACATGAAAAATCCCCGGCATTCCTTTGCGATCAGCTTCAACCACAGGTTAAAACACCCGCTCAAACCCCCGAGGAGTCAAGTGAATGACCGTTGAGTTTCGACCTGCCCGGCGCACGGATGCGCGCGATATTGCGCGTTTGTTTCAGATCTCTTCGGAGGGTGCTTCGGATTACATCTGGAGCCAATTGGCCGAGCCGGGTGAGGCATTGCTGGATGTCGGTGAGCGGCGCTATGCCCGCGACGACGTGGATTTTTCCTGGCAGAACTGCCTGATCGCTGAGGCCGATGGCCGCGTGGTTGGCATGATGCACAGCTACGTCACGCGCGAAGATCCAGACCCGACCCCGCCCACCGATCCCGTGCTGGCGCCATACGCCGACATGGAAGTGGCGGACACGCTGTACATCTCCAGCCTCGCGCTGCACGAAGGTTGGCGCAATCAAGGGTTGGGCGTGCGCTTCCTCCAGCATGCCCAGGCCCGCGCCGATCAGCTCGCGCTCAAAGGTCTGAGCCTGATCGACTACGCCGCCAACACCGGCGCCCGCCGCTTCTATGAGCGACATGGCTTCGGCATCGTCAAAACCTGCCAAGTGGTTCCGCATCCGATGATCCGGGTGATGGGCGAGGCCTATCTGATGCACCGAGCATGAACTCGGTTATCCACTGACGAGGGTTTACACACAATCCCTGTTGGTCAGTCTGTGGATAACGTGTTCACCCTTCGCTGCAAGTCATGTCTGCCGTGGCTTGCGGGCCGCAGATCAAAAAACAACCAGCTTAAGTTACGGTTTTTACAGGATTTTTCTGCGGGATAACTGCGTAAGTTACCCCCGATCTCTGTTGGCGCATCTGTGGATAAGATGTTCGCTAACCCCTGAGAGCTATATATAACGCGGCTTTCAGAGAGTTGGTCAATAACTGATCAATTCGCGCTTTTGACTCGATGAATTGCCCGTAGAGCCTGATATTTCGCATTCTTCAGGGCTTTTCCACAGCAGGCATAAAGTTACCCCCGATCTCTGTTGGTGCTTCTGTGGATAAGGTGTTCGCCATCCGCTGTGCGCCACGAATGGCGTGGCTTGCAGGCTATTGATCAAAAAACGATCAATGTATTTTCAAAACCGTACTTCTGGATAAGTCACGGTTTTTCTTTGCAAATCAGTGGGATATTTTTCGAGTCATCCACAGTTGTCCCCATTTGCTGTGGGTGGGTGTGTGGATAACTTGTTTGCGGAAGGCTGGGGGGCTTGGTGGGTATGGGGTGTGGGGTGGTTGATCAGAAATTGTGCAATCTGGTTTTAGGGATGTGGTGTTTGTGAGGACGCCTTCGCGAGCAAGCCCGCTCCCACAGGTGGAACGCATTCCAAATGTGGGAGCGGGCTTGCTCGCGAAGCTTTTGCTTTAGATCTTAGCCCTGCACAGGCACACCTTTGAGGTAAGGCGCAGGTTCAGCCCCAAGGTTGTTCAGCAAGCGCTCGCTGTACCAATCAACAAAATTCACCACGCCAAATTCATAGGTCTTCGAATAAGGCCCAGGCTGATACGCCGTCGAGTTGATCCCGCGCTGGTTCTCCTCAGCCAGACGCCGATCCTGATCATTGGTCGCATCCCACACCTGGCGCATGCGATCAACATCGTAATCCACACCCTCAACCGCATCCTTGTGCACAATCCACTTGGTAGTAACCATGGTTTCCTGCGCGCTGATCGGCCACACGGTGAAGACGATGATGTGATCGCCCATGCAGTGGTTCCACGAATGCGGCAGGTGCAGGATGCGCATCGAGCCGAGATCCGGGTTCTTGATCCGGCCCATCAGTTTCGCGCAGCCCTGTTTGCCGTCGAGGGTCATCGACACGGTGCCTTTGAGCAGTGGCATACGCACGATGCGGTTGCGCAGGCCGAAACTGGCGTGGGCGTAAGGAATCTTCTCGGCTTCCCAGGCTGCGGCGGAGGCGGCGACGTGATCCTTGAACGCCTGATCGGCGCGCGGGTCGGTGACGTCGTCCCATTCCAGCAGGGTTTTCAGAAGTTCCGGGTGCGACGCGTTGCAGTGGTAGCACTCGCGGTTGTTTTCCAGCACCAGTTTCCAGTTGGCCTTTTCCATCAAGGTAGTGGTGATCGCCACCTTGGTGTTCTCCATGTCGTACGGTTCCATGTAATGGTTCAGCGTCGACAGGAAGTCATCAATGGCCGGTGGATTCTCCGCCAGGCTGATAAAGATGTAGCCGCCGGCGGTCTTCACGTTGACTGGTTTGAGGCCGTACTGCTTCATGTCGAAGTCGGCGCCCATTTCGGTGCCGGCGAACAACAGGCGACCGTCCAGCTCGTACGTCCACTGGTGGTAGTGGCAGACCAGTTTGGCGACTTTGCCCTTCTCGCTGGTGCACAGACGCGAGCCACGGTGGCGGCAGACGTTGTGGAACGCATGCACAACGCCTTCGGTGCCACGAATGACGATGATCGGGTTCTTGCCGATCTGCAGGGTCAGATAGTTGCCTTTGGCCGGGATCTCGCAGGTCATGCCGGCAATCAACCACTCTTTCTGGAAGATCTCCTGCATGTCGATATCGAAGAGTCGTTCATCGCTGTAGAACGGTTGTGGCAGCGAAAAGGTGCGCTCGCGCTCTTGGAGCATTTGCGCGGTGGCCTTGCGTGCGGGTTCCAGCGGATCGCCCAGGCTGATTTTTGCGGTGACGTCCATCGATGTGATCCTCATGGCCCTCTACGTGGCCGGCGAATGTGGCGAATCAGGGGTGCTGCAAAGTGGCTACGCAAGGTGTAAAGAATCTGTCTTGGTGTTGGGGCGAGTGTGGGCCCGGCGCGGGGCGCAACCTTATCCATGGGCGACATGATGCAATCTGTTCCCGACGCGCAACACCCGGTGGTTGGGGGCTGGTCGCGATAAGTATGCCGATGTCGCGAATAGGTAAACGGGCGGTTCGCGCTATACGCAGAATCGCCGACATGAGGCCGACAGTCGGCCGTGGAGAACAGCATGTCCAACAGCTTCCTGAATCCGGTCACCACCCAGACCTGGGCCAATGGCCGACACATCGTCCGTTGCGTCAAAGTCATCCAGGAAACCTGGGACGTGCGCACCTTCTGTTTCATGGCCGACCAGCCGATCCTGTTCTTCTTCAAGCCCGGGCAGTTCGTGACCCTGGAGCTGGAAATCGAAGGCCAGCCGATCATGCGTTCGTACACCATTTCCAGTTCGCCGTCGGTGCCGTACAGCTTTTCGGTGACGATCAAGCGCGTGCCGGGCGGCAAGGTCTCGAACTGGTTGCACGACACGCTGCATGAAGGGCAAGAGCTGGCGGTGCACGGGCCGGTCGGGCTGTTCAACGCCATCGACTTCCCGAGCCCGAAAGTCCTCTATCTCAGCGGCGGCGTCGGTATCACGCCGTGCATGTCGATGGCGCGCTGGTTTTACGACACCAACGCCAACGTCGACATGACCTTTATCCACAGCGCGCGCTCGCCGAAAGACATCATTTACCACCGCGAGCTGGAGCACATGGCGTCGCGGATCGATAACTTCAGCCTGCACCTGATTTGTGAGAAGCACGGTTTGGGTGAGCCGTGGGCCGGGTATCGCGGTTACCTGAACCACAAGATGCTGGAACTGATGGTGCCGGACTTCCTTGAGCGCGAAGTGTTCTGCTGCGGGCCGACGCCGTACATGAATGCGGTCAAGCGGTTGCTGGAAGTGGCTGGTTACGACATGTCGCGTTATCACGAGGAATCGTTCGGTGCCACGCCGCCCGAGGCCCGTGCCGATGCGGTGGAACAGGCGGAGCAAGCTGCGGATGCACCGGAAATCGATATCGCCGATCTGCATCAGGTCGAGTTCACCTCGTCCGGCAAGAGCATCCGTGTGGCACCGGGCGAGACCGTGCATGCGGCGGCGGCCAAACTTGGGTTGATGATTCCGAAAGCCTGCGGGATGGGGATTTGCGGGACGTGCAAGGTGCTGAAGCTGGGTGGCGAGGTGGAGATGGAGCACAACGGCGGGATTACCGAGGACGACGAGGCGGAGGGGTTTATTTTGTCTTGCTGCAGTGTGCCTAAAGGTGATGTGCGTATCGAGTTTTGAGGGGGGCGAATTTTTGCGTACGGCTTGCCCCTCACCCCAGCCCTCTCCCAGAGGGAGAGGGGGGCGACCGAGGTGTCTGGCGCTCTACATCGACCTGAAAGACCTTTTCGATTGTGGATTCGGCAAAGCAGTTTCATGTCGGCGAAATCCTCAAATATCCCCCAATCCGTCCCCTCTCCCTTTGGGAGAGGGCTAGGGTGAGGGGGCTTTTTCAGTCAACAAACAAATCCGGCATCAACGCCGCCTCGCTTTCCCGATCAAACCGGTAGTGATTGAACTCAGTCACACCGCTCTCGCGCAAAATTTCTTCATCAATCAATAGCCGCCCGGTGATCTGCCGATCGCGGCTATCCAGAATCACATGCGCCGCATCCGCCATGATCGCTGGCGTTCGCGCTTGCTTGAACGACCCCCGGTTCCCCAACTGAAACTCAATCGCCGCCGTGGCAATCATCGTCTGCGGCCATAACGAATTCACGCTGATTCCGTACGCGGCAAACTCCTCACTCATCCCCAGCGTCAGCATGCTCATGCCGTACTTGGTCACCGTGTACGGGCTGAACTGTGCAAACCACTTGTTCGCCAGATTCAGCGGTGGCGACAGGTTAAGAATGTGTCCGGCGGATTTCTTCAGATAGGGCAGGGCGGCCTGGCTGCACAGCAGCACCGCGCGGGTGTTGATCTGGTGCATCAGGTCGAAGCGTTTGAGTTCGACGTGTTGCACACCGGTCAACTTGATCGCTCCGGCGTTGTTCACCAGCGCATCGATGCCGCCGAAATGTTCGTTGGCCTGGGCCAGTGCTTGGCGCACGCCATCCTCATCACGCACATCCACCTGCAACGCCAACGCCTTGCCACCCGCCGCTTCGACTTCGGCGGCGACGCTGTGGATGGTGCCGGGCAGTTTGGCGTGGGGTTCGGCGCTCTTCGCCGCAATCACGATATTGGCCCCGTCCCTCGCGGCACGCAGCGCAATCTCACGGCCAATGCCACGGCTGGCGCCGGTGATGAACAGGGTTTTGCCTTGTAACGACATGCCGATGCTCCTGCTTATTGTTATATGAGCGAAGGGCTCGACAGACAATGTAGACCAAGCAGATCAGGTAACGCTGTCTCCGCCATGATCGTTCCCACGCTCCGCGTGGGAATGCAGCCATTGACGCTCCGCGTCATAGCGGTGCTCAGCTTTACGTCTATGGTGAGGCTGGAACGCGGAGCGTCCCGAGAGGCATTCCCACGCGGAGCGTGGGAACGATCAGTGCGGAGGTCGGGCGGACTCAATTTGCTCGTTCCCATGCTCCGCGTGGGAATGCAGCCCGGGACGCTCTGCGTCCCATCAATACCAGCACTGAACCTCAATCAGCCCCGGCATTCCCGCGTAGTCCCTGGCACTCGAATAACGCCAATGCTCCGGCAAGTCCACATATCCACGTTTCACTGGATTGTCGTGGATGTATTCAAGCTTCTGACGCATCACCGATTCGCTGTAAACCATTTCTGCGTGTGAACCTTCCTGCCACAACTGGTACACCCGATCCTGCTTATGCGCGCGTTTGCTAAAGCGCAGACGTTTCAGGGCTTTGTCGGCACCTTTGCTTTGCAGATCATTGATGATTTGTCGCGCGGTGAAAGATTTGAATTGGCTGAGGCATTTACTCAGGTCGGGCGCCTGAGCGAGGAAGTGAAGATGGTTTTCCAGAATCACGTAGCCGTACAGCTTCAAGTCATGGTGGGTCTGTTGATAACGCCAGCAGTTGAGCAGGTGGTCGACGATGTACGGGCGGATGAATAACGGCAACCACTCCATGATCGTGCAAGTCAGGAAATGCGGTTTGTCGGTTTCAGTAATGGTGTAGCGGCTTCGGCCCATGGGATTCTTCCTTGAATCTTGCGGTGCGACGGGAATGGAGCGCGGAGCGTCCCGGGAGGCGTTTCCACGCAGAGCGTGGGAACGATCAGGGTGAGGCGGGTGGGATGATCGCGCTAGAAGAGAAGTCTGGTATTACGGTGGGAAAAGTCATCCTCGGCCGAAGATCGTTCCCACGCTCTGCGTGGGAATGCAGCCATTGACGCTCTGCGTCATAGCGGTGTTTAGCGTCTGGGGATGGAACGCGGAGCGTCCCGGGAGGCATTCCCACGCGGAGCGTGGGAACGATCAGTGCGCTGGAGTCAGGTCAGGCGGACATGACTTCGCGGATGTCGCGGGCGAGCTCGCGGACGCGTTCTTCTTCGGTGTCCCACGAGCACATGAAGCGTGCGCCGCCCTTGCCGATGAAGGTGTAGAAACGCCAGTTCTTTGCGGTCAGGGCGGCGATGGCCGGTTCCGACAGTTGCAGGAACACGCCGTTGGCCTGCACCGGGAACATCAGTTCGACGCCCGGAATGTCGCTGACCAGTTCTGCGAGCAATTGCGCGCAGTGGTTGGCGTGGCGCGCATATTTCAGCCAGGCGTCGGTTTCGAGGATGCCGACCCACGGGGCCGAGAGGAAGCGCATTTTCGACGCCAACTGACCGGCCTGTTTGCAGCGATAGTCGAAGTCTTCCGCCAGTTTGTGGTTGAAGAACAGAATCGCTTCACCCACGGCCATGCCGTTCTTGGTGCCGCCGAAGCACAGCACATCGACACCCGCCTTCCAGGTCAGATCCGCTGGCGAGCAGCCGAGGAAGGCGCAGGCGTTGGAGAAGCGCGCGCCGTCCATGTGCAGGTGCAGGCCCAGTTCCTTGCAAGTGGCGCTGATGGCGCGAACTTCTTCCGGGGTGTAGACGCTGCCGACTTCGGTGGCTTGGGTCAGGGTGACCACGCGCGGTTTCGGGTAGTGGATGTCCTGGCGCTTGAGCGCGACTTCGCGGATCGACTGCGGGGTGATTTTGCCGTTTTCAGTGCCGGCGATCAGCAGTTTCGAGCCGTTGGAGAAGAATTCCGGGGCGCCGCATTCGTCGGTTTCGACGTGGGCGGTTTCCGAGCAGATCACGCTGTGGTAACTCTGGCACAGCGACGACAGGGCCAGCGAGTTGGCGGCGGTGCCGTTGAAGGCGAAGAACACTTCGCAGTCGGTTTCAAACAATTGGCGGAAATGGTCGGACGCGCGCGCGGTCCATTCATCGTCGCCATAAGCGCGCTGGTGGCCGTGGTTGGCCTGTTCCATGGCAGCCCAGGCTTCAGGGCAGATACCGGAATAGTTGTCGCTGGCGAATTGTTGGCTCTTGTCGGTCATGGCCGGCTTCCGTGGTCGAGACTCTTGTGAAGGCTCGTGGTCAATGATGGTGCGCACTTTACCGAAGATCTTCCGGGGAGCACACGAGATGTCGCTGTCTGAACATTACAAGGATGCAGGCCGATTATGCACCTGAGAAAACGCGACGGCGCGCTGGATCTGCTCAAGTGGCTGGCGCTGCTGAGCATGTTGCTCGATCACCTGCGATACGTGGGCTTCTCCGCCGATTGGCTTTATGTGCCGGGGCGGCTGGCGTTTCCATGGTTTTGCCTGGCGATGGCGGCGAATCTTTCGCGCGATGGTTCGCGGAAGATGGAATGGCGCTATCTGGGGTGGTTGTTGCTGTTCAGTGCGGTGAGTGAGATTCCGTATCGGTTGTACATTCCCGAGCCGGATACGTTGAATGTAATGCCGACGCTGGCGCTGGGGCTGCTGGTGGCGCGGGGCTGGCAGGATCCCTCGGTGATGTCGCGATTGCTCGGTGTTGCTGCGTTGGTGCTGGCGATGGTTTTCCCGGAGCGGCTGATGTTCGGGTTCTTCGGTGTTTTGTTGCCGCTGGCGATGCTGCTGGTGTTTCGCGGGCCCTGGTATTTCAGTCTTTTGCCGGGATTGGTATGCCTCGCAGCGAATCAATGGCAAGTGCTTTACGACTCGGCGAGGTTCGGCAGTAGCGTGGCCATTCTTGGGATTGCCGCGTGTCTGTTTGCGCCAGTGCTCGGAATGTTCCTGTTGCGACATGGGCGACATCTGCAGCCGCCGCCGATGCGTCGCTGGGCCTACGCACTCTATCCCGCGCATTTCCTCCTATTGCTCGCCGTCCGCCAGTTGCTCGCCTAACCCCTGTAGGAGCTGCCGAAGGCTGCGATCTTTTGATCTTGAAAATCAAAGTCAAAAGATCGCAGCCTTCGGCAGCTCCTACAGGGGGATGCATTCTTTGGGTCATTTCCAGCCATGTCGTAAACGCACCTTTGCGTGGCGTCCGCAGGCATTTGAGCTGTCTGCGCCGGTCATACCATCGGCATCAAAGGGCACTGCCGTGATTGCCGGTGCCTTACCGAGACGAATGGCGCACAGATGCCGCTGGGAGAGACGCGATGTTCAGCAAGCAAGACCAGATCCAGGGTTACGACGATGCACTGCTGGCGGCGATGAATGCCGAGGAGCAACGTCAGGAAGATCACATCGAGCTGATCGCGTCAGAGAACTACACCAGCAAACGCGTGATGGAAGCGCAAGGCAGCGGCCTCACCAACAAATACGCCGAAGGCTACCCGGGCAAGCGCTACTACGGTGGCTGCGAGCATGTGGATAAAGTCGAAGCACTGGCCATCGAACGCGCCAAGCAACTGTTCGGCGCCGATTACGCTAACGTTCAGCCGCACTCCGGTTCGTCGGCCAACAGCGCCGTCTACCTCGCGCTGATCCAGCCGGGCGACACCATCCTCGGCATGAGCCTCGCTCACGGCGGTCACCTGACCCACGGCGCCAAAGTGTCGTCCTCGGGCAAGCTCTACAACGCTGTGCAGTACGGCATCAACACCGACACCGGGCTGATCGATTACGACGAAGTCGAGCGTCTCGCCGTCGAATCCAAGCCGAAAATGATCGTCGCCGGTTTCTCTGCCTACTCGAAGACCCTCGACTTCCCACGCTTCCGCCAGATCGCTGACAAGGTCGGCGCGCTGCTCTTCGTCGACATGGCCCACGTCGCCGGTCTGGTCGCTGCCGGTCTGTACCCAAATCCGCTGCCGTACGCCGACGTGGTCACCACCACCACGCACAAAACCCTGCGCGGCCCACGTGGCGGGCTGATCCTGGCCAAGTCCAACGAAGAGATCGAGAAAAAGCTCAACGCCGCCGTATTCCCCGGCGCTCAGGGCGGCCCGCTGATGCACGTCATCGCCGGTAAAGCCGTGTGCTTCAAGGAAGCGCTGGAGCCAGGCTTCAAGGCTTATCAGCAACAAGTGATCGACAACGCTCAGGCGATGGCCAGCGTGTTTATCAAACGTGGCTACGATGTAGTGTCCGGCGGTACCGACAACCATTTGTTCCTGGTCAGCCTGATCCGTCAGGGCCTGACCGGCAAAGACGCCGACGCCGCCCTCGGCCGTGCGCACATCACCGTCAACAAGAACGCCGTACCGAACGATCCGCAATCGCCGTTCGTGACCTCGGGCCTGCGCATCGGCACCCCGGCCGTCACTACGCGCGGTTTCAAGGTGACCCAGTGCGAAGTGTTGGCCGGCTGGATTTGCGACATCCTCGACAACCTCGGTGATGCCGATGTCGAGGC
This sequence comes from Pseudomonas rustica, assembly GCF_018336155.1. GTDB lineage: Bacteria > Pseudomonadota > Gammaproteobacteria > Pseudomonadales > Pseudomonadaceae > Aquipseudomonas > Aquipseudomonas rustica. The sequence goes on along the minus strand of NZ_JAGYHF010000006.1, from coordinate 137,802 downwards.
CAATGTTGCCCAGCAAGTGTCGGCCCTGTGCGCAGACTTCCCGGTTTATCGCTGAGTGTTCTGGAGTAACTGACTATGCAACGCTATTCGGGCTTCGGCCTCTTCAAACACTCCCTCAGCCACCACGAAAACTGGCAGCGCATGTGGCGCACGCCGACGCCGAAAAAGGTCTACGACGTGGTCATCGTCGGCGGCGGCGGGCACGGTCTGGCGACTGCCTACTATCTGGCCAAAGAGCACGGCATCACCAACGTCGCCGTGGTCGAGAAGGGCTGGCTGGGCGGCGGTAACACCGCGCGCAACACCACCATCGTGCGCTCCAACTACCTGTGGGACGAGTCGGCGCATCTTTACGAACACGCGATGAAATTATGGGAAGGCCTGTCGCAGGATCTCAATTACAACGTGATGTTCTCCCAGCGTGGCGTTTACAACCTGTGCCACACCCTGCAGGACATCCGTGATTCCGAGCGTCGGGTCAGCGCCAACCGCCTCAATGGCGTCGACGGTGAGCTGCTCAACGCCAAGCAAGTCGCTGACGAGATTCCGTACCTCGACTGCTCGAAAAACACTCGGTATCCAGTGATGGGCGCCACCGTTCAGCGTCGCGGCGGCGTCGCCCGTCACGATGCCGTGGCCTGGGGCTTTGCCCGTGCCGCCGACGCCTTGGGCGTGGACTTGATTCAGCAGACCGAAGTGATCGGTTTCCGCAAGGAAAACGGCGTGTGCATCGGTGTTGAAACCAATAAGGGTTTCATCGGCGCCAAACGTGTTGGCGTGGTCACCGCTGGTAACTCCGGGCACATGGCCAAGCTCGCCGGTTTCCGTCTGCCGATCGAATCCCACCCGCTGCAAGCGCTGGTGTCCGAGCCGATCAAGCCGATTATCGACAGCGTGATCATGTCCAACGCCGTGCACGGTTACATCAGCCAGTCCGACAAGGGCGACCTGGTGATCGGCGCCGGTATCGACGGCTACAACGGCTACGGCCAGCGCGGTTCGTACCCGGTGATCGAGCACACCATTCAGGCCATCGTCGAGATGTTCCCGGTGTTGTCGCGCGTACGCATGAACCGCCAGTGGGGCGGCATCGTCGACACCACGCCGGACGCGTGCCCGATCATTTCGAAAACCCCGGTACCGAACATGTTCTTCAACTGCGGTTGGGGCACCGGTGGCTTCAAGGCCACACCTGGCTCGGGCAACGTGTTTGCCGCGAGTCTGGCCAAGGGTGAAATGCACCCGTTGGCCGCACCGTTTTCCATCGACCGTTTCCACAACGGCGCACTCATCGACGAACACGGCGCTGCTGCGGTTGCCCACTAACAGGAGAAATCCCCATGTTGCATATCTTCTGTCCTCACTGCGGCGAACTGCGCTCCGAAGAGGAATTCCACGCATCCGGTCAGGCGCACATTCCGCGCCCGCTCGACCCTGGCGCCTGCACCGACGAGGAGTGGGGCGACTACATGTTCTTCCGCGATAACCCGCGCGGTCTGCACCACGAGTTGTGGGATCACGTCGCCGGTTGCCGCCAGTACTTCAACGTCACCCGCGACACCGTGACCTACGAGATTCTCGAAACCTACAAGATCGGCACCAAGCCGCAATTCACCGACAAGGCTGATTCGGCGAAAACAGCCACGACGGCGCTGGGAGAGAAGGTATGAGCCAGACCAATCGCCTGTCCAACGGTGGACGGATCGACCGCAACAAAGTGCTGAGCTTTACCTTCAACGGTCAGAGCTACAAGGGCTTCGAGGGTGACTCGCTGGCCGCCGCGCTGATCGCCAACGGCGTCGACATCATCGGCCGCAGTTTCAAGTATTCGCGTCCTCGCGGCATCTTTGCTGCCGGTGCCGAAGAACCGAACGCGGTGCTGCAGATCGGCGCTACCGAAGCCACGCAAATCCCCAACGTGCGCGCCACGCAACAGGCGCTGTATCAAGGTCTGGTCGCGACCAGCACCAACGGCTGGCCGAGCGTCAACAACGACATGATGGGCATTCTCGGCAAGGTCGGCGGCAAGCTGATGCCGCCGGGTTTCTACTACAAAACCTTCATGTACCCGCAATCGTTCTGGATGACCTACGAGAAGTACATTCGCAAGGCTGCCGGTCTTGGCCGCTCGCCGACCGAAGTCGATCCGGACACCTACGACTACATGAACCAGCACTGCGACGTGCTGATCGTCGGCGCTGGCCCGGCCGGTCTCGCCGCTGCACTGGCAGCAGCGCGCAGCGGTGCCCGAGTGATTCTGGCGGACGAGCAGGAAGAGTTCGGCGGCAGCCTGCTCGACTCGCGTGAAAGCCTCGACGGCAAACCGGCGATGGACTGGGTCGCCAGCGTTATCACTGAACTGAAGAACACCCCGGACGTGCTGCTGTTGCCGCGCGCCACGGTCAACGGTTACCACGACCACAACTTCCTGACCATTCACGAACGCCTTACCGATCACCTCAGTGACCGCGCGCCAATTGGTCAGGTGCGTCAGCGTATTCACCGGGTTCGCGCCAAGCGAGTGGTGCTGGCGACCGGTGCCTGCGAGCGTCCGCTGGTTTACGGCAACAACGATGTGCCGGGCAACATGCTTGCCGGTGCGGTGTCGACTTACGTGCGCCGTTATGGCGTGGCACCGGGCAAGAAACTGGTGCTGTCGACCAACAACGATCACGCTTATCGCGTCGCGCTGGATTGGCTCGACGCCAGTCTGCAAGTGGTCGCCATCGCCGATGCGCGCAGCAATCCGCGTGGTGCGCTGGTGGAAGAGGCGCGTGCCAAAGGCATTCGGATTCTCACTGGCAGCGCCGTGATCGAGGCCCGTGGCAGCAAGCGCGTCACCGCTGCTCGCGTTGCTGCGATCGATGTCAAAGCGCACGCCGTGACCAGTCCAGGCGAATGGCTTGATTGCGATGTGGTTGCCAGTTCCGGCGGTTACAGCCCTGTCGTCCACTTGGCTTCGCACCTCGGTGGCAAGCCGACCTGGCGTGAAGACATCCTCGGTTTCGTACCGGGCGAAGCACCGCAGAAGCGTGTGTGCGTCGGTGGTATCAACGGTGTTTACGGTCTCGGCGATTCGTTGGCTGACGGTTTTGAAGGTGGCGTGCGCGCTGCCAGTGAAGCCGGTTTCGCTGCGGTCGAAGGCACCTTGCCGAAAGCCCTCAGCCGTCATGAAGAACCGACGCTGGCGCTGTTTCAGGTGCCGCATGAAAAGAACACCGCACGGGCGCCGAAGCAATTCGTCGACCTGCAGAACGACGTCACCGCTGCTGCTATTGAGCTGGCAACTCGCGAAGGTTTCGAGTCGGTCGAGCACGTCAAACGCTACACCGCGCTGGGCTTCGGCACCGATCAGGGCAAGCTCGGCAACGTCAACGGTCTGGCCATCGCCGCGCGTTCGCTGAACGTGACCATCCCGCAGATGGGCACCACGATGTTCCGCCCGAACTACACGCCGGTAACTTTCGGCGCCGTCGCCGGTCGTCACTGTGGGCACATCTTCGAGCCGGTGCGTCACACCGCGCTGCATGCCTGGCATGTGAAAAATGGCGCAGAGTTTGAAGACGTCGGTCAGTGGAAGCGTCCATGGTACTTCCCGAAAAACGGTGAAGACCTGCACACCGCCGTGAAGCGTGAATGCAAAGCCGTGCGCGACAGCGTCGGCCTGCTCGACGCCTCGACCCTCGGCAAGATCGACATTCAAGGCCCGGATGCCCGCGAGTTTCTTAACCGCGTGTACACCAACGCCTGGACCAAACTCGACGTTGGCAAGGCTCGCTACGGTCTGATGTGCAAAGAAGACGGCATGGTCTTCGACGACGGTGTCACGGCGTGCCTGGCCGACAACCATTTCGTCATGACCACCACCACCGGCGGCGCGGCTCGCGTGCTGCAATGGCTGGAGCTTTACCACCAGACCGAATGGCCGGACATGAAGGTTTACTTCACCTCCGTCACCGACCACTGGGCGACCATGACCCTGTCCGGGCCGAACAGCCGCCAGCTGCTCAGCGCCGTGACTGACATTGATCTGAGCAACGAAGCCTTCCCGTTCATGACCTGGAAAGAAGGTCTGGTCGGCGGCGTGCCGGCGCGGGTGTTCCGCATTTCGTTCACCGGTGAGCTGTCGTACGAAGTCAACGTGCAGGCCGACTATGCGATGGGCGTGCTGGAGAAAATCGTCGAGGCCGGCAAGCAGTACAACCTGACGCCGTACGGCACTGAAACCATGCACGTTCTGCGTGCCGAGAAGGGTTTCATCATCGTTGGCCAGGACACTGACGGTTCGATGACCCCGGACGACTTGAACATGGGCTGGTGCGTGGGTCGCACCAAACCGTTCTCGTGGATCGGCCAGCGTGGCATGAACCGTGAAGACTGCGTGAAGGATCAGCGTAAGCAACTGGTCGGTCTGAAGCCTATCGATCCGAACGTGTGGCTGCCGGAAGGTGCGCAGTTGGTGTTCAACACCAAGCAGGCGATCCCGATGACCATGGTTGGCCACGTGACCTCCAGTTACGCGCACAACTCCCTCGGTTATTCGTTTGCCATGGGTGTGGTCAAGGGCGGTCTGAAGCGCCTCGGTGAGCGGGTGTTTGCGCCGCTGGCCGATGGCAGCGTGATCGAGGCGGAAATCGTTTCTTCGGTGTTCTTCGATCCGAAGGGGGATCGCCAGAACATCTGACACTGATCGTTCCCACGCTCTGCGTGGGAATGCATCCCGGGACGCTCTGCGTCCCAAGAGCGGACGCAGAGCGTCCATGGCGGCATTCCCACGCAGAGCGTGGGAACGATCAAGAATTCAGGAAGGTGCTTTATGACCACAGCCAATGTGTACCAACAACGCCCAACCACCGGGGCCAAGGCCGAGTCGTCGCTGCACCATGCCGACCTCGCCAGCCTGGTCGGCAAGGGCCGCAAAAACGCCGGCGTAATCGTGCGTGAAAAGAAACTCCTCGGTCACCTGACCATCCGTGGCGATGGCCACGATGCCGCGTTCGCCGCCGGTGTCCACAAGGCCCTGGGCATCGAACTGCCCGGCGCGCTGAGCGTCATCGTCAAAGGCGAAACCAGCTTGCAATGGATGGGCCCGGACGAGTGGCTGCTGATCGTGCCGAGCGGTGAAGAATTCGCCGCCGAACAGAAACTGCGTGAAGCGCTGGGCGATTTGCACGTTGCGATCGTCAACGTCAGCGGCGGCCAGCAAGTGCTCGAACTGAGCGGGCCGAACGTGCGTCAGGTGCTGATGAAGTCGACCAGTTATGACGTGCATCCGAATAACTTCCCGGTGGGTAAAGCGGTGGGCACGGTATTCGCCAAGTCGCAGCTGATGATTCGGCATACGGCTGAGGACACTTGGGAATTGCTGATTCGTCGTAGTTTTTCGGATTACTGGTGGTTGTGGTTGCAGGATGCTTCGGCTGAGTACGGGTTGAGCGTTCAGGCCTGATAGATCAAGAGCCACCCCCTCACCCCAGCCCTCTCCCCCAGGGGGGAGAGGGGGAAAGGGAGCCGATCTCGGGTGTTTTTGCGATCTGCAGTCACCTTCATATTTTCAGGTCGGCGTAGCTCGAAAGAACACCTCGGTCAGTCCCCTCTCCCTCTGGGAGAGGGCTAGGGTGAGGGAAAAACCTGACACCCCGCACAAGAACAGGAGTCACCGCACCATGAGCCGCGCCCCAGACACATGGATTCTGACCGCCGACTGCCCCAGCGTCCTCGGCACCGTGGACGCGGTCACGCGTTTTCTGTTCGAGCAGGGTTGCTACGTCACCGAGCACCATTCGTTCGATGACCGCCTCTCCGGGCGTTTTTTCATTCGCGTGGAATTCCGCCAGCCCGACGGCTTCGACGAGCAATCCTTCCGCGCCGGCTTAGCCGAACGCGGCCAGGCCTTCGGCATGATCTTCGAGCTGACCGCGCCGAATTACCGGCCAAAAGTAGTGATCATGGTTTCCAAGGCCGATCACTGCCTCAACGACTTGCTCTACCGCCAGCGCATCGGCCAGTTGTCGATGGACGTTGCTGCCGTCGTCTCCAACCACCCGGATTTGAAACCGCTGGCCGACTGGCACCAGATTCCCTACTACCATTTCCCCCTCGACCCCAACGACAAGCCGTCGCAGGAGCGTCAGGTGTGGCAGGTGATCGAGGAATCCGGCGCTGAACTGGTGATCCTCGCCCGCTACATGCAGGTGTTGTCGCCGGAGTTGTGCCGCAAGCTCGATGGTAAAGCGATCAATATTCATCACTCGCTGCTGCCGGGTTTCAAGGGCGCCAAGCCGTATCACCAGGCCTACAACAAAGGCGTGAAACTGGTCGGCGCGACGGCGCATTACATCAATAACGATCTGGATGAAGGGCCGATCATTGCCCAGGGTGTCGAGGCGGTGGATCACAGTCATTACCCTGAGGATCTGATCGCCAAGGGGCGCGATATTGAAGGCCTGACACTGGCGCGGGCCGTTGGATATCACATCGAAAGAAGAGTGTTTTTGAACGCCAATCGCACGGTCGTTCTTTAGATTTTGGGGCTGCTTCGCAACCCATCGCGGGCAAGCCTTGCTCCTACAAGTGAGCACCTGTAGGAGCAAGGCTTGCCCGCGAAGACGTCCCCACAAGCAACACAAGAAACAGCATCTGTACCCGAGCACTTAACGCGCTGCCTGCCTGGGCAACGCGGTTCCATAAAAACAACAGCGAGGTGAAAGCATGTCTGGCAATCGTGGTGTGGTGTATCTCGGCGCGGGCAAGGTCGAAGTACAGAAAATCGACTATCCGAAAATGCAGGACCCGCGCGGTCGCAAGATCGAGCACGGGGTCATTCTCAAAGTGGTTTCCACCAACATCTGCGGCTCCGACCAACACATGGTGCGCGGCCGTACCACGGCGCAGACCGGTCTGGTGCTGGGCCACGAAATCACCGGCGAGGTGATCGAAAAAGGCTCCGACGTCGAAAACCTGAAAATCGGTGATCTGGTCTCCGTACCGTTCAACGTTGCATGCGGGCGCTGCCGTTCCTGCAAAGAGCAACACACCGGCGTCTGCCTGACCGTCAACCCGGCCCGTGCCGGCGGCGCTTACGGTTACGTCGACATGGGCGACTGGACCGGCGGCCAGGCCGAATACGTGCTGGTGCCGTACGCCGACTTCAACCTGCTGAAACTGCCGGATCGCGACAAGGCCATGGAGAAAATCCGCGACCTGACCTGCCTCTCCGACATTCTCCCGACCGGTTACCACGGCGCGGTCACTGCCGGCGTCGGCCCGGGCAGCACCGTTTACATCGCTGGCGCTGGCCCGGTCGGTCTGGCCGCTGCCGCTTCTGCACGTCTGCTCGGTGCTGCGGTGGTGATCATCGGCGACGTCAACACCATCCGTTTGGCCCACGCCAAGGCGCAAGGTTTTGAAATCGTCGACCTGTCGAAAGACGCGCCGCTGCACGAACAAATCGCCGCGCTGCTCGGCGAGCCGGAAGTGGATTGCGCGGTGGACTGCGTCGGTTTCGAAGCACGCGGTCACGGCCATGACGGCGCGAAATCGGAAGCCCCGGCCACCGTACTCAACTCGCTGATGGGCGTGGTGCGTGTTGCCGGCAAGATCGGTATTCCGGGCCTTTACGTCACCGAGGATCCGGGTGCCGTCGACGCCGCCGCGAAAATGGGCAGCCTGAGCATTCGCTTCGGTCTGGGCTGGGCGAAATCCCACAGCTTCCACACCGGGCAAACCCCAGTGATGAAGTACAACCGTCAACTGATGCAGGCGATCATGTGGGATCGCATCAACATTGCCGAAGTGGTGGGTGTGCAGGTGATCAGCCTGGATCAGGCGCCGGAAGGGTACGGCGAGTTCGATGCGGGCGTGCCGAAGAAGTTTGTGATTGATCCGCATAAGTTGTTCAGTGCGGCGTAGGGCTTAAGCGCAATTCAAAACGGCGACCTCAAGGTCGCCGTTTTTTGTTGGAAGGCAAGGTCAGAAGTTACCCTCACCCCAGCCCTCTCCCGGAGGGAGAGGGGGCCGACCGAGGTGTTCTAAGTTTTGCATCGACCTGAGGAATCCAGTCGATTATGGATTCAGCAGAAATCTTTCACGTCGGCGTATTGCGTCAATATCCCCCAATCAGTCCCCTCTCCCTCCGGGAGAGGGCTAGGGTGAGGGGCTTTGCTTTACAACTCTGCCAACGCCCCTTGATACAACACCGGCCCAGTCGGCTGCCCGGTCGGCGAACCACCCTTAGGCTCCAGACTCACCGCCAACGCAATCGGCTGCCCAATCAACCCCCGCTGCGCCTCGCTCAACTCAACCTTGCCTTTACCCCCCGCCGGAATCACCCCCAGCGAAATCGGCTTGCCATCCGCCGGAATCGCCCACAGTTCCAGACTGCGATCCGCATCAACCGCCGCCAGCGTCAGCGGCTCGACCTGCAGATAATCTTCATGCGCCTCGACCTTCAGCGCCGGTTGCGCACTGGCCGTCAACAGCGTCGCGGTGTACCGAGCATCATCACGGTTGTACAGCGAACCGAGAAACACCAGCACAACAATTGAACAGACCGCCGCCATAACGCGAAGCCAGTTCCAGAACGGACGCTTCTCGGGCACATGCAGCACTTGCGGTTCGATGCGCGCGGTGATGCCTTGCCACACGCGATCGGGCACCGGATGTTCCGGCAGGGATTCGGTGAGGCTCACCAGCGTTTCCTGCCATTGCGCCACTTCCGCTCGCAACGCCGCGTCGTCCAGCAGCAGCTGCTCAAAGCGTCGCCGCGCAGGCGCTGACATCAGACCGATCGCGTAATCGGCTGCGAGCGCGCGGCGCAGGGCAGGGGTCTGGTAGTTCATGATTCAAGGCACCGGCGCAGGCGTTCCATGCCTCGGCGGATCCACGATTTCACCGAGCCCAGCGGCGCGGCCAAATGTTCGGCGAGTTCCGAGCAGGACAAGCCGTGAAAGTAGGCGACGGTGATCGATTGGCGCTGCATGCCTTCGAGGGTTTCCAGGCAACGGTTGAGGGCGTGAGCCTCACGGGCGCTGCTCAATTGATCGTGGGCCGAGGGGCTTTCGTCCTGCAGGGCGTCCTGTTCGAGGTCGGTCAGCGGCCGGTCGCGGTGTTTGCGCAACTGGTCGATGGCCTGATTGCGGGTGATGTTGATCATCCAGGTCATCGGCGCCGACAGATGCGATTCGTAGCGCGAGGCGTTGTTCCAGATCCGTACGAAGGCTTCCTGCAACACTTCTTCGGCCAGATCCGCGCGACCCATGAAACGCAGGGCCACGCCGTGCAGGCGCGGGCCGACGCTGCGGTACAAGGTTTCGAAGGCGCGCCGATCACCCAGTGAACACTGGGCCAACAGCTGCCTTAGCTGATCGGTCTCGGCGGTGGAAATAACGACTCTCCAGGCAATGGATGGGCGACGAGGGCTAGACTCGGGCTGTTCACAGGCTAGTTCAGCGACAGCGGTTGTGCCATTCATCGCGACAATTCCAGGGTTTCACGATTCATATACGTGAGACGGGGGAAAATGGATGCTCTGCACCGGAACATGCCGGCGTATCCTCGGTCAAACCGGCAGTTTCGCTGCCCATTGACGGGTAGTTTTCACAGCGCAAGAGGATGTCTGAATGAAGATTTCACGCGGTTTTGCCTTGGCATCACTCATGACCCTGGCGGCGAGCCCGGCGTTTGCCGGTTTCAGTCTGGACGACGTCACCAAGGCCGCTGCCAGCATGCAGGGCGGCAACGCTGCCACTGCCGCAGCGCCGACCTCGGAAACGGCCGGTTTGCTGCAAGCCGTCACCGGTCTGGGGGTTACGCCACAACAAGCCGTCGGCGGCACCAGCGCCATGTTGGGTCTGGCGAAAAACCAATTGAGCAGCACTGATTATTCGCAGTTGGCCAAAGAAGTGCCGGGCATCGACAAGCTGTCGGGCGGTAGCGGCAACCTGGCGGCGTTGAGCGGGTTGCTGGGTCAGTCCGGCAAATCCGCCGGTCTGGAGAACGCCCTCGGTAACGTCAAGGACACCAATGACCTGAACAACGCGTTCGGTGCGTTGGGCATGGACAGCGGCATGGTCGGCCAGTTTGCCCCGGTGCTGCTCAAGTACCTGGGTGACCAAGGCGTCGGCGGTTCGCTGCTGACCAGCCTGGGCAGCATCTGGGGCGTTGGCACCGGTAGCTGAGTCAGCGCCGCTCGTCGCGCAGTTCGGCGATGCGCTGATCCTTCTCGTTCCAGAGCTGATTGACCCAGCTCTGGACGGTCTGGCGAAACGCTGGATCGTTTTCGTAATCGCCCTGCCACAGCGCCGGGTCGAGTTCGCGGGTCTTGATGTCGATGATGACTCTCGGCACGTTGCCGCTGATCAAATCCCAGAATCCTGGAATCCGTGCCTGTGGATAAACCACCGTCACGTCGAGGATCGCATCCAGCTGTTCACCCATCGCCGCCAACACAAACGCCACGCCGCCCGCCTTGGGTTTGAGCAAGTGGTTGAACGGTGATTGCTGTTCGGTGCTTTTCGCCGCCGTGTAGCGCGTGCCTTCCAGATAATTCACCACCGTCACCGGCTGACGCTTGAACAGCTCGCAGGCCTGTTTGGTGATTTCCAGATCCTTGCCCGCCAGCTCCGGGTTCTTCGCCAGAAACGCCTTGGTGTAGCGCTTCATGAACGGGTAATCCAGCGCCCACCACGCCAGTCCCAGAAACGGTACCCAGATCAGTTCTTTCTTGAGGAAGAATTTGAAGAACGGCGTGCGCCGGTTCAGTGTCTGGATCAGCGCCGGAATGTCGACCCACGATTGGTGGTTGCTGATCACCAGATAAGACGTGTCGCCGCGCAGGCCTTCGCCGCCGCGAATGTCCCATTGGGTGGGGATGCACAGGCGGAAAATCAGCTTGTCGATTTCGGCCCAGGTCTCGGCGATCCACATCACCGCCCCCGACGCGTAGTCGCGCCAACGGCCCGGCGCGACCAGTTTGAGCAGGGCAAACACCAGCAACGGCCCGATCAGGATCAGGGTGTTGAGCAACAGCAGCAGGGTGACGAAACAGCCGGTGAGCAGGCGGCGCATAAGCAACTCTATGACGTGGGTTGGGCGCGTCATGATAAGCAGCTTCGCGCGGCAGGCCAAATCGGCGCTGACGAATGTTTCACTTCAGTCGCGTTAACCTGATCGTTCCCACGCTCTGCGTGGTAACGCCGCCCGGGACGCTCCGCGTCCCTGTGACGCAGAGCGTCACTGGATGCATGCCCACGCAGAGCGTGGGAACGATCAAGCGCGCAACGGTCTAAAATCCCGTTGCCCAACTCCCCAAGGAAGCCCCTTACGTGAAATCCCTCCTTGCACTGTTTGCCCTCGTCGCCCTGCCGGTCATGGCCGCCGAGCCGACCCTGTACGGCCGCTACGAATACATCGCGCTGCCGGAAATCGGCGGTGAAGTGCTCAAGGCCAAGATGGACACCGGCGCGCTGACCGCCTCGCTGTCGGCCAAGGACATCGAAACCTTCACCCGCGACGGCGAAGACTGGGTGCGCTTCCGCCTCGGCACCAAAGACGCCAGCAACAAAGTCTACGAACACAAAGTCGCACGGATCAGCAAGATCAAGAGCCGCTCGGATGAAGAGGACGAGGGTGAAAGCACCGAAGTCGCCAAACGCCCGGTGGTCGATCTGGAGCTGTGCCTGGGCGACGTCAAGCGTACCGTTGAGGTCAACCTGACCGACCGCAGCAACTTCAATTACCCGTTGCTGATCGGTGCCAAAGCCTTGCGTGAATTCGGCGCAGCCGTGAATCCGGCGCGTCGCTTCACCGCCGACAAGCCGGACTGCTAAGTGGTCTCATTGACGTAACGTCAGGCTTGGGGCACCGTTCGCGCACTCAACCACGGGCTCGGACGCCATGCCTCATATCCTGATTGTCGAAGACGAAGCGGCGATTGCCGACACGCTGATTTTCGCCTTGCAAGGCGAGGGGTTCAGCACCACGTGGCTGAGCCTTGGCGCGGCAGCGCTGGAACATCAGCGGCAGACGCCAGCCGATCTGATCATCCTCGACATCGGCCTGCCGGACATCAGCGGCTTCGAGACCTGCAAACAGCTGCGGCGTTTCAGCGAAGTGCCGGTGCTGTTCCTCAGCGCTCGTGATGCCGAGATTGATCGCGTGGTCGGGCTGGAGATCGGCGCCGACGACTATGTGGTCAAGCCGTTCAGCCCTCGGGAAGTGGCGGCACGGGTCAAAGCCATCCTCAAACGCATGGCGCCGCGTCCGCCGATTGAATCCACCTCGGCGCTGTTTCGTATCGACCCCGAGCGCGTACAAATCAGCTATCGCGGCCAGACGTTAAGCCTGACCCGCCACGAATTCCGTCTGCTGCAATGCCTGCTCGAACAACCCGAACGGGTGTTCAGCCGCGAGCAATTGCTCGATGCGCTGGGCGTCGCGGCCGATGCCGGTTACGAACGCAGCATCGACAGCCATATCAAAAGCGTGCGCGCCAAACTGCGGCTGGTGCGCGCCGAAGCCGAACCGATCCAGACCCATCGCGGCCTCGGTTACAGCTACAGCCCGGGGCACAGCTGATGTCGTTGGGGCTGCGGATTTTTCTGGTGTACGTGCTGTTTATCGGCCTGACCGGTTATTTCGTGCTCAACACGGTGATGGAAGAAATCCGCCCCGGCGTGCGCCAGTCCACCGAAGAAACCCTGGTTGATACCGCGAACTTGATGGCGGAAATACTTCGTGACGATTTTAAGGCCGGCACCCTCAGCGAAAATCGTTGGCCCGAATTGCTCCGCGCTTATGGTGATCGCCAGCCGCAAGCGACGATCTGGGGCTTGCCGAAAAACCAGGTCAATCACCGTATCTATGTGACCGACGCCAAAGGCATCGTTGTGCTCGATTCCAGCGGCGTTGCGGTGGGTCAGGATTACTCGCGCTGGAACGACGTCTACCTGACCTTGCGCGGAGAATACGGCGCACGTTCGACCCGCAGCGATCCGAACGACGCGAGCTCCTCGGTGATGCATGTCGGCGCGCCGATCCGCGACAACGGCAAAATCATCGGCGTGGTCACCGTGGCCAAACCCAACAGCTCATTGCAGCCTTACGTTGATCGCACCGAGCGACGTTTGCTGTTTTACGGCGCCGGTTTGATCGGCCTCGGCCTGTTGTTTGGCGCGCTGCTGTCGTGGTGGCTGAGTCGCGCGCTGCACCGCTTGACCGGTTATGCCCAAGCCGTGAGCGAAGGGCGCCGTGTTGAAGTACCGCACTATCGCGGTGGCGAACTGGAGCAACTCGCCACCGCCGTGGAACAGATGCGCACGCAACTGGAAGGCAAGGCCTACGTCGAGCGTTACGTGCATACGTTGACCCATGAACTGAAAAGTCCGCTGGCGGCGATTCGTGGCGCGGCGGAATTGCTGCAAGGCGACATGCCGCCGATCCAGCGCCTGCGTTTTGTCGGCAACATCGACAGCGAAAGTGCGCGGATGCAGCAGTTGATTGAGCGGCTGTTGAACCTGGCGCAGGTCGAACAACGGCAAGGCCTGGAAGAGCGGGTGGCGGTGCCGTTGGCGGTGTTGGTGGATGAACTGTTGCAGGCGCAGGCGGCGCGGATTGAAGGGAAGCAGTTGCGAATCGAGCAGACGATTGCGGCGGATCTGTTGTTGATGTGCGAGCCGTTTCTGTTGCGTCAGGCGCTGGGTAATCTGTTGGAGAATGCGCTGGATTTCACCCCGAAGCAGGGGCTTTTGCGTTTCAGTGCCGAGCGGGTTGGTGAGCAGATTGAATTTCGTTTGTTCAATGAAACAGCGGCGATTCCCGGTTACGCGCTGCCGCGATTGACCGAGCGTTTTTACTCGCTGCCGCGCCCGGACAGCGGCCGCAAGAGCACGGGGCTTGGGCTTAATTTTGTTGAAGAAGTGGTGAAGTTGCATGGTGGTTCGATGAGCATTCGCAACGTTGAGGGCGGCGTTGAGGTGACATTGCGCTTGTCTTGAGACCGAGGCGCGGCCATCGCGAGCAGGCTCACTCCTACAGATTGGAATGCGATCAACTGTAGGAGTGAGCCTGCTCGCGATGGGGGCATTGAAGTCTCCACACAATCTCCACATTCCCCCCACAAACCCCCCACACCCCATCACCAGACTCCCCCCATCAAAACAGGGAGAGTCCCATGAACAAAAATCTGACCATCAAGCTCGGCGCCATCGCGCTGCTGATCCTGCTATTGCTGATCCCGCTGTTGATGATCGATGGCGTCATCGACGAGCGCCAACAGCTGCGCGACGGCGTGCTCGAAGACATCGCCCGCAGTTCCAGTTACAGCCAGCAGGTCAGCGGCCCGGTGATGGTGGTGCCGTATCGCAAAGTGGTGCGCACCTGGAAAACCAACGAAAAAACCAACAAGCGTTACCAGGAAATCGGCGAAGAGCGCGGGCGTTTGTACTTTCTGCCCGAGCGTTTTGAGCTCGACGGCCAGGTGCAGACCGAACTGCGTAAACGCGGGATCTACGAGGCGCGACTGTTCCATGCCGACAATCGCATCAATGGGCATTTCTCGCTGCCGGCGCAGTTGGGCATCAAGGAAGATTTCGCGGACTACCAGTTTGACGCGCCGTTTCTCGCCGTCGGCATCAGCGACATTCGCGGCATCGAAAACGCGTTGAAACTGGAGCTTGATGGTCAGCGTCTGGACTTTGTTCCGGGCACGGAAGTGGCCTGGCTCGGTGAGGGGGTGCGGGTCACGCTGCCGACGCTGGATACCAGCAAAACCACCGAGCTGGCGTTCGCCTTCGATCTTCAACTACAAGGCACCGGTTCGCTGCGCGTGCTACCGGTGGGCAAGACCAGCAGTGTCAGCCTCGGCGCGAATTGGCCGCATCCGAGCTTCATCGGTAACTTCCTGCCGGCCAAACGCGAGATCAACGATCAGGGTTTCAAGGCCGATTGGCAGACCTCGTTTTTCTCCACCAACCTGCAGGAAGCAATGCATCGCTGCGTGAGGGGCGATTGCGAGGCATTCAACAGCCGCAGCTTTGGCGTGAGTTTTATCGACCCGGTGGATCAGTACCTGAAGAGTGACCGGGCGATCAAATATGCGTTGCTGTTTATCGTCCTGACGTTTGCCGGTTTCTTTCTCTTCGAAGTACTGAAAAGTCTCGCGGTGCACCCGGTGCAATACGCGCTGGTCGGTGTCGCGTTGGCGTTTTTCTATCTGTTGCTGCTGTCGTTGTCGGAGCACATCGGTTTTGCCCTGGCGTATCTGCTGTCGGCCAGTGCTTGTGTGTTGTTGATCGGGTTCTACGTCTGCCACGTGCTGCGCAGCGTGCGCCATGGCTTGAGTTTTTCGGCGGGGTTGGCGGCGTTGTATGGGCTGCTTTATGGGCTGTTGAGCGCGGAGGATTACGCGTTGTTGATGGGCTCGTTGCTGCTGTTCGGCTTGCTCGGCGTGTTTATGGTGCTGACGCGCAAACTGGATTGGTACGGGATCGGGCAGAAGCCGGCCAAGCCGTTGGAGTTTGATATCGGGGTGGTGGAATGAGCCGGTCGCTGGGGTTGCGCGAGGATCAGCTGTGGAAGGATGGGTTGGTGACGCGGATTATCGGCTATTTGCCTGTGGAAGCGAGTTGCCGCCATCGCGAGCAGGCTCACTCCTACAGGGAAATGCGGTCAACTGTAGGAGTGAGCCTGCTCGCGAAGAGGCCGGAACAGGCACCCAAAAACTAAGGCTTGGGCATCGTCGCAATCATGGACGGTCGCTGACTCACTTCAAAAAACCAGTTAGCCAGTTGCGGATTAGCTTCACGCCAGCCCAGGTCGGGGAAGCGCAGATCCAGGTAACCCAACGCACTGGCGACGCTGATCGCGGCCACATCGAAGTGGCTGGTCAGCTCGGCAATCGCATCGTGCTCCAACAGATTCAGCGCGCGACGGATCTTCTCGCGTTGTGCCTCGAGCCATTCATCCCAGTGTTTTTCCGGGGCGCGCAGGACTTGTTCATAACGCACCATCACCGAGGCGTCCATGATCCCGTCGGCCAGCGAGGCGAGGGTCAGACGGCGCCAGCGGGCCGAGCCTTCGCGCGGGATCAACGGGTTGCCGACGTGCTGGTGGTCGAGGTATTCGAGGATCACGCGGCTGTCATGGATGACCGTGCCGTCGGCCAGGCGCAGGGCCGGGATCTTGCCCAACGGGTTGTCGGCGTTGAGCTCGGCGCTCGGGCTGACCGGGGAGAGCACGCAGTCTTGCAGGGCAACGCGATCCTGCTGACCGGTTTCGTGGAGCAGCACCATCACTTTGCGCACGAACGGGGAGAGGGTGTTGTGGTACAGGGTCATGCTGGGGGCGGACATTGGCAGGGTCTCGATCAGAATGGTGAACGGGCAGCATAGCCTGTCAGGATGCGAGCTCAAGCCTTGCGCTGAAGCAAGTGTAGGAGTGAGCCTGCTCGCGATAGCGGTGGTTCAGTCAACGCTGATGTTGAATGTGATTGCGCTATCGCGAGCAGGCTCACTCCTACAGTGGTTTCTCAGCTTCGCAGCAGTAATCCTTTAAGGGCCAGGAAGGCCGGCACACCTAGCCCGACCCAGCTCAGCGCATCCCAGATCCCGTCCCCCAGCAACGCCGCAAACAGTCCCGCCGCACTCAGAAGACCAATCACCAACGGCGTGCTGAAGACTTTCCAGAAATTCGACTGACGCGGCTTCATACCGTCGCCTCCGTCGTTTCCAGCACAGGCTTGGCCGCCTTGCGCCGCACCACCCACAGATACACGCCGCTGCCGAGAACGATGATGGTCAGCACATCGAGCGTGGCCCAAAGGATCTTCATCGGCATGCCGCCGTAATCACCGAAGTGCAGCGGTTGCGACATGCCCATCGCGTCCATGTACCACGGTCGTTCCGCGACAGCGGTGACCTTCAGCGTGGTGGCGTCGATCAGCACCGGCGTCAGCAGATGCGACGTCAGGTGCGTGCCACCCTTCATGAACACCGAGTAATGGTGTTCGCTGGAGAAGCGCGTGCCGGGGAAGGCAATGAAATCCGGTTTCATGCCCGGCGCAGCTTCGCCGGCAATGTCGAGCAAACGCGTGGCGGGCGCCAGTTGTGTCAGCGGTGGCGCGTCGCGGTAAGGTTCGATCAACGCGGTCAGGGCCTCGTTGCGCCATGCGGCGATCAGCAGATCGGCGCAGGCACTGATCACGCCAGTCACGCCGACGACCAAGGCCCAGGTCAGCGTTACGACGCCAATCAGGTTATGCAGGTCGAGCCAGCGCAGCCGCGTGGATTTGTCCTGACGCACCGTGCCGAACTTCAGCCGACGCATGAACGGCAAGTACAACACCGTGCCCGAAACAATCGCCACGACAAACAATAAACCCATAAACGCCAGCAGCAGTTTGCCCGGCAACCCGGCAAACATGTCGACGTGCAGGCGCAGGATAAACAGCATCAAACCGCCGTTGGCCGAAGGGGTTTCCAGTGCTTCACCGGTGCGCGCGTCGAGCATGAAGGTGTGCGAGGAGTTCGGTTCGGTGTCGGCGGTTTTTGCCATGATCGCAAACGCAGCGTTTGGCTCTTCGTCGTCGTAACCGAAGTATTGCATGACCTCGCCCGGCCGATGTTTCTGCGCGGCATCCACCAGTTGTTGCAGATTGAGTTGCGGCGTGTCGGCCGGCATCTCTCGCAACTCGGGGGCATTGCCCAGCAGATGATCGATCTCATGGCTGAAAATCAACGGCAAACCGGTCAATGCCAGCATCAGCAAAAACACGGTGCAGATCAGGCTGGTCCAGGTGTGGATAAACGACCAGCGACGAATTGTTTTACTTTTCATTTCATGACCTTCAAAAACACCAAAGCCGTCCACGAGGGACGGCCTGGTAACAGGGCCTGTTTCAGCTCAGTCGCTTACCACTTGTAAGTGGCGCTGGCGACGACGCTGCGTTGGTCGCCGTAGTAGCAATAGAAACCGTCGCAGGTGGAAATGTAGTCCTTGTCGAACAGGTTGGTCGCATTCAGTGCCAGCGACGCGCCTTTGAGGCTGTTGTCGAGACGGCCGAGGTCGTAATGCACGCTCGCGTCGAACACGGTATAGGCATCCGCCTTGCCCAGCCAGGTGTTGCCTTTGTCGCCGTAGGTGTTGCCGGTGTAACGCACGCCAGCACCCACGCCGAAACCGTCGAGCACGCCGGTGTGCCAGGTGTAGTCAGTCCACAGCGAGGCTTGCTGGTTCGGCATCAGTTGCAGACGATTGCCCTTGTCGACGCCTTTCTGCACTTCGGACTTGGCCAGGGTATAGGCGGCGATGACCTTGAGGTTATCGGTCACGTCCGAAACGGCTTCCAGTTCCAGGCCTTTGACTTTCACTTCGCCGGTCTGGCTGGTGATCGAAACGCCATTGACGTTGGTGTTTACGGAAACGTTTTTCTGGGTCAGGTCATACACCGCAGCGGTCAGCAGGGTTTTGCTGCCCGGTGGCTGGTACTTGATGCCCAGTTCCCACTGCTTGCCTTCGGTTGGCTTGAGCGAATCGGTGGACGTCGCGTCGGCACCAGCGGTTGGCTGGAAGGACTCGGCGTACGACAGGTACGGCACAAAGCCCGAATCGAAGACATAGCTGATTGCCGCGTTGCCGCTGAAGTTTTTGTCGCGCTGCGTGTTGGTGGCATCGCCCTTGTTGATGAACTGGGTGCTGGTGTGTACCCAGTCTTCACGGCCACCGAGGGTCAGACGCCACTGGTCGAGAGCCATTTGATCCTGCACGTACAGGCCGGTCTGGTAGGTCTTCTGGTCGTAGTCATAAAACGCGGTAGAGCGCGGTGGACGTACGATCGGTTGCCCGTAGATCGGATTGACGACGTTGGTGGTCAAGCCATCGCCGAAAATCGAGGTGTAATTGGTGTTGCTGCGCTGGTGATCCAGGCCCAGCAGCAGGGTGTGGCGGATATCGCCGGTAGCGAAGTCAGCCTGGAAATTGTTGTCCACGGCGAACTGGCTGATGTCCTCATCGACAACCGTGGAAGTGCGACCGACGTTGCCTTGATCATCCACCATCGTGAACGGATAAGAGCCTGGAGTCAGCGCCTGGAATGCCAGATCGGACTTGGTATAACGCAAGTTCTGCTTGAACTGCCACACATCGTTCAGACGATGTTCAAAGGCATAACCCAGCGCGTAGTAAGTGCGGTCGTAATATTCCCAATCCGGATCGCCAAGGTTCTTGTGGTGAGAAACGTCACCGAACGGCATGTCGATCTTGGTGCCCTGAATCGGCAGGAACTGGCTGGTGATGCCGGTATCGTCGCGGGTGAACTGGGTCAGCAGGGTGAACTTGGTATCGTCGTCGATGTTCCAGGTCACGCTCGGCGCGATGTTGTAACGCTTGTTGTCGACGTGGTCGATTTGGGTGCCGCTGTCGCGCACGACGCCGCTGAGACTGTAGAGAAACTGACCAGCCTCATCGATCTTGCCGGTGCTGGCGAAGTTGATCTGGCGATGGTTGTCGCTGCCGTATTGCAGCTGAATTTCGCTGCTGGCTTCGGCACTTGGACGGCGGCTGACCATGTCCAGCAAGCCGCCCGGAGGCGTCTGGCCGTACACCGACGACGCTGGGCCGCGCAGCAGGGCGAGGCGGTCGAGGTTCCAGGTTTCCTGTTTCGGGTTGGCGTACACGCCTTTTGGCAGCGGCAAGCCGTCGAGGAACTGGGTCGGTTCAAAACCGCGTACACGCAACCAGTCGGCGCGGGTGTCACTGCCGAAACTGCTGGCGGTGATGCCCGGCATGTAGCGCACGGCGTCATCGAGGCTGTGCACGCTGCGGTCGTCCATTTGCTGACGGGTCGCCACCGAGATCGAGCGCGGCGCTTCGACCAGCGCGGTGTCGGTCTTGGTGCCGGCGGCGGTGCGGGTGGCGGTGTAGCCTTCGACCGGGCTCCACGCGGTTTCCAGATTCTCCACGCCGATGATCGCGGTTTCCGGCAGGGCCATCACGCCTTCAGGTACGGCGACCAGGCTGTAAGTGCCGGAAGTACTTTGTTCGAGTTGCAGACCGGTGCCGCTCAAGGCTGCACGCAGCGCGCCGGCCGCGTCGTACTGACCTTTGACCGGTGCCGAAGTCTTGCCTGCGGCCAGCGACGGGTTCAGCGACAGCGCGAGGCCGCCCTGGCTGGCGATCTGGTTCAGGGTGGTCGACAGAGGCGCCGCCGGCAGGTTGTAAGCGCGAACGCTGGACGCTTGTTCAGCGGCGAGCAACGGGCTGCTGATCAGCGGGGTGCTGAGGGCAATGGCGACGGCCAGCAGACTGGGGCGCAACAAGGTGTCTAGCGAACGGGACATACGGCGGCTCCTGAATGGAAATATTTCTCAATTGCCTGCTTGCCGGATGAAAATCAAAAAGTGATAGGGCTGGATGAAAATAATTTCGATTTGCGGGAAATAGCGTTGTGGCGGATGACGCCATCGCGAGCAGGCTCACTCCTACAGGGGAACGCATTTCAACTGTAGGAGTGAGCCTGCTCGCGATAGCCATAGCTCGGGCACCACATCACTCAGGCTTGGAATCTGCCTTCGCGACGGTCACCCAATAAGGCGTGTGCTGCTCAATCTGCACCGGCAACGTCGGTAGCAGCGCGCTCAAGGCCTTATCGGTGTCATGCAGCGGAAAGCTGCCAGTAATGCGCAAATCCGCCACTTCCGGCGCCACACCCAGATGCCCGCGACGATAACGCCCAAGCTCATGCACCAGATCGCCCAGCCGTGCGTTGTCGACCACCAACATGCCGCGCGTCCAGGCGTCGGCGCCGGGAGTGAGGGCGACAATCGCGTCGAGCCCGTCACTGCGCATGAACACCTGCTGGCCTTCGTGCAGGATCTGCTCCTGAGGATTCGATTGCGGATGCGCCGCGACAGCCGACTGCAACACACTCAGACGTGTACCTTCGTCTTCTCGCTTGACCAAAAACCGCGTGCCCAACGCGCGCATGCTGCCTTCACGGGTTTCGACGATGAAGGGCCGCGCATCGCCGTGACCGGTTTCCACGAGGATTTCGCCTTCCTGCAGAACGATCAGTCGGCGCTTGTCATCGAAACGCACGTCCACCGCACTGTGGGTATTGAGATTGAGCACGGTGCCATCGGACAGACGCACGATGCGCTGTTCACCGGTGGCGGTGCGCTGATCGGCGAGCCAGTAATCCAGCGGCAGATAACGTTCGCCAGCAAACAATGCCACGCCGACAACCACCACAACGCTCGCCAGACCACTGCCCAACTTGCGCACCCGGCGACGGATGCTTTCCCGGGATTGCAGCAGAGCGCTGCGGGCCGGGCCTTTGGCCACGCTGAAACGCTGATCAAGCATGCCCAACTGGCGCCAGGCCCGGGCGTGTTCTTCATTGGCCGCGTGCCATTTGGCGAATTCTTCGCGCTCCAGCGGACTGCTTGAATCGAGGGTCAACTGCCAGGCAATCGCCGCGTCCAGCACGTGGGCCTGAACCGGTCTGGAACTGGCCGGGCTCACGTCGGCTCACCGTACAGGGCGATGTAGCACTGACGGATACCTTGCGCGAGGTACTGGCGCACACGCGGCACCGAAACGCCGAGCTTCTCGGCGATCTCGGCATGGCCGAGGCCGTCGAGGCGGTTATAAAGGAAGGCGGCACGAGCCTTGGTCGACAGTTTGCCGAGCAAGCGGTCGATGGCCTTGAGGTCTTCGAGGATCAGTTGCTGTTCTTCCACCGACGGTTGTTCGCCTTCGGGGATCAGCATTAGTTCGGTGAGGTAGGCCTGTTCCAGCGCGGCGCGGCGGAAGTAATCGAACAGCAGGCCTTTGGCGATCGCCACCAGAAAGGCGCGCGGTTCGCGGGGTGTCAGCAACTCATCACGACCGAGCAGGCGTACGAAGGTGTCCTGACTCAAGTCTTCGGCACGTTGCGGACAGGCCACATTGCGCCGCAGCCACGTCAATAGCCAACCGCGATGGTCGCGATACATCGCACCAACGAGTTCACTGTGAGGGCTTTGGGCTGCAGGCACCGAATATCACCGATTGGGAAATATTAACTAACGCGAATTGTTCGCGATTCTCGCAGAGGTGGGAATGGTTAGCAATTGGCCACTGGTCGGGTGGGCCGCTGAAGGGCTCCCCTCACCCTAACCCTCTCCCGGGGGGAGAGGGGACTGATTGGGGGATATTGACGCAATACGCCGACGTGAACGATGTCTGCTGAATCCATAATCGACTGGATCCCTCAGGTCGATGCAAAGCTTCGAACACCTCGGTCGGCCCCCTCTCCCTCCGGGAGAGGGCTGGGGTGAGGGTGCTTTTAAAACGATGGAGCTTGCTGGCGACGCTTCCACTGGCTCAACCGCTGCTGCAAATTCAACGGACTATGAATCTGCTGCCCCCGCGCCCGGCTAAACAGAATCAACGCCAACTCCGCCGTGGCCAGCGCATCGGCGCTCGCGTTATGCCGTTCAAACACCTCCAGCCGAAACCACTCGATCCACTCATCCAGCCCCGCCTCGCGGATCTGCGCTTGCGGACACACCAGCGGCGCAATATCGGCGACATCCAGAAACACCTGCTGCAACTTGTGCCCCAGATGCTCCTTCACCGCACGCCCGAGCATGTGCTGATCAAACGGCGCATGAAACGCCAGCACCGGGCTGTCGCCAATAAACTCCAGCAATTCCAGCAACGCCTCAGCCGGCTCACTACCGGCAGCAATCGCATTCGGCCCCAGTCCATGAATCAACACACTGGGGCTGAGCTTCAACTCCCGGCATTGCAAGGTGCGTTCAAACTGCTGACTGAAGTCGATCGCGCCGTCCTCGATCACCACCGCACCAATCGACAACACGCGATCCTTGTTCAGATTGAGCCCGGTGGTTTCCAGATCCAGCACCACCCAGCGTTGTTCGCGCAGGGTGCATTCGCGCAGTTCAGTGATAGCCGGCAGCTTCGCCAGTCGCCGCTGAAAATCCGCCGGCACCACCGGACTCGCCGGGCGCAGCCACGAAAACAGACTCATAGCTGATACCGCAACGTCAGGCTGCTTTGCAGGCGCTGCGCCTGACGCAGGGATTCGCGGAGGATGCGCCGGTCGAGATGATTGAGGCTGTCGGGATCGACGCGGTTGGAGTACGGCAAATTCTCGCGGGTCTGCAACTGATGCTGTTGCATGCGTGTTTGCTGAATGAAGTGATACGCCTCTTCATACGCCGCGCCGTCCAGCCGTTCGATGACTTCTTTATCGACCAACTGACGGAAGCGTTCGAGGGTGTTGTTGGCGTCGATACCGTTGGCCAACGCCAGCAAGCGTGCGCCATCCACGAACGGCGTCAGGCCTTGAACCTTGAGATCCAGCGTGGCTTTCTCGCCGTTCTTGCGCGCCAGTACAAACTCACGGAAGCGCCCCACCGGCGGACGATTGCGCAGGGCGTTCTCGGCCATCATGCGCTGGAACAAACGATTGTCGCCGACCTGATCAAGAATGCCTCGGCGCAGTTGCTCGCAGCTTGTTTCATCGCCCCAGACCACGCGCAGATCGAAATAAATACTCGACCCCAACAGGTTCTCCGGCGTCGCCTCGCGAATAAACGCCGCAAAGCGCCGCGCCCATTCCGCTCGCGACAAACACAGTTCGGGGTTGCCGGCCATGATGTTGCCTTTGCACAGGGTGAAGCCGCACTGCGCCAGGCTCTGGTTGATCTGCTGGGCAATCGGCAGCAGCTTGCCGCGAATCTCTGCGGCATGCGCCGCATCGCGGGCATCAAACAAAATGCCGTTGTCCTGATCGGTGTGCAGCGTTTGCTCGCGGCGGCCTTCGCTGCCGAAACACAGCCAACTGAACGGCACGCCGGGGTCGCCTTTTTCGGCGAGGGTCAGCTCGATCACCCGGCACACGGTGTGGTCGTTGAGCAGGGTGATGATGTGGGTGATCTGCGTCGATGAGGCGCCGTGGGCGAGCATGCGTTCGACCAGTTGGCCGATTTCGCCGCGCAGGGTCACCAGTTGTTCGACCCGTTGCGCGCTGCGAATCGTCCGCGCCAGATGCACCAGATCGACCCGTTGCAGAGAAAACAGATCGCGCTCGGAAACCACGCCGCACAAGCGCTGATCCTTGACCAGACAAACGTGGGCGATGTGCCGTTCGGTCATGGCAATCGCCGCATCGAACGCGCTGTGATCCGGTGAAAGATAGAAGGGCGCGCGGGTCATGTGGCGTTCGATGGCTTCGCTGAAATCACCGACGCCTTCGGCCACCACATGGCGCAAATCGCGCAGGGTGAAAATCCCCAACGGTGCCTTGTTTTCGTCTACGGCGACGATGCTGCCGACCTGTTGCTCGTGCATCAGCTTCACCGCTTCGCGCAGCGGCGTGTCCGGGCTGCACGTCACCGGGTGACGCATTGCCAGTTCGCCGAGGCGGGTGTTCAGCGAGTACTGCGTGCCGAGGGTTTCCACGGCTTTTTGCTGCACTTGCTGATTGACCTGATCGAGCAGGCTGCTGACCCCGCGCAAGGCGAAATCACGGAAGGCGTTGGAGAGGGCGAACAGTTTGATGAACGCCAGTTTGTTCAGTTGCAGGCAGAAGGTATCTTCGCCGGCCAGATGCTCGGTGCGCGTCGCGCGTTCGCCGAGCAGGGCGGCCAGCGGAAAACACTCGCCGATGGTGATTTCAAACGTGGTCTCGGTGCCGGGTTTGGTGATGTGCTGGCGTTCGCCGACCACCCGGCCCTGCTTGACGATATGGAAGTGTTCAACCGGGCCGTCAGTGGGTTTGATGATGCTCTCGCCCTGAGCGTAAAACCGCAGCTGACATTGCTCCACCAGATAAGCAAGGTGAGCGTGTTCCATCTGATTGAAGGGCGGGAAGCGCTGGAGGAATTGCAGGGTGCCCTGAATGTTCTGCAATACCGCGGTTTTCCCTGCCTGGGTGAAGGCGTCCGCTTTACTCATAACCATTACCGCAGTCTTTTTCGAATTGTTGTTGTCGGATCGTTATGGCCATGGTCGACCCCTACGGACAGGGTGCCCATTGGACGTAAGTCTAGGTTTTGCCACCATTGGCGAAGTTTCGGAGATGCCCTACGCAAACAGTCGGAAATTCCCTCGGTTACCCCCTTGGAAAAAAATCCGACGAAGTGCACATTGAAGCTCTGCCCAGCGCTGTCTGACCACTTGCCAAGGGATTGATTTGAATACTTAGAGAACGCCATGTCCGACCACGATATTTTGAGCGACGCCGAGCGAGAAGCGCTCAGCGCAGTGATGCTCGAACCCGACCTGCCGCCGCAGCGTGTGCTGATCGTCGATGACGACAAAGACGCCCGGGAGCTGTTGTCGGAGATTCTCGCGTTGGACGGCATTCGCTGCATGACCGCGGCGAGTGGTGAGACGGCGTTGAAGATGCTCGCTGAAAAGCCTTCGATTGGCCTGGTGATTACCGATCTGCGCATGGGCAATGTCGATGGGCTGGACTTGATTCGGCAGGTGCGCGAGTCGGTGCGGGCGGCGATGCCGATCATCATTGTCTCGGGCGATGCCGATGTGAAGGACGCGATTGCGGCGATGCATTTGAGCGTGGTGGATTTTCTGCTCAAGCCGATTGATACGACGCAGTTGCTGGCGCTGGTGAAGCGCGAGTTGGGGATTGAGCCTTAGAAGCCCCTCACCCTAGCCCTCTCCCGGAGGGAGAGGGGACTGACCGAGGCGGATGTTCGAGATACGCCGACGTGAAATTCTTCGGTCGAACTCCGATTCTGAAAACCATGAAGATCGGCTCCCTTTCCCCCTCTACCCCTTGGGGGAGAGGGCTGGGGTGAGGGGGATGGATCTCAAGCCCAGCACAAAAATCCAATCCGCCGTCCAAACAAAAAAGCCCTGATCCAAAGATCAGGGCTTTTTCACTTCTACGCAAATTTACAGGCCGTTAGCCGCCTTGAACTCGCGACGACGACGGTGCAGAACCGGCTCGGTGTAACCGTTCGGCTGCTTGGTGCCTTCGACCACCAGTTCGACCGCCGCCTGGAAGGCGATGTTGCTGTCGAAGTTCGGGGCCAGCGGACGGTACAGCGGGTCGTTGGCGTTTTGACGGTCAACCACTGGCGCCATGCGCTTGAGGCTTTCCATCACTTGCGCTTCGGTGACCACGCCGTGGCGCAGCCAGTTGGCAATGTGCTGGCTGGAGATACGCAGCGTGGCACGGTCTTCCATCAGGCCGACGTCATTGATGTCCGGCACTTTCGAGCAACCCACACCCTGGTCGATCCAGCGCACCACGTAACCGAGAATGCCCTGGGAATTGTTGTCCAGTTCGTTCTTGATCTGCTCTGGCGTCCAGTTCGGGTTGACCGCCAGCGGGATGGTCAGGATGTCGTCGACCGACGCGCGAGCACGTTTGGCCAGTTCGGCCTGACGGGCGAACACGTCAACCTTGTGGTAGTGCAGCGCGTGCAGTGCAGCGGCAGTCGGCGATGGAACCCAAGCGGTGTTGGCGCCAGCCAGTGGGTGCGCGATTTTCTGCTCAAGCATCGCGGCCATCAGGTCGGGCATCGCCCACATGCCTTTACCGATTTGCGCACGACCTTGCAGGCCGGTGCTCAGACCGATATCGACGTTCCAGTTTTCGTAAGCGCCGATCCACTTCTCAGCCTTCATGTCGGCCTTGCGTACAACCGGGCCGGCTTCCATGGAGGTGTGGATTTCGTCGCCGGTGCGGTCGAGGAAACCGGTGTTGATGAATACCACGCGCTCGCTGGCCGCCTGGATACAGGCCTTGAGGTTGACCGTGGTGCGGCGCTCCTCGTCCATGATCCCGACTTTCAGGGTGTTGCGCTTCAGGCCCAGCACGTCTTCGATGCGACCGAACAGCTCGTTGGTGAACGCCGCTTCTTCCGGGCCGTGCATCTTCGGTTTAACGATGTAGACAGAACCGGTGCGGGTGTTGCGACGCGAGGTGTTGCCGTTGAGGTTGTGCATCGCCGCGAGGCAAGTTACGAGACCGTCGAGGATGCCTTCCGGCACTTCGTTACCGTCTTTGTCGAGGATCGCGTCGATGGTCATCAGGTGACCAACGTTACGCACGAACAACAGCGAACGACCGTGCAGCGTCACTTCACCGCCATTTGGCGCGGCGTAGGTGCGATCCGGGTTCATGGTGCGGGTGAAGGTCTGGCCGCCCTTGGACACGGATTCCGACAGGTCGCCCTTCATCAGGCCGAGCCAGTTGCGGTAGATCACCACTTTGTCGTCAGCATCGACGGCGGCCACGGAGTCTTCGCAGTCCATGATGGTGGTCAGCGCCGCTTCCATCAGGATGTCTTTGACGCCGGCCGGGTCGGTCTGGCCAACCGGGGTAGTAGCGTCGACCTGGATTTCGAAATGCAGACCGTTGTGTTTCAGCAGGATCGCGATTGGCGCGTTGGCGTCGCCCTGGAAACCGATCAGTTGTGCATCGTCGCGCAGGCCACTGTTGCTGCCGCCCTTGAGGGTGACCACCAGTTTGCCGTCGGCGATTTTGTAGCCGGTCGAATCAACGTGGGAGCCAGCAGCCAATGGCGCGGCTTCGTCGAGAAACGCGCGGGCGAAGGCGATGACTTTGTCGCCACGCACCTTGTTGTAGCCTTTGCCTTTTTCCGCGCCACCTTCTTCGCTGATCGCGTCGGTGCCGTAGAGGGCGTCATACAGCGAACCCCAGCGGGCGTTCGAAGCATTGAGAGCGAAGCGAGCGTTCATCACCGGCACAACGAGTTGCGGGCCGGCGGTACGGGCGATTTCATCATCGACGTTTTGCGTCGTTGCCTGGAAATCAGCCGCTTCTGGCAGCAGATAACCGATTTCTTGCAGGAAGGCTTTGTAGGCCACGGCGTCGTGCGCCTGACCGTTGCGTTCCTGATGCCAGGCGTCAATACGAGCCTGGAAGTCATCGCGTTTGGCGAGTAGGGCTTTGTTCTTCGGCGCCAGGTCATGAATGACCTTGTCGGCACCTTCCCAGAATTTTTCGGCGGTGAGGCCGGTACCGGGAATGGCTTCGTTGTTCACGAAGTCGAACAGGACTTTGGCGACCTGCAGGCCACCGACTTGAACGTGTTCAGTCATTGCTTGCCTCACTCTGCTCAGCTATTTCGCTTTTCAGCTCTTCAATTTTGACAATGAAGCCTCTGGGCCATTTAAACCACAAACCTGCCGACCAGTACATGCCATTGCTGGCGGCTGGGCTGGGACCAATCAACGGCTTGGGGCCTTGCTGACGGGGCTTTCAGGGTTGCGAACAGGCTTCGGGCAGACATCGGTTCAGCGTTATGTAGTGCGCGCTGCGGCATACTACATGATGAGTTGCGCTTGTGAAAATCAGACTAATTACGTCGTTCTGCGACCTCATGTCGCATTGCGGTCACATCGCGGAACGGGATGTTCTCAAAAAACCATTGGATTGTTCCAGCTAAATATCAAAAGTTGTACACATAAATACTATTTGGCTGCTATGGCATCTGTCACATAGGGCTTGGTGGTGGGGTCAATTGTGGCGAGGGGATTTATCCCCGTTGGGTGGCGAAGCCGCCCCCTGCGTTCTTGGCAGGTAAACCGAGTTGGCAGGATTTACGACTGCTGCGCAGCCGGACGGGGATAAATCCCCTCGCCACAGGTCATCATCTGCAGGTGATTTCCACATACCAACACCGGGTCAGGCTGAATCAACGCCCTTGCCTATACTTCCCCTTCTATAACAACAGTCATGACAAGAGGGCGGCGCCATGGATCATCTCGTACTCACCGTTTTCGCCCCGGACAAGCCCGGGCAGGTGGAGCGCATTGCCCAATGCATTGCCGAGCACGGCGGTAACTGGCTGGAAAGTCGCATGTCGCGGATGGCCGGGCAGTTTGCCGGGATTTTGCGGGTGGGCGTGCCGGCAGAGGCTTACGACGAATTGGTCGATGCCCTACAAGCATTGTCGACTGACGGTATTCGCGTGTTGATCGCCGAAAGCGGTATCGAACAATCCTGCACCTGGAAACCGATCGCCATGGAACTGGTGGGCAACGACCGCCCGGGGATCGTGCGCGACATCACCCGTTTGCTGAGCGAGCAGGGCGTGAACCTCGAACGGCTGGTGACCGAAGTACGTCCGGCGCCGATGAGCAGCGAGCCGCTGTTCCACGCCGAAGCGATTCTCGCCGTGCCGTTAACCTTGTCGCTCGACGTGTTGCAGTCACGCCTGGAAACCCTGGCCGATGACTTGATGGTCGAACTGGTGTTACGCACAGACCTTTAAACGCCAATCAGGTTATCCAGTTTTAACGTGCACCTGCCTGTGGATAACCTGTAGAGACTGCGCGCAACGCCACGCCCGCCGTGGCTTTGCTGGAGTTGATCAAAAAACCGCCAGCATTCAGTGACTTGCACACAAACGGCGGGGATCACGCTGTGGATAACCTTGGGACGGAACGTTGCAGGCCACGAGAACCGTGGCCTGTGGAGGTTTGTGTGTTTTTTGATCAGCTGCGCCGGCGCAAACTTATCCACGCATCGACGCTGTACACCGCCAGACCGGCCCAAATAAACATGAACGCGACCAGCGTGCTGGACGACAAGTGCTCGCCAAACAGCAGCACCGCTTGCAGCAGCACCAGCGTCGGCGCGAGGTATTGCAGAAAGCCCAGCGTGGTGTAGGGCAAATGCCGCGCGGCTGCGTTGAAACACACCAGCGGCACCAGCGTCACCGGGCCAGCGGCGACCAGCCACCAGGCTTGCGAGGTTGTCCAGAACTCAGGTTGCGCGCTGGTCGCGGTCTGGTTGAACAGCAGCCAGGCGATGGCAATCGGCACCAGCATCCAGGTTTCCACCACCAGACCCGGCAACGCCTTGACTGGCGCCTGTTTGCGGATCAGCCCATAAAAACCGAAGGTCAGCGCCAGCACCAGCGACACCCACGGCAGACTGCCGACCTGCCAGACCTGCTGCGCCACACCCACCGCGGCCAGCCCAACCGCAATCCACTGCATCCGCCGCAGACGTTCGCCGAGAATCATCATCCCCAGCAGCACGTTGACCAGCGGGTTGATGTAATAACCGAGGCTGGCTTCCAGCATGCGTCCGTTGTTCACCGACCACACATACGTCAGCCAGTTGGCCGCGATCAGCGTGCCGCTCAACGCCAGAATCGCCAGACGCTTGGGGTTGTCGAGCAACTCGCGCAGCCAGCCCGGGTGTTTCCACACCATCAGCAGCAACGCGCCGAACAGTGCCGACCACAGCACCCGATGGATGATGATCTCGACTGCCGGTACTTCGGCGATGGCTTTGAAATAGATCGGGAACAGGCCCCAAATGATGTAGGCCGTGAGGCCCAGAATGTACCCGCGACGCGGGTTGGCAGCTTGCATGCAGAATCCTTGCTTAGGCAGCTAACAAAGGAGGGATTGTAAGGAGGTTTGCCAGCGAATGCCGTAGCTGATTGGTCAGGAATGTGTGAACGAAGGATTGAGCCTCCACCGGGGAGGCTGAATAAAAGCGATCAGATATTATCCGGCGTCCGCGCTTTCTCCCGCGCATGCTCGCGGCTGATCAAGCCTTTGCTCACCAGATCTTTCAGGCACATGTCGAGGGTCTGCATGCCCAGCGAGCCACCGGTCTGAATCGCCGAATACATCTGTGCGACTTTGTCTTCGCGGATCAGATTACGGATCGCCGACGTACCGAGCATGATCTCGTGCGCCGCGACCCGGCCGCCGCCGATCTTCTTGATCAACGTCTGTGAGACCACCGCCAGCAAGGACTCAGAGAGCATCGAGCGCACCATCGATTTCTCGTCACCGGGGAACACGTCCACCACCCGGTCGATGGTTTTCGCTGCCGACGTGGTGTGCAGGGTGCCGAACACCAGATGCCCGGTTTCAGCAGCGGTGAGCGCCAGGCGAATGGTTTCCAGGTCGCGCATCTCACCGACCAGAATCACGTCCGGGTCTTCCCTTAACGCTGAGCGTAATGCCGTGGCGAAACTGCGCGTATCGCGGTGGACTTCGCGCTGATTGATCAAACATTTGCGCGATTCGTGAACGAATTCGATCGGGTCTTCGATGGTCAGGATGTGGTGATGGCGATGGTTGTTGAGGTAATCGATCATCGCCGCCAGCGTGGTCGACTTGCCCGAGCCGGTCGGCCCGGTGACCAGCACCAGCCCGCGCGGGGCATCGGTGATCTTGCGGAAAACATCGCCCATGGCGAGGTCGTCCATGCTCAGCACTTTCGATGGGATGGTACGAAACACCGCGCCAGCGCCACGGTTCTGGTTAAACGCGTTGACCCGAAAGCGCGCCACGCCGGGGACTTCGAAGGAAAAGTCGGTTTCCAGATGTTTCTCGAAGTCGACCCGCTGGGTGTCGTTCATGATGTCGTAGATCAACTCGTGCACTTGCTTGTGATCCAGCGGCGGCAGATTGATCCGCCGCACATCGCCGTCGACGCGGATCATCGGCGGCAGACCGGCCGACAGGTGCAGGTCGGACGCGCCTTGTTTGGCGCTGAAGGCCAGCAGTTCAGTGATATCCATAGCGTTCCTCAATTCCAGTAGAATGCCGCGAACCTTCAGACCGCTGGCGCCTCTTGATGTCCACGATAGCAGACAACATTTCCCACGTTGGTTCGCGCATCCAGACCGCGACCCAAGCCGCACACCGTCCTGAAAACAGCGTCCAGTTGCTCGCCGTGAGCAAGACCAAACCCGCCGAGGCCCTGCGCGAAGCGTATGCCGCCGGCCTGCGCGACTTTGGTGAGAACTACCTGCAGGAAGCCTTGAGCAAACAGCTCGAACTGGCCGACCTGCCCTTGATCTGGCACTTCATCGGCCCCATTCAATCGAACAAGACTCGCGCGATTGCCGAGCATTTCGACTGGGTGCACTCCGTGGATCGCCTGAAAATCGCTCAACGTCTGTCCGAACAGCGCCCGGCCGAGTTGCCGCCGCTGAACATCTGCATTCAGGTCAACGTCAGCGGTGAGGCGAGTAAATCCGGCTGCACGCCTGACGATCTGCCGGCATTGGCCGCGGCCATCAGCGCATTGCCGCGCCTGAAACTGCGCGGTTTGATGGCGATTCCCGAGCCGACCGACGACCGCGCCGAGCAAGACGCGGCCTTCGCCGCCGTGCAGAAACTGCAGGCGAGCCTTGATCTGCCGCTCGACACACTTTCCATGGGCATGAGCCACGACCTTGAGTCGGCCATCGCCCAAGGCGCCACTTGGGTGCGTATCGGTACGGCCCTGTTTGGCGCCCGCGACTATTCCCAATCTTGAACGTTTCCAGATAAGGACCACACATGAGCAACACACGTATTGCGTTTATCGGTGCGGGCAACATGGCGGCCAGTTTGATCGGCGGCCTGCGCGCCAAAGGTCTGGAAGCTGCACACATCCGTGCCAGCGATCCGGGCGAAGAAACCCGCGCCAAGGTCAGCGCTGAGCACGGCATCGAAACGTTTGCCGACAACGCTCAAGCCATCGACGGCGTCGACGTGATCGTGCTGGCGGTCAAGCCGCAAGCCATGAAAACCGTGTGCGAAGCGATTCGCCCGAGCCTGAAACCGAATCAACTGGTGGTGTCGATTGCCGCCGGCATCACCTGCGCCAGCATGACCGCTTGGTTGGGCGAGCAGCCGATCGTGCGCTGCATGCCGAACACCCCGGCGCTGCTGCGTCAGGGCGTCAGCGGTTTGTATGCGACCAGCGAAGTGACTGCCGAGCAGCGTCAGCAGGCTGAAGAGCTGCTGTCCGCCGTCGGCATCGCGCTGTGGCTGAACGAAGAACAGCAACTGGATGCGGTGACGGCAGTGTCCGGCTCCGGCCCGGCGTACTTCTTCCTGCTGATCGAAGCGATGACCGCTGCCGGCGTCAAACTCGGTCTGCCGAAGCAAGTTGCTGAACAACTGACGCTGCAAACCGCTTTGGGCGCCGCGCACATGGCCGTCGCAAGCGATGTCGACGCCGCCGAACTGCGTCGTCGTGTGACGTCGCCAAATGGCACCACAGAAGCTGCCATCAAGTCTTTCCAGGCCAATGGCTTCGAAGCCCTGGTCGAAACCGCACTCGGCGCCGCCGCGCACCGCTCGGCCGAAATGGCCGAACAACTGGGCAAATAAGGAGCCTTACATGATTGGATTGAACACTGCAGCGGTTTACGTGCTGCAAACCCTCGGCAGTCTGTACCTGCTGATCGTGCTGCTGCGTTTCGTGCTGCAACTGGTGCGGGCGAATTTCTACAACCCGCTGTGCCAGTTCATCGTCAAAGCGACCCAGCCTCTGCTCAAACCGCTGCGCCGGATCATTCCGAGCGTGTTCGGTCTGGACATGTCCTCGCTGGTATTGGCGATTCTGGTGCAACTGGCGCTGATGGCGCTGACCCTGCTGCTGACGTACGGCACCACCGGTAATCCGCTGCAACTGTTTATCTGGTCGATCATCGGCGTGACCGCGCTGTTCCTGAAGATTTTCTTCTTCGCCCTGATCATCAGCGTGATTCTCTCGTGGGTCGCGCCGGGCAGCCACAATCCGGGTGCTGAGCTGGTTAATCAGATCTGCGAACCGGCATTGGCGCCGTTCCGCAAAATCCTGCCAAACCTTGGCGGTCTGGATCTGTCGCCGATCTTCGCCTTCCTCGCGCTGAAGCTGATCGACATGCTGGTGATCAACAATCTGGCGGCGATGACGATGATGCCGGAAATCCTCCGTCTGCTGATGTGAGCTGGTTTCGATGGGACGGTGACGACTTGATCCTCGAGTGTCACCTGCAACCGGCAGCCCGCAGCGATGATTTCGCCGGGCTGCACGGTGATCGTTTGAAGATTCGCCTGACCGCGCCGCCGGTCGAGGGCAAGGCCAATGCTTATCTGATGGGCTTTCTGGCCAAGGCGTTTGGGGTTTCGAAGAGTCAGGTGAGTTTGCTCAGTGGCGAGTTGAACCGGCAGAAGCGAGTGAAGATTTGCTCGCCGAAGAAGTTGCCGGATTTGCCTGACCTGGTGCGCTGATCGTTCCCACGCTCCGCGTGGGAATGCATCCCGGGACGCTCCGCGTCCCCCGCCGAAGCGGACGCGGAGCGTCCAATGAGGCATTCCCACGCAGAGCGTGGGAACGAGCGCAGGTAGTTGCTTGCCGCTAACCCCCCCGGTCTTTAGACTTACGCCTCATTTCAACGAGAGCAGGGTCGATGCCAACTGCCTTTCCCCCCGATTCTGTTGGTCTGGTGACGCCGCAAACCGCGCACTTCAGCGAACCGCTGGCCTTGGCCTGCGGCCGGTCGCTGGCCGCCTATGACCTGATCTACGAAACCTACGGCACGCTGAACGCGCAAGCGAGCAACGCCGTACTGATTTGCCACGCCTTGTCCGGCCACCACCACGCCGCTGGCTATCACAGCGTCGACGACCGTAAACCCGGTTGGTGGGACAGCTGCATCGGCCCCGGCAAACCGATCGACACCAATAAATTCTTCGTGGTCAGCCTGAACAACCTCGGCGGCTGCAACGGCTCCACCGGCCCGAGCAGCATCAACCCGGAGACCGGCAAACCGTTCGGTGCCGACTTCCCGGTGCTCACCGTGGAAGATTGGGTGCACAGCCAGGCGCGTCTCGCTGACCTGCTCGGCATCGGCCAGTGGGCGGCGGTGATCGGCGGCAGCCTCGGCGGCATGCAGGCGCTGCAATGGACGATCACTTATCCGGATCGCGTGCGTCATTGCCTGGCCATCGCCTCGGCACCGAAGCTGTCGGCGCAGAACATCGCCTTCAACGAAGTCGCGCGTCAGGCGATCCTCACGGACCCGGAATTCCACGGTGGTTCGTTCCAGGAAGCGGGCGTGATCCCCAAGCGCGGCTTGATGCTGGCGCGCATGGTCGGGCACATCACGTACCTGTCCGACGATTCGATGGGCGAGAAATTCGGCCGTGGCCTGAAGAGCGAGAAGCTTAACTACGACTTCCACAGTGTCGAGTTTCAGGTCGAAAGCTACCTGCGTTATCAGGGCGAAGAGTTCTCCGGACGCTTCGACGCCAACACTTATCTGTTGATGACCAAGGCGCTGGATTACTTCGATCCGGCGGCGAACTTCGACGATGATCTGGCGAAAACCTTCGAAAACGCCACGGCCAAGTTTTGCGTGATGTCGTTCACCACCGACTGGCGTTTCTCCCCGGCGCGTTCGCGTGAGCTGGTGGATGCGTTGATGGCGGCGCGCAAAGACGTCAGCTATCTGGAAATCGACGCGCCGCAGGGCCACGACGCCTTCCTGATTCCGATCCCGCGCTACTTGCAGGCGTTCGGCAATTACATGAACCGCATTACGTTGTGAGAAAGCCATGAGAGCTGATCTGGAAATCATCCAGGAATGGATCCCCGCCGGCAGCCGCGTCCTCGACCTCGGTTGCGGTGACGGCGAACTGCTGACCTGGCTGCGCGACAACAAGAACGTCACCGGTTATGGCCTGGAAAACGACGCCGACAACATCGCCCAATGCGTGGCCAAAGGCGTCAACGTCATCGAGCAGGATCTGGACAAGGGGTTGGGCAACTTCGCCAGCAACAGTTTTGACATCGTCGTCATGACCCAGGCCCTGCAAGCCGTACACTACCCGGACAAGATCCTCGACGAAATGCTGCGGGTCGGTCGTCAGTGCATCATCACCTTCCCGAACTTCGGCCACTGGCGCTGCCGCTGGTATCTGGCGAGCAAGGGACGCATGCCGGTTTCGGAATTTCTGCCGTACACCTGGTACAACACGCCGAACATCCACTTCTGCACCTTCGAAGACTTTGAGGCACTTTGCCGCGAACGTGACGCGAAGGTCATTGATCGGCTTGCCGTGGATCAACAGCACCGTCACGGGTGGGCCAGTAAGCTATGGCCTAATCTATTAGGTGAGATTGGTATCTACCGCGTCAGCAGCCCGGTGCTTGCCGACCACAAGGTCGCGGTCTGAGCCACGCCATTTCGAGGAGCACGATCATGGGTCGTTTAGCGTTGTTGTTATTGACTGCCTGCCTGAGCGCCAGCGCTATGGCGGCCGACGTCATCAAAGGCGAGCGTCAGGAAACCTTTGGCGACGTGACGGTGCACTACAACACTTTCAACTCGACGTACCTGCAACCGGACATCGCCAAAGCCGCGGAGCTGATCCGCAGCAAGACTCAGGGCGTGATCAATGTCTCGGTGATCAAGGACGGCAAACCGCTGATCGCCAGCGTCACCGGCACAGTCAAAGACCTGACCAGCAAGAGCGTGCCGCTGAATTTCCGTCAGGTCACCGAACAGGGCGCGGTGTACTACATCGCCCAATACCCGGTGGAACAACAGGAAACCCGCACCTTTGAAATCAAGGTGCAGAATGGCGACAAGATCAACACCATCAATTTCAACCAAGAACTTTTTCCCGGCGAATAATGAACATCAAGCAGCTCGTACTGGCCAGCCATAACGCCGGCAAACTCAAAGAACTTCAGGCCATGCTCGGCGAATCGGTGCAACTGCGCTCGATTGGCGAGTGGAGCAAGGTCGAGCCGGAAGAAACCGGCCTGTCGTTCGTCGAGAACGCGATCCTCAAGGCGCGCAACGCCGCACGCATTTCCGGGCTGCCGGCGCTGGCCGACGATTCCGGTCTGGCAGTGGATTTCCTTGGCGGTGCGCCGGGCATCTATTCGGCGCGTTATGCCGACGGGAAGGGCGATGCGGCGAACAACGCCAAACTGCTCGACGCCTTGAAGGACGTGCCGGAAGCCGAGCGTGGTGCGCAGTTCGTGTGCGTGCTGGCGCTGGTGCGTCATGCCGATGATCCGTTGCCGATCCTCTGCGAAGGCCTGTGGCACGGACGGATTCTGACCGCTGCCAGCGGCGAACACGGTTTCGGTTATGACCCGCTGTTCTGGGTGCCGGAACGCGACGTGTCCAGTGCCGAACTGAGCCCGGCCGACAAGAACCAGATCAGCCACCGCGCCCGTGCAATGGATCTGCTGCGCCAGCGTCTGGGCTTGAAATGACCCGTGACTCTTCTGCGTCGTCGCTGATCATCGGCGGCGCCGCTTCTTCGCCTCGGGCGCCGCTGCCAACGCTGCCGCCCTTGTCGCTGTACATCCACATCCCGTGGTGTGTGCGCAAATGCCCGTATTGCGATTTCAACTCGCACACCGCCAGCCCGGTGTTGCCGGAGCAGGAATACGTCGACGCCTTGCTGGCCGATCTTGATCAGGATCTGCACGCGGTTTATGGCCGTGAGCTGACATCGATTTTCTTCGGTGGCGGTACGCCGAGCCTGTTCAGTGCCGAGGCGCTTGGGCGTTTGCTTGAAGGCGTCGAGCAGCGCATTCCGTTTGCCGACGACATCGAAATTACCTTGGAAGCCAATCCGGGCACGTTCGAGCAAGAGAAGTTTGTCGCCTACCGCAAGTTGGGGATCAATCGTCTGTCGATCGGTATCCAGAGCTTTCAGCAGGAAAAGCTCAAGGCGCTGGGCCGCATTCACAACGGTGACGAAGCGGTGCGCGCGGCGGGTATGGCGCGGCAGGCCGGGTTCGATAACTTCAACCTCGACTTGATGCACGGTTTGCCCGATCAGTCGCTGGACGATGCCTTGAGCGATCTGCGCCAGGCCATCGAACTGAATCCGACACACATTTCCTGGTATCAACTGACGCTGGAGCCGAACACGGTGTTCTGGAATCAGCCGCCAGTGCTGCCGGAAGACGACACGCTGTGGGACATTCAAGAAGCCGGGCAAGCGCTGTTGGCCGAGCACGGTTACGCGCAGTACGAAGTGTCGGCTTATGCACAGGCCGGGCGACCGGCGCGGCATAACCTTAATTACTGGAGTTTTGGCGACTTCATCGGTATTGGCGCGGGTGCGCATGGCAAGTTGACTCATCCGGACGGGCGCATCGTGCGGACGTGGAAGACGCGTTTGCCGAAGGATTATCTGAACCCGGCGAAAAACTTTCAGGCTGGCGAGAAATCGCTGAGCAATGATGAGCTGCCCTTCGACTTTTTGATGAACGCGTTGCGCCTGACTGATGGCGTGGAATCGCGGCTCTATCCGCAGCGCACCGGGCTGTCGCTCGACAGTCTCGCCGAGGCCCGGGCAGATGCAGAACAAAGTGGTCTGTTGCAGGTCGAACCGTCACGTCTGGCGGCCACCGAGCGCGGACAATTGTTCCTCAACGATTTGCTGCAGAAATTTCTGAGCTGAGCCCAACGCCCAACGGCAGCCCTAAGGAAAAACCATGGATTTGATACTCGACCTGCTCGCCACCGTCTCCCGCTGGAGCCGCAGCAACCTCTCGGAAATCGCCCTGGCGCTGGTGGGTTGCCTGCTGGTGCTTTTCGGCGCCGACTTCAAAGGCTGGGTCGAGCAACGTCTGGGCAGCATCGCCGGCGCTTTGCGCGTACCGCTGATGGCGCTGCTGTGCGTGATCGGCAGCGGCGCGGCGCTGATCTACGCGACACCGTGGGTGATCAAAGGCTTGAGCCAGTTCAACAACTACAGCTTGGCGCCAGTGCTGTTGGTAGTCCTCGTCCTCATCGGCGTAGTCGCCGACCGCCGCTGATCTTTCGGCCGCTTTTGATCGTTCCCATGCTCCGCGTGGGAATGCCTCAATGGACGCTCTGCGTCCGCTGTGGGACGCAGAGCGTCCCGGGCAGCATTCCCACGCAGAGCGTGGGAACGATCATCGCGTGATGCTTAGGACAGTTTTTCGAACTTCAGGTCCCACACGCCGTGGCCAAGACGTTCGCCGCGGCGTTCGAACTTGGTGATCGGGCGTTCGGCAGGGCGGGGTACGCACTTGCC
The DNA here is from genome assembly GCF_018336155.1 of Pseudomonas rustica. Taxonomy (GTDB): domain Bacteria; phylum Pseudomonadota; class Gammaproteobacteria; order Pseudomonadales; family Pseudomonadaceae; genus Aquipseudomonas; species Aquipseudomonas rustica. The sequence continues at coordinate 98,976 of NZ_JAGYHF010000006.1, read as the reverse complement.
GTCTTCGGCGAGGTTACGGTAGCCCGGGGCGACGTTCATCACTTCCAGCATGTATTCAGCGTACGGTTCCCAGTCGGTGGCCATGTGCAGAATGCCGCCGACCTTCAACTTGCTGCGCACCAGTTCAGCGAACGAGGCCTGAACGATACGACGCTTGTGGTGGCGGCTCTTGTGCCACGGATCCGGGAAGAACAGCATCAGGCGATCGAGGCTGTTGTCGGCGATGCAGCGATTGAGCACTTCGATCGCATCGCAATCGTAGACCCGCAGGTTGGTCAGGCCTTGGGTCAGCACGCCATTGAGCAGCGCGCCGACACCCGGACGGTGAACCTCAACGCCAATGAAATCCTGATCCGGCGCCGCCGCAGCCATTTCCAGCAGCGAGTGGCCCATGCCGAAACCGATCTCCAGCGAGCGCGGTGCCGAACGGCCGAACACTTGATCGTAATCCACCGGCGCGTCGGCCAGCGGCAGCACGAACAGCGGGGTGCCTTGATCCAGACCTTTTTGCTGGCCTTCGGTCATGCGCCCGGCGCGCATCACGAAGCTCTTGATGCGGCGGTGTTGGCGCTCGTCGCCTTCTTCCGTCTGGATAGGCGTGTCGTTCGATTCAGTCATCAATGGCTCTTACTTGATCAGACCATCCAGCGGCGAAGAGGCGCTGGCATAGAGTTTTTTCGGCATACGGCCAGCGAGGTAGGCCAGACGGCCTGCAACGATGGCGTGTTTCATGGCTTCAGCCATCATCACCGGCTGCTGGGCGTGGGCGATGGCCGAGTTCATCAGCACCGCATCACAACCCAGTTCCATGGCGATGGTTGCGTCGGACGCAGTGCCGACACCGGCATCGACCAACACAGGGATCTTGGCTTCTTCGAGGATGATCTGCAGGTTGTACGGGTTGCAGATGCCCAGACCGGAACCGATCAGACCGGCCAGCGGCATCACCGCGATGCAGCCGATTTCTGCCAGTTGACGGGCGATGATCGGGTCATCGCTGGTGTACACCATCACGTCGAAACCTTCCTTGACCAGCGTTTCGGCAGCCTTGAGGGTTTCGATGACGTTAGGGAACAGGGTCTTCTGGTCAGCCAGGACTTCCAGCTTCACCAGGTTGTGACCGTCGAGCAACTCACGGGCCAGGCGGCAGGTGCGCACGGCTTCGATGGCGTCGTAGCAACCGGCGGTGTTCGGCAGGAAGGTGTAGCGCTCCGGCGACAACACGTCGAGCAGGTTCGGCTCGCCTTCGATCTGACCGAGGTTGGTGCGGCGCACGGCGAAGGTGACGATCTCGGCACCCGAGGCTTCGATAGCCTGACGGGTTTCTTCCATGTCACGGTACTTGCCGGTACCAACCAGCAAACGCGACTGGTAAGTACGACCGGCCAGCACAAAAGGCTTGTCGCTACGAACGATGCTCATGGGGAATCCTCTTTAGGAGTGAGGGTCTTGCAGAATTCTGTGCCCTTACGGGCCGCCCGCTTAGCCGCCGCCGATGGCGTGCACGACTTCGACGTTGTCACCGTCGTTGAGCGTGGTGTCGGCATGCTGGCTGCGCGGGACGATATCCAGATTGAGTTCAACTGCCACCCGGCGTCCGGTCAGTTCCAGACGGGTGATCAGGGCCGCAACGGTTTCACCGTCGGGCAGTTCAAGGGATTCGCCGTTCAACTGAATGCGCATGCGCAATGCCGCCATCATTTTTAGGGGCTGGCATTCTAGCCCGATCATGACCTAAAGGTCAGCACCAAGCGTCAAGCGGTCAGTTGCAAGCGCCAGGCGGCGAGGCCCAGGCACAGCCAGCCGATCAGGAAGGCGAGGCCGCCGAACGGGGTGATGATGCCGAGCTTGCTGATGCCGGTGGTGGTCAGCACGTACAGGCTGCCGGAGAACAGCAGAATGCCGACAGTGAAGGACACGCCGGCCCAGGCGACCAGTCGGCCCTGAATCTGCGTGGCCAGCAGCGCGACGCCGAACAACGCCAGGGTGTGCACCAGTTGATAGGTAACGCCGGTGTGGAAAATCGCCAGATATTCCGGCGTCAGACGGTTTTTCAGGCCGTGGGCGGCGAATGCGCCCAGCGCGACACCGGTAAAACCAAAGAAAGCGGCCAGCAGCAGAAAGCCACGCAACATGAAGAACTCCAGTCAGACTCGATCGGCAGGGTCTGTATAATGGCCCGCTCCACGGGTTCGGCCAAGCCATCTCTATGCTGCGTACAATTTTCCGTCGTCTTACGAAGGCCCTGCTCTGGTTCGCGGGCGGCAGCATTGTGCTGGTGCTGATCTTTCGTTTCGTACCGCCGCCGGGCACGGCGCTGATGGTCGAGCGCAAGGTCGAGTCGTGGGTCGACGGCGAGCCGATTGATCTGCAACGCACGTGGAAGCCGTGGGACGAGATCTCCGACGATCTCAAAGTCGCGGTCATGGCCGGCGAGGATCAGAAATTCCCCGAGCACTGGGGTTTTGATTTCAGCGCAATTCAGGCCGCACTGGCGCACAACGAACTCGGCGGCTCGATTCGTGGCGCCAGCACCTTGAGCCAGCAAGTGTCGAAAAACCTGTTTCTGTGGGCCGGGCGCAGTTATCTGCGCAAAGGCCTCGAAGCCTGGTTCACCGCGTTGATCGAGGTGTTCTGGCCCAAGCAGCGGATTCTTGAGGTGTACCTGAACAGCGTCGAGTGGGATGACGGTGTGTTCGGCGCCGAAGCTGCCGCCCGTCATCATTTCGGCGTGAGCGCCAAGTCGCTGTCCCGCCAGCAGGCGAGTTATCTGGCGGCGGTGCTACCGAATCCGCGCGTGTGGAGCGCCAGCCATCCGACCGCTTACGTGTCGCGCCGCGCCGGCTGGATTCGCCAGCAGATGAGCCAGTTGGGTGGCGACAGCTATCTGCTGGGTCTCAACGATTCGCGCAAGGCACCGTGGGCGCGCTGATTTTTTCCTGTGTCAGAACAACTTCAGCGGCTCTTCATTAAGCGCTGACAGTTGTTCGCGCAACGCCAACACCTGATCGCCCCAATAACGCTCGGTGCCGAACCACGGGAAACTGTGCGGGAACGCCGGGTCATCCCAGCGTCGTGCCAGCCACGCGCTGTAGTGCATCAGACGCAAGGCGCGCAGCGGTTCGATCAGCGCCAGTTCGCGCGGGTCGAAATCGTGAAATTCGTTGTAGCCATCCATCAATTCCGATAACTGCCCGAGGCATTCCTGACGGTCGCCGGCGAGCATCATCCAGATGTCCTGCACCGCCGGGCCCATGCGGCAGTCGTCGAGGTCGACGATGTGGAACATCTCGTCGCGGCACATCATGTTGCCGGGGTGGCAATCGCCGTGCATGCGGATGTTCTGGTGCGGCGTCGCGGCGTAGACATCCTCGACACGCTTGAGCAGATCGCGGGCCACCGACTCATAAGCCGGCAGCAAACTTTTCGGAATGAAATTGCCTTCGAGCAAGGTGTTCAGCGAGGCGTGGCCGAAGTTCTGTACGCCCAGCGCTTCGCGGTGTTCGAACGGTTTGGTCGCGCCGACCGCGTGAATGCGCCCGAGCAACTGGCCGAGGCGATACAGCTGATCAAGATTGCCCGGCTCCGGCGCCCGGCCGCCACGACGCGGAAACAGGGTGAAGCGGAAACCGGCGTGTTCGTGCAGGGTTTCGCCGTTGTGGATCATGGGTGCAACCACCGGGATGTCGACGTCGGCCAGCTCGAAGGTGAATTTGTGTTCTTCGAGGATGGCTTCGTTGGTCCAGCGTTGCGGGCGGTAGAACTTGGCGATCAGCGGTTCGGAGTCTTCGATGCCGACCTGATAGACGCGGTTCTCGTAGCTGTTGAGCGCCAGAATGCGCGCATCACTGAGGAAGCCGATGCTTTCAACGGCATCGAGCACGAGATCGGGTGTGAGGGTTTCAAACGGGTGGGCCATGCTGACTCCTGCGCGCAGCAGGCTGCCGCGTCCGGCCCAGCATGGTAGCGCAGATGGCAGGCCCTTAGGGGGTTGGTGTCTGGGCTGACGCTATCGCGGGCAAGCCTTGCTCCTACAGATCAGGCGCAAGACCCGTAGGAGCAAGGCTTGCCCGCGAAGGCATTGGCTCAGGCGCCGACGATCCCGCCATCCTCACGGGAAATCGCCATCACCGACGACCGCGGTTTGCCATTCGGCAAATGCTCCGGGAACGTCGACCCACCGTTCTCCCCCGGATGCTGAATCCCGACAAACAGCGTCTTCTGATCCGGCGAGAAGCTGATCCCCGTCACCTCACAACCAATCGGCCCGACCATAAACCGGCGAATCTCACCGGTCACAGGATCGGCGCACAACATCTGGTTATTGCCCATTCCGGCAAAATCCCCGGCGTTGCTCGAGTCGCCGTCAGTCAGAATCCACAAGCGCCCGGCATCGTCAAAACCCAAACCATCGGGGCTGTTGAACATGTTCTGCGGAGTGATGTTCGACGAACCGCCCTTCGGCGTCCCGGCGTGCACACCCGGATTGCCGGCGACCACAAACAGATCCCAGGCGAAGGTGTTCGAGCCGTGATCATCACGGTCGGTGCGCCAGCGCAGAATCTGCCCGTAGACATTCTTCTCACGCGGGTTCGGCCCGCCCACCGGTTGCCCGTCTTCGCCACGTTTGGCGTTGTTGGTCAGGGTGCAATAAACCTGGCCGTCCTTGGGGCTGACGACGATCCACTCCGGGCGATCCATGCGCGTGGCACCGACGACACTGGCGGCGAGGCGCGCGTGAATCAGCACTTCGGCCTGATCGGCAAAACCGCTGCTGGCGTCGATGCCGTTTTTGCCGTGGCTCAGTTCGATCCACTGGCCCTGGCCTTTCGGGTGGTCGGGGTTACTGTCGCCGGCGTCGAACTTGGCTACGTACAAAGTGCCGTGATCGAGAATGTCGCGATTGGCCTTGGCGTTGCGGTGGTTGATCTTGTCGCGGCTGACGAATTTGTAGATGAACTCGCCGCGCTCGTCGTCGCCCATGTACACCACGGCGTGGCCGTCAGCGGTTTCCGCCAGTGCCGCGTTTTCATGTTTGAAGCGGCCCAGCGCGGTGCGTTTGACCGGTGTCGATTGCGGATCGAACGGATCGATCTCGACCACCCAGCCGTGACGGTTGAGCTCGTTGGGATTCTTCGCCATGTCGAAGCGCGGATCGTGCGGGTGCCAGTTGATCTCTTTGCTGGTGGCGACCACGCCGTAGCGTTTTTGCGCGGCGTCGAATTTCAGCTCGGCGTTGCTGCTGCCGAAGCAGTCGGTGAAGTTCTCTTCGCAGGTCAGGTAAGTGCCCCACGGCGTTTTGCCGTTGGCGCAATTCTGGAAGGTGCCGAGGACTTTTTTGCCGCTCGGGTCGGCGCTGGTTTTCAGCAACTCGTGACCAGCCGCCGGGCCGCCAATGCGCAACGGCGAGTTGCCGTGAATGCGGCGGTTGTAGCGCGAGCCCTGAACGAACTGCCATTGACCACTCTTGCGCTGCACTTCAATCACCGACACGCCTTCACAGGCCAGTGCCTTGCGCACTTCTTCGGCCGACTGCGGCATGCCGCCGTGCGGGTAGAGGTAGCGATAGTTGGTGTATTCGTTGTTGATCGCCATCAGCGCGCGGTTTTTGTCGTCGGGGAAGGCGAACAGGCTCATGCCGTCGTTGTTGTCGCCGAACTGCACTTCCTGTGCGGCGGCGCTGCCGTTGCCACTCGGGTCAAAGGCCGGGCCGTTCTTGCTCAGCGGCTGGCCCCAACTGATCAGCACCGAAGACTTGTAGCCTTTGGGCAGGCTGATGACGTCGCTGGTCGCGGCGGGAATGCTGTCGAAACCGAGCAGGCTGCTATTGCCGGCGCTGACGCTGGCGGCCAGCACGCTGCGGCTCAGCAGGTTACCGCCAAGGAACATCGCCGCGCCGCACAACGCGCCGGCGCTGATGAAGCCGCGACGGCTGAGGCCGACCATTTTTTCCAGGTCAGTGGATTGGTTTTCTTCTAATAGGCTCACGTCAGGCTCCCTGCTTGGTTTGGCAGCCACCTTAATCAGGGTCTATGACGTTTTTGTTGCAGGCTCGATTTAGAGCGGCGTGCCGATCAACACATTCGACGGCGAGAACTGCACCTGCACCGGTTGTTCGACGGTCAGCCCACGGGTGCGCAGATCCATCGGCTCAGCCAGCGCGCAGAGTGTGTGGCCGTTGGGCAGTGAGATTCGCACTTCACTCGGGCCGTCTTCGGCGTCAAGGATCGCTTCGATGGTGCCGGTGAGGAGATTGTGTCCCGGCGTTGCAGATTGTTCAGCGGTGAGCAATTCCAGCCAGCCGGCCTTGATCAGCGCGACCACTTCGGTGCCGTTTTGCAGTTCAAGGTGCACGGTGCTGTCGTGGGTGATCTGTGCGTCGAGGCACAGGCCTTCGGCCAGTTCAAGACGGATCAGGTCATTGCGGCCCTGCGCTTCGATGGCGATGACTTTGCCGTGCAACTGATTGCGCGCGCTGGTTCGCAGCATCAATCGGCCGAGCAGATCGAGATCGCTGGCGTCTTCCGCCGCTTCCAGCACCTGCGCCTGCAAGGCTTGCAGCTTTTGATACAGGCGCAGCACGCGTTCGCCTTCGCTGGACAGCTTGGCGCCACCGCCGCCCTTGCCACCAACGGCACGTTCGACCAACGGTTTCTGCGCCAGATTGTTCAGCTCATCAATGGCGTCCCACGCGGCTTTGTAGCTCAGACCGGCGCTTTTTGCGGCGCGGGTGATCGAGCCTTGTTCGGCGATGTGTTGCAGCAGGGCGATACGCTGCGGACGACGGACGATGTGCTGGGAGAGCAGGGAAGGCATGGACATGAAGGGGTGCTTTTTAGCCGTGGCGGTGGGGAGTGAAGTTGGCTGCTTGCCACGCGAGAGTCAAGCCCAGCACCGCTCTTGTAGGAGCAGAGCTTGCTCGCGAAGGCGGTCTGTCAGATGCAATAAATGTGTCGCCTGTGCTGACGCCTTCGCGGGCAAGCCTTGCTCCTACGGGGGGTGGGTCAGGTTTGGTGACCGGGTTTTGGCGTGCGGGCGAGGCAGTAGACGTCAACTCTTGCAGCGCCGGCATTCATTAATAATCGGGCTAACGCTTGGGCCGTGGCGCCGGTGGTCAGCACATCATCGACCAACGCCAGATGTCGGCCTTGGACATTGGCGTCAGGATCCAGACTGAACGCTTCACGCAAATTACGTTTGCGCGCTTTGGCGTCCAGATCCTGCTGGGCGCTGGTGTTTTGCACCCTGTGCAGCATCCGTTCCTCACAGGGCAAATCCAGCGATGCGCTCAACCATCGCGCCAGCATCGCCGCCTGATTGAAGCCCCGTTGACGCAAGCGCTGTTTCGCCAGCGGCACCGGCAACAACACATCCGGCCTCGGCAAGTCCTCTTCGAAGCGATGTTGCAGGTATTGCCCGAGAACGTCGGCGAGCAAGTGGCCAAACGGCCATTTCGCGTTGTGTTTAAAACGCGTAATCAAACTGTCGACCGGGAAGCCATACAGCCACGGCACCACGACCTGTTCGAACGCCGGCGGCTCTAGCAGGCACTCGCCGCAGGTCAGGCCCGCTGCGGCCAGCGGCAATGCACAGGTGACGCAGTGGTCTCCGAGCCACGGCAGCTCAGTTTCGCAAGCGACGCAAATTGGCATTTCTGCTTCTGCGGCCTCATCGCACAACAAACATGTCTGTGCGTTTTTTAAACAGATGTAAACCGAGCCTTTGTATCGTGGTTGACAGCGCATGACTCTTCCTTAAATATGCCGAACATCCGTGTAGCGCCTGTGGGTATTCCGTTTCCTCAGTCGCGAACCAAGCATAACCAAGGAATTACCCATGAGCGCGAGCACCACCGCCACCCTGCGTCACGACTGGTCTCTGGCCGAAGTCAGAGCACTCTTCGTACAGCCCTTCAACGACTTGCTGTTCCAGGCGCAAACGGTGCACCGCGCGCATTTCAACGCCAACCGCGTGCAGGTCTCGACCCTGTTGTCGATCAAGACCGGCGCCTGCCCGGAAGACTGCAAGTACTGCCCGCAGTCCGGTCACTACAACACCGGTCTTGAAAAAGAAAAGCTGATGGAAGTGCAGAAAGTTCTCGAAGAGGCGGCGCGCGCCAAGGCCATCGGCTCAACGCGGTTCTGCATGGGCGCGGCGTGGAAACATCCGTCGGCGAAAGACATGCCGTACGTGCTGAAAATGGTTGAAGGCGTGAAAGCCATGGGCCTAGAAACCTGCATGACCCTCGGCCGTCTCGATCAGGATCAGACCGAAGCGCTGGCCAAGGCCGGCCTCGATTACTACAACCACAACCTCGACACGTCGCCTGAGTTCTACGGCAGCATCATCACCACCCGCACTTACAGCGAGCGCCTGCAAACGCTGGCCTACGTGCGTGAGTCGGGGATGAAGATCTGCTCGGGCGGGATTCTCGGCATGGGCGAGTCGCTGGACGATCGCGCCAATCTGCTGATTCAACTGGCCAACCTGCCAGAGCATCCGGAATCGGTGCCGATCAACATGCTGGTGAAAGTCGCCGGCACGCCGCTGGAAAACGCCGAAGACATCGACCCGTTCGACTTTATCCGCATGCTCGCGGTGGCGCGCATCCTCATGCCGCAATCCCACGTGCGCCTGTCCGCTGGCCGCGAAGCGATGAATGAGCAGATGCAGGCCCTCGCGTTCTTCGCCGGTGCCAACTCGATTTTCTACGGCGACAAACTGCTGACCACCGCCAACCCGCAGGCGGACAAGGACATGCAATTGTTTGCACGTCTGGGCATCCAGCCGGAAGCGCGTGAAGAGCATGCCGACGAGGTTCACCAGGCCGCGATCGAGCAGGCGCTGGTGGAGCAGAAGAGCAGCGAGCAGTTCTACAACGCCGCCGTCTGATCGCCCCACGGATTCCATGTAGGAGCTGCCGAAGGCTGCGATCTTTTGATCTTGTCTTTTAAAAAACAACATCAAAAGATCGCAGCCTGCGGCAGCTCCTACACAGTCATTTTTCAGATGTGAGGCCTGCATGTCTTTCGATCTCGCCGCACGCCTTGCTGCCCGTCGTGCCGAAAATCTCTATCGCCAGCGCCCGCTGCTTGAATCCCCGCAGGGGCCGGAAGTGGTGGTCGATGGCCAACCGTTGCTGGCCTTCTGCAACAACGATTACCTCGGTCTGGCCAACCACCCGCAAGTCATCGAAGCCTGGCGCGCTGGCGCTGAACGCTGGGGCGTTGGTGGCGGTGCCTCGCATTTGGTGATCGGCCACAGCGGCCCGCACCACGCCCTCGAAGAAGCCTTGGCCGACCTCACCGGTCGCCCGCGTGCGCTGCTGTTCACCACCGGTTACATGGCCAATCTCGGCGCGGTCACGGCGCTGGTCGGGCAGGGCGATACGGTGCTGGAAGACCGCCTCAATCACGCCTCGTTGCTGGATGCCGGGTTGTTGTCCGGCGCGCGTTTCAATCGCTATCTGCACAATGACGCCGAGAGTCTGGCCAAGCGCCTGGAGAAAGCCACCGGCAATACGCTGGTGGTCACCGACGGTGTGTTCAGCATGGACGGCGATTTGGCCGATTTGCCGGCTCTCGCCCGCGAAACCAAGGCCAAAGGCGCGTGGCTGATGGTCGATGACGCGCACGGCTTCGGGCCGCTCGGCGCGAATGGCGGCGGCATCGTCGAACACTTCGGTTTGAGCCAGGAGGATGTGCCGGTGTTGGTCGGCACCCTCGGCAAAGCCTTCGGCACGGCTGGCGCTTTCGTCGCCGGCAGTGAAGAACTGATCGAAAGCCTGATCCAGTTCGCTCGCCCATATATCTACACCACCAGCCAGCCACCGGCGCTGGCGTGTGCAACGCTGAAAAGTCTGGAACTGCTGCGCACTGAACACTGGCGCCGCGAGCATTTGCAGACGCTGATCCGCCAGTTCCGCCGTGGCGCCGAGCAGATCGGCCTGGAGTTGATGGACAGCTTCACGCCGATCCAGCCGATCATGATTGGCGACGCCGGGCGTGCGCTGCGCTTGTCGCAGATGTTGCGCGAGCGCGGGCTGATGGTTACTGCGATTCGTCCGCCCACCGTGCCTGCCGGCAGTGCGCGTTTGCGCGTGACCCTGACCGCTGCGCACAGCGAGGCGCAGGTGCAGCTATTGTTAGAAGGACTGGCCGATTGCTTTGCCCAACTCTCGCTGGAGCCAAGCCATGCGTGATCGCCTGATTCTGCTGCCCGGCTGGGGCCTCGGTGTGTCGCCGATGGAGCCTCTGGCCGCGGCGTTGCAAGGCCTCGATGAACATCTGAAAGTTGATATCGAGCCGCTGCCGGAACTGGATTCCAGTGACCTGCAAGACTGGCTCGACGAACTCGATGAAAGCATTCCTCAAGATGTATGGCTCGGCGGCTGGTCGCTGGGCGGCATGCTCGCATCCGAGTTGGCGGCGCGGCGTGGTGAGCATTGCTGCGGGTTACTGACATTAGCGAGCAATCCTTGTTTTGTTGCCCATGAGCAGTGGCCGAGTGCGATGGCGGGCGAGACCTTCGACGCGTTTCTCGCCGGTTGCCAGGCCGACTCGCGCACCACTCTTAAACGGTTTTCGCTGCTGTGTGCTCAGGGCGCGCAAGACCCGCGCGGCTTGTCGCGATTGCTGCTCGGCGGCGCGCCGAATACCGCGCCGTCAGCATTGATGGCCGGGCTGGAATTGCTCGCACAGATCGACACCCGCGATGCGCTGCAGGCGTTTCGCGGCCCGCAGTTGCATCTGTTTGGCGGGCAGGACGCGCTGGTGCCGGCGGAAGCAGCGGGAGAATTGTTCACTTTGTTGCCGGATATTGAAATTGGTCTGATCGAACAGGCCAGTCATGCGTTTCTTCTGGAAGACCCCCACGGACTGGCGGGCGCGATCCAGGCTTTTTTACATGAGTGCGGTGATGACTGATTTGTCTCTTGTGCTGCCTGGCGGCTTGCCTGACAAGCGTCAGGTCGCAGCCTCTTTTTCTCGTGCAGCGGCCAGTTACGACAGTGTCGCCGAGTTGCAACGTGATGTCGGTACACAGTTGATTCAGCGTTTGCCAACGGATTTTGTCCCGGCGCGCTGGCTGGATCTGGGTTGCGGCACCGGTTATTTCACCCGCGCGCTGGCTTCGCGGTTTGCCGAGGGTCACGGGCTGGCGCTGGACATTGCCGAGGGCATGCTCGATCACGCGCGGCCATTGGGCGGTGCCGAGCATTTCATCGCGGGTGATGCGGAGCGGTTGCCGTTGCAGGATTCGACCTGTGATCTGATCTTCTCCAGCCTCGCGGTGCAGTGGTGTGCGGATTTCGAGGCGGTGCTCAGCGAAGCCTTTCGCGTGCTGAAACCGGGCGGAATTTTTGCGTTTGCTAGTCTTTGTGTAGGGACGTTGTTTGAGTTGCGCGACAGCTGGCGGCAGGTCGACGGGATGGTGCACGTCAACCGCTTCCGCGAGTTTGCCCGTTATGAACAATTGTCTGCAGCGAGTGGCTTGCGCACGCTGAGTCTGCAAAATCAGGCGCATGTGCTGCATTACCCGGATGTGCGCAGCCTGATCCATGAATTGAAGGCGTTGGGTGCACACAATCTGAATCCGGGGCGACCGGGCGGTTTGACCGGGCGCGCGCGGATTCTTGGGCTGGTCGACGCTTATGAGCAGTTCCGTGAGGCGTCGGGATTGCCGGCGACTTATCAGGTGGTCTACGCCGTGTTGGAGAAACCCGTATGAGCGCAGCCTATTTCATCACCGGAACCGATACCGATGTCGGCAAGACCACGGTGGCCGCCGGGTTGCTGCACGCGGCGCGCTCGGCCGGGCTGAGCACGGCGGCGGGCAAACCGGTGGCTTCTGGCTGCGAAGTCACGCCCAAGGGGTTGCGCAACTCGGATGCGCTGGCGCTGTTGGCCGAGTGTTCCGTGCCGCTGACTTATCAACAGGTCAATCCGGTGGCGTTCGAGCCGGCGATCGCTCCGCATCTGGCGGCGCGTGAAGCGGGTGTGGCGTTGACCGTGCAATCGCTGCTGGCGCCGATGCGCGAGATTCTGGCGATGAATGCTGATTTCACTCTGATCGAAGGTGCAGGTGGCTGGCGCGTGCCGTTGGCCGATCAGGATAATTTGTCGGATCTCGCCATTGCGCTGAAGCTGCCGGTGATTCTGGTGGTCGGCGTGCGCTTGGGCTGCATCAGTCATGCGCTACTGACGGCTGAGGCGATTGCCCGGGATGGTCTGCAACTGGCGGGGTGGGTGGCGAATATCATCGATCCGAAGACGTCGCGGCTGGAGGAGAATCTGGCGACATTGGCTGAGCGGATCCCGGCGCCGTGTTTGGGCCGGGTGCCGAAACTCAAGGCGTTGAGCGCAGAGGCGGTGGCCGATCATCTGCAACTGGATTTGCTCGACTAAGTTTTTCACTATGAGCAGGCACTGTGCCATTAGTGTTTTTGACGGGTGTTTTTCTGGCGCGTCTGCTTCAATGACGGCTATTGATCCTTCCCAAGGATGAGAACCGTTATGGAAATCTCCGGTAACACAGCTTTTTATGCGGGGCTAAGCTCGATTCAGAGCGGGCAGAACCGTGTGGATCAGGCTGCCAGCCAGATCGCCAACACCACCATCGAACGTTCGGTCACCAGCCAGTCCTCGGAAGCTCAGGTTGATCGTCTGCGTGGCGTTGATCGCAGCCAGCAAATGGATCCGGGCAGCGACATGGTGCAGATGGCGCAGGGCAAATTCCAAGTGGATCTGGGCGCGAAGGTCGTCAAGGCATCCGACGAAGTGTTGGGTACGATCATCGATACGTTTGCCTGATTGCTTCTTCATCTGCCTGCTGAACGCCGCGCCTTGTCGCGGCGTTTTTCGTTGTAAGTCCTTCTCCCTCAACTAATCTTTTTTCAGCGCTCGTGGCTCGTTCGAGTCCATGGCGGTTTGCTGTGTCCGGCGTTTGAAAGCTGCGATGACGAACGGCAAAAGATCGACGCTTGACAAGATTTCGGCGTAAACGTATGTTTCAAACAACTGTTTGACCGTCACAACAAATCAACACGGTCGTTCATTCCCGGTTACATCAGCAGAGGTTTATCGCTATGCCTGACTACAAGGCCCCCTTGCGTGATATTCGCTTCGTTCGTGACGAGCTGCTCGGCTACGAAGCGCACTATCAGAGCCTTCCGGCTTGCGCAGACGCGACTCCGGACATGGTTGACGCCATTCTCGAAGAAGGCGCCAAGTTTTGTGAGCAGGTACTGGCACCGCTGAACCGCGTGGGCGACCTCGAAGGTTGCACCTGGAGCGAGTCCGGCGTGAAAACCCCGACTGGCTTCAAAGAGGCTTACAAGCAATTCGTTGAAGGCGGCTGGCCAAGCCTCGCTCACGACGTTGAGCACGGCGGCCAAGGCCTGCCGGAGTCGCTGGGTCTGGCCGTGAGCGAAATGGTGGGCGAAGCCAACTGGTCGTGGGGCATGTACCCAGGCCTGTCGCACGGCGCGATGAACACCATCTCCGAGCACGGCACGCCAGAGCAGCAAGAAGCCTATCTGACCAAACTGGTTTCCGGCGAATGGACCGGCACCATGTGCCTGACCGAACCGCACTGCGGCACCGACCTGGGCATGCTGCGCACCAAGGCCGAACCTCAGGCCGACGGTTCCTACAAGGTTTCCGGCACCAAGATCTTCATCTCGGCCGGTGAACACGACATGGCCGACAACATCGTCCACATCGTGCTGGCCCGCCTGCCGGACGCACCGGCTGGCACCAAAGGCATCTCGCTGTTCATCGTTCCAAAGTTCATGCCGAACGCTGATGGCACCGTCGGTGAGCGCAACGCAGTGACCTGCGGTTCGCTGGAACACAAGATGGGCATCCACGGCAACGCCACTTGCGTGATGAACTTCGACGGCGCCACCGGTTACCTGATCGGCCCGGCGAACAAAGGCCTGAACTGCATGTTCACCTTTATGAACACCGCACGTCTGGGTACCGCGCTGCAAGGTCTGGCCCACGCCGAAATCGGTTTCCAGGGCGGCCTGAAATACGCTCGCGATCGTCTGCAAATGCGCTCGCTGACTGGCCCGAAAGCGCCGGAAAAAGCTGCCGACCCGATCATCGTTCACCCAGACGTACGCCGCATGCTGTTGACCATGAAGGCGTTCGCCGAAGGCAACCGTGCGATGGTGTACTTCACCGCCAAACAGGTCGACATCGTCAAATACGGCGTCGATGAAGAAGAGAAGAAGAAAGCCGACGCACTGCTGGCCTTCATGACCCCGATCGCCAAGGCGTTCATGACCGAAGTCGGTTTCGAATCCGCTAACCACGGCGTACAGATCTACGGCGGCCACGGTTTCATCGCCGAGTGGGGCATGGAGCAGAACGTTCGCGACAGCCGCATTTCGATGCTGTACGAAGGCACCACCGGTATCCAGGCTCTCGACCTGCTCGGCCGTAAAGTGCTGATGACTCAAGGCGAGGCTTTGAAAGGCTTCACCAAGATCGTCCACAAGTTCTGCCAGACCAACGAAGGCAACGAAGCCGTTGCAGAATTCGTTGCACCGCTGGCGGCAATCAACAAGGAATGGGGCGAGCTGACCATGAAGGTCGGCATGGCTGCCATGAAAGATCGCGAAGAAGTAGGTGCGGCCTCCGTGGACTACCTGATGTACTCCGGTTATGCCTGCCTGGCTTACTTCTGGGCCGACATGGCACGTCTGGCAGCTGCGAAGCTGGCAGAGGGCACTGGCGACGCAGCGTTCTACACCGCCAAGCTGCAAACCGCGCGCTTCTACTTCCAGCGCATCCTGCCGCGTACCCGTACCCACGTGGCCACCATGCTGTCGGGCGCCAACAACCTGATGGACATGAAAGAAGAAGACTTCGCGCTGGGCTACTAAGCCTTAACGCAGTCTCTTGAAAAACCGCTGTACCTTCGGGTGCAGCGGTTTTTTTTTGCGCTGGATTTGTCCCCAACTCTGGGGACGTTTCCCCAGCGGAAACGGTGAGCTGAAATCGCGCGGCCCCAGCGTTTATTGATTCAAAATGTTTCACGGAAGGATGGCCAATTAATTGCACTGCGCTGATTGACCGGCGCTCACGAGAAATCCTCTGCTGTTCCACGACACCTCTCGCCCGGCGACTTCATGACAACAACCGTCAGGGTGAAGCACATGAACATCAGTCGACTTGTCTGGCTACCCCTCGCACTCGCAGCTTCCGGCGCAATGGCCGCAACGCCCGCCGAAGTGGATCCTCCGGTACCGTAAGTGCCGCGCCTGCAATCGCTGCGCGGCATGCTGCCGCCCGATCCGTCGGGGACAGAAGGCGGGCGCAAGGTCGACTTGATGACCGACTACGTGCTCAACCGCTCCGCCGCGATTCTGCTCGGTAAAGCGCTGTTCTGGGACATGGAGGTCGGCAGCGATGGCGCCACCGCGTGCGCGTCCTGCCACTACCACGCCGGCGTCGATCACCGCATCACCAACCAGGTCAACCCCGGCCAGGCGCATACCAATGCCAACGTCGCCTCGATTTTCAACAAGCCCTTTGTGGCCTCCGACATCCCCGGTGACGTAGCGTCCTACGCGACCTTGTCCGGCGGCAAGGGCGGGCCGAACTACACGCTGAAGAAAACCGACTTTCCGACTCACGTGCTAAGCAATCCACTGGATCGCAACTCGCCGATCGTTTATTCGACTGACGATGTGGTCGGCTCCCAAGGTGTATTCGACGCCAACTTCGTCAAACCCAATCAGCCACGTTTCGACAAATGCACTCAGCAGCCCGATGGCATCTTTCAAGTTGGCGGCATCAATGTGCGCCGCAGCACCGGGCGTAACGCGCCGTCGGTGATCAACGCGGCGTTCAACGTGCGCAACTTCTGGGACGGTCGGGCGAATAACGTGTTCAACGGTTTTTCACCGTTCGGCAATCGCGATCCCGATGCCGGGATTTACGTGACCGCCGAGCGCAGCACCGTAGCAAGCAAAGTCCGACTCGCGCTCAACGACGCCTCCGCCGCCTCACAAGCGGTGGGCCCGCCCGGTAGCGGGGTGGAGATGTCCTGCGGCGGTCGCACCTTCGCCGACATTGGGCGGCGCATGCTTGATCAGCTAATGCTCAAGCAGCAACGAATTTCCTCCAACGATTCAGTACTCGCTTCAGTTTCCGGCGCGCGGCGTCCGACCTACCGCGAACTGATCAAGAACGCCTTCCAGCCACGCCTGTGGAACGCCACGCAAAACGTGCTGGTGGGCGGTGCGCCGTACACGCAGATGGAGGCTAATTTCCCGCTGTTCTTCGGCCTGGCGATTCAGCTGTACGAATCCACGCTGATCTCCGATCAAGCGCCGATCGATGCCTACCTGCAGGGCGATTCAACCGCAATGAACGCGCAGCAAGTCGAAGGCATGAACCTGTTCCTCAACAAGGGCAAATGTGTGAACTGCCACGGGGGCCCGGAGCTGACCAACGCTGCCAGCCGTTTGCTGATGCACCCGCGTGAACGCATCGAGCGCATGGTCATGGCCGACAAGCTCACTACGCTCTACGACAACGGCTTCTACAACACCGGCGTGCGCCCGACCTCCGAAGACTTGGCGCTTGGCGGGTCAGATGCGTGGGGCAATCCATGGTCGTTCAGCCGTCAGTACAACAAGTTGCTGCAGGGCGGCAGCGTTGCCGATCCGCTGGACGTCGATGTCTGCACCTTTGAAGCACCGCTAAGCGCCGCGATCCCCTGCGACGCCACGCTCAAACCTAACGTCAACTTCCGCGATTCGGTCGACGGCGCCTTCAAAACCCCGACCCTGCGCAACATCGCGCTGACCGGGCCGTACTTTCACAACGGCAGCCGCTCGACGCTCAAGCAAGTGATGGAGTTCTACAACCGTGGTGGCGACCGCCGTGGTGAGGACGCCAACAACACCAGCGGTTTCGAGCACCGGTCGGCCAATCAGCACAACACCTCGAACCTCGATCCGGACATGACCAATCTCAACCTGACCCCGGATGAGATCGATGCGCTGGTGAAATTCATGGAAGTCGGCCTGACCGATCCGCGCGTGGCCTGGGAGCGGGCGCCGTTCGATCATCCATCGCTGGTCATTCCGCAGGGCCATGTCGGTGATGAAAATGCGGTAACCCAACGTCCGGCCAGTCCGAAGGTCACGACTCGCCAGGCAGCGGATGCTGCGCTCAATCTCAAGCCTTACGGTGCCGAAGGTCGCAGCCCGGCGGAGGGCCCGTTGCTGCCGTTCTACAACGATCTTTGAGGGCGATTTTCTGGGCTGGCCATCAGTAATGATGGCCAGCACGTCGATCAAGGTAAAAAACTGAGTAAATCGCTCAGAATCCCAGGCCTTCTGCCGTTAAAGAGACTGCATGTGATCTGGATCACATTGTGTGTGCTTAACTGCATGCATTGCAGGCACAATGCCATTACTTTGCCAGACGGTCGGAGCTTTACCCTTGCCGCGTTCTTCCGCTGTACGTTTCAGTCATTTCCTACCCTCACTGCTGTTGTTACTTGCGGGGTTGGCGGCTGCGTACGTCAAAGACCTCAACGTATTCTTCACTTCGCTGTTCAACGTGTTGCCGACATTGGTGCTGTTGCTGGGCGGGGCTTATTGCGCGGTTTACCGCCGCCAGCGCGAACTGTTTCTGATGCTCACGGTGTACATCGCCTACTTTCTGCTCGACACCCAGACCGACTATTACCGCGACAACGGCAAGGTGCGCGACGACGCTGCCGTTGTGTTTCATCTGGTCTGCTTGCTGCTGCCGTTGTTGTTCGGTCTGTTCGCGGCGTGGCAGGAGCGCACGCACCTGTTTCAGGACATGATCGCGCGCTTCGCTGTTTTGCTGATATTCGGCAGCGTGGCGTTGGGCCTGGAACAAAGTTATCCCCAGGCGTTACTGATCTGGCTGTCGGAGATCCGCTGGCCGGCACTGCACGGTGCATGGATGAGCCTGATCCAGCTCTCGTATCCAGTGTTCATCTCGGCATTCCTGCTGCTGGCCTGGCAATACTGGCGCAACCCGCGTCCGTTGCACGCGGCGCAATTGGTCGGTTTGCTCGGTGTGTTCTGGATGCTGCCGAAAACTTTCATCCTGCCGTTCACCCTGAACATCATGTGCAGCCAGGTGATGTTGATGATCGCCGCTGCCGTTGCGCACGAGGCTTATCAAATGGCCTTCCGCGACGAGTTGACTGGTTTGCCGGGACGCCGCGCGCTCAACGAACGCATGCAGCGCCTCGGACGCAACTATGTGCTGGCGATGAGCGACGTCGACCACTTCAAGAAATTCAACGACACCCACGGCCACGATGTCGGCGACCAAGTGTTGCGTCTGGTTGCCAGCAAGCTGTCGAAAATCAGCGGTGGCGGTAGGGCGTATCGCTATGGCGGTGAGGAATTTGCCCTGGTGTTCGCAGGCAAAACCCTTGAGGAGTGCATGCCGCACCTGGAAGTGATCCGCGAATCGATTGCGTCCTACAACATTCAACTGCGCAATCAGGAAAACCGTCCGCAGGATGATCAGCAAGGTCGTCAGCGTCGTGCCGGTTCCGGCGCGTCGAGTGTGTCGGTGACGGTGAGCATCGGCGTCGCCGAACGTCTGGAACAACGCACGCCGGAGCAAGTCCTGAAATCCGCCGACGAAGCGCTCTACAGCGCCAAAGGTGCAGGGCGAAACTGCGTCGTTGCATTCGGCCAGAACCGCCGTGGCGCGGTGCGCATGGACACCGCTGCGGGTTGAGTGATGACGGCGCATTCAGCGTCTGCACAATGATTGTCGGGCGTGGTGGTCGGCAGTAGGTTGAAGCAATCTGCTGACGGAGAAGCCACCATGCCTGAGTACAAAGCCCCGCTGCGCGACATGCGCTTTCTGATCGATCACGTCTTCGACTTCCACGCCAACTACGCCGTCCTCGGCGCGGATGACGCGAGCCCGGACATGATCAACGCGATCCTTGAAGAGGGCGCGAAGTTCTGTGAGAACGTTCTGGCACCGCTCAATCGCAGCGGTGACGAAGAGGGCTGCCATTTCGACAATGGCGTGGTGACAACGCCTACAGGCTTCAAGGAAGCTTTCGCACAATACGTCGACGGCGGCTGGCACGGTCTGGCGGCGGATCCGGTGTATGGCGGTCAAGGCCTGCCGAGTTCGCTGGGGCTGGTGATCAGCGAGATGGTCGGCTCCAGCAACACTTCGTGGGGCATGTACCCGGGCCTGACCCACGGCGCAATGTCGGCAATCCATGCTCACGGCACCGCCGAGCAAAAAGAAACCTACCTGAGCAAACTCACCGCCGGCCAATGGACGGGCACCATGTGCTTGACCGAAGCGCATTGCGGCACTGACCTGGGCATCATCAAAACCCGCGCCGTGCCGCAGGCTGACGGCAGTTACGCGGTCACCGGCAGTAAGATTTTCATCTCCGCCGGCGAGCACGACATGAGCGACAACATCATCCATCTGGTGTTGGCCAAGCTGCCGGACGCGCCGGCCGGCACCAAAGGTATTTCGTTGTTTATCGTGCCGAAATTCCTCGCCGATACCGCGGGTGAGGCGGGCGAGCGCAACGGCGTGTCCTGCGGTTCGATCGAACACAAAATGGGCATCAAGGCCTCGGCCACTTGCGTGCTCAACTTCGACGGCGCCAAGGGCTTCTTGATCGGCGAGCCGAACAAGGGCCTCAACTGCATGTTCACCATGATGAACCACGCACGGCTCGGCACCGGCATGCAGGGTCTGTGTCTGGGCGAGGCGAGTTTCCAGGGCGCGATCAAATACGCCAACGACCGCTTGCAGATGCGCTCGTTGACCGGCGCCAAAGCCCCGGACAAAGCGGCCGATCCGATCATCGTCCACCCCGATGTGCGGCGCATGTTGCTGACCATGAAAGCCTTTAACGAAGGTAACCGCGCGCTGACCTATTTCACCGCGCAACTGCTCGATACCGCGCACCTGAACAGCGATGCCGAGGCGCGTCAGGAGGCTGAAGACTTGTTGGCGTTCCTCACGCCGATCTGCAAAGCATTCATGACCGACAGCGGGCTGGAAGTGACTAACCTCGGCATGCAGATATTTGGCGGCCACGGTTTTATTCGCGAGTGGGGCATGGAGCAATTGGTGCGCGATTGCCGGATTGCGCCGATCTATGAGGGCACCAACGGCATTCAGGCGCTCGATCTGCTCGGGCGCAAGGTGCTCGGCAGTCAGGGCAAGTTGCTGCGTGGGTTTACCAAGATCGTCCACAAGTTCTGCGCGGCCAATGTTGACCATCCGCAGTTGGGCAGCTTCGTTGCGCAACTCAACGAGCTCAATCAGCAGTGGGGCGATTTGACCATGAAGGTCGGCATGGCGGCGATGAAGAACCCGGATGAAGTGGGCGCGGCGTCGGTGGATTATTTGATGTACAGCGGTTACATCATCCTTGGGTATCTGTGGTTGCGCATGGCGCTGGTGGCGCAGGCGCAACTGGAGGCGGGCGAGGGTGAGGCGGATTACCTGCGCGGGAAATTGGCGACGAGCGAGTTTTACTTTAAGCGACTGTTGCCACGTACGGCGGCGCATCGGGCGGCGATTGAGGCGGGGAGTGATTGTTTGATGAAGTTGCCTGCTGAACTGTTTTCTCTGTAGGAAAAAGCAAAAGATCGCAGCCTTCGGCAGCTCCTACAGGGAATTTGGGATTGGCGGGGCTGCGATCTTTTTTCGGTGACTAAAAATAACAAATCAGTCACTGGTTGACCCTATATGTCGCAAAAGTTGTTGAGGTACACTCGGGCTCAACGAAAACACCCTTCACGAATAACCTGTTTAGATCTTGCGAGGTTTGCCATGGCTGACTACAAAGCGCCGCTGCGCGATATGCGCTTCGTCCTCAATGAAGTGTTCGAGGTCGCCAAACTCTGGGCCGAACTGCCGGCACTGGCCGAGACCGTCGACGCCGAAACCGTTGAAGCCATTCTCGAAGAGGCCGGCAAGGTCACCAGCAAAAGCATCGCGCCACTGAGCCGTGCCGCTGACGAAGAAGGTTGCCACTGGGCCGACGGCGCCGTCACCACCCCGGCCGGTTTCCCACAGGCTTATCAGACTTACGCTGAAGGCGGTTGGGTCGGCGTTGGTGGTGATCCCGAATACGGCGGCATGGGCATGCCCAAAGCCGTGTCGGCGCAAGTCGAAGAAATGGTCAACTCCGCCAGCCTGTCATTCGGTCTGTACCCGATGTTGACCGCCGGCGCCTGCCTGTCGATCAACGCCCACGCCAGCGAAGAGCTGAAAGCCGCGTACCTGCCGAACATGTACGCCGGTGTCTGGGCCGGTTCGATGTGCCTGACCGAACCGCACGCCGGCACCGACCTGGGGATTATTCGTACAAAAGCCGAGCCTCAGGCCGACGGTTCCTACAAGGTCAGCGGCACCAAGATCTTTATCACCGGTGGCGAACACGACCTCACCGAAAACATCATTCACCTGGTGCTGGCGAAACTGCCGGACGCACCGGCGGGCCCGAAAGGTATCTCGCTGTTCCTCGTGCCGAAGTTCATGGTCAACGCCGACGGCAGCCTCGGCGCGCGCAACCCGGCGAACTGCGGTTCGATCGAACACAAAATGGGCATCCAGGCGTCCGCGACCTGCGTGATGAACTTCGACGAAGCCGTGGGTTATCTGGTCGGCGAGCCGAACAAAGGCCTCAACGCGATGTTCACCATGATGAACTACGAGCGTCTGGGCGTCGGCATCCAAGGCCTGGCGACCGGCGAGCGTTCGTATCAGAACGCCGTTGAATATGCGCGCGACCGTCTGCAAAGCCGTTCGCCAACCGGCGCGCAGAACAAAGACAAAGTTGCAGACCCGATCATCGTCCACCCGGACGTGCGGCGCATGTTGCTGACCATGAAAGCCTCCAACGAAGGCGGCCGTGCGTTCTCCACCTACGTGGCGATGCAACTCGACACCGCCAAGTTCAGCGAAGACGCCACCACCCGTAAGCGTGCGGAAGATCTGGTTGCACTGCTGACGCCGGTAGCCAAGGCGTTCCTCACCGATCTGGGTCTGGAAACCACCGTGCACGGCCAGCAGATTTTCGGCGGCCACGGCTATATCCGCGAATGGGGCCAAGAGCAATTGGTGCGCGACGTGCGCATCACCCAGATCTACGAAGGCACCAACGGCATTCAGGCACTGGATCTGGTCGGTCGCAAGATCGTCGGCAGCGGCGGCGCGTTCTACAAGCTGTTCGCTGACGAAATCCGCCACTTCACTGCCACCGCGAGCGCCGATCTGGGCGAATTCACCAAGCCACTGAACGATGCCGTCAACACCCTCGACGAGTTGACCTCGTGGGTGCTGGATCGGGCGAAAAACAACCCGAACGAAATCGGCGCGGCCTCGGTCGAATATCTGCAAGCGTTCGGCTACGTTTCCTACGCGTACATGTGGGCACTGATGGCCAAGGCCTCGCTGGGCAAAGAAGCGCAGGACGATTTCTACGCGAGCAAGCTCGGCACTGCACGCTTCTACTTCGCCCGTCTGCTGCCGCGGATTCATTCGTTGAGCGCGTCGGTGAAGGCCGGTAGCGAGTCGTTGTTCCTTTTGGATGCGGCGCAATTCTGACGATGTAACGTCATGTAAGCATTTGCTTACATGACGTGCTGCTGTTCTCCCATATGCGTGGATTGGATCCACGGCTAATCTACATTTCATGGACGTCGCGCAGGAAGCGCAAAGCAACAACACGGACACGTAGGATTCTGCCAGGGTGGCGGAGTGAAATGGATGTCAGGGAAACAGTCTGCAAAGCCCCGCTTCGGCGGGGTTTTCTTTTGCCTGCAGAAAAGTGCTCAGACCAAAGGATCGAGCGGCGGCCTGACTTCGCGCTCCATCACTTCTTCCAGCAATGTCTGCAACAGCGCCAACGGCGCCTGCTGGCGCTGCACATCGCGACAGACCAGCCCAACTTTCAGTGGCACCCGTGGTTCGCTCAGCGGTTTCCACAGCAGATTCTGATCGTCGTATTCCTTCTGCGACCGCCCGGGCAGCACCGTCGCCAGTTTGGTGTGCGGCAGACTGTCGAGAATCCCCACCATATTGTTCAGCTCGGCTTGCACCTGCGGGCGACGTCCGAGGGCGGTCAATTGCGCCTGCCAGATCTGGCGGATCTGGAATTCTTCACCCAACAGCAACATCGGCAGCTCGGCGGCCTGGCGCATCGAGACTTTCTTGAATTCGCGCAACGGATGATCCGCCGGGATCACCAGCGTCAGTTCATCTTCGTAAAGCATCACGCCATGCAAACCCGGTTGGCGCGGCGGTAGATAACTGATGCCAATATCCAGCGAGCCATTGAGCAAACGTCGCTCGATCTCCAGCCCGGTCAATTCATAAATCTGCACCACCAGATGCGGCTGTGCCTTGCGCACGCGCTCAAGCATTTGCGGCACCAGACTGGTGTGAACCGTTTGCAACACGCCGATCGCCAGCGTTCGCAGCGCCTGGCCCTTGAAGTTGCCCAACGCCTCGCGCGCCCGTTGCAAACCGTCGAGTAGCGGCAAGGCGTGGTTATACAAAGTGTGCGCGGCGAGGGTGGGCAGCAGGCGTTTGCTGCTGCGTTCGAACAGGGTGACGTCGAGGTTCTGTTCGAGCTGGCGGATCTGCTGTGACAGCGCCGGTTGCGAGATCGACAGGCGCTCCGCCGCCCGGCCGACATGGCCCTCTTCGTAGACCGCGACGAAATAACGCAGTTGTTTGAAATCCATAAGTAATGCTTATCGAAAATGCTGGAAAAACGAAATGGCCCGAAGCCGTCAGTGCGCCTAGTCTAACCGCATTCACAAGGCTTACAGGGCCAGAAAGCGCGATGAATAGCGTTCGCTTCGACAGTGTTTACATAGGCAGTTCAAAACACCTCAAACGAGGTTTTTTGCAATGAATCTGTTTAGTTTGCGGCGCCAGACGCCGAGTCTTGATGACCTCGCTTTCGAGGCCAATCCATCTGACCCTAATGAAAATCTCAGCGCCGAGCGCCTGATGCCCAGCGTCGAACGGCCACAGCAGGTGTTTGTCCGTGGTCAGGGTTCGTGGCTATGGGACAGTAACGACCGCGCTTACCTGGATTTTTCCCAAGCCGGTGGCGCCAACAGCCTCGGCCACAGCCCTTCGGCGCTGGTGAAAGCCATCAGCAGTCAGGCGCAGGCGCTGATCAATCCCGGTTTTAATCTGCACAATCGCGGCATGCTCAGCCTCGCCGAACGCCTGTGCGCCGCGACCTCCAGCGATCAGGCTTACCTGCTCAACAGCGGTAGCGAAGCCTGTGAAGCGGCGATCAAACTGGCGCGCAAATGGGGTCAACTGCATCGCGGCGGCGCGTCGCGGATCATCGTTGCGAAGCAGGGTTGTCATGGTCGAAGTCTGGCAACGATTTCCGCCTCGGACAGTTGCAACCTGCACAACCGTTTCGCGCCGCTGCTGCCGGGTTTTGATCTGGTGCCGTTCAACGACTTGCCGGCGCTGCACGCGGCGGTCGATGCGCAAACCGTGGCGATCATGCTGGAGCCGATTCAGAGCGATGCTGGCGTTATCCCGGCCACCGAGCATTACCTCAAGGGTGTCGAGCGTCTGTGCCGTGAACTGGGCATTCTGCTGATCCTCGACGAAGTGCAAACCGGCATCAGCCGCTGCGGCACGTTGCTCGCCGAACAGTCCTACGGCGTACGCGCCGATATCGTTGTGCTCGGCAAAGGGCTTGGCGGCGGTGTGCCGTTAGCGGCGCTATTGGCGCGGGGCAAGGCCTGTTGTTTCGAAGCAGGCGAACTCGGCGGCACCCATCACGGCAACGCACTGATGACAGCGGCCGGTCTGGTGGTGCTCGACAGCGTGCAAGACCGCAGCTTTCTCGAACAGATCAACGACAACGGCCAACATCTGCGCGAAGGCCTGGCCCGATTGGCGCACCGCTACGACCACGGCGAACTGCGTGGCCAAGGCCTGTTCTACGGACTGACACTGTCGGACGATTCCGCCGAAGCCGTCGTCCACGCCGCCCTGCACGAAGGCCTGCTGCTCAACGCCCCGCAAGCCAACTGCCTGCGCTTCACCCCGGCGCTCACCGTGAGCAAAACCAACATCGACGAAATGCTCCTGCGCCTCACCCGCGCATTCGCGCGCGTGCGCACCGCACAACTGCAATGCCGCAAAGGGATTGCCGTTTGAGCTGAAGCTTCCTACTCAATTTCCAGAACCGTCTCGCGGTATAACGCACGCCCCACGCCTGATTCTTTTGGCGTGGGGCGTTTTTTTTGTGGCCGGGTTTTGCAGGTGGCAATTAATGCTTGAGCGATGGAGCCGCTCATGTTTTTTAAGCTCAGCCGTTGCTACGACAAATCGAGAACCTGTCGACCAAGGAAATTGAGGAGCCAGCTCATGGGTGAAAAATTCAAAAGTGAAATTTCTGAATCGATACACGAGTCAGCCCTTGCACTGCTTGATGTCGGTGCCATCAGCAAGGCATTGATGCGGGAGTTTGATGAGTCGTGCCTCGTTGCAATTTCTGAGGCAGCTCGGCGTCAATCTGATGCAGACGCGGAAAATGCTAGTGAACCCTGACGAACGGCGCGGGTCGATTAGCTTGTATGGCTCAGGTGAGCCAACCCCCATTCAGGAGCTGCCCCATGGATTTTATTCGGATCATCATCGCTATTTTGTTGCCGCCACTGGGTGTGTTTCTGCAGGTCGGGTTTGGCGGGGCGTTCTGGTTGAACATTCTGCTGACGTTGTGCGGGTATATTCCGGGGATCGTGCATGCGGTGTATATCATCGCCAAGCGCTGAGTTCTGCGGCGCTCGATAAATAGCCTTCGCGAGCAAGCCCGCTCCCACAGTGCTTTCGGTCGGTCACAAATTTTGTGTACACCAAAGAACCTGTGGGAGCGGGCTTGCTCGCGAATAGGGCCACGCGGTTTTGAATGGGACGCGGTGATCAGTCCGCCAATCCCATCACCTGCCGATAGAACTTCCACTCCTGCTCCAGCGCATGCGCCTGATTGGTGGCGCGGCGGAAGCCGTGGCGTTCGTCGGGGTAGTAGTGGGCTTCGACCGGGATACCGTTCTGCTCCAGTGCCGTGACCATGTCGCGGGTCTGTTGCGGGACAACCACCGCGTCCAGTTCACCCTGAAAGAAAATCACCGGCACGCGGATGTTGTTTGCGTGCAACAACGGTGTACGGGCGGCGTAGCGTTCGGCGTCTTTTTCGGGATCGCCAATGAGCCAGTCCAGATAATCGCCTTCGAACTTATGCGTCGCCCGAGCCAACGCCACCGGGTCGCTGACGCCGTAGAGGCTGGCGCCAGCGCGGAACACCTGCTTAAACGCCAGCGCACACAACGTGGTGTAACCGCCTGCGCTGCCACCACGAATGAACGCCCGTTCGCCGTCAATCAAGCCTTGTTCGGCAAGATACGCGACGACCGCGCAAGCATCCTCGACATCCACCTCACCCCAGCTCAGATGCAACGCCTGACGATATTCCCGGCCATAACCGCTGCTGCCGCGATAGTTGAGATCGGCGACGGCGAAGCCGCGTTGCGTCCAGTATTGGATGCGCGGGTCGAGCATCGGATAGCAGGCCGATGTCGGGCCGCCGTGGATGAACACCACCAGCGGTGGTTTCGTCTCTCCGCTCATGGCTGGATAAAAGAACCCGTGCGCCTCACCCATTCCACTCGGGTAACGCAACGTTTGCGGACGGCTGATGCGTTCGGCAGGCAAAGGCGCGACGCCACCGGCCAGCACTTGCACTTCACGCGTTGCACGATCAATGGTGATGACCGCCGCAGGGCTGATCGGCGAGGCGGCGATGCAGTAAATAAACTGCATGTCCAAAGCCAGGTGACGGAAGCGGCTGTAGTCGCCGGTGTAATCTTCATCGCCCAAAGTCAGGCGACCAAAACCACCTTCACTCCAACTGGCTAAAACCGAGTCTTCTACAGGCAACCAGGTGCAGCCGCCCAACTGCCAAGGCGCCGGAGCATGATCGGTCGGCGCGGCAGGCAGTGGCGCCAAACCGTCAGAAGTCTCAGCCCACGGCTGCCAGAATCCACCGCGATCGGTCAGGCAATACAGCCGACCTTCAGCATCAAATCGTGGCTGTTGAATGGACTCTTCAACCTCATCGCCAGCAACGCAGCGCGGCGAACCAAAGGCGCCGTCAGCCAAGCGTTCAGCCACCATCAACCGCGTCGACGTCCACGGCTGATGCGGCCGGCTCCACTCGACCCACGCTAAACGCTGGCCATCCGGGCTGATAGTGGGCGCAGCATAAAAATCCGCGCCCTCAACCAATAAACGCCGCGCGCCGTCAGCCAGATCAATTGCCACCAACCGATGCTGATCGCGCAGTTCTTCCACCGCCAGCACCTGGCCATCGGCAAAATGCAGATCGCCGTAACGACAATCACCCGAGGTCAGCGCCTCAGGCGCTCCATCCAGCGTCTGCCGATACAACTGCTGATCCGCCTCAGCGACGAAAACCACCCCGTCCGGCGTCAGACAAAACGCACCACCGCCATATTCGTACACGCGACTGCGTACGCTGAAGCCAGCCGGCGTCAGACATTTCGCCACGCCATCGCGCCAATGCCAGATCCGGCACGCGGCATCTTCCGGACGATATTCATTCCAGAACAGCCCATTGGCGCCGAGTTGCAACTCGGCGAAGTCCATGCCGGCAGCGACGGCTTGCGAGGCGCTGAATGGCTCAGCCCTTGGCGATGAGGCGTGAGTTTCGTTCATTGCGGAAGGCCAGTTGTTCGATGGTTTGGGTGGCGGTCTCGGCTTCTTCGCGGGCCTTGAGGATCACGCCGTGGTGTTCGGATTTGCTGCACACAGGGTCGGCATTGCTCGCATCACCGGTGAGCATGAATGCCTGGCAGCGGCAGCCGCCGAAGTCTTTTTCTTTCTCGTCGCAGGAGCGGCACGGCTCGGGCATCCAGTCGTAACCGCGAAAGCGGTTGAAGCCGAACGAGTCGTACCAGATGTGTTGCATGCTGTGATCGCGCACATTGGGAAATTGCACCGGCATCTGCCGGGCGCCGTGGCAGGGCAGGGCGGTGCCGTCCGGCGTGACCGTCAGAAAGATACTGCCCCAACCGTTCATGCAGGCTTTCGGGCGCTCTTCGTAGTAATCCGGGGTGACGAAAATCAGCTTGCACGGATGCCCTTCGGCTTCCAGCTTGGCGCGGTATTCGTTGGTGATGCGCTCGGCACGCACCAGTTGCTCTTTGGTCGGCAACAGGCCGACACGATTGAGCTGCGCCCAACCATAGAACTGGCAAGTGGCGAGCTCGACGAAGTCCGCTTCGAGCGCGATGCACAGCTCGATGATGCGGTCGATCTTGTCGATGTTGTGCCGATGGGTGACGAAGTTCAGCACCATCGGATAGCCGTGGGCCTTCACCGCGCGGGCCATTTCCAGTTTCTGCGCGAAGGCTTTTTTCGAACCGGCGAGCAGGTTGTTCACTTGCTCGTCGCTGGCCTGGAAACTGATCTGGATGTGATCGAGACCAGCCTTCTTGAAGTCGCTGATTTTTTGCTCGGTCAGGCCGATGCCGGAGGTAATCAGGTTGGTGTAGAAACCCAACTGCCGTGCTTCATGAATCAACTCGGCGAGATCCTGGCGCACCAGCGGCTCGCCACCGGAAAAGCCCAGTTGCGCCGCGCCCATCTCCCGCGCCTCGCGGAAGACCTTGATCCATTGTTCTGTGCTCAGCTCTTTGCCCTGCTCGGCAAAATCCAGCGGATTGGAGCAGTACGGGCATTGCAGCGGGCAGCGGTAGGTCAGCTCGGCGAGCAGCCACAGCGGCAGGCCGATTTCAGGCTTGGCCGGCAGATCAGGCAAGTTCGATCCAGTGCTGTGCACGGGCAACCTCCATGAATTGCTCGATGTCATCACCGAGCTCAGGCACGCCGGGGAACTGCTCATCGAGTTCGGCAATGATCGCCG
The DNA here is from genome assembly GCF_018336155.1 of Pseudomonas rustica. GTDB lineage: Bacteria > Pseudomonadota > Gammaproteobacteria > Pseudomonadales > Pseudomonadaceae > Aquipseudomonas > Aquipseudomonas rustica. Next base: position 69,978 of record NZ_JAGYHF010000006.1, on the reverse strand, counting down.
CAACGTCGCGTTCGCCGTCGATCAAACCGCCGATCAGCGCGGCGCTGTCGTTGAGTTTGATCATGCCTTCGGGGTAAAGCAGCACGTGACCTTTTTGCGCCGGTTCGTACTGGAAGCGGTAGCCGGGACGCCAGCTCGGTACTTTGCTGCGGTCGAAACTCATAAGGTGATTCCTTTATGCCAGACGCGTTGTTCGGTCACGCTGTGATACGGCGGGCGGTTCAGTTCGTAGGCCATGCTCATGGCATCGAGCATGCTCCAAAGAATGTCCAGTTTGAACTGGAGAATTTCCAGCATGCGCTCCTGGCCTTCGCGCGTCTTGTAGTGCTCGAGCGTGATCGCCAGACCATGCTCGACATCACGCCGTGCCTGACCGAGGCGGGTGCGGAAGTATTCGTAACCGGCCGGGTCGATCCACGGGTAATGCTGCGGCCAGCTGTCGAGGCGCGATTGGTGGATCTGCGGCGCGAACAGTTCGGTCAGCGAGCTGCTGGCGGCTTCCTGCCAACTGGCGCGACGGGCGAAGTTGACGTAGGCGTCGACGGCGAAACGCACGCCGGGCAATACCAATTCCTGGGAGCGCAGTTGATCCGGATCGAGACCGACCGCTTGACCGAGTCGCAGCCAGGCTTCGATGCCGCCGTCTTCACCGGGGGCGCCGTCGTGATCGAGTAGACGTTGAATCCATTCGCGGCGGATTTCCCGGTCGGGGCAATTGGCGAGGATCGCCGCGTCTTTCAGGGGGATGTTCACCTGATAGTAGAAGCGGTTGGCGACCCAGCCCTGAATCTGCTCGCGGGTGGCGCGGCCTTCATACATCGCCACGTGATACGGGTGGTAGATGTGGTAGTAGGCGCCTTTGGCGCGCAGGGCTGCTTCGAATTCGGTGGGGGACAGCGGGGTGTCAGTCATTGCGGTTCTCCGGGGAACAACCGTTGGAATCCTGGGTGTCTGTTCGGACGCCTTCGCGAGCAAGCCCGCTCCCACATTGGATCTGTGGCGTCCACAAAGCCCCTGTGGGAGCGGGCTTGCTCGCGAAGAGGCCGGTCGCTACAACACAATACTCATGCCATCGAACGCCACTTCAACATTACGCCGAGCCAGTTCAGCACGCTCCGGCGAATCCTCGTCGAGAATCGGGTTGGTGTTGTTGATGTGGATAAGTACTTTGCGCTGTTCAGGCAACTGCTCCAGCACTTCGAGCATGCCGCCAGGCCCGTTCTGCGCCAGATGCCCCATCTCACGACCGGTACGCGTGCCGACGCCACGGCGCTGCATTTCATCGTCATCCCACATCGTGCCGTCGACCAACAGGCAATCGCTGCTTGCCATGATCTCCAGCAACGGCGCATCGACCTTGCCCAGACCCGGCGCGTAGAACAATTTGCCGCCGGTGTTCAGGTCTTCCACGATCAAGCCGATGTTGTCGCCCGGATGCGGATCGAAGCGGTGCGGCGAGTACGGCGGCGCGGCGCTGCGCAACGGCAGCGGGGTGAAACGCAGGTTCGGGCATGCGGCCACGGTGAAGCTCTGGTCGAGTTCGATGCGGTTCCAGTCCAGCCCGCCGTTCCAATGGGTGAGCATCTTGAACAGCGGGAAACCGGTGCTGAGGTCTTCGTGAACCATGTCCGTGCACCAGACCTGATGCGGGCAGCCTTCGCGCAGGCTGAGCAGGCCGGTGGTGTGGTCGATCTGGCTGTCCATCAGGATGATTGCGCTGATGCCGGTGTCGCGCAGCGCACGGCCCGGTTGCATCGGGGCGAAGCTTTGCAGCTGCGCGCGGATGTCTGGCGAGGCGTTGCACAGCACCCAGTTCACGCCGTCATCGGAAATCGCGATGGACGATTGGGTGCGGGCCTTGGCATTCAGGCTGCCGTCGCGAAAACCTGCGCAGTTGACGCAGTTGCAGTTCCACTGCGGAAAACCGCCGCCAGCGGCCGAACCCAGAATCTGGACGAACATGAACACTCCATCATTTCAACGCGGAAAATAAAACGCCCCGGCGAGCCGAGGCGTTGCACTGCAGTTCTATGTAAGCAGAACTCAGCGGCTGGCGAAGTACATGGTGACTTCGAAGCCGATACGCAGGTCGGTGTAAGCAGGTTTTGTCCAGGACATAGGGTGTCTCCTCGGGTTGGGTGGGATAGCGCTGTCCATAGGTATAGTCCACGGCAGCGCAAAGATGTTCCAAATAGTTAGGCTGCTATGTTACTCAAAATGTCACCGGGTTTGCCCGTGAATCTTTGAGAAAGCTCCTTGCAGCCTCGGTAACGATCAATTTGCTGCTTGCCATGGCGCGCCGGGCGCGGAATCGGTGGCGAGACAGCGGTAGCCGCCCTCGGCGTTGATCAAATGCTGTGCAGCAGTGAGCAAAGTCTGGCGATCGAGTTGGCTGATGGCAGCGCTCAGTTGCTCAAGATAATCCGACGAGTGGCCAGCGAGTTTCGCCTGCCACAGCAATTCGGCGGCGTCCTTGCCGGACAGGTTGGCGTCGTTGAATTGATCACTGAGGTTTTGCCGGTGCTGGCTGAGACTGGTGTCATCGTGGGATTCGATCAACGCAGGAAGGCCTTCGATGAATGCTTGAGCGTGGCCAAGTATTTCCAGCGCTGAGGCGGTGGGCGATTGCACGCCGAACACGATTGCAGTCTGGCCGTGTATCTGGCGCAAGGCGCTGAATACCGCGTAACCCAGTTTTAACTCAACGCGCAGGCGCTGGTAGAACGAGGTCTGTACAATCAGCGCGAGCAGTCGCCATGCCGCTTCGTCGGTAATGCTGCGACTGGCAGTCGGGCAGCACAACAGCGCGGCGTGTTCGCTGGATGCGCTGTCGATCTGGTGCCACAACTGTCGGCTGTCGAGCGCTGACGGAGCAGGCAATTGATTGTCCGGTGTACCGGGAATGCGGCTCAGAGCGAGGCCCATGGCTGATTGGGTTTGCTGATTGAGGCCCAAGGCGAGGCCGTCCCACCGAGAAGTTGTCCACAGGTGTTTTGCATCGTCAGCCGTTGGTACAGGCTCCAGACAAAACTCCGGTAAGGCATTTATCAGTTGGCGGATGGGCATCAACGGCGTTTCTGGCGCGCTGCGTGGGGAATTGGCATCAACCTCTGTCAGAGATTTCAGCGCGTGCTCGAGGACATTGGGCATCGGCTCCTGCAAACCGGTGAGCTTCAGCAGCCATTGATTGCCAGTGGCGCTGAAAGTCAGCTCGACGCCGGCCTCGCGCGCGTCCTGCTGAGTTTGCTGAAGACTGCGCTGCAAGCGCGAATGCAGATCAGCGCTGGCGGCGGCCTCAACCTGCCAGCGTAGATAAATCGCGCCCTCATCATTGTTGTCCGGCAACGCTTGGCTGAATTGCATCGGCGAACGCTCACGACGACCGCGCGAGCGATCCTGAGCAAACGTGCGCAAGCCACGGTGGGCGCTGGTCTGGCCGCGAATCAGTCCGGCATTGGCCAACGGTTCATTGGCGCGCAGGAAAGGATTGGCTGCGGGCAGATGCCAATGACCGCTGAAGTTATCCACAGTGCCGATTTCGCCGAGGATCTGTGTGAGGGCTTCAACGCCTTTATCGGACAGGCCGATTTCCAATTGTTCACTGTCGAGCCGCGCCCGTTGCAGCGCGCCGCTGACTTGCTGCTGACGTTCAAGCAGGGCCGCGTATTCTTTGCGCAGTGGCGACCAATCCTGCTGAGCGAAGAAACTCAGCCAATCCAGCATCTGCTCGCGAATGGCGTTTAACGATTCCGCTCGAGCGGTGAATTCCAGCTGCAACAACGCTTGCCCGTTGAAGTGATAAACCGGCGTGGCTTTCAAGCCATCTGCCAGTTTTTGCTCCTGCAAATGCGCGAGCAGCCCGCCGGGTTTGGCGCTGTTCAGCCAATGGCAGAGAAACACCAAAGCCTCGACGGATGACTCAGGCAAGGCATCAAACGCAAACAGCAAATTGCTGCGTTGTTGATAACTTTTCACCGTCAGCGGCACGATTGCCGCCTGCGCAACTTTATCCCCAACCGGTATAGCCGCCGCGAATTGCTCAGCGAGCGCTTTCAACTCTTCGAGGCTCTGCGGCCCGACCAAGCTCAGTGTCATCTGCCCCGTCTGATAAAACTGCTGATGGAAATCTTTGAGCGCTTGTTGAAACGCAGCCTGCTCGACTTGCAGGCTGTCGCGATTCCCCGCATGAAACCCGCGCAACGGATGCTCAGCCGGTAACCCTTCAAACAAGGAAAACTGCTGCTGCGCTGTAGGATCCTGCGACCAGGCGACAAATTCCGCCTGCAACACTTCCCGTTCCCGCAACTGATCGTCCAGATTCATACGCGGCGTGGCGAGCATGTCTGACAGACGCTCCAGCCCTGCGCTGAACGCTTGTGTCGGCAACTCAAAGAAAAAGTCAGTGGTGCGTTCGCGCGTGCTGGCATTGACCTGGCCACCGTGACCTTGCACGTAAGCCATCAGCCCTTCGCCCGTAGGAAAACGCTCGGTGCCGAGAAACAACAAATGCTCGAGAAAATGCGCCAGCCCCGGCCACTCCAGCGGCACGTCATGGCTACCGGCAGCCACGCGCAACGCGGCGGCGCTGCGCTTCAGGCCGGGCACATGACGCAGGGTCACACGCAAGCCGTTGGCCAGGGTTTCAGTGTGGGGGCGGGGGTGGGTCGGCGCAGGCATGGGCACTTCCAGAACAGTGAAGTGCCAATGCTAGCGGATTAGCGCCGGTTGAGCGCGCCGTAAAGCTCGGGGCGGCGGTCGCTGAGGTAGCGATTGGCGGCGCGGGAGTCGAGCATCAACTGCCGATCGAGTTCGCCGATGATCAGCGCTTCGTCGAGTCCGGCTTGGGCGATGCGGCTGCCATCCGGTGCAGCGAGGCTGCTTTGCCCGCAATAGTGGATCTCGCCTTCGCTGCCGCAATAGTTGGCGTAGGCCACGTAACACTGGTTTTCGAAGGCGCGCGAACGCACGGTGACATCCGCGACGAAATCGAACGGAATCATGTTCGCCGTCGGCACCACAATCAGCTCGGCGCCAGCGAGTGCCAGGCGGCGGGTGTTCTCCGGAAACTCCAGGTCGTAGCAGATCAGGAAACCGAGCTTCCAGCCGTTGAGTTCGACGATCGGAAAATCATCGTCGCCGGGGCTGAACATCGAGCGATCCAGATCACCGAACAGGTGCGTCTTGCGGTAATTGCACAGACGCTCGCCGTGCGAATCGATCAACTGCACGGCGTTGTAAATCTGCCCGTCGGCGGTGCGTTCCGGATAGCCATAAACAATCGCCAGACCTGCAGCCTTGGCGATCCGGCCGATCTGCTGCGCCCATTCACCGTTGTAGACCTCGGCCAAGGTACTCACCGCTTCGGCGCCAATGTTATAGCCGGTCATGAACATCTCCGGCAGCACCAGCAGGTCGGCGCCCTTGGCCTCCATCGCCACTTGATGCAGGCGTTGCAGGTTGGCGGCGGGTTCCAGTGGCAGCGGTGGACATTGGTAAAGGGCTACACGCATCAGGGATTCCTCTTACTCGGGCAGGGCGATAGGGCCGATGTCTTTGAACACATCACCGGGGCCCGGGTTCGCTTTATGTGTCGACCCGCCAAAATGTTTCATGATCCCCCACACCGCGTTGAGCGAGGTTTGCACCGCGCCTTCAACCCAGGCCGGCGTCCAGGAAACGTCGTCGCCAGCAATGAAAATCCCGCGTTGCTCGGCCGGCATTTCGTCCTGCATGAAGTGCGCGTACATGCGCTGGTTATAGCGATAGTGGCCGGGCAGGGCGCCTTTGAAGGCGCCGAGGAAGTACGGGTCGGCTTCCCACGACACGGTGATCGGATCGCCAATGATTCGCGCGGCGATATCGACTTTTGGGTAGATCTTTTTCAGTGCGTTCAACGCCAGTTCTACGCGTTTTTCCACCGGGTGCGGGAGCATCTTCAGTGCGTCGCTCATCCACGAGTACGACAGGCAAATCACGCCCGGTTTGTCGTCGCCGTTGTCGAACAGATAAGTGCCACGGGTCAGGCGATCGGTGAGGGTCATGCTCATCAAGTCGCGGCCGGTTTCCGGATCCTTGTCCTTCCAGAATGGCCGGTCGACCATCACAAAAGTCTTCGACGACTGCATGTAGCGGGTGCGGTCGAGGGCCATCCACATCTTTTGCGAGAACAGGGTTTCGTCGCATTCGATCTGCGTGGTCAGCAGCCAGCTCTGGCACGTGGTCAGCACGGCGGCGTATTCGCGGGTATCGCCGTTGTTGTCGGTGACCGCGAAACGGCCATCCGGCGCATGAGCGATTTTCTTCACGCCGGAACGCGGCGCGCCACGGTGCAGGGATTTCAGGCTAGTGCCTTCAGGCCAATGCACGCAGCGCTCCGGCACATGGCGCCAGATGCCTTGCGGCACTTGCTCGACGCCGCCGACCACCAAGTGTTGGTGATCGTCGCAGTTGGTCATCACCACGCGGAAGATTTCCAGCATCGAATTCGGGAAGTCCGAGTCCCAGCCGCCGGTACCGAAACCGACCTGACCGAACACTTCGCGGTGATGGAACGACAGTTTGGCGAAGGCTTCCGAGGTGGCGACGAAGTCATAGAACGTGCGGTCGTCCCACAGCGGCACCAAGGTATTCCACAGCTCTTTCAGGCGTGGCACATCGCGGTCGCGAATGGCTTGCTGGATATCGGCGAACTGCGAGCCGGCCTCCAGTGCATCCGCCCAGGCGTCAGCCACTTCCTGAAACAGTGCAGGAAGATCCGCCAGTTTCTGTGCGTAATGGGTTTTGCCTTCGAGATCGATCACGGTGCTGCCGGAGGCCGGCGTCAACGGGTTCGGGAAAGGTTTGGTTTCGAGGCCGAGCTTGTCGACGTAGTGATAGAACGCGGTGGACGACACCGGAAAACGCATGCCCCCGAGTTCAGCGACGATGCCGTCAGTGCCGTTGAAGGCTTGCGAGCGTAAACGACCGCCAAGCTTCGACGCTTCGTAAACCACAGGCTTCAGGCCGAGTTTCATCAACTCGTAAGCCGCCACCAGACCAGCGATGCCCGCGCCGACAATCGCCACTTCTGCGCCGTGATTGTGCTCGGGAATAGTGCCGAGACCGGCCGGGTGTTCGATCCAGTCGTCAAACGCGAACGGAAAGTCCGGGCCGAAAATGGTGACTGGTTTCTTACCGTCTGCAGGATGGCGATTGTTCTTGTTCATGGCTGACCTTGCTGGCGACCCGACGCGGGATGCGCGTCTGAGTATAGGAAAAGATGCCAGCCATTCTAGGGAGCGTGGAACACGTTAATAAGACGCAAAGTGTCGTCGTTTTGCCAATAACCTGATCAATCTGACGATAATCCGCTACACACTGTCCCTTGTAGGAGCAATGCTTGCCCGCGAATAGATCCTATCCATCAACCGAAAAATCATGACCAACACTCAAACCGGCTGCCCCCGATCAACCTTGCTACTCAAAATAATCGAAGTCGTCGTCTTCTCGACCCCATCCACGCCGCCAATCTGATCGAGCAACTGATCGAGCTGCTCCGGCGAATCAGTGCGCAACCACGCCACATAATCAAACTCGCCACTCACCGCACACAGCTGCTGCACCTGTGCCATCGCACTCAACCGACGCACCACCTCTTTGCCGGAACGCGGTTGCACTTTGATCCCGACGTAAGCCTGCAAGCCGCCATCGACCACCCGCTGACCCAGGCGCACGCCGTAACCGGTGATCACTTTGGCCTTTTCCAGCCGCGCCAGTCGCGAAGTCACGGTGGTGCGCGCAATGCCCAACTGCCGGGCAAGCATGGCAACGCTTTCGCGGGCGTTGATTTGCAGGGCGGCGATTAGTTGACGGTCGATTTCATCGAGGACGGGCGGGCGGGTGTCGGGCAAGGGGGCGGTTCCATGGTGTGGGGGGCGGTGAGTTGCGCATGGTACATGCTCAATCAGATTGGGCACACGGGCAACACTAGCGCCGGCACTGGTTTTGGCGGTTGCCCTGGTGTGGTTCAAGCGCTATCATCGGCGCGTCAGCACAGACCGGAACTTTGCAAGCAGAGGGTGTTGATTTCGGTGGCGCAAGCTACTCCTAGCCAGTGAGCGGGATAAGCGGGAAACCGTGAAAGGAAAGGCCGATATTGAGATTTACAGAAAGCCCCGATGCGCGAGCATCGGGGCTTTTTTGCTTTCTCTCAAACGGATTTCCCCGCATTACGCATTTCCAGTATGTAGCGGACGTTATGTGGTTTTCCTTTCGGCAACTTCGCTCGTCCCCATTCAGCGACCTCGTAGGCGGAAATGACTCGAAGCTTGAGTAGGTTCGTTGTGTTCTGCGGTTTGCTGATCGAAAAAAAGACCGCGTAGTCATGTAAATCAAGGCAGTAATAGCGCTGACTGTTTTCTACGTAGAAAGGCACGGCGAGGCCTTTGAAAAAACGCTTGTGAAGGTAATCCGCGATCTGGCTGCTGCAATGGTGACGATCTGCACAGAAATATCGGGTTTCTCCTCTGTGTCGGAGGGGTTGACCATGACCTTTGTCGTCAGTGAAACAATGGAATCCAAACTCGAATTTGACGCTTAGCTGCTGCTCAGCCACTTCATAGCTCAGTTCGAAAGGCTGTAAATGCGCCATGCAGTATTTGCGTCCGCCAACTATCAGATCTTTCCATTCCATGGTGATTGTCGCCGGACGCACGCAGAGGGAGAAACGTTGATGCACTCCCGATTGAAATTTGAACGCCCCGAAAATTGGAGTCGCATGAACGGCTGCGCAGGCGTTTAACCGTGCCCGTAGTTTCTATCCACAGAAGGCTGATGACTTAGAACCTTCACCACATCATCAATCACCGCTTTACTCATTGCAGCCAAGTAATGCGCAGCCCAGGCATGGCGATCGGTCGCTTTGTCGTAAGCAGCCTCCTCGGCGAAGGCTTTGACTAGAAACAGCATGTCGGAGGCTTGTGTCAGAGCATCGCCGATTGGTACGCCGGCGCTGACATGGAAGAGGGGTTGGTTGGCGCAGTAGATGAAAGGGGTGAGGCCGATGGTTTTTAAACCTGAGGTCGAGTCTGTTTCAGTCATGGTGAGGCTCCTAATTTTCAAGGGACACCACACTCGTTTCCATGCGAATGGGTGACAGCTGTGCGCAGGTTGGAAACCGGAAAATTAGGAAACCGGCACGTCCGAAGACGTCCCGCGCACAGCCGTCATAACTTTTGATCGCAGCTCTGAATCTTTGCGGTCATGAGGCCGAGCACTGTTGCCATTAATTTAACCGGGTTTCCAAGCCCGACCGCTGATAAGCAGCGACGTCTCGAGAGTATCCCGTCAAACCAACGCCCAACAGGCGCAACACCGCTCAAAACCACAGCTTCGGAACTTGCCTACAGCCTTCGGGGAGGTCTTCCGAACATTGCGCTCGCCAATACTGTCCCCCAACCACTCGCCCAAGAAAAAGCCGCGCATTTAGCGCGGCTTTCAATTTGGTGGGCCCACACGGACTTGAACCGTGGACCAAAGGATTATGAGTCCTCTGCTCTAACCAACTGAGCTATAGGCCCTCAGTAGGCCGCGGATTATAGCGACGGTTTCTCGGCTGTGCTATCCGAAAAATCCGATACGGTCACACGCAGAAACGTTGCGGCGAATTCTTCCGGCGGCAGCGGCAGGCTGACGATGTAGCCCTGGATCTGTTCGCAGCCCTCGGCGGCGAGGAATTGTTGCTGTGCCTGGGTTTCCACGCCCTCGGCGATGACGGTGAATTGCATGCTGCGGCCCAGTGCGATGATGGCGCGCACAATCGCCGCGTCGTGGGGGTCGTCGGGCAGTCCGCGGACAAAGGACTGGTCGATTTTGAGGATGTCCAGTGGCAGGCGTTTGAGGTAGCTGAGCGAGGAATAGCCGGTGCCGAAGTCGTCGATCGCCAGTTGCACGCCGAGGTGTTTAAGTTGGTGCAGCACGGCCAGCGCCTCTTCGGCCTGACTCATGATGAAATTCTCGGTAATTTCCAGTTGCAGTAAATCCGGCATCAGGCCATTTTCGTTGAGCAGTTGTTCGATGCGCCCGAGCAGGTTCGGCTGGCGCAGTTGTGCGCCGGCGAGGTTCACCGACAACGGGCCGAGGCTGTCGTAGACCTGATTCCACTCGAACATCTGCCGGCACGCGGTCTCCAGCACCCAGTCGCCGATCTGCAGAATCATGCCGTTCTCTTCGGCCAACGGAATGAAGTGCTCCGGCGGCACATCGCCAAAGGTCGGGTGGCGCCAGCGAATCAACGCTTCGGCACCGACCAGACGATGGTCGTCGAGGCTGATTTTCGGCTGGTAGTAGAGGTGCAATTCATTGCGCTCGATGGCCCGGCGCAGTTCGTGTTCCAGCGCGATACGCTCGCTGGCCTGCGCGGTGAGGTCGCGGGTGTAGCTTTCGACGCGGTTGCGGCCCTTGGCTTTGGAGCGGTACATCGCCGCGTCGGCGTTTTTTACCAGCGTGGCGACGTCGCAGCCGTCGCGCGGATAGAGGCTGGTGCCGATGCTGGCGCTGATGAAAAACTCGTGTTCGCCAGCCTGAAACGGCGCGCCGAAGCAGTTGAGCAGTTTGGTGGCGATGTTGTCCGCGTCGCTGGCCTGTTGCAGGCCGGGCAGCAGGATGATGAATTCATCACCGCCCAACCGTGCCACGGTGTCGATGTCGCGCAGTTGCTCTTTGAGGCGCACGGCGATGCCCTTGAGCAGCAGGTCGCCGACCGGGTGGCCGAGGCTGTCGTTGATGTGTTTGAAACGGTCAAGATCGAGGAACAGCACGGCGCCCTGACCACCGTTTTCCTGTTGTGTGGTCAGCGCCGAGAGCAGACGACTTTCGAACAGCGTGCGGTTTGGCAGGCCGGTGAGCGGGTCGTGGTGCGCCTGATAATCGAGTTTCGCCTGCGCGTGTTTGAGACTGGAGATGTCGGCAAACACAGCGACAAAGTGCGTGATGAATTTGTCGCGGTTGCGCACGGCGCTGATGGTCAGCCAGCTCGGGTACAGCTCACCGTTTTTACGTCGGTTGGAAATCTCGCCTTGCCAATGACCTTCGTCGGTCAACTGGTGCCACATCGCCGCATAAAACGCGCTGTCGTGCAGGCCGGAGGCGAGCAGGCGTGGGGTGTGGCCGAGGGCTTCGCTTTCGCTGTAACCGGTGATTTCCGTGAAGGCGCGGTTGACTGCGCTGATGTGCTGCTGGGTATCGGTGATCAATACGCCTTCGGCGGTGCTCTCGAACACGGTCGCAGCCTGTTGCAGTTTTTCCTGCATCAGATGACGTTCAGTAATGTCGCGGGCGATGGTCAGCATGCAATCTTCGTCACCGATCGGCAGTGGTCGGCTGGACACTTCGCACAGACGAATCTGACCATCGCTACGGCGGATATGGCAGGTGAAATCACGCACAAAGCCGTCGCGGTGCAGCAGGTCGAGCATTTGTTTGCGCTCGTTGAGATTGACCCAGATCCCCAGATCCAGCGCCGAGCGATCCACCGACATCGCGCTGTTGAACCCGGTGATGCGGCTGAACCCTTCGTTGACCTCCAGTAGCAGGCCATCACTCTGCCGCGACAGCAGCAAACCGTCCGGCGAGGCGTGAAAAGCCTTGGCGAATTTCTCTTCGGAAGTTTGCAGTTGCTGCTGGGTTTCTTTGAGCTGGGTAATGTCGCGCACCACGACCACCAGCGCCGGCGTGGTGTCGAGGTCGAACGGCTCGGCGGAAATCAGGCCGGTGAACACTTGGCCGTTATTGCGGCGGAAGGGCATTTCCAGATTGCGGATGCTGCCGGCCTGCAAGCGCTGGAGCAAACCCGGGCCGACGCCGGGAATGCCCCAGATATTCAGGTCGGTGGCGGTCTGGCCGATGACTTCTTCGGCCTTGAGTCCAATCTGTTCCTCGAAGGCTTCGTTGACCTCCAGCAAACAGCCGTCGGACAGCCGTGCAATCACCAGAATGTCCGGGCATTGCTGGAAGACCGAGGCGAATTTTTGCTCCGACAAACGCAGCGCTTCTTCGGTGCGCTTGGTTTCGCTGATGTCGATCATCAAACCGCGCATCACCGGCTCATGGCCGTGTTCGATCAGGCTGACGATGTCGCGCACCCACAGGCAGCGGCCGTCGGCGGTGATCACCCGGTAATCGAGGCTGTGATCGCGCCCGGCCAGTACTTCGTGATCACAAAAACTCTGTGCGCGAGTGAGGTCGGCCGGATGAATGATGTTGCGCCAGAACCCCGGAATCAGCCAATGCGACAGTGGATAACCGAGCAAGTCTTCGGCGTGCGGTGACACATAGCTGTAGGTGAAGTCGCTCATCCGCGCTTCCCAAGCAATCGCCGACAAACTTTCGACCAGCCCACGGTAGTGATATTCGCTGCTGCGCAGTTCCTGTTCGAGGTCGATGCGCCGGGCGATTTCCGAGCTGAGGCGGCGGTTAATGCGGATCACCACGGCCAGCACGATCATCAGCAATAACAGGCCGGGCAAGCCGTAAACCAGCAGGTCTGACCAGAATGTCCGGTGATCGAGGACGTTGCCGACCCAGTGTTCCTGAATGGCGCTGATTTCGGCGGGGCTCATGTCGGCGAGGACTTTGTCGAGAATCCCCACCAGCACTTTGTTTTCGCGCGGCACGCCCATCGCCAGTTGATAGCGATACGGGGTTTCGCCGCTGACGTAGAGGCCATCGAGTTTAAGTTGGCGCAGGCTCCAGACGCTGGAGGCGAGATCGCCGACCACGGCGTCGACTTCGTCGGTCGCCAATGCCTGCAACGCCGAGCTGACGTTGGGCATGGCCACCAGATTCAGATCCGGGTGGTGGGTGCGCAGAAGTTCGTGCGGCGCATAGTTTTCCACCACGGCGATTTTCAGGCCATACAGATCATCAAGTTTGCGCGGTTGCGCGCCGCCGACGTGGGCGAGGATGACAATCGGGAAGTCGAGGTAGGGCCGGGTGAATGACAGATAGTTCTGCCGTTCCGGAGTGGACATGATCCCCGGCAGCAGATCGATCTTGCCGGTTTTGACCTGCTCCAGCACTTCCGTCCAGCTGATGGGCTCAATCGGCGTGAGTTTGATCGCCAGACGCTGGCGAATCACGTCGATGTAATCAGCCGCCAAGCCCTGATAGCGGCTCTGGTCGTCACGAAACTCAAACGGTGGCCACGATGCATCAACACCCAGGCGCAAGTCCGGGTGAGCCGCCAGCCAGCTACGTTCTTCATCGGTCAGAGTCAGCGCGTTAGCCGTTGCGGTCCAAATCATCAGTGACAGCAAGAAAAGCACGGGCGCCAGTCTGGGCATAACGCTCTCGTTATGGCTCGGGGGTGATTGTTTCGAGTGTAGACGCGGACTGCAGCGGGGAGGGTGGTGCGAGGAATTTAATCTGCCTAAAAACAAAACCCCCGGCCTGGGCCGGGGGTTCTGGTATCACTCGTCGAGGAAGGAGCGCAGATGCTCGCTTCGCGTCGGGTGGCGCAGCTTGCGCAGCGCCTTGGCTTCGATCTGACGGATCCGCTCACGCGTTACGTCAAACTGTTTGCCCACTTCTTCGAGTGTGTGGTCGGTGTTCATGTCGATACCGAAACGCATGCGCAGTACTTTGGCTTCACGGGCAGTGAGGCCGGACAGCACTTCGCGAGTCGCTTCTTTCAGGCTCTCAACAGTGGCGACATCGATTGGCGACTGCATGGTCGAGTCTTCGATGAAGTCACCCAGATGGGAGTCTTCGTCATCACCGATCGGCGTTTCCATGGAGATCGGCTCTTTAGCGATCTTCAATACCTTACGGATTTTATCCTCAGGCATTTCCATGCGTTCGCCCAGCTCTTCCGGGGTCGGTTCGCGACCCATTTCCTGCAACATCTGCCGGGAAATACGGTTGAGCTTGTTGATCGTCTCGATCATGTGCACCGGAATACGGATGGTGCGGGCCTGGTCGGCGATCGAGCGAGTGATCGCCTGACGGATCCACCAGGTGGCATAAGTCGAGAACTTGTAACCACGACGGTATTCGAACTTGTCTACCGCTTTCATCAAGCCGATGTTGCCTTCCTGGATCAGATCGAGGAATTGCAGACCACGGTTGGTGTACTTCTTGGCGATCGAGATCACCAGACGCAAGTTCGCTTCAACCATCTCTTTCTTCGCGCGGCGGGCCTTAGCCTCACCGATCGACATGCGACGGTTGATGTCCTTGATTTCAGCGATGGTCAGACCGGTTTCGGTTTCCAGCGCGATCAGTTTCTGCTGGCAACGAATGATGTCCGGCTGTACGCGACCAATGGCTTCGGCGTACTTGCTCTTGCCTTTGGCCAGGGCTTCGGACCAGCTTTCGTCGACTTCGTTACCCGGGAACTGACGCAGGAAATCAGCGCGTGGCATACGTGCATCACGTACACACAGTTGCATGATCGCGCGCTCTTGCTGACGCAGACGATCGAGGGCACCGCGAACACGTTCAACCAAACCTTCGAATTGCTTCGGTACCAGTTTGATCGGCATGAACAGCTCGGCCAGCGCCAGCAATTCGGCAATCGTTGCCTTGTTGCTGCGACCGTGCTTTTTCAGGGCCTTGCGGGTGATTTCCATCTGGTCGGCGACCGCGCCAAAACGCTGGGCGGCGATAACCGGATCCGGACCGCTTTCGGCTTCTTCTTCGTCATCGGAAGATTCGGCTTCTTCGTCGTCGGTTTCGTCGTCGGCTTTCGCGACTTTCGCTTCGACAGGCGGCGGTACCTCGGCAGGCGGCGCAATGCCGTCGTCCGGGTCGATATAACCGCTCAGGACGTCGGACAGGCGGCCACCTTCGGTGGTCACACGAGTGTACTCGGAGAGAATATGGTCAACCGTGCCAGGGAAGTGCGCGATTGCGCTCATCACTTCACGGATGCCTTCTTCGATTCGTTTGGCGATTTCAATTTCGCCTTCACGAGTCAGAAGCTCGACCGTACCCATTTCACGCATGTACATGCGCACCGGGTCAGTGGTGCGACCGATATCGGTCTCCACCGCTGCCAACGCGGCGGCTGCTTCTTCCGCAGCGGCCTCGTCGGTATCGGCGTCGGCCAACATAAGGGCGTCCGCATCCGGAGCACTCTCGTGTACGGGGATCCCCATGTCGTTAATCATGCGGATGATGTCTTCCACCTGCTCTGGATCTGAAATATCCTCGGGCAGGTGGTCGTTGACCTCGGCGTAAGTCAGATACTTCTGCTCACGACCCAGTTTGATCAACTCAATAATACGAGACTGCTGTTGCGCTTTTCCGGACATAACACCCTATCCACTGAAGGTCTTGGCGGGCAAAAAACAAGCCGAGGATTATACCTGAGCTATGACCTCACGCGCCAGTTGAGGTCGGGTTTGATGCGGAAACATTGCGACTTAGAAGGTCGCGCAGTTGATTTTTCTCTTCAATACTCAGTTCGCTTTGACGGGCTTTCCTGAGTAACTGTTCAAGATTTCGCTCGCGTTGGCGGGCTGACAAGCTAGTAATGGTGTCGAAAAACTGTTGTTCAAGGTTATCTCCGTCAATCAACCACTCCTTTTCTGCCAATGCCTTGAGCAATCGACCCTGTTCAGTGCCGTGCCATCGCGCGATCAACTGAAATGAGTTTAGCTTGGGATTCTTCTGTACGGCTTCGAGCAGCGCCACAAGCAGCTGGGCGTTGGTCTGATTCTCGTCCGCAATGTGCCCGGCATCTTCGACGCGCTCGGCCAGTTGCGGGTGATGGAGCAGTGTGCGCAGGGCGGTCAGGGTTGGCGATTCGACGCCAATCGGCGTGCGCGGGCGTTGCTGGTCGCGATCGCCGCCACGCTTGCCGTTTTTATCCCAGGGCTTCTTGTCCCACTTCTTGCCGCCAGCGCCAGGTTTCTTCGGCGTCCACTCCTGCTGCGGCACATACATGTCCTGTGCCTGCGGCTGATGGTAGTCGCTGTAGTCCGGCATTGCGTCGTAATTGATGCCCGGGTCGTAAGCGGGCGGCGCTTCCTGCGGCGCATTTTGCGCCAGCTGACTGACGGTTTCGCTGCTCAGACCGGTGATTTCGGTCAGGCGCTGACGCATCAGGATGCGCAGGTTGGCGCCCGGCACTTTGTCGATCAACGGTGCGGCGAGGGTGGCCATGTGCGCCTTGCCCTCGAGCGAGCGCGGGTCGGACTCTTCGGTCAGTTGCTGGAAGAAATAATCCGCCAGCGGCTGAGCGTGCTGATTGATGCGCGCCTTGAAGGCATCGGTGCCTTCAGCGCGAACCAGCGTATCCGGGTCTTCGCCTTCGGGCAGGAACAGAAAGCGTGCGCGACGCCCGTCCTGCAGGCTCGACAGCGTTGCTTCGAGTGCGCGCCACGCGGCGTTGCGGCCAGCCTGGTCGCCGTCGAAACAGAACAACACGTTCGGTACGACGCGAAACAGGCGCTTCAAATGTTCTTCGCTGGTCGCGGTGCCCAGCGTCGCGACGGCATTCTTCAAGCCTTGTTGGGCGAGCGCGATGACGTCCATATAACCTTCGACGACGATGATTTCGTCGAGGTTGCGGTTGTTCTTGCGTGCTTCATAAAGGCCGTAGAGTTCCTGACCTTTATGGAAAACCGGGGTTTCCGGGGAGTTCAGGTACTTCGGTTTGTCGTCGCCGAGTACGCGGCCACCGAAGGCGATGATGCGGCCACGCGTGTCGCGGATCGGGAACATCACGCGATCGCGGAAGCGGTCATAGCGTTTGCCGGTTTCGGCGTTCTCGATCAGCAGCCCGGCGTCGATCATGGCTTTTTGCTGAAGGGTGTCGCTGCTCAAATGTTTGAACAGGTTATCCCAGCCTGGCGGCGCGAAGCCGAGGCCGAAATCCCGGGCGATCTCGCCGGTCAGGCCGCGACCCTTGAGGTAATCCACGGCAGCTTTGCGCGCGGGGTGGCTCTTGAGGGCCTGCTTGTAAAAATCGGCAGCGGCGGTGAGCAACGGGTAGAGCGGCGAATCAGTCGGTTGCCGTGGCTTGCGCTCGCGGCCGCTTTCTTCGCGGGGGATTTCCATGCCGGCGGCTTTCGCCAGATCTTCGATGGCCTGGGGAAAATCCAGGTTGTCGTGATCCATGAGAAAGCCGAGGGCATTACCGCCGGCGCCGCAGCCGAAGCAGTAATAGAACTGCTTGTCGGGGCTGACGCTGAACGACGGAGTTTTCTCTTTGTGAAACGGGCAACAGGCGGTGTAGTTCTTGCCGGCCTTCTTCAATTGCACGCGCGAACTGACCACATCGACGATGTCGGTGCGGTTCAGCAGGTCGTCAATGAAGCTCTGGGGAATTAGCCCGGCCATGGCATTCTCGTCGTCTGCGCTGCAATAAGTCCGCTGCGTAAGGCTGCCGGACGCGGGTCGTTGTTTGAAGCACGCAAAAAGTGCGGCTCGACCGGTGTCGTCTGCGTAATCGCTGTCGGGAAGTGTATCTGCCGAAAATCCACTGACGTTAGTACCTATCAGTCTTCGACTATTTGAAAGTGTTGCGCTGAATCCGCTGACGGCCGGTTGAGGGCCTCGGATAGCTCAATAAAGCGGGCACGCATGCAGGTGCCTTGGGCTGATCGTCGTGAGAGGAATCAGTGGGTGTGCTCGTCAGTAGCCTTGAAAGGCTCGTCAGAAAAGACGTGCACCGCTGGCAAAAGAGCCAGGTCTGACGTGTGAAGCAGATTCGTCTTAGTCGCGTGTGCGGCTTCGACGTTGAAGCATCAAGCGTTTTACGCAAATGCCATTAGCCCGGCTCAGAGCCGGGCTTAGGCAAGAAGCTTGCTACGAACGTCTGTGTATTAGTACAGACGAACGGCGCGGCGCTGTTCGCGCTGAACTTTCTTGGCGTGACGCTTAACAGCGGCTGCTGCTTTGCGCTTACGCTCAGAAGTTGGCTTCTCGTAAAATTCGCGGCTACGAACTTCAGCCAGTACACCGGCTTTTTCGCAGGAGCGCTTGAAACGACGCAGAGCTACGTCGAAGGGTTCGTTCTCTTTAACTTTGACGGCTGGCATCCAGAGCTACCTTCATTCATTACCGGGGTCAACATCCTCGCGGCAAAAGAGCACTTGAAGACGTCGGTTTTTAAGGGTTGCGGATGTTAACCCCTCATCGCTCGGAATGCAAAGCCTCTGATCGAAAACCGCTGGTCGGGGCATCACGTGGCGACTATTATGCGCGCCTTCGAAGTCAGCCTAAACAAGGCGCAAACCCATGCTAGTACTGGGATTAGAAACCTCCTGCGACGAAACCGGCGTCGCATTATATGACAGTGAGCGCGGTCTGCTGGCCGACGCGCTGTTCAGCCAGATCGACCTGCACCGCGCCTATGGCGGTGTGGTGCCGGAGCTCGCCTCGCGTGACCACGTCAAACGCATGCTGCCCTTGATTCGTCAGGTGTTGGCCGAAGCGGACTGTGTACCCACCGAGATCGACGCGATCGCCTATACCGCGGGCCCTGGCCTGGTGGGCGCGTTGCTGGTCGGCGCTTCCTGCGCTCAGGCGCTGGCGTTTGCCTGGGGCATTCCGGCGCTCGGCGTGCACCACATGGAAGGGCATTTGCTCGCACCGATGCTGGAGCCGAAACCGCCGGAATTCCCGTTCGTCGCTTTGTTGGTCTCGGGCGGTCATACGCAGCTGGTTCAGGTCGATGGCATCGGTCAATACACCTTGCTCGGCGAGACACTCGACGACGCTGCCGGCGAAGCATTCGACAAAACCGCGAAAATGATGGGCCTGAATTATCCGGGCGGGCCGGAAATCGCCAAATTGGCGGAGAAAGGCGTTGCAGGACGTTTTACCTTTCCGCGTCCGATGTGCGATCGCCCGGGCCTGCAATTCAGCTTCAGCGGTCTGAAAACCTCCGCGCTCAACGCCTGGCAGCAGTGCGTCAGCGCCGGGGACGACAACGAGCAAGCCCGTTGCGACATCGCGCTGGCGTTCCAGCAGGCCGTGGTGGAGACTTTGACCATCAAGTGCAAGCGCGCCCTGAAACAGGCGGGCATGAAGCGTCTGGTGATCGCTGGCGGCGTCAGCGCCAACAAGGCTCTGCGCGTTTCGCTGGAGAAAATGCTCGGCGACATGAAGGGCGATGTGTTTTATGCGCGTCCGGAGTTCTGCACCGACAACGGCGCGATGATCGCGTTTGCCGGTTGCCAGCGCTTGCAGGCAGGTCAGCAGGAAAGTCTGGCGATCAGCGTGCAGGCGCGGTGGCCGATGGAGCAGTTGTCGCCGCTGTGATGAGCGGCGCTCATGGGCGGTATTTAAAAATGCCGTTCGCGCCCGGCAAACAGGTCGCGTAGATTGCCGCGGTGGCGCCAGACGATCAGCAGTGTCAGCGCGCTCATCGGCAGCAGCGCCTCCGGTTCTTGCCAGGCCAGCAGTGGCAGGGTCAGCGGCGTGGCGATCAGTGCCGCCAGCGAGCTGGTGCGGGTCAGGTAGAACGTCACCAGCCAGGCGCACACGGCCAGCAGCGCGGCGGGCGGATACAGGCCCAGCAGCATGCCGGCGGCGGTGGCGACACCTTTGCCACCACGGAAGCGGAAATACAGCGGGAACAGGTGACCGATCACGGCACACACGCCGATCCACGCCTGCTCCTGCAGCGAAAGGCCGACAGCCGAGGCAATCAGCACCGGCACCAGGCCTTTGCACAGATCACCCAGCAGGGTCAGGATCGCCAGTTTGCGACCGACCAGGCGGAGCATGTTGGTGGCGCCGGCATTACCCGAGCCACTCATTCGCGGATCCGGATTTCCGGTCAGGCGGCTGAGCAAAATGGCGAAGGACAGCGAGCCGAGCAGGTAGGCGAGAGTCGCCAGTAACCAAAACATGCTAACTATTCCGGGCGAGGACGCCCTGATTCTAACGGCGCATTGCGCCCTTGTCGTGCAGCGGAGAGAAGTGCTTGGACAGAGTGTTTATCGAGGGCCTGGAAGTCGATACCGTGATCGGTGCCTACGACTGGGAGCGCGGCATCCGCCAGTGCCTGCGTCTTGATCTGAGCTTCGCCTGGGACAATCGCCCGGCCGCCGCCGGTGACGACCTGACCCTGGCGCTCGATTACGCCAGCGTTTCCACACGGATTCAGGCTTTCGCCGAGCAAGCGCAGTTTCAACTGGTCGAGACGTTCGCCGAGCGTCTGGTCGAAGTGCTGATGAGTGAATTCAACATCACTTGGGTTCGGCTGAAGCTGACCAAGCCTGGCGCGGTGCCAGCGGCCAAGGGCGGCGTGGGTGTGGAGATCGAGCGCGGATGTCGCTGACTCAGGTCTACCTCGGGCTCGGTAGCAATATCGAGCGCGAAACCCATTTGCGTGCAGGTCTCGACGCGTTGGCGACGTTTCTGGTGGATATCCGCTGTTCGGCGGTGTTCGAGAGCCAGCCAGTCGGGATCAAAAGCGGGCCGTTCTTCAATTTTGTGGTGTCGGCGTTTACCGATCTGCCGCTAATTGAACTGGATCGTCGCTTGAAGTTTATTGAGGCGGATAACGGTCGATATGCCCCGGATCGCAAGGGTTTGCCGCTGGATATCGACGTGTTGCTGTACGGCGATCTGGCGGGCAATTTCGACGGTCTGGTGTTGCCGCGTGCGGAAATTCTGAAAAATGCTTTTGTGTTGTGGCCGTTGTCGCTGATTGCGCCGGATCGCGTGCATCCGGGTGTGGGAAAAAGCT
The DNA here is from genome assembly GCF_018336155.1 of Pseudomonas rustica. Taxonomy (GTDB): domain Bacteria; phylum Pseudomonadota; class Gammaproteobacteria; order Pseudomonadales; family Pseudomonadaceae; genus Aquipseudomonas; species Aquipseudomonas rustica. The sequence goes on along the minus strand of NZ_JAGYHF010000006.1, from coordinate 49,295 downwards.
TCGCGATGTTGTGGGCAGAGGCGCAGATTGATCAGGTGTTGGCGCCGGTCGGATTTGAGTGGCGCGGGCAGCAGCTCACGCCTTCGGATTTGCGTTGATCTGACTGGCGCCTTCGCGAGCAAGCCCGCTCCCACATTTTGGAATGCATTTCCCTGTGGGAGCGGGCTTGCTCGCGAAGCTTTTCAGGCTGACGCCGCCTCTTTGTAGGCCTTCAACGCTTTCAGTCGCTCACGCTTCAGCGCCTCACCCAACTCCGGCCCCTTGAATCCCTTCTCCAGCAACGGCTGCACCGCAACCTCCCGTGCAACCTTCGCCGCACCGCGCAAATAATCCGCTTGTGGATAACTTCTCTGCTCCAGCCCCTTGCGGCCCCGGGCATCCATTTCGCACGCAGCGATAAATTCTTCAAACCGCTGCGGCCGGCGATACACGTCAAAACTCTGCAACAACTCCAGCAACGTCGAAGCCTTCAGCTCCAGCGCCCGGTGCCCATGGGTGTGGTATTTGCCAACCAGCAAGGCCAATTCCTGGCAATCCTTCGGCGCTTTAAATCGTTCGTTGACCGCTTTGATCAGCTTCAGCCCGGTGTGCTCATGGGCGATGTGCCGTGGCCATTCCTCTTCCGGCGTCAAGCCTTTGCCAAGATCGTGCAGCAGGCAGGCCCAGCGTACGGTCAGCGGTTGTTTGTGCAGCGCTGATTGCTCCAGCACGCTGAGCGTGTGCAGGCCGGTGTCGATTTCCGGGTGATGCGCCTCCGGTTGCGGCACGCCGAACAGCGCATCCACTTCCGGCATCAAGACTTTCAGCGCGCCGCAATCGCGAAGCACCTGAATGAATACTTGTGGCTGATCTTCCATCAGCGCGCGGGAGATTTCTTTCCAACTGCGCTCAGCGGTCAGTGCCTCCAGTTCACCGGACTCACTGAGTTGACGCATCAACTCAAGCGTCTCCGGCGCAACGCTAAAACCGAGCCCGGCATAACGCGCCGCGAAGCGAGCTACACGCAGGACACGCAGGGGATCTTCGGCGAACGCCGGGGATACGTGACGCAGGATTCGCGCTTCAAGATCGCGCTGACCGTGGTATGGATCGGTCAGATTATGCTGATCGTCTTCAGCGATGGCGTTGATGGTCAGGTCGCGACGAATCAGGTCTTCTTCAAGCGTCACTTCGGGACTGGCGTGAAAGGTGAAGCCGCCATAGCCGCGACCGCTTTTACGTTCAGTGCGGGCGAGGGCGTACTCCTCGCCGCTTTTCGGATGAAGAAATACCGGAAAATCTGCGCCGACCGGTCGATAGCCCTTGGCGAGCATTTCTTCCGTGGTAGCACCGACCACGACCCAATCGATATCGGTAACCGGTTTGCCCAGCAAGCGATCACGAACCGCGCCGCCAACCTTGAAAATCTGCATAAAAAACCTCCGTTAGCCCGACAGGATAACCCTTGCGCCGGACTTTCGGAGGCCAGAACCGTTTCAAAGATGAATGACGGCGAGGTCGAGCCGACCGTAATCGCCTTCGCTGTGTTCACTGCGCGGCGGCACGTGATGGGTTTTCATGATCTGGTCGCCCTGCAGCGTTTCCAGATGAATATCGAAGCCCCACAAACGGTGCAGGTGTTTGAGTACTTCTTCAGTGGAATCGCCGAGCGGTTTGCGGTCGTGCTGCTGGTGTCGCAGGGTCAGTGAGCGGTCGCCACGTCGATCGATGCTGTAAATCTGCACGTTCGGTTCACGGTTGCCGAGGTTGTATTGCGCGGCCAGAGTTTCGCGGATGATTCGGTAACCGGGCTCGTCATGGATCGCTGGCACCAGCAAATCGTCCTTCTGATCGTCATCCATGATGCTGAACAGTTTCAGATCGCGGATCACCTTCGGTGACAAATATTGCAGGATGAAGCTCTCGTCCTTGAAGCTGCTCATGGCGAATTTGATGGTCGACAGCCAGTCGCTCCCGGCGATGTCCGGGAACCAGTGACGATCTTCCTCGGTAGGTTCTTCACACATGCGCCGGATGTCGCGGTACATGGCGAAACCCAATGCGTACGGGTTGATGCCGCTGTAGTAAGGGCTATCGAAACCTGGCTGGAACACCACGCTGGTATGCGAGGTGAGGAACTCCATCATGAAACCGTCGGTGACCAGGCCCTCGTCGTACAGGTCGTTCATCAGAGTGTAGTGCCAGAACGTTGCCCAGCCTTCGTTCATCACCTGAGTTTGGCGCTGTGGATAAAAGTACTGGGCGATCTTGCGCACGATACGCACGATCTCGCGCTGCCAAGGTTCGAGCAATGGCGCGTGTTTCTCGATGAAGTAGAGGATGTTTTCCTGCGGCTCGGCCGGGAAGCGTGCGTTGTCCTTGTCGCTGTATTTGTCCGCGCCTTTGGGAATGGTGCGCCACAGATCGTTGATCTGCTTCTGCATGTGTTCTTCGCGATCCTTTTGCCGCCGGCGTTCTTCTTCGGCGGAAATAGGGTAGGGGCGTTTGTAGCGGTCGACGCCGTAATTCATCAGCGCGTGGCAGGAGTCGAGCAAGTCCTCCACCGCGTCGATGCCGTGGCGCTCCTCGCACTGCATGATGTACTGCTTGGCGAACACCAGATAATCGATGATCGAACTGGCGTCGGTCCAGGTGCGGAACAGGTAATTGCCCTTGAAGAAACTGTTGTGGCCATAGCACGCGTGCGCCACCACCAGTGCCTGCATGCAGATGGTGTTTTCTTCCATCAGATAGGCGATGCACGGATCCGAGTTGATCACGATCTCGTACGCCAGGCCCATCTGCCCGCGGCTGTAGGATTTTTCGGTGCTGAGGAAGTGTTTGCCGTAAGACCAGTGGTGATAACCCAGCGGCATGCCCACCGAGGCATAGGCGTCCATCATCTGCTCGGCGGTGATCACTTCGATCTGGTTGGGGTAGGTGTCCAGCGCATAGCCGGCCGCGATACGGGCGATTTCGCGGTCGTAGGTCTGGATCAGCTCGAACGTCCATTCAGAGCCGGTGGAAATGGGTTGGCGCTTCTGCTCTTTGGCGGTCATGTCACTAACCTGCGCTGGAAGAGTTCACGGAAGACCGGATAGATATCCCCGGCCGAGACCAGTTGCTGCTGGGCAAAAGTGTCAGAAAAGGCGTCGGCGATGCGTTCGTATTCGTACCACAAGGCCTGATGTTCGCGCGGTGTGATCTCTACATAAGTGTAGTACTGCACAAACGGCATGATCTGATTGATCAGGATGTCGCGGCAGATCGGCGAGTCATCGTTCCAGTTGTCGCCGTCGGAAGCCTGCGCCGCGTAGATGTTCCATTCGTTGCTCGGATAACGCTCGGCCATGATCTCTTGCATCAGTTTCAATGCACTGGAAACGATGGTGCCGCCGGTTTCCCGTGAATAGAAAAACTCTTCTTCGTCGACTTCGCGCGCACTGGTGTGGTGACGGATGAACACCACGTCGATCTTGTCGTAGTTCCGCTTGAGGAACAGGTACAACAGGATGAAAAAGCGTTTGGCGATATCCTTGGTCGCCTGGGTCATGGAGCCGGACACGTCCATCAGGCAGAACATCACGGCTTTCGAGCTGGGATTTGGTTGCTTGATCAGCAGGTTGTATTTCAGGTCGAAGGTGTCGAGGAACGGTACGCGATGAATGCGCGCGCTGAGTTTCTCGATTTCTGCTTCGAGCTCCTGAATATCGCCAAAGTTATCTGGCTCTTCGCGTTTCAGCCGCTCGAGTTCTGCTTTGGCTTCGCGCAGTTTCGCCCGGCTACTGCCAGACAAAGCAATGCGCCGTGCGTGGGCCGAACGCAGGGTGCGGATGATGTTGATCCGGGACGGGTTGCCTTCGTTACTGATGCCGGCGCGCACGGTTTTGAAAGTGTCGGTGCCGCTCAGGTTGCGTTTGACCAGGTTCGGCAGTTCGAGATCTTCGAACATGAATTCGAGAAACTCTTCCTGAGTGATCTGGAAGACGAACTCGTCCATGCCTTCGCCGGAATTACCGGCCTTGCCGGGGCCGCGCCCGCCGCCACCACCCGGTGGCCTAGCGATGTGTTCGCCGGCGGTGAACTCCTTGTTACCGGGATGAACCACGGTCTGCTTGCCGCCGCGCCCGTGGTGAAGCACCGGTTCGTCGATGTCGCGACCGGGAATACTGATCTGTTCGCCATGCTCCATATCGGTGATGGAGCGCCGGCTGACCGCCTCTTCGACAGCCTTTTTGATGTGGTCACGGTAACGCCGCAGGAAACGCTGGCGGTTTACCGTGCTCTTGTTCTTGCCATTCAAACGTCGGTCGATCACATAACTCATAGGAAGCCCTCCGGGCAGCTTCAAGTTGTGAGCTTCAAGCTGCAAGTAAAAGCAGGTTCCCGGGCATCAGTGGGTTACGCGCTTTGTTCTTGCAGCTCGTAGCTAGAAGCTTGCAGCTGCTTCACTGCGACTTCCGTACCCGTAGGTACCATTCGGAAAGAAGCCGTACCTGTTTGTCGGTGTAGCCGCGTTCGACCATTCGAGTGACGAAGTCGTTGTGCTTTTGCTGATCCTCCTTGCTGGCCTTGGCGTTGAAGCTGATGACCGGCAGCAGATCCTCGGTGTTCGAGAACATTTTCTTCTCGATGACCACGCGCAGTTTTTCGTAGCTGAGCCAGGTCGGGTTCTTGCCGTTGTTGTTGGCCCGGGCGCGCAGGACGAAGTTGACAATTTCGTTGCGGAAATCCTTCGGATTGCTGATGCCGGCCGGTTTTTCGATTTTCTCCAGTTCTTCGTTCAGGGCAACACGGTTGAGGATCTCGCCGGTTTCCGGATCGCGGTATTCCTGATCCTGAATCCAGAAGTCTGCATACAGCACGTAGCGGTCGAAGATGTTCTGGCCGTACTCGCTGTAAGACTCGAGGTAAGCGGTCTGGATTTCCTTGCCGATGAATTCGATATAACGCGGTGCCAGGTATTCTTTCAGGTAGCGCAGATAGCGTTCGCGGGTTTCGGCCTGGAATTGTTCCTGTTCGATCTGCTGTTCCAGCACATAGAGCAGGTGCACCGGGTTGGCGGCGATTTCATGCGGATCGAAGTTGAAGACCTTGGAGAGGATCTTGAACGCAAAGCGGGTCGACAGACCGTTCATGCCCTCATCAACGCCTGCCGAGTCGCGGTATTCCTGAATCGACTTGGCTTTCGGATCGGTGTCTTTGAGGTTTTCACCGTCGTAGACGCGCATCTTCGAATAGATGTTGGAGTTTTCCGGCTCTTTGAGGCGCGAAAGCACAGTGAACTGCGCGAGCATTTTCAGGGTGTCAGGCGCGCAATGCGCTTTGGCCAGAGAACTGTTGAACAGCAGTTTGTCGTAGATTTTCACTTCGTCGCTGACGCGCAGGCAATACGGCACTTTGACGATGTAGATCCGGTCGATGAAGGCTTCGTTGTTCTTGTTGTTGCGGAAGGTGTGCCATTCCGACTCGTTGGAGTGGGCGAGCAGGATCCCGGTGAACGGAATCGCGCCGAGGCCTTCGGTACTGTTGTAGTTGCCTTCCTGAGTCGCGGTCAGCAATGGGTGCAGCACCTTGATCGGCGCCTTGAACATTTCGACGAATTCCATCAGGCCCTGGTTGGCCCGGCACAGCGCACCGGAGTAGCTGTAAGCGTCGGCATCGTTCTGTGGGTATTCCTCGAGTTTGCGAATGTCGACTTTACCGACCAGCGCCGAGATGTCCTGGTTGTTCTCGTCACCCGGTTCGGTCTTGGCGACAGCGATCTGGTTGAGGATCGACGGGTACAGTTTGACCACGCGGAACTGGCTGATGTCGCCGCCGAATTCGGCCAGACGTTTGGTCGCCCAGGGCGACATGATGGTGTTCAGGTAGCGCCGTGGAATACCGAAGTCTTCTTCGAGGATCGCGCCATCTTCGGTGGCGTTGAACAGACCCAAAGGAGATTCGAATACCGGCGAGCCCTTGATCGCGTAGAAGGGCACTTTCTCGATCAGCTGTTTCAGCTTCTCGGCCAGGGAGGATTTACCGCCACCGACGGGGCCGAGCAGGTAAAGGATTTGTTTCTTCTCTTCCAGGCCTTGGGCGGCATGGCGGAAATACGAAACGATCTGGTCGATGCATTCTTCCATCCCGTGGAAGTCTTCAAAGGCCGGATAGCGACGGATCACCTTGTTGGAGAAGATGCGTGACAGCCTCGAATTGGTCGAGGTGTCGAGCAGTTCCGGTTCGCCGATGGCCAGCAATAGACGCTCGGCGGCGGAAACGTAGGCGCTTCGGTCTTTCTTGCACAGCTCCAGGTACTCTTGCAGCGAGAGTTCTTCCTGGCGTGTGGACTCGAAGCGTTGTTGGAAGTGGCTAAAGATACTCATGACGTCACCTCGCTCGATACGTGGAGCCGACGCCGGATCACTCAGTCGATGCTGGCAAACAACCGTTTTGGCAGCTGTTTGTTTACCCCCCAGAACACTTCCACGATCGACAATCGCGAAAGTCACTCCCGATGACCCGTGCGCCGGTGTACCGGCTCTCCCCTGTTTTGGATGGCCTGGGCTTAAGGATAGTTGGGAATTCAGGAGGTAAAGGCGAGATACGTAATTAGTTGTGGCAAGACCGTTCGTCTGCCCGCGCAGGCCCACGGCAGCCGGGGCCTGCGCGTGACAAAAAAATTATTCGGCGATGCCTTGCGCGGTTTCCGCAGGATAAGTCGTACGCCACAACTCGAAGCCGCCGTCCATGCTGTAGACGTCGGAAAAGCCTTGGCTGATCAAGTACGCCGCAGCGCCCTGGCTGGAATTGCCGTGATAGCAGACGACCACGGTCGGTGCATCGAGGTCAGCGCCTTGAATGAAGGCGTGCAGGGAATGATTGTCCAGATGCTTCGAGCCGCTGATGTGCAGGGCAGCGAAAGTCGCCGGATCACGGACGTCGACGACGACGGCACCTTGCTCACGCAGGGCCTGGGCCTGTTCCGGGGGGATTCGTTTGAATTCGCTCATGGCGGGTTCCTGTTGCTCGGCTGAAAGCGCAGTTTAACGCGGTGCGTTGACTGGCGAAGTTTCGGGGATAAGTGGTGCGACGGTTGGCGCGAGGCCACCGTGTTCGTCGCATTTGCATGACAGGCGTTCGCCGCTGTCGACATTCATCAGGGTCAGGCGGCCGCCCCAGACACAACCGGTGTCCAGCGCCGAGATGCCTGGCTCATGGATATTGCCTTCAAGGGCCGCCCAGTGACCAAAGATGATGCGCAGGCCTTTGGTCTTGCGCTCTTTGTGCTGGAACCACGGTTTGTAGCCGGGCGGTGCAGTATCGAGGCCTTCCTTGCTCTTGAGGTCGAGCTTGCCCTCGGCGGTGCAGAAACGCATGCGCGTGAAGTAGTTGGTGATCACGCGCAGGCGAGTCACGCCTTTGAGGTCGTTGTCCCATTTCGCCGGATCGTTGCCGTACATGCCGTCGAGGTAGGCGGGGAACAGGTTGTCGTCGCGCAGCGCTGTTTCGACTTCATCCGCGCACTTCAAGGCGCGGCGCAGTGACCATTGCGGTGGAATGCCGGCGTGAACCATGGCGACATCACGCATTTCGTCGTAATGCATCAGCTTCTGCTGACGCACCCACTCAAGCAGTTCGGCACAGTCCGGTGCGTCGAGAATCTCGCGCAAGGTGTCGGACTTCTTCAAACGCTCGATATTTTTGGCGGCCGCCAGTAGATGCAGATCGTGATTGCCCAACACGCAGACCAGCGACTCGCGCATGCCGTACAGAAAGCGCAGGGTTTCCAATGACTGCGGGCCTCGGTTGACCAGATCGCCGACCAGCCACAGCCGATCGAGCGTCGGGTCGAACGCGACTTGCTTGAGCAGACACTTCAGCGGTTCGAGGCAGCCTTGCAGGTCGCCGACGGCATAGGTTGCCATCAGTGCAAGGCCCCGGGCACCGCCAGGCGGAAAGGTTTGATGATCGCATCGAAATGTTTGCCGTCGTCGGCGACCATTTCATAAGTGCCTTGCATGGTGCCGACCTTGGTGGTCATCACCGTGCCGCTGCTGTAGGTGTGGCTTTGCCCGGCATTGATCAGTGGTTGCTGACCCACCACGCCGGCGCCGCGTACTTCTTCGACGTGGCCGTCACCATCGGTGATCACCCAGTGCCGCGACAGCAGTTTGGCCGGGATCGCGCCATTGTTCTGCACGGTGATGGTGTAGGCGAAGGCGAAACGGTCGTGCTCGGGTTGCGATTGGTCTGCCAGATAGCGGGTAACGACGCTGACATCGACCTGGTAACGGGAATCGGACATGCAAGGGGCCTTAACGAAGCGGAACGCGGGGCGTAGCTGATGGGGAATCAGTCTAGGCAAGTATCGGGCAGTAAACCAGAGTGGCGTCCTGCCCGATAGCGTTCATCGTATGTCAGTCGGCGGCGGGGGAGGCCGGGACTTGTACTGCGAGCTGATCGGCCAGGCGCACGAATGCGGCCAGATCCAGTTGCTCCGGACGCAGGCTGCCATCGACGCCGGCGGCTTCGATTTCAGCATTGCTGAGCAATTGTTTGAGGGTGTTGCGCAGAGTCTTGCGACGCTGGTTGAAGGCTTCGCGCACAACGCGCTCCAGCAACTTGTGATCCTTGGCCGGGTGCGGCAGCACGGCGTGCGGCACCAGACGAACGATCGCCGAATCGACTTTTGGCGGCGGGTTGAATGCGCCCGGGCCAACATTGAACAGATGTTCTACGCGGCAGTGGTACTGAACCATGATCGACAGACGACCCCAGTCACCGCCGCCCGGGCCTGCGGCCAGCCGCTCGACCACTTCTTTCTGCAGCATGAAGTGCATGTCGCGAATGATGCCGGCGTTATTCAGCAGGTGAAAAATCAGCGGCGTCGAGATGTTGTACGGCAGGTTGCCGACCACACGCAGGCTGTTTGGCGCGGCGTTGAGCGTGTTGAAGTCGAACTTCAGCGCGTCACCCTGGTGCAGGTTGAAATTGCTCTTGCCGGCGAACTGCTGATTGAGGATCGGGATCAGATCCTTGTCCAGTTCCACCACGTCGAGCTGCCCGCCGGAATTCAGCAGGCCGGCGGTCAGTGCGCCTTGGCCCGGGCCGATTTCCAGCAGACGATCGTCAGGCTTGGCGCTGATGGAGCGCAGGATGCGGTCGATAACGCCGGCATCGTGCAGGAAGTTCTGGCCAAAGCGTTTGCGCGCCTTGTGTTGGTATTGCTCGGTCATAAACGGGTCTCGGCCATCTGGTAGGCGGTTTCCAGGGCGACTTGCAGGCTGCCGGTGTCGATCTTGCCGCTGCCGGCCAGATCCAGGGCAGTGCCGTGGTCGACCGATGTGCGGATGATCGGCAGGCCCAGGGTCACGTTGACGGCAGCGCCGAAGCCTTTGTACTTAAGCACAGGCAGGCCCTGGTCGTGGTACATCGCCAGCACTGCGTCGCAGTGCTCCAGATATTTGGGGGTAAACAGAGTGTCGGCAGGCAGCGGGCCACGAAGGTCCATGCCCTCGCCGCGCAGGCGCTCTAATGTCGGTTCAATGATGTCGATTTCTTCATGGCCCAGGTGGCCGCCTTCACCGGCGTGCGGGTTGAGTCCGCACACCAGAATGCGTGGCTGGGCGATGCCGAATTTGTTTTGCAGATCGCTGTGCAGAATTCGCGTGACCCGTTCCAGCCGTTCCGGCGTGATCGCATCGGCAATCTCGCGCAGGGGCAGGTGAGTGGTGACCAGTGCCACGCGCAAACCGCGTGTCGCCAGCATCATCACTACTTGAGCGGTATGGGTCAGGTCAGCCAGAAATTCCGTATGCCCGGAGAAAGCGATGCCCGACTCGTTGATCACGCCTTTGTGTACCGGCGCGGTGATCATCCCGGCGAAATCGCCGTTCAGGCAGCCGTTGCCGGCACGGGTCAGGGTTTCGAGGACGAAAGCAGCGTTGGCCTTGTCCAGTTGCCCGGCCACCACGGGGGCGCTGAGTGGTGTATCCCAGACGTACAGGCTGTTGGCGGGCGCCGGGGCGTCCGGCCAGTGATTCGGGCCGACATCCAGCAAGTTGACGGCCAGCCCCAGCTGCGCGGCCCGCTCATTGAGCAGGTCGCGGCTGGTGATGGCAATCAGGGGATGTGGCTGGGCTTGCGAGGCGAGCAGCAGGCACAGGTCGGGACCGATGCCGGCTGGTTCGCCGGGTGTCAGCGCGAAACGCTTGGGTTTCACTGCGCTGCCTGGTCTGCACCAGGGAGTTTGATCTCTACGTACGCTTCGTCACGGATCTGACGCAACCAGGTTTGCAGCTCTTCGTCGTATTTGCGGTTACGCAATACGGTCATGGCTTGCTGCTCGCGGGCCTGTTCGGTGCTGTCAGTGGCACGACGGCCAAGGACTTCCAGAACGTGCCAGCCGTATTGGGTCTGGAATGGCTTGGACAGCTGACCTTGTGGGGTCTTGGCCATCACTTCGCGGAATTCCGGCACCAGTGCGCCCGGATCGATCCAATTCAGGTCGCCGCCGTTGAGCGCCGAACCCGGGTCTTCGGAGTAGCTTTTCGCCAGTTCAGCGAAGTCTTCACCGGCCACGATGCGGTCATACAGCGACTGCACCAGGGCTTTGGTTTTGGCTTCGTCGCGAATCGGGCTTGGCTTCACCAGAATATGGCGGACATGCACTTCGTCTCGCATCTGGGTCTCGCCACCACGCTTGGCCAGCAGCTTGAGGATGATGAAACCACCCGGTGTGCGCGCTGGTTGAGTGATGTCGCCTACGGCCATGCTGCTCAGCTCGCGGTCGAACGGAGGTGGCAATTGAGCGGCTTTACGCCAGCCCATGTCGCCGCCTTCCAGTGCGTTGTCGCTGGCGGATTTGGCCACGGCCAATTGACCGAAGTCGGCGCCTTGCTTGAGTTGCTGGTAAACATCCATGGCCTGACGGGCAGCGTTCTGAATTGCTTCAGAGTTAGCGCTTTCCGGGGTTGGAATCAGGATATTGGCCAGGTGCAGTTCTTCGGACAGCTGCATTTTGCCCAGATCGGAAGCGAGGAAGTTTTTCACTTCCTGCTCGGAGACCTGGATGCGTTCTGCCACACGACGCTGACGCACACGGCTGATGACCATTTCACGGCGGATCTGATCACGAGCGTCGTCGTAAGACAGACCGTCGTGAGCCAAGGCAGCGCGGAATTGATCCACAGTCATGTTGTTGCGTTGTGCAATGGTGCCGACAGCCTGGTTCAGCTCTTCATCGGTGATGCGGATACCGGAACGTTCGCCGATCTGCAGTTGCAGGTTTTCGACGATCAGGCGCTCAAGCACCTGTTGATCCAGTACGCCCGGAGGCGGCTGGCCGCCTCCACGCTTGGCGATGGTCTGCTGAACTTCGTGGACACGCTGATCCAGTTGGCTCTGCATGACCACGTCGTTGTCGACGATCGCGACCACTTTATCGATGGACTGAACGGCGGCGTTACCCGCCGTACTCAGGAACAGCGCGCCCAGCATCAGCGGGCGCAGACAATCAGAAAGCTTGGTCTTCACGTTGACGATAACCTTGGATGCCTTTGTCGAGGAAACTCTCAGCCTTGGCGCCAGTCAGGCCGCCCAGTCCCTTCAGAACAATTTGGAGGAAGACGCCGTGGTCGCCTTTTTCGTTTTGCGGAGCTTCCTGACTGAATTCGTCGTAGGAAACCCAGTAACGGTTGATCAGGCGCAGTTTCCAGCAGCAGTTGTCGTACTCGAAACCACCGAAGGCTTCCAGCGTACGGTTGCGGTTGTAGTCGTACTGCCAGCGGCTGATGGCGCTCCACTGCGGAACGATCGGCCAGATGACCGAGAAGTCATGCTGCTGGATCTTGTAGTAGTCCTTGATGTAGCCAGGCTGACCCGGGGTGCCGTAGTCGCCGCCGCCCACGGTCCACTTACCGGTGTTCTGGTCGTAGCGAACCTGGTCGTTGCGATAGCGATAGCCGAGGTTGACGATCTTGTTCGGATTGTCTTCAGGCTGGTAGTGGAACATCGCGCTGCCGGAGCGTGGGCTGCGGCTGTCCGGATCCCAGTTGTAATCGGCAGTGGTGCGCCAATCGCGGTTCCAGCGATATTCGTATTCCAGTGCGTATGGCGATACGTTGGAGTGCGCGTCGTTACGGGTTTTAGCGTCAATGCCTGGAAGTTGTACTTCACGATCCTTGAAGTACAGGGCTTGGCCGACACTGATGCGTTGACGCTCGAAGCCGTCTTCCTCGATCCAGCGACTGGTCACACCTAGCGACAGTTTGTTCTCATCGCCGACACGGTCGGAGCCGGAGAAGCGGTTATCCCGGAATAACGACGCATAGTTGAAGGTATATTCGCCAGTGTCGAAGACCGGAATGTCTGCTTGATCTTTCTCTGGAACGTAGAGGTAGTACAGGCGCGGTTCCAGGGTTTGATTGTAGTTTTTGCCGAAATAAGAAGTCTTACGGTCAAAGTACAAGCCGCTGTCGATACTGGCGATTGGCACGCCGCGGTTCTGATTGCTGTCAAACGTACCGTTGAGTTTCTGCTGATCGGCCGACATAGCAGCAATCTGAGATTTACCGGTGTTGTCCAGATCCAGTTGATACTGGGTGTACTGGTACTTGAGCGACGGCTTCAGGAAACCATACGTCCAGTTCATCGGAAGGCTGACACCCGGTTTCAGATTCAAACGATCGCCGTTGGCGCGGGCCAGACCAAAAACGTTGTTATCAAGGCGAGGCTGTGGGTCGCTGCCATCTTTATCGGTGTAAGTACCGGTCAGCAGATCGCGATCGAAGCGAACCAACTCGGTCTCGTAATCGAATTGAAGGCCTTGCGGATGAACCGGCAGTTGACCATTTAAGGTGAGCTGCGGGAGGCGGTCGTAAGGAGTGACGTCCGCAACGGTGGCCAACTGATAAGCCTGGGCGTTCAAACGCGCCGTGTAACTGTCGCCACGATAAGTGATAGAACCCTGCTGGTTCACGTAGTCGGAGCTCTTCACGCCGATCTGATCGGTTTCCAGATCCTGGAAATAGTACGGATCGCTGATCTTGGTGTAGTCGACTTGCGTCAGGACGCGCGAATCCAGGCCACCTTTGTGTTGCCAGTTGTACATGTAACGGGTCGACTTGGAGTCGGTCTGCTTGTCGCGATCGTCATCCTCGTCGTTGAGGAACGCCGCGCCGAACTGACCTTCGCTCGACTTGGTCAGGTAGCGGAATTCGCCTTCGACCAGCATGCCGCGCTTGCTCATGTAACGCGGATACAACGTGGCGTCGTAATTCGGCGCCAGGTTGAAGTAGTACGGCGTGACCAGCATGAAGCCGGTATCGGTGCCTGTGCCGATGGTCGGCGGCAGGAAACCGGACTGACGACGGTCGTCGATCGGGAAGTAGATGTACGGGGTGTACAGGATCGGAATGTCCTTGACCCGCAGTGTCACGTTGGTCGCGGTACCGAAACCGGTGGCCGGGTTCAAGGTGATGTTGTTGCCCTTGAGCTGCCAGGCGTTGCTGTTCGGTTCGCACGTGGTGTACGTGCCGTCCTTCAAGCGGATGATCGCGTTCTCTGCACGCTTGGCGTACAGCGCGCTGCCGCGGATACGCGATTTGTGCATCACGTATTCGGCGTTATCGACCTTGGCTTCACCGGTGTCGAGCTGTACATCGGCGTGGTCGCCGACGATCAGCGCGCCGTTGTCGCGGATACGAACATCGCCCGCGAGTTCGGCGCGGCTCTCGGCCTGGTACAGGCTCGCCTCGTCGGATTCAACCTGCATGCTGCCCTGACGCAAGACGACATCACCGGCCAACGTACCGACTTGATCATCGGTGTTATAGCGCGAGGCTTTTGCGCCGATAAAGGTAGGCGCATCGCTTTTGTTCGTCTTGTCATTCATGCCAGGACGAGTCGGCTCGATGTAGGCACCGGAGCAGTACGGGCCGGTTTCGGCCAGTTGCGCGGCGGTCAGCTTCTCGCGCGGAACCCAGTCGAGGTGACTGTAGTCTTCGCTACGGGCTTTCAGGCCGCGGCCTTTGGCTTCGGTGACGAGTGCTGTTTTAGGGCCAGTGTCGGCGGTCGAACCGTTTTCGGTCGCAGCGTCGCCGGCAGCGCTGACGGCACTGCCGTCATGCACTGGGCGCGGAGGCAATGCAGCCGCCGTCGCCTTGGGCGCACAGGCCCAACCACCCGTTGCCGAGACGGAGCAGTCATACTGCTCGGCGGCAACAACGAATTGACTGGCCAGAGGTTGCATAGCCAGCAGACTGCCGGTTACCAACAACGGAAATTTTTTACGAAACGCGGGGGATTTCAATGCCATCTTATTAGTCCGGGCTTCCTGCGTGCCATCTGCCCGCGGTGTGGGCCGCACGCCTCTCGATGGTCTGAAAAAGATGCTGGATAATAAAGCATGACCCGCTTGACGGCTAGCGCCGTCGGAGACCCTTGCAATGCCTGACCAAGATGTACGCTTGCAACACCTGAAAGTTTGGCTCGATGAACAGCTGGCAATCCTCTTTGCAGATCAGGGTTGGGGCGCTGTGCCCCCGGCCACGTTGACTGCGGCCAGCAGCGACGCGAGTTTCCGCCGTTACTTCCGTTGGGAAGGCGAGGGCAAAAGCTTTGTCGTCATGGACGCTCCGCCACCCCAGGAAAACTGCAAACCGTTCGTGGATATCGCTTTTTTGCTGGCGAAATCCGGAATAAATGTGCCGAAAATTTACGCAGAAGACCTCGAGCGCGGTTTTCTTTTGCTTAATGACCTGGGTAACAAGACTTATCTCGACGTGATTGATGGCGAAAATGCCGACGCATTGTTCAGCGATGCCCTGCAGGCATTGCTGGCTTTTCAGCAGTTGCCGATGGTGGCGCCGCTGCCGAGTTACGACGTGGCTTTGCTGCGCCGTGAGCTGGAACTGTTCCCCGAGTGGTATGTGAAGCGTGAACTCGGCGTCGAATTCGATTCGGCCCAGCAACAGCAGTGGCAGCAGATCAGCGATCTGTTGATCGACAGCGCCCTGGCCCAGCCGAAAGTGCTGGTGCACCGCGACTACATGCCGCGCAACCTGATGCTCAGCGAGCCGAATCCCGGCGTGCTGGATTTTCAGGACGCGGTCTACGGCCCGGTCACTTACGACGTCACCTGTCTGTTCAAGGACGCCTTCCTCAGCTGGCCTGAAGAACGCGTGCGCGGCTGGCTGGAAAATTACTGGCAGCAAGCCTCGGCATTGAATATCCCGGTGCAGTCGAACTTCGAAGACTTCCTGCGCGCGAGCGACCTGATGGGCGTGCAGCGTCACTTGAAAGTCATCGGCATCTTCGCGCGCATCTGCCACCGCGATGGCAAGCCGCGTTACCTGGCCGACGTGCCGCGTTTCTTCTCCTATATAGAAGCAGTGATCGCCCGTCGCCCGGAACTGGCCGAGTTGCAAGCGCTGTTCACCAGCCTGCGGGGTAGAGCCACAGCATGAAGGCAATGATTCTGGCGGCAGGCAAAGGCGAGCGCATGCGCCCGCTGACCCTGACCACTCCAAAACCGCTGGTGCGCGCCGGTGGCGTGCCCTTGATCGAATATCACCTGCGCGCCCTCGCCGCCGCCGGTTTCAACGAGATCGTGATCAACCACGCCTGGCTCGGTCAGCAGATCGAGGATTACCTCGGTGACGGTTCGCAATTCGGTCTGAGCATCCAGTACTCGCCGGAAGGTGAGCCGCTGGAAACCGGCGGCGGGATTTTCCGTGCGCTGCCGTTGCTCGGTGACGATGCGTTTCTGGTGGTCAACGGTGATATCTGGACGGATTACGACTTCAGCGTGCTGCACCAGCCGATTAACGGTCTGGCGCATCTGGTGCTGGCGGACAACCCGGCGCATCACCCAACCGGCGACTTTTCTCTGGTCGATGGGCAGGTGATCGACGGCCAGGCTAATGCTGCGACTTTGACCTACAGCGGCATCGCGGTACTGCATCCGCAACTGTTCGACGGCTGCACGGACGGCGCCTTCAAACTCGCGCCGCTGCTGCGTAAAGCCATGGCCGAAGGCGAAGTCACTGGCGAACGTCTCAAAGGTCACTGGGTGGATGTCGGCACCCACGAGCGTCTCGCGGAAGCGGAAACCTTGATAGAAGCGAGTCGCTGACATGTTGTGGCCAGGGACTCTGATTGGAGCCGGAGCGGGATTTGCGATTGCCAGCATTCCGGGGGCCATGCTTGGGGCGTTGTTGGGGCAGGCGCTGGATCGGCGTCTGCACTTGCAGAGCTGGGGGCATTTGCGCGAAAAGCTCGGCGGTCGACCGATGTTGCGCAACGACGAATTGTTGTTTTTGCTGCTTGGGCGTCTGGCCAAAAGTGATGGGCGCGTCACTGACGGGCATATCCAGCAGGCGCGCAATGAAATGCGTGCGCTGGAAATGAGTGATCCGGCAATGCGTCGGGCGATTGCCGCGTTCAATCGCGGCAAGTCGGGTAACGACAGTCTGCGCGGGTATCTGCGTCGACTCAGCGGCCAGCCGCATGCTGCCGAGGGTGTGTTGCGCGCCTGTTGGCGGATGGTTTGGGCGGATGGTCGCGCCGGTGTCAGCGAACGTGAATTGTTGGCGCAGTGGGGCAAGTGGCTGGGCTGGACAGTGCAGCAGGTGCAGGCGCTGGCCAGTGATTACGAGCCCGGCAAGCGGCCAATTGTCAGTGCGGCTGTGAGTTATCAGGAGGCGATGCGTTTGCTCGGGGTGTCGGCCATTAGCGAACCGGCGCAGATCAAGCGGGCGTACCGGCGGCTGTTGAGTCGGCATCACCCGGACAAGATTGCCGGCACGGGCGCGACGACGGCGCAGGTGCGTGAGGCGACCGAACGTACGCGGGAATTGCACAATGCCTACACATTGATTCGTGAGCGGCGGGATTTTCGCTGACCGTTGAAGATCAAAAGATCGCAGCCTTCGGCAGCTCCTACCTTGGAATGCGTTTCCTGTAGGAGCTGCCGAAGGCTGCGATCTTTTTGCTTTATCAGTCGGTGTTCTGCGGATTCAACCAGCCGCGCACCCGGCGGATCAACTGTTCCTGCTCAGCCTTTTTATCCGGCAACGCCTGCAACGCCACCTGGCTAAACGCCGAGGTCTTCAACCGCTTGCTCGCCTGCATACGCTCCAGCGCCGCATTGCGATCCAGCGCCTTGTCCATGTAGAAAATATCTGCGGTCGGCAATTTCAGCGTTGGCGTCAGTTCCGCCAATGCCGGTTTGGCTTTGGCCGGTGTCTGCGCATCGACCATTACAAACTTCTCCACCTGCGCAGTCTGTTTCTCGCTCAGATAACGCGCCGCCCAATAAGCCCCGGTGCCATGACCGAGCACGACAATGCTGCGCGCGCTCTGCTGTTCGGCGTAGGCAATGGCCGCGTCGATGCGGGCGAAGATGCGCTCGCCGTCAGCCTTTTCCTGTTCTTCCACAGTGTCGGCCGCAACTTGATCGGCGACCTCGGCTTCACCGCCGGCGGCCTGCTCAATCGGCTGCGCGGTGGTGGCATCCTTGCTGCCGGTTTCCGGCGCTTTCGGCGCGGCGACGGGCTCGACGACGCGCGGTGCGATGGCATCGCTTTGCAGATCGGGCAGGGTGATACTCAGGCTGCTCCACTTGGCGTCGGGCAATTTCTGCCGCAACGGGCCGATTGCTTGCGGCCAGTCAGCGGTTTCGCCGGCGCCGGGGATGATAATCACCGCGCCCTTGGGTTCGGCGGTGTTGGCGGTTTTCCACAGGGCGAGGAAGGTGTCGCTGCCGGCCTGCAACTGTTGCTGCTCTTGCGCCGGAACCGTACGGCCGAGTGCGGCGGCTTCTTCCTGACTACGCTCAAGCAGTGGCTGGCGTTCGGCGGGTTTCGCTTCGGCAGGTTTTTCCGCCGAGGCGGCGGGCGCCGGATCGGCGGCTTCGACGGAAAACGCACAAGGCAGGATCAGCGACAGGCACAATGCTGGCATTGCCAGGCGGTAGACAGAGGGCATCGGTTATTCCAGGCCAGAAATGTATCCCGGCAGCCTAATGGGTTGGTCAGAATTTGTCAGTGTATGAGACTTCAATGAAGCGATTTTGCTGCCTCTGGTTTATCGGCTGGTTGTGCTTTCCCTTGATTGCCTGGGCGGCGCCTGAGTCACCGGCGCACGCTGCGCAATTGTCGGCGGGCCAGCAGCAATGGCTGGCGCAACACCATGAGCTGCGCGTCGGTCTGGTGTTGCAGGCGCCGTTTGCACAATACGACCGGCGTTTGCAGAAGCTGTCCGGAGCCAATGTCGAGTTGATGAAGTCGTTGGCCAAGGTGCTCAATGTCGAACTGAGCTGGCGCAATTTTCAAGATCTCGCGCAACTGGAAGCGGCGGTGCGCGAAGGTGAAATCGACATCGCCCCCGGTCTGATGCAAACCCCGAGCGCGCTGCGTCTCTGGCAGTTTTCCGATCCGTACATGCGCGTGCCGCAACTGGTGGTCAGCGATCAAAAAGCCAGCGGCACGATCGATCTGGAAAAACTCGACAGCCAGACCCGCGTCGCCGTGCGCATGCCCAGCGCGACTGCCGATTATCTGCGCGGCAACTATCCCCATCTCAACCTGCAAGGCGTGCCGCTGGAACGTCAGGCGTTGCAGTTGCTGCTAAGTCAGCAGGCGTCCTATGCGGTGGTCGATGAAGCGCAACTGGGGCGACTGTCGGTGGAGCCGGAATTTGCCGAACTGGTAGTGGTTGGCGATATCGGTCTACCGCAATTGTTGCGGGTTGCTTCGCGACGGGATTGGCCGGAACTGGCCGGTATCGTCCAAAGCGCCTTGCGCGCGATCCCGGCGAAAGATCTGGAGCGCCTGCACAATCAATGGCTGCAACCGAAATACCCGCGACTCTCGGAGTCGCCGGGCTTCTGGCAAAACCTCGCGCTGTTGTTTGCGGTGATGTTGCTCAGTTGCGTGGCCATCGTGTTCTGGCAGCGGCGCCAGCAGCACAGCCTCGAGCAACGCTTGCTTGCCGCTAGAGAAGACATAGCCTTGCGCGCCGCCAGCGAAGAAGCGCTGCGGCTGACGCAGTTTTCCATCGATCAAAGCACCGTCGGCATCCTCTGGGTCAACTGGGACAGCCATGTGCGCTACGCCAATCGCGCGGCGGAAAATATGCTCGGTTATCCCTCGGGCGGGTTGATCGAGCGGCCGCTGATCGACTTCGAACCGGGCCTGCACATGGATCGCTGGCTCAACCTGTGGAAGCGTGCGCGGGCCAGTGAAGAAGGGCCGTTGAGTTTTGAAACCAGTTGCGTGCGTGCTGACGGCAGTATTTTGCCAGCGGATGTGTCGCTGAGTTTTCTGCGTTTTCGCGACAGTGAATACCTGGTGGTCTACCTCACCGACGTCACCGACCGCCGTCGCGCACTGGCCGCGTTGCAGGAAAGTGAGGCGCGGCTGCAAGGCATCGCCGCCAACGTGCCGGGATTGGTGTTCCGGCTGGAGCGCGCGCCGGTGACCGGGCAGATCGACTTTGCCTACATCAGCGAGGGTAGCGAAAGTCTGGTGGGCTACGCGCCGGCCGCCATCGCCCATCGCGACATGGGCCTGCGCAGTCTGGTGCACCCGGACGACAAGGCCAGTTATCACCGCACCCAGGATCAAGCGCTGGACACCGACAGCGACTGGTCGTGGCAGGGCAGAATTGTTACGCGACAGGGGCAGCAGCGCTGGGCCGAAATCAAGGCGATCACCCGGCAACTGGAGGATGGCGCGTACGTCTGGGACGGCATCGTCTGGGACATCACCGAGAGCAAACGCATCGAACTGGAACTGGCCGATTCTCGTGAACAGCTGCGCGAACTGTCGGCGCACCTTGAAAGCGTGCGCGAAGAAGAGAAGGCGCGCATCGCCCGTGAGGTGCACGATGAATTGGGGCAGATGCTCACGGTGCTGAAACTGGAGACATCGATGTGCGAATTGGCCTACGCGCAACTCGACCCCGGTTTGAACGAACGGCTCAACAGCATGAAGCGCCTGATCGCCCAGTTGTTTCAGTTAGTGCGGGATGTGGCGACGGCGCTGCGGCCACCGATTCTGGATGCCGGGATCGCCTCGGCGATCGAATGGCAGGCGCGACGATTTGAAGCGCGGACGCAGATTCCCTGTCTGGTGCAGGTGCCGGAGAATCTGTCGGCGCTGAGTGATGCCAAGGCGATTGGGTTGTTCCGGATTTTGCAGGAAGCGCTGACCAACGTGATGCGTCATGCTCAGGCGCATACTGTGGAACTGACGCTGGCGCTGGAGGGCGATGAGTTGTGCCTGACAGTCGCCGATGATGGCGTAGGATTTGTCGCCGCTACGGGTAGGCCGACTTCGTTTGGTTTGGTCGGCATGCGCGAGCGGGTGCTGATCATGGGTGGGCGGTTGGTGCTGGAGAGTGAGCCGGGGGAGGGTACTAGTCTTAAAGTGTGGGTGCCGCTGGATCGCTAAAAGATCGCAGCCTTCGGCAGCTCCTACAGGGGGTGTGCGATCAATGTAGGAGCTGCCGCAGGCTGCGATCTTTTGCCCTTAAAAACAACAACCGAGGAGAGTGCAAGTGATCCGTGTACTGGTAGCCGAAGACCACACCATCGTCCGTGAGGGCATCAAGCAATTGATCGGCCTGGCCAAGGATCTGCAAGTGGCGGGCGAGGCGAGCAATGGCGAACAACTGCTCGAAACCCTGCGCCATGTGCCGTGCGAAGTGGTGCTGCTCGACATCTCCATGCCCGGGGTCAATGGCCTGGAGGCGATCCCACGGATTCGTGCACTGACCAATCCGCCGGCGATTCTGGTGCTGTCGATGCACGACGAAGCGCAGATGGCTGCTCGCGCGTTGAAGGTCGGCGCGGCCGGTTATGCGACCAAGGACAGCGATCCGGCGCTGTTGCTCACGGCGATCCGCAAGGTCGCGGCGGGTGGGCGTTATATCGACCCGGATCTGGCGGATCGGATGGTTTTTGAAGTCGGTTTGACCGATGCCAGGCCATTGCACTCTCTTCTCTCCGAACGTGAATTTTCAGTGTTCGAGCGCCTGGCCCAAGGCGCCAACGTCAACGACATCGCCCAGCAACTGGCGCTGAGCAGCAAAACCATCAGCACCCACAAGGCGCGGCTGATGCAGAAGCTCAACATCACCTCGCTGGCCGAACTGGTCAAATACGCGATGGAACACAAACTCCTCTGAACCCGCCCCCTGTAGGAGCTGCCGAAGGCTGCGATCTTTTGACTTTATAAACAGCAAGATCAAAAGATCGCAGCCTTCGGCAGCTCCTACAGTAGAACCGAGTGGCATCCCGTTCGCGTTCATGGCTGACGCTGTGTGGGCATATCTGTTAGCGACACGCGTTTTTTGCTTGTTCTTGCAGCTCGCCGCTCACCCCTCGCCACTGCCTTATCCGTTAGCGCCATCCTTGTAGGGCAATCCCTACCCCCAACCTTCCATCCGGCTGAGGCGATTCTCTCCTGCGCCCCGATTTGCGTGCCTGTCAGCAACCACTAGGCTTAATCCACAAGCAGTCATCAACAACAAAGGTGTGGGTATGAGCCAGGTCGATACAAACGCAGGGGCCAGTGATGTGCTGGTCAGCTTTCGTGGAGTGCAGAAGAGCTACGACGGCGAGAACCTGATCGTCAAAGACCTCAACCTGGACATTCGCAAAGGCGAATTTCTTACCCTGCTCGGGCCGTCCGGTTCCGGGAAAACCACCAGCCTGATGATGCTCGCCGGTTTCGAAACGCCGACTGCCGGCGAAATTCTGCTGGCCGGGCGTTCGATCAATAACGTGCCGCCGCATAAGCGCGACATCGGCATGGTGTTTCAGAATTACGCGCTGTTCCCGCACATGACCGTCGCTGAAAACCTCGCCTTCCCGCTGAGCGTGCGCGGCCTGAACAAGAGCGACGTCAACGACAAGGTCAAGAAAGTCCTGAGCATGGTGCAGCTTGACGCATTCGCCTCGCGCTACCCGGCGCAGTTGTCCGGTGGTCAGCAGCAACGTGTGGCGCTGGCTCGCGCATTGGTGTTCGAACCGCAACTGGTGCTGATGGACGAACCCCTCGGCGCCCTCGACAAACAATTGCGTGAACACATGCAGATGGAAATCAAACACCTGCACCAGCGCCTCGGCGTGACCGTGGTCTACGTGACCCACGATCAGGGTGAAGCGCTGACCATGTCTGACCGCGTCGCGGTCTTTCATCAGGGCGAAATCCAGCAGATTGCTCCGCCGCGCAGCCTCTACGAAGAACCGAAAAACACCTTCGTCGCCAATTTCATCGGCGAGAACAACCGCCTCAACGGCCGTCTGCTCAGCCAGACCGGCGAACGTTGCGTGGTCGAGTTGGGCCGTGGCGAAAAGGTCGAGGCGCTGGCGGTCAATGTCGGCAAGACCGGCGAACCGGTGACCCTGTCGATCCGTCCGGAGCGCGTCAGCCTCAACGGTTCGAGCGATCAATGCGTTAACCGCTTCTCAGGGAGGGTGGCGGAATTCATCTATCTGGGCGACCACGTCCGGGTGCGCCTGGAAGTCTGCGGCAAGACCGACTTCTTCGTGAAACAACCGATTGCCGAGCTCGATCCCGCGCTCGCCCTCGGTGACGTGGTACCGCTTGGCTGGCAGGTCGAGCACGTTCGCGCGCTTGATCCGCTTTTAGAGGCGAACTGATCGCCCCGGCAATACCAACACCAACCCTGCACGTGGAGAGAACAATAAATGTTGAGATCCCTGAAGTTCACCGCCCTGACCCTGGGCCTGATGGGTGCGGCAAGCGCAATGGCCGCTGGCCCGGATTTGACCGTGGTCTCGTTTGGCGGGGCGAACAAGGCGGCGCAAGTCAAAGCCTTCTATGCACCGTGGGAAGCGGCGGGCAACGGCAAGATCGTCGCCGGCGAATACAACGGCGAAATGGCCAAGGTCAAAGCCATGGTCGACACCAAGAGCGTGTCGTGGGACTTGGTCGAAGTTGAATCGCCAGAACTGTCCCGTGGTTGTGACGAAGACATGTTCGAACAACTCGACCCGGCGCTGTTCGGCAAATCCGAAGACTACGTTAAAGGCGCGATTCAGCCGTGCGGCGTAGGTTTCTTTGTGTGGTCGACCGTGCTGGCTTACAACGCCGACAAGCTGAAAACCGCACCGACCAGTTGGGCGGATTTCTGGGACACCAAGCAGTTCCCGGGCAAACGTGGCCTGCGTAAAGGTGCCAAGTACACCCTCGAATTCGCCTTGATGGCCGATGGCGTGGCGCCGAAAGACGTCTACAAAGTGCTGGCGAGCAAGGACGGTCAGGATCGTGCGTTCAAGAAACTCGATGAGCTGAAACCGAGCATCCAGTGGTGGGAAGCCGGCGCGCAACCGCCGCAATACCTCGCTTCCGGTGACGTGGTTATGAGCTCGGCTTACAACGGCCGCATCGCTGCCGTGCAGAAAGAATCCAACCTGAAAGTGGTGTGGAACGGCGGCATCTACGACTTCGACGCCTGGGCGATCCCGAAAGGTCTCGACGCCAAGCGTGCGGAAGCGGCGAAGAAATTCATCGCCTACTCGGTGCAGCCGCAGCAGCAGAAGACCTACTCGGAAAACATCGCCTACGGCCCGGCCAACACCCAGGCCGTACCGCTGCTGGCCAAGGACGTCCTGAAAGACATGCCGACCACCCCGGAAAACATCGCCAACCAGGTGCAGATCGACGTCAGCTTCTGGGCTGACAACGGCGAGCAACTGGAGCAGCGCTTCAACTCCTGGGCTGCGAAATAAGCACGTCACACGGGCCGACGGTGTACCAGATGATCGTTCCCACGCTCTGCGTGGGAATGCCGCCCGGGACGCTCCGCGTCCTCGTGTGACGCAGAGCGTCACTGGATGCGTGCCCACGCAGAGCGTGGGAACGATCAGTAGCTAAAGTTCGAGGTGGTTCGCCGCCTCTGTAACGATCAAAGATTTGCGGAGTACGTCATGGCCATCGCCGTTCCCCTGAACGAGGGCAACAGCCCCACCTTGAAGCAGAAGCTCAAGCGCGCCGAGCGGGTCAACCGCTGGAAGGCTCAAGCGCTGATCGCGCCGTTGGTGCTGTTTCTGTTGCTGGTGTTTCTGGTGCCGATCGTGGCGCTGCTCTACAAAAGCGTCGGCAACCCCGAAGTGGTCGGCGGCATGCCGCGCACCGTGGCGGCCATCGCCAGTTGGGACGGTCGCGGCCTGCCCGCTGAACCGGTCTACAAAGCCGCCGGCGAAGACCTCGCCGAAGCACGCAAAAACCAGACGCTGGGCGATCTGTCCAAGCGCTTGAACATGGAGTTGGCCGGCTATCGCAGCCTGTTGACCAAAACCGCCCGGGCGCTACCCTTCGCCAGCGAACCGGCCTCTTATAAAGAAGCGCTGGAAGCACTCGACGAACGTTGGGGCGATCCGGCCTACTGGCAAGCGGTCAAACGCAACACCAGCAGCATCACGCCTTATTACTTGCTGGCGTCCGTCGATCACCGCATCGACGACCTCGGCGAAATCGCCCCGGCCACCCCGGATCAGGCGATCTACCTCGACATCTTTGCCCGCACGTTCTGGATGGGCCTGGTGATCACAGTGATCTGCCTGTTGCTCGCCTATCCACTGGCCTACCTGCTGGCGAATCTGCCATCGCGGCAGAGCAACCTGCTGATGATTCTGGTGCTGCTGCCGTTCTGGACGTCGATTCTGGTGCGCGTTGCTGCGTGGATCGTGCTGCTGCAATCCGGCGGGCTGATCAACAGCGGGCTGATGGCCATGGGCATCATCGATAAACCGCTGGAACTGGTGTTCAACCGCACCGGCGTGTACATCTCGATGGTGCACATCCTGCTGCCGTTCATGATCCTGCCGATCTACAGCGTGATGAAAGGCATCTCGCCGACCTACATGCGCGCGGCGATTTCCCTCGGCTGCCACCCATTCGCCAGTTTCTGGCGGGTGTACTTCCCGCAGACCTACGCCGGTGTCGGCGCCGGTTGCCTGTTGGTGTTCATCCTCGCCATCGGCTACTACATCACCCCGGCGTTGCTCGGCAGCCCGAACGATCAAATGGTCAGCTACTTCGTCGCCTTCTACACCAACACCAGCATCAACTGGGGCATGGCCACCGCACTCGGCGGATTGTTGCTGCTGGCGACCGTGGTGCTTTATCTGATTTACAGCTGGCTGGTCGGCGCCAGTCGCCTGCGCCTGAGCTAAGGGGAATTCGAGATGCTGAGTCCTTACATGTCGCCCATTGAACGGGTGTGGTTCTACAGCCTGCGGATCCTCTGCGGCCTGATTCTGTTGTTCCTGATTCTGCCGGTGCTGGTGATTATTCCGCTGTCGTTCAACTCGGGGAGTTTTCTGGTCTATCCGCTGCAGGGTTTCTCGCTGCAGTGGTACCACGACTTCTTCGCCTCGGCGGAATGGATGCGCGCGCTGAAGAACAGCATCATCGTTGCTCCGGCGGCGACTGTGCTGGCGATGATCTTCGGTACGCTGGCGGCGATTGGCCTGACTCGCGGTGACTTCCCCGGTAAAGCGCTGGTAATGGCGCTGGTGATTTCGCCGATGGTGGTGCCGGTGGTGATCATTGGTGTGGCGAGTTATCTGTTCTTTGCGCCGTTGGGGTTGGGTAACAGCTTTTTCTCGCTGATCGTCGTGCATGCGGTGCTGGGCGTGCCGTTTGTGATCATCACGGTGTCGGCGACGTTGCAGGGGTTTAACCACAATCTGGTGCGGGCGGCGGCGAGTCTCGGTGCATCACCGCTGACCGCGTTTCGTCGGGTGACGTTGCCGCTGATTGCGCCGGGGGTGATTTCCGGGGCGCTGTTTGCCTTTGCAACTTCGTTTGACGAGGTGGTGGTGACGTTGTTTCTTGCGGGGCCTGAGCAGGCGACGTTGCCTCGGCAGATGTTTAGCGGGATTCGCGAGAACCTCAGCCCGACGATTGCCGCTGCTGCGACGTTGCTGATTGCGTTCTCGGTCATCCTGCTGCTGACCCTGGAATGGCTACGTGGCCGCAGCGAAAAACTGCGTACTGCTCAGGTCTGACGCTGATCGTTCCCACGCTCTGCGTGGGAATGTCTCTCGGGACGCTCCGCGTTCCCGCTCGAGGATGGGACGCAGAGCGTCCCCGGCTGTATTCCCACGCAGAGCGTGGGAACAATCAGGGAGTACCGTCCTCGCGACTGGGTCATTCATGGAGTGAATAGCAGACAACCCCAAATCCCCAGCTAATCTTGTGCCCAGCTCCCACATCTATAAGAGGCTGCGCACGATGAGTCTGTCCCAGTTCAAAATCGCTCACAAACTGATCACCGGTGCCGCCGCCATCGAGCAACTGGCCGCCGAACTCACGCGCCTCGACATCGACAACCCGCTGATCGTCACCGACGCGGCGCTGGTCAAATCCGGCACGGTCGAGCTGGCGTTGTGCCAATTGGGCGGGCGCGAGTACGAGATTTTCGACCGCGTATTGCCAGACCCGGAAATCGCCATCGTCGAAGACTGCATGCGCGTGTACCGCGAGGGCGGGCATGACGGCTTGATCGGCCTCGGTGGCGGCAGTGCTATCGACATCGCCAAAAGTGTTGCGGCCTACGCCGGATATCACGGTGCGCTGGAAGATCTGTTCGGCGTCGATCAGGTGCCGCGCAAAGGCCCGCCGCTGATCGCCATCCCGACTACCGCCGGCACCGGTTCCGAAGTCACCAACGTCGCCATCCTTTCGGACAAAGTCGCGCAACTGAAGAAAGGCATCGTCAGCGACTATCTTTTGCCGGACGTCGCGCTGGTCAGCCCGCAAATGACCCTGACCTGCCCACGCAGCGTCACCGCTGCCAGTGGCGTCGACGCGCTGGTGCACGCCATCGAATCCTATCTGTCGGTCAACGCCTCGCCGATCACCGACTCGCTGGCCATCGGCGCGATCAAGCTGATCGCCAAAGCCCTGCCCAAGGCCTACGCCAACGGCGCCAATCTGCAAGCCCGCGAAGACATGGCCACCGCCAGCCTGATGGCCGGCATGGCGTTCGGCAATGCCGGGGTCGGTGCGGTGCATGCGCTGGCGTATCCGCTGGGCGGGCGCTTCAACATTGCCCATGGTGTGAGCAATGCCTTGCTGCTGCCGTATGTCATGACCTGGAACAAGATGGCCTGCGTCGAACGCATGCAGGATATTGCCGAAGCCATGGGCGTGAAGACCGCTCATCTGAGTGCAGCCGAGGCGGCGGACAAAGCCGTGCAGGCGATGACCGATCTGTGCGCGGCCGTGGAAATTCCTGCCGGCCTGCGCAGTTTCGGCGTCCCGGAAGACGCGATCCCGGCCATGGCCGCAGAAGCCGCGGGCATCGAGCGCTTGATGCGCAACAACCCGCGCAAACTCAGCGCCGTCGATATCGAGAAGATTTACCGAGCGGCGTACTGATCATCGCGGTCACGGTGCGCGCGCTCAAGCATGAGGCTACAATGCGCGCCATCGTGATTTAGCTCAGAAAAGGTGCGTCATGCAGCCCTTCGTAATTGCTCCGTCGATTCTCTCCGCCGACTTCGCCCGCCTCGGCGAGGAAGTGGACAATGTTCTCGCCGCTGGCGCCGACTTCGTTCACTTCGACGTCATGGACAACCACTACGTACCCAACCTGACCATCGGCCCGATGGTCTGCGCGGCGTTGCGCAAGTACGGCGTCACCGCGCCGATCGACGCGCACCTGATGGTCAGCCCGGTGGATCGCATCGTTGGCGATTTCATCGAAGCCGGCGCGACCTACATCACTTTCCACCCGGAAGCCACGCTGCACGTTGATCGCTCGCTGCAGCTGATCCGTGAAGGCGGCTGCAAATCCGGTCTGGTGTTCAATCCGGCAACCCCGCTGGACGTGCTCAAGTACGTGATCGACAAGGTCGACATGGTCTTGCTGATGAGCGTCAACCCGGGCTTCGGCGGGCAGAAATTCATTCCCGGCACCCTCGACAAACTGCGTGAAGCGCGGGCGATCATTGATGCTTCGGGCCGTGATATCCGTCTGGAAATCGACGGCGGTGTCAACGTCAACAACATCCGCGAAATCGCCGCGGCAGGCGCTGATACCTTTGTCGCCGGCTCGGCAATCTTCAATGCGCCGAACTACCAGGAAGTCATCGACAAGATGCGTTCCGAACTGGCGCTGGCGCGCCCATGAGCGGATTTGAGCAGCTGTTCCCGGGAAAACTGCCACGGCTGGTGATGTTCGATCTGGATGGCACGCTGATCGACTCGGTTCCAGACCTGGCAGCGGCGGTGGACACCATGCTGCTCTCCCTCGGCCGCCAGCCTGCCGGCATCGAAGCGGTGCGCGAGTGGGTTGGCAACGGCGCGCCGGTTCTGGTGCGCCGTGCTTTGGCCGGTGGCATCGATCATTCGGCGGTGGATGACGTCGAGGCCGAACATGCGCTGGAAGTGTTCATGGAGGCTTACGGCGCCAGCCATGAGCTGACCGTGGTCTATCCCGGCGTGCGCGACACCCTCAAGTGGCTGCACAAACAAGGCGTGGCCATGGCGCTGATCACCAACAAGCCCGAGCGCTTTGTCGCGCCGTTGCTGGATCAGATGAAAATCGGCCGCTACTTCAAGTGGATCATCGGTGGCGATACCTTGCCGCAGAAAAAGCCTGACCCGGCAGCGCTGTTCTTCGTGATGAAAATGGCCAATATCCCGGCCTCGCAATCGTTGTTCGTCGGCGACTCGCGCAGCGATGTGCTGGCGGCGAAAGCGGCGGGGGTCAAATGCGTGGCGCTGAGTTATGGCTACAACCATGGCCGACCGATTGCCGAAGAGTCGCCGGCGCTGGTGATCGACGATCTGCGCAAGCTAATTCCCGGTTGCCTCGGTTCGGCCGCTGAGATAACGTTGCCCGACGCTTCTCAATCCCATTCTGGAAACGCCATCGTGGTGGTCACTCGCAAACTCTGGATGAAAGTCATCAAGGCCCTGGCCCGCTGGCGTTGGCGCGCCTGACTTTTTTCTGGCCGGCCTGCCGGCGCGTTTGCATACCTGACTGATAGCACCTCACACCACGAGGCACCTTATGATCCGCGAAGAATTCCTGCGCTTGGCCGCTGACGGCTACAACCGCATTCCGTTGGCCTGCGAAACCCTGGCCGACTTCGACACGCCGCTGTCGATCTACCTGAAACTGGCCGACCAGCCCAACTCCTACCTGCTCGAGTCGGTGCAGGGCGGTGAGAAGTGGGGCCGTTACTCGATCATCGGCCTGCCGTGCCGCACGGTCATGCGCGTTCACGATCATCACGTCAGCATCACCGTTGATGGCGTCGAGACCGAAAGCCACGACGTTGAAGATCCACTGGCCTTCGTTGAAACCTTCAAGGCGCGTTACAACGTGCCGACCATTGCCGGTCTGCCGCGCTTCAACGGTGGTCTGGTGGGTTACTTCGGTTACGACTGCGTGCGTTATGTCGAGAAGCGCTTGGGCAAGTGCCCGAACCCGGATCCACTGGGCGTGCCGGACATTCTGCTGATGGTGTCCGACGCCGTCGTGGTGTTCGACAACCTTGCTGGCAAGATGCACGCGATCGTCCTCGCCGACCCTGCGCAGGCCGATGCCTTCGAACAAGGTCAGGCACGTTTGCAGGAATTGCTCGAGCAACTGCGCCAGCCGATCACCCCGCGCCGTGGCCTGGACTTCAGCAAGCAGCAAGCGGCTGATCCAGTGTTCCGTTCCAGTTTTACTCAGGACGATTACGAAAAAGCCGTCGACACCATCAAGGAATACATCCTTGCCGGTGATTGCATGCAGGTCGTGCCGTCGCAGCGTATGTCGATCGACTTCAAGGCTGCACCGATCGATTTGTACCGCGCGCTGCGTTGCTTCAACCCGACGCCGTACATGTACTTCTTCAACTTCGGCGACTTCCACGTCGTCGGCAGTTCGCCGGAAGTGCTGGTGCGCGTTGAAGACAACCTGATCACCGTGCGCCCGATTGCCGGCACGCGCCCACGTGGCGCGACCGAAGAAGCCGATCTGGCGCTGGAAGAAGACCTGCTGTCGGACGACAAAGAGATCGCCGAGCACTTGATGCTCATCGATTTGGGTCGTAACGATACGGGGCGCGTTTCGGAAATCGGTTCGGTGAAGCTCACCGAGAAGATGGTTATCGAGCGTTATTCCAACGTGATGCACATTGTGTCCAACGTCACCGGTCAGTTGAAAGAAGGCCTGACGGCGATGGACGCACTGCGGGCGATTCTGCCGGCGGGCACCTTGTCCGGTGCGCCGAAGATCCGTGCGATGGAAATCATCGACGAACTGGAGCCGGTCAAGCGTGGTGTGTATGGCGGTGCGGTCGGTTACTTCGCCTGGAACGGCAACATGGACACCGCGATTGCCATCCGCACCGCAGTGATCAAAAACGGCGAACTGCATGTGCAGGCCGGTGGCGGCATCGTCGCCGACTCGGTGCCGGCCCTGGAATGGGAAGAAACCCTGAACAAACGCCGCGCGATGTTCCGCGCCGTCGCCCTGGCCGAACAAACCCCTGACTGATCGCAGATCCCTCATGGGTGAGGCCTTGTGTGGTAAGGGGATTTATCTGTGGTATGGGGATTCATTGTGGCGAGGGGATTTATCCCCGTTCGGCTGCGCAGCAGTCGTAAAACCATTACATGTGGTTTGCCTGATACACCGCGGTGTTTGGTTTAGGGGCTGCTTCGCACCCCAACGGGGATAAATCCCCTCGCCACAGGTTAATGTTTTCCACCATAAAAAAAGCGGCGCCTGTGAGGGCGCCACTTTTTTCATGCCCTGCAACAACCCCCTGTAGGAGCTGCCGCAGGCTGCGATCTTTTGCTCTACCGCTTAAAAATCCAACACCACCCCAACATTCACGCCCTGTTGGGTAAAGTCATCATCCTTGCGGAACGAATACCCGCCACGCAACGCCAGATCCGCCGTCAGCTTATGGCTAACACCCAAACTCAAGCGGTTCAAATGGCTCTGCGGCGTATACCCCTCAAGTTTGAAGTCATTCGCCGGCAAGGTATTCAGCGCGATATTGACCTTCTGCACGTCGTCTTCGTACTCACGCTCGTGCGCATACTCACCAAACACCTGCGTTTGCGGAGTGAAGTTGTACTTGCCCTGAATACCAACGCCCAGACGTTTCGAATCGCGGGTCTGATCATCGAAGGTCAGCGCTGTAGCGCGGTTGCTCTTCTCTGAATAACCATCGACATCGACGCTGGCATAATCGGCGCTGACGAACGGCGACAGATGCCATTCGCTGCCCGGCTGGGCAATGTCGTAGCCGATGCGCGTGCTGAACGCCCAGAGGCTGCCGTCGGTATCACCTTTCTCCGCACCTTCGCTGGCGCCCAGATCAAACTTGCGCTTGAGGTTGTCGTAGTCGAGTTTGCCTCCGGTCAACGCCGCGTCAGCCCACCAGCGATTCTGCTGGAACTGGGCAAATGCGGTGGCCATGTAGCTGTTGAGTTTGTAGTCCGAATCGTTATGCCCGGCCTCGAGATTCTGCCGGTAGAAACCACCCGCCACACCGACACGCCACGCGTCATTCAGACGATAGCTGCCCCCGACATTGAGGTTGTAACCGCTGCCGTCTGCACTGGCGCCGCTGCTTTGGCTGTCGACATCCAGATGCTGGCCACCGGCGGAAACGATCGCGCGCCATTGGCCGACCGCTTGCCAGTTTTCCCAGTCCGCCTGCCATTGGCTGCGCAGTTCATCCTGATGCGCACGCACGGTGGCGTGGGCCATTTCCGGCAGCAGCGTCAGTTCCCACGGCGCGGCCAGTAGGGAATAGGCGTAGTCGGAGATCAGTTTCTGCCCGGCTTCGGTCGGGTGCACGCCGTCGTTGTAAATCAGCTTGGTCGGATCTGGCGTCGCACTGTTGATGCCGTAACGGGCGTTTTCCGGGCAACCGCTGCCGCTGAAGCACGTCGCGGTGAGGTTCTGATCAGTGGCCAGACCAAAACGGCCCGGATCGGCGAACACTTCCGACAGCAATACCGGAATGTTCAGCGGAATGATTTCCGCATTGATGCCTTGCAGACGACTGACCAACTGGCTGTTGAATTGCGCGGCGAGCTGGCTGCTGAACGCTTGCAGCGGCGTGCCGTTGATGGCCGGGGTCAGGCCGACGTCAGGCAACAGCCAGACCATCACGTATTTGGCACCGGCCGATTGCAACGCTTGCACGCTGTCAGCCAGTCGATCGGCGCCGGCGTTGGCTTGCGGCAGGCTGAGGATGCGGCCCTGCAGGAAGTCGTTACCGCCGCCGGAAATGTAATACAGCGCATTCGGGTCAGCGCGGAAGCCGTTCGAGGGCAGATAACCAGTGCGAGTGCGTTCACCGGTGGCGGATTGCGAGGTGATCGAATCGAGAATCTGGTCGGTGCGATAACCGCCGACCGCCCAGTTGTTGCCGTCGACCTGACCGTTTTCGACGCGCACTTGCGAGCTGGAAGAGGCGGTCTGATCCGGGGTGAAGCCGAGTCGGCCGCCGAGCAATTGCGTGGAGTTCAGCGAACGCACTTCGCCGCTGCCGTCCAGATACACCGGGCCGGTACGGTTGGTGTAGCGCTGGGTAGAACCGGCCGGGCCGCCGGTGTCTCTGAAGGTGCCGGCATCGTTGAGACTGTCGCCAAACACCACGAAATTCGAGTAAGGATTGGGGGCGGCATTCGCCTGGGCGCAGGCCAATGCGAGCAAGCATCCAGCCAGCGGTACAAACAACGTCTGTTTGATCATGAGCAAGTCCGTTTATTTATTGTTGTAGGTGAACGAAACGACAGTACCAAAAACTTCCGGCCTTTTGCCATCGGTCGCGAACCCTCTTATAGATTTAACCCCCAAAGCCCCGGCCATATTGCACGCTCCGCCCAGCTAAGTTACTGTGCCGGAACGTATGAACGAGACCTTCCCCGTGTTGATCACCAGCAAACTTCTGGATCAAGTCATCAAGGCACACGCCCGCTGGCGTTGGCGCGCCTGAATCTTTTCTGCCGGCCCCGCCGGATCTGTATCGCTTTGCCTTCCTTGCCTGTTTGAAATGCCGCTGTGCCGACGCGTCTACCCGCGTCCGACATCGTGCAGCGCCCTGCGGGCAAGTCATCTGAAGGCTGTCTCCAAGTCAGAATTCAAGAGGTTCGAATCGCCATGTTGCTGATGATCGACAACTACGACTCCTTTACTTACAACGTTGTGCAATACCTCGGCGAACTGGGTGCCGAGGTCAAAGTCGTGCGCAACGACGAATTGACCGTCGCCGAAATCGAAGCGCTGAAACCCGAGCGCATCGTCGTCTCCCCAGGCCCTTGCACCCCGACCGAAGCCGGCATCTCCATCGAAGCCATCAAGCACTTCGCCGGCAAACTGCCGATCCTCGGTGTCTGCCTTGGCCACCAATCGATCGGCCAGGCTTTTGGCGGCGATGTAGTCCGCGCCCGCCAAGTGATGCACGGTAAGACTAGCCCGGTATTCCACGAGGACAAGGGCGTTTTCCAAGGCCTGAATCATCCGCTGACGGTTACCCGCTACCACTCGCTGATCGTCAAGCACGATACTTTGCCCGATTGCCTGGAACTGACCGCGTGGACGCAACACGACGACGGTTCGGTCGACGAAATCATGGGCCTGCGTCACAAGACCCTGAACATTGAGGGCGTACAGTTCCACCCCGAGTCGATCCTGACCGAGCAGGGTCATGAACTGTTTGCCAACTTCCTCAAACAAACCGGCGGCACGCGCTAAGGACTTCCCATGAATATCAAGACAGCCCTGAGCCGTATCGTCGAACACCTCGATCTCAGCACCGATGAAATGCGCGATGTGATGCGTGAAATCATGACCGGCCAATGCAGCGACGCGCAGATTGGCGCGTTCATGATGGCCATGCGCATGAAAAGCGAAAGCATCGACGAGATCGTCGGCGCCGTGTCGGTGATGCGCGAGTTGGCCGATCAGGTCGAACTGAAAACCCTCGACGGCGTGGTCGATGTGGTCGGCACCGGCGGTGACGGTGCGAACATCTTCAACGTGTCGACGGCTTCTTCCTTTGTTGTCGCGGCAGCCGGTTGCACCGTGGCCAAACACGGTAACCGTGCGGTCTCGGGTAAAAGCGGCAGTGCCGACTTGCTCGAAGCTGCCGGCATTTATCTGAACCTGACGCCGGTGCAGGTTGCGCGTTGCATCGACAACGTCGGCATCGGCTTCATGTTCGCCCAGACTCACCATAAAGCCATGAAGTACGCCGCCGGCCCGCGCCGCGATCTCGGTCTGCGTACGTTGTTCAACATGCTCGGCCCGCTTACGAATCCGGCCGGTGTTAAGCATCAGGTAGTGGGCGTGTTCAACAAGGCACTGTGCCGGCCATTGGCCGAAGTGTTGCAGCGTCTGGGCAGCAAGCACGTGCTGGTGGTGCATTCGAAGGACGGTCTGGACGAGTTCAGCCTCGCCGCGCCGACCTTTGTCGCCGAGCTGAAGAACAACGAAATCACTGAGTATTGGGTCGAGCCGGAAGATCTCGGCATGAAGAGCCAGAGCCTGCACGGTCTGTCGGTCGACGGCCCGGAAGCATCGCTGGCGCTGATCCGCGATGCCCTCGGCAAGCGCAAAACCGAGAACGGCCAGAAAGCCGCCGAAATGATTGTGCTCAACGCCGGTGCCGCGCTGTACGCCGCCGACGTGGCGAGCAGTTTGAAACAGGGCGTGGAGCTCGCGCACGACGCTTTGCACACCGGCCTCGCTCGGGAAAAACTCGAGGAGCTGGGTGCCTTTACCGCGGTATTCAGAGTGGAGAATGAGGGATGAGTGTACCGACGGTTCTGGAAAACATTCTGGCCCGCAAAGTTCAGGAAGTTGCCGAGCGTAGTGCCCGCGTCAGCCTGAGTGAGCTGGAAAGTCTGGCCAAGGCGGCCGATGCACCCCGCGGTTTCGCTAACGCGCTGCTGGCGCAAGCGAAAAAGAAACAACCAGCGGTGATTGCCGAAATCAAAAAGGCTTCGCCGAGCAAAGGCGTGATCCGCGAGAACTTCGTTCCCGCCGACATCGCCAAAAGCTACGAGAAGGGCGGGGCGACCTGCCTGTCCGTGCTGACCGACATCGATTACTTCCAGGGCGCCGATGCTTATCTGCAACAGGCGCGAGCCGCGTGCAGTCTGCCGGTGATCCGCAAGGACTTCATGATCGATCCGTACCAGATCGTCGAAGCCCGCGCGTTGGGCGCCGACTGCGTGCTGTTGATCGTCTCCGCCCTGGATGACGTGAAAATGGCCGAGCTGGCCGCTGTCGCCAAAAGCGTCGGTCTCGATGTGTTGGTTGAAGTGCACGACGGCGATGAGCTGGAGCGCGCGTTGAAAACCCTCGACACGCCGTTGGTCGGGGTCAACAACCGTAACCTGCACACCTTCGACGTCAGCCTCGAAGTGACGCTCGACCTGTTGCCGCGTATTCCGCGCGATCGGTTGGTGATCACCGAGAGCGGAATTCTCAACCGTGCCGATGTCGAGTTGATGGAAATCAGCGACGTGTATTCGTTCCTGGTCGGCGAAGCGTTCATGCGCGCGGAAAACCCGGGCACAGAATTGCAGCGCCTGTTCTTCCCGGAGCGTGGCACCTCGATCAGCGGTTCGACCCTCGACTGATTGCCGTTAGACCGAGTCGACCCCTTCGCGAGCAAGCCCGCTCCCACATTTGGAATGCATTTCCCCTTTGGGAGCGGGCTTGCTCGCGAAAGGGCCTTCAAATTTCCCGAAGATTTTCGATCTGCCGGAGTTCTCCATGTCGCTGCCAACCCCCCTGACCATCGAAGCCGGCCTCCAGGCCGAACAAGACTTGCTGGCCTCGGTCTGCGCCGGCGACTCCGAATTCGGCCTTCTCTTCTGGCAACCCAGCGATCGCGCGTTGGTCATGCCACGCCGCCTCAATCGTCTGCCCGCATTCGAGCACGCCTGCGAAGTCTCCGCCGCTGCAGGCTGGCCAGTCCTGCTGCGTGAAACCGGCGGCGAACCCGTCCCGCAATCCGCCGCCACCATCAACATCGCGTTGGTTTACGCACCACCGCGCAGCGAAGGCGATCTGAACCGCATCGAAACCGGTTACCGCCGTCTCTGCGATCCGATCTGCCAGTTGCTCGATGAGTTGGGCGGCACGTCTTCCTTGGGCGAAATCGACGGCGCATTCTGCGACGGTCGTTTCAACGTCAATCTCGACGGTCGCAAAATGGTCGGCACCGCCCAGCGCTGGCGCCAGAGTCAGGGCGGACAACGGCCGGTCGGTCTGGTGCACGGGGCGATGCTGATGGATGACGAGCGCGAATCGATGGTTGCAGCGGTCAATCGCTTCAATGAAGCGTGCGGCCTGGAGCAGCGGGTGAGGGCGCAAAGCCACATCGCTTTGCATGAAAAATTCAACGCGCCACAGGCCTTGGCGCGTCTCGATGAGCTGTTTCGTCTGATGCTGGCGCAGATGTACGCTTAGCGCGTACCGAAGACCACCATGGTCTTGCCTTTCACATCGACCAGGTTGCGTTCCTCAAGATCCTTGAGCACGCGACCGACCATCTCCCGTGAACAGCCGACAATCCGGCCGATTTCCTGACGCGTCACTTTGATCTGCATGCCGTCCGGGTGGGTCATTGCGTCTGGCTGTTTGCACAACTCCAGCAGGCAACGCGCTACGCGACCGGTCACATCAAAGAACGCCAGATCGCCGACTTTGCGTGTGGTGTTGCGCAAGCGCTGTGCGATTTGTCCGCCGAGGACGTAAAGAATGTCTGGATCCTGCTGCGACAATTCGCGGAACTTGGTGTAGCTGATTTCCGCGATCTCGCATTCAACCTTGGCGCGCACCCAGGCGCTGCGTTCCTGTTCCTGACCGGCTTGCTCGAACAGGCCCAACTCACCGAAGAAATCCCCGGCATTAAGGTAGGCAATGATCATTTCGCGGCCGTCGTCATCCTCGATCAGGATCGTCACCGAACCCTTGATGATGAAATACAACGTATCGGAACGGTCGCCGGCGCAGATGATGTTGCTCTTGGCCGCGTGACGACGGCGCTGACAATGCATCAGCAGCTTGTCGAGGTTCTTGATTTTGGGTGTGGGGGTAATAGCAACCATGGTTGTATCCCGAAAAGACTGCACGGTGATGTTTGGTTTTTTTATGAGGCGCTGAAGGCGGTCGCTGCACAGCTGGCATGGGCGCCAGCGAATTGGCGCCAGCTTAACAGACACTTCGTCGCAAATTCGAGAAATTACCTACGTCGTAGACGCATCCGTCCTAGGAACGACGCGCGCTGGCGGCACAATGCCCGTGCTAAGCTGGCGACCCTTTTTTCTACAGTGGAGTCTTGGCGATGAAGGCACGCATCCAATGGGCTGGCGAAGCCATGTTCCTCGGCGAATCCGGCAGCGGTCATGTCGTGGTGATGGACGGTCCGCCGGACGCCGGTGGTCGTAACCTGGGTGTTCGCCCGATGGAGATGCTCCTGCTCGGTGTGGGCGGTTGCAGCAATTTCGACGTGGTCAGCATTCTGAAGAAGTCGCGTCAGGCCGTGGAAAGCTGCGAAGCCTTCCTCGAAGCCGAGCGCGCGACTGAAGATCCGAAGGTCTTCACCAAGATTCACATGCATTTCGTGGTCAAGGGCCGTGGCTTGAAAGAAGCCCAGGTCAAACGCGCGATCGAACTGTCCGCCGAGAAATATTGCTCGGCCTCGATCATGCTCGGCGCCGCTGGCGTGGCCATCACCCACGATTACGAAATCGTCGAACTCGGTTGAAGCGACATTCAACTATCATAAAAGCAGTGCAGACTCTGGCGATCCCCCGCTGACGTCTGCATAATGCGCCACTTTTTTCAGGGCAGTGATCGGTCAACCGACGGGTCATCCGCCTGAACAGATAACCAAAATCGCCATCGCGAAGAGGTGTTAACCGTCCTACGCAGGTGCGTCGTTCGCACTTGACGGGCATGCTTGATCACGCGGCTGCGCCGCATACATAGAGAGTTTTTAACGGTGAAAAGCAAACTCAAGCTCCACGGGTTCAATAACCTGACAAAGACCTTGAGCTTCAACATCTATGACATCTGCTACGCGGAAACCCCGCAAGACCAGCAGGCGTACGTCGAGTACATCAATAAAGAGTACAACGCGAAACGTCTGACGCAGATCCTCACGGAAGTTGTCGATATCATTGGTGCCAACATCCTGAACATCGCGAGTCAGGACTATGAACCCCAGGGCGCCAGCGTCACGATTCTGATTTCTGAAGAGCCGGTCACCCCGACCGACAGCCAGATCGAAGAATCGCCGGGCCCGTTGCCCGAAATTATCCTGGCCCACCTCGACAAGAGCCACATCACGGTGCACACCTATCCGGAAATCCATCCGGACGACGGTATTGCCACGTTTCGTGTGGACATCGACGTGTCGACGTGTGGTGTCATCTCACCGCTGAAAGCGCTCAATTTCCTCATTCACCAGTTCGATTCGGACATCGTGACTGTGGATTATCGTGTGCGCGGCTTCACCCGTGACGTTGAAGGCAACAAGCACTTCATCGACCACGAGATCAACTCGATCCAGAACTACCTCTCCGAAGACACTCGCGACGCGTACCAGATGACCGACGTGAACGTGTACCAGGAAAACCTGTTCCACACCAAAATGCTGCTGAAGAACTTCGAACTGGATAACTATCTGTTCGGCGACGCGACCAGCAGCCTGTCCTCCGAGCAGCGTGCTCAGGTGACCGACCGGGTGAAACACGAAATGCTGGAAATCTTCTACGCGCGCAACATGCCGACCTAAGATTCCCGCACACAAAAAAAGGCGACCTCTCGGTCGCCTTTTTCATGTCTGCCATAACCCCCTTGTAGGAGCAAAGCTTGCTCGCGAAGAGGCCCAACGCAGCAACACACAATCACACTTCAAATCCGATAAGTACTCTTGGTCATCACCTTAGCCAAAATACTCATCCCGAACTTCACCGGCGCCGGAAAACGAAACCCTCCAGCCTCCAGCGCACTCTCCGCATGATGCTCTTCATCAATACGCATCTGCTCCAGAATCGCCCGTGACTTCTCGTCCTCCGCCGGCAATTGCTCCAGATGTTCATTCAAGTGTTTACACACCTGGTGCTCGGTAGCCGCCACAAAGCCCAGACTCACTTTGTCGCTGATCAACCCGGCCACCGCACCAATCCCGAACGACATCCCATAAAACAGCGGATTGAGCACACTGGTATGGCTGCCCAACTGGTGAATGCGCTGTTCGCACCAGACCAGATGATCAATCTCTTCTTCAGCCGCGTGCTCCATGGCTGCGCGCACTTGCGGCAGCTTGGCGGTCAGCGCCTGTCCTTGATACAACGCCTGGGCGCAGACTTCACCGGTGTGGTTGATGCGCATCAGACCGGCGACGTGGCGGGTGTCTTCGTCGCTCATCTGCGTGTCCGGCTGCAAGATCGCTGGCGACGGACGGTACGGCTGGCCACTGGAGGGCAGCAGGGTACGCATCGCGGCATCGGCTTGCAGCAGAAGACGGTCAATCGGCGAGTAGTGACGTTGGGTAGTCATGCTGACCTCCGGGAAGAATCTCGGCGGCCAGTTTAACCGAATCGGCCGGGGAAGGTTTGCGCTGGGTCATTCGGCACGCTGGATGCGCTTTATGTGCTGGATGTACTGGGGGGCTTTATGTAGGAGCTGCCGAAGGCTGCGATCTTTTGATCTTGTTTTTGCTACCTCGAAGATCAAAAGATCGCAGCCTTCGGCAGCTCCTACAGGTGACAAGCCGCAGGCCTGGTCGGTGAATCTTAGCCCGGCGGCCAGTTCATCTGGCGCTGACCAAGTACATGCATATGAATGTGGTAAACCGTCTGGCCACCTTTTTCATTGCAATTCATCACCACGCGGAAGCCGTCCTCGCAACCCAGTTCCAGTGCCAGACGCTGCGCAGTGAACAGGATATGCCCGGCCAAAGCCTTGTCGTCTTCGGTCAGGTCATTGAGGGTGCGCACCGGTTTCTTCGGGATCACCAGAAAATGCACCGGTGCCTGAGGGGCGATGTCGTGGAAGGCCAGAACCTGGTCGTCCTCGTAAATGATCTTGGCCGGGATCTCCCGGTTGATGATCTTGGTGAACAGAGTATCCACTGCTGTTTTCTCCGTTGTTTGGGCTGAATCGAGTGTACCGCGTTGAATTATGCTGCTTCAGCGCGGGCAGTAAGCTTTGTTAACCATGCCGACAATCGTGCGGTTAAGCCAGCGCGAACCCAGTCGCGGCAGGAACGCGAACCAGCGGTTGCGGCGCCCCGGAATGATGATCGCGCGGTTCTTGTCGAGGGCGCGCACGGTGTACAGCGCGACTTCCTCGGGACTCATCAGCACGTTGCTGGCGTTGAGCTTTTCCGTGTTCAGCTGTGCGGTACGGAAGAAGGCAGTACGCGTCGGGCCGGGGCAGAGCACCGAGACCTTGACCGCGCACTTTTTCAGCTCGACCCGCAGCGCTTCAGAAAAATGCAGCACATAAGCCTTGCTGGCGAAGTAAGTGCTCATCCATGGACCGGGATTGAACGCCGCCACCGAAGCAACGTTGAGAATCTGCCCGCCACCTTGCAGTGCCATGCTGTTACCGATCGCATGGCAAAGGCGGGTGAGGGCGAGGATGTTCACCTCGATCAGATCCTGCTCGGTCATCCAGTCCTGCGCGAGGAACGGGCCGCAAGTGCCGATACCCGCACAGTTCACCAGCAGATCAATCTGCCGGTCACCTTCTTCCAGCTCCAGCAGAAAACCTGACAAGCGCAATGGCTCGCCGAGATCGCAGGCACGGAACAACACTTCGACGCCGAAGCGCTGGGTCAGTTCGATCGCAATGCTTTCCAGCTGATCACGCTGTCGAGCCACCAGAATCAGGCTGCGGCCGCGCCGGGCCAGAGCTTCGGCCATGGCCAGGCCGATGCCGCTGGAGGCGCCGGTGATCAGAGCGTAACGGGTCATGCAATTCTCCATCGCAACAGCTCCGCGCCGGCGACGCGGGTGTCACGGCGGGGAGCGCTGTTCATTCTTTCGCAGAGTCTACAGGGGCCTGCGCCGGTTCGGCTGCCTCGTCGGCGGAATTCGCTGCGGGTTCGACCTCGACGTCGATTTCATCGGTGGTCACTGAACCGCTTTGGTAGCTGCTTTCCAGGTTGCTTTCATATTCGTCCTGGACGGCCGAGAACCCGCCAAATATCCCACCGATAAAGATCAGCGCGAAGAACACGATCCACAACGAGCACAGCACTTTGACCGCGGTACTGTTCGGTGGCGGCGGCGGGCCGTAGCGATTGGCGCCGGTATTGCCCGGCACGACCATGATCACCAGCGGGAAGAAACTGCCCACCACCGGCACCAGGTTGAGCAACCAGAGCCAGCCCGACCAGCCGATATCGTGCAGGCGTTGAACGCTGAACAGAATGCTGACGATGAAAAAGCCGAGGAACAAAAAGAAGGCGAGAATCCCGCCGATGATCAAGCCAGTGGTCGATTCGCCGCTGACCAGCCCCAAGGCGATCAGTGCGAACACACCCACGATCGGCAGCGTCACCAAGCCGAGCACCATTGTCCAGGCGAGAAAACGCAGACGACCGATCCGGCCTTCGACCCCAAACGGCTTGAGCGTTGCGAAGGCCGGCAGACTTTCGCCGACGCTGGCACGTGGCGGTGCATAAGGGGAATCAGGCTC
The DNA here is from genome assembly GCF_018336155.1 of Pseudomonas rustica. Taxonomy (GTDB): domain Bacteria; phylum Pseudomonadota; class Gammaproteobacteria; order Pseudomonadales; family Pseudomonadaceae; genus Aquipseudomonas; species Aquipseudomonas rustica. The sequence goes on along the minus strand of NZ_JAGYHF010000006.1, from coordinate 7,592 downwards.
GGCCACGGCGGGGGCATGCTCGTGGACGTCATTGAGGTTCAGCTCGATGGCGGTTTCATTTTCAATGCGCGCATCAATCCCGGTTTTGTTCAGCGCTTGCAGATATGTCTGCGCATCGCCGTGGGAAAGATCACGTTTGAGGGCGACGACGCTGCCATTGAAGAGGCGCTCAATCGCGGCCACATCGCTTTTGAATAGATTCGCCAGATTGAGCTTGGCGGTCGTGATATCGACACCGGGCTGTAGAGCACCGTCGAAAACGATCTTGTAACGGGGGTCGCTCATGGCCGAGGCATCCTTGTCGCGAATGATTGAGGTCAGCAGTGTAAGGCCAGTCAATGGGCGACTGGCCTGTTTTTATTGGCGAGGCCAGCGTAGCGGTAGCTGTGCAGCGCGCTCCTGCGCCTGACGATACTCGGCGTCGAGTCGTGCGATCAACTGATCGACACTCGGCAGGTCATCGATCTGCCCGACACCTTGACCGGCAGACCATACGGTCTTCCAGGCCTTGGCTTCGTCATTGATCGGCTTGAGCTTGTCGCCAAAATTCACTTCGCCCTTGCCTTGCAGCGCGGCCATATCGAAACCGGCGGCTTGCAGGCTCTGGCGCATGAAACTGGCGGGAACCCCTGACACCGCTGGAGTATGAATGATGTCCGCTGCCTTGGCTGTCAGGAGCATCTCCTTGTAAGCGTCAGGCGCATGACTTTCAGTGGTACCGATAAATCGCGTACCGAAGTAGGCCAAATCCGCGCCGAGCAGCTGTGCGGCGAGAATCTCATGGCCGTGGTTCAAACATCCTGCAAGCAATAGCGTCTTGTCGAAGAACTCACGGATCTCGGCGATCAGCGCAAACGGACTCCAGGTACCGGCATGGCCGCCGGCGCCAGCGGCGACCGCGATCAAACCATCGACCCCGGCCTCGGCCGCTTTCTCGGCATGCCGGCGCGTGGTCACGTCATGGAAGACCAGGCCACCATAACTGTGTACCGCGTCGACCAACTCTTTCACCGCGCCGAGGCTGGTGATGACGATCGGCACTTTGTGTTCGACGCAGATGTTCAGATCCGCCTGCAAGCGCGGATTGCTGTTGTGTACGATCAGGTTCACTGCGTAGGGCGCGGGGTTCTCCAGTGTCGCAAGGCCCGCTTCGATCTGTTCCAGCCAGGCTTTGAAGCCGCTGCTTTCGCGCTGGTTCAAGGCCGGAAAACTGCCGACCACGCCATTGCGGCAGCAGGCGAGCACCAACTCAGGGTTGGAAATCAGAAACATCGGCGCCGCCACCACGGGCAGACGCAGACGTTGTTCGAGCAAAGCGGGCAGCGACATGATGAGTACCCCAAAGATCTGTTCTTGTTGAAGTTAGAACGGCTTGACCACGACCAGAATTACAATAGCCAGCAATATCAGAACCGGCACTTCATTGAACCAGCGATAAAAGACATGGCTGCGGGTGTTTTCGCCACGGGCAAAACGTTTTACCTGCGCGCCGCACATGTGGTGGTAGCCGATCAGCAAAACGACCAGAGTCAGTTTGGCGTGAATCCAGCCGCCCATGCTGAAGATGCTCGGATTGAGGTAGATCAGCCAGCCGCCGAAGATCAGCGTGGCAATCATCGCCGGGCCCATGATGCCGCGGTACAACTTGCGCTCCATGACGCTGAAGCGTTCTTTGCTGATCGTGTCTTCGCTTTGCGCGTGATACACGAACAGTCGCGGCAAGTAGAACAGTCCGGCAAACCAGCAAACGACGCTGACAATGTGAAAAGCTTTTATCCATAAATAGAGCATTTTTAGTTATTCCAGGTTCACGGTACCCGGATAGTAGAGGCTTGAGCGTCCGCACGTCACCTTGACGGTTGTCGCAGGGCCGCGCGGCCCCTATTATCGACGGCTTTCCAGTGGGTTCTTTGAGGGCAGGTTATGGTCAAGGTCGGTATCGTCGGCGGCACGGGTTACACCGGTGTCGAATTGCTGCGTCTGTTGGCACAGCATCCGCAGGCAGAAGTGGTTGTGATCACTTCCCGATCCGAGGCCGGTCTGGCCGTGGCTGATATGTACCCGAACCTGCGCGGCCACTACGACGGCCTGGCTTTCAGCGTGCCGGACATCAAAACCCTCGGCGCTTGCGACGTGGTGTTCTTCGCCACGCCGCACGGTGTGGCTCACGCACTGGCGGGCGAACTGCTGGCAGCGGGCACCAAGGTGATTGACCTGTCGGCGGACTTCCGTCTGCAAGACGCGGAAGAGTGGGCCAAGTGGTACGGCCAGCCGCACGGCGCGCCTGAACTGCTGGACGAAGCGGTTTACGGTCTGCCGGAAGTCAATCGCGAGCAGATCAAGAAAGCTCGTCTGATCGCGGTGCCGGGTTGCTATCCGACCGCGACGCAGCTGGGTTTCCTGCCTTTGCTTGAAGCTGGTTTGGCCAACACATCGATGCTAATCGCCGACTGCAAATCCGGTGTCAGCGGCGCCGGTCGCGGTGCGGCTGTAGGCTCGTTGTACTCCGAGACGTCGGAAAGCATGAAGGCGTACGCGGTAAAAGGTCACCGTCACCTGCCGGAAATTCGCCAGGGTCTGCGTCGCGCAGCGGGCAAGGATGTCGGCCTGACCTTCGTTCCGCACCTGACGCCGATGATTCGTGGCATTCATTCCACGCTCTACGCGACCGTGGTTGATCGTTCGGTGGATCTGCAGGCGCTGTTCGAAAAGCGTTATGCCAACGAACCGTTCGTCGACGTGATGCCAGCCGGTAGTCATCCGGAAACCCGCAGCGTGCGTGGCGCCAATGTCTGCCGCATCGCGGTGCACCGTCCACAGGATGGCGATCTGGTGGTGGTGTTGTCGGTGATCGACAACCTGGTCAAAGGCGCGTCGGGCCAAGCGGTGCAGAATATGAACATCCTGTTCGGGCTGGACGAGCGCTTCGGCCTGTCTCATGCCGGAATGCTGCCATAAGGGCAGCTACAAGCTTCAAGTTGTGAGCCGCAAGCGTGAAGCTCGCAGCTTGAATCTTGCCGCTGCTCCTCTAATAGTTGACCGATTTTCTAGGAGAAGCGGATAATGCGCGTCATCACGCATTATGGCGGCGTAACGCCGGGAGATAGTCAGCATGAGCGTCGAATCCTTCACCCCCACGGCTTTGCAATTCACCCACGGTGCCGCGCACAAGGTGAAGAGCCTGGTCGATGAAGAGGGGAATGATCGCTTGAAGCTGCGCGTATTCGTTACGGGCGGCGGTTGTTCAGGGTTTCAATACGGTTTCACCTTCGATGAAGACGTGGCCGAGGACGACACCATCGTCGAGCGCGAAGGTGTGAGTCTGGTGGTTGATCCGATGAGCTTCCAGTACCTGGCCGGTGCTGAAGTGGATTACCAGGAAGGTCTGGAAGGTTCGCGCTTCGTGATCAAGAACCCGAACGCCACCACGACCTGTGGTTGCGGCTCTTCGTTCTCGATCTGACGCCTCTTCGTTTCAGATAACAAAACGCCGCAGAGCCTTTCGGTTCTGCGGCGTTTTGCTGTCTGCGGTTTGATCAGGCCGGGTAGATGGCGCCCAAGACGCGAAGACCGCGCGCGCCGGTGACGCTTGGGCGGTTGGCGGCGATGCCTTCGAGGCAGCAATGAGCGAGCCAGGCGAAGGCCATGGCTTCGACCCAGTCCGGATCGACGCCGTGAGTGGCAGTGCTGGCTACGGTTGCGTTAGGCAGCAGGGCGGCCAAGCGCTTCATCAATGTGGCGTTATGCGCGCCACCGCCACAGACCAACAACTCTTGGGTGTCGGACTGAGCGCTTTGCAGCGACTCGATGATGGTCAGCGCAGTCAGTTCAAGCAGCGTGGCCTGCACGTTTTCCGCAGCGAAGGCCGGCAACCGTGACAAGTGTTGCTCCAGCCAAGGCAGGTTGAACACTTCGCGACCGGTGCTTTTCGGGCCTTTGGTGACGAAGAATGGATCGCTGAGCAGCGCCTGCAACAGGGTTGGCTCAACAGCACCTGATCTCGCCCAGTCGCCATTACGGTCGTAGTTTTCACCGCGCTGCTGCTGAATCCAGGCGTCCATCAGAACATTCCCAGGGCCGCAGTCGAAACCGGCTACAGGCTTGGTCGGCTCTATCAGACTCAGATTGCTGAAACCGCCGACATTCAAGACTGCCTGGTTACCGGTACGCTCTTCGAACAAAGCTTCATGGAAGGCCGGAACCAGCGGCGCACCCTGGCCGCCGGCAGCGACATCGCGGCTGCGGAAGTCGCTGACCACGGTAATGCCGGTCAACTCGGTGAGCAGGGCAGGGTTGCCGATCTGCACCGTGAAGCCGCGCGCCGGTTCGTGGCGAATGGTCTGGCCGTGGCTGCCGATCGCACGAATGGCTTCGGGTTTGAGTTGCTGCAGGTCGAGGAGGGTATGAATACCCTGCGCGGCGAGCTTCACCCAGTGTTGCTGGGCAATCGCCGAACGGGCGATTTCGTCGGGGCCGCTGGCGCACAAGCCAAGCAGCTCGGCGCGCAGGGATTCAGGCATGGGAATGTAGTGCGTGGCGATCAGTTTGATCGCCGAGGTCTGCTCAATCAGAGCAATGTCCAGACCGTCGAGGCTGGTTCCGGACATCACACCGATATAAAGGGCCATGGCTTAACGCTTGCTCGAAGCCAGCATGGTGGCCTTCTCTTGATCCATGCGCGCCATCAGCGGTTGGCTCTGCGCGAGGAAGCGAGCACGCTCGGCTTTGGCGATCGGGTCAGCCATTGGCAGCTTCTGGCCCAGCGGATCGACGTGGACGCCGTTGACCTGGAACTCATAGTGCAAGTGCGGGCCGGTGGACAGGCCGGTGGTGCCGATATAACCGATGACCTGGCCCTGCTTGACGGTACCGCCGGTTTTCACGCCCTTAGCAAAGCCTTGCATGTGGCCGTAAAGGGTACGGTAAGTGTTGCCGTGCTGGATGATTACGGTGTTGCCGTAACCGCCGCGGCGGCCGGCCAGCAGTACTTTACCGTCGCCGGCAGCCTTGATAGGCGTGCCGCGTGGTGCTGCGTAGTCGACGCCTTTGTGGGCGCGGATCTTGTTGAGGATCGGGTGTTTGCGGCCCATGGAGAACTTCGAGCTGATACGGGCGAAGTCCACCGGCGTACGGATGAACGCCTTGCGCATGCTGTTGCCGTCAGCGGTGTAGTAGCTGCTGTTGCCTTGTTTGTTGGTGTAACGCACGGCGGTGTAGGTCTTGCCGCGGTTGGTAAAGCGTGCTGAGAGGATCGGGCCAGTGCCGACGGCTTTGCCGTTGACCACTTTTTGCTCATAGATCACGTCGAATTCGTCGCCCTGACGGATGTCCTGAGCGAAGTCGACGTCGTAACCAAACACGCTGGCCATGTCCATGGTCATGCTGTGCGAGAGGCCAGCGCGGGCGGCGGACTGGGACAGCGAGCTGTTGATCACGCCGTGTACGTAAGCGGTGCGTACGGTTGGTTTAGTGGTAACCCGATTGAAGGCATAACCCTTGTCATTCCTGGTCAGGGTAATGGTTTCGACGTCGCTGACCTTGCTGTGCAGGCTGGTCAGTTGGCCTTCCGGGTTCAATTCGAATTCGAGCTTCTGGCCGTGCTTAAGTTGGCTGAACTGTTTGGCTTGTTTATCGCTGGCCAATACTTCGTGAACGGAAGCGGCGGGCAGACCGACCTTTTCAAACAAAGTGGACAGCGTATCACCCTTGGCGACGACGACTTCGCGATGGCTGGCAGCCTTGGCTTTCTCTGCAGCCGGGGCAGGTGCTGGCTCGGTTTCAGCGGTTTGCGGTGCGTTTTCGTCAGTGTTTTCGATTTGTGCAAATGGCGAACTGACAGGCTCATTTGTGGCTTGAGCGGCGTCAGCAGCGTCTTGATCTTGTGTCAGTTGTTCAGCAGGACTTTCCAGTTCAAGACTCAGGGTCGTCTTTTTGGCTTCAACATCACTGGAAGGGAATACCAGGAGCGCCAGACTGAGAAGGGCAGCGATTCCACTTGCAGCGAGCAGGTGGGTCTTCGGGTAAAGCGGAGGCGCTTTAGACGGTTCTGTGGTCATAAGTAGTTTTGACTTTGAAATATGATGAATTGGAAAAGATGAATGACATGATGAAGATGAAATAACTGTATAAAATATAACCAAATCATCTCTTAAGCAAGTCTACAGACAGCGCGTTTGTGGATTGGTGTCCGTGCGCCGGGCAAAACTTGTAATTGGTGCACGATCTTGTATGGTTGGTTCCCTTTGAATCTGAGCCTTGCGGGTCTGTTATGAAGTCGGTTGAAGAGCAGCTAGCGCTGATTAAACGTGGTGCGGAAGAACTATTGGTCGAGTCCGAGCTGATCGAGAAGCTCAAGCGCGGCCAACCGCTGCGTATCAAGGCTGGTTTCGATCCGACCGCTCCGGATCTGCACTTGGGTCACACGGTGCTTATTAATAAGCTGCGCCAGTTCCAGGAACTGGGGCATCAAGTGATCTTCCTTATCGGTGACTTCACCGGGATGATCGGTGATCCGAGCGGCAAGAGCGCCACGCGCCCACCGTTGACCCGTGAGCAAGTCCTGGAAAACGCCGAGACTTATAAGACTCAGGTGTTCAAGATTCTCGATCCGGCGAAAACCGAAGTTGCTTTCAACTCCACCTGGATGGATCAGATGGGGCCGGCGGACTTCATTCGTCTGACTTCGCAGTACACCGTTGCTCGCATGCTTGAGCGCGATGACTTCGACAAGCGCTACACCACCAATCAACCGATCGCTATTCACGAGTTCCTCTATCCGCTGGTTCAGGGTTACGACTCGGTGGCCTTGCGTGCGGACGTTGAGTTGGGCGGCACCGATCAGAAGTTCAATTTGCTGATGGGGCGCGAGCTTCAGCGTGGTTACGGTCAGGAAGCTCAATGCATTCTGACCATGCCGCTGCTTGAAGGTCTGGATGGCGTGAAGAAGATGTCCAAGTCGTTGGGCAACTACGTCGGCATTCAGGAAGCGCCGGGCGTCATGTACAGCAAACTGGTTTCGATCCCGGATGCATTGATGTGGCGTTACTTCGAGCTGCTTAGCTTCCGCTCGATGGACGAGATCAATGCGCTGCGTGCTGAGGTAGAAGCAGGCGCCAATCCGCGTGACGTCAAAATCAAGCTGGCTGAAGAAATCGTTGCGCGCTTCCACGGTGAAGAGGCTGCGGCCAATGCTCATCGCGCGGCGGGCAATCGCATGAAGGATGGCGAGCTGCCGGATGACCTGCCAGAGATCGAGCTGACTTCTGCTGAAGACATGCCGATCGCCGCTGTCCTTAATAAGGCAGGCCTGGTGAAGAACTCGGCTGCGGCGCGCGACCTGTTGGCGTCCGGTGGTGTGCGTGTTGATGGTGAGGTGGTTGATCGCTCCTTTATATATGTACTGGGCGCGACTCACGTTTGCCAGGCGGGCAAGAAGGCATTTGCACGGATTACGCTGAAATCCAAGTAAAGCTGCAAATAGGGGTTGACGGCGAATTCTAGATGTCTATAATTCGCCCCACTTCCGGCGCAGTCGAAACGGAAAACTCCTTGAGATTCAATGAGTTGCGAAGTTTTCGACGGCAGGTTGCTTC
>NZ_JAGYHF010000005.1 GCF_018336155.1 Pseudomonas rustica | reverse complement strand
GGTGTTTGGGCGAGTTACGCCGACGTGGGATACCGAGTTGAACTCAAGTTTTGAAAAGCCCAAAAATCGGCCCCCTCTCCCTCGGGAGAGGGCTGGGGTGAGGGGCGAATCCAACGAAGATCAAAAGATCGCAGCCTTCGGCAGCTCCTACACACGATGAGCGCAAGCTCGGGTGCAGCTTTTGATCTTAGAGCCCGTCGGGAGGCTGAGCGGGAGGGATTCATACGGGGAAAGCATCGAGAGGAGGTGCAGCGAAGCAAACCGTAGGCGATGCCCCCGGATGAACCCGGAGCGAAGGAACCCGAGCCTTAGCGAGGGCCGGACGTCAGGGCAAAGACCTTTGGTTACTTTGGGGCGTTTGCCAAAGTGACCCGCCGTAAGGGCGGAACCAATACCCGCCCCACCACAAACAACGGATATGTACCCAAATCAATGCGCCGTAACCCGCCCCCGCCCAGGCGAAAGCGCCAACGCCAACTGCGTCCGATTATGCATATGCGTCAACCGTAAAACCTGCGAAACATAAAGCTTCACCGTGTTCTCGGTAATCCCCAACTCACAAGCAATCTGATAATTCGTCTGCCCCTTCCCCACCAACCGCGCCACATCCAACTGCCGTGGCGACAACTGATTGAAAATCTCCGGCATCTCCGCCGCCTCAGCCTCCCCGCCCAACCTATCCCGCACCACCGTCGCAGGACTACGCCGAACCTTATCCAGATCCTGATAAAGGTCATCAATCGACTCAGACAAAAACTGCAACTTCTGATTCAAATGCCCAAGCTGCACATTCTTGTGCCGCTCCTGCAACGCCAACTCCTGACGCTGCAAACCCTCCAGCAACTCCGCCAGATCAATCGGCTTCTGATAATAATCAGCAATCCCCGCGCGCAACGCCTTGATCACGTCCTGCTTGTCCGCGCGCCCGGTCAACATGATCGCCTCGAACGCGCGCTGCTTGCCGGCCAGGCGTTGCAACGCCTGCACCAGTTCAATGCCATCCATCCCCGGCATGTGCAGATCGCACAACACCAGACCAATCTGCGCGTCTTCAGTAAAACGCTCGATCGCCTCTTGGCTGGAAACGCAGGGGACGCAGCGATAACCGCTGGACTCGAGAAACTCGCACAACTCCTCGACAATCAAGGGTTGATCATCAACCACGAGGACTTTTACCGCAGACGTAAGCTTGTTCACGTGCCACTCCATGCCCTAGGCCAAAGCTGACCATTCCTGTACTGACAGCCCTTGGCTGTATAACCAGCTCATTTGAAAGTAGACGTACTTTCCGACTATGTACATAGAACTAGTGGCACCCGGCGACTAGTGGATCCAATAGAAAGCCAGCCCCGTGCCGAGTAGCACAAACGGCGCAAATGGCAGCTTTTTTGACGATCCCGGGCCCAAATATCGAAGACGATCTCTAAGCCCTTGACTCATATGCAGCCAGACTCTTGGCGCGAGCAGCAGCCAGAGCACGCTGGCGATGCCGGCGCCGACAAATGTCCAAAGAACGAAAATACCGTCCGTCGCAAGGCCCAGAGCTGTCATTAGTTTCACATCGCCGGCGCCCATACGGCCCATCAAATAACCCGGCAGGGTGAACGCCAACGCCAACAAAACCGCCCAGCCGCCCTGCCCGGCCTGAGCACCCAGCCAGGTGCTGCCGGTAGCCAATAAAAACCCCAGCGCCAAGGCACCGACACCGACGGTCAAGAGATTGGTGATGCGCCGCTGCCGGGCGTCCTGAGCGGCGCAAACCAGCAGCCATACGAGAAGGATAAAACTCTGCATCCGGTAAAAACCGTCCGTTTTTGCTGAATGATTCTATGCTGATACTACGCAGTGACTGTCAGGGTAGACGCACTCATGAAAAACGGCTTTCGGAAGTCGCAAAAAGGTGCGGTGGCGATTGAGTTCGCCCTGGTGTTCGTGATCTTTTTTGCGGTGTTTTACGGCTTGATCAGCTACAGCCTGCCGTTCGTGATGATGCAATCGTTCAATCAGGCGACGGCTGAAGCCGTGCGCCGTAGCGTCGCCATTGACCCGACGACGCCCGGTTATGCGACGGCGGTCGTCAATGCTGCGAATGCAGCGCTGACTGACCAATTGTCGTGGATGAACTCGTCGTTCAATCTGGTGGTTGGCACCGATACCAGCGCGGTTTTCGACAGCAGCAAAGGCCTCAACGGCACGCTCACCGTCAGCGTCAATTACCCGGTCAGCAAGCTCAATCAGGTGCTGCCGTTTCTGGTGCTGCCGGGGGTTGGCACCGTGCCCAGCCTGCCGACCAATCTGACCGCCCAATCGAGTCTGCAATTTTGACGGCTGGCGATAAACTTTTCGGGCGGTTGCTCAAGCGTTCAGCGGTCGTCGCTCACGAACCGCTGGAGCCTCTGGTCTCGCCGATGCTGGGCCTGCACATTCATCTCGACGATGACGGCGCGGTATTGCAGATGGCCGGGCCGTTGCGCCATGTGCTCGAACAACAGAAACCTCATGCTCAACCATTGCCGCTGAGCGACTACTTGCTTGCCCACAGTTGCCTGGCCATCGAGGGCCAGCCGAGTGATTGGCAAGGGCAACTGCTCGATCTCGACTTCGCCTGCCTCGGCGATCAGGTGCTGCATTTGCGCGGCTGGGCGCAGCGCTGGGGCAACGGCTGGCTGTTGCAGTTGATGGACATCGCCGACTTGCTCATCGAACGCCAGCAAGCGCGCCACCACGACGCCTGCCAAGTGATCGCCGGGCAAATCAGCGAACAATTGCGCAGTTGCGGCCCGCTGCGTTTGCCGGCGATTGTCAGCGAACAACTGCAAGTCATCGCCCAGCGCTGGCACATCCCTTGTCTGGCATTGGCGCTGCTCGATGAACAGGAACAGGGCTGGCAAATCTATCGGCAGTTTCAGGCCCATGACGCGCCGACGCTGTGGCACGACGGTCAACGACTGGGCACGCCGCTCGACAGTTTGAACGGCACCGCGCCGCAGCGACTCGATGCGCACCACGGCCTCAACGAACATTCGCGGGTGCAGATTATCTTCGGCAACGCCGACGGTTTTGCCGTGCCCTACAGCGATGATCGCGGCGTGGTCGCATGGCTGCTCTGCGGTTTTTACGACGTTGATCACGCTGCGCCCTATCTGACGGTGCGCGACTGGATGTGGCTGGCAAGTTCACTGGCGGCGCCGTTGCTCGGGCGTCTGCGCGAGCAGCAACATCATCGCCAGCACGAACGTCTGGAATCCCTACAGACCTTGCTCGGCACCGGTTGGTGGGAAATCCCCGGCGTCGGCGATGCGGTGCAATTGGCGCCGTCATTGGCTGCAGCCCTACAACTGCAGGCGACACGATTGACCCAAGAAGAATGGCTGACGCAGATCCATCCTGCCGATCGCGAGGAAATGCGCAGCTGTCTGCACGCCCTGCAACAACGCGGCGAGCCGCTGACCTTGAGCGTGCGTCTGCACCCTGCGGATAACGAGCAAGCGCCGACGTGGTTTCGCGTGCAAGGACAAGTCACCGGCAACGCCGAACACCGGCGGCTGGTCGGTTTCATGCTCGACATCAGCGACATCAAAAACCAGCAGCAACTGGCCGCCGCCGCCCATGCGCGGCTGGACAATCTGATCGCCAGTTCACCGGCGGTGATTTACGTGCAGCACTACGCCGAAGGTGCGTTGCAACCAGCGTTTTTCAGCGCCAGCCTGCAACCGCTGCTCGGTTTGCGTCTGGAAGATTGCAGCGCGGCGGCGCTGATCGAACGCCTGCATCCGGAAGATCGCGAGGTGTATTTCCAGCGTACTCGGCAGTTGCTGCGCGAAGGTTCGGTGCGTGCGCGTTATCGCCTGCGTGACAGCCGTGGCGATTATCACTGGCTGCTCGACGAGGCCAAACTGCTGCGCAACGACCTCGGTTTGCCGGTCGAAGCCGTTGGCCTATGGCTGGATGTTACCGATGCGACGCTGGCCGCTGAGCGGATCAAACAAAGCGAAGAGCGCTACCGGATTCTGGTCGAAGATTCACCGGCGATGATCTGCCGCTATCGCCCGGATCTGACCCTGACTTTCGGCAACCGGCCACTGGCTAACTATCTGGAATGCACGCCGGAGCAATTGCCGGGCATCGATCTGGGCACCTGGATGTCCGACGAACAGCGCGCCGCGTTCGTCCAGCGCCTGACGCTGCTGACCCCGGACAACCCGGTGAGCACCGCCGAAATCAGCCTGCAATTGCCTGGCCGCGAACATGCCTGGTGGGTGTGGTCGGATCGCGGTGTGTTCGATGAGCGCGGGCAGTTGATCGAAGTGCAAGCGGTGGGTCGCGACAACACCGAAGTGCGCCGCTCGCAGCAGCAACTCACGCAGAGCGCAAAAATGGCCACCCTCGGCGAGATGGCCACGGGGTTGGCGCACGAAATCAATCAGCCGCTGAACGTGATGCGCATGGCCATCGTCAACGTGCTCAAGCGCTTGAGCAACGGCGATGTGCAGGTCGATTACCTGACCGACAAACTCAACCGCATCGACGCGCAGGTGCAACGCGCGGCCAAGGTTGTCGATCACATGCGCGTGTTCGGCCGCCGTTCGGAGATCGAGCAACAACTGTTCAATCCGGCGTCGGCCATCGAAGGCACGTTGTCACTGTTGGCTGAAGGCATGCGCGGAAAAGGCGTGGATCTTCGCATCAGCGACACCGGTTTTCAGGTGCAGGTGCGCGGTTATGTCGATCAACTGGAGCAGGTGTTGATCAACTTGATGGTCAACGCCCGCGACGCGTTGTTGAGCAAGCGTGAGAAGGATTCGAGCTTCAAACCGTGGATTTCGATTTATGCCGAGCGTGATGATTTGAAGGTCAGGCTGTGGGTCGAGGACAACGGTGGTGGCATTGATCCGCGTTTGTTGGAGCGAATTTTCGAGCCGTTTTTCACCACCAAACCGATTGGTGTCGGCACGGGGTTAGGGCTGTCGGTGAGTTACGGGATTATCGACAACATGGGTGGGCTTTTGAGCGTGCGCAACTCGGTCGAGGGCGCGCGGTTTTGTATTGAACTGCCGATTGCGGCGGACGATTAGATGACTAGATAGGCTTTGCCGGTTTGCCCGCAGGTCATGTTGGCGCCGACGTCGACGTCCATCAGGTTGATGCCTAGGCTTTTTAGGAGGTTGTTGAGTAAGGGGTCGAGGAGCGGGCTTAGCAGGTTGGTGATTACGGGCAATATCTTGCTGGTGACATCACTGATCAGAGAGGCAACACCCGTCACGATAGCCCCCAATGGATTGCTGCCAAGCGGTCTGTAAACGATCAGATTGATACCCGCCAAGGTGCTCGACAGGCTGCCGACAATATTATTGGTAGGCACCGCCGACTGTATGCTCGGTGGCAATTTGAGGTTGGCAGGGGTCGCGAACGGAGTAGCGCTGGAGAACACCAGATCCTGCGAGTTTTGCGCGACGCTGGTGTCGAGCATGATTGCAATACCACCAGCACCGTACTGAATATGTGTGGAGGGGTCGCAACTGCCCAGCCCGATGATCCGGTAGCAACTCACGATGCCAAGGTCTATCAGCGGCAACGGTGTAACGGTGGGCTCGGCGACGGAAGAGAAGGCGTTAGTTGGATCGATCGTGCCGAGCTTGAGGTCGGCAATTGAAGTGACGGTGTGCGCAGTCAGGCTCTTGGTGCCGGTTGTTCCGGTTGGGCAGCTGTAATCGGTGACATAACTTTTCGCGCCGCCGGCATCCAGGCTGATATCGATTCTCGGCGTCGGCAACAGCTTCGGATCCAGCTGTTGACAGCCAATGCAGATCACTGAGTTGAGCACTGCCACCAGATTCAGACTCAGCACTGCGTTGAGCGTCGATGTCAATCCGCCCACCAGTCCCAGCACCGCATTGGTCAGCCCGGTAACTCCAGACAATCCCGTCAGATCCACCGAGACCAGCGTGCGGATCTGTGCCGTTCGTACAAAAATTCGATCCGCCCCCAATGGGCTGAGCTTGGCGCGCGCCGGATCACCAATCGCAGAAAACTGCGGCGGCTCGATCACCTTCACCTTCACCGTGACATTCGCCAGCCCCAACACACTGATCGGCAACGTCGCCGCCACCGCGCTTTTGCTGTTAGCCAGTTGAATCACGCCCTGCACCAGTTGCAGCAGTTGCAGATTGGCGTCGAGCCCCGCCGCCGTGGTGCCGGTCTGCAATTGCAGAATATCGCCAAGTTTGACCGGCGCCGCGTTGATCGCCGCCACCTGCAACTGGCCCAGTGCAGTGATCACATCCGCCGTCGCGCCGTTGAGTTGCACCACCGTCGCGGCGGCCTGAATCAGTTGGGTGACCGTGGCCTGGGTGTTGAGCAGTTGCGTGTAATTGCCGGCGGCGACATTGAGGTTGATCGCCAATTGGTTGAGGTAGCTGAGCAGGTTGATATCGGTTTTGAGCAAGCCGTCCCAGCCCAGCGCCGTGAGGTTGACGTTACCGCCGAGCAGCCCGGCAAACAGCGGATTGAGGATGTTCGATTGCGCGGTATTGATCGTGGCCAAGGTGCTGCGAATGTTCAGTTGGGCGATGGTCGGCTGGGGTTTCGCGGCGACGGCCGTGGCGTTAAGCGTGGTGTTGAGGCTGACCGCCGTGCCGCTGAACAACGCCTGCACGCCGCCGGCAAAACTGGTGGTGAGGGTGTGACTGCCGACTACGCGCACCGCTGCCGCTTGCGTGGCATCCACGGTGAACGAACGCAATCCGGTCGCGGCCGTGACTAATGAACCACAGGTGGTGGCGAGGGTGTTGTTGGCATCGACGGTAAAACCATTACGCACCGCGCTTTGCCCGGCGTAAGTGGCAGCGGTCAAACCGGGCAGACAGTTGCCGCCACGGCTCACCGCTTCCAGCGCGGCGTTATCCACCACCCGCTGCAATTTGCGCTGCTCCATGTACAAGCGCCCGGTGTCGACCACCAACAGCATCGCCACCAGCGCCACACTCAGCGTGGCAGCCGCCATCAACCCGATCGCCCCGCGTTGCCGGGCCGGGCCATTGAACTGCGAACGAGGCGACATGGCGCACTCCTTTGCCGGCGCACTGCCGAGCGCAACCTCCATTGATGCGCTTGAGTGTAGACGCGACCGAGCAACACTGCTGGCAACACGCCAGCGCACACAACACAAAACCTGTAGGAGCCGAGCTTGCTCGCGAAGGCGGTGGGTCATTCAGCATTGATCTGCCTGACACACCGTCTTCGCGAGCAAGCTCGGCTCCTACAATGATCGAGGAGGTCACAAATTCTGTGAACACCCCAAAAACCTGTGGGAGCGGGCTTGCTCGCGAAAGCGAACTGTCTGCCAAATCAATGTTGAATGTGCCGGCCTCTTCGCGGGCAAGCCCGGCTCCCACAATGACCGAGGTGCCTACAAATTCTGTGAACACCTCAAAAACCTGTGGGAGCGGGCTTGCTCGCGAAAGCGAACTGTCTGCCAAATCAATGTTGAATGTGCCGGCCTCTTCGCGGGCAAGCCCGGCTCCCACAATGACCGAGGTGCGCACAAATTCTGTGAACACCCCAAAAACCTGTGGGAGCGAGCTTGCTCGCGAAAGCGACGGGTCATTCAGCATTTATCTGCCTGACACACCGTCTTCGCGAGCAAGCTCGGCTCCCACAGGGATTGGGATTTCAGCGCGGTGGGTAGTTGGCGAGGATCCGGGTGACGGTCTCGCGGATGGCGTTGCTGCGGTCTTCCGGGTTCGGTTTGCTGGCGAGCATTTGCTCGTCGCTGCCGCGCCACACCAGTTTGCCGTCCTTGCCGTCGAGCAAGTCGATCTGGATGGTCGCGACTTTGTAGGTGATGTTGCGCGTTTCGTTGTACATCGGCGCGCCCCAGTAGCCATTCCACGGGCCACCCCAACCGCCGCCGTAGTTGGTCGTCACTTGCTGCTGACGATCCTCGACAATCAGGTAAGTCTGCACACTCAAATCACCCTTGGCCCCGGCAGCGGCCGGGCGCAAACCGCGCTGATCGAGTTGATCGGTGACGGCCTGGCGGATGCGTTGCTCGGTCAGGTCGCTTTTGATCCGTGGATCATCCGGGCGATATTGCAGGGCGGGTTCTTTCCAGCTCCAGTTGCGATAGGCAGCAAAATCGCGGCTGGCGTCGAAGTCATGATTAACCTGATTGGCGGCGCAGGCGCTGAGCAACGCGGCCATGGCCAGTAAGGCGAGACGACGGAACATGGTTTTTCTCCGGTAGAAGACATGACCTGCACAAGCTTCTCATTTGCAAGAAGCTAACTGGGAGGATACGCCGACATGGCTTTTTCCACAGCCTCCCGGATCGAATCGGCTTGATCACTCTGGTTGCCACGGGTGCCTGTTTCGGCGCTGGAACTCCAGACCGGTTGTCCGGTACCGGCGTCGAACAGATCCACCTGAACGACGACCACTTGTTCGGAGTACGTGCGCACGATCGGCACGCTGTTGTACATCCCGTAACCCCGACCATAACGATCATAGCCACTGTATCCGCCGCCGTAGTAGCCGTAATCGTCCTGCACCTGACGCAAGCGTGTTTGCAGACTCAGGTTGGCGCTGACCAACAGGTCGGCCGGACGATTGTCGTGCAGCGGGCGCAGACCTCGTTGATCCAGCGCGTTGCTGACTGCCTCGGCCACTTGCGCCGAATCCGCCCATGCAGTGCCCGGCGGCAATTGGCCGTTGAGCCAGGCCCAACTGCGATAGCGCCCGTAATCACGCGGCGGCGCCGGATAAGCACTGCGATCAAAGGTGTTGGCGGCTTGCGGCGGCGCCGGCGGCAAGGGCCGCGATTGCGCCACATAAGGGTTGCTGCCCTCGCAGGCGGCCAACCCCAGACAGATCAGCAATAACCCGGATTGAGCTTTCATTTTGCGCTCCGATCAGATCGGCCGGCAGATCCAGTGCAAGTAACGCCCAAGCCCGGCGAAGCTTGGGTGGCGACGGTGAGCGAGCTCCATCTCGAGCAAATCGACGAGTTCGGCGCGGGCCTGGAATTCCACCGGCATGTAGTCGTGGAAAACCCGGATCCCGCTCTGAGTTTCGACCTGCCACAACCCTTCGAGTTGCGTTGCCAATTCCCGTGGATCGAGGGGCTGCTGCGGGGTCAGGCTCTGCTTTTCACCGGCCATGTCGTTCTTGCGCATTTTCTTGAAATGGCCTTTGAGCAGGTTGCGGTAAATCAGCGCATCGCGGTTGTAGAACGCCAACGACAGCCAGCCGCCGGGCTTGGTCAATTGATGCAGCACCGGCAGGATCGCGTGGGGTTCGGCGAGCCACTCGAGCACGGCGTGGCAGATCACCAGGTCATACGGTTCGGTGAGTTGCCCGAGCAACGCCTGCCACGGTGCCTGAATAAACGTCGCGGTCTGCCCGGCTTCGGCGAAACGCTGGCGCGCACCTTCGAGCATCGGCTCGGCCGGCTCGGTGAAGGTCACGTCGTGGCCACGCTCGGCCAACCACAGCGACATGTGGCCGAGACCACCACCGATGTCGAGCACACGCAACGGACGATCCGGCAGCGCTTCAGCAAGGTCCGCCTGCAACACCGCGAGGCGAATCGCGCCTTTGGCGCCACCGTAGATTTTTTCGGCGAAACGCGTCGCTAACTGATCGAAATGCCGGTCGCTCATCAGCTGAACCGCCGTTCGCTGTCGGCGAGCTTGGCGCGCACCACTTCATTCATGTCCAACCCCAACTCGCTGCACAGCAGCAACAGGTACAGCACGATGTCGCCGACTTCCTGCCCGGCATGGGCGAGTTTGTCAGCGGGCAACTGGCGCGACTGGTCTTCGCTCAGCCACTGGAAGATTTCCACCAGCTCAGACATCTCGACGCTGGCGGCCATGGCCAGGTTTTTCGGGCTGTGAAATTGCCGCCAGTCATTGCGGTCGCGAATGGCGTGCAGGCGTTCGGTCAGTTCAACAAGGTTCATCGGGCTCTCCTGAAGGCGTATAGCTTCAAGCGGATACGACCTGAAGGCAAGCAGCGCCGGTGATCTATTGTGGGAGCGGGCTTGCTCGCGAAGGCGTTGGATCAGTCAATTGAAGTGTTGAATGACACACCGCTTTCGCGAGCAAGCCCGCTCCCACAGGATTGGTGCAAACCTTCTATCATGCAGGGAACTCGGCCACCTGCGTTGTGGCCCAAGGCTCAGCTCTTTCATCAGGATGCACACATGCAGGTAGAAAGCTTTTTCGAATGGCTCGGCCAGGCGCTCGGGTCGGTGATCC
This sequence comes from Pseudomonas rustica, assembly GCF_018336155.1. Taxonomy (GTDB): domain Bacteria; phylum Pseudomonadota; class Gammaproteobacteria; order Pseudomonadales; family Pseudomonadaceae; genus Aquipseudomonas; species Aquipseudomonas rustica. The sequence continues at coordinate 498,141 of NZ_JAGYHF010000005.1, read as the reverse complement.
GCTTTATCGTCGATGGCCTCAGCGGGCTGTTCAATATTCTGAGCAATGCCGGCGGCAACTTTGTCGACGGGCTGGCGAAGACGCTGGGGATGGACACGTCGATCATCAGCATCATCGCGCTGATTGTCGGGTTAATGCTGTTGTGGTCGGCGATTCGGGCGTTTATGAATGCGTCGATCATTACCGGGATTATCTGGTTGTTGCTGGGGTTGTGGTTGCTGAGCTGGATTATTCACTAGGTACGCTTTTAAGAGCCCCTCACCCTAGCCCTCTCCCGGAGGGAGAGGGAACTGATTTGGGTGTTTGCGAGAAGTACGCCGACTTGAGTTAGCGAGTTGAACTCGGGAATTGGATTAAACCGGGATTGGCCCCCTCTCCCTCCGGGAGAGGGCTGGGGTGAGGGTAGCTTCTACCGCTACAATGCCGCTCCCCCAAGGAGCCCGCATGTCCAACCTGACCACCGACTGGCGCGACCGCCCGACTCACCGCAAGGTCTGGGCGCTGGCTGCGCCGATGATCCTTTCGAATATTTCCGTGCCGCTGGTGGCGCTGGTCGACAGCACTGTCATCGGCCATTTGCCCCACGCCCATCAATTGGGCGCAGTGGCGGTCGGCGCCAGTCTGTACACCTTTCTCGCCTGGGCCATGGGTTTTCTGCGCATGGGCACTACCGGTTTTGCCGCGCAAGCGGCCGGGCGCAGTGACGGCGCGGCGTTGCGACAGATTCTCTTGCAAGGGCTGCTGCTGGCGATGGGTCTGGCGCTGGTGCTCGGCACCCTCGGCGTGCCGTTGAGCGGCGTGGCTCTGCATTTCATGCAGCCGTCGGCGGAGCTGGATCAGCTCACCCGGGAGTTTTTCCATACGCGGCTGTTCGGCCTGCCGGCGGCGCTGGCCAGTTACGCGCTGGTCGGCTGGTTCCTCGGCACGCAGAACGCGCGGGCGCCGCTGGCGATTCTGCTCAGCACCAACCTGATCAACATCGCCCTCAATCTGTGGTTCGTCATCGGTCTGGACTGGGGCGTGGTCGGTTCGGCCCGCGCTTCGGTGATCGCCGAATGGAGCGGCGCCCTGCTCGGCCTCTACATGACCCGCAAAGCCCTGCGCGCGTATCCGGGGCACATTGCCTGGGCGGCGTTGAAACTGTGGCAGAGCTGGCGCCCGTTGCTGGCGGTCAATCGCGACATTTTCATCCGCAGCCTCGCCCTGCAATCGGTATTTTTCCTGATCACTGTGCAAGGCGCGCGGCTGGGTGATGCCACCGTCGCCGCCAACGCGTTGCTGCTCAACGGCTTGCTGCTGACCGCCCACGCCCTCGACGGTCTGGCCCACGCCGTCGAAGCCCTCTGCGGCCACGCCATCGGCGCGCGTGATCGCCTTGCGTTGCGTCGATCGCTGGTGGTGGCTGGCGGTTGGTCATTGATCGCCAGCGTCGGTTTTGCCGTGCTGTTTCTGCTCGGCGGGCATCTGTTTATCGAGATGCAGACCAACATCCAGAGCGTGCGCGACACCGCATTCATCTACCTGCCCTACCTCGCCGTGCTGCCGTTGATTGCGGTGTGGAGCTACTTGCTCGATGGCCTGTTCATCGGCGCCACCCGCGCGCGGGAAATGCGCAATGGCATGTTGATGACCGTGGTTCTGCTGCTGCCCTTCGCCTGGGCGCTGCAAGGTCTGGGCAATCACGGCCTGTGGATAACGTTTCTGCTGTTCATGGTCTTGCGCAGCCTGACGCTCGGCGCGCAAGCGCTGTGGCTCAAACGCAATGACGGCTGGTTCAACGGTGGCGCTCATTGAGTGGGCGTGTGCTCGATAAAACCGACCACCTGATCGAGCACCGGCGCCAATCGCCGCAATGGTCGTGACAGTGTCGCCACCAATGTGATGTGGCTGGGCCGCGAGTAATACAAATCTTGCACCGGCACCCCGGCTTCGCGCAGTTTGCGAGCGAGGCCGCCGCTGTTGCGCGTCGGATTGACCAGATCATCCTTGCTCGCGGCAATCAGCAACGCCGGTGGCGCGCCGCGACTGACATGGTTGATCGGCTGCGATTGCGGCGGCGAATTCGGCCAGAAAAACACCGGACGCACGTCAGGGTTCTCGATCGGCAGAAAATCATACGGACCGGCCAGACCGATCCATCCGCTGAGATCTTTCGGCGACATGCCGACCTTCCCCAGCAAATCGCCATCCAGCGCCAGCATCGCCGCGTTGTAGGCGCCGGAGCTGTGCCCCATCAAATACAGGCGCTGCGGGTTGCCGGAATATTCACTGATGTGTGCCTTGGCCCACGCCACCGCCCGCGCGCCGTCTTCAAGAAACAGTGGATAACGCACCTGCGGATACAGCCGATAATCCGCCACCACTGCGACAATCCCCCGCGACGCCAGCGCTTCGCCGACAAAGGTGTAATCCGTTCGGTCGCCCGTATTCCAGCTGCCGCCGTAGAAAAACACCACCACCGGCGCGTCCTTGAGCGGATGACGCGGCACATAGACGTCGAGCTTCTGCCGTGGATCATCGCCGTAGACAATGCCAGCGGTTTTATCGAAGGTATCTTCGGGCGTCAGGGCATTGAGCACTTTCACCGGCGAGCAACCGCCCAGCACCAACAGTAAAATCCCGCCGATCAGCGTGCCAAACCGTTGCCGAAAAGTGCCTGCCATGGATGCCGAACCTCTGATTCAGGGTTGATCGTTCTGCCACTGACGACGCACATGGTCGAGCCCTTCCTGCTGGGTCAATCCCGCCGGTGGCGGCACCAACACAGCGCGCGGATGCAGCAAGCGTAGCCACAACCAGCCGTCGAGCACGCCGCGGTCGCTGAAGCCCAGCGCCAGACCTTGTTGAACATGGGAGGCCATCGTCGCGTAGTCGGTTCCAAGCGATTGGCACCAGCGCCAGATGTGCTGCTCCAGCAGACAGGTTTGCAGGCGCTCGCGTTGCTGCGCGGTCAGATTTTCTTCAACCCCGAGCGGCGCCACCGCCAAGCGTGGATTGCGCAATTGCTGCCAGCCGTGACTGCCAATCGCCCGGTCGGCCCAGGTGCCACCGTACCAGCGCAACTGCTGAATCGGCCCGAGCCAACGGCTCAATTCGCGGGCATCGCAAGCGTCGAAGAAATAGCTCGCAGTCTGGCGGTTGTAGAAACTCAGCAGTGCGCGGTGATGCAGGCCGAACGACACGGTGAGCATGCGCCGCAAATGCAGGAGCAATTCCGCGCTCGACACTTCGCTATCCAGCAACAAGCCGCGCCAGGTCTGCGGGTCGCGCTGACAGCATTCCAGCAGCGCCTCGCTGTCGTGCAACTCGATCAACAACGGCCCGTGCTCGCGCAGCGGTTGAAACTCCGTGGCATCGAACAGCCAGAAGTGCCGCAATCCGGCGAATTCTTCACGCAGCATCTTCAGCGCCTGCGGTGCTTCCTGGACATCAAGCAGCAGCCATTGCGCCAGCGGTTCGAGCATGACGTCGCTCATCCGCGACCGCTCTGGTCGAGTTCACTGACCAACCGGCAGCTGCAGATTGATTCGCGACAATGGCTGTAACTGCCGCCGCCGGGGATCAGGCACAGCAGCAGCAACGGTTGCGCCGACTTCAGCCATTGCGGCAGGCCTTCGGTGATCAACTGCTCCGGCAACGAGTTTTCTTCTTCAGGCTCTTCATCGGCCAGCGGCGCCTGTAAAACCCCGCTGATCACCGGTTGATCCGGATCGCCTTCAAGAAAACTCACCACCACCTCGACCCCTTCGCGCAGCAAGGGCAGCGCCTGGTCGGCCAACGCCGGCGCCAGCGGCAGCCAGCAATGACTGGCCGCAGCGCCTTCGCCCTGATACAGCCAGTCGAACTGCACCGCCACCGGCCGCGAGCGATCCGGACGCGGCTCGTCGACCGCCACCACCCAGGCCCGTTGCAAACTGTGCATGCGTGGGCGCGCGGGCACGGTTTCCGGTACCGGCGCGGTATCCTGCAAGACCGCGAAAATCCGGTTGGCGTACGGTTGTTCAAGGGACATATCGGCGTGATGTTCGACGCGGGACAGCAGCCATTCACGGTTGCACTCGGCAAACGGATGACCCGCCAGCGGCAGCCAGCGACCGCTGCGCAAGCAGGCCAGATCAGTTTCGCCCTCGGCCCTCTGCGCCGCTTGCGTACCGCCCTCGCTCGGCGACCATGCGTTGTGCAATTGCCAGCGACGCACCGCCGGCGCTTCGTCTTCTATCACGTCAGCAAATTGCGCGGCACCGGCCCGAGGCAATTGCGCGACATCGTCACCGAACACCAGACAATGGCCGTCACGCCGATGCTCGAAGTGATAGTGGATGCCCGCCTGCGCGCACAACCGCTGCAGCAGTTGCAGGTCGGACTCGCGGTATTGGGTGCAGAACGCCAACGGCGGATAATCGCCGCCCAGCTCGAAGCGTCGCTGCCCACCGCTGATCCCGTGTTCCTTGAGCACTTGCGCGAGAATCTGCGGCACCGAGCAACCACTGAACACCCGCTGACTGAAACGCAGCGCCAGGCAGTTCAATTTTGGCCCCAACCGCGCGCGACACAGGCGGACGCCCGGGCCATGCTCGTGCTGAACCAGGCTGTGCAATTGCCCGTGCACACCGTTGCGCAGCGCATCGAAATGCAGGAACACCGAGCGGTGCAGCAGACCGGCGAGATCCAGTTGCACATCGTCGATCAACACATCGATCTCAAACGCAAAGGGTTCGCTGAGGGCTTCGTTACCGGTAAACGCCAGCACTTCGAAGGCGTCGGACAGACCCGCTACATCGAGACGAAAGGTCGGCTCGTTGACTGGATCAAACATAGGCGGATCTCTACAGGAGGGGCGGCCGGGGATTCTCGCCGAGACCCATGGCTGAGTAGAGTGCCGAAGTACAACTTAGGAAATGACCTACGCGAAAAGCAGACCGGATGACTTTGCTGGCCGGGATGGCCAAGGATTTCGCGGGGAAGTTGGGATATGTCCCACCGGGTTATCCGAATTTTCCACAGCCTGCGGGGAAAATTTCAGACAACCCGGTTTAAGGACAACCTGCCGTCAGGAAGACAGGTAGGAGGAGCGGGTCAGACCCAGACGCAAGGCATCGAGGAATTGCGTGCGCTCGCTGGCACTGATGCGGGCACTGGCGCACTTGTCGCGGTAGTGAGTCATCAGTTCTTCCGGCGACAAGTGCACGTAACGCAGCATGTCTTCGATGGTGTCGTGGGTCTCGATGCCGGCGTGGTACACGCTGCCATCGGCGTTCTGGTAGATGTTCACCGAGTCGGTATCACCGAACAGGTTGTGCATGTCGCCAAGGATTTCCTGATAGGCGCCCACGAGGAACACGCCCAGCAGATAGTCTTCGCCTTCATTCAAACCGTGTACCGGCAGACTGGTTTCGATGCTCTGCTCGTCGACGTACTGGTTGATCTTGCCGTCGGAGTCGCAGGTCAAATCTTGCAGCACGGCACGGCGCAGCGGCTCTTCGTCGAGACGGTGCAGCGGGATGATCGGCAGTACCTGATCGATCGCCCAGGTGTCCGGCAGGCTCTGGAACACCGAGAAGTTGCAGATGTACTTGTCGGCCAGTTTGTCGTTGAGCTCGTCGAGCACCTGACGGTGCGAACGCTGACGCGCTTTCAGCGAGTTGTGCAGGCGACGGCACACGGCGAAGTAGCACTGCTCGGCCAGGGCTTTTTCAGCCAGGGTCAGCTTGCCGTCGGCGTACTGCGCGGCCACGTCGCTCATGTAGTGAGTCGCGCGCCAGTAGGTTTCGGTGACCATTTCGATGTCGGTCGGGCCGAGCAGGTCAACCAGCCACTGCACGGTTTCCGGCAGCGCTTCCTTGTTTTCGATCTGCGGGATTTCGTCGTTGTGCTTCTCGACGTCAGTCACCTGCACCACCAGCATCGCGTGGTGCGCGGTCAGCGAGCGGCCGCTCTCGGAGAAGATGTGCGGATGCGGCAGGGCCTGCGCGTCGCAGAATTCCTTGAGCATGCCGACCACGACACCAGCGTAATCGTCCATGTCGTAGTTGATCGAGCTGGCGTTGCGCGAGTGCGTGCCGTCGTAGTCGACGCCCAGACCGCCACCGACGTCGATGTGATCGACCGGCAGACCGAGGTTGCGCAATTCGCCGTAGTAACGGATGGCTTCTTTGAAACCATGTTGATAGTCAGCGAGGTTGGCAATCTGCGAACCCATGTGGAAGTGCAGCAGGCGAATGCCCTGATCCAGACCGGCCGCGCGGAAGCGCTCGACCACCGACAGCAATTGCGCCGCCGACAGACCGAATTTGGATTTCTCGCCACCGGTGTCCGCCCACTTCGACGAGGCCAGCGACGACAGACGCACGCGCAGGCCGACCTGTGGCTTGACCTTCAGCGAGGCGGCTTCTTCGATCACCAGAGCGACTTCGGATTCTTTCTCGATGACGATGAATACGTTGTGGCCAAGCTTCTGACCCATCAGCGCCAGACGAATGAACTCGCGATCCTTGTAACCGTTGCAGACGATGGTGCCGCCCTTCGGCGCCAGCGCCAGCACGGCCAGCAGCTCAGGCTTGGAGCCGGCTTCCAGACCGATGGAGACGTCCTTGGTGGCGATGATGTTCTCGATCACCGCTTCTTGCTGGTTAACCTTGATCGGGTACAGCGCGGTGTATTTGCTCTGGTATTCCAGACGCTCGATGTTCGCATCGAAGGCGCCGGTCAACTGGCGGACACGGTCTTGCAGGATGTCAGGGAAACGAACCAGCAACGGCAAGGACAAACCGCTTTTGCGCAGTTGGTCGACTTGCTCGAACAGGTCGATAGGCGAGCTGCTCGGGCCGTTCGGACGAACTTCGACGCGACCGGCTTCATTGATCGCGAAATACCCGGCCCCCCAATGGCGAATCCCGTAAACACTGCGGCTGTCCGCAACTGTCCATTGGCTGCCATCGTCTTTACGTGTGCGTCGTACGGACATCGAAGTCCCCTATAAAGAAGTCATAGTGCGTCGCCTGATCGCAGGCTGGCGCAGTCTAAAGAATGAAAATGACGATTCGTCAGCGCGGCGGTAGACCGCGCTGACCGCGTGGAGTTTAGAAACCGGTCATGAACAGGCTCTGTGAAAACCATGGAGACGACGCCGGATCTGAATGAATTCAGCGCCGGATCAAGCCGCAGATGGATTTCACAGAGGCTGCTAGCCGCCGGACTTCTTCGCTTTGAAACCGTGCTTGATCAGCTCAGCCAAGAGTAGCTCGACATGATCGCCCTGGATTTCGATGATCCCGTCTTTCAGCGCCCCGCCAGTGCCGCAACGTTTCTTCAACGTTGTCGCCAACTCTTTGAGCGCGTCTTCGGCCAGTGGCACGCCGGTGATGGTGGTCACCGTCTTGCCGCCGCGGCCCTTGCTCTCGCGACGCACGCGGGCAATGCCGTCCCCTGCCGGGATCACGGTTTGTTTGCAGATACAGGCGTCCACCGGCTTACTGCATTCCGGGCAATGACGACCTGCGTCGGTGGAAAATACCAGGCCACCAAGGGCGGCGAAGGATGCGGCTTTTTTGGCCACCGGCAATCCTCTTGGGAGGACAAAGACTGATCGCGACCTTGGGCAAGGTCATCGACCGCGAAGCCCCACTCAGGCAGGGGCAGCGCTACTGCACCGGAATTTGGCGACGAGACTGCTGACCTGTAGGAGCTGCCGAAGGCTGCGATCTTTTGATCCTGCTCTTGAAAAACAAGATCAAAAGATCGCAGCCTTTGGCAGCTCCTACAGTGGGTCAGCAGGCCAACCTCAAACTATTCGGTGCAGCTTGAAAAGGTCGCGCAGTGTAACGGCAAAAAACCCGATTGCTAAGTGCCAATCAGCGCCAATTTATGTGTTCTTTGCGACGTCGCTTTGTTGCGCCTTGAGATAGCGCTTCAACGCGGCCAGCGAGTCCGGGCAGTAAGGCTTTTGCCGGATTTCCTGCATGACCTGCTCGACCGGAATAAAGCGCGCTTCCAGCACCTCTTCCGGTTGCAGTTTCAGCGGGCCGTCCCAGACGGCGGAAAACGCCGAACACCAGAGTCGGTTGCCAGTGTCTTCGAAGTAGAAATGATCGTGAGCGGTCAACTCCACGCCGCTGACGCCCAGCTCTTCTTCCAACTCACGGGCGGCCGACTCGGCGTAAGTCTCGTCAGCCTGCACCATGCCGCCCGCCGCGACGTCCCAGTAACCGGGATAAATCGCCTTGCTCAAGGTGCGCCGATGCACGCAAAGCTCACCGGCGGAATTGAACAGCATGATGTAAGTGCCGCGACCGATCAGCCCGCGTTCGCGCAGATCGGCACGCACCAGAGCGCCGAGCAGGTTGTCCTGCTCGTCGACCCAGGCAATCTGTTCGGCATCGGAGGCGGCACGGTGCGCCGCCTCTTTCGCGCTATCGGACATGACTCATCCCTGATTAAGCAGTTGACGCAGATCGATCACAGCAGCGTTCGCACGGGAAATATAGTTGGCCATGACCAGCGAGTGGTTGGCCAAAACGCCGAAGCCGCTACCGTTAAGAATCATAGGACTCCACACCGGTTCCTGCGAGGCTTCCAGCTCACGAATAATCTGACGCACGCTGACGGTGGCGTTCTTCTTCGCCAGCACATCGGCGAAGTCGACTTCGATAGCGCGCAGCAGGTGCGACAGCGCCCAGGCCTGACCGCGTGCTTCGTAGAAGACGTTGTCGATCTGCATCCACGGCGTCTCGACGATTTCCTCATCGACCTGCGGCACTTCACCCACCGCCGGGGTTTCAGTTTTCAGCGCGGTGTTCAGCTTGACCCGGCCAACACTGGCCGACAGACGTTGCGACAGTGAACCCAGACGGGTGCCGACATCGCCCAGCCAGTTGTTCAGGTTGTCAGCACGCGCATAAAACAGTGCGTTTTTCTGGCTCGGATCCGACAGGCGCGCCTGATAACGGCTCAGCGAGTTGATGCCCTCCTGATACTCGGACTCGCTGGAAGGCAGAACCCAGCTCTTGTTGTCGAAGTTGAAACGCGGCTCGGCCTTGGCCAGATCGGCGTCTTCCGCCGACTGCGATTGCGAACGGGCGAAGTCTTTACGCAGGGCACGGGTCAGGTCACGCACCTGAACCAGCACGCCGTATTCCCAGCTCGGCGTGTTGTCCATCCACAGGCCCGGCGGGAAGCGGTCGTTGGAAATGTAGCCGCCCGGTTTGTTGAGCAAGGTGCCGGCGACGGTCTTCAGAGTTTCGACCGTGGTGTAGCCGATGACCATTTGCTTGCCTTCTTTCTCGGCAGCCACTTGCGCGTTTTGTGCGACCGGAAACAGCGCCGGCTCCTGGCTCCAGTACCAGCCGAGGCCGATGGTCACCAGCAGATAAATGCCGATCAGTGTGGCCAATGCGCGGCTGAACAGCAGCCCGCCAACATAGCTGCGGGTGGCCGACTTGGGCTCGGCGGCACGTTCAGGCGCGCTGCCCGCGCGGTTTTTCCAGTCCAGCATGGCGATATCCTTTCAATCACTTGGGTTCAACGGTTCGACCACAACCATACAACAACGTGCCAGAGCCGGGCACCCGCGCGTAAAGATAAGCCGCAAATCGTGTGGGCAAATGACGCTTCGCGCCGAACTAAGGGTTTCCCTGATACCCGAGCGCCCATCACCCGCATGCAGGCGCTTGAAAACAATCGAAAAGCGCATTCACCGCGATGATAAAAGCGTGGGCAAAAAACTCATCCGAAAATCACCCTGCCTCTGTAACGCCCCCAGATCACGGGGACTTCACCGACGAGCAGGTCGAAAACAAAACCGATCGGTCAGAAACTGAATGATGACGCATTGCAGATTATTGCAGTACGACGCTCGTGTAAGGGAAAAGAGGTGCTAGCATAGAGCCACCAGTCGCCCTCAGCATGCAGCCTAACTAGTAGTCAGGATATGACCGAGCCAGAAGACCCCAGCCGTGAGCGTCTCAAGCACCACTTTGCCCAGCGGGTAATTCATCAGGCACGTCAGATTCTTGAGATATGGCAGCGCCTGCAACGCAGTGAGTGGTCTACCGTCGACCTCGCCGAACTGAGCGAGGCGAACTTGCGCCTGCTGCGTTTTGCCGAGCGCTTCGAACAGCCCGAACACACGCAACTGGCGCACCACATCAGTCAATCGCTGCAAGCAGTGGATGCCAATCGCGGCCGTCTCAGCAGCGGTCTGATCACCGACCTCAATCGTTTGATGCAGCGTTTGTCGCGCACCGGCCTGCGTCATGGCGATCAACTTGACCAGACCTTCCTGCCGCCGCTGCGCAAGCCAATCTACGTGATGCTGCAGGATCACGACCGCGCCGAGCGGCTGGCCAAACAACTGGAATTTTTCGGTCTCAGCGCGCAGGCGCTGGACAGCGTGGCAGCCTTTCGTTCGTCGATGGTCGAGCGCTTGCCTGCCGCCATCGTCATGGACGTGGACTTCAGCGGTGCCGGCATCGGCCTGAAACTCGCCGCCGAAGCGCAGGTCGGTCTGGATGAACCGCTGCCGCTGCTGTTCTTCAGCCTGCACGAAACCGACACCCCGACCCGTCTCGCCGCCGTGCGCGCCGGCGGCCAGGAATTCCTCACCGGCACCCTCGAAGCGTCGAGCCTGCTGGAGAAGATCGAAGTCCTCACCTGCGTCGCCCAATACGAACCTTATAAAGTGCTGATCATCGACGACTCGCGTGCGCAGGCCCTGCACACCGAGCGCTTGCTCAACAGCGCCGGCATCGTCACACGCACGCTGATCGAACCGATTCAGGCGATGGCCGAACTGGCCGATTTCCAGCCGGATCTGATCATCCTCGACATGTACATGCCGGCCTGCACCGGCACCGAGCTGGCCAAAGTGATTCGCCACAACGACCGTTATGTCAGCGTGCCGATCATTTATCTGTCGGCCGAGGACGATCTGGACAAACAGCTCGACGCGATGAGCGAGGGCGGCGATGACTTCCTGACCAAACCGATCAAGCCGCGCCACCTGATCACCACCGTGCGCAACCGCGCCGCCCGTGCGCGCAATCTGAAAGCACGGATGGTGCGCGACAGCCTCACCGGTCTGTACAACCACACGCACATTCTGCAATTGCTCGAAGACTGCTCGTTCCGCGCCCGCCGCGAGAGCAAGCCGCTGAGCTTTGCGATGCTCGACATCGACCACTTCAAACGGGTCAACGACAGCCACGGCCACCCAATGGGCGACCGCGTGATCAAGAGCCTGGCACTGTTCCTCAAGCAGCGTTTGCGCAAGACAGATTTCATCGGTCGTTACGGCGGCGAAGAGTTCGCCATCGTTATGCCCGACACCGATATAGACGCCGCGCATAAAGTGCTCGACGAAATCCGTCAGCGCTTCGCCGAGATCCATTACCCGGCACAACCGCAGGATTTGTGGTGCACCTTCAGCGCCGGCGTGGTGGAAATGCACGACGACTGCGACAGCCTGATGATGGCCAGCCAGGCCGACGAGGCGCTGTACCGCGCCAAGGGTGCCGGACGCAATCGCGTGCAGTCGGCGCGGGAATCAAAGCAAAGTGCCACCTTTTCATCAGATTCCACTGATTCGGTCATAACCCTGTAACAGAACCGCAATAAATTCAGGCGCTTACCATTTCTGCCGTTGGTAGCCGTCATGCGCCTGAAGTTGCTCACCAATCTCAATACCCTGCTGCTGGTCGCCGTGTGTGTCGCACTCGGCGCCACGCTGTGGTGGTCGCAAAAAGCCCTGGAACGCCCGTATCTATTGATGGAGCGGTATTTGGGGTTGTCGCAGCAATTTCAGAACGAGGTGGCGCGCAACGTCGAGGACTACCTCGCCAGCGGCGACGCCTTGCGCCTGAGCGCCGCCAGTCAGGCCATCGATGGCTTGCACAAAGAACTCGGCGAACTGCCGCCGGCGCTGGCCGATACGCTGCGCCCGAGCCTGGCGGAGCTGGATGAATTCAGCAAAACCGATCTGCTCGCCGCCGGCAAACTGGCCGGTGATCCGCAGGCCTTGCTGTTGCAGGCCGAGCGCGAATTGAGCGCCAGCCTTGAGCAACTCAGCACCTACGCCAACGGCAACTCGGGTTACCTGACGCCGCTGCTTGCCGCCTCGCAACATCTCGGCAAATTGTCGCTGGCGCGGGACAAACTGGTCAGCAGCGGTCGCAGTGAATTGGCGGCGGACGTTGAGCGTGAAGTCAGCAATATCAGCACGCAGGCGCAAGCGATTGATGCCCTGCCCTTGCTCGGCGTGGTTGCGAAAAGTGAATCCGGCAGCGACGATTTCGCCGCGATGATGGGCATCGAGAACACTGAAAAAGCCGTCGCCGAAGATGCTGGCGTCGGCCTCAAACGCGAACTCAACAGCCTGCTCGGTCGTTATCCGGCAGAGCTGGCGCGCACCCGCGAGCAGATCCAGAAGCGCAGTGATCTCAGCGCCGCCACCCACCAGAAAATCGCCGCCGTGCAGCAGGCCATCGCCGGACTCGAGCCGGTGGTGCGTGCGCAACACGGGCAGATTCAGGGTGAAGTGCGCCTGATGCAGGGCGTGATGATCGGCCTGATTTTGTTGATCGCGCTGCTGATCGACACCTTGCAGCGCCGCCTCTCGCGCACTCTGACCAACCTCGCTCCAGCGCTGTCGACCTGGGCTGAAGGCGATTTCAGCCGCGACATTCATCTGGGCAAAACCAACCGCGAACTGCATGACATCGAGGCTTCGCTCAATCGCTTGCGCGCCTATCTGGTGGATCTGGTCGGGACGATTCGCGGCAACGCCGAGCAGGTCGCGGGCAGCAGCCGCACCCTCGCCGAACTGAGCAACGACCTGCACAGCGGCGCCGAGCATCAGGCCGGCGACACCGCGCTGATCCGCGATTCCCTCGGCGAACTGGAGGCGACGATTCAACAAGTGGCCGGGGACGCGCGACAGGCAGCCGATGCCAGCCGTCATGCCGGACTGGCCGTCGAACATGGCCAAACCGTGATTGGCCAGAGCTTGACCGGGCTGCACGCCTTGGTTGGCGAAGTGCAAGGCAACGCGCAGATGATCGAGCATCTGGCTGAGGAGTCGGCGACCATCGGTGGCGTGCTGACGGTGATTCGCTCGATTGCCGATCAGACCAATTTGCTCGCGCTGAACGCGGCGATTGAAGCGGCGCGGGCCGGGGAAATGGGTCGCGGTTTTGCAGTGGTCGCCGAGGAAGTGCGTTCGCTGGCGCAGCGGACAGCCGGGGCCACGGCGGAGATTCAGACGTTGATTGCCGGCCTGCAAACGGCGGCGCGGCAATCGGTCGAAGGCATGCGCGCGCAGGTCGAACACGCCGAAGCCACGGCCAGTCAGGCACAAGCAGCGGACGGGGCGCTGGATAAAATTGTTGGCGCGATTCAGACGATTTCCGACACGGCGGTGCGCATTGCTGAGGTTACGGCGCAGCAGAGTGGCGCGGTCAGTGAGATTCGCGATCACAGTGAGCGGATTCATCAGTTGGGTGGGGATAACTTGCTGCGGATCGGCCGAGGTCGCGAACAGGGCGAAAATCTGCTGGTTCTCGGCGGCCAGCTGCATACAGCCGTTCAGGCCTTCCGCGTCTGACAAAAATCCCTGTAGGAGCTGCCGAAGGCTGCGATCTTTTGATCTTGCACCTGAAAATCAAAAGATCGCAGCCTTCGGCAGCTCCTACAAGGATTGCCACAAATGACCGGATCCAGACCCCCGGTCACATATTTTGCGCAAACATCGCCCATCGTGCTGGCTATTGCATAGAACTGGACAGTCACAAAGTCTTTGCGGCATAGTCGCCGGGTTCTGAACATTGCTCACCCATAACAAGGACACGCAGATGGCAACCCTACTGGTGCTGCACGGCCCCAACCTGAACCTGCTCGGCACCCGCGAACCCGGTACTTACGGTTCCACGACCCTGGCGCAGATCAATCAGGATCTGGAGCGCCGCGCCCGTGAAGCCGGCCATCATCTGCTCTATCTGCAAAGCAATGCCGAGTACGAATTGATCGACCGGATCCACGCCGCGCGCGGCGAAGGTGTGGATTTCATCCTGATCAATCCAGCAGCTTTTACACACACAAGTGTCGCATTACGTGACGCGCTGCTGGGAGTGAGCATCCCATTCATCGAAGTGCATTTGTCCAACGTGCACAAACGCGAACCTTTCCGCCATCACTCTTACTTCTCCGACGTAGCGGTGGGAGTGATCTGCGGCCTTGGCGCCAGCGGTTACCGACTGGCCCTGGAGGCTGCACTAGAACAGCTTGAAACACCGGCAACGACTTGAAATACAAGCGTTAAGCGCCCCTGACCGACCCTTGGGAGTTGATGATTCATGGATATCCGTAAAGTTAAGAAATTGATCGAATTGCTGGAAGAGTCCGGCATCGACGAGCTCGAGATCAAGGAAGGCGAAGAGTCCGTACGCATCAGCCGTCACAGCAAAACCCCGGCTCAGCAGTATTACGCGCCGGCTCCGATGCAAGCACCGGCTGCCGCACCTGTTGCTGCTCCGGTAGCGGCTGCAGCCCCGGTTGCCGCTGCTGCGCCAGCGCTGAACGGCACTGTTGCCCGTTCGCCGATGGTCGGCACGTTCTACCGTAAATCTTCGCCAGCCTCGCCTGCCTTCGTTGAAGTCGGCCAGACCGTGAAGAAAGGCGACACTCTGTGCATCGTCGAAGCCATGAAGATGATGAACCACATCGAAGCTGAAACCAGCGGTGTGATCGAGTCCATCCTCGTCGAAGACGGCCAGCCGGTTGAGTACGACCAACCGCTGTTCACCATCGTTTGAACTGCGGAGAGCCTTTGATGACTGCGAAGTTGGAAAAAGTTCTGATCGCGAACCGCGGTGAGATCGCCCTGCGGATTCTGCGTGCCTGCAAAGAGATGGGCATCAAGACCGTCGCCGTTTACTCCAAGGCCGACAAAGAGCTGATGCACCTGGGTCTGGCAGACGAATCCGTCTGCATCGGCCCGGCGTCTGCCGCTCAGTCCTACCTGCACATCCCGGCCATCATCGCTGCCGCTGAAGTGACTGGCGCTACCGCCATTCACCCAGGCTACGGTTTCCTCGCGGAAAACGCCGATTTTGCCGAGCAAGTCGAGAACTCCGGCTTCGCTTTCATTGGCCCGAAAGCCGACACCATTCGCCTGATGGGCGACAAGGTATCGGCCAAGCACGCGATGATCGAAGCGGGCGTTCCTACCGTTCCAGGTTCCGACGGCCCTCTGCCGGAAGACGAAGAAACGGCGCTGCGCATTGGTCGTGAGGTCGGCTATCCGGTGATCATCAAAGCCGCTGGCGGCGGTGGTGGTCGCGGCATGCGCGTGGTGCACAAGGAAGAAGACCTGATCGCCTTCGCCAAGCTGACCCGCACCGAAGCTGGCGCGGCGTTCGGCAACCCGATGGTGTATCTGGAAAAATTCCTGACCAACCCGCGTCACGTCGAAGTTCAGGTGCTGTCCGATGGCCAGGGCCACGCGATCCACCTGGGCGACCGCGATTGCTCGCTGCAACGTCGTCACCAGAAAGTTCTCGAAGAAGCGCCGGCACCGGGCATCGACGAGAAGGCTCGCGAAGAAGTACTGGCTCGCTGCGTCAAGGCGTGCATCGACATCGGTTACCGCGGCGCGGGTACTTTCGAGTTCCTGTACGAGAACGGTCGTTTCTACTTCATCGAAATGAACACCCGTGTTCAGGTGGAGCACCCGGTTTCGGAAATGGTCACCGGCATCGACATCGTCAAGGAGATGCTCAGCATCGCCGCTGGCAACAAGCTGTCGTTCACTCAGGATGATGTGGTCATACGCGGTCACTCGCTGGAATGCCGGATCAACGCTGAAGACCCGAAAACCTTTATGCCGAGCCCGGGTACGGTCAAGCATTTCCACGCTCCAGGCGGCAACGGCGTTCGCGTCGATTCGCACCTGTACAGTGGCTATGCCGTTCCACCGAACTACGACTCGCTGATCGGCAAGCTGATCACTTACGGCGCGACCCGCGACGAAGCCATGGCCCGCATGCGCAATGCCCTGGACGAAATCGTGGTTGACGGGATCAAGACCAACATCCCGCTGCACCGTGATCTGGTTCGTGACGAAGGCTTCTGCAAGGGCGGCGTGAACATTCACTACCTCGAGCACAAGCTGGCTGGCGAGAAGCACTAAGCTTCAGCCCGCACCAGACAAAGCCGCCTTCGGGCGGCTTTGTTGTTTCTGCAGCAAAGTCAAAAGATCGCAGCCTGCGGCAGCTCCTACAGGGGATCGCATTTCAGCGTAGGAGCTGCTGCAGGCTGCGATCTTTTGATCTTCAACCATGTTCGTGTTCTGCCGCGCGCTCGCGTAAACTTGCGCGCTTCTCGCCGGCCGCTAGGCTGCAATCAATATTTTTCAAAGGTGCCCGCCATGCCTTGGCTGCAAGTACGTCTCGCCATCAGCCCGGAACAAGCCGAAACCTACGAAGACGCTTTCCTTGAAGTCGGCGCCGTGTCGGTGACCTTCATGGACGCCGAAGATCAGCCGATCTTCGAACCGGAACTCAATACCACCCCGCTGTGGGCGCACACGCATCTGTTGGCGCTGTTCGAAGGCGGCACCGAACCGGCACCGGTTCTGGCCCATCTCGAACTGCTGACCGGCAGCCCGCTGCCCGAGCATCACAGCGAAGTCATCGAAGATCAGGATTGGGAACGCAGCTGGATGGACGGTTTTGAGCCGATGCGTTTCGGTCAGCGTCTGTGGATTGTGCCGAGCTGGCACGCCGCGCCGGAGCCTGACGCGGTCAATCTGCTGCTCGATCCGGGCCTGGCCTTCGGCACCGGCACCCACCCGACCACCGCACTGTGCCTGGAATGGCTCGACGGCCAGGATCTGAAAGACTGCAACGTGCTCGATTTTGGCTGCGGCTCGGGGATTCTGGCCATTGCCGCCCTGCTGCTCGGCGCGAAAGAAGCGGTCGGCACCGACATCGACGTGCAGGCGCTGGAAGCATCGCGCGACAACGCCGGGCGCAACAACATCGCTGATGAACTGTTCCCGCTGTACCTGCCGGAAGATCTGCCGCAGGTGCAAGCCGATGTGCTGGTCGCCAATATTCTCGCCGGCCCGCTGGTTTCGCTGGCGCCGCAACTGTCCAGCCTGGTGAAATCCGGTGGCCGTCTGGCGTTGTCGGGCATTCTTGCCGAGCAAGGTGATGAAGTCGCCGCCGCTTACGCGCAGGATTTCGACCTCGACCCGATCGCCAATCGCGATGGCTGGGTGCGCATCACCGGCCGTCGGCGCTAATATGACCGCCTGCACAATCCGGATCGCCGCATGACCGACAGCTTCGTCACCCAGTGCCCGCATTGCCAAACCAGTTTCCGTGTCAGCCATGCTCAATTGAGCGTGGCCCGCGGGGTGGTTCGCTGCGGCTCCTGCCTGCAAGTGTTCAACGCGGCCAAACAGCTGCTGGAACAACACGCCGGCAAGGACGCGGTGACGCCGGTCGCGCCATCGATTGTCGAGCCTGCGCCGATTGTCGAGGCCGCGCCCGTTATCGATCCGCCGCCCATCATCGAGCCGCCCGCACCGCGCGCCATCAGCCAAAAACAGTGGAGCGCGTCCGAGCTTGACCTCGACAGCCTCGATCTGGACGAAGAACTCGCCCGCCTCGAACAACGGGAAATCCAGCCGACCACCGAATTCGGTCGTCAACGCGAAGATTCCCTGAGTGCTCGCCGCGACAGCCCTGAGCCTGATGAAACGGTCTGGCGCGATACTCTTTTCAGCGAACGCGCCGATGAGCACGCCGCCGAACACGAAGAGCACGAAGAGCACGAAGAACACGAGCCAGAAGTTGTCGACATCGAGCCGGTGAAATCCGCGCGCACCGAGCCTTCGTTGTCGCTGGAACCGGTGGATCTCGACGACGAGCCGGCCATCCCGCAATTGCGCCTGCACGACCCGATCGATCCGAACGCCCGTCGCGAACGTTTTTCCGCCAGCGACGACAGCGAAGACGACGACCTGCCAACGATCACCCCGTTACGCAAAAAGCGTGACCGCGCAGACCCCGGCGTGCGCGCCGAAGTCCTGCAGGATCTGACCGACGACCCACTGCAACTCGACTGGCAGAAACGCCGCTCGCCGTGGGGCCGGCGGATGCTTTGGCTGTTGTTGGTGCTGCTGGCGGCGAGCGGTCTCGGCGCGCAGTACGTTGCTTACCATTTCGACGAACTGGCGCGACAGGATCAATACCGGCCATGGTTCCAGGAGATCTGCCCGCAGATCGGCTGCACCGTGCCGTCGAAAGTCGACATCGCCCGCATTAAAAGCAGCAATCTGGTGGTGCGCAGCCATCCGGAGTTCAGCGGTGCCTTGGTGGTCGACGCGATCATCTATAACCGAGCGACGTTCTCGCAGCCGTTTCCGCTGCTGGAACTGCGTTTCGCCGACCTCAATGGTCACTTGATTGCCAGTCGTCGGTTCAAACCCGGCGAATACCTGAGCGGCGATCTCGAAGGCTTGGCCGAAATGCCACCACAGACGCCGATCCACATTGCGCTGGATATTCTCGATCCAGGCCCGAAAGCGGTGAATTACAGCCTGAGTTTTCACTCGCCCGAGTGAATCGCTTCACCGTTTCTCGATTGACGGCAGTTTTCTGACTGAGCGGCGCGCAACCAAACCGCTGGCAATAACAGAATAACTGTTCAGATTTTGTTCAATTCAGCCTTTATCCAGTCATCGAGAGCGGGTATCATGCCAACCCTTTTTCGAACTCTCATGATCCGGCCCCACTTCAGGGAAGTCCTATGTCGGCGGTACGCATCGGCCCATACATATTGCAGAACGGCTTGATTCTCGCCCCGATGGCGGGCGTCACCGATCAGCCCTTTCGTCAGCTGTGCAAGCGTTTGGGCGCAGGGCTTGTAGTCTCGGAAATGGTCACCAGCGACATGAGCTTGTGGAACACCCGCAAGTCGCGCATGCGCATGATCCACGAAGGCGATCCCGAGCCACGCTCGGTACAGATTGCCGGTGGCGATGCGCAGATGCTTGCGGATGCCGCCCGGGCCAACGTTGAGCTGGGCGCACAGATTATTGATATCAACATGGGTTGCCCGGCAAAGAAGGTCTGCAACAAGGCCGCCGGTTCCGCGTTGTTGAAAGATGAAGCACTGGTGACCGAGATCCTGCAGGCCGTTGTGGCTGCGGTTGATGTGCCGGTCACCCTGAAGATCCGCACCGGTTGGGATCGCGACAACAAGAACGGTCTGACCGTGGCGAAGATCGCCGAGCAGGCCGGGATCACCGCGCTGGCAGTGCATGGCCGCACTCGCGCCGATCTGTACAAAGGTGAAGCCGAATACGACACGATTGCCGCGATCAAGAAGGCCGTGTCGATTCCGGTGTTTGCCAATGGCGACATCGATTCGCCGGAGAAGGCCCGTTTCGTGCTCGACGCGACCGGAGCCGATGGCCTGTTGGTAGGCCGCGCCGCCCAAGGGCGGCCATGGATTTTTCGCGAGATCGATCATTACCTGCGCACGGGCGAGAAATTGCCGGCGCCGCAGTTGATCGAAGTGGAACACATACTGCTAGAGCATCTGGCCGCACTTCACGCTTTCTATGGGGATGTGATGGGCGTGCGCATTGCGCGCAAGCATGTGGGCTGGTATCTCGCAACCTTGCCGGGCGCCAAGGAGTTTCGCGCCCACTTCAATCGTTTGGATGGTACGGAAACACAATGCGCCAATGTTCGGGAGTTCTTCGCCGAGCATTACAAGAGCCTGACAGGGGACGAAGAAGGGGTGGCCGCATGACGATGATGACCGAGACTTTAGTGAGTGGAACAGCACCCGTGAGCGACAACGTGAATTTGAAACAGCACCTCAATACCCCGAGCGAAGAAGGTCAGACCCTTCGCGGGAGTGTCGAGAAGGCGCTGCACAATTATTTCGCCCACCTTGAGGGCGCGTCCGTCACGGATGTGTACAACCTGGTGCTCTCCGAAGTCGAGGCGCCCCTGCTCGAAAGCGTGATGAATTACGTCAAGGGCAACCAGACCAAGGCCAGCGAGCTGCTCGGTCTCAACCGAGGCACGCTGCGCAAGAAACTCAAGCAGTACGATCTGCTGTAAGCATTCAATCAAACCAGAAAGGCGCCCGCGTAAAAAACGGTCGCCTTTTTTGCTGACTTCCTTTGCTTTTGATGGAAATTGAGATGACCGACCAGACTACCCGCCTGCCGATCCGCCGCGCCTTGATCAGCGTTTCCGACAAGACCGGGATCCTCGAATTCGCCAAGGAGCTTGAAGCTCTGGGCGTCGAGATCCTCTCCACCGGCGGAACGTTCAAGCTGCTGCGCGACAACGGTGTTGCCGCAGTGGAAGTCGCGGATTACACCGGTTTCGCCGAGATGATGGACGGTCGGGTGAAAACCCTGCACCCGAAAATCCACGGCGGCATCCTCGGTCGTCGCGGTATCGATGACGCGATCATGAACGAGCACGGCATCAAGCCGATCGATCTGGTTGCCGTTAACCTCTACCCGTTCGAAGCCACCATCAACAAGCCAGGTTGCGACCTGCCGACCGCGATCGAAAACATCGATATCGGCGGCCCGACCATGGTGCGTTCGGCAGCGAAAAACCACAAAGACGTCGCGATCGTGGTGAATGCCAGCGATTACGCCAGCGTGCTGGAAGGCCTCAAGGCCGGTGGCCTGACCTACGCTCAGCGCTTCGATCTGATGCTCAAAGCCTTCGAACACACCGCTGCCTACGACGGCATGATCGCCAACTACATGGGCACCGTGAATCAGGCCGCTGAAACCCTGAGCACCGAAGGCCGCAGCGAATTCCCGCGCACCTTCAACAGCCAGTTCATCAAGGCCCAGGAAATGCGCTACGGCGAGAACCCGCACCAGAGCGCGGCGTTCTACGTTGAAGCCAAACCCGCCGAAGTCGGCATCGCCACCGCGACCCAACTGCAAGGCAAAGAACTCTCGTACAACAACGTGGCCGACACCGACGCCGCGCTGGAATGCGTGAAGAGCTTCGTCAAACCCGCCTGCGTCATCGTCAAGCACGCCAACCCGTGCGGCGTGGCCGTCAGCCCGGACGCTGAAGGCGGCATCCGTCAGGCCTACGAACTGGCCTACGCCACCGACACCGAGTCGGCGTTCGGCGGCATCATCGCCTTCAACCGTGAACTGGATGCCGAGACCGCCAAGGCGATCGTCGAGCGTCAGTTCGTTGAAGTGATCATCGCCCCAAGCGTCAGCGAAGAAGCCCGCGCCATTGTTGCGGCCAAAGCCAACGTGCGCCTGCTGGCCTGCGGCGAGTGGTCGGCTGAACGCGCTGCAGCGTGGGACTACAAGCGCGTCAACGGCGGCCTGCTGGTACAGAGCCGCGACATCGGCATGATCAGCGCCGATGACCTGAAAGTCGTGACCAAACGTGCGCCGACCGAGCAGGAAATCCACGACCTGATCTTCGCCTGGAAAGTTGCCAAGTACGTTAAGTCCAACGCCATCGTCTACGCCAAGAACCGTCAGACCATCGGTGTCGGCGCGGGCCAGATGAGCCGCGTAAACTCGGCGCGTATCGCTGCGATCAAGGCTGAGCACGCTGGTCTGCAAGTCGCCGGTTCGGTGATGGCCTCGGACGCGTTCTTCCCGTTCCGCGACGGTCTGGATAACGCGGCCAAGGTCGGTATCACTGCGGTGATCCAGCCGGGCGGCTCGATGCGTGACGCTGAAGTGATTGCCGCCGCTGACGAAGCCGGCATCGCTATGGTGTTCACCGGCATGCGCCACTTCCGTCACTGATTATTGCTTGATCGTACCCATGCTCTGCGTGGGCACGCAGCCCGGGACGCTCCGCGTCCCTTGGACGCAGAGCGTCCGTAGAGGCATTCCCACGCAGAGCGTGGGAACGATCAGCCCCCACAGAATTAGCGTCATCCGAGGTTTTTGAAATGAATGTTTTGATCATTGGCAGCGGTGGCCGTGAACACGCTCTGGCCTGGAAAGTGGCTCAGGATCCGCGCGTGCAGAAGGTTTTTGTTGCACCGGGCAACGCTGGCACCGCCATTGAAGCCAAGTGCGAGAACGTCGCCATCGACGTGCTGGCCCTTGAGCAACTGGCCGACTTCGCCGAGAAAAACGTTTCGCTGACTATCGTCGGCCCGGAAGTGCCGCTGGTGGCTGGCGTCGTTGACCTGTTCCGCTCGCGTGGTCTGGATTGCTTCGGCCCGACTGCCGGCGCTGCACAGCTGGAAGGCTCGAAAGCCTTCACCAAGGATTTCCTCGCCCGTCACAAGATCCCGACCGCCGATTACCAGAACTTCACCGAGATCGAGCCGGCCCTGGCTTATCTGCGTGAAAAAGGCGCACCGATCGTGATCAAGGCCGATGGCCTGGCCGCCGGTAAAGGCGTGATCGTCGCCATGACCCTGGCCGAAGCCGAAGACGCCGTGCGCGACATGCTCGCTGGCAACGCTTTCGGTGACGCCGGTTCGCGCGTGGTGATCGAAGAGTTCCTCGACGGCGAAGAAGCGTCGTTCATCGTCATGGTCGACGGCAAAAACGTGCTGCCGATGGCCACCAGCCAGGATCACAAACGTGTGGGCGACGGCGACAGCGGCCCGAACACGGGCGGCATGGGTGCTTACTCCCCTGCCCCGGTGGTCACCGCCGACGTGCACAAGCGCGTGATGGATCTGGTGATCTGGCCGACCGTGCGCGGCATGGCTGAGGAAGGCAACGTCTACACCGGTTTCCTTTATGCCGGTCTGATGATCGACAAGGCCGGTAACCCGAAAGTCATCGAGTTCAACTGCCGTTTCGGCGACCCGGAAACCCAACCGGTGATGCTGCGTCTGCAATCGAGCCTGGTGCTGTTGGTCGAAGCCGCTCTGGCGCAAGCGCTGGACAAGGTTGAAGCACAGTGGGATCCACGCCCGAGCGTCGGCATCGTACTGGCCGCTGGCGGCTACCCGGGCGACTACGCCAAGGGCGCGGCGATCAACGGTCTCGACGCAGCGGCGAAGCTGGAAGGCAAAGTCTTCCACGCCGGTACTGCGCTGAAGGATGGCCAGGTTGTTACCGCCGGTGGTCGCGTACTCTGCGCCACTGCGATGGGCGCAAGCGTCGGTGAAGCGCAGCAGCAAGCGTACAAGCTGGCAGCGGCCATCGACTGGGACGGCAGCTTCTACCGCAAGGACATTGGCTACCGCGCCATTGCCCGTGAACGTGGCGAAACCCAGGAATAAGCTGTTCATCAAGTCCGGCGAGGGATACCGTTCCTCGCCGGGCTGTTCCGCCGCGGCGCATCGTTATATTCTGGCATCAACCTACGAAGGGATTTCGCCGTGCGCTGGCTCAGGATTGCCATAAGCTTCACCGTCACGATGCTGACCTTGCTCTGCATGCTTCCGGCCCAGGCCGCACAAGGCAGTGGCTGGTCGGTATTGCTCGACGATCAGGGCAATCTGCAACTGAGCGACATCCGCTCCGCTCGCTACACCAATCAATTCAGCCCCATCGACCTTGAGCGCCTCACCGCGTCCGAGCCCGATGGCGCACTGTGGCTGCGCTTCAGACTGGCGCCGGGCAAGCACGAACAAGTGCTGCGCATCTTTGCCCCCGACCTCTCGCAGCTCAATCTGTACGTGCTCGACGGCGACCAGTTGATCGAGCAACGCAACACCGGCACCGAGCAACCGCAGGCCGAACGACCGTTGCCCAGCAGCGACTTCATGCTCGCCCTGCCGCAAAGCGACAAACCCCTCGACGTTTATTTGCGGATGGTCTCCGACCATCAATTGCGTCCGCACATCACCCTGCAATCGGCCGTGATGAGCGCGGCCAATCAAAACCATTCGCTGATTTTCGGTTTGCTGTTCGGCTGCCTCGCCATGCTCCTGCTGCATAACGTGGTGCGTTACAGCTATTCGCGTTCACGCAGCAGCTTGTGGCTGGCGGTTTGCGAAGGTCTGCTGGGCCTGAGCCTGTTGCTCCTGCTCAATCTGCTCGGGCCCTGGCTGCCGAACTGGCACGCGATCCAGACACCGGGCGCTTATCTGGCGCTGCTGCTGACCGCACCCGCCGGTTTGATGTTTGCTTATCGCTTCTTTGGCCCGCTCGGCCCGCACCCGCTGAACAAGCTGCTGATGGCCGACATCCTGTTCATTGTCATCTGCAGCCTGCTGCTGTTGTTCGTCAATACACTGCCGCTGAACATCATCACCTACGCATTGGTGGCACTCGCCGGTCTGAGCATGTTGTTCGTCGGCGTTTATCACTGGCAAAAAGGTTATCGCCCGGCGCGTCTGTTCGTGGCGGCCATGGTGGTGTTCAACATCGGCACGCTGATTATTTTGCCGGCGCTGCTGGGGCTGACACTGGTGTCGCCGCAAGGCTTGATCATGACGCTGATGGCGTTCATCTGCGTCAGCGGTCTGTTGATGAGCATCGCCCTCGGCGAGCGTCAGCGCAGCATCACCGAAAGCCGTTTCAGCGTCAGCCGCGACCTCGCCGCAAGCAACGCCGAGATCAACGCCAAAGCCGAATTCCTCGCCAAGATCAGCCACGAAATCCGCACACCGATGAACGGTGTACTGGGCATGACCGAACTGCTGCTCGGCACGCCGCTGTCGGTCAAGCAACGTGACTACGTGCAGACCATCCACAGCGCCGGCAACGAACTGCTGACGTTGATCAACGAGATTCTCGACATCTCCAAACTCGAGTCGGGGCAGATCGAACTGGACGATGTGCAGTTCGATCTCAATGCGTTGATCGACGATTGCCTGAGCATCTACCGCGCCAAGGCCGAACAGCAGAACGTCGAACTGATCAGTTTCATCCAGCCGCAAGTCCCGCGCGTCATCAGTGGCGATCCGACGCGCCTGCGCCAGACCTTGCTCAGCCTGCTGGAAAACGCCCTGAAGAAAACCGAAGAAGGCGAAGTGCTGATCGTCGTCGCCCTCGACGAGCGCAGCACCAAACCGCGTCTGCGCATCGCCGTGCAGGACAGCGGCGCGCCGATGGAGCAGGAAGAACGCGATGCGCTGATGCACGCCGAACTGCACAGCAAACACTTCCTCTCGGCGAATCGTCTGGGCGGCAATCTCGGGCTGGTCATCGCGCGGCAACTGATTCGTTTGATGCAGGGTGAATTCGGCATCAAGAGCGGCGCCACGCAGGGCAGCACGTTGTGGCTGACTTTGCCGCTGGATCCGGATCGTCTCGAACACCCGACCTCCGATCTCGACAGTCCACTGCAAGGCGCGCGCGTACTGGTGGTCGACGACAACGACACCTGCCGCAAAGTGCTGGTGCAGCAATGCAGCGCCTGGGGCTTGAATGTCAGCGCCGTGCCGTCGGGCAAGGAAGCGCTGGCCCTGCTGCGCACCAAAGCGCACCTGCGCGATTATTTCGATGTGGTTTTGCTCGATCAGAACATGCCCGGCATGACCGGCATGCAGCTCGCGGCGAAGATCAAGGAAGACCCGAGCCTCAATCACGACATTCTGCTGATCATGCTCACCGGCATCAGCAACGCGCCGAGCAAGATCATCGCGCGCAACTCGGGGATCAAACGCATTCTGGCAAAACCGGTGGCCGGCTACACCCTCAAGACCACGCTGGCGGACGAACTCAACCAGCGCAACAAAGGTCAGGTGGTGTTCCAGCCGCAAGTGGTCACCGCGGCCACGGCGGCGAAAGTGCCGAGCGATTTCCGCATCCTCGTCGCCGAAGACAACACGATTTCGACCAAAGTGATTCGCGGCATGCTCGGCAAACTCAACCTGCAACCGGACACTGCCAGCAACGGCGAAGAAGCCCTGCAAGCGATGAAAGCGCAGCGTTACGATCTGGTGTTGATGGACTGCGAAATGCCGATTCTCGATGGCTTCTCAGCGACCCAGCAGTTACGCGCCTGGGAAGTCAGCAATCAGCGCATCCGCACGCCAATCGTCGCGCTGACCGCGCACATTCTTGCCGAACACAAAGAGCGCGCGCGTCAGGCCGGCATGGACGGGCACATGTCCAAACCGGTGGAGTTGTCGCAGTTGCGTGAGTTGATCGAGCATTGGGTGGCTGAGCGTGATCAGCAGAATCGCGCCACAACCCAACCGTCGTAACGCCTGTTAGACTCCCCCACGACTACCCTCGCCAGTGAGCCAGCGCCATGCTCCACGTGTTGTTCAGCGTTTACCTGAAGATGCTGGTGCTTTACAGCCCGTTCTTCGTGTTGTCGTGCTTCATTACTCTGACCCGTGGCTACTCGCGCAAGGAACAACGGCGCCTGGCCTGGAAAGTCGCCGCCGCCACGCTGATTTCCAGCGTCTTGCTGTACCTGTTCGGGCGAGTGATTTTCGATGTCTTCGGCATTACCGTGGATGCGTTCCGCATCGGCGCCGGCAGCGTGCTGTTTATCTCGGCACTGGGCATGGCACAGGGTAAATCGGCGGTGCAGGCCGATAATGTCCAGCAAGACGTGACAATCGTGCCGCTGACCATTCCGATCACCGTCGGCCCCGGCACCATCGGTGCCTTGCTGGTGATGGGCGTGAGCCAGCCGCACTGGGACGACAAGCTCACGGCAATTCTGAGTATTGTGCTGGCCAGTTTCACCGTCGGCGTGGTGCTGTACCTGTCGAACCGGATCGAGAGAATTCTCGGCGATCAGGGTCTGCAGATCGTCAGCCGTTTGATGGGCCTGTTTGTCTGTGCGCTGGCCGCGCAAATCATCTTCACCGGGGTCAAAGGCTACCTGGTGCCATAAGCCCCGAACGTCGAGGTGTGTCGTCACGCGACAGGTCAGTGCTTTTCGCTGAACAACGGGCCGATCTCGATCGAGGGTGGATGTAACTCAGCCGCCAGCCACTCCCGCGTGTCGGCTCTGAATTCGTCGTATAAAGCCTGATTGAAACGGGCCGAATAACCACGGCGAATGACGTTGCCGACGGGCGTGTGCCGCGCAGCCCCACTCTCCCAATAACACGGGTCAATTTTGCTTTGCGTGTCGAATGACACGGACACCATGCCGAGAAAACCACCCGCCTCGACCACCCCGGCCATTGCCCTGAACCGCACGCTCCCGGCCTCTGCGGACAAGCAATGACACTTGAGGCTTTGCATCAGCACCGCATCGCTGGAGGCTGACGCCAGCCTGCGCAAAGCCGCCGAGATCAACAGCCCCTGCCCGGAAGGCAAATGGGTTTCAGCCAACTCGAGCATTTCGTCCTGGCCTGAAATAGTCGACTCCGGCCCCAAAAGGGCTAGATCAGTCTGCTGCTCGGCGAAAAAACTCCAGCCACAGGCCGACAGGATCCCCGAGTAGATGTCGAACCACCGTGAATCCTGCACGCCCTGCGGCACATCTTCGTCAGCCGCCAGCCGGGCAAATGCCAACGTGTCCAGCACATCCTGTTTGATCGTCGACGGCAAGGCGCTGGATACCACCAGAAGCACGCCCGCATTGACATAAACCGAGTAGTTCATCTATTTGCTCCGATAACTGCCGGCGATAGTGCCGGCAGCCTGTCTCTACGGATTACTTGGTTTTACGGCGCTGGAAGCGTTTGCTCAGTGCGGCCTTGAAGTGCTCGCCCAGGTACTCTTCAAGATCGCCTTTCAAGTCTGCATAACGCAACGGATTGAAAGTAATGTAGGCACTGCCGCGAAAGATGCTGCGATTGGTTGTTTTCCAGTTGAAAAACAACGGCGAAGTTTCATTCCCGCCGCCCACACTGTCGATCGACGACAGCGACGTCAGGATAATTCCATTCTTTAGTTGATCGCACGGCATTACCGCAAGCCGAACACCTTTATCCTTGGTCACTTCACGGTTCAGCAGATTGATAGCTTCCGGCTCTTTCTTCAAGGCATCCAGGGTCGAGTCGGTAATTGCCGAGAGCACTGTTGCCCCCGGAATGGCCGCTTTGGCTGCCGCGATGCCGGCCTTGACAATATCAACCACAATATTATCCATGGTCAGTTGCTGGGTGCTTTTCTTGTATACCGAATAACCGGAGTCGGCCACGAAGCAGCCGGCATCTTCCATGCATTGTACAAAGGCGCGGTACCACGCTTCAGGCTCGTTCCCAGGAACTTCAAAGTTGGCTTCAAGCTTGGAGAACTTGATGATGTTTTCGATGATCGCCATGTTCTCCAGAGAGATATTGTCACCGTAACCCACCAGGGTATTGGCCAATACGATAGCGTCCAGATCCTTGGTCGGGCTGTTTGAATCCACGGCGCCGAACGCCTGCACACGGGCGCTACGGAAAACTTCCACAGGCAGCGACTGGCGTTTGCCAATACGTGCCTTGACCAGTGCGTTGCTTTCTTTACACGAAATCTTGCATTCCATAAAAACTCAAACTCCTTTTGATTAATAACGCATCGAAGTGACAGCGTAAAACGAAACTAACCCATCAAACAAAAACCAACAACATCACGTTAATTCACAATGTTATTAACCACCCTAGAACGCCAACACAACCAACAAATAATTTCTCACAACAACTTCAAGCCAGAGCCAGTAATACTTGCCAATATCAACCACGACAAACAGCCACCACACCGAACAGAATCTAATCCTTAAGAGAAAACAATGAACAACGAAACACCAACGGGCATCCTCGAAAACCACAACTTGATCTCGCTCATCGGAAGCCTGCCGATAGAAGATTATGACTATCTGACGGATTGCACTCGCATCGTAACAATGCTCTCCGAAAGAAGTACCAGTCGTTTTGGCGATTCTCTGGAGTGGGCTCAAGAGTACTATTCCAACCTGCAATATTTTGGATGGAAAGCCTTGGACGGGGGGCGATATACAGAGACCCAACAACACAATATCTCCGGGACCATCGCCGATCATTTGGTGCAAAATATTGAATTATTCAATGGCCGCCCTCAGGGAAACGCGATGATTGATACCTTAGACGCATTGAGTTCGGACGAGACGGCCCTGGTTTCATTCGATAAAGAGAGTTCCATGGGGCGGCGCTTTCAAGTGGCCCCCACTCATTATGATTCCAAAGGAAATCTTCATCTGGCGGTCTTCCAACTCGAACTGATCAGCAAAGTGAAGCAAAGCAAGTTTCTATTCTGGAAGTGGGAGGAGACCTCGACGACCCTCCTTCAACGCAAGGCTTTTTTTGTTCTTGATCGAAATATCCTTGATGAACAAAAAATGCGTCTATTTGAAGTTTTACGCAAAAAACTGACTGCACAGCGCTTTGCCTTGCGCAAGAAACGCTCATAAACCGGCCAGGAAAACCCGGTTTGGCGGCGCTGGCCAAACCGGGGCACGCACAATGGCGTCATTTTCAATCGATCAAGGCATCCAGGTCGGCAGGCGCCACCTCGACCGAATTGGTCGCACGCCCCACCAGTTCTTCCAGCGACACGCCTGTTGCGGCGGCCCCCAAATCAGCGATCGCCGCGACCAGCGCAGACACAAGCAGCGAGCGATAGCCGGCAAACGCCAGGACAACCTCGCCACGCAAGCTGACATCAGCTGCGCAGGCTTCCCGGATGATCACCGCGTGGCCACTGTCCGGTTCGATCAGCACCAGATGTTCGCCAACGATGCTCAGCAGCAACTTGCCGGGATCATCCAGCTCCCAGATCAACTTGCCGGGAATCGCTGGCTTACCGGCCAAGGCCGGTCGGCAATCGAGCACCAGCGAATCCAGCCTCAGCCAGGCTCCCCGCGACAGTCGATACGTCACGGCGCCCTGCCCCAGGCGCAATACCAGGGTTTTGACATCGTCGGGAAGCAAAGGCAAAACATCGCCGATCAACTGCTCACCCTCCAGCGTCATCACGTCAGTGTCACGTCGAGCATAAGGCAGTGGCCCGATTCGGGTTTCGCCCGGAAAGGCTTGAACCACACCCCGCGCCGGGTCATGGAGCATCAGTGCATGGCCTTGCTGCCGCGTCCCAAGCAAAGCACTGGAAGGCTGCACCAACGCACGATCAACCCCGAGCAATTGCCCGCTGGCGGCGACGTACCATTGGACTTTCTGCGGCGTGTCGACGGACAGGAAATCCACGTGTCGATGGGAGTTCGCCAGTGCCGCAAGGTCAGCCAGCAACCTGTCTTCATGCGTCGAAACCCATTGGCTTTCGACGCCGGTCAGCAACGCGGGCTGGTCCTGCTGCAAGGTCATAATCAGACCTTGCGCGGTAACGCCTCTAAGCTCTGCACCCTTGGCCGTCACATCGACAAAAGGCCAATCCGCCCACCGCCGTTGGGGTGCCGGCAGCCTGTCAGCCTGTAACAGCCGAGTCCCCTGACCGAACGCTGCTGACAGTCGATCAGCCGCGATGAAACCCTGGCGATAGATGACACCGCTATCAACCTCGAACAACCAGGCGGCCTGCCGGTCCGGCGTAACCCCGAGCAGACGAACATGAGCACCCGGCCCCAGGTCGGCGAGCAACAAACGATCGTCGACGTACCAGGCACACAACTTTGCATCACCGGCGGCGTTGCTCAATCCCAGCAGCGCAAAACGGGTAACGGGGTGTTTCGCCGCGACCTCTGCCAAGTGCGCCCACCACTCAGGGCGCTGTTTGAACCACGATTCGGCCAGGCCACTGAGCGCCAGCTGACCATCATTCGTCACGTCGAAGCACAGCCCGTTCTCACTCAGCGCCACGTAACCGTGGTCTGTGGCCAGAATGTTTTGCAATCCGTCGACCCAGATATTTTCCTGCGACCAGTGTGCCCCCGCTTGCGCGCTCTGATTGCGCTGCAAGCGCAACAGGCGTTTGTGCAGTTTGTCGTAGACGACGAACAAATCCTGCTGACCGCCTGACGGCACCAGCAACGACAGGTCCTGCATATTTTTGATCGAGTCGGCCCAACCGCGAGCATGGTGCCGACGCGCCGGCGGACGAATGATCAGACGATCCTCATGACGCACCCACGCCATATCGCGCTGGGTCGAATCGATCGCCCAGCAGACCGAGACGATCGGCGCCGGCTGCCAATTGACGACGACAGCGGTTGCGGTGTGTTCGCGCTCGCGCAATGTGTAGAACTCACCGAACACCAGCGACCAGTCGGACAACGTCGGTGTCGCACTGAAAAGCGCCTGCAATGCACTGTCCGGCCCGCGTACCAATGAAGTCAGATACACCTCGCCATCGCGGATCAGGTAGCTCAGCACATCTGCAGCCTGACCGGCGCGAGGTATCTCCTGCGTCACCTGTACGGCGCCACCGGCAACAGGCTCGCAGCGAGTGATGCGGCTGCCCGTGACGCTCGCCAGCAGGCGGTAGTGATGGCTGATCAGACCGGTGACGACATCGACCTGCCAGACCA
The DNA here is from genome assembly GCF_018336155.1 of Pseudomonas rustica. Taxonomy (GTDB): domain Bacteria; phylum Pseudomonadota; class Gammaproteobacteria; order Pseudomonadales; family Pseudomonadaceae; genus Aquipseudomonas; species Aquipseudomonas rustica. The sequence continues at coordinate 466,792 of NZ_JAGYHF010000005.1, read as the reverse complement.
GGAAACTGTCGGGTTGGTAAAAGAACGCATCCTGGCCCATGACCATACCCAACTGGGCCTCATCGGCTGACGGCAGGTCTTCATCGCGAATGTAGATGAAGCGATCCTCTCGGGCGTCGTAGAACGCCGTCGTGTCGCGCGGTTGGCCAGGGTCTTCGAAGGGCACCCGATAGTTATGCACCGGCGTATAGGGCAACGCCAGGCGATGCTCATGGGCGAGTTTCTTGAAGTGCGCATGCAGCGTGCGCGGATCCATCATGCCCGGCTGCAGATCTGCTGAAACCAGCAGCAGCGTCTGCTGCGTGAAGTCGATACGCAGGACCTGATCGGCCAGTTTGAGGCTGACCTCATGCAGATTGACGTCGTCGAAGCACAGGCTCATCTCACCGATATCCAGCCGGTCGCCGGACAAGCTGAGATCAGCTTGCGTCGCCCAGCTCGCCAGCAATGTCCAGCGTGTGGTGGCCAGATGAGTGCCGGTGAATTCCAGGCTGACCCCGGGATTGAGCAGCAAGGTGCACGGCGCTCCGCGACCGGCAATGTCGTAACTGATCAAGCCGTGCCAGTTTTTCGGCAACACCGGCACCACCAGCGTTCGTTCGACAGTGTCCAGCCGCACTTCAATCGATGAGGGTTTGTAGACCGGCGCCATGTCTGCGACCAGGTACTCACTGGGAAACGAGTAGAACGAAAACAGAAACCTGCGCTTGCCATCGGCCCCGGGTTTCTCCAGGCGACGCGCCAGCTCGAAGCCTTCGGTGTGTAATTCATTGGCGAACGGAAAGGCTTTGTAGCCGTAGCCATACCAGGTTTTCGGCGTACAGGGCAGGACGATCAAGTCGCCTGCCTGCGGCGAAAAAGCCAACGTCTGCGGCAACTCCAGGCCTTGGCGAATATCCACACTACGGGTGAAATCAACCTCGTAGTCCGGAACCCCGAAATGATCACGCAGCGGAAACAGTTGAGGGCTGCCCAGACGTAGCTGGCCGGTCAGCAGGTCAACGGACTCGACCACCAGCGAGGCGTGGGCCGACCACGCCTTGCTCTGCGGATCCAGACGATAACCGCCCTGCCGAACGGCTTTATCGAACTCGTAAAAGAACAACCCGACTTGCCTGGCCCGTTCAAAAATACCGGCGAATCCTTCAACCAATGCGCCGACACCGATGGCCAGTCCGCCCAGAATCACCCCGGCGCCGCCGAGCACCGCCGCCGCCGTGCCTGCGCCGGCGGCTGCCGCGATCAGTCCGGAACCGGTGACCAGCAAACTGGCGGAGTCAAACGCCAGTTGGGTGCCGAAGCGCGCCTTCTCGGCATCACTGCCCGCCTCGCTCAACTGATAGATATCAAACCCGACGTTGGCCAGCCCCAATACTGCGCCAACGCCTTCGCCGGCGACGTGCCCAAGGGCTTCGCCGATCACCGATGTACTGGTCTGGGCGATGAGTTTTTCCTGCGCCAGCGCCTGACGCACCAATTGGATGACACCGGCGATATCCACCACGTTGCCGTGCAGCAACTGCGCGTAGTTGATGTAGGCGTGCAAACGCACCGCCATGGTCAGCTCCCGCGTATCACCCTCGCGCGAACGCAGTGCATGCATCAATGCCTGAATGGTAAACCCGGCGTTGAGGGTGTGGACGCTGCCGGCTTCGGTCGGATCCGGCGGACTGCCAGCGGACACAGGCTGTCGGGCGAGACTGGCAAAACGCTCGCTCAAGAACTGTTTGATGCGCAAGAACCCATGATCGCGGGTGGTGACTTTCACCCACTGCTGCGGATCCTCGAGGTTGACCAGGCTGAGGTGATAGTCACCCGTCGGCGTCACTTCCAGCGAATCAAACACCGGCGCAAAGCTTGCTGTCAGTTGGTTGTCGATTTGCAGTCGGCGGGTGGCCTGCTCGATCTGTTGTGCCCACCAGTGACCGTCCAGATCACGCAGGCTGTTGCCCAGATTGATGTTGTTCACCAGCGACTGCCCGCGCGCACTGGTCAGGCGCTGGCGCCCGGGCAACAGCGGCCTTTCGCGCAGTGCTCCCGGCGCCAGCAGTTCGTTCACCTGCAACCCCGACGGCACGACGAGCGCCCCGACGCGTTCAGCATTCAGCTCGATCAGATCAAATGTCGGTGCGGACAATTCGCCGAACGTGGCGTAGTGACGAGCCATTTCATGCTCAATGAAAAAGCGTTCCAGCGCCTCGCGAAACGGCTGCGCCTGGGCAAATTCGAAGACGCCAAAGTTGGGATCGTAAAAGTGATAGGCGCTGCCCTCGCCAGTCCGCGTTTTAGCGACCAGCATGGCGTGATTGTCAGAGTTGAGCATGATCGTGCGAGTAGCATCCGCGTCCTCCAGCAGGCCCACCACCTGCTCCAGCGTTGAACGCTCAAGGGCGCTGCCAGAATCAGCCAGGCTTTCATCGCGCAATTCTTCAAGTACTTGCAAAAACGCCATCGAGTCGCGATCAGAAGGCTCGATTACGCCCAGGTAGAAACGCTCGCGCAGGGTGTTCATGGCGTCAGCGCCCTGATGCAGGGCAGCCGCCATCACCAGTGCCAGCGGGTAGCAGCGGCCACCGATGGTGTCGCCCGCTCCTTCCAGCAACAGATCCTGAGGCACCAGTTTGGTGTCGGCACCGTGGAAGCTGTCGAGCACATCACTCAGGCGCTCGACGATACGGTCGCGAAACTCGAGCTTCGCCACCTGCTGGATGCGCGCGACATGTTCCCCCCACTGACTCAGTGTCAGTGGTTGCTCCAGCGCATACTTCTTCAACGTCAATGCCGTTTCATCGTGGGCCGGAAGCGAGGCCGGCGGGCGTTTCAGCCCGGCGAGAAACGCCGGTGCCTGACGCTTGAACAGCTCACGTTCGATGACCGCATAACGATTTGAGATGCCCAGCTCCGAAACACCGTTGGCGAGGTTATCGAGTTCCACGACAAGCGCTTCAAAGCTGTGTTTGTCCAGGCTCGGCGCACCCAGCAACGAGCCGAGCAACAGGCGCTGGCAAGGACTGAGTTGCTCTAGCCCGAACGTGCCCTTGGCGTATCGCTGCAGGAATTCATCCAGTGGCAGATCGCGGGTCTCTGCGGTAGCGCCTGAAGCAGGGGCGAAAACGTTGGTCTTCTGCGCGACAATGGCCTGACGCTGATCAAAACCCAGCGGCACCAGACGGGCAAAGCCCACGGTGCCGGTGAAGCCTTCACGCATCGCCCGCAAGAAAGGTTCGCCAAGCCCTTCGGCGAGGTTCTGAAGGATATCGGTTGCCAGCACATAACGACCTTCGATGACGGGCCAGCCTTCATCGAATTCGATGCTCTGGCGTTTGAGCAGCTCAGCGACATCGCCGACATAGCGGGCCTTGAATACGCCTTCCTGCGATTTTTTATGTTCACTCAAACGCCACTGTTCGAAGTCAGAAAACTTCTCGTGCCAGCTGTGATCCTGCTCTTCTTCAGTGAAGTAGTTGAACCCGTCCTGCAACTTCGCCTGCTTGCTGAACACCGCTGCAGCGCGGGGCGTGAAATGGGCTGCTTCGTAGACTGACATCCCCGTGCGCATTACGCCCGGCCCGGTCAAATGAATGGTGCCTTTAGCATTGGGTGTCACCCCTTCGCCAAAGTAACCGAGGAAATCTTGTATTCGAGCCAGAAGGTAGTGCTGAATTTCACGAGGTAGCTCATTAAATCCCGGTGCGCCAACGATCACATCAGTAGCAATCCGAATTTGGGTGTCAACGTCGAGCGCAGGTACTCGCTGCTCAATCAATGCATCTCTGTACTGATCCATCAACTCGTACATGAATCGCACACGCGATGTAACAGCCTCCAAACTCGCCGCGCCTGCGTGAGCGATCAAAAAAGCATTGGTCAAAGCGGAATTATCAACGTAAGCAGCCCGCAATGCGTCGGGAATGGCTACACGAGGTTCGGGGGCGGCAAACACGTCCTTCAACAAAGGGCCGCTGGCAGCAAACGCCTCAATTTCAGGTAATAACTCCGCCGGAATATCCTCTGCATAACTGTTGTAGCGGTCGCGTAAAGCCTGACGACCGGGCATAAAATGCGGGTTACGATCAAGGATCAATTGCAGTACCGCCAGCGCGGGCTTAGCTCCCGGGATCATATCGACGTGAACTTCGCCCAGCATCTTCTTGAACGGCGGCAAGTAATCTACATCGCTGTAAGTTCCGCCTTCATTGAATAACACCTGGTAGCGTAGAACATCGCCCGCCGCCGCCAGATTGCCACGCATGTTCAATTCACGTTCATAGATATCCACAAGCGGGAATGAATAGTCCTTCTCACGCACATCAACTAACCGCAATAAATCCTGGTTCATGGCCTGCAGTGTCACCAGGTTCTTCTGCCGCAGCTCACGTAGCCTTGTTTCGTCCTGACCGTAAGCACGTACCAGCAAGTCTATTCGCGCTTCATCGGCGCCAGATTTTCCCGCCTGCACATGCCCGAACAGTTGTAGTTTCAAAACTTCCAGACGCGCTTCGTAGAGATCGGCCAAATCATATCCCGAGGAAACGCTTGCGCCTCCGGCCGCCATGGCATCAGCCTTTGCCGCTTCCACCACAATCCGATTGGTTTCATGAACCAGCAGTGCATCACTGTCGTACCAAAGCTTGAAGGCATAGCCTTCGGGGCCCAGCACCTGCGTCCAGACATTGATGTAATCACGCTGGATATCGCCGATGCCGCCGCCAAGCCAGACAAAGTGCTGCAACTTCACCACTTCCCTGGCCGAGGCATTCAGTTGCTCGACGCTGTTGGCCAGGCGAGTGGCGTATTCATCGATTCTGTTGCTGATAACCGTCAACTCCGCATCAGCCTTGGTTTCTTCCGCTACAGGAGCAGCGGGCTCTGTTGAACGTCGACGGCGACCACCAGGAGAATCAGTCAACGAGGCAAGCGCCTGCTGTAACAATCTCAACGGCTCAAGTAATTCAGAGGCCGTATCTGCCGCAACGCAGCCGGCGTAATAACGCAAGATCGCGTCATGCTGCTTACTGCTTTTATAGGCCGACAATGCATCTTCCAGCGTTTGCAGTTTAAAAAGTTCTACAAATTCAACATAGCCGTTCGCCGGCGAGACTTCTGACTCACTCATACACTAAAACCCCTTTTATCAACCATTGACTTGAAGTAACACAAGGCCGCTTTGACCTTTTGAACAAGGAAAAACTATTCCTCCCCGCCAACGCGATCAAGCCACAAGGAATTCAATTGTTTTCAGGAACACGGCTACATGTCGAATCAATAAACAGCGGCATGGAAATACAATAAACAATATGAATTTCAAACCAGCACGCAAATAGCGCTCACAGCGTAAAACAACAAAAACATTACTTACATCTGCAATCAGTCGGAAACAACTTCAATCAAGGCAGTAAATAAACTGACAACCCAATGTAAAAAAACCTGCACCCGCCAGCTGGCTTTACGTCGGCATTCAGGAAGATGCCTACAGCGATAAGCGAATAAATACCTGAGCGAGGCTGACGCAGGAAGGGATAGGCGGCCCAGCGCGGGCCGCATGATTTCAGGAGGCGGGTTTTTCACCGTACCAGCGTGGGGTGTAAACCCAGCTGCTACCGTCGGCACGCGGGAACGTGCAGGTGGTGGACGAACCGATCAGCACCATCGTGCGCATGTCCACCTGATCCGGGGTCAGCGCCCCCAGCGTCGTGGCGCGCAGTGTCTGCCCTGGGCGGCCGATGTCGCGCCCCAGTACCACCGGGGTTTGCGCTGTGCGGTGCTGGCCGACGATTTCCAGCGCGCGGCCCAACTGCCACGGCCGAGCCTTAGAGATCGGGTTGTAGAAGGCCAAGGCCAGATCCGCCTCCGCAGCCAGGTCCAGACGTTTCTCGATGATCGACCACGGCTTGAGGTTGTCCGACAGCGACATCACACAGAAGTCGTGGCCAAGCGGCGCACCGGCCTGTGCGGCGGTGGCCAGCGAAGCGGAAACGCCGGGAAGAATTTCCAGATCGACGCTGTGCCAGGCCGGATCATCCGACTCGTGCAGCGCTTCGAGCACCGCCGCCGCCATGGCGAATACGCCCGGATCACCCGACGACACCACGATCACCGAACGGCCCTCGGCCGCCAGCCTGAAGGCGTGGCGGGCGCGCTGCATTTCTTCGCGGTTGTCGGTGCAATGTTGCACCTGCTCATCGCGGAACGGGCCGGCCATGCGTACGTAGGTTTCATAACCGAGCACGTCGGTGCAGCGCGCCAGTTCGGCTTTGACCGCCGGCACCATCAGTTCGGCAGCGCCGGGGCCGAGGCCAATGACGGCGAGACGCCCGCGTCGACGACCGATCGTTGCAACGTCCAGCGGTTGCTCGGCAATTGCGACGGCAAGGTTGTCGGCAGTGACGATCTTCGCGTCAGATACGGCAACGGCTGCCAATGCGACAAGGTCACTTTGCGCGGCGACAAACCGCAGCGGTACGCCGAGTTCAAGCGCCGCCTCGTGCAAGTTCATCGAGGCCATTTCAGTGTCGGCGGCCAGCAGGCAGGCGAGCGATGGCAGCGCAATGTTCGCGTGCAGCAACGCCGCGCGAACGGCTTCCGGCAGATCCCCAACGTCGGCACTGATCGCCACCGCCACACTGCGCGGATAGATCAGCAATTCATTGGCGCTCGCTTGACGCGCGGCACTGCCCACATGAATCGAACGCTGCGCCTGTGGATCTTCCGGCAACTGCGCCTGATCCAGCCACGGCGCCGCGCCTTCGATACGCACGCTGTGCCCGGCCAACAGATCCGATACAAAGCGCTTGCCCGACTCCAGGTCCGCCAGCGCATAACCGCTGGGCGGGTTGAGCAGGCACGTGCCAAAGCGCAATTCGCCGCTGGTGGTGATGGCGGCGGCGACTTGCAACGCCGCCGCGATTTCCCGCGCCATGACATTCACCCCGCCGAGGCCGCCGAGCAGCGGCACCACCGCGCTGCCATCTTCAGCCACGGCGAGCACGGCAGGTTCGGCGCCCTTCTCCAGCAACAGCGGCGCCAGTGTGCGGATGACAATGCCCGCAGCGCACAGGGCAATGATTGGCGTGTTGTGCTGATACAGGTCGCGCAAGGTCGCGCCGAATTCCTGATAACTGCAATCGGCACCTTCAACGCGCCCGGCGAGGCCGTGAATCTGCGCCGCCGGATAGACCTGCTGAATGCGACGGGCCGTGGCCAGGCTGGCCTGACCGAGAATGACGATCGCGGGTATTGAGTGAGTCATCAGCCCTGCCACCGTTCGCCCGGCACGATAATCAGCGAGAAGTACGGCGAGGACATCGGCTCCACCTGATCCATCGGCACGATCTTCTGATTGGCCATGGTCGCGCGCTCGACATACAGCGCGCGCTCGGCCAGACCAAGTTCTTCCAGCACCTGACGCACTTTCGGGAAGTTGCGGCCCAGCTTCATGATCACGGCGGCGTCAGCATCGGCGAGACGTCGCTTCAATTCTTCATGGGGCAATACGCCGGAAAGCACCGACAGGCTTTGATTGCGATACACCAACGGCGCGCCCAGCACCGAAGCGCCACCGAGCATCGAGCAAACGCCCGGCACCACTTGCGCTTCATAGCGCGTGGCGAGGCGATCGTGCAGGTACATATAGGAGCCGTAGAAGAACGGATCACCTTCGCAAATCACCGCGACATCGCGACCGGCATCGAGATGCGCGGCGACGGTTTCGGCGGCTTCATCGTAGAAGTCGCTGATGACTTGTTCGTAAGAAAGCGGCGCCGGCAATGCTTCGGTAGTCACCGGATACACCAGCGGCAGCAGGTTCTGCGCTTCTTGCAGGTGCGCTTCGATGATGCCGAACGCGTTGCCTTTTTTGCCCTTGGCGACGAAGTACGCCACCACCGGCGATTCGCGCAGCAAGCGCAGCGCCTTGACGGTAATCAGTTCCGGATCACCGGGGCCGACGCCCAGGCCAATCAAACGTCCTTTAGCCTGCATCATTCGATCTCCGTGGCGAGGGCATTGACGGCCGCGGCGGCCATGGCGCTGCCACCGAGGCGGCCTTGCATGATCACGAACGGCACGCCACGGCTGTCGGCGGCCAGTGCCGCTTTCGATTCGGCAGCGCCAACGAAGCCGACCGGGAAGCCCAGAATCAGCGCTGGTTTTGGTGCGCCGGCATCGAGCATTTCCAGCAGATAGAACAGCGCGGTCGGCGCGTTGCCGATCACCACAACACTGCCTTCAAGGTGCGGACGCCACAGTTCCAGCGCAGCGGCGGAACGAGTGTTACCCAGCTCGCGCGCCAGCTCCGGCACGCTGTCGTCGCGCAAGGTGCAGATCACTTCGTTGTTGGCCGGCAGGCGCGCGCGGGTCACGCCTTCGGAGACCATCCGCGCATCACACAGAATCGGCGCACCGGCGGCCAGCGCCTCGCGCCCGGCCTTGCCCGCGCCTTCGGAAAACTGCAGACCGTCGATGGCCTCGACCATGCCGCAGGCGTGAATCACCCGCACCGCGAGTTTTTCCAGATCGGCCGGGATTCGCGCGAGGTTGGCTTCGCTGCGAATGATCGCGAAGGAGTTGCGATAGATCTCCTGACCGTCGCGGATGTAATCAAGCATCAAGGGGGCTCCGGGAGCGGGCGTCGAGCAGGGTCGCGGCCGCTTCAATAGTAAGGTTGCGTGCGTGCAACGCGCCAAAACCGGGCAGCGTTGCATCGCGAAAATAGAGGTCGTAATGACCGGGGCTGACCGCCAGCAACGTCACCGGCGTACGGTGCGCGGCGGCGCAGGAGCGCGAGCAACCGGACAGGTGCACGCTGAGCGCCGAGGGCAGCAGCGTCGCCAGATGGCGGGCGTCCTGTTTGGTGTCGGCGAGGCCTTTGCCGCAGCCGTTGGAACCGGTGCAGGCAATCAGGCGCGACAGCGGTTGGCTCGGCTCGGTCAGCAGGTTGAGTTGCTTGAGGCCTTGCAGCACCTCGGCGGCGTCAGTGATTTTGACATCGGGCAGCAACAGGCTTTGCCACGGGGTGAAACGCAGGTGGCCGTTGCCGAACTGGCGAGCCAGTTGTGCGACACCGCGCAGCATTGTCGGATCGAGTCGACCGAGCGCTGGTACGGCGCCGATGTACACCAAATCCGAGGTGTTTTGCGGATGAACGCCGATGTGCAGATTGTCCGCTGCCGGCGGGCGCTGCCAATCGCTGACGGCTTGCAGGGTGACCCGCTGAGCGAGTTTTTCGAGAAACTGCGCAGGCGTCATTTCGCTGAGCAAATGGCGCATCCGCGTTTGCTCAGGTCGCGCCAGTTCAAGGAACAATTCGAGCACCGCGACCACCAGCGCATGGCCGTTGTGCAGTGCCACCGCACCAAGCGCACGATCCGTCGGGCAACCGGCCAGACCGAATGCCAGCAATGTCTCGCCGTCCCTTTTGAAGGCCGACAACCACAGGTCATGCGGGTGTTCGAGCATCGCCAAGGCTTCAGCGCCGTCCAGTTGCACGGCGAACTTGGCGCTCAACTCATGAAAGCGCGGATGGTTTTGCAAAGTGTCGAGGATCTGTTCGGCGAGCGGACGAGTGTCGAATTGCATCTGCTGGTCGACCCCGGCAGCCGGGCTGAGCATCAGGTTGCGCACGTCGTCGCCGGCGGCGGATCGCGGGCCTAGGCCAGCAGCCAACAAACTGTCGATCAATGCAGCGGACTGCGCGCCGATCCCGCGAATCTGCAGATTGGCGCGGTTGGTCGCCTCGATGGCGCCGCTGGCGAACTGTTGTGCCGCATCCGCCACCGCATCTGCCTGATCGGCACTGATCGAGCCACCGTTGAGTTTGATCCGACAGATCCCGCCATCCAATGCCTGAACGATACGCAGCAACCCCGGACAAGCCGAGGGGCGTATGGCAGTGGACATCGGGCGTTCGTTCAAGGGGCGAACCGGTTGCGAGGGAAAGGCGCGGTATTATGCCTGCTTTGTTCACCGGCATGAAAAGTCTGCCCGTCGGTTTTGCAAGACATATCCCTCGACGGGCATTGCCCTCGCAGGTATTTCAGGCCAACGCGATGATTTGCTCTTGGCGGCGCTCGCTCAGTAACGAGATAACCTTGGCCCGGGAAAAACCATAATCCTCGGGATCGATCAGCGCTTTGTAGCCTTCGACAAACACGCGGCCCTGGATACTTTTGTTATTGAAACGATGATAAAGCACATTATCGACGACGATTTCTGCAACTTCAAAAGACACGACCACAGTCGATACCGCGATCCCGGAAGAAACAACGCCCAACATAAATCTGATGCAATTCCCCTCTAACAAAACATGTGGCTGGATACTCTGATTAGCAACCTCAGCGGAGACTTGCTTCAACTGCAACTCGATCGCTGAAGCGCAGACGCGTGTGACCGTCGCGGGAATCCAGCTGTGCAGAAGTCTGGTTGCCAACTCCAACACGGTAAAGCTTTCAGGCAAAGGCGCCGAAAAATTTACGCCCGGGTTGTCGAGCAACAGGGCACCGGTGGCTCTCAATGCCATGTTATTAGCGTGGGCCCATGATTCAACGTCGCGGCCATCGGACACTTTATGGGCGGCGACTGTTTGAGCATACAGCAGCGCATCAAGGCTATCGGATCGGTCTGCTGCGGATAATTCGTCCGCCACCAGAATGACCGCGCCGGCGCAGACGAAAGTTTTAAATCCTGTGTTCATTTTCAGCTTCCTGGAAAGCCAGAGACTCGCATCTCTGGCTTTATTTAAACTCAGGCCTTTGTACCGAACTCATAGCTAAGCGCTTTTTCACGCTGCTCGGTCAGCGCTTTGACAATCAGCGGCTCGACCATCAAGTAATCCTCTTCATCCATGTGCATGGTGGCCGCGCCGTTATAGATTTCAACCGCCGAAGTAGCCCACTCGACAAACAACACTTTGGTCGGTTGCGCATTGGCGAGGTATTGCACGGCTGCAACGGCCAGGGTAATGCCACCGTCAGTATCTTCCAGGGCACTGGACATGCAGAAGTTGCCACCTTCGGCTTTCTTCGAGTTGTTTTCAAAAAGCTTCAATGCTTCAGGCTCGTTCTTCAGTGCATCCATGGTTGCATCGGCGACAGTCGACAGCACCTTCAATGCTGTCTGACCTTGGCCAATGGCTGCACCCACCGCCCCATGAATAATGGTCAAGGCAACATTGTCCATCGTGAGCTTTTGCGAAGAAGCACTGTAGCGATTATACGGCTGGCTGAAGGCGAACCATCCGGTCAACTTCATCAGTCGCATGAACTCGTTGTATCGTTGTTCTTTCTGGCTGGCCGCCGGAAATTTGAGCAGGGCCACCAGGTCGGCATACATGTACGTATTCTTGACGATACGCTTGCTGCGCTTGGACATGCTCGCATCAAAACCTGCGATACCCGACCCCATGATGGCGGCGTTAAGTTCATCCTTGTCAATCGGCAAGTTCGCAGCGGCCCGAACGGTGCGCGCATGCATTACTGGTTGTGCCGCGACAAATTCATTGCACTCCGTAATTAATGCAACACGTTGAGCAGCAGAAGTTACTTGATCTTTTACTTCAGTCATTACTATAGACTCCATGCAGTTATTTAAACGCCGTCTTGGCGTAAAACCAAATTAGCCCCGCGTTTAAAATTAATCAACTTCCGTTCCATTCAATTCATTTCAGCTGCCACGCCAACACAAAAAATCGTTCTATCTCCAGCCACCATTTAACGCGTCAGTTCAATTTCCGCCGTACGCATTTCAAGCACCGCTTCGCTTAATCGTGCGCGATACTCTTCCATCTGTCGCGGTTTGATTGCAAAGCGCCTGGACTGGATATCAAGTTGCGCACCGCTGTGCTGTACCGTCCAGAACAGATAATTTGAACTCCAGTCAGCTTGCAGAAAGCGCACGTTGCTAATCACGATCTCCAACTCTTTTTGCGCGTTGTATTGCGCTGGGGAAAAACGAAAGTCTGCCCATGCGCGCGCGCCATCGGATAACACATCGATTCCAGCCGGGCTAAACTCAAGTAATTGAAAGGTCTCTTTCATTGCGGCAATTTTTGATCGACTTATCAGCGTCGACACCGATTTTGCCCACTTGTCCAACACGTTTCCTGTAAAGTTTTTGTCGGCAACAATTACCGGTTCGTATTCCAACCCCCAGCCAACAGACCACAGAACGCCAGAGTAAAATTCGAACCATGCCGCAGGTTCATGTTTTCTGTTATGGCGTTGATCCGCTCTAAACTCCGCCCAGCGCATACTGTCTTTAATAAACCGTTGATCTATCTTGGCCACACCCGAGAGAAACGACAGTAAATTGCCTCCCATTACGACTGAAGCACCGCCATCAAGTAAAGCACTTGCAGCCCGTTGCATCTCACTCATATCTACACTCCTGTATATTTAAGGTGCCTTGCCTGGCACTCATTATCACTGCCTGTTCAGCTATAAACGGCAGCTCATCGCGCTGAGAATAACAACCTCAAATCAATTCCAATATAAGCAACTAAAACAATTAGTGTCCGCTCGCCAATTAACAGATTGAAAGCAGTCAGTTGGCAGCCATCGCGCTATCATGTCGCCGGATAATGGCAAGCACACGATTGAGGAAGGTATGGCCCCTTGGCTGACGGTTGTAGGCATCGCTGAAGATGGCTTTAAAGGCCTTGGTAAAAACGCCCGGCGCGCCCTGATGAACGCCTCGCGGATTATCGGTGGCCAGCGTCAGCTGGATTTGCTGCCGGTGTGCATTCGCGGCGAACGCCAGTTGTGGCCGAGCCCGTTTTCTCTCGCGCCGGTGCTTGAGCAGCGCGGCGAAGCGGTCTGTGTGTTGGCCAGTGGTGATCCGATGTTCTACGGCGTTGGCGCCAGCCTGGCGCGGCAGGTACCGAGCGATGAGATGCTGATTCTGCCCGCACCGTCGTCCTGCTCACTGGCGGCGGCAAGGCTGGGCTGGCCGTTGCAGGAGGTGAGCATTGTGTCGTTGGTGGCGCGGCCACTGGCAGCGCTCAATGCGCAGTTGTTCAGCGGCGTGCGGTTGCTGCTGTTGAGCAATGACGGACAGAGCCCGGCGGCGGTTGCGCAATTGCTGCGTGAACGCGGCTTTGGTTCGAGTCGCATGAGCGTGTTCGAACACTTGGGTGGCGATGCCGAGCAACGGATCGACGCCAGCGCCCACGACTGGAACCTTGCCTCGACTGCCGACCTCAACGTGATCGCCATCGAATGCCGCGCCGACGCCAACACGCCACGTTTGTCGCGCCTTGCCGGCCTGCCGGACTCGGCGTTCAAACATGACGGCCAACTGACCAAACGCGACGTGCGCGCCATCACCCTCGCCCGCCTCGCCCCGACGCCCGGCGAATTGCTCTGGGACGTCGGCGCCGGCAGCGGCTCGATCGGCATCGAATGGATGCGCGCACATCCGAGCTGCCGCGCGCTGGCCATCGAAGCCGATGACGGCCGTCAGCAATTGATCGAGCTCAACCGAAATGCGTTGGGCGTGCCCGGTTTGCAGTTGATTCGCGGCAAGGCTCCCCAAGCGCTGCAAGGTCTGGAGCGCCCGGATGCGATTTTCATCGGCGGCGGCGTCACCCGTGAAGGCGTGCTTGAAACGTGCTGGGAACAGCTCAAACCCGGCGGTCGGCTGATCGCCAATGCCGTGACCCTGCAAAGTGAAGTCACCCTGATGAGCTGGCGCGAACGCTTTGGTGGCGAACTGACGCGCATTCATGTCGCGCAAGCGCAGCCGCTGGGCGAGTTTGATACGTGGCGACAAGCGTTGCCGATCACGCTGCTTGATCTGGTCAAACCCCTCGATGCGTAAACGAATCCTGCTGCTCGGCGGCGTCACCGAAGCGCTGGCCATCGCCCGCACGCTGGGGCCGGAGCACATTTACAGCCTCGCCGGTGTCGGCCGTGTACCGACCGATCTGACCTGTCAGGTACGCGTCGGTGGTTACGGCGGTGCCGAAGGTCTGGCGCAGTTTATTCGCGCAGAAGGCATCGACCTGCTGCTCGACGCCACGCACCCGTACGCCGCGCAAATCAGCCAGAACGCCGCCACCGCCGCGCAACTGACCGGCATCCCCTGCTGGGCCCTGCGCCGCCCGGCGTGGCAGCCGCAAGCGGGCGATGACTGGCGCGAAGTCAGCGACTGGGCGGAGCTGATCAATGCCCTCAAACCCTTCCGCCGTCCGCTGTTTACCCTTGGCCGAGAACCGTTGCAGCACCTCGATGAAATCCCCGCCGAGCAATTCTGGACGCTGCGCGCCCTCGACGTTTATCCCGGCAACGAACGCTGCGAAGTCATCGGCGCGCGCGGGCCGTTTCTGATCGACGAAGAACGCGCCTTGTTCGAACGCCGGCAGATCGATGTGCTGATCAGCAAAAACAGCGGCAGCACTGCGACCGAGCCGAAACTGGAAGTGGCACGCGAGCGTGGGGTGCCGGTGCTGGTGTTGAAGCGGCCGGTGTTGCCGGGGGTTGATCGGGAGTTTGGGTCGGCGTCTGAAGTCCTCGCGGCCCTCACGACGCAAGACTTTTCCTAACTTTCAATTTTTCTGCGAATTTGCCTGCAATTTTTGAGGACGCAGCCGACTGTTCTTCACTACACCTTCCCCCCAATACTTCGGTTCCTTTAATCCCGACAAGCAGACAGCCAAGAAAAGCGGCTTGCCAGCTTGTATCCCAAGGAATACGATTCAGAATGATCGTCGTTGAACGAACCCGCCTTTTTTCCGAATGGCTCGACTCCTTGAAAGACATCATCGGTAAAGGCCGAATCATCTCCAGACTCAAGGCAGCTGAACATGGCAACTTTGGCGACTGCGGGTTTGTAGGTGATACCGTTTATGAAATGCGCGTTCATTACGGCCCTGGTTACAGGATGTACTTCACACGTAAAGGCGAAGTGGTTTATCTGCTGTTGATCGGGGGCGACAAATCGACACAAAAGAGAGATATCAAACGCGCCGTGCAGATGGCGCATAACATCGGAAATGAGGAGTGAATCATGACCGAAGAATTCGCCCGTTTTGACGCTGCCGAATACCTCAAAACTCCCGAGGACATGGCGGCATATCTAGACGCCTGTTTTGACGACGATGAAGGCGATGGCGTTCTGATCCGTGCAGCACTCAATGACATCGCCCGCGCTCAAGGCATGACGCAAGTGGCACGGGATGCAGGTTTGGGTCGCGAAAGTCTCTATAAAGCGCTGAGTAGCACTGGCAACCCTGAATTCGCAACTATCATGAAAGTCATGAAGGCACTCGGTATGAGGTTGCATGCCGTAGCGTCTTGAAAAACGCTGCGACACCAAACCGCACGACGCTTTTTTACTTATCGGCCCTGATCAGGCTAAATAGCCCGCGCCTGATCGCCCACCCAATGGATCTCTCCCATGAACCGACAACGGCTAGCATTTGCCTGGATCGCCTGCTTTGCAGTGCTGTTCAATATGCTCGCCATGCCGATGACGGGGGCGATGGCGCAGGCGGCCAATTCACCGGCCGAACAGTTGCTGTGGAGCAGTTTCTGCACCGGCAGCGGGACGAAGATGGTCGCGATCAACATCGGTTCCACCGAGCAGAAGGCGCCGGCCAACGACACGCATTCCAACATGCAGCATTGCTGGTGTTGCTCGGGTTCTGCGCCATTGGTGGCGTTGCCGGGCCATTCGCCGCAGCTGTATTTCGCCCGCTATGAAAGCAATCACAGCGTCGCGCCGCTCTCACTGCAAACCCCTACTCCGCGCCAGCAATGGCCGAGCCTCAATCCCCGCGCCTCTCCTCTGGTTTGATTTGTTCTCGCAATTGACCTGCGTTTCAAATCGTTCTGGAGAACTGCCATGTTGAACAAACTCATCGTCATCGCTGCGCTGTTGCTGCCCGCGTGCTTCGCCAATGCCCACGAATACAAGGCTGGCGAGATTGAAATCGCCCACCCGTGGTCGCAGGAGTTACCACCGAATGCGCCGACCGTAGCGGCGTATTTCGTGATTCACAACGGCGGCAAAGCGGCTGACCGCTTGCTCAGCGTCGACTCGCCGATCGCCCCCCAAGCGCAGTTGCATGAGCATGTGATGCAGGGCGATCTGATGAAGATGCAGCAGGTGCCGAGCGTGGAAATCCCTGCTGGCGGCAACGTGATATTTGCGCCGATGGCCTATCACGTGATGCTGCTCAACCCGACTGATCGCAGCCTGCTCACGGACGGCAAGCAATTCCCGCTGACGATGCATTTCGAGAAGGCCGGCGACGTCACCGTCGAAGTTTCGGTGCAGAAGAAGCCCCCGGAAACCACGCAGGCTCACGCGCACGCTCAGTAAGCCTTCCGGCAGATTCCGCCCATGCGCCCGCTGAGCGCCAGGCCCTCCGCGCCACGCCGTCAGACTGAACACCTGACTCGCGGCAGCTGGATCGCCCTGTTCGCCATGTTGATGATTTTCATCGGCCCACTGATTTCTCAGTCGATGCCGATGGATCAACACGCCTCGACCTCCCTGCCAATGAGCATGGACATGTCGATGGACATGCCGGGGATGGATCACTCCGGACATGACGCGAAACCCAGCGCCGAACATTGCCCGCCACAATCCTCGCACCACGTGCTGTGGGAAAAATGCGGCTATTGCAGCCTGCTGTTCAATTGCCCGGCACTGACCGGCGGCGGCGATTTCGTCGCCTTCAACATCCCGCCACTCAACACTTTCACTCCGCCCTCCCCGCGCCTGGGCCACGCCCGGCAAACCTTCTTCCCCGGCGCCCGCAGCCGCGCACCACCCATCGCAGCGTAAACACGCACCTTTGATTGCACACGGTTGAGAAGACAGCTTCAGGCTGCCGGCCGTGTCGTTTACGACTGTTTGATGGAAATTGTCATGTCCAGGTTTGCTGCTGTTTCACGCTCGGGTTCCGCCCCGGCATCCTTCGCTTTGAACGAATCACGGATTCGTTTCAGGCACGCTAGCGCCGTCCTTTGCGGCGTCCTGCTGTCCCCGTTGGTGTTGGCCGATGATCACACCGGCCACAACGAAGAACTGAGTCCAACGGTGATCACCGCGATCGCGCCGAGCTCACCGCTGACCATCGTTACCAACCCAAAAGATCCACGCCAACCAGTGCCGGCGAGTGACGGCGGCGATTATCTGAAAACCATTCCGGGCTTCGCGCTGGTGCGCAATGGCGGCACCAACGGCGATCCGGTATTGCGCGGCATGTTCGGCTCGCGTCTGAACATCCTCACCAACGGCAGCATGCTGCTCGGCGCTTGCCCGGGCCGGATGGACGCGCCGACCTCGTACATCTCGCCGGAAACCTACGACAAACTCACCGTGATCAAAGGCCCGCAAACCGTGCTTTACGGCCCGGGCGCCTCGGCGGGCACGGTGTTGTTTGATCGTGAACCGGAGAGCTTCGGCGAACTCGGCACGCGGGTGAACGCCAGCGTTCTGGCCGGTTCTCACGGGCGCTTCGACAAGGTTGTCGACGCCGCTGCCGGTGGCCCGTTGGGTTACGTGCGCGTGATCGGCAACACCGCGCATTCCGACGATTACCGCGACGGCAACAACGACATCGTCGCCTCGCGCTACGACAAGTGGAACGGCGACGTCGCGGTCGGCTGGACGCCGGATGCCGACACCCTGATCGAACTCACCGCCGGCAAGGGCGACGGCGAAGCACGCTACGCTGGGCGCGGCATGGACGGCTCGCAATTCCTGCGTGAAAGCCTCGGTCTGCGCTTCGAAAAATCCAACATCACCGACGTGCTGGAGAAACTCGAAGCGCAGGTCTACTACAACTACGCCGACCATGTTATGGACAACTACACCCTGCGCACGCCGTCGGGCACCGGGATGATGGCCGGGCCCATGGCGTCCAATGTCGACCGTCGCACCCTCGGTGCGCGGATCAAAGCGACCTGGCGTTGGGCCGACATTCAACTGATCACCGGCCTCGACGCGCAGACCAACGAGCATCGCCAGCGCAGTTCAATGGGCGTCGACACCTACAAAGATCTGCCCTACACCAAGGACGCCGATTTCCATAACTACGGCGTGTTCGGTGAAATGACCTGGTACGCCGCCGACCGCGATCGGCTGATCACCGGCGCCCGCGTCGACCGCGCCTCGGCCAAGGATTATCGGCAAACCACCGGCTCGGGAATGATGACCCGCCCCAATCCGACCGCCGACGACACCCGCGCCGATACCCTGCCCAGCGGCTTCGTGCGCTACGAGCATGACCTCGCTGACAGCCCGACCACGCTCTACGCCGGCCTCGGTCACGCGCAGCGCTTTCCGGATTACTGGGAGCTGTTCTCGGCGAGCAGCGGCCCGGTCGGTTCGCTCAACGCGTTCGATTCGATCAAACCGGAGAAAACCACGCAGTTCGATTTCGGCGTGAACTACAAGAGCGCCGATCTGGAAGCCTGGGCCTCGGGCTACATCGGCGTGGTGCGCGATTACATCCTGTTCGATTACACCCCGGGAATGATGGGCATGAGCACCTCGCGCGCCGAGAACATCGACGCGCGAATCATGGGTGGTGAACTCGGTGCCGCGTATCAACTCACCGACAACTGGAAGACCGATGCGACCCTGGCCTACGCCTGGGGCAAGAACAGCAGCGACGGTTCGGCCCTGCCGCAAATGCCGCCGCTGGATGCACGCTTCGGTCTGACCTATACCAAAGACAACTGGAGCGCCGGCGCACTGTGGAGGGTGGTTGCCGCGCAAAACCGTATCGACCAGAACAAGGGCAACGTGGTCGGCAAGGATTACGACAAGAGTTCGGGCTTCGGCGTGTTCTCACTCAACGGTGCCTACCGGATCAACAAAAACTGGAAGGTCAGCAGCGGCGTCGACAACCTCTTCGGCAAGGCTTACGCCGAACACCTGAACCTGGCGGGCAACGCCGGATTCGGCTACCCGGCCAACGACCCGCAAGCCATCAATGAACCAGGGCGCACGCTCTGGAGCAAGGTGGACATGAGTTTCTGACAGGCAACACCCACCCATGTGGGAGCGGGCTTGCTCGCGAAGGCGGCGTGCCAGGCGACATCAATGTTGAATGTGCCGCCGCTTTCGCGAGCAAGCCCGCTCCCAAAGGGAATGCAGTGTTGCAACCTGAATGAACAACTAGAAGATCCAAGCCAAGCGGAGCACACGTGATGAATCAGCCCAAACCGAATTTCTACAACCTGGCCTGGCGTTGGCATTTTTACGCCGGGCTCTTCGTCGCCCCTTTTATGGTGATGCTGGCCCTGACCGGCATGATTTACCTGTTCAAACCGCAGCTCGATTCATTGATGTACAGCAGCCTGCTCAACGTCCCCGCCGGTCATCACAGCGTCCCGGCCGATGACTTGCTGCAACGGGTAAAAAGCGCTTATCCACAAGGCCAGGTCACCCAATACCTGCCGCCGGTCAACGCCGAACGCAGCGCGCAATTTGTGGTGACCAACGCCGGTCACGAACTCAACGTGTTCGTCGACCCGTACCACGGCGACATCCTCGGCGAACAAGACGCCAAGCAAAACCTGCAAGCCATCGCCCGCGCGATTCACGGCGAATTGATGATCGGCACCGTCGGTGACCGTCTCATCGAAATGGCCGCCGGTTGGGGCGTGGTGCTGGTGGTGTCCGGGTTGTTCCTGTGGTGGCCGCGCGGTCAGGCCGCCGGCATTTTGTGGCCTCGGCTGAACAGTCGCGGTCGTGTGTTGTGGCGGG
Organism: Pseudomonas rustica; assembly: GCF_018336155.1. Taxonomy (GTDB): domain Bacteria; phylum Pseudomonadota; class Gammaproteobacteria; order Pseudomonadales; family Pseudomonadaceae; genus Aquipseudomonas; species Aquipseudomonas rustica. The sequence goes on along the minus strand of NZ_JAGYHF010000005.1, from coordinate 447,073 downwards.
ATCTGCACGCGGTCACCGGGTTCTGGGGCGCGACATTGCTGCTGGTGATGCTGCTCAGTGGCATGACCTGGACCGGTTTCTGGGGCAAGCAATACGCGCAGGTGTGGAACGTCTTCCCGGCAGCGATGTGGGACAACGTGCCGACCTCCGACGTCGAAGCCCGCAGCCTCAACAGCGCCACGCGCCAGACCGTGCCATGGGCGATGGAAAATACGCCGATGCCGATGTCCGGCGACCACGCCGAACACATGGCCCACGGTGGCGCCAACGCAGGCCCGGCAGCACCGACCATCAGCCTGCAAAACGTGCAGAACATCGCCACCGGACGCAACGTCGAACCTGGCTACAGCATCACGTTGCCGACCACCGCCACCGGCGTGTTCACCATCGCCGTGTTCGCCGATGACCCGCGCAACGACGCCACCCTGCACGTCGATCAGTACACCGGCAAAGTCCTCGCCGATGTGCGTTTCGAACAGTACGGCACGGTTGCCCGCGCCACCGAAATCGGCGTGATGCTCCACGAAGGCAAGATGTTCGGCACCTTCAATCAGATCGTCGTGTTGCTGATCTGCCTGATGATTCTGCTCAGCGCCGTCAGCGGCGTGGTGATCTGGTGGAAGCGTCGGCCACAGGGCAAATTCGGCGTACCACCGCTGCGGCATGACCTGCCGAAATGGAAAACCGGCGTGGTCATCATGCTCGCGCTGGCGGTGATTTTTCCGCTGGTGGGGGCTTCGCTGGTGGTGGTGTGGTTGCTGGATCGACTGCTGCTGTCGCGGTTTGGTCGCCAACCTGAATCTGCCTCAACTTCATCATGAAACAGGCGAGATGCGCGATTTAGACAGCTCTATAGACTGCCGGGGCTTATATGCCGGCAATTTTTAGTGTTACTGTATAACGCGAATTTGCCATTCTGCCCACGACCACAAGTCGTGGGCTTTTCATTTGATGAAGTGATCCACTGCACCGATGAACAAGTACCTCTTGTCCAGCCTCTGCCTGTTCGCCATGAACAATGCCCACGCCGACAGCGCCCCCCTGACGTTGCCCACCGGCACCATCAGCGCGCCCGCCGTTGACGATGCAACCGTCAGCCTCACCACGCCGACCACCGCCGGTTCGCGGCTGAACCTCAGCGCCATGCAAACCCCGGCCAGCGTTGAAAGCCTCAGCGGCGAGCAAGTCCGCGCACGCGGCGATCGCAGCGTGCAGGACGCGGTGTCGCGCAGCACCGGCATCAGCCGCACCGGGACGCCGGGCGATGGCGGCACATCGTTGCAGGCGCGCGGTTTCACCGGTCAGAGTTCGGTGATGCAGTTGTATGACGGTAATCGTATGTACACCGGCATGGGCACCGTCACGTTTCCGGTCGACACTTGGTCGGTCGAGCGTGTCGATGTGCTGCGTGGCCCGGCGTCGGTGTTGTACGGCGAAGGCGCGACCGGCGCGGTGGTCAACGTCATTCCGAAGAAGCCATTCGAGGGCGACATCGAAAATCATCTGCGCGTCGGTTATGGCTCTTACGACAGCCAACAGCAGGCCTTCGACAGCGGCGGTTCACTGAGCGATACGTTGAGCTATCGCCTCAATCTCAATCGTCTGCGCAGCCACGGCTGGATCGATCACGGCGACGCCTCCAGCGACTTCATCAGCGCGGCCCTGCGCTGGCAGGCCAGCGAAGATCTGGCGTTCACCCTCGCCCACGATTACGGCGATCAGCACCCGCAAAACTACTTCGGCACGCCGTTGATCAACGGCCATTTGCAGGACAGCCTGCGTTACAAGAACTACAACGTGCGCGACGACAAACAGCACTACAACGATCAGTGGACGCGTCTGACCAGCGACTGGCAGATCAACGACTCGGTCAGCGCCAGCAACGAGTTGTACTACCTCAAAGCCCAGCGCCGCTGGCAGAACGCCGAGAACTACAACTTCGACGCGGGCACGCAGCAACTCAGTCGCAGCGGTTATTTCGGCATCGGCCATAAACAAGAACAGGTTGGCGACCGTCAGACCTTCACCTTCAAACACTCGCTGTTCGGCCTCGACAGCCAGACCGTCAGCGGCGTCGAGTACAACCGCATCCGCTTCCAGCTCAACAGCAACTCGCCGTTCAACGACGTGTTGCCGACCGGTCAGGCCGTGGATCTCTATCACCCGCAAGCCGGCACTTTCGAGAGCGCCGACCCTTATCGCGATCAGTTCGACAGCACCACCAAACAGATGTCGGTGTTCGCCGAGAACCGCACGCAACTGAGTGAGCGCTGGTCGCTGGTCGCTGGTGTACGCCGCGATTACGTGCACGTCGATCGCAATAATCTGCTCGATGGCAGTCAGAGCGACAAGACCCTGACCGGCAACAACTGGAAGGCCGGGCTGGTGTTTGCGTTGACGCCGGACACCTCGTTCTACGGCCAGATGGCGACCAGCACCGACGGTATTGGCGGGCTGATTTCTCTGAGCCCGAGCCAGCAGCAATACGATCTGTCGACGGCACGCCAGACTGAAGTCGGCATGAAGCAGTTGTTCTGGGATCAGCGCGGCGAGTTCACATTGGCGGCGTATCGCATTGTGAAAAAGAAGCTGCTGACTGACGATCCGGGCAACCCGACGCTTAAGCAGCAAGTGGGTCAGCAGTCGTCTAACGGTCTGGAAGCGAGCCTCGATCTGCAACTGCCGCACGCCTGGCAACTGCAAGCGAACGCGGCGATCGTGAAGGCCAAGTACGACGATTTCTCAGAGGTGGTGAACGGCCAGACGCTGTCGTATAACGGCAATCGTCCGGTGGACGTGCCAAGGCGTACGGCCAACCTTTGGTTGAACAAAGCGCTCAGCGATGATCTCAAGGCCGGCGCCGGTGTGCGGTATGTTGATGCGCGTTACGCCGACATGGCCAACCGCAACGAGCTGCCGAGTTACACCGTGGTCGATGCGACGTTGTCGTGGCAAGCGCTGCGCAATACGACGCTGGGCATGCAGGTGAACAACCTGTTTGACCGCCGGTATGCGCAAAGCCAATACAATGTGGGGCAGCAGTGGATCCTTGGCGAACCGCGCTCGTTTTTTGTCAGCGCTGATTACACCTTTTGATTGAAAAGCCTTGCCCTCACCCTAGCCCTCTCCCAGAGGTAGAGGGGACTGACCGAGGTGTTTGGCCAAGTTGCACCGACTTGAAATACCGAGTCGAACTCAGGGTTTGAACAGCATGAAGATCGGCTCCCTTTCCCCCTCTACCCCTTGGGGGAGAGGGTTGGGGTGAGGGGGAAAAAATCTCACTGAACCACCACAATCACCAACATCACACCGGACCCGCATGACCTCACTCACCCTCACCGACCTCGCCTGGTCACCGCTGGGCCACGGCCACTGTCATCACCAGTTCCAGCTGCGTGACGCCTCGTTGCAGGTGGCCGCCGGTGAGTTCGTCGGGTTGATCGGCCCCAACGGCAGCGGCAAAACCAGTCTGCTGCGCTGCGCCTATCGCTTCAGCCCGCCGGAAAGCGGTGAGGTAAAACTCGATCACCACAACGTCTGGAAACAGTCCTCACGCTGGTGTGCGCAACGCATCGCCGTGGTCTTGCAGGAGTTTCCCGATGCCTTCGGCCTGACCGTCGAAGAGGTCGTCGCCATGGGCCGCTCGCCGCACAAACGTCTGTTCGACGGCGACACCCGGGAAGACCGCGATCTGGCCACTCAAGCGCTGAAATCCGTCGGCCTCGAAGGCTTCGAAGACCACGCCTTCGCCACCCTCTCCGGCGGTGAAAAGCAACGAGTGATTCTCGCCCGCGCCCTGACTCAACAACCGCAACTGCTGATCCTCGACGAGCCGACCAATCACCTCGACCCGCGCTATCAGCTCGAATTGCTGCAACTGGTCAAACGCCTGAAGATCGGCACCCTCGCCAGCATCCACGACCTGAATTTGGCCGCCGCGTTCTGCGACCGTTTGTACGTGATCGATCACGGCCGCATCGTCGCCAGCGGCACGCCGCAAGAAGTCCTCACTGAACAATTGCTGCGCGAGGTGTTCGGCGTCGAAGCGTTGATCGATGCGCATCCCCTCCACGGCTACCCGCGAATCACCTGGATAACCCGACCATGACCCTGCGTTCCCTGCTTTGCGTCGCTCTTCTGTTGTGCAGTGCCGAGGCTTTGGCCGAATCGACGAAATACCCGCTGACCGTGCACAGCTGCAACCGCGACGTGACTTTCAAGGAAGCGCCAAAACACGCGGTCAGCCACGACATCAACATGACCCAGATGATGCTCGCCCTCGGCCTCAAATCGCGGATGGCCGGCTACAGCGGCGTCAGTGGCTGGAAGTCGGTGACACCCGAGATGCAATCGCTGCTCGACGGTTTGCCGGAGCTCGCGGCGAAGTACCCGTCGGTGGAAACCCTGCTCAATGCCAATGTCGATTTCTTCTTCGCCGGTTGGGATTACGGCATGCGCGTCGGCGGCGACCTGACGCCGCAAACCCTGCAACCGCTGGGTATCAATGTCTACGAGTTGACCGAGTCCTGCGCTTTCGTGATGAAGCGCCCGGCGGCGACGCTGGAGGACACTTACAACGACCTGCGCAACCTCGGCAAAATCTTCGACGTGCAGGATCGCGCCAATGCCTTGATCGCCGACATGCAGGCGCAAGTCGCTGCCGTGCGCAAAGACCTGCCGGCAGAAAAGCCGCGCGTGTTCCTTTATGACAGCGGCGAAGACCGCGCGATGACCTCTGGCCGCCTCGGCATGCCGCAAGCACTGATCGATGCGGCGGGCGGGCACAATATTCTCGATGACGTCGACGCGAGCTGGACGCGGGTCAACTGGGAAACCGTGGTTGAACACAATCCACAGGTGATCGTGATCGTCGACTACAGCGAAATCACCGCAGATCAGAAAATCCAGTTCCTGCTCGATAACCAAGCGCTGCAATCGGTCGATGCGATCAAGCACCAACGCTTCATCGTCATTCCGTATGTGCAGGCCACGCCGGGCATCGACAACGTGTTGGCCGTTGAAACCCTGGCCAAAGGTTTCCACGGCGAATGATCAACCGTCGCTATGCCTTGCTGCTGATCGCCCTCGGCGCCGTGTTGCTGGTGTCGTGCGTGGTCTCGCTCGGCTTCGGCCCGGCGCGGGTGCCGGTGGACGTGGTGTGGAGGATTTTGCTGCACAAGGCTTTCGGTGTTGGCGAGGTGAGCTGGAGCGCCGGGCAGGAACATATCGTCTGGCTGATTCGCGTGCCGCGCATGCTCCTCGGTGCACTGGTCGGTGCCGGGCTGGCGCTGATCGGCGCGGTGCTGCAAGCGGTGACGCGCAATCCGCTGGCCGATCCGCATCTGCTCGGCGTCACCTCCGGGGCGACGCTGGGCGCGGTGATTGTGGTGCTGCACGTCGGCGAAATTGTCGGGCTGTTGACCTTGCCGATCGCCGCGTTCATCGGCGCGCTGTTGAGCATGCTGGTGGTGCTGGCGATTGCCAGTCGCCATGGCCGGCTCGACAGTGACCGCCTGCTGCTGTGTGGCGTGGCGGTGTCGTTCGTGATGATGGCGATCGCCAATCTGCTGCTGTTCATGGGCGACCATCGCGCGAGTTCGGCGGTGATGTTCTGGATGCTCGGCGGCCTCGGGCTGGCGCGTTGGGAGTTGCTCGCGGTGCCAGCGGCCAGCGTGCTGCTCGGGTTGATGTTGCTGCTGGGCATGGCGCGACCGTTGAACGCATTGATGGCCGGCGAGCAAACCGCCGTGACCCTCGGTTTGAATGCACGCGCGGTGCGTTTACGGGTGTTCGTCATCGCCTCGTTGATGACCGGTGTGCTGGTATCGATCAGCGGCTCGATCGGCTTTGTCGGGCTGATGGTGCCGCACATCGCGCGGCGTCTGGTCGGTGCCGAGCATCGGCGTTTGCTGCCGGCGTGCGTGCTGCTTGGCAGCATCTTTCTGGTCTGGGTCGATGTCGCAGCGCGCACATTGATCGCGCCGGAAGACCTGCCGATCGGCATCGCCACTGCTGCCATCGGCGGCCTCTTCTTCATCGGCCTGATGCGCCGCCGCTGACCCACACACATTTCTCCTCCCCGTAGGAGCTGCCGAAGGCTGCGATCTTTTGATCTTGTTTTAAGAGCAAGATCAAAAGATCGCAGCCTTCGGCAGCTCCTACACATGATTTTTCGCGCCCCAAAGTGGCGCGACCGCATGCACCAACGCGCCCTGCGCGTCCCTTCGTGGTGCAGCGCAAAACCGCGCAAGCGCTCTAACACGACATTTTCCTGCCTGAACCCGACCGGGCACAGCCCTTGCAAAACAGCCTTCAGTCGTCCGCATCTGCCAACCAAAAAAACTTCAAATGTTCATGGAGATCGCACAATGAAGCGTCGCAGTTTGATCAAGGCTTTCACACTCACGGCATCGATTGCCGCGATGGGCATGACCTGGACTGTCCAGGCCGCCGAGACCATCAAGGTCGGGATTCTGCATTCGTTGTCCGGCACCATGGCGATCTCCGAAACGTCGCTCAAAGACATGGCGCTGATGACCATCGACGAGATCAACGCCAAGGGCGGCGTCAACGGCAAGATGCTTGAGCCGGTCGTGGTTGACCCGGCATCGAACTGGCCGCTGTTCGCCGAGAAAGGCCGGCAGTTGCTGACCCAGGACAAGGTTGCCGTGGTGTTCGGCTGCTGGACTTCCGTGTCACGTAAATCGGTGTTGCCGGTGTTCGAAGAGCTCAACGGTCTGCTGTTCTACCCGGTGCAATACGAAGGCGAAGAGATGTCGCCAAACGTCTTCTACACCGGCGCCGCGCCGAACCAGCAAGCGATCCCGGCGGTGGAATATTTGATGAGCGAAGAAGGCGGCAGCGCCAAGCGCTACTTCCTCCTCGGCACCGACTACGTCTACCCGCGCACCACCAACAAAATCCTGCGTTCGTTCCTGCATTCCAAAGGTGTGGCCGACAAGGACATCGAAGAGGTCTACACGCCGTTCGGTCACAGCGACTATCAAACCATCGTCGCCAACATCAAAAAATTCTCCGCCGGTGGCAAGACTGCGGTCATCTCGACCGTCAACGGCGACTCCAACGTGCCGTTCTATAAAGAACTGGCCAACCAGGGTTTGAAAGCCACCGACGTACCAGTCGTGGCGTTCTCGGTCGGCGAAGAAGAGCTGCGCGGCATCGACACCAAGCCGTTGGTGGGCAACCTCGCGGCGTGGAACTACTTCGAATCCGTCGAGAACCCGGCGAACAAGAAATTCGTCGCTGACTGGAAAGCCTACGCGAAGAAACACAACCTGCCGGGCGCGGACAAAGCCGTGACCAACGACCCGATGGAAGCCACTTACGTCGGTATCCACATGTGGGCGCAGGCGGTTGAGAAAGCCAAATCCACTGACGTCGACAAAGTACGTGAAGCGCTGGCCGGGCAGACCTTTGCGGCGCCATCGGGCTACACGCTGACCATGGACAAGACCAACCACCACCTGCACAAACCGGTGATGATCGGCGAGATTCAGGCCGATGGTCAGTTCAACGTCGTGTGGCAGACCGAAGGGCCGATCCGTGCGCAACCGTGGAGCCCGTTCATTCAGGGCAACGACAAGAAGCCGGATTATGCGGTGAAGAGCAACTGAGTTATCCCGCTCAACCTGATCGTTCCCACGCTCTGCGTGGGAATGCCTCAACGGACGCTCTGCGTCCGCTTTGGGGACGCGGAGCGTCCCGGGCTGCATTCCCACGCGGAGCGTGGGAACGATCACTACGCAAGGCCACGCATATGCGCACTGCCATACACCGCTTGCTTCTCGCCATCGCACTGTTGCTGCCAATGCTCGCCCACGCCGGCGATGCCGAAGACTTCGTCGCGGCCAATCCCGTGCAACAGGCCAAACTGCTGGAAACCTGGGCCGCGCAGCCCGATCCGGCGCGTATCGAACTGATCAACGCCCTGCAACAAGGCGAGTTGACCATCGATGGCCAGCCAAAAACCCTGCGCCTGAACAATCGCCTGCGGGGTCTGATCGACACCGCCATGGCCAGCCATCAATTGCTCGCCGCCGACGCCAAAATCCGTCTGACTGCCGCGCAGCAATTGCAGAAAAGCGCGAAACCCGCGCAGCTGAAATTCCTCGACCAGCAACTCGCTGGCGAAAAAGATGACAGCGTCCACGCCGCCCTGAGCCTGGCGCTGGCCAATCTGCAACTGGTCGACACTGACCCCGCCGTGCGCCTCGCCGCAGTGAGATTGCTCGGCGAAACCGGCGATCCACTCGCCCGTACTCGCCTCGAAGGTTTGCTCGAACCCGGCGTCGAAGCCGATGCCAACGTGCGCACCGCCGCCGAAACCAGCCTCGCCCAGGTCAAACGCAAACTGCTGATCGGCGAGATCCTCGGTCAGGCCTTTAGCGGCATGTCCCTTGGTTCGATTCTGTTGTTGGCGGCACTTGGTCTGGCCATCACCTTCGGTCTGCTCGGCGTGATCAACATGGCCCACGGCGAGATGCTGATGCTCGGCGCCTACTCGACGTATGTGGTGCAGTTGATGTTCCAGCGCTACGCACCGCAAGCCATCGAGTTTTATCCGTTGATCGCATTGCCGGTGGCGTTCTTCGTTACCGCCGCAATCGGCATGGCACTGGAGCGCACGGTGATTCGTCACCTCTACGGCCGCCCACTGGAAACATTGCTCGCCACGTGGGGCATCAGCCTGATGCTGATTCAACTGGTGCGCCTGTTGTTCGGCGCGCAGAACGTTGAAGTCGCCAACCCGGCGTGGCTGTCCGGCGGTATTCAAGTGCTGCCGAATCTGGTGCTGCCGTACAACCGCATCGTCATCATCGCTTTCGCACTGTTCGTGGTGGTGCTGACGTGGCTGCTGCTGAACAAAACCCGCCTCGGCCTCAACGTCCGCGCCGTTACCCAGAACCGCAATATGGCGGCTTGCTGCGGCGTGCCGACCGGTCGTGTCGACATGCTCGCCTTCGGCCTCGGCTCGGGCATTGCCGGCCTCGGCGGTGTGGCGCTGAGCCAGATCGGCAACGTCGGCCCGGACCTCGGCCAGAGCTACATCATCGACTCGTTCCTCGTCGTGGTGCTCGGCGGCGTCGGCCAGTTGGCCGGTAGCGTGCTCGCGGCATTTGGCTTGGGCATCGCCAACAAGATTCTCGAACCGCAGATCGGTGCGGTGCTCGGCAAGATCCTGATCCTCGCGCTGATCATTCTGTTTATCCAGAAACGTCCGCAAGGCCTCTTCGCACTGAAAGGACGGGTGATCGACTGATGAACCAGCCTCTGTTAGTCACGGCCACGCAAAAGGCCGGGCCGAAAGTCACCCTCGCGATTGGCGCGGTAATACTCGCCCTGCTGATCGCCCTGCCGCTGCTGTCGTTGTTGTCGCCCGACAATGCGCTGCACATCTCGGCGTATACGCTGACGCTGGTCGGCAAAATCCTCTGCTACGCCATCGTCGCACTGGCGCTGGATCTGGTCTGGGGTTACGCCGGTTTGCTCTCGCTGGGTCACGGTCTGTTCTTCGCCCTTGGCGGTTATGCGATGGGCATGTACCTGATGCGTCAGGCTGCCGGCGATGGTCTGCCGGCGTTCATGACCTTCCTGTCGTGGAGCGAATTGCCGTGGTACTGGACCGGCACCAGCAGCTTCGTCTGGGCGATGTGTCTGGTGGTGTTGGCGCCGGGTTTGCTGGCGCTGGTGTTCGGTTTCTTCGCCTTCCGTTCGCGGATCAAAGGCGTGTATTTCTCGATCATGACCCAGGCCCTGACCTTCGCCGGCATGCTCCTGTTTTTCCGCAACGAGACCGGGTTTGGTGGCAACAATGGTTTCACCAATTTCCGCACGATTCTCGGTTTCGGCATCACTGAACCGGGCACCCGCGCGGTGCTGTTTCTGGCCACGGTGTTGTTGCTGGTGGCGAGCCTGTTCATCGGCTGGCGCCTGGCGCAGAGCAAGTTTGGCCGCGTGCTGACCGCATTGCGTGATGCGGAAAACCGCTTGATGTTCTGTGGCTACGACCCGCGCGGTTTCAAGTTGTTCGTGTGGGTCTTGAGTGCGGTGTTGTGTGGTCTGGCCGGTGCGTTGTATGTGCCGCAAGTCGGGATCATCAACCCGAGCGAAATGTCGCCGACCAACTCGATTGAAGCGGCGGTTTGGGTTGCCCTTGGCGGGCGCGGCACGCTGATCGGCCCGTTGCTCGGTGCCGGTGTGGTCAACGGCATGAAGAGCTGGTTCACCGTGGCGTTCCCGGAATACTGGCTGTTCTTCCTCGGCGCGCTGTTTATCGTCGTGACGCTGTACCTGCCCAAAGGCGTGATCGGTCTGCTGAAGAAACGAGGTGAACAATGAGAGTCACAGCGAGCGCTGAATTCATGTTGGAACCAGCCTTTTTTCCCGTCGAACCGAACAAGGACGCCGGCACCAGCCGCGACTCGATCGGCCTCGGCCAACGCGTCGGCCCGGGCCTCGACACCCGCCACGGCACGATCCTGACCCTCGAAGACATCAGCGTCAGCTTCGATGGCTTTCGCGCACTGAACAATCTGAATCTGTACATCGGCGTCGGCGAGTTGCGCTGCATCATCGGCCCCAACGGTGCGGGCAAGACCACGCTGATGGACGTGATCACCGGCAAGACTCGCCCCAGCCATGGCAAGGCGTGGTTTGGCGAAACACTGGATCTGACGCAAATGAGCGAAGTGCAAATTGCTCAGGCCGGCATCGGTCGCAAGTTTCAGAAGCCGACAGTGTTCGAGGCTTTGAGCGTGTTTGAAAACCTTGAACTGGCGCAGAAAACCGACAAGTCGGTATGGGCCAGTTTGCGTGCGCGGTTAAGTGGTGAGCAGAAGGATCGCATCAGCGAAGTGCTGGAGACGATTCGCCTGACCACCTCGGTCAATCGCCCGGCAGGGTTGTTGTCCCACGGGCAGAAGCAGTTTCTCGAGATCGGCATGTTGCTGATGCAGGATCCGCAATTGCTCCTGCTCGATGAACCGGTGGCGGGGATGACCGATGCGGAAACCGAGTTCACGGCTGAGTTGTTCAAGAGCCTGGCGGGCAAGCATTCGCTGATGGTGGTGGAGCATGACATGGGCTTTGTCGGCTCGATTGCTGACCATGTGACCGTGTTGCACCAGGGCAGCGTGCTGGCGGAAGGCTCGCTTGAGCAAGTGCAGGAAAACGAGCGCGTGATCGAGGTTTACCTCGGCCGCTAAGGTTTGCGAATAGATCGTTCCCACGCTCTGCGTGGGAATGCCGCCATGGACGCTCTGCGTCCGCCGTTATGTGACGCGGAGCGTCACGGGATGCGTTCCCACGCAGAGCGTGGGAACGATCACCGGGGGAGATTTTGGACATGCTGCAAGTCGACAAGCTGCACCAGTACTACGGCGGTAGCCACATCCTGCGCGGTCTCTCGTTCGACGTGAAAGTCGGCGAAGTCACCTGCCTGCTCGGGCGCAACGGCGTCGGCAAAACCACCCTGCTCAAATGCCTGATGGGCCTGCTGCCCGCGAAAGAAGGCGCAGTGAACTGGGAAGGCAAACCGATCACCACGTTCAAGCCGCATCAACGCGTTCACGCCGGAATCGCTTACGTGCCGCAAGGTCGGGAAATCTTCGGCCGCCTGACCGTTGAGGAAAATCTGTTGATGGGCCTGTCGCGGTTTCCCGGCAGTGAAGCCAAAGAAGTGCCAAGTTTCATTTATGAATTGTTCCCGGTGCTGCTACAAATGAAGCAGCGTCGCGGCGGTGACCTCTCCGGCGGTCAGCAACAGCAATTGGCGATTGGTCGCGCGTTGGCCAGTCGTCCGCGTTTACTGATCCTCGATGAGCCCACCGAAGGCATTCAACCCTCGGTGATCAAGGAAATCGGCGCGGTGATCAAGAAACTCGCGGCGCGCGGCGACATGGCGATTTTGCTGGTCGAGCAGTTCTACGATTTCGCGGCGGAGCTGGCCGATCAATACCTGGTGATGTCCCGGGGCGAGATCGTGCAACAGGGTCGCGGCGAAAATATGGAGGCCGAAGGCGTGCGCGGGCTGGTCACGATCTAAGGCAACGATCTAATCTGTAGCTTCCTAACGATAATTACAAACCATGAATTCGACTGTTTCACCTGCCCTGTTTACCCCGAGCTGGCACGCCGAGCTGGAACTCGCTTACGCCCGTTTCGGCGATTGCACACGTCCGGTTCAGCGCCGGCACCTCGGCCCGCTGCGCGTGCAAAAGCACCTGTACGCCGAAGGCCCCGAGGTGTGCCAGCACATCATCGTCCACCCGCCGGGCGGAATTGCCGGCGATGATCGTCTCGACATCAGCGTGCGCGTCGAGCAACAGGCCTGGGCGCAGATCACCAGCCCCGGCGCGGCCAAGTGGTATCGCGCCGGTGGCCCGGCTTATCAGAAACTCGACTTTAAAGTGGCGGCCGGCGCGACGCTGGAATGGCTGCCGCAGGAAACCATCGTCTACAGCGCCGCCCAGGCTGAACTGAGCACTTCGATTGATCTTGAAGGTGACGCGCGTTTGTTTTATTGGGACGTGGTGGCGTTGGGGCGTCCGGCCAGTGGCGAGCGTTTTGATCGCGGGCATTTTCAGGCGCATCTGGATATTCGCCGCGACGGCCGATTGCTCTGGCATGAACGCCAGCGCATTGTCGGTGACGACGGTTTGCTTGATTCGCCGATCGGGCTGGATGGTCATCCGGTGTTTGCGACGTTGTTGGTCACCGGTGAGATTGATGCTGAGTTGCTGGAGCGTTGTCGTTCGCTGGGGCATGACGTGCGCGGGGATTTGACGCAATTGCCGGGGCTGTTGGTTGCCCGGTGTCTGGCTAACGAAGCATTGCTCGCTCGTGCGTGGCTGATCGATTTATGGCGCTTGCTACGCCCGGTGCTGCTGGACCGCGAAGCGGTGTCACCGAGAATATGGAGCACCTGAAAGCAACCCTCACCCCCCGCCCTCTCCCGGAGGGAGAGGGAGCCTGACCGAGTCGATTGAAATGAATTTAACTGCCTGAACGAATTCTGCTGACTGAACCGGCCATTGAAAACAACCGAGATCAGTCCCCTCTCCCTCGGGAGAGGGCTAGGGTGAGGGGCTGCTCCAACTGGCAGCCCACACCCGCAAGAACCTCACAAATCTGCCCTGATGGAACCCCACAATGGATCTGACCCCACGCGAAAAAGACAAACTGCTGATCTTCACCGCCGGCCTCGTCGCCGAGCGGCGTTTGGCGCGCGGCGTGAAACTCAATTACCCGGAAGCCATGGCCTACATCTCCGCTGCGCTGCTCGAAGGCGCGCGTGACGGTCGGACCGTCGCCGAGTTGATGCACTTCGGCACTACCCTGCTCAGCCGCGAACAAGTGATGGAAGGCATCCCGGAAATGATCCCGGAGATTCAGGTCGAAGCGACGTTCCCCGACGGCACCAAACTGGTCACCGTCCACCAACCGATCGTCTGAGGCCGCGCCATGACTTACTCCATTCGCGACGCCGTTCACGCCGATCTGCCGGCGATCCGCGACATCTACAACGACGCCGTGCTCAACACCACGGCGATCTGGAATGAACAAGCCGTCGACCTCGGCAACCGCCAGGCGTGGTTCAGCGCCCGTCAGGCACAGGCCTATCCGGTTCTGGTGATCGTCGACGGCGACAACACTGTGCTCGGCTACGCTTCGTTCGGTGACTGGCGGCCGTTCGACGGTTTCCGCCACACCGTCGAGCACTCGGTGTATGTGCGCAGCGACCAACGCGGCAACGGCCTCGGCCCGCAACTGATGACTGTGCTGATCGAACGGGCGAAGACCTGCGACAAGCACGTGATGGTCGCCGCCATCGAAAGCGGCAACGCTGCTTCGATTCGTCTGCACGAGCGCGCCGGTTTCATCACCACCGGGCAGATGCCGCAAGTCGGCACCAAGTTCGGCCGCTGGCTCGACCTGACATTCATGCAACTGACCCTCAATCCTGGCGCGGAGCCGCCTGAAACCATCAAGGAGTGACACCGATGAACGCCGCCCAACTGCGCCGCGTCAATGCTGAAAGTTTTGCCCACTACCGTCAGGGCCTGATCGATTTGCTGCTCGACGCAGTGGGTTATGGCGCCAGCGTCGGTTTCATGGCCGACCTTGATGCGGTGCAGGCGCGCGCATATTTCGATGAGGTTCAGGACAACGTCAACAAGGGCAGCGTGCTGCTCTGGGTGGTGGTCAAAGACGAAGAAGTGCTGGCCAGTGTGCAGTTGGGTCTGTGTCAGAAGGCCAACGGTTTGAACCGCGCCGAGGTGCAGAAACTGCTGGTGCGCGAAGACGCGCGGCGTCGCGGCCTCGGTCAGCAATTGATGAGCGCGCTGGAACTCGAAGCGCCGAAGCACAAGCGCGGCATGCTCTACCTCGACACCGAAGCGGGCTCGCCCGCCGAAAATTTCTATCAGGCATTGGGTTACACCCGCGCGGGTGCCATCCCCGATTACGCCTGCGACCCGAACGGCACCTATCGGCCGACCGCCCTCTATTACAAGATTCTGCAAGGAGCCCAGTGATGATTCCTGGCGAGTACCAGATCCAGCCCGGCGACATCGAACTCAATGTCGATCGCCGCACTATCAGCCTGAAAGTCGCCAACAGCGGCGACCGGCCGATTCAGGTGGGGTCGCACTATCACTTTTTTGAAACCAACGACGCGCTGGCGTTTGACCGCGCAGCCAGCCGTGGCATGCGCCTGAACATTCCGGCGGGGACGGCGGTGCGTTTTGAGCCGGGGCAGAGTCGTGAAGTTGAGCTGGTGGATTACGCCGGGCATCGGCGGGTGTTTGGATTTGCCGGACGAATCATGGGGGATCTCTGACATCTGCGTGCACCGCTGCCCCTCACCCCAGCCCTCTCCCGAGGGAGAGGGAGCCGATCACCGATAGCCGACCCACCGCGAACAGTCCCCCCGCCGGAGCTGATCACCGATAGCCGACCCACCGCGAACAGTCCCCTCTCCCTCTGGGAGAGGGCTAGGGTGAGGGTCTATGGCTCACCACTATTTTCCTGAAGGACGCCGCATGAAGATTTCCCGTCAAGCCTACGCCGACATGTTCGGCCCCACCGTCGGCGACAAGGTGCGCCTGGCCGACACCGAGCTTTGGATCGAGGTCGAAAAAGACTTCACCACCTACGGCGAAGAAGTCAAATTCGGTGGCGGCAAAGTCATCCGCGACGGCCAGGGCCAGAGCCAATTGCTGGCCGCCGAAGTCGTCGACACGCTGATCACCAACGCGCTGATCATCGACCACTGGGGCATCGTCAAAGCCGACGTCGGCCTCAAGGACGGTCGCATCGCCGCGATCGGCAAGGCCGGTAACCCGGACGTGCAGCCCAACGTGACCATCGCCATCGGCGCCGGCACCGAAGTCATCGCCGGTGAAGGCATGATCCTCACCGCCGGTGGCATCGACACGCACATCCACTTCATCTGCCCACAGCAGATTGAAGAGGCGCTGATGAGCGGCGTCACCACCATGATCGGCGGCGGCACCGGCCCGGCCACTGGCACCAACGCCACAACGTGCACATCGGGCCCTTGGCACCTGGCGCGCATGCTTCAGGCCGCCGACGCCTTCCCGATGAACATCGGCCTCACCGGTAAAGGCAACGCCAGCCTGCCAGAACCGCTGATCGAGCAGGTCAAGGCCGGCGCCATCGGCCTCAAGCTGCACGAAGACTGGGGCACCACCCCGGCGAGCATCGATAACTGCCTGACTGTCGCCGACCAGTTCGACGTGCAGGTGGCGATCCACACCGACACCCTCAACGAATCCGGTTTCGTCGAAACCACCCTTGGCGCATTCAAGGGTCGCACCATCCACACCTACCACACCGAAGGTGCCGGTGGCGGTCACGCGCCGGACATCATCAAGGCTTGCGGCTTCCCTAACGTGCTGCCGAGTTCGACCAACCCCACCCGCCCGTTCACGCGCAACACCATCGACGAACACCTCGACATGTTGATGGTCTGCCACCACCTCGACCCAAGCATTGCCGAAGATGTCGCGTTCGCCGAAAGCCGCATCCGTCGCGAAACGATTGCCGCCGAAGACATCCTTCATGACCTCGGCGCGTTCTCGATGATCAGCTCCGACAGTCAAGCCATGGGCCGCGTCGGCGAAGTCATCACGCGCACCTGGCAGACCGCCGACAAAATGAAAAAACAGCGCGGCCCACTGCCGCAGGACGGCGCAGGCAACGATAACTTCCGCGCCAAACGCTACATCGCCAAGTACACGATCAACCCGGCGATCACCCACGGCATCAGCCACGAAGTCGGCTCGATTGAAGTCGGCAAATGGGCCGACCTGGTGCTTTGGCGTCCGGCGTTTTTCGGCGTGAAACCGACGCTGATTCTCAAGGGTGGTGCGATTGCCGCCAGTTTGATGGGCGACGCCAACGCTTCGATTCCGACGCCGCAACCGGTGCATTACCGCCCGATGTTTGCCAGTTACGGTGGCTCGCTGCATGCCACCAGCCTGACCTTCATCAGCCAGGCTGCACACGACGCCGGGTTGCCCGAAGCGCTGGGTTTGAAGAAAAAAATCGCCGTGGTCAAAGGTTGTCGCAATGTGCAGAAAACCGATCTGATCCACAACGATTACCTGCCGAACATCGACGTCGACCCGCAGACGTATCAGGTCAAGGCCGACGGCGTATTGCTATGGTGTGAACCGGCGGAAACGCTGCCGATGGCGCAGCGTTACTTTCTGTTTTAAGCCACAGCAGCAAAAAAAGCCTGGAGGCGTTATCGCGCCTCCAGGCCTGTTTACGGTTTCACCGTGAACGGCGGATAAACCGTCTGCAGCTTCGCCCGATCTATCGCTTTTTGCGTCAGGGTTTTCTCCAGCGTTTGCAACGCTTCAAATTGCGCCATATCGTCCTCATCCTTGAGCGACAGCAGCAGTTCATCGAACTCTTTGCGATAAGTACGCTTGAGGAAGCGTTGCCACAAGGGCTGTTCAAGAATCCGTGGCGCCAGCAGTTCACCTTCCTCCAAGGCGATCACTCGCTGATAAGCGTCCTCGATCATCTGCTCAGTGACCCCGGCGATTTTTCGGAACAACATTCCGCGTGATTGCCACGGTAAATCCAGTCGTTCCGCCAGATCGGTCATATAGGCCAGGTGAACCTCCACTTCATCGATAGTTCCGGTGACACCGTCTGCGTTCTCACGACGGAACGTCTCCCCGGCTTGCAAGCGATCTGCCACGCGCTGCCGGGCGATCTGCCCCAATTCGTCCAGTCGTGATTTGCCACGGGCCAGGGCTACCAGTTCACCTTCCACCAGATCGGTATTGATCAAGCCATACGCTTCGTGAATCAGCACCTCGACGCCCATGGCATTAAAGAACTGTGCGCCGGCATCCGCACAGGTCGTGGACGCAACCGCTTCGGCAAAAATCTTCTCGCGCAGCGCCGTGTTCTCGTACATAGCGAAAATCATTCGCCAGACCTTGGCGGTGAGGTCAATTCTGTAACCCGGATTAGCGGCTCGAAAATCCGCAGACGCGGTCAGTTTGCGCAATTCACTAAAGAATGGCTCGGAACCGAACTCATCTTCCACTTCATCCCAGAACGGTTGTCGCGCATTCCACTCGGCCTCACTGATGCCCTCGTCCCAAACCGAGCTGTCGATGGTGCCTCGTGGCGGATACGGACGATCCGGATCGAGGCCGACGGATTCGATGTATTGCTTGAGTTTCTCCAGGTTCTCAGCAGACAAATGGAAGGGGTCACGGCTTACATTGGTGCGCGCGATCAGTTCGGCGGACGCCGATCCTGGCGCAACGTCCGGAAGCTCGCTGAGCTGATTGAAGCGCAGGTCCAGATACAGATTGCGCGGACGTTGCCTGGCAAACAGACCGACCGGCCATGTATCGATCCCGGTACTGTCCAGCTTCAGTATCAGCAAGGCTGGCATCTGGCTGATGTCCGGCACTTGCCCGAGTGGATTACCGTCCAGTTTCAGCACTTGCAGCCGGTTCATCGCACGCAACCGTGCAGCGCTTTCAGCGGTCAACGAGATCTGATTATCCGAGAGCGTCAGCACACGCAGATACGGCATCTCGCTGATGACCTGCGGGAAATCGCTCAAGCGGTTTTTCCATAAGTCGAGTTCGCGCAACTGGCGAAAGCCACCCAGAAAATGTTGCTGGTCACTGAGTATCCGTCCGTTGTGCAGGCTCAAGGAGGTGACATGGTCAAAACTGCCGCTGAGCCGGGGCATATTTTGCAGATGACGATCCATCGGCAGGCCGTTGAGAACAAGTCTCTGCGCCCGCATTACCCCCGGTGCCGGCGGCCCCTCAGGACCGGTACGCTGCCAGCATTGACGGAGAATTTGATACACCCTGTTTCGCGACGTCCATTCCGCCACGCCTTCAATACTGAAACGGTAGGACAGACTCATGTCATTCAACCAGCGCTGAAAAACCAGGTTGAACGTGCTGAACTCGCGTTCCAGCGCCGCTACGCGCTCTTCCATCACATTTTCGCCAAAGCCTTTGAGCATCGTCTCCACCTCGGCCTCGGTGAACGCGGGATACAGCGAACCGACTCGACGTTTGAGGGCCGACCAGTTTTTGGGGCGCAACGGGTAGCCCTGCATGCCGCCACGCAGGCGCAACGTCTCCGGGTCGTAGGCAGGTTTACGGATCGGGTATTCCGACAGGACGTTCTCGAACACCTCATGACTCAGGGGTGAACGCTGGAGGGTCTGTTTGAGCAGGTCTCCCTGGAAAATTTCGAACCCCAAGGCCTGCCGCTGCTCATCGGGCAAGGCATGCAGCACTGCACTGTAAAGATCTTCAGCGCCGTGCAAATGCAGACCCTGCTGATCGCGAGCGCTGTAAAGCCCATTCTCGTCACCCACCAGCACTTTGCGGATCGGCGCGTCCGGCGCACCGACACTGGCCTCTAACAGCCCGGTGAAAGAGCCGTCGCGGATTTCGATACGTACCTGGGGCGACCAGCCCGGCAGTTTTTCCAGCGAGCTCAATGCCAGTCGGCGGCTATCGGCGTTGGCCAGTTGCTCAAGGTAAAGCCCCTCGAAGGCTCGATTCAGACGAACCTTGACGCCTGCCTCACGCAATTGCTGGCGCAGTTTGAGGACAACCTGCCCGCGCTCCTCGAACACCCGGACGCTCTGCGGATCCGCGTCCTTGAGCATTTGTTCGAGTACGCTGCACGGCAAATCCGGGTAGTCGCTTTGCAACCTGCGCACGCGAATATCGGCGGAAATGTCCGAGGTTCTGTACTGCGATTCGAACACCCGCGGAGCGCGCCTGACAGCACGCAACGCCAACGCTTCACGCAATGCTTGAATGCGCACGGTTTTGTCGGTGGAGATGGCATGGCCAAGCAACGCTTCAATGTCCGGCTCCTGCAGGAACGCCAGCACCCGGCTTTCGAACTGGCCAGTTTGAATGTCGACCTGCGTGACCGTCAGAGTGTCGGCTGGTGTGGCGCTGGAGTTGCCATAAGTGACTGACGCTCTCCCGGTCGGTAGCGGGTCTTTCAAGGTAATGGCTTTGGATTCCGGCCAGTGCGGCAGCTCAGTCATCAGCCCCGGTAGATAACCGCTCAGATGATCGCTGAGGCGACCCTCACGGATCTGCTCGCCAAAACGACTGACGGCGGCATAGAGATCGAAACGATTAAGGGTGTCGGTCAACAGCGGCGGCGGCAGTTCGTGTTCAACATGCAGACGACGCAGCACCCCCTCTTCGACGCCGCTGACACTGAGCACCTGCTGCAATGCAGGCTCGCTGAACGTCGCGGCCAACGGATTAAGGCGGCGCAAGAGCTGCGTCTTTTCCCACTCGATCGGTCGTTCGGCTTCGCTCTTCCAGGCGCCCGCCCGGTTGTGCTCGATCTGCGGTGTATAAGCGTCAACTCGAGTCGGGTGTTGCATGCGGAACTGGCCGTTGAGCGGATCCTCTTTCAGCACGTACTGCTTACCTTCAAGGTGCAGCACTTTTTTGCCCTGGTGCGTGTACAAACCGGATTCATCAGTCCATGCGCCGGCAGGCAGATCGATTGCGTGCTCATAGGGCCTGAGATCGGGATTCCACATTTTCGTGCGGCCATCCGCCAGGGTCACCTCTTTGAGCTTGTCGATAAAGGGTGAAGGGGTAATCGCTGTAGCGCCTTTGGGTAGAAGGTGTCCCACACTCATCAAAGCCAGTTGCGTAAAGTTGAGGATCACGCTGTTGATGTGCGCGCACGCCTCTTCCTTGTCACCGTGACTCCAGTCCTCGATGCCCTCGGCGAACTCCGCGAGCAATTGGGCGACCATCACACCCAGCATCACCTCGCCAACGCCAGGCACCAGCATCACGGCAAAATTGAAGACGTTCCAGCCAACATTCAAATAACTGATCAGGCGGTTCCAGCGGCTTTTGGCATTTTCATCGTCAGTGGGCACGGCAATCAATCGTGCATCGCTGAGCGCCTTGTCGCGCTTGCGCAGGTAAAGGTGTTCCCAGAGATCACCCTGGATCGGCACGGTGATTGGTTCTGCATGGGGATTTTCAATCGGTGTTTCCCGCCACCATGGGCCCATATCAAGGGGTTCGCGCTGATGCCAGGTGATTTCCTTGAGACGCTCGTCGACCCGTTTGAAGAATTTCGGCTTGTCCCTTTGTGCCACAAACCGACTGAAAAACGCTTGATAGTTTTTTTCCAGCAACTGTGTGGCCAAGGCTTTCATGAACGCGGTAAGCGATGGGTATTCTTTCAAAGGATGCAGCGGATCGTCGGGGATGTAGGCAATTAACGGCCCGTTCAAAATACTTTGATCGTAGAAGTCGTTCCGTCGGGACAGTTCTTCGGTTACGGCGCTCGGCCCATTAGCGAAGACGTCACTAAGCACCTTGTATTTTTCATACAGATTGTCGTTGAGACCTGGGATACGTCGCGACCAGTCAAACAGGAACTGAAGTTCTGGCGAGACAAGCCCCAGCAGAAACTTCTCGATCTCGTTTTTTTCTGCAACGGCACTGAACAACACGATACCGGAGAGTTCAAGACCCATTATTCGCAATCGATGGGCCTGTAATGGGCGACCGTGAAAGCTGATCGCTGTTCGCCCGCTGATCACATCACTGATAGCGGACTGAGCGTGAACCCCCAGATCAGTGTTCATCCCGGCGATAGCTGCCGCCACCTCGAGCGCGGACTTCTCCACCGCCATCGACTGCCTTTTCAGCGTCGCTTGTTTGGTCACATCGTCGGGGAGCAACAACGCCTTGAGGTGCTGCCGATATTGCGCACCGATGTCCAGCGAACGGCAGAGGCTCGCGATTTGACCGACGGTAATGTCGTGCTGCACCGGAGCGCCGGAAGCATCGGCAACGTATAGGCCGGAACCGTTGCGAAAGTAGCCGTGCTCAGTCTCCGTCAGTTCGAAGTTATGCAATGCCGCCGCCAGCAACGATGAATGCCGCGAGTGCGTGGCGCCCCGGTCGATGCCGAAGATGATTTTGTCCGGGACGTAAAGCCTGAGCATCGCCGTGTCGACGTCCAGATCAACTTTCAGTTGGCTTTTGAGGGCCTGCGTCAGCAAGGGTCGGGCGAAGTTTTCGATATTCTGTTCGAGGTGCTGCAGTGTGGTATCGACCTCGCCTTGAAGCTGCCAGTGCCTTTGAATGAGCGGCTGCAAACGCTGACGGCCGTGTGATGGCCACGACGGGAACTGTTGTGCAACGTGCAAATTCGCCTTGAGCGATTCAAGTCGATGGGCCGGGGCCTGCGTGATCGCCGCAGGTATAAGCGCGGTGACCGCAGCAGAGCGCGGGCCACTGTTTAGCGGCATTTTATTTGTATCAATATCCATATCGAGCATCTCGTCATCCAATAACTTGAGCTCAGATTACGGATGGCAGGAAAAAACAAAAAACCAAAATCCTGCTCAAGAACGCACTGAAAACCCCTTAATCCCGCAGTAATTGAAGAGCCGAAAATACATATGTACCGCACCCAAAAAAATACCCCGGGAGCCGGGCATCAGCGGGGGTGTAATTCTCGCCAGAGGGGCTAATATTCGAATCGCCGTCCATCGATTCATGCTCAGGTAACCGCTCATGCGTCTTTCCGAGTTCATCGTGTGCAACGTGGATCCCATCGTCGCGGAGTGGGAGCAGTTCGCCGCCACCATCACGCCCGCTGCCGGGTACATGGACGCCGAAGGCTTGCGTGACCACGCCAAAGCCATTTTGCTGGCCGCCGCTCGCGACATGAACAAACCGCAAAGTCCCGACGAACAGGCTGCCAAAGCCAAGGGCGACGGCCCGGAGAAAACCCCAAGCCTCGATCAGGCCGGCGCCAGCCATGGTGAATTGCGCCACACCGTCGGTTTTGATCTGGTGCAGATGACCTCGGAGTTCCGTCACTTGCGCGCCTGCGTGATCCGCCGCTGGGTCGACAGCCTCGAAGCACCGGACATGACCTACTTTCAGGACATGATTCGTTTCAATGAAGCCATCGATGAAGCATTGGCCGAATCGACGGCGGCCTACGCAGAACAGGTCAATCGTTCGCGGGACATCTTTCTGGCGATTCTCGGCCACGACCTGCGGGCGCCTCTGCAGGCGGTGAGCATGTCCACCGAATTACTGTTGCGCAAAGCCACGCTCGAAGGCGATGCGCTTGCCTGCGCCCACAACATCAAGCGCGGCGCCCGGCACATGGCGGCGATGGTCAGTGACTTGCTGGAGCTGGTGCGCAGCCGTCTCGGCAAGAGTCTGCCGATCGAACCGGCCCCGATGGATCTGGCCGAGGCGGCGCGGGCGGCGATTGCCGAGGCGTGTGCCGGCAACCCGAATTGCTCGCCGGTGTTGCACATTGACGGTGATACCCGAGGTGTGTGGGACGCGGGGCGCATTGATCAACTGCTGCAAAACCTGATCGGCAATGCGCTGCAGCATGGATCGAACACGCAACAGGTAACGCTGACCTTGCAGGATGAGGCGGACGCGGTGTGCCTGTCGGTGCATAACTTCGGCACGCCGATTCCGGAGGATGCCTTAGGGACAATTTTCGATCCGCTGGTGCGCAGCGCCGATGAAGAACTGGGGCAGCCTTCGACAAGTCTCGGATTGGGCCTGTTTATTGTCAGGGAAGTGGTTAATGCCCATGGCGGGACGATTGAAGTCAGCTCGAATGAGGCTGACGGCACGCGGTTTAGCGTAGTGTTACCGAGGCAGGTTTAATCAACGATACCGCGTTATCGTTCTTCGCGAGCAGGCTCGCTCCCACAGGGAAATGCATTCCAAATGTGGGAGCGAGCCTGCTCGCGAAGAGGCCCGATCAAGCACCTGAGAAATTACTCGACAACAAGCCGCCCCAACCGCTGCCGCAACATGCGGTTCTCGGCGCGCAATTCGCGAACCTCTTCCAGCAGATCCAGCGCCAGCGCGACGCCCTCCCACTCCAGCTCCAGGTCGCGCCGCAGCTTGGCGGCGCGTTTGGCCAGGGCCAGTTCGTAGTCGGTGAAGCGCCATTCCCGGGGCTGCGCGCCCTGAGGTTCGAGGATGCCGTGCTCGACGATTTCGATCACGTAGACGTCCGACAAATCGGCCGCCTCACAGAATTCTGCCAAGTCCAGTTGAACGATCAGGGGGCTGCTCATGATGGGCTACTCCGTCGTCGAATTTAGAAGTTCTCTCGCGGATTGAAGGCGGCTTTGTTCGCCAGTTCCTGCCATAGCGCCTTGACCTCATCGTCGGACGCTTTCGGCATCACCGCTTTGAGCTGCACAAACAGGAAACCGCGTTCACCAGCCTTGTTCTTCAGACCGTGTCCTTTGGCGCGCATGCGCTGGCCATTCTGACTGCCGGCGGGCACCTTGAGGTTGATCTTGCCAGTCAGGGTCGGTACGGCCACTTCGGTGCCCAGCGCCAGCTCCCACGGTGCCAGCGGCAGCGTGATGATCAGGTTGTCGCCTTCGACATCGAATTTCGGGTGCGGCGCAAAACGAATGGTCAGGTACAGATCGCCATTCGCCCCGCCACCAGCACCCGGTGCGCCCTGGCCTTTGAGGCGGATGCGCTCGCCGTCGGTCACACCTGCCGGAATCTTCACATTCAGGCTTTTCGTGGTGTTGCTGACGTGCTGGCCGTTGGCGTTGTATTGCGGCACCTGGAAGGTGACTTTCTTCGACTCGTTCGACAGCGTCTCCTCGAGGAAGATCGGCAGTTCCATTTCCACGTCTTGCCCTCGGCGCCCTGCACTGCGTTGTTGCCGACCTTCACCGCCACCGAAACCGGGGCCGCGATTGCCGAAGATCGAACTGAAAAAGTCCGAGAAGTCGCCGGTGTCCTGACCGCCGCCACCAAAGCCGCCACGGCTCTGCCAGCCCGGTGGCCCCTGGAACGGCTGACCGTGCTGGCCATAACGGCGCAGCTCGTCGTACTCGGCACGTTTGTCGGCGCTTTTCAGCGCTTCATAGGCTTCCGACGCGTCCTTGAATTTCTCTTCGGCGTCTTTTTCCTTGCTGACATCGGGGTGGTATTTGCGCGCCAGCTTGCGATAGGCCGCCTTGATTGCCTTGTCGTCTGCTGTCGGCTCCACGCCGAGGATCTTGTAATAGTCTTTGAAGTCCATTGAAGGAATCACCATCCGTTATCGATTTCGCGCCGTTGCCAAGCATGCGCCGATTCGCGCGTGCCAGGTTGACCGATCTCAAAGTTGTGACCGGGTGGCGCAGCAGAAGTTTATCGGCAGTAGACGGCGGTTCTTGTGACCGCCGGTGGTTCTGCCGGCCCATGCCAGCAAGTTTGGGGCGAAGCTTGAGGTTTCAAGGCAGTTTAGTCGCGAAATAGCAGATGACCGGCCTTCGATTCTGGCGCGCACTGACATACACTGCGCGGCCGTTTTTTTGACCGGAACCGAAAGACATGAAAGACGCCTCTCCAGCCCGTGCCTGCGGCATCGACTTCGGCACGTCCAACTCCACCGTCGGCTGGCTGCGCCCCGGCATGGAAACGATGATCGCGCTGGAAGACGACAAGATCACCCTGCCGTCGGTGGTCTTCTTCAACATCGAGGAACGCCGCCCGGTTTACGGTCGTCTGGCGCTGCACGAGTACCTGGAAGGCTATGAAGGCCGACTGATGCGCTCGTTGAAAAGCCTGCTCGGTTCCAAGCTGATCAAGCACGACACCAGCGTTCTCGGCACGGCGATGCCGTTCAAGGACTTGCTCGGCCTGTTTATCGGTCAGTTGAAGAGCCGCGCCGAAACTGCCGCTGGTCGGGAATTCGAGCAAGTGGTGCTGGGTCGTCCGGTGTTCTTCGTCGATGACGATCCGCTGGCTGACCAGGAAGCTGAAGACACTTTGGTCGACGTAGCCAAAAAGATCGGTTTCAAGGAAGTGTCGTTCCAGTACGAACCAATCGCTGCGGCCTTCGACTACGAGTCGACCATCGAAAAAGAAGAGCTGGTGCTGATCGTCGACATCGGCGGTGGTACCTCTGACTTCTCGCTGGTGCGCCTGTCGCCCGAGCGTCGCGGTTTCGATAACCGTCACGACGACATCCTCGCCACTGGTGGCGTGCACATCGGCGGTACCGACTTCGACAAACAGCTGAGCTTGCAAGGCCTGATGCCGCTGTTCGGCTACGGCAGCCGGATGAAGAGCGGCGCCTACATGCCAACCAGCCACCACATGAACCTGGCGACCTGGCACACCATCAACTCGGTGTATTCGCAGAAATCCAGCCTGGCGCTGGGCAGCATGCGATACGACATCGAAGACACCGGCGGTATCGATCGCCTGTTCAAGTTGATCGAACAACGCGCCGGCCACTGGTTGGCGATGGAAGTCGAAGAAACCAAGATCCAGCTGACCCACACCGACAGTCGCCATGTGCCGCTGGATCGAATCGAGGCCGGGTTGAGCGTGGAACTGAGCCGCGCGCTGTTTGAATCGGCGATCGATGCGCTGCTGGAGCGGGTACGCGGCAGTGTTACGCAGCTGTTGAACGATGCCGGAGTGGCGGTCGATCAGGTCGATACGGTGTTCTTCACTGGTGGTTCGAGCGGTATTCCGGCGCTGCGCAACAGCGTCTCGGCGATGCTGCCGAATGCACGGCATGTTGAAGGGAATATCTTTGGCAGCATTGGTAGTGGTTTGGCGATTGAAGCGATGAAACGCTATGGCGCCATGAACTGATGATCGTTCCCACGCTCCGCGTGGGAACGCCGCCATGGACGCTCTGCGTCCGCTGTTGAGGCTGTGACGCGGAGCGTCACGGGATGCTTTCCCACGCAGAGCGTGGGAACGATCACGGGGTGGTTAAACCATCCCGCCCAGCTTCAACTCACTCTTCAAATACGCGTAATAAATCGGCCCTGCCACCACCCCCGGCAGGCCGAACGCGGCCTCGAACACCAGCATCGCCAGCAGCAACTCCCACGACTTGGCACTGATCTGCCCGCCGACAATGCGCGCATTCAGGAAGTATTCAAGTTTGTGGATAACGATCAGATAACCCAACGCCGCCACCGCCACCCAGATCGACAGCGACAGGCCGACGATGGTGATCAGCGTGTTGGATATCAGATTGCCGATTACCGGCAGCAGACCGAGCAGGAAGGTCAGCACGATCAGGGTTTTGGTCAACGGCAGCTTCACGCCGAACATCGGCAGGATCACCGCGAGGAAGATCCCGGTGAAGAAGGTGTTGAGCAAGGCAATTTTGATCTGCGCGAAAACGATATTGCGAAACGCTTGAACCAGCAGGTGCAGACGATCGAACAGCGCCGCCGCCAGCGGTTTGCGTTTGGTGACGTCCGGCACGCGCTGCAGGGCGATGATCGCGCCGAGCACCATGCCGATCAGCAGCGTCACGAACATGTGCGCCGCATCCTTGCCGACCAATTGCAGCTCGGAGAGATGCTTGCTCATCCATTCGCCAATCGCCACGCGGAATTCACCGGCGCTGGCGGGCAGATAAGCGTCGATGAACGGCGGCAGTTGCCCGCGCGCACGATCCACCACGCCCATGAATTTATCGAGCGAGGCGCCCGGGTTTTCCGCTTCGTGCAACAGGAAACTGATCGCGCCGGCAAAGAGCAGCGCCAGCACACTGACCACCAACGTCCCCAGCAACGCCACCGCCAGCCAGCGCGCGCGGCGGCCTTCAATCAGCCGTTGCAGTTGCGGGGTGAGCATGTTGACCAGCTCGAACACCAACAAGCCGGCGAGCAGGCTCGGCAACAAGCGCAGCGGCAGCACCAGCAGCAAACCGCCGAAAATGATGATGCAACTGACCCAGAACACTACATGACGCTCAGAAAACGTTGGCATACAGCCTCAAAACGAACGGCGTAAAAGGATGGGCAGTCTGCCAGCGTTCCGGGGGGAGCACTAGGGATATGCAGGGTTTGAGATTGGCGGCGTAACGACCGGCCCCTTCGCGAGCAAGCTCGCTCCCACATTGGCATGCGCACTCCTGTGGGAGCGAGCTTGCTCGCGAAGAGGCCAGCCCGCTCACCACAAGACTCAAGTGTTTATTTTTTCTTCAGGCAATCACTCATAAACGCCTTGCGCGCATCGCCGGTCAGCGCTTTGGTTTTCGCATCGGCGTTGCAGGTGGTCATTTTTTGCTGCTGCGGGGTCAGTTGCTTGCCGTCGTTAGCCGCAGGCGTTGCCTTGAGGCA
The DNA here is from genome assembly GCF_018336155.1 of Pseudomonas rustica. Taxonomy (GTDB): domain Bacteria; phylum Pseudomonadota; class Gammaproteobacteria; order Pseudomonadales; family Pseudomonadaceae; genus Aquipseudomonas; species Aquipseudomonas rustica. Next base: position 419,364 of record NZ_JAGYHF010000005.1, on the reverse strand, counting down.
AGTGCTCATGAAGGTTTTGCGCTCATCGCCTTTCAGACTCTTGGCGGTCGCATCGGCATTGCAGGTGGTCATTTTGTTTTGCTGCGCCGTGGCGGCAAAACCCTGGGAACACAGGAGCAAACCAATCATCAACAAAGGCACACGCAACATCTTCATGGAGTTTTCTCCTTGTCGCCGCACCGATGGATGCGGCCTCTGCAGGAGTGTAGCCAAATCTTGTTACACCTTCCTCCGCACCCTGCTCCGGATCTTTGCCGCACGCGCCAGATCCCTGACCGCAGCGCCTATTCAGTGCCTGCGGCCCCCGGTTTCTCAAACGCTTTCTGATAATCCCTATAAGCCTCAATCCTTTTTTCAATAACTGTCGTGGGCAGCAGTTCGAAAGAAACCGGCACTTCATCTGGCGTATGGTAGCGCGCACCCAGCTCTGCCACCGAGGTGAACTGAGCATAAGCCCCCCTCTGGTGGAGCTTGTTTATCTTGATTTGCCTGATGGTGTTCTCCTGTGAAACTTGCGGCAGTGCCGCCGGTCCCGGCGGGACACTCTCGATGAACGCGTAGTCGGCAACCGCAGGGCCAGGCTCCAGGGTTTCCAGTGCTGGCAGCTCGAACCGGAAGTAACCTTTATCAGCCGTGTGTGCGACGGGAAATTCTGGCCACGAGTCGGCCACCACCAACTCGGCAAGATTGCTCAAGTCGTCACCAATCACCACGTACTGATGATCGAAAGCGGTCGCTTTGACGATATGAATGCGCGACGCCCTCGGCTGGCTCGCGAGAATCGAGAACGTGACCTTGGAGTTTTCCGAGCAATTACCGCCCTTGATGGCGATGGCTTTCCTGGCGGTTTCCGCACTGGTCCAGCGGGCAGTGAAGTCACCCGACTGAAGATCCAGCTGTCTGAGCCCTTTGATCTTCGCAATCGCCGAACCGCCCTTTTCCCAGATGCTCGGCAACTGATTGCCAGAGAGCGGCAGTAACTCTTTGGCCCTGAATATGGCACGCTGCGCCGACTGCAGATTGGCCATGACTTGAGCCGTCACCTCGCTCGGCGTGGAGTCAGGTTCAGCGCCAGAAGAGAGAAGTTCATGGTATTCCCGCAGTTCCTCCCAAGGTTCAACCTGATGATCGGGGTTTTCCAGCACTGCCTGCCTGAGCGCTTGATAATCCTGATCCCGTCCGGTCTGCTGTAGATTGCGCGCGATGCTCCCCAGATTGCATTCGGACTTCGTGAGCGGTTCCAGTCCATCGGCGGTAAACAGTCGCCCGATCAAGTGCTGAAAAGCGTCTGCGCTCATCAGTTTTTGCAAATCCGGCAGGACTTCGATACTGCGCACCACCCTCTGATTGGCTTCATATCCCTGAGCGTTGGCGCTTATGAAAGCCTCCACCAGGCTGTTCCAGCATTCGAGTGGCAACGTTTCGTTCATCAACTGCAAACCGCGCAGATAGTTGTATTGCTCAAATTCGGCAACGCTGGGATGAAACGCTGCCGCGACAAAGTCAGAAAACGTTTCGGCGATGCCCTGCAATACCGGGACTTCAGCGGCGTCGGTCACCCCGCCTCCACGCAGACGCATGAACGACGGATCGAATGTCTGCACCGGCAGGACGGGTAAGTCGTTGAGAACCTTGAGCAGCCGATGAGGTTTGAGGAGGTGCTCACGCAACGCGGATTTCAACTTCGACATTTCACCGATGTGGATGCCCAGACGATTGCGCTCGCCATCCGGTAATGCTTGCAGTATCGCCGTGTAGAAATCGCTGGAAGGATGCAACGCCTGACCTGAAGCATCATGCGCCTGGAACCTGCCGTGTTCGTCGACAACGATCGTGCGTTGAATGGATGCCGTAGCGGAGCCGATGCGTTCCAGCTGCCGTCCACCGTAGCGGTAAAGACTCACTTCAATGCTCACGTCGGGATTCCAGCCCGGCAGGTTTGCCAACGAGTGCAACACCAGCGTGTCGCTTTCAGCACTTTCTACCGATTCCAGAAACAATCCTTCATAGGCCCGGCTGATGCGCACATCCTGCTGCGCCCAACGCCCGAGATTCAGCAATCGTTCGGGAATTTTTGCCTGGGCTAGGGCCTCAAGTTCCGCAGGTGTCGCCAGGGACGCCAATGCCTGCGCCACCGGGCCGGGCAACGGCTGCAGTTGATCTTGAATGACCCGAGCCGGCGCAGAAATGTTTCCAGCCTCGCGGTTATAGCGTTGCTCGAACAACCGCGATTGGCGCCGACGGGCCAACCGTGCCAACTCGACGCGAAGACGTCGGGTACTCACCTCGGGCGAGGAGACCGGTGCACTGGAAGAATCGCCCAACAACGCTCGGATTTGTGCGTCATCCAGTTGTGTCACCAGTGTCTTCAGCCAATCGCCGTCCATCAGACGTTCCAGCGACAGGCGCAAGGGCCGCGCATTGACGGCGCCCAGATACCCTAGCCTCTCGCCGCGCGCCCCGATCAGCTCAACCGGCTCGCCCGGCCACACGCCATCAAGCAGTTGAAACTGCCAGACAGGATCGGCATTCAGGTACTGATCGGGGCTGGCACTGGACAGTTGTTCGATGAATGTCTTGATGTCGCGGTCGATTCTGAATCGGGTCACCGTATCGCTAAGCAACGGGATCGCCCTCTCATGGTCAGCGTACATGCGCCGCAGTGCACCGGGCTCTACCTGACTGACAGTACGAATCGCCGCAAAATCATCGGTCAGGCCTTCCACCGAAGACCCGAGCCTGCGCATCAGCGTATCGACATCCCAATTGAATGGTTTTTCGCCTTCGATGACGAAAGCGCCTGCGCCATTGCTGTTGACCACCGGTTGGTAGGCGTGCGGACGGCCGGGGTGCTGAATCCGATGTTGGCCACTCTGCCTGTCCTTCCGAATCTCGAAGTGACGCGCATCAAGGCGCAGGATCGACTTGCCCTGATGCAGGTGTAACCCGTCAGCCTGGGGCCTGGCCTCCGCTGCCAGTTGCAGATTATGTTGCAGATAGGGCTCAAGATTCTGCCCCCACAGACGTTGGCTGCCGTCCGCCAGCGTGACCGGTGCGGCATTTTCGAGAAACGCCGACAGCTTGGGACGAATGACCTCCCTGGCAAAACTGCCGCCGACCGCAAAGAGACCAGCCTCGATGATCGATTCGGTTGCGCCGAGGAGGTGTTCTACTGCTTGCACGTAGTCGCCAGCGGCCAGATCTATCACGCCCTCCACGACGTCGCCGAGCAATTGATAGACCATATAGCTCAGCATCATTTCCCCGAGAAACGGCACAAAAGGGGTCACGACCAACAGCGCAACATTGAGGATCTCGAAAAACATCTGCTCAAAATCTTCGACCCAGGCCCAGCGCTCGGCGCTGTCGGCATCCGCCGTGGAAACAGCCAATGTACGTCCGTCATTAAGCATCTTGTTGACTTGCTGCTGGAACAGGTAACCCCACAGGTCAGCGTTGAAACGCTCGCCCGTCTGATCACCAAAGGCAATGGCACCGAATCGCAGGTGCGGGTTTGGCGCGGGTGTTTCACGCCAGGACGGTTGGTCGGGTCGTGGCGAAGGCCCGTGATACTGAATCGGAAACAGTTGCGCATGCAGTTGGGCAAAAAAACGCCCACGTTGCTCATGTTCGACGAACTGGGTGAAAAACACCTGATAGCGGTTGGGCGTGGACGGTGCCGCGTCGGTATCTCCCCTGAGTTGACGCGTCAGCTCAGCGAAAAATGCCTGTGATGAAGGGTATTCCTTCAATGGATGTTGCGGATCGTGCGGCACGTAGGCAATGACCCGCCGCACGCCGGCAACGGGTGCCTCTGGATCAGGCATCATCAGGACAATGCCGGTCAGGCGCACATCGAGCATCGTCAGGTGGAAATAACGAACTGGCAAACCATCAAGCTTCAGCCCTCGTTTGTCGCCGAACAGGTGCAGCGCGTGCAGATACACCTCCGCTGAAATATCTTTCTTCATCAACGCCAGATGGGCAGCCATTTTGAAAGTATGTTTCTGGCTTTCGATAACCTGGCTTCGCAAAAAATGGCGAGGGAGGGCATCGGCTGGCCGCAAATAGTCTTGAAGATAAACCTTATATCGCTGGCCTATATCCAGAGTTCGACATAACTCTTTGAACTGTTCGACCGTCAGCGCATTCAAAACTTTTACTTCAAACAGGCCTTGCTCATCCGGCTTGCTGATAAAGCCACTGCCGGACTGAAAAACCTCATTGGCTGAAAAGTTGTGCAGCGCTGCATCCAGCAGGGACACGGTACGCACACTCATTCCGCCCGCTACATTCATGACCCAAGGGGACAAGTGCGCCGGTGAATACAGCCTGACAAAAGTCTCACGAACATCGACGGACACGCCGTATTGATCTTTCAATGCCTTAACCAGCAACGGCTGCGCGAAGGCATAAACATCCTGCAATCGTTCAAACATCCGATCCACCGCCGCTTGAGCGTTCGATCTGGAGACCGATGCCAGATTGAGTGCAAGCAGTTCAACCGATGACGCTTCCTCTAACCACGACGGTATAACTTTCGGACTCTGTTTAAGTTCGCCAACTCTTTTGCTCCCTGACTGAACCAGCCAGTCGGGAATGGCGTTACTGATAAAGTCATGATGAACACTTTGACCACTGTTTAAACTGGCCAGATTATTAGCCGACGACAATTTTTTGCTCACGTTCAATCCCTGTTCGATCACATAAAGTATCGAGGCAGCCTAACGCGAGAACATCGTCATCTTATGAAGCCGGTTTCGGAGAAGCCTGTAAGAAAGTTCGCTTTGCAACTAGAACAAATTATGTCGACGATAAAACTCCGGTGTACAGCCGGCCTGACGCTGAAACATCGCAATAAATGCCGAACCACTGCTATAGCCAAGATCAAAGGCTATTTCCTGAACGCTACGCTGACCCTCCAACGCTTCGATCGCCGCAAGGTAACGCAGACGCTGGCGCCACTCGCCAAAACTCATCCCCAGTTCCCGTACAAACTGACGCGCCAACGTGCGCTCACTGACATGCACTTGCGCCGCCCAATGCGCCAGCGGCTGGTTGTTGCCAGGCTCGGCCTGCAACGATTCGAGGATCGCCAGCAAACCCGGACTGCTCGCGTAGGGCAGATAACACTCGTGCACCGGCGCCTGTTGCAGTTGATCAACCAACACCTGCGCCAGTCGTTGATCGGCATCGAGTTGAGGAATTTTCACATCGCGTGCGGCGAAGTCCTTGAGAATCGCTTTGAGAATGTCGCTGATCGCCAGCGTGCAGGCGCGTCGGGGCAGATCGGCGCAGACCTTGGGATCCAGACACACCGCGCGATAGTTGACCGGTTGATGGCTGTAAAAACTGTGCTCGACCTGCGGCGGCACCCACACCGCGTATTGCGGCGGCGACATGAAGCGACTGCCGTCGACGTCCATGTGCAGCACGCCGTGCGCCGCGTATTCCAGCGTGCCCCACGGATGGCGGTGCGGCGCGGCGAATTCGTGGGCGTTGAAATCGGCATAACGGAAGTACACCGCCGACGGCAGCTCGCTGAAATCCAGTAGATCGATGTGTTTACTGTTCATGCTGTCCGGTTTCAGAGGCAGGTTGTCCGGTTCGAAGTATAGGCCTGTATCCAGACAAGGGATAATTGCGCTTCATCAACGTACTGGTTTCAACTCATGCAATACGCGTTTCCGCTGCTGGCGATTTTTATCTGGGCCGGCAATACCGTGATCAACAAACTGGCGGTCGGGGCGATTTTCCCCGCCGAGATCGGTTTCTATCGCTGGCTGCTCGCCGGTTTGCTGTTCACGCCATTTATGCTCAAAGCGGTGATCGCGCACTGGCCGCAGATTCGTCCGAACTTGGGCAAGATTTTTGTCCTCGGCGTGCTGGGTATGGCGGTGTATCAGAGCCTCGCTTACTTTGCGGCGACCCTGACCACCGCGACCAACATGGGCATCATTTTGTCGCTGATGCCGTTGATGTCGCTGGCCATGGCAATCATCAGCCTCGGTCAACGTCTGACCGCCGGTGCGCTGGTCGGCGCGGTGCTGTCGTTTGCTGGCGTGCTGGTGGTGGTGTCGTCGGGCAGCCTTGGCGCGTTGCTGCAACACGGCCTGAACATGGGCGATGCGATGATGTTGATCGCGACGCTGGCTTACGCGATTTACAGCACGCTGCTGAAGAAATGGCAGCTACGTTTGCCGCCGCTGGTGTTGCTGTATTTGCAGGTGCTGGTGGCGATTGTCGTGTTGTTTCCGCTGTATGTCGCTTCGCCGAAAACCGGTTTGACCCTGCAGAACATTCCGCTGGTGTTGTATGCGTGCCTGCTGGCTTCGATGGTTGCGCCGTTGGCGTGGATGCAGGCGGTGCAACGCCTGGGGCCGAGCCGGACGACATTGTTCTTTAATTTGCTGCCATTGATTACTGCGCTGATTGCGGCGGTGGTGTTGAAGGAGCAGTTGGCGATGTATCACTTGGTGGGCGGGTTGCTGACGTTGGGTGGGGTGATACTTTCTGAGCGTTGGACCACCGTGCTGGGTCGAAAGTTAAGCGTTGCCTGATCTGGCCTCTTCGCGAGCAAGCCCGCTCCCACAGTTGACCGCATTTCTTCAGTTGGAATGCCATCCAATGTGGGAGCGGGCTTGCTCGCGAAGAACGATAACTCGGTCTTACGGTTAAAGCCCCGCTGCCTCCAGCCGTGCCGCGTGCTCAACAAACAACCGCACCGGATCCGCGCCCTTGCCCACCAGCCCCAGCGACTGGTTAACAATGTCGAAATGATCCAGCGGATAATCATCGCCAATCACCGTGCCGAGGTGCGAGCTGTACCGCCCGACCATCCCGTCGCACTGCCCCGGCTCGCGCACAAAGGTTTTCGCGAACAAGCGACAACTGCGATTGGTCCCGTCAAACAGATTGCCGCCGCGATCGGTCTTGCCCGGCTGCAACGTCCCCGACCACGAGTAATAACGCACGCCGTTAACCTCTTCCGGCCCATGCCCGCCCCAGGTTTGCGGCAAGCCCTGTGGATAACGCTGGTTGAACAGCGCCACGCCCGCCGTGGTCAGCGAATGGTGCGAAGCATGGACATCCACCGGAAATCCCGGCCCGCGATAACCGGTCTCCAGCACCGCCATCAGCCACCCGAAAAAACGCAACAACGCCTCAAGCAGACGCCCCTTGGCGCTGTCCGCCGGGTAATGTTTTTCCAGATAATCCGCCAGCTCCGAGCCATGATTGGGCCCCGCCACCGACGTGACCGACGCCACCAGATCCGGGCGTTTCGCCGCGGCATAGCGCGCCGTCAAAGAGCCCTGACTGTGGCCGAACAGATTGACCTTCTGCGCGCCGGTCTCGCGCAGAATCTCATCGATACGCGCGAGCAGTTGCTCGCCCCGCACTTCGGTCGAATTGAGCGGCGACACCTGAACCGCGAACACTGTCGCACCACCACGGCGCAAGGCTTTGATGATTCCGTACCAATACGGATAGAGCACTAAACGTACAAACCCGAGCATGCCCGGAACCAACACCAGCGGATAACGCGTGGACATGGGCAAACATCCTTGTGGTCGGTGAGTGGATGCAAGGCCTGCAAAACGCCCGCCAAGCATCCTCCCTGATGATGACAACTCATCGACCAGCCTACTTCAGGCCCACCACCCCCGCCACAATCAGCCCCACCGACAGCAGTTTGACCAGCGTCAGGCTCTCGCCGAGCAAGGCAAAACCGAGGAACACCGTGCCCAGCGAGCCGATGGCCGTCCAGATCGGATAAGCAATACTCACCGGCAACTCGCGCATCGCCAAAGTCAGAAAGTAAATCCCGCCGATCGCCGCGATCACCGTGATCAGCGACGGCCACAGCCGGGTGAAACCTTCGGCGTACTTCATGCCCATGGCGAAGGTGACTTCAAAACCGGCGGCGATCAGCAGGAACACCCAGGCCACCTAGAGCTCCCGGGCAAGGTCGAGCAACCGCTGCTCGGCCTCGGCCACCGACACCGCGAAGCTGCGTTCGGCGGATTCTTCACCTTCGGCGGCGACCACGCTGACATCGTTGATGCCGATGAAACCCAGCGCCGTGCGCAGCCATGGATCGGCGTGGTTCAGCGCTTCCAGTTCGCCACCGGGGCCGAAGCCGAATCCGCCGCGACTGGTGACGATCAAGGCCTTCTTGCCCTGTAACAGCGGCGTGTATTGGGCGACGCCGTTGTCCAGCGTGTGATCGAAGGTCAGGCCCAGCCGCACGATCTGATCGACCCAGGCCTTGAGCCCGCTGGGCACGTTGAAGTTGTACATCGGCGTGGAAATCAGCAGCAGATCATGATCGAACAATTCGCCGACCAGTTGATCGCTGAGCGCCAGATCGGCCTGCATCGACAGAGGCCGGTTGTCGGGCTCGGGGTAAAACGCTGCGGCGACGAACGCTTCGTTGACTGCCGGAATCAATGCCCGCCCGACTTCACGGCGAGTGACTTGAGCCTGCGGATGGCGCACCTGCCAGGCGCTGAGAAAACTTTCCGCCAGACGGCGCGAAGTGGAACGATCACCACGCGGACTGGCATGCAGCACAAGAATCTTGCTCATCTGTACATTCTCCGGACTAGAATCAAACGGCTTGTGGATTGCAGCTTGAAGCTCGCCATTACGTCTAAACAAATGAGCAAAAATCAGTCGGGATGAATTGATTTCATCCGTGGAGTTTTCAATGTTCGCCTCGCTGCCACTGACCGCCCTGCGCGCTTTCGAATCTGCTTCACGTTTGTTGAGCTTTAAAGCGGCCGCCGAAGAGTTGTCGGTGACGCCGACTGCGATTTCCCATCAGATTCGTGCGCTGGAGGACTGGCTCGGGCTTGCTCTGTTCGAACGCCTGCCGCGCCAGGTACGCCTGACCGAGGGCGGCGAGCGCCTGTTTCGCAGCCTGCACGGCGCGCTGCTCGAAGTGGCGCAAAGCGTCGACACCCTGCGCCCGCAACGCAGCGTCAGCAGCCTGACGCTGTCGACCACCGCAGCCTTCGCGGCGTTATGGCTGGTGCCGCGTCTCGGACGTTTTTATGCACAGCATCCGAACATCAACGTGCGCCTGGATACCCATTGCGAAGTTATCGATTTGCATCAGGACGCCAGCGTCGATCTGGTGCTGCGCTACAGCCTCGACGACTATCCGAACCTGTATGGCTTGTGCCTGTTCGATGAATCCTTCGGCGTCTACGGCTCACCGGAGCAAGTGGCGCTGGCCGCGCGGCGCACGCCAACATTGATCAGCGTGCATTGGCATAACTCCAAGCTCTACGCCCATGGCTGGCAAGCGTGGTGCGCAAAGGCTGGCGAAAACTGGCTCAAACAGTCGCCGGCGAACCGCGAATACGACGAAGAGCATTACGCGCTGCAAGCGGCGATCGCCGGGCAAGGCTTGGTGCTGGCGAGCAATATTCTGGTCTCGGAAAGTGTCGCCAGTGGTCTGCTGGTGCCTTACAAAGCCGACGTTGTGGTGGATGGCGCCGGGTATAGCGCGTTGTGTGTGCCGGGCCGCGAACGGCATCCGCCGGTGCGCGCATTTTTTGCGTGGTTGCGCGAGGAGGCGGCGTTGTCGGGGCTGACGCCGAGGACAGCGCAAATTGCATAAAACTTTTTGCTTCGCTCATGACTCACAACTTGGGTAGCGACCACGGCCGCAGAACGTGGCGCCCATCGGATTAGCCTCCTGGAGATCGAAATGAGCGACGACCTGCATCTGTCAGATGTACAAACACTGCGCGAACGTGCGCGCCAACACGTCGAGAACGGCGCCGTCACCGAGGGCTACAGCGCCGACCGTGAAGAAGTGCTGCGCTTGCTCAACGAATCGCTGGCCACCGAACTGGTCTGCGTGTTGCGCTACAAGCGCCACTATTTCATGGCCAACGGCGTCAAAGCCCATGTGGCCGCCGAAGAATTTCTTGAGCACGCCACCCAGGAAGCCCAGCACGCCGACCGTCTGGCCGAGCGCATCGTGCAATTGGGCGGCGAGCCTGAGTTCAATCCCGACCTGCTGTCGAAAATGTCCCACGCGCAATACGTGGCCGGGAACACCCTCAAAGAGATGGTTTACGAGGATCTGGTCGCTGAGCGGATCGCTATCGACAGCTACCGCGAAATCATTCAGTACATCGGCGAGAAAGACCCGACTACACGGCGCATCTTCGAAGACATCCTCGCGCAGGAAGAAGAGCACGCCGATGACATGGCCGACATCCTGAACGACCTCTAAACCCTGATAACTGATCGTTCCCACGCTCCGCGTGGGAACGCAGCCCGGCACGCTCTGCGTGCCTTTTTAATGCCGAACGCGGAGCGTCTGTAGAGGCATTCCCACGCAGAGCGTGGGAACGATCGGCGTAGGAGCTGCCGAAGGCTGCGATCTTTTGCTTTTACCCGATTACTTGGTGGGTTTAACGGTCACCGGGGCTTTCCCTTCCTTCATCTGCTCCAGCAGGGGCGCACACTGATTCGGCTCGCCACCACTCGGCGCCACCAACGCCAGCAACCCCGCGGCCGGCGCCGCAATCACACCCAACGCCACCATCCCCGCGCCGCGCAACAGCAACGGCACCGGCTTGACCCCGGCGTCCGGCTTGATGAACTTGCCGCGCACGTACAGCGGCGAACGCAGGGAAATCAAACGCCAGCCCTTCGATTCCGGGGTCACCGTCAGATCCAGTTGCTCGGTGGCCATGTTCGCCGTGCCATCGATATAAATGATCGCGTTCTCGGTATCGAAGACAAACAGCTGCGTGGTCGCCAGACCGGTTTTGATATCGAAATCCGCCGCCGCGCAGTTGATCTTCACTTCCTTGTCGCCAAAGATTTTGCCGACCACGTAGTTACCGACGTTAAGCCCGGCCAGCTCCATCAATTCACGGCTGATCGCGCCGTCGTTGATCAACATCTTCAACTTGCCGTTGGCGCCGCCCAGCAGCTTCGCCACCGAGTTGCCGCGACCGCTGATATCGGCGTCGCCATTCAGCTCGCCGAAACTGGTCTTCATCGGTTCAAAGGTCGGGAACAACTCTTTGAGCTTGAAGCGGCGCGCGGTGAGTTTGGCCTGGCCTTCCATCGGTTCGGTGCGGCCATTGAGACGGATTTGTGCATCGAGATTGCCGCCAGCGACGCCGAAGCGCAGCGGCTGCAAGCTCAGTTCGCCGTCGTTGAGCACCAGATGCGTATAGAGGTCATTGAACGGCAGCTTCTCGCTGTGGACGATGCGCTTGCCGGTGAACTCGACGTCGGCATCCATCGCGCGCCAACGGTCGGTCTTGAACTCCTCGACCGGCAGCACTTTATCCGCCGGTTGCTTGCTGTCGCCGCCACGGGCCTTTTGCTTGTCATTCGAATCGGCGCCGATCAGCGGCGCAAGGTCGGCGAATAGCAGTTGATTGGAAACCAGCGCACCGCTGAGTTTTGGTCGCGGCTGGGTAGCGGCGTAAGTCAGGTCGCCATGGATGTCGCTGTTGCCGATCTTGCCGTTGAATTTTTCGTAGGTGAATTTGGCGCCGGCAGCGTCATGCAGTTTGGCAATCAAATGACCGTCGGTGGAATACGGTGGCGTATCGGGCAACGTAACGCCGGTCAGCGGATAGAGATTGCCGAGGCTGTCGCCGGCCAGCTTCAGGCGCAGGTCAAGAGCGCCGAGATTCATCGGGTCGGTCAGGGTGCCGGCCAGTTCGATGCGGGTGTCGCCGATCTTCGCCTGGGCTTGCAGCGGAAACGGTTTGCTTGCGTCCTGCAAGGCCAGCAATCCGCCGATCTTGCCTTGGCCGGTAAGGTTCTGGCCGTGGTATTGGCCTTTGACCTTGAGCGCAAACGCGTAGTCCTGCGGCGCGCCGCCCTTGTCCTGCGCGGTTTTCGCCGCTTTGTCGCCAACGATGTCGCTGTACGGAATCGGCTTGCCCAGCGGATCGATCAGCACATCGAGATTGGTTTTCAGGGTCTGGTCATCGAGGGTGACGTGACCCTTGTCGAAACCGATGGCGCCGATGTCGACCACCCAGCTCGACGGTTCAGCATTCGGATCCTTGGGATCAAACTTGAACACCCAGTTGGCGCGGCCGTCCGCCAGTCGTTGCAGATCGGCGTTGGGCTCGGTCAGGTCGATTCGCGGAATCACCACGCGTTGCGCCAGCAGCGCCAGTGGCGAGATGCGCAGTTCGACACGTTTGAGGGTGACCATCTGCGGTTTCTTCGACCAGTCCGGATTGCCAAGGCTCAAATCCTCGGCAACCACATGCGGCCACGGCACCCAGGCGCGCCAGCCGCCTTCATCCGGCTCGCGCTGCCAGATCACCGCGAGGTTGCCATTGATGGCAAACGGTCGGTGCAGTTCTTCCGAGACTTTGGCGTTGAGCGGCGGTTTGATCCGGTTCCAGTCGAAGAACACGATGATCAATACCAGCACGGCCAGTAGCAGCACGAGGGTGGCGAAGATCCAGCTGAAGATTTTTCCAGTGCGCGTCATGCACAAAACTCCTGATCACGACCCCTCACCCAAAACACGGTGAAAGGCTGAAACGGCGGGCCAAAGCGGCCCCTATGAAAACTGTGACTGGCAAAAGGCCCGCAGGTTTAACCGAAAAGCCGATTAAGACGGAAAAACCCGGGTGAATTCTGACCGATCAGTCGAACAGCGTTACCGCGACCCGCACTTTTGCGAGGCGCGAGTGGGTCGAAAATACCCACCTCGGTGCAAAACCGATGCTCTGAAAGGCCCGATCTAGAGCCTCCCGCCAGAACAATCAATTCTGTTGATTATTACCATTGCGTTTATGAACTTTTATATCGACTTATCGAGAGTAGCATTGCCCTCGTACCCACTTTATCGCCCTCCCAAGGAGCAACCCATCATGAAACGCCAATTACTGCTTAGCCTTACCCTCTCGATGCTGGCCAGCACGGCTTTCGCTCTGCCTGCCGCCGAACAAGCCACGCCACAAGTAAAAACCAGCTACTCGGTGTTCAGCCAGACCGTTGCTGCCGACGGCTCCGACCACACCAAAGGCACCCTCGCTGAAGACGGCTACGACAAAACTCCACAGGGTCAAGCTGTAGCAGAAGGCGGCCGTGATCGCCTGGAAGAAAAAGGTCTGGTCGAAGATGGCTACGACAAAACCCCTCAAGGTCAGGCTGTCGCCGAAAACGGTCGCAACCGCCTCGAAGAAAAAGGCCTGGTTGAAGACGGCTACGACAAAACCCCACAAGGCCAGGCTGTTGCCGAAGGTGGTGGTGATCGTGTGATCGAACGCAACAGCGCTGTGAGCTGAGCCCATGGTGGCCCAGAAAAAAAGCCCAATCGACGGATTGGGCTTTTGACTTTTCAGGCCCCGGTAAAACATCCCGCAAAAATCCCCGCTGCACCGTCCTGCCGTTCGACGCCGATAAAGCCGATTTGCTAGAGTGCGGCGCTTGTCCCGCCGAAGAACACACCCTGCGATGCTGCCCCGCGCCGAACAGAAGCAACAGACCCGCAACGCCCTGATGGACGCTGCCCGCCACCTGATGGAAAGCGGCCGAGGATTCGGCAGCCTGAGCCTGCGCGAAGTGACCAAAACCGCCGGGATCGTGCCCACCGGTTTCTACCGGCATTTTGCCGATATGGACGAACTGGGTTTGGTGCTGGTCAGCGAAGTCGGTCAGACCTTCCGCGAAACCATCCGCCTGGTGCGCCACAACGAATTCGTCATGGGCGGCATTATCGATGCCTCGGTGCGGATCTTTCTCGATGTAGTCAGCGCTAATCGCTCGCAATTTCTGTTTCTCGCTCGCGAGCAATACGGTGGTTCGCTGCCGGTGCGGCAAGCCATTGGTCGGTTGCGCGAAAACATCAGCTCCGACCTTGCATCGGATCTGACGATGATGCCCAAGCTCCAGCATCTCGATGCCGATGGCCTGAGTGTGATGGCTGATCTGATCGTCAAATCGGTGTTCGCCACCCTCCCCGACATCATCGACCCGCCCGCTGAAGCACTGCCGGAGCATCTGACGCCACAGGCGAAGATCACTCAGCAGCTGCGTTTTATCTTTATCGGCCTGAAGCACTGGCAAGGCCTCGGCAGTACCGAGTAACTCCCCTCTATCACTGACACACCAAATTCCCCCTGTGGGAGCGGGCTTGCTCGCGAAAGCGTCGTATCAGCCAACATCTATATTGCTGACCCACCGCCTTCGCGAGCAAGCCCGCTCCCACAAGGGTCATGCGTCACGGCCTCTATTTGGTGCATGTAAAAACCTTCATGCACCAAAACCTTCCAAATCCCCGCAACATCTTGAAACATCCACTACGCTCCGACAGGGATTTCCTACATCTCGTCCGATTGGCAAGCCCCTTGCTCTAGAGCAACCATTGTCCATAGCTGGAAGTTTCCCGATGCTGGTGATTCACCGCAGAATCGACCCTCAACCCGTCTGGGCCGCCGAGTTGCACCTGACCTTCGAAGCGCGGAGCAAAAGCCGTCTGCGCTGTTTCAGTGCTGAAGGTGAAGACGTCGGGTTGTTTTTGGAGCGTGGCCAACCGCCGCTGTATGACGGCGAATGCCTACAGGCTGAAGACGGCCGCATCGTTCGCGTCTGCGCCCGCCCCGAGCAGTTGCTGCACGTCACCTGCGCCAACGCCTTCGAACTGACCCGCGCCGCTTATCACCTCGGTAACCGCCATGTCGCCCTGCAGGTCGGTGACGGCTGGCTGCGTCTGCTCGACGATTACGTACTCAAAGCCATGCTCGAACAATTGGGCGCGCAGGTTGCAGCCATCGAAGCACCGTTCCAGCCGGAACATGGTGCTTATGGCGGCGGCCACCATCATTCACGACACGGCGACGAAGACTTCAACTACGCGCCGAAACTCCATCAGTTCGGCGTCCGCCTGTGAATCCGGCCTGGGCGCTGCTGCGCCTGGCCAGTCCGCAGTTGCCGATTGGCGGCTACAGCTATTCGCAAGGTCTGGAGATGGCTGTGGATAACGAACGGGTGAAAAACCCGGACGACGCCCGCCGCTGGATCAGCGATCAGTTGCTGTTGAACCTGTCGCGCTTTGAGGCGCCGTTGTTGCTTGCGCATTGCCAGGCGGCGGCGGATGAAAACTGGAGCGAGTTGCTGATCCTCTGTGAAAGCCATCGCGCCAGCCGCGAGACCCGCGAGTTGCATCTGGAAAGTCGGCAGATGGGCTATTCGTTGCAGCAACTGCTCAACGGTTTGCCGGAGCTCGACGCGCCTGCTCGTGATTTTCTCGATCAATGCACTGAACCGCATCTGGCCTTGTGCTGGGCGCTGGCAGCACGCGCCTGGGGCATCAGCCCGCAAGACGCCCTCGCCGCGTGGCTGTGGAGTTGGCTGGAAAACCAGCTCGCTGTGCTGATGAAAACCCTGCCGCTGGGCCAGCAAGCCGCCCAGCGCCTGACCAGCGAATTGCTGCCGTTACTGCAACAGGCACAGCAGGACGCGACCCGAATCAATCCCGAACACATCGGCAGCGCCGCGTTCGGCCTGTCCCTGGCGTGCATGGCCCACGAGCGCCAGTACAGCCGCCTCTTTCGCTCCTAGGAGAACCATTAATGAACACACAACCTCTGCGCGTCGGCATCGGCGGCCCGGTCGGTTCCGGCAAAACCGCGTTGACCCTGGCCCTGTGTCTGGCCCTGCGCGAGCGCTACAACCTCGCCGTGGTCACCAACGATATCTACACCCGCGAAGATGCCGATTTCCTCGTGCGCAATGAAGCCCTCGCGCCGGAGCGGATCATCGGCGTGGAAACCGGCGGCTGCCCGCACACGGCAATCCGCGAAGACGCCTCGATCAACCTTGAAGCGGTGGATCAACTCAATCGGCGCTTCCCGGGGCTGGATCTGATTCTCGTCGAGTCGGGCGGCGATAACCTGTCGGCGACGTTCAGCCCGGAACTGTCCGACCTGACTATCTATGTGATCGACGTTTCCGCCGGCGACAAGCTGCCGCGCAAGGGCGGGCCTGGAATCTGCAAATCCGATCTGCTGGTGATCAATAAGATCGACCTGGCGCCGCTGGTGGGCGCCTCGCTGGAAATGATGGACAGCGACACCAAACGCATGCGCAACGGCAAGCCGTTCGTCTTCAGCAACCAGAAAACCGGTCAGGGTCTGGAAGCCATCATCGCCTTCATCGAACGCCAGGGCCTGCTGACCGCAGCCTGATTTATTTATCAACAAGGAAGCTTATTCATGACACTTAAACGCATTCTCGGCGCCGTGGCGCTGCTGCTGACCCCGGCGCTGGCCTTCGCCCACCCGGGCCACGGCGACAGTGGATTGATCGCCGGCATCAGCCACCCGATTGGTGGGCTCGACCACTTGTTAGCGATGGTTGCCGTCGGTTTGTGGGCGGCGCAGCAACAAGGCGCGGCGCGTTGGGCGCTGCCGTGCACGTTTGTCGGCACCATGCTGATGGGCGGCCTGCTCGGGTTTGAAGGTCTGGAACTGCCGGCGCTGGAAAGCGGGATTGCCGCGTCGGTGTTGGCGCTGGGTCTGGCGGTGGCATTGGCCGTGCGTCCGCCGCTGGTGATGGCGGTGCTGGCGACGGCGGTGTTTGCGTTGTTCCATGGTGTCGCGCATGGTTTGGAATTGCCGGATATGAGTAGTCCTTGGGCGTATGCAGCCGGTTTCGTCGCCGCGACAGCTGCACTGCATGCCGCTGGTTATGCCGTAGTGCGTTTCCTGCCTCAAGCTGCTGCACCGTTGGTGCGTCTTGCAGGTGCGGCTTCGGCAATCACCGGCGCCTGGCTGCTGGCCGGCTAAACGGCTGATCTCCTGTAGGAGCTGCCGCAGGCTGCGATCTTTTGACTTTATAAAGCCAGATCAAAAGATCGCAGCCTGCGGCAGCTCCTACAGGGTCGTCACCCAACCGATGCTCTCTGCTACCATGTCGCGCAATCGCCCCAGCCCGTGACGACGTCCGCCCATGCCCCACGCTTCCCGCTCCACCTCCCTGCCTGAATTGACCGCCCTGTTCGGCGCTGTGCAACAGCACTTCGTCAACGTGATCGTGCCCCTCTGGCAAGGCCCGGGCTGGAACGCCGACATGGCGCTGCCGTACGAGGCGCTGGACGCCGCGCATCAACCCTTGCCACCGCAACGCTATCGCGCGATGGCGTGCGCGCGGCAGTTGTATCTGTTTTCCAGTCTGATCGGGGTTGTGGATAACGCTGAGGTTCGCGCGGCGTCGCTGTTCCGCTCGTTGCAACGGCACTTCCACGATGCCGACCACGGCGGCTGGTTCTACAGCATCGATGCGCAGGGCAAACCGCTGGATCAGCGCAAGGATCTCTACACCCACGCCTTCATCCTTTTTGCCTGCGCGCACTACTGGGGCAAATCCGGCGATCCGCTGGTCGAATCGACGTTGAATGCGGCGCTGGAAATCATTGGTCGACGCTTTGCCACCGGTGATGGTTTATACGAGGCGTGCCTGGATCGCGATTGGATCACCCTGGAAACCGGCCCGCTGCAAAACCCGTTGATGCACCTGGCCGAAGCCTTCCTCGCCACGCTCGCCGTTCGCGAAGATGCCCAGACCCAAACCGCGTTGCTGGAGTTATGCACAGCCATGCACAAGCGCTTCGTCGATCCGCAATATGGCGTGTTGATGGAGAAACCGCTGGGGGCTGTGGATAACTGGTACGAGCCGGGGCATCAGTTCGAATGGTATTTCCTGCTCGAGTCTTCGCCGTTGCTGCGCGGCTCGAAGCTGCATGCGGCGCTGGATCGGGCGTTTGCGTTTACTGAACTTCACGGCGTGGAACAGCCGTCAGGCGCGGTGCGAGCGATGCTCGATCTGCGACAGGATGGGCAGCCGAAGGATTCGACTCAACGAATCTGGGCGCAGGCGGAATATTTGCGCGCGCTGACGTTGCGTCAGGGCAGCGAGGCGGTAGTGTTGCGTCAGTTGCAGGCGTTGCAGCAGCGGTTTCTGCATGCAGATGGCTGGCATGAATGCCGGGATGAGTTGGGTGAGGTGAGTCGCAAGGACATGCCTTCGACCACGCCGTATCACCTTGCGACTTGCTATCACGGCCTGGCTGAATATTTGCGCTGATCTCATGGCAAATGAGATTCAATGTGCTGAGGAGATCTACTGTGGCGAGGGGATTTATCCCCGTTGGGCTGCGCAGCGGCCCCGCTCTTTTCAGGGCCGCTTCGCGCCCCAACGGGGATAAATCCCCTCGCCACAATAAATCCCCTAGCCACAATAAATCCCTTCTCTACAGTAAATCCCTTCTCTACCTAAATCCCCTGCACCACAAATCTGTTCTCAACAGTAGTCAGGGTTACATCAGGCAATCCACTTCTTGTCGCCGGTAAAGCTGATAGTCAGCCACCGCGCCGCATCCGGCTTGCCCAGCTTCGCCGAAATCTCCTCGCGCAATGCATCCAATTGCCCGACATGGCTCAGTGCATAGTCCGCCGGCAACACCACATGAATCTCGATAAACCGCGCCCGTCCGTGCTTCTGCACGTACGACACGTAATCGTCGAAACCATGCTCAGCCTTCGCCTCTTCCATCACCTGACGCACCTGATCATCCAGCGTGTCCGGCGCTATCCCCAATACATCGCGTAACGCCGGCCCCAGTATCTTGAACGCCGGCGGCAACATGGTCAGCGCCAGCACGATCAGGATCAGCGGGTCGACATACACCGCCCACTGCCCATAACCCTGGGACTTGAGCAGCAGCGCCGCGAGGAAACTGATCAACAGGCCCACAGACAGCATCGCGTCCACCAGCCAGCTGATGTTGTCGAACTGGATCAGGGTCGATTTGAGCTTGCGGTTACGGTGTCGGACGTAGAAGAAATAGGCGAACTCGACCACGGTAAACACCGCGGCATAAATGATCACCAGCCCCAACTCGATCTCACGACCACCGTTGATGATGCCAAACACACCGTTGAGAAACGCATAGATCGCGATCAGCAGCAGGAAACTGCCTTCGATCAGCAGCACCATCGGCTCCAGATGCCAGAAACCGAACTGGAAGCGGTGATTGCTTTCCTTGGCGATCAACTTGGCGGTGATCAGCATCAGGACTTTGATGAAGGTGGCGATCAGCGAGAAAAAACCATCAAAAAGGATGGATTGTGAACCAGAAACAAAACCGGTGACGATCCCGGCGATCGCCACGGCGAACATCAGAATGGTCGATTGTTTGAGCAGCGACTGCTCACCTCGGTTACTCACTTTGACTCCTCGAAAAACCTTGAAAACCGCGGGGTGCGGTTGGGTTGTTGCGAGGGGAGTTTACCTCAAAGCCTTGTACTGCCTGTTCTGGCCTCTTCGCGAGCAAGCCCGCTCCCACAGGGAAATACATTTCAAAATGTGGGAGCGGGCTTGCTCGCGAAGAACGATAACGCGGTGTCAGGCCTTGTTACGCTCAATCGCAAAGCCAGCCCAGGTCTGGCTCACCGGCATCAACTCCAGGCTGTTGATGTTGATGTGCGCCGGCGCATTCATCACCCAGAAAATCGTCTCGGCAATGTCCTGCGGCTGGATCGGCTCGGCACCGGCGTAAGTCGCGTTGTAACGCTCCTGATCGCCGGCAAAACGCACCAGCGAGAACTCGCTCTCGCACAGACCCGGCTCGATGTTGCTGACGCGCACGCCGGTGCCCTGCAAGTCGCAACGCAGGTTCAACGAAAACTGCTTAACGAACGCCTTGGTCGCGCCGTAGATATGGCTGCCCGGGTACGGGTAGTTGCCGGCGATGGAGCCGAGGTTGACGATGCCGGCGCCACGGCCATGGGC
Source organism: Pseudomonas rustica (assembly GCF_018336155.1). Lineage (GTDB taxonomy): Bacteria > Pseudomonadota > Gammaproteobacteria > Pseudomonadales > Pseudomonadaceae > Aquipseudomonas > Aquipseudomonas rustica. Next base: position 399,561 of record NZ_JAGYHF010000005.1, on the reverse strand, counting down.
GATCAAACGCGGCAGCAGCAAACGCGTGGCGTACATCAGGCCTTTGACGTTGGTGTCGACCATGGTGTCCCAATCGTCCAGATCGCACTTCGGCGCAGGATCAACGCCCAGCGCCAGACCGGCGTTGTTGATCAGGCCACGCAGCTTGGCGAACGATGGCGGGAGATTGGCGATCGCCTCTTCCATCGCCTTGCGATCACGCACATCGAGCACCAGTCCGTGTACTTCGGTCTGCTTCGACAATTCTGCGCACAGCGCATTGAGGCGTTCTTCACGACGACCGGTCAGCACCAGTTTCCAGCCAGCCTCGGCAAAACGGCGGGCGCAGGCTTCACCAAAACCGGACGTCGCGCCGGTGATAAACAGGGTGTTGGACATCGTGTTCTCCTTGCTTCGGCCACCGGAGCAGCCCTTGGAATAGAAAATCAGCCAGCAGCATGCCCGGCCCTGCACTCACGGGCAACACCCACCCATGTGTAGGAGCTGACGAGTGCAACGAGGCTGCGATCTTTGGATCTTCAAAACCAGAATCAAAAGATCGCAGCCTTCGGCAGCTCCTACACGGACGGATTCAGCTCAAAAAATGATCAACCGTAGGAACGCCATACAGGGCGTGGCCTGTAGCCATGTGCGCGCATGTTATCCACAGTCCCTTCCACAGTTTCCGGGGGCAAGTGGAAACGCGCAAAGCCGCGCCGCACAAGGCTTTGCGGGGGAAACAGAAAGTTTTTTGCTTGACCCTGAAGCGGCAGATGTGCGGGACAGGGCATTTTGCACGACCAAGCGGTCAACACAGTGATTGCGCGAGGCCAGCAATTACGGTGCTTAGCGAGGTCTTTCCAGAGTTTAATCACAGACTTATCCACAGCCAGGGGCACTGCATATCGACTGCGTTAGCAGCCTTATAAAAAGGTTGACATTGGCGCCTCTCGCTCAGGCAAAAGCGTCTGATCAAAAAACAACCACACCTTTGCAAGCCACGGCTTACAAGGCCTGCAGCCAGATACACCCACGTTATTCACAGCCAGCTCCACAGCAAACGGGGACAAGTCAAAACTGTGGAAAAACAGCCATTTGCAGCGTCTTTATGTCGCGCTTTGGTAGCTTGCCGGATTTGTTTTCCACAATTTGACGGAGCAATCGTTTTCCCTGTAGGAGCTGCCGCAGGCTGCGATCTTTTGATGTTGTTTTTCAAGATCAAAAGATCGCAGCCTGCGGCAGCTCCTACAGGGAATTGTGGGTAATAAGAAGCCCCGGGACTTGCGTCGCCGGGGCTGTGTATAACGTGCGAAGAATCAGTGCCCGCCCAGATAGGCGTTACGCACCTCCTCATTCACCAGCAACTCTTTGCCGGTACCGGTCAGGCGAATCTCGCCGTTAACCATCACATACGCCCGATCCGACAGCTTCAGCGCATGGTTGGCGTTCTGCTCGACCAGGAAAATCGTCATCCCGGTTTTCGCCAACTCCCGCAGGGTCGCAAAAATCTGCTTCACCACGATCGGCGCGAGGCCCAGGCTCGGTTCATCGAGCAGCAACAATTTCGGCCGGCTCATCAACGCCCGGGCAATCGCGAGCATCTGTTGCTCACCACCGGACATGGTCATCGCCCGCTGCGTCCGCCGCTCTTCCAGTCGCGGGAACAGCGCGAACATGCGCTGCATGTCCTCTTTAGCGTACTTGTCGCCAATCGGGATGGTGCCCATCAACAGGTTTTCCTCGACGGTCATGTCGGGGAACACCCGCCGTCCTTCCGGCGACTGCGCGATGCCATTGGAAGCGATGTAGTGCGAGGACTTCTGGGTGATGTCGACGCCTTGATAAATGATCTGCCCGCCAGCTGCCCTTGGCTGGCCGAAAATCGACATCAACAATGTCGACTTGCCGGCACCGTTAGAGCCGATCAGGCTGACGGTTTCCCCCTCGTTGATCTGCAGCGAAACACCTTTGAGCGCCTGGATCGGTCCGTAGAACACGTCGAGGTTTTTGAGTTCGAGGATCGGTTGCGTCATACCAGTTCCTCTTCGTCAGCGCCGAGATACGCCGCAATCACTTTCGGATCATTTCGAATCGCTTCAGGCCCGCCTTCGGCGATGACGATGCCGTGATCCAGCACCACGATGTGGTCAGAAATACTCATTACCATGCCCATGTCGTGTTCGATCAGCACCACGGTCAGATCGTGCTCGTCGCGCAGCAGCCGGATCATCGCGCTCAGCGCTTCGGTTTCCTGTGGGTTGAGGCCGGCGGCCGGTTCGTCGAGGCAGATGATCTGCGGCCGCGTGCACATGGCCCGGGCAATCTCCAGACGGCGTTGCTGACCGTAGGAAAGTTCACCGGCGAGACGGTTGGCACAGTCAACCAGATCGACCACTTCCAGCCAGTAGAACGCAACATCCAGTGCGTCGCTTTCAGCCTTGCGGTAGCCCTTGGTGTTGAGGATCCCGGCGAGCATGTTGCGGTTGACCCACATGTGTTGGGCCACCAGCAGATTTTCCAGCACCGACATTTCCTTGAACAGACGAATGTTCTGGAATGTCCGCGCCAGCCCCGCACGATTCACCAGGTGCGTGCCACCGAACATCTTGTAGTACATGCGACTGAGGAAGGATTTCGGCGAAACGAAATCCGACGCTTTGAACGACTCGCCCAACAACTGGATGACGTTGGTCTGCTGGCCGCGCACATTGAGTTCGATCTTGCCGCCGGAGGCTTTGTAGAAACCGGTCAGGCAGTTGAACACCGTGGTTTTGCCAGCGCCGTTAGGGCCGATCAAGGCGAAGATCGAGTTGCGTTTGACCTTCAGGCTGACATCGCTCAAGGCCTTGATGCCACCGAAATGCATCATCAGTTTTTCAACAGAGAGTACGACTTCACTCATGGCGCAGTCCTCTCATAGTGAATGGCACCTTTGCGTGGAGTGACCCCGGTACGGCTGATGCGGATCAGCCCGCGTGGTCGCCAGATCATCATCAACACCATCAGGATGCCGAACAGCAGCACGCGATATTCAGCGAAGCCGCGCAGCAGTTCCGGGGCGACGGTGAGTACGAAGGCTGCAATCACTACGCCGATGGTCGAGCCCATGCCGCCGAGGACGACGATGGCCAGGATCAGTGCCGATTCGAAGAAAGTGAACGAGGTCGGGTTAACGAAACCTTGATAGGTGGCGAAAAACACACCGGCCAGACCTGCCGTCGACGCGCCAATGGTGAACGCGGAAAGCTTGACCAGCACGTGGTTGAGGCCCATCGAACGGCAGGCGATTTCGTCTTCACGCAAGGCTTCCCAGGCACGGCCGACCGGCATCTTCACCAAACGGTGTTTGATGTACAGCACAGCCAATACCACGAGGAACAACACCGCGTAGATGAAGTAGTACTTCACGTCCGGGTTGTAGGCGATGCCGAAGAACTCATGGAACGGCACCCCGCCATCCTTCGCCCGTTTGCCGAACTCCAGACCGAAGAACGTCGGCAGTGGCGCCGGCATGCCGTTCGGGCCGCCAGTCAGCGACAACCAGTTGTTAAGGATCAGGCGAATGATTTCACCGAAGCCCAGGGTCACGATCGCCAGATAGTCGCCGTGCAGGCGCAGTACCGGAAAACCGAGGATGCAGCCGGCAAGGCCCGCGGTGATCGCCGCCAGCGGCAGCACCGTCCAGAAGCCCAGACCGAGGTACTGATAACCGAGCGCCAGACCGTAGGCGCCGATGGCATAAAACGCCACGTAACCGAGGTCGAGCAGACCGGCCAGACCGACCACGATGTTCAGCCCCAACCCCAGCAGCACGTAGATCAACCCGAGGATGACCACGCCCAGCAAATAGGAGTTGGAAACAAACGGCACGATGACGGCCAGCACAATCAGCAACGGGATGATCCAGCGCAGGCTCGATTTGTGATCGGCGGGCAGCACATGCACACCGGAACCGGTGCTCTCGAATCCGTCGAGAATCTTCAGGCCCTTGGGCGTTTGCAGGAACAGGCTAATGACAAAGCGGCCAATCATGACAATGCCGATCAGCCACGCCACGCGGGTTGGTTCGAGGTTGAAGCTGTAACCCTCCAGCACAACGCCGACAATCGGGCCAAATACGATCAGGGCAATCAGGCCGGCAAGAATCGCCTCAACCAGACTTTTTTTGATATCGATGGTTTTTTGGGTGGTTGAAGACATCGCTTACACCTTCGACACAAGAGGACGGCCCAACAGGCCCTGCGGCCGGAAGACCAGAACAAGTACGAGCAGCGAGAAGCTGAACACGTCTTTGTAGTCGGAGTTGACCAGGCCGGAGAACAGCGACTCGGAAATCCCGAGAATGATCCCGCCGAGCATCGCACCGGGCAGAGAGCCGATACCGCCGAGCACCGCAGCAGTGAATGCCTTGATGCCGATGATGAAGCCGGCATAGAAGTCGAACGTGCCGTAGTTCATGGTGATCAACACACCGGCCAATGCCGCCATGGCTGCACCGATGATGAACACGTAAGAGATCACGCGGTCGGTGTTGATCCCCAGAATCGAGGCCATTTTGCGGTCTTGCTGAGTAGCACGGCACATGCGCCCGAGCTTGGTGTACTTGATGATGTAGGTCAGTACGCCCATGCCGACGAACGCGGCCACCAGAATGAAGACTTTGGTGTAAGTCAGTTGCACGAAACCGGTGCCGATGTCGACACGCCACGCGCCAGTCAGCAAGGTTGGCACGCCTTGTTGTTTCGCGCCTTGAGCGATCTGTGCGTAGTTTTGCAGAATCAGGGAGATACCGATGGCGCTGATCAGCGGTGCCAGTCGGGTGGAGTTGCGCAGGGGTTTGTAAGCGACTCGCTCAATGACCCAGCCATACACCGCCGTGACGACGATGGTGAAGATCAGTGTGCCGAGCATCAGCAGCGGGAAAGATTCGATACCGAAGTAAGCCAGCAGAGCCAGACTGATTGCCGCCAGGTAAGCAGAAATCATGTAAACCTCGCCGTGGGCGAAGTTGATCATGCCGATGATGCCGTAGACCATTGTGTAGCCGATGGCGATCAGGCCATAGACCGACCCGAGGGTCAGGCCGTTGACCAGTTGCTGCAGGAAAATACCATCCATAACGCAATCTCACGCAGTGAGAACCTGCACGCCTGTGGACGTGCGGCTCTTCTAGGGAAAATACAGATTTACGTCGGAGCAATGTCAGCCACGATCAGCCTATCGCCACCACCTCCTGTGGGAGCGGGCTTGCTCGCGAATGCGGTGTATCAGCTACCGTTGATGGTGACTGACACCCCGCATTCGCGAGCAAGCCCGCTCCCACAGGGGTTTGTGGCGTTCAGCTAATCGCGTCAGCCCTTACTTCTGTTTTTCCAGCTGGTGATATTTGCCGTCCTTGTCCCACTGGTAAACCACGTAGTCGGAGACTTTCAGGTCGCCCTTCGAGTCCCAGGCTTTTTCGCCCATGACGGTTTTCACCGGGTTTTTCTTCAGCCAGGCAGCCGCTTCTTCGCCCTTGTTGGACTTGGCGCCGTTGAACGCTGCGGCCAGGGTTTGTACCGAAGCGTAGGCGTACAGGGTGTAGCCCTCAGGCTCGGTGCCGGCCTTGCGGAACGCGTCTACCACTGCCTTGCTCTCTGGCAGCATGCGTGGGTCGGCACCGAAGGTCATCAGCACACCATCCACGAATTGCGGGCCACCCGCGGTGGTTACCAGTTCATCGGTCACAATGCCGTCATCGGACATGAACTTGACGTCTTTCAGGCCTTGCTCACGCAGTTGACGAACCAGCGGACCGGCTTCCGGGTGCAGACCACCGAAGTAGACGACATCGGCGCCAGCGCCACGGATTTTGGTGACGATGGTGCTGAAGTCTTTTTCGCCACGGGTCAGGCCTTCATACAACACTGGCGTCACGCCACGCTTGACCAGTTGGGCCTTGGTGGCATCCGCCAGGCCTTGGCCGTAGGTGTCTTTGTCGTGCAACACAACGACTTTTTTACCCTTGAGCACGTCGACAATGTAGTCGCCGGCAACGATACCTTGCTGGTCGTCACGCCCGCACATACGGAACATGGCGCTGAGGCCGCGCTCGGTCACTTGCGGGTTGGTGGAACCCGGGGTGATCGCGATTACGCCGGCTTCGTCGTAGATTTCCGAGGCTGGAATGGTGGAAGACGAGCAGAAGTGGCCGACCACGCCAGCGACTTTCTGATTGACCAGATCCTTGGCGACCGTTACCGCTTGTTTCGGTTCGCAGGCGTCATCGCCTTTGACCAGAACGATTTTTTCCCCGTTGACGCCACCTGCCGCGTTGACCGAATCGGCCGCCGCTTGTGCACCCTTCATGTACTGCTCGCCAAATGCCGCGTTGGCGCCCGTCATTGGACCCGCTACACCGATTTTGATATCAGCCTGAGCAAACGCAGAAACACCCAACGCAGTAGCCACTGCGAGGGCCAGAAAGCCTTTCTTGTAAAACGTCTGGGACATGAGGTGGTGCTCCAAGGTTTTTTTTAGTTGGCACTGCGACTTCACTTCACTGAATGCGCAGAGCAAGGGCCGTGCCATCGGTTTTTTATTCTTCAAAAAGTCGCTGCTTTCTTGTTATTTCGACTGTTTCGTTCCCATTTTCATTGGGCGTGCAACCGTCTAAACCGCGGAAGGTGAAACCATTTATTTTTTCAGGCGCAACCCGCATGCGCCATCATTGCAACCGCGGCACCAAACGACGTGCAACCAGCCTGTAACAGCCCGCGTCACCGAACTGCACACTGCTGGTGCGGGACTGCTACAACCCGCACCATTACAGGCTAGTCGCTGCATCGAAAAGCGCCGCTTCCGGCAACATAATTCAACACTCAAATCACGATGCGCAGGCACTGGCCCGCGTGATACAGCGAGAACCCGGCCTCGTACAGGCAACTGCGCAAGCCCACGCCCGCCAAGGGCTGCATCGGTGCAAAGGGAATTGGCAGGGCCTCGGCATTGCCGTTGCACAAGTAATCGGCGAAGGCTTTGCCGACCACCGTGCCAGTGGTGACGCCACGGCCGTTATAGCCCGTGACAGCGACCAGCCCCGGTGCCGGTTCGAACAGACGCATCAGGTGATCGGGCGTAAACGCGATGCGCCCGGTCCAGGTGCATTCCCATTCGACGGGTTTCAATTGCGGGAAGTAATGCTGCTGCACCCGGTCGGCCCAGGCCTTGAGAAACCAGGCCGGTTTTTGATTACCGTTGCCAAGGCTGCCGAGCAATAACCGCCCTTCTTTATCGCGGCGGATGCTGCTCAACACCTGGCGGGTATCCCACGAGCCTTGCCCACCCGGAAGAATCTCCTGCGCAGCGTCTTCGGTCAGCGGCACCGAAGCGACCTGATAGTAATAACCGGGGAAGAAATTGCGTTTGAGTTCCGTCCAGTCGCCCTCGGTGTAGGCGTTGGAGGCGATGACCACTTGTTCGGCGAGCACCGAACCGTGCTCTGTTTGCACCGACCATTTCGCGCCCTGACGCTCGAGTCGAGTGACCGGTGAATGGTCGAACATCTGCCCGCCGAGGCCGAGCACCGCGTTCGCCAGCCCGGTGACATAAGCCATCGGATTGAGCGTGCCGGCGCGACGATCGAGCAACGCGGCGGCGATTTTTTGCGTCCCGGTGGCCTGTTCACAGGCCTTGCCGGTGAGTAGCTCGACCGGTGCGCCGCGACGTTTCCATTGTTGCTCGCGACTGCGTAGATCGGCCTCGCCCTTGGCGTTATGCGCCATGTGCAGCGTGCCTTCGCGGCGCAACTGGCAATCGATGTTGTACTTGTCCACAAGGCTGAACACCAGCGCGGGCGCGGCCCCGAGCATGCGATTGAGCTGACTGCCGACCGCTTCGCCGAAACCGGCTTCGATCTCGTCCGGTGGAATCCACATGCCGGCGTTGACCAATCCGACGTTGCGCCCGGAACCGCCGTGGCCAGCGCGATGCGCTTCCAGCACGCAGACGCTTTTGCCCTGTTCCAACAGATGCAGCGCCGCCGACAACCCGGTAAACCCGGCGCCGATCACGCAGACATCGACTTTGACTTCACCCTTGAGCGCCGTGTTATCCGGCCTTTGCGGCGTGAGTTTTTCCCACAGACATTCTTCGCGTAACGGCATTGCCAGACTCCAACAGAAACCTAACCAAATGCGCTTGTGGGGCCGCCAAAAGATCGCAGCCTTCGGCAGCTCCTACAAAACCGCAGCCTGGCGCCACCTATGTAGGAGCTGCCGAAGGCTGCGATCTTTTCAGCTTTTCCTCCATCCTCAGTCGAACGTAATGCCCTGCGCCAGCGGCAACTCCAGCGAGTAGTTCACGGTGTTGGTCTGGCGGCGCATGTACCCGCGCCAGGCATCCGAACCCGATTCACGACCACCACCGGTTTCTTTCTCACCACCAAACGCACCACCAATCTCCGCACCGCTCGGGCCGATGTTGACGTTGGCGATCCCGCAATCACTGCCCACCGCCGACATGAATTGCTCAGCCTCACGCACATCAGTGGTGAAGATGCACGACGACAACCCTTGCGGCACCGCGTTGTTCAGGCGCAGTGCTTCCTGGAAATCTTTGTAACCAACCACGTACAGAATCGGCGCGAAGGTTTCGCTGCACACCACATCGCTCTGCTCCGGCATTTCAACAATCGCCGGCGACACGTAGTAAGCATTCGGGAACTGATCTTCCAATTGGCGCTTGCCGCCAAACACCCGACCGCCCTCGCTCAATGCCTGCTCCAGCGCGTCCTGCATGTTTTCGAAACTGTGCTTGTCGATCAGCGGGCCGACCAGATTGCCTTCCAGCGGATGGCCGATGCGCACCTTCGAGTACGCGGCTTTCAGGCGGGTGACGATTTCTTCTTTGACCGATTCATGGGCGATCAAGCGACGCAGCGTGGTGCAGCGCTGGCCTGCGGTACCGACGGCGCTGAACAGAATCGCGCGCACCGCCATGTCGAGATCGGCGCTTGGGCCGAGGATCATCGCGTTGTTGCCGCCCAACTCCAGAATGCTGCGGGCAAAACGAGCGGCGACTTTCGGCGCCACTTCGCGGCCCATGCGCGTGCTGCCGGTGGCGCTGATCAGGGCGACACGCGGGTCATCGACCAACGCTTCGCCGGCATCGCGACCACCGATGATCACTTGGCAAAGATTCGCCGGTGCATCGGTAAAATTCTTCACCACACGGTCGAACAGCGCTTGGCAGGCCAGTGCGGTCAGCGGGGTTTTCTCCGACGGCTTCCACACCACCGGGTTGCCGCAGACCAGCGCCAGCGTGGTGTTCCACGCCCACACCGCCACCGGGAAGTTGAACGCGCTGATCACACCGACCACGCCCAGCGGATGCCAGGTTTCACGCATGTGGTGGCCCGGACGCTCGGAAGCGATGGTCAAACCGTACAACTGACGGGACAGGCCGACGGCGAAATCGCAGATGTCGATCATCTCCTGCACTTCGCCCAAACCTTCCTGAGTGATCTTGCCCGCCTCCCACGAAACCAGTTCGCCCAGATCAGCCTTGTATTCACGCAACACCTCGCCGAATTGACGCACCAGTTCGCCGCGACGCGGGGCCGGAATCTTGCGCCATTGCTCGAACGCATGATCTGCGCGACTGATGTGCTGCTCGACTTCGGCCGGGCCTTCCCAGTTCACGGCAGCAATGCGGCTGCCGTCGATCGGCGAGTGCACCGGCACTTTGCCGTTCTGATAAAGGGCCGGGTTCACATCAAGACGATCAAGCAATGCGGCAACCATGGGTCACTCCTCAAGCAAAAAACTGAATGTGTGCGGTCGCCATTTCACGACCGGGCAGGCCATTAGTTGTAGCTTCACAATGGCGAGGCAACAAACGACCTTTACGCGAGATATCATTCCGTTTATTCATGCTGAGCATAGAAAGACAAGAAAAGGATCGGCCATGCTGAACAAACGCCACTTGCCCTCGATCACCGCCCTGCAATGCTTCGAGGCCGTGACCCGGCACCTGAGCTTCACCCGCGCCGCCGAGGAACTGAACCTGACCCAGAGTGCGGTGAGCAAGCAGGTCGCGCAGCTTGAGGAATTGTTACAACACTTGTTGTTCCTCCGCGTGCGCCGACGTTTGCAGATGACCCCGGCCGGGGATTTGTACTTGGTGGAAGTACGAAAAATCCTCACGCAGGTGGAGATGTCGACCCATTACCTGCGTTCCTACGGCGGCGAGACCGAAGTCCTACGCGTATCGACCCCGTCGACCTTCGGCGCGCGTTGGCTGGTGCCACGCCTGAAAGGCTGGCGTTTGCGCCATCCGTCAATTCATCTGGATTTGTGCAACGAGCAAGAGGCCGATGATTTACTGCAAGGGCGCAGTGATCTGGCTTTCTATTACGGTCAAGGCTCGCGACCGGGGACTGAATGCCTGAAGTTGTTCAGTGAAGAATTGGTGCCGGTGTGCGCTCCGAGCAGCCTGCCGGATACGCCGTTCACTGATCCGACGCAACTCACCGATCTGGTCTTGCTGCAAAATGCCTCACGCCCACAGGCGTGGCACGACTGGTTCGACAGTCAGGGCTACCAGACCGAACACAGCTATCACGGGCCACGTTTTGAAACCTTTTATATGTGCATTCGCGCCGCACAGGTGGGTTGTGGCGTGGCGCTGTTGCCAAGGTTTCTGGTCGAAGAGGAATTGGCCGACGGCAAACTGGTCATTCCCTGGCAGCATGCGATGCCGAGCACTGACGCGTACTATCTGGCGTACCCGGAGCACGCGGCGGAAGTCCCCAAAGTGCGGGATTTCGTCAAATGGATGCTCGAACAGATCGACAATCCGCTGTAGGAGCTGCCGAAGGCTGCGATCTTTTGATCTTCAAAACCAACATCAAAAGATCGCAGCCTGCGGCAGCTCCCACGAAAATTTGTCATACGATCACAAACAGGCCATCCACAACCTGAGCCTGGGCGAGACGCGCACGCAGATCGGCATCAATGGCGCAATCATCAGGGTTGTACAACCGGACACGACGATAGGCTGCGGCCCGATCAATTTCCTGCCCCAAATATTCCCAGACCACCCTTGAACAGGAAGGCGCGCGATGATCAGCAGCCGAAACGCCAAGCTTCAATCCATTTAACCGTGTAATGCAGCTTTTGAAACTTGGGATGAGAATAGTTTGACTGATTTCGTTTGAAGTCAGCGATTCATAATCTACGAAAAAAAGGCGATCTCGCAGGTAATAAGCAACACCTTTATATCGATATCGTTCAAACCCACCTTCTACCCCAGACATCTGTAACTGCTCATTACGTTCATACACTATGTCATCGCCTTCTTCCCGCACATGCACAAGTGAACACAGAATGGAACCCGGCTCAGTCATCGCATGGTAGTACTCGTGGTAATACCCCGTGTGAGCCTTCAGTTCTGGTGAGGATTGTTTGCGCAGGTGTTTCAAAACTCTTTGTGAGACTGTTTCTTCATCGAAGAGCCTGGCTTTGCTGGTTTTTACGCCAATCAATGCAATGAACTGCTCGCTTGGCAGGCGCATTTCAAACTCTTCCACACCAAAAAAATCGCAAATCCGCTTGAGGTTAAAAGGTGCGGGCATACTATTCCCACAAAGATACTTATTAAATTGCCCACGATTAATACGAACCTTCCTACAGACCTCTGCGACAGATCTGTAGTGACTACACAGAAACCTCAAGTTTGCGGAAAAAAATTCACACATAAATCACTCAGCAAGAAACCCAGGAGAACTCACCTTAGCAGCAACCAGCATCACATTTGAGCAACTTGCGAAATTGCATCGGATGAAATATGGCTGGATATTACGACTCCTGAAAGGCTTCAGGACTGACGACACCAATAATTCGCCAGCACTTACAAAGCAAGGAGCGTGGAATGCTAGACATCATCAACGACTTTCTCTCAGGCAAGGTATTAATACCTTTAGTGCTTGGCCTGGGAAGCTACTTCACTGTCCGATCCGGATTTGTTCAGTTGAGGTATTTCCCCCATATGTTTGGCGTATTACTCGGCAGTTGGCGCGGCAACAGCCATCACTTGAGTTCATTTCAGGCGCTTATGCTCAGCCTTGCCGGGCGAGTCGGCACGGGAAATATCGTCGGTGTCGGGATCGCGGTAAGCATGGGCGGGCCCGGCGCAGTGTTCTGGATGTGGATGACTGCTCTTCTGGGTATGTCGAGCAGTTTCTTCGAATGTACGCTGGGACAACTCTATAAGCGTAGCGATGGCAAAGGCCTCTACCGAGGGGGCCCGTCCTGGTACATCCAGCACGGTCTGGACAAGCGCTGGCTCGGCATGATCGCAGCCGTACTATTGCTGGTGACTTTTGGGTTTGCGATCAACGGCCTCGAATCGCATGCGGTATCGCATTCACTAAAAGATGCGTTTGGCGTGGCGCCGATCTGGTCAGGGCTCGGACTTGCGCTGTTGCTGGGGGTCGTTTTCATTGGCGGGATAAAGCGCATAGCGGCAGTTGCTGACCTTCTGGTACCTATTAAAGTTCTCGCCTACATCAGCGTGACGGCCTACGTAATCGTTCTACAGTTCGATCAAGTTCCGGCAATGCTCATGACCATTATCAACAGCGCGTTCGGGCTGGATCCGGCCTTTGGCGGGCTGGTGGGCAGCGCAATCATCAAGGGGGTGAGACGCGGAGTGTTCTCCAACGAGGCAGGACTGGGAAGCGCTCCCAATGTCGCATCAGTAGCGAAGATCGGCCACCCGGTTGCACAAGGCGTCGTACAAGCCCTGAGTGTCTTCATCGATACATTCATAATCTGCACCTGTACCGCGCTACTGATTTTGCTATCGGGTTTCTACACACCAGGATTTGAAGGTGACGGGATTGCGCTGGCACAAAATTCGCTCGCCGCCGTCGTTGGGGAATGGGGACGGATGTTTATCAGCGTCGTGCTTGCGCTCTTCGTATTCACGGCGATGCTTTACAACTATTACCTGGGAGAAAACAGCTTGCGGTTCATTTTGGGTGAGCCTCGAAAGACGCTGCTCTTGTACCGTGCGCTGGTATTGATATTAGTGTACTGGGGCTCCGTCGAAGACCTGTCCACTGTTCTGGCTTTTGCAGACATCACCATGACACTGCTCGCGCTTGTCAACCCGGTAGCAATGTTCTTGCTCTTCAACATCAGCATGCGTGTTGTGCGCGACTACGACGAACAACGCCGTGCCGGAATCAAGAAGCCCATTTTCGACTCAAGTAAATTCCCGGATCTGGATATCGATCTTTTGGCCTGGCCGCCGGGATATAGCTGCCCAGACATAAATACTCATAGCGAGAACGTTATTTCTTCGAGCACCAGTAAACAGACTGCCAAACGTTAAACAGAACAGGCAAAGTCATTAAATCAATTAATGGCTTTGCAGCTACTACATCAAAACCACCTAAAAATAAAATCTCAAGAACCCTGCTTTCTTCGAGCCGTCACGCCCAGAACAAACAGAAGGAGTTTTTCCTATGAATCGCTTTTACCCCCTCAAAGCAAATGCAACTGATACGCCGACATACTTCATAGACTCACATGCCACACCCAATCAGTTATTTGAAGATGCCTGTTTCAGAATCCGCGCTTCCGCAAGTCTTTTGGAGGCTTTCACATTAGTCACCCTCAAGGGCACCAACGATTCTGATTTTTATAAACTAATACTTCCAGCGTACGTGCTACTTCAGGACGGCGTCGACACACTGGAACAGATCACCTTCAAAGGAGGCGTCATTCATGTATAAAATCGTAACCCAAGAAATGCTCAGAGCTGCTTTGGTTAAAGCAGTTGAAATCAATCTGATACCTAAACACTCCCTGCTGGCCGATTATTTAAAAAGCGGGGCACAACTCGAACAAGTCATTCAAGCTGCACTTGAGGCGCAACCGAAAATAGCTAAATTTTGTGGACTGAGATGCATGGCCTCAGAGGATCTTTCACCCGAGAGCAAAAAAGCGCTGGCAATCCCCACCACTGATATGCGCCACTAGCGCCATTGATTTTTACCGCGCCACAGCGCGGCGCACCTGGAGACCGTTTATGAGCGAGAGTGTGTTTGCCGATCGCATCGTGCAGAACCTGCTCGACACCGACTTCTACAAACTGACGATGATGCAGGCGGTGCTGCACAACTACCCCAACGTTGAAGTCGAATGGGAATTCCGTTGCCGCAACAGCGAGGATCTGCGCCCGTACCTGGCCGAGATCCGCTATCAGATCGAGCGCCTGGCCGAACTGAGCCTGAGCGCCGATCAACTGAATTTCCTTGAGCGTATCTCTTTCCTGAAACCGGATTTTCTGCGATTCCTCGGTCTGTTCCGCTTCAACCTGCGCTACGTGCACACCGGCATCGAGAACGGCGAGCTGTTCATCCGCCTGCGCGGGCCGTGGCTGCATGTGATCCTCTACGAAGTGCCGCTGCTGGCGATCGTCAGCGAAGTGCGCAACCGCTATCGCTACCGCGAAACCGTGCTCGAACAGGCCCGCGAGCAGCTCTACCGCAAATTCGATTGGCTGACCGCCAACGCCTCGGCCGACGAATTGTCGCAACTGCAAGTAGCCGATTTCGGCACCCGTCGCCGGTTTTCTTACCGTGTGCAGGAAGAAGTGGTGAACGTGCTCAAGCACGATTTCCCCGGGCGTTTCGTCGGCACCAGCAACGTGCATCTTTCGCGTGAACTGGACATGAAACCGCTGGGCACCATGGCTCACGAATGGATCATGGCCCACCAGCAACTCGGCCCACGGTTGATCGACAGCCAGATCGCCGCGCTCGACTGTTGGGTGCGTGAGTACCGGGGTTTGCTGGGGATCGCCCTCACCGACTGCATTACCACCGATGCGTTTCTCGGCGATTTCGATCTGTTCTTCGCCAAGCTGTTCGACGGTTTACGCCACGACTCCGGGGATCCGGTGGTGTGGGGCGAAAAATGCATCGCGCATTACCACAAGCTCGGCATCGACCCGATGAGCAAGACGCTGGTGTTCTCCGACAGCCTGACCCTGCCCAAGTCGCTGGAGATCTTCCGCGCGCTGCACGGCCGGATCAACGTCAGCTTCGGCATTGGCACTAACCTCACCTGTGACATTCCGGGTGTCGAACCGATGAGCATCGTGCTTAAAATGACTGCCTGCAACGGCCAACCGGTGGCGAAGATCTCCGACGAGCCAGGCAAGTCTCACTGCAAAGACCCGAATTTCGTCGCCTACTTGCGACACGTGTTCCAGGTTCCTGCCGATTCCAGTTCATCTAGCAAGGAGTGAATTCATGCAAGCCGTACAGCGTGAGATTGCTGAACAGCTCAAAGTGCAACCGCCGTTCGCTGACTACAAAGCCCTGCAGGCCGAAGTCGCCCGGCGCATCGCCTTTATTCAGGATTGTCTGGTCAATTCCGGGCTCAAGACGCTGGTGCTCGGCATCAGCGGCGGCGTCGATTCGCTGACCGCAGGCCTGTTGGCCCAGCGCGCGATGCGTGAGCTGCGCGACCAGACCGGCGATAACAGCTACAAATTCATCGCCGTGCGCCTGCCGTACGAAACTCAGTTCGACGAGCATGACGCCCAGGCCTCGGTGGATTTCATCGCCCCGGACGAACGCCACACCGTCAACATCGGCCCGGCCGTGAAGTCGCTGGCCAGCGAAGTCGCCGCGTTCGAAGGCAAACACGCAGTATCGGTGGACTTCGTGCTCGGCAACACCAAGGCGCGGATGCGCATGGTCGCTCAATACACCATCGCCGGCGCAGCGCACGGCCTGGTGATCGGCACTGACCACGCGGCGGAAGCGGTGATGGGCTTCTTCACCAAATTCGGCGACGGCGCTTGCGATCTGGCACCGCTGAGCGGTCTGGTGAAAAATCAGGTGCGCGCGATTGCCCGCAGCTTCGGCGCGCCGGAATCGCTGGTCGAGAAAGTCCCAACGGCGGATCTTGAAGATTTGTCGCCGGGCAAACCGGACGAAGCGTCGCATGGCGTGACGTATGCCGAGATTGATGCGTTCCTGCACGGCGAGCCGGTGCGCGAGGAAGCCATCAAAATCATCGTCGACACCTACAACAAAACCCATCACAAACGTGTGATGCCATTCGCCCCATAAGTCGCGGCGGAGCCTGTAGGAGCTGTCGAGTGAAACGAGGCTGCGATCTTTTGATCCTGATCTTCAAAACCAGATCAAAAGATCGCAGCCTTCGGCAGCTCCTACAGAAAGCAAAAAGCGTCCCAAGGGACGCTTTTTTATTGACTCGATAACCTCTGTTGAATTCAGGAAGCGACAACTCGAACAGTCCAAGGGTCGGATAATCGACCATTATCAGACTTGATCCTGAAGGTATGAACCTTCTCTGCCAAATCATAAGCCGTCACTGTGAAAACTCCATTCGAGTCTGCATGGATCGAAGCCACGTCATTGTCGTAGTCAGAGAGAAACCCTTTTTCATTCGGATTTGCCGTGCCAACAAACGTCACCGTCTTAGCGGTTGTTTTTTCGTGGTTTCCAAGCAGCTTCAAATTTGAATCGATGACGAACTGGATCGCAAGCGGAGCTGACTCTTTGACCTCGATAACCCAAGGTCGGGATAAAACTTCATCAGGCCCAAGCACGGTAAACTGGTGGAGCCCTGTCACCAAGTGCTGAACAAAGGCGCTCCAATGGCTGTTACCGTCCACTGCAAGCGTTTGAAGATAATTCCCGTTATCGAAAAGTTTCACTTCCGTGTGGCTCCTCCCAAAGCCAACGAAGTTCAACTCGGTATCACGTGTGAACCCGCCTCTTTCGATTGGATTGCCATTGCTATCGTTAACCCAATCAATGTCTGCTTCCGTGGCCTTGCCAATGTAAACACGCCAGACATCCGACTTATGACCATCCATTGTTTGAACGGTATATGCATGCTCCCCCGCTGCCTCATCGGGAAAAAAGGCACTGAAATGGCAGTAATCGTCCACCCATACGGCGGGGTGCGTCCCAACTCCGTTATCCAGAATTTGCGCGTACTGGCTTGGTTGAGCCGATCCAACGAAAGACAAATCAGCATTATCGGTTACGCCACCATTGTCGATGGGCTCGCCCTTACCATTGGTGATGCTTTCAATTCGAGTCGAGCTCACTTTCGCGATCTTATCCAGCGAGCTAATCAAAGTACGCGGGTGGGGAAATTTCTCTTGATCGGTCATACGAAAACTCCTTTTTCGGAATGGATGCGCCCGGTGATGCGAGTGCTTACCCATCAGACTCAGGATCAAGATTTGTGTCTACTGTCAGAAGTTACAGGTATTGATGCTTTTCCGACCAGTGGGCCATGCTTGATGTTTCACTAAAAACACCCAGTCCAGCCACAAAAAAACGCCGCTGCGATAACCTCGCAGCGGCGTTTTTTTTAAAGCTTCAGCGTCTGATTATTTCAGCGTCACAGTGCCTTTCATCATCGAGATGTGGCCTGGGAACGAGCAGAAGAAGCCATATTTTTCAGCGGCGTCCAGCTTCGATACGTCGAAGGTCAGCGAATCGGTTTCTTTGGCGCCGATGATTTTGGTGTGGGCGATTACGCGAGCGTCGCCGTCTTTGAGGTAGTTCTTGTCGATGCCGGCGGCCAGACCGTCGGTGGCGATTGGCTGCATGTCAGCTTCTTTGCTGATCACCAGGTTATGGCCCATGACGTTCTTCGGCAGGCTGCCGGAGTGGGTCAGTTCGACGGTGAAGGTTTTGCAGCTCTTGTCGATCACGATTTCCTTGGTGTTGAAGGACATCTGATCGGTGGAGTCAACGGTGGTTTTGCATTCGGCAGCCATCAATTGGCTGCTGGCCAGCGCCAGCAGGGATACCGCAACAACTTTGGAAAACATGGTGAATCTCCAAGGCAGGGTTAACAAAAACACTAATGGTGGAAAGACTGCCTGAAATCTTCGCAAGTTCCTATGACTTGCGTCAAAAATTGTATACAACTTTCAGGCTATGACACTCATCGACAAAATCTAACGGCCAGAATTCCCGCCCCGCCCTATGATCGGCGCATCTACTGAAACGGAGTGCCTGTCATGTTCTTTAACGGTCTGTTGTGCAGTTTGCTCGCCGCCTACGCCTGTGGCGCCAGCGGTACCTTTGAAACACCGGAACGCGAAGTTTAGCCCTTGGATCGAGGCGTGCCAGCCATTACCCTGTGTCGGATTGACCCAGGAGAAAAGCATGTCTCTGAAATCCGTTTGTGTATTTTGCGGTGCCAACGCCGGTACTGATCCGGCTTACACCGAAGCTGCCGTTGCGTTAGGCAGAGCGCTCGCCGAGCGTAAGCTGACGCTGGTTTACGGCGGTGGCGCCGTGGGTTTGATGGGTATTGTTGCCGACGCCGCGCTGGCCGCTGGTGGCGAAGTGATCGGCATCATTCCGCAGAGCCTGATGGACAAGGAAATCGGTCACAAAAGCCTGACACGTCTGGAAGTGGTCGACGGCATGCATGCGCGCAAGGCGCGGATGGCGGAGCTCAGCGATGCGTTTATCGCGCTGCCCGGCGGCCTCGGCACTCTGGAAGAATTGTTTGAAGTCTGGACCTGGGGCCAGCTCGGCTATCACGGCAAACCGCTGGGTCTGCTCGAAGTGAACGGTTTTTACAGCAAACTCACTGCTTTTCTTGACCACATCGTCGGCGAAGGCTTCGTTCGCGCGCCACACCGTGACATGCTGCAAGTGAGCGAATCGCCGCAAACGCTGCTCGATGCCCTGGATAACTGGAAGCCGACCGTCACGCCAAAGTGGGTCGATCAAAAACCCGGTTAACCCTCGGACGTCGATACAGGGCAGAATACGCGCCGCTCAACCTCACCTTCGACCTAGAGGAACGCCCATGGCCAAACCCAATTACTCCTTCGCCAAACGTCAACGCGACTTGGCAAAGGAACAGAAGAAAGAGGAAAAGCTTCAGCGCAAGAAGCAAACCGCTGAAGAAGCAGCACTGAACCCTGAGGGTGAAGTGGCAACAGAAGATGATGTTGATGCAACCGAAGCACCGAAAGATCAGGCGCCTGACGCCTGAACCCCACCGGGTTTGATGATCGAATCAGACCCTGCGGATTTGTGACGGGGCTGGCGGTTTCACTGCCGGCCCTCACAGCCCCACTTGCCGAAACACCCCAATTCCCCTGTGGGAGCGGGCTTGCTCGCGAAGGCGTCAGGTCTGACTGCTCCTGTGTAACTGAAACAACGCTTTCGCGAGCAAGCCCGCTCCCACAGTTTAATTTGCGTTAATCCAGTGGCATCACGGTGACGCGCACTTCCGGATCGTGGTTGCCGCCGCCGAGGATTACACCGCGTAGCGGCGAAACATCTGAAAAGTCCCTGCCCCACGCCAAAGTGATGTGCTCCAGTGCCGGCTGCACGTTATTGGTCGGATCGAAATCCACCCAGCCCAACACCGGGCAAAACACCGACACCCACGCATGCGAGGCATCGGCGCCGATCAAGCGTGGCTGCCCCGGTGGCGGCTGAGTCAGCAGATAACCACTGACATAACGCGCAGCCAAACCTCGCGAGCGCACACACGCCAGCATCAAGTGCGCAAAGTCCTGACACACCCCGCGCCGCCGCTCCAGCACTTCCACCAGCGGCGTCGCCACTTGGGTCGCTTCGGCATCGAAGGTGAATTCGCTGAAAATCTTCTGCATCAACGCCTGCACACCGAGCATCAATGGCTGCCCCGCAGGGAAACAACTTTGCGAGAACTCGACGAAGCTGCGTTTCAAATGCACATACGGTGACTGGAAGCGGTATCGACACGCCTCAAGTATCTCCGCGGACAACGGCAGGCTGCTGTAGGTCAGCGCATCGCGAGTCTGTTCCCACGCTGGCGACTGCTGGAAATCCAGCACCGGCCGCGCCAACACTTCCACCGTCAGCCGCGCGTTCACCTGCAATTCATCATGCGGGCGCTCGAACGCCAGTCGGGTTAGCGGATTACCGAACACATCCAGCTCATCGCGGCGCGCCGTCGGCTCCGGACTGATCAGCAATTTTTGTTCGGTGCAGCGCTGCCAGGCACATTCGCGTGGCCATAGATGTGCCAACTGCTGCGCCAGCGACACCGGGCTGTCGTAGTGGTAACAGGTGTCGTGGAGGATCTGGTAATGCGCGCTCATCAGACGGACACCGTGCGTTGGCTGACATCATCGACGTGAGCGAAATGGCGCAGGGCCAGACGATCAGATACTTGCCCGCTGGCCTCAGCAATCTCTTGCAGCAGATCCGCCAGACCATTGAGCGCGGCGCGCACGCTGGTGTCACCGAACAGCGGATTTTCCAGACAGCCCAGATCGAAACGCGCCAGCCGCTCGACCAATTGCGGCAGCCCAGCCTCCCGAGGCGCACCGAAATCCTCGTTCAGGCGCTTCAACGTGCGCGTCACCAGTTTCAGCTGGAACAGCACCGCGTGCGGGTTCTGCTCATCCAGCAGCAACAGATCCAGCACCGGGATCAATTGCGCCACCGCCAGATACCGTGAGCGATAGGTGATGCTGCTGTTACCCAGTTCCAGTAGCCATTCCAGCCCCGACTGATCGAAAGCGCCGGCGCCGCGCAAAAATGCCGCGAGACTGCTGCTGAGGAATTGCAGACGTTCGATGCGCCGGCCAATCATCAGAAAGCGCCAGCCTTCATCGCGGGTCATGTCGTCGAGGGCAAACCCAGACAGCGCCGCCAGCGACATCACCAGTCGGTTGAGAAAATCCAGCAACTCGCCGAAGTCCGGCTCGTCGGTATCCAGCTCCATCGCTTCGCGCTGCAACTCGACAAGTGCCTGCCAGTTTTCCCGCGAGAGTTTGCCGCGCACCTGCGAGGCCGCCCACTGCAAGCGTTGCAGGTTGGAGCGCAGGCTGAATGACCAATCTTCGCCGAGCAATGCCGCCAAAAGGCGTTCAGGCAATTCGCCTTCGTCCGGCAATAGCGCCAGCCGTTCGCCAAGATCGACAGCGGCCTGCAATGCTTGCGGGTCATCACCGTCGACATATCGCGCGAGCATGATGCGCAGCAAGCGCGCACTGTCGTCGCAGCGCTCGCAATAACGGCCGAACCAGAACAGGTTTTCCACCACCCGCGACGGCAAATAGGGATCGCGGCGGACGAGGTCACGTACGCCGACATTGCGCTGAGTTTTCCACTGCTCACCGCTCGGCGGTCGTTCGCCCAGCACCCAGGTGTCCTTGCTCGCGCCGCCGCGCTGCATCGACACCACTTCGGCATCGGCCTCGGCGGCCACGCGGGTCAGGCCACCGGGCAGCACGCGATAACCGTCGCGACTGGCCACGGCATACATGCGCATGCCGATCGCACGGGGTTGCAACTGACCGTTTTCAGCCTGCCAGATAGGCGCGTGAGACAGCTGAGCCAATTCTTGCGCGACGTAGGCGTAAGGGCGCGCCTGCATGCGCTCGGCCAGCGCCTGACGCTGTTTTTCACTCAGATCACGACCAAACACAGGCGCGAAGGTTTGTGATGGGAATGCCGGTTTGATCAACAGTTCCGGAAGTTTCTCCAACGCCTGCGCCAACACCGGCGCCTCACCGCACCACCACGTGGCAATCGACGGCAGGATCAGTTCTTCGCCGAACAGGAATTGATTGATCTTCGGCAAAAACCCCAGCAACCCCGGCGATTCTAGCACGCCGCTACCCAACGCATTAGTCACCAGCACACGGCCCTGACGCACGGCTTCAAGCAGTCCGGGCACGCCGAGTGCCGAGTCCGTGCGCAGCTCCAGCGGGTCGCAGAAATCGTCGTCGAGCCGGCGCATGATTGCGTGTACCCGACGCAGGCCGCTGAGGGTTTTCAGGTAGACCGTGGCATCGCGCACGGTCAGATCGCCGCCCTCGACCAGTGGATAACCGAGCTGGCGAGCCAGGTACAAATGTTCGAAATAGCTTTCGTTGAAACGCCCAGGCGTCAGCAACACGATCAGCGGCGCATCATCGTCGCAGGGTGCCTGCCGGGCCATGGTTTCCTGCAACGTACGGAAAAAACCGGCCAGATGCTGCACCTTCAGGTCGCGGTACAACTCGGGGAAAGCACGGGAAACGATGGTGCGGTTTTCCAGCGCATAACCGGCACCCGATGGCGCCTGAGTGCGATCGGCCGTCACCCACCAGCGGCCGTCCGGCGTGCGCGCCAGATCCACCGCGTAGAGATGCAGGAAAGCCCCTTCCGGTGGCGCAATGCCCTGACACGGCCAGAGAAAATTGTTGTGGCCGAAGACCAGTTCCGCCGGCAGCAACCCCTCACTGATCAGCTTTTGCGGGCCATAAAGATCCGCCAGCACAGCATTGAGCAGGCGCGCACGCTGAGCAATCCCGGCTGACAACTGTTGCCACTCATCCGCCGCAATCACATGGGGCAGCAGATCCAGTTCCCACGGCCGATCCGCGCCTTTGGGGTCGGCATAGACGTTATAGGTGACGCCGTTTTCCTGAATCTGCCGCGCCAGCAACGCTTGCCGCTGCAGCAACTGCGCCGGGCTGCTGCGCTGCAACTGATCGAACAGCCGCTGCCAATGCGGGCGCACCGCTCCACTGCCGTCGAGCAGTTCGTGATAAGTGCCCGCCGTGAGCGGGTAGCGGTCTAGCAGGTCAGGCATGGAAAGCTCGGCAGACAGCAAGGAACGGTCAGACTAACGCAGGCACATGACGCCCGGATATACGAAAAATCTAAGCGTCGCGTACGATTTGGAAACGTCGTAAATCGATTGTCATCGGTAGCTCGTCAGTGATTTCCACCTTCGGTATAGGAAGTTTCCCTGGCGTGTGTCCGACGCGGAAGAATCGCGCCATACGCCGGCTCTCCGCTTCGTTAGCATTAACCGGCAGCGTCTCGTAATTACGCCCGCCGGGATGCGCGACGTGGTACTGACAACCGCCCAGTGATCGACCCATCCAGGTATCGAGCAGGTCGAATACCAGCGGTGCATGTACGGGTATCGTCGGTTGCAGGCAGTTGGCCGGTTGCCAGGCGCGGTAACGCACACCGGCGACGAATTCGCCGACGCGCCCGGTCGGGTGCAACGGCACCGCGATGCCATTACAGGTCAGCAGATAACGCTGCGGCGGCAAGCCTTTTACCTTGACCTGCAAGCGCTCCAGCGATGAATCGACATAACGCACCGTGCCGCCCGCCGCGCCCTCCTCGCCCAGCACATGCCACGGTTCCAGCGCCTGGCGCAGTTCCAGTTCGATGCCATTGACGGCGTAATCGCCGACCTTGGGAAAACGAAACTCCAGGTGCGCCGCAAACCATTCCGCCCGCAGCGGATAACCGGCGTTGTTCAGTTCGACGATGACGTCGGCGAAGTCCTGCTCGATAAAGTGCGGCAACAGGAAGCGATCGTGCAGTTCGGTGCCCCAACGCGCCAGTTTCGTTGGCGCATAAGGTTCGCGCCAGAAACGTGCGACAAGCGCCCGCAGCAATAATTGTTGAGCGAGGCTCATGCGTGCGTGCGGCGGCATTTCAAAGGCGCGCAATTCCAGCAAACCGAGACGCCCCGTGGCGCCGTCGGGCGAATACAGTTTGTCGATACAGAATTCGGCACGGTGGGTGTTGCCGGTGACGTCGATCAGCAAGTTGCGCAGCAATCGATCGACCAGCCACGGCGCGCATTCCTCGCCCGGCTCCGGCATCTGCGCGAAAGCGATTTCCAGCTCATACAACGCGTCATTACGCGCCTCATCGACGCGTGGCGCCTGTGAGGTCGGGCCGATGAACAATCCGGAAAACAGGTACGACAGCGATGGATGGTTGTGCCAGTAACTGATCAGGCTGCGCAGCAGATCCGGACGTCGCAGGAACGGTGAATCCGTCGGTGTTGCGCCGCCGAGCACAAAGTGATTGCCGCCGCCGGTACCGGTGTGGCGGCCGTCGATCATGAATTTCTCGGTGGTCAGGCGGGTTTGCCGCGCTTCTTCATAGAGGAACTCGGTGCGCTCGACCAACTCGTCCCATGTCGCCGATGGCTGCACGTTGACCTCGATCACGCCCGGATCGGGGGTGATGCGGAAGTTGCTCAGGCGTTGATCGCTAGGCGGCTCGTAGCCTTCCAGCAATACCGGGCAATGCAGTTCTTCGGCGGTGGCCTCGATCACTGCAACCAGCTCTAGATAATCCTCGACCCGCTCCAGCGGCGGCATAAACAGGTACAAACGCCCTTCGCGGGCTTCGGCACAGAACGCGGTGCGGGTCAGCCAATCGGCGGATTCGTCGATTTTTGGCGCGCGCTCATCAGACGTCGCCGGTTCGCCGTGAAGGTTGAGTTGGGTGGTTTGCGGAAGCTCGGGGAAATCCTGATTCGGATCTTGGGGATGAATAAACGGATATTCGGCAGCCTTCACCCACGGCTGCGAACCGAGCGGCAGGCGATAGCCCAGTGGCGAATCCCCCGGCACCAGACGGCAATGCTCATCGCGCAGATACCAGCGGCCGCTTTGCCATTGATCGCCCTTGGCTGTGCGCGCTAGCGGCAGGACTTGGCCGATCACCTTGTTCAGGCCCTGACTGAAGACTTTGCGCAGGCGTGCGCGCTCCAGCGGCTCCTCCAGGCGCGAGTCTTCGGCGCTGACGTTGCTCGGCAACGTGCCCTCGCGCCACAGGTAATAGAAGTTGTCCTCGTAGGCCGGGAACACAAAACGTGTAGGCAATTTCAGGCGTTCGGCGACACTGGCGAGAAAACGCCCGGCCAATTCACCTGTGGCACCGTAATCCTGTTGTTCGTCAGCAATCAGCGCGTCGTTGTGCCAGATCGGTATGCCGTCGCGGCGCCAATAGCAATTGAGCGACCAGCGCGGCAGTTGCTCGCCCGGATACCACTTGCCCTGACCGAAATGCACCAGGCCCTTGGGCGCGTAGTGTTTGCGCATGCGTTGGAACAATTCCGCAGAGAGACGGCGCTTGTCCTCGCCCAATGCAGCGGTGTTCCACTCGGCGCCGTCCGGGTCATCGATGGACACGAAAGTCGGCTCGCCGCCCATGGTCAGGCGCACGTCATCGGCTAACAGGTCAGCATCGATCTGCCGGCCCAACGCCTGAATCGCCAGCCATTGCTCATCGGTGTAAGGCTTGGTGACGCGCGGCGCCTCCCAGATCCGCTCCACCGACATTTCGTGACTGAACACGCATTCGCAGGGTTCGACCAAACCACTGATCGGCGCCGCCGAGGACGGATCGGGACTACAGGCCAACGGAATATGCCCTTCACCGGCGAACAGTCCAGACGTGGCGTCCAGACCGATCCAGCCAGCACCCGGCAAGTACACCTCACACCAAGCGTGCAGGTCGGTGAAATCCACTTCAGTGCCGGACGGGCCGTCGAGGCTTTTCACATCGGCGGTCAGTTGAATCAGATAACCGGATACAAACCTCGCGGCCAGCCCGAGGTTGCGCAGCAATTGCACCAGCAACCACGCCGAGTCGCGACAGGAGCCGGAGGCGTGTTCGAGGGTGTGCTCCGGAGTTTGCACGCCCGGCTCCATGCGGATCAGGTAGCCGATGTCTTCGCTGAGGCGCTGGTTGAGTGCGACGAGGAAGTCCACCGCTGGCAGCGGCGTGCGATCGATGGCGTCCAGATAGGCTTTGAATTTTGGTGTCAGTGGCAGGGTTTCGAGATACGGCGCCAGTTCCTTGCGCTCATCGGCGGCGTAGGCGAAAGGGATTTTCTCGGCGTAGGGCTCAAGGAAAAAATCGAAGGGATTGAACACGGCCATTTCGGCCAGCAGATCGACCTCGATGCGCAACTCATCGGTTTTTTCCGGGAAGACCAGCCGCGCGAGGTAGTTGCCCTGCGGGTCTTGCTGCCAGTTGATGAAATGCTGCTCGGGCGAGACTTTCAGCGCATACGACAAAATCCGCGTGCGACTGTGGGCAGCCGGGCGCAGGCGAACGATCTGCGGGCCGAGTTCGACAGCGCGGTCGTAGCGGTAATGCGTGACGTGATGCAATGCGACATGAATCGACACGGCGTGCCTCCTGCGAGCCTAAGCGTATTCGAAAGCGCGCAAGACTTATGCCATGCAGAGGCTTGGGCGCTTTCCCGGAATGCTTAGGGCAGTACAGCACCAAAATCGGGCGATGCGGGGAAATGGTTAGGCGAAGTTGCGCCTAAATGTGGCGAAGATCAAAAGATCGCAGCCTGCGGCAGCTCCTACAGGGAAACGCGAATCCCACTGTAGGAGCTGCCGCAGGCTGCGATCTTTTGACTCAAAAAAAAAACGCCAACCCGAAGGTTGGCGTTTGCTTTAGCGCGGTACGACCGGCTTGCGGGTCGGTTTCGGCCCTTTGCCTTTCGCGGCGTCTTTACGCTCTTTCGCAGCCTGTTGATTGCGGGCAAATGCCGCAGCCTTGGCCTGCTCACGCTTGTCCCACGGATTACCACCATCACTGGCACGCGGCGGCAGACCGGTGTGCTGCGTGAGGATCTTGGTGGTCTTCTCTTTGCCTTCCTTCGCCACTTTATGGCTGCCAGCCGGTGTCGAGTTTTTGCGACGGGCGCTCTGGTAGCTGTCGGTGGTCGGCTGGTGCGTCGGGATCAACTGATCCTTGCCCGAACCGATCAGGTCGCCGCGACCCATGCGGATCAGCGCTTCACGCAGCATCGGCCAGCCTTTCGGGTCGTGATAACGCAAGAACGCCTTGTGCAGACGACGCTGCTCTTCGCTCTTGACGATATTCACGCCGTCACTCTTGTAAGTGACCTTGCGCAGCGGGTTCTTGCCCGAGTGGTACATCGCGGTGGCGGTGGCCATCGGCGACGGGTAGAACGCTTGCACCTGGTCGGCGCGGAAGCCATTGCCCTTGAGCCACAGGGCCAGGTTCATCATGTCTTCGTCGGTGGTGCCCGGGTGGGCGGCGATGAAGTACGGAATCAGGTACTGCTCTTTGCCCGCTTCCTTGGTGTACTTCTCGAACATGCGCTTGAACTTGTCATAGCTGCCGATGCCCGGTTTCATCATCTGGTTGAGCGGACCTTCCTCGGTGTGTTCCGGGGCGATCTTCAGGTAACCGCCGACGTGGTGGGTCACCAGCTCTTTGACGTACTCCGGCGACTCGACCGCGAGGTCATAACGCAGGCCGGAGGCAATCAGGATCTTTTTCACACCCGGCAAGGCACGGGCGCTGCGGTACAGCTGAATCAGCGACGAGTGGTCGGTGTTCAGGTTCGGGCAGATGCCCGGGAATACGCAGGACGGCTTGCGGCACGCGGATTCGATTTCCGGCGTTTTGCAGGCGATGCGGTACATGTTCGCGGTCGGGCCACCGAGGTCGGAGATGACGCCGGTGAAGCCTGGCACCTTGTCGCGGATCTCTTCGATCTCGCGAATGATCGACTCTTCGGAACGGTTCTGGATGATCCGGCCTTCGTGCTCGGTGATCGAGCAGAAGGTGCAGCCACCGAAGCAGCCGCGCATGATGTTCACCGAGAAACGGATCATGTCGTAGGCAGGGATCTTCTCCTTGCCGTACGCCGGGTGCGGAACACGTGCGTAAGGCATGCCGAACACGTAGTCCATTTCTTCGGTGGTCATCGGAATCGGCGGCGGGTTGAACCAGACGTCGACTTCGCCATGCTTCTGTACCAGCGCGCGGGCGTTGCCCGGGTTGGTTTCGAGGTGCAGCACGCGGTTGGCGTGGGCATAAAGCACCGCATCACCGCGGACTTTTTCCATCGACGGCAGGCGGATCACGGTCTTGTCACGAGTCATGCGCGGGCTGGCCAGAATTTGTACAACCTTGGCTTCCTGCGGATCGTCGACCGGGCCCTTTTCCTGTTCAATGGCGCAGGCCTGGGTGTCCTGGGTGTTCACGTACGGGTTGATGATCTTGTCGACCTTGCCCGGACGGTCAATGCGCGTCGAGTCAACTTCGTACCAGCCTTGCGGCGTGTCACGACGAATGAACGCGGTGCCGCGCACGTCGGTAATGTCTTCGATCTTGTGACCGTAGGACAGACGCTGGGCGACTTCGACAATCGCGCGCTCGGCGTTGCCGTACAGCAGAATGTCGGCGCAGGCGTCGATCAGGATCGAGTTACGCACGCGATCCTGCCAATAATCGTAATGGGCGATGCGGCGCAGGGAGGCCTCGATGCCACCGAGAACGATCGGCACATTTTTGTAGGCTTCTTTGCAGCGCTGGCTGTAGACCAGGCTTGCGCGATCCGGACGTTTGCCGGCCATACCGCCCGGGGTATAGGCGTCGTCGGAACGGATTTTCTTGTCGGCGGTGTAGCGGTTGATCATCGAGTCCATGTTGCCGGCCGCGACGCCGAAGAACAGATTCGGCTCGCCGAGCTTCATGAAGTCGTCTTTGGACTGCCAGTTTGGCTGGGCGATGATCCCGACGCGGAAGCCTTGCGACTCCAGCAGCCGGCCGATGATCGCCATGCCGAACGACGGGTGATCGACGTAGGCATCACCGGTGACGATGATGATGTCGCAGGAATCCCAGCCAAGCTGATCCATCTCCTCCCTGCTCATTGGCAGGAATGGCGCTGGCCCGAAACATTCGGCCCAGTACTTTGGATAGTCAAATAACGGCTTGGCTGCTTGCATGTCGATAACCGGTGTTGGCTTTCATTGAATTTCGCGGGCGCGGAATATAGCACAAATTTTGACCAATTCCGACGGCTGTGGTCGGAAATTGTGCCGACCCGATCGCGGTTATTGGTTGCACCACGTTATCGTTCTTCGCGAGCAAGCTTTGCTCCTACAAGGGATCAACTGTAGGAGCAAAGCTTGCTCGCGAAGGCGTCAGCCTCAGACGATGAAGAGCTTATTCATCGTCGTCGAAGTTATAGCTGCCCGGCGCAAGGTTTTCGAAACGGGTGTACTTACCGATAAACGCCAGGCGGATAAAGCCGATTGGCCCGTTCCGTTGCTTACCGATAATGATTTCGGCGATGCCTTTATGCTCGGTTTCCGGGTGATACACCTCGTCGCGGTAAACGAACATGATCACGTCAGCATCCTGCTCGATCGCTCCGGATTCCCGGAGGTCGGAGTTGATCGGGCGTTTGTTCGGCCGCTGCTCGAGGGAACGGTTGAGCTGCGACAGCGCCACCACCGGGCAGTTGAATTCTTTGGCCAGGGCTTTCAAGGAACGCGAGATTTCCGAAATCTCGTTGGTGCGGTTGTCGCCGCCGGAACCTGGAATCTGCATCAATTGCAGGTAGTCGATCATGATCAGGCCGATGTCACCGTGCTCACGCGCCAGACGCCGGGTTCGCGCACGCATTTCCGACGGACTGATACCGGCGGTGTCGTCGATAAACAGCTTGCGGTCATTGAGCAGGTTGACCGCCGAGGTCAGGCGCGGCCAGTCGTCATCTTCCAACTGACCGGAACGCACCTTGGTCTGGTCGATGCGGCCCAGCGAGGAGAGCATACGCATGACCAGCGATTCGCCTGGCATCTCGAGGGAATACACCAGAACGGCTTTGTCGCTGCGCAGTACGGCGTTTTCCACCAGGTTCATTGCGAAGGTGGTTTTACCCATCGACGGACGACCGGCGACGATGATCAGGTCGGACGGTTGCAAGCCGCTGGTCTTCTCATCAAGGTCGGTGTAACCCGTGGACAGACCCGTAATCGCGTTGTCGGTGTTGAACAGCGTGTCGATGCGATCGATGGCCTTGGTCAGCAAATCGTTCACACCCACCGGGCCACCGGTTTTCGGCCGGGCCTCGGCAATCGCGAAGATCTGGCGCTCGGCTTCGTCGAGGATTTCCTCGGCGGTGCGCCCTTCCGGGTTGAAGGCGCTGTCGGCGATCTCGGTGCTAATGCCGATCAGTTGGCGCAACGTCGCACGCTGGCGAACGATCTGCGCATAGGCCTTGATGTTGGCGACGGACGGTGTGTTTTTCGCCAGTTCGCCAAGGTAACCGAGGCCGCCCACTTGCGAGGTCTGACCTTCCTTGTCCAATTGTTCGGCAAGGGTCACGACGTCGATCGGCGAGTTCTGATCGGCCAGTTTGGCGATCGCACGGAAGATCAGGCGGTGGTCATGTCGATAGAAATCACCGTCGGAGACTTGATCGAGCACGCGTTCCCAGGCGTTGTTGTCCAGCATCAGACCACCGAGTACAGCCTGTTCGGCTTCGATGGAATGCGGCGGCACCTTCAGGGCAGCGGTTTGCAGATCGTATTGCTCGGGAGCGGAGATATCGTTCATGGCCACTTGAGTTTGGTTGAAAATCAGGAATTGCAGAAAGACAAAGGGCACGACCTGTAAACAGGATCGTGCCCGATGTTAACCGTCTGACGGGCAAGCCGCCAGCCGATCAGGTGTTGCTTAAGCTGCTACCACGACAACGCGTACGGTGGCTTCAACTTCGGCGTGCAGGTGCACAGCCACGTCGAATTCACCTACGTTGCGGATGGTGCCGTTCGGCAGACGAACTTCGCTCTTCTGCACTTCAACGCCGGAGGCGGTCAGTGCGTCAGCGATGTCGTGAGTACCGATCGAACCGAACAGCTTGCCTTCGTCGCCAGCGGTGGCAGTGATGGTCACTTCCAGCTCGGCCAGTTGGGCAGCACGGCTTTCAGCCGATGCTTTACGGTCTGCAGCAGCTTTTTCCAGCTCGGCACGACGCTCTTCGAACGCAGCGATGTTCGCTGGGGTCGCGGCGGTAGCTTTGCCGTAAGGCAGCAGGTAGTTACGACCGTAACCGGCCTTAACGTTTACTTTGTCACCCAGGTTGCCCAGGTTGGTGACTTTTTCCAGAAGGATCAGTTGCATGTGAAAATCCTCTAACTTTTAACCTTCACCGTTCGCGCTGTCGGTGTCTTTCGACACGTGACGACCGCGAAAATCAATCAGG
Organism: Pseudomonas rustica; assembly: GCF_018336155.1. Lineage (GTDB taxonomy): Bacteria > Pseudomonadota > Gammaproteobacteria > Pseudomonadales > Pseudomonadaceae > Aquipseudomonas > Aquipseudomonas rustica. The sequence continues at coordinate 368,713 of NZ_JAGYHF010000005.1, read as the reverse complement.
CTGTCGACAATGGCCAAAACCACGAGCAACGGATAGATCAGCTGCATGAACAGCAACAGCGTGACGTACAACCCCACCAGCCAGAAACCGGCCAGTCGCTTCTGCCCGACCAGCCCGTGAATCAAGGCAAGTCCGGCGAACACCAGCGGTACACTGCACAACGGCGTCAACATGGCCATCTGTGCACCGAGATTCGGGCCCAGAAGCATCAACGCCAGCAGTAACATCGCCGGCCCCAGCGGGATCCGTATGGCGCGAAACTCGCGACCAAAACCACCCGGGTTGTACAACAACGCCTGCCAATGACGCCCGACAATCAGGCTCAGCACGCTGACGATCTGCAACAACGCCGCAATCAGTCCGGTCAGGACTGGTGCAATCAGGGACGCAAAACGCGCTTGCTCATCGACCGACAATTGCTTGTAGGTCTCACCGAGAAGCGCGGGCATTACCTTGATAAGGGCCTGCGCGAGCATCTCGATCTGGGCCGCAAACGCCGCCCCGAGCACCACCGAAAACACCACTCCTATTGCCACGCTGGCCAGCAGCGTACGAACCCAGGACTCACTTGCGCGCAAAATCAACGCAAGCCCCGAAGACCCCAACAGCACCAGAAGTGCCCGTGGATCATCGGCGTACAACCACCAGACCAAGGCCGGCAGCAGTCCCAGCAACAGAACACCGAGGGCGTCTGTCAATCCGCGCCGCAGCAGCACAAGGCTCCCGGCGGCGGCACCCAACCAATACAACAACGGCAATGTTGCACATCCGGCCACTACGAGAGTGGCCTGCATGCGGCCGCGCATGATGAACTCAGCTAAGGCACGCATGCATTCAATCCTTTGCTACTTGTCGACTGCCCGGTCTCAGCGGCCGTGGCTGTCGGTGTAGGCCAGCAGGGCCAGGAAGCGGGCGCGCTTGATAGCGGTGGCCAGCTGACGCTGATAACGAGCTTTGGTACCGGTGATGCGGCTTGGAACGATTTTGCCGGTCTCAGATACGTAGGCTTTCAGAGTGTTGAGATCTTTGTAATCGATCTCCTTCACGTCTTCAGCGGTGAAGCGGCAGAATTTACGACGACGGAAGAAACGTGCCATTTGATAGGCTCCTTAAAAGGTCCGTGGATTACTCGTCAGCGTTATCGCTGTTGTCGCTGTCATCACTATCAGCGCTTTCAGCGCCTTCGTGCTCAGGACGGTCGCGACGCTCACGGCGCTCACTGCGGTTTTCTTCAGCCTTGAGCATCTCGGATTGGCCGGTAACGGCTTCTTCGCGACGGATGACCAGGTTACGGATCACTGCATCGTTGTAGCGGAAGTTGTCTTCCAGCTCGGCCAGGGCCTTGCCAGTGCACTCAACGTTCAGCATCACGTAGTGAGCCTTGTGAACATTGTTGATTGCGTAGGCCAGTTGACGACGGCCCCAATCTTCCAGACGGTGGATTTTGCCGCCGTCTTCTTCGATCAGCTTGGTGTAACGCTCAACCATGCCGCCGACTTGCTCGCTTTGATCCGGGTGGACCAAAAAGATGATTTCGTAATGACGCATGAATGCTCCTTACGGGTTGTAGCCTGCCGCTCAAAAACGGTCAGACAAGGAGTGAATGACACTTATGGACTTGCTGGCGCGGGGCACATGCGTGCCTGCCGTCACAGCAAGGGGCGCAATTGTAGAGAAGGGACAGAAGAGGTGCAAGGCAATTGGTGATTATTTGAACAATCACCAATGAACACCTGTAGGAGCTGCCGAAGGCTGCGATCTTTTGATTTTGTTTTTAAAGACAAGATCAAAAGATCGCAGCCTGCGGCAGCTCCTACAGTGAGTTTATTTCTTGGCAGCAGGCTTGGCTTTTACGCCGCGCTGACGCTGGGCTTCGAACAGGCAGACGCCCGTCGCGACCGAGACGTTGAGGCTGCTGACGCTACCGGCCATCGGCAGTTTCACCAGATAGTCACAGTGTTCGCGGGTCAGGCGACGCATGCCTTTGCCTTCGGCGCCCATGATCAGAATGGTCGGGCCCGTCAGATCCTGGTCGTAGATGCTGACTTCAGCTTCGCCTGCTGTGCCGACAACCCACAGACCGCGCTGCTGAAGCTTTTCCAGGGTGCGCGCAAGGTTGGTCACGGCCACCAACGGAATCACTTCCGCCGCACCGCAGGCCACTTTACGCACGACCGGCGTCAGGGTTGCCGACTTGTCTTTTGGCACGATCACCGCCAGCGCACCCGCCGCATCGGCCGAACGCAGGCAGGCGCCGAGGTTGTGCGGATCGGTCACGCCGTCGAGCACCAGCAGCAACGGTGCGCCATCAGTACGATCGAGCAGCTCGTCGAGCATCGCTTCGCCCCAGACCTGGCTCGGGCTGACTTCCGCGACCACGCCTTGGTGAACGCCTTCAACCCAGGCGTCCATTTCGCGGCGCTCGGCCTGACCGACCTGGACACGATTTTCGTTGGCCAGCTCAACCAGGGTCTGCACGCGCGGATCGTTGCGGCTTTCCGCCAGCCAGATCTGTTTGACGCGCTTCGGGTGGTGACGCAGCAACGCTTCTACCGCGTGAACGCCGTAGATTTTTTCCAACTGACTCATGACTTCGCCTTCGGTTTACGTGCCCCGCCACTTTTGGCTGGAGCAGAACCCGCTTTTGGCGGGCCTTTACGGTGTTTGCTCGGTTTTGCTGGCTTGCCGCCGGAGGCCTTTTCAGGCGCCGACCGCCCGGTCTTTCCCCCAGGCGCCGCTTTACCACCGTTTTTGGCGTCGGAAAGCAGAGCCTTCTTCATTTCACGGCTTTTACGCAGCTCGGCGTTTTTCGCCACAGCGTCGCTTGGACGATAGGCTTCAGGAGCTTTCTCTTTCGCTGGACGGCGACCTGCGTTTTTTGCAGGAGCCGCTTCGGCTTTTTCCTTCGCGGCTGGCGCAGCAGTTTCAGCACCACGCTTTTTGCGACCGATCGGCGCGCTGATGGTTTTTTCGGCCATCTCGAAGTCGATCTTGCGCTCGTCGAGGTCAACGCGCATGACGCGCACTTCAACGGTATCGCCGAGACGGAAGCTACGACCGGTGCGCTCGCCCGCCAAGCGGTGATGCACAGGATCGAAGTGGTAGTAATCGCCCGGCAGCGCGGTGACGTGCACCAGGCCTTCGACGTAGATATCAGTCAGTTCGACGAACAGACCAAAACCGGTCACCGCCGTGATCACGCCAGGGAACGACTCGCCCACGCGATCCTTCATGAACTCGCACTTGAGCCAGTTCACCACGTCGCGGGTCGCTTCGTCGGCACGGCGCTCGCTCATCGAGCATTGCTCGCCGAGTTGCTCCAGCGCCGCTTCGTCGTACGGATAGATACGCGCTTTCGGAATGGTCATCGCACCGGCACGGCGAACGTGCGGGGTGTCCTGTTTCGAATGGATCACGCTGCGGATCGCGCGGTGCGTGAGCAAATCCGGGTAACGACGGATCGGCGAGGTGAAGTGGGTATAGGCTTCGTAATTCAGGCCGAAGTGGCCCTGATTGTCAGCGCTGTACACCGCTTGGCTCAGCGAACGCAGCATTACAGTCTGGATCAGGTGGAAATCCGGACGATCCTTGATGCTCGCCAGCAATGCCTGGTAGTCCTTCGGCGACGGGCCGTCCTTGCCTTTATGCAGGGACAGGCCGAGCTCGCCAAGGAAGGCACGCAGTTTTTCCAGACGCTCTGGTGGCGGGCCATCGTGGACGCGGTACAGCGCAGGAATTTCGTGCTTCTTGAGGAATTCGGCGGTGGCCACGTTGGCCGCCAGCATGCATTCTTCGATCAGCTTGTGCGCATCGTTACGGGTGGTCGGACGGATCTCGGCAATCTTGCGCTCGGTACCGAAGATGATCCGGGTTTCCTGCGTTTCGAAATCGATCGCGCCACGTACGTGACGAGCAGCCAACAGAACCTTGTACAGCGCATAAAGCTGCTTGAGGTGCGGCAGAACGTCGTTGTACTCACCGCGAAGCTGACGCGCCTCGGTGATTTTCGGCGTTTCCAGCATCGCGCTGACTTTGTTGTACGTCAGACGAGCGTGGGAGTGGATCACCGCCTCATAGAAGCAGTAGTCGGTCATTTCGCCGGACTTGGAAATGGTCATCTCGCAAACCATGGCCAGACGATCGACGTGCGGGTTCAGCGAGCAGAGGCCGTTGGACAGTTGCTCAGGCAGCATCGGCACGACACGCTCGGGGAAGTACACCGAGTTGCCGCGCACTTGCGCTTCGTTGTCCAGCGCCGAACCGATTTTCACGTAGCTGGAAACGTCGGCAATCGCCACGTACAACTTCCAGCCGCCGGAGAACAGGCGCAGCTTGCCCGGTTTGGCTTCGCAATAAACCGCATCGTCGAAGTCGCGGGCATCTTCGCCGTCGATGGTGACGAACGGCAGATGGCGCAGGTCAACGCGCTTCTCTTTGTCTTTCTCTTCGACTTCCGGCTTGAGCTTGGCGGCTTCTTTCAGAACAGCTTCAGGCCAGACGTGCGGAATGTCGTAAGTGCGCAGGGCAACATCGATTTCCATGCCCGGCGCCATGTAGTTGCCGACCACTTCGACCACATCGCCTTGCGGCTGGAAGCGCGGCGTTGGCCAGTGGGTGATTTTCACCTCGACGAACTGACCGATCTGCGCGTTGGCATTACGGCCCGGCGTGACCAGCACTTCTTGCTGGATCTTCGGATTGTCGGCAACGACAAAACCGATGCCGCCTTCTTCGAAGTAGCGACCGACGATGGTTTCGTGAGCACGCGAAACCACTTCGACGATCACGCCTTCGCGGCGACCGCGACGGTCAAGACCGGAAACACGGGCCAGCGCACGGTCGCCGTCGAACACCAGACGCATTTGCGCCGGGCTCATGAACAGGTCGTCGCTGCCGTCGTCCGGCACCAGGAAGCCGAAACCGTCACGGTGACCGCTGATGCGACCGAGGATCAGGTCGAGCTTGTCGACCGGCGCGTACGTGCCGCGGCGGGTGTAGATCAGTTGAGCGTCGCGCTCCATGGCGCGCAGGCGGCGGCGCAGGGCTTCGATCTGGTCTTCTGTGGTCAGACCAAACTCTTCGACCAGTTGCTCGCGGGCAGCAGGCGAACCCCGATCGGCGAGGTGCGCCAGGATCAGTTCGCGGCTAGGAATAGGGTTTTCATATTTTTCCGCTTCACGAGCGGCCTCGGGATCGAGGGACTGCCAATCGGCCATTAGAGAGTTTTCACCTTGTCTATATGCGGGTTAGTTTGGCATAGGCGCCATGAAACGGGAAATTTCCGCTTCTATAAGGCGCGTATCCGGGGCTGTAGCGTTGCTTGAAAGCCGTTTTGACCACCGCCGGTAAAAAAAACCATGTTTTTTGCTGAGAGGGGTTTACAGTTAAAAAGACGCTCCGTATAGTGCGCGCCATCGACGACGCACAGCGTTGCCGATACTGCCCAGATGGTGAAATTGGTAGACACGCCAGCTTCAGGTGCTGGTGACCGCAAGGTCGTGGAAGTTCGAGTCTTCTTCTGGGCACCAATTTAGAGTTTGAGACTAGATCAGTTTCAAGACTCACACAAAAACCCGCGAAAGCGGGTTTTTTGCATTCTAAGGAACGCTTTTGTTAAAACTGATTTATTAAAATTAAATCAGGGGTTTACAGATTAAAAAGCGCTCCGTATAGTGCGCCACATCAACAGCGGCAACGCTAGCGATGATTGCCCAGATGGTGAAATTGGTAGACACGCCAGCTTCAGGTGCTGGTGACCGCAAGGTCGTGGAAGTTCGAGTCTTCTTCTGGGCACCAATTCAAATTCAAGGTTACGGCCTTGGATTTCACAAAAACCCGCGAAAGCGGGTTTTTGCGTTTCTGGCTTCCCGAAATCTTGATATCTCCATGTAGGAGCTGCCGAAGGCTGCGATCTTTTGATCTTGTTTTTCCAAAGAGCAAGATCAAAAGATCGCAGCCTTCGGCAGCTCCTACGGTTCAACGAAGACGTCGTATCAGAGCTGGCGGCCTCTCGCAAGGCGCACTTGAGAAACAATATCGTTTATCATTGTTGCAAGTTTTTGCAATGCGACAGTGAGGAACCCTGCGAATGACGTTTCGAAATACCCTGCGCCGAGGCCTGACCTTCACCCTTCTCGGCCTGGCGCTCGCCACTCCCCTCACCCAGGCTGCCGATGCGGTTTCCCTGACTCTCTATAACGGCCAGCACAAGGAAGTCGGCGACGCGATCGCCAAAGCCTTCGAAGCCAAGACCGGCATTCACGTCAATGTCCGCAAAGGCAGCAGCAATCAGCTCGCCAGCCAGGTCATCGAAGAAGGCGACCGCTCCCCCGCCGATGTGATCTACACCGAAGAATCGCCGCCGCTTAACAATCTCGGCGAACTCGGCCTGCTGGCGAAAACCGATGACGCCACTTTGGCTGTGCTTCCGGAAAAATATGTAGCCGGCAACGGCACCTGGATCGGCGTCACAGCGCGCGTTCGCGTGGTTGCCTACAACCCGAAACTGGTCGATGAAAAAGACCTGCCGAAATCGGTGATGGAATTCTCTGATCCGCAGTGGCAAGGCAAAGTCGGCTTCGTACCAACCAGCGGCGCGTTCCAGGAACAAGCCGTAGCGATCATCAAGGTGCACGGTCGTGACGCTGCCGAAGAATGGCTGACTGGCCTGCGCGCATTCGGTAAAACCTACAGCAACAACATGGTCGCGCTCAAAGCCGTGGAAAACGGCGAAGTCGCTACCGTGCTGGTGAACAACTACTACTGGTTCGCCCTGCAGCGCGAGAAAGGCCAACTCGACTCGAAACTGCATTACTTCACTGGCGGCGATGTCGGTGGCTTGATCACTGTATCCAGTGCTGCCGTGCTGAAATCCAGCAAGCATCCAAAAGAAGCCCAGCAATTCCTCGCCTACATGGCCAGCGAAGAAGGTCAGCGCGTGATCACTCAGACCACCGCCGAATATCCGCTGCACAAAGGCATGGAATCGGATCGCGGGCTCAAGCCGTTCAGCGAGCTGGAAGCGCCGAACGTAACGCCGGCCGATCTGGGCAATGCCGAAGAAGCGCTGGAACTGGAACGTGAAGTTGGCTTGAACTGATGGCCGCATCGTTATCCGCCCCCGCCGCGCGCGGGGGTTACGTACCAAAGCGCAAGCGGCCGTCGATCTGGCTGGTGCTGCCAGTGTTGCTGCTGGTGGTGCTCAGCCTTTTGCCGCTCGCCTACGTCGGACTGAAAGCCTGGCAGGCCGGCTGGGCCGAGGCACTGCACTTGCTGTGGCGCCCGTACGTGTTCGGCCTGCTGCGCAATACGCTGGCATTGATGGTTGGCGTGACGATTACCTGCGGCGTGATCGGTCTATCGCTGGCGTGGTTGCTGGAACGCAGCAATCTGCCGGGGCGGCGCTTGTGGGGCGTGATTCTGTGCCTGCCGTTCGCGGTGCCGGCGTTTGTCAGCAGCTTCACCTGGGTCTCCTTGAGTGTGCAGTTCGAAGGGCTGGGCGGGGCGATTCTGGTGATGAGCCTGTCGAAATACCCGCTGATCTTTCTGCCGGTAGCGGCGACCCTGCGCAATCTCGATCCCTCCCTTGAAGAGTCCGCACGCACCCTCGGGCAGAATCGCTGGGGGGTGTTTTTCCGCGTCACCCTGCCGCTGCTCTGGCCGTCGCTGTTGGCCGGTTCGTTGCTGATTGCCTTGCACATGTTGGTGGAGTTCGGCGCGCTGTCGATCATCGGCCTGCAAACCTTCACCACGGCGATCTATCAACAGTTCGAGCTGGAATTCAGTAACGCCAACGCGGCGATGCTTTCCGCGGTGTTGTTGGCGTTGTGCCTGGTGTTGTTGTGGCTGGAGCTGCGCGTGCGTGGCAAAGGCCGGCATGTGCGCACCGGGCAAGGCGCGGCGCGTCAGGCTGAGCAAGTTCGATTGGGTCGCTGGGCTCCGCTGGGTCAGTTGTATTGTCTGGCGTTGGCGATTGTCGGCAGCGGGATTCCGCTGGGGATGCTGGCTTACTGGCTGGCGGTCGGCTCTTCGGCGGCATTCCCTGTGGCGGCAATTACCGAAGCCCTGCTGTCTTCGCTGGCGCTGTCGCTCGGCGGTGCGGCGCTGTGCCTGGTGCTGGCAGTACCAGTTGGTTTGCTGGTGGTGCGTTACAAAGGCCAACTGGCGATCTGGGCTGAGCGTCTGCCGTACCTGTTGCACGCGCTGCCGGGCCTGGTGATTGCGCTGACGCTGGTGTATTTCGCCCTGCATTACGTGCCGGCGCTGTACCAGACTTCGGGGTTGTTGCTGATCGCTTATGCACTGCTGTTTCTGCCGCTGGCGCAGGCACCGATTCGTACTGCACTGAACAAGGCTGCGCCGCAGCTTGAAGAGGCTGCACGGACGCTGGGCGCTTCGTCGTTCACGGCGTTTTGCCGGGTGACGTTGCCGATTATTTTCCCGGCATTGGGCGCGGCGTTTGCGCTGGTGTTTCTGGATGCGATGAAGGAATTGACGGCGACGCTGCTGCTGAGTCCGACCGGACTTAACACGTTGGCGACCGAGGTGTGGGCGCATACCGCGAATGTCGAGTTTGCGGCGGCGGCGCCTTATGCGGCGTTGTTGATTTTGGTGTCCGGGTTGCCGGTTTATCTATTGACGACGCGGATGTATCTGAGCCGCTAAAAGATCGCAGCCTGCGGCAGCTCCTACAGGAGATTAATGTAGGAGCTGCCGCAGGCTGCGATCTTTTGATCCTAAGCCCTGAACTGCCCCAGACTCGCCTTCAACTGCGCCGCCAAACCATCCAGCACCTTGCCACTCGCCGTGGTTTCCACTACCGCCTGCGCCGCTTTCTCGGCCTGCGCATGAATCGTCTCGACCCGCCCACGCACCGCTTGCGCACCCTGCGCCTGATGCGCCGCTGCCTGCGTCGCCAGACCAATCGCCGCATGCACCTGCTCAACCGAGGCCTGCACCGATTGCTGCAAGCGCGCACTGTCGCGCAACACCAGCAAGCCTTCGCTAGCCTGACGCCCGGCCTGACCAATCGCCTCGACCGCCTCACGCGCACCCTGCTGCAAAGCAACAATGTGCGCCTGAATATCGCCGGTAGAGCTTTGCGTCTTGCTCGCCAGCGCACGCACCTCATCCGCCACTACCGCGAACCCACGCCCGGTTTCACCCGCGCGCGCCGCTTCAATCGCCGCGTTCAGTGCCAGCAAATTGGTCTGCTCGGCGATCCCGTGGATCACCGTCAGCACCACTTCAATCTGTTCACTCTGCTGCGCCAGTCGCTGAATGACCTTCGCTCCGGTGTCGACCTGCCCGGCCAACGCCTCAATCAAGCCGCCGACCTTGGCCGACGTGCGCGTGTTCTCATCAGTGGCCTGACGAATATCCACCACCTGCTTCAACGCCGCCTGCATCGCATGGCTTTCAGACTGTGCCTCGTCGGCCATTTGCGACAGTGCGCGCAGACTCTCCGCCACTTCATCACGCTGCATCCCGGCCGCCGCATCGGCACCAGCATTGCGCAGAGTCATCGCGCCGATTTCCACGCCGGTACGCTGGGCGACATCGCCCGCCTCGCGCACGATCGGCTGCAACTTATCGACAAAGCGATTGACCGCCGAAGCCATGTCGCCGATTTCGTCTTTGCTGTTGATCTGTACACGCTTGGTCAGATCGCCCTCGCCCGCCGCCAGATCATCCATCGCGGCATTGAGCATCTTCAGGCGATTGACCACGCGATGGCCCAACACCACGGCCAGCAACAGCAGCACGCCGCAGCCGACCAGCGCCAGGCCCAGACCGATTCTCCAGCGCAGCGTCGCCGCTGCTTCTTGCACGGTGCTGGCGGTATTGGCTTTCATTTCAGCAGCGGTGGATTGCGCCGATTGCAGACGCGCCTGCATGGCTTTTGCGCTATCGGCGGCGGCACCTCGAAGACTGTCGCCGACCAGTTGATCACTGCTGGCGATCAGCGCCGAGAAGCGTTTATCCAGTGCGGCCAGATCGGTTTCCACTGACGCCGTGGAAACGCCCATCAGCACCTTGCCGATTTCCACGCCGTTGGGATTGATCGAGGCTTCGAGGTAGTAAACCGACGGATCGTTTTTCGCCGCGTCCAGCACTTTATCCAGCGCGCGCTCGCCCTGGCCTTTTTCCAGCAAGGCCTTGTTGATCGGGTTTTCGCGGTTGAGATAACGGGTCAGGTGCTGGCCGGTGGCATCGTCGTACACCACAAACAGCACATTGGGATTGCGCTGGGCACGACGGGCGAACTCAGAGAGGGTCGGCACGTCGCTGTCCCACATCGCGCGCGGCGCAACGGAGGCGAGCAGTTGCGCCATGTCATTGGCCGAGTCCTTGAGGTCTTTTTCCAGAGTCGCACGCAGCTGTGCCTGCTCATCCTTCAGACGCGCGGACAAACCGGCGGTCAACCGCTGGCGGGTGCTGCTGGAAAGGTTGTCCAGGCTCGACGTGACTTCACGTCCGGCCTGCTCTAGTTCACCAGAGAGTTTCTGGCTGTCGGCACCTAGGCGCACGGCCAGATCGGCTTCCAGCGCCGTGACGGTGCTCCGTGTCAGGGCGACGGCCACCAGCACTTGCACCAAAAGGGCGATACCAAGGGTAACGAATACCGGGCGCAACAAACGGCTTTGTAACAGTGAGAGAACGGCCGACACTGTGAATACCTCTACTTCTGACGCCATTAATTTGATGGCACTCTTGTAGGAAGTTTCACAGCAAAGGTCATGCCGTCCGACAGGCATAAACGACAAAGGCCCCGATTAAGGGGCCTTTGTTTTTTACATCAACGACTTATCAAGCAAACGGATGACGCAGAACGATGGTTTCGTTGCGATCCGGGCCCGTCGAAATAATGTCGATCGGTGCGCCGATCAACTCTTCAACGCGCTTGATGTAGGCACGAGCGTTAGCCGGCAGCTCTTCCAGGGTTTTTGCACCCACGGTCGATTCAGTCCAGCCCGGCACTTCTTCGTACACAGGCTGCAGGCCTACGTAGCTGTCAGCGTCGGTCGGAGCAACGGCGTTGCCTTGCGCGTCTTTGTAGCCGACGCAGATGTTGATGGTTTCCAGACCGTCGAGTACGTCCAGCTTGGTCAGGCAGATACCCGAGATGCTGTTCACATCGATAGCGCGACGCAGGATAACGGCGTCGAACCAGCCGCAACGACGGGCACGGCCGGTGGTAGCGCCGAACTCGTGACCTTGCTTGGCCAGGTGCGCGCCGACTTCGTCGAACAGCTCAGTCGGGAACGGGCCCGAACCGACGCGAGTGGTGTAAGCCTTGGTGATGCCCAGGATGTAGTCCAGGAACATCGGGCCAACGCCCGAACCGGTCGCCACGCCACCGGCGGTGGTGTTGGAGCTGGTCACGTACGGGTAGGTGCCGTGGTCGATGTCGAGCAACGAACCCTGGGCGCCTTCGAACATGATGTCTTTGCCGGCGCGACGCAGGTCGTGCAGCTCGGCAGTCACGTCGAGCATCAACGGCTTGAGCAGCTCAGCGTATTCCTTGCACTCGGCCAGAGTCTTTTCGAACTCAATGGCTGGCTCTTTGTAGTAACCAACCAGCATGAAGTTGTGGTAATCCACCAGTTCACGCAGCTTGTCTTCGAAGCGCGGCATGTTCAGCAGGTCGCCAACACGCAGGCCACGACGAGCAACCTTGTCTTCGTACGCCGGGCCGATGCCGCGACCGGTAGTACCGATCTTCAGCTCGCCACGGGCCTTTTCCCTAGCCTGATCCAGCGCTACGTGGAAGGACAGGATCAGCGGGCAGGAGGGGCTGATACGCAGACGCTCGCGCACCGGTACGCCTTTCTCTTCCAGCTTGGTGATCTCGCGCAGCAGGGCGTCAGGTGCAACCACCACGCCGTTGCCGATCAGGCACTGCACGCCTTCGCGCAGCACGCCCGACGGGATCAGGTGCAAAACGGTTTTTTCGCCGTCGATCACCAGGGTGTGACCAGCGTTGTGGCCACCTTGGTAGCGCACTACGGCGGCAGCATGTTCGGTCAGCAGATCAACGATCTTGCCTTTGCCCTCATCACCCCATTGGGTGCCCAGGACTACGACATTCTTACCCATAACACTTGTCCTCATTCGCGCAAACTTGGTGCCGGCGATGGCCGGCAGGAAAACTCAAGAAGCCAGTGGCGAAACTTGCCAAAGCCCGTTCTGCTGAATCAATTGCCGGTCGCAGTCCGCATCACGGGCGGCGGCCAAAGGTTGTCCAGGCAACGCCTGAACGACACGCTGACCCTCACTGCGCAACTGGCAAACCTGCTGCCAGAGTGCCGCATCCGTACTGTCAGGCATCCAGATACCGCCAGACGGTAGCTCGATCTCAGCACGCCCCAGGGTCACCAGGGTTTTCAAATCGGTGGAAAAGCCTGTCGCCGGACGAGCGCGACCAAAATCGGCGCCGATGTCGTCGTAGCGACCGCCCTGAGCGATGGACTGGCCAACACCCGGCACGAACACCGCGAACACCACACCGGTGTGGTAGTGGTAGCCACGCAGCTCGCCCAGATCGAAGTACAGCGGCAGCTCCGGGAAGCGCGCCGACAGACGCTCGGCGATCGCCAGCAAATCTTCCAGTGCTGCCAGAACCGGCGCCGGCGCATTCGCCAGACGCTCGCGGGCAGCGCTCAACACTTCACGGCCGCCGCACAGATCAACCAGCGCACGCAGCATGCCGGACAGATCGGCCGGCAGACCTTCGGTCAAGGTAATGACCTCGTCGATGGCCTTGCGTTGCAGCGCATCGAACAACTGCTGCTCGACTTCACCAGACAGACCGGCGGCACGCGCCAGACCACGGTAAATGCCGACATGCCCCAGATCCATGTGCACATCCGGCACGTCGGCCAGTTGCAGCATGGCCAACATCAGGCTGATCACTTCAACGTCGCTGCTCGGGCTGGCGTCGCCGTACAACTCGGCGCCCAACTGGATCGGGCTGCGCGAGGACGACAATGCACGCGGTTGCGCATGCAGCACGCTGCCGGCGTAGCACAGACGGCTCGGGCCTTCGCGACGCAGGGTGTGCGCATCGATGCGCGCCACTTGCGGCGTGATGTCCGCCCGGAAACCCATCTGCCGGCCCGATTGCGGGTCGATGACCTTGAAGGTACGCAGATCCAGGTCCTGGCCCGCGCCGGTCAGCAGGGATTCCAGGTACTCGATATGGGGGGTCACGACAAACTCGTAACCCCAGCTCTGGAACAGATCCAACACCTGACGACGCGCGACTTCAATGCGCGCCGCCTCCGGTGGCAGTACTTCTTCGATGCCATCTGGCAGCAGCCAGCGGTCTACCGTTGCCATTACGCCATTCCCCTTTGATCCGGGCGGCCAGCACGAGGGCGAGCCTTGAGTGAAGCAGAAAATGACCAGTCCGTTCAAAACGCACGCGCATGAACGACGCAGCGAAAGGCCTGTCAGCGGCTTCGCCCATCACTTTCCTCGAAAAACGGTCGGGCCATTCAACCCGATGCCTGCAACAAAAAACAGCAATCAAACGTGCAGACGCAAAAAAGCCGGGAATTTCCCGGCTGCCGCATCATACACACGTTTTCCGAAAGGATCACCCCGCCCGAGGTTTTAGCCGCCGGGCGGAATGATTCAGGTCAACGTCGTATCAAGGCTTGGACTTTTCCAGGTAACGGAAGAAGTCGCTGCTTGGGTCGAGGACCAGTACGTCGGATTTGTTCGCGAAGCTTTCACGGTAGGCGCGCAGGCTACGGTAGAAACCGTAGAACTCCTGATCCTGACCGTAGGCCTTGGAGTAGATCGCAGCGGCCTGGGCATCACCGTCACCGCGAACCTCTTCGGATTCACGATAGGCTTCAGCCAGCAGCACGCGGCGTTGACGATCGGCGTCGGCACGGATGCCTTCTGCCAGCTCGTTACCCTTGGCGCGGTGCTCGCGAGCTTCACGCTCACGCTCGGTGCTCATACGTTCGAACACGCTGCGGTTTACTTCTTTCGGCAGATCGATGGTTTTGACCCGGACATCGATAACTTCGATACCCAGCTCTTTTTCCGCCATCGAGTTCAGCGATGCAGTGATGTCAGCCATCAGTGCATCACGCTCACCCGACACCACTTCGTGCAGGGTGCGCTTACCGAACTGGTCACGCAGACCGGATTCGAGACGGCGGGACAGACGCTCGTCGGCGATTTGCTTGAGGCCGGAAGTTGCGGTGTAGAAGCGCTCGGCATCTTTCACGCGCCACTTGGCGTAGGCATCAACCATCACGGCTTTCTTTTCCAGGGTCAGGAAGCGCTGTGTCGGTGCATCCAGCGTCATCAGACGTGCGTCGAATTTACGCACCTGGTTAACGTAAGGCACTTTCACATGCAGGCCCGGCTGAACATCAGCCTGAACCACGCGACCGAATTGCAGCAGCACCGCACGCTCGGTCTGAGCGACGATGTAGAAGCAGTTCCAGCCCACCAGTAGCACAACGACGCCAACGATCAGGGCGATCAGCGATTTATTGCTCATCAGCGGGTCTCCCTTGTGCGCGTCTGCGGCAGGTCAGTGACGTGCGGCGCGGCATCCGTGTTGTTGCTGGCAGCGGCCGAACCGGTGACCGGCGCATTGCTGCCCGAGCTGTTCTGAATCATTTTGTCCAACGGCAGGTACAACAGGTTGCTCTGGCCGTTCTTGTTACCGGTCACGAGTACCTTGCTGGTGTTGCTGAAGACTTCCTGCATGGTGTCCAGGTACAGACGCTCGCGGGTGACTTCAGGTGCCTTGCGATACTCGGCGACCAGTTTGGTGAAGCGATCCGCCTCACCCTTGGCACGCGAGACCGTTTCGTCACGATAACCGTTGGCATCTTCGATGATGCGCTGGGCCTGACCACGGGCTTCCGGCACGACGCCGTTGGCGTAGGTTTCAGCCTGGTTGCGCGAACGCTGCTCGTCTTCACGGGCGCGGATCACGTCATCGAAGGCTTCCTGCACTTCACGCGGGGCTGCCGCGTTCTGTACGTTGACCTGAGTCACAGTGATACCGGTGCGGTAAGTATCGAGGAAGCGTTGCAGACGCTCCTTGATTTCGCTGGCCATCAATTCACGACCTTCGGTCAGCACCTGATCCATGGCGGTCGAACCCACCACGTGGCGCAGGGCGCTGTCGGTCGCATGTTGCAGGCTGATTTCCGGCTGATCGACGTTCAGCACGAAGTCCTGCAGGTTGCTGATCTTGTACTGCACGGTCAGCGGCACTTCGACGATGTTCTCGTCTTCGGTGAGCATCTGGCCCTGCTTGGTGTACGCACGCTCACGCGTTACGTTTTCCATGTACTTCTTGTCGATCGGCGGCAGGTAGATGTTCAGGCCCGGGCCAACAGTCTCGTAGTACTTGCCGAAGCGCAGCACCACGGCCTGCTCCTGCTCGTCGACCACATAGACCGCGCTGTACAGCCAGATAGCCGCCAGCACGACGAGGACGATGCCGATCAGACCGCCGAAGCCGCCACGGCTTTTGCCGGAACCCCCGCCGTCATCACCGCGTTTTTTACCACCACCGAACAACCCGTTCAGGCTTTCCTGCAGCTTTCGGAAGGCCTCGTCGAGATCTGGTGGCCCCTTGCGGTCGCCGTTATTGCGGCGTTTGCCACCCCAAGGATCCTGATTATTCGAGTTGCCACCCGGCTCATTCCAAGCCATAGCGCTCTCCATCTGATAAAGCAAAGACGCACCCACGGCGCGCCGACCAATGCTACAGAATGCCTGCCGTCACGGCACAACCGCTTCTTCAGGCTTTTATTGCAAAGTGTGTTGCTCGATGAATTCCATCGGCTGCAATCCTTCGCGGCTTACCAGTCGATTCAGCTCGACCCGGGGCAAACGAACGGCCAGCAAACTGATGCCTTCTTCGTCGTGTTCTTCTTTCTGTACCGCACCGAGCTCGAAAAACTGCGCACGCAGTCGGGCGAATCGTTGCGGCAAGCGCAGGGTACCGACAAACAAATCACTGCCGAGCAATTCGGCGATGGCTTGTTCAAGCAATTCCAGACCACTGCCATCACGCGCCGAAAGCCAGACCCGCTGGGGCTTGCCGTTTTCGTCGCGCTGGATTTGTGGCTCAACGCCTTCAAGCAAATCGAGTTTGTTATAGACCTCGAGGATCGGCAAGTCCTGGGCACCAATCTCGCCCAGCACCACCATCACCTGCTCGATCTGCAACATGCGATCCGGTTCTGCTGCATCGATCACGTGCAACAGCAGATCGGAGTTGCTCGACTCTTCGAGGGTAGACCGAAATGCTTCAACCAGCTTGTGCGGCAAGTGACGAATGAAGCCCACCGTGTCCGCCAGAACAATCGGCCCCAGGTCGTCAATGTCGAGACGGCGCAGGGTCGGATCCAGCGTGGCGAACAATTGGTCGGCCGCGTAGACGTCGGATTTCGTCACGTTGTTGAAGAGTGTGGATTTGCCGGCGTTGGTGTATCCCACCAGAGAAACGGTCGGGATATCCGCACGGGAACGGCCGCGACGCGACTGCTCGCGCTGGCTGCGCACCTTCTCGAGCCGGCCCTTGATCTGGCGCAGGCGAACCCGCAGCAAACGGCGGTCGGTTTCGAGTTGGGTTTCACCCGGGCCACGCATGCCGATACCGCCACCTTGACGCTCAAGGTGAGTCCAGCCACGAACCAGGCGGGTGCTCATGTGGTCAAGCTGGGCCAGTTCGACCTGGAGCTTGCCTTCATGGGTACGGGCGCGTTGGGCGAAAATATCGAGAATCAGGCCGGTACGGTCGATCACGCGACACTCGAAAACACGTTCGAGGTTACGTTCCTGACTGGGCGTGAGGATGTGATTGAAGATCACCAGATCGGCTTCTTCAGCTTTGACCAGGTCGCGCAGTTCCTCGACCTTGCCGCTACCAATCAGGTATTTGGCGGTTGGCCGATGACGCGGCACGTTAAAAAACGCAACGGTCTCGGCGCCGGCCGAATTAGCCAATTCCTGAAACTCCTGCGGATCTTCGCGCGCCTCAGGGTCCTGTCCATCCAAGTGAACGAGGATTACTCGCTCACCACCACCGTGGCGCTCAAAGAACAAAGGAGACTCCTATCAGGCGTTACCTGGCTCAGCGTCACCTGCTTCGGATTCGGTTGCGCTAGGCAGACGAATTGGACGAACCGGCACTACTGTCGAGATAGCGTGTTTGTAAACCATCTGGCTCACGGTGTTTTTCAGCAGGATCACGAACTGGTCGAACGACTCGATCGTGCCTTGCAGTTTGATACCGTTGACCAGGTAGATGGAAACCCCAACTTTCTCTTTACGTAAAGTATTCAAGTAAGGGTCTTGTAGCGAATGCCCTTTTGACATGTGCCGCACTCCTTTAAGGATTCAATAATAAAAAATAGGTAATTCAGATGGCTTTAGCCGCCACACCCCCAAGGATAGACGGCAATTGCAAGGACTCAGCTCAATATGGAGATGGTCCCAAGGTATTTCAAGGCGCGTGGCAGATTGTCGCAATCAAGACTGTCCAGCCAGTGTAGATCTTCCCAGCTGCGCAGCCAGGTGAACTGGCGCTTGGCTAATTGGCGCGTGGCGATGATGCCGCGCTCCTGCATGTCGGCCAACGTCAGCTTGCCATCCAGGTAATCCCAGACTTGGCGGTAGCCTACCGCACGTATAGACGGCAACCCTGAATGCAGGTCACTTCTTTTACGCAGGGCTACGACCTCGTCGATGAATCCCTGTTCCAACATAATTGTGAATCTTTGTTTAATGCGCTCGTGCAGTACCTGGCGGTTTGCCGGGGCAATGGCCAAGTTCGCGACAGTATAGGGCAATTGTTGCAGTCCCGAAGCGGCTGCTTCAGTACTTTGCGCAGATTGTTGTGCGCGCAGGGCAGTCATGCTCTGACCGCTGACTCGATAGACTTCCAGTGCCCGACTCAAGCGCTGCGGATCGTTCGGATGAATCCGCGCTGCCGACACCGGGTCGATGACCGCCAATTGGTCGTGCAGGGCTTGCCAGCCAAGGCGTGCAGCCTCTTCCTCGATCTGCGCGCGCACCTCGGGATCAGCCGCCGGCATCTCGGCCAACCCTTCCACCAGCGCCTTGTAATAGAGCATGGTGCCGCCGACCAGCAGCGGAATTTTTCCGCGCGCGGTGATTTCCGCCATCGCTTGCAACGCATCGCGACGGAAATCCGCAGCCGAATACGCTTCCGCCGGATCGAGAATGTCGATCAAGCGGTGCGGATGTTCGGCCAGCAGTTCTTTGGAAGGTTTGGCAGTGCCGATGTCCATACCGCGATAGACCAGCGCCGAATCGACACTGATCAACTCGCACGGCAGCACCTTGGTCAGCTCGATGGCCAGATCAGTCTTGCCCGCAGCGGTCGGGCCCATCAGAAAAATCGCTGGAGGGAGCTGGCTCATCAACGACCGCGCAGGAACAGTTTGTCCAGATCGTCCAGGCCCAGTTGAGTCCAGGTCGGTCGGCCATGGTTGCATTGACCACTGCGCTCGGTGTTTTCCATATCACGCAGCAGGCCGTTCATTTCCGGCAGGGCCAGGCGCCGGTTGGCGCGGATCGCGCCGTGGCAGGCCATGGTGCCGAGCAGTTCGTTCAGGTGCGCCTGAATCCGGTCACTGGTGCCGTACTCCATCAAGTCCGAGAGTACATCGCCGACCAAGCGGTTGGCTTCGGCTTGCTTCAACAAGGCCGGAATCTGACGGATCGCCAAGGTTTCCGGGCCAAGACGCTGCAATTCAAAGCCCAGACGCTGGAACCATGCCGCGTGCTCTTCAGCACAATCGGCTTCGCGCTGACTGACGGCCAGCGACTCCGGCACCAGCAATGGCTGGCCGCTCAAGCCTTCGCTGGCCATGGCGATCTTCAGGCGCTCATACATGATCCGCTCGTGAGCGGCGTGCATGTCTACCAGCACCAGCCCTTGGGCGTTCTCGGACAAAATGTAGATGCCTTTGAGCTGCGCCAGCGCGTAACCCAGCGGCGGAATGTCTTCCTGACCGGCCGGCAGCGCATTGGCGTTGGCTTCAGGCAACGGCGCAAAAAACTCGCGATACGCAGCCTGCGCCTCGGCGGCCGGCGGCATGCCCGACTGCGGGCGCGGTGTGTATTGATACTGATAAGCGCCGCCAGCGCTGGCCCCGGACGAGGTATTGAACGCTGGTTGTGCCTGCGGTTGCTCGAGCAGCGCATTGGCCGCCAGACGCATTTCACCTTGCGGGCCGAACTCGCCGGCATCGAGGCCGGATGGGCGAACGACGGCAGTGGTGACGGAGCCGGCCAGTTGATCTTCCGGCCGCACATCGCCCAACGCGCGGTGCAAGGTGCCGTAAAGGAAGTCATGCACCATGCGCCCGTCACGGAAGCGTACTTCGTGTTTGGTCGGGTGCACGTTGACGTCGACTGCCGCCGGATCAACTTCGAAAAACAGCGCAAACGTCGGGTGACGGCCGTTGAACAGCACGTCGCGATAGGCCTGACGCACCGCGTGGGCGACCAGTTTGTCGCGCACGGCCCGGCCATTCACAAAGAAATACTGCAAATCCGCCTGGCTACGGTTGAAGGTCGGCAAACCGACCCAGCCCCACAAGTGCAGGCCGTTGCGCTCGATCTCGATCGGCAGCGCCTGCTCAAGGAAACCCGAGCCGCAAATCGCCGCTACACGCCGTGCGCGGGCCGCATCATCGTGGGCCTCGTGCAGGCTGAGGATGGTTTTACCGTTGTGGCGCAGATGAAAAGCCACGTCAAAACGCGCCAGCGCCAGACGTTTGATCACTTCTTGCAGGTGATCGAATTCGGTTTTTTCGGTCTTGAGGAATTTGCGCCGCGCCGGGGTGTTGAAGAACAGATCACGAACTTCCACCGAGGTGCCGACCGGATGCGCCGCCGGTTGAACCCGCGGTGCCATGTCGCGACCTTCGGTTTCAACTTGCCAGGCCTGTTCGGCATCGCGGGTACGCGAAGTCAGGGTCAGGCGCGCCACGGAGCTGATCGACGCCAATGCCTCACCCCGGAAACCGAGGCTCATCACTTGCTCGAGGTCTTCGAGGTTGCGGATCTTGCTGGTGGCGTGACGGGCCAGCGCCAGCGGCAGGTCATCGGCGGAAATACCGCTGCCGTCATCACGGACGCGCAGCAGCTTGACGCCGCCCTGCTCGACATCGACATCGATGCGTTTGGCGCCGGAGTCGAGGCTGTTTTCCAGCAACTCCTTGATCACCGAGGCCGGACGTTCAACCACCTCACCGGCGGCAATCTGGTTCGCCAGCCGCGGGCTGAGCAGTTCGATGCGCGCGGCAGCGTTCAGCACTTCGTTCATTCTTTGGACGCCAGTTCGGTGCCAGGAATGGTCAGGTGCTGGCCGACTTTCAGCTCATCACTTTTCAGATTGTTCGCGCTGCGCAGCGTGGCTGGCGACACCTGATAACGCACGCCGATCATGGCCAGGGTCTCACCCGGGCCGACGCGGTGATCACGCGGGCCTTGGGCGATTTTTCCGGAATCACGCAGCCAGGCAATGTAGGTGCCCGGTGGCGGATTCTGCTGGAAGAACTGGCGCACGCCACTGCTGATCGAACGCGCCAGCGCTTGCTGGTGGCTTGAGGCCGAGAGCTTGTTCGCTTCGTTGGCGTTGGAGATAAACCCGGTTTCGACCAGGATCGACGGGATGTCCGGCGACTTCAACACCATAAACCCGGCTTGTTCCACGCGCTGTTTGTGCAACGGCGTGACGCGGCCGATGTTGGTCAGGACTTTCTGGCCGACGTTGAGGCTGGAGGTCAGCGAGGCGGTCATCGACAGGTCTAGCAATACGCCCGCGAGCATGCGGTCTTTATCGTCGAGGCTGACGTTGCCGGCACCACCGATCAAGTCGGAACGGTTTTCGCTGTCGGCCAGCCAACGCGCGGTCTCCGAGGTTGCGCCGCGATCAGACAGGGCAAACACCGAGGCGCCGAAGGCTGCCGCAGAAGGCGCGGCGTCGGCGTGGATCGACACGAACAGATCGGCGCCTTTTTTGCGGGCGATTTCGGTACGGCCACGCAACGGGATGAAGTAGTCGCCCGTACGGGTCAGTTCGGCGCGGAAGCCTTTCATGCCGTTGACCTGACGTTGCAGTTCGCGGGCGATCTGCAGCACCACGTCTTTCTCACGCTGCCCGCGCGAACCGGACGCGCCCGGGTCTTCGCCACCGTGGCCGGCGTCGATCACCACAATAATGTCGCGCTTGCCGGCCGGGGCTGGGGGCAACTTGATCGCCGGTTCTGTCGGGGTGACCGGCACTGCTGGTATGGTCGCGACCGAAGGGGTCGGCGCAGGTGTTGGAGCGGGTTCGGCGTCGGCTGCGTTGTCGAACAGATCGACCACCAGACGGTTGCCATACTGCCCGTTCGGCGCCAGCGAGAAGCTTTTTGGCGTGACGGTTTTTTTCAGGTCGATGACCACGCGCAGGTCGGTCGGCGTGCGTTGTGCCGAGCGCATGGCGGTGATCGGGGTGTTCGCGGTCTGCAATTTCAGCGGCGCACCTAATGTGGCGCCATTGATGTCGATCACCAGCCGATCCGGAGCGGTCAGGGTGAAGACGCTGTGCTGCACCGGGCCGCTCAGGTCGAAGACCAGTCGCGTGTTATCCGGCGCTCGCCACAAGCGCACGCTGTTGACCTTTGAATCGGCCACAGCGTTGACGGTTACTGCCATCAACAACAGTCCAACGGCAGCCACCAACGCGCGAAAGCGCATACCTAACCCCATCATTTAATTGGATTCCAATGCCAAAGCGGCACACCAGGCCTCGCCACGCGAGCCCTGGGATAAAATTTTCAGCGAACGCCCGCTGTCTTGCGGGCTAATGGTAATGGTCAGGTCAGGCTTTGGCAAAAAGCCTGCACCTTTATCGGGCCACTCGATCAGGCACAGCGCATCGTCTTCGAAGTAATCGCGGATGCCGAGAAACTCCAGCTCTTCCGGATCGACCAGTCGATACAGGTCGAAGTGGAAGGCGCGGACGTCACCGATCTCGTAGGGCTCGACCAATGTGAAGGTCGGACTTTTTACCGAGCCAACGTGGCCCAGGCCACGAATGATGCCCCGCGACAGCGTGGTTTTGCCCATCCCGAGGTTGCCTTCCAGAAAAATCAGGCCGTGGCCCTGGGTCACGCGGGCGATCCGTGCGCCAAAGTCGCTCATGGCCTGTTCATCGGCCAGGTACAGGGTTACTTCAGACACGGTGCTTGCTCCTCCAACAACTGACGAATGGCTGGAATCAGATCACTGGCCGCCAGCCCACGGCCCAATTTGCCTTGTTGCGCTCCGGCGTTGGCGTGCAGCCACACGGCCAGACGCGCGGCGTCGAAACTTTGCATTCCCTGCGCCAGCAACGCGCCGGTCAAACCGGCCAGCACATCGCCCAACCCGGCCGTCGCCATCGCCGGGTGGCCCTGATGACACAACGCCAGACGCCCATCGGGATGTGCGATCAGAGTACCCGCACCTTTGAGAGTTACAGTCGCTGCGTATTTTTTGCTCAATGCCCGCGCGGCGGCCGGTCGATCAGCCTGCACTTCGGCGGTACTGATGCCGAGCAGCCGCGCCGCTTCGCCAGGATGCGGAGTGATCACGCAATCCTTGGGCAGCTGCACAAAACCGCTCGCCAGCAGGTTCAACGCATCGGCGTCCCAGACTTGCGGCAACGGCGCATTGGCAGCTGCTGACAGCAACGCCCGGCCCCAACTGGCCTGGCCGAGTCCGGGGCCGATCACCAGTGTCGAGACTTTTTCCAGCAAACCCATCAATTGATTGGCCGACGATGTGCCGAGCGTCATCACCTCCGGCACACGAGTCAGCGCAGCCGGGACATGCTCCGGGCGCGTCGCCAGCGAAACCATTCCGGCGCCGCTGCGCAAAGCGCTTTCGGTGCTGAGCAGGATCGCCCCGCCAAACCCGTGATCGCCACCGATCAGCAACACATGGCCGAAACGGCCCTTGTGCGAAGTCGGCCTACGCGCCGTCAGTTTCGGAAGATTAGCCGGGTTGAGCCGTTGGGCGATGCCCGGAATGTCACGATAGATGTCGGCGCTGGCTTGCAGATCATTAAACAGCAACGAGCCGATGTGATCCGCCGCATCGCCGGTGAACAAACCGAGTTTCAGCCCGATAAAGGTCACCGTCAGATCGGCCTGCACGGCGCCGCCGAGCACATGCCCGGTGTCTGCACATAAACCAGAAGGAATATCGACGGCAGTTACCGGCAAGCCGCTGGCGTTAATGGCTTTGATCGCCGAGAGGTAAGGCTCGCGCACGTCACCGCTCAAACCGGTGCCGAGCAAGGCATCAAGAATAACGCCGCGCAGTTCGCTGTGAGCCTGCCAGCCTTGCACCGCAACACCTTCAGCCAGCGCCTCGGAGTGGGCCAGGGCGGCATCGCCCTGCAATCGCTGCGGATCGCCGACCGCCAACACCCGCACCTGCCACCCGGCTCGCTGTGCCATGGCCGCGACCAGATAACCATCACCAGCGTTGTTGCCATGCCCGGCCAGCACCGTCAGTTCGGTCGCCGACGGCCATTGCCGAACCAGCGCGCGCCACGTTGCATGCGCCGCGCGCTGCATCAATTCGAAGCCCGGCGTGCCGGCGGCAATCAGCCGCGCATCGAGTTCGCGCACCTGTGCGGCGCCATACAGCGCGTCGGGTAATTCATCTTTCGTGTGCGGCATGCGTCTTCGGGCTCCGATGTCTGGCAGAATTATACGCACCTCAGCTCCGGTTTCTCTCGCCTCATGTCCGCCATCACCACAGACCTGCCCGCCCTCGCCCAATCGATCAAGGATTGGGGCCGCGAGCTGGGCTTTCAGCAAGTCGGCATCAGCGGTCTGGATCTCGCCGAGCATGAACAGCATCTGCAGCGCTGGCTCGCGGCCGGCTACCACGGCGAAATGGACTACATGGGCGCCCACGGCAGCAAACGCTCGCACCCGGAAGAACTGGTGCCGGGCACGTTGCGCGTGGTTTCGCTGCGCATGGACTACCTGCCGGGCGACACCGAAATGGCCAAACGCCTGGCCCAACCGGAAAAAGCCTACGTCTCGCGTTATGCCTTGGGCCGCGATTACCACAAATTGATCCGTAAACGTGTGCAGCAATTGGCCGACAAGATTCAATCCGAGATCGGCCCGTTCGGTTTTCGGGCGTTTGTCGACAGCGCTCCGGTGCTGGAAAAAGCCATCGCCGAGCAGGCCGGACTGGGCTGGATCGGCAAAAACACCTTGGTGCTGAACCGTAAGGCTGGCAGCTATTTTTTCTTGAGCGAGTTGTTCGTTGATCTGCCGTTGCCAGTGGATGATCCGCACAGCACCGAACATTGCGGTCGCTGCACCGCATGTCTCGACATCTGCCCGACCAATGCCTTCGTCGGCCCCTATGTGCTGGACGCGCGACGCTGCATTTCGTACCTGACCATCGAACTGAAAAACGCGATCCCCGAAGACCTGCGTCCACTGATCGGCAACCGCGTGTTCGGCTGCGACGACTGCCAGATCGTCTGCCCGTGGAACCGTTTCGCCAAACCCTCCGGCGAAAGCGACTTCAAGCCACGGCACAATCTCGACAATGCGGAACTGGCTGAGTTGTTTATGTGGGACGAGGATAAATTCCTCAGCAGCACCGAAGGCTCACCGCTGCGCCGCGCCGGGTATGAACGCTGGTTGCGCAATCTGGCGGTAGGGCTCGGTAACGCGCCGTCGAGCATTCCGGTGCTGGAAGCATTGAAGGCGCGGCGGGACTATCCGTCAGAGCTGGTACAAGAACACGTCGAATGGGCTCTGAAACAACACGGAATCGCATAATCCCCTGTAGGAGCTGCCGCAGGCTGCGATCTTTTGATCTTGAAACAACGTCAAAAGATCGCAGCCTTCGGCAGCTCCTACATGGAATATTGCGTTACGGCTGATCGTTATAGACGAACTTGGGCATTTCCCAGTGGAAGCGGATCGCCAGCAGGCGCAGCAGGAAGCCGCCGAACAACGTAATCAGGATCGCCTGTTCGCTTGGCACATTCAGATACAGGCAAAGCATGTAACACCACGCCGCGGCGAACGAGACGCTGGCGTAGAGTTCTCGGCGGAAGATCAGCGGGATGTCGTTGCAGAAGATGTCGCGGAGGATGCCGCCGAAGACGCCGGTGATCACGCCGCTGACCGAGGCCACCAACATGCCGTGGCCCATTTCCAGTGCAGTCATGCAGCCGATCAGGGTGAAGGCCACCAGACCGACGGCGTCGAGCACCAGAAACAGTGAGCGCAGGTGGCGCATCCAGCGGGCGGTAAACACGGTGAACATCGCCGCGACCGAGGTCAGCACCAGGTATTCCGGGTGTTTGACCCACGTCAGCGGGTAGTGTCCGAGCAGTACGTCGCGCACCGAACCGCCGCCCAATGCCGTGACGCAGGCGATCAGCACCACGCCAAACCAGTCCATGCCGCGACGACCGGCAGACAGCGCGCCGGTCATGGCTTCAGCGGTGATGGCAATCAGATAGAGCATCAGCAACATGGTGGCGATCCAGTCAGGAAGGCGCGCAGTCTAGCCATTTCGGTGCGGCACCAAAAGAGGGCGCCACAGCAAACACAAAACCCCGTAGGAGCTGCCGCAGGCTGCGATTTTTTGATCTTTGTTTTAAACCTGAAAAACAAGATCAAAAGATCGCAGCCTTCGGCAGCTCCTACAGGGATCGCATCAGAATTTGATGAAGTGCTTGCGGTAGTGCTGCAGCTCGGCGATCGATTCGCGAATATCGTCCAGCGCCAAATGGGTGCTGCCCTTTTTGAAGCTGTCGCGTACGTCCGGTGCCCAGCGTGCCGCCAGTTCCTTGAGCGTCGAGACGTCGAGGTTGCGGTAGTGGAAATAGCTTTCCAGCGCTTTCATGTGGGTATAAAGGAAGCGCCGATCCTGGCAGATGCTGTTGCCGCAGATCGGCGACTTGCCCTTCGGCACCCATTTCTCGAGGAAGGCGATGGTTTCCGCTTCGGCTTCGGCCATGCTGATGCGGCTGTCGCGCACGCGCTGGGTCAGGCCGGAGTTGCCGTGGGTGCGGGTGTTCCATTCGTCCATGCGCGCGAGCACTTCGTCGCTGTGGTGGATGGCGATCACCGGGCCTTCGGCCAAGGTGTTGAGGTCACTGTCGGTGACGATGGTGGCCATTTCGATGATGACGTCGTTGTCCGGGTCAAGGCCGGTCATTTCGAGGTCGATCCAGATCAGATTCTGCGGGTTTTGCATGTTTCGGCTCCTGAGCAATGCTGCGCAGTTTAGCCTAGGCCGGCTGCCGGGCGTGCTAAACTCGCGGCCGTTTTACCTAATCGCTGCATTCTTCAGACGGAACACCCATGGCCAAACGCCAACTCAATCGTCGTCAAAACTGGCGCATCGAAAAGATTCAGGGCGAACGCGCCGCACGCGCCGCCAAACGCGAGTCCTCGGCTGTCGAAGCCCTGGAGGGCGGCGACCTGGGCCCGGAACAGACCGGTCTGGTGATCGCTCACTTCGGCGTGCAAGTCGAAGTCGAGGCCATTGACGGCGAACAGGCCGGCCAGGTTTTCCGCTGCCACTTGCGCGCCAACCTGCCTGCACTGGTGACCGGCGACACGGTTGTCTGGCGTGCCGGCAATCAGGGCATCGGTGTGATCGTCGCGCAATTGCCGCGTACCACCGAACTCTGCCGTCCGGACAGCCGAGGCCAGTTGAAGCCGGTCGCGGCCAACGTCGACATGATCGTCATTGTCTTCGCCCCGCTGCCCGAGCCGCATGCCAACCTGATCGACCGCTATCTCGTCGCCGCCGAACACGCCGGCATCCGCCCGTTGCTGCTGCTGAACAAATTCGACCTGATCGACGAGCACAACGCACCGGCGCTCAATGCGCTGCTGGCGGTGTACCGCACGCTCGGTTATCCGGTGCTGGAAGTGTCGGCGCACCACGGTGACGGCATGGAACAGCTGCAAAAGCAGCTCGACGGACGCATCAGCGTGTTCGTCGGTCAGTCCGGTGTCGGCAAGTCGTCGCTGGTCAACAGCTTGCTGCCTGAAGTCGAAACCCGCGTCGGGCCGCTGTCCGAGTTGTCCGGTCAGGGCACGCACACGACGACCACCGCGCGCCTGTTCCACTTCCCCGGCGGCGGTGAGCTGATCGACTCCCCGGGTATCCGTGAATTCGGCCTCGGCCACGTCAGCCGCGCCGATGTTGAAGCCGGTTTCATCGAGTTCGACGACCTGCTCGGCACTTGCCGTTTCCGCGACTGCAAGCACGACCGCGAACCCGGTTGTGCGTTGCTCAAAGCTCTGGAAGACGGCCGCGTTCAGCAACAGCGCATGAACAGCTACCGCTCGATCATCGCCAGCCTGCCCGAAAACGGCTATTAAACAGTCGCACCGGCAGCCCTTTCCCCAAGGGCTGCCGGAGGTCGGTTTTTCCCTGACACCCTCCTCCCTTTTTTAAACATCGGTCTTTTCTGTAGGACTTTTGCACGCCTGCTTGCAGGACATTTCTCTTTCTTCGCCCAAGCCTTGTGGGCACGCTTCATGAGCCTACATTGAGTTCCTCGTCGCACGTTCGCGCCCCAGAGGAACCCCCATGCAAACCTACCATTTGTTCATCAGCCACTCGTGGAACTACTCCCACGCCCACGACAATCTGGTGCGCCTGCTCAGTGCCCACCCCGACTTCACCTACAAGAATTTTTCGGTGCCGCCGCACAACCCGATCATGGGCGCGCAGACTGACAAACAGCTCGAAGAAGCCATCGAAAACAAGATTCGTCCGTGCTCGGCGGTGCTGATCATGGCCGGCATGTATTCGACCTACAGCAAGTGGATCAACAAGGAAATCGAGATCGCCAAGCGCATGGGCAAGGTGATCATCGCGGTGAAACCGTTCGGCGCCGAGCGCATTTCCACGGTGGTGCGTAACGCCGCACACGCCGAATGCGCGTGGAACACCAACAGCATCGTCGGCGCGATCCGCCTGCACACGGCGGCCTGATCATGCGCAAGGGACTGTTTATCGGCATCAACGACTACACGCATATTTCGCGCCTGAGCGGTTGCAGCAATGACGCCATGGCCATGGCCTCGGTGCTGAAAACCGACGCCGACGGCGACCCCAACTTCAAGAATGTCGTGCTGACGTCGGCTGAGGATTACCTGGGTCGGGAGATGCTCGAAGACCAGATCCGCGAGCTGTTTTTCGGCGACTGCAATGTCGCCCTGCTGTATTTCGCCGGGCATGGCGGTTTCGATACCGACAATGACGAAGGCATGTTGCTGCCCCAGGATTATCGCAACGCCAAGGACGGCATCCGCATCAGCGACATCCTCAACTGGGCGAGCAAAGCCACGCGCATCAAGAACAAAGTGATCATCCTCGATTGCTGCCAAAGCGGCGCCGCCGGTGAAGTGCGCGCCTTGCGCAGCGAAAGCAGTGTGGTCGGCGAAGGCATGACCATTCTCACCGCGTGCAAAAAGGAAGAACCGGCCATGGAAGGCGCGCAACACGGCGTGTTTACCGGTTTGCTGCTTCAGGCCCTGCACGGCGGCGCGGCGAACATTCTCGGCAAGATCACGCCCGGCAGCCTCTATTCCTTTGTCGATAACGCGCTCGACGCTTGGGAACAACGCCCGGTGTTCAAGACCAATGTGTCGCAGTTCATTTCCCTGCGCGAAGTCTCGCCGCTGATCCCCAAAGAGATCCTGCGCAAACTGCCCGAATGGTTTGCCGAAGCCGAATCGACCTACCCGCTCGATCCCAGCTACGAACCGACCGAGGCGACGTTCAACCCAGAGCACGGCGAGGTCTTCGCGCAACTGCAGAAGTGCAATCGCCACAGCCTGATCGAACCGGTCGACGCCGAGCACATGTACTACGCCGCCCTCCACTCCACCGGCTGCCGCCTCACCGCGCTCGGCGCCTACTACCGCGAACTCGCAATCAAAGGACACTTCTGATGCCTGTGTTTATCAGCTACCGCCACATGGATCGTATGCAGGCCATGGCGATCAACAGTCGCCTGAAACAGGCGAACATCAAGACTTATCTGGATGTGCTCGATCCGGAATCACAGACCACCGACGACATCACCGGCGTCATCACCCGCAACATCACCGAGTGCACGCACTTGCTGGCGGTGGTCTCGGAGCGGACGGCTTCGTCGTGGTGGGTGCCGTTCGAGATTGGCGAGGCGACCATCAGCAACCGGCGGATCTGCTCGTTCAAGACCGGGCCGGCGGAGCTGCCGCTGTATCTGGATAAATGGCCGAAATTGAGTACGGATAAAGATCTGGATTTCTTTATTGATGCTTATCGTGAGGAAGTGACGAATAAGCGTTCGGTGATGCTGGATTCGATGAGTGAGTCGATGAAGGGGACTTACAAGAGGAATGCTGAGCAGTTTCATGATCAGTTGAAGGGCAGGATTCGGCGGGGGTTTTGATTGTTCGGCTTGGCTTGATAGCCCCTCACCCTAGCCCTCTCCCGGAGGGAGAGGGGACTGACAGCGGTGATTGTGCGAGGTACGCCGACCTGAAATTCCTGAGTCGTACTCAGGTTTTGAACTGCACAAAGATCTGCTCCATTTCCGCAGTCAAACGCAAATTCTGAACAGCATGAAGATCGGCTCCCCTCCTTCAGTCAAACGCAAATTTTGACAACCACGAAGATCGGCTCCCTTTCCCCTCTACCCCTTGGGGGAGAGGGTTGGGGTGAGGGGGTGCTCTTGGCGCCACACCAAATCTCAAACCGCCAGCCACAAAAAAAGCCGACATCTCTGTCGGCTTTTTCGTCTCTTACTGCTTCGGCGCAGGAGCCGGCGCCGGCGCTGGCACCGCACTCCCCGGTTCCGCCGGTTTCGGCGCGGCGTCATCAAACAAGTTCAGCCGCTCACGCAACTCATGCGGCGGCACCGGTTGCTGATCCGCCGGCAAAGCATTCGGATCAACCGGCGTTGTCGGGGTGGCGCCGTTGTGGCTTTCATCGACTGGCTTCGCCGCGTCCGCACCTTGCGCACCCTCGATCGCTTCCTGGGCCTTTTTGGTCAGGACGACGATGTCGATACGACGGTTGACCGGGTTGAACGGATTTTCCCGGTCGAACAACGCCGACGAGGCATAACCGACGACCCGCGCCACTTGCGCATCCGGATAGCTCCCCGCCACCAGTGCACGACGTGCAGCGTTGGCGCGGTTGGCCGACAGCTCCCAGTTTCCGAAATCGCCGGTGCCAGTGTACGGCTTGGCGTCGGTGTGGCCGCTGATGCTGATTTTGTTCGGCACCGCTTTGATCGTATCGGCCATCGCCAGCAGGATGTCTTCGAAATACGGCTTCAGGCGTGCAGAACCTGAGTCGAACATCGGCCGGTTTTCAGCGTCCATGATCTGGATGCGCAAACCATTCGGAGTGATCTCGAAGAGGATCTGATCCTTGAATTTCTGCAGTTGCGGGTTCTCGTCAACCTTGTTCTGCAGTTCTTGCAGGAGCAGTTCCAGACGTTCTTTCTCGACCTGCTCGGCCATGCCTTCGACCTGTTCGGTGTCGACGGTGACCTTGTCTGGTTGCGGCTGGGATTTCACCTCAGGGTTGAGGGTGTTTTCCGGCGCCAGGGTCGGCGTGCCGCCCAAGTCGATGATGTACGGCGTGCCGCTTTCGGAGAAGCCGACCGGGTCTTTGAAATAACCGGCGATGGCGATCTTCTGCTCGGGTGTGGCGGTGGACAACAGCCACAGCACGAGGAAGAACGCCATCATCGCCGTCGCAAAGTCGGCGAAGGCGATTTTCCACGCTCCGCCGTGATGCCCACCGGCTATGCGCTTGACGCGCTTGATGATAATCGGCTGATTATTTTCCATGACTTAGCGACCGCGAACCGCTTGTTCCAGCTCGGCGAAGCTTGGACGGTGCGCCGGGTACAGCACCTTGCGCCCGAACTCGACTGCCAGCGATGGCGGCATGCCAGAAGCCGAAGCCACCAGCGAGGCCTTGATGGCTTCGTAAACGTTCAGCTCTTCTTTGGCATCGTGGGCCAGCGAATGCGCCAGCGGGCCGAAGAAACCGTACGCCGCGAGAATACCGAAGAAGGTACCCACCAGTGCCGCACCGACGTGCAGACCGATGGATTTCTGATCGCCTTCACCCAGCGAAGCCATGGTCACCACGATACCGAGTACCGCCGCAACAATACCGAAACCCGGCATGGCGTCGGCGATGCCGTTCACCGCGTGGGATGGGTGTTCGAGGTCTTCTTTAAGGCTGTACAGCTCCATGTCGAACAAGCCTTCCAGCTCGTGCGGGGCCATGTTGCCGGACGACATGATGCGCAGGTAATCGCAGATGAACGCGGTCATGCGTTCGTCTTTGAGCACGGCCGGGTACTTGGCGAAGATCGGGCTCGCGGCGGCATCTTCGATGTCGCCCTCGATGGCCATCATGCCTTCGCGGCGGCTCTTGTTGAGGATCTCGTAGATCAGACCCAGCACTTCCAGATAGAACGTGTGGGTGAAGCGCGAACTGAACATGCTCAGGGATTTCTTGAGCACGTGCATCGTCATGTAGCCGGGGTTGGCCTGCAGGAACGCACCGAGTGCCGCGCCACCGATAATCAACACCTCGAAAGGCTGGATAAGGGCGGCAATTTTGCCGTGGGAAAGCACGTATCCGCCGAGCACGCTCGCGAATACGACGATGATGCCGATAATTTTAGCCATAGGTAGAAAGTACTTATTTAAGTCGGGTTCAAGGTCATATTCGGAAGTTAAAAAATCTCTTCTTCTACTTATCGGCAAAACTGCGCCAGACTATAGCCAGTTCAGGCGAAAAGCCAATTTAGCCCATGCCGGGCGCGTCTAAAGCAGATGAAGATCCCGTCCAGACATGGCTAATGAAACGAACGTCCCACACGCAAAACCGACCACCCTCGAAGGCTGGGTCAAGCTGCTCGACAGCGTTCGCCTGCCCGTGCCGCAAGAGGCACACGACAAGGTCTGTCGCGCGATCCGTGATAACCGCAGCTCGCTGCGCGACATCGCCGATTTGATGCAGGACAGCCCGGCGCTGGCCTTGAGCATCATCCGTGAGGCCAATCGTCACACCCACGGCAACATGGGCACGCCGGCGGAAAATCTGGAAGTGGCGATCAATCGTCTCGGCCTCGCCCGTACCGAAGAGTTGCTCGCGCGTCTGCCGGCCCAACCGCAGATGCAAATCCCCAAGGCCCTGCGCCAATTGCAGATGATCAGCCAGCACGCGACGCAACAGGCCAATGGCTTTTTCGCCAGTCGCCTGGCGCGGCTGTGGCAGGACATTCATTGGGGCAGCCTGTTGTTTCTGTCGCCGCTGTGGCCACTGGCGCTGACTTATCCACAGTTGCTCGAAGAGTGGGAGCTGCGGGTTATCCACAAGGGCGAGTCGGCGCGCACCGTCGAAAAGCAATTGTTCGGCGTGCGCCTGCTGCGGATCGCGGAAGCGCTGGTTGCGGTCTGGCACCTGCCGATCTGGGTGCAGCAAGGCTATAAATTGTTGCTCAGCGAACAGCGTGAACTGGTCAAAGTGCTGCGCATCGCCCGCGACAGCGAACACCCGCTGCGCCAGCAAAATCGCCTCGACGATGACCCGACTTTGCGCCGCTGGCTCAACCAACCGGCCAACACCGTGCTGCTGGCCAACGGTCTGGCGCTGTCAGCGCAACAGGCCTGGGACAGTCCGCACAGTGAACGCTGGCAGTACCTGACCAGCCTATATCTGCAGATTTCCATGGACGAGGTGCAGCAACAGTTGCACCAACAAGCCGCGAACAGTGCCCGTCAGCATGCGATGCCTGATTTGTGGCACCCGGCGGTTTCGCTGTTGTGGCCGTGGGGCACTCGTCGTTTACCCGCCGGGATGTTGCCCGCCGCCGCGCCGACCTCTGAAGACCTGGGCCAGTGGCGCAAGCAATGCGCCGAACTGCTGGCCGAGCCGAGCCGTTTCACCAATGCCATGAGCCTGACCGTCGCCGCCCGCGATGCGCTGGTGGCCAGCGGCATGCGCCGGGTGATGATACTGATGGCTGACCGCACGCAATCCAATCTGCGCGTGAATCAAACCTTCGGCCTGCCGAAAGAAGCGGCAGCGCTGAATTTTGTCGTCAGCCAGAGCAGCGTGCTGCAACGTTTACTCGCGCAACAGGCGCAGGTGCGGATCAACCCGGACAACAACGCTCAATTTTCCGCGTTGCTGCCATCGGGCCTGCGCACGCTGTTTCGCGGTGAGCATTTGTTCCTGCGTTCATTGGTCAACAATGGCCGGGTGATCATGATCGTTGTCGCCGATCAGGGCGGCGGGCCGTTTGCCGACATCACCGTGCAGGCCTTTGGCAAAACCGCGCAGTGCATCGAAAAAGCCCTGCACAGCTTTAGCAGCCGTGGCCGATGAGGCTGCGCTACAATCCTCCCCTTTGTGCTCTGGAGACCTCGCATGTCTGACTTCTCTGGCTTGCCGCTCGTCATCGAACCGAGCGACCTGCTGCCTCGGCTTGAGTCTGAAGAGCTGATTCTGGTGGATCTGACCAGTGCCGCCCGCTACACCGAGGGACATCTCCCCGGCGCGCGCTTTGTCGACCCCAAGCGTACCCAGCTCGGCCAGCCGCCGGCGCCGGGTTTGCTGCCGGCCAAAGCCGATCTGGAAGCGTTGTTCGGTGAGCTGGGCCATCGCAAGGACGCGGTCTACGTGGTTTACGACGATGAGGGCGGCGGCTGGGCCGGACGCTTCATCTGGTTGCTCGACGTGATCGGTCACCACAAGTACCACTATATAGACGGTGGTTTGCCGGCGTGGCTGGCGGATGGCATGCCGATGTCGATTCAAGTGCCGGCAGCCGTCGGAGGCCCACTGCCGTTGACCCTGCACGACGAGCCGACCGCGACCCGTGAATACCTGCAAAGCCGTCTCGGGGCTGCCGATCTGGCGATCTGGGATGCGCGCGGGCCGCTGGAATACTCCGGCGAGAAAGTGCTGGCCGCCAAGGCCGGGCACATTCCCGGCGCGGTCAATTTTGAATGGACGGCGGGCATGGACAAGGCGCGTCAGTTGCGCATTCGCAGCGACATGCCGCAGATCCTCGAAGACCTCGGGATCACCAAGGACAAAGAAATCATTACCCACTGCCAGACCCATCACCGGTCGGGCTTCACTTATCTGGTGGCCAAATCCCTCGGTTATCCGCGGGTCAAAGGCTACGCCGGTTCCTGGGGCGAATGGGGCAACCACCCTGACACGCCAGTCGAGATTTAAGGTTTTTAAGGACAACTAATGAAAGAGCGTCTGTTTATCCTCAGTCAGTACCTGCTGCCTCATCACCTGCTGTCGCGCCTGGCCGGCTGCGTTGCCGAGTGCCGCGTGCGCTGGTTCAAGAATGCGTTCACCCAGTGGTTCGCCAAGCGTTATCAAGTCGACATGTCGCAAGCGCTGGTGGAAGACCTGACCGCTTACGAGCACTTCAACGCCTTCTTCACCCGCGCCCTGAAAGACGGCGCGCGCCCGCTGGACGAAACCCCGGGCGCGATCCTCAGCCCGGCCGACGGTGCGGTCAGCCAGCTCGGCCCGATCGAACACGGTCGCGTGTTCCAGGCCAAGGGCCACAGCTTCAGCGTGCTCGAACTGCTCGGCGGTGACGCGGCCAATGCGGCACCGTTCATGGGCGGCGACTTCGCCACTATTTACCTGTCGCCGAAGGACTACCACCGCGTGCACATGCCGCTGGCCGGCACCCTGCGCGAGATGGTCTATATCCCGGGGCGGATCTTCTCGGTGAATCAGACTACCGCTGAAAACGTGCCGGAACTGTTCGCTCGCAACGAGCGCGTGGCGTGCATTTTCGACACCGAGCGCGGCCCGATGGCGGTGGTGCTGGTCGGCGCGATGATCGTCGCTTCGATTGAAACCGTGTGGGCCGGTCTGGTCACGCCGCCGAAGCGCGAGCTGAAAACCTTCCGCTACGACGAAGCCGCCCGTGCGCCGATCCACTTGGAGAAAGGTGCTGAACTGGGCCGCTTCAAACTGGGTTCGACCGCGATCGTGCTGTTCGGCCCGGATCAGGTGAAATGGGCTGAAGAACTGGTTGCCGGTTCGCCGGTGCAGATGGGCCAAGGCCTGGCACTGCCAAACGCCTGATTCCAGAAACACACAATCCTTGTAGGAGCTGCCGCAGGCTGCGATCTTGATCGTTCCCACGCTCTGCGTGGGAATGCAGCCGTGGACGCTCCGCGTTCAAAGATCAAAAGATCAAAAGATCAAAAGATCGCAGCCTGCGGCAGCTCCTACACGTTGTTTTGTATGCATCGTCAATGACGATGCGTTGAGGCAGAACACCCGCTCGCTTATTTGCTGCTATGGTTTTTGGCATGAGCCAGACCATCTCTCCCCCACAGCTGCGCGCCCCGACCCCGAATCAGCCGCGCCTGTCATTTTGCGAAGCTACCCCGCGCGACCTCAAGCGCTGGATCGCCGGCCTGCCCAAGGCCAACATCGGCGAAACCGCCCGCCAGTTGTATCAAGGCCTCGGCGAACTCAACCAATTACTCACGCCCAGCGACAATCGTCTGCACCTGCTCGAATTGCTGCGGCCCGAGGTGTATTTCGTCTGTCAGCATCTGGAGCGACATTTCCTGCATCAGGCGATCATGCTCGATGAGCGTTCGCGCAAGATCAGCAATCTGTGTCAGGCCCTGCAAAGTCATCTGGCGATCGGTTACAAACAGATCGTTGTGCGGATTGCGCCGAAGTACAGCAAGGATCGTGCGGCGTTGGTTGGATTGGCTTTGCAGCGCGCGGCGCATGCGTTGAAGGGCCAACTGGTTCGCGCAACCCAGCTGTACAGTCCGCCGCCAGAGCATCTGTGGTTTGAACTGCATCAGCTCTATCGCATCGCGTGTCAATTGCAGTTGCAACAGCGGCGTGTGCATGACGATCTGTCCAGCCTGACCACGGAGCTGAGCCTCGAACAAACCTACATCGCCGCCCTGCTCCTCGGCAGCGCCCGCTGCAATCAACTGCGCCAGAACCAGATCGCCCGCCTTGCCGAAGTGCTTGAACCATGGAGCGCCCTGCTCAAGCTGCACCCCGGTACGCCCGACGACGGCCTGTTTGCGATCAGCGCCGAACTCGATGTCGGCCCGCGTTACCGCAGCATGTTCCGCAGTGAGCAACGCGCCGGTTTGCTCGGCTTCGATCCGCAACCGCTGGTGAATACCCTCGAAGCGCATTTGCTGCATCAGGACACGTCCAAGCCTTTGCCCGTCCCGACCGGGCTGAGTTTCGACACGCTGCAACATTTACACGCGACGTGGGGCGAAGCGGCCGAGCGCAGTTTTCAGCGCACCGTCGGCCAAGGCAATCTGACCGTGTGCGTGGGCATGAGCCCCCTGCACTTCTACCTTGGCGGCGAGCGCAGTTTCAGCGATATGCTCAAACATCCCGGCGCCCGCGCAGCGAATTTCAGCCACGCCGTGGTTCAAGGTGAAAAGGACAGCTGGAGCCATGCCTTCGATGCGGCGCCACAGAATAACGAGGAATTTTTGCCCTACGAAGAAATCCAGTACGACCACCTCGGCGAAGATGAAAGCAGCGCCGACGCCGCACCGCACTATCCGACCTACGCATTGCCCGTGATCAATCACAGCCCCGGCGGTTACTGCCTGGGCTGGCCGAAAGAAGTCCCCGCCGAGTTGCAGGCCGGGGAAATGCTCGGCATTCAGGACAGCGTCAGTCTGGGCTGGAGCATCGCGGTGATTCGCTGGATTCGTCAGGTGCGCGGCGGCGGCACGCAAATGGGCATTGAACTGGTGGCGCCGCATGCGCAGCCCTGCGGCTTGCAACTGGTGCGTTCGCGGGACGATCACAGCCAGTATTTGCGTGGATTATTGTTGCCGGAGATCAGCGCGATCGACGTGCCCGCGACACTGCTCGCGCCGTGCCTGCCGTTTCAGGAAGGCAGCAAAGTGCTGATCAACACCCACGGCAAAGAACACCGCGCCGGGCTGGATCGGCGGGTGGCGAGTACGCACAGTTTTAATCAGTTCGCTTACCGCTCGCTGGAAGCCGCGCAGAATGGCGGGAGCGAGGAGGATTTTGATTCGTTGTGGAAGTCGCTATAAAGCAAAAGATCGCAGCCTTCGGCAGCTCCTACAGGAGAAAAACCATGTAGGAGCTGCCGAAGGCTGCGATCTTTTGATCTTTAATTACAACTGCCCATCACGATCACGGAAACCCAGCAAATACAGCACACCATCCAGACCCAACGTCGAAATCGCCTGCTTCGCCGATCGCTTCACCAACGGCTTGGCCCGGAACGCCACACCCAGCCCGGCAATTGCCAGCATCGGTAAATCGTTCGCGCCATCGCCCACGGCAATGGTCTGCTCCAGACGCAAACCTTCCTTGTGTGCCAACTCTTTCAGCAAATCAGCCTTACGCTGCGCATCAACAATCGGCTCGATCGCCACGCCGGTGCACTTGCCGTCGACCACTTCCAGTTCGTTGGCGAACACGTAGTCGATGCCGAGTTTGGCCTGCAATTGTTTGGCGAAATAGGTGAAGCCGCCAGACAGGATCGCGGTCTTGTAACCCAGACGTTTGAGCTCGGCGAACAACGTTTCCGCGCCTTCGGTCAGACGCAGCGAAGCGCCGATCGAATCAAGCACGCTGACGTCGAGGCCTTTGAGCAGCGCCAGACGTTCTTTGAAACTGGCGCGGAAATCCAGCTCGCCGGACATCGCCCGTTCGGTGATGGCCGACACCTGTTCACCGACACCGGCAGCCTTGGCCAGCTCATCGATCACTTCCGCTTCGATCAGCGTCGAGTCCATGTCGAACACGGCCAGACGCCGGTTGCGACGGAACAGTGAATCTTCCTGGAAAGCGATGTCGACGTTCAGCTCTTGGGCGACGCTGAGGAATTCGGCGCGCAAGGCCTGCGGATCGGCCGCTTCGCCACGCACGGAAAACTCGATGCAGCCCTTGCCCTTGTCCGCCGGCGTGTCCAGCGGCATGCGACCCGACAGACGGTCGATGTGGTCGATGTTCAAACCGTATTTAGCAGTGATCGAGCTGACGGCCTGCAATTGGCCGGCGGTCACCTTGCGGGTCAGCAAGGTCACGATGTGGCGTTTTTTGCCCTGGTTGCCCACCCATTGCTGGTAATCCTCTTCGGACACCGGGGTGAAGCGCACCTGCTGGTCGAGCTCGTAGCCCTTGAACAGGATGTCCTTGAGCACGGATTTGCCTTGCTCGGAATCGGGAATTTCAACCAGGATGCCGAACGACAGGGTGTCGTGGATCACCGCCTGACCGATATCGAGAATGTTCACACCACCTTGTGCCAAAACACCGGTAATGGCTGCCGTCAGACCCGGACGGTCGACTCCCGTGATGTTAATCAGGACGATTTCGCGCAACGCGCACCCCCGCAACTGGAAAAAAACCGCATTCTACCCACTTTCAGTGACCATCGGGCACCGTCAGCGCTTTGCCGGTCTAGGGCCTGTCGCTATACTGCGCGTCAACTTCACGGACAAAAGAGCCGAGCTCAGTGAACCGGCCCACGCCAGTTAAAACCGATAACTTCTTCCTGCTGATCTTCCGTGCACTGCGCCACCGCCGTGTACCGATTGCATTGCGCATTGCCAGCCATAACGTGATCCTGGTCGCTCTGGCCCTGGTGATCTATGCCGGCGTGATGGGTTTGCAATTCAAGCAGGCCATGCACCAGCAGGCCGATGCGCTGGGCGAAAGCCTGACCACGCAGACCGCGACCTCTGCCACGGAGCTGTTGGTGTCCAACGACATCCTCAGCCTCAACGTGCTGCTCAACAACCTGACCAAGAACAAACTGGTGGCCCACGCGGCAATCTACAGCGTGGATAACCGCATCCTCGCCGAGTCCGGTCAGCGGCCCAAGCACAGCCTGTTGGGCGAAGCCGAAGGCATGTACGAGAGCAAGATCACGTTCCAGGACGTGACCGCCGGGCAACTGCGCATCAGCCTCGACATGGATCAGTTCCAGCAGCCGATGACCATCAGCCTGCAAAGCATGGGCATTCTCAGCGGGATTCTGTTGGCGCTGTCGCTGGCCCTGAGCCTGCGCATTGGCCGTAATTTGTCGACGCCACTGCTGCAATTGCGCGTGTGGCTGCGCAACATCGACGAGTACACGCCAGGCACAGATCGTCAGGACGAGATCGGCGATCTGGCGCGTCAACTGCACGCCAACTACGCCCCGGAACCAGCGCCCGTGCCTGAACCGGAACCCGAGCCGGAATTCGAAGAAGAGGACGACGAACCCGAGTTCGAAGTGCGCAACCTGCGCGATCCGAGCTTCGACGAAACCCGTCCGATGGCCGCCCAGAAACCGGCGCCACGCCACGTCGTCAGCACCGTTGAAGACGATGAAGACGACGACGCGTTTGCCGATCTGCGCGACGAATCGCTCGATGCAGCACCGCAACCGGTCGTGCGCAGAGCCACGCCGAGCGTGCCGCAACACAGTGCGGTGCTCGCCGTGCAACTGGGTTCGCAGGAACAACTGCGTCGCCTGCCGCGTGCGCGTCTGGAAGAATTGCTGGAACGTTATCGCGACTGCCTCGATCAGGCGGCTTCGTTGTATCAGGGTGAAATCGAAACCTTGAACGACGGCAGCACGCTGATGCTGTTCCACACCGAAGACAGTGGCGACGATTACCTGACCAACGCGATCTGCTGCGGCGAGCTGCTGCGCGCGCTGGGCCATCAGTTGCAGATTGAAGTCGCGGACAGCGGCATCACCCTGCAATTGCAGTTGGGCCTGACCTTGGGCGATGAGCTGTTTGGGTTGAGCCAGATCGATCTGCTGCTGACGGATTCGGCGCAGGATGCTTTGGCCCTGTCGCAGCACAGCCGCAATCTGCTGCTGGTGGAACGCAAGATTGGTGACGACGCGCTGATCCGCCAACGCGCGCGAATCCGCCCGATCGCCAGCCCTGAGGGGGCTTGCTGTGTGGAGCGGTTGATGGAGCCTTATCCGTCGATGCTGGAACGGCAACTGGCGCGGATGCATGAGCGTCGGGCTTAAGCGTTCGGCCTGAAACACAGAAGCCCGCAGACGAGTGATTGTCTGCGGGCTTTTTTGTGGGTGACTGAAAAGCCCCTCACCCTAGCCCTCTCCCAAAGGGAGAGGGGACTGATTGGGGGATATTGCAGAGCTGCACCGACTTGAACGCCCAGCTGTGAATCCATAATCGCCAAGCGCTTGCAGGTCGACGTATGACGCCAGACACCTCGGTCAGTCCCCTCTCCCTCCGGGAGAGGGTTAGGGTGAGGGGCTTTTGATCTTTCACGCAGAACCCCAGACACAACAAAGCCCGCACAAGGCGGGCTCTGTTTTAACTCGATCCAGCGTTAGAAGCGGAACACTTCCATATCCGTCCGAATCGGCGAAGCCATTGGAATCTTCGGCTGCTTATCCGCGTCCGCCGCCGGCGCTGCCGGTTTCGGTGCCGACTTACGCGGCGCTTCAGCCACCGGAGGCTGATTAGCCAACGGCTTCAACGCCACCGACAATTGCTCAGCCAGACGCTGCAACAAGATCCCTTGCGCCTGCACTTGCGAAGCCGTACTGCCCGCATGCAGCTCTTGCAGATGAATGATGCGGTTATCCCGCACCTGACCACGACGGTCAATCAAACGCCACTGCGCATCCAGAATCGCCGGTTGTTTAACCCCGGAGTCCAGACGCGTGATGGTCAGCAACACCTGCACATCCGGGGTAAACCCGCTGGTGGCCGGTGCCAGCACCACACGTTGGCTGTCGAGGTGACCCGCGACCTGACGCATCAACAACTGATCGATATCCGACGAAAGGCTGCCGGCCCAACGACCATCGGTCGCCGCTTGCAGGCTGCCGTCGGGTTGACGTTGCAGCAGTGTTTCACGTTGCAGGTAATCAGCGACGACTACCGGGCCCAACAAAACCGCCATGCCCGCGCTTTGCGCAGGCTGAACCGGACTTCCGCTGTCCAGTTGATACAGCGACACCGGCTGGTGAACGCTGCAACCCGCCAGGCCAAGAACGCCGGCGAGCAACAAAATAAGTGGAAGGCGTAGCGCAGTCATCATCCCGTCCAGGTGGCCGCCACAAGGCTGACCACAGTGAAAATACTCAATAAATATGAAGAACGCTCGGCCACGCCGGCGCTTGAAAGGCCATATCATCCGTGAATATGCGTTCCGACTCCAGCGCCAAAGCGTCGATCTACGCGTTAAATCGTGGATCGACGCCTCTAG
The DNA here is from genome assembly GCF_018336155.1 of Pseudomonas rustica. Lineage (GTDB taxonomy): Bacteria > Pseudomonadota > Gammaproteobacteria > Pseudomonadales > Pseudomonadaceae > Aquipseudomonas > Aquipseudomonas rustica. Next base: position 327,358 of record NZ_JAGYHF010000005.1, on the reverse strand, counting down.
GACGCCTAATTGAGGTTTTCGACGAGCAGCGCATCCACTCTCTGGAAGCCCCTAGGTAGCTTATTGCCACGACGTCCACGCTCACCTTTGTAGTGTTCGAGGTCGTCGGCCTTCAGCGACAGAGTCCGTTTTCCGGCCTGCAACACCAACGTGGCGCCTTCCGGAATGACGGCGATGTCCGTGACATATTCTTCGCGACTGGCCACACGTTCACCGGAAATACCGATGATCTTGTTGCCTTTGCCCTTCCCTAATTGTGGCAGATCGCTGATTTTGAAGATCAGCAGGCGACCTTCGGTCGTGACCGAGGCCAGCCAGTTGTGCTCACGATCAGCCACTGGGCGTGGCGCGATGACTTTGGCGTTGTTCGGCAGGCTCAACAGGGCTTTACCGGCCTTGTTCTTGGCTTGCAGGTCTTCGCCTTTCACGACGAAACCGTAACCGGCGTCGGAGGCGATCACGTACAACGCGTCGTCTTCCGGCATCAGCACGCATTCAAACGAGGCGCCCGGTGGCGGCGTCAGACGGCCGGTCAACGGTTCGCCCTGGCCACGCGCCGACGGCAACGTGTGCGCGGCGACCGAATAGCTGCGGCCGGTGGAGTCGATCACCACGGCAGACTGGTTGGAACGCCCCGCCGCCGAGGTCTTGAAGCCGTCGCCGGCCTTGTACGACAGGCCGGTCGCGTCGATGTCGTGACCTTTGGCCGAACGGATCCAGCCTTTTTCCGACAGCACAACGGTGACTTTCTCGTTCGGCAGCAGATCATGCTCGGTCAACGCTTTGGCTTCGCTGCGCTCGACGATTGGCGAACGGCGGTCGTCGCCATAGGTTTCGGCGTCCTTGATCAGCTCGGTGCGCACCAGTTTTTTCAACTTGGCTTCGCTGCCCAGCAGCGCTTGCAGCTTGGCTTGTTCCTTGAGCAGTTCGTCCTGCTCATCGCGCAGCTTCATCTCTTCCAGTCGCGCCAACTGACGCAGACGGGTGTCGAGAATGTAGTCGGCCTGAATCTCGCTGAGGGCGAAACGCTCGATCAGCTTGGCTTTCGGGTGTTCCTCGGTACGGATGATGTGGATCACTTCATCCAGATTGAGGTAGGCAATCAACAAACCGTCCAACAGGTGCAGACGACGCTCGACTTTATCGAGGCGGAATTGCAGGCGGCGACGCACGGTCTGCACGCGGAATTCCAGCCATTCGACCAGCAAGGCGCGGAGGTTTTTCAGCTGCGGTTTGCCGTCCAGACCGATGATGTTGACGTTGACCCGGTAGGTCGACTCCAGCTCGGTGCTGGCGAACAGGTGCTGCATCAGCGCGTCGTGATCAACGCGGCTGTTGACCGGAATGATGACGATGCGGCACGGGTTTTCGTGGTCGGATTCGTCACGCAGGTCAGCGATCTGCGGCGCTTTCGACGGTTTCGCCTGCATCAGCGCGGCGATCTGCTCCAGCACTTTCGCACCGGAAACCTGGTGCGGCAGCGCGGTGACAATGATGTCGCCATCCTCGACGTGGTACACGGCGCGCATGCGCACCGAGCCCTTGCCGGTTTCGTACATTTTCAGCAGGTCGGCGCGCGGCGTGATGATTTCCGCTTCGGTCGGATAGTCCGGGCCCTGAATGTGTTCGCAGAGCTGTTCGACTGTAGCTTTCGGCTCATCAAGCAGACGCACGCAAGCAGTGGCGACTTCGCGCAGGTTGTGCGGCGGCACGTCGGTGGCCATGCCCACGGCGATGCCGGTGGTGCCGTTGAGCAGAATGTTCGGCAGGCGCGCCGGCAGCACCAACGGTTCCTGCAGGGTGCCGTCGAAGTTCGGGCCCCAGTCTGCAGTGCCTTGGCCTAGTTCGCTGAGCAACACCTCGGAATAACGCGACAGGCGCGCTTCGGTGTAACGCATGGCGGCGAAGGACTTCGGATCGTCCGGCGCACCCCAGTTACCCTGGCCGTCGACCAGCGTATAGCGATAGCTGAACGGCTGGGCCATCAGCACCATCGCTTCGTAGCACGCCGAGTCACCGTGCGGGTGAAACTTACCGAGCACGTCACCGACGGTACGCGCCGATTTCTTGTGCTTGGAATCGGCGTCCAGGCCCAACTCGCTCATCGCATAAATGATGCGACGCTGTACCGGTTTCAGACCGTCGCCGATATGCGGCAGCGCACGGTCCATGATCACGTACATGGAGTAGTTGAGGTAGGCACTTTCGGTGAAGTCAGCCAGCGACCGGCGTTCTACACCGTCCAGGCTGAGATCAAGGGGATTGCTCATGCAGGCCTCATCGGTTCGTTGTCTGGCGCAGCAACATGGTGCCACCGCGCTGAGTAAATTCAAGTTTGTTCAAGGCGCTCATGCCGAGCAGCACCTGATCGCCATGCAACCCCGGCGCCACCAGTGCGCGGACGTCCCGCAGCACGATGTGGCCCAATTGCAGGCGGGCAATTTTTGTCCGATAGCCCTGGCTCAGGCCGTTGGCCGTGCTCAGGGTCACACCGAAACCTTCTTCCAGCTTCAAACGTTTGGCCAGATCCGCCGGGATCGCCACATCGGTCGCACCGGTGTCGAGCATAAACTCCACCGGCTCACCGTTGATCTGACCGCTGGCGACAAAATGCCCTTGGGCATTGCCGGCCAGTTTCACCTCAATAAATCCTTCGCCTTGCTCCGAACTGACTACCACGTTCGGATTCTGCTGGCGTTGCTCCCACTGGCCGAAAAACCGCGTAGCGAGAAACAGCGCCGCGCACCAGGCCAGAATCATCAGCACGCGACCGGCGCGTTTGCCCGGGGGTTGCTGGCTCAAGGCTTGGCGCTCCAGCCACCGTCAGGCGCGGCAAAGCGCCAGATGATCGGACGTTTTTCGCCGTCGGCGCGGACGCCTTCATTGTTGTCGATACCGATCCACGCGCCCTGCGCATCCACCACCAAGGCTTCTGCCAGACCGTAGGCCTGTGGGTATTGGCGCTGCGGTTGCAAGGCATCTTCAGCGAACGACCAGCATTGCTCGACTTTAGCCGTGACCGCGTCGCGGCGGCAGATCTCGAAGGCATTGCGTTCCAGCGTGAACAGCTTGCCGTTGAACAGCGACAGATCGGCGAAATCACGGGTGACGGCGCGGGCCTTGGGGAACTGCGGTGGCTGCATTTCAACGCCAGCTTCGCTGAGCAGAACACAGGCACCGTCGCAATCCCAGACCGTTTGCTGACGCTTGATGGTCAGCAGACCACGGCGCTCACGCTCGGCGACCAACCAGATCTGATCGCCCGCCGGGTTGATCGCCAAGCCTTCGAACAGCGCATTGAAGTGCAGCAACATGCCACTGGCGCGGGCTTCTTTGACCAGCATTGGCGAGATTTTCAGCCATGACGCCGGGCCTTGTGGCGGCACTTGCAACACGGCCGCGTGGGCCTCGCTGACGATGAAGCGATTGCCAGCGTTGTCGCAGGTGATGCCTTCGAAATCCAGATCGCCGCCACGCACAAACGATGCAGCCCACGTGCGCGAGCTGATGCCCCACGGCAAACCGCTGTCAGGCACCGGCGGGACGTCGATGTGCACGGTTTCGGCCTGCCAGACCTTGTTGCCGGTATTGAGACGGTAGATCTGATCGTCATCGCGATCGGACACCGTCCACAACTCGTTACCGCACAGCGCCAGCCCCGAAAGGTTGCCGCCGCGCATGCCGTCGACCGGATGCTCGGCGAGCAGGCGCAGCTCTTGTATCGGCGCGGCCGACACGCACATTGAACTCAGCAGCAACGCACCCGCCAAGGCCCAGCCAAAGTGCATCAGGTCAGCACCTCGGCGAGGTTGCCTTTGGATTCCAGCCAGGTTTTGCGGTCGCCGGCGCGTTTCTTCGCCAGCAGCATGTCCATCATTTCCGAGGTTTCGGCGTAGTCTTCGCCCAGCGTCAGCTGCACCAGACGCCGAGTGTTCGGGTCCATGGTGGTTTCGCGCAGCTGCGGCGGGTTCATTTCACCCAGACCTTTGAATCGCGTGACCTGCGGTTTGCCGCGTTTCTTCTCGGCAACCAGACGGTCGAGAATGCCGTCGCGTTCGGCCTCGTCGAGGGCGTAGTAAATCTCTTTGCCGAGGTCGATGCGGTACAGCGGCGGCATGGCGACGTAGACGTGACCGGCATCCACCAGCGGGCGGAAATGCTGGACGAAAAGCGCGCACAGCAGCGTGGCAATGTGCAGACCGTCGGAGTCGGCGTCGGCGAGGATGCAGATCTTGCCGTAGCGCAGCTGGCTCATGTCCGCCGCGCCAGGATCGACACCGATAGCCACGGCGATGTTGTGCACTTCCTGACTGGCGAGCACTTCGCTGCCGTCGACTTCCCAAGTGTTGAGGATCTTGCCGCGCAACGGCAGGATCGCCTGGAATTCCTTGTCCCGCGCTTGCTTGGCGGAACCGCCGGCGGAATCACCTTCGACGAGGAACAGTTCGGAGCGCATCGGATCCTGGCCGGCGCAATCCGCCAGTTTGCCCGGCAATGCCGGGCCTGCGGTGACGCGTTTACGTTCAACCTTTTTGCTTGCCTTGAGACGACGACCGGCGTTGTTGATCGCCAGTTCCGCCAGGGCCAGACCGGTTTCCGGGTTGGCGTTGAGCCACAGGCTGAAGGCGTCTTTAACCACACCGGAGACGAATGCCGCCGCTTCACGGGACGACAGTCGTTCTTTGGTCTGGCCGGAGAATTGCGGCTCCTGCATTTTCATCGACAGGACGAACGCAATGCGCTCCCAGACGTCTTCCGGCGCCAGCTTCACGCCGCGTGGCAGCAGGCTGCGGAATTCGCAGAATTCGCGCATGGCATCGAGCAGGCCCTGACGCAAACCGTTGACGTGGGTGCCGCCCTGCGCCGTCGGGATCAGGTTGACGTAGCTTTCCTGCACCGCATCGCCACCTTCCGGCAGCCACAGCAGCGCCCAGTCGACGGCTTCTTTATTACCGGCAAAAGCGCCGCAGAACGGCTCGTTCGGCAGGCGTTCGAATTCGTTGACGGCGTCGACCAGATACGAGCGCAGGCCGTCTTCGTAATGCCACTCGACTTTCTCGCCGGTGCCTTTGTCTTCGAAGCTGACCAGCAGGCCCGGGCACAGCACAGCCTTGGCCTTGAGCACGTGCTTGAGGCGGCTGATGGAGAATTTTGGTGAATCGAAGTATTTCGGATCCGGCGCGAAGTACACGCTGGTGCCGGTGTTGCGCTTGCCGACGGTGCCGACGATTTCCAGCTCGGTGGCTTTGTAGCCATCGGCGAACGTCATCTGGTATTCGTTGCCGTCACGCTTTACGCGCACGCGCACTTCGGTCGACAAGGCGTTGACCACGGAAATACCCACGCCGTGCAGACCGCCGGAGAACTGGTAGTTCTTGTTGGAAAACTTGCCGCCCGCATGGAGCTTGGTGAGGATCAGTTCGACGCCCGACACGCCCTCTTCCGGGTGGATGTCGACCGGCATGCCACGGCCGTCATCGCTGACTTCCAGCGAGTGATCGGCGTGCAGGATGACCTGCACCGATCTGGCGTGGCCAGCCAGGGCTTCGTCGACGCTGTTGTCGATGACTTCCTGGGCGAGGTGGTTCGGCCGACTGGTGTCGGTGTACATGCCGGGGCGTTTGCGCACCGGGTCGAGGCCCGAGAGGACTTCGATGGCGTCGGCGTTATAAGAGCTAGCGCTGGGAGTGGCCATAGGGTCTCGTCGTCAGTCATTCATGAAATAGGGGCAAGACTTCACAGTGCGGTGAAATCGATTGCCTGATACACATCGGCACCAATGCCGGCAAAACTCAGCAACGCCGGCAATTGCCCGGCAAAGCCTTGGAAACTGTGGTCGCCGCCGGCCTGAATGCGCAAGGCGCAGGCGCGGTAATACTGCTGGGCGAGGCGATAATCCAGTGTTTCATCGCCGGTCTGCAACCATACCTGATAGCGCTGGGCGTCCACAGGTGCTGGCACTTCCAGCTCGGCCAGGGCCGTCACATGGTCGTGGGTCAATTCCCAGGTTTCATCGGTATACAGGTTTTTCTGCGTGCCCAGATAGCCGTCGAACATCCGGTGCGGGCTGACCGCCGGGTTGACCAGCAAGGCTTTCAGGCCATGGCGCTCGGCCAGGTGAGTCGCATAGTAGCCGCCGAGTGAGCTTCCCACCAGCAGCGGGCTGCCCAGCTCGGCGATTGCCTGCTCCAACTGACCGATGGCTTCGCGCGGATGGTGATGCAGGGCCGGGACACGCAGTTGATCGCTCAAACCCAGTTGCTCCATCACCGTCACCAGCTGACAGGCCTTTTTCGAGGCCGGGGCGCTGTTGAAACCGTGGATATAGAGGATCGAACCGGACATTTGAGCTCCCTGAGTGTCGGCGAAAGATAGCGGAGTTTACAGGGAGAAGGGCCGGGATTGGGGGTGGGCACGATAAATTGGTGTGACAGCACGAGCGGCCCTCACCCTAGCCCTCTCCCGGAGGGAGAGGGGACCGAATGGGGGATATTTGCGAACTACATAGACCTGAACGCTTTGCTGTGAATCCGCAATCGACAATGCTGCTTCAGGTCGATGGATAGCGAAAGACACCTCGGTCGGCCCCCTCTCCCTCTGGGAGAGGGCTGGGGTGAGGGTTTTGATTTGTCGCTCAATAACCGTTGGAGCCGTAATCGACTGTGTAGGCGAAACCGGTGACGCGTTCCACCCCGGTTTCCAAGCGGCCATCCGGCAACAACCGCAACCAGCGATACCCCGGCGCCTGCTCCCCCACCTTGAAATCCTCACTGCCCGGCTCAAACTGAATGCACGTCGAAGGCGAAGCCATCAGTCGCACGCCATTACGCTCGCGATCGATCTCCTGATGCACATGCCCCCACAACACCGCGCGGGCCTGTGGAAAACGATCCAGCACCTCGAAAAACGCTTCAGGATTGCGCAAACCAATCGGCTCCATCCACGCGCACCCAATCGATACCGGATGATGGTGAAAGCACACCAGATGATGCCGCTCCGGCGCTTCGCTCAGCGAACGGGCCAGCAGCTGCAATTGATCGTCCTGCAAATACCCCGGCACTGAGCCGGGTACAGCCGAATCCAGCATCGTCACCCGCCAGTTGCCGATATCCACAATCGGCTCGAGCAATGCGCTTTGCACGGCGGCAACCGCCATGATCATCGGCTCGTCATGATTACCGGGAATCCAGCGCGCCGGCGCGGCAATCTGCGCGCTCATCTGGCGAAACTGTTGATACGACTCCAGCGTGCCGTCCTGGGAAATATCCCCGGTGGCCAGAATCAGGTCGATCTGCGGCTGTTGCCCCAGCACCAGGTCGATGACCTTTTGCAGGCTCTCGCGGGTGTTCATGCCCAGCAGCGAAGCGTCCGCCTCGGCGAACAGATGGCTGTCGGACAACTGCACCAGCAACGCCGGATCGGCGGGGGTCAACGTGGATACGCTCGGCAAGGCGTTCTCCCAAGGCAAAAGCACGGAATCGATCAAGTGCCGCAATTATGCTGGGGGATCAGTAAAAGAGGAAAGCGGTGAACCGGACGCAGTTCACAACTAGCGTACGACTTCGTACTCATGCCCCAGCGCCAGGCAATGACTCAGCCATTCCCCCAGGAACAGATTGAGCTGAGCCTTTTCATCCGGCTGATGCATCGCAGCGTTCGGGTAAGGATAGATGCCGCGAAAGCGTCGTGCATGTTCGGCGCTGACCACCTCGGCCATGCGCGCGTCGTGATAGACCTGCACTTCCAGTTGCGGCACCGGCAGCCACGGCAGGCTGTGTTCCTGACGCACTTGCAAAGTGGTGGTGTACGGGCAGGTTTGCAGCACTTCGAGGGCCAGCACGCCGAGCATCTGCTCGCCCTGAGTCACGGCGATGCGCCGCGCTTCCGGGTCGTTGCGCATGTCCGGCACCAGCCGCATCAGGCGCGCGTAGTTGGCCTCGCAGGCGGCTTGCAGCCCCGCGAGGTCGACTCGATAGCGATCGCGCAACTTGTTTACAACCATAACCCCCTCACTTCGGCGCGGTTCAGCGCCAGCCACTGCAAGGCGATGATGCTCGCCGCATTGGCAATGCGTCCGTCACGGACGGCCTGCAAGGCATCTTCAAAGGCCCAGACCGTGACGCGGATATCTTCTGCCTCTTCTTCCAGGCCATGCAGGCCGCCTGCGCCTTCGGTGCTGCAACGCCCCAAGTACAAATGCACGAACTCGTTGCTGCCGCCCGGCGACGGGAAATATTTGGTCATCGGCCACAGGGCCTTGATGTCCAGCCCAGCTTCCTCCTGCGCCTCGCGGTGAGCAACTTCTTCCGGTTGTTCATCCTTGTCGATCAGACCAGCGACCAGCTCGACCAGCCACGGGTTGTCGGTCTTGCCCATGGCGCCGATGCGAAACTGCTCGATCAGCACCACTTCGTCGCGCTGCGGATCGTACGGCAGCATGCACACGGCATCGTGGCGGACGAAGATTTCACGGTTGATTTCGCGGCTCATGCCGCCGGCGAACAATTCATGGCGCAGGTGCACGCGGTCGAGCTTGTAAAAGCCCTCGTAGCATTTTTCGCGCCGCACGATATCGACGGCGGTCGGAATGGCGTTGGCAAAATCAGTCATGAGCATCCTCTTTACTGCAATTCCATTACGAGGCTGCGTTGCTTGATTGGCAACCTCGACTTCGCGCCATCCTAACTCGCCCGAACGGTTTGATGCAGCCCCTTTACCGTCAGCGGGATGGACGGTGGAGGCGAAACCCACTCTAATTAGCTTAGTGGCGAACTGACTGCCTCGTTGAGAGTCGAAGCGGTAACTTTTTGCCTTCCCTTGTTTTCGAAAGGACGCCTATGTCGCTTTTCAAAATTGCCTCCGTGGCCGCCATCGCCCTGACTCTGGGCGCCTGCGCAAGCCTGTTCCAGCCCAACTACCGCACGCCGCTGGAGACCACTCGCGACGCATCTGAACAGTTGAAACCTGGCTGTTCCAACCCGGATTGTCCGCTGGTGAACATCGACACCCTGCGCTTCCCGGCAGAACCTGCACTGGACGGCATCATCGAAAAACGTCTGCTGCAAATGACCCGCACCGAGAAAAACGCCCCGGTAGCGCCGACCCTGGCGGCTTATCGCGATCAGTTTCTGGCCAGTGCCGGACCGCGCAACAGCAGCTACCTGCAAGCGAAAGTACGTGAGCAGCATGACGGCTTGGTGATCATCGAGTTGTCGAGCTACCTCGACACCGGCGGCGCGCATGGCAACCCGGGTCGCGGTTTCATCAACTATTCGCGCCAGCAGCACAAGGTGCTGAACCTGTCCGACATGTTGCTGCCGGGTCAGGAAGACGCATTCTGGAAAGCGGCGCAGGTTGCGCACAACAGCTGGTTGATCAGCACCAAGCTCGATCAGGAAGCGGAGTTCGTGAAGAACTGGCCGTTCGTGAAAACCCAGAACGTGGCGCTGACCTATGGCGGCGTGATCCTCAAGTACGACGTGACCACCATTGCGCCTTACGCACTGGGCCACGTCGAACTGAAGATTCCTTATCCGCGTCTGAACGGCATTCTCAAGCCTGAGCTGTTTCCCGGCCGTAACTGAAGGCCCGACCCAGCACTAGCTGCAACAGCCCTGCCAGCACCAGCGCCGGCAGGGTTGCGCCGACATCCGGATACAGATTCGCCAGCAAGTGATAGGTGCTCACGCCACCCAGCCACGCCAACAACGCCGGCCAGCGCAACGCAGCCGATGCGACCTGAGCGCTGCGCTTGCGCAGAATGAAGTGATCCACCAGCACCACGCCGAACAGCGGCGCAAACACCGAACCGATCAGCAGCAGAAAATTCTGGTACTGCGCCAACGGCGCCAGCAAGGCGATCAGCGTGCAAATCACGCCGATGGCCAAGGCCAGATGCTCGACTTTCAGACGCAACAGAATCCCGCTGGACACCGCTGCCGAGTGAATATCGGCGAAGGCGTTTTCCGACTCGTCCAACAGAATCAGCAACAGCGGAATACCCAGACCGGCACCGGCCAATGCCAACAGCAGCGCGTTGACTTCACCGCTTGGCGCGAAGGCCAGGGTGTAGGCGACGCCAAGGCTCATCAGCCAGAAGTTACCGATGAAGAAACCGACCGCAGTGCCACCGAACACATTCTTCGCACGCTTGCCGAAACGTGAGTAGTCGGCGATCAGCGGCAGCCACGACAGCGGCATCGCGATGGCAATGTCGAAACCCACGGCGAATGGCATCGAACCGTCACCGGCACGCGACCAGAGATCCGCCAGATCGGCTTTGGCGAACAGATTCCAGGTCAGCCAGATGCACGCTGCCAGCAGCAGCCAGATGCCCCACTTGCGCAGGATCTGCCGCACGAAAGTCAACGGGCCACTGACCGCTAGCAAGGTTGCCAATGCGCCGAAAAACAGCGTCCACAACACCGGGTTCGACCACAGCGAACCTTCGCTGAACGCGCGGGTACCGAGCAGGCTGGCGGCGTCACGCATGACGATGATTTCAAACGAGCCCCAACCGATCAGTTGCAGCAAATTGAGCAGCGCCGGCAAGCTCGCGCCTTTGCTGCCGAGGCTGAGCTTCAGCGCGGCCATCGACGACAGGCCGGTGTCACTGCCGATCACGCCAACGGCGGCCAGCAACAGCACGCCGACCAGCGTGCCAAGGAAAATCGCCAGCAACGAACCGGACAGGCCCAAACCTGGCGCGAGCAATGCGCCGGTCTGCAAAACCATCAGGCCTATGCCGAGGGAGAACCACAGGGAAAACAGATCACGACCGCCGAAGACACGCTTGTCAGCGGGTACGGCGAGGTCGGGGGAGTAAGTGCTGGGTTGAATGCTCAAGGGTGTTATCTCGGAGGAGTATTTTTTGTCATGTGATCGTTCCCACGCTCTGCGTGGGAATGCCTCTAGGGACGCTCCGCGTCCAGTGACGCGGAGCGTCACGGGCTGCATTCCCACGCGGAGCGTGGGAACGATCAGTACGGGGTCAAACCTTTTTGTACAGCTGACTGCCTTCCTTCTTGAACCGCTCGGCCTGTTCCGCCAGGCCTTGGGCGACGTCCACGTCGACCGCTTCGATCCGCTGGTTGGCCGCGTATTCGCGGACTTCCTGGGTGATCTTCATCGAGCAGAATTTCGGCCCGCACATCGAACAGAAGTGCGCGACCTTCGCCGAATCCTTCGGCAGGGTTTCATCGTGATACGAACGCGCGGTGTCCGGATCAAGCCCCAGGTTGAACTGGTCTTCCCAACGGAATTCGAAACGCGCCTTGCTCAAGGCGTTGTCGCGAATCTGTGCGCCCGGATGCCCTTTGGCCAAGTCCGCCGCATGCGCCGCGATCTTGTAAGTGATGATCCCGGTCTTCACGTCATCCTTGTTCGGCAGGCCCAAGTGTTCCTTCGGCGTCACGTAGCAAAGCATCGCGCAACCGAACCAGCCGATCATCGCCGCACCGATACCGGAGGTGATGTGGTCATAGCCCGGCGCGATGTCGGTGGTCAGCGGGCCGAGGGTGTAGAACGGCGCCTCGTCGCAGCACTCCAGCTGCTTGTCCATGTTCTCTTTGATCAACTGCATCGGCACGTGGCCCGGGCCTTCGATCATGCATTGCACGTCATGCTTCCAGGCGATCTTGGTCAGCTCGCCGAGTGTCTCCAGTTCGCCGAACTGCGCTTCGTCGTTGGCGTCGGCAATCGAGCCCGGACGCAGGCCATCGCCCAGCGAGAAGCTGACGTCGTAGGCCTTCATGATTTCGCAGATTTCGTCGAAGTGGGTGTAGAGGAAGTTCTCTTTATGGTGCGCCAGGCACCACTTGGCCATGATCGAACCGCCACGGGAAACGATGCCGGTCACGCGTTTGGCGGTCAGCGGCACGTAACGCAGCAGCACGCCGGCGTGGATGGTGAAATAGTCGACGCCCTGCTCGGCCTGCTCGATCAGCGTGTCGCGAAACAGCTCCCAGGTCAGGTCTTCGGCGACGCCATTGACTTTTTCCAGCGCCTGATAAATCGGCACGGTGCCGATCGGCACTGGCGAGTTGCGGATGATCCACTCGCGGGTTTCGTGAATGTGTTTACCGGTGGACAAGTCCATCACGGTGTCCGAACCCCAGCGAATGCCCCAGGTCAGTTTCGCCACTTCTTCTTCGATCGAAGAACCCAGCGCGCTGTTGCCGATGTTGCCGTTGATCTTCACCAGGAAGTTACGGCCGATGATCATCGGTTCCAGTTCGACGTGGTTGATGTTGGCCGGAATGATTGCGCGGCCACGGGCGATTTCTTCGCGGACGAATTCGGCGGTGATTTCTTTCGGGATGCTCGCGCCGAAGCTGTGCCCGGCGTGTTGTTGCGTCAACAGGCCGGCAGCGCGGGCCTCTTGCAGTTTCATGTTTTCGCGGATGGCGACGTATTCCATCTCGGCGGTGATGATGCCTTTACGGGCGTAGTGCATCTGGCTGACGTTGGCCCCGGCCTTGGCGCGGCGCGGGTTGTTGACGTGGGCGAAACGCAGCTTGGTCAGCTCGGCATCGGCCAGACGTTGTTGGCCAAAGTTCGAACTCAGGCCTGGCAGGCGCTCGGTGTCGCCACGGTCGTCGATCCACGCCGAACGCACATCGCCCAGACCTTTGCGCACATCGATCACCACGTTCGGATCGGTGTACGGGCCTGAGGTGTCGTAAACGGTGACCGGCGCGTTGATTTCACCGCCGAAATCGGTCGGCGTCACGTCGAGGCTGATTTCGCGCATCGGCACGCGGATGTCCGGGCGGGAGCCCTGAACGTAGACTTTTTGCGAACGGGTGAACGGCTTGACCGATTGCTCGTCGACCTTGGCCGAGTCACTCAGGTTGATCGCGTTTTTTGATTTTGTAGTAGTCATCACGGGCTCTCCAGACAGCATCCAGGCAGTGGATTGTCGGAGCAGAACCTGAAAGGCACGGACGCACCAGGACTGGTGCTGTGCATCGTCGTCGAGCGTTCGATTGTCGAACAATTTCCCGGACGAAGCACAAGAGGACTCGCCGGGTGACGAGAAATCTTGTTCCCTACGCAGGCGCTAACCTGATCAGGTTCAACGGGATCCGAAATTATTCGATCTCAGCCTCATAGCAAGGCACCCCGACAAGAACCCGGCCAGTCTAGACACAACTGGCAAAGAACGCCAACACCGTGGCAAACACCATGATGAATGGCGCAAATACAGGGGCTTGGCCGATTGTTGTGAACCGATTGCACAACTACACTCGCTTTGCCCGGCCGCGCCTTGACGCTGCGGGGGCTGCGCCGTAGCCTTGGCGCGCACATTATTTCCATAATATTAATGCTAGGGATCGCCTCATGCTGCGCAAACTCTCACTGGCTATTGCCGTGTCTTGTGCGTCCAACGCAATGGCTTGGGCAGCAGAAGCGCCCTTGTCGACCAAAACCGATCTGGTCAGCGTTTACCAGGAAGCGGTCGACAACAACGCCGATCTGGCCGCCGCCCGCGCCCAGTACGGCGCACAGAAAGAAGTGGTGCCACAGGCCCGCGCAGGTTTGCTGCCGAACCTGTCCGGCGGCGCCGAAACCGCCAACGTGCGCACCTCGATCGATCAGCCTTCAGCCATCGCCAACCGCAGCGCGCATTCGTATCAGGCGACCCTCGCCCAACCGTTGTTCCGCGCCGATCGCTGGTTCCAGTACCAGGCCGCGAAGGACGTCAACGAGCAAGCCGCACTGCAACTCTCGGCAACCGAGCAGAACTTGATCCTGCAATCGGCGGAAAGCTATTTCAACGTGCTGCGCAGCCAGGACAATCTGGCCTCGACCAAGGCCGAAGAAGCCGCATTCAAGCGCCAGCTCGACCAGTCCAACGAGCGCTTCGATGTCGGCCTGTCGGACAAGACCGACGTCCTGCAATCGCAAGCCAGTTACGACACCGCACGGGCCAACCGCATCGTTGCGCAGCGTCAGGTCGATGACGCGTTTGAAGCGCTGATCACCCTGACCAACCGTCAGTACAACTCGATTCAGGGCATCGTTCACTCGCTGCCGATTCTGCCGCCCGCGCCGAACGATGCTAAATCGTGGGTCGATACGGCGGCGCGTCAGAACCTCAATTTGCTGGCCAGTAACTACGCCGTCAGCTCGGCCGAAGAGACATTGAAGCAGCGCAAGGCCGGTCACTTGCCGACCCTCGATGCTGTGGCCAAATACGAAAAAGGTGACAACGACGCCCTCGGTTTCGCCAACCCGAACTCGTTCGGTGCGCCTTACGGTGGCAACGTTGAACAGACCACCGTCGGCCTGCAACTGAGCGTGCCGATTTACAGCGGCGGGCTGACCAGTTCGCAAGTGCGTCAGTCGTATGCGCAGCTGGATCAGAGCGAACAACAGCGTGAATCGCTGCGTCGGCAGATCGTCGAGAACACCCGCAACCTGCACCGCGCGGTGAACACCGACGTCGAGCAGGTACAGGCGCGCAAGCAATCGATCATTTCCAACCAGAGCGCGGTGGAAGCCACGGAAATCGGTTATCAGGTCGGTACGCGCAACATCGTTGACGTGCTCGATGCGCAGCGTCAGCTGTACACCTCGGTGCGCAACTACAACAACACGCGGTATGACTACATCCTCGACAACCTGCGCTTGAAGCAGGCGGCGGGGACGTTGAATCCCGGCGACCTGGAAGATCTGCGACGCTATCTGAAAGCCGACTACAACCCGGACAAGGATTTCCTGCCGCCGGATCTGGCCAAGGCTGCGGAAGAGCAACTCAAGGCCCGCCCGTAAACAATCTGGATGAATCCCCTGTGGCGAGGGGATTTATCCCCGTTCGGCTGCGCAGCAGTCGCATTACAGGTGAACACGGTTTTCCCGAATCACCGCGGTGAATGGTTTTGGGGCTGCTTCGCAACCCAACGGGGATAAATCCCCTCGCCACAGTAATTTTCCAAGCGACTATTTGATCAGCCGCGCCAAGCCATCCAGCAACCGCTGCAACGCGCCCTGATTGCGGCGCATCACGGCCAGCCCGGCGTCGGCCATGCGTTGCGCATCACGCGGCAACTCGAACAAGCGCCGCACTTCCACCGCCAGCCCTTCGGCATCCTCCACTTCTGCCAAGGCCCCGGCTTCACGCAACTGCGCGGCGATGTCGAGGAAGTTGAACAGGTGCGGGCCGCTGAGCACCGGTTTCGCCAGCGCGGCCGGTTCCAGCAGATTATGCCCGCCGTTCGCCACCAGACTGCCGCCAACAAACGCGCTGTCGGCCAAGGCATACAGAAACAGCAATTCGCCCATGGTGTCGCCGAGCAGTACTGACGTCTGCCCATCGACATTCGCCCCGGTCGAGCGTCGCAGCGTGGCAAAACCTTCGCGCTGACACAGCTCGAACACCGAGTTGAAACGCTCAGGATGGCGCGGCACCAGAATCAGCAACGCGTCCGGGTGATTGGCCAGCAAACGACGATGGGCATCAAGCACCACTTCGTCCTCGCCTTCGTGAGTGCTGGCGGCGATCCACACCGGACGCTCCAGCGCCTGCCATTGCCCACGCAATTCGGCGGCGCGTTGCAGCAGTGCGGGGTCGATGGTCAGGTCGAATTTGATCGAGCCCGTCACCTCGACCGTTTCCGAACGTGCGCCCAGATCGCGGAAGCGCTGCGCTTCTGCCTCAGTCTGAATGGCGAAAAAACTCATCTCGGCGAGCATCGGCGCGGTCAGTTTGCGGAACCGCCCATAACCGCGCGCCGAACGCTCGGACAAGCGTCCGTTGGCCAACGCCACCGGAATCCCGCGTTTGGCGCACTGATGAATGTGGTTGGGCCACAACTCGGTTTCCATGATCACCGCGAGCTTCGGTTGCACGCGATCAAGAAAGCGCGCCGCCGCACACGGCAAGTCATACGGCAGGTAGCAATGCTGGATGCGCGGCTCGTTGGCGAACAGCGCCTGAATCCGTTCCGAACCGGTCGGGGTCATGCAGGTCACGGTGATCGGCAGCTGTGGATAACGTTGCAGCAGCGCGCGAATCATCGGCGCAGCGGCAATGCTCTCGCCCACCGACACCGCGTGCACCCAGATGCCACCGGGTTGCAGCGTTGGCATCCCGTAGGAGAAACGTTCGCCAATCCGCTTGGCATATGCCGGCGCCTTGCGCGCCCGCAGCCACAGCCGAATCGCCACCAATGGCAGCCCCAGGTAAAACAGCGCGGTGTAGAGAGTTCTATTCATGGCGGCGGAGTTTATCGACTTTTGTCGCCGATCGCCCGCAAGTGCACGGCAAAACGCTCCGCCAGCCAACGCGCCGCCGGGCCGAGCGGCTCGTCACGGCGCCAGACCAGTTCCACCACCAGCGCCGGCGGTGTCCATTCGCTGTCGAGTTCGACCATCA
This sequence comes from Pseudomonas rustica, assembly GCF_018336155.1. Taxonomy (GTDB): domain Bacteria; phylum Pseudomonadota; class Gammaproteobacteria; order Pseudomonadales; family Pseudomonadaceae; genus Aquipseudomonas; species Aquipseudomonas rustica. The sequence continues at coordinate 310,980 of NZ_JAGYHF010000005.1, read as the reverse complement.
AACCTTGATACGCCGAGTACTGCACGACGTGGCGTGGCAGCCACGCCCAGCCGAGATCGCGCACCAGCCATTCGGCCATCACGTAGAAGCTGTCGGCGCGCCAGACTTGCGGGCTGGCCGGTTCGTTGCCGGGGTAGACACTGGTTTGGGTCGACATCAACAGTTGCCGATGCTGCGCCATCTGCTGACATGTGACGTAGCTCTGCGTCGCCAACGGATGATTGATCCCGCAGACGGTGACCATTTCGACGCTGCCAAGGACTCGGCGCTCCAGCGCTTCGGGGATTTCGTCGTGATAGAACAGCAGGCCGAGGTCAGCGCGACGCTCCTCCAGTTTGCGCGCGACCTCACCTTGGGCGGCGCTGGTCAGTTGCACTTCGAGGCTGGGGAATTGCTCGGCCAGTGCGCCGAAACTTTCCACCAATGCCTGATAAGGCATCGCTTCATCCTGCGCCACGCGCAACTGCGCTTCCTGACCGCGCATCATCGCCATCGCCCGGCCGTTGAGGCGCTCGCACTGGCGCAGCACTTCCCGCGCCTCTTCGAGCAACGCCTCCCCCGCTTCGGTGAGGGTCGGCTGGCGACCGCTGCTACGCTCGAACAGGCTGACACCGAGGTCGTCTTCGAGCATGACGATCGCGCTGCTGATCGCCGACTGCGCCTTACGCTGCTGCCGCGCCACGGCGGAAAACGAGCGTTGCTCGGCGACGCTGACAAACACCCGAAGTTGCTCCAGATTCCACTGCATGCTGACTCACCAACCCATCTTCAGAACAGATAGGTAATGACTTTACCCCATCTGGGGAATCTCTAGAATGCCGGCTCAGTAAAGCAACGTTTCACCTTGAGGATTTGAACCATGAACGCCTACGCCTACCTGGCCATTGCCATTTGCGCCGAAGTGATCGCCACCGTGTCGATGAAAGCCGTCAAAGGCTTCAGCACGCCGCTGCCGTTGGTGTTGGTCATCGTCGGTTACGGCATCGCGTTCTGGATGCTGACGCTGGTGGTGCGCACGGTGCCAGTCGGCGTGGCTTACGCGGTGTGGGCGGGGATGGGGATTGTGATGGTCAGCGTCGCGGCGCTGTTTATTTATGGGCAGAAACTGGATGTGCCGGCGATGCTCGGGATGGCGCTGATCGTGCTGGGCGTCGTCGTCATCCAGCTGTTCTCGAAAACCGCCGGCCACTAATCGGCAAACACCTATCCCTGTAGGAGCAGAGCTTGCTCGCGAAGGCGTCGTGTCAGGCAAAAAATTCATCCCAGACACACCGCTTTCGCGAGCAAGCTTGGCTCCTACAGGTTTTGCATTCGTCGCATTGATCATCGACAAATCCCGCGCTTTGCCGAGTCTGTATACTGCGCCCTCGTCTTGAACACCTGAGGTCTTTGCATGCCATCCGTTATTTCCACCGACGTTCTGATTGTCGGCGCTGGTGTCGCCGGCCTCTGGCTGAACGCGCGTCTGCGCCGTCAGGGTTTTTCGACCGTGCTGGTGGAAAGCGCCAGCCTCGGTGGCGGGCAGACCGTGAAGTCCCAGGGCATCATCCATGGCGGCGCCAAATACGCGCTGCACGGTGCGCTGACCGGCGCTTCGGAAGCCATCGCCGACATGCCGCGCCGCTGGCGTGAAGCGCTGGCCGGCGACGGCGAGCTGGATCTGTCCGGCGTGCGCCTGCTCTCCGAAGCTCACTATCTGTGGTCGCCCGGCACCCTCGCCGGCAACCTCACCAGTTTCTTCGCCAGTAAAGCCGTGCGTGGCCGCGTTGATCAGGTCAAGGGCGAGCAACTGCCGCCGGCCCTGCAAGACAAACGCTTCAAGGGCAAGGTCTACCGCCTCGCCGAACTGGTGGTAGACGTGCCGAGTCTGGTGCAGCGTCTCGCTGATCTGGCGGGTGACGGTCTGCTCGCCGGGCAAACCATCGAACCGCTGCTGGAAGCGGGCGTGCTGGTTGGCCTGAAAGTCGATGGCCGCGAAATCCGTGCGCAACGCATCGTGCTCAGCGCCGGCGCCGGTACTGCGCAATTGCTTGAAGACCTCGGCCTGAGCCAACCGGCCATGCAACGTCGACCGCTGCACATGATCATCGCCAAAGGCCCCGGCCTGAAGCCGCTGTACGCGCACTGCCTGGGCGGAGGCACCAAACCGCGCATCACCGTGACCACCCATCCTGCCGCTGACGGTCAGTGGGTCTGGTACATGGGCGGCGACATCGCTGAAAGCGAAGGCGTACACCGCGAACCCGCCGAGCAGATCGCTACCGCGCAAAAAGAAATCGCGCAGTTGCTGCCGTGGATCGACCTCAGCACCACGCAATGGGCGACCTTGCGCGTTGACCGTGCCGAACCATTGCAAACCGGGCTGACCCGCCCGGACAACGCCTTCCTCGCCGAGCAAGGTCGTCTGCTGGTCGGCTGGCCGACCAAACTGGCGCTGGCGCCGGACTTCGCTGATCGCGTGATCGCTGCACTTGAGCGCGACGGCATTCAGCCCCACGCCAGCGAACCGTTGCCGATCCTGCCGAAACCGCCGATGGGCATTCCTGCCTGGGAGCAACTGCTGCCATGAGCCTTCCGAGCCTGCACGACTTCCACCGCCCGCTGGGCAGCACCGGCCTGACGGTTTCGCCGCTGGGTCTGGGCACGGTCAAACTCGGCCGCGACCAAGGCGTGAAATACCCCAACGGTTTTCAGATCCCCGGCGACGACGAAGCGCGGATGCTGCTGCGCCAGGCGCGCGAACTGGGCATCAACCTGATCGACACTGCCCCCGCTTATGGTCGCAGCGAAGAACGCCTCGGCCCGCTGCTGCGTGATCAGCGTCAGGACTGGGTGATTGTCAGCAAGGTCGGTGAAGAATTTGCCGATGGCCTGTCGCACCACGACTTCAGCGCTGCGCATACACGCATGTCGGTTGAACGCAGTCTGCAACGTCTTGAAACCGATTTTATCGATCTGGTTCTGGTGCATTCCGACGGCAACGACATGGCGATCCTTGAGCACGAAGAAGTTTACGCAACCCTCGCCGCACTCAAGGCCGAAGGCAAGATTCGCGGCTTCGGCTTCTCCGGCAAAACTGTCGAGGGCGGCTTGAAAGCGTTGGAGCAAGGGGACTGCGCGATGGTCACCTACAATCTGAACGAACAGAGCGAGAAAGCAGTCATTGACTATGCTGCTGCCCACGGCAAAGCCATTCTGGTGAAAAAGGCCTTGGCCAGCGGTCACGTTTGCCTGAGCCCAGGAGTCGATCCGGTGCGCGCCAGCTTCGAGTTGTTGTTTGCCCAGCCGGGCGTAGCCAGTGCTATTGTCGGAACGATCAATCCGCTGCACCTCGCCCACAACGTTGCGACCGTAGCCCAGGTCCTTCGTGGTCACTGACGCCGCCCCGCGGCATTAAGCAGGAGCCGACATGCCGCGCACGCTCATCAGAAAGAACCCGAGCAACTTCAAAACCCTGCCACTGTTCGTCGAAGCCACGCCTGAAGGCCTGACCTATCAGAGCGTCGGCATGCCGCTGAATTTTTCCCAGACCCTGCAACGGCGCAAACCGGTGAGCGTGGCGGACGCCGAGCGGTTTTCGCTGGAGCTGGCCAACCTCGGTGTGTCGGTGCGCCTGACCCTGCATTGGCAGAATCGCGATTACTGGGTGCTGGTGCGCCAGCGTCGGCAGGATCGCGGCGACGTGGTGCTGAAACTGATTTCCGGTTATGTGCCAGCGCACGAACTGAACATTCCGTTGCACACGGCGATTCAGGAAATTGCTGAAGAGTGTTTGCTGGAAACGCCCGAAGGCTGGCTCGGCGGCCGATTCAACGATACGTGGCTGCCGGCGCCCTACTCCTCTGCCCTGCATTATCGTGAAGCGCTGCCGTTTCGCCTGTCGCCGCTGTCGGGTTCAGCACGACCGGTGCGCTGCGCCAATCTGCAATTGCAGGAACGGCCACGGGCTTATGTGCATTTGCCGACGGCGTCGCTGCAATTGATTTACGACCTGCGCCTGGACGTGCCCAAGGAAGCGAAATCCTTGAGCCTGTTTCATGTCGACGAGCGGCTGGAAGGCGATCAACTGGTGGCGCGGCTGGATCGCAAGCGGCCCGATTTGTACCTGATGCCGTTGCAGGACGGTCAGCCGTTGCCCGAGTTGTACACCCTGAAAAAGGATCAACTGTACCCGGCGAGTACTCGCGGTTTGTATCTGGCGGAAAGCTTCGCCCGCCAGGAGGGCTGGCTGGTGCGCGATGAGCGGATTCGTTGGAAGGACTGGTTGCGTCAACAAGGTCTGACGCCACCGGAGAAGACGACTGGCCTCGCGCGATTACGCGGCAAGGCCAAGCAATTGCTGAAGAAAATCGTACCGCGCAAGAAAGTGAATTCCTGAAAGCAAAAGATCGCAGCCTGCGGCAGCTCCTACAGGGGAATACATTCCAATGTAGGAGCTGCCGCAGGCTGCGATCTTTTGACCTTAATGACCGCGGATTTTTTCCACAATCGCCGTGGTCGAGCTGTTTTCCACCAGCCCCAGCACTTTCACCGTGCCGCCATACGCAGTCACGATATCCGCGCCGACCACTTGGTCGATGCCGTAATCCCCACCCTTGACCAACACATCCGGCTTGACCTCACGCAGCAGGTTTTCCGGCGTGCCTTCAGGGAAGCTGATCACCCAGTCCACCGCGCCGAGGCCGGCAAGAACCGCCATACGACGGTCGACGCTATTGATCGGACGGCCCGGGCCTTTCAGACGGCTGACAGAGGCGTCATCGTTGATCGCCACGATCAGGCGATCACCTTGCGCGCGCGCCTGTTCCAGATAGGTCACGTGGCCGGCATGCAGAATGTCGAAGCAGCCATTGGTGAAGACGATGCGTTCGTTGTGCGCGCGAGCATCGTCAACCGCCAGCAGCAGTTGCTCCAGACCCAGCACGCCACGCTCCGAACCTTCTTCGCGCTGGATTGCGCGACGCAGTTCCGGGGCGCTGATCGCCGCCGTACCCAATTTGCCAACAACAATGCCGGCGGCCAGGTTGGCCAGGGCCACCGCGTGAGGCAATTCTTCGCCCGCCGCGATCGCTGCCGCCAACGTCGAAATCACGGTATCGCCAGCGCCGGTCACGTCGAACACTTCACGGGCACGTGCCGGCAAGTGCAGCGCCGGATGATCCGGGCGCAATAGGGTCATGCCGTGTTCGCCGCGGGTCACCAGCAGCGCGCCGAGCTCGAGGTCGTGCATCAGGGTCGCGCCCTTGCTCACCAGCTCGTGCTCATCGGCGCAACCGCCGACGATGGTTTCGAATTCGCTGAGGTTCGGCGTGATCAGGCTGGCGCCACGGTAGATCGAGAAATCCTTGCCCTTCGGATCGGCCAGCACCGGAATGCCTTTGGCACGCGCGGCCTGGATCAGCACCTGATGGTTTTTCAACGCGCCTTTGCCGTAGTCCGACAGCACCAGCACCTTGATGCCTTCGAGCAAGTCTTCGACCTGCGAGGCCAGGGCTAATGCGTCAGTGGCAAACGGTTCTTCAAAGTCGATACGCAGCAATTGCTGGTGCCGGCTCATGACCCGCAGTTTGACGATGGTCGGCTGATGCGCGATGCGCTGGAACAGGGCACGAACGCCCGCGCCCTTGAGACTGTTGCTCAGGCTGTCGGCGGCTTCATCATCGCCGGTCACACCGACCAGCGACGCCGGCGCACCCAGCGCGGCAATGTTCAAGGCAACGTTGGCAGCGCCGCCCGGACGGTCTTCGATTTGCTCGACTTTAACGACCGGCACCGGCGCCTCAGGGGAAATCCGTGAGGTACCACCATGCCAGTAACGGTCGAGCATGACATCGCCGACCACCAAGACAGGGGCTTGATCGAATCGCGGCATGGACAACTTCATGGAGCAACCCACATACAAAATGAACAGGGGCGCGATATTAACACAGGGTTGGCGCCGGCTTGCGCGCAGGCTGCAACAGGATGAAACAGGTGGGTTTTCTGCTCATTTTTTGAGCAGCAACCCCGCCAACTGCTGACAGGCTTCGGGCAGTTCAAGGGCTTCAGTGTCGATTCGGCATTCCGCACTCAGCGGGGGCTCGTAGGGACTGTCTACGCCGGTGAAGTTGCTGATCCGGCCCTCGCGAACCGCTTGATACAACCCTTTCGGATCGCGCCGCGCACAGACCTGCAACGAGGTGCTGACATGCACCTCGATAAAGTCCTCCGGGGCAAACAGTCGGCGTGCCGCCTCACGCTCGGCGCGGAACGGCGAGATGGCCGCGACGATCACGATCAGCCCGGCATCAACCATCAGCCGCGCCACCTCCGCCATGCGCCGAATGTTCTCGCGACGACAGCCATCGCCCATGCCTAGATCGCGACACAGGCCACTGCGCACATTGTCGCCATCGAGCAAAAAGGTGTGCAGGCCAAACTGATGCAGATACAACTCCAGCGCGTTGGCCAGTGTTGACTTGCCGGCACCGGAAAACCCGGTCAGCCACAGGCAACGCGGACGCTGCCCCTTGATCATGGCGCGGGCCTGATGCGACAGCGCCAGACCATAAGGGCGAATGGCCGGCGCTGGCGCCGGCAGCGACAGCGATTCATTCATAACCGAGCAACTCGTAGTCACGCTGATAAACCCGTCTCACCAGTCGCCGGGTGCGCGCGGTGCAAAATTCACGTGCGGGCATTGGCTGACGTTGCCGGGAGCTGTTGACGTGGGGCAACTGACTGGCCAGACCCAACTGCTCGCAGACCAACTGAAAGTCGCGCTGCAGATGTTCCTGATAGCCGATGAAATCCAGCGCCAGATGCCCCAGCGAGTCGGTGAGAAAATCGGTTTGCGCCGCAAAGTGCAATTGCCGGGGAATGTTCTCGGGATGCAGCCAGCGCAAGACAAAATCGTCGAAATCCCGGTACTGCCTGACCAGTTGCTGCGCGGCCTGATCGCGGCCACTCAGTTCATTACCGCGCAGAAACGCGAAGGCCGAGTACGCGCGCTCCAGCGGGTCGCGCACGAAGGCAAACTTCCACGCCGTGGCGAACTGTTGCGGAAACTGCTCCTGATACCAGTACAACGGCAGATGCCCCGGGCGCCAGCCATCGAACATCGCTTCGCAAACACTGCTGCCGGCGCACTTGGGCACATGAATGAACAGACACGCGTGCTGCTGGAAAGCCTTTGGAAACGCCACGCTGGCCGACATCGACTTGTTCACGACCTGCCGATCAACCACCGACAAGCGCCCCAGCAGGAAGGCCCGCTGCGGTTTGGGCAGCAGTTTCCACAGATAGCGTTGCAACATGAGAGTACCCGCGCGACGGGGATGTCCCCCTCGATAGATGTAAGAGTTCGTTGAGGAACCTTAACAAGCGCGGTGCCCGGTTTTATGCCGGTTTGGTCAAGAAGGGTAAAGGTCTGGATACAAACAACGGCCCACAACTGCAATGCACTTTCCCTGTAGGAGCTCCCGCAGGCTGCGATCTTTTGATCTTGCTTCTATGAAAACAGATCAAAAGATCGCAGCCCGCGGCAGCTCCTACCGGGCCGCGTGAACATTATCAGGCGATGTCTTCAGCCGGAGCATCCAGGCCCATGGCGTTCAAACGGGCGTAGTAACCGTTCTGCGCCAGCAATTCATCGTGGGTGCCGCGTTCAACAATGCGGCCCTGATCCATGACCAGAATCAGTTCAGCTTTCTCGATGGTCGACAGACGGTGAGCAATCACCAGCGTGGTGCGGCCCTTCATCACTTGATCGAGTGCCGCCTGAATGTGCCGTTCCGATTCAGTGTCGAGGGCCGAGGTGGCCTCGTCGAGAATCAACAGCGGTGCGTTCTTGAGCAACGCACGGGCAATCGCCAGACGCTGACGCTGACCACCGGACAGCAGCACGCCGTTCTCGCCAACCTGAGTGTCGAGGCCTTCAGGCAGTTGCGCGATGAAGTCCATCGCGTAGGCATCACGCGCGGCTTTCTCGATGTCTTCACGCGGCGCGCCGGCCAGATCGCCATAGGCGATGTTGTTGGCCACGGTGTCGCTGAACAGGGTTACGTGCTGAGTCACTTGAGCGATATGACGACGCAGGTTGAGCAGTTTGTAGTTTTCGACTTCCACACCGTCGATAAGGATTTCGCCCTTGTCGTGGTGATAGAAACGCGGGATCAGGTTGGCCAGCGTCGACTTGCCGCTGCCGGAACGGCCGACCAGCGCAACCATCTGCCCCGGCTCAACGCTGAAGCTGATGTTGTCGAGCACCTGACGCTCGGTGTCCGGGTAGGTGAAGCTCAGGTTGCGCACGTCCAGACGACCGGTGACCGCATCGCGCTCAACCGTGCCGGTGTCGACTTCAGGCGCAACATCCAGCTGCTCGAAAATGCTTTCCGCACCGGCCACACCTTTCTGGATGGTCGAGCTGACTTCGGACAATTGGCGAATCGGCTTCGGCAGCAGGCCGGCGAGGGTGATGTAGGCGACCATGTCACCGGCCGAAGCGTCACCGCGCAGGTACAGCACGAGGAACATCAGCACGGCCATGGCGCTGTAGATCACCAGTTGCAGCATCGGCGTGTAGATCGCACCGGTGCGGGTCATGCGCAGCTGTTTGTCGGTGTTGCTCTGGCTGGCCTTGAGGAAGCGCTTCTCTTCGTAGACTTCGCCGCCGAAGCTGCGCACCACGCGATAACCCTGAATGGTTTCCGAAGCCACGTGAGTGACGTCGCCCATGGCCAGCTGGATTTTCTTGCTCTGTTTGCGGAATTTCTTGCTCGCAGTGCGCACCATCACGGCGATCAGCGGCAGGATCGCAACCATCACCAGTGTCAGCTTCCAGTTCATGAACAGCAGGGAGGCGAACAGGAAGATCACCGTCATGCCTTCACGGATTACGACCTTGATCGCATCCGTTGCCGCCCCCGTGACCATGGTCACGTTAAAGGTGATGCGGGAAATCAGATGACCGGAGTTATGCTTGTCGAAGTAGCGGTTCGGCAGCACCAGCAGGTTGTTGAACAACTGCACGCGCAAGTCATGCACCAGGCCTAAGGAAACCTTGGCCAGAAAATAGTTGCCCAGATAAGATCCCAGACCCTGCCACGCCGCGATCAGGATGATCAGCAACGGCACGGCCTGCAGCAGTTGCAGGTCACGCAGGTAAGGCACGGTCGGGAACAGCACGGCTTCCGGATTCGACAGGCCGTCGACGAAATACTTGAGAATGTAACCAAGCATCGGCTGGGTCGAAGCGAAAATCAGAAAACCGACGATGCTGATCAGAAACAGACTGATGTACGGCCGAACATAGCCGAGCAGGCGGAAGTAGATTTTCAAGCTCGAGGGGCTTGCGGCAGGACTGGAGTCGGTCATATCACGCGAAGAGTCGATAAATAAGGACGCCGACTTTAACACAGCTTCTTCGGGGTTCTGGCAATCGGCGAAAGGCTGTTATTGTTAGACACCTTTTTAAGCATCAAATAGCCATCATCCGAATGGTCGATCAACTTCTTCAGGATTGAATCTCACAGCATGCAACTTCGCGGCTTCAGCAGTACGTCCAATCGAGTCTTCGACTTCATTAGCCTGTGGATACTTCCCGTCGGCTATTTCCTGCTCCTGTGCGCGCTGTTTTTTTTGCCGGGCCGAAGTCTGCATCACAAGCTGTTTTACGGCTTGTTCAGCATTCCAACGCTGATCGCACTGTGCCTGCGCCCACGTGAACTCAAAGAATTACTGCGTGAACCGATCTTCGTCTCGCTGTTGATATTTGTCGCCTGGGCCCTGCTCAGCCTCAGTTGGGGGCCGCGCGAAGAAGGCCTCGCCGGGATGTTCAAACCGTCATTGCACACCTTGCTGCTGTTTGCCGGCACCTATCTGCTGGTGCGTTATCGCAGTGAGATCCTGCAACCTCTGCTGTTCGGCGCCGCGTTAGTGGCGTTGGTCGCAACGACGTGGTTCCTGTTCAGATTCGCCCATATTTACCAACCGGGCATACGTCTGATCGGCGGCGGCGCTTTCGACAACCCACTGCTCAGCTCGCACCTGTTCGGTTTCTTCAGCGCCTATTGGCTGAGCGTAACCATGACCTGCAAACGCCGCCAGATGATGTGGCTGAGTGTGCCGGCAATGGCAATCATGTTCATGGCGGTCATTGGCACCGGCTCCAGAACGCCGCTTGTGGCGCTGACCATGGCCGCGTTGTGGCTGTGCTTCATTTGCTGGAACCGCCGCTCGGTGGGCTTGTTGATCGGCCTGGCCCTTAGCGGCGTGACGGTCGCCTTCCTGTTTGCACAAATGATCATCGAACGTGGCGATTCGTATCGACTGGAAATCTGGAAACAAGTACTGCACATGATTGCCGACCATCCCTGGATCGGACATGGTTACAGCGCCACGTTGTCCGTCGACCCCGGCGTCGGCATCAATTTCCAGGAGCCACACAGCTTTGTCCTGGGCGTGCTGTATTACGTCGGCATTGTCGGTCTGGTGCCGTGGCTGTTCTTTATTTTCAGGGGCCTGCTGAGCAGTTGGCGTCAGCGCGTACAACCGCTGCTGATTGTCGCCTCGACACTGCTGATCTTTGGCATCGGCGCCGGGCTGACCGAAGGCGGCGGGATCATTTCGCGGCCCAAGGAACACTGGTTCCTGCTGTGGATCCCGTTGGCACTGATCGCGGCACTGAGCATCAATCAACGTGCGCGGCGACTGCTGACCCTGCCGGTGCAAAAACTCTCTGCGACTGACCTGCAGCACTTGAGCAATGGCGCTCAGGTCATCGAAGAAGACGGCCTTGGCCCGAAAGTCCTGCGCCTGACCGATGGCAGCTTCCTCAAACTGTTCCGCCGTCGCCGCTGGTACACCTCGGGCAGCTTCAATCCCTATTCCGAGCGCTTTGCCGTCAACAGCGAGCAGTTGCGCCTTATGGGCATTCCAACCCCGCAAGTGCTCAATCTTTATCGCCTCAACGATGGCAGCAGCGCCGTGCATTACGCCCCGCTGCCTGGCCACACGTTGCGTCAGGTATTGCAGAGCATTACCGCACCGGCCGTTCGTCAGGCGCTGGTCGAGCGTTTTGGCAAGTTCATGGCGCAATTGCATGAGAAAGGCGTGTATTTCCGCTCGCTGCACCTGGGCAACGTGCTGGTGCTGGAGGATGGCGAGTTCGGTTTGATTGATCTGGCCGACCTGCGCGTTTACCCTAGCCCGCTCAGTCTGGCCCTGCGCCAGCGAAATTTGCGCCATATGCAGCGCTATACCGTCGACAAACGCTGGTTGTTCGAAGACCACTTCGAAGCATTACTCCAGGGCTACGCCGTGATGGCGTCGCAATCTGCGGTGGATAATCTGCACAGGCAAGTGCTGGCCGGCAACACTGCGGCCCGAGTTCATTGATGATCGAAACCAACCCCCTCATTGCGCTGGCAGCCTATCTGCTGGCCATCGTATCCGCCGCGCTTTTGTTGCGCGTCGTACCGAAAATCGCCCGCCACCTGCAGCATTCCGGTGAAAGCCGCTATGCCAGCATCGATGGCCTGCGCGGCTACCTGGCGTTTGGTGTGTTCGTGCACCACGCTGTCATTACCTGGATCTTTCTGCGCACCGGCGAATTCGGCTTTCCGCCGAGCAACTTCTATTCGATGATCGGCCAGGGCAGCGTTGCGCTGTTTTTCATGATCACCGGCTTCCTGTTCTGGAACCGTCTGCTGACCCAAGGGCGTCAGCACGATTGGCTGGCCTTCGGCATTTCGCGGGTGTTTCGCCTGTATCCGCTGTACCTGCCGCTGATGTTGATCGTCTTCGTCACCGTGTTCCATTTGCAGAACTGGGAACTGAAAGAGCCTGGCAGCGCCCTGTTCAAACAGATTCTGGCGTGGCTGACCTTCGACCGTCCGGACATCAACCAATACCCGCAAACCGGCATGCTGATTTCCAACGTCACCTGGACGCTGGCCTATGAAGTGTTTTTCTATCTGGCGCTGCCACTGGCCGGGATGGTGTTCATCTATCGCGGCAGCTGGATACAAGTGGTGCTGTGCCTGATCGGCATTTACGCGCTGTATCAAGTGGTCGGCTGGGAGCACTCGCTGAAGAAGCACTTCCTCGCCAGTTTTCTCGGCGGGATCGCCGCGGCGTACTGGATTCGCAAGCCTGCGCTGGTGGCCTGGAGCCGCACACGTCTGGCGGGCGTGATTGCCGTGTTGGCGCTGGTGATTGCCTTCACCGCGTTCAACCGTGCGTTCAAGACCGGGCCGCTGTTCCTGCTGTCATTGTTTTTCGTGATCGTGGCGTCGGGCAACAGCCTGTTCGGTGCGCTCAAGCCACGCAGCATCCGCTGGCTCGGCGAGATCAGCTACAGCACCTATCTGCTGCACGGTTTTGTGTTGTGGCTGATGGTGCAGCGTCTGCCGCTGCTGCTGAATCTGGATGCGCGGGAGGCGGATGTCTATCTGCCGCTGATCGCGATCTGCACCTGCCTGCTGATTCTGATCAGCAGCCTGAGCTTTCTGTACATCGAGTTGCCGGGCATGGCCGCCGGCAAGAAGGTGCTGCAGTGGATTCGCTCGCGGCAGAAAGGCGATAAGCCGCTCTCGGAGAAAGTCGCCCGCTAAGCGCGGGCGACCGCTGTTTCAGCCCTTTTCCTGCGGCGAAAACAGTAACCGCCCAAGACCGCGCCAGGTCTTCTTGTTCCACGCCTTGAACGGGATCTGCTTCAGCAGCTCCCACGCCAGCTTGCGATTGCGGTTGGCGGTTTTCAGGAACATCGAATTCAGCGACTTGTAGCGCACTTCGTCGTACAGCGGATGATCGCTGAACAACGCGTAGATGCGCAGAATGCTTTCGATCATGAAGCGGTGATTCTTGTACGAGTTGGTCGCGTGCTTGCGATAGCGCGCCATCACCACGTTCAAGCCATCGATGAAATAACCGGCGCGGGTCACCTTCAGTTCGATGTAGAGGTCTTCGAGGCGAATCGTCGGGTCGAAGCCACCGACCTTGTCCAGCGCTTCGCGGCGAATCATCAGGGTCGGGGCTGGTGGATACGGTTTGCGCTCAAGGAACATGTCGTCGAAGTCCAGACGACGGAACGGCACATCACGGCGCTGACGCTTTTCCGGGTAGAGGTTGCCGTCGGCGTCCATCAACTCAATGTTGCCGGCACAAATCCCCACTTCCGGCTTGCCGTCCATGTACGCCACCTGAATCGCGATGCGCTCCGGGTACATGATGTCGTCGGAGCCGAATGGCACGATCAAGCTACCCTTGGCCCGCGCGATGGCGCCGTTGAGCGTATTGGTCAGGCCCTGATTCTGCTGCACACGGAAATCGAAACCGTACTGTGCCTGCAAGGCAGTGATGCGCTCGACGCTGTCGTCCTTCGAGCCGTCATCGACCACCAGCAATTCGATGTTCTGGTAGGTCTGATTGATGACGCTGAGGATGCTCTCCTCGATGTACGGGCCGTGGTTGTACGAGGCGATGATCACGGTGACGAGGGCGTTCGCTTCGCTCATGGCTTCTTGTTCGCTCAAGGCTGTTTGCTCGCCCATGGCTTTCTGCTCGCTCATGGCTGCTCCTTGCGTGCCTGTTCCAGGCCAGAGTCGATCAGATTGAGGTACTCCTGACGGAACACCTCGATGTCATGTTGTTCTTGCAGATAGCGGTAGGCTTGCTCGCCCTTGGCCTTGAGTTCGTCGTCGGACAGCGCGAGGTACTGATCCAGCGCCGCAACAATACTCGGCACATCCTTCGGCGTAATCGCCAGACCGCCAGCGCCTTCGATCAGCGGCACCATCGCCGGCACGTTCGAGGCGATCACCGGCAAATGTCCGCTCATGCCTTCCAGCAAGGCCAGACCCAAACCTTCGGCCAGCGACGGCATCGTCCAGATATCAAACGCGCGCACGTATTGCAGCGCGTTTTCCTTGAAACCCAGCAAGTGCGCGCGACCCTCCAAACCCAGTTGCTCGATCTCGGCAGCCAGCGGCGCTTGCAGGCGCCCGGCGCCAATGATCGCCAACTGCGTGTTCGGGTATTTGTCTTTCAGCGCGGCAAAAGCCTGCAACAGATAAGTGTGACCCTTGACCGAAACCAGCCGCCCCAGCGCGCCGATCAGGCGCACATTCGGGTCGATGCCGAGCAGCTCACGCGCCTTTTCGCGGCTGTGCTGCAAACCTTCGGCCTGTTCGATGTCGATGGCGTTGGTGATCGCGTAAGTATTCTGGTCGGTGAAGCCGCAATCGCAGTCCAGCAGGTACTGTTTGACAGCTGGCGAAACACCGACGAAGCGCCAGTGACGGTCGATCAGCCGCTGAGTTTGGCGACGACGGTAGAAGCGGTCGTACTCGCCGAAACCATGGGAGATGCCAATGCACAGCGGCACCTTCAACCAGCGGTTCAGGGTGAGCATCATGTTCACCGGTTTGAAGCGGTTGCAGATGACGACGTCGAACTTCTCGCGGCGGCAGAACTTGTACAGTTCCCACATCGCACGCAGGCGCATGCCTTTCAGGGATTTGTCGGAAAACTCGAAATACACCGAGCGATCGGCGCGGCTGACCGGCTCGCCAGGTGCAGGTTTGCCGCGCAGGAACGCTGCGGTGATTTCATAGCGATCCGACGGCAGCGCCTTGACGATCTGCTCGGCAAGGTCAGCGAAATCATGGGCTTTGACGTTGTAGTCAGGCTGCAGTTGCAGCACCTTCGACCGTTGACTCATAACTCTCCCCGATTGACGCCTGATTCACCCGGTTTCAGCAGCCACAGCAATTCCTGGCGTCTGACCGCTTTTCGAAAAAATTCGTTTTCGCCATACACCGACGGCGCGCGACCGGCCAGCAAACGCTGGATCAAGCGGCGCAAACGGCGCTTGAACGGCGCTGGCGGCTGCAAGTCATGCATCATGCCCAGCGCCATGGCTTTGTCGCGTTGCTGTTCGATAGTCAGCGGCAGGCACAGCGGCTGCATCGGTGCGGCGCCATCGAACGCCGGCGGCAGCGCGATGCCCTCACCGGCGTTGCCCATCGGCCAGCGATCGTTGTCGTGCAAATGATTGGCGTAACCGAGCAGGGTTGGCTGCCAGTCGAGGCTGCTGAGCACCTGCAACACGGCTTGTTGGCTGCAAATATGATCGGGGTGCGGATCAAGCGTCGGATGCGGCAGGACGATCACGTCCGGACGTGCGCGCAGCAGCACTTCGCGCAGGTCGGCCAGCAAATTGTTCCAGGTCGGCGCGCCATCGACATCGCTCGGCAAGCTGAACGGGTTCAACTGACGGAACAGGCGGGTATCACTCAGATCGGCTTCGCGTGAAGCCATCGCCTGATTCGGCGCTGCCTGCATCGCTGCCAGTTGCAGACAGAAGTAACCGAGTTGTACGCAGTTTTCCGCCGGCACACCGGCCCAGCGCGGCACGGCGAGGCTGTCCCAGGCGCGCAATCGACCCTTGAGCCGCGCGGCTTCGACCTTGTTCAGGCCCATCTGCTGATAATGCTCGGCTTCGATTTCGCCGGCGGTCAGGGTGACGATCCAGGCTTCATCGACCTGGCTGTACAGACCGTACGCCGCGAGTTCGGCATCGTCGGCGTGCGGTGCGATGACCATCACCCGCGAACGGCGGTAATCGGTTTGCTCCAACGCCCACAAAACCGGTTCACCGGAGACGCGACAGAAGCGCCAGCGCAAACGCAGCACACCTTGCGACAAGGCTTGCGCCTGACCGCTGAGGTTCAGATAGCGCAGACCGTTGACGCCTCGCTCGAAGGTTTGCGCGTCAGGATTTGTACCGCCCACCAGTTCGATGCGCGGATCGAAGAAGCGGCCCAGCCACGTGCTTTTGACCTGCACCGCGAGAATCAGCGTGGCGTCATCCATCACCATCACGCCGTCATCCAGACGCAATTGCTCGCCGTTCAGATGCACTTTCGGCTGTGGCGTAAACGGTGGAAAGCTGTACTGATAATCGTCTTTCGGCGAATAGAACAAATGATCGGCGAACCACGCCTCATGGGCGATCCAGCCGATCACCGCGAGCAGCAACGGCAACCACCAGGCGACCAGCACACCGATCGTGATCAACACGATCAACGCAATCAGCAGGCCGATACGTTTGTTGCGCCGGTGGCGCTTGAGCAGTTGCTGTTTGCGGCTCATGGGCGGGCTCATACGGTGAACACCGGCACAGGATTGCACCAGCGATCCTTGTATTCACGGTCGGCGCGACCGAAGGAAAAGCGCAGCGGCTTGTTCAGCGCGCGCGCATGTTCCCAGGCACTTTGCGTATTGAGGAAACTCAACACGCTGCCGGGACTGAATTCACGGGTTTCTGGGTCGACGCCGCCGTTGATGTATTCGACGCTGATCCACTCCGGCGCTTCGACGCGGTATACCAGTTGGATCGCAATCGGCGCCTCGTTGAGGAAGATCACCGAACCGATCAGCAACTCACGCAACAGCTCGATCACATCAGCCATGCGCGCCGCGCCGGTAGCGGGGAAACCCCAGCGACGCTGAAACAGATCGCAGTAGATCGCCGCCAGCTCAACGCTGGAGAAGTCGCTGACCGGACGCACCACGCCGCCCGCCTCTTCCAGCAGACGCAATTCGCGGCGCTGGTTGTAGCGAAACTTCTTCGACAATTCTTCCGGGGTGCGGGCCATGGCCAGTTGCTCGGTCTGCAACTTCATGCCGCTGAAGCGACTTTCGTTGAGCGCCGACAAGTAGCGTGCACGATGGCGCAGCGGGGCTTGGGCATCGACGGCGGCCGGCAGGATCAGCTCGGCGTTACCGAGGTCGAACAGGCCTTTCTTGCCGTTGCGCTTGAGCACGTCCTTGGACAGCGCGAGATCGCGGCCCCAGGTCGGGATCGCCGCTTTGATTTCGCCTTGCTGCTCCCAGGCCAGATAGCGCACCGGGATGCCGGCCAGATCAGCCAGACGCTCAACCACCAGCGGATGCGTGGCGACACTGCCGCCAAAACGCTGCCAGGTGGTTGCATAGGTCGAGGCGTCAACGGGCGACCAGCCACGTTCGCGCCAGCCTTGGAATCGGTTGAGCATCAGCCCCTCGGTGCCAGATCGATAACTTGCGGCAGACGCCAGAAGGTGTCGCGCACCGCACGGTCGGAGAATTGCTCACGCAGACGTTCGAGCATCATCTCGGCGCACTGATGGCGCTGTTGATCATCCATACCGGCCAAATGTTGCAAGCCCTGGGCAAGGCGATCGGCATCGCCCAGCGGGAACAGAATGCCCACGCCTTCGACGACTTCCTTCGCCCCGCCACACGCAGTGGCCAGCAACGGCACGCCGGCGGCCATGGCCTCCAGCAGCACCATGCCGAACGGTTCGTGATCGGAGCTCAGCGCGAAAACATTGAAGGCGCGGAAGAAATTGCGTGCGTCCGGCACCTGACCGAGGAACAGCACGCGATCGCCGATACCCAGCTCGCGCGCCAGCTCCTTGAGATCCTGTTCCAGGCGGCCCTTGCCGAGAATCACCAGTTGGCTGTTATCGGGCAACCCCGGCAGCGCGGCGGCGAAACCTTGCAGCAATGTCGCCTGATCCTTGTCCGGGTGCAGTCGACCAACGTTGCCGACAATCCACGCATCCGCCGCCAGACCCAAGGTCTCGCGGGCTTCGCGGGCGGACACCTGAGCAAATTGCAGCGCAGGCAGATCGATACGGTTGTACAGCGTCTGAATCCGCGCTTGCGGCCACTGCGGCAGGCAACGACGCATGTCGTCGCGCACCGCATCGGACACACCGAGCAGGCTCAGACGTTTACGGAAAATGTGCGCGAACAGCTTGCGCGTACGGCGTTGGTAATCACCAAACGCGTGGTGCACGCCAATCACCGGCAGTGACGTGCCGAGCAAGGCGATGTAGATCGGCTTGAAACGATGGGCGATGCAGAAACTGAAATTGCGTGAAGCGGCGATCTTGCGCAGATCGCCGATGGCGCCCAGCTTCAGGCCACGAATGGCCTTGGAGCTGTATTCCATGAACAACACTTCATCGGAGGCACACGCTGCGGCCACCTCGCTATCGGCGGCCCCGGTCAGAAAGACCGTGGTCACCCGATAACCGGTGCCCGCGAACAGGCTGGCGTACTGCCGTGCGCAGTCGAGGAACGGCCCGTCATAGCCGTGACAGAACTGCAACACATGGCGTTCAGCCGAGCGAGTCATAAGCGTTTGCGCCCTCTTTGACCACCAGAATGTCTTCCATGATCAGGTACTGCAGATCGGAGCCGAAGAACATGTTCAGCGCGTCGGTCGGCGAGCAGATCATCGGTTCGCCACGACGGTTGAGCGAAGTGTTCAGCGACACACCGTTGCCGGTGAGGACTTCCAGCGCTTTCATCATGTCGTAGTAGCGCGGGTTGTATTCGCGCTTGAGCACCTGGGCACGCGACGTACCGTCTTCATGGACGACTTCCGGCACACGGGTTTTCCACTCATCCGCGACTTCGAAAGTGAAGGTCATGAACGGCGCCGGGTGATCGATCTTGATCATCTGTGGCGCAACGGTGTCGAGCATCGACGGGCAGAAAGGCCTCCAGCGCTCGCGGAACTTGATCTGGTGGTTGATGCGGTCAGCCACGCCGGGAATGCTCGGGCAACCGATGATCGAACGACCACCGAGTGCGCGCGGACCGAACTCCATGCGGCCCTGGAACCAGGCCACCGGGTTGCCATCGACCATGATCTTGGCGATCTGCTCCGGCATGTTGTCGAGCTTGCGCCAGGTCGGCTTGTTCTCGTGACGGGCGCACGCGGCGATCACGTCTTCGTTGCTGTACGACGGGCCGAGGTAGACGTGTTCCATCTTCTCGACCGGTACGCCACGGGCGTGCGACACGTAAGCGGCGGCGCCAACAGCGGTGCCGGCATCGCCGGACGCAGGTTGTACGAACAATTCTTTAACGTCATCGCGGGCGATGATTTTCTGGTTGAGCTTGACGTTCAACGCACAGCCACCGGCGAACGCGAGTTTGCCGGTTTCCTTGAGGATGTCACCCAGGTAGTGGTCGATCATCTGCAGCGAGATCTTTTCGAACAGCGCTTGCATGCTCGCGGCGTAGTGAATATACGGCTCGTCAGCGATGTCGCCTTCGCGTTTCGGGCCCAGCCATTCGATCAGCTTCGGCGAGAAGTAGAAGCCTTTGCCCTTCTCTTTGTAGCGACGCAGGCCGATCACGTTGGCGTAGTCGGTGTTGATCACCAGCTCGCCGTTCTCGAACGAGGCCAGACGCGAGAAATCATATTTGCTGGCGTCGCCGTACGGCGCCATGCCCATGACCTTGAACTCACCGTCGAGCATCTCGAAACCGAGGAACTCGGTGATCGCGCCGTACAGGCCGCCGAGGGAGTCCGGGTCGAAGAATTCCTTGATCTTGTGGATCTTGCCGTTTTCGCCGTAACCGAAGAAGGTCGTGGCGTACTCACCCTTGCCGTCGATGCCGAGAATCGCGGTTTTCTCTTGGAAACCCGAGCAGTGGTAGGCGCTGGAGGCGTGAGCCAGGTGGTGCTCGACCGGCTCGATCTTGATCTTTTTCGGATCAAAACCCAGTTGCTCCAGGCACCAGACGATCTTGTTGCGATAGCGCTTGTAGCGGCGGTTGCCCATCAGAATCGCGTCAAGAGCGCGATCCGGTGCGTACCAGTAGCGCTTGGCGTAGTGCCAGCGCGCCTCGCCGAACAGGCTGATCGGTGCGAACGGAATCGCTACCACGTCAACGTCGGACGGCTTGATGCCAGCCTGCTCAAGGCAGAACTTCGCCGATTCGTAGGGCATGCGGTTCTTTGCATGCTTATCGCGTACGAAGCGCTCTTCCTCAGCCGCCGCCACCAACTTGCCGTCGATGTACAAGGCTGCTGAAGGATCATGGCTAAGGGCGCCGGACAGGCCAAGAATCGTCAATGCCACAGGGGTCTAGCCTCTTTAGTCTGCATGCAGGCGCAAGGCGCCTTGAAAATTGAAGTGCCCTCGCACCGGGCGAGAGACAGCTAAAGGGCGGGATTATAGCGTAAAAGCGCCAGCAAACCTCTAGCGGAACGGGCAAGCGCCCGCGTTGACACTTCCGGGCACGTCAACATAGACTCCGTGCAAATGGACTGGGGGATCCCGGTCGGCGCTAATGCCTCGGTGAGATCACCGGGGCTTTTCGCTTTCTGGGGCAGGGAAAATCTTCAAACCCCAGTTCTCGAATCCCTCTCCAACGTTGCTCCGCCCACCACTGCAATAGAATTTGCGCTTGAGCACATCAAACGCGCGATTCTCCTGACCTGCCCTTCGTTACTCCCGATTCGCTTGCGTTTTCAAAGAGAGAAAACTGCAAAACCGCTACCCACGACTTGATAAGCCCATGTATGAACGCAAACTTTCGCTGCCCTTTTAATCGTCAAGAGATGCCCTCCGATGTCGTCAGGGCAAATTAGCATCGGCGCTCAATCGGGCACAGGTTATGGGTTCTGGAGAAGTTGTAGGAGAAGTCAGCGGAGTTTGTGGCGTTTTTACGAGCCTCTTCGCGAGCAAGCCCGCTCCCACAGGTGACCGTGTTCCTCTAGTTGGAATGCGGTCGATGTGGGAGCGGGCTTGCTCGCGAAAGGGTCGAAGACCCGATTCAGGCAACGCTGGAGATGTCTTTGGGCAACCGCTGATCAATCACTTGATACAGCGCGCTGCTCTCGGGCCAGTTGCGCATGAAGCGTGCGCGGTCGCGGGCGTAGGCCGGGGCGAAGCTGCCGAGGGAGCGGTGTTGGCACATTGAGTCGAGATCGATCAGCGCCCAGCGATCGTCCTGCCAGAACAGGTTGTGGCCCTTGAAGTCGCCATGGCTGATGCGTTCGGCGATCAGGCGGGCGAACAGTTGATCCAGCGCCTGCAGCTCGGATTCCGGCGCGTTGCCGTTTTCAACATACGGCGCAAAGCGCTCGATGATGTCCGGGCCCGGCAGGTATTCGGTGATCAGATACGCGCGGCTGCGCAGCCACAGAAAGCGTTTTTCCAGCACGGCCAGCGGCTTCGGCGTGGCGATGCCGAGGAACGCCAGACGATTGCCTTCACGCCATGAATGCCAAGCGCGGCTCGGACGCCAGAAGCGTTTGAGCCAATGAGCAAAATTCTTGATGTTGTAGCGCTTGATCACCAGTTTGCGCCCGGCCACTTCAACCTTGCCGACGCTCGCCGCGCCGCCGGTCTTGTACAAATGGCCCTGATCGAGCAGCGCATCGGCCTGTTCCAGCACCGGCACCATCGCCGCCTCTTCTTCGCGACGAATAGCGCGCAGGGCAAACGCACCGCGCTGCACGGCAAACAGCGTGCACTCGCGACCGACCTTGATCAGGTAATCGCGCAGACGCCAGGCGCGCACTTTGTCGATCTGCTTCTGCAATGCTTCCAGCGGCAACGCGTGTTCGCCGTTGCTCAGCAGGTAATACACCAACAACTCTTCAGTGAACGGCTCCAGTGACTTGGGCAACTGAGCGAAAAACACACCGAGATTTTCCAGCACTTTCTGCCGCGACAACGGCTGGCCAGCGGTTTCCGCGCAGATGCCGGCACCGTCGATCAAGTACAACTGGCCGCCGTGACGCAGCAGATTGTCGAGGTGCAGGTCTTCCTGCCAGAGGCCCTTGCTGTGCAACTGCGCAATCGCGCCGAGTGCGTCGCCCAGCACCGCCGATTGTTCATCCGCCAGCACCGGCAACGACTCGACCTGTTGCCAGGCATCGCCAAGGCTTTCAGCGTCTTCAAGGAATTCGAACAGCAGCCAGCCGCCCTCGCCTTCCTTCAAGCCATCGGCCAACAGCAGCGGCGTGGTCAAGCCTTGCGCCGCCAGCAGCTTCACGCCATTGAGTTCACGCTGAAAATGCCGCGCCGCTTTGCTGCCGACCAGCAATTTCGCCAGCACTGGCCGACCGCGCCACACACCGGCACCGACATAACGCTGCCCCGGCAGCACCCGCAGCAGACTCAGCAACTGCAAATCGGCAGGCCCGGCGGCATCGGCCAGGGAAATCGTCAACGGCAGACTCGGCGTGCGCCCGGCGTTTTTCAGATCGGACAATTGCATCAGCGAGTCTCCTTGCGACTACGCCGCGCGGTCAGCCGCGTAACCCAGGCATCGACCAACGAACTGTCGGTCGCCTGATCGACATAAGCCGCAAGCAGCTCGCGCAGTTGCGCCTCGTTCCATTGCGGCGCACGGCGCACCAGTGGCTCCAGATCCTTGACCCGATCGCGCATGCCCCACAGCAGTGGCCGGGTTTTCTCCAGGTCGATCAACTGCGCGCGATAATCAGCGCCGTCGGCCTGCAAAAAAATATGTTTCGGGTAAAAACAGCCGTGCACCTGACGCAGACCGTGCAGCAGCCGCGCCAGTTGCCCGCAGGCCTTGAGGATCGCTGATTGCTGCGCGGCGGTCAGTTCCGGCCAGCGCTGCAACAACGAATCAAGATCATCCCAGCCATCGAGGGCGCGGGTCAGCAGGATCGCGCGGACTTCGCCGTCGACCTTGCGCTGGCCGAAAAACGCCGCTTGCAGCGCCGGAATCCCCAGCGTGTTGTAACGGCTGATATTGCGAAACTCACGGGCAAAACTCGGCTCACCAAACGGCGCGTGCAACGTGCGCGTCAAGTAGTTGCTCTGGCGCTTGAGGTAGTAGGCGTGCCCCTCCAGCTCCAGGCGAAACACGCTGCTCCAGCCGCCACCGTCGGTGTTCGGCTCGTCCACTGCTTCAAGCTGTTTGGCCCAGAGCGCGTCGAAGGTGCCGAGGCCATGGCGCTCGAGCAGCGCACGGTCTTCAGCGGCCAGAAAATCAGTCATTCGCGTCCCTCGAAAAATCTCACCACGTGGCGAATGCGCTTCTTGTCAGCGGCATTCAGGCGATCACGCCCACGGTATTGCAGATAAAAGCGCAGGCGCTGGGTGTTCGACAGGTGATATTTGGCAACCTTGTCGAGGCAGGCCAGATCCTTGGTGATGCGGTACTTGAGCCAGAAACCGCGCCAGAAATCGCCGTTCGGGCAGTCGATCAGGAACAGTCGATCCTGATCGTCGATCAGCAAGTTGCGCCACTTCAGATCGTTATGGGTGAAGCGGTGATCGTGCATGGTCCGCGTGTAAGCGGCCAGTTGCCGGCTGACACCATCGACCCAGGCGCGATCCTTGAGTTTCGGATCGTTGCGCTCAGCCAGCGCCGAGAGATCCTCGGTGCGCGGCAGTTCGCGGGTGATCATCGCGCCACGGTCGTACGCCGCGCCACGTCGCTCCAGACCCCAGGCCACCACTTCGGCGGTGGGAATGCCCCACTTGGCGAAGCGCTTGAGGTTCTGCCATTCCATCTTCACGCGCGGCTTGCCGAGGTAACGGCGCAAGCCTTTACCGGCGCCGACGTAGCGTTTGACGTAATAGTTGACGCCGTTGCGCTCGACCCGGACGACTTCCGACAGCGGATCGCGAGTCAGCCGTTCGCCTTGCAGGGCGAACACCGCTTCGAGGCTGCCAAAATCTTCGGCGAGTTCACTGTATTGCGGTTCCAGAATCCAACCCGCCATCAGAGCGCATCTCCGTAGCGCTGTTTACGCGCATAGAGCTTGTTGGCCTTGCCTTCGAGCCAGCTCAGCAACGGCGCTTCTTCGGCGAGAATCTGCCGCAGCGGTTGCTGGAAATAGCCCTTGAGGAAACGCAGCTTGTCGCGGCGGGTCAGGCCGATGTCCAGCGCGGAAAAGTACAGCGCGGCCAGATCCTTGTTGCGCCAGCGCTGGGTGATTTTCGCGCGGGTCTGGGCACGGTGCAGGTCGATCACCGAAAGCTTGAAATCTTCTGCCGTCACCGGTTTATCGGTGTGCAGCAGGAAGTGGCAGATGTAGCAGTCGCGATGGTTGACGCCGGCGCGGTGCATCATGCCGGTCATGCGCGCGACTTCGGCGATCAGCGCGCGCTTGAGCGTTGGCTCCGGCGGCTGCTTGATCCAGTCAATGCTGAAGTCTTCCAGGCTGACGGTCGGCGCCAGTTCTTCGGTGACGATAAACGAGTGCTGATCCGCCGGGTTGCTGCCCTTCTCGCCGTACGCGACGGCGGTCATGGTCGGCACGCCGACTTCCTGCAGACGCTGGATGGCCTTCCATTCCTGACCCGCGCCGAGTACCGGCAGCTTGGCGGTCAGCAGGTTTTTGAAGATTTCGCCCCAGCCGATGCCACGGTGGATCTTGACGAAAAATCCGTTACCGTCGACTTCCGTGCGCAGTGTCCGGCGTGCTTCCAGCTCGCGGTATACCTCGCCCTGCAAGCCTTCGACTTCGGCGAACGGGTCGCGTCCGGCCCAAAGGCTTTTGAACGGTTCAGCCAGCATCAACTTCATTAAGCGTGCTCCGCCAGAATCACATCGGCCGCGTGTTGCGGCATGCTGTAGAGGTCGGCCGTCTCCGCGAAGGCCAGACCATTGCGGCTCCAGGCCGCGCGTGCAGCGTCGTCATGCAACATTTCAGTCAGGTATTGCGTCAGCTGCGCCTGATCGAACGGTTCGTCCAGCACTCGCCCGGCGTCGGCCTCGGCGATGTAATGGGCGTAACCGCAGACCGCGCTGACCAGCACCGGCAACCCGGCGACCAACGCTTCAAGCAACACAGTACCGGTGTTTTCGTTGTACGCCGGGTGAATCAACAGGTCGGCGCCGAGCAGGAAACGCGGGATATCGCTGCGCCCTTTGAGGAACGTGACGTTATCGCCCAGACCCAACGTCGCGCTCTGCATCTGGAATAATTTGGGGTCATCCTGGCCGATTACAAACAGCCGCGTGCGCTTCTTCAGTTCGGCGGGCAATGCCGCGAGTGCTTTCAGGCTGCGATCGACGCCTTTGGTTTTGAAGCCCGAACCGATCTGCACCAGCAGCAGTTCGTCATCCTTCAGATTGAATTCGGCGCGGAAACCGGCGCGGATTTCGTCAGCATCCGCTGGACGGCGACGATCCTGAGCGATGCCCGGTGGCAGCAAGTGGAAGCGCTCAAGCGGCGTGTCGTAATGCTTGATGAACAGCGGCTGCTGCACTTCGGAAATCATCAGCACTTCGGTCTTCGCATCTTTGGCGAACACCGCGCGCTCGTATTCGGCGAAGTGGCGATAGCGGCCCCAGCGGCGGTACAGCGAATTGCGCAGGTTCTGCGCCTTGTCTTCGAAGCAGCCGTCGGCGGCGTAATAGACGTCCAGCCCCGGCATCTTGTTGAAGCCAATCAGGCGATCAACCGGGCGCTTGGCCAGATCCGCTGCCATCCATGCGCTGAGTTTTTCGTTGCGACGATGATTGAAGAAGGCTTTGACCGGGGCCACCAGCACTTCAAAACCGGGCGGCACGTCGCCTTCCCAGATCAGCGTGTAGACGCGGATCTGATGCCCGCGTTTCTGGCATTCGAGGGCGATGCGCATGAAGTCGCGCTGCAAGCCACCGAACGGGAAATATTTGTACAGGACGAATGCCAATTGCATCAGCGCAGCTCCTCAGCCATTAACAACGTGCTCAGTCGGCTGGCGACACGCTCGGGGTTCAGACGCGTAAAGCACAGAGGCTGTTCACGCTTCAGGTCAAACTGACGGGCATCCTGCGCGGTCGGTTGATAGGTACATTTCTTTTGCAGGCACGGCGCGCACGGGAAGTCGCTGGCCAGGTGAATCTGCAGTTTGCCGTAAGCGCCGGTCAGGCCCGGGTTGGTCGGGCCGAACAGCGAAATGGTCGGCACGTCCAGTGCCGCTGCCAAATGGCCGAGGCCGGTGTCCACCGCCACGCAGGCTTGCGCGCCGGCGAGGACTTTGCCGACGCCGGCCAGATTGAGTTTCGGCAGCACTTCGGCATGTTTGAAACCGGCGGCGATGCGTTCGGCGCGAGCCTTTTCCTGCGGGTTGCCCCACGGCAGCTTGACGCCGACGCCGAGGTAACCGACGCGTTCAGTCAATTCGCGCCAATAGCTTTCCGGCCAGTGTTTGGTGTCCCACGTGGTGCCGTGCAGGAACACTACGAAGGCGTTTTTGCGTGGCAGTTCGACCAGACGTTCGACGTTGAGGCCGTAGTCGCCCAGGCCTTTTGGCAGGTCATAACCAAGGGCAATGGCGAACAGTTGGCGCACGCGTTCGACGGCGTGTTGGCCACGGGCCACGGCCAGTTTGCGATCGTAAAAACGCGCGGCCATCGGCTCACGGGCCGAACCTTTGTCGAGTCCGGCCACCGGCGCTTTGACGTAACGGGTCAGCCAGGCGCTTTTCAGCAGGCCTTGAGCGTCGATCACCAAGTCGTATTTGTTCGTGCGCACGCTTTGTTTGAAGCGTTTCCACTCGCCGCTGGTGATGGTTTTCCAGAGGTTTTTGCGCCAGCGGCGGATCGCCACCGGAATCACTTTGTCGACGGCCGGGTGCCAGGTCGGGATCTCGGCAAAACCTTCTTCAACGACCCAGTCGAATTTGATCCCGGGGATCGCCCTGGCGGCGTCGGTCAGCGCCGGCAACGCATGAATCACGTCGCCCAGCGATGAAGTCTTGATCAACAGTACCCGCAACTTAATGAACCTCGACCACGGAGCCCTGCAATTTCTGCAAGGCATCGTTGACCGCGTCCGGCATCAGCTGGCGCAGGCAGTTGTAATGGCCGAAGCGGCAGGTACGGTCGAAGCATGGGCTGCAATCGAGACCAAGGCGAACCACTTCGACGTGCTCGGCCAACGGCGGGGTGAAGCCCGGCGAGGTTGAGCCGTAGACCGCGACCAATGGACGATTCAGGGCGGCGGCGACGTGCATCAGGCCGGAGTCATTGGAGACCACCGAGTCGGCGCAGGACATTAGGTCGATGGCTTCGGCCAGCGAGGTGCCGCCACTGAGGTTGACCGATTCTTCGCGCAGGCCCGGGATCAATCGGGCGCGAATGTCTTCGCCGACCGCGTGATCGTTTTTCGAGCCGAACAGCCACACTTGCCAGCCTTCGCGGATACGCGCTTCGGCGACTTTGGCGTAATGCTCGGACGGCCAGCGTTTGGACTCGCCGAACTCGGCGCCGGGGCACAGGGCCAATACCGGGCGATCGAGGCTCAGGCCGAACTTGGCCAGCGCCGCTTCGCGGGTGACCGGGTCGATTTGCAGGCTTGGACGTGGATAGGGTTTCGGCAGCTCGGCGTTCGGCTCATAGGCCAAGGCCATGAAACGCTCGATCATCAGCGGATAGCGTTCTTTGTCGAGGGTGCGCACGTCGTTGAGCAGGCCGTAACGGAATTCGCCACGCCAGCCGGTGCGTTTCGGGATGCCGGCGAAGAACGGCACCAGCGCCGATTTCAGCGAGTTGGGCAGCAGGATCGCTTGATCGTACTGACCGCGCAGGGATTTGCCGATGCGCCGACGCGTCGCCAGTTCCAGCGCGCCGTGGCCGAGCGGGAAGCTCAAGGCCTTGCGCACTTCGGGCATGCGCTCAAGGATCGGCCGGCTCCACTCGGGGGCCAGCACGTCGATTTCGCATTGCGGGTGGCGCTGCTTGAGACACTGAAAGAGTGTCTGCGCCATCACCATGTCACCGACCCAACTGGGCCCAACGATCAGAATATTCATGTGGTTTCCAAAAACGAACCGGGGAGGCATTTACGCCTCCCCGCCTCGAGAATTCTACAAACACTGTAGATCTACTGTGGGAGCGAGCCTGCTCGCGATGGGGTCTTCACATTCAACATTATTGTCGTCTGATACTCCGCTATCGCTGGCAAGCCAGCTCCCACAGGGTTTTGCATCCGTTCCAACATCTGCGATTTACCGCAGATCTATTGTAGGAGTGAGCCCGCTCGCGAAGAGGCCGGCACATCCGAAATCAATGTTGCCTGACACTCCGCCTTCGCGAGCAAGCCCGCTCCCACAGGGTTTTGCATCTGTTCACATATCTGCGTTTTAGCGCAGATCACTGTGGGAGCGGGCTTGCTCGCGAAGGGGCCGGTACATCCGAAATCAATGTTGCCTGACACTCCGTCTTCGCGAGCAAGCTCGCTCCCACAGGGTTTTGCATCTGTTCACATATCTGCGTTTTAGCGCAGATCACTGTGGGAGCGAGCTCGCTCGCGAAGGGGCCGGTACATCCGAAATCAATGTTGCCTGACACTCCGTCTTCGCGAGCAAGCTCGCTCCCACAGGGTTTTGCATCTGTTCACATATCTGCGTTTTAGCGCAGATCACTGTGGGAGCGGGCTTGCTCGCGAAGGGGCCGGTACATCCGAAATCAATGCTGCCTGACACTCCGTCTTCGCGAGCAAGCTCGCTCCCACAGGGTATTGGGTGCTGCATAAACTGTTTTCAGCTTAGCCCCATCTCTTTCCAGATCCGCAACACCTGTCGCCGTTCTTCAACAAACTGGTCGCCTGCAATCACCCCCGGGTCCTTCTGCAAGGCCTGCCGGTGGGCGGCGGAGCGGTAGGCTTTGTAGGCCTCGCGCAACAGGCTGGCGTCTTCGGCGGGCATCAGCCCTTCGTGTTCCAGCTCTTCCGTGATACGGATGTTATCGGTCCAGCGCAGCAATGGCGGGTGGTTGTGCGACCACGCCAGGGCCGCGTATTGCACCATAAATTCAATATCGACGATACCTCCGGCGTCCTGCTTGAGGTCGAACGGCGCCGTAGCGTCGAAGGCATTCGCCGCGGTGCCGGCCGCGGTGCTCTTGGTGCCGAGGTTGTCGCGCATCTTCGCGCGCATCTCGCTGACTTCCTGTTGCAACTTGGCCAGATCCCGCGCTTTGCCCAAAACTTGCGCGCGAACCTTCTCGAACGCTTTGCCAACATCCTGACTGCCGACCAGTACCCGCGCCCGCACCAGGGCCTGATGCTCCCACGTCCACGCTTCATTTTCTTGATAACGAGCAAACGCGCCGAGCGAACTCACCAACAGCCCGGACGCACCGGACGGCCGCAGACGCATATCCACTTCATACAACTGGCCAGAGTTGGTCTGCGCCGTCAGCAAGTGAATGATCCGCTGCCCCAGTCGGGTAAAGAACTGCGCGCCATCAATCGGCTTGGCGCCGTCGGTTTCCACCTGTGGATCACCGTCGTGGATAAACACCAGATCCAGATCGGAACCATGCCCCAGTTCCAGCCCGCCGACTTTCCCGTAACCGACAATGATGAAGCCGGAATCGCACAAGGTGCCGTCGGTGCGCAGCGGCGTGCCGTGTTTGGCCACGGTCTGGCGCCAGGCCAGGGCCAGCACTTGCTCCAGAATCGCCTCAGCGAGCCAGGTCAGGTAATCGCTGACCTTCATCAACGGCAGGCTGCCGGCGATTTCCGAGGCGGCGACGCGCAAGCGGTGCGCCAATTTGAAATGACGCAGGGCTTCCATTTGTTGTTCGAGGTCGTCTTCGGGGATTCGCGTCAGCCGCTCGCGCAACTCGGCGGCCAATTCCGGCGCCAGGGGCGGCTTGAACAAACGCCCTTCGTTGAGCAATTCATCCATCAGCAGCGGGAAGCGAGTGATCTGCTCAGCAATCCACGGGCTCGCCGCGCACAACGTCAGCAAGCGCCGCAGCGCACCGGGGTTTTCCGTGAGCAAGACTAAATAAGCCGAACGCCGAGCGACCGCTTCCACCAGCGGCAATACGCGCTCAAGCACCAGATCGGGGTTGGCATGCTCAACCGCTTGCGCCAACAGGCGCGGAATAAACGCATCAAGGCGCTCACGCCCCAATCGCTGCATCGCGCGCAATTGCGGGCTGCCGCGCAAACCGGCCAGTGCCTTCAGGGCTTTGCTGGCATCAGCGAAACCGCCCTCTTCCAGCTGTCGGCAAGCCGCCTCTTCGTCCTGCTCCTCTTCCCACAACGGCAACCATTCACCGCCGACCACCACTTCGCTTTCGGTGCCTTCTTCCTCGTCGGGATCGGCAATCACCTGCGCAAAGTGCCAGGCGACGCGGCCGCGCCAGAACATCAGCTTCTCGTGGAAAGCGTCCCAATCGGTAAAGCCGAGCATGAAAGCAATGCGCGCCTGATCCTGCGCGCCGTCCGGCAGCATCTGCGTCTGACGGTCGGCAATCGCTTGAATCGCATGCTCGGTGTAACGCAGAAATTCGTAACCTTCACGCAACTCGCTGATCACCGCTGGCGGCAGATAGCCCTGCCCTTCCAGCGTGCTCAACACCTTTAATAGAGGACGCTGTTGCAGGCTCAGGTCGCGGCCGCCGTGGATCAACTGAAAGGCCTGAGCAATAAACTCGACCTCACGAATCCCGCCGGAACCCAGCTTTATGTTGTCGGCCATGCCCTTGCGCCGCACTTCCTGCTGGATGAGCTGCTTCATGGTGCGCAGCGCTTCGATCGCCGAGAAGTCCAGGTAACGCCGATAAACAAATGGCCGCAGCATGTCGAGCAACTGCGCACCGGCGACCTGATCGCCGGCCACCACCCGCGCCTTGATCATCGCGTAGCGTTCCCAGTCGCGGCCCTGATCCTGGTAATACTGTTCCAGCGCATTGAAGCTCAGCACCAGCGCGCCGGACGAACCGTACGGGCGCAGGCGCATGTCGACGCGGAACACAAAGCCGTCGACGGTCATCGGATCCAGCGCCTTGATCAGGCGCTGGCCGAGACGAATGAAAAACTCCTGATTATCCAGCGAGCGTTTCACGCCCACCGTTTCGCCGCCCTCGGGGTAGGCAAAAATCAAATCGATGTCGGAAGACAAATTCAGCTCGACCGCGCCGAGCTTGCCCATGCCAAGGATGACCATGGGCTGCGGCTCACCGCTGCGGCGGCCGGTCGGCGTGCCGAATTGTTCGCAATGGCGGCTGTACAACCATTGATAGGCTTGATCGATGGTGGCGTCGGCCATGTCCGAGAGATCGCGGCAGGTCTGCACCAGATCAGCCTGACGGGTAAGGTCACGCCAGATGATCCGTACTTGATGGCGCGCCCGTTGGCGACGCAGGGCGCGACCGAGTTCGTCTTCGGTCTGTGCCGCGTTCACCGCAGCGGAAATCTGCGCACACAATTCACCCGGTGCGAACGGCCGGTCGAGTTCGCCAGACTGCACCAGCGCGAGCAACATCAAAGGGTCACGAATGCTCTGTTCAATGACGAACTCGCTGGCAGCGGTGACGCGGGCGAATTGCGCCCAGCGTTCTGGCGTCCAGGTCGAGAAGCCGTGATCGTCTTCCAGTTCGGCGACGGCCGTACGGAACGACTGTTCGGATCGAGTGACCAACGGCAGGAGGATGGCAGGCAGTTCGGCAAACACGGGCAGGGTCATGGTCTATCCTTGATCGGCGTGTAATCAGCCGCTTGTAGTGAATGGTGAAAACCCGCTACCTGAAGGACTGTCGAACAAAAGTTAGAAATAGCTGAAATTTCTTCTTCTTTAGCATCCAGCATCAAAGTTTCACCTTTTACGGATGGTAATCGACCAACCTTAACGATTATTCTCACAACGCAGTCAGAGGCCACAAGCCTTTCATCTGTAGTTTTACTACTCGTCTATACATCCGAAAGGCTGAAATGCTCAAAGATTTGTAGTAAAACTACACGCCGCCGGAACAACCTGTCGGCAATCCAAGAATTTTAAATCGTCTGCCCACAAGGCCAGTCGCAAACTCAGGCAACCGATTCTGGAAGCCTTTCCGCCCTGGAGCAAGCCATGCAAGACCTCGATCCCGTCGAAACCCAGGAATGGCTGGACGCCCTGGAATCGGTTCTCGACAAAGAAGGCGAAGACCGTGCTCACTATCTGATGACCCGTATGGGTGAACTGGCAACCCGCAGCGGTTCGCAGCTCCCTTACGCCATCACCACGCCTTACCGCAACACCATCCCGGTAACCCACGAAGCACGCATGCCTGGCGACCTGTTCATGGAACGCCGCATTCGCTCGCTGGTACGCTGGAACGCGATGGCCATGGTAATGCGTACGAACCTGAAAGATTCCGACCTCGGTGGTCACATCTCCAGCTTCGCTTCCAGTGCGACCCTGTATGACATCGGCTTCAACTACTTCTTCCAGGCCCCGACCGACGAACACGGCGGCGACCTGATCTACTTCCAGGGCCACACTTCGCCAGGCGTTTACGCCCGTGCGTTCATGGAAGGCCGCATCACCGAAGACCAGATGAACAACTTCCGCCAGGAAGTCGACGGTCAGGGCCTGTCGTCCTACCCGCACCCTTGGCTGATGCCTGACTTCTGGCAGTTCCCGACCGTATCGATGGGTCTGGGTCCGATTCAAGCGATCTACCAGGCACGTTTCATGAAGTACCTGGAACACCGCGGTTTCATCCAGCCGGGCAAACAGAAAGTCTGGTGCTTCCTGGGCGACGGCGAGTGCGACGAGCCGGAATCCCTGGGCGCGATCTCCCTGGCCGGCCGCGAGAAGCTGGACAACCTGATCTTCGTCATCAATTGCAACCTGCAGCGCCTCGACGGCCCGGTTCGCGGCAACGGCAAGATCATCCAGGAACTCGAAGGCGTGTTCCGCGGTGCTCAGTGGAACGTGACCAAAGTCATCTGGGGCCGTTTCTGGGACCCGCTGCTGGCCAAAGACGTCGACGGCATCCTGCAACGTCGCATGGACGAAGTCATCGACGGCGAGTACCAGAACTACAAAGCCAAAGACGGCGCGTTCGTTCGCGAGCACTTCTTCAACACGCCAGAACTCAAGGCGATGGTTGCTGATCTGTCCGACGACGAGATCTGGAAACTCAACCGTGGCGGCCACGACCCGTACAAGGTCTATGCGGCGTACCACGAAGCGGTCAACCACAAAGAACAACCAACCGTCATCCTCGCCAAGACCATCAAAGGTTATGGCACCGGTGCCGGCGAAGCGAAAAACACTGCGCACAACACCAAGAAAGTCGACGTCGACAGCCTGAAGTTGTTCCGCGATCGTTTCGACATCCCGGTCAAGGACGAAGAGCTGGAGAACCTGCCGTTCTTCAAGCCAGAGCCAAACAGCGCCGAAGCCCGCTACCTCAGCGAGCGTCGCACTGCACTGGGCGGTTTCGTGCCACAGCGCCGCGCACAAAGCTTCAGCGTGCCGACGCCGGATCTGGACACCCTCAAGGCCATCCTTGACGGTTCCGGCGACCGTGAAATTTCCACCACCATGGCCTTCGTGCGGATCCTCGCGCAACTGGTCAAGGACAAGGAAATCGGCCCGCGCATCGTTCCGATCATTCCGGACGAAGCCCGTACTTTCGGTATGGAAGGCATGTTCCGTCAGCTCGGCATCTACTCGTCCGTCGGCCAGCTCTACGAGCCAGTCGATAAAGACCAGGTGATGTTCTACAAGGAAGACCAGAAAGGTCAGATCCTTGAAGAAGGCATCAACGAAGCAGGCGCCATGAGCTCGTTCATCGCCGCCGGTACTTCGTACTCCAGCCACAACCAGCCGATGCTGCCGTTCTACATCTTCTACTCGATGTTCGGCTTCCAGCGTATCGGTGACCTGGCCTGGGCCGCTGGCGACAGCCGTACCCGTGGCTTCCTGATCGGCGGCACCGCCGGCCGTACCACCCTGAACGGTGAAGGTCTGCAACACGAAGACGGTCACAGCCACCTGCTGGCTGCAACCATCCCGAACTGCCGCACCTACGATCCAACCTACGGCTACGAGCTGGCGGTGATCATTCAGGACGGCATGAAGAAGATGACCGAAGAGCAACAGGACATCTTCTATTACATCACCGTGATGAACGAGTCGTACCAGCAGCCAGCCATGCCGGCCGGTGCCGAAGAAGGCATCAAGAAAGGCATGTACCTGCTCGAAGAAGACACCCGCGATGCGGCGCACCACGTACAGCTGA
The DNA here is from genome assembly GCF_018336155.1 of Pseudomonas rustica. Classification (GTDB taxonomy): domain Bacteria; phylum Pseudomonadota; class Gammaproteobacteria; order Pseudomonadales; family Pseudomonadaceae; genus Aquipseudomonas; species Aquipseudomonas rustica. Next base: position 277,197 of record NZ_JAGYHF010000005.1, on the reverse strand, counting down.
TGGGCTCCGGCACCATCCTGCGTGAAGTCCGTGAAGCGGCGAAGATTCTGCGTGAAGAGTTCAACGTTGGCGCTGACGTGTGGAGCGTTACCAGCTTCAACGAACTGCGTCGCGACGGCCTCGCTGTCGAGCGCAGCAACCGTCTGAAGCCGGGCCAGAAGCCTAAGCTGAGCTACGTCGAAGAGTGCCTGAACGGCCGTAAAGGTCCGGTCATCGCCTCTACCGACTACATGAAGCTGTTCGCCGAGCAGATCCGTCAGTGGGTCCCGTCCAAGGAATTCAAAGTCCTCGGCACCGATGGTTTCGGCCGCAGCGACAGCCGCAAGAAACTGCGTCATTTCTTCGAAGTTGACCGTCATTTCGTGGTGTTGGCAGCCCTGGAAGCACTGGCTGACCGTGGTGATATCGAACCTAAGGTTGTGGCTGAAGCCATCACCAAGTTCGGCATCGACCCGGAAAAACGCAACCCACTGGACTGCTGAGGAGACATTTTGTGAGCGAACTCATTCGCGTACCTGACATCGGCAGCGGTGAAGGTGAAGTAATTGAACTGTTTGTGAAGGTCGGCGACCGTATCGAAGCCGACCAGAGCATCCTGACCCTGGAATCGGACAAGGCCAGCATGGAAGTGCCGGCCCCGAAAGCCGGCGTCATCAAAAGCCTGAAAGTGAAGCTGGGCGACCGTCTGAAAGAAGGCGACGAACTGCTTGAGCTGGAAGTCGAGGGCGCCGCTGAAGCGGCCCCTGCTCCGGCTGCTGCACCGGCTAAAAAGGCTGAAGAAAAACCGGCCGCCGCTCCTGCTGCTGCCGCGCCAGCCGCTGCCCCTGCTGCCGCTTCGGTTCAGCAAGTGCACGTGCCGGACATCGGTTCTTCGGGCAAGGCACAGATCATCGAGATTCAGGTCAAGGTCGGCGACACCGTCGAAGCTGATCAATCGCTGATCACGCTGGAATCCGACAAGGCGAGCATGGAAATCCCGTCGCCTGCCGCTGGCGTGGTCAAGGCCATCAGCGTCAAGCTCAACGACGAAGTCGGCACTGGCGACCTGATTCTGGATCTGGAAGTGGCGGGTGCTGCGGCCCCTGCTGCGGCCGCTCCGGCTCAGGCTGCTGCTCCGGCCGCTGCCGCTGCGCCTGCTCCGGCAGCCGCGCCAGCCGCTCCGGTTGCTGACAGCGTTCAGGACATCCACGTTCCGGACATCGGCTCGGCTGGCAAAGCCAAGATCATCGAAGTGTTGGTCAAGGCTGGCGATACCGTTGAAGCCGACCAGTCGCTGATCACCCTGGAATCCGACAAGGCGAGCATGGAAATTCCATCGCCTGCCGCTGGCGTGGTGGAAAGCGTTTCCATCAAGCTGGATGACGAAGTCGGTACCGGCGACCTGATTCTGAAGCTGAAAGTCAAAGCCGCGGCCCCTGCTGCTGCCCCGGCGCCAGCTGCCGCCGCTGCTCCAAGTGCTCCTGCCGCTGCTGCTCCGTCTGCCGCTGCGCCTGCACCTGCTGCCGCTCCAGCCGCCGCCCCGGCCAAGCCGGGCGCGAAAGTTCACGCCGGCCCAGCCGTGCGTCAACTGGCCCGTGAGTTCGGCGTCGAGCTGAACGCTGTCGGCGCCAGCGGCCCGCACGGTCGTATTCTGAAAGAAGACGTGCAGGTTTACGTCAAAGCGATGATGCAGAAGGCCAAGGAAGCACCGGCCGCTGCTGCTGGCGCAACCGGTGGCGCGGGCATCCCGCCGATTCCGGTCGTCGACTTCAGCCGTTTCGGCGAAATCGAAGAAGTGCCGATGACTCGCCTGATGCAAATCGGCGCGTCGAGCCTGCACCGCAGCTGGCTGAACATCCCGCACGTGACTCAGTTCGATTCGGCTGATATCACCGAGCTGGAAGCGTTCCGCGTGGCGCAGAAAGCCGTTGCAGAGAAGGCCGGCGTCAAGCTGACCATCCTGCCGCTGCTGCTCAAGTCGTGCGCGCACATGCTCAAGGAGCTGCCGGACTTCAACAGTTCGCTGGCGCCAAGCGGCAAAGCGATCATCCGCAAGAAGTACATCAACATCGGCTTCGCCGTCGACACTCCGGATGGCCTGCTGGTACCGGTCATCAAGAACGTCGACCAGAAGAGCCTGTTGCAACTGGCAGCCGAAGCCGCTGCGCTGGCCGCCAAGGCCCGCGACAAGAAGCTCACCGCTGACGACATGCAAGGCGCCTGCTTCACCATTTCCAGCCTCGGCCACATTGGCGGCACCGGCTTCACGCCGATCGTCAACGCGCCGGAAGTGGCGATCCTCGGTGTTTCCAAGGCAACCATCCAGCCAGTCTGGGACGGCAAAGCCTTCCAGCCGAAACTGATGCTGCCGCTGTCGTTGTCCTACGATCACCGTGTGATCAACGGCGCCGCTGCCGCACGCTTCACCCAGCGTCTGGGCAGCCTGCTGGCGGACATCCGCACCATCCTGCTGTAATCCCAAGTGGCCCTCCAGCAATGGAGGGCCGCTTGTGTTTCACGTTTTCGAGCGCCACACGCTCGTACCTCAACCCCGTCAGTTTGACGGGGCTTTTTTTTGCCTGAAATTCGTCTCTTATACTTTTCCCACACATTGCGCTGACATCGGCTACAGCCCGAGTCAACTTAGTGCCGATCTTTTTATCCAAACGCCAACTAGTCTTGGCACAGCACAGTCAAAATACCTTTTAGTTTTATCTGACACTCATTCGAATGGATTCGAACATGTTAAAACCGACTATCGGCCCGATCATTGGCCACGTTACAACTAACCAGGCGCGGATATTTATTCGCGGCGAGTTTCAAAAAGATCTTCAGGTGTTCGCCGGCATTCGTTATCGGGCCAGCGACACGCAACAATGGACTAAAGGCATTTTTGCCAAACTCGACGAATCTCGCGACATGTCCAATGTGATCGCACTTCACAACTTACTTGAAAACACCGAGTACGAATATCAAACCGGCTGGTTCAGCCCGATGAGTCCGGTACACACCGTCGACAGTGTCGCCGAACTGCCGCTGCAGTGGCCGCGCGAGACTCACCGTTTTCGCACCCGCTCCGGCGAACCATTGCAGCCGCGCGCCTACATCGTTGGTTCGTGCCGTTACCTGCGCATGACGGCGGGTGTTGCGGTGCTGCCGCAGTTCGGTGACCGGATCTTTGCTTCAATCCGTCAATTGATTGAGGGAATACAACCACCCATCAGTGCAATGTTGATGACCGGCGATCAGATCTATGTCGACGATCTCAACTTGATTGCGCCTGATCACGAATACAAAGATATTCTCGCAAAATACCGCGCAGCGTTTTCGCAACCCAACATAAAGCGTTTAATGTCGGAAACTTCGACGTATATGATTCTTGATGACCATGAAATCGAGGACAACTGGCCGGCGAATGCCGAAGCAGGTGACGACGCGTTATATAACAACGCCACCAAAGCCTATGAACTGTATCAAGCCAGCCATAGCCCGGCCTGTTCTTTGGCAACTAAAGGCCAAGTTGATCATTCATCTATCCAGCATTACTGGTATCAATTCAGCGACGGCGATCTCGAATGGTTTGTCACCGATAGCCGCACCCGACGCAACTTGTCGGCCGATGATCGACGCATCCTCGACGACGAACAGGAGCAAGCGCTGCTGGACTGGCTGATCAACAGCACGGCGCGGGTCAAATTCGTGGTCACCAGCGTGATGTTCTACCCGGACGGCAAAAGCCTTGGTGATGATGCCTGGAAGGCTTTTCCGGAGCAGCGTTTACGTCTGCTGGAAACCATTCGTACCCGGCGGATCAGCAATGTGATCTTCATTTCCGGCGACGTGCATGGCTCGATGACTGCGCGTCTGACGCACAGTGAAGATCCTGAATTCGAAGTGCACACCGTGGTGTCATCGCCGCTGTGCAACAGCAAACTGCTGCCGTATGCCAAGGCATCCACGTTCATTCTGGATCAGCCGCTGGTGCGCACGGCGGTGGGGGATTATGTGCATGAGTTGACCAGCGAGGTGATCAGTCAGGACAACTTTGCGCACATGGTGGTCGAGGCTGAGCGGATTGTGGTGAATTACCATGATCGCGATGGGAAGCCGTTGCAGTCGATTGCAATAGATCTGCGCTAAACCTTAAAAGATCGCAGCCTTCGGCAGCTCCTACAGGGATCGCATTTCTCTTCAAACGTGGGCGCTGGCTGCGATCTTTTGCTGTTTTCAAATAGACGCTGGAGAAATGTTCACTCCAGCCGACATATTCTTATAGCACTTGGCCTTCATCACTCTTGTCAGTCAGTGCTGCAATGATGCAACCTTGCCGCAGGCAACGTTTAAGAGGGCGAGAGCCCGGCGCGTTCAGCATATTTCCAAGCGAGTTCCCTTCATGAAGAGCCAACCCGATGCCGCCAGCCGTATGGTGGCCGAGGTAGTGACGCAGTTGCCTGTGCCCTCGCGGCTCGGCATGCTGCGTTTCGAGCGCTTGAATGAAGCCAGTTGGGCGATGCTCTTTCTCGATCCGAATTGCGAACGCCAGTTCGGCCAGCCTGCTGTCGAGCTGTGCGCTCTGGTCGGCTCGCCTTACGCCAGCCTGATGGAGCCGGAAGCGCGCTATCAACTGCACGACGCGATCCAGCAACAACTCGGCGCCAGCCCGCATTATCTGGTGCGTTACACGCTGCACACCCCGGCCGGCGCGCTGAATATTCTTGAACTGGGCGAAGCCTACAAACAACACAATCGTCACCTGCTGCGCGGCTATTTGCTGGCGGTCGATGACGTCTTCGACGATGCGCCGCTGCAACCCTCGGTCGATCTCGAAACCCAAAATTCGCGCCTGCAAATCGCCCTCGAACTCAATCAGCGCGCGCAGCAGGAACAACTGCTGCATCTGGAGCGTGTCCGCGCCCAGCAGGATTTGATTTTGCTGCTTGCCCGTCAGCGCTACAGCACGCACAACTCGTTGCAGGAAGCCGCCGAACTGATCACCCGCTGCGCCTGCGATATCTATGAAATCGACTGCGCCAGCCTGTGGAACCTCGAAGGCCAGCAACTGGTGCCGATCTCGGCGTACCACCGCACGACGCAGGAATACATCCTGCCGGACGTGATCGACGTCAGCACCTTCCCCGATTACATGGAAGCGTTGCAGAGCAGCCGCGCCATCGACGCGCACAACGCGATGCGTGATCCGCGCACCCGCGAAATGGCCGAAGCCCTGCGCCCGCGCGACGTCAACGCGATGCTCGATGCCAGCATTCGTGTCGATGGTCAGGTCGTCGGCGTGTTGTGTCTGGAACAGACCGGCGTCACTCGCGCCTGGCAGTCCGACGAGATCGCCTTCGCCGGCGAGTTGGCCGACCAGTTCGCGCAAGTCATCAACAACCACAACCGCCGCACCGCCACCAGCGCCCTGCACCTGTTTCAGCGTGCGGTCGAGCAAAGCGCCAACGCGTTTTTGCTGGTCAATTGCGACGGCGTGGTCGAGTACGTCAACCCGAGCTTCACCGCGATCACCCAGTACACCACCGAGGAAGTCCACGGCCAGCGACTGTCCGAGTTGCCGGCGCTGGAAAACCTTAGCGAGCTGCTGTTCGATGCACCTTCCGCACTGGCCAAGAGCAACAGTTGGCAGGGCGAATTCAAGAGCCGCCGGAAAAACCTCGAACCGTACTGGGGCCAGTTGTCGATCTCCAAGGTCTACGGCGACAACCGTGAGCTGACGCATTACATCGGCATCTACGAAGACATTACCCAGACCAAGCTCGCGCAACAGCGCATCGAGCGCCTGGCCTACACCGACAACCTGACCAACCTCGGTAACCGCCCGGCGTTTATCCGCAATCTGGACGAACGCTTCGCCCGGGATAGCGATACCCCGATCAGCCTGTTGCTGGTCGACATCGACAACTTCAAGCGCATCAACGACAGCCTCGGCCACCAGACCGGCGACAAACTGCTGATCAGTCTGGCCCGGCGTCTGCGCAACAGCCTCAGCCCGAGTGGCAGCCTCGCGCGATTCGCCAGTAATGAATTTGCCGTGCTGCTCGACGACACCGATTTGGCGACCGGTCAGCAGATCGCCAACCAATTGTTGGCGACGCTGGATAAACCGATGTTCGTCGACAACCAGTTGATCAGTGTCACCGGCTCGGTCGGTCTGGCCTGTGCACCGCTGCACGGTCGCGACCCGCAAACCCTGATGCGTAACGCCGGTCTGGCACTGCATAAGGCTAAGGCCAACGGCAAACACCAGGTGCAAGTCTTCACCGAAGCGCTGAACGCCGAGGCCAGTTACAAACTGTTCGTCGAGAACAACCTGCGCCGCGCCCTGACCCAGAATGAGCTGGACGTGTTCTACCAGCCCAAGTTGTGCCTGCGCAGCGGTCGCTTGCTGGGCATGGAAGCACTGCTGCGCTGGAATCACCCGGAACGCGGGATGATTCGCCCGGATCAGTTCATCAGCGTTGCCGAAGAAACCGGGTTGATCATTCCGATCGGCAAGTGGATCGCGCGTCAGGCTTGCCGCATGAGTAAAGCGCTGACCGCTGCCGGCATGGGCAATCTGCAAGTGGCGATCAACCTCTCGCCGAAACAGTTTTCCGACCCGGATCTGGTCGCCTCCATCGCCAACATCCTCAAGGAAGAAGCGCTGCCGGCCCATCTGCTCGAACTGGAACTGACCGAAGGTTTGCTGCTGGAAGCCACTGAAGACACGCACTTGCAGCTTGATCAGCTCAAGCGTCTGGGCCTGACCTTGGCCATGGACGACTTCGGTACCGGTTATTCGTCGCTGAGCTATTTGAAGAAATTCCCGATCGACATCATCAAGATCGATCGCAGCTTTATCCACGAAATCCCCGACAACCAGGACGACATGGAAATCACCTCAGCGGTGATCGCCATGGCGCACAACCTCAAGCTCAAGGTTGTGGCGGAAGGCATCGAGACCGCCGAGCAACTGGCGTTCCTCCGTCGCCATCGCTGCGACGTCGGCCAGGGTTACCTGTTCGACCGGCCGATCCCCGGCGGCGAGCTGATTCAGGCGCTCAAGCGCTACCCACGCGGCCCGCTCGCCCTCTAACCCCCCGCCGCTCTCTCTATGGATGAATTCCCCCTGTGGGAGCGGGCTTGCTCGCGAATGCGGTGCATCAGTCAATATTTCTCCAGCCTGACACACCGCTTTCGCGAGCAAGCCCGCTCCCACAGTTTTGATAGTGCGAAGTCGGGCATCATTGGGCACACTGGCGGTCTGACTTTTTACATCCAACCTGACTGAGAGGACTGATCATGGTTCTGCGCTCGGAAATTCTGGTGAACAAAAACGTGCTTCCAACCAAAGAACAAGCTCTGCCCGGCCGCGAAACCGCGATGACCCTGCCTGAAAAACACTTCGTGTTTGAAGACACCCCGCTGCTCGGCCCGTTTTTCCAGGACGTCGATTTTGCGATTTTCGGTCTGGGTTGCTTCTGGGGCGCCGAGCGCCGCTTCTGGCAGCGCGAAGGCGTGGTTAGCACGGTCGTCGGTTACGCTGGCGGCTTCACGCCAAACCCGACCTACGAAGAAGTCTGCTCAGGCCTGACCGGCCACTCCGAAGTAGTGCTGGTGGTGTTCGACAAGGATAAAGTCAGCTACGAAGAGCTGCTGGCGATGTTCTGGGAACTGCACAACCCGACGCAAGGCATGCGTCAGGGCAACGACATCGGCACGCAGTACCGCTCGGTGATCTACGCGACTTCACCTGAGCATCTGGACGCGGCGCTGAAGAGCAAAGCGGTGTATCAGGCTGAATTGTCGAAGGCTGGCCTGGGTGAAATCAGCACCGAGATCGAACAGGCGCCGACCGTGTACTTCGCCGAGACGTATCACCAGCAGTATCTGGCGAAGAATCCTGAAGGTTATTGCGGGATTGGCGGCACCGGCGTGTGCATGCCACCGAGTCTGGCGGGTAATTAAAGCTTAGAAGCTTCGCGAGCAAGCCCGCTCCCACATTTGAAATGCGTTCCAAATGTGGGAGCGGGCTTGCTCGCGAAGGCGTCCGCTCAGACACCATCAAACCAACGGATCAGCTCTCAGCAATCAACCAATCCATCTGCCAGCCACCCTGAGTCTGCCCCAGTTTCTTCGACAACCACGGCAGCAACTCACGCAACTCTTCCTCCAGCCCCCACGGCGGATTGGCAATCGCCATTCCGGAGCCGTTCAGACTGTTCGGCGTATCCAGCGGATGCACCAGCAACTCCACACGCAACAGCTTCGGCGCGCCGCTCCCGGCCAGATCCTGATAGAAACGACGCAGCGCACGCGGGTCTTTCACCGGATACCAGATAGCCGCCACCGTTTGGCGCATGCGGCCAATGGCCTCTTTCAACGACGCCGCGCAACGTTGCATCTCATCAAGCTGTTCGAACGGCGGATCGATCAGCATCACCGCGCGCTTTTCCTGCACCGGCAACATCGCCCGCGCCACATGCCAACCCTCGCCGAGGTGTACTTTCACCCGACGATCACCGGCCATGTTGTCCTTGAGCAGCACGCCGTCCTCCGGGTGCTTCTCGTTGAGCATCACCCGATCCTGCGGCCGCGTCAGACGCCGCGCCAGCTCCGGCGACCCCGGGTAGTAGCGCAACTGGCCATCCGGATTCATCTCGTGCAGCACTTTCATGTAGTCGGCAGTCAGCGCTGGCAGATCCGGCTGATCCCACAAGCGCGCGATGCCTTCCAGGTACTCGCCGGTGCGATTCGCCTGATCGCCCTGCAAGTCATACAGACCGATGCCGGCGTGGCTGTCGAGATAGGCAAACGGCTGCTCCTTGCGCGACATCAGGGCGATGAGGCGGGTCAAGGTCAGGTGTTTGAACACATCGGCGTGATTGCCGGCATGGAAGGCGTGACGATAATTCATGGCTGCTCCTGCGAAGGGCGCAAAGTTTACCTTTTACCGCGCGGCAAGTCAGGGGTTGGCGGCTGAGCGGACAAATGCGCGCCCTCACCCTAGCCCTCTCCCAGAGGTAGAGGGGACTGATTGAGGTGATCTTGCGGCTTATGTCGACCTGAAAAATCAGCGTGATCTCAGGCTTGGCCAAGCCAGGTTCATCGCTGAAGTCGCAAGTCGGAGTACATCGCCCGGCCGACTCGGTCAGTCCCCTGAAAGAACAACCCGTATCCAGGCTTGGCCAAGCCAAATCGCCGCTGAAGGCGCAAGTCGGCGTAGATCACCCAGCCGACTCGGTCAGTCCCCTCTCCCTCTGGGAGAGGGCTAGGGTGAGGGGCTTTGATTTGAAGACTCCGCACTCAACCGCTTACCGATGACATCCAGCACATCACAGCCATCACGTAGCGGAATCACACACAGCATGGCGAAATCGCTGAGGATGACGGAGTCGCACTCGATCGAGCCGCGCATGCACATGTTTTCCAGCACCTGAATCACGGCGCGCAGATGGTGGTTAAAGGCGATGTCTCGTAAAGCCCGAGCAACATCAAGAAACATTTTGCGGCAGCATAACCGTCGTCGCACAAGCGAAGGGAATGCGAATATCCGTATCACTTAAAACCTGTAAAGAGGGAAATTTACATGGGAAGAAAGGTGATCGGTATCGGCGCCCCTACATCAACCGGGGGCGCGGTTCTGGAAGGAAACATCGGAATCAACATTGATTACGCGGTGAGCACTTCATCTCTCGGCCATATGGCCAGCTGTCCCGTATGCCCTCCGGGTAAAGGCCCGATTGTCGCGGTAGGCCCGCGAACTATCACTCTGCCTGCAGGACTGGTTGCGCTTGAGGGTGATTATGTAGCGTGTGGCTGTCCGCCGAAATCCAACACTGTTCTCTTTGCTCAATCCTCCGTCTTTGGTGGAGGCGAACATAGCGCTGCAAGCTTCTCTCCCATCATTCCTTTGGTCCCCAAACCGAAAAGTATTCAACGCATAACGTTTTCATATGGAGCCAACCAAACTCCGGTGGATTCGGTGTCGCGCTTTTATACCGACTTGAATATTCATGTGAAAACTTCCGGCTATTCACCCGGCGAGACCGTTACCGTGACGATCAGCGGTGCAACCGAAAAAGCGCTGTCTGGCACCGTGGGCCCGAAAGGTATAGCGATCATTCCAAACGCTTTTGAGGCTGAAGCCTTTGATATGGAGGGAGAAATTTAATGGCTCAGCTCAATATCAGTGCCGGTGGAGTCACCTCCAACATCCTCGTAAAAAGGCCAAAATTCAGCACCTTGTGGATAGCCTACGCAGAAGTTGGTCTTAAAAGCTCGATTGATGTGTACGCGCTCGTAGGAGGCAATGTCGAAGCTGCCAGAGCAGAAAAACCTGATGCTTACGCAAACGCATGCGCTCTGAGGATAAGTAGAGGGTTCAACTATGGTGGATACAAAATACCGAAAGGAACGATCATTCCAAGCAAATCCATCTATCGTCTTGCTGGTGCGGATCAACTCCCCTATATCATGAAAGTTGCAGATTTTCTGGCTTTCCTGAAACATAATTGGGGTGCTCCGGATCGTGAGTTGAAAATGAGCGAGGCAAATTACATCAATGGTAAGAAAGGCGTGATTATCATGGAGATCAATGGCTGGAGCGATGCGACGGGTCATGCGACTTTGTGGAACGGTAGCGCGACCGGCGATAACAGTGACTACCACCGCTCAGACAGTCACACTTACGATAGGCCAGACGTAAAGCTGGAAAAAATCAATTTCTGGGAGTTAAAGGGATGAAATTCCAGCTGCTTATCGCAATAGGCATTCTTGGCCTGTCCGCTAACGCCATTTCAAGTGAAGCAGATCTCAATAGTGCAAGAACCTCACTGAAGAATTACGGCCTAGCTAACTGCATATCGAATCAATTCAAGAGTGCATCAGACATCAAGTCAGACCTCGGACTTGCGATTGGCGCTTACTCAGTTATGGGCAAAGGGGAACACGCTATATTACAGAATGAGGACACACTGGAAGTCACCCACGACCCCTACCTCGAAACCGAAAAATTCGTGACAGAGGCGTACACGAAGACATCTTCAATCAGCAAACAGTCGGGCAAAAATATCGTGTTCTATTCTTGCCTCGAAATTTACAACTCTCCTGCGTTCGACGCTTTTATCAAGTCACAGGATCAGTACCTACAGAATTAAAATTCTCACAGGTGGTTAGTGATCCTTCCATATACCAAGGCAGGAAGGATCTGTCACAACACCGGCGTTAAGGCATGCTGCGCAGGCGCCTGCCGATGACATCAAGCACATCACAACCGTCGCGCAAGGGGATCACGCAGAGTTGGGCGAAATCGCTGAGGATGACGGAGTCGCACTCGATCGAGCCGCGCATGCACATGTTTTCCAGCACTTGAGCCACGGCGCGGAGGCGGTAGTTGGCGGCGTCCATGAGGATGTCGAGCGGCGCATGAGTGTCGATGAACAGCGTGGGCATATCGCTGCAGTTGCTGGTCAGGGCCATGAAGCGGTTGTCGGGATGGGGAGTGATTTTTTTGTAGGGTGGATCGGGTTTTAAATTTTTCAATGGACTGACTCCTAACGTATGAACTGGAGCCGCCACTTTTACTTCCACGCAATAGGTGGCGGCTGTACGCAGGTGTGGAAGACCGGGACGTTAGGCACCCGGCGCACTCGAAAGCGCCCCGCGCACAGCCACCATAAAAACAGAGAGCAAAGAATGCCTGCCTGGTGTTGCTTCATGCGCCTAACGATAAAAGGGCTTCCACGCCCTGCCACCGAATTTGCGGTGACAGCCAAAAGACTATCCCTGCAGCCCACCGCCCACCAGTTCATGGAAACCGCCGCAACTCGAAGGAAAAGTCCGACACCTTCGCCCGGAAATCTTACTTATCTTCGTCCCGCAAATAGGCCAACAACGCTAACTGCGACGAATCTTCCGACACCGAAACCTGAAAAAACTGCCTGACCTTGCAACGCAAAACCGGCTCGGGAAACGCTTCGAAAATTGGCGGATGTTCCTCGCTCAGCCACTGCAGAGTATTGCTGACCCGGACTTCGTCACCCGTCGAAACCAACACCGAATCCGGCACCTTCCACCAAGGAAAAACTCGTCCAGAAACCTGCGCCACGCCACCGATATCAATTGCCTGACCATTGATCAAACCGCGCGAGATAACCGGCAACAGCTGCACCGAATCTACTGCATCAGACTGCAGAATCGGCAACAGAAAACGTCCATCCCAGAATCGAAAAAACACCGTTTTCCCGTCCGGCATCAGTACCTGAGTCAAGCTGCGAAAATGCTCGACCACCACTTCAAGGCTCGCCGAAGAAACCGCCAGCCAGCCCCAATCAAGAGACTCAGTAGTCGCCACCCAATCCAGAAACTCACTGTCCGCAGCGACAATTCCCACATATGGCATCACCGTATCCCACTCAGCGTAAATAGTGTCCGCCCAAATCGGACTTGGCGCTTGTGCGGTAGTTGACCCGCTCCAGACCTTGAACGGCTCGCCATCGCTGATGCTGCTGAGAACTGCAAACAGTTGTTCATCGGCCATTAGCGGCTGACGCTGTAACCAATGCTGGGGAATCAGTTTATTCATTCAAGGTCCTATGCAGCTCTCGACAATATCAAGAATGCTGTTGTCTACAAAAACAAATGGCTGAGTTACAAACCAGCGTAAAGAAACAACCTGAATGGCAAAAACAGATTGATCATCGAAAAATGGTTAACTCAGCCAACCATTAACCTTTCCCAACACCGCACCGATTATTGCAATGGTGCTTAACACCAACATCATCCAATTGGAAAATAAAATTATCCGCCGCAAGCCTACCGGCAAGGCTTCGTAATCCTTGGCGTCCAGCTCACCATTTCGTATGGATTTACGCGAGAAGATCATGAGCGTGCCCACACTATTAATAAATAGAAATCGGCCAATCGGCTCCCATCCCAAGGTGCGCCTTCTAGAAATAACAGCCGGCGAATTGCTCAAATACTCAAAGATATCCCGCGCAAAAAAATAAGCGACAAACAGCAAAATCAAGGACGACAGAAAAATAAGTGCAATCAATACCAAACCACTCAACAGGAAGAGTATTTCAATATCAGATCTCATTTCTGGATTTCATAGACAACATCTGCCCCTTGCTCGCCCCACTCCCCGAATGGATAGCACCCGAATATGGCACCAACCTCTCCACCCACCAGTTATGGGGAAGATTTACTTTAACCACCCACTGAATTTTCCAACTATGAAAAGAATAATCATCAGCACACCCATTACAAACCCAAAAAGTTGCATGCCCTGAGAATAGACTCTTAGCGCTGATGGAACATTCTCGTAATCTTGCGGATCCAGTTCCCCATTCCTGATAGACACTTTGTGTCTAAAAAGCATCCAGCTAAGGTTCATCGTTAAAAACATCCTGCCACCGAAACCCATCTTCATAAAAGGATGACGAATCTTTACACCATAAGAATTACTCAACAACCCAATAAGCATGTCCAGCTTAAAGTGCGAAAAATACAATTGAGCAAACAGTAAGGCCAACCCAAGCAATAGATCAAAAATCACAAATACAAAATAAACATCCTTTGCGCTCATCTTCCCTCAACCCATTCATACACAACTTCTCCAGCGCCCTCTCCCAAGGCCTCCCCCAGCAATCCGCCACCCAATGTTCCTACGCCTGAAAGTACAAGAGCGCAGGCAATGGCTCCGTACCCTGTCACACTGATTGCAGCGCAAATTGGAGTAGCTATCGCCGGACCGTAAGTACCACCCACCACAACCCCGATAAACTTTCCACTTTCAGTCATCCTAACTTTCTTACACGCCTCTTCACGTCCAGTTCGACATACTTCACTTACTTTCAGCGTCGAAGCTGCGCCCCCTAGACCGACCCCAATCCAACCACCCAATTTCATCACTTTGGCAGCCTTGCTAACCCCCTCAATATGCGTCGCATACCCCGGAATTCCGGCTGAACTGCCCACCTTGCTCCAGTGATGGACAAGGCTGCGACTGGAAATGCCCAGCGCTTTCCTAAGGTTGGGGTGATCGGGAAAACCAGCCATTTTTCGCATCAAGGGACTGAGGCTGTTATCCAGTTGCGTCATCAACTGTGTTCGCTTGGCAAAGAAATCAGCACCTTTAAGCTTGCCGTGTTTATCGAAGGTTTCCTTATGCAGTGACTCCAACTCACTCAACGTGCTGGCGAGACTTTTCAGGTGATTACTGAACATCGCTGCCCCAATCCCCACGCTTGTCGAACCCTGCGATAAAAACGACTCAATCTCCCCATGATGCCGAGCCATAAACTCGGCCTCCGAGTCACTCATTGGCGCCAACGCCGCATCAACTTTCTGCGCCGCCTCCATCAATAACGCCTCTTCCCGAGTGCATTGCGTATTACGCGGATCGCTCAGAACGATCAGTTGCCCAGGTTTGGCGTATTGGCTGAGCTGCGGATTCAGACTGCGGAATTTCTCCAGCACGGCCGGATCCGGCTGCGGGAACAGTGTCGATTCCAGTGCAGACCGAGACATTCCCTGTTCAACAATATGAAAGCCCGGCTCAACGCTGGAAGGCGCCGGCCGGGCTGAGGACTTTGGGGATTGGGTCAACCCGCTCGGTGTCGGGCAGATGCCATCCTTACACCGCTCGCACTCTTCGCAGAACGGCGCATCACCTTTCAGGCTCATGATTTGCGCCGCCGTGAGCATCGCCGCCGACGCTGCGGCCAGTTTCTCCGGCAGTCCCGGCACGACCGGTGCTGCATTCAGCGCCGCCATCGGCGCGCCACCCACGACAATCGGCACGCTGCTGAAAATCCCGCCGGGGCCGATGTTGATCCACTGCCCGCCCGCCTGAATCGTTGCACTCGCGCCGCCATCAATGACCACTTGCTGGCCAGCGCTGATATGGATTTGCGCACTGGCGTTAAGCGCCTGACTGCTCACGCGAACATGCTGATCACCGATCACGGTCAGGTGATCATCCTGCTTCACCTCGATCTGGCGCTGTCCGTGGGTGATGCGCTGCTCATCGGCTTTCAACTCATGGCGAGCAAGGCCGGTGACGACGATGTTGCGCTGGTTATCCACTTGCACTTGTTGATCGTGCAGCACGTGCTGCGTCCAGTTGCGCTGGGCGCGCAGGTAGATTTCCTCGGCGCCTTTGCGATCCTCGATGCGCACTTCGTTGTAGCCGCCACCGCCGGGACTGCTCTGGCTGCGGAAAATGCTGCGGGTTTTGTCGGCGGGCAGATTCAGCGGCACTGGCGTCGCAGCATTTGGCAGGCAGCCCATGACCAGCGGTTTGTCGGCATCGGCGTCGATGAAACCGACCAGCACTTCCATGCCGACTCGCGGAATCAGCACGCTGCCATAAGCGTCGTGGGCCCAGCCGCTGGCGACACGCAGCCAGCAACTGGAATGCTCGTTCAACTCACCATCACGATCCCAGGCCAGTTGCACCTTGACCCGACCGTACTCGTCGCAATGGATTTCCATGTCTTTCGGGCCGGTGACGACGGCCGGTTGATAACCGAGCATGCGCGGTTTTTCCGAGCCCAGCGCCGGACGAAAGAACACGTCCCACGGCGTGGCGAGAAAGGTATTACGGTAACCCTGGAAACCTTCCCCATCGCTGGTCGCCGTTTCTTCCAGCACTTGCGGCTGTCGCCCATGGTGCTCGATGGCAGTCAGCAACCACAGGTCATTCCAGTCTTGGCGCGGATGGTCGGCCAGTTGCAGGAAATGTCCGCACACCAAGGAGGATTCGTCGCTAAGGCCCTCGGCCTGGCGGTAATCGGCGACATGCCGTTCAAGTGCGCGCTGGGCGAGGTGCTTGCCGGTTTCACGATCTTTGAATTGGCCGGGAAAGTGATAGTCCTCCAGCACCGGGCGCTGCTCACTGTCGATACGGCTTTCCAGTTGCAGGCGCGGTTTTACGAAGTCGTAGTCGCGCCGGGTGACCACGCTGGTACGGGTTTCCACACGAACGTTGAAGCGCTTGATCGCCGGCGCCGCACCGAGCATGCCGCTGCCCGGCAGATACAAGGTCGGCTCGGAGAGCTTGGGGAACACGGTCTGGTCGTCGCCGAATACCAGCAAGTGCCCTTCGAGGCTGTGCTGAAAGTGATAATGGATGCCGACTTCCGCACACAGACGCTGGATGAACGCCAGATCACTCTCCCCGTACTGCACGCAATATTCACGCACCGGGTAATCGCTGCCGAGGCGAAATTCGAAGGCATCGCGCAGGATCGAGTGATCCTTGAGGATTTGCTCAACGATTTGCGGAACGCTGAGATGCTGAAAAATACGCTGATTGATGCGGTGCCCGAGGTACGTCAGACGCGGGACCAGGCTGAGGTGATAGCGCGTCAGACGTTTCCCGGAATCGCCCTGCCCGACCTGATAAATCTGACCGTGAACGCCGGAACCGTCAGCGTCAAAGCTGAGAAACGCCTGACAGTGCAACAGGCTTTCGAGATCCAGATCGGGTCGTTCACTGACCAGTTCCAGCTCGAAACGAAAGGGTTGGCTGATGGCTTCCTTGCCCGTGAACTCAAGGACTTTGAGGTCAATTTGGGCGCCTTCGAGGGTCAACGTGAAACGCGGTTGATTGGCAGGCGCGAACATCCGATGTGTCTCTGCAGAGTGAGGGCGGGCGATTCTGCATGAGGGGCAAGGGGTGTTGAGTGGGGGACGGAAAAATCAGATTTGCCCTACTTCTGTTGTCGAAAAAACCTCAGAAAATTGGCGCAAACGACTACAGACAAATCCCTCAAACCCCACAGCAGATCCCTGTAGGAGTGAGCCTGCTCGCGATGGCGTTGTGTCATATGACATCAATGTTGAATGTCAGACCGCTATCGCGAGCAGGCTCACTCCTACAGGGACTGCGGTGAATGAAAAATTACAGGCAATAAAAAACGGCCCGTTTCCTGTAGGAAACGGGCCGTTTTCATGTGAGCCGTAGCTCAGCGTTTTACTTGTTCAGATTGAAATCTTTTTCCGCTGCCTCGAAACGCTCAACCATGCCGCGAGTCGGTTCGCCCGCCTTGCTGACAAAGTAGATCGCCAGGCTGGCGAAGATGAAGCCAGGGATGATTTCGTACAGACCCAGCAGTTCGAAATGCTTCCAGACCACCACGGTGACGGCACCAACCACGATACCGGCCAGTGCGCCGTTGCGGGTCATGTCTTTCCAGATCACCGAGATCAGCACAACCGGACCGAACGCAGCACCGAAACCGGCCCAAGCGTAGGACACCAGGCCCAGTACGCGGTTATCCGGGTTGGCCGCCAGTGCGATGGCGATCAACGCAACCAGCAAAACCATGGCGCGACCGACCCAGACCAGCTCCAACTGCGAGGCCGATTTACGCAGGAAGGTTTTGTAGAAGTCTTCGGTCAGGGCGCTCGAGCACACCAGCAACTGGCAGCTCAGGGTGCTCATCACCGCAGCCAGAATGGCCGACAGCAGTACACCGGCAATCCATGGGTTGAAGAGGATTTTCGCCAGTTCGATGAACACACGCTCGTGGTTCTCGGTGACGGGACCGGCCAGTTCCGGGTGCGCCGAGAAGTACGCGATACCGAAGAAGCCGACGGCCACGGTGCCGCCCAGGCACAGGATCATCCAGGTCATGGAAATGCGACGCGCCTTGGCGATCGATTTCACCGAATCCGCCGCCATGAAACGCGCGAGGATGTGCGGCTGGCCGAAGTAGCCCAGACCCCAGCCCATCAGCGAGATGATGCCGATGAAAGTGGTGCCTTTGAGCATGTCGAAGTTGCTTGGATCTTGCGCTTCGATGGCCAGGAACGTGGTGTCGACGCCGCCAGTGGCCAGCAGCACGATGATCGGCGTGAGGATCAGCGCGAAAATCATCAGGGTCGCCTGAACCGTGTCAGTCCAGCTTACCGCGAGGAAACCGCCGATAAAGGTGTAGGCAATCGTCGCCGCAGCACCGGCCCACAGCGCCGTCTCGTAGGACATGCCGAAGGTGCTTTCGAACAGACGGGCGCCGGCAACGATGCCGGAAGCGCAATAGATGGTGAAGAACACCAGAATCACGATCGCCGAGATAATCCGCAGCAGACCGCTTTTGTCTTCGAAACGGCTGGCGAAGTAGTCCGGCAGGGTCAGGGCGTCGCCGTTGTGCTCGGTCTGCACACGCAGACGGCCGGCAACGAACAGCCAGTTCAGGTAAGCACCGACGATCAGGCCGATGGCGATCCAGCTTTCGGACAAACCGGACATGTAGATGGCGCCTGGCAGGCCCATCAACAACCAGCCACTCATGTCGGACGCACCGGCGGATAGCGCGGTGACGACGCTGCCCAGGCTGCGGCCGCCCAGAATATAGTCAGAAAGGTTGTTGGTGGAGCGATAGGCCATCAAGCCGATCAGCACCATTGCTGCGATGTAGATCACGAACGTGATCAAGGTTGGATTGCTAACGCTCATTAAGTTACGCCCTGGCTTTGTTTTTATGTAGCGGCGGTGATGAACCGCGCGCAAACGACGACGTTTGGCAGACGATTCGGGATCCCGCGCATTTAGGACTGATGTTTCCCCAGGAAAGCCATCAGCCGATACACCGGATTATTTTCCCGGTTGCACCTTGGGCGCGAATCCTATGCAACAAAGCAAAAGAGGTGCAACCAGTTTCGTGAGAATAAGTTGCACCTAGTCGGTTTTATCGACAATCACCGCGTTTTTGCTCCCTTTTGTGGCAGTCATGGCCATTTGCTAGAAGCAAAAGCACCAAGCAGGAGCAGTACTTTCGTACCAGAAAATAATTCCTGACGAGCTGCTTATTATTCCGGCAAAAAAAGGGTTGCACCCGGTTGCACCTCTTTCAGCGCACGGCTAATCTTGCGGCCAGCTGATGCCACGCAACTGTGGCAACCATGAGGATAAAAATATGGCTACCACCACCCTTGGGGTCAAACTCGATGACCCGACCCGCGAGCGCCTGAAGGCTGCCGCGACCTCGATTGATCGCACACCGCACTGGCTGATCAAGCAGGCAATTTTCAATTACCTGGAGAAACTCGAGGGTGGTGCAACCCTGACCGAGCTGAACGGTTTGACCGCCAAGGACGCCGATGAGGCGGGCGAAGTCCACAACGATCACGCTCACCAGTGCTTCCTTGAATTCGCTGAAAGCATCCTGCCGCAGTCCGTTCTGCGCGCTTCGATCACTGCCGCTTACCGTCGCCCTGAGCCGGAAGTCGTGCCGATGCTGATCGAGCAGGCTCGCCTGCCGGTCGCCATGGCTGAAGCCACCAACAAACTCGCCGCCTCCATCGCGGAAAAACTGCGTAACCAGAAAAGTGCCGGCGGTCGTGCAGGCATTGTTCAAGGTCTGCTGCAGGAATTTTCCTTGTCGTCCCAGGAAGGCGTGGCACTGATGTGCCTGGCCGAAGCGCTGCTGCGTATCCCGGACAAGGGCACTCGTGATGCGCTGATCCGCGACAAGATCAGCACCGGCAACTGGCACCCGCATTTGGGCAACAGCCCGTCGCTGTTCGTCAACGCCGCCACCTGGGGTCTGCTGCTGACCGGCAAACTGGTCTCGACGCACAACGAAGCCGGCCTGACCTCGTCGCTGAGCCGCATCATCGGCAAGAGCGGCGAACCGATGATCCGCAAGGGCGTCGACATGGCCATGCGCCTGATGGGCGAGCAGTTCGTCACCGGCGAAACCATCGCCGAAGCGCTGGCCAATGCGAGCAAGTTCGAAGCCAAGGGCTTCCGTTATTCCTACGACATGCTCGGTGAAGCGGCGCTGACCGAACACGACGCGCAGAAGTACCTGGCGTCGTACGAACAAGCCATTCACTCGATCGGCAAAGCGTCCCACGGTCGTGGGATTTATGAAGGCCCGGGCATCTCCATCAAGCTGTCGGCATTGCACCCGCGTTACAGCCGTGCGCAGTACGAGCGTGTGATGGACGAGTTGTACCCGCGCCTGCTGTCGCTGACCCTGCTGGCCAAGCAATACGACATCGGCCTGAACATCGACGCCGAAGAAGCCGACCGTCTCGAACTGTCGCTGGATCTGCTAGAGCGCCTGTGCTTCGAGCCGCAACTGACTGGCTGGAACGGCATTGGTTTCGTCATTCAGGCTTATCAGAAACGTTGCCCATACGTGATCGACTACGTGATCGATCTGGCCCGTCGCAGCCGTCATCGCCTGATGATCCGTCTGGTGAAAGGCGCGTACTGGGACAGCGAAATCAAACGTGCTCAGGTCGAAGGCCTGGAAGGCTATCCGGTCTACACCCGCAAGGTGTACACCGACGTTTCCTACATCGCTTGCGCACGCAAACTGCTGTCGGTGCCGGAAGTCATCTACCCGCAGTTCGCCACGCACAACGCCCATACCCTGTCGGCGATTTACCACATTGCCGGTCAGAACTATTACCCCGGCCAGTACGAATTCCAGTGCCTGCACGGCATGGGCGAACCGCTCTACGAGCAGGTTGTAGGTAAAGTTTCCGACGGCAAGCTGAACCGTCCGTGCCGCGTGTACGCACCGGTCGGTACTCACGAAACATTGCTGGCGTACCTCGTACGTCGCTTGCTGGAAAACGGCGCGAACACCTCGTTCGTCAACCGCATCGCCGATCAGTCGATTTCGATTCAGGAATTGGTGGCCGATCCGGTTGCGCAGATCGAGCAGATGGCGACCGTGGAAGGTGGTTTCGGCCTGCCGCACCCGCGCATTCCACTGCCGCGCGATCTGTACGGTGCCGAGCGCGCCAACTCCAGCGGCATCGACATGGCCAACGAACATCGTCTGGCTTCGCTGTCCTGCGCCCTGCTCGCCACTGCCCACACCGACTGGAAAGCTGCGCCGATGCTCGGTTGCGCTTCCAGCACTGAAACCCCGGCAGCCGTGCTGAACCCGGCGGATCACCGCGATGTGGTCGGTCACGTTCAGGAAGCCACCGTCGAAGACGTCGACAACGCGATTCAATGCGCGCTGAACGCAGCGCCGATCTGGCAGGCCACTCCGCCGGCCGAACGTGCGGCGATTCTGGAGCGCGCCGCTGACTTGATGGAAGGCGAGATCCAGCCGCTGATGGGCCTGTTGGCTCGCGAAGCCGGCAAGACCTTCGCCAACGCCATCGCCGAAGTCCGCGAAGCCGTCGACTTCCTGCGTTATTACGCGGTGCAAGCGCGCAACGATTTCAGCAACGACGCCCACCGTCCATTGGGCCCAGTCGTGTGCATCAGCCCGTGGAACTTCCCGCTGGCAATCTTCAGCGGCCAAGTGGCTGCGGCATTGGCTGCCGGTAACCCGGTATTGGCCAAACCGGCTGAACAAACCCCGTTGGTCGCGGCTCAAGCCGTGCGCTTGCTGCTCGAAGCCGGCATCCCGGAAGGCGTGCTGCAATTGCTGCCGGGGCGCGGTGAAACCGTCGGCGCCGGTCTGGTTGGCGATGAGCGCGTTAAAGGCGTGATGTTCACCGGTTCCACCGAAGTCGCACGTCTGCTGCAACGCAACATCGCTGGCCGTCTCGACAGCCAGGGCCGCCCGATTCCGCTGATCGCCGAAACCGGCGGGCAGAACGCGATGATCGTCGACTCCTCGGCACTGACCGAACAAGTCGTGATCGACGTGGTGTCGTCGGCGTTCGACAGCGCTGGCCAGCGTTGCTCGGCGCTGCGGGTACTGTGCTTGCAGGAAGATTCCGCGGATCGTGTCATCGAAATGCTCAAAGGTGCCATGGCGGAAAGCCGTCTCGGCAACCCGGAGCGCCTGTCCGTGGACATCGGCCCGGTGATCGACGCCGAAGCCAAGGCTGGCATCGACAAGCACATCCAGGGCATGCGCGACAAAGGTCGCAATGTTTACCAAGTGGCGATCGCCGACACCGAAGAGGTCAAACGCGGCACCTTCGTCATGCCGACCCTGATCGAACTGGAAAGCTTCGACGAGCTGCAACGCGAGATCTTCGGCCCGGTGCTGCACGTGGTGCGCTACAAGCGTAAAGAGATCGATCAACTGATCGCTCAGATCAACGCTTCCGGTTATGGCCTGACGCTGGGCGTGCACACCCGGATCGACGAGACCATCGCCAAGGTGATCGACAACGTCAACGCCGGTAACGTCTACGTTAACCGCAACATCGTCGGTGCCGTGGTCGGCGTGCAGCCATTCGGCGGCGAAGGCCTGTCGGGTACTGGCCCGAAAGCCGGCGGCCCGCTGTACCTGTACCGTTTGCTGGCGACACGTCCTACGGACGCTATCGAACAATCCTTCGCTCGCGGTGATGCGGTTATCGCCCCGGACGTTCGTTTGCGCGACGCCATGAGCAAACCGCTGAACGCCCTGAAAGCCTGGGCTGAAAGCAACAAGTACGCCGACCTGAGCACCCTGTGCGTGCAGTACGCGGCGCAATCGCAGAGCGGCATCACCCGCGTACTGGCCGGCCCGACCGGTGAGAAAAACAGCTACGCCATTCTGCCGCGCGAGCACGTGTTGTGCCTGGCCGAGGTTGAAGGTGATCTGCTGACGCAACTGGCGGCGGTGCTGGCGGTAGGCGGTTCGGCAGTGTGGCCGGAGTCCGACATCAGCAAGGCATTGTTCGCACGTCTGCCGAAGGAAATTCAGGCGCGGATCAAGCTGGTTGCCGACTGGAATAAAGACGAAGTGGTGTTTGATGCGGTTCTGCATCACGGCCATTCCGACCAGTTGCGCGGCGTTTGCCAGCAGATTGCCAAGCGTGCCGGCGCGATCGTTGGGGTTCAGGGCTTGTCCCAGGGCGAGACCAACATTGCACTGGAGCGTCTGGTGATTGAGCGCGCGTTGAGTGTTAACACTGCGGCGGCGGGTGGTAATGCCAGCTTGATGACTATCGGCTAACACCGAAAAACCGGGCACCTGCATTGGTGCCCGGCATAGCAACAATCCCTGTGGGAGCGAGCTTGCTCGCGAAAGCGGTTTGCCAGTCAACTCATCTGTTGAATGTGCCGCCCTCTTCGCGAGCAAGCTCGCTCCCACAGTGTTATGGGGTGTTTGTTAAGTTGGTGCTCGGCTCTAACATCACCGCGATCAATCTTCCTATCCAGCCTCTATTCCCCCGCCTTAGACTCGGCCCAACCCCAATTTCAGGTAGGCCGCCATGTCCGAGACGCTGCTCAGTTCCCGCAATCTGGCTTTCGAGCTGTATGAAGTCCTCGATGCCGAGGGCCTGACCCGGCGTGAGCGCTTTGCCGAGCACAACCGCGAGACCTTCGATGCCGCCATCGGCACCGCGCGCAATATCGCCGAGAAGTACTTCGCGCCGCACAACCGCAAGGGCGACGAAAACGAGCCGCGCTACGAGGACGGCAAGGCGATTTTGATTCCCGAGGTAAAACCGGCGGTGGATGCCTTCCTTGAAGCCGGATTCCTCAACGCCGCGAGAAGTTTCGACGCCGGCGGCATGCAACTTCCTACATTGCTGTCGCAAGCCTGCTTCGCGCATTTCCAGTCGGCCAACGCTGCTTCGACCTCGTACCCGTTCCTGACCATGGGCGCGGCGAACCTGATCGAAAGCTTCGGCACTGAAGAGCAAAAGCAGCGCTTCCTGCAACCGATGATCGACGGCCGCTTCTTCGGCACTATGGCCCTGACTGAGCCGCACGCCGGCTCATCGTTGTCGGATATTCGTACACGCGCCGAGCCGGCGTCTGACGGCACCTATCGACTCAAGGGCAACAAGATTTTCATTTCCGGCGGCGATCACCCGCTCTCGGAAAACATCGTACACATGGTGCTGGCCAAACTGCCGGACGCGCCGCCGGGGGTGAAAGGCATTTCGCTGTTCATCGTGCCAAAGTTTCTGGTCAACGATGACGGCAGCCTCGGCCCACGCAACGACGTGCTGCTGGCCGGGTTATTCCACAAAATGGGCTGGCGCGGCACCACCTCCACCGCACTGAACTTCGGCGATAACGGCGAGTGTGTCGGCTATCTGGTTGGCGAACCACATCGCGGTTTGAGCTACATGTTCCAGATGATGAACGAGGCGCGGATCGGCGTCGGCATGGGCGCAGTGATGCTCGGCTACGCCGGTTATTTGTACTCGCTAGAGTACGCCCGCGAACGTCCGCAAGGTCGAGTGCCGGACAGCAAGGATCCGACGACCGCGCCGGTGGCGATCATTCAGCACGCCGACGTAAGACGCATGCTGCTGACGCAAAAATCCTACGTCGAAGGGGCATTTGACCTCGGCTTGTACGCCGCTCGCCTGTTCGATGACACCACGACGCTTGAAAGCGAAACCGAGCGTAAACAAGCGCAGGAATTGCTGGATCTACTAACGCCAATCGTCAAATCCTGGCCATCGGAGTTCTGCCTGAAAGCCAACGAACTGGCGATCCAGATTCTTGGCGGTCACGGTTATACCCGTGAGTATCCAGTCGAGCAGTACTACCGCGACAACCGTCTGAACCCAATCCATGAAGGCACTCACGGCATTCAGTCGCTGGACTTGCTTGGGCGTAAGTTGGCGCAGAACGGCGGCGCGGGGCTGAAGCAGCTGATTCGCCTGATTGCCAATACTGCCGAACGCTCGACTGCGCACGATTCGCTGACCGCACTGCGTGAGCCACTGGAAAAACTGGTGGCACGCCTGCAAACCGTGACCATTGGTTTGCTGACGGATCTGGCGCAGGGCAAGGTCAACAGCAGCCTGGCGAACTCGGCGCTGTACCTGAAGGTATTTGGGCACGCGGTAATTGGCTGGCGCTGGCTGGAACAGGCAATTCGTGCGGAGGAAGGCTTGGCCAAGGGCAATGCGGCCGATGCTGACTTCTATAAAGGCAAGTTACAGGCGGCGCGGTATTTTCTGACGTGGGAAGTGCCGGGTTGCCACCATGAATTGGCGTTGCTGGAGGCGCGGGATGATACGTGCCTGGCGATGCAGGATGCGTGGTTTTAAAAACTTACCCTCACCCCAGCCCTCTCCCGGAGGGAGAGGGGGCCGAAAGGGGGATATTTAAGACGTACATCGACCTGAAATTGCCTTGCCGAATCCATATTCGACTCGGTCTTTCAGGTCGGCGCATGACGCAAAACCACCCGGTCAGTCCCCTCTCCCTCCGGGAGAGGGCTAGGGTGAGGGGCTTTTCTGGCTCA
This sequence comes from Pseudomonas rustica, assembly GCF_018336155.1. Taxonomy (GTDB): domain Bacteria; phylum Pseudomonadota; class Gammaproteobacteria; order Pseudomonadales; family Pseudomonadaceae; genus Aquipseudomonas; species Aquipseudomonas rustica. Next base: position 252,082 of record NZ_JAGYHF010000005.1, on the reverse strand, counting down.
ACACTCAACTCAACCTGAACCCACCCATCTGCCGCGCCAAATCATCCGCCAGTTTCTGCAACATCTGACAATCCTCACGACAAGCGCGAACCTCCCCCGCCGTCGCCCGCGCCAGATCGGAAATCCCCTGCACGTTGCGGTTGATCTCCTCCGTCACCGCCGACTGCTCCTCGGTCGCCGTCGCCACCTGATGGTTCATGTCGCTGATGCGCTCGACCTGCCCGGTAATCGCGGTCAAAGAAGCGCCCGTACGCTGACTCGACTCAACCCCGGTACCCGTCGCCGCTTGCCCTGTACGCATGGACGACACAGCGTTTTCCGCACCCTGCTTGAGGCTGCCGATCATTTGCTGAATCTCGTCAGTGGAGGCCTGAGTCCGCCGCGCCAACGTGCGCACTTCATCAGCAACAACGGCAAACCCACGCCCCATATCCCCGGCACGCGCCGCTTCAATCGCCGCATTGAGCGCCAGCAAATTCGTCTGCTCAGACACCCCGCGAATCACCGCCAACACCGAGTCAATCGATGCCACTTGATGCGCCAGTTCACCCACTGCGCCCGCCGCCAGACCAATTTCGTCCGACATGCTTTCGATATGCCGGATCGACCCGCCAACATCTTCCCGCGCCTGCATCGCTTCATCCCGCGCAGTCTGCGATGCGAGCGCCGCGTTGCCGGCGTTCTGCGCAATTTCCTGAACCGTCAGGCCCATCTCGTGAACCGCGGTGGCAACCATGTCGGTCATTTCCTGCTGCCGGCCGGAGCGCTCGGCAGTGTTTTCGACCACCTTCGCCACTTGCCCCACTGCCGTACGCAGACGCTCGCTGGTGGTCAGCACTTCCGCGATCATGCCGCGCTGACTGTCGAGGAAGCGGTTGAAGCCGCGCGCCAGATCACCCAGCTCATCAGCACGGCTGGAATCTAACCGATGGGTCAAATCTCCCCCGCCGCTACCGATTGCTACCAGCGCCGCTGTTACCTGACGAATCGGTCGCACCAGCCCGCGCGCCAGCCACACCACCAAGGCCAGGCACACCAGCGCTACAGCCAGACCGATGCCGCCACTCATCCACATCGCTTTGCGCGCTTCGGCGTAGATTTGCGATTGCGGCACTTCGGCCACCAGCGTCCAGCCCAGATCGCGCAACGGCAGGCTGAAGGCCAGATAGTCTTCGCCATCGCGCTGGAAGCTACTGTTCGTGGCAATTTTTTGACCCATGACCGCTTGCGCCGCCGCAGCACCAATCTGCTCCGTAAGCGTGCGTTTGCCACTGAACTGCGCTTCAGGATGCACCTGAATCAAACCGTCGGAACGCACGAGATAGACCTTGCCGCGCTCGCCGAAGCTGAAGTTGTGAATAAGCTCCGACAGCTCTTTCATGCTCAGCCCGAGACCGGCCACACCGACCACTTTGCCGGCCTGCTCCACCTTCAAATCGATAAACAGCGCCAATTCTCCGGTGGCGCCATCGTTGTCGATATTGAGGGTGCGCGACTGGTTGCTGTCGAGGAAGGAATAGAACCAGGCATCGGCCGGCTTGGTTCGACTGAGGGTGCGATCCAGGCCTTTTTCGGTGATGTAATGATTGGATTCGGTGCCAATGATCAAAGCCGTAAAAGCCTTGTGTTCGGCGCGGATGCCTTCCAGATACTGCGCGAAGCCCGCCGTTTTGCTGCTGTCTTCGCCAGACGCCAACCAGTCACGCACCATGGTGTTGCTGGCGATGTCTTTGGCGGCGGTAAGGGGCTGGACGAGGATGCGTTCGATGTCGTTGCGCGTCGCTTCGATGCTCGACGGCAAGGCTTGTTCGACCAGATAGCTCTGGGCGAGACGGTTGACCACCAGGGTATAAATGCCAACCACGATCAGGATACTGACCAGCAGAGCGGTGCCCATGCTGAGGATCAGTTGCCATTGGATACTGCGTCGCCACAACTGCATGGAGCACCCCCAAAGAATAAGTGGCGGAAGCAATGCAACAGCCGTGCCGATTGTATACAACCCGATCGACAATCTATTCTTTGGTTGTGCGCAACGCCGTCAACCCTGATTGATGGTCTTGGCGATGGTGTCGACCGTGGCGCTGACTTGCTCTTGGTAACGGTCGAGTTCTTCCTGATGCTGCTTCTTCATGTCGATCTGCTGCGAGCACAGATTCATCGCGGCCAGCACCAGCAAGCGATCACCGATCAGCGTCGGGTATTTGCGTTTGGTGTCGGCCAAAGCGGCTTTTAGCATCAATGCTGCGTCCAGCAGGGTCTGTTCTTCCCCGGCCGGTGCCTTGATCGAATAGTCCTCCCCGAGAATGGAGATGACTTTTACCCCTGCTGTGCCGTGGTTCATGCGCTGACGGGACCGGCGTTGACGCGATCAACCAGCGCCTGAATGCGGGCGGCGGTGGTGCCGTGCTTTTCTTCCTGTTCCATCAGGCTCAGTTGCAGGCTTTCGTTTTCATCCTTGGCCTGAGCCAGTTCGGTGGACAGGTTCTGATTGGTTTGCGCGAGGGTCTGGTTCTGCTGCACCAGGTCGCTGACGAGCTGTTCCAATTGGCTGAGGGATGCTTCCAACATTTTGATCTTCCAGGCATTTTCAAAGGGCGCGTACGATAAAGAAAAGTCACCACGGATGCCAGGGTTAAACCGGCGCAAGGCCTTGATTTTCCTGGCGGGCGAGCGTTCCCGCGAGCTTTAAAGACTGTGATTTGCCGATCTTGTTCCTGCACTTCGTCGCCGAGCGCCCTCTGCGACAAATACGCGCAGCCCCTCAAGACTTTAGTCGCATGACCGATAAGTCATCCATTCAGCAGTTTTAGCCCGCATGGATGCGGCCCTTCTCGGTACCCTCCATGTCCCTTCGCAATATGAACATCGCCCCACGGGCGTTCACCGGTTTCGCCCTGATTGGCGCATTGATGTTGATCCTCGGCGTATTCGCGCTCAATCAGATGAGCAAAATTCGCGGCGCCACCGAAGACATCACCAACAGCAGCGTGCCGAGCATCAAGAGCCTCGACGAATTCACCCAACTGACACTGCGTCTGCGCGTGTTGTCGTACCGTTTGCTGGTCAACCGCGAACCGGACGTGCAGCAGAAAACCATGGACTTGCTGGACATGCGCAACCAGCAGATCCGCAAGGCGCAGAACGATTACGAGCCGTTTATCAGCAGCCCCGACGAACGTGCGGCGTACGATCAATACGTGCAGTTGCTGAGCCAGTACCGCCAGATCGAAGACCGGATGAGAACCCTGTCGCGCAACAATCAGGTGGATGAACTGCGCAACCTGCTCAACACCGACTTGCTGACCAACTCCGAAGCGGTCAACACCGTGCTCAACCGTTTGCTGGAGATCAATACCCGGCAAACCGTCGACACCAATCAGCAAGCGGCGGATCAATATTCTTCGGCGTTCGACCTGGTTGTCACCCTGCTGGTGATTGCGACTGGGCTGACGTTGTTGTTCGCCTGGTTGCTGACCGCCAGCATTACCAAGCCAATCGCCAAGGCACTGGAAGCGGCGGAAACCATCGCTGAAGGCAACCTGACGCAGCCGATTCAGGTCGATGGCAGCGACGAAGCCGGGCGCTTGCTGGCAGCGATGGCGAAGATGCAATCGAAGCTGCGTGACACTTTGCAGCGGATTTCCGGGTCGGCCACGCAACTGGCGTCGGCAGCGGAAGAACTCAACAGCGTCACCGACGAAAGCGCACGCGGCCTGGTGCAGCAGAACAACGAAATCGAACAAGCGGCCACCGCGGTCAACGAAATGACCAGCGCCGTGGAAGAAGTTGCGCGCAACGCGGTGAGCACCTCGGAAGCCTCGAAGAACGCCACGACCTCGGCCGGTGATGGCCGTGATCTGGTGCAGGAAACCGTCAGCGCCATCGAACGCATGAGCGCCGATGTGCAGAGCACAGCATCGTTGATCGGTGATCTGGCCAATGAATCCCGAGACATCGGCAAGGTGCTGGATGTGATTCGTGGTCTGGCGGATCAGACCAACCTGCTGGCGCTGAACGCGGCGATTGAAGCGGCGCGCGCCGGTGAAGCCGGTCGTGGTTTTGCGGTGGTGGCGGATGAAGTGCGCGCCTTGGCGCATCGCACGCAGCAGTCGACGAGCGAAATCGAGCGGATGATCGGCAGCATTCAGAGCGGCACCGAACACGCGGTGGATTCGATGCGCAACAGCACCGAACGCGCGGAGTCGACGCTGAACATTGCTCGCGGCGCGGGGATGTCGCTGGATACGATCAACACTGCCATTGTTGAAATTAACGAGCGCAACCTGGTGATCGCCAGCGCGGCGGAAGAGCAGGCGCAGGTGGCGCGCGAGGTGGATCGTAATCTGGTGAATATTCGGGATTTGTCGGTGCAATCAGCGACCGGGGCCAATCAGACGAGTGCGGCGAGTAATGAGCTGTCGCGGCTGGCGCTGGATCTGAACAACATGGTTGGGCGGTTTAGCCTCTGAAAAAGCAAAAGATCGCAGCCTGCGGCAGCTCCTACACGGTATTGATGTGCACCCTGTAGGAGCTGCCGCAGGCTGCGATCCTTTGATCTTGAAAAAAGCTTTTTGACAGCATCACATTTCAACAGGTTAGAATCGCTGGCACGCAGACTGCATGGTCAGTTTGTGCCCGTCTTTACGCTTCTGGAGTACTGCCTTTGAATGCGACGACCATCAACAGCCTGTTCTTGATCGGCGCGTTGCTGGTAGGTGCAAGCATTCTCGTCAGCTCACTCTCCTCCCGTCTCGGCATCCCGATTCTGGTCATTATCCTCGCAGTCGGCATGGCCGCCGGGGTTGATGGCGGCGGGATTATTTTCGATAACTACCCAACGGCCTATCTGGTCGGCAACCTCGCACTGGCGGTGATCCTCCTCGACGGCGGCTTGCGCACACGGGTCTCGAGTTTCCGCGTGGCGTTGTGGCCGGCGTTATCGCTGGCGACGGTCGGGGTGTTGATCACCACCGGGCTGACCGGCATGGCCGCCGCATGGCTGTTCGACCTGAACCTGATCCAAGGCCTGCTCATCGGCGCCATCGTCGGCTCGACGGACGCCGCAGCGGTGTTCTCCTTGCTCGGCGGCAAAGGACTGAACGAACGGGTTACGGCCAGCCTGGAAATCGAATCCGGCAGCAACGACCCGATGGCGGTGTTTCTCACCGTGACCCTGATCGACATGCTCGCCAGCGGCCAGACCGGCCTGCACTGGAGCCTGCTGACCCACCTGATCCGCGAGTTCGGCATCGGTGGCGTGATCGGTCTCGGTGGTGGCTGGCTGATGCTGCAACTGGTCAACCGCATCAACCTGGCAGCCGGTCTCTATCCGATTCTGGTGATCGCTGGTGGTCTGGTGGTGTTCGCCCTGACCAACGCCTTGCACGGCAGCGGTTTCCTCGCGGTGTATCTGTGCGGTCTGGTGATCGGCAACCGCCCGGTGCGCAGCCGCCACGGCATTTTGCACATGCTCGACGGCATGGCGTGGCTGGCGCAGATCGGCATGTTCCTTGTGCTGGGGCTGCTGGTGACGCCGCATGATTTGCTGCCGATCGCCCTGCCCGCCCTCGGTCTGGCTCTATGGATGATTCTGTTCGCGCGACCGCTGTCGGTGATGGTCGGTCTGCTGCCGTTCAAGGCCTTCCATGGCCGTGAAAAAGCCTTTATTTCCTGGGTCGGCCTGCGTGGCGCAGTACCGATCATTTTGGCGGTGTTCCCGCTGATGGCCGGGCTGCCGAATGCGCAGCTGTACTTCAACCTCGCCTTCTTTATCGTGCTGGTGTCGCTGTTGGTGCAGGGCACAAGCCTTCCTTGGGTCGCCAAATTGTTGAAGGTGACGGTGCCGCCGGAGCCTGCGCCGATTTCCCGGGCGGCGCTGGAAGTCCATGTCACCAGCGAGTGGGAGCTGTTCGTTTATAAGCTCGGCGCGGAGAAATGGTGCATCGGTTCACCCCTGCGCGAGCTGAAAATGCCCGAAGGAACCCGCATCGCTGCCCTGTTTCGTGGCCAGCAACTGCTCCATCCGTCGGGTAGTACGGTGCTGGAAGTCGATGATTTGCTGTGTGTTATCGGCCACGAACACAACTTGCCGGCCCTCGGAAAACTGTTCAGCCAGGCGCCACAACGCGGCCTCGATTTGCGTTTCTTCGGCGACTTTGTGCTCGAAGGAGACGCCCAGCTTAAAGCGGTTGCAGCGCTGTATGGCCTGCCCGCCGAGGGCATCGATCCGGACATGACCCTGGGCGCCTTCATCGCGCAGAAAGTCGGCGGTGCACCGATCGTTGGCGACCAGGTCGAGTGGAACAACACCCACTGGACGGTTGCGGTCATGGACGGGAACAAGATCGGCAAAGTGGGCGTCAGATTCCCCGAAGGAAGTCGCCCGGGCCCCGGACTCTTCCTCTAAACTGCGTCCACTATCACTTGCTTGACCGGTCTCTATGCCTACCCTGCGCTCCTTTTTCGCCGCGGCCCTGCTGGGCCTGAGTCTTACTGTCGGCCCGCTGTACGCCGCCGAACCACCGTCCAGCGATGCCGTCCAGGCCAGCCTGGATAAACTTGCCGACAGCAAACTGCCGGATGCCGACAAAAAGACCCTGCAAACCGTCCTGCAGAACACGCTCAATCAGCTGAACAATCAGCGTGATTACGAGCAGAAACTGATCGACCTCAAGCAGCAACTGGCGACCGCACCCAAGCAGACCATCGAAAACGCTCGCGAACTGACGCGCCTCAAAGCCACGACCGTGGTGCCGGTGGCGCAGCGCTTCCCCCGCGAATCGATCACGCAACTGGAGCAGATCCTCACCGACCGCTCCACGCAGCAAAGTGACCTGCAAAAAGCCTTGGCCGACGCCAACAGCCTGATCATCACCGCGCAGACGCGCCCGGAGCGCGCTCAGGCGGAAATCTCCGCCAGCCAGACGCGCATTCAGCAGATCAACAACATCCTCAAGTCCGGCAAGGACGCGGGCAAATCCGTCAGCGCCGAGCAGCGTGATCAACTCAACGCTGAACTGGCGGCGCTGAACGCGCTGATCCCGTTGCGCCGTCAGGAGCTGGCCGGCAACAGCCAGTTGCAGGATCTCGGCAACGCTCAACATGACTTGCTCTCGGAAAAATCCGACCGCCTCGACCGCGAGATTCAGGAGCTGCAGACCCTGATCAACCAGAAGCGTCTGGCGCAGTCGCAGGAAACCGTGACCCAGCAATCGATCGAAGCGCAGAAGGCCGGCGGCAGCAGCCTGCTCGCCAGCGAAAGCACGGCCAACCTCAAGCTCTCCGACTACCTGCTGAAAAGCACTGACCGCCTCAACGAAGTCACCCAGCAGAACCTGCAGACCAAACAACAACTCGACAGCCTGACCCAAAGCGATTCCGCCCTCGACGAGCAGATCAACGTGCTCAAGGGCAGCCTGCTGCTGTCGAAGATTCTCTATAAACAGAAGCAAGCCCTGCCGCGCCTGAAGGTCGACCGCGACCTGGCCGATCAGATCGCTGACATTCGTCTGTATCAGTTTGAAGTCAGCCAGCAGCGCGAACTGCTCAGCAGTCCAACCACCTACGTCGACAACCTGCTCGCCACCCAGCCGCCGGAACAAGTCACCCCGCAACTGCGCAAAAGCCTGCTGGATCTGGCCAACACCCGCGCCGACCTGCTGGAGCGGCTGAACCGCGAATTGAGCGCGGTGCTCAACGAATCGATCACCCTGCAACTCAACCAGAAACAACTGCTGAGCACCGCGCAAAGCCTGCGCGCGACCCTTGATGAGCAGATGTTCTGGATTCCGAGCAACAAGCCGCTGGATCTGGAGTGGATGCGCAGCGTGCCGGAGCGCCTCAAGCGTCAGGTCGACACTCTGCCGTGGGCTTCAAGCCTCAGCGAATTGACTGATGGTCTGACCCAGCGACCACTGCTGTTCCTGCCGTTGGCGCTGCTGATCGGTGCCTTGTTGTGGCGCCGCAAAAGTCTCTACGGGCGCCTGAACAAGGTTCACCAGGACATCGGTCACTTCAAGCGCGACAGTCAATGGCACACGCCGCAGGCGATTCTGATCAACATTCTGTTGGCGATGCCGGTGGCACTGGCGCTGGCCCTGTGCGGTCTGGCCTTGCAGATCGACGCACGCGGACAGAACGCCAACATGGGCGCGGCGCTGCTGCAAATGGCGCAGGCGTGGCTGGTGTTTTACACCGCATACCGGATTCTCGCGCCAGCCGGCGTGGCCGAGCTGCATTTCCGTTGGGAGAAACCGCAGGTTGAATTCCTGCGTGGCTGGATCCGCCGGCTCGGTCTGGTGGTCATGGCATTGGTAACGATTGTCGCTGTTGCCGAACTGCAACCGGCGGCACTCGCCGACGACGTGCTCGGCATGCCGGTGGTACTGACCTGCTACGCCTTGATGGCGTGGCTGCTCAGCCGCCTGCTGATCAGCAGCCCGGCCCACGAAAACACTTCGCTGTTCCGCAAAGCCGTCGGCGTGATGTTCACGGTGCTGCCGATCGCCCTGTTCGTCGCGGTGTGCTTCGGCTACTACTACACCGCGCTGAAACTCAGCGACCGCTTGATCAACACCCTGTACCTGCTGATGTTCTGGCTGGTGATCGAAGCCACTTTCGTTCGCGGCCTGAGCGTTGCCGCACGGCGCCTGGCCTACCAGCGTGCGCTGGCCAAACGGCAGGCAGCGAAAGAGGCTGGCGACGGCGAAGCGGTGATCGAAGAGCCAACCCTGGACATCGAAAAGGTCAACGAACAATCCCTGCGCCTGATCCGTCTGGCCCTGCTCGGCGGCTTTATCGCGGCGCTGTACTGGGTCTGGTCGGATCTGATTTCGGTGTTCTCGTACCTCGACAACATCACCCTCTACGAATACACCAGCGGCACCGGCGCCAACATGAGCATGGTACCAATCAGCATCGGCGACATGCTCGGCGCGTTGATCATCATCGGTATTACCTTCGCCCTCGCGCGCAACTTGCCGGGCTTGCTTGAAGTGTTCGTGCTGTCCAAGCTCAATCTGGCGCAGGGCAGCGCCTACGCGACCACGACGCTGCTGTCCTACGTGATCGCCGGTGTCGGTTTTGTTTCGACGCTGTCGACCCTCGGCGTCAGTTGGGACAAGTTGCAATGGCTGGTGGCGGCACTGTCGGTCGGTCTCGGTTTCGGTATGCAGGAGATCTTCGCGAACTTCATCTCCGGCATCATGATCCTCTTCGAACGCCCGGTGCGGATCGGTGACACCATCACCATCGGCAACCTGTCGGGCACGGTGAGCAAGATCCGCATCCGCGCCACGACCATCACCGACTTCGACCGCAAGGACATCATTGTCCCGAACAAGACGTTCATCACCGGGCAACTGATCAACTGGTCGCTGACCGACACCATCACCCGCGTCACGCTGAAGCTCGGCGTCGATTACGGCTCCGATCTGGATCTGGTCAAGGAATTGCTGCTCAAGGCTGCCCGCGAGAATCCGCGCGTGCTGAAAGAACCCGAGCCGCACGTGTACTTCCTCAACTTCGGCGAAAGCACCCTCGACCATGAGTTGCGCATGCACGTGCGTGACCTCGGTGACCGTAACCCGGTGCTCGATGAGGTCAACCGCTTCATCAACCGCGAGTTCAAGAAGCAGCACATCAACATCTCGTTCCGGCAGATGGAGGTGTACCTGAAGAATCTGCACGGTCAGGAATACAAGATGGTGCCGATCGAGCCGGAGACGAAAACCATCGTGCCGGTCGCCGACGATCAGAAACCGCTGCAAGAGCCGCCGCCGGCCAAACTCGACTAACCGGTCTATTCCCAGCAGAATGCTCGGACATTCTGCTGGAGCAGGCCCTTGAAAGCCCTCGACGAACTGACCTTCGACAATCGCTTCGCCCGCCTCGGTGACGCGTTTTCCGCCCACGTGCTGCCCGAGCCGATCGACAATCCGCGTCTGGTCGTTGCCAGCCCGGCGGCGCTGGCGTTGCTGGATCTCGATCCAGACACCGTTGAAACCGAGGAATTTGCCGAACTGTTTGGCGGCCACAAGCTGTGGGCCGACGCCGAGCCGCGCGCGATGGTCTATTCCGGGCATCAATTCGGCGGCTACACGCCGCAACTGGGCGATGGTCGCGGACTGCTGCTGGGCGAGGTCTACAACGCAGCGGGCGAGCATTGGGACTTGCACCTCAAGGGCGCTGGTCAGACGCCGTTTTCGCGTATGGGCGATGGTCGCGCGGTGCTGCGCTCGTCGATCCGCGAGTTCCTCGCCTCCGAAGCGCTGTTCGGGCTGAATATTCCATCCTCGCGCGCAGCCTGCGTGATCGGCTCCGACACCCCGGTCTGGCGCGAAAAACAGGAACGCGCGGCGATGGTGCTGCGTCTGGCGCCGAGCCATATCCGCTTCGGCCACTTCGAATATTTCTATTACACCAAACGCCCCGAACAGCAGAAAGCACTCGGCGAGCACGTGCTGGCCATGCATTTCCCGGAATGCCTGGAACAGCCGGAACCGTATCTGGCGATGTTCCGCGAGATCGTCGAGCGCAACGCCGAACTGATCGCCAAATGGCAAGCCTACGGCTTCTGCCACGGGGTAATGAACACCGATAACATGTCGATCCTCGGCATCACCTTCGACTTCGGCCCGTTCGCCTTCCTCGACGACTTCGACGCCAACTTCATCTGCAACCACTCGGATGATCAGGGCCGCTACTCGTTCAGCAATCAAGTGCCGGTCGGCCAGTGGAACCTCAGCGCACTGGCCCAGGCGTTGACGCCATTCATCAGCGTCGAAGCCCTGCGCGAAACCCTCGGCTTGTACCTGCCACTGTTTCAGGCGCATTACCTCGACCTGATGCGCCGCCGCTTCGGCTTCACCAGCGCAGAAGACGACGACCAGAAACTGCTCGAAGATCTGCTGCAACTGATGCAAAACAGCGGCGTCGACTACACGCTGTTCTTCCGTCGACTTGGCGAGGACTCACCTCAGCAGGCAGTCGCTCAGTTGCGCGACGACTTCGTTGACATCAAAAGCTTCGACGCCTGGGGCGAACGCTACATCGCCCGGGTTGCCCGCGATGGCGTTCCTGATCAAGAACAGCGCCGCGCGCGGATGCATGCGGTTAACCCGCTGTACATCCTGCGTAATTATTTGGCGCAAAAAGCTATCGACGCGGCGGAGCAAGGGGATTACTCAGAGGTACGCCGGCTGCACGCGGTGCTGAGCAAACCGTTTGAAGAACAGCCGGGGATGGAAGGTTATGCCGAGCGGCCTCCGGAGTGGGGGAAGCATTTGGAGATTAGTTGTTCTTCGTGAGGCGTTTCAGCTTAGCGGATCGATTGCACTGATCACACGGTCGACAATGTCAGACATTGTCACGTCATCCAGTCGCTCAATGAATTTGGCCGTGCCGTCTCGCACCCGTTGTTCGATGTCAAAACTCCGAACCTGATTACACACCGCTACACCATTGGTTTCGTGGCCAGTAATGGCCACTGCCAAACCCAAATTCCGGCTGAAATTCCCACCACTAGTAACAGGCACCGTCATGCTTACACCCAATGCGTTGATTTCTCTGGGCGTAATCACCACAAAGCGATGCCTGTCCTTCATTTCCCGCCCTGCGACGGGATTTGGATCAATCCAGTAGACGTCACCCCGCTGTGGAGGCTGTCTGCGCACCATCAACCCAGCTCCCGGCCAACAGGGCCACCATCAAGAGCTTCAGCAGTCTGGACGTTCAGTTTCTGCAATTCCTCTGCGCCTTCGAGTAACTCGGACAAGCTATAACGCTTACGAGCAGGAGGCGCAGCGGGACGGGCAATCAATTCACCGTCAACGACGTTGAGTTCAAGCTGTGCCCCCACCTCCAAATGCAATAGCTTCAACAGCGTCGGCGGAATTGTAATGATGGCAGCGCCACCTTGGCGGCGAATTTTGGAAGTTACGGACATTATGTCGCTCCGATTTGATGCAGAGAGATCATCGAACTCTCGGTTAGTGCAACAAAAGTAGCACGCAGATAAAGACAAAGCGATCTCCTCACGACAAAGCGTAAAACGCTGAATTGGTCTTCAGACTAGCCATCGATCCCGGAATGCTTTGAGAAAACTGTGAGCAGTTGAGACATTGATAAATTGGCAGATCGACTCCAAATCAGCTCTATAGACAGCCTCTTAGAGAACCCATCATGACCAACCCACTCCTCATCCCCTGCCCCGCCTGCAAAGGCCTCAACCGCATCCCGTCCGAGCGCCTCACCGATCAACCGAAATGCGGTCGCTGCAAATCCCCGGTGCTATTGAGCAAACCCTTCGAACTCAAGCAAGGCGATTACGCCAGTCAGATCAAGGGTGATCTGCCGCTACTGGTGGATGTCTGGGCGGAGTGGTGTGGGCCGTGCAAGTCGTTTGCGCCGGTGTTCGAGCAGGCGGCGGTGCAGTTGGCGGGCAAGTGTCGGTTGGCCAAGCTGGATAGCGAGGCGAATCAGCAGTTGTCGGCGCAGTTGGGGATTCGCTCGATTCCGAGTTTGATTCTGTTCAAGAACGGCAAAGAGCTGGCGCGACAGAGTGGCGCGTTGCCGTTGCCGCAGTTGCTGGCGTGGCTGCGTAGCCAAGGCATCTGACCCACCACTGAACCCCATGTGGGAGCGGGCTTGCTCGCGAAAGCGGTGGATCAGTCAACGGAGATGTCGACAGAACTGACGCTTTCGCGAGCAAGCCCGCTCCCACAGGGGATTTGTGTGGTTCTGGGGATCAGTGGCCTTCGATCAGGTTGTGCAGTTCGACGAATTGCTGGGTCAGTTTGTGTCGCGGATCGAGGTGGATCAGCGGCGTGCTGGCCTGATGGGATTCGCGCATGCGCACCGAGCTGGTCAGGTACACCGGCAGCACCGGCAACCCTTCGGCAATCAATTCATCGAGAATCTGCTGCGGCAGGCTGGCCCGGGCCTGGAACTGGTTGACCACGATGCCTTCAACTTCCAGACCTTCGTTGTGATCCTCTTTCAACTCTTCGATTTCCGCGATCAGCCCATACAAGGCCTGACGCGAGAAACTGTCGCAATCGAAGGGAATCAGCACACGATCAGCGGCAATCAGCGCTGATACCGCGTAAAAATTCAGCGCCGGCGGCGTATCGAGGTAGATCCGGTCGTAATCCTCGGACAGCTCATCAAGCAACTTACGCAGCTTGTTGATCTTGTGCTTGGCTTCAAGTTTGGGCTGCAAATCGGCCAGTTCGGCGGTGGCGGTGATGATGTGCAGGTTGTCGAACGGGGTTTCGTAGATATCCGCCTGGTTTTTCTTCGAGAACGGCCCGGAAGACAGCGTCTGCTTGAAGAAATCGGCAATGCCCATCGGGATGTCGTCGCCGGTAAGCCCGGTCAGATACTGAGTGGAGTTGGCCTGGGCATCGAGATCCACCAACAACGTGCGATAACCCTCGCTGGCACTGACCGCCGCCAGATTGCAGGCAATGCTGGATTTGCCTACACCACCTTTCTGATTGAACACCACGCGCCGCATGACAAAACCTCCGTGTATCAAAGAATGACCGAGTGTAGATGCGCGCGGCCTCGCTTCGCTACCTCATCGGACATGGACTACACAGTCAGGTGCAAACTTCCGTCTGCAGTCTCAGTAAAAACTGCCGACGATTGACGAGATCCCCGACAGACAGGCCCGCGCCAATCTGGATAATGGCCAAATGACAGTTTTACCGCGAACCAGCCAGTACATTTCATTGCGCAAAATGTAACCAGCATTTGCTACACGCCCGTCGCACCGGGATAATGCGCGCCACCCGGCGCCAAGCGCCACGCCAAGTCCGCTGCGGCTTTAGTGGCTAAATGCGTCAACAAAAGCCCGCAGGGGCGGGATGAATGTCCGTGATCAACTTCAACATCGCCCAATGGCGCGCGTGGGCTCCCGGGCTCGACAGCGTGGACGCCTGGCAAGCCTGGAGCCGACAACCGGTCGTGATTCAGAGCAGTGATGCCGCGCCCGATGTGTCGTTTTTACCGGCCATGCAGCGGCGCCGTCTCAGTCGACTGGCGCGGATGGCGTTCAGCGTTGGCTGGCCACTCGCCGACGGGCGGGAAAACCTGCCGCTGGTGTTTGTCTCGCGCCACGGCGAAACCCCGCGCACGTACGAAATTCTCAGCGATCTGGCCACCGACCAGCCGCTATCCCCCACCCAGTTCAGCCTGTCAGTGCATAACGCGATCATCGGTCTGTGGTCGATCATGCGCGGCGAAACCAGCGAAATGACCGCCCTCGCCGCAGCGGGCGACGGTCTCGAACACGGCATGCTCGAAGCGGCGGCACTACTGAATGAAGGCGCCCCGGCCGTGTTGCTGGTGATCACCGAGGAACAACCGCCGCAAGCCTATTCGCAGTGGATTGATGACGTGCCGTTCCCTTACGCGCTCGGCCTGCTGCTCACCCCCGGTACCGACTGGCGGCTGACCCTGAACAGCACCCCGCAAGCACTGTCCAAATCGGACTGGCCCCACGCGCTCAATCTGTTGCGTACCCTGCTCGGCCAGCAAACCCTTTGCCAACATGCCTGGAAAAATCGTGTATGGACCTGGCAACGCAACCCGTGACCGAGAAAAACCGCGACGCCTATTACTGGCGGTTGCTGGCCACCGCCGCAAGCTTCGCCCTGTTCGGGCTCGGCGGGCTGTGCCTGCGTCTGGTGGTATTCCCGATTCTCGGCTGCCTGCCCGGCGACGCGCTGGTTCATCGCCAGCGTGCGCGACAGATGGTCAGTCGCCTGTTCTGGTTTTTTGTGCAGTTCATGGCCCGCACCGGCGTGCTGACCTACGACATTCAAGGCGCCGAACGCCTCGGCCGACCGGGGCAAATGATCATCGCCAACCATCCGTCGCTGATCGACGTGGTGTTTCTGATCGGCCTGGTGCGCCAGGCCAATTGCGTGGTGAAGAAAAGCCTGTGGGAAAACCCCTTCACCCGTGGCCCGCTGCGCCGTACCGAATACATCAGTAATGACGGCAGCATGGACATGCTCGACGCCGCCGCAGAATCATTGCAAAGCGGCCAGAGCCTGATCATTTTCCCCGAAGGCACCCGCACTCAGCCGGGCCAGCCGCCTGCCTTTCATCGGGGCGCCGCAGCCATTGCCCTGCGCGGGGCGAAAATCCTCACACCCGTGATCATCAAGGTCAACCCGACCACCCTGACCAAAGCCGAGCCGTGGTATCGCATCCCGCGCCGTCGTGTGCACTTCAGTTTTCGGGTCGGGGCCGATATAGATCCACAGACCTTCGCCGCGCAGGGGCCCGCCCCGCAAGCCTCGCGCAAGCTCAACGATTATTTGCATTCTTACTTTATCAAGGAGCTCGCCGAAGATGAGCGAACTGAACACCCCTAGCCTGGTGCGTGACATCAAACTGCTGATCATCGACGCCCTCGGCCTCGAAGACATCAGCGCCGACGACATCGGTGACGAACAAACGCTGTTCGGTGAAGGCCTGGGCCTGGATTCCGTCGACGCGCTGGAATTGGGTCTGGCGATCCAGAAAAAGTACGGCATCAAAATCGACGCCGACGCCAAAGACACCCGCAACCATTTCACCAACGTGGCGAGCCTTGCGGCCTTCGTCACGGCAAAACAGGCAGCTTGAGACCGGACCATGCAAACTCGTGACGACATTTTCAACACCCTGCGCGATGCCTTGGTCGAGCTGTTCGAACTGGATCCGGCCCGCGTGAGCCTGGATTCCAATCTGTATCAGGATCTGGAAATCGACAGCATCGACGCGGTCGATCTGATCGATCACATCAAGCGCCAGACCGGCAAGAAAATCGCCGCCGAAGAATTCAAGACCGTGCGCACCGTCGGTGACGTGGTCGAGGCGGTTTACCGTCTGGTTCAACCGGCCGCATGAGCCGATTGATCGGCCTGGGCCTGCTGCTGGCCGGTCTGCTGTACCCCTTTGCGGTGTATTTCGGCATGGAGCACTTCGCCCCGTGGCAGTTCGGTCTGCTGCTGGGCGGCTTGTGGCTCGCGCGCGCCCTGACCGGCGAGCGCAAACCCGGCAGCCTGTGGATGGCTTGCGTGGCGATCGTGTTCTGCCTGTTGCTGGCGCTGTTCGACAGCCCGCTGTTGCTGCGCTGGTACCCGGTGCTGATCAGCGGTTTCATGCTGGTGCTGTTCAGCCTGAGCCTGAAATACGGGCCGCCGATGGTCGAGCGACTGGCGCGGTTGCGTGAGCCAGAGCTGCCGGACATCGCAATTCGCTACACACGCAAGGTCACCGTGGCCTGGAGCGTGTTTTTCTTTTGCAACGGTTTGTGCGCCGCCCTCCTGACCCTGTGGGCGCCGCTGAATTGGTGGATGTTGTACACCGGCCTGATCTCCTACGGATTGATCGGCCTGATGTTTGCCATTGAATGGCTGATACGACAACGGGTAAGAGGCCGTACATGAACTGGATAAAACTTGAGCAGTTGTTGCTCAAGGCCCTGCCGGCGCGGGCGATTTGCGCTGCGCCGGCACTCGATCACGCGCAACTGTGCGAACAGGCGCTGAGCGTTGCCGCCGGCCTGCAAGCGCAGGGCGTGAAGCGCCTCGCCGTGCATCTGGAGGATGCCGCCGATCTCGCCATCGCCCTGCTCGGAGCGTGGCGCGCCGGCGTCAGCGTGTTGTTGCCGTCGGACTTGCAACCGCAAACTCGCCAGCGCTGGTCGAGCGAAGTCGATCTGTGGCTGACCGATCACGCCGAAGACGCGCACCTGACTGACTTTCAGCAGCCGGCATTGCCCGCTGCGGCGCTGGATCTCGATCATTGTCAGCTGAGCCTGTGCACCTCCGGCTCCAGCGGCGAACCCAAGCGTATCGACAAAACCCTGCGCCAACTGGCCAATGAAGTTGAAGCGCTGGAGCAACTGTGGGGCGTGGATCTTGCTGAAGCCTGCATCATCGGCAGCGTCGCCACTCAACACATCTATGGTTTGCTGTTTCGCGTGTTGTGGCCGCTGTGCGCCGGGCGCCCGTTTGTGCGCAAGCAACTGGCCTTCCCGGAAGACATGCAGCGCGCCAGCCGCGAACATCCGACCTTCGCCTGGGTCGCGAGCCCGGCGCTGCTCAAGCGCATGGGCGACAACCTTGATTGGCCAGCGCTCAGTGCCGTGCGCCGAGTGTTTTCCTCCGGTGGAGCGTTGCCGTTTGAGGCTGCGCAAAGTCTGCAACAACGCTTGCAGCAATGGCCGACGGAAATCCTCGGCAGCTCGGAAACCGGCGGCATTGCCTGGCGTCAGGGTGAACAACTGTGGCAACCGTTCGCCGGTGTCCAATTGAGTCAAGACAGCGAGGGCGCGCTGTTGATCGCTTCGCCTTATCTGCCTGCCGGCCATGTCGAACACACCGCCGACGCGGCGCGCATTGCTGCCGATGGTCGTTTCGAGTTGTTGGGACGGCTGGATCGCATCGTTAAACTCGAAGAAAAACGCATCTCTCTGCCGATGCTGGAACAGGCCTTGGTCGCTCACGACTGGGTTGCCGAAGCGCGGCTTGGCGTGGTGCAGGAAAACCGCGCGTCCCTTGGGGCCCTGCTGGTGCTCAGCGATTCGGGGTTGTTTGCGTTGCGTGAACATGGCCGCCGCAGCCTCACCGAAACTTTGCGCCAGCATTTGCGCCAACACTGTGAAGCTCTGGCCCTGCCGCGGCGCTGGCGGTTGGTGCGGCAATTGCCGTTGAACAGCCAGGGCAAACTGCCCCAGGCCGAGGTTGAAGCACTGTTGATGGCGCCGCGTCCGAAAGCGCCGGAAGTGCTGTCGCAGGTCGAGATTGAGGGTGAATGGAGTTTGCAACTGAGCGTGCCGCCGGATCTGGCTTATTTCAGCGGCCACTTCCCCAAGGCACCGGTGTTGCCGGGCGTGGTGCAGGTGGAATGGGCGCTGAACCTTGGGCGGCAATTGCTGAATCTGAACGGGCCATTTGCCGGGATGGAAGTGCTGAAGTTTCAGCAACTGGTGCGGCCGGGGGATGAAATTCAGCTGCACCTGCGTTTTGATCCGGAGCGCAGCAAGTTGTATTTCGCTTATCGCAATGACACCGCCACCTGCTCCAGTGGGCGGATTCTTTTGGGTGTAGAGCATGATTGACCTTGGTGAGTGCTGCGCACTCAATCGCGAGCAGGCTCGCTCCTACAGGGATCGCGGTTTTCCAATGGAGAACTGTTATGCATAACCCTTGCGCCGTGATCCCGGTTTATAACCACGAATCTGCGATAGGCACCGTGGTCGATGCTCTGCTCGCGCAAGATCTACCATGCATTCTGGTCGACGACGCCAGCAAGCCCTCCTGCGCAAAAGTCCTCGATGCTCTGGCCGAACGCGACAACGTGCATCTGGTGCGCCTGACCGCCAACCAAGGCAAGGGCGGTGCGGTGATGACCGGTCTGCGTGAAGCCGCGCTGCTGGGTTTCACCCATGCCTTGCAGGTCGACGCCGATGGCCAGCACGACTTGCACGACGTCGCCCGCTTCGTTGAAGAATCCCGCGCACATCCCAACGCCATGATCTGCGGCTATCCGCTGTTCGACGAAAGCGTGCCCAAGGGCCGGTTGTACGCGCGCTACCTGACCCACGTCATGGTGTGGATCAATACGCTGTCGCTGCAAATCCGCGACTCGATGTGCGGCTTTCGCGTCTATCCGCTGACCCCGACGCTGGCGGTGATCGACTCAAGAAAAGTCGGCAAACGCATGGATTTCGACTCGGATATTCTCGTCCGCCTGGCGTGGCGTAATCAGCCGATGCGCTGGCTGCAAACCAGCGTGCATTACCCGCTCGACGGCGTGTCGCACTTCCGCCTGCTCCACGACAACGCGCTGATTTCGAGCATGCACACACGGCTGTTCTTCGGCATGTTGCTGCGTTTCCCGGTGATCCTCTGGCGACGGTGGCGCGCATGACCGGCGAAACCGACAAGAAGCACTGGGCCGACCGCGAAGAACGCGGCAGCTTCCTGCTGATGAAATTCACCGCGTTCGCCGCCAAAGTCCTCGGTCGACGCCTGCTCAGCCCGTTGCTCTACGGCATCGTTTTGTACTTTTTCCTGTTCGGTCGCACCGCGCGGCGCAGTGCCTGGCAATTCCAGCAACGTCTGGCCGAGTGGAGCCAGCGCGATGACTTGCGCCCAAGCCACTGGCGCGTGTTCAGTCAGTTCATGGCGTTCGCCGACTCCATGCTCGACAAACTCGACGTGTGGAACGGCAAGCTCAGCATTGAACAGATCGAAATCATCGACCCGGCGCTGCTGCGTAATCAGTTGCGCGGCACACGCGGGCAACTGCTGGTCGGCGCGCATCTGGGCAATCTCGAAGTCTGCCGCGCACTGGCGGAGATCGGCGAAAAAGTCACCATGAACGTGCTGGTGCACACCAAGCACGCCGAGCAATTCAACCGTTTGCTGGGCGAGGCTGGAGCGACCAATCTGCGCCTGATTCAGGTCAGCGAACTCGACCCGGTGATCATGCTGCAACTGCACGAACGTCTTGAGCGCGGCGAGTGGCTGGCGATTGCCGGCGACCGCGTGCCGCTGCACGGCGGACGCAGTGTGACCGTCGATTTTCTCGGTCACCCGGCGCCGTTTCCGCAAGGTCCGTGGCTGCTGGCCGGCCTGCTGAAATGCCCGGTCAATCTGCTGATGTGCCTGAAACAAGCGGACGGTCACTATCGCCTGACCCTCGAACCGTTCGCCGACGCGGTAACGTGGAAGCGCAGCGAGCGCGAGCAGGTCATTCATCAGTGGGCCACCCGCTATGCCCAGCGCCTGAGTCACTATTGCCTCGAAGCACCGCGCCAATGGTTCAACTTTTACCCTTTCTGGAAGACCGATGACGACGCCAACCCATGAGCCGGTAACCTTCGGCGAACGCCCTTTGCGCATCGAAGACGTGCTGGCCCTGGCCAATCGTCAGGCGCCCGTGCAGTTGCAGAGCGACCCTGAGTATCGCGAGCGCATCGCCAAAGGCGCGCGGTTCCTCGATTCGCTGCTGGACAAGGAAGGAGTGATTTACGGCGTGACCACCGGCTACGGTGATTCCTGCGTGGTCGCGGTGCCGCTGCATCACGTAGAAGCGTTGCCGCGTCATCTCTACACGTTCCACGGTTGCGGCCTCGGCAAACTGCTCGACGCGCAAGCAACCCGCGCGGTGTTGGCGGCGCGTTTGCAGTCGTTGTGCCACGGCGTTTCCGGGGTGCGCGTGGAACTGCTCGAGCGTCTGCACGCGTTCCTCGAATACGACATCCTGCCGCTGATTCCTGAAGAAGGTTCGGTCGGCGCCAGCGGCGATCTGACCCCTCTGTCCTACGTTGCCGCGACACTTTCCGGCGAGCGTGAAGTGATGTTCCGTGGCGAACGCCGTCAGGCTGCCGATGTGCATCGCGAACTCGGCTGGACACCTTTGGTGCTGCGCCCGAAAGAAGCCTTGGCGCTGATGAACGGCACCGCCGTGATGACCGGCCTCGCCTGCCTCGCCTTCGCCCGCGCCGATTATCTGCTGCAACTGGCCACACGGATCACCGCGCTCAACGTCGTCGCGCTGCAAGGCAATCCGGAGCATTTCGACGAACGTCTGTTCGCCGCCAAACCGCATCCGGGACAAATGCAGGTTGCCGCGTGGCTGCGCAAGGATCTGGCGATCGACGCACCGACGGCGCCACTGCATCGCTTGCAGGATCGCTACTCGCTGCGCTGCGCCCCGCACGTGCTCGGCGTGTTGGCCGACAGCCTGAACTGGTTGCGATCGTTCATTGAAATCGAACTGAACAGCGCTAACGACAACCCGATCATCGACGCCGAAGCCGAGCGCGTTTTGCACGGCGGGCACTTCTACGGCGGTCACATTGCGTTCGCAATGGACAGCCTGAAAAACCTCGTGGCCAACGTCGCCGACCTGCTCGACCGGCAACTCGCGCTGCTGGTCGACGAACGCTACAACCATGGTTTGCCGAGCAACCTGTCCGGCGCGCCGGCGGATCGCGCGATGCTCAACCATGGCTTCAAGGCTGTGCAGATCGGCACCAGCGCCTGGACCGCCGAAGCGCTGAAAAACACCATGCCGGCCAGCGTGTTCTCGCGCTCCACCGAGTGCCACAACCAAGACAAAGTGAGCATGGGCACCATCGCCGCCCGCGATGCGATTCGCGTGCTGGAGCTGACCGAACAAGTCGCCGCCGCCACTCTGCTCGCCGCCAATCAAGGCGTGTGGTTGCGCGCTCAGGCCGAAGACGCACGACCGCTGCCACCGTCGCTGGCGGCAATGCACGAAGAGTTGGCCAAAGACTTCCCGCCGGTCATTGAGGATCGTGCGCTGGAAGGCGAACTGCGCCTGTGCCTGCAACGCATCGCCGCACAACACTGGAGGCTGCATGCGTAGCGCCGGAGTGCTTCACGCGGACACCGAAATCCTTGTGCCGTTTTTTGACGTCGACACCATGCACGTGGTTTGGCACGGCCATTACGTCAAGTATCTGGAAGTGGCGCGCTGCGCGCTACTGGACAAAATCGGCCACAACTACACGCACATGGTCGAGTCCGGTTTCGCCTGGCCGATCATCGACCTGCAACTGCGCTACGTGCGTGGCGCGGT
Organism: Pseudomonas rustica; assembly: GCF_018336155.1. Taxonomy (GTDB): domain Bacteria; phylum Pseudomonadota; class Gammaproteobacteria; order Pseudomonadales; family Pseudomonadaceae; genus Aquipseudomonas; species Aquipseudomonas rustica. The sequence goes on along the minus strand of NZ_JAGYHF010000005.1, from coordinate 230,464 downwards.
GTTTGGGCAGCGCCTGAATGTGCGCGCCAGTCTGGTCGAATGGGAAAACCGTCTGAAGATCAATTACCTGATCACCGACCTGCACAGCGGCGAACGCCTGACTCGCGCCAGCTCGGTGCAGGTCGCCGTCGAAGTCAGCAGCCGCGAAATGCAGCTGGCTTCACCGAGAGTCTTCACCGACGCCGTGGAAAGGATGCTGCGATGAATGTTTTTGTGAAAAGCCTGAGCGTAGTGGCGCTGCTGACCATGTCAGCGCTGGCCAACGCCTTCGACCTGCAACAACTCAGCGAACAACTGGCGAAACCGGACGTGATCCATGGCCAGTTCATTCAGGAAAAACACCTGCGCGCCCTGCCGCAACCGCTGATCAGCAAGGGCAGTTTTGTGCTGGCGAAAAATCACGGCCTGCTCTGGCTACTAAAAACCCCGCTGCAGCAGGACTACCGCATCACCGCCAACGGCATCGCCCGCCGCGACGACAATGGCTGGCAAATGCTGCCAAACAAGAGCGCCGGGGCCGATCAGAACCGGCTGTTTCTCGCGGTGCTGCAAGGTGACAGCAGCGGCCTGCAACGGGATTTCGAACTGGCCCTGAGCGGCGATGCGCAACAGTGGAAACTGTCGCTGACCCCGCGTTCGCTGCTGCTCAAGCAAGTGTTCAAACAGATCAACATCGACGGTGGCGCCTTGGTGCAAACCATCGAACTGCTGGAAACCCAGGGCGACAGCACCGTGCTGCGCATGCAGGACAGCAGCGCCGCCCAACCGCTGAGCGACACGGAGCAACATGACTTTGCCGAGTGAACGCAGGCTGCCCTGGCTGTTTCTGTTACTGCTGCTGGCAGTCGTTGCGCTGGCCGGTTGGCAGTGGCGCGACGGTGCGCCGCTGTCGGCGAACCTGATGGAACTGGTGCCCGGCACTAACCCGGACGCCCTCGAACTGCGCGCCGAACAGCGTATGCAGGAGCCGTTGAATCGCGAAATGCTGGTGCTGGTCGGCCACGCCGATCGCCAGCAAGCGGTCAACATGGCGCAGAGGCTCGGCGAGCAATGGCAGGCCAGCGGTCTGTTCGAGAAAGTGCAGTGGAACCTGCAAGCGGATCTGCCGGCGCTGCGCACGCAGTTGTTGCAAGGACGCCTGGCGATGCTCTCGGCGGACGATCAGCAACTGCTCACCGAACATCCCGATGTGTTTATTCATCAGCGAGTGCAGGCGCTGTTCGATCCGTTCAGCGGTTTCAGCCTGGTGCCGAGTCCGGACGATTGGCTGGGCCTGACCGGGCGTATCCAGAACAGCCAGCCGCAACACGGTTCGGTGCAACTCGACATCGGCAGCGGCGCGTTGATTGCCGATGCCGACGGCAAGAGCTGGGTGCTGCTGCGCGCGCGCACCACTGGCGACGCTTTCGACATGAACCTGCCGCTGAAAGTCGCGGATCTGCTGCAGCACAGCCGTGAACAAGCGGCGACAAATGACGTGCAATTGCTGGCGGCCAGCGGTCTGCTTTACGCGGCCAACGGTCAGCAACAAGCGACGCGCGAAATGACTTGGGTTGGCGGCGGGGCAACGGTCGGCATTCTGCTATTGCTGCTGCTGGCGTTTCGGCGCTGGCGTGTGCTGCTGGCATTTGTGCCAGTGTTGGTCGGCATGCTTTTCGGGGCTGTCGCGTGCGTGGCACTGTTCGGCCATATGCACGTGATGACGCTGGTGCTCGGCTCCAGTCTGATCGGCGTGGCGGTGGATTATCCGCTGCACTACCTGTCGAAGAGCTGGAGCCTGAAGCCGTGGCGCAGTTGGCCGGCCTTGCGCCTGACCCTGTCCGGGCTGACCTTGAGCCTGATCACCAGTGCCATCGGTTATCTGGCGCTGGCGTGGACACCGTTCCCGGCGCTGACGCAAATCGCCGTGTTCTCTGCCGCCGGGTTGCTCGGCGCTTATCTGTCAGCGGTGTGCCTGCTGCCGGCGCTGCTCAACAACCTCGAATTGCGTCCGGCGCAATGGCCGCTGACGCTTGCCGAGCGCTTGATCACGCTGCGGGAAAAACTCCTCGAACGCGTGCGCACGCCAGTGCTGTTGGCGCTGTTGATCGCCTTCTGTGTTGGCGGTCTGGTGCAGCTGCAAAGCAAGAACGACATTCGCCAATGGGTCGGCGCGCCGCAGCGTCTGACCGATGAGGCGCAGACCATCGCGCGCATCACCGGTTATCAGCCGACCAGCCAGTTTTTCCTCGTACGCGCCGCCGATCAGCAGCAATTGCTCGAGCGTCAGGCAGCGTTGAGCGAGCGTCTCGAGCAACTGGTCAACCTCGACAAGCTGCAAGGCTATCTGGCCCTCGATCAACTGGTCAGCCCGCCGAGCGAGCAAGAAAAAGTCCGCCAGGCGCTGAACCAACTGCCGCAATACTGGCAGCCGCTGCTCGAACTCGGCGTGCCGCTCGCCGCACTGCAAAGCGAGCTGCAACAGCTGCAAACCGTGCCAGCGGAAGATATCGACACCGCCCTCGCCGGCCCGCTCGGCGAACCTTATCGCACGCTCTGGCTCGGCCCGACCGAAGACGGCGTGGCGGCGATGACCAGCCTGCAAGGCCTGAACAATCCGGCACTGTTGCGCGTGCAGGCGCTGGATCTGCCGGGGGTGCAACTGGTCGATCGCCTCGGTGAATTAAACGACGTTTTCGCCGCCACGCAGATCAGCGCTGCGGAGCTGAAACTCGCCTCCTGCGCATTGATCGTGCTGGTGCTGATGCTGCCGTTCGGCCTCGGCGGTGCGCTGCGCATCGTCGCCCTGCCCTTGCTCGCGGCGCTGTGCAGTCTGGCCAGTCTTGGCTGGCTCGGTCAGCCGCTGACCCTGTTCAGCCTGTTCGGCCTGCTGCTGGTGACGGCGATCAGCGTCGACTACGCGATCCTTATGCGTGAACAGGTTGGCGGCGCCGCAGTGAGCCTGCTCGGCACCTTGCTGGCAGCGCTGACGACGTGGCTGTCGTTCGGTTTGCTCGCGGTTTCCAGCACACCGGCGGTGAGCAATTTCGGTTTGTCGGTAAGCCTTGGGCTGGCCTTCAGTTTCATGCTTGCACCGTGGGCCGGGCGTCACGCCCACACGGCAACGGTCGCGGAGTCGGCAGCGTGATGGTCGCCGGCTTTTGGCTGCTGGCCTTGGCGCTGTTCGCCGCGGCCACCCGTGTCGGTCGATATTTCGGCCTGATCCCGATTGTCAGCCAGTTGCTGCTGGCGAGCTTCGGCCTGCCGCTGCTGATGTACTTCTGGATCGAACCGGGCTGGCAATTGAGCGGTGCGGAACTGATCGCGCCGGAGTGGCTGAAAAACCTCTACAGCCTGAGTTTTGCCTTGCTGCTCGGGCACATCCTCAGTGATGTGATCGATCTGAAACTGGATCGGCAGAGCGTGAAAATCGCCCTGCCGAGTTTTCTCGTGCCATTCGTCTGCGGACTGGCGGCGGCTTATTGGTTGTTGCCGGCGCAACCGTGGCTCAACTCGCTGGTGATCGGCCTGGTGTTCGCAATTACTGCGATTCCGGTGCTGTACCTGTACTTGCGCCATATCGATTACCCGCCCGCCGCCACCCGGCGTCTGGTGCAAACCGCGATCCTCATCGATCTGACTTGCTGGACGCTGTTCGGCCTCGCTCAAGGCAGCCTGCACTTGAGCAGCCTGTTGCTGCCGCTGGGGCTTGCTTGTGTGCCGTTGATGCTGCGCCTGTTCGGTGTGCGTCGTCCGTTGACCTACAGCCTCGGTTTCTTCGCCCTGCTGGTGATGGCCGAGCATTACAAGCTCAACGCGCTGATTTTCGGCATCGGTTATTTGCTGTGCATGGCCGCGCTGAAGATCCCGTTGGTGCTGCCGTTGCCGGCGCGCTGGATGAACCGTTTGCAGACGTGGATCGCGATCCCGCTGATCCTCACCTTTGGCATTGTGCAGATCGACGTGCACAGCGCCCTCGCCAGCCTCGGCCCGCTGCAATGGGCGGCGCTGTTGCTGTTGCCGATTGCCAGTAAACTGCTCGGCAACTGGCTCGGCCTCGGCTGGGCAGGCGCCTCGTTTGAAGGCGCCAGCCGCTGGCGTGAAAGCGTACTGCTGAACATTCGTGGCCTGAGCGAAATCGTTTTTCTCAACTTGCTCCTGCAACAACAGCTCATCACTCCGGCGTTGTACTTCGCGCTGATGCTGATGGGGCTGATGGCGACGCTGCTGCCGGCGCTGATCGGCCTGCACCGTGCACCGCTGGACATCAAAAACCACCTGCCCCGGAGTTCACGTGCCAATCGTTGAAATGGAATCCCGTCAGGTCGTGATCATCGGCGCCGGCCCGTCCGGCGCCATCGCTGCTGCCCTGCTCAAACGCCAGGGCCACGATGTGCTGGTGATCGAACGCCAGCACTTTCCGCGCTTCTCCATCGGCGAAAGCCTGCTGTGCCACTGCCTCGATTTTGTCGAAGAAGCGGGCATGCTCGACGCGGTGAATGCCGCCGGATTCCAGCGCAAAAACGGTGCTGCTTTCGCCTGGGGCGAGCGCTACAGTGCCTTCGATTTCGGCGACACCTTTACCGACGGCAAGCCCACCACGTTCCAGGTGCAGCGCGCCGACTTCGACAAGTTGCTGGCCGACCAAGCCGCGCTGCAAGGTGTGGAAATCCGTTACGGCGATGCCATCGTCAGTGTCGATTTCGACCGGACGAAACCGCAGCTCGACGTGCGTCGCGAGGACGGCAGTGAATACCGCGTCGAAGCGGATTTCGTCCTAGATGCCAGCGGCTATGGCCGTGTGCTATCGCGACTGCTGGATCTGGAAGCACCGTCGAATTTTCCGGTGCGCCAAGCGGTGTTCACCCACGTTGAAGATCACATCGACAACCCGGCCTTCGACCGCGAAAAAATCCTCGTCACCACCCATCCCGAACATCGCGATGTCTGGTTCTGGACGATCCCGTTCAGCAACGGCCGCTGCTCGGTGGGCGTGGTCGCGGCCGAAGAACACTTCAAGGGCCGTGACAGCGATCTCGACGCCTGCCTGCGCAGCTTCATCGCTGAAACCCCGAGCCTTGCCGGCGTGCTGAACAACGCGGTGTGGGACACCCCGGCGCGCACCCTCGGCGGCTACGCGGCGAACGTGAAAACCCTGCACGGGCCGGGTTTTTCCTTGCTCGGCAACGCCGCCGAATTTCTCGACCCGGTGTTCTCATCCGGCGTGACCATCGCCATGCGTTCGGCGAGCATGGCCGCCGCCGTGCTGCACCGTCAGTTGCAAGGCGAGGCGGTCGACTGGCAACGCGAGTTCGCCGAACCGCTGAAACGCGGCGTCGACACGTTCCGCTGCTACGTCGAGGGCTGGTACGCCGGCACCTTTCAGGACGTGATTTTTTATGAAGACAGCCAGGCCGACATCCGCCGCATGATCAGCTCGATCCTCGCCGGTTACGCCTGGGACGAACGCAACCCGTTCGTCAGCGAAGCCCGCCGCCGCTTGAAGATGATTTCCGAACTCTGTGCAAAGGACGCCACATGAATTACTTGAGCGACAGCTACGTCGAGGAAACCCGCTTCGGTTTCTGGTTCCTGCGCAGCCACACCTGGCAGCACCATGTGTTGCGCGTGGCGATCAATGATTTGCGCGGACTGTTCAGCGAAGCGCTGCCGGAGCATCCGGTGCTGCTCGACGCCGGTTGCGGTCAGGGCAAGTCGTTCGGCCACCTGCGCCAGACCTTCGCCCCGCAGCGTTTGATCGGTGTTGACGCCGATCCGCACAGCCTGGAGTTGAGCGGCGAAGAGGCGGCGCGTCTGGGCCTCGATGTTGAGCTGATCGGCAGCGATTGCGCGACGCTGAATGTGCCGGACGCGAGTGTTGATCTGCTGTTCTGTCATCAGACCTTTCATCATCTGGTTGAACAGGAAAAAGCGCTGGCGGAGTTTTACCGGGTGCTGAAACCGGGCGGTTATCTGCTGTTTGCCGAATCCACCGAGGCTTACATTGATACCTGGGTGATTCGCTGGTTGTTCCGCCATCCGATGCACGTGCAGAAGAGTGCAGCGCAGTATTTAGAGATGATTCGCGGGCAAGGGTTTGAGTTTGCCGAGCGCAATGTGTCGTACCCGTATTTGTGGTGGAGCCGGTCGAAAGATTTTGGCTTGCTGGAGCGGTTTGGGGTGCTCAAACCGAAACCGTTCGGGCAGCGAGAGGAAACGCTGGTGAACTGTGTCGCGCGTAAGCCATTGCCAGAGGCTTCCTGATGTACCCCATTACCTGTAGGAGTGAGCCTGCTCGCGATAGCGGTGGGTCAGCTAACCTTTATTTTGAATGTATGACCGCTTTCGCGAGCAGGCTCGCTCCCACAGTGATCGCAGTGATGCGGATGGTGATGGTCGGCGCAATATTTCTGTTGAGCGGTTGCGCCAGCCATGCGCCGCTGCCGGCGGGCAACCCGACGTTGCCGCTGCCGTTGCAACTGCACATCGAACGTCAGCAAGCCGGGCAACGCCAGGACTGGCTGCTGGTGATCCAGCGCGAAGGCCCGGGTATTCGTTGGTCGATGATGGATCCGCTGGGTATTCCTCAGGCGCGCCAGCAATTGATCGACGGTCGCTGGCAGGCCGATGGTCTGCTGCCGCCGAACCCGGAGGCCCGCGAGCTGTTCGCCGCGCTATTGTTCGCCCTGACCCCGTCCGCCGAGCTGCTGCGCAATTACCCCTCTGCCCAACAGCAGACCGGGCAACGATCCCTGCCAGCGCGCTGGGACATCCGTTATTCACAACCGTTGAGCTTCGAATTGAACCTGCCCCAAGGCCCGCACTATCGCGTTTCTCCGCTCGGTGACTCGACGCCATGACCGCTTACCTGAATGCCCTCGGCGTGATTTGCGCGCTGGGCCGCGACAAGGCCGAAGTCGCGCGCAACCTGTTCGCCGGCGACTGCTCGGGTATGCGCCGCGAATCCGGCTGGGTGGCGGAGCGTGAATTGCCGGTGGCCGCTGTACACGGTGAATTGGCGCCGATCCCGCCAGCACTCGCCGATCAAAGCAGCCGCAACAATCAGTTGTTGCTGGAAGCGACACTGCAGATTCGCGATGACATCGATCAAGCGATCCAGACTTACGGCCGCGACCGCATCGGTGTGGTGCTCGGCACCAGCACCTCGGGCATCGACGAGGCCAGCCGTGGCCTGGCGCACTACATTCGCGAGCAGCAGTTCCCGGCCGAATACGATTACCGTCAGCAGGAACTTGGCGCACCAGCGAATTTCCTCGCCGACTGGCTGCAACTGAGCGGCCCGGCCTACGTGATCTCCACCGCTTGCACCTCCAGCGCTCGCGCCTTGATGAGTGCCCAGCGCCTGCTCGATCTGGGTTTGTGCGACGCGGTGTTGTGCGGCGGCGTCGACAGTTTGTGCAAGCTGACACTCAACGGTTTTTCGTCGCTGGAAGCGGTGTCGGACGAACGCTGCAATCCGTTCTCGGCCAACCGCAACGGCATCAATATCGGCGAGGCAGCCGTGTTGTTCGTGATGAGCAAACAAGCTCTCGACGGCCCGACCATTGCCCTGCTCGGCGCCGGCGCCAGCTCGGATGCGCACCATATTTCCGCGCCGGAGCCGAGCGGTCGCGGCGCCCTGCAAGCGATGCACAAAGCCCTGAACCGCGCGCATCTGCAAACCTCGCAAATCAGCTATCTGAACCTGCACGGCACCGCCACCCAACACAACGACGCCATGGAAAGTCTGGCCGTCGCCACGCTTTTTCCCGAAGGCGTCGCCTGTTCGTCGACCAAACCGATGACCGGCCACACCCTCGGCGCGGCCGGTGCGCTGGAAGCGGCGTTTTGCTGGCTGAGCCTGAGCGCCGACAACCCGGATCACGCGTTGCCGCCGCACGTCTGGGACGGCCAGGCCGATCCCGCGCTGCCAGCGCTGAAGTGGGTGACCGCCAGCGAACGCCTGACGTCCACTGCTCCCCGCTACCTGATGAGCAACTCGTTTGCCTTCGGCGGCAACAACGTCAGCCTGATTCTCGGAGACGCCCCATGACCGACTGGCCGCTCGCCGAACTGCTGCCCCATGCCGGCGACATGATTCTGATCGACAGCATCGAGCGCTTCGACGATGAGCAGATTTACACCCGCCTCACGGTCAAGTCCGAAGGCCTGTTCAACCTGCCCGACGGCAGCCTGCCGGCGTGGGTCGGCGTCGAACTGATGGCGCAAAGCGTCGCCGCGTTTGCCGGTTGCCACGCGCGACAAAAAGGTAATCCGGTGGAGCTGGGTTTTCTGCTCGGCACACGCAAATTCGAGTGCAATGTCGAGGCGTTCCCTGCCGGTACCGAGCTGACCATTCATGGCCTGCGCTCGCTGGAAGATGACAACGGTATGGGCGTCTTCGAATGCCATATCCACGGCGACGGCATTCATGCCAGCGCCCGGCTCAACGTGTTCCGCCCGCCCGAAGCCACTCAATATCTGCAACAGACAAAGGAGTCGAACGATGACTGAATTCGTACTGGTCACCGGCTCCAGCCGTGGCATCGGCCGCGCCATCGCCTTGCGCCTCGCGCAGGCCGGGCACGACATCGTCTTGCATTGCCGCAGCGGCGTGACCGAGGCGCAAGGCGTTCAGGCTGAAATCGAAGCGCTGGGGCGCACCGCGCGCATCCTGCAATTCGACGTCGCCGACCGCGAAACCTGCAAAGCCATTCTCGAAGCCGACGTCGAAACCCACGGTGCCTATTACGGCGTGGTGCTGAATGCCGGCCTGACCCGCGACGGCGCGTTTCCGGCGCTGAGCGACGACGATTGGGACGTGGTATTGCGCACCAACCTCGACGGTTTCTACAACGTTCTGCACCCGGTGATGATGCCGATGATCCGCCGCCGCGCCGCCGGTCGCATTGTCTGCATCACCTCGGTGTCGGGGCTGATCGGCAACCGTGGCCAGGTCAATTACAGCGCTTCCAAGGCTGGCGTGATCGGCGCAGCAAAGGCGTTGGCGATTGAGCTGGGCAAGCGCAAAATCACCGTTAACTGCGTCGCGCCGGGCCTGATCGATACGGCGATGCTCGACGAAAACGTGCCGCTGGAAGAACTGATGAAAATGATCCCCGCGCAACGCATGGGCACCCCTGAAGAGGTGGCCAGTGCGGTGAATTTCCTGATGTCGGCGGAAGCCTCGTACATCACCCGCCAGGTCTTGGCGGTCAACGGAGGCTTGTGCTGATGAAGCGCGTCGTCGTCACCGGCATGGCCGGCATCACTTCGCTGGGCAGCGACTGGCAGACCATCGCCGGTAATTTCGCGGCCAACCGCAGCGGCATTCGCCGGATGGACGAGTGGGATCGCTTCAGCGAACTCAACACGCGTCTGGCCGGGCCAATCGATGATTTCGTCGTGCCGGCGCACTGGACGCGCAAGCAGCTGCGCAGCATGGGCCGGGTTTCGCGACTGGCGGTCGGCGCGGCGGAAAAAGCCTTGGCCGATGCTGGCTTGCTCGGCGACGCGATGATCAAGGACGGCCGGATGGGCGTCGCTTGCGGCTCGTCGACCGGCAGCACCGACGAGATCAAAGCGTTCGGCAACATGCTGCTCAACTCGGTCGCCGAAGGCCTCAATGCCAACTCCTACGTGCGGATGATGCCGCACACCACCGCCGCGAATATCAGCATCTTCTTCGGCCTCACCGGGCGCTTGATCCCGACGTCCAGCGCCTGCACCAGCGGTAGCCAGGGCATCGGTTATGCCTACGAGGCGATCAAGTTTGGCCGTTTGCCGCTGATGCTTGCCGGCGGTGCCGAAGAACTTTGCCCGACCGAAGCGATGGTCTTCGATGCGCTCTACGCCACCAGCCTGAAAAACGATGCACCGCAGACCAGTCCGCGCCCGTATGACAAGGGCCGCGACGGTCTGGTGATCGGTGAAGGCGGCGGCATGCTGGTACTCGAGGAGCTGGAACACGCCCTCGCACGCGGTGCGCACATCCACGCCGAGATCGTCGGTTTCGGCAGCAACGCCGACGGCCAGCACACCACCCGCCCCGAGCAAGTGACCATGCGCCGCGCCATGGAGCTGGCGCTGGAAGACGCCGGGCTGACACCGGACGCCATCGGTTATGTAAATGGTCACGGCACGGCTACAGAACAGGGCGACATTGCCGAAACAATAGCCACCAGCAGTTTGTTCGGCGAACGCATGCCGATCAGCTCGCAGAAAAGTTTCCTCGGCCACACGCTGGGGGCCTGCGGGGCGCTGGAGTCGTGGTTCAGCATCGAAATGCTCAACCGCGACAAGTACGTGCACACGCTCAACCTCGACGAGGTCGATCCGCACTGCGGCAAGCTCGATTACCTGCGCGGCGAATTCCGCCAGATGCACCACGAGTTCGTGATGAACAACAATTTCGCTTTTGGTGGCGTCAACACCTCGTTGATTTTCCGCCGCTGGCACTGACCGCAATACGTTTGGAGTAGAAGGAATGACTCAGTTTCACCGCATCGCCGCACTGCTGGCCCTGGCCTTTGTGCTCGGCGGTTGCACCAGCAAACCGGTGTACAACGCTAAAGAAGAGTTTTCGCCGAACCTCGGTTTCACCCAGCAACAGATGAGCCGCGCCATCGTCACCGCGCTGAACGATCGTCAGTGGGTGGTACAATCGGTGCGCCCGGGCATGATCAAAGCGGCGATCACCGTACGCGGTCGCCATCACGCCGAAGTCGATATCCCGTTTACCCCGACCTCGTTCGAAATCGACTACCGCAGCAGCTACGGCCTCGACGCCAAGGAAGGCAAGATCCACGGCAACTACAACCGCTGGGTCAACCGGCTGCGCGACAACGTGCTCAAAGAGCTGTCGATCAACCCGGACATCGAAGCGGTTAACAACCTTGGCATTATCAAACAAGGCGCTGACGAACCGACCTACCTGAGCTTCCGTGAAGGCGTCAAACGCGCCACCGACGCCGGCCTGCTCGACGGCAGCGTGAAGTTCTACCTGGCCGGCGAAACCCTGCCCAAGCAAGTACGCACACTCGACACCGTGAGCAGCAGCCGCAAAACCAACGGCTCAAACAAATCCGACGAAGACGCCTGCTTCTGGGCCCTGCAATCGGCACTGGCCACCCTGCAGAACGCCGCGAAAAAAGCCGACGCCAACGCGGTGATCAACATCGCCAGCGTGGATCAGCGGGATCTGTACAAAGACACCGAGAAGTTTCAGTGCCGAGCGGGGATGGTGGTGTCGAGCGTGGCGTTGAGGGGTGACCTTGCTCACGTCGACTGACTGAGTGGCTCAGTGGTTGAACGGCTGGGTGGCTGAATGAATGCAATCCTGTGGCGAGGGGATTTAGCGAAACGTCGCACCGCCCCGATGGGTCGCGTAGCGGCCCCAGTTCTGGGGACTGCTTCGCAGTCCATCGGGGATAAATCCCCTCGCCACAGGGGTGCACTTTCACAAACAGGTCGACTCCCTGTCTGGCTCTGAGATGGCTGGTTGACCAGAATTCCTCAGAGTCTCACAAGCCCCAAAGGGAACACTTAGTGGCTGAAGTCTTCGACGCGCGCGCTCAATCGTTTCATACGCTTTAACAATAATCGCAGCATCGCCGCCGGCCTCTTCCAAACAGACTTCCAGATAAGCCTCAAAGTCCTCATCCGTCAGCAAATAATCGGCAGAGTCCCAATTTTTGAATTCTTCAGTCATGGCTACTTTTGGATGATTACTGACACCTGACAAACTAGCGGCGCTCAGCTATTAGCTCAAGACAGCTGTTTCCTGAATTTCTGTAGGCAAAACACTGACTCTCTGTAGTCCAGGAATCACGCACCAGCTTGTCCCCTAACCACAAATATTTCTTTCAGCATCTACACTCGTTCTCGCAGGCCTTCGCATCGCGCCTGTCGGAACGGCGGGCCCGGTCGGTCGAGCACTCGCGGTTCTCTTTCATCGTCAAGGAGATGACCATGCAAGTGAAAGCCATGATCGCCGCCGCGCTTTTTGGCCTGCTGCCCAGCGCCAGCCATGCCACCAACCTCATGTACATGCCATTCGAAACCGTGCTTTCGGACGCGATTCGCGCCGGGCGGCTGGATGGCAGTGTGAAGTTTTATCTGGTCGGTAATGGGCCGCAGGGCACTCAGCAGTTGCTGCGCCGGGGTGTGGTCAGTGATTTGAGCACCAACGGTTTCAACAAGAGTGATCACGATTCCTGCGAGTGGGTGTTGCAGTCGAATCTGATCAAGCTGCAGGCCGATGCCAAGCGGGTCGGGGCGAATGCGGTGACCAATATCGTCAGTTATTACGACCAGCATGTGCGCAAGGATTTGAATACTTATGAGTGTCGGGCGGGGATTTTTGTGACACGGGTGGCGTTGAAAGGGGATTTGGTGCGGTTGCCTTAACGGCAAGATCAAAAGATCGCAGCCTTCGGCAGCTCCTACATAAATCGAGGTAGGAGCTGCCGAAGGCTGCGATCTTTTAAGCGGACTCAACCTTACGCGTCAGCAGTTCAACAAACGCCTTGGCCATCGGCGACTTCTGATCCTTGCGCTGTACCAGCCACACCGCCGTCACCGCTTCCGGATCGAGCAACGGCCGATAGACCACGCCGTCAATGCGCATGCGCTGGTACGACGCCGGCATCACCGACACGCCCAACCCCGCCGCCACCAGGCCGATGATGGTCATCGCCTCACCCGCCTCTTGCGCAAAATGCGGGCTGAACCCCGCGTCACGCGCCAGGCTCAATAACTGCGCATATAGACCACTGCCGTAACTGCGCGGAAAGAACACAAATGGCTCATGCGCCAATGCGGCCAAAAACAAACCCTCCTCCGAGCCCTGCGCCAGCGGATGTTTCGAGCTGAGCACCGCGACCAACGGTTCGCGCATCAACTCGACCACGCTCAGCGAGTCCGGCAATCCGAGCGGGCGCATGATGCCGACTTCAATCGACTCATCGACCAACGCATCGGCAACCATCGTGCTGCTCATCTCGCGCAGGTTCAGGTGCACTGCCGGAAAACGTTGCCGAAAGGAAAATATCGCCTGCGGAATCGTCGAGTTGAACGGTGCCGACGAGGTGAAGCCAATCTTCAATTCGCCCAGTTCACCGAGTTGTGCACGTCGGGCAACATCCGCTGCCTTATCGACCTGCGCCAGCACCAGCCGCGCCTCTTCGAGAAACAATCTCCCGGCCTCGCTCAGTTCGACCCGACGATTGGTACGTTCGAACAGCCGCGCGCCGACTTCCTGTTCCAGCGCCTGAATCTGCTGGCTCAGCGGCGGCTGCGAGATGCCCAACACCTGTGCAGCGCGGCCGAAATGCAGTTCTTCGGCGACGGCGATGAAGTAGCGCAGATGACGCAATTCCATGAAAACCCCATTAGGTCGTAAAAGCTATCAAACAGGTCGAACAATATATTGGATAGAAACATTAGCCAGCTATATGATTTTTTCATTGCCTGCCTGGCTGTGCCCTCCGAGGTCTGAAGTGAAAACTGCTGTCGCGCCCCTTGCCCATGAAGTTCCGCCTGCTGCAGCCGACGATGTCGTCGCCGAGCTGCAAGAGATCTACATCGAAAAAGGCACGCCGATGTTCATGCGCACGGTGCTGGCGCTGTTCAGCGGCGGCTTCGCGACCTTTGCGCTGTTGTATTGCGTGCAGCCGATGATGCCGCTGCTGTCCCACCAATATTCGATCAACGCCGCGCAGAGCAGTCTGATCCTCTCGGTCGCCACCGGCATGCTCGCTATTGGTCTGCTGATCACCGGGCCGATTTCTGATCGGGTCGGGCGCAAACCGGTGATGGTGACTGCGCTTTTCGCCGCAGCGATTTGCACCATGGCCAGTGCAATGATGCCGAGTTGGGAAGGCGTGCTGATCATGCGTGCACTGATCGGCCTGTCGCTGAGTGGCCTGGCGGCGGTGGCGATGACTTATCTGAGTGAAGAAATTCACCCTCAGCACATCGGCCTGGCGATGGGTTTGTACATCGGCGGCAACGCGATTGGCGGGATGAGCGGGCGCTTGATCACCGGCGTGTTGATCGACTTTGTCAGCTGGCACACGGCGATGCTGGTGATCGGCGGTCTGGCGATGATTGCCGCAGCGGTGTTCTGGAAGATTCTTCCGGAGTCGCGCAATTTCCGTTCACGTTCGCTGCACCCGCGCAGTCTGCTCGACGGCTTCACCATGCATTTTCGTGATGCCGGTTTGCCGCTGCTGTTTCTCGAAGCGTTCGTGTTGATGGGTGCGTTTGTCACGCTGTTCAACTACATCGGTTATCGCTTGCTGGCGGCGCCGTACAACCTTGATCAAGTCTTTGTGGGTTTGCTCTCGGTGGTGTACCTGTCGGGCATTTACAGCTCGGCGAAAATCGGTTCGCTGGCCGACAAACTTGGCCGTCGCAAAGTGCTCTGGGCGACCATTGCGCTGATGTTCGTCGGCCTCGCGTTGACCCTGTTCACGCCGTTGCCGCTGGTGATTGTCGGCATGCTGATTTTCACTTTCGGTTTCTTCGGCGCGCACTCGGTGGCCAGCAGCTGGATCGGCCGCCGCGCGCTCAAAGCCAAAGGCCAGGCGTCGTCGCTGTACCTGTTCAGCTACTACGCCGGCTCGAGCATCGCAGGTACTGCGGGCGGCGTGTTCTGGCACCTTGGCGGCTGGAACGGCATCGGGTTGTTCATCGGCGCGTTGTTGCTGATCGCGCTGTTGGTGGCATTGAAACTGGCGAAACTGCCGCCCCTGACTGGCGCGACTATCTGAGCTGTAGCCGCGCTTCCAGCAGATTGTCGCGCGGCTCCAGGCTCAGCGATTGCAGCACCACGCCGTCACGTTCAAGCCTGTCCAGCCAGAGCAACAATGGCTCGGGCGGGCCGCTAAGGGTCAGACGGATCTGCTCGTTATCGCTGTCCATTTGCTGCACCTCAAGCCCGGTCGAGTTGAGGCTTTCGCTGATCCTTAACGACAACGGCTGAGTCGCGTCGAACGCCGAACTGCTTGGTGGTTGGGCGCGATCCAATTGAATTGCAAAAGCCTGTTGCTGACGATATTGCCGCTCGAGCGCTTCCAGCCGTTGCACGCTTGGTTGCCAGATCCAGGTAAACACCGCACCACCCAGCAACCCCGCCATCAGCAGCAGGATCAACCCACGCTCACGGCGCGACAAACGCCGCCAACGCTGAACGTAATCATCAGACTTCATACGCCCGCCTCCCACGTCAGTGTCGCCGTCACCCGATCGCCCATCTTGCTCGCGCCATCAATCTTGATCGCCAGACCTTGCTGACGCCCGCGTTCACGCAACTGCTCAAGCTCGGCAAAACTGTTGGCCGTCAATTGCACTTTCCAGCCATCGACCTCGGCAAAATCGATGCGTTTGACCTCGACCTGACTCGCGCCAATCACCTGCTCGATCAACCTGACCAGCGCCGCAACCTGAGTGTCGCGAGACTGCGCTGGCAAACCCTGAATCGCCCGCATCTGCGCGGTCAGATCGACGATTTGCCCGTGCTGTGGATACAGCGTTTTGAAGCGCTGTGCATTGTGCTCGGCGAGACGCCGGGTTTCGCCGTCAAGGAAACGGAACCGCGTTTCGCTGGCGCCTACGCCCAGCAACAAAAAGGTCAGCAGCACCGCCGCCAGCGAACGCCACGGCAACGACGAATGCCGTGGCGCAAACTCACCATGACGCAGATTGATCGCTTGTCGAAAACCTTCTGCCAGCAATGCCTGTTCATCCGGCTCATCGACCCAAACCATGTCCTCGGGCAACACGCCGTTCAGCGCGACCAAACCTTCCTCCGTCACTGCAAGCCGCGCCGGCAATGCCCCGCCCAGCAACCAGCGTCCGAACCAGCGGATGCCGATCGGCTGATCCGTGGGCAACAAGTCGGCAT
The DNA here is from genome assembly GCF_018336155.1 of Pseudomonas rustica. Lineage (GTDB taxonomy): Bacteria > Pseudomonadota > Gammaproteobacteria > Pseudomonadales > Pseudomonadaceae > Aquipseudomonas > Aquipseudomonas rustica. The sequence goes on along the minus strand of NZ_JAGYHF010000005.1, from coordinate 214,578 downwards.
CGATGAACACCGAGCGCACTTGCAAACCACTTTCGGCGAGCAGTGGCAACACCGCGGCCAGGCGCTCACGAGCGATGACCATCAGCGGATAACGTCGCTCGGCGTCCGCTTTGCCAACGCTCAAATGCACAGTGTCGAGCGCTTCGCCAAGCTGTTCCTCCACAGCAAATGCCAGCGCCTGCGCGGCGGGCGCACGGCGCCCGGGCCAAGGTTCGCTACGCAGCCAACTGCAGGATTCGATGGGCAGCAGCAGGTCGATTTTTTGTCCGCGCAGTACTTGTGCGGCTTGATGCAGCGGCATCGATTGGCGTTGGCCGGTGTGCGACCACAGGCAACACGGCCAGTCAGTCGACAGGTCTACAAGCCCTTCGGCGGTCAGGTAAAGCCAGTTTTTCATTGCGTTATCTCGAGGCCGCGGGAGGGAAGTAAACGACGTTGCAGGACTTTCAGCTGGGCGGTTTTTACGACGAACTCGACGTCAGTGCTCAGCGTCAACACATGCTGGTCTTGCACCACGCGCACGCTGATGCGATGCCAGCGACTGTCGACGCCGAGTCCATGGGTATTGATTCCAGCATCAGCGATTAATGGGTCGGCGCTGAAGGCTTGAACGCTGTGCCATGAGGTTGTCGGACGCTGACGAACGAGGGCGTCAGCTATGTCCGGTTCAATTTCAAGTACCCGCAGCAACAATGCCGGTGCCGAATTGATATTCAGCGTCGCATCCGTGGGCAGCAGCGCTACCCAAGGTTCAAGGCGCCACAACGTTGGCGCGTCGAAACCCGGCAGCAAACGTAATTGGCTCACCTCGGATAACAATCCGACCTGATCAGGTCGCAGCGCGGGCAACTCCAGCAATTCGAGCAATCGCGCCCAGCGCTCAAGCGTCACCGCATCAATCTGCCCCTGATGCAGCAATGCATTGAGATTGAAACGCGCTGACAGGTCTTCGATCTGCACCTCGACTTTCGCGTCTTCGCTGCTCAGTTCAGGAGTGATTTGCGGCCAGTCGCGGAGCATCTCGACGTGGTTCTGCTGTTCAACAAAAGCCTTGTGCAAACGCCGTAGCGCCCAGATTTCTCCGCTCACCGCCAACTGACGCAAATGCAGGGTTTGCAGCTGTTGCGCGCTGCTCTGCAAGGCCAGTCGATGACTGCGCAATAGGCCGCTGGTGATCAGCAAAGCGAGGCTCAACACCAGCATCACACTGATCAACGCCAACCCCCGTTGCCGGTGTTTCATGGCAAGGCTCCCGGCAACAGCAGCACCCGGCGAATGCCCTCATAGCGTCGGGTCGAGAGCTGAAACTCCATCGCAGAATCATCAAGCAGCCGCCAGCGCAGATCCACGACTTCCTCCAGCAACTTCTGCCGCTGCATCGTCAGCGAGCCCTCGGCACGGCTCTCGCGCCACAACACGTCGCCGAGCAAGCGATACGTCAGCTCCTGACGTTCGCTGCGCGGTTGATCCAGCGGATTGCGCCAGTTACTGCGTTGCACGCTCAGTTGCCCGGCATTCAACACCACCGGCTGTTCGGTGATGTGCAGCAGATCGCGCTCGATCACCGCCACCGCGCGTTGCAGACTTCTGAAAGCGCGCTCATGACTCGCCGTCGCCTGTTGCACGCGCACCACGCTGTCGAACAGGCGCCAACTGGCGAGACCGAGCACGGCGAAAATCGCCATCGCGATCACCAGTTCCAGCAAGGTGAAACCACGCTGGCTATTCATGGCGGCCCTGCAACCGCGCAGTCGTGCGATACAACGGTTGATTGCTGTCGGCGAGACTGACTTCCAGCTCCACCGTGAACAGCCCCGATACATCGACCTCGCGCAGATGCTGACGTAGCCGCCATTCGCGGCGATCCATGTGCACGATCTGCTGCTGTTGTCCGGCGACCCACGTGCGTTGCAGGCGCAGTTCGTTCAAATGGTTATCCGCCAACCACGCGGCAAACAACCGTTGCTCAGCCGCACCACTCTGCTGCACCACGTAACGACTTGCCGAAAGAATCGCTGCTGCGAGTACGGCGAAAACCGTCAGCGCGACCATGACTTCCAGCAGCGTGAAACCTCGCATGCGCTTGATCAGCGGTCGGTCACTCATCAAGCGAGACCTCGCTCAAACCGTCCGAAGACAGACCCGCCCAAACTCGCTCGCGGCTTGCCAACTGCAAAGTAAACGCGCTGATTTCATCGCTGCTCAGAATCAACAATTGCGGCATTTCTGCGCTGCTCGCCAAGCGTACCGGCAGGCCCTCCACAGCAAGTCGCGGCTGCAGCTCCGGCGGCCATGTTTGCAAAGCCATTAAAGGCGACCAACCCCGCTCGCCAAGCTGCAGAACGCGATAACCCTCCTGGCTAACCCCCACACCAAACTCCCGCCCTTCCAGCACCGCCCGTTCGCGAAACTGCTCGATCACCCGCGCAATCCGACTCGCCTCCTGCCGGGCCACTTGCGCCGGATTGCTGCCGCCCACCAGGCTGACCAAACCCAGCAGCACGCCGATCAGCACCATGACCACCATCAACTCCAGCAAGGTGAAACCCCGGCAGCGCTGGCGCATCAATCGATGGCCCAGTTGCCGATATCGGCAGCGTGGCCGTCACCGCCGCTGACGCCATCGGAACCCAGCGAATACAAGTCATAACCGCCACCCACCGCACGCGTGCCGGGAATGAGGTATTGATACGGCGTGCCCCACGGATCGCGCGCCAGACTTTTCAAATAACCGGCAGGATTCCAGTTGCGCGCCGCCGGGGTGCCGCTCGGGCGTTTCACCAACGCTTCCAGCCCCTGCTGCGTGGTCGGATACCGCGCGTTGTCGAGGCGATATATCTCCAGCGCCGTGGCGATCGCCTGAATGTCGATCTTCGCCGCGGTGGTTTTCGCCTGATCCGGTCGGCTCATGAATTGCGGCACAACAATCGCGCCGAGGATGCCGATGATCACCACCACGACCATGATTTCGATCAGGGTGAAACCGCGCTGCGCGGTCGCTGTTTTTCTGTGCAAAAGAGCCATGGATCAATTCACCAATTGGTTGAGACTGAGGATCGGAAGGAGGATGGCGAGGACGATCAGCAACACCACCGCGCCCATCACCAGCAGCATCGCCGGCTCGAACAAACTCACCATCAAGGCGATGCGCGCAGCGAGGCTGGCTTCCTGTTGTTCGGCGGCGCGGGCGAGCATGGCGTCGAGCTCGCCGGCGCGTTCACCGCTGGCGATCATGTGCAGCATCATCGGCGGGATATCGCCACTGCGTTCCAGGCTGCGGGTCAGCGTCGAGCCTTCGCGCACCGAGCGGGCGACCTCACTCATGCGTGCGCGGATGGTTTGGTTGCCGATGACGGCGGCGGCGATTTCCAGCGCATCGACCAAGGGCACGGCGCTCTTGCCGAGGATCGCCAGAGTGCTGGCGAATCGCGCCGCTTCCATGGCGCGCAGTAACACGCCGATCAGCGGAATATTCAATGCCAGCGCATGCCAGCGCAGCCGCCAGAGCGGCTGCCGCAAACTCCAGCGCCAGCCACTAAACAGCGCCAGCGCGCCGCCAAGAAACACCAGACCGAACTGACGTACACCGTCGCTGAGGCTGATCAATGCGCGGGTCAGTAACGGCAACGGCTGGCCGCTGTCGACGAAAATTTTCACCACGTCCGGCACCACGTAGCCGAGCAGAAAACCAACGATTGCCACGCTGGCGAACATCAGAATCGACGGATAGATCAGCGCCATCTGAATCTTTTGTCGCGACGCCTGCCGCGCCTGGGTGTAAGCGGCCAGTTGCTCCAGCACATGACCGAGATGGCCCGAGCGCTCACCCGCCGCCACCGTGGCGCGGAACAATTCGGGAAACGCCGCAGGAAACTTGCTTAACGCGACGGCCAGCGCATGGCCTTCCATGACTCGGCCACGCACCGCCCACAACAACCCGGCAACGCGCCGTTTGCTGGTTTGTCGGGCGACCACTTCCAGCGCTTCTTCCAGCGGCAAACCGGCCTGCACCAGCGTCGACAGCTGCAACGTCAGCAACGCCAGATCGGCAGCGCTCAAGCGACCGGCACGCCTCGCACCCTGTTCACCGCGCAGCTCTTTGAGTTGAAACGGCCACAGTCCCCGCTCTCGCAACAGCTGCCGCGCGTGCCTTGGATTTTCGGCTTCGAGCCGGCCTCGGCAGCGATGGCCCTGAGCGTTTTCGGCGCGGTAATCGAAGGTCGGCATCGCTCAGTTCTCCTGCGTCACGCGCAGCCACTCATCGACGCTGGTGACGCCGTCGAGCACGCGTTGCCGACCGGCCTCAAACAGACTGCGCGAATCCTTGCGCGTGGCGTCGATCAGTTCGCGCTCGCTGGCACCTCGATGAATCAGCGCTGCCACCGGTTCGGTGATGCTGATCAATTCATAGATGCCAATGCGTCCGCGATAACCGTGCTGGCAATGCTCACAGCCCTGCGGCCGAAACAACGCCACGGTCTGCGTGGGTTGCAAATCCAGACGCAGGCGAGTCTCGTCATCAGCGAAGTACGGCGCCTTGCAATGCACACACAACGTGCGCAACAAGCGTTGCGCAAGCACACCAACCAACGACGAGGCCAGCAAGTACGCATCCACGCCCATGTCGACCAGCCGCGTCACCGCGCCGACCGCGCTGTTGGTGTGCAACGTCGACAGCACCAGATGCCCGGTCAACGAAGCCTGCACAGCAATTTGCGCGGTCTCTCGATCACGGATTTCACCGACCATCACCACGTCCGGATCCTGCCGCAGAATGGCGCGCAAGCCCCGCGCGAAAGTCATCTCGACTTTCGCATTGACCGGCATTTGGCCGATCCCCGGCAGGTGATATTCGATCGGATCCTCGACCGTAAGAATGTTGCGCGACGGATCGTTCAGGCTGCTCAACGCCGCATACAAACTGGTGGTTTTGCCCGATCCGGTCGGTCCGGTCACCAGTAAAATCCCGTGAGGTTTGGCGAGCAGGTTTTGCAGGCTGGCGAGGGTGTCGTCCGGCATGCCCAGACGTTGCAGTTCCAGACGTCCGGCCTGCTTGTCGAGCAAGCGCAGCACCACCCGCTCGCCATGCGCCGACGGCAGTGTCGAGACGCGCACATCGACTTCGTGCCCGGCCAGACGCAAAGCTATCCGGCCGTCCTGCGGCACACGTTTTTCGGCGATGTCGAGCCGCGCCATGACCTTGATCCGCGACACCAGCAACGTCGCCAGTTCGCGTTTGGGCCTGAGCATCTCGCGCAACTGACCGTCGACGCGCATGCGCACCGACAGGTATTGCTCGAAGGTTTCCAGATGAACATCCGAGGCCTGCGCGCGCACCGCTTCGCTCAGCAGCGCGTTGATCAGGCGGATCACCGGCGCATCGCCCTGTTGCTCGAGCAGGTCGGCGGTTTGCGGCACCTGCTCGGCGAGGCTGAGCAGATCCAGTTCATCGTCCAGCCCTTGCGCGACCTGTTGCGCGGCGCTCTGGCCTTCGCGATAGGTGGCGGCCAGACGCGCGGCAAAAGGCTCTGGCTCAAGCACCTCGATTGACAGTTCGCGAGCACATAAGCGACGCACTTCGGCCAGCGCGGTCAGCGACGTGTCGGCACGAATGAGCAGGCGGGAGCCCGCAGCGTCCAGCAGCACGCCAAACCGCCGGGCGAAACCGAACGGCAGGATTTCCAGTGGAGCACTCATGGCGCCACCGTCGCGGGCTCAAACAAATGCCGCGCCTCGGCCGGCAGCAACAGCGAGTTGCTCTCCCCGGCCTTGGGCTGACTGAGGTCACGCAAGGTGTCGTAACGCTGCTGACTGATCCCCGAGAGATCTTCGCGGCTGCGCACGATGGTCGGGCGCAGGAACACCATCAGATTGCTTTTGGTCTGGGTGTCGCGGCTCCAGCGAAACAGCGCGCCAACATAGGGAATATCGCGCAGCAACGGCACACCGCTTTTCTGCGTGCGCACGCTGTCGCGGATCAATCCGCCGATCACAATGATTTCGCCATCGTCGGCGAGAATCGTGCTTTTCAGCGCGCGCTTGTTGGTGATCAGATCCGAGGAATCGATGCCCGACACTGAAGGCGCGATGTCCGAGACTTCCTGCTCGACTTCCAGACGCAGGGTCGAGCCTTCGTTGATGTAGGGTTTGATCTTCAGGCTGATGCCGACGTCTTTGCGTTCGACCGTGGTGAACGGGTTATCCGCCCCGCTGCTGTTGGTCGAGTAGGAGCCGGTCTTGAACGGCACGTTCTGCCCGACGATGATTTCCGCTTGCTGATTGTCCAGGGTCAGCAGGCTCGGCGTGGACAGCAGATTGCTCCGCGTATTGCTCGCCAGCGCCGAAATCAACGCGCCGAAACGGTCGCCGCCCAACTGCAGAATCGCGCCGTCGGGCGCCGATTTTTTCTCGTCGAACTTCAGGCCGCCGACGATGGGAATGTCGGTGCCGGGAAAGTTGATAAAGCCCTTCGCGTCGCCCGTACTCAAGCCCCACTGCACGCCCACGGCATCGGCGATGTCGCCGGAGATTTCGACAATGGCGGCGTGGATCAGCACTTGCGCGCGGGGCTGATCGAGCTCACGGACGATGTTCTCGATGGTTCTGACCTGAGCCGGATCGGCGATCAGCACCAGCGCATTCTGACTTTCGTCGGCCTTGAGCATGAACGGCGTCGCGGCGGACGCTTCTTTGCCGCTGCCAGCTGTGGGTTGTTTGCGATTCTGGCCCATGCTTTCCAGCACCTGCGCGAGTTGCTTGGCATCACTGTGGCGCAAACGGATGACCCGCGCGGTGTCGAGGCTGGCGGTGGCCGGCACGTCGAGTTGGCGAATCAGCTCGGTCAAACGCTGGCGCACGGCGAGCGGGCCGATGACGATCAAGCGATTGGTTCTGACGTCGGCCAGCACTTGAATCAGCGAGTCGGCATTGCGCTTGCCCAGCGAGGATTCGATCACCGTGGCGACGTCGCTGGCCTGGGCAAAACGCAGCGCTACCACAGCGTGCTGATCTTGCTGACCGCCGTCGAGTTGGCGCACCACCTGGGCGATGCGTTTGACGTTGGCACCGGTATCGGTGATCACCAAGGCATTGGCCGAAACGGACGGGCCGAGGTAGCCGTTGGCCGACACCAACGGGCGAATCAGCGCAGACAGATCGGCAGCGCTGCTGGTGTTCAGTTCGATGACCTGGGTGATGAATTGCGCGGGGGTGGCGCGCTCGCTGGCCGATTGACCGGCGCGGGTTTTCACGTCTGCCACCGGAGTGATGAGGATGCGGTCGCCCTCATCGATCACCGTGAAGTTGTGCGCATCGAGCACCGAGTAAAACAAGCGCCGCACGCCTTCGCGATCCAGCGCCTGACGGGACATGACGGTGACGCGTCCCGACACACGCGGGTCGAGCACCACGGTGGTGCCGAGGATCGCCGAGATCTCTTCGACGATGTCGCGCAGTTCGGCCTGATTCATCGCCAACTGCCAGCGTTGTTCTTCGGCGTGCACCGGGCGATTGAGGAGCGGCGTCGCCAGCACGGCGCAAACCAACAAGGTGCGCAGAGCCTGCGCGCCGTTCAAGTTGTTCATCAATGAGATCACTCTGACTGCCCGTTCAGCGGGCGTAGAAAACGTGCGGAAATGTCAGCGGCGGGTGCATCGACGGACGCGGGCGAGCGCTTGAGGAATGCGCTGGCAGAGGGCGCGAGAGGCAATGATTCCTCCCGCCCCTTGTTCCACAGCACCACGTGTTGTGCCTCAACTCGACGCAATACGCTGCCGCCCGGCAAGTCGTCGCCAACCCGATATAACCGCGCACCTTGGGCAGCGCTTATCAGGGCTTTCGACAGGCCACTGTCGACGGCGAACGTCGCTTGCAGAGTCAGCGATTCGGCGCTTGGTCGAAGTGCGCTGGGCGCGGCGAGCCCGAACACCGTTGCCACTGCGGCGGTGTTCAAAGGTGCAGGTGCCGTGGGCATAGGCACAGCGACCGGCGCGGGAAGACGTTGCGCACTGCGAAACGCCCACTCCTGCCAAGCGAGAAACGCTGCACAGGCGAACGGCAGCGCCCACAGTCCCAACAGCAAAAAAAATCTCACCGGCGGTTCATCCGATACGCCCACAGGCCTGGCGAACGCGCGAGCGCCACGACATGCGTCGCAGCACGCGGTAACCGCGCAGCTCGTGCAGAATCACCGCGCCAATGTGCATCGCTACCAGCACTGCCAACGCGGTGCAGGCCCAGATGTGCAGCACGAAAAAGCCGTCCGTCAGCGCTACATCGTTCAGCGGCTGAGGGAATTCGAACAGGCCGAACACAGGGATCGGTCGATCCATCATCAGCACCCCGCTCACCAGCACCACTGCCACCAGCAAATAGATCAGCCGATGGACAAACATCGCGAGCATTTTTGCCGAGGAAAACTGCGCCATGCGCTCATGTCGCAGGTGGCTGACAAACACCACCAGCCGCCAGCAAAACACAGGGATGAACAGCGTGGTCAGCGACACATTGACCCCGGCCACCCACTGTTTGGTGTCATTGGCCACATTGACGTTGGCCACATAAAACCCGGTGACCAGCGTCCACAGAATCACCGCCGCCGACACCCAGTGCAGCAGCATTTGTTGCTTGGAATAAATTGAAAGCGTCATTCGAATCGCCCCTGAAAATCATCAGCGGTCAGACGACCTCGGTGGTCGTCTGACGCAATTACACGGGACGAGCCTTAGAGCTTGTTCCACGCCGCATGCGAGTGCTCGCCGACGCCCGGTTCGAAACCGTTCGCCTCAGGCTTGTACTGCTTGCAATAGCCGGACGCCGGGAACGGCTTGCACTCGAAGACCTCGTTGGTTTTCGGCTGCAGCACCTTGGTGCCGGCGGTGTAGTCGCTGAGACCTTCCGGGAACAGGAAGTCGTAATCGGCGCCGGCGCCTTCACCGGTGACGTTGACAGGCTGGGTGTCTTGACGGGTGGTGCGGCCATCCAGCGTGGTGCCAACCAGGGTCAGCGTGTGCGGGCCGGGGTTGCTGCGGATGTCCATGGCCAGCCAGGTTGCACCGCTGTCCGCTTGCGCGGTGGTGGTGCCGACCAGCTTGTTCTGCTCGTTGAACAGGTTGGCTTCGACGTTCATTTTGCGGTTGGACATCAGGCTGAAATCGACTTTGGTTTTACCTTTGTCGAGCACGTATTCGGCTTGTTGCGAGGCCACCGACAAACGCGCGCCGGCGTCTTCTTTCATCAGCAGTTGCACTTCGTAGCGAACGACGCCGCTGTCTTTTTTTGCGTACAGCGTGTTGCTGCCGCGAATCGCTTCGATGTTGCCGTTTTCATCACGAACGCCGGCGCGGATCAGGGTCTGCGACTGGTTGATCTGCTCGGCGAGTTTGAACGACCAGTTTTGCGGCTCGGCGTCTTCGGCGTTGTCGATCGAGATTTCGACGCTGTAGTAAGCACTTTCGCCCGTCGCGGTGAAGGCGCGTGCCTTGACCTTGTCGCCGGTCAGCAGCGGAGTCGATGGTGCGATGGCGCCGACAGCAGACCAACCGCCCGGTAGAACGGCTTCAGCCACGATATTCACGTCAGCGACGCTGTGGAACGCCATTTTGGTATCGCCCACGGCCCAGATCGCAAGAATCACGTGGTGACCGTTTTTGTCCTCGGGGATGCTGCAGCGGTGCTGGGTGCCGGGAACCGGCATCTGAAAATCACCCGCGACCTCGCAAAAAGGCGTGCTCTCGAAAGAAGCTCGCTTCAGCGACTCATTCGGGTTCCAGCCATTACGGGTAATGAAATATTGGTGGTATTCAACCGGGTGTGGCGCCTTGTAATGCCACTGAAAATCCAGAGTACGTTCATTGATGTCGGTGAGCTGCCAGCGTGTGGCGGACTGCACGTCCACGGCAGAAAACAACTCGTGACCGCCACTGGCAATTTTGCCGTCGATCGGGCCTTGCCCTTCCGCGCCGCCGACGCCGGCAGGGAAGCCCTTGAAGGTTTCACCGACACTTTGCGGTTCATTCGAAGCACCACCGCAACCGGTGTTCACACCCTTCTGGCAGAGCAGCGCGCGCGAGGGCGGAAACTCCACATAACCATGGGCCGCAGCCCCGGAAGAACCCAGCATGGCCGACAGTAAAATCAACGAAGAAGTGCACGTTGCCAACGCACTCCTTTTAAAAATTGGTTTTTTCATTGTTATTCCAGGCTCATATCAAATAAGCGAGCTTGGCATCGCGCCAGGCTCTAATACGGTGCTCGACGCCATGCCGAACACACGCCTGAAACCTTACGTGGATAGGGAAAACTTCTATGTAGGAGTAATCACCGGGTGTAGCAGGAATAGTCGCCACGGAAACTAATCCGACAACTAAGGAAAGAATTCTTACAACAAGAAACTATTCATCTAAACGTTTTTAAACGGCATAAAAAAACCTGCCCCGCATGACACGGGACAGGTTTTTTTGTACAGACGTTGCAGCGTTATTCGTGGTACTGCGCCGACAACTCATGCACCGCACGCAGGAAAGCGCCCGCGTGTTCCGGATCGACTTCCGGGGTGATGCCATGGCCAAGGTTGAACACGTGACCGCTGCCCTTGCCGTAGCTGGCCAGAATACGTCCGACTTCGGTGCGGATCGCTTCCGGTTTTGCGTAAAGCACGGTCGGATCCATGTTGCCTTGCAGCGCAACCTTGTCGCCAACGCGGGCGCGGGCGTTGCCGATGTCGCACGTCCAGTCCAGGCCCAGTGCATCGGCGCCAGCGTCAGCAATGCTTTCCAGCCACAGGCCGCCGTTTTTGGTGAAGAGGATCACTGGCACTTTGCGACCGTCGTTTTCGCGGATCAGACCGCTGACGATTTTCTTCATGTAGGCCAGCGAGAATTCCTGATACGCCGCCGCCGACAGGTTACCGCCCCAGGTATCGAAGATCTGCACCGCTTGCGCGCCGGCCATGATCTGGCCGTTGAGGTACGAGGTCACCGACTGCGCCAGTTTATCCAGCAGCAGGTGCATGGCTTGCGGGTTGTCGTAGAGCATCGCTTTGGTCTTGCGGAAGTCTTTCGACGAGCCGCCTTCAACCATGTAGGTCGCCAGTGTCCAAGGGCTGCCGGAGAAACCGATCAGCGGCACACGGCCGTTCAATTCGCGACGGATGGTGCTGACTGCGTCCATGACGTAGCCGAGGTCTTTGTGCGGATCAGGGATCGGCAGCGCTTCGATGTCGGCGAGGGTGCTGACGACTTTTTTGAAGCGCGGACCTTCACCGGTCTCGAAGTACAGGCCTTGGCCCATGGCATCGGGGATGGTGAGGATGTCGGAAAACAGGATCGCCGCGTCCAGTTGTGGATAGCGGTCGAGCGGTTGCATGGTGACTTCGCAGGCGAATTCCGGATTCATGCACAGGCTCATGAAATCACCGGCCTGGGCGCGGCTGGCGCGGTATTCCGGCAAGTAGCGACCGGCCTGACGCATCATCCACACAGGGGTGACGTCTACGGGTTGCTTGAGCAGGGCGCGGAGGAAACGGTCGTTCTTCAGGGCAGTCATGTCGGCATCCGGAAAAAAAGTGCGGACATTTTCTCAGAGCGCGACGCAAAAGGCACGGATGCAGGTCAGCCTTTTGTCTATCGGGTCAATTTATTGCCTTGGAATACAGATTTTGCACCACCCCTAAGCCCTTGTAGGAGCCGAGCTTGCTCGCGAAGAGGGCGTGTCAGTCAACGCATATTTCGACTGACACACCGCTTTCGCGAGCAAGCTCGGCTCCTACAGGGGAGCACGGTTTGCTCGCGGACGTGTTTAGACACCCAGGTAATCAAGGATCCCTTCGGCGGCGTTGCGGCCTTCGAAGATCGCCGTTACCACCAGGTCGGAACCGCGCACCATGTCGCCACCGGCAAAGATTTTCGGGTTGCTGGTCTGGTGCTTGTACTGACCTTGCTCAGGCGCAACGACGCGGCCCTGGCTGTCGGTCTGGATTTCGAACTGTTCGAACCACGGCGCCGGGCTCGGGCGGAAACCGAACGCGATGACCACGGCGTCGGCCGGGATGATCTCTTCGGAGCCCGGAATCGGCTCAGGGCTGCGACGGCCACGGGCGTCCGGTTCGCCGAGACGGGTCTCGACCACTTTGACGCCTTCGACCTTGTCTTCACCAACGATAGCGATCGGCTGACGGTTGTAGAGGAACTTCACGCCTTCTTCCTTGGCGTTCTTCACCTCTTTGCGCGAGCCGGGTATGTTCGCTTCGTCACGACGATAAGCGCAGGTCACCGATTTGGCGCCCTGACGGATCGACGTGCGGTTGCAGTCCATCGCCGTGTCGCCGCCGCCGAGTACCACGACCTTTTTGCCCTTCATGTCGACGAAATCTTCCGGCGACTTTTCAAAGCCCAGGTTGCGGTTGACGTTGGCGATCAGGAAGTCCAGCGCGTCATAAACGCCCGGCAGATCCTCACCGGCAAAACCGCCCTTCATGTAGGTGTAGGTGCCCATGCCCATGAACACCGCATCGTATTCGGCGAGCAGTTGTTCCATGGTCACGTCTTTGCCGACTTCGGTATTCAGACGGAACTCGATGCCCATGCCGGTGAAGACTTCGCGACGATTGCTCAGCACGGTCTTTTCCAGCTTGAACTCGGGGATGCCGAAGGTCAGCAAACCACCGATTTCCGGGTTCTTGTCGAACACCACCGGAGTCACGCCACCGCGTACCAGCACGTCGGCACAACCCAGACCCGCCGGGCCTGCACCGATGATCGCGACACGTTTGCCGGTCGGTTTGACCTTGGACATGTCCGGGCGCCAGCCCATGGCGAACGCGGTATCGGTGATGTACTTCTCGACCGAACCGATGGTCACCGCACCGAAGCCGTCGTTAAGGGTGCAGGCGCCCTCGCACAGACGATCCTGCGGACACACGCGGCCGCAGACTTCCGGCAGGGTATTGGTCTGGTGCGACAGCTCGGCGGCCTGAAGGATGTTGCCCTCCGCCACCAGCTTCAGCCAGTTCGGAATGAAGTTGTGCACCGGGCACTTCCATTCGCAATACGGGTTGCCGCAACCCAGGCAGCGGTGGGCCTGATCGGCCGACTGCTGGGGTTTGAACGGTTCGTAGATTTCGACGAACTCTTTCTTGCGTTGACGCAACAGTTTCTTCTTCGGATCTTTGCGCCCGACATCGATGAACTGGAAGTCGTTATTCAGACGTTCAGCCATTGTTAAAACCTCATCAAACTCTTCAGGCGCATATCACTGCGGGTTGGCACGAGTGCTGGAAAGCAACGATTTCAGGTTGGCAGCCTTAGGCTTGACCAGCCAGAAACGGCGCAGATAGTCATCGAGGTTTTCGGCGAGTTCACGACCCCACTCGCTGTCGGTTTCCGCGACGTACTCGTTCAGCACGTTTTGCAGGTGGCTGCGATAGGCTTCCATCGCCTCGCCGCTGATCCGCTGGATTTCCACCAGTTCGTGGTTGACCCGGTCAACGAAGGCGTTGTCCTGATCGAGCACGTAGGCGAAACCACCGGTCATGCCAGAGCCGAAGTTGTAACCGGTCTTGCCCAGAACGCAGACAAAACCACCGGTCATGTACTCACAGCAGTGATCGCCAGTGCCTTCCACAACCGTGTGGGCACCGGAGTTACGCACGGCGAAACGCTCGCCTGCGGTGCCGGCGGCGAACAGCTTGCCGCCCGTCGCGCCGTACAGGCAGGTGTTGCCGATGATGGCACTGTCCTGAGTCTTATAAACGCTGCCCTTCGGCGGCACGATGGTCAGTTTGCCACCGGTCATGCCTTTGCCGACGTAGTCGTTGGCATCGCCTTCGAGGTACATGTTCAGACCGCCGGCGTTCCACACACCGAAGCTCTGACCGGCAGTGCCTTTGAAGCGGAAGGTGATCGGCGCTTTCGCCATGCCCTGGTTGCCGTGCTTGCGCGCGATTTCGCCGGAGATCCGCGCGCCGATCGAACGGTCGCAGTTGCAGATATCCAGGTCGAATTCGGCGCCGCTCATGTCGTTGATCGCCGACGAGGCCATCTCGACCATTTTCTCGGCCAGCAGGCCTTTGTCGAACGGCGGGTTGCGCTCAACGCCGCAGAACTGTGGCTTGTCCGCCGGGATGTGATCGCTGCCCAACAGCGGCGTCAGGTCCAGGTGGTTCTGCTTGGCGGTCTGGCCTTCGAGGATTTCCAGCAGATCGGTACGACCGATCAGCTCTTCGAGGGAGCGCACGCCGAGCTTGGCCAGCCACTCACGGGTTTCTTCGGCGACGTAGGTGAAGAAATTCACCACCATGTCGACGGTGCCAATGTAGTGATCCTTGCGCAGCTTCTCGTTCTGCGTCGCAACGCCGGTGGCGCAGTTGTTCAGGTGGCAGATACGCAGGTATTTGCAGCCCAGCGCGATCATTGGCGCAGTACCGAAGCCGAAGCTTTCAGCGCCGAGGATTGCAGCCTTGATCACGTCGAGGCCGGTTTTCAGGCCACCGTCGGTCTGCACCCGGACTTTGCCGCGCAGGTCGTTGCCGCGCAGAGTCTGGTGGGTTTCGGCGAGGCCGAGTTCCCACGGTGCGCCGGCGTATTTGATCGAGGTCAGCGGCGAAGCACCGGTGCCGCCGTCGTAGCCGGAGATGGTGATCAAGTCCGCATAGGCCTTGGCCACACCGGCGGCGATGGTGCCGACGCCTGCTTCCGCTACCAGTTTGACCGAAACCAGTGCCTTCGGGTTGACTTGCTTGAGGTCGAAAATCAGCTGCGACAAGTCTTCGATCGAGTAGATGTCGTGGTGCGGCGGCGGCGAAATCAGGGTCACGCCCGGCACTGCGTAACGCAGCTTGGCGATCAAACCGTTCACTTTACCGCCCGGCAGTTGCCCGCCCTCGCCCGGCTTGGCGCCTTGCGCGACCTTGATCTGCAGCACTTCGGCGTTGACCAGGTATTCCGGGGTCACGCCGAAACGGCCAGTCGCAACCTGCTTGATTTTCGAGCTCTTGATGGTGCCGTAACGCGCCGGATCTTCACCACCTTCGCCGGAGTTGGAACGCGCACCGAGGCGGTTCATGGCTTCGGCCAAGGCTTCGTGAGCTTCCGGCGACAAGGCGCCCAGCGAGATACCGGCGGAGTCGAAGCGCTTGAGCACCGATTCCAGCGGTTCGATTTCACTGATGTCCAGCGGCTTGTCGAGAGTCTTGACCTTGAACAGGTCGCGAATCATCGACACCGGACGGTTGTCCACCAGCGAGGTGTATTCCTTGAACTTGGCGTAGTCGCCCTGCTGCACAGCGGCTTGCAGAGTGTTGACCACGTCCGGGTTGTAGGCGTGATATTCGCCACCGTGGACGAACTTCAGCAGACCGCCCTGCTGGATCGGCTTGCGCGGACTCCAGGCTTCAGTAGCGAGTGCTTTCTGCTCGGCTTCGATGTCGACGAAACGCGCACCTTTGATGCGGCTCGGCACGCCACGGAAGCTCAGGTCGCAAACTTCTTCGGACAGGCCGATCGCTTCGAACAATTGTGCTCCGCGATAGGAGGCGATGGTCGAGATACCCATCTTCGAGAGGATCTTCAGCAGACCTTTGGTGATGCCTTTGCGGTAGTTCTTGAACACCTCATAGAGGTCGCCCAGCACTTCACCGGTACGGATCAGGTCGCCCAGCACTTCGTACGCGAGGAACGGATAGACCGCCGAGGCGCCGAAACCGATCAGCACCGCAAAGTGATGCGGGTCACGCGCGGTCGCGGTTTCAACAAGGATGTTGGAATCGCAACGCAGGCCTTTTTCGGTCAGGCGGTGGTGCACCGCACCGGTCGCCAGCGAAGCATGGATCGGCAGCTTGCCCGGGGCGATATGGCGGTCGCTCAGGACGATCTGGGTACGACCGGCGCGCACGGCTTCTTCAGCCTGATCGGCAACGTTGCGGATCGCCGCTTCGAGGCCAACGCTTTCGTCGTAGTTGAGGTCGATGATCGCCCGTTCGAAACCCGGACGGTCGAGGTTCATCAACGAGCGCCACTTGGCCGGCGAGATCACTGGCGAGCTGAGGATCACGCGCGAGGCGTGTTCCGGCGACTCCTGGAAAATGTTGCGCTCGGCACCGAGGCAGATTTCCAGCGACATCACGATCGCTTCACGCAGCGGGTCGATCGGCGGGTTGGTAACCTGCGCGAACTGCTGACGGAAATAGTCGTACGGCGTGCGCACGCGCTGCGAGAGCACTGCCATCGGCGTGTCGTCGCCCATCGAGCCCACGGCTTCGTAGCCTTGCTCGCCGAGCGGACGCAGGACCTGATCGCGCTCTTCGAACGTGACCTGATACATCTTCATGTATTGCTTGAGCTGATCGACGTCGTAAAACGCCGAACCGTGATCGTTGTCTTCCATGGTCGCCTGGATGCGCAGAGCGTTCTTGCGCAGCCATTGCTTGTACGGATGACGGGACTTCAGACGGTTATCGATCGCGTCGGTGTCGAGGATCTGCCCGGTTTCGGTGTCCACGGCGAAGATCTGGCCAGGGCCGACACGACCTTTGGCAATCACGTCTTCCGGCTTGTAGTCCCACACGCCGATTTCCGACGCGAGAGTGATGAAACCGTTGGTGGTGGTGACCCAACGCGCCGGGCGCAGACCGTTACGGTCGAGCAGGCACACCGCGTAACGACCGTCGGTCATTACCACGCCGGCCGGGCCGTCCCACGGCTCCATGTGCATCGAGTTGTACTCGTAGAACGCACGCAGATCCGGATCCATGGTTTCAACGTTCTGCCACGCCGGCGGAATAATCATTCGCACGCCACGGAACAGGTCGATGCCACCGGTGACCATCAGTTCGAGCATGTTGTCCATGCTGGAAGAGTCGGAACCGACACGGTTAACCAGCGGGCCGAGTTCTTCCAGATCCATCAGATCGTTGGTGAACTTGGTGCGCCGGGCCTGCGCCCAGTTGCGGTTACCGGTGATGGTGTTGATCTCGCCGTTGTGGGCAAGGAAGCGGAATGGCTGAGCCAGCGGCCATTTCGGCAGGGTGTTGGTGGAGAAGCGCTGGTGGAAAACGCAGATCGCGGTTTGCAGGCGCTCGTCACTCAGGTCTGGATAAAACGCGGCCAGATCGGCCGGCATCATCAGGCCTTTATAGATGATGGTTTTGTGCGAAAAGCTGCAGATGTAGTGGTCGGAGTCGACGGCGTTGGACACCGACGAACGACGACGCGCACTGAACAGCTTCACGGCCATGTCCTGATCGCTCAGGCCTTCGCCGCCGATGTACACCTGCTCGATTTGCGGCAGGCGCTCAAGGGCCAGGCGGCCGAGAACGCTGGTGTCGATGGGCACTTTGCGCCAGCCGATCAACTGCAGGCCTTCAGCGAGGATCTCGCGGTTCATGTTTTCGCGAGCGGCTTCGGCCTTGGCCGGATCCTGGTTGAAGAAGACCATGCCCACCGCATATTGCTTGGGCAGCTCGACGCTGAAGGTTTCCTGGGCAATGGCTCGCAGGAACGCGTCAGGCTTCTGAATCAGCAGACCGCAACCGTCACCGGTCTTGCCGTCGGCATTAATCCCACCGCGGTGGGTCATGCAGGTCAGGGCCTCGATGGCCGTTTGCAAAAGGGTATGACTGGGCTCGCCCTGCATATGGGCTATCAGGCCGAAACCGCAGTTATCCTTGAATTCATCTGGTTGGTACAGACCTGCTTTCATAGACACTTTCTCACCAGGCTGCCTCTTGTCGAGGCAAATTTCTTTTCAATTCAACCACTTGCGATCCGCGCCGAACGTACGCCGGCTTAGCGGGGGCAAAAGGGTGGTCATTGTACACAGCGACACAGAGGCTCACAAATTTGACGACGAAATGTCGCAAATTCATGTCGCATTTGTGAAAGGTTTAAAGCGATCTGCTGTGCTAGTCAAAACTTTTTTAATTCTGACTGCAACGACTCAAAGACTACTATGACGCAGACACCACAAGGCACGCGACCTGGAAGGAAGCGCGCACTTGCAGAAATTTTGAGGTGCTTGGAGAGGCGGCCTGGGTAAGACCGCCGAATCTTCAGCGAGTTGTTGCCAGTTCTTGTTGGACGCTGGCGACAGTGCGAGGCCAAGGTTTACCAGCCTGAACCTTCGCTGGCAAGGCCTTGATGGCAGAAACGGCCGCATCACGATTGGCGAAGTTGCCATAAGTGATCACGTAAAGCGGCTTGCCGTTGAGGACTTTCTTGAAATAACGGTACTCGCCGCCCTGCTCCTTGACGAAGTTTTGCGCGGCAGTTTCCGAGCTGGTGCCGAGGATCTGCACCACGTAGTTACCGGTCGGCTGACCGGCGTACCAGCTGCCACCGGCGGCTTTGGCCACGGTGACCGGCTTCTCGGCAGGCTTGGCAGCAGCGGCTGGCTTGGCCGGCGCTGGAGCCGGTTTCGCTGCAGGCGCTGCCGGAGCAGGCTTGGCGGTAGCAATTTGGGTTGGCGCTGGCGTCGGCTTCGCGGCCGGGGCTGGAGCCGGTGTTGGCGCAGGGCCAGCCGGAACGCCTGCCGGAGGTGCGGAAGTGGTGACGGTCGGCGGTGTGGCGCTGGAACCTTCGACCGGCACGCCGTCGTCGCCTTCGGTGATGCCACCGGCGGCTTCAGCCAACGGGCCACGCATGACCGGTTGCGAGTTGCCGACCAGCGGCAGCGGCATCGGTTGGGTGTTGCCAGCGAATTCGACGGAAGGATTAGCCCCGTTCGCCCCGCCCTGACCCAAAGGCAACTGCGCCTGTTCATTGGCAGGAGCGCCGGTGGTAGGTGTCTTGTTGCGACCCGGCATCAGCCAGGCGGCGGCGACCGCAACCACAACGACGGCAGAAATCGCCAATACGTGTTTCTTCGGCATGTTGAACCCCATACTTGGACGCTTGACCGCAGAGCGGCTGGCAATCATGACTTCGATCAGTGCATCGCGAGCGACCTGGTTGATGTTGCCTGGCCAACCCTCGGCGCTTTCGTGAATATCAGAGATCTGATCCGCGGTGAAAAGTTCGACACCACGGCCTGCACCTTCGAGCCGTTGGTCGAGATACTCGCGGGTCTCTTCTTCGGTGTACGGCTGCAATTCGATGACGTGGAAACGCTCTTCCTCAAGGTGCAAAGCCTCGAGTTGCGCGATCAGCGACGACTCACCAAACAGGAATACGTGCGGGCGACCTTCCGGTGCGCCGGCACCCAGCGCCATCAGCGCTTCGAGGGCAGATTCGTCGAGCTGCTCGGCGTCATCCACCAGCAGATAGACTTCCTGCCCCGTCAGCGCGAGTTGCACCACCTGATCCAGAATCGCGCCAACTTCGGCCTGAGCGACGTTCAGCGCCTGGGCAACCTGACGCAGCACACCGGCCGCATCACCGGCGCCACGGGCGGAAACCACCACGCTCTGTACCGATTGCTTATTGGTGCTGGCGACCAGTGCCTGACGTAGCAAGGTCTTGCCGCTGCCTTGCGGGCCAGTGACGACCAGCAACAACTGACTGTAACGCGCCAGATGATGCAACTGACCCAACACTGGTTTGCGCTGGGCCGGGAAGAATTTAAAACCCGGCACTCGTGGCGCGAAGGGGTCGTGGCTTAACTGGAAATGGCCGAGGAACGCCTCGTCGGCATGCAAACTAGTCATTGGAATCTTTTCAACCTTTAAGCTGAGCCAGGGCGCGGTAATCCGCTCCCAGCGTGGCCTGTAGAACCTCTTTCGGATAATCGGCGGTCACTACCGCTTCGCCCATCCGGCGCAGCAGCACCAGGCGCAGACGACCGTCGATCACTTTTTTGTCGATTGCCATGTGTTCAAGAAAATCGGCTTCAGTCATTTCTGTCGGCGGCACCACCGGCAGACCGGCGCGCTGGAACAGACGAATGCCGCGATCACGTTCCGCTTCGCTGATCCAGCCCAGACGCGCGGACATTTCCAGCGCCATCACCGTGCCAGCCGCGACGGCCTCACCATGCAACCAGACACCATAGCCCATGTGGGTCTCGATGGCGTGACCGAAGGTGTGGCCGAGATTGAGGGTGGCGCGCACGCCGGTTTCTTTCTCATCGGCGCCGACCACCGCAGCCTTGGCCGCGCAGGAACGCTCGATGGCGTAAGTCAGGGCTTTTTGATCCAGCGCACGCAGGGCGTCGACGTTGTCTTCGAGCCAGCCGAGGAACGGCTCGTCGCAGATCAGACCGTACTTGATGACCTCTGCCAGACCGGCGGACAGTTCACGCTCGGGCAGGGTTTTCAGCGAGGCGGTATCGATCAGCACCACGTTCGGCTGATAGAACGCGCCGACCATGTTCTTGCCCAGCGGATGGTTGATACCGGTTTTGCCGCCCACCGACGAATCGACCTGGGACAGCAACGTCGTCGGGATCTGAATGAAGTCGACGCCGCGCTGATAGCAGGCGGCGGCGAAACCGGCCATGTCGCCGATCACACCGCCGCCGAGGGCGATCACGGTGGTGCGGCGGTCATGACGCGCGGTCAGCAGACCGTCGAAGATCAGTTGCAGGGTTTCCCAGTTCTTGAAGGCTTCGCCGTCCGGCAGCACCACGGAGATCACCGAGAACTGCGCGAGGCTGCGGGTCAGACGTTCGAGATAGAGCGGCGCAACGGTCTCGTTGGAGATGATTGCCACCTGCCGCCCATGGATATGCGGCGCCAGCAACTCGGGCTGATCCAACAAACCTTCGCCAATATGAATCGGGTAGCTGCGCTCGCCTAGATCGACCTTGAGTGTCTGCATGTGTCCCCACAGTGAAGATGGAAGCAGGCATCCTGCCCTGAATTATTGGTTATCTGCGGCCTATAGCGGGTATGACGCCGCTCGCCCGCCAGCCGCCACAACCGCGACGGGTTGTGACAGGACGCCGAGGATAGCGCATTTCGAGCGATGCTTTAACGGGGAGGAAGCTGCGCCAGACGCTCGAGAATGTCGAGCACTACCATGCGCGGCGGCCGTTCGTCGGTTTCCACCACCAGATCGGCGATTTCCCGATACAGCGGATCACGGATCGCCAGCAAATCACGCAGGGTTTTCTCGGGATTGGCGGTGCGCAGCAACGGCCGATTGCGGTCGCGCGAGGTGCGGCCGACCTGCTGTTCGACGGAGGCGTGCAAATAGACCACGCGCCCGCCCTCATGCAGAGCCTTGCGATTGGCATCACGCATCACCGCGCCGCCGCCGGTCGCCAGCACCACGCCATCGAACTCGCACAGCTCGGCGATCATCGCCTGCTCACGGTCACGAAAGCCGGGCTCGCCTTCCTTATCGAAGATCCACGGGATATTGGCGCCCGTGCGCAGTTCAATTTCCTTGTCGGAATCTTTGAACGGCAGGCGCAGCTCTTTGGCCAGCAACCGGCCGATGGTGCTTTTACCAGCGCCCATCGGTCCTACAAGAATCAAATTTCGCACAGAATCAACGACTCACAGCAATCGCCTGGTTATTCATGATACGCGGAGTGAGAAATACCAGCAGCTCGGATTTTTTCTCCGAAACCACATCACGCCGGAAAAGGCGGCCAAGATACGGCACATCGCCAAGAAATGGCACCTTATCTACGACCTTGCTTTGAGTATTTGAGAAAACACCACCAATCACGATGGTTTCGCCGTCATTGACCAGCACCTTGGCGTTGACCTCGTTTTTCTTGATCGGCGGCACATCCTGCACTTTGTTCAGGTAATCCGGCTCATCCTTGGTGACCTTGACCTCCATGATGATGCGGTTATCGGGGGTGATCTGCGGCGTCACTTCCAGCGACAAAGACGCCTCTTTGAACGACACCGAAGTCGCGCCGCTGGAGCTGGCTTCCTGATACGGAATCTCGGTGCCCTTGAGGATCTTCGCGGTTTCCTTGTCGGAGGTAACAACCTTCGGTTGCGAAACGATTTCACCGTTGCCGGTCTTTTCCATCGCCGTCAGTTCGAGATCGAGCAACACGTTGTCAGTAATAAAGGCGATGCCAATCCCAGAGGTGTTGCCGACCGTGCCCATATCGACGAACGGCGAGTTGGTACTGGTGCTGCCCGGCGTACCAATGGTGGTCGATGAGCCATTGACCCCGGAGGCGTTCCAGTTGCCCTTGTTCTGGATTGAGCCGCCCCAGCGCACGCCGAGGCTTTTGTCGTAATCGACGTTGGCCTCAACGATTCGGGCTTCGATCATCACCTGACGCACCGGAATATCCAGTTGCGCCACGATCCGTCGCAGCTCGTCGAGGCGATCCTGGGTCTGGTAGGCGATGATGTTGTTGGTGCGCTCATCGACGGTAATCGAACCACGCTCATCGATTTTCGCCTCGGCGCTGGTCACCGACTGGAACAGCTTGGCGATGTCTGCTGCCTTGGCGTAATTCACTTGCAGCAATTCACGACGCAGCGGCGCCAGTTCGGCGATCTGCTTCTGCGACTCCAGTTCCTGGCGTTCCCGGGCGGCAATTTCATCGGCGGGCGCGACCAGCAGCACGTTGCCGATTTTGCGTTTATCCAGCCCTTTGGTTTTCAGCACCAGATCCAGCGCCTGATCCCACGGCACGTTTTGCAGGCGCAAGGTAATGCCGCCCTGCACCGTGTCACTGGCGACCAGATTGAGGTTGGTGAAATCGGCGATCAGTTGCAGCACCGAGCGCACATCGATGTCCTGGAAATTCAGCGAGAGCTTTTCACCGACGTAAGCCTGGCGATCAGCATTGCGTTTTTGCAGGTCGTCGACGGTCATCGGCCGGACGCTGACGGTCAGTTTGTTATCGGTCTGGAAAGTTGAATAGTCGTAAGTGCCGCCGGGCTCGACGGTGATGATCGCGCGATCACCGCTGACGCTGGAATTGACGAACTGCACCGGGGTGGCGAAATCCTTGACGTCGAGGCGTACGCGAAGCTTTTCCGGCAACTGCGTGCGGGCGAAGCTGAGGATGATTTTGCCGTCATGCTCCTGAATATCCGGGGCGATGGTCGGGTCGGACAGGTCGATGACCACATTGCCTTCGCCCGCCGTACCACGTTGAAAGTCGACGCCGCGAATGGCTTTGGTTTTTGCGACATAAGGTTTTATCGGTACAGCAACAGGCGTAATGCGCGGCGCGGCAACGGGACGCGGTGCTGCGGCCGGGGCACCTTGCCCCACCACCACGAACAAATTATTGCCCTCGACCCGCGTGTCATACGGCGCCAGTTGCGTCAGGCTGACGATCAGTCGCGTGCGATCCTTGGCCTCAACCACCGTCGCCGTGCGCGCATTACCGCTGCCTAGATCGAGACTCTTGCTGGCCAATTGGCTGGCAACCCCGGGCAAGTCCAGAGCAATCCGCGCCGGCGATTCAGTGGTATAGCCCTTCGGCTGCGGTGGCGGGCCGTCGAACGACAGCTTCAGCTCGACGCGATCACCCGGCAAGGCCGCCACGTCCAGCGTCTTCAGATTGGCCGCAATAACCATCGGTGACAACAACGCTATCCATAGCGAAAAACCGAGGGTGGAGAAAATCCTGTTCATTGTTCGACTTCCACTATGAGTGCTCTTTCAAAGGAATGGTGCGCGGACGTTCCAGCCAGGCCCCTTCGCCGTCGGGAACGATCTCGACCACATCGACCTGGGTCGCGCTGATCGAGACGATGCGTCCGTCATTGCGCCCCAGGTAGTCGCCGACCTTCATCCGGTGCACGCCGCCGGCTCCGCGCAACAGCGCGAAAGAGCCGCCGGCGTTGGAGATCGTGCCGACCATTTCAAACTGCTCGATGTTGAAACCTTCGAGGTATTGCTTGACCCGATTGGGGTCGGGTTTGACGTTGCGCGAACCATGTTTTTGCCCGGCCAGATCGACGCGCACCTGACGCGAGAACGGGCTGCGCAGGTTGGCGGCGCTGTAAGTGAATGTGGGGTAAGACCGAAATGTCGGGGTTGGTTCAATTTTGCCCGGCGGGCGCAGTCGCACTTCATTCATGTAGGCATCAAGGTCGCTGAAGTCATTGCCGCCACCACAACCATAGAGCGCGAGCAGTGCCATCGACAGGGCCAAATAGCGTGGCGGGCTCATTTTTGCAGCCCCTTGTCGTTATAGCGGTACGTCTTGGCGAGGATGTTCATGCGCAGCTTCGTCCCGCCTTCGGGATTGGCTGGCGCCAGTTCGAAATCATGCAGGGTGACGATGCGCGGCAACCCGGCGACGCCGCTGACGAAAGTCGCGAGATCGTGATAGGCGCCAGTCACGGTGATCTGGATCGGCAGTTCGATGTAGAACTGCTGGGTGACCTCCGGCAGCAATTTGATCTCTTCAAATTCCAGACCGCTGCCCAGACCGGTGCGGGTGATGTCTTCGAGCAGGCCCGGCACTTCGGTGTCGCTGGGCAACTGCCGCAACAGCACGCCGAACGAGTTTTCCATCTCCTTCATCTGTTGGGTGTACAGCTCTAGATTGGCCGAGACGTGCGCCTTGCTGGCGAACTGCTCCTTGAGCGTGGCTTCTTCTTCGCGCTTGAGTTCGAGTTGGTCTTGCATGTCGCTGATGAAAAAGTTGTAGCCCAGCGCGAGCACCAGAATCATCAGCAATGCGCCGGCCATGGCTTTTACCGCTGCCGGCCATGAACCAATGTTGCTGGTGTCGAGATCGTTGAAGTCGATGTTGCGCAGGCTCTCCAGCCATTCGGACGGCTTCATGGCTCGTCCTCCGTCGTCTTCGGCTGCGTCTGACGAACGGTCAACTGAAAAACGTTGGCCTGTTCCACCTGATCGGCGGACGTCGCTTTGACTTCATTAAGGCTCGGCGCATCGAACCAGTCGGAGGCGTCAAGATTGCGCATCAACTCGGAGACACGGTTGTTCGACTCCGCCGCGCCACTGATGGACAGGGTTTTGCCGAGCATTTTCACTTGGGTGAAATACACGCCGTCGGGCAGTGTCCGCGCCAGTTGATCGAAGATCCGCCCGCTGACCTGCCGGTTGCCCTGCAAGTCCTGGATGATGCGCATGCGTTCGACCAGTTGCTGGCGATGGGCCTTGAGTTCACTGATCTGCTTGATCCGTTCGTCGACCACGGCAATTTGTTTGCCGATGTAATCGTTGCGCGCCACTTGTCGATCGATCGCCGCGCTGATCACCTGATCAGCGATAAACACCGCGCCCACCGAACCGACGATGACGCCGGTCAGCGCCAGCAGGAAGCGTTTGCGCCGCTCTTCACGGCGCTCCTCGCGCCACGGTAAAAGGTTGATCCGCGCCATCAGTCGAAACTCCTGAGCGCGAGCCCGCAGGCAATCATCAGGGCCGGCGCATCACTGGCCAGGGCGCCAGCGTTGACCTTGCTGCTCAGGGACATATCGGAAAACGGATTGGCCACTTGCGTCGGCGTATTCAGGCGCTGTTCGATCAGGCGATCGAGCCCCGGCACCGACGCCGTGCCGCCGGCCAGCAGAATGTGATCGACGGCGTTGTACTGCCCGGAGGCGAAGAAAAACTGCAGCGAGCGCGAAACTTGCTGCACCAGCGCTTCGCGAAACGGTTGCAGGACTTCGCTGACGTAATCGTCGGGCAAGCCGCCCTGCTTTTTCGCTAGTCCCGCCTGTTCGACGGTCAGGCCGTAACGGCGCTGGATTTCTTCGGTCAGCTGGCGGCCGCCGAACAGTTGCTCGCGGGTATAAATGATTTTGCCGTTGTGCAGAACGCTGAGGGTGGTCATGGTCGCGCCGATGTCGACCACTGCCACGGTGAGGCGCTCTTGCGAGGCGGCGAGTTGCTTGGAGAGCAGGCCGAACGAGCGCTCCAGCGCGTAGGCCTCGACGTCCACCACCCGCGCGGTGAGCCCGGCGAGGGCCAGCGCTGCTTCGCGGACTTCGACGTTTTCCTTGCGACAGGCGGCCAGCAACACGTTGACCCGTTCTGGATTGCGCGGCGAAACGCCCTGGACTTCGAAATCGATGGCGACTTCATCCAAGGGATAGGGAATGTATTGGTCGGCTTCGATTTTGAGCTGGTTTTCCAGTTCGTCGTCGGAAAGTCCGGCGTCCATTTCGATGACTTTAGTGATTACCGCTGATCCGGCCACCGCCACCGCCACGCTCTTGAGCCCGGTGCGCGCCTTGACCAGTACCCGACTGAGGGCTTGGCCCACGCCTTCGAGTTCGGCGATGTTTTTTTCGACCACGGCATTCGCCGGCAACGGCTCTACCGCGTACGCCTCGACCCGGTAGCGATCGCCCTGACGGCTCAGCTCCAGCAGCTTTACCGAGGTGGAGCTGATGTCGATCCCCAGTAACGTATGGGTCTTTTTATTGAAGAGTCCTAGCACTACCAATTCCCTATGACTTTCCGTGAGTTACGGACTCTGTAATACGCATTGCGTTCCCTGACCCCACCTTGACAGAAGCGTCAATGACGCCTCCGGCGGAAAAGTGCTTATAATGCCCAGCGATTTTTTCCGCTTTTTACTGCCTGCGCGGGCGTTCTGTGTGTAGCCGGAACCCCGTCGCCAAATTCATTCTTTGCCCTGGATGTCCAAACGCCTTGATTCGTCTGCTGAAATTTTTCGGTTGGTCCATCGTCGCCGTTTTCTGCGGACTGCTTTTAGGTCTCAGCGGCGCCTATCTTTACCTTAGTCCGGGTTTGCCTTCTGTGGAGGCCCTGAGAAGCATTCAGTTGCAGATTCCATTGCGGGTC
Organism: Pseudomonas rustica; assembly: GCF_018336155.1. Lineage (GTDB taxonomy): Bacteria > Pseudomonadota > Gammaproteobacteria > Pseudomonadales > Pseudomonadaceae > Aquipseudomonas > Aquipseudomonas rustica. The sequence goes on along the minus strand of NZ_JAGYHF010000005.1, from coordinate 187,927 downwards.
TACAGCAGCGACAACAAGTTGATCGCAGAATTTGGCGAAATGCGCCGGACTCCGATCCGTTTCGCCGACATTCCCCCCAATTTCATTAATGCGTTACTAAGTGCTGAAGACGACAATTTCGCCAATCACTATGGCGTCGATCCGAGCAGCCTGATGCGCGCCGCGACGCAATTGGTCAAAAGCGGCCACATTCAGTCCGGCGGCAGCACCATCACCATGCAGGTGGCGAAGAACTTCTTCCTGACCAGCGAACGCAGCTTCTCGCGCAAAACCACTGAAATCCTCCTGGCCCTGCAGATCGAGCGACAGCTGACCAAGGACGAAATCCTTGAGCTGTACGTGAACAAGATCTATCTGGGTAACCGCGCCTACGGCATCGAGGCGGCGGCGCAGGTGTATTACGGCAAGTCGATCCGCGACATCAGCCTGGCGCAGATGGCGATGATCGCCGGCCTGCCGAAAGCCCCGTCGCGCTTCAACCCGCTGGCCAACCCGACGCGCAGTAAAGAACGCCGCGACTGGATCCTCGGGCGCATGTACAAGCTCGGCAAGATCACCGAGGCGGATTACACCGCTGCGATCAACGAGCCGCTGAACGCCAGTTATCACGTGCCGACCCCGGAAGTGAACGCACCGTACATCGCCGAAATGGCCCGTGCCGAAATGGTCGGCCGTTATGGCAGCGACGCCTATACCGAAGGTTTCCGCGTCACTACCACGGTACCGAGTAATCTGCAGGAAATGGCCAACACTGCGCTGCACGAAGGTTTGATGACCTACGACCAGCGTCACGGCTACCGTGGCCCCGAGTCGCGCCTGCCGGGCAAGACCCGCGAAGCCTGGGCCAGCGAGCTGACCAAACAACGCACCATCAGCAGCCTCGAACCGGCGATCGTCACGCAAGTCGACAAGAACGGCCTGCAAGTGCTGACCCGCACCGGTGAAGAACACGTGGCCTGGGACACCATGAAATGGGCGCGGCCGTTCCTCAATACCAACAGCATGGGCCCGAATCCGCGTCAGCCGTCGGATGTTGCGCAGGTTGGCGATCTGGTTCGTGTGCAGCGTCAGAAAGACAATTCGCTGAAATTCAGCCAGATCCCGCAGGCGCAAGGCGCGCTGGTCTCGCTGGATCCGCAGAACGGCGCAATCCGCTCGCTGGTCGGTGGTTTCGCTTTCGAGCAGAGCAACTACAACCGCGCCATGCAGGCCAAGCGTCAGCCGGGTTCGAGCTTCAAGCCGTTCGTATACAGCGCTGCGCTGGACAGCGGCTACACCGCCGCGACGCTGGTCAACGACGCGCCGATCGTGTTTGTCGACGAGTACCTGGACAAGGTCTGGCGTCCGAAGAACGACACCAACACCTTCCTCGGCCCGATCCGCTTGCGTGAAGGTTTGTACAAATCGCGCAACCTGGTGTCGATCCGTTTGCTGCAAGCGATGGGCGTGAGCAAGACCATCGATTACATCACGCGCTTCGGCTTCAACAAGCAGGATCTGCCGCCGAACCTGTCGCTGGCACTGGGTACTGCGACGCTGACGCCAATGGAGATCGCGACCGGTTGGAGCACGTTCGCCAACGGTGGCTACAAGATCACGCCTTATGTGATCGACAAGATCGAAAGCCGTAACGGCGACACGCTGTTCGTCGCCAACCCGCCGACCGTGCCGCAGGGCGCTGCGGCAACGGACGGCATTGCCGCTCCGCACACTGACGCGATCACGGTCAACGCTACGCCGGGTGAAGCACCGGGCACTGCGGCGGCACCGCAAACGCCTGCCGTCGCCGAGCGCATCGTTGATGGCCGCACCACGTACATCCTCAACAGCATGTTGCAGGACGTAATCAAGCTCGGCACCGGCCGTCGCGCGCTGGCCATGGGTCGTAGCGACATCGCCGGCAAAACCGGTACCACCAACGAATCTAAGGATGCGTGGTTCTCCGGGTACAACGCCGATTACGTGACCACGGTCTGGACGGGCTTCGACCAGCCGGAAAGCCTTGGTCGTCGCGAGTTCGGTGGCACGGTGGCACTGCCAATCTGGATGAACTACATGTCGGCGGCGCTGAAGGACAAGCCACCGCACGTGCAGCCCGAGCCGGAAGGTTTGTTGAGCCTGCGCGTGGATCCAGTGAGTGGCCGTGCGGCGTCGCCGAGCACGCCGGGGGCGTACTTCGAGCTGTTCAAGGCTGAGGATACGCCGCCGTCGGTGAATGAGCTGGGTAACGGCGCCGTGCCGGGCAGCCCGCTGCCGGCAGATGAACAGGCACCGATCGACTTGTTCTGATCCGCAGCTACTGAAAAGCCCCGCCTTCGGTTGAAGTGCGGGGCTTTTTATTGCCTGAAGATCAAGAGCCCCTCACCCTAGCCCTCTCCCGGAGGGAGAGGGGACTGACCGTGGAAAATTCACGAGATACACCGACCTGAAAGTGCATCAGCGCCTATGGATTCAACACAACACTTTCATGTCGGCGTCACTCCCCAGCATCCCCCAATCGGTCCCCTCTCCCTCCGGGAGAGGGCTAGGGTGAGGGAGCCCTTGATCTCCAGACAATAAAAAGCCCCGACTCTCACGAGCCGGGGCTTTCGGTTGAAGCGTTACAACGGCTTAGCCGTTGAACACGTCATCCACGCTTTTCAGCGGGTAGTTCTTCGGATACGGCAGGGTTGCCACACCAGTCTCGATAGCAGCCTTGGCCACAGCGTCGGAGATCAGGGTGATCAGGCGCTTGTCCATTGGCTTCGGAATGATGTACTCACGACCGAATTCCAGCGGAGCACCGCCGTAGGCATCGCACACGTCCTGTGGCACTGGCAGTTTGGCCAGTTCACGCAGGGCGTTGGCCGCAGCCACTTTCATTTCTTCGTTGATGCGCTTGGCGCGAACGTCCAGGGCACCACGGAAGATGAACGGGAAGCCCAAAACGTTGTTGACCTGGTTCGGGTAGTCCGAACGGCCGGTGGCCATGATCACGTCGTTACGGGTGGCGTGTGCCAGTTCCGGGGAGATTTCCGGATCCGGGTTCGAGCACGCGAACACGATCGGGTTGGCCGCCATCGACAGCAGGCCTTCAGGGCTCAGCAGGTTCGGGCCGGACAGGCCAACGAACACGTCAGCGCCTTGCAGAGCGTCAGCCAGGCTGCGCTTCTCGGTGGCGTGAGCGAATACCGCTTTGTACTGGTTCAGGTCGTCACGGCCGGAGTGGATCACGCCGGTACGGTCAACCATGAAGATGTTTTCAATGCGAGCGCCCATGCTCACCAGCAACTTCATGCAGGAGATGGCGGCAGCGCCGGCGCCCAGGCAAACGATCTTGGCATCAGCCAGAGTTTTACCAGCGATTTCCAGGGCGTTGATCATGCCGGCAGCGGTCACGATCGCGGTGCCGTGCTGGTCATCGTGGAATACCGGAATGTCGCACTGCTCAATCAGAGCACGTTCGATCTCAAAGCACTCTGGTGCCTTGATGTCTTCCAGGTTGATGCCACCGAAAGTGATGGAGATGCGTTTTACGGTGTCGATGAAGGCTTGCGGGCTTTCGGAGTCGACTTCGATGTCGAATACGTCGATGCCGGCGAAGCGCTTGAACAGCACGCCTTTACCTTCCATCACTGGCTTGGACGCCAACGGGCCGAGGTTACCCAGGCCGAGAATCGCGGTGCCATCGGAAATGACTGCAACCAGGTTGCCCTTGCCGGTGTATTTGTAGGCCAGTTCAGGATCGCGAGCGATCTCACGCACTGGTTCAGCTACGCCGGGGCTATAAGCCAGCGACAAGTCGCGAGCGGTAGCAGTGGCCTTGGTGAGCTCGACACTCAGCTTCCCTGGACGAGGATTGGCATGATATTCGAGAGCGGCAGTTTTCAGATCAGACATTTTGGCATTCCGCTTTTTACTGTTGGACAGACTGGTCAGCGAGGATACGCGCCTCGCAAAGTCCCCACAAGACTGAGCGGTCACCCCTGTCAAGCGCCCTGCCCTACGACTTTGGGCCAAGAGCCACGGCGCACAAGGGCTGGACTGTTCACAATCGACAGAAAAAATGTCTACAATTTTATTTCAGCGAGCGCTTTGCAACATTGCAGGATCTGTCAGCGGAAGTAGCCAACGTGGCTGATCTTGTTTCAAGCCGCCGCGCCGTGATCGATCAACAATCCAGCCGCGCGCCTCGATCTGCTTGCCCTTCAACGCCTGCAACCGAGCATTGTCGAATTGTCCGACCAGATTGGGGGCAACGCGCAATACAAGCGCACCCTGCAACTCGATCCAGGTTCCGCCACGATTGCGCTGAACCTTGCTCACACGGCCACTGACCACGGCGAAACCTGAACGCTGGATCTGCGCCGCTTTCAGCACCGGCGACTGCCGCCAGAGACCCCGGCCAGCCTGTCGCGCACTGCGCTCGGCGGCTTGCTGACACGTGACTAAATCGATATTCGGCGCGACCGCGACCTGAAAGCCGAGGCCATCGGCGAGCATCTGCGCTTCAAGATTGGCGCCGCTGGCGCTGTAGAGGTGTGCGAGCGTGCGGCCGTAGTGGTCTTTCGCCTGCTTGCCGAGGCGCAAACCGAGCTGGCCATTGCTGTCGGCCACTAATGATTCCAGACGTTTGCGCGCCGCCACCGCGAACGGCTCGTCACTGCGGCCCTGCTTTCCCAGCTCAGGTGTATTGAGGCCGATCATCCGCACACTGCGCCCGTCGCTCAGGCGCACGGTGTCGCCATCGACCACGTGCTGCACCGTGACGCGGGTCAGCCCTACGGGGGTGGGGCAGAACGCCTGCGCGGCGGACAGCCAAATCGCAGACACAAAAAAGGCGCCCACAAGGGACGCCTTTTTCAGCAATGAGGAAAAGCCCATCGGGCCTTTCAACTTTACTCTGCAGCAGCAGGCTTCTTGCCGAAAGCACCGAAACGGTCTGCGAAGCGCTGAACGCGGCCGCCAGTGTCCAGAGTCTTTTGCTTACCGGTGTAGAACGGGTGGCATTCGTTGCAAACGTCGATCGCCAGAGGCTTGGCCAGGTTCGAACGAGTTTCGAACTTGTTGCCACAGCTGCAGGTAACTGCGGTGACTTCGTATGTTGGATGAATATCAGCTTTCATGATGTCTTCCTCAGGCTGCGTGCCGCCATCCAACACTATTGTTGAATACCGCACGTAATTAGGCCGCGGATTCTACCAGACCTTTTAAATCACGCAAGCTGTCACCGAGACCGACCGTCTGCTAGGCTCCCGACCTTGAACGCATTCCCCTGTGGGAGCGGGCTTGCTCGCGAATGCGTTGTGCCAGTCAATGATTTAGCGCCTGACACGCCGCATTCGCGAGCAAGCCCGCTCCCACAATTGATCTGCGCTCAGCCTTCTTTTTGTGTTGATAGAGATCCCCCCGCGTGCCCGACGCCATTCTGCGCCTCGCTTTGCCTTCGCCCCTGCGCCGCCTGTTCGATTATCGAGCGCCGGCCGGCGTGCTGCGCGAGCAATTGCAGCCGGGCATGCGTTTGCGCGTGCCGTTCGGTCGACGCGAAATGATCGGGATTCTGGTCGAAGTCACCGACACCAGCGAAGTGCCGGTGGAGAAACTCAAACCGGCGCTGGCCCTGCTCGACACGACGCCGCCGCTACCGCCAGCGCTGTTCAAGCTGTGCCTGTGGACGTCGCAGTATTATCAGCACAGCCTCGGCGACACCTTGAGCTGGGCGCTGCCGGTGCTGTTGCGTCAGGGCGAACTGGCCGAGGCGCGTCAGGAACGTTTCTGGTCAGCCGCCCCCGGTGCCAGCCTTGATGATCCGCGTATCGCCCGCGCGCCGCGTCAGCGTGAGGCGCTCGCCACATTGGCCCAGCACCCGCACGGCGTCGCGCATCAGTTGCTGAGCAAACTGATGCTGAGCAAAGACAGCCTCGACCTGCTGCTGGCCAAAGGTCTGGTGCAAGTCGAGATCCGCCGCCATGCACCGGGCTTGCGCCATGAACATTGGCTGGCGCAACCGGAGCTGCCGCTGAACAGCGAGCAACGCGCCGCGTACGAAGCGATTCGCGCCGGTTTCGACAGTTATCACGCCTTCCTGCTGGCCGGCGTCACCGGCAGCGGCAAGACCGAAGTCTATTTACAGTTGATCCGCGAAACCCTCGAAGCCGGCAAGCAGGCACTGGTGCTGATCCCGGAGATCAACCTCGGCCCGCAGACCCTGGCGCGCTTCGAGCAACGCTTCAACGCGCGCATCGCCCTGTTGCACTCGGCGGTCAATGATCGCGAGCGCCTCGAAGCCTGGCTCGCCGCCCGTGATGGCGAGGCCGACATTATTATCGGCACCCGTTCGGCGCTGTTCACGCCGATGAAAAATCCCGGCCTGATCATCATTGATGAAGAACATGACGGCTCCTATAAACAGCAGGAAGGTTTGCGCTACCACGCCCGCGATCTGGCGCTGGTGCGTGCGCGGCAGGAAAACATCCCGATCGTGCTCGGCTCCGCCACGCCTTCGCTGGAAAGTCTGCACAACGCCTACACCGGACGTTACGGCCTCCTACGCCTGAATGAGCGTGCCGGTGGCGCCAAGCAGCCACGTTTCCTACGCTTGGATGTAAAAAGCCGTCCACTCGACAGCGGGATTTCCGGGCCGATGCAACAAGCCATCGGCCAGACCCTCGCCAACGGCCAGCAGGTGCTGGTGTTCCTCAACCGTCGCGGCTTTGCGCCGACGCTGCTGTGCCACGATTGCGGCTGGATGTCCGAGTGTTCGCGTTGTGATGCACGGATGACCGTGCATCAGCGTTATGGCGAGTTGCGCTGCCACCATTGCGGCTACGTCGAGCGCACGCCGCGCCAGTGTCCGAAGTGCAACAAGGTCGATTTGCGTCCGGTGGGCGCCGGCACCGAGCGCGCCGAGGAACGGCTGGCGATTCTGTTTCCCGACTATCCGGTGCTGCGCGTCGACCGCGACAGCACCTCGCGCAAGGACGCGATGAATCAGCTGTTCGCGACGATTCAGAAGGGCCAGCCGTGCATTCTGGTCGGCACACAGATGCTCGCCAAGGGTCACCACTTTCCACGGGTGACGCTGGTGTCGATTCTGGATGCCGACGGCGGGCTGTTCTCCGGCGACTTCCGCGCCAGCGAGCGCATGGCGCAGTTGATTGTTCAAGTGGCCGGGCGCGCCGGGCGAGCGGAAGAGCCGGGCAAGGTGATCATTCAGACGCATCTGGCCGACCATCCTTTATTGGTGCAACTCACCGAGCAGGGTTATTTCGCCTTTGCCGAGCAGGCTTTGAGCGAACGTCGTGCGGCCGGGCTGCCGCCATTTGCGCATCTGGCGCTGTTGCGCGCTGAGGCACACAAACCGGGGCAGGCGGAAGGGTTTCTCGATGAGGCGTGCAGCGAGGCGGAGCGCTTGCTGGCGGAGCAGAATCTGAGCGGGATTGAACTGCTCGGGCCGGTGCCGGCGCCGATGGAGCGACGGGCCGGGCGTTATCGTGCGCAGCTGTTGTTGCAGGCGTCGGCGCGGGCGCCATTGCACCGATTGTTGACCAGTTGGCTGTTGGCGCTGGAGCAGATGCCGAGCGGGCGGGCGGTGCGTTGGTCCTTGGATGTCGATCCCGTCGATTTGTATTGAAGATCAAAAGATCGCAGCCTTCGGCAGCTCCTACAGGAAAACCCAGATCCCCGTGTAGGAGCTGCCGCAGGCTGCGATCTTTTGCTTTTAATGTCACCACATATCCACATCCTGCCTGCTAAGGTTGGCAAGCCCGTCTTCGCAACGGATAATGCCCAGTTTTTCCACCCGCGCATCGATGCGCCGCCGCGCTTGCGGTCGAAAGAGAAGACCATGAAAGACACCATTCGCCAGCTGATCCAACAAGCCCTCACCCAACTCGTCAACGAAGGTGTGTTGCCTGAAGGCCTGTCGCCGGCGATTCAGGTGGAGAACGCCCGTGACAAAACCCACGGCGATTTCGCCAGCAACATCGCGATGATGCTGGCCAAGCCTGCGGGCATGAAGCCGCGCGATCTGGCGGAAAAAATCATCGCCGCGCTGCCGGCTGACGAAAACGTCACCAAAGCCGAAATCGCTGGCCCGGGCTTCATCAACTTCTTCCAGAACACTCAGGCTTTGGCCTCGCGTCTCGACGCTGCCTTGGCTGATGCCCATGTTGGCGTGCGCAAGGCCGGCCCGGCGCAGCGCACCGTGGTCGACCTGTCGGCACCGAATCTGGCCAAAGAGATGCACGTCGGCCACTTGCGTTCGACCATCATTGGCGACGGCGTGGCCCGCGTCCTCGAATTCCTCGGCGATGAAGTGATCCGTCAGAACCACGTCGGCGACTGGGGCACCCAGTTCGGCATGCTGATGGCGTATCTGCAGGAAAACCCGATCACCAGCGACGAGCTGTCGGATCTGGAAAACTTCTACCGCGCCGCCAAACAACGTTTCGATGAATCCGAAGAATTCGCCGACCGCGCCCGTGGCCTGGTGGTCAAGCTGCAGGCCGGCGATGCTGATTGCCTGGCGCTGTGGACGAAGTTCAAGGACATCTCGCTGTCGCACTGCCAGAAAATCTACGAACTGCTCAACGTCAAACTGACCATGGCCGACGTGATGGGCGAAAGCGCCTACAACGACGACCTGATCAACGTGGTCAACGACCTGAAAGCCGCTGGCATGCTGGTCGAGAGCAACGGCGCCCAGTGCGTGTTCCTCGACGAATTCAAAAATGCCGATGGCGACCCGCTGCCGGTGATCATCGTCAAGGCTGACGGCGGTTACCTGTATGCCACCACTGACTTGGCGGCCGTGCGCTACCGCAGCGGCAAACTGAAAGCCGATCGCGCGCTGTACTTCGTCGATCAGCGTCAGGCCCTGCACTTCCAGCAAGTGTTCGCCGTGGCGCGCAAGGCCGGTTTTGTAACCCATCCGATGGAGATGGAACACATGGGCTTCGGCACCATGAACGGCGCCGATGGCCGTCCGTTCAAGACCCGTGACGGCGGCACCGTGAAGCTGATCGACCTGCTGACCGAAGCGCAGGAACGTGCCTACAACCTGGTTAAAGAGAAGAACCCGACACTGGCCGAAGACGAACTGCGCAACATCGCCAAAGTCGTCGGCATCGGCGCGGTGAAATACGCCGACCTGTCGAAGCACCGCACCAGCGACTACAGCTTCAACTTCGACCTGATGCTGAACTTCGAAGGCAACACCGCGCCGTACCTGCTTTACGCTTACACCCGCGTCGCCGGTGTGTTCCGCAAGCTGGGCAAGGACTTCAGCGAAGTCGACGGCCAGATCGTTCTCGAAGCCGAGCACGAACAAGAGCTGGCGGCGAAACTGGCGCAGTTCGGCGAAGTGCTGAACAACGTGTCCGACAAAGGCACGCCGCACATTCTCTGCACTTATCTGTATGACGTTGCCGGTCTGTTCTCCAGCTTCTACGAGAACTGCCCGATCCTCGCCGCCGAAACGCCGGCCCAGATGCAGAGCCGTCTGCGTCTGGCCGCGCTGACCGGTCGCACCCTCAAGCAAGGCCTGGAGCTGTTGGGTCTGGAAACTCTGGAGCGTATGTAAGTTGGCTGCCAAGAAAAAACCTGCACCCAAGCGTGGCGCCAGCCGTTACCAAGCTCCTGCGAAGCAACCGATTCCGGGTTGGCTGTGGATGGCCATCGGCCTGACGGTCGGCGCGTTCATCGTGTTTCTGATGAAGCTGGAGCCGGGCAAGGGCAGCGACACGGTCAAGCGTGAGAAAGTCGAGCAAGCCCAACAGCAGAAAGCGTCGAAGATCGCCGAGGCCAACAAGACCCCGCCGAGCCCGACCCAGCCTGTGAAACCGAAGTACGACTTCTACACCCTGCTGCCGGAATCGGAAGTGATCGTGCCGCCCGACGCCGTGCCGGAGAAAACCCTGCCGACGCCACAAGTGCCGACCACTCCGGTGACCCCGGCGGAAGCGGCGAAAATCGACACTGCGCGTGCTCAGGCGGCGCTGGCCGGGATCACCCCGCCACCGGCGCCACCGGTGAAAGCGGCGCCCGTGACCAAGTTCTTCCTCCAGGCCGGTTCGTTCCGCAAAGAGGCGGACGCGGACAAAGTGCGTGCGCAGATCATTCTGCTCGGCCAGGCGGTCGCGGTTGAATCGGGCACGGTGAAAGATGAAACCTGGTACCGCGTGCTGGTCGGCCCGTTCAGCAACCGCGAACAACTGACCACAGCGCAGAAACAACTGGCGGGCAGCGGTTTTAGCAACCTGTTGTTACAACAACGCCAAAGCCGCTGACCCTCCGTAGAAAACCGCTCCCACAGGCGACGCAACCCCCCTGTAGGAGCTGCCGCAGGCTGCGATCTTTTGATTTTGCTTTCAGATCAGGATCAAAAGATCGCAGCCTTCGGCAGCTCCTACAGTTGGTCACCGCTCGTCCCTTCTCCGGCACTAAGGTTGAAATCCTCTCCAGCACCCCCATATGAATGGGCATAAGGCACTTTCGCCCCGCTGTGTGGAGACTCTTCCCTTGACCACCATCGTTTCAGTCCGCCGTCACGGCAAAGTCGTCATGGGCGGCGACGGCCAGGTTTCTCTCGGCAATACCGTGATGAAAGGCAACGCGAAAAAAGTTCGTCGCCTGTACCACGGCCAGGTCATCGCCGGATTTGCCGGTGCCACCGCCGACGCCTTTACCCTCTTCGAACGCTTCGAAGGCCAGCTTGAAAAACATCAGGGCCATCTGGTGCGCGCTGCGGTCGAACTTGCCAAAGAATGGCGCACCGACCGCTCCCTGAGCCGCCTCGAAGCGATGCTCGCGGTTGCCAACAAAGACGCTTCCCTGATCATCACCGGCAACGGTGACGTGGTCGAACCCGAAGACGGCCTGATCGCCATGGGTTCCGGCGGCGGCTACGCACAGGCTGCGGCCAGCGCCCTGCTGAAAAAGACCGACCTGTCGGCTCGCGAAATCGTCGAAACCGCCCTCGGTATCGCCGGCGACATCTGTGTATTCACCAACCACACTCAGACCATTGAGGAGCAGGATCTCGCTGAATAAGCCTGACGCGGCCCAGTGCCACGGCTTGTTTTTGCTTGAGGACCGTCAACTACTATGTCCATGACTCCCCGCGAAATCGTCCACGAACTCAACCGTCACATCATCGGCCAGGACGATGCCAAACGCGCCGTCGCGATTGCCCTGCGCAACCGCTGGCGCCGCATGCAGCTGCCTGAAGAGCTGCGCGTTGAAGTGACCCCGAAGAACATCCTGATGATCGGCCCGACCGGTGTCGGTAAAACCGAGATCGCCCGTCGTCTGGCGAAACTCGCCAACGCGCCGTTCATCAAAGTCGAAGCGACCAAGTTCACCGAAGTCGGCTACGTCGGCCGTGACGTCGAATCGATCATCCGTGATCTGGCCGACGCGGCGCTCAAGTTGCTCCGTGAGCAGGAAATGACCCGCGTGCGCCACCGCGCCGAAGACGCTGCCGAGGATCGTATCCTCGACGCGCTGCTGCCGCCGGCACGCATGGGCTTCAGCAATGAAGAAGCGCCAAGTTCCGATTCCAACACCCGTCAGCTGTTCCGCAAGCGTCTGCGCGAAGGTCAGCTGGATGACAAGGAGATCGAAATCGAAGTCGCCGAAGTGGCCGGCGTCGATATCTCCGCGCCACCGGGCATGGAAGAAATGACCAACCAGTTGCAGTCGTTGTTCGCCAACATGGGCAAGGGCAAGAAGAAGTCGCGCAAGCTCAAGGTCAAAGAAGCGCTGAAGCTGGTGCGTGACGAAGAAGCCGGGCGTCTGGTCAACGAAGAAGAGCTGAAAGCCAAAGCGCTGGAAGCGGTTGAACAGCACGGCATCGTGTTCATCGACGAAATCGACAAAGTCGCCAAGCGTGGCAATGTCGGCGGCGCCGATGTCTCCCGTGAAGGCGTGCAGCGCGACTTGCTGCCGCTGATCGAAGGCTGCACCGTCAACACCAAACTGGGCATGGTCAAAACCGACCACATCCTGTTCATCGCGTCCGGTGCGTTCCACCTGAGCAAGCCGAGCGATCTGGTGCCTGAGCTGCAAGGTCGCCTGCCGATCCGCGTTGAACTGAAAGCACTGAGCCCGTCGGACTTCGAACGCATCCTCAGCGAACCGCACGCCTCGCTCACCGAGCAATACTGCGCACTGCTGAAAACCGAAGGTTTGAACATTCAGTTCCAGCCGGAAGGCATCAAGCGCATCGCCGAGATCGCCTGGCAGGTCAACGAGAAAACCGAGAACATCGGTGCCCGTCGCCTGCACACCCTGCTTGAGCGTCTGCTCGAAGAGGTGTCGTTCAGCGCCGGCGATATGGCCAGCACCCACGATGAGAAGCCGATTCTGATCGACGCCGAATACGTCAACAGCCACCTCGGCGAATTGGCGGAGAACGAAGACCTGTCCCGTTATATCCTGTAGGTCACCTTCCCTGTAGGAGCTGCCGCAGGCTGCGATCTTTTGATTTTGATTTTTAACAGACAAGATCAACAGATCGCAGCCTTCGGCAGCTCCTACAGGGTGTTCCTCTAGTCGGATGACCTGCAATGACTATTATCCCCACCGACATCAAACTGCACAAAGCCTCGAAAACCCTGACGCTCAAATACGCGTCCGGCGAGGAGTACACCCTGCCCGCCGAATTTCTGCGCGTGCATTCTCCCTCCGCCGAGGTTCAAGGCCACGGCAATCCGATTCTGCAATTCGGCAAGATTCACGTCGGTCTGAGCAAAGTAGAACCGGCCGGTCAGTACGCACTGAAACTGACCTTCGACGACGGTCACGACAGTGGTCTGTTCACCTGGGAATACCTCTACGAGCTGGGGCGACGATTTGACGCACTCTGGGCCGATTATCTCGCCGAGCTCAAAGCTGCCGGAAAAACCCGCGATCCCGACGAGTCGATCGTCAAGCTGATGCTCTAGTCCGAGCCTCGCGCTCTTTAGAGGGCATTTTCTAACTTCATCTGTTTGAATGCTCCGCTGTGAGGCCGAGGATCGGCCCGCTTGCGAAAAAAATTAAACTCGGGTAACCAATGGAGCTGGCAAGTTCCCTGCAGTGCACTACGACTGTAAAACAGCTATGCAGAATTAACGGTCACCCGAGCAGTAGTACCTGGCATTGGCTGTGGAACTGCACAGCAGAAAACCGGGTACTCGTCTCAGGACAATGGAGCGTCGTAGATGAGTAACAAGAATAACGATGACTTGAAGTACCAAGCCTCGGAAAACACCTTGGGGCTTAATCCTGTCGTTGGGCTACGTGGAAAGGATCTGCTCGCCTCTGCTCGTATGGTGCTGAAACAGGCCATCAAACAACCGATCCATAGCGTCAAGCACGTCACCCATTTCGGCCTTGAGCTGAAGAACGTGTTGTTCGGCAAATCCGAACTGCAACCGGCCGGCGATGACCGTCGCTTCGCCGATCCTGCGTGGAGCCAGAACCCGCTCTACAAACGTTATCTGCAAACCTATCTGGCGTGGCGCAAGGAACTCCACTCCTGGATTGATGACAGCAGCCTCTCACCGAAAGACATCGCGCGCGGCCACTTCGTCATCAACCTGATGACCGAAGCCATGGCCCCGACTAACTCGGCGGCCAACCCCGCAGCGGTCAAACGTTTCTTCGAAACCGGTGGCAAGAGCCTGCTCGACGGCCTCTCGCATCTGGCCAAGGATCTGGTACACAACGGCGGCATGCCGAGCCAGGTCAACATGGGCGCATTCGAAGTCGGCAAGAGCCTCGGCGTGACCGAAGGCGCGGTGGTGTTTCGCAACGACGTACTGGAGCTGATCCAGTACAAGCCGATCACCGAGCAAGTCCACGAGCGTCCATTGCTGGTGGTGCCGCCACAGATCAACAAGTTCTACGTATTCGACCTCAGCCCGGACAAGAGCCTGGCGCGGTTCTGCCTGCGCAATAACGTGCAGACGTTTATCGTCAGCTGGCGCAACCCGACCAAGGCGCAGCGCGAGTGGGGCCTGTCGACGTACATCGATGCACTGAAAGAAGCGGTCGACGTGGTCACCGCAATTACCGGCAGCAAAGACATCAACATGCTTGGCGCCTGTTCCGGCGGCATCACCTGCACCGCCCTGCTCGGCCACTACGCGGCGATCGGCGAGAAGAAGGTCAACTCCCTTACGCTGCTGGTGAGCGTGCTCGACACGACGCTGGACAGCGACGTCGCCCTGTTTGTCGACGAGCAGACCCTGGAGACCGCCAAGCGTCATTCGTATCAGGCCGGCGTGCTCGAAGGTAAAGACATGGCCAAGGTCTTTGCGTGGATGCGCCCGAACGACCTGATCTGGAACTACTGGGTCAACAACTACCTGCTCGGCAACGAGCCACCGGTGTTCGACATCCTGTTCTGGAACAACGACACCACACGGTTGCCGGCGGCGTTCCACGGCGACCTGATCGAGATGTTCAAAAACAACCCACTGATCCGCCCGAATGCACTGGAAGTGTGCGGCACGCCGATCGACCTCAAGCAGGTCACCGCCGATATCTTCTCGCTGGCCGGCACCAACGACCACATCACACCGTGGAAGTCCTGCTACAAGTCGGCGCAGTTGTTCGGTGGCAAGGTGGAGTTCGTGCTGTCGAGCAGCGGGCACATCCAGAGCATCCTCAATCCGCCGGGCAACCCGAAATCGCGCTACATGACCGGCGAAGAAATGGCCGCGAATGCCGATGACTGGCAAGAGAACTCGACCAAGCATACCGATTCCTGGTGGCTGCACTGGCAGGCCTGGCAGGCCGAGCGCTCGGGCAACCTGAAAAAGGCCCCGCTGAAACTGGGCAACAAGGCACATCCGGCGGGCGAAGCTTCGCCGGGCACATACGTACACGAGCGGTAACTGACACACCTCGTTTCCCCGAACTGTGGGGTGAAACTGTGGTGAGGGGATTTATCCCCGATGGGCTGCGAAGCGGCCCCAAAACCAGCTGACGCGGTAGTTCTGAAAAACCGCGCGTGATGATTTTGCGACTGCTGCGCAGCCGATCGGGGATAAATCCCTTCGCCACAGGGTTCACGCCGACAGAGGAGAACGGGTGTACTTGAAATCCACAGGGCCTGACGCATGCCGCAACCGTTCATATTCCGTACCGTCGATCTGGATGGGCAGACCCTCCGCACGGCGGTACGCCCCGGCAAGCCTCACTTGACGCCCTTGCTGATTTTCAACGGCATCGGCGCCAACCTGGAGCTGGTGTTTCCGTTTGTCGCGGCGCTGGATCCGGATCTGGAAGTGATCGCTTTCGACGTCCCCGGTGTCGGCGGCTCTTCGACGCCTAATCGGCCGTACCGTTTTCCCGGTCTGGCCAAACTGACGGCGCGGATGCTCGATTACCTCGACTACGGGCAGGTCAACGTCATCGGCGTGTCGTGGGGCGGTGCGCTCGCGCAGCAATTCGCCTACGACTACCCCGAGCGCTGCAAGAAACTGGTGCTGGCGGCGACCGCTGCCGGTGCGGTGATGGTGCCGGGCAAACCGAAAGTGCTGTGGATGATGGCCAGCCCACGGCGCTACATTCAGCCCTCGCACGTGATCCGCATCGCACCGCTGATCTATGGCGGCTCGTTCCGCCGCGACCCGACCCTGGCCGCCAGCCACGCGGCGAAAGTGCGTTCGGCGGGCAAGCTCGGTTATTACTGGCAACTGTTCGCCGGCCTCGGCTGGACGAGCATTCACTGGCTGCACAAGATCCATCAGCCGACGCTGGTGCTGGCCGGCGACGACGATCCGCTGATCCCGCTGATCAACATGCGCATGCTCGCCTGGCGCATTCCCAACGCGCAGCTGCACATCATCGATGACGGCCACCTGTTCCTGATCACCCGCGCCGAAGCCGTGGCGCCGATCATCATGAAATTCCTCCAGGAGGAGCGTCAGCGCGCCGTGATGCACCCGCACCCGACACCGCTCGGCGGCTAAGGTCAGCGGCAGGCTTTATGCAGGGCTTTACCCGCAATTCGTGGCAGGACGCCACGCAAGCAGCAACCCGTAACAGCGTCTATGGTGTTCTGGTTCGGTGAGTGTGTTTTTGGCCTGAAGACGAAGGAGTGTTGAGTCATGCGCGACAAACCAGCGACGGGCGTGGTGCCCAGCCCCGCCGTGTTCATCAACGCACAGAGTGCGATCACCGGATTGCGCGGTCGCGACTTGCTCTCGACCCTGCGCAGCGTGGCCGCCCACGGTTTGCGTAACCCGGTGCACAGCGCGAAACACGCCTTGAAGCTCGGCGGCCAGTTGGGCCGCGTCCTGCTCGGTGAAACCCTGCACCCGACCAATCCGAACGACAGCCGTTTCGCTGACCCGGCGTGGAGCCTCAACCCGTTTTACCGCCGTAGCCTGCAGGCGTATCTGGCCTGGCAGAAACAGGTCAAAAGCTGGATCGACGAAAGCGACATGAACCCGGAAGACCGCGCCCGCGCGCACTTCGCCTTCACCCTGCTCAACGACGCGGTGGCGCCGTCCAACACTTTGCTCAATCCGCTGGCAGTGAAGGAGCTGTTCAACTCCGGCGGCCACAGTCTGGTGCGCGGCCTCAGTCATTTGTTCGATGACTTATTGCACAACGACGGCTTGCCACGGCAAGTGACCAAGCAAGCTTTTGAAGTCGGCAAAACCGTCGCGACCACTACCGGCTCGGTGGTGTTTCGCAACGAGATGCTTGAGCTGATCCAGTACAAACCGATGAGCGAAAAGCAGTACGCCAAGCCGCTATTGGTGGTGCCGCCGCAGATCAACAAGTACTACATTTTCGACCTGAGCCCGCAGAACAGCTTCGTCCAGTACGCGCTGAAAAACGGTTTGCAGACGTTCATGATCAGTTGGCGCAACCCTGACGTGCGCCATCGCGAATGGGGCCTGTCGACCTACGTCGAAGCCGTGGAAGAGGCGATGAATATTTGCCGGGCGATCACCGGCGCCCGCGAAGTCAATCTGATGGGCGCTTGCGCTGGCGGGCTGACCATCGCCGCCCTGCAAGGACATTTGCAGGCCAAGCGGCAGCTGCGCCGGGTCTCCAGTGCGACCTATCTGGTCAGCCTGCTCGACAGCGAAATCGAGACCTCGGCCACGCTGTTTGCCGATGAACAGACCCTCGAAGCGGCCAAGCGTCGCTCGTATCAAAAGGGCGTGCTTGATGGCCGCGACATGGCCAAGGTCTTCGCGTGGATGCGCCCCAACGATTTGATCTGGAGCTACTTCGTCAACAACTACCTGTTGGGCAAAGAGCCGCCGGCCTTCGACATTCTCTACTGGAACAACGACAACACCCGCCTGCCCGCCGCGTTTCACGGTGACTTGCTGGACTTCTTCAAGCACAACCCGTTGACCCACCCGGGTGGACTTGAGGTGTGCGGCACGCCGATCGACTTACAGAAAGTCACCGTCGACAGCTTCAGCGTCGCCGGCATGAACGACCACATCACGCCGTGGGATGCGGTGTATCGCTCGACCTTGCTGCTCGGTGGTGACCGACGCTTTGTGCTGTCCAACAGCGGCCATGTGCAGAGCATTCTCAACCCGCCGAGCAACCCGAAAGCCGCGTACGTCGAGAACGCCAAGATGAGCAGCGACCCGCGCGCCTGGTACTACGACGCCAAACACGTCGACGGCAGCTGGTGGCCGCAGTGGCTGGAATGGATACAGCAACGCTCCGGCGCCCAGCACGAAACCTCGTTCACCCTCGGCAACCCGAACTATCCACCGATGGAGGCAGCGCCCGGTACCTACGTGCGCGTGCGCTGACGCTTAACCGAACTTTTCTAAGAAGACTGGATGAAAACCCGCGACCGGATTCTCGAATGTGCTTTGCAACTGTTCAACGAAAAGGGCGAGCCGAACGTCTCCACCATGGAAGTTGCCAACGAAATGGGCATCAGTCCGGGCAACCTCTACTACCACTTCCACGGCAAGGAACCGCTGATTCTCGGGCTGTTCGAACGCTTCCAGAATGAACTGGCGCCGCTGCTTGATCCTCCATCGGATGTGGAACTGGCACCGGAGGATTACTGGCTGTTTTTGCATTTGATTGTGGAGCGGTTGGCGCAGTATCGGTTCCTGTTTCAGGACTTGTCGAACCTGGCGGGCCGGTTGCCGAAACTGGCCAAGGGGATACGTCATCTGCTCAACGCGCTGAAGCGCACGCTGGCTTCGTTGCTGGCGCGGTTGAAGGCGGCGGGGCAGTTGGTCAGTGATACCCAGGCGTTGGGGCAGTTGGTGGAGCAGATCACCATGACGCTGCTGTTTTCGCTGGATTATCAGCGGATTCTGGATCGTGAGGGTGAGGTGCGGTTGGTCGTGTACCAGATCATGATGTTGGTGGCACCGCACCTGCTGCCGCCGGTGAAGGTCGCCACCGAACGTATGGCCCTGCAATACCTTGAAGATCATGACTGAAATCAAAAGCCCCTCACCCTAGCCCTCTCCCGGAGGGAGAGGGGACTGATTGGGGGATGTTTGAGATGTACGCCGACCTGCGGCTGTTTTGCCGAATCCATAATCGATAAGGTCTTTCAGGTCGGCGTATAGCTTGAGACACCTCGGTCGGCCCCCTCTCCCTCCGGGAGAGGGCTGGGGTGAGGGTCAGCTTCAAAAACGCCACAAACAAAAACGCCCGACCTTCACAGGCCGGGCGTTTTGTTTTGCCCTGAAAAAATCAGGACTGACTGGTTGGCGTCGACGGGGTCGATGCGGCAGTCGGGTTTGCCACTGGAGTCGGTGCGGCGGCGGAGTTCGACGCGCTTACCGGAGCTGCCGGGGTGGCAGGTTTGGCTGCAGCAGGTGCTGCTGGCTTCGGCGCTGCGGCTTTCGGCGCGGCCGGTTTTTTCACTGCGGGTTTTTTCGCTGCTGCCGGTTTGGCCGCAGGCTTGGCAGCCGGTTTAGCGGCAGCGGTTTTCGCTGCTGGCTTGGCGGCCGGTTTGGCTGCTGCTTTTGTCGCAGGTTTAGCGGCTGGTTTCGCAGCGGCCTTAGCGGCAACCGGTTTGGCAGCTGCTTTAGCGGCAGGCTTGGCGGCGGCAGTTTTTGCAGCCGGTTTAGCGGCGGCCTTAGCTTTCGCTGCCGGCTTGGCCGCTGCTTTTGCTGCAGGTTTAGCCGCGGCTTTTACCAGTGGCTTGGCCGCGGTTTTAGCAGCAGGTTTGGCCGCTGCCGTTTTAGCAGCAGGTTTTGCCGCAGCCGTTTTCGCCGCCACAGGCTGAGCTTTCAGACCGGTGAGTTTTTCGATCTGCTTGGTCAGTGTGTCGACCTTGCTGTTGAGCGCTTTGACTTCATTGCGGCTCGGTACGCCCAGGCGCGAAATCGCGCTGTTCAGGCGCTTGTCGAAAGCCCCTTCCAGCTCGTCCCACTTGCCCAGTGCGCGATCTTTCACGCCGCTGATGCGCGACTTGGCCGACGAAGCGGAATCCTTGGCGGCATCGACTTTTTTGCCGACTGCAGACTTGGTGAGCTTCTCGGCTTTCTCGCCGTCTTTGACCAATGTATCGAAGAGCTTGCTGCCGTCAGTGTCGATCTTCGAGTACACG
Organism: Pseudomonas rustica; assembly: GCF_018336155.1. Lineage (GTDB taxonomy): Bacteria > Pseudomonadota > Gammaproteobacteria > Pseudomonadales > Pseudomonadaceae > Aquipseudomonas > Aquipseudomonas rustica. The sequence continues at coordinate 168,390 of NZ_JAGYHF010000005.1, read as the reverse complement.
CCTAAACCAGCCAGCCAGATTTTGCGGGAGTAGTCTTCGACTTTCCCGATCCACGAGCTGCCTTCTTTATCGGTGTTCTTTTTACCAGCCATCCCGTTCTCCTTAAGATTTACGCGCGACGCGTTCGAGCAATGCCGTCAGCTCATCGAGCTTAGCAGAGAGTGTCTCAACGTCATGTTTAGACGGAATGCCGATACGATTCAAGGCGCTTGCGACACGGGAGTCGAACGCCTTCTCGACCTTGTCGAGCTGAACTTCGACGCGACCTTTGAAAGAACTCACTTCGCCCTTCGCTTCATCGATCTCGGCGTTGGCCGCTTCGAGTTTTTCGGTGACGGCTTTTTTGCCTTTCTTTTCAACAGCTTGACCAGCTTTGATCAGCTCTTGAAAGTAGTCGCTGCCCTCTTGGCCGACCTTGGCGTAGGCACCCAGGCCTGCCAGCCAGATCTTGCGGGCATAGGATTTGACGTCGCTCAGAGCGGTTGTCGAAGCGTCGATTTTTTTCTTCAAAATTACTTTGGCCATGGTGCACCTCACGCGCAGAAGGTTTGAGGAACTGCCCGCGAAAGTGTCGGGCTCAGGCACAAAGTAGGTAGAAAAATTAGAAACGGCACCCTAACAACTGACATAAATCGGTGTTGCCTGAACGAAGGCTGCGATCTTTTGATGTTCAGACCAGCGCTTTATCGAGGGCTTTTTCGATTTCGGCTTTGATCATGCCGCTCATGGCCGACATCATCAGGCCCAGCTCGACGTCGACCTTGATCGAATCGTCCGCCACATGCACCGCGCCTTTCACGCCTGAGCGTTTGAGGTTCAGGGTGTCGCCCGACCATTGCGGCTCCAGGCCATATTGATCGGAGAGTTTTTGCGCCAGCTTGTCGGCCTTCTCGCGGGCGGCTTCCTTACCCAGGTTGTGGGCACGCTCAACAGTGATTTTGGCCATTGATTGACTCCTGCTTTTTGAATGGGGCGAAAAATGTGTGTCGGTAAATCTTGACCGCCGCTGCGGCAAATCGTCCCGAAGGTTGCCCATCTTACCTTTAGCCATTCCAAGACAAAGCATGGCTTGGGGATTAGAATGTCGCGCATTCTCTTTTGGTGACAGCGATATGACTGATCAGCGCAAAGGCAGCGATGCCGAACCCACCACTCACTTCGGCTTCAAAAACGTTCCGGAAAGCCAGAAAGCGGAAAAAGTCGCTGAGGTTTTCCACTCGGTAGCCGCCAAGTACGACCTGATGAACGACCTTCTGTCGGGCGGCATGCACCGTTTGTGGAAGCGTTTCGCGATCGAACTGTCGGGCGTGCGCAGCGGTAACCGCGTGCTGGACATCGCCGGCGGTACCGGTGACCTGACCAAAAAATTCTCGCACCTGGTCGGCCCGACCGGTCAGGTCGTTTTGGCTGACATCAACGAATCCATGCTCAAGGTCGGTCGTGACCGCCTGCTGGATCTGGGTGTCGCCGGCAACGTCGAATTTGTTCAGGCGGACGCGGAAAAGCTGCCGTTCCCGGACAACCATTTCGACTGCGTGACCATCGCCTTCGGCCTGCGCAACGTGACGCACAAAGAAGACGCGCTGCGTTCGATGCTGCGCGTGCTCAAGCCTGGCGGTCGCCTGTTGGTGCTGGAATTCTCCAAGCCGACCAACGCGCTGATGTCGAAAGCCTACGACGCCTACTCGTTCGCCTTCATGCCGCTGATGGGCAAGCTGATCACCAACGACTCGGAAAGCTATCGCTACCTGGCCGAATCGATCCGCATGCACCCGAATCAGGAAACCCTGAAGTCGATGATGGTCGACGCCGGTTTCGACCGCGTGACCTATCACAACATGACCGCAGGCATCGTCGCCCTGCACCGTGGCATCAAGCCCTGATGTTACTTACCGGGCTGCTCGCCAGCGTTGAACTCGGCCTCAACCGGGTGCTGCGTCTCGACAGCACGGCGCTGCCGCGGCTGGCGCATTTGACCGGCAAAGTGATTGCCGTCGACTGCCGCAGCCCGGCGCTGCAACTGTTCATTTTGCCGAGCGACGAAGGTCTGATGCTGGCCTCGCACTGGGAAACCGGTGTCGACTGCACCCTGCGTGCGCCGGCTTCGAGCCTGATCAAACTGGCCGTGAGCAAAGACAAGACCGCGGTGCTGCACGCCCCGGAAGTCGAACTCGATGGCGACAGCGGCGTGCTGCTGGAGCTGGCCGGCGTGCTGCAAGACCTTGAGCTGGACTGGGAGTACGAACTCTCGCGCTGGCTCGGCCCGGTCGCCACGCAATTGATTGGCGGTCACTTGCGCAGCCGCGCGCGCTGGTATCAACAAGGATTTGCCAGCCTCAACCAGAACCTCGCCGAATACCTCGCTGAAGAATCGCGCACCCTCGTCGGGCAGCGCGAAGCCGAAGCGCGGTTCAGTGAACTGGACCGGATCAAACTTGATCTGGAACGTCTCGAGGCGCGCTTCGAGCGCCTTTCCCGATCCCTCGACCCAAGCGATAACGCATGAAGCTGCTTGCCGTCCGCCGTCTGTTGCGCATCCAGCGCGTCGTGATCCGCTACCGTCTCGATGACCTGCTGTTCGATCTGCCGCTGCCCTGGTTCCTCCTCGCGCTGCGCTATGTGCTGCCGTGGCGCTGGTTCCCGCGCAAGCCGCTGGATCTGAGCCGGGGCGCGCGTTTGCGTCTGGCGTTGCAGGATCTCGGGCCGATTTTCATCAAGTTCGGGCAGATTCTCTCGACCCGCCGCGACCTGCTGCCGGAAGACATCGCCGATGAGCTGATGCGCTTGCAGGATCGCGTGCCGCCGTTCGATTCGCAGCTGTCGATCAAGCTGATCGAAGAACAGCTCGGCAAGAAAATCAGCGACGTGTTCAGCCGTTTCGACGTCGAACCGCTGGCCTCGGCCTCGGTGGCGCAGGTGCATGCCGCGCAGTTGAAAACCGGCGAAGAAGTGGTGGTTAAAGTGATCCGCCCGGGCCTGAGACCGATCATTGCGCAGGATCTGGCGTGGCTGTTCATCCTCGCCCGCGCCGCTGAAAAGCTCTCGGCCGACGCGCGTCTGCTGCACCCGGTCGACGTGGTGCAGGACTACGAAAAAACCATTTATGACGAACTCGACCTGCTGCGCGAGGCGGCCAACGCCAGCCAATTAAAGCGCAACTTCGAAGGTTCGCCGCTGCTATACGTGCCGCAAGTCTATTGGGACTGGTGCCGGCCGAAAGTGCTGGTGATGGAGCGCATCTACGGCATTCAGGTGACGGATCTGGCGACCCTCGCCGATCAACGCACCGACATGAAAATGCTCGCCGAACGCGGCGTGGAGATCTTCTTCACCCAAGTGTTCCGCGACAGTTTCTTCCACGCCGACATGCACCCGGGCAACATCTTCGTCAGCACCGTCAATCCGTGGAGCCCGCAATACATCGCGATCGACTGCGGCATCGTCGGCAGCCTGACCCCGGAAGACCAGGATTATCTGGCGCGCAACCTGTTCGCTTTCTTCAAGCGTGACTACCGGCGTGTGGCGCAATTGCACATCGATTCGGGCTGGGTGCCGGCAGAAACCAAACTCAACGAATTCGAAGCGGCAATCCGTACCGTGTGCGAACCGATCTTCGAAAAACCGTTAAAAGATATTTCATTTGGCCAGGTGCTGATGCGCCTGTTCCAGACCGCACGCCGTTTCAACATGGAAGTGCAGCCGCAACTCGTGCTCCTGCAAAAGACCCTGCTGAACATCGAAGGCCTCGGCCGTCAGCTGTATCCGGATCTGGATCTGTGGAACACCGCGCAGCCATTCCTCGAGCGCTGGATGCGCGAGCGCGTCAGCCCGAAAGCCTTGCTCGGCAACGTGCAGAGCCAGTTCGAACAGTTGCCGCATCTGGCGAATATGGCCCGCGATCTGCTCGAACGCATGTCCCAGCCGCACGCCTACGACCCGCCGCCGCCGTGGCATAAACGCAAGGACGACTGGCTCCTGCGCCTGCTCGGTTGCGCGCATCTGGCCGGCGGGGTGATCCTCGCCATCGGTGGCCCGCTAAACGAATTGGGGCACTGGCCAGCCGGAATCATGGTGGCAGTCGGCTTGTATCTGGTCGTTCGCCGATAGCACGAATCAGCTGCAAGTTATAAGCTGCAAGCTTGAAGCTACAAGCACACCGCAACTGCTTTTACTTGCAGCGTGAAGCTCGCAACTCGAAGCTGCTTCTGTCAGGAATTGAAGATGAAAAACTGGCTGGACGAGATCAAATGGGACGCTGATGGCCTGGTGCCGGCGATTGCCCAGGATCACAAGACCGGACGTGTATTGATGATGGCCTGGATGAACCGCGAAGCGCTCGAACTGACCGCTGCGGAACACCGTGCCATCTACTGGTCACGCTCCCGTGGCAAGCTGTGGCGCAAGGGCGAAGAGTCCGGTCATGTGCAGACCCTGCATGAAATGCGTCTGGACTGTGACGCCGACGTGATCATCCTGATGGTTGAACAGATCGGCGACATCGCTTGCCATACCGGCCGTCAAAGCTGTTTTTATCGTGTCTTCGAAAACGGCGACTGGAAAACCGTCGATCCGGTTCTCAAAGACCCGCACGCCATCTATTCCGCAGGACACAAACATGAGTGACACCCTGACCCGCCTGGCCGAAGTGCTCGAAGAGCGCAAAGGCGCAGCTGCCGACAGCTCATATGTAGCTAGTCTGTATCACAAGGGTTTGAACAAAATTCTGGAGAAAGTCGGCGAAGAGTCGGTCGAAACCATTATTGCCGCCAAAGACGCCGCCATCAGCGGCGACTGCAGCGATGTGATCTACGAGACCGCCGACCTGTGGTTCCACAGCATGGTCATGCTCGCCCAACTGGGGCAGCATCCGCAGGCTGTGCTCGATGAACTGGATCGTCGCTTCGGTCTGTCCGGACACGTCGAGAAAGCCTCGCGTCCGTCCGCCTGAACAATTTTTTGAGAGGAACAGCAACATGGGCATTTTTGACTGGAAACACTGGATCGTCATTCTGGTAGTCGTGGTGTTGGTGTTCGGCACCAAGAAACTGAAAAACCTCGGCACCGACGTTGGCGAGTCGATCAAAGGCTTCCGCAAAGCCATGAACGACGACGAAAAACCTGCCGCTGATCCAACCGTGACGCCTGCGCAACCGGTACCACCGGTACAGCCGCAAGCCACCGCTCAGGCCAACCCGCCGCACACCATTGACGTGCAGGCGCAGAAAGTCGAAGAGCCGATCCGCAAAGACGTGTGAGCACTGACTAATGTTTGGTATCAGCTTCTCTGAACTGCTGCTCGTCGGCCTCGTCGCCCTGCTGGTGCTGGGCCCCGAGCGTCTGCCGGGCGCTGCGCGCACCGCTGGCCTGTGGGTCGGACGGCTGAAGCGCAGCTTCAACGCGATCAAACAGGAAGTTGAACGTGAAATCGGTGCCGACGAGATCCGTCGGCAACTGCACAACGAGCATATTCTGTCGCTGGAGCAAGAGGCGCGGAAGATTTTCAACCCGGTTCAGCAAGAGCCGACGTCGGTTGAGCATGTGGGTCAGCAGACAATTCATGCGCCGACTGCGCCTGCTCCGACACCTGTGCCCGCCGCCGTTGTGGCGCCGACAGAACCCGTGCCCGTTGCCGCAGAAACTTCGGTCGAACACGTAGCTCCAACCGCCGCGCCGATCACACCAGCGCCTCACGACCCTACTCTGCCGCCGCGAGCCCCATGAGCGATCTCCCCGAAAACGACCAGCACATGCCGCTGGTTTCGCACCTCACCGAGTTGCGCACCCGCCTGCTGCGTTGTGTGGCGGCGATCTTCATCATCTTCGCCGGGCTGTTCGCCTTCACCCAGCAGATCTACACCTTCGTCTCGACGCCGCTGCGCCAGTACCTGCCGGTCGGCGCGACGATGATCGCCACTGACGTGTCGTCGCCGTTCCTGACGCCGCTGAAACTGACGATGATGGTCTCGCTGTTCCTCGCGATCCCAGTGATCCTGCATCAGATCTGGGGCTTTATCGCGCCGGGCCTGTACAAGCATGAGAAGCGCATCGCGGTGCCGTTGCTGGTGTCGAGCATCCTGCTGTTCTACACCGGCATGGCGTTCGCCTATTACTTCGTGTTCCCGCTGATCTTCAAGTTCTTCGCCGCCGCCACTCCGGCAGGCGTGGAAATGATGACCGACATCGCCAGTTACCTCGATTTCGTCATGACGCTGTTCTTCGCCTTCGGCGTGGCATTCGAGATTCCGGTGGCCGTGGTGCTGCTGGTGTGGATCGGCGTGGTCGACGTCAAATACCTGAAGAAAATCCGCCCGTACGTGATCATCGGCTGCTTCGTGGTCGGCATGATCCTGACGCCACCGGACATCTTCTCGCAGACCCTGCTGGCCGTGCCGATGTGGATGCTGTTCGAAATCGGCATCCTGTTCGGTGGTTTGATCAGCAAGCGCGAACGCCCGGAAGAAACCCCGGCCGACGACCACAACGACCAGCCGCCAGCGACCCAGGCATGAACCTGCTGTTGCTCGAAGAAGCCGATTTCATTGCGGCCGAGCGTGTGGTGCTGCGTGATCGACGCCTGACGCACATGCAGGAAGTTCACCGTTCGGAAGTCGGTGACAGCCTGCGCGTCGGGCGCATTGACGGGTTGATGGGCTCGGCTGAATTGCTGCGACTGGAAGCGGATGAAGCCGAACTGCGCGTCACCCTCGATCAGCCGCCACCGGCGAAATTGCCGCTAACCCTCGTGCTGGCGCTGCCGCGTCCGAAAATGCTCCGCCGGGTGTTTCAGACCGTGGCGACCATGGGCGTGGCGAAGGTGATTCTGGTCAACAGCTATAGGGTCGAGAAGAGCTTCTGGCAGACGCCGTTTCTTGAGCCGGCGGCTATCCGTGAACAACTGATCCTCGGCCTCGAACAGGCGCGCGATACGGTATTGCCGGAGATCGTCATCGAGAAACGCTTCAAGCCGTTCGTTGAAGATCGCCTGCCCGCCATTACTGAGGGCACGCTCGGTCTGGTCGGTCATCCCGGCAACTATCCGCCGTGCCCGCGCGCCCTCAGCGAACCAGTCACCCTCGCCATCGGCCCTGAAGGCGGCTGGATTCCCTACGAGATCGACCTGCTGGCCAAGTCCGGCCTGCAACCGGTGCAACTGGGCGAGCGCATCCTGCGCGTAGAAACCGCCGTCACCGCCCTCCTTGCCCGCCTGTTCTAAACGAACACCGCGCCCCGTGTAGGAGCTGCCGAAGGCTGCGATCTTTTGATGTTGTTTTTTTATAAGCAAGATCAAAAGATCGCAGCCTCGTTTCACTCGACAGCTCCTACAGATCAGCGGATCAGCGGATCAGCAGGTCGGCAATCGGCAGGTGAGCAGATCCAGAGCGCAGGGCCTTCCCGGACAAATGGTGTTACAGATTGCCATCACCCGGCCGATACGCTCCCCATAAGTCCAATTTGTGGTCGGGGAGTTGTCGCATGTACCGTTGGTTAGCCGAGAATCTTGGGAATGTCAGCGTCAAACGCAAGCTGGGTATCGGCTTCGGTCTGGTGCTTTTGCTGACGCTGTTGATCACCTTCACCGGCTGGTCCGGCATGAGCGGCATCATCAGCCGGGGCGACAAGCTCGGGTTTATTTCCAGCCTCAATGAGTACAGCAAAGACTTGCGTCTGGCCCGCGTCGACTACGATTCACGCCGTGGCGAACAAGGCCCGGGCGCGGTCAACGACATGCTCGGCAAACTCGACAGCGGCCTGCAAACCGCGCGTACGCTGATCGAACAACCGGCCGACATCGCCATGGTCGACCAGCAACTGGCTGCCGTCGCCGAGTACAAACGTGCTTTCGCCGACATGATCCAGGCGACCACGCACCGCGAAGACGCGCGCAGCAAACTCGGCGCCAATGCCGACAACGCCGTGGCCAAAGTCTCGGAAGTTGAAAAGGGCCTGCTGCAAGGTGACAGCGTCGCGCAATTCAACAGCGTGGTTGATCTGAGCAAGCTGCTGCAACAGGCGCGCTATCAAGTGCGCGGTTACACCTACAGCGGCAAGGCCGAGGCCGAGCAACCCGCGCTCGACGCCATCGAAAATGCTTTGAAATCCCTTGAGAGCCTGCCGTCGAAACTGCCGGAACAGTTCACTGCCAACCTGCAGCAAGCCGCCGAGTCGATGAAAGCCTATCGCGCCGCCGTCGGCCAGTTCCGCGACGCGCAAACCGCCAGCGGGAGCGCCGTTGCTCGCATGGCAGCCCAGGGCGATATCCTCCTCGATGCCAGTAAAAAACTGACCATTTCCCAGACCGTGGTGCGTGACACCGACGCCGCACACGCGAAAAACATGCTGATCATCGCCACCCTGCTCGCCATCGCGTTCGGCTTGCTGGCCGCGTGGGCGATCACCCGCCAGATCATCATCCCGCTGAACCAGACCCTGAAAGTCGCCGAGCGCGTGGCCGCGGGCGACCTGACCCACAACCTGGTTTCGCAGCGCCGCGACGAACTCGGCCAACTGCAACGCTCGATGCAGAGCATGACCCAAGGCCTGCGCGAGCTGATCGGCGGGATCAGCGACGGCGTCACCCAGATCGCCAGCGCTGCTGAAGAACTCTCGGCGGTGACCGAGCAGACCAGCGCCGGGGTCAACAATCAGAAGATCGAGACCGATCAGGTCGCCACCGCCATGAACGAAATGGCCGCCACCGTGCAGGAAGTCGCGCGCAATGCCGAGGAAGCCTCCGAAGCCGCCGTCGCCGCTGACCAACAGGCCCGCGAAGGCGACAAAGTCGTCGGCGAAGCCATCGCACAAATCGAGCGTCTGGCGGTTGAAGTCGGTCACTCCACCGAAGCCATGGGCGAGCTCAAGCGCGAAAGCGACAAGATTGGCAGCGTCCTCGACGTGATCAAATCCGTGGCCCAGCAAACCAACCTGCTGGCCCTCAACGCAGCCATCGAAGCGGCACGTGCCGGTGAGGCTGGACGTGGTTTTGCCGTGGTTGCCGATGAAGTGCGCAGTCTCGCGCAGCGCACGCAGAAGTCCACCGAAGAGATCGAAGAGCTGATCGTCGGCCTGCAAAACGGTACCCAGCAAGTGGCGACGATCATGGACAACAGCCGCACATTGACCGACAGCAGCGTCGAGCTGACCCGTCGTGCCGGTGGTTCGCTGGAAAGCATTACCCGCACGGTGTCGGCGATTCAGGCGATGAACCAGCAGATTGCGGCGGCTGCCGAGCAGCAGAGCGCGGTGGCGGAAGAGATCAACCGTAGCGTACTGAATGTGCGGGACGTATCGGATCAGACGTCGGCGGCGAGTGAAGAGACCGCGGCGTCCAGCGTTGAGCTGGCGCGGTTGGGGACGCATCTGCAGATGCTGGTGGGGCGCTTCAAGGTATAAGCCCCACAGATCGTTCCCACGCTCTGCGTGGGAATGCATCCTGTGACGCTCCGCGTCATGCATGAAAGGAACGCGGAGCGTCCCGGGCGGCATTCCCACGCGGAGCGTGGGAACGATCAGTTACTACAAGACCTGACGCAGGAAGGCCTGGGCGCGCGGATCCTTCGGCGCATCAAAGAACTCCGCCGGCGCAGCATCTTCCAGCAATTTGCCATGATCGAAGAACAACACCCGGTCCGCCACTTCCCGAGCAAAACCCATCTCGTGGGTCACGCAGACCATGGTCATGCCTTCCACGGCCAGGTTCTTCATCACATCCAGCACTTCGCCAACCATTTCCGGATCAAGCGCCGACGTCGGTTCATCGAACAACATCACCTTCGGTTCCATCGCCAGCGCCCGGGCAATTGCTACGCGCTGTTGCTGACCGCCGGACAGGCGTGACGGAAACTCGTTGGCCTTCTGTGCAATTCCGACCTTTTGCAGCAACTCCATCGCCTTGGCTTCGCGCTCTTTCTTGCCGCGCTTGCGCACGACTTTCTGCGCCAGACAGAGGTTTTCCAGCACGGTCATGTGCGGGAACAGATTGAAGTGCTGAAAGACCATGCCGACTTCGCGGCGGTAGGCGTTGACGTCGGTTTTCGGGTCGGCCAGTTGCAGGCCGTCGATGCTCACCGAGCCCGAGTCGAACTCCTCCAGGCCATTGAGGCAGCGCAGGAAGGTCGACTTGCCGGACCCCGACGGGCCGATCACCACCAGCACTTCGCCCTTGGCGACCGTGGTGCTGACGTTATCCACCGCGCGCACCACTTGCCCACGGGTGTCGAAGACTTTTACCAGTTCGCGGACTTCAATCACTTTGCGCGAGCCTCCGCTCAAGCCGGCTGGCGATTTTCGACAGCGGCAGGTTGATCAACAGGTACAGGCCGGCGACGCAGAACAGAATTTCGAACGGCGAGAACGAGGTGGTGATGACTTCACGGCCGCTTTTCAGCAGCTCGGTGATGGCGATCACCGACACCAGCGAGGTGTCTTTGACCAGACTGATGAACTGCCCGGCCAGCGGTGGCAGTACGCGTTTCAGCGCTTGCGGCAACACCACATGGCGCATCGACTGACCGGCACTCAGACCAAGCGAGCGTGCCGCTTCGTTCTGGCCACGGGCGATCGATTGCACACCGGAACGGATGATCTCGGCCACATAGGCGCCGGTGAACAGCGACAGCGCAGCGATCCCGGCGAACTCGCGGGACAGGTTCATCACCGTGCCGATGAAGAAGTAGAAAATGAAGATCTGCACCAACAGCGGCGTGCCGCGCACCAGTTCGACGTAGATGGTCGAGAGGTCGCGCAAGGTCGGGTTGTTCGACAGCCGGCACAGGCCGGTGACCAGACCAATGAGCAACCCGAGAATCCCGGACACTACCGACAGCCAAAGCGTCGTCCACAGGCCCCACAACAGCGGCCCTGCCGCCCAATGGCGAGTGACACCCACGACGTCGCCTTCGGCCACATCGTCGCCCTGAGCGAATTGCAGGCTGTTCTCGTCGACAGTCAGGTGCTGCTCGTCACCAGCGTCGTTGCGCAGGGTGACCTGCGCGCTGCTGCCCTTGCGCACGAGTTCGGTGACCGTGGAAATGTCAGCGGCGCGCTGGGTTTCTTCAGCCTGATAGGCGAAGTACTGCGGCACACGGTTCCAGCGCCATTCGTAGGACATCAGCGACGTCGCGTAATACAACGCGCCGGCCAGGCCGACCAGCACCAGCACGGTGAGGACGTGCCAAGGCCATTGGGCTTTTTTCTGTTTCATTGCAGGTTCTCGGATGATCGTTCCCACGCTCTGCGTGGGAATGCCGCTCGGGACGCTCTGCGTCCCTGCCTGATCGTGACGCGGAGCGTCACAGGATGCGTTCCCACGCAGAGCGTGGGAACGATCAGCGGATGCGCGTTATTCCATGTCCTTGAGCCACTCGGTGCTCTTGAACCACTTGTCATGGATGCGATCGTAGGTGCCGTCTTCGTGGATCTGGTGCAGGAAGTTGTTGATGAAGTTGAGGCTGTCGTAATCGCCCTTCTTCAGACCAAACGCCAATGGCTCGTAGGTGAACGGCTTGTCGAGGAACACCAGTTTGCCGGCGCCGACCTTGGTCACCGCAACGACGTTGTACGGCGCGTCGTAGATAAAGGCGTCAGCCTTGCCGTTGACCACATCGAGCACGGCTTCCTGCTCGTTGTCGTAGCCGTGGTACTTGGCCTTGGAGATGAGCTTCTTGGCGACCATTTCGCCGGTGGTGCCGAGCTTGGAGGTGATGCGATAGTCGGCGGTGTTCAGGTCTTTATACGACTTGATGGTGCCTTCCAGCTCTTTGCGGATCAGCAGGGTCTGGCCGACGACGATGAACGGTTCGCTGAAGTTCAGGCGCAGGTTGCGTTCCTGGGTCAGGGTCATGCCGCTGCCGATCATGTCGAACTTGTCGGTCATCAGCGCCGGGATGATGCCGTCGTAGCCGGTCGAAACCAGTTCCAGTTTGACGCCCATGGCTTTGGACATGGCTTTGAGAATGTCGACTTCGAAGCCGATGATTTCGCCGCGCTTGTTGGTCATTTCGAACGGCATGTAGGTCGGATCCATACCGACTTTCAACGTGCCGCGCTTGACCGCGTCATCGATTGCGCCAGCCTGCGCCGCATTGACTGCAACCAGTGCCGTGACGCCGACCAGCAGCATCGACAGATACTTCTTCATCTTCAAGTCCCCAAAACCATTGCGTGTGCGGCGCGAAAAACCGACAGAAACAGGCAAAAAAGCCCGGGCGCGCCAATTCGGGGACGGATGCTAACGCACTCGTTTTTTTGCACAAGGTTTAATGGACGATTTGTTTAACAATCAAGATCGCTCCCCCTCACCCCAGCCCTCTCCCGGAGGGAGAGGGAGCCGACCGAGGTGTCTCGAGCTATACGCCGACCTGAAAAATCGAGTCGATTATGGATTCAGCACAGCAAGATCGGTCGGCGTACTTCTGAAGCATCTTCCAATCAGTCCCCTCACCCCAGCCCTCTCCCGGAGGGAGAGGGGGCCGACCGAGGTGTCTCAAGCTATACGCCGACCTGAAAGATCGAGTCGATTATGAATTCAACGCAGAAAGATCAGGTCGGCGTATCTCGAACATCCAACTCGGTCAGTCCCCTCTCCCTCCGGGAGAGGGCTAGGGTGAGGGGCTTTTCAGCAGGCCAAAAAAAACCCCGCAACATCGCGGGGTTTCTTCATCAGGCCGGTTGCGCCTGCAAGCCCACCGGTTGCAACGGCAGCAACGGCGCATGCGGATCGGCTTTCACCGAAGCGCGCCATGCGTCCAGCCACTCAGCGTGACCTTCCGCCCAGACCTGCTCATGCAAACGCGCCAAGGCAACAGGATCGCTCAGCAATTGCAGACGATCATGGTTGTTCAACCCCGCAGGGCCGACCTTCAGCGCGTGACGCACACGTTCCTGACGCAGCCATTCGATCGGCTCGGCCTGACCGTGACGGGAAGTCGCCAGCGAGCACGCCAAAGCGTTCTGCTGAGGATCGACCACCGCACGGACAAAGCCGTCGTTGAGCGCGTGGTAACGGTTTTCGTGGGTGTACTGATCGGTCGCCAGCAGCGCCTGTGGCGGATTGTATTCCTCAGGGATGAGGAACAGGCTCTCGTCACGGGATTTCAGGCCCAGACCGACACGGCTGGAAATCACCGACACCGGGATCGACAGCATCAGCGAACCGACGATTGGCACCAGCCACCAGAGGAAGCTCGGGTTCAACCAGACCACCAGCAGCGCCCAGAAGAAGCCCAGCAGGGTTTGCGGGCCGTGGCGTTTGACCGCCTCGCTCCAAGGTGTCGAGTCGTCGTCACGTTGCGGCGAATTCCAGGTCGCGGCCCAGCCGAGGAACGCGGCCAGTACGAAACGCGTGTGGAAAATCATCCGCACCGGCGCCAGCAGCATGGAGAACAGCATCTCCAGCAGCATTGACAGGGTCACCTTGAACTTGCCGCCGAACTCTTTCGCGCCTTTGGCCCAGATCAGGATGATGCTCAACAGTTTCGGCAGGAACAGCAGCACGATGGTCGTCGAGAACAGCGCAATCGCCTTGTCCGGGTGCCATTGTGGCCACAGCGGATAGAGCTGACGCGGTTCGAGGAAGTACTGCGGTTCCATCAGCGTGTTCACCGCCAACAGCGCGGTCGACAACACGAGGAAGAAGAACCACAACGGCGCCGACAGGTACGACATCACGCCGGTGAGGAACACCGCGCGGTGCACCGGGTGCATGCCTTTGACCAGGAACAGACGGAAGTTCATCAGGTTGCCGTGGCACCAGCGACGGTCACGCTTGAGTTCGTCGAGCAGGTTCGGCGGCAGTTCTTCGTAGCTGCCCGGCAAGTCGTAGGCAATCCACACGCCCCAACCGGCACGGCGCATCAGCGCCGCTTCAACGAAGTCGTGAGACAGGATCGCACCGGAGAACGCCCCTTTACCTGGCAACGGCGCCAAGGCGCAGTGGTCGATAAACGGCTTCATGCGGATGATCGCGTTGTGACCCCAGTAGTGGGATTCACCCAACTGCCAGAAGTGCAGACCAGCGGTAAACAGCGGGCCGTACACACGGGTCGCGAACTGCTGCATGCGCGCATACAGGGTGTCCATGCCCGACGCACGCGGCGCGGTCTGGATGATCCCGGCATCCGGCGTGGCTTCCATCAAGCGCACCAGACTGGTCAGGCACTCGCCGCTCATGACCGAGTCGGCGTCGAGCACAACCATGTACTTGTAGTCACCGCCCCAACGACGGCAGAAGTCGTCGAGGTTGCCGCTCTTGCGCTTCACCCGACGGCGACGACGACGGTAGAAGATCTTGCCGAAGCCTTTGGCCTCGCGGCAGACGTCCAGCCAGGCCTGTTGCTCGGCAACACAGATATCGGTGTCGTTACTGTCGCTGAGGACGAAGAAGTCGAAGCGATCCAGATCACCGGTAGCCGCGACCGATTCGAACGTAGCGCGCAGACCGGCGAATACGCGCGGTACGTCTTCGTTGCAGATCGGCATTACCAGCGCGGTACGCGCGTCTTTGGCAATCGGCTCGTTGCCGGCGCTTTTGCCGGAGATACGGTATTTATCGTGACCGGTGAGCAACTCGAGGAAGCCCATCAGCGCCGTCCAGAAACCGGCCGACACCCAGCAGAACAGAATCCCGAAGAGAATCAGGATGCTGGTTTGCAGCGCATACGGCAGCACTTGCGTGGCGGTTTGCAGCAGCGGCTGGTGCAGGACTTCGTCGAGATCGACGAACGACCAGCCCTGGTACGGCATGATGCCTTTCATGTACCAGCCAGCGACGATGGTCTGGCCGAGCATCAGCACCAGCAGAATATAGCGACGGATCGAACCAACGGTGCGCCAGCGCGCCGCCGGCAGAACGTTTTCGTCCTTCGGCGGCTGTGGCGGGTTGGTGCGACCGGTCAGACGGCGCCAGCCACGCACCAGAATATTGGTGCGCCACGGCTCCGGAACCACCTTGGTGCGGCGGATCGGCGGGGTCGCCTTGAGGCTGACCCGACCGCTGGCGTCGAGCACCAGCATTTCCGCTTCTTCCAGTTCTTCAGCCGTGCTCAGCGTCAGGCGCTTGCCCACCGAAGCCTGGGCGGCTTCGGCAGGGGCGTCGAACGTCGAGGACGACAGGCGTTCATGCAACTCGCTGAACGACTGGCAGCCCGCGAGTTCCGCGCGCTGCTCGTCGGTCATCGGCAGATGCGCCAGATACTCGGACAGAGTCTCTGGCTGTACTTGAGAGTTACTCATCGGCAGGCAACTGATAGCTCCAGGTCTCGGTGATGACTTCTTCAGTCGGCGCCGATTCCGGTGTGGCTGGGGCCGCGTCCGCAGCTACAGGCTGCTTGGCGTCTTTGTTGGCCTTGTCCTTGGCATCTGCAGCGGGCTTGGCATCGGCCTGTTGAGCCTGTTTGGCCTCGGCTGCCTTGGCTTCCTTGTCTTCTTTCTCTTGTTGCTTGGCGGCAACCTTGTCGGCCTTGGCCACGGACGAGTTGGACGCCGGTACCGACGACTTGGCCAGATCAGCCGTTACCACCGGCTGAACCAGTGCGGCACGCATCTCGGTCGACTTGCCTGCGTCTTTGATTTTCATCCGCAGGGTCAAGCGCCAGCCCTTGGTTTCCGGGTTGTAGCGCACGCTGTTCTCGACCAGTTCGGCGTTGTCGCCGACGCTGACCTGACTGCGAACGTCAGCGTCCGGGGCCAGGGCCGCCAGCGATGGACCTTCGAAATCGACCAGATAAGCAACGCTGCCATCCGGCTGACGGATCAGGTTCGATTGCTTGACGTCACCGGTCGAACGCAGAGTCTGCGAAACCCAGGCGCTGTCCGGCGCGTGAATCGCCGCTTCGTCCATCGTCCAGTGCATGCGGTAAGCGAAGTCCAGCGGCTGGCCCGGCTCCGGCATTTTTTCCGGGCTCCAGAACGCAACGATGTTGTCGTTGGTTTCGTCGGCGGTCGGAATTTCTACCAGATCAACGGTACCTTTGCCCCAGTCACCCTTCGGCTCGATCCAGGCGCTTGGACGCTTGTCGTAGCGATCGTCGAGGTCTTCGTAGTGGCTGAAGTCGCGACCACGCTGCAGCAGACCGAAACCACGCAGGTTTTCGACGCTGAAGTTGCTCACGGCCAGGTGTTTAGGGTTGTTCAGCGGACGCCAGATCCACTCGCCGTTGCCGGCATGGATCGACAGACCGCTGGAGTCGTGCAGTTCACGACGATAGTTGAGGACTTTCGACGGCTGGTTGGCGCCGAACAGGAACATGCTGGTCAGCGGTGCGATGCCCAGTTTGCCGACCTTGTCACGCAGGAACATCTGCGCTTTGACGTCGACAATGGTGTCGCTGCCCGGACGCAGGATCAGACGGTAGGCACCGGTGGCGCGTGGCGAATCGAGCAAGGCGAAGATCACCAGATGCTTGTCGCCCGGCTTCGGCTGCTGAATCCAGAACTCGCGGAAACGCGGGAATTCTTCACCAGACGGCAATGCGGTATCGATCGCCAGACCACGGGCCGACAGACCGTAGGTATGACCCTTGCCGACGACGCGGAAGTAGCTCGCGCCAAGCATGGTCATGATTTCGTCTTGCTTGTCAGCCTTGTTGATCGGGTACAGCACACGGAAACCGGCATAACCCAGTTGTTCAGTGGCCTTAGGATCGAATTTCAGGTCGCCGAAATCGAAGCGGGTCGGATCGTATTTGATCTCTTCGACGGTGTTCGCCGTGATTTCGTTGATTTTGACCGGCGTGTCGAAGTGCATGCCCTGGTGATAGAAGGACAACTTGAACGGGGTCTTCTGATCAGCCCACTCAGCCTTTTCGGTGAGGAAGCGAATTTTTTGATAGTCCGCGAACTTCATGTCGCGGAACTCGTTCGGCAGGTTGCTGCGCGGGGCTTCGAACTTCTGCCCGGCCAGCTCTTTTGCCTTGGCCGATACATCGTCAAGATTGAACGCCCAAAGCTGACCGGCGCTGAGCAGGCACAGGAGCGCCGAGCCCGCTACCAGAGCACTTCGCATGCGTTTGGCAGACAATTTTGCTGCATTACAGGGACTAACAATCACGAGCAACCCTCGCCGAAAACAGATCAATAAACCAACGGCCAGATGAAGTGCCTGTAGGGTTTTCGGCAGTGAAAAACCGACCTTCCAGAACACTCTTGCCAAGTTGGCGAGCATTGTTCCGACTCCGCTGGGGCAAAATGATTCCCCAATCGGCTCCGGACAAGTCTCTACCTAAGTCAAAACGGACCAACGAACGCTGATCCCCGTAGCGCGCGATTATCTAGTAGCCCGCATGACAAAGCATCGGGGGTAACCAAGTATTTATCGCGAAAAATGCCTGTTTTCAGTCGAAACGCCCTTAAAAAGATGTTTCAAGCGCTTTCAGGTCTGTAACAGGAAGGTTACCGGGCCATCATTGACCAGGTGCACCTGCATATCCGCGCCGAATCTACCTGATGCCACAGTGCCATGCATCTGTTTCGCTTTGCCTAATAGATAGTCGAACAATTCCTCGCCCAGGGCCGGAGGTGCTGCGCTGGAAAAACCCGGGCGCAACCCGCTCCTGGTGTCGGCTGCGAGGGTGAACTGAGAGACCAGCAGCAACCCGCCGCCAACATCCGCCAGGGACAAGTTCATCTTGCCCTCGGCGTCGCTGAATACCCGATAGTTAAGCAGCTTATGCAGAAGTTTGTCGGCGCTGGCACGCGTGTCGTCGGGTTCGACCGCCACCAGCACCAGCAAACCTTGATCGACCGCGCCTACCACCTCGCCTGCCACTTCGACCCGCGCGTTACTGACGCGCTGCAAAAGGCCCTTCATGCTTCTTCGGGCGGCAGGTCGAGCAGGCGTCGCGCCATGTTGCCGGCCGCGCGCACCAGTGCATCGGTGATGCCCGGTTCGGAGGCGGCGTGGCCGGCGTCGCGGATCACCTGCAATTCACTGTTCGGCCAGGCTTGATGCAGTTCCCAGGCATTGTCGAGCGGGCAGATCACGTCATAACGACCGTGAATGATCACGCCCGGCAAATGCGCGATCTTGCCCATGTCGCGAATCAACTGGTTCGGTTCAAGGAACGCGTTGTTGGTGAAATAGTGGCATTCGATCCGTGCAATCGACAGCGCGCGCTGCGGCTCGGAGAAACGATCGACCACCAGCGGGTTCGGCC
This sequence comes from Pseudomonas rustica, assembly GCF_018336155.1. Lineage (GTDB taxonomy): Bacteria > Pseudomonadota > Gammaproteobacteria > Pseudomonadales > Pseudomonadaceae > Aquipseudomonas > Aquipseudomonas rustica. The sequence continues at coordinate 150,241 of NZ_JAGYHF010000005.1, read as the reverse complement.
GCAGGGTCGCGGTGCGCCCTTCCCACGTCGACCAGGCTTTGGCCGCGTGCATCTGCGCAATCTGGTCGTTGCCGATCAGGCGTTTGTGGAAAGCGCTGAGCAGATCGTCGCGCTCGTCCAGCGGGATCGGCGCGATGTAGTCCTGCCAGTAATCGGGGAACAGACGGCTGGCACCGGCCTGATAGAACCACTCGATTTCCTGCGGACGGCAGAGAAAGATCCCACGCAGGATCAGACCATGAACACGTTCCGGGTGAGTTTGCGCGTAGGCCAGCGCCAGCGTCGAACCCCACGAGCCACCGAACAGCACCCATTTTTCGATGCCCAGGTGTTTACGGATGCGCTCAAGGTCGGCGACCAGATCCCAGGTGGTGTTGTTTTCCAGACTGGCGTGCGGCGTGGAGCGACCGCAACCGCGCTGATCGAAAGTGACAATGCGATACAGATTCGGATCGAAATAGCGCCGGCTCTGCGCGTCGCAACCGGCGCCGGGGCCACCGTGAATGAACACAACCGGCAAACCCTCGGGTGAACCGCTTTCGTCGACGTACAGCGTGTGGGTGTCATCGACAGCCAGATCGTGCCGGGCGTGAGGTTTGATCTGCGGAAACAAAGTCTGCATTGCGCGCTCCGTAAGGGGTCGAGGTCATCCCTGGGGGGACTTCTATTATTCTGCCGTTGGGCATCATAAACCCGATTTACGTCAATGAGCATGCTCCGGAGCCTGATCGTTGATCGTTCCCACGCTCTGCGTGGGAATGCAGCCCGTGACGCTCCGCGTCACTGGACGCGGAGCGTCCCAAGAGGCATTCCCACGCGGAGCGTGGGAACGATCAAAAGATCGCAGCCTTCGGCAGCTCCTACAAGGGTGGATCAGCCGGTGTAGTGAGACTTTGCCCAGGCTAGATAGCCTTGTAGCAGTTCCTTGAGCACGACTTGCGTCGGCTCGGCCAGGTCGGCGCGGTAGCGGAACGGTTCGAACTCTTCCATGTAGGTGCTCTGGCACAACTCCAGTTGCACCGCGTGGATGTTCTCGGCCGGGGTGCCGTAATGCCGGGTGATGTGACCGCCCTTGAAGCGGCCGTTGAGCACATGGCTGTAGTGGCTGTGGCCGGCGCAGATTGCTTCGAGCTGACTGGCCAGTTGCGGATCACAACTGGCGCCGTTGAAGGTGCCGAGGTTGAAGTCCGGCAGCTTGCCGTCGAACAGGTGCGGGATGATCGAACGGATCGAGTGCGCATCGAACAGCAACGCGTAGCCGAACTCGGCCTTCAATCGCGCCAACTCTTCTTGCAGGGTGCGGTGATACGGCGTCCAGATCTGCTCCAGATACGTCGCGCGTTCCTCCTTCGACGGCTCGTGCCCTTCGCGAAACAATGGAATGCCATCGAACAACGTCGCCGGGTACAGCCCGGTGGTCGCCCCGGCGTATAGCGGCTTATCGTCGGACGGTCGATTCAGATCGATGACGAATCGTGAATACTCAGCCGCCAACGTGCTCGCGCCCAGCTCTTCGGCAAAGTCGTACAGCTGCGGAATGTGCCAGTCAGTGTCCGGCAGGCTTTTCGCGTCAGGGATCAACCCGGCTTCCACCGCCGGCGTCAGGCGCACGCCAGCGTGAGGCATGCTGATCAGCAACGGCACGCGACCTTGTTTGAAGTTCAGAACCTTATCCACAACCGCTCTCCTACAGACTTGATTCGACGCCGTGACGGACGACGCGTTTGTCCAGATCACCACCGAGCCAATAGGCCAGATCCGCCGGACGATCGATGTGCCAGGCGACGAAATCCGCAACCTTGCCGACTTCCAGCGAACCGTGAGTGTCGGCCATGCCCAGTGCTTGCGCGGCATGAATCGTCGCACCGGCCAGGGCCTCTTCCGGGGTCATGCGGAAACAGGTGCAGGCCATGTTCAGCATCAGCCGCAACGACAGCGCCGGCGAAGTGCCGGGGTTGAGGTCGCTGGCAATGGCGATTTTCACCTTGTGCTTGCGCAGGGCGTCCATTGGCGGCAACTGGGTTTCGCGCAGAAAGTAGAACGCGCCCGGCAGCAGCACGGCGACGGTATCGGCTTCGGCCATGGCGATGGCGTCGGCCTCGTCCATGAACTCCAGATGATCGGCAGACAACGCCTTGTAGCGCGCGGCGAGGCTGGAGCCGTGCAGCGAGGACAATTGTTCGGCGTGCAGCTTCACCGGCAGACCGAGTTGTTGCGCGGCGATAAACACGCGCTCGACCTGCTCCGGCGAGAAGGCCAGGTATTCGCAGAACGCATCCACGGCATCGACCAGACCTTCGGCGGCGAGCGCGGGGAGCATTTCGTTGCAGACCAGATCGATGTAATCGTCCGCGCGATCCTTGTACTCCGGCGGCAGTGCGTGGGCGGCCAGACAAGTGCTGCGCACGCTGATCGGCAGCTGTTTTTCGAGGCGACGGATGACCCGGAGGATTTTGCGTTCGTTGACCAGATCGAGGCCGTAGCCGGATTTCATTTCGACCGTGGTCACGCCGTCGCGCATCAGGCTTTTCAGGCGTTTGGCGGCGCTGGCGAACAGCTCGTCTTCCGTCGCTTCACGCGTAGCGCGCACGGTGCTGGCGATGCCGCCGCCGGACGCCGCGATCTCGGCATAGCTGACGCCTTGCAGACGCTTTTCAAATTCGCCGCTGCGGTTGCCGCCGAACACCGTGTGGGTGTGGCAGTCGATCAGGCCGGGGGTGACCCACGCGCCTTGCAGATCATTGACCGCCGGGTATTCGCCGGACGGCAGTTGATTGCGCGGGCCGATCCACTCGATGTGCGCACCGGACGTCACGATGGCCGCATCCTCGATGATCGAGTAGACGCCTTGCGCCATGGTTGCGACGTGGCAGTGTTGCCAGAGGGTTTTCACTGTTGGCCTCCGTTGGGGTTGGTTTGGTGGGTGGCCTCTAAAAGCCCCTCACCCTAGCCCTCTCCCGGAGGGAGAGGGGACTGACCGGGTTGTTCTGTCGAGGTACACCGACCTGAAAGTTCTGAGCCGAACTCAGGTTCTGAAAACGATGAAGGTCGGCTCCCTTCCCCCTCTCCCCCTTGGGGGAGAGGGCTGGGGTGAGGGGGGGCGATTTCAGCAACGACGAAGCTCCCCCTGAAAATCCAATTACAAACTAGGCAGCAGCTTCGCCGGAACCAGCTCGGTCAGGCAGCGCGAAGCCAACAACTCAGTCGCCGCATTGATATCTGGCGCGAAGAACCGGTCTTTCTCGTAAAACGGCACTTCCTTACGCAGAATCGCTCGCGCCTGTTCCAGCTTCGCCGAGGTCTTCAGACCGTTACGCAGATCCAGCCCCTGCACCGCCGCCAGCCATTCCACCGCGAGAATCCCCCGGGTGTTTTCGGCCATTTCCCACAAACGCTTGCCCGCCGCCGGCGCCATGGAAACGTGGTCTTCCTGGTTAGCCGAGGTCGGCAGACTGTCCACCGAATGCGGATGCGACAACGCTTTGTTCTCGCTGGCCAGCGCCGCTGCGGTCACCTGCGCAATCATGAATCCGGAGTTCACGCCGCCATTGGCCACCAGGAACGGCGGCAGTTGCGACATGTGCTTGTCCATCATCAGCGAGATGCGGCGTTCGCTCAGCGAGCCGATTTCGGCAATGGCCAATGCCATGTTGTCAGCGGCCATGGCCACCGGTTCGGCGTGGAAGTTACCGCCAGAGATCACGTCGCCTTCAGCGGCAAACACCAACGGGTTATCGGAAACCGCGTTGGCCTCAACCGCCAGCACTTCAGCGGCCTGACGGAACTGGGTCAGGCAGGCGCCCATGACTTGCGGCTGGCAGCGCAGCGAGTACGGATCCTGAACCTTTTCGCAATTCTGATGCGAATCGGAGACTTCACTGCGCTCACCGAGCAGATCACGATAAGCCGCAGCCGCATCGATCTGACCTTTCTGGCCACGCGCCGCATGAATGCGTGCATCGAACGGCGAACGCGAACCCAAAACCGCTTCAACCGTCAGACCGCCCAGCGCCAACGCGCCGGCAAACAAATCTTCACCTTCAAACAACCCACGCAGCGCGAACGCGGTGGAAACCTGAGTACCGTTGAGCAGCGCCAGACCTTCTTTCGCTGCCAACGTCAGCGGCGTCAGACCCGCGACTTTCAGCGCTTCAACCGCTTCCATCCACTCGCCTTTGTAGCGTGCCTTGCCCTCGCCCAGCAGCACCAGCGACATGTGCGCCAACGGCGCCAGATCGCCCGACGCACCCACCGAACCTTTCAACGGAATGTGCGGATAAACCTCGGCATTGATCAACGCGATCAGCGCATCGATCACCACGCGGCGAATACCGGAGAAACCACGGCTGAGGCTGTTGACCTTGAGCACCATGACCAGACGCACCAGCTCATCGCTGATCGGCACGCCAACACCGGCGGCGTGGGACAACACCAGCGAGCGCTGCAGGTTTTCCAGGTCTTCGCTGGCGATGCGCGTCGAGGCCAGCAGGCCGAAACCGGTGTTGATGCCGTAGGCAGTGCGGTTCTCGGCGAGGATCTGCTCGACGCAAGCGACGCTGGCTTCGATCTGCGCCGAGGCGCTGTTGTCGAGCGTCAGCTTGACCGGGTTCTGGTAGACGTCACGCAGTTGGGCCAGGCTCAGTTGGCCGGGAATCAGGTTCAGCGCAGTCATTTAAATGCTCCTTTTGAGAGTTTGTTATTAACTTGCCATTCGCTCCGGAGCATTCCGTTATCCGTCGCTTTCAGCCTTGTGGGCATCCGGCGCCTTGGCACGCTGGCAGGGTAGTTTTTCAATGCAAATTCGATAGAACGTTGTGCAGCAGATTCGGTTTTTTCAACACGCTCGCGGCGGCGGCAATATCCGGCGCCAGCCAGCGATCCTGATCGTAGGCCGGAACCGTTTCGCGCAGCAGTCGCCACGCGCGGTCAGTGCCGGCGCCGAAGCGTTGTACCTTGAGGAATTCAAACGCCTGCGCCGCCAGCAGATATTCGATGGCGAGTATCTGCGTGCAGTTTTCCAGCGCGCGATGCAGCTTCAGCGCGGCGTTGGTGCCCATGCTCAGATGGTCTTCCTGCAAACCGGAAGTGATGTAGTTGTCGAGCACCGCCGGTTGCGCCAATTGGCGGTTTTCCGCACACAGCGACGCGGCGACGTATTGGACGATCATCATCCCCGAGTTCACCCCCGGATTGGCCACCAGAAATGCCGGCAAACCGCTGACGTGCGGGTTGACCAGACGATCGAGGCGACGCTCGGCGATCGAGCCGATTTCAGCCATGGCAATCGCCAGCAAATCCGCCGCCATCGCTACCGATTGGCCGTGCGGATTGGCTTGCGACATCACCCGGAAATTATCCGGCGTGCCCAGCAACAGCGGGTTGTCGGTGCAGCCGTTGAGTTCGGCTTCGATCTGCTTGATCGCATGGTCGAGTTGATCACGCGCCGCGCCGTGTACTTGCGGGATAGAACGAATGCTCAGCGCATCCTGCGTACGAATGCCTTTGCTCGACGCAATCACTTCGCTGCCATCGAGCAACGCGCGCAAATTGATGCCGACCTGCTGCATGCCCGGATGCGGTTTCAGCGCGATGATCTCGGCATCGAAGGCGTCGATCTGACCGCGCTGCGCTTCGAAACTCATCGCACCGATGACGTCGGCCCATTGCACCAGCCGCGTGGCATCGGCAATCGCCAGACAGCTGAGCCCGGTCATGCACGGCGTGCCGTTGACCAGGCACAAACCGTCTTTCGCCCCGAGTTGCACCGGTTGCAGACCTTCTTCGGCCAACGCTTGTTGTGCGGAGATAATCTGCCCGCGATAGCTGACGTTGCCGACGCCGAGCAGCGTGATGCCGATGTGCGCCATGTGCGTCAGATAGCCGACTGAACCTTGCGACGGCACTTGCGGGGTGATGCCACGATTGAGCAGCGCCAGCAGCCCTTCGACGACCCGGCGATGCAGGCCGGATTTGCCGTGGCTGTAGTTGTGAATGGCGGCACAGATGATCGCGCGGGTCTGCTCGTCGGCGAGTACCGGGCCGACGCCGCAAGCGTGGCTGAGCAAAGTGTTGCGCGAGAGCTGGCTGAGTTGTTGGTCTTTCAGGGAAACGTTGGACAAACCGCCCAGACCGGTGTTGACGCCATAGGCCCGCTCGCCGCTGGCGACGATGCGCTGGACGATGGCCTGGGCATTTTCGATGCGCGCCCAGGTGTCGCTCGACAGCTCCAGTTGAGCGCCGTGACGGGCGACAGCAACCACGTCCTGCCAACGCAGAGGAGCGCCGGTGATAACGATTTTTTCAGCCTGGGACATCTAAAACCTCTTGAGCTAGATCGTTCCCACGCTCTGCGTGGGAATGCCGCCTGGGACGCTCCGCGTCCCGATTTCTGCTCTGTGCAGTGTGACGCGGAGCGTCACGGGATGCATTCCCACGCAGAGCGTGGGAACGAGCGTCAGACTACTGCCGCACGCCGCTGAACGAATCGGTCAACGTACTCATCCGCCGGCGAATGCAGAATCTCGCGTGGCGTGCCGACCTGAATCAACCGCCCATCCTTGAGAATCGCAATGCGGTTACCAATGCGCACCGCCTCATCAAGGTCGTGGGTGATAAACACGATGGTCTTGTGCAACGTCTTCTGCAGCTCCAGCAACTGATCCTGCATCTCGGCGCGGATCAGCGGGTCCAGGGCACTGAACGCTTCGTCCATCAGGATGATGTCGGTGTCTGCCGCCAAGGCCCGGGCCAGACCAACACGCTGACGCATGCCGCCGGAGAGCTGGTGCGGGTATTTGTTTTCGTAGCCCTTCAGGCCCACGGTGTTGATCCAGTGCAGCGCGCGTTCTGCGCACATTTGCTTGCTCTCGCCGCGCACTTTCAAGCCGTAGGCGACGTTGTCGAGTACGGTTTTGTGCGGCAGCAGGCCGAAGCTCTGGAACACCATGCTGATCTTGTGCCGGCGAAATTCGCGCAGGGCTTCCATGTCGTATTGCAGGATGTCGACGCCGTCGACAAGGATCGCGCCGCTGGTTGGGTCGATCAGCCGGTTGAAGTGGCGCACCAGTGTCGACTTGCCCGAACCCGAGAGGCCCATGATCACGAAGATCTCGCCGGTGCCGATGCTCAGCGACAGGTCGTTAACGCCGACCACGCAACCGGTTTCGCTCAACACCTGATCCTTGGTCTTGCCCTGACCGACCATGGCCAGCGCATCCTTGGCGCGGTTGCCGAAAATCTTGAAGACGTTTTTGACTTCGATCTTGCTCACGGTTGCGTTGCTCATTTGCTCACCTCATGCCGTGGCCGACCGTACGCCTGAGTAATGCGGTCGATGACCACTGCGAGAATCACGATCGCCAGACCGGCCTCAAGACCTCGTCCGACGTTGAGGGTCTGAATCCCCACCAACACATCTTCACCCAGACCACGGGCGCCGATCATCGAGGCGATCACCACCATCGACAGGGCCATCATGGTGGTCTGGTTGATCCCGGCCATGATGCTCGGCAGGGCCAGCGGCAGTTGCACGCCGAACAGTTGCTGCCAGCGGTTGGCGCCGAACGCGTTGATCGCTTCCATCACTTCGCCGTCAACCTGACGAATGCCCAGATCAGTCAGGCGAATCAGCGGTGGCGCAGCATAGATAACGGTAGCGAAAATCGCCGGCACCTTGCCCAGGCCGAACAGCATCAGCACCGGAATCAGGTAGACGAAACTTGGCATGGTTTGCATGATGTCGAGCAGCGGCATCAGCACCGAGCGCAGGCGATTGCTGCGCGCAGAAAGGATCCCCAGCGGGATGCCGATCAGCACCGAAATGATCGTCGCGACCATCATCAGCGCCAGTGTTTGCATGAGTTTGTCCCACAGGCCGACCGCGCCGACGAGGAACAACAAACCGACGATGACCGCAGTGGTCACCACTTTGCGCGTGGCGTGCCAGGCGATCACACCGACGATCGCCAGCATCAGCCACCACGGCGCTGCGCGCAGCATGCCTTCAAGGTTGACGATGGCCCACAGCAGGGTGTCGGAGATGTGGCGGAACACATCGCCGTAGTTGGTGACCAGCGAATCGACCCAACCGTTGACCCAGTCGGCGATGGAAAAGGTAAAGCTCTCGGGAAACATAAGCGGCTCTCAATCAGAAATCTCAATCAAGCGTTTACGGCATATCTCCCGGCCTGCCTCGCGGTTAGCCGGGAGGTATCGACCTACAGCGCCGCGTCGATTTTCTTGGCTGCGTCGTCACTGACCCACGCATGCCAGACTTCAGGATGTTCCTTGAGGAAGATTTTCGCCAGTTTTGGCGACTCGATACGTTCCTTGGCCATGCGGCCCAGGTTCTGGTTCAGCAGGTCGATCGGCAGGTTGACCTTTTCCAGCACGGCGACCAGTTCCGGGGCTTCGTCGTGGAAGGTCTTGGACAGGCCGACCTTGATGCTCACGGACTTGTCGACGCCGGGTTTTTCTTCGAGTTTGACCAGGTCAACCTGGCCCATCAGCGGGGTTGGCGACCAGTAGTAGAACAAGATCGGCTCGCCACGCTTGTAGCTCGACAGCACTGCCGCATCCAGCGCCGGGCCAGTGCCTGGGCGGAAGTTGGTGTAGCTGTTTTCGAGGCCGTAGCTTTTCAGCATTTCGCTGTTGTCGAGTTCACAAGTCCAGCCGGCCGGGCAGTTGTAGAAACGGCCCTTGGACGGCTCTTCCTGATCCTTGAACACGGCGGCGTATTTGCCCAGATCGGCGATGTTTTTCAAGTCCGGGGCTTTCGGTTCCAGCTTGCGCTTGGCGTCGCCTTCGATCACGTAGCGCGGCACGTACCAGCCTTCCACAGCGCCCACCACAGGTGCGCCGACACCGACGACCTTGCCGGCCTTCTCGGCCTTGTTCCAGACCTCGCTGCGGCCGACCCACTCTTCGGCGAACACTTGAATATCGTTGCTGCTCAGGGCGTTTTCCATGGTGATGGAATTGCCCGGCAGGCTGTCGACCTTGCAGTCGTAACCTTTCTCCAGCACCACTTGCAGGACGTCGGTCAGCAGCATGCCGCTTTCCCAGTTCAGGCCGGCAAACTTCACCGGTTTGCCCGATTCGCACCAGCCGGCGGCTTGCGTCGCACCGGCACTGGCCAGCAGGCCCATGGACAGCAATGTGGTCAGCAGGGTCTTGTTCGATTTCATTGTTGTGACGCTCCTAATCATGAATTGGCTTACGGCAGTCAAGAGGCATCCAGCCCTGTCCACGTCCAATCAGGCCTGCGCCGCAGCGCGACCGGCCCCGCTTGTTTTAGGTTGTACAACGCTGTTCTGCTCGACCGGCAGAATCAGTTGATCGGGTACCGCGCTGTGCCATTTTTTCGCGCACACGTAGTAGACGACGGCCGGCAGCACCAGACCGATGATCCAGGAAATATCCACATCACCGAGGGCCGCCACCAGCGGGCCGGTGTAGAACTTGGTGGAGATGAACGGCAACTGCACCAGCACACCGAACACGTAGACGCTGATGCCGAGCAGGTTCCAGCGACCGTAGCGACCGTTCGGATCGGCCAGCGCCGGCACGTCATAACGCTCACGGGTGATGCAGTAGTAGTCGACCAGGTTGATCGCACTCCACGGAGTGAAGAACGCGAGCAGGAACAGGATGAAAGACTTGAACGCACCGAGGAACGAGTGCTGGCCGAGCAGCGCGATCAGGGTCGCTGCGCCGACGATCACCAGTACGAACACCAGACGCTGCATCCGCGTAACCGTCAGGTGGCCTTTGAAACCACTGATGATGGTCGCGATGCACATGAAGCTGCCGTAGGAGTTCAGCGTCGAGATGGTCACCTTGCCGAATGCGATGCTGAAGTACAGCAGCGCAGCGGTGGCTCCGGTGCCGCCCAGACCGACGATGTAGGCAACTTCGTGACCGGCGAACTGGCCGTTGGCCGAAGCCGCCGCGAACACGCCGAGGATCATCGCCACTTGCGCGCCGACCACTGAACCGGCACCGGCGGCGAAGAAGGTTTTCACCGCCGAGGTGTTGCTCGGCAGGTAACGGGAATAGTCAGCCACGTAAGGGCCGAACGCGATCTGCCAGGAGGCCGCGAGCGACACCGCGAGCAGGAAGCTGCTCCAGCTGAAATGACGGATTTGCAGGAGTGCGCCGACGTCGGTCTGGCTCATCAGACGCCAGAACAAAAACACGAAGGCAATCACGCCAATCACACTGGCGACACGGCCGATCCAGTGGATCACCCGATAACCGAGCACCGTGACCACCACGATCACGCTGGCGAAAATCAGGATGCCGACGCTGTCGCTGACATTAAACAACTGACCCAGCGCCTGACCGGAAAGCACGGTGCCGGTCGCGGTGAAACCCAGGTACATCAGGCACACCAGCACGATCGGGATCGCCGCACCATACACGCCGAACTGCACGCGGCTGGAGATCATCTGCGGCAAACCGAGTTTCGGCCCTTGCGCGGCATGCAGCGCCATCACGCCACCGCCGAGCAATTGACCGATCAACAGACCGATCAGCGACCAGAACACATCACCGCCCAACACCACGGCCAAGGCCCCGGTGACGATTGCGGTGATTTGCAGGTTGGCACCCATCCACAGGGTGAATTGGCTGAACAGACGACCGTGTCTTTCCGCTTCCGGGATGTAGTCGATCGAACGCCTTTCGATCAACGGTTTGTTGCTTGCACGATCGGTGTTGACAGCCATGATTCAACCTCTGTGGATTGTTAGATTCTCTGTAGGAGCTGCCGCAGGCTGCGATCTTTTGATCTTGAAAAACCAACATCAAAAGATCGCAGCCTGCGGCAGCTCCTACAGGGCTTTTGCATTTATTTACCGGTGATCATCGGCAAGTTCAGGCCCTGTTCCTTGGCGCAGTCGATGGCGATCTGGTAACCGGCATCGGCGTGACGCATAACGCCAGTGGCCGGGTCGTTGTGCAGGACGCGCGCAATGCGCTCGGCCGCCTCGTCCGTACCGTCGCAAACAATCACCATGCCCGAGTGCTGCGAGAAACCCATACCAACGCCGCCGCCGTGGTGCAGGGAAACCCAGGTCGCGCCGCTCGCGGTATTCAGCAGAGCGTTGAGCAGTGGCCAGTCGGACACGGCGTCGGAGCCGTCCTGCATCGATTCGGTTTCACGGTTAGGGCTAGCCACCGAGCCAGAGTCGAGGTGGTCGCGACCGATCACGATCGGCGCCGACAGCTCACCGCTGCGCACCATCTCGTTGAAGGCCAGACCGAGCTTGGCGCGCAGGCCCAGGCCGACCCAGCAGATACGTGCCGGCAGACCCTGGAAGCTGATGCGCTCGCGGGCCATGTCCAGCCAGTTGTGCAGGTGCGCGTCGTCGGGGATCAGCTCTTTGACCTTGGCGTCGGTTTTGTAGATGTCTTGCGGATCGCCCGACAGTGCCGCCCAACGGAACGGGCCGATGCCACGGCAGAACAGCGGACGGATGTAAGCCGGTACGAAGCCCGGGAAGTCGAATGCGTTTTCGACGCCCTCTTCCTGTGCCATCTGACGGATGTTGTTGCCGTAGTCGAAGGTCGGAATGCCTTGTTTCTGGAATTCCAGCATCGCTTTAACGTGCACGGCCATCGACTGCTTGGCGGCTTTGATCACAGCGGCCGGCTCGGTCTTGGCGCGGGCGCGGTATTCGTCCCAAGTCCAGCCGGCAGGCAGGTAACCGTTGAGCGGGTCGTGGGCACTGGTCTGGTCGGTGACCATGTCCGGGCGCACGCCGCGCTTGACCAGTTCCGGCAGAATTTCTGCGGCGTTACCCAGCAGCGCGATGGAGATCGCTTTGCCTTCTTTGGTGTATTTGTCGATGCGCGCGAGGGCGTCGTCGAGGTCTTTGGCTTGCTCGTCGACGTAGCGGCTTTTCAGGCGGAAATCGATGCTCACTTGTTGGCATTCGATGTTCAGCGAGCAAGCGCCGGCCAGGGTTGCGGCCAGAGGTTGCGCGCCGCCCATGCCACCGAGGCCAGCGGTCAACACCCACTTACCGGTGAGGTTGTCGTTGTAGTGCTGGCGACCGGCTTCAACGAAGGTTTCGTAGGTGCCTTGAACGATGCCCTGGCTGCCGATGTAGATCCAGCTGCCGGCGGTCATCTGGCCATACATGGCCAGGCCTTTGGCGTCGAGTTCGTTGAAGTGCTCCCAGCTCGCCCAGTGCGGGACAAGGTTGGAGTTGGCGATCAATACGCGCGGGGCGTTGCTGTGGGTCTTGAATACGCCGACCGGCTTGCCGGATTGCACCAGCAGGGTTTCGTCGTCGTTCAGGTTGGTCAGGCTTTCGACGATTTTGTCGTAGCACTCCCAGTTACGCGCGGCGCGACCGATACCACCGTAAACCACTAGCTCTTTCGGGTTCTCGGCGACTTCCGGGTCGAGGTTGTTCATCAGCATGCGTAGCGGCGCTTCGGTCAGCCAGCTCTTGGCGGTCAGCTTGTTGCCGCGGGCGGCACGGATTTCGACGTCGCGAAACTTAGTCATTTTGTTATCAGTCACGAAAGAGACTCCTCAGCGATCAATTCAAACCAACCCTGGCAGTGGGCAAGCAGCCTGTGCGCTTCGCTGCGCGACAAGCGAATCAGTGGACGCTGCGGAGAGTCTCGAACGACTCATACGCATACGTCTTTACTTGTACATACAAGCATATGCAATCAAGCGGCCAACTTGTTGGAGGGCTGTTCAAGAAAAAACGCGGACACGGCTGGAGGGCGCCTGAATCAAGGGTTCTGCCGTGGATGAAAATTTTCGAGGGTATTGATGGAGGGGGTTGGGGATTGTTACGAAAGCGAGGTTTTGCGCCACGCTGGGGCGTTCGGTAACAAGTTGGTGCGTGGGTTGGGAACATCCCAAAGCAAAAGATCGCAGCCTTCGGCAGCTCCTACAGTGGGATTGAGGTACACCCTGTAGGAGCTGCCGAAGGCTGCGATCTTTTAAGATTTTTGAATCAGCGCGCCGTCAGCTCAATGACACAGCAAGCGGCATTGGTGGTGACTTCAACCAGTCCGGCGTTACCGTCCAGTTGCAGGCAATCATGTCGACCGAGTTGCGATGCGGAATGACCAACCTGCACTTCCAGCAACTCACTGACACTGAACACCAGCACCGTCCCCGCCGAACTGAACAACCGCTGTTCACCGTCCAGCCACTGCAACCGCGCGCTGTACCGCTGCGGCGCGTAGATCAGGTTGAAGTCGCGAATCGCACCGCCGAGCAGCGTGCAGGAAACCTGGCTTTCACCGCTGAAGGCAAACGGGTCGAGCGGTAACAGCGGCCGCGTATCGTCGCCATCGACGCACAGAACCATGCCGTCACCTTGCAACACGGTGATCACTCGTTGGTAACCGGCGAAGGAGGAAAAACCGCCGGACTCGGCGATGTCGGCAATCGACAGGCGCCAGCCGAAACCGTCCAGCCCGGCACCGGCATCACGGGTTATTTCCTCAGTGCTGCCGCCGCCGTTTTTCCACGGCATGCGCGGGTAGCCTTCCGCGCGTAAAACCTTCACTTCACTCATTTATGCTCTCTATTTATGAAACCGACCTTCCAGACGATGACGAGAACCCGGGTGAATCAATCGCGCCGCCGTCACCGGCTGACGCCCCGACCACGTGCGGCGACGGATCAGCAAGCAAGGCTCACCCTTTTCAATCTGCAGCAATTTGCATTCGGACGGCTCGGCCAGAATCGCTTCAACCACATGCTCGCCTTCGGTCAGCGGCGCGACCTGGTTGAGATAGGCGTAAGGCGTTTGCAGGGTGAAGTCCTGCTTGAGGTATTCCGGCGCGACCAGCGCGTTGACGAAACGGTCTTCGATTTGCACCGGAATGTCGTTTTCGTAATGCACGATCAGCGAGTGGAAAACCTTCTGCCCTTCGCGCATGTCCAGCGCCAGCGCGCGTTCGGAACCGGCGGCCTCTTCTTCGAGGGTGATCACCTGGCAGGTGTGGCGATGGCCACGGGAAGCGATTTCGTCGGCGATGTTGTGCACTTCGAACAGCGCGGACTGGCTCTTCGGTTCAGCAACGAAGGTGCCGACGCCTTGCATGCGCACCAACAGACCGTCGGCGGTCATCTCGCGCAGGGCGCGGTTGATGGTCATGCGGCTGAAACCAAGTTGATTGACCAGCTCGCTTTCGGACGGCACGCGGTAGTGCGGCGGCCAGTTTCCGCTGTCGATTTGCTGGGTGATCATCTGTTTGACGCGGGCGTACAAGGGCGCCGGACTGTCGCCCATGTTCGCGGCCAACGGGGAGACTGGAGGCGGAGTCGGCACGGTTGATCCCTGTTCATTGGATGAGAGTGGCTAGCTTGCCGGAGTTTACCGGGCAGGCAAACGTCTGTATATGTATATACAAATAACACACGATGGGGTGCTGAACCATGTCCGCCTTCTTTGCCGAACGCGCGCTGCTGCCTAACGGATGGGCCAACAATGTACGTCTTGAGGTCAGCGCCGAGGGCTTGCTGACCCAAATCCAGGCCGATTCCACCGCAGATGGCGCCGAACGACTGAGCGGGCCGTTGCTGCCGGGGATGCCCAATCTGCACTCCCACGCCTTCCAGCGTGCGATGGCCGGACTGGCCGAAGTGGCCGGCAACCCGAACGACAGTTTCTGGACGTGGCGCGATCTGATGTATCGCCTCGTCGGAAAAATCAGCCCGGATCAGCTCGGTGTGATCGCCCGCCAGCTGTACATCGAAATGCTCAAGGCCGGTTACACCTCGGTCGCCGAATTCCACTATGTGCACCACGACAGCAATGGTCAGCCGTACGCCGATCCGGCTGAACTGGCGTTGCGTATCAGTCAGGCGGCGAGTGAAAGCGGCATCGGTCTGACCTTGCTCCCGGTACTCTACAGCCACTCCGGTTTCGGCGGGCAAACGCCTAACGATGGCCAGCGCCGTTTTATCAACAGCACCGAAAATTACCTGAATCTGCAGTCGCGTTTGCAGCCGTTACTGGCGCAGCAAAAATCGCAATCGCTGGGGCTGTGCTTCCACTCGTTGCGCGCGGTGACGCCGCAGCAGATGAGCGAAGTGTTGGCGGCCAGCGACAAGCAATGCCCGATTCATATCCACATCGCCGAACAGCAGAAAGAAGTCGACGACTGCCTGAGCTGGAGCGGTCGGCGTCCGCTGCAATGGCTGTACGAGAATGCCGAAGTTGATCAGCGCTGGTGTCTGGTGCATGCCACTCACGCCAATCCGGAAGAGGTCACGCTGATGGCCAAGAGTCGCGCCATCGCCGGGCTGTGCCTGACCACTGAAGCCAACCTGGGCGACGGAATTTTCCCGGCGGTGGATTTCCTCGCGCAGGGCGGGCGCATGGGCATCGGTTCCGACAGCCATGTCTCGCTGAGTGTGGTGGAAGAATTGCGTTGGCTGGAATACGGCCAGCGTCTGCGTGATCAGCGGCGTAACCGTTTGTATGGCGCGGATCAGCCGATGGTCGGGCGCACGTTGTATGACGCGGCGCTGGATGGCGGCGCGCAAGCGCTGGGGCAGCCGATTGGTGCGCTGGAGGTTGGCAAACGGGCGGACTGGATTGTGCTCGATGGCAACGATCCTTATCTGGCGACGGCGAACGGAGACGGGATTTTGAATCGCTGGTTGTTTGCCGGAGGGGATCGTCAGGTGCGCGATGTGTTGGTCAATGGCCAGTGGGTTGTGCGTGATGGCCGGCATGCCGGGGAAGAGGACAGCGCCCGCGCGTTCACCCAAGTCTTGCGCGACCTTTTGGGCTGACACAAAACAAAAAATGTGGGAGCGGGCTTGCTCGCGAAGAGGTCGTATCAGTCGACTGAAATGTTGACTGATACACCGCTTTCGCGAGCAAGCCCGCTCCCACATTTGATCTGTGGCGATGCTTAATTCGAGGTCTTGGCCATCTGCCGATCCGACGCTCGCCAGATCAATCGCGTGGTGTCATAGCCCTGCTGACGCGCCTTGCTCAGCAGTTCTTCACGCACCACACCGTTGACGGTCGGCGTGCGCGACAGCAGCCACATGTACTTGCGACTCGGGTCGCCGACGATGGCGGTCTTGTAGTCATCGCTGACGTACAGCACCCAGTATTCGCCTTTCGCCACACCCGGTATCAGACGCGAGAACCAGGTATCGAACTCGACCCACAATTTGTCGGTCTTGCCCGGCACTTGTGGATAAGCCGTGCCCTTCACTTCTTCCCACTGCCATTGCGGGGTCAGGCAGCGATTGAGCACCGCGACGTTGCCGTCAGGCTTGAGGGTGTAATGCGCTTCGGATTGCGCGCAGTCGCGCTGGAAGTACATCGGCAAACGCGCCAGCTCATACCAGGTCCCTTGGTAACGCTTGAGATTGACGCTGTTGACGGTCTTCGGCGCCAACGGATCTACGCCGGAAGTGGCGCAGCCGGCCAGTACCAGGCCGGCAAAAAGGACAAGCAATAACCGCTTCATTTTTCTTCTCCGTGGGCGCGAGGCCCCGGTTTACTTCAGGCCTTGGCCGGAAAACATCAGCACTTTGTCACCGGCGTACTGCACGCTGATAAAGCTGTTTTTGTCGCCCCAGGTGCAACTGGACATGCCGAGCGCGCCCGAGCAATCAGTCGGTTTGCCCAACAAGGTCTCAACTTCGGTCTTGGCCATGCCGGCCGAGAGCTTCGAGTAGTTTTCCTGATTGATCTTGCCGCAGGCGGCCAACAGCACGCAGAACGACAAAAGGGCGATAGATCGCAGCGACATGGTGTAACTCCTGGAACGGAAGGGGGATGGCATGGGGCCAACCAGAAGCTTAGAAGAGAAAAGTGGTGTCTGGTTCCCTCCCGAGGCGCCTATTTATTGCTCCGCTCGTCTGGCTTTTGCCGATAAATCAGACACTTTGTCGCGCTTTTGAGCATTTCGTCGCAATTCGCATAAAAGGCCTAATCTTTGGCGCGGCCCGGTCGAAACAAGAGCAGCGCAAAGCCTCCCTGTGTGGCAAATTGCCGCCCTTTCTTGATCAGCCCCTTCGCGGTAGCTCATTCGATGACCAGAAACATGAAATTCAGCCACAAGATTTTGTTGGCTGCCGCCCTCGTGGTGGCCGTTGCGTTCGCCTGTTTCATTTTCTTCAACGACTATCGACAGCGCGAAGCGCTGAGCACCAGCACCGAAGCGTCGATGCAGGAACTGGGCAGCCTGACCACCAGCAACATCCAGACCTGGCTGGAGAGTCGCATTCAATTGCTGCAATCGCTGTCGCAGCAAGTGGTAGTCGACGGCAATGCTCCGGCCAGCCTCAAACGCATCATCGACCTGCCCGCCTACACCGGTAATTTCCAGCTCAGCTACTTCGGTGGTGCCGACGGCGTGATGTTCTCCGTGCCGGCCGGCAACCGCGCGCCGGATTACGACCCGCGCGCACGCGGCTGGTATAAAGCGGCGAACAGCGCGCAGCAGACTATCGTCACCGAACCGTACATCGCCGCCTCCTCGGGCAAACTGGTGATCACCGTCGCCACCCCGGTGCAGCGTCAGGGCCAGATGCTCGGCGTCGCCGGTGCCGACATCGACCTGACCAGCGTCAGCGCGATCATCAACTCGCTGAACTTCGGCGGTCACGGTCACGCGTTCATCGTCAGTGCCGACGGCAAGATCCTGATTCACCCGGACAGCAAACTGGTGCTCAAGACCCTCGCCGAGGCCTACCCGAACGGTGCGCCGAAAGTCACTCCGGGCCTGAAGGAAGTCGAGTTCGACGGCAAGACGCAGTTGATCTCTTTCACCCACGTCAACGGTGTGCCATCTGCCGACTGGTACGTGGCGCTGGTGCTCGATAAAGAAACCGCGTTCGCCATGCTCAGCGAATTCCGCACCTCGGCACTGATCGCCATGGTCATCGCCGTAGTGATCATCATCGCCCTGCTCGGCATGCTCATCCGCGTGTTGATGCAGCCGCTGCTGACCATGGGTCGCGCCATGCATGACATCGCCGAAGGTGAAGGCGATCTGACCAAACGTCTGGTGATCCACGGCAACGATGAATTCGGCGCGCTGGGCACTTCGTTCAACCGTTTTGTTGAGCGCATCCACACCTCGATCCGCGAAGTGTCCTCGGCCACCGGCCAGGTCAACGAAGTCGCCCTGCGCGTGGTCGCGGCGTCGAACTCGTCGATGTACAACTCGGATCAGCAAGCCACCCGCACCAACAGCGTCGCCGCCGCGATCAATCAGCTCGGCGCCGCCGCGCAGGAAATCGCCCAGAACGCCGCCCTCGCCTCGCAGCATTCCAGCGATGCGCGCAGCCTCGCGGTGGACGGTCAGCAGGTGGTGGATAAAACCATTTCGGCCATGCAACAGCTGTCGGCGAAGATCAGCGACTCCTGCGGCAACATCGAAACGCTGAACGCCAACACGGTGAACATCGGCCAGATCCTCGAAGTGATCACCAGCATCTCGCAGCAAACCAACTTGCTCGCGCTCAACGCCGCGATCGAAGCAGCGCGTGCCGGTGAAGCCGGGCGTGGTTTCGCCGTGGTTGCGGATGAAGTGCGCAATCTGGCGCACCGCACTCAGGACTCGGCGCAGCAAGTGCAGAAGATGATCGAAGAACTGCAGGTCGGCGCACGTCAGGCGGTCAGCATCATGACCGAGAGCCAGCGCGAGAGCGAAAGCAGCGTCGGCATCGCCAATCAGGCTGGTGAGCGCTTGGGCAGCGTGACTCAGCGTATCGGTGAGATCGACGGGATGAACCAGTCGGTGGCGACCGCGACTGAAGAGCAGACCGCTGTGGTCGAGTCGATCAATGTCGATATCAACGAGATCAACACGCTGAATCAGGAAGGTGTGGAGAACCTGCAGGCGACGTTGCGGGTTTGCTCGGATCTGGAGCAGCAGGCGGCGCGGTTGAAGCAATTGGTGGGTAGTTTCCGCATTTAAGATCAAGGGCTTTACCCCCTCACCCCAGCCCTCTCCCCCAGGGGGGGCGAGGGGGAAAGGGAGCAGATCTTCGCGCTGTTCAAACCTGAGTTCGACTCGATATCTCAGGTCGATGTATCAAGCCCAGACACCTCGGTCAGTCCCCTCTCCCTCCGGGAGAGGGCTAGGGTGAGGGCAAGCCCTTAGAACCTTGACCCAGGTTCGGAAAGAAACACCAACTCCTCCACCGTAGACTCCCGCCCCAACACCGCATTGCGATGCGGAAACCGGCCAAACCGCGCGATCACTTTCTGATGCCGTTCGGCATAATCCAGGTTATCGGCAAACACCGCCCGTTCACCTTCCGGCTGTTCAGCCACCAGTTCGATAAACCTGGAAACGGCTTCGTTCTGCACCGCGAGGTTTTCGCAGTGTTCGAACACCAGATAAATGAACACTCGCTGGATCGGTTTCAACTGCCGATCAAAATCCGCGGCAATGCCTTGGGCGACGAGTTTCTGCGCGCGCAGATCACCGGAAAATGCTTTGGGGGTGTCGCGAAAGATCATTCGCGGCAGTTGATCGAGCAGTAACACCAGCGCCAGCCAACCTTCGGGACGTTGCGTCCACTCGGTCAATTCGCCAGCCAGGGCCTGATCGACAAAGACCCCGAAACGCGTCTGCGCTTCGAGGTCTTGGCTGTCTCGCTTACCGAACCATAACTTGCCCTTGTCAGCCGAAATGTCGTCCGGGGATTCGGCATGTCCGAACCACCAATCGAGCAACGGCTGCCAGGGCGCGGTCATGGTTTATTCCTTGTGGTAGGCCGTCGCGCGTGCGACTTCTTCTTTCGAGCCGAGGAACACCGCTACGCGCTGGTGCAGGCCTTCAGGCTGGATGTCGAGGATGCGCTGGTGACCGTCGGTGGACGCGCCGCCCGCTTGTTCCACCAGGAACGACATCGGGTTGGCTTCGTACATCAGACGCAGTTTGCCTGGTTTGGATGGCTCACGGCTGTCGCGCGGGTACATGAACAGACCGCCACGGGTCAGAATGCGGTGTACGTCGGCAACCATCGCCGCGACCCAACGCATGTTGTAGTTCTTTTTCAGCGGACCTTCTTCACCGGCCAGCAACTCGCCAACGTAACGTTGTACCGGGGCTTCCCAGTGACGCTGGTTGGACATGTTAATGGCGAATTCCTGGGTCGATTCAGGAATGGTGATGTCTTCGTGAGTCAGCACGAAGCTGCCCATTTCGCGATCCAGGGTGAAGCCTTTAACGCCGTCGCCGAGGGTCAGCACCAGCATGGTTTGCGGGCCGTAGATTGCGTAACCGGCGGCAACTTGCTGAGTGCCTGGCTGCAGGAACGCTTTCTCGTTCAGCGGCTCGTTCTGGCTCAGGTATTCGTTCGGGCAACGCAGTACGGAGAAGATGGTGCCGACCGGGGCGTTGATGTCGATGTTCGACGAGCCGTCCAGTGGGTCGAATACCAGCAGGTACGCGCCTTTCGGGTATTTGCCCGGGATCTGATAGGCATTGTCCATTTCTTCGGACGCCATGCCGGCCAGGTGACCGCCCCATTCGTTGGCTTCGAGCAGGATCTCGTTGGAGATCACGTCGAGTTTCTTCTGCACTTCGCCTTGGACGTTTTCAGTGCCCATGCTGCCCAGAACACCACCCAGGGCGCCTTTGGACACGGCGTGGCTGATTTCTTTGCAAGCACGCGCGACCACTTCGATCAGGAAACGCAGATCGGCAGGAGTGTTATTGCTGCGGGTCTGCTCAATCAAATAGCGACTCAGGGTAACGCGGGACATGGACGGCTCCGGTGGAATGGGGGGCTAAAAACCCGCGCAGTTTACAGGGAGTCTGAAACCGTAGCGAGCGAAGACGCCCGGTAACGTGCGTTGGGGTGTAATTGCCTGCATGAGACGTGATTGTCGGTGGAGAGTTCAGGTAGCGGATTTAGCGTAGTCCGAAATCCGACGAAGGCTGAGCGGTTTGGGGTATGTATTGATTGAGAGACCGCTTTCGCGAGCAAGCCCGCTCCCACATTGGATCTGCGTCGTTCACAAATCCAGTGTGGGAGCGGGCTTGCTCGCGAATGGCGCGCAGCGCCAGCCATTCTCAGTTGCTGGTTGGCGGTTTACGCAACAAACTAAACGCCATCGCCCCCAAAAACACCACACTCAGCAACAACACCGCCCACAACCCAATCTTCTTCCAATTGGTCTCCGCCACAGCCGCCGTCGTGGCCGTCGAAGTCTGCGTCGCCACCACTTCCCCCCCAACCACAGCCTTACCCAGCCCCACCAACTTCTCCGGTTTGAAATCCGGAATCAGCGTCGCCAACGGCAGATTCGCCGTTTTCACCGTCGCATTGCCCACCGCCAGACTGTACGGCCCCTCGCCGCGCGCAAGGAAAATCACCTGGGTCGCGCGCACCGCATATTTCAAACTCGGCGCCTGCTCACCCAAACCACCGCCGCGCTCATCCACCGTCAACTTCAACTGCTGCACGGTTTGCCCGTAGAGCTGCAATTCGTTCTGCACCACGTCCTGGCCATTCTGCGTCAGGCGATACAGCAAACCGTTGCTCAGTTCCTGCCACGGCAAGCTGCTTTCGCGGCGCCCGGCCAGTGTCACCGGCGCCAGACTGTTCGGTTGTTTCAGCTCGACCTGCACGCGCTCGACGTTCAGCCCCATGGGCAACTGCCAGCTGTACTCGCCAGCCTTGGTGCTGCTGCCAGACAACGCTTGCGACCAGACCAACGGCAGCGGAACGTTGCGCGGATCGCTGCTTTTCAACTGTGCCGAGGTGATGGTCGGCGCCGAACTCGGCGAATCCCACAACAGGCGCAAATAGCGCGCGGATTGCCCCGGCAGCGTCACTTCATGCTGCTCGATGCGCTCATCGGAAAACGTCAGGCGCGCGACCTGCCCCTCGCCCCACGCCTGCCAGTGCTGCAAGTCATCACTGGCTTCGATGCTGAAACGCTGAAAGCCATCGCGCTCGCTGGTCCAGTCGAGGATCAACTGCTGCAACGGCGCCTTGATCGCGCTGGCATCGAGCAGCCAACCGCGCAGCACTTCCTCGCCCGCCTCCAACTGACTCGACGGCTGCACTTCGACCAGCGTGCCGTTGGTGGTCGACTGCACGCGCACGTTCGGCACGTGTTCATTCGAATCGGCGGCGTTGTACAGCGGGAACCACTTCACCTCGTGCAACTGACCGTCATCGCGGGTCTGTGCCGATTCGCGCGCCAAGGCGTACGCCTGCGCTTCGCCGGCGGCGTTGAACACGCGCAGGTCACTGAGATCGGTCTGGCGCGCCTGCAATTGCACATTCAGCGGCAGTTCGAGGCGATACCACGGCCCGTCGCCGCTGACCGACAGCGGCACTTGCGTGGCGAAGTCCGCCGGTTTTTCCTGGGCGCCGGCAGCCATCACCACGCCCAACGCCAACCAACCCAGATTCAGCATGCGACTCAAGATGAAACTCCTTCGGTGTCCGGGGCCGGTTTGTCCGCCGCCGGGTCAGCATCGACGCGTTTGGGCGGCAGCGGCGCGAAATAGCCGACCACCAGCAGCAACACGCCCACGCCGATAAACGAGACGATCCGGGCGAGGCCGCCACGGTTGCTCAATTCGACAAAAATCAGTTTGGCCACGACCAGCGCAATCAACGCCGCGCCGATCAGCCACACTTCGCGACGATGACGCAGATGCCCGCCGATCATCAGCCCCAGCGCCATCAGCGTCCAGACGATGGACAAGCCCGCCTGCACCAGCATCGAAGCGAGCAGCGTATCCAGCTCAAACGGAATCCCCGCCCAATGGTGCGCGGCGCGGGTGACCAACGCCGTGCAGAAGGCGAACAGCGAAACCCCGGCGATCAATTGCGTCGCGTATTCGGCGTAGTCCTGACGAATCGACAGCTGCGAAACCGCACTGCGCGACCACACATAAACGCCGAACAGCGCGAACAACAAACCCAACTCTAAGGGGTTGAGCAGCGGCACGTACGGCAACGGTTCGGCATTGCCATCGCTGACGCCATTCGCCAGCCAGAACCACGCGAGCATCAGCACCGCCAACGGCGCAGCGGCGTAAAAGCGGTACTCGCGGGCAAACGCTGCGACCGGCCACGGCCAGGCGCGCGGCGCCGCCGCCATCAGCAAATACAGGCTCGGCAGAATCGCCCAGCCCAACCAGCGCCAGGCGTTGTATTGCTCGGACAACAACAGCAGGCCGTAGCGCAATTCCAGCGCCAGCACGCCGATCAATAGCCAGCAGCCGAGCACATGCGCGGTGCTCAAAGCGCGCGCCGGCAACATCGGCGCCAAGCGGCGCAGACTGAAGAAATGCACGGCGAACACCGCTGCCCACGCCAGCCAACCGAAATCGGCCGCCGGGTGATAACGCGAATGCCAGGCAGCGAGCAACACCAGCCCCGCCGCCGGAATCAGCAAGGTGCAAAGCAAACCCAGCGCCGGCCATTTCAGGCGCAGCGACAACACCGTCCACAACGCCACGCTCACCGCTGCAACCAACAGCAGCAACGTGCCTTGCAGATTCGGCGTAGCAAAACGCAGCACTTCACTGACCCACGCCAGCGCCCACCAACCCGCGCCCCACACCAGCAAAACTTCGGACAAACGCTGCAAACTCAACGCATCGAATGCCGAAGCGTGATTGCCCAGTTGCAGGCGCCACGCACCGATCATCGCGGCCAGCCCCAGCACCAGCGGCGTCCAGAATCCGCCGTGGGCCAGCGGTTTCAGTCCTTCGCTGGACAGCGGCCCGAGCAGTTCGGGGCCAGCGAACAGAAACGCCGCGCCACCGATCACTTGCAACAGCAGTCCAAAAACAAAACTCACGCGCTGCTTGAGGTACAGGCTCAGCCAGATAATCAACAAACCACTCGCGGCCCACACCGCGCTCGCGGTCTGCCACGGCAGCACGAACAGCACCGCCAGATTGATCAGCACCAGACCGGCCAGCAACACCACCGACAAACCGCGCAGCAGGCGTACATCGCTGCGCACCATTTCATCGCGAGCCGCCAACAGCATGCCGGCGATCAACGCCAGACCAATCAGCGAAGCACTGAGCAAACCGCTCCAACCGGCGCTGAACACCGCCGCTGAATCCTCGCCCGCGCCTTGCAGACGCAAGAGGAACAAAGCGCCGCCGAGCAATTGCACGGCAAACGCGGTGAACAGGAACGTGCGCGACTGAATCCGCAGGCCGACGAACAACGTCACCAACCCGGCCAGCGCCCAACTGATCGCCGAGCCCTGCGTGAAGAAAAACAGCGGCGCCAGCAGGTAGAGGAAGGTCAGGCCCAGACAGGCCAGCACTGGCAGGCCTTGGCGCTCCCATGGCGAAGTCTGCTCCGCCGAGGCCTTGCGCAGTTGATAAAAGCTGAACAGCAAAGCGCTGCCGAGCATCAACGCGCCGAGCGGAGCACCGTCGAGCAGGCTGCTTTCGCCAACCCGCAACTGACTGAGAAACGCCAACGCCGAGCCCAGTTGCAGCAGCAACGCGAACGCCCGCGCAAACGGTCGATGCTGACGCAGACCGAGCCAGAAAATCCCCGCCCCCTCCACGGCCCACGCCGCCGAGGTCCAGCGAGCATCCAGCCCCAGCGGAATCGCCAGACTGGCGAAAATCACCCCGAGCGCCAGACAGGTTTCGCCCAGCAACGCCGCGCGGCCACCCATCAACACCTTGGCCAGCGCCATGTAAATCATGCCGAGCGCCAGCGCGCTGAACGCGGCGGCGAATTCCAGATGCTGCACCAACGCGAACTGCAATCCGAAACCAATGATCGGCGGGCCGAACAGCATCGTCCCGTCGACGTAGTCGCCCTTGCGCGCCGACCAGTGCAGCAAGGCATCACGGTCGCCGTCCGCCGGGGCATCGGGCACGTCGAGCAATTTGCGTCGGGCAAACAACAGGCCGATGCCGAGGTACATCAGGAAGAACAGAATCAGAAACGGCTCGGTGCTCCACAACAGCTCCGGCGCATACGAACGCAGGCCCCAGGCGAAACCGATGCCGAAGGTGCCGACGAAGCCGATCAGGTTGAGCAGGCGCCAGGCCTTGAACCAGGCGATGGCGAGAATGCCGGCGTTGAGCAACGCGAAATAACTGAACAGCGCGACGTGGTTACCGGCGCCGGTCGAGGTCAGGATCGGCGCGGCGAAACCGCCCAACGCGGCTGCGGCAGCCAGGCCCAGCGCATCCTGGGTGATCGCCAGAATCGCCGAGAACACCGTGACCGCGACCAGCAAGCCCAGCGCGGCAGAAGGATCGAGCAGCGGATGCAGACGCATCGCCGCAAATACCGTCAGGTACAACACCGCGATCCCGGTGCCTTGCAGCATCAATGCGTAATTACTGTTGCGATTGCGTAGCCACCAGCCCAGCGCGAGCAAGCCCAGCGCGGCGGCTGCGACACCGGCGTAACGCAACTCGATCGGCACGACCATGCCTTCGGTGGCGTAACGCAGCAGGAACGCCAGACCGAAAAACAACAACACCACGCCGACGCGCAGCACGGTGTTGCCGCCGAACAGCCAATTGCGCGCGGCACTGATGCCGCGCTCGATGAGGTTCGGGCCACGGGGTTCGGCGGGTTTTTGTGGTTCGGGAGTAACGGCGTCGAGATTCCAGACATCGGCAGGCAGCGGTTGGCTGGTTTCGCTGGCGACGGCGGAAATCGGTTCGAGTTCGGGTGGCAGCTCCCAGACCAATTCAGGGGCTGGGGCTTCTTCGACGGTTTTGATGGGGTCTGCGACTAGCTCGGCAACCGGTGCTGCACTCGGTGATGGTGCGGCACGAACCGGCGCGCCTTCCAGCAGAAACAGCCGCTGCTCGACGCCCTGCAACGCGACCTTCGCCTGTTCAAGTTGCTGCTGTTGCTCTGCCGCTTGCGAGCCAAGCCGCGCGATGCGCAGCGTCTGCCCGATCACCAGCCCCAGCAACGCGCCCAACAGCGCATCACTGAACGACTCGTCGAGCAGCCAGCCGAGCACCAGCCCGATCAACATGAACATCCATTGCATGGTCGATATCCCTAAGCGCGAAGGCCAATCCGGGAAGATTAGCGCAGCCTGACCCAAAAAGATCGCAGCCTGCGGCAGCTCCTACAGGGTTATGCGAACACCTGTGTAGGAGCTGCCGCAGGCTGCGATCTTTTCTGGCGCGCGATTATATCGAGCCGAGCGCAAAGTTACTCCAGTGCTTTCCAGATCTCCGTGGCGTACTCACGAATCGTCCGGTCTGACGAGAACCAGCCCATCCGCGCCGTGTTGAGCACCGCCGAGCGCCACCAGTTGTTGCTGTCGTGCCAATGCGCTTCGACGCGTTTCTGCGCTTCCCAGTACGAGTCGAAATCGGCGCAGACCAGGAAGCGGTCGTAATCCACCAGCGAGTCGATCAACCCGGTGTAGCGCGAAGTATCGTCCGGCGAGAACACCCCACTGCGGATCGCTTGCAGCACATCGTTCAGACGATGCGACGCGGCGATGTCCGGCAAGGCGCTGAACTCGTGGTTCTGTTTACGCGCTTCCACCTGCTGCGCGCTGAGACCAAAGATAAACATGTGCTCGGCCCCGATGCGCTCGCACATTTCCACGTTGGCGCCGTCCAGCGTGCCGATGGTCAGCGCGCCGTTGAGGCCGAACTTCATGTTGCTGGTACCCGACGCCTCGAAACCGGCAGTGGAAATCTGCTCGGACAAGTCCGCCGCCGGAATAATGCTCTCCGCCAGACTGACGTTGTAGTTGGGCAGGAACACCACTTTCAGCAGGCCACGCACCGTCGGATCGTTATTCACCACCCGCGCAATGTCGTTGGTCAGTTTGATGATCAGTTTGGCCTGGTGATAACTCGCCGCCGCTTTACCGGCGAAGATTTTCACCCGTGGCACCCAGTCGACTTCCGGCTCGGCGCGAATCGCCTGATACAACGCTACGGTGTGCAGCAGGTTGAGCAACTGGCGTTTGTATTCGTGGATCCGTTTGACCTGCACGTCGAACATCGCCGCCGGATTGACGGCAATGCCCAAGCGTTCATGAATCAGATAAGCCAGCGCTTTTTTGCTGTGCAGGCGCTGTTCGGCGAAGGCTTTGCGGAACGCAGGCTTCTCGGCGAACGGTTCAAGATCGAGCAAGCGCTCTTCCGCGTTATCCAGCAGATCCGGGCCCAATGCGTCGACCAGCATCGAAGTCAGTTCCGAGTTGGCCTGATACAGCCAGCGACGGAAAGTAATGCCGTTGGTTTTGTTGTTGATCCGCTCCGGGTAGAGCTTGTGCAGTTCGGCGAACACGGTTTTACGCATCAGCTGCGTGTGCAATCCGGATACACCGTTGACGCTGTGCGAACCGAGGAACGCGAGGTTGCCCATGCGCACGCGGCGACCGTTGTCTTCTTCGATCAGCGACACGGCGCGGAGCACGTCGAAATCGTGAATGCCTTTGGCCCGCAGCGAATCGATGTGCTGGGCGTTGATCAGGTAAATGATCTGCATGTGCCGTGGCAGCATGCGTTCCATCAGGCCCACCGGCCAGGTTTCCAGCGCTTCCGGCAACAACGTGTGGTTGGTGTACGACAGCGTATCGACCGTCACTTGCCACGCCGCGTCCCACGCCACGTCGTAGACGTCGACCAGTTGTCGCATCAGTTCGGCGACGGCAATCGAAGGGTGGGTGTCGTTGAGCTGGATCGCCGCGTGATCGCCCAGGGTCAGCACCGAGGTGTGCATGTTGCGATGGCGACGCAGCAGATCCTGCAACGAGGCGGCGACGAAGAAGTATTCCTGACGCAGGCGCAGCTCTTGCCCTGCTTCGGTGCTGTCTGCCGGGTAGAGCACGCGCGAGATACTTTCGGCGCGGGCAACCTCGGCGACGGCGCCCAAGTGGTCACCGGCGTTGAAGCGCTCCAGGTGCAAATCTTCCATGGCGCGGGCACGCCACAGACGCAGCGTATTAACGCTTGCCCCGCGCCAGCCGACCACCGGCGTGTCGTAAGCGATCGCGCGGACAGTTTCTGCCGGCGACCAGACTTGTTTGGATTTGCCGGAAGCGTCGGTGACGGTTTCGACACTACCGCCGAAGCCGATGGAGTAGACGACCTCTGGCCGCTCAAACTCCCACGGGTTGCCGAAATCCAGCCAGTGTTCGGTCTGCTCCTGTTGCCAGCCATCGACGATAGCCTGACGGAACAAACCGTGTTCATAACGAATGCCGTAACCGTGGCCGGCGATGCCGAGGGTCGACATGCTTTCCATAAAGCACGCTGCCAGACGACCGAGGCCGCCGTTGCCGAGCGCCGCGTCGGGCTCCAGCAAGCGAATGCGTTCCAGATCGACACCGAGTTCGGTCAACGCTTCACGGGCGACGTCGAGCAGGCCAAGGTTGCTCAGGCTGTCGTAGAGCAAACGGCCGATGAGGAACTCCAGCGAGAGGTAATACACCCGCTTCTGGCCTTTGCGGTAGATCTGCCGGGTGTGATCCATCCAGTGCTCGACCATGTGATCGCGCGCAGCCAAAGCGATGGCTTCGAACCAGTCATGGTCGAAGGCGTGATCAGGGTCTTTGCCCACCGCGTAGGTGAGTTTGGTCAGGACGGCATCGCGGAATGCGGCCACCTCTGCTTCGCGAACTAGTGGTTCTTGAGTCATCAATGGGACCTCGAGCGAGCGGGAATTGTCTGAGCCTAGACGGTCTGACCGACGGTGAGGGCTCTGGTTCGGCAGTATTTCCTGAGACGGTGAGATGGCCCGGCATAACCCTGGCGGCTGGGCTAATGAATGCAGGGGCCGTGCCGAATTGTCCGGCAATGTGCCTGCATCGAGAAAAAATCTGGCGAAAGGTTGTTCAAAAATCCACCAGTCCCGGTATGATCGCGCGCCCTGATGCACACACGCCTGGTAACTCCCGATGATGAAGCCCAACCTGATTGCCGCCGCCGAGATCGATCGTCTCGATACGTGGGCAAAATATTCAGCCCCGATGTGCGGTTCTTGCATATCCAGCTGCTGCACGCTGCCGGTTGAGGTGAAAATCAAGGATCTGGTGCGCATCGGTGTGGTCGACGAGTTCGAACTCGGTGACCCGCCGAAGAACATCGCCAAGCGTTTACAGAAGGAAGGCCTGGTTGAACGCTTCAATCAGAAGTCCGGCATCTTCACCCTGCAGCGCATGAGCAACAACGATTGCTACTACCTGGATCGTAAGAGCCGCCTGTGCACCATTTATGACAAGCGTCCGGATACCTGCCGCAATCACCCGAAGATCGGGCCACGGCCGGGGTATTGCGCGTACAAGCCGAAGGAAGTGGTGCGCGAGCAGAATTTCCGCGCGATCGAGAAGTTCTGATCTGACCTGAGATTTTCGGCGGCTATCGGCCGCCTTCGCGAGCAAGCCCGCTCCCACACTAGATCTTCAGTGAACACTCATTTTGTGTACACCAGAGATCCACTGTGGGAGCGGGCTTGCTCGCGAAGAGGCCAGCAAAAACACCACACAAATCCCGGACAAACAAAAACGCCCCCGGTCTCGCGACCGGGGGCGTTTTCATTCAGCCTGAACTAATGACTCAGTTCTTGGCTTTCTTGGCAGCGCGGGTACGCTCGCTTTCGTCCAGGATCTTCTTGCGAAGACGGATGGACTTAGGAGTAACTTCGCACAGCTCGTCTTCCTGGATGTATTCCAGAGCCTGTTCCAGAGTGAACTTCACTGGTGGAACCAGAGCGATGGTTTCGTCTTTACCCGAAGCACGCATGTTGTCGAGCTTCTTGCCCTTGGTAGGGTTAACGCCCAGGTCGTTGTCACGGCTGTTCTGACCAACGATTTGACCGTTGTAGATCTCTTGACCGTGTTCTACGAACAGCTTGCCACGAGCCTGCAGGGTTTCCAGCGAGTAGGTCAGTGCCTTACCGGTTTCAACCGAAACCAGAACGCCGTTCTGACGGCCGGACATGTGGCCCGACTTGACGGTGTCGTAACGATCGAAGATCGAGGTCAGGATGCCAGCACCGTTGGTCAGGGTCAGGAACTGGTTACGGAAACCGATCAGACCGCGAGCAGGGATGTTGTATTCCAGACGAACACGGCCCTTACCATCCGGAACCATGTTGGTCAGGTCGCCTTTACGCAGACCCATCTCTTCCATGACCTTGCCCTGCGAATCTTCAGGGATGTCGATGGTTACGTTTTCGAACGGTTCTTGTTTAACGCCGTTCACTTCACGAATGATCACTTCCGGACGGCCCAGGGCCAGCTCGAAGCCTTCGCGACGCATGGTTTCGATCAGTACCGAGAGGTGCAGCTCACCACGGCCGGAAACCTTGAACTTGTCAGCCGAGTCGCCTTCTTCAACGCGCAGTGCAACGTTGTACAGCAGCTCTTTGTCCAGACGATCCTTGATGTTACGGGAGGTCACGAACTTGCCTTCTTTACCGCAGAATGGCGAGTCGTTTACCTGGAAGGTCATCGAAACGGTTGGCTCGTCAACGGTCAGAGGCTTCATCGCCTCAACAGTCAGCGGGTCGCACAGGGTGTCGGAGATGAACAGCGATTCCATACCGCTGATGCAAACGATGTCGCCTGCTGCAGCTTCTTCAACGTCGATACGGTGCAGACCGTGGTGACCCATCAGCTTCAGGATACGACCGTTGCGACGCTTGCCGTCGGCACCGATAGCCACAACCGGGGTGTTCGGCTTGACGCGACCACGAGCGATACGGCCAACGCCGATAACACCCAGGAAGCTGTTGTAGTCCAGTGCGGAGATCTGCATCTGGAACGCGCCTTCACGGTCGACTTTAGGGGCCGGAACGTGATCGACAACCGCTTGGTACAGCGGGGTCATGTCTTCAGCCATGTCGGTGTGATCCAGACCGGCAATGCCGTTCAGGGCCGAGGCGTAAACAACCTGGAAGTCCAGTTGTTCTTCGGAAGCACCGAGGTTGTCGAACAGGTCGAAGATCTGATCCAGAACCCAGTCCGGACGCGCGCCTGGACGGTCAACCTTGTTGATGACCACGATTGGACGCAGGCCGGCTTCGAAAGCCTTCTTGGTCACGAAACGGGTTTGCGGCATAGGGCCGTCTTGAGCGTCAACCAGCAGCAGAACGGAGTCAACCATCGACATTACGCGTTCAACTTCGCCGCCGAAGTCGGCGTGGCCCGGGGTGTCCACGATGTTGATGTGGTAGCCGTTCCAGTTGATGGCGGTGTTTTTCGCCAGAATGGTAATACCGCGCTCTTTTTCCTGGTCGTTGGAGTCCATCACGCGCTCGTCGTTGAGCTCGTTGCGCTCCAGAGTGCCGGATTGACGCAGGAGTTTGTCTACCAGGGTGGTTTTACCATGGTCAACGTGGGCAATGATGGCGATGTTACGTAGATTTTCGATCACTTGTGTATCTCGATCAGAGGATTCGGTTTGCTGACAAGTCTTGGCAGCGATTAGCAGTAGTGTCCGGCATGGCCGTTACAGCTTGACGGCGGTGTCGGGGGGCCGGTGACGCAGGCCACAGGCAAACAGCCCCGGGCACTTAGCTCGGTCGATAAACGCGCACATTGGCATGCCCCTCACTGAGCAAATGGTGAGCATGCAGGCGACTCATCACGCCTTTGTCGCAATACAGCAGGTACTGGCGAGTCGGATCCAGCTCCTTGAAACGAGCGTTCACTGCGTAGAACGGCATCGTCTGTACTTCTACGCCAGCGAGTTCCAGCGGCTCATCCTCGGCGGCATCCGGGTGACGGATGTCGATCACGATCTGGCCGGCCAGTGCTTCGCTGACTTCTTCAATCTGTACGTCCTGGCCCAATTCGTCGATCACGCGATCGATCGGCACCAGTTTGGCGTTTTCGAGCGCACGCTCGAGCACCGCCATGTCGAATTCTTTCTCTTCGTGCTCAACGCGACCGCGTTTGGCGGCGGTCTTCGGGTTGACCGAAATGACCCCGCAGTATTCCGGCATGTGCCGGGCGAAATCGGCGGTGCCGATTTCATTGGCCGTGTCGATGATGTCCTGCTTGTGCGCCACGATCAGCGGGCGCAGGACAAGCTTGTCGGTCACACAGTCGATCACCGACAGGTTCGGCAACGTCTGGCTCGACACCTGGGAAATCGCTTCGCCGGTGACCAGCGCTTCGATCTGCAGGCGGTCGGCGATGTTGGACGCCGCGCGCAACATCATACGCTTCAATACGACGCCCATATGACTGTTATCGACTTTGCCGAGAATTTCGCCGAGAACTTCTTCGAACGGAACACTGACAAATAGCACGCGTTGCGAGCTGCCGTACTTCTTCCAGATGAAATGCGCGACTTCCATAACGCCCAATTCATGGGCGCGACCGCCCAGATTGAAGAAACAGAAGTGGGTCATCAGGCCGCGACGAATGATCTGGTAGGCCGCAACGGTCGAGTCAAAGCCGCCGGACATCAATACCAGCGTCTGCTCAAGGGCGCCGAGCGGGTAACCGCCGATGCCGTTGTGCTGGCTGTGAATCACAAACAACCGTTTGTCGCGAACTTCGATACGGACTTCGATTTCCGGCGATTTCAGGTCAATCCCGGCAGCGCCGCACTCGCGACGCAGCTTGCTGCCGACGTATTTTTCCACGTCCATCGAGCTGAACGCGTGCTTGCCGGCACGCTTGCAACGCACCGAAAAGATCTTCCCGGCCAGCGCATCGCCGTAGTGCTCTTTGCACTTCTCGGTGATGTCGTCGAAGTCGCCCAGCGGGTACTCGTCGATCTGCAGAAAGTGCGCGATGCCCGGCATGCAGGTCAGGCGCTCACCCATCTCTTTCAAGGCTTTGGCGTCGGTAATGCGGGTTTCCAGCTCGAGATTGTCCCACACACCGTTCACCACCACGGCCGGGTCCAGGTCGCGGAGCACGGTGCGGATGTTCTTGGCCAACTGGCGGATGAATTTCGTCCGGACAGGTCGGCTTTTGATGGTGATCTCGGGGAAGACTTTTACGATTAGTTTCATGAAAACAGCGCGCGAACGGCCAGCCGAAAAAGGGGGGCGCGGATTATAGCGGAAATTGCTCAAGGTTTAACCAGTTAATGTGCAGAAGGTTTTGTCTGCACCAAAACGGGTCATTTTCGATTGGGGACGCTACATTAGGGGGCGAGATTTGCAGCATTAAGACGCTTTGCACCTTAATAAGCGTGAATTTGGGGCAAAAAACCCATGCTGGGGCACTGGCATGCAATTTGCTCCCTTGTGAGGCAGGTTGCCTTGGCAGAGTATTCGCGCCGGCATCACCCACATTTAAGGGCATCCACTACCAAGCCCGAAGCCACCCGGAGGACATATGTCGAAGACGGTTCAACTCATCAAAGATCATGACGTCAAGTGGATTGATCTGCGCTTCACGGACACCAAAGGTACTCAGCACCACGTGACCATGCCGGCTCGCGATGCTTTGGACGACGACTTCTTCGAAGTCGGCAAAATGTTCGACGGCTCCTCCATCGCTGGCTGGAAAGGCATCGAAGCCTCCGACATGATCCTGATGCCGGTTGACGAAACTGCCGTTCTCGACCCGTTCACCGAAGACGCCACCCTGATCCTGGTGTGCGACATCATCGAACCTTCGAGCATGCAAGGCTACGACCGCGACCCACGTGCGATCGCCAAGCGCGCCGAAGAACACCTGAAAGCCACCGGTATCGGTGACACCGTATTCGCCGGTCCAGAGCCAGAATTCTTCATCTTTGACTCGGTGAAATTCAAGTCGGACATCTCCGGCTCGATGTTCAAGATCTACTCCGAGCAAGGTTCGTGGATGTCCGACCAGGACATCGAAGGCGGCAACAAGGGTCACCGTCCAGGCGTCAAAGGCGGCTACTTCCCGGTTCCACCGTTCGACCACGACCACGAAATCCGTACCTCCATGTGCAACGCACTGGAAGAAATGGGCCTGACCGTTGAAGTTCACCACCACGAAGTGGCGACTGCCGGCCAGAACGAAATCGGCGTCAAGTTCAACACCCTGGTGAAGAAAGCCGACGAAACCCAAACCCTGAAGTACGTTGTACACAACGTTGCTGACGCTTACGGCCGCACCGCGACCTTCATGCCGAAGCCACTGTACGGCGACAACGGTTCGGGCATGCACGTACACATGTCGATCTGGAAAGACGGCAAAAACACCTTCGCAGGTGAAGGCTATGCCGGCCTGTCCGATACCGCTCTGTACTTCATCGGCGGCATCATCAAACACGGTAAGGCCCTGAACGGCTTCACCAACCCGGCGACCAACTCGTACAAGCGTCTGGTACCAGGCTTCGAAGCTCCGGTCATGCTGGCCTACTCGGCTCGCAACCGTTCCGCTTCGATCCGTATTCCTTACGTGTCGAGCCCGAAAGCCCGCCGTATCGAAGCCCGCTTCCCGGATCCGGCTGCCAACCCGTACCTGGCCTTCGCAGCACTGCTGATGGCTGGTCTGGACGGTATCCAGAACAAGATCCACCCTGGCGACGCTGCTGACAAAAACCTGTACGACCTGCCGCCTGAAGAGGCGAAAGAGATCCCACAAGTTTGCGGCAGCCTGAAAGAAGCCCTGGAAGAGCTGGACAAGGGCCGCGCGTTCCTGACCAAGGGCGGCGTATTCTCCGACGACTTCATCGACGCTTACATCGCGCTGAAATCGGAAGAAGAAATCAAGGTTCGTACCTTCGTACACCCACTGGAATATGAGCTGTACTACAGCTGCTGATCCGGTAGCGCCGCGTTCCGTGGCGTGAGTAAAAGAGGCCTCCTTCGGGAGGCCTTTTTATTGCAGATCAAAAGATCGCAGCCTTCGGCAGCTCCTACATCGATCCCTGTAGGAGCTGCCGAAGGCTGCGATCTTTTGACTTTGCTTTTCAATTCCAATTGTTAACAGCTTGGGCCTCTCGCCCACCCTGACCTATGCTGCACCCCATCGCTTTCAATCCCGGTCGATTTCATGGGTCGCACCTTTCTCTACATTCTATTGTTGATCGCCCTGCCCGCCGCCGCGCAGATCTACAAGTACACCGATGCCAACGGCAACACCGTCTACAGCGATCACTCGCCGGACGGCGTACAGGCGCAGCCCGTGGAGTTGCCGCCGCTCAATCGCGTCGAGCCGCAAGCGCCGAGCGCACCCCCTGCGCCCGTCAGCGACAACCGTGAACCTCAGCGCAACGCCTACGACATCCTCGAACTCGCCGGGCTGCCCACCGAAGAAGCCCTGCGCGCGAACAACGGCACCTTCACCGTCAACGTGCTGATCAAGCCACGCCTGCAACCGCCGCATCAATTAAGGCTGGTACTCGATGACGAACCCTACGGCCAGCCAAGCAATGTGCCGATCCTGCAATTGGTCAACGTCGATCGCGGCGAGCATCGCCTCGCCGTGCAGGTCATCGACGGTCAGACGATCATTCAACAGAGCCCGCCCGTCGCCCTCAGCGTACAACGGGTGCACATACCATGATCCGCGCGTGGCTGATCGTCGCGATGGCGCTGGTGGCACTGCAGGCCTCAGCCGAGGTGTTCACTTACATTGATTCGCAAGGTAACCGCGTCTACACCGATCAACCGCGCAGCAACGCCAAGCGCGTACCGATCGCGACCAGCAATCGCATGTCCGCCAATCCAACCGCTGCCGCACCGATCACCACCGCAAAAAAATCCCCGGAACAACCACCCTTCCACTACGACATGCTGCGCATTCTGGTGCCCGAACCCGATGCGACGATTCGCAGCAGCGCCGGCGAAATCATCGTCAGCGTCACCAGCGAACCCGGTCTGCAACGTGGTCACCGCTATCGCCTATTACTGGACGGCCAGGCCACCGGCGAACCCGGCCTGAGCCCTGTGTTCCCGCTGAACAACATTGATCGCGGCAGCCACAATCTCTCGGTTGAAATTCTCGATTTGGAGGGCCGCACCGTTGAACGCACCGCCAACCAGCCTTTCCACATGTTGCGCATTTCCCTCGCGCAGAAGCGCCAGGTCAAACCCTGCGTCGCCGACGACTACGGCGTACGTCCGGAATGCCCCTTGAAAGACAAACCGCCCGAGCCGAAAAACCCCTTCCTGCGTTTCTTCTAACGCCGTTCAGCTTTGCGCACTATATTGGTGCAATAGCCTGCACCGTACTCACATTCCAACCCATTTTGGTTCGAAACTACCCGCGAGAGCTGGCCCAGTGCCACGTAAACGAGCGTCAAACGCCTGTTTCAGGGGTTAAGCGCTTCTTTTCAGAGCCTTGGTTTGTTTTTTGCATTTTGCCGATACCGACGCTTGCTTGTTGCGCACGCTCCGCCCCCAAAAGAGGCTCCGATGACCATTAGCGACGCAATCCACCGTTTGCTGCTCGACAACCTGACCACCGCCACCATCCTGCTCGACGCCGAATTGCGCCTCGAGTACATGAACCCGGCGGCGGAGATGCTGCTCGCCATCAGCGGGCAGCGTAGCCATGGGCAATTCATCAGCGAGCTGTTCACAGAATCCACCGAAGCGCTGAATTCGTTGCGCCAAGCGGTAGAGCAGGCGCACCCGTTTACCAAGCGCGAAGCGATGCTCACTGCCCTCACCGGCCAGACCTTGACCGTGGATTACGCGGTGACGCCGATCCTCAGTAACGGCGCGACCATGCTCCTGCTGGAAGTGCATCCGCGTGATCGCCTGCTGCGGATCACCAAGGAAGAGGCGCAAATTTCCAAACAGGAAACCAGCAAAATGCTGGTACGCGGCCTCGCCCACGAAATCAAGAATCCGCTGGGCGGCATCCGTGGCGCTGCGCAGTTGCTCGCCCGCGAACTGCCCGAAGAAAGCCTGCGCGATTACACCAACGTGATCATTGAAGAGGCCGATCGCCTGCGCAATCTGGTCGACCGCATGCTCGGCTCGAACAAGTTGCCGTCGCTGGCGATGTGCAACATTCACGAAGTGCTGGAACGCGTCTGCCATCTGGTCGAAGCGGAAAGTCAGGGCTGCATCACCTTGGTGCGCGATTACGACCCAAGCATTCCCGACGTGTTGATCGACCGCGAACAAATGATTCAGGCGGTATTGAACATCGTGCGCAACGCGATGCAGGCGATCAGCAGCCAGAACGAGCTGCGTCTGGGCCGCATCAGCCTGCGCACCCGCGCCATGCGCCAGTTCACCATCGGCCACGTCCGCCATCGTCTGGTGACCAAGATCGAGATCATCGACAACGGCCCGGGGATCCCCGCGGAACTTCAAGAAACCATTTTCTTTCCCATGGTCAGCGGACGCCCGGACGGTACCGGACTCGGCCTGGCCATTACCCAGAACATCATCAGCCAGCACCAGGGCCTGATCGAGTGTGATAGCCATCCAGGCCACACCACCTTCTCGATCTTTCTGCCACTGGAACAAGGAGCCACATCGACATGAGCCGTAGTGAAACCGTGTGGATCGTCGATGACGACCGTTCTATCCGTTGGGTTCTGGAAAAGGCCTTGCAGCAAGAAGGCATGACCACCCAGAGCTTCGACAGCGCCGATGGCGTGATGAGTCGGCTGGCCCGTCAGCAGCCTGACGTGATCATTTCCGACATCCGTATGCCGGGGGCCAGCGGTCTGGATCTGTTGGCGCGGATTCGCGAGCAGCACCCACGGTTGCCGGTCATCATCATGACCGCTCACTCCGATCTGGACAGCGCTGTCGCCTCGTATCAGGGCGGCGCGTTCGAGTACCTGCCGAAGCCGTTCGACGTTGATGAAGCGGTGTCGCTGGTCAAACGTGCCAACCAGCACGCGCAAGAACAGCAAGGCCTGGAAGTCGTACCGGCGCTGACCCGCACCCCGGAAATCATCGGCGAAGCGCCAGCGATGCAGGAAGTGTTTCGCGCCATCGGGCGCTTAAGCCACTCCAACATCACCGTGCTGATCAACGGCGAATCCGGCACCGGTAAAGAACTGGTCGCCCACGCCCTGCACCGCCACAGCCCACGCGCGGCTTCGCCATTTATCGCGCTGAACATGGCGGCGATTCCCAAGGATCTGATGGAATCCGAGCTGTTCGGCCATGAGAAAGGCGCCTTCACCGGTGCGGCGAATTTGCGTCGCGGCCGCTTTGAACAGGCTGACGGCGGCACGCTGTTCCTCGATGAAATCGGCGACATGCCGGCGGATACGCAAACCCGTTTGCTGCGGGTTCTGGCCGATGGCGAGTTCTATCGCGTTGGCGGCCATGTGCCGGTCAAGGTCGATGTGCGCATCATCGCCGCGACGCACCAGAATCTGGAAACCCTGGTGCACGCTGGCAAATTCCGTGAGGACTTGTTCCATCGCCTCAACGTGATCCGCATCCACATCCCGCGCCTGTCGGATCGTCGTGAAGACATTCCGACCCTGGCCAAACACTTCCTCAGCCGCGCCGCGCAAGAACTGGCGGTCGAGCCGAAGCTGCTGAAAAGCGAGACCGAGGAATACCTGAAAAACCTGCCGTGGGGCGGCAACGTGCGTCAGTTGGAGAACACCTGCCGCTGGATCACGGTGATGGCGTCCGGACGCGAAGTGCACATCAGCGACCTGCCGCCGGAACTGCTGAACCTGCCGCAGGACTCGGCGCCGGTGACCAATTGGGAACAGGCGCTGCGTCAGTGGGCCGATCAGGCGTTGGCGCGTGGTCAGTCGAGTTTGCTCGACAGTGCGGTTCCGGCGTTTGAACGGATCATGATCGAGACCGCGTTGAAGCACACGGCCGGACGTCGCCGTGATGCGGCGGTGTTGCTGGGTTGGGGGCGTAACACCCTGACGCGCAAGATCAAGGAATTGGGGATGAAGGTTGATGGGGCGGATGAGGATGAGGGGGATGAGGGTTAAACCCCAAGTTCTTCGCTGAACGTCAGACCAATCGCGAGCAGGCTCACTCCTACAGTTGGAATGCGCTCCCCTGTAGGAGTGAGCCTGCTCGCGAAGCTTTTAGGGCCACCGTGCACCGCATGGATGCACGATGACCCTTGATCGGGCACTGCCAGTCTTTCGAAAGACCACCTCAAAACCTTAAAAGCTCAGCCTTCAAAAAACACGAAAGCCCCGAATCCCGGGGCTTTCGCGTTTCTGCTCAGCTTTTTTGTTTCAACAAATTAAAACCTGGCACGCGCCCTGCAATACCTCTTACAGGTGATTCGTTTCACCACCCGTTTCGGGGACCTTGGTACAGGCAGGCCGGGGATTCCCCTCTTTACACCGGGCGCAGATCGCCACGCGATGCGCCCACCCTTTTGGGATCCTTGGTACAGGCAGGCCGGGGGTTCCCTCTTTATACCGGACCGACGCGATACGCGAAGTCCACCCCGTTTTGGGAACCCTGATACAGGCAGGTCAGGGATTCCCGCTTTTATTACTCGCGGAGATGGATCTCCAGCCGCCAGCGGTCATCGACCTTGCTGCCGGCCCAGTCTCCCTGCAGCGGCCGCGCCGCCAGCACCGTCAGCAACAACCCTCCGTCACTCGCTCGCGTCCGCCAGTTCACGTCTTTGCCGTTGAGCTTGAGCTGACCTTTCTGCGCCCGGCCCTCGGCCTGAAACAGCAGGGCCACGGTGCCATCGATGATCTCACCGTGCAGCTTCGGCTCGTTGTTGAACCACACCACCAAACCGCCGTCAGTCACTTCGACTTGCTGTAGCACACTGGGATCCGGCGTGGTCAGACGGCCGATCATCAAGCCGATCATCATGCCGACAATCGCCAGCGAACCGATTACTCGCGGGAATAGTTTCGAACGCCGGTCTGCTTGCGGCGTAGAATGCGCGTCATCTTTACCTTCGGAGCCGTGCATGTTTCACGTCATCCTTTTTCAACCAGAAATTCCGCCGAATACCGGCAACGTTATCAGGCTGTGCGCCAACAGCGGCTGCCACCTGCATTTGATCGAACCGCTGGGCTTCGAGATGGACGACAAGCGCTTGCGCCGTGCCGGTCTCGACTACCACGAATATGCCACGCTGCAGCGCCATGCCGACCTCGCCAGTTGCCTGGAAAGCATCGGCAACCCTCGGGTGTATGCGTTCACAACCAAGGGCTCGCGGCCGTTTCATGATGCGGCGTTTGTCCCGGGTGATGCGTTCATCTTCGGCCCGGAAAGTCGTGGCTTGCCGCCGGAAGTGCTCGACGCCCTTGGGCCCGATCAGCGCCTGCGTCTGCCGATGCGTGAAGGCTGCCGTAGCCTGAACCTGTCCAACACCGTAGCGGTCGCCGTGTACGAAGCCTGGCGCCAGAACGACTTTAAATAACACTACACCTGATCGTTCCCACGCTCTGCGTGGGAATGCAGCCCGTGACGCTCCGCGTCACTGGACGCGGAGCGTCCCCAGAGGCATTCCCACGCGGAGCGTAGGAACGATCAGCCAAGAAAAAAGCGCCTGTTACGGCGCTTTTTTCTTTGTAGCCCGGACCGTTTACTGAACGGTTGGCGTCTCGTCGCTTTCCTGCATGCGCTGAAGTTCTTGCGCGTACAGGGCGTCGAAGTTCACCGGAGCCAGCATCAGCGCCGGGAACGAACCACGGGTGACCAGGCTGTCCAGGGTTTCGCGGGCGTACGGGAACAGGATGTTCGGGCAGAACGCACCCAGGGTGTGGCTCATCGAAGCCGCGTCGAGGTTCTTGATCAGGAAGATACCGGCCTGTTGCACTTCAGCGATGAAAGCAACTTCTTCACCGTTTTTCACGGTGACGGACAGGGTCAGCACGACTTCGTAGAAATCACCTTCCAGCGCTTTCTGACGAGTGTTCAGATCCAGACCGACCGCCGGATCCCACTGCTGGCGGAAGATCGCCGGGCTTTTCGGGGCTTCGAAGGACAGGTCGCGTACATAGATGCGCTGCAAGGAGAATTGCGGTGCGGTTTCTTCTTCGCTGGCTGCAGTGTTCTGTTGGTCAGTCATCTCAGATCCTTTCTGATCTTGGGTCTTTTAGGGAGTGCTGTACGTGGGTGCAGCCGTTCAGGCCTTGAGCAGCGCGTCGAGTTTGCCGGCGCGCTCCAGGGCAAATAAATCATCACAACCACCGATGTGCTTGCTGCCGATCCAGATCTGCGGAACGGACGTGCGCCCCGCTTTCTGGGCCATTTCGGCGCGCACCTGCGGCTTGCCATCGACCTTGATCTCTTTGAAGGCCACGCCTTTGTTCTCGAGCAGATACTTGGCTCGGGAGCAATAAGGGCAGTAGTCGCTGGAGTAGACGATGACTTCGCTCATTTATTTCACCAGCGGCAGGTTGTCGCCTTTCCAGCTGGAGATCCCGCCGGACAGCTTGGCGGCGGTGAAGCCGGATTTCATCAGCTCGCGGGCGTGGGTGCCGGCGGTCTGGCCCAGGGCGTCGACCAGAATGATGGTCTTGGCCTTGTGCTTTTCCAGCTCGGCGGTGCGCGCAGCCAGTTTGTCCTGGGGAATGTTGATCGCGCCAACGATGTGGCCGGCAGCGAAATCCTTGGCCGGACGGATGTCCACCACCACGCCTGCGTCTTTATTGACCAGCGCAGTCAGTTCGCCGGTGCTCAGGCTTTTACCGCCGCCCTGCATCGTGTGCGCCAGCAGCAGAGCCAGCAGTACGACGAAGATACCGACAAGAATGTAGTGGTTAGTGGCAAATTCAATCAGGTGAGCAACCATCGAAGGAGGTTCCAGGGCGTTAAAATGTCGGCCAGTATACACAGCCACTATGGTCGGCCAAACCCCGTCCGGCGGTGACGCGGTCGGAACTTAGCTTTAAACTCCAACTCCCTTTTCCATCGCCCTCTTCTTTATTAGCCACGAGTGGATTCCATGACTACCACGCCTAAACCTTTGGTCCTGATGATTCTCGACGGCTTCGGTCACAGCGAAAGCCCCGAATCCAACGCCGTTTTTGCGGCGAAGAAGCCCGTCCTTGATCGCC
Organism: Pseudomonas rustica; assembly: GCF_018336155.1. Lineage (GTDB taxonomy): Bacteria > Pseudomonadota > Gammaproteobacteria > Pseudomonadales > Pseudomonadaceae > Aquipseudomonas > Aquipseudomonas rustica. Next base: position 108,400 of record NZ_JAGYHF010000005.1, on the reverse strand, counting down.
TGTGGGCCACCGTGCCAAACGGCTTGATCTCGGGCAGCGGCATGGACGTCGGTCTGCCGGACGGCCAGATGGGCAACTCCGAAGTCGGCCACATGAACCTCGGCGCCGGCCGCGTGGTGTATCAGGACTTCACGCGGGTAACCAAGTCGATCCGCGACGGCGAATTCTTCGAGAACCCGACCATCTGCGCCGCTGTGGATAAGGCCGTGGCCGCCGGTAAAGCCGTGCACTTCATGGGTCTGCTCTCCGATGGCGGCGTGCACAGCCACCAGGATCACCTGATCGCCATGGCCGAACTGGCCTTCAAGCGCGGCGCTGAAAAAATCTACCTGCACGCTTTCCTTGATGGCCGCGATACGCCGCCGAAAAGCGCTGCCTCGTCGATCGAATTGCTCGATGCAACCTTCCAGGCACTGGGCAAGGGCCGCATCGCCAGCATTATCGGCCGTTACTTCGCAATGGATCGTGACAACCGCTGGGATCGCGTCGCTCAGGCCTACAACCTGATCGTCGACGGCAACAGCGAATTCAACGCCGCCACCGCGCAGGAAGGCCTCGACGCGGCTTACGCTCGCGGCGAGAGCGACGAATTCGTCAAAGCCACGACCATCGGTGAGCCGGTGAAAGTCGAAGACGGCGACGCTGTGGTGTTCATGAACTTTCGCGCCGACCGCGCCCGCGAGTTGACTCGCGTATTCGTCGAAGACGATTTCAAGGATTTCGAGCGCGCACGCCAGCCAAAACTGGCCGGGTTCGTCATGCTGACCCAATACGCGGCAAGCATCCCGGCACCGTCGGCATTCGCCGCGGGCAGCCTGGAAAACGTGCTGGGCGATTACTTGGCGAAGAATGGCAAAACCCAGCTGCGTATCGCTGAAACCGAGAAATACGCGCACGTGACCTTTTTCTTCTCCGGTGGTCGTGAAGAGCCGTTCCCGGGCGAAGAGCGCATTCTGATCCCGTCGCCGAAAGTCGCCACTTACGACTTGCAGCCGGAAATGAGCGCGCCGGAGGTCACCGACCGCATCGTTGAAGCCATCGAAAACCAGCGTTTCGATGTGATCGTGGTCAACTACGCCAACGGCGACATGGTCGGCCACAGCGGTGTGTTCGACGCGGCGGTGAAAGCGGTTGAATGCCTGGATACTTGCGTCGGCCGCATCGTTGAAGCACTGGAAAAGGTTGGCGGTGAAGCGCTGATCACGGCTGACCACGGCAACGTTGAAAAAATGGCCGATGAAGAAACCCACCAGGCGCACACCGCGCACACCACCGAGCCAGTGCCGTTCATTTATGTCGGCAAGCGTGATCTGAAAGTGCGTGAAGGCGGCGTGCTGGCGGATGTGGCACCGACCATGCTGAAGCTGCTGGGTCTGGAAAAACCGGCGGAGATGACCGGTACCTCCATTCTGGTTTGATCCAGATCACCAGAACACCGCAAAACCCTGTAGGAGTGAGCCTGCTCGCGATAGCCATCTGACAGTCAACTACTCTGTTGAATGTCAGTAAGCCATCGCGAGCAGGCTCACTCCTACATTGGTTTGCAGTGTTTTTCAGGCCAGTTATCACACAGCCCCAATTGGGCGTTTTTTTTGCAGCCTCGGGCGGGCATACTAGGCCGTCCCTTACCCTGGTGCCGCCCGCCCCTATGCTTCGCGTCCTGATCGCCCTTGCTCTGACATGCCTGCTCCAACCGGCCTTCGCTGACGAGCGCGCGCAAACCCAACAGCAGTTGGACGCCACGCGTCAGGACATTGCCGAGCTGAAAAAGCTGCTGGGCAAAGTTCAGGAAGAAAAATCCGGCGTGCAGAAAGAGCTCAAGGGCACGGAAACCGAGCTGGGCAAGCTGCAGAAGCAGGTCGATGCGCTGCAGAAAGAACTGCAGAAAAGCGAATCCGAGCTGCAGCGACTCGATGCAGAGAAAAAAAAACTCCAAAGCGCGCGCACTGAACAGCAGCGACTGATCGCCATTCAGGCCCGTGCGGCTTATCAGAACGGTCGGCAGGAGTACCTCAAGCTGCTGCTCAACCAGCAGAATCCCGAGAAATTCGCCCGCACCCTCACCTATTACGATTACCTGAGCCAGGCCCGCCTGGAGCAGTTGAAGAACTTCAACGAAACCCTGCGCCAACTGGCCAATGTCGAACAGGACATCGCCGCGCAACAGGCGCAATTGCTGGTGCAGAAAAGCAGCCTCGACACCCAGCGCGACGAACTGGAAAAAGTCCGCAAGGAACGTCAGCAGGTGCTCGCCAAGCTCAATGACGACGTAAAGGCCCGCGATCAGAAACTCGCCGCACGCGAGCAGGATCAGGCAGACCTGTCTAAAGTCCTTAAAACCATTGAAGAAACCCTGGCCCGTCAGGCCCGTGAGGCAGAAGAAGCGCGGCAGAAAGCGCTGATCGCCCAGCAGGAAGCGGAAAAAAAGCGCTTGCGTGAGGCGCAGGCGGAAAACACCGACGCCCCACGAAAACCCGCCAAATCGACGCCCGGCGCGCTGGTTTCCAGCAGCGGCGAGACCTTTGGTGGCGCTTTTGCTGCAACCCGGGGAAAACTTCCTTGGCCGGTTGATGGTCGACTACTGGCGCGCTTCGGTGAAAGCCGTGGCGACGACGCCCGTACCAAGTGGGATGGCGTGATGATCAGCGCCGCCGCCGGCAGCCAGGTGCATGCCGTGCACGGCGGTCGCGTGGTGTTCGCCGACTGGTTGCGTGGCGCCGGGCTGCTGGTGATCCTCGATCACGGCAACGGTTTTTTGAGTCTTTACGGTCACAACCAGACGCTGCTCAAGTCAGCGGGTGATGTGGTCAAAGCCGGTGAGTCGATTGCCACTGTCGGTAACAGTGGCGGTCAGGACACATCAGCGCTGTATTTCGCAATTCGTCAGCAGGGTCACCCGAGTGATCCGGCGCAATGGTGCCGCGCGCAAGGATAGGCGTTGAGTCACCTACATTAGGAGTTCGTTCGACATGCTGCATTTGTCCCGTCTTACCTCGCTGGCCCTGACGATCGCCCTGGTGATCGGCGCGCCTCTGGCGTTCGCCGCTCAACCGGCTCCGGCCGTCGCTCCGGCAGGCACAGCCGCGACCTCCAAGGCGCCGTTGCCGCTGGAAGAGTTGCGCACCTTTGCCGAGGTCATGGATCGGATCAAAGCCGCTTACGTCGAGCCGGTGGACGACAAGACCCTGCTGGAAAACGCGATCAAGGGCATGCTCAGCAACCTTGATCCGCACTCGGCCTACCTCGGCCCAGAGGACTTTACCGAACTGCAGGAAAGCACCAGCGGAGAGTTCGGCGGGCTGGGTATCGAAGTCGGCGCTGAAGACGGCTTCATCAAAGTCGTCTCGCCAATCGACGACACCCCGGCATCGAAGGCCGGTATCCAGGCCGGTGACTTCATCGTCAAGATCAACGGCCAGCCGACTCGCGGCCAGACCATGACCGAAGCCGTCGACAAAATGCGCGGCAAGATCGGCCAGAAAATCACCCTGACCCTGGTGCGCGATGGCGGCACGCCGTTCGACGTAACCCTGGCGCGCGCAGTGATTCAGGTGAAGAGCGTCAAGGCGCAACTGCTGGAAACCGGCTATGCGTACATCCGCATCACCCAGTTCCAGGTCAAGACCGGCGAAGAGGTCTCCAAGGCTCTGGCCAAGTTGCGCAAGGACAACGGCAAGAAGCTCAACGGCATCATTCTCGACCTGCGTAACAACCCGGGTGGCGTGTTGCAGGCAGCGGTGGAAGTGGTCGACCACTTCATCACCAAAGGCCTGATCGTTTACACCAAGGGCCGCATCGCCAACTCCGAACTGCGCTTCTCCGCCACCGGCAAAGACGAGAGCGAAGCGGTGCCAATGGTGGTGTTGATCAACGGTGGTAGCGCCTCGGCGTCGGAAATCGTCGCCGGTGCCTTGCAGGATCAAAAACGCGCCGTGGTCATGGGCACCACCAGTTTCGGCAAGGGCTCGGTACAAACCGTGCTGCCGCTGAACAACGACCGCGCGCTGAAAATCACCACCGCGCTGTACTTCACGCCGAACGGCCGCTCGATTCAGGCGCAGGGCATCGTCCCGGACATCGAAGTGCGCAAAGCGAAGATCACCAACGAGGCGGAGGGCGATTACTTCAAAGAAGCCGACCTGCAAGGTCACTTGAGCAACGGCAACGGCGGCGCCGACAAACCAACCGGTTCGGGCGCCAAGCCTAAAGCCATGCCACAGGATGACGATTACCAATTGGCCCAGGCCCTGAGCCTGCTCAAAGGGCTGAGCATTACGTCCGGCCGTTGAGGATGTCTTTGCGTTTCGTCTTCGTTCTGTTGTGCTGTCTGGCGGGTGCTGCTCATGCAGAGCCCGTCAGCCCAAAGCCTCACAAGGCCTACCTGAGTCTGATCATCGATGACCTGGGGCAAAACCTGCCCCGGGATCGCCGCGTGCTGGCCCTGCCCGGCCCGGTGACCACGGCGATCATGCCCGACACCCCGCACGCCACCGAATTTGCCCGCGAGGCTCATCGCGCCGGCAAAATCGTCATCCTGCACATGCCAATGGATCCGGCCACCGGGCCTTACGCCTGGCATCCCGATCTGCCTATCGAAGAACTGGAAAAACGCCTGAACGCCGCGTTCAAAATGGTGCCGTACACCGCCGGCATCAATAACCACATGGGCAGCCGCATGACTGCGCAACCAGTGGCGATGGCGTGGTTGATGGGCGAGTTGCAGCGCCGGCACAAGTTCTTCGTCGACAGCCGCACCAGTGCGCAAACCGTCGCCGCACAGCAGGCGCAGAAGATCGATCTGGCGAGCGTTTCGCGGGATGTGTTTCTTGATGATGAGCGCACGGAAGCGGCAATTTACACGCAGTTGCAGACGGCGATCAGCCTGGCGCAAAAGCAGGGTTCGGCGGTGATGATCGGGCATCCTTACCCGCAGACACTGGCGGTGCTGGAGCGGGAATTGCCGAAGCTGAAGGCTCAGGGGATTGAGTGGATTGATATCCGGCAGATGATCAGTGTGCGCAGTAACAAGGCGACTGCAGCACACGGCAAGGATGGCGTGTACCGCTGACTTTAGAAGCCCCTCACCCCAGCCCTCTCCCGGAGGGAGAGGGAGCTGACCGAGTTGATTGGGACAGCTGCACCGACTTGCAATACCGAGTCGAACTCAGGTTTTGAAAGTACATAGATCAGCTCCCTTTCCCCCTCGCCCCCTTGGGGGAGAGGGTTGGGGTGAGGGGGTAGCGATCTGATAAGCGCTACAAATACCGCCCCATAATCTCGTCCACCACACCATCCTTGCGCATCTGGTCCAGCGCGGCCTGGAGCTTCTTCACGGTTTCTTCCGGCACATCTTTATTCAGCGCCAGATACAGCTCAGCGCTGTTGAAGCGCAGCACCGTCTTCAGCCCCGTCACCCCATCCTGTCGCGCCAGATAGCGCCCCGCCGGATCACCCGTCGCCCACAAATCAATCTGCCCGTTGACCAGCTTCTTGGCGTTGTCCTGATCGCGCAACACCACCACCGGCTTCAAGCCTTGCTTGGTCAGTGTCTCGGCAATCGCATCGCCCTTGTACGCGCCAATCTTGTATTTGCGCGCGTCCTCAAGGGTTTCGAGGGTGATCTTGCTGTCGGCCTTGGCCAACAGGATCCAGTCATCCGGGCCGATCGGGCCGACCCATTTGAAGAGTTTTTCGCGATCCGGCAGGCGCGCCATCACGAAGGCGCCGTAACCAGGATTTTCCAGGGCGAGTTTGTACACGCGCTCCCAAGGAAAGCGCAGGGTCAGGCTGTAAGTAACGCCGGCACGCTGGAACATTTCCCGAACGATGTCGGTGGCGATGCCGTTGATGTTTTCGCCTTGGGCGAAATTTTTGCCGTTCTTCGCCATGTTGTACGGCGGGAAGTTTTCGGTAAGGAGCACCAGATCGGTGTCGGGACTGGTTTCGGCGCGGGCAGTGTTGATGAGCAACAGAGAGGCGCTGGCGAGAACTAGAAGCAGGCGTTTGATCATGTTGGGCTACCGAAATCCATGGCGTGCCCAAGAGTGCCTTGGGTGCGCCATGGTGTCCACTGGCCTGTATCGATTTTGACGCTTAACGCATCGTGATGCCGCGTTTAGCCATGTAGGCCTTGGCTTCCTGCACGGTGTATTCGCCGAAGTGGAAAATACTCGCCGCCAACACAGCGCTGGCGTGGCCTTCGAGAATGCCGTCAGCCAAGTGCTGCAAGTTGCCGACACCGCCGGAAGCGATCACGGGAATGCCCAGCGCATCGCTGATCGCGCGGGTCACGCCGAGATCGAAACCGTTTTTCATGCCGTCCTGATCCATGCTGGTCAGCAGGATTTCGCCGGCACCGAGGCCTTCCATTTTCTTCGCCCACTCGACCGCGTCGAGGCCGGTTGGCTTGCGCCCGCCGTGGGTGAAGATCTCCCAGCGCGGGGTTTCACCCGGGCCGGAAACCTTCTTGGCGTCGATGGCAACGACGATGCACTGCGAGCCGAAATGCTGCGCGGCTTCGCCAACGAATTCCGGATTGAACACGGCAGCGGTGTTGATCGACACCTTGTCCGCACCGGCATTCAGCAGATTACGAATGTCCTGCACGGTACGCACACCACCGCCGACGGTCAGCGGGATGAAAACCTGGCTGGCCATGCGCTCGACGGTATGCAGCGTGGTGTCGCGACCATCGACGCTGGCGGTGATGTCGAGAAAGGTAATCTCGTCGGCACCCTGCTCGTCATAGCGACGGGCGATTTCTACCGGGTCACCGGCGTCGCGGATGTTCTCGAACTTCACACCTTTGACGACCCGGCCGTTGTCCACGTCCAGGCAAGGGATGATGCGTTTGGCCAGAGCCATGGTCAGTCCTCAGCCTTTATACGAATCGCAAAAAGCTTGCGCTTCTGCGACGTCGAGGGTGCCTTCGTAGATCGCGCGGCCGGTGATGGCGCCGATGATGCCCGGCGCCTTGGCGTCGAGCAGCGATTTGATGTCACCGAGATTGTGGATGCCACCGGACGCGATCACCGGGATCTTGGTAGCGGCAGCCAGCGCAGCGGTGAACGGTACGTTGCAGCCCTGCATCATGCCGTCTTTGGCGATGTCGGTATAAACGATCGAAGAGACGCCATCGGCTTCAAACTGCTTGGCCAGATCGATGACCTGCACGGTGCTGATTTCAGCCCAGCCATCAGTGGCGACGAAGCCGTCTTTGGCGTCCAGACCAACGATGATCTTGCCCGGGAACGCGCGGCAGGCTTCAGCAACGAACGCCGGATCTTTCACGGCTTTGGTGCCGATGATCACGTAGCTCACGCCAGCCTTGACGTAGTGCTCGATGGTTTCCAGCGAACGGATGCCGCCACCGATCTGGATCGGCAGAGTCGGGTAACGCTTGGCGATCGCGGTAACCACTTCGCCGTTGACCGGCTGGCCTTCAAACGCGCCGTTCAGATCGACCAGATGCAGACGGCGGCAACCGCCCTCCACCCACTTGGCAGCCATGCTCACCGGGTCATCGGAGAACACTGTGGAATCTTCCATGCGGCCCTGGCGCAGACGTACGCAGGCACCGTCTTTAAGATCGATAGCGGGAATAATCAGCATCTGGCAAACCTTCAAATTTGAATGTTCAGCTTGGCTCGGAAATCAGTTTTTCTCGAGCGCCCACAGGTCGCTTTCGATGCTTTCAAACCGCTCTTTGAGGTGGGTCTGCACATCGAAAATCGCCCTGTTGTAATAGTGCGGAGCAATTTCGCGGGTAAACAGCTCAAGAATTTCCCCCGCTTCGAACGATCCCAGATCGAGTTCGAAACGGTCTTCCATGAACCGCTGAATCTTGCGATTGGCCTCGTTCTCCTGTTCGGGAGTGAGGGTCAGAATCGGCGGTTTGGTTTTCTTGGCAGCCATTTACCAGCGACCGTCCCACGCCGCGAAGTTCTGCAGCAACTGCAGGCCATGGGTATGGCTTTTCTCCGGGTGGAACTGCACGGCGAAGCGCGAACCATCGGCCAGCGCCGCAGCGAAATCGACACCGTAATGGCCGCCACCAACCACTTGCCGCGCATTGGCGGCAGCGATGTAGTAGCTGTGCACGAAGTAGAAACGCGCCATGTCCGGAATGTCATGCCACAGCGGGTGGCTGACCTTCTGCTGCACTTCGTTCCAGCCCATGTGCGGGACTTTCAGATGCTCGCCGTCTTCATGCAGGTCTTTGCCGAAGAACTTCACTGCGCCCGGAAACAGGCCGATGCAGTCAACGCCATCGTTCTCTTCACTGGTGTCGAGCAAGGCTTGCATGCCGACACAGATGCCGAGGAACGGACGATCCTGGCTGACTTCGCGCACCAACGAGTCGAAACCGAGGCGACGGATCTCCGCCATGCAATCGCGAATCGCGCCAACACCGGGGAACACCACGCGGTCAGCTTCACGAATCACCGCCGCATCGCTGGTGATCAGCACCTTGCCGGCGCCGACGTGCTCGAGGGCTTTGGCCACCGAGTGCAGGTTGCCCATGCCGTAATCGATAACTGCAACCGTCTGCATTACAGAACGCCTTTGGTCGATGGCATTTGCCCGGCCATGCGCTCATCCAGCTCGACGGCCATGCGCAGCGCGCGGCCGAAAGCCTTGAACACGGTTTCGATCTGGTGGTGGGTGTTGGTGCCACGCAGGTTGTCGATGTGCATGCTGACCAACGCATGGTTGACGAAGCCCTGGAAGAATTCCTGGAACAGGTCAACGTCGAAACCACCGACGGTGGCGCGGGTGTACGGCACGTGCATCTGCAGGCCTGGACGACCGGAGAAGTCGATCACCACACGTGACAGCGCTTCATCGAGCGGCACGTAAGCATGACCGTAGCGACGGATGCCTTTTTTATCGCCGATGGCTTTGGCAAATGCCTGGCCGAGGGTGATACCGACGTCTTCCACCGTATGGTGGTCGTCGATATGCAGATCGCCCTTGCATTCAATATCCAGGTCGATCAACCCGTGACGGGCGATCTGATCCAGCATGTGCTCAAGAAAAGGAACACCGATATCGAATCGGGCCTTTCCGGTGCCATCAAGGTTGATCGAGGCTTTGATCTGGGTTTCCAGAGTGTCGCGCTCGACAGAAGCCTTACGTTCGGCCATCACCAGCTCCGCAAAATCATTGGGCGAAAAAGGCAGCCATTATAGGCACGCGGGGCGCAAACAGAAACACGAGAGGTGATATGGCTGACGGATAGAACGCCCGGCTGTCGCGGGTAGACATGTCCATACAAGCCATAAAGGGCAATGATCGCTCCCACGCTCTGCGTGGGAGTGCAGCCCGGGACGCTCTGCGTCCGCTTCGAATGTGACGCAGAGCGTCACGGGAGGCATTCCCACGCAGAGCGTGGGAACGATCAGGTACAGGCGACCTTAGTGAAACAGTACCGCCGTTTTCTGCAGGGTCACCCACACACCCCACGCCAACGGAATACCCACGGCCAACCACGCAGCAATCGCCAGCGGCTTGCTGCCCGACGCGGCTTTCCACTCCAGAACCGTGCTGGCATCAGCACCTTTGTCGTGACCCAGCGCCTGTTCGGCGGCCAGTTCAGCGTCGGTCATGAAGTACTTGTCGGCCACCGGACGAACCAGCATGTTGCACAGGAAGCCCAACACCAGCAGGCCGGCGAGGATGTACAAAGTGATGTCGTAAGCGGCAGCGCGTTCAACGCCGATGCTCAGCTGATATTCACGCAGGTAGTTCACCAGCACCGGGCCGAGCACACCAGCCGCCGCCCAGGCAGTCAGCAGACGACCGTGGATCGCGCCAACCATTTGCGTACCGAACAAGTCAGCCAGATACGCCGGAACAGTGGCAAAACCACCGCCGTACATCGACAGAATGATGCAGAACGCCGCCACGAACAGCGCAACGTTGCCCAAATGGCCCATGTTCGGAATCAGCGCGTACAGGGCAAAACCCAGGGCGAAGAACACGAAGTAGGTGTTTTTGCGGCCCAGGTAGTCCGAGAACGAAGCCCAGAAGAAACGACCACCGATGTTGAACAGGCTCAGCAAACCGGTGAAGCCCGCAGCGATCGCAGCGATCGAAGCCAACTGACCGGCATCGAGCTGACCAAACGGCACATCAACGCCCAGCAGCTTGCCGCCGAACACTTCCTGCAACAGTGGCGACGCCATGCCGAGGATGCCGATACCGGCAGAAACGTTCAGGCACAGCACCAGCCAGACCAGACGGAATTGCGGGGTTTTCCACGCCACATTCACGTGCACGTGACGATTGGTGATCATCGCGTTCGCGGCTTTCTTCGCCGGCGCGGTCCAGCCTTCAGGTTTCCAGCCTGTTGGCGGAACGCGGTACGACAGAGCGCCACCGATCATGAACACGAAGTAGATCGCGGCCATGGCCACGAAGCTCTGCCAGACGCCAACGCCTTCAGCCGAGCCGAAGTGGCTCATCAGCGCCGTCGCCAACGGTGCACCGACCATCGCGCCGCCACCGAAGCCCATGATTGCCATGCCGGTCGCCATGCCGCGCTTGTCCGGGAACCACTTGATCAGGGTCGAGACCGGCGAGATGTAGCCCAGACCGAGACCGATACCGCCGATCACGCCCGAGCCAATCCACATCAGCCAGATCTGGTGGGTATAAATACCCAGCGCCGAGATCAGCAGACCGCCGCACCAGCACAGTGCCGACACCACGCCAGCCTTACGCGGCCCTGCGTGCTCCAGCCAGCCACCCCAGATCGCTGCCGAGCAACCGAGGAAGATGAAGAACAGCGTGTAGATCCAGCCGAGCATCGAGATCGGCCAGTCGCATTGCGAGGAAAATACTTGTGCGATGAAGCTCATGTCCGGCGCGCAAGTCACTGGCGCGGTGACGCCCAGCGCCTTGGACAGCGGCAACCAGAACACCGAGAAACCGTAGGCCATGCCGATGCACAAGTGGATGGCCAACGCGGCCGGTGGAACCAGCCAGCGGTTGAAACCGGGCTTGGCGATGATGCGCTCCTTGGAGAGGAACGCAGGCTGGGCGGCGCTGAGGCCGTCCGCCGTAATGCTCGTGCTCATTGTGTATCCCCCAATTATTAGTATGGTTCGCCAGCCACTGTTCACCCTCGGCCTTATGCACGCAGGCATGACCGTTTTTTGGGTGAAGCTCCTTGAAGGCGCGACGTTAAGTCGCAGAGGGACGGACGAACGGGGCGAAGGTTACCATTTGCAGGTGACAGAAAAACCAAACTGATATCACCTTTTTCATGTCATCTGATCTCTACACCTGTGTAGGAGCTGCCGAAGGCTGCGATCTTTTGATCCTGTTTATGAAAAACATCAAAAGATCGCAGCGTTCCGCAGCTCCTACACGGGGCAATTTTTGCTGAACGACGGGTGAACCAAGTCCGGAAAATGGCGTCGCAAGCGGGGGCCGAACTGCGCCTGCTGGCACCTGCCGGACATCCTGAAGCTCTGGCCATCGCGGCTAAGTTGCACGCGTCATTAGCGGTACTGGCAACATGACGCCACACCGAACCGGGCATTTGCAGCGCTATACTCCCCGGCTAAATTACGAATTCGACTAATTACAAGGACTCGCCCATGAAAGCGTTCGGCAAAATCCTGGGTCTGGTACTTCTCGGGCTGTTGCTGATCATCGTGGCGGCAGGCTTTGCCCTGACCCACCTCTTCGATCCCAACGACTATAAAGACGAGATCCGCCAGATAGCCCGCGACAAGGCCCACATCGAGCTGACGCTCAATGGCGATATCGGCTGGAGCCTGTTCCCGTGGCTCGGCCTGGAATTGCACGAGGCCAGCGTCGCCACCCTGATCAAACCGGCCGAACCGTTTGCCGACTTGCAGATGCTCGGCCTGTCCGTGCGTGTGCTGCCGCTGCTGCGCCGTGAAGTGCAGATGAGCGACGTGCGCGTCGAAGGCCTGAACCTGCGCCTGAACCGCGACAAGGACGGTCATGGCAACTGGGAAGACATTGGCAAGCTGCCGCAGCCTGCCGGTGCAACGCCGCCTGTCGCAGCCAATCAACCGGCCAGCGAAACTCCGGCAACACCGGAAAAACCACCGCAACCAATCCGCCTCGACATCGACAGCCTGACCGTCAACAACGCCCGCGTTGAATACAACGACGAGAAGACCGGCAAGCAGTTCAGCGCCGAAAGCATCCAGTTGAGCACCGGCGCGGTTCACGATTCGACCAATATTCCGTTGAAGGCCACCGCTTTCCTCAGCACCAACCAGCCGATGCTGCGGGTGCGCACCGAGCTGAACGGCGAATTGCGCATCGAGCGCGCGCTGCAACGCTACAGGTTCGAAGACATGAAATTGTCCGGCGAACTGACTGGCGATCCGCTGCAAGGCAAGGCTATGACCTTCTCGGCTCAAGGCCAGGTTTCGCTGGATAAAGCCGCGAACGTCGCCGAATGGACGGGGATCAAGATCTCCGCCAACCAATTGCGCGCCTTGGGCGAACTGAAAGCCAACGATCTCGACAAAACCCCGCAGATCACTGGCGGCCTCTCCATCGCTCAATTCGATCTGGCGAAATTCGTCGACAGCATCGGCCAGACACTTCCGGCGATGGCCGCCGGCAGCCTGAGCAAAGTCGAACTGGTCAGCCGCATTGCCGCCACGCCAACCAGCGTCGCGTTCGACAACATCAACCTGAAAGTCGACGACAGCAGTTTCAGCGGCCGCATCGCCGTCGAGGATTTCGCCAAGCAATCGCTGCGCGCGATCCTCAAGGCTGACACCTTCAACGTCGACCGCTACCTGCCGCCGAAATCGGAAAAAGCTGCGAACGCCACGCAAGTGCGTCAGGCCGAAGTCGCCAGCACCGAAGCCGATGCCATGGCCGGCGCCGGCAGTACGCCGCTGCCGGACAAGCCGACCAAAACCGCGTGGAGCACCGATCGCCTGCTGCCGGTGGAACGTCTGGCCAAGCTCGATGTGGACGCCGATCTGACTTTCGGCCAACTGACCCTCGACAAATTGCCGATCCAGAACGCCGCACTGAAAGCCACCGGCCAGGGCGGCCTGCTGACCCTGACCAACCTGAGCGGCGATTTGTACAACGGCAACTTCGCCGCCAATGGCACCCTTGATGTCCGCCAAACCGCGCCCGTGCTGAATTTGCAGACCAAGCTCAATCGCGTGCCGGTCGATAAAATCCTCGAAAGCCAAGGCAAGAATCCGCCGGTGCAAGGTCTGGTGACGCTCACCAGTAACGTCACCGGCAACGGCAACAGCCAGCAAGCGCTGATCGAAAGCCTCAATGGCAACGCCAGTTTCGTGATCAATAACGGCGTGCTGCTCAACGCCAACCTTGAACAGCAACTGTGCAAAGGCATCGCCACACTCAACCGCAAAACCCTCAGCGGCGAGCCACGCGGCAAAGACACGCCGTTCCAGGAACTCAAGGGCAACCTGACCTTCCGCAACGGCATCGCCAGCAACCCTGATCTGAAAGTGCGCATCCCCGGCATGACCGTCAACGGTGACGGCGACATCGATTTGCGCGTGCTCGGCATGGATTACCGCGTCGGCATCATCGTCGAAGGTGACACCAGTGCGATGCCGGATCCAGCCTGTCAGGTCGGCGAAAAATTCGTCGGCATCGAGTGGCCGTTGCGCTGCCGTGGCCCGCTGGAGCTGGGCGCGAAAGCCTGCCGCGTCGACAACGATCGACTCGGTCAGGTCGCGACCAAACTGGCTGGCGACAAGCTCAGCGACAAGATCGATGAAAAACTCGGTGACAAGGTCAGCCCGGAATTGAAAAACGCACTGAAGGGGCTGTTCAAGCGATGAGAGCGGAGCAGTTTTCCACGGCGGTGCTGGATTGGTTCGACCGCCACGGCCGCCACGATTTGCCCTGGCAGCAAGACATCAATCCGTATCGGGTGTGGGTGTCGGAGATCATGCTGCAGCAGACTCAGGTCAGCACCGTGCTCAATTACTTCGACCGTTTCATGGCTGCGCTGCCGACGGTCGAAGCGCTGGCAGAAGCGCCGGAAGACGAGGTGCTGCACTTGTGGACTGGCCTGGGTTACTACACCCGCGCGCGCAATTTGCAGAAGACCGCGAAGATCGTCGTCAGCCAGTACGGTGGCGAGTTTCCGCGTGACGTCGAAAAGCTTACGGATTTGCCGGGCATCGGCCTGTCCACTGCTGGCGCCATCGCGAGCATCAGCATGGGCCTGCGCGCGCCGATCCTCGACGGCAACGTCAAACGCGTGCTGGCGCGCTTTACTGCGCAAGAGGGTTATCCCGGCGAGCCGAAGGTGGCCAAACAGCTCTGGGCCAACGCTGAGCGCTTTACGCCGCATGATCGGGTCAACGCCTACACCCAGGCGATGATGGATCTCGGCGCCACGCTCTGCACGCGCAGCAAGCCGAGTTGCCTGCTGTGTCCGCTGGAGCGTGGTTGTGAAGCGCACATGCTCGGCCTCGAAACCCGCTACCCGATTCCCAAGCCGCGCAAAGCCATCCCGCAGAAGCGCACGCTGATGCCGATGCTCGCCAACGGCGACGGTGCGATTCTGCTTTACCGTCGCCCCTCGAGCGGTTTGTGGGGCGGTTTGTGGAGCCTGCCGGAACTCGACGACCTCGACGACCTGCAACACCTCGCCGACCAGCACGCACTGACCATGGGCGAACAGCAGGCGCTGCCGAGCCTTGTCCACACGTTCAGCCATTTCCAACTGTCCATCGAACCCTGGCTGGTTCAGGTACAGGAGGCCGCCCATCACGTGGCCGAGGCCGACTGGCTCTGGTATAACCTCGCCACCCCGCCGCGCCTGGGCCTCGCCGCCCCGGTCAAAACCTTGCTCGAACGCGCGGCCGCCGTCTTGAATGCAGGAGAGTCGCCATGACCCGCACCGTAATGTGCCGTAAATACAAAGAACAACTGCCCGCCCTGGAACGCGCCCCTTTCCCGGGCGCAAAAGGTCAGGATATTTTTGACCACGTCTCGGCCAAGGCTTGGGCCGACTGGCAGAAACACCAGACCCTGCTGATCAATGAAAAGCGCTTGAACATGATGAACGCCGAAGACCGCAAATATCTTCAGGGCGAAATGGACAAGTACTTCTCCGGCGAGGAATACGCTCAAGCCGAAGGCTACGTTCCGCCTGCAGAGTAAACCCCGGAAATCGGGGGTCGGATCGTAAGCGACGGAATTAATTTAAGAAATTTTAAAAAAGTCGTTGACGTAAATCCGAAAAACCCTTTTAATGCGCCCCGTTGCCCAGATAGCTCAGTCGGTAGAGCAGGGGATTGAAAATCCCCGTGTCGGCGGTTCGATTCCGTCTCTGGGCACCAAATACCGAAAACCCTGAATCGCAAGATTCAGGGTTTTTTTATGTCTGCGATTTGGTAAGGCACGGTTTCATATCGACGGAATCGCCGGACAACGTTTCCCTCCCCCTCTATCTACCCCTCCCAACAAGCATCAGATCGCGATCAGACGAATAAGCCTACAAGGCCCGGAGTCGCACATCCCTGTAGTCTCTCAAACCTGTCTGAATGCTCCGTAGGCCACAGCGGAAATGGACGACATACACGACGCTTCGGTTTTGGCACAATGCGAGGAAGAGTTACCGCATCGCTCTACACCAGACTTACAACACGGAAGTAACCTGACAACGAGGGAACACAATGTCTTGGGACATCATCGGCATGCTCGCGCTCGTCGCGTTCTGCGCCGGTTTTTTTGATGCGATCGCTGGGGGCGGCGGCTTGATCACCCTGCCGGCTTTATTTCTAGCGGGGGTGGATCCGATCAGCGCCATTGCCACGAACAAGTTTCAGGCGGCATCAGCCACGATCTCGGCCACGGCAACCTTTGCCCGCAAAGGCTTGATCGAATGGCGGGAAGGTCGCTATCTGATGATCTGTGGCTTCATTGGCGGCGCCAGCGGTGCGCTGCTGGTCAGCTCAATCGACAAGCGCTACCTCGAAGCCTGCGTGCCGATCATGTTGATTCTGGTGGCCATCTATTTTGCGCTGTCGCCAAAACTGGCGAATGAAGATCGACGCAAGCGAATAGGAATTCTGCTGTTTTCATTTACCGTTGCGCCCATCCTGGGCTTTTACGACGGTATATTCGGGCCGGGCGTGGGTTCTTTCTTTATCGTAGGATTTGTCCTTCTGTGCGGCTTGGGCATGATGCGCGCCATGAGTTTTACCAAGCTCGCCAACGCATCCTGCAATCTGGGTTCGCTGGCGGTGTTCATCACCAAAGGCGTGATCATCTGGCCAGTCGCAATTGCCATGGCACTGGCGGCGTTTTTCGGCGCTCAGTTAGGCGCGCGTGCCGCTGTTCGAGTCGGGCCGCGACTGATTAAACCGATGCTGATCGTGGTTTGCTGCGCCTTGGCCATCAAACTGCTGAGTGTTGAAAGCAACCCATTGCGCGTTGTGCTCTCGCAGGCAGTGGCCTCGTTTTGAGCAGCATCACGCCGCAACCATGAAAACCCGCGATCCCATCCTCAGAGATCCGCCCTTACGGAAGAGGGTCATCCCCGCGATGAACCAGAAACGCACTCGCATCCCCCTGCCCCATCCGCCGCCACCTCGGGAAAGCCTGGTGTCGAGAGGACTGGCGATCATGATCAGCGTGTTTCTGATCAGCACCGGCGCGCTGCTGTGCTACTCGGTCATCGACGGCTTGATTCACGACACCATCACCACCGCCACTCGCGGCGGGCCGGCCAAGGTCTACACCCTTGCCGGGCAACCGGGCGCGTACTGGTTTCATATCGTTTTTGAAGGATTTTTTGGCGGATTGCTGCTGATCGCAGGGGTGGCGTGGCATCGACTGACGCGTATCGGCAAACCTGCGAGCAGGGCCCGGCGTAAATACCGGTAGCACTTGGCGCTCGTAAGAAATGGACTACAGACCCTGCCCGCCAACGTCCTTTTCCCCGGCAGTGTCCTGCATGACCAATCGCCTCTTCCTGCGGATTTCACCGTCTCTCCCGACATACTCAAACGGCGACGCCGGGCATGCTTTTGCGTCTGTTCACAATGAAGCGAAAGACCCGATGAGCCAGTTAAAACCTGCTGACACGCAAGACCCGAAAATCGATTCATTGCTGGGGGAGCTTGGCGAGTTGATTCGTCAGGCACGGCAAAAAGTGCTGCGAGCGGTTGATACGATTCAAGTGCAGACCTGCTGGCAGATCGGCCGGCATATCGTCGAGTTTGAGCAACAGGGCGCCCAGCGTGCGGGCTATGGAAAGCAACTGCTGGCTCTGCTGGCGAAGGATCTGACGGCGCAGTTCGGGAAGGGGTTTGACGCATCAAATCTGCGCTATATGCGCCTCTTTTATCAGGCGTTTCCAATTCGTGACGCACTGCGTCACGAATTGAGCTGGACCCACTATCGACGGCTTCTGGGGGTGAACAATGAAAAAGCGCGGCATTGGTACATGGACGAGTGCGCCAATCTGAACTGGTCAAGCCGCGCCCTCGATCGCCAGATTCTCACCCTCTACTACGAGCGGCTCCTCATGAGTCGAGACAAAGCCGACGTGATCGAAGAAGCCACCACCAACATCGAAGCGATGAAATGCAATCCGCGTGAGTTCATTCGCGATCCGGTCATGCTCGAGTTTCTCGGCCTGCCGTCAGCCGGCAAGGTCAGGGAAAGCAGTCTCGAACAAGCCCTCATCGATCACCTGCAGGGCTTTCTGCTCGAACTGGGCAAAGGCTTTTCCTTCGTTGCTCGCCAGCAACGCATCAGTACCGACGGCGTCGATCTGTACATCGATCTGGTGTTCTACAACTACCTGCTCAAATGCTTTGTGATCATCGATCTCAAACGCGGCAAGCTCAGCGCCCGCGATGTCGGGCAGATGGACATGTATGTGCGCATGTATGACGAGCTGATGCGCAGCGAGGGCGACAAGCCGACAGTCGGGATAATTTTGTCTGCCGAAAGCAACGATTCGGTGGCGCGCTATTCAATGCTCAAAGGCAACGAACAACTGTTCGCCAGCAGCTACAAAACGATATTGCCGAGTGAAGAAGAGTTGCGCGCAGAACTCAATCGCGAACAGGCCTTGATCGAAGAACGCATGCTGACTCAATCCACTGAATAAACCCTACGGATTGTTCCCGGGCGGCGCGGAGACTATCGTTGGCAGCTTACCCGTCAAGGTCGAGAGTCATGAGCTGTCAGGACATGCCCGCAACGCAGGATGTGCAGTCAAGGTCGCCGATTTTGAATACTGCTCAAGGCGAGCCTTTCAAAGAATCGGCTACCGACGGCTATGTGCTGGGCGGTTTCACCTGGCGTCACACATCCCCCGATGCCCAGCGCCCGGTGGTCATCATCAACGCCGCCACCTCCGTGCGCTGCGGCCACTACTCGCGATTCGCCGCCTATCTGTTCGCCAATGGCTTCGACGTCATCACCTACGACTACCGCGGCATCGGCGAATCGCGACAGGCTTCGATCAAAGGCCTGAACGCTTCGTGGACTGATTGGGGCGCGCTGGATTTCGAGGCGATGCTCAAGCGTGCGCAACGTGAGTTTCCCGGTCAGCCGATTGACGTGGTCGGGCACAGTTTTGGCGGTTGCGCGGCGGGCTTGGCCGAGTCCGGGCGAGTTATCCGACGGTTGGTCACTGTCGGCGCGCAGTTCGCCTACTGGCGAGATTACGCGCCCGAGCATCGCTGGCGCATGTTTGGCAAATGGCATCTGCTGATGCCGTTGATGACCCTGCTCTGCGGCTACTTCCCCGGCAAACGCCTCGGCTGGCTGGAGGACACGCCGACAGGCGTTGTACGCGACTGGAGCACGCCTGCCGCGCGTCTTGAAGGGCGCCCGAGCGGTCGCGCACTGATGAAAAAAACCGGCACCCTGCCCTTCGCCAATGTCCGCGCGCAGACGCTGGCCATCAGCATCAGCGACGATCCCTACGGCACGATTGCGGCCATCGAACGCCTGCTCGACTACTTCAGCAACGCTTCAAAAACCCACCTGCGCATCGAACCGCAGGACATAGGCGAACAACAAGTCGGACATTTCGCCTTTTTTCGCAGCGCATACCAAGCCACACTATGGCCCATCGCTCTGACCTGGCTGCACACCGGCGCACTGGCCCCCGACACACCGGGGCGGCAAGTCCCGCGCAGCTGAGCCCTCTCAACGCACGACGGAACACATCATGGCCTCCGCCAACAAGCAGCAAAAACGCGCCACCCGGGCCAAAGCCAAGGCCAAGCAGAACCGCACCAAACGCGCTGAAGCGCCGGTCGAGCTGGATCCGAACGACGACCGCATCGACTTCGAATCGGTGGATCTGACCGAGCTGTTCAAGAAAATGATCGACGCCGAGAAGATCAGCCAGCAAGCCCTTTGCACCGCGTTCCTCGAAGACCCGCTGCTGGAACTGGTTTACGAGCAGGAAGGCGAAGAAGGCGCGATGGACTTCATCCTCGCCGCGCTGATCGAGTATCGCCAGTGGTCGCAGGAAACCGACGAGGCCGGCGCGCTGGCATGGATCGAATCACCGGCCTTCCAGGCCGACTATGTGGCGGCGTCCGACGCGATCGCCGCAAACACCCAACAGAAGAACTGAGCTCCCATGGCATCCCTGAACAAGCAACAGAAACGCGCCAAACGCGCCAAGGCCAAAGCCAAGCAAATCCGTATGGTCGGCCGCAAGCCGCTGGAGCAGGACGAAGACCTCGACCACCTCGCCGAGCCGGTGCCGGAATACGTCCTGGCGATGTTCAGCAAAATGCGCGACGCCGAAGCCATCAGCCGCAACGAAATGCTGCTGACCCTGCTGCGCGAACTGGCGTTCGTCATCGTTGATCATCCTGAACTGCTGGACATGGAAAACGCCGACAACGAAGGCATGGCCGCCACCCACCTGGCCGCCGACATGCTGATCGACTACCGCATGTGGGCCGAAGGCGTAACGATCGAAGAAGCACAGGCCTGGCTGAGCGAGCCACAGTTCATCACCGATTTCGGGATTGCGCTGGATGCTTATGGCAGGTCGGTGGAAGCACAGGAAGACAAGAGCGAATAAACATCGCTCAAAAACAAAAACGGCCGCTAGTCATCTCTGACAGCGGCCGTTTTGCATTACGCGTTACGGATCAGTTCAACACCACCGCACCACGTTTTTCCAGCTTTCGACGGCGTGCCACCAACAAACCGGCAGCCACCACCATCAGGCTCAGCAAACCAGTCGCGAGGATTTCCACGCGATGCGCTTCCTGGAACAGCATGATCGTCAGGGCCGCGACGATGAAGATGATCACCGCGTAGGTCAGGCCCGGGAACAGCCACATGCTGAAGACGATTTTCTCGCCGCGTGCCATGCGCTGCTTGCGCATACGCAGTTGCGAGAAGGCGATTACCAGGTACACCAACAGTGCGATCGCGCCGGAGCTGGCCAGCAGGAATTCGAACACCGCGGC
Organism: Pseudomonas rustica; assembly: GCF_018336155.1. Lineage (GTDB taxonomy): Bacteria > Pseudomonadota > Gammaproteobacteria > Pseudomonadales > Pseudomonadaceae > Aquipseudomonas > Aquipseudomonas rustica. The sequence goes on along the minus strand of NZ_JAGYHF010000005.1, from coordinate 87,938 downwards.
CGGGGCCACGTAGTTGGCGAAAGTGCAGAGGAACGCTGCGCCGGTGGACAGCATCACCGCCCAGTAAGGCGTGCCGCTTTTGTTGGTGCGGGTCGACATGGCCGGGGCATCGCCACGCTTGCCGAGGGAGAAGAGCATGCGCGACGAGGTGTACAGCGCCGAGTTCAGGCAGCTGGTCACTGCGACCAGAACGACGATGTCGACGATCATTTTCGCGTTAGGAATGCCCATGCGCTCAAGCACGGTCTGGTAGGAGCCGAGGTTGGCCAGCGTAGGATCGTTCCAAGGTACCAGGGCCACAACGATGAAGATCGACACGAGGTAGAACAAGCCGATCCGCCAGATCACCGAATTGGTGGCCTTGGAGATTTGCTTGCCTGGGTTCTTCGATTCCGCGGCCGCGATGGTCACGATTTCGGTACCCATGAAGGAGAACATGGTAGTCAGGATTGCACCCAGTACCGCGCCCATGCCGTTTGGCAGGAAGCCGCCGCTGTCGAACAGGTGCGACACACCGCTGACCTGGCTGTTCGGCAGGTAGCCGAAGATCGCTGCAAGACCGAGGGCGATGAAGCCGATGATCGCCAGCACTTTGATCAGGGCAAACCAGAATTCGAATTCACCGTAGTTCTTCACGCTGAACAGGTTGGTGACGGTCAGCAGCATGGTGATGATCAGCGCGAAAGCCCAAATGCCTACGCCCGGGAACCAAGCGTGGAGGATGGTCGCGGCGGCGTTGGCTTCCAGTGGAATCACCAATACCCAGAACCACCAGTACAGCCAGCCGATGGTGAAACCGGCCCAGTGTCCGATGGCACGGTCGGCGTACGTCGAGAACGAACCGGTGTCCGGCGAGGCAACAGCCATTTCGCCGAGCATGCGCATCACCAACACCACCAGGGTACCGGCGGCGGCATAAGCCAGCAGCACAGCAGGGCCGGCAGCAGCGATGGCGTGGCCGGAGCCAACGAACAGACCGGCGCCGATCACACCGGCGATCGACAACATGGTCACATGACGCGGTTTGAGCCCCTGTTCGAGGCCATTGGAGCTTGGGGTACTGCTCATCGAAACTACCTTTGCGAGGAAAGCGATTCAGTCCGTCCTGTCTGGCGTGATCTTTCTCGTAAAAAGAAACCAACAGGGCGTTCCGGATTCTGCACGCAATAAATGCGCCAAAATGTTTCAAAGTCTTCTGGATCGCGGCTTTGCGTGCGACCGGACATTCATCGCAACTCATTGAGATTAATGGCTATTCGCCAGAACGTTACCCTGCGACTCACTTTCAAGACGAATCAGCGCACCAGAAACACACTGAAAAAGTGTGGGATGCACAATAAAAGGGCGAATCAGGAACGTTCGGCCGGATAGCGCTTCCAACACCCCGCCAAAGCTGGCAACATCGCGCCTTTTTTTACGCGACACCCACGGGTTTGCACGATCAAACACCCGTTCGGTTGTTGATGGGGCGACAGTCTGCTGTGCCGATGCGACAACCTGCCACATGCCACCCGTTAACCGCTCGTAGCGCTGTTGGCTGCCATTGAAACGCTATGCTAGCTTGGCCGCCTCGCCAGGAAGGCCACCCAACAGCTGGAGCGCAACATATATGAGGAACGCACATGGCTGAGGCCACGCCCGCGCTTGAAATCCGCAACTTGCACAAACGCTACGGACAGCTTGAGGTGCTCAAAGGCATCTCGCTGACCGCCCGCGACGGCGATGTGATCTCGATCCTCGGTTCCTCCGGTTCCGGCAAGTCCACGTTCCTGCGTTGCATCAACCTGCTCGAAAACCCGCACCAGGGCCAGATTCTGGTGGCCGGTGAAGAACTCAAGCTCAAGGCTGCCAAGAATGGCGAACTGGTTGCCGCCGACGGCAAACAGATCAATCGCCTGCGCTCCGAGATTGGTTTTGTGTTTCAAAACTTTAATCTGTGGCCGCACATGAGCATCCTCGACAACATCATCGAGGCCCCGCGTCGCGTGCTCGGTCAGAGCAAAGCTGAAGCGATCGAAGTCGCCGAAGCGCTGCTGGCCAAGGTCGGCATCTCCGACAAGCGCCACGCGTACCCGGCGCAATTGTCCGGCGGTCAGCAACAACGCGCGGCGATTGCCCGCACGCTGGCGATGCAACCGAAGGTGATCCTGTTCGACGAGCCCACCTCGGCGCTTGACCCGGAAATGGTTCAGGAAGTACTTAGTGTCATCCGCGCATTGGCCGAAGAAGGCCGCACCATGCTGCTCGTGACCCACGAAATGGGCTTCGCCCGTCAGGTCTCCAGCGAAGTGGTGTTCCTTCACCAAGGCCTTATAGAAGAGCAAGGATCGCCACAGCAGGTGTTCGAAAACCCGCTTTCGGCGCGCTGCAAACAATTCATGTCCAGCAACCGCTAACGGAGCAACATGCATGCAGAACTATAAAAAGGTCTTCCTGGCCGCCGCCGTCACCCTCGCGTTCAGCGCCGGTGCCATGGCTGAAACCCTGAAGATGGGCATCGAAGCGGCTTACCCGCCGTTCAACAACAAAGACGCCAGCGGCAACGTGGTCGGCTTCGACAAAGACATCGGCGACGCCCTGTGCGCGAAGATGAAAGTCGAATGCAGCGTGGTCACGTCCGACTGGGACGGCATCATTCCGGCCCTGAACGCGAAGAAGTTCGACTTCCTGATCTCCTCGCTGTCGATCACCGAAGAGCGCAAAGGCGCGGTCGATTTCACCGACCCGTACTACTCGAACAAGCTGCAGTTCATCGCACCGAAAAACGTCGACTTCAAAACCGACAAGGACTCGCTCAAGGGCAAGACCATCGGTACTCAGCGTGCAACCCTGGCCGGTACCTGGCTGGAAGACACCTACGCCGATGACATCAAAGTCAGCCTCTACGACACCCAGGAAAACGCCTACCTCGACCTGACCTCTGGTCGTGTCGACGCGATCCTCGCCGACAAGTACGCCAACTATGACTGGCTGAAAAGCGACGCGGGCAAGAACTACGAGTTCAAAGGTGACCCGGTCGTAGAAAGCGACAAGATCGGCATCGCTGTACGTAAAGGCGATCCACTGCGTGAGAAGTTGAACGCTGCCCTGAAGGAAATCGTCGCCGACGGTACCTACAAGAAGATCAACGACAAGTACTTCCCGTTCAGCATCTACTGATCCTGACCTGTGGGACTGGCGCCGTGATGCAACGGCGCTGGCTCCCGACTTTGCCTGCCGCAATTTGAACAGAATTCCATGATTATCGACCTCTACGGATTCGGCCCGGCCCTCGCTGCCGGCGCGCTGATGACCGTCCAACTGGCCCTCACGGCCCTGTGCCTGGGACTGGTGCTCGGTCTGCTCGGCGCCTTGGCCAAGACTTCCCCGTACAAGCCGCTGCAATGGCTTGGCGGCACTTATTCGACCCTCGTGCGTGGCGTCCCGGAATTGCTCTGGGTACTGTTGATCTACTTCGGTACGGTCAACCTGATGCGCGCCCTCGGTGAGTTCTTCGGCAACCCCGACCTGCAACTCAACGCCTTCGCCGCTGGCGTGATCGCCCTCGGCCTGTGCTTCGGCGCTTACGCCACGGAAGTGTTCCGTGGTGCAATCCTCGCCATTCCCAAAGGCCACCGTGAGGCCGGCCAGGCCCTGGGCCTGTCGAAATGGCGGATCTTCACCCGTCTGATCATGCCGCAGATGTGGCGCATCGCCCTGCCCGGTCTGGGCAATCTGTTCATGATCCTGATGAAAGACACCGCGTTGGTCTCGGTGATCGGCCTGGAAGAAATCATGCGTCACGCGCAAATTGGCGTGACCGTGTCGAAACAACCGTTCACCTTCTATATGGTCGCCGCGATCATGTACCTGGGCCTGACCGTGCTGGCGATGACCGGCATGCACTTCCTGGAAAAACGCGCCGCTCGCGGCTTTGCGAGGAGCGCTTAAATGAACTGGGAAGTCATCATCAAGTGGCTGCCGAAACTGGCGCAGGGCGCGACCCTGACTCTGGAACTGGTGGCCATCGCTGTCATCGCCGGTTTGCTGCTGGCGATTCCGCTAGGCATCGCCCGCTCCTCCAAGCTCTGGTACGTGCGCTCGTTGCCTTACGCCTACATCTTCTTTTTCCGTGGCACGCCACTTTTGGTTCAGCTGTTTCTGGTTTATTACGGTTTGGCGCAGTTCGACGCGGTGCGTGCAAGTGCGTTGTGGCCGTACCTGCGCGATCCGTTCTGGTGCGCCACGGTGACCATGACCCTGCACACGGCGGCGTACATCGCCGAGATTCTGCGCGGGGCGATTCAGGCGATTCCGCCGGGCGAGATCGAAGCGGCGCGGGCCTTGGGCATGTCCAAGCCGAAAGCGATGTTCTACATCATCCTTCCGCGCGCGGCGCGCATCGGCCTGCCGGCCTACAGCAACGAAGTGATCCTGATGCTCAAGGCCAGTGCGCTGGCCAGTACCGTGACCTTGCTGGAACTGACCGGCATGGCGCGCACGATCATTGCGCGCACCTATCTGCCGGTGGAAATCTTTTTCGCGGCGGGCGTGTTCTATCTGCTGATGGCTTACGTGCTGGTGCGCGGCTTCAAGCTGCTGGAGCGCTGGCTGCGCGTCGATGCCTGCCAAGGGCGTTGATTCTTCCTACGTGCTGACGGGCGAGGACTTACTCGCCCGCTTCACGGCGCTGGATGCTTTTTTGATTGAGCATCAGGCGCTGTGGAAACCTCGACCGTTCACCCATCTTTCGCTTGCTTGGGAAGCGTCCTACCCGGAATTGTCCTCGTGGCTACGCGGACGGTCGCTGGAAGAGGCGGAAAACGCTCATAACCACCCTGCTGATCTTGCTGATGCGCCGGAGCCGTTTGCTTCATTGGCGGCGTTGTCGGCTGAGTTGAGCGTGGTTGGCGAGTTGCCGGGACATGCGCTGGAAGCTGCGGGGCATCGGTTGAATGTCGATGTACCGGGGCGCAAGTGGCAGCAGATCGAGGCGTTTACCAGCCGTTTGGCTTTTGCCTCGCAGCCGATGCATTGGCTGGACTGGTGCTCTGGCAAGGGGCATTTGGGGCGACGCTTGTTGGGCGCGGGGCAGCAACTGACTTGCGTTGAATACGATCCTTTATTGGTCGCCAGCGGTCAGGCGTTAAGTCAGCGTCATCACTTGCACGCTTTGCATGTGGAACAGGATGTACTGGCGGCGAACGCCTCTGCTGTATTGAGCGCGAATCACACGCCCGTCGCCCTTCACGCCTGCGGTGACCTGCATGTGCGATTGATGCAACTGGCCAGTGCCGCAGGTTGCCAGCAAATGGCGATCGCGCCGTGCTGCTACAACCGCATTTGCACAAGCGAACATGAGGCCTTGTCCTACGCCGGATTAACATCGTTCCTACAACTCTCGTTGGAAGATCTCGCTCTGCCGATGAGTGAAACCGTCACCGCTGGTGCACGCGTCCGACGTCAGCGTGACACCTCGATGGCCCGACGCCTTGCTTTCGACCTGCTGCAACGGCAAGTGCGCGGCGTCGACGAATACTTGCCAACGCCCTCCCTGCCCAGCGCTTGGCTGGACAAACCGTTCGCCGATTACTGTCGTGATCTGGCCGATCTCAAAGAGTTATCCACAGTCGGCACGCCAGATTGGGCCGCACTGGAAGCGGCGGGATGGCAACGATTGGCCGAAGTACGCAATCTGGAACTGCTGCGCGGATTATTCCGACGACCACTGGAGCTTTGGCTGAACCTCGATCGGGCACTTTTCCTCACCGAACAGGGATACGCCGTACGCCTCGGCACCTTCTGCGAATCAGCGCTGACTCCGCGCAATTTCCTGTTGTTGGCCGAACGCGAATAAACCACCGCCAGCCTGTGGATAACTCTGTTGATGGATTTTACTCGGATCCAATATCCACGCCTGTTTCGGTGCTGAAACAGCTCTGGTCATTTTTTGTTCACATAAAGAAAAAACCAATAAAACAGGGATTTGCGAGCAAAATGAGAACGCGTCCACAAAAACCGGCCTAAGCACGTCTTCACGGTGCTCGGTTGTGCATAAGCCGCCAATCAAAACGACATAACCGCCGAAAAAAAGCAAAGCTCAGCGGCCTTATCACCCACGCCCAAGACTGAAAATGGGCTCCTCGATAATTAACGTCTGAGCCTGGCGAACGCGACGCCCAACACCACCTCGCGACCGCCCTTCACCGCGCCGAACACGCAGAAGCGCAGCCATTCGCCCGGCCAAACAGTCGCATCGGGCGGACGGTGCAAGCGCTGCGAAATGTACTGCGCAGGGCCTGATTTTCAGAGATGCAAAAATAGTCTGAATTCAGGGGTTTACAGAAATTATCCAGTCGCTATAATCGTCGCCCACACGCCGGTATAGCTCAGTTGGTAGAGCAACTGACTTGTAATCAGTAGGTCCCGGGTTCGACTCCTGGTGCCGGCACCATACAAAACAAAGCCCCTGCAGAAATGCAGGGGCTTTGTTGTTTCTGGGGTGTTTATATTTTTGGCAGCGTTTCTGCTTCAGCTCAAATTTCCGTCTTTATGCCAAATTATGAACTGGCAATAATTATGGCGTACCCATAAAAAGATGTAATCGGATGAGCAGCATTTCTCGTTGCCCTGAACTGGCGGGTTCAATGGAAATCAGGCTTTCCGATCCAATATCGCTTGATGCCTCGACGCTTTGTTCCTCCGCCACAGAGAATGGCATCAACGTAACGCGCGCGGCCTCACCGGCCTTCATCTGACGTACAGACTCCAGTAAGCCCTGCTGGAATTGCTCCAGTTCATCGACCATCGCTGATCTCCTCGTTTTGCCAATCGCGGTGTGCCGGTGATCACCGCCCTTTCCCACGTCTCACACTTGCTGCACATTTCACGACTGCTCACTGCGGACTCCTCAGTCGGGCGCAATGCTGATCATCACGCCTATGCCTCGCAATATTTGCAGGAATTGAGCAAGGCGCTGATCGATGATGTTGTGAAAGTAATGGATGCGCTGCCGGACAAGCCGTTGATGTAAATCAGCCACGTGAAGTCCTCGCTGATGCGAGGGCTTTTTGCGTTTCAGACCTGACTGATTTCAAACACAAACGAAATCTTCTGCTGACTCACACTCCACACATAGCGTAAATGTTTGCCCTGCTTCGGAATCGATAGCGCTGGCGGCCGAAACGCGGCGACGCATTCATGGCCCGGCGATCGAACGCTGTTATAGAGCAGTCCCCATGACTCGGTTTCGCGCAGTTGCCGGGCGAAAACCTGAGACGGCCCATAAGCCTCAGGATCCGGATTGTGCAATTCGGGATGATCGTGACGAATGTCGTGTAACGGTTTAACCACCCGATTGACGTAAGTGCGCATGGTCAACTCAAGATCCGCTTCCTGAGTCGCTGCCAGAAATCGCTCCTGGTGATAACAGGTCTCTGCGATGGCAGCCGCCTGACTGCTTGCGGCGTAGTAAACGCCGAAGGTGCCGTCGCAGAAACGGCTACGTTTGCCGATATGAGTAAACGCAGCCATCACCGGAGTCGATCCGGGGCCGGAGAGTCGATCTTCGGGACGCACTCGGGCGAGAACGCCGGCCTGCTCTATCAATCGATCATTGGTCAGCGCCTCAATCGCGTAGGCGATTTCCAGGTCTTCGGGATCGAGCACATCTTCAAACAGCGCAATCGGCGGGAAGCTGCTGTTAACGATCCGATAGGCTCGCGGCCACGCCACATCCACTAACTCTGGCACCTTCAACCGCGCACCCCATCGAGGTAGCGGCGCACATCGGCGATGTCGACCACGCGTCCGGCGAGCATGTAATCCAGCGCCGTTTGCCCATTGAACGGCGACGCCGTGTTTGGGCTGCTGACCCACGTGTAGGCGCGGTCGCGGCTGTTGCTGAAGATGATGCTCAGCGCCTTGTGAATGCCCATCAGGTAGGAGATACGCTCAAGGGTGTCGTTGGGCAGGCGTATGTTCGGCAGGTGTTTGTATTTATAGAACGTGGTGTTGCCGACGCCGCCCAGCAATGTGCGTTGCTGCTCGGCGCTGCAGCCCCAACGCTCCATGAGGTTGAAGAAGAACTTCAGCGCGACGCGGCCAGCTTCGGGGGCGTCGAGTTGTTCGCTTGGAGTGAGGGCTGGAGGTGAAGTAGGCATCAGATCGTTACCAACTCGTTATGTGATACATCAAGATTAGTACACATATGAACCAAACAAATAAAGCGCTTCATATGCGGACTCCTACTGCCTATTTTTCGTTTGACTTGCCAATACGCCTGACAGAGAATCGGCCCCAAGAGCGCGAAACCGACTGCCTTCAGGTGGCAATAGTCGGCGTTAGGAACCCCGTTGATGACCTGAATATCAGCGCTCGGGTGAGACCTCTTCTCCCCTGCTTGAGGGAGCACAATATCAAGCACCTACTTCAGAAAAAGCAGCCTCTTCAGGCTGCTTTTTTTGTTTGGCGGTTTGGAAACGCTGATACACCAGTATTCCATGGCGATGCTTATTCAACGCTTTCTTGTCGCAGTTCATGAAATTCCAGAGAGCGTGTCCATAGTCAGCGTGGATCACCACAAGCATCTGATATTTCGTGTCGTACGCACCGATGAACGCCAGTCGCATCGAACCGTCATCGTAGGAAATTTGCCAGATTTCCAAGGGATTCTGAATGGTATCCAATGCAAACTCGGTGAAGCGCTCTCGCGCATTGGGCCTTTTTTCGACGATATGTAGTAGGTATTCGCGTCTGACAGTGACCGCGACGTAAGGCGTTTGTATCACGAAGTAACTCTTGCCTTCCGACAACCCAAACCCCAACGCAACCTGCTCCCAAGCCAATTCCAACTTGTCGCACCAGGAATTTCTCGAGCATTCGAATTCAATAACCTCACTTCGATATCGCGTATGTCCGGTAAGCCAAGGGCTATCCAATTGGTTTGATTGGGAGTAGCGCGCTTTCCTGGCAAATTCATTGGTACTCACCCAGTCGCGCCTTGGCTAGGCGGAAATATCCTTAACTGCAATGGATTCGGCCTTAACAAAATCCTCAAAGTAACAAGTCCATATTTCGCTGGTTTTTGGCGGTGGGGTAAATCAGCCACATCCTCATTTGCAATCGGACGCTTCTGGTATCGGGAAGGATTGCTGCCGAGCGAAGGTGGGAAAAATCGCCACAGCTCTTAGATTCCAAACGAAAAAAAGTGCCCGGATCTTTCGATCCGGGCACTTTTTTTGACCCCCATCACCCCCCTTCCCCCAAAAACCCCGATCCTGTGTCAGCCTCCAGCCATCGGCGGGGACATCAATTCGCTACTAAACCCGCGACAACTATGCTCAGGTACAGGAATATACCCAGCATATGGCCGCCGAACCGGCAGTCTCGTAAACAACAATACCCAGCCCACTTTAGAGGGCATTACCCATGGATAGCAGAACCTTACGCAATCTGATGCGCATCGTGCAGACCGGCTCGTTGTCGGCCGCAGCCGAGCATTCGTGCCTGACTGTGCAGGCGTTGGCCGCGCAGTTGAACAAGGTCGAAGAGCAGTTCGGTTTCCGCTTGTTTCGTCGTTCCAACAAAGGGCTGACGCTGACGCCGCAAGGCACTGAGCTGACGCCGTATATGGACAAAGTGCTGATTGCCACGCGACAGATGGAAGAAAAGGTCGAGGCGCTGAAGGTGCCGGGCCAGCGGACGTTGAAGGTGGCGTTGAACAACACGTTGTCGACTGACTTCAACCGGCGAATGATCGGGCGCCTGATCGAGGTGTTTCCCGATTATCAGATGGAATTCAGCTACGCCGAGTCGATGGAAAATCTCAGCAAGTTGAAGAACGAAGACTTTGACCTCGCGGTGCTGATCGGCCCGCAGCGTCCGGGTTTGCCGAGCATTGTCTTGCCCGAAGTGCAGGTGCAGGTGGTCGGCGCGCATTGCGGGCAGGAGAACGATCCGCTGACGTTGCTGGGCAACAAGTTTCAGGTACGTCCTGCAGAAGATTGTCCGTATTCCCACAGCTTTTTGCGTTTTCTCGACGCCGGGCTGGGCAATCACGAGAACGGTCAGCGCATGGTCTATTCATGCAGCGAGACGCTGACGTTGTCGTTGATCACGCAGATGGACGCGGTCGGCATGGTCTCGCGTGAGGCTGCGCAGAAAAACGGCCTGACGATTTTCCCGGGTTTCGAGGACTTCCTCGAAGTGCGCCTGGCGGTGAACAACTCCGAGTTGTCGCGCCAAGCGCTCAGCGATGTCGTCGATCTGCCGTTACATGAACGAGCCGAGCGCAATGTACGCAGCCGTCCCAACCGCCACACTGAGAAAGAGGTTTTTGCTGAAATACGCACATAACAACGTCGGAATCGCGGCATAGAATTCCGGGCGGTCGAGCTGTATGTGCTGATCCTTGATCAACAAGGGAGTCAGGCTGATCGCAGCGACGATCGCCACCGGCAGGTATTCCAGCGCCCGCGCAACAAACGGCGGCCAGTGCTCGGTATTGATTTGCAGTGGCAAGGCGCGTGGCAGAAAGGTCACGGCCATCATCAGCACAACGACCAGAATCAGGAACGTTTGGTCAGGCATACACCCACTCCGCAGCCCACAAACGTGGCGATAAACACATTAAACGGCGAGCTGCCGACCAGGCTCAGGGCGCCCATGCAGATCACCGCTGCCGCGGCGGCGATGAGTTTGTTGCGCGTGTTGCACAGCGACACCAGCACGTAGAGCATCATCGCCGTCAGTGCGTAGTCGAGCTGATATTTGATCAGGTGTGCCGCGTACTGTGCGCAAACTGCGCCGAGCAATCCGCCGAGCACCCACGAGGTGTGGCAGAACAGGTTGAAGCCGATCAGATAGCGCACGTTAACCGGCGCGCCGGTGCCGAGTTTCACACTGTGGAAGGCGAAGGATTCATCAGTCAGGCCGCCGGCGTAAGCCCAACGCTCCATGCGGCTCAAACCGAGCGCGCGCAGGGCTTTGGCCATGTACACCGACATCAACATGTGTCGCGCGTTGATCAAAAAAGTAGTCAGCACAATGGTGGTCAGCGACGCGCCGCTGGAGATCAGAGCCAGCGCGGCGAATTGCGAAGCGCCGGCGTAGACGAACAGGCACATCGCCACCGGCAGCCACATCGGCAACCCGGCGTTGACGGCCATCAGCCCGAACACAAACGACACCGTGAAGTAGCCGGCGACGACCGGGCTGGCTTCGGCAAATGTGCGCGATGGCTGATGGGTGACCATCAGCGGCGCACTGCCGGACCGTTCATTCATAGATCCCTCTCAAATGTCCGTTCGCCGTGGGGCTCGCAAAAACCCTGGGCAGTCCAAAAACGCTTGCCCGCGAGGTTAGCATCGTCGACGAACAGAAACATCCGCAACACGCCGACACGCTTCATGTCGGACGACGCCGCTTCAACCAGACGCTGACCGACACCCTGGCTGCGATAGCGCGGGCTGACGGCCAGATGATTGATCGTGCCGCGACTGCCGAGCATGCCGCCAAGCACCGCGCCGACGATTTCGCCGGCGACGTCGAAGGCGAGATACGACGTGGTGGTTTTCTGAATCAGCACGCCGCGCAGGCACTTGGCGTCCTGCCATTCGCAGAAAGACACTTCGTCGAACTGGCGGAAGAAGCGCTCCATGCGCTGCGCATCCTTGGCCGTGGCGCGTCGCAGCACCACAGGCGTCGAGCACTCGACGCCATCGATTGGGGTGATCTGATTAGCGAACAATGTCGAAAGCGGTCCCGGGCCGCGAGAAAGAAATCGCCAGAATCTGCCGATATGCCATGGCATGGGTGTGCGTGTTGCGCGCAGGCGTCACGTAGTGGCGCATGTCGCGGTCGAGGAAGTAAGTGGTGTCGAGAATTTCCTTGTAAGTGGTCGACGCCAGTGGATGCTCGTGGATGTCGTACAGACGACTCTCGGCACCCTCGACGTTGTTGCGGCCCCAGAAGTGCACACCGCTGAACGGGTAACCGTCGCAGTGAATCCCTTCCGGAGTAATTTCCAGTTGTTTGCCAGGTTTGATCTCGATACGGATCTGATGGATCTGGCACTGCCAGATTTCATCGTGCAGCTCTTCCGGCAACACACTTTTGTACACTTCAAAATCGGTGTCGATCAGGCTGCGCATCACTGGCGACGAAATCACTTCATCGGAGAAGTCCTGGAAGTGTCGTACCAGGCCGCCGACGTAAGCGTTGTTCTCTTTCGACTGCACGTACGCGCGATGCTCAAGTTGCGTCAGCTCGCGGGTTTTCGGGTTGTACTCGAAGTCGCTGTAACGACGGTAACGCATGCCGGCTTCGGCCTGACCGTAGTAGCTGTCAGGCTCCATGTTTTCCCAACTTTTGGTCAGTCTGACGAAGTCGGCAAAATGACCGTAGAGATTGAAGTCACCACCCTGGACGTTGACAAATTTGTCGCGCCGTAGCGATTCGCCCACTTCTCTGTTCAAAACGATCATTACCCAATTCTCCACTGCGTTGAGCGGCCTAATCTATTAGGTGGAGAATTTGCGTCCATGAGAAAGAATTTCAGGCATTTAAAGCCCTGTTTGAAACGAAGTTTGCAGCGACTTAAAAACTACTTTTACATGACAAAAACATGGTTTTTTTCTGGTTTTCATCGAAAAACCGTCGAAAAAAAACCCCGACCGAATCGGGGCTTTTTTCAAGTTTTTACACTTAAACGATCATCAGAAGATGTTGATCGGGTAATCCACGAACACACGCAGCTCGTTGCCGCTGACGTTGTACTCGCTGGACTTCTGCGACACGCGCAGGATCGAGCTGCGCAGTTTCACGCTCAGGTCTTTGGCCGGGCCACTTTGCACGACGTACTTGAACTGGTTGAAGATCTCGCGCTCGGTGCCGCCTTCGCTGGTGGACGTAGTGATGTTGTCGCCACGTACGTAAGCAACGTTGTAGCTCAGACCCGGCACGCCGAAAGCGCTGAAGTCGAGGCCGTAGCCCAACTGCCAGCTGCGTTCGTCTTCAGCGTTGAAGTCAGACCAGTAGGAGTTGGCCAGGTAGATGGTGTTGCCACCGTCGCCGACACGACCCTGATCTTTCTGATAGCCGCCGTAGGCGTAGCCCAGGTTGCTGTCGCCAGTGGAACGCTGGTGCGCCACGGTGAACGAGTGCGGGCCGGTGACGAAAGTCGCGGCCAGGCTCCAGATCTTGTTGTCGTCGCCGGTTGCACCGCTTTCGCGGACGTAGGAATTGTCCAGCTTGGTGCGGTAGCCGTTGAAATCGAGGGTCAGCGATTGATCCTTGTCGATCGGGAACACGTAGTTGGCGTTCACGTATTGCTTCTTCAGCACGTCTTCGACGTCGGAAGCGTACAGCGCCGCCTTGAACTGTTCGGTGAACTGGTAGCTACCGCCCAATACGTTGATCGATTTCAGACCACCGCTGTCACGGCCTTCAGCGCTCTTGCGCGATTCGGCGGTGAAACGACCGGCGTTCAGCTCCAGGCCTTTGATCTCTTTGGAAGTGATCAAAGTACCGGTGTAGCTTTCCGGCAGCAGACGCGAGTTGTCGTAGTTCAGCACCGGCAGGGCCGGCATCTGGTCACCGTACGTCAGGGTGGTGCTGGACAGACGGAATTTGACCGCTGCGCCGCCCTTGGACAGGTCGTCGGCCGGAGCGCCGCTGGCGCCCTTCTTGAAGAAGTCGATACCGCCGGCGCCGCTGCGATCTTCGCTGCGTTCCAGGTTCAGTGCGTACAGACCAAAAGCGTCGACGCCGACACCGATGGTGCCTTGGGTGAAGCCGGACGAGAACGTACCGATGGCCGCTTGGCCCCATTCGGATTTGTCGTCGTTACCGTCTTTGTAGTCACGATTGATGTAAGCGTTGCGCAGCAGCACTTTGAGGCTGCTGTCTTCTTGAAAACCCTTGGACTCGGCCTGGTCGTTAGCCATGGCCTGTGTGGCGCTCAACATCCCCAGAGCGATCAGGCTGATTCGCTTGTTCAACATTTTATTTTCCTTATTACGGGTTGAAACGCGCTGTGTCGAACGGCTGAAACGGCGCTTTTGCACTCTTTTTTCATCCCGAAACAAAAAGACCCGCCCACGACCAAGTCGTGGCGGGCCTTCTTATTATTTTGAGTCATGGCGGTTGGCCACAGGCGTTGGGCCGAATCGTAGCCGCGCCCGGAACAATGTGTCAATTTCAAGAATCGTCTTTAAATAGGCGAAATTCGTCTAAGAAACGTAATTTTTGCGATAGCGGGTTGCAAGGAATCGGTGACAACCAGTGATTTTGACGTTGTGCAGAGGAAGATTTTTCAGCGGTTTATCGCGTCCATGATTGCCCTCACGAGTTGGTTTATTTCGCTGACCGAGCGGGTTGTACGGGCTGAGACACAATCCGAAACAATCCAGCAGCGGAACTTCTCAGGAATAATTAACGAAAGTAAATAGCAAGCATTATCATCCGCGCCCTACACGCTACAGCCTAAAAATCCTACGGATGTTTTCTTCAATGCCTGCCCCTTTTCGCCTGACGTCCTACAGCTTTGGCCTTTCTGCCCTGCTGTCTGCCGGTTTTTCCTACGCTGCTCCTACAACACTGCCTGAAACATCGATCAGCGCTGCCGAAGCCGAAGACGATGATCCGCGCGTAAGGGTCAGCAACACCGCGACTCGCACCTCGACGCCGGTGCGCTACGTACCGCAGGCCATCGATTCAATCAAGACCGCCAATGTGGCGAACTACGGCACCAACGACATTGGCGATGCGTTGAGCGGTATCCCCAACGTCAGCAGCGGCGCCGACACGCGTTTCGACAGCCTGCGCATCCGGGGTTTCGATGCGAGCAACGACTTTTATCTGGACGGCATCCGCGACGACAGCCAGTACAAGCGCGACATGCACAACATCGAACGCGTCGAAGTGCTCAAGGGCCCGGCCGCTGTGTTGTATGGCCGTGGTAGCCAGGGCGGCATCGTCAACCGCGTGAGCAAGATGCCGGAATTCGGCCGTCGCTCGACGATTGAAGCCCAAGGCAGCAGCGAAGATTTGCGCAGTCTGTACGCCGACCTCAGCACCGATCCGAGCGAAAACATCAGCCTGCGCCTGAACATGGGCAACATGGATGAAAACAGCTTCCGTGATGGTGTCAGTGGCAATCGCCAGTTGTTCGCGCCGTCGATGAGCTGGCAACTGAGCCCGGATCTGAATTGGTTGGTGCAGTACGAATACAGCCGCTACAACCGCACGCCGGATCGCGGCATTCCGGGGGTTAATGGTCGTCCGGCCGATGTCGGGCGCGACACCACTTATGGCAACGATCACGATTTCATCGACGATAAAACCCAGTCGTTGCGCTCGAAGCTCACTTACGAAATCAACGAAAACTGGCAACTGCGCCAGACCCTCGGCGTGTTCAAACTCGACAGTGATTTCGACAACACCTACCTCACCGGTTATGTCCCGGCGACCAACAAGGTCACGCGTCAGCACTGGCAGCAGGATCTGACCACCCGCAACATTTACAACAACATTGAGCTGGAAGGTGGCTTCGATACCTTTGGTCTGGAGCATCGTCTGCTGACCGGGATCGAGATCGGCAGTCAACGCCGCGACCCGAAGCTGTACAACGCGGCGACCACGGGCCCCGGCAGCTCGCCAGTGCCCGCGCTGGATCTGTACAACCCCAATCGCGATTTGCGCCACACCGGGCGCATGCAGGTATCCAGCGACACTCACACCGAAGTCGAAAGCCGCGCCCTGTACGTGCAGGATCAATTGCGCCTGAACGATCAATGGCAGGTGCTCGCCGGTTTGCGTTACGACACCTTCGACATCGAGTCGACGAACCAGTTGAAAAACATCAGCGAAGATCGCGACAGCCACAGCACCAGCCCGCGCGTGGGCCTGGTCTGGACGCCGCTGCACAATCACTCGTTCTACGCCTCATGGACTAAAACTTTCTCGCCAGTGGGCGGCGGGCTGATCGGCATCACCCCGGGCGCAGCGGGCAACTCCAACGATCTGAGTCCAGAGCTGACCAAGCAGAAAGAAATCGGCGTGAAGAGCGACTGGCTCGATGATCGCCTGAGCACCACGCTGGCGATCTACGACCTTGAGCTCTACAACCGCCGCACCGCAGATCCAAACGATCCGACCGTGACCGTGCTCACCGGCGTGCAACGTTCACGCGGGATTGAACTGACCGGCACCGGCAAAATCGCCGGTAACTGGTACGTGCGTGGCGGCGTTGGTGTGCAGGATGCGACGATCGAGAAGGACAACAATGGCCTGGAAGGCAAACGCATCAACAACGTCGCCAAGCACAACGGCAGCCTGTTCCTGACCTGGAAACCGGAGATGGGCTGGTATGGCGAAACGGGACTGACGCTGGTTGGCCAGCGCTATGCCGATAACCTCAATACGACCGTGCTGCCGGGGTATGGCCGCTGGGATGCGCTGGTGGGTTATCGGATGAAGGATTGGGATTTGCGTGGGGCGTTGAACAATATTACTGATCGCGAGTATTACTCGTCGGCGACCAGTGCTGCGCAGATCCAGCCGGGGGCGCCGCGAAGTGTGGTGATGACGGGGACTTATTCGTTCTGACTGCGCGTAAGCCCTTCAGGCTCACAACTAGACGGACGAGAGATAAAGCCTGATTGGTTTTCTGAGTGCGTCTGAATTACATTCAAGCGCACTACCGCTCGTCGGGACTGTCAGATTTTACAGGTGCCGAATGAACCCTGTTCGCAGTAGAAACCAGACGAGTTTCTAAAAGTCCTGGAGCGGTGACCTCATGCCAAAAACGTTGAATAAAGAAAATGAATATGGCGGTTGGTTCTCACCCGTAGATGGTGAGATTTGTGCCTATCCCGTGACGGTAAGTGGTTTCGGCAATGACTATGAAGACGGAGATAGATTCCACATACGTATGAAACGTAATGGTGTCGATTATGCGGTAGAGGCGGCGTATTTAGTTCCGCCGGGGTCAAACTATAGAACCTTTTCTCTACGGCTTGAGGACATCCAACTGGGCCCTACCTACATACAAGCTCAAGCGAGCCATCCAAACGAGGATGAATGGCTTCCAGATCTCGGGACAATATATGTACTCACACCACCCGAGAAATAAACATGAAAGGCAGAGACAATTAGTTCAATCTTTCGAAATTGAGGAGTATTAGCGCAGCTGATTCACTCCTTCCTGCTTTAAACTTCCCAAAAAAAAGCGCCGCCATCCCGGCAGCGCTTTCACCCATCCCTGTTGTTCTTCTTATCCTTCCAGCACATCCCACAACGCTTCCAGTTCGGCCTCGCTGAACAGGTCAGCGGGGTAGCGCTCGATCATCATCCGGCGCGGATCAGGAACCCTGATCTGACGCGTTCCATTGGATTTCAACCAGTGCGCAACGCGGTGGAGCGATTCGCCATTAACGGCCATGGGATGCAAAGTCCGCTCGCTGATTACGTTCACTTCGGCGTTCATTTCAGCGCTCTCTCCCCGTTCGTGAGCGGCTACGTTATCCAAGGTTTATGACAGAACGATTGACGTTCTTTTCCCCCTCCCTAGTGCCCTCGGAGGAATACAAGAGCTATGCCAATATTTCGCATTTGTCGACAAGTGGATACAAAAAAGCCCGCCGTCCTTTCGGGCTGCGGGCCTCTGTTCATACATAGCGAGCTAATCATTGCCCGGCTGATTTGGTAATCAACTCAAGCTGTTACGACTCAACTCACTCTTTGTGCGGCGCGGGTTGCTGTTGGGTAAGGCAGTGGATATTGCCGCCGCCCAGTAACAGTTCGCGGCCCGGCACCATCACCACTTCGTGCTGCGGGAACAGGTTCTGCAGGATTTCCAGAGCAGGCGCGTCCATCGGGTCGTCGAAGCTCGGCGCGATGATGCCGCCGTTGACGATCAGGAAGTTCACGTAAGAACCGGCCAGACGCACCGACGGATTACGCTCCTGCGTGCCGTCGACCGGGTCGACACCGGCGCACTCTTCTTCGGTCGCGTACAGCGGGCCCGGAATCGGCATTTTGTGCACCGTGAATGGGCGACCCTTGGCGTCAGTGCTGCTTTGCAGAACTTTCATCGCTGCCTGGCAGCGCGGGTAGTTCGGATCCTGTGGATCATCAGTCCACGCCAGCAGCACTTCGCCCGGACGCACGTAGCAGCAGAAGTTATCCACATGGCCGTCGGTTTCGTCGTTGAACAAACCGTCCGGCAGCCAGATGATTTTATCCACAGCCAGATTGGCGCTGAGCACCGCTTCGATTTCTTCGCGACCCAGATGCGGGTTGCGATTGCGGTTCAGCAGGCATTCTTCGGTGGTGATCAGCGTGCCTTCGCCGTCGACGTGAATCGAACCGCCTTCGAGCACAAAACCTTCAGTGCGATAGCGTGGGCTGCGTTCGATCTCGAGGATCTTGCCGCCGACCTGCGAGTCGCGATTCCACGGCGAATACAGACCGCCATCGAAACCGCCCCAAGCGTTGAAGTCCCAGTTCACACCGCGTACTTCGCCGTTGTTATTGATGACGAAGGTCGGGCCGCTGTCGCGTACCCAGGCGTCATCGCTGGACATCTCGACCACGCGGATATTCGGCACGTCCAGGCGGGCGCGGGCGTTTTCGTATTGGCCGGCGGAAACGGCAACAGTCACCGGTTCGAAACGCGCGATGGCTTTGGCCACCGCTGCGTGTGCGGCTTGCGCCGGTTTGCCGCCCAGACGCCAGTTGTCCGGGCGCTCGGGCCAGATCATCCAGGTCTGCGTTTGCGGCGCCCACTCGGCCGGCATGTGAAAGCCGTCGGCGCGCGGGGTACTTTTCAATGTGGTCATCGGGATCAGGACTCCAGGGAACCGTCGAGGGTTTTCAACGCACCGTACAGGTTCGGACGGCGGTCACGGAATGAACCCCACGCGCTGCGAATGTGTTCGAGCTCGTCGAGGTTGAAAGTGTGCACAAGAATACCTTCTTCGGTTTTATTCAGCTCCTGCACTTTTTCGCCGAACTGGTTGGCGATGAACGAAGAACCGTAGAACGTGATGTCGTAGCCGTCCTGTTCTTCGTTGCCGATGCGGTTGCTGGCGATCAGCGGCATCAAGTTAGCGCCGGCATGGCCCTGCTGCACACGCTGCCAGTGGTCGCGCGACGAGATGGTGTTGTCGTGCGGCTCGCTGCCGATCGCGGTTGGGTAAAACAGAATTTCCGCACCTTGCAGCGCCATGCTGCGCGCCGCTTCCGGAAACCACTGATCCCAGCAGATGCCCACGCCGATTTTCGCGTAACGCGTATTCCACACTTTGAAACCAGTGTCGCCTGGGTTGAAGTAATACTTCTCGTGATAGCCCGGGCCGTCCGGGATGTGGCTTTTACGATAAATCCCGAGGTTGCTGCCGTCGGCGTCGATGATCGCGATGCTATTGAAACGCGCGCGGCCGGCCAGCTCGTAGAAGCTGATCGGCAGCACCACTTGCAGTTCTTTGGCGATTTTCTGGAAATGTTTGATCGCGACGTTTTCTTCCACCGTCGTCGCCAGTTGCAGGTAGTCCGGGTTCGGCTTCTGGCAGAAGTACGGCGCCTCGAACAGCTCCTGAATCAGGATGATCTGCGCGCCTTTGGCGGCGGCTTCGCGTACCAGCCTTTCAGCGATTTCGAGGTTGGCTTCCAGATCCCACGAACAGGCCATTTGAGTGGCGGCAACGGTAACGATACGGCTCATGAATCATCTCCGGGCAAGTGCTTTGACGGTCGACCATTCGACCGAAAAGAAAACGCGCGCACCGGACAGCGAGACGCCATGCCGGAGCAATGGCGACTTTATAGCCGATAAATATCGGCTTTAGAAGCTACTAAAATGCATTTCGTCTAATTCAACGTATTAAATACCGATACAAATCGAACTAACACCCTAAAAACAAATGTGGGAGCGGGCTTGCTCGCGAAAGCGGTTTCTCATTCAACAACAATGTTGATTGATCAAAAGCTTTCGCGAACAAGCCCGCTCCCACAGGGGAATTGCAGCGTTTACAGACCTTCGGTGAGCACCCGATCCAGCATGTCGACAAAGAAATCCACACTCTGGCGCGACGTCACCATCGGTGGTTTGATCTTGAGAATATTCAGATCATCCCCGGTCGGCTGCATGAAAATCCCCAGCTCACGCAGGCGATCACACAGCAGCGCGGTCTCTTCGGTCGCCGCTTCCAGCGTCTCGCGGTTACGGATCAGCTCAAGCCCCAGATAGAACCCGGAACCGTGCACCGCGCCCACCAGCGGATGTTTATCGATCAACGCTTCAAGCCGTGCCTTGAAGTGGCCACCGACCACCTGCGCGTTTTCCCAGAGTTTTTCTTCTTCCATGACATCGAGCACCGCCATGCCGATCTGGCAACTGACCGGACTGCCGCCCGCCGACGAGAAGAAATAACCTTCGGCCTCCAGCGCCTCGGCAATCTCCCGGCGAGTAATCACCGCACCGAGTGGCTGGCCGTTGCCCATGCCTTTGGCCATGGTGATGATGTCCGGCACCACGCTCTGCTCTTCAACGCCCCAGAAAAATTTACCCATACGCCCATAACCGACCTGCACTTCGTCGGCGATGCACACCCCGCCCTGCGCGCGCACCAAGGCATAAACCTGTTTCAGATAACCCGGTGGCAGCGAGATGCCGCCGGCATTGCCGTACACCGGTTCGCAGATAAACCCGGCCAATTGGCGCTTCTGCTCGGCGAGTTTTTCCAGGTGATGCTCAACGCTGCGCACGTAATCCGGTGCCGAATCGATGCCACGGAACTCACCGCGATACATGTTTGGCGCAGGCACCGGATGCACCCAGTCCGGGCGGCTTTCCAGGGCTTTCGGGTTGTCGGCAATCGACGTCGACACCGCGTCGGCGCCGACTGTCCAGCCGTGATAAGCCTCCAGCACGCTGATCATGTCGCGACCGCCGCTGTAGGCCCATGCCAGACGGATCGCCAGGTCATTGGCCTCACTGCCGCTGTTGACCAGGAATACCCGATCCATGCCTTCCGGTGCCAGCTTCAGCAAGCGCTCGGAAAACTCGGCGACTGCCGCATAGTTGAAACGCGAGTTGGTATTGAGCAGCGACCACTGACGCGCAGCCACAGCGGCCATGCGCGGATGACCGTGACCGAGCACCGCGACGTTGTTGAGCATGTCCAGATAGGAGCGGCCCTGCATGTCGATCAGGTGATTGCGCCAGCCACGTTCGATGCGCGGCGGGTCGACGTAATAATGTTTTTGCGTGCGGGCGAAACTGGCATCGCGGCGTTCAAGCAGGGTTTTGCCATCCAGCTCCGGCTCGGCATCGCAGGCCAGCCCCAACAGCGCGGCTGGCGACGGACACAATGCTTGCCAAGCCGCCGCGTGGGTTGGCGTGCAGAACAGCGGCGCTTCCAGCTGCGCGCCACGGCAAAGCTGAACCAATAACGGGCCGCTGATCGAGCCCAGCACCTGACCTTTGACCAGCGCCGCGCCGCTGTGCACCGAAGGCGTCACGCCCCAAAGACGTACGCTGAGTTGCGGGCCATCGAGGCGCAACGCGCCGTCCGCCGCTTGATGCAGCACGCCGGCAAACGGTGCTTCGACGGTGGTACCGATGGGCACGCGCAATTCGACGTGCAGCGGGAAGGTGTCTGGTTCATCGGCGCTGTCAGGGCGCGTGCGCGACAAACGGTACTGACCATAACGGCTCGCCGCCAAACCATGCGCCGCAGCGGCTTCGGTCAGCAGGCGCTGATCGATACCTTCCTGCTCCCAGTTGCCCGCCTCGAAATGCGCGCTCAAGACGCCAAGATCGATCAAGGCAAATTCGCGCCCGACCAGGCTCGGCAACAACGGCGCAAAACCTTCGCTATTGATCGCCGGTAAGGAATGACCAACCGCCGTCAAGATCGCCGCTTCCATCAACGCCAGCGGCACCGCGGTCGCCACGCGGAAAATTTCCCATTCGTGGGTGAGGTTGTCGCGGCTGTAGGTGTTGGCCGGATCAATACTGACCTGCTGCTCGCCACTCAACACCAGCACCGCGGCCCGCGCGACGATCAACGGCCACAGCGCCTGCAACTCTTCGTGTTGCAACGGATTGACCGCGTGATAGGCCTGCACCGCCGGCAAAATCACAAACGGATCGCCGCCGGCGTGATGCAGCAATGCAGCGCAGGTCACCGACAAATCGGTGATGCGCCAGGTGCGCACCAGGTCGCCGAAATCGATGACGCCCTGCAATTGCCAATGGCGCTGCGCATCGCGCTGCCACACCGCGTTGTCGTCGGTGATGTCCATGTGAATCGCCTGCACCGGCAGCTTCTCGAGCAGCGGCTGCAAGCGGCGCTCGGCTTGTTCGGCAGCGTCGGCGATCAATGCGCGCTGACGCTGATCCTTGATCACCGGCAGCAAATGGCTGATCAACGCGCTGGCGTGGCGCGCATCCCACTGCAACGTGCGCTCAAGGCCCGGATGATCAAAGCCTGCCAGCGCCAGATCCATCTCACCGCAAAGCCGACCAAACCCGGCCACGACTTCTTTGCCCAAATGGTCGAGATCGGTCAGCGGCTGGCCTTCGATGTAATCGAGCAAGCGCACGTGCACCGATTCGCCAGCGGATTCCAAGGTCAACAAATCCTGGCCATTGTTGGCGACGATAACGCTGGGCACCCTGACTGCGGAATGTTCGGCGAGGTACTTGAGGCCGGCGTGCTGGGCTTGCAACTCCACCAGCGAATAGTCGCCACGGCAGATTTTCAACACAAACCGGCCGCGCTCACTGTCGACCCGGAAGTTGAGATCCTGCTGGCTGCCCAAGGCTTTTAACCGGCCACTGATCCCGTAATGTTCCGCGAGCCATTGCAGGGCTTGCGCCTCAGAAACCTGAGGGCTGGGCAAACTGGCGCGGTGAAACAACGTGGCAAGTGGCATGCAAAAAACCCCTGAAATTTTATTAGGCGCCTATATCGCCATTGCTGCAGAGGATGCGCAAGCCTTTCCAGTTGTTACAACGTGCTCAGTATTTACATGCCAGCACTCGCGCCGTCGGGCACTTTGCGCAAGAATGTCGACCATTCACACCCATCACTGGAAAATTCACATGAATGTCATCACCACCGATCTGCCCGGTGTTCTGATCATCGAACCCAAGGTTTTTGGTGACGAGCGCGGCTTCTTCTACGAGAGCTTCAATGCGAAGGCGTTCCAGGACGCAACCGGTCTGGACACACAATTTGTCCAGGATAACCACTCGCGCTCGCAGAAAGGCGTACTTCGGGGTCTGCATTACCAACTGGAAAACACCCAGGGCAAACTGGTTCGCGTCACCGTCGGTGAAGTGCTGGACGTGGCTGTGGACATTCGCCGTAGCTCGCCAAATTTTGGCAAGTGGGTAGCGGTGCGTCTGTCTGCCGACAACCACCGTCAACTGTGGGTACCAGAGGGTTTCGCCCATGGTTTCGTAGTACTGAGCGAGTTCGCAGAATTCCTCTACAAGACCACCGACTACTACACGCCGTCGGCCGAGCGCAGCATTCGCTGGGATGACCCGGATCTGGGCATCGACTGGCAACTGGACGAAGCGCCGAAACTTTCAGCCAAGGATCAGGCTGCCGCGTTGCTCAAGGACGCTGACGTCTTCGCCTGAGCCTAGGCATAATGCGCCTGTTCCCCACAGGCGCATTCGGCATGAAACCAACCCTTCCCCGCAGACCCCGCTGGCGCAGCCTTGCGTTGCTGGCGCTGTGTCTGGCGCCGCTGTTGTGGCCGCTGGAACATCTCGCCGAGCGGTATTACCGTAGCGAACTGGCCGGCCAGAATCGCCAGACCCTCGACCTCTACGTCGCTAACCTGCTGGGCACGCTGCACCGTTACGAAGTGTTGCCACAAATTCTCGGCGACCTGCCGGCCCTGCGCTCTGTACTCGGCGCGCCAGATGACAGTGTCACCCAAGGCAACGCCAATCGCCTGCTGAAAAATATCGCCGCGCAAACCGGCGCCGAGGTCATGTACCTTATGGACACCGGCGGGCAGACGCTGGCGGCCTCCAACTGGGACAAACACGATAGCTTCGTCGGCCGTAATTTCTCCTTCCGTCCGTATTTCAGTGAAGCGATGGCCGGGCGTCTCGGGCGCTTTTTCGGACTCGGTACCACGTCAGCCAAACGCGGCTATTTCTTCGCCGCCGCCGTGCGCAACGGCGAAAAAATCATCGGCGTGCTGGTGATCAAGGTCGATCTCGATCACACCGAAAGTCTTTGGGGCAAAACCCCGGAACAACTGCTGGTGACTGACCACAACGGCGTGGTCATTCTCACCTCGCGCCCGGAATGGCGTTTCCGCTCGACCCGCGAGTTGAGCGAAGCCGAACGCTCTGCGATCACAGCGATCCAGCCTTATCCAACCCGCGAGCCTCGACCGCTGAACCTCAGCCCCACTGCCTGGCTGATCCAGACCCACGACATCGCCGAAACCGGCTGGAGTGTCAGCATTCTCGCGCCACGCACGTTGATCGATCGCCCGGTGCGCACGGTCGTAGCCATCGGTGGCGCCACGTTGCTGGTGGTGATGTTGCTGCTCGGTTTGATGATGCAGCGTCGCCGTCATTATCTGGAGCGCATCGCTTTCGAAGCCAAGGCGCGCCGCGAACTCGAAGGTCGTGTTGCCGAACGTACCAGCGACCTCGAAGGCCTCAACCGGCGCCTGAAACAGGAAGTGCTGGAACGCGAGCAGGCACAGCAGGAACTGGTGCGCGCCCAGGACGATCTGGTGCAGGCCGGCAAACTGTCGGCGCTGGGGACGATGTCGGCGAGCATCAGTCACGAACTCAATCAGCCGCTGGCGGCGATCCGCAGCTACGCGGAAAACGCCGAAGTGCTGCTCGATCATCAGCGCACCGACGACGCGCGCGGCAACCTCAAATTGATCAGCGAACTGACCGGACGCATGGCTTCGATCATCGCCCACCTGCGCGCCTTCGCCCGCCGCGATCGTCATGCTCCGGAAAGCGTCGCCCTGCAACCGGCACTGGACGATGCGCTGGCACTGCTGGCCAAACGTCGGCGCAGCATGGAAGTCGAGCTGATCCGTGATTTGCCCGCCGCCACGTTATGGGTCGAGGCTGGGGAAACGCGACTGCGTCAAGTGCTCGGCAATCTGCTGGCAAACGCCCTCGATGCGCTCACCGAAAAAGGCCCGCCGCGCAAATTGTGGCTGAGTGCCGAATCCACCGCCGAGGGCGTCAATCTGTACATTCGCGACAACGGCCCGGGCTTTTGCATGGAAGCCCTCGGCCGCGCCAGCGAGCCGTTCTATACCACCAAGACCCGCACGCAGGGGCTTGGTCTGGGTTTGGCCATTTGCGAAACCCTGATGCGCGCCTTCGGCGGTGAACTGTCGTTCGCCAACCACAAGCAAGGCGGCGCCTTGATCACCCTGCGGCTGCGCGCCGGTGCGCCCGGGGTCAGCCTGCAACCGTCCGAGGATCGAAGTGCATGACCATCGACAATCGCATTCAGGTGGTGTTGATCGACGACGATCCGCACCTGCGTCAGGCCCTCGGCCAGACTCTGGATCTGGCCGGCCTGAAAATCCTACCGCTGTCCGAAGCCAAAGGCCTCGCCGCACAACTTGAGCGTGACTGGCCCGGCGTGGTGGTCAGCGACATTCGCATGCCGGGCATGGACGGGCTGGAACTGCTCAGCGAACTGCACGCTCAGGATCCGGAATTGCCAGTGCTGCTGATCACCGGCCACGGCGATGTGCCGCTGGCGGTGCAAGCGATGCGCGCCGGCGCTTATGACTTTCTCGAAAAACCCTTCGCCAGTGATGCGCTGCTCGACAGCGTGCGCCGCGCGCTGGCCCTGCGCCGACTGGTGCTGGATAACCGCAGCCTGCGTCTGGCCCTCAGTGATCGCAATGAATTGAGCGCGCGACTGGTCGGCCAATCGGCGCCGATGCTGCGCCTGCGTGAGCAAATTGGCGCACTGGCGGCGACCAAGGCTGACGTGCTGATCCTCGGTGAAACTGGCGCTGGCAAAGAGGTCGTCGCCCGCGCGCTGCATGATCTGTCGAGCCGACGCAACGGGCCGTTTGTGGCGATCAACGCCGGCGCATTGGCCGAGTCCGTGGTCGAAAGCGAACTGTTCGGCCACGAACCGGGCGCCTTCACTGGCGCGCAGAAACGCCGAATCGGCAAGTTCGAATTCGCCAATGGTGGCACGCTGTTTCTCGATGAAATCGAAAGCATGAGCATGGACGTGCAGGTGAAATTGCTGCGCATGCTCCAGGAGCGTGTGGTCGAGCGACTCGGTGGCAATCAGTTGATCCCGCTGGACATCCGCGTCATCGCCGCGACCAAGGAAGACTTGCGTCAGGCCGCTGATCAGGGGCGTTTCCGCGCCGACTTGTACTACCGCCTCAACGTCGCGCCGCTGCGCATTCCGCCGCTGCGCGAACGTGGCGAAGATGCGCTGATGCTGTTCCAGCATTACGCCGACGAAGCCAGTGCCCGCCACGGTTTGCCACCTCACGAACTGCAACCGGCGCAGCGCGCCTTGCTGCTGCGCCACACCTGGCCTGGCAACGTGCGCGAATTGCAGAACGCCGCAGAACGCTTTGCCCTCGGTCTGGAACTGGCGCTGGATAACAGTGCTGTTGAAGGTGTCGACGGTGTGACTGTTGCAGTTGTCGAAGGCGGGCTAAGCGAACAAGTGGAACACTTCGAAAAATCGCTGATTGCTGCCGAACTGGCGCGCTCGCACAGCTCGGTGCGCAGCCTCGCCGAAGCACTGGGCGTTCCGCGCAAGACCTTGCACGACAAACTGCGCAAGCACGGTCTGAACTTCGGCGACAGCAGTCACGGGGATGAAAACGAATGAGCACAGACAGTCGTTATCTGGAGTCGGTGCTTCATCACGACATTCCGCTGACCCGCGACATGGGCCTGCGGGTGCTCGACTGGCGCGAGCAGCAATTGAGCTTGTATTTGCCGCTCGATCCCAACGTCAACCACAAGAGCACCATGTTCGGCGGCAGTCTCTACTGCGGCGCGGTGCTGGCCGGCTGGGGCTGGTTGCATTTACGTTTGAAAGAAGAAGGGATCACCGATGGGCACATCGTGATTCAGGAAGGGCAGATCAGTTATCCGCTGCCGGTGACGGGGGATGCCACGGTGATTTGCCCGACGCCTGATGAGCGGGCGTGGAAGAAGTTTTTGGCGATGTATCAGCGGTATGGGCGGGCGCGGTTGGTGTTGCAGACGCGGATCGTCAATGTCGGGAGTGAAGTCGATGCGGTGACGTTTAGTGGGCAATACGTGTTGCACCGCTGACGATCAAAAGCCCCTCACCCTAACCCTCTCCCGGGGGGAGAGGGGACTGACCGGGTTGTTCTCTCGATTTGCATCGACCTGAGATATCGAGTCGAACTCAGGTTTTGAACTGCATAAATATCAGCTCCCTCTCCTGAAGGAGAGGGGACTGACCGAGGCGTTGTAGCGGAATCCGTCGACCTGAGATATCGAGTCGAACTCAGGTTTGAACTGCATAAAGATCGGCTCCCTCTCCTGGGGGAGAGGGTTGGGGTGAGGGGGATTCTGGATCAGCTCACTTAACCCCGCGCCAACTCCAACAACCTCGCCCGCCATGCAGCCTTCGCCGGCAGCGCTAAAAAGAATTCGTTCAACAGCGATTCCCGCGCCGGATAACAAAACGCCTCACCGCGTAAATCCAGTACCTCGCCCCCCGCCCCTTCCAGCACACCCTGCGCCGCCGCCGTGTCCCACTGCGAAGTCGGCGCCAGTCGCGGATAGCAATCGGCAGCCCCTTCCGCCAGCAGGCAAAACTTCAGCGAGCTGCCGATGTTCGCCAACTGCAGTTCACCGAGGCTGGCGCTCAAGCCCGCCAGCAAACGCTCCTGCTCAGGACTGGAATGCCGACGACTTGCCACCACCGTAAACGCTTCACCCGGCTCGGGCACATCCCGCACCTGAATCGAAACCGGTGCGCCGCCCTTGTCGCAACGCCACGCGCCAAGCCCCGCGCCACCGACGTAAAAGCGACCATTGGTCGGCATCGACACCACGCCAAACACCACCCGACCGTTCTCGATCAGCGCAATGTTCACGGTAAATTCTTCACTGCCGCTGATAAATTCTTTGGTGCCATCCAGCGGATCCACCAACCACCAGCGCGTCCATCCGGCACGTACGTTTTGAGGAATGTTCGCGTCTTCTTCAGACAGCACCGGAATACTCGGATCCAGCGCGGTCAGCCCGGCCAGAATCAAATGGTGCGCCGCCAGATCCGCCGCCGTCACCGGTGAATCATCGGCCTTGGCGGTGACTTCAACGCCTGCGCGCCAGAACGGCAAAATCGCTTCGCCGGCCTGCAATGCCAGTTCAACCACTGGCGCCATCAACGGATGGGGGAAATTCATCGACAGGTCACTCACGACTGAAAGAACCCACGCTGCGTCAGCAAGTCACGGGTCAGATACAGCGCCGCCAATGCGCGGCCTTCGGAGAATTGCGGATTTTGCGCCAGCGCCGACAGATCACGCAGATTGACCTTGTCGACCCGCATCGGCTCGGGCTCGTCGCCCTCCAGCCGCTCTTCGTAGAGATCGGTGGCCAGCACCACCTGAATCTTCTGGCTCATGTAACCGGGCGACAGCGACAGCTCGGTCAGATGTTCCAGTTGCCGCGCGCCAAACCCGGCTTCTTCCTTGAGCTCACGTTCAGCCGCCGCCAGTACGTCTTCGCCCGGCTCGATCAAACCTTTGGGCAGCGACAATTCGTACTCGTCAGTTCCGCCGCAGTATTCCTCGATCAGCACCGCGTGCTCGGCATCGAGCATTGCCACGATCATTACCGCGCCATAGCCGGCGCCCTTGCCGACCAGCCGCTCGTAGGTGCGCTCCACGCCATTGGAAAAACGCAGCTTGAGTTCTTCGACGCAAAACAGACGACTGGTGGCGACGATCTCGCGGGCGAGTACGGTAGGTTTCTGGCGCATGCAAAGCTCCTTGGCGTGAACGCGCTACTATAACGCGGCTTTCCCGATTGTTTACGTCGGATATCTTTCTACCGTTTCGAGACGTTGCCATGCCCTCTTTACCCTGGTCCGACATCGATACCGTCCTGCTGGACATGGACGGCACGCTGCTGGATCTGCACTTCGACAACCATTTCTGGCTGGAACACCTGCCCCAGCGCTACGCCGAACTGCACGGGGTCAGCCGCGCAATGGCCGAGATGGAATTGCAGCCACTGTTCGAACGCCATGCCGGTCAGTTGCAGTGGTATTGCCTGGATTTCTGGAGCAGCGAACTGAAGCTGTCAGTGCGTGAGTTGAAACAGGAAACCGCGCACCTGATCGCTTTGCGTCCTGATGCGGATACTTTTCTGGAAGCAATAAAACGCGCCGGTAAACGGGTGATCATGATCACCAACGCCCACCGTGACTCATTGTCGCTGAAGCTGGAACGGATTGAACTGGCGCCGTACTTCGAGCGGCTGATCAGCTCGCATGATTACGGTTTCCCCAAGGAAAACCCGCAGTTCTGGGACGCGTTGCAGGCAGATATCGGTTTTGATCCGGCACGCAGTCTGTTCATCGACGACACCTTGCCGATTCTGCGCAGTGCGCGGGATTTTGGGGTGGCGCACTTGCTGGCAGTCAAACAACCCGACAGCCGCAAAGGCCCGAAGGACACGGCCGAATTCGCGGCAGTCGAAGACTACCGCGACCTCATCTCAGGCCTGTGACCCCACTGTAGGAGCTGCCGCAGGCTGCGATCTTTTGACTTTGATTTGTTAAAAAACAAGATCAAAAGATCGCGGCCTGCGGCAGCTCCTACAGGGTTTGCGGATTACTCAGGAATACGCAGTGTCTGACCCGGATAGATTTTGTTCACATCCTTGAGCATCGGTTTGTTGGCATCGAAAATCTTTTGATACTTGTTGGCATCACCGTACACGCGCAGTGAAATCGCGCTGAGGGTGTCGCCCGACTTGACCACAACAAACTGCGCAGCCGTCACAACCGGGCCGCTCACGGTGATCTGATCATCAACACTGCCAACACCGGCAATGTTGCCAACAGCCAGCAGGATTTTTTCTTTCTCTTCCTGGCTCGCTACCTCACCGGTCACGGTGACTTTGTCGCCGTCTACCGTTGCCTGCACATTCGGATTGCCCAGCCCGACCTTATTGATGTGATCCTTCAATTGCTCACTGGCATTGGCGTTACCGGGGGTCAGCAGATCCAGCAGCTTCTCTCCCGCTTCTTTCACAAAGCTCAAAAGACTCATAGCGCACACTCCTTGATTTGGGTTCCAGATGCCCAAGCCTAGACCACGTCAGGCAAACCCGGTTCCGAGCCGACCAATGACTCTGTAACCGTATGCGTACGGAAAAGGCCCCTTGATCGACGCCATCTATCAATACATCGACAGTAGCGATTAGACGCGACAACTTGACGCGCCTAGTCTTAACGTTGATCAAACCGTCGGTGATGCCATGAACGCCAAGCGCCCAACTTGCGCGGCGCCTGCACTCGAAACGCCCGCGCCTGCCGCCAGCCAGACCTACAGCTACAGCGATCTTCCCCGTGAAGAGTCGGCGAGCACTGCGCTCGCCGAGGAAGTCGCGTTGGCGATCGCCTACAACGGCATCAGCCAAGCCGTGATGCTGGTGACGCCGACTGACCTGGAAGACTTCATCGTCGGCTTCAGCCTCGGCAGCGGCATCATCGAAGACGCGACCGACATCTATGACCTGCAACTGACCGGCGCCGGCTCGGCGCAATACGCGCAAGTGACCATCGCCAACCGCGCCTTCTGGAACCTCAAGCAGCAACGTCGGCAAATGGCTGGCACCAGTGGTTGCGGATTGTGTGGCGTCGAAGCCGTTGAACAGGCCTTGCCCGATCTGAAAGTGCTACCCGGAGCGCCGTTGCCACCGATTGAATGGCTTGATGGTTTGCGTCAGCGCATCAGTGCGTTTCAGCCTTTGGGCCAGTACTGCGGCGCGGTACACGCGGCGGTGTTCATGAACGCCAGCGGCGAACTGCTGCTCGGTCGCGAAGACATTGGCCGGCACAACGCGCTCGACAAACTGATCGGCGGACTGATCCGCCAGAAGATATCCACCGAAGGCGGACTGGCAATTGTCACCAGCCGCTGCAGCCTCGAATTGATCCAGAAAGTGTTGCGTGCCGGCATCCAGACCCTGGTCAGCCTGTCCGCACCTACAGGCCTTGCCGTGCAATGGGCCCGTCGACACAACCTCAATCTCATCCACCTGCCGCAGAAAAGTGCGCCGCGGGTGTATAGCCCCGCGATGGAGAATCAAGCGTGAGCCAACATCATCAAGCCGACCAGAAACCCGTCCCGCGCTACAAGCCTTACAAAGGCGCAGCCGGGGGCTGGGGAGCGCTGATCAGTGTGGCTCAGGCCTGGTTGACCAGCGACAACGCCCTGAAAAACTTGCGCATGATGCTCAAGACCAACCAGAACGGCGGCTTCGACTGCCCGGGTTGCGCGTGGGGCGATTCGCCGGAAAGCGGCATGGTCAAGTTCTGCGAGAACGGCGCGAAAGCGGTGAACTGGGAAGCGACCAAGCGTCGTGTCGACGCCAAGTTCTTCGCCAAACACAGCGTCACTTCGTTGCTGGAGCAGAGCGACTACTGGCTGGAATATCAGGGTCGTCTGACCGAGCCGATGGTCTACGATGCCGAAACCGATCGCTACAAACCGATCAATTGGGACGACGCCTACGCGCTGATCGCCAAACACCTGCAGAGTCTGCCGAGCCCGGATCTGGCCGAATTTTACACCTCGGGCCGCGCGAGCAACGAAGCGGCTTATTTGTACCAGTTGTTCGTGCGCGCCTTCGGTACCAACAATTTCCCTGACTGCTCGAACATGTGCCACGAGGCCAGCGGTGTGGCGTTGGCGCAAAGTGTCGGCGTCGGCAAAGGCACCGTGACCTTCGATGATTTCGAACACGCCGATGCGATTTTCGTCTGGGGCCAGAACCCCGGCACCAATCACCCACGCATGCTCGAACCGTTGCGTGAAGCGGTGAAACGCGGCGCGCAAGTGGTGTGCGTCAACCCGCTGAAAGAGCGTGGCCTGGAACGTTTCCAGCACCCGCAGCACCCGATCGAAATGCTCACCAACGGCGACAAGCCGACCAACACCGCCTACTTCCGTCCGGCACTCGGCGGCGACATGGCGCTGTTGCGCGGCATGGCCAAATTCCTCCTGCAATGGGAACGCGATGCGCAGAAGGCTGGCGCGCCAGCGGTGTTCGATCACGACTTCCTCAATGCTCATAGCGCCAATGTGCTGGAGTATCTCGGTGTCGTTGATGACACACCGTGGGAACAAATCGTCGAACAGTCCGGCCTGACCCTCGTGGACATCGAGCAAGCCGCTCGCATGTACGCCAGAGGCAAAAACGTAATCATGTGCTGGGCGATGGGCATCACCCAGCACCGCCATTCGGTGCCGACCATTCAGGAAATCGCCAACCTGATGCTGCTGCGCGGCAACATCGGCAAACCGGGCGCCGGTCTGTGCCCGGTGCGCGGTCACAGTAATGTGCAGGGCGACCGCACGATGGGCATCAACGAGCGTCCGCCGGTGGCGTTCCTCGATTCGCTGGAGCGGCGCTTCCAGTTCAAGGTGCCGCGTCACAACGGCCATAACGTGGTCGAGGCGATCCATGCGATGGCCGAAGGTCGCGCAAAAGTCTTTATCGGTCTGGGCGGCAACTTCGCTCAAGCCACACCGGACAGCCCACGCACTTTCGAAGCGCTGAGCAATTGCGACCTGACCGTGCAGATCAGCACCAAGCTCAACCGCAGTCACTTGGTTCACGGTAAAGATGCGCTGATCCTGCCTTGCCTCGGTCGCACCGACATCGACATCCAGACTGAAGGCCCGCAAGCGGTCACCGTGGAAGACTCGTTCAGCATGGTTCACGCCTCCAACGGCCAATTGCAGCCGCTGTCGAACCAGATGCGCTCTGAGCCGTCGATCATCGCCGGCATCGCCGCCGCTACGCTGGGCAGCAAACCGGTGGACTGGAATTGGCTGGTGGCCGATTACGCGCGCATTCGCGAACTGATCGCCGACACCATTCCGGGCTTCAAGGAATTCAACGAGAAGGTCAAAAACCCGGGCGGTTTCTACCTTGGCAACAGCGCTGGTGCGCGCAAGTGGAACACGCCGTCGGGCCGCGCCAATTTCCGCGCGAACATGCTGCCGAAAGATCTGGTGCACGAACGCACTCGTGCGACTGGACAACTGCCGGATCTGATCCTGCAATCGATGCGTTCTCACGATCAGTACAACACGACGATTTATGGGCTCGACGATCGTTATCGTGGAGTGAAGGGTCAGCGTGATGTGTTGTTCGCCAACGAGGCGGACATCATTCGTCTGGGCTTCCGGCCGGGGCAGAAGGCTGACATCGTGTCACTGTGGGACGATGGTCGTGAGCGTCGGGTGAAGGGTTTTACCTTGCTGGCGTTTGATATTCCGGCGGGGCAGGCGGCGGCTTATTATCCGGAGGTGAATCCGTTGGTGCCGCTGGAGAGCACCGGGGATGGCAGCCATACGCCGACGTCGAAGTTCATCGCGATCCGGTTGGAAGCGGCGAGTGAGACGGGGTTGATCATGGCCAAGTCGGCTTAACACAAGATCAAAAGATCGCAGCCTTCGGCAGCTCCTACAGGGATCGGTGTAGGAGCTGCCGAAGGCTCCGATCTTTTCGTTTTTTGCCTTTCTAACGCCCAAAAAAAAGGCCGCTTTTTTACAAAAGCGGCCTGTCCGAAGTAGTTAAAGACCGGCAAAAAACAGATAAGTTCCGTATACAAAACAGTAACTTGCGAAATTGTATACAAGTCGTGCTATTCGTCGGATTTCGATTGTCACGCTTGTTACACAGCCTCAGGATCGGCGCCGTCATCCCTTTGAGGCTCCTCTATGAAGTTCTCCCAGATTCTCTTGTTGTCCCTTGGCCTGGTCAGTGGTTTTGCGTCGGCAGGCGGCACCACCGAAGCAGGTGTTGGCGGCGCATTGGGCGGGGTTCTTGGCTCGGTCGTCGGTCAGTCTTTAGGCGGCAATACAGGTTCCACCATTGGCGCAGCCTTGGGCGGCGCGGGTGGTAGCGCAGTCGGCGCCGACAAACGCAGCCGTGGCGAAGCCGCCATTGGCGGTGCGTTGGGCGCTGCTGGCGGTAACGTGGTCGGTCGCAGCCTCGGCGGCAGCACTGGTAGCCTGATCGGTTCGGCCGCAGGTGGCGGTGCCGGTGGTGCGTTGGGTAACTACATGGGCAACAAGAGCGATGACGATGATCGTCATTACGATCGCGGTCGTGATAACCGTCGCTACTACCGCGACGACCACCGTGGTCGGGGCCATGCCTATGGCCATCGCAAGCATCACAAGTATTATCGCCACCGCTGATTGCTGATCGGCGGCAAGTAGATCAAAAGATCGCAGCCTGCGGCAGCTCCTACACAGATCAATGTAGGAACTGCCGCAGGCTGCGATCTTTTTGCTTTATCCCACCACCAGACGTTCCAGCGCCTGACGCAATTCGCCCGGAATCGGCACCGGCTGATTGCTCGCCCGATCCACGAACACATGCACGAAACGCCCGGCCGCACAGGCCTCGCTTTCGCCGACCTTGAACACCGCCAGTTCGTATTGCACCGAGCTGTTGCCCAATTTGCCAACCCGCAATCCGATCTCGATCAGATCCGGGAACGCGATCGACGCGAAGTAATCGCATGCCGAGCTGACCACGAAACCCACCACTTCCCCGTCATGGATATCCAGACCACCGACATGGATCAGGTATGTGTTCACGGCTGTGTCGAAGAAGCTGTAGTAGGTGACGTTGTTGACGTGACCGTAGGCGTCGTTGTCGTGCCAGCGTGTGGTGATGGGCTGGAAGTGCGGGTAGTCGGTGCGTTGAGGCATCGGGTTGGACATTGATCAACGATTCCTGAAGGTATTTGTTGCGAGTCTAATTTAAATCCGTGGCGCGGCCTTCGCGAGCAAGCCCGCTCCCACATTCGGAACGCATTCCAAATGTGGGAGCGAGCCTGCTCGCGAAACCGTCACCCCAAGCACCCAATCACTCAGCGATCAGCAAACCCCTTCCCCTGCGCCGCCAACTCACCAATCAACCGCGCCGGTTTCCATTGATCGCCCTGCCGCGTCTCCAGCGCCAACAGCCGCTGATGAATATCCGCCAGCCCCTGCTGATCCGCCCAGGCCATCGGCCCGCCCTTATCCGCCGGGAAGCCGTAGCCATTCAAATACACCAGATCAATGTCATGGGCAGACTCGGCAATACCTTCCTGGAGAATCTTCGCCCCTTCGTTGACCAATGCCAGCAGGGAGCGCTCGAGAATCTCCTCCGGGCCGATCTCACGGCGCTGAAAGCCCAATCCTTCGCTGACCTGCAACACCAGCGCATCGACCTCAGGATCATGCTCAGCCTGACGACTGCCCGGCTCGTAATGGTAATAGCCGTTACCGGACTTCTGCCCGAATCGACCCATTTCGCACAAGCGATTATCCACCTGCACCTCTGGCGCATCCTGGCCCTTGCCGGCCAACTCGCGCGCGCGCCATTCCAGATCGATGCCGACCACGTCGTACATGCGAAACGGCCCCATGGCGAAACCGAAACCTTGCAACGCGGCATCGACCTGCTGTGGATAAGCGCCTTCAAGCAACATCTTGCGCGCCTCGAGCACATACGGATGCAGCATGCGGTTGCCGATAAAACCATGGCAGTTGCCCGACACCACGCTGACTTTGCCCATGCGCTTGCCCAAAGCCAGTGCGGCGTCCAGAGCTGCTGGTGAGGTCTGCGCGCCGCGAACGATTTCCAGCAGTTTCATGATGTGCGCCGGGCTGAAGAAATGCAGGCCCAGCACTTGTTCCGGACGTTTTGTCGCCGCCGCAATCGCATCGATATCCAGTGCCGAGGTATTGCTCGCCAATAGCGCTTCAGGCTTCAGCAAGCCATCCAGCTCGCGGAAGATCTTCTGCTTCAGCTCAAGATTCTCGTACACCGCTTCGATCACCAGATCGACATTGCGAATCGCCGCGTAATTCGCCGCCGCACTGACCCGGGCGATACGCGCATCAGCCTCGACCTGATCAATGCGCCCCTGCCGCACATTGTGTGCATAAGTGTCGGCAACGGTGGCGAGTGCCTGCTCAAGCATCTGTGGGTTGTTATCTACCCACTGCACTGTCACGCCGGCATTGGCCAGGCACATGACGATGCCACGGCCCATGGTGCCCGCGCCGATCACGGCGGCCTGCTGAATATCGAAGGATGTCTGGCTCATATTGTTCTCTTGTTGGCGATCCAAAGACTGGTCTCACCATAGTCAGCCGACGAAGTTTTTTGAAGTTTATTACCGTGATGATCGACATTCAGCGGATGGATAGAGCCTTGCTTGCCCCGATTCCTGTAGGAGCAGAGCTTGCTCGCGAAAGCGATTTAACGGTCAAACAGCTCTGTTGGGATGTGCTGGCCTCTTCGCGAGCAAGCTCGGCTCCTACAAGGGATTGAGGTGAGCCTGAGTCCAGTGACGGACTTCGGCGTAGGGGTATTCCTCCAGTGCCGCATACCCGGGAATCGTCCGCGCTTTGAGCTTGGTAAACAGCGGCACGCTGATCCCGCACAAAAACCGTGTCAACCGCTCCGCCGTCGGAACGCTGCCCGTGTGTTGTTCATGCCTGTGGATAAAATCACCACACAGCGCCGCGAAGTTTTTATCCACAAGCGGCGGCAATTCCGGCGGCGCCGGCAAGCGTGCAACCTGCCCATGACACACCGAACAATGCCCACAACGCTCGGGCGCATCGTGGTCACCGAAGTACTCGGCCAGTCGATAACCCAAACACCGCTCGGTGGCGAAAACCTCAAGCATCGCGTGAATCCGCGCCACTTCGGTCTGTTCATGTCGAGTGAAGTAATCGTGCAACTCGCCACACAACACGTCACTGTCAAAGTCGCTGTGCAGCAGGCTGTAGACCTCGGTCATCTGCTTGCTTTCAAGCTCGACCCAGCCCTTCTCCTGAAAATAATCCAGCGCCGTCACCACGCGATTACGCTCGGCTGAATACTGTTCGTACATCGCGTCGAAACTCACCGTCGCCCATGTTCGTGCGCGATTGGAGGTCTGAATAATCGCCGCGACAAAATCCCTGCGCTCACCCTCGAAACGCGAGAGCAATGCGTCCGGTTCCACCAGGTATTTGAAGCGGTACTCGGCGTAGTAGGCGTAGCGCGGCGCGATCAAACCGCGCAGCTCCAGTTGCACCAATAATGTCTTCAGCGGCAACGAACGAATGTTGCTTTGATCCGCCAACGGCCCGAGCAAAAACTCCCACTGCCCGTCCGGCACCGAAGCCTTCAGTTCGTCGAGCACATGACGAATGCCATCGCGCTCTGGCGTATCGCCGTAGACGAAGTTTTCCAGCACGTTGAGGCTGTCGCGGTTGGCCAGCACCAGACAGTCCGAGGGCAGCCCGTCTCGCCCGGCGCGGCCGATTTCCTGACTGTAGTTTTCGATGGATTTGGGCAGGTCGAAGTGCACCACATTGCGTATATCACTCTTATCGATGCCCATGCCGAACGCGATGGTCGCGACGATGCAATTGGTCTGCCCGGCCATGAAACGTTTCTGGATCGCTTCACGCTTATCGTGGGGCAAACCGGCGTGATACGCCTCGGCCTGAATGCCGTTGCGCTCAAGGTGTTCGGCGATGTGTTCAGCGGTTTTCTGCAAGGTCACGTAGACGATGCTGGGCTGCCCCGGGCGCTCACTCATCCACTCCACCAGACGCCGACGTTTGTCCTGACCGCGCACCGGTTCCACCAACAGATTGAGGTTGGGCCGGTAGAAACCGGTGGTCACCACATCCTCTGGAGCGATGGCGAATTTGCTCTGCATATCGACGATGACTTTCGGCGTCGCAGTAGCCGTCAGCAGTAAGGTTTGCGGGATGTTGAACTGCCGTTGATAGTCCGGCAGCTTAAGGTAATCGGGACGGAAATTGTGGCCCCACTCGGAGATACAGTGCGCCTCGTCCACCACCAGCAAGGAGATCGGTACCTGCTGCAAAAAGTTGCGGAAGCGCTCGTTCTTCAAGCGCTCAACCGAGATCATCAGGATCTTCAATTCACCCGTTCGAGCACGCGCCATCACGTCATTGGCGTCTTCGCGGCTCTGCGCAGAATCAATGCTGCCCGCTGAAATGCCGTGGCGTTGCAGGAACGCCAATTGATCCTGCATCAGCGCCAGCAATGGCGAGACCACCAGCGTCAGGTGCGGCAGCAACAACGCCGATATTTGATAGCAAAGGGACTTGCCGGAGCCGGTGGGAAAAATCGCCGCCGCCGAGCGCCCGGCCAGCACTGCGCTGATCGCGGCCTCTTGTCCGGGACGAAACTGTGGATAACCAAAAACCTGTTCCAGGGTGTTGTGCATTCGCTGTCACTCCTTTGACCGCTGCCATGCCAACAGCCTAGCGGGCAATCGCAGCGAGTCGAGAAAAGGTCGGGGCCAAATCGATTCGGAATGATACAGCGGTCACGTAAATTCTGTGGGAGCAGCCTGCACGCCCGCCGTTTTCCCTTTAAGCGCATGTCAGACGTTTGCAAACGCCCTACAGATTCTGTCGCGCACCGGACCGCCGTGTACGGCGAATTACCTGACAAGCAGGTAGGAATTTTCCGCGTAGAGGTTTTGCCTCGAATATGCCGAAAAATCACGTAGGGAAAATCCGTAAACCGCGGAAAACCCCCTACAAACACTGTCCATTGCGGCCGTCTTGTCCCGCTGCGCAACGCCCTTCTATAGTGGCCGGCGCGGCTGAAAGCACTCTGTCGGCCGACCCGAGCGTCTTCGAACAGGACAAGCCTCACCATGATCGACCGTTACCAGCCACTCAAAACCTGCTACAGCGAAAAACCCGTGATGCTGATCGACACCGCCGCCAGTCACAGCGATTTGCTCGATGCCGCCGATCAACGCTTGCGCGCCGCCAGTGATCTGCTGGAAACACTTTACTGTATGTGTTTCAAACAGGCCGATGCGAAGATATACCGCATATCGTCAATGCGCTTTATTTATTGGTGCAAGATGGCTGCGACCTGCTGCAAGTTGCCAAACTTCAACTTAAATAACTCGACCTCAATAAAAAACCACAAACCCGGATACAACCCAGCGCTTTATTAATGAGTAGGACGCACACTAACTTGTTGGCTCTTATATCCAACAAGGCCAACATCATGACAGTCGTCACTATATTTTTTTGCGGCACAGGTTCTAACAAGTTCGATACCCAACATGAAAACTTCTGGGACGGCGAACTGGTTTCCACCCTTGCCTCGCGCCATACAGGCCGCGAGTTCGCTGAATGGATCGTCGTCGACGGCCCCGGCAGCGGCAACCTGCAGGCCGATGATCTATTCACCGAAAACAAGGACTACGGCCTCAGCGGCACACTGTTCGGCAAAGGCTGGGAAGAAAACGTGCAACACGCCATGAACATCATCAAGGGCCAATGTGAATGGCAACGTGAACAACTCACCGAAGCCGAATACAACCGACTTAAAGCCGCCGGCATTCCCATTGAAGATGTAAAAGTCGAAGGCTCTTGGTTCTGGCGTAAATATAACTACGGCGACCGCAGCGTCACCCAGCAGAAGTTACAGGAACAAATCATCAAGACCTTCCGTAAAGGCGGCGTTATTCCGACCACGGTTAACCTGGTGGGCTGGAGTCGTGGCGGCATTAGTTGCCACATGCTGGCCAACGCGATGCTCAAGGACAGCGCGCTGAAAAATATCCCGGTGAATATTTTTGCGATTGACCCGGTGCCGGGCATCGCCAACTTTCAGGAGCAACGCGTCAAACTCGGCAGCAACGTCAAAGAGTACGTCGGCGTCTACGCCCGCGACGAGCGCTCCAAAGGTTTCAGCTGCGTGATCCCGCAAACAGCCACCGGCACCAAAACCTCCATTTATCCAATGGCCGGTCGCCATGCCACCCTCGCGGGCAACGCCACTTCCACTGGCGGCGTGCCGACCAATACCAGCGACCTGAAAGTGCTGACCGAACCCGGCCGCATCGTTCGCCACCTCGCCGAGACCTGCCTGACCCGCTGGGGCACAACACTTGGCAAAACCCTCAACCTGACCCAGACCGACCTGGAAAACCTCGCCAACGGCATCGCCCGCGACGAGGCCAGATATCAATTAATGCACAACTATTCCTACACCTACTTCACCGAACTGGATCAGGGCGAACGTTATGTTTCCCTCGGCAGCAAAGGCGTGCCGTTCTCGACTGTGAAAGGCCCGATTTACCAACCGGCGACAGGGTTGGCGACGAGTTTGCTGGATATTTCGGCGTATGTGCATTTGCGTTGAAAAACGTTGAAGGATCGGTAGGAACGTCCGATGCAATCTTCGTCCAGTTCCTACAAGAACAGACCGCTTTATCGACTATCGGGATTTGAGGGCGCGAATCTATAG
The DNA here is from genome assembly GCF_018336155.1 of Pseudomonas rustica. GTDB lineage: Bacteria > Pseudomonadota > Gammaproteobacteria > Pseudomonadales > Pseudomonadaceae > Aquipseudomonas > Aquipseudomonas rustica. The sequence goes on along the minus strand of NZ_JAGYHF010000005.1, from coordinate 47,359 downwards.
TTGTGACTGTCGCTGCCAATCAGCGACTCGGGCTTGGTCACCCGAATGGATCGTGCGTACGCATGCGCTGTATGCTGCCGGCACTCAATTGCCTGCAGTTTATGGTGACTGTGTTTGGGACACCTTCGGGTGTGCCGGGTATGTGCACGATCCTCACCGGTTGACCAACCCGAACACAGTCGCCTCCTGTCGCTTGGTCACGATGTGGTGGCTTCTCCCGGAAGCAATTGAGGATCAATAAAATGAAAACATGGAATCAATTCACCACCGACCGCTACCGAACACTCGAATCCAATCTCACTGACACCAACCCACTGATCATCGACACAGAAGCCAACCCCCAAGACATCCTCGAATGCGCCGTCCAGCGCTTACGCGCATCAAGCGACCTGCTACGCACCCTCTACTGCCTCAACTTCAAACAAGCCGACGTCGAAGACATCCCCCACATCACCCACGCCCTCTATCTGCTGACGCAGGATGGTTGTGATCTGCTGCAAGTTGCCCAGCAGCAAATGCTCAACTGGGAAGCTCCGGCTTAAAAATCCCCCACACCAGAGAGCATGAATGCTCGAAAACCAATGTCCAAAGAAGGAGTTGAATTTTGCAAACTACTATTGATTGCGTACGATGGGAGCCACTGTTCAATCAAGGGCTCATCTTCATGACCACTGAAACTATTGATCACAGCACCCTCGCTCGCTTGATTGAAAACGGGTCAGTCAGCAGCACAAATATCGTCGCTCAACCGGGTGGCTGGTCGATTCAAATTTTGCAGGGAAGAAAAGAATGCTCGCTGGCAGCACAGCGTAGTGGTCAGGTACGACTGTTCAAGCGGCTTGAAACGCTGGTGAGCTACTTGCGGGGAATGGGCATCAGCCACTTCAATGTAGATGCCTCCAGTTACGACCCGCAGCAACTGAAAACCTACGCTCGGCCTGATCGTGCCGAAGCAATGAAACAGGCCCACGAGGCGGCCGCTTATGAGGAATGGTTCAAGCGTCAGGTGCAACTCAGCATTGATGACCCAAGGCCGAGCATCAGCGATGAAGACAGCCGCCGAATATTTGCAGCCAAACGCGATGCTCTCCGTCAACGAGCGCGCTGATGAAGTTGGTCTGGCGCCCCGAGGCGCATGACGACCGAGACCGAATCATGGATCGCATTAGTCAGGACAACCCTGTTGCAGCGGCCGATCTCGACGAAATAAAGGGGAAGTCGCTCGACAGCGCCCGACCTTGTACAGAAAGGGCAGGGTTGAAGGCACACGAGAAATCGTTGCAGCTTCTAATTACATCATCGTCTACATGATTAAAGATGAATGCGTGCAAGTGCTGCGAATAATGCATGCCCGGCAGCAGTGGCCCTGACCAATCAAAAAGAGCCGATAAGACCCCAACTGCCAGATCAACCAAACACTTGCAATTATTCTGCTCCAGCGATTCCTCAAGCAACAAATCCGCGAGAGAACTAAAACGCGAGATCCAAAAAGTTAAAAAAATTCCGACGTCAAAGACGAGTGTTCTTGATGCGGCACTCGTTAGCGAGGATCGTCTAGAAGCCTTCCCGCTGAATACTCATTCACTGTCTGCACTGCTGATGAAAAATCGACAAAGAACGCCATGATGAAAAGCCGGCCAAAAAAAAGCCGCCCCGAAGGGCGGCTTTTTCATTCACATCAAACCAATCTTACAACTTCGGCCCGGCAGCCTTGATCGCGTCGCTCACTTCGAACTTCTTGAAGTTCTCGATGAACAGACCGGCCAGTGCTTTGGCAGCCTCGTCGTACGCAGCCTTGTCAGCCCAGGTGTTGCGTGGGTTGAGCAGGTTGGTTTCAACGCCCGGTACGGCCAGTGGCACGTCGAGGTTGATGGTGTCGAGGTGTTCGGTGTCAGCACCGATCAGCGCGCCGCTCTGGATCGCTGCGATCACCGCGCGGGTGGTCGGGATGTTGAAGCGTTTGCCGACGCCGTAGCCGCCGCCGGTCCAGCCGGTGTTGACCAGGTAAACCTTCGAACCGAAGCCGCGGATGCGCTTGATCAGCAGCTCTGCGTATTCGCCAGCCGGGCGCGGGAAGAACGGTGCGCCGAAGCAGGTGGAGAAGGTCGACTTGATGCCGCTGCCCGAACCCATTTCAGTCGAGCCCACCAGTGCGGTGTAGCCGGACAGGAAGTGGTAGGCCGCTTGTTCTTCGTTGAGGATCGACACTGGCGGCAGCACGCCGGTCAGGTCGCAAGTCAGGAAGATCACTGCGTTTGGCTCGCCACCGAGGTTCTGCTCGGAACGCTTGGCAACGTGCTCCAGCGGGTAAGCGGCGCGGCTGTTCTGGGTCAGGCTGACATCGGCGTAGTCGGCGTGCTTGGCGTCGTCGATAACGACGTTTTCCAGTACAGCACCGTGCTTGATGGCTTTCCAGATAACCGGCTCGTTCTTCTCGGAGAGGTCGATGCACTTGGCATAGCAACCGCCTTCGATGTTGAACACCACGCCTTCGCCCCAGCCGTGTTCGTCGTCACCGATCAGGTAACGGCTTTCGTCGGCCGACAGGGTGGTTTTACCGGTGCCCGACAGACCGAAGAACAGGGTCACGTCGCCTTCTTCGCCGATGTTGGCAGCGCAGTGCATCGGCAGCACGTCAGCGGCCGGCAGCAGGAAGTTCTGCACGGAGAACATGGCTTTCTTCATCTCACCGGCGTAACGCATGCCGGCGATCAGCACTTTTTTCTGTGCGAAGTTGAGGATCACGCAACCGTCGGAGTTGGTGCCGTCACGCTCAGGCACGCACTCGAAGTTGGCCACGTTGAGCACTTGCCACTCTTCACGACCGGCCGGGTTGTACTGGGCCGGGTTGATGAACAGGCAACGACCGAACAGATTCTGCCAGGCAGTCTGGGTGGTCATTTTCACGGCCAGGTAGTGATCTTCAGCTGCGCCTACATGCACGTGGGAAACGAAGTGCTCTTGCGCGTTGTTGAACGCCTCGACACGAGCCCACAGCGCGTCGAACTTGTCGGCCGGGAACTTGCGGTTGATCGGGCCCCAGGCGATAGCGGCCTGGGTGGAAGGCTCTTCAACGATGAAACGGTCAACAGGCGAACGACCGGTGCGGTGACCGGTGCGAACAACCAGAGCGCCGGTATCGGCAAGCTCGCCCTCACCGCGATTCAAGGCTTCTTTTACCAGATCATCGACACTCAGATCGGTGTACACGGCGTTATTGGCTTGCGTCATGAGATTCCCCGTCGGCCAGTGGCCGAGTGTGCTCCAAACGTTTTGTAGTAGAAAGTCGTGCACTACTACCGCGACAAAAAGTGGGCCGGATTATGCCAGAAACGCCCAAAAAGAGTAGGGCCCTCCCGTCGTAACGGCGTAATTGCGCGTTTGAGCAGTGAATTTACCTGCGCTGAACCGTTTTAGTGCCGGGTGTCGGATGGCGTGTCGACACCGGCGCCAGCGAACAATTGAGCGATATCGGCTGCATCGAACAGGTAGCGCTCGTTGCAAAACTGGCAATCAATCTCGACGGTACCACCCTGTTCGGCGACCAACGCTTGCGCATCTTCCAGACCCAGACTGACCAGCGCATTGCCCGAACGATCCCGCGAGCAGCTGCAACGGAAGCGCAGATTCTGCACATCGAACAGACGCACCTGCTCTTCGTGGTAGAGGCGATGCAGCACGGTTTCGTTGTCCAGGCTGAGCAACTCATCGGCGGTCAGGGTGGTGGCCAGCGCGGTGATGTGCTGCCAACTGGCGGCGCGATCTTCTTCGTCTTTCAGACGATCGGCCGGCAATTGTTGCAGGAGCAAACCACGGGCACGACGACCGTCGGCGAACAGCTTGAAGCGCGTACCGACCTGTTGCGACATGACGAAATAGTTGGTGAAGCAATCGGACAGGGTTTCGCCGTCGAGGTCGACAATGCCCTGGTAGCGCTGGCCGACAGTCGGGTCGACGGTCAGGGCCAGAACACCGTTCGGCATCAGGTCGGCGAGGGTTGCGTCCGGGGCGATCTGATCGGCGTGATAACGCGCCAGACCACGGATGTCGCGGTCGCTGGAGCACTCGATCATCAGCATCGGAATCGGGCCTTCGGAACGCGCCTGCAGAATCAGCAGTCCATCGAACTTGAGGGTGCCCACCAGCAACGAGGCGGCGGCCATCAGCTCGCCCAGCAATTGCGCAACCGGCTCCGGGTACGGGTGCTTGGCGAGGACTTCGGCGTAGCTGCGCTCAAGCGCGACCAGTTCGCCACGGGTGTCGCTGTCATCAAAGATGAAGCGTTGGGTGAAATCGGTATCCGGTAGGTCGGTCATAGGTCTGGGTATCTGAAAGTGGTGACAAAATGGTTACAAGACGTGAAAATTTGCGCTTCTTGGCACCCCTTTTGGTGCCGACTGCTTTGCCATGGGAGGCATTTTATGAACAATCCGGGTTTGTTCCAATCAAGGTGGAACCTCGGCCGGCTGGTTCTGTGCAACGTGGTGCCATTAGCACTACTGGCTTTCTGGTTATGGCCTACGGGCAACGCGCTGTGTGTGATTTTCGACGAGTGGCTGTTTCGCTCACTCAATACACCGCTGGCCAGCAACCCCATATGGCTCCACATCTGGGCAATTGCAAGTATGCGTCCGTTCGACATCGTCGTTGGCCTGATCCTGCTGACGCTGCTGATCAAGGGCGACTGGGTGTTCAAGGCGATTGACGTGCGCCGGGCTTTTTTCGGTTTTCTGTCGATTCTGTTGTTGATGGTGGTGATTCGCGCACTGTTTTCCAAGTTCGCCGACTCTATGGATTGGCAGCACAGCAGTCCGTCGATGGTGCTTGAGGGCGCCGTGCACATCAGCGACTACTTCCCGGATCTGGAAAAAACCTGGGAAATTAAAGATCGCTCCAGCCAGAGTTTCCCCGGTGATCACGCCTCGGTGTTGTTGATCTGGGCGCTGTTCATGGGCGTGTTCAGCCGTACGGTCGGGCAGTTTTTGACGGTGTGGGGCTTGGCGGTGTTGTTCATGTTGCCGCGACTGGTGGCTGGTGCGCATTGGGGCCAGGACGATTACATCGGTGGGGTTTTGCTGGCGGTGTGGGCGTTGGGCTGGGGTTATTACACGCCGTTTGCCTATCACGCGGCGAACTTCTGGTTGAAGGTGACGGCGCCGGTTTTTGCGCTGCTGGGCAAGTTGCCGGTGGTGTCGCGGATGAGTGTGGTGCGTAGCGCCTGATACCGCGTTGACTCCGGCGAGTGCCGTGCACTCGATTCGCGAGCAAGCCCGCTCCCACAATTGACCGCATTCCTTCCGTTGAAATGCAATCCAATGTGGGAGCGGGCTTGCTCGCGAAGAGGCCGGCACCAACAACGCAAAAACTTCGCTCTCACTCGTCGTGGCTGCTGCCACGAAACTTGAACAAATCCCGCCGCTGTTTCTTGCTCGGTTTGCCATCGGTGCTCATGCCCAACGCGCCCGCCTTGCGCATCGCCGCTGCCGCCTCACGTTTGGCAACACTCTCGGCAGTCTCCGCGTACAAGGTCTGCGCCTCGGGCGCACCGCGGCGCACGATCGACAGCGCCTCAACCTTCACCGTACGCACTTCGAACCCCATACGAATCTCGAACTCATCGCCAATGCGTGGCTCTTTGCCAGGCTTGCAGCGCTCACCCCGACAATGCACCTTGCCACTCTCGATGGCGGCTTTGGCCAACGCGCGAGTCTTGTAGAAACGTGCGGCCCACAGCCACTTGTCGAGACGAACCTTGTCGTCCTCTTCCTGTTTTTGCGCCATATGAATTCCTCGGTCAGCCAGTAGTCGGAACTGTACTACCGTTTCTGTCGGGCGCAACAACTCGGCCCTCCAGATAGACTGTGATCCAGGCCGGTTCATCGGCACGGAGAGATCGAGTGACAAAATTTCCATCTTCATTAACTTCGCCCAAGGCCGGTTGCCAAGGCTGCCAGCAAAGCGAGCCGCTGGGCTTCGAGTTTGCCTTCGCCTATCAACCCATCGTCGATCTGCGCGATCAGTCGATCTTCGCCAACGAAGCGCTGGTTCGGGGTGTGGCCGGTGAAGGCGCGTTCACCGTGTTGGATCAAGTTACAGAAGACAACCGCTACCGTTTCGACCAGCTCTGCCGCACCCGCGCCATCGAAGGCGCGGCCACTCTAAATATGCAGACACACTTGTCGATCAACTTCATGCCCAACGCGGTCTATCGTCCAGAGTTATGCATTCGCAGCACTCTGGAGGCGGCAAAAAAACACAATTTCCCGATCGACCGATTGATTTTCGAAACCCTGGAAAGCGAGCACGTAGATAACTATCGCCATTTGACCAATATTCTGCGTGAATACCGCGAATTCGGCTTCAAGACCGCCATCGATGACTTCGGTGCCGGTTATTCGGGGCTCAATCTGCTGGCTGATTTCCAACCGGATCTGATCAAACTCGACATGGCGCTGATCCGCGATGTCGATCGCGACCGTGTTCGTCAGGCGATCGTTCGGGGGATTGTCACAATCTGTGCGGAGTTGGACGTTACAGTCATTGCCGAAGGCATTGAGAGCGCCGGTGAACGGGATTTCCTGGCGGACTGTGGAATATTTCTGATGCAAGGCTACTGGTTCGCCAGACCTGCATTCAAAGCGTTGGCCCAGGTAGCACCTGAGGCCTGGACGCGTTAATCGTTGGTTTTTATCTATTGAAGACATTTGACCATTTGACCGTTGTCGGTCTGCGCGAGTGGGTGGCGCTCCCGGATTTGGGAGTCGCGGGCCTGCGGGCGAAAATCGACACCGGGGCAAGCACCTCCAGTCTGCATGCCACCGACATCGAACCGTTCGAACGCGACGGCGAGAAATGGGTGCGTTTCACCGCGCACTTGGGCACGGTGGTGCAGTTACGTCACCGCCGCTGCGAAGCGCCGCTGGTGACGCGCAAAACCATTAAAAGCTCCAACGGCCATGCGCAGGTGCGCTACGTGATAAGCACCACCCTGGCCTTGGGTGATCGGGTCTGGCCGGTCGAGTTCACTCTCGCCTGCCGCAAGTCCATGCGTTATCGCCTGTTACTCGGTTCCAAAGCCCTGATCGATGGCCAGTTGGTGGTCAATCCGGGTATCAAATATGTACAAGACAAGCCGGTGTTCCCGGTATCTACCTCCTCCACAGGTGTTGCATGAAGATCGCTGTGCTGTCGCGGAACCCGCGTCTGTATTCCACCCGCCGTCTGGTCGAAGCCGGAACCGAGCGCGGGCATGAAATGGTAGTGATCGACACGTTGCGCGCCTACATGAACATCGCCAGCCACAAGCCGCAGATCCACTATCGCGGCAAACCGCTGGAAGGTTTCGACGCGGTGATTCCGCGGATCGGTGCGTCGGTGACGTTCTATGGCTGCGCCGTGTTGCGTCAGTTTGAAATGATGGGGGTGTTCCCGCTCAACGAATCGGTGGCGATTGCCCGTTCCCGGGACAAATTGCGTTCGCTGCAATTGCTCTCGCGTCGCGGCATCGGTTTGCCGGTCACCGGGTTTGCTCACTCGCCGGATGACATTCCCGATCTGATCGACATGGTCAACGGCGCGCCGCTGGTGATCAAAGTGCTGGAAGGCACCCAAGGCATCGGTGTGGTGCTGTGCGAAACCGCGACCGCTGCGGAATCGGTGATCGAAGCGTTCATGGGCCTGAAGCAGAACATCATGGTGCAGGAGTACATCAAGGAAGCGGGCGGCGCGGATATTCGTTGCTTCGTGGTCGGCGACAAGGTGATCGCGGCGATGAAGCGTCAGGCGAAACCGGGTGAGTTCCGTTCCAATCTGCACCGTGGCGGCAGCGCGAGCCTGATCAAGATCACGCCGGAAGAACGCATGACCGCGTTGCGTGCGGCGAAGGTCATGGGCCTGGCGGTGGCGGGTGTGGATATTCTGCGTTCCAATCACGGGCCGCTGGTGATGGAAGTGAACTCGTCGCCGGGGCTGGAAGGGATTGAGACCACCACCGGGAAGAATGTGGCGGGGATCATCATTGAGCATCTGGAAAAGAATGGTGGGCCGAATATGACGCGCACCAAAGGCAAGGGCTAGAGCGAAGAGCAAAGAGCAAAGAGCCCCTCACCCTAACCCTCTCCCGAAGGGAGAGGGGACTGATTGGGGGATATTGGAAAACTCCGCCGACATGATCGATCTTTACCGAATCCATAATCGACTCGGAATTTCAGGTCGATGTATGACGCCAGACACCTCGGTCAGCTCCCTCTCCCTCCGGGAGAGGGCTGGGGTGAGGGTTTTACGGTTTAAACGGCATCCCGAGGCAACATCAACCCCAGCGGCAACCTGACTCGCGCCTCCAATCCACCCCCGGACCGGTTGCGCAACTCAACATTGCCGCCATGCATCGAAGCAATCCGCTTCACAATCGCCAGACCCAAGCCAGTACCCTTCCCGCCCCGAGCACGATCGCCGCGAGTAAACGGATTAAAGATCGCCTCGAGCTCTGAAGGATCAATCCCCGCCCCTCGATCCATCACGCTCAGCACCACATACGGCGCGCTGACATCACCGCTCACATAAGCCGCAACTTCCACGCTGCTGCCGGCATGGTTCAGGGCGTTGCCGATCAGGTTATTGAGCAAGCGCTTCATCGACACCCGACGCAACGGAAACGGCTGAATCGGCTCCAGACGCAAACGGACTTTCTCTTCATTCTGGTTGTAAGGCGCTGCCACCTCACGCACCAGATCGCTGAGATCGACCTCTTCCACGGACTCGTCACGACCATCACGAATAAACGCGAGGAACTGGTCGAGAATCGCGTCCATGTCCTCGATGTCACGCACCATGTCGTCAGTCAGGTCGTTGCGATCGCCCATCAATTCCAGCGACAGCCGCAGACGCGTCAATGGTGTGCGCAAATCGTGGGAAACCCCCGCCAGCATGAGCTCGCGCTCCCGTCCGGCCTGCTCGACGTCTTCAGCCATCTGGTTAAAGGCGCGATACACCTCGGTCATTTCGCTCGGCGTATCGCTGATCGGCAGACGCACGCTGCGGCCCTGACCGAGTTGCCGCGCAGCGAAGACCAAGCGTTTCAACGGCTGGTTGAGCTGACTGACGAAAATCCATGCCGACGCTGTCGATAGCAAACCAATGGCGAGGAACCAGCCGAGCACGTTCCAGATTTTCTGGCCGCGCAAGGGATGCGGGTACAACGGCACTTTCAGCCAGCCATCACCGAGGCTCGGCGCGCGAACCCACAGCGCTGGCGGCGAATGCATGCGCAAGCGCACTTCGGTGTCGGCGCCCAGCTCCGCCTGCATCTGCCGCTGGTAGATTTCGCTGTACGGCCAATGCTGTTCGCCTTCCGGCACGCCAGCGCCGACCACGCGGATCAGGGTCGCGGCATCGGCAATCTTCGCGCGGTTTTCTTCGTCGGCGGCCCAATAGGCGCGCAGCGTCAGAGCGACGCCGTGGCTGTATTGACGATCCACCAGCACGTCCTCGTTCATCAACAGATAAACCAGGGTCAGCGCTTTGGAAAACAGCACGACGATGAGCACCAGCCAGAGGGTGCGGGAGAAAAAACTTTGGGGGAACCAGACGGGGGTTTTCATGAATAACCGCTACACACTTGCAGGAGCGAGCAATGCTCGCATATTGCGGATTGCGAGTCTGCGGGCCGGGTCATTCAACCCGGGCCCGACAGACCCGCTCCTACAAATCGCCGATCACTTGGTGGCGGCGCCATCCGGTACGAACACGTAGCCCACGCCCCAGACAGTCTGGATGTAGCGCGGCTTGGATGGATCGGGTTCGATCATCCGGCGCAGACGCGAGATCTGTACGTCGATGGAACGCTCGAGGGCATCCCACTCGCGGCCACGGGCCAGGTTCATCAGCTTGTCGCGGGTCAGTGGCTGACGCGCGTTCATCACCAGAGCCTTGAGTACCGCAAACTCACCGGTGGTGAGCATGTGCACTTCGTCGCCGCGCTTCAGTTCGCGGGTAGCCAGCGACAACACGTAATCACCGAAGGTGACGTTTTCGTCTTCGCTGCCCGGCGCGCCTGGCACCGGTGCGGCCTGACGACGCAGAACGGCTTTGACCCGGGCCATCAGCTCGTCCGGGTTGAACGGCTTGGCCAGATAGTCATCGGCGCCCAGTTCCAGGCCCTTGATGCGGCTGATCTCATCGCCCTTGGCGGTGAGCATGATGATCGGGATCTGATTGTTCGCGGCGCGCAGGCGGCGGCAAGCGGTCAGGCCGTCTTCGCCCGGCAGCATCAGGTCGAGGACGACCAGATTGAACACTTCACGCGACAACAGACGATCCATCTGTTCGGTGTTCGGAACGGTACGGGCGCGGTAGCCCTTGCTGACGAAGAAACGTTCCAGCAGGCTGCTCAGCCCCGGATCGTCATCAACGATAAGAATTTTTTCGCCTTCAGCAGTTTGTGCAGTGCTGCTCATTAGATGCTCCTTTTAGCTCGGCGCGCATTATGGCGTAGCTGCCGTTATACGCACCGTGTGCATTGTTAGCAGATTTTTCCTTCACTGCCAGAAAACCGGGGTTTATGCCTACAGACTGCAACACCCCCGAATGGCAGAACGCTGGTTATAATGCGCGGCGTTTTGTGCCAGGCAACGTCTGAATCGTTACCGCAGGTGATCGCCGGTTTTTTTCATGGCAACCGCAGTAATTGTTCGATTTCACGGGTCAATGGGGTGCCTTTTGACCCAGGCAGCGGCCATCTTCATGCCGCTCAACCAGACTCCGGGCCTTTATTTTCGCGCCTGCGAGCCTGCTTTCACAATATGTCAGGTGGTTTTATGGACAGCATCAACAGCCGCATCGCCGAGGAACTCGGCGTACGCCCACAACAGGTCGAAGCGGCCGTCGCGCTACTCGATGAAGGCTCAACCGTTCCCTTCATCGCCCGTTACCGGAAAGAAGTCACCGGCAGCCTCGATGACACCCAGTTGCGTCATCTGGAAGAGCGCCTGCGCTACCTGCGAGAACTCGACGAACGGCGCATCAGCATCCTCGCCAGCATCGAAGAGCAAGGCAAACTCACCCCGCAACTTGAGCGTGACATCAAGCTTGCCGACACCAAAACCCGCCTCGAAGACTTGTACCTGCCGTACAAGCAGAAGCGCCGCACCAAGGGCCAGATCGCCCTGGAAGCCGGCCTCGGCGACCTCGCGGATGGCCTGTTCAACGACCCGAACCTGGCCCCGGAAACCGAAGCCGCGCGCTTCGTTGATGCCGAAAAAGGCGTGGCCGATGTCAAGGCAGCTCTCGAAGGCGCCAAGTACATCCTCATGGAACGCTTCGCCGAAGACGCCAGCCTGCTGGAAAAATTGCGTAACTACCTGAAACAGGAAGCCACCCTCAGTGCCCGCGTTATCGCTGGCAAAGAAGAGGAAGGCGCCAAGTTCCGCGACTACTTCGAACACGACGAACCACTGAAAAGCATGCCGTCGCACCGCGCGCTGGCCATTTTCCGAGGCCGCAACGAAGGCATTCTCAGTTCTGCGCTGAAAGTCGGCGACGAGCTGCCGGGCACCATGCACCCGTGCGAAGGCATGATCGGCCAGCAATTCAACATCCAGAACCAGAACCGCCCGGCCGACAAATGGCTCGGCGAAGTGGTGCGCTGGACGTGGAAGGTCAAGCTCTACACGCACCTGGAAACCGACCTGCTCGGCGAGTTGCGTGACGGCGCCGAAACCGAGGCGATCAACGTCTTCGCCCACAACCTGCACGACCTGCTACTGGCCGCCCCGGCCGGCCCGCGCGCTACTCTGGGCCTCGACCCGGGCCTGCGTACCGGTTGCAAGGTGGCCGTGGTCGACTCGACCGGCAAGATGCTCGACCACGCCACGGTTTACCCGCACGTGCCGCACAACAAGTGGGATCAGACCATCGCCATCCTGGCCGCCCTGTGCGCCAAGCACTCGGTTGACCTGATCGCCATCGGCAACGGCACCGCCAGCCGCGAAACCGACAAACTGGCGATCGAGCTGATCAAAAAATACCCGGCGATGAAAATGACCAAGGTCATGGTTTCCGAGGCCGGCGCATCGGTGTACTCGGCATCGGAACTGGCGGCCAAGGAGTTCCCGGATCTCGACGTGTCGATCCGTGGCGCCGTGTCCATCGCCCGTCGTCTGCAGGATCCACTGGCAGAACTGGTGAAAATCGATCCGAAATCCATCGGTGTCGGCCAGTATCAGCACGACGTTTCGCAGCTGAAACTGGCGCGTGGTCTGGATGCAGTGGTTGAAGACTGTGTGAACGCCGTCGGCGTGGACGTGAACACCGCTTCGGTGGCGCTGCTGGCGCGTATCTCCGGCCTCAACTCGACGCTGGCGCAGAACATCGTCGCTCACCGCGATGAGCACGGCGCGTTCAAAACCCGTGCAGCCCTGAAGAAAGTCGCGCGTCTGGGCGAAAAAACCTTCGAACAGGCGGCCGGTTTCTTGCGCGTGATGAACGGCGACAACCCGCTGGATTCCTCGGCGGTTCACCCGGAAGCCTATCCGCTGGTGCAGCGCATTGCCGCTGAAACCGACCGCGACATCCGTTCGCTGATCGGCGATGCAAGCTTCCTCAAGCGTCTGGATCCGAAGAAATTCACCGACGAGACCTTCGGTCTGCCCACCGTCACCGACATTCTGCAAGAGCTGGAAAAACCGGGCCGCGACCCGCGTCCGGAGTTCAAGACAGCCGAGTTCCAGGAAGGCGTTGAAGACCTGAAAGATCTGCAACTGGGGATGATCCTTGAAGGCGTCGTCACCAACGTGACCGCGTTCGGTGCCTTCGTCGACATCGGCGTGCATCAGGACGGTCTGGTGCACATTTCGGCGCTGTCGGAGAAATTCATCAAGGATCCACGCGAAGCGGTGAAGGCCGGTGACGTGGTGAAAGTGAAGGTCATGGAAGTCGATATCCCGCGCAAACGCGTTGGCCTGTCGATGCGCATGGGCGACACTCCGGGCGAGAAAATCGACGGTGCGCGTGGCTCGCGTCCGGGCTCGGCCCAGCGCCAGCCTTCGAACAACGCGCCACGCAAGGAAACCGCCACCGCCGCGCCGGTGAACAATGCGATGGCCTCGTTGTTCGCCAACGCCAAGCAGTTGAAGAAACGCTGATGGAAATTCCGGCCGGGCTCGTCGAGAGCGCGTTTTTCAAGCTGTTGGGCTGCCGCCTGCACAGCCTGGAAACCGGGGTGGCGCAAGTCGCCCTGGTGCTGGAACCGGAACTGCGCAATCGCGGCGGCAAATTGCACGGTGGCGCGCTGTTCAGTCTGGTCGACATCGCCATGGGGCTGGCCTGTTCCAGCACTCACGGCTTCGATCAGCAGAGCGCGACCATCGAGTGCAAGATCAACTATATCCGCGCCGTTTCCGACGGCGAGGTCATGTGCACGGCGCGGGTCATCCACCCGGGCCGTCGCACGTTGGTGGTTGAAGCCGACGTGATGCAGGGCGACAAACTGGTCGCAAAAGCACAAGGCACGTTCGCTGTCCTGTAGCTACCGGTCATCATTTTGAGTTAATTTCGGCGCAATGAATCCTGTAGGAGCTGCCGCAGGCTACGATCTTTTGATTTTGTTTTTCAATAGCAAGATCAAAAGATCGCAGCCTTCGGCAGCTCCTACAGGGTATGTGTGCGGCTGACCGGCTAGAAAAACCAGGCGATAACGCCAGTTTCAACTTCACCCTTGTAGACCGTCCTGCCCACCCCCATATTGGGGCGACTGACGCGTGAAGGAATCCAAATTGAGCGAACTTCTCAACCGCCGCCTGGCTCTGCTCGGCGAGCGCGCTAACCTCTCTCTGCTCGAGCAGTGCCTGCACGGTATCGAACGTGAATGCCTGCGCGTGACCAGCGAAGGTCGCCTGGCGCAAACGCCGCACCCCGAAGCCTTGGGTTCCGCGCTGACCAACGAACAGATCACCACCGACTACTCCGAGTCGCTGCTGGAATTCATCACGCCCGCCCTGCCCGACCCGGCTGATACGCTGGCGAGCCTGGACAAGATTCACCGTTTTGCCTACAGCAAACTCGGCAACGAGTACCTGTGGAGTCCATCGATGCCGTGCCCGTTGCCGGCCGAGGAAGACATCCCGATTGCCTATTACGGCACCTCCAACATCGGTCAGCTCAAGTACGTCTATCGCAAGGGCCTGGCCCTGCGTTACGGCAAGACCATGCAGTGCATTGCCGGGATTCACTACAACTTCTCCCTGCCGGAAAAGCTCTGGCCGCTGCTGCGTGAAACCGAAGGGTTTGTCGGCACCGACCGCGATTTCCAGTCGTTTTCCTACATCGCGCTGATCCGTAATTTCCGTCGCTACAGCTGGCTGCTGATGTACCTGTTCGGTGCCTCGCCTGCGCTGGACGCCGGTTTCCTGCGTGGTCGTTCGCATCAACTCGAACAACTCGATCCGGACACCCTGTATCTGCCGTACGCGACCAGCCTGCGTATGAGCGACCTCGGTTACCAGAGCAACGCTCAGGCCGGCCTGACGCCGTGCTACAACGACCTGGCGAGCTACACCGACAGCCTGCGCAAAGCCGTGGCCACGCCTTACGCGCCGTATGTTGAAGTCGGCACGCACAAGGATGGTGAGTGGGTGCAGCTCAACACCAACATCCTGCAGATCGAAAACGAGTACTACTCCAACATCCGCCCGAAACGCGTGACCTACACCGGCGAGCGGCCGATTCAGGCGCTGGTGGCCCGTGGCATTCAATACGTTGAAGTGCGTTGCCTGGACATCAACCCGTTCCTGCCGATGGGCATCGACCTGACCGAGTCGCGCTTCCTCGACGCGTTCCTGCTGTTCTGCGCGCTGAACGATAGCCCGCTGCTTACCAATACTTCGTGCGGCAACGCCACGTCGAACTTCCTCAGCGTGGTCAAGGAAGGTCGCCGTCCGGGTCTGGAGTTGCAGCGTGACGGTGAGTCGGTCGAGATGAAGACCTGGGCTGCCGAACTGCTGGAACAAATCGCCCCGCTGGCGGCGTTGCTGGATCAGAGCCATGGCGGCGATGCGCACAGCAAGGCGCTGGATACGCAACTGGCCAAGGTCAGTGATCCGTCCCTGACGCCATCCGCGCAGGTTTTGGCGGCGATGGCTGAGCATAAGGAAAGCTTTGCGCAGTTCTCGTTGCGTCAGAGTCAGGCGCACGCGGAGTTTTTCCGTAGCGAGCCGTTGGCGGCGGATGAGCAGGCGAAGTTTGAGGAGCTGGCACGTACTTCGCTGGCCGCGCAGGCTGAGCTGGAGCAGAACGAGGTGGGGGATTTTGATGTGTTTGTCGGGTCGTATCAGGCGAGTATTTTGGCGATCAGCAACTGAAGAGCCCCTCACCCTAGCCCTCTCCCCGAGGGAGAGGGGACGGACCGCGTTGTTGATGCGAAGTACGCCGACCTGAACTACCGAGCCGAACTCAGGCCTTGAAAAGCACAGAGATCGGCCCCCTTCCCCTCGCCCCCTTGGGGGAGAGGGCTGGGGTGAGGGGGCAAAGATCTAACGTCGAACGCTAGATCCGAGATATCCACAATTTTGATCGTTCCCACGCTCCGCGTGGTAACGCCTCAAGGGACGCTCCGCGTCCAGGTGACGCGGAGCGTCACCGGCTGCATTCCCACGCAGAGCGTAGGAACGATCTGCCCCCATCTAAGATTTTTCCGCTCATAAGCTCATTCGAAAAAGTTATTTATTTACTGATTCTTAGATCATTTAGTCTCCTTTCACGCCGACGCTCGGTCGCCTGATATGGAGCTCTTCAATGAAACTGAATTTCCCGCTTCGCCTGCTCGCCGTAGCCTCTCTGGCTGCCGCGAGTTTTCTGGCTCAGGCCGCCGACCTCACCGTCGCCTACCAAACCACCGTTGACCCGGCGAAAGTCGCTCAGGCCGACGGCGCTTACGAAAAAGCCACCAAAGCCGACATTGCCTGGCGCAAGTTCGACAACGGCGCCGACATCATCGCCGCCATCGCTTCCGGCGACGTGCAGATTGGCTACCTCGGTTCGAGCCCGCTGACCGCCGCGATCACCCGCAAAGTCCCGGTCGAAACCTTCCTCATCGCCACTCAGATCGGCGCCGCCGAAGCACTGGTCGCGCGCGACGGTTCCGGCATCAAGACCCCGCAGGATCTGGTCGGCAAGAAAATCGCCGTGCCATTCGTATCGACCGGTCACTACAGCCTGCTCGCCGCGTTGAAGCACTGGAACATCGATCCATCGAAAGTCACCATCCTCAACCTCGCGCCCCCAGCTATCGTTGCTGCGTGGAAACGCGGCGATATCGACGCCACTTACGTTTGGGATCCGGCACTCGGCGTGGCCAAAGAAAACGGCAAAGTGCTGATCACCTCCGGCGAACTGGCCAAGTTCGGCGCGCCGACTTTCGATGCGTGGATCGTGCGCAAAGACTTCGCCGAGAAGCACCCGGAAATCGTCACCGCATTCGCCAAGGTTACCCTCGACGCCTACGCCGACTACCGCAAAGACCCGAAAGCCTGGCTCGCCGATCAATCCAACGTCGACAAATTGGTGAAACTCTCTGGCGCCAAGGCCAGCGACATCCCATTGCTGCTGCAAGGCAACGTCTACCCGCTCGCAGCTGATCAGGTCGTCACCCTCGGCGCGCCGACCACCAAAGCCATTACCGACACCGCTGCGTTCCTCAAGGAGCAAGGCAAGGTCGAAGCCGTTCTGCCGGACTACGCGCCGTACGTCAGCGCCAAATTCATCACCAACTGATCGGGAGTTAACCGCGATGGCCTTGCTACAGCTGGAGCGCATCAGCGCACAGTACCCGGGCAGCCCCGAACCGGTGCTGGCGGATATTTCTCTGACCCTGGGGCCTCAGCAATTGCTGGTCGCCCTCGGCCCGTCCGGCAGTGGCAAGACTTCGCTGTTGAACCTGATTGCCGGTTTCGTCGAACCGAGCGCCGGGCGCATCACCCTCGACGGCGTGCCGGTCAAAGGCCCGAGCGCCGAACGTGGCGTGGTGTTCCAGGACGACGCGTTGCTGCCTTGGCAGGACGTGTTGGCCAACGTCGCATTCGGTCTGGAACTTGCCGGTGTCGCCAGGGACAAGCGCGAAAAGATCGCCCGCGAAATGCTCGCGCTGGTCGATCTTTCCGGTTTCGAAAGCCGCCGTATCTGGCAACTCTCCGGTGGTCAGAAACAACGCGTCGGCCTCGCCCGCGCCCTCGCCGCTGACCCGCGTGTATTGCTGATGGACGAGCCTTTCGGTGCCCTCGACGCGTTCACCCGCGAGCAGATGCAGGAACTGTTGCTGCAAGTCTGGCAGCGCACGGCCAAGCCGGTTTTCCTGATTACCCACGACATTGAAGAAGCGGTGTTCCTCGCCACTGACCTGATTCTGCTCGCGCCGAATCCGGGGCAGATCGTCGAGCGTCTGCACCTGGATTTCGGTCAGCGTTACGCCGCCGGCGAGTCCGCCCGCGCGATCAAATCCGATCCGCGTTTTATCGAAACCCGTGAACACGTGCTGAGCAAAGTGTTCTCGCAACGCAGCGCCGGGCAACGGCAGGAGCGCGCATGAGCAGTTACGACGTTTCCTCGGCGGCGGTAAAACCGGTTAGCGCATCGGTGGTGATTCCGCTGCGCCGCAGCCTCAGCACGCGCTGGATCAGCCTGTTGACGCTGTTCACTTTGGTGGCGATCTGGTGGGCAGTGACTGCCACCGGTCTGATCGAACCATTGTTCCTGCCGCCGCCGTCCGCCGTGCTGCAAAAGGGTTGGTTGCTGGCGACCACCGGTTACATGGATTCGACGTTGTGGCAGCACCTTGGTGCGAGCCTGAGCCGTATCGGTCTTGGTCTGGGTTTTGCGATTCTGACCGCTGTGCCGGTGGGCATTGCGATCGGCGCCAACCGCATCGCCCGTGGTGTGCTCGATCCGCTGATCGAGTTCTACCGCCCGATTCCGCCGTTGGCTTATCTGCCGCTGATTGTGATCTGGTGCGGCATCGGTGAGTTGTCGAAAGTGCTGCTGATTTATCTGGCGATTTTCGCGCCGATTGCCATCGCTACCGCAACCGGTGTGCGCACGGTTGATCCGGCGAAATTGCGCGCGGCGCAGTCGTTGGGTGCGACGCGTTTGCAGCTTATTCGCCATGTGATTTTGCCGAGCGCGTTGCCGGACATTCTCACTGGCGTGCGCATTGGTCTGGGTGTTGGCTGGTCGACGCTGGTCGCCGCTGAATTAATCGCTGCCACCAGTGGCCTGGGTTTCATGGTGCAGTCGGCCGCGCAATTCCTGGTCACCGATGTCGTGGTGCTGGGGATTCTGGTCATCGCCCTGATCGCCTTCGCCATGGAAATGGGCCTGCGCGCCCTGCAACGCAAACTGGTGCCATGGCACGGCCAGGCCCACTAAAACATCTTTTTGAATCCCCCCTGTAGGAGCTGCCGAAGGCTGCGATCTTTTGATCTTGATCCTCTTAAAAACAAGATCAAAAGATCGCAGCCTGCGGCAGCTCCTACAGGGTGGTGGTTATCCGGAATTGAAGAGAAAGACCATGAGCAGCCTCAACATCACCCCATTAAGCTCGGCCCTCGGCGCACAGATCAGCGGCGTCGACATCAGCCAGCCACTGAGCCTGGAACACCGCGACGCGATCGAGCAGGCGCTGCTCAAATACCAGGTTTTGTTCTTCCGCAACCAACCAATCGAGCCTTCGCAACAGGCGCGTTTCGCTGCGTACTTTGGCGACCTGCACATTCACCCGATCTACCCGAACGTGCCGGAACAACCGGAAGTGCTGATCCTCGACACCGCCGTCACCGACGTGCGCGACAACGCGATCTGGCACACCGACGTGACGTTCCTGCCGACGCCGGCGATGGGCGCGGTGCTCAGCGCCAAGTTGCTGCCGGAGTTTGGTGGCGACACGTTGTGGGCCAGCGGGATTGCTGCGTATGAAGCGCTGTCGGCGCCGATGAAAAGTTTGCTCGAAGGGCTGACCGCGACTCACGATTTCACTCGTTCGTTTCCGCTGGAACGCTACGGCAACACGCCTGAAGCGCTGGCGCAGTGGGAAGAGGCGCGACGCAAGAATCCACCGCTGTCACACCCGGTGATTCGCACGCATCCGGTCAGCGGGCGGCGCTCGTTGTTCGTCAATGAAGGGTTCACGTCGAAGATCAATGAGCTGTCGGAAACCGAGAGCGAGGCGATTCTGAAGTTCCTGTTCGCCCATGCGACGCGGCCGGAATTCACCATTCGCTGGCGCTGGCAGCAGGACGATATTGCGTTCTGGGACAACCGCGTGACCCAGCATTACGCGGTAGATGATTACCGCCCGGCGCGGCGGGTGATGCAGCGGGCGACGGTGTTGGGGGATGTGCCGTTTTTTTAGGATCAAAAGATCGCAGCCTGCGGCAGCTCCTACCTTGATCGTTCCCACGCTCTGCGTGGGAACGCCGCCCGAGACGCTCTGCGTCCCATCTAAAGCCGAACGTAGAGCGTCCGTGGATGCACTCCCACGCGGAGCGTGGGAACGATCAGCTTCGAGAGGCTCACTCCGCCGTCGAAGGCCTCTCCCACAGATTGATCCCGCCCTCTTGGGCAAACCGGTCAATCTCCGCCAGCTCTTCCGCGCTAAAACTCAGATTCTTCAACGCCCCAACGTTCTCGATAATCTGCTCCGGCCGACTCGCACCAATCAACGCCGAGGTCACCCGAGGATCGCGCAGCGTCCACGCCAGCGCCAGTTGCGCCAGGCTCTGACCGCGACGCTTGGCGATCTCATTCAACGCCCGCACATGAGCGATGTTGGCCTCTGACAAATGCGAAGCCTGCAACGAACCACCGCCCGGACGATTGACCCGCGCATCCGCCGGCACGCCGTTGAGATATTTGTCGGTGAGCAGACCTTGCGCCAACGGAGTGAACGCAATCACGCCCGTGCCGAGTTCATCGGTGGTGTCGAGCAGATCTTTTTCCACCCAGCGATTGAGCAGGTTGTACGCCGGTTGATGAATCAACAACGGCACTTTCCACTCTTGCAACAGCGCGGCCATCTCGCGGGTTTTCACGCCCGAATACGACGAGATCCCGATGTACAACGCCTTGCCCTGTTGCACCGCAGTGGCGAGGGCGCTGGCGGTTTCTTCCAGTGGGGTGTCCGGGTCGAAGCGGTGCGAATAGAAGATATCCACATAGTCCAGACCGAGGCGTTGCAGGCTCTGGTCGAGGCTGGCCAGCACGTACTTGCGCGAGCCGCCGCCCTGACCGTAAGGGCCGGGCCACATGTCCCAACCGGCCTTGCTGGAGATGATCAGTTCGTCGCGGTATTGCTTGAAGTCTTCACGCAGCAGGCGGCCGAAATTGATCTCGGCGCTGCCGTACGGCGGGCCATAGTTGTTGGCCAGGTCGAAGTGGTTGATGCCCAGATCGAACGCGGTGCGCAGCAGGGAGCGCTGGGTGTCGATCGGCGTGCTGTCACCGAAGTTGTGCCACAGGCCCAGCGACAGCGCCGGCAGCACCAGACCGCTGCGCCCGACGCGGCGGTAAGGGATGGAGTCATAGCGATTTTCGGCAGCGGTGTAAGTCATCGAATCCTCTCTTGTCTGTCTTTTAGTCATCTGAAACCGAACACCTTTGTGGCGAGGGGATTTATCCCCGTTGGGTGGCGAAGCCGCCCCAAAACCTGAAACTTCGATGAATCAGGTGTGCCGAATGCGCTGGTTTTACGACTGCTCCGCAGCCGAACGGGGATCAATCCCCTCACCACAAAAGCTCTACCAATCATGCGAAACGGTTTACAGGTCGGGCCAGGCCAAGGTTCTGGCGTAACGTCCGACCCTCGTATTCCGATCTGAACAACCCACGCCGTTGCAGTTCCGGCACCACGCCGTTGGCGAAGTCTTCGAGCCCGCCCGGCAGGTGCGGCACCAGCACGTTGAAGCCGTCCGCCGCGCCCTGTTCGAACCATTCCTGCAAACGATCTGCAATCTGCTCAGGCGTACCGACCAGGCTGTAATGCCCGCGCCCGCCGGCAATCTTGCGCCCCAATTCGGCAAGGGTCAGGTTCTCCCGCCCCGCCAATTCCGTCAGCAATTTCTGCCGGCTCTGCTGGCCGCTTTCGGTCAGTGGCAACGCCGGTAACGGCCCGTCCAGCGGGTACTTCGACAAATCGAAGTTGCCCAGCATACGCCCAAGTAAAGCCACGCCAACCTCGGGTTCGACTAATTGCTGAAACGTTTCACATTTTTCCTGCGCTTCGGCTTCGGTGCGGCCAACCACGACAAAAACCCCGGGCATGATTTTCAGCGAATCGGCGCTGCGACCGTACTTGGGCAGACGTCCCTTGAGGTCGGCGTAAAACGCTTGAGCGTTGGCCAATGAAGTCTGCGCGGTAAACACCACCTCAGCCGTTTGCGCCGCCAACTCGCGTCCGGTTTCGGAGGATCCCGCCTGCACGATCACCGGTTGCCCCTGCGGCGAGCGTGCAACATTCAGCGGCCCTTTGACCCGAAAGTGCTCACCCACATGATCCAGCACGTGCAACTTCGCAGGCTCGTAATACACCCCGCTAGCCTTGTCGCGCACAAACGCATCGTCCTCCCAACTGTCCCAAAGCCCGGTGACCACCTGATGAAATTCGCGCGCACGGCTGTAGCGTTCGGCATGGCCGATATGCTCATCACGACCAAAATTCAGCGCCTCGGCAGCATTGTCCGAGGTCACCAGATTCCACCCCGCTCGGCCGCCTGATAAGTGATCTAGCGAGGCGAATTTGCGCGCCACGTGATACGGCTCGTTGTAACTGGTGGTCGCCGTCGCAATCAGACCGATGTGCTCGGTCACCGCACTCAGCGCCGAGAGCAATGTCAGCGGCTCAAAGTGATCAGAGCGCGCCATGCGACTGGCGATGTCCTGGGTCGGCGCGGCGACACTGTCAGCGACAAATAACGCATCGAATTTCGCTGCCTCGGCAATTTGCGCCAGCCGCTTGTAATGGACGAAATCCAGACCTGCATTCGCCGGCACATCAGGATGCCGCCACGCCGCGACGTGGTGCCCGGTGGCCATCAGAAATGCGCCAAGTTTCAACTGTCTGCTCATCTCAGAAATCCTTGCGCAGTTGCACGCCGAAGTAGCGTTCGTCGTCGCGTGGCACGGCGCGGTAGATGTAGTTGCCACCGCTGGCGAGCACCGGCGAGTAAGACTTGTCAGTGAGGTTTTTGCCGAGCAGCGCAATGCGCCAGCCATTGCTGTAATCGGCGAGTGCGACGCTGGCGTTCCAGATGCCGTAGGCGCCCTGTTTGGTGTCGACGTTCTGGCTGATGTCGTACTGCACTTCGCTCTGCCAGCTGTAGTCGGTGCCGAGTTCGATATCCAGGCCGTTATCCAGCGGAATCGTGTAGTCGGCACGCACGTAGCTTTTCCAGTCAGGGCTGAATGGCAGCGGTTTGCCGTTGACGTTGCAGGACGCCGCCGCGCCCGCCGGGCAGGCGAATTCGTCGATGCGTGCACGGGTGTAGGCCAGTGCGCCGGACAGTTTCAGTTGCTGAGTCGCTTGCAGGGCGTAATCGAGTTCAACGCCCTCGGTGCTGACGCTGCCGGCGTTGATCAGACGCGTCACCACTTGCCCGGCGACGGTGTCGAAAAAGTTCGCCTGATAGTTGTCGTACTCGCTGTGGAACACCGCAACGTTGGTGGTCAGGCGGTTGTTCCACGACGTGGCTTTGATGCCCGCCTCCCAAGTGTTGGAGGTTTCCGGCTTCAGCGCTTCGGTGTCGCGCGGCTGCATGTTGAAGAACACGTTGTAGGCCGGGCCTTTGTAGCCGCGCGAGTAGGTCAGGTACGTGGTGACGGCGTCGCTCAAGTCGTACTGCACACCGAGGCGACCGGACCAGCCATCTTCGTCGACGGAACCCGAGCTGCTGGTCGCCGGTTGGATACCGCTGACGGTGGTGGCCGACGTCGACACGCGGCGGTGATCGTATTCGAGATCATCGTGGGTGTAGCGCAGGCCGGCGATGCCGCGAAAGTCCGAAGTGAAGTTCAGCGTGCTCTCGCCAAACACGGCGTAACTGTCGCTGGTGGTGCTGTAATCGGCGACACCACGGTCGGTGCGCGTGGTGGTCGTCAGGGTGCGCTGATAGGTTTCTTCGTCCTTGCCGTGCATGTAGAACAGACCGCCGACGTACTCGAGGAATTCGCCTTTCGGTGAGGCCAGGCGCAGCTCTTGCGAGTATTGATCGAAGGCCAGATCACCCTTGTCTGCGGTGCCGGGAAACGCTGCGGTCACCGTGCCGAGACGGTCGCCGTCCTGATATTGGGTGTTGTCCCAGCCGCGCCACGCGGTGATCGACGTCAGCGTGTAATCGCCCAGTTGCCAGTCGAGCTGGCCGGACAAACCTTTGTTGATGTCTTCAACGTGAGAGCGAGTGTCGGTGTTGATGTCGCGGTTGTGGCTGGAGGCGTACGCCGGGCTCAGCGCATTGGCGAAGGCCGGGGTCAGCGACTTGCTGACTACACCGTTGGGGCCGTCGTCGTGGGACTGCATGTAGTCGGCGATCAGGGTGAAAGTGACGTCGTCATTCGGCGTGAATTCGAGTTTGCCGCGCACGCCGCGATGGTTGTAGCCGTTGACCTCCTGACCATTATGTTGGTTGTCGACGTTGCCATCGTAGGTGCCGAACAGCGTGCTGATCGAGCCCTTCAACGTCTCAGGAATCAGGCTGCCGCCGAGGCCGAATCGGGTGCGGCTTTCGTTGCCGCTGTAGTACGACTGATCGATATAGCCGTGGGTCTCGGCGGTCGGTGCCTTGCTGGTGATGTTGAGCACGCCAGCCGAGGCGTTCTTGCCGAACAGGGTGCCTTGCGGGCCGCGCAAAACCTCGACGCGCTCGAGATCGAGCAGGTCCAGGGTCGCCTGTCCCGGACGCGCATACACCACACCATCAATCACCGTCGCCACGGTCGGCTCGACGCCCGGCGAGGTGGAAATCGTGCCGACGCCGCGCACGAATAACGAGGTGTCCTTGTTCGATGCGCCGGTGCGGAAATTCAGCGATGGCACTTGCTGAACAATGCTCGCCACGCCGTTGCGGTTATCGCGTTCGAGCTGCTCGCCGTCGATTACCGAAACCGCGACCGGCACTTTTTGCAGTGACTCTTCGCGGCGGGTCGCGGTGACGGTGACCGACTTCAGCGTCGGCTCCTGATCGCTGCTGTCAGCAGCGCGAATCGACTGCGCCAGTTTGTGTGTCGCCCCAGGAATGTTGTGCATGTTCTGCCCGCTCGAAATTGGCCCTGATCCGCTGCCGTTCTGCGACGACAGCGCCTGAATCGGTGTCTTGGGCATTCGCTCGAGCGAGTAGCAGACAACGCGCTTTGTTAGCGCTAACATCGGCAATATTGGCCATCCGCACATAGACCGTCCAATACTGAAAAATTAGTTTTATATGCGATTTGGTTTTTAACAAGGATCGAACCATGAGCGAAGAAAAGCCGCGCAAACGCCGTGGCGCCGGACGTGTGACCCTGAATGCGGTGGCGCGCGAGGCCGGGGTTTCGGCGATCACCGTGTCGCGCTACTTCAATCAGCCCGAACAAGTGTCGCCTGAACGCCGCGAGCGGATCGCGGCAGTGGTGGCTGATTTGGGTTATGTACCGAATCTGGTAGCCGGCGGGCTGGCCTCGGCGCGGGGGAAAATCGTCGGCATGGTCATTCCGAACATTTCCGGGCCGATCTTCGCCAACACCATTCAGGGCTTCAGCGATACGCTCAGCCGTCACGGTTATCAGCTGTTGCTGGCATCGAGTTACTTCAGCACCGAGCAGGAAGAAAACGCCGTGCGCGCGTTTCTCGGCTGGTCGCCGGCGGCACTGGTGCTGACCAGTCACTTTCACAGCGCGGGTACGGAAAAAATGATCGCCGAGGCGGATATTCCGGTGATCGAAACCTGGGATTACCAGCCGGAACGTGAGCCGATGCAGATCGGTTTTTCGCATTTCGACGTAGGCGTGACGGCGGCGAATTATCTGCTGGGAAAAGGTTATCGACGCATTGCGTTCGTGCAGAACAGCGCGCCGGGCGACTTCAGTGCCCTGGAACGCCGCGACGGTTACGCGGCGACCTTGCGAGAGGCCGGCTTGGAGCCGTGGGTCTTTGCCCCCGACGCTGATCGCACGCCCTTCGAAGCCGGCAAACAGGCGATGGACGCCCTGATGAACGTCTCACCGCGCCCCGACGCGATCATCTTCGCCAACGACAACCTCGCCGCCGGCGGCCTCCTCGCCGGGCAACGCGCCGGTTTGAAAATCCCCGAAGACTGCGCCGTTCTCGGCTTCGGTGATTACCCGTTCGCCGAGATGCTGCTGCCGAGCCTGAGCACGATCAAACCGCCGGCGCTGGAGATCGGTGTGCTGGCGGCGACACGCGTGCTGGAAAGTCTTGGTGTGTTGCCGAGCGAGGAAGTGCAACGGCTGAATCTGCTGCAGTGCCAAGTCATCGAACGGGAAAGCACCTGACTTCGTTATACCGACAATTCGCGCAAGGCGGCTGCCGCGAGGAAACCGGAGCGGGAGCGATAGCGCTGGTCTCGCCGCACAGTCTGGTCAATACGCTCAAGCAGCTGTTCAGGCAGCGTGGCATTAAACCGCACTGACTTACCGAAATACGGGGTGATATCAAAATCGACCACACCCCAGATCCCTCCCGCGTAATCCGGGTTATCGAGATGAGCATCAATATCCCGCACTTGCGGCAACGGCGCGGCGTCGGCGACCAACCCCTCATAGTGAAGCGCCAACGCTTCCTGAGTATTCTCAAACGCCTCGGCGACCGTAGTTCCCGCAGAGAAGCAGCCAGGTACATCCGGGATGATCACGCCGTAGTCTGAGTCGGCATCCTTGTGCAGAACGACCGGGAATTTCATGTGAGTGAGTCCTTCCTCTGACAGGTCAATAAACGCCTTCGTTTCCCATAGCACACCTCATTTCAAGCCCGTCTGTTTGAGGATGCTGTTGACCGTACCTATGGGCAGTTCCGAGTCAGCGTGCTTGATCGTCACCCGTCCCTGCTTAAACGCATGCTTGTATTGGTGGTGACTGCCTTTCACCGCCACCAGATACCAACCATCGTCCTCGATCATCCTGATCATTTCCCGACTGCGCATTCCCTTTGCCCTGTTCGACCGCTGGAGCTGTTTACTCTAGGGGACGCTAGCGCCTGTAATACACACAATACACATCAAGATAAATATTAGCTCACGGAACGGACGCTCGGTTAAGGGCCAGTTCAACGGCAGGCGCGAGCCAGCGAACACCACACCTCGTGAGCCGTGCACATCTGGATGAGTCGCGAAATGTGTGCCGATGGAGAGGACCGGTGTTTTAGTGGTGTGGGCCGGATTGTCTATGCTCTAAAGGACACCGAGGTGACCCTATCGCGAGCAGGCTCACTCCTACAGGAGCTGCGTTGTACATAAAATTCATGTCCAACCACGCTCCACTGTAGGAGTGAGCCTGCTCGCGATAGCGGTCTTTCAGGCAATACACATCCACCAGGCAGAACCCGCCATGCACACCGCCATCATCATCTTCTTCGGCCTGGTTCTGCTCGCCCTGATGCTCTACATCGCCGAACGCATCGGTTTCAGTCGCCAGACCATGGCCTACAGCTTCGCCGCCCTGTGGCTGGCGTTGACGGTGATTAACGGCGCGGTGGGTGTGGTGCATGCGAAGCAACCGCTGGGTTCGGAAATAGCGATTGGCAGTGCGGTATTTGGCGTGCCGATGGCGGCGATGGTGTTGTTCATGGTGTTTTCCGAAGCGCAGTAAGCGCTTCCACCCACCTGTTACTTCTTACAGTATTCAAAATATTCAAACGCCCTCACTCTGTGAGTAACACGTACGAGGGATCGTAATGTTCGCCGCCACCTCCCACAACACCGCGACGCCCAAGCTGTCCGTGATGGACTCACAAGGCCTGGCCGTGCGAGTCGTCGATTATTGTCGTCAACGAGCCGAGCAAATCATCGAATCGCGAATCGATCGGCAAGTCTCCGACCCGGCACGGCGGATGATCGCCCAATGGGATCCCCGACTCTGGGGTTCTGCGGCCAAACCCAATATCGCTACATTCTTTTCCTTGTCCGCGAAGACATTATTAGGCGAAAGCGTCGATAGTGGCTGGGCCTTGAATTTGTTCAATGCCTCGGGTTATCCGCTGTCACATTGGGACAGTCGCGGTAGCCAGAGTCACGCTGAGTTGGACCCACTTCAACGCCCGGTCGCCGTGACCCAATATCTGTACGCTCAGCCGCCGCAAGTTGTGGAACGACTAACGTATGGCGATGCCTGCGCAAGCGATAACCTGCGCGGGCGACTTGTGCGCCATGACCATCCGGCAGGAACCTTGCAACACTGCGCCTTCACGGTGACGGGCCAGTCGCTGATTGAGCAAACCCGGTTTCTGATCGATCTGACTACGCCGGATTGGCCGATGGAAATGGCGGCACGGGAGGTGCAACTGGAAAGTGAGGCCTTCACTACCTGTCACAGTTACAACGCCGTAGGAGATGTGATCGATCAAACCGACGCGATGGGTAACCGGAAGCTGTTCGCCTACACCCGGGCCGGCGAGCAAAAAGAAGCACGGCTGAAACTTGCATCCGTCGAAAATAAATCCGTTCTGCTGGTCAGCGACATTGGCTACAACGCCTCGGGTCAGGTCACGCATGAAACCGCCGGCAACGGCGCAAAAACCAGCCACGAATATTCGCTCGAGGACGGCCGCCCGATTCGATTATGTGTCCGCGATCCCGCCGGAATAACCCTGCAAGACCTCAACTTTGTCTACGACCCTGTGGGCAATATCCTCAGCATCGACGACAAATCCAGGCTCACGGGCTACTTCAAAAACCGACGAAGCGAGCCGATCAATCGCTATCGATATGACAGCCTCTACCAACTGGTCGAAGCCACAGGGCGGGAAGTCAGCCAACCGGATCACGGCCCGTCATTGCCGGTATGGCGATCGCCAGCGATCGATCCAAACCAATTACTGCCGTACACACAGACTTTCGAGTACGACATGGCCGGCAACCTGATTGCCAGACATCACAGCGGCGCCGAAACATTTACGATGTTCACGGCCCTCGACAGTAATCGCAGCGTGCCGCGAAAAGAGGATTTGACCGACGCCTTCGATGCCAATGGCAATCAACTGGAACTGCAACGCGGACAGCGGATGAGTTGGGATGCGCGCAATCAATTGAGCCTGATCACGATGGTCAAACGCGAGCACGGGGCTGACGATGACGAGCGCTACATTTACGACAACCCCGGCAGCCGAGCCCGCAAGGTAAGCATGCTGCAGACCGGTACTCGCAGCTTGCGCAGTGAAACCCGCTACCTGCCAGGACTTGAGATTCACCGCCACACGGCAACGGGTGAAGATCGGCATGTGATCAACATTAAGGCGGGGGCATGTCAGGTGCGAGCGTTGCATTGGGTCGCAGGACGTCCGGCGCAGATCGCCAATGATCAACTGCGTTACAGCGTGAAGGATCATCTTGGCTCGGTATCGCTGGAGCTGGATGATCAGGCGCAACTCTTGAGCCAGGAAGGTTATTACCCTTGCGGAGGGACGGCATGGTGGGCGGGGGCGAGCGCTGTTGAGGTCAAGTACAAGACCCTTCGATACTCAGGCAAAGAGCGGGATGCAACGGGATTGTATTTTTATGGGTTTAGATATTACGCGCCGTGGTTGCAGCGGTGGATAAGTCCGGATCCGGCGGGGGCCATTGACGGTACTAATCAGTATTTGATGGTCAGCAACAATCCTGTGAACAGGACTGACAGTGAAGGTCTGGTGGGTGAGAAAACGACAAATCTGACGATAGAAAGATTGAAAGCATGGGAAAACCTGCCACCCAATTTGATGTTGGTTCACACCTTGGTTGATAAAACGCATGGACGCGACAGCGAGTTGTTGCGCCGAAACGCCGACGAGGTTATGTCAAGCTGGGACGCCATCAGCACATCGCTTATAAATCTGAACGACAGGAAAACCAAACGGGTAAAAACAGTAGCTTTGCAAAAAGCCTTTAAAATTGATCCGCTGAAAGTACACGATACTTACAGTGTCTCAGAGAGAATAACCTTGAGGGAAATCGCTTTAAAACTAACGGTCAAACCTTCCAACATCATCTTGTTATCAGCTGCCGATTTGGGTTTTCGCAATCATATCGGTACCAAGCGGGATCCTGTCTACGGGCGATATCATTGGAGAGCTGGCGCGCTGGCAGAGCACGTGAATGAACAGCTAAACCAGCCCGGCGAGAGCCTTTCTCCCAAAAGAATATTAAGCCCCTCGGAGCTTATCAAAGCGCAACACGACGATCTTGCACTCGATCCTCTTGATCCTCTTGACTCTCCCCACAACGAAGTAATCATTACCGGCCGAAAAGACGTATCAATACATACGAATTACCCGGCATCCAAACCCGTCACTGTAGAAAAAATCTTCGTGCTTCCAAACGATCCTGTTTTACAACGCGCAGGGGACGGGCAACTTGTTCCCGTACTGCCATCCTACCTTCAGAAAGCGGTAGACCAACTCAAAAAATTGAATCCCGGAATACCCGTCGAAATTCGATAACCCCCTCACCCTCGCAAGGGGGCATCGACACAACTCCTACCTGACCAAATGCAAAAACTGCATATGCCGTTCGTACTGATCGAGGATGTCGTTGATGATCTGTTCTTTGGTGTAGCCGACCAGATCGTAGTCCTGACTGCCCTCGCTCAAATGCACTTCGGCGCGGTAGTAGCGGCGATTGTTGAGCTGCTTCGAGCCCATCCCGCCACGCGCAAAGGACGGCGTGAAGTAGCCGCGCATCTGCACCTGATAGATGAATGGATGCGCATCGCCATGGCCGATTTCGAGGCTGACGCTGTCATTTGCCGGATCCGGCTGGGTGACCACGTTCAGGCCTTTCTCGACGAACACCGCCGTCACTTCTTCAATCGCCGGGCGCACCGTGGTGTCCATGAAGCGGTACACCTCGTCGCGTGATGGGAAGTGCACGGCCTGACTCAGACGCTGTCGCCAGCCGCCCGTGCCACGCCGCGAACCGGAGACCGGTGCCAGCGAATGCAACTGCGCGATCTGCTTCTGCGACTCGAGATAGAACGCCTTGTGCAGGCCCCACATCATCAACAACAGAATCAGCGAGAACGGCAACGAGGTCAGCACCACCGCTGACTTCAGCGCATCGATGCTGCCGGAGAACAGCAGCGCACTGGTGATCAGTGCAGTCATCGCGCCCCAGAACACTCGCAGCCATTTCGGCCCGTCTTCGTCCGGGCTACCGCCCTTGGCCGACAAAGTCGAGAGCACCACGGTGCCGGAATCGGCAGAGGTGACGAAGAACACGAAGCTGATAAACACCGTCACGGCGATGACGGTTTTGCTCCATGGATAGGTTTCCAGCAGCAGGTAAATACTCATCGACGGGTTGTCTAGAGCCGACATGCCCAGCGCACTCATGCCGTGGTTGAGCACCTGATCGATGGCGCTGTTGCCGAAGATCGACATCCACGCGAGGGTGAAACCGAGCGGAATCAACAGCACACCGAAGACGAATTCGCGGATGGTGCGGCCACGGGAAATCCGTGCGATGAACAGACCCACGAACGGCGACCATGCGATCCACCAGGCCCAGTAGAACACCGTCCAGCCGCCGAGCCAGTCGCTCGTTTTGTCGTAGGCGTAGAGGTCGAAACTCTTCATCGGCAAGGCGCCGAGGTAGTCGCCGATGTTCTGGATCAAAGTGTTGAGCAGATGCTGGGTAGGCCCGGCGAACAACACAAACAGCAGCAGCGCACAGGCCAGCAGCATGTTGATATCGGACATCACCCGCACGCCTTTATCGACGCCGGAGACCGCAACAATGATCGCCGCGCCCATCATCAGCGTGATCAGGCCGACCTGAATCCACTGGGTGTGCGCGATGCCGAACAGGTAGTCGAGACCGGAGTTGAGGTGCAGCACGCCGAAGCCCATGTCGGCACCGAGGCCGAACACCGTGGCGATGATGCCGAAGCCATCGACCGCGTAACCGATCGGGCCGTTGATGCGTTTGCCGATCAGCGGATACAGCGCCGAGCGCAGCGCCAGCGGCAGGTTGTGGCGGTAAGCGAAATAGGCCAACGCCATGCCGACGAAGGCGAACACGCCCCAGCCATGCAGGCCCCAGTGCAGAAACAGAATCTGCATCGCCTGACGCGCCGCATCCGCGGTGCCCGCCTCGCCTTGCGGCGGCTGGAGCATGTGGGTCAGCGGTTCGGACACGCAAAAGAAGAACAGCGTGATGCTGATCCCGGCGGCGAACAGCATGCCGGCCCAGGACAGGTAACTGAATTCGGGCTCGTCGTGGTCGGCACCGAGTTTTATCTTGCCGTAGCCGGATAAGGCGGTGACCACCACGAAGACCAGATACAGGGTCATCGCGAGCATGTAGTACCAGCCGACCGTATTGGCCGCCCAGTTTTGCGCTTCCAGTAACCAGGCGCCTGCCTGCTCCGGCATGGCAATGACCACGAGACCAAACAGCAGAATGACCGTCGCGGCGAAGTAGAACACCGGCGGATTCATGCGCACCAGACCGCTGGCGGGGGTAGACGATGCACTCATGAAACGTGCACCTCGAGGGGTTTAGACGTGGCTGAAATGATCGGACTCAGCAAAGGCAAGCCTCCTGTTGTGAGCGGGCAGCGAACCACCGGTTTAACTTGAATGAACGTTCAAGTTAAACATGGATGGGGGGGTAAGGACTAATCGTACGGCTAGGCGGTAGTTTTCCTACGCTAGCTCAAGGATGGGTATGACGCGGGTTTGAGGGGATTCGTTCAACGACAACAGGACTCATGCACAAACCTGTAGGAGCTGCCGAAGGCTGCGATCTTTTGATGTGATTTTTGTAGATCAAAAGATCGCAGCCTGCGGCAGCTCCTACATGGGATTTGCTGCTTGGCCTACTTCTGCGTGCCGTCATCGTGCTGCAAGTTGGCCTGGGTCAGATTGCACCCCGCCGGCACACTGCGCGTCAGCCACACATTGCCGCCAATGGTCGACCCCTTACCGATGGTGATGCGTCCGAGAATCGTCGCCCCGGCGTAAATCACCACATCATCTTCAACAATCGGATGACGCGGATGGCCCTTCTGCAACTGCCCATCCTCATCCGCCGGAAAGCGCTTCGCCCCCAACGTTACCGCCTGATAAATCCGCACACGCTCGCCAATGATCGCGGTCTCGCCGATCACCACGCCCGTGCCATGATCGATAAAGAAGCTACGGCCAATCTGCGCGCCCGGATGGATATCAATCCCGGTCGCTGAATGGGCGATTTCCGCGCTGATCCGCGCCAGCAACGGCAGCCCCGCGCGATACAAATGGTGCGCCAGACGATGGTGAATCACCGCCAGAATCCCCGGATAGCACAGCAACACCTCATCAACGCTGCGCGCCGCCGGATCACCGTGGTAGGCCGCGAGCACATCGGTATCGAGCAGCGTGCGCAAGCCCGGCAAGGCCAGGGCAAAGTCCTGAATAATCTCAATCGCACGGGCCTCGACTTCGGTATCGGCCTGCGCGCTGTGGCGGGCGACATAACGCAGCTCCAGGCGCGTTTGCGCCAGCAAGGCATTCAGCGCGACATCAAGGGTATGACCGACGTAGAAATCCTCACTCTCTTCGCGCAGATCCACCGGCCCCAGACGCATCGGGAACAACGCGCCGCACAGCGCTTCGAGAATCTCCGCCATCGCCGCCCGCGACGGCAACTCGCGACCACCCTGCTCGCCGGACGCCCGGCCGTTCTGTGCCCGCCACTGATCCCGCGCGCTGCGCAGTTGACTGACGATGGTCTGCAATTGCCAATGGCTGGAACGCTCGCTCACGGTAAAGACTCCTCACGGGCGGCCGGACTGTCTGGCCGCGTCAACGGCGACTACTTTACGGCATGCTCGCGAGGGCGAATTAAGAACCGATAGTGCTGGGCTCAGTTCATTTGGCTATAAGCGATTCGCGGTTGCCCCTGCAAAAACCCGTGCCTATAGTCCTTTCATCTTTCTCCGCCAGTACGGACTCATGATCAAGAATCAGCTGGAACGCTTTAACCGCCTCGACCTGCTCGGCCATCCAACGCCGCTGGAAAAACTCGAACGCCTGTCCGCATGGCTCGGTCGCGAGGTGTACATCAAGCGCGATGACCTGACGCCGCTGGCCATGGGCGGCAACAAACTGCGCAAACTCGAATACCTCGCCGCTGATGCCTTGGCGCAAGGCGCCGACACGCTGATCACTGCCGGCGCGCTGCAATCGAACCACGTCCGCCAGACCGCCGCGCTGGCCGCCAAACTCGGTCTCGGTTGTGTGGCATTGCTGGAAAATCCGCTGGGCACCGACGACAGCAACTACACCGGCAACGGCAACCGACTGCTGCTGGATCTGTTCGACACCAAGGTCGAACTGGTCGACAACCTCGACAACGCGGATGAACAACTTGCCGCCCTCGCCTTGCGTTTACGCAGTAACGGCAAGAAGCCGTATCTGGTGCCGATTGGCGGTTCGAACGCACTCGGTGCGCTGGGTTATGTGCGCGCCGGTCTGGAGCTGACCGAGCAAATCAAAGACACCGGCCTGAATTTCGCCGCCGTGGTGTTGGCCTCGGGCAGCGCCGGCACGCACAGTGGTCTGGCCTTGGCGTTGAGCGAAGTGTTGCCGCAATTGCCGGTGATCGGCGTGACGGTTTCGCGCAGTGAAGAAGATCAGCGGCCGAAGGTTCAGGGGCTGGCCGAGCGTACGGCGGAGCTGCTCGGCGTCAAATTGCCGGAGAGTTTCAAAGTCGAATTGTGGGACGAATACTTCGGCCCGCGCTATGGCGAGCCGAATGCCGGGACGTTGGCGGCGGTGAAGTTGCTGGCGAGTCAGGAGGCGGTGTTGCTGGATCCGGTTTATACCGGCAAGGCGATGGCGGGGTTGCTGGATGGTATTGGTCGTCAGCGCTTTGATGAAGGCCCGATCATTTTCCTGCACACCGGCGGCGCGCCGGCGTTGTTTGCCTATAGGGATTTTCTGTAACGAGATCGTTCCCCACGCTCTGCGTGGGAATGCAACCTGGGACGCTCCGCGTCCCTTTTAAAGCCGGAACGCGGAGCGTCCCTAGAGCCGTTCCCACGCAGAGCGTGGGAACGATCAATATTCAAATAAGATCTAACAAATTAGATATTAAGTATTTTCAAGTCTAACGCAGACATCTTATAGTCTCGCCGCAGGCGAATTTCGCGCAAGACGCATAAGCTGCTTTAGGGCACGATAACGCAGGCGCACGAATCACGAATTCGCCAACTTTCCTTTAGCGTCTTCCATAAGAAAACACAGGGGCTCGTCATGAATTTTTCCGCACTACGTCGCAATCTGCTGGTGGGTTCACTGGGTCTGGCGCTGAGCGCCGGTCTGATCAGCCAGGCAGTGGCCGGTGAGCAGCTGCAACAGATCAAGGACAAAGGCGTTATCAACGTCGGCCTGGAAGGCACGTACCCTCCGTTCAGCTTCGTCGATGCCGACGGCAAACTGTCCGGTTTCGAAGTCGAGCTCTCGGAAGCGATCGCGCAAAAACTCGGCGTCAAAGCGAAGATCCAGCCGACCAAATGGGACGGCATCCTTGCGGCGCTGGAATCCAAGCGTCTCGACGTTGTGGTCAACCAAGTGACCATCTCCGACGAGCGCAAAAAGAAGTATGACTTCTCCGAGCCGTACACCGTTTCCGGTATTCAGGCGCTGGTGCTGAAGAGCAAAGAGTCCGCACTGAACATCAAGACCGCCGCTGACCTGTCCGGCAAGAAAGTCGGTGTGGGCCTGGGCACCAACTACGAACAATGGGTTCGCGCCAACGTGCCGGGCGCTGACGTGCGCACTTACGATGATGATCCGACCAAGTTCGCCGACCTCAACAACGGTCGCACCGACGCCATTCTGATCGACCGTCTGGCCGCGCTGGAATACGCCAAGAAAGCCCCGAAAACCGTCGCCGCCGGTGAAGCCTTCTCCCGTCAGGAAGCCGGTGTTGCCCTGCGCAAAGGTGAGCCGGAACTGCTGGCTGCCGTGAACAAGGCCATCGACGAACTGCGTGCTGACGGCACGTTGAAGAAGCTGTCCGAGAAGTACTTCAACGCAGACGTCACTAAATAATGGAAGTTGGATTTCAATTCGAAGCGCACTTCCCGCAGTTGAGCCAGCAACTCGCCGAGACATCGGCGCTGTTGCTGGACTCCGCGCCCTTTCTGCTCAAGGGCGCGTACTACACGGTCGTCCTCAGCCTCGGCGGGATGTTCTTCGGCTTGCTGCTGGGCTTCGGCCTGGCGTTGATGCGCCTGTCGCGCTTCAAATCAGTGAGCTGGCTGGCGCGCGTGTATGTGTCGTTCTTTCGCGGGACGCCGCTGCTGGTGCAGTTGTTCGTGATCTATTACGGCTTCCCGCAACTGGGAATCGAACTGGATCCGTTACCCGCAGCGCTGATCGGCTTCTCGCTGAACATGGCCGCGTACGCCTGTGAAATTCTGCGCGCCGCGATCGGTTCGATCGAACGTGGCCAGTGGGAAGCTGCCGCGAGCATCGGCATGACCCGCGCGCAAACCTTGCGTCGGGCCATCCTGCCGCAAGCAATGCGCACGGCGTTGCCGCCGCTGGGCAACAGCTTCATCTCGCTGGTCAAGGACACGGCACTGGCCGCCACCATTCAGGTGCCGGAGCTGTTCCGTCAGGCGCAACTGATTACCGCCCGGACTTTCGAAGTCTTCACCATGTATCTTGCCGCCGCGCTGATCTACTGGATTCTGGCCACGGTGCTTTCGCACTTCCAGAACAAGTTGGAAGAGCGGGTCAATCGGCACGACCAGGAGTCCTGACGATGATTGTCGTGGAAAAACTGACCAAGCAATTCAAGGGTCAGGTCGTGCTCAACGGCATCGACCTCGAGGTCAAGGAAGGCGAAGTCGTCGCGATCATCGGCCCCAGCGGTTCGGGGAAAACGACGTTCCTGCGCTGCCTGAATTTCCTTGAACAGCCCACCAGCGGCCGGATCAAGGTCGGCGATATCGAAATCGATACCAGCCGCCCGTTGAACCAGCAGCAGGGTCTGGTGCGCAATTTGCGCCAGCACGTGGGTTTCGTCTTTCAGAACTTCAATCTGTTCCCGCACCGCACCGCGCTGGAAAATGTCATCGAAGGCCCGGTTGTGGTCAAGAAGATGCCACGCGACGCCGCCATTGCCCTGGGCAAAAAGCTGATGGCCAAGGTCGGTCTGGCGGGCAAAGAGGACGCTTATCCGCGTCGTCTGTCTGGTGGTCAGCAACAGCGTGTGGCGATTGCCCGGGCGCTGGCGATGGAGCCGGAAGTGATCCTGTTCGACGAGCCGACTTCAGCCCTCGATCCGGAACTGGTGGGTGAAGTGCTGGCGACCATTCGTGGTCTCGCCGAAGAGAAACGCACCATGGTTATCGTGACTCACGAAATGGGTTTTGCCCGCGACGTGGCCAACCGAGTGGTGTTTTTCGACAAAGGCGTGATCGTCGAACAAGGCGAAGCCAAAGCGTTGTTTGCCAACCCGAAAGAAGAGCGCACCAAACAGTTTCTCAGCAAGTTTCTGAATCACGCCTGAGTCTGTTCAATGCGTTAAACGATAACTTCCACGGATGGAAGTTAGGCTTATCCCGTCGAATAAACTTCCTGCAATAACAAACCCCCTGAATGCAGTGCACTTATATGTTCTGCAACAGACACATATCAATAGAAAACCCTGATCAAACCATGATTGGGTTCAAACAGTCTCGCCCTCGAAACCGGCAAAACGCCCGAATAATCGTGGTCTCATTCGCCAATCCTCCTAGGCAGAATGCCTCGCAAGCGTAGGAAGGTTCTGATTAATTCGTAATTCACGGATTAGCTTAACGCCTCTATTGACTCCACTTCCCGCACGCTCTTATCTAGTCGCCAACCGACGTTTATTAGTTCAATCAACCAGCATTCTGACGCAACAGAAGTTCGCTGTTGTATTGCCTGGCAATTCACGCCTTTTGTTTTTCAGAAACGGACTTCGCTGCAAGGCTTCAAGGAGAGAA
Source organism: Pseudomonas rustica (assembly GCF_018336155.1). Lineage (GTDB taxonomy): Bacteria > Pseudomonadota > Gammaproteobacteria > Pseudomonadales > Pseudomonadaceae > Aquipseudomonas > Aquipseudomonas rustica. The sequence goes on along the minus strand of NZ_JAGYHF010000005.1, from coordinate 10,177 downwards.
ACCGATGACTCGCACTTCGAACACCCCCGAACTGGCGGCGCCGATCCTCGCGTCCGCGCAAAAAACCGGCATCAACCTGTCTGCGGCTGCACACCTGCTGATCGAGGTGGCGCCCTACCCCGGCATGGACGCCGGCGATCTGATCGAACTGTTCTGGAATCGCTGCTACGTCGCCTCCCATGTACTCACCCGCGACGAGGTGGGCGAGGCCGTCAGTCTGCGTGTGCCGGAGAGTTTTATCGTCGACGGTACGGCGAGCATTCATTACCGGCTCATGCAGGTTGGCCAAGGCCCGGCGCTGTCAGCGGCGACGCGGGTGCAGGTCAAACTCGATTGCCCGGGCGGCCAGCCCCCAGCGCTGTCTGGGGACGAAAACCAGCAATTGGCACCCGTCACTCTGCCCGACACTATTCGCCGTCAGGGCGTGAATCCGAACCAGATCAAACGCGGTGTGCCGCTGACCATCGAGCCTTACGTGAACATGGCCGAGGACGACGAAATCACCTTGCGCTGGGGCGATGTGCGCATGGATCTGCCGGCAGTCACGGCGGCCGATGTCGGGCGGGCGATTCAGGTGTGGGTGCCGCCGGCGGTGATTGTCGAAGCGGGCGAGGATTTGCGGCTGGACGTGACGTACTGCGTGATTGATCGGGTGGGCAATAACTCGCGCTGGGCGCCGCCACGGACATTGAAGATTGGATGCGCGAATCCTTATCTGAAAGTGCCGCTGAAGGCCGAACTCAAGGCCGCCGAATCCCGCAAATATTGACTTCACTCCCCTGTGGCGAGGGGATTTATCCCCGCTCGGCTGCGAAGCAGTCGTAAACCCATAACACGCGGTGTGTCTGATGCACCGCGTTGTCTGATTTTGGGGCCGCTTCGCAGCCCAACGGGGATAAATCCCCTCGCCACAGGGATCGCATTGGCGCTTACAAATTTTGTTAACCAACCCGACCATCACCCCTTCTATACATATTCCTAAAAGTTAGTTTATTTAATATTTATACGCGCTTAGGGTATATGAACCGGACCACCGGACATTCTTTCGTTCGCCGCACTTTTGCGGCGTTTTTCATAAGATGTGAGGTAGGTAGTATGGTCCGGAACACAATCACCCCAGTGCAGATCGCCAGGGCATTGCGTGCAGCCAAGGAGCGGCACTGATGTCCAGTCTGGCAGACGCAAACGTCCAGTCGGATCTGGACATCGCCCCGTTGTTGTTGCCCGCGCAGGTTTTGCGCAACGACGCACAAGCCATCAAGGCCGCCCATGAGCTGGCGCAAGTTGCCCGCCTGCAAGCCGCCAAACGCGACCGTCAGCGCAAGTTGCCGTGGTCGGAAATCGAGCAGTTCACCCGCAGTGGTTTAGGCAGCATCGCCATCCCGCGCGAATACGGTGGCCCGCAGGTTTCATTCGTCACCCTGGCCGAGGTGTTCGCGATCATTTCTGCCGCCGACCCGGCGCTGGGACAGATTCCGCAGAACCAGTTCGGCATCATCAATCTGGTGCTCGGCAGCGCCACCGAAGCGCAGAAAAAACAGCTGTTCCAGAGCGTTCTGGAAGGCTGGCGGATCGGCAATGCCGGCCCGGAACGCGGCACCAAAAACACCCTGGAATTGAAAGCGCGGATCACCGCCGACGGCGACGATTACGTGATCAATGGCCAGAAGTTTTACTCCACCGGCGCACTGTTCGCGCACTGGGTCGCAGTCAAAGCGCTCAACGATGACGGCAAGCAAGTGCTGGCCTTCGTTCGTCGTGGCACCCCGGGTTTGCGCATCGTCGATGACTGGTCGGGTTTCGGTCAGCGCACCACCGCCAGCGGCACGATTTTGCTGAACAACGTTCGCGTCGAATCGAGCCTGGTCGTCGACAACTGGAAGATTAACGAAACCCCCAACACCCAAGGCGCGGTGTCGCAGTTGATTCAAGCGGCGATCGACGCCGGTATCGCCCGTGGCGCCATCGACGACGCTATCGATTTCGTCAAAACCCGTGCACGGCCATGGATCGATGCCAAGGTCGAGCGGGCCAGTGATGACCTCTATGTGATCGCCGACATCGGCAAACTGAAAATCGAACTGCACGCCGCCGAAGCGCTGTTGCGCAAGGCCGGCAAAGTCCTTGATCAGGTGCACGCCGCGCCGCTCACCGCCGAATCCGCCGCGCGCGCTTCGATTGCCGTGGCCGAAGCGAAAGTGCTGACCACCGAGATCTCCCTGCAAGCCAGCGAAAAGCTGTTCGAACTCGCGGGCAGCCGCGCGACCCTCGCCGAATTCAACCTCGACCGTCACTGGCGCAACGCCCGCGTGCACACGCTGCACGACCCGGTGCGCTGGAAATATCACGCGGTCGGCGCCTATCGCCTCAACGGTACTTTGCCTGCTCGCCATTCCTGGATCTGACGACCGCACACTTTCTCAAGTGCAATGGAGAAACCTATGACTTTTTCCCACCACGTCGCGGTCATCACCAGCGATGAACAAGCCCTGATCGTCGCCAGCGACCTGGCCGAAGATTTCAAACGCGACAGCGCCGTGCGCGACCGTGAACGTCGCTTGCCACTGCCGGAGCTCGACGTGTTTTCCCGCTCGGGTCTGTGGGGTATCAGCGTGCCGAAGGAATACGGCGGCGCTGGCGTGTCCAACGTCACCCTGGCGAAAGTCATCGCCCTGATCGCTCAGGCTGACGGCTCGCTCGGGCAGATTCCACAGAACCATTTTTATGCACTGGAAGTGCTGCGGGTAAACGGCAGCCACGCGCAAAAACAACAGCTGTACGCCGAAGTACTCGCCGGCCAGCGCTTCGGTAATGCACTGGCGGAACTGGGCACCAAAACCGCTCACGACCGCGTCACCAGCCTCAAACGCGACGGCGACGGTTATCGCATCAACGGCCGCAAGTTCTATGCGACCGGCGCGATTTACGCGCAGCGCATCCCGACCTCGGTCGTCGATGAAAACGGTGTGCAGCAACTGGCGTTCGTCCCGCGTGACAGCAAAGGGCTGAGCGTGATCGACGACTGGAGCGGCTTCGGCCAGCGCACCACCGGCAGCGGTTCGGTGGTGTTTGAAGACGTCTACGTCGCCGCTGAAGACGTGATCCCATTTCAAAGCGCGTTCGAACGCCCGACCACGGTTGGCCCGTTGGCACAGATCCTTCACGCCGCCATCGACACCGGCATCGCCCGCGCCGCGTACGAAGACGCGCTGCACTTTGTGCGCAGCAAAACCCGGCCATGGATCGATTCCGGCAACGACAAAGCCACCGAAGATCCGTTGACGCTGAAAAGCTTCGGCCACTTGAGCATTCGTCTGCACGCCACCGAAGCCTTGCTCGAACGCGCCGGCGAATTTCTCGACGCCGCACAAGCCGAGAGCAATGCCGAAACCGTCGCTGCGGCATCGATTGCTGTCGCCGAAGCCCGCGCGATCAGCACTGAAATTTCCCTAGCCGCCGGCAGCACATTGTTCGAACTGGCCGGCAGCCAGGCCACGCTGATCGAGCACGGCCTCGACCGCCATTGGCGCAACGCCCGCGTGCACACCCTGCACGATCCGGTGCGCTGGAAATATCACGCCGTCGGCAACTATTACCTCAACGATGAAAACCCTCCACTGCGAGGGACGATCTGATGAGCGCTGCGAAAAAGAAGATCCTGCTCAACGCGTTCAACATGAACTGCATCGGCCACATCAACCACGGCTTGTGGACGCACCCGCGCGACACCTCGACGCGCTACAACACCATTGAGTACTGGACGGAACTGGCGCAATTGCTGGAGCGCGGCCTGTTCGATGGTTTGTTCATTGCTGACATCGTTGGCGTGTACGACGTCTATCAGAACTCGGTCGATGTGCCGCTGAAAGAGTCGATCCAGTTGCCGGTCAACGACCCGCTGCTGCTGGTTTCAGCCATGGCCGCCGTGACCAAGAACCTCGGCTTCGGTCTCACCGCGAACCTCACCTACGAGCCGCCCTATCTGTTCGCCCGACGCATGTCGACGCTTGATCATTTGAGTCGCGGCCGTGTCGGCTGGAACATCGTCACCGGCTACCTCGACAGCGCTGCCAAAGCCATGGGCCTCAGCGAACAAGTCGAGCATGACCGTCGTTACGATCAGGCCGACGAGTATCTGGAAGTGCTCTACAAACTCTGGGAAGGCAGCTGGGAAAACGGCGCGGTGCTCAACGATCGCGAGCAGCGGATTTACGCGCAGCCGGAGAAAGTGCACAAGGTCGAGCACAAGGGCGAGTTCTATCAGGTCGAGGGTTATCACCTCTGCGAGCCGTCACCGCAGCGCACGCCGGTGTTGTTTCAGGCCGGCAGCTCCGATCGCGGTTTGCTCTTTGCCGGGCGTCATGCCGAGTGCGTGTTCATCAGCGGCCAGAACAAACCGTCGACCAAGGTTCAGGTCGACAAGGTGCGCGCCAGTGCCGTTGAAGCCGGGCGTAACCCTGAGGACATCAAGGTGTTCATGGGCCTCAACGTGATCGTCGGCGCGACCGAAGAAGCCGCGTGGGCCAAGCATGCCGAGTACCTGAGTTACGCGAGTGCCGAGGCCGGTGTGGCGCATTTTTCCGCGTCGACCGGCATCGACTTTTCTCAGTACGAAATCGACGAACCGATCCAGTACGTGAAGAGCAACGCCATTCAATCGGCGACGAAAAACCTGCAGAACAACGATTGGACGCGACGCAAATTGCTCGACCAGCACGCCCTCGGTGGCCGCTACATCACCGTGGTCGGTTCGCCTGAGCAAGTCGCGGATGAGCTGGAATCGTGGATCGCTGAGACCGGCCTGGATGGTTTCAACCTGACGCGGATTGTCACGCCGGAAAGCTATGTCGATTTTATTGATCTGGTGATTCCCGAGTTGCAGCGGCGTGGGTCGTACAAGACCGCGTACGACAGCGGCAGCTTGCGCGAGAAGCTGTTTCACGGCGAGGCGCAGCTACCTGAGCAACACACCGGATCTTCGTACCGGCATTAAAAGCTTCGCGAGCAAGCTTTGCTCCTACTAGGCACCACGATCCCTGTAGGAGCTGAGCTTGCTCGCGAAGAGGCCCGACCAGACACCAAAAATCTATGCACTGACTGGAAAAACCATCATGACCAAAAAACTCCTGTCCCACCCAGTCAAAGCACTGGCCCTGGCCCTCGGCCTGTTCAGCTCGACACTCTTCGCCGCCGACGCCCCGCTAAAAGTCGGCACCACCGCAGCCTTCGCCATCCCGCTGGAAGCCGCCGTCGAAGAAGCCTCTAAACAAGGCCTCAAAGTCGAGCTGGTCGAGTTCACTGACTGGATCGCACCCAACGTCAGCCTCGCCGCCGGCGACATCGACGTGAACTACTTCCAGCACATCCCGTTCCTCGAAAACGCCAAGGCCGCCGCCGGTTTTGACCTGGTGCCGTTCGCCCCGGGGATCATCAACAACGTCGGCCTCTACTCGAAAAAATACAAAAGCTTCGATGAGCTTCCAGAAGGCGCCAGCGTTGCCATCGCCAACGATCCGATCAACAGCGGTCGCGGTTTGCAGCTGCTGGCCAAGGCCGGTTTGATCACCCTGAAACCCGGCGTCGGCTACAAGGCCACCGAAGACGACATCGTCGCCAACCCGAAGAAAATCAAAATCCTGCAAGTCGAAGCGGTGCAACTGGTGCGCGCTTATGACGACGCCGATCTGGTGCAGGGCTACCCGGCCTACATTCGTTTAGCGAAGACTTTCGATGCCGGTTCGGCACTGCTGTTCGACGGCCTCGACCACAAGGAATACGTGATCCAGTTCGTCATCCAGCCGAAGAGCAAAACCGACCCGCGCCTGATCAAATTCGTCGACATCTACCAGCATTCGCCAGCCGTTCGCGCGGCGCTGGATAAGGCCCACGGCAAGCTGTATCAAGTCGGTTGGGAAAGCTGAGCATGACGGCCGCGATCCAACGGCGACTGGAAATTCCAGAGCCACACAATGCTGAAAAAACCGAACTGCATCCGGAACTGAATCGCGCTCATGTGCGCTTCATCGGTCTGGGCAAAACCTACAACGGTCGACAAGGCCCGGTCGCCGCGTTGCAGGGCATCGATCTGGCGATTCAGCGCGGTGAAGTGTTCGGCATCATCGGTCGCAGCGGCGCCGGCAAGTCGTCGCTGATCCGCACCATCAATCGTCTGGAACAACCAACGTCGGGGCGCGTGTTGATCGATCAGGTCGACATCGGCGAGTTCGATGAAGACCGCCTCGTAGCATTGCGCCGAAGGATTGGCATGATCTTCCAGCACTTCAATCTGATGTCGGCCAAGACCGTTTGGCAGAACGTCGAACTGCCGCTGAAAGTGGCGGGCGTGCCGAAAGAGCAGCGCGAGAAAAAGGTGCGCGAATTGCTCGAACTGGTCGGCCTGCAAGAAAAGCACAAGGCCTATCCGGCGCAGCTTTCCGGTGGCCAGAAACAGCGCGTCGGCATCGCCCGCGCGCTGGTGCATGACCCGGATATTTTGCTCTGCGACGAGGCGACTTCGGCGCTCGATCCGGAGACCACGCAATCGATCCTCGGCCTGCTGCGCGAGATCAACCAACGCCTGGGCCTGACCATCGTGCTGATCACTCACGAGATGGCAGTCATCCGCGAAATTTGCGACCGCGTCGTCGTGCTTGAACACGGCCGCGTCGTCGAGCAAGGCCCGGTGTGGGAAGTGTTCGGCAATCCGCAACACGAGGTCAGCCAGACCTTGCTCGCGCCGCTGCAACACGCCTTGCCGGAAGAATTGCAGAGCCGTTTGCACCGGCAAGCGCCTTCCCCCGACGCAGCGGTGGCGCTGCGTTTGCAGTTCACCGGCAGTGCCAGCGACGAACCGGATCTGGCGGCACTTTTTACAGCCCTCGGTGGCCGGGTAAAGCTGCTGCAGGGCGGCGTCGAACGGATTCAGGGGCATGCACTGGGGCAACTGTTATTGGCCGTCAGCGGCTCAGCGTTCAGCGCCGAACAATTGCGCGAACGCGCCGCGCCGTGGGCGCAACGAGTGGAGGTGTTGGGTTATGTGGTTTGATCGCTTGTTGCAGGGGTTTATCGACACGTTCCTGATGGTCGGCGTGTCATCGCTGATCGCGCTGCTGGTGGGGATTCCCATGGCGGTGATTCTGGTCACCAGCGACAAGGGCGGCATCTACGAAGCACCGCTGTTGAACCGTGCGTTGGGCGCGTTCGTGAACCTGTTCCGCTCAATCCCGTTTCTGATTCTGATGGTCGCGCTGATTCCGTTTACCCGGTTGATTGTCGGCACTACGTACGGAGTCTGGGCGGCGGTTGTGCCGCTGACGATTGCGGCGACGCCGTTCTTTGCGCGGATTGCTGAAGTGAGTTTGCGTGAGGTTGATCATGGTTTGATCGAAGCCGCGCAGGCGATGGGGTGCCGGCGTTGGCACATTGTCTGGCATGTGCTGTTGCCTGAGGCGCTGCCGGGGATTGTCGGTGGGTTCACGATTACACTGGTGACGATGATCAACTCATCGGCGATGGCCGGGGCGATTGGTGCGGGCGGGTTGGGGGATATCGCTTATCGCTACGGGTATCAGCGGTTTGATAGCCAGATCATGCTGACGGTGATTGTGTTGCTGGTGGCGTTGGTGGCGGTGATTCAGTTGGGTGGGGATCGGTTGGCTCGGGGGTTGAATAAGCGGTGAGTTCAAGAAAATTGTGGGGTGAACAACAATAACGGGGGGTAACCCCCTCGTACTCCGCATGTGTTATCTACGTAATCATGACCTCATTTCAAATTAAAAAAATTTCGACTTTCTCACGCAACCAAACATTTAGTTGACGTTCCTATTCATTGCGACTCGAGATTTATTTCTTACTGCAATATAAAAACTGGGAAATTCAGCATGCGCAACAAAAGTCCTTTCGATACTTACAGCCTCCATGTCCAAAGCCATTAAAATTCGCGCCGTATTTTTTCCGTTCGGCGTTGTGAAAAAAGCATCTTTCAGCTCATCACTGCCACTTGCAAAATCACGAGTTGCAGCCAATGTATCTTTATTCTTTACTTCGTTTCGAACAATCACAGACGGATACTTCGTTACCCCCATAATCGCCGCCTGAACCAACTGCACATCACTCGCAAAAAATTTTTCTGTTTTGCTTTCTTTGTAATTCCCCCTGAAAACCCATTTCCCCGATGAATAATACTCATTGATAAATTCATCCTTGGCGACAACCCCTCCACCAGCGGGCAAGATCATCCTGCTGGAACTGATCATTATACTGCTCAGTTTCTGATGATCCAAAACCTCATTTAAATGCGTTATGCGGGCGATATTTTTCTGAAAATACTCCGACACACGATCTAAAAATGTCTCGCCTCTGTACTCAACATTGTCTTCACCGACACTATCAGAATGAGTATCCGGAAAATTGTTAGAAATTTCACGACTGACATCCTCAAGCGCTACTTGCTCGCTAGTCAATGCTTTCTCCGGAAGAACCGGAAGGAGGCCAGAGTTCTCTCGCAGCGAAATGGGAGAATTCCTGAGTGCACGAAACACATTGAGACCATCAATAACTCCAGCCGGATCGGTATTAACCCAGCGCTGCAACCACGGCGCATAATACCGATATCCATAATAGTAAAGCCCCGTGGCATCCCGTTCTTTACCTGAATAGCGAATCGTCTTGTACTTCGCCGTCAATGCACTTTTACCCGCCCAACACGCTGTACCACCAAAAGCGTAGAAATACTCCTGGCTCAATATCCCCGCACTCTCATCCAACTCCATCGAGCTGGAACCAAGATGATCACCGAGGCTGTAACGCCATTGATCGCTTTCAGCACTTGCGGGCCAATGCAGTAATCGCACGTGGTTCCGCCCGGCGTCGACACTGACTACATGCCGCTCGACACCGTCGACTTCGCAATGAATCTCAAGACCCGGCAGATAACGCACTTCTGTTGTCAGGGTTTGCCCGGATGCCCGACTGATTTGCGTCTTACGCAACCGATGCCCCGGCCGATCGTAGACATAACTCTCACAGTCATCCGCCTCAGCCCCACGCCGCACCAGCGTCACCCGACTCAACTCATTGCGCACATTCCACGCCATGGCCTGCCCACGCTGCAATTCCAGCTGATTACCCGCCGCATCAAATCCAAGCGATATCTGCGCCTCTCCCGGCAGGGATCCATTATCAAGCTGCGCCAGACTCCGATTGCTGCGCGCAGAAGTGAACATCGAAAACCCAGGCGCGCCACTGTGATGCCGTGTGATCAGGTTGCCTGCCGCGTCATAAGTAAACGTCTGCGTGTAATTGCGCCGTTGCGCGGGATCCAGCGGCACTGGCAGCAAATCGGGTAGCGCCGGGCCATGGCTCGGTTTGCTGACCTCCCAACCTTTGGCTTCGACCAATTGGTACAGGCTGTCGTAGCGATAACGGCTGACGTGGTCGATGCGCTGGCCGTTGAAGTGACTGGCGATTTGGCACTTGTCTTCGAGCTCGACAATGTTGCCCACTGGATCGTAGGCGTAATTCAAATCTTGCAAAGGCTGTTGCCCTACGACACCCGCGAAAAGCCTCAGCAGGCGACCATCCTCAGGGCTGTAATCCGCACTTGAGACTACGCCGTTGCCGGCCGTTTCACTTTCGATCTGATCTTGTGCGTTGTAACGAATTTCGCTGACAAGACACTGTGGATGCTGACCTTCACCGGATTGCAAAAGCCATGTCGCAGAGGATTTTCCCGCCACGTTGAAATGGAAAATTTGTGTATTACGCGCTGCATCGATCTGACGCTGCACCTCGCCCGTTGGATAGAAAGCGTATCGGGTGACGTAGGCTTTTTCTTCGAGAAGTTTGTCTCGGGCGTCCAGTAGACGCGGCCAGTCCGGCGCATCCAGCTCAATGAGAAAACGTCGAGACTCCTCCAGCACTGCACCCGACAAACCATAATCGCCGAGGAGCTGGCCACCGCCCGGGTCGTCATGCCGGATCAGTTGCCCACACTGATTGTGCTGGGCGAAACTCTCCGTGGCATCGGCATAAGTCCAGCGCTCAACCACCTGAGGCTGCTCACCAAAGGCCTGCTCCGTCAGTGCTACCGGACGCTGCAATTCATCAAACTCACGATGACATTGGCTACCCCGCTCATCCCAGAAGGAACGCTGCGAACCTGCGTCATTGCACAGAT
>NZ_JAGYHF010000004.1 GCF_018336155.1 Pseudomonas rustica | reverse complement strand
CAATGGCAGTGATGGCTTGAGTTCGATCGGGCTCACCACCGCATAGTTGTACCCGCCACCCGACCAGTACTCAGCCTGCAAATCCCCATCACTGCGGCTACCGCGCGGTAAAAAGGTGTTCTTCGGCCCCGGCGGGCGCACGTAAAAACTCACTTTGTGCCCGCTGCCATCCTCATACAGCACCATCGCCGCCGGGCCTTCGTCGGTGCTCAGCAGGCGCCCGCTGACCGGTTCAAACCCGGCCGCTTTCAGATCTGGCAAACGGCTGGCCTGATTGAAATATCGATCGAGCCAGCGCTGCATGTCGCCGTCACTGTCGACTTTGTAATCCGCCGGCAACATGCCTTGCTGGGCAATCAATCGATAGGCCTGAAGGGCGTCGGTCATCGGCAACATCGAAGAACGCACAAGGGTCATTTCCCGTGCCTGCCAACCACTGAAACCACCGATGCTGACCGCGATCAGCAACATCGCCGCACTGGCCAGATGGCGCCGTGACTGGCGTTGGCGGCGCTGACGAATCAGCGCCGGGTCAAGCTCCGGATTGGCTGGTTGCTGCAACGCGCCGCTGAGGGCCGCGCGCAGTTGCTGGGCGTCCTGTTGCCAGGCGCGCACCTGCGCGGCTTCATCCGGGTGAGCGGCCAGCCAGGTTTCCAGCACACGCCGGTCGGCGTCGCTGAGCTGGTGGTCGATGTAGGCGTGCAAATCACGCTCGCTGGGAGGCAGGCTGATCATTTGAGTATCCGCAAAGAAGGGCTGCTGATTTCGCCGTCGCTGAGTTGGCGCAAGGCCTGGCGGGCGCGGGACAGGCGCGACATCACGGTGCCGATCGGGGCGCCAAGAATCTCGGCGACCTCTTTATAAGTCAGGCCCTCGACCGAGACCATCAACAGCAGGGCGCGCTGTTCGGTGGGCAGTCGGTCGAAGGCTTGCAGGGTCGATTGGGCGATCACTGTGCGTTCGACCGAGGGTTCGGCGTCGTCACGTCCGGTGAAAAATTCGAGCATCCGCGCATAGCGCCGGGAGCGGCGATGGGCGTCGAGAAATTGCCGATAGAGGATCGCAAACAGCCAGGCTCGCAAATCGCCGTCGGCACGTTTATCGCCCCAACTCGACAGGGCGCGCTCCAGGCTCGCCTGCACCAGATCGTCAGCGCTGCTGCTGTTGCGCGTCAACGACACGGCAAAGCGGCGCAATCTGGGAATGATTTCTCTCAACTGTTCGTCGAATTCGCTCATGAAGTTCTGCTAGTCACTACGCTGTGGACTAGGGAGACGTCCGCCGTGGCAGGTTATTCCACGTTCGGAAAAATAAATACCGGGCCGTGGAATAAACCCCGACGGGGCGCGTCTTGCTGATTCTTCCTACTCGTGGCCGATGGCCCTGGAGTCGTTCATGGTTGATCGCTCATCCCCCAACGCTGCCCCGCCCGAAAGGCCGCAGCGCCCGCCCTTGAGTGCCGCGAGCCTGATCTTGCGTCTGGGCGGCATCGCCGTGGTGGTCGCCGCCGTAGCCGGGGCGTTTGCCTACGTGCATGGCAACTTTGACCCACAACGTCTGACGCCGAAAGCGCTGGTCGATGTGCTGGAAAAGAACAACGGCGTGCATCCGGGATTTCGCCGTAATCATGCCAAAGGCGTCTGCGTGATCGGCCATTTCGAGAGCAGCGGCGAGGCGCGGGTGTTCTCCACCGCCCAGGTGTTCAATGATCCGAGTACCCCGGTGGTCGGACGTTTTGCACTGCCGGCGGGCAACCCTTATGCGCCGGACAGCAGCGTGCCGATTCGCAGTCTGGCGCTGCGTTTCACTCAGGCCAACGGGCAGCAGTGGCGCACCGGGATGAACAGCATGCCGGTGTTCCCGGTCGGCACGCCCGAGGCGTTTTATCAGTTGCAACAGGCGCAGTCGCCGGATCCGGCGACGGGCAAACCGGATCCGAGCAAGGTGCCTGCCTTTTTCGCCTCGCACCCGGAAGCGGTGCCGTTTTTGACGTGGGTGAAGACCGCCAAGCCGTCGGCCAGTTACGCCACGGAAACCTATAACAGCGTCAACGCGTTTTATCTGGTCGACGCCAGCGGCAAAAAGCAGGCCGTGCGATGGAGCATGACGCCGTTGGCGCAGGATGCAGCGGGGGCGACGGCACCTGAGGGCGGCGATTTTCTTGAGAAGGATCTGGTGCAAAAACTGGCCGCCGCGCCGCTGCGGTTTCAGTTGAATATCACCTTGGCCAATCCTGAGGATCCGGTCAACGACGCCAGTAAAACCTGGCCGGCGGGGCGCAAAGTGGTCAATGCCGGCACTTTGGTGCTGGAGAAAACCCAGCCGCAACTGAGTGGCGAGTGCCGCGACATCAACTACGACCCGCTTGTGTTGCCGGCCGGGATTCAAGGCAGCGCCGATCCGTTGCTCGCCGCGCGCTCCGCCGGTTACGCCGATTCTTACCTGCGTCGCACCAGCGAAGTCAGCCAGTTGCCCGCCGCCAAACAGGAGGCTCGCCCATGAGAACTCAACCGACGCATTTCGTATTGTTGGCGCGACTGCTGCACTGGCTGATGGCGCTGATGATCATCGCCATGCTGTTTATTGGCGCGGGCATGGTGACGTCTGTTTCAGAGCGGCATGAATGGCTGATCCATCTGCACAAGCCGTTGGGCATTGCGATTCTGGTATTGGTTGTCGTGCGTCTGCTGGTGCGTTTGACCACGCGCCAACCCCCTTTGCCAGCGGATCTGCCGGACTTTCAGGTATTGGCGGCCAAGGCTTCGCATCTGTTGTTGTACACGTTGATGCTGGTGTTGCCGCTGCTCGGTTGGGCGATGATCAGCGCTTCTGACGAACCGGTGATGCTCAGCACCACGCTGCAGTTGCCGTCGATTGTGCCGGCCGATGCGCAGTTGTTTGCGTTGCTGCGCAAGGCCCATGGTTATCTGGCGTACCTGCTGTTTCTGACGGTGCTGCTGCACCTGGCGGCGGCGCTGTTTCATGGCTGGGTGCGCCGCGATGAAGTACTCGACAGCATGTTGCGCGGTCGCGATCGTCATTGATCGAGTCAGGGGGCGGGCCGGCGCGTAAAGCTACGGCCTGAAGCAAAAGATCGCAGTCAGGCTGCGATCTTTTTATTTGCGGGGAGAGCACGGGATCAGCGCAGGGTGTCGACCATGTCGGCGATGGTGGTCAGCACGTCTTTGCCCAATTGTTTCGAGCGCTTGCCCGACCAGCCGGTTTCCTTGTCGGGATGATCGTCGTGATCCTTGAACGGCATTTCCAGGGTCAGCGACAGGCAGTCGTATTTCTGGCCGACGCTGTTGCAAGCCAGGGTCATGTTGGCCTGGCCCGGTTCGTCGCGAACATAGCCGTACTTGGTCTGGAAGTCTTTGGTGGTGTGCTTGAGGTGGCTGCGGAAGTGCTCTTCGAGCTTCTCGATGCGCGGCGTGTAACCCGGATTGCCTTCGCAACCGGCGGTGAACACGTGAGGGATTTCCTCGTCACCGTGTGCGTCAAGGAAGAAATCGACGCCATACTTTTCCATCTGCTGCTGTACGAAAAGTACCTCGGGGCTGACTTCCTGACTGGCGTTCTGCCAGGCGCGGTTCAAATCCTGGCCCATGGCGTTGGTGCGCAGGTGGCCGTGGAAAGCGCCGTCCGGGTTCATGTTCGGCACCAGGTACAGATCGGCGCTGGCCAGCAGCTTGTTCAGCACCGGATCTTCGTGACGTTCCAGACGTTCGATGATGCCTTCCATGAACCATTCGGCCATGTGCTCGCCGGGGTGTTGCTGGGCGATGATCCAGACTTTGCGCTGGCCTTCAGCGCCCGAGCCTTTGCGCAGCAACTGGATGTCGCGGCCTTCGACGCTTTTGCCCGTGGCGAGCAGTTCAGTGCCGGCCTTGGTCAGCGCCTGCTCGATCAGCCAGTCGTGGCGGCCACGGCTGTACGGTTCGAAGTAGGCGAACCAGGCGTGGGTCTGCGTGGCTTCGAGGCAGAAGCGCAAGCAATCGCCTTCGAAAATGGTTGGTACGCGGAACCAGTTGACGTGATCGTAGGAGGCCACGGCTTGATAGCCATCCCAGGCTTTGTTGTAAGAGGACTGGCTGGCGTTGTTCAAACGGAACCAGTGTTCCTGACCGACGTGCAAGCCGCTGGCCTTGAAGTGGAACCACTGAAAATGGGCGCTGCGCGTGTCCGGGCGGATGGCCAGAACCGGGCTGAGCGGATTGCTGATGTCGATGACTTGGATGTTGCCGCTGTCGAAATTGGCGCTGATGTCGAACGAAGATTTGGCCACGGTCATATCGGTTCCTGATCAGGATTGTTATGGCCGATACTTTACACAAGATTGGGCTGAAACCGAGGGGAATTGCGGGGTTGTGGCGGGGGGCGTCCTCCATGACGCGGAGGCAGCTTAGAGATTATGCGATTGATTCTCAAGTGCTATTTGTCGTTAGTTTGCCCCAATGCGGCCGGGCTTGGCTTGCCAATCGATATTCTTTTGATATTATCCGCGCCATCGAATTTGCAGCACCTAAAGACTTCATTAGCCTGAAGCCACAAGCCCGAAAAACGGGTAAAAAAAAGACCCGGAAAAAATCCGGGTCAAAAACCGTGATTAGCCTGATGAGGAGATAGTCCAGAAGACCGACCTAAGGTCTCTGGTCCATCGACTGATCTCGCGACCAGCTGCATGCAATAATAATCATTATCATTTGCAAGTCAAATGTTTTTATCTGCGCGATTGGAAAATTCTTTCCTGTCCGTTCGAACCCCCGTTCCTCAGACTTCATCGCCATCCAGCGAGTGGTCGACCATCGCCCGCGCCATATCCACCATGTGCACCACTGAAAATGCCAGATCGCGACTCGCGCCTTGCAGGTTTTCTGCTGCTTTGAAAGCGGTGGCGGCGGCGCAGCGCAATAGGTCGGAGGCGTGTACCAGTGCTTCTTCGCCGCTGACATGACGGTTGACGTCGAAAAAACGCTCATCGACCTCGGGTGTCGACACAGTTGGTTTCAAGTAATAGTCGAGCGCTCGTTGCGCGGCGGCGTTGCCTTGGGGCGAGGTGAACGTGGTGTCCATTTGCAGGTCGGGCAAGTCTTTGCTGCTGATGTTCATGATGAAGGGCCACTCCTTGTTTGATTAACTGTCCGTGCTGTCAGCATAGTACGATGCGTAGTTGTGACCAGAATTTAAATACGACAATTTGTGTTTTGCTGGCCGAAGGCGTCCCGCGTAAGGTGCCGCACATGGATAAATGGATTGAGTTGGTCAAGGCCAAAATGAGTGAACTCAAAATCACTCAAACAGAGCTCGGAGAGCGTGTTGGCATGTCCCAGGGCGGCATCGGCCATTGGCTGAACAAACGTCGTGAACCGGGCGTCGCGGAGATGAACCGCGTGCTGCAAGCGCTGGGCATGGATTTTCTCGAAGTGGCGATGGTCATTCGCGAGCCGCAGCCCGTGGCGAACGACGACATGCCGCTGACGCAGAAATATAACCCTTACTTTCGCTACCCGGTGAGCGAATGGAGCGCGCCACTGCAAGCGCGGGAAAGCGCGCCGCAGCCCTATGGCAAACCCGAGGACAAGCAACGCTTCGAGCTGACGGATTATCACGCTCGCGGCGCCGCGTTCTGGCTGAGGGTGTCAGGCGATTCGATGACCGCGCCCAAAGGCACGAGCATCCCCGAAGGCATGCTGATTCTGGTCGATCCGGAGGCAGAGGCAGTCCCCGGCAAACTGGTGATCGCCCAGTGGTCGGACAGCCATGAGGCGATTTTTCGCAAGCTCGACGAAGAGGGCGGCCAGCGTTACCTGATACCGCTCAATCCGACATGGCCGAAAGCCTTGTTCACCGAGGAGTGTCGAATCCTCGGCGTGGTGGTGCAGGCAACGGCGCGCTTCTAGTCAGACCGATCCTCGCCAAGCGTAGGATCGGTCTGTTTATTCACACTGCTTCCAGTTCAACCAAAGCGCTGCCTTCGCCAACCATTTCACCTTCCTGGCAATACAGCGCTTTGATCACCCCGGCATGCGGCGCACGGATGCTGTGCTCCATCTTCATCGCTTCCAGCACCACCAGTTGCGCACCGGCTTCAACCGATTGCCCGGCCTCGACCAAAACCCGCACGATGCTGCCGTTCATCGGTGCGGTCAGACCGCCCTGATGACTGTTGCTGGCTTCCACTGCACTGATCGGGTCGTACGCTTCAACGCGACGCAACTCGCCTTCCCATTGCAGATACAGCGCATCACCCTGACGAATAGCCCGCAAGGTCCGACGCACGCCTTCGTGTTCAACAACCAGCGAATCGCCGAGCAGTTTTGCATCACCGCCAGCCCCCAGCGTCAACGCCCGATCCTGCCCCTCGCAACTCAAATGCAGGGTAATTTCCCGAGGCAAACCCGCGCGCAATCCGCTGTTCCGCGACCACGGTGAAGCAGCATCATCCGCCCGCACAACGTTCGGCAAACTCTGCGCAAACGCCTGCGCCGCCGCCTGCCAGAACCCGTCACTCAATTCGCTCGGCGCTGGCAGCAACTGCTCCTGATAGCGCGGAATAAACCCGGTATCCAGTTCCGCCGCCGCAAACGCCGGATGCGCGATGATCCGCCGCAGAAAGTTGATGTTGGTCTTCAACCCGCCAATCGCAAATTCATCGAGCATGCTCAACAAATGCAGGCGCGCCTGTTCACGATCCTCGCCCCAGGCAATCAGCTTGCCGAGCATCGGGTCGTAGAACGGCGAAATCTCATCACCTTCCTCAACGCCGCTGTCCACTCGACGCCCAGGCCCTTCAGCCGACTCGCGATACAAATCCAGACGCCCGGTGGCCGGCAGAAAATCATTCGAAGGGTCTTCGGCATACAAGCGCACTTCAATCGCATGGCCATTGAGCGGCACCTGCTCTTGGGTGATCGGCAGCGCTTCACCCCGCGCCACACGAATCTGCCAGGCGACCAGATCCAGACCAGTGATCGCCTCGGTCACCGGGTGTTCAACTTGAAGGCGCGTGTTCATCTCCATAAAGAAGAATTCGCCACGCGCATCCAGCAGAAACTCCACCGTGCCGGCGCCGACATAACCGATCGCCTGCGCCGAACGCACAGCCGCTTCGCCCATCGCCCGTCGCAGTTCTGCGCTCAGGCCCGGTGCCGGCGCCTCTTCGACGACTTTCTGATGCCGCCGCTGAATCGAGCAATCACGCTCATTCAGGTACAGGCAATTGCCATGCTGATCGGCGAACACCTGGATTTCGACGTGACGCGGTTTCAGCAGATATTTCTCCACCAGCATTCGCGAATCGCCGAACGACGACTGCGCTTCACGCTGAGCGGAGGCGAGTGCTTCGGCGAGCTGGCTGACCTCTTCAACAACCTTCATGCCTTTGCCACCGCCGCCGGCCGTAGCCTTAAGCAACACCGGATAACCGATGCGTTCGCAGGCAGTACGGAAGGTCTCGAGATCCTGCGCTTCGCCGTGATAACCCGGCACCAAAGGCACGCCGGCAGTTTCCATCAACGCCTTGGCCGCCGATTTGCTGCCCATCGCGTCGATGGCCGAGGCCGGTGGGCCGAGGAAAATCAGCCCTGCCGCTTCAATCGCACGGGCGAACCCGGCGTTCTCCGACAGAAAGCCATACCCCGGATGAATCGCCTGCGCGCCGCTGGCCTTGGCCGCCGCGATCAGTTTGTCGATTTGCAAATAACTGTCAGCCGCTTTGCTGCCGCCGAGATCGACGCGGATATCCGCTTCACGGCTGTGCCGCGCCTCGCGGTCGGTGGCGCTGTGCACCGCGACGGTGGTCAGGCCCAAGGCTTTGGCGGTGCGCATCACGCGGCAAGCGATTTCGCCACGGTTGGCCACCAGCAGGGTGGTGAGAACGGGTGCGCTCATCAACGCGGCTCCTTGGTGGTAGTTTCGGCTTGCCAGCTCGGCGGACGTTTTTGCAGAAAGGCCCGCAGACCTTCCTGACCTTCCGGACTGACGCGGATGCGAGCGATGGCATTTTCGGTGTAGCGGCGCAGCGCCGGGGTCAGCGCGCCGTTGCCGACTTCACGCAACAAATCCTTGCTGGCGCGCATGGCGGCGGGGCTGTTGAGCAGCAGATTGTTGATCCACTGTTCGACCTGTTGCTCCAGTTCAGCGGCCGGATAGCTGTCGGACAACAAACCGATTTCCCGCGCACGCTGACCGCCGAAACGTTCAGCGGTCAGCGCATAACGCCGTGCTGCACGTTCACCAATGGCTTGTACGACGAACGGACTGATCACCGCCGGCGCCAGACCGATGCGCACTTCCGACAGGCAGAATTGCGCGTCATCGGCGCCGATCGCCATGTCGCAGCAACTGATCAAACCCAGCGCGCCACCGAATGCCGCGCCTTGCACCACGGCCACGGTGGGGATTTTCAGCTTGGCGAGGTTGTACATCAGCTCGGCGAGTTCGCGGGCGTCGTCGAGGTTGGTGTGGTAATCGAGCTCGGCCGATTGCTGCATCCACGCCAGATCGGCGCCGGCGCTGAAGTGCTTGCCACGGCCGCGCACCAGCAGGAAACGCAGGCTGGCGTCGCTGGCAACTTTGTCGAGGGCGAGGATCAGTTCGCGGATCATCTCGGCGTTGAACGCGTTGTTTTTCTCTGGGCGGTTGAGCCACAGCGTCGCGAAACCGCGCGGGTCGTTTTGCAGTTCGAGGGTGTTGAAGTCGCTCATATTCATCCGTCTCCACGGTCTTTGTGGGAGCGGGCTTGCTCGCGAAAGCGGTCTTTCAGGTATCAGAGATGTCGACTGATCAACCGTATTCGCGAGCAAGCCCGCTCCCACAAAAAATCACATCCGGAACACGCCGAAGCGGCTCGGTTCGATTGGCGCGTTCAGCGACGCGGACAAGGCCAGGGCCAGCACATCGCGGGTCTGCGCCGGGTCGATGACGCCGTCGTCCCACAGCCGTGCACTGGAATAGTAGGGGTGCCCCTGCTCTTCATACTGGTCGAGGATCGGTTGCTTGATCTCGGCTTCCTGCTCGGCACTGAACGTTTGGCCGCTGCGTTCAGCCTGCTCGCGTTTGACCTGCACCAACACGCCGGCCGCTTGTTCAGCGCCCATCACGCCGATCCGCGCATTCGGCCACATCCACAGAAAACGCGGATCGTAAGCGCGGCCGCACATGCCGTAGTTACCGGCGCCGAAACTGCCGCCGATGATCACGGTGAATTTCGGCACTTTGGCGCAAGCCACGGCCGTCACCAGTTTCGCGCCGTGTTTGGCGATGCCACCGGCCTCGTATTTCTGACCGACCATGAAGCCGGTGATGTTTTGCAGGAACAGCAGGGGAATGCCGCGCTGGCAGGCCAGTTCGATGAAGTGCGCGCCTTTCTGCGCGGCTTCGGCGAAGAGGATGCCGTTGTTCGCCAGAATCGCGATCGGGTAACCGTGCAGATGCGCAAAACCGCAAACCAGCGTGGTGCCGAACAGCGCTTTGAACTCATCGAACACCGAACCGTCGACCAGTCGTGCAATCACTTCGCGCACATCGAACGGCTGCTTGGCGTCGGCGGAAACCACACCGTACAACTCATCGCTGGCATACAGCGGCGCAATCGGTGCGCGCTGTTGCACTTCGCCGAGCTTGCGCCAGTTGAGGTTGGCAACGCTGCGGCGGGCGAGGGCGAGGGCGTGTTCGTCACTCTCGGCGTAGTGGTCGGCAACCCCGGAAATCTTGCAGTGCACGTCGGCCCCGCCGAGGTCTTCGGCGCTGACCACTTCACCGGTCGCGGCTTTCACCAACGGCGGGCCGGCGAGGAAAATCGTCGCCTGATTGCGCACCATGATCGCTTCGTCGGCCATCGCCGGCACGTAAGCGCCGCCCGCAGTGCACGAGCCCATGACCACGGCGATTTGCGGAATACCCATCGCGCTCATGTTGGCCTGGTTGAAGAAGATCCGCCCGAAGTGCTCGCGATCCGGGAACACTTCATCCTGACGCGGCAGGTTGGCGCCACCGGAGTCCACCAGATAAATGCACGGCAAACGATTCTGCTGAGCGATGGTTTGCGCGCGCAGGTGTTTTTTCACGGTCAGTGGATAGTACGAACCGCCCTTCACCGTCGCATCGTTGGCGACGATCATGCATTCGACGCCTTCAACCCGGCCGATCCCGGCAATCACACCGGCCGCCGGCACGTCTTCGCCATACACGGCGTGGGCGGCCAGTTGGCTGATTTCCAGAAACGGTGAGCCCGGATCGAGCAAACGGTTGATGCGTTCGCGCGGCAGCAGTTTGCCTCGTGAGGTGTGACGTTCCTGGGCTTTCGCGCCACCACCCTGCGCCACTTGGGCGAGCAGGGTGTGCAGGGCGTCGACCTGTTTGAGCATCGCCGCGCTGTTGGCGGCGAACTCCGCTGAACGAGGATTGAGCTGTGTATGCAGAATCATGGCTTACTCCGTAAGCAGCTACGAGTTGCAAGCTTGGAGCGGCAAGTTAAAGCTGTTCTCTTGCAGCTAGAAACTTGCAGCTCGCAGCTGACGAAATTTATTTCGTTTCGTTGAAGAGTTCGCGACCGATCAGCATGCGACGGATCTCACTGGTGCCGGCGCCGATTTCGTACAGCTTGGCGTCACGCAGCAGACGGCCCGCCGGGAATTCGTTGATGTAACCGTTACCGCCGAGAATCTGGATCGCGTCGAGCGCCATTTGTGTGGCGCGCTCAGCGGTATAAAGGATTACGCCGGCGGCGTCTTTGCGCGTGGTTTCGCCACGCTCGCAGGCTTGGGCAACGGCATACAGATAAGCTCGGCTGGCGTTGAGTTGGGTGTACATGTCGGCGACTTTGCCCTGGATCAGCTGGAACTCGCCGATGCTTTGACCGAACTGCTTGCGGTCATGGATGTACGGCACGATCAGATCCATGCACGACTGCATGATCCCGGTCGGGCCGCCAGAGAGCACGACTCGCTCGTAATCGAGGCCGCTCATCAACACTTTCACACCGCCGTTGAGCACGCCGAGAATGTTTTCTTCCGGCACTTCGACGTCATCGAAGAACAGCTCGCAAGTGTTGGAGCCGCGCATGCCGAGCTTGTCGAACTTGTTGCTGCGGCTGAAGCCTTTCCAGTCGCGTTCGACGATGAATGCGGTGATGCCGTGCGGGCCTTTTTCCAGATCGGTCTTGGCGTAGATCACGTAAGTGTTGGCGTCAGGGCCGTTGGTGATCCAGGTTTTGCTGCCGTTGAGGACGTAACGGTCGTCGCGTTTGTCGGCGCGCAATTTCATCGAGACCACGTCGGAACCGGCATTCGGTTCGCTCATCGCCAATGCGCCGACGTGCTCGCCGCTGATCAGTTTCGGCAGGTACTTGGTTTTCTGTTCGTGGTTGCCGTTGCGGTTAATCTGGTTGACGCAGAGGTTCGAATGCGCGCCGTAGGACAGCGCCACCGAGGCCGAGCCACGACTGATTTCTTCCATCGCCACCACGTGTGCCAGGTAACCCAGACCCGCGCCGCCGTACTCTTCCGGCACGGTAATGCCGAGCAGGCCCATGTCACCGAATTTGCGCCACATGTCGGCGGGGAACAGGTTGTCGCTGTCGATCTGCGCCGCACGCGGGGCGATCTCCTTGGCGACAAAGGACTGAACCTGATCGCGCAGCATGTCGATGGTTTCACCGAGGGCAAAATTCAGGGATGGATAGCTCATGGGTCACCTTTTGGCTTTTTTGTAGGGTGGGGAGGGCGGTCACTCGGCTCTCACCTTTACGTTAACGTAAGCCTGTGACGAATGGCTGTCAATCACCCTTTACGTTAACGTCAACTTGAGCGAGAGTAGGGGCAGTTCAAGATTGAAAGCTGATTAGTTTTTGTAGGAGTGAGCCTGCTCGCGATCGCGTCGTGTCAGTCGACGTAAGTGTTGACTAATGGATCGAGATCGCGAGCAGGCTCACTCCTACAAGTGACCGTCGGCAACCCATAAATAAAGACAATAGGGGTCGTCATGGATCAACCCAGTGCAAACCCGCGGCGCAGCTACACCCGTGGCTCACAGGACAAAGCCTTGCTGGCGATGACCATCGGGCAGAAGTTCGATCACACCGTCGCGCAATATCCCGACGGCGAAGCGCTCGTCGTGCGCCATCAGCAGTTGCGCTACTCATGGCGGCAATTGGCCGATGCCGTCGACGTGCACGCCAGAGCGCTGCTCGCCTTGGGTTTACAGGCCGGCGATCGCCTCGGCATCTGGGCACCGAACTGCGCTGAGTGGTGCATCACCCAGTTCGCCACGGCGAAAATCGGTGTGATCCTGGTCAACGTCAATCCGGCCTACCGCAGTTCCGAACTGGAATACGTGCTCAAACAATCCGGCTGCCAATGGCTGGTCTGCGCCGGCGCGTTCAAGTCGTCGAA
The DNA here is from genome assembly GCF_018336155.1 of Pseudomonas rustica. Classification (GTDB taxonomy): domain Bacteria; phylum Pseudomonadota; class Gammaproteobacteria; order Pseudomonadales; family Pseudomonadaceae; genus Aquipseudomonas; species Aquipseudomonas rustica. The sequence goes on along the minus strand of NZ_JAGYHF010000004.1, from coordinate 513,121 downwards.
CTACCACGGCATGTTGCAAGGATTGGTACCAGAACTGGCCGAACAATCCATTGGCCAAATGCGCAGCGAGCGCCTGCCGGAATTGCGCGGGGTGATCAGCCTCGACGCGCAGCCGCCATCAGGTTTCCTGCCGTGGTCACAATTGACCGACATGGCGGCCAGCGTCACCCCGCAACAACTCAGTGAGCGCAGCAACAGCCTGCACTTCGATCAACCGGTAAACATTCAGTACACCTCCGGCACCACCGGTTTCCCCAAAGGCGCGACCCTCAGCCACTACAACATCCTCAACAACGGTTACATGGTTGGCGAAAGCATTGGCCTGACCCCGCACGATCGCCTGGTGATCCCGGTGCCGCTGTATCACTGCTTCGGCATGGTCATGGGCAATCTCGGCTGCATCACCCACGGCAGCACGATGATTTACCCCAACGACGCGTTCGATCCGTTGCTGACCCTGCAGACCGTCGCCGAAGAAAAAGCCACCGGCCTCTACGGCGTGCCGACCATGTTCATCGCCATGCTCGATCAGCCGCAACGCGCCGAATTCGATCTGTCGAGCCTGCGCACCGGGATCATGGCCGGCGCCACCTGCCCGATCGAAGTGATGCGCCGGGTCATCAGCGAGATGCACATGAGTGAAGTGCAGATCGCCTACGGCATGACCGAGACCAGCCCGGTGTCGCTGCAAACCGGCCCGAACGATGAGCTGGAGCTGCGCGTGACCACCGTCGGTCGCACCCAGCCGCAACTGGAAAGCAAGATCATCGACGATGCCGGTAACCTCGTGTCGCGCGGCACCATCGGCGAACTGTGCACCCGTGGTTACAGCGTGATGCTCGGCTATTGGCAAAACCCGCAAGCCACCGCTGAAGCTATCGATGACGCGGGCTGGATGCACACCGGCGACCTGGCGAGCATGAACGAGGAGGGTTACGTCAACATCGCCGGGCGTAACAAGGACATGATCATTCGCGGCGGCGAGAACGTTTATCCGCGTGAGCTGGAAGAGTTTTTCTTCACTCATCCGGCGGTGGCGGACGTGCAGGTGATCGGCATTCCGTGCTCGCGTTACGGCGAGGAGATTGTCGCCTGGATCAAATTCCATCCCGGCCACAACGCCTCCGAGCTGGAGTTGCAAACCTGGTGTAAGGAACGCATCGCGCACTTCAAGACGCCACGGCACTTCAAGTTCGTCGAGGAGTTTCCGATGACGGTGACGGGGAAGATCCAGAAATTCAGGATGCGCGAAATCAGCATCGAAGAGCTTCGCGAAAAGCACGCCTGACGAATATCCAATGTAGGAGTGAGCCTGCTCGCGATAGCGGTGTACTAGTCAATATTTTCATCGACTGACACGACGCTATCGCGAGCAGGCTCACTCCTACAAGGGATACGCGTTGAAAACTGGAATCACAGAAAGCACAAAGGGGAGCCGAGGCTCCCCTTTAATTTTGTCGTCGCGTGCTCTTTTTTATTATTGAGGGTCGGTCTGTTGTTGTTTTTGGCAACCGTGGCCCTTTACCGCTGTTTTTGGCGACCCCCATCCGGGGTCAAGAGCAAACGTATTTTTTTGAGCGCTGATCTGCTTTCTCGTTAAACGATCCAACCGATTCGGGAGCTACCTGAAGGTAGTTTTATTGTTCTCTGCCCGGTTGCGGGTCACTCCTGAGAGCACCCTGAAAAGCACACCTTCTCCAAAAAAATCTGTTAGCTGCGTCTCTGCCGTGTTGTTTTTGTTATGTCAGAGTCGGTACGTCTTATTTTTATTGGTTTGCTGCTTTTATTCTTGTTATGCCATAGAGATAGCATTACGCGTGCCAACTTTTAAAAAGCCTTGTAAATCAATGGCTTGTGATTTTGTAGGATTTTTCAATCAGGCCAATCCAGACAATTTGTTTCCGTGTTACTCGCTTAAGCCCACATTTCAGACACAGCGGTAACACCATCCCCCCTCACTGTGCGCTGCGCGCCTTCGCCACGCGCGAACCGCTCGGGCGACCGAGCACCGCGCTGATCTGCTGACCCGCGGCAATCAAGGCGTCCAGGTCGATTCCGGTCTTGATACCGAGGCCGTTGAGCAGGTACACCACGTCTTCGGTAGCAACGTTACCGCTCGCACCTTTGGCGTACGGACAGCCGCCGAGGCCCGCGATAGAGCTGTCGAACACCGAAATGCCTTCGAGCAGACTGGCGTAGATGTTGGCCATCGCCTGACCGTAAGTGTCGTGGAAATGTCCGGCGAGTTTGTCCCGTGGCACCTGCGCTGAAACCACTTCAAACAAGCGGCGAGTCGCGCCAGCGGTGCCGGTGCCGATGGTGTCGCCCAGCGAAACCTCGTAGCAGCCCATCGCGTACAGCTCGCGGGCGACCATCGCCACTTGCTCCGGCGCGACCGTGCCTTCGTACGGGCAGCCGAGCACACAGGACACGTAACCGCGCACGGTAACGCCGTGTTGCTTCGCCGCATCCATGATCGGGGCGAAGCGCGCCAGGCTTTCGCTGATCGAGCAGTTGATGTTGCGCTGCGAGAAGGCTTCGGACGCGGCAGCGAACACCGCGACTTCCTTGACCCCGGCAGCGATGGCATCTTCAAAACCGCGCAGGTTCGGTGCCAGTGCGCCATAAGTCACGCCGGGTTTGCGCTGGATCTGCGCGAACACTTCAGCGGAACCGGCCATTTGCGGCACCCACTTGGGCGAAACGAAACTGCCGACTTCTATATAGCCAAGGCCCGCGGCGCTGAGCGCATCGACCAGTTGCACCTTGTCGGCGACGCTGATGGGCTGGGCTTCGTTCTGCAGGCCATCGCGCGGGCCGACTTCGATCAGGCGTACTTGGGAGGGGAGTGACATGGGCTGACCTGCTCAAATTTCTGAGTGAAATGAGGAACCCTTGTAGGAGCGGGCTTGCTCGCGAATGCGCTGTATCAGAAACATATTTGTCGACTGGTAAATCGCATTCGCGAGCTAGCCCGCTCCCACAAGGGATGGTGTTCGATCCGTTAGATCGCCTGCTGGCTCTTGAGGGTTTGTTCAAGCGCCTGCACGCAGCGCTCTTCAGCGGTATCAAGCTCCAGTTTCATCTGTTCGATATCCAGCAACTGCTGCTCCAGTTGCTCGCGGCGCTCGGTGATTTTCGCCAGCATGCTGTTGAGCTGTTTGGTGTTACCGCTGGACGGGTCGTAGAGTTCGATCAGTTCGCGACATTCGGCCAAGGAGAAGCCGATGCGCTTGCCCCGCAGGATCAGCTTCAGGCTGACCTTGTCGCGCGGCGAGTAGATGCGTTCCTGGCCACGGCGCTCAGGGCTGAGCAGGCCTTGCTCTTCATAAAAGCGGATCGCCCGGGTGGTGATGTCCAGCTCGCGGGCGAGGTCGGAAATGCTGTAAGTCTGGCTGCTCATGGAAGCGCTCGGAAAAAGGTCTTGGCGCTAAGCTAATGGCAGGTTGACGTTTACGTCAAGCAAGAAAAAGATCGCAGCCTTCGGCAGCTCCTACAGTAAAACGCATTCCAAATGTAGGAGCTGCCGAAGGCTGCGATCTTTTGATCTTTCCTCAAACCACCTGCTTATCCAGCTTCTTCTCCTGCGCCGTCACCTGCTGGCACAACTCAATCATCTGCTCGCGCATCCAGCGATTCGCCGGATCCTGGTCAGTGCTTTCATGCCAATACAGATGCGTCTCCACCGGCGGCACATCATTCACCGGCAGATTAAACGCCTGCAGTTCATGCCGACGGGCAAAGCGTTCCGGCACGGTCATGACCATGTCCGTCTGCTGCATCACCTGCGACGCCATCAAATAATGCTGCGAGCGCAGGGCGATCTTGCGCTGAATGCCCATTTTGCCCAGTGCCAGATCGACATAGCCCAGACCGCTGCGGCGGCTGGAAATATGGATATGGGTCAGCGACAAATAATCATCCAGCGACAGCTTTTCTTTGCCCGCCATCGGATGCCCCTTGCGCATCGCACACACATAACGGTCTTCCATCAGCTTGACGTGGCGCACCTGCGGGTCGGTGTTGAGCGGCGCGTCCACAGCGAAATCCAGACGCCCGGCCGCCAGTTCCTTGGTGGTCTCACGGCGTTTCGACAGGAAACTTTCGATAATCACGGTCGGCGCCAGACGGCGCAGGCGCTGGAACAGCGGCGGCAAAATCACTGCCTCGGTGAGGTCGGTCATGCTGATGCGGTAGGTCTTGACCGCTTGCGCCGGGTTGAAAATACGACTTTCCTGAACCGACACGCGCAGCAGCGACAGCGCGTTACGCACCGGACCGATGATGTTCTGCGCCATCGGCGTCGGCACCATGCCTTGGGCGGTGCGCACGAAGAGCGGGTCGTTGAAGGTTTCGCGCAGCCGTGCCAGCGCGTTGGACACCGCCGGCTGGGTGATGCCGACAATCTGCCCGGCGCGGGTCAGGTTGGCTTCGGTGTAGATCGCGTCGAAGACGATGAAAAGGTTGAGGTCGACCTTGCTCAGATTCATAACGCGGCTTCTCTTGTTATTTAGTGCGGTGTTTGGGGGGCTGGCAATCAGCCGATCATATATCGGTGATGAATGTTTATACACGCCGAGAATAGGCTAGGTAAATTATCAGCGCTGTTCTAGCATCGATTGCATGACCTAAACAACCTCTGCTGAAGAACTGCCTTAACCATCGGGAGCTGCTCATGGATTTCGCTTATTCGCCCAAGGTGCAAGAACTGCGTGAGCGCGTAACCGCGTTCATGGACACTTACGTTTACCCGGCCGAAGCCGTGTTCGAGCGCCAGGTTGCCGAAGGCGATCGCTGGCAGCCGACCGCGATCATGGAAGAACTCAAAGCCAAGGCCAAAGCCGAAGGCCTGTGGAATCTGTTTCTGCCTGAATCGGAACTGGGTGCCGGCCTGACCAACCTCGAATACGCGCCACTGGCGGAAATCATGGGCCGCTCACTGCTCGGCCCGGAGCCGTTCAACTGCTCGGCGCCGGACACCGGCAACATGGAAGTGCTGGTGCGTTACGCCAACGAAGAGCAAAAACAACGCTGGCTGGAACCGCTGCTGCGCGGCGAGATCCGCTCGGCGTTCGCCATGACCGAACCCGATGTTGCCTCCTCCGACGCCACCAACATGGCCGCCCGCGCCGTGCGTGATGGCGACGAGTGGGTGATCAACGGCAAAAAATGGTGGACGTCCGGTGCTTGCGATCCGCGCTGCAAGATTCTGATCTTCATGGGCCTGAGCAATCCCGATGCACCGCGCCATGCGCAGCATTCGATGATTCTCGTGCCGGTCGATACGCCGGGCGTAAAAATCGTTCGTCCGTTGCCAGTGTTCGGCTACGACGATGCGCCGCACGGTCACGCCGAAGTGCTGTTCGACAACGTGCGTGTGCCGTACGAAAACGTACTGTTGGGTGAAGGACGCGGGTTTGAAATTGCGCAAGGTCGTCTTGGCCCAGGCCGGATTCACCACTGCATGCGTTCGGTCGGCATGGCTGAGCGTGCGCTGGAATTGATGTGCAAACGTTCGGTAAGCCGTACTGCTTTCGGCAAACCGCTGGCGCGTCTGGGCGGTAACGTCGACAAGATCGCCGACTCGCGCATGGAGATCGACATGGCGCGTCTGCTGACGCTGAAAGCGGCGTACATGATGGACACCGTGGGTAACAAAATCGCGAAAAGCGAGATCGCGCAGATCAAGGTGGTTGCGCCGAATGTCGCGCTGCGCGTGATTGATCGGGCGATCCAGATGCATGGCGGGGCAGGGGTGTCGAACGATTTCCCGCTGGCTTATATGTATGCGATGCAACGGACATTGCGTTTGGCTGATGGCCCGGACGAAGTGCACCGTGCGGCGATTGGCAAGTTTGAGATCGGCAAATACGTGCCGAAGGAAATGTTGCGTAGCGGTCAGTAAGACCGCGTCGCCCCCTTCGCGAGCAAGCCCGCTCCCACATTGGATTTGTGAACGTCACAGATCCTGTGGGAGCGGGCTTGCTCGCGAAAGGGCCTGAACATTTGATCGTTCCCACGCTCTGCGTGGGAATGCATCCCGTGACGCTCCGCGTCACAGTGGACGCTGAGCGTCCATGGCGGAATTACCACGCGGAGCGTGGGAACGATTTGGCGGATATCAATACACCCAAACCTCAACCCGCCGATTCTTGATCCTTCCCTCATCCGCACTGTTGGTCGCCACCGGCATCTGCGCGCCAAACCCGCGCACCTCGCGCAACACCACGCCGCTCTTCACCAACTCCCGTCGCACCGCCATCGCCCGCAACTTCGACAGCAAATCCGCGCGCGCCGGGTCGTCCTTTACATCACCAAAACCCACCAGCGTCACCGCACGATCGGTCTTGTCATGGCGCTTTATATAGTCGAACACCCGCGCCAGATCCTGACGGGCCTTGTTGTCCAGACTCGCGCTGCCTTCTTCAAAACGGAAGTTCACCGTCAGACGTTGGGCGTGACGGCTGAGGGATTGATAACCCTCGGGCATCAGCGCATTCGGCGCGACCGTCATGGCGTGCACGGTCTGACTGATAAAACCGTTGCGCGCAACAATCTCCTGGCCCTGACGACTTTGCGCAAACGCCACCAGCGCTTTTGCCCATGGATTGCTGCTGTCCGGCGGCAGATAAAAGAACAGTCGCCGAGACAGCGGATAGTCCTCGGTGGCGATCAGACTATTGAGCGGCAGCATCGATTGCGACGCGCCATCGGCAATCGCCACGGCTTTGGCCTGACGCACGTAAGGCAAACCGATAAATCCAATGCCCTGCGGATCACTACTCACTGCGTCGGATAATTCCTCGCTGGATTCGAAACGTTTCGCCGCACTGCTCAGCGTTTTCCCACGACGACTGAGCACCAATTCCTTGAACGTGTCGTAGGTGCCGGACTGATCATCCCGTGCATATAAATGAATCGCACCGCCGCGACCACCGAGGTCTTCCCAGCTTTTCACTTCGCCGGCGAAGATCCGCGCCAGTTGCTCGGTGTCGAGTTGCTGCAACGGGTTTTCGGGGTGAAGGATGATCGCCAGGCCATCGATGGCGATGACTTGCTCGGCGGCGGCGCTTTTCAGATCGCCGAGGGATTGCAGGCTGAGCAGCTCGCTGTCCTTGATCTCGCGGGAGGAGGCGGCGAGGTCGGCGCTGGCGTTTTTCAGGGCGGTGAAACCGGTGCTGGAGCCGTGAGCGGCGACGTCGATGAGCACGCGTTTGCCTTCAGCCGTCTGGCCAACAATGCGCAGTTCGTTAGCGGTGCCCGGGGTTTCGCGGTGGATCTTCAGCAGGCCTTGCTGTTGCAGCAGACCTTCGACCAGCGCCGGGCCGAGTTCGGCGCCGATGGTGTTGGAACCCTGAATGCGCAACGCCGGGCCGTCGTCGGGCACCGGCAAACCGGCGGCCGACACCGTCAGCCACGCACTCAAGAGAAAGACGCACAGAACACGCAGGGTCATGCCGGCACCGAATCAAGCCAAGGGGATTGCCGGGGAGATTAAGTCAGGCGCATGACCAAAAGATGACAGATCAAAAGATCGCAGCCTTCGGCAGTTCCTACAGGGGAACGCATTCCAATTGTAGGAGCTGCCGCAGGCTGCGATCTTTTGATTTTTAGCTCAATTCCAGCCAGATCGGCGCATGGTCGGACGGTTTTTCCATCCCGCGCAATTCATAATCCACGCCCGCCGCCTTCACTCGCGGCAGCAAACCATGCGACGCCAGAATCACGTCAATGCGCAACCCGCGCTTCGGCTCATCTTCAAAACCACGGCTGCGGTAATCGAACCAGCTGAACATATCGGTCACGTCCGGGTTCAGGTGGCGATAGCTGTCGGTCAGGCCCCAGTTCTTCAGGCGCGCCATCCACTCGCGCTCTTCCGGCAGGAAGCTGCATTTGCCGGTTTTCAGCCAGCGCTTCATGTTGTCCGGGCCGATGCCGATGTCGCAGTCTTCCGGGGAAATGTTCACATCGCCCATCACCACAACCGGTTGTTCGTTGTGGAACTGGCTTTCCAGCAGTGCTTGCAGATCGCTGTAGAAACGCTGCTTGGCGGGGAATTTGGTCGGGTGGTCGCGGCTTTCGCCCTGTGGGAAATAGCCGTTCATGATCGTCACCGGCACGCCATTGGCGTCGGCGAAGGTGCCCCAGATAAAGCGGCGCTGGGCGTCTTCGTCGTCGGTGGCGAATCCCTTGTGAATGGCGATCGGTTCCTGACGCGACAACATCGCTACGCCGTAATGGCCTTTCTGCCCGTGGAAGTACACGTGGTAGCCGAGGGCGCGGACTTCTTCCAGCGGGAACTGGTCGTCGTGGACTTTGGTTTCCTGCAGGCCGATCACGTCCGGCTGGTGTTTTTCGATCAGCGCTGCCAGCTGATGCGGACGGGCGCGCAGTCCGTTGATGTTGAAGGAAACGATCTTCATGGTCGGCAGTCCTGGCAAAAGGGCGATGCTAGCTGACATGGGGGAGATGGGCCAGTGTGGGGTGGGAGAAATCATTTTGGGCTGTGGGATTTTTGGTGTCTGCAATGGCGCCATCGCGAGCAGGCTCACTCCTACAGGGGAACTCATTCCAAATGTAGGAGTGAGCCTGCTCGCGATAGGGCCCGCCCGGTCGATGAAGATCCAAGGTTGGTCTATACCTGTGGGGAACTGTGCCAACGCCAAAAGGTTCGTACCAACAAGAGCGCCGCCATTTGACGCGCCCCGGGGAGAATCACTGTCATGCCTGAAACCCAGACCGCCATCGCCGACATTCATATGCTCGACCGCGGTTATTCCCGCGAAGCCCGATCGCTGCTCTATCAGGCCTATCGCCACGAGCCGACCTTCGGCTACCTGTTCGAAGCCGAGCGCCCAGGCTACGAACAACGGGTTCGCGCCACCGTGCGCGAATTGGTCAAACAGCATTTCCTCCAGGACTTGCCGGCCATCGGCCTGTTGGTCAACGACCGCTTGATCGGCATCGCTCTGATCGCGCCACCGCAACGACGCTTGGGCATCACCGAAAGTTGGGCCTGGCGCCTGCGCATGGTGCTCAGCACCGGTTTCCGCTGCACCCGCCGCTATCTCGAATACCACGACGCCGTTTCCGCGTGCGTGCCGACCGAGTCAGTGCACATGCTGCCGCTGCTGGGCATTCATCCGCAGTTCCAGGGCAAACACTTTGGCGAGCAACTGCTGACCGCCGTGCACAACTGGTGCGCCGTCGATGAAACCTCGCAAGGCGTGGTGCTCGACACCGGCAATCCACGTTATCTGGAATTCTATAAAAGGCAGGGTTACGAGGAGATCGGCGAGGTTGCCGTCGGCCCGGTGCGAGAACACGTATTTTTCCACGCCAATCCACAAGTGTTACAAACGGCGACTGCTTGAGCGTCGAACTTTTCGGGACAAGTCTTGATCTATCACGCTCCCAAGCTCGTGATAGCATCCGCGCCTATGAAGTTTCCAGGAAGATTTACCAGTGGCGTGCTCATGCTGTTATCCAGCTGCGCGGCGCTGGCGCAAAGTGAATTGGATGTGCGGATCAAACCGTCCAACGATGAACTGAAGGCCAATATAGAAGGCTATATCGGCAGCCTCGGTGACCGTGACGAAGAAGCCTTGCTGCGCTTCAGTCGCGGTGCCGAAGAGCAGGCGCGCAAAGCGGCCCAGGCGTTGGGCTACTACCAGCCGCAGATTGATAGTGACGTGAAGGGCGGCGAAAAACCGCGCCTGGTGCTGAACATCGATCCCGGCGAACCGATTCGTCTGCGCAACGTCACCATCCGTGTCGACGGCCCGGCTGCCTCCCTCAAATCCTTTCGTGTACCGAAAAGCGACGTGCTCAAGTCCGGCGCGGTGCTCAATCATGGGCGTTATGAAGACGCCAAAAGAATTATTCAGAATCAGGCTTCACGCTTCGGCTTCTTTAGCGGCCACTTCACCAGTCAAAAAATCTTGGTCGACCCGCGCGCGGGTGTGGCCGACGTTGAGTTGATCTACGACAGCGGCCCGCGTTACGCGCTGGGCAAAGTCAAATTCGAAGGCGACACGCCGTTCGACGAAGACCTGCTGCAACGCATGGTGCCGTTCAAGGAAGGCGAGCCGTACGACTCGGAGCTGATCGCCGAACTCAACCGCGACCTGCAATCGAGCGGCTATTTCGAAGGCGTGCGCGTCGATGCCGCACCGACTGCCGCGAAGAATGATGTGATCCCGGTCGACGTCAAACTCGACACACGCAAACCGCGCACCATGGGCCTTGGCCTCGGTTACTCGACCGACGTCGGCCCACGTATCAAAGCCAACTGGACGCGCCACTGGGTCAACCCGCAGGGCGACAGTTATGGCTGGGAGGCCGAACTCTCGGCGCCACGGCAAAACGTCGGGCTGTTCTACGACATCCCGCTCGACCCGCCACTGACCGACAAACTGCGCTGGGCCGGCGGTTATCAATTTGAAGACATCGACGGCTCCGACACGTTGAGCAAGCTGCTGACCTTCGGCCCGGAATGGCACAGCAAATTGCCGAGCGGCTGGCAGCGGGTGATCTCGCTGAAATGGCAGCGCGAAGAGTACGAACTCGGTGACGACTCAGGCCTGAGTACTTTGCTGATGCCCGGCATCAGCTACTCGTACCTGAAAAGCGACAACCGCATCGACCCGCACAACGGCTATCGCCTGAGCTTCGAAAGCAAAGTGGCGAAAGAAGGCCTCGGTTCCGATAACAACCTTCTATATGGCACCGCGCTGGTCAAAGGCCTGACCACGGTGTTCGACAAACACCGCTTGCTCGGTCGCGTGCAGGTCGGCGGCAGCGCCACCAACGGCTATAAATCGGTGCCGCCATCGCTGCGCTTCTTCGCCGGTGGCGATCAGAGCGTGCGCGGTTACGACTACCAGAGCCTGTCCCCGGAAAACTCCGAGGGCGATCGCATCGGTGGCCGTTACATGGTCGCCGGCAGCGTCGAATACCAATACTCGATCGCCGAGAAATGGCGGGTGGCGACCTTCGTCGATCAGGGCAACTCTTTCAATAAACTCGAACTGCCGAACCTCAAGACCGGGGTCGGTATTGGTGTGCGCTGGGTCTCGCCGGTCGGGCCTATCCGCCTCGATCTGGCCCATGCACTCGACGACGATGGCGGCATCCGGCTGCACTTTTCCATGGGGCCTGAGCTGTGAAGCGTGGTTTGAAAATAACGGCACTCACGCTATTGGCGCTGGTGTTGTTGATTGTATTGAGCGTCGCCACGGTGCTCGGCACGCAGGCCGGCAGCCGTTGGGTGTTGGGTCTGGTGCCGGGCCTCAGCGTCGAGAATTTTCAGGGTCGCCTCGGCGGTCAGTGGAGCGCCGATCATCTGCTCTGGCAGCAAGACACCAGCCGCGTCGAGCTGAACAAGGCGATCTTCGCCTGGTCGCCGCTGTGCCTGACGCGCATGACGTTGTGCATCGAACAGCTCAAGGCTGATCAGGTCATCCTGCAATTTCCGCCGAGTGAAGAAACCACTGAAAGCGGCCCGATCAAACTGCCGGATCTGCAATTGCCGGTGGCCATCGAGCTGGGCGACGTGCAAGTTGGTAGCCTGCTGTTCAACGGCAGCGAGCAACTCAAGGGCTTGCAACTGGCGGCGCACTGGACGGCGCAGGGCATGCAGATTGAAAGCATCAAATTGCAGCGCGACGACCTCAGCCTGAACCTGTCCGGCACCCTCGCGCCGAGCGGTAACTGGCCGCTGAACATCGCCGGTGACCTGACGTTGCCATCGCCGGATAAGGGCCCATGGACGCTGGCGCTAAAAATCGACGGCGACCTGCTGAAAACCCTCAACCTGCACGCCGACAGTCGTGGCTACCTCGACGGCCAATTGAACGGCGAGTTGCAACCACTGGTGGAAAACCTGCCGGCCAAGCTGCGCATCACCAGCGACGCGTTCAAACCGAGCGCCGATCTGCCGGACACCCTTCAACTCAATCAACTGCTGCTGACCGCCGAAGGCGACCTGAAAAACGGTTACCAGTTAAACGGCAACGCTGCGCTGCCCGCCGATCAAGGCCCGGTCGCGTTGTTGCTGAAAGGCAAAGTTGACGCCAGTGGCGCGCAAATCGCCGGCCTCGACCTGAGCGCCAACGACAAGCAAAGCCTCAAGCTCACCGGCAGCGTCGACTGGAGCAAAGGCCTCACGGCGCAAGCCAACATCAATTGGCAGGACTTTCCGTGGCACCGGCTCTATAACGAAATCGACGAGCCACAAGTTGCGTTGCGTACCTTCACTGGCGAAGTCTCCTACACCGACGGTCAATACCTCGGCAACTTCGCTGCCGCACTCGATGGCCCGGCGGGCGCGTTCACTCTGAGCAGTCCGTTCAGCGGCAACCTCAAGCAGATCGCTTTGCCGCAATTGAAAATGGAAGCCGGGCAGGGCAAGGCTGAAGGGCACGTCAACGTGCAGTTCGCCGACGGCATCGCCTGGGACACGGCGCTCGATCTCTCGGCGCTGAACCCGGCGTATTGGGTCGCTGAGTTGCCGGGCACCTTGGCCGGGCCGCTGAAAAGCAAAGGCGAGATGAAAAACGAACGCCTGAGCCTGACCGCTGACCTCGACCTCAAAGGCAAACTGCGTGGGCAACCGGCGATCCTGCAAGCCAAGGCCGACGGCGCTGGCGAGCAATGGAACCTGAATGCCCTGCAAATCCGCCTCGGCGACAACAGCATCAACGGCAAGGGCAGTCTGCAACAGAAACTCACCGGACAGATCGACATCAAACTGGCGCGTCTGGCTCAGCTTTGGCCAGAGTTGCGCGGGCAGATCAACGGCCGCGTCGATGTCGCCGGCACGCTGAAAGCCCCGCAGGGCAAACTCGGTCTGCAAGGTTCACAACTGGCGTTCCAGGATAATCGCCTGCAAAGCCTCAACCTCGACGCCTCCCTCGACAGTGCGCAACGGGCGAAAATCGACCTCAAGGGCAGCGGCATTCAGGCCGGTGATACGTCTTTGGGCACGCTGACCGCCAGCGCTCAAGGCGACATCAAGAGCCAGAAACTCAGCCTCGACCTGCTCGGGCCGAAGCTGAAACTGGCCCTCGGTCTCGACGGCAATCTGGATAAGGGCAACTGGCGCGGCCGTTTGGCCAGTGGTGATATTCAGGCCGGTGGCCAGGACTGGAAGCTGCAAAACCCGGCCAAACTCGAACGTCTGGCTGACGGCAAAATCAACTTCGGCGCGCATTGCTGGCTGTCCGGCAATGCCAGCCTGTGCGGTGAAGACCAACGGCTGATGCCGGAGCCGAAACTGCGCTATCACCTCAAGCAATTCCCGATTGAAAGCCTCGCGCAATGGTTGCCAAAAGACTTCGCCTGGCAGGGCAAGCTCAATGCCGATCTGCAACTGGACTTGCCGGCCAGCGGCCCGAACGGCGTGGTCAGCATCGACGCCAGCGGCGGCACTTTGCGCATGAAAGAAAAGGATCAGTGGCTGGACTTCCCGTACCAGACGCTCAAGCTCACCAGCAAACTCACGCCGAAGCGCGTCGACACCGACCTCAATTTCGTCGGCGGCAAGCTCGGCGAACTGATGGTGCAGGCGCAGCTCAACCCGCTGCCGAAAAACAAACCGCTGAGCGGCTCGTTCCGCCTCACCGGTCTGGATCTGTCGGTGGCGCGGCCGTTTGTGCCGATGGTCGAGAAACTCACTGGGCGCCTGAACGGCAGCGGCACGATTTCCGGTGGCCTGCTGACGCCGCTGGTCAACGGCACGGTGCAACTCAGTGACGGCGAAGTGTCCGGCGCCGAGTTGCCGATGGAGCTGCAGGATCTGCAACTCACCGCATTGATCGCCGGTGAATCGGTGCGTCTGGACGGCGGCTGGAAAAGCGGCAAGAGCGGGCAGGGCAGCTTGAACGGTAACGTCGCCTGGGGGCAGGCGCTGGTGGTCGATCTGGCGTTGAAAGGCACGCAGTTGCCGGTCACCGTCGAACCGTACGCCAAGCTTGAAATGGCGCCGGATCTGAAAATTTCCATGGCCGGCGATGAGCTGAAAATCGCCGGTAAAGTGCGGGTGCCGAAAGGCGAAATCACCGTGCGTGAACTGCCGCCATCGACGGTGAAAGTCTCTGACGACACGATCATCGTCGGCGCCCAGACCGAAGAGGGTAAACCGCCGATGGCCATGAAAATGGACATCGACGTGGAGGTTGGCGACGACAAACTCGCCTTCGCCGGATTTGGCCTGACCGCTAATGTGCAGGGGCATGTGCACATCGGCGACAACATGGACACCCGTGGCGAGCTGTGGCTCAACGATGGCAAATACAGTGCTTACGGTCAGCGCTTGTCTGTGCGGCGTGCGCGCCTGCTGTTCGCCGGGCCCATCGATCAGCCGTATCTGGACATCGAAGCGATTCGCCAGACCGACGACGTGATCGCCGGTATCCGCCTCAGCGGCAGCGCCGAACAGCCGACCACGCAGATCTTCTCCGAACCGGCGATGAGCCAGGAGCAGGCGCTGTCCTATCTGGTACTCGGCCGTCCGCTGAGCACCAACGGCGAAGACAACAACATGCTCGCGCAAGCGGCGTTGGGGTTGGGCTTGATGGGCAGTGCCGGGGTGACCAGTAGTCTGGCCAAGGATCTCGGGATTCAGGACTTCCAGCTCGACACGGCGGGCAGCGGCGATGCCACTAGCGTGGTGGCCAGCGGCAACATTACCGAGAAGCTCAGTTTGCGTTATGGCGTTGGCGTGTTTGAACCGGCCAGCACCATTGCCTTGCGCTACAAGCTGAGCAAAAAGGTCTACGTCGAAGCGGCGAGCGGCGTCGCGAGTTCGCTGGATATCTTCTACAAGCGCGATTTCTAGACCGCGCTCCCCTCCAAAACCGAGTCGCTTCAATCGCGAGCAGGCTCGCTCCTACATTTGGAATGCGTTCCCTTGTAGGAGTGAGCCTGCTCGCGAAGGCGTCCGCGCGGGCAACACAAAAACCAAGCCGCGAGTTCGCTGGATATCTTCTACAAGCGCGATTTCTAGACCGCGCGCCCTCCAAAACCGAGTCGCTTCAATCGCGAGCAGGCTCACTCCTACATTTGGAATGCGTTCCCTTGTAGGAGTGAGCCTGCTCGCGATGGCGTCCGTGCGTGCAACAAAAAAACCCACTCCACTGGTCAACTAATTGCTAAGCAACCTAACTATTGCGTTGACATTCGCTGCCTAGGCAGTAACATCTCGACATACATTCACTGCCTAGGCAGTTATTAGGTGAGCAAATGAAGCATTTCACCCCGGACGAATTCAAACACTGCCATCTCGGCCTGTTGCTTGGCCGTGCTGCGCTGCTCAAAGACCGGATCATCGACACCCACATGGAACCCCACGGCATCACCGCCGCGCAGTTCAAGGTGTTGATCATCATGGCCCAGTACGGCGTCGATACCCCGGCCGAACTGTGCCGGCATCTGTCGCTCGACAGCGGTTCGATGACGCGCATGCTCGATCGTCTGGAGCAGAAAGATTTTCTGGCTCGCCAACGCAGCGAAGGCGACCGCCGTCAGGTGCAACTGACCCTGACCGAGCAAGGCCAGTTACTGGCCGATCGCCTGCCGCACATCGGCGCCAACGCGATGAATGAACTGGCGGGCGCCGTCACTCCGGACGAGTTGAAGACCCTGGAATACATCCTCAAGAAAATCCTGCTGGCAGCCGGTGACCCGATCACTATCCAGCGGTTAGGTGAACACAATGAGCGGTAAAACCTTGCGCAGCAGCCTGACGCTGGTGCTGTCGGCGATGATCCTCGCCGGTTGCGCCAACTACAGCGGCCTCGACACTCAAGGCCAGAACCTTGATGCGAAAAACCTGAAAGTCGGCCAGTCCCTCAACGGCGTGACCCTGTCGCCAGCCGCATGGCCGAAAAGCGATTGGTGGACCAGCCTCGGCGATCCGCAACTCGACGGCTTGATCCGCGAAGCCCTGCACGACAGCCCGGACATGCAAATCGCCGCCGCGCGCGCCCATCAAGCCAGCGCCGCCGCCTATGCCGCCGATGCCGAACGCTATCCGACCCTCGACGCCAGCGCCGGCATCAGCCGTTCGCGCCTGGCCAAGGATCAGGATCCGCTGGGGCAGGGCGATGCCTACGCCACCGTGCGTAACGTCAGTGCCGGTTTCAATTACAACTTCGATCTGTGGGGCGGCCAGCGTGATGCCTGGGAAGCTGCACTCGGTCAGGCCCGCGCCGCCGAAGTCGATCGTCAGGCGGCACAGTTGACCCTCGCTGCCGACGTCGCTCGCGCTTACAGCGATCTCGGTCAGGCGCACATCGTTTATGACCTGTCCAACGACGACCTCAAACGCACCAAACAAATGCTCGACCTGAGCCAGCGTCGCCTGAGCGCCGGGATCGACAGCCAGTATCAATACCAACAAACGCAAAGTCTGGAAGCCACGTCTGAGGCCAACCTGATCGACGCGGAAAAGCGCCTGAACAGCGCCAAAATTGCGCTGGCCGTACTGCTCGGCAAAGGCCCGGATCGCGGCAATGAAATTGCCCGGCCGAAAGTCCTGCAAGCCAGTGCTGTCGCGGTGCCGTCGGTATTGCCCGCCGAGCTGCTGGGTCGTCGTCCGGATCTGGTCGCCGCACGCTGGCGTGTAGAAGCGGCGAGCAAAGACATCGACTCGACGAAAACCCGCTTCTATCCCAACTTGAACCTGTCGGCCTCGGCCGGTGCCGAATCTTTGTTGGGTGACGCGATGTTTGGTTCGGCCAGTCGCTTCTTCAACATTGCTCCGACCATTTCGGTGCCGATCTTCGACGGCGGACGCCTGCGCGCCAACCTCGACGCGCGCGACGCCGATTACGATCTGGCAGTGGCGCAGTACAACAAAAATCTGGTGCAAGCACTGGGCGATGTCAGCGACACGATCAACCAGTTGCGTGATATCGGCCGGCAGATCGGCGCGCAGCAACACGCCACCGAGATTGCTCAGGATTCTTACAACACCGTCGTCCAGCGTTACGGTTCCGGCATCGGCAACTACCTGGACGTGCTCAGCATCGAGCAGCAATTGCTGCAGGCCCAGCGTCAACTGGCCAACCTCAATGCCGAGCAGATCGACCTGTCGATTCAACTGATGCAAGCGCTGGGCGGCGGCTTCCAGGGGCAGACCCTGACCGCAGCCAACGCCACCCCAGCCACGCCGCACAACTAATTCAAGGTAATTGTCATGGCCACTGCCGAAAACACTCAAGCTCAAGACAACACCCCGGACAACGGCAACCCGCGCAAACGCAAAGTGATGCTGGTGGTGCTGGCCGTTGTCGTCCTGCTCGCCTGCGCTGGCGTGTGGGCGTATCACGAATTCATCGGGCGCTTTAACGAAAGCACCGACGACGCCTACGTGAATGGCAACGTCGTGGAAATCACCCCGCTGGTCACCGGCACTGTGGTCAGCATCGGTGCTGACGATGGTGATCTGGTTCACGAAGGTCAGGTGCTGATCAACTTCGACCCGAACGATGCCGAAGTCGGCCTGCAAAGTGCCCAGGCGAAACTGGCGCGCACCGTGCGTCAGGTGCGCGGTCTGTACAGCAACGTGGATGGCATGAAAGCCCAGGTCAACGCGCAACAGGCCGAAGTGCAGAAAGCCCAGGACAACTTCAATCGCCGGAAGAATCTTGCCGCTGGCGGTGCGATTTCTCAGGAAGAACTGTCCCACGCTCGCGACGACCTGACCTCGGCGCAAAACGCCTTGGCCAATGCCAAACAGCAATTGAAAACCACCAGCGCGCTGGTCGATGACACCGTGGTCTCCTCGCACCCGGACGTGATGCAAGCCGCCGCTGAATTGCGTCAGGCTTACCTGACCAATGCGCGCAGCACCTTGATCGCGCCGGTCACTGGTTACGTGGCCAAGCGCACCGTGCAACTCGGTCAGCGTGTGCAACCGGGTACTGCGCTGATGGCGGTGATTCCGCTGGATCAACTGTGGATCGACGCCAACTTCAAGGAAACCCAACTGCGCGACATGCGTATCGGTCAGCCGGTGGACATCGAATCCGATGTGTACGGCAGCGATGTGAAATACAGCGGCACCGTCGACAGCCTCGGCGCGGGTACCGGTAGTGCGTTTGCGCTACTGCCTGCGCAGAACGCCACGGGTAACTGGATCAAGATCGTTCAGCGTGTACCGGTACGGATTCACATCAACGCCGAAGAACTGGCCAAGCACCCGCTACGGGTCGGTCTGTCGACCAACGTTGAAGTGAACCTGCACGACCAGAGCGGCCCGATGCTGGCCCAGCAGCCACCGCAAAAGGCCTCGTTCACCACCAATATCTACGATCAGCAACTGGCCGACGCCGACGCGATGATCGCGCAACTGATCCACGACAACAGCGCTGCGGCGAGCAAGACCGCGCAACGCTGAGATCGCACCTGTGGTCAGGGGATTTATCTGAGGTACAGGGATTGATCTGGGAAAAGGAATTCCTTGTGGCGAGGGGGTTTATCCCCGTTGGGTCGCGCAGCGACCCCTCTTTGGATCAGGAAAAGACGGGACTGCTGCGCAGTCCAACGGGGATAAATCCCCTCGCCACAGTAGTTTTCCTTATCCCATAGATTGTTTTCCGCATGGGCAGCCGCGTCTGTAACAGACGCAGCGTCAACCCGGTTTCAAAGGATTCGCGATGAGCAATAACGCTTCTTTCACGCCGCCCAGCCTGTTGCTCAGCACCATCGGTCTGTCGCTGGCGACGTTCATGCAAGTGCTCGACACCACCATCGCCAACGTGGCGTTGCCGACGATTTCCGGCAACCTCGGAGTGAGTTCGGAGCAGGGCACTTGGGTGATCACTTCGTTTGCCGTGAGTAACGCGATTGCGCTGCCGTTGACCGGTTGGCTCAGTCGGCGTTTCGGTGAGGTGAAACTGTTTCTCTGGGCCACGATTCTGTTCGTGCTGGCCTCGTTTCTCTGCGGTATCTCGACGTCGATGCCAGAACTGATCGGCTTCCGCGTTCTGCAAGGCCTGGTCGCCGGGCCGCTCTATCCGATGACGCAAACCCTGTTGATCGCGGTCTATCCCCCCGCGAAGCGAGGCATGGCCCTCGCGTTATTGGCGATGGTCACGGTGGTCGCGCCGATTGCAGGCCCCATTCTCGGTGGCTGGATTACTGACAGCTACAGCTGGCCGTGGATCTTCTTCATTAACGTGCCAATCGGGATTTTTGCGGTGATGGTGGTGCGTTCGCAACTGGCCAAACGTCCGGTGGAAACCAGCCGTCAGCCGATGGACTACGTCGGTCTGATCACGCTGATCATCGGCGTCGGCGCGTTGCAGGTGATCCTCGACAAGGGCAACGACCTCGACTGGTTTGAGTCGAATTTCATCATTATCGGCGCGGCGATTTCCGTGGTGGCGCTGGCGGTGTTCGTGATCTGGGAAATGACCGACCGCCACCCGGTGGTGAATCTGCGGCTGTTCGCTTACCGCAACTTCCGCATCGGCACGCTGGTGCTGGTGTTGGGTTACGCCGGCTTCTTCGGTATCAACCTGATCCTGCCGCAGTGGTTGCAGACGCAAATGGGCTACACCGCGACCTGGGCCGGTCTGGCCGTGGCGCCGATCGGGATTCTGCCGGTGCTGCTGTCGCCGTTTGTCGGCAAGTACGCGCACAAGTTCGACTTGCGATTACTGGCCGGCATCGCGTTTTTGGCGATTGGCTTGAGCTGCTTTATGCGCGCCGAGTTCACCAACGAAGTCGATTTCCAGCATATCGCGCTGGTGCAACTGTTCATGGGCATTGGCGTGGCGCTGTTCTTCATGCCGACCCTGAGCATTCTGATGTCGGACTTGCCACCAAACCAGATCGCCGACGGCGCCGGTCTTGCCACATTCCTGCGGACGTTGGGCGGCAGCTTCGCGGCTTCGCTGACTACCTGGATCTGGATTCGTCGGGCTGACCAGCATCATGCGTATATGAGCGAGAGCATCAGTACGTATGAACCGGCGACGCGGGAGGCGCTGAACCAGTTGGGCGGGGCGAGCAACCCGGCGTATGCGCAACTGGATCATGTGCTGACCAGTCAGGCGTACATGCTGTCGACCGTGGATTACTTCACGCTGCTGGGGTGGGGGTTTATGGGGTTGATTTTGATTGTGTGGCTGGCGAAGCCGCCGTTTGCCGCGAAGGCAGGGCCTGCCGCTTCGGGGCACTGAGGTCAAAAGCCCCTCACCCTAACCCTCTCCCGGAGGGAGAGGGGACTGACCGAGATGGATGTTTGAACTACACCGACTTGCAATACCGAGTCGAACTCAGGTTTTGAAAAGCCCACAAATCGGCTCCCTCTCCCTCGGGAGAGGGCTGGGGTGAGGGGGTGGCGATCTTCAGCCGTGCGGCAATGCCAGCGGTGGGGCGAAATCGAACGGCGCCAGCGCATAGCCGCTCTCATCCACCTGCAACGCCCAACCCTGACGATCCCAATCCCCCAGCACAATCCGCTTCGCCGCTTCATCACCGATCTGCAACTTGTGAATCGCCGGGCGATGGGTGTGGCCGTGGATCAGGGTTTTCACGCCAAACTCCTGCATGATCCGCGGAATCTCCTCCGGCGTAACATCAACAATGTCATTGGCCTTCATCCGCGTCTGCGCCTTGCTCTCGCTGCGCAGTTTGCGCGCCAGTTTATGGCGGCTGCTCAGCGGTAGATTGCGCAGGATAAACAGCGTGAGCGGGTTGCGCAGGTAGCGGCGCAGCTTCATATAGCCGACGTCGCGGGTGCAGAGGCTGTCGCCGTGCATCAACAGCACCGGCTCGCCGTAAAACTGCACGACACTCGGGTCTTTCAGCAGCGTGCAGCCGGCTTCTTTGCAGAACGCCTTGCCGAGCATGAAGTCGCGATTGCCGTGCATCAGAAAAATCGCCGTGCCGCTGTCGCTCAATTGGCGCAGGGCCTGGCAGATGGAACGCTGGAAGGGCGTCATGGCGTCGTCGCCAATCCACGCTTCAAAGAAGTCGCCAAGAATGTACAACGCACTCGCCGAGCGGGCGCGTCCGGCGAGCAAATCCAGAAACGCCCGGGTAATGTCCGGGCGCTCCTCTTCCAGATGCAAGTCTGAAATCAGCAATATCACGCTTCGATGATCTCGGCTTTCTCGATGATCACGTCGTCTGCTGGTACGTCCTGGTGGCCGGACTTCATGGTGGTCGACACGCCTTTGATCTTGTCGACAACGTCGGTGCCGGCGGTCACTTTACCGAATACCGCGTAACCCCAGCCCTGAGTGTTCTTGCCGCTGTGGTTGAGGAAAGAGTTGTCGGCAACGTTAATGAAGAACTGCGCGGAAGCCGAATGCGGCTCCATGGTGCGGGCCATGGCAACGGTGTACTTGTCATTGGAAAGACCGTTGTCAGCTTCGTTCTGGATGCTTGGACGCTTGTCTTTCTTTTCTTTCATGCCTGGCTCGAAACCGCCGCCCTGGATCATGAAGTTACCGATGACACGGTGGAAAACAGTGTTTTCGTAGTGACCGGCTTTCACGTACTCGATGAAGTTGGCGACGGTGATCGGCGCCTTGTCAGCGTTCAGTTCGATGACGATGTCGCCATGGTTGGTGGTCAGTTTGACTTGAGTCATGATCGCTTCTCTTTAGAGGAATTCGTGGTTTTGGGACATCGAGCCCCCAAACCGGTTCAGCCAGCGTGGGCCAAGGTGCGCAGTTTAGCGTGACAGGCGCGAATTTCGAGGCAGTTTTTCAAATCCCGGCGATTAAATGCATGCCTTTATAGGGCCTGCTCTGTCAGCCCCTTGACAGCATCGGCTATGATAGCGGCTTTGTTTTGTCTGGCCCCCACTGCGGCCGCGCACCTGTAAGTCAAGGATCCTATGAGCAAGCCCACTGTCGACCCTACCTCGAATGCCAAGTCCGGCCCCGCCGTGCCGGTCAATTTCCTGCGGCCGATCATCCAGGCAGACCTGGACTCGGGCAAGCACACCCAGATCGTCACGCGTTTCCCGCCTGAGCCCAACGGCTACCTGCACATCGGCCACGCCAAGTCGATCTGCGTGAACTTTGGCCTTGCCCAGGAGTTCGGCGGCGTCACGCACCTGCGTTTCGACGACACCAACCCGGCCAAGGAAGACCAGGAATACATTGACGCGATCGAAGCCGACGTCAAATGGCTGGGCTTTGAATGGTCCGGCGAAGTGCGCTACGCCTCGCAGTATTTCGACCAGTTGCACGATTGGGCCGTTGAGCTGATCAAGGCCGGCAAGGCCTACGTCGACGACCTGACGCCGGAGCAAGCCAAGGAATACCGTGGCAGCCTGACCGAACCGGGCAAAAACAGCCCGTTCCGCGACCGCTCCGTCGAAGAGAACCTCGACTGGTTCGCCCGCATGCGCGCCGGTGAGTTCCCGGACGGCGCCCGCGTGCTGCGTGCGAAGATCGACATGGCCTCGCCGAACATGAACCTGCGCGACCCGATCATGTACCGCATCCGTCATGCGCATCACCACCAGACGGGCGACAAGTGGTGCATCTACCCGAACTACGACTTCACCCACGGTCAGTCGGACGCCATCGAAGGCATCACCCACTCGATCTGCACCCTGGAGTTCGAAAGCCACCGTCCGCTGTACGAGTGGTTCCTCGACGCGCTGCCAGTGCCGGCGCACCCGCGTCAGTACGAGTTCAGCCGTCTGAACCTCAACTACACCATCACCAGCAAGCGCAAGCTCAAGCAACTGGTCGATGAAAAGCACGTGCATGGCTGGGACGACCCGCGCATGTCCACGCTGTCGGGTTTCCGTCGCCGTGGCTACACGCCGAAATCGATCCGCAACTTCTGCGAAATGGTCGGCACCAACCGTTCCGACGGCGTGGTTGACTTCGGCATGCTCGAATTCAGCATCCGTGATGACCTCGACCACACTGCGCCGCGCGCCATGTGCGTCCTGCGTCCACTGAAAGTCGTGATCACTAACTACCCGGAAGGCCAGGTCGAAAACCTCGAACTGCCGCGCCACCCGAAAGAAGACATGGGCGTACGCGCGCTGCCGTTCGCCCGGGAAATCTACATCGACCGTGACGACTTCATGGAAGAGCCGCCAAAGGGCTACAAGCGCCTGGAACCGGCCGGCGAAGTGCGTCTGCGCGGCAGCTACGTGATCCGTGCCGACGAAGCGATCAAGGACGCCGACGGCAACATCGTCGAACTGCGTTGCTCGTACGATCCGGAAACCCTCGGTAAAAACCCTGAAGGCCGCAAGGTCAAGGGCGTGATCCACTGGGTACCGGCTGCGGCCAGCGTCGAGTGCGAAGTGCGTCTGTACGATCGTCTGTTCCGTTCGGCCAACCCTGAGAAGGCCGAAGACAGCGCAAGTTTCCTCGACAACATCAACCCTGATTCGCTGCAGGTACTCACCGGTTGTCGTGCGGAGCCATCGCTTGGCAATGCACAGCCGGAAGACCGTTTCCAGTTCGAGCGCGAAGGCTACTTCGTCGCCGATTTGAAGGACTCGAAACCAGGTCAGCCGGTATTCAACCGTACCGTGACCCTGCGTGATTCGTGGGGCCAGTGATTCAGCGTCAAGGAAATTAAAAGTGCTGACGATTTACAACACGCTCACCAAGAGCAAACAAGTCTTCAAACCGCTGGATGGCAACAATGTGCGCATGTACGTCTGCGGGATGACCGTGTATGACTACTGCCACATCGGCCACGGCCGCAGCATGGTCGCGTTCGACCTGGTGACCCGCTGGTTGCGCTTCAGCGGTTACAACCTGACGTACGTGCGCAACATCACCGACATTGAAGACAAGATCATCAATCGTGCCCGCGAAAACGGCGAGCCGTACGACGCGCTGACCGAGCGCATGATCACCGCGATGCACGAGGACGAGGCGCGTCTCAACATCCTCAAACCGGACATGGAGCCGCGTGCCACCGATCATATTCCGGGCATGCTGAGCATGATCCAGACCTTGATCGACAAGGGTTACGCCTACGCCCCGGGCAATGGCGACGTGTACTACCGCGTCGCCAAGTTCATGGGCTACGGCAAACTGTCGCGCAAGAAAATCGAAGACCTGCGCATCGGCGCGCGTATTGAAGTCGACGAAGCCAAGCAGGATCCGTTGGACTTCGTGCTGTGGAAAGCCACCAAACCGGGCGAGCCAAGCTGGGAATCGCCGTGGGGCGCCGGGCGTCCGGGCTGGCACATCGAGTGCTCGGTGATGTCCACCTGCTGCCTCGGCGAGACCTTCGACATTCATGGCGGCGGCAGCGACCTCGAGTTCCCGCACCACGAAAACGAAATCGCCCAGAGCGAAGCGGCCACCGGCAAGACCTACGCCAACGCGTGGATGCATTGCGGCATGATTCGCATCAATGGCGAGAAGATGTCCAAGTCCTTGAACAACTTCTTCACCATTCGCGACGTGCTGGAAAAATACCACCCGGAAGTCGTGCGTTACCTGCTGGTGTCGAGCCACTACCGCAGCGCGATCAACTACTCGGAAGACAACCTCAAGGACGCCAAAGGCGCACTCGAGCGTTTCTACCACGCGCTCAAAGGCTTGCCGACCGTTGCACCGGCGGGCGGCGAAGCGTTTGTTGAACGCTTCACTACCGTGATGAACGACGACTTCGGTACCCCGGAAGCGTGCGCGGTGCTGTTTGAGATGGTGCGTGAGATCAACCGCCTGCGTGAGAGCGATCTCGATGCAGCGGCGGGTCTGGCGGCGCGTCTGAAAGAGCTGGCGAGCGTGTTGGGTGTGTTGCAATTGGAAGCCGATGACTTCCTGCAGGCGGGCGCTGAAGGGCGTGTCGATGCGGCTGAAGTTGATGCGCTGATTGCTGCGCGTCTGGCGGCTCGGGCCGGGAAGGATTGGGCTGAGTCGGATCGGATTCGTGATCAGTTGACGGCGATGGGTGTTGTGTTGGAAGACGGCAAGGGTGGGACTACTTGGCGTTTGGCTGACTGATTGCTTTATTGCTGCAAAACAAAACCCGCCTTGTGCGGGTTTTGTTTTTTTGAGGGTTAAATAGTGTCTGACTCAGCTTTTAGTCACATCAGAACTAAGTTGGTTGAATACACCAAGCTGCAAGCTCATATGCCCCTTTAATACATGTTATATGTCCCCAACTATTATCGTAACCTGGAAAATATGGTTCGGGACAGCCGCCTGTTACGCATTGCCAGAGAGCTGTTGAAGTTGGGAGAGGTTTACCATGTACACGCACCAAATCAAAGATTGCCGCATCCCTGCAGGGTACAGCGTCAGCCAAGCTCTCCCTCCATTCAACAGCTTGCAGCGCATTCATGGGTTGCTCATTGATCCTCAAACGATACACATTGCTAACCGAGACACTATAAGTCGCAGACTGCCCGCCTGAATCAAGCACGACAATAAACGCACTACCATTGTTATTCCCCGTCACCTTCCCATCGCTCGAAACCGAAGCAACAGTCGAATCACTAGACGCATAAGAATAGGGCGACAACCCTTTAGACGGTTGGCGCACCTGAGTATTACCAATGGAATCCTGACCCGTCGTTGGCCACTCCGGCATTTTTACCGACAGCCCATTCAAGATCATCGGCTGACGATCAATGACCAGTGCCTCCATAACCGTGAAATTCCTCTGTGCCGACACTTCTCCAGAACCATAAAGGGCTCGTGCCGTTAAACTGTGTGGGGCCAGTGCAAGGTTATCAATGGTCTGCGTCCAGATCCGTGTCAGCGGATCTGCTGTTGGCTTACCTTTCGAGATTTCTCCGTCACGAACATCGACCTGTTGTCTGGCGCTCGCCATACCGGTCAATGTCACGCTGGTTTCAGTCGTAAAACTGCCGGACGGAATCTCCTGCCCGCTTGATGTCCCTCTAACCGAGGTAATTGTCGGTTTTATCAGCTCAATCGCCTTTACCGTGTAAGTACGGATCTCAAATGTCTGAGCTGTACTTTCTTCCTGGCTTTTGCTCAGCGACGCTTTGAAATGAACGTGCAATTCGGTGTTGTTTCCAAGACCGATCAAATAATCATTACGCACGGTCTCGTCGTAATAACCTCTGTTGATCCACTGCTGATTGACGCTGGCGATAGAGGGTTGGCTCCACATTGTCAGATCGTGACTTCCCCCGGAAGCGTTCTTGCCTTTCAATGCCAACCAGGCGTATTGGCCTACAGCGATGTGAGGCCATACGCCTATTCGAACGGTCGCGCCCTTCGTCAAATCCAGCACCGGCCCTTCACCGTTGTTATCTGCTTCACGAATCATTGGGCGTTTAAATTCAGTCGCCGCAATCGGCAACACATTCAGGATCAACGGCAGCGAGTCCTTGGGCGCCGCCGAACCCCGCGTCACGCTGTAAATCACCGTCACCGGTTTGCCCAGGTTGTAGGCAATCACCGAAACAGGAATTTCGATCTCGATCCCGCTTTCACTCACCGGACGAGTCAGGGTGGTGTGCGAGCCGGCCGCCGGCGAACCGTCTGCCGCGAGCCAACTCACACTGACTTTATCTGTCGGCAGCAACGTCCCCAGTGGCAACATCACAACCAGCTTTTGCTGCACCTTCATCGGATCAAGTTGCGTACCGCTGGCTTCCTTCACGCTCGGCGCCACTAACTGAGGAATCTCACCCTTGACGTTAAGGCTGGCAGTTTTGGACGGCAGATCAGCCACGCCCGTGCGAATACGCAGATAACCCACGGTTGCCCAACCCTTGGCGATCGCTTTGACCATGACGTTAGGGATGGTGAAGTCCAGAGACGCGGGCAACCCGTCGACACGTTTGTCCAGTGGCCCGACGATCACCGGATCCCCCTCAGCGGGCGTGCCTGTCCAGGTCAGACGAACCGTGTCGCCCGCCACGAAATCCGGGCTAAGGACGTGCACCCGCACAGTGACATCGGCCTCGCCCAAGGCATCGAGTTCGATCAGCTCAACGGGTTGACCGGCGACGAGCGCAACCGGCGCATCGAGACGGTGATCGTCCAGATCGACAAACACTTGCGTAATTTTGGCCCACGGATCTCGCTCATCGGGGTAGTTGCCGCAGCGGTCAATCACTTGATAGGAAACCGGCAGCCGCGCACCGTTACCGGCCTTTTCAATAATCTCCTTGGTGAAGGTCAGCACGATGGGGTGCTTGACCGGATCTGTAATTTGCTCCTGTGTCACAGGGTAGTGAATCACCTCTTGATCGCCCCAACGCGCGACGATACGGTCGAAGCGTGTGATGTTCTCATACGGAGAAATGAGCATCTGCACGCCACGATTGGCGATGTTGCTGGTGACCCCGCCGGAGATGTCGGGCGTAAACGAATACCTGAGCCCCGGATTTCCATTGCCCTCGCCGTCGTCGTCCACGCCGCCGGGGCGGGTCAGTTTGACCAGGTAAATCGATAGCGGTGTAGAGTCCTCCGGCGTCTGATGCAGTTTGGTCACGCGGTAGAACACCGGCGTGGCCTCGCCATCGATGATGAAGCCGCTGGGGATATTGAATCGCACGCCTTCGGTCAATTCTTCGGCGCGGTCGATGACTTTTTTCCAGACCGGATGCGCGCTGTTGCCCCAGAACATTTCGACCAGATCGTCGTAGGCAATGTTGAGCCACGGATTGATGGCCACTCGCAGACCGTGGGCGAGTGCAGCAATGGAGATGCCACCGTCGTAATTTTCGGGGTGGGTCATCTCGGTTCTGGCCACGATCGTCGGCGGGCGATTGGCGAGTGGGGTTTCATCCTGCGCGGTTTGATCGGGTTGAGTGGTCATGGGATGGTCCATCAGCGAACGACGTGGCCGGTATTGGCTGTGGGGGTATCAGGCGGGAAAGGAGGGCGGGGCGGCTACTGTCAGATCTGACAGTGGCGACGAATGGTCGGGGGACAAGGACTGTCTGCGGGTTGATGCGGCTGAAGTTGATGCGCTGATTGCTGCGCGTCTGGCGGCTCGGGCCGGGAAGGATTGGGCTGAGTCGGACCGGATTAGTGATCAGTTGACGGCGATGGGTGTGGTGTTGGAAGACGGCAAGGGTGGGACTACCTGGCGTTTGGCTGACTGATTGCTTTATTGCTGCAAAACAAAACCCGCCTTGTGCGGGTTTTGTTTTTTTGGCAATTACACCTGACTAATTATTAAATGTTACCCGATCACGTTGACTGCATGCACCATGCTGCAAATTCATATAATCCATAACGGCAACCTACACTCCCTGGGTTTCTAAATGCCGGAAAATATGGATCGGGACAGCCGCTTAATGTGCACTGCCAGAGATCGGTGGAAATTGGTAGAGGTTTCCCATGTACAAGGTCTAAATCAAACAATGCTGTATCAGTGCAGGGGATCGCGTTGGCCAGACTCTCTCTCCACTCAACAGCCTGCCGTGCAGTCATGGGGGTTTCATTCAACCTCAAACGATAGACATTAGTCACCGCGACGGTATAACTCACAGCGGCTCCAGCTGAGTCAGAAACAGTAATAGTGACAACGCCATTCCTGTTTCCCGTCACTTTCCCTTCTGAACTGACCGAAGCAATATCTTGATTACTAGAGGCATAAAAGTACGGTGCTAACCCACCCGTTGGCTGACGGACTTGGGTATTACCAATTGAATCCTCACCTGTCTTCGGCCAGTCCGGCATTTTCACGGAGAGCCCGTTCAGGTTCATCTGTTGGCGATCAATGCTCAGCTCACCAATAACAGTAAATACCCATGCCTTGGATGTCGCTCCACCAGCGTCCATCGCTCTGGCGGTTAAGCTGTGCCGCGCCACAGACAGTTCATCAATGGTTTGAGTCCAGATCCCTGTCACTGCATCAGCAATGGGCTGTCCCTTAGTATCCTCTCCATCCAATACGTCGACCTGCTGCCCTTTGCTCGCCGTGCCGCTCAGCGTCACGCTGGTCTCCCGGGTAAAGCCGTCCGGCGCAATATCCTGACCACTCGGCGAGCCTCTAAGCCAAGTGATCGTCGGCGTCGACTTGATCGTGTAAGTCCGTACAACGAAGGCCTGCGCCGTACTTTCTTCCTGGCTTTTGCTCAACGATGCCTTGAACTCAATTTTCAGTTCAGTGTTGTGCCCAAGACTCTTCAAATAGTTGTAAGGCACCGGTTTATCAATGAACCCGTCGGCGATCCACCGTGCGTTGACGCTAACGTCCGAAGGTTGCAGCCACAGCGACAAGTCATGCTGTTCGCCATTAGCATTTTTGCCTTTCAGAGTCAGCCAAACGTATTGACCCACCGCGATATGCGGCCATACACCAATACGCACTGCTGCTCCGTCCGTGAGGTCAGTGACATCCAGAACCGGGCCTTCGCCATTGTTATCTGCCACCAGAATCGTCGGTCGCTTGAACTCACTCGCCGCAATTGGCAGTACGTTCAGCAACAACGGCAACGAATCCTTGGGCGCCGCAGTACCGCGCGTCACGCTGTAAATCACCGTCACCGGTTTACCCAGGTTGTAGGCAATCACCGAAACAGGAATTTCGATCTCGATGCCGCTTTCACTCACCGGACGAGTCAGGGTGGTGTGTGAAGCCGCCGCCGGCGAACCGTCTGCCGCGAGCCAACTCACACTGACTTTATCTGTCGGCAGCAGCGTCCCCAGCGGCAACATCACAACCAGTTTTTGCTGCACCTTCATCGGGTCAAGTTGCGTACCGTTGGCTTCCTTCACACTCGGCGCCACTAACTGAGGGATCTCACCCTTGACGTTAAGGCTGGCAGTTTTGGACGGTAGATCAGCCACGCCGGCACGAATACGCAGATAACCCACGGTTGCCCAGCCCTTGGCTATCGCTTTGACCATGACGTTAGGGATGGTGAAATCATAATCGCCGGGCAACGCGCCCACGGTTTTATCCAGTGGGCCGACGATCACCGGATCGCCTTCTGCCGGTGTGCCAGTCCAGGTCATACGGATTAAGTCGTTTGCTGCGAAATCCGGGGAAAGAGCATTGACACGCACGGTGACATCGGCCTCGCCCAAGGCATCGAGTTCGATCAGCTCAACCGGTTGACCGGCGACGAGCGCAACCGGCGCATCGAGACGGTGATCGTCCAGATCGACAAACACTTGCGTAATTTTGGCCCACGGATCCTGCTCGTCCGGGTAGTTGCCGCAGCGGTCAATCACTTGATAGGAAACCGGCAGTCGTTCGCCGTTGCCTGCTTTCTCGATAACCGCTTTGGTGAAATTCAGCACGATCGGATGGTTGTTCGGGTCAGTGATTTGCTCCTGCGTCACCGGATAATGCACCACTTCCTGATCACCCCAGCGGGCGACGATGCGATCAAAGCGGGTGATATTTTGGTAAGGCACGATGTGCATCTGCACGCCGCGATTGGCGATGTTGCTGGTGACGCCGCCGGAGATGTCGGGCGTAAACGAATACTTGAGCCCCGGATTGCCGTTGCCTTCGCCGTCATCGTCCACGCCGCCGGGGCGGGTCAGTTTGACCAGGTAAATCGATAGCGGTGTAGAGTCCTCCGGCGTCTGATGCAGTTTGGTCACGCGATAGAACACCGGCGTGGCCTCGCCATCGATGATGAAGCCGCTGGGGATATTGAATCGCACGCCTTCGGTCAATTCTTCGGCGCGGTCGATGACTTTTTTCCAGACCGGATGCGCGCTGTTGCCCCAGAACATTTCGACCAGATCGTCGTAGGCAATGTTGAGCCACGGATTGATGGCCACTCGCAGACCATGGGCGAGTGCAGCAATGGAGATGCCGCCGTCGTAATTTTCGGGGTGGGTCATCTCGGTTCTGGCCACGATCGTCGGCGGGCGATTGGCGAGTGGGGTTTCATCCTGCGCGGTTTGATCGGGTTGAGTGGTCATGGGATGGTCCATCAGCGAACGACGTGGCCGGTATTGGCTGTGGGGGTATCAGGCGGGAAAGGAGGGCGGGGCGGCTACTGTCAGATCTGACAGTGGCGACGAATGGTCGGTCTTAGGAGATTGAAAAGCCCCTCACCCTAACCCTCTCCCGGAGGGAGAGGGGACTGAGTGGGGGATGCTCACGAGATACGCCGACGTGAACGTGCTGTACCGAATCCGTAATCGACTGGTTTTGATCGTTCCCACGCTCTGCGTGGGAATGCCTCTTCGGACGCTCCGCGTTCGGCGTTGCAGGGACGCAGAGCGTCCCCGGCTGCATGCCCACGCGGAGCGTGGGAACGATCAAGATCGCAGCCTTCGGCAGCTCCTACATGAGATGCGATTCCTGTAGGAGCTGCCGAAGGCTGCAATCTTTTGATCTGTGTTTTTAGCCGAGGTTGCTTTTGCTCTGCGCGTAGGTCTTGATGTCTGACGCAGCCGGATGCTGAACAACGACGTTCATGGAAGGGAGGAATCATGGCCAATCACTACCGCGAACTGTTCGCGACCCCTGGCGCCACCGGGTTAGTGCTCGCGAGCACCATCGCGCGGTTGCCGCAGGCGATGATCGGCATTGGCATCATCACCATGCTGGTTCAGCAAACCGGTGTCTACTGGTTGGCCGGAGCAGTCGCCGGCACGTTCACCCTGGCCAATGCACTGCTCGGCCCGTATATCTCGAAACTCGTTGACCAGCGCGGCCAGAGCCGCGTGCTGCCGGTCGTGACGGTTTTCAGCATCGTGATGCTGCTGGCGCTGATCATCGCCGTGTACATTCGCGCGCCCGCCGCATGGCTGTTTATTCTGGCGGCACTGGCGGGGACAATGCCGAGCATGCCGTCGATGATCCGCGCCCGATGGACGCAGCTATTCCGGGGCAAACCGCAGTTACACACGGCGTTCTCGCTGGACACCGTCCTCACCGAAATGGCCTACATCGTCGGCCCGCCACTGGCGATCGGACTGAGCGTGAGCTTTTTCGCCGAAGCGGGGCCGCTGGTCGCGGTCGGATTGCTGGCCATCGGGGTCACGGCGTTTGTGCTGCAACGCCAGACCGAACCCAAGGTTGTCGTGGGTCACAGCAGTCATGCCGGCTCAACCTTGCTGATCCCCGGCGTGCGCACCATTGTTTTGGCGCTGCTGGCGATGGGCGTTATCGGCGGGGCAATCGATGTCGCCGTCGTTGCGTTCGCCAATGCGCAAGGCTGGCCAGCGTCGGCGACATTCATTCTCGCGGCTTATGCCTTTGGTTCGCTGGTGGCAGGCCTGACGTTCGGGGCGATGAGGGTTTCCCTGGCGATTGAAAAACAGTTCCTGATCGGGATATTGGTCACGGCGTTTACCGGTGTGCTGCCGGTTTTTGCGACGGACGTTTATGTGCTGACCGCAGCGCTGTTTATCGCCGGCATCTCGTTTGCGCCGACGATGGTGGTGGTGATGAAAATGGGCACGATCATTATTCCTCCGTCGCGGATCACCGAGGGGCTGACGTGGATGACTACCGGTATCAGCGTGGGTGTTGCACTCGGCGGCATGCTGGCGGGGATGGTGATCGATACCTTTGGCGCGCGAGCGGGATTTGCGGTGGCTATTGGTGCGGGTTTGATGATGGTGGTCGTTGTGCGGGTGGGGTTGCGCACATTGGCGGCGGTTTCGGCTGTGCAGGTTGAGCCAGCCGTTTAAAGTCAAAAGATCGCAGCCTTCGGCAGCTCCTACATACGATCCCTGTAGGAGCTGCCGAAGGCTGCGATCTTTTGATCTGCGCTGCTAACCCCCCAATTGCCGCAACCGCTTGTAAAGCGTATTGCGACTCACCCCCAACCGCCGTGCCAAATGCGAAATATTGCCCCCGGAAGCCTTCAGCTCCCGGTTCAACGCCTCGACGTCGTTCAGATCAACCCCTAACGGGGCGCAGCTCTCCACCGGCTCCATCTCCAGATCGACAAAAAAATCATCCGGCAAATGCTCCGGTCTTACTGGCTGCTCCTCGGCCATGGCCAGCGCCACCTGCATCACACTGCTGACCTGACGCAAGTTCCCCGGCCACGGATGCCGATCGAACAACTCAAGCACTTCCTGACTCAATCCCGCCCATTGCGTCGGCTCGCGATGCTGCTCCCACAAGCGTTTAAACAACGCCTCTTTATCACTGCGCTCCCGAAGCGGCGGCAGTTCCAGCGTCAGCCCACCAATGCGGTAATACAAATCCTCCCTGAACCGGCCCAATTGCACTTGTTCGCGTAAAGAGCGATTAGTCGCCGAGATAATCCGCAAATCCACCGCAAACAACTCGCTGCTGCCCACCGGTTGCACACAACGCTCCTGCAAAACCCGCAACAACCGCGCCTGCGTCGGCAGCGGCATGTCACCGATTTCATCAAGGAACAGCGTGCCTTTGTCAGCCTTGCGAATCAGGCCGATGCTGCCTTTTTGATTGGCTCCAGTGAACGCGCCTTTCTCGTAGCCGAATAGTTCGGATTCGACCAGTTCGGCGGGGATCGCTGCGCAGTTGACGGCGATGAATGCCTGTTTGCTGCGCGAACTGGCTTGATGCAGGGCTTTGACGAAGACTTCCTTGCCGACGCCGGTTTCGCCGTGGATCAGCAGTGGAATGTCTTTCTCCAACAGCCGTTCCGCCTGACGCACGGCTTTTTCAACGCGACTGTCACCGAAGTGCAAGGTGTTGAGGCTGATGCCCGACGGTGCGGCCGCTTTGGCCTCCGCGATAAACACCCGTGGCTGAACCAACGCCTGCTTCGGCCGTTTCAATAGACACTGAAAGCGGTTGCGCCCAGAAGTCTGCAAGGCAAACGGCAGATCATCCGGCTGATTGAGCAATTCCAGCAGCGACACATTAAACAAACTTTCAACACTGACCCGCGACAAGCGCACACCGAGCAGATTATCCGCCCGACGATTGGCCGACAGCACTTGCCCGCTCTCATCAAAAATCAACAACCCGGCCCACTGGCTGTCGAGGTTGTTCAGCCCGGTATTGAAAGTCAGTTGAAAATGCTGACCATGGAACAGGTTGAGGATCAGCCGGTTTTCCACGGTCTGGCTCATCATCTTGACCATGCCCAAGGTGTGCGACGGCGGTAGATAACTGTCGCTGGACACATCGAGCACGGCAATCACCTTGCGCTCGGCGTCGAAAATCGGCGCGGCGGAACCGGTCATAAAGCGGTTGGCCTTGAGGAAGTGTTCATCGTGTTCGATGTGTACCGCTTGTTCGCACGCCAGTGCCGTGCCGATCGCGTTGGTGCCGCTGCATCGCTCCATCCAGCTCGCGCCGGCCTGAAAACCCCGGGCCAGATTCGGTTCGATAAAGCGCTGCGTGCCCCACGACGTCAGCACCTGGCCCTGATTGTCGGCGAGCATGATCAGGCAGTTGGAGTTGCTCAGGATGTTTTCGTAATAGGGCAGGACTTCCTGATGCGTGGTCTGCACCAGTGAGTGATGGCGGTCGAGCAGGTGCGTAATGCCGGCGGCGGGGAGCTGGTCGAAGGCCGGGGTGCTTTGGTGATCAAGACCAAACGCGCGGCAACGTTGCCAGGAGGTCTGGACGATCGCGTCGTGGGACAGCGGCGGGGCAGGTGCGGCCATGGCAGTCAGCCTCTGATGTAGCATTCTTATTATTGTTATGCGATCCCCTGTAGGAGCTGCCGCAGGCTGCGATCTTTTGATCTTGATGGTAAAAAAACAGGATCAAAAGATCGCAGCCTGCGGCAGCTCCTACAGGGGGATCGGTTCGCAAAAAGCGTTCATAGAGTGTTGTTCACTATTGTTCATTGTCAATCGCCCGACTGTTCAAATGTGTTCAGCAATGAACGCCCATTCGCCACGTTTTCAACGATTTTCACGACTAATCAATCACTTGCCATTTTTGGCACGAAACTCGCTCCCGTGCACAGGTCGCTTGACTCCAATAATAAAAAGGCCGAGCCATGTCACTCACCCTGGAGCACGTCAGCCGCACCGTCGAGGGCCAGACCTGGATCGACGATGCCTGCCTGAAATTCGAAGCCGGTTCGTTCAACGTTTTGCTCGGTCGCACCCTGTCCGGCAAAACCAGCCTCATGCGCTTGATGGCTGGTCTGGACAAGCCCGACAGCGGTCGCATCCTGATGAACGGCGTTGACGTCACCCAACGCCCGGTGCGCCTGCGCAACGTGTCGATGGTCTATCAGCAGTTCATCAATTACCCGACCATGACCGTGTTCGAGAACATCGCCTCGCCGCTGCGCCAGGCCGGTGTGTCGAAAGAGATCATCCACAGCAAAGTGCAGGAAACCGCGCGGATGCTGCGCATCGAGAAGTTTCTGCAGCGCTTTCCTCTGGAACTCTCCGGCGGCCAGCAGCAGCGCACCGCCATGGCCCGCGCACTGGTCAAAGACGCCGAGCTGATCCTGTTCGACGAACCGCTGGTCAACCTCGACTACAAACTGCGCGAAGAGCTGCGCCAGGAAATGCGCGAGCTGTTCAAGGCGCGCCACACCATTGCGATTTACGCCACCACCGAACCCAACGAAGCGCTGGCCCTCGGCGGCACCACGACCATCCTCCACGAAGGCCGGGTGATTCAGAGCGGCCCGTCCACGTCGGTGTATCACCAGCCACAAACCGTGCTCGCTGCCGAATTGTTCTCCGAGCCACCGATCAACCTGATGCCGGGGCGCATCGCCGGCAACGAAGTCAGCTTCGCCAATTTTGTGCACTTCCCGCTTAACGTCGATCTGCGTCCAGTAGGCGAGGGCGAGTTCCGATTCGGTGTGCGCCCCAGCCACATCTCACTGGTGCCGAGCAACGATGATGACCTCGAACTGGCCGTCACCGTTGAAGTCGCCGAGATCAGCGGTTCGGAAACTTTTCTGCACGTGCGCAACGAGCATTTCCTGTTGGTGCTGCACCTGCCCGGCGTTCACGAATACGACGTCGATGCGCCGATCCGCATTTACATCCCGACCCACAAACTGTTCGTTTTCGATGCGCAGGGCCGTCTGGTGCAAGCACCGGGCCGGCGTGTCGCGAGGGTTGCCTGATGGCCGAAATCCGTTTGCAGCACCTCGCCCACAGCTACAGCAAAACCCCGGGCGGCGCGGAGGATTACGCGATCCGCGAGATGGATCACGTCTGGGAGCAGGGCGGCGCCTATGCCTTGCTCGGGCCGTCGGGTTGCGGCAAGTCGACCTTGCTCAACATCATTTCCGGATTGCTCAGCCCCTCGCAGGGCCACGTCTTGTTCGACGGCAAAGCGGTCAACGACCTGACGCCAGAGAAGCGCAACATCGCTCAGGTTTTCCAGTTTCCGGTGGTCTACGACACCATGACCGTGTTCGATAACTTGGCTTTCCCCCTGCGAAATCAGGGCATGGCCGAGGCGAAAGTGCACAGCAAGGTGCAGGAAATTGCCGAAGTGCTCGACCTGCAAAACCTCCTGAGCAAAAAGGCGCGCAACCTCACCGCCGACGAAAAACAGAAAGTCTCGATGGGCCGTGGTCTGGTGCGCGATGACGTTTCCGCGATCCTCTTCGATGAGCCGCTGACGGTGATCGACCCGCACCTGAAATGGAAACTGCGGCGCAAGCTCAAGCAGATCCACGAGCAGTTCAACATCACCATGGTCTACGTCACCCACGATCAACTGGAGGCCTCGACCTTCGCCGACAAGATCGCGGTGATGTACGGCGGCCAGATCGTCCAGTTCGGTACGCCACGGGAATTGTTCGAGCGGCCGAGCCACACCTTTGTCGGCTATTTCATTGGCAGCCCCGGCATGAACCTGATCGAGGTGCAGCCACAACCCGGTGGCGTCGGTTTCGCCTCGACGCACTTGCCGTTGTCCGACGCCATGCAGCGACATATCGAACACGGCCAGTGGAAAAATCTGAAGGTCGGCATCCGACCTGAATTCATTCACGTGTGGGACGAACCGTTTGATGACGCGATGCAGGCAAACGTCGTACACGTCGAAGACCTCGGCACCTACAAGATCATGACCCTCGACCTCGACGGCGCACCGTTGAAAGTGCGTCTGGCCGAAGACAAACCGGTGCCGCAGGGCACTGCCTACATCAGTTTTCCGGCGCAGTGGCTGATGGTTTATGCCGATGAGTTTCTGCTTGAAGCCGACAGCGGCGAGGTGCAGCCATGAACAAGGTGCAGAACAACAAGGCCTGGTGGCTGGTGTTGCCGGTGTTCCTGCTGG
This sequence comes from Pseudomonas rustica, assembly GCF_018336155.1. Classification (GTDB taxonomy): domain Bacteria; phylum Pseudomonadota; class Gammaproteobacteria; order Pseudomonadales; family Pseudomonadaceae; genus Aquipseudomonas; species Aquipseudomonas rustica. Next base: position 476,041 of record NZ_JAGYHF010000004.1, on the reverse strand, counting down.
TGGCGTTCAGTGCGGTGATCCCGATGATGACCGTGGTCAACTATTCGGTGCAGGACATCTTCGACCAGTCCAGCCGCTACTTCGTCGGCGCTGACTGGTACAAGCAAGTGCTGCTCGATCCGCGTCTGCACGACTCGTTGCTGCGTCAGTTCATCTATTCGGCGTGCGTGTTGTTGATTGAAATTCCGCTGGGCATTGCCGTCGCGCTGACCATGCCGACCAAGGGCCGCTGGTCGTCGGTGGTGCTGATCATTCTGGCGATTCCGTTGCTGATCCCGTGGAACGTGGTCGGCACCATCTGGCAGATTTTCGGCCGCGCCGACATTGGTCTATTGGGTTCAAGCCTCAACGCGATGGGCATCAGCTACAACTACGCGGCCAACACCATGGACGCCTGGGTGACGGTGCTGGTGATGGACGTTTGGCACTGGACTTCATTGGTAGCGCTGCTGTGTTTCTCCGGTCTGCGCGCTATTCCCGACGTGTATTACCAAGCCGCACGCATCGACCGCGCTTCGGCCTGGGCGGTGTTCAGGCACATCCAATTGCCCAAGCTGAAAAGCGTGTTGCTGATCGCGGTGATGCTGCGCTTCATGGACAGTTTCATGATTTACACCGAGCCGTTCGTGCTCACCGGCGGCGGGCCGGGTAATGCCACGACCTTCTTGAGTCAGACGTTGACCCAGATGGCTGTAGGGCAATTCGACCTCGGTCCGGCAGCGGCGTTTTCGCTGGTGTACTTCCTGATCATCCTGTTGGTGTCCTGGCTGTTCTACACCGCCATGACGCACTCCGACGCCAACCGCTGAGGCCCGGCCATGAGCAAACGTCTTACCCCTATGAAAAAAGTGATCCCATTGCTGGTGTACATCCTGTTCCTGCTGGTGCCGATCTACTGGCTGCTGAACATGTCCTTCAAGAGCAACACCGAAATCCTCGGCGGTCTGACGCTTTTCCCACAGGACTTTACGCTGGCGAACTACAAAGTGATCTTCACCGATCCGAGTTGGTACAACGGCTATCTCAATTCGCTGTATTACGTGAGCCTGAACACGGTGATCTCGTTGAGTGTGGCATTGCCGGCGGCGTATGCGTTTTCGCGCTACCGTTTTCTCGGTGACAAGCATCTGTTCTTCTGGCTACTGACCAACCGTATGGCGCCACCGGCGGTGTTTTTGCTGCCGTTCTTCCAGTTGTATTCGTCGATTGGGCTGTTCGACACGCACATCGCCGTGGCCTTGGCGCACTGCCTGTTCAACGTGCCGCTGGCGGTGTGGATTCTCGAAGGTTTCATGTCTGGCGTGCCCAAGGAAATCGATGAAACCGCCTACATCGACGGCTACAGTTTCCCCAAGTTTTTCGTGAAGATTTTCATCCCGCTGATCGGCTCCGGTATCGGTGTCACGGCGTTTTTCTGCTTCATGTTTTCCTGGGTCGAGTTGCTGCTGGCGCGCACGTTGACCTCGGTAAACGCCAAGCCGATTGCGGCGGTGATGACGCGTACGGTTTCAGCATCGGGTATCGATTGGGGCGTGCTGGCGGCGGCGGGGGTGTTGACCATTCTGCCGGGCATGCTGGTGATCTGGTTTGTTCGCAACCACGTGGCCAAGGGCTTTGCCCTCGGTCGGGTCTGAGGAGCTGATGATGGAATGGATGAGTTGGACCACACCCACCGCAGCATTTTTCATCGTCATCGGTCTGCTGCTGGTCGGCATGACCACGTGGGAATTGCGTTCGCCGAGCATCTTGCGGCGAGGTTTTCTACCGATTGCCACCACCCGTGGCGATCGTTTGTTTATCGGTCTTCTCGGCAGCGCCTACCTGCATTTGCTGGTGATTGGCGCCACCGACTGGAGCATCTGGGTGGCGTCCGCGTTGTCCCTGGTGTGGCTGTTGGCTGTGATGCGTTGGGGCTAGTCGAGTCAATCGGCAACCGTGCTCCGAAATCCTAAACAGGAGGTCTCTATGTTCGACAAAAACAATAAGCTGCGACATAGCATTTCATTGGCTGCCATGCTGGCACTCAGCGGTTTGAGCGCCGCCGCGTGGGCCGATGCCTACGAAGACGCGGCGAAAAAATGGATCGGCAGTGAATTCAAACCGTCGACCCTGACGGCTGAACAGCAGCTCGAAGAATTGAAGTGGTTCATCAAGGCTGCCGAGCCGTTTCGCGGCATGGAAATCAAGGTCGTTTCCGAGACCCTGACCACCCACGAATACGAGTCGAAAGTGCTCGCCAAGGCTTTCACCGAAATCACCGGGATCAAGCTCACCCACGACCTGCTGCAAGAAGGCGACGTGGTCGAGAAAATGCAGACGGTGATGCAGTCCGACAAAAATATCTATGACGGCTGGGTCAACGACTCGGACCTGATCGGTACGCATTTTCGCTACGGCAAAACCGAATCGATCACCGACCTGATGGCCAACGAAGGCAAGAACTTCACTTCGCCAACCCTCGACATCAAGGACTTCATCGGCATCTCGTTCACCACTGCGCCGGACGGCAAGATCTATCAACTGCCTGACCAGCAATTCGCCAACCTTTACTGGTTCCGCGCTGACTGGTTCGAGCGCGCCGATCTGAAAGCCAAATTCAAGGAAAAGTACGGCTATGAACTGGGCGTGCCGGTGAACTGGTCGGCCTATGAAGACATCGCCAAATTCTTCAGCGAAGACGTCAAGGAAATCGACGGCAAGCGCGTTTACGGGCACATGGATTACGGCAAGAAAGACCCGTCGCTGGGCTGGCGCTTCACCGATGCCTGGTTCTCCATGGCCGGTGGCGGCGACAAGGGCTTGCCCAACGGTTTGCCGGTGGACGAGTGGGGGATTCGCGTCGAGGACTGCCACCCGGTCGGTTCCAGCGTGACCCGTGGCGGCGACACCAACGGCCCGGCCGCTGTATTCGCTACGCAAAAATATGTCGATTGGTTGAAGGCTTATGCGCCACCGGAAGCGGCCGGCATGACGTTCTCCGAGTCGGGGCCGGTGCCGTCTCAGGGCAATATCGCCCAGCAGATTTTCTGGTACACCGCGTTTACCGCCGACATGACCAAACCGGGCCTGCCGGTGGTCAACGCCGACGGCACGCCGAAATGGCGGATGGCGCCGTCGCCACGCGGGCCGTATTGGGAGGAGGGCATGAAGCTCGGGTATCAGGACGTGGGTTCGTGGACGTTCATGAAGTCGACGCCTGAGAAGCAGAAACTCGCGGCGTGGTTGTATGCGCAGTTTGTGACGTCGAAAACGGTGTCGCTGAAGAAAACCATTGTCGGGCTGACGCCGATTCGTGAGTCGGACATCAACTCGCAGGCGATGACCGATCTGGCGCCGAAGCTCGGTGGTCTGGTTGAGTTTTATCGCAGCCCGGCGCGGGTGCAGTGGACGCCGACCGGGACTAACGTGCCGGACTATCCGCGTCTGGCGCAGTTGTGGTGGAGTCATATTGCTGAGGCGGCGAGTGGTGAGAAGACGCCGCAGCAGGCGCTGGATGGGTTGGCCAAGGATCAGGATGCGATCATGACGCGTCTGGAGCGTTCGAAGGCGCAGGCGGTGTGTGCGCCGAAGATGAATCCGGAGCGGGATGCGCAGTATTGGTTTGATCAGCCGGGGGCGCCGAAGCCTAAGTTGGCGAATGAGAAGCCTAAGGGGGAGACGGTGAGTTATAACGAGCTGCTGAAATCCTGGGCGGATGCGCGGAAGTAAACATTGAAGCTGGAAAACGGCACTGGGAGGTGCCGTTTTTTTTTGGCTGGTGGTGTGCATATCCGTTGCTGCGGGGGTGGCTGGTTAGGGTTCCGCCCTTACGGCGGGTCACTTTTGGCAAACGCCCCAAAAGTAACCAAAAAGTCTGTGCCCTGACGTCCGGCCCTCGCTAAGGCTCGGGTTCCTTCGCTCCGGGTTCATCCGGGGGCATCGCCTACGGTTTGCTTCGCTGCACCTCCTCTCGATGCTTTCCCCGTATGAATCCCTCCACTCAGCCTCCCGACGGGCTCTAAGATCAAAATCAAAAGCTTGTCGAGCTTGCGCTCATCCTGTGTAGGAGCTGCCGAAGGCTGCGATCTGTTGATCTTGCTTTTGTAGGAGCTGAGCTTGCTCGCGAAAGCGGCCTCACATTCAACAACGAAATCAACTGACCCACCGCATTCGCGAGCAAGCCCGCTCCCACAGGTTTTTGCAGTGTTCACAAAATTTGGGTACGCCACAAACCATTGTGGGAGCGGGCTTGCTCGCGAATCCGGTCTACCATCCAACATCAAAATTGACTGACCCACCGCTTTCGCCAGCAGGCTGGCTCCCACATTTTTCTGCGATGACCACAGACTCCGCGCACGCCGCAAATCACTGTGGGAGCTTGCCTGCAAGCGATTGCGGTCTGCCATTCAACATCGAAATCAACTGACCCACCGCCATCGCTGGCAAGCCCGCTCCCACAGGTTTTTGCAGTGTTCACAAAATTTGGGTACGCCACAAACCACTGTGGGAGCGGGCTTGCTCGCGAATGCGGTCTACCATCCAACATCAAAATTGACTGACCCACCGCTTTCGCCAGCAGACTGGCTCCCACATTTTTCTGCGATGACCACAGACTCCGCGCACGCCGCAAATCACTGTGGGAGCTTGCCTGCAAGCGATTGCGGTCTGCCATTCAACATCGAAATCAACTGACCCACCGCCATCGCTGGCAAGCCGGCTCCCACAGGTTTTTGCAGTGTTCACAAAATTTGGGTACGCCACAAACCACTGTGGGAGCGGGCTTGCTCGCGAAGGCGGTCTGCCATTCAACGACGAAATCAACTGACCCACCGCTTTCGCCAGCAGGCTGGCTCCCACATTTTTCTGCGATGACCACAGACTCCGCGCACGCCGCAAACCACTGTGGGAGCTTGCCTGCAAGCAATTACGGCCTACCATTCACCATCGAAATCAACTGACCCACCGCTATCGCTTGCAAGCCATCTGCCCTGAGGCTTCTGGGGTATCAGGTCAAACCAAAACAGCCAGGTCGGTGTACCGAGCAACCAAAGGATCAGCCGTGAGCAACTTCATCGGTTCGGTCATTGCTGTGGCCACGATAATGCGGTCAAACGGATCCCGGTGATGGTGCTCAAGATCCTTCACGGCGATGGCGTGTTCTGCAGTCACCGGCAGTTCGATGAAGCCGCTATCAAGGCAAGATTGGCGGACTTCTTCCAGATCAACATTCAGCTTGCCGAGCCCGACCTTGATCGCCATTTCCCAAAAGGTGGCGGCGCTGATGTAGACATCGGCAGCGTTCTCAATCAGTTTTCTGGCTTTGCCGGACAATCTGGCGTCATCACTGAGCGTCCAGAGCAAAATGTGCGTGTCGAGCAGAAGCCTCATGCTTGAGTGCCCTCAAATGTATCAAGCATGTCATCGGGCAGTGGTGAGTCGAAATCGTCGGGCAACACCAGTTTGCCTTTCATTGCGCCAATACGCTGAGCGCTGGGTTTTCCTACGGGAACGAGGCGAGCCATCGCCCGCCCATGCTTGGCAATCGTGATGACTTGGCCAGCAGCGGCATCATCGACGAGTTTGGATAAATTGTTTTTTGCTTCAGCCAGCGGAACGATGATCATCGGCTCACCCCTGTATTCTGGACAAATATAGCCAGAATATTTCAGCACTGCCAATTCATAGACTTCTTCAGCCCATTCACAAACGATATCCCTGTTCATTTTTTGCCTCTCGTCGATATTCCATCTGCCAAGGCCGCCACCATAGAACTACCTACTCAAATCTGGCTGTAGGACAAAACGGAGGTTGCGGCGAAAGCTTTCGGTGTTTGCGTAGGGACGGGAGCAAACCGGTAAAAAGTCGTACGAAAATATCGACCGACACGACCTCCGAAAATCTATGTAGGAGCTGCCGCAGGCTGCGATCTTTTGATCTTGATCTAAAAAACAAGAGCAAAAGATCGCAGCCTGCGGCAGCTCCTACAGGGATGATTCGGTGGTGGGGAAGCCCAGGCGGAAAACGGTCATCACCCCCGGCAAGCTCTTCACCTCCGCCACCCCCTGATGCAGGCTCATGATCGAGCGCACGATCGCCAACCCCAGCCCGGTGCTGCCCTGCGTTCTTGAGCGGCTGCTATCGACTCGGTAGAAGCGGTCAAACAGATACGGCAAATGCTGCGCCTCGATCCCGGCGCCGGGATTGCTCACTAGCAACGACGTCTGCGTCGCACCTTGTTCTATCAACAACGTGACGGTTTTCCCGTTCGGGCAGTGCCGCAAAGCATTCGACAACAAATTCGAAATCGCCCGTTGAATCATCAGCCGATCACCCAGCACCGTCGCGCTCCCGACCACGTTCAAATGAATGCCCTTATCCTGCGCCGACAACGAAAACATCTCCGCCACCTTCGTCACTTCAACCTCCAGCGCCACCGATTCAAACGGCGCCAGCGCCGACGGATGACTCACTTGCGCCAGAAACAACATGTCGGAAACAATCCGCGCCACGCGCTCCAGTTCTTCGGTGCACGACACCAGCACATCCTTGTATTCCTCCACGCTGCGTTCGCGTGAGAGCGTCACTTGCGCCTTGCCCATCAGGTTGTTGATCGGCGTGCGCAATTCATGCGCCAGATCGTCGGAGAACTGCGACAGCTGCTGTACCCCGGCATCCAGTCGATGCAGCATGAAGTTGATGCCCTGTGCCAATTCACTCAGCTCCTGCGGCATGTTCACCACCGACAGTCGATGATCGAGATCCTGAGTCGAGACCATCGCCGCGACTTTGCGAAATTCGCGCATCGGCGCCAGTCCGCGTTGTACCGCGCCCCACGCCGTGAGGCCGATGAATACCAGCAACAGCGGCAAGGCAATCAGCGTCGAGCGCAGATAGGCGCTGAGCAACGCCTCATCGTGGGCGTTATCCACCGACAGCAGCACGGGCACGCTGTTGCCGTCCTTGAGGCGAATCAGTTTCGAGGCAGTGAGGAATTTCTTCCCTTCCGCGTCGGTGCTGTCGCTGTAGGTCAACTGATCTGTGGTGGCGCGAACCGCCTTCAATTCAACCCGTGGCTCGGCCAGTCCCGAGCCGGATTTGAGCAGCGGAGAACGCTGATTCAAGCGGTCATAAATCGTCAGCGTGAGGTTGTCATGGCCCATCACCTGATCGAGCAAAATATGTGGTTTACCGCTGATTTCATTGGCGTCGACGTACAACGACAGGCTGTGCTCGACCTGTTGCATCTTCTTTTCCAGACTGTCTCTGGAAAGCGCATTCAGCTCATGGGTCAGGGCGAAGTAAGCAAGGATCGCCAGAAACACCACCAGCAGCGCGCCGAGAATGCTCACCGTCAAACCGAGGCGCATCGACAGGCTGGCCGGTTTCATTCGCGCGCCTCCAGCACGTAGCCGACACCGCGCAGGGTGTGGATCAGTTTGCTGTCGAACGGGTCGTCGATTTTTGCGCGCAAGCGGCGGATCGACACTTCGACCACATTGGTGTCGCAGTCGAAATTCATGTCCCACACCAGCGAGATGATTTGCGTGCGCGTCAGCACTTCGCCGGACTGGCGCATCAGCAGGTGCAGCAGGGCGAATTCCTTGGTGGTCAGGTCGATGCGTTGCTCGCCACGGAATGCGCGATGGCGGCCCGGGTCGAGTTCCAGATCGGCGACTTTCAGCACCTGCGGCAGCGGAATGTTTTCGCTGCGACGCATCAAGGTGCGTACCCGCGCGAGCAGTTCGGGGAATTCGAACGGTTTGACCAGATAGTCGTCGGCACCCAGATCGAGGCCGCGAATCTTGTCGGCCAGACGTCCGCGCGCGGTGAGCATCATCACCCGCGTGGCGTGGGTTTTGCGCAGTTGTTCCAGCACGCCCCAGCCGTCCAGTTCTGGCAGGTTCACATCGAGAATAATCAGGTCATAGGCTTGTTGTTGCGCCAGGTGCAAACCATCGGCGCCGGTGGCGGCGTGGTCAACCACATATCCACTTTCGGTCAATCCCTGATGCAAGTATTCGGCAGCTTTAAGCTCGTCCTCGACGACAAGGATTCGCATGATCTTTCACCACTTATATTTAATGGGTATTTAATTACAAAGGGCCCTCACCCTAGCCCTCTCCCAGAGGTAGAGGGGATTGAATGGGGGATATTTCAGAACTACGCCGACGTGAAAAAGCTTTGATGAATCCATAATCGACTTGATGTAACAGGTCGTTAAAGAACGCCAGACAACTCGGTCTGCTCCCTCTACCTCCGGGAGAGGGCTGGGGTGAGGGGAAGTCGCACAATAAAGGTTGTAGTGGCTACAGGGTCAACCGCCAAGCGCTTTAAAACGGCCCTCTGCGACAGCCTGTCGCAGCACAAACTGCAAAACCCCCATGACATTGATTTACACAAGTGCTGTTCAGCAGATATCTAAATCGCATTTGTTTCCATGTATTACGACAACAGCGTTCGCACTTCGCATCCTAGAACAAAACAACTAGTTCAAACCGTGGATAACGGATTTGTAATGTTCCAGTCACCTTGTCGATAAGTTCAAAACCCTACCGTGGCGGCATCAAAGATTCTTGAATAAAGGAAGTCTGCCATTGCCCGGTTTAATTGAACTGACGGCGCGATCACGCCTGCAAAAAACACTCGGCGGCCTGCTGTTACTGGCCAGTGCCAGCCTGGCGAATGCCTCGACGCTGACGCTGGATCAAGCCCTGCAAAGCGCCTTCGCCGGTAACCCCGATCTGGCCGCCGCGCAGTGGGAAATCGGCATTGCCGAAGGTGATCGTGTGCAGGCTGGTTTGATCCCCAATCCCGAAGTTTCCTGGGAGGCCGAAGACACTCGCCGCGATTCGCGCACCACGACGATCATGCTCAGCCAGCCGATTGAACTGGGCGGCAAACGCGGTGCACGGATCGACGTCGCCAGCCGCGCGCAGGGCGCCGCCGGCATCGAGCTGGAGCGCAAGCGCAATGCCTTGCGCGCCGATGTGATTCAAACGTTCAACAGTGCGCAAACCGCACAGCAGCGCCTGGATCTGTCTCGGCAATCGCTGCAACTCGCCGAGAAGGGTTTGCGCGTGGCTGACGGGCGCATTGAGGCCGGTAAATCGTCGCCGGTTGAAGGCACGCGGGCGCAAGTGCAGCTCTCGGAAGTGCGCCTAGAAGTGAGCCGCGCCGAGCGTGATCAGGCCAACGCTTATCAAAAATTGGCGCAGGTGATGGGCGCGCCTTTGCCGGCATCGACCAAGGTGCAGGCACCGACGAAAAGCCTGATGGCTGTTCCACCGCCGACAAGATTGCTAGAGCGTCTGAACGAAACCGCTGAGCTGCGTCTGGCCAAGTTGCAGATCGATCAGCGCGAAGCCTCATTGGGATTGGAGAAGTCCCAGCGCATCCCCGACCTGACCGTGAGCATTGGCAGCCAATACAGCGAAACGGAGCGCGAACGGGTCAACGTGGTCGGGCTGTCGATGCCGATTCCGCTGTTCAATCGCAATCAAGGCAACGTGCTCGCCGCCGCGCGCCGCACCGATCAGGCACGGGATCTGCGCAACGCCACCGAACTGCGTTTGCGCACCGAAGTCCAGACCAGTCTTGAGCAATGGCAGACCGCCAACGGCGAAGTCACAGCCTTCAACCAGACCATCCTGCCCGCCGCGCAACGTGCGGTCGACAGCGCCACGCGCGGCTTTGAAATGGGCAAGTTCGGCTTCCTCGATGTGCTAGATGCGCAGCGCACCTTGATCGCCGCGCGCAGCCAATACATCCAGGCCGTCAGCGAAGCCACCGACGCCCGCGTACGCATCGAACGGATCTTCGGCGAGCTCGCCGTCAGCCCTTGAATTTCATCTTTTTGAGCACTGCGCGATGGCACGGCGCAGAGGAGTTTCCATGGATAAAAAATTGATTGTGGTCGCTGCGGCGACATTGGCGTTGGGCATTGGTGTGGGCTCGATGTGGTCGGGCACTGCCTCCATCGACGCGCATGCCGATGAAGCGGCGGATCACGCCGATCACGCTGAAGAAGGCGCTGCGGCTGAGCATGGCGAAGAAGGGCACATCGAATTGAGCGCCGAGCAAATCACCGCTGCCGGCATTCAATTGGCTGAAGCGAAACCGCAAAACATCAGCCTCGGCTTGCCGTTCCCCGGCGAAGTGCGTTTCGACGAAGACCGCACCGCCCACGTGGTGCCGCGTGTGCCGGGGGTGGTCGAGGCGGTCTCGGTCAACCTTGGGCAGACGGTGAAGAAGGGCCAGCTGCTCGCGGTGATCGCCAGTCAGCAGATCTCCGATCAGCGCAGCGAACAAGCGGCGGCGCAACGGCGTTTGGCGTTGGCGCGCACGACCTATGAGCGGGAGAAAAAACTCTGGCAGGACAAGATCTCGGCCGAACAGGATTTCCTCCAGGCGCGTCAGGCTCTGCAAGAAGCCGAAATCGCCGTAAGCAATGCGCGGCAAAAGATCAGCGTGCTCAGCGGCAGCGTGGTCGCCACCGGCGGCAATCGCTACGAATTGCGTGCGCCGTTTGACGGCGTGGTGGTGGAAAAACACCTGACGCCGGGTGAAGTGGTCGATGAAACCACGGCAGCGTTCACGCTCTCGGATCTGTCGCGGGTGTGGGTGACATTCGGCGTTTCACCGAAGGATTTGACCAAGGTGCAAGTGGGTAAAGCGGTCACCGTCAGTGCGCCGGAATTGAACGCGGAAGTCGTCGGCAGCGTGGCCTATGTTGGCAGTTTGCTCGGCGAACAAACCCGCACTGCAACCGTGCGCGTGACCCTGGAAAACCCGCAAGGCTCATGGCGTCCCGGGTTGTTCGTCACCGCGCTGGTCGCTACCGACAGCCGCGAAGCAAAAGTCGCTGTGCCGGAAACCGCGATCCAGACCATCGAGGACAAACCCACGGTGTTCGTGCGCACCGACGATGGTTTCGAAGCGCGCCCGGTGGAGTTGGGCAGTCGCGCGGCGGGCCAGGTGGAAATCACCCAAGGGCTGGAGCCGGGCGCGCAAGTCGCCAGCGCCGGTAGCTTCGTCCTCAAATCGGAACTGGGCAAAGCCTCAGCCGAGCACAGCCACTGATCCGGAAGACACCCATGTTCGAACGCCTGATCCAGTTTGCCATCGAGCAGCGCATTATCGTGCTGCTCGCCGTTCTGCTTATGGCCGGCCTCGGTATCGCCAGTTATCAAAAACTGCCGATCGACGCCGTGCCCGACATCACCAACGTCCAAGTGCAAATCAACACCGGCGCTGCCGGGTTCTCGCCGCTGGAAACCGAGCAGCGCATCACCTTCCCGATTGAAACCGCAATGGCCGGTTTGCCGGCACTGGAACAGACCCGTTCGCTGTCACGTTCGGGCCTGTCGCAGGTGACGGTGATCTTCAAGGACGGCACCGACCTGTTCTTCGCCCGTCAGTTGGTCAACGAGCGTTTGCAGATCGCCAAGGAGCAATTGCCCGAAGGCGCGGAAGCGATGATGGGGCCGATTTCCACCGGGCTCGGCGAGATTTTTCTGTGGACGGTTGAAGCCAAGGAGGGCGCGCTCAAGGACGACGGCACAAGCTACACGCCGACCGATTTGCGGGTGATTCAGGACTGGATCATCAAGCCGCAATTGCGCAACGTGCCGGGCGTGGCCGAGATCAACACCATCGGCGGTTTCGCCAAGGAATATCAGATTGCGCCGGATCCGAAACGGCTGGCGGCGTACAAGTTGACGCTCACTGATCTGGTTACGGCGCTGGAGCGCAACAACGCCAACGTCGGCGCCGGGTACATCGAGCGCAGCGGCGAGCAGTTGCTGATTCGCGCACCGGGGCAAGTGGCGAGCACCGAGGACATCGCCAACATCGTCATGGCCAACGTCGACGGCACGCCGATCCGCGTGAAGAACGTGGCGACGGTAGAAATCGGTCGCGAATTGCGCAGCGGCGCGGCCACAGAAAACGGTCGCGAAGTGGTGCTCGGCACGGTGTTCATGCTGATCGGCGAGAACAGTCGAACGGTCTCGCAGGCGGTGGCCAGCAAGCTTGAACAGATCAATAAATCCTTGCCCCAAGGCGTGATCGCCGTGCCGGTTTACGACCGTACACACCTGGTCGACAAAGCCATCGCCACGGTGAAAAAGAACCTCATCGAAGGCGCGATTCTGGTGATCGCGATTCTGTTTTTGTTCCTCGGTAATATCCGCGCGGCGCTGATTACCGCGATGGTGATTCCGTTGTCGATGCTGTTCACCTTCACCGGGATGTTCAGCAACAAGGTCAGCGCCAACCTGATGAGCCTCGGCGCACTGGACTTCGGGATTATTGTCGACGGTGCGGTGGTAATCGTTGAAAACACCCTGCGGCGATTGGCCCATGCGCAGCAGCATCATGGGCGTTTGTTGACCCGCGCCGAGCGTTTCAAGGAAGTGTTTGCGGCGGCGAAAGAGGCGCGGCGACCGCTGATTTTCGGGCAGTTAATCATCATGGTCGTGTACCTGCCGATCTTCGCGCTGAGCGGCGTCGAAGGGAAAATGTTCCATCCGATGGCGTTCACTGTGGTCATCGCTTTGCTCGGCGCGATGCTGTTGTCGGTGACCTTTGTGCCGGCGGCGATTGCGTTGTTCGTGACCGGCAAAGTCAAGGAAGAAGAGGGCGCGGTGATGCGCGGTGCACGTCGCGTTTATGCGCCGGCGCTGGCCTGGGTGATGTCCCATCGCGCCGTTGCTGTTGGTGCGGCGCTGGGTGTGATCCTGCTCAGCGGCGTGCTCACCAGTCGCATGGGCAGCGAGTTTGTGCCAAGCCTCAGCGAAGGGGATTTTGCTCTGCAAGCGTTGCGCGTGCCGGGCACCAGCCTGACGCAATCGGTGGATATGCAGCAGCGACTGGAGACGTTGATTCTGGCGAAAGTGCCGGAAGTCGAACGCGTCTTTGCCCGTACCGGTACTGCCGAAATCGCTTCCGATCCGATGCCGCCGAACATCTCCGACAGCTACGTGATGCTCAAGCCGAAAGAGCAGTGGCCGGATCCGCGCAAGTCGCGCGAAACCTTGATGGCCGAGTTGCAAGCCGCTGCCGCGACCTTGCCGGGCAGCAACTATGAGCTGTCGCAGCCGATTCAGTTGCGCTTCAATGAACTGATTTCCGGGGTGCGCAGCGATGTCGCGGTGAAGGTGTTTGGCGATGACATGGACGTGCTCAACGCCACGGCGGCGAAGATTGCCGCAGCCATGCAAAAGGTCAACGGCGCCTCTGAAGTGAAGGTCGAGCAAACCTCCGGGCTGCCGGTGCTGACCATCAATATCGATCGCGACAAGGCCGCTCGTTATGGGCTGAATGTGGGGGATGTGCAGGACACGATTGCCGTTGCGGTGGGCGGGCGGCAGGCGGGGATTTTGTATGAGGGCGATCGGCGTTTCGACATGGTCGTGCGTTTGTCCGATGCCATGCGCAAGGACATCGACGGGCTCTCGGCGCTGCTGATTCCGGTGCCTTCTGTGAATGGCACGGCGAGTCAGATTGGTTTTATCGCCCTCAAGGAAGTCGCCAGCCTCGATCTGGTGCTTGGGCCGAATCAGGTCAGTCGCGAAAACGGTAAACGCCTGGTGATCGTCAGCGCCAATGTGCGTGGGCGTGATATCGGTTCATTTGTCAGCGAGGCTGGCGCAGTGATTGAGCGTGACGTGCAGGTGCCCGCTGGTTACTGGACGAGTTGGGGTGGGCAGTTCGAACAACTGCAATCGGCGGCCAAGCGTTTGCAGATTGTCGTGCCAGTGGCGTTGCTGTTGGTGTTTGGGTTGTTGTTCATGATGTTCAACAACCTGAAGGATGGACTGCTGGTGTTTACCGGGATCCCGTTTGCGCTGACCGGCGGCGTGATGGCGCTGTGGCTGCGGGATATTCCGCTGTCGATTTCGGCGGGGGTCGGGTTTATCGCGTTGTCGGGTGTGGCGGTGTTGAATGGCTTGGTGATGATTGCGTTTATTCGCAATCTGCGCGAGGAGGGGCGTTCGCTTTCCGATGCCATTAACGAAGGCGCACTGACACGCTTGCGGCCAGTGTTGATGACAGCGCTGGTGGCGTCGCTGGGGTTTATTCCGATGGCGCTCGCGACTGGCACCGGTGCTGAAGTGCAGCGTCCGCTGGCGACCGTCGTCATCGGCGGAATTCTCTCCTCGACGATCCTCACGCTGCTGATCTTGCCGGCTCTCTACCAACTCGCCCATCGCCGGGATGAGGACGACGTTCCAACTAAATAGGTAATCCCCCTGTGGGAGCGGGCTTGCTCGCGAAAGCGGTGTATCAGTCAAAACATTATTTGAATGACCCACCGCATTCGCGAGCAAGCCCGCTCCCACATTGGTTTTGTGTGCGGACTTAAAAGGCTGTTTCGGCAGATAACGGATCTGTAATTTCCCCGCCACCGTCACGAAAGGTTCACCTTGTTACCTTGATCCCGTCAGCTACTTAAACGAGGAATCAACCATGAAGCTTGCCCAACTCAGTGCCTTCGCAGCCGCGCTCGCGGTGTCTTCCCTGGTCATGGCCGAAGGTGGCGGTGACCGCACGTTCGCAAAAATGATGGCCGCCAACGACCGTTCCGTCGAACTCTTCGTCGCCAAGGAACAGGCCCGCGACCCTGTCGTGTTGAACGAGAAAAAAGACGAGAAAACCAAAGCGCTGTAAGCGTTCGGAAAATGAGCAAGCCTGTCATCGACTGCCGATGCCGGGCTTTTCGATGAGGCAATGGACATGAAGATTTTTAAACGGATGGCGTTCGCTGCAGCGATGGCAGTGTCGGTGAGTGCACTGGCCGAGGGCGGCGGTGATCGCACCTTCGAACGCGCACTCAGCGCCAACAGCAAAGCCATGGAACAGTACGCCGCCAGCCAGGGCAAAGCGCCGCCGGTGGTAAAGGATTACGCGTACGGGATGAAGCTGGACGTGGTCAAAGTGGTGAGCGTGGTCAAGCCCGAGGCGGCGTGCGCCGTGGTGCCGACGGCGATGACATACGAAGATTCGAAAGGACAGCTCAACACAATCAAATACAGCGTGGCGGGCGTGTGTCGCAACGGCGGAACCTGAAAAAAACCCACGATTCCCTGTAGGAGCTGCCGAAGGCTGCGATCTTTTGATCTTGGTTTTCAAGATCAAAAGATCGCAGCCTTCGGCAGCTCCTACAGTGACTGATTTCACAATCACGGTGCGTATTTCAATTCGTGATGTTTAAAACCTGTTTGGGAAAAGTCGAACCTTCCCACACTGTTTTCAGGTTGTCCGTCGGACGTCGGCCCTCTAGCCTGTGTCGGTCGCTGCCAATTCAGCGATCGGGATTGGAACCCCGGAGAACGTATCAGCGCCATCGCGTCTTTCATGACGTATGCTTGCGCACTTTCATGGTGTGCAGCTTGTTATGGCGGCTGTGCGCGGGAGACTTTCGAGTCTGCCGGGTTTCTCCGTTCCCCGGGTTCCAACCTGCGTACAGCTGCCACCCCTTCGCGTGGAACCGAATGGGGCAGCTTCAATGTTCCGAAGGAGAAAAACATCATGATAAAACCAACACCAAACCCGCCCGAAACCGATCCCGTTCCGGATGCAAACTCAACATCCCCCTACGCCGCCGTCGACACCAAAAAGCTCCACGCCGCCGCCGAACGCGCGCTCGATTTCTACCTCAATCCTGCGGCCCAGATCATGTCCACGCCCTACACACCAAACGACATGTTCTACGTCAATCCCAAAGCCGACACCGAATCCCTGCTGGCCAACGCCTGCGAATCCCTCGCCTCCGCCACCGTCATGCTCGGCGATTTCGCAGCCATGCTCGAAGGCACGCATCGCAAGACCCTGCTGGGTATTGCGCAAGTGGTCATGCTCGGTGAACTGGCGGTAAATAAAGCCCTCGATAACGTCGATCCCGCTGCCTAACTCCTGTAGGAGTGAGCCTGCTCGCGATGGCTATGCGTCAGGCGATGAAGATGTCGCCTGTGCGAAACATTCGCGAGCATCCTTGCTACCAGACTTCAACTGCAGTCAGATTGCAGCTTCTGTAGTAACAAGACGTTAGTACAGCCGACGACAAGGCCGGGAGGCGCGGCATACTAAGGTTGAGGTGATTGAAAATCGAATCGGTGGTTTACAGTTTCAGGTTTTTCTTGATGGTTTGAATTATCGTTGGCTTGCCACTATGAGAAAAAGTGGGTTTTTCGAGGATGCGTTTAACTTCGGAGTCTTTCAGTTGTAGAAGTGGATACATTGCTAATGTGTCGGCATTAGTTATCTGGTGAGGCTCAAAATCTTCAAGGGTGTTGAAGTCATTTCTTTTAATGTTATGAACGCTGTCAGACACTTTTTTCAGGTTGGCGATCTCAAGCTGTGCTTCTTTGTTTGAAACAAATTTACTGAAGTGGACAGGGTAGGGGAAATGATCCGGTGTATCTTCGGCAAGATGAGTTAGCTCGTGGATGAAAGTAAAGGCCTTTCCGATTATGTTCCTCTGCGCAAACTCTTCTGTCACGAAAATTCGTCCATGTGGATCTCGGGGGTTGGTGAGTGCACTAGGTTTCAATTGATCCGACTCGCCTGCCAGGTACACGATTTGGTCGTGTCGATCTCCTGTTTTCTGGTACCGGAGTGCTTCTTGATGCGTAGTTCTGTAGATATTTAGAGCTGTATTTGCCGTTTCTTTGATTAAATAATTTGGGTGGTCTTTTGCATTTTTTCCTCTTAAAAAACGAGTTAGCTTTTGTGTTTGTTTTGCCTCTAACTCGTTGATGCTTCTTTGTATAAGATGAATGCTCAGCTCCATCGCGGCTTCATTCGTTTGCGCGAACTCTGTATTGCCTGATTTAAGCGCGTCACTGTTTCCTCTGTATTTGATTGAATAGGATCCTTCTTTGAGTACCTCGTTTTCAATATCGTCGCCTTTTCCGATATACACCAGTCCCTGATAGTCATACCCGCTGGAGGGATTGCTCTTTGCGAATAAATAAAGATTCAGCCCGTCAACTGTTTTTGCTGGATCCGGATTCAGCCATCGCTGCAACCACGGCGCGTAACACCTGAAACCATAATAATAAAGCCCCGTGGTATCCCGCTCTTGCCCCGAATAACGCACGGTTTTGTAACTCGCCTCAACTTCACCGCGCCCGGCAAACCACGCGGTCGTGCCAAACGGGTGATAGCGCTCCTGGCTGATGATGTCGCCTGAGCTGTCCAGTTCGAGGGCGCAGGAACCGAGATGATCATTGAGGCTGTAGCGGTATTGATCGTTGCCGATGTCTTTCGGCGGCTCGGATTCCCAATGCAAAACCCGCACGCTGCTGCGTCCGGCTTGAACGGTGATCACCTGCAACGCTTCCCCCGTTCCGCTGTGGGTGCGTAACTCCAGACCTGGCAGATAACGAACTTCCGAAATCAGCGTTCGGGCGTTAGTTTGCACAGAGCGCACTTTACGAACGCGCATACCGTCGGCGCCGTAAACGTAACGCTCACGGTCATTCGCCACGGGTCTGACTTCGCGCAATTGGTTGCGCAGATCCCAGCGTAGAGATTGCCCCGGTCGCAGGTTGAGCAAATTGCCGCTGCTATCAAAGCTGTTGCGAAAGTCCTCTTCGCTCGGTTCCACGCCATTGATCACCGGCAAACACCGATTGCTCTGCGCAGCCGCCACCAGTCGATGACCGTGACTTTGCGAACCGTCATGAGTCAACTCCAGCAAATTACCGCCACGGTCATAGCGGTAGTTTTGGGTGTAGTTGGCGGACGACGCCGGATCGTCAAACCGCGAAAATGTCGGGCCTTGATTAGAACCGCCAGCCTCCCATCCCGTCGCGTTGATCAGCTGAAAGAGGCTGTCGTAAACGTAGCGATTAACCGGCTCAACCCGCTGATTAGCAAAGTAGCGAACGGGCAGGGCGGCGTCTTCGATGCTGAGCACGTTGCCGACTGGGTCGTAGACGTAACGCAAATCTTGCAGAGCGTCGTTACCACGTTTGCTTTGAAGCCGGTTCAGACGACCATCCTCAGCGGCGTATTCCAGCGAGGTGATCACGCCGTTGCCGGCCGTTTCCCGCACAGTCTGACCGAGGGCGTTGTACTGGATAGCGCTGACCAATACCTTCGGCGCGACGTCCTTTGCCAGTTGCAAACGAACCTCGTGCAACAGGCCGTCGACAGCGTGGCTGATCATCTGCCGGTTACCTTTGGCGTCGGTTTGTCCGATGGCCTCGCCCAGCGGGTTAAACCGTGCGCGGGCCGTGAACCCGGCACCGGGTTCAAGCAACGTGTCACGCTCGGCAAAGGGCTCCGGCCAGTCGGGGGATTCCAGCGTCTGCAAAAAATGACGTGTCTGCTGTAAAACTTCACCCGCCAAACCGAACTGCTCGAACAATTGCGTACCTGAGGGATCGTCGTGGCGAATCAGTTGCCCGCACTGGTTTCGCGCGGAAAATGCCGGATTGTCGCTGCCATAGGCAAAACGCTCGGCACACAAAAAACCAGCATCAACTGCGTGCTCAAACGCCGCGATTGGCCGGATTTGGTCGTCATACTCCGTCCAGCGCTGACTCCCCCGAACATCCCATCCCAACAACGCTTGATCCGCTTCACCCGACAAGCTGAGCCGCCAGCCGGCATCCACACTGACCGTGCTCAATACCTTCCCGGACAGCGAATAAATCGACACAAGATTGGCCGGTGCCGAAGCATCCGCCATCAACCGCGGATCCCGCTGCGCCACCAGGCGACCAACAGCGTCATGCTGCTGAATCGTGGCTCGCGCTTCACGCTGGCTGACATCCTGCCGCCAATAGGCAATCTGCCGTACTGGCAAACCACGGCTATCGGTGGCAGTGAGATTCGGGGTAAATGCATCAATCCCTGAACTCATATGAATGGAAACTTCTTGCGCGGTTGTTCCGGCGGCGGCTCAAACAGATCGTTTTCATCAAACGCCACGTTGCACCAGATCCAGTACCACGTCTCCCGCCGTAACGGCTTCATTTGCGGCGGAATACCCTGGAGCATGTTTTTCGCCAGTATGGTTTCGGTCGGGCGACCGGCCGCATCGTAAAACTGCTGATCATGGAAGGCATGCACGCGCATTGAATGATCATTGATGTAGCGCGGCTGATCGGCAAAGTAGGGGCGATAGATCCGCACGGTCTCGCCCTTGTTGTTGTATTCAACCGGCTCACTGACACGCCAGCGTCGTGGCACCTCGGCTTCTACAGGCTTGCCGTCCGAGTCGAGGATCAATTCACCGTTGTCGTCGACTTGCCACGATTTCCCCGGCTCGACTTCCTGTTTGGTTTGCAACGTTCGACCAAAACCATCCCAGCAGACAATGCTGATCCGCACTTGCATCTCCGGATCACCGGGGTAGCGGTCGGCCAACATCGTAACGGCGTGTATCGGTTCGCGCTGGGTGGCGTCGAGTTGTTGCTTGAGGATTTTTTCGTTTGCGTCTGGGGTGTGCACGTCGGCGAGATGCTGCCGCGCTCTGTCGCAGAAGTGGCCGCTGGGCAGGATGAATCCTTCACGTCTGGCCCATGCCTGCCATTCAGGGGAGGGCGGTGCGGTGCGTGAGATGCGCCCCATCCAGCTGAACGGATCGCTGAAACCGACACTGGCGAAATTGCCGATGGCTTTTTTCGGGTCGGCAATGGCGATCGCCGGGTCGCGGTCGGCAGGCGGGACGTAGGTTTCCAGTCGATCAAAACCCACCGGCAGGCCTAATTCCGTGCCGTGGAAACTGGTGACCAACACTTGGCCTAATGCGTCGTAACGCGCCTCCTGAATATTGCGGTTGGCGTCTTCTATAGCGGCCGGCAGAAAGCTGCGGTAATCCACATCGAGCGTGCGGGTGGTGCAGCCATCGGGCAGGGTGACGGCATTGGTCAGGCACCAATAGTCGTCGTAAAAGACCTGGGTCTCACCGTGGCTAAGGGTTTCGCGATACTTCTGGATGTTAAAAAAACCATCCAGCGCGTGATAGGTGGGGAAGCCTTTACGTACCGACCACAGGTAATTTTTTGCATCGTCCGGATCGGTCGGTGGGGTGTTTTTCACTTCAGGCAGGAACAGATCCATGATGTGGTAACCGACTTCCGGCGACTCGAGTTTTTCTTTCAGGTTGAAGGGCATGTTGCCCTCGGCGTCCTTGAGTTTGTCGTAGGCGCTAAGGGCGATGGCATCCAGCTCCGCCGTTTCTATGTGCGCGGGCAAACCTTCGAACGTCGCTTGGCCGGGTGCAAAGGGCAGGTTGTTGACGGGGTTCATGTAGAGCTGCATCGACAAGCCTGTGAGCACTGATTGTTTCGCCCACGCGCCGTCGTCGGCGCTTTGTCGCAGAAAATACTCATGGGTGATGTTGGCGGCGGTGAGTGCCGATTTGTCGAGCACCAGTGCGTTGCCGCGCGCCTGATAGGGCAGGCCAAGGCGCCAGGCTTCTGGATTTGGCAGGTGAAGGTGCAGCGCTTTGGTTTGCGTCAGGTACCACTTTTGTTGGGCATCGTCGTGGGCATCCTTCCACCAGGTTTGGTGATATTCGTCGCTGAACGGCGGTGTATCGCTCAAGGTTTTGCGCCGTGCGTAGTGCACGGTAAAGCCATGAATGACGCTGCCGTACTCATCCCATTCCAGGTTCAGTGTGTGCTGACATAGCGGGTCATCGGCGATGTCTGGCTCGTATTGATAACTGATCGATTCCAGGTCAAGCGGCTGCACCACCGCGTAAGGATTGTGCTCACCTTTGGGCCGCAACACGCGCACGGCGACGCGGCTTTCCTGAACAGCGTAAGGCACGGCAGTGGCGGGATCGTCGTCTGCGGCGTAGACCTCCGAGCGCAGGACTCTGCCGCTCAGGCAGCGAGCAATTTCGCGCTGGAGGTCTTCGTCTGGTGGCTCGATGGGTTGCGCCGCGTGATCGTGTAGCAGCGTGGGTTGCAGGGCCACCGCAGACGGGTCGCCCGTGTAATAACCGTCGCGGGAAGGGTCGATATCCTCGCCGGTGTGGAACCAGGTTTTGCTCAGGATCGGTGCGGTGAAACCGGCGGTTGCGCGTTCGGCTTGCGTCGCTTCGGTATCGGTCTGCATGAGCAGGCGAAAGCCACGAAACTCGCGCTCGAAGCGGTCGTAATAACCGCCGCGATAACTGAAACCCTGCGTCAGCGTGTTGCCGGTGATGTCATCGTGCTGGGTCTGCTGCTTGACCACATGCAGCGCCATGGGCAATTGAGAGATCGGGTTTCCGATGCCCGCCGCGTGTTGCTGGTTTTTTTCATCCAGCCATTCCTGCGCCGAACTGCGGTAAGTGACGCCGCTGCTGGAACCCATGTTGTTGCAGGTGCGGTTGACCAGATACGGCTTGGCTTTGACGAAATCGTAGCGCCAGTGTCGAGGGGCCATGTACGGCACCGTCACGATCAGGCTTGAGCAACCCAGCCCTTGCAGGTCGGCGGTGCTGACCTGGGTAAGTCGGTCGTAAAGCACGCCTTCGGGCCACGGCAGGTCGACACTGCTTTGCTCGAATCCACTACCGGCGTGGTTCATGAACACACGCAGACGCTTGGGTTCCAGGTAGATCAGATCCGCCGCGCCGGAGCCGTCGAGATCGGCCAACAGAACCTGTGCCGCATTGAACTCGGTGTAGGTGAACGGCAGCGCGCACAGCACGAAACCTTTGCCGAAGCGCCCGCGCCCCAGATTCGGCCAGACTTTGACTTCGTTGTGGCGAATGCGCACCAGATGCTGCTGGCCACTGCCGAGCATGTCGGCGAACGCGACCACTTCGGTTTGCGTATGCAGCAATGACGGCAGCTCATCGTCGTCACCGTCGGGCAATTTATAACGATGAGGCACGTCGACGCCGTCGGCGAACCCGTGCTCGCGGCGATTGGCATACAGACGCACGCTGTTGGTGCCGATCAGTGCGAGGTCGCTGAGGCCGTCGCCGACCAGATCAGTCAGGCGTGACATTGAATGCAGGAATTCGTTGGGGAACGCCTTGAAGGGAACGTAGTTTGACCAGTCGCGATCCGGGCCAAGGGTGAAAAAGCCGTGCATACCGGGCATGGCGATCACCCAGTCGAGCTTGCCGTCGCCCGTCAGGTCGGTCAGCGATTGGTGAATCGCTTTGCTGCTGTCGGCCACCGGAATGTTTTCCAGCCGTTTCCAGTCGCTGTAGCAGACGTCGTCGCCGCCACTGCCGCAGCGCAATGGTTCGCGGTAATACCACGCTTGATCATAACGACACAGCACCCCCGGCAGGCCTTCGCCATACAAGTCGACCAGTTGATAGAACTGGCCGTCATTGAGTCCGGGCATGTCGGGAAACTGTGTCCAGCCCGGATGTTTGGGGTCGAGCTCGCAAGCGTTGTAGCCGAACTCCATGGGCGGGCGACTTTCGACCTGACCGAGTGCGTCATACGCTTGAATGTGCGCGGCGGTCAGATGGTTGTAGCCGAGCGGGTTGGCCCGGTGCTCGAGCAACAGGCGCTGCACCAGCACGGGCGTATCGCCGAGTTCTTTGGGGAAGTGATGAAACATCAGCACTTGCCGGCACAGGCGCTGGGTGCCCAGTTCAAAGCCGTAGCTGTAATTCCAGAAGGGATCGCTGCGTACGGGCCACGGCTGTGTTTCTGCGTAGGTGGGGGCGGTTTCCAGGGTAGTGCTGCGTTCGCCGTAATCGAACAGTAAATGGAAGTGCCATTGCTCGGCTTTCCAGCTGTCGGTGACCCAAGCGTACAGGTGCGGATGGGCCTTGGCGTTGCCGTAATACACGCACTTGAGGTAGCGCTGCGCACGGTAGTCGCGCAGTTGCGGCGGGGCGGGGGCGTCAGTTTCCGCTTTGTATTGGTAGACGAGGTGCTCGCCGCGAGGGTTAAGGCTTTCGTCGATCATCCACGCGCCCACGCGCAATGGATCGGCCGGGTCGGCTCGGCGTGAGTCGGGAGTTTTGCCGTAGATATGCAGGCTGCCATCGGCACCGTGAATCAGCCAGAACCCGCTGGCGTCGGTGGCGGTTGACCAGTGCTCGATGAGGCTGAAAGCCCCTTCAACTCTCGGCCAATAGCGCACCACCTTATGCTGTACGCCCAGATCGATGCCGATGTAGCGCATGACGTTTCTGGAGATGACGCTGCCGTCGCCGTCACTGCGCTCGGGCATCCACATATCGCCGCCGGGGCCGGTGACAATATCGTTGCCGGTGTAGGCCGGAACACCCTTGGTTGTGCGCAAGGTGATGGCGTTGGCCGTCAGGTGCCAGCCGATGCCGAACGGGCTGTTGCCGACATCACTGCTGTAACCCAGCCCCAGCGCCGGGGCAAAACCACGGCCGGGGGAAATCGGCAGGGGCAATTCAAGCGATGCCGCGCCGGTGGTGCCGACGCCGCCCCAACCCTTGCCGATGCTTTGAATGGCTCCGCCCATTTTGGGCAGGGAGGGAGTGTTGATCTGCATCGTTGACTGTTGCTGCGGTTGCTCACTCATAGCGAACCGCCGTTGCGTCTGGCCGTGAAACGTATGTAAGCGATGATGGAGGTGGCGACGGCCATATCAGTGAATCTCCCTGCCAGATGGGTGGCATCGATAGGATGCCCGGCGGGTTAACGCTAGCGGTAAAGACTGGCGGTGTAACCTGTCAGACCTGACAGGGTGGTGCAGTTTTCTTAGATCAAATTCGCTCAACAGATAACCGATCTATCGCCAAAACTTGTAGGAGCTGCCGCAGGCTGCGATCTTTTGGTTGTGTCTTTCAAGATCAAAAGATCGCAGCCTTCGGCAGCTCCTACAGGTTTTTCGTGTTTCACAGAATAAAAAAAGGCGCCCCGAAGGACGCCAAAAAATTCACCTCTTTCCAAAGGAGCAAGGAGCTTCTAAAGGTGAATCTGATCGCTCATGAAACTCAGAGAATCGCCAGTGGGTATTCGACGATCACCCGCACTTCTTCCAGATCGGACTCGAACGCTGTGGCGCGGGTCGTGGCCTGACGCAAACGCAGTGACAGGTCTTTCATCGAGCCGCTTTGCACCACGTATTTGACTTCAACATCGCGCTCCCAGCGCTTCTGATCGGTAAGCGGATTACCCTCCGCGTCGCGGCGCATGTACACAGTGTTGGCGTTGGAATAATCAGCATCGGTGCCGCGACCATAACGGGTCATGAACGACAGACCCGGCACGCCGTACGGGGTCATGTCGAGGTCATAGCGCACCATCCAGGAACGTTCTTTGGGCGAGTTGAAGTCGCTGTACTGGATGGAGTTGTCGAGGAAGATCGAGTCGGACTGACGCAGGTAATCGAAGTCATCGTTGCCGTTGTTGCGCTGGTGGGAGAGGGCGACAGAGTGGGCGCCGAGTTTGACGCCGACGCGGCCGCTCCAGATGTTGTTGTTGAATTTGCCGAGGAGTTGTTTGCCCTCGTCGACGGCCTTGTAATAGTTGAGGTCGCCGAACAATGACAGGTCATCTGCCAATGGATACGTCCATGCGGTGCCGGCGTAGTACTGATTCCAGGCGTCCTTGAGACGGCTGGAATACAGGCTGAACGTGAGGTTTTTGTTCAACGCGTAATCGCCGCCGCCGTAGGCGATCCACGGGGAATTGACCGGGCCGGCGTAGAAGGTGGCGAAGTTATCGTTGAGGTCGCTGGAGGTCGGTTGGCTCATTGCATGCAGTCGACCGCCCTGTACCGACAGGCCTTCGATACTGGTGTTGATGGCTGTCACGCCTTTGAAGCTCTCGGGCAGCAATCGCGAGTCACCAGCGGCGACCACCGGGGTGGCAGGGAACACATCGCCGACCCGTACGATCGTATCGAACGCGCGCACTTTGGCGGCGCCGCCGAATTTGGTGTACTCGTCCTGCGCCTGGCCATCGCTGTTGACCGGCAACACATCGAAGGAGCTACGAGCGCCGTTACGGCCGTCACCGGTGTCGAGTTTCAGGCCGATCATGGCAAACGCATCAACACCGAAGCCGACAGTGCCTTGAGTGAATCCGGATTCGAACTTGCTGATTACTGCGTGCGCCCAGGCTTCGGAATAGCCATTGCCGGTAGGGCTGGACTGGCCGTTGCGGTGATCACGATTGAAGTAGTAATTGCGGTTGAGGGCGGTGAGGCTGCTGCCTTCGATAAAGCCTTCGGCTTTTTCCTCCGCCACTACCATGGACGGTGCGGCGCTGATCGCCACCGTTAAAGCGGCCATCGATATTTTTGTAGGGTTAAGCATCAGTCACTCCTGGAGTTCGGCAGAACGGGAACGTGCTTCGGCGTGAGTTTTATTGTTCGACGGGCGAGGGCCCGCCGGCATGGTCGCCGGGTGACATCGTTGCAAGCTGCGGATAACGCCAAGGTGATGAGGGAATTACAATTTCGTCATGTGGTTATTTGGATTGAGTGAACGCCACACAAACCTGTGGGAGCGAGCTTGCTCCCACAGTGGTCTGATCGATCACATGAGAGCAGGTTTGGCTTTTTATCGTTCGAAGGTATCCAGCAAACCGTGTGATAGAGAGGCATCAGTTTCGGCGGGAAGTATGAGTTTGCCCTTCGTGTCGCCGATCCGTTTTACACGCGTCTTCTTCAATGTGATTTTGCCTTGGCGTTCTCTGGCTATCGCACCAATGCCATCCATCAACTCTGAAAAAATATCCCGCTTCATGGTTCGTGGATCTCCACTTGATAGGTGATCCTCAAATTTAACCGCAATTACCTTCTGCAGAATGTCAGCCATTGCTCACCGCTTTGCAGGCAAATTCCTAAAAAAGGGGAGAGCGTAGTAAGTCAAAAGATCGCAGCCTTCCGCAGCTCCTACAGACCACATACCATCCCAATGTAGGAGCTGCCGAAGGCTGCGATCTTTTTGACGTTAAATCCCACAAAAACAAAAACGGCACCCGAAGGTGCCGTTTCTATTTGTAGCTAAAAGCGACGGAGCAATCAGCCCGCCAGCCCCGCCTGCTGAACCAGTGTCAGCAATGGCTGCGGGTACACACCCAGGAAGAATGCGACCAGGGCGATGGCCAGCAGCATCACGCCGCCTGCCTTTTGTTCCCAGTGCAGTTGGGCGTCGTGGCGACGCAGGTTTGGTTCGATCAGGTACAGGGTGACCATCACGCGCAGGTAGTAGAAGACGCCGATGGCGCTGCCCAGAACCAGCGAACCGACCAGCCACCATTGGTGGGCTTCAACACCGGTGGCGATGATGTAGAACTTGCCGATGAAGCCAGCGGTCAGCGGGATACCGGCCAGCGACAGCATCATCACGGTCAGCACGGCGGTCAGGTACGGACGGCGCCAGAACAGGCCGCGGTATTCGTACAGGGCATCCGCGTCACGGCCGTTGTACGGCGAGGACATCAGGGTGATCACGCCGAAGGCGCCGAGGCTGGTGATCACGTAGGTGACCAGGTACACGCCAATGGCTTCCACCGCCAGACCCTTGCTCGCCACCAGTGCGATCAGCAGGTAGCCGAAGTGCGCGATGGAGGAGTAACCGAGCAGACGCTTGAGGTTGCTCTGGGTCAGGGCCAGCAGGTTACCGAACAGGATCGAGGCGATGGCGATCACGGTCAGCACGTCGCTCAGTACGCCACTGCTGGCAGCAGGGGAGATCTGGAACAGACGCACCATCACCGCAAACACTGCAACCTTCGACGCAGTCGCAAGGAACGCGGCCACCGGCGCCGGAGCACCTTCGTAGACGTCCGGCGTCCACAGGTGGAACGGCACCAGCGACAGCTTGAACGCCAGACCGATCAGCATCATGCCCAGGCCCAGTTGTGCCAGCGGGCTAGGCAGACCTGTCGCGGCCAGTGCCTGGCCGATACCGGTGAAGCTCAGGGAACCAGCGTCAGCGTAGAGCAGGGCCATACCGAACAACAGGAACGCGGAACCGGCCGCCGACAGCACCATGTATTTGATGCCGGCTTCCAGCGAACGCTTGTTGAAGAAGGCGTAAGCCACCAGACCGTAAACCGGTACCGAGAGCAGTTCCAGACCGATGAACAAACCGGCCAGGTGCTGCGCGCTGACCAGAACCAGACCACCGGCGGCGGCCATCAGGATCAGCAAGTACAGTTCTTCACGGTTGCCCGGGTAACCCGAACCGCCATCGCCCAGATAAGCGTGGGCGAGGGTGACGCAGGCGAGGGTGGCGACCAGGATCAGCGCCATGTACAGGCAGGCAAACGAGTCGATCTGCAGCAATGGGGTCACGGCCAGAGGCGCGACTTTCAGGGCTGGCAGGATCGACAACAGGGCCAGGTTCAGACCGGCGACCGAGATCAGGAAGGTCTGCGAGTGGTTGCGGCGCCAGGCGATTGCCAGCATCACCACGATAATGGTGAGGCTGGTGATCAACAGTGGCGCAAGCGCAATAAAGTGTTGAATCGTGAATTCCATAGCGCTCTTACCGGGCCGAAGCGAGTTGAGTGAAGGCGGTGCCGAGCCACTGCTGAACGCCATGCATCGTGGCGGCAGAAGTGTCGAGGAACGGTTGCGGGTAGACGCCGATGTAGATCAGCAACACCGCAAGGCCTAGCACCATGATCAGTTCGCGAGCGTCCATACCGTGCAGGATCGAATCCGATTTCGCCGGGCCGAAGTAGGCACGGTGGATCATGATCAGCGAGTAGACCGAACCGAACACCAGACCGGAAGTGGCAATCGCAGTGATCCACGGCCAGCTCGCGAAAGAGCCGATCAGGATCAGGAACTCACCGACAAAGTTACCGGTACCCGGCAGACCCAAGGACGCGGCTGCAAAGAACAGGCTGATTGCCGGCAGGTAAGCGATACGCGACCACACACCGCCCATCTCACGCATGTCACGAGTGTGCAGACGCTCGTACAACTGACCGCTGAGGATAAACAGTGCCGCCGCCGACACACCGTGCGCGAGCATCTGGATCACTGCACCTTGCAGGGCCAGTTGGCTGCCGGAGTAGATGCCGATCAACACGAAACCCATGTGGGAAACGGACGAGAAGGCGATCAGACGCTTGATGTCGGTTTGTGCGAACGCGAGGAACGCGCCGTAGAAGATCCCGATCAGACCGAGGGTCATGGCGATCGGCGCAAACTCGGCCGAAGCATTCGGGAACAGCGGCAGGGCGAAACGCAGCAGACCGTAAGCAGCGGTTTTCAGCAAGATACCGGCGAGGTCGACGGAACCTGCAGTCGGCGCCTGGGCGTGAGCATCAGGCAACCATGAGTGGAACGGTACAACCGGCAGCTTGACCGCGAAGGCGATGAAGAAGCCGAGCATCAGGATGTACTCGGTGGTCATCGACATCTTGGTTTTCAACAGGTCGGCGTAGTTGAAGGTAATCACGCCAGTGTTGTTGAAGTTGACCAGCACCAGACCGAGGATCGCCACCAGCATGATCAGGCCGGACGCCTGAGTGAAGATGAAGAACTTGGTCGCCGCGTAGATCCGGGTTTTCTTGCCGTCCGAAGAACTGTGACCCCAGAGCGCGATGAGGAAGTACATCGGCACCAGCATCATTTCCCAGAAGAAGAAGAACATGAACAGGTCGAGGGCGAGGAACACGCCGACAACGCCGCCCAGGATCCACATCAGGTTCAGGTGGAAGAAGCCAACGTGACGTTGAATCTCTTTCCACGAGCAGAGTACCGAGAGGATACCCAGCAGACCGGTCAGCAGGATCATCAACAGCGACAGGCCGTCGAGGGCCAGGTGCACGCTGATGCCGAAACGCGCGATCCAGATGTGCTTGAACTCAAGCGCCCAGGTCGGATCGGCGCCAGGCGCCGGGGCAAATGAATAGTCACCGTGGGCCCACAGCCAGAGGCCGAGGGCGAGTTCCAGGGTCATGGTCAACAGCGCAATCCAGCGCGGGAGGGTAGCGCCGAAGCGCTCACCCATCCAGCACAGCAGGCCGCCGATGAAGGGGATCAGGATTAGCCAAGGCAGAATCATGACGGGCTCGTTTCCTTTCGCAAATTCGCAAGGTTCATATCAGACCGCTACCAGCACGATGGCGCCGATAACCAGCACGGCACCAGCAGCCATCGAAGCAGCGTACCAACGCAGTTGACCGGTCTCGGTGCGGCTCAGGGCAGTGTGACCACCCTTGGCCATACGCGGGATCAGACCGATGGTCTGGTCGAGCGGGTCTTTGCGCAGTACGTGGCTGATCGCCAGGTAAGGCTTGACGAACAGTTTGTCGTAGATCCAGTCGAAGCCCCAGGCAGCGAACCACCAGGCCGAAAGGAAACGGCCGATGCCGCTGTTGGCGATCGCCGTGACGAAGCGACGCTTGCCGAGGAACAGCAGCGCTGCCAGCAGGATACCGGCCAGGGCGATGGCGCCCGAAGCGATTTCCAGACTGTGCTTGGCTTCGCCACCGGCATGGCCAACGCTTTCTGGCAGTACGCCGTGCAGTGGCGGAACGATCATCGCGCCAATGGCGGTGGACAATACGATCAGCACCGACAGCGGCAGCCAGTGAGCGATGCCGTGACCGGCGTGGGCTTCAGTCTTGGCTTCACCGTGGAACGTGATGAAGATCAGGCGGAAGGTGTACAGCGATGTCATGAACGCGCCGACCAGACCTGCGTAGAGCAGACCGTGGTTGCCGCTGGCGAACGCTTCCCAAAGGATTTCGTCCTTGGAGTAGAAGCCTGCGGTGACCAGTGGCAAGGCAGCCAGTGCCGCGCCGCCGACGATGAAGCTGGCGTAGGCCAGTGGCAGTTTTTTCCACAGACCGCCCATCTTGAAGATGTTCTGCTCGTGGTGGCAGGCAACGATCACCGCACCGGAAGCAAGGAACAGCAGGGCCTTGAAGAAGGCGTGGGTCATCAGGTGGAAAATCGCGCCATCCCAAGCACCAACGCCCAGCGCCAGGAACATGTAGCCGATCTGGCTCATGGTCGAGTAGGCGAGGATACGTTTGATGTCGGTTTGTACCAGCGCGGCGAAACCGGCCAGTACCAGCGTCACACCACCAACGATGCCCACCAGATGGAGGATTTCCGGCGCCAGGGTGAACAGGCCGTGGGTACGGGCGATCAGGTAAACACCGGCAGTCACCATCGTTGCGGCGTGGATCAGTGCCGAAACCGGGGTCGGGCCGGCCATCGCGTCCGCGAGCCAGGTTTGCAGCGGCAGTTGTGCCGATTTACCGACCGCGCCACCCAGCAACATCAGAGTCGCCAAGGTGATCCAGAAGTCGCCGACCTGGAATTTCTGCGGTGCCAGCACCAGCAGTTCCTGGATGTTCAGCGTGCCCACTTGCTGGAACAGGATGAACAGGCCGATGGCCATGAACACGTCGCCGATCCGGGTCACGATGAAGGCTTTGAGTGCGGCGTTACCGTTGTTGCGGTTGCTGTAATAGAAACCGATCAACAGGTACGAGCACAGGCCCACGCCTTCCCAGCCGAAGTACAGGAACAACAGGTTATCGCCGAGTACCAGAAACAGCATGCTGGCGATAAACAGGTTGGTGTACGAGAAGAAGCGCGAGTAACCCGCTTCGCCGCGCATGTACCAGGACGCGAACAGGTGGATCAGGAAACCGACGCCCACCACCACGCCAAGCATGGTGATCGACAGGCCGTCGACGTAGAGGGCGAAGTCAGGCTTGAAGCCTTCGACCGCCATCCACTTCCACAGCACCAGGGTGTAGTGACCGCCTTCGGGTGGCGCGACGTTGAATTGCCAGATGACGTAGGCGGCGACAATCGCCGACAAGCCAATGGAACCCACGCCGATCAGCGCCGAGAGGTTTTCCGACCAGCGTCCACGAGAGAACGACAGCAGCAGGAAACCGATCAGAGGGAATACGAAAGTCAGAAAGATCAGGTTCATCCGCGCATCTCACTGGCAGCGTCGATATCGAGCGTATGGAAGCGGCGATACAGTTGCAGCAGAATCGCCAGACCAATACTGGCCTCGGCAGCTGCAAGGCTGATCACCAGGATGAACATGATCTGTCCATCCGGCTGGCCCCAACGGGCGCCCGCGACAATGAACGCCAGTGCAGAGGCGTTCATCATCACTTCCAGACTCATCAACACGAACAAAATGTTGCGGCGGACCATCAGGCCGACCAGACCAAGGCAGAACAGGATGCCGGCAACGGCCAATCCATGCTCGAGAGGGATAGCAGGCATGACTTACTCCTTCGCCTCGTTACGGCCCAAATGGAACGCCGTGACGGCTGCAGCGAGCAGCAGCATCGAGGCGAGTTCGACCACCAGCAGGTACGGGCCGAACAGGCTGATGCCCACGGCTTTCGCGTCTACGGTGGTGTGGCCGATGGCCTGACCGCTCTGGTGAGCGAACAGCACATACAGCAGTTCGGCCAGCAGCAGCCCGGCGAGAATCACCGGCCCTGCCCAGATACCGGGCTTGAGCCAGGCGCGTTCTTGCTGAACCGCGGCGGGGCCGAGGTTGAGCATCATCACCACGAACACGAACAGCACCATGATGGCGCCGGCGTAGGCGATCACTTCCAGCACGCCGGCGAACGGTGCGCCGAGTGCGAAGAAGGTCATGGCCACAGCGATCAACGAGATGATCAGGTAGAGCAGGGCGTGCACAGGGTTGGTGTTGGTGACCACACGTAGCGTGGCCACAACAGCGATACCCGATGCGAAATAGAAAGCGAATTCCATCGTTCTTCCTTAAGGCAGCAAGCTCTTCACGTTGATCGGTTCGGCTTCGTTCTGGGCGGAGCCTTTCGGCTTGCCAGCGATTGCCATACCTGCAACACGATAGAAGTTGTAATCAGGGTTTTTGCCGGGGCCGGAGATCAGAAGATCTTCTTTCTCGTACACCAGGTCCTGACGTTTGAACTCGGCCATCTCGAAATCCGGTGTCAGCTGGATTGCGGTGGTCGGACAGGCTTCCTCGCAGAGACCGCAGAAAATGCAGCGCGAGAAGTTGATACGGAAGAAGTCCGGGTACCAGCGACCGTCTTCGGTTTCAGCTTTCTGCAGCGAGATGCAACCCACCGGGCAAGCCACGGCGCACAGGTTGCAGGCAACGCAACGCTCTTCGCCATCGGGGTCACGGGTCAGGACGATACGACCACGGTAGCGTGGTGGCAGGTAGACCGCTTCTTCCGGGTATTGCAGGGTGTCGCGCTTGCGAAAGCCATGGCCGAAGACCATGACCAGGCTGCGCAACTGGGTACCAGTACCCTTAACGATGTCGCCAATATATTTGAACATGGGTCAAATCCTCACTGAACCGCGACTGCAGGCGTGTTCCACAACACGACCGCAGCGGTCACCAGCAAATTGATCAGGGTCAGTGGCAAGCAGAATTTCCAGCTGAAATCCATCACCTGGTCATAACGCGGACGCGGGATAGACGCGCGCAGCAGGATGAACAGCATGATGAAGAACGCGGTCTTCAGTGCGAACCAGAGGAAGGACAGTTGCGGCAAGATGCCGAACGGACCGTGCCAGCCACCGAAGAACAGGGTGACCAACAGCGCCGAGATCAAGATGATGCCGATGTACTCACCGACGAAGAACATGCCCCATTTCATACCGGCGTATTCAATGTGGTAACCGTCGGCCAGTTCCTGTTCCGCTTCCGGCTGGTCGAACGGGTGACGGTGAGTCACGGCGACGCCAGCGATGAAGAAAGTACAGAAGCCGAAGAACTGCGGAATGATGAACCACAGGTTCTGCGCCTGGTATTCGACGATGTCGCGCATGTTGAACGAGCCGACCTGCACCACGATGCCCATCAGGGCCAGGCCCATGAACACTTCGTAGGACACGGTCTGCGCCGAAGCACGCAGGGCGCCGAGCAGGGCGAACTTGTTGTTACTCGACCAGCCGGCGAACAACACCGCGTAGACCGACAGACCGGCCATGGCGAAGAAGAACAGCAAGCCGATGTTCAGATCCGCGACGCCCCAGGTCGGGGTGATCGGGATGATCGCAAACGCGATCAGCAAGGCGGACATGGCCACCACCGGCGCCAAAGTGAAGATCACTTTGTCGGCAAACGGCGGCGTCCAGTCTTCCTTGAAGAACATCTTCAGCATGTCGGCGGCGATCTGAAACATGCCAAACGGGCCAACGCGGTTCGGACCGTAACGGTCCTGCCACCAGCCCAGCAGGCGACGTTCGACAAAGCTGAGCAACGCACCGGCGACCACCACGGCCAACAGAATGACGATGGCTTTGATGACCGTCAGGATCACATCGATCACTTCAGGGGTGAACCAGGTCATTGCGCTGCCTCCTGCAGACCGTCGACGGATACGCCGGCGAATGCCGGTGGAATGCCGGCGATGCCCGCAGGCAATGCCACCAGACCGGCGCCCAGTTCTTCATTGATGCGCAGCGGCAGACGCAGGGTCTGACCGGCCACGTTCAGGCTCAGCAATGCACCTTCGTTGACGCCCAGACGATCCGCTTCGGATTTCGCCAGTGCCACGTAAGGAGCCGGAATGCGCTCTTGAACCGGCGCGGCTTTCGAAGAGTTTTCTTCGCTGCCGAACAGGTGGAAGAACGGCACGGCTTGCCAGGTACCCGCTGCCGGGTTGAACGCACGCGGTGCTGCAGCGAACCAGTTCAGCGAATCGCCAGTGCTTTCGATCAGGCGGGTGCCCGGGTCGCCAGCACGGATGTGACCGCCGACTTCGTCCTGGAACTTGTTCCACGCTTGTGGCGAGTTCCAGCCCGGAGACCAGGCAAACGGAACCTGCTGACGCGGCTCAACCGAACCCGAGTAACCTTCCATGGAGAAGGCGAACGCGGTGTCTTTGTCTTGCGGGGTGCGCGGTTCATGAACGCTGATGTCGGCGCGCATCGCGGTGCGACCGGAGTAACGCAGCGGCTCACGCGCCAGTTTCAGACCCTTGATACGGAACGCCGCCGACGGTGCTGCGTCGACGATACGCGCCAGTTGCGCGGTGCTCGAAGCAACGGCAGCGGTGACGTGGTCGAGTTGCGTCCAGTCGATCGGCTGGTTCAGCAGGGTCGCGCGCAGGGCGTGCAGCCAGCGCCAGCCTTCGTGAACCAGAATGCTCGCGTCGAGGTATTGCGGATCGAAAACCTGGAAGAAGCGCTGAGCACGACCTTCCTGGCTGACCAGCGTACCGTCGCCTTCAGCGAAGCTTGCAGCCGGCAGAACCAGGTGCGCGCGGTCGGTGGTCGCGGTTTTCTGATGGTCAGCAACGATCACCACTTTCGCAGCGTTCAGTGCGGCATCGACCTTGTCTTTGGCGGTGCGGGTGAACAGATCGTTTTCCAGCACGACGATCGCGTCAGCCTTGCCGTCAATGACGGCTTGCAGTGCCGCGTCGACCGATTCGCCACCGAGCATGGCCAGACCGAGGCTGTTGGCTTCCGGCACGATCAGGCTGATCGAACCGTTCTTCTCGCGCAGTTTCAGTGCTTTGGCGATGTTCGCGGCGGCTTCGATCAGGGCTTTGGAGCCCAGCGAAGTACCGGCGATGATCAGCGGACGTTTGGCAGCGAGCAGGGCGTCGGCGATGCGCTGAGCCAGTTCCAGTGCTTCGGCGTCCAGACCTTCAACGGCCGGGGCGCTGGCGTCCAGTGCGTGAGCAACGGCGAAACCGATGCGCGCCAGGTCGTCCGGAGCAGCGTGTACGCATTCTTCAGCGATGTCGTCGAGCTTGGTTTCCGCCAGGCTGGCGATGAACAGCGGGTTCAGCGCGTGCTGACCGATGTTCTTCACCGCAGCGTCGAGCCAAGGCTGAACGCGCATGGCTTCGGCCATGTCTTCAGCTTTGCCCTTGACCGACTGACGCAGCGACAGCGCCACACGGGCGGCGGTCTGGGTCAAGTCTTCACCGAGGACGAAGATCGCATCGTGGTCTTCGATGTCGCGCATGTTCGGCACAGGCAGCGGGCTGTCGTTCAGCACCTGCAAGACCAGGCGAATGCGCTCCAGTTCGGACGCTTCAATGCCCGAGTAGAAGTGCTCGGCGCCGACCAGTTCGCGCAACGCGTAGTTGCTTTCGAGGCTGGCACGCGGCGAACCGATACCGACGATGTTGCGACCGCGCAGCAGGTCAGCGGCTTTATCCAGTGCGGCGTCCAGGCTGAGCTTGGTGCCGTCGGCCAGCAGCGGCTGACGTGGACGGTCGGCGCGGTTGACGTAGCCATAACCGAAACGGCCACGGTCGCACAGGAAGTACTGGTTCACCGAACCGTTGAAACGGTTTTCGATGCGACGCAGTTCACCGTAACGCTCGCCCGGGGAGATGTTGCAACCGCTCGAGCAGCCATGGCAGATGCTCGGCGAGAACTGCATGTCCCACTTACGGTTGTAGCGCTCGGAGTGAGTCTTGTCGGTGAACACACCGGTCGGGCAGACCTCGGTGAGGTTGCCGGAGAACTCGCTTTCGAGGGTGCCGTCTTCAACGCGACCGAAGTACACGTTGTCGTGGGCGCCGAACACACCGAGGTCGGTGCCGCCAGCGTAATCCTTATAGAAACGCACACAGCGGTAGCAAGCGATGCAGCGGTTCATTTCGTGGGAAATGAACGGGCCCAGTTGCTGGTTCTGGTGGGTGCGTTTGGTGAAGCGATAACGGCGCTCGTTGTGGCCGGTCATCACTGTCATGTCTTGCAAGTGGCAATGACCGCCTTCTTCGCACACAGGGCAGTCGTGCGGGTGGTTGGTCATCAGCCATTCAACAACACTGGCGCGGAACGCCTTGGATTCTTCATCTTCGATGGAGATCCAGGTGTTGTCGGTGGCCGGGGTCATGCAGGACATGACGATGCGACCACGGGTGTCGTTCTCGTCGGTGTACTGCTTGACCGCGCACTGGCGGCAAGCCCCGACGCTACCAAGCGCGGGGTGCCAGCAGAAATATGGAATGTCGAGGCCCAGCGACAGACATGCCTGTAACAGGTTGTCTGCCCCGTCGACTTCGAGCGCTTTGCCGTCTACGTGGATAGTGGCCATGGTTCAAAGGTCTTCGTTGGCCCGGTGTCAGCGGGCGTGGCTAATGGAATCTTGTTATCCGTGCGAATCAAACCAGCCTCGAAAGGCGTCATCGCAGGAGGCGAAGGGCTCAGGCCCTTCACCTTATTAAGCGTTTACGCGCCGATTACGATCGGCCTTGCCAGAGGCGGGACGGCGGCGCTGACTGGCGCGATACCGGCTTCGAACTCTGGACGGAAGTATTTGATGGCACTGCCCAACGGTTCCACGGCACCCGGTGCGTGAGCACAGAAGGTCTTGCCTGGGCCGAGGAAGTTGACCAGACCCAGCAGGGTCTCGATGTCGCCTGGCTGACCGCGGCCTTCTTCGATGGCCATCAAGAGCTTGACGCTCCATGGCAAACCATCACGGCACGGGGTGCAGAAACCGCACGACTCGCGAGCGAAGAACTGCTCCATGTTGCGCAGCAAGGAGACCATGTTGACGCTGTCATCCACCGCCATGGCCAGGCCGGTACCCATACGGGTACCCACTTTGGCGATGCCGCCGGCGTACATTTGTGCGTCGAGGTGCTCAGGCAGAAGGAAACCGGTACCGGCGCCGCCTGGCTGCCAGGCCTTGAGTTTGAAACCGTCGCGCATGCCGCCGGCGTAGTCTTCGAACAACTCGCGACCGGTGACGCCGAATGGCAGTTCCCACAGGCCCGGGTTTTTGACTTTGCCGGAGAAGCCCATGAGCTTGGTGCCCATGTCTTCGCTGCCTTCGCGGGCCAACGATTTGTACCAGTCAACGCCGTCGGCAATGATCGCCGGCACGTTGCACAGGGTTTCGACGTTGTTCACGCAAGTCGGCTTGCCCCACACGCCGACGGCGGCAGGGAAGGGCGGCTTGGAGCGCGGGTTGGCGCGACGGCCTTCGAGGGAGTTGATCAGTGCGGTTTCTTCACCGCAGATGTAACGCCCGGCGCCGGTGTGGACGAACAGCTCGAAATCGAAGCCGCTGCCGAGAATGTTTTTACCCAGCAGGCCCGCAGCCTTGGCTTCTTCCACAGCACGATTCAGGTGCTTGGCGGCGGTGGTGTATTCGCCACGCAGGAAGATGTAGCCACGGTAGGTTTTCAGCGCGCGAGCACTGATCAGCATGCCTTCGATCAGCAGATGGGGCAGTTGCTCCATCAGCATGCGGTCTTTCCAGGTGTTCGGCTCCATTTCATCCGCGTTGCACAGCAGGTAACGGATGTTGATGGATTCGTCTTTAGGCATCAGGCCCCACTTCACGCCCGTGGGGAAGCCTGCACCGCCGCGACCTTTCAAGCCTGCGTCTTTCACGGTCTGGACGATGGCGTCCTGATCCATGTCGGCGAAGGCTTTGCGCGCAGCGGCGTAACCGTTCTTGGCCTGGTATTCGTCGAGCCACACGGCTTCGCCGTCATCGCGCAGACGCCAGGTCAGCGGGTGAGTCTCGGCCGAACGCTGAATGCGGTTGGCAGGACCGAAAGATGTCAGGGTCATACGTAGCCCTCGAGCAGTTTGGCGACGCCAGCAGGCTGCACATCACCAAAGGTGTCGTCGTCGATCATCAGCGCCGGTGCCTTGTCGCAGTTGCCGAGGCAGCAGACCGGCAGCAGGGTGAAACGACCGTCGGTGGTGGTCTGACCCAGGCCGATGCCCAGATTGTTCTGGATTTCGCTGACCACCGACTCGTGGCCGCCGATGTAGCAGACCATGCTGTCGCAGACGCGAATGATGTGACGGCCAACCGGCTGACGGAAAATCTGGCTATAGAAAGTAGCCACACCTTCAACGTCGCTGGCCGGGATGCCGAGGATCTCGCCGATCGCGTACAAGGCGCCATCCGGCACCCAGCCGCGTTCTTTCTGAACGATCTTCAGGGCTTCGATCGACGCCGCGCGCGGGTCTTCGTAGTGATGCAGCTCGTGCTCGATGGCCGAGCGCTCGGTTTCACTGAGGGTGAAACGGTCTGTCTGGATAAGCGTGCTGTTCATGCTTAGCGGTCCACGTCGGCCATAACGAAGTCGATACTACCCAGGTACGCAATCAAGTCCGCGACCATGCTGCCTTTGATCACCGAAGGGATCTGTTGCAGATGCGGGAAGCTCGGAGTGCGGATCCGGGTACGGTAGCTCATGGTGCCGCCGTCGCTCGTCAGGTAATAACTGTTGATGCCCTTGGTCGCTTCGATCATCTGGAAGGATTCGTTGGCCGGCATCACCGGGCCCCACGAAACTTGCAGGAAGTGCGTGATCAAGGTTTCGATGTGCTGCAGCGTGCGCTCTTTCGGCGGCGGCGTGGTCAGCGGGTGATCCGCCTTGTACGGGCCTTCCGGCATGTTGCGCATGCACTGGTCGATGATCTTGATGCTCTGGCGCATCTCTTCAACGCGCACCATGCAGCGGTCGTAGGCATCGCCATTGGCAGCCAGCGGCACTTCGAACTCGAAGTTCTCGTAGCCGGAGTATGGACGCGCTTTACGCAGGTCGAAGTCGCAACCGGTCGAACGCAGGCCTGCACCGGTGACGCCCCATTCCAGGGCTTCTTTGGTGTTGTAGGCAGCGACGCCGATGGTACGGCCCTTGAGGATGCTGTTTTGCAGGGCAGCCTTGGTGTACTCGTCGAGGCGTTTTGGCAGCCATTCAACGAAGTCTTTCACCAGTTTTTCCCAGCCGCGCGGCAGGTCGTGGGCAACGCCACCGATGCGGTACCAGGCCGGATGCAGACGGAAACCGGTAATGGCTTCAATCACCGTGTACGCCTTCTGGCGGTCGGTGAAGGTGAAGAACACCGGAGTCATGGCGCCGACGTCCTGGATGTAAGTACCGAGGAACAGCAGGTGGCTGGTGATCCGGAAGAACTCGGCCATCATGATGCGGATGACGTCAACCTTCTCAGGCACCTTGATGCCGGCCAGCTTCTCGACCGAGAGCACGTACGGCAGGTTGTTCATCACGCCGCCGAGGTAATCGATACGGTCGGTGTACGGGATGAAACTGTGCCACGACTGACGCTCGGCCATCTTCTCGGCACCACGGTGGTGGTAACCGACATCCGGTACGCAGTCGACGATTTCTTCACCGTCCAGTTGCAGAATGATGCGGAACGCACCGTGCGCCGAAGGGTGGTTCGGGCCGAGGTTGAGGAACATGTAGTCCTCGTTCGTCCCGGAGCGCTTCATGCCCCAGTCTTCAGGACGGAACCGCGCGGCTTCTTCCTCAAGCTGTTGCTTGGCGAGGTTGAGGCTGAACGGATCGAATTCGGTCGCACGCGCCGGGAAGTCCTTGCGCAGCGGGTGACCTTCCCAGGTCGGCGGCATCATGATGCGCGACAGGTGCGGGTGGCCTTTGAAGTCGATGCCGAACATGTCCCAGACTTCACGCTCGTACCAGTTGGCGTTCGGCCAGATACCGGTAACGGTCGGCAAGCTGAGGTCGCTTTCGGACAAGGCGACCTTGATCATCACGTCACTGTTACGCTCCAGCGACATGAGGTGATAGAACACGGTGAACTCAGCGTCGCTCGGCAGCCCTTGACGCTTGGTGCGCAGACGCTCGTCCACGCCGTGCAGGTCATAGAGCATGACGTACGGCTTGGGCATGTTACGCAGGAAGGTCAGGACTTCGACGAGTTTGGCGCGCGCCACCCACAGCACCGGCATGCCGGTGCGGGTCGACTGAGCGGTGAACGCTTCGGCGCCAAAACGGTTGTTCAATTCAACGACCACATCCTGGTCGTCTGCCTTATAAGGCGGGATGTACAGAGCGCTGCCTGTAGTCATGGTTATTTTTTCGCTTTCGGTCAACGTAAAGAATGAAGCCAGCTTCTCGTTTCTTTGTCAGAACAGATCTGGATCAGACTTCGTCAGGGCTGCGCAGGTTGGTGACTGCGATTCGCTGTTCGCGGCGCTGTTCCTTCTGCGAAGGCATGTCGGCGCGATAAACGCCTTGATCGCCAACGACCCAGGAAAGCGGACGACGCTCCTTGCCGATCGATTCCTGCAACAGCATCAAGCCTTGCAGAAATGCTTCCGGACGAGGAGGGCAGCCAGGTACGTAGACGTCCACGGGCAGGAACTTGTCCACCCCTTGAACCACAGAGTAGATGTCGTACATGCCACCGGAGTTAGCGCACGAACCCATGGAAATCACCCACTTCGGCTCGAGCATTTGCTCGTAGAGACGCTGGATGATCGGCGCCATCTTGATGAAGCAGGTACCGGCGATAACCATGAAGTCGGCCTGACGCGGCGATGCCCGGATAACCTCGGCGCCAAAGCGCGCGATGTCGTGGGGCGCCGTGAAGGCGGTGGTCATTTCCACGTAGCAGCACGACAAGCCGAAGTTGTACGGCCACAGGGAGTTCTTACGTCCCCAGTTGACAGCGCCACTCAGCACGTCTTCCAGCTTGCCCATGAAAATGTTTTTGTGAACTTGATCTTCTAACGGATCGGAAACGGTTTCCCGTTCGCCAATCGGATACTGCTCGTTAGGAGCATCGGGGTCGATCCTGGTGAGATTGTATTGCATTGCCAAAGCCTCATTGTTTCAGCTTCGCCTGCCGCTTGCGACGAGCTTCCGGAGCCCAGTCAAGGGCGCCCACTCGGAACAGGTAGACAAGACCTGCCAACAGAATTGCTATGAAAACGAGAGCTTCGACGAATCCGGTCCAGCCGCTTTCGCGGACGGACACAGACCATGCAAAGAGAAAGAGGGCTTCGATATCGAAGATCACGAAGAGCATCGCGACCAGATAGAATTTGGCTGAGAGCCGCAAGCGGGCGCCACCGGTAGGTAGCATGCCCGACTCGAACGGTTCGTTTTTGCTGCGGCCCCAGGCTTTTGACCCAAGGAGGCTGGAGACACCGAGCATGAAGGCACACAGGCCGACGACACCCAGAAGGAAAATGGCAAAGCCCCAGTTGTGGGCCATGAGTCCTGTCGCTTCGGGCATGCTGGTAATCCTTAACAGAGAGCAAAGGTCTCTGAGCTTGATAAAGAAATAAGGCAGTGACGATATGTCGCAGCAATCAATCGCGCTGATTTTATGGCTAAACACCCGGCAAGTAAAATTCCTATAGCGAAATTATTTATTGGAATAAGGACATAGCGCACCTCTAAGCCCCGCCAGCCCATGCGTTGCGGGCATTAGCCGGTTTTGCGGGAAATATGTTTTGCTTGAAATGTAACGAACATAGTTGCTGCTAAATGATAATCAATATTGTTTGGCGCGGTTTTGTAACTGTTTAACGGATGAGGTATTGGGAAGTTGTCTTACTTGCACGTTACTGCAAGTAGCGACGGCGCCCGTTTTACACGAATTTTCCTACACCGCTACCGCTCTGGATCAATGTTTTGTCCGAGCACCGCAGATCCCTGTGGGAGCGAGCCTGCTCGCGAAAGCGCCAGATCAGCCAACACATCTATTGCCTGACACACCGCCTTCGCGAGCAAGCCCGCTCCCACACTGATTTGTGGCGTTGACACGAACCTTGTAGGAGTGAGCCTGGGGTTTTGTGTACTACCGAGAACCCTGTGGGAGCGAGCCTGCTCGCGAAAGCGGTAGATCAGCCAACACATTTATTGCCTGACACACCGCCTTCGCGATCAAGCCCGCTCCCACACTGATTTGTGGCGTGGACACGAACCTTGTAGGAGTGAGCCTGCTCGCGATAGCGGTGTGTATGTACCGAAGATGTTGGCTGATTTTAAGCCATCGCGAGCAGGCTCACTCCTACATCAATTTGTGGTGTGCCTGGGGTTTTGTGTACTACCGAGAACCCTGTGGGAGCGGGCTTGCTCGCGAAAGCGGTAGATCAGCCAACACATTTATTGCCTGACACACCGCCTTCGCGAGCAAGCCCGCTCCCACACTGATTTGTGGCGTCGCCGAGTTTTTTGTACGACAGAGAACCCCGTAGGAGCAAAGCTTGCTCGCGAAAGCGCCAGATCAGCCGACCCATTTATCGCCTGACACGCCGCCTTCGCGAGCAAGCTCAGCTCCTACAATGATTTGTGGTGCGCCCGAGGTTTGTGTACTACCGAGAACCCCTGTGGGAGCGGGCTTGCTCGCGAAAGCGGTAAATCAACCACCCCCAGACCCGACGCCTTGCACGCCAGGCCTGTCTCCTCCAATCCTCTCAGCCAAACCGCCCAGCTAGCGTCGAAGCCGCGACCTCAAAAGCAGCCTTCATTTCCTCAACCACCTCATCATCATGCGCAAACGACAAATAAACCCGCCCATAAGGCGAAGGCATCACCAACACCCCGGCCTCGCGCAACGCCAAATGCAGCGCCTTACTAAACTCCGCAGCGCCACATTCCAGCGCCTCGGCATAATTCGTCGGTGCCTGCGCCGAAGGCCAGATCCCGAACACATTGCCGTAACCGCTGGTGCTCACCGTCATCCCGTGCGCCTTGAACGAGGCCTCCACCGAAACGCGCAGCGCCTCACCCCGCGCAATCAAACGCTGATAATCCGCATCATCCAGTTGCGCCAAGGTGCTGATCACCGCCGCACAGGCCATCGGGTTGCCGCTGAACGTACCGCCGCGCAGCACCCGACCTTCCTCAAACCCCACCAGAATATGCGGCTTACCGACAATCGCCGACACCGGCACACCATTACCAATCGCCTTGCCAACACTGGCGATGTCCGGATCCAGCCCTGCCTGCAAACCCGCGAGCCCGGCGAACAAACGAAACCCCATCAACACTTCATCGCAGATCACCAGCGCGCCATGCCGATGCGCGACTTCCTGCACATGCAGCAAATACCCCGCCGCCGGCATGATGCAGCCGGCATTGGCGAGCATCGGCTCAAGAATTACCGCCGCAATGTCCGAGTCCTCAGCAAACAACCGCTCAACATCAGCAAAATCATTGAAACGCAGCAACGTGGTGCGCGGCGTAGAAGGTCGCTGACCGTCAGCAAAATTCGCCTCACTGGATGACACATTTCCAAAGCTGACGTCATCAAACCAACCATCGAACCCCGCGGCCATTTTCGCGATACGCCCGCGCCCGGTATAAGCGCGAGCCGCGCGGCAGGCGAGGTGCACCGCTTCACTGCCGGAGTTGGTGAAAATCACTTTGCTCAGCGCGCCGGTATGCGCCGCCAGCGCAGAAGCCGCCGCGTG
The DNA here is from genome assembly GCF_018336155.1 of Pseudomonas rustica. Classification (GTDB taxonomy): domain Bacteria; phylum Pseudomonadota; class Gammaproteobacteria; order Pseudomonadales; family Pseudomonadaceae; genus Aquipseudomonas; species Aquipseudomonas rustica. Next base: position 433,011 of record NZ_JAGYHF010000004.1, on the reverse strand, counting down.
TTCACGAACATGCGCCCAGGACGGCGCGGCAGAATCGGCCAACGCCGCCGCCACCTGTTCGTTGACACGATTATTGGCATGCCCCAACAGCACCGCGCCAAAGCCAAGCGCGGTGTCGATGTAGCGACGACCTTGATCGTCATACACATAGGCATCCTTGCCGTTGCGGATAAACAGGGTTTCGCCATTGAGTTCCGGAAGGATGCGCGCGGCGCTGGAAACATCGCCAATCAGGTTACGCATAGAAGCCTCTGTGCTTATTAATAGGTGAGCGTTCAGCCGCGCTCGGTGTTCCACGGACTCTGCGCGAGTTTCTGTTCAAGAAAGTCGCGGAACACGCGGATCCTGGGGCTGAGGTGCTTGCGATTGGTGTAGATCATGTAAATCGGTTCGAAGCTGTCCGGGCTGTAGCTCTGCAGCAACGGGATCAAGCGACCTTCGCGGATGTCGTGGCCGATATGAAACTCGGCCAAGCGCACAATGCCCGCGCCGCTGAGTGCCAGATCGCGCAGCAGATCACCCTGAGCGAAAGTCGCTTTGGGAATCACCGGGATGCTGGTCGGGTTGCCATCGATGAGGAAATCCCAGTCGTTCCACACGCTGTTGAAGCCAAAACTGAAACAGGTGTGATCGAGCAATTGCTGCGGGTGCTCGGGCGTTCCTTGGCGGGCGAGGTAGTCCGGGGAGGCGCAGATGATCCAGCGACTCTGGCCAATCTTGCGGGCGATGCGCGTGGAGTCCGGCAACACGCCGCTGTGAATCGCCAGATCCAGCCCTTGATCGAACTGATCGGAAAATTGCGCGCCGATCTGGATATCAATCGTCAACCCGGGGTAGGCCGCCAAAAACTCCGGCAGCCACGGAATGATCTGGTGTTTGGCAAACGTCGACATCGTGTGAATCCGCAGCATGCCGCTGACCCGCGTCGGAAACGCTTCGGCCAGTGAGTCGGCTTCGGCCATCGCGTTGATCACCGCGCGGGCGCTGACCAGATAGGCCGCGCCTTCTTCGGTCAGCGACAAACTGCGCGTACCGCGTTGAAACAGGCGCACCTGCAAGCGATCTTCCAGACGCGAAATCAGCTTGCTGATGGCCGACGGCGTCAGACCGTGGGCGCGAGAGGCCGCTGAAAAGTTACCGTGCTCCGTGGCCCAAAGAAACGCCAGCAGCTGCGAGTAGTTATCCAAGACTTGCCTCCCGTGTCGATCCGACGCCTGCCACGGCGTCGATCAGCGAATGAACTGTTCGATGTAATCGTCTGGCAGCCCGAGCGTTTTGTAATGCGCGCGGGCGGTTTCCAGTTTGGTGAAAACGTCTTCGTAACCGACCGCTACACCCTGCGGATCAACGTAGGTGTAACCGCCCTGCACGTGAAACCAGGTGATCATCTCTTCGACATCTTCCGGCACGAACAGGGTGTGCGTCTCGCCCGGTGGCTCGAACGCGAACGAACCTTCCTCGGCGACCCAGTCATGCTCCAGATAGTACCAGCGACCTTTAAGCACCATCGCGTGCACGCCGCCGGTATGACGATGACGCGAGAGCACGCCGCTTTTGCGCACGCGCAGCAGGTTGATGTAGTAGCCACCGGACACGCTGAGCAACACCGGTTTGAACGACACCGAATCGGTCACCGGCACCCACAGTTGATCGTCTTCCAGCCATTGGCCGAGGACGCCGGGGTGCACCATGTCGGGCGCCATGTACGGCACTTGCGGCAGTTGATAGGGGATGGCCAGTTCATCAGGTTTAGGCGCAATACTCATGAGGCGTTCCTTGTAAGTTTTGATAACCCCCGGCCGGTTGTTGGCCGGGGTTTCAAGCAGAGTAGGGTGGAGATCAGTCGTGAAAAAGCAGGTCGCCGGCACACTCGCTGTGACGCTCAGTCACAGCGGCGGGCGGTTTTCAGGCCAATACTTGCGGGGTGGCGGGTTCAACTGGCGCCATGGCGCTGCGTCGTGCCGACAGCTCGGGCTGCGACTTCTGCAAATACGCGCCGATGATCACCAGCACCGCAGTCAGGCCGAGGGTCGAAAGCAATTCCGCACGCTGACCGGGGAAGGCCGCCATGATCGCGAACACGCCGAGGATGAACACGATCGTGAGGATCGTCAGATACGGAAACATCCACATGCGCACTTCGAGTTTTTTACCCTGCGCGACCAGTTTGCGGCGCATGCACAGTTGCGTGACGGCGATCACCAGGTACATCAGCAAGGCCAATGCGCCGCTGGTGGCCAGCAGAAACTGGAACACTTGCTTGGGCAGCAGATAGTTGGCGGTCAGCGCCGTCAGCGCCGCGACCGAAGTCAGCGCGACGGCCAGCAGCGGCACGCCGTGACGGGTGGTGTGCGACACCGCGTTCGGCGCATCACCGCGACGTGCCAGCGAGTAGGCCATGCGCGAAGCGGTGTAGATCGCCGAATTGAGGCAACTGGTGACCGCCACCAGCACAACAATGCCCATGATCTGCGGCGCCCACGGAATGTTCATCGCGCTCAGCACAGCCTGGTAAGAACCCTGCGCCAGATCCGGCGCGTTCCACGGAATCAGGCACACCACCACAAACATCGAACCGAGGTAGAACAAGCCCAGACGCCAGACCACGGCACGAATGGCTTTTTTGATGTTGGCTTTCGGATCCTTGGATTCAGCGGCGGCAATGGTCACCACTTCGCTGCCCTGGAAACTGAACATCGCTGTCAGCAGCCCGGCGACAATCGCCACATTACCGTTGGGAGCGAAACCGCCATTGGCGTACAGATTGGAAATCCCGCTGGTCGAGGAGCCCGGCAAAATCCCGAAAATCGCCAGCACGCCGAGGATGATGAAGCCGACGATCGACACGACTTTGAACAGCGACAACCAATATTCCAGCGTACCGAACGAACCGACGCTGAGGCTGTTGCACAGGATCAATGCGAACGTGACGCCGAACGCCGCCACCCAATGCGAAATCCCCAGCCAGTCGCCCAGAATATTGCCAGCAACAATCGCTTCAATGGCAATCACCAACACGTAAAACCACCAGTACAACCAACCGATGGAAAACCCGGCCCAGCGACCAATCGCCTGATCGGCATAGGAAGAAAACGACCCGGTGTCCGGCCGCGCAGTCGCCATCTCGCCGAGCATCTGCATGACCAGCACCACAATGATCGCGGCGCAGACATACGACACCAACACCGCAGGGCCAGCGGTGGCAATGGCATTACTCGAACCCACAAACAGACCGGCGCCAATCACGCCGCCGATCGAAATCATCGTGACCTGCCGTCCTTTCAAGCCATTCCCTAGCTCGTTGTTAGCCTTGTCTTTGTCATCACGCATCGGCTCGTACCTCGAATGAACGTCTTTATTATTGTCTGTAACGCCGCAACGACACGGCGATGGGCCGTACCCTAAGCGCTTAAAGGGGAGGGCATTAGCCCTAAATGGTTCAAAGAGGGTGTGAATTGTCGTCACAGGTGGCGGGTGTTTGGTGGGGGAGTGTCAAGGACGGGGGATGGCGGGCGGATGCTTTGCCGAATCCAGAATCAACTGGATTTTTCATGTCGATGTATAACGCCAGACACCTCGGTCGGCTCCCTCTCCCGGAGGGAGAGGGGACTGAGTGGGGGATGCTCACGAGATACGCCGACTTGAACGTGCTGCTTTGAATCCATAATCGACTGGATTTTTCATGTCGATGTATAACGCCAGACACCTCGGTCGGCTCCCTCTACCTCCGGGAGAGGGCTGGGGTGAGGGGAAAGGACGTTGATCCATTACAGACGTTTACTGAAGATTGCGCGGATGCTGTTGAGCAGCTCTGCCTGCGCGATCAGCGATCAGCGGTCAGCTTGAAAAGCCCCTCACCCTAGCCCTCTCCCAGAGGGAGAGGGGACTGAATGGGGGATGCTGGAGGGATACGCCGACTTGAACGTGCCGCTTTGAATCCATAATCGACTGGATTTTTCAGGTCGATGTATAACGCCCAGACAACTCGGTCAGTCCCCAATAACTCTGGGAGAGGTTGGGGTGAGGGGCGCGGTTCACGCACTCGGCACAACATTATCCAGCGCCTTGTTCACCGCCAATTCCCCCAACATCACCACCTGCGCAATCCCCAGCAACGTATTGCGATTCGGCCCTTCCAGCATCCCGGCAAAATCACCCAGCATCACCGTGGCCGAGGCCAGCGATTCGCAAGCATTGGCCAGCAAAGTTTCGGTATCAGATTGCGGATTAACCATAAACAGCGTGCTGGGGCTGTACGGCGTGGCCATGATTTTCTCAGGCGCAAGATAATGATCGAGCGCGCGCTCAGCCGCCGCATGAAGCTTTTTCGAATTGAGTGATTCATAGGGTGACGCCGGGTCTGTGACCGGTGGATTGCTTGTGGTTTCGGACATCAACTGGAACTCCGATGGATAAATGACACCCTGTAGGAGCTGCCAAAGGCTGCGAGCTTTTGATCTGTTTTTGTAAAACCAAGATCAAAAGATCGCAGCCTTCGGCAGCTCCTACAGGGGGATTGTGGGGAGTTTGTTAGTGCGGCAGGCGTCGGCCGTCCAGGACTCGATTGACCATGAGTTCACTCAGCATGATTACCTGATGCAGCATCAACAGGGATCGGCGTTGTGTGTTGTCGACGACATCGCCAATTTCACGCGCCATGTCGTTGGCGGCGGCCAACGATTCACAGGCTTCGACGAGTAATGTTTCTTCGTCCACGGCGGGGTCGATCAGGAAGATCTTGCTGGTTTTGCGCGAGGGGATTGAGAGTTTCAGTGAATCGGGGTTGAGGTAGAAATTGATGGCCCGGTCTGTCGCCTCTTTTATCTTTTGAGGTTCGAGCGACGGGTCAAACGGGATTGCATTGGTTTCCGGCGGATTCGGTGTGGCTTTGAACATGAATGAAGCTCCTATCGCAGTTTCAGGAGCCATCACTTCTCGCTACCAAACGAGGGTGGCGGCCATACGCGGGTTGGTAGACCGGCTGCAATAGGAACCCGGCGCTCCCGAAAGAGCCCCCCGCATGACCACCATATATAGCAGAGCCGCAAATGAGGCTGCATAAGGTGTCGCCATACATCTATTACAGACGGGCTACCAAACCCGATCACTGTTTTTCAGTGACAGAGCAACGATATAACCCGACCCATAGCAGCGTATGCCGGCGGATTCTGAGGTGGGCGTAGGTAACGGCGCAAGGCGTTGTAGCCTTTATGGCGTAACGGTTTGTGTAATTTAAACGCGCATGCGGATTTGCGTTTAAACACCTGAACAGATCGCCAAATCCCAGACAAAAAAACGCCCCGAACCAGTCGGGGCGTCAGTTTTGCGGCTCTGCGGTTAGCTTTCTATCCGATCCGCAGAGGCCGTTTGCTCAGGCGAAGCAGAATCAGTGGAACTGTTCTTCTTCAGTCGAACCGGTCAGTGCGGTTACCGAAGACGAGCCACCTTGAATCACGGTGGTCATGTCGTCGAAGTAGCCGGTGCCCACTTCCTGCTGGTGAGCCACGAAGGTGTAACCCTTGGCGGCGTCAGCGAATTCCTGCTCTTGCAGTTTCACGTAAGCAGTCATGTCGTTGCGGGCGTAGTCGTGCGCCAGGTTGAACATGCTGTGCCACATGTTGTGAATGCCGGCCAGGGTGATGAACTGGTGCTTGTAACCCATGGCGGACAGTTCGCGCTGGAACTTGGCGATGGTCGCGTCGTCCAGGTTTTTCTTCCAGTTGAAGGAAGGCGAGCAGTTGTACGACAGCAGTTGGTCCGGGTATTCCTTTTTGATCGCTTCGGCGAAGCGACGAGCCTCGTCCAGATCCGGTTTGGCAGTTTCGCACCAGATCAGGTCGGCGTATGGCGCGTAAGCCAGACCACGAGCGATGGCTTGATCCAGGCCAGCACGAACCTTGTAGAAACCTTCCTGAGTGCGCTCGCCAGTCACGAACGGCTGGTCGTACGGGTCGCAATCGGAGGTCAGCAGGTCAGCGGCGTTCGCGTCGGTACGTGCCAGAATGATGGTCGGGGTACCGGCAACGTCAGCAGCCAGACGTGCAGCGGTCAGCTTCTGTACGGCTTCCTGAGTTGGAACCAGTACTTTACCGCCCATGTGACCGCATTTTTTCACGGAAGCCAGTTGGTCTTCGAAGTGAACGCCGGCGGCGCCTGCTTCGATCATGCTTTTCATCAGCTCGTAAGCGTTCAGCACGCCACCGAAACCGGCTTCAGCGTCAGCCACGATCGGTGCGAAGTAGTCGATGTAGCCTTCGTCGCCCGGGCCTTTGCCGGCTTTCCACTGGATCTGGTCAGCACGACGGAACGAGTTGTTGATGCGCTTGACCACGGTTGGAACCGAATCCACCGGGTACAGCGACTGATCCGGGTACATCGATTCGGCGGAGTTGTTGTCCGCAGCAACCTGCCAGCCCGACAGGTAAATCGCCTGGATACCGGCTTTGACTTGTTGCACAGCCTGGCCGCCGGTCAGGGCGCCCATGCAGTTGACGAAATCTTTCTCGGGACGGAAGGACGGCTTGGCGCCCTGGGTCACCAGGTTCCACAGCTTCTCGGCGCCCAGTTTTGCAAAAGTGTGCTCAGGTTGAACCGAGCCACGCAGGCGGACGACGTCAGCAGCGGAGTAAGCGCGTGTCACGCCTTTCCAGCGCGGGTTTTCAGCCCAGTCTTTTTCGAGGGCTGCAATTTGCTGTTCGCGTGTCAGTGCCATGGAGATAAACCTCGTCGCGTCTTTTATGAAAAGTTGTTCTGCGGTGGAAAATTCCTGCGCTCGCTGACCAGAAGCTTAGAGGGTCAAGTCGGATTCGGCGGGGTAGGCGACGGGATGAACGATGGGCTCGAGGGGAAGTGAGCAGGTAGTGGCGGACTGCGGGCGCATTCGGGCGTCGTGGGCCTCTATACGGTCTACAGCGTGGAGCCGGGTTACCTAATTACGCTTCCGTCCCTCGGGACAACTTCGTTCCAGTCGGCAACCTCGTCAAACACACCTTGTGGGCGGTACAGACACGAAGCGGTTCGCGGGGTAGGTGCGAACATCGCTTCGAAGGCCCTTGCCAGGGCCTCTGATTAGCGGGAGCGAGGCCATCATGCCTTTGCTTTTTTGCCTCGTCAAACGTTTTGTAGTGCTTTTTTTCAAGCACTACATCTTTCGTCTAATACGACTAATCAGTCAGTTTTCGGTGAGTTAGTCCAAGGTGTCGACTTTCACCCGCAAGGTCATGTCATCCCGGCCTTGAGTAGAGTAGCTGCGGGTCAGGCCCTGTTTGTCGGCCTGAGTCTGGCTGTTGACGCCGGCGAGGGTGATCCACTCACCGAGGCGGCCGGTGACGGTTGTGTCAGTGCTTTGCACGTTCACTACATCGGGACGTTCCTGGCTCATGCGGTCACGGTTGGTACTGATCGCCAGGTGAACGGTGTCGCCGGTGACGCTGGCGGTCACGTAGAACCCTTGAGTGACGTTGCGATACTGGGTCTGGCTGCTGTAATCGCCGTAGGAATTACTCTGGCTGCTGGTGATCGGCACGCTTTGGCCTACTTGAATCAGCGCAGGTGCGCCTTCACTGGCCTGCACTTGCTGAATGCCACCGTTACGGCTGGTGGTGCTGCGGCTGATGATGCGGGTCTGGTTCGGCGGGGCGCCGTTGACGGAGTAGCCTTCATCGCCGCGACCATTGTTTTCGTTGGTGTCGACGGTGATCAGCAGGCGTTTGGGCGCGGTGTCGAGTTGTGACAGCAGATCCTTGAGTTCCTGAATCTTGCCCGGCTCGGCTTTGACGATGAGCTGGTTGCCGTAGGCGCTGACCTGGCCATCCTGACCGATGAAGTCCTGCGCCACCGGCAACATATCGGCGCTGGTGTGGTACTTGAGGGGGACGATTTCTGTGGCTGCCATCACCGAAAAACTGCAACCGAGCAGCAGGGTGGTGAGCAGGGTGAGTAGGGACATGTCCGTTATCTCCGCGTTCGAAAGGCTTGATATTGCCAGTTTGTCGGCCTCGGGTGGGGCAAGTTGAATCCTGGACAGCAAAACGCCCCGGCATCGTTGGATGCCGAGGCGTTTCGAGAACTGCTTTTGTGGCGAGGGGATTTATCCCCGATGGGCTGCGAAGCAGCCCCAAATCCTGAGAGCGCGGTGCATCAAGTAGACCGAGTTTGTCGGGTTGGCGACTGCTGCGCAGCCGAACGGGGATAAATCCCCTCGCCACAGGGTTTGCATGATCGTTCCCACGCTCTGCGTGGGAACGATCAGGGCGGGGTTCAGGCCGAATGGCGAACCATGTCGACGTGCGGAATCCCGGCTTCGAGGAATTCCTCGCTGACCAGGCTGAAGCCCAGGCGCTCATAGAACGCCGTGGCTTGCACTTGCGCGCTGAGCATCTGCTCTTTCAAGCCGCGTGCTTCCGCTTCGGCGATGACCGCTTGCATCAGCGCATCACCGACCTTCATCCCGCGCCAGTCTTTCAGCACCGACACGCGGCCGATGTGGCCGTCAGGCAACAGGCGCGCAGTGCCGATCGGGAAGTCGCCTTCAAACGCCAGGAAATGCACGGCGCTGGCGTCGTCCGCGTCCCATTCCAACTCAGGTGGCACCGATTGCTCGGCAATGAACACCGTTTCACGAATGCGCCGGATCTCGGCGATGTCCTTCTGCCAGTCTGCGACACGAACGCGAATCTTATTCATCAGCGAACCCCAAGCTGCCTTGCTTGACCAGTTCGCAGAGCAGGCCGGCACCGTCTTCGTCGTTCAGCCACTCGCCGAGGTTGTCGGCGTGCAGGGCGTCGGCGGCGCAGATCAGTTTCAGCAGCTCGCGCAGTTTGCCCGGCAGGTAGCGGCTCTGGCCGCTGGCGAACAGCAGCAGGTCGTCATCGACTTCCGACCACGCCAGACGCGCGCTCGGATTACGGATCAGCACGGCGCCGTCTTGCAGGGCGTTGAGGAATTCTTCTTCCTCGACGTCGTCAGGGCCGCTGACCAGTTCCGGGTAGCGCGGCTCGGTCATGTACTGGCCGAACCAGGTCAGCAGCAGACGCTCGTCGCTCATGTGCTCGGCGAGCAGGGCTTTGAGGCGATCCAGCGCATCGTGTTGAATCTGATGCGGGTCAGCGGCTGGCTGCGCGTCGGCGTCGGTGTAGCGCTCTTCGTCAGTCAGGAACTGGCTGAGGAAGTCGGTGAAGTGGGTCAGCACCTCAGAGGCGCTCGGCGCGCGGAAACCGACCGAGTAGGTCATGCAGTTGTCGACCGCGACACCACAGTGAGCCAGACGTGGCGGCAGGTAGAGCATGTCGCCCGGTTCCAGCGTCCACTCTTCGGTCTCGTGGAATTCAGCGAGGATGCGCAGATCCGCGTGTTGCAGCAGCGGGCTCTCGGAGTCGCACATCTGGCCAATTTTCCAGTTGCGCTTGCCGTGACCTTGCAGCAGGAACACGTCGTAGTTGTCGAAGTGCGGGCCGACGCTGCCACCCGGGGCGGCGAAGCTGATCATCACGTCGTCGACGCGCCAGCTCGGCAGGAAGCGGAAGTTTTCCAGCAGCTCGCTGACTTCCGGCACGAACTGATCGACGGCCTGAACCAGCAACGTCCACTCTTTTTCCGGCAATTTGCTGAATTCGTCTTCAGCGAACGGGCCGCGACGCAATTCCCATGGGCGCTCGCCGTGCTCGATCACCAGACGCGATTCGACTTCTTCTTCCAGGGCCAGACCCGCCAGCTCGTCGGCGTCGATCGGGCTTTCGAAGTCAGGGATTGCCTGGCGGATCAGCAGCGGTTTTTTCTGCCAGTAGTCGCGCAGGAATTCGCGTGCGGTGATGCCACCCAGAAGTTGCAGAGGAATATCAGGATTCATGTGTAACCTATTGAAAAAAAGCACTTTTCAGACGGGAATAAAAACGCCCGGCGCGGCCGGGCGTCTCAAACGGGGCAAACGGTCGATCAGATGCGTTTGGCTTGCGCTACAGCATTGCCGATGTAGTTGGCCGGGGTCAGTTGCTTGAGCTCGGCTTTCGCTTCCGCTGGCATGTCCAGACCATCGATGAAAGTCTGCAGCGCTTCAGGGCTGATGCCCTTGCCGCGGGTCAGTTCTTTCAGCTTCTCGTACGGGTTTTCGATGTTGTAGCGGCGCATCACGGTCTGGATCGGCTCAGCCAGCACTTCCCAGCAAGCGTCGAGGTCAGCGGCAATCTTCTGAGCGTTCAGCTCGAGTTTGCTGATGCCTTTGAGGCTGGCTTCGTACGCGATCACGCTGTGGGCGAAGCCGACACCGAGGTTACGCAGTACGGTGGAGTCGGTCAGGTCGCGCTGCCAGCGGGAGATCGGCAGTTTGCTCGCCAGGTGCTGGAACAGTGCGTTGGCGATACCCAGGTTGCCTTCGGAGTTTTCGAAGTCGATCGGGTTGACCTTGTGCGGCATGGTCGACGAACCGATTTCGCCAGCGATGGTGCGCTGCTTGAAATAACCCAGGGAGATGTAGCCCCAGATGTCACGGTCGAAGTCGATCAGGATGGTGTTGAAGCGCGCGATCGCGTCGAACAGCTCGGCGATGTAGTCGTGCGGTTCGATCTGCGTGGTGTACGGGTTGAAACCCAGACCCAGCTCGTCTTCGATGAAGGCGCGGGCATTGGCTTCCCAGTCGATCTGCGGGTAGGCCGACAGGTGCGCGTTGTAGTTGCCGACAGCGCCGTTGATCTTGCCCAGCAGCGGTACGGCAGCGACTTGAGCAATCTGACGCTCGAGACGGTAAACCACGTTCGCCAGCTCTTTACCCAGAGTAGTCGGCGAGGCCGGTTGACCGTGGGTGCGCGACAGCATCGGCACGTCAGCGAAACGGATGGCCAGTTCGCGGATGGCTTCGGCGGTCTGGCGCATCAGCGGCAGCATCACGTCGTCACGGCCTTCACGCAGCATCAAGGCGTGGGACAGGTTATTGATGTCTTCGCTGGTGCAGGCAAAGTGGATGAACTCGCTGACATTGGCCAGCTCCGGCAGCTTGGCCGCCTGCTCTTTGAGCAGGTATTCGATCGCTTTGACGTCGTGGTTGGTGGTGCGCTCGATCTCTTTGACGCGCTCGGCGTGCTCCAGCGAGAAGTTTTCAGCCAGTTCATTGAGAACGGCGTTGGCCTCGGCGGAGAAGGCTGGCACTTCTGGGATACCAGCGTGGGCGGCCAGGCGCTGGAGCCAGCGCACTTCAACCAGAACACGGGCACGGATCAAACCGTACTCGCTGAAAATCGGGCGCAGGGCCTGGGTTTTGCCGGCGTAGCGGCCGTCAACAGGGGAAACCGCAGTGAGCGAAGAAAGCTGCATGGGGTGTTCTCGGACAGTCGGGCAACGAAATGGGGCGCGTATCATACATGAAAAAATCCGCCGGTCCGTTGCCAACTGACCGGCGTATTACGCGTTACAGACTACAAAGCTTTTATTGCAGGGCGAATTACTCGCTGCGCATCAACGGATACAGCTCTTTGAGCAGCTTGCGCCGGCTGATCACCAACTGCCAGCGATGGCCGCCGAGCTGTCGCCACAGGCGTGCCGAACGGATGCCGGCGAGCAGCAGGGCGCGAATCTTCGAGGCGTTGCTCGGTTGTTGCAGGTTGCGCATGTCGCCGTGTACCTGAATCCGTTGGCGCAGGGTGCTCAGGGTGTCCTGATACAGCGCACCGCACGCCGCAATCACGTTTTCATGGGCCGGGCCGAAATGTTCGACCTGCGACTGAATCTGCGGCAGACGTTTGCCGATCACATCGAGCATGTCGCCACGTTTCGCCAGTTGGCGTTCCAGGCCGAGCATCGACAGGGCATAACGCAATGGCTCGCGCTGCAAAGTGCTCGGGTCGCGTTCGAGGGCGCCGATCAACGCCCGATAGCCTTCGCGCAGATTGAGGTCATCGCCGCCGTACACGTCCAGCGTGTCTTTCGGGTCGCGCACCAGCAGGCTGCCGAGCATGCACGTCAGGCCGGCTTCGCTGGTCTGGCCGCTTTTGGCGATCCGGTCGACCAGCACGGCGGCGAGAAACACGCCGCCCAGCGCCGTCAGTTGCTCCTGAGTCGGGCTCATGCCTGGCCGCTCCACGGCTCGGCCACTTCGATCACGCCGCCGCCGAGACAGATTTCACCGTCATAGAACACCACGGACTGGCCCGGCGTCACCGCGCGTTGCGGCTCGTCGAACACGGCGCGGTAGCCATTGGCAGTTTTTTCCAGGGTGCAGGCCTGATCGCTCTGGCGATAGCGAACCTTGGCGGTCAGGCGCAGCGGCTGGCTCAGGTCGATCGGGTTGACCCAATAGATTTCCGAAGCGAGCAGGGCGCCGGAGAACAGCCACGGATGGTTGTTGCCTTGGCCGACGATCAGCTCGTTGGTGTCGAGATCCTTGCGCAGCACGTACCACGGCTCGTCGCCGGCGTCTTTCAATCCGCCGATGCCGAGGCCCTGACGCTGACCGATGGTGTGGTACATCAAGCCGTGGTGACGGCCGATGACTTCGCCTTCGGTGGTTTTGATTTCGCCCGGCTGCGCTGGCAGGTATTGCTTGAGGAAGTCGCTGAAACGACGCTCGCCGATGAAGCAGATCCCGGTGGAATCCTTCTTCTTGGCGGTCGCCAGCTCATATTTCTCGGCAATTGCACGGACTTCCGGCTTTTCCAGTTCGCCGACCGGGAACAGGGTCTTGGCGATCTGTTCGCCGCCAACGGCGTGCAGGAAGTAGCTCTGATCCTTGTTCGGATCGAGGCCTTTGAGCAGTTCGGTGCGGCCATCGATGTCACGGCGGCGCACGTAGTGGCCGGTGGCGATCAGGTCGGCGCCGAGCATCATGGCGTAGTCGAGGAACGCCTTGAACTTGATCTCGCGGTTGCAGAGGATGTCCGGGTTCGGCGTACGCCCGGCCTTGTATTCGGCCAGGAAGTGCTCGAACACATTGTCCCAGTATTCGGCGGCGAAGTTGGCGGTGTGCAGTTTGATACCGATTTTGTCGCAGACAGCCTGGGCATCCGCCAGGTCGTCCATGGCGGTGCAGTATTCCGTTCCGTCGTCTTCTTCCCAGTTCTTCATGAACAGGCCTTCCACTTCATAGCCCTGCTCGATCAGCAGGAGAGCGGAAACGGAAGAGTCCACGCCGCCGGACATGCCGACAATGACGCGCTTCTTGGATGTGTCAGAAGGGGCTGGATCACGCATAGGGATTCAATGAGTGTCTTGAAAAAGGACGCGATTCTAGCAGGCTCGCGGCCTCAAGGCTAAAGAGAAGGGCGGATCAGTTCGAGGCTGAAGTGATGCCCGGCCAGATAATCGTCGATGCAACGGATGATCAGCTCACTGCGCCAGTTGTCGCGCTGGGCCATTAATTCGTCGCGGGTCAGCCACTTGGCGCCGACGATGCCGTCGTCCAATTGGTAATCCGGGTGATGTTTCACCGCTTTGGCGCTGAAGCACACGCGCTGATAGGTCACGCCGTTGCTCGGGGCGGTGTAGAGGTAAATGCCGATGACGCCTGTGGGCTCGACGTCCCAGCCGGTTTCTTCAAGGGTTTCGCGGATGGCGGCGTCGATCAGGGTTTCGTCCGGATCGAGATGACCGGCGGGCTGGTTGAGCACATTGCGCCCGGCTTTGTGTTCTTCAACCATCAGGAAGCGACCGTTGTCCTCGACGATGGTGGCGACGGTGATGTGGGGGAGCCATTCCATGAGTCTTCCTCAAATATTGAATTGAAACCCAATCCCCTGTGGGAGCGGGCTTGCTCGCGAAAGCGGTGGGTCAGTCAATGAAGAGGTTGAATGATAAACCGCATTCGCGAGCAAGCCCGCTCCCACACAGGGTTTGTGGTGATCATAAAACCCGGAAACACAAACCCCGGCACTAGGCCGGGGTTTGTGATGTTCCCTTTACAACCTTAAACCAGCGCAGCAATCGCCGCGTTGAGGGTTGCGCTTGGGCGCATGGCCTTGCTGATCAGCTCGGCATTGGCGTGGTAGTAACCGCCGATGTCGACTGGCTTGCCCTGAACGGCGTTGAGTTCGGCAACGATGGTTGCTTCGTTCTCGGTCAGAGTCTTGGCCAGAGTCGCGAACTGCGCTTGCAGTGCCGCATCTTCAGTCTGGGCGGCCAGGGCCTGAGCCCAGTACATCGCCAGGTAGAAGTGGCTGCCGCGGTTGTCGATGTTGCCGACTTTGCGCGATGGCGACTTGTTGTTGTCGAGGAATTGGCCAGTGGCCTGATCCAGGGTTTTCGACAGCACCAGCGCTTTCGGGTTGTTGTAGTTCACGCCCAGATGCTCAAGGGACGCTGCCAGTGCGAGGAACTCGCCCAGCGAATCCCAGCGCAGGAAGTTCTCTTCAACCAGTTGCTGCACGTGCTTCGGCGCCGAACCGCCAGCGCCGGTTTCGAACAGGCCACCGCCGTTCATCAGCGGCACGATCGACAGCATCTTGGCGCTGGTGCCCAGTTCCATGATCGGGAACAGGTCAGTCAGGTAGTCGCGCAGTACGTTGCCGGTCACCGAAATGGTGTCCTTGCCTTCGCGGGTGCGCTGCAGGGTGAACTTCATCGCGTCGACCGGCGCCATGATCTGGATGTCCAGACCGGCCGTGTCGTGATCCTTCAGGTAAGCCTGAACTTTCTCGATCACTACGCCGTCGTGAGCGCGCATTGGGTCGAGCCAGAAAATCGCTGGCGTGCTGCTGGCGCGAGCACGGTTGACGGCCAGTTTGACCCAGTCCTGGATCGGCGCGTCTTTGGTCTGGCACATGCGGAAGATGTCGCCGGCTTCAACAGCCTGTTCCATCAGCAGGGTGCCTTTGCTGTCGGTCACGCGAACCACGCCGTCAGCTTTGATCTGGAAGGTCTTGTCGTGCGAGCCGTACTCTTCGGCTTTCTTCGCCATCAGACCCACGTTTGGCACGCTGCCCATGGTGGTCGGGTCGAAAGCGCCATTGGCTTTGCAATCTTCGATCACGGCTTGGTAGATGGTCGCGTAGCAACGATCCGGAATCACAGCCTTGGTGTCGTGCAGTTGACCGTCAGTGCCCCACATTTTGCCGGAGTCACGGATCATCGCTGGCATCGAGGCGTCGACGATAACGTCGCTCGGCACGTGCAGGTTGGTGATGCCTTTGTCGGAGTTGACCATCGCCAGCGACGGACGAGCAGCGTAGACCGCTGCCATGTCGGCTTCGATCTGCGCTTGCTGCTCAGCCGGCAGCGCTTTGATGCGAGCGTACAGATCGCCGATGCCGTTGTTCAGGTTGAAGCCGATCTCGGCCAGCACGGCAGCGTGCTTGGTCAGCGCGTCTTTATAGAACTCGGCAACGATCTGGCCGAACATGATCGGGTCGGAGACCTTCATCATGGTCGCTTTCAGGTGAACCGAGAGCAGCACACCCTGGGCCTTGGCGCTTTCGATTTCAGCAGCGATGAACGCGCGCAGGGCGTTTTTGCTCATCACGGCGCAGTCGAGGATCTCGCCAGCCTGAACGGTGGTTTTTTCTTTCAGAACGGTCGCGGTGCCGTCTTTGGCGATCAGCTCGATCTTCACGGCGTCAGCGGCGTCGATCAGGGCAGCTTTTTCGCTGCCGTAGAAATCGCCGGTGCTCATGTGAGCGACGTGGGACTTTGAGTCTTTGGCCCAGGCGCCCATTTTGTGCGGGTGCTTGCGCGCATAGTTCTTCACCGACAGCGGAGCGCGACGGTCGGAGTTGCCTTCACGCAGAACCGGGTTCACGGCGCTGCCCTTGACCTTGTCGTAACGCGCCTTGGCTTCTTTGTCGGCGTCGCTGGTCACGGTTTCCGGGTAGTCCGGCAGGTTGTAACCCTGGGCTTGCAGCTCTTTGATCGCGGCTTGCAGCTGAGGCACCGAAGCGCTGATGTTCGGCAGCTTGATGATGTTGGCTTCAGGCGTAACGGCCAGGTCGCCCAGTTCGGCGAGGTGGTCGGCTACGGCTTTGTCACCCAGTTGCTCGGGGAAGCTGGCCAGAATACGTGCTGCAAGAGAGATATCGCGGGTTTCCACGGCGATATCGGCCGAAGCGGTGTAGGCCTCGATGATCGGCAGCAGGGAATAGGTGGCGAGGGCTGGAGCTTCGTCGGTGAAGGTATAGATGATCTTCGAGCGGGTGGGCATATTCGGATTAACTCTCTCTTCTTTGCTAAAGCGTGCGCAGAAACTCGAGGGGCGCCGGGTAAGCGCGTTCGTTCAAAGTCATCCATGAACCGAATGTCGAGATTCTTCGCGGTGATGTTGGGTGCATCAGTAGAGCGTCAAGCAGTCAGGCTGCGGTAACAACCCGACCAATCAGGCGGAAAGTCTCGTTCTAGAGAGGCCAGCCGTCGTGACCCTGTGGTCAGCGGCGGGCATTATACATAGGTAGCTGGCAATCTGCCGATGGTTCATATGCAACCAATCTCGTCCATTGGTCTAAAGGTCGCAGGGCAGGGTGGCGCGTAGAGTCGCTGCGAATGCTTGAGTTTGGCGCTTTTCCCTTTGCTTTCAGGGTTGTACGAAAGGAGTTGTGCGATTGCCGGGAACAGAGGGTTTGCGTGTTGATTTAACTGGGTTACGCTCGAACCAAGCCAGATGTTCAATCCAAACAATGGAGTTCAGCATGGGTTACAAGAAGATTCAGGTTCCAGCCGTCGGCGACAAAATCACCGTCAATGCAGACCATTCTCTCAATGTTCCTGATAACCCGATCATCCCCTTCATCGAAGGTGACGGCATTGGTGTCGACATCAGCCCGGTGATGATCAAGGTTGTCGATGCTGCAGTTCAAAAGGCATACGGCGGTAAACGCAAGATTTCCTGGATGGAAGTCTTCGCCGGGGAAAAAGCCACTCAGGTTTACGATCAGGACACCTGGCTGCCTCAGGAAACTCTCGATGCGGTCAAGGATTACGTGGTTTCCATCAAAGGCCCGCTGACCACGCCGGTCGGTGGCGGCATCCGTTCGCTGAACGTGGCCCTGCGTCAGCAGCTCGACCTGTACGTCTGCCTGCGCCCGGTGCGCTGGTTTGAAGGCGTGCCAAGCCCGGTGAAAAAGCCTGGCGACGTCGACATGACGATCTTCCGCGAGAACTCCGAAGACATCTATGCCGGCATTGAGTGGAAGGCCGGTTCGCCGGAAGCCACCAAGGTCATCAAATTCCTTAAAGAAGAAATGGGCGTCACCAAGATCCGTTTCGACGAAAACTGCGGCATCGGCGTCAAGCCGGTTTCGCTGGAAGGCACCAAGCGTCTGGCACGCAAGGCTCTGCAATATGTGGTCGATAACGACCGCGATTCGCTGACCATCGTGCACAAAGGCAACATCATGAAGTTCACCGAAGGTGCCTTCAAAGAGTGGGCCTACGAAGTGGCCGCTGAAGAATTCGGCGCGACCCTGCTCGACGGCGGCCCGTGGATGCAATTCAAAAACCCGAAAACCGGCAAGAACGTTGTGGTCAAAGACGCCATCGCCGACGCCATGCTCCAGCAGATCCTGCTGCGCCCGGCCGAATACGATGTGATCGCGACCCTCAACCTCAACGGTGACTACCTCTCCGATGCCCTGGCGGCAGAAGTGGGCGGTATCGGCATCGCGCCGGGCGCCAACCTGTCCGACACCGTGGCGATGTTCGAAGCCACCCACGGTACCGCGCCGAAGTACGCCGGCAAGGATCAGGTCAACCCGGGTTCGTTGATTCTTTCGGCAGAAATGATGCTGCGCCACATGGGCTGGACGGAAGCGGCGGATCTGATCATCAAAGGCACCAATGGCGCTATCTCGGCCAAAACCGTGACCTATGACTTCGAACGTCTGATGGATGGGGCCAAACTGGTGTCGTCTTCGGGCTTCGGTGATGCGCTGATCTCGCACATGTAAAACGCAGGTACACAAAAACCGCCTGACTCGATGAATTGAGTCAGGCGGTTTTTTTTATGGCTGAATGTTTGCGGCGTCAGCTGGTCGCTGTTTGTTCTTCGGCGGCGACCGTGCTCGACACCGGCGAGACTTCGGCCGAAGTAATCTTCACCGCATGCAGGCCTTTGGGGCCTTGCACAATATCGAATCTCACCGCTTGACCTGCTTTAAGGGTTTTGTACCCGTCCATTTCAATGGCCGAATAATGGGCAAAGAAGTCGATGTCTTTGCCATCCTCATCGCGGCCCTCATGGGTGTCGGTGTTGATGAAACCGAATCCCTTGGCATTGTTGAACCATTTCACCTTGCCGACTGCCATGCTCAAATCCCTCTGCAACAGATTCCATCGCTGGAGTATCATCCAATTCATCCGCAATCTAATCCGTTAAAAGGATTGACTCCGCGGATCTTTTTTACCCACTGTGGGCTCTATTGGTTGTAACACCGTTTTCCCGATAGTCAAGGTGACCGGGCAGTCGGAGTTGAAAACGTGTACAACCGCCCCCACCACTGTATTTGCACAACTGACGAACCTTTCTTTCCATGCATGCAATCAGCCAGATTCGACTAACATTCAATCAGGATCGCCCGACTTTCCAAAAGGATCACCCGGAGGAACACGACGACGGTTCGGCGGGCGTTGCTGTTCAGGAAGCAAAGCCTGCATTACAGGCGCCGCCGATGTACAAGGTGGTTTTGTTCAACGATGACTACACACCGATGGATTTCGTCGTCGAAGTGCTCGAGGTGTTTTTTAACCTGAATCGCGAGCTGGCGACCAAGGTCATGCTGGCCGTTCATACAGAAGGACGGGCAGTATGTGGAGTGTTTACCCGCGACATCGCCGAGACAAAGGCCATGCAGGTCAACCAGTACGCCAGGGAAAGCCAGCATCCGCTACTCTGTGAAATCGAGAAGGACGGTTAATCGCCGACCACTTGGGTATGAGGTGAAGCTATGTTAAACCGCGAGCTCGAAGTCACCCTCAATTTAGCCTTCAAGGAGGCTCGTTCGAAGCGTCATGAATTCATGACCGTCGAACATCTCCTGCTGGCCCTATTGGATAATGAGGCTGCCGCCACCGTTTTGCGTGCCTGCGGCGCAAACCTCGACAAACTCAAGCATGACCTGCAGGAGTTCATCGACTCCACCACGCCATTGATCCCCGTTCATGACGAAGATCGCGAAACCCAGCCAACCCTGGGCTTCCAGCGTGTACTGCAGCGTGCTGTTTTTCACGTACAGAGCTCGGGCAAACGCGAAGTAACTGGCGCTAACGTGCTGGTTGCCATCTTCAGTGAGCAAGAGAGTCAGGCGGTGTTCCTGCTGAAACAGCAGAGCGTTGCGCGCATCGATGTCGTCAACTACATCGCCCATGGCATTTCCAAAGTGCCGGGGCATGGCGATCACTCTGAAGGTGAACAAGATATGCAGGACGACGAGGGCGGTGAGTCTTCTTCTTCAGGCAATCCTCTGGATGCTTATGCCAGCAACCTCAACGAACTCGCGCGCCAGGGTCGCATCGATCCACTGGTCGGTCGTGAGTCGGAAGTCGAGCGTGTCGCGCAGATTCTCGCGCGTCGGCGCAAAAACAATCCGCTGCTGGTCGGCGAAGCAGGCGTGGGTAAAACCGCGATTGCCGAAGGCCTGGCCAAGCGTATTGTCGACAACCAGGTGCCGGATCTGTTGGCGGGTAGCGTCGTTTATTCGCTTGATCTTGGTGCTCTGCTCGCGGGCACCAAGTATCGCGGTGATTTCGAGAAGCGCTTCAAAGCGCTGCTCAATGAACTGAAAAAACGTCCGCAAGCCATTCTGTTTATCGACGAGATCCACACCATTATTGGTGCGGGCGCTGCGTCGGGCGGGGTTATGGACGCTTCGAATCTGCTCAAGCCGCTGCTGTCGTCTGGCGACATTCGCTGCATCGGTTCGACCACGTTCCAGGAATTCCGCGGCATCTTCGAGAAGGATCGTGCCTTGGCGCGTCGCTTCCAGAAGGTTGATGTCGTCGAGCCGTCGGTGGAAGACACCATCGGTATCCTGCGCGGCCTGAAAGGGCGTTTCGAGCAGCACCACAACATCGAATACAGCGACGAAGCGCTGCGTGCCGCTGCTGAACTGGCGTCGCGCTATATCAATGATCGGCACATGCCGGACAAAGCCATTGACGTCATTGACGAGGCGGGCGCCTACCAGCGCCTGCAACCGGTCGAGAAGCGCGCCAAACGCATCGAAGTGCCGCACGTCGAAGACATCGTGGCGAAGATCGCGCGGATCCCGCCAAAGCATGTCACCAGCTCCGATAAGGAACTGCTGCGTAACCTGGAGCGTGACCTGAAGCTGACGGTGTTTGGTCAGGACGCGGCGATCGATTCGCTGTCGACTGCGATCAAACTGTCCCGTGCCGGCCTCAAGTCGCCTGACAAGCCAGTCGGTTCGTTCCTGTTCGCCGGCCCGACCGGTGTCGGTAAAACCGAGGCCGCGCGGCAATTGGCCAAGGCGTTGGGCATTGAACTGGTTCGTTTCGACATGTCCGAGTACATGGAGCGCCACACCGTATCGCGTCTGATCGGTGCGCCTCCAGGCTATGTCGGTTTCGATCAGGGCGGTCTGTTGACCGAAGCGATCACCAAGCAGCCGCACTGCGTATTGCTGCTCGATGAGATCGAGAAGGCGCATCCGGAAGTCTTCAACCTGCTGCTGCAGGTGATGGATCACGGTACGCTGACCGATAACAACGGGCGCAAGGCGGACTTCCGCAACGTGATTGTGATCATGACCACTAACGCCGGTGCTGAAACGGCGGCGCGGGCTTCGATCGGTTTCACCCATCAGGATCACTCGTCTGATGCGATGGAAGTGATCAAGAAGAGCTTCACGCCGGAGTTCCGTAACCGTCTGGACACCATTATCCAGTTTGGTCGCCTCAGTCATGAGGTTATCAAAAGTGTGGTGGACAAGTTCCTTACCGAGCTTCAGGCGCAACTGGAAGACAAGCGTGTGTTGCTGGAAGTGACTGACGCGGCGCGTAGCTGGATTGCGGCGGGTGGTTATGATGCGGCGATGGGTGCGCGTCCGATGGCTCGTCTGATTCAGGACAAGATCAAGCGTCCGCTGGCGGAGGAGATCTTGTTTGGTGAGTTGGCTGAGCATGGTGGGGTTGTTCATATCGATATCAAGGATGGTGAGTTGACCTTTGATTTCGAGACCACTGCTGAGATGGCTTGATCGTTGTTGTTACGCTGAGGGCGCCTTTGGGCGCCCTTTTTGTTGTCTGGTGTTTTTGGGTGAATATCCGTTGTTGTGGTGATGGCTGGTTAGGGTTCCGCCCTTACGGCGGGTCACTTTTGGCAAACGCCCCAAAAGTAACCAAAAGGTCTGTGCCCTGACGTTCGGCCCTCGCTAATGCTCGGGTTCCTTCGCTCCGGGATCGATCCGGGGGGCAGCGCCTACGGTTTGCTTCGCTGCACCTCCTCTCGCTGTGTTTGGCTGCGCCAAACGGTCGCTGCGCTCCCACCCCGGATCAATCCCTACACTCAGCCTGCCGACGGGCTCCGAGATCAAGATCAAGAGCAGGCGAGCTGACACTCGGCCTATTGAGTGGTGAAGAGCGGGGGGCGCACGGCTTTTTGATTTGCGTTGGATTCGCCCCTCACCCCAGCCCTCTCCCGAGGGAGAGGGAGCCGATGGTGGGCTTTTCAAAATATGCATTCGACTCGGTATCCCAAGCCGGCGTACCTCTCCCAAACACCCCGATCAGTCCCCTCTCCCTCCGGGAGAGGGCTAGGGTGAGGGGCTCTTGATCTTGATCTGGCTTTTGACGTGGCTTTTGATCTCAAGCCCCTTCGGCAGGCCGAGCGTAGGTGCCCATCAGGGGTAGGCGCGTAGCGCCATGCGGCGCAGCCGCATACATCGAGAGGAGGTGCAGCGAAGCAAACCGTAGGCGATGCCCCCTGATGGGCACCGGAGCGAGGGAACGCTGAGCCTAAGCGAAGTGCCGTACGCCGGGGCCAAGCCTTTTGGGTTACCTTTTCGGCGTCTGGAAAAGGTGACTCGCTAAAAGAGCGAAACCGCCGGCGGCATCACCCGCAGCAACGGATATGCCCCCAAAACCCAAAACCCCAAAAAACGCACAAACAAAAACGCCCGGCATAAACCGGGCGTCTTGTATTGACCTGATTAACGAGCGCGGTAAGTAATGCGCCCTTTGCTCAAGTCATAGGGCGTCAGCTCGACGCGCACTTTGTCACCGGTAAGAATACGAATGTAGTTCTTGCGCATCTTGCCGGAAATATGCGCGGTTACGACGTGCCCATTTTCCAACTCCACACGAAACATGGTGTTGGGCAGGGTGTCGACGACAGTGCCTTCCATTTCGAAGCTGTCTTCTTTCGACATGCAGTAAAGCCCTCGGTATCCAATGAATGGCCCGGTGCAACTGCGCCAGGCAAAAGCGGCGTGCATTGTGCCCGAAAAATGGGGTTTACGCCAAGGGGTTTAGGGCTTTGGTTTAGTTGAGGATGACCCAACGCTGATTAATCAGCAGTTCGATGGGGCGATATTGGGTTTTGTAGTTCATCTTTTTGCAGTTCTTGATCCAGTAACCGAGGTAAACCGCCTCCAGCCCCAAGCGCTGGCTCTCGCTGATCTGCCAGAGGATGCCGAAGCGGCCGAGGCTGCGGCGTTCTTCTGCCGGTTCGTAAAAGGTGTAAACCGCCGACAAGCCATTAGGCAGCAAATCGGTCACCGCCACGGCGAGCAACCGTCCGTCGAGGCGAAACTCATAAAAACGCGAGAAGGGCAGATCACGCACCAGAAACGTCGAAAATTGATCACGGCTCGGTGGGTACATGTCGCCGTCAGCGTGGCGTTGTTCGATGTAGCGCTGGTACAGATCGAAATATTCTTCGCTGAATTGCGGTTTGACCGGGCGCACCTGCAAATCGGCGTTGCGCTTGAAAATGCGTTTCTGCTGACGATTGGGGGTGAACTGTGCGACGGGGATGCGCGCAGGCACGCACGCATTGCAGTTCTGGCAATGCGGACGGTACAGATGATCGCCGCTGCGACGAAAGCCCATTTCCGACAGGTCTGCGTAGACATGCACATCCATGGGCTGGCTCGGGTCGAGAAACAGGGTGGTAGCCTGCTCCTCAGGCAGATAACTGCAAGAGTGAGGTTGAGTGGCATAGAACTTCAGACGCGCCAACTCGGTCATGATCAACCCTCGGGATAAGCTGGTGAATTAAGTGTAAGCCACGCGCGCAAAAGTCGCTCAGCAAACCCAAGTGGCGCGACTGGGTTGATCCAGATGTCGGGCCAGATAGTCAGCAAATTCCTGACGGGGAATCGAGCGGGCGCCAAGGCTGTGCAGATGATCGGTCGGCATCTGGCAGTCAATCAGCACGAAACCCGAATCTTGCAGATGGCGCACCAGCGTGGCGAAACCGTACTTGGAGGCGTTGTCGGCGCGGCTGAACATCGACTCGCCAAAGAACAGTTGACCCATCGCCAACCCATACAGGCCGCCGACCAGTTCGCCCTGATCCCAAACCTCCACCGAATGGGCGAAGCCGCGTCGATGCAATTCAACGTAGGCGTCCTGCATCGCTTCGGTGATCCATGTGCCATCGGCGTAATCGCGGGGTGCGGCGCAGGCGCGGATGACGGCGTCGAAGTCTTTATCGAAGGTGACTTGGTAGCGTTCCTTGCGCAGGAGTTTGCCGAGGCTGCGCGAGACGTGCAGTTCGTCGGGAAACATCACCGTGCGCGGATCCGGCGACCACCAGAGAATCGGCTGGCCTTCGGAAAACCATGGAAAGCAGCCGTGACGATACGCCTGAATCAAACGATCGGCGGACAGATCACCACCGGCGGCGAGCAGTCCGTTGGGTTCGCGCATGGCCTTTTCCAATGGCGGAAAAGTCAGGGAGTTGCGTTGTAACCAAGTCAGCATGGCATCCAGGCTTGCAGAAGGGGAGGGCGGGGCGGGCTGTTCGGCCCGCGATAAAGTGTGCCGTTAAATGACAGGAATGTCGTCCAGAGACTGCTCGCTCATGCAGCCGAATGGACGCGGCTGCAACTTGGCGTCGAGGCTGTGGTCGTAATCGATCGCTATGGCAGCCCGTGTGGCGTGTTGATCCAAGCGTTCCATTAGCGCCGGGCCGGAGTTGAGGATGATCAGGCGTGAATGCTTCGCTGCGCTCATCAAATACACCTCATAAGCCTTTGTCACAAAAGGTAATGCATGCTCAAATTGGCCCACGGGTTTTGTGTGCTTGACTATGCTTTACCCTGGGGTTTGAAGCATGGCATCGCACGTACAAACCCGTACAATGCCGGGCTGTTACAGAATATTCGCGTTGTGCCGTGTTTTTAAAAGCCACGGCGCAGTGTTAAAAGTAGTCTCAGTTGCGCTCGTTCACTTTGTTACCTGCCTGGATTGGGCAGTTTTTTATCGTCATTCAATAGATGGACGCGCCATTGGCGCAGGAAAAGTAGCGTTTTGAAGAAATCCACCGCAGCACCCAAAACAGTCGTTCCGCTCTGGCGCCAACAGTTGCACTACCGGCTCAAGGAAGGTGCATTGATCGCCATCGGCGCTTTGTGCCTGTTCCTGATGATGGCCTTGCTCACCTACGGCAAGGACGATCCGGGCTGGAGCCACAACAGCAAGATCGACGACGTACAGAATTTCGGCGGCCCGGCGGGCTCCTACAGCGCTGACATCCTGTTTATGGTGCTGGGTTACTTCGCCTACATCTTCCCGTTGCTGCTGGCGATCAAGGCTTATCAGATCTTCCGTCAACGCCACGAACCGTGGCAGTGGAGCGGCTGGCTGTTCTCCTGGCGCCTGATCGGTCTGGTGTTTCTGGTGCTGTCCGGCGCTGCGCTGGCGCATCTGCATTTCCATGCCGCGTCGGGTCTGCCGGCCGGTGCCGGTGGTGCGTTGGGCGAAAGCCTCGGCAATCTGGCGAAGAACGCGCTGAACATTCAGGGCAGCACGTTGTTGTTCATCGCGCTGTTCCTGTTTGGTCTGACGGTGTTCACCGACCTGTCGTGGTTCAAGGTGATGGACATCACCGGCAAGATCACCCTCGACCTGTTTGAACTGTTCCAGGGCGCGCTCAATCGCTGGTGGTCGGCGCGTACTGAGCGCAAGCAACTGGTCGCGCAACTGCGTGAGGTCGATGATCGCGTGCACGACGTGGTCGCGCCGACGGTGACCGACAAGCGCGAGCAGGCCAAAGTCAAAGAACGCCTGATCGAACGTGAGCAAGCGCTGAGCAAGCACATGTCCGACCGCGAGAAACAGGTTCCGCCAGTCATCGCTCCGGCGCCGGCCAAAGCGCCTGAGCCAAGCAAGCGTGTGCAGAAAGAGAAACAGGTGCCGTTGTTCGTCGACAGCGCCGTGGAAGGCACCTTGCCGCCGATCTCGATCCTCGATCCGGCGGAAAAGAAACAACTTAATTACTCGCCGGAATCCCTGGCAGCGGTCGGCCACTTGCTGGAGATCAAGCTCAAGGAATTCGGTGTTGAAGTGACCGTCGACTCGATCCACCCGGGTCCGGTGATTACCCGTTACGAAATTCAGCCTGCCGCCGGCGTCAAAGTCAGCCGCATCGCCAACCTCGCCAAAGACCTTGCGCGTTCGCTGGCCGTGACCAGTGTGCGGGTGGTTGAGGTGATTCCGGGCAAGACCACGGTCGGTATCGAGATTCCCAACGAAGACCGGCAGATCGTGCGTTTCTCCGAAGTGCTGTCGACGCCTGAGTACGACAACTTCAAATCGCCGGTCACTCTGGCGCTGGGCCATGACATCGGCGGTAAGCCGGTCATCACTGACCTGGCGAAAATGCCGCACTTGCTGGTGGCCGGTACGACCGGTTCCGGTAAGTCGGTGGGCGTGAACGCGATGATCCTGTCGATCCTGTTCAAGTCCGGCCCGGAAGACGCCAAGCTGATCATGATCGACCCGAAGATGTTGGAACTGTCGATCTACGAAGGCATTCCGCACCTGCTGTGCCCGGTCGTGACCGACATGAAGGACGCTGCCAACGCCCTGCGCTGGAGCGTTGCCGAGATGGAACGCCGCTATAAGCTCATGGCGAAGATGGGCGTGCGTAACCTGTCCGGCTTCAACGCCAAGGTCAAGGAAGCGCAGGACGCCGGCGAGCCGTTGAGCGATCCGCTGTACAAGCGCGAAAGCATCCACGACGAAGCACCGCTGTTGCAGAAGCTGCCGACCATCGTCGTGGTCGTCGACGAATTCGCCGACATGATGATGATCGTCGGCAAGAAGGTTGAAGAACTGATCGCTCGTATTGCGCAGAAGGCGCGTGCGGCCGGTATTCACTTGATCCTCGCGACTCAGCGGCCGTCGGTGGACGTGATCACCGGTTTGATCAAAGCGAACATTCCGACGCGCATGGCGTTCCAGGTGTCGAGCAAGATCGACTCCCGGACGATCATCGATCAGGGCGGCGCCGAACAATTGCTCGGCCACGGTGACATGCTTTACATGCCGCCGGGCACCAGCCTGCCGATCCGGGTTCACGGCGCGTTCGTCTCCGACGAAGAAGTTCACCGTGTGGTGGAAGCGTGGAAACTGCGCGGCGCTCCTGAATACAACGACGACATCCTCAACGGTGTCGAAGAGGCGGGCAGCGGCTTTGAAGGCAGCAGCGGTGGCGGCGATGATCCGGAAGCTGACGCGCTGTATGACGAAGCGGTGCAATTCGTCCTCGAAAGCCGTCGCGCCTCGATTTCCGCTGTGCAGCGCAAGCTGAAGATCGGCTACAACCGCGCCGCCCGGATGATCGAAGCCATGGAAATGGCCGGGGTCGTCACCTCAATGAACACCAACGGTTCGCGTGAAGTCCTGGCCCCGGGCCCGGTTCGCGACTGAAGCCAGAAGCAAGAGGCGGGACAATGATGTTCCGCCGCTCTCCCAACGAGTATTCAAGAGGACTCCCATGCGTCTTATCCGCATGCTGTTGCCAGTACTGGCGTTGACCACCCTCACGGCTCACGCCGATGACAAGGACGTGGCGCGTCTGACCCAATTGCTGGAAACATCGAAAACCCTGACCGCCAACTTCTCGCAGCTGACCCTCGACGGCGGCGGCACCCAGTTGCAGGAAACCACCGGCAACATGACCCTGCAGCGCCCGGGCCTGTTCTACTGGCACACCAACGCGCCGGCCGAGCAGACCATGGTTTCCGACGGCAAGAAAGTCACCCTGTGGGATCCGGATCTGGAACAGGCGACCATCAAGAAACTCGACGAGCGTCTGACCCAGACCCCGGCGCTGTTGCTGTCCGGTGACGTGTCGAAGATCAGCCAGAGCTTCGACATCACCGCGAAAGAAGCGGGCGGCGTGATCGACTTCACGCTGAAGCCGAAAACCAAAGACACCCTGTTCGACAACCTGCGCCTGTCGTTCCGCAACGGTTTGCTCAACGACATGCAACTGATCGACAGCGTCGGCCAACGCACCAACATCCTGTTCACCGGGGTGAAGGCCAACGAGCCGGTACCGGCCTCCAAGTTCAAGTTCGACATCCCCAAGGGTGCGGATGTGATCCAAGAGTAAAATGCAAAATCCTGTGGGAGCGGGCTTGCTCGCGAATGCGATTTAACATTCAACAAAATAGTTGTCTGACATACCGCTTTCGCGAGCAAGCCCGCTCCCACAATGGCCATCTGATCGACCGGATTCAAATAGAGGTTTCAACGCTACGTGATGGATCTGTTTCGCAGTGCACCGATTGCCCAGCCACTGGCCGCGCGTTTGCGGGCGACCAATCTGGATGAGTACGTCGGTCAGGAGCACGTGCTCGCTCGCGGCAAGCCTCTGCGTGAGGCGCTGGAGCAGGGAGCCCTGCATTCGATGATTTTCTGGGGGCCGCCGGGCGTGGGTAAAACTACGTTGGCGCGGTTGCTCGCGGAAGTCTCGGACGCGCACTTCGAAACGGTTTCGGCGGTACTCGCCGGGGTCAAAGAGATTCGTCAGGCGGTTGAAATCGCCAAGCAGCAGGCTGGCCAATACGGCAAGCGCACAATTCTGTTCGTCGATGAAGTCCACCGTTTCAACAAGTCGCAGCAGGACGCATTCCTGCCGTACGTTGAAGACGGCACGCTGATCTTCATCGGCGCCACCACCGAAAACCCTTCGTTCGAACTCAATAACGCCTTGTTGTCGCGGGCCCGCGTCTACGTGCTGAAAAGCCTCGACGAAGCGGCGCTGCGCAAACTGGTGCACCGCGCGCTCACCGAAGAGCGCGGGCTGGGCAAGCGCAATCTGACCCTCAGCGACGAAGGTTTCCAGATGCTGCTGTCCGCCGCCGATGGCGATGGCCGGCGTTTGCTTAATCTGCTGGAAAACGCCTCCGACCTGGCCGACGACAACAGCGAGATGGGCATTGATCTGCTGCAGAGTCTGCTCGGCGATACGCGTCGGCGCTTCGACAAGGGCGGCGAAGCGTTCTACGACCAGATCTCGGCGCTGCACAAATCGGTACGCGGTTCCAACCCCGACGGCGCGCTGTACTGGTTCGCGCGGATGATCGACGGTGGTTGCGATCCGCTGTACCTGGCCCGGCGCGTGGTGCGCATGGCCAGCGAAGACATCGGCAATGCCGACCCGCGCGCGCTGAGCCTGTGCCTCGCTGCGTGGGAAGTGCAGGAGCGCCTCGGCAGTCCGGAGGGCGAATTGGCCGTGGCGCAAGCCATCACCTATCTGGCCTGCGCGCCGAAAAGCAACGCGGTGTACATGGGTTTCAAAACTGCCCTGCGCGCCGCCGCCGAACACGGTTCGCTGGAAGTGCCGCTGCATCTGCGCAACGCGCCGACCAAACTGATGAAACAGTTGGGCTACGGCGACGAATACCGTTACGCCCACGATGAACCGGACGCTTATGCCGCCGGCGAAGACTATTTCCCGGACGAACTCGACCCGATCCCGTTCTACCAACCGGTGCCGCGCGGCCTGGAGTTGAAGATCGGCGAGAAGCTCAACCACCTCGCCCAACTCGATCGTTTAAGCCCTCGGCAGCGGAGAAAATAGTGCTTCCATTGATCATCGCGGTTTCTGCCGGCGGCGTTGCTGGCACTTTGTTGCGCTTCGCCACCGGCAATTGGATCAACGCCAATTGGCCGCGGCACTTCTATACCGCGACGCTGGCCGTTAATATCGTGGGCTGCCTGCTGATTGGCGTGTTGTACGGCCTGTTTTTGATACGCCCGGAAGTGCCGATCGAGGTGCGTGCCGGGTTGATGGTCGGCTTCCTCGGGGGGCTGACGACTTTTTCATCCTTTTCACTGGATACGGTGCGCCTGCTGGAAAGCGGGCAAGTGCCGCTGGCCTTGGGCTATGCGGCACTCAGCGTATTCGGCGGGCTGCTCGCGACGTGGGCTGGCCTGTCTTTGACCAAACTTTGATAACGAGAAACCGACATGCTCGATTCCAAACTGTTACGTAGCAACCTTCAGGACGTAGCGGACCGCCTGGCTTCCCGTGGCTTTGCCCTGGATACCGCGCGCATCGAAGCGCTGGAAGAACAGCGCAAGACCGTCCAGACCCGCACCGAAGCACTGCAGGCTGAGCGTAACGCGCGTTCCAAATCCATCGGTCAGGCCAAGCAGCGCGGCGAAGACATCGCGCCGTTGATGGCGGACGTCGAGCGCATGGCGGGCGAATTGAGTGCCGGTAAAGTCGAGCTGGACGCGATCCAGACCGAACTGGACTCGATCGTTCTGGGCATTCCTAACCTGCCGCACGAATCCGTGCCGGTCGGCAAAGACGAAGACGACAACGTCGAAGTGCGCCGCTGGGGCACGCCGACCGCTTTCGATTTCGAAGTGAAAGACCACGTTGCCCTCGGCGAGAAGTTTGGCTGGCTGGACTTTGAAACCGCCGCCAAGCTGTCCGGCGCGCGTTTCGCCCTGCTGCGTGGCCCGATCGCCCGTCTGCACCGCGCACTCGCGCAGTTCATGATCAACCTGCACGTCAACGAGCACGGCTACGAAGAGGCTTACACGCCTTATCTGGTTCAGGCGCCGGCGCTGCAGGGGACCGGTCAACTGCCGAAGTTCGAAGAAGACCTGTTCAAGATCGCCCGCGAAGGCGAAGCCGATCTGTACCTGATCCCGACTGCCGAAGTGTCGTTGACCAACATCGTTGCCGGTGAAATCGTCGATTCGAAACTGTTGCCGATCAAGTTCGTTGCCCACACCCCGTGCTTCCGCAGTGAAGCCGGTGCATCGGGTCGCGACACTCGCGGCATGATCCGTCAGCACCAGTTCGACAAAGTTGAAATGGTGCAAATCGTTGAGCCGTCGACCTCGATGGAAGCGCTGGAAGGCCTGACCGCCAACGCTGAAAAAGTCCTGCAACTGCTCGGTCTGCCGTATCGCACCCTGGCGCTGTGCACCGGCGACATGGGCTTCAGCGCGGTCAAGACTTACGACCTCGAAGTGTGGATCCCGAGCCAGGACAAGTACCGCGAAATTTCGTCGTGCTCGAACTGCGGCGACTTCCAGGCTCGTCGGATGCAAGCGCGTTTCCGCAACCCGGAAACCGGCAAGCCTGAACTGGTACACACCTTGAACGGTTCCGGTCTGGCCGTAGGCCGTACCCTGGTTGCCGTGCTGGAAAACTACCAGCAGGCTGACGGTTCGATCCGTGTGCCGGACGTACTGAAGCCGTACATGGGTGGCCTTGAGGTCATCGGCTAAATGAAATATCTGCCGCTGTTTCACAACCTGCGCGGCAGTCGTGTGTTGGTCGTCGGTGGGGGGGAAATTGCCTTGCGCAAATCCCGCCTGCTGGCCGATGCCGGTGCGCTGCTGCGGGTGGTCGCACCTGAAATCGAATCGCAGCTGCGTGAGCTGGTCGCAGCTTCCGGCGGCGAATGCCTGTTGCGCGGTTACGTCGAGGCGGATCTGGACGGTTGCGGGCTGATCATCGCCGCCACCGACGATGAAACGCTGAACGCACAAGTCTCCACCGATGCTCACAAGCGTTGTGTGCCGGTCAACGTGGTCGACGCGCCTGCCTTGTGCAGCGTGATCTTCCCGGCGATCGTCGATCGCTCGCCGCTGATCATCGCCGTGTCCAGCGGTGGCGACGCGCCGGTGCTGGCGCGACTGATTCGCGCCAAGATCGAAACCTGGATTCCCTCGACTTACGGCCAATTGGCCGGGCTCGCCGCACGTTTCCGTAATCAGGTGAAAAGCCTGTTTCCGGATGTGCAGCAGCGTCGCGGATTCTGGGAGGATGTGTTCCAAGGGCCGATTGCCGACCGCCAACTGGCCGGGCAGGGCGCCGAGGCCGAGCGTCTGTTGCAAGCCAAGATTGATGGCGAAGCGACCGTGACCACCGGTGAAGTGTATTTGGTCGGCGCAGGGCCGGGTGATCCGGATCTGCTGACGTTCAAGGCTTTGCGTCTGATGCAGCAAGCCGACGTGGTGTTGTACGACCGGTTGGTTGCGCCAGCGATTCTTGAGTTGTGCCGTCGCGATGCCGAGCGCGTGTATGTCGGCAAGCGCCGTTCAGATCACGCCGTGCCGCAGGATCAGATCAACCAGCAACTGGTCGATCTGGCCAAGGCCGGTAAGCGTGTGGTGCGCTTGAAGGGCGGTGATCCGTTTATCTTCGGCCGTGGCGGCGAAGAGATCGAAGAACTGGCGGCCCACGGGATTCCATTTCAGGTGGTGCCTGGGATTACCGCAGCCAGTGGTTGCGCGGCGTATGCCGGGATTCCGCTGACCCATCGTGATTACGCGCAGTCAGTGCGCTTTGTCACCGGGCATTTGAAGGACGGCTCCACCGATCTGCCCTGGGCCGACCTCGTCGCCCCGGCGCAGACGTTGGTGTTCTACATGGGCCTGGTGGGCTTGCCGGTGATCTGCGAACAACTGATCAAGCACGGTCGCGCGGCGGATACCCCGGCGGCATTGATTCAGCAGGGCACCACGGTCAATCAGCGGGTCTTTACCGGCACGCTGGCGGATCTGCCACGCATGGTGTCGGAGCATGAAGTGCATGCGCCGACATTGGTGATCGTGGGGGAAGTGGTGCAACTGCGCGAGAAACTGGCGTGGTTTGAAGGGGCTCAGGCGCAGGTCTGAGTCAGATCAAAAGATCGCAGCCTTCGGCAGCTCCTACAGAGAACGCATTCTCATGTAGGAGCTGCCGAAGGCTGCGATCTTTTGATTTTTGCTGTTAGCCCTTCAACCAAACCCCTTTGCCGCCCAACCGCGCCCGATCATGGGCCGCCGTGAAATCCTGCTCCGGCCCCTTCGGCACAACCCCCGTCGGGTTGATGGTCTTGTGGCTGCCGTAGTAGTGGTTCTTGATGTGCTGAAAATCCACTGTCTCGCCAATCCCCGGCAGCTGATACACCTCACGCAACCAGTTCGACAGGTTCGGGTAATCGGCAATCCGTCGCAGATTGCACTTGAAGTGCCCGTGATACACCGCGTCAAAACGGATCATCGTGGTGAACAGGCGCACATCGGCTTCGGTCAGGTACTCGCCGGTCAGATAGCGATTCGCACCTAAAACCCGCTCCAGATGATCGAGCTCAGCAAACACCTCATCGAACGCTTGTTCATAGGCCTGTTGCGACGTGGCAAACCCGGCGCGGTACACGCCGTTGTTTACGGCTGGATAGATTCGATCGTTCAGCGCATCGATCTCGCTGCGCAGTGGCGCCGGGTAGAAGTCCAGCTCATTGCCAGTCAGACCATCAAACGCGCTGTTGAACATGCGGATGATCTCCGCTGATTCATTACTGACGATGCGTTTGAGCTTTTTGTCCCACAGCACCGGCACGGTGACGCGGCCGGTGTAGTCGGCGGTGTCAGCGGTGTAGCGCTGATGCATGAATTCAAAGCCATCGAGTTTGTCGCCAGTCGAGCCCAGCGCTTTGTCGAACGTCCAGCCGTTTTCCAGCATCAACCAACTGACCACCGAAACGTCGATCAGACTTTCCAGACCTTTGAGTTTGCGCAGGATCAGCGTGCGATGTGCCCATGGACAGGCGAGTGACACGTAGAGGTGATAGCGACCGGCCTCGGCGGCAAAACCACCTTCACCGCTCGGGCCAGGCTCGCCGTTGGCGGTCACCCAGTTACGGCGTTGTGCCTGTTCGCGCTGGAACGCGCCGTCTTTGCTGCTTTCGTACCACTTGTCCTGCCAGTGGCCATCGACGAGTAAACCCATGATCAAGACTCCGTAAATCAGTAAACGTTGGAGTCGAGTCTATTCCTGTGAGTTCGAACAAAAAGCGCAAAGATCGGGCGTGAATGATCGGTTAAATCGATTTGTCCCGCGCGGCCCAGTATTGCTCGGCGGTTTCGAAGGCTTGCTCACGCGGTTGGCCAAGCCCGCGCAGGGCCAGCGCCATCGTCGAAATCAGCGCCATTTGTGGGTAGCTGTCGACCACGTCGCCGCGCCACACGGCTTTCAAGTGCTCAATATCCAGCGATGAAGGTTTGACGTGACGTTGCGCCGACAGTTGCGGCCATTCTTCGTCCCAGCTTTCGCCACCCGTGGTGCCGTAGAGATGACTGTCGGCATCCGGGTTGATCTCGATTTCGCCGCCGTCGCCCTTGACCACAATCGCTGTATCGCCGAGCAGGCCGCTGGCATCGCGGTGTACCGCTTGATAGCCGGGGTGGAAAATACTTTGCAGCCCACAGCGAGCGCCCAGTGGATTGAGAATCCGCGCCAGCGAATGAATCGGCGAGCGCAGACCCAAGGTGTTGCGCAGATCGATCATGTTCTGCAATTGTGGCGCCCAGTCCACCAGCGGCATAAACGCGAGGCCGCCGTTGTCCAGCGCCGCGCCGACCTGCTGCCAGGTGCGGCACAACGGAATGTTCAGCTCACCGAGCAGTTGCTCGCTGTACAGCCGCCCGGCGGTGTGCGCGCCGCCGCCGTGCATGAAGATGCGCACGCCGTTCTGCGCCAGGCACTTGGCGGCCAGCAGATACCACGGCAGATGGCGCTTTTTACCGGCGTAGGTCGGCCAATCCAGATCGACGTTCAGCGCCGGCGCCTGCAAGCGTTCACGCAAGGCTTCGGTGAAACCGGCCATTTCCTCGGCGCTTTCTTCCTTGTGGCGCAGCAACATCAGGAACGCACCGAGCTGGGTGTCCTCGACCTTGTCGTCGAGCACCATGCCCATGGCTTCGCGCGCTTCTTCGCGCGTCAGGTCACGGGCGCCGCGTTTGCCCTTGCCGAGGATGCGTACGAATTGGGCGAATGGATGTTCAGCAGGCGTTTCGAGGGTCAGCGCTGGAAAGTCGGTCATAAGCAATTCGTCGGTTTGGGCAGGCCCGCCAGTTTTGCGGCGAGTTTGGCAGGGGTGCCTTTGAACAGTCGGTTCAGGTGCAGGCTGTTGCCTTTTTCCACACCGAGTTTCAGCCCGGTGTACTTGATCAGCGGACGCGTGGCCGGGGACAACTGGAATTCGGCGTAGAAGCTGCGCAGCAATTCGAGGACTTCCCAGTGTTCGGCGGTCAACTCAATCTCTTCGGCAGCGGCGAGGGCGCTGGCGACCTCGTGGGACCAGTCACTGAGGTCAACGAGGAAGCCGTCCTTGTCCAGTTCGATGGCGCGGGCGCCGACGGTCATGGAATTCATAGCCAGCTGTTGACCTTGTCGTGATGGATCGACAGTTCGACGAAGGCCGGGTAATCGATCACTTCGGCCCAGTCTGGAACTTGGATGGCGCGCGCCTGCGCATCTTCGGCCAGAACGAACAATTTGATCTGGCGGTTGTGCAGCGCAGTGAACGGCGCGGTGCCCGGTTGCAACGCGTAGACCGCATCGCCGGACAGCAACAAAACATCAGCGCCGCCGATCACGCGCAGGCAACTGGTCAGGCGATCGTCGCCGAACGGGGAATGAGACAACACATGCAAAGTCGACATCAGAGGGTGATCACCTGGTCGTAGCGGTCAATAAGGGCGGTGATTTGCTCGGCGGCCAGCGGCGCGGCTTCGTCCAGCGACAACGTGCTGAGGCCGCGGGCGCTGGCGCTGTCGGCGCAATAGAACAGCTCTTCCACGCCGAACATCGGCAGCGCTTGCAGGTTGGCGCTGAGGTCTTTCTGTTGCAGCGCTTTCGCGTTTTGCCCGGCGCTGAGTTGCAGCACGCCGTCATCGAGAAACAGCAAACCGATCGGCAGATCGAAAGCGCCGCCGGCCAGCACGATGTCCAGCGCTTCGCGGGCGCCGGGGCCCGACCATGGCGACTGGCGGCTGATGATCAACAGGGATTTGGCCATCTCACGCACCTCCAAAGCAGATCAGGCGATCGGCATCTTGCACCGCATCATGCAACTGACCGAGGCCGGACAATTCCCACGGCGTGCTGACCGAAATCGCTTCGCGCTGGTAACGCTTGGCTTCTTCCGCGTTCAGGGCGCCACGGCGCAGGGCGGCGGCGATGCAAACCACGCCGTCGAGCTTTTGCTCGGTGATAAACGCGCGCCATTGCTTGGGCAAGTCGAGTTCGTCCTGCGGGGTGACCACCGCGTCGGAGGCGTTGTAGACGCCGTCCTGGTAGAAAAACAGCCGGACAATCTCATGCCCACCGGCCAGTGCCGCCTGCGCAAACAGCAGGGCACGGCGCGAGGAGGGCGCATGGGCGGCGGAAAACAACGCGATGGCGAACTTCATGACGGACTCGATCAGCAAAACTGCGGCCATGATAAAGCATTGCGGCCGCCAAAGGATCGCGTAAACCCGATCCCTGTAGGAGCTGCGGCACGCTGCGATCTGTTGATCTTGATTTTAAAAAAACCAGATCAAAAGATCGCAGCCTCGTTTCACTCGTCATCTCCTACAGGGGATTTGCGGTTAGCGGGGCATGTAGCCGAGTTGCCAGCGTCGCGGGATTCTGAGGGAAAGCAGGCCGATCAACGCGGCCAGCACAGCGCTGACAAACATGGCCTTGAGGCCTAGATGCTGTTCCAGCACCGCCCCGAGAATGGCGCCGATAAACATCCCGCTCCACGGCACCAGTTGCACCCGCCAGCCACTGCGCCGTTCGCCAAGCATCCAGCGGCCCAGTCCTCGGCCAAATCGCGACAGCGCGCCGGTCACGTAGGTCAGCCCGACCGGCAGGCCATTCACCTCCTCGACCGCTGCGTTGAGCATGCCCATCGCAATGATCGCGGCCAGCAGTGCCGGCAGTTGCGCGTCGAACGGCCACGCTGCCGAAGTGCTGAGCAGGGTGGCGATGCACAGCAGCAGCGGCAGCGCGCGTCGCCCACCGAGGCGCGCGACGAGTACACCCAAGGCGTTACCGAGGATGAACGTTGCGACAAGAATCACCAGGCGCAAGGTCAACCCGAGATCACCTTCACTGATCGCCACCGCCAGGCGTGTCGTGTTCCCGCTCATGAACGAGACGAAATCGCCGCTGGCCATGAAGCCGATGGCATCGGTCATGCCGGCCAGTACCGACAGGCTGGCGACCAGCGCCAGACCCACGCGTCCGCGCCATTTCTGCGTGTGCAGATGGCCGGGGCTGGCGCGATGAGTCGAGGCGGAAGGCAGCATCGGCGAAAGGATCCTTGGCGTGGCGGTTAAGGTTCGATCCCGTACAGGTCGCAGTATTCCAGCCAGTCCATGCCGGCCATTTCCGCCACCTCGCGATGCACTTCCAGGCGCTGCGCCTGATATTCCTCAGGCGAATCAGCGGTCAGTTGCAACGTCAGTTCCCAGGCGAACAACCCCAGTTTGTCCGCTTCTTCTTCAAACGCCTCATGCAGACGTTCTTCGCGGTATTGCGCCTGGGTTTCGCCCTTGGCCTGAGCCAACAGAGGATTGAGGTGGTCGAGGCTTTCGCGCAGCTCGGGGCGCGCGTCGAGGAACAGTTTCAGGGCGTGTTCATGTCGCTGATCGGTAGGCGCCATGGGTTTTCCTTGTGAGGCTGATGACCTTAGGTTGCCGCAGCGGCGAGTGCCTGTCTCGCTATAAATGCAGTAAAGCAGAACGATTTCCGCTTGCGGCGGTGATACAGTCCGCTTTTTTCTGAATGAGCGAATGCAATGCGAATTCTGATGGTAGCGCTGGCGGCGACGGTTCTGGCCGGTTGCGCAGGTTCGGCGATGGACGATGCGCGCACCCAAGCGCCTTATAAAGTCATGACCTCGGACAAAGCCGAGAAGCTCGTGGCGCAGTGCGTGCAATTCGCCTGGCAGGACGAGGCGGTGTTTGGCGTGGACGCGGGGGCTTATCTGCAACCGGGCAAGAAGGGCGGTTCGACGGTGTACACCCGTTCGGCGGAGTCGTTCGTTGACCTGAGCACGGAGCCGTCGGGGACGACGCTGAACTACTACGCGCAGAAAGATGATTTTGTCGCGAAGCGGCGGTTGGCGGCGTTGGCGACTTGCCTGTAACCATCAGTTGATGCAGCTGAGCTTCTTCGCGGGCAAGCCTTGCTCCTACAGATATTGATCACCGTAGGAGCAAAGCTTGCTCGCGAAGGGGCCGTCACATTCAGTCAATCAACCGCTTCTGGAAAAAATGCCGCTTATGCCCCAGCGGATAATCAACAATCTCACCGCACTCGGTATACCCGACCTTCTTGTAAAACTCCGGCGCCTGAAACGAAAAGGTGTCGAGCCAGATCCCCACGCAATCCTTCTCTCGCGCAAAATCTTCAGCCATCTGCATCAGTTTCGAACCGATGCCCTGACCGCGCCCTTCAATCGGCACGGCCAACAATTCAATGAACAACCAGCGATAAAACGTATGGCCATACAGGCCGCCGAGCACAGCGTCGTGCTCGTCGCGCACCAACAGCGCAATCGGTTCCCACGCCGATGGGCCGGCCTGGGAGACGTTATGTGCGCGCAGTGGCGCCAGAATCGCCGCGCGGTGTTCTTCCGTGGGTGTTTGCGTTAACTCGATGCGCAAGTTCATGCAGGACTTCCTTGTAGGATAATTCGCCAGCGTATCCTGCCCGGTGGTCTGCTTCCAAGTCCCTGCGCAAAACCGGTGGAACCGTCGCTCACGCGTCGCGGTCTAGCTTTTACAGCGTCATTCCAGCACGCGGTTGATGAGGACACGCCATGAATATTTTTGAAGCCCTTCGTGAAAGCCACGACCGCCAGCGCACTTACGCGAAAAGCCTGATCAAAACCAGCGGCGACACCCCGGAGCGGGTTGAGGCTTACAAACTGCTCAAAGATGAACTGCAAGCCCACGAAACCGCCGAAGAACGTCACTTCTACATTCCGTTGATGGAGTGCGATGCCGGTGTCGACCTCAGTCGTCACGCGATTTCCGAGCACCATGAAATGGACGAGATGATGGAAGAGCTCGACGAGACCGAGATGTCGAGCCCGGCGTGGTTGGCGACGGCGAAGAAGTTGTCGGAGAAGGTGCATCACCACCTGGAGGAAGAAGAGCAGAAGTTCTTCCAGATGGCCGGCAAATTGCTCAATGAGAAGCAGAAGGTGCAGCTCGCCGGGCAGTATGAAAAAGAGTATCAGGAGCAGGTCGAAAGCAAATAGTTTGGGTAGATCAAAAGATCGCAGCCTTCGGCAGCTCCTACAGGAGATCGAATTGCAAATGCAGGAGCTGCCGCGGGCTGCGATCTTTTGATGTTAAAGCTCCCTCCAGCGTCAGCAAATGCTCCTTGGCCTCCAGCCCGCCCGCAAACCCGGTGAGTTTCCCCGACGCACCGATCACCCGATGGCACGGCGCGACAATCGAAATCGGATTACGTCCATTCGCTGCGCCTACTGCCCTCACGGCCGAAGGATTGCCGATCTGCGCGGCAATCTGGCTGTAGCTGCGCGTCTCGCCAAACGGAATCGTCAGCAACGCTGCCCACACCTGTTTCTGAAACTCAGTGCCGACAAAATCCAGCTCCAGATCGAAGCGATCGCGGGTGCCGGAAAAATATTCTTGCA
Organism: Pseudomonas rustica; assembly: GCF_018336155.1. Lineage (GTDB taxonomy): Bacteria > Pseudomonadota > Gammaproteobacteria > Pseudomonadales > Pseudomonadaceae > Aquipseudomonas > Aquipseudomonas rustica. The sequence continues at coordinate 394,177 of NZ_JAGYHF010000004.1, read as the reverse complement.
GCTGCCGAGCGGTTTTTATCAGGATCGGATTGTCTGGTGCTGCGCTCATCGGCCCGAGGCGCACGCGGTTCGGTTTGTCGTTTTCCCAGAGGATGGCCGCCAGTCGTGAACCGTTCGCGACCAGCTTCAACTCGCCGACGGGCGAGGGCAGGGTGATGAAGGTAAAAGCCATGCAGGTCAGCTCCGGTTCAGGGCATCGATGGCGCTCAGCATACTGCCTGCGTGGGGAGGCGCAATGCGCAATCGCGACCATACTGCTTGTTGCTCTTGAAGCGTTCGCCTCTGTTTTGCACAGACCCTAAAAACAAAAAAGAGATCGACTCATGAAGTACGAACCTTTGGCCAAATCGCTGATAGCGACCTCATTGGCACTCAGCTGTCTGATGGCTCACGCGGCCTCGGTCGCACCGGTCGCTGCCGAAAACGGCATGGTGGTCACCGCGCAACATCTGGCGACCCACGTCGGCGTCGATGTGTTGAAAAGCGGCGGCAACGCGGTGGATGCCGCCGTCGCGGTGGGTTACGCGCTGGCGGTGGTTTACCCCGCAGCGGGCAACCTCGGCGGTGGCGGTTTCATGACCATTCAACTGGCCGACGGGCGCAAGACCTTCCTCGATTTCCGTGAAAAAGCGCCGTTGGCCGCGACCGCCAATATGTATCTGGACAAGGAAGGCAACGTCATTCCTGATCTGAGCACGCGCGGCCACTTGGCGGTCGGCGTACCGGGCACCGTCTCCGGCATGGAACTGGCGCTGAGCAAGTACGGCACCAAGCCGCGCAAAGACATGATCGCCCCGGCCATCAAACTGGCTGAAGACGGTTTCGAGCTGGAGCAGGGCGACGTCGAGCTGCTGGAATATGCCACCGATGTGTTCAAAAAGGACATGCGCGATTCCGGCTCGATCTTCCTGCACAACGGCGAGCCGATGCAGGTCGGGCAGAAACTGGTGCAGAAGGATCTGGCTAAAACCCTGCGCACCATTTCCGAAAAAGGCACCGACGGCTTCTATAAAGGCTGGGTCGCCGATGCGATCGTGACGTCGAGTCAGGCCAACAAGGGCATCATCACCCAGGCCGACCTCGACAAATACAAGACCCGCGAACTGGCTCCGGTCGAGTGTGATTACCGTGGCTACCACGTGGTTTCCGCGCCACCGCCAAGCTCCGGCGGTGTGGTGATCTGCCAGATCATGAATATTCTTGAAGGCTATCCGATGAAGGATCTGGGCTTCCATTCGGCCCAGGGCATGCACTACCAGATCGAAGCGATGCGCCACGCGTACGTGGATCGCAACAGCTATCTGGGTGATCCGGATTTCGTCAAAAACCCGATCGAACACCTGCTCGACAAGAACTACGCAACGAAACTGCGCGACGCGATTCAACCGCAGAAGGCTGGCGTCTCGGCCGAGCTGAAACCGGGTACCGCACCGCATGAAGGCAGCAACACCACGCATTATTCGATCGTCGACAAGTGGGGTAACGCGGTTTCGGTCACTTACACCCTCAACGACTGGTTCGGCGCGGGCGTGATGGCGAGCAAGACCGGGGTGATCCTCAACGATGAAATGGACGACTTCACCTCCAAGGTCGGCGTGCCGAACATGTACGGTCTGGTGCAGGGCGAAGCCAACGCGATCGCGCCGGGCAAGGCACCGCTGTCGTCGATGAGCCCGACCATCGTCACCAAAGACGGCAAAGTGGTGATGGTGGTGGGCACGCCGGGCGGTAGCCGGATCATCACCGCGACCTTGCTGACCATGCTCAACGTCATCGACTACGGCATGGGCCTGCAGGAAGCAGTCGATGCGCCGCGCTTCCACCAGCAGTGGATGCCGGAGGAAACCAACCTCGAAGACTTCGCGGCGAGTCCCGACACGAAGAAGATTCTCGAGAGCTGGGGCCACAAGTTTGCCGGCCCGCAGGATGCCAACCACATTGCCGCGATTCTGGTCGGTGCACCGTCGCTGGGTGGTAAACCGGTTGGCAAAAACCGCTTCTACGGTGCCAACGATCCACGGCGTAATACCGGGTTGTCATTGGGTTACTAAGGCGCGTGAAAACGGGGTGGGCTCATGTCCGCCCCTGTTTCAAGGACTGATCAAGGAAGGCTCATCATGACCACCGCATTGCTGATCATCGACGTCCAGCGCGCTCTCTGCTCGGGCGAGTATGAGTGCCACGACATTCACCGGGTGATCGACACCATCAACGGCCTCAGCCGCCGAGCGCGCACGGCCGGGGTACCGGTGGTGCTGATTCAGCATGAAGAAAAGGACAGCCCGTTGGCTCATGGCGGGGAAGGCTGGCAACTGGCCGAAGGGCTGGAAACGTCGAGTAAGGATTTACGCGTACGCAAGACCACGCCCGATTCGTTCTATCAGACTGATTTACGCAAACTGCTGCCGAGCGAGGATTTCGAACGCTTGGTCATTTGCGGGTTGCAAACCGACTATTGCATCAACGCTACCGTGCGCCAGGCCCATGAACTGGGCTACGACGTAGTGCTCGCCGCTGACGCACACTCCACCGTCGACAACGGCCCGATGAGCGCCGACGACATCATCGCCGAACACAACAAAGATCTCGCGCATTTGACCGGCTCCGTCGCCCGCATAGACGTGAAACCCGCTGCCGACATCGTTTTCGGATAATCCCGCCCGTTGTAGGAGCAGAGCTTGCTCATTGTAGGAGCAGAGCTTGCTCGCGAAAGCGGTAGATCAAACACCGCAGATACCCGCAATGCCTACGCCTTCGCGAGCAAGCTTTGCTCCTACAGTCACGGTTTTGTCTGATCTGTCGCGGCCAATCTGCGATCAAGTCGCAAACAACACCCCGCGAATCTCCCCAACCCTCGGCGCCATAACCCCCTCCAGCACCAACCGCGTAATCGTCTCCGCCGCCCGTTCGTAATCCTCATCCAGCGGCTCTTCGCGTTCCATGATTCGGCCCATCTGCCAGCCAATGTTGGTGTACGTGCGCGTCGCCGACCAGATGAACAGCATCAAATGCTCCGGATCCACCGGTGCCAGCAAGCCTCGTTCGATCCAGCTGCGCAAACACTCGACATTCCGTCGCGCTTCAGCGTGAAGCAGGTCGCGGCACTCGTCTGGCAACTGCCGCCCGCCGAGCAACAACTCTCCACTGAAAACCTTGGCTATCGCCGGATGCTCGCGGGCGATGCGAATCCGCGCAGCGACGTAAGCGCGCAAACCCACCAGCGGATCATCGCTTTCACGCAGCACCGCCGACGCCTCCAGCAACGGTTCGACAAACCCCAGCAAGACTTTCGAGTAGAGGTTTTCCTTGGTCTGGAAGTAGTAATACAGGTTCGCCTTGGGCACGCCGGCGCGGGCGGCGATGTCGCGGGTCTGGGTGGCGTCGAAGCCGTTGGCGGCGAATTCTTGACTGGCAGCGTTGAGGATCAACTGCTCGTTGCGTACGCGGATGGCGCTCATGGAAAAACAGTCTGAATAAACAACATGGAAAGATTCTGGCGATTTCGGTTTCGCAATATACAAAACTATATAGCGGTGAGGCCAGCTTACTCGACAGACAGCGCTATGCTGCTTCGATCATTGAATAAACGAGGAATGGATCATGACGATTAAGGCTTTGCGCGCCGATACCGCACAGCTGGACGCTGTGGCGCAGTTATTCGACGCCTATCGAGGCTTCTACGAGCAACCGTCGAATCTGGCACAGTCGCGCGCCTTCATCGCCGAACGCATGGCGGCGGGTGAGTCGGCGATTTTTCTGGCGCAGGATGAGCACGGTGAAGCGCTGGGATTTGTGCAGTTGTACCCGACGTTTTCCTCCATCGACGCCCACCGCACGTGGCTGCTCAGCGATCTGTTCACCACGCCAGCCGCCCGGGGTCGCGGCGTTGGCCGATTGCTGATGAACACCGCCCGCGCGTTTGCCCTGGAAACCGGCGCGAAGGGGCTGGTGCTGGAAACCGCCACCGACAACTTCACCGCGCAGGGTTTGTACGAGTCGTTGGGGTATGTGCGCGATACGGGTTACTACACCTATATGCTCGACTTGCGTGAAAGTTGAGAAATTATTTCTGAAAAATCCCGAATTGAGGCTTTCCCCGAGCAACAGGTCTCTCTAGAATCCGCTCGGCCTCCTTGATGGAGGCTCATTGCCATCATTTGGCGGTGTTTACTTAGGGACGGATATCATGCAATTCGGGAAAATTCTGGCCTTGGGCCTGGTGCTCACACTGGGCGGTTGTGCCAGTTTCACCAAAGACGAAGTGGCGCCGGTGAAACTGCCATCGATGGCCAACTACGCCAACAAGCCAAACGTCTACGTGGATTTCGACTTCTATCAGGGCGAGCCGAAAAGCGCTTCCGCCGTTGAAGTGCCGCAGGCGCGCGATCACCTCAAGCCGCAGTTGCAGAAAATCCTCAGCGATTCCGGTCTGTTCGGTCGTGTCACGCTGGACGAGTTCCAGAAGCAGCCGGGCGATTACAATCTGCGTTTGAAGGTGTACAACCATCCGCCTAACGGTGGGCAAATGGTGCTGGCGTTCATCAGTGGGTTCAGCATGACCATCATTCCGGCTTATGCTACCGATCAGTACAGCATGAGCCTGGAAAATCTCGATCCGCAAGGTCAACCCCTGACCGCCGCGAGCAACCACGATGCGATTGGCACCTGGTTGGGGATCTGGTTCATCCCGTTGATGGCGAATACGCCGGCAGATGCGATGAGTGACACGTTCACCCGTCAGGTCAACGCGCTGCTCAAGCAGATGGTCGAAAGCAACAGCCTGAAATACTCTGCACTCGAAACCCGCATTCCACGGGCGTGAGGCGAAAAAAAAAGAGCCGCGATTGCGGCTCTTTTTTTGTCTGTTACTTCAGCGCTTGAATGAACTGTGGATCGCTGTACAGATCCTTCAGCAGATCACGCAACATCGGGTTGTAAGCATTGACCGCGTTCGGGATCGCGATGAAACCAAAGAAGCTGCTGCTCCATTGGCTGCTGACAGCCTTGGTCGCGTCGTAGACCACGTCATTGCCGTTAAGCAGGGTGAAGCGCGCGGCCAGTTTGCCGTTACCCGTGCCCATGCCGGCGGACATTTCGTTTTTTACCACCAATACTTTCAACTGACGCTGAGCTTGCGGATCAAGCAGACCGGCCTTGCGCAGCTCTTCAGTGATGGCATCCTGGATGTGTGCCGGGATGCTGCCCGACGGCGAGCGAATCGGGTTGGCGCGTACCGACAACGAACCCTCACCGGATTCGGCGGTTACCTGAGGATTGCTGATCGCATGCAGCGGCGGCGTTTGCTTGAGCTTCTGCACGTTCTCGTAGCTCGGCTCGTAGCGGGTCATGGTCATGCCACAACCTTGTAGCAACAACGCCAACAGCGGGATCAACAACAGCGACTTCTTCACGGCAGTTCCTTGCGTGGGAATGTAGGGATGCGGATTATGGGCAGAGTGCCATCATCGAGCAACCGTGTTCGTTGCTGCTGCGAGCAATCGTTCGATCTGCGCCAATTCCCAAGTGCTGAGCAAACTCACCGGATCAGTGCCATAACGCTGCCAACCCTCGAGCGCGCCTTCGCGTCCATCGGTATCGCGCGCGTATTCACAGTGATGCAACCGGCCGCCGTCAAAATCCAGCAGCAAGCGCCAGCCTTCGATATCGACGGCAACCAGCCCGGACGCGGAAGGCGCCTCGCATACTTTAAAAACGAGCACCTCAAGCGCCGCGTCACGCAAACGTTGGCAAACTTCGCGAGCGGTTAAAAATGCAGACATGTTCGAACTCGATGAAGACTGAGCGCGCCAGCATAAAGCGCAGGTCGATAACTGTCAGCGATCACTGGCCGCTGCGGGGACAATTCCGTAACATCCGCAACCCACTTTTCCCCGAACACCTGCGGTCACCGACGTTGGCCGCTCAGTCAGGTAAGCCATGAAACCGATTCGTCTGCGCGCCGATGTCCTGGCCGGACTCACCACCTCGTTTGCCCTGTTGCCCGAATGCATCGCCTTCGCGCTGGTGGCACACCTCAATCCGCTGATGGGCCTGTACGGTGCTTTCATCATCTGCACGCTGACCGCTTTGTTCGGCGGTCGGCCGGGCATGGTCTCCGGGGCGGCGGGTTCGATGGCGGTGGTGATTGTTGCGCTGGTGGTGCAGCACGGCGTGCAATACCTGCTGGCGACCGTGCTGCTCGGCGGTTTGATCATGATGGCGTTCGGTTTGCTGCGTCTGGGCAAATTGGTGCGCATGGTGCCGCACCCGGTGATGCTCGGCTTCGTTAACGGTCTGGCGATCATCATTGCCCTGGCGCAACTGGAGCATTTCAAGAACGGTGAGGAATGGCTCAGCGGCACGCCGTTGTACCTGATGGCAGGGCTGGTGGCGCTGACCATGGCGATCGTTTACATCCTGCCGCGCCTGACCAAAGCGGTGCCGCCGGCGCTGGTAGCGATTCTTGGCGTCGGCCTGCTGGTCTATCTGTTCGGCCTGCCGACCCGCACCCTCGGCGACATGGCGCACATCGCCGGTGGTCTGCCGACTTTCGCTTTGCCGGACATCCCGTGGACTCTCGAAACCCTGCGCATCATCGCTCCCTACGCGATTCTGATGGCGCTGGTCGGGCTGCTGGAAACCCTGCTGACGCTGAACCTCACCGACGAAATCACTGAAAGCCGTGGCTACCCGGATCGTGAATGCGTGGCGTTGGGCGCGGCGAATATTGTCTCGGGCGCATTCGGCGGCATGGGCGGTTGCGCGATGATCGGCCAGACCGTGATCAACCTCAGCTCCGGTGGGCGCGGGCGTTTGTCCGGCGTCGTGGCGGGTGTGCTGATTCTGTTGTTCATTCTGTTTCTGTCGCCGCTGATCGAGCGGATTCCACTGGCGGCGTTGGTCGGCGTGATGTTCGTTGTCTCGCAGCAAACTTTCGCCTGGGCTTCGTTGCGCGTCATCAACAAAGTCCCGCTCAACGATGTTCTGGTGATCATCGCCGTGACCACCATCACCGTGTTCACCGATCTGGCCACCGCTGTGCTGTGCGGCATCATCATCGCTGCGCTGAATTTCGCCTGGCAGCAGGCGCGCGAGTTGTACGCCGATGAGCATTTGGAAGCGGATGGCAGCAAACTCTATCGCCTGCACGGCACGCTGTTCTTTGCCTCGACCACGCCGTTCCTCAACCAGTTCGACCCGGCGACCGATCCGCAAAAAGTCACCCTCGATTGCCGGCATCTGAGCTTTGTCGATTACTCGGCGATTGCCGCGCTGAAAACCTTGCGTGAGCGTTACGCCAAAGCAGGTAAGGATCTGCAGGTGTTCCACTTGTCCGAGCGCTGTAAAAAACTGCTCAAGCGCGCCGGCGTCGATCACGAGTGACACAGTGATGAACGCGGACTACATGTGGGAGCGGGCTTGCTCGCGAAAGCGGTGTGTCAGACAACAAAGATGTCGACTGATACTCCGCATTCGCGAGCAAGTCGAATCGTCGCACCGCCGCTCCCACATGGGATTGTGTGTTTAGTTAATGGCCGGGAAGTCGATCTCGGTCATCGCCACGTTGTTCAGGTAGTTGGTCAGGGTCTGCACCGCGACCACGGCAATCACTTCGATGATCTTGCTGTCATCAATCCCCGCAGCGCGAACGGCGGCAATCTGCTCGTCACTCAAGTGGCCACGGCTTTCCGTCAATTGATAGGCGAGGGCGGCGTAGGCGTTCAGTTCACCTTGGCGCGCCGCGACAATGTCCTCGGCCGACAACCCGGCCTTGCTGCCGAAAAAGGTGTGCGCCGCCAGGCAATAATCGCAGCCGTTAACCTGCGAGGTCGCCAGGTACACCGCTTCTTTTTCCTTGGCGCTAAGCGACGATTTGCCCAGTGTCGCCGATGCCTGCACGTAGGTGTCGAGCGCGACCGGCGCCTTGGCCAGTGTGGCGAACAGGTTCGGCAGGAAACCGATTTTCTTCTTCACACCTTCCAGCACGGGGCGGGTGGCGTCGGTGGCGGTTTCGAGGCTGATGGCGTTGATGCGGCTCATGGTGATTCTCCGAAAGTCCGGCGCGAACTGCGTCGGCGATGGAGTGAATGGTAGGGATCACGGCTGGTGCTTTGGCGGCAAATCGTCGACGATATGCGGCAGATCGTCCGGATTCGCCCGCAGGAGTCGCCCAATGGATCGCCTTTCTACTTTGCTCAGCCACTTCGGTGTGAATGCCGGCACCTTTCACAGCGGCGCGTTTTGCGGCATCAGCGTGCATGAGGGCGAGCCGTGCGGGCATGTGCATCTGTTGCAGGCGGGCGAGTTGCTGCTCAGGCCGGCTAACGAACGCGAGCTCAGGCTGAGTGAACCTTCGCTTATTTTCTTTCCGCGACCGTTTCCCCATCGAATGTCTGCCGACGAGTCCATGGACACCCGCGTGGTCTGTGCCACGCTGACGTTCGACGGCGGTTCGGGCAATGCACTCGCCACCGCGTTGCCGGATTATCTGGTGCTGAAACTCAGCGACATTCCCGAACTCGGCAGCACGCTGGAGTGGTTGTTCAAGGAAGCCTTCGAAGGACACTGCGGGCGGGTTGCGGTGATGGATCGGCTGTTTGAACTGCTGGTGATTCTGCTGTTGCGCCACCTCATCAGCAGTCGCGATCAACAACCGGGGATGATGGCCGGGCTGGCCGATCCGCGTTTGTCGCGGGCCTTGATCCAGATGCACGAGCAGCCGCATAAACCGTGGAGCGTGGCCGAGCTGGCCAGCGTCGCCAACCTCTCGCGCGCCAGTTTTGCCGAGCAGTTTCGCCGCGTGGTCGGGCAGACGCCGGCCGATTATCTGCTGAGCTGGCGGGTCAGCCTGGCGCAGAAACGTTTGCGCGAGGGCAAGCCAATTGCGCTGATCGCCGCAGAGGTCGGTTACGAAAGCCCTTCGGCGCTGGCTCGCGCGTTTCGCCGCAAGACCGGGCTCAGCCCGCGCGAGTGGAAGGCGGGCGCTTAGGGATTATTTGGCGAACTTCTTCGCCCCGGCGACACACAGAATGACGCCCAACGTCACCGCGAGCATGCCGACGCTGACGTGTTCATGCAGCAGCGTCGCCGCCAGCGCCAGGCCAAAAAACGGCTGCAACAACTGCAACTGACCCACCGCCGCAATCCCGCCCTGCGCCAGACCGCGATACCAGAACACAAAACCGATCAACATGCTGAACAGCGACACATAGCCCAGGCACAACCACGCCGACAGGCTGATGGTGCTGAACGAGGCGGGCGCCAACCACAGACTGAGCACCGCCATCAGCGGCAACGACAACACCAGCGCCCAGCAAATCACCTGCCAGCCGCCGAGGCTGCGCGACAGTTTCGCCCCTTCGGCGTAGCCCAGACCACAGGCGACGATGGCGGCCAGCATCAGCAAGTCGCCGGTTGGCGAAGCGGTCAGGCCTTGAGAGATCGCAAACCCCACCACCAGCGCACTGCCGAGTACCGAGAAAATCCAGAACACCGGACGCGGCCGTTCACCACCGCGCAACACGCCGAAAATCGCTGTCGCCAGTGGCAGCAATCCTACAAAGACAATCGAATGTGCTGACGTCACGTGTTGCAAAGCCAACGCAGTCAGCAGCGGAAATCCGAGCACCACGCCCATCGCCACGATGAACAACGACAGCCACTGATCGCGTGTGGGGCGCCGTTCGCGAAACAGCCACAGCAGTGCCACGGCCAATACCCCAGCGATAGCGGCACGCAATACCGTGAGAAACACCGGTTCGAATTCCAGCACTGCCAATCGCGTGGCCGGCAGTGAACCGCTGAAAATCACCACGCCAATAAAGCCGTTGATCCAGCCGCTGGTTTTTTCCAGTGCCGGGTTTGTCAGATTCGAGGTTCGTTCCATGCCAGGTCGCGCTCAAAAGTGGGGTTGCGTCATTTCAATCCTATGGCTGAGAATCAGGACAATCAAAGAATTGTCATGGATACAGCCGACATGCCGCGCTCCCGATACAAGACGCTGGTTGATACCTTCGCCGATGACATTCGCTCGGGTCGCCTGTCGCCGGGCACGCGCCTGCCGACGCACCGGCAATTGGCGGCGAGCGAAGGGCTGGCGCTGGTCACCGCTTCAAGGGTTTATGCCGAACTGGAGGCGATGGGCCTGGTCAGTGGCGAGGCCGGGCGCGGCACCTTTGTGCGAGAAACCTCGTTGTCACCGGGGCAGGGCATCGATCAGAAGGACGTCGCGGTCGGCATGATCGACCTCAATTTCAACTACCCGTCGTTGCCCGGTCAGGCGGATCTGTTGCGCACGGCGCTGCGGCAGTTGGCATTGTCGGGCGATCTCGAAGCGTTGCTGCGCTATCAGCCGCACGCCGGTCGCGCTCATGAGCGCGCGTCGGTTGCGCAACATCTGCTAAGCCGTGGCGTGCAGGTCGAGGCCGAGCAAGTGCTGATCGTCAACGGTGCGCAGCAAGGGCTGGCGGTGACGCTGATGGCGTTGCTCAAACCGGGTGATGTGATTGCCGCTGACGCGTTGACCTATTCCGGGTTCAAAGTGCTGGCCGAAGCGCTGCATCTGGAAGTGGTGGCGATCCCCACGACCGAACACGGCCCGGATCTGCCTGCGCTGGACACGCTCTGCCGGCAGCGTGCGGTGCGCGCCGTTTACAGCATGCCGACGTTGCACAATCCGTTGGGTTGGGTGACGCCGCATGAGCAGCGCGAGCAACTGGTGGCGATCGCCCGACGGCATGATCTGACAATCATCGAAGACGCGGCCTACGCCTTTCTGGTGGAAAACCCACCGCGCCCGCTGATTGATCTGGCGCCGGAGCGCACTGTGTACGTGTCGGGACTGTCGAAAAACATCGCCACCGGTTTGCGCGTCGGATTTATCGCCGCGCCCGTGGGGATGGTGCCGGCGCTGGAACGCGTCATTCGCGCCACGACCTGGAACACGCCCGGCGTGATGACTGCGATTGCCTGCGGCTGGCTCGACGATGGCACCGTCATTGAGCTTGAGGAACAGAAGCGCAATGACGCCAAAGCACGGCAAACTCTGGCCGCCGAGTTGCTCAAAGGACTGTCGTGGATCGGCCATCCGTCCTCGTATTTTTTGTGGCTGCCGCTGCCGGAAGATGTGCGCGCCGATCAGATCGTCGTGGAACTGCAGCAGCACCAGATCTCCGTCACCACTGCCGAACCGTTTGCCGTGTCCGCCCATGTGCCGCATGCGATTCGGCTGGCGCTGGGCTCGGTGGACATGGCCGTTTTGCGTCAGGCATTGATCACCGTCAGAAAGATCATCGGCGCTTACCTGTAAAAAACTGCCTTGCACAAAATGTTAGGCTTGCCGCAATTGTGTAGCGCCTGTTTTTGGATCGTTCGATGAAAACCACTGCCTTACTGTCCCTGGCCTTGAGCCTTATCGCCACCTGTTCAACTGCCCAAGCCGCCGGCGACCCTGAAGCGGGGGCAAAAATCTTCCCGCGTTTGTGTGGTGGTTGCCATCAGGTCGGTGAGTCGGCCCGCCCCGGTTTCGGCCCGGAACTCAACGGCATCGTCGGTCGACCTGCCGGTACTTCGGCCAATTACGTCTATTCCGACGCGATGAAAAACTCCGGCGTGACGTGGGATGCCGACACGTTGAGGGCGTATCTCAAAGACCCGAAAGGCGTGGTGCCGGGCACGCGGATGATTTTCTGGGGCCTGAGCGATGAAGAGAAACTCGACAACCTGCTCGCCTACCTGCAGACCTTCTCGGAACACCCGTAGGAGCTGCCGAAGGCTGCGATCTTTTGATCTGGTTTTTTAAGGGCAAGATCAAAAGATCGCAGCCTTCGGCAGCTCCTACGGGGATTGTGGGGTGTCGGTCTGTTTGGTGAACCATTGCATCACCGATGCACACGCCGGATGCGTCGCCGCTGACGGCTGTAAGCACAGCGAATAAATGCCGCCGGTTTTCAGCGGTGGGCCGAACGGCACCAGCAACACACCGCGCTCCAGCGACTCCGCGGCCAGCGTCATGTCAGTGACCGCCACGCCCAACCCGCGCGCCGCCGCATCCAGTGCCAACTCATCAAGGTTGAACGGGATGTGTCGGTAATCCTCCAGCGGTTTTCCATTATTCGCCGCCAGCCATTCGAACCACGCCTGACGATCAGCCGAGCGATGCAGCAAGGCAAAACGCTGCAACTCGTCCACTGATCGCGGTGCGCCCGGCAGATTGGGCGCGCACACCGGCACCAGCGTTTCTGCAAACAGCGTCAGATACGCCGGGTCGCTGGTCGCTTGCGGCAGATACAAAATGTACGCGTCGCTGTCGCTGGCCGGCTCAACCACTTCGGTGGCGACCGTTTCAATCGCCAAGGAAACCTCGGGATGGCTGAGGTAAAAGTCGCTGAGTTTGGGCAGCAGCCAGCGCACCGCCAGTGACACGTGCATGCGGATGCGGAATGGCCGCTCCTGTGGGGCGAGGCGCTCTTCGAGATTTTTCAGTTGTTCGAGAATGCTGCGCGCGCTGGCCAGCACCTGCTCGCCTTCTGCGGTGAGGCGCAGGCTGCGGCTGGTGCGGATAAACAGCGCGACATTGAAGTGACCCTCCAATTGCTGGATCTGCCGACTGACTGCGCTTTGGGTCAGGCACAGCTTCTGCGCCGCCAGAGTGAAGCTGCCGCAATCGGCGACTTCGACCAGTGCCTGCATGGCTTGAAGGGACGGTACGTGGCGAATTTTATCCATGCGATTTCAGAATGGCTCGATGATTTTATAACGTTGGTCGGTCTGACGAAGACCTTATAGATTCTAGCTCTGGCGGCGATCTTCTCAAGGTGTCCATGCGATTCACGCATGCACTTTACGCACAAGCAAGCCGTTGAACGACAGTCCTATGAGGTGATGCATGGAAAACATATGCGGCTGGATCGCGCAGGCTGGCCATTCGCCGGAGCGCGGTCGCCTGAGCGGCGCGCAGAAGGCCGATTGGCTGGTGATTGGCGCCGGAATTACCGGACTCAGTGCCGCACACACGCTCGCCGACATGCACCCGCAGGCGCGCATCGTCGTGGTCGACCGGCAGCGCGCGGCGCAAGGCGCGTCGGCGCGTAACTCGGGGTTCGTCGTTGCTCATGAACACCCGGCGCACAGTGAATTGATCGGCACCGCCGGGTTTGCCGGATTTGAAACCGACACGATGATTTCCCGGGCGGCCAGCGAAGAAGTCCGTCAGCGCATCGGCCAGCACGCGATCGAATGCGACTTTCGCGACAGCGGTTATTACTTTGCGGTCAATGACGCGGCCAAGCTTGATCATGTCGAGGCCAAACTGGCGACGTTGCGCGCGCTCGGTGCCCGGGCCGAATTTCTGCAGGGCGAACAGTTGGCGCAAAAGCTCGGTACCCGTCACTACGCCGCCGCGATCTGGTGTGGCCACGGCAATGCGCTGCTGCAACCGGCCAAGTATGTAAAAGGTTTGCTCAACGCACTGCCGGGCAACATCACCGTGTATGAGGACACCGACATCGCCAGTGTCGAGCGTCTGAGTCAGGGCGGGCTGCGCGCCAACGCGGCGAACGGCAGCGTTGAAGCGAAGAAAGTGCTGGTGTGCCTGAACGCGTTTATTCCTCGGGTCGGCATCAACGACAGCGGCACATTCCCCATGGAACTCAGCGCCAGCCTGACGCGGCCGCTGACCGATCACGAGTTTCAGGCGATTGGCGCGGTCGAGCCGTGGGGCGTGCTGTCGACCCGGCCGCTCGGCGCCACCGTGCGCCTGACCCCGGATCGCCGCGTGATGATCCGCAACACCGCCGAATACCGCACGCGCGACCTGTCCAACGGCGCACTCGCGCAACGTCGCCAGCACCATGTGCTTGGATTGCAGCGGCGTTTTCCCTTCCTCGACGAGCGCGACATTCAATTCACCTGGACCGGCCACTTGAGCGCTACCCGCAGCGGTCAGGCGTATTTCGACCGGGTGGAAGAGGGCGTGTACGCCGTGGCGGGCTGCAACGGTTCCGGCGTTGCGCGCGGGACCTTGTGGGGCCGACTGCTGGCAGAACTGGCCTCGGGCGTTGACTCGCCACTGCTGCAATCAGTGATGCAGCGCGCCGAACCCGGCTGGTTGCCGCCGCGTCCTTTCTTCGACATCGGTGCCATGCTTCGCATGCGCGTGGAGGCGGTCAGGGCCAGAACAGAAATCTGAAAATCCGCGAACCGCAGAAGAACAAAAGCCACTTCCTTTCAGGTGATAGAACATGCGCATCAATACGCTCACCCTGGCGATCGCCCTCGCTGCAACGTCGGCGGCCGCTTGTGCCGACGAAACCGTGAATATTTCCAACTGGAACAGCTACATCGCCCCGGACACGCTGGCCAATTTCACCCAGGCCAGCGGCATCAAGACCACTTACGACATCCACGACAGCAACGAAGTGCTGGAGTCGAAGTTGATGACCGGCAACACCGGTTATGACGTGGTCAGCCCGTCGAACCACTTTCTCTCGCGCCTGATCAAGGCCGGGGCGATCCAGAAACTCGACAAGTCGCAACTGCCGAACTGGAAAAACCTCGACCCGGTGTTGATGAAGAAACTCGAAGTCAACGATCCGGGCAATCAGTACGGCTACCCGTACATGTGGGGCACGGCCGGCATCGGCTACAACGTCGAAAAAATCAAAGCGATCTTCGGCAACACCGACATCACCCGCTCGTGGAAGATGTTTTTCGACGAAGAGAACATCAAGAAACTGAGCCAGTGCGGTGTGGCGATCATCGACAACCCGACACAGGTGCTGCCGATCACCCTCAACTACCTCGCCTTGCCGCCGCACAGCCACGAAGCGGCCGATTACAAACAAGCCGAGCAAGCCTTGCTGAAAATCCGCCCGTACATCCAGTATTTCCACGCCTCGAAATACATCAGCGACCTGGCCAACGGCAACGTCTGCGCGGTGATCGGTTTCAACGGCGACATCGTTCAAGCGGCGGCGAGCGCCAAGGAAGCCAAAAACGGCATCGACATCGCCTATTCGATCCCGACCGAAGGCACGACGTTGTGGTTCGACATGATGGTCATGCCGAAAAGCGCGCCGCATGAAAAGAACGGCTACGCCTACATGAACTACCTGCTCGAACCGAAGGTAATTGCCAACATCAGCAACAGCATCCATTACGCCAACCCGAATGCGGCGGCCAATGAGTTTCTCAATCAGGACGTGATCGGCGATCCGGCGATTTATCCGCCAAAAGAAGTGATGGACAAATTGTTCACCGTCGAAGAACTGCCGGCAGCGATTGCGCGGCTGACGACGCGGTTGTGGACGAAGTTGAAGACCAATACCTGACCCCCCCCCCCGCGACAATGGCGACACTGGTGGGATGGACGATTTTGGGTTATTGCTGACAGCTCGGCATGTCGCCGAAACCAAGGAGCTTTCCATGAAATCTTTGTTGCTGGCAGCACCTTTGTTGATCATCGCATCGGTGGCCCACGCTGGCATCCCGATGCTCAATGCCACTTGCCCGGGCAAGATCGAAGTTCACGCGGATGAGGGCGGGCCGATCTACATCAATGGCAAGGAAGCCAAGTTGAAGAAATTCAACGACAACTATTTCGAGGCCAAAGGCGCGGGCGTGACCATTTCGCTGAGCATCAATCCCGATGGCTCACCGGGGGTGTCGTACACCGGGAAGAACAAGGCCAACGGGATCTGCGAAGTGAAGCAGGGCTGATCAGGCGATCTGATTGCGCCCGGCGGCTTTTGCCCGGTACAGCTGTTGGTCAGCGCGTTTGATCAGCAGGGTCTGGCTGTTGTCAGCCGGATCCGCCAGGCCGATGCCGATGCTGACGGTCATGTTGCCGACATGAGGGAAATGCGCGTTGGCGATGGCTGTGCGGATTTTCTCGGCGACCACTTCAGGGGTATCCGGTTGCGCGACTTCCGGCAACAACACCGCGAACTCTTCACCACCATAGCGCGCCACGAAATCGGTGCTGCGGGTGCTCTCGCGAATCAGTTGCGCCAGTTGTAGCAGCACGTCATCGCCGATGGCGTGGCCGTAGGTGTCGTTGATCCGTTTGAAATGATCGGCGTCGATCAGCAGCAAGGCAAACGGGCGGCCGGTACGGCGGAACAGCAGGTTGTACTCGGTAAGCTTTTCGTCGAAGCGACGACGGTTGAAAACGCCGGTCAGGGAATCGTGGGTCGCCAGACTGAGCAGTTCGGCGTTGGCTTGGGTGAGGGCCGCAGTGCGTTGCGCGACGGTGGCTTCCAGCGAGGCATTGGCCTCCTGCAACTGACGTTCTTTGCCGAGCAGTGATTGCGTCATCGCATCGATCGACTGGCCGAGTTGGGCAATTTCCTGCACTGGATGTTGCAGTGGGAAGTGTGCGCCGGGCTGATTGTTCTGTACGCGTTTGGCCGAGCGAGCGAGTTGTTCAATCGGGCGGCTGAGGTACAGCGCCAGGTAGTACGCCACCAAGCCACAACCGATTGCCGCGATAACCCCCAGCAGCAACAGTTTGTAGAGCAGCAGGCGCGCCGGTTGCAGGGCAGTGTCCAGCGGTTGGCGCACAGCAATCGACCACGACAATGCAGTGCTCGACGGTGTCGGTACGGTCACACGGCTGGTCAGATAACCATCGCCGACCGTCCAGCCCGGGGAGTTCGGATCGTTGGCCGCGACCTGTTGGCCCATCAACGCCTCCGGGTACAGCACTTTACCGTCATGATCGATGATCAGCGCTTCGAGATCCGGCGCCGAATCCTTGTGCGACACCGCCGCCGATTCGACAATCCGCGTCACCCAGCTCCAGTGTGCGTGAGCCCCCAGCACACCAATCACCTGACCGTCGGCGTTGTGAATGGGCGCGGCGAAGTCAATGAAGCGCAACGGTTCGCCATTCGGCAATCCCGGCAGCAATTTGGCGAGTAACACGGCTTCGTGCGGATCACCGGTGTACTCATTGCGCAGACCAGCCTGGAACCACGGGCGTTGTTGCACCGATTGACCGACCAGCAAACCATTGACGGCTTGATGCACGAGGCCCTCGGCATCAGCCACACCCATCCACGCGTATTCGGCCCGGGCCTGGGTGCGCAACTGCATCGACTTGAGAATCGCCGGGTTGTCCAGATCGCCGCGCTCCAGATGCGGCGCTCGACTGAGCAAATAAACCTCAAGTTGCCGCTCGCGCAACTGTTCGCCGAGCAATGCCGCCGCCGAGCGCGCGGTGCTCAGCAGCGCATTGCCGCTGGCCTGTTTCATCTGCTCGGTGGCGATATGACCGACGTAGAAACCCACGCTCAGCAGCGTCAGCAGGGATAAACCGGCAAACCAAAGAGTGAGATGACTGCGCAGACTGGCTTTGAGCATGGGCGAGCGAATTCTGTTTTGAAGTTGTGGCCGGATGGTATGCGCAATGATCGACCGACCGCCAGTCGTCACTTGCGCCAGGATTTGTCAGACCCGTCGCTGACCCTTGTAGGAGCTGCCGCAGGCTGCGATCTTTTGACTTTATTACCTCGCCGCCCGCACACACAATTCACCGGTGCTCCGCATCAACGCCAACTCGTGCAGCGCATCCTGCGCCAACCCCTTGCGCGCCTCCGCCAGCCAGCTCGAACAATTCGGATCCCGACGGTAAGGCGCGAAATCAGCGTACTGCTGCAACAATCGGCTCTGCAGCTCATCCAGTCGCGGCCGAATCTGCTTGCCCAGATCCGGGCGTGCAGTGTCCGGCGCCACACCCGCCGCTTGCCATTGTGCGAGCAAACCGTACTGCACCAGTTTATTGGCCTCCATTTGCGCAGCAATCAATTGCGCCACGTCTTCAGCATCGAGTTTGCGCTCGGCGGCCAGCGTGCGCGCATTGGCAATCACCTGCGCTTCACGCGGGCTGTCCTGAATCGGCTTGCCGCTGTCCCACTTGGTCAGCGCTACCAGATCGCCGATGTTCAGGCGCTCGTTCAACGTCATCAACAACGGCTTCAAGGCTTCGGGAGCAGCGCTGGGCGTGGCGGCGCATGCGCTGCCGGCGAGGAGAACAAGGAGGGCGCTGGTCAGCAGATTTGTAACGTGCGGCATGAGCAAAATCTCAATCACGAACAATGGGTGGAGTGTTGTTTACCACAGACTCCGGCATCGCTTCAGGGCGAAATTAAACACGAAGCTTAAATGTTAATTGCGCCCCGCCGACAACTCATCGAAGCTATCCTCCTTAAGCCTTCCTGCCGTCGAGATGGACCTCCTGCCCCATGCAAACCCCAGCCGTCACCAAACCCCTCTGGCAAACGTATTTGTTGTTCCTCGCCCCGATGGTGCTGTCGAATTTCCTGCAATCGATGTCCGGCACGGTGAACAGCATTTACATCGGCCAGATGCTCGGCACTCAGGCGCTGGCGGCGGTGTCGGGGATGTTTCCGATCATCTTCTTCTTTATCGCGCTGGTCATCGGCCTTGGTGCGGGCGCGGGCGTGTTGATCGGTCAGGCGTGGGGCGCGCGCGAGCCGCATATGGTTAAAGCCATCGCCGGCGCAACGTTGTTGCTGGGTGTGCTGATTGGTTTGATCGCGGCGGTGCTCGGCAGTGTGTTCGCGCGGCAGGCGTTGACTGGATTGGGCACGCCGGCGGATGTGCTGGACGATGCGGTGGCCTACGCGCACGTGATGATGTGGATTCTGCCGTCGATGCTGGTGTTTGTGCTATTCACGCAATTGCTGCGGGGGGTGAGTGACACGTTGTCGCCGCTGCTGGCGCTGATCGTCTCGACCAGTGTAGGCCTGGCGCTGACTCCGGCGTTGATTCGCGGCTGGTTTGGTCTGCCGCAACTGGGCATTCAAAGTGCGGCGTACGCGGGCCTCGCCGGTAACCTCGCGGCGATGGCGTGGTTGGCGTGGCGCTTGATCCGCAAGGGCCATCCGCTGGCGCCGGATCGAGAGTTTTTTGCAGCGCTGCGGCTCAACGGTGCAATCCTCGGCAAGGTGCTGCGCATCGGCCTGCCGACCGGCGTGCAGATGATTGTCCTGTCGTTGTCGGAACTGGTGATTCTGGCGCTGGTGAATCAGCACGGTTCGCAGGCAACGGCGGCGTATGGCGCGGTGACGCAGATCGTTAACTACGTGCAGTTTCCGGCGTTATCGATTGCCATCACTGCGTCGATTCTGGGCGCACAGGCGATTGGTGCCGGGCGTCTGGAGCGCATGGCGCCGATTCTGCGCACGGGTTTGCTGATCAACGTGTGCCTGACCGGTGGGTTGATTGTGCTGGGTTACCTGCTGTCGCACTGGTTGCTTGGCTTGTTCCTGACCGAAGACTCAACCCGGGCGATGGCCGAGCATCTGCTGCACATCATGCTCTGGAGCCTGTTGGTGTTCGGCTTCCAGGCGATCATCGGCGGGATCATGCGCGCCAGTGGCACAGTGCTGGTGCCGGTGATCATTGCGATTATTTGTGTGGTCGGCGTGCAGTTGCCGGCGGCGTATTGGCTTGATGGCCAGTACGGTTTGCAGGGTGTGTGGATGGCATTTCCGGTGGCGTATCTGGGGATGCTGGTGTTGCAGACGCTGTATTACAAACTGGTGTGGAAGCATCAGAAGATCGAGCGGATGGTTTGAACTTCAAACCCTGATCCGAAGTGGCGTAACCGGCGGATGTTTGCTTAAGTCAATCGAGGCCCTCGACGGTAAGCGCTGCCCGGAGAATCCCATGTCGATCCGATTGCTGCTCGCTGCCGCGCTTTGCCTGTGCGCCGTGCCGATTGCCCAGGCGGTCGAATACAACCGGGTCAACACGACCGCCAGTCAGATCAGCTTCACCTATAACCAGATGGGCTCGCGGATGTACGGCACGTTCGGCAAGTTCGAGGCGACGCTGAGCTTCGATTCCGACAACATCGCCAACGCCCGCACCACGCTACACATCGACCTCACCAGCATTGATGCCGGCAGCGAAGACGCCAATACCGAACTGGTGAAACCGGCGTGGTTCGACACGGAAAAATTCCCCGTCGCGGTATTCGAATCGAGCCATTTCACGCAAGTGGCCGAAAACCGCTACCTGATCGCCGGCCAGCTCACCCTCAAAGGCATCACCCGCGACGTGCAGGTGCCGGTTGAATTGAAGCCGGAGAACGCCATCGGCATTTTTGACGGTGAGCTGCTCCTCAAGCGCGACGAGTTTGGGCTCGGCGCGGGGGAATGGGCGGACACGGTGGTGTCGAAGGACATCGCGATCAAAATCAAAGTGGTGGCACCGCAGCAGTAATACCCCGATTTTCCCAATGTAGGAGCTGCCGAAGGCTGCGATCTTTTGATCCTGTTTTTAAAAGACAAGATCAAAAGATCGCAGCCTTCGGCAGCTCCTACAGGGGTTGGCGCAGGGACAAGGTATGATGTCGCGGTTTTCTGCCGGAGTTCAGCTGCCATGCCTCGCATCACCCACTACAAATCCCCATGCCCCGAAGGCGTCAACAGCCAGATTCTGCAAATGGTCGTCGACTACCTGACCGACATCAGCGCGGTTGGCCTGGGCCCGAGCAACCTGCTGTACAACGTGTATCAGTACGCGGTGGGCTACGAGGTGCATTTGTATCTGGAAGCGTTGAATGGCGACAAGGGCACCGAAGTCGAGTTGCTGGTGGCGACCGCCGATGAAGATCCGGAACAGGTGATCGGTTTCCTTTTGTACCTGCCGGTGCAGGGCGACTGGGAAGCGTGCAGCGTCGCCTACATGGCGGTGCGCGAAGGGCACCGGCGGCAAGGCGTGGCGCGGGCGATGATCGGCGAAATGCTCGGCCGTTATCCGCATGCGGAGCTGGGCTGCACCGTCGGCAAAGTCCCGTATTTCGAAGCGCTGGGCTTTGAGGTGATCGGCTCGCGTGAAACTCAAGTGCTGATGAGCACCCGGCATTACCGCAGCAACGGCTTGCGCGGTTTCATCGACACCACGCCGATTTACCGCTCACTGGAAGTGCAGCAGATTCACACGTATCTGCTACAGAAAAACAGCAAGCGCGCGATGCTCGATGCCGAGAAGCAGCGCGATCGCCATCTGGATCAAACCACTCGCCACACGGAAGAATTTGTCCGCCAGCGTTTGACTCTGCACTAGCTCCTGACAGCGGCGCGTTCGACCATTGCGATGATGGTTGCGAACAACTCGTTGATCGCGTCCTCGGCACTGATTTCACCGTTGGCGGCAGCGTGCGACAGCGCTTCGGCGGCGCCGAGCATTGCACGCAAAGCGGCTGCGGTAATCAGTCCACCATTAGCGTAGGGCGCCAGGTCGCGGCGGCACTTTTCGAGGAAGATCGCCTCGTACTCCCGCTTGATCTTCTCCAGTTCCGGAGTGCTCGCCAGCGCGGCGATGATCCCCGGAATTTCCGTTCCCTGAAACATCACGCAATCGACATACGCCTTGGCAATCACTGAGGCGGTGCCGACGAGTGTCGGCTCGCATTCGGCGATCGCGGCGTCCATCACCACGGTCTGGCGTGCATCGAAATCGCGGTACAGCACCGCGAGTAATCCTGCGCGGGTGACGAAATGGTCGTAGACCACCGGTTTGGTCACGCCGGCCTTTTCGGCGAGATAGCCGAGGGTCAGCGCATCGGTGCCCTCGGCGCGGATGATCTGCCAGGCGACATCAAGCAACTGGCGCAGGCGATCCTCACGGGAAAGGCGTTTGCGCGGTTGCGCGGGGGAATTCTGTTCGGTCAGTTGATCAGTTGACATGGTTTATATACCAAAGGTAACTTAGGCTTCGTAACTTACCAAGAGTATATAAGCCTTGGTCAGTCCTACCAACCGGAGAATTGCCATGCACGCATTGATTGTTGTTGCTCATCACGATCCGCGCTCACTGACCCATAGCGTTGCCACACAAATTGCTGCCGGCCTGACCGAAGCCGATCCGGCCAACACCTTCGAGATCACCGATCTCTACGCTGAAGGCTTCGAACCGCGTTTCGGTGCTAACGATTTTGCCGTTCATCATCGCGAGGCCCCGCCGCCGGGGGATGTGCTGGCGGAACAGGCACGCATTGATCGCGCCGATGCGTTGGTGCTGGTTTACCCGGTGTATTGGTGGTCGATGCCGGCACTGCTCAAGGGCTGGATTGATCGGGTGTTCAGCAATGGCTGGGCGTTCGATTTTGCGGGTGACTTGAAGCATGTGAAGTTGCTGCAGCGTTTGCGCGTGCACCTTGTACAACTCGCCGGGGCGGACGAACGCACCTATGAACGTCACGGTTACGGTGCGGCGATGAAGGCGCAGATAGAACACGGGATTTTCGATTACAGCGGGGCGACGGTGCTGAGCTCGACGTTGCTGCCGGAGTCGGAATTGCGCGAGCCGCAGGTGCAACTCCAAGTGGCCCGGAAACTCGGTTATCAGATGTTCACATAACCCCTGTAGGAGCTGCCGAAGGCTGCGATCTTTTGATCTTGAAAAACAACATCAAAAGATCGCAGCCTTCGGCAGCTCCTACAGGGATTTGGGGGGTTATCGCGAGCCAGGCCAGCCTGCCTTTTCGAGGGCGGCGAGTAAGGTTTGTGCATCCAGCCCCTGAACCGAATGGCCATTGCCTTCAGTGCTCTCGCTGGCCAGCAAGGCATTAATGATCGCTTCCTCAACCGCCTCGGTGGCCGCCAGAAACAGCTCGCTGATGTGATCGTTATTGACCATCCGCAAGCCATCACATGTCGCCGCACCTTTGCCTTCATAAGCCGCCGGCGGCACGTGATCGTTACCTGTGGCGAATGCGATAAAGATGTCGCCACTGTGATCCTCATTGCCGCCACCGGTGCGCGCCAGACCGAGGCTCGCCCGTTGCGCCAGACGCGTGCATTGATGCGGCAATAACGGCGCATCGGTGGCAAGACAAACCACGATCGAGCCCATGCCCGGATGCGGCAGCGCCGCGCGCAAAAACGGTGAATCTTTCTGTTCCATAAAGCGCCCGACCGGGTAACCGTCGACCCGCAATTCGTTGCGAATGCCGTGGTTGGCCTGGACGATCGCGCCCACTGTCCAGCCGCCCTGCGCAGCGCTCAATCGCCGCGACGAAGTGCCGATGCCGCCCTTGAATTCATGGCAGATCATGCCGCTGCCACCGCCGACCGCGCCTTCCACAACCGGGCCGTCGACCGCGTTGTGCAGGGCTTCGGCGACATGTTCAGGTTTGACGTGGAAGCCATTGATGTCATTGAGCAACCCGTCGTAAGTCTCCAGCACCACCGGCATGTTCCAGTAGAGACGGCCATCGTCCGGTTGCTGCTGACGATCCAGCACAATCAGCGCATCGCGCACCACGCCGAGGCTGTGGGTATTGGTGAAGGCGATTGGACTGGTCAACAAACCCGCCTCGCGAATCCACTCAAGACCGGTGGCGTCACCGTTGCCATTGAGCACATGCACGCCGGCGAAACACGGTTGCTGGTTGGTCGAACCCTGACGCGGTTCGATCAGGGTGACGCCAGTGCAAATGTCACGACCGGCCGTGCTTTTACCGCGCACGTTGCTGTGGCCGACACGCACACCGGGCACGTCGGTGATCGCATTGAGCGGGCCGGGCTGCATCTGGCCAATGCGGATGTTGAGGTCACGGGCACGAGGTTTCATTGATTTCTGTCTCTCCATAAAAATCTTACATGTGTCGCGATCTCTGTAGGAGCTGCCGCAGGCTGCGATCTTTTGACGTTTTTTTGCAGATCAAAAGATCGCAGCCTGCGGCAGCTCCTACAGGAAATGCGTTGGTCTTGCTGATCAGTGGTCACCGGTTGATATCCCCTCGATGACCCCGCATGATTCGGCACTTCTGGTCGCTACGGCCGGTGTTGATCAAGTGCGGTCAGCCTATCGATCTGATCGCGCCTGACCCATTCCCATCATGGGTTACACAAAAGGGGTAGAGCGTGGACGCGTTGTTGCAGGAATTGCCTGTGCATCAAAGTCTGGCGCGGGTCTTCACCTGTGTCGGGCAGGACGGATTCTGGCGGGCGCTGGTCGATACCTTGCGCCTGCTGGTGCCGATGGATAACGCCTTGGTCGCGGTGATGAAGGCGGGCCAGGCGCCGCAATTGCTAATTGATATCGACAGCAAGGGCGCTGTCGAGGAGCAGGAAAACCTCGCCGATTACACCGCCGGCATGTACCTGCTCGATCCGTTTTATCAGGCCGCTTCGGCGGGGCTCGCTGATGGCTTGCACAGCCTGGCGTCGGTGGCGCCTGACCAGTTTTTACAGAGTGAGTACTACCAGAGCTACTTTCGCTCGGTGGTGGGCGCGGATGAACTGCAGTTCATGATTAACGTCGATGGCAGCGTGTTGGGCTTATCGATGGGACGTTCGACGCCGTTCGAAATGGCCGAGCAGGGCCGGTTGCTGTGTGTGCGCGACTGGGTGCTGGCGGCGATGCGCCGGCATGTGCAGCTATTGCCGCCGCAAGGGGCGGTTGCTGAAGTGCTGGTCGGCGATCTGGCGACGTTGCTGGATCGTTTTGATGCGCGGCTGACGGTGCGTGAAAACGACACGGCGCGGCTGATCTTGCAGGGTTTCTCGAGTAAGGCGATCGCCCAGCAGATGGGCATATCGCCGGAAACGGTGAAAGTACATCGGCGCAATCTCTATCAAAAGCTCAATGTCACCGGACATGGTGAGTTGTTCGCCCTGGTGCTGCGCCCGAACTGACTCTCCACCCCCCTGTAGGAGCTGCCGAAGGCTGCGATCTTTTGATCTTGTTTTTAAGAGATCAGGATCAAAAGATCGCAGCCTTCGGCAGCTCCTACAGGGATTTGGGTTGTGTCAGGAAGTGCGTTTGAAGACCAGGGCTTTCAGGCCGCTTTCGGGATCGATGTCGGGAAATTCCGGCGGGTTCTCCAGCCGCTGTTCAAAGCGCAAACTCGGCGCCTCCTGCGTCACGCCATCAATCAAAAAGTCCGAACCAAACGCCGGATCATTCATGCAGGCCAGCACCGTGCCGTCCGCCGTGAGCAACTCCGGCAGACGGCGCAACACGCGCTGATAATCCTTGGTCAGCAAAAAACTGCCTTTCTGAAACGACGGCGGGTCGATGATCACCAGGTCGTACGGGCCGCTGTTGATCACCTTGCCCCAGGACTTGAACAGGTCGTGGCCGAGGAAGCTGACTTTGCCGGTGTCATGGCCATTCAAACGGTGGTTGTCGCGACCTCGGCTGAGCGCGGCGCGGGACATGTCGAGATTGACCACATGGCTGGCGCCACCGTCAATGGCCGCCACGGAGAAACCGCAGGTGTAGGCGAACAGGTTCAGCACGCGCTTGCCGTCGGACTGTTCGCGCACCCAGTTGCGCCCGTAACGCATGTCGAGAAACAGCCCGGCGTTCTGCTTGCGGCCCAGATCGACGCGGTATTGCAGACCGCCCTCGACGATGGTCATTTCATCGATCTCATCGCCCATCAGCCATTCGGCGGTGCTTTGCGGCAGATAACGGTGCTGGATCAGCAACGTGTGCGCTTTGGACTGCTGCCATTCGGCCGAAGCGGTGATGTCGAGCAACACACGCTTGAGATCTTCCAGTTGCTCCGGCGCCGGCTCCTTGAACAGCGACACCAGCACCACGCCTTGCAGCCAGTCCACCGTGACCTGTTCCAGACCCGGCCAGCAACGCCCGCGCCCATGAAACAAGCGACGGGTTTCGCCCGGTGCGCTGGCGAGCGCCGGCAGCAAATGAGCGTGGAGGGTGGCGAGGGCTTCAGGGTTCATCGGTCACGGTCGGCAAGCAAATGGGCCGGCATTTTAACCACAATTACGCCACTTCGAACGTTTGTCTCAGGATTGCCAATCCGACCATTTGGAAAACTCCTGTATCAAAAATGAATTTCTACAGAACGCGCTGCTCATACCAGATAAGCAGCGGATTCAAGCCGCTAAATCGTTAATGCTATTCAGGGAGTGCAGTTTCATGTGCCCATCACCAACGGCGGACGCGCACCTTCCTGGCGGGTTGATTCTGGTAGTTGAGGATGATCCGTTGATTCTGGAGTTTCTTTGCGAAATTCTTCAGGAGGAAGGTTTCAAGGTCGAGCCGCATAGCAGCGCCGACGCAGCCAAGTTATATCTGGACGAGCACGCGCCGGAAGTGAATCTATTGCTGACCGACATCACCATGCCCGGCACCCTCAACGGCGCCGATCTGGCCAACCTGGTCGGCGATCGCTGGCCGGACAAACCGGTGATGGTCATGTCCGGTTATGAAACGCCGGAGACGTCTGGGGTCAAGCACTCGGTCGCGTTCATCAAGAAACCCTGGGCGATCGGCCAGTTGCTCGATTGCGTCGAGAGTGCCTTCAAGTCCAAGGCTCCGCGTCTGCACTGACAAGTGCTACATTGCCGGGCAAATTTGCCCGGCCCCTTGCCAGAGGATGCGACCCTTTGTCTGCTCACAATGATCTTTTCGACCGCGCGTTCGGCGCGTTCCTGTTCGACATGGACGGCACCGTCCTCAACTCCATCGCCGCCGCCGAGCGGATCTGGTCAGCCTGGGCCGTGCGCCATGGCGTCGATGTCGAGGCGTTTCTGCCGACCATTCATGGCGCGCGGGCGATCGACACGATCAATCGCCTGAACCTGCCGGGCGTGGACGCGGAGGCACAAGCGGCGTTTATTACCGCAGCGGAGATCGAGGATGTTGAAGGCATTGTCGAGATTCCGGGGGCGGCGGCGTTTCTCAATCAATTGCCAAAGGATCGTTGGGCCATGGTGACGTCGGCGCCGCGCGATCTGGCATTGCGGCGGATGGCGGCGGCGGGGATTCCCGAGCCTGCGGTGATGATTACGGCTGAGGATGTGAAGGCGGGCAAGCCGGATCCGGCGGGTTATCTGCTGGCGGCTCAACGCTTGGGGCTGGAGCCGGCGGATTGTCTGATTTTTGAGGATGCAACCGTTGGGATTCAAGCCGCTGAAGCGGCGGGCGCGTCGTTGATGATCATCACCACGACGCATCAACATCCGCTTGAAACCGAGCACGCGACACTGGCCAGTTACGACGCGATCCGCGTCCAAATCGACAACGACGGCCTGCACCTACAACCGGCCTGAGCTGTCCCTGTAGGAGCTGCCGAAGGCTGCGATCTTTTGATCTTGTTTTTAAAAGACCAAGATCAAAAGATCGCAGCCTTCGGCAGCTCCTACAGGGGGTGCGGCGTTAGTAGACACCCGGTAACAAGCGCCAGCTGCGGGCGCAGTAGGCGTCATACTCGGCGCCAAACTGACCGCGCAGCAGCGCCTCTTCAGAATGAATACGCGCAATCAGCGGGATCAACGTCAGCGCCGCCAGCAACAACCCGACACTCGAGCGAAACGCCAGCGCCCATCCCAGCGCATTCACCACCAACCCCAGATAACTCGGGTTGCGCAGGTGTTGATAAATCCCATCCGTGACCAACCGATGCCCCGGCTGAATCGCCACCAACCCGCTGAATCGGTGGCCCAAGACAAACACCGGCCACAAGCGCAGCGCCCCGCCAATGATGAACAACAATGCGCCAAGCCAGCGCACACCTTCGCCGCCAAACGTCCAGAAATTGATCCGGTCGCAGTAAGCCGGCAGAAAACCGCTGAGCAAACCAATCACGCCAAACGCCGGAAGCACCCAGCGATTGGCGCGATCCTCGCGTTCGCCGGAACTCAGGTTGACCTCGGTAAACAACGACGCGATCACCATCGCCACGGTGGCCAGCGCCACCACCACCAGCGAGCCGTGGGAAAAGAACATCCCCACGCCACCAATGCCCCACACCGCCAGGCCTAGATAGGCGAGGGTGGCGAGCACGGCGACTACGGTCATTTGCGCTGACATTCTCATGGCGTTCTCGCGGCGGCATACACACTCTTGCAGTGTAGATCCCCGTAGGAGCTGCCGAAGGCTGCGATCTTTTGATCCTGTTCTTTTAAAAACAAGATCAAAAGATCGCAGCCTTCGGCAGCTCCTACAGGTAATTGCGGTGCACACAGAATTTGCGTACGCCACCAACCCCTATGGGAGCGGGCTTGCTCGCGAAGAGGCCCGCTCAGTCAGCGCAAATCTCATTGCCTGTCAAAACCGTGCGGAAGGTTTCCACCAACGGCCGCAAATTAATCCGGTGCCACGCCGCCCACAACGGCGTAGTAAACGCCAGCCAGGGCACCTCGCGTAGCACCACTCCGGGCGGTGCGTTATGGCTCAGGCCTTTCTGAATCATCGCAATCCCCAGCCCCGACGCCACCAGCCCCAGCGCGGTGAACGGCTCAGTCGCCTGCATGCGCACATCCGGCGTGAAACCCGCTCTGATGCACGCGCTGACAAACTCATCACTCGCGTCCTGCCGTGGCTGCACGCCGATCCATTCCTGATCCGCCAGATCCTGCGGGCTCAACACCGCCTGCTGCGCCAGCGGATGCTGTTCCGGCAGCGCCAGCAGCATCGGGTCATCCAGCACCTGAAAACCCAGCAGATCCGGGTCGTCATCGGTCGGCGGCTCACTCACCAATGCGATATCGAGACTACGCTGACGCAGGCCTTCGAGTTGCTCGGAGGAACTCAAGTTGTACAGCGCGACGTGAACATTCGGCCGATCGACCCGCAACACACGCAAGGCATTGGGCAAAACCCCGGCGTGCATGGCGTTCTCGATATAGCCGATGCACAAACCGCCTTCTTCGCCACGACCCAAGCGTTTACCGAGGGATTCGAGGCGATTGGCGTGCGTGAGCAGTGCGCGGGTTTCGGCGAGAAAGGTCTGGCCATCGCGGGTCAGGCGAATGCGCTGCTGGCTGCGTTCGAACAGCGTCAGGCCGAGGCGCTCTTCAAGCTGAGCGATCTGCCGGCTCAGTGGCGACTGGGAAATATGCAGCCGTTCGGCGGCGCGGCCGACGTGTTCTTCCTCGGCGACGGCGACGAAGTAGCGCAATTGGCGGAAGTCGATCATGTCAGACCTATAGGGACTCAAGTGCTGCGCATTATGTCTTGGACGGTCTCGGTGTCGCAATCTAGGATCTGCTCAACGGTCACGCAGACCACCAACGAATGAGGACAATCCGATGAGCTTGAAAGACAAACTGCCCGGCCAACTGGGCTTCGGCACCGCGCCACTGGGCAACATGTTCCGCGCCATTCCCGAAGCAGAAGCGCAGGCCACTGTGCATGCTGCGTGGGATGCCGGCGTGCGTTACTTCGACACCGCACCGTTTTACGGCTCGGGCCTGTCGGAAATTCGCCTCGGCGAAGCCTTGAAGCAATACAAGCGCGACGACTATGTGCTGAGCAGCAAGGTTGGCCGGGTGATTCTCGATGAAGTCGAAGACGCTGCAGCCCGCGATCTCGGCGAAAAAAGCGGCGTGTTCGAACACGGCCGCCCGAACAAAATCGTCAACGACTACAGCGCCGACGCGACCCTGCGCTCGATCGAAGACAGCCTCAAGCGTCTGCAAACCGATCGTCTCGACATCGTCTGGGTACACGACATCGCTCAGGATTTTTACGGCGATCAATGGCTGGAATACTTCAATCAGGCCCGCACTGGCGCGTTCAAAGTGCTGACCCGTTTGCGCGAAGAAGGCGTGATCAAGGGCTGGGGCCTGGGCGTGAACAAAGTCGAACCGTGCGAGTTGACCCTCGATCTGACCGAAGCGCAGCCTGATGGCTTCCTGCTGGCCGGGCGCTACACGCTGCTTGATCACGAACGTCCGTTGCAACGTTTGATGGACTCGGCGCGGGCGCAGAACGTTGAAATCGTCGTCGGCGGCCCTTACAGCTCGGGCATTCTGGCCGGTGGTTCGCACTTCGAATACCAGAAGGCCAGCCCGGAAGTGATCGCCAAAGTTGAACAGATCAAACGCATCGCCGCCGCTTACAACGTTGATGTGAAAGCTGCCGCGCTGCAATTTTCGTTGGCAAATCCTGCCGTTGCTGCGGTGATTCCCGGCGCGAGCAAACCCGACCGCATCGCTGAAGATGTCGCGGCGTTGTCGGCGGTGATTCCTGCCGGGTTCTGGCAGGCCATGCGTGAGGCAAAACTGGTTTCTGAACGTGCACCATTACCCATCGATGAGGTGAAAGCATGAAGATTGATCTGAGTGGAAAACTGGCCATCGTCAGCGGCAGCACCGCTGGGATCGGTCTGGGCATCAGCCAGTCGCTGGCCGAAGCCGGCGCCACGGTGGTGGTGATCGGCCGCGACAACGGCAAGGTCGAGCAGGCGTTGGCGAGCATTCGCGAGAAAGTGCCGGGCGCGCAATTACGCGGTCTGGCGGCCGACCTCGGCACGGCGGAGGGCGCGCAGACACTGTTCGCCGCCGAACCGCGCGCGGACATTCTGGTGAATAACCTTGGCATCTTCGACGCCGTCGATTTCTTCGATGCGCCGGACAGCGAGTGGACGCGTTTCTATGAGGTCAACGTGATTTCCGGTGTGCGCCTGGCGCGGCATTACGTGCCGGCGATGGTCGAGCAGGGCTGGGGACGGGTGATCTTTCTGTCCTCGGAATCCGGGGTGGCGACGCCGGCCGACATGATCAATTATGGCGTGACCAAAAGCGCCAACCTCGCGGTGTCCCACGGTTTGGCCAAGCGCTTGGCGGGCACTGGTGTGACGGTGAACGCGATTTTGCCGGGGCCGACGTTCACCGATGGCCTGCAAGACATGCTCAAGGATGCCGCCGCCGAGTCTGGCCGCAACTTGCGCGATGAGGCCGACGCCTTTGTGCTCAAGGCCCGCCCGACCTCGATCATCCAGCGTGTTGCGGATGTTGAAGAAGTCGCGCACCTGGTGACTTACATTGCTTCGCCGCTGTCCTCGGCTACCACGGGCGCTGCGTTGCGCGTCGATGGCGGCGTGGTCGACAGCCTGACTATTTGAATTCTTGAGAGAGACGTTTATCCATGGCATCTGCATCTGCACATATCGACATCCCGGCCTCGGCCGATCAGGTCTGGCAATTGATCGGCGGCTTCAACACGCTGCCGGACTGGCTGCCGTTCATTCCCAAGAGTGAACTGAGCGACGGCGGCCGTGTTCGCACCTTGCAAACCGCTGACGGCGCCGTGGTCATCGAACGCCTGCAAGCGTTCGATAACGCCGCCAAGACCTACAGTTACTCGATCGAGCAGGCACCGTTTCCGGCAACGGATTATCTGGCGACGATCAAGGTTGAAGCTCAGGGGCAGGGCGCACGGGTGACGTGGTCAGGGCGCTTCACCGCCAAAGGCGTGAGCGATGAAGAAGTGGTGGCGCTGTTCACCGGCATCTATCAAGGCGGCCTCGAAGCCCTGCGGGCCAACTACCCAACCTAAGCCACCGCAAAATCCCTTGTAGGAGCCGAGCTTGCTCGCGAAAGCGGAGGATCAGACGATACATTTGTTGCCTGACACACCGCCTTCGCGAGCAAGCTCAGCTCCTACACTGATTTGTGGTGTGCACGGGATTTTTTGTGCGACTAAGAACCCTGTAGGAGCCGAGCTTGCTCGCGAAAGCGGTGGATCAGACGATACATTTATTGCCTGACCCACCGCCATCGCGAGCAAGCTCAGCTCCTACTCTGATTTGTGGTGTGCACGGGATTTTTTGTGCGACTAAGAACCCTGTAGGAGCCGAGCTTGCTCGCGAAAGCGGTGGATCAGACGATACATTTATTGCCTGACCCACCGCCTTCGCGAGCAAGCTCAGCTCCTACACTGATTTGTGGTGTGCACGGGATTTTTTGTGCGACTAAGAACCCTGTAAGAGCCGAGCTTGCTCGCGAAAGCGGTGGATCAGACGATACATTTGTTGCCTGACACACCGCCTTCGCGAGCAAGCTCAGCTCCTACACTGATTTGTGGTGTGCACGGGATTTTTTGTGCGACTAAGAACCCTGTAGGAGCCGAGCTTGCTCGCGAAAGCGGTGGATCAGACGATACATTTATTGCCTGACCCACCGCCATCGCGAGCAAGCTCAGCTCCTACTCTGATTTGTGGTGTGCACGGGATTTTTTGTGCGACTAAGAACCCTGTAGGAGCCGAGCTTGCTCGCGAAAGCGGAGGATCAGACGATACATTTGTTGCCTGACACACCGCCTTCGCGAGCAAGCTCAGCTCCTACACTGATTTGTGGTGTGCACGGGATTTTTTGTGCGACTAAGAACCCTGTGGGAGCCGGGCTTGCTCGCGATAGCGGTGGATCAGACGATACATTTATTGCCTGACCCACCGCCATCGCGAGCAAGCTCAGCTCCTGCACTGATTTGTGGTGTGCACGGGATTTTTTGTGCGACTAAGAACCCTGTAGGAGCCGAGCTTGCTCGCGAAAGCGGAGGATCAGACGATACATTTGTTGCCTGGCACACCGCTTTCGCGAGCAAGCTCAGCTCCTACTCTAATTTGTGGTGTGCACGGGATTTTTTGTGCGACTAAGAACCCTGTAGGAGCCGAGCTTGCTCGCGAAAGCGGTGGATCAGACGATACATTTGTTGCCTGACACACCGCCATCGCGAGCAAGCTCAGCTCCTACACTGATTTGTGGTGTGCCCGGGATTTTGTGTATAGCCGAGGACCCTGTGGGAGCCGGGCTTGCCCGCGAATGCGGTGGGTCAGTCGATACATTTGTTGCCTGACACAGCGCTTTCGCGAGCAAGCTCAGCTCCTACACTGATTTGTGGTGCGCCCGCTCCCACAGGGATTGCATTCCACATGAACTTCAAGAATGGGTGATCAGGCTCTGCCGGCAGTCGAGCACCAGTTTCGCGCCGCTGAGGTCGCTGGTGCCGACTTCAAGGTTGAAGCCGTGCAAGCTGACAATCGCCGCAACGATCGACAGCCCCAATCCGAACCCGCTCTGCGGCTGTCCACCCTCGGTGCGATAGAAGCGTTGAAACACCGCCTCCCGCTCGGACTCGGCAATCCCCGGCCCCGAATCGTGCACTTCGATGCGCGTCTGCCCATCGACATTCACACCGCGCAAAATCACAGTTCCGCCCGCCGGCGTGAACTTGATCGAGTTGCTCAACAGGTTCGCCAGCGCCTCAAACAACAACGCCCGGTCGCCATTCAGCGCCGGCAATGTTTCCGGCATGTTCAGTTCGAAATGCAGCTCATCTTCTTCAGCCAGCGGCAGATAAAACTCATGCAGTTCCTGCAGCAATTGCACCGGATCCAGCTCGACAAAACCGGAGCGGCGCTGGCGATCTTCCAGTTCGGAAATCCGCAACAACCCTCGAAACCGCGCCATCAGCGTGTCCGCCTCAGCCAACACCAAATCCAGTTGCGCTGCTTCCTGCGAGCCTTCACCCGCCTGTTGCTGCATGCGATACAACTGCGCGCGCAAGCGGGTCAACGGTGTGCGCAAGTCATGGGCGATGTTGTCGCAAACCCCCTTGACCTCGTTCATCAAACGTTCGATGCGTTCAAGCATGGCATTGACGATGGCGGCGAGCATGTCCAGTTCATCGCGGCGGTTGGACAGCGGCAGGCGATGGGTCAAGTCGCCCGCGACGATCGCCTGAGCGCTGTCCTGAATCGCTCTGATCCGCCGCAAAGGTCGGCGTCGCAGCAAGTGCCAACCGGCGATCCCCGGCAGAATCGTGAATGACACCCCCCAGAACAACGCATGCAGAATGATCCGCGTCACCGCGAACAGCGAACCGTTATCGCGCAGCAGCACCAGCCAGCGGCCGTCACGGGTTTGCGTGGCGACGGCGTCGCAACTGTCGTTGGGCAGGGTCGGATCATCGGAGCCCGCGCAGTCGGCGAGCATGTGAATCTTGCCGTCCAGCGGCAGACCTTCGGGGATTTGTTGCAGGGCGCCGCCAAGGTAGCGGCCTTCGACGTCGAACAGGCCATAAGCGTCGATGCCACGAATGTCGAAAGTCATGCTCGCGGCGAGGGCGTCTTCCAATTGTTCGCCGCGAAAGTGCGAGAACAGATGCTGACGTTGCATCAGCGAATGCTTGGCGAGGTTATCGAGGTAGCTGGACACCTCGTAATACATGACCCCCATGAGGATCGCGCTCCAGGCCACGAACAACGAGCTGTACAGCGCCAGCAAGCGGCTGCTGGAAGAGCGCCAACCGTCAGACGGGTTCGGCAATGACATAACCGGAGCCCCGTACCGTGCGGATCAGTGGAACATTGCCCACCGCGTCGATTTTCTTGCGCAAGCGGCCGATGTGCACGTCGATCAGGTTGGTGCCCGGGTCGAAGTGATAGCCCCAGACTTCCTCGAAAATCATCATCCGCGACAGAATCTGGCCGCTGTTGCGCATCAGAAATTCGAGCAATTTATATTCGGTCGGCAGCAGCGTCAGCACTTGCTCGGCGCGGCGTGCTTCGTGGCTGATCAAATCCAGCTCAAGGTCGGCGACTTGCAACGTGGTCGGTGGCGTATCGGCGCTGCTTTGGCGGCGCAACAGCACTTCAACCCGCGCGGCCATCTCATCGGTGGCGAACGGTTTGGTCAGATAGTCATCACCACCGGCGCGCAAACCGCGCACGCGTTCATCAACATCGGAGAGGGCGCTGATCATCAGAATCGGTGTCGATACGCCCATGGTGCGCAGCGTTGTGACGATGGCCAGGCCATCCAGTTCGGGCAGCATGCGATCAAGAGTGATCAGGTCGTAGTTGCCGCTGACGGCACGATCCAGGCCTTCTCGGCCATTGTCGACCCAATCCACGTCGAGGCCATGGCTGCTCAGTTCGGCAACGATTTCCCGGGCGGTCACGGCGTCGTCTTCGATGGTCAAAATGCGAGTCATGGGCAGGCCTGCTGATCGGTTGAAACGGAATGGCAGCATTTTGCCAAGATTTTTGCCTGACGCTTTAAATTAACTTTCATGTAAGGGCTGTCAGAAACGCAGATTCGCTTGCTGCGGGTCAATGCAGACTAATGCATAAAACCCGCTGTAATTCACAGCTTGTTGCAATTTGCATGGTCTTAGGAAGTTCATTCTTTATAACTGATTGAAAATAAACGATTTATTTAATCTCTGCATCTGGCACGGTCGCTGCAATTCCTCTCTCGAACGAGTTGTAACACCATTTTTCATGCCTGGAGCAGAACAACAATGAATAGATCCTCTGATGGGTTTTATCCTGCCTTTGAAGGAGATTCGAGCAACGTCTCAGGGGTGTCCTGGGGCGCGATCTTCGCTGGCGCGGCGGCGGCTGCGGCATTGTCGTTGATCCTTGTACTGCTCGGTTTCGGTTTGGGTTTCTCCGCTGTTTCACCGTGGGCCGGGGAGGGCGTGAGTGCCAAGGGCCTGGGTATTTCAACGATCGTGTGGCTGGCGGCGACGCAGATTATCGCTTCCGGCATGGGCGGTTATGTGGCCGGGCGTCTGCGCGTCAAGTGGGCGAACATGCACGGTGACGAGGTGTACTTCCGCGACACCGCGCACGGTTTCCTCGCCTGGTGTGTGGCAACGTTGGTCACCGCAACATTGGTGGTCGGCTCGGTCAGCAGCATTGTCAGCGGCGGTGTGCAGGCCGGTGCCAGCGTGGCGGGCGGTGCAGCCAGTGCCATGACCCAGGCGGCCGGTACCGCTGCGGCGAACACCGACAGCAACCAGTACGGTTACTTCATCGACAGCCTGTTCCGTGATGATCGCCCGGCTTCGGTCAGCGATGACGCTGCCCACGGCGCCGTGGCCCGCATCTTTGCGCAAAGCCTGGCCAACGGTCAGCTGAGTGCCGAGGATCGTACCTACCTGGCGCAGTTGGTCGCTCAACGTACTAACTTGTCGCAGGCTGATGCCGAGCGCCGCGTAGATGAAGTCTATGCCCGCACTCAGAAAGCCATCGCCGACGCCAAAGTCAAAGCTCAACAAGCGGCTGACACCGCTGCGAAAGTCGCTGCCTGGACTTCGCTGTGGATGTTCATCGCGCTGCTGGCCGGTGCCTTCTTCGCCAGCCTCGCGGCCACCTTTGGCGGTCGTCGTCGCGATGCAGTCGAGTACGTTGAAGTCGATACCTACACCACGACCACTCCAGTCCGTTAAACAAGGAGCATCACCATGCGCTCACTTCTACTGTTTTTTCTCGGCGTACCGATCCCGATCATTATTCTGATCGCCCTTTTCGTACACTGATCTATTGGGGCTTATGCCTCGGCCGCTTGCACCTTCGGGTGCAAGCGGCTTTTTCGTTTCTGCCTGAATGATCGGTTACCGATCTGGATCAATATTTCCGTCTGGAATATTCACTAACGTATTTGATCCAGACCCTGGCTGGGCGTGAGCTACAGTGAATCAGGCGCAAATACTGCGCTGACGTAGTAGCCGAAACGACGCACGAATCAGATGAAGTAAACACGTCGACACGCTGTAGTGCAGCAAGGAGCTGACGCACAACTCCCCTGAAATTTTCACGGATGAATTGCAATGCACTGCCTAGAAAGAACCTTCGATATCCAGCCCTTGGCGCAGGCGGATATGACTGTCCATATCAACGGCCAGTCGGTCGACGCCGCCATTGGCGAAACCGTTCTCAGCGTCATTCAATCCCTCGGCTTGCGCCAGATTGCACGTAACGATCATGACCAGATCAGCGGTGCCTACTGCGGCATGGGCGTGTGCCAGTGCTGTCTGGTGAGAATCGATGGTCGGCATAAGCGCCGCGCCTGCCAGACGGTGGTGCGCGACGGCATGCAGATCGAAACCGGCGTCAACCGCATCACCGAGCAGGAGGTCGTATGAACAGGCATCCGGTGATTGTCGGCGGTGGACCGGCAGGCATGGCAGCGGCCATCGAACTGGCTCGCCACGGCGTGCGTTGCACGCTGCTGGAAGAGGCTTCGCGTCTGGGCGGTGTGGTCTATCGCGGGCCATTGCGCGATGGCGTGCAACTGGATTACCTCGGGCCGCAGTACGCGGAAGCGCTGGGCAAATTGCACGGTGAATTTCAGCAGCATGCCGAACTGATTGACGTCCGGCTCAACCATCGCGTGGTCGGTGCCGAAGGTACTCGCGCGCTGGTGGTGCTTGATGGTGATGAACAACTCCACGAAATCGAATACCCGCAGCTGTTGCTGGCGGCCGGTTGCCACGAACGCAGCGTGCCGTTTCCTGGCTGGACGCTACCGGGCGTGATCATGCTCGGCGGCCTGCAGTTGCAGATTAAAAGTGGCGTGGTCAAACCCCAAAGCCCCGTGATCATTGCCGGCACCGGGCCCCTGCTGCCGTTGGTGGCGACGCAACTGCATGCGTCCGGCGTCAAGGTGTCTGGCGTTTATGAGGCCTGTGCGTTCGGCAAGATCGCCCGGGAGAGTCTGGCGCTGCTAAACAAACCACAGCTTTTTCTCGACGGGTTGAGCATGCTGGCCTATCTCAAATTGCACGGCATTGCGATGCACTACGGCTGGGGCGTGGTCGAAGCCCACGGCGAGGGTGGGCTGAAAAGCGTCAGCGTCGCGCCGTATTCGGCCACGTGGGAACCGGACATGGCCCGCGTCGAGCGTTTTGAAGCGCAGACATTGGCCGTCGGTTACGGCTTTATCCCGCGTACGCAGCTCAGTCAGCAAATGGGCCTGGATCACGGTTTCAGTGACGACGGTTATCTGCGTGCCCATTCGAATATCTGGCAGCAAAGCAATCAGCCTCACGTGCATCTGGCCGGTGACATGGGCGGGATTCGCGGCGGTGAAGCGGCGATGCTCGCCGGCAAAATTGCCGCCACGTCGATCCTCTTGCAACGCGGCGTCTTCGAAGAGGAACTGGCGCAGATTCGCCGCGACCGCTTTCTGAGCAAACTCAAAGCCATTGTGCGGTTTCGCGCGGCGGTCGATCGCTACACCGAACGCGGGGCTGGCCAGACGGCATTGCCCGCGGCCGACACGGTTATCTGCCGCTGCGAACACGCCACCCGTGCCGACATCGATCTGGCGCTGGAGCAAGGCGTGCAAGACATCGCCAGTCTGAAAATGCGCACCCGCGTGAGCATGGGCGATTGTCAGGGGCGCATGTGCGTCGGCTATTGCAGCGACCGTTTGCGCCAGGCCACCGGACGTAAGGATGTCGGCTGGCTGCGCCCGCGTTTCCCGATTGATCCGATTCCCTTTTCCGCGTTTCAGTGCCGTCGGCACGGAGGCCGTTTCCCATGAGTAAGTTCTACGACGTGATCATCGCCGGTGGTGGCGTGATCGGCGCGTCCTGCGCCTATCAATTATCAAAACGCAAAAATCTTAAAGTCGCGCTGATCGACGCCAAGCGCCCGGGCAACGCCACCCGTGCTTCCGCCGGTGGTTTGTGGGCGATTGGCGAGTCGGTCGGCCTCGGTTGCGGGGTGATCTTTTTTCGCATGATGTCGGCCAACCGCAAGCGCGAAACCCAAGGCGCCGCTGTTGCAGTCGACTCGAGCACGCCGCACATTCTGCCGCCGTCATTCTTCGACTTTGCCCTGCAATCCAACGCGCTGTACCCGGCGCTGCACCGTGAGTTGAAGGACAACCACGGGATGGATTTCAAGTTCGAAAAAACCGGGTTGAAATTCGTTATCTATGACGACGAGGATCGGTTGTACGCCGAGCACATTGTTGGCTGCATTCCGCATCTGGCCGATCAAGTGCGCTGGCTCGATCAAGCTGAGTTGCGCGCAGCTGAACCGAGCGTCAGTCACGAAGCACGCGGAGCGCTTGAATTCCTCTGCGACCATCAGGTCAGCCCGTTCCGTCTCGCCGATGCCTACACCGAAGGTGCGCGGCAGAACGGCGTCGATATCTACGTCAACACTAACGTGACCGGTGTGTTGCATCACGGTTCGCGGGTGACCGGCGTGCAAACGGCGGAAGAAGGCGTGTTCCACTGCAAAACCCTGATCAACGCGGGCGGTGCCTGGGCGGCAGATTTGAGCGAGTGGGCGACCGGCATCCGTATTCCGGTAAAACCGGTGAAGGGCCAGATTCTGCTGACCGAACGCCTGCCGAAAATCCTCAACGGCTGCCTGACCACCAGTGATTGCTACGTGGCGCAAAAGGACAACGGTGAAATCCTGATTGGCAGCACCACCGAAGACAAAGGCTTCGACGTCACCACCACCTATCCGGAAATTGCCGGGCTGGTGCAGGGCGCGGTGCGCTGTTTGCCAGAGCTCAAGGATGTGAATCTGAAACGCACGTGGGCGGGATTGCGCCCGGGTTCGCCGGATGAGTTGCCGATTCTGGGGCCGATGCGCGGCGTGCAAGGGTATTTGAATGCCTGCGGGCACTTCCGCACCGGGATTCTGACCTCGGCGATTACCGGCGTATTGCTGGACAAACTGGTCAATGATGAACCGTTGCCGTTGGACATCACGCCGTTTCTGGCGGATCGCTTTGAAGCCGTGCCGGTCAAGCAAGTACAGGAACTGGAGTTGGCTTAAGCCAACACCAATCCAAAATGTGGGAGCGGGCTTGCTCGCGAAAAGGGAGTGTCAGTGCACCTATCTGCATCTGGCACACCACATTCGCGAGCAAGCCCGCTCCCACATTTGGATCTGTGCAGAGGTTTAAACCTTACGCGATTCCTCTTCCAGCTGATCCGACTCAAACAGCCGCGCCAGCTCGGCCCTGGCTTCCTGGGCGGTTTGCAGCACCTTGGCCATATCGTCATAAACCGCATGTTGCGCTTCCAGCACCTGTTCGTCGTGATGCTTGAAGCGTTTGATCCGCGCATCAGCCTGCGCTTGCGTCAACCCAAGCCCCACCAACGTGCGCCGGCTCATTTCCAGACTTGAGTAGTACGTTTCACGAATCGCCTCAGCGCCGACATCCACCAAACGGTGAACATGCTGACGGTTACGCGCGCGAGCGATGATTTTCATGTGCGGATACAGTTTGCGCACCACTTCGGCGGTCTTGATGTTGGTCTCCGGATCGTCCGTGGCAATCACGAAGTATTCCGCCTCGCCGACCTTCGCCGCGTTGAGAATTTCCGCGCGCATCGGGTCGCCGTAGAACACCGGCACACCGCCGAAGCTGCGCGACAGTTCGATGGTTTCCACCGACGTGTCGAGGGCGACAAACTTGATGTTCTGCGCACGCAAAATGCGCGCGACGATCTGACCCATCCGTCCCATGCCAGCGATCACCACGCGCGGGCTGTCGGTATCGATCTCGCGGAATTTCTCCGGCACTTCCACCGGCTGCACTTTCGGGCTGACCATTTTGGCGCAGATCAACAACAGCAACGGCGTCACCGCCATCGACAGGGTGATGGTCAGCACCAGCAAATCGTACAGGCGCGGATCGAACAGGTTTTGGTCGCGACCGATCTTGAACACCACAAAGGCAAACTCACCGCCGGCCGCCAACACGATACCGAGACGAATTGCGCTGACCTTGTTCAGCCCGCCGGCCAGGCGTCCCACGACAAACAACAGTGGCAGTTTCAGACCAATCAACAGCAGCGTCAGCCCCAGTACAGTAATTGGCGCACTGAGCAGCAAACTGAGGTTGGCGCCCATGCCGACGCTGATGAAAAACAGGCCGAGCAGCAAGCCTTTGAACGGTTCGATCTGCGCTTCCAGCTCATGGCGATATTCCGAATCCGCCAACAGCAGGCCGGCGAGAAACGCGCCCAGCGCCATCGACACGCCGACCAGATCCATCAGCCACGCCGTGCCGATCACCACCAGCAACGCGGTGGCGGTCGAGACTTCCGGCAGGCCGGTTTTCGCGACAATACGAAACACCGGGCGCAACAGATAACGGCCGCCGACCACGACCACGGCAATACTGCCCAGCACCTGTAAACCGTGGTTCAGGTCTTGAGCGGCGCTGGTGGTGTGATCGCCGCCGGCCAGCATTGGCACCAGCGCAATCAACGGGATCGCCGCAATGTCCTGAAACAGCAAAATCGCAAACGCCAGCCGACCGTGAGGGC
This sequence comes from Pseudomonas rustica, assembly GCF_018336155.1. Taxonomy (GTDB): domain Bacteria; phylum Pseudomonadota; class Gammaproteobacteria; order Pseudomonadales; family Pseudomonadaceae; genus Aquipseudomonas; species Aquipseudomonas rustica. Next base: position 353,344 of record NZ_JAGYHF010000004.1, on the reverse strand, counting down.
TGGTCAGCTCTTTGCGCTCGGCCAGGCTTTGCAGGCCGAACGCCGTTGACGACAAGGCCAGACCGAGGCCGAGCACAATCGCGCTGTTGAGCGGTTGGCCGAAAGCGAACAACGCCAACACACCGATCACCGACGCCGTCAGCAGCACCTGCGCCAGGCCAACGCCGAACACCGATTTACGCATCACCCACAACCGTCGCGGCGACAGCTCAAGGCCAATGATGAACAGCAGCAACACCACGCCCAATTCAGAAATATGGCTGACGCTTTGCGGGTTACCGATCAGCCCCAGCACGGACGGGCCGATGATCACCCCGGCAAACAGATAACCGAGCACAGCGCCCAATTGCAGACGCTTGGCCAAAGGCACGATAAGCACCGCCGCCAATAGAAAGACGACGATGGCTTGTAACAAATTGCCTTCATGGGGCATGGGTTTACTCCTGACAACGGTACGGCGAATGCGGCAAGGATAAGGGCTGGCCTCGCGATGCACCACAAAGCCGCGCATCGCATCCCTTGGACACACCCTGTAGGAGCTGCCGAAGGCTGCGATCTTTTGATCTTTGTTTTGCCTCCAAAAATGAAAGATCAAAAGATCGCAGCCTTCGGCAGCTCCTACAGGGATCCAGATGTGCTCTGTAATAATTTGCATCAATTGGTTACATTTATAACCCCTGCGTATCAATCCCTGCGAGTCCGCCATGGCCATCAACTTCGACCTCAACGACCTGCAAGCCTTTCGGGCGGTGGTCGAGCAGGGCAGTTTTCGCAAGGCCGCCGACACCGTGCGGCTGTCGCAACCGGCGTTGAGCCGACGTATCGAAAAGCTCGAAGACGCGCTCGGGGTAAAGCTGTTCGAGCGCACCACGCGCAAAGTCAGCCTGACTCAGGCCGGGCGCGGGTTTCTGCCCAGCGTCGAGCGTTTGCTGGATGATCTGGATGTTGCGCTGCTCGGCATCAGCGAAGTCGCCTCGACCCGATTGGGTCATGTCACCGTCGCCTGCGTGCCGTCTGCGGCCTACTTCTTCATGCCGCGCGTGGTCGCCCGCTATCACCAGCAATTTCCGCGAATCAAAGTCAAAGTCCTCGACTCCAGCGCCCACGATGTCCTTACCGCCGTGGTCAACGGCGAGGCGGATTTCGGTTTGAGTTTTATGGGCACGCAGGATGCCAAAGTCGATTTCGAACCGCTTGTGCAGGAGTGCTACGTGGTCGCTTGTCGCCGCGATCACCCGCTGGCCGGGCGCAGCAGCGTGACGTGGGACGAGTTTTATCAGCAGGATTACATCTCGCTGGACAAGACCTCGGGCAATCGCTTTTTGCTAGATCAAGCGTTGAGCCGGGTGGTGCCGCAGCGTCAAAGTATCTGCGAAACCCTGCATGTGACGACGATGATCGGTTTGGTGGAGGCCGGGTTGGGCGTGGCGGCGGTGCCGTTGATGGCGATGCCGGGGCCGGATCATCCGATTCTGACGCGGGTGCCGTTGACCGATCCGCAGGTGATGCGCAGTGTCGGCATCATCAAGCGCCGGGATCGTACGTTGACCCCGGCAGCATTGGAACTGGAGCGGCTGGTGGTGGAAATGAAAGTCGTGTCGCCGACCGTCAGCGCTTGACCGAATCCAGCCCGGTCGCTTGCACGTCAGCCTGGGCGGCGGGCGCGGCGAGATAAGCGAGCAAGGCTTTCGCCTCGGCCGGGTGTTCTGCGTTCACCGGAATACCGGCAGCAAAACGCGTCACCGACTGCACCGATTCTGGAATCTTCGCGACAAAACTCACCCCCGGCACCGGCAGCAATTCGCTGACTTGCTGAAAGCCCAGTTGATAGTCGCCGGTGGCCACCACCGAACCCACCGGGACTTTCGGGATCATCTTAGCTTTCGGTTTCAGTTGATCCTCGATGCCGAGTTTCTTGAACAACTGCTGCTCGATGTACACGCCGCTGGCGCTGTCGGAGTAGGCCACCGACTGTGCGTCGAGCAGGGTTTTCTTAAGAGCGTCGACGTTGCTGATGTCCGGTTTCGCCGCGCCTTCGCGTACCACCAGGCCGATCCGCGAGTCTGCCAGTTCAACGCGGGAAGCCGGGTCGACCTTGCCTTGTTTGATCAAGTCATCGAGGGCGTAGCCGACCATGATCACCACGTCGGCGTGTTCACCGCGCGCGAGGCGATTGGGGATCGCTTCCGGTGCCTTGCCCATCGACGGGCCGAGTTGGGTGTCGAGGGTGTTACCGGTGGCGGCAGCGAATTTCGGGCCGAGGATTTTGTAGGCAGCGGTGAAGCCCCCCGACGTCATCACGTTCAGTTGTTCGGCGTGTGCCAGAGCGCTGAACGCGAAGAGGGCGAGGGCGGTGAGGTTGAAGAGTTTTTTCATGGTCATTATTCCTTATGCGGCAACCGGTTGCAGACGGCCGCCCGCGCGGCGATAGAGGTACAGCGTCGCGCACAATGCGCACAGCGCGCCGATGCTCATCCAGTAACCCGGCGCGGCTTTGTCGCCGGTGTACTGAATCAGGAAGGTCGACATGGCCGGGGTGAAACCGCCGAAAATCGCGGTCGCCAGGCTATACGCCAGAGAGAATCCGGCCACACGCACTTCGACCGGCATGATCTCGGTCAGCGCCGGAATCATCGCGCCGTTGTACATGCCGTAGATAAACGACAGCCACAACAGCGACAGCAACATGTGGCTGAAGCTTGGCGCCTGCACCAGATACGACAGCGCCGGATAAGTCGTGGCCAGTGCCAGCAGCGACATCGCGATCAGCACCGGACGACGGCCGATGCGATCCGACAACATGCCGCCGATCGGCAGCCAGAAGAAGTTCGACACGCCGACCAGCAAAGTCACCAGCAGCGCGTCCGAGGTGCTCAGGTGCAGCACGGTTTTGCCGAAGGTCGGCGCGTACACGGTGATCAGGTAAAACGCGGTGGTGGTCAGGGCGACCATCAACATCCCGCCGAGCACCACCACCCAGTTCTGGCCAAGGGTGCGGAACACTTCGCCCATTTTTGGACGGTGTTTGCGCGAGGCGAACTCTTCGGTTTCCGCCAGATTACGACGCAACAGAAAGATGAACGGCACGATCATGCAACCGATGAAAAACGGAATGCGCCAGCCCCAATCGGCAATCACGTCCGGCGCCATCCATGCGTTCAGCGCGAAGCCCAACGCAGCGGCAACGATGATCGCTACTTGCTGACTGGCCGACTGCCACGCGGTGAAAAAGCCCTTGCGGCCCGGCGTAGCGATTTCGGACAAATACACCGAAACCCCGCCCAATTCCGCACCGGCGGAGAAGCCTTGTAACAGACGCCCGATCAGCACCAGCGCCGGCGCAAACAGGCCGATGGTTTCGTATCCGGGCACCAACACAATCAATATCGTGGCGCTGGCCATGATCGACAACGTGACGATCAAACCCTTACGGCGACCGACGTCATCGATGTACGCACCGAGCACGATTGCCCCCAGCGGACGCATCAAAAAGCCTGCGCCGAACACCGCGAAGGTCATCATCAGGGACGCGAATTCACTGCTCGCCGGGAAGAACACCGACGCGATTTGTGTGGCATAGAAGCCGAACAGAAAGAAGTCGAACTGTTCGAGGAAGTTGCCCGAGGTCACCCGGAAAATGGCGCCGGCCCGCGAGCCGCCGTGAGGGATTGTGGCTGTCATAGCAAAGTACTCCACCGCTTTTATGACGTGCGCCACGGAGAGTCTGCGCACGGATGTTATTGGGGCGGATGGTGGCGCAGGTGTAACAATATGTTAATTGCATTGTTGGCATGCATTGATGTGTAAAGCGGATCAATACCCTTAACGACATCGCACAACCCTGTGGGAGCGGGCTTGCTCGCGAAAGCGGTGTGTCAGTCGCTAGATATATTGCCTGGGCTACCGCATTCGCGAGCAAGCCCGCTCCCACAGTTGATCGGGGTGACCACAGATTTTGCGAGCACCCCGCAATCCTGTGGCATTCTGGCTTGCCAGCGATGGCGGTCTACGCGTCAGCAGTTGCGACCAGAAACGGTGGCAACGGACAATCGAGCAAATCAGCCACCGCGCGGAAAATTTCCGCCTCAGCCACGGTGATTACGCCGTCATGCATCACACAACGAGTCATCGCGTTGAGCAGGGCGGGCCGCTCTTCCGGCATAAGATGGCGCAGACGCTTGATCGCCGCTTCCAGTCCTGCCAGTTCTTCCAGTTCAATCGGCAGTTCTTCCGGCGGTTCGAACGTCAGTCCTTCCCAGGCAAAATGCAGCGCCTGCAAGGCTGCCTGTTGATTCTGCTGCCCGGCGCGGGCCATGGCGTTGAGCAAAACCAGCAATTGTTCCGCGCATTGGAACAAACCGAACTTGAACTGAACCGCAGGCGCGCCCTCGACATTGCGTTCGACGATGCGCAGCAGTGTCCACTCCAGTAGCTCGGTTTCGTTGTCGGCATTTATCAGCCGGTTCATGGTTTGCTTCATCGCCGCGAAGGGCTTCTTGTCCAGGTGCTTGAGGCTGGGGATAGCGAGATCCAGAAGCGGTAGGTGCAGTCCGGGATTGAGCGTCGATAACGGTTCATGTAGCTGGTTGAGGGTGTCGAATATTGTGGTGTCGATATCATCTCGCAGTGCATCGAGTTGAATTGCCGAGAGTGAAGGCGAGCGGGAAATTAGCAATCCATAGACGATGGCCTGTGCGCCACCGGTGCTGTGAGCGGCATCTTTAAGAGTTTGGGGGATGACGCCGATGGTAGAAATGGGAGCCTGATCCGCATTCATCTCGTAAAGCACAGCCATGGCTGAATCAGGAACCATGCTGAAGACGTCAGACAGATGCGGAAAGGTTCGAGGCTCGGTTCGCGCTTGGATTGATCCCGGGATATTGGTAAAACTGCCATCCCAAAGAGGATCAATCCGCCGAATGCGCTCGCCAATATCAGGGTGAGTGGCTAGCTGGTTTTTCAACGGCTTTGCTGAGCCGTCGCTGAAGTACAGATGACTGAACTGCTGGGCTCGTGGTGAACTCAAGGACGAACCTTGACTGGCAATCTTTTTCAGCGCACCGGCAAGGCCCTGGGGGTTGCGCGTAAATTGCACGGCACTGGCATCCGCCAAAAACTCGCGTTGGCGACTGACCGCTGCCTTGATCAGATTGCCAAAGTAACTACCGGCAAAACCGGCCGCGCACAGTATCAGTCCGAGACAAGCCAGTACGAAAACCAACCGGCCATCACGCTTTTCACCCTTGCCGGTATTGGCTAGCCCTGCGAGTAAGGAAGCGCCTGCCAAACCCAGCACCAGTATTCCGTGAACCACTGCCACCAACCGCGTGTTGAGGCGCATATCGCCGTTGTAGATATGGCTGAACTCATGAGCGATGACGCCTTGCAACTCATCGCGAGTCAGCAGTGTTATTGCACCCTGAGTCACACCGATCGCTGCATCTTCGGTCGTGAATCCGGCGGCGAAAGCGTTGATGCTCTCATCCGGCAGCAGGTAAACCGCCGGTACAGGGACACCAGAGGCCAGCGCCATTTCCTCGACTACATTCATTAACTGGCGCTCTTCCAGCGTGCGCACGTCTTCGTTAACAGAGCGCCCGCCAAGCGTCTGCGCAACGACTTTGCCGCCACCGCGCAGTTGAAAGAATTTGTACAGACTGCCCGCCAGCACAATGCCCGACACCCATGTTGCGGTGAACGCCAACGCACGCCAGGCGGCGCCCATGTCGCTGTTGTGTCGGCGATCAAAGGCGCCGATGACGAAGGGCAGGCTGGTTAGCAGAATCAGGCAGGCAACTGCCATGACCATCAGCAAGATCAGCCGCGCAGTCTGATGTCGAGCCTGACGCTGTTGTTCAAAAAAATTCATGAAGCCATCCGTTGGCAAAGAGGATCAGAACGACACTTTTGGAGCGACCTTGATGGCCAATGTGTCAGCGAATTTAAGGGGAGCGGCATCGGTGCCGTGGCCAAAACTGGTCGCCAGCAGCACCGCCGGAAAACTCTGTTTGAGCGTGTTGTAAGCCATCACCGCATCGTTGTAAGCCTGGCGCGCGAAACTCACTCTGTTCTCGGTGCTGCTCAACTCTTCACTCAGTTGCAGCATGTTCTGCGAAGCTTTCAGATCCGGATAAGCCTCGAGCGTCACGGTCAAACGATCCACGGCGCCGTTGAGCGCGCTGTCGGCCTGACCCAATTGTTCGATGTTTTGCGCCTTGCCCGGTTGCGACTGTGCGGCTGCAAGCACCGCCACTGCGGCATTGCGCGCGACGATCACGGCTTCGAGGGTTTCGCGTTCGTTGGCCATCGCACCTTTGGCGATGGCCACCAGATTGGGGATCAGGTCATAACGACGTTTGAGCTGCACTTCGACTTGCGCGAAGGCGTTCTTGATTTCGTTGCGCCGCGCCACCAGCGAGTTGAACACGCGCATGGCGTAGAGGGCGCACAGCGCCAGCAAAACCAGATTGACGACGAGATAGGTGTTCACGGTGATGTCCTTTTCACTCGGCGGGAAATTGCGCGGCATGGTAGCGCAAAAACATCACTCCTGTGGGAGCGGGCTTGCTCGCGAAAGCGGTGTGTCAGTCGCTAGATATATTGCCTGGGCTACCGCATTCGCGAGCAAGCCCGCTCCCACAGGTTTTGCTGTGTTCACGAAATTTACGGACACATGAAAATCCTGTGGGAGCCTGGCTTGCCAGCGAAGGCGGCATGACCGGCGACTACAATTTCCCGGCCAGCCATAGCAAAAACACGGAATGATTCCCGCGCCCCGCAGTCGGAGTTCAGGTATCACACATCAATAGAGGTTCACCGATGAACAGCAAAACCCTAATCGCCAGCCTGGCCCTCGTCGCCGGCATTGCCGGGATCAGTCCACTTGTTCAAGCGGCGCAAACCTCAAGCGATCCCTCCGTTCAATCCCCGGTCAGCGACCGCGAATTGAAGGTCAACGACCGCGCCCCGGATATCTATCAACGCAGCGAAAAAGCCATCGACTGGAAAGCCAAAGGCCTGAAAAAACCGGTTGAGCAGGCGCAATGGGTGCAGATCAATGATCAGTACGTCATGGTGATGATTACCAACGGGACGATTGTCGAGATGAAACCGGTTCCGCGTTAAGTTGAGATTCAAAAGCCCTGCGCATGCACTCGCGCAGGGCTTTCCCCGCCCAATCGATACTGATTATTCCCACTGCGCTTAGCCTCATACATCGCCAGATCGGCAATGTGCAGCAGCCGATCCATCGCCGTCGCATGATCCGGAAACACTGCCACCCCAAGGCTGGTGCCGATGTGGCGCTGGTTGTTGCCGATGCTGATCGGTGGCGACAGTTCGATGAAAATTTTCTGACAGATGCTGCGGGCTTCGTCCTGCAGGTTGAGGCTTGGTGACAGGCCCTGCAGGATGACCACGAATTCGTCACCGCCAATCCGCGCGACGGTGTCGGTGCTGCGCAGGATGCGTTTCAGGCGGGTGGCGGTGGTGATCAAAACGCGGTCGCCGGCGGCATGGCCGTAGAGGTCGTTGATGTTTTTGAAACCGTTGAGGTCGACGAACACCAGCGCGACGCGGGTTTCAGTTTGTCGCGCCTGATCCAGTGCTTCGGACAGCCGTTGCTCCAGCACCAGACGATTGGGCAAACCGGTCAGCGGATCGAAGTGGGCGAGGTGCTGGAGGTAGCTGGCCGAGGCCTTTTCTTCAGTGATGTCGCGCACCACGCCCATCATTTTGATCACCGCATCATGGTCGTTGCGCACTACGTTGCCGGTCTCGCGCAGCCAGCGAATCGTGCCGTCGGGCCAGACCACGCGGTATTCCTCGTCATGGTTTTCCCCGGTTTCCAGGCAACGCAACTCACCTTCGCGCACCCGCACGCGGTCATCCGGGTGTACGCAGGAGCAGAAGAGGGCGTAGGACGGGGTGATGTCACCGATCTTGAAACCGAACATGCCGTAGATGGCGTCCGACCAGTACAACCGATCGGTATCGACCTCCCAATCCCAAGTGCCAATTCGCGCGAAATATTGGCTACGTTTAAAGCGCTCGGCATCGCCGTCCTGATGGATGTTCTGGCCATCGGCTGCGCGGGTCAGCAGCTCTCGGTAATCGGCGAGTTGCCGACGCAATTCACGTTCGCGCCAGAACAGCACGGCTATCACGGCCAGCAAAATCACGCCAACGGCGAGGCCGATCCAGAGCTGGGTCATTCGGGCGCTGCCGGCATGGCGAATCGATCCGTGAAGTAGTGGCGGTTGGCTATCTTAATTCGTCATCACTCGATTCGGATACAGCGTTGATCTGCGTGTTCGGGTTGCCAACAGCCAGCAATTCTGGGAAAACGGCGGCCTGCTGAACAATAGAGCGAATGTTATGAATGATGAACTGCAGGTAATCGATCTTCAGGTAGGCGAGGGCAAAGCCGCCGTCAAAGGCGCGCTGATCACCACCCAATACACAGGCTGGCTGGAAGACGGCAGCGAGTTCGATTCTTCCTACAGCCGTGGCAAACCTTTTCAGTGCGTGATTGGCACCGGTCGTGTGATTAAGGGCTGGGATCAAGGGCTGATGGGGATGCAGGTGGGCGGTAAGCGTAAATTGCTGGTGCCGGCGCATTTGGGTTATGGCGAACGGACGATGGGCAAGATTCCGCCGAATTCGAATCTGGTGTTTGAGATTGAGTTGTTGGAGGTTTTGACGCGGGAGGATTGAGGTGGGTGGCTTAGGTGTTTTTATTTGAGCCGTGAACACAAGGAATGCGCCTCTATCATCCAGCGAAGCGTTGCCCTCACTGGATGATGTTGAGGTTATCCAAAAAGCCTGCGCATTCTAACTTTGCGGACTTCTAGCGGTGGTTGGGTTGAAGTGCCTTTAGGCGATAGCTGATATCAGGCCCATTGCAGTGGCGGAGCCAAGAGAAAGCAGATATCTACTTCTAATTTCGCAGCGGCGGACAGATTGACCAATGCATCCAGCGAGAACTTGTCGATTTTACCGTTGAGTACATCATTGAGGCGTGGTTGAGTGATGCCCAACCGTTTCGCTGCGTCCTTCTGAGGAAGCTCCCAGGCGCGAATGGTCTCGCAAAGCGTACGCATCAGTTTGGCTCGCCGACGCATATCGGCTGCGTGCTGCGGGGTGTCTTCCAGTGCATCCCAAATACTTGAAAAGCATTGATTGTGGTCTGGATGATCCTTCATGGGTCCATAGCCTGTTTCCTTGGTTTCAGACGGCCTGCTTTTTTGTGGCGAGGGAACTTGCTCCCGCTGGGTTGCGTAGCGACCCTAAAACCATTCGATCCGGGTAATTCAGATACACCGCAGATACCGGTTTTGCGACTGTTTCGCAGCCGAGCGGGACGGTGCGACGATTCGACAAGCTCCCTCGCCACAGTTTTCAGTCTCAGTTTCGGGTGGGCGGTTCGAGGTTGTCGAGGGCGCGGTTGACGGCGAGTTCGCCGAGCATGACGACTTGCTGGATGCCGAGCAGGGTGTTGCGGTAGGGCGTTTCGAGCAGGCCGGCGAAGTCGCTGAGCATGATGCTGGCGGAGGCCATGGATTCGCAGGCGTGGGCTAACAGGGATTCGGTTTCCATGTCCGGCGCGACGATGAACATGGTGCTGGGTTTTCGTTCGGACGGGAGGTGCGGTTTGAGGTAATGGTCGAGGGCGCGTTCGGCAGCTTCGTGGAGTTTTCTGGAATTGGGGGCGGAGTAGGGGGAGGTTGGATCTGATTCGGGTATGGCATCTGTTTCCGGTGGATTCGGCGTTACTTTGAACATTGCGGAGGTTTCCAAAGTGATGCTGACACCACTTCGCGACTAAACGAGAGGTGGCAGCTATACGCAGGTTAGTCGACCGGAAAACCCACCCAAACCGGCGCACCCGAAGGCGCCCTGCGCACAGCTACCATTGAGTGAGGTATCGAAATACCCACTGTCTGGAACGTTGTACAGATTGAGTGGATTACCGAGCGACTAAACCCGATCACTGAACATTCAGTGACGCGAACCAAGTTACCGGCAGCCCCCAAACCGCACAAGCCGGCGGATTCTGGCGTAGTTGTAGGCAAAGGCGCAAGGCGCTGTAGCCTTGTGGATGATGCCGAAATGATGCTGCGTTTTTCCGGGGCTTTCGCGAGCAAGCTTTGCTCCTACAGTTGATCGGCGACGCGCAAATCCTTGTAGGAGCCGAGCTTGCTCGCGAAGGCGGCCTATCAGTCACCCACGAAACTGAACATCGGCATCCGCCCATTCAGCGAAGGCCGGTAATGCCAGGCCAGTCGCTCCAGATTCACACCGTGATCGAGGATTTCTCTGACAGTCGCACTGGCAATTTCCATCGCCAGTATTTGCCCGGGACACTGGTGCCGTCCGCTGCCAAAACTGAAACTGCGCCGGTTCGGGCGATCCGGCAAAAACTGGTCAGGATGCTCGTTCAACGCCGGATCCCGATTGGCCGAGGCCAACAACAGCAGAATCACATCTCCAGCCTCAACGCGCACCCCATCAATCTCGCAGGACTGCGCCACAAACCGTCGCGTGTTCTGCACTGACGGATCAAAACGCTGCACTTCCGCCAACACCGCTTCCATCGACGCCTCACGCAAATCGGGCCGACTCTTTAGCGCCACCAAAGCATTGCCAATCAACCCGGCAGTGGCTTCATAAGTCTGTGAACACAGCCCGATCAAATTGGCGATCAGCGCTTCTTCATCCCCTTCAAAACGCCGCTGAATTTCCGTCAGCAAAGCGCTGTCCGCCTCAGCCAGCAACTCGATGAAATACCCGCGCAACTGCTCAGCCGCCGCATGCGCCGCCGCCAATTGAAGGTCATTGCTCAACGGCGAGAGACAGGCGACGAAATCCGCCGTCAGCGCACTGATCGCCCGGCCCTGCGCCGGGGTAAAACCAAGCAGCGCCGCGACCACGCAAACAGGCCCGCGAAACATGGCTTTATATAAGCCGTCGGCGTCCACGTTTATTAACCGTGCAGCCACCAATGCGCGAACCTCGGCTTTATTGATCAGCTCAAGCGCAGGCTCGATTGCCGAACGCGGGCAACGCTGACGCTCGCCATCATTCATCCGCATCAACTGGCCGAACACTTTGCCGGCCATGCCGCCGGCAATCGCTTTCGGCACCGGTTCCTGTGCAGGACGCACGCGGCAATCGGCATGCGCCAACACCGCGCACACCACACGGGCACTGCTGGCGACCCACAATTTCAGTTCCTGATGAAACACCAAGCCTCCTTGAGCACGCAGCGATGCGTAATAAGGATAGGGATCGGTATGAGTCGCAGCGTTGATCGGATCCATGGTTCGCAGCCTTGTCGTCAGGAAAGTGTTGCGAGTATCGTCAGTCGTCAGCGGCGACGATTCGTCCGGGAGCGAAATATGCACGCAGAACATCAAGACATCGGCGTTTCGCAAGTGGCCGCCGCCATCGCGGAACCGGCGCGTACGAAAATGCTCTGCTCGCTGATGGACGGCCACGCCCGCACCCCTACGGAGCTGGCGGCCATCGCCGAGGTCAGCGCCTCCACGGCCAGTGCGCACCTGGCCAAACTCAAGGATCTCGCGCTGGTGCGTCTGCATGTGCAGGGCCGTCATCGTTATTACAGCCTCGCCGATCAGCGCGTCGCCCAGGCGTTGGAAGCCTTGATGGTGATTGGCCAAAGCGCCGCGCCGACGTTCAAGCCGCACACGCCGGATCGTCTGCAATTCGCCCGGACTTGCTATGACCATATGGCGGGGACGCTGGCGGTGTGGCTGCATGACCGTTTTATCGAGGCGGGATGGCTGGTGGAGACGGACGAGCAGGCGTATCGCTTGAGTGACAGTGGCGCGGCGCTGTTTGAAGGTCTGGGTATCGAGGTTCAGGATTTGAGCACGTTGCGCCGCAAGTTTGCTTGTCCTTGTCTGGACTGGAGCATGCGTCGGCCGCATCTGGGTGGCTCGTTAGGGGCGGCGTTGTTGCAAGCGGCGTTGCGGCGTAAGTGGGTGACGCAGGATCTGGACAGTCGGGCGTTGGCGTTGACGGCCGTAGGGCGCAAGGAAATCAGTGTGCGGTTTGGTGTTGAGGTGGCGATTGATAAAGGCCAGATCAAAAGATCGCAGCCTTCGGCAGCTCCTACAGGAGGTGTGTACACCCGATGAACCCCGATCCCGAATCTACGTAGGAGCTGCGGAACGCTGCGATCTTTTCATCTTCGCTCCAAGCCGACGAGGGGTCGTGCCCAACCTTGTGCGCAAGCTCGCGACGCTATACTGTATATCCAAACAGTAAAGAGCCCGCGCCATGCAAATCATCGACAAGCTGAGCATTCTCGCCGACGCCGCCAAGTACGACGCGTCATGTGCGAGCAGCGGTGCGCCCAAACGCAGCTCCGAGGGCAAGAGTGGCCTGGGCTCGACCGATGGCATGGGCATTTGCCACAGCTACACGCCGGACGGTCGCTGCGTGTCGTTGTTGAAAATTTTGCTGACCAATTTCTGCCTTTACGATTGCCAATACTGCGTCAATCGCCGTTCCAGTGACGTCCCCCGCGCACGTTTCACGCCGGAAGAAGTGGTGGCGCTGACCATGGATTTCTACCGGCGCAACTGTGTCAGCGGCTTGTTCCTCAGCTCCGGAATCATCCGCTCGGCGGACTACACCATGGAGCAACTGGTGCGCGTCGCGAAGCTGCTGCGCGAAGAACATGAATTTCGCGGTTACATCCACCTTAAGACCATCCCCGAAGCCGATCCTGCGCTGATCGAAGAAGCGGGGCGTTACGCCGATCGTTTGAGCGTGAATATTGAACTGCCCACCGACGCCAGCCTGCAGACGTTGGCGCCGGAGAAGGATATCGGCTCGATCAAGCTGGCCATGAACACCATCTACACCGGTGTGCAAACCGTTCTCAATGAACCCCGATCAGCGAAGTTCGCGCCCGCTGGGCAGAGCACGCAAATGATCGTCGGCGCCGATGACACCGACGACAACACAATTTTGCACAGTGCGCAGTCGCTGTACGGCAACTTTCGTTTGCGGCGGGTTTATTATTCGGCATTCAGCCCGATCCCCGACAGCCCGAAAAGCGTGCCCCTCGCCGCGCCGCCATTGATGCGTGAACACCGTTTGTACCAAGCCGATTTCCTCCTGCGCAGCTACGGTTATAGCGCTGACGAACTGCTCAAGGGCCCGGGCAATCTGGCCTTGGACATCGACCCGAAACTGGCGTGGGCACTGCAGAATCGTGAAGTGTTCCCGCTGGATCTGAACCGTGCCGAAGCGTCTCTGATCTCACGTATCCCTGGCATCGGCCTGCGCACCACCGAACGCCTGGTCGAGCTGCGTCGTCAGCGCCGAATCCGCTACGAAGACGTCGCGCGCATGCGCTGCGTGCTGGCCAAGGCCAAGCCGTTCATCATCACCAGCGATTACCACCCACAGCAGGCCGAAGTCACCAGCCATTTGCTCTATCAGCAATTGCGCGACCGGCCGATGCCGCAACAGATGGGGTTATGGGGATGATCAATCTTGATTGCGACGATCTGTTCGAGACGTGGCGTCAGCAAGCGCGTTGGCTGCTGAGCCATGAAATCGATCCAAGTCTGGTGAGCTGGGCGTCGGAAGGGGTGGGAGACCTGTTCGCCAGTGATGCTCCAGTTCCAGAAGGTCAGGGGCCGTTTATGGCGAGGATCCCGCGTGTATTGCTCGATACGCTGGAACAAGCGGCGCAATACCGCGGCGATCAACGCTGGAGTCTTTTATATGAAGTGCTGTGGCGGGTCAGCCATGGCGATCGCACGGCCATGCTCGCCGGAGACAAGCTTGGCAGCGAGCTACAGCGGCGTATAAAACAGGTGCGCCGCGAAGCCCATCACCTGCATGCGTTTGTGCGCTTCATCGAACGCCCGTCAGCCAGCGCTGGCCCGCAATATGTGGCATGGCACGAACCGATGCACGACATCCTGCACAGTGCCAGCGAACATTTCATCGGGCGCATGGGCCGCCATCGCTGGCTGATCGCGACGCCGCGTGACGGGGTTTATTACGATGGCGAGCAACTGATTCACCAGCGTCAATGCCCCGTGGAATGGCAGCAACTGGCGCAGAACGTCGATGATCCGCATGGTGATCTGTGGTTGACGTATTACAGCCACATCTTCAATCCGGCGCGGTTGAATCCGAAGGTCATGCAGGGACATTTGCCGGTGCGGTTCTGGAAGAATCTGCCGGAGGGCGAGTTGATTCCTGGACTGATTACGCAGGCGCGGATGGGGAAGCAGCAGAACGGGCAGGCGAGTGGGATCGCCAGTCGTGCCGGAAAAAGGATTGCCTTGAAATAGAAGATCAAAAGATCGCAGCCTTTGGCAGCTCCTACATAGATCTCCTGTAGGAGCTGCCGAAGGCTGCGATCTTTTGATCTTTATCACCACAACAAAAAAGCCCCCCACCAATCACTCGGTGGAGGGCTTTTATACATCCAGAGCCGTCAAATCAAACCTTAACGATCCAACCCGCTGGCGCTTCGATGTCGCCGGTCTGTACACCGGTCAGCTCTTTATAAAGCTTCTGGGTCACAGGGCCGACTTCTGTCTCGCTGTGGAACACATGCAGATGATCGTTGTAGCTGATGCCACCGATCGGCGTGATCACTGCCGCAGTACCGCAAGCGCCGGCTTCTTTGAAGTCCGACAGCTTGTCGATCAGCACGTCGCCTTCAACCACTTCCAGGCCCAGACGCGATTTCGCCAGTTCAATCAGCGACAGGCGGGTGATGCCTGGCAGAACCGACGGCGAGTTCGGGGTGATGAACTTGTTGTCGTGGGTGATCCCGAAGAAGTTGGCCGAACCGACTTCTTCGATCTTGGTGTGGGTCATCGGATCCAGATAGATCGCGTCAGCGAAGTTGGCTTTCTTGGCTTTCGAGCCCGGCATCAGGCTGGCCGCGTAGTTGCCGCCGACTTTGGCTGCGCCGGTGCCTTGTGGGGCGGCGCGGTCGTAGCTGGAGATCTGGAAGTTGTGCGGGGTCAGGCCGCCCTTGAAGTAGGCGCCGACCGGGATGCAGAAGATCGAGAAAATGAACTCGGGGGCAGTGCGCACGCCGATGTTGTCACCCACGCCGATCACGAACGGGCGCAGGTACAGCGCGCCGCCGGTGCCATAAGGCGGAATGAAACGCTCGTTGGCACGAACCACTTCCTTACAGGCTTCGATGAACTGCTCGGTATCAACGGTCGGCATCAGCAGACGCGCGCAGCTGCGTTGCATACGCAGGGCGTTCTGATCCGGGCGGAACAGGTTGATCGAGCCGTCCTTGCAACGATAGGCCTTCATGCCTTCGAAGCACTGCTGGCCATAGTGAAGAGCAGTCGAGCCTTCGCTGATGTGCAGCACGTTGTCTTCGGTCAGGGTGCCTTTGTCCCACTCGCCATCGCGAAAGTACGACAGATAGCGCTTGTCGGTCTTGATGTAGTCAAAACCCAGCTTGTCCCAATTGATGCTTTCGTTACCCATGACACCCTCTATCACTGAACAACCGTCGAAACGGTTCAAGGCTTCTGACGTTTTTTGGATGGGCACAACAATACTTCATTCTTGAGCGGTTTCGCAGCCCGGACTATCGGATGACAGACAGATAAATCGCGTTGCTCTCAAGAATTCGCGAGCAAGCCCGCTCCCACATTTGAAATGCATTCCCCCTGTGGGAGCGGGCTTGCTCGCGAAGAGGCCATCACAGCCCCCGTAAATTACAGGTGCAACGCATGCCCGAGGGCACGCAACGCCGCTTCCTGCACCGCTTCTCCCAAGGTCGGATGCGCATGGATGGTGCCGCCGATGTCTTCCAGCCGCGCGCCCATTTCCAGGCTTTGCGCAAACGCGGTCGACAGCTCGGATACACCTACGCCCACCGCCTGCCAGCCGACAATCAGATGATTGTCCCGACGAGCGACCACGCGCACGAAGCCGCTTTTCGACTCCAGCGTCATCGCCCGGCCATTCGCCGCGAACGGGAAACTCGCCACAATGCAGTCCAGCCCCGCAGCTTTAGCCTCGTCCGGCGTCTTGCCGACCACCACCAATTCCGGATCGGTAAAGCACACCGCAGCAATCGCCGTCGGGCTGAATTCGCGGGTTTTACCGCTGATCAACTCGGCAACCATTTCGCCCTGCGCCATGGCGCGGTGGGCCAGCATCGGCTCGCCGCTCAAATCGCCAATCGCGTAGACATTGCGCATGCTGGTCTGGCAGCGGCTGTCGATCTTGATCGCCGAGCCGTTCATGTCCAGATTCAGCGCTTCCAGATTCCAGCCCTGTGTATTCGGTTTGCGACCGACGGCGACCAGCACCTGATCGGTTTCCAGGTTCAGCGTTTCGCCCTCTGGGTCACGCACCTGCAATGTGCCGTCGAAACCCATCACGCTGTGTTTCAGGAACAGCTTCACGCCGAGTTGCTTCAGCGCGTCATGCACCGGTTGCGTCAGTTCGGCGTCGTAGGCCGGCAGGATGCGATCCTGAGCCTCGACCACACTGACGTCGGCGCCTAGCTTGCGATAAGCGATGCCCAATTCCAGACCGATGTAACCCCCACCCACCACCACCAGACGTTTCGGCACGGATGTCGGCGCCAGCGCTTCGGTGGAGGAAATGATCGGCCCGCCAATCGGCAGGATCGGCAGATTGACGCTGGTCGAACCGGTCGCCAGCACCAGGTGCTCGCACTGAATACGCGTGTCGCCGACTTCAACAGTCTTGCCGTCGATGACCTTGGCCCAGCCATTGATCACTTGAACCTTGTTCTTCTTCAGCAGGGCAGCCACGCCTGTGGTCAGGCGATCAACGATGCCGTCCTTCCACTCGACACTTTTGGTGATGTCGAGGGTCGGCGCGGCAACGCTGATGCCCAGCGCCGAATGCTGACTGTGATGCCGGGTCTGGTGAAACTGCTCAGCCACATGAATCAGCGCTTTCGACGGGATGCAGCCGATGTTCAGGCAAGTGCCGCCCAGCGATTGGCCTTCGACCAGAATCGTCGGAATGCCCAGTTGCCCGGCGCGGATCGCCGTTACATAACCGCCGGGGCCACCGCCGATGATCAGCAGCGTGGTGTTCAGAGATTGCATGCGCGCCTTACTCCACAAACAAAGTGGCAGGTTGTTCGATCAGGCCACGAATGGCCTGGATGAAGAGTGCCGCGTCCATGCCATCGACCACGCGGTGATCGAACGAGCTGGAGAGGTTCATCATCTTGCGGATCACCACTTGGCCTTTGACGACCATCGGCCGTTCGACGATTTTGTTGACGCCGACGATGGCCACTTCCGGCAGGTTCAACACCGGGGTGCTGACGATACCGCCCAGCGCACCGAGGCTGGTTAGGGTGATGGTTGAACCGGATAGCTCATCGCGACTGGCCTTGCCATTGCGCGCGGCATTGGCCAGACGCGAGATTTCCGTGGCGCTGTCCCACAGGCTGCGCGTTTCGGCGTGACGCACCACCGGCACCATCAGGCCGACATCGCTTTGCGTGGCGACGCCAACATGCACGGCGCCGAGGCGGGTGATGACCTGAGCTTCGTCGTCGTAACGGGCATTCATCTGCGGGAAGTCGCGCAGGGCGACGACCAAGGCGCGGACGAGGAACGGCAGCAAGGTCAACTTGCCACGGCTGGCGCCATGTTTTTCATTCAGGTGCGCACGCAGTTCTTCGATTGCGGTGACGTCGATTTCTTCGACATAACTGAAGTGTGCGGCACGTTGAGTGGCGTCCTGCATGCGCTGGGCGATCTTGCGGCGCATGCCGATCACTTGAATCTGTTCTTCGTCATTACGCTGGGCGTAAGCAGCGGCAACCGGCGCCGAAGCGTTCGACTGACCTTGCGCCAGATAGCTTTCAAGGTCTTCGTGCAACACCCGTCCGGCCGGCCCGGATCCGCGCACCAGACGCAATTGAATGCCCAGATCCAGCGCATGTTTGCGCACGGCCGGGGAGGCGAGCGGGCGTTCGTCTGCTTCGCGAGCAACCATCGGGCCTTGGCAAACCGCAGCCGGACGCGGGGCGGCTGGAGCAGGTTTGCTCTCAACAACGGCCTCAACTTTCGGCGCAACGGGTGTTTCTTTGACGGCAGCAGGCGCGGCCGATTCTTTCAGATTGCCGGCACCTTCAACCTCGATGCTGATCAGCACACTGCCAACCGCCATCACTTCACCCGGCTGACCACCAAGCGCAATCACCTTGCCATGCACCGGCGACGGAATATCGACCATCGCCTTGTCAGTCATCACGTCCGCCAGCACCTGATCTTCAACGACCAGATCGCCGACCTTGACGTGCCACTGCGACAGTTCTACTTCTGCGATGCCTTCGCCGATGTCCGGCATCTTGATAACGTGCGTGCCCATTCAGACCTCCATAACCCGTTTCAACGCCGCGCCCACTCGGGACGGCCCTGGGAAATACGCCCACTCCTGCGCGTGCGGGTAGGGGGTGTCCCAACCGGTGACGCGTTCGATCGGCGCTTCCAGGTGATGGAAGCAATGCTCTTGCACCAGCGACACCAATTCGGCGCCGAAACCGCAGGTGCGGGTGGCTTCGTGAACCACCACGCAACGGCCGGTTTTCTTCACCGACTTGACGATGGTTTCCAGATCCAGCGGCCACAGGCTGCGCAGGTCGATGACTTCGGCATCGACGCCGCTTTCTTCGGCAGCGACTTGCGAGACATACACGGTGGTGCCGTATGTCAGCACGGTCACGTCCTTGCCCGGACGAGTGATGGCGGCAACGTCCAGCGGCACGGTGTAGTAACCGTCCGGAACCTGCGCTTGCGGGTGTTTCGACCACGGCGTTACCGGGCGGTCGTGATGGCCGTCGAACGGGCCGTTGTACAGGCGTTTCGGCTCGAGGAAGATCACCGGGTCATCGTTTTCGATGGAGGCGATCAGCAAGCCTTTGGCGTCGTAAGGGTTGGATGGCATCACGGTGCGCAAGCCGCAGACCTGAGTGAACATCGCCTCGATGCTCTGGCTGTGCGTCTGGCCGCCGTAGATGCCGCCGCCGCAGGGCATGCGCAGGGTCATCGGTGCGGTGAACTCGCCAGCCGAGCGATAACGCAGGCGCGCCGCTTCGGAAATGATCTGGTCGGACGCTGGGTAGACGTAGTCAGCGAACTGAATCTCGGCAACCGGACGCAGACCGTAAGCGCCCATGCCCACGGCCACGCCGACGATACCGCTTTCAGAAATCGGCGCATCGAACACACGCGACGCGCCGTACTTGGTTTGCAGGCCTTCGGTGCAACGGAACACGCCGCCGAAGTAGCCGACGTCCTGACCGAACACGACGACATTGTCATCGCGCTCAAGCATCACATCCATGGCCGAGCGCAGGGCCTGGATCATGGTCATGGTGGTCGTGGTCATGGCGGTTTCCAGCTGAATATTGTTGTTGTGATCGTTCATGTCAGATCCCCAACTGCTGACGCTGGCGCTTCAAGTGCTCCGGCATCTCTTTGTAGACGTCTTCGAACATGGTCGCGGCGCTTGGAATCTGGCCGCCGGCGAGGGTGCCGTACTGTTCGGCCTGTTTCTGCGCGGCAATCACTTCGGCTTCGAGCTCGGCGCTGACGGCAGCGTGCTCTTCGTCCGACCAGTGGCCGACCTTGATCAGGTGCTGTTTCAGGCGGGCAATCGGGTCGCCGAGCGGGAAGTGGCTCCAGTCATCGGCAGGACGGTATTTCGACGGATCGTCGGAGGTCGAGTGCGGGCCGGCGCGGTAGGTGACCCATTCGATCATGGTCGGGCCGAGGTTGCGGCGGGCGCGTTCGGCAGCCCAGGCAGAAGCGGCGTAAACCGCGTAGAAGTCGTTGCCATCGACGCGCAGAGAAGCGATGCCGCAACCGACGCCGCGTCCGGCGAAGGTGGTGGCTTCACCACCGGCGATCGCCTGGAAGGTCGAAATCGCCCACTGGTTGTTGACCACGTTGAGGATCACCGGCGCGCGATAAACGTGAGCGAAGGTGAGGGCGGTGTGGAAATCCGATTCGGCGGTCGCGCCGTCACCGATCCACGCCGAGGCGATTTTGGTGTCGCCCTTGATCGCCGACGCCATGCCCCAGCCGACCGCTTGAATGAACTGGGTCGCAAGGTTGCCGGAAATGGTAAAGAACCCTGCCTCTTTAACCGAATACATGATCGGCAACTGGCGGCCCTTGAGCGGATCGCGCTCGTTGGACAGCAGTTGGCAGATCAGGTCGACCAGTGGCACTTCGCGGGCCATCAGAATGCTTTGCTGACGGTAGGTCGGAAAGCACATGTCGTCGATGTTCAGCGCCAACGCCTGAGCACTGCCAATGGCTTCTTCGCCAAGGCTCTGCATGTAGAACGACATCTTTTTCTGACGCTGGGCGACGACCATGCGGTTGTCGTAGATGCGCGTCTTGAGCATGGCGCGCATGCCTTTACGCAGGATCTCGACCGGCACGTTTTCAGCCCAAGGGCCGAGGGCGTTGCCTTGATCGTCGAGCACGCGAATCAGCCCACGCGCCAGGTCAGCGGTGTCGGCAGGTTCGACGTCGATGGAAGGTTTGCGCACCGTACCGGCATCGGTCAGATGCAGGTAGGAAAAATCGGTTTTGCAGCCTGGACGGCCCGAGGGTTCAGGGACGTGCAGACGCAGCGGTTCATACGCTTGGGTCATGGCTTCTACGCTCGATCTTGTGAATTTCTTGTAGTGAGCTGGCAGTCATTCTTCGGTAGAAGAAATCTTGTCCTACAACAATCATAGGCCGGGCCAAGAAGAATATTTATCTCTGTTTCGTTGCGCTGGAGACGATTTGCAGATAGAAATTCTGCATAAACATAAAAAACAGGTGGTTTTGTCTCATGCGCAAACTGGATCGTACCGACATCGGCATTCTCAACAGCCTGCAAGAGAACGCGCGCATCACCAACGCCGACCTTGCACGCTCGGTGAATCTGTCGCCGACGCCGTGCTTCAATCGGGTGAAAGCGATGGAAGAATTAGGCCTGATTCGCGAGCAGGTGACGCTGCTGGACGCCGATCTGCTGGGGCTGCACGTGAACGTGTTTATTCACGTCAGCCTGGAGAAACAGGTGGAGTTGGCGTTGCAGCATTTCGAAGAAGCGATTTCTGATCGCCCCGAAGTGATGGAGTGCTATTTGATGGCCGGCGACCCGGATTATCTGATCCGGGTGCTGGTGCCGACGATTCAGTCGTTGGAGCGCTTCATGATGGACTTTCTGACCAAAGTGCCGGGCGTGGCGAATATCCGCTCGAGTTTTGCGTTGAAGCAGGTGCGGTATAAGACGGCGCTGCCGCTGCCGGCGAACGGGTTGACGTTGGGGGCGTGATCCCCAAATCAACCCGGATCGAATAAAAGCATTAAGGGGGCGTTATGTAGAAAGTGCGCGTGACGATTGTGGGTTCGAGTGCGTTTTCCTGGAATATGGTTATGCTGTTTTTGCCATATTGAAAAGCTTTTCCAGAACGACCTTTCCAGTTGCCATTGTCGTCGACCTTGGCAATGACTATCGGAATGTCTCCTTCAAATTCATCTATATAAACCGCTCTTGCCCCCGGCTGTCCTGTTCCGGCGAATTCAGGGTCAAGCTGATGAACCGTCGAGCCTTCTTCCGGGTATTCAATAGTGAATGGTATTTGTGGTTCGACATTAAACACCACGGTCGCTTTGCTGGTTGTTCCGTCCTCATAAGTCTGAACCGCGATCCATTTTTTTTCTCCAGCCGATAGGCCTTTAACGTCGATCATCCAATTGTGCGATGTATCAACAGTAGCGTTGCCTATCGGGTGCGAGTCTTCAGTCAGGAGTATGTGAGCCCCTACGGTGCCAGTGCCGTAGGTTGAAAAAATTGATCCCGTTGTTTCACCGTCATGAGGATGGAAGAAGGTCACCGGCAATTTCTCGACAACATTGACCTTAATGGTTGCGCTGGACTTCAACCCGTCATGCGTGATTTGTGTCGCGGTTATGTATTTTTCGCCTGGCGTGAGCTTCTTGTCTGGAAACACATCCCAATACGCGTCACCTACTGGATTTAAGCGGTCGACAACTCCCTCTCCGATGACCTCATTTCCATCCGAAAGCGTAATTTTTGCGCAGCCCTCACCATTTCCGGCGAATCCCACTCCTGGCGAAACATTGGAATCGGGATACGGAGCATAAAAAGAAACCTTAATATGCCCTCTGATAACGCTAAAAGTTACAGACGTGGTTTGGATTGAACCCTCCAAATCCTGCATTACTTTGACCGTTTTTTCACCGAGTGAAGTTACATCGTAGGTAAATAGCCAGTGTCCATAGATGTCGCTTTTACCTTGAGCTATGGATTCGCCATTTTCCGTGGCGATCAGTGTCGCATTGGCCAACGCTTCAATTCTGAACTCGTGGCCAGAAAATACTTCCTCACCCTCTACAGGCTGCTTGATGTGCAACGAGCGGTCAGCACTACAGGTAATGTTCACAATGGCTGATGAAACCTCGCCATTAATAGAGCGTTGCTGTACGGCTATTCGGTGGTTCCCGTCAGGCAGAGGGCCGATCGAGAGGGTGAAATAACCCCAGTCCGCCGTCGCGCTGGCAACGCTTTTACCGTTGATAAACGCTTCGATGATTGCCTCCGGATCGCCTTCGCCATTCACCAGAACATGAGAAAGCACCGAGTCGTTTTCGAGAGGTGAACTGATTTTGACTTCCCTAGTTGTGACGTAGAGGGTAACGGCGTGGCGGGTGACATTTCCAAGCAGGTCGGTCTGGGTTGCAACAATTTTTTTTGCGCCATTGCCAAGCAATGCGAAATCAATGTGCCAAGAGCTATCTTCTGTCACGACAGTGCGACCAATCTCAACGGTGTTTGCCGTCAGGACAACAGTCGCTCCGGTTGTGCCTTTTCCCTGAAACAGGATGTCGTGGTGGACAGTTGCGTGATTTTTGGGAAAAAGGATGGTCACTTCGTCAGCTACTGCGCTCATGAGAAAACTCCTTTTCACTCAATTGGTCGGGAGTTTTGACTCTGCGCAGTGGGCGCTTTGGCGTCTACTGTCAGAAATTACAGGTTCACGGGTGAAAACCAACCGTCTGTCGATCAGAGTTTGTTAAGCGGGATCTTCAGATAAACCACACCATTGTCCTCAGCCGCCGGCAAATTCCCCGCCCGCACATTCACCTGAATCGCCGGCAGCAACAGCGTCGGCATGCCCAGCCCGGCATCACGCTTCGTGCGCATCTCGACAAACGCCGCCTCATCCACCCCGTCATGCACATGAATGTTGCTTTTGCGCTGCTCGCCCACCGTGGTCTGGCACTGCGATTCGCGGCCTTCAGGCGGGTAGTCGTGGCAAACGTAAAGCTTCACGCTCGCCGGGAAGGCCAGCAGTTTGTGGATCGAGTTGAACAGTTGATTGGCGTTGCCGCCGGGGAAGTCGCAGCGCGCCGTGCCGACGTCAGGCATGAACAAGGTGTCGCCGACCAGAATCTGCTCGCCATCAATCAGGTAAGCCATGTCCGCCGGTGTGTGGCCGGGAACATGCAGCGCCGTAGCTTTGAGATTGCCGATGCTGAATGACTCGTTCGGCGCGAACAGGTGATCGAACTGCGAGCCGTCGACGCAGAATTCCGGCTCCAGATTGAACAGCGCCTTGAACACGTTCTGCACTTTACTGATCGACTCGCCGATGGCGATCTTGCCGCCCAGTTCCCGGCGCAGGTAGGGCGCGGCGGACAGGTGATCGGCGTGGGCGTGGGTTTCCAGCAGCCACTGCACTTGCAAGTTGTGCTGGCGGACGAAGGCGATGATTTTGTCGGCTTGTGCGGTGCAGGTGCGGCCGGCGGCGCCGTCGTAGTCGAGCACCGGATCGACGATTGCGCAGTGCCCGCCGTCGGCTTCATAGACCACGTAACTGTAGGTCGAGGAGGCGGGGTCGAGGAAAGCTTCAATCAGCGCGGGCATGGACACAAACCTGTACGAGTGGGCGAAGAGTCATTCGGGGTTGCAACACTTTATGTAAAAACATAATGTTCGCAGCTTAAGTGACGTTGAAGGCATCGTGCAAATGCAATCCAGTCTGACCGAATGTGAAGTCGCCCAATTACGCGCCTCGGCCACCAAGGCCTGTGCGTTGCTCAAGGCGTTGGCCAATGAGGATCGATTGTTGATCCTCTGTCAATTGACCCAGGGCGAACGCAACGTTGGCGAGCTGGAAACCATGACCGGCGTACGCCAGCCGACGCTGTCCCAGCAATTGGGCATTTTGCGCGACGAA
Organism: Pseudomonas rustica; assembly: GCF_018336155.1. Classification (GTDB taxonomy): domain Bacteria; phylum Pseudomonadota; class Gammaproteobacteria; order Pseudomonadales; family Pseudomonadaceae; genus Aquipseudomonas; species Aquipseudomonas rustica. Next base: position 329,046 of record NZ_JAGYHF010000004.1, on the reverse strand, counting down.
GGCATGGTCGCCACTCGCCGCGAAGGCAAATACATTTTTTATGGGCTGGCCAGCCCGGAAGTGATTCAGGTGATGAAGACCCTGTCGGGGCTTTATTGCGGGGCCGTCCTAAAAAGCTGGGAACACCCATAAATGCCAGCCATCACACCATCCCCCCTGTGGGAGCGGGCTTGCTCGCGAAAGCGGTAGATCATTCAACATTAATGTCGACTGACACGACGCCTTCGCGAGCAAGCCCGCTCCCACATTGGTTTTGTGTAATGGCTGACAAAATCCTTGCGTGCAGCAAAAGGAACAAGCAATGAACGATCAACACTGGGGCCCATCCATCAGTGCAGACATCGTGGTTATCGGCGGCGGCACGGCGGGCATCGGCTTCGTCGCCAGTCTGCTCAAGCGTGATCCTGACCTGAAAATCACCGTGATCGAGCCGAGTTCGCAGCACTATTACCAGCCAGCGTGGACGCTGGTCGGCGGCGGTGCTTACGACGCAAAAGACACCGCCAGACCCATGGCCAAGGTGATGCCGCGTCAGGTCAACTGGCTGCAAGCCACCGTCACCGGCATCGATCCCGACAAGCGCCAACTCACCCTCAATGATCAACGCACGGTCAGCTATCAAAACCTGATCGTCTGCCCCGGCCTGCGTCTGGCCTGGGAGACAATCGAAGGCTTGCAGGAAAGCCTCGGTCAGCACGGCGTGACCTCCAATTACAGCTATCAGCACGCGCAATACACCTGGGATCAGGTGCAAAAACTGCGCGGCGGCAAAGCGCTGTTCACGCAACCGGCGATGCCGATCAAATGCGCCGGCGCGCCGCAAAAGGCGCTGTATCTGTCCTGCGATCACTGGCTTAAAAGCGGCGTGCTGAACAACATCAATGTCGAATTCAATCTCGCCGGCGCCGCGTTGTTCGGAGTGGCGACGTTCGTGCCGCCACTGATGAAGTACATCGAGAAGTACAACGCGCAACTGGCGTTCAACTCGAATCTGGTCAAGGTCGACGGCCCGGCGAAAACCGCATGGTTCGAGATCAAGGACGCTGACGGCAACGTCACCCGCGAGGCGAAAACCTTCGATCTGCTGCACGTCGTGCCGCCGCAGGTCTCGCCGGATTTCATCGCGAACAGTCCGTTGGCCGACGCCGCCGGCTGGTGCGAAGTCAATCAACACAGCCTGCAGCACCCGCGTTATCCCGAGGTGTTTGCGCTCGGCGATATCTGCGGCACCAGCAACGCGAAAACCGCTGCAGCAGTGCGCAAGCAGGTCGTGGTTGTTGCGCAAAACCTGCTGGCTCAGCGCAAGCAACAACCGCTGCCGTTGAAGTACGACGGCTACGGTTCGTGCCCGCTGACGGTGGAGAAGGGCAAGGTGATCCTCGCCGAGTTCGGCTACGCCGGTAAGTTGCTGCCGACCTTTCCGTTGGACCCGACGCAGGCGCGACGCTCCGCATGGTTTCTCAAGGCGACGTTGCTGCCGTGGTTCTACTGGAACGGCATGCTCAAGGGCCGCGAATGGCTGACTAGTCTGTCCAAGGTCGACTGAGAAAACCCTATGTTGCTGGCAAGTCTGTTTGGCGTGGTGATGGGGTTGGTACTCGGCTTGACCGGGGCTGGCGGCGGCATTCTGGCGGTGCCGGCGCTGGTGCTCGGGCTCGGCTGGACGATGACGCAAGCGGCGCCGGTCGCGTTGTTCGCGGTGGGCAGTGCGGCGGCGGTTGGAGCTATCGATGGATTGCGCCATGGGCTGGTGCGTTATCGTGCGGCACTGTTGATTGCGGCGCTCGGCGCAGTGTTTTCGCCGCTGGGGATCTACTTCGCGCATCAATTGCCGGAGAAGATTCTGATGATCCTCTTCAGCCTGCTGATGGTCATGGTCGCTTGGCGCATGCTGAGGCGCGAGCGTCAGGAAGAAGGGCCGAGCGATCACGGGCATGGCAGTTGGGGTCAGAAGAACTGCATGCTCGATGAAGAAACCGGGCGCTTCGACTGGACGGCCAAATGCACTGCAACCCTTGCGGCGTTGGGCGCGGTTACGGGCGTGGTGTCCGGGTTGCTCGGGGTTGGCGGCGGGTTTTTGATTGTGCCGGCGTTCAAGCAACTGACCGACGTGCAGATGCGCGGGATTGTCGCCACGTCGTTGATGGTGATCAGCCTGATTTCGGCGATCGGGGTGATCGGATCGTTTCACGCCGGGGTGCGGATTGACGGGCAGGGCGCGGCGTTTATCGTCGCCAGCATTGTCGGCATGATCATCGGCCGCAAGCTGTGCGCGCGAGTGCCGGCGCGGGCGTTGCAGGTGGGGTTTGCCAGTGTCTGTCTGGTGGTGGCGGGATATATGTTGTTGCGTGCTTGAGTATTTGAAGATCAAAAGATCGCAGCCTCGTTTCACTCGACAGCTCCTACATGGAATGCGATTTCTGTAGGAGCTGCCGAAGGCTGCGATCTTTCAGGTTGTTACAACACCAAGTGCGGTAGCCACAGGGAAATGGCGGGAATGTAGGTAACCAGCATCAACACCAGAAACAGCACCGCGTAGAACGGCAGTAGTGCTTTTACCGTGCTTTCAATACTGACCTTGCCCACCGCCGACCCGACAAACAGCACCGCACCTACCGGTGGTGTTATCAATCCGATCCCCAGGTTCACCAGCATGATCATGCCGAACTGCACCGGATCTACGCCAATGCCGAGAATCACCGGCATCAGAATCGGTGTGAGGATCAGAATCAGCGGGGCCATGTCCATCACGGTGCCGAGCAACAGCAGCATGACGTTGATGCACATCAGGATCACGTAGCGGTTGTCTGACAGGGTCAGGAACATCGTGGTGATCTTCGCCGGGATCTGCATCAGGGTCATGATGTAGCCGAAGCTCGCCGCGAAACCGATCAGGATCATCACGATCGAAATCGTCCGCACTGTGCGGTGCATCAGCTTCGGCAACTCACTCCATTTGTAGTCGCGGTAGATGAACATGGTCACGAAAAATGACCAGAGCACCGCGATGGCCGCTGATTCGGTTGCGGTGAAAATCCCGGATAGAATCCCGCCGAGAATGATCACCATCGCCATCAGGCCCCACAGCGCTTCGCCGCAGATTTTCAGCGCCTGGCGCAGCGGGATGACTTCGCCTTTCGGGTAGTTGCGTTTACGCGCGAAAATCAGGCACAGCACCATCAGGCACGCGCTCATCAACAGGCCCGGCACCACGCCGGCCATGAACAGCGAAGCGATAGACACCGTGCCGCCGGCCGCCAACGAATAAAGCACCGAATTGTGGCTCGGGGGTGTCAGCAAGGCTTGCACCGAACCGCTGACCGTCACCGCCGTGGAGAAATCGCGCGGATAGCCTTTGCGCTCCATTTCCGGAATCAGTACCGAGCCCACCGACGCGGTGTCCGCCACTGACGAGCCGGAGATCGCGCCGAAGAATGTCGAGGCCATGATGTTGACCAGCGACAGACCGCCACGGACGAACCCCACCAGCACCCCGGCGAACGCCACCAGCCTGCGCGACATGCCGCCCTCGGCCATGATCGCCCCGGCGAGCACGAAGAACGGAATCGCCAGCAGGGAAAATTTGTTCACGCCGCCAGCGACCTGAATCATCAGCGCCTGAAACGGAATGTCGATCCACCACGCGCCGATCAACGCCGACAACCCGAGGGCGTAAGCGACCGGCATGCCGATCAGGATCAAGGCGATAAAACTGCCCAGCAGAATCAATGCGTCCATCAGGCAGCCCCTTCGTTTTCTTCAACCAGGTCAAAGCGCACCACGCGGCGATTGCTCTGGTCGCCGAGAAAGAGTTTTTCCAGCACAAAAATCAGCGTCAACGCGCCGCCGACCGGGATCGGCATGTAGGTAATGCCCACCCGCAGCGTGGGCAGGGCGCTCATGAACTGGTTCCAGGTCGACAGGCAGAGTTTGCTGCCCCAGATGGTCATGAACAGGCAAATGGTCGCCATCAATACCTGCGAGACAATGCTCATGGTTCTGCGCATGTCGGGCGCCAGGCGATCGGTAATCATCGCGACGGCCATGTGTGCGCCGGCGCGATAACTGGCGGCGGCGCCGATGAAGGTGAAGACCATCATCAGCAGAATGGCGGTGGGTTCCGGCCAGCTGGAGCCAGTGCCGAGGACGTAACGGGCGAATACGCCCCAAGGGATGATCAGGGAAATGGTCAGCACCGATAGACCGGCGACCCAGATGCAGGTCATGTAGATCCGGTCGTTGATGCGCAGCAGCAAATTCTTCATCGGGTTCCACCGTAACCGGGCAGCCGCTGACCTTCGGCGAGGTCAGCGTTGCCGGGCCTTTCGTTGAGGGCTGGGAGGGTTACTGCACGGCTTCGATGCGCTTGATCAGATCGACGTAAGGTGCGCCGTATTTCTCGCGTATCGATGCGGTGGCCTCATAGAACGGTTTCTTGTCGACGGTGATGAACTCGACGCCGGCCGCTTTGAGTTTTTCTTCGCTGCTGGCCGACTTGGCATCCCACAAAGTGCGCTCTTGTGCTTGAGCGGCTTTCGCAGCTTTTTTCACCAGGGTCTGCTGATCGGGGGTGAGTTTTTCCCAAGTGATTTTCGACATCACGATGGGCTCTGGCAGGATCAGGTGTCCGGTCAGGCTGTAGAACTTCGCGTTCTGGTAGTGATTATGTTCGAGCAGGGTTGGCGGGTTGTTTTCCGCGCCGTCGATCACTCCGGTCTGCAGGGCGCTGAAGATCTCGCCGGTGTCCATGGCGATGCCGTTGCCACCCATTGCGTTGATGGTTTCGATGAACATCGGGTTGCCTTGCACGCGGATCTTCATGCCTTTGAGATCTTCGAGTGTGCGCACCGGTTTCTTGGTGTAGATATTCCGTGTGCCGCCGTCCATCCAAGCGAGGGCTACGAGGTTGAATTCCGACTGGGTGATCTTGTCGAGGATTTCATCGCCGATTTCGCCGTCGATGACTTTACGCATGTGCGCTTGGTCGCGAAACACGAAAGGCATGTTGAACACGTTCACGTCAGGTACCACCGGGCCGACGATGCCGAGGCTGACGCGAGCCATTTGAATCGCGCCGACTTGCGCCTGTTCGACCACTTCTTTTTCCGAGCCCAGCACGCCGCCGGCAAACATCTTGAAAGTCAGTTTGCCGCCGCTGTCGGCGACCAGTGTTTTGCCCAGTTGCTCTTCAGCCACCACCGTCGGATAGCCGGCCGGATGGATGTCGGCGAATTTGATTTCCAGTGCCTGAACGGCGCTGCTGAGGGTGAACGCGAAAGGGAGTGCAGCGACGAGCAACGTGCGTTTGAAGTCCATGAGGGGTGTCTCCAGTCTTGTTATTTTTGTGTTCAAGGCACAGCGGTGCAGCAGAGGCGGGTTACAGCAAGTCGTTGAACAGTGGTTCCGGCAGGCCTTTGACGCCGGGGCTCAGGGCGAACACGCCGCCGGCCAGAGATTGCGGATCGTGGTCGTCACCGGGGCGGATCGAGGCGACGAACAAGGTGTCCATCTGGCTGCCGCCGAACGCACACATGGTTGGTTTCTTCACCGGTACAGGCAGTGAGTAATCGAGGCGCCCGTCGGGTGTGAAGCGATGCACGAGACCGGCGTCGTTGGCGCAGATCCAGTAGCAGCCATCGGCGTCCACTGCCGCGCCGTCGGGGCGCCCGCAGTGGTTGTTCATGTCGACGAAGACACGGCGATTCGATGGCGTGCCGCTGTCGGTGTCGTAGTCGAAAGCCCAGATCAACTGCACATTCGGGTGTGAGTCGGACAAGTACAGAGTTTTGCCGTCGGGACTGAAGCCGAGGCCATTGGGGACGATGAAGCCATCAAGTTGCGCTTCGATCGTCCCGGTTGCGCCGGCACCGTAGCGATAGAGCCGTCCTTCGGGCGCATTCAGGCCCATGTTCAACACCATGCTGCCCGCCCAGAAGCGCCCCTGACGGTCGCAGCGACCATCGTTGAGGCGCATTTCCGGGCGTGCGTGTTCAACGCTGGCGAGCCGCTCGGCGTCGAGGCTGCCGTCGGTGTGCGGATGCAAATGAAAGAAGCCGCTCTCCATGCCGGCGATCCAGCCGCCACGCTGGTGCCGGGCGATGCAGGCGAGCATTTCCGGGGCTTTCCAGGCATGCACCTGGCCGGTATCGGCGCTCCAGCGTTGCAGCGCGCCGTTGGGGATATCGACCCAGTACAGCGCATTTTCCTGCGCCACCCAGACCGGGCTTTCGCCCACGGCGTTGCGGGCGTCGACGATCAATTCGGCTTGCATACTCATTCCCTTGGTTTTTATTGGGGGGGATCAAGTGAGTCGGTCAGTCGCCGAAGGGGCCCGCCGCGACGAAGGCGCCACCCTGATAAATCCGCGCCGGGTCATCGGCGGCCGGCATCGGTTGCGCCTCGACTTTCTCGCGGAATACTTCGGAGCTGTCCCGGGCTTCGAAACCGAGGTGGCTGGCGAATCGGTTGTCCCACCAGACGTCTTTGTTATCGGACATGCCGTAGACCACGGTGTGACCGACATTGGCCGTGTACAGCGAGTGCTCGAGCAGTTGCGTGAGGTCGTCGAAGCTCAGCCAGGTGTGCATCATTCGACGGTTTTGCGGCTCGGGGAACGAGGAGCCGATGCGGATGCTGACGGTCTCGATGCCATAGCGGTCGAAGTAGAAACTGGCCATGTCTTCGCCGTAGGACTTGGACAAACCGTAGTAGCCATCAGGGCGGCGCGCAGAGCTGGCGTCGAGTTGCTCGTCCTGTTTATAGAAACCGATGACGTGATTGGAACTGGCGAAAATCACTCGTTTGACGCCATGCCGGCGCGCCGCTTCGTAAATGTGAAAGACCCCGCAAATGTTGGCGCCGAGGATTTCCTCAAACGGCCGCTCCACGGACACACCGCCGAAATGCAGGATCGCGTCGACGCCTTCGACCAGTTGGTGCACGGCCTGTTTGTCGGCGAGATCGCAGAGCACGATTTCTTCGCGATCATCGACAGCGGGCGTGAGCGCGGCGATGTCGGACAGTCGCAGCACGTTGGCGTAGGGGCGCAAGCGTTCGCGCAGGACTTTGCCCAGGCCACCGGCAGCACCAGTCAGCAGCAGCCGGTTGAACGGGGCGCGGGAAGGGGTGGTAGACGTCATGGCATTCCCTTACAAATTGTTATTGGTTTGTTGTAGGTTGTCGTATGACTGCGCTGGAGTATCGGTAGGGTTTCCGGGACTTGTCAACGCGACTTTTGGTGTAGATGACGGAAGGGGCTGATTCACTTTTCGATCACCACGATTCCTTGGTTGCAATGCAATCCCCTTGTGGGAGCGAGCTTGCTCGCGAAAGCGGTGCGTCATTGAAATATGAACTGACTGACCCGACGCATTCGCGAGCAAGCTCGCTCCCACAGGGAGACTCGGTGTGGCGACTGGCTTACAACAACGAAATCGGATAACTGATAAACACCCGGTTCTCATCGAACTCATTGGTGCTGAAGTCCCGGCGAATGGTCGCGTTGCGCCATCTCACGTTGAGGTTTTTCAGTGGGCCGCTCTGTACGGTGTAGGCCAGTTCCGACTCGCGGCCCCATTCCTTGCCGTCAGTGATCAAGCCGGTGTGGACGTTATCGCCGCTGATATAGCGGTTCATCATGGTCAGGCCGGGGATGCCCAGAACGACAAAGTTGTAGTCATGGCGCAACTGCCACGAGCGCTCCTTGGCATTGTCGTAACTGGCGTTGTAACTGTCGTTGGCCAGGGTGCCGCCGCTGGTGCCGTTGACCCGCATCCACGCATCGTCGCCGCCGAGTTTCTGCAGGCCGACATAAAAGGTGCTGCCGCCGTATCTGGCCGAGAGCATGGCGAACGCGGTCTTGTTGTCGAGTTCGCCTGCCTGGGCGCTGCCGTCTTCCTTGCCCGTGAAGAAGCCGAGGTTGGCGCCGAGCGTCCAGTCGCCCACGGGCTGGCTGTGGCTGAGGTTGAAGTACTGCTGCTGGTAGATGTCGCTGAGTTCGGCGTACCACACGCCGACCAGGGTTCGCTTGTCATTGAAGCTGTATTCGCCACCGCCGAAGTTGAAACGATCGGAGGTGAAAGCGCCCCGGCCGTTCATCGACATGTCTTCCATGCTTGCGTCGTTGCGTGGGCTGTTGCCGCGGAACTGGCCGCCGTAGACGGTCAGGCCGTTGATCTCGGTGGACGTGATCTGCCCGCCACGAAACGTTTGCGGCAGGGAGCGGCCATCGTCGGAGCGCAGGATCGGCAGAACCGGCATCCATTCACCGACCTTCAATTCGGTCTTCGACACCTTGGCTTTCATCGCCACGCCGAGCCGGCCGAAATTGTCCGCCGGACGCCCGTCATCGTGGATCGGCAACAGTTGCGTGCCGCCGGTGCCTTTGCCGCCATCAAGCTTCTGAGAGTACAACCCGAGCACGTCGAGGCCGAAACCGACGGTGCCTTGGGTGAAACCGGATTTGGCGTCGAGGATGAAGCTTTGCGTCCACTCTTCAGCCTTGCCTTGTGGGTTGGCCGGGTTGACGAAATTGCGGTTGAAGTAGGCGTTACGCAGGTTCAGCGTGGCTTTGCTGTCTTCCAGAAAGCCTTCAGCGTCGGCGCTCATGGGCATGGCGAAGGCGAGGCTGCTGCAACCTATCAGGCTCAGAGTGGATCGCGGGCGACGGGCAAAAAAACGCGAAGGGCGGGCGGAATTGCGGACGAGTGTGCTCACTGTGACGCTCCCTGTTTCATTGTTGTTTTTATTATTTGTCATACGTCGTCGTACAACATGGTTGCGGATATTTCCTATGTTTTGCGGGAATGTCAACAGCAAGTTATACGATGACTATCGGCAGCACTCTGATCACTTGTAGGAGCTGCGGCACGCTGCGATCTTTTGATCTGGCTTTGGAAAAAAGAATCAAAAGATCGCAGCCTCGTTTCACTCGACAGCTCCTACAAGGATTTGAATTGTCCATGGATGTGTGTTGCCGGAATTTGCGGCAAACTTCACTCATCCCTCGTACAAGGCCTTTCAATGGATCAATACGCCCCGCGCCACTGGCAGCCGCACGAGAAGCCCAGTCTGCCCGGTTCTCCCTCGACGCCGCTGCACTCCAACCCCAAGCGCCTGGCCTATGCGCTGGTCGGTTTGCTGGTGGCGCTGACCGGTGGTTTGGGCAACTCGCTGGTGGTCGCCAACCTGCCTTATCTGCAAGGCGCCCTCGGCGCGACCACGGCGGAAATGGCCTGGCTGCCGGCCGCGTATGTAATGACCAACGTGTCGATGAACCTGTTGCTGGTGAAGTTTCGCCAGCAGTTCGGTTTGCGCGCGTTCACCGAAGTATTCCTCGTGTTGTATGCGCTGGTGACCTTCGGCCACTTGTTCGTCAACGACCTCAATTCCGCAGTCGCGGTGCGGGCGGCGCACGGTATGGTCGGCGCGGCGCTGAGCTCGCTGGGCCTGTATTACATGGTGCAGGCGTTCCCGGCGAAGTGGCGGATGAAGGCGTTGGTGCTCGGCCTCGGCACGTCGCAGTTAGCCTTGCCGCTGGCGCGATTATTCTCTGAAGACTTGCTGCAAATCGCCGAATGGCGCGGCTTGTACCTGTTCGAATTGGGCATGGCACTGCTGTCGCTGGGCTGCGTATTGATGCTCAAGTTGCCGCCCGGCGACCGCTTCAAAACCTTCGAAAAACTCGACTTCCTGACCTTCGCCATTCTCGCCAGTGGCGTCGCATTGCTGTGCGCGGTGTTGTCGTTGGGGCGGATCGACTGGTGGCTGGAGGCTGACTGGATCGGCGTCGCCCTCGCGTCGTCGATTGCGCTGATCATCACCGGTCTGGCCATCGAACATAATCGCAGCAACCCGATGCTGATGACCCGTTGGCTCGGCAGCGGGACGATGATTCGTCTGGCGTTGGCAGTGACCCTGATTCGTATGGTCACCTCCGAGCAGTCCACCGGTGCGGTGGGTTTCATGCAGAACCTGAACATGGGCTATGAGCAATTGCACAGCCTGTACGTGGTAATGCTGATCGGCAGCGTCGCGGGGTTGTTGACCAGCGCACTGACGATCGACCCCAAACACCTGCTGATGCCATTGATCATCTCGCTGGGTCTGATGGCCACCGGGGCGGTGATGGACAGTTCTTCCAACAACCTGACCCGCCCGGAAAACCTCTATTTCAGCCAGTTCCTGTTGGCCTTCGGCAGCACGTTTTTCCTCGGGCCGACCATGGTGCTCGGCACGCGCAACGTGTTGACCAATCCGCGCAACCTGGTGAGTTTTTCCGTGCTGTTCGGGATCTGTAATAACCTCGGCGGTTTAATCGGCGCGGCGCTTCTGGGCACCTTTCAGATCGTCCGGGAAAAATTTCATTCCAGTCACATCGTTGAGCACCTGACGCTGTCTGACCCTTTGGTGGCCGCGCGCGTGCAGAGTGGCGGCTCGGCGTATGGCTCGCTATTGGCCGACCCGAGCCTGCGCAACCTTGCGGGCATTCGTAGCCTGGCCAACGCCGCGACCCGAGAGGCCAACGTGCTGGCCTACAACGACGTGTTCATGCTGATCGCCGTGATTGCGGTGCTGACCATGATCTGGCTGTCCATTCGTGCGCTGTGGCTGATGAGCACCACCAAAGCCGTCGCCCCTGCGCCATCCACACCTTCGAGCGGTGCCACTTCTTCATGACCGAACCGACCACCACAACCACCAACGCCATTGCCGCCACCCCCGAAGGTGTGGCGCCGCCGTCATCGCCGAACACTGAACCACGTTCGTTGCGGGTGCGGATTATTTCGTCGCTGGGCTTTGCCGCGATCGCCATCGTCGGCGTGTTGATCGTGTTGTATGCCTGGCAATTGCCGCCGTTCAGCAGCGCGGTCGAGACCACTGAAAATGCGCTGATTCGCGGGCAGGTGACGATCATCGGCCCGCAACTCGCCGGTTATGTCTATGAAGTGCCGGTGCAGGATTTCCAGTACGTGAAGGCCGGCGATTTGCTGGTGCGCCTCGACGACCGTATCTATCAGCAACGCCTCGACCAGTCGCTGGCGCAACTGGCGGTGCAGAAAGCCGCATTGGCCAACGTCGTGCAGCAACGCAACAGCGCCGAAGCAACCATCAAGTTGCGTCAAGCGGTGCAGGCTGACAGCGAAGCACAGTTGCGCAAAAGCGAGGCGGATCTGCGCCGCAACAAAGAGTTGGTGCGCGACGGTTCGGTGTCCAAGCGTGAGATGGACGTGGCACTGGCGGCCAATGCGCAAAGCGTTGCAGCCGTCGCGCAGGCCAAGGCCAATCTGGAAATCGCCCGCCAGGATCTGCAAACGGTGATCGTCAATCGCGGCTCGCTGGAAGCGGCGGTGGCCAGCGCCGAAGCGGCGGTGCAACTGGCGCGGATCGACCTGTCGAATACGCGCATCGTCGCGCCACGTGACGGCCAGCTCGGGCAAATTGGCGTGCGCCTCGGCGCCTACGTCAACTCGGGGGCGCAGTTGATGGCGTTGGTGCCGAACCAGAAATGGGTGATCGCCAACATGAAGGAAACGCAGATGGACAACGTGCGGGTCGGGCAACCGGTGCGCTTCACCGTCGACGCGCTGAACCATCGTAAATTCACCGGGCATGTGCAGCATATTTCGCCGGGCACGGGGTCTGAATTCGCCTTGCTGCAAGCGGACAATGCGACGGGTAATTTTGTGAAGATTGCCCAGCGGGTGCCGGTGCGGATCACGATTGATCCGGATCAGCAGGAAGAGGAACGGCTAAGGCCGGGGATGTCGGTGGTGGTCAGCATCGATACCGCCGCCGGCAACACCCAACCCCATTAAGATCAAAAGATCGCAGCCTTCGGCAGCTCCTACATGGATAATCTGTAGGAGCTGCCGAAGGCTGCGATCTTTTTCTTTTCAAGCAGTGATCATCGGGGGCAGGGTGCCGAGCAGCGAGACGGCGGCGACCGCGCCAATGCCGAGCAGCCATTCGAGCATCACGCTGCGTCGCAGGGTGCCCATTCGTTGTTCGCAGTCATCGATGCGCAAGCGGTTAAACAACGCCAAACCGAGCATCGCCAGCACAATCATCGCCTTGATCAACAGAATCAGCGCAAACCCGCTGAACAACGGCGTCGGCCACCACTGGCCGGTCAGCACACGGACGTTGATCAATCCGGTGATCAGCAACCCCGCCACCAGCCAATAACCAACGCCGCTGAAACGCTGCAAAACACCACGAAGCTCACTCGGCTGACGCAGGATCATCACCAGCAGCAACAACCCACCCAGCCACGCGGCCACACAGGTCAGATGAACGATCTGATTGAGAATCAGCAGCTGCCCGCTCAAGCCATCAAGCATCGCGCCGTGCCCGACCGGTGCCAGCGTCGCCAGCAGTAAGCCACTCAAGCCCAAGCGCAACGGCATGCTTGAACGCCACGGAGTGAACAGCAACGCCAGCAGCACCGCGTTGATCAGCAGGTGCCAGCGCCACACCTGACCAAAAAACGTATTGCCCAACACCAGCGCAATAGTGTCTGGATCAAACGCCGCCGCAGCCGAACCGGCCATGCTCGCGGTAATCAGCAACGCCCAGGCAATCCCGCTGACCAGCGCAACCGCGGCCAGCCAACGGGCGAGTCGCGTCAGGTGCCGATCCAGTTCCAGCGCTTCACCCTTGAGCAGCAACGGCCTGAATAGCCAGGCGCCGAACAGCATCAACACCGCGGTGAAATGCAGAAAGCGGCACAGCACCAGCGCCTCGCTCATGAATTACTGGCCAACCTTGAACTGATAGGCGCCTTCGCTTTTGTGCGTGTCGACCGATACCGCGTGCCATTCGACTTTGTATTCGCCGGCGGTCAGCGGCGCCGCCGGGGTGATGATCAGGGTTTTCTTGTCGCCTTCGGTGGTCAGCGGTTTGACCGCAACCGGTGCGCCGTCCTTGGTCACGGTGACTTTGGTGAACGTGGCTTCGACACCTTCGGAAAAGGTCAGGCGCAGATCAGCCGGGGCGGCGACGGTGCTGTCAGCGGCCGGGGTCTGGCTTTTCAAATGGGCGTGGGCAAATACCGAAGACGCAGCGAACAGCGAGGCGAGCAGGGCAGTGGTGGTCAGGACATTCTTGAACAGCATCGCGGATACCTCTGAGGCAGAATCGAAGAACGGCCAGTTTACTCAACCGCGTCCGGGCGCGTCTGTACGAAGTTTCGTTTTCATCTGTCGCCCGCGTGCCTGAGCGGATGCTAGTCTTCAACAACGCTGTTGTCAGGGAGCCCACATGGGCAATCACAAGATCGAAATTCGCCGCAATAACGTCGAGAAAATCCTGCTGGCGGCGGAAAAAGTCTTCGCCGAAAAAGGTTTCGGCAGCACCGCGATGGCCGACATCGCCGCCGAAGTGCAACTGCCGCGTTCCAATCTGCATTATTACTTCAGCACCAAGAGCGAGCTGTACAGCGCGGTGCTGTTTGATCTGCTGGAAGTGTGGAAGCAGGACGCGCTGTGCTTCGAGATGTTCGACGATCCGCGCGTGGTGCTGAGCAGTTATATCCGCGCCAAGATGAACCACTCGCGTAGCCGGCCGTACGGCTCGAAGGTCTGGGCCAATGAAATCATCCATGGCGCGCCGACGCTGGGCGAGGCGCTGGATGTCAGCCTGTATGACTGGGCGAAAATGAAGGAAGCGAAGATTCGGCAGTGGGTCGAGGACAAGCGGATTTTGCCGGTGGAGCCGTCGGGGTTGTTGTACATGATCTGGGCGTCGACGCAGCACTATGCCGACTTTGATCATCAGGTGAATATTTTGAATGATCACCAGCCGTTGTCGGACATGCAGTTTGAGCGGGCGGTGCAGACGGTGACGAGTGTGATCTTGCGCGGGATTGGGTTGGAACCATAAGTCAAAAGATCGCAGCCTTCGGCAGCTCCTACATGATCGTTCCCACGCTCTGCGTGGGAATGTCTCTAGGGACGCTCCGCGTTCCAATGGGACGCAGAGCGTCCCGGGCTGCATTCCCACGCAGAGCGTGGGAACGATCAGTCAAACCGCAACGTGATACGGATTGCGCGGATCATGATTCCAGTCCAGAAACGGCTTGCCTGAATCCATCGGCACCATCTCGATACAGTCCGCCACCGGGCAAGTGATCTGGCACAAATTACAGCCCACACACTCATCATCAATCACTTCATATTTATGTGTCCCGTCCGCCTGGCGCAGGCTGCCAATCGCCTGATGTGAAGTGTCCTCGCAAGCAATGTGGCAACGCCCGCAACCAATGCACGCTTCCTGATCAATCTTTGCGATCACCTGATAGTTGATATCGAGGTACTTCCAGTCCGTGGTGTTGCCCACCGCGCGCCCGGAAAACTCACTGATGCTGGCGTAACCCTGACTGTCCATCCACCGCGACAAGCCGTCCTTCATCTCCTCAACAATGCGGAAACCATGCAACATCGCCGCCGTGCACACTTGCACCGCGCCGCTGCCCAGCGCCATGAATTCTGCGGCATCGCGCCAACTGCCAATGCCGCCAATCCCGCAGATCGGCAAGCCCTGCGTCTCAGGATCACGGGCAATTTCCGCGACCATGTTCAGCGCGATCGGCTTCACCGCCGAACCGCAATAACCGCCGTGGGTGCTTTTGCTGCCGACGGTGGGCAGGGCGACCATGTGCTCCAGATCGACGCTGGTGATCGAGTTTATGGTGTTGATCAGCGACACCGCATCGGCGCCACCGCGATGGGCGGCGCGGGCAGCGACGCGAATGTCGGTGATGTTCGGCGTCAGTTTGACGATCACCGGCAGCGAGCAATAGGTCTTGCACCAGCGCGTTACCTGCTCGACGTACTCCGGCACCTGACCGACCGCTGCGCCCATACCGCGCTCTGGCATGCCGTGCGGGCAACCGAAGTTCAGTTCGATGCCGTCAGCACCCGTGGCTTCGACCAGCGGCAGAATGTGTTTCCACGACTCTTCAACGCACGGCACCATCAGCGAAACGATGATTGCGCGATCCGGCCAGTCCTTCTTCACCTGAGTGATTTCGCGCAGGTTGATTTCCAGCGAGCGGTCGGTGATCAGCTCGATGTTATTGATGCCGAGCACTTCGCGGTTGTTGCCGTAATGTGCCGAGTAACGCGACGAAACGTTGACCGCCGCCGGATCCTCGCCAAGGGTTTTCCAGACCACGCCACCCCAGCCTGCTTCAAACGCGCGCACCACGTTGTAGGCTTTGTCGGTCGGTGGCGCGGAGGCCAGCCAGAACGGATTCGGTGCTTTGATGCCGGCGAAGACTATCGAGAGATCGGCCATTTACGCAGCCTCCACGTTGAGCATCAGTTGAGCGTTGATCGCCTCGGCGGCGAGTTTGCCGTGCTGCACGGCTTGCACGGTGAGGTCTTGATCGAGGCTGGTGCAGTCGCCGCCGGCATACACGCCGGGAATGCTGGTGCGCAGGTTTTCATCGACCTGAATGCGTTCACCTTGGCGCTTGAGTTCACGGGCGAGCGGGTCGGCGAGGGCGCTGCTGTCGAAGGACTGGCCGATGGCTTTGAAGATTGCGTCGGCGGCCAGTTCGAAGGTTTCACCGGTGGTTTGCAGGCGTCCTTCGACCAGATCGGTGCGAGCGAAACGCATGCCGCGCACGTTGCCTTGATCGTCGAGCAGCACTTCTTCCGGTTGTGCCCAGGTCAGCAGACGCACCTGATTGGCCTTGGCGATGTCTTGTTCATGGCGAGTGGCGCCCATGTCCGCCGCGCCACGGCGATACACCAGGTTCACATCGCGAGCGCCGAGGCGAGCCATTTGCACGGCCATGTCGATCGCGGTGTTGCCGGCGCCGAGGACGATGCAGCGTTCGGCCAGTGGCAGTTGCGTCAGGTCATCGGCCTGACGCAGTTCGCGGATGTAATCGGTGGCGGCGAGCAGGCCCGGGGCGTCTTCGTGGGCCAGGCCGAGCTGCTTGCTGGCGTTGAGGCCGAGGCCGAGGAACACCGCGTCGAATTGGTGATGCAGTTCGCTGAGGGTCAGATTCTCACCGAGTTTCTGCCCGTGACGGATTTCGATGCCGCCGATTTGCAGGAGGAAATCCAGCTCCTTTTGCGCGTAATCATCGACCAGTTTGTACTTGGCGATCCCGTACTCGTTGAGCCCGCCAGCCTTCTCCCGCGCTTCGAAAATCACCACGTCATGACCGTGCATGGCGCTGCGATGCGCGCAGGACAAACCGGCCGGCCCGGCACCCACCACGGCGATGCGTTTACCGGTGGCTGCCGCGCGTTGGAATGGATGTCCAGTAAAGTGTGCGTTGTCGACGGCGTAGCGTTGCAGCAGGCCGATGAGCACCGGCGCGCATTCGTGGGCGTTGTTGCGCACGCAGGCTTGCTGGCAGAGGATTTCAGTCGGGCAAACGCGTGCACAACTGCCGCCGAGGATGTTTGCCGAGAGGATTTTCTGCGCGGCGCCGGGGACGTTGTCTTGATGGATATTGCGGATGAACGAGGGGATATCGATCTCGCTCGGGCACGCATTCACGCACGGCGCGTCGTAGCAATACAGGCAGCGCGAGGCTTCCAGATGTGCCTGCCGAGCGTTGAGCGGCGGCGCCAGATCAGTGAAATGCCCGGCGAGGGCGGCCGCGCTTTCGTGCGGATGGGGGAGATGGTTCAGGGTCTCGATCACGGTTGTGTGCCTCACGGTAACTGCCTCTATCGGGCATTGGCCAAATCCCCGTGTAGGCGCTGCCGAAGGCTGCGATTTGTTGATCTTGATCTTAAAAAACAAGATCAAAAGATCGCAGCCTTCGGCAGCTCCTACAGGGGAATGCATTTCAAATGTGGGAGCGGGTTTGCTCGCGAAGGCCGAAGGCCTCGATATCAGCGTTTCACAGCAACTGGCTTATGTTGCTCAGCCCGCTTACTCAGCAAGTCAAACACCGCCGGATACGCCGGCCGTTCGATGTACCGCCCGGCACCGCGCTCGGCGCGCAGGTCGCCATCGGCCCAGACCAATCGGCCCTGGCTGACGGTATGGCTCGGCACGCCGCGCACGGTCTTGCCTTCGAAGATGTTGAAATCCACCTGCTGATGGTGGGTCTTGGCAGAAATGGTGCGCGTGCCTTGCGGATCCCACAGCACCAGGTCGGCATCGGCACCGACACGAATCGCACCTTTGCGCGGATAGAGATTGAAGATTTTCGCGGTGTTGGTTGAGGTGAGGGCGACGAAATCCTGCATCGATAAACGACCGGAATTAACGCCCTCATCCCAAAGCACCGCCATGCGATCTTCGATACCCGCCGTGCCGTTGGGGATCTTGCTGAAGTCGTCACGCCCGGCCGCTTTTTGCTCGGCACAGAAGCAGCAATGATCCGTCGCAGTGGTGTGCAGATTGCCGTTCTGCAGCCCGTGCCACAGCGCCTCTTGATGACCGCGCGGACGGAACGGCGGGCTCATCACGTAACCCGCAGCAGTCTGCCAGTCCGGGTGTTGGTAGACGCTATCGTCGAGCAGCAAATGCCCGGCGAGCACTTCGCCGTACACGGGCTGACCCTTGCTGCGCGCATAGGTGATTTCGTCGAGGGCTTCCTTGGTCGAGACGTGCACCAGATACAACGGCGTGCCAATGGTTTCAGCGATACGAATCGCCCGGCTCGCCGCTTCCCCTTCAACCTGCGAAGGCCGCGACAGCGGATGCGCTTCCGGCCCAGTGATGCCTTGGGCCATCAACTTGCGTTGCAGGTGATAGACCAGCTCGCCGTTTTCCGCGTGCACGGTCGGCACCGCACCGAGTTCCAGGCAGCGCTCGAAACTCGCCACCAGTGTGTCGTCGGCGGCCATGATCGCGTTCTTGTAGGCCATGAAATGCTTGAAGCTGTTGATGCCGTGATGGCTGACCAGTTCGGCCATCTCTTCGCGCACCTGCTCGCTCCACCAGGTGATCGCGACGTGGAAGCCATAGTCGGACGCGGACTTCTCCGCCCAGCCGCGCCACTGATGGAACGCTTCCATCAACGACTGCTGCGGATTGGGAATGACGAAGTCGATGATCGACGTGGTGCCGCCGGCCAGACCGGCCGCCGTGCCGCTGTAGAAGTCCTCGCTGGCCACGGTGCCCATAAACGGCAGTTGCATGTGCGTGTGCGGATCAATGCCGCCGGGCATCAGATATTGGCCGCTGCCGTCGAGCACTTCGGCGCCGGCGGTAATATCAAGGTTTTCACCGATGGCTTTGATCACGCCGTCGGCGCAATAGACGTCGGCGCGATAACTTTCATCATGGGTAACAACGGTGGCGCCACGGATCAACAGAGACATTCCGAGTTCCTCGCAGGCATGACCGACTTGTGCCGGTTCTAAATGTTTTATTGATGTACAGCAGTGCAGGGTGTATTCCTGTCAGCGCTGTCAGGAATAGAAACTAGTCGTGAATTTGCAATAGAGCAAGAATATTTTTTATAAGCTTATGTCTGTTTTAACACTATGAAAAATAACGATAAAAAGTGTAAATCACCAAAATGGTGAGGCGGCTCACCATTTTGACGCACTTGACAGGATGGAAATATGAGCAAGATTTCCTATGTGAAATCAGCCGCTTGAAGTTGAGCTGCGGTTGCACGTTCACAATGAAAATAAATGCAGTGCACCAGTTTGAGTCCTGTCTGTTCGGACAACTTGCCAAGTGTTTAGCCTGAGCACCCAGACAAGTTTCCGCGAACTCATCAGGTGAATAATTAAAACTGATAAATATCAGAAAGTTGCAATGCGTTTGAAGCACGGCCCTAGCGCCAAGCGGTTCACCCGGCACGTTTATTGATGCCGCCGCTGACACCATGGCCGGTGCACGAAAGTTGTCAGTTCCTCCGGCCATCGTCCGGCTCGCGCCTTTTGTGCAAGCCGCCTGATGAGCAAAAAAATAATCAGAAGAACAGTGGAGCGGCCATGCAACAGAACAGATCGCAAGTGACCGAGCGCGACGGCTTGTTCGAACTCGAAGCCGGCAGCGACGTCCTCGACAGTCCCCGTTACAACCACGATATGGCACCGACCAAGGTGCGCGAACGAACCTGGAACAAATGGCACATCACCGCGCTGTGGGTCGGCATGTCGATCTGCGTGCCGACCTACACCCTCGGCGGCGTGCTGACGGCGTACTTCGGCTTGAGTGTGGGCGAAGCGCTGCTGGCGATTCTGTTCGCCAATATCATCGTGTTGATTCCGCTGACGCTGAACGCCTTTCCCGGCACCAAATACGGCATACCGTTTCCCGTGTTGCTGCGCTCGTCGTTCGGCATTCTCGGCTCCAACGTGCCGTGCCTGATTCGCGCGCTGGTGGCGTGCGGCTGGTTCGGCATTCAGACGATGTTTGGCGGTTTGGCGATTCACCTGTTTCTCGGCTCGATTTTCGACGGCTGGAAATCCCTTGGCGGGACGGGGGAGGTGATCGGCTTCATGGTGTTCTGGGCGCTGAACCTGTGGGTGGTGATTCGCGGCGCCGAGTCGATCAAGTGGCTGGAAACCTTGTCCGCGCCGTTGCTGGTGGCGGTCGGCATCGGCTTGCTGGTATGGGCGATGCCCAATGTCTCGATGACCGAACTGCTGGCGATCCCGCCGAAGCGTCCGGAAGGCGCGAGCGTGGTGAGTTACTTCGCCGCCGGGCTGACGGCAATGGTGGGTTTCTGGGCGACGTTGTCGTTGAACATCCCGGACTTCAGTCGTTACGCCAAGAGCCAGAAAGATCAAATCCTCGGGCAGATTTTCGGCCTGCCACTGACCATGTTTTTGTTCGCCTCGCTGGGCGTAATCATGACCGCAGCGTCGGTGAAACTGGTCGGCGTGACGGTGTCTGATCCGGTGACTTTGATCGGCCATATCCAGAGTCCCGTGTGGGTCGCGGTGGCCATGGCATTGATCATCATCGCCACGCTGTCGACCAACACCGCCGCGAACATTGTCTCGCCGACCAACGATTTTCAGAACATCGCGCCCAAGGTGATCAACCGCACCAAAGCGGTTTTGCTGACCGGGTTGGTCGGGCTGTTGTTGATGGGGCATGAGCTGCTGAAAAAGCTTGGTTTGATCGTTTCCGATGTGAGCCTCGAGACCGTGTATTCCAACTGGTTGCTGGGTTATTCGAGCCTGCTCGGGCCGATTGCCGGGATCATGGTGGTGGACTATTTCCTGATCAAGAAACAGCAACTGGATCTGGCCGGGTTGTATCGCGATGACGTGTATCCGGCGTGGAACCGGGCCGGGTTTCTCGCGTTTGGTGTGCCGGTGGTGCTGACGTTGTTGTCGCTGGGTAGCGATGCGTTTAGCTGGTTTTACAGCTATGGCTGGTTCACTGGCTCGGCGTTGGGCGGGATTATTTATTACGGGTTGTGCGTGATGCGGGCGCAGCCTTCTGCCGTGAAAACAGCGGTGTAAGTCATGATCATTCCCACGCAGAGCGTGGGAACTATCGGCATCAACACTGAGGAGATCCCCATGAACGCAGCCGTAGACGTTCTGCAATCAACCCATCAGCACATCAACCGCGATCGCCTCTGGGCCTCGCTCATGGAGCTGGCCAAGCTCGGCGCCACGGTCAAGGGTGGGGTCTGTCGCCTGGCCCTGACCGACCTCGACCGCCAGGCCCGCGACCTGTTCGTGCAATGGTGCAAGGACGCCGGGTGCAGCGTCACGGTCGATGCCGTCGGCAACATCTTTGCCCGCCGGCCGGGGCGCAATCCCGACCTGCCGCCAGTGATGACCGGCAGCCACATCGACACGCAACCCACCGGTGGCAAGTTCGACGGCTGCTTCGGTGTGCTCGCTGGCGTCGAGGTTCTGCGCACACTCAACGACCTCGGCGTGGAAACCGAAGCGCCGCTGGAAGTGGTGGTCTGGACCAACGAAGAAGGCTCACGCTTCGCGCCATGCATGATGGGCTCCGGCGTGTTCGCCGAAAAATTCACCCTCGAAGAAACGCTGGCCAAGGTCGATGCCGAGGGCATCACGGTCGGCGAAGCACTCAATGCGATCGGCTACGCCGGCCCGCGCAAAGTCAGCGGGCATAAGGTCGGCGCCTACTTCGAAGCACACATCGAACAAGGCCCGATCCTTGAAGACGAACAGAAAACCATCGGCGTGGTACTTGGTGCGCTGGGGCAGAAGTGGTTCGATCTGAAACTGCGCGGCGTCGAGGCCCACGCCGGCCCAACACCGATGCACCTGCGCAAAGATGCACTGGTCGGCGCCTCGGTCATCGTCGGCGCCGTCAACCGCGCCGCCCTCGGCCATCAACCGCACGCCTGCGGCACCGTCGGCTGCCTGCAAGCCTATCCCGGCTCGCGCAACGTCATTCCCGGCGAAGTGCGCATGACCCTCGATTTCCGTCATCTGGAACCGGCACGGCTGAATTCGATGATTGCTGAAGTGAAGCAGGTCATCGAAGCGACTTGTGAGGAACATGGCCTGACTTATGAACTGACCCCCACCGCCGACTTCCCGCCGCTGTACTTCGAAAAAGGTTGCGTGGAAGCGGTACGCGGCGCGGCCAAGGGCTTGGGCCTGTCGCACATGGACATCGTCAGCGGCGCCGGCCACGACGCAATCTTCCTCGCCGAACTTGGGCCAGCGGGGATGATTTTTGTGCCATGCGAAGGCGGGATCAGCCACAACGAAATCGAGAATGCCGCACCGGATGATCTGGCGGCCGGGTGCGCGGTGTTGTTGCGGGCGATGCTCGCGGCTTCGGCGGCGGTGGCAGCCGGTAAAGCCGCCGCATAAACATCAACAGATCGCAGCCCTGTGTAGGAGCTGCCGCAGGCTGCGATCTTTTCCTGTCACCCGAATGTCATGAAAATGTGCGACGTTGCCGCCCATGAAAATCATCACCTCCGGCGCGTCCTATCTGGACATCGACGCCTACGCCTGCTGCATCGCCTACGCCGAATTACTCAATCTGCAAGGCATCCCCGCCCGCGCCGTCAGCAGCGCAAAACCCAACGCCAGCGTCTCGAAAACCGTGCTTGATTGGGGTCGCGCTTTTCAAACGCATGAACCATCGCTGACTGACGAATTCATCTTGGTCGACGTATCCGACTATCACCATTTCGATCCACTGGTCGTGCTCGATCAGGTCGTGGAAGTCATCGACCATCATCCAGGTTACGAAAATTACTGGGCAAAGAAACTCGGTTCGGCCGCCGACATCCGCCCGATCGGCGCTGCGGCAACTCAGGTCTTTCAGCGTTGGCAGACCTCAGACTTGCTTGCAAAAATCAGCGAACAAAGCGCCGCACTGTTGGCCACCGCGATCCTCGACAACACCCTGAACTTCACCAGCCAGATGACCACCGCAGCGGACATCGACGCCTACGCCGAACTCGCGTTTCGGGCGAAACTCGCGACCGACTGGCCCGAGAAATACTTCCTCGAATGCCAGGCCAGCATCGAATCAGACCTTGCCAATGCCTTGGCAGCCGACCTGAAACGGCTGAAACCCGAAAATAATCTGCCGCAAGTCTTCGCACAAATGACCGTGTGGGATGCCGATGCGTTGCTGAAAAAGCATCGGCCAGCGATCAGCCAGTGGATGGCGGAGCAGGGCGATGACTGGATGCTGAATGTCATCAGCATCCGCGACGGAAAAAGCTGCTTTCTGGCAGAACCCGTTTCGAGCCAACGCAAACTCAATCACCTGCTGACACTGGACTGGCACGCCGGCATGGCCGACCACGCACCCTCAATCCTGCGCAAGGAACTACTCAAACTGGGCCAGCACACAAACCTGTAGGAGCCGAGCTTGCTCGCGAAGGCATTGTGTCAGGCAAATCACATCTGCCTGACACACCGCCTTCGCGAGCAAGCTCAGCTCCTACAAGGGTTAGCGATTAATCCAGGGTGAGGTTTTTTGTTCGGCGGTCATTGCCCTGCGGATTACCGATATCCAGCAAGCGCCTCTCCACCAACACATTCTCCAGCGCCTGACGCTCGAACGGCGCCATTTGGTGTTCGCGCTTTTTCAGCTCCAGCAAAATGGGGCTGGACCAGGTGCGGTAGGTCTGTTCGATGTTGCGACGCGACGTCATCAGTCTCTCCTTGATCAAGAGCCCAGGGGCTCAGTCCGATGAGGAAGTAACGTTAGACGACAAACCTGGAAGTCGCGAATGCACCGCAATCCCCTGTAGGAGTGAGCCTGCTCGCGATAGCGGTCTGTCAGCCACATTAACTCTGACTGATACACCGCTATCGCGAGCAGGCTCACTCCTACAAGGGGTTTGTGGTGGGTTTTGGTCAGTCGTCAACGTTCATCAGTTGTTGCACGCCTTCCCACGCTTCGGCGCGCATGCGTTCGATGTCCAGGCCGGGGATTACGCCGTTGTCGACCACAATCCTGCCGCCGACCAGGCTGTATTTAACCGTGATCGGTTCGCCCGCAACCACTGGCGCGACGGCGCTGTCGTGGAAGCCGTAGAACCGTGGGTGATCGAGACTGTAGACCACCAGATCCGCCGCTTGCCCGATTTCGAGCGTGCCAACCGCGCCGAGTCCCAACACCTGTGCGCCACCCGCCGTGCCCCAGTGAATGACGTCTTCAGCGGTGGTCGCCGAGGCGCCTTGTTCGGCGCGGTGGATCAGCCACGCGGTGTTGGCTTCGCCGACCATGCTTCCGGATTCATTCGACGCTACGCCATCCACGCCCAGGGAAATCGGCACACCTGCCTCGTACATCTGCGGCACTGGCGCGACGCCGCTGCCCAGTCGCGCATTGCTCACCGGGCAGTGGGAGATGCCGGTGCCGGTCTGCGCGAGCATGCGGATTTCGCCCGGTTGCAGGTGTACGGCGTGGGCGAACCAGACGTCGGGGCCGAGCCATTCGTGTTCGGCGACGAATTCCACCGGCAGGCAGTTGTATTTTTCGCGGCAGAAATTCACGTAGTTCTGCGTTTCCGACAGGTGCGTATGCAGACGCAAACCGAGGCCGCGTGCGGTGTGGGCGAGTTCGCGCAGCAGCGTTGGCGGCAGCGAGAACGTTGGCGTGGTTGGCGCGACAACCACGCGGCGCATCGCGTCTGGAGTGTCCTGGTGATACAGCGATTTCAGCCGTTCGATATCGCCAACCATTTGCTCGAGGCTCTCCGGTTGCAGCGCGGTTTTCGAGAAGCCCGGATGCGCGCTCGCTGATTCCAGCGCGCCGCCACGGCACAGCACAAAACGCAGGCCAAATTCATCGGCCATGTCGAACAGCAAGTCGCCGGTCTCGGTGCTGCCGTGAGCGTGGTAGAGGTAGTGGTGATCGGCGCAGGTGGTGACGCCGGACAGCAGCAATTCGACCATGCCCAGCCGTGCAGCAATCCGCGCCAGTTGCGGGGTAAAGCGGTTGAGGCGCGGGTAGGGCACGCTCGCCAGCCAGCCTTGCAGATCCTGATTCAAGCCTTCGGGCACGGCTTTGAGCAGGTTCTGGAACAGGTGATGGTGGGTGTTGATCCAGCCGGGATAGACCACGCAGTTGCGCGCGTCGATCAGCCGTTCGCCGGGTTGTGGTTCAAGGTTCGCGGCCATTTCGGCGATGCGACCGTTGACCACGCGGATGTCCACGGCCCCGGCCCGCGCGCGAGGGCCGCGCAGGCCGGTCATCACCGCGACCGGGTTTTTGATCAGGATGTTCTGAAGTTGAGTCATGGGCAGCTCCAAACTAAAGGATGTGCGAGGCGGATTTGCTGGCGGTGGTTCCCGGCACGCTGACGCCATTCAGCGCGGCGTTGAGCAGCACCGACACCAGGCAAGCGATAACCACGCTGCTGTGCAGGAACGGCTGCGACCACTCGGGGAGTTGTTTGAACAAGGTGGGGGCGAGCACCGGCACCAGCGCGGCGGCGATGGTGAAACCGACGATCAGCACGTTGTAGCGATTGCGCTCGTAATCGACTTTGGCGAGGGTCTGAATGCCCGCCGCCGCAACCACGCCGAACATCGCAATGCCAGCGCCACCGAGAGCGGCGGTCGGCATCGAAGCGATGATCGCGCCGGCCTTCGGCACCAAGGCAATCGAGCACATCAGCAAGCCGCTGACCGCGACCACCCAACGGCTGCGCACGCCGGTGAGGATCACCAGGCCGACGTTTTCCATGAAGGCGATGAAGGGAAACGCGGCGAACATCCCGGCGATGGTGCTGGCCAAGCCATTGGCGCGCAGACCGTTGATGGCCTGTTTGTCCTCGACCGGTTTTTCGACAATGTCGCCGATGGCCACGAACAGCCCCATCGACTCGACCATCTGCACGATCATCACCACCACCATGGTCGCGATGGGGATCAGGCTGAAGGTCGGCAGGCCGAAGTAGAACGGGTAGGGCACGGTCAGCCACGGCGCTTCTTCGACGCTGTGAAAACTACCCATGCCCAGACCGTAGGCCAGTCCGGCGCCAACCAGCATCCCGATCAACACCGCCATGTTGCGCAGCATCGGGCTGCCATAGCGGTTGACCAACAGGATCGTCAGCAACACCACCACCGCCACACCGAGGAACGCCGGCGCGCCGAAGTTGCTCGCGTTGCGCCCGCCGCCAACCCATTCATAGGCAATCGGGAACAGCTGTAAACCGATCACGGTGACGATGCAACCGGTGACCACGGGCGGAAAAAACCGCCGTAATCGACCGACGAAGGGCGCCATCAGCATGGTGAAAATCCCCGCGCCGATCACCGCCCCGCAGACCCCGGCGAACCCAACCTCCGGGTTGCTGCCGATGGCGATCACCGGGCCAACGCTGCTGAAAGCCACGCCTTGCAGAATTGGCAGGCGCACGCCGAATTTCCAGAAGCCGACGGTTTGCAGAAGGGTGGCGATGCCGGAACAGAACAGCGTGGTACTGATCAGTACCACCGTGTCGGCGTGAGACATTTTCAACGCACTGGCAACAATCAACGGCACGGCGATGGCGCCGATGTACGAGACGGCCATGTGTTGCAGGCCGAGGGTGAGCATCTGTCGTACCGGCAAAACGCGGTCGACGGGGTGCACGGTGGATGCGGTTTTTGATGGGGATGTGGCTGACGACATGGGGAAACACCTCTGGCTGTTTTTATGCGGTAGAGAGGGGTATTCGTCTGATGCCGATCAGCTCAAGAACACAGTGGAACCCTGTGGGAGCTGGCTTGCCAGCGATGGCGATTTAGCAGTCACCATTTTTATAAACTGACAGTCCGCTATCGCTGGCAAGCCAGCTCCCACAGGTGTTGTGTTGTGCAAAAAACTGGCATCAGTCATTCGTACACATGTGCCCGAAGCCGCCATCCACCGGCTCCGATGCCTTGTTTCAGCCTGCCAGGCAGGCGGCGAAGCCTTGGTTCAGGGCCGCGCGATCCAGGTCGCGGCCGATGAACACGATCTTGCTCGAGCGGGGCTCCGTGCCCCACGCGGTTGAGGCGCGGAATTCCACCAGGCTGTGCACGCCTTGCAGCACGTAGCGCTGGTCTTCATTGGCCACGGCGAGCACACCTTTCATGCGATAGAGGTTGTCGGCCTGGGAGGAACGCAGTTCGCTGATCCAGCGATGGAACGCCATCAGGTTGACCGCGCCGTCCACAGCGATGCCCACCGATGACACGCTTGGGTCGTGTTGGTGGTCCTGCTCTTCAATAGACTGCTCAGCGTGATGCTCATGGTCGTGGTGATCGTGATCGTGCTGATCCGCGCCGATTTCCATCAGCTTCTGCGTGCATTCAAACGCGCCGATGCCGAGGATCTTCGTCAGATCGATTTGCGCGTGGGTTGAGGTCACCAGATCTGCTGTGGCATTCAATCCACGGATCTTGCCGCGCAGGGTTTCAACCTCTTCAGCGCTGACCAGATCGACCTTGTTGATGACGATCCGATCGGCGCAGACAATCTGATCCACTGCCTGATTGTCGACGCCGTCGAGTTGCAGATCCTCCAGGTGCTGGGCGATGTGCTTGGCGTCGACCATGGTCACGATGGCGTCGAGTTCGACTTCATCGGCGATCGGGTCATTGATGAAAAAGCTCTGCGCCACCGGGTACGGATCGGCCAGGCCGCTGGTTTCGATGAGGATGTGATCGAGGCGCACCGGGCGCGCGACCAGCTCTCTGACGATGCGCACCAAGTCCTCGCGAACTTCGGCGGTGCAGCACACGCAGCCGTTGACCATCTCGTAGATTTCTTCGGTCTCGGAACTGAGGACGAGGTCGCCGTCGATGCCGACTTCACCGAATTCGTTTTCGATCACGGCGATTTTGCGACCGTGGTTTTCTTTGAGGATGTAATTGAGCAGGGTGGTTTTACCGGCACCGAGGAAACCGGTGAGGATGGTCACGGGGATTTTGGTGTTGCGGGTTGGGGCGTTGAATGGGGTGTTCATCTGAAGCTCCTTAACTGTGTTTTTGTCGGAGTGCGATCAAATGTGGGAGCGGGCTTGCTCGCGAATGCGGTGGGTCAGCCACCTTCATTGTTGAATGACACACCGCTTTCGCGAGCAAGCCCGCTCCCACAGGGTTGTGGGTGTTCTTGCCAGCGTTGTGCGACGCCCGCATCGAGGCCGAACAGGTCGAGCACGCGGCCGAGGCTGTGGTCGACCATTTGTGCGAGGTTTTCCGGGCGGGCGTAGAACGCGGGCACCGGCGGGGCGATGATTCCGCCCATCTCGGTGACGGCGGTCATGTTGCGCAGGTGGGCGAGGGTCAGCGGGGTTTCGCGGGCCATCAACACCAGCGTGCGGCGCTCCTTGAGCGTGACGTCGGCGGCGCGTCCGATCAGCCCCGAAGAAGTGCCGGTGGCAATCTCCGCCAGCGTCCTCATCGAACATGGCGCCACCACCATGCCGAGGTAGCGAAACGAACCGCTGGCAATCCCGGCGGCGACGTCATCGGCGCGGTGGTAATGACTGGCCAATGCAGTGACGTCGGCGAGTTTGTAATCGGTTTCGTGAGCCATGGTCAGCAGCGCCGCGCGGCTGATGATCAGGTGGCTTTCGATGTCCAGTTCAGCGAGCAATTGCAGCAAGCGCACGCCGTAGATGAAGCCGGACGCGCCGCTGATGCCGACGACCATCCGTTGCCGGTTCACGATTCCAGTCCTTTGAGCAAAACCCGCGCGCGTTCGAGTACATCCTGATCCAGCTGCGCCTTGATCCCGTCAAACCCGGAACCGCGAGTCGCATCCAGGCCCATCCGCGAAGTGGTGCCGTTGACCGACGACGATGGATCGAGCGGACTACCGGGCAAACCATCGATGGTGAAAATATCCAGATGCGGCTGGAAGTGCGTGGCCAGCGCCCACAGCACCTGGCTGTCATCGCTGATGTCGATATCGCTGTCCACCGCGATCACGGTTTTCAGGTACGGATCCCAGCCGAGCAACGCCAGCATGATCTGCCGCGCCTCGCCGTCGCGGCTCTGATCCAGCGCGACGTAGCAGTGAAAATGCGTGCCGGAATTTGGGTAATGCACAGCGGTGACAGCGGGGAAACGTGCCTTGAGTTTTTCGCTCATCTCCGCTTCGCGCGGCAGGCGGGCGAGGGTCAAATGCTCGGCGTAGCGGCCGCCCATCACATCGACCAGCCAGGCGTCCTTGCGCTTTAACAGGGTGTCGACGCGCAGCACATTGTTGGTCGAGCGATCCGCGGAATAACCGCTGAATTCACCGAACGGGCCTTCCTCGGCATAGGCCGCCGGGTCAATCGCGCCTTCCAGAACAAACTCGGCATACGCCGGTACACCGATGCCGTAGCGCGGGGTTTTCACTAACTCCAGTGGCGCACCAAACAGCCCGCCAGCGACGGCGCGTTCATCGGCGCCATAGGGCAAGCGTGCAGCGGCGGCGAGCATGAACAGTGGGTGCGCGCCAACCACCATGGCCACACGCAATTCTTCGCCACGTTCGCGCGCGGTTTGCAGCATCCGCCACAGGTGGCCGCGTGAATGCAGGCTGGTGGCGAGGGCCTGGCGGGCGTGGCGCATCGAGCGGTGATAGCTCATGTTGGCGATGCCGGTCAGCGGGTCTTCGGCGATGATGATCGCGTTGGTGATGTACGGGCCGCGATCGCTGTCGAAATGCTTGAGCATCGGCAGCAGCGCCAGATCCAACGCTTCGCCTTCGAAGACTTCATCGAGAATCGGGCCGCTTTCCACATAGCGCGGGGCGATGGGGTGGTTGGCGCGGGTCTGAAAAGTTTCGTGCAGTTGCGCAGGCGTTACGCCGAACAGCCGAGCGATGCGGGTGCGGGAGGCGAACAGATTAGTCGCCACCGGCACGCCGAGGTTGCCGACGTTTTCGCAGATCAGCAGCGGATCGCGGCCCTGGGCGGCGAGGGCATCGACCAGGGCGGTGACGTCCTGATCGGCAGAAATCGGTTGAGTGACGGTCAGCACATCGTCCGGGTACTCACGGCGATAGGCGTCGATGAACACGTGAAAGTCCTGAGAATCGCCGAGCGTCGAACGGGTCATGGTGTCACCTCGTAAAAAGCAGGCACGCAGGGGTGAGAGGGCGTTCGCGCGGCCAGCCGTTGGCCTGCCGGTCGAACGAACGCCGGGTCATCTTCGTGCCTGTAAAGTCGCTGTGTGCTCTGTGCACAGATCCCTTGTGGCGAGGGCCTCTGTGGCGAGGGGATTTATCCCCGTTGGGCTGCGAAGCGGCCCCAAAACCCGCAATTGCGCTGTGTCAGGAAAAAGCTCATTCACAGGTTTTGCGACTGCTGCGCAGCCGAACGGGGCGGTGCGACGTTTCGCTAAATCCCCTCGCCACAGGGTTTCCTTGTTACCCCAAGGATTTGCGTTATCTAGAGATACGTGGTGGTCAGGCGTATGTCGGCCTCGGCCAGATCCTTCGGCGGTGGCGTCGGTTCGATCCCGCACAACCTTGCGATGTTGTTGCCCAGGTAGTCTTCGAGATGATCCTCATCAATCCCCAAGCCTTGCGGTGCCGGCGAGCACAACACTTCCAGTTCCCGCAGCCACATCCCCGGCTCATTCGGCGGCGAGTCCGTGCCAAACACGATCTTGTTGCGCGGCAGTTCCTTGGCGAATTCGACGATCCGCGACTGGAAGCACCAGCCCGATTCGCAGTACACATTTGGCGTGTCCATCGCCATCCAGAACGCTTCGAACGAGTAGTTGCCGCCGGTCTGGATACCGAAGTGGCCGATGATGAAATTGACCATCGGGAACTCGCGGATGATCGGGTAGAACATCGTCGGAATCGTGTACGGGCCGTCGCCGGTGTGGATCAGCACGACGATGTTGTACTTGGCGCAGACCTTCATCGCCGGACGCAGCCAGTCGAGTGCGCGATCCGGGCGATAGCCGTGCATGTTGGCGTGCAGTTTGAGCATCTTGAAGCCGTATTCCTTGATGTGGAATTCCAGCTCCGCTGCACCGTTTTCCGGTCCCCAGCGCGGGTTGAAGTTGAAGTTGCCGATGAAGCGATCCGGGTACTTCATGCACAGTTCGGCGATGTACGACATGTAGTCGCGTACGCCTTCGCGGCCCCGGCGGTTGCCGTCGCGATAACCGGTGTTGCCCGGTGGCGGCTGGATGAAACCCATGTCGATGCGGCGTGGTTTGCCGTTGATCATGTACGGGCCGTCCATCAGTTTGAGCATGCGCTCGCCGGTGAACGGTTCGCCGGTGTGGCGCCAGGCCTCGTCGACCAGATTTGTTGGGTGCAGATGGGTGTCGATAATCATCGGTTCAGCTCCTGGCCAGTTGAGTGGTGACGGGGCGCTTGAGTTGCGCCTCTGCTTCGGAAACGGAACGGGGTGGCGGGGTCGGTTCGAGGCCGATCATCCGCGCGGTGTTGTTGCCCAAGTAGTCTTCGAGGGTGTCCTCGTCGAGGTTCAGACCCTGCGGCGGCTCGTGGCAGAGCACTTCGAGCAGGCGCAGCCACATGCCCGGTTCGTTCGGTGGCGTGTCGGTGCCGAAGAGGATCTTGTGCGTCGGCAAGACCTTGGCGAATTCGACGATCCGCGATTGCAGGCACCAGCCGGATTCGCAGTAGACGTTGGGCAATTCCATCGCCCATTGCATCGGTTCGAACACGTAGACGCCACCGGTCTGCACGCCGAAGTGGGCCATGATGAAATTGACGTTGGGGAATTCCTTGATCATCGGCACCCATTCCGACGGGATGCTGTAAGGCCCGTCGCCGGTGTGCAACTTGACCGGAATGCCCAGCTCGGCGCACTTCTCGAAGCATGGGCGTACCCAGTCGAGCGCACGGTCAGGACGGTAGGCGTGCATGTTGGCCTGCATCTGCACCATGCCGAAACCGTGTTCCTTGACGTAGCGCTCGATCGCTTCGACGCCGTTTTCCACGCCGCAGCGCGGGTTGTAAACGAAGCAGCCGATGAAACGATCCGGGTAGGTCTGCACCATTTTCAAGGTGTAGGCCATGTAGGCGTCGATGGATTCACGGCCGGTCAGGTCGCCGTCGGTCCAGGTGTAAATCGTGTTGCCTTGCGGCGGCTGGATGAAGGCTTTGTCAATGCGGCGAGGCTTGCCGTTGACCATGTACGGGCCATCCATCATCTCCAGCAGACGCTCGCCGGTGAACGGGTCACCGTCATGCCTCCAGGCGAGGTCCACCAGATCGGTGGGATAGCAGCTGATATCGATGATCATTGCAGTCGATCTCCTGATAGCGGGGAAGGGAGCCTTGCGGCTCTCGGCATCCACGTCCCGGGCAATCGGCCGTTTCTATGCGCAAGACTCGCGCATTCCCTCGCCTGTTCGCATCCGGCCCGGGTGGGTGGCTGCTGAGGGCGAGTATTGGAAAGGGGGAGGGGTTCGTACAATATTAATTGGGCGGGGTGGTGATATGCGTTCGATATGGGCAGATCAGGAACTACCCTCACCCCAGCCCTCTCCCGGAAGGAGAGGGGGCCGACCGAGGTGTTTTTCGCGATGCATCGACCTGAAAGTTCGAGTCGATTATGGATTCAAAGCTGATCTCTCAAGTCGGCGTAATTCGTCAATATCCCACTATCAGTCCCCTCTACCTTTGGGCGGTCCGACGTTTCGGGAGGGCTAGGGTGAGGGCTGGATTTCAAGCGTACGCAAAGCCAACTGCTTGATCGCTTCAACCACCGGCGCCACACGCTCCGCCTGCCCATGCGGCCACACCGCGTAGAGGTTGTAATGCGCCGCAATCTGCGCCTCATTCAACGCCACCAACCGCCCACTGCGCAATGCATCAGCCGCCAACAATCCACGCACCAGCCCCGCGCCAACGCCAGCCTCGGCAGCCGCAATCAAATTCGCCGCATTATCAAAAATCACCCGTGCCGGCGGCTCGGTCGGCGTCATCCCTGCCGCATCCAGCCACGGAATCCACGACCTTCGCGTATATCCCAACAACGGCAATTCCAAAATCTGCGCAGGGCTCAACGGCACCTGCAACCCATAGCGTTCCAGCAAATCCGGCGAAGCCACTGCCAGCACCCGATCGCCACAAATCTGCGTCATCTCGCAGTCGTCCCAATCGCCATAGCCATAGCGCAACGCCAGATCGACCCGCTCAAACGTGCTGCGATCACTGCGCGGCATCGACAGCAACGTCACCTCGTAATCCGGCAGCCCATCGAGCAACTGCGGCAGGCGCGGATTGAGCCAGCTCTGCGCCAGTTCGCTGTCGACATCAAGCGTCAACCGTTGCGCGACGCTGCGGTTTTTCACCGAAGAGATCGCCCGGTCAATCTGCGCCAGACCGTCCGACAACACACTGGCAAACAACTGCCCGGCGTCGGTCAGGTTGCTGCCGCCGCCTTCACGCACGAACAGCGGCTGGCCGATGAAATCCTCCAGCGCACGAATCTGCTGGCTGATCGCACTGTGGGTCAGATCCAGTTTGCGCGCAGCGCTGGAAAAACTGCCGCTGCGTGCGGCGTGGATAAACGCGCTCATGGACTGCACCGACGGGTATCGCTTGTACATGTTGTTAGTCCTGCTTACAGCGGTTGGCAGAAATCGTCGCTGGCCGCGTGTTGCTCAGGGTTCCAATAATCGGTGACCAGGCCCGCACAAAGACGGGCCGCTCTTTTGGAGCCTGACAATGATTGCATTCACGGTTAACGGCGAACGACGCGAGCTGGATGAAGCGTCCTCCTCCATGCCCTTGTTATGGGTCTTGCGTGATCAACTGAAACTCACCGGCACCAAGTTCGGCTGCGGCATGGGCCTGTGCGGTGCCTGCACCGTGCACCTGGACGGCGTCGCGGTGCGTTCCTGCCAATTGCCGGCGGCCGCCGTCGCGGGCCATAGCATCACCACCATCGAAGGTTTGTCGCCGACGGAAAGCCATCCGCTGCAACTGGCCTGGGTCGCCGAAGATGTGCCGCAATGCGGCTACTGTCAATCCGGGCAGATCATGTCCGCCGCCGCGTTGCTCAACACCGGTGCGGCGGTGACCGACGATTCGATCCGCAATGCGATGTCCGGAAA
Source organism: Pseudomonas rustica (assembly GCF_018336155.1). GTDB lineage: Bacteria > Pseudomonadota > Gammaproteobacteria > Pseudomonadales > Pseudomonadaceae > Aquipseudomonas > Aquipseudomonas rustica. The sequence continues at coordinate 295,621 of NZ_JAGYHF010000004.1, read as the reverse complement.
TATCTGCCGCTGCGGCACTTACGGGCGCATCAATAAAGCGATCAAACGTGCGGCGAATGCGCCGAAGGAGGCCTGATGAGCCTTATCGACGACACCCGTATCGAACTGCCGCGGCGGGTTTTTCTCAAGCAAGCGGCGACCGTCGCTTCCGGACTGGCGATTGCCCTGTATCTGCCCGGCGGCATCGCAGCCACCGATCCAAAAGCCATGGCGCCGGCCAACGAATTTGAACCGAATGCCTGGGTGCGGATTTTTCCCGACGGCACGGTGAAACTGGTGGTGCACAAGCATGACTCGGGCACCGGTACGCAAACGGCATTGGCCGCGTGTGTGGCGGAAGAGCTGGACGTCAACCCGATGACCGTGCAGGTGATTACCCCGGAAGACCCGTTTTTCGAAACCTACATTCATCCGGTCTGGAAAGTCTTCTCCACGGGCGGCAGCACCAGTGTTTCCCTCGAATACGATCGCTTGCGCATGGCCGGTGCCACGGCACGGGCGCTGTTGATTACAGCAGCGGCGAAACAGTGGAAAGTCAGCCCCGACAGTTGCACCACCGAGGAAGGTCGCGTCGTTCACACGTCGAGTAAGCGTAGCCTCGGTTACGGCGAACTGGTCGGGGTCGCGGCGAATCTGTCAGCGCCGACCCACGTCACGCTGAAAGACCCGACGCAGTTCAAATACATCGGCAAGCTGCGGCACAAACGCGATGCGGCGGCCAAGGTGTGCGGGCGGTTCAAGTACAGCATCGACGTGCAATTGCCGGACATGTTGGTGGCGGTGATTCAGCGTACGCCGGTGGTTGGCGCGAAGGTCGTCGGCGTCGATTCAGCGGCGGCTCTGCAAGTGCCGGGCGTGCGCAAGGTGCTGGCGATTCCGGGGCGTCCGGATGTGCTCGGCGGCAATCTGGAAGGCGTCGCCGTGTTGGCGGATACGTTCTGGGCCGCGCAGCAGGGCCGCAAAGTACTGGAGATCAAGTGGAGCGATTCACCGCTGGCCGGGTTCGACAGCGAGCAGTTGTTCAGCGCTCAAGCCAAAGCCATCGGCGATCCGCAAGCACAAACCGTCAAAGCCATGACCCAAGGTGATGTCGCCGGGCAATGGGCGGGCGCGGCGAAGCTGATCGAAGCCGATTACACCATGCCCTACAAGGTGCAAAACCCGCTGGAACCGATCTGCATCACCGCGCAGGTCAAGGACAAGGCGATCACCTATTGGGGCGGCGTGCAGGTGCCGTCGTCGGCACTGGAAGCGGCGCAAACCGTGTGCGGGATCGACAAGGCCAACGTGACCATTCATGAGTTGGTGTCTGGCGGCAGTTTCGGTGCGCGGGAGGCAAAATACTGGTTGTTTGAAGTCGCGTATCTGGCGCAGAAAACCGGTGTGCCGGTGAAACTGCTCAACAGCCGTGAAGATGAAATGCACGCGCTGTTCAATCATCCGGCAACCTTGCATCGGGTCAAAGGTGCGCTGGATGCCCAAGGCAAACTCAGTGCGCTGCAATTGCACGCGGTATCGCCGGCCTCACCGGAACAGTGGGAGCCGGGCTATTTCGAACGCCCCGACAAGATGGATTACAGCACCACCGAATCGATCACTGCGTGGGACTTCGCCTATCGTCCGCCGCATCTGGAGTTGAACTGGGTCAAGCACGAAAGCGACGTGCCGAGCGGCTGGTATCGCTCGGTGAGTTTTATTCCCAACGTGTTTGCTGTGGAAAGTTTCATGGATGAACTGGCGCACGCGGCCGGTGCAGATCCACTGGCGTTCCGCCTGGCCAATATGCAGGAACGACCACGGCATGTGGCGGTGCTCAAGCAGGCAGCCGAGCGCGCCGGCTGGGGTCAGCCATTACCGCGGGGAACCGCGCTGGGCATCGCGACCAATCAGGGTTACACCAGTTTTATCGCGGTGGTCGCGCGCGTCGCGACAGTCGATGGAAAGCCGAAAGTCGAGAAGCTCACCTGCGTGGTTGATTGCGGTTTGGCAGTGTCGCCGGGCGGTGTTGAAGAGCAAATCTACGGCGGCCTGATGTGGGGCTTCGGTCACGCGTTGTTCGATCGGCTCGACATCAAACAGGGCAGGGTGGTGCAGAGTAATTTCCACGACTATCGCGTCACGCGCATGTCCGACATGCCGGCCACCGACATCCTCGTGCTCGACGGTGAGCCGAGCAAACCCGGTGGCGTCGGCGAGTTGGGCAGTCCGTCGGTGGTGCCGGCCATCGCCAATGCGTTGTTCGCGCTGACCGGCGTGCGCCAGCGTTCGACGCCACTGAGCCTGGGATAAATCGCCATGGACTTGCGCTTGCTGCGGTACTTCATGGCGTTGGCCGATGAGTTGCATTTCGGTCGCGCTGCCGAACGCCTGCATATCTGCCAGCCGCCGCTGAGCCAGCAGATTCGTTTGCTGGAAGAGGAACTGGGCACGCCGCTGTTCGAGCGCAGCCATCATCGGGTCGAACTGACGGCGGCGGGGCAGATGCTCAAGGAGCAGGCGCCGCTGGTGTTCGAACAGCTTGAGCGGGCGCTGGATCTGACCCGGCAAACCGGGCGCGGTCAACTCGGTGAACTGGAAATCGGCATGATCAGTTCGGTGATGGTCGGCGTGCTGCCCAAGGCTTTGCACCTGTTTCGCGAGCGTTATCCGCAGGTCAATTGGCGCCTGCACGAAATGACCCCGGCGGCGCAGGTCAAGGCGTTGAAGGAGAAGCGCATTGATGCCTGCGTGTTTCGTGTCGGTTATGACGACCCGCTGTTGCGCAATGAACTGCTGATTTATGAGCCGATTCATGTGGTGATGCCGGCGGATCATCCGCTGGCGCAGCGCGAGGTGCTGGCCCCGGCAGATCTGGCGCAGGAGCCGTTTGTGGCGCTGGAGTTGAAGCAGTCGCGGTTTGCCAATTTTCTCTATCAGTGCTGCATTCAGGCCGGGTTTACCCCGCAGATACGGCAGCAGGTGATTGAGGTGCAGACGTTGCTGAGCCTGGTGCGCGCCGGGTTTGGCGTGGCACTGTTGCCGGCGTCGATTGAACAGTTGGCGCCGGCGGGGCTGGTGTTTCGACGCCTGACCCCGGCGTTGCCGGAAGTGCCGCTGTATGCAACGTATCGGGCGGATGATGCCTCCCCCGTCCTGAAACTCTTCCTCGATACCCTGCGAGAACTCAAGGCACAAAACTCCAACTGACCCCTTGTGGGAGCGACACGAATCTTTAGCACACCACGAAACCTGTGGCAGCGGGCTTGCTCGCGAAGGCGTCGTGTCAGCCGACGCATGCTTTAAATGACACACCGCTTTCGCGAGCAAGCCCGCTCCCACAGGTTTTTCTGCCGCACACAACATCCCGGACACACCATAGATCCCCGTGGGAGTGATCCTGCTCGCGATAGCGGAGGATCAGTCAATATTTTCGGCACGGACAGTCAGCCATCGCGAGCAGGCTCACTCCTACAGGTTTTTCTGTCGTACATAAAGTCCCGAATATGCCAAAGATCCCTGTGGGAGCGGGCTTGCTCGCGAAGGCGTCGTGTCAGGCGACGCATGCTTTAAATGACATACCGCTTTCGCGAGCAAGCCCGCTCCCACAAGTTTTCTGCCGTACACAACATCCCGGACACACCATAGATCCCTGTGGGAGCGAGCTTGCTCGCGAAGGCATAGTGTCAGGCGACGCGGCTTTGAATGACCCACCGCTTTGGCGAGCAAGCCCGTTCCCACAGGGAACTGCGGTGTTCCGGGAGAAATTGTTGGTCGGCACGATCACGTGTGGCTGCGGTCGTACACTTCACATGGCGCATCACTTGTGGAGATCCAATGAGCCAGGAAGTCCTGACCACCGAAACCAATCGCCGCCAGTTGCAGCAAATCATCGCCGGTTTGTCCGACGGGGTGATTCTGCTGGAGCGGGATCAGAGCATCCTCTGGGCCAACGAGGCCGCGCTGGCCATGCATGGCGTCAGCCGGATCGGTGAGCTGGGCCACAACGCCGCCGAGTACGCGCAGCGTTTCAACCTGCGTTATCGCAACAACCACACGTTGGCGCCCGAGAATTATCCGATCAGTCGCGTGGCCCGCTGCGAGGCGTTCAATGATGTGCTGATCGAAGTGAATGCGGCGGATGACCCGGAACGCGTCTGGGTACACAGCGTGCGCAGCATGATCCTTACCGATCGCGAGGGGCAGCCCGAGTCGCTGGTGTTGATCATGAGCGACGTCACCGACTGGGCCAACGCCGAGCAGCGTTTCGAAAAAACCTTCAATGCCAACCCGGCGCCGGCGGTGATCTGCCGAATCAGCGACTTGCGCTATATCAAGGTCAATCCGGGGTTTCTGGAGATGACCGGCTATACCCGCGAGCAAGTCATCGGCACGTCAGCGTATGAAATCGACATCTACGAGCAGGCAGAAAAACGCGATCTGGCCATTCAGCGCCTGCGCGATGTCGAGACCATTCCGCAGATGCAGGCTGAATTGCGCTTGCCCGATGGCAGCAGCAAGCAGGTGATCGTCGCCGGGCAACCGCTGGTGCTCAACGACGAAGATTGCATGCTGTTTTCCTTTGTCGACATGGAGCTGCGGCACAAGGCCGAGGTGGCGCTGCGTCAGAGCGAGGAGCGTTTTGCCAAAGCGTTTCGCCTGACGCCGGTGCCGATTCTGATCTGCACGGCGGAGGAGCAGCGGGTGCTCGACGTCAATCAGGCGTTTCTCGATACCCTGGCTTTTGACGGGGACGATGTGCTCGGTAAAACCGTGACGCAGATTGGTTTTATCGATGACAACGGTGCGCGGTCTCGTCTGCTCGCGGCGCTTGAGAACAATGGCCGAGTGGATCGGGTGGACGTGCGGGTGCGCACCAAGGACGCCGATTTGCTCGAGTGTGCGCTGTCGGCCGACACCGTGAATATTCATGATGTGCCGTGTTATTTGCTGGTGCTGATGGACATCACCGAGCGCAAGCGTACCGAGCTTGAGCTGGTGGCGGCGATTGAAGAGGTGATGAAGGATGCTTCGTGGTTCAGTCGTACGCTGATCGAGAAGCTGGCGAATGTGAAGAAGGTCAATTCGCCGCAATTGCCGAGTGTGTCGTTTACCGATCTGACCGCGCGGGAGCGGGATGTGTTGGGGCTGATTTGTGAGGGTTTGGCGGACAAGGAGATCGCCGCGCGGCTGAAGCTGGCGCCGAATACCGTGCGCAATCATGTGGCGACGGTGTATTCGAAGCTGGATGTTCATAGTCGCAGTGAGGCGATTGTCTGGGCGCGCGAGCGCGGGTTGTTTTCGGGGGAATGGCGCGGGCAGCGTTAGGGTGCAAATGCACTAGTTGATCCGGTGCAAATTGAGGTTCTGGTGGGGGCGGGTGGTTCTTAGTCTGGTGGGGTGCGGTGCGTGGCTTTTTTTGCGTGACCGTGTCCCTTCGAAGTAGCTAAAGGAACAGCCTCAATGATGAATCTTGCGCAGTTGCGCGCTCAGCTTGAGCAGAGTTTTTCGCCGCTGGCGTGTGAGTGTCTGGTGGATGGTGATCATTCGCTGACGGTGAAGCTTTATCACCCGGTGTCTGGGCAGGTGGATCTGGTTGTCAGTGGGTTGAAATTGGATGTGTTGCGCACGGCGGAGTCGGTGGCGGGGTTGATTGAAGAATTGCGTTATGAGTTGGAGAGTAATTCTTTGCGCTCGTCTCGAGATCCCGACTTGGCCTGAGCCCGTGTAGGAGCTGCCGAAGGCTGCGATCTTTTGATCTTTTGATCTTTTGATCTTTTGATCTTTTGGCTTTGGGGTACATATCCGTTGCTGCGGTTACGGCTGCTAATGGTTTCGCCCTTACGGCGAGTCCCTTTGGCAAACGCCCCAAAGGAACCAAAGGTCTGTGCCCTGACGTCCGGCCCTCGCTAAGGCTCGGGTTCCTTCGCTCCGGGTTCATCCGGGGGCATCGCCTACGGTTTGCTTCGCTGCACCTCCTCTCGATGCTTTCCCCGTATGAATCCCTCCACTCAGCCTCCCGACGGGCTCTAAGATCAAAAGCTGCACCCGAGCTTGCGCTCATCGTGTTGAGTGGTGAGGAGCGGGGCGCGGTTGGCTTTGGTTTTGGGGTGTTCTTGCCCCTCACCCCAGCCCTCTCCCGAGGGAGAGGGAGCTGATTTTTGGGCTTTTCGGGATTTGTGTGCGGCGCGGTATTTCACGTCGGCGTAACTTGCTCAAACACCTCGGTCAGTCCCCTCTCCCTCTGGGAGAGGGCTAGGGTGAGGGGCTTTCAGAATATACGCGGCAGCCAACCTCGCGCTCATCCTTTGTAGGAGCTGCCGAAGGCTGAGATCTTTTGATCTTGCTGTTGTAGAAGCCAGGCCTACTCGCGATGGCGCTCTCTCAGGCAATCCAATCGCGATCCCCACCCCAAAATCGACAGCCCCATTCCCCCAATCCAGCCATTTCACTGGCGCTTGCACTCACCTCGGCTATAAAGAATGAGTGGTCAGGTCTCTCGTGGTCGGTTGGGTCGCGGGAGTTTGTCGCTCCTTTTTCGCGGGTCGTCCTATGAACAGTCTTGGGAAACGCGTGTTGCCGTTGGTTATTTTTGGTGTGTTGGCCGGTTGTGCCAGTCCTCCGCCGCCTCCGCCCGTGGCGCCGCCTCCGCCGCCGGAACGCACTTGTCAGATTCAGGAAAGCACCGAGGTGGTCGGTGACATGTACATCGACGAGCAGGTGACTCGACACATCACCACCACCCGTTGCGTCACGCAATAGATCCATTGCTTGAAAAAAACTGTAGGAGCTGCCGAAGGCTGCGATCTTTTGATCTTGATCCACGAAAATCAAGAGATCGCAGCCTGCGGCAGCTCCTACAGGGGCAGGATCCGTTCAGGGTTTGAGCGGGATCAGGAGAGGAAACCGCCATCCACGTTCAGCGCAACACCGGTGGTGTAGCTTGACGCATCACTCGCCAGGTACAGCACCGCACCGGCCATTTCGCTCGGATCGGCCACGCGCTTGAGCGGAATCTGCGTCAGTGCCTGCTTGAGAATTGCATCGTTCTTCACCAGCGCCGAGGCGAATTTGGTGTCGGTCAGGCCCGGCAGGAGGGCGTTGCAGCGGATGCCAAACTGCGCGCATTCCTTGGCGAAGACCTTGGTCATGTTGATCACCGCAGCCTTGGTCACCGAGTAGATGCCTTGGAAGATCCCCGGCGAAATACCGTTGATCGACGCGACGTTGATGATGCTGCCGCCACCGTTTTCGCGCATCAGCTTGCCGGCTTCAACGGACATGAAGAAGTAGCCACGAATGTTCACGTCGACGGTCTTCTGGAACGCGCCGAGATCGGTGTCGAGCACGTTGCAGAATTGCGGATTGGTCGCGGCGTTGTTGACCAGAATATCGAGGCGACCGAATTGTTCTTTGATGCCGGCGAACACTTGGGCAATCTGCTCCATTTCACCGATGTGGCAGGCCACTGCAGTGGCTTTGCCGCCGGCCGCGATGATCGCGTCGGCAACGTGCTGGCAGCCGTCGAGTTTGCGGCTCGAGACGATGACGTGCGCGCCTTGCTGGGCCAACAGTTTGGCGATGGCTTCACCGATGCCACGGCTTGCGCCGGAGACGAAAGCGATTTTGCCGTCGAGGTCGAACAACTGAGTCTTGGACATAGGGGTTCCTTGGTGTGGGCCGTCAGAGGCTCGATTTCGCGATGACTTGCAGGCTCATCTGCTCCAGCAGTTTGTTCATGTGAATGAACTGCGCGAAGCGTTTGTCCTGGGTCTGGCCGTGGTAGAAGCGGTAGTAGATCTGCTGCACGATGCCGGCCAGGCGGAACAGGCCGTAGGTGTAGTAGAAGTCGAAATTGTCGATCTGGATGCCCGAGCGTTCGGCGTAGTAATCGACGAACTCGCGGCGGGTCAACATGCCTGGCGCATGGCTCGGCTGGCGGCGCATCAGTTGCACCGGCGCCGGGTCGTCGGCCTGAATCCAATAGGCGAGGGTGTTGCCCAGATCCATCAGCGGATCGCCGAGGGTGGTCAGTTCCCAATCGAGCACGCCGATGATTTGCATCGGATTGTTCGGGTCGAGGATGACGTTGTCGAAGCGGTAGTCGTTATGGACGATGCTCGACGTCGGATGATCGGCCGGCATCTTGTCGTTGAGCCAGGCTTTCACCGCCTCCCAGAGCGGTGCGTCCGGGGTCAGGGCTTTTTCGTAGCGCTCGCTCCAGCCTTTGATCTGGCGGGCGACGTAGCCTTCCGGTTTGCCCAGATCGCCGAGGCCGCAGGCGTTGTAGTCGACACGGTGCAACTCGACGAAACGGTCGATAAAGCTCTTGCACAGCGCTTCGGTTTTTGTCGAATCGAGGCCCAGTTCCGGCGGCAGTTCCGAGCGCAGGATGATGCCGTTGACCCGTTCCATCACGTAGAACTCGGCGCCGATCACCGACTCGTCGGTGCAGTGAACGTAGGCTTTCGGGCAATACGGAAAACCGTCGCGCAGCTGATTGAGGATGCGAAATTCGCGGCCCATGTCGTGGGCGGATTTGGCCTTGTGGCCGAACGGCGGACGGCGCAGGACGAATTCCTGTTCCGGGTATTCCAGCAGGTAGGTCAGGTTCGACGCGCCGCCGGGAAACTGGCTGATCGCAGGCGTGCCGCTCAGGCCCGGAATATGCGCCTTGAGGTACGGATCGATCAGGCTGGCATCAAGTTCTTCGCCAGAGCGGATACGGGTGGACTGGTCAGTAAGCGCCATGCTTATCCCTTCTGCTTATTTTGGAGGCCACACATCATTGGCTAATCTAATGGCGCGCCCGATTGCTCACAAGCGCGGTGCGGTCTTATAGGTTAGCGTGTTGCCGGATAATCAGCGTTCCGAATAAGCACAAGACACCACCGTGTAGGAGCTGCCGCAGCCTGCGATCTTTTGATCTTATAAAAGCAAGATCAAAAGATCGCAGCCTTCGGCAGCTCCTACAGGTCAGTCAGATCAGTGCACGCGCTGGTTGCTGAGTTTCGGCGGGAGGGCGATCGGGGTGAGCACCGGTTGCCCGGAGAAAAACGCGACGAGGTTTTTGCCCACCAGTTCGACCGTGCCTTGGGTGGCCTCTGGCGACAGGCCGGCAACGTGAGGCGTGAGCAATACGTTGCTGAGGGATTTCAGCGCATCCGGCACTTGCGGTTCGTGATCGAACACATCCAGTGCCGCACCGGCAATTTTTCGTTGTTCAAGGGCCGTGATCAGGTCTGCTGTGGCAATCACACTGGCCCGCGCAATGTTGACGATAAAACCTTTCGGCCCCAGTGCATCGAGCACTGCACGCGTCACCATATGCTGCGTGCCGATACCGCCCGGCGTCGCGATGATCAGAAAGTCCGCAGCGCGCGCCAATTCGGTCGGCGTCGAGCAAAACGCGTACGGCACCTCGTTGCGCACCTGACGGCTGTGGTAGCTGATTTCCATGTCGAAACCGAGGTGTGCGCGCTTGGCAATCGCCAGGCCCACTGCACCCAATCCGAGAATCCCCAAGCGTTTACCGGCCAGCGACGGCCGCATGATCTTCGGCCATTCACCACGACGTACCGCCGCATCACAACGCGGAATATCACGCACCAATGCCAGCAGCATCGCCATCGCATGGTCGGCCACGGACGAGGCGTTAACCCCGGCGCCATTGGTCACGGTAATCCCGCGATCACTGGCGGCTTGCAGATCAACCTGCTCATAACCGGCCCCGATCACGGTGATGATTTTCAGCGCGGGCAGGGCGGCAATCTCGTCAGCCGTCAGACCCAGCGGACCACGGGTCAGCACCGCATCGATGCGACTGCCGTGAGTGGCAATAGCCTGCGCACGTTCGGCGGGCGTCGGCGCGAGGATCAGGTGAAAACCCTGATTTTCCAGAATCGGCAAATAGTCGTTGATGGTTTCAACCAGTACCAGAACGGTTGCGGGCATTGCGCGGCTCCTGTGATCGTCGGCGTCGAGGGCATCAAATTATGCTTCAGAGTGCTGATTCCAGAGCGGTTTGGCAATGGTTGAGCGTTGCTCCGCATCAGCCAGTGTAGGAGCTGATGCAGGGCTCGCCTGAACGCTTCGTCAGAAGCTTACGTCGGCGCTGTTTATTACCCGGGCGAAGGCGCCACCGAGGGTGGCGTTGTGGTGATCGATAATCGCCTGCGCTGATAGGGCAGGAGTGTCCATGCAAGTGTGGGCGTCGGCGATCAACACGGGTTTGAGGCCTAGGTCGGCAGCGGCGCGGCAAGTGCTGTCGATGCAGAATTGAGTCTTCATGCCGACGAGGTAGAGATTCTCGATTTTTCTGGATTGCAGTTGCTGCGCCAAGCCAGTGTCGTGGAAGGCGTTGGGTCTGGACTTGTTAAAGAGGGTTGCGGTTTCAGCGTTGAGCTCAAGCTCGGGCAGCAATTGCCAGAACGGACTGCCAGCGGCAATCGGCGAACCTTGGGGGCCGGTGTGGCGTACCGCAAAGATCGGCACCTGCTGTTGTCTCGCCTTGGCGATAAGGTGCTGGATGTTGGCGAGAATTTGCTCGCCGTGATGAGGTTGTTCCGGGCCATGAAACAGACCGACCTGCATATCGATGATCAACAGTGCTGCAGACATGATGTCTCTCCTTGAGTGCTACAAATGCCGCACGGACGGGAGAAACAACAAGGCCCCGTCCATTGCTGGCGGGGCCTTGGGTTTGCTGCGCTGGGGTTACCTCACCCGTACCACCACGACCCGCCGATGGCGGTCGTGGTGGTACGGGTGAGGTGCAGCGCGCAAAGGTTCATGGGACTGATCATGCTGTGCGGGTTGCGCGCCTGTCAATTGGCGTATTGAGCGATGCCGTTGCCGAACGACCAGTTCTCTTTTTTCACTTCCACCAGATTGATGAACACGTCTTCGAGGCGAATCGACAGGTGCGTGTTGAGGTTCTGCGCGATGGTTTGGTACAGCGCTTTTTTCTGCTCCAGCGTTCGGCCTTCGTTGAGCGTGATCTGGATGATCACCAGTTGCTCGGAACGCTGGATGCCGAGGTACTCGGGGTCAAAGATAAAGTGATTGGCGTCGTGCTCGTTGAGGATCTGGAAGTTGTCATGATCCGGGACGCTGATGGCGCTGCGCATGGCGCTGTAAATCTGCTCGCCGATGCGTTTGGCAAAGGTCGGATCGGGGTGTTTTTTGATTTCGACGCGGACTAATGGCATGGGTAGGCTCCGAGGGAGTAGTGGGGCCTTTCTCACGCTAGATGAAATGGTGGGGATTGAAAGTATTTCGCTCGCCGATCCGACGCCTTCGCGAGCAAGCCCGCTCCCACAATGGATCGCATTCTACCTGTGGGAGCGGGCTTGCTCGCGAAGAGGTCGGTATGACCAACACAAAAGCCTGCCTCTTGCACGGTGCTCGCGCCACAATCTGTCGGACATTTCGCCTACTGTTGTCAGCCAATAAACATAACTCGGTAATTCGTGTTTATAGACACCTGAAGTTACGTACGATTGCCCACAAATCGTTGCGTCGTTGCCTACGCCTAAGACAGAATCCGCCGGCTTGTGCGCCTTGGGGTGGGTCGGTAACGTTGATCGGGTCACTGATTTCCAGTGATCGGGCTTAGCGGCTCGGTATGCATCCACGGTTGTACAAGTCCTATCAAGTCAGGCTTTCGCCTGCGCTCGATGGTGGCTGTGCGCATGGCATCTTCGGATGCGCCGGGTTGTGAATGCTTACCGGACCGCTAACTTGCGCACAGCTGCCTCCCTTTTGCTTAGCGGTGGAATGGATGCAGCCTTATTACGAGGTAAGCATTTATGTTCAAGGTAACGCCAAACCCGCCGGCCACCGATCCGGCATCGCCCTACGAATCCTCCCAATCCAAGAAATTCCACGAAGCCGCCGAGCGCGCCCTCGACCACTACCTCGGCCCTCCCACTGCCGAAATCATGGCCGCACCGTATGTGTCCAACCGTTTGTTCATGGTCAACCCGGCCAGTGCGAACGAACCTCTATTGGCCGACGCCAGTGAGAGCCTCGGTTCGGCTTGCGTAATGATCAACGACTTGGCGGGGATGCTGGAAGGCACGCATCGCAGAACGTTGTTGGGCATTGCGCAGGTTGTGATGTTGGGTGAGTTGGCTGTTAATCAGGTGCTCGATAATTTGGTACCGGTCGATTGATCCAGCCCGGCGGCGAGGTGATAAGTCTCGCCGCTGTCTCTGTATGAGGCTGCCTACGTAACTCGAGGATTTTGCCTACGCACCCAACAGATCCGTCTGCTATTCGGTAGAGGATGAACGAGGAATGATGTGTGTGCAAGGCAGCCTGGACAGTGGTTGCCAATAGCCAAGGAAGGCGAATGCTTCAAAATAATCGGGAAAACCTGGAACTCGAAAGGCTCCTGAATGAGACACGCAAACTCGTAGCCGAACGTCAAAAGCTTTTGACGGAGGAAAAAAAACTGAGCAGGGAGGCGAATTTATATCCGCTCGCAATATTAGGGGGGCTGGTGACCGCAATCACTGCCGTAGCAGGCTTCTTTTTCAAGTCTTAAGTACTTGAACCTTCTAACCCAAAAGGACAATCAAAAATGAGCACCTATGACCTAAAAGCCAGAATGGAAGAACTCGAGCGAGAGCACGATGAATGGGCTGAGAGAGTGCGCATCAAAAACAAAGGCGACATGTTACCTGTCTGGGCGATGCTGGCTTTCGGTCTGTTTTGCATGGCAATGGGTTTCATGTTGGGTCGATTAGTCGGATGAGGTTTATCCCTCATGCCCGATGCGATAACTTGCCGAAAAACGACAGATTGCGTGCTCGTTGACGACAGCCATTTTCTCAAAAACGACACCACGCTGATCTGCTCCGCACAACCATTCCTCAGCTAAGTCTTTGCTTCTGCTCATTTATCGCGGAGAATCGCGCCCCTGTTTCGGCCGGAGCATGTCTGTCGGTTTTTTCCGACGCGTCCTGACCGAGTGGCAAGTGACCGGAATGCGGAGATCCGACCGGATGAATGATCAGGCCAATAGCGTCGAAGAGCGCTTTGATGCAGCAGCACCCGCTGAACTTTCGAGCTGGAATCGCCAGGACACCACCTGGATGTTGGGGTTGTTCGGGACGGCCATTGGCGCCGGTACCCTGTATTTGCCGATCAACGCAGGCTTGGGTGGCTTCTGGCCGCTGGTGGTGCTTGCGCTGTTGGCGTTCCCGATGACGTTCTACGCACACCGTGGTCTGACCCGTTTTGTGCTGTCCGGTCGCGAAGGCGCTGACATCACTGAAGTGGTCGAGCAGCATTTCGGCATTAAGGCTGGTGCGCTGATCACGCTGCTGTACTTCTTTGCGATCTTCCCGATTCTGCTGATCTACAGCGTGGGCCTGACCAATACGGTCGCCAGTTTCCTTGAACATCAATTGCACATCACGCCGCCGCCGCGTGCGCTGCTGTCGTTCGTGCTGATTCTTGGTTTGCTGGCAGTGGTGCGTTGCGGCCAGGACGCCATCGTCAAGGCAATGAGCCTGATGGTCTATCCGTTTATCGTCGCGTTGCTGTTTCTGGGGGTGTACCTGATTCCGCACTGGAACGGCGGCATCCTCACCACTGTTTCGCAGGTGCCGCCAGCGTCGGCGCTGCTGCACACGCTGTGGCTGGCGATTCCGGTGATGGTGTTCTCGTTCAACCACTCGCCGATCATTTCGGCGTTTGCGGTGGATCAGAAGCGTCAGTATGGCGTGCATGCCGATGAGCGCAGCTCGCAGATCCTGTTCCGCGCCCATGCGTTGATGGTGCTGATGGTGCTGTTCTTCGTCTTCAGTTGCGTGCTGACGCTGTCGCCGGAGCAATTGGCGGAGGCCAAGGAACAGAACCTGTCGATCCTGTCGTACCTGGCCAACCACTTCAACAATCCGACTATTGAGTTTGCCGCGCCGTTGATTGCGTTTGTGGCGATCTCGAAGTCGTTCCTCGGTCACTACATCGGTGCCAGCGAAGGCCTGAAAGGCTTGATCGTGAAAAGCGGCAAACGTCCGGGCGCCAAGGCACTGGATCGCATCGTGGCGGCGTTCATGCTGGTGATCTGCTGGATCATCGCAACGCTGAACCCAAGCATTCTCGGCATGATCGAAACCGTTGGCGGCCCGGTGATCGCGGCGATTCTGTTCCTGATGCCGATGTACGCGATTCGCAAAGTACCGGCGATGGCGCGCTATCGTGGTCAGGCGTCGAACGTGTTTGTCACGGCGGTAGGTCTGGTGGCGATTTCGGCATTGGTTTACAAGCTGACGATGTAGCGCGGATTCAATCGAAAAGAACCGCTGTGCCTGCCCAGGCACAGCGGTTTTTTTTCGCCAGTGCCTGGCTTGCCACCGGTTTCTGTAGGAGCCGAGCTTGCTCGCGAAGGCGGTGTATCAGCCAACACCGTTGTTGAGTGACCAACCGCTTTCGCGAGCAAGCTCAGCTCCCACAGGGATGGGTTGTGGTGGCGGGCATAAAAAAACGCCGCTCATCTCACGATAGGCGGCGTTTTTTATTGCGTTGTAACGTTAGGCTTGAACGACCGGGATGTTGGCGTTCGCAGCAGCTTCACGGAACTCGGCGATCTGGTCGAAAGACAGGTAGCGGTAGATATCGGCCGCCATGCTGTCGATCTTGCCAGCGTATTCCATGTACTCCTCGACGGTCGGCAGGCGACCCAGGATCGAAGCCACGGACGCCAGCTCGGCCGAAGCCAGGTAGACGTTCGCGCCGTCGCCCAGACGGTTCGGGAAGTTACGGGTCGAAGTCGATACAACAGTCGCATTCGGCTCTACACGTGCCTGGTTACCCATGCACAGCGAGCAGCCTGGCATTTCCATACGTGCGCCGGCCTTGCCGTAGATGCCGTAGTAGCCTTCTTCGGTCAGTTGGTGAGCGTCCATTTTGGTCGGCGGCGACAGCCACAGACGGGTTGGCAGCTGACCCTTGACCTGATCCAGCAGTTTACCGGCAGCACGGAAGTGACCGATGTTGGTCATGCACGAACCGATGAACACTTCGTCGATCTTCTCGCCAGCAACGCTGGACAGCAGACGGGCGTCGTCCGGGTCGTTCGGCGCGCACAGTACAGGCTCGCTGATGTCGGCCAGATCGATTTCGATGATTTCGGCGTATTCGGCGTCGGCATCGGCTTCCATCAGTTCCGGATTGGCAACCCAGGCTTCCATCGCTTGAGCGCGACGTTCCAGAGTACGAGCATCGCCGTAACCTTCGCCGATCATCCAGCGCAGCAGGGTGATGTTGGAGTTCAGGTACTCGGTGATCGACTCTTTCGACAGCTTGATGGTGCAACCGGCAGCCGAACGTTCGGCCGAGGCGTCGGACAGTTCGAACGCTTGCTCGAGGGTCAGACCTTCCAGACCTTCGATTTCCAGGATGCGGCCGGAGAAGGCGTTTTTCTTGCCTTTCTTCTCGACGGTCAGCAGACCGTTCTGGATAGCGAAGTAAGGAATCGCATGAACCAGGTCACGCAGGGTGATGCCAGGTTTCATTTTGCCTTTGAAACGCACCAGGATCGATTCCGGCATGTCCAGCGGCATAACGCCGGTGGCCGCAGCAAACGCAACCAGACCGGAACCGGCCGGGAACGAAATGCCCATCGGGAAACGGGTGTGCGAGTCACCACCGGTACCGACGGTGTCTGGTAGCAGCATGCGGTTCAGCCACGAGTGGATGATGCCGTCGCCCGGACGCAGGGAAACGCCGCCGCGGGTCATGATGAAGTCAGGCAGGGTGTGGTGGGTGGTCACGTCGATCGGCTTTGGATACGCCGCGGTGTGGCAGAAGGACTGCATCACCAGGTCAGCCGAGAAGCCCAGGCACGCCAGGTCTTTCAGTTCGTCACGGGTCATTGGACCGGTGGTGTCCTGAGAACCCACGGTGGTCATTTTCGGTTCGCAGTAGGTGCCAGGACGGATGCCTTTGCCTTCTGCCAGACCGCACGCCTTGCCGACCATTTTCTGCGCCAGGGTGTAACCCTTGGTGCTTTCGATCGGTGCGTCAGGCTTCTTGAACAGGTCGAACGCAGGCAGACCCAGTTCGGCGCGAGCCTTCTCGGTCAGGCCACGGCCGATGATCAGCGGAATACGGCCGCCAGCACGGACTTCGTCCAACAGTACCGGGGTCTTCATTTCGAAGGTGGTCAGGACTTCGTCGGTGCCGTGTTTGCAAACTTTGCCAGCATGCGGGTACAGGTCGATCACGTCGCCCATGTTCATGTTGGAAACGTCGAACTCGATTGGCAGTGCGCCGGCATCTTCCATGGTGTTGTAGAAGATCGGAGCGATTTTGCTGCCGAAGCAGAAACCGCCAGCGCGCTTGTTCGGCACGTAAGGAACGTCGTCGCCGAAGAACCACAGTACCGAGTTGGTAGCGGATTTACGCGAAGAGCCAGTACCGACCACGTCACCGACGTAGGCGATCGGGAAGCCTTGACCGCGCATTTCTTCGATCTGCTTCATCGGGCCGATGGCGCCCTGCTGATCAGGAACGATGCCGTCGCGGGCCATTTTCAGCATGGCCAGGGCATGCAGCGGGATGTCTGGACGCGACCAGGCATCTGGAGCAGGGGAGAGGTCGTCGGTGTTGGTTTCGCCGGTAACCTTGAACACGCGCAGGCTGATCTTGTCGGCCAGAGTCGGGCGGTTTTTGAACCACTCGCCGTCAGCCCAGGATTGCAGCACGGCTTTAGCGTGAACGTTGCCGTTCTTGGCTTTTTCCGCGACGTCGTGGAACGCATCGAACATCAGCAGGGTGTGCTTGAGTTGCGCGGCAGCGACAGGCGCCAGTTCGGCGTCGTCCAGCAGCTCAACCAGGGTCACGATGTTGTAGCCGCCCTGCATGGTGCCGAGCAGTTCTACAGCGCGTTTTTTGTCCAGCAGAGGGGAGGAAACTTCGCCCTTGGCCAGTGCAGACAGGAAGCCGGCTTTTACATAGGCCGCTTCGTCCACGCCTGGTGGAATGCGATTGGTGATCAGGTCAACGAGGAATTCTTCTTCGCCAGCCGGAGGGTTTTTCAGCAGCTCGACCAGGCCTGCTGTTTGTTCGGCGTTAAGCGGCTGGGGAACGATACCCAGGGCTGCACGCTCTTCGATATGTTTGCGGTAGGCTTCAAGCACAGTTATTACCCTCATCAGTGGTCCCAAATGGGTGTCCGGGACGCTCATCCCGAAATGGCCGTACTCATGCGCTGCGTGGCGTTGTGGGCCACTTAGCCAGAATTACCGACCATTCCTTACAGAAGCTGCTTTCAAAGTTTTACGCCTGCAGAACGGGGAGCTGATGAGGGTTGGCGTTGGGCTTTTCCCCGCTGGAAAAACCCTTCGCCAACACCGCTCTGAAGGAACGACTGTGCTCGTGACGCTTTGAAAACAGCTTCTAACGGACATTGGCGCCTTAAAAGGCTGGCTGATTCTACGGCAAAAAAAATTTAAAGGTAAGTTCACCCCTGAACTTTGAGGGGTGATGAATGTTAGACAAAGGGCTAACATGCCGACCTGTTCCGCGTTTCAGTGCCTTTGCCTACTTTATGCCCAATCAGACCATCAAGACTCCCTGCGTCGGCCTCTGCTCCACTGTTTACGGTGATCTGGTGTGCCGTGGCTGCAAGCGTTTCCACCACGAAGTGATCCATTGGAATGGGTACAACGAGGAGGAAAAACGTGCGGTGTGGTTGCGGCTGGAGCAATTGCTGTCACAAGTGATGGCGGGCAAGGTCGAGATTTTCGATTCGGCGCGCCTGCGCGAGCAGCTCGAACAGCGCAAGATCCGCTTCGTGCCGCATCAATCGGAATATTGCTGGGCGTATCAGCTGATTGCCCGGGGGGCGCGGGTGATCATTAATCTCGACGCGTACGGGATGGTGTTGTTGCCGGAGTTTCGTGACTGGAATTTGCCGGAATTGCGTGATGCCATTGATCGGGAATTCTTCCTGCTGTCGGAAGCGCATTATCAGCGCTACATCGCCCCCGGATTCCTCAAAGACGCCTTTGGCGCCTGAAGATCAAAAGATCGCAGCGTGCCGCAGCTCCTACATGGGAATGCGTCCTACCTGTAGGAGCTGCCGAAGGCTGCGATCTTTTGCACTTAATGCTTCACCGCCAACTCCACCAAATGATCCTCAACCTCCTGCGGTTTGAGCACCAGCACATCACTCTCCAGCTCATCCAGCACCACTTCCGCCGTATTGCCGATCAGCGCCCCCGACAACCCGGTGCGCGCCACCGTGCCAATCACAGTCACCGCTGCCTGCAGCTTGTGCGCCATAAACGGAATCAACACATCCGCCGGGCCTTCTTCGATGTGCAGATGCTCGTCATCGATATCAAATTCCGCCTGAAACGCCCGGCATTGCTCGCGATAGCGCGCTTCGATGGTTTCGCTGAGCTGGAACGTCGGATCCGCCGCCGACAGCATCGGTGATGGATGCGCCGCGATCACATGCAGATGCGCCTTGGCCAGGGCCGCGATGTCGTAGCCGTGATCAATGATCGTATTGTGCAAATGCCGGTGCTCGCCATCGGCATTGCCGACATCGACCGCCGCCAGAATTACTCGGTCTTTCCACGAGGTCGACGTTTTCACCAGCAGCACCGGGGTAGGGCAGTGGCGCAGCAGTTTCCAGTCCGCCGGAGTCAGCAGGGCTTTCTTCAGTGAGCTGTCCGGGAAATGCTGCTTGATCACCAGTCCGCAGCCCTCGGCCTGCTGCACATCGATGATGGTTTCGTGCAAGCTCTCGTTCCACGCCTGTTCGGTGGTGGCGCTGTAACCGTCCGCCAGTAGCGCGGCTTTGAGCACGCCGAGCATGCCGGCGTGGTCGTGCTTCTTGTCGCAGACCAGCAGGTGCAGATGGGCCTGGGTCACGCCCGCGATCAACTTGGCGCGCTTGAGCGCCAGGCTTTCCGAATGTTCGGGTTCGATGACCACCAGAATGCTGCGAATGGCTTGCATGAGCGGAGTCTCCAGCAAAGAAAAGGCACGGCGTTGCACAACTATAGTTGCTGCCAGAACGTGCGCGACTTGATGCATATCAACGCCAGCCGCTGGTGGTCTGCGGATAGGCCGGTATAATCGGCGCCCTTCGCTCGAACACCTTTACCGTGAGCCCCATGATCCTTCCCGAAATCCACGAATTCCTTGGCTGTCGCACTCCCGACGCTTGGGTTCAGGCTGCACTGGCCGATCAGGAAACCCTGCTGATCGACCACAAGAACTGCGAGTTCAAGGCCGCCAGCACCGCGCTGAGCCTGATAGCCAAGTACCATTCCCACGTCGACCTGATCAACATGATGTCGCGTCTGGCCCGGGAAGAACTGGTGCACCACGAACAGGTCATGCGCCTGATGAAACGTCGCAAGATCGAACTGCGCCAGCTGCACGCCGGCCGATACGCGTCGAGCCTGCGCAAAGTGGTGCGCAGTCATGAACCGGTGAAACTGGTGGATACGCTGGTAGTGGGCGCGTTTATCGAAGCGCGTAGTTGCGAGCGTTTTGAAGCGCTAGTGCCGCATCTTGATGAGGAAATCGGCAAGTTCTATTTCGGTTTGCTGAAAAGCGAGGCGCGGCATTTTCAGGGGTATCTGAAGCTGGCTTATCAGTACGGTGATGCCAAGGATGTTGAGCAAGTGATCGTGCGGGTTCGTGCGGCGGAGCAAGAGTTGATTGAATCGCCGGATGAAGAATTCCGCTTTCACAGTGGTGTGCCTGTAAACCGTTGAGATCAAAAGATCGCAGCCTTCGGCAGCTCCTACAGGGGAAACGCATTCCAAATGTAGGAGCTGCCGAAGGCTGCGATCTTTTGCGTGTGATTGTTAAAAACTCTTAAGAGTATGAAACATCACCGATAACCGGCTTCCGCCCGCGAATGCCGCCATAATGTCGACCACTTCACAGATGGGTTGGCAGACGGTCGTTATGGATAACCTGGGTTTCGGCAAAGTCCTTCTGGTGGAAGACGACGAGCGTCTCGCGGCGCTGATCGCTCACTTCCTCGAACAACACGGCTACGAAGTGCGCACGGTGCACCGTGGCGATCTGGCCGTGGCCGCTTTTCTCGAATTCAAACCGAAAGTGGTGGTGCTCGACCTCATGCTGCCGGGGCAGAGCGGTCTGCACGTGTGTCGCGAAATTCGCAGCGTGTCGGACACACCAATCGTCATTTTGACCGCCAAGGAAGACGACCTCGACCACATTCTCGGTCTGGAATCCGGTGCCGACGACTACGTGATCAAACCGATCAAACCACCGGTGCTGCTTGCCCGCTTGCGCGCGTTGCAACGCCGTCAGGTGCCGGACAGCAGCGTGGTCAGTTCGCTGGAGTTTGGTCAGTTGAGCATCGACCGCAGTTGCCGCGAGGTGCGTCTGGCCGGTGAGATCATCGAAATGACCACCATGGAATTCGAACTGCTGTGGTTGCTCGCCAGCGCTGCCGGCAAGATTCTTTCGCGTGATGACATCCTCAACCGCATGCGCGGGATTGCTTTCGACGGGCTTAACCGCAGCGTCGACGTGTACATCAGCAAACTGCGCAACAAACTCAAAGACAATCCGCGCGAACCGGTGTGCATCAAGACCGTGTGGGGCAAGGGTTATCTGTTCAATCCGTTTGCCTGGGAGCTGTAGATGCTGCGCTTATTTCTCGGGTTGTTTCTGGTAATGACGGTGGGGCTGGTGCTGGCCCTGCAGACGGTCGAGCACACCTTCAACGCCTTGCTCGACAATCAGATGCAGGCCTACAACCGTGAAGCGGTGCGCGGGCAGGCGTGGTCGCTGGTCGAGCACATGCGCGATCAGCAAGGCGAAGCGCGCGAGCAGCAGCTTGAGGCGTTGCGCCCGCATTATGGTCTGTCGCTGGGGCTGGTCGAGGCCGATCAGCTGAAACTGAGCGACAAAGAGAAAGCCGAACTTGCGCAGAATCTGTTGGTGACCCGCGACAACTACACACAGTTCATCAGCAACATTGACGGCGGTTCGCAACTGCTCAGCATCAAGCTGCCGCCCGAGCCGAGCCTGATGCCGTTCTACATCACGGCGGCGTACATGATGCTGGCGGTGCTGATCGGCATCGTGTTGTTCTTCTGGGTGCGCCCGCACTGGCGCGATCTGGAGAAGCTGCGGCTGGCCGCTGAGCGTTTTGGCGATAACGATCTGTCGGCGCGCATTCAGTTGTCGAAGCGCTCGAACATTCGTGATCTGGCGGAACACTTCAACTTGATGGCCGCGCGCATCGAAGGCCTGATCGCCAATCAACGCGAGCTGACCAACGCGGTGTCTCACGAACTGCGCACGCCGATTGCGCGGCTGTCGTTTGAGCTGGATCAACTGAAGCAGCAGCCGGACGCCAGCCAGAGCCGTGAGCTGATTGCCGACATGTACGCCGACCTTGGCGAGTTGGAGGAAATGGTCTCCGAGTTGCTGACTTACGCCAGCCTTGAACGCGGTGCGACGGTGATCAAACGCGAGAACATTCAGGCGACCAACTGGCTCGACAGCGTGGTCGGCAGCGTCGCGCTGGAGGCGGAAGCGGCGGGCGTGCAGTTGCTGATTGGTGAATGCCGGCTCGACACGGTGCGCATCGAACCACGGTTTATGGCGCGGGCGGTGATCAACCTGCTGCGCAACGCGATTCGTTATGCCGAGCAAAAAGTCGAAGTGACGCTGGTGCGCACCGGGGATTATTACGAGGTGCGGGTCAACGACGATGGGCCGGGCGTGCCGCTGGAAGGGCGGGAGAAGATTTTCGAACCGTTCTCGCGGCTGGATGCCAGTCGGGATCGGCGCACGGGTGGATTCGGTTTGGGCCTGGCGCTGGTACGGCGCGTGTCGCAATCACATGGCGGACAGGTTGAGGTTGGGGAGTCGCCTTGGGGTGGGGCGTCGTTTCGGATGACGTGGGCACATCTGGATTGATTCGCGGTGGTGGTCAAGGCCTCTTCGCGAGCAAGCCCGCTCCCACATTTGAAATGCATTCCCCCCGTGGGAGCGGGCTTGCTCGCGAAAGCGTCAGCCCATTCAAAACAATGCTGACTGAACCACCGCTATCGCTGGCAAGCCAGGCTCCCACAGGAATTTGTGGTGTTACCAGAGTCTCAGCCACCCCTCAAAGCCTGTGGGAGCGAGCTTGCTCGCGAAGGCGTCAGCCCAGTCAAAACAACGCTGACTGACCCACCGCCATCGCTGGCAAGCCAGGCTCCCACAGGAATTTGTGGTATTGCCAGAATCTCAGCCACCCCTCAAAACCTGTGAGAGCGGGCTTGCTCGCGAAGGCGTCAGCCCAGTCAAAACAACGCTGACTGACCCACCGCCATCGCTGGCAAGCCAGGCTCCCACAGGGATTTGTGGTGTTACCAGAATCTCAGCCACCCCTCAAAACCTGTGGGAGCGGGCTTGCTCGCGAAGGCGCCAGCCCAGTCAAAACAGCTGTGACTGACCCACCGCCATCGCGAGCAGGCTCACTCCTACATGGGTTATCTGTCGTGTCCAAATATTGTAGGCACCACCAAACCTTGTAGGAGTGAGCCTGCTCGCGATGAGGCCAGCCCTGAAAAAACCAATTCAGCCCTGGATCAAAAATCCCACTTCGTCGTCAGCATCACATTGCGTGGCTCGCCGTAGAACGTGGTGTCGAAGTTGCCCAGCCCCGTCAGGTACTGTTTGTCGAACACGTTGTTGGCATTCACGGTGAAGCTCAGGTTTTCGTTGTACTGATAGCGCGTCATCAGATCGACGAGGGTGTAGCCACCTTGTTTGATGCGCGTGTAATCGCCGGCCGGGGCGCTGTAGATGTTGCCGTAGAACGCGCTCTGCCAGCTCACGCCGCCGCCAACGGTGACCTTGTCCAGCACGCCGGGCAGTCGATAGGTGGTGAAGGTGCGCACCACATGTTCAGGTTTGGTGGTCGACAGTGGATAACCATAGATGCGCTGCTCATCGGCATCGCGGGTGCGCGCGTAGGTGTAGCCGGCGGAGACGTTCCAGCCTTCGGCCAGTTCGCCGGCCAGTTCCAGTTCCACGCCTTGGGTGGTCGCGCCGTCGATGGATTTGTAGATGCCTTCGTTGGTCACCGGGTTGGTGCCGATCGATTCGGCGACGCCGTCCTGTTCGATGCGGAAGAACGCCAGCGCGGCATTCAATCGACCGTCGAAATACGCCGCTTTCAAGCCTGCCTCATAGCTGTCGCCTTCGACCGGGGCAAGGGTCGAACCGTTGATGTCCTTAAAGGTTTGCGGCTGATAGATGCTGGTGTAACTGGCGTACAGCGAGTAGGTGTCGTTGAGGTCGTAGACCAGCCCGGCGTAAGGCGTGACCACGCCGTGTTCCTTGTAGCTGGCGTGGGTATCGTCCAGCCCGGCGCCGGGGATGTAGCCGTAATCTTCGTTGTACTTGAAGGTGCTCAAGCGGCTGCCGAGGATCACCGACAGATCGTCGGTCGGGTGCAGGCGCGAGGCCAGGTACACACCGTTCTGGCTTTGGGTGCGCTCGTATTTACCGTTCTTCGGGAATTGCTGTTTCGGCAGTTCACCGTTCCAGTCGTAAATGCTCCCCGGTACTTGCGCGAAGGCGCTGGTGTCGTAGGTCGAGCCGGTCTGGCGCGAGTGCGCGGTCATTACACCGGCAATCAGCTCATGCTCGCGACCGCCCAAGGTGAACGGGCCGGAGACGTTGACGTCCGCAGTGTTCTGCACGCGATGGCCTTCCCAGCGGCCCCAATACAAGAACATGCCCTCGCCGGTGGCGCGATCAGGATTGCCACCGCTGGCCGAGGCGAGTTGCGTATCGTGATCGGTAGTTTTCTGGTCGAGGCTGACCTTGAATTTCCAGTCATTCGCCAGCGCCTGCTCCAGCGAGGCGAAGTAGGTGATGTTGTCGAAATCGCGGCGGCTCCAGTCAGCACCGGAGTTGAAATGACGCGGGAATTCGGTGCGGCCGCCATCGCTGAAGTACACCGGGTTGCCAGTCCAGGAACTGCCGCGCGGCGTGGTGCTGGATTTGTCGATGCCGAAGGTCAGCAGGGTGTCGTCGGTCAGGTCGGCTTCGAGGATGCCGTAGAACAGGTCTTTCTTCTGGCTGTAGTGATCGAGGTAGGAATTCTTGTCCGAATAGGCACCGACAAAACGCCCGCGCACGTTGCCCGAATCGGTCAGTGACCCGGAGATATCGCCGACGGTGCGATAGGCATCCCACGAACCGACGGTGCCGCTAATTGACGCTTTGAATTCCTTGGTCGGCTTCTTGCGGATCAGATTGACCGTGGCCGATGGATCGCCGTTACCGGTCATGAGGCCGGTCGCGCCTTTGATCACTTCGACGCGATCAATGCTCGCGGCGTCGTCACCGTTGTTCGGATTTTCGCCGTACACGCCGTCGTACGGAATGTTCACGCCGTCGTACTGAAAGTTAGTGATAGCGAAGCCGCGCGCGGAAAACTCAGTGCGGTCGCTGTCGTACTTTTGCGTGGAAATGCCGGGGGTGTTGCGCAGTGCGTCGCCGACGCTTTGCACGCCGCGATCGTCCATTTGCTGGCGGGTGATGACCGTGACCGATTGCGGTGTTTCGCGAATCGACAGCGGCAAGCCGGTGGCCGAGGACGTTGCGCCGGTGGTGTAGGAATGGGTGTCTTCGGTGACCGCACCGAGGCCTTGCGCGGAAATATTGGTGGCGCCCAGTTGCAGGGCTTCATCGGTTCTGGCGACGGTTTCAGCGGCGTGCGCGTGGAGGCTCAGCAGGGCCAGCGCCAACGGGCACAAGGCAAAACGAAAACGGACGTGCGACATGGAGATCCCTTTGCATCGAATCGATCGGTAGTTGAAGTGCTTCTGAGGGGTTAACCGAACGAGAACGGCAAAGGGGAACTGCGTACATAAAATTAATGCCCCCTGTGTAGGAGCTGCCGAAGGCTGCGATCTTTTGATCTTTAAAATCAAGATCAAAAGATCGCAGCCTTCGGCAGCTTCTACACAGGGTGTGGTTAGCAGGTTATGTTGAGGCGTTCATGCCACTGCGCAATGGATTCTTCTGGGTAGACGTCGAACTGCTTGTCCTTGGCTTTGGCGTCGACTTCGACCCACGGCGCCTTCGAGCCGAGCATCAGGTGCGTGTGTTCCGGCGGTACCGGCAACGCGGTGTCGATGGCCGAGGCGAACGGGTGGATCAGCTCCGGCCACTCCGGGCTGAACAGCCACAAACCGCTGCCGCACAATGCGCAGAAATGCCGTTCCGCGGTGCTGCGGTGGGCGCGTTTTTCGCCTGGGTCTTTCATCTTTGCGTGGTAAATCGTGATGTTTTTGCGACCCTGCACCTTGAGCGTGGTCGCGTCGCCGCCGAGGTTGATCGCGTAACCGCCACCGCCCTGGGTTTTGCGGCAGATCGAGCAGTAGCAGCGTTGGTAAGGGTAGGGGTGGGCGCTGGTCAGGCTGAACGTGACCGCGCCGCAGTGGCAGGAGCCTTCGAGGTGCATGATGGGGGCCTCCGGTTGGCTGGGATGGTTCGGGTTAGCCTAGAAGAGTTGTGGTGAATGTGCCGCCGCCTTCGCGAGCAAGCCCGCTCCCACAATTTGAAATGCATGCCCCTGTAGGAGCTGCCGCAGGCTGCGATCTTTTAACTCTGGTTAGTCAAACAAGATCAAAAGATCGTAGCCTGCGGCAGCTCCTACTGGACTGGCGCAGGCCGGCCGGTCAGCATGTCCGCCTAAAAACAGGGATCAACAAACCATGCGACGACTCCCCTCACTGGCCGCCCTGCGAACCTTCGAGTGCGCCGCTCGTCACGCGCATTTCGGTCGCGCCGCCGCCGAACTGTGCGTCACCGACAGCGCCGTCAGCCACCAGATCCGCCAGCTCGAAGAACAACTCGGCGTCCCCCTGTTCATCCGCGAAGGCCGGCAAATCCGCCCGACCATCGCCGCTGGCCGCCTGATGCAAAGCCTGCAGCAAGCCTTCGAACTGATCGGCGACGCCTGCGATGAGTTGCGCGATCCATCCTCGCTGGCCGTGCTGCGTTTGGCCGTCACCGCCGAACTTGCGCAAAAGTGGCTGATGAGCCGCCTCACCGATTTCTACGCGCGCTACCCGCACATCACGTTGCACCTCTACGAACAACCGATCGACGCCAGCGGCCCCGGCGAAGACATCGACCTCGCCATCACCTACGGCACCGGCCCGGTCGACAGCAGCGCTTACTTCGTTCGACCGTTGCCGGCGCTGCAATTCTTCCCGGTGTGCAGTCCCGGCCTGTTCAACCAGGGCACGCTGAAGACGCCCAAGGATCTGGCCCGCCACTGTTTGCTGCACGATGATCAGGACGGTAAGACCTGGACCGCGTGGCTCACCAGCCATGCCGGCGATCAGCGTCCGCAGCGTCAGTTGTATTTCGCTCACGCAGGTCTGGCGTTGGAAGCCGCGGCGCAAGGGCAGGGCGTGGCGATGGGCGACAACCTCACCGCGCAGGAAGATTTGCAGAGCGGGCGGCTGGTGCGGCCATTTACCTCCAGCATGACTGCGCTCGGCCAATACGCGCTGGTCTGCGAACGGGTGCGCATGGAGCGTCCAGCGGTGGCGCAGATGCTTGAATGGTTCAACGATCAGCTGGCTGATTGATGAGTTGAATTCAACTGTTCCGCAATATTCATCGTTGGCGGGCCCTCCGCCAACGCCCGTACCGTGTGGTCATTCCCATCGCGAAGACGAGGTTTGACCATGGCACGTTTGCTCGACTCCACCCCCAAACACGACGGCTTCCGCCTGCCCGGCGAATTCGAAAGCAAGTCCGGCTGCTGGCTCGGCTGGCCGGAGCGCACTGACGTCTGGCGCAACGGCGCCAAGCCTGCGCAGAAAGTCTGGGTGCAGATCGTTACCGCCATCTCCCACAGCGAACCGGTCACCGTTTGCGCCTCCGCTGCACAATTTGCCACGGCCCGTCGCCAGTTGCCGCCGCAAGTGCGCGTGGTCGAGATGACCTGCAACGACACCTGGTTCCGCGACAGCGGCCCGTGCTTTGTGGTCAATGATCAGAGTGGCGAAGTGCGCGGCGTCGATTTCGAATTCAACGCTTACGGCGGCCTCGACGGCGGCCTCTACTACCCGTGGGACAAAGACGATCAGATCGCCAGCAAAATCCTCGAAATCGAGCGCTTCGACCGCTATCGCGCGCCACTGATTGCCGAACTCGGCGGCATCCAGAGCGACGGTCAGGGCAGCATCCTCACCACCGAACAGTGCCTGCTCAACCGCAATCGCAATCAGCATCTGGGCAAAGACGAAGTCACCCGCCGACTCACCGACTACCTCGGCGCCGAACAAGTGATCTGGCTGCCACGCGGCTGCAAGTTCGACGAAACCGATGGCCACGTCGACGATCTCGCCTGCTTCGTCCGCCCCGGTGAAGTGGTGCTGCAATGGACCGACAATCGCGACGATCCGCAATGGGAAATCTATCAAGAGGCCTACGACATTCTGCGCAGCACCCGCGACAGCCGTGGCCGTGAACTGATCGTGCACAAACTGCCGCAACCGGACGTGCTCGAATGGACCGCCGAAGAAGCCGAAGGACTGGATCAGCAGGACAGCACCCACACCCGTCAGGCCGGCACGAAAATCTGCGCGTCGTACATCAACTATTACGCCGGCAACAGCTCGATCGTGGTGCCGCTGTTTGGTGATCGTCAGGACAAAGTCGCGATGGCGACGCTGGCCGAACTGTTCCCGCAGCACAAGATCGTCGGCATTGAAAACTCCCGGGAAATTCTGCTCGGCGGCGGCAACGTGGCGTGCATCACCATGCCGCAATACGCCGGCACGCCTGACCACAAGAAGGGAGCGTGACCATGCGCCTGCACAAACTGACTCAAGCGTTATTGCTGGTGCTTGCACCCTTGTGTGTGCAGGCTGCCGACACCGCCAAACCGGTGGTTAATCTGTACATTTGGGGCGAGTATCTGGCCCCGGATACCTTGAAGAATTTCGAGGCGAAAACCGGCATCCATGTGGTTGCCGATCACTTCGATTCGCTCGAAACCGTCGAAACCAAACTGCTCACCGGGCGCAGTGGCTACGACTTGGTGCTCACCGCTGGGCAGCATCTGTCGCGAGCCATCGAAAGCGGTGCGATCCAGCCGCTGGACAAGGCGCGGGTGCCGCACTTTGCCGGCGTCGGGGAAGAGTTCCGTCAGCACATGGCGGTGTTCGATCCGGGCAATCGTTACGCGGGGATCTACGCGTGGGGCACCACGGGTGTGGGCTATCAGGAAGAGGCGGTCAAAAAGCGTTTGCCCGATGCGCAAAAGGACAGTTGGGCGATGCTGTTCGATCCGGCGGTGGTGTCGAAATTCGCCGACTGCGGGGTGAGCTTGCTCAATGATCCGAATGAAGTGTTTGCGGCGGTCATGAAGTACATGGGCCTGGACATCAACCGGCAGAATCTCGATGACCTGAAACTCGCCGAGCAGCAACTGGCGAAGATTCGTCCGTATATTCGCTACTTCGACAATGACCTGAACATCAGCGATCTGGCCAACGGCAACACCTGCGTGGCGATGTCGTGGAACGGCAACGTGGCGATTGCCGCTGGGCAGGCGGAGGCGGCGAACAAGCCGTTCAAGCTCAGTTACCGGATTCCGAAAGAAGGCACCTTGATCTGGTTTGACGCGATGGTGATCCCCAAGGATGCACCGCATCCCGAAGCCGGGCTGGCGTTGATGGATTATCTGATGACGCCTGAGGTGATGGCGCCAATTACTGACACCATCCATTACGCCAATGCGATCACGGCGGCGGATGGTCTGGTGGATGCATCGATTCGCAATGATCCGGGGACGTATCCCTCGGCTGAAGTGCGGGCTACGTTGTATAGCAAGAATGACAATGGCAAGGCGTTCAACCGGGCGTTGATTCGGGCGTTTAGCCGGTTGAAGTCAGGGCTCTGAGATTTGTGTTGGATGTCCCGACGCCTTCGCGAGCAAGCTCTGCTCCTACATCGGAATGCATGCCCCTGTAGGAGCAAAGCTTGCTCGCGAAGGCGCCAGTCCAGACAACCAAAATCCTGAATCAGCTACCACCCTCAGTCCGCCGACTACTCACCTCAGCCGGCACATCATCCCCCGCCATACGCTTGCGAAACAACGCCGCCCGCGCCAGCAGCAACGTGGTCACCGGCACCGTGATCGCCAGCAAAATCGGGATCAACCATGCATGCAGTACCGGCCCCGATTTGAGCGCCGAAAAGCAAATGATCGACGCCAGCGCCACACACCAAGCGCCCAACGTCGAAGCCAGTGCCGGCGGGTGCATGCGCTGAAAATAATCCTTCATTCGCAGCAATCCGGTCGCACCAATTAGCGCAAACACACCGCTGAGCACCAACAGGATCGCCACCGGAATCTCGACCCACAGAGACAATTCAGCATTCATTCGATCACCTCGCCACGCAGCAGGAATTTCGCCAGGGCAAACGAGCCGACGAAGCCGAACAGCGCGATCAGCAGCGCCGCTTCGAAATACGTGTCACTGGAATAGCGAATGCCCAGCGTCAGCATCATCAGCATCGCGACGATGTACAGGTAATCCAGCGCCAGTACCCGATCCTGCGCCGAGGGGCCCTTGAACAGGCGAATCAGCGTCAGCACCATGGCCAGCGAAAACAGGAACAGCGTCAACAAAATCGCGTTCGACAGTAATGGGCTCATTCGAAGATCTCCATCAACGGCCGCTCGTACGTGGTTTTGAAGTGCTCGATGAAGTGCGCCTCATCGTCCAGATCCCAAACGTGCAGCAACAAAATGCTGCGATCCAGCGCCAGTTCCGACCACACCGTACCGGGCACCACGGTGCAGATTGCCGCGAGCGCAGCCAGACCGTTGGCGTCGCGCAGATCCAGCGGCACTTTGATAAACCCGGAGCGAGGTGGGCGGCGCCCGGCATTGAGTACGCCCCAGGCCACGATCAGGTTGGAAGCCACCACGTCGCGTCCTACCACCAATAGCAGGCGCAGAATTGTCAGCGGCCGACGAATGCGCACCTGCTTTGGGCGCAGTTTGCGCATCATCAACGGCGCGCAAAAACCGAGGATCGCACCGATCAGCAGATTGCCGGGGCTGACCGACAGGTTCAGCACCAGCCACAGCAGCCACAGCGCCAGCGACAGCAACGGTGCAGGGAAAATGCGCTTCATGGCTGCACCTCCAGCATCGCCGCTTTGGCTTCCGGACTTGGTACGGCGCGGGTGCCCAGCACCGCCATCACGTACTGCTGCGGATTGTTCAGCGCATCGGCGGTGGCCTGGGTGAAACGCATCAGCGGCTCAGCCTTAAAGGTGAGGACGATGCTCAAACCCAGCAGCAAGAAAATCGGCGCGCATTCGAGTTTGCGCAGCAGCGGCGAAGGTCGTTCCTCAGGCGTCCAGAAACGCTGAATACCGAGGCGCGAGAACGCCATCAACGAGCCCAGCCCAGAAAGAATCAGCAATGCCAGCAATGCCCATGCGGCCATCGAAATCGGCTCTCCGGCACCCAGTCCCAACGGATTGAGCAGGGCGCTGATCAGGTTGAGTTTGCCGATAAACCCGGACAGCGGCGGCATGCCGATGATCAGCAGCGCGCAGGCGATAAAGCTCAAACCGAGAAACGCCATCGTCCACGGGATGACCTGGCCGACCACGGCTTTTTGTTCGTCGTCGAGGTTGATGCCTTTGGGCGGTTGCAAGGATTCTTGCGGGCGCGGCAGCATGTCGCTTTCGTCTTCCAGCGGGATTTCGTTGGCCGAGCGCGAACGTTCGATCAACTCTGCCAGCATGAACAATGCGCTCAAGGCCAACGTCGAGCTGACCAGATAAAACAGCGCCGCGCCGATCAGGTTCGGCTGAGCGAAACCGACCGCCGACAGCAGAATCCCGGCCGACACCAGAATGCTCAGGCTGGCCATGCGCTCCAGACGTTGCGCCGCGACAATCGCCAGCGCGGCGCAGGCGATGGTCACCATGCCGCCGTAGATCAGCCATTCACCGCCGAAGTACGCCGAAGCACCGGCCTGCCCGGAGAACAGCAGCGTCCACAGACGCAGCAGGGTATAAACGCCGACCTTGGTCATGATCGCGAACATCGCCGCCACCGGCGCGCTGGCCGAGGAATAGGCCGGCACCAGCCAGAAATTCAACGGCCACATGCCGGCCTTGGCCAGAAACGCAACGGCGAGAATGCCCGCGCCCGCATGCAGCAAGCCACGGTCGGCTTCCGGCACCAGCGGAATTTTCAGCGCCAGATCCGCCATGTTCAGCGTACCGGTGACGCCGTAGATCAGCGCCGCGCCGATCAGGAACAGCGACGAGGCCAACAGGTTGATCGAGATGTAATGCAGCCCTGACGACACCCGCGCCCGACCCGAGCCGTGCAGCAACAGGCCATAAGACGCGGCGAGCAAGACTTCGAAGAACACGAAGAGGTTGAACAGATCCGCCGTGAGGAACGCCCCGTACAGGCCCATCAATTGAATCTGGAACAGCGCGTGGAAACTCGAACCGGCGCCGTCCCAACGCGCCATCGCGAAGAGCAGGGCGCTGACGCCGATAATACCGGTCAGCACCAGCATCAGCGCCGAGAGTCGATCGACCACCAGGACAATGCCGAACGGTGCCTGCCAGTTGCCCGGCAGGTACACGCCGATCGAACCGGGCACGCCGGTGGTTTGTGTCCATTGCAGCAGCAACACCGAAATGAACAGACCGACGAGGCTGGAGAACAGGTTGATCTTCGCCTTCAGCGGTCGGTGCCGTTCGCCGAGCATCAGCATAATGGCGGCGGTCAGCAGCGGCAGCAGAATCGGTGCGGCGATCAGGTGAGTCATCGCCATCATTCTTTAGGCTCCCGGCCATCGACGTGGTCGGTGCCGGTCAGGCCGCGCGAAGCGAGCAGAACGACGAGGAACAGCGCGGTCATGGCGAAGCTGATGACGATTGCGGTCAGCACCAGCGCCTGTGGCAGCGGGTCGGTGTAGTGCAGCAAGTCCTGAGTCACG
Source organism: Pseudomonas rustica (assembly GCF_018336155.1). Lineage (GTDB taxonomy): Bacteria > Pseudomonadota > Gammaproteobacteria > Pseudomonadales > Pseudomonadaceae > Aquipseudomonas > Aquipseudomonas rustica. The sequence continues at coordinate 263,612 of NZ_JAGYHF010000004.1, read as the reverse complement.
CCGTCCTTGATCACCGGCTCCTTGCCGATGAACAGGCTGCCCATGCTGAAGATGAACAGGTTGACGCCGTAGGACAGCAGGCACAGGCCCATGACCACCTGGAACGTCCGTGGCCGCAGGATCAACCAGACGCCGGACGCGGCGAGGACGCCGATGGCGATTGCGATGACTTCTTCCATCAGACGGCTCCTTTGCTGGCGACGGATTTGGGCAGCGATGCGGTCTTGTGACCCCGCACCGATTGGTGGGCGAGGGCGGTGAGGATCAACAGCGTTGAACCCACTACTACGCCGTATACGCCGACGTCGAAGAACAGCGCGCTGGCGATATGGATGTCACCCAGCACCGGCAAGCTGAAATGCCAGGTGTGCGTGGTCAGGAACGGATAGCCGACCAGCATCGCCCCCAAACCGGTGACGGTGGCGAACAGCAAACCGGTGCCCATCCAGCGCAACGGTCGCAGGCTCATTTGCGCCTCGACCCACTGCGTGCCGGCGACCATGTATTGCAGGATGAACGCCACCGACATCACCAGACCGGCGACAAAACCGCCGCCCGGCTGATTGTGCCCGCGCATGAACAGGTAGAACGACACCACCAGCGCAATCGGCAGCAGCAGGCGTACCAGCACCGCCGGCACCATCATGAAACCGAGCGCGGTGTCGCTGGCCGAACGCGGGTTGACCAGATCGGTGACTACGTCGGGTGCCAGCAGGCGTTGCTGAGCCGGCAACTGCATACTTTCTTTCGGTGGGCGGAAACGGCGCAGCAGGGCGAACACGGTCAGCGCCACGGCGACCAGCACAGTGATTTCACCGAGGGTGTCGAAACCACGGAAATCCACCAGCATCACGTTGACCACGTTGCTGCCACCGCCCTCGGGCATGGCCCGGCTGAGGTAGAACGAGGAAATGTCGTTCGGCGTCTGCCGCGTCAGCATCGCGTAGGACAGCAGCGCCATGCCGCCGCCGACGGCAATCGATAGCAACAAGTCGCGCAGACGACGAATGCGGGCCTTGCGCAGGGTGCTCGGCAACGGCGAAACCTCTTCGATCCGTCGTGGCAGCCAGCGCAGGCCGAGCAGGATCAGCACCGTGGTGACCACTTCAACAGCCAGTTGCGTCAGCGCCAGATCCGGCGCGGAGAACCAGACGAAGGTCACGCAGGTCATCAGCCCGCAAACGCTGACCATGGTCAGTGCGGCGAGACGGTGATACTTGGCCTGCCAAGCGGCACCGAGGGCACAGGCGATCGCCAGCAGCCACAGGGTCACGAAGACGATGGAACCGGGGATCTTCGGCCGGTCGCCCCAGCTCAGCGTGCTGTGCAGCATCGGGATCAGACCGGCGAGCACCGCGGCCAGCACCATCAGGAACAATTGCATTTGCAGACGCTTGGTGCCCAAACGCCGCTCGACGCGCCGGGCCATGCGCATCATCACTACCAGGCTGCGTTCGAACAGGCGCTTGCCGTTGAAGCGTCCCACCAGTGGCGGGTATTTGAATCGGCCGAGTTTGAACTGCTTGCGCAGCAGCAGGTACAGAACGATGCCGCCGGACATGGCGATCAGGCTCATGATCATCGGCGCATTCAGACCATGCCAGATCGCCAGGCTGTATTCCGGCAGCACACCACCGACCACGGGCAGCGCCGCAGCGGCAAGGAGCGGGCCGACGATTTGCGCCGGGAAAATTCCCACCAGCAGGCAAGTGAACACCAGCAATTCAACCGGCGCGCGCATCCAGCGCGGCGGTTCGTGCGGGGTGTGCGGCAGGTCGGTGGCCGGCGGGCCGAAGAACACATCAACGGTGAAGCGCAGCGAGTAAGCGACGCTGAACATGCCGGCGATGGTCGCGACAATCGGCAACGACATCTCTACCCACGCCGTGGCATTGATGAACACGGTTTCGGCGAAGAACATTTCTTTCGACAGGAAGCCGTTGAGCAACGGCACGCCCGCCATCGAGGCGCTGGCAACCATGGCCAGGGTCGCGGTGTAGGGAATCAGTTTGATCAGGCCGCTGAGTTTGCGGATGTCACGGGTGCCACTTTCATGGTCGATGATGCCTGCCGCCATGAACAGCGAGGCCTTGAACGTGGCGTGGTTGAGAATGTGGAACACCGCCGCGACGGCGGCCAGCGGACTGTTAAGACCCAGCAGCAAGGTGATCAGGCCGAGGTGGCTGATGGTCGAGTAGGCCAGCAAGCCCTTGAGATCGTTCTGGAACATCGCGCAATACGCGCCGAGCAGCAGCGTACAGGCGCCGGCGCCGCTGACGATGTAGAACCATTCTTCGCTGCCGGACAGCGACGGCCACAGACGGGCGAGCAGGAACACCCCGGCCTTGACCATGGTCGCCGAGTGCAGATAAGCAGAAACCGGGGTCGGCGCCGCCATCGCGTGGGGCAGCCAGAAGTGGAACGGGAACTGCGCACTTTTGCTGAGTGCGCCGATAAGAATGAGGGGCAGAAGGATAGGGTAGAGGGCATGTGCGCGAATCAGATCGCCGGCGGCCAGGACCTTGTCGAGGTCATAGCTGCCAACGACATGGCCGAGAATCATGACCCCCGCCAGCAGGCATAACCCGCCGGCACCGGTGACCATCAACGCCATGTAGGCGCCACGTCGGGCGTCGGCGCGGTGGTGCCAATAGCCGATCAGCAGGAACGAGAAGAGGCTGGTCAGCTCCCAGAAAAACACGATCTGGATCAGGTTGCCCGAGATCACCAGCCCAAGCATGGCGCCCATGAACGCCAGGAAAAACGCGAAGAAACGCGGCACCGGGTCATCCGGCGACATGTAATAACGGGCATATAAAGAAACAAGTGTGCCGATGCCGAGCACCAGCATCGAGAACAGCCAGGCGAAGCCGTCCATGCACAGAACGAAGTTCAGACCGAGGCTGGGCAGCCACATGAACTCTTCGCGGATGACGCCGCCGTGGGCGATTTGCGGGTACAGCATCGCGACCTGGACGGTACCGATCAGAGCGACCAGACCTGCCAACAGGGATTCGGTGTTACGCGCGTTGTGTGGCAGCACCGCTGCCAGACAGCTGCCAATGAATGGCAGAAGCAGTAGAACTATCAGGGACATAGGCTTCTAATCTGCGGAAGTTTGTGAAGCATCATACGTGCCAGCTCCCCGATCACCAAACGCCAGGATGTCTCAGAATCCTACAAAGTAGTCTGAATATTTCGGTTTGGCATTGTTTCGGGAGGGTGGATGTTGTGGCTGCTGGCCCTTCCGCGAGCAAGCCCGCTCCCACATTTTGAAATACATTCCTATGTGGGAGCGGGCTTGCTCGCGAAAGCGCAGGGTCAGACGCTAAAAATATTGATGATCAACCCTGAGTTTCCCGCTCCAGCTCAGCTTCTACTTCGACAACCTTACCCTTGCTCTTCAACTCACTGACAATCACCGCCGCGACAATCAAACCAGCCCCGACCAGCGCAATCGCCGGCAACCGCTCGCCAGCAATCCGCCCGACGATCCCGGCCCACACCGGCTCACCGGCATAGATCAACGTCGCCCGCGTCGGCGAAACGCTCTTCTGTGCCCAGTTCATCGCCACCTGAATTGCCGCACTCGCAGCGCCCAGACCCAATGCAGTCACCAGCAACGTCCAGGAAAACTCCGGGATCAATTCGCCCGTGGGCACCACCAGCAGGAACGACAACACCGACGTCGTCGCCAATTGCACAACCGTCACCCGGCGCACATCCACCTGCCCGGCGTAAGTGCTGATCAAAATAATCTCGGCGGCAATCGCGATGGCGCTGATCAGCGTGGCAATTTCGCCCGGACTGAAATTCAGCGAAGCCCCCGCCGGCCCCGACAACAACATCAAACCAGTAAACGCCAGCATGATGCCAATGCTCGGCATCAACCCCGGCCGCCGTCCCAGCACCAGCCATTGCAGCAGCGGCACGAACGGCACGTACAACGCGGTAATGAACGCCGACTGGCTGCTCGGGATCGTTTGCAAGCCAACCGTTTGCAGGCCGTAACCGAGCATGATCGCCACGCCAATGAAGGCGCCGGCCTTGAGTTCAAACAGGGTCAAGTCGCGCAGATGCCGCCACGAGAACAACGCAACGATGCACGCCGCTGCAGCAAATCGCAGGCCGACAAAGAACATCGGGCCGCTGACCGTCATCGCGTGCTGCACCAGCAAAAAGGTGCCGCCCCAGATCATGGTAATCAGTACCAGCACGCACTCGGCTTTGCTGAATCTGGAGAAACGGAGGGAAGTGGGGGAGCTGTTCAACGACGTCATGACCTTGCGCACTATAAAAGGCAGGACGCACAATGCGCCCAACGTTGCGCAGTATACTGCCCAACCTCACCGAGTGAGCAATATAGTGCCCAAAGATTCCGCCCCAAGAACGTCCGTCCTTCAACACGTCAGCCAGAACGTTCGACGCCTGCGGCACGCGGCTGACATGAGCCAGACGGCGCTGGCCGAGAAATCCGGAGTCAGTCGACGGATGCTGGTAGCGATCGAGGCCGGGGAAAAGAACGTCAGCCTGACCACCCTCGACCGCGTCGCCGCCGCACTGGAAGTGGCATTCAGCGATCTGATTCAAGCGCCGGATGCTCGCGATCCGAGCCGCATCAACGAACTGGCGTGGGCCGGCACGCTGCCGGGCAGTAAAGCGGTGTTGCTGTCCAAAGCCACCGCTACCCGTGAAGTCGAGCAGTGGGAATGGTGCCTGGCGCCGGGCGAGGTGTATCCGTCGCAACCGGATGCCGAAGGCTGGAGTGAGCAGATTTATGTGTTCGAAGGGTGCCTGACGCTGATGCTCGGCGACGTGCCGCAGCATATTGGTACCGGGGAGTTTTTTATGTTTGCGAGTAATCAGCCGCATACCTATCGCAATGACGGGGATGTGCCGGCGCGGTTTGTGCGCAATGTGGTGATTTGAATGGAATACAGCGCAGACATCCTGATCATCGGCGGTGGCCTCAGCGGTACGATGCTGGCGGTGCAACTACTGCGGCAACCGGGCCAGCGAAAAATCCTGATCATCGAACCCCGCGCCGAACTCGGTCGGGGTGAGGCCTACAGCGCAGTCGAATTGGGCCACACGCTCAACGGCAACGCTGCACGAATGAGCGTTGATCCAGACAACCCTGACGACCTCACACAATGGCTGACCGAGCACATCGCGGCGGGCGGTTGGCCTGAGTCTGCCGAGCAGCATGTGCCAACCAGCGAGCTGTTCCCGCCGCGCGGATTATTCGGCGTCTACGTGCAGCAACGTCTGGCCGAAGCCCGGGCGGTCGGCGCTCGATATGGTTCGATCGTCGAGCATGTGCGCTCAGAAGTTGTTGATCTGCAGGTGCGCGAAGATTGCGTGCAGCTTACTTTGAGCAATGGACAGAACCTGCAAGGTTCATTCGCAGTCATCGCCACCGGCATGTTTCCTGCCGCGCGCACGCCGCAGACCGAATCCAGTGGCCTCAACGCCGCTGCGCTGGATCCGTGGGACGTCGCGGCCATGCGCCAGCTCGATCCGCAATCCACCGTGCTGATCATTGGCTCTGGCCTGACCATGGTCGATGCGGTGGTTTCGCTGGAGCAGGCCGGGCATCGCGGGCCGATAGAAGTGTTTTCTCGCCATGGCTTGCTGCCGCACGTACGCCGGCAACCGCCAGCGTGGGTGGATTTTCTCGCCGAGGATCACAGCATTCGAACACCACGGCAGTTGCTGCGCGAGTTGCGCCGCCATTGTCGTGAGGCGGTCGCGCAAGGCATCGACTGGCAGGCTCCCCTCGATACGGTTCGGGCACATATCGGACGGTTGTGGAGTCAGGCGAATGACGTGCAGCGGCGACAATTCGTACGGCATGTGCGGCCATGGTGGGAAAGCCATCATCATCGTTCGCCGCCGTTGAGTGCTGAATTGCTGGCGCGGTTGCACAGTGAAGGACGTCTGAGGATTCAAGCTGCATCGTTTAAAGGGCTAGTGCCGACAACGGAGGGTGGCGTGAATATTCGCATCCGACGCCGTGGCGAGGTTGAGACCTCCGTGGTTCACGGTGCAGCGTTGATCAACTCCAGTGGCATCGAATACGACTGGCGGCGCGTGGCGCGTCCGTTGCCAAAGCAATTGCTCGCGCGTGGATTGGTGCAACCAGGGCCGTTGGCGTTGGGGATTGCGGCAGTGGATGGCGCGGTGATGGATGCGGAAGGGCGAGTGGCCAGTCGACTGTTTGCGATGGGCCCGCCGCTGCGAGGGATGTGGTGGGAGAGTACGGCGGTGACGGATGTAGCGTTGCAGGCGAAGGCGTTGGCTCAAAGATTGGTTCACTGAACGCGTACCGTTGGTCGGAAAATAGGGTTTACCTGTAATTTCTGACAGTTGTGCAAGTATTGCCGAGGCTCCCTAATTGCACTGCAATAATTCAGTCGTACTCATCAAGTTATTAAAGGACTAAAAAATGACCAGTATCCCACAGCCCCTTGTAATCAAAGAAGCCATAGGCGACATGATTAAACTTTCCGATGTCCCAATGGATGGTGCTACAGCTCAGATTCTGCCGTATCGCCTTGATGAGTTTGAAGGTGTCCCATTTTATGTTCAGGTTGTTCTTGATGGAGTGCCGCTCACAGCACGATTTGAGGGGGTCACACCGTATTCGCAAACAATCGAGATAAATGTGCCACGCGCAGAATTGCTCAATCATGTAGGCCCAAAGGGCGTTGAGTTTTCATATCGATTGAACATTGGCGGAAATCAGGTGGTCGCTCCCAATACCAAATATGAAATTACTCATTAATCGGTAGCGTAGCGCATGCACTTGGGTCAAACATAACGCTGAGAATGTTCATGAATATGTCCAGAGCCATTCGCTAAGATCAACCAAGGGCAGCCAGCATTAAGTCGCTGGATGCCCATGGAAGTCTTGATTCGGTCAGTTGGAAGACTGCCATTGCTCCCACCTTGGTGCGCGGTTGGTTGAGCAGTTGCACGGTGAGTCGACGAGGCAAGGCTGAACCTGTGTGGTTCAAAGTGTGGCGTTGATTAATTCCAGTGGCATTGAGTACGACTGGCAGCGTGTGCCGCGACCATTGCCGCAGCAATCGTGAAGCCGGGACCTTTGGCGTTGGGGATTGCGGGTGGCGTGTATGGCCAGTCGACTGTTTGCGATGGGCCCGCCGTTGCGGGGGATGTGGTGGGAGAGTACGGCGGTGACGGATGTGGCGTTGCAGGCGAAGGCTTTGGCGATACGGCTGTTGGGTTGAGGGTGTTTGCGCTGACCTCTTCGCGAGCAATCCCGCTCCCACACTTGGAATGCATTTCAAAATGTGGGAGCGGGCTTGCTCGCGAAGGGGCCGTCCGCTTCAAAACCGTAGTTGAATGATCGACCGCTATCGCGAGCAGGCTCACTCCTACATGTATTTAGCGGTGGCGGGGGAGGGTTACGCCACCACGCGATAACACGGCACATACGCCGCGCCGCCCGGCAGTTTCATCCGGTGCTGGGCGACGAAGGCTTTGAGCAGTGCGTCGAGTGGTTGCATGATCGCCGCGTCACCACGGATCTGATACGGCCCGTGTTCTTCGATCAAACGAATGCCCTTATCCTTGACGTTCCCCGCCACAATCCCCGAAAACGCCCGACGCAGGTTCGCCGCCAGTTCATGCGGTGGCTGGTCGCGGTGCAGTTTCAGATTCGCCATGTTTTCGTGGGTCGGATCGAACGGACGCTGGAAGCCCTCGTCAATCTTCAGTAGCCAGTTGAAGTGGAACGCGTCGTTGCGCTCGCGACGGAACTGCTTCACCGCTTTCAAGCCTTGCGTCATCTGCCGCGCGACTTCGGCCGGGTCGTCGATGATGATTTCGTAGTGCTGCTTGGCCGCTTCGCCAAGGGTTGCGATAACGAAGGCGTCGAGCTGCTCCAGATACGGTGCGGCGTGTTTCGGCCCGGTGAGAATCACCGGGAAGGGCAGGCCTTGGTTGTCCGGGTGCATCAGAATGCCGAGCAGGTAGAGGAATTCTTCCGCCGTACCAGCGCCGCCCGGGAAGATGATGATGCCGTGGCCAACACGGACGAACGCTTCCAGACGTTTTTCGATGTCCGGCAGGATCACCAGTTCGTTGACGATCGGATTTGGCGCTTCGGCGGCGATGATGCCCGGTTCGGTCAAACCAAGGTAGCGGCCACCATGAATACGCTGTTTGGCGTGGGCAATCGTCGCGCCTTTCATCGGGCCTTTCATCACGCCGGGGCCGCAACCGGTGCAGATATCAAGGCTGCGCAGGCCCAGTTCGTGGCCGACCTTCTTGGTGTATTTGTATTCTTCGGTGTTGATCGAGTGGCCGCCCCAGCACACCACGATTTTCGGCTCGACGCCCGGGCGCAGGGTGCGCGCGTTGCGCAGCAGGTGGAAAACGTAGTCGCTGATGCCTTGCGAGGTGGTCAGGTCGATGCGCTGGCTGTCGAGTTCGTTTTCGGTGTAGACAATGTCGCGCAGGGCGCTGAAGAGCATTTCACGGGTGCTGGCGATCATCTCGCCGTCGACGAAGGCGTCGGCCGGAGCGTTCAGCAGCTCCAGGCGCACACCGCGATCCTGTTGGTGAATGCGGATTTCGAAGTCCTTGTAGGCTTCGAGGATGGTCTTGGCGTTATCGACATGGGCGCCGGTGTTGAGGATGGCCAGGGCGCACTGGCGGAAGAGGGTATAGGTGCTGCCGGATCCGGCTTCGCTCAGTTGCTGAACTTCACGTTGAGAAAGGGTTTCCAGGCTGCCTTTCGGGCTGACCGAGGCATTGATTACGTGTCGTTGGGTCATGCAATGATCCTTAAAACGATGTCATCTCAAGACTAGGCGATGGCATCCGAATAGTGTGTATCCATGAATGAAGATGGCACGATCTGCGCTGTACCGCCATGTTCCCGTTGGACGCTGAAAAGATGAAAAGGAGCCCCAGCATAGCTAAATCCCTCGTGGAGGCGATAATGCGCCGGCGAGTTTTTTTGTTTGCCCCTTTTGTCGCTCAAGGAAGTCATTTGTGATGTTCGAGATTCAGCCGATGGACGCCGCTACCTTTCGCCAGCAGACCCGGCGCAGCACGATCATTATCGCCGTGCTGTTCCTGGTGCTGGCGATGTTGTTTTCCAGCGTGGCAGTCGCGCTGTTCGGTGAGCCCGGCGGCGATAACCTGCGGTTTAACGTGGGCGGGGTGTTTCTGGCGTTTCTGCTGACGGCGGCCCTGTTGCGCGGGCGCTTCTGGAATCAGAGCTGGATGGCCCCGGCGGTGTACAGCTGGCGGCTCAAGCGCAGCCTGATGAGCATCACCAATGTGATGCATCAGGTGACAGCGGCGGTGGAGAAGAACGATCCGACGGCGATGAAAGTGCTGCGCTTCTATCATCTGGGGCTGACGCAGATGCATGAATTGGACGGCAACTCCAGCGATCATGGGCAACTGTGGCGGCAAGTCGAAACGCATAAAGAGCGGATGCACACGCTGGGGCTCGATACCGAGCAGACGCGGCTGGATCCGGCCTGGCTGGAAAACCTGAAGCAAGCGTCGCGTTAAAGCGCCTGCTTGCTGCGCAGTTTCCATGCGCGGAACAGGCGACCGTAGACCAACAGATTGACCGCCAGCACCACGCTGCCCAGCGCCAGTTGAATCTGTGGAGTGAGCCCTGCGGGGTAGATGATCGGCCAGACATAGTGCTCGATGAAACCGCCGGCGTATTCGGTCTGCCCGGCGGCGTGGCGCATCAGTTTTTCCCAGTAGGTCAGCGGGCAGGTCAGGTGCAATACCTCGACCGCCACGCCCCAGGCCGCCGCTGGCAAATGCAGCCACATCACTCGTGGCCACTTGAGCACCAGCAACCCGCCAAACAGCACGAACAAAATAAAGCACAAATGAAATAGCACCAGCCCGTCGGCTGCGATTCGGTAGAGCATGTCGTCTCCCTGACGTGGTTGCGAATGGCGTTATCTTACGCCGCTCGGGTGCTTACACGTCAGTGCGAAAATCGGCGAATTCGGCGCGCATCCGTCCGTTGTGTTTGGCCTGATACAGCAACTTGTCGACCTGTTCGACGAAGTGCAGCGGATCACTACCGACGGCGGCCTGTGTAGTGCCGACGCCCAAGCTCAACGTGACCAGCGGCGACACCGCCGAATGCTCATGAGCGATCTGCTGCTGGCGGATCAGGTGCAGGCATTTGTGCGCCACCAGGCGCGCCGACTCCGCATCGGTTTCCGGCAGCAACCAGACAAACTCTTCGCCGCCAATCCGCGCAATAAAGTCCCGTGGCCGATTGGCTGCCAGCGATAACGTCTTCGCGACCTGACGCAGGCATTCGTCGCCCTTGATGTGGCCGTAATGGTCGTTGTACTGCTTGAAATAATCGATATCGAGGATCAGCAACGACAGCGGCAAACCACTGCGTTGCGCGGTGGCCCATTCGCGTTCGAGCACGGTATCGAACATGCGCCGATTGGCGATCCCGGTGAGCCCGTCCTGAAACGAATATTCCTCCAATTGCTTTTGCAGGCGGATCAGGTGTTCTTCGGTTTTTTTGCGCTCGCTGATGTCGAACATGAACCCTACCAGCGCCTCGACTTCACCGTCCTTGCGCACCACGTGCACGACATCGCGGATCCACACGTATTCGCCGGTGCTGGTCAACGCACGGTAATCGGCTTCGTGATCGACGCCGGCGCGTGACTGCGAAACACAGAATTCCACCACGTAATCGCGATCGTCCGGGTGCATGCGTTCGACCCAGTCGTTGACCCCGACCCAACTGTTCTGCTGCCAGCCGAGCAGGGTTTCGATCTGCGGGCCGATGTAGCTGAAGGTCATGGTTGCCCAGTCGATTCGCCACGGAATGGCTTTGGTCGATTCCAGCAGGGTCTTGTACACGTCGCTGTCGATGGCGGTCATGGCGGGCACGGTCTCGGAAAAGTCTTCAACGGAAAAATCCAGCGCCAGCATGTTGCTAGCATGGAGTCGTTGCAAGCAGTTGGCCGATGAACGGCTGAGTCGGGCCGATTTCCCACAAGTGCGCAAGATTGTTCAAGCCAAAAAGCAGCGTTTGCTGGCACAGTCTTCGGCCGTTTCTCTGGTTGAAGGGCGTTATGTCTGACTCACTTTTACCGCGCAGTGCGTTTCTTCGCGGCGCTGCGGCGATCATGCCGTTATCACTGGCAACGGCGCCTTGGGGGCTACTGGCCGGCTCCATGGCGATCGAAGCCAATCTCACGCCGCTGCAAGGGCAGGGCTTGTCGAGCATTGTGTTTGCCGGTGCCGCGCAACTGGTGGCGATTGGCATGCTCAAGGGCGGCGCGGGGATTTTCTCGATTCTGCTGACCACGGTTTTGCTGACCTCACAGCATTTGCTTTACGGCATGAGCATGCGTTCGGTGATTTCGCCGTTACCGGGACGCTGGCGGATCGGCCTGGGTTTTTTGCTCACCGATGAGCTGTTTGCCTTGACCAGTCAACACGATCGCCAGCAGTTCAATCGCTGGTATGCGTTGGGCGTCGGCCTGACGTTCTATATCGCTTGGAATCTGTTCACGCTGGCCGGCATCGTCCTCGGCAGCAGCATTCCGGGGCTTGAACATTTGGGCCTGGACTTCTCGATTGCAGCCACTTTCATCGCCCTGATCACACCGGTGGTGCGCAACGTGCCGACGGTGGTGTGCGTAGCGGTTTCGCTGTTTTGTTCGGTGCTGTTCAGTTATTGGCAGTGGGGCTCGGCGCTGGTGTTGTCGGGGCTGGCGGGAATGACCGCAGGATTTATCTGCAACAAGCTGTATCGGGAGCGCACATGATGGTTTGGGCAGTGATTTTCGGCATGGGGATTCTGGTGTTCCTCAACCGTTACGTGTTTCTCGAGCCGCGTTTGCCGGTGCGCCTGAGCAGCAACGCGCGGCAGTTTCTCGGTTTTGCCGTACCGGGAATGCTCACCGCGATCTGCGGGCCAATCGTATTCATGCCGGACAAACAATTGAATCTGCAGTGGGACAATCCTTACCTGCTTAGTTCATTGGTGGCTATTGGCCTTGTTCTAGCCACACGCAACACGTTGCTCAGCATGTTGTTAAGCATGGCGTTCTTCTTTTTGTTGCGTTGGTGGTTGTAAGTTGCCTGAGCGAATCTGTTCTACGCTGTAAGGATGACCGTTTACTTGTGACAGGAGGTGGGCATGGCGACTGAGCAAGAACATCCACAACGGGATGAAGAAGACACAGACGAACCGACCGAAGAAGAGATCGAGCGCGAGAAACACAAGGAACAAACGTGGAAACGCGATGAAGGCAGGGACTTGTCGGATCCTGACCGCAAATTTTGATCCAAAAAAAAGCCCCTTGATTCAAGGGGCTTTTTCGTGGTTTTACAGATCTTCCAACTGCGTGAAATCGGGGTGTGAGGCCCGATAGCCCAAGGTTCGGTCGATCCAGGCATTGAGCTCGTTGACCATCACCGGCGGGTGGCCGGGATACCCTTCGAGGGTGGTGCGCAGGATGCGATCAATATTCGGGACATCACGCAGGTTTCGGGTCTTGATGTAGTGGCCGATAAAACAGTCGAGTTCAAAGCGTTCTGTCATCGACAGATAGACACACTCCAGGCCACCGACCTGTTTGATTGCAAAATCGTCGCGCAACTTATTTCTCTGCAAGGCTTGTAAATGTTTTAGTGGATTCCTGATTTATTGACTCTTTGGTCAATTGGTATACCAATCGGAAGGCGGCGCGCATGCTAGCTTTAGCGCTGGAAAATGTATGTATGACGATCGAAATGTCAGACAAGCGGTTAGTTCGCTCAAACGACTGTTTTACAGAGCCTGTCTCAAGCATGAAACAGCCTTTGTAAAGATACGGAGTCACCTGTAGGAGCTGCCGAAGGCTGCGATCTTTTGATGTTGATTGTAAAAAACAAGATCAAAAGATCGCAGCCTTCGGCAGCTCCTACATTCGTTAGACGTACGACGTTGAGGGATGTTTAGGGCTGCGGAATGATCAAGCTGGGCCCCTGATTGCGTACGTTACCCACCGCTTTGCCGACTTTGTGCCATTCGAACGCTTCACTGCTTTCCCCTTCGAACAGCAACATTTGCTCAGCGCGTTCAGCCGGTGTCGCCGGATCCAGCCATTCGCGCACTAAATCAGCGCGGAATACCACGGGGCGGCGATCATGAATATCGATCATCCCGCCAGCACTGTCGGCGGTGATGATCACGAAACCATCGTCGTCCCGCGCCGGTTTTTCTGGTGTAGGAAATTGCCCGATGGCAGCACAGAAAACCGGCCCATGATCTGCCCGACGAATCAGCCAGGGTTGTCGGGTTTTGTCCTCGGCATCGACCCACTCAAACCAGTTGTCGACCGGCACGATCAGGCGCTGTTTCCAGATCGCCCGGAAGAACGGCCCATGGGCGACTTTCTCGACCCGCGCATTGATCGGCGCGGCGCGATCCTTGGCCCAATGCGGGCGCCAGCCCCAGCGCAGGGTATCGGCGTAAATCTGCTGTTCGTGTTGATGAAGAATCGCCAGCGACGTGGTCGGCGCCGCGTTGTAATGCGCCAGTGGGGCATCGCCGACATGATTGATCAGTGCGTCGGGAATGCTCAGCACCGCGACAAAGTCATGGATGCCCCGGTACTGCGACAGTCTTCCGCACATGGCTGAACCTCCGGTTGGACGCTTTCAGCTTAGATGCTAACGGTCATTCAATCCTTGGCGCCCTGACCGGTGAACGTGTCGCGCCAGTTCAAGCAGCGACGTTCGAGCGCTGCGAGCAAGCCATCGCTGAGTTTGCCAAGCAAGGCCAGCACGATGATCGCCGCCAGCACGATATCGGGACGCGAGGTTTCGCGGCCGTCACTGAGCAAATAACCCAGGCCTTTGGTTGCGGCGATCAGTTCGGCAGCGACAAGAAACATCCACGCCAGACTCATGCCGCTGCGCAGCCCGGTGAACAGGCCGGGCAGGGCGGCGGGCAATAGAATTCGCCGCACCAGTTGCAAGCGACTGAAACCGTAGATGCGCCCGACTTCCACCAGTTTGCGGTCGATATTGCGGATCGCCGCGACTACGTTGACGTAGACCGGGAAGAACGCGCCGATGGCGATCAGGACGATTTTCGAGGTCTCGTCGATGCCCAGCCAAAGCAGCAAAAGCGGCACCCAGGCCAGACTCGGAATCGAACGCAACGCGGCGAACATCGGTTCCAGATAAGCCTCGGCTTCGCGGCTCAAACCGACCCACGCGGCGAACACCAACGCCAGGCTCGCACCAATGGCAAAACCCAGCAGCACACGTATCAGGCTGGCGCCGATGTGTTTCCACAGCGCACCTTCGGCAAGGTCGGTAAGCGTCACGGCGATCTCACTGGGTGCCGGCATCTGGTAGGACGGCAGCCAGCCGATGCGTACGATAATTTCCAGCACGACGATGATCAGCAACGGCAACGCGAGGCCTTTCAGACGGCGCTGCCATGCCGGGTTGGAAACGGATTTCTGCCGTCGCGACAGAGCAAGTGGCGCGGGCAGGTCTTTGCTGTGACTGGTCATGATCAGGGCTCCGCTCACGACAAATCCGCGACGGGCGCGGATTCGTGGTGAGTCTGGTCAGTTACTGGCGGGCGACGGCTTGCTGCACACCGCTGTCGAGCAATTGATCGATAACTTGATCGACATTGACGCCACGGCGCACCAGTTCTTCCGACACCAGAATCGGCGCGGCAGCCTTGGAGGCGCTGACGTCGTTGGCGGTCAGTTGCGGGCTGCTCAGGTCGGTGCGCGACAGTTGCAGTTTGGCCACGTCCAGCGGCAGGCCGGATTCTTTGGCGAGGAGGGCGGCGAATTCATCAGGATTTTTCAGCGCCCATTCCCGCGCCTGCTCGTAGGCTTTGATCACGGTGTCGATGGTTTGCGGATGCTCCTTGGCGTACTGCTCGGTGACGCTGACCACGCCATAGCTATTAAAGGAAGGGTTGCGATAGAGCAAGCGCGAGCCGGCCTGAACCTGGCTGGCGGCCATGTGCGGATCGAGGCCGGCCCAGGCGTCGACGTCGCCTTTTTCCAGTGCAGTGCGACCGTCCGGGTGTTGCAGGTGCACCAGTTCAACGTCGTCTTTTTTCAGCCCGGCCTGTTGCAGGCTGCGCAAGGTGAACAGGTAAGGATCGGTGCCTTTGGTGGCGGCGATTTTCTTGCCCTTGAGGTCGGCAACGCTCTGGTACGGCGAGTCTTTGCGCACCACCAACGCTGTCCATTCGGCACGGCTGTACACGTAAACCGATTTGATCGGGCTGCCATTGGCGCGGCTCAGCACCGCGGCGAGGCTAGCGCTGGAAGCGAAATCGACGCCGCCGCTGTTGAGGTATTCCAGTGATCGGTTGCTGCCCTGACTCAGCACCCAGCTAACTTTGGTTTGCGGCAAGGCTTTTTCGAGGAAGCCGAAATGTTTAAGCACCAGGCTGACTGGCGAGTAATAGGCATAGTCGAGGTGCACTTCGGCCGGCGCGGTCTCGGCGGCGTGGGCAATCGGTTGCAGGCTCAAGAGAATGGCGCTCGCAGCCAGCAGCGTTTTGATTCGAAAGAACGGGAAGAACGGTTTCATGGGGGAACGCTCCGGCAAAGGCACAGATTTCTTATGTCCAAAAAGATATTTTTAGCGAATGCTTCCTGCATGAATGGAATATTGCAGGCTCTGTGCCATATCCGTTTTAGCCCGTATTTATTGGGTTTTCCGCTGGTTTGCTCGTTTTTAACTGTTGCCTGGTGAACAGCATGCCGAGCCACTGTTGCGCCGTGAACAGTTGGAAACGAAAGTGATGAGCTTATGCATTAATCGAATTTCAAAACTGAATATTAAGAGCGTTATGGTCTATGCAAATCCCCTTTGCAGGACTCGCCATGAAGCTTTCCCGATTCCTACGCAGTGCGCTGACTGCGGCACTGTTTGCTTCACCACTTTCCTACGCGGCCGAGCCAGTCGTCCTGCATATCGGCGATCAGAATTACTACAACATCCGCGCCTCTATTGAAGCGTCCGGCGTGTTGAAAGACGCGCCGTATACGGTCGACTGGAAACATTTCCAGGCCGCCGCGCCACTGGCCGAAGCCCTGCAAACCGGCTCGCTGGATCTGGGCTTTTTAGGTGATTCAGGCTTTCTGTTTCTGGCAGCCAAGCAGGCGCCGGTGAAGCTGATCGGCGTGTCGCGGCAAAACCCCGACACCATTGCGTTGCTGGTGCCGAAGGATTCCCCGGTGAAAACCATCGCTGATCTGAAGGGTAAAAAAGTCGCCTATTGGCCCGGTGCCTGGAGTCAGCAGTTGACCTTGCGCGCGCTGGAGCAGGGCGGTCTGCCGGAGAACTACGTCGACTTCGTCAAATTGATGCCGATCGATGCAGCCGCCGCGTTGCCGCAGGGCAGCATCGACGCGTTTCCGGTGTGGGAACCGTATATTTCTCAGCAGATTGTTTTCTCGGGCGCACGGCCAATCCTGACCGCAAAAAACCTGATGCCGGGGCTCAGTGCCATCGCCGCGTCGACACCGTCGATCGACAGTAAACGTGAAGCCATCGCCGATTTCCTCGGGCGTTTGAAACTGGCGAGGGCGTGGGTCGACAGTCATACCGATGAGTACGCCGACCTCTGGGCGAAAAAGGCCAATCTCGATCAACAGGTTTCGCGGCACTGGTTGCGCCAGGCGCACATGACGGTCGGCCCGGTTGATCAGCAGGCAGCGACGGATCTGCAAAGCACTGCGGACTTCCTGTTCAAGGTCAAGGCACTGCCGACGCGACTGGCCACCGCCGGCATTATCGACACCTCGTTTCAGCAAGCGTTGGCGCACTGAGCAAGCGCCGGAACCAAACCCTGTGTACCTTATCCAACCTCGGCTCGCGGATCGGAGCGCAGGGATGGACAAGGGCGAGGGAGTTTTGCCAATCGACAACATGACGGCAGCGGTCGGGCTCAAGGCAAAACATGACATCGCTATTCAAAATATTCTCTGCAGCGGCCATCGCTTTCGGGCTGGCTGGCTGCATCGCCGCGCCCATCGAATTGACCGCGCAAACCGAAACACAGCTGAAAGCGCAGGCGCCGGTGCGTTTTTTGCTGACTTTCGATGATGGCCCCAGTGCTTCAAGTTTCTGGAATCCGTCGGCGACGGTGCTCGATAGCCTCAAGGACAACCCGATTCAGCCGGGCATCAAAGCAGTGTTCTTCGTGCAGACCCGCGCACCGAGGGCCGGTAACAGCGATATCGGTCGCGGCATCATGCGTCGCGAACACGATGAAGGTCATATTCTCGCGTTCCACACTGCGACCCACTGGCACACCAATCACCGTTCACTGAGCCCGCAAGAACTTGAAGAATCGTTGAGCAATGGCACGGCAGACATTGCCGCGATTACCGGTGCGCCGCCGAAACTGCTGCGTCCACCATTCTGGAATTACGACAAGCGCACTTTTGCCGCGTATCAGCAGCATGGCTTGCACGTGTTGTTGACCGATTTGAGCGCCAATGACGGCAAGATCTGGGGCTTCAATGCCAGCCCGAGGCGTCGTGCGAACATGCTGCGGCAGTTGTCGGAAGTCCGTGAGCAGATTGCGCACGGAGAGTTCCCGGTGGTGGACGGTGTGATTCCGGTGGTGGTGACTTTCCATGATCTGAACCGCTACACCGCTCGGCATACGCGCGAATATCTGCAGATCCTGCTCGACAGTGCGGCGGTGACGGGCGTGCCACTGGCGGATCAGCCGTTTTATGTGGATCACGCAGCACTGGAAAAAGCCGCGCTGGCGCGCACGGTTCAGCAAAGTTCTCAGCCGGTGCATTTGCCGGGGATCTGGAACTGGATCTGGGATCGTGATGCTGATTAAAGTCGCCCGAAAAATGTGAGGGAGTTGGCATTTTTCGGGGCGGCCGATTTCAAAACGCTCATCTATGCTCTACGGGTCGACCGACTCATCGCCTGCGAGGCGTGCCCCATGCTTGCCATTACGGACATTTGCCGCATTGTCGAATCCGGGTTTCCGGGGTTCACATGCAAATGCATTACGACGCAGGGACTGCTACAGATCAAAGTGAGTGAGCCGGCCAGCGGCGACATCAAGTTGCAGCTCAATGGCGTTTCCCCGGAACACCTCGTCACCATCCGTGACATTTCCAACTTCATCGGTGAATTGCGCACGGAAATAAGGGCCGGGCGCCGGGCATTCGCGGGTTAACGCTTATAGGCGCCGCTGAAACGCCTGAACGATGCGCAACGTCGCATCGCTGGTTTTCAGATTCTGCACTGCGTTCAGCGGATGCCACATGCAATCGCTGATTTCATTCTGTGGACGTACTTCCTCAATGTTCAGTACCGAGGCCTCGTAGACGTGATGTTGCGTGCGGCCGCTCTGTAACTCCATCAAGTACAAAACGTCTTCGGCTTCCAGCCCGGTTTCTTCATGCAATTCGCGCACAGCCGCAGCGGCTTTGGTTTCCCCAGGCTCGACTTTGCCGCCGGGCAATGTCCAGCAACATCTGGGTTTGCGAACCAGGAGGATATGGCGATCCTGCTCGCAAATGACGGTGGCGCGTACTTTCATCTGTTACCTGTTTACCGGTTGTCACAAAAGCGTAATAAAACTGCAATATTCGAGCCGGGCCTTTGTTTAAAGGTTCCCTGTGGATATTGAGTATTGTTGTGCATCGAAAGTGCCTGATCGTTGGCTGCCGGGCGGTCGGCCACTCCAGTAAATCAGGGTGTAAGGTTAAAAGCGTGAAGCTGAATAACCGTGTTGCAAAAGGAGGTAACCATGAGCATGCCCATGTTGAACAAGATGCACATGAACGGCTATGACGTACTCAGCGTGAACAACGGCCCTTGGCGGGTTTGCACGCAAGGTGACCGACTGGCGTCATTTGCCAGCAGAGAGGAGGCGCTGGCGTATGCCGCAGCACTTCCTGGCTACAGAAAACGCTCGGTGAAAGCGCAAAGTCACAACGTTAGTTGAATTGTGGCGAGGGGGCTTGCTCCCGCTGGACTGCGCAGCAGGCCCTTTTAGGATAAAGAGCGAGGGCCGCTTCGCGACCCAGCGGGAGCAAGCTCCCTCGCCACAAGTGTCAGTGGACTTTGGTTCGGCTGATTGCGCGTGCCTTCACTTCCTTGGCATAAAGTTGCAGCCGCTCTTCGTCGCTTTGCAGCACTTCGCAAGAGCGCAGCACCGTTTGCGCGTCAGCCTCGTTGCCCGATTTGCGCAATTGTTCGGCGATACGTTTGAGGTCGACCGCTGACCATCTCAGATCCGATGCGACGGCTTGCAGGTCGCGTTGAAGTTCGTGTTCGTATTCATTGAGCCGCATGATCACCTCCAGAACATTCTCGGTAAAAAAGAGTAGTCGTATTTTCGCCGGTGGGGCGGAGCGATGCTGTCATTAAGCTGAGCGGTTGTGAAAATTTGTCGAAAGCGCGTCAACGGCGCAATGCCACGATGGATGTGTAACCAGTTACACGTTACATTCGCTTTTTTTCAGATTAGAGAAGCACCCATGCGGATATGGATCGGAAGTTTGACGTTGGCGGTATTGGCAGGTTGCTCCTTGCCGGCGTCACTGGTTCCGGGTGAACCCAATCTCAGCAAGACCAGCGAAAAAACGCCCAAAGACTACGCCGCGTGCATTTTGCCGCTGTGGCAGCAGGACGTTTCCAAGACATCGCAAACGTCGATTTCCAACGGTTATCGCATCACCGCGCCGAGCATCATCACGGCCGACGAGATTCTCGATATCGTCAAATACAAGGACGGCAGCCGCGTTTCGCTGTACCAGGGGCCGCCCTGGGCCAAGTCCGCTTCGTTGCGCAAATCGGTGCGTGACTGCCTGTAACGGCGTTCCCGGATGAAAAAAAAGCAGAAACCTCGGTTTCTGCTTTTTTATTGGGCGCTTGGTCAGTCAGTAATGTCGGTCAGCGCGATGGTGCCGACATTGCCTTTCTTCTCGCGGCGATCCTGAATCCAGTCTTCCACTTGCTGGCCGAATTCCGCCGGGGCCTTGCGCCCGACTTTTCTCGCGATATCGAGAATGGTTTGCTGGGCAAGTGCCTCTTCCATGCGCTTTTGCGCGGTCATCATCGCGCCGTGAATCGAGCAGGTGCCTTCGATGGCCCACTCCGGCGGATTGCCTTCAAACAGGGCGCAACGCCCCCGGATGTCGCGGCATTCGAAAATATTCTTGCGTCCATCGATGGCGTTGACGATGTCGAGCAGGGTGATTTCATCGGCCGGCCGCGCCAGGCTGAACCCTCCACGCACGCCTTCACTGGCCACCACCAATTTGCCTTTGGCCAGTTTGGTAAAAATCTTCGCCAGATATTCGACTGGCACGCCTTGCAACTCGGCGAGGTCGCGCACGCTGGCCTCGCGAGAGTCACCACCATTGCCCACCAAAAATGCCAGGCAATGAATGCCGTATTCGACGCCTGCGCTGTAAAGAGACATTTTTATCTCCGACTTAAGTTGTCGTAAATATTATCAGCCTGAGGGGGGCTCGGCAATCTGTCTGCGTAGACTGATTTTGTTCTTTATGTGCTTGAAAGCAGCCAGAATGGCTATTTTTGGCGGATCCTTATCATCTTGCTTGATCAGTTTATTCGATCAAAACCATCGAATAATCTGACTTGTTGGTTTTATATCCGACTAATACAGTCGGCGCTATCGGAGTGGCGACGATGGGCCTCCGGCGAAATTTGTTTCACCTCTTTCAACGGCTTGGCTTTTTCTGGAGAAACACAATGAAGCAGCAGATTCTGGTTATCGGCGCAGGTTTTGGCGGTATGTGGTCGGCATTGAGCGCAACACGTCTGGTCGATCTGCAGGGGCGTGATGATGTTGAAATCAGCGTTCTGGCCCCACAAGCCGAGCTGCGTGTACGTCCGCGTTTCTACGAACCGAACGCTCATCAACTGGCGGCACCGCTGGATGAACTGTTCGAAGCAGTCGGCGTTCACTTCATCAAAGGCGCCGCGAGCACCATCGATGTCGCAGCGAAAACCGTTGGCTACACCGATACGGCCGGGCAGCAACAAGTCTTCCACTTCGACAAACTGGTACTGGCTTCGGGCAGCGGTCTGGCGCAATCGGCCACGCCGGGTGTGGCGCAACATGCGTTTGACGTTGACCAGATCGAAGCGGCGATGCGTCTGGAAACCCATTTGAAATCCCTCAGAGATCAACCGTCGAGCAAGGCGCGCAACACCGTGGTGGTCGCGGGCGGTGGATTCACCGGCATTGAAACCGCGACTGAAATGCCAGGGCGTCTACGCGAGATTCTCGGCGAGGAAACCGATATCCACGTGATCATCGTTGATCGCGGGCAGAAGATCGGCGCCGCAATGGGTGAAGAAATCAGCCATTCCATCCTTGAGGCGAGTGAAGAACTGGGCGTTGAATGGCGTCTGGGTGTCTCGGTGCAGTCGGTCGATGCCAATGGCGTGACGCTGTCGGACGGTCAACACATCGAAGCAAAAACCGTGGTCTGGACGACCGGCGTGCGCGCCAGTTCGTTGACCGAGCAGATCCCTGCCGAACGCGATAAACAAGGTCGCTTGCACGTTGATGCGAACCTGAAAGTCATCGGTCAGGACGATATTTTTGCCACCGGCGATGTCGCCTACGCCGCCACCGACGACCTCGGCAATTTCGCGCTGATGACCTGCCAGCACGCGATTTCATTGGGTCGTCATGCTGGCAACAACGTCGCTGCCCAGATTCTCGGTATCGACCCGACGCCGTACAGCCAACCGAAATACGTCACGTGTCTGGATCTCGGTGCCTGGGGCGCGGTGTACACCGAGGGCTGGGATCGTCAGGTGAAACTGGTTAAACAGGAAGGCAAAACCCTGAAGACGCAGATCAACACCCAGTGGATTTATCCACCCGCGGCTGATCGCGTGAGTGCGCTGGCGGCGGCGGATCCGATGATTCCTGTGGTTGCGTAATTCTGAGCCTGTAAAAAATCCCGCTTACAAAAGCGGGATTTTTTTGCATGCCGCAAAAGCGCGCAACGAGATGTGACAGTTGGGGGCGGGCGTATTTTCTGCGTCGACTAGGCTTTGGATCGCGGGGCTATGAATGGGCCTGCATGTCTTTCAAGGAGCCTCGGATCATGGATGATCTGGTCAAAGAAGTTATTCCGTTATTGCAGTACCTGATCCCCGGATTCCTGTCGGCGTGGATTTTCTACTCGCTGACGGCGTTCAAGCGTCCGGATACGTTCGGGCAGATTGTGCAGGCGCTGATTTTTACTTTTGTGATTCAAGGGGCTGTGTTGGGGGTTGGATCTGTCTGTTTATGGGTTGGCGCGAAGGGATTTTCTGTAGGGCAATGGGATGCGAGGGCTGAGACGGTGTGGGCTTTTGTCGTGTCGATAACGCTGGGGTTGCTTTCCTGTTATCTGGCAACCAATGACCAATTGCACAGTTGGCTGCGCAGTAGAAACGTCACGAAACAAACTTCCTACCCCAGCGAATGGTTCAGCATTTTTGCCCAGCACCATCGCCTTGTCACCCTGCACCTGACCGATGAGAGGCGCGTTTTTGGCTGGCCGGTGGAGTGGCCGCCGGAATCCAATAGTGGCCAGTTTGTGATGCAAAACCCCTGTTGGCTGGACGCCGATGGAACAGAGGTGCCTTTTGGCGCCGAGTATTTGCTGATAGATTCCGGCAAGGTCAAGTGGGTCGAGTTCGGCCCGAAATTGGAGAGTTCGCTATGACAGCCAGAGCACCGCAACCAATGCCAGAGTGGGTGGCGCGTCGTTATACAAAGGATGGCAAACCGGTGGCGAATGCGCTGCCCAAGGCGCCTAGTGGCCCGCCGCCGCTGAAGGGGTGACATTCCACTGGCCAATAGCGGTCTTGCCGCGAATTGTAGGTTGTCCGGACTGACCTCTTCGCGAGCAAGCTCGGCTCCTACAATGAAATTGTGAGCGCCGCTTACCTCTTGTAGGAGCTGAGCTTGCTCGCGAAGGCGGACTCACTGACAACACATCATCTCAAAGTGTCTCCACCAACCAATCCCGAAACGCCTTCAACGACGGCAACGTCTCATTACGCGGCGGATACACCAGGTAATAGCTGCGCCGACTGGTAATCGGCTCGCCCAACTGCAGCAATTCACCCTTCAACAGTTCCTCTTCCACCAGAATCCGCGGCACCAGCCCTACGCCAATATTCGCTCGCACCGCCTGAATCAAATGCGAGGTCATTTCAAAACTAGGCCCGATGCGCATGCTGCGGTGCGGCAGGCTGTGATGGCTGAACCATTCCGTCCATGCCTGCGCGTTGCTGCTGACATTGAGCAGCAGTTGCCCGGCGATGTGCACTTCAGCGTCATCGCGTTCGGCCTTCGATAACTGCGCGCTGGCAATCACCACCAGTTCTTCGGTATGCAGGGGCAGGGCGGTCAAGCCCGGCCACTCCCCGCCACCCACACAAATCGCGGCGTCGATTTCGCTGGTATCAAAGTCGATCGCTTCGATGCGCGAATGCAAATGCACGGTCATGCCTGGGTGCGCTGTGTAGAAATCCTTGAGGCGCGGCAACAGCCATTTCGAGCCAAACGTCGGCAACGTCGCCAGACGCAAACTGTGAATGCCCGAACCGAACGCCATCGCCTGCAACGTCGCGCTGCGAATCTGTCCGAGTGCCTCCGAGAGTTCACGCTGATACATGCGCCCGACATCGGTCAGCACCACTTTGCGGCCCTCGCGGCTGAACAGGCGCATGCCGAGCATCTTCTCGAGAATCTGCACCTGACGACTGACCGCACTCTGTGTCAACGACAGCTCATGGGCGGCGCGGGTGTAGCTTTCATGGCGCGCTGCTGCCTCGAAGGCCAGCAATAACGACATGGAAGGGGTGAGCGTGCGCGGATTCATTCGTAAAAGTCATCAATAGCGGGTCGAATTTACGGTTGTCCCAGCGTCGGTCAGCAATGAACATGGGCACCATTAGATGGCGGAGCCTGACGCAATCATTCGTTGCGTACAACTGTTCACCGCCACATAGCCTGATTTTGACCGAGATAACCTGACCGATGATTGCCCAGCTGTCCCCCGCCAAAGCCCTGACCACTGATTATCAGCAGTTCCTCAAAGCCCTGAAGGCCAGCGGCTTTCGTGGGGAAATCAGCTCCGATTACGCCAGTCGCGTGGTGTTGGCGACCGATAACTCGATCTATCAGCGTCTGCCGCAAGCGGCGGTATTTCCGATGGATGCCGAGGACGTGGCGCGAGTCGCACGACTGATTGCAGAACCGGCGTATCAGCAAGTGGTGATCACCCCGCGTGGCGGCGGCACCGGCACCAACGGCCAATCGCTGACCGACGGCATCGTCGTCGACCTGTCGCGGCACATGAACCGTATTCTCGAAATCAACGTTGAGCAGCGTTGGGTGCGTGTGCAGGCCGGCGTGGTCAAGGATCAGCTCAATGCTGCGCTGAAGTCTGCCGGGCTGTTTTTCGCCCCGGAATTGTCGACCTCCAACCGCGCCACCGTCGGCGGCATGATCAACACCGACGCCAGCGGCCAAGGCAGTTGCACCTACGGCAAGACCCGCGATCATGTGCTCGAACTCGACATGATCCTGCGTGGCGGCGAACGTTTGCACGGCCAGCGGATGGAAGAAAGCGAGCTTGCAGCGCTGTGTGCCCGCGAAGATCGCGTCGGTGAAGTCTATCGCTGTGCGCGGCAGATCATTGATGAGCAGGGCGATCTGATCCGGGAACGCTTTCCCGATCTCAACCGCTGCCTGACCGGTTACGACCTCGCGCATCTGCGTGAGGCGGACAACCGTTTCAACCTCAACAGCGTGCTCTGCGGCGCCGAAGGTTCGCTGGGTTTTGTCGTTGAGGCGCGGCTCAATGTGCTGCCGATTCCCAAGCACACGATGCTGGTCAACATCCGCTACGCCGGGTTTATGGACGCGCTGCGCGATGCCCGTGCACTGATGGCGCTCAAGCCGTTGTCGATCGAAACGGTCGACTCTAAAGTTCTGCTGCTGGCGATGCAGGACATCGTCTGGCACGGCGTCGCTGAATACTTTCCTGAAAGCGCTGAGCGGCCGACGCTTGGGATCAACCTCGTCGAGTTCTGCGGCGACGATCCCGAAGACCTGCAGCAGCGGGTTGAAAGCTTTATCGAACACTTGACCAGCGACCAGACTGTGGTGCGCTTGGGCCACACGCTGGCGGTCGGTCAGGCCGCAGTCAACAAGGTTTACGGCATGCGCAAACGCGCGGTCGGCCTGCTCGGCAACGTTGCCGGGGAAGCGCGGCCTCAACCGTTTGTCGAGGACACCGCTGTGCCGCCGCAACACCTGGCCGAGTACATCGCCGAGTTGCGCGACCTGCTCGACAGCCACGGTTTGCAGTACGGCATGTTCGGCCACGTCGACGCCGGCGTACTGCACGTGCGGCCAATTCTCGACATGAAGGATCCGCAGCAGGCGGCGCTGGTGCGCCCGGTGTCCGATGGCGTTGCGGCGTTGACCCAGCGTTACGGCGGTCTGCTGTGGGGCGAACACGGCAAAGGTCTGCGCTCGGAATACGCCCCGGCGTTTTTCGGCGAGTTGTACCCGGCGCTGCAAGCCCTGAAAGCGGCGTTCGATCCGCTCAACCAGTTCAACCCCGGCAAAATTGCCACCCCGGCGAATAGCGGCGCGGCGTTGCTGAAAATCGACGAAGTCACCCTGCGCGGTGAACTAGATCGGCAGATCGACGAGAAAGTCTGGCAAAGCTACGGCGCGGCCATGCATTGCAACGGCAACGGCGCTTGCTACAACTTCGATCCCGATGACGCGATGTGTCCTTCGTGGAAAGCCACTCGCGAGCGTTCGCAGTCGCCCAAGGGCCGCGCTTCACTGGTTCGCGAGTGGCTGCGTTTGCAGGGCGAGGCCGGTGTCGATGTGCTCTCTGATGCGATTCGCAAACCGGCGTTTTTCAGCACGCTGTGGCAGCGCTGGTGCAACACCCGTGCGCAATCCGAGGATTTCTCCCACGAGGTCTACGATGCCATGGCCGGTTGTCTGGCGTGCAAATCCTGCGCGGGACAGTGCCCGGTGAAGGTTAATGTGCCGGAGTTTCGCTCGCGGTTTCTCGAGCTGTATCACAGTCGTTATCTGCGCCCGGCGCGCGATTACCTGATTGCTTCGCTGGAGTACAGCATTCCGTATATGGCGCGGATTCCGGCGTTGTACAACGGTTTGATTGGCGCTGCGTGGGTGCGCGGCTTGCTGGAACGCGTCGGAGGCATGGTCGATGTGCCGCTGCTCAGTCGTTTTGACTTCCATGCAGCGATGCGCCGTTGGCAGGTGTTGCCGGCGACGGTGGACAACCTGTCAGCGCTGACTCAGGCACAACGTGAACGCAGTGTGGTGTTGGTGCAGGACGCATTTACGCGCTACTTCGAAGCGCCGTTGTTAGCGGATCTGGTCGAGTTGATCTCGCGTCTCGGTTATCAGGTTTATCTGGCGCCGTTCAGTGCCAACGGCAAGCCGCTGCACGTGCAGGGTTTCTTGTCGGCGTTTAACCGCGCGGCATTGCGCAATGCCCGCCAGCTCGGTGAGTTGGCGCAAATCGGCGTGCCGCTGGTGGGACTTGATCCGGCGATGACTCTGGTTTATCGCCAGGAATACCTGAAAGTGCCGGGCATGCAGGACTGTCCAGAAGTGGCGTTGATGCAGGAGTGGTTGCTCAAGGTCATGCCCGAGCAAAAGAAGCGTACCGAAGCGTTCCGTTTACTCGCGCATTGCACCGAGAAAACCAACGCCCCGGCCGCCACCCGTCAGTGGGAGCAAGTGTTTGAGCGGGCGGGATTACAACTGGCGACGCAGGCGACTGGCTGCTGCGGCATGTCCGGCACCTACGGTCACGAGGCGCGTAATCGCGAAACGTCGGCGGTGATCTACGAGCAGTCATGGGCGCGTCAAGTCGATGCACCGGTGGAGCGCGGCGAGGCGCTGGCCACCGGTTACTCGTGTCGCAGTCAGGTCAAGCGCCAGTCGGATCGGGCACTGCGCCATCCCTTGCAGGTGTTACTGCAGGTTCTGCGCGGTTGAGGTCTGCGTCGTCCGGGGCGTTACGCCAGATCATGCGCGGGTCGAAACTCATCGCCGCGAGCATGGTGAAGACCACGACCAGGCCGAAAAACAGAATGCCCGGTCGTGGTTCGATGTCACCGAGCGCCTGAAACTTCACCAACGCCGCAACCAGTGCGACGACCAATACGTCGAGCATCGACCAATAGCCGATCAGCTCGACGAAACGGTACAGCTTCGAGCGCTCCTTGCGGGCCCAGTCGCTGTCGCGTTGCACGGTCACCAAAAGCAAGGTCAGTGCGACGAACTTGATCCCCGGCACGGCAATACTGGCGATGAAAATGATCAGCGCGATGTCCCAGGCACCGGCCTCCCAGAACTCCAGCACGCCGCTCATGATCGTGCTGTCGGCGCCGTTGCCGAGCATGGTGGTGTTCATCACCGGCAGCAAATTGGCCGGGACATAGAACGCCAATGCGGCGAGCATGTAAGCCCAGGTGCGCGCCATTGAATTGGTTTTGCGCCGATGCAACGGGGCGTCGCAACGCGGGCACTCGTGCGGCTCGTCGGTCATGTCGCAGGCCAGCCCACAGCTGTGGCACAGGCACAGATTGAGTTCGGTGGCGGTCGGTGGTCGCTTCATAGAATGTCCCAGAGATCGCGAATGTCGCGGCCGGCAATACGGATCATCATCAGGCTCAGCGCGGCGAGTGCGAACAGGCCGATGCCGGGCAACACGTCAAGCAATCCGGCGAGTTTGAACACCGCGACCATTGCGCCCAGCAGGCAGACTTCGAGCATGCTCCACGGGCGCAACGTTTCCAGCCAGCGCATGCAGACTTTGAAGCCCGGCGCACGTTGCGAGCGCATCGCGTAACTCAGCACCCAGACCAGCAGCACCAGTTGAAACGCCGGGGCGATGATGATGGCAATCGCCGCGACCATCGCGATGAAAGTGATGGGGCCTTGGCTCAGCGCGAGCACCGAATCCCACAGCGTCGCGCTGTTTTTCAGGCCTTGCAGGCTGATGCTCATGACCGGGTAGAAATTGGCGAACAACCACAGCATTGCGGCGGTGAACGTCAGCGCCAGACGCTGCTCAACGCTCAGACCATTGAAGCGCTGCAGCACACCGCCGCAACGCACGCAGAGGGTTTTCTGGTGTTTGGCGAGCGCGACTTTTTCATACACACAGTCGCAATGTTCGCAGATGATCAGGGTTTCGGGGTTGACCATGGACAACGCTCGACAGCAGGCCGCAGGGGCAGGAAGACTCGGGCATTATAGACGCATGTGTAGGAGCTGCCGAAGGCTGCGATCTTTTGATCTGGCTTTTTTAGAGCAAGGTCAAAAGATCGCAGCCTTCGGCAGCTCCTACAGGGGGAGGTGGCGGGGCCAGGGGTTTATTTACGATCCAGCCACACGGTTTGCGCGTTGCAGAATTCGCGGACGCCGAAGTGCGACAGCTCGCGGCCGAAACCGCTTTTCTTCACGCCGCCGAAGGTCACGCGCGGGTCGCTGGCGGAGTAGCCATTGATGAACACGCCGCCGGTTTCCAGTTCGCTGGTCAGTTGCTGGGCCAGTTGCACGTTGGCGGTGTAGATCGTCGCGGTCAGGCCGAATTCGCTGTCGTTGGCCAATGCCACGGCATGCGCGCAATCGCGGGCGGTGATGATCGACGCGACCGGGCCGAACAGTTCCTGTTTGAACGAGGTCATGCGGTCGGTGACATCAGCCAGCACGGTAGGCTCGTAGTAGTTGCCGGCACCTTCAGATTTGCCGCCGCCGAGCAACAGCGTCGCGCCTTCTTCCAGGGTGTCGCGCACTTGCTGATCAAGTTCATCACGCAGGTCGAAGCGCGCCATCGGGCCGATGTAAGTGTCGGCAGCCAATGGATCACCCACTTTCAGTTTGCGGGTGGCTTCGACGAATTTGCGGGTGAATTCTTCCACCACGCCTTCTTCGATGATCAGACGTTTGGCGGCGGCGCAGACCTGGCCGGAATTCTGGTAGCGGCCAATAACGGCGGCTTGCACGGCCTCGTCGATATCAGCATCGTTCAGCACGATAAACGGATCGGAACCACCCAATTCCAGCACGCATTTCTTCAGCGCAGCACCGGCCTGAGCGCCGATGGCCATGCCGGCACGGACGCTACCGGTCAGGGTCACCGCCGCAATGCGTGGGTCGGCAATGGCGGTCGAAACGCCTTCTGGAGTGACGTTGATCACTTCAAACACGCCGTCAGCGAAGCCTGCGCGAGTGAACGCATCACGCAGCAGGTAAGCGCTGCCCATCACGTTCGGCGCATGCTTGAGCACGTAAGTGTTGCCCGCGATCAGCGCTGGCACGGCGCCGCGCAGCACTTGCCAGATCGGGAAGTTCCACGGCATCACCGCGAGAATCGGGCCGAGCGGACGGTATTCGATGCGCGCCTTGCCACCTTCAACCTGGGTCGGTTCAGCGTCGAGCATGGCCGGGCCGTTCTCGGCGTACCACTCGCAGAGCTTGGCGCATTTCTCGATTTCGCCACGGGCCTGAGCGATCGGTTTGCCCATTTCCTGGGTGATCATGGTCGCCATGGCTTCAGCGGTGTCACGCAGCGCACCGGCGAGGGCGGTCAGCAAACGCGAGCGATCCTGCAGCGGCTTGCGCTTCCACTTGCCGAAGCCATAAGCGGCGCGGGTCAGTGCTGCGTCGAGGGCGGCAGCCGATTCAAAGGCGTAGTGGCCAATTTGTTCGCCGCTGGCTGGGTTGATCGAGATGGCGTGGGTCTGGCTGGAAATCTGGCTCATGGCTGTGTCCTGCATGTTCGTCGGATGAGCCTAGAGTAGGCTGGTGTTTGTTTTCTGGAAACTGAATAATAAAGATCGTTTCTTTCACGATTGGAGAATGACTTTGGATCTGGTGCAGCTGGAAATCTTCAAAGCCGTTGCCGAGCACGGCAGCATCAGCGCCGCCGCCACGCAGATCCATCGCGTGCCGTCGAACCTGACCACGCGCATCAAGCAGCTTGAGCAGGATCTGGGTGTCGATCTGTTTATTCGCGAGAAAAGCCGTTTGCGCCTGTCGCCGGCCGGATGGAGTTTTCTCGAATACGCGCGACGGATTCTCGATCTGGTGCAAGAGGCGCGCGCGACCGTGGCGGGCGAGGAGCCGCAAGGCGCATTTCCACTGGGATCGCTGGAAAGCACCGCGGCAGTGCGCATTCCCGAGCTGCTCGCGGCGTATAACCAATTACACCCGAAAGTCGATCTCGACCTGTCCACCGGGCCCTCGGGAACAATGATCGACGGCGTGCTTTCCGGGCGCCTCGCCGCGGCGTTTGTCGACGGCCCGGTGCTGCACCCGACGCTGGAAGGCGTGCCGGCCTTCGAAGAAGAAATGGTCATCATCGCGCCGCTCAACCACGCGCCTGTCCAGCGGGCGGCGGATGTGAATGGCGAGAATATCTATGCCTTCCGCTCCAACTGCTCTTATCGTCATCACTTTGAAAAATGGTTCAGCACCGATGCCGCGGTGCCGGGCAAGATCTTCGAAATGGAGTCCTACCACGGCATGCTTGCCTGCGTCAGTGCGGGCGCCGGTCTGGCGCTGATGCCGCGCAAAATGCTGCAAAGCATGCCCGGTAGTGCGACGGTCAGCGTCTGGCCGCTGGCGAAGGATTTCCGCTATCTGACGACTTGGTTGGTGTGGCGGCGCGGCACGGTGTCGCGCAGTTTGAGCATGTTTGTGCGGTTGCTTGAGGAGCGTGGGGTGGTGCGTGCCGAAGAGTAATTGACACCTTGTGTCATGGCTGTATCTTTATCGGCGTTTCGCAATATAAAAAACTATACAGCGCAGCCATGAGGACAAAGGAAATGACCACAGCCTTAAGCGGTAAAGAAGCGGTCGGCGAACGCTTTTTGCTGGAAACGATGCGCCACGCCCAACAACTCACCTGGAAAGCCGTCGATGCAATTGCCGAGGCGATCAACCCCGGCATGCTTGAATCCGAAGCGCAGGCGCTGGGCAAGCAAATCCTCGTTGAACTGGACATGGACCGGATCTGGCATCCGCTGCTGATTCGCTTCGGCGCCAATACACTCAAGACCTTCAAGCAACGCTCCGACGGCGATCCGCTGTTGGCTAAGGACGATATTTTCTTCATCGACATGGGCGTGGTCTGGCAGGGGCACGAAGGCGATGCGGGCGCGACTTACACCACCGGCTCCGACCCGGAAATGATCGCCTGTGCGGCGGCGGCCAAAGAATTGTTCGATCGGGTCGAGGGGTTCTGGCGTCAGGGCGTTTCCGGCGTTGAGCTGTACCGCTTTGCCAGCGATCAGGCCGAGGCGATGGGCTGGGTGCTGAACCTCAATATCAAAGGCCATCGGGTCAGCGATTTCCCTCATGCGATCCACCGTGGCGGCGACCTTGGCGACTTCGATCAAGCGCCGAATGCCGGTGTGTGGATTCTGGAAATCCAGATCGCTCATCCGACACGGCCGTTCGGCGCGTTTTATGAAGATCTGCTGATCTGATCCGTGCCGGTTTCGCAGGGCGTGCTTGTATGTAGGGGGGCGTGACAACAGAGCGCAGCGCTGTAGTTGTTTTTATACAGCGGCAACTTCGATGATGCACGCCGTTTCCTAACTCCAAAGTCAAAAAACAGGACGTCCATCATGAAAGTCAGCGCACGCAACGTATTCAAAGGCAAAGTCAGCAATGTTCAGGCCGGCGCCGTCAACGCCGAAGTGGTTCTGACCCTGGCGGGCGGTGAGCAACTGGTGGCCGTCGTGACCATGGAAAGCATCAAGAACCTCGGCATTGCTGTCGGCAAGGAAGCCGTTGCGCTGATCAAGGCGCCGTGGGTGATGCTGATGACTGAATCCAGCGACATTCGTTTGTCGGCGCGCAACTGCCTGGAAGGCAAAGTGCTCAGCGTGACGGATGGTGCGGTCAACGCTGAAGTGGTGATCGAGCTGGCTGGCGGTTCGAAGGTCTACTCGATCGTAACCCGTGATGCCGTTGCCGAGCTGGGCCTGGCCAAAGGCGTCAGCGCGACGGCAGTGATCAAGGCTTCGCACATTATTCTGGGTGTTCCGGCCTGATAGTTTCTTACGGCAAATAAAAAACCGCTGATTCCGGGATCAGCGGTTTTTGCGTTATGGCGTACCGTTTCTGCCATACAAACGATAGCCATCGCGTTGATTCAGGCGGTCGTAATAGGCGCTGACGGCGGGCAAGTGCGGATGCTTGAGCGGTGTTTCGAACCAGCGGTTAACCGAGAGTCCGATCGGGATGTCCGCCAGTGAAAACTCGTTGCCGCTGACGTAAGCGCCGGTCAATTCCAGCTGTCGATCCAGAATCTCCATGTTCTTCGACCAATCCCGGCAACCCGCTGCCAGTGCAGCGCTGTCCTGATAGTCCGGCGACTTGCGCACCAGCGACATCAGCGGATACGACCACGAGCGATTCAACTCCGCAGCCTGCCAGTCAATCCACTGATCGACCCGCGCCCGAGCCATTGGCTCAGTCGGATAAAGCTGCGCGCCGCTATAGCGCGAGGCCAGATAACGAATGATCGTATTCGATTCCCATAACGTGAAATCGCCGTCCTGAATTACCGGCACCATGGCGCACGGATTCAGCGCGAGAAACGCCGGCGTATTCGTCGGCTGAAACCCCGAGCCCCAGTCTTCTCGCTCGAACGGGATGTGCAATTCAGCACACGTCCACAGCACTTTGCGCACGTTGATCGATGAGGCCTTACCGAGTATTTGCAGCATGTCATTGCTCTGAAAGGGTGGGTGGTTGTTCAAGTGCACTCGCGAGAAAATCGGCGAACGCGCGTGCCGCCAGACGTGTCGCGCGGCCCATGGGAAAGTAGGCGTGAACCGGCAGGTCGGCCATTTTCCACGCCGGCAGAACCTGCACCAGCGTGCCGTCCTGCAGCTCCTGCGCGCAAGCCCATGACGTGGTCGAAGTGACACCCAGTCCACCAACGGCCGCCGCCAATGCTCCGGCAGTATCGTTGACCGAAATCTGCGCGGTCAGACTGACGGATGTGCTCTCGCCATCACGTTCGAATTGCCACGATGACGCATGTGCCGCCGCAGGCCCACCGATGATCCGATGTTGTTCAAGATCCTCGGGGCGCGCGGGCGTGCCGTGCCGCGCGAGATAAGCGGCAGACGCCACGACGATCCGCTGCATGCTGCCAATCAGCTTCGCGGTGCCGGCCAGATCCGGCAACTTGCCGACGCGAATACCGACATCGACCGCTTCCTTGACCATGTCTTGCCATTGATCTTCGAGCATCAGTTCGAGGTGCAGTTGCGGGTGACGTTCGGTGAAGGCTGACAAGCGCGGAATGACCACGCGAATGGCCATCGTCGAAGGCATGCCGATGCGCAGCAATCCGCGCAATTCACCGGTTTCGCGCACGCTGTTTTCGGCGTCGTCGACAGCCGCGAGGATCGGTTCCATCCGCGCCAGAAACTCCAGGCCCGCTTCGGTCGGCACCACCGCACGGGTGGTGCGCGACAACAGCCGGGCGCCGAGGCTGGCTTCCAGCTCGGCGATCATTCGCGACACCTGGGATTGCGTCAGGCCGGCTTCGCGTGCGGCGGCGGAGAAGCTGCCCAGGCGTGCGACGCGAGTGTAGAGCCGCAGGCTGTGAAGGTCTTTGAGTGGCATGCCGGTTCCCGTGCGCGCGGAGGATTAATGCTGGATCGAGATAAATCTTAGCCCAATTCACGGGCTACCGAGCATGAGTCGAAGCGTTGATATTGGCCACATCGGAAACGCGGCACGGCCGCCAACTCCGCAACTTGCCCTTATCGAC
Organism: Pseudomonas rustica; assembly: GCF_018336155.1. Classification (GTDB taxonomy): domain Bacteria; phylum Pseudomonadota; class Gammaproteobacteria; order Pseudomonadales; family Pseudomonadaceae; genus Aquipseudomonas; species Aquipseudomonas rustica. Next base: position 229,704 of record NZ_JAGYHF010000004.1, on the reverse strand, counting down.
TTTCGAGGAACCCATCATGCAAATCGCCCATTCCATTGCCCTGGTTACCGGTGCCAACCGCGGCATCGGTCGCACATTTGCTGAAGAACTGCTCAAGCGTGGCGCGGCCAAGGTCTACGTTGCTGTCCGCGACACCGCTTCGCTGGCCGACCTGCTCAAAAGTGGCGATCGCCGACTGGTGCCACTGCCACTGGACGTGACGGATCCCGATCAAGTGGCTGCCGCTGCCAGCGTCGCCGCCGATGTCACGTTGCTGATCAACAACGCCGGGTATGCCGCGTTCGACGGCGCCATCAGCGCGCCGGACATGCAGGACGCCCGCCTGGAAATGGAAGTGAATTACTTCGGCCCATTGGCCCTGACCCGGGCGTTTGCACCGGTGCTGGCGGCCTCGGGTGGCGCGGTGTTGAACATGTTGTCGATGCTCTCGCTGGTCAGCCTGCCGATGGCAGCAACGTACTCCGCGTCGAAAGCCGCCGGCCTGTCGTTGACCCGCAGTTTGCGTGCAGAACTTGGTGGGCAGGGCACTCAAGTGGTCGGCGTGCTGGCGGTACAAACCGAAACGGCGATGGGCGCGAAGCTCCCGGAACCGCGCCTAAGCCCGCTCGAAGTGGTGACAGATGCGCTGAATGCAATTGAAGCCGGTATCAACGATGAAGTCATCGCCGGCGCCCAGTCGCGCAACATCCATCAAGCCTTTACCGCTGACCCACAAAAGCTTCAGGCGCTGATGTCGACGCGTCTGCCACAGCGCGGCTGATTGCCCATTCTTGATCGAGGTGTGCCATGGACTTTCTGCAAACCCTGCTCGAACGCAATGCCGCGTTTGCCGCCAACGGCTTCTCGGCTGAGCTGAAGATCATTCCTTTCCAGCGAGCGCTGATCGTCGGTTGTGTCGATCCACGTGTTGACCCGGTGGATGTGCTCGGCCTGCAACCCGGCGAGGCTGCAGTTATCCGCAACGTCGGTGGTCGGGTCACCCCGGCACTGTTCGAAACGCTGGCGATTCTGGGCCGGGTTTCTCAGGCCGGCGGTGCGGCCATCGGTGAGGGCTGGCACTTGATCATCCTGCAGCACACCGATTGCGGCATTCGCGGTTGCTTGCACCACGCACCTTCATTGCTTGCGCAGTACATGGGCGTGGCCCCGGAACAACTGCCGGCACTGGCGATAGCCGACCCGCGTCAGGCCGTGGCCATTGATGTCGCAGCGCTGAAAGCCAACCCACAGCTGCCTGCTGGTTTCAGTGTCAGCGGCATGGTCTACGACGTCGCCACTGGGCTCGTCGAGACCGTGGTGCCGGCCAGCCGCTTGCGTCCTTGACAACCCCCTATTTTCATAATGTGAACTGGAGAAATACGATGAGTACGTTTTTGGTAACAGGTTCTACCGGCGACACTGGCGCGCCAACCGTCAAAGCCCTGCTCGAGCGCGGTCACCGCGTCAAAGCGCTGGTGCGACGTGAAGATGACCGCTCGCAAAAGCTCAAGGACATGGGCGCCGAGATTCACCTCGGTAACCTGCGCGACCTCAAGTCATTGCGCCCGGCGATGGAAGGCGTGGACGGTGCCTACTTTTGCTACCCGTTGAGCGATGGCCTGGTCGAAGCAGCGGCGCTGTTTGCCCAAGCGGCGAAAGAGCAGGGGGTCAAGCACATCGTCAACATGTCGCACAAACAATCGCGACCGGATGCACGCAGTCAGGCGACGTTGAACCATTGGATGTCGGAACAGATTTTCACTTGGTCGGGCATTCCATCCACCCACCTGCGCGTGACGTTTTTCGCCCAATGGATGCTCTACATCGCCGACTTTATTCGCGAGGGGCGCTACCTGACACCGTTCGACGCCGACAGCCGTTTTGCGCCCATGGCGGCCAGTGATATCGCGTTGGTGGTGGCCAATGTTCTGCTCAAACCCGAAGGCCACGGCGGTCAGGCGTATGCGCTGCACGGCCCGATCGAATACAGCCACCGTGAACTCGCCGCTCTGTTGGGCAGCACGCTGGGCAAGGAGGTGCGTTTCGAGCAGGTGGAAGTCGAAGACTTTGTGCGGATGCTCGGCGTTGATGCCGATCCAGCGTTTGCCGTGCACTTCAACGCAGTGAAAATCGACCAGCGTGAGAAACGCCTGGAAGGGCTCGATGACACGGGCGCCGCGATCATCGGTCAGCCATTGCAGACACCGGCGCAATTCATCGAGGAGCATCGCCAGCGCTTTATCTGAAGGTAACGAAAAAGGGCCGGATCGCTGCACAGCGTTCCGGCCCTTTGTGCGTTCAGCAGATGATGATTACAAGCTGCTCGCCAACTTCCCGCCCATCATCCGTCGACGATAGGACGTATCCCGATTCGCCAGCCAGAAGTACAGCGGCGACGTCACCAGCAAGCCGACCAGCCACGACAGATCCGCGCCGTTGATGTGTGCCGACACCGGGCCGACGTACAGCGGCGTGTTCATGAACGGGATCTGCACGGCGATGCCAATCGCGTAAGCCAGCAAGGCCTGCGGGTTGTAGCGACCGTAGATGCCGCCATCGACCTGGAAGATCGACTGGATGTCGTATTTGCCTTTGTGGATCGCGTAGAAGTCGATCAGGTTGATCGCCGTCCACGGCACCAGCACCACCAAAAGCACCAGCACCATATCGACGAAGTGACCGATGAAGTCCTTTGAGGCGCCGACGGCGGCGAAGCAGCAGGCCAGCAACACGATGATCGAGATCACCGCGCGGCTCTTGGCGGTCGGGATCCAGCGGTAGGCGAAGGTCTGCACCAGAGTGATCAGCGACAGCACGGCGCCGTAGAGGTTGAGGGCGTTGTGGCTGATTACGCTGAGCAGAAACAGCACCAACATCAGCGGGCCGATGGAACCGGTGGCCATTTTCACGGCGTCCATGGTGTCCATGCCAACCGGTGTCGCAAGCACGGCAACGGCGCCGAAAATGAACGCCAGGCTCGAACCGAGCGCCGAACCCAGATAGGTCGTCCAGAAGGTCGACGAGACTTTGACGTCGGCCGGCAAGTAACGCGAATAGTCGGACACGTACGGCGCAAATGCGATCTGCCACAACGCCGCCAACGACACGGTGGCCAGCCATCCGGAGAGGTTGAAGCTGCCACGGGTGAGGAAATCATCGGTCTGAATATGGGTAAAGATGTAGCCGAATCCGACGACGATGCCGATCCCCAACACCCAGGTGCCGATGCGGTTGAGCACGTGGATAAAGCGGTAGCCGATGATGCCGATGATCCCCGAACCCACGGCGCCGATGACAATGCCGACCGGCACCGGAACGCTATCAACCACGCCGTGCAACGACTTGCCGGCCAGGACGATGTTGGAGGCGAAGAAACCGATGTACATGACGCCGGCAATCAACACCACAAGCAGCGCACCGAGAGAGCCGAACTGCGCGCGGCTCTGGATCATCTGCGGAATGCCCATCTGCGGGCCTTGCGCCGAGTGCAACGCCATCAGCACGCCGCCGACCAGATGGCCGACGAGGATCGCGACGATGCCCCAGACCAGATTCAAGTGAAACAACTGCACGCCCAGCGCACCGGTGACGATGGGCAACGGCGCGATGTTGCCGCCGAACCAGAGCGTGAACAGATCCCTGACCTTTCCGTGGCGATCTTCGGGGGGCACGTATCCTATCGTGTGTTTTTCAATCAGCGGAGCGGAGGATGCTGCGGGGGTAGCCATGACGAACTCCAAGGCAAGGATGAGTACGTGGACGTACTTCGGCAAGCGCCGGCACGGGCGGCGCAATTCTTGTTGAAGCGATCATGGGTAAAGCGTCGGGATAGATAAATTAGTAAGTTTGTTGCTACAGACGTTAAAAAAAATATGCTCTGGGTGGGGTATGGCTCCGGTATGTTCAGGCTTCACCCTCATCCGGCTTTGCTCAGTCCTGTGGGGAGGGCATCTTCTGTGGAGAGGGGATTTATCTGTGGCGAGGGGATTTATCCCCGATGGGGCGCGAAGCGGCCCCTCTTTTGATTTTAAAAACAGGGGCCGCTGCGCAGCCCAGCGGGGATAAATCCCCTCGCCACATATAAATCCTCTGGCACAGATAAATCCTTTTGCCACAGATATTCCCCTTACCAAAGGTGCTCTGTGTAGGAGCTGCCGAAGGCTGCGATCCTTTGATTTTCTGGAGATTCCCATGGCCGCCTACAACCTGCGCCAGCTCAAATACTTCGTCACCACCGCCGATTGCGGCAGCGTCGCCGAAGCCTCGCGCAAGCTCTACATCGCGCAGCCATCGGTCTCCACCGCGATCAAACATCTGGAAGAAAGCTTCGGCGTGCAGTTGTTCATCCGCCACCACGCCCAGGGCGTTTCGCTGACACCGAGCGGTTCGCGCTTCTATCGCAAGGCGCTGGAACTGTTGCGCGTTGCCCACGAGTTCGAACAAAACGCCCTGGCCGACAACGACGTGGTCTCCGGACAGATCGATATCGGCTGTTTCGAAACCGTCGCGCCGCTGTACCTGCCGCGCCTGATCGCCGGTTTCAAGGCGCGCTGGCCCGGCGTGGAAATCCGCATTCGCGACGGCGAACAACAGGAACTGGTGCAAGCCCTGACCGCCGGCAGCATCGACGTGGCGATGATGTTCGAGCACGACCTCGACAGCACCATCGAAACCACGCCACTGATGCCACCGCAACAGCCGTACGCCTTGCTTCCGGCCAACCATCGCTTCGCGCAACAGGCCAAGGTTTCTTTGCACGATCTGGTGCTGGAGCCGATGATCCTGCTCGACGTAGTGCCGAGCCGCACCTACTTCGTGAGCATTTTCGAAGAGCGCGGACTGACGCCGAATATCGTCTTCAGCTCACCGTCGATCGAGATGGTGCGCGGCATGGTTGGCAATGGTTTTGGCTTTTCGATTCTGGTGACGAAACCGTTCAGCGACTACACCTACGACGGCCAGCAAGTCGTGTGTGTGCCGTTGGCGGAAACGGTGACCGGTTCGGGATTGTCGGCAGCGTGGTTGCGGCGCGTGCAACTGACCAAACCGGTGCAGTTGTTCGTCGACCATTGCCGTGAGGAATTGGCCCGACTGTACGCGTGAGTGCAGTCGAGCCGGGTTTCAATCGCGGATAAACGTCAGCACGCGCTGGAGCATGTCATCGCAGGCCTGCAACTGATCGAGGCTGACAAACTCATCCGGTTTGTGGCCCTGATCCATGCTGCCGGGGCCGCAGACTACGGTTGGAATGCCCACCGCATCAAACAAACCACCTTCAGTGCCGAATGCCACCGTGCCGAATTCCATTGAGCCGCAGAACGCCGCAATCAACTCGGCAGCCTGGCTCTGCGCATCGGTGACCAGTCCCGGATACGCCGACAACTCACTGAAACGAATTTCACTTTGCGCACTGACCGCACGCATGCGCGGCAGCACTTCGCGCTCGGCATAGCTCTTTAGCGCCTCGGCAACCAAGGCCGGATCCTGCGAGGGCAGGGCACGGATCTCGAAATCGAAACGGCAATCGGCAGGCACGATATTTAGCGCTTTACCACCGCTGATGACACCGGTTTGCACGGTGCTGTAGGGCGGGTCAAAACGCTTGTCGTGATGCTCCGGTGCTTTCAGTTGCTGACCGAGGCGTCCCAGTTCGCCGATCAATTCGGCGGCGTATTCGATGGCGTTGACGCCGAGTGGCGCGTAGGCCGAATGGCACGGATGGCCGTGCACATCGCAGCGCATCGCCAGTTTGCCTTTGTGGCCGAGCACCGGTTTCAATTCGGTTGGCTCGCCGATGATGCACAGCAGCGGTTTGACTGGGCGCTGCTGCAGAACCTTGAGCAAAGAACGCACGCCGAGGCAGCCAACTTCTTCGTCATACGACAACGCGATGTGCACCGGGATGCGCAACGACGCCTGCACCAGCGCCGGCACCAAGGCGAGCACGCAGGCGATGTAGCCCTTCATGTCCGCCGTGCCTCGGCCGAACACTTTGCCGTCGCGCTCAGTCAGTTCGAATGGAGGAAGCGTCCACGGCTGGCCGTCGACCGGCACCACATCGGTGTGCCCGGACAGCACGATGCCCGGTTGATCCACCGGGCCGATCGTGGCGAACAGGTTGGCTTTGCTGCGCTCATCGTTGTAGATCAGCGCGCAGGACACGTCGAAGCCTTCGAGGTAATCGCGGACGAATTCGATCAGTTGCAAGTTGGATTCACGGCTGGTGGTGTCGAAACCCACCAGCGCTCTGAGCAACTCGACGCTGTTCATCGATCATCACCGGCGACGCCGTAACCCGGGGCCTTGGCGGGATCGAGCGCGCGGTCGATGTAGTCTTGAAGCTGCGGCTGATAGGCGTCCCAAAGTTTTTGCAACTGACCGATCGGGTCTTCATCGGCCCAGTCCACGCGCAGATTGACGATCGGCCAGGTCTGTTCACCGACCACTACAACCGCAGCCGAATGCACCGGGCCGGCTTCGCCACCGAGGGCTTGCGCGGCGTGCAGGGCTTTGAGCAGACGGTCGGCGAGTTGGCCTTCGCCGTCTTCGAAGGCGCTGACCATCGCTTCGATGACTGAGCGCCCGGCGAGCATGTTGCCGGCAGCGACGCATTGTTCGCCGGAGACTGCATTGTGCACGCCAAGGGTCTGCGAACCGCTGAAGTGTGCAGTCTGGCCGAGGTGGTTGATCGCGGTGATCTGGCGGTACTGGCTGTAGCCGTTGCGCGTGAGGACTTTGTCCAGTGCTTCGTCCGGCGACAGGCCTTGCTCCATCAGCGCGAGCACTTCCGGGCCGAGCGAGGGCAGGGTGATGTTCTGGCTCGACACCGCGCCAACGCCCGGCAGCAACCATGGGCAGCGCGCGCCGACGGCGATGCTGGAGGAACTGATGGCGACACCGAACTGGCCGGTTTCGGCGCAGCGGGCTGCGATTGAAAAGGTCATGGTTTTAATCCTTTTGAGGAAATGGTTGTCCTTTAGGGCCTCTTCGCGAGCAAGCTCTGCTCCTACAAAGATCTGCTTCTGTAGGAGCAAGGCTTGCCCGCGAAGGCCATAACTCGGTGTTATGCCTTACTCAGGAATCACCGCAATCACATCAATCTCCATCAACCACTGCGGCTGCCCCAGTGCCGACACCACCAACCCGGTCGAAATCGGGAACACGCCTTTGAGCCACTTGCCCACCTCGCCATACACCGCTTCGCGATAACGCGGGTCGATCAGGTAGGTGGTGGTTTTGACGATGTGGCTCATGTCGCTGCCGGCTTCTTCCAGCAGTTGCTTGACGTTGCACATCGCTTGTTCAGCCTGCGCACGCGGGTCGCCCAGACCGATCAGATTGCCGTCGAAATCAGTGCCGACCTGACCACGAACATAGACCGTGTTACCGGCGCGAACGGCCTGGCACAGGTCGTTGTCCAGCGTCTGGTTCGGGTAGGTGTCTTTGGTGTTGAACATACGGATGCGAGTGTGGGTTGGCGTGCTCATTTACAGCTCCAGAATCAGGGTTGCCCGGCGCAATCGGCGCCGGATCGAAAGAAGCAAATCAGGCGTCGACGGTGTCGGCGATTTTGTTATGCGCAGGCGAGTGCAGTTCGGCTTCACGCTGCTCGGCGTCGCGATAGTCCAGATATTTGCGCTGGGTCGCGATGTGATCGGCGACGTGTTTGGCGTCGTGCCAGACGCCCCAGATGAACGACGAACCGCGACGCGACTGCCACGGTAAACCAAGGAAATACACACCCGGCTCGCTCGACACACCGCGCTGATGCACAGGCTTGCCTTTGTCATCGAACGCCGCGACTTGCAGCCAGGAATAATCCACGGCGAAGCCTGTGGCCCAGATGATCGAGGTGATGCCAGCCTTGGCCAGATCCAGATCGGCCAGCGGATTTTTCACGCAGTCAGGCTCTGGATACGTTTCGCGTGCTTCCGGTTCTTCCGGCAGGTCGAGGCCGTTACGCTCGATGTAAGCGTCGGCAGCATCCAGCAGTGCCAGATAGTTTTCGTCACCGCGATTGAGGTTGCCGACCAGATCCTGCTTGAAAGTGACCACGCCGTTATTGAACGACTCGGTCACACCGACCAGGGTCATGCCGCGATGGGCCAGCCCGCGAAAATCGATGGTGCGCCCGCCATGGGCGCCACTGACCGCGATGGTCACGTGCTCGCGGCCAGGTTTCATCGCCGCTTGATCCCACTCGCCCAACACGCCCAGCCACCAGCAGAAATCACGGTTGCGGTAAGCGCGAGGCGGGCGGTCGTGGGCGCCGACGGAGAGGAAAACTTGCTTGCCTGAGCGTTGCAGTTCATCGGCAATTTGCACGCCGGAAGAACCGGCACCGACCACCAGCACTGCGCCTTCCGGCAGTTGCTGCGGGTTGCGATAGTCAGCGGAGTGGATCTGCAGCAGACGTTCGTCTTGCGGGGCAATCGCCGGGATCACCGGTTTCTGAAACGGACCGGTAGCCGCGACCACACGGCTGGCTTCGATCACGCCTTCGGAGGTTTCGACGGTGAAACCCGGACGACCGACATTGCGCACCACGCTTTTGACTTCAACGCCGGTGCGGATCGGCGCATTGAATTTCTTCGCATAGGCTTCGAAGTAATCAGCCACGCGTTCTTTCGGGGCGAAACCGTCGGGATCGACATCATCAAATTCCAGACCCGGAAAGCGGTCGTGCCACGCCGGGCCGTTGGCGACCAGCGAATCCCAACGCCCGGTGCGCCAGCGCTCGGCAATGCGGTTGCGCTCCAGCACCAGGTGCGGCACACCGAGTTTGCTCAGGTGCTCACTCATGGCGACGCCTGCCTGGCCGGCACCCACGATCAGCGTGTCTGTTTTTATTATTTCAGTGGTCATCTCTACATCCTTCCTAGCAAGGCAGTTGGATTCGGGCGCTGTTGGCTTGTCCGTTTGGCTTGAGGTCAGACTAGGGAGAGGGGGGATATCGGTAAAATATTATTAAGCTGGGATGTGAAGATAAAATTCTGATGCAGGGGGGGGAAGGCCTTTGAATACGGGGGTTCTAGCAGTGGACGAACCTGCAACTACACACAAAAATCTTCAACCAGAGTGCAATCCTTGTGGTGAGGGGATTTATCCCCGTTGGGTCGCGAAGCGGCCCTTCTTTTGATTTCAAAAAAAGGGACTGCTGCGCAGTCCAACGGGGATGAATCCCCTCACCACAGTGGTAGTGGGAATCTTAGAGGGGTTATCGGTTGAGGAACGCCAGCAGGTCTTCATTCAATGCTTGCGCATGGGTCACCGCAAAACCATGCGGTGCACCGGCATACACCTTCAACTCAGCACCCTTGATCTGCGCAGCAGCCTGCTTACCCGTGGTTTCAAACGGCACAATCTGATCGCCGTCGCCATGAATCACCAGCGTCGGCACATCGATCTTGGCCATGTCCGGACGGAAGTCGGTTTCCGAGAACGCAGTAACGCAATCCACGGTGCCCTTGAGCGACGCCAGCAGAGCCACATTCAGGGTCTGCGTGAGTACGCCGTCAGAGACTTTCTGGCCCTGATTGGTGCCATAGAACGGCGCGGCAAAATCGGCGATGAACTGCGCACGATCCTTCAACAGGCCAGCCTTGATGCCGTCGAATACCGACGTGTCGACGCCTTCCGGGAAGTCAGCTTTCTTGCCAAATAACGGCGTCACCGCGCCCAGCAACACCAGCCCGGCAACGCGCTCGCTGCCATGACGGGCGATATAGCGGCTGACATCGCCACCGCCCATGGAGAAGCCCACCAGGGTGACGTCACGCAGATCCAGATGGTTGATCAATTGCGCGATGTCATCGGCGAAAGTATCGTAGTCGTAACCTGTCCACGGCTGATCGGAGCGGCCGAAACCCCGGCGATCGAACGCGATGGTGCGGTAGCCACGGCTACTCAGGTATTCCATCTGGTATTCCCACATGTCGGCATCCAGCGGCCAGCCATGGCTGAACAGCACGGGTTTGCCGCTGCCCCAGTCCTTGAAATAGATCTCGGTGCCGTCTTGCGTGGTGAAGGTGCTCATGCAAACTCCTTGCGTCAGCGATGATTCGGAAAGCCGAAATGGCAGCCTTCACTATCGGCGCAATGTGTTGCTGCTACTTGTATGCAAGTGCTGGGTTATATCGGTTCTAATCCATAGCAGAGTTGGTTGATGCAACCTTTGATCCGTCAGTGGAGTACCTTTTGTGATGCGCTGGACGGGATTCGGCGATTCAGTGATTTTCAGAAGAACCTGGCCACCGCCAAGAACCTGCTCAGCGCCCGGCTCAAGGGCCTGGTCGAGCAGGGCATCCTGCAAACAGTGCCCGCAGCGGATGGCGGTGCGCAAAGGAATACGTGCTGACTGAACGTGGCAAAGCGTTGTAGACGGTGATCGTTGCGTTGTCGCAATGAGGCGGGGAATGCATGTATGCGCCGGGCTCGGTGATGGTTGATGTAAAAAATCGTCAGCCGATTCGCAAGCTGGAGCTGATGGCAACCGGTGGTCGCGTGTTCGCACCGGAGGCTGTAGCGACCCGCTTGGCGGTCGAGCACTAGCTCGGGGGGCTACAATGGCGCCGTGATTGTTTCACTTGGAACGTCGCTAAAATTGATACTTGTGCTGACAGCATAGTTAGCTGGCCGGAGAGAAAGTGATGTCACTGAATAAAGATTGGCAGCCTGGTTTCGGAGAAATAATCACTTGGTTCGCCATGGATAAAAATGGACTTATAGCAGTGATGGTAAACAACTGTTTTGGTCGCCTCCCTCCTGTGTTGCTGGATGTTCCAGGCTTGGAAGCGAAACTCGATGGTATCAATGAGTTTTTATGGGAGGAGTCGTTAGATTTTACTGATTATCCAGAGAATAAGGCAGGTCGAACTTTGTTAGATGTGTATTCATTTCGCAGATACCGTAATACTCATTCGCGCAAAGATGTGGAGTTGATAGTTTCAGAAAGAGCAGGTTTTGATCAAACACTCTCAGAGTATTCAATTCCGTCAATCAAAGGATTTTACGTTTATCATGCATTGGAAAGCTCTTCTCCTGGCGAAGATTATCCGGTCGGATATGAAGGAAAAGCATCAAATGGGGACTATTTTCGGTTTTTAGTTCCAACTGTACCTGCGGGGATTGAAGACTTTCCCGAGAGTTTAAGGTCGCTGGTTGTAGTCTCGGACACATTGGATTTTACCTTTGGACAGATTGTTGTGAACAATTCCATTGGATTGGTTTTTAACAGACTTTTTTGTTGACCTGTTTGCGGGAATAACCTAGAGGGGTAAGGGTGGGTAGTTTATGCGCGGCTCAATCGACTTCGAGTAAAAAACGCCCCGAATCAATCGGGGCGTTTTCATTGGCCAGGCCTGATCAGCAGATCACTCAGCGAAACGCCGGCACCACGTGCTTGATAAACAGCTCCAGCGATTTCTTTTTCTCGGCATGCGGCAAGCTGTTGTCGCACCAGAAGCTGAACTCATCGACGCCCAGTTCCTGGTAGTACTTGATGCGCGGAATAATCTCCTCCGGCGTGCCGATCATTGCGGTTTTGTGCAGGCTTTCCAGTTCGAACTCAGGACGTCCGGCAAACTTCTCTTCCGGGCTTGGGTCGAGGAAGCCGTTGACCGGGGTTTGCTTGTTGCCGAACCACGCGTCGAAGGTGCGGTAGAAGCGCGAGATCGCTTTGGCGCCGACTTTCCAGCCGTCCGGATCGTCTGCGGTGTGTACGTGGGTATGACGCAGCACCATCAATTGTGGACGCGGCACGTCGGGGTTGTTGTTCAGTGCGGTCTGGAATTTGTTCTTCAGGTCGAGAACTTCTTCGTCGCCTTTCATCAACGGCGTAACCATCACGTTGCAGCCGTTGGCCACGGCGAAGTTGTGCGAATCCGGATCGCGGGCGGCGATCCACATCGGCGGGTTCGGCTGCTGAATCGGCTTCGGCACGCTGGTCGAAGTGGGGAATTTCCAGATGTCACCGTCGTGGGCGTAATCGCCTTTCCACAGGGCGCGCACCACCGGAACCATTTCACGCAAGGCCTGACCGCCGGAAGAGGCAGGCATGCCGCCGGCCATGCGATCGAATTCAACCTGATAGGCGCCACGGGCCAGCCCGACTTCCATGCGACCGTTGCTGATCACGTCGAGCAACGCGCATTCACCGGCCACTCGCAGCGGGTGCCAGAACGGCGCGATGATGGTGCCGGCGCCGAGGTGGATGGTCGTGGTTTTTGCCGCGAGGTAGGCCAGCAGCGGCATCGGGCTTGGCGAGATGGTGTATTCCATCGCGTGGTGTTCGCCGATCCACACGGTGCTGAAACCGCCGGCCTCGGCCATCAGGGTGAGTTCGGTCAGGTCTTCGAACAGTTGGCGGTGGCTGACGCTTTCGTCCCAGCGCTCCATGTGTACGAACAGGGAAAATTTCATCACGCTTCCTCGGATCTTTTGTTGTTGAGGCAAAAACTTGTAGGCCTTCGCCTGCTTACGCTGAACTCTGTAGGAGCTGCCGAAGGCTGCGATCTTTTGATCTGGTCTTTAAAGCAAAATCAAAAGATCGCAGCCTTCGGCAGCTCCTACATTGATCTATTCAGGCCAGGACGGGCAGGGCGCCCATTTTGCCGTGGCAGTACACCAGCGGGCCGCTGTGCTGCTCGGGGACGATCAGGTTCTTCACGGCGCCGACCATGATGGCGTGGTCGCCGCCTTCGTATTCGCGCCACAGTTCACACTCGATGATAGCCGTCGCATTGGCCAGAATCGGGTTACCCAGTTCGCTCAGCGTCCACTCGATGCCGTGCGCCTTGTCCTTGCCTTTGCGGGCGAAAGCGTAGGCTTCGCTTTGCTGGCCGCCGGACAGAACATGAATCGCGAAGCGTTTGTTCTTGATCAGCACAGGGTAGGAGTCGGAGCTGTAGTTGGGGCAGAACAGCACCAGCGCAGGATCCATCGACAGCGAGCTGAAGGCGCTGGCGGTCAGGCCGACGATCTGCCCGTCATCATCCAGCGTGGTGATGACAGTGACGCCGGACGGAAACGAGCCCATGACTTGTTTGTAGCTGGCTGCATCGATCATTGGACGGTCCTCGGGTGTTGTGACGCGATTTTTATGTATTTGTTGGTCTGATGGTATACCAGTAATTTTACTTTGCAAGGGCTTTTAAGCTGAACCGATTAACGTGGTGCTTTCGTCGGAAACTCAACGTTTATTGGGCTTGCGGCTGGCCTGTGAGCCGCGGTTTCAGGGAGGATGACGTATCAGTTAGTGCTGTGAACTACGGATCAGTCTTGTGAAAAGTTTGGAATACCATAATATGGTCTGCATCTGAGGGGCGGCCAGAGAGTCCCCCCGGTTTGGCTTCATACAAAGATAAGAACAGACAAACTCGAGTTCATTCCTATGCCCCAGATGTCCAGGCAAGATCCGTTGATCGAGAATCATACGGTCGACTACGTCCCACTCGCGGAACGCCACGGCAAGGCCCGCGACCTATTCACTCTTTGGTTCAGCACCAACATTGCGCCACTGCCCATCGTCACCGGCGCCATGGTGGTTCAGGTGTTCCATCTCGATTTGCTCTGGGGCCTGCTGGCGATTGCGCTGGGGCACATGATTGGCGGCGTGGTGATTGCGCTGGCCTCGGCGCAAGGCCCGCGCATGGGCATTCCGCAGATGGTGCAGAGTCGCGGTCAGTTCGGGCGTTATGGCGCGCTGTTGATCGTGTTTTTTGCGGCGATCATTTACATAGGCTTCTTCATTTCCAACATCGTGCTGGCGGGTAAATCCATCGTCGGCCTTGCGCCGTCGGTGCCGGCTCCGCTGAGCATTTTGATTGGTGCGCTGGCGGCCACGGCCATTGGCGTGATCGGCTACAACTTCATTCACACGCTGAACCGCATCGGCACCTGGGTGATGGGCAGCGCGTTGCTCGCCGGGTTCATCTATATCTTCGCCCATGACTTGCCTGCGGACTTCCTCACGCGCGGCAGCTTCAACCTGTCCGGTTGGCTGGCGACGGTGTCGTTGGGGATCATCTGGCAGATCAGCTTCTCGCCGTACGTGTCCGACTATTCGCGTTATTTGCCGGCGGATATCGGCATCGCCAAGCCGTTTTGGGCGACGTATCTGGGCGCGACGCTGGGCACAATTCTGTCGTTCAGCTTCGGCGCAGTGGCGGTGTTGGCGACTCCGGAAGGCACCGAGGCGATGGCGGCGGTCAAGCAGTCGACGGGCTGGCTGGGGCCGATTTTGATGGTGCTGTTTTTGCTCAATATCATCAGCCATAACGCCCTGAATCTGTATGGCGCGGTGCTGTCGATCATCACCTCGATCCAGACCTTCGCCAGCCAATGGACGCCGAGCATCAAGGTGCGCGTGGTGCTATCGAGTGTCGTGTTGGCGGGTTGCTGCGTGGTGGCGCTGGGTGCCTCGGCGGATTTCATCTCCGAGTTTATCGGGCTGATTCTGGCGCTGTTGCTGGTGTTGGTGCCGTGGGCGTCGATCAACCTGATCGACTTCTACCTGATCAAACGCGGCAGCTACGACATCACCTCGATCTTCCGCGCTGACGGCGGGATTTACGGACGCTTCAATCTGCACGCGATCGTTGCGTACTTCATCGGCATCATTGTGCAGCTGCCGTTCGCCAACACTTCGCTGTATGTCGGGCCGTACGCCAATCTGGTGGAGGGTGCGGATCTGTCGTGGCTGGTCGGGCTGGTGGTCACTGTGCCGCTGTATTACTGCCTGGCGACACGTGGGCAGGCGCAGCAGAGCAGGGTGGCAAAACTGAGCTATCGCCCCTAACCGATTTCTCTGGTGATGTCCCCTCACCACAATTGACTTGCGGGATGCTCACGCATCCCGGTGGTCATTCATATTGGCCACATCGATCCCCTTTTGGCCCATCCCCCACTGTGATCCGTCTACGCTGTCAGCAAGAATCAAAACCATAACGAAACGCTAGACCTTTTTTACCCTCGGCTACCTTTAAAGCCGCTGCCGTGTACAGAACATAAAAACCATCGAACTCACGCCGCATTTTGGGGAAACAACCATGGTCACGATGAAACGCATTCTGGGTGCCGCCGTGTGTGGGCTGACGCTGTTGGCCAGCGCCGTCCAGGCCGAGCAACGCGAACTGCGGGTGTACAACTGGGCGGATTACATTCTGCCGTCCGTGCCCAAGGATTTCGCTGCAAAAAGCGGCATCAAAGTGATCTGGGACACCTTCGACACCAACGAATCCCTGGAAGCCAAACTGCTCACCGGCAACTCCGGTTACGACCTCGTCGTGCCGTCGAACCAGTTCCTCGAAACGCAAATCAAGGCCGGCGTGTTCCAGAAACTCGACAAGTCGAAATTGCCAAACTGGAGCCACCAGGATCCGGAGCTGTTGAAACTGCTGGGCAAGAACGACCCCGGCAACCAGTACGGCGTGCCTTACATGGTCGGCACCGTGCTGATCGGCTTCAACCCGGACAAGGTCAAGGCTGCACTGGGCGATAACGCGCCGGTCGACAGTTGGGATCTGGTGTTCAAACCGGAGAACATGGAAAAACTCAAATCCTGCGGCGTTGCGATGCTCGATTCGCCGACAGAAATTCTGCCACTGGCCCTGCACTATCTGGGCCTCGACCCGAATAGCCAAAACCCTGCCGACTATGAAAAAGCCAAAGAGCTGATGCTCAAGGTTCGTCCGTACGTCACCTACTTCAACTCGGCCAAGTACATGACCGACATCGCCAATGGCGACATCTGCGTGGCCATCGGTTATTCGGGCAGCTTCTACCAGTTTGGCAACCGCGCCAAAGAGGCAAAAAACGGTGTCGTGGTCGACTGGCGCTTGCCGAAGGAAGGCGCGCCGATCTGGTTCGACACTTTCGCGATTCCGAAGAGCGCGAAGAACGTCGAAGAGGCCCACGAATTCCTCAACAACTTGCTCGATCCGAAAGTCATCGCGCCGATCAGTGACTTCCTCGGCTACCCGAATGCGAACAAGGATTCGATCCCGTTGATCAACAAAGAGATCACCGACAACCCGAACCTGACACCGACCCCGGAGGCACTGAAAAACCTCTACGTCGTCCAGCCATTGCCGCAGAAACTCGAACGCGTGCGCACCCGCGTCTGGACCAGCATCAAGTCCGATAAATAACAGTCGACGCCGACCCAATGTGGGAGCGGGCTTGCTCGCGAAGGCGGTGTATCAGGCAGCTTATTTGCCGACTGATACTCCGCTTTCGCGAGCAAGCCCACTCCCACAGGTTTTTTTGGTGTGTCATTCGGTGCTGCGTTCGGCATCTCGGGTGATGACCAGACTCAGCAACACCGAACCAAAAATCACCCCGCCCACCACCAGCAGCGACCACTCCACCGGCATGTGAAACCACGGCATCAGCACCATTTTTCCGCCGATAAACACCAGCACAATCGCCAGCCCGTACTTGAGCAAATGAAAGCGGTCAGCCATGTCCGCCAGCAGGAAGTACAGCGCGCGCAAGCCCATGATCGCGAAGATGTTCGAGGTGAACACAATGAACGGGTCAGTCGTTACGGCGAAGATCGCCGGGATGCTGTCGACCGCGAACATCAAATCACTGGCCTCGATCAATACCAGCACCAGAAACATCGGCGTCGCCCAGCGCACACCGTTTTGCAGAACAAAAAACCGTTCGCCATGAAAGCCACTGGTGATGCGCATATGACCGCGCACCCAGCGCAGCAGCGGATTCTTGTCGAGATCCGGTTGCTGGTCGGCAAACACCAGCATCTTGATGCCGGTGATGATCAGGAACACGCCGAACGCGTACAGCAGCCATTCGAACTGCGACACCAGCCACACGCCGGCGAAAATCATCACCGCGCGCATCACAATCGCCCCGAGCACGCCGTACAGCAGCACGCGGCGTTGCAACTCCGGCGGCACCGCGAAGTAGGTGAAAATCATCACGAAGATGAACATGTTGTCGATCGACAGCGATTGCTCGATCAGATAACCGGTGAGAAATTCCAGGGTCTTCTGCCGGGCGATATCGGCACCGAATTCGCCGTGCAAATACCACCACAACAGCGCGGCGAAACTCAGTGCCAACAAGCACCAGGCAATCACCCAGGACAAGGCTTCGCGCACTGAGACGCGGTGCGCCTTGCGCCCGCCGAACACAAAGAGATCCAATGCGAGCATCGCCAGCACGAAGACGACGAAGCCGCCCCACATCCACGGTTCGCCGATATTGATATTGGTTGAAGGCATGTCACGCTCCCTGTCTTTTATTCGATTAGCGTCAGACGTGGCCATGCTAGCGACGAGTTTGCGCGAAAGAAAAATCGTTTATTTCTGCGGTAGAGTTCGATAAAAACGAAGTGTCGGGCCAACAAGGCAGTCCGACTCATCCTCGAATTTCGGGTCGCACCTTTGGTGTTACCCCTACAGGGCGGCACTTTCAGCCATGCAAACCGACATCCTCGAACCGCAAGCCGTGTGCAGCCCGATCACCCGCAGCGCGATTTTTATCGTCGCGACACTCAATGAAGGCGCCGACGCCGCCGCAACCGTGAAAGGCTGGTGCGGCGACGTCGCCGGGCTGGTGCGCTCGGTCGGCAAGCGCGTGCCGTCAGGCAACCTAACCTGCATCTGCGGCTTTTCCTCGAACGTCTGGGATCGTTTATTTGGCAGCCCGCGACCGGCGTCCCTGCACGCGTTCCGCGAATTTGGCGAGGAAGGGCGACACGCGCCGTCAACTCCCGGCGATCTGCTGCTGCACATCCGCGCCGATCAGATGGATCTGTGTTTTGAACTGGCGACGCAAATCATGGCCGTGCTGGGCGATGCCGTCACCGTGGTCGACGAGGTGCAGGGTTTCCGTTATTTCGACATGCGCAGCATCATCGGTTTTGTCGACGGCACGGAAAACCCGGTCGGGCGCAAAGCGGTGAATTTCACCATCGTCGGTGATGAAGATCCGGGCTTCAGTGGCGGCAGCTACGTGCTGGTGCAGAAATACCTGCACAACATGAATGCGTGGAATTCGCTGAGCGTTGAGGCGCAGGAGCGAGTGATCGGCCGCGAGAAGTTGTCCGACATCGAACTGGACGACTCGGTCAAACCTTCCAATTCACACAGTGCACTGACGACGATCACTACCGCCGAGGGCGAGGAGGTGAAGATCCTGCGCGACAACATGCCGTTTGGCCGACCGGGAGCGGGGGAGTTTGGTACGTTCTTTATTGGCTATGCGCGTTCGCCTGAGCCGATGGAACAGATGTTGGAAAATATGTTTGTCGGCAAGCCAGTCGGCAACTATGACAAGTTGCTGGATTTCAGCACTGCAGTCACCGGGAGCCTGTATTTCGTGCCGTCGGCTGATTTGCTGGAAGAGTTGGCGGATCGCTGATCAACGAAAGAACTCCCCCGGCGTTTCGCCAAATTGTTGCCGAAACGCCGCAATAAATGCCGACGTCGAATCGTAACCACAGGCCAGCGCCACATCGGTGACGCGTTCACCTTTCTCCAGCGGCGTCAGTGCCCCGAGCAGGCGCAGGCGTTGGCGCCAGGCGCGGAAGGTCAGGCCGGTGTCGCGCAGGAACAGGCGGGTGAGGGTCTTTTCGGTGATGCCAAATTTTTCGCTCCAGTGACTCAGGGTGGTCTGCTGCTCCGGGTGTTGCTCCAGGCTTTGGTAGATTTGTTTTAAGCGCGCGTCCTGCGGCAGCGGCAGCATCAAATCGATCTGCGGGGCGTCTGCCAGTTGATCTAGGATCACCTGCGCCATGCGCCCGTGCGGGCCGCTCTGGTCGTATTCCACCGGCACCTGACTGAACGCGCGGATCAGTTCGCGAAGCAAATCACTGACGCCGAGCACATGACAATGCTCAACCGCCCAGCCCGCCACACTGCAATCGATGTAGAGGCTGCGCATTTCCGTTTGCGGCGAACTGAATACCCGATGCGGCACACCGGCCGGAATCCACACCGCGCGCTCCGGCGGCGCGACAAAGCGGCCGACGCTGGTCTGCACTTCGAGCACACCTTGAATCGCGTACGACAACTGCACCCACGGGTGACTATGGCGCCGGGTCAATGCGCGATTGGGCAGTGATTCCGTGCGTCCATACAGCGGGCGCGGCAGGCTGGGCAGCCCGGGAATGCTGCGGCGAATGCTTTTGTCATGTCCTTTAGGCGGCATCTCAAGGCTCTTCGGCGTTAGTCGGTAATTTGCAGTCACGTTAGAGTCGTCGGCACGCACTGGCAACCCCCGGATAAAAACACCATGACTCGCCCAAGATTTTTGCCCGATAACTTCACCCTGACGCTGATCGGCGTTGTGCTACTCGCCAGCTTTCTGCCAGCAAGCGGCCAGGTCGCGGTCGGTTTTGGCTGGCTGACCAACATCGCCATCGCGCTGCTGTTTTTCCTGCATGGCGCCAAGCTTTCCCGCGAGTCGATCATCGCCGGCGCCGGTCACTGGCGTTTGCATCTGTTGGTGTTCGGCCTGACCTTCGTGCTGTTCCCGCTGTTGGGCCTGGCGCTGAAACCGCTGCTGTCACCGCTGATCGGCGACAAGCTGTACATGGGCATGTTGTACCTCTGCGCCTTGCCGGCCACGGTGCAGTCGGCGATTGCCTTCACCTCGCTGGCGCGGGGCAATATCCCGGCGGCGATTTGCAGCGCGGCGGCCTCGAGCCTGTTCGGGATCTTCCTCACGCCGTTGCTGGTGACGCTGTTGCTCAACGTCCACGGGGACGGCGGCTCGACGCTGGATGCGATCCTCAAGATCAGCGTGCAATTGCTCCTGCCGTTTATTGCCGGACAGATTGCCCGCCGCTGGATCGGCGCGTGGGTCGGCCGCAATAAGAGCTGGTTGAAATTCGTTGATCAGGGCTCGATTCTGCTGGTGGTGTACGGCGCGTTCAGCGAGGCGGTCAATGAAGGCATCTGGCATCAGATTCCGCTGATCGAGTTGCTGGGACTGGTGGTGGTTTGCTGCATTTTGCTGGCGCTGGTGCTGGTGGCCTCGACGCTGTTGGGCAAGGCGTTTGGCTTCAATCAGGAAGACCGCATCACCATCCTGTTCTGCGGCTCGAAGAAGAGCCTGGCCACCGGGGTGCCGATGGCCCAGGTATTGTTTGCCGGCAGCACGATTGGCGTGTTGATTTTGCCGCTGATGTTGTTCCATCAGATTCAGTTGATGGTCTGTGCGGTGTTGGCGCAGCGTTATGCGAAACGGCCGGAATCAGTGCCGGAATTGATGGCGCAAGTGGATCCGTGAGCTGACACCTCACGCCCGAACGCACGAATCCTTGTAGGAGCCGTGCCTGCTCCCACAGGGACTTGTGGCGTATGCGGATGCATTGACTAGCACAGAATCAAAGTGGGAGTGGGCTTGCTCACGAAGGGGGCAGTGCATTCAACATGGATGTTGGCTGAGCAGACGCTTTCGCGAGCAAGCCCGCTCCCACAGGGTTTTGTGCCGTATACAAAATCCGCGGCACATCACAAATCATTGTAGGAGTGAGCCTGCTCGCGATGGCGTTGTGTCAGCCATCTTCTTCGGCACAGACACTGCGCTATCGCGAGCAGGCTCACTCCTACAGTTTTGTTTATTACTGGGGGCTGTTGAACTGGTCGGAATAGCTGCCAGTCATCAATGCCGACGCAACGCGATCAGAACCCACGCCAACGCGAGAATAGGCGAGACGGTTGGCGTTTAAGCGATCTGTGCCGTCGGATGCCACGGCATTCGCGCCGACGTGATCTGCGCCGTCTGCTGCCACGGCATTCGCGCCGACGTGATCTGCGCCGTCTGCTGCCACGGCATTCGCGCCGACGTGATCTGCGCCGTCTGCTGCCACAGCGCTCGCGCCGACATGATCAGAGCCGTCAGCAGCCACAGCATTCGCGCCGACGTGATCGGAGCCGTCAGCAGCGACGGCACCCGCGCCGACGTGATCAGAGCCGTCAGCAGCAACGGCACCCGCGCCGACGTGATCTGCGCCGTCAGCAGCCACTGCACCCGCGCCGACGTGATCGGAACCGTCAGCAGCCACGGCATTCGCGCCGACGTGATCTGCGCCATCAGCAGCGACCGCACCCGCACCAACATGATCCGACCCATCCGCCGCCACCGCTTGCGGCTGTCCGGCCCAGACTCCGGGCGCCACGATTGTTGCCGCTACTGCGAATACAACGCCTGACAAAAGCTTGTGATTCATGATCTTCTCCACGACCCGTCAGCTACAACGCAGTTGAGTGATGTCCGTTCGATTTACTGACTCGGGTCTAGCTGGTTGGCGATTGGCACGGGCGCACCGTCGGGGTGCACGGGTGTCGGCGATTTGAACGACTCAGCGAAGGCAACTGAACCAGTATAGATGGGCATTTGCCGGCCATTGGCCGGCGGGACGAAGGGTGAGGGGATAGTCGTTTCGCTTCCTTGCAGCCACGCGCAAAAAAGAAATCCGTCTAAAAACACTGAACCGGTTTGCGCAGGCTTTGCTAGGCTCAATGATGTAGGCGAAGACGCAGACTGATGCGCAATCGGATAGCAAGGAAACGTGGGGCGCGTTCCGAAGGGTTCACGGTTAGAAAGATCTCCGCGCTGAGATCCAGCCCTTATGCCGTGTGAAGCAGCTGAGACCGTTACTTTCACCCTGGTCCAGTACTGTGAGACTCCCGATAAACCTTGTAAGCCAGAGACCAGCACTGGCCGCCTACTCAAACACCAAAGCCCGCCCCGTGCGGGCTTTGTCGTTCTCCACAGTTCTCCCTTGTACCCCTGTGGCGAGGGGATTTAGCGAAACGTCGCACCGCCCCGTTGGGCTGCGAAGCAGCCCCCCTCGACAATTTCGAATCAAACCCCAAGACTTACATCCCAGCCAAAGCCTGCAACAAATCCCCCCGCAGATCCTCAACATCCTCAACCCCCACCGACAGCCGCACCAACCCGTCACCAATCCCGAGTTTAGCCCGCGTCTCAGCCGGAATCGTCGCATGCGTCATGATCGCCGGATGCTCGATCAAACTCTCCACGCCGCCCAGACTTTCCGCCAACGCAAAGATCTTCACATTCTCCAAAAACCGCCGCGCACCGGCCAGATCACTATTCAGATCAACAGAAATCATCCCGCCAAAACCACGCATCTGCCGCTTGGCCAACTCATGCTGCGGATGCGACGGCAGCCCCGGATAGTAGACACGTTTAACCTGCGGCTGCTGCTCCAGCCACTGCGCCAGCTCCAGCGCATTGCTGCAATGACGCTCCATGCGCAGCGCCAAGGTTTTCACCCCGCGCAAGGTCAGAAACGCATCGAACGGCCCGGCAATCGCCCCGACGGCGTTTTGCAGAAAACCCAGTTTCTCTGCCAGTTCAGCGTTCTGCCCAACCACGGCAATCCCGCCAATCACATCGGAGTGGCCGTTCAAATACTTGGTGGTTGAGTGCAGCACGATGTCGAAACCCAACTCCAGCGGCCGCTGGATATAGGGGCTGGCGAAGGTGTTGTCGGCCACGCAAATGATCCCGCGTGCGCGGCAGATACGCGCAATCTCGGCCAGATCCGACAGGCTCAGCAGCGGGTTGGTCGGCGTCTCGACCATGACCATCCGCGTGTCGTCCTGCAATGACGCTTCGAACGCCGACAGATCCGCCAGGTCGACGAAGCTGAAACGATGCCCGGCGCTGCGCTGGCGCACCTTGTCGAAAAGACGGAACGTGCCGCCGTACAGATCGTTGCCGGAAACAATGTGCGAGCCGGCATCGAGCAATTCCAGCACCGTCGAAATTGTCGCCAGCCCTGAAGCAAACGCAAACGCCCGCGTGCCACCTTCAAGATCCGCCACGCAACGCTCCAGCGCGAAGCGCGTCGGGTTGTGCGAGCGGCCGTAATCGAAACCTTTGTGCACGCCGGGGCTGTCTTGCAGGTAGGTGGAGTTGGCGTAGATCGGCGGCATCAGCGCGCCGGTG
The DNA here is from genome assembly GCF_018336155.1 of Pseudomonas rustica. Taxonomy (GTDB): domain Bacteria; phylum Pseudomonadota; class Gammaproteobacteria; order Pseudomonadales; family Pseudomonadaceae; genus Aquipseudomonas; species Aquipseudomonas rustica. The sequence goes on along the minus strand of NZ_JAGYHF010000004.1, from coordinate 206,772 downwards.
GTCGGATCCGGTTCCTGCCCGGCGTGGATCACCCGGGTCGCGAAGCCTTGGGATTTAACGTCGTGCTGACTCATGCGAGGGATCTCCGTAATTGGTTGAGCATGTCGACGCGGGTGATCAGGCCATGGAAGCCGGAGGCGTCGGCGATGATGGCGACGAGGCCACGGCTGAGCACGCTTTCCAGCTCAGCCAGATCGGCGTTCGGCGCGAGGGTTTGCAGCTTGTCGGTCATGGCGCTGGTCACCGGTTTGCGGAAGTGCGCGGCATCCTCATGGACGCCGAGCAGGATGTCCGACTCATCGATCACGCCGACCAGTTGCTTGCCGTCGATCAACACCGGCAACTGCGAAACGTCGGCCAGGCGCATGCGCTGGAAGGCGGTCAGCAGGGTGTCGTCGGGGCCGACGCTGATCACCCGGCCATCTTCAAAACGACGGGCAACCAGGTCGCGCAAGTCGCCATAACCTTTGCGTTTGAGCAGGCCCTGATCGGTCATCCATTGATCGTTGTAAACCTTCGACAGATAGCGCGTGCCGGTGTCGCAGACGAAACTGACTACGCGCTTCGGCTCGGTCTGTTCGCGGCAATAACGCAGCGCGGCGGCGAGGAGGGTGCCGGTGGAGGAACCGCCGAGAATGCCCTCGGCCTTGAGTAATTGACGGGCGTGATCGAAGCTTTCTTCGTCGCTGATCGAGTAGGCGTGGCGCACGCTGGAGAGGTCGGTGATCGACGGAATAAAATCTTCGCCGATGCCTTCCACCGCCCATGAACCGGGCGTTGGCAGGCTGCCGTCGCGGCTGTATTGCGCCATGACCGAGCCGACCGGATCGGCCAAGACCATTTCCAGATCCGGTTGCACGCGTTTGAAGAATCGGGTCAAACCGGTCAGCGTGCCGGCCGAGCCAACGCCCACCACAATCGCGTCCAGATCATGTTCGGTCTGCGCCCAGATCTCCGGCGCGGTGCTGCATTCGTGGGCCAGCGGGTTGGCGGGGTTGTTGAATTGGTCGGCGAAAAACGCGCCGGGAATGTCTTTCGCCAAACGCGCGGCGACGTCCTGGTAATACTCGGGATGGCCCTTGCCGACATCGGAGCGGGTGATGTGCACCTCGGCGCCCATGGCTTTCAAATGCAGGACTTTCTCGGTGGACATTTTGTCCGGCACCACCAAAACCACCCGATAACCTTTGGCGCGGCCGACCAGTGCCAGGCCCAGACCGGTGTTGCCGGCCGTCGCTTCGACGATGGTGCCACCCGGTTGCAGACGGCCATCGCGTTCAGCGGCGTCGATCATTGCCAGGCCGATGCGATCCTTGATCGAGCCGCCGGGGTTCTGTGATTCGAGTTTTAGAAACAGCGTGCACGGCCCGGTATCAAAGCGGGTCACTTGCACCAGCGGGGTGTTGCCGATCAGCCCAAGTACGGCAGGGCGGGATTCCTTTGACATGTCTTCACCTCGGTGTTGGTGATTGATCGCGTTCCATTCGCGCAGAAGATGCTCGCAAGCAACATAGGCCCGGTTGGCACCTCTCGCAACCCCGATCCCCGTAGGAGCTGCGGAACGCTGCGATCTTTTGATGTTGGTTTTTGAAGGGCAAGATCAAAGGATCGCAGCGTTCCGCAGCTCCTACAGGGGGGTGGGTGATCATGAAGATTTCTTGTGATGATCAGGATTATATTGAGTTTGATTCACTTGCGACCGATGCCGACAATGCCCGCCATCAACAAGACATTGGAGTTGTTTGTTATGGCACTCGCCCATTCCCTTGGATTTCCGCGCATCGGTCGCGACCGCGAACTGAAAAAAGCGCAAGAGGCGTTCTGGAAAGGAGAACTGAACGAAGCGGGCCTGCGTGACGTCGGGCGGGAACTGCGCAAAGCCCATTGGGACTTGCAGAAGAACGCCGGCATCGAGTTGTTGCCGGTCGGCGATTTCGCCTGGTACGACCAGGTGCTGACGCACTCGCTGATGTTCGGTGTGATCCCGGAGCGCTTCCGTCCGCACGACGGCAAAGCCAGTCTGCACACCCTGTTCGGTATGGCGCGTGGCGTCAGCGACAGTTGCTGCGGCGGTGCTCACGCCCAGGAAATGACCAAGTGGTTCGATACCAACTACCACTACATCGTCCCGGAATTCAGCGCGGATCAACAGTTCCAGTTGGGTTGGGAACAGTTGTTCGAAGAAGTCGAAGAAGCCCGCGCGCTGGGGCACAACGTCAAACCGGTGATCATCGGCCCGCTGACCTATCTGTGGCTGGGCAAGGCCAAAGGCGCCGATTTCGACAAGCTCGATTTGCTCGATCGTTTGTTGCCGCTGTACGGGCAGATCTTCTCGCGCCTTGCTGCTCAGGGCGTGGAGTGGGTGCAGATTGACGAGCCGATTCTGGTGCTCGATCTGCCTCAGGAATGGAAGAACGCATTCGAGCGCGCCTACAACCAGATTCAGCGTGATCCATTGAAGAAACTGTTGGCCACGTACTTTGGTGGCTTGGAAGAAAACCTTGGTCTGGCGGCGAATCTGCCCGTCGACGGTTTGCACATTGATCTGGTGCGTGCGCCGGAACAGTACCCGACGATTCTTGATCGTCTGCCGGCGTATAAAGTGTTGTCGCTGGGTGTAGTCAACGGCCGTAACGTCTGGCGCTGCGATCTGGAAAATGCCCTTGCGACTTTGCAGCATGCGCATGAGCGTCTGGGTGATCGCTTGTGGGTGGCGCCGTCCTGCTCGCTGTTGCACAGCCCGGTGGATCTGGGCCGTGAAGACAAGCTGGATGCCGAACTGAAAAGCTGGCTGGCCTTCGCCGTGCAGAAGTGCGAGGAAGTGGCGGTTCTGGCTCAGGCGGTTAACGAACCGGAAGCGCCGCGCGTGCTGCGGGCATTGACCCAGAGCCGTTCGGTGCAGGCTGCGCGTGCTGCATCGCCACGCATTCACAAACCGGCGGTTCAGGCGCGTGTGGCGGCGATCACTGCCAAGGATAGTCAGCGTCAATCGTTGTTTGCCCAGCGTATCGCCAAGCAGCGTGCCGGGCTCGATCTGCCGCTGTTTCCGACCACGACGATCGGTTCGTTCCCGCAGACCGCATCGATTCGTCTGGCTCGGCAATCGTTCAAGCAAGGCAAGCTCAGCGAAGCCGAATACACCGAGGCGATGCACAGCGAAATCCGCCACGCGGTGGAGATTCAGGAGCGTTTGGGTCTTGATGTGTTGGTGCACGGTGAAGCCGAGCGCAATGACATGGTCGAGTACTTTGCCGAACAACTCGACGGCTATGTATTCACCCGTTTTGGCTGGGTGCAGAGCTACGGTTCGCGCTGCGTGAAACCGGCGGTGATTTTTGGTGATCTGAGTCGTCCGAAAGCCATGACCGTCGAATGGATTCGCTACGCCCAGAGCCTGACCCGCAAGGTCATGAAAGGCATGCTGACTGGCCCGGTGACCATGCTGATGTGGTCGTTCCCGCGTGAAGACGTTTCGCGTGAAGCGCAGGCCCGGCAACTGGCGCTGGCGATTCGCGACGAAGTGGTGGATCTGGAAGCCGCCGGCATCAAGATCGTGCAAATCGACGAAGCGGCCTTCCGTGAAGGTCTGCCGTTGCGTCAGGCGCAGTGGCAGCATTATCTGGATTGGGCGACTGAAGTATTCCGTTTGTGCGCCTCGGGTGTGCGCGACGAAACGCAGATTCACACGCACATGTGCTACAGCGAATTCAACGACGTGATCGAGTCCATCGCGGCGATGGATGCCGACGTGATCACCATCGAAACTTCGCGCTCGGACATGGAATTGCTGGAGGCTTTCGAAGCTTTCGCCTACCCGAATGAAATCGGCCCGGGCGTCTACGACATCCACTCGCCACGGGTGCCGGATGCGTCAGAAATGACCAATCTGTTGCGTAAAGCGGCCAAGCGTATCCCGGCGGAGCGCTTGTGGGTCAACCCCGACTGCGGCCTTAAAACCCGCGGCTGGCCAGAGACCGAAGCGGCGCTGGTGCACATGGTCACCGCTGCCCGGCAACTGCGCAAAGAATTGGCCTGATCACAAAACCTGTGGGAGCGAGCCTGCTCGCGAAAGCGCTGTGTCAGCCAGCATTTTCGGCACAGACCCACCGCCATCGCGAGCAGGCTCACTCCCACAGGGAATTAGTGTTGATCACGGAACCGGGGATTACCACACATCCTTGTAGGAGCTGGCTTGCCAGCGATGGCGGCCTGAGAGCCGACCAATCTCTGGCAGAATATACCCAGTTCCAATTGTGGGAGTGAGCCTGCTCGCGAAGGCTGTAGGGTTCTTTCTGACTGCGTACATATCCATTCCTGCGGTAACGGCCGCTTAGGGTTCCGCCCTTACGGCGGGTCACCTTTTCCAGACGCCGAAAAGGTAACCCAAAAGGCTTTGCCCCAGCGTTCGGCCCGCTCGCTGGGGCTCGGGGTTCCTTCGTTACGGAATTCATCCGGGCGCATCGCCTACGGTTTGCTTCGCTGCACCTCCTCTCGATGCATTTGGCTGCGCCAAACGGTCGCTGCGCTCCCACCCCCGGATAAATCCCGCCACTCAGCCTTCCGACGGGGCGGGTAGATCAAAAGCTGCAGCCGAGCTTGCGCTCATCCTGCGTAGGAGCTGCCGAAGGCTGCGATCTTTTGATGTTGCTTTTGTTTTTGTAGGAGCAGAGATTGCTCGCGAAAGCGGTGTACCTGCAACGAAGATACTGAACCTGCCGCCCCCTTCGCGAGCAAGCCCGCTCCCACAGTTTGACTGCGTTGGCCAGAGGTAACGGGCTAGTCGGATTACTGTAGGAGCTGCCGAAGGCTGCGATCTTTTGATGTTGATCTTAAAAACAGATCAAAAGATCGCAGCCTTCGGCAGCTCCTACATGATCCTTGGGCATACCGGCTAGACTCATGCCATCGCGGCTCTCTCGCAGCAGGTGAAACGGGATGATCGGATTACAGAGGTGCCGGAGTCCGTTATGGGCCTGGCTCACGTTGGTAGCGATCAGCCTGACGTTGATCTCAGGCTGCTCGAACCGAAAGCACTATCCGCCATCAGGCGTCGGCGACAGTTGTTACGCCAAGGCATTACCAACGGTCGGCGAGGGCGGTCTCGCGTGGGGCTCCAGCCTGAACATGGCTCGCCAAAAATCCTTGAACAACTGCATCCGCTATGCCGGTCGTTCCGGTGGAACGCCGAACACCTGTCATGTGGTGTTGGCCAAGTGCAAGTAATCCCGGCCCACCTCTGCGCAGTGGGCCAGGCGGCAAATTACAGGCAGCTTTCCACAGTGTCCAAGTGCTTCCTGGATATCCAGCGATAGGTCGATGCGTAATATTTCGCCACCGAACCGGACGCATCAGGCTGAATATCAACGAAGTATGCCGAGCCCGTTGTGGCCACCGTAATCGCGCCTTTCTTGCCCGGTTCCTGAGTGGCCCCGGATCGGCCCTCGAACACCGAAAGGTTCTCCCAGCCATGCTGTACGCAGTCGGCAATTACCTTGACGGCTTTTTTCGAATGCAGCACTTGGCGCGGTTCCTCCTGGCGCAGTTCATTCATCGAGGGTGCCGCACAGCCTGTCAGTGACGCCAGCGTCAACACCCATAGGGCTGCCTTCATATGTTCTTCTCCCTGAATAATGGGGCTTTCTCCAGGCGCGACATACGGGATGCCGCGCCTGGAGAAAGCTTTGCGATGCCGCTCTCAGGCGCGCGTCTTACTGTTTTGCTTCGGCCTTCATTTTTTCAGCGATTTTTGCATCGACCGCCGCGCGGATCTGGTCAACGCTGAAGCTCGCTGGTTTCTGGCTAGGCGGGTAATCGACGAAGGTCTGCAGGAACGCTGCGGACTTGCCGACGGCCATTTCGGTCAGATAAACGTTTTTGGTCGTCCAGTCGTAGTACTGGTCGGAAACGATATCGGCACGTTCATACGGATCCATGCGCAGGTTGAAGATTTTCGGTACGCGCAGGCACACGAACGGTTCGCTCCAGACCTTGAAGCCGCCCGGTGCGCGTTGTTCGCAGAACACGGCTTTCCAGTTGCCGAAACGCATCGACACCAGCACGCCATCGTCGTTGAAGTAGTAGAACTCCTTGCGCTCACCTTTAGGGCTCTGGCCGGTCAGGTACGGCAGTTGGTTGTAGCCATCCAGATGCACTTTGAAACTGGTGCCACCGGAAGTCGGCGCCCAGCCTTTGAGTAGCTTGTTGGTGACATCGGTGTCACCCGCAGCGGCGAGCAGTGTCGGGAACCAGTCCAGACCCGAGAACAGCTCGTTGGACACTTCACCCGGTTTGATCTTGCCTGGCCAGCGAACCATTGCTGGCACACGGTAAGCACCTTCCCAGTTGGAGTTCTTTTCGTTGCGGAACGGTGTGGTTGCCGCATCGGGCCACGACCACTGGTTCGGGCCGTTGTCGGTGGTGTAAACCACGATGGTGTTATCGGTGATTTTCAGGTCATCGAGGGTTTTCAGCAGTTTACCGACGTCACCGTCGTGCTCGATCATGCCGTCGGCGTAATCGTTGCCCGGCATGCCGCTTTGGCCCTGCATTGAGTCACGTATGTGCGTAAACGCGTGCATGCGGGTGGTGTTCATCCAGACAAAAAACGGTTTGTCCGCTTTCGCCTGTTTCTCGATGAAAGCCTGTGCGGCGGCGGTGGTTTCGTCGTCGATGGTTTCCATGCGTTTTTTAGTCAACGCACCGGTGTCTTCGATTTTGCCATCGGCAAAGCTGTGAATGACGCCGCGAGGGGAGGTGGCTTTGACGAACTCCGGGTCATCCTTCGGCCAGTACGGACGCTCAGGTTCTTCTTCGGCATTGAGGTGATACAGGTTGCCAAAGAACTCGTCGAAACCGTGGTTGGTCGGCAGGTATTCATCCTTGTCGCCCAAGTGGTTCTTGCCGAACTGACCGGTCGCATAACCCTGGGATTTGAGCGCCTGAGCGATGGTGATATCGCGTTTTTGCAGGCCGACCGGTGCGCCGGGGATGCCGACTTTCGACAGGCCGGTACGTAGTGGCGTCTGGCCAGTGATGAAAGAAGATCGACCTGCCGTGCAGCTGTTCTCCGCGTAGTAATCGGTGAACATCATGCCTTCTTTGGCAATCCGGTCGATGTTTGGCGTTTTGTAACCCACCACGCCCATTGAATAGGCGCTGATATTGGTCTGGCCGATGTCGTCACCAAAAATCACCAATATATTGGGTTTCTCCGCAGCCATGGCCGAGGCTGAGATGACCGACGCTGCAACTAACGCAAACGTAGGTAACCACTTACTTAAATCAGTCATACCTACAACTCCTTTAGACAGGTAGTCCTTACGGACTTATGACGTGCCATCACTTTGCCCTCGTGCAAACTTTACGGAATGCCCGTTTCACCTTAGATGGCGTGGGTGTTTTCGCCTCCAGTGCGCGTGTCCAAATATGACATTTGCCCTCTGGCGAACCTCTGAAATCAAACCAAGTACTTGATGTCACGACAATTAATGCAGCCAATTAAGTTGCGACTTTTCTGACAGATAAAACTTCTCATCGACGCTTAACGTGCATTGATAATCCAGTCAGCGGCACGTTCGGCAATCATGATCGAGGCTGCATTGGTGTTACCGCCCACCAGGGTCGGCATGATCGATGCGTCAACGACGCGGAGCCCTTCGATCCCGTGCACGCGTAACTGACTGTCGACCACGGCGAGTTCATCGTTGCCCATCTTGCAGGTGCCGACCGGGTGGTAGATGGAGTCTGCACGCTGGCGCAGTAACTGGATCAGTTGCTCGTCCCCGTACAAGCCTTCGCTGAGCACATCTTTCAGACCGAAACGTGCCATGGGCGCTTGCTGGATGATCTCGCGGGCCATGCGGTATCCCGTCAGCAATGTCTCGACGTCATCGTCATGGCCTAGAAGATTTGGGTCGATGCGAGGCGGGGCGGTAGGGTCAATCGACTGCAAACCGACGCTGCCTCTGCTTTTTGGGCGCAGCACGCAGACGTGACAACTGAAACCGTGCCCCCAGTGCAATTTGCGGTTGTGGTCGTCGATCATCGCGATCACTGAATGCAACTGGATGTCCGGACGCGTCAGGCTGCTGTCGGTTTTCAGAAAAGCACCGCCTTCAGCGAAGTTGCTGATGAACGGCCCCCGACGATGCCTGACGTAATCAAGCCAGGCCTTGCCCATGTTGATGCCGCCGCTTACAGAGATGCCCATCAATGACGTATCGGGGCTTTTGTACTGGAGCACGACATCCGGATGATCCTGCAGATTCTGGCCGACGCCCGTAAGTTCGTGCAGAACCGCGATGCCTTGAGGTTTGAGCTCCTCTTGCGGGCCAATCCCCGACAGCATCAGCAACTGCGGGCTGCCAAAGGCGCCGGCACTGAGCAGAACCTCGCGCCGGGCCTTGATGGTTTGCCGGTCACCGTTGCGGCAAAGCGTGACACCGACGGCTTTTTTGTCCTCTAGCACAATGCGCTCGGCGACCGCCGACGTCAGCACGGTGAGGTTTTTGCGCGTGTGTCGAATCGGTTTGAGAAACGCGGTGGCCGTGCTCCAGCGTCGACCCTCGCGGATCGTCACGTCGTACTGGCCGATGCCTTCCTGATCGACACCGTTGAAATCCGCGTTGTAGCGGTGCCCGGCCATCTGACCCGCGTCGATAAAGGCCTGAGTCGCTGGATGTATCGGGTTTTTGCCGACGTACAGTTCACCGAGCGCGCCGTGCAGATCGCAGGCACCGCGGTAGTTCATCTCGCTCTTGCGAAAGTACGGCAGCACCTCAGCAAACGACCAGCCCGGATTGCCCTGCGCCTGCCAATCGTCAAAGTCCGTGTGATGGCCACGAATATAAATCATGCCGTTGATCGAACTGCTACCGCCCAGCGTCTTGCCCCGTGGTTGATAGCCGTAACGCCCGTTCAAGCCTGGCTGCGCAACGGTCTTGAACGCCCAGTTGACATGCCGCGTAGGCACTATCGCTGCGACGCCCACCGGTGCGTGGATCAGTGGTGAGCGGTCTTCAGGCCCTGACTCCAGCAAACACACCGTGACGTGCGGGTCTGTACTCAGGCGATTGGCCAGAACGCAACCGGCTGAGCCGGCACCGATGATTACGTAATCGAATTCCATTACAGAGCAATCCCGAGCGAGTGAGCAGTGGCCGCGTCGCGATGACGCAGCGGTAAGTACCCCGGGTTGATTGTTGGCTTGTAGGACAAGAAAATTATTGATCTCTCATGACATTTATTTGATATTTAGTGACATGACTTCATTAATAAGAACAACCTCGTTCACCGGTTTTCGGCAAGTCACCAGCCAGCTCGGCGGCGATGCAGACCGCATGCTCGAACGCTTTCGGATCAATCCGCAGTTGCTGGAGGACGATGAGGCGCGCGTGCCTTTACGCTCTTTGGTGGGCCTGCTGGAGTTTGCCGCGCGCGAGCTGAACTGCGCCGATTTCGGCCTGCGCATGGCCGAATATCAGGATTTGCACGTACTCGGGCCGATAGCAGTGATCGCCCGAACCTGCGCCACGGCGGGGGAGGCGCTGGCGCAAATCATCCGCTTCATCGGTTACCACAGCCCGGGCATTCAGCTCGATCTGGATCACAGCGAGGCCGGCTCTCCACGACTGGTCATCGACATCCGGCTCTCGGGCCCGGCTCCCCGCCGGCAAATGATCGAACTGGCGATGGGCGTGGCGCATAACGGTATGAAGCTGCTGTATGGCGACCATTTCGTCGCGCAGTCGGTACTTTTTTCCAGCACACATTTGACTGGAAAAACCTACCGGCGCTATTTCAAAACGACGGTGCAAACCGGCCAGCCCTGCAATGCGCTGGTGTTAAGCAACGAGCAGCTGAATCAGCCGATCGAACAGCAGGCGCCTTATCTGCATCAGGCGCTTGAGCAGTATTTCGATCAGTTCGATTTGCAGGCCACCTCGGATGTGGTCAAGCAGGTGGAACGTCTGGTGCTGCGCATGATGCCGATCCAGCGTTGCCGCTTGCCTTTGATCGCAGAACAACTCGGGATGCACGTGCGTATGTTGCAGCGAAGGCTGGCCGAGCAGGGTCGCAGTTTCGATGACGTTGTCGAGACACTCCGTAAAGAGCGCAGCGAACACTATCTGGGGCAGAGGCACATGCCGATGTCGCAAGTCGCCGGGCTTCTCGGCTACAGCGAGCAAAGCGTGTTCAATCGCGCGTGTCAGCGTTGGTTTGCGATGTCGCCGGGGGCGATGCGGCGCCAGTTGCTGCGCTAAGACACAATCATTGACGCTATCAATAACAACCATTAACCCAATGAAGTTCTCATATTGATCGCGCGGCGTAAGATCGGCTCCATACCCAACCACTGCACCACGGAGCTCACACCATGAAACGCCAAACCCTGCTCGGCATTGCTTTCTCGATCTTCGCCCTGAACGCTTCTGCTGCGACTGAAACCGATCCGCTGTTCAGTGACGCGGTTGCCGCAACGGAAACCGACCGGTTGTTCAGCGACTCGGTTGCCGGGAACGAAACCGATCCTCTGTTCAGTGACGCCGTTGCCGCCGACGGTTCGGATCGACTGAAGGGCAATCTGGTTGCCGAGGGTGGCGCCGACCGTCTGCTCGAACGCCGTAACGCCTGAATGCGCAGTTTTACCGCAAGCCTTAATGAAAAAGCCCGGCTTGATCAGCCGGGTTTTTTTTCATCTGCCGTTTGGTCAGGCGATATTCAATGCCCTGAGCGTCACCAGTGAACCGGCGGCGAATGCGTGTGCCTGCTCCGTCAATTCGGCAATGTTTTCTTCGGCCGTGTTCAGTGGCTGGTTGTTTTTAACCAGGACAACATCTTGCTCGGCCAGCACCGCCCACGCCAGTTGTGCCCAATCCGCCGGGTGTTTTTTGCCCTGCTTGAGCGAGATCAGGAATAACTGATGAAAGCGACTGACCACGATGCCACCGCCCGTCACCGGGCTGGCCAGTACCTGGATTTTGTCGCTCAGCAACGAACGTTTGCACAATTGCAGATTGAGCGTGCTGCAACGCGCTTGCACCAGTCGCTCGGCGGCTTCGCTTTGGCACGGTGCGGCAGCGCTCATCCCGATCAGTACGCTGAGGGCCTGCAGCAGATCGTCAAAAGGCATTTCGGGCAACGCGCTTGAGAGCTGGCGCAGAGTCTTCGCGACATACGCATCGGCCGCCAGTGCTTCAAGCACCGGGCCGTACACTTCGGCTTGCAACGACGCTTCGCCGGCCGGGCCCTTGACGCTGGCGGCGACGCTTTCCGCCGGCTGCAACAGAATAAAGCGCGTATTCAGCAGCCCCTGGCGTTGTTCTGCCGCAGACAATCGGTTGGCGCCGCGCACGTACAGGTCTCGGCGGAAATTCTGATTGACGAAATAGTCCCGCGCTTGCTCGCGCATGATCGGGTGATCGATGCCTTCGAGGAAATCCATCCCTTCGGCGCTCAGGTTGAGCGGGTCGACCGTGTCCAGTGGTACAGCGGTCGCGGCGTAGTCGAGTTTGGCCGGAGCGAAGGCGTCGACCACGTCGGTGAAGTACATACAGTTCCACTCACGATTGAAGTATTCGTGGGCGACGTATTGGCGATTCTGACCTTTGATGCTCTGCAGTTGGGCATTGAGGCCAGGGGCTGTGCCGGCGTAGTTCGGGTTGGCTGCCAGCAACGCTTCGGAGAATTGCAGCGCGGCGTCTATGCGCTGATCAGGGCGAGCGGAGCTGCTCGTGGCAAAGCGGTCGTGCAGGCGGAACAGATTGCGCAGTGGCGCCGAAGGCGACCAGCCGGGAAGACAGTTGTAGCTGACGTACAACAGGCCACCGGGCTTGAGGTGACGACGGGCAAATTCGACGATCAGTTGCTGATTGTCACGGCTGACCCACGTCCAGATGCCATGCAGGCTGATGCTGTCGAATTGCGGCAGATCATTACGCGCGAGCAGCTGTTCGAAACTGTCGTCATACAGCCGCGCATCGCTGTTCCAGCTGTTCGCCAGAGCTATGGCGTGGCCAGCCTGACCCGGATGGAAATCGGTGCCCACATAGGAACCGGGGTTGGCGGCAGCGTGGATATTGATCGACACGCCTTGACCAAAACCGAGTTCACAGTGATAGCCGTCAGTGGTCTCCAGGCCGGCAGAACCGCGCAGCAGCAAACAGTAACGCTGGAAGACCGGATTGATTTCGCGGCTATAGCTGTAGGTGTAGCCTTCGTCGGTGAAATATCCTTCGTTCCAGGCGTCGCTCATGCGGGTGTCCTTTAATTTCGACAGGGAAAGTTGCTTTTGCTTATTCGCGTTATCGGCACGCCGTTCAAAAACTGAACACAATGTGTTCGATTAACGGATACCCGACCTTTTGTCCAATTGCCGGTTTTTGCACGCAAGCGTACTGTGACCGGTGAGTCTGAAAACCGTGCACCCCATAACGACAAGATCGAGCACCGCCTAATGGACAGTCATCTGCTGAGTGATCGCAGCAGCGTGTTTCGTCACGCTGACCCCTATGCCGTCTCCGACTACGTCAATCAGCACGTTGGCCAGCACTTCATTGGCCTGTCCAAAACCGCCCATCCGCAAGCCAGCCTCAACCATCGCAAACTCGCCGATCTCGATCTGTGCCGCATCAGTTATGGCGGCAGCGTCCGGGTGACGTCGCTGGCGCTGGAAACCGTGTATCACCTGCAGGTGCTGCTGCAAGGCAATTGCCTGTGGCGCGGGCATAAACGTGAACATCATCTGGTACCGGGCGAGTTGTTATTGATCAATCCGGATGATCCGGTCGATCTGACTTACTCCGACGACTGCGAAAAATTCATCCTCAAAGTGCCGGTCAGCGTGCTCGAGTCGGTGTGCGACGAGCAGCGCTGGTTGCGACCTTCGAGCGGTATCCGCTTCTTGCGCAATCACTATCAGTTGAACGAACTGGAAGGCTTCACCAATCTGCTCGCGATGATTTGCCAGGAGGCCGAGGCCAGCGATCCGTTGCTGCGGGTGCAGGAGCACTATGCGCAGATCATCGGCAGCAAACTGATCTCGCTGATGAACACCAATGTCAGCCGTGAGAGCCTCAGTGCTCCGAGCGTCAGTTTCGAGCGCATCCTCGATTACATTGAGCGCAACCTGAAACTCGATCTGCCCGCCGAACATCTGGCCGCGCAGGCGAGCATGAGCCCGCGTTCGCTGTACAGCCTGTTCGAACGCCAACTCGGCGTTACTCCGATGCAATACATCCGTCAGCGCAAACTGGCGCGTATTCACGCCTGCCTCAGCGACCCGAGCTGCCCGGTGCGCAACCTCACGGAGCTGGCACTGGATTATGGCTTCCTGCACTTGGGCCGTTTCGCCGAAAGCTATCGCCAACAGTTCGGCGAACTGCCGTCGCACACCCTCAAACGCCGCCACTGATCGCCCTTCGAAACAGTCCGAATCATCTGCCGCGCCGTCCTGCACAAAACGGATAGCGATCTGCAGGATTCGGCTATTGCCCCGCGCTGCGCCTCCCTAATCTGACCTGGCCTGAACAATAACAATGGAGGCCCTGGCCATGTCCCTGGGAATCGACTACCTCAATGCCATGCTTGAAGAAGACCAAGACAAGGGCGCCTACCGCTGCAAGCGGGAGATGTTCACCGATCCGCGTCTGTTCGAACTGGAGATGGCGCACATCTTCGAAGGCAACTGGATTTACCTCGCCCACGAAAGCCAACTGCCCAACAACAACGATTTTCTGACCACCACGATGGGGCGCCAGCCGATCTTCATCGCGCGCAACAAGGACGGCGTGCTCAACGCTTTTCTCAACGCCTGCAGCCATCGCGGCGCCATGCTGTGCCGGCACAAATCCGGCAACCGTTCCAGCTATACCTGCCCGTTCCACGGCTGGACGTTCAACAACAGCGGCAAACTGCTCAAGGTCAAAGACCCGAGTGAGGCCGGTTACCCGCAAAGCTTTAACTGCGAAGGCTCGCATGACCTGACCAAAGTCGCGCGTTTCGAGTCCTACCGCGGCTTTCTGTTTGGCAGCCTGAATGCCGATGTGAAATCCCTCACCGAGCACTTGGGCGAGTCAGCGAAGATCATCGACATGATCGTCGACCAGTCGCCGGAAGGTCTCGAAGTACTGCGTGGTTCCAGTTCCTATATCTACGAAGGCAACTGGAAACTCACCGCCGAAAACGGTGCCGACGGCTATCACGTCAGCTCCGTGCACTGGAATTACGCCGCGACGCAGAACCAGCGCCAGCAACGCGAAGCAGGCGAGGCGATCAAGACCATGAGCGCCGGCAGTTGGGCGAAGAAGGGCGGCGGTTTCTACTCCTTCGATCACGGCCATCTGCTGCTCTGGACGCGCTGGGCCAACCCTGAAGACCGCCCGGCTTATGAGCGTCGCGACGAACTGGCGCGTGATTTCGGTCAGGCTCGCGCCGACTGGATGATCGAAAACTCGCGCAACCTGTGCCTGTACCCGAACGTGTATCTGATGGATCAGTTCAGTTCGCAGATCCGCATCGCCCGGCCAATCTCGGTCGACAAGACTGAAATCACCATCTACTGCATCGCCCCCAAAGGCGAGAGCGCCGAAGCGCGCGCCAAACGTATCCGCCAGTACGAGGATTTTTTCAACGTCAGCGGCATGGCCACGCCGGATGATCTGGAAGAATTCCGTTCGTGCCAGACCGGTTACGGCGCCGGACGCGGCTGGAACGACATGTCCCGAGGCGCGACCCATTGGGTCGAAGGCGCCGACGCTGCTGCCGAGGAAATCGACCTGAAACCGCTGCTCTCCGGTATGCGCACCGAGGACGAAGGCCTGTTCGTGCTGCAACACAAGTACTGGCAGGAAACCATGCTCAAAGCCGCTGCCGCCGAACCACAACTGATCCCCGTGGAGGCTGTGTGATGAGCAACCTCTACGACAATGTGCGCGACTTTCTCTACCGCGAAGCGCGTTATCTCGATGACGGCCAGTGGGATCAATGGCTGGAGCTATACGCTGCCGATGCGACTTTCTGGATGCCGGCCTGGGACGATGACGACACGCTCACCGAAGACCCGCAAAGCGAAATCTCGCTGATCTGGTACGGCAACCGTGGCGGCCTCGAAGACCGCATCTTCCGGATCAAGACCGAGCGCTCCAGCGCGACGATTCCCGACACCCGCACCTCGCACAACCTGAGCAACATCGAGATCGTCGAGCACAGCGCCGACCAGTGCCAGGTGCGCTTCAACTGGCACACCCTGAGCTTTCGTTATCAGGTCACCGACAGCTACTTCGGCAGCAGTTTCTACACCCTTGATCTGCGTGGCGAGCAGCCGCTGATCAAGGCCAAGAAAGTCGTGCTGAAAAACGATTACGTCCGTCAGGTCATCGACATCTATCACATCTAGTCGACACGACGAGGTGCACCATGAATTTCCAGATCGCACTCAATTTTGAAGACGGCGTGACTCGTTTCATCGAGGCCGGCAGCCATGAAACCGTCGCCGACGCGGCGTATCGCCAAGGCATCAACATCCCGCTGGACTGCCGCGACGGCGCCTGCGGCACCTGTAAGTGTTTCGCCGAAGCCGGGCGTTACGAGATGGGCGATAACTTCATCGAAGACGCCTTGAGCGCCGACGAACTCGCACAAGGTTATGTGCTGACCTGCCAGATGCGGGCCGCAAGCGATTGCGTGGTGCGCGTGCCGGTTGGCTCGCAGGTGTGCAAAACCGAACAGGCCAATTTTCAGGCGGCGATCAGTGATGTCCGGCAGTTGTCCGAGAGCACCATCGCGCTGTCGATCAAGAGCGAAGCGCTGAGCAAACTGGCGTTCCTGCCGGGGCAATACGTCAACCTGCAAGTGCCGGGCAGTGAACACAGGCGTGCGTATTCTTTCAGCTCGTTGCAGAAGAATGGCGAGGTCAGTTTTCTGATTCGCAACGTGCCCGGCGGTTTGATGAGCAATTTCCTCACCGGTCTGGCCAAGGCCGGCGACAGCATGAATCTGGCCGGGCCGCTGGGCAGTTTTTACCTGCGCGAAATCAAGCGGCCGCTGCTGTTGCTCGCCGGCGGCACCGGTCTGGCGCCGTTCACCGCGATGCTGGAAAAGATCGCCGAGCAGGGCAGCGCGCATCCGGTGCATTTGATCTACGGCGTGACCAATGACTTTGATCTGGTTGAACTCGATCGCCTCGAAGCCTTTGCCGCACGCATCGCCAATTTCAGCTTCGGCGCCTGCGTCGCCAATCCGCAAAGTGCACACCCGCTCAAGGGCTACGTCACCCAGCACATCGAGCCGCGCCACCTCAATGACGGCGATGTCGACGTCTACCTCTGCGGCCCGCCGCCGATGGTTGAGGCGGTCAGCCAATACATCCGCGAGCAGGGCATCACCCCGGCGAATTTCTACTACGAAAAATTCGCCGCGGCCTGATCTCCATCAACCGAGCCTGCAATCACACCTGTGGCGAGGGAGCTTGCTCCCGCTGGGGCGCGCAGCGGCCCTCGCTTTTGCCTCATAAAAAGATGGGCCTGCTGCGCAGTCCAGCGGGAGCAAGCTCCCTCGCCACAAAGGGCTGTGTGTGCTTAAGCAACTGTTTCAGTCGAGGTTGTCATGAACAACAGATTCTCCAACAAAGTCGCGCTGGTCACCGGCGCGGCGCAAGGCATCGGCCGCCGCGTCTGCGAGCGCCTGCTCAGCGAAGGCGCGCAAGTGGTCGCCGTCGACCGCTCCGAACTGGTTCACGAACTGCAAGGCGAGGGCGTTCTGGCGCTGACTGCCGATCTGGAACAGTACGCCGATTGCGCCCGGGTCATGGTCGAAGCGATCAACACTTTCGATCGACTCGACATCCTGATCAACAACGTTGGCGGCACCATTTGGGCCAAGCCGTTCGAGCACTACCAGGTCGAACAAATCGAGGCGGAAGTGCGCCGCTCGCTGTTCCCGACCTTGTGGTGCTGCCACGCCGCGCTGCCGTACATGCTCAAACAAGGCAGCGGCGCCATCGTCAACGTTTCCTCAATCGCCACCCGCAGCGTCAATCGCGTGCCGTATGGCGCGGCCAAGGGCGGCATCAACGCACTCACCGCGTGCCTGGCCTTCGAAAACGCCGAGCGTGGCATTCGCGTCAACGCTACTGCACCCGGCGGTACCGAAGCGCCACCTCGGCGCATCCCGCGCAACGACGCCGAACAGTCGGCGCAAGAACAAACCTGGTACCAGCAAATCGTCACGCAAACCCTCGACAGCAGCCTGATGAAACGCTACGGCAGCCTCGATGAACAGGTCGGCGCGATCCTCTTTCTCGCCTCCGACGACGCTTCGTACATCACCGGCGTGACCTTGCCGGTCGGTGGCGGCGACCTCGGCTGAGTACTTCTCAAGGAGCATTGATATGCCGCGAATTCTGATTGAAAACCTGACGACGATCATCGTCGACCTGCCGACCATTCGCCCGCACAAACTGGCGATGCACACCATGCAGAAGCAGACCCTGGTGATCCTGCGTTTGCGCTGCAGTGATGGCGTTGAAGGCATCGGTGAAGCCACCACCATCGGCGGCCTTGCGTACGGCTATGAAAGCCCGGAAAGCATCAAGGCCAACATCGACGCGCATCTCGCGCCAGCGTTGATTGGCATGGACGCCAACAACATCAACGCGGCGATGCAGCGGCTCGACAAGATCGCCAAGGGCAACACCTTCGCCAAATCCGGCATCGAAAGCGCGCTGCTCGACGCGCAGGGCAAACGCCTCGGCCTGCCCGTCAGCGAACTGCTCGGCGGTCGTGTGCGCGACAGCCTCGAAGTCGCGTGGACGCTGGCCAGCGGCGACACCGCGCGCGACATTGCCGAGGCCGAGCAGATGCTTGAAGTACGGCGTCATCGCATCTTCAAATTGAAGATCGGCGCCAATCCGTTGGAGCAGGATCTCAAGCACGTCGTGGCGATCAAAAAAGCTTTGGGCGATCGCGCCAGTGTGCGGGTCGACGTCAATCAATATTGGGATGAGTCCCAGGCGATTCGTGGCTGCCAGGTATTGGGCGACAACGGCATTGATCTGATTGAACAGCCGATCTCGCGGGTCAACCGCTCCGGGCAGATTCGTCTGAATCAGCGCAGCCCGGCACCGATCATGGCCGATGAATCAATTGAAAGTGTCGAGGACGCCTTCAGCCTCGCCGCTGACGGCGCGGCCAGTGTGTTCGCCCTGAAAATCGCCAAGAACGGTGGCCCGCGCGCCGTGCTCAGAACCGCGCAAATCGCCGAGGCCGCCGGCATTGCGCTGTATGGCGGCACCATGCTCGAAGGCTCCGTCGGCACACTGGCCTCGGCCCACGCCTTTCTCACGCTCAAGCAACTGACCTGGGAAACCGAGCTGTTCGGGCCGTTGCTGCTGACCGAAGACATCGTCACCGAACGGCCCGAGTACCACGACTTTCACCTGCACATCCCGCGCACCCCGGGCCTTGGCCTGACGCTGGACGAAGGGCGGCTGGCGCGTTTTCGCCGTTCCTGAACCGATCACAACCAGAGGAAAGCCACCATGCTGTTCCACGTAAAAATGACCGTGAAATTGCCTGTCGACATGGATCCGGCCATCGCCACCCGGCTCAAGGCTGACGAAAAAGAACTGGCGCAACGGCTGCAATGCGAAGGCCGGTGGCGTCACCTGTGGCGCATCGCCGGGCATTACGCCAATTACAGCGTGTTTGATCTGCCAAGCGTCGAAGCGCTGCACGACACGCTGATGCAATTGCCGTTGTTCCCCTACATGGACATCGAGATCAACGGGCTCTGCCGACATCCGTCGTCGATCCACGCCGACGACCGCTGAGCCCTGAATACCGCCCGCCCTTGTGGGAGCGAGCTTGCTCGCGAAGACGGTGGATCAGCCACCACAGATGTTGAATGACATAGCGCCTTCGCGAGCAGGCTCGCTCCCACAGGTGCTGCGCGGCTGGACACAACTGCTGCATGAACCACACAACAACAAGATGAGGTAACCCACCATGACCGTGAAAATTGCCCACACGCCTGAGCTGCAAACCTTCTTCAAAGAAGCCGCCGGCTTCACCAACGACGACGGCAGCTCGCGTTTGAAAACCATCGTTCTGCGCGTACTGCAGGACACCGCGAAAATCATCGAAGACCTCGAAATCAGCGAAGACGAATTCTGGAAAGCCGTCGACTATCTCAATCGTTTGGGCGGTCGTTCGGAAGCGGGGTTGCTGGTCGCCGGTCTTGGCATCGAACACTTCCTTGACCTGCTCCAGGACGCCAAAGACGCACAAATCGGCTTGACCGGCGGCACGCCGCGCACCATCGAAGGGCCGCTCTACGTCGCGGGTGCGCCGCTGTGTGAAGGCGAGTGCCGCATGGACGATGGCAGCGAGGACGGCGTTGCCACGGTGATGTTTCTCCAAGGCCAGGTGCTTGACCTCCACGGCCAGCCGCTGGCCGGCGCCACAGTCGATGTGTGGCACGCCAATACCAAAGGCACCTACTCGTTTTTTGATCCGAGCCAGTCCGAATACAACCTGCGCCGCCGGATCATCACCGACGCCGAAGGCTGTTACCGCGCACGCAGCATCGTTCCCTCCGGATATGGCTGCGACCCGCAGGGCCCTACGCAGGAATGTCTGAACTTGCTCGGTCGTCACGGTCAGCGTCCGGCGCATGTGCACTTTTTTATCAGCGCACCGGGGCATCGACACCTGACCACGCAGATCAATCTGTCGGGCGATCAATATTTGTGGGATGACTTTGCTTACGCGACCCGCGAAGGGTTGGTCGGCGAGGTGGTGTTCCATGAGCACGAAACGTTGGGACGCCACGCCAAACTCAAGTTCGACTTCCAGCTGCAACCCGCGCCAGACGCCAGCGCCGAACAACGCAGTCAACGCCCGCGCGCGTTGCAAACGGATTGATACCGCGTCGTTTGTGGCCCTCACCCTAACCCTCTCCCGGAGGGAGAGGGGACTGAATGGGGGATGCTTGCGAGATACGCCGACCTGAACGGTTTCTGCCGAATCCATGATCGCCACGATCTTTCAGGTCGATGTATCACGCCAGACACCACGGTCGGCCCCTCTACCTGAGGGTGAGAGAGCGCTGAATGGGGATTCGACCTGAACGTTTTCTGCCGAATCCATAATCGCCACGATCTTTCAGGTCGATGTATCACGCCAGACACCACGGTCGGCCCCTCTACCTGAGGGTGAGAGAGCGCTGAATGGGGATTCGACCTGAACGATTTCTGCCGAATCCATAATCGCCACGATCTTTCAGGTCGATGTATCACGCCAGACACCACGGTCGGCCCCTCTACTTGAGGGTGAGAGAGCGCTGAATAGAGATTCGACCTGAACGATTTCTGCCGAATCCATGATCGCCACGATCTTTCAGGTCGATGTATCACGCCAGACACCACGGTCGGCCCCTCTACCTGAGGGTGAGAGAGCGCTGAATAGAGATTCGACCTGAACGATTTCAGCCGAATCCATAATCGCCACGATCTTTCAGGTCGATGTATCACGCCAGACACCACGGTCGGCCCCCTCTACCTCTGGGAGAGGGCTGGGGTGAGGGGAAAACAGACCTAAGGTAATGCAAAAAAGATATTGGCCCGCTGTTTTTAAGATCGTTTAGTTTTGTCCTCAACGACGAATAAACGCATCAAACCGATAGACCCCCGATTGCCATGACGGCACACGCTGAATCGATCAAAGGTTCTTCAGGTTTGGTTCACCCAGGAGTGAATCATGCCGCATACCTTGGATATCACCACACTGCCAACCCTCGACCTGTCCCTGTTCGAGGGCACCGCGCAACAGCGTTACCAATTTCTGGAAAGCCTGCGCCACGCCGCCCGTGACGTCGGTTTCTTCTACCTCACCGGCCACGGCATCGACAGTACGCTGCTCGAGCAAGTGCAGGCCCACGCCCGACAATTCTTCGCCTTGCCCGACAGCGAAAAAACCGCCGTCGGCATGATCAATTCGCCGCATTTTCGCGGCTACAACCGTGCGGCTTCCGAGATCACTCGCGGGCAACCCGATCAGCGCGAACAGTTTGATCTCGGCGCCGAGCGTGAGGCTCTACCGTTAAACGAAGACAGTCCATTGTGGGCGCGGCTGCAAGGCCCCAACCAATGGCCAGCGGCACTCCCCGAACTGAAACCGTTGCTGCTCGAATGGCAACAGGCGATGACGCGCATGTCGTTGCGCTTGCTGCGGGCCTTCGCTCAGGCGCTGTCACTGCGCGCCGATGCCTTCGATCAGCTCTACGGTGACAAACCCAACGAACACATCAAGTTGATGCGCTACCCCGGCCAGTTGAGCGAGGCGAGCCATCAAGGCGTCGGCGCGCACAAGGATTCCGGGTTCCTGAGTTTTCTGCTGCAAGACCAACAGGCCGGGCTGCAAGTCGAGGTCGAAGAAGGCCGCTGGATCGACGCATTACCCCGCGAAAACACTTTGGTGGTGAACATCGGCGAGCTGCTCGAACTGGCCACTAACGGTTATCTGCGTGCCACCGTGCACCGCGTGGTTTCGCCACCGGCTGGCAGCGAACGCCTATCGATCGCGTTCTTCCTCGGCGCGCAACTCGATGCGGTGGTGCCGCTGTATCCGTTGCCCACCGTGCTGTTGCGCGAGGCGCGCGGGCCGGCGAGTGATCCGCTCAATCCACTGTTTCGCGATGTCGGCTGGAACTACCTCAAGGGTCGTTTGCGCTCGCATCCGGACGTTGCTCAGCGCTTCTACGCCGACGCGTTGCTGCCGCCAGTACCTGTTCGTAAAACCGCCTGATTCATCATTCGCTCAAGGACTCCGCACATGATTAAAAAAGCAGGTTTGACCCTGGCCGTCCTCGGCGCACTGGTGAGCTCTTTCGGCGCGCAGGCCCTGGAACCGTTGCGTGTTGCCGCCGACCCGGTGCCCCACGCGCAGATCCTTGCGTACATCCAGAAAATCGATCCGCAACTCAACCTCAAAGTCATCGAAATCCCCAACGGCGTGAACTCCAACGAGTTGCTGGTACACGGTGATGTCGACGCCAATTACTTCCAGCACCTGCCGTATCTGAAATCTCAGGAGCAGGCGCTCGGCGAGAAACTCGCGGTGGCCGCCACCGTGCATATCGAGCCTTTGGGGATTTATTCACGTCGGCACAAAAGCTTCGCCGACGTGCCGGAAAAAGGCACCGTCGCCGTACCCAACAACGTCACCAATCTGAGCCGCGCGCTGTACCTGTTGCAGGACAACGGCCTGATCAAGCTCAAGCCCGGTTTCAACGATCCCGCCGCCGATCAGGCAACGCCCAAGGACATCGCCGAAAACCCGAAACAGCTGAAAATTCTCGAAATCGAATCACCGCAGATTCCACGTTCGCTCGACGACGTCGATCTGGCAGTGATCAACGGCAACTACGCGCTCGACGCAGGCCTGGTGCCGGCCAAAGACGCCTTGGGCCTCGAGAAGGCCGAGCACAATCCTTACGCCAACATTCTGGTGACCACACCGAAGCTGGAGCACGACCCACGCATCGCACAACTGGCCAAGGATCTGACTTCGCCGGAAGTCGCCAAATACATCACCGATAACTTCGCCGGTTCGGTGATTCCGGTGGCGGGCGGCAAGCCATGATCGCCGTCGAGCAGTTGAGCAAAACCTACGCGTCGGCCACGCAACCGGCGCTGGATCAGGTCTCGCTGAGCATTCCTGACGGCGCGGTCTACGGGATTCTCGGGCGGAGCGGGGCGGGCAAGTCGACGCTGCTGCGTTGCCTCAACCTGCTTGAACGACCGGACAGCGGCAAGATTCTGATTGATGGTGTGGATCTGCTGGCGCTGTCCGACAGCGAACTGCGCAAGCAACGTCAGCGTATCGGCATGATCTTTCAGGGCTTCAACCTGCTGCACTCGCGCAACGTGTTCGACAACATCGCCGTGCCGCTGGAAATCGCCAACGTCGGCAAACCGTGGCGCCATGTGCGGGTTCGCGAACTGCTGGAACTGGTCGGTTTGAGCGACAAGGCGCAAGCCTTTCCTTCGCAACTGTCCGGCGGGCAAAAGCAGCGAGTGGGGATTGCCCGCGCCTTGGCTGCGGAGCCGGCGTATCTGTTGTCGGACGAAGCCACCAGCGCCCTCGACCCGGAAACCACCGCTTCAATTCTTGATCTGCTGCGCGACATCAATCGGCAATTGGGCCTGACCATCGTGCTGATCACCCACGAACTCGACGTGGTCAAGTCGATCTGCGATCACGCCGCATTTATGGCCAACGGACGGCTGGTCGAGGCCGGGCCGGTGCCACGTCTGCTCGCTGATCCACAGTCGGCGCTCGGCAGTTCACTGCGTCCGACTTGCGGATTACCGCTGGGCCATGACGCGCCGGGCCTGACCTTCCTCAAGCAATATGGCGTAAGGGCGGCGCAGTCATGAACCGTTCGATCAATTGGGATGAAATCCTGCAACTGGTGTTCAACGCCACCGGCGAAACCCTGTACATGGTGTTGCTCGCGGGGCTGTTCACGCTGCTGATCGGCTTGCCGCTGGGTGTGCTGCTTTTTATCAGTCGCCGCGACGGATTGCGGCCGATGCCGCGTTTCAACGCGGCCCTCAGCAGTCTGGTCAATCTCGGCCGTTCGCTGCCGTTCGTGGTGATGCTGATCGCCTTGATTCCGCTGACCCGTCTGGTCGTCGGCACCACGCTGGGCAGCACCGCTGCGGTGGTGCCGATCACCATTGGCGCGTTTCCGTTCTTCGCGCGCATCGTCGAAAACGCGCTGGACGAAGTCGACAAGGGCCGCATCGAAGCGATCCTCGCCATGGGCGGCGACATCGGCCATGTGATTTTTAAAGTGCTGCTGCCCGAAGCCCTGCCGGCGTTGCTCGCGGGCATCACCCTGACGCTGGTGATGTTGATTGGTTTTTCCTCGATGGCCGGGGTCATCGGTGGCGGCGGACTCGGCGATCTGGCGATCCGTTATGGCTATCAGCGTTTCAACAATGAAGTGATGGTCGCCACCGTGGTGGTGTTGGTCATCCTCGTCCAGGGCGTGCAAAGCCTGGGCGATCGGCTCGTGCGTTCGCTGGCTCATCGCCGCTAAGGAAATTTATGAGTGCGCCTGTCGCCGTGGCACCTGAGCCACTGATTCGGGTACGTGAACTGAGCAAAACGTTTGGCTCGAACCGAGCGCTGGATCGGGTCAGCCTTGAGATTTATCCCGCCGAAGTGGTCGCGTTACTCGGCGCCAATGGCGCCGGTAAATCGACGTTGGTGAAGATTTTGGCAGGCAGTCAAAACGCGGATGCTGGCGAGATTCTCGTCGAGGGGCAGCCGCGCCATTTCAGCTCGCCGCTGTCGGCGCGCAGGGTCGGCATCGTCGCTGTGCATCAGCAGATCAACGAGGGCATCGCGCCGGGTTTGAGCGTGGCCGAAAACCTCCTGCTCGATGAGCTGTGCAAGCCCGATGCGAATTTCTGGCTTAACCGCAAACGCCTTCTGGAACGCGCCGCGAGTATCGCCGCCGGTCTCGGCCTGAGCTTGCCGCTGGAGCAACCCATCGAACACCTTGGCCAGGCCGAGCGGCAATTGGTCGTGCTCGCTCGCGCCTTTGCCTTGCAGCCGCGTTTGCTGATTCTCGACGAGCCGACGGCGGCGTTATCCGATGCCGAAGCGCAGCGCCTGTTTGGTTTGATCGACACGTTGCGCAGCCGTGGCGTGGCGATTCTTTACATCTCCCATCGGCTGTCCGATCTGCAACGGGTCGCTGATCGCGCGATTGTTTTGCGTGACGGACGATTGGCCGGTGAGTTCAGCGCGCGGCAGTTACCCGAAGCCGTTCACGCGATGCTCGGGCAAGCACTGGCCGCGCATGTGTACATGCCGCAAGTGGCGGGGCAGGAAGTGCTGAAACTCCGTGCGTTAAAAGTGCTGCCGCGTTCGAAGGCTTTCGATCTGACCTTGCATGAAAACGAAGTGGTGGTGCTGACCGGGTTGCTCGGCGCCGGCAAAACCGAGATCGCCGAAGTGCTGTTCGGTTTACGCTCATTGGCGGAGGGCAGCGTGCAATTGGCTGGCGTTGACTGGCAGCCAGGTTCGCCTCGGGAGGCGATTCGTAGCGGGGTTTTCTACGCCGCCGAAGATCGCGCCAGTCATTCGCTGGTGCCGGATTTCTCTCTGCGTCGCACGCTGACCTTGCCGTTTCTGGAGCGTTTCACCCGTGGCGGTTTTATTCGCAATCGCGCCGAAGCGGCGGCGGTCGAAGCGCAGGTCGCCGCGCTGGGTATCAAGACTGCCGGCATCGATGTGCCGATGACTGCGCTGTCCGGCGGCAATCAGCAAAAGGTTGTGCTCGGCCGCTGGCTGCTCGGGGAAGGTCGGATGTTGATCCTCGATGAACCGTTCCAGGGTGTCGACGTCCGCGCCCGCCGCGAAATCGGCCAACTGCTGCGCGACAGTGCCAAGGGCCGGGCGACGCTGGTGATTTGCGCCGATGTCGATGAAGCGCTGGAAATTGCCGATCGAATTCTCCTGGTGCGCGATCACGCGGTCGTCGCCGAATACCCGCGCGCCGGTCTGAACCGTGCCGAACTGGTCGCGGCATTGGCCGGCAGCGACGTTACCGAACATTCCCCTCACGCCACGCCAAGGAGCAGAGCGAGTGCCTGATTCGAGTTCACTGTCATCGAGCGCACCGGCACCTGCCGAGCGTCTGCTGCAAGCGTTGATCCGTTATGGCCTGTTGTGGCTGCTGGCGGCCATCGTGGTGTTTTTCAGCTTCGCAGAGCCGGCGTTTCTGCGCGTCGGCAATCTGTTCAGCATTCTGCAATCGGTGTCGATTGTCGCGCTGCTCGCCTTGGGCGTGACCTTGACCATGGCCGTCGGCGGCCTCGATTTGTCGATTGGCGCGGTCGCGGCGATGAGCCTGATGATCGCCAGTTACGTGATGGTCGTGCTCGGTTGGGGCGCGGTGCCGGCGGTGTTGATCAGCCTGGCGGGCGGCGCGCTGGTCGGCCTGCTCAACGGTTGGCTGATCGTCAAGCTGCGGGTGCCTGACATTCTCGCCACGTTGGGCAGCATGTTTCTGGTGATCGGCGTGCAGTTGATTCCTACCGGTGGCCGCTCGATTGCGGTGGGCATGACGCTACCCAACGGCGAGGAAACCGAGGGCGCATTCAGTGCCGCATTTCTTGCGCTGGGCCGTGGGCGGCTGTGGGAAGTCGTACCAATTCCGGTGTTGATCACTGCGGTGGTTGCGGTGGCGGTGTGGCTGTTTCTCGAACGTACGCGCATCGGTCGGCTGTTCTATGCCATCGGCGGCAACGAGCAGGCTGCGCGACTGGCCGGGGCGCCAGTGCAGCGCTTCAAACTGTTGGCTTACGTGCTGTCGTCGTTACTGGCGTCGCTCGGCGGATTGTTGCTCGCGGCGCGGTTGGGCCGTGGCGATGTCAGCTCCGGCAACGGTCTGGTGCTCGACGCGCTCGGCGCCGCGCTGATCGGTTTCGCCGTGCTCGGCGCGAAGAAACCCAACGCCTTCGGCACGCTGATCGGCGCGCTGTTGGTCGCCTCGCTGCTCAATGGCCTGACCATGCTCAATGCGCCGTATTACGCGCAGGATTTCGTCAAGGGACTGGTGTTGGTGCTGGCCCTGATGTTCACCTTCGGCCTCGCGCATCGGGCGCGCTGAGCTGCTTTTATTCAAGGATGTTGTATGCACGGTTCAATCAAACAGTTCGCGCGCCATTGCCTCACCGGCGCGGTGCTCTCGGTATTGGCGCTTAACGCGCAGGCCAAGGCATTGCCCGGCGCTCCGGCGCCGTTCGATAAGGGCCAGGTGCAGATTGCGCTGGTGGGTTATCTGTTTTCCGGGGATTTTCCCGAAGCGTATTTGCGTGGTGTGGAGAAACAGACTGAAGCGCTCGGCGCCAATCTGCGGGTGTTTGATGCGCGGCAGCAGGCGGCGAGTCAGGGCGAGATGATTGATCAGGCGGCTGACCTCGGTGTCGACGGCATCATCGTGCAGCTCGGCCTGGCGGAAACCCTCAAAGGCCCGATCGACCGGGCGCTCGCCAAAGGCATCAAAGTCGTCGCCTTCGACGTTGATCTGAACACGCCGCAAGTCACCCAGGTCGAGCAGGATCACCACGCATTGGCGCGTCTGGCGCTAGATCAAGCGGTGAAGGACAACGGCACGCGCTTTGATGCGGGCTACGTGTACATCAGCGGTTTCACCCCGATGGAGCGGCGCGATGAAATCTGGAGCCAAGTGAAAAAGGCCAATCCGGGGATCATCGAGAAAGCGCGATTCGGCACGCTCAACCCGCCAATCGCCAACTCCGTCGCCGATCAGGCCAGCGCCGTGCTGCGCGCCAATCCCGACATCAGCGTGATCTTCGCGCCGTTCGACGAATTCGCCAAAGGCGCAAAAATCGCCGTCGACGAAGCCGGACTGGCGAGCAAAGTGAAAATCTACAGCGCCGACATCTCCACCGCCGATATCCAGATCATGAAAGAACCGAACAGCGCCTGGGCCGCGACGGCAGCGGTCAATCCACAAGTCGCCGGTGCAATCAGTGTGCGCAGTCTGGCGATGCTGATTGCCGGGGAAAACCCGGGGCAGCAAGTGCTGGTACCACCGACCTTGATCACGCGGCAGCAGTTGCTGGATCTCGACGTGAAGAACGTGCGCGACCTGGCGCAGAAACTGCCGGCGTTTGGCGATACGGCAGATGTGGCGCGGGCGGCTTGGATTCCGGTGGTGAATTGAAAGTTTGTGCGGTTGTACGTGGAGGGCGACCGATGGGTCGCCCTTTTTTTTTGATCGTGTTCAGGGATATTTTTGCCGAGCGTGGAGCACCGTCAGTATTCTGATGCGATCCGTCACTCGATAAACAAGAAGATAGTTCGGGTTTATCACCATTTCGCGAGTCCCTTGTATTCGACCAAAGCGGAAGCCACGGGGCACAGAAGACAGGTTTTGCGCAGCTGTCCCAACTTTTTTATACAGCGAAACTGAAGCGTTAGTGTTGTATTGCTCAATGTAATCGATGATATCAGCCAGATCGTCCAGAGCTTGATCGCTCCACTCAACCAGTAGCGCGTCGATTTTTTCGCCTCTCTTCTAACATCCGATCAAGCCGCACCATGGCTTCCTGATGGGGAATGCCTGGGCGCGGATCATCAAGTGCGGCTTGTACTTTTGCACGATACCAACGGTCGTAGCTCGCTGCCTGCTCTGCAGTTTCGAATTCGGCAACGTCAGGAAAAAGTTCGGCGCTCATAATGACCTCCATGATCAATGTTAAGCAGTCTAAGGGGGATGCGGCTCTGTGTCGTCACTGGCTAGACGAAGTACCGAGTATCCCCAAGCTCAAGCGCCAAAGATGTCAGACGATTCCTCCGATCAGCAGGGAATTTCGGAGGCTTTTGTAGGAGCTGAGCTTGCTCGCGAAAGCGTAGTGTCTGGCGACATCTTTAATGGCTGACACGCCGTCTTCGCGAGCAAGCCCACACACATTGGATCGTGAGTGGAGGCGGGATTTGTGGTTGGCAGGGATCAAAGGTGGGAGTGGGCTTGCTCACGAAGAGGCCGCGACATTCAACATCGAAGGTGCCTGACCTGGCGCCTTCGCGAGCAAGCCCGCTCCCACAGAGGGCAAGGAGATTTCAGAAGGCGTAGGGGATGCTGACCTTGGCCCAGAGCATTTCGCCTTCCGGGCGGTTTTCCACGTCGAATTCCTTGGCCCAGCGGATCTCTGCGCTGGCGTATTTGAGGAACGTCCAGTGCAGCGCCGGGCCGATGGCGAACACTTTGCCGCGCACGCCGTCGTCGACATCCTGCCCGGCGAACTGCACGGTGTGGCCGAACTGTTTGTCGTCGGTGGTTTGCTGGAGAAAGTAGCCGTTGATCCCGAGCATCAGGTCGTCGGTGAGCTTGTAGCTGGCCGAATAATCGAAGTGGAAGATCTGCCCGGACTTGTAGTCGGTGTCTTTGTTCTTCTCGTTGAAGCTGTAAGTGGTCTTCATCGACACCTCGGTTTTATCCGTCGGCAGCCAGGTGAAGGAGAACAGCGGCTTGTAGGTGTAGAAATTGTTGCTGGTGTTGGCCAGCCGATCGACGCTGTATTCACCGGTCGGCACAGTGATTTCCAAGGCCGCGCCGAGGGTCAGGTTTTTGCCCATGTCCCACAAAATGATCGGCGCGACGGTGGTGTCGCCCATGCCTTCGCGTGTGTCGCTGAGGCCGAACACCGAGACTTCCTGCTTCAACCACGGCTGTGCGATGTAGCCGGCCAGACGCCCACCGAACACGCGCACCGGGCTCAAGTAGTCGAGGCGCGGAATCACCGCCGTCGATTCAATTTCGACATTAGGCACCTTGCCGCCCAGCGAACTGATGTTGAGTTTGGTCGACTTGTAATGGTTGTAGTAGACGTTGAACGCGACCATGTTCTCCGGAAGGCTGTCGACTTCCAGCGGCAGCATGAAGAAACCGTCGGTGCCGGGGCCGATGTTGTCGACGCCGGCTTCGGTGGCCAGCGCCGGTACAGTCGCGGCGCAGCCCAGCAAGGAAAGGGCCAGGCGCAAGGGGAATGTCGCGCGGTTCGGGTGCATATCCGTCCTCATTATTATTGTGTTGTGACGCAACGCCGGTACGCAGCACGCCCGGCACTATAGAAATAAGCCGTTGGCGCCTGTCAGGGCAGGGTATTGGCGGACACTGAGGGGGACTTCTGCGGACAGTCCGTCAAGCCTGTGCTAACTTCCTTCGACATAACCGGTTACAAAAATAACAATCAAGCCTGATCCGGAATGTCTCGCCGCCATGAACATGAAAGTTGTCGATCCGACCTACGAACTGGCGCTGGTGTCGCCGTTCCTCCTGCAAACCCTCGCCGAAGTCGCGCAAAACAAGGGCGTCGAGCCCGAGAGCCTGTGCCGTGGCCTGGGTTTTACCCTTGAAGACCTGCAGGATCCGGCGCAGCGGATTTCCTATCGCCAGGCCGTGGCGATGATTCAGCGTGCGCTCAAAGTCCTGCCCAATCAGGGCCTCGGCTTGTGGGTGGGCGCACAAAATGTGCTGGGCACGTTGGGCTTGCTCGGGCATGTGTTGTCGCTGTGCAAGACTTTGCGCGATGCGTTTGCCTTGGGCATTCGTCATCAGCACACGTCGGGCGGGATTGTGGTGTCGAGTGTCGATGTGGTTGGCGATCAGGTGCACCTTGATGCTGATTGTCGTTTGCCGTTCGCCGAAGTGCAGGTGTTCGCGGTCGAGGAGTTTTTTGCCAGTTTGCTGGTGTATGGCCGGGCGCTAGCCGGGGCTGATTTTGCGCCGATTGCGGTGGAGTTTGTGCATGCCGCGCCGGATTACCTGAGCGAATATCACCGACTGCTCGGGCCGAATGTGCGCTTCGGTTGCCTGCACAATCGCATGTTGATCGATGTGCGCTGGCTCGATGTGAACCTGCCCAATCACCATTCACTGGCGCTGCGTCAGGCAGTGAAACTGCTGGAGCTGGAAGCGGCGCAGGTGCATCAGAAGCTTGATCTGATCCAGGCGGTGGAGCGGGCGATTGCGCGGGATCTGAGCAGCGGTAGTCATATCGAAAAGATTGCCGGCGATTTGAACATGAGCAGCCGCACCTTGCGCCGACGGTTGACCGAGCATGCGCTGACATTTGAGGCGCTGCTGGAGCAAGTCCGGCAGGCGCGGACGATGAGTCTGCTGGCGAACCCGGACATGCCGATCGAGCGGATTACCGAAGAGGTGGGCTACAGCGATGTGCGCAGTTTTCGCCGGGCGTTCAAGCGCTGGACGGGGATGAGTCCGAGTGCGTGGCGCAATGACGCAAACCCTCACCCCAGCCCTCTCCCAGAGGGAGAGGGGGCCGACCGAGGTGTCTTGATTCATACATCGACCTGAACGTTTTGTGTCGATTATGGATTCCCAACCGCACGTCCAAGTCGGCGCACCTCTCAAATATCCCCCATTCAGTTCCCTCTCCCTTTGGGAGAGGGCTAGGGTGAGGGCAAATGGCCGATCGAGGTGGCTTGCTTTATACATCGACCTGAACGTTTTGCGTCGATTATGGATTCACAGCAGCACGTTCAAGTCGGCGTACCTCGCAAATATCCCCCATTCAGTTCCCTCTCCCTCGGGGAGAGGGCTAGGGTGAGGGGCTTTTGCCACCATCCAAACCCACACAAATCCTCCGGCCACAGGTAAACTCCCGCGCACTTTCCAAGGAGTTCACATGAGTTACTACCAGCCGGGCATTCTCGCCACCCCCGTTCCTGCGCAAGCACGTCACCTGTTTTTCGCGCTTCAGTCAGTTGAAGCGCTGCCACAGGCGATCGACAACCTGATGAATCTGGTGGACGGCAAGTCGGCGGTGGTCGGTTTCGGTGAATCCCTGGCCAAGGCCCTCAATGTACAAATTGAAGGCCTGCGCAGCTTCCCGGCCATGTCCGGCGTCGGCGTGGAAAACCCGTCGACCCAACACGCGCTGTGGGTCTGGCTGCACGGCGTCGACCGTGGTGAACTGCTCAACCGCTGCAACGCCCTCGAAGCCGCACTCGCTCCGGCCCTGCGCCTGGTTGAGATGCAGGAAGCCTTCCGCCACAAGGACGGCCACGACCTCACCGGCTACGAAGACGGCACCGAAAACCCGCACGACGAAGCCGCCATCGCCGCTGCCCTGCAAAGCGCCGGCACTGACGGCATGGTCGGCGGCAGCTTCGCCGCAATCCAGCAGTGGCAGCACGATCTCAAGGGTTTCCACAAACTCTCGGCCGATGACAAAGACAACATCATGGGCCGTCGCCTCAGCGACAACGAAGAGATCGACGACGCGCCGATTTCGGCCCACGTCAAACGCACCGCGCAGGAAAGCTTCGCGCCGGAAGCGTTCGTCGTGCGCCGTTCGATGCCGTGGATTGAAGGCGATCGTGCGGGCCTGATGTTCCTCGCGTTCGGCTTCTCGCTGGATGCCTTCGAAGCACAACTGCGACGCATGAGCGGTCTGGAAGACGGCATCACCGACGGTCTGTATCGCATTAGCCGGCCGGTCACTGGCGGCTACTACTGGTGCCCGCCGTTGAAGGATGGTCACCTCGATCTGCGCGCCTTGCGCATCGGCTAAAGGAGTAAAAAATGAACGTGGTGCGTTGGGGCATGATCGGGTGCGGCAGCGTCGCTGAACGCAAGAGCGGGCCGGCCTTCTACAAGGCGCCCGGTTCTGCGCTGGTGGCGGTGATGGGCCGACGCCTTGAAGCGGTGACTGACTACGCTGCGCGCCACGGCATCGCGCGGGTCTACACCGACGTCAATGCGCTGATCAACGATCCCGAGGTCGACGCGGTGTACATCGCCACGCCACCCGACAGCCACCACGCCTACAGCCTGAAAGTCGCTGCCGCCGGCAAACATTGCTGCGTGGAAAAACCCATGGCGCTGAACGCCGGGCAAAGCCGCGAGATGCAACAGGCGTTTGCCGACGCTGGTTTGCACCTGTTCGTTTCCTACTATCGCCGTTCGTTGCCGCGCTTTGCGCAGGTGCGGCAGTGGCTGGAGGAGGGGCGCATCGGTAAGGTTCGACATCTGAGCTGGACGCTGACCAAAGCGCCGTCGCCGGTTGATCTCGATGGCCGCGACAACTGGCGCACCGATCCTGCGGTGGCCGGTGGCGGTTACTTCGCCGATCTGGCCAGCCACGGTTTTGACCTGTTCCAATATCTGCTCGGCGATATCGTTGAAGTGGCCGGATTCACGGCGCGGCAGGCGGGTTTGTATGCGGCGGAAGATGCCGTCAGCGCCAGTTGGCGATTCGCCTCCGGGGCGTTGGGCATGGGCTGCTGGAGCTTTGTCGCGGATCGGCGCGAGGACCGCGTCGAGATCATCGGCAGCCTGGGGCGGATCAGTTTTTCGGTGTTTGATGAGCATCCTGTGCAGTTGCATGCCGATGAAAAGATCAGCCTGGAAATCCCGCATCACGAACACATTCAGTGGCATCACGTGCTGGGTATGAATGCGCATATTCGGGGTGATTCACAACACCCTGCAGTCGCCGAGCAAGCGCTCAAGACTGACTGGGTCATGGATCAAATCCTCAAACGTTAAGATCAAAAGATCGCAGCCTTCGGCAGCTCCTACAGGGGATCGCGGTTTCATGTAGGAGCTGCCGAAGGCTGCGATCTTTGAATTTTCAACACCGAATCTAAGGTTATGCCCAAACAATATTTCTAACCTTGTCATAACAACTCTAAGATCACGTCATAACTCGTTATAACAAGTGATCCCGCGATGACCGATAACGTTCTCTCCCTCAGTAGCGTTCCTCTGCACACCCAATTACGCGACGTCCTCCGTGCGCGCATTCTCGACGGCGAATACCCGCAAGACAGCCAGATGCCCTCCGAAAGCGAACTCGGCGCGCTGTTCAAAGTCAGCCGCATCACCGTGCGCCAGGCCTTGGGCGATCTGCAAAAAGAAGGGCTGATCTTCAAGATCCACGGCAAAGGCACCTTCGTCGCCAAGCCGAAAACCTTTCAAAACGTCAGCAGCCTGCAAGGCCTCGCCGAGTCCATGACCGGGCGCGGTTACGAGGTGATCAACCGCCTGCGCAGCTTCAAATTCATCCCGGCCGACAAGCGCGTGGCCGAGCGTTTGCAGGTGGCCGAAGGCGAGATCGTCGCGCAGATCAAACGCGTGCGCCTGATCAACCGCGAGCCGATTTCGCTTGAAATCACCTATCTGCCGAAAGCCGTCGGCGAGCGGTTAGAGAAGGCTGATCTGGTCACCCGCGACATCTTTCTGATCCTCGAAAACGACTGCGGCATCGCCCTCGGTCACGCTGATCTGGCCATCGACGCGGTGCTGGCCGACAGCGACCTGACCCAGGCGCTCAACGTCGAAGCCGGTTCGCCAATCATGCGCATCGAACGTCTGACCCATGACGCAAAAGGCCAGCCGCTGGACTTCGAACACCTTTACTACCGTGGCGATGCATTCCAGTACCGCCTGCGGATCGACCGGCAAAAAGGGGAGCAGGCATGACCCGCAACGTTCTCGAACAGGAATACGACATCGTCGTCATCGGCGGCGGCACCGCGGGCCCGATGGCCGCGATCAAGGCCAAGGAAAAGAACCGCGACCTGCGCGTGCTGCTGGTCGACAAGGCCAACGTCAAACGCAGCGGCGCGATCAGCATGGGCATGGACGGCCTGAACAACGCGATCATTCCCGGGCACTCGACGCCTGAGCAGTACACCAAGGAAATCACCATCGCCAATGACGGCATCGTCAATCAGGCCGCCGTTTACGCTTACGCGACGCACAGCTTCGAAACCATCGAACAGCTCGACCGTTGGGGCGTGAAGTTCGAGAAAGACGAAACCGGCGATTACGCAGTGAAAAAAGTCCACCACATGGGCGCCTACGTGCTGCCGATGCCGGAAGGGCACGACATCAAAAAAGTCCTCTATCGCCAGTTGAAACGTGCACGAGTGAGCATCACCAATCGCCTCGTGTGCACGCGGTTGCTGACCGACGAGGAGGGCACCGTCAACGGGGTGATGGGCTTCGACTGCCGCACCGCCGATTTCCACGTGATCAAAGCCAAAGCGGTGATCCTCGCCTGCGGCGCTGCAGGGCGACTCGGCCTGCCATCGTCGGGCTACCTGATGGGCACCTACGAAAACCCGACCAATGCCGGCGACGGCTACGCGATGGCCTATCACGCCGGCGCCGAACTGGCCAACCTCGAGTGCTTCCAGATCAACCCGCTGATCAAGGATTACAACGGCCCGGCCTGCGCTTACGTCACCGGCCCGCTGGGCGGCTACACCGCCAACAACAAGGGCGAACGCTTCATCGAGTGCGACTACTGGAGCGGGCAGATGATGTGGGAATTCCACCAGGAACTGGAGAGCGGCAACGGCCCGGTGTTCCTCAAACTCGATCACCTGGCCGAAGAAACCATCCAGAACATCGAGGAAATTCTGCACAGCAACGAGCGCCCGAGTCGCGGCCAGTTTCACGCCAATCGCGGCACCGATTACCGCACGCAAATGGTTGAAATGCACATCTCCGAAATCGGTTTTTGCAGTGGTCACTCGGCGTCCGGTGTATGGGTCAACGAGCGTGCCGAGACCTCGGTGAAAGGTCTGTACTCGGCGGGTGACATGGCTGCCGTACCGCACAACTACATGCTCGGCGCGTTCACTTACGGCTGGTTCGCCGGGCACAACGCCGCCGATTTTGTCGCCGGGCGCGAGTTTTCTGCGCTGGATGCCGAGCAGATTGAAAAGGAAAAAGCCCGGGTCTACGCGCCGCTGGATCGCGAACACGGTCTGCCGCCGGCGCAGGTCGAATACAAGCTGCGGCGCTTCGTCAACGATTACCTGCAACCGCCGAAAGTCACCAAGAAGATGCAGATCGGCCTGCAACGCTTCAGTGACATCGAGCGCGACCTCGAGCAAATGAAAGCCAACAACGCCCACGAACTGATGCGCGCGATGGAAACCAGCGTGATTCGCGACTGCGCCGAAATGGCTGCGCGCGCCTCGTTGTTCCGTGCGGAAAGTCGTTGGGGTCTTTATCACTATCGCGTCGATCACCCGCAGCGCAACGACAGCGAGTGGTTCTGCCATTGCCATCTGAAGAAGGGCGATGACGGCCAGATGACCAGTTTCAAGAAAGCCGTCGAGCCTTACATCATCCCGCTCGATGCCGAGGAAATGCAGGCCTACGACCGTTTGCGGGTCGGCGCCTTTGCCGCTTGATGCACACCTGAAAGAGAGTCCGAACCATGGCCTATCAAGCTCAAGAAATCTTCTTCCGCTCCAACGCCCCCGTCACCGTGGACGAGGACAAATGCATCGCCGAAAAGGGCTGCACCGTGTGTGTCGACGTTTGCCCGATGGACTTGCTGGCGATTAATCCGGCGACGCAGAAGGCCTACATGGCGTTCGATGAATGCTGGTACTGCATGCCGTGCGAGAAGGATTGCCCGACGGGTGCCGTGAAAGTCGACATCCCCTATTTATTGCGTTGAAACGCAATCGAAATGTGGGAGGGAGCTTGCTCCCGAAGAGGCCGGCATGGCTGGCATCTCTGTTGACTGGAACACCGTTTTCGGGAGCAAGCCCCCTCCCACAAGGGGTCTCCCACATTTGGGATTTGTGGCAAACCATTAGCCATCCGGCAAACCCCGGACGCTGGATTCACCGAAAACCCCTCGTTTCCCACCGCGCCCTGATCGCGGCGGAGACGAACTCAAATAAATGATTCGAGGGGAAACAACCATGTTGCGTGCAGCAATCGCCGGTCTGGTACTGGCTTCGTTCACCGTGTCGGCCTCGGCTGAAACCATCCGCATCGCCATCGGCACCCAGGACACCACCATCAACTGCGCCGCTGGCGGGTTGTTGATTCGTGAACTCGGACTGCTCGACAAATACCTGCCCCACGACGGCGCCTACAAAGACGCCAAGTACGATGTGCAGTGGAAAAACTTCACCAGCGGCGCACCGCTGACCAACGAGATGGTCGCCGGCAAGCTCGACTTCGGCGCCATGGCCGATTTCCCTGGTGCGTTCAACGGCGTGGCGTTTGAAACCGCCGGCAAGCACAGCCTGTTTATCAGTGTGTTGTCGGGCAGCATCAAGGGCAGCGGCAACGGCATTGTCGTGCCGAGCGCATCGGGTGTGCAGTCGCTGAGCGAACTCAAGGGCAAGACCATTTCCGTGCCGTTCGCCTCCACCGCGCACGGCATGTTGCTGCGTGCCGTCGCGGCGCAGGGCTGGGATCCACTGAAAGATGTGAACATCATCGCCCAGCCGCCGGAAGTCGCCGGCTCCGCGTTGCAGGCCGGCAAAATCGACGCTCACGCCGATTTTGTGCCGTTCGCCGAACTGTTCCCGAGCCGGGGTTTCGCGCGCAAGATTTATGACGGCGCCCAGGCCAATGCGCCGACGTTCCATGGTGCGCTGGTGGATCAGGCGTATGCGAAGAAGTACCCGGAAGTCGTCGTCGCTTATCTGCGTGCGAGCATCGAGGCCAATCAGTTGCTCGCCGCTGAGCCTGAGAAGTACAGCGAGCTGATCGCCAAAGTCACCGGTGTCGATGCTGAGGTGAATTATCTGTTCCACGGCCCGCTCGGTGTACAGACCCGCGACCTGAGCTGGAAGCCGGAATATCGTCAGGCGGTGGGTACGGCGATCGATACGCTGAAGCTGCTGAAGAAAGCTGATCGTGGGCTCGATCTGAACAACTTCATTGACGATCAATACGTTCGTGCGGCGTTCAAGGCGTCGGGTCTGGATTACACGGCGCAGTTGGCGGATTACGCACAGACGCCGTTGAAAGCCACGGATGCCGCAACGGGTAAGGCAATTACCGACTTCAGTCATGTCGCCGAAATCTGGGTGCGCGGTGAGGACAAGGTGCGCCAGTACGCCTCGGCGGAAGAGGCGTTTACTGCGCTGGCGGCGTTGAAGCAGGAAGGCAAGAGCGTTCGGGCGGTGTATGCACAGGCCAGTGATAGCGGGATCAAGTTGTTGGCTGAGCAGGCATGGTTTGCCAGTGATGCCAAGGGGCGCTTGAGCGCCTTCCTGCTCAAAGGCCAGGCTCAGCAATTTGCCTCGGCGCAGGGCGGCAAAGTCTTTGACTTCACCGATGCCACCACCCAAGCCGTTGCCAGTCGTTAACTCAAACGTAGATCGTTCCCACGCTCTGCGTGGGAACGCCTCAATGGACGCTCTGCGTCCGCTTTGGATGTGACGCGGAGCGTCACGGGATGCATTCCCACGCAGAGCGTGGGAACGATCAGATCTCGGTTGTGAGGAATTATTGTGTATCTACCTTACTTTCGCTGGGTTCCGAGGGCCGCTTCATTGCTGCTCTGCCTGCTGTTCTGGCAACTCGCCGCCAGCCACCACTGGAACCTCGGCCTCGTCACCTTCGCTAACGTGCCGACACCCATCGCGGTGATCGAAGCCGCGCTGGGCCTCGGCGACTCCGGCAAGCTCCTGCAACACCTGACCGCCAGCCTCAGCCGCGTCTTCGCCGGCTACCTCGCGGCACTGGTGATCGGCATCGCCCTGGGCCTCGCCATCGGCCGTTCAAAATGGGCCGAAGACCTGCTGCTGCCACCGCTGGAAGTCCTGCGCCCAATCCCCGCCGTCGCCTGGATTCCGCTGGCGATTCTGATGTTCCCGTCCTCCGAATTGTCGATGGTCTTCATCACCTTCACCGGCGCGCTGTTCCCGATTCTGCTGAACACCGTGCACGGCGTCGAAGGCGTCGACCCACGCCTGATCGCCTCAGCAAAAAGCCTCGGGGCAGGGCGCCGGGCGATCCTGCTGGAAGTGATCCTGCCCGGCGCTGCGCCAAGCATCATCACCGGTTTGGCGATCGGCATGGGCACTTCATGGTTCTGCCTGGTCACGGCGGAAATGATCTCCGGCCAGTTCGGCATCGGCTATTACACCTGGGAGTCCTACACCATTCAGAACTATGCCGACATCGTCGTCGGCATGCTCTTGATCGGGGTGTTGGGCATGGGCAGCAGTCTGCTGATCAAACGTCTGGGCGGGTTGTTTACGCCTTGGCATCGACCGCGAGGAAAAGCCTGATGAGCGCGATGCAAACCCCGGAAGGGCGGATCGATATTCGCCAATTGTCCATCGTCCTCGGCGAAGGTCGCGAAGCCTTTGAAGCGGTGCAAGGCCTCGATTGCCAGATTGAGCCCGGCCAGTTCGTGTGCATTCTCGGCCCGTCCGGTTGCGGCAAATCGACGTTGCTCGGTGCATTGGCCGGGCATTTGAGCGCTCACGCCGGCAGCCTGAAAGTTGATGGCGGCGAAGTGTCTGGCCCATCACCGCAGCGCGGCATGGTGTTCCAGCATCACACGCTGTTTCCGTGGCGCACGGTGCGCGACAACGTCGCTTTCGGCCTGAAGATGCGCGGCATCGGCAAGGCTGAACGGCATCGCGCTGCTGACGATATTCTCAAACTGGTCGGCCTCGAAGGCTTTGCCGAACGCTGGCCCGATCAACTCTCTGGCGGCATGCAGCAACGCGTGGAAATCGCCCGTGTGCTGGTCAATCGCCCACGCCTGTTGCTGATGGACGAGCCGTTCGGCGCGCTGGATGCGCTGACCCGCCTGAACATGCAAGAGCTGCTGCTGGACATCTGGACACGCATCCGCACCACCGTGGTGTTCGTCACCCACGACATCGACGAGGCGCTATTTCTTGCCGATCGCTTGCTGGTGATGAGCGCACGGCCGGGGCGCATCATCGAAGATCTGCGCCTCGACTTCGCCCGACCACGCACCAGCGAACTGGTCACCAGCCCTGAGTTCTCGCGCCTCAAACGCCACTGCCTCGACCTGCTGCGCCACGACGACGACCGACCGCTGCCGCGCCTCAACCCGCTCGGTCTGCCTCCCGAAAACCCTTTGCCGCGATTTGCCCTATGACCTCTATTTTTGCTGTGACCGATAACGATGACATCCTCGCCCTGCAACCGCGCCTGACCGCTGAAGACGCCGGGGTGCGGCGTATTGCCCTGATTGATCTGGCCGATCTTGAAGAGCCGGATGGCCTGCTCTGGCTGGTGGATCGCTTGGGGCAGGACCCCGCTGAAGAAGTCCGCGCTGAAGCCGCGCGATTGCTGGAGGCCTGGGAAGATGAAGACGTCGTGCAAGCCTTGTGCGAGGCGTTGACTGATCCCGCGCCCTCGGTGCAATCCGCTGCCGCGCAGAGCCTGAGCTTGCTCAAAACCGAAGCGGCGGGGCGGGTGATTCTGCCGTGGACTGATCACGCTGATGTCAGCGTTCGTATTGCGGCGTTCCGTGCATTGCGTGAACTGCGATTCGCCGATGCCGCACCCGCTGCGGTCACTGCGCTGAACGATGCCGATGCCAGCGTTCGCCGCGAAGCGGTGGGCGTACTCGGCTGGCTCAAGCAACTCGACGCGTTACCGGCATTAGCAAGATTGGCCAGCGACGATCCCGACACCGAAGTTCGCCGCGCCGCCACGGGTGCATTGGGCCTCGCCTCCAGCGCCGACGTTCTGCCAGCCCTGCGCCAGGCCTTGCAGGACAACGCCTGGCAAGTGCGCGAAGAAGCCGCGACGACTTTGGGCAAGATCGGCCACATTGACGCGGGCTCAGCACTGGTTGACGCCTTGAGCGATGACTATTGGCAGGTACGTTTGCGTGCCACGCGCAGCCTCGGTCGCCTGCGTTTCGCTCCGGCGCTGGACGCATTAATCGACACCCTCGGCCATCGCATCAGCAACCTGCGCAAAGAAGCCGCGCTCGCCTTGGGTGAACTGAATGATCGCGGCGCCGTAGCGGCGTTGCAGGTCGCGCAGGATGACGGCGACCCGGAAGTGCGCAAAGCCGTGCGCATTGCCCTGAGTCAGCTGCAATGAATCCGTTGTCCGTCGGTAATTCACAAAGTGAACGAACGCTGCGCCTGAGCTGGCCGGATGGCCGTGAACAGCAACTCAACCACGCCGAACTGCGCCGCCAGTGCCCCTGCTCGCAATGCCGCGCCTTTCGCCTGAAAGGCATGGTGCCGATGGTCGATGAGCGCATTCGCCTGATCGAACTCAATCCCCAAGGCTACGGCGTGCAACTGATCTTCAGCGACGGCCACCAACGCGGCATCTACCCGTGGGCCTATCTGGCAAACCTATGACAATCCCTGTAGGAGCTGCCGAAGGCTGCGATCTTTTGATCCTGTTTTTAACAATCAACATCAAAAGATCGCAGCCTTCGGCAGCTCCTACATTGATCATTGCCAATCAGCAATCAGCAATCAGCAATCAGCAATCAGCAATCAGCCAGTCGGGTTATTGCGCGGCTGTCATTGAGGGCCGGCAGCCGTGGAAAATATCCAGCCCCGGTTGATACAGCGACGTCTTCACTTCAAACAACCCGAGCACCGAATGAAACAGGTTGTCGTGGCTCAAACCGGCTTCCCCGGTCTTGCCCTGCAAGCAACCGCGATCAATCCCTTCATTGGCCAGTGTGTGATCACCAAACCACATCACCATCGGCACATGCGTCTGCGCTTCCGGCGCCAATGCATACGGCGCCGCATGCAGATACAGGCCGTTCTCACCCAGTGATTCGCCATGATCGGACACATAAATCATCGACGTATCCAGCGTCGCCTGATTGCGTTTGAGCAACTCGATCACCTTGGCGAGGAAATGGTCGGTGTACAGAATCGTGTTGTCGTAGACATTCACCAGTTCATCGCGACTGCAACTGCCCAACTGATTGGTGTGGCAGATCGGTTTAAAGCGCTCCAGCGCTTGCGGATAGCGCTCGTAGTATTCCGGGCCGTGGCTGCCGTCGGCGTGCAGGACGATGATCGCGTGGCCCTTGAGGCTATCGATATAGCTTTGCAGGTCTTGCAGCAATGCTTCGTCGAGGCAGTTATTGCCGTCGCAGAACGGCCCCGGTTGATTCTTCGCGATGTCACGGTGCGGCACGCGCAGGCAGGTGCCTTTGCAGTCGCTGTTGTTGTCCAGCCACAACACCTGCACGCCAACCCGTTGAAGAATGTCGAGCAGGCCTTCGTAGGTTTTGCCTTTCTTGTCGCTGTAATCCTCACGCGGAAACATCGAAAACATGCATGGCACCGACACCGCCGTCGACGTGCCGCAGGAATGCACTTGCGTGAAGTTGAGAATGTCGAGTTTGCTCAGCTCGGGATTGGTCTCGCGCTCATAACCGTTCAACGAGAAATGATCGGCCCGGGCGGTTTCGCCGACGACAAACACCATCAGCGATTTTTTCTCGCGGCTGGCCGCTTTGGTGTTCATCACCGCGTCCTCACCGATGGCTTGCACCACGAAGTGCTTTTTGATGCCCAGGCGTTGCTTGGTGTATTTGCTGATCGCGTAGATGTAGTTGGTCGGGTTGATGAAGTGAGTGAGCTTGTCTTCTTCGCGAAAGATCGGCGCGTAAGTCGAATAGAACGTGCCTACCGATGCGGCGATTACCAGCACGCAACCGACGATCACCAGAACCTTGTTGAGCAACCCGCGAAAGAACGGTCGATAACTCACCGGCCAACGCCAGATCAACACCGCCGGCAGCACGCCGAGCAGCAGCACATAGGTCAACAATTTGCCGTTGAACAGCGCGGTGGCTTCGAACGGGTTGGTTTCGAAGACGTTCTGGATCATCACCGTGTCGATGGTGATCCCGTATTCATTCATGAAATACGCGGCGCAGGCCGAGAGCAGGGCGACCACGGTGAGCGCCGGTTTCAGCGTCCAGCGGAACGACACCAACGTCAGCAGTAGGGTGATGGCGGCCCACAAAAACAGCCCGAAGGAGGCGAGAAACGCCAGTTTGTGCGCGCCTTGCAGGGTGATCAGCGTGCCTAGCGCCTTCCAGGTCGCCAGGTTATACAGCGCGACCAGTGCCAAGGAAAACAACAGCACCAGTCGGGTAGAAGTGATGGACGGTAAACGCAGTCCGTTGCCCAAAGCCATTCGCATTTTTCCTCTACTCAAATAGAAAACACACACGGTTGCGCGTGTAACTGTAGAAGAACAATAGTAAAAATTGCGTAAACATCCTGTAACAACTACAGAAAACACCGCCGCCCCTGTAGGAGCAGAGCTTGCTCGCGAAGGCGTCGTATCAGTCAGCAAAAATGTCGGCTGACATAACGCCTTCGCGAGCAAGCTTTGCTCCTACAGCGGATCGATTTGTCAGAAGGATTTGCTGACGCTGGCGACGACGGTCGCGGTGCAGACGTCCTTGAAGCCCCAGTTACTCAGGCATTGGCTCTGTGAGAGGTCCGTGTCGATGTAACTCAGGCCCAACACCACGCCGGCGAGGTTGTGAGTGAGTTTCACCTCCCACTCGCGGTACGAGTCTTCAGCGCTGCCAGACGCCGAATACAAATGCGGATCCTTGAAGTCCATGTTGCCGTAACGCAGCTTCAGCCCCGAGTCGTACGGCAACTCGGTTTCGTAACCGATGTAGGTGTACAGCGAGTTCTGCTTGCTATCGATCCCCGGCGCATCGTTGGAGTAATACGCCGCCAGTTTCACTCCGTACACGCCGAGAATCCCGTAGACCTCCCCTTGGTTGAACTGGCTTTCCTTGGGGTAAGCGTACTTGATGTAGCCCAGATCGAGGCTGACATCCTCGGTCGCTTGCCAAAGCCAACCGGCGTAGTAATCGACTTCCTGACGGGTTTTCAGACCGCCGCCGAAATCGACGTTTGAACTCCAGGCACCGAGGTACAGACCGCTGCTGTGAGCGAGGGTCAGACCGGCCTGCACGGCAGGGTCATTCTGGGTTTGCGAGATGCCACGGGTGCGGTAGTCGCTGGCTAAAGTGAGATCCACCAACACAGCAAAGTCATCGTTCAAAGGGATCGCTTGGCTGCTCAAGGGCAGCACGCTCAAGAAACTCAGGGCGAACAGGGGCAAGGCTTTCATGTGAAGTCCCGATGTTGTGATTATTGTTGGGCAGAAAGAGAAACCTGTAGGAGCTGCCGATGGCTGCGATCTTTTGATCTTGGTTTTTTAAATCAAAGTCAAAAGATCGCAGCCTTCGGCAGCTCCTACATGGGGGAGATTTTGTTGTTATTGGGTG
Source organism: Pseudomonas rustica (assembly GCF_018336155.1). Lineage (GTDB taxonomy): Bacteria > Pseudomonadota > Gammaproteobacteria > Pseudomonadales > Pseudomonadaceae > Aquipseudomonas > Aquipseudomonas rustica. Next base: position 163,133 of record NZ_JAGYHF010000004.1, on the reverse strand, counting down.
GCGGTGTAGACCTGACGGCCGCCGAACCAGGTCTGCAACACCTGGGTGTCATGCAGGGCTTTGTTGTCGACGCTGAACACGTCGCGGTCGAGGACGATAAAGTCCGCTTGCTTGCCCGGCGTCAGCGAGCCGATCTGTTTCTCCAGGCCAATCGTGCGCGCCGCATTGACGGTGTAGGCGTAGAACATGGTGTCTCGATCCAGACGCTCATCAGCATTGAGCACGCCCAACGGGCCGACGCGGGTGATCGCCTGCGCCATGGCGTTGAACGGGTTCGGCGTCGACACCGGCCAGTCACTGGCGCCGGCAATTGTCGCGCCTTGTTTCAGCAGCGAATGCGCCGGGTACTGATAGCGGAAGGCGAGGGCGCTGACGTAGGGCTTGATCATGTCGGTGGTGTAGTCGTCGGCGCTGGCCCACAGCAACTGCATCGAAGCGATGACGTTGAGCGGTTTGAAACGGGCGAACTCTTTCGGGTTGACCATTTGCAGGTGAGTGATCGAGTGAGTTACGCCGCTCTGGCGATCCTTGCGTGCCTGGGCGATGCCGTTCAGCGATTCACGTACCGCGCGGTCGCCGATGGCGTGGATGTGCACCAGCCAGCCACGTTGGTCGATGGCGCTGACCAGTTCGCCGAAGTGCTGCGGATCGATCAGCAGTTCGCCCTGTTTGTGCGAGTTGCTGTACGGGTCGATCATCGCCGCGCTTTGCGCCGGGAACTCGATCACGCCATCGGCGAAGATCTTGATGCCAGGCAGGGTCAGGTTGGGAATGCCCTGAAATTGCTGGCGCACCTTGTCCAGCGTATCGAGATCGGCGGGCACGCTTTTCGGATTGGCCACCAGCAGCGCCGCGACGTGCACGCTCATGTCGCCACTTTCCGATAGCGCTTTATAAGCCGGCAGCACGCCGACGGTTTTTTCGGTGGGTTTGAGCGCGAACACCGCTTCGCCCGGTGCGGCGTTGGCGGCCGGATCCATCCACGCGGTGATGCCGAGGCTGTTGTTGTAGCGCACCGCTGATTTTGCGGCCTTCAACATGTCGGCGGGGCTTGGCACCGGCATTTTCGAGGCGACCCGATCCCAACCGGCATCGACCACAAAGCCGTTCGGTTCGCCGCTGGCCAATTTGCCGATGGTGTCTTTTTCCGCGTCGGGCAGGGTCTTCAGCAGGGCCGCATCAATCCCGGCGCGCTTGAGCATGACGTTGTTGGCCCACGCCGTGTGGTGATCGCTGCCGATAAACACCACCGGCACATCGGCCCATTCGCCGCTGTTGAAGGTTTTGCCCAAGGCCTCGGCTTTCGCCCAATAAACCGAACTCATCCCGGCAATGCTCAGCACATCGCCATGTTTGGCCTTGCCGTCTTCACGCCAGTCACGCAGACGCTTTTGCAGTTCGTCGAGGTCGACGACTTCGTCTTCCATGTTCGCCGAAGTCATTTCCAACCCACCGAAAATTGCGTGGGAATGGCTGTCGATCAGGCCGGGCATCAACGCTTTGCCCTTGAGGTCGATGACTTGGGTGCCGGGTTCGATCAGGGCTTTGATTTGCGCGTCGGTACCGACCTTCAGCACTTTACCGTTCTCTACGGCGAGGGCCTGCACCTTGGGTTGCGCGCGGTCGGCGGTGAAAATCTTGCCGTTGAGCAGGATCAGATCAGGGGCGGCCATGGCTTCCATCGAGGCAAAACTTACAGCGACTACCAACAGACTCGGGATGAATCTTTTCATTGAAGATTTCCTTGTTATTGCGTCTGATGGCGAGATTAGTGGCTGTCAGCGGCTGACAGAACGCCTCCCTCACGAAAAACGTTTTTGCCTGAATGGAAAAAGCATGGACAAGTTGGGCGCATTAAAGATGTTCGTAGTCACCGCGCAGCTCGGGAGTTTCAGCCGCGCCGCCGAGCAGTTGGGCAAGACCCCGTCGGCGCTGACCAAAGCGGTCAATCATCTGGAGTCGGAGCTGGGCGCGCGGCTGTTCGAGCGCAGCACGCGGCGGATTCTGCTCACGGAAATCGGCCGGGTGTACCTGGAAACCGCGCGACTGGTGTTGCAGCGCCTCGACGAGGCCAGTGAAGAAATCGAGCAGTTGCAGCACGGCTTGCGCGGCAGCCTGAAAATCACCGCGCCGCTGGCCTATGGGCGGGCGTTTCTCGATCAAGTGTGTGACGGCTTTTTGCAGCAATACCCGCAAATCAGCCTGCAAGTGGATTTGTGTGACGCGTTCGTCAATCTGCTGGAAAGTGGTTATGACCTGGCGTTGCGCGAGGGGCACGATGATTTGCCGGGGCTGATTGCGCGGGTGGTGGGCAGCAATCGCCTAGCCCTGTGCGGCAGCCCCGAGTATCTGGCGCGCAAGGGCTTGCCGGTGAATCCGCAAACCCTTGAACAACATGAATGGCTGCTTTATCAGCATCCGTTGCTCAGTCGCGAATTCTGGTGGGCCGAGCGTGACGGCCAGCGTTTGAGTCTGGCGCAACCCACCGCGCCGTTGTTGCGCAGTGACAATTACGATTTGTTGCTGGCCAGTGCGTTGGCCGGACGAGGATTGCTGCACACGCCGCTGTGGAGCGCCGCGCCGTATATCGCCGACGGGCGACTGGTGCGGGTCATGGCTGATTACGAAATCGATCCGGACACCTTTGGCCCGCACATTCTGGCGGTGTACCCGAGCCATCGGCGGGCAACGGCGAAGGTTGTCGCCTTCATTGATTACATCGCCGAATTCCTAGCCGAACGTGGCTTAAGCTGACTGATCGTTCCCACGCTCTGCGTGGGAATGCCTCTGGGGACGCTCTGCGTCCAGTGACGCGGAGCGTCACAGGCTGCATTCCCACGCGGAGCGTGGGAACGATCAACGTGGGGTGGGCCGACCTGCGGCGCTTGTCAGGAAAAAGCCAAAAGAGTACAAATGTACTCCATGACGAACCTCACTCCCCGCCGTACCGCCATCCTGACCTTTATCCGCGATCGAATTGCCGAACACGGTCAGCCCCCAAGCCTCGCTGAAATCAGCGAGGCTTTTGGTTTTGCCTCGCGCAGCGTGGCGCGCAAGCACGTGCTCGCGCTGACCGAAGCCGGTTTTATCGAGGTCAATCCCAATCAGGCCCGGGGCATTCGTTTGCTCGGTCAGCCGCCGCGCCCCGAACTGCTAGACATTCCCGTGCTCGGCCGCGTCGCTGCCGGTGCGCCAATCGGCGCCGATGCCGAGATCCATAGCCGTTTGATGCTCGACCCGGCGCTGTTCTCGCGCACACCCGATTACATGCTGCGGGTGCAGGGCGATTCGATGATCGAGGATGGCATTCTCGACGGTGATCTGGTTGGCGTGCGGCGTAATTCCGAAGCGCTCAACGGCCAGATCGTCGTGGCGCGGCTCGACGGTGAAGTCACCATCAAACGCTTCGAACGGGTTGGCGATGAAGTGCGCTTGTTGCCGCGCAACCCGGCGTATCGGCCGATTGTCGTGCGCGACGATCAGGATCTGGCCATCGAAGGGGTGTTCTGCGGTCTGGTGAGGCAAGGCTGATGGGCGCTGTCGTTGCGTTGGATACGCTGTTCAATGGCGGCCAGGTCTGGAAGGGCCGGCCTGCGCCACCGGCGGCCAGCCCGCAACCGACCGGACACGCCGCGCTGGACGCGGCACTGCCCAGCGGTGGCTGGCCGGAAGCGGCGCTGAGCGAAATCCTCCTGGCCGGCCCCGGTGTCGGCGAACTGCAACTGGTCTGGCCGACGCTGGCGCGATTGTCGGCGGCGGGTGAGCGCATTGTGCTGGTGGCGCCGCCGTTCGTGCCGTATCCGCAGGCGTGGGAAAACGCCGGGGTCGATCTGCGCCAGTTGTCAGTGATTCAGGCCAGTGAGCGCGATGCCTTGTGGGCGGCGGAACAGTGTTTGCGTTCGGGCAGTTGTGGCGCGGTGCTATGTTGGCCGCACAAGGCCGATGATCGTGCGTTGCGGCGTTTGCAGGTGGCGGCGGAAACCGGTCAGACCCTCGCATTCGCTTGGCGTCCATTGAGCGAAGCGGTCAACCCGTCACCGGCGGCGTTGCGCATCGCCATCGACGCGAAACCCGCACAATTGCGCGTGCTCAAGTGCCGTGGCGGCTTGGCGCGTACGACGCCGATTGCCTTTGCCGTGGGTCATTGAGGTCAGCATGCGCTGGGTCTGTATTCTTTTTCCGCAATTGGCCTTGGACGCGGTGCTGCGTCAGCGTCCTGATCCCGATGAGCCATTGGTGCTGCTCAGCGGCCCGGCTCAGCGGCGGGTGCTGCAAGCAGTCAACCCGGCCGCGCGCAAACTTGGTTTACGCTCCGGTCAGTCGATGACCGCCGCTCAGGCGATGAGCAAAGGTTTTGCCACCGCTGATTACGAGGCCGCCGAAGTCGAACACTGGCAGCAGTTTCTCGCGGCGTGGGCTTACGGTTTCAGCGCGCAGGTCAGCGTGCATTACCCGCGCACCGTGGTGTTCGAGATCGAGTCCAGCCTTGGTTTGTTTGGTTCCTGGGCGCAGTTAGAAGCGCGTTTGCGCAAGGAACTGACCGAGTTGGGTTTCCGCCATCGCATCGTCGCCGCCCCCAACCCGGTGGCCGCGCGAGTGCTGGCAAATGCTTACGACGGTTTAGTGGTGCCCGACGGCGAAGCTTTGCAGCATCACCTCGGCCAGTTGCCCGTTGACCGCGTCGGTCTGGAACCGGGCGTGGCCACGGCGTTGTCGCGCATGGGCCTGCGCAACCTCAGTCAGGTGCAGAGCCTGCCGCGTCAGGCGCTGGCCCGGCGTTTCGAAGCGCAGATGCTTAAACACCTCGACACCTTGTTCGGTGCACGACCACTGGCGCTGGAGTTTTACCTGCCGCCGGATCGTTTTGACGTGCGCATCGAACTCAACTTCGACGTGCAATCGCATCAGGCCTTGTTGTTCCCGTTACGGCGTTTGACCGGTGACCTGTCGGCGTTCCTTTGTGGGCGTGACAGCGGCGTGCAGCGTTTTGATCTGCATCTGGAACATGCCGGGCTGCCGGACACCGTGATCAAAGTCGGCCTGCTCAGCGCCGAACGTGATCCGGCGATGCTTTTCGAACTGGCCCGTGGGCGACTGGAGCAAGTGCAGGTCGAGGCGCCGGTGCGCGGCTTTCGTCTGCGCGCCGAAGATCTGCCGAGTTTCGTCCCGCAGTTTCAGGAGCTGTTCGATGACCGCCCGCAGCAGACGCTGCCGTGGGAGCAGTTGCGCGAACGCCTGCGCGCGCGTCTGGGTGATGACGCGGTGCAGGGTTTGCGCTTTCAGGCTGATCATCGACCGGAGTGCGCTTGGCAGCACGGCGTCGATAAACAGCGCTGCGCCGTGTTGCCCGGCGTGCACCGTCCGGGCTGGTTGCTCGGTGAGCCGCTGAGTGTGCCGCAAGGTTCGGCGCGGATCCTCATGGGCCCGGAGCGCATCGAATCCGGCTGGTGGGACGGTGACGATGTACGCCGCGATTATTACCTGATCCAGAACCGCGCCGGTCAGCAAGGCTGGGCGTATCGCGCGGTGGGTGAGGGCGGGCCGTTGTGGCTGCAAGGCTGGTTCGCATGAATGACGGCTATGCCGAATTGCACTGCCTGTCGAACTTCAGTTTCCAGCGCGGTGCCTCCAGTGCCCTTGAGCTGTTTCAACGGGCAAAAAAACACGGCTATCAGGCGCTGGCGATCACCGATGAATGCACGCTGGCCGGGATTGTTCGGGCCTGGCAAGCGGCGAAATCGGTTGAGCTGCCGCTGATTATCGGCAGTGAAGTGCGCATCGAAAACGGCCCGAAACTGGTGTTGCTGGTGGAGAGTCTCGCCGGTTATCAGGCGCTGTGCGGCTTGATCACCCGTGCCCGGCGGCGTACCCAGAAAGGTCAGTATCAGGTACTGCGCGAAGATTTCAGCGAGCCGCCGCCGGGGTTGCTGGTGTTGTGGGTGCCGGACTCGCTGGATGACGTGGAAGAGGGCCGCTGGCTGAAGCAGACGTTCGGCGAGCGCCTGTGGCTGGCGGTGCAGTTGCATCGTGGCCAGGACGATCAACAGCGTCTGGCGAGGTTGTTGAGTCTGGCCGGCGAACTGCAGATTCCCGCCGTGGCCAGCGGTGATGTGCACATGCACGCCCGTGGTCGGCGCGCCTTGCAGGACACCATGACCGCGATCCGTCATCACGTGCCGGTGGCCGAGGCCGGGTTGCGCCTGCATCCCAATGGCGAGCGGCATTTGCGCAGTGTTGAGGTGTTGCGCGAACTGTATCCGCCAGCACTGCTGGAGGCGTCGGTGACTCTGGCCCGGCGCTGCACTTTCGATCTCGGCGAGTTGCGTTATCAGTACCCGAAAGAGTTGGTGCCGGAGGGGCACAGCGCCAGTTCCTGGCTGCGACAACTGACGAAAGAGGGCATCGCCTGGCGTTGGAAGAAGGGCGCGCCCTTCAAGGTGTTGCGGCAGATCAACAAGGAATTGCAGCTGATCGCCGAACTTGGCTATGAAAGCTACTTCCTCACCGTGCACGACGTGGTGCGCTTTGCCCGTGAGCAACAGATTCTCTGCCAGGGGCGTGGCTCGGCGGCCAACTCGGCGGTGTGTTTTGCCTTGGGCATCACCGAGATTAATCCGGATCACACCACGTTGCTGTTCGAGCGGTTCATGTCAAAAGAGCGCAACGAGCCGCCGGACATCGACGTCGACTTCGAGCACGAACGCCGCGAAGAAGTCCTGCAATACGTGTTTCGCCGTTATGGCCGTCATCGTGCGGCGCTGACGGCGGTGGTCAGCACCTATCACGCGGCCGGTGCCGTACGCGACGTGGCCAAGGCCTTGGGCCTGCCACCGGATCAGATCAACGCGCTGGCCGATTGTTGCGGCCACTGGAGCGACGAAACGCCACCGCTGGAGCGTTTGCTTGAGGGCGGCTTCGACCCTGACAGCCCGGTACTGCGGCGAGTGTTGAGCCTGACCGGCCAATTGATCGGTTTCCCCCGGCACCTGTCGCAGCACCCCGGCGGGTTCGTGATTTCCGAGCAACCGCTGAGCATGCTGGTGCCGGTCGAAAATGCGGCGATGGCCGACCGCACGATCATTCAGTGGGACAAGGACGACCTCGACGCGGTCGGCCTGCTCAAAGTGGATATTCTTGCCCTCGGCATGCTCAGTGCGATTCGTCGCTGCTTCGACCTGCTGCGTCGGCATCGCAATCAGGATTTGAGCCTGGCGACGATTCCTTCCGAAGACAAACCGACCTACGAAATGATCAGCCGCGCCGACACCGTTGGCGTGTTCCAGATCGAGTCGCGGGCGCAGATGTCGATGCTGCCGCGCCTGAAACCGGCGACGTTCTACGATCTGGTGATCGAGGTCGCCATCGTCCGACCGGGGCCGATTCAGGGTGGCATGGTGCACCCGTACCTGCGCCGACGAAACAAGGAAGAAGAGGAAACCTACCCGTCGCCGGAGCTGGAGGTGGTGCTCAAACGCACCCTCGGCGTGCCGCTATTTCAGGAACAGGTGATGCAGATCGCCATCGTTGCCGCCGATTACAGCCCCGGTGAGGCGGATCAGTTGCGCCGTTCGATGGCCGCGTGGAAACGTCACGGCGGACTCGAACCGCACAAGGAACGACTGGCCGCCGGCATGAAGAAAAACGGCTACACGCCGGAGTTCGCTGCACAGATTTTCGAGCAGATCAAAGGCTTCGGCAGTTACGGTTTCCCTGAGTCCCACGCCGCCAGTTTTGCCTTGCTGACCTACGCCAGTTGCTGGCTCAAGTGCCACGAACCGGCGGCGTTCGCCTGCGCGCTGATCAACAGCTGGCCGATGGGTTTTTACAGCCCCGATCAGATTCTGCAAGACGCACGCCGGCATCATTTGCAGATTCGCCCGGTCGATGTGCGCGCCAGCGATTGGGATTGCAGCCTGGAACCGATTTCCGGGGCACAACCGGCGATCCGCATGGGCCTGCGCATGATCAAGGGCTTTCGCGAAGACGATGCCCGGCGCATTGAAGCTGCACGCTCGCGCGGGATATTTGCCGACATCGCCGACCTCGGCGAACGGGCCGCGCTCGACAGTCGGGCGCAGGCGTTGTTGGCGGATTCCGGCGCGTTGCGCGGCCTGGCTGGGCACCGGCATCGGGCGCGTTGGGAAGTCGCCGGGGTGCAGAAACAACTGGGATTATTTGCCGGCTTGCCGAACCAGGAAGAGCCTGATGTAGTGCTGCCCAAGCCGAGTGTCGGTGAGGATTTGCACGCGGACTACACGACGATTGGCACCACGTTGGGCCCGCATCCTCTGGCGCTGTTGCGCGGTGAATTGAAGGCACTTCGCTGCCGCAGTTCGCAGGAGTTGCTCGATGTCGAGCATGGCCGGCCGGTGAGCGTTGCCGGACTGGTCACCGGGCGGCAACGACCGGGTACCGCCAGTGGCGTGACCTTCGTGACCCTGGAAGATGAGTTCGGCAACGTCAACGTGGTGGTCTGGCGCGACTTGGCTGAGCGTCAACGGCAGGTGCTGGTCGGTTCGCAACTGCTCAAGGTGGATGGCCGCTGGGAGCGCCAAGGCGAAGTCCGCCATTTGATTGCCGGACGCCTGAGCGACCTCAGCCCATTGCTCAATGGCATCCGCGTGCAAAGCCGCGATTTCCACTGACGTCTCCTTTCAGCTGCACCACAATCCTGTAGGAGCTGAGCTTGCTCGCGAAGGCGATTTATCTGATCGTTCCCACGCTCTGCGTGGTAACGCCTCCCGTGACGCTCCGCGTCACAGGGGACGCGGAGCGTCCGTAGCGGCATTCCCACGCGGAGCGTGGGAACGATCAATGAATCGCCTGACGCACCGCCTTCGCGGGCAAGCCTTGCTCCTACAGGCATCGTGCCAGTCAAATTGATGGCGTCAAAAATATCTGTTCGCAATGATGGCACTTTGTCATAATGCCGCCCCTTTTCAGCTCCCACCCCACGTCGCCGTGCCGGGACACACCGTTTTTCAAGAAGGAATACTCAGTGAGAATGATCTCCCGGATGTTGGTCTCAGGCGTTGCCATTGCCGTGCTCGGCACGTTGGCCGGTACCCTTGCCGGTTGCGCTACCGAAAGCTCGCGCGCGTTGCCAGTGGCCAAGGTTGAAAGCGCCTCTCAAGTCTGGACTGGCGTACGTGTGCCGATGGCCGTGGGCAAGTTCGACAACCGCTCCAGCTACATGCGCGGGATCTTCTCTGATGGCGTCGATCGTCTCGGCGGCCAGGCCAAAACCATCCTGATCACCCACTTGCAGCAGACCAACCGCTTCAGCGTGCTGGATCGCGACAACATGGGCGAGATCCAGCAGGAAGCGGCGATCAAGGGCCAGGCCCAGCGCTTGAAGGGTGCTGATTACGTGGTCACCGGTGACGTTACCGAGTTCGGCCGCAAAGAGATCGGCGATCACCAGTTGTTCGGCATTCTTGGCCGTGGCAAAACCCAGATCGCGTACGCCAAGGTCAACCTGAACATCGTCAACATCAGCACTTCCGAAGTGGTGTATTCGACGCAAGGCGCTGGCGAGTATGCCTTGTCCAACCGCGAAATCGTCGGCTTCGGTGGCACCGCGGCTTACGACTCCACCCTCAACGGCAAAGTACTGGATCTGGCTATGCGCGAGGCGATCAATCGTCTGGTCGATGGCATGAACGCCGGTGCCTGGAAGCCGGGCAACTGATCGACGCCCATTCATTGCAAGGAGCAACACCCATGAATTCGACGTTGTCGCGCTCGCTGATGGCGCTGACGCTGGCCGCCAGTGCCTTGCTGGCCGGTTGTGCCGGCCCGAAAACCCTGTACCAGTGGGAAGATTACCAACCGCAGGTCTACGAATACTTCAAAGGCGAAGAGCCGAAAGAAGCGCAGGCCGAAGTGCTGGAACGTGACCTGCAAAAGATCCGCTCTACCGGCAAAGCCGTGCCGCCGGGTTACCACGCCCACCTTGGCTTGCTCTATTTGAGCATGGGCAAGGACGATCAGATGGTGCAGCAGTTCAACACCGAGAAAGCGCTGTTCCCCGAGTCCGGCCCGTACATGGATTTTCTGCTTAAAAACGCCAAGACCGGAGACGCCAAATGATCTCGCGTACCCTGAAGTTACTCGCCGCTGGTTTGGCCCTGACCGTACTCGGCGGCTGCGTAGCGCCAAAAACCGTCGACTATTCGGCGTACAAACAGGCACGCCCGAAGACCATTCTGGTGCTGCCGCCGCTGAACACTTCGCCGGATGTGAAGGCCTCTTACAGTCTACTGTCGCAAGTGACGTTCCCGCTGGCCGAGGCCGGTTATTACGTGTTGCCGATCGCGCTGGTGGATGAAACTTTCCGCCAGAACGGCCTGACCACCCCGGACGATATCCATCAGGCCCCGCCGAACAAACTGAAGGCAATCTTCGGTGCGGACGCGGCGCTGTATATCACCGTGACCGAGTACGGCACGCGTTATCTGGTGATCAGCAGTGAAACCGCCGTGACCGCGACGGCGAAACTGGTGGATCTGAAAAGCGGCACCACGCTGTGGACCGGTTCGGCGCGGGCGTCGAGCGAAGAGGGTGGCAACAACGGTGGCGGCGGTTTGATCGGCATGCTGATCACCGCAGCGGTGAAGCAGATCATCAACAGTTCGACCGATGCCGGTTACCCGATTGCCGGTGTGGCGAGCAATCGCCTGCTCTCGGCCGGTCAGCACGCAGGCCTGCTATACGGCCCGCGTTCGCCGAAATACGGCACTGACTGAAAGATCAAAAGATCGCAGCCTGCGGCAGCTCCTACAGGGGGAATGCATTGATCGTTCCCACGCTCTGCGTGGGAACGCATCCCGTGACGCTCCGCGTCACAGTGGACGCAGAGCGTCCATGGCGGCATTCCCACGCGGAGCGTAGGAACGATCAGTAGGAGCTGCCGAAGGCTGCGATCTTTTGCTGTTGGTTTATTTGGCGGCTGGCCAAAACCGTTCGCCACCGCCCGGTGCTTCCGTCCACGCTTGCAACGAGCGAGTCGGCAGGTCGAAATAATCACGGGTGCGCGCATAACCATGGCCGCCCATACGCCCAATCGCATCCAGCCCCAATTGATCGATGTACAAGGTTTTCGGATCGATCAGCTCATCGCGCACATGCGCCATCAACACTTCACCGAAAATGATCTCCCGCGACTGACCGATGTTCAGCGCCATCATCCGTCGGCACTCCAGCGCCACCGGCGCCTCACCAATGCGTGGGCATTTTACCGTGGTGCCAGGAATCGCCGTCAGACCCGCCGCCGTCAACTCATCGAAACCCGGAGCAAACGGCACGGCACACACGTTCATGGCCTCCACCAACGCGTCGCTGACGATGTTCACGGTGAATTCCTGATTCAGCTGAATATTGCGCGTGGTGTCTTTCGGGCTCTGATCGCCATAGTTCTCCACGCCCAGCGCCAGAATCGGCGGATCCGCCGACAGTGCATTGAAGAAGCTGAACGGCGCGGCATTGATCCGGCCCTCGCCATCGATGGTGGTCACCAGCGCAATCGGCCGAGGCACGACGCTGCCAATGAGAATCTTGTATTTTTCCCGTGGGCTGAGCTGGCTGAAATCGAAACTGTGCATGGACAAAACCTCTAGGAAAGTGGATCGATGGCGCTCAATGGCGCGTCGGCGCTGTAGTCATCGGCGAAAGGAATGGACGGCTGGAACAGGGTTTTCCAGTCCGGCCGGGTAAACGCGCGGTCGCTGTGGCTGCGCATGAGTTTTTCGTATTGAAGTTGGGCCTGACGTTGCAGGGCGGGGTAGTCGACGCCGGTGACCTGACCGTCGTGCATCACACAACGACCGTCGATGTAACTGGCGATGCAATCGTCGCCACGCCCGGCCAGCAGCAGGTTTTTCAAAGGGTCGAACAATGGCCCCAGATGAAGGCCGCGCAAGCTGAATACGGTGATGTCGGCTTTGGCGCCGGGGGCCAGTCGACCGAGGTCATCGCGGCCCAGCGCCCGTGCGCCACCGAGGGTCGCGGCGTTGTACAGATCGAGGCTGCTGGTCAACGCCGAGCCGCGCTCCATCAGCCGCGCGATGTTCAAGCCGTGGCGCATGTTTTCCAGCAGATCCGCCGGCCAGGTGTCAGTGCCGAGTGCGAAGTTGATGCCCTTGGCGCGGTAGCGACCGAATGAATTCAACGCCTCGCCATCGCGGGCAAACACCAACGGGCAATGCACCAGACTCGCGCCGCCGTCGATCAGCCGTTGCAAATCATCGTCGCCAGCGGTGTAGATGCCGTGCGGCAGCAGACTGCGCGGCGTGAGCAAGTCCAGTTGCTGCAACCACTCCAGCGGTGACGCGCCGCGCAATTGCTCAACCATCGCCACTTCGCTGAGCGCCTGACAGCAATGCAGACGCATCGGCGCATTCAGTTCGCGGCTCAGCGCGGCGGTGCGTTGCAGCAATGCGGGTGTGCAGGTCTGGATACGATCCGGCAGCAGCGCGCCACGAATCAAACCGTCATGGGCGCCGTCGAAATCCTTGAAAAAGCGTTCGGCCGCATCCAGTCCGGCCAGCCCGCGAGCTTCATCCCAGTGATGGGCGAGGGTACCGTCGGCCTGCCAGTAACTCATGCCGCTCATGTAGCAGGGGCCGAGGTAAGTGCGTAAACCCAGTTCACCGGCAACGTCTGCGACAGCGGCGAATTCGTCGTAGGTTTCCGCCCATTCGCGGTAGTACATCGAGGTGATCGGCATGGCCGTGGTGATGCCGTTGCGGATCAACTGGGTGAAGGCGTAGCGGTATTTGAAAACTTCTTCGTCGGCGCTGTATGTCTCACGCGGCCCGGCGGCCAGATACTCGGATGACCACATGCGGCCCATGGCGCGTTCGTCGCCGTTGTCCAGCGTCAACACCGTGGAGTCGAGATCGCCCAGCGCGTCGAGATCAATGAAGCCAGGGCCGATCAGCGCATTGCCGTAATCGATCCACTGATCCACCGCCCCGGCATAACCGCGCCCGACGAATTCGATACGGGACCCCGAAAACACCACTTCACCGTCGCGCCACAGCACATGCTGCGCGCCGTCGAAACCGACCACGCAACTGGCCTTGAGACCGATGCGTTTCACAGACGGCTGCTCAGCAAACGGCCACCTTCGGCGATCAACGTGCCACCGCGATAGACCTGACGCAACGGCCGCGCCACGACCGCCTCGCCCAGCGTCTCAACCGGCATCAGCAAGAAGTCCGCACGCTGACCAATTGCAAAACCGTAATCCTCGATACCCAGCGCCCGCGCACCATTTACCGTGGCCGCCTCGAACGCCGCCGCCAGCTCATCGTCCTTGCCCAAATCAAAGCGAAACGCCAACAACATCGCCCGTTCGAGCATGTCGCCATTGCCCATCGGCGACCATGCATCGCGAATGCCGTCGGAACCCAGGCAGACATTGACGCCGGCCTCGCGCAACGCGAGAAACGGCGGCACAGCGGTGTCGGCCGGCGCCGAACTCATCAGCGAAATCCCCAGCGCCGCCAAGCGCTCGGCGACCGGTTTCACCTGGCTCCACGGCAGCATGCCGAGGCAGTAGGCGTGGCTGATCATCACCCGGTTTTGCAGGTTGAAACGCTCGGTGTAATCAGCGATCAGCGCGATTTGCCACTGGCCCAGCTCACCTTTGTCGTGCAGGTGAATATCGACGCCACGACCAAATTCAGCCGCGAGTTTGAAAACGAAATCGAGCTGCGCGATCGGATCGTTGTCGATGCCGCACGGGTCGAGCCCACCGACGTTTTCCACGCCCAGCGCCATTGCTTCACGCATCAATTCGGCGGTACCGGGGCGGCTGATCAAACCGGTTTGCGGGAACACCACCAGTTGCAGGTCGATCAGGTCTTTGTAGCGTTCGCGCAATTGCTGCATGGCTTCGACGTGACGCAGACCGAATTCCGGGTCGATGTCGACGTGGCAGCGCATGGTCAGCGAACCACGGGCGATGCAGTTTTCCAGCAGGGCACCGGCGCGTTCGGCGATCGGCGCGGTGACTTCACGGAGGATGCGGCGCTCGTTGCTGATGTAGTCCTTGAGCGTCGGCCCGGCGCTGTTTGGGCGCCAGGGTTGGCCGTAGAGGGTTTTGTCGAGGTGGACGTGGCTTTCGACCAATGCGCTGGTGAGCAGTTGATTGTGGCCGTCGATGTCGCTGGCGGACAGCGGCGAATTGCTGGCCGGACGGCGCTGAGTGAAGCGGCCGTTTTCGATGAGCAGGTCTTCGGCGGCGGCGCCGTAGGGGCGCACGTTGCGTAGCCAGTGTGGCTGGGTCATACAAACCTCGTTCAGGTCTTTGAATATTGTGTTGGCCGGGCGGGCCTCTTCGCGAGCAAGCTCGGCTCCTACAAGGGCTATGTGTGATCCCCCATTCCTTGTAGGAGCAAAGCTTGCTCGCGAAGGCCGCGCCTCGGTTTCAGATCGAGCAATCAGCCTTTAAGCTTCGACCAAATCCGATCCTGCAGCTCCCGCGCTTTGTTGCTGCATTCCTTCTCCGGCCGCAGACGCGAGGCGTACTCCTCCGGCATGTTGATCGCATCCATCACCTTCCACTTCGGATCAAGCAACGAATCGCTCTGTATCCCGTTGGCGTAAGCAATGGCGTTCGACACGGCAGCGGCGTTCTCCGGCTTCATCATCCAGTCGATAAAAATCTTCGCGTTGCCCGGATGCGGGGCGCTTTTCGGCACGGCGAAGTTGTCCTGGAACATCGCCACGCCTTCACGCGGATAGACGTACTTGATCGTGCTCTTCTGCAAGGTCGCCCGCGCGGTCGAGCCGTTCCAGTTCTGCATCATGATCACCTCGCCCGAGGCCATGCGGTCGACGGTGTTGTCGGAGCTGTACATCTTCAAAAACGGCTTCTGCTTTTGCAGCAATTCCAGAATGCGTTTGGCGTCCTGCGGGTTTTCGCTGCATTCGTCGACGTTCAGGTAATGGCTGGCGGCGTTGATCACGCTGCTCGATGTGTCCAGCGCGGCGAGTTGGCCTTGCAGCTCTTTGCGCGGTTCGAAGAACTCTTTCCACGAGTCATCCAGTTTGCCGCCCGGCACCCGCGCGCTGTCGTAGGAGAAGCCGGTGGTGCCCCACAAATACGGCGCCGAGAACTTGCGCCCCGGATCGAAACTCGGATCGCGGAACGGTCCTTTGACGTACTGAAAATTGCTCAGGGTCGGCGTGTCGATTTCCATCAACAGATCCTGCTTGATCAACGTCTGCATGATCGACTGCGACGGCACGATCACGTCATACGCGGCGCCACCGGCCTGCAATTTCGCGAGCAAAGTTTCGTTGCTGTCGTAACCGTCCATGGTCACCTTGATCCCGGTTTCCTTCTCGAACTTGGCCAACAATTCGACCGGGTAGTAATCGGTCCAGTTGTAGAAAAACAGCTCTTTCGGTTCGGCGGCGTGGGCGCTGAACGCGGTGAAACAACTCAGGGCAAGACCGGACATTGCCAACCGCATGCTTTTGATTTTCATGAACAGAGCGCTCCAGATTTATTGTTGTTTACCGCGTTGGCCCAGCCAAAAGGCCAGCACCACCAGGACGATGGAAATCAGCAGCATCAGCGTCGAAATCGCGTTGATTTCCGGGGTCACGCCAGCCTTGATCGCCGAGAAGATGTACACCGGCAACGTCGTCGAACCCGGGCCGGCGACGAAGAAGGTCATGATGAAATCGTCGAGGCTGACCACGAACGCCAGCACCGCACCGGACAACACCGCCGGCCACAGCAGCGGCAAGGTCACGCGGCGAAACACCTGCCACGGATTGGCGTACAGATCGTTCGCCGCTTCCAGCAGGCTCTTGTCCAGATCGTTGAGCCGCGCACGGATCGGCAGGTACGCGAAGGGGATGCAGAAGCCGATGTGCGCGACGATCACCGTGAGCAAACCGAGCTTGATGCCGAGTGCCATAAACAGCAGCAACGTCGCCACCGCTGTGACGATTTCCGGCAGGATCAGCGGCAGGTTGATGCCGCCCTCGACCATTTTCTGCCCGTAGAACGGTCGGTACGTGGCCAGCGCCGCGAGCAGTGCAATCGCCGTGGCGCAGACCGTGGCGATGGTGGCGACGATGATCGAATTCAGCGCCGCCGTCTGAATCGACGGGTTGGCCAGAATTCGCCCGTACCAGGCAAAGGAAAACTCGGTCCACACCGTCGCCGAACGGTTGGCGTTGAAGCTGTAAGCGATCAACACGAAGATCGGCAGGTACAGATAGGCGAGGATCAGCAGGCTGATTTCGCGGGTGCCCGGGAGTTTTTTCAGGTGCAGGGAAATCATGCTTTCGCCCCCCGATTGATAGTCTTCGTCGCGCGGCGGCTGTACAGCGCATAGAGCACCAGCGACACCAGCAGAATCGCCAGCAACAGGAACGACAGCGAACTGCCCAGTGGCCAGTTGCGCGCGGTGCCGAACTGCTGCTGGATCAGGTTGCCGATCATCAGCGTCTTGCCGCCGCCGAGAATCGCCGGAGTGATGAACGCGCCGAGGCTCGGCACAAACACCAGCAACGCACCGGCGATCACACCGGGCATCGACAGCGGCAGAATGATCCGGCGCAACGCGTGCCAACGATTCGCCCCGAGGTCGTAAGCGGCTTCGACCAGACGCCAGTCGAGTTTTTCCAGCGTCGAATAGATCGGCAGAATCATGAACGGCAGGAAGCTGTAGACCAGACCGACACTCACCGCGAAATCGTTGTAGAGCAGGGTGATGCCGCCGGCGCTGGGGAACAGCGCGTTAAGGCTTTGCGCAACCCAACCGTGTTCGCGCAGGATGATCAGCCACGCGTAGTTGCGGATCAGCAGGTTAGTCCAGAACGGAATGGTGATGAGCAACACCATCAAATTGCGCCGGCGCGGGGTCAGGCTCGACATCCACAACGCCACCGGAAACCCGAACAGGAAACACAGCACGGTGGTGCCACCGGCCTGCAGCACCGAGCGCAGCAACGCTTGGGCATAGACCCAGTTCAGTTCCAGTTCACCGTCAAAACCTTCCTGAAAAAACAGCTGCACGTAGCTTTGCAGTTGCCATGGCGCTTGCCAGTCGACACCGCCGTAAGTATTGCGCGGTAGCAGGCTGATGTAGCCCATGATCCCCAGTGGAATGGCGATCAGGGCGAGCAGGGTCAACACCACCGGGCTGAGCAACAGCGCGCGGTTGAGGGCAGGGGAAGTGCTGCTGACACTCATCTCAGGCCTCCATCAACAGGCAGGCGTGCGGCGGCAGGTGCACGGCAACGCGTTCGCCAACTGCGCGGCCAGGATTCAAGCCCTCGTTGTTTTCGCGCAGCATGACTTTGATGTCGTTGTTCAGCCGGCACTGGTACAGCGTCGCCGTGCCGACATACAGCACAGCTTCAATGACCCCGCGCAGGTGATGAGGCTGGCTGGCGTCGACCAGTTGCGAGCGCTCCGGGCGAAACGCCAGTTGCACGCTGCTGCCGGCGAAGCTCTGTTGCTGACAGGGGATTTCGATTGGCATGCCGTTGGGCACGAAGAGTTTTTCGTTGTGTTCGCCGTGCTTGAGCTGGCCGGGCAAGAAGTTGATATCGCCGATAAACTGCGCGACGAAACGGTGTTTGGGGTGCTCGTAGATATCGGTCGGGGTGCCGATCTGCAGGATCTTGCCGGCCGACATCACCGCAATGCGATCGGACAAGGTCAGCGCTTCTTCCTGATCGTGGGTGACGAAAATGAAGGTGATCCCGGCTTCTTTCTGTACGCGCTTGAGTTCGACCTGCATTTCTTTGCGCAGCTTGAGGTCAAGCGCTGACAACGGCTCGTCGAGCAACAGCACTTTCGGTTTCGGCGCCAAGGCCCGTGCCAGAGCCACGCGCTGCTGTTGGCCACCGGACAATTCCGCGGGTTTGCGCCCGGCCAGATGCTCCATTTGCACCAGCGCGAGCATTTCGTTGACGCGATCCGGAATCAACTTGCGATCAAGACCCTGCATCTCGAGGCCGAAGGCGATATTCTGCGCCACACTCATGTGCGGAAACAGCGCGTAACTCTGGAACACCGTGTTGACCCGGCGCTTGAATGGCGGCAGATCGTTGACCGGTTCACCGGCCAAACGAATCTCGCCTTCACTGACGTGCTCGAAGCCGGCGATGGTGCGCAGCAGGGTGGTTTTGCCGCAGCCCGAAGGGCCAAGCAGGGTAAAGAATTCGTTGTCGGCGATGTTCACCGAAACATTGTCGAGGGCCGGCGCGAGGCCTGGATCATCGGAATACCGTTTTGAGACGTTGCGCACTTCAATTGCTATTGGTTGACCCATATTGGTGCAATCCTCTATTTATTGTATGCAATATCTGAATGCAATTTAGAAATACCCGGATTAATCTGCGTGTGCAACCCCCTTTTTCTTTGGCCAGCGATCGCCAGGGGTTGGTTGCCCGACGCTAAAGGAGTGTTTGAATGACCGAGAAGAAACTGGAAACCACGGTCGACCGCGTCTACCAAGGGGTTTACGAGGCGATCAGCAAGCGCTCGTTGCGCCCGGGGATGAAGCTGGGCGAGGCCTCATTGGCCGATTTATTCAATGTCAGCCGCACGTCGGTTCGCGCGGCATTGAAGCAATTGGAGGCCGACGGCCTGGTTACCACCGAGCCCAACAAAGGGGCGTCGGTTTCATTGCCGAGCAATGAAGAGATCCGTTCGCTGTTCGAAACCCGCCGTCTGATCGAGATCGGCATCGTCACTGAACTGTGCCGACGCAAGGACAGCGCGGCGATGCAGGACTTGCGTGAACATTTATTGCTGGAAGACGAAGCACACGCTGCCGGTGACCACGAACGGTTGATTCATCTGCTCGGCGAGTTCCACATCAAACTGGCGCGCAGCCTCAACAACCCGGTGTTGCTCGACTGGTTCCAGAAGCTGATCTCGCGCGCCTCGCTGTATGCCGCCGCACTGGACGACGACAGCCATGAAGTGTGCCGCGATGACGAACACCTGCGCCTGATCGAATACATCGAGGCTGGCAATCAGAGCGCTGCCATCGAGCTGACCTGCATGCATTTGAACGGCATCGAAAAAGCCATTCTCGACGTCGCCGCGAAGATGAAAACTGGCTACCATCCGCTCAAGCACCTGATCGGAGTCTAGTCTCCGAGCGGGGACGAAATCGGCTATACCTCTTATGAAACCAATACGACTGAAGACGCTCGAAACAGACGGGCGTCGCGTCGTTCTGGCGTCGCGATTTATCGGGCAACCACCACAGGACACCGAGTCAGTCGATGCAGTTTTTATCCGATAGCCACGGCTGTGATGGCTGGCAAGGCGAAATGGCCGAACGTATCCGCGCGTTCGACTGGAGCCACACTGAACTGGGCCCACTGAATACCTGGCCGGCGAGCCTGTGCAGCGCGGTGCAATTGATGCTGGCCTCGCCGCTGCCGATGGTCATGCTCTGGGGCCGTGCCGGCTACATGATCTACAACGACGCCTATTCGGAATTTGCCGGTGGTCGCCATCCGTATCTGCTCGGCTCCCCCGTGGAGTTGGGCTGGCCAGAAGTTGCCGATTTCAACCGCCATGTAGTCGACACGTGCCTGGCCGGCGGTACCTTGTCGTTTCGCAACAAGGCGCTGGTACTGCTGCGCGATGGTGTCCCCGAGGAGGTTTGGCTCGATCTCTATTACAGTCCCGTTTCCAATGATGCCGGAGCGCCTGCCGGGGTGATGGCAATGGTGGTGGAAACCACCGAGTTCGTGATTTCCGAAAGACTGCGTCAAGAGGCCGAAAACGCCTATCGCGCCGATAACGAACGCGTGCGTCTGGCATTGAATGCGGGGGCGTTGGTCGGTTCATTCGTGTGGGACGTGAAAAACAACCGACTGTCCGCGGATGAGCGTTTTGCCCGCACGTTCTCCTACCCGCCGGATCAGGATCTGAGCAATTTGTCTCAGGACGTTGCCGAGTCGCGCATCCACCCGGATGACTTCGACTGGGTGCAGGAACGAGTCACCCGGTGCGTGCAGACCGGCGAACCATACAACGCCGAATATCGGGTTCGTCGCGGCGACGGTAGCTATTTCTGGGTGCTGGCCAGCGGCGCTTGCCAGTTCAACGAGAACGGCGAACCGCTGCGCTTCCCCGGCGTACTGATCGACATTCATGAACGCAAAATCGCCGAAGAATCCCTGCTTAAATTCACCCGCAACCTCGAACAGCGCGTCGGCGCAGAAGTCGAGGCGCGGCTCGCGGCAGAAGAGCAATTGCGCCAGTCGCAGAAGCTTGAATCGATTGGCGGCCTCACTGGCGGCGTTGCCCACGACTTCAATAACCTGCTGCAAGTCATCGCCGGCAATCTGCATTTGCTCGCTCGGCATGAACCGGATAACGCCAACGTGCAGCGCCGCGTCAGTGCCTCGCTGGCAGCGGTGGAGCGCGGCGCCAAACTGTCTTCGCAATTGCTTGCGTTCGCCCGCCGGCAACCGTTGTCGCCGGCGGTGTGCAATCCGCAGCAGATCTTCGACGGCGTCGGCGAATTGCTCCAGCGCGCGCTGGGCGAAACCATTCAGATTGATGTGCAATTACCGGCAGAGCCGTGGCACATCAACGTCGACCGCAATCAACTGGAAAACGCCATTCTCAATCTGGCGATCAACGCCCGCGATGCGATGAAGGGCGAGGGCACCATTGGTTTGAGTGCCGCCAACGTTCGGCTCGACAGCGAGTTTTGCGCGGGTAAAGGCATCGTCCCCGGCGAGTTTGTGCGCGTGGCGGTGAGCGATACCGGCGCCGGTATTCCTGCGCAGATACTTGAGCAAGTGTTTGAACCGTTCTTCACCACCAAGGCTGACGGCCAAGGCACGGGGCTGGGTTTGAGCATGGTCTTTGGTTTCGTCAAACAGAGTGGCGGGCATGTCGAGATTGCCAGCCAGGTCGGCGAGGGCACGCGGGTGCAGTTGTACTTCCCGCGCAGCTTGCGCCCGGTTCGCGACGAGGCTCCGAGTGTGGAGAATCTGCAGGGCGGCGGGCACGAGACGATTCTGGTGGTCGAGGACAACGACGCCGTACGTGCCTCGGCGGTCGAGTTGCTGCGCGAGGAAGGCTATCGCGTATTGACGGCCGGTAACGGTGATGTGGCGATGCAGATGTTGCTGGAAGGGATCGAGGTGGATCTGATCTTTACCGACGTGGTCATGCCGGGGTTGATCAAGAGTTCGGATCTGGCGGCGTGGGCCAAAGTGCAGATACCGGCGGTGGCGGTGCTGTTCACCTCGGGGCACACCCGCGACATCATCTCGCGCAATCACCAGTTGAGCCCGGACACGCATTTGCTGAGCAAACCGTACAGCCCGGAAGCGATGTTGCAGATGATTCGTGCGGTGCTTAATGCCTGACTGGGACAGAACCTTGAGCCTACTCGAGCTCTGTAGGGAGTTACCTGTGGCGAGGGGATTTATCCCCGTTCGGCTGCGCAGCAGTCGTAAATCCTGAGAATGCGGTTCAACTGGAAAAATGCAGGGGAGCGCTTCGCACTCCAACGGGGATAAATCCCCTCGCCACAATGAACTCCGCAATCAATGAGGCCTCATTAGTCATAGACGTTTGTTCTGTTTTCCGATCAAGGCCCGCCAATGACTTCCAAGCGTAATTCGAAAGCGCCCGCCGGCATGGTTCGTGTGCGAGGCGCGCGTGAACACAACCTGAAGAACGTCGACATCGACATCCCCCGCGATGCGCTAGTGGTGTTCACCGGCGTGTCCGGCTCGGGCAAATCCTCGCTGGCATTCTCGACCTTGTACGCCGAAGCCCAGCGCCGCTACTTCGAATCCGTTGCACCCTACGCGAGAAGGCTGATCGATCAGGTCGGCGTGCCCGATGTCGATTCCATCGAGGGCCTGCCGCCCGCCGTGGCCCTGCAACAACAGCGCGGCACGCCGAGCACGCGGTCTTCAGTGGGCAGCGTGACCACATTGTCGAGCCTGATCCGCATGCTCTATTCGCGCGCCGGCAGTTACCCGCCGGGGCAGGCGATGCTGTACGCCGAAGACTTTTCGCCGAACACCCCGCAGGGTGCGTGCCCGGACTGCCATGGCCTCGGCCGGGTCTATGAAGTCACCGAAGCGTTGATGGTGCCCGATCCGAATCTGACCATCCGCCAGCGCGCCGTGGCCTCCTGGCCGCTGGCGTGGCAAGGGCAGAACCTGCGCGACATCCTCGTGACCATGGGCATCGACGTCGACATTCCGTGGAAGAAACTGCCGAAAAAGCAGCGCGACTGGATTCTCTTCACCGAGGAAACCCCGACCGTGCCGGTGTACGCCGGGCTGACCCCGGAAGAAACCCGCGTCGCCCTCAAGCGCAAAATGGAGCCGAGCTATCAAGGCACCTTCACCGGCGCGCGCCGCTACATCCTGCACACCTTCACCCACTCGCAAAGTGCGCTGATGAAGAAGCGTGTTTCGCAATTCATGCTCGGCAGTCCTTGCCCGTTATGTGACGGCAAACGCCTCAAGCGTGAAGCGTTGTCGGTGACTTTTGCCGGGTACGACATTGGTGAGTTGTCGCAGATGCCGTTGCTGCAAGTGGCGCAAGTGTTGAAGCCTGTGGCGGCGCAGAGTTATCTGCAGCATGCCGAAGAAACCGGCGAAACCCTGAGCCATGCGCAAACCCGCGAGGCTCGTCAGCAAAGGGTGGCCCACGGCGGCAGTGGTCACGCGAGTGCGCCGGACGTGCGACACACGCCGAACCTGTCGCTGGAGAAGCGTCTGGCGGCGCAGCGCATTGCCGAGGATCTACTGGAGCGGGTCAGCACCCTGACCGATCTAGGTCTCGGTTATCTGGCGCTGGAGCGCAGCACGCCGACGTTGTCGTCCGGTGAGCTGCAACGCTTGCGCCTGGCGACGCAACTGGGCTCGCAGTTGTTCGGCGTGATCTATGTGCTCGATGAACCTTCTGCCGGTTTGCATCCAGCGGATGGCGAGGCGTTGTTCGAGGCTTTGCAGCGGCTGAAGGCGGACGGCAACACGCTGTTCGTGGTCGAGCATGATCTGGAAACCATGCGCCGCGCTGACTGGTTGATCGACGTAGGCCCGGCGGCGGGCGAGAAGGGCGGGCAGGTGTTGTTCAGCGGCCCTCCAGCGGGATTGGCCGATATTAAAGAGTCGCAAACCCGCGCTTATCTGTTTGCTGAAACCCAGCGGCAAACCCGCGCCGCGCGCAAGCCGACGGCGTGGCTGAAACTTGATGGCATCACCCGCAATAACCTCAACAACCTCAGTGCTGAATTTCCCTTGGGCTGTTTTACCTCGGTCACCGGTGTCTCCGGCTCGGGCAAGTCGAGTCTGGTCAGTCAGGCATTGCTCGAACTGGTCGGCGCGCAACTGGGGCGGCCGACGGTTGAAAGCGAAGCGGAAGAAATTAGCCTCGAAGACGATGCGCCGCAGGTCAGCAGCGGCCAGGTCACGGCTGGACTGGAGTCGATCAAACGGCTGGTACAAGTTGATCAGAAACCCATCGGCCGCACACCGCGCTCCAATCTGGCGACCTACACCGGCCTGTTCGACAACGTGCGCAAGCTGTTCGCCGCCACCCCCGAGGCGCGCGCGGCGGGGTACGACGCCGGGCAGTTTTCCTTCAACGTCGCCAAGGGCCGTTGCGCCACGTGCGAGGGTGAAGGCTTTGTCAGTGTGGAATTGTTGTTTATGCCCAGCGTGTATGCGCCGTGCCCGACCTGTCATGGCGCGCGTTACAACCCGCAGACGCTGGCGGTGCTGTGGGAGGGCTTGAGCATCGCGCAGGTGCTGCAATTGACGGTCGATGAGGCGGTGACGGTGTTCACCGGGCAGCCAGGGATTCGTCGTTCTTTGGAGGTGCTGCGCGATATCGGCCTCGGATATTTGCGCCTTGGGCAACCGGCCACAGAGTTGTCCGGCGGTGAAGCGCAGCGGATCAAACTGGCCACCGAGTTGCAACGCAATCAACGCGGCGCGACGTTGTATGTGCTGGATGAACCCACCACAGGGTTGCACCCGCGCGATGTTGACCGGTTGCTGGAGCAGCTCGATACGCTGGTGACGGCGGGTCATACGGTGATTGTGGTCGAGCACGAAATGCGCGTGGTCGCGCAGAGTGACTGGGTGATCGACATCGGCCCGGGTGCGGGCGATCAGGGCGGCAGGATTGTGGTGGCGGGCACGCCGCAGAAGGTTGCGGCGAGCAAGAAGAGCAAGACTGCGCCGTTTTTGGCCCGCGCATTGAGCCGGTAAACACACATAACCCTGTGGGAGCGGGCTTGCTCGCGAATGCGGTGGATCAGTCGATAAATGAATTGACTGATCCACCGCTTTCGCGAGCAAGCCCGCTCCCACATTGGTTAGTGTTAAGCCCGCAAACTCAGCTACTCAGGCGCCGTCGAGGGTGCGGCGGACTTTGTCGGGCAGTTCGTTGATCTCCCACAGGTTTTGGCGTTGTATGCGGAATATCTGTCCACACAAAACAACTGTGGGAGCGAGCCTGCTCGCGAAAGCGGAGTGTCAGACGCCGAGGATGTAACTGATCTGACGCCTTCGCGAGCAGGCTCGCTCCCACATTGGTTATGTAAATGACACCAGTCCCTGTGGTAGCTGGCTTGCCAGCGATGGCGATCTGTCAGGCACCGTCGGGGGCGGTGTACCTTGTCGAGCAGTTCGCTGATCTCCCACAGGTTATGGCGTTGTATGCGGAATATCTGTCCACACAAAACAACTGTGGGAGCGAGCTTGCTCGCGAATGCGGTGGATCAGTCAATACAGCTATCGACTGAAAAACCGCTTTCGCGAGCAAGCCCGCTCCCACATTTGATGTGTGAAAGTCTGTGAGCACTCAGCTACTCAGGCGCCGTCGAGGGTGCGGCTTACTTTGTCGAGCAGTTCGTTGATCTTCCACAGGTTTTGGCGTTGTATGCGGAATATCTGTCCACACAAAACAACTGTGGGAGCGGGCTTGCTCGCGAATGCGGTGGATCAGTCAATTCAGATATCGACTGAAAAGCCGCTTTCGCGCGCAAGCCCGCTCCCACATTGGTTGGTGTTAAGCCCGTAAACTCAGCTACTCAGGCGCCGTCGAGGGTGCGGCGGACTTTGTCGAGCAGTTCGCTGATCTGGAATGGTTTGACCAGCATGTCCATGCCAGTCCCGAGAAACACCTGCCGATTGATCGCCGTTTCCGCATACCCGGTCATGAACAGAATCGGCAAACCCTCACGCCAGCCCCGCGCCACGTCCGCCAGTTCCCGCCCGCTCATGCGCGGTAAGCCGACATCAGTCAGCAGCAGATTGATCGACCCATCGTTCTGCAATCGCTCCAGCGCCGTTTCGATATCCGCCGCCTGCGTACAGCGATAACCAGCATCCTCCAGCACCTCAGTGACAAACATCCGCACCGACGGCATGTCCTCGACGATCAGCACATGCTCACCGGTGCCCTGCGGATCGACCACCGGCGCCGGAATGTCAGCACCGGTCGGATCGCTGGTCGCCGGCAACATGATTGTCACTTCGGTACCACGTCGCGCCACGCTGCGAATGTGCGCATCGCCGCCGGACTGGCGGGCGAAACCGTAAATCGTCGACAGCCCCAACCCCGTGCCCTGGCCCAGCGGTTTGGTGGTGAAGAACGGATCGAAGACCTTGTCGATCACGTTGTGCTCGATGCCCGTGCCGTCATCGCGCACCGATAGGGCGACGTAAGCGCCATCGGCCAGATTCGGATCGCCATGGGAATAAGCGGCGTAAGTGTTGACCCAGACATTGCCGCCCGAAGGCAGCGCATCGCGGGCGTTGATCACCAGATTGAGCACCGCACTTTCCAGTTGCACCGGGTCGACCAGCGCGATCGCCGGTTTGCTGGTCAGCTCAAGCTTGAGGTTGATGCGTTCGCCGATGGTGCGGGTCAGCAGTTCTTCCAGCGAACGCACATGCTCGTTGATGTCCACCGGCCGCGTGTCCAGCGGTTGCTGACGGGCGAAGGCCAGCAAGCGATGGGTGAGGGCGGCGGCGCTCATTGCCGAGCTGAGTGCCGCTTTGGCGTAGAACTGCACTTTTTCCGGTCGATCGTCAGCCACGCGTTTCTGAATCAGTTCCAGGCTGGTGATAATACCGGTCAGCAGGTTGTTGAAGTCGTGGGCGATGCCGCCGGTGAGTTTGCCCAGCGCATCCATTTTCTGCACTTGCAGCAGTTGCGATTCGGCGCGCGCGCGTTCGGCAACTTCCTTGGCCAGTTGCGTGGTGGTGTCATCCAGTCGCGCCAGGTGCGAGCGTTCGCGATGACGGTGTTCGGTGACGTCTTCGACGAACACCAGGCTCAGCTCCGGCGTGCGGTACGGCGAAATCTGCCATTCAGTCTCGCGAAGCTCACCGAGCACGCGCATGTTCAGCGTGCCTTTCCAGCGCTCGCCATCGACCAGGCGCAGGCGCAGTTCGTTGAGGATTGCGCTTTGATCGTCGGCGAAGCATTCGCGCAGGGTTTGCGGATCCTGATTGTCGAGAATCAGTTGGGCGAAGGCGTGATTACATTCATGCACTTTCAAATGCGCATCAAGCACCGCAATCGGCGCCGAGACGTTGGCGAAAATCTCGCGGAACCGCGCCTCGCTCTCACGCAGGGCGTTTTCGGTGTCGCGTACTCGCAGCAGTGTGCGCAGGGTCGCGAGCAACACGTCCGGGTCGACCGGGTGAATCAAGTAAGCATCGGCGCCGGCGTCGAGACCGGTGATGATGTCGCCGGTCTGAATCGAGGCGGCGGACACGTGGATCACTGGCAGCAACGCGGTGCGCGCATCGGCACGCAAGATGCGCACAATGTCGAAACCGCTCATGTCCGGCAGGTTGACGTCGAGGATCAGCGCATCCAGCGGTTCGCTCTCGATCAGCGCCAGCCCGTCAGTCCCGGTGCCGGCCTCCAGCACTTGGTAGTCGTGGCGTTCCAGACGCCGGCGCAGGGCGTAGCGGGTGGCGACGTTGTCGTCGACGATCAACAGGCGGATGTCACGTTTCATCGACGTTCTCCAGAGCGATCGCCAGTGGAATGATCACGAAGAAGGTCGAACCGACCCCCGGCGTGCTTTCCAGTCCGACTTCACCGCCCAGCAGGGCCGCGAAGCGTTTGCACAGCGACAGGCCCAGCCCGGTGCCGCGCAGACGTTTCTGCAACGGCGAGTCGACCTGGGAAAAGTCCTCGAACAATGCGCCATGCAGCTCGGCAGCGATACCAATACCGGTGTCGCTGACGGCAAAACGTACTTTGTCGATGCCTTCCAGCCGCGCCGACACCCGCACTTCGCCACGGGTGGTGAACTTCAGCGAGTTGGAAATGAAGTTGCGCAGGATCTGCGCGAGTTTCTTGTCATCGGTATACAGCCGTGGCAGGCCGACCGGTTCTTCGAAAATCAGATCGACCGCCGAAGCATCGACAATCGGCCGGAACATCCCGCGCAGTGCCGAGAACAGGTCGAACATGTCGAACCACGCCGGCGAAATAGTGATGCGCCCGGCCTCGATTTTCGCCAGATCGAGCAAGTCATCGACCATGTCGCTGAGCTCGCGGGCGGCAGTGCTGACGAACGCCACCTGTTTGTGCTGCTCAGGGCTGAGCGGGCCGTCGAGTTCATCGGCGAGCAGGCTGTTGATGCTCAGGATAGAGCCCAGCGGCGTGCGGAACTCGTGGCTCATGTACGACAGAAAACGGCTCTTCAAGTCCGAGGCCTGGCGTAGCTCCTCAGCCTGAATATCGAGTTCGGCGTACAGGGCCAGCACGCCCTGGTTGGTTTCATCAAGCTCTTCGCGCAGGGCCGCGGTTTCGCTCTGCAATTGCGCAATCAGCGCGGCCTGTTCGGCGCTGTTGAGAATCGGCGACTCAGCCATGGGCGGCCTCCAGGGCAACGACCAGCACCGTTACATCGTCGCGCCCGCGACAGAAGTCGCGGTGCAGGACGCTGGCTATCACGGCGGGATGGCGGTGCACCAGGCCGGGGTAGTCTTGAAGGTTCCAACGGGACTGCAAGCCGTCGCTGTACATGATCAATAGATGTCCGTTCACGTGAGCATAGTCAAAGGGTCGGGCTTTCCGGTATTGCACGCCAACAATGCCTGGGTGCGAGGCCAGCCCGCGGGATTTGTCGGCGGAGATCAGGCTGGCGCCAATGTTGCCGACGCCGGCAAAAGTCAGAGTGTCGCGCAGCGCGTTGAACTGGGTAAACGCAACAGCGCCGCCACGGCTGCCGATCATGTCGCGATGCATGTCCTCCATCAGCATGACCGGTTCGGCGAACGGCGTCAGGGCAAAGGTTTCGGCGCCTGCAAAGCCGGCGCGTTCGGCTTCTTCGCCATGGCCCAGACCGTCGATGATCAACGCACTGATGTTGCCGTCCTCATAGGCCAGGTGCCAGACGTCACCACACGCGGGATCGTTGTGCAGCGAGTGCTGGCTGACACCGAAGCGAATGTCGGGCGCCCGGTCAGCGCGCGGATACAGTCGCGCCAACAGCACGGCGCCACGGTTATCGGCGTAGACATCAAACACTTCGGCCTGGCGGGAAATCGAGCCGAGACCGATGCCTTGGGTGCCGCCGGTGGAGAAGCCGTCGGCCAGACAAGCCTCCAGATCAAAACCCTGGGCGCGATCCACGGCGAGCATTTCGATGCCGAAACCATCAGGGCGCGGCAACACCCGCAGGTGCATTTCACCGTGGCTGGCGTGCTTGAGTATGTTGCTGGCCAACTCTGTCGCCACCAGTGCAACACGCCCCGCATCGCGTTCATCGAAGCCATGCCGTTCGGCCAATTGCTGCGCGGTACGCCGTGCGTAGCCGATCTGGCTGCTGTCTTCAATTGGCAGCACCTGGGTCAGGCTGGAGCGGATATTCATGTCCATCGGGTAATCGTTATTCGAGTGCCTTTGCCGGGTTCGGTGTCGAGTTCGAACTCTTCTACCAGTCGTTTAGCGCCGGTCAGGCCCAGCCCCATGCCGCTGCCGGAGGTCCAGCCATCGGTCATCGCCAGTTTCAAGTCGGGAATGCCGGGGCCTTCATCGCGAAACGTCAGACGCAGGCCGACCTTGTGATCCTCGTCGAGAATCTGCCAGTCCATGTCGCCGCCACCACCGTAGACCATGGTGTTACGCGCCAGCTCGCTGACCGCCGTGACCATTTTGGTCAGGTCGATCAGGCGCATGCCGCACTCGGTGGCGAGCTTGCGCGCGGTCTGACGCGCGAGTACCACGTCTTGCTCGATATGGATCGGTTGAGTACCGCTACTGCGCACGGTCATTGTTGCAATACTCGTTCTCGCAGCAGTTTCATCCCTCGCTCGACGTTCAGCGCGGTGCTTACGCCGGGCAAAGTCATGCCGAGTTCAACCAGGGTAATCGCGACGGCGGGCTGCATGCCGACCAACACGGTTTCGGCGTCCATGATTTTCGACAGGCCGGAAATCGTGCCGATCATCCGGCCGATGAACGAGTCGACCATGTCCAGCGCCGAGATGTCGATCAACACCCCGCGCGCCGAGGTTTTGCTGATGCGTTCGGACAAATCGTCCTGCAGGGTGAGGGCGAGTTGGTCATGCATGTCGACCTGAATGGTCACCAGCAGAAAGTCGCCCATCTGAAGAATCGGGATACGTTCCATGCTTAAGCCGTCTTGACGAGGCTGATACCCAGACGGGTCAGGGCCAGTTTCAACGCGTCTGCCAGGTTGGCTTTGGTGACCACGCCTTGCAGGTCGAGGCCAAGGTGGACGATGGTTTGCGCGATTTGCGGACGCACGCCGCTGATGATGCAGTCAGCGCCCATCAGACGAATCGCGGTGACGGTTTTCAGCAGGTGTTGCGCAACCAGGGTGTCGACCGTCGGCACGCCGGTGATGTCGATGATGGCGATTTCCGAACCGGTGTCGACAATGCGTTGCAGCAGCGATTCCATCACCACTTGCGTGCGTTGCGAATCGAGCGTGCCGATCATCGGCAGCGCCAAAACGCCGTCCCACAGCTTGACCACCGGAGTCGACAGTTCCAGCAATTCTTCCTGCTGACGCTTGATCACCGCTTCACGGGATTTCTGGAAGGTGCGGATGGTGTGCATGCCGAACGCGTCGAGCAGCTCGGAGATTTCCCAGAGTTGTTCGGCGAGCAGCGCCGGTTGTTCTTTGTAGTGAGCTTGCAGCAGGTTAAACAGCGGGCCTTTGAGGGCGAAAATGAAGCTGGCGGTTTGCTGCGAATCCTGGCCGAGCAGGGCGCGACTGTGCGAGAGCTTTTCGAGGAACTGGCGCGTGGCTTCCCAGCCCGGCGTGGCGATGTTGGTGCCGTTGTCGTTCTCGAGACCGCTGACCACCAGTTGCAGAAATTCGGAGGTTTGTTGCTGCAGGTCGTGTTCTTTCAGATTGCGCGTGGAACCGCTGGCTTGCAGGCCGTTGATCCATTCGCTCAGCAGTTGCGTTTGCTTGTTTTTCATCGCATCGAGTGTGCTGTTCTGCAGTGCTGCCATGTGCCTGTTGCTCCGTAACGAATTTGGGGCCGATTCGATAAAAATTGATCGGCGCGAAGACATCGACATTTGCCGTTCTAAATAGTTGTTCGATCCCGCCAGGATATTTTTGATCTGGCGCAACGAACGCCCCGGTAACTCTAGTCGGCGTGACGGGGAGTGGAGATGTTTTGAACGTTGACGTGGTGCAGGCTTCGAATCTTCAAGGCCCGGCTGGTTTCAGTCGCGCTTGCTTTGACGAACGAGGTGATTATGAACGAGCAAACCAATCCGCAACAGAATCAATCCTCCGAACCGATCAACCGTAACGATCCGGCAATCGATCCGCAAGTGCCGGGGCAGCCTGCGCCGACGCAGCAGCAGGGTGAGGACGGCCAGGCGCAAAGCGCCGATCCGGCGGTGGATCAGAAGAACAAGCATACGGACAATGACAACGAGTTCAGCCCGGGGTTTGAGCCTAAGCCGGATCGGGCAGAACCGGGGGAGGAGACGGATGCGGATATTGATACGGATGGGGGTTGAGGTTGGCTGAATTTGATGAAGACCGCATCTTTTGGATGCGGTTTTTTTTCGCTTGGATTTGGTGGTGGGGCTTAAATCGATCCCCCTCACCCCAGCCCTCTCCCCCAAGGGGTAGAGGGGGAAGGGAGCCGATCTTTGTGTTGTTCAAAATCTGAGTTCGACTCTGGATTTCGATACTTGAACCTGAGTTAGCGTCTGGATCATGAGTTCGATGCAGACCTTCCAGGTCGACGTACCTCGAACATTCAACTCGGTAGGCCCCCTCTACCTGCGGGAGAGGGCTGGGGTGAGGGTAAAGCTTCTACTTGCTAGGATGCTTGGCCTGCAGCTCTTTCGCCGCCGCCAGATGTTTCTCCAACCCCGGCAACATTTTCTGCGCAAACGCCTTCAATTCAGTCGCGCCCTTGACCTTGTCATCCGTCACGGTATTCGCCTGTTTCTTGAACAGCTCAATGGTCTCTTCGTGCGCCTTCACCTGATTGTTGGCGTAGGCCGCATCAAACGACTCATCACGCATGTCGAGGATTTTTTCCTTGGCCTGTTTGACCAGCGTCGTGGTGTCCGGCACTTCGATATCGTGGGCCTTGGCAATGCTCGCCAGCTCATCGTTAGCCTTGCCATGGTCAGTGATCATCATGTTGGCAAACGCTTTGATGTCGGCCGATGAGCTCTTTTCCAAGGCCAGGCGACTCGCTTCGATTTCAGCGATACCACCGGCGGCGGCGTTATCGACGAAGTCATTGTCGGTCGCGGCGAAAGCGCTGCCCATACCGGTGCTCAAAGCGACAGCCAAAAACAGATGACGCAAGTTGAATCCGTCCATTGGTGTATCTCCACGCAGGTTTTTGTTGGTGATACTCAATGGAGGCAGCGCGGCGTTTAAAGGTTTTATCGCATTTGCGACAGGGCGACGAACGGGCACCGCTGGTCTGACAGGTGGTCGACAGAACGCCCCAACCGAGGCCATTCTGGTAACTGGCCAGCGCAATCGGTCGCGCGGGCCAGCCGATCAATTGACGGAGGTGTTCCATGCCGGTGACTCATGACTTGTTACAGGATTTGAAGCTTACGAAGGAAGAGATCCAGCAAAAACGCACCGCGGATCCACATCTGGACGCACTGATCAACAAGTATTCCCAGGCAGACGCCGATGTAGTCAAGGCCGAGACGGCGACCTCGGATGCGCCCAGCGATGACACGCTGAAAAAACTCAAAGAGAAACGCTTGCAGGTCAAAGACAAGATTGTCGAGCAATTGCAGGCGCGATCCTGAAGGCGGGTTGGTCCGTCGACCATCGGTTGCGGATTGACTGGAACGACAGCCCCGACCGGCACCTCGAATGTTCAGAGTCTTCAATCATCGACTCTTTGCGAGGTGCCTTATGAACGATCCCAAATTCCCCAGTGAAGAGCAGGGCGCTTTTGACCCGGTTCCGACGCATCCTGAGCCGAATAGCCCGGCGCATACGACGGTCAATCCGGAAGAGCTGGATGAGGATTTGCCGGAAGACGAAGATCCCGACAAATTCGATAAATCCAGTAACTGACTGACGCCTTCGCGGGCAAGCCTTGCTCCTACAGATGATTGCATTTCAACTGTAGGAGCAAGGCTTGCCCGCGAAGGCGTCGTTCAATTCAACATCAATCCACCAGATTCACTTAAGGGCCCCATCCAACGACATCCGCGCCATATGCGTCGCCTTCAACGACCCAAAATACAACCACCGCCCATACTCCCTAACCGTGGTAATCGGCGAATAATTGCCATCGCTGGCATCCTGCAAATTGGCAATCACCTTGCCGTCCAGATCCAGCCCCAGCACAAATCCGCGCTTGTCCACCGGCGCCGGCACCAGCTTCAACGCCCGTACAATCATCTTGCGCAGAAATGGATGCCCCGCCGTGGCGTCCAGCAGCGTATTGCGCGGCGCATACAGCGCTACCCAAAACCGGTCACGGCCATTGAACGCGAGGTTGTCCGGCAACCCCGGCAGATTTTCGATAAACAGGTCGTGAGTGCCGGCTTTCGGCCCGGTCAGCCAATAGCGGCTGATGCGATAAGCCCCGGTTTCATTGACCAGCACATAGGCGTCATCCGGGCCGAGGGTCACGCCGTTGGCGAACTCCAGTTTGTCGAGCAGCACGCTGGTCTTGCCGGTTTGAAAGTCATAACGCAGCAAACGCCCATCGCCGCCGTGCTCGATGATCGCCTCGCCGTCATGGCCGTAACCCCAGCGGCTGGAGGCATCGCTGAAGTAGGCGAAATGCCCGGGCGCATCGATCGCCACGTCATCGGTGAAACCGAAGGCCAGGCCATTGGCGGCGGTGGTCAGCGGGATCAATTGCCCTTGCGCATCCAGCGACAGCAAGCCTTTCACCCCGTCGGCAATGACCAGCATGCCGTTCGGATGCCGAGCCAATCCCAGCGGACGCCCGCCGGTATCGGCCAGCACTTGGCGCTGCGTGCCATCGAGGCTGGTGCGGATCAGTCGGCCGTCATGCAGGCCGGTGATCAGGAAATCCTCTTCCAGCAGCAGCGCCTCCGGGCCTTCGATGTCGCTCGGCCCGACTTGCGCTGCGCCCTTGAGTTTCTGGTTCTCGGCGTAGGGGCCTTCTTTCAGCGATGGCGCAGGCTGCGGCGACCAGGCGACCGGTTCGATTTTGGTCGGCATCAGCAGTAAATATCCGATGACGATGACGATGACGAGCAGTAACAACACAACGTGCCGCACCTTCACGCGCTGGCCCTCGCCGAAGCCAAGTGCTGAGCAGCCATGTCGCGCAAGGCCAACATCGACGCCGCCGATTCGCGATCAATCCGGCGTTTGAGCAGCAGGTGATTGGCGATGCGCATGCCCAAACCTTCAAAGCGATAATCCAGCGTGCGCACAAACCGCGTGCCGTTACCTTCGGCCGCGCACTCATACGTCAGCAGCAACGACAAGCCATGATCACCTTGAGCCCGCGCGCACCAGCGGCGGCCCGGCAGGTATTCGGTGACTTCCCAGCTCAGATGTCCTGAGCGGCCGCCGGCATGAATATCCTCTTCGAAACGTGAACCGGCATGCAGCGGGCCTTGTGCGCCATCGATCTTCAACGATGACGGATGCCACTCCGGCCAGCGGTTGACGCTGGCGGCGTAGGCGAGCACGGCAATCGGCTCACCGGCGATATCGATCTGATGCTGCAGGCGGGTCATGGGCATTTTTGAATAGCTCAAAGGGGCGGGTTCCGACTCCCAGTAAAGGGTGCCGAACAGGTAGTCCATCAGCGGGAAAACGATATTGAAATTACGTTCCTGCATGCGTTCGCGACGATGATGCAGTTCGTGCAAACGGCGCATCTGCCGGATCCACGGCAAGCGTGTCAGCGGGTTGTTTGGCGGCAGGTGTTCGCAGGCGTGGAACACTTCGTAAGTCAGGTAACCGAGCACCATGCACCCGGCGAAGAGCCCGGCAACGTTGGCGTTCACCTGCGCGATCAGCCACCACAGCGGCAGGGTGATCACCAGCGTGTGAATGACGATCAGCCACGCAGGAAACAGAATCACCCGCCAGTCGCGAGCACTGTCGTAGGTCATGTGGCCGGGGGTGAAGAAACTGTGATGATCGCCGGCATGCCGGGCGTAGAACATTTTCGCGAAGGCTTTTTTATGGTGGCCGAGATGACGATGAACCATGTACACGCCGAAGTTGAACAGCAACAGGCTCAACGGCACGGTGAGCCATTCCAGCGGCCGCACTTGCTGCACGGTGCCCCAGAACCCGGCGATGGCCAGCACGCCGAACAGCAGCACGAAAACCCCGTGCAGCCAAGGGTTGTAGCGCGGATGAATGGCCGCACGATAGCGGCTGCGAAATGCCTCGGTGGTCTGCCTCACTGCGTTCACCTGCGGGTATCGTTGTTATACCCGGCAGCGTAGCCGATCCGGCCATTTGTGCAGGCCGAACCTTGAGGTCACATGCGCCATGCTCCGGTGTAATGCGGCTATCAGCTCAGTGGATTCCAGCGTTGCGACCAGTCGTCATCGGTGTGGATCACCTCGCGCAGCAGATCAAAGGCCTGTTGCAGCGTTGCCGAGTCGCGATCGCGCGAATACACCAGATACGTCGGGTAGCTGAATTCCGGGGCTTTGATCACCGCTTCCAGCGCGCCGCTTTCCAGATACGTGCGAACCACGCGGGTACGGAAATAGCCGCTGCCGCCGTGTTCGAGGATGTATTGCAGGGCCAGGGGGCCGAGGTTAAAGCTCAGCGCAGCTTTGGCTTTTTCCGGCAGGGCAGCGTCGTGCTGACGACGGAAATCCGGCCCCCAGTCGATGTAAACGTAGGGATCGGGACGCTTGGGTGCGCGTACCAGAATCAGTTTCTCTTCCAGCACTTGCTCGACCTGCAGTCCCGGCCAGTATTCCGGCTGATAGACCAGCGCGGCGTCAAGAACGCCGAGTTCGAGCTGCCGCAGCAGGTTTTCACCGTCGCGAATTTCCATGCGCAGGGCATGCCCGGGGATTTTCTCGCGCAGTTCAGCGGCCCAACTGAGCATCAGCGGATTGCACAGGCTGACTTCGCCACCGATGTGCAACACGTTGTGCAGGCCTTCGGGGAGCGGTAGATCACGAAGCGCGGCTTCCCAGGTTTGCACCAGTTGATTGGCATAGACCACGAACGCTTCGCCGTTGGGCGTCAGTTTTGCCCCGGCGCGGTTGCGCACGAACAACGTACTGCCCAGCTGGCTTTCGAGTTTTTGCACGCGGGCGGTGATCGCTGTTTGCGTGACGAACAGCTTCTGCGCAGCGGCGGCGAGACTGCCGTGGCGGACGATTTCGAGAAAGGTGCGAGCGAGGTCGATGTCCATGGGCGGGCCGGTTTGGGAGGTCGGCGTATTGTAAGGGCAAAAGCCCCTCACCCTAACCCTCTCCCGGGGGGAGAGGGGACTGACCGGGGGATATTGAAGACATTCACCGACTTGGCAGTTCGGCTTTGAATCCATAATCGCCCAAATCTTTCAGGTCGACGTATGGCGCCAGACACCTCGGTCAGTTCCCTCTCCCTCGGGGAGAGGGCTAGGGTGAGGGGAAAAGCAGACACCGCCAAAATCAACTGACCACCTCAACGCTGCGAGCCCAATCCGCAACCAACCGCACCGGCGTCCCGCAAACCTTGCGTTTATAAACAAAACTCCGACACTTCTCAGCAAACTGATTGCGATCATGCAGCAGGTCGTCCCGCATCTCTGCCAGCTCACGCTCGCGACATTGCCCAACCAACACATGATCAACCCGCGCCTTGCGCTCGCGCACCGCTGCATAAACCGGATCATGCACAACCGCGTTGGCCCGTTGCAGCAACCACAGCGCAAACTCATCCGGGCAACGCGGGCCGATTTCCTGAACCATGCCGAGTTGCAGGGCCTGCAGCGCACTCACCGGCAAACACGCCTGGGTCAATTGCTCAGCCATCGCCGGGCCGACCGCGCGGGGCAGGCTGTATGTCCAGTATTCCGATCCATACAGACCCATGCTTTTGTAATGCGGATTGAGCACGATGTCCGCCCGGGCGAAAACAATATCCGCCGCCAATGCGAGCATCACGCCACCGGCCCCGGCATTGCCCGTGACACCACTGACCACCCATTGCCGCGCGCTCAGCAACTCCGCGCAGACATCGTCAATCGCCTGAATATTTGCCCACGCCTCAGCGCCCGGATCCTGCGCGGCTTGAATCACGTTCAAATGCACGCCATTGGAAAAGCTGCTGCGCCCGCCCTTGATCAACAGCACCTGCGTATCCCGCGATTTGGCCAGACGCAACGCTTCCAGCAAACGCTGACATTGTTCGGTGCTCATCGCGCCGTTGTAAAACTCGAAGGTCAGCTCACCGACCTTGCCGGATTCGCGATAGCGAATCGGCTGATAAGCCTCGGCGCTGAAGGGTTGGCGGGCAATCGACCAATCCAGTGTTGGCACATCGGCCAATTGATCGATAAGCAAATGCCGCGCCGGCTGCTTGAAGGTTTCCTCGCCGGGCTGCGGTTTGCGTCGCAGTGTGCCGATCCACACGCTGTGATCACCCGTCGCCACCAGCACTGCATCGTCATGGACGGCAATAATTTCGCCGGGCCTGCCGCTGCGTGAATCAAGGTGCGCGTCATACACGTAGAACTGACCACCCGCCAGGCTCGCCAGCACGCCCGGCTGACCATCCGCCGCATCGATGCAGCGTTTGATGAACCGCGCGCAGTCATGCCAGGCGAAGCTACGGTCAGCCTGTTTCATGTTCGGCTGCAAGCGCCCGCGGACTTTCGCGTCGCGATAATCCAGCGCAACCGGCGTGAAACCGTCGACGAATTTTTCCAGCACCTCACGAATGCAAATAATTGCCGCATCGCTGACCCGGCCGTTGTACAGCTCGGACTTGCGCAGGCCCGGCGGCAGGTTGAATTCACAGCTGGCCCAGACCGGGCCGGCGTCCATTTCTTCCACGGCTTGCAGGGCCGTTACGCCCCAGCGCGTCATTTCCTGGGTGATCGCCCAGTCGAGCGCACTGGCGCCTCGATCGCCGACGATGCCGGGATGAATGATCACCACTGGGCGCTCGGGGTTGCTCCACAACGCCTGCGGCACACGATCCTTGAGGAAGGGACAGATCACCAGGTCGGCGCCGCTGTTTTCGATCTGTTCGCACACCGAGTTTTCGTTGGTGAACAGCACGACGCTGGGCGAATGCCCGGCCTGACGCAGTTCCAGCCATGCCCGTTGAGTCAGGCCGTTGAATGCCGATGTCAGCAAAATAATTTTGAGGGGGCGCATGCGTGTTCTTCCTTGAATAGGGGGCGGCCGCAGGCTCTCGGTGAGCCGTCCTTGGCCTTCGATGGAGCGGGAAGATTAAGTGTTGCGAGTGGTATCAGCTGTGATCAGGGTCAACGTTTCCCGATGATTACTGGCGTGCGTGCATATTGACCGCCAGTAACGTCCTACGGATGCCGGAGTGTTTTTCGCAAATATCGGGATATTTCCGACAACTGTTTCAGGTTGGTCGTCGGACGCCTGTTCTATAACATCGAACGTGACATTGAAGTCGCTTACGGCTCGGACGTTCGGGCCCCTGACAACGGATGGATTATGCAAAACATACACGTTGAAAACGACGCAGCGCGTTATCACCCTCGCTATTTTTGGCGCGATGTTCGAGCCAGGTGCCCCTCGGAGGCCAATGCGATGTCCACTGCTAAACCGCTTCGGTTTACGGGGCTGAAGCGGGTCGAAGGCAAACCTGTCGACGTACTCTTGCGCGGCAGGGAGTGGGGTGAAGACCCTATGTTTATCATCCGGTACACGCAGCAAGGTTTTGAACTGCAGGACGTCGTCAATCTGATCGCCACCTCTGAGCTTTACCAGGAGGGTGAGCTTGTTCAGATGATCACCGGCAAATCCATCCGAACCGTGCGGCGCTTGCTCAAAGACAGCAAACCCTTCCTGCTCAGCCAGCAACAAAGCATGGTTGCCTTTCAATATGCCCATGTGCTGGAAGTTGCCACCGAGGTCTTCGACGGTCAGGCGGAGGCCGAAGAATGGTTGCGCAAGCCGACCAAATGGCTCAACGGCTACAAGCGTATTGAACTGGTCGAGAATCCTTTCGGTTATCAAGTGGTCGACGCCTACCTGCACCGGACAAAATACGGGGTTTATCAATGAACCCGCTGCCTTGGGATGATCGCTGGTTTGCCTGGCGTGTCGACCCGGAAGCCTACAAATGCACGTGGAGCAGTGGCATTGGCTCCGAGCGTAAGGGGGGACGCTGGAACCGTCCGGGACGGCGTGTTGTATACGCGTCAGTCGATCCGTCCACGGCCATTCTCGAAGTGGCGGCACACGGCAGTTTTAATCGTCTGGATACAAAACCCCATGTCCTTACGTGCTTTGAGATATCCGATCAGGCTCTGGTTCGGGTCGTCCAGCCGGAAGAATTGCCGAATCCCTACTGGATGAGTCCAGCACGGACGTCACCGAATCAGCAAGATTTTGCCGATGCGTTACTCGCCGAACACCCTTTCTTGCTGGTGCCCTCGGCAGCGACCCGGCATTCATGGAATTTGCTGGTGAGCTGCGAGTTGGCCGAAGGGCAGTTCCGCATGATCTCGCAGGAGCGTTTCGGCCTGGATACCCGATTGTTGGAAGAGTTGGCGCTGAACTGACCATTTCTCCAACTCATGAACGCAAAAATCCCGCCACAAAGGGCGGGATTTTTGTGTCGCTGAACGCTGCTATTAAGCAGGGAACAGTTCGGACAGTTTCATCGACAGCATCATGTCGCCTTCAACGCGCAGCTTGCCGCCCATGAAAGCCTGCATGCCGTCGGTTTCGCCGCTGACGATACCTTTCAGGGTTTCGCTGTCCAGCACCAGCGTGCAGTTGGCGTCCGGGTTTTCGCCTTCCTGGATGTCGCAGGTGCCGTCTTTGACGATCAGCGAGTATTGCTTGTCTTCGTCAGTGATGTTGAAACCGAAGACCAGATCCAGACCGGCAGCAGCGGCTGGGTTGAACTTGGCTTGCATTGCTTTTACGGCATCAGCTACGGAGGTCATGATTCGATCCTTTTTTTGGTCATAGGAGCTGGGTGGTTACAGCAAGGGTCACAGTCATCCGGACTCAGCGAAAAGTGATGAGTTCCGGGGCCTTCAACAGTTGCAGGTGTGCATGACTGTTGAAGGAAGCCAGAGCCACCTCGCGGCCGCGGAATTTCAGCTGGCTGAGCGAGGTGTTGACGATTTGCCAATTCAGTTCGAAGGCCTGTCTGGCAGGCATTTGTGTAATGAGGTGGAGCAGGGCAGTGATGGTGCCGCCGGAAGTGAACACGGCGATTTTCTGGTTTTTGTCCGCCAGATCGAGAATGCGATGCAGCCCGCCCTGAACCCGCTCGACAAACCCCAGCCAGCTTTCCAGCCCCGGCGTGTCGTACGTGCCAGCCAGCCAGCGCTCGATGATCAGGGCAAAAATACGCTGGAACTCGCCACGGTTTTGCGCGGCATTACGCAGGATGTCGATCGCCTCCGGCTCGTCTTCCAGCATCGCCGGGAGCAGGGCGCGGATCACCGCGTCGGCATCGAACTCGTTAAACGCGGCATCGGTTTCCAGCGTTGGCACATTGAGGCCTTTAGCGCTGAACTGCTCCAGTGCGCTGGTGGCCGTGTGTTGCTGACGACGCAGGTCTCCGGCAATGCAACGATCAAAGCTGATCCCCAGTTCAGCGAGGTGCTGACCGAGGATTTCTGCCTGGCGTATACCGGTCGGCGACAGGACGTCGTAGTCGTCTGCACCAAAGGAGGCCTGGCCATGTCGAATCAGATAGATGCTGCCCACGTCCGCGTCATCCCGGTACGTTGAAGGTTTGGCGAGGTTATGAGGATGATGGAGAGCTGTCAATGAAAAAACATACGCTTGTTTGAAATGCCCGTTACAGGCGTGTTGCCAGAGGTTTCACGGCTGGCCGACGGGCCGGTGCATGGGTATGCTGGCGTCATCCCGCGTGTGTTTCGCATCCGCGCATTGTTTTAAGGAGTCTCTGTGGAGTTTTTCACCGAATACGCCAGTTTCCTGGCCAAGACCGTTACTTTGGTGATCGCCATTCTGGTGGTGCTCGCCAGTTTTGCCGCGTTGCGCAGCAAGGGCCGGCGCAAATCGGCCGGTCAGTTGCAGGTCAGCAAGCTCAATGATTTCTATAAGGGCCTGCGTGAACGCCTGGAGCAGACATTGCTCGACAAGGATCAGCTCAAGGCGCTGCGCAAGGGCCAGGCCAAAGCCGAGAAAACCGAGAAGAAGCAGAAGAACAAACCTGACGCCAAAGCGCGGGTGTTTGTGCTGGATTTCGACGGCGATATCAAAGCCTCGGCTACCGAAAGCCTGCGTCATGAAATCACTGCACTATTGACTCTCGCGACACCGAAAGACGAAGTCGTCCTGCGTCTCGAAAGTGGCGGTGGCATGGTGCACAGCTATGGCCTGGCGTCCTCGCAACTGGCGCGTATCCGCGAAGCCGGCGTGCCGCTGACCGTGTGCATCGATAAGGTGGCCGCGAGTGGCGGTTACATGATGGCTTGCATTGGCGAGAAGATCATCAGCGCACCGTTTGCGATCCTCGGCTCGATTGGTGTGGTCGCGCAGTTGCCCAACGTCAACCGGCTGCTGAAGAAGCACGACATCGATTTCGAAGTGCTGACCGCCGGCGAATACAAACGCACCCTGACCGTGTTTGGCGAAAACACCGAAAAGGGCCGCGAGAAATTCCAGGAAGACCTCGACATCACTCACCAACTGTTCAAGAACTTCGTGTCACGCTATCGCCCGCAACTGGCGATCGACGAAGTGGCTACTGGTGAAGTCTGGCTGGGTGTTGCGGCGCTGGATAAGCAACTGGTCGATGAACTCAAGACCAGCGATGAGTACTTGGCAGAACGTGCGAAGAAGTCCGAGGTTTATCACCTGCATTACGCCGAGCGTAAGAGCCTGCAAGAGCGCATCGGCATGGCGGCCAGCGGTTCGGTGGATCGCGTGTTGCTGAGCTGGTGGAGTCGTTTGACCCAACAACGCTTCTGGTAATTAGCGGTTCGTCTGAAAAGATCGCAGCCTGCGGCAGCTCCTACAGATATTCCCATGTAGGAGCTGCCGAAGGCTGCGATCTTTTGATCTTGAACACCCATCCCCCCTAGCGAAATTTCCTCGCCCATCGCGGAAACGTCCTGCATTTTCCTCGCCTCACATCCTTTAGGTTAGTCACTCCTATAGCGATGCAAAGGATTGCAGAGAATGACGGAGAACGCAGAAACCCGCCGCAACAGACACCAACAGTGGGCCCTCAAACTGGAAGCCGTGTTGCCACACAGCGCCACGCGGTTCACCCGTGACTTGATCGAGGATCGATGGGGCAAAGACATTGCCCCGATGACGTCGCAACTGGCCTATCTGCAGTACGATTTTCGTGGTTATCCCGCACTTGAAGGGATTCATCAGGGGCGTCTCACGAGAACCGAAAGTCTGCTTCACGCGGCCATGAGCAATCAGCAAACGGTCGGCGCCGGACGTTTCGGTGAAACGGTATTTGGCCTGTACACCCCGCCCCCGGTGGGGCCGCCTATCAAGGTCGTCGATATTGATGAATCGGCGTTCCCCG
This sequence comes from Pseudomonas rustica, assembly GCF_018336155.1. Classification (GTDB taxonomy): domain Bacteria; phylum Pseudomonadota; class Gammaproteobacteria; order Pseudomonadales; family Pseudomonadaceae; genus Aquipseudomonas; species Aquipseudomonas rustica. The sequence goes on along the minus strand of NZ_JAGYHF010000004.1, from coordinate 120,942 downwards.
AGGGTGGGCATGCGGACTACGAAGGCATCTACCAACAAACCATTCCCCAGCGTTACGAACCGCACACGCAGCTTGCAGTGCAACCCCACGCGTTCAAACGATGGGTGTGGACACTGGAACTCAAGCATCAATACAGCGCTTACGTCGAACAGGCCTGGCCGTCCGACGCCGTTATTGAGACAAACAAAAGCTATCCACTGAAGGCGGCGGTCAAATCTGCCTATGTCATGGCCGCTTACCTGCAGCATCAGGAACAAACGCTTTCCGGTGAAGGCCTGAAACTGGCATTGCACGGAGCCGGTCTGAATCCGCAGCAATCCTGGGACTCGCTCACCCTTGAGCATTTACAAGGGCGCTTTATCGAGCCAAAAGACATCCAGTTCAGCCGGTTGCGCATCTATCGTTATGTCGCGACCGATATCTGGTGCTTCTCGCAACCGGGCCACGCTCGAAGGCTGCTGTATGTCCCAGGCAACTCGTCACCTTTTCAGGAATTCGCCGATGTTCAAGCGATGCGCCACTGGTTGACCGAGGCAGGACGCAATATCGACATGACCAAGGCTTTGGCCGCGCATTTCAGGGAGGACGATCGCGCTGACGGCGTCCTGCACGCCGGCGTGCTCACGGCGCTGCAAGGCATGGCGATGTACCCGCGACAACATCATCTGACCACCACCGCCGGCTTCTTCAACAACGATGGCTACTGGGATCCTTGCGACTACGCCGATCTAGAGAGTGCCCCGGCGGGCACTGACCCATTTGCGCAGATGGTGAAGGCGATGAAACAAGCGGCGCTCGACAGCATTGCCACGATCCGTGACGACGCCGAGGTCAATCGTCAGCAATTGAGCGCAGTGGTCGAGCCGCTGGTGCAGTGGCTCAACCGATACGCGCCGTTGGCGCTTTTGATTCCCGGTGGGGAAGGCTTGCTGACATTGGCCGGCCTGATCGATGCCGGTTACGGTCTTGCCGAGACGGCAAACGCAACAAACTCAACCGAACGCTCGCAGGGCATTACTCGAACCGTATTTGGCGTATTGAACGCGCTGCCGGTGCTGGCAGGGCAATTGATCGCCCACGCAGAACCCTCCGTCGTTAAAAGCCTGCAAGACGAGTCAGTCGTCGCGCGTCAGGCTGCGGAGCAATCTGCCGGGGTAGCCGAGCCCGGCGTAACACCGTCGGTAGAAAAGCCAATTGCCTTGATGCGAGGTATCGGGCCAAGCGTCGAGCAGTTCAGCAACCATGTCTTGCTGCAGATTCGCCATGTCAGTGGCGTGAGCGATGACGCTTTACGTCTGATGCAGACTGACGGCCGAGCACCGACGCCCATTCTGCAGGACACCATCAACCGCTTTGCCATTGATCAAGCGCTGCAAGAGGCCATCGATGCATTTCCTGAAAATTCGGCACAAGCTCAACAGCTGCAACGCGCCCGGACAGAAAGCTTCCATCAGCGTCATGAAGCCCTGCAACAATCGGATAATTCTTGGGTGAGGTTGTTCCGTCAGCAGTATCCGCAGCTTTCGACGAGTGCGGTGGAGCAAATGCTTGATCGTGCAGGCTTGGACATCGCTGCGCCGCATACCCTCGCCGACAGCAAGCGTGTTTTCAGCCAGCTGGCAGATAAGGCTCAACAGTACGAGCAACAATTTCGGCTCTGTCGAGCCTATGAGGGGCTCTATTTGAAGTCCTCAGTCAGTGCTGATTGCGATGTTCTGGTTCTGCATACACTCGAGCGCTTGCCTGGCTGGTCGTCGGCAACGCGAATCGAAGTGCTTGAGAGCGCTGCAGGCTCCAGGGTGATCGATAGCATCGGTACGGTCTCCGCGAGCGTGAAAACGCAATTGATCAAATCACCCGGAATGGCGTTTGAGCAACGCTTGCTCGATGCCCTCTCAATTGAGCAGCGATCGGCGCTGGGTTTGCGCATCGATCATGAACTGGCTGACTTCCAGGCGAAAATCCGTCTGCACGCATTATCACAACCCGCGTTGAGGCTTGGGCTGCGTCGAATGGACACGGGGGCTCCCTTTCATTTCGCCGGGTTACGCGGCGGCGGCTTTCCCGCTACGGCCCAGGACGCAGACTTGTCCATACAGGTGATGAGGCTCCAGGTCAAAGAAATTTACCCGACGGTTTCCGATGCTCAAGCCGACGACTTCCTGCGCGCGCTTGGCTCGGGTGCACAGGTTGAGCTGGATCGATTAAGGCTGCAAATGGGGCAGTTGGGCAACGACATCACCGAATGGATCGAAGACATCCACACGGACATCCATGACATGGAGGTCGAATTACTACCGGAAAGCGAAGGCCTTGCGCAGGGCATGAGTGCTGTCGAAATCGAAGACGAAAATGATGCCCGCATCGAGGCCCGAATGGACAGGGAGCGTGAGATCCGCCACGAGCTGGCCGAAGAGTTGATTGCCCTTTGGCAAGGACGCGGTGACCCTGATAGTCGAGTCTACGAGGATGGCCGATTTGTCGGTTTTCATCTGGGCATGGATTTCGATCCCATGCATAGTTTGCCGCAACTCAACATCAAGTTTCGCGACGTCATCTCGCTGTCGATGCCTTATTTTCGAGTGACTCAGCGGGGCAGTATCAACGGCTTCCTCGAATCTTTCCCAAACCTGCGCTGGCTGGGCATGAGGGGCGTCGATTTACGCCTTTTCAATGAACTGGGCCAGGAGGTTGGCCGATTGCCCCCAGCGATCAGCCAGATGAGCCAACTGGAGATTCTCAATCTGAGTTCAACCGGGTTGGTTCTAACGGACGAGACCGCTGGAAAAATCGCTGAATTGAAGCGACTGCGCATCATCGACCTCAGCGATAACCCACTGGGTGTCACGCCGCTGCTGATGGGCATGCCGCAATTGAATCAGCTCAAGCTGCGCGGCACCGGCCTCACTACGAGCCCCATCGGCATTTTCGACTACCCCTACTTACGGCGTCTGGATCTGCGCGATAACCGGCTTACCCGTATACCCGAAGCCGTGCGCCGACAGTCGGTGGCGGAGGGTAACGTGCTGCTGTCCGGCAACCCGCTAAGTGATCCCGACAGTTTGCGCTGGGTGGTGGAGCATCGTCAGCAAAGCGGTATCAATGTGTGGATGGCCAAGCCGACGCACACGGTTTTTCTGCCGGGTGCATGGACGAAGGGGTTATCGGTCGAGCGCGCAGAACTGTTCAGCGCACGCTGGGAGCGGATAGCGGTCATGCCGGGAGGGGATCGATTCTTTGGCACGCTTGAGTGGATGACCCGTACAGCGGACTTTCTCGTCGACTACGCACCTTTGCAAATTCGTGTCTGGAAGATGATTGAGGAGATGGATACCTCTCCTGCGTTGTGCCGGTATCTGTTCCAGGAAGTGCGATGGTCGCCGCTGGACGGCCATGATCCGTTTGCCAGTTTTACCCGGCTCGAAGAACGAATAGCCACGTTTATTGCGTCATCGGTGAAACGACCAAGGCTTGATGGAGCGGCTTCATCATGAGTACGCCAATGGCAATGACGCTTGAACAACAGGGGGTTTTCTTCGAGTTTTTCAAAAAAATGCAGTGGCCTGCCTGGTTCATCCAGAGTAGTCCGGCACAGCGCAAGGCGCTCTATGACGGATTGATCGCCAGCTTTGCCACCAGGGACGAGGCACGCACCGCCCTGGAGAAACTGCGGGATCCCAACCGGTTTGCCACTGAAAAACTGACCAAGGCGTTGTCGGAAAAAATCAAGGAGCCGCTGGACATCACCGGCGCCGTTTTTCAGCACGTCAGATCCACCTCTAGCCTGTTGGGGCTGAGGAAGAAGCTTGTGCTCCCGATCGCCAGAGACCTGGTGGTGGCCGCGTGCGAGAACTTCACATCGGAGGAAACCCGTGCTGAAAATTACCATGCGCGGTCGCTGATCTACCTCCCCGAGAGCGTTACCGGGCGCGGCAATCGAGTCCTGCCACTGCAGCCTCATGAATTGGCGGTGCTATGCCGCGAGCTTGACCTGGGCAAGCAATATCAACAGCACCTGGAGCAGATCCTCGAGAAAGATCCGCAAACACGCAAAGCCTGCGTGGCCCATTCGCGACGCAGTTTTGAGGTCGATTTGCAGCTCGCGCTCATGAAACAGCACATTTCACCAGACACCCATCAGCGCCTGCGTGAAGCATTACAGCACGGTGAGGCGGCGGGCTTATCTCAAGCGGCATTCAGCCTGCACACCATCAAGCTGCTGGACTGCACGATCTATGGTGTGATGGTTTTGCAACTGAAAACTGCTGACAAGCGCTGTGTGCTCTACCTTCCCGGCGACCCTGAACAGTCCATCCAGGAGTTCTCATCGTTTCAAAAAATGGAAGTGCGGCTCAGCGCCCGCTTACGCCAATCGACGTTCCATCATTACTTTGCACGTTTCGTCGCGTTGGGAGAGCAGGTCGAGTTTCGCAGTCAGTTAAAACAACGGTTGCTTGAACCTTCCGGCGGCTCACCATTGCCCAAAGAGAGCATTTATCTTCCGGTAACTGCCGTGGACATGGAGGGAGACGGTTTACAGGGGCTCTTTCTTCAGCGCCTCGCACTCGTCAAGAGTACCGCTCGCTTGCTGGTGGTACCGACCGACGATGAGGACGAGAAAGAACGCCTGGCCAGGCTCGAAACCTACGAAACGGTCGGCATCGATCTGGCGTTGTTTGCCGCTTCGTTTATCCCGGGGGTGGGCGAAATTCTGATGGCAGTGACCGCTTTTCAGCTGTTGCGTGGCGTCTATCTGGGCATCGACAGCTGGGCACGAGGTGATCAGGAACAGGCGACAGAGTATTTCTTCGACACCACGGAAAACCTGATCCTTGCAGCGGCGCTGGCGGCCGGTCAATTGGTCATTTCATCGGCCTATAGAACAATCAAAGGAACCGGGGTTGTCGCACGGCTACGCGAAGTCAAACTATCCGCTGGCCTCAGGCGATTATGGAACCCGGATCTCGCCCCTTACCGCCAGCGTATGACATTGCCTGACGGGTTGCGTACCGATCAAAGAGGACTGCGCTGGCTTGCCGGGCAGGCCTATTTGCAACTAGGTGCTCATGTGTACGCCGTGCGTCCGCAGATCGACACCGAGATGTGGGAGGTGCAGCCGCCATCTTCCCTTCGGGAGGATTACGCCCCTTTACTTGAAACCAATGACTTTGGTGCCTGGCGACATGATTGCGAGTTACCCCAAGCATGGGATCGCCTGACACTGCTGCGTCGTCTTGGCTACAGCGAGAGCCTGCTGGATGACGCATTGATCATGGATGCCATGACCGCGAGCGGGGTACAGGACGACGAGTTGCGCCAGGCGATCCTTGATCGCCGCCGCCCGCCGGCTGCGCTGATCGATAGTGTGCAACGATTCGATACGGACGTGCAGGTGCGTAGATTTATCGAGCAATTGGGGGCGCTGCCAACGGCGGTGCAGGCTGACTTCGAATTGCAACTGTATCTGCTGACAAGTTTGCAACGATGGCCGCTGCACACGGCACTGAGCATCACTGACGCGACCGGACAGACGTTGAAAAGCTTCGCTGGCGCACAGTCGATTACCCGCTATATCGCCCTGCGCCACGACGCGTTCGCCAAGGGGCACCTTTACCGTGACGTCCTTGCGGCTTTAAGCGAATCCGAGCGCAGCGAGCTGTTATCGACCGTCAGCGCTGAATACGGACAGCAGCAGGCGCTGCAGCAGGTCATGCAGGAACACGCTATCAGCACCAACTACAAACTGTTCGAGCAACTTTACCAACGTAACGCGCCGACATTGAGTCGGGAGTCTGCGCTGCTGGTGGATATGTTCTCCGAGCTGCCTGCGTCTTTTGCCAATGAATTGGTGTGGTATGCAGACGCTCATGAACTGCTCGAACTGGAGGCGGGTCATGTCCCGCTTCGTCAGGCCGAAGAAGCGCGTCGGTATTTGCAGGTGATTCGTGAGATCCGCGCCTTTGAAGGGCTGTATCTGGATGCGGCAGCAACAACGGACACCAACCGTTTAGTGCTGGATGCCCTTGAGCATTCGCCTGGCTGGAAGGATGGCCTCTACGTAGAAATACTCGACGGTACCCGTTCCGATGATGTGGTGGCCGTGCTCGGCAGCGAAGAGGCGCCAGAGCATATGCAACTGCTTGCCCATGGCTACGCTTATGAAGTGTTGAACAAACAGTTCGAACAAGTCGCGCTTCTGCCCGGGCGAACGCGTGAGCATTACTTCGAGGCTCTGTGGCAAGGATTGTCAGCGCAGCGCCGTGAAGCGCTGGGGGTAGCAACAGTCGATGGTGTCACATCGTTGCGACACAAGATTACTGCCACGGCGTTGCGGCGGCGCGAAGTTGCGCATTTAACCCTGAGCAACTCGCCAGTGCGCAGCGGTTACACATCGCCGATGCGCCTGGCGGATCGCGTGCAACCAGAGTCTTTGAGCCGCGCGCACGTCAACGATACGCCACATTCCGATGCGGTTGCGTTGAAACAACGCGCGCAGGAACTTTATCCGACCCATTCCAATGAACAGATCAACGCCTTTTTGCAAAGCCTTGGGGCGGACGAGATGCTGGGCCTCAGAAAGCTGGAACACTTGCGTGTCGAGTTTTTCAACCTGCGAGACATCCTTCAGCGATGGATCATGCGTGAAAGCTGGCACCAGGGGCTGAACGGGCCCCGGATCAAGGTCACGAAACTGGCCAGGTTTCGTGCGGCGATTCAGATCATTCGATGCTGGCGCCGAGAAACGCCGCGGATTCCGATGTCGCAAGAAATCCTTTATGAACTGTCGTTGCCCGAACTGGTGCTCGGCCAGCTTCCGGTTCTGCCGGCAGACTTCAGTCACGTGGGTGCATTGAACATCGCCCATATTGGCGCCGGAGCGGGAATCAGCCAGTTTCTTGCTGGTTTTACCAACGTACGGGAACTGTCTCTGGCAGGTAATGAATTGACACGTTTGCCAGCCGCCATCAGCGGGATGACCAGGCTTGAAACATTGGAGCTGAACGAAAACCGGATTCACCTGACAGAGGAGTCGGCTTCGCAACTGGCCCGGATGAGCTCACTCAAACGTCTGGAGTTGAGCTTCAACCCTGACCTGGGACGCTGTCCCGATGTCTCGCGCCTGCCGTTGCTTGAACATCTGGGATTGCGCGATACCGGGATCAGCACCTGGCCAACGGGCACCGAGGGACTGCCGAAGTTAAGAACACTGGATCTGCGTGACAACCGGATTGTGGAGGTTCCGCAGAACGTATTGGTCAGCACCGATGTATTGAATCAGGGCACCGATATTCGGGGAAATCCGCTTTCCGCTGATTCCTTAACGCGGCTGTCTGCCTATGAGCGCCGCAATCAGATCAACTTCGGACTTCTTTCACTGGGACAAACCGACCTGGTAGCCCGGGTATTGGTGGACGAGTCGATGAGTTCGATCTGGTTGACCGGTGTTACAGGCCCGTTGATGCTAACCCGCCAGCGCTTATGGCGTTCGGTGTTCCTGCAGCCTTATTCCCGGCGTTTCTTCAGTTTGCTGATCCGCTTGCGTTATACCGTTGACTATCGATTGGCATTCACCACGTTACGAGAAAGGGTCTGGGGTGTCATAACCTCGGCGGCGGAGGATGCGGCATTGCGCCGTGCTTTATTTCGCATGGCCGATGCGGATGCAAGAAGCATCGACGATTGCTCGCTGCAATTCAGTGATCTTGCCGTGACGGTTTTATGCTACAGGGCCTTGAACGTTGCGCGACGGGGTGACGTCCAGCTGGAGCGCCAATTTTTGCGTTTGCTACGGGGGCTGTTTCGATTGCGAGCCGTTGAAAAGGAGGCGCACAAAAATATCGTCGCCCGTCAGCTAACAGAAACTTTGACCGCAGAGGATGCGAGACAGGTCAGTTTTGCGTTCCGTTTGGGCTTGGCGCAGCGTCTCGATCTTCTTGGTCAGCCGACGGCGATCAACGAGCGACTGGACGTTGAGGTCACCCAGCAAACGCTCGACCTGGTTTATGAGCAGATCATTCGCGAGGAGCAGAGCGGGGCGTTGCTCGAATCGCTCAAAACCCATCCGATCTGGGTGGAGTACCTGGAGAGGGCTTACCACGAGCCATTCGATGCAATCGACATCAACGCAAAACTTGCCCTGCTCAATCTCGATCGGTTGACGCAGTTAAACCGCGAGCAGCTCTCGGTGCGAATGACGGCGATTACCGAAAACAGCGCCAATTTGCGCAGAGCACTGTTTACCCGTCTGACACAGGCGGCGCTGGATCGCTTCGCTGTTCTCCCGGCACCGATTGATGTACCGACCTTTGACGTAATCGAGTAAGTCTCAGCCTATTCAACGCAAAAAAAATCTGAAACCGGATCAGCTCCGGTTTCAGATTTGGGTGTTACGACTTAAAGGATCAGCGGCGCCGGAACAGCGGCAGCGGCTCGTCGGTGGCGGCCTGATAGGTCACCGAGAAATCCTTGAGACCTTCAAGGGCTTCGTACGGGTCTTTGTCCGGGCGCACAGCAAAGGCGTCGAAACCGCAGCGGTGCATGTAAAACAGCTGATCGCGCAGCACATCGCCAATCGCGCGCAGTTCGCCTTTGAAACCGTAACGGTCGCGCAGCAAACGGGCGTTGGAGTAGTTGCGGCCGTCAGTGAACGCCGGGAAGTTCAGGGCAATCACCTGAAACTCGGCAACGTCTTCACCGATTTCTTCGGCTTCTTCGTCAGCATCCAGCCAGACACCCAGACCGCCGTCGCGGGCCTTGAGCATGCGGCTATGTTCGCGCCACAGTTGCAACGGCACGATCAAGTCGTCGCAATTGCTGATCTCGTCGATGTTGAAATCTTTTGGCAGCAAGTGCCAGGTTTCGTCGACGACTTCGTTGTTCTTAATGATTCGCTGCATAGACGCGTTCCTTGAAGAGGTCGATGCCAATACGCTGATAGGTGTCAATGAAGCGTTCGTCTTCGGTACGTTGTTCAACGTACACGTCGATCAGCTTCGAGATCACGTCAGGCATAACTTCCTGAGCGAAGGACGGGCCGAGGATCTTGCCCAGGCTCGCATCACGGCTGGCGCTGCCGCCGAGGGAGACCTGATAGAACTCTTCGCCTTTCTTGTCCACGCCGAGGATGCCGATGTGGCCGACGTGGTGGTGACCACAGGCGTTCATGCAACCGGAGATGTTCAGATCCAGCTCACCGATGTCGAACAGATAATCCAGGTCGTCGAAACGGCGCTGGATCGATTCGGCAATCGGGATCGACTTGGCGTTGGCCAGCGAGCAGAAATCACCGCCAGGGCAGCAGATGATGTCGGTCAGCAAACCAATGTTCGGTGTGGCGAAACCGCCTTCGCGCAACTCGCCCCACAGGGTGAACAACTGGCTCTGCTCAACGTCGGCGAGAATGATGTTCTGTTCGTGCGAGGTGCGCAGTTGACCGAAGCTGTAGCGGTCGGCCAGATCGGCGACGGCGTCCAGCTGCTTGTCGGTGATGTCGCCCGGGGCAACGCCGGTCGGTTTCAGCGACAGGGTCACGGCGACATAACCCGGCTTCTTGTGCGCCAGGGTGTTGCGGGTGCGCCAGCGAGCGAAACCCGGATGCTCTTTGTCGAGGTCGGCCAACTGAGCGGTCTGGTTTTCCAGGGCCTTGTAGTCCGGATCGACGAAGTGCTTGGCCACACGCTGCAGCTCGGCTTCGGTCAGCGTGGTCTGGCCACCGCGTAGGTGTTCCATTTCCGCGTCGACTTTCTGGGCGAACACTTCAGGCGTGAGTGCCTTGACGAGGATCTTGATCCGCGCCTTGTATTTGTTGTCGCGACGGCCGTAGCGGTTGTACACACGCAGAATGGCGTCGAGGTAGCTCAACAGGTCCTGCCATGGCAGGAACTCGTTGATGAACGCGCCAACCACCGGCGTACGACCGAGGCCTCCGCCGACCAGCACACGGAAGCCCAGTTCGCCAGCGGCGTTGTGCACCGGCTCAAGGCCGATGTCGTGGACTTCAATGGCGGCGCGGTCAGCGGTCGAACCGTTGACGGCGATTTTGAATTTGCGCGGCAGGTAGGCGAATTCCGGGTGGAACGTCGTCCACTGACGGACGATCTCGCACCATGGGCGCGGATCGATCACTTCGTCGGCGGCGACACCGGCGAACTGGTCGGTGGTCACGTTGCGCAGGCAGTTACCGCTGGTCTGGATCGCGTGCATCTGCACGGTGGCCAGTTCAGCCAGAATGTCCGGAATGTCTTCCACCGCCGGCCAGTTGAACTGCACGTTCTGCCGCGTACTGATGTGGGCGTAGCCCTTGTCGTAGTCGCGGGCAATCTTGGCCATCATGCGCATCTGACGCGAAGTCAGCTGGCCGTAAGGCACCGCCACACGCAACATCGGCGCAAAACGCTGGATGTAGAGGCCATTTTGCAGGCGCAGGGGGCGGAATTCTTCTTCGCTCAGCTCACCTGCCAGATAGCGTCGGGTCTGATCACGGAACTGCTTGACGCGGTCCTCGATGATCCGCTGATCGTACTCGTCGTATACGTACATATAAGTCCTGTTCTCAGGCTTGGGCCATTCGGAGTAGCACTGCGTTTTCGCTTGCTGGAGTCCGATTGTGCCTCTGCAATTCTGCGCGCACGGCCGCGCTCTCCCTAACGGAGCCGGGGCAATATACCTGTTTGGTGTTATGCGCAAAAGTGATGTTTGAGTATATGTAAAGAACCAAAACGCCTAACGAGAATCACTGTCAACTATTCCACATTTGTAGTGCGGACAATCATCGTCTTAACTGTGGTCGAGTCTTTCTGCAATCACCGATAAAACCGACAAGAGGCGATGCAATGAGCAATCCGACCAAGGCAAGAAAAAGCGACAGTAGCGTCGATGCGTGGGCCATTTTGTTCCTGATCATTCTCGTAGTAGGGACAGCGGTATTCTGGGTCAGCCATCAGTAAACGACTCATCCGGGCCCCGCATGCGACGATTGTCGGACAAAAACGGGATCATGCACCAATAGCCGATGATTCGAGGGCTATAATGCGCGGCCATTTTTTCTTGGGCCCGGATGACTCATGTTGAAGTTTTTACACCTCGGCTTGCTGCTGTTCAGCGCGCTATTGTCAACCGCTGCGCGAGCGGAGTCTGTGCTGTTCCTCAATCCGGGCTCGACGCAGGAAGCCTTCTGGGTCAGCTATTCGCAGTTCATGCAGGCAGCCGCTCGCGACCTCGGCATTGATCTGCACATCCTCTATTCGCAACGTCAGCCAGAGCTGACCCTCGCTCAGGCGCGCATCGCGCTGCAAGGGCCCAATCGTCCCGACTACCTGATTTTCGTCAACGAACAGTACATCGCGCCGCAAATTCTGCGCCTGGCTCACAACAGTGGCGTGAAGCTGTTCATGGTCAATAACGCCCTGACGGCGGATCAACAAGCGTTGGTCGGCGAGCGCGGCGATCAGATCGGCAGTCTGGTGCCGAACGACGAGGAGGGCGGCTACTTGATGATGAAGGAGCTGATCCGCGTGCATCCGCCGGTGGCAGCGGGTGAGCAGATTGAAATGCTGGCGTTCTCCGGACTGAAAATCACCCCGTCAGCGCAATTGCGTGAGCACGGCATGCAGCGTGCGTTGGCCGAGCATCCTCACGTGCGTTTGCGCCAACTGGTTTACAGCGGCTGGACTCAAGAGCGCGCCTACGAACAGGCGAAACAACTATTCGGCCGCTATCCAAAGGTTTCGCTGGTGTGGTCGGCCAACGATGAAATGGCCTTCGGGGCGATGCGTGCCTACGCCGAAACCGGCAAAGTCCCGGGCAAGGATGCTTTGTTCAGTGCGGTCAATACTTCACCGGCGGCATTGCAGGCGTTCGTCGACGGTCGATTGAGCGCGTTGGTCGGCGGCCATTTCACGCTAGGCGGCTGGGCGATGGTCGAGTTGCACGACTACGAGAAGGGCGTGGATCTGAACCGCTACGGCGGCAGCGATCGGCAAATCCCCTTGCTGCAACTGATCGACAAGCCCCAGGCTCGGCAAATGCTGGCCATGGGCGACTCGCCGGACTACGGCGTGAATTTCCGCAAGCTGTCCGCCAAGGGCCAACCGGATTCGTATCGTTACCCGTTCAACCTGCAAACCCTGATGCGTTGAACCCCGTCAAACCCCGGCGAAATGCAGCACCAGTTTGACGATGGCAAACAACGTCAGCGCGAATACGGCCGTGAACAAAATCCCCAGCACCACGAAATGGCTGGGCTTGCCATGGGTGAAATCCCTTGCCCGATTCTTGCCGCTCTGCACCCCGAACGCGGCGGCCATGACGCTGTGCAGCATCTGCCAGAAGGTCGGCGGTTTGTTGTCGACTGGATCGTCCATAAATCCCTCGTCATCACAGTGTGAACAGCAAGCATAGCTAATTAATTCCCTGTGGCTCGCTGACAAAAGTGACGGCATATATATATGTACCGCCATCGCCAGCGCCGCCGGTGATGAACTGACGTCTCATTTACAAGCCGTCAGGATTTCAGATGCGAGCACTCCTATCGGGCCGGCAAGAGGGCCTGCACACGCCATTCGTTAAACACAAACTGCAACAAAGGTTGCGTCACTTCAGTCGTGCAAATATCCAGCAGCTGGATCAGGCAAGAACACCCGGAGGTTTGCCCGAAGGGGCGATGCCTGAGTGGTTTGAAGCGCTGACCGAGGTGCAACGGCAAATCGTGCGCGACACTCAGCAACGCAGCCGCACGTCCAGTCAAAATCTGGCGAAAACCCTAAAAGGGCTCAAGGGTGTCGTCGAATTTGCGCAACCCTTGCTCGAAGACGCGCTGCTTGAAAAGTTTGGCATCAAGGTCGATACGGCCAACACCTGGCTTTACACCGAGCTTTACCGCGACAGGCTCATCACCGATCAAAACCTGCTGCAATTGGCATTACGAAATTTTGCCGACGAGCAGCCCTTCGCTGAAACAGACATCATCGCGGAACAGGGGGAGAGGGCGCCCATCGTTGATGAAAATGACGGGCCTTATGGCTGGTATTACCCCAAATTCGGCCACTCCCAGTGCTACAGAATCAAGAAGCTGGCGATCAAACCCGGCGAATTTGCACTGTTATGCCGCGAGCTGGATATCGGCAAGCAATATCAGCAGCATTTGGCGGCGATATTTGATGCGTCCGACACCGCTGCGACGGTCAAAGCACAGACCATCGAAGCGTGGAAAGAAAGCCTGAGAGCCCATGCGCACATTGCTCGCCTGACGTCGCTGCTGAGCCCGACCGCCTACCTGGCAGTGCTCGGCGTACTCAACGAAGAGCCGGCGACGACGCTGGACGGCGAACCCGTTGTGTTTAGCCAATTGCATGTTCTGGGCCTGACTGCCAGCGAAATGTTCGTACTTGGCGCGAATCGGCGTAAACAGAAAAAAATGATCTGAGCTTGAGCAATCCCGGCACCAACCTGTTCAGCGTGCTCGGTTATACCGACTCTCGAATCATCGTCTGCATACCGGGCGACCCGGTGGCGCCAATCAAGGAGTACGCCTCGCTCAGGGCATTCGAGAGGGATCTCGCGCTGCGCCTGCGAGACGCCGCTTATCAGCGTTCGTTTCTACGTCTCATCCCGCATGGCGACGCTGGCAGGTTTCTCGGCAGCGTTCAGTCAGCGTTGCAAACGCTGAAGTGGGATCCAGATGCACCACACCGCGAACAAACGTTGTTCGGGCATTTCGACGGGATCTATCAACGGGTTTATCGAGACGACCCGGTGCTGGATCTGGCGGAAAGTTTTTTTGCCGAGAATGTGTTCGACGAGTTGTACACCCGCCACCAGACGCGCCTGAAAGAATCCTCCGCGCAATTGGCGGTACCGACTGCCATCGTCGACCATGACGCCTGGTATGCGCGGTTGGCGCACTATGCCGAATGGGGCTTGAACATACTGAACGTCGCAGCGTTCTTTATTCCAGGGCTGGGCGAAGTGATGATGGCCGTGATGGCCGTACAATTAACGCTGGACGTCTACCACGGAGCGCAGGCCTGGAGCATTGGCGACAGTGATCAGGCATGGAGTTATCTCAGCGCTGTCGCAGCCAATCTGGCGTTTATGGCCGTGCTCGGCGCGGCCGCAAGCAGAGCGCCGAAAATCCTCTCGACGCCGTTTGTCGACGGGATGGTCAAAGTCAAACTGCCGTTCGGTGACCAGCAACTCTGGCGGCCGGGTATTGCGCAGTACAGAAGCCCGGTTGTGTTGCCGTCCACGCTCGAACCCAATTCATTTGGGCAATATGCAGTGGGTAGCAGAACGTTTATCCGCCTTGAGGGCGAGGTGTATGAACAAACTTTTGACTCGACCCTCGGCCGCTGGCGCCTCAAACATCCGAGCGACCCGAATGCTTATCAGCCAGCGCTGCGTTCCAATGGCCAGGGCGCCTGGCGACACGATTTCGAGCGCCCGCTGCAATGGGATCGGGCGACGCTGCTGAGACGGCTGGGCCACGCAACCGATGGGCTGGATACGGCAGCGTTGGAGAACATCGCGCGAATCAGTGGGGTCGACGACAGCGTGCTGCGAAAAATGCACATCGACCACCAATCCATGCCCTCGGTCTTGTCCGATACTTTGCGCCAGTTTCGGAATGGTGTTCCCGTCGAAACGGCGCTGACGCCTGAAATCAAACAACTGCAAGGCACCTTTCCGAGTCTGTCGAATGACGCCGCACAAGAGGTGTTGAGCGCCGCGACGGTTCAGGAACGCCGGCTGATCGAACGTAGCGGACGGCTACCGGTGAGTCTCTTGCTCAAGGCGCGCACTCGCGCCAGAGTCGGGCGAATGAACCGGGCGCTGGCGGGCATGCAGCAGCCAGGCCTGGCGTCTTTCGACAGTCAGCGTCTGGCCCTGCGTGCTTTAGAGAAACAACCAGGCTGGCCGCAATCATTGCGTCTGGAGGTACGTCAACACGACTGCACCGGCAAGACCCTTGCGAGTATCGGCAACGATTCGGCCGAAGACGTCAAATACCTGGTCACTGAGGGTGGTCAACACCACCAGACCGGGCAATTTCAAGCCTTCGACAGCCAGGGCAATGCGTTAAACAGTGTGCCGCAGCAGGGCGACAACTTTCATCAGTCGTTGATGCACGCTTTGCCGGACGATGCACGTATAAGGCTCGGGCTGCCGAACGTGGGGCAGAGCGCCGAGTTGCAAAGCCTGCTGAGCCAATATGCGCAGAGGCATCGCAATCAAATGTTCGAAACATTATTTCCGAACGCACCCGGTCGACGCTTCAAGTCGCCGACACGCCTGGTTGATGGTCGCATTGGCTACCCGTTGAGCGGTCGTGGGGCGAGTACAATGGTCAACCTATCGTTGACCTCAAGGGTGCGCGACCTGTATCCCGACTTTTCAGATGAGTCGGCGGAGATGATGATCCATCATCTGCTGCTCGGTGGAAGTACCGAGACGCAAATTGTGCATTTGCTCAACCTGCGCGCCATGGAGTACGAGACGCTTGCCATTCAACTAGAGCAGTGGAGCGCCGAGGGGGGCGCATCGTTGGCCCGTCAACAAACGGCGCAAATGGTCAAGGACGCCTGGCGGCTGCGGGGGCTGGTCGATGTCCCGGCCGGGATCCATCTGGATTGGGGGAACGCCGGCGTGTTGCCAGAGCTGACGGCGCATTTCCCTCACGTGAGCAGTGTGCAATTGAGTGTCGACAGTTTGCTCAGTCAAAGCAGCGAATCGTTTATGCGGCAGTTTCCCAACATCCGTTCACTTGAGCTGTATGTGTGGGATCCCCTGCAGTCGGCACGGCTGGCCGAGAAGCTCAAAATGCTCCCCGGTATTCGTGAGTTGTTGCTGGGGGGGAATCTCGGTAGCGAGTTCAGTGAGGCGGCGCAGTCGCTGGTGAATGTCATGCCGCAGTTGGAAAGTCTGACGTTGCGCGGAATATCCAGTGCGCTGGATGTCAGCCAATTGCCCCGACTGCGCGCATTGAATGTGGCGGGTACTCTCGAGCGTTGGCCCAAAGGCATTCTGGAGTTGCCCGGGCTTGAACAAGTGAACCTGCGACACGCCAACATCAAGGCGTTGCCTGCGGAGCTGTACGCTGGTCACGAAAAGCTGTGGCGCGGGCTGGATCTCAACTGGGCCAGGCTCGACGCTGAACAGTTCGTCAAAGCCTATGAATACGTACGAGACAACCCTGCGCACGTGCTGGACAGCGAACAAATACTCGAGCGTTACAGTCGCGACTCACTGCAGATTGCGATGGATTGCGGCAGCGATCTTTCCGCCGCCGCGCTTAGACAAATCAAGGCGCGAGGGCTGTCGGGCCGGGCGCTACTCGATCACATCAATGCTTTGCGCCAGGATCTGCAAATGCTGTCCGGGCAACTGACCGACTGGCAGGAACGGTTGCCCATCGTCAACGGCCGGACTGTCGATCTGAATGCCCGACGGAACGCTGCTCGACTGATTCGCGAATCCTGGCGTGAAGGCTTGCGCCAACGCTTCGGCCTGGCTGGGGACGCCTCTGTAAATGCCGAGCCGCGACCGGGATCATCCACCTCGCTCCCCTTGCCGGTTGTTGCGCCTGACAACGTGTTGATACTGGACTTGTCAGGGGCAGCACTGGGTGACCTGCCTGATTTATCCGCGTTGGCCACCACGGATTTTTCCCACGTATTGGCGCTCAAGTTGTCGGAAGTCGTGGCCCCGGTTGATGCCTTGAATCAATTTCTGCCGCACTTCAGCGAGCTTCGGACGCTGGATCTGAGTCGCAATCAGCTGTTCGATTTGCCCTCGACACTCAAACAATTGCCAAAGCTGAAAGACCTGGGGCTGCAGCACAATTATTTGACCATTACACCCTCGCTACAGGGACGTTTGAACGGATTGTCAGGTCTGGAAACCCTCGATTTGCGCTACAACCGCGTCGAGTCGCTGAACGTTACGACTTTACGAGGGCTGAAGCGTTTGCGTCTGGGCCACACCGCGCTTGCTGCTTGGCCCGAGGGCGTATTGGAGTTGCCTGCGCTGACCCGGCTGGAGCTGAACAACAGCGCAGTCGTGAATGTACCCGAGGCCGTGTTCAGCGGGCATGACCAGCTCCAGGTCGATTTGGGAGGATGTCGACTGACGACCAAGGCCCGACACGATCTGCTGGCCAAGAGTCATGAATTTGCGCCAATGGGCATTTCCAGAACTGACTTGCGTGAGGGTTTCACCTTGGGCGGCCCCGCGTATTTTCCGCCCTTGGTCAGCCAGTTTCCGGAGCTGTTGTTGCCGCTGAGAGTGGAGTCTGCAGAGCAGTTGGCGAGAATGACGGCCAAGGCACGCCTGCAAAGGCTTGACCCGGATCTGCGCGACTCCGAGGCGTTGCAGGCGGTTGATGATCTGTCACTGAGTCACGGGGCTGGAGCGTTGTTCGCCCGGATGGATCATTGGGACATGCAGTTTCAGACGTTGACCGAATCCCTGAACCAATGGATCACTCAGCCGCCGTTTCAGTTGCGGGAAATGAGTCTGCCGCTCTGGGTCAGCGCTGTGGAACGGCGCAAAGCCGCCGATCAGATACTGGCGTGTTGGCGGCAGAATCTGCGGGGATTACCTGCGGCCGAGCGGGGTAGCGCCGGTTTCACCCTTGATCTGTCCGAGAACCCCTTAGGCGATTTGCCGACGCTGGCAGGGGATTTCTCTCATGTCGGTACATTGAAACTGAACAAGGTTTTTATTAGCGAGCAGGGCCTGGACGGTTTTCTCGGGGCATTCCAAGGCATCCATACATTGGAGCTAAACAGCAATCTTCTGGCGAACCTGCCCGCACCTGTTTTTGCGATCAACGACCTCAAGCACCTGTCGGCCTCGGGAAACCAGTTGAGATCGACGCCACAACTGACAACGCAACTTGCGACGTTGACTCAGTTGCAGTCGCTGGATCTGTCGCACAACTGGCTGGAATCGCTGGACGTCAGTCCACTCGCCCAGCTTGGGGCACTCAATCTGCAAACCAATCGTCTGGTAGCGTGGCCTGAAGGAGTGCTCGAACTGCCTTCGCTCACAACGCTGAATCTGCGAGACAACATGCTCGAAGCCGTCCCCCATGCATTGATGAGTGAGCGCTACAGCCGATTGAGGGCCGGCGTGGATTTATCGAGCAATGACAGTCTGAGCGGCCAAAGCCTGATCATGCTGCGCAACGAGATTAACCCCGGTGAAACCATCATGGGCTGGTCTGCCGAAGAGCTCGACGAGGTGCTGGACAGTGAGGAGGCTGACAGCATTTTCGGCAGTGATACGTCGCCGCACAGTGATGAAGAGGTGGATGTCGGCCATGTCACCGGTGACGAGGCGCGTCAGCGCTGGATCGAACCAGCGTCAAATGACGCTCAGGAACTGACACGAATCTGGCGCGATTTTGAGCAGCAGCCTGACAGTGCGGCATTCTTCAATCTGCTCGACCGCATGGAAGGCACCAAGGACTTTGCACTGCGGCGCACTGACCTCACACGCCGCGTACATCGCGTGTTGAAAGCCGCCGACAGCGATGAAAGCTTGAGGCGCACGGTCTTTGCGATGGCGCAATCGGCGCAGACCTGCGGTGACGGGCGCATCCTGTTGTTTAGCGATATTGAGGTCAAGGTTTTCGAGTTCGACACCGTCAAATCCACGCCTCTCAATCAACAGGACAGTGTGCTGTTCAAACTGGGTAGAAAACTGTTTCGTCTCGGCCGAATTGAAAAAATTGCCGATCGCGATGTGCTGCAACGCCAGGCACGAGGGGGCAGGCCGGATCCGGCGGAAGTGCGGCTGGCGTATCGGATTGGTCTGGGTGACAGGTTGGATCTGCCGGGGCAGCCGAAAGACATGCTCTACAGTGGCAACGTCAGCGCCGGCACACTGGACACCGCTTACGCCGAAGTGATTGCGGCCGAGCAGTCGGCTGACTTCGTGGAGGATCTGGTCACGCGCGATTACTGGATCGCCCAATTGAAGCGCAAATACCCAGGGCGATTCGCCGTTTTGAAGGATAAACAGGCGCACATTCAGGGCGAGCTTGAAGATCGTTATACAGAGATAACCGAGGCGTACCTGGCAGAAGTCGGGGCGCTGGAGGTGGAATTCAAAACCCAGGAAACCGGGTTGCTGCTTGAGCTGACCAACACTGAACGGCAACAGTTCAGCGTGTAAGAGAGGGGCTTGAACCCTCGGTAGGCAGACGCTCTACCGAGGGTTTGTTCAAGGCGCTGTGATCAGATGTCATAGCCCGGATTCTGCGCCAGCCAGCGTTCGGTCACGCTCAGTTCCCGACTGGATCGTCCATAAATCCCTCGTCTGTCGTGTGTGTCAGACAAGCATAGCCAACCCTTTGGAGAACACTGCAAAACGAACTGTGGGAGCGGGCTTGCTCGCGAAGGCGTCATGTCAGTAAACATCAATGTTGGCTGATCGACCGCTTTCGCGAGCAAGCCCGCTCCCACAGGGGATGTTGCGTCAGGGCTGGATCAGTTGTCGTAGCCGAGGTTCGGCGCCAGCCAACGCTCGGTCACGCTCAGCTCCTGGCTGGATCGTCCATAAATCCCTCGTCTGTCGTGTGTGTCAGAAAAGCATAACCAACCCTTTGGAGAACACTGCAAAACGAACTGTGGGAGCGAGCTTGCTCGCGAAGGCGGCATGTCGGTCAACATCAATGTTGAATGATCGACCGCTTTCGCGAGCAGGCTCGCTCCCACAGGGGATGTTGCGTCAGGGCTGGATCAGTTGTCGTAGCCGAGGTTCGGCGCCAGCCAGCGCTCGGTCACGCTCAGTTCCCGACTGGATCGTCCATAAATCCCTCGTCTGTCGTGTGTGTCAGAAAAGCATAACCAACCCTTTGAAGAACACTGCAAAACGAACTGTGGGAGCGGGCTTGCTCGCGAAGAGGCCATCAGCTTCAACATAAGTGTTGTCTGACAGACCGCATTCGCGAGCAGGCTCGCTCCCACAGGGGATGTTGCGTCAGGGCTGGATCAGTTGTCGTAGCCGAGATTTGGCGCCAGCCAGCGTTCGGTCACGCTCAGTTCCTGACCTTTGCGCGAGGTGTAGCTGGCGATCTGATCCTTATCGACCTTGCCCACCGCGAAGTACTGCGCCTGCGGATGGGCGAAGTACCAGCCGCTGACCGCTGCCGCCGGGAACATCGCGTAGTGTTCGGTGAGGAACACACCGCTGCGGCCGGCACGCATTTCTTCGGCTTCCGGGTCAAGCAGGGCAAACAGCGCGGCTTTCTCGGTGTGATCCGGGCAGGCCGGGTAGCCCGGGGCCGGGCGGATACCGCTGTATTGCTCTTTGATCAGCGCTTCGTTGTCGAGGGTTTCGTCCTTGGCATAACCCCAGTGCTCTTTACGCACTTGCTGGTGCAGCCATTCGGCGCAGGCTTCGGCCAAACGGTCGGCAAGGGCTTTGACCATGATCGAGTTGTAGTCGTCGCCAGCGTCCTGATAGGCCTTGGCCACTTCTTCGGCGCCGATGCCGGCGGTGGTGATGAAACCACCGACGTAGTCGGTCACTTCGCTGTCTTTCGGTGCAACGAAGTCGGCCAATGAGAAGTTTGGTTTGCCGTCGGTCTTGATGATCTGCTGGCGCAAGTGATGCAGTTTGGCCAATGGCTGGCCGTCATCGCCGTACAGTTCGATGTCGTCGTCATGCACCTGATTGGCCGGCCAGAAACCGAACACCGCACGGGCGCTGATCAACTTCTCGTCGATCAGTTTGGCGAGCATTTCCTGCGCATCCTTGTACAGCGAAGTTGCGGCTTCACCGACCACTTCGTCTTCGAGGATGCGCGGGAATTTGCCAGCCAGATCCCAGGAGATAAAGAACGGCGTCCAGTCGATGTATTCGGCGAGGACTTTCAGGTCGATGTTGTCCAGAACCTTGCTGCCAGTGAAGGTTGGTTTGACAGGCTGATAAGTCGCCCAGTCAAACTGCGGCTTCTTGGCGATCGCTGCGGCGTAGCTCAAACGCTCGGTGCGGGCGCTGCGGTTGGCCGTACGCTCACGTACATCGACGTATTCCAGACGGGTCTTCTCGACGAAACCGGCCTTCAATTCTTTCGACAGCAACTGCGTCGCCACGCCGACCGCGCGGGAAGCGTCGGTCACGTAGACCACGGCATCGTTGCTGTACTTCGGCTCGATTTTCACCGCGGTGTGCGCTTTGGAGGTAGTCGCGCCACCGATCATCAGCGGCAGATGGAAATCCTGACGCTGCATTTCCCGCGCAACGTGCACCATTTCATCCAGCGACGGCGTGATCAGACCGGACAGACCGATGATGTCGCACTTCTGTTCTTTGGCCACTTGCAGAATCTTCTCGGCCGGCACCATCACGCCGAGGTCGACGATGTCGTAGCCGTTGCAACCGAGCACCACGCCAACAATGTTCTTGCCGATGTCATGCACGTCGCCCTTGACGGTGGCCATGAGGATCTTGCCTTTGGCTTCTGGCTTGTCACCTTTTTCCAGTTCGATGAACGGGATCAAGTGCGCCACGGCCTGCTTCATCACGCGGGCGGATTTCACCACTTGCGGGAGGAACATTTTGCCGGCGCCGAACAGGTCGCCGACGATGTTCATGCCGGACATCAGCGGGCCTTCGATCACTTCGATCGGACGGGCGAATGACTGACGCGATTCTTCGGTGTCTTCAACGATGTGCGTGGTGATGCCTTTGACCAGCGCATGCTCCAGACGTTTGTTGACCTCCCAGCTGCGCCACTCTTCGGTCTCGGCTTCCTTGACGCTGCCGTCGCCCTTGTACTTGTCGGCAATGGCGAGGAGGGCGTCGGTGCCGTTTGGCGTGCGGTTGAGCACCACGTCTTCAACGGCGTCGCGCAGTTCTTGCGGGATCTGGTCGTAGATCTCAAGTTGACCGGCGTTGACGATGCCCATGGTCAGGCCCGCGCGGATCGCGTACAGCAGGAACACCGAGTGAATCGCCTCGCGCACCGGGTTGTTGCCCCGGAACGAGAACGAAACGTTGGACACGCCGCCCGAGGTCAGCGCGTACGGCAGCTCGTCGCGGATGTAGGCACAAGCATTGATGAAGTCCACAGCGTAGTTGTTGTGTTCTTCGATACCGGTGGCGACGGCGAAGATGTTCGGGTCGAAGATGATGTCTTCCGGCGGGAAGCCGACTTCGTTGACCAGAATGTCGTAAGAGCGTTTGCAGATCTCTTTCTTGCGCGCTTCGGTGTCGGCCTGGCCGGCTTCGTCGAACGCCATCACCACCACGGCGGCGCCGTAGCGCTTGCACAGTTTGGCGTGATGGATGAACTGCTCGACGCCTTCTTTCATGCTGATCGAGTTGACGATGCCCTTGCCCTGAATGCACTTCAGGCCGGCTTCGATCACTTCCCACTTCGAGGAGTCGATCATGATCGGTACGCGCGAGATGTCCGGTTCACCGGCGATCAGATTGAGGAAGGTCACCATGGCCTTCTTCGAATCGAGCATCCCTTCGTCCATGTTGATGTCGATCACCTGCGCGCCGGCCTCGACCTGTTGCAGGGCGACTTCCAGCGCTTCGGTGTAGTTGTCTTCACGGATCAGTCGGGCGAATTTCGCCGAGCCAGTGATGTTGGTGCGCTCGCCGACGTTAACGAACAGCGAGCTGCGATCGATGGTGAACGGCTCCAGACCCGAGAGGCGGCAGGCCTTCGGAATGTCCGGAATCTGACGCGGTGCGTAACCGGCGACGGCTTTGGCGATCGCTTCGATGTGCCCCGGGGTGGTGCCGCAGCAGCCGCCGACGATGTTGAGGAAGCCGCTCTGGGCGAATTCTTCGATGACCTTGGCGGTTTCCGACGGCAGTTCGTCGTACTCGCCGAATTCGTTCGGCAGGCCGGCGTTCGGGTGCGCGGAAACGTGGGTGCTGGCCTTGTTCGACAGCTCTTCCAGATACGGACGCAATTCACTGGCGCCGAGCGCACAGTTGAGGCCAACGGAAATTGGCTTGGCGTGCGCCACCGAGTTCCAGAACGCTTCGGTGGTCTGGCCCGACAGGGTACGGCCGGAGGCGTCGGTGATGGTGCCGGAAATCATGATCGGCAGTTCGATGTGCAGCTCTTCGAACACGCCTTGCACAGCGAAGATCGCCGCTTTGGCGTTGAGGGTGTCGAAAATGGTTTCGATCAGGATCAGGTCGGCGCCGCCCTCGATCAGGCCTTTGGTGGCTTCAGTGTAGTTTTCCACCAGTTCATCAAAGGTGACGTTGCGATAGCCCGGGTTGTTGACGTCTGGCGACAGCGAGCAGGTGCGGCTGGTCGGGCCGAGTACGCCGGCAACAAAACGCGGCTTTTCCGGGTTTTCGGCAGTCTTGGCGTCAGCGATCTTGCGCGCCAGCCGTGCGCCTTCTACGTTTAACTCGTAGGCCAGTTCTTCCATGCCGTAGTCGGCCATGGAAATGCGTGTGGCGTTGAAGGTGTTGGTTTCGAGAATGTCGGCGCCGGCATCCAGATAGGCTTTTTCGATGCCACCGATCACGTCAGGGCGGGTCAGCACCAACAGGTCGTTGTTGCCTTTGACGTCGCTCGGCCAGTCGGCGAAGCGTTTGCCGCGATAGTCCTGCTCTTCGAGCTTATAGCTCTGGATCATCGTGCCCATGCCGCCATCGAGTATCAGGATGCGCTCTTTGAGAGCTTGCTTGAGAGCTTGAAGGCGGACGCTGCGATCGGACATTTGGACTACTCGGAAAGACCATTACGAAGGAGCGGGATCATAACAAACCTGTGCGGTTTTAGAGCATGTGGCGCTTTTGCATGAATATCGCTCATGTTGGTACGGACGTCATAATGTAGAATCGCGGCGTTTTTTTATAAAATCGGGATCAGCAGCATGTCTTACCGCGTCATGGGTTTTGTGTTGCTGTTTCTCAGCTGGGGCGCCGTGGCGCAAGAGCCAGCGGCTGCACCTGCCATTTCTCCATCTATTTCCTACACCCGCGACATCCAGCCAATCTTCACCGAGAAGTGCGTGGCCTGCCATGCGTGCTACGACTCCGCCTGCCAGCTCAATCTTGGCAGTGGCGAAGGCGCGGCCCGTGGCGCGAGCAAAATGCCGGTGTATGACGGCGAGCGCACCAAAGCGGCGCCGACCACCCGATTGTTTTACGACGCCTTCGGCAAGCGCGCCTGGCAGCAGAAAGACTTCTATTCGGTACTCGATGCGCAGGGCAGCCAAGCGGCGCTGATGGCGCGGATGCTGGAGCTGGGGCACAAGACGCCGCTGACGCCTAACGCCAAGTTGCCCGAAGACATTGTTCTGGGGTTAAACCGCGCAAATCAATGCGCAATGCCTGCCGAATTTGAAGGCTACGCCGGTGCTCACTCGAAAGAGGGCATGCCGCTGGCGGTCACTGGCCTGACCGATCAGCAATACCAGACGTTGCAACGTTGGCTCGCCTCCGGTGCGCCGATCGACGAACAAGGCCTGGCGCCGAGCGCCAAGGAATCCCTGCAAATCGTCCAGTGGGAAAACCTCCTCAACGCTCCCGGCGCCCGCGAAAGCCTGGTCGGCCGTTGGTTGTACGAGCATCTGTTCCTCGCGCACCTTTATTTCAAGGACGGCGAGCCGGGGCATTTCTTCCAGTGGGTGCGTTCGCGTACGCCGACCGGCCAGCCGATCGACCTGATCGCCACCCGCCGCCCGAACGACGATCCGGGCACACAGGTTTATTACCGCTTGTGGCCGGTGCAAGGGGTGATCGTGCACAAAACCCATATCACCTACCCGCTGAGCGCGGCGAAAATGGCGCGGGTGAAAAGCCTGTTTTACAGCGGCAACTGGCAGGTCAACGCCTTGCCCGGTTATGGGCCGAACAGCCGTGCCAATCCATTCGCTACGTTCGAAGCGATTCCGGCGCAGGCGCGTTATCAGTTCATGCTCGATAACGCCGAGTACTTTGTCCGCACCTTTATTCGCGGCCCGGTGTGCCGTGGGCAGATCGCGACGGACGTGATCCGCGACAACTTCTGGGCGCTGTTCCAGGCCCCGGAGCACGACCTGTACATCACCGACCCGAACTATCGCGGCCAGGCCACGCCGTTGCTGGCGATGCCGGGGCAGAACGACGACGTCGGCAGCGTGCTGACCCTGTGGCACAACTACCGCGACAAACGGAATGAATACGAGGCCCTGCGCCGCGACAGCTATGCCGAAGTCCCTGCGCCGAGCTGGTCGACGCTGTGGGCCGGCAACGACAACGCGCTGCTGAGTATCTTCCGCCACTTCGACAGTGCTTCGGTGACCAAAGGCCTGATCGGCGAAGTGCCGCAAACCATGTGGTTGTTCGACTATCCGTTGCTGGAACGCACCTATTACCAGTTGGCGGTCAACTTCGATGTGTTCGGCAACGTCTCCCATCAGGCGCAAACCCGCCTGTATTTCGACCTGATCCGCAACGGCGCCGAGCAGAACTTCCTGCGCTTGATGCCTGCTGATTCTCGCGAGGATTACCTCGACGATTGGTACCAGAGCAGTGGTCAGTTCAAGATGTGGCTGGATTACGAGTCGATTGACGACGACACTCCGACCGCGCTGAAACTCAACGAAAAAGATCCGAAATACGACTTCGCCATGCAATTGCTGGCGCGGTACGGCGACCTGAATGCGCGGCCTGACCCGATCAACCGTTGCGACAACGCTTATTGCTCACGACCGAATATCGACCCGGCGCTGCAAAATGCCGAACAGGCGCTGAGTCGCCTGACCTCGCGGCCAGCGGCTGGTTTGAAGGTGATCGACCAGTTGCCGGAAGCGACCATGCTGCGCATTGAAACGGCCAGCGGCAAACGCGAGGTTTACAGCCTGCTGCGCAACCGCGCGCACAGCAACGTGGCGTTCCTCACCGGAGAATCGCTGCGTTATCAGCCAGGGCTGGACACGTTGACGATCTATCCCGGCGTACTGAGCAGCTATCCGAATTTCATCTTCAATATCCCGGCTGATCAGGTGCCGGCGTTTGTCGATGCCATGGACAGTGCCAGGGATCAGGCGCAATTCGAGAATATCGTTGAGCGCTGGGGGATTCGCCGAAGTCATCCGCAGTTCTGGTTCTATTTCCATGATCTGAGCCGCTACATCCACGAAACCGACCCGGTGGAAGAGGGCGTGCTCGATATGAATCGGTACGAGAATCTTTGATCTTTTGAGGCCCGCCCGCTGTCCCACGCATAAGCAACACCACAAAATTCCTCTGTAGGAGCTGCGGAACGCTGCGATCTTTTGATCTTGAAAATCAAAATCAAATGATCGCAGCGTGCCGCAGCTCCTACATGAGTTCAGCGCCATATCGAAGTGTTCGGATGACGTTGGGGTGGTGGTGGATTTGAGGGTGTGGACGGGAGCCGGTGATGTTGATTTCAGTGCAAGCCCTGCGTGCGCTGGCTGCGTGGACGGTGGTCTGCCACCATTTCATGCAGATTTTTTTCGACTTCGAAGCGCGCGGGCCGATTGGGCAGTGGTTCATCGACAAAGGCGCGGTGGGCGTCGATGTGTTCTTTGTCATCAGTGGTCTGGTGATTTTCCTTTCCACCGAAAATAAGCCGCTGCCCCCCGCGCGGTTTCTGCTCTATCGCCTGTTTCGCATCGTCCCCGCGTATTGGCTGTACACGGCGCTAATGGCGCTATTGGTGGTGTTCGCCCAGCCGTTGCTGCCCGATCAAACCGTGGATTGGGGGCATTTCCTGCTGTCCTTGCTGTTCATCCCGACTGAAAATCCCGGCGGCTACGGAATCTACCCGACGCTCAATGTCGGCTGGACGCTGAATTACGAAATGCTCTTCTACGTGCTGTTTGCCTGGGCGCTGCTGTTTCGCTTGCAGGTGCGTCTGCTGGTGGTCGCCGCGCTGCTGTTTGCGGTGAGTCAGGCGTGGACGGGGTTTGGCTGGATCAGCGAGTTTTATCGCTCGGACATCGTTTACGAGTTTCTGCTGGGGATTGGCATTGGCATGCTCCATCGTCGCGGCTGGATCGGCGCCGGTTTATGGCTGCCGCTGGCCGGGATTGTCGCGGCGTTGCTGGCGATTTATCACTTGGTGCCGGCGCCACGGCTGCTCAATTGGGGCGTGCCGAGTGCGGTGCTGGTGATGTCGTGCATGGCGCTGGAGCGTTATGTCGAGCGCAGCCGGTTGCTGAAACTGCTCGGTGACTGCTCGTATTCGGTGTACTTGATGCACGTGCTGGTGCTCTCGGCGGGCGGTTTCATTGCGCGTCGCTATGGGGTCAACCCGTATTTGATGTTCGTCGTCTGTGCGCTGGCGATCGGTGTGGGTTCGTGGTTGAGCTACGAATGGGTGGAAAAACGCAGTTACCGCTGGCTCAAGGCGCGGGTCGATGGCGAGCCCGACGAGAATCTTTCCCGACAAAAATACTAGGACTTTGTCCGGCGCAACGATTGGCGTAAACTGCGCCCAAGCCTGCGAGGAGTTTCCATGACCGCTATTACCATTACCGACGCCGCCCACGATTACCTGGCTGATCTGCTCTCCAAGCAGAACACCCCGGGCATCGGCATCCGCGTCTTCATCACCCAGCCTGGCACCCAGTACGCCGAAACCTGCATTGCCTACTGCAAGCCGGGCGAAGAAAAACCTGAAGACACCGCGCTGGGGCTGAAAAGCTTCACCGCGTATATCGATCACTTCAGCGAAGCGTTTCTCGATGACGCCGTTGTCGACTACGCGACCGACCGTATGGGCGGCCAGCTGACTATCAAGGCGCCGAACGCCAAAGTGCCGATGGTCAACGCCGACAGCCCGGTCAACGAGCGCATCAACTACTACCTGCAAACCGAAATCAACCCGGGGCTCGCTAGCCACGGCGGTCAGGTCAGCCTGATCGATGTGGTTGAAGACGGCATCGCCGTTCTGCAATTCGGCGGCGGCTGCCAGGGCTGCGGCCAGGCGGACGTGACCCTGAAGGAAGGCATCGAGCGCACCTTGCTTGAGCGTATTCCGGAGCTGAAAGGCGTACGCGACGTGACCGACCACACGCAGAAAGAAAACGCCTACTACTGAGTGGTGTTCGCTGCGGACAAGAAAAACGGCGCTGTGGCGAGGGGATTTATCCCCGATGAACTGCGCAGCAGTTCCAATTCAGGCAATGCATTTTCCCGTGATGAATGCATTGTCTGAAGCCACAGAATCAAAAGATCGCAGCCTTCGCCAGCTCCTACATTGGAATGTATTTCCCTGTCGGAGCTGGCGAAGGCTGCGATCTTTTGCTTTCAGGGCCTGTAAAGGTGTGCATGCCCCGCGCGATATAACGATGACTCGCTAAACACCTCACTCCCCAACACCCGCCCGACCAGAATCAGCGCCGTACGCCGAAACCCTTTCGCTTCAACCTTCTCGGCAATGTCCGCCAGCGTCCCCACTACCCAATCCTGATCCGGCCACGTCGCCCGGTGAATCACCGCAATCGGGCAATCCGCGCCGTAATGCGGCAGCAACTCCAGCAGAATCTTCGGCAAATGATTAACGCCCAGATGAATCGCCATGGTCGCCCCATGCTGCGCCAGACTGCCCAGCTCCTCACCCACCGGCATCGCGGTTTTATCGGCATAACGGGTCAGAATCACGCTTTGCGAGACATCCGGCAGGGTCAGTTCCGCCCCCAGCAACGCCGCACACGCCGCCGTCGCCGTCACGCCGGGAACGATCTCAAACGGAATATTCAGCTCGCGCAGATAACGAATCTGCTCACCAATCGCGCCATACAGACTCGGATCGCCGGAATGCACCCGCGCCACATCCTGACCGTTCGCGTGCGCGGTTTTGATCAGTTCGATGATCTGTTCCAGATGCAATTCGGCGCTGTTGACCACTGTTTCAGCCTGATGACCGTCCAGCACTGCCGCCGGTACCAGCGAGCCTGCATAAATGATCACCGGGCAGCTGCGAATCAGCCGCTGGCCTTTGACGGTGATCAGTTCCGGGTCGCCGGGGCCGGCGCCGATGAAGTAGACGGTCATCGCTAAATCCTGTGAAAAAAAGGCATGGCCAACACTTCAGATGAAGATTGCTCATGATCAATGGCGGGGATTATCGGGAATTTACGCAGCGCCGGCCAATGCGAAGGTGGCCTGAGCGTATTTTTGTCGGGAAATCAGCAGTTTTGCCGGTGCCTGAATCAACTGTTCGGCGAGGGCCAGCGCGGCACTTTCGGCGACGCCGTAGCAACCGGTGCGTTCGTAAGCGATGTCGGAACGGTGGCTGAGGCGTTCCTGATAACTGGCCAGTTCTTCGCTGCTGAAGTACAGCAGCGGCAGCGCCAGTTGCGCGGCGAGTTCCTGTAAACCGGGCTCGTCGCGCTTCAGGTCGATGCTGGCCAAGGCCTTGATCGCTTGCAACTCGATGCGATGCGCCTGTAACGCCTGATCAAGTAACGCGCGCAGCGTACTGACGGGGCAGCCGCGCTGGCAACCCAGGCCGACCACGAAGGTCGGCGCTGCGCTGTCATTCGTCATGCGTGGTATTGGCCATCGCTTTTGCGGCGGAACAACCAGGCGCTGATCAGGCCCAAGGCCAGCCAGAACGCGACGTTGGTCAGCTGCGAAGCGATTTTGAACTGCGCTTCCAATGCTTCAGGAGCGAGCATCGAATGCACTTCCGGCTGCGGCGCGCCGATCACGTGCGGCACGGCGAGGATCGCCACACCGAGAACTTTCATCAGCCAGTGACGGCTGAACGCGATCAACGACAGGCCGACAGCGGTCGACGCGGCCGTGCCGATCCACCACATCTGTCGCGAAGCCAGATCAGCAGCGGCGGTGCCCGGCAGTTCTGGTGGCAGACCCAAGGTCGGCGCGAGGACAAACGTGGCGTAACCGGCCAGACCCCAGAGCAGGCCTTGCGAAGTTTTGGTGGGCGCACGGAGGGTGTAGAGACCGGCGAGCATCAGGGCGAAACCGACGGCGACGACCAGATTGCCACCGGTGGTCGAAACCACGCGCTGCCAGCCGGGCTCCGGCTCCCAGGCTTCGGCGTCGTGGGTGTGGCCGGCCATGGCGCTTTCGGCGTGTTCATGCACGGCGACGGGTTCGGATTTTTCGAAAGTTTCCGCTTGAAGAATCAGCGGCGAGACCCAGAAGCTTTGCAGCAGGGTGAGGAGCAGGGCGGCCAGAAGCCCGGTAAAACCTGCGGTTTGCGCAATACGCTTGATCATGTCGGCAGGTCTCAGTGGCACGGGAACGCGGCGCTGTGGCGGGTATCGTGGGCGGCGTTGTGTACCGCTTCGATGTGCGAGAAGCCGGCGAAGTAGACCAGGCCGGCGCCGAGGATCGACGCGAAGATCGCGGCGGTCAGGCGTTGGCTCAGTGTGACGGTGCTGGCGATTTTGTCCGTGTTGCTGCCGGTGCTGCTGATGATCGACATGGCGCTTCCCTCTGGAGTGTCAGTGGGTGATTTGAGCGCATGAAAACCCCTGCGGGTCGGGCTCGCAGAGGTTCGAACAGCGCCCGCCCACCGCGGGTTTGTTATGTTCAGCTGCGCACGAGGTGCGCGCTGTGTGTTAAGGGCCGGTCTCCGGGCTCACGAGGGGTTGGCGTCAGGCCGACCTGCAAGCGTCTCCTTCCCATGCTTTTGGGCACAGTGGTTTTGACGCTTCGCTCGCTTACCGTTGCGGGGGCAGCACCGGACTGACATGGCTTGAGTAAAGCACATGATTCACCGGTTTCCCGTTTCACCCTGTGAAGGGCACCCGTAACAAGTTGTGTAGGAGAGCATGGGGTTGGGTTTTTAGTCAATTTTTTGGGGTGGATCCGTTGCTGCGGGTGTGGCTGGTTAGGGTTCCGCCCTTACGGCGGGTCACTTTTGGCAAACGCCCCAAAAGTAACCAAAAGGTCTGTGCCCTGACGTTCGGCCCTCGCTGTGGCTCGGGTTCCTTCGCTCCGGGATTGATCCGGGGTTCAGCGCCTACGGTTTGCTTCGCTGCACCTCCTCTCGCTGTGTTTGGCTGCGCCAAACGGTCGCTGCGCTCCCATCCCCGGATCAATCCCTCCGCTCAGCCTGCCGACGGGCCGGTGAGTCAAGATCAAGAGCAGGCGAGCTGACACTCGGCCTATTGAGTGGTGAGGAGCGGGGGGCGCACGGCTTTTGATTTGTGTTGTTGCTGCCCCTCACCCCAGCCCTCTCCCGAGGGAGAGGGAGCCGATTGGTGGGCTTTTCAAAATGTGTGTTCGACTTGGTATTCCACGTCGGCGTAACTCTTCCAATCCACGCAATCAGTCCCCTCTCCCTCCGGGAGAGGGCTAGGGTGAGGGGCCTTTGATCTTGATCTGGCTTTTGATCTCAAGCCCCTTCGGCAGGCCAAGTGTAGGTGTCCATCCGGGGATCAGGCGCGTAGCGCCGTGCGGCGTAGCCGCACACATCGAGAGGAGGTGCAGCGCAGCAAACCGTAGGCGATGTCCCCGGATGGACACCGTAGCGAGGGAACACTGAGCCTCAGCGAAGTGCCGTACGCCGGGGGAAGCCTTTTTGGTTACTTTTTCGGCGTTTGGAAAAAGTGACCCGCCGTAAGGGCGGAACCCTAATCAGCAACACCCGCAGCAACGGATATACCCCCAATCCAAACATTGACCGGTCACCACCCGATGCGTAGCCTTGCGCATTCGAGGTTCTTCGGCCCACGCCGAAGCTAAGAAGGGAACGCGGTCAATGCCGCGGCTGCCCCCGCAACTGTGAACGGCGCTGTCCGCTGCCACGCCACTGCCAGCTCAACCCATGAGCCAGCGGGAAGGCGCAGCCAACGCCAGGCCCCGCGCCTGAACGCCGTCAGCCAGGAGACCTGCCTCGTCACAGATTCTCAATTTCAACCGGGCGGGGTGATCCGGTGGCGAACTCTCCGGGCACGCACGCGCGTTGCCGGTTCTCGTCCCGTATGCCCGCCGCTTGCCAAAGGGCATACCGATGAAAACACTGGCCAAACTCCCCGTCACCATCGTCACCGGCTTCCTCGGCTCGGGCAAGACCACGCTGCTGCGGCACATGCTCGACAACGCGCAGGGCCGGCGCATCGCGGTGATCGTCAACGAGTTTGGCGAGTTGGGCATCGACGGTGAAATCCTCAAGCAATGCACAATCGGCTGCAGCGAAGAAGAAGCGGTTGGCCGCGTGTACGAACTGGCCAACGGCTGCCTGTGCTGCACCGTTCAGGAAGAATTCTTTCCGGTGATGCGCGAACTGGTTGCCCGTCGCGGCGACCTCGACCATATCCTCATCGAAACGTCGGGTCTGGCCCTGCCAAAACCACTGGTGCAAGCCTTCCAGTGGCCGGAAATCCGCAGCGCCTGCACCGTTGATGCGGTGATCACCGTGGTCGACAGCCCGGCCGTAGCCGCTGGCACCTTTGCTGCGTTCCCGGATCAGGTCGACGCCCAGCGTAAACTCGACCCGAACCTCGATCACGAATCGCCGCTGCACGAACTGTTCGCCGACCAACTGGCCAGCGCCGACCTCGTCATCCTCAACAAGGCCGACCAGACCAGCCCGGAAGATCTGGCTCGCGTTCGCGCTGAAGTCTCCGAAGAGCTGCCACCGGCGGTGAAAATCATCGAAGCCAGCAACGGTCGTGTGCCGCTCGACGTGTTGATCGGTCTCGGCGCCAGTTCCGAAGAGCACATCGACAGCCGCCACAGCCATCACGATCACCACCACGGTGAAGGCGATGACGACCACGATGACCACGATCACGACGCTTTCGATTCGATCTCCATCGAACTGCCGCAAGCCGACGAAAGTCTGCTGCTCGACGCCCTGACGCAACTGGTGGTGAAGCACGGCATCCTCCGTGTCAAAGGTTTCGCGGCGATTCCGAACAAGCCAATGCGTCTGTTAATTCAGGGCGTGGGCACGCGTTTCGACAAGCATTTCGACCGTCAGTGGGGCGCCGATGAAGCGCGCGTCACGCGTCTGGTGTTGATCGGTCAGGAACTCGACGCGGCGCAACTCGAAGCGCAACTTCGCGCCGCGCTCAGCGTTTAAAACCATGCACCTGCTCAGGACTCAGCCCGGCGGTTTCGTCTCGGATGACAACATTGCCGACCTTGGCCAAACCCCCGCCGAGCTGGTGATCCTGTGCAGCGGCGACTCCAGTCTGGCGCTGCTCGCCGAGGCTGCGCAGCAGTTGCCCGAGGATTATCCGAGCCTGCGTCTGGCCAATCCGATGCAGGTGCAGAATCACGCCTCGGTCGATTTGTACGTCGATGAGGTGCTGCGCCACGCCAAGGTGATTTTGATTTCGCTGCACGGCGGCATCGCCTATTGGCGGTATGGCGTCGAGCGTCTGGTCGAGTTGGCCGAACGCGGCGTGCAGGTGATTCTGGTGCCGGGCGATGATCGTCCCGATCCGGAGCTCAGCGACTTGAGCACCGTTAATGCCGAGGATCGCGACCGCCTCTGGCAGTTCCTGCGTCAGGGCGGCCTAAGCAATGCACTGGATTTCTTTCGTTGCATGGCCAACCGTTGGCTCGCCCGCGATTACGCATGGGATGAGCCGCAAACCCTGCCGCGCACGGCGATTTACCACCCGACTAAAAACACCGCTGCACTGAGTGACTGGCAAGCCGAATGGCGGCCTGAGCAACCGGTCGCAGCGGTGTTGTTTTACCGCTCGCATTTGCAAGCGGCGAACACCGCGTTCATCGATGTTTTCTGCCAACGCTTGCAGGCAGCGGGGCTTAATCCGCTGCCGATTGCGGTGGCCAGTTTGAAAGAACCCGGCTGCTTGGCGGTGGTCGAGGATTGGCTGGATGAAGTCGAGGCGGGGGTGATTTTGAACACCACCGGTTTCGCCCAGTCCAGCCCCGAAGCGCCGCACCTGCGGCCGTTTCGCCGCAACATTCCGGTGATTCAGGCGATCTGCGCGCAGGACAACGAGCCCGGTTGGCGCGACAGCGAGCAAGGCCTCGGCCCGCGTGATCTGGCGATGCACATTGCCTTGCCGGAACTCGACGGGCGCATCATCAGCCGGCCGATCAGCTTCAAGGATCTGGCGTGGCGCAGCGAGCGCAGTCAGTCCGATGTGGTCTGCTACCGCGCGCAACCTGAGCGCATGGATTTTGTCGCTGAACTGGCGCGGCGCTGGATCGATCTGGCGCGGGTGCCGAACGCTGAAAAACGCATCGCGTTGATTCTCGCCAACTACCCGACGCGCGATGGCCGCATCGGCAATGGCGTCGGCCTCGACACCCCGGCGGCGGCGCTGAATATTCTTCGCGCGTTGCAGGCCGAGGGTTATCCGATCTCGTCAGAATTGCCGGGCAGCGGCACCGAGTTGATCCAGCAATTGCTCGGTGGCGTCAGCAACGATCTCGACACGATTGACCTGCGCCCGTGCCAGCAAAGTCTGGCGATGGACGCTTATTTAGCGATGTTCAATGCGCTGCCGGATGCGAATCGCGCGGCGGTAATTGAGCGCTGGGGATCGCCACAAAACGATCCGATGTGCCGCGACGGCCGCATGATGATTGCCGGTCTGCGCTTCGGCCTGACCTTCGTCGGCATTCAACCTGCGCGCGGTTATCAGGTTGATCCGAGCGCGGTTTATCACGATCCAGATCTGGTGCCGCCGCACGGCTATCTGGCGTTCTATTTCTGGCTGCGCAACACCTACGGCGCGCACAGCGTGATCCACGTCGGCAAGCACGGCAACCTCGAATGGCTGCCGGGCAAAGGCGTCGGCCTCTCGGAAAACTGCTGGCCGGATGCGTTGCTCGGGCCGCTGCCGAATATCTATCCGTTTATCGTCAACGATCCGGGCGAGGGCGCCCAGGCCAAACGGCGCACGCAAGCGGTGATCATCGACCACTTGATGCCGCCGCTGACCCGCGCCGAAACCTACGGGCCGCTGCGCAATCTGGAACTGTTGGCCGACGAATATTACGAAGCGCAACTGCTTGACCCGCGCCGCGCCCGTGAGTTGCAGCGCGACATTCTGCAACTGGTGCGCGACACGCAGATTGATCGTGAATTGCAGCTGGATGCCGGGCTGGACAGTGACGCCGATGCGGCGATCTGGTTGCCGCGTCTGGACACGTATTTGTGTGATCTGAAGGAATCGCAGATTCGCGATGGTCTGCACATTTTTGGCGAATCGCCGACGGGGCGCTTGCGCATTGATACCTTGTTGGCGTTGCTGCGGATTCCACGAGGTGACGGCAAAGGCGCGCAATCGAGTCTATTGCGAGCACTCGCCAAAGCGTTCGAACTGGGTTTCGATCCACTCGATTGTGCGTTGGCCGAGCCATGGACAGGCCCGCGTCCCGAAGCGCTGCAATCGCAAAGCGACGAATCCTGGCGCACCGCCGGCGACACCCGCGAACGCCTGGAAATCTTCGCCACAACCCTAATCTCCGAAACACTACAAACCCCCTGTAGGAGTGAGCCTGCTCGCGATAGCGGAGTGTCAGCCAACATTGATTTTACTGACACACCGCTATCGCGAGCAGGCTCACTCCCACAGGAACCGCGTTGGGCGGAGGTCTGCGCAATCATCGACAACTTGCGCGAAGTCGTCGCCCCACGCCTCGACGCCTGCGGCCCCGCCGAAATGCGTGGCCTGCTCGACGCCCTCAGCGGCCGCTTCGTCCCCGCCGGCCCCAGCGGCGCACCGAGCCGTGGCCGCCTCGACGTCCTGCCCACCGGGCGCAATTTCTACTCGGTCGACGTGCGCAACCTGCCCACCACCACTGCGTGGCGCATCGGTTTCCAGTCGGCCACGTTGATCCTCGAACGCCACCTGCAAGACCACGGCGATCACTTGCGCCAACTCGGCCTCTCCGTGTGGGGCACCGCGACCAT
The DNA here is from genome assembly GCF_018336155.1 of Pseudomonas rustica. Lineage (GTDB taxonomy): Bacteria > Pseudomonadota > Gammaproteobacteria > Pseudomonadales > Pseudomonadaceae > Aquipseudomonas > Aquipseudomonas rustica. The sequence continues at coordinate 85,118 of NZ_JAGYHF010000004.1, read as the reverse complement.
GCGCACCGGCGGTGACGACATCGCTCAGGCCATGGCGCTGATGGGCGTGCGCCCGGTGTGGGCGACGGGCAGTCAGCGTGTCGACGATTTCGAGATTCTGCCGCTGAGCCTGCTCGACCGCCCGCGTGTCGACGTCACCCTGCGCGTCTCCGGATTCTTCCGCGATGCCTTCGCCAACCTGATTCGCCTGTTCGACGCCGCCGTGCAAGCCGTTGCCGCGCTGGATGAGCCGGACGACCTCAACCCATTGGCCGCGAAAGTCCGCGCCGAACGCGAGGCGCTGCTGCAATCGGGCGTCGACGAAGACACCGCAAGACGTCAGGCCGGTTGGCGGATTTTCGGCGCCAAACCCGGTGCCTACGGCGCGGGCGTGCAGGGCGCCATTGACGGTCGTTTGTGGCAGAGCCGCGACGATCTCGCCGAGGTTTATCTGAACTGGGGCGCTTACGCTTACGGCGGTTCCGACGAAGGCACCGCCGCCCGCGAACAGTTCGTCCAGCGCCTGAGCCAGGTGCAAGCGGTGCTGCAGAATCAGGACAATCGCGAGCACGACTTGCTCGATTCCAACGACTACTACCAATTCCAGGGCGGCATGCTCGCCGCCGTCGAAACGTTGCGCGGCGAAGCGGCGGCCAGTTATCACGGAGATCACAGCCAGCCGGATCTGCCGAAAATCCGCACCTTGAAGGAAGAGCTGAACCGGGTGATTCGCTCGCGGGCAGCCAATCCGAAATGGATCGACGGGGTCAAGCGCCACGGCTACAAAGGCGCGTTTGAATTGGCGGCGACGGTCGACAACCTGTTCGCGTTTGATGCGACGACGCAGTTGATCGATGATCACCAGTACGCGTTGCTGGCGGATGCATATTTGCTCGATCCGGCGACGCGGGATTTTGTCCGTGAGCATAATCCGCATGCGCTGCGTGATATGACCGAACGGATGCTAGAGGCGCAGCAGCGCGGGATGTGGCAGGAGCCGGGGGCTTATAAAGAAGCGCTGGAGAATCTCCTGTTGGACATAGAAGAAGACACCTGACACAACCCATTCCAAATGTGGGAGCGGGCTTGCTCGCGAAAGCGTCGTATCAGACACCAATGCGTTGAATGACACACCGCCTTCGCGAGCAAGCCCGCTCCCACAGTTTGAAAGCATTTCACCGACCATGACCGAGTAATGACGATGACCGACACCCCGCATTTCCCCCTCTCCGCCGTGGTCGGCGCCGATGACTTGAAACTCGCCCTGTGCCTCACCGCCATCGACCCGAAAATCGGCGGCGTGCTCATCGAAGGCCCGCGCGGCATGGCCAAATCGACCCTGGCCCGTGGCCTCGCCGATCTGCTCGCCAGCGGCCAGTTCGTCACCTTGCCGCTGGGCGCCACCGAGGAACGCTTGGTCGGCACCCTCGACCTCGACGCGGCCCTCAGTGATGGCCGCGCGCAATTCTCTCCCGGCGTTTTGGCCAAGGCCGACGGCGGTGTGCTTTACGTCGATGAGGTCAATCTGCTGCCCGATCACCTCGTCGATCTGCTGCTCGACGTCGCCGCCAGCGGCACCAACCTGATCGAGCGCGACGGCATTTCCCATCGCCACTCGGCGCGGTTTGTGTTGATCGGCACGATGAACCCGGAAGAGGGCGAGTTGCGTCCACAATTGCTCGACCGTTTCGGTTTGAACGTCGCCCTCAGCGGCCACACCGCGCCGACCGAGCGCGGGCAAATCATTCGGCGTCGGCTGGATTTCGACAGCGATCCGCAAGGGTTTTGCGCGCAGTGGGAAACCCAGCAACAAGCCCTGCGCGAGCGTTGCGAAAATGCACGAAGTGCATTGGCCAACATCCCGCTGGACGACGCCGCACTGGCGCAGATCACTGAGCGTTGCTTCGCTGCCGGCGTCGATGGATTGCGCGCGGATCTGGTGTGGCTGCGCGCCGCTCGGGCGCACGCGGCATGGCGCGGTGCAGAGGCAATCAGCGAAGCGGATATCGACGCCGTTGCTGAATTCGCACTGCGCCATCGCCGTCGCGAGCAGACCGCGTTGAGTCCGCAACAACCACCGCAATCGCCGAGCAACGCACAATCCGAACCAAGCGAAGGGCAGGGGCAGTGGGGCGACATGCCCGCGCCGGCCCTCGCCACCGGTGCTCGCCGCGAAGTACCGAGCTGGCCAAAAAAGCTTTAGGCATTCGCCCCCGATCCGACGCGGGGGCGAATGCCAGACCCCGTGCTGGTCGGCTGGATAACGGTCGGCAAGGCAAGCGTCACGCCGCTCGCAGCGGTTCGGTGAACTGGCCGGCGACGCTGCTCAACGGCCGCCCGCAAACCCGTGCCGATTTATTGTTTCAACTGCGCACCCGCACGCCGCATGAGCTGTGGCTGGTGATCGTCGATGCCTCGGCGTCTACCCGCCGGCATCAGGCCTTGAGCGATGCCAAAGGTCTGCTCGCGCAACTGTTCGATGATGCTTATCGCCAACGCGCGCGGTTGGCGTTGCTGACGGCCAGCGGCTCGGCGCCGAAGTGGCAGGTGCAGGGGTTGAAGGCGTCCAGTGGCTTGCGCGTTTGGCTTGATGCTTTGGGCGCCGGCGGTGGCACGCCGTTGGTGGCGGCGTTGGCACAGGCGCAGCAATGGCTGACGGTTCGACGCAAGCGTTTTCCGGCCGAGCAGCAGCGCTTGCTGGTGGTCACGGATGGGCGGTTGAAAGCGTGGACGGGATTGCCGGCGCTGGCGTGTCCGGGGCTGTTGATCGATATCGAGCGCGGGCCGATTCGGTTGGGGCGGGCGCGGGAATTGGCGGCAGGGTTAGAGGCTGAGTATCGGCATATTGATGAGCTGCTATCGGTCTGACATTTGCGTTGTCTGATCGGGCCCCTTCGCGAGCAAGCCCGCTCCCAGAGGGGTTTCGCGTACGACATAGATCCAATGTGGGAGCGAGCTTGCTCGCGAAGGCATCACCTCGGTTCAAAGCCTTGCACCTAGTGAGCATCCACACAAAAAAATGCCAGTCAGCAGAACTGACTGGCATTCGCTTTAATCGCGCAGAAAAATCAACGACGACCGAGCAGCAACCCCACCACCAGACCAAAACCGGCCGAGATGGCCACGGTCTGCCATGGATGGCCGCCGATGTAGCTTTCGGTGGCGTCTACCGCTGGCTTGGTACGGTCGCGCACGCTCGACACCGATTCCAGTGCCTGCTGCAATTTCTGGGCGATTTGCCCGCGCAGGGTTTCCGCTTCCTCGCCAACCAGTGAAGCGCTGTTCTTCAGCAGTTTGTCGGATTCTTCGATCAACGCCTGAAGCTCACTGAAGGCTTGATCCTTGATTTGATCCTGGGCGGCTTGCACGGCGGATTTCCGGGCCATTGGGTGACTCCTTGCAGTTGAATGGACGTGATCAATGGAGTGCGACGGTGCGCGAAAAGTTGCACTGAATGTAGATCAACAGGCAAAACCTGCGCAGGAGATTTCCGCCGAGCGTGTAAGATGTCGCCATTTTACGCAGCAGGATAAATCCCCATGAGTTTCAATCTGGCCGACAAATCCCTCGCTGAGCGCGCGGCGCTCGAGGACGAGAAATCCCGTCTGTTCGAACTCTGGCAGAACAATCTGGGCAAAGCCAAAGGCGAAGCCGCGCGTTTGTTCGGCGAGCGCGGCAAGCGCAAAGGCAAATGGGCGGAATGGGTACGCTCGGAACTGGACACGATGTCGCCGCCGGAATTCGCCAACATGGTGCGCAGTGAAGTCAATCGCCTGATGGCGGCGAACAAGTAACGCCTCAGCCCGGTGTGAACGTGGCGGCAATCGCCTCGCGAACCTTCACCACCACTGGATCGATCTGTGTGCTGGTGCGCCAGCCGAGTTCGATCGGATAGCGCGGCAACGGCAGCGGGCAGGGCAGCAATGTCAGCCCGCTGATCGCAGCGATACTCTCGGCAGCGTGCGTCGGAATGGTCGCCACTGCCTGGCTGCCCTTGAGCAGATAAGGCAGCGCGGCAAAATGCGTGGTCGAGGCGCAGACCCGACGACTCAAACCCAGCGCCGCCAACCCCTCATCGGTAATCCCGATAAATCCCCCGGACGACACCAGCAAGTGCTCGCGCGCTACAAATTCTTGTAGGTCGATCTGCTGCTGACCGGTCGCCAGGCTCGCCGGATCGACCAGGCACGCGTAACCGCCTTCGCCCAGCACCTGACGACTGAGCAGTCGCTCGGCAAAACCGCCGGCGGTGATTGCCAGATCGATGCTGCGCTCCATCAGATCGCGGGCGACGATCTGGCTGTGGGTCTGGCGGAAGATCAGGCGCAACTTCGGCGCGCTGCGGGCAATTTCCTCGATCAGGCGCCGGCCGTAAGCGATCTCGAAATCATCCGACAGCCCCACCGTCACCGAGCGCCCCTCGTACTGCTGCGTGGTCGGGTCGACCATCGTCAGACTCTGCCGACACTTGTTCAGCGCCTCGCTGACCACCGGTTTCAGCTGATTGGCTTTCAGCGTTGGCGCCAGACCGCGACCGGTGCGCACGAACAATTGATCGCCATACACATCGCGCAAACGCCGTAACGCTGCACTGACCGCCGATTGCGTCACGCCCAGACGCAGCGCGGCGCGGCTGGCGCTGGACTCTTCATGCAGGGCTTCAAAGACTTTCAGCAGATTGAGGTCGACGGTGGCGATATTCATAAGGCTCATATCATTCAGCAGTGAATCGGGCTTTATTCATGATCCCGTGCGGCCGGAGAATCAGCAACACCTGATCTTATGGAGTGAACTGGCATGGCCAAATCAATTGTTGCTGCGCTGCAAATCGGCTCCTTGCCGGGTGGCAAAGGCGAAACCCTCGAACAGATTCTCAGTTATGAAGCGGCCATCGTTGAGTCCGGCGCGGCATTGGTGGTGATGCCGGAAGCGCTGCTCGGTGGTTATCCGAAAGGCGAGGGTTTTGGTACGCAATTGGGCTATCGCTTGCCGGAAGGGCGCGAAGCGTATGCGCGGTATTTTGCCAACGCCATCGATGTGCCGGGTGTCGAGACTGAAGCGCTGGCCGGTTTGTCGGCGCGCACCGGCGCCAATTTGGTGATCGGCGTGATTGAGCGCGCGGGTAGCACGTTGTATTGCACGGTGCTGTATATCGATCCGCACGAGGGTTTGGTCGGCAAGCACCGCAAACTGATGCCGACCGGTACTGAACGGCTGATCTGGGGCAAGGGCGATGGCTCGACGCTGCCGGTGCTCGACACGCAGGTGGGCAAGCTCGGCGCGGTGGTCTGCTGGGAAAACATGATGCCGCTGCTGCGCACCGCGATGTACGCCAAGGGCGTAGAAGTGTGGTGCGCGCCGACGGTGGATGAGCGTGAAATGTGGCAGGTCAGCATGCGCCACATTGCTCATGAAGGGCGCTGTTTTGTGGTCAGTGCGTGCCAGGTGCAGGCGTCGCCGCGCGAGTTGGGTGTGGACGTTGCCAACTGGCCCGCCGAGCGCCCTTTGATTGCCGGCGGCAGCGTGATCATCGGGCCGATGGGCGACGTCCTGGCCGGGCCGCTGCGCAATGAAGCCGGCCTGATCAGCGCAGAAATCGACACGGATGATTTGATCCGCGCGCGTTACGACTACGACGTCGTCGGCCACTACGCCCGCCCGGACATCTTCGAACTCAGCGTCGACGAACGCGCAAAACCGGGCGTGCGGTTCACCCAATAACCCCAAACCACCGCGGACTTTGTAGGAGCCGAGCCTGCTCGCGAAAGCGGCGTGACAGCCAGCATCACCGTCACTGACCCACCGCCTTCGCGAGCAAGCTCAGCTCCTACAATGTTCGGCGGTGCTCATACATCCATCAGACACACAATACCTGTGGGAGCGGGCTTGCTCGCGAAAGCGGTATGCCAGTCGATATCACCGTCGCTGACCCAACGCTTTCGCGAGCAAGCTCAGCTCCTACAATGTTCGGCGGTGCCCATACATTCAACAGACACAAACCATCCCTGTAGGAGCCAAGCTTGCTCGCGAAAGCGGTATCCCGGCCAACAACCAACCCAACTGACACCCCAAAACTTAAACCCCCACAGCCCAATCACGCACCAGACGGCCCAATCGCGCAGCCATTTCGCGACAAACCGAAACTGTCATATTCAGTATCACTTCGCTCCGCATAGTCAGCAGCCCAACGCTTAAACAATGAGGCTGCACCGTGTTTCAACGTCTTGTGTGTTCGCTGTCCGTACTGAGCCTGTCCATCGCCGCTGCTCACGCTGCCGAGTCCGTGCCCCTCGACACGCCGCGCTTGAAAAGCATCGACAACTTCCGCGATGTCGCCGGCATCACCACTGCCTATTCCACCGCCCACGACGGCACCATGCGCGCGGGCGTGTTCTATCGCTCCAACGCGATCACGCCGTCGGCGGCAGACTTGGCGACGCTCAACAGCCTCGGCATCAAAGCCGTTTACGACCTGCGCACCCCGAGCGAAATCGCCGGCACGCCAGACACCATGCTCAACGGCGCCACTTACCAAAACATCGACATCATCGGCGCCACCACCTCCGGCTCGAACATCACCAACATCAGTTTCAACAGCGCCGCCGACGCCGTCGCCATGATGGAACAGACCAACCGTGCCTTCGTCAACGATGCCGGCATGCGCAGGCAGTTCGGCACGCTATTCAACGCGCTGGCCAGCGTCGACGCCGCGCAACTGTTCCACTGCACTGCCGGTAAAGACCGCACCGGCTGGACCGCCGCCGTGTTGCAAAGCATCGCCGGTGTCGACAACGCAACAATCATGGCCAACTACCTCGCGACCAACGACTACACCGCCGCGCGCGTCGCCGCCACGTTGAAAGCCATGCCGCCAAGCATGGCCGCCGTCTACGGGCCGCTGCTCGGCGTGCAGGCCAGCTACTTGCAGGCCGGTCTCGACGAAGTCACCGCGCAATACGGCACCATGGACAACTACCTCAAACAAGGCCTCGGCCTCTCGCAGGAAACCATCTACGTCCTGCGCGGCAAGCTCGTCGAATACAACAGCCTGCCGGGTCAGGCCGGACTGATCGGCAACGCCGCTGCCGGCGCCGAACTGCTCCGCGAATTGCAGAACACCAATCTGTCCGGCACCTACAGCGCCTACAACTATTACCTGCAATCGGCCATCGACGCCGGCACCCTCGGCGGTGTCGAATCCCAGGTCGGCGGCCAGGTGCACGCCGACGCCGCCAGCTACTTGCTGCGCCAAAACGCGATGATCGAACAAGCCGCCGCACCGTTCGCCAGCGGCACAGACCTCAAAGTCGGCCAATACCGCTTGTGGACGACCGCGCTGGCCGGCTATCTCGGCACCGACGGCTCGTCCCATGCCGAAAGCAGCAACGAACACAGCCAAGGCCTGATGGTCGGCATCACCCAACGCTTCAGCGAACAACTCAGCGCACGCGGCGGCTTCAGCTACAGCAAAGGCACCGTCGGCGGTGCGGGTGGCGAAGCCGACACCGACTTCACTTTCCTCAACGTCGGCGCCCGCTACGGCTTCACCAGCCTGGAACAAGGCCTGTTCCTCGACGCCAACGCCAGCGCCGGCTACATCGACTACGACAGCAAACGCGACCTCGGCGGCGGCCTCGGCTCAGCGAAGGGCGACACCCACGGCAACCTCACCGGCGCAACCCTGGCCCTCGGCTACCGCGCCCCGGTCAACGGCATGGTTTTCGAGCCAAGCCTGGGCTTTCGCGTCAGCCACCTCGACCTCAACGGCTTCAAAGAGAAGGGCAGCGAACTGGCCCTCGACGTCGACGACAACACCGCCACCCGCCGCAGCGCCGTCGCCAACCTCAACGTCGGCTTCGCCCCGGTGGCGATGGGCGCATGGCAACTGGTGCCGGGCGTACAAGTGGGCTACGAACGCACACTGGGCGACAACGAAGTCGACAGCCAAAGCCACCTGCTAGGGCTGGATATCGAACAACGCGCCGCCTTCGACAACCGCGATCAGTTCACTGGCGGGGTCAACGTCATGGCCAACCTCGGCGCCCTGAGCCTGGGCGCAGAAATCGGCGCCAATGGCGGCGGCGACAGCCACGGCTTCAACGGCGGCCTGAAAGCCAGCTACGCCTTCTAAAAACCCAAGGTCAAGGACGACCCCAAAATCTGAGAGCCAGACTCAAATCCATAAGCCTGATACAAAACCTGTGGCGAGGGGATTTATCCCCGCTGGGCCGCGCAGCGGCCCCAAAGAATCAGGCCTGCTCCGCAGTCCAACGGGGATAAATCCCCTCGCCACAATGGTGTCCCAGGCAGATAAAGGATCACCCCCGAGCCCGAAACTCCGCCGGACTCACCCCATAAGCCCCCTGAAAATACTGACAAAACCGCCCCACATTACTAAACCCAAACCGCAACGCCACCTCCGTCACCGACCCCGACTCCCGCCGCGCCAACACCTCATAAGCCCGCTCCAGCCGCACCTGCCGCTGATATGCCACAATCGACGTCCCGACAAACCGCCGAAACCCTTCCTGCAACGCCCGCTGACTCACATTACTCAACCGCGCCAGATCCACACCACTCACCAACTGCTCCGGATGCGCCTGAATAAACTCCACCGCCAACTTCACATGCCGTGGCGCCACCATCGGCGCCGGCCGCCGCAGCGCCTCGGTGAAATTGTGCGGCCACGCCTCCAGCACCGCATCAATCAACATCTCGCGCAACCGCGACGGCATCAACGTCCCGCTGTTGATCAACGCATCAAACTCCGCGCCCGTCGCCAGATCAATCAGCGCTTTGATCCCCCGAAACGCCGCCGAATCCAGATTCACACTCGGCTCAAACACAATCCTCTCTAGAATCGGTTTACCCAACAGCGCCGACAACCGCTCCGTCAACTGATGCCGATTCACCGAAATCCCATGATGCGCATGATCATCAAAAAACCGCATCGAGCGAATCTCAGCTTTATCAATCGCCAGCCCAACCTGCGTGACGCCCACAGACTCCGTCGCATGGTTAAAAACAATCTTGCCCGCCGTAGGAATGACAAACGTAATCTCATCCTGCTGATCCGGAAAAGACACCGTGAAGTCGCCGTGATAATGCATCCGCCGAAAACTCACGCCATCGTGCCGCCCGTAAACCCCACCAATAATGATGTTCGACGGCAGCGGCGGATTATCGGCATAGCGATTACCAAACAACTTCGAAAAAAGTGCACCGAAATCGTCCGAACGGAGGTTGTCGGAGCGCAGGATAATTTGCTGGCGAACGGGAGTCGGAAACACCGTGGCGGCACCTTCGTGTGGGGGCTCTAGGACAGGGGTGTAGGGGTAGGGCGCCGAGGAGATTAGCAGAGGAAATATGACCAGTTTGTGACAGCCGGAAACATGTCGTTACAGCGCCACAGCACGTTTCGGAAAAGTACACTCGGCAGGCCTTTGCCGACATGGCAACCTGCTCGCCACTGTACCCAGCGAACAAACAGCGGCACCGCGCCGAGCGCCTGGCCCTGTTTGACGTGACCTGAAAGACTTGATGAACATTGGAGCGGCAATGCAAGCCAACACGCAAACACTCCCCATCACCCTGACCCCGGAACTCGACTTCGACCAAAACGCCGCCAGCGCTTTCGGCGAATCGCTGACCAGCGAATACACCCAAGCCACGCCATTCCCGCACATCGTCATCGACAACTTCCTGCAAGCCGACGTCATCGCCAGCATCCGCGAACACTTCCCGGTCGAACCGACCAACAACGAACAAATCTACGAGCGCGGCTACAAAGGCCAACTCAAACGCCAGATCAGCCCCAACGCCTGCAGCCCCTACCTGAAGAACGTGTTCAACACCTTCAACTCCGCACCGATGCTGGAATTCCTCGAAAAACTCACCGGCATACAAGGGCTGATTCCAGATCCTTACTTCGCGGGCGGCGGTTTACACGAAACCAAAACCGGCGGCTTCCTGGGCGTGCACTCGGATTTTCGGCTGAATAAAAAGCTCAACGTTGAGCGGCGGCTGAACGTGATCATCTACCTGACCGAGGACTGGCAGGAAGCGTACGGCGGCAACCTTGAGCTTTGGGATGTGGGGATGATGAAATGCTTGAAGAAGGTGCTGCCGGTTTACAACCGGTGTGTGATTTTTAATACGGATAAAGATAGTAATCACGGGCATCCGGAGCCGTTGACTACGCCGGAGCACATTACTCGGCGGTCGATTGCGCTTTATTACTACACGGCGAGTGGGGCGGGTGGGGAGCCGGGGCAGAGGAATAAAACGCACTATAAGCCGCGGCCGAAGGATCGGTGGAGTTTGGGGTATTACGTGGGGAAGGTGTTTAAGAAGAAGGGGTAAGAGGCCGCTAGTTCAAGGACGCGGCCATATTTGTTTATGCGGGGGAGTAGCCCCCGCTAGGTCTACTTTTGGCCATAAGCTGCGAATTGTATCTGGTAGCAATCGGCCATTTCAGCCGGTCACGACCAGCAGAAAACGACCCATAGCAGCGCTTCAGGATGGGCTTCTAACGGCCGATAGCTGCCATTCCCCTTTTTCAGGTGTGCACTGCCACATTGGAATAGAGGAGCGAGGCCACTTAACATCCGCTCACCTAGCATTTCACCAAGGTCAGCTATGTGGACATTTTAAACACCAGAGAAATCTCAATCGCACTGTGGCTGATTCTCGCCGCAACGTATATTTACTCTGCCAAAAGGATGAGAGAGGTCCGATCAGCCTTCAGAAAATTAACATTTGCATTTCATTCACGCCCCCTGATGATAGTTTTCTCGTTGGCAGCCGTGTACACCGTCGCTATGGTCTATCTCTTGTTTGATTGGGGGCTATGGAATATTGATCAGATGAAAAATACCGTATTTTGGTTTTTTTCCGTGGGGATGCTGTCGATTTACAATTTGGACAAAATAAGAACCGACCCGCATTTCTTCAAAAACTCTGTAATCGGCAATCTGAGGCTGCTCGCCATCTTGCAGTTCGTGATCGGGATCTACAGTTTGCCACTTCTGGCTGAATTGTTTTTAGTCCCATTTATGGTAGTGATGGGCATAATGATCCCTATCGCAGACGCAGATATTAAGTACCTGCAAGTTAAAAGCCTCCTCAACGGCATTGTCATTTTCTTCGGGCTTTTTACGTTGGCCTACACGGCTTACATGCTCGCTACTGATTTCGAAGAACTTGGCCAGGATAAGACATTTTATGACTTTATTGTTCCCGCTCTGCTGACAGTAATGTATCTACCTTTCGTGTTTGTGATGATGATATATTCGACCTATGAGACGGTTTTCGTGAGACTTCATTTCACTGTGCAAGACAGAAGGCTACGTCGTCTTGCAAAGTTGTATGCGGGGGTTTTATTTAATTTTAGGCTTGACGCTATTCGACGTTGGGCAGATCACGTCGCCAGAGTTGAGGTGGTTTCGCACAAGCAACTATTAAATACCTTTTTCCATTTGCGCAAGCTAAAAAAACTGGAAAAGATGAAGCCGGAGGTTGCCCGCTCACAAGGATGGTCACCTTACCTTGCAAAGGACTTCCTTTTAAGTGAGGGAGTTTCGACAGGATATTATAATCTCATCTTTGCCGATCAATGGTGTGCGTCTTCGAAAATGTACGACATCGGAGATGACCTACTTTGCGATAATTTCGCATACTACGTAGAGGGTGTTGAAGGTGTTGCAAAAGTATTAAAAATCAAGCTGAACGTGAACGACAATAGTCGCGCGCGCCAAGCAAATGAGAGACTCCTCGTATTATCGGGAGTTTTAGTCCGAGAAAGTCTCGGAATTGATATTTCTGACTCCGTCAAGGATGCGCTGCGCTTTGGTGCACAATTCCGCGAGTCCCATGGTGATAAACGAATAATCGTTAAGAAGGCAAGCTGGGGAGGACACAAGCTCGGTGGATATGACCTTAAAATCGAGGTCGTCGCCACCTGATACATCGACCAAGCAACGGGCTGGCTGATTTAGTTGTTGCAGAACCCTCGCTGAAGCATTACGCACGTCTACCGTAGCGGCCGCTCATGGCCGGAAGCTGCCGAGCCAGGGTAAGCGGGTGGCGAATACAACTACCGAACTCCAGCATTAAGGGCGATGGTGTCCGCGTATTTTTAAGCGGACGCGATCACCCTTATCGCCAGGATATCCATGCGCCAATGAAGCTCTTACCCCAAACCATTCAAAGCCCAAGTCGTCCAGGAATGCCTGCAACTCGGACGACGATTTCCAGCGTAGCCATCCATCACGGCATCAACGCCAACGTGATCCGCTAGTGGCTACCGACTTTCCGGGATCAATCGCCTGCAACCTTACCGGCTTTCGTTCCGGTAAAAACGGCACCAAGGCGAGCATCAGAAGGGATGGTAATCATCTCGCTGCCTCTGGGCGATAAAACCATCACCATAAAGTGGCCAGCCTTGGATCCGGACGGCTGCGCGTGTTTCATTCGTGGCTTGGCCCAATGATTCGCGTCGATGTCATCTAGCTCGCCACCGAGCCCATGGACATGCGCGCCGGCACTGCGCTTACCTCTTTACCAATCGCCGGGCCAACCGCAAGAAAGTCCTGGTGTACGACGGCGTCGGTGTCTGGCTGGCGGCACGGCGTTTGAAACAAGGAAAATTTCATTGGACGGGCATCCCTCGTGGGTTGGAGATCAAACTCGACCCCGAACAACTCCAGGCGCTAGTACTTGGATTAACCTGGCAACGAGTCGGTGCGGGCGGCGCAATTACATTGCTTTAAATGCTGCCTTTTAGCTGGAGCAGTCGGGCTGCTTTGGTAAAATCCACACCATGACTTCCAGGCCCGATCTCGACCAAATGCCCCCCGAACAGCTGCGTACACTGGCTGGGCAGTTGATGTCCAAGGTCGACACACATAGCCGAAAGATCCATCGTGATGAAACGATTATCGAGCAGCTCACTCACGAGAACGCCATCCGTAAACGCCATAAGTTCGCCAAGCGCAGCGAGCAGATCAGCCCGGCGCAAGGCAGCTTGCTCGATGAGCATGACCCGTATGCTTACCTCAAGGATGTGTTGATGCGGTTGCCGAAGCAGCGAGCTAGCGAAATCGCCCAGCTGCTGCCGCATCAATGGATATCTGCATAGCTTGAAAAGGGGAGTTTTTCGTGGACGATATATCGATAATCCAAGCGCTTATTTCAGAAGATCCCATCCGCTGGCGACTACTGAAAATGGTGCGCTCCCTCAATTTGCCAGACTGCTGGATAGGAGCAGGTTTCGTCCGAAACGCGGTTTGGGACTATTTACACGGGCGCAGTCCTTCTCCTGTATCAACAGACGTCGACGTCATTTGGTTTGATCATAGACGTTGCTCTCCAGAGGAAGATAAAGCCTTGGAGACTCTCCTCAGAGGGCTAGACCCCACCGCAATGTGGTCTGTAAAAAACCAAGCCAGAATGCATGTTCAGAATGGGGATGAACCATACCTTTCAACGACTGACGCAATGCGCTACTGGCCGGAAACCGCAACGGCGGTAGCCGTCAGACTAGGAGAGTCAGGTTCATGCGAGATCGCAGCGCCATTGGGCCTCGATGATCTGTTTGGGTTGGTTATCAGGCCAGCAGGGAGGTTTGCCACGGAGAAAACAAAGATCTATCAAAAACGCTTCAAGTCCAAAAACTGGATAGAGAACTGGCCACTTCTCACGCTTGCCTCAGCACCTTTACCTTCAATCCCTTGCGTCAAGGCGACTTAAACGGACGCTTACGGTAAAAAGACGGGGCCACCTTGATCTAAAAGGTGCGAAAGAGTGGGGCGGATTTGTTTTCTGAAAATAATTCCGTCGCCACTCATTCGCCAAATCAGACCTCGCACGAGAGTTCGTGCCGGGAGATTACAATATTTTTATCGCTTGAAATTAATCTTCTGCGCTTGCCCAGTGATACTTTTTACGCCTGATTTCGGTAGCGCAAATGTTTGAAACTCGACTCCTTTCGAATCAACTTGGTTTCGCTTCAGCAAATAAAACATGTCATCGGATTCGGCGACCAGACAACCGTCGTATTTATCCAGATTTGCATAGGTTAGATTGCGATCCTCGCATGTCGACGCGAACTCCAATGCTGCGGCTCGACCATTGTTTGAAGGGCCGCGTACCAGTAGATACCAAGCGAATATCAATAGGATAGCGAGTAGGGAGATCACGCCAACGACTATGCACTCCCCTCGATTTTCTGCGACTCGATCACGTAAGCCAGAAAGCCAATTGGGAAGCGTGGCAGACCGTTCCTCACTGACTCTAGGTTTTTCAATAAGTAGCAAAAAGAGACTAACAATTCCAACCAAGGCCATCGCAAAAAGTAAAGCCGAAAGAAACGATCCGAACCCGGTTGCACCATATGACAAGAACTGTTGTGCACTGATGTTTACCCGTTGAATTGGTACATCAAGGATTAGGTGAAATTTCTCTAGGTAGGCGAAACCGCTAAGCGTAAAAGCTCCCAACATACTGGCAATGAAAAGTGCCACGTCAATTCTCAGGTGTTTTCTGAACCTGCGAAGGTTTTCTTCCCGGCTAATGTGCTCTGTCATAAATTTAACTTCCTTGGATTCATTCATCATTTGATCTTCCTTGTGGCACTGACTCTGGAAAGGTTAGTGCTTATTCTTTCTGCGTCGCTAGCGGATTCGACGGCCATGATTTTGTTGGCGGATATGAGGTATTAGTCAATGTTAACGGAGTGGGTTCGTCGGTCTTCTTCGAGCCGAATGACGTTATAGATGGTACGCCTTGATGAATCTATAGAGCGTGACAAAAACAGCCATCGCAGCAAACAGCCCCCACACACTCCACTGCAAAATCATCAACTTCCGCTTCAGCGCGGGTGGCAGGCTGCTAAGGTCATCAGCGCTCACGCCACCCCGATTGAGATAGAACCCCGGAAACGTCACGATTCCCGAAATACCGCCCACTAAAAGCAATTTACCCCAAGGCCCGCCGTGTCTAAGCGGTGCGCGATTCATAACGACTGAACAGTTCTGAAGATAGCCCAGCACTTCATCCATTCGCGTGTACGCCAAGTGCAGGCAAACACCGATCCAGACGATCATACCGAGTAGTACAGCTCCACACAGGTAGCCGATTACAAATGCTGCTGAACTCATTTAACGGTCTCGTACACGACTTCACCCAAAGCTTCACCACCGGCCCCTGCGAGAGCGCCACCAGCATAAGAACCGACACCAACCACAACGATGCCACAGAGTAACGTACCCACTCCACCGGTCGGTACTCCTAAACCAACGCAGATTGCGCTCACAGCCGTACCGGTCAACGCGGCACCGGCCGCTGCGCCACCGGCCACTCCACCGATAAAGCTGCCACTCTCGGTGTATTTAATGCGTGCGCAGGCTTCGGTATTTCCTGCGGTGCAAACGTCTTGCACCTTCAAGTACGAAGTACCTCCGCCGATGGCTGTTCCGATCCAGCCTCCGTATTTAACGAATTTAGCTGCTTTAGCCACACCGTCTGAGTGCGTCGCATACCCCGGAATTTGCCCTGGGGCGCCCGCCAGATTCCAGTGATGGACGAGGCTTCGGTTGGAGATTCCAAGTGCCGCCTTCAATTTGGGGTGATCAGGGAAGCCAACGCCTTTCTTAGTCAGAAAAGTGAGTCGGCTATCAAGTTGTGCGAACAGTCTTTTGCGTTCGGCGAAAAACTCTGGAGATTGTAGGTGACCATCACGTTGAAAACTGCGTTGGTGCAGTATCTCAATGTCCTTCAATGAGTTTTTTAGATCGTCAAGATTTTTGGCGAAGATCGCTTCTCCGATACCGATTGAAGTCGATCCTTGGGAAAGGACTGATTCAATAACATCGCGGTGACGAGCCATGAATCCAGCCTCTTCATCGCTCATTGGTTTAAGGGCTGCGTTCACTTTTTCGGCAGCTTCGGTAAGCAATGCTTCTTCTCGGGTGCATTGCTGATTTTTCGGATCACTCAACACTATGAGCTGACCGGGTTTGGCGTATGCAGTCAGATGAGGGTTGAGTCTTCGGAATTTCTCTAGAACGTCCTCGTCGCGCTTTTCAAAAAGCTCGGCTTCCAGTGCGGATCGAGACATTGGCTCCTGCACGATATAGAAGCCAGGTTCCGCACCTTTTGGGCTAATGGCGTCGGTGGTGTCAGCAGAACCGTCATGCTCCGTTGCAGGAATTACTAAAGCATTTGCAGCGATGGCTTTCTCCTTGAGTTTCGGATCGGCAAGCAATGTCGACATTGCTTCTTCGTCAATGGTGCCGTTTGGTCGGATCGCGCCGAGCGCCATAAAGTCGATGATTGTTGCGTCGCCAGAGTTCCCCATAACAAAGCCACCGCCAACATCACCTGAGCCAGTGATGATGGTGCCGCCATGGCTGCTCGGGCTGCCCAAATGTGCCATGGGGCGGCCATTTACTTGGATGGAAGGAAACCCCGTAGTGATGACAGCACCACAGCCACAGGTATCACCCACACGGGCGGCGCCCATAAAATTGATATTTGTGTCATCAGATGCAGAAGCGATTGAGGTGGTGCCATGACCGGGCATTGGGCAGACGTGCTTGTCGCCCAGTCGAGCTGAAGAAATCATGAGTCGTCCTTGAGTAAATCCAGCAGATAGCTGGTGGCGACTCGACTTTATCGGTGTGCGCTTAGATTGAATGTAGGAAACGTCCTAAAAATCCGAGTCCATTTTCTTGAGTTGCCGCTGAGCTTTATTTGTCTCTTTATAGACGCGACAGCATCTAAAAAGCAGGGTGGAGAACGTTGGTATTTTCTCGCTTAAACATAACCCTGCATGCACGTTTAAATTACACAAACCGTTACCCCATAAAGGCTACGACGCCTTGCGCCGTTGCCTACGCGCACCTCAGAATCCGCTGGCATACGCGACTATGCAGCGGGCTATATCGTCTCCCTGTCACTGAAAATCAGTGATCGGGTTTGGTAGCCCGGTGTTAGTTGTACATCCCGCTGTCGTCGAGATTTCTCGCTCGATTATGGTGGCCATGTATAGGGCGTCCTAGGGCGCGCCGGATCCTAACACCCGGTCTACCAACCTCTGCATGGCCGCCACCCTTCGTTTGGTAGCGAAAGGGTGAAGCCTCCTTTAAATGTGTTAGGAGCTTCATCTATGTTCAAAGTCACGCCAAACCCACCGGACGCCGATCCGATCCCGTACGACCCGTCACTCGAGCCTCAAAAGATAAAAGAGGCGACCGAACGCGCCATCAATTTCTACCTCAACCCCGACGCACTGAAACTCTCAATCCCTTCCCGCAAAACCAGCCAGATCTTCCTGGTCGATCCCGCCGTGGACGAAGAAACCCTGCTCGTCGAAGCCTGTGAATCATTAGCCGCCGCGAGTGACATGGCGCGTGATATCGGCAATGGCGTCGACAACTCACAGCGCCGGGCGCTGTTGATGCTGCATCAGGTGATCATGCTGAGTGAACTCATGGTCAATCGAGTCCTGGATGGCCGGCGCTTGCCGCACTAGCGATTCCGCCGCGATCGCCCTGTAGGAGCTGCCGCAGGCTGCGATCTTTTGATTTTGCGTGTGGTTGTAAGAAGAAGATCAAAAGATCGCAGCCTTCGGCAGCTCCTACAGGGGTTTATTTGATGTTTGCTGATTGGAGTTTTAGTTGATGAGCACTACACCACCGAAGGCGCCGGTGACGGATCCGGCGTCGCCTTATGAATCGTTCGATTCGAGGAAGCTTCACGATGCGGCGGAGCGGGCGCTCGATCATTATCTTGCGCCTGAGAAGATCATGGCCACGCCGTATAGCCCCAGCACTTTGTTCATGGTTAATCCGCAATCCGATACTGAGACGTTGCTGGTCAATGCGTGTGAGTCTTTGGCCTCGGCGACGGTGATGCTTGGGGATTTTGCCGGGATGCTGGAGGGGCCGAATCGCAATACGTTGTTGGGGATTGCGCAGGTTGTGATGTTGGGGGAGTTGGCGGTGAATAAAGCGCTGGATAATGTCGAGCTGAAGGCTTCGGCTTAGGGCAGTCATTTGTGGGGAGGGGCTTGCTTTCGGCGGGGCATGGGGTGGGTTTTGCTTTTCAAAGCGGGGCCTGCTGCGCAGTCCAGCGGGAGCAAACTCCCTCGCCACCTATGGCTTCATCCGCTGGAGGTTAGTGGATTTTAGATGCGTCCTGGGGCTTCAGGTCGCCAGCGAAATGATGAAGTCGATCACGCTCAGAGGCACGTAGATCAGGGCGATGGTCGTATAGCCTTTACGCGATCGCGCGAAGAACGCGCAGATTGGCAGCACAATCATGATCACGTCCAGCAGGCCCCACAGTGCTAAAGGCGAGGCGTCGAACAACATGACGTTGACGACCATCCCCAGGCACAAGTACGTGGACAGCGACAGCAATGCGTATCGCCCATCCTGTTCGAAGTAGACGCGCAGGCCGTTCTGCTCATCTTTGCTACGGCTCGGCAGCAATAACGCGGCCGTGACAAACAGCGACAGTGTCAGCATCACCAGCAATAGAAATTCGAGAAACGAGAAGGTCTGTTTGACCGTCGACAGTGCGTTGACGGCCCACCAGAATTCCAGCTGTGTGGTGAATAGCATCACTGCCCAGACCAGCGGCACCCAGTCTGGCGCGGCCACGCGGCGGATGCGGAATACGGTTAACGCGCCGAGCAGTAGGCGAGTGACGGAGAGCCCGAGGATCATCGAGAGAACGGTGGCGACGATCGGGAAGTTGTTCATCAAGCCTCCCGTGGATTCGTACTGGACGAGGGCGGGGTCGTTGTTGTCACTGACCTTAAACTTAGCGTGGAAAAGCGTTTGGGCAAGTTGCCTTGGCACCCGGCGATCATGATTTTTGAACTCCGCGGGGTCACACCTGAATAGAGTCAGCGGTGGTCTCATTCAATTCTATTTTTATGCCGTACTTCTTTTTCAGCTTTTCGTCATGGGTGACGATGATCAAGTTGCGTGTGTGCAGGGCGAGCCATTCAACGATTTTGTGCGCGGTTCGTTCATCAAGCGCGGCAGTGGGTTCATCCAGTATCAGCGTGGGCTTGTCTCTTAATATCGCCCGGCCGATGGCGATTCGCTGTTTCTCACCACCACTCAATCCGCTGCCGGCGACGTCTATTACTGTTGCCAGCAAAGCGTCAGCGTCAGTGCCTTGCCGTGTGAATCCGAGCAGTTCGACAATTTCCTTCAGCCTGTTTTGGCATACATCACCAGCGCCATACAGCAGGTTATCTTCGAGCGTACCGGACACCAGAACCGGTTTTTGCGGCGCGACGGAAACCTCTGACAGTATGTGTTCGGTGAGTGCCTCACTGATCCGGTGTCCTCTGTAGAGGGCCGTTCCTGTATGGGATTCTTCGAGACCCAAAAGAATGTTTATCAGCGTTGTTTTTCCCGCGCCGGATTTTCCTGAAATGATATTTACGCCAGACATCAACTGACCGTTGATGTTGTTCAGGATGGTTCTGTTGTCCTTTGCCAGTGTTACGCCTGTGAGCGTAAAGCCTTCGACGTCTGCGTGATGCTTCGGGTGGTACTGCTCTTTAATGTCTTCTTCGATGTATTTGATGCCGTCGTTCAACGATATGAGGTGGGCTTGAAGGTTGAACAGTGTGCCCGCCAATAGATGGAGTTGCAGGGTGAACAGGGTGATGTATCCAACGATCATGATGAAATCGCCAGCCGTAAAATTCGTGCGGTAGTACAGGCCGGATAACAGTATGAAAAATGTCAGTACGACGCCAATGGCCAAGCCTTGGCAGGCAATCCGAATGCCCATGCGAAGGTTGGCGTCTCTGATGGTTTTGACGTAGTTGTCGAAGAAGGTTCGGCCAAGGGCGAGTTCCTTGGGCAGGCTGTTGTTGATCTTGATGTCGTAAACCCTGCCAAGCCGTTCGACGGTATAGCTTGAAAGGTTGTTGTCGGCTTCAAACAAGGCGCGATGAATGCTTGAACTGGACTTGGCGACGTAAATGGCCAGGGATGTCAGTGCGACGCAGGCGACGAGAAACAGCATCGCGTAAGCCGCACCCATAATGGCGTAAAGCACGCTGATGGCGACGATGATTTCAACCGCGATAGGAACGATTGTCCAGAAAACGCCCACGGTGACCAGGCTGAAACTGCTGGCCGATCGATTGATGTCAGCCGCTACATAGCCAGGGTCGAGCGTTCGCTGTTTGCTGTGAGCGTACTGAAAAATTCGGGTGAGGATGGTTTCGTAAAGAGTCGCGTCGCACTTGGCGAGTATCCACGCCGAAAAGACGCCGCGGACGCTGGAAAGCACTTGTGAGACTGTCCAGAGTAAGGCGTAGCAACCTGCGAATAAGAGGAATTGGGTGCTTGCGTTCGGAGCGCCGTCAAAGGTGTTCGCGGCATTTCTCAGTAGTACTGGAAGCAAGGAATTAAGGGCACTGCAGAGTATGAACAGTGTGGATACCGCGATGAAGCTGGCGGTAAACCATCGATAGTTGTTCGAGATTATTTTGAAACTTTTCAGGTAATGGCTGACCCAGTTCATATGAATCCGTTCTTGATGGGGTTAAAGCGAGTTGCTTGGGTTGCGGCAAGCGCTCGACGATAGGGTTTGACCTGAGGACAAACAAGTCGGTGAGATCCGAGGTGGCTGTAGGCGATTGCCTTCGATGTTGTAGTTTTTGCGCTTGCGTGGCGGGCACCTCCCAATGATGGTCGGACGTTGGGTTAGGATGATCGGCAATCGGAACGGAAACTCTGAACACAAGGACGCAGCCTTTATGGAATCTGCTTTTTCACAAATCACCGAGCGTTTGCACGAGCGTCGATTTGCCGTAGCGAACAATGCGCAAGGGTTGTCGGGGGCTGACACGGTGTTTCATTACCGTGTTGAGCGCTCGGGCATTTTGAGTACTTATGAGGGCGGTCGGATTCGCTTCGGGCATCAGGTTGGCCGGGTGACCGGGGTCGATTCGGTTGAGCTGCTTTTCCATTGTTTGACGACGGAGGGCGAGATGCTTTCCGGTTGGTCGCGGGGGACGGTGGGGGTTGATGAGGCGGGGCGGACGACGTTGAGTTTTGTATGGGGCTGGCTGTCGGGGGCGAGTGGGGGTGGGGAGTCGAATTATGTTGAGGTTGTTGGGGAATAGTTGAGCGGGACTTATGGCTGTTGGGTTTAGGTTGGATGGGCTGACGTCTTCGCGGGCAAGCCCGCTCCCACAGTGTCGGCGGCGGGTTTGGGGCCTGGGTAAGCATGCAAAATCCCTGTAGAAGTGAGCCTGCTCGCGATGGCGGTGGGTCATTCAATGTTGATGTTGGCTGGATGAGCGCTATCGCGAGCAGGCTCACTCCTACAGGGGTTGGCGATTAGTTATAGCCCGCCGAAGCCTGCGAACCATGGGAACACGATGTTGCCTTTATGCCCTTTGTAGTGGGCTTTTTGGCTGAGCTGCTTGCGGCAGAGGATCCAGCTGATGAAGGCGGGGAGGAAGATCAGGTTTATCAGCCACTGGAAGGGGTTGGTTGATTGGTAAAGGATGGCGGCCAGGATGTTGATCAGGACGAGGCCCATGATGATGAGGTTGTAGTGGATGTGCCTGCGTTTGATGGCGGCAAAGCTTTCCCAGTCATCAATGAGCCAGTCGTGGGAGAAGTGGCCGCAATCGGGGCATTTGTGGGTGGGCGGGATGTGGCTGACGAGATGGTTGCAGTCAGGACATCGGAAGTTCATCGAGGTATCCAGTGGTGGGGGATGCTGAGCGGGGTTGGGGTGAGGTTAGCAGGGTGGGGGTGGTTTTCCATTGTTGCGACTGGGCAGGGTGTGGCAGTTATTTAGGTGTTGAATGTGCTGGCTTCTTCGCGAGCAAGCTCGCTCCCACAGGGGTTTTCTGTCGTACATGGAATTCGGGGCACACCACAAATTTACTGTGGGAGCGGGCTTGCTCGCGAAAGCGGTGGGTCAGGTTAGGTGATGTTGGATGTGCCGCCGCCTTCGCGAGCAAACTCGCTCCCACAGGGGGTTTCTGTCGTACATGGAATTCGGGGTACACCACAAATTTACTGTGGGAGCGAGCTTGCTCGCGAAAGCGGTGGGTCGGGTTAGGTGATGTTGAATGTGCCGCCGTCTTCGCGAGCAAGCTCGCTCCCACAGGGGGGTTTCTGTCGTACATGGAATTCGGGGCACACCACAAATTTACTGTGGGAGCGGGCTTGCTCGCGAAGGCGGTGTGTCAGGCGAGGGGATGGTGAATGTACTGGCGCTTTCGCGAGCAAGCTCGGCTCCTACAGGGGTTGGGGTTGTACGCGGAATTTGGGGTAGGGCGAAGCTCATTTTCTTTTAATAAGAAATTATATTAGTTGCGAATGAAACGCGGTGCGCGGTGTTTAGTTTCTAAAAGCTTTAACAACTTCACCGGCTAAACCCAATCGCACTAACCCAACTAATAAAGTTGCCATTGATCGCTAAAACCCCTCTCTCGCCGTTGTGTTTTTGCCAACTGTTCTAGTCTGATTCCCCATCAGGCCGGAGGCATCACAGTGCCAACATTCAACGAGCCAAATGAGCCAAAAACTCAGCGCCGCAAGGAAACGCGTCTATTCCTTTTCCTGGTCGTGTGCCTGTTTCCATTGCTTTCCATCGCCATCGTCGGTGGTTACGGTTTCATGATCTGGTTTTTCCAAATGTTCTATGGCCCGCCCGGGCCGCCTAACTGATCGTCCTCAGCACTCTGTTGGAGTCAGCACATGGAAGAAGCGCTGCATATCGCCAGCCTTGTGGTACTTGCCCGGCCAGAACTGTTTGATGCGGTTAAAGCCAACTTGCGTTTGTTGGACGGTCTGGAGTTGCATCATGAAAGTGCTGCCGGAAAACTCGTGGTGGTACTTGAGGCCACGCACGAAAACCAGATCCTGCAACGTATTGAACAGATCAATAACTTGCCCGGTGTGCTCAACGCCGCGTTGATCTATCACGAACTCCTCGAACCCGCAGGAGACTCCCAATGAGCATGTCGCGCCGCGAATTCGTCAAAGCCCAGGCCGCTGCGATTGCGGCAGCGGCCGCCGGGCTGCCGATTGTCACGTCGGCGAGCAATCTGATCACCGAAGCCGACATGGTCACGCTGGACTGGAACAAGGCGCCGTGCCGGTTCTGCGGCACGGGCTGCAGCGTGATGGTGGCGACGCGCGACAACAAAGTCGTGGCCACCCATGGCGACGTCAAGGCTGAGGTCAACCGTGGCTTGAACTGCGTGAAAGGCTATTTTCTGTCGAAAATCATGTACGGCGTCGACCGTCTGACCCAGCCGATGTTGCGCATGAAGGACGGCAAGTTCGACAAGCAGGGCGAGTTTCAGGCGATCAGTTGGGACAAGGCTTTCGACATCATGGAGGAGAAATTCAAGCAGGCCCTGAAAGCCAAAGGCCCCGAGTCCGTGGGCATGTTCGGTTCCGGGCAGTGGACGGTCTGGGAAGGCTACGCCGCCAACAAGTTGATGAAGGCCGGTTTTCGCAGCAACAACATCGACCCCAATGCGCGCCACTGCATGGCCTCGGCGGTGATGGGTTTTATGCGCACGTTTGGCGCGGATGAGCCGATGGGCTGCTACGACGACATCGAAGTCACGGACGCCTTTGTGCTCTGGGGTTCGAACATGGCCGAGATGCATCCGATTCTCTGGAGTCGCGTGACCGATCGGCGCTTGAGCCAGCCGAATGTGAAGGTCGCGGTGCTGTCGACTTTCGAGCATCGCAGTTTCGAACTGGCCGATATCCCGATGGTGTTCAAGCCGCAAACCGATCTGCTGATCCTCAATTACATCGCCAATCACATCATCGAAACCGGCGCGGTGAATCAGGATTTCATCAGCAAACACACGCGCTTCGCCAAAGGTGCCGATGACATCGGTTACGGCTTGCGCCCGGACGATCCACGGGAGAAACAGGCGAAAAATGCCGACAAGGCCAACACGTGGACGGACATGTCGTTCGAGCAATACGCCGCGTTCGTCAAACCCTACACGCTTGAGCGCACGGCGAAAGAAACCGGCGTTTCCGCTGAGCGGCTCAAGAGCCTTGCCGAGTTGTACGCCGACCCTAAACGCAAGGTCGTGTCGTTCTGGACGATGGGTTTCAACCAGCACACGCGCGGGGTTTGGGCGAACAACCTGATCTACAACATTCATTTGCTCACCGGCAAGATCAGCGAGCCGGGCAACAGTCCGTTCTCGCTGACGGGCCAGCCTTCGGCGTGCGGCACTGCGCGTGAAGTGGGTACGTTTTCCCATCGTTTGCCGGCTGATCTGGTGGTGACCAATCCCAAACATCGGGCCACGGCGGAGAAGATCTGGAAGCTGCCGGCCGGCACGATTCAGGAGAAAGTCGGCTTCCACGCGGTGCAGCAGAGCCGCATGCTCAAGGACGGCGTGCTCAATGTTTACTGGACGCAGGCCAGCAATAACATGCACGCCGGGCCGAACATCATGCAGGAGGTGTTGCCCGGTTGGCGCAAGCCCGACAACTTCGTGATCGTGTCGGATGTTTACCCGACGGTGTCTGCCCAGGCTGCCGATCTGATTCTGCCCAGCGCGATGTGGGTGGAGAAGGAGGGCGCGTTTGGCAACGCGGAGCGGCGTACGCAATTCTGGCATCAGTTGGTCAGCGCGCCGGGCGATGCGAAGTCGGATCTGTGGCAGTTGATGGAGTTTTCCAAGCGCTTTACCACCGATGAAGTCTGGCCTGCCGAGTTGCTGGCGAGTGCGCCGGAGTACAAGGGCAAAAGTCTGTTTGAGGTGCTGTTCAAGAACGGTCAGGTCGACCAGTTCCCGGTCGAGCAGATTGTGGCCGGCTTCAAAAATGACGAGGCCAAGGCCTTCGGTTTTTACGTACAGAAAGGTCTGTTCGAGGAGTACGCGCAATTCGGTCGCGGCCACGGCCATGATCTCGCGGCCTTCGATCGCTATCATGACGAACGCGGTCTGCGCTGGCCGGTGGTCGACGGCAAGGAAACCCGATGGCGCTATCGCGAGGGGCTCGATCCGTATGTCGAGGCCGGCAGCGAGGTGCAGTTTTACGGGTACCCGGACAAGAAGGCGATCATTTTCGCCTTACCTTACGAGCCGCCGGCGGAAGCGCCGGATGCGGACTTCCCGTTCTGGTTGAGCACCGGCCGGGTGCTCGAACATTGGCACACGGGCACCATGACGCAACGGGTCGAGGAGCTCTATAAAGCGGTGCCGGATGCGTTGGTTTACATGCACCCCGAGGACGCGAAAGCCTTGAAGGCACGGCGTGGCAGCGAGGTGAAGCTGATCAGCCGACGCGGGGAAATCCGTGCGCGCATTGAAACGCGCGGACGCAATAAACCGCCGCGCGGATTAGTCTTCGTGCCGTTTTTCGACGCCAACAAGTTGATCAACAAAGTCACGCTCGACGCCACTGACCCAATCTCCAAGCAGACCGACTACAAGAAATGCGCCATCCGCATCGAGTTGATCAGCGCGGCTTGAGGAGAACCGTGATGCCTTTTCGAATCCTGCCGTGGGTATTGCTCGCCGTGATCGGCGTGACGATTGCCGCTGAAGTCGATTACCCGCTGGATGCACCGGCCCCCGACGGCCGGCGTCTGGGCGGCACCATCACCCAGAACTCGCCCGCGCCGCCGATTGCCAACGACGAGAACAAGGATCTCAAGCGCGAGCGCAATTACCCGGATCAACCACCGACGATTCCGCACAGCATTCGCGGCTATCAGATCGACAAGAACGGCAACAAATGCCTGTCGTGTCACAGCCGCGCAAACAGTGCGCGCAGTCAGGCGACCGCGATCAGCATCACGCATTACATGGATCGCGATGGCCAGGCATTGGCGGCGGTGTCACCGCGTCGCTACTTCTGCAACCAGTGCCACGTGCCGCAAAAAGAGGTGCAGCCGTTGGTGGGCAACAGCTTTGAAACCATCGACAAGATCCTGCAAGACGACGCCAATGCTGCGCAGAAACCTTGAGGAGGCGCCATGAAAGCACTGTTCGCCCTGCTTAAGGATTACTGGGGTATCCTCTGTCGGCCGAGCGTTTATTACAGCCTGGGTTTTTTGACGTTGGGCGGGTTTGTTGCCGGGATCATTTTCTGGGGCGGATTCAATACCGCGCTGGAGATGACCAACACCGAGAAGTTCTGCATTTCGTGCCACGAGATGCGCGACAACGTCTATGTCGAGTTGCAGGACACCATCCACTACACCAACCGTTCCGGTGTACGCGCCAGTTGCCCGGATTGCCACGTGCCGCATGAGTGGACACACAAGATCGCGCGCAAGATGCAGGCGTCGAAGGAAGTGTGGGGCAAGTTGTTTGGCACGATTGATACCCGCGACAAGTTCCTCACACTGCGCCGTGAACTGGCGGAGCATGAATGGGCGAGGCTTAAGGCCAATGATTCACGCGAGTGCCGGAACTGCCATAACTTCGAGTTCATGGACTTTACCCGCCAGGGCAAACGCGCGGCGGCGATGCACTCGACAGCGCTGGCGAATGGCGAGGCGACATGCATTGATTGCCATAAGGGCATCGCGCATAAGTTGCCGGACATGAGTGGGGTGAAGGGGTGGTGATTCAGGGGGGTTAGTGTTGATCGGGCTGCCGCTTTCGCGAGCAGGCTCACTCCTACAGGTTTCCCTGTCGTGCACAAAACCCGAGACGCACCACAAATCCCCTGTAGGAGCCGAGCTTGCTCGCGAAAGCGGTTTGTCAGCCACAGTGATGCCGGATCTGCCGCCGTCTTCGCGAGCAAGCTCAGCTCCTACAGATTTTCTGTCGTACACAAAATCTGAGTTAGAACACCAATCCCCTGTGGGGCGAGCTTGCTCGCGAAAGCGGTGGGTCAGGCACATTGATATTGAACGTGCCGACGTCTTCGCGAGCAGGCTCGCTCCCACAGGTTTCATTGGTGTACACAAAATCCGAGACGCACCACAAATCCCCTGTAGGAGCGAGCCTGCTCGCGAAAGCGGTGGGTCAGCCACAGTGATGTTGAATGTGCCGCCGCCTTCGCGAGCAGGCTCGCTCCCACAGGTTTCTCAGGCGTACACAAAATCCGGTACACACCACAAATCCCCTGTAGGAGCGGGCTTGCTCGCGAAAGCGGTCGGTCAGCTACATTGATGTTGGATGTGCCGCTGCCTTCGCGAGCAAGCTCAGCTCCTACAGATTTTCTGTCGTACATAAAATCTGAGTCAGAACACAAAGCCCCTGTGGGAGCGAGCCTGCTCGCGAAAGCGATGGGGCAGCCACATTGGTGTTGGATCTGCCGCCATCTGCGCGAACAAGCTCTGCCCCTACACTTGCTAACGAACGCCAGCCTGGCGCAGTGCCGCCGGGGTGTAGCTGGCTGCCGAGGCCGTTGCGCCGAACTCGATGCTGCGTTTCTCTTCGTTCTTCAAGCCCAGCACTGAGTAGCGGCCCGATTGCAGGTCGTAGAGCGCTTCGGCGGTGTAGCCCGGGACTTGCTTGTGGTAGTACTGCTGGGCGTGGCCTTCGCCGACGCGCCAGAGTTGGCCGCGACCGTCGTAGTGGTCGACTTCCGCCAGTTGCCAGGTGTCTTCATCGAAGTACATGTGGCGAACCGCATAGATGTGGCGCTCACCCGGTTTGAGTTTGGCCACCACTTCCCAAACGCGGTGCAGTTCATATCGCGTCAGATCCTGGTTGATGTGGCCGGCCTTGAGAATGTCGGCGTACTTGAGGTTCGGCGAGTCGAGCTTGTAGCTGTTGTAGGGGATATACAGTTCTTTTTTGCCGACCAGTTCCCAGGTGTAACGGTCGGGCGCGCCGTTGAACATGTCGTAGTTGTCAGTCGTCGCCAGTCCATCGGCGGCAGTGGCCGGGCCGTCGTAGGCCACTTGTGGCGCACGGCGAACGCGGCGCTGGCCGGCGTTGTACAGCCAGGCATCGCGGGGTTCTTTGACTTGATCGATGGTCTCGTGGATCAGCAGCACATTGCCCGCCAGGCGCGCAGGCCCGGTGATGCGCTGGATGAAATAGAACAGGATGTTTTCGGCTTTGCTCTTGTCGAGGTCAGGCAGTTCGCGCGGATAGGAAATCTCGTCCTCCAGTTGCACCATGTTGAAGTCGCCGTTGGCTTGCGGCTGAACACGGGTGGCCAAGCGGTTGAGGTTGCCGCCGCGATAGCGGGTCAGGTGATTCCACAGCACTTCAACGCCGTTTTTCGGAATAGGAAACGCGTAGTAGCGCGTGTCGCTAAAACCGCTCAGGCCATTGCCGCCGTCGACTTCCTCGGTTTTGACCGCGCTGTTTTTGATCACCGAATAAATGTCCGCCGGCGCGGACGCCGTGCGATGCGTCGGGTAGACCGGGATTTTGTAGGTCTCGGGGTAACGCTTGAACAGCGCCAGTTGCCCGGCCGTGAGCTTGTCTTTGTACTTTTCGGCGGTGGCCGCGGTGATCACAAAAAGCGCTTTCTCATTGGCGAACGGGTCGCTCAGGAAGCCCTTGGCATCGACGCTGCCGGCACTGGTCGGCAAGCCACCGCTCCAGGCCGGAATGCTGCCATCGGCATTGGCGGCTTTCACCGCGCCCATCGGCGTCAGCGTCGTGCCCAGTTGCGCCGCTTCTTCGGGAGAAACCTTGGCCATGACACCAGTGGCCAGCAACGAAAGGCTCAAAGTAGCGATATGCGCGAGTGTTTTTGTTGTTTTCATGGTGGGGTACTCATGATTGTGGTCGCGTGGAAGTTCGCACCTCGGTTGAACGAGGTGATGTGGGTGAAGCGCAGTTAAAAAAAGCGATTTATCGACTGAGGAACAACAGGCCGATAACCAGTGCGGCAAGGAACACCGTCTCACCGACCAGCAGGGCAATCGGTCGCCAACCGACCGAGGCGAGTTTTTGCAGCGAGGTTTTCAGGCCCAGCGCTGAGATGGCGATCACCAGACAGCCGCGTGACAATTCATTCATTGCGTCGGACACCGAGGGCGCCAGCAAGCCACCGCTGTTGATCGCCACCAGGCAAACAAACGCCAGGAGAAATCCGGGGATCATCGGCAGCCGTCGGTTGTTGTCAGAGGAGGCTTTGTGCTGACGGCGAAACATCCAGGCAATGACCACCACCGCCGGCACCAGCAACGCCACACGCAACAGTTTCACCACCGTGGCGATGTCACCGGTCGCCGGCGAAATCATGTAGCCGGCGCCGACCACCTGAGCCACGTCGTGAATCGTGCCGCCGAGAAATATCCCGGCCTGCTCGGGCGACAATCCCAACAGTTTGCTGATGATCGGATAGGTGATCATCGCCACGGTCGACAGGCTGGTCACACCGACCACGGTCAACAACGTATCGCGCTCGCTGTCTTTGTGTTTGGGCAAAATCGCCGAGATCGCCAATGCTGCCGACGCGCCGCAGATCGCCACCGCACCGCCGGTCAACACGCCAAGATCGGCGCGCACACCCAACATCCGCGCCAGCAGCCAGCCGATGGAAATCGTCGCGGCCACTGCGCACACCGCAGCAAGGACGGTTTCCCAGCCCAGCGATCCCATCTGCCCCAGGGTAATTCGCGCCCCGAGCAACGCAACACCGATGCGCAGCAGGGCGCGTGCGGCGAATTCAATGCCCGGCAGGCAGCGGCCATCCTCGCTGAGAAAGTGACAGGCCATGCCGAACAGCAGGGCATAGAGCAGCGTCGGGCCGCCGTAATGATCGGCGATAAAGGCTGACGCCATGGCGATTGCCAGACTCACCAGCAGGCCGGGGCCGATCTGTCGGCAACGGCTGAGCAGTTGCCGGGGCGCGCTGATCGGCGCGGCATAAGCTGGGTTTTTTATTGTTTTGTTCATGTCTGTCACGTTCCCGAAAAAGTGCTCGCGTCAATCGGTCGGTGCTTGCTCGAAACACGGCAAGGCGCGGTCGATGGCCACCCACGGCTGCGCTGATCGGCACCACAGATGCATCGCCGGTTGCACCACGGACGGGTCGCTGAGCGTGCCGGCCTTGATGACAAACAGGCCGGGCATCGTCGCCACTTCGCTGTACAGCGCAGAGCCGCAGGCGCCACAGAAGAAACGCCGCACGGGCATGCCGCTGCCGCCATCGCTGGCGAAACTGCTAAGACTGAGGCCCTCAACTTCGAAGCCCTCGGCGGGCACCACGACGTTGATGGAAAACGCGCTGCCCGATTGTTTTTGGCAGTCCGTGCAATGACATACAGCGGTCACCAACGGGGCGGCGAGGGTCGAATACTGAACATTGCCGCACAGGCAGCTGCCATTAAGGGTGCTCATGGTTAAAGTCTCTTTGGGTCGGGGGAAAGAATCAGGGCTGAGCGATTGATCCGGATTGCCATTGCAGGGCGTTTTGCGCGGTGTGCCGGATGCTGCGCAGGGCGCTGTAAAACACCAGCGCGGCGAGGCTGCAACCGAACAGCACGACGCAAAGAATCGAAAACTTGATAGCGTTCGGATCCTTGAACACGTAGTCGGTCAGCACGCCGACCATCACCGGCCCGCAGCCGGCGCCCAGCAGGCTCAGTGCGCCGGTGTACATGGCCATGAACTGGCCGCGCATCGGCGCCGGTGCGACTTCGACGATCAGCGCTGCACCGACGCCGAACAGGCAAGTCCACAGGGTCGCCGCCAGCACCAGAAAGGGCACTGCGCGTTCGACGCTTGAAGCCATCAACAGCGGAATACTAACGAGGGCGAGCAGCACGCTGGCGATCACGGCGATGCGCAGGTTGGCGTTGGTCACGCCGCGATTGCGCCAGTATTCACCCAACCAACTGGCGAAGATCACACCGATCGGGCCGCACACGCACATGATCGCGCCCATCAAGGCGCCGATGCGCGCATAGCTCCAGCCGAACTCGCGGACAAAGTAGGTCGGCACCCAACTGCCGCTGCCGTAGACGGCGGTGTAGAAGCAGCCGGCACCAAGGAAAATCGCGGTAAAGGTGCGGCGGTTTTCGCGCAGATAGGCCAGCACCTCGCGCAGCGGAATCTCCACGCGCACGGTCGGGCTGAGCCCCATCGCGTTCTTACGCAGACGCGGTTCTGGCACACCGATCATCAGCACCAGGACGAGCAGGCCCGGCAGGCCGATCGACATTAGCGTGGTCTGCCACGGTTGCAGCAAGCCCAGCCACGGCAAGGTCAGTGGGTGCGCGGTGAAGTAGCCAAGCACCAGTCCGGTGGCGAGCAAGCCGGCGCCGGCACCGAACGAGGCGCCCATGCCGAACACGCCGAGCGCACGTCCGCGATTGTGCGGGGTGAACAAATCGCTGATCAGCGACACCGCGCCCGGCAACAGCACCGCCTCGCCAACCGCCACGCCAATGCGCGCCAGCAGCAGATGCCAGAACTCGGTTGCCAGCCCACCGGCCGCCGTGGCCAGACACCACAAACCGATGCCGACGGTGATCACCAACGGACGATTACCACGGTCGATCAGGCGCGCAATCGGCAGCCCGACCAGTGAGTAAAACGCCGCGAAGGTAAAACCGTGGAGAACCCCCATCCAACTGTCGTTGACCTGCAACGAATGCTGAATCGGGCCGACCAGCAGCGTGAGGATCTGCCGATCCATGATCGAAAAAACATAGGCGATCAGCAGAACGCTGACCGTGTAATAAGCCTGCCCACGATGGGTGAGTTCCACGGGCGAGGAGGTGACGGTGCTGGCCTGGAAACCGTTTGTGCTGGACATCGTTGGATGACCTCTTGGCGTGCGTTGTTTTTATTGTTGAACGCTGCCAATGCGCGCGTGTGCGGCGCGCATTGGCCATGGCAATAAACGCTTAGCCGGGTTGCTGCCAGAGATTGTTGTCCTGCCAGATGTTTTCCTTGCGCCAGTGCTCCGGCAGGGTTTCGCCTGTGTGCTGAATGACCCGGCCGATGAGCAATTTCAACTGCTGGGCTTCTTCGTAGTCGAGTGATTCGAGGGCGCTCATTTCTGCCGCTTTGGCGAACGCCAGCCACTGGATGGTCAGTTGCCGTCCGGACTCGGTGAAGTAGATGCGCTCCGATTCTTCGTCAGATGCCTCCAGCGTTAGCAAGCCCTTGTCGACCCACAGGTCGAGGTGCTCGCGGGGCAGGTGCTTGCCAACGAATTCGAACAGGCGCCGCAGCTGCGTCAGGGTTTTACCTTCGCCGAAGCTGAGCATGCCCAGCAGTTCGAAATCCAGATCACTCATGCCCATCGTCTTGAGTTGCTGACGAATCGGCAATTGCATCTGGTAGTAGGCGCGACCGAGCAGGAAGCCCAGCCAGTTCTCGCCGTAAACGCTGTTGTCCACCGCTGGCGCTGGCTGCATCAGGCGCCGGTAACCACCGCCATGAAACACCAGCGGCGGGGTATCGAAGCGGTCGAAGGCGAGCACTTCGCCGACCAGAATGACGTGGTCGCCACCTTCATATTGGTAGGTGGTGCGGCACTGAAAACGTGCCGAACAGCCTTCCAGCAGGGGAATGCCGTCGGGGCCGCGACCGGTGGTGAGCCCGGCGAATTTGTCGACGCCGCGCTTGGCGAACAGGTTCGACAGGTGTTCCTGATCGGTGGCCAGAATGTGCACGGCGAAGTATTCGGACGCGGTGAACGCGTGGGCGGAGGTCGAGTCCTTGTTCAGGCTCCAGAGCACCATCGGCGGGTCAATCGATACCGAATTGAAACTGTTCGCGGTCAAGCCGTAGTCCTGGCCGTCGGCGCCGCGCGTGGTGACGATGGTGACGCCGGTGGTGAAGGCGCCGAGGGCCTGGCGGAACTGTCTTGGGTCAAAATTCGTATTGTTCATGCTGGGTACTCCATCGCCGCCAACGTATCGGGGCGAATTTATTGTTGTTCTGACAAACACGCATGCTTCAAAGGCAGAGCTTCAGTGATTCACGGGCACAGCAATGGCATGACCAGGCGGCCGAAGCGCTCAGCCTCTTCATGATGCGGATAACCCGAGAGGCAGAAGCCGGTGCAGCCGGCCTCGACAAATTCCATCAGTTGCGCGGCGACTTGCTGGGGATTGCCGACCACTGCAACGCCAGCGCCCGGGCGGACTTCGGTGATGCCAGTCCACAGGTGCGGGGTCATTTTGCGCCCGACGGTTTTCGACAATTCAGCCGCTCGCTGGCTGGCGACCGAGTTGCTTTTTGCCGCCATTTGCACGGCGGCGGCCAGTGCCGAGTTTTCTGCACCGGCAATCAGCGCGTCTGCGGCGGCCCAAGCGTCGTCTTCGTTTTCGCGGCAGATGATCTGCAAGCGCATGGCGAATTGCAGTTCATCTTCACGACCGTATTTGGCCGCGCGGGCGCGCATTTCGATGATCTGCCCGGCGATGCGCTCTGGGTAATCGCCCCAGAACAGGTGCACTGACGAGTGCTTGGCTGAAATCTCCGCCGCCTGCTCCGAGCCGCCGCCAAGGAAGAAGGGCGGGTGCGGTTGCTGGAACGTCGACGGTATGATTTTCGGCCCGTTTACCTGGAAGTATTTGCCGTTGTGCTCGACGTCCTGTTCAGTCCACAGGCGCTTCATCAACTCGACTTCTTCAAGGAGCTGATCGTAGCGCTGTTCTTTTTCCGCAAACTGGCCTTCGGCGACAGCGTCTTTGTCGCTGACGCCGGCAATCAGGTTGAGGTAAATGCGGCCCTGGGACATCTGATCGAAGGTCGCGATCATTTTTGCCTGAGCCACCGGGTGGATGTAGCCAGGCTTGAGCGCGGCGAGCATTTTCAGGTGTTTGGTGCGCGAGGCGAGAAACGCGGCGACCATCCAGGCATCCCAGCAAATAGCGCTGACCGGAATCAGCATGTAGTCGAAACCGGCGTTTTCGGCCGCGATGGCCACGCGCTCGAAGTGTTCCAGCGAGCGTGGAATGTCTTGGCTTGGGTCACCAAAAGCGCTGGTGTCGCCGAGGGTTGGACAGAACCAGCCCATGCTCAGGGGGACTTTATTATTCATTGTGAGGCTCCCGTCAGGTGAACGATGGGTGCACTTCATCAAAGGCTTTACGCTGAGTAAAATGAATAGGTAACATTGCCGGTATGCACAATATTAATATCCGCACACTCGACCTGAACCTGCTGGTGGTGTTTCTCACGCTCTGGGAAACCCAAAGCGTGACCCGCGCCAGCGAGCGTCTGGCCTTGAGTCAGTCCGCCGTCAGCCATGCCTTGCGCCGGTTGCGTGAGCGCATGGGCGACGAGTTGTTTGTGCTGGGGCGCACTGGCCTGCTGCCAACCTCGCGGGCCACCGAAATCATCGGCCCGGTGCGTGAGGCGCTGGAGAAGATCGATCAAGTGTTGCAGGGCGGTAGCACGTTCTCACCGGGCACCACGCAACGAACCTTTCGGATTGCGGCGGGGGATTTTGTCGAGTTCATGATCTTGCCGAAATTGCTCCAGCACATCAGTACCACGGCCGCCGGGGTCGTCATCGAAGTCGTGCCGTTGCCGGATCCGTTGGCGCTGTCGTTGATGCTGGAGAGCGGGGCGATTGATCTGATGATCAACACACCCGCCGTGCTCGGCGCCGGCGTGCGCAGTGAGAAACTCGCCACCGTGCAGTTGCAGACCCTGATCTGGCAGCGCGAAGGCCTGAAGGCCGGGCGTTTCCCGATGGCGTTGTATCTGGAGCGCCCGCACGTGGTGATCAGCATGCACGAGCGCGGCGGCAACATCATCGACCGCACCTTGGCGGCGCAGTCGTTGCGCCGACCGATTGGTGCGGTGGTGCAGAATTTCATGGCGATGCCGGTGATCGCTTCGCAAACCGGCTACATCTGCAATCTGCCGAGCCCCATCGCACAGGCGTTTGCCAAGGCTTACAAACTCAGCTGCCACGCGCCGCCCATCGAGTTTCCCGAGCCGGAGCTGATCGTCTGCTGGCACACGCGATTCGATGCCGACGAAGGTCTGCAATGGATGCGCGATCTGGTCAGGCAATGTGCGCTGGCTTGACGCTCGGCTTTACAGCAGGCTCCACGAAACCCCGACGTAAACCCCCATGCCTTCGCCCGGCGTCGACCGCGCGGCATCCTGACCTTTGTCGTCATACCCCGGCGTGACCGTCGCGGCGTAGTGTTTGTTGGTCAGATTGCGCATGTCGACCCAACCCTGCCAGTCTCCTTTCGGCGCGTTGTAGCCGAGCGTTGCGCCGAACAGTGCGTACGGATCGGCGTAGTAGCTGTCCGCGTAATCCACGGCAACTTTCGACACCAGTTGCGTGTTCACCGCCGCAAAGAACCCCTGCGGCCAGTCGTAACGCAATTCGCCTTGGTAGTAATGCATCGGCAGGCCCGGCAAGCGGTTGTCGCCGAAGCGGTCGTCGTCGCGATAGTGGAAATCGCTGAAGGTGTATGCCTGACGCAGGCTCAACTGGCGACCATCGGCAGCCGACCAGAGTTTGCTGTTGAGGCTCGCTTCAACGCCCTGGTGCACGGTCGGGCTGGCGTTCAACTCATACGGCGTGACGGCGTTCGCATCCGGCAGCACTGAAAGCAGTTCATGTCGCACCTGCGCGTAGTACCACGCCAGGCTCCATTCGCCGATGGCGCTGTCGCCACGCCCGCCGAGCTCCAGCGTGGTCGCGGTCTGGTTCTGCAGCTTGATCGGGTCTTTTTGCGTACCCGTCGAGGCGCCATTGCCGGCAGGGAAGCGCACGTTGGAGCTGTAGATCAGCGACCATGGGTGCGGCGCTTCGACGGAGCGGCTGAGGTTGCCGAACACTTGCAGATCCGGGTTGATCTGGTAGCGCAGGCCGAGGCGCGGCGCGTAGTCCCAGTCGTTCATGCTGGTTTTGCCACCGCTTTGCGGATAGGTCACGTCGCTTTCGCGGCGGGTGTAGATGGCGGCGAGGCCGGTGGTCAGCCACAGGTCGTTGGCGATTTCCAGGTCGTTGCCGAAGTGCAGCACGGTGTCCGAACCCTGATAAGTGAAATCGCGCATTTTTGTGCCCGGCGCATACCCGGTGGTGTTGCCGGTGGGAATGCGCACGAATTCACTGGCGCCGTCATTGGGCAGGTGTTTGGTCACGCGCAGGCCGACGTTGCTGCGGCTTTCCATGCCGAAGATCGTGTCGCGACGTTTGTAGTCGAAGGTGCCGCTGACGTCGGTGTAGGCGACTTTCAAACGGTTCGGGCCTTCACGCAGATCCATCGGGTAGTCGTGGTAGACGAGGCCGGTCTGGATGCTTGAGTCGTCGTCGATGTAGAAGGTGGTTTTGTTGCCGATGAAGGTGCTGCCCGGTTGCTTGCGGCTGTCGTCGCGCGCCACGTAAGACGGATTGGCCGCGCGCGGATCGTGTTCGATGGAGTGCTTGGTTACGCGGCCGGCGAGGTCGTTGTCGGTTTCGCGGTAACGGATGTAGAAGCGCGTTTCCAGGTTCGGGTTGAAGCGATAACCGAAGTTGGCGATCACGCCTTTGCTTTCGCTGGCGGTGTGATCCTGATAGCCGTCGGCGTTGGAATCGGTCAGCGACACGTAGTAGTCGAAGTCGCCGAGCACTTGCCCGGAACTGACCTGACGCTGCTGATAGCCGTGGCTGCCAGTGGCGTAGCGCACTTGCAGTTTCGGCGCGTTGTAGCCGGTGTGGCTGACGTAATCGATGGCGCCGCCGAGGGCCAGTGAGCCACGGTCGAAACCGTTGGCGCCGCGCAGCACTTCAACGTGATCGACCCACAGCGGTTCGAGCAATTCGTAAGGCGTGCCGCCGGGGCCGGTCAGCGGCAGGCCGTCGAGCATGGTGTAAAGGCCCGAGGCGTGGGCGCCCGGCGCGCGATTGATGCCCGAACCACGCACGGAAATCTTCACGCCTTCGTTGCCTGCCGACTGCGCGTAAACGCCCGGTTGATAGGCCAGCACATCCTGATTACTCGAGACGCGGCCCTGCAACGGTTGGCGCATATCGACCACGTTGGTGCCGCCGGGCACTTGCTCGAGGCGCTCTTTGGCTTCTTCAACCGACGCATCCGAACCGCGCTGCTCATCGGCCGAAATCAGCACTTGCCCCAGTTCCAGACCTTGAGTCTCGGCCATCGCCGGACAGGCAAGGGCCAGGCCCAGCAGGGCAGTGGGCAGGGATTTTGGCGACGGCATCGAAAAACTCCAGACAGGCAAGGGCGGGCAATGAATGAACAGTGCGACGCAGGA
The DNA here is from genome assembly GCF_018336155.1 of Pseudomonas rustica. Taxonomy (GTDB): domain Bacteria; phylum Pseudomonadota; class Gammaproteobacteria; order Pseudomonadales; family Pseudomonadaceae; genus Aquipseudomonas; species Aquipseudomonas rustica. The sequence goes on along the minus strand of NZ_JAGYHF010000004.1, from coordinate 47,980 downwards.
AAGAACGAAGGAAACACATGGCAATTTTGCTTTTTACCCGGCGATGGCAAACAGCAGGTCATGAACTAACCTCACGTGTCTGGTGTGTGTCGTCAATAAACATTCTGTTTCTGCATTCATTCGAGAGGGCCGGGTCATGGCAAAAGACAAAAAGAAGGACGCCAAGGCGCCTGAAAGTCCGAAGCTGAAAAACAAGGATTACCTTGAGCAACTGCGCAAACTGCACGTTGAGCTGGTCAAGTTGCAGGAATGGGTGATCGCCGAGGGCGTAAAGGTTTGTATTGTTTTTGAAGGGCGTGATGGCGCGGGGAAGGGCGGAACGATCAAGGCGCTGACTGAGCGTGTGAGCCCGCGGGTTTTCCGCGTGGTGGCGCTGCCGGCGCCGACGGATCGCGAGAAGAGCCAGATGCATGTGCAGCGTTATTTGCCTTATCTGCCGGCGGCGGGGGAAGTGGTGATCTTCGACCGCAGTTGGTACAACCGCGCCGGTGTCGAGCGGGTGATGGGCTTTTGCACGGATGAGCAGGCGGACAAGTTTCTCAAGTCGATCCCGTGGGTTGAGCATGCGATCGTGCAGTCCGGGGTGATTTTGCTGAAGTATTGGCTGGAAGTGAGCCCGGAAGAGCAGACGCGGCGGCTGGAAGCGCGGATCAATGACGGTCGCAAGATCTGGAAACTGACGCCGATGGATCTGAAATCCTACAGCCGCTGGTACGATTATTCGCGGGCGCGGGATGAGATGTTCAAACATTCCGATACCGAGCATGCGCCTTGGCTGGTGGCGGATTCGAATGACAAGCGTCGGGCTCGGCTGAATATCATCACTGATGTGCTGAGTCGCATTCCTTATGAGGATGTGAAGCGCGAGAAGGTCGAACTGCCGAAGCGGCAGAAGGCGGGCAAGTACAAGGATCCGAATTATCCGTATCGGCGTGTGGCGGAAAAGTTCTGATACGCAGCCGGGTGCGATGTTGAACCCACCGCCGCCTTCGCGGGCAAGCCCGGCTCCCACAGGGGTCTCGGTCGTATGCAAATCCCCGAACAGCCCACAAATCATTGTAGGAGCTGAGCTTGCTCGCGAAAGCGGTGGGTCAGTCACCATCTCCGGTACAGATCCACCGCTTTCGCGAGCAAGCTCAGCTCCTACATGGGGCTCGGTCGTACCGAAGATCCCGAACACCCCACAAAACCCTGTGGGAGCTAGCCTGCTGGCGATTGCTTTGGGTCAATCACCATCACCGGCACAGACACCCCGCTTTCGCGAGCAGGCTCACTCCTACAGGGTTCTTGGCCGTACACAAATCCCCGATCACCCCACAAATCTTTGTAGGAGCTGAGCTTGCTCGCGAAAGCGGTGGGTCAGTCACCATCTCCGGTACAGATTCACCGCTTTCGCGAGCAAGCTCAGCTCCTACATGGGGCTCGGTCGTACCGAAGATCCCGAACACCCCACAAATCCCTGTGGGAGCTAGCCTGCTGGCGATTGCTTTGGGTCAGGCAACATCTTCGGCACAGACACACCGCTTTCGTGAGCAGGCTCACTCCTACAGGGTTCTTGGCCGTACACAAATCCCCGATCACCCCACAAATCTTTGTAGGAGCTGAGCTTGCTCGCGAAGGCGGTGGGTCAGGCAACATCTTCGGCACAGACACTCCGCTTTCGCGAGCAGGCTCGCTCCTACAGGGTTTTTAGGCCGTCCACAAATTTGCGAACACTCCTCAAATCCTTGTGGGAGCTGAGCTTGCTCGCGAAGGCGGTGGGCCAGGCAACATCTTCGGCATAGACATTCCGCTTTCGCGAGCAAGCTCAGCTCCTACAATTTGGTGTTGTCTGTTTGATCACTTCGACAAACGCCTGCACCCGCGCACTGCGTTCATGCTTGCGTGTCAGCAGCAACAGCGGCGCTACGGCACCTGGCTCGGCTAGCGGCCGATAAACCACGCCACGCTTGACCAACGCCTGCGCACATTCCGGCACCACCGCAACCCCTCGACCAGCCGCGACCAACGCAATAATCGAGGTAATCTGTTTGCCCGTCGGGCCAGCGATCGGCGTCAGCCCATGCAGGCGAAAAAGCGCCTCAACGATGTCATTCAACCCCGAACCATAATCCTGCGGGAACGCAATCAACGGATAAGCGCTCAGCTCAGCCAACGTCACCCGATCCTGCATGGCCAGCGCGCTATCACTGGCAACCGCCGCCACCAACGGCTCATTGCCCAAGCAGATCACCTGAACCCGCGCATCCTCGCCAACCGGCAACAAACGACTCAAGCCAATATCCAGCCGTCCCTCAATCAACTGCGCACACTGATGATTCGAAGCCCCTTCATCCACCGTCACCTGCACATCCGGATACAAAGAACAAAACCGCTTAAGCGTCTCGCTAAACACATCCGACAACGCAATCGAGCTCGCATACCCCACCGCCAAATGTCCGGCAGAGCCCGTCGCCAGCTTGCGCGTAATGCCTTCCGTCATTTCCACCTGCTCCAGCAGCGCTCGCGCATGCGGTAAAAAATGCCGCCCCTCTGCAGTGAGCGTGACATTGCGGCTACTGCGATCAAACAGCTGAAACCCCAGCTCTTTTTCCAGTGCCGAAATCTGCCGGGTCAGGGGTGGCTGGGCGATGTGCAGACGTGCGGCGGCGCGGCCGAAGTGTAATTCGTCGCTGACGATCAGGAAGTAACGCAGGCGGCGCAGATCGAGCATGTTCATCCTTGGGTATCAATCGGTCGGAAATCGGTATTGGATCCGTGCAGCGTTCATCTTATAAAAATGTTTAAAAATATTTCTGAAAAATCCTGCGGCTTCTCAACATCGCCTTCAGAACTACATGGATATTCAATGAAGACTCTGCTCGAAAGCCTCATCCCGATCCCCGTGGCCGCGCTCGGCGCATGGCTTGGTTACCTCACCGGCCTGCCGCTGGGCGAGCTGATCGGCGCGATCTGCCTGGTCACCGCGTTAAGCAAAATCGGCGTGCGCATGCGTATGCCTTACCCGTTCGTGGCCGCCGTGCAGTTGTTGCTCGGCGTCAGCGTAGGCTCGATCGTCACCGCTTCAATGCTCGGCGAGCTGAGCGATTTCAGCATCTTGGTAGGGCTGCTGATCTGCATGACCGCGCAAATCGTCGTCGGCTACAACTGGTTGCGGCGCATGGAACGCTGGGGCCATGTGGAAAGCCTGCTCGGTTCGATACCCGGCGCAATGGCGGCGGTGATGACCGTCACCAGCGATCAAGGCCCGGCCTCGGGGCGCATAGCCTTTGTACACATCGTGCGGTTGCTCGCGTTGTTGCTGGTGGTGACGCTCATCGCGGGCGGTCATGCAGACAACACGGCACCGACTCTGGGCGCGTTGGACGATTACCTGCGAGTGATCCCGCCCGCGCTGGCGGCAGTAATCGCCGGGTATCTGCTGGAACGCTTCGATGTCCCCGCGCCGTACATGCTCACCGGTTTGCTCTGCACCGCGGCGGCCAACGTCGGGTTTCACGCCGATTTGCAGGTGCCCGAGCCACTGGCGATTGTCGCGCTGATCCTGCTCGGCGGCCTGATCGGTATCCGTCTCAAAGACATCACCCTCAAGGATTTCGTCCGCTACATCCGCGCCGGGCTGGTGGTCACGGCGCTGACGTTCTGCTCGACGCTGGCGATTGCCTTCGCGTTCAGCCAGTTCACCGGCAAGCCGTTTTTGGCATTGTTCATGTCGTGGGTACCGGGCGGCGTCGAGGTGATGACGGCAGCGGCGTTGCTGCTCAAACTCGACCCGGCGTTCGTGATGCTCAATCACGTGGTGCGCATGTCGATCATCCATCTGTGCCCGGCAGTGTTGCCCAAGCGATTCTTTCAGGAGAATCCGCAACCGGCATAAACATTCTCCATCCGTCGCCCGCGCTGAACGACGCAGGAAGGACTTATCTCTATCGATCAAGCCCTCGATGAGAAATCCCCTATGTTCGATCAGCGGAAGAAAGAATCACTGGCGGCATGGCGCAAACTGGCGACGCAATCGCAAAAGCGCCTGGATCCGGAAGAACAATATGACGAGTTGCTCAAAGCCGCCGATGACATGGAGGAGCAAGGGCTGATCACCAGCGCCGAATGGCGTCAGTTGGTGCGCGATGCGGGCAGCGTGTTCACGCATCCCGATCAAGCGCGCAGATAAAATCGGCAACGGTTGAGTGATGCCATGGACTCGCTCGACTCAGCGCTGATGGCGGCGCGCAGCCAGTTTGCGATCACCATCAGTTTTCACATCGTGCTGGCCGCGTTCACCATCGGCCTGGCCAATTTTCTGCTGGTGCTCGAGGCGCTTTGGCTAAAGAGCGGACGGCAGATTTATCTCGATGTTTACCGCTATTGGCTGAAAGTATTTGCCCTGAATGTCGCGGTGGGCACGGCTTCTGGGCTGATTCTGGAATATCAGTTCGGCCTCAACTGGTCGCGGCTGGCGGTTCAGGCGGGCGATATTCTCGGCCCGCTGATGTTTTACGAAGTGTTGGCGGCGTTTTTTCTCGAAGCGGGTTTCCTCGGCATCATGCTGTTCGGCATGAAGAAGGTCGGCCCGCGCCTGCATTTTTTCGCCACCTGCGCGGTGGCGGTGGGCTCGCTGATCAGCGCGTTCTGGATTCTCTCGGCGAATTCCTGGATGCACACGCCGGCGGGGTATTCGATTGCCGCCGACGGCCGTTTTATCGCCGAAGACTGGTGGGCGATCATTTTCAATCCATCGTTTCCCTATCGGCTGGTGCATATGACGCTGGCAGCGTTGCTCGGCACCGCGACGCTGGTGGCCGGCATCAGTGCCTGGCAGTTGCTCAAACGCGCGGACAATCCACGGGCGCGGCTGGGGTTTTCCATGGCGCTGTGGCTGCTCGTCGTGCTGATGCCGGTGCAGATCGTGGTCGGCGATCTGCATGGCCGGCACAGTTTGAAAGTGCAGCCGCAGAAAGTCGCCGCCATTGAAGGTTCGTGGACGCGTCCAGCCGAGGGCGCGGGCGAACCGTTGCGGCTGGTCGCGTGGCCCGACATGGCGCAGCGGCACAATCACTGGGAAGTGGCGATTCCGCGAGTGGCTTCGTTGTACCTGACCCACGATCTCAGCGGCACCATCGCCGCCCTCGATGAATTTCCCGCGCAGGACATTCCGCCCGTGGCGCCGGTGTTTTTTGCGTTTCGGCTGATGGTCGGACTGGGTGTTTTGATGCTGGGGCAGGGCGTGGTCAGCCTGTTTTTCCGTCGTCGTCAGCGCCTGTACACATCGCGCGGCTGGTTATGGGCCAGCGTGTGCATGGCGCCGGCGGGTTTTGTCGCGATGCTCAGCGGCTGGGTTGTCACCGAGGTGGGCCGGCAGCCGTTTACCGTCTACGGCCTGATGCGTACGGCCGACAGCCTGTCATCGGTGTCCCGCGAGCAAGTGTTGGCCTCGACCTGGCTGATTCTGCTGTTTTATCTGCTGATTTTTGGCATCGGCCTGTGGGTGTTGCTGCGTTTATTGCGCGAGCCGCCAAAGCAGGACGAGTCCGGGCCGCAGCCGACACTGGCCGATGAAACGGGGCATTCCTGATGGACACCGACTGGATCACGCTGCTGTGCGCGGGCGCTCTGGCCTTCTCGGTGATGAATTACGTGCTGCTCGACGGCACGGATCTGGGCGTCGGTGTGCTGCTCGGCTTGACCGAAAACAGCCAGCACCGCCGCGCCATGGCGGTAACCATTCTGCCGATCTGGGATGCCAATGAAACCTGGCTGGTGCTGGGCGGCGGCGGGCTGCTCGCGCTGTTTCCGCTGGCCTACGCGATTTTGCTGCCGGCGCTTTATCTGCCTTTTATCCTGATGTTCCTCGCGCTGATTCTGCGCGCGGTGGCGCTGGAATTTCGCGACCACTCGCCCAACGAAGCGATCAAGCGTTGGGTCGATGGCGCGCTGTTGTGCGGTTCTTTGCTGGCGGGCGCGATTCAGGGCGTGGTGTTGGGAACGCTGGTGCAAGGCGTGCCGCATCAGGGCAGCCAATACACCGGCAGCGGTGTGGAATGGTTGGGGGCGTTTCCGCTGTTCTGCGGCGTGGTCTTGGTACTCGGCTACACGTGGCTCGGCGCTTGCTGGCTGTATTGGCGAACCGTCGACGACTTGCAGCTGCGCTGCGCACGCCAGGCGCGGGTGTTGGCGCTGATCACTGTGATGCTGTTGATTGTGCTGGTGATATGGACGGCAACGTTGCAGGCCCAATACATGCAACGTCTGACCGATATTCGCGTCTGGGCGCCGACGCTGATGGTGCTCACCATTCTTTCAGCAGTGTTCTGGTCGGGGTTTCGCAGCCGCTTCGATGGCGTTCCGCTGTTTGCCGCGCTGGGCGTGTTTGTGCTGGCATTCGCGCTGATGCTGGTTGCGTTGTTTCCGCTGATCGTACCGCCGGATCTGACCTTGAAAGCCGCCACGGCCAGCCCGAAAAGCCAACTGTTCATGTTGATTGGTTTCGCCGTGCTGATCCCGGTGACCCTGGTTTACAACACCTTTGGCTTCAAAGTCTTCAGCGGCAAAGTGCGGCCGATCAAGTCTTCTTGAGAGCGTATTGGCTGGCCAGATACTGGCAGATACGACCTGTCTGTTCTGAAAACGTCAGTCCCGAGAACTTTCATCCCCTCCATCGAGTCGACCAGACAACCACAAAACCGGCCATACGACGGGTCGGTTGAAAACTATAAAAAGGTGTCTGTCATGAGTTGTCTGATTTGTGCGGGGGGCGCTGAGCGCATTCATTGCCAAGGCCCATGGGAAGAACGCGATTGCCCTGACTGCGGGCGTTATCGCGTGGCCGATGAACTCTTGCTGACCCTGATTGAGCAGGGGCAAATCTTCGATGTCGGCAAAACCCGAGGCTGGCTCGACAGTCGCCGCGCCGAGGTGGCGATCCCGTCGATTGAGGTGCATGAGGCGCTGCTCGTCGGATGATGGCGGCGCGCCAGCACGCCGTATCCCTTAATCCGACGTTAGCTGGTAATCTGCCGCCCGATTATCTGCAGCTCTCGGGAGCCTTTCATGACTGGCCTTTACGCCGCTTTTCCTCCAGACCTGGCTCCTGGCAATGTTTCGGCGGCGCAAACCGCGCTCTCGGACATCGAACTGCTGCACAGCATCAGCGTCAGCCTGATCGGCGAGCAGGATCGCGAAGCGCTCTACGGCAAAATCGTCGATGCGGCGGTGTTCATCACCGGTTCGCAGTTCGGCACGATGCAATTGCTCTGTACGCCGGAACACGGCGCCGGCCATGGTGGCGAGCTGCAATTGTTGTACGCCCATGGCCTGCCGGCCGAGGCGGTCGGTTTTTGGCATTACGTCAGCCCGGCGGCCTATAGCAGTTGCACCTTGGCGCTGAAACTCGGCCAGCGCGCGATCATTCCCGATTTCGAACAATGGGCCGACATTGCCGGTACCGAAGACCTGCTTGCGTTTCGCCGCACGGGCATTCGCTCGGCGCAGACCACGCCGTTGATGTCGCGCGATGGCCATCTGCTCGGCATGATCTCGACGCACTGGAACAAACCGCACCATCCCTCCGAGCGCGATTTGCGCCTGCTGGACATTCTCGCGCGCCAGGCCGCTGATTTGCTCGAACGCACCATCGCCGAAGAGGCGTTGCGTGAAGTCGAAGAGCAGCAACGGCAGACCGCCGCGCGGTTGCGCGAACTCAACGAGACCCTCGAACAGCGTGTCGCTGAGCGCACCGCCGAATTGATGCAGGCCGAAGAGAAACTGCGCCAATCGCAGAAAATGGAAGCGGTGGGGCAACTGACTGGGGGCCTCGCCCACGATTTCAACAACCTGCTGACCAGTATTTCCGGTGCGCTTGAGCTGATGAACCGGCGCATCGGCCAAGGGCGCCTGAGCGAAGTCGACAGGTACATGGTCGCCGCCCAAAGCGCGGCAAAACGTGCGGCATCGCTGACCCATCGCCTGCTGGCGTTCTCGCGCCGGCAAACCCTCGAACCGCACGCCACCAACGTCAACACGCTGATGTACGGAATGGCCGAGCTGATCCAGCGTACCGCCGGGCCGGGCATTGTCGTCGAGACGCTCGGCAGCCCGGAGCTGTGGCCGGCGTTTGTCGACAAGAGTCAGTTGGAAAACGCGCTGCTCAACCTCTGCCTGAACGCTCGCGATGCCATGCCCGATGGCGGCCGCATCACCCTGGAAACCACCAATCAGTGGATGAGTCGCGAGGCCGCGCGTGGCATCGATCTGCCCGAAGGCGATTACCTGTGTGTCAGCGTTCGTGACACCGGTACCGGCATGTCGCCGGACGTTATGGCGCATGTGTTCGAACCGTTTTTCACCACCAAACCGATCGGTCAGGGCACAGGCCTCGGGCTGTCGATGATCTACGGGTTTGCTCAGCAATCCGGCGGGCAAGTGCAGATTCAATCGACGGTGGGTGAGGGCACGCAGGTGTCGATTTACCTGCCGCGGCATCATGTCGAGGCCAGCCAGGACGAACATGACGCTGCCGATGAGTCCGTCGCGGCCTCACAACTGGGCGAGACCGTGTTGCTGGTCGACGACGAGCCGACCGTGCGCATGCTGTTGGCGGACGTGCTGGGCGAACTCGGTTACACGGTGATCGAAGCCGCCGACAGCGTCGCCGGGCTGAAGCTGTTGCGCTCCGATGTGCACATCGATTTGCTGGTCACCGACGTCGGCCTGCCGGGCGGCATGAACGGCCGGCAACTGGCCGAAGCGGGGCTGCAATTGCGCCCGCAGATGAAGACCCTGTTTATCACCGGTTATGCCGAGAGCGCAGTGTTTGGCGGCGGTCAGCTTGAGGATGGCATGCACGTGCTGACCAAGCCGTTTGCCGTCGATGCGCTGGGTGGGCGGGTGCGCGAGTTGTTGGCGAAATAACGGCGGCCCCCGTCATCGGCCGTTCCCGAAACCGCAAGACATCCCGCGCAAAAACCGGATAATGGCGGCCATTCGTTTAGCCGTATTCTGGTAATCCCGCATGGAAATCAAGGTCAATTTTCTCGACAACCTTCGACTTGAAGCCAAGTTCGACGACTTCACGGTGATCGCCGATCAGCCGATTCGCTACAAAGGCGATGGCTCGGCACCGGGGCCGTTCGACTACTTTCTGGCTTCGTCGGCGTTGTGTGCGGCTTACTTTGTGAAGTTGTACTGCGACACCCGCAACATCCCCACGGAAAATATTCGCCTGTCGCAGAACAACATCGTCGACCCGGAAAACCGCTACAACCAGATTTTCAAGATCCAGGTCGAACTGCCAGCGGACATCTCCGACAAGGATCGCTTGGGCATCCTCCGTTCGATTGATCGCTGCACGGTGAAGAAGGTCGTGCAGACCGGCCCTGAGTTCATCATCGAAGAAGTCGACAACCTCGACGCCGATGCGCAAGCCTTGTTGATGCCGGTTTCCACGTCTGAGGCGGGCACCTACATCGCTGGCAAGGATCTGCCACTGGAGCAGACCATCGCCAACATGTCCGGCATTCTCGCCGACCTCGGCATGAAGATCGAAATCGCTTCGTGGCGCAACATCGTGCCAAACGTCTGGTCGCTGCACATCCGCGACGCGCATTCGCCGATGTGCTTCACCAACGGCAAAGGCGCGACCAAAGAAGGCGCGCTGGCGTCGGCGCTGGGCGAGTTCATCGAGCGGCTGAACTGTAACTTCTTCTACAACGACCAGTTCTGGGGCGAAGAAATCGCCAACGCTGAGTTCGTGCACTTCCCGGACGAGCAATGGTTCAAGCCCGGCGCGAAAGACGAACTACCGACGGAAATCCTCGACGAGTACACCCTCGGCATTTACAACCGCGACGGCGAGCTGCGCGGTTCGCACCTGTACGACACCAACTCCGGCAACACCCAGCGCGGCATCTGCTCGCTGCCGTTTGTGCGCCAGTCGGATGACGAAGTGGTGTACTTCCCGTCGAACCTGATCGAAAACCTCTACCTCAGCAACGGCATGAGCGCGGGCAACACGCTCGCCGAAGCGCAGGTGCAGTGCCTGTCGGAAATCTTCGAGCGCGCGGTGAAACGCGAAATCCTCGAAGGCGAAATGGCTTTGCCGGATGTGCCACAGGAAGTGCTGGAGAAATACCCGAGCATCCTCGCCGGCATCAAAGGCCTGGAAGAGCAGGGCTTCCCAGTGCTGGTCAAGGACGCGTCGCTGGGCGGTGAATTCCCGGTGATGTGCGTGACCCTGATGAACCCGCGCACCGGCGGCGTGTTCGCCTCGTTCGGCGCGCACCCGAGCCTCGAAGTAGCGCTGGAACGCAGCCTGACTGAATTGCTGCAGGGCCGCAGTTTTGAAGGCTTGAACGACTTGCCGCAGCCGACGTTCTCCGGGCAAGCGGTGACCGAGCCGAACAACTTTGTCGAGCACTTCATCGACTCCAGCGGTGTGGTGTCGTGGCGCTTCTTCAGTGCCAAGCCGGACTTCGAATTCGTCGAGTGGGACTTCTCCGGACAAGGCGAAAATTCCAATGCCGAAGAAGCCGCGACGCTGTTCGGCATCCTCGAAGACATGGGCAAAGAAGTCTACATGGCGGTCTACGAGCACATCGGCGCCAAGGCGTGCCGCATCCTCGTGCCGGATTACTCGGAGATCTACCCGATCGAAGACCTGATCTGGGACAACACCAACAAAGCCCTGCAATTCCGCGCTGACATCCTCAACCTGCACAGCTTGAGCAAAGTCGGCCTGCGCAACCTCGCCCAAGGCCTGGAAAACAGCGAGCAAGACGATTACACCGAAATCACCACGCTGATCGGCATCGAATTCGACGACAACACGCCGTGGGGCAAGTTGACTATTCTGGAGCTGCGTTTGCTGATTTATCTGGCGTTGCAGAAATTTGAACAGGCGAAGGATCTGGTTGAAGCGTTCCTGCAATACAACGACAACACGGTTGAACGCGGCTTGTTCTATCAAGCGGTGAACGTGGTGTTGGAGATGGAACTGGATGAGGATTTACTGCTGGAAGACTACGAAGCCAACTTCCGCCGGATGTTCGGTGACGAGCGGATGGATGCGGCGATTGGCTCGGTGAATGGCAGCGTGCGGTTTTACGGTTTGACGCCGACCAGCATGAAGCTGGAAGGGCTGGATCGGCATTTGCGCTTGATTGAGAGCTATAAGAAATTGCATTCGGCTCGGGCTGATTTTCAGGCTCGTTAAGCGTTACCCTCATCGGAACGCCGCCCGCCCAGCCCTCTCCCGGAGGGAGAGGGGGCCGACCGAGGTGTCTTGCGTCATACATCGACCTGAACGACCGGGTCGATTATGGATTCGGTGAAGCGCTTTCAGAAGACCTAGTCGATTCTGGATTCGGCAAATCACTTTCAGGTCGGCGTACCTCACCAGCATCCCCCAATCAGTCCCCTCTACCTCTGGGAGAGGGCTAGGGTGAGGGGCTCCAGCATCTGCGCAATCCTCATCCGCAGTTCCCCATGCACTTCCTCCGCATAAGGCTCCGCCGTCTTCCAGTCATAAAACCATGCAGGCATTTTGCGTTTGTCGTCCGGTTCCGTGGCGTAACGGGGAAACAAATGGCAATGCAACTCGGGTTCTGAATTACCCAGAATTTCATAGTTCATCCGCAGCGCGCCGGTCACCGCCAATACCACATCACCAAGGCTCGCCATGTCGAGCAGGTAAACCGCCCGGGCCTCCGCGTCCAGATCATTCAAACTCGGCACAACCGGGTCGGGCAGCAGCAGGCAATAGCCCGGCAGAAACTGCACATCCCCCATGACTGCCCAGCCCGAAGCCATACGGCAGATGACTTTGTCGTTGCTGCCATTGCGGGCCATTTCGACACGTTGCGAGATAAGCGACATTCACAATCCTTGATGAAAGTTTTGAGTTCAAATTACCTTAACGTCCGTGCGCTGCATCCGCCAATGATCCCGTATCAACGCGCACAAACACCGAATCACCCACCGCTGTCAGCACATCACCGGCAAACACTTCGCAGATCACCCGCGACTTGCGCCCGACTTCTCCTTCAACTCTGGCGCGCAAGGTCAGCGGCACACCCATCGGCGTCGGCTTGATGAATTTGATGCCCAGATTGCCCGTGACGCAATCGATACGCGGCAGGCTGCCCGGCTCGCGACTCTCGGCGCGGTAGTGGTAGGCCATCGCCGTCCAGTTGGAGTGGCAGTCGACCAGCATCGCGATCAAGCCGCCGTAGACCAGATCCGGCCAGCCGCAGTATTTGGCGTCCGGCACGTGGTCGGCGAGGACGTGCACGCCGTCTTCATGCCAGTAGCTTTTGATGTGCAGACCGTGCGGGTTGCTGCCGCCGCAGCCATAGCAAACGCCTTCTGGCGCGGCGCTGTCTTGCAAAGCAGTGTCGAGGCTGGTCATGGTGTTTTCATCCTGAAAGTGGGAGCCCGGTGAGGCGAATGCGGTTGCGGCCACCGCGTTTGGATTCATAAAGCGCGGCGTCGCCTTGTTCGATCAGCGCCGCCAGACTGGCCGGCGGCGCCTCGAACAGAGTGGCGCCGAGGCTCAAGGTGACGGGTTCGGTGGTGGGGAATGTCTGCGCAGTGGTGCCGAGAAACTGCTCGCGCAGCACGTTGCCGAGTTCGACGATACGTTCGCTTGTGGCGCCGTTGAGCAGGATGACGAACTCGTCGCCACCCAATCGAGCTGTCAGCGCATTACGCGGCAGCAGCGAACGAATCATCTCGCTCAAGGCGATCAGCAAGCGGTCGCCAGCGATATGGCCGTACTGATCGTTGACCAGTTTGAAGTTGTCGATATCGATCAGCAGCAGGGCGCCGGGACGTTCAGCCGAGACATCGGCGAGCAAGCGCGGCGCTCGTTTTTCGAGCGCGCGGCGGTTGTAGAGGGCGGTCAGCGGATCGCGTTCGGCGAGGCGGGCGATCTCTTTTTCGCGACGGTAGCGCTCGGTGCCGGTCATCGACAGCGCAATCAACATGATCGCCATCGCGCCTTCGACCAGTGAAATCTGGATGATCTCACCACGAAACGCCGCCAGATCAATCAGCGAGCCGGGGATGACCACGGTCAGCGCCTTGGCGATATAAAAAGCGCCGTGCACCAGCAACACGTAGCGCAGTTGCACGGCGCCGACGCTCAGGGATTTACCGTGCGGGCGCAGCAGAAAACTGCCTTTGAGCGTTGCCAGTGCCACCAGCAGCGAGTTGGCCGCGAGCATGACTTTCGACCACAGCGGCCCGTCCGGCAGCAGTAGCATCACCAGCCAGGTGACGAAAATCAGGTACCAGGCACTCGAAAGACGCGTCTGCGTGAAGCGTGCGACACCGAGCAGGAACAGAAAGTGTGCGGTCACCAGCAGACCGTTGGCGAACCAGATGCCGATCAGCAAAAAGCCGCTGCTGCGTAGCAAGGCGAGGGTGGAACCGACGGTGATCGTGGCGAAACCGGCGCTCCAGAACAGCAGGGAAGGCTCGCGAATACTGCGCCACTCGATCGCCAGGTACAGCGCCGCGGCGGCTGCAAGCGCGATCGAGATGGTCAGCATTGTAATAGGGTCGAGCGGCATTTCTGAGCGAGCCTGTCTATTGGGCGGTAAGACCGGCGATTGTAAGCGTTTGCGGGTGTTTTGGCAGGAGGGCGGCGCGCACGGCAATCGCCGCCGCGCCGAATGGTTACTGACTGGCGTCGAGCACCACGCGATAGCGCGCCTTGCCGCTGCGCAGATGGTCGACGGCCTCGTTGACCTTGCTCATGGGAAACATCTCGACTTGCGGCAGAATCTGATGCCGCGCGCAGAATTCGAGCATGGTCGCCATGGTGCCCGGCGAGCCAACCGGTGAGGCCGACAACGATTTTTGTTGAGGAATCAGATCGAACACATGCACCGGAATCGCGCTGGGTACGATGCCAACGAAGTGCAACCGGCCGTTGCCGCGCAGGGTCGCGAGCATGGCTGGCCAGTCGAGGTCGGCGTTGGCGCTGATCAGCAGAAAGTCGAGGGTGCCGGCAATCGCTTTCAACGCGCTGCTGTCGGTGGAGGCGACGACGTTGTGCGCGCCCAGACGCTTGGCTTCGTCCTGTTTGTTCAGCGATGAGGTGAACGCGGTGACTTCGCAGCCCCACGCATTGAGAAAGCGCAGCGCCAGATGGCCGAGGCCGCCGATGCCGACCACGCCGACGCGGTCGGTCGGTTTGACGCCGAATTGCAGCAGCGGATTGAATACCGTTGAACCGGCGCAGAACAGTGGCCCGACCAGCGCTGGATCAAGCTGTTCCGGCACTGGAATCGCCCACGCCCAGTGCGAGCGCAAGCGATCAGCGAAACCGCCGTTGCTGCCGATGATGGTCGGTTGCGCGGTGCCGCACAGTTGTTGCGAGCCGCTGATGCAGGACGAGCAGTGCATGCAACTGCCCTTGTACCAGCCGATCCCCACGCGTTGACCCATTTTCAGGCCGCGCACTTGCGGGCCCATGCGCACGATTTTGCCGACCACTTCATGGCCCGGCACAAACGGATAGCGGCTGATGCCCCAGTCGTTGTCGATCAGCGACTGATCGGAGTGGCAGACGCCACAATATTCAACGGCGACTTCAACGTCTTCTTCGCCCAACGCGCCGGGGTCGTAGCTATAGCGCTCCAGCGGTGCGCCGGCAGCGGTGGCGGCCCAGCCGTTGAATGGGGTGGTTTCGGTGTTGCTCATGGGGCACCTCCGATAGGACTCACAGGGACTGTGACAGCCCGAGGAGTCTAGCCGGTCATTGCGCCGGCGCGAGCCAGGTTTCCACCACCCGTCGATCCAGTTCTTCCCAATAGGCCATGCCTAACACCCGCGTGGTGTTCAGCCCACGCAGGTAGCCGCGCAGTTGATTGGCGGTGTCGAGAATGAGCTGTGGGTCGTGGATGTCTTTGTCGAGTAGGACGCTTTCGTACTGGACAAGGTATTCGGCCACCCGATCACGGAAGTCGGGCAGTACGGCGTCGCGGATCAGATCAAACGTTCTCAAGGAAAGATCCTCAGTGATTATTTTCGTTGGAATTGAGTGTGTATCAATCTACACGGCGCGCAACTATCGCTGGAAGTAATAGTGATCATCACGAAACGGAAGTTCTGCTTTAGCGGCGTTAGGCGGAAAATTGCCTCCATCGAACACGCTGCTCAAGGAATTTGCGCGATGAACACATTGACTCGACTGGCCATGGTCGCCCTGCTGATGGGCGGGGCGGTTGCCGCAGCACCGACCTACGCAGACGACGCCCGGTCGTGTCACTTGCAACCCATTACGGCCAGCAGTGCGGCGTTGAAACACACGCAAACGGTCGGTGTGTTGTACAGCGAAAACACCTTGGAAAATCTGCAATACCTGGCGCGTTACCACGCCATGGCGGCGAACGGCGCAAAAGACGCGCTGGACTCGCGGATTCGTGAAGCGTTTGTCGCCAGTTCCGATCCGGAGTTGGCGGTCGACTGGTTGATCAGTTCGTTGCAGCAGCAGTTTTTGTCGGTAACCGTTTACGACAATCTCGATGCGTTGATTCAGGCGCATCCGGACGTGGTGGTCAAGCTCGACACGTTCAATCGCTTGCTGACCCAGCGTAACAGCCTGGTTGAAGCGCGTTTCACCGCGAAGTTCTACGACGCGAATCTGCAATACATCGGCAAGGCCGAAGGCGCGGTGGAGAAAAACTTGCCATCGGTCTGGGTGCATAACCTGGCAGCGCCTGCTGTTGCTGCGCAGATCGACAAGCAGCGTGACCTGCAACTGAATGCGTTGAAGCAGTTCGACGCTTCGCTCAAGGCCCTGGTCGCCGCGAGCTGAACCCAACACATAAATGGCGATGGCGGCTCCGTGAGGCTGAACCATTGCCGGTTAAACCGAACCTTTTATTTTCAGGATTGAACCCGATGCGTCCTTTATTTGCGCCTGTTCTGGCGGTTGCTTCCTTGTTGCTCGGCGGCTGTGCTTCCGCCCCGAACACGCCGAGCCTGACCTTGCAGACCAGCAAGACCCCGGCGCAATACGCCGATTGCGTGGTGCCGAAGTTGCAGGGCAGTGCATTGAGCCCGACCGTTTCGCAGACCCAGCGCAGCTACCGGATCGTGGTGCCGAGCAAGATTTCCGCCGACAACGTGCTGGAGGCTTACAAGGCCGGCACTGGCGGCAAGGTGTTTATCTATGAACGACACTTGCTCGCCTCGAACTTGCTGCCCTCCAGTTTTGAACGTGCTGCACAGGATTGCATCTGAAGACTGTGCGAACACGTATCTGAAAGAGCTCCTTTGGTTGGCCGCAACCAACCAATTCTTTGCCCCGTGCCTTTATTGGGTTGCGGGGCTTTTTTTGCCTCTACGAAATCTCTCATGAGAAAAACCTCTGTGGCATGTGAGGTCATTGTGGCGAGGGGATTTATCCCCGATGGGCTGCGAAGCAGGCCCTCTTTAGATTCAAGAGAAAGGGCCGCTGCGCGCCCCATCGGGGATAAATCCCCTCACCACAATAACCTCACTTGCCACAATTACTCCTTCATCACGGAGCTCTGTGTATGACTGTTTTCAGAGCTGCTGTAACATGCCGTCACCCACCTGCCGCGAGCACTGAAAATGGATTCTCACTCGATTCTGACCTTCACCCTGGTCGGCGCCATCGCAATCGCCAGCCCAGGCCCGGCGACGTTGATGGCGATCAACAACAGCCTGGCCCACGGACAGCGCAGCACGATCTGGTCTTCCCTGGGTAATGCCAGCGGCCTGTTCTGCCTGTCCGCCGCCGCGATGCTGGGCCTCGGCGCCTTGCTCGCCAGTTCTGAGATGCTCTTCAACGCAGTGAAGATTCTCGGCGCCGGCTATCTGTTCTACCTCGGGGTCAAGCAACTGCTGAAAAAGGGCCCAATGCTCGCAGTTGGCAGTGACGGCGATACCAGCAAAAACCGCCCGAGTCGCGGCAAGCTGTTCAAATCGGCATTCCTCACCGCAGTGACCAACCCGAAAGCGACGATGTTTTTCACCGCACTGTTCCCGCAGTTCATCGATCAGGACGCGGCGCTGCTGCCGCAGTTTTTCATCCTGACCTCGATCTTCATGGCGCTTTCGGTGTCATCGCTCAGCGTCTACGCGGCGTTGGCGTCACGCGCCAAAGGCGTACTGACCCGGCCCGCGCTGTCGCGGTGGGTCAGCCGGGTGGTGGGGACGACGTTTATTGGTTTTGGGGCGGCGATTCTGGCGATGCGCCGGCAGACGGCGTAAGGGACGACGTCTCAAACCCACTTGAACTGAGCCGGGAATCGCGCCACAAAGCGTGTTCCCGACTCGGCGTCTGAAGTCACGCTCAACGTGCCGTTGTGCGCCGTGGCAATCTGCGCCGCGATATACAGCCCCAACCCCAAACCTTCTTTGCGATGGCCGGCTTCCGAACGGGAAAACGGTTCGAACAGCAGCGGCATCAATTGCGCCGAAATCGGTGTGCCCTGGTTGGTCAGCGAGATCACGATTTCATCGTTTTGCGCGTAGGCGTTCAAGACTATCGGCGCGTGTACCGAACCGTGAGTGGCCGCATTACCCAGAAGATTGGACAGTAACTGGCTGATGCGCAGCGCATCGCAATACACGCCGCTCGGCACGTTCAGCGTGTGCGTGAACGTCGCTCGCGGGTGTGACGCCTGCACTTCTTCTAGGGTCAGTTGCAGCGTCTGTTGCAGGTCATCGACCAGTTTGCGCTGGATCGGAATCCCGCCACCCAGCCGCCCACGAGCAAAGTCGAGGATGTTTTCAATCAGCACGCCCATGCGCAACGAGCTGTTGCGAATCGCCGAAATCAGATTCAGCGAACGTTTTTCCTCGGTCTTGGTTTCCAGCAGATCGGCACTCATGCGAATCGCGCTCAACGGCGTGCGCAGATCATGCCCAAGCACCGCGATGAACTGCTCGCGCAATCGGCCAAGTTCATTGGCATCGGCCAGTTCAACCTTGGTGGCCGCCAGATGGCTTTGCGTGTCGAGGCTCATGGCGATCAACTGGGCGAACAGCGTCAGGGTTTTCGCGATGGCCGGTTCATCGAGATTGGCCGGCACCGAATCGATGGCGCACAGCGTGCCGAAAAAATCGCCATTGGCTTTGACGATTGGAATGGAAATGTAGCTTTCCAGGCCATAGGTTATCGGTGTGTGATGCGTGGAAAAGATCGGGTGGGTGCTAGCGTGGCCGAAGATCACCGGTTGCTGGTGTTGGCGGATTTCATGACAGATGGTCGATTCCAGCACCAGTTCGCCGCCGGGTTTGAGGCCGAAATCGATCGAGTCATCGACAGCGCAGGCCACCCAGTTGCGCTCAGTGACGCGGGCTACCGCCGCGAAACGCATGCCGGTGAGGTGTTTGACCATGCTCAGAATTACCGGCACGGCGTCTATGCTGCTGATCGCGTCGATGTCGGCTGAGAATTGCGGGTCGGTCATGGCGGGCGCTTCGAGATGAGGTCTGGCAAAGACTATCCCTAATCGCGCGCCATGACTAATGGGCGCTGTGTTGTCAGGAACCGCTCGGGTGCTTCAACCCAGATCTTCAGCCGAATGCCGCTCAGGCACCTGACTCGCCTCATCACCCCACGTGCGATTGACCCGCTGGCCGCGAACCACCGCCGGACGTTGGGCAATGTCCTCGGCCCAGCGTTGTAGATGGGTGTATTCCTGCGCCGCGAGAAACTCCGCCGCTGAATAAACGTTGTTGCGCACCAGTTGGCCGTACCACGGCCACACCGCGATGTCGGCGATGGTGTAACTGTCGCCGGCCAGATACGGGCTTTCCGCCAGACGCCGATCGAGCACGTCGAGCTGACGCTTGGCTTCCATGGTGAAGCGGTTGATCGGGTATTCGAGCTTCTCCGGCGCATAGGCGTAGAAATGCCCGAAGCCGCCGCCGAGATAGGGCGCTGCGCCCATTTGCCAGAACAGCCAGTTGAGCGTTTCGGTGCGCCCAGCCGGGTCTTTGGGCAGGAAGGCGCCGAATTTCTCCGCGAGGTAGAGCAGGATTGAACCGGATTCGAACACGCGAGTCGGCGGTTCGGTGCTGTGATCGAGCAGGGCGGGGATTTTCGAGTTGGGGTTGATCTCGACGAAACCACTGGAGAACTGGTCGCCCTCGTTGATGCGGATCAGCCAGGCGTCGTATTCGGCAGCGGTGTGCCCCAATGCCAGCAGCTCTTCGAGCAGGATAGTGACCTTGACGCCGTTGGGCGTGGCCAGGGAATATAACTGCAAAGGATGCTTGCCGACCGGCAGGGTTTTGTCGTGAGTCGGCCCGGCCGTCGGGCGATTGATACTGGCGAACTGGCCGCCAGACGGTGCTTCGTGTTTCCAGACTTTGGGCGGAACGTAGGGCGACTTGCTCATGAAACAGACCTCGTCATCGATGAATGCACGAGGAGGAATATACCCAATCAAGGGTGATCCATGTAAAACCGGACTGCCTGCCAAACAGTGTTGACCCTGCCGCCGCCTTCGCGAGCAGGCTCGCTCCCACAGGTTTCTCGGGCGTACACAAAATCTCGGTTACATCCCAAATCCTGTAGGAGCCGAGCTTGCTCGCGAAAGCGGTGTGTCAGGCGATGGAGAGGTTGTCTGTGCCGACGCCTTCGCGAGCAAGCTTTGCTCCTACAGATTTCTGTCGAACACAAAGGCCCGTGTACGCCCCAAATCAAATGTGGGAGCGAGCCTGCTGGCGAAAGCGCTGTGTCAGGTAATGAACATGTTGACCTTGCCGCCGCCTTCGCGGGCAAGCCCGGCTCCCACAGGGTTCTCGGCGTATCCAAAATCCCGATCAAACCACCCGATAACTGTAGGAGCCGAGCTTGCTCGCGAAAGCGGTGTGTCAGGCGATGGAGAGGTTGTCTGTGCCGTCGCCATCGCGAGCAAGCTTTGCTCCTACAGATTTTTGTCGGACACAAAGGCCCGTGTACGCCCCAAATCAAATGTGGGAGCGAGCCTGCTCGCGAAAGCGGTGTGTCAGGCGATGAACATGTTGACCTTGCCGCCGCCTTCGCGGGCAAGCCCGGCTCCCACAGGTTTCTCGGCCGTACCCAAAATCCCGATCAAACCACCTATAACCGTAGGAGCCGAGCCTGCTCGCGAAAGCGGTGTGTCAGGCGATGGAGATGTTGTCTGCGCCGTCGCCATCGCGAGCGAGCTTTGCTCCTACAGATTTCTGTCGAACACAAAGCCCGGTCACACCCCAAATCAAATGTGGGAGCGAGCCTGCTCGCGAAAGCAATCTGTCAGACGCTGAGATCTGATTACTGGCGGATATCCCCGCAGAAAATATCGACATTCCCATCAGTCGCGGCCGTGCGCACGACCACGTAATACTCACCGGCCAGCAACGTCGACAACGGCACCGGCGCGCTTCTTGAGAAGGCCCAGCCACGCACCGGTTGGCGCTCTGTATTGACCTTGTCGTTCATCGCATACGCCACGGGCCCGGGCTGTGCGCAGCTGCCTTTGTTGACGAAGGTGTACAGGCGCAAGGGCAGGGAAGCCCCGTTGGGTGCGCCGCTGATGAAGAAGCTGAAGCCAGTTTCCTTGCCCCAGTCGGCGAGCGTGACGTTGCCGATCTGCCCGCTGTTTTGGCGAGTGGCGGTGAGCGTCACGTTTGCGCCGGGTTTAGATGAAGAGGCGCAACCGAACAGGCTGGCGACTACCAACAGTGCGGTGAGTGAATGACTGAATTTCATGGCTGGCCTCCGTTAATGAAGAACTGCAACCACTCAGTTAAGCAGATCGTCGGGCGTCTGAAACCGTCGCATCAACCCGACCACCGTTTACCCTCTTCACGCGCGGCTCTTCGGCCGCTGATCCGCCATCTCGTACCACGACGCCTTAGACGTCAGCTCGACGTGCTTCTGATTGTCCGAGGTGAAGTGCGTATCCAGCGTGCCCAGTGCCACCGAAACCCACTCGGCAAATTCACCCTGTGCCCGCGACCAGAACATCGACGAGCCGCAGTGCGAGCAGAACTGGCGCACCACCGATTCTGAAGACTGGTAGGACTTGAGGTCTTCACCGCCCTGCAACAATTCCAGATTGCCGCGCATCACACTGCCGAAGCTGGCAAATGCTGCGCCGTGGCTTTTGCGGCATTGGCTGCAATGGCAGTGCGAAAGCGCTTTGGGCCGTGAGCGGATCTGGTATTTGACCGCGCCACACAGGCAACTGCCGCGGAAGGTTTGGGGTGAAGGTGTGAGCATTATTGTTTTGGTTCTCCATGAAGGATGTACAGCGATCACCGAGGCGCGACTGTGCCTGATTCCGCGCGTTTCGGCGAGTTCGACTTGTATCAAAAATCCACCGGCCAGCGCTGTTTCAGGTGCTCGGTCAAATACTCGATAAACGCTCTGACTTTGGCCGTCATCGCCGCGCGCTCCTGCACGCAGGCGAAAATCTCCATGGGTTCGACAACTGCATGAGTTGCGTCGTCGCGTTGTGCAAACAACGGCAGCAGCTGGCCGTTTTGCAGATACGGAGCCGCGACGAACTCCGCCAGTCGGGTGATGCCGGCGCCGTGGATTGCCATTTGCGTCAGCGCGTCGATGTCGTCGCTGATCGCGGTCGCGTTGATATCGGCGTCATAACGCTGACCATCGCGGATAAAACTCCAGCGCAGAAAACGCCCGTCCAAGGGATAACGAAATGCCAGGCACGCATGGTTTTGCAGATCATCAGGCGATTGCGGCCAACCGGCGCGCTGCAAATAGGCCGGCGCGGCGCACATGATGAAGGGCAACGAAACGATCTTGCGTGCGACGATGCCGTCCTCCAGTTGCGGCTTGATCCGCAAGCTCAGATCGATGCCGTCCTGGATGTGATTGATCTTGCCGTCGGTGGTCGACAATTCGATCAGCAGGCGCGGATGTTGCGCGGCGAAACCGGCAATCAGCGGCGCCAGCACATGCCGGCCGAACGCCGAGGTCGAGGCGATGCTCAAGCGACCTTGCAGTTCGCTGTCTTCGCGATTGATCGAACTTTGCGCGGATTCCAGATCCGCCGCAATCCGCTTGACCTTTTCGTAATACACCGCGCCGTTTTCGGTGAGTGCCATGCGCCGGGTAGTGCGTTGCAACAGGCGCACACCGAGGTGTGTTTCCAGGCGATTGATGGTCTGGCTGACCGCTGCGGCACTGACGCCCAGCGCCTTGGCGGCGCCGACGATAGAGCCGGATTCGACCACTTTGATAAAACTGGCAATCGCCGCTAACAGATTCATCGATGGCCTGCCGGAAGGGATTGATTCGTAAGTTCTGCTTTATAAAGCACCTGCATTTGGCCGTCTAGTTGAGGGGTCAGGGCTTTGCTAACGTGCCCGCTCCCTGTCAATGGATGGAAAGCCCTATGAATCAAAGAAGCAATGCAGAAGCCGTTTATGTCAGTCGCCGCAAGCTTTCGGCGCGAGCGACGCCGTATGTCTTTGCGTTGTACATGGCGACCATCATGGCTTTTCTGATGTCGCTGGTGATTACCGCCGCCAATTCAGGCATTGATAACGACTACCTGAGTAATGCGCTGCACGCCTACAAGCTGGCGATGCCGGTGGCGTTTCTTTGCATCCTCGTGGTGCGGCCGATCGTGATCAAACTGGTTTCGATGACGGTGCATCCGCATCGTTGACCGTTACTTCGACCACTGCTGGCTGACCGCGCCGTGCAATCCCTGCACCGGATCCGTTTGCGGAAACGGTAGATTCTTGATCTTCTCCAACTGCTGCGAAGTCGGCGCCTCGCGGCAGATATCGGCATGCTGCCCGGGCGGATAAGCGCCGACCACGAGGAAGTCATCGCTTGACCCCAGGTTGCAATGGCCGGTGCCGGCGGGCAGCAGCACCACGTCACCAGCGCTGACTTCAACGGCATGTCCGTTGGGCCCGCCGAGCATCAACTGCGCATGACCAACGGCAACCCCGAGCACTTCATGGCCCTCGGTGTGGTAGTGGTGATAGTCGTAAATCCCGTAGCGCCATTGCGGTGGCCAGCCATTGGCGTTGAAAGTTTGCTCGAACAGCGCGGCAGGGTCGTTGCCTTCGATGGCAATCGCCTGGCGGTAGATTAAAACCGGCAAGCGCGGGTTGTTCGGTACCCATTCGTTGGGTTGGAGCAGCAGGGATTGTGGGGGCGTTTGCATGCTGTGTTCCTCTGCCGAAATTTTGTGTGAATGGCTCTGGCCTCTTCGCGAGCAAGCCCGCTCCCACTTTGGCACGCATTGCAAAATGTGGGAGCGGGCTTGCTCGCGAATGGCCTGCGGGCTCAATGGTTGGATCGTAAACGAGAAACCGTTTCAAGGTAATCAATCGAAACTTCGCCATCCGCGCGACTGTCCAGACCCTTACACCGGCGAAAAGACGAGGATCGAGATGACAACGACAGTAGGCGATTTTCTGGTTGAGCGGCTCAGCCAATGGGGCGTCACGCGGATTTTTGGTTATCCGGGCGACGGCATCAATGGCGTGTTCGGCGCGCTCGATCGAGCTAAAGGCAAGATTGAATTTGTGCAGGCGCGGCATGAGGAAATGGCCGCGTTCATGGCCTCGGCCCACGCGAAATTCACTGGCGAGCTGGGCGTGTGCATTGCCACCTCCGGCCCCGGTGCTTCGCATTTGATCACCGGGCTTTACGATGCGCGAATGGATCACATGCCGGTGCTGGCCATCGTTGGGCAGCAGGCGCGCACGGCGTTGGGCAGTCACTATCAGCAAGAGCTGGATCTGGTGTCGATGTTCAAGGACGTCGCCGGCGCGTTTGTGCAGCAGGCTTCGGCGCCTTCGCAGGTGCGGCATTTGCTCGACCGGGCGGTGCGTACGGCGGTTGGCGAACGTCGGGTGACCGCGCTGATCCTGCCCAATGATTTGCAGGATCTTGAATATCAGGCGCCGGCCCGCGCGCACGGCACCGCGCATTCCGGCGTCGGTTACACCAAGCCGAAAGTGCTGCCCTATGACGAAGATTTGCAGCGTGCGGCAGACGTTTTGAACGCAGGCGAGAAGGTCGCGATTCTGGTCGGCGCCGGCGCATTGCAGGCGACGGATGAAGTGATCGCCATCGCCGAAAAACTTGGCGCCGGCGTGGCCAAGGCGCTGCTTGGCAAAGCGGTGCTTCCGGATGATTTGCCGTGGGTGACCGGCAGCATCGGTTTGCTCGGTACGGAGCCCAGCTACAAGTTGATGACCGAGTGCGACACCTTGCTGATGATCGGTTCGGGTTTCCCGTATTCGGAGTTTTTGCCCAAAGAGGGGCAGGCGCGCGGTGTGCAGATCGATCTGCAGCCCGACATGCTCAGCCTGCGTTATCCGATGGAAGTCAATCTGGTCGGCGACGCGGCGGAAACCCTCGCGGCGCTGCTGCCATTGCTCGAACAGAAAACCTCGGGCAAGTGGCGCAAGAAAGTCGAAGGCTGGCGCGGCAGTTGGGAGAAAACCCTGGAAAAACGCGCGATGGCCAAGGCCAAACCGATCAATCCGCAGCGGGTGGTCTATGAGTTGTCACCGCGAGTGCCGGATGAAGCGATCATCACCAGCGACTCCGGTTCGTGCGCCAATTGGTTCGCCCGTGACCTGAAAATTCGTCGCGGCATGATGTGTTCGTTGTCCGGCGGGTTGGCCTCGATGGGCGCTGCTGTGCCTTATGCGATTGCGGCTAAATTCGCCTATCCCGAACGCTCGGTGATTGCTCTGGTGGGCGACGGTGCGATGCAGATGAACAACATGGCCGAGCTGATCACCGTTGCCAAATACTGGCGGCAGTGGAAGAGCCCGAAATGGATCTGCGCGGTGTTCAACAACGAAGATCTCAATCAGGTGACGTGGGAACAGCGGGTGATGGAGGGCGATCCGAAGTTCGAGGCGTCGCAGAACATTCCCGATGTGCCGTATCACCTGTTCGCGATTTCCATCGGCCTGAAGGGGATTTTCGTTGATCGCGAAGAGGACGTAGCGGGCGCATGGGAACAGGCGTTGGCTTCCGATGTGCCGGTGCTGATCGAGTTCAAAACCGACCCGAACGTGGCGCCGCTACCGCCGCACATCAAGCTTGAACAAGCGAAGAAATTCGCCACGACGTTGCTCAAGGGCGATCCGGACGAGGCGGGGATTCTGGTGCAAACCGCCAAGCAGGTTTTGAGCTCAGTTCTCCCCAGCAAAAAATAACGTCCCCCTGTAGGAGCTGCCGAAGGCTGCGATCTTTTGACGTCGTTTGTAAGATCAAAAGATCGAAGCCTGCGGCAGCTCCTACATTGGAGTTTCGGAGGTGGTGTTTGATTTTCATTGGGTGTGCCGGCTGGAGTCTCGGGCGTGAGCATTGGCCGGCATTTGCGGAGGAGGGCACGCATTTGCAACGCTATGCGGCGCGGCTCAACTGTGTGGAAATCAACAGCTCGTTTTATCGTCCGCATCGCCGTCAAACCTATGAGCGTTGGGCGGATTCGGTGCCGGAAGGGTTTCGCTTTTCGGTAAAAATGCCCAAGCAGATCAGCCATGAACGCCGATTGTTGGATTGCGACGAAGAACTCGATGAGTTCCTGGCGCAGTGCAGCGGTTTGGCTGATCGCTTGGGCTGTTTGCTGCTGCAATTGCCGCCATCACTGGCATTTGATGCGGTCAGTGCCGAAGCGTTTTTCAGTGCGTTGCGCCAGCGTTTCGACGGCGACGTGGTGCTGGAGCCGCGTCATGAGTCGTGGATGGCTGCCGAATCATTGCTGATCGCTTGCCGTATCGCTCAGGCTGTGGTCGATCCGTCGCGCATCAGCAGTGATTCTTCCGCGTTTGGCTGGCAAGCGACGCGGTATTGGCGCCTGCACGGTTCGCCGCGTATTTACCACAGTGCTTACGATGACTCCTATTTAGAGAACCTCGCTAGCGCATTGCAGGCCGCCGATGCGCATGGCACGGCGACCTGGTGCATTTTCGACAACACCGCCAGCGGGGCCGCGCTAGGCAACGCGTTGGCACTGACGGCACTGTCGAACGGCTAGTCTCAGACCGTAAGATGCTCATACAAAATCGTCGCACCGACGATCATTAGCACCACACCGCCAACGATTTCAGCACGCTTGCCAACCATAGAGCCCAACACCCGGCCGAGCATCACGCCGATGGTCACCATGGTCATCGTCGCCAGACCGATCGCCGCCGCAGCTACCCAGATGTTTACGTCGACAAACGCCAGGCCAACGCCCACGGCGAGGGCGTCGATGCTGGTGGCAAACGCGGTGACGGCGAGAATCAGGAAGGAGTGCGAACCCGGTTTTTCTTCTTCCTCTTCTTCATGCTTCAGACCGTTGTAGATCATGTGCAGGCCAAGAACCACCAGCAAGGTGAAGGCGATCCAGTGATCCCATTCGGCAACCCATTGGCTCGCGGCCTGGCCGATCAGCCAGCCGATAATGGGGGTGATGGCTTCGATCACGCCGAAGATCAGACCGGTACGCAGGGCTTCGGTGAGACGCGGTTTATGCAGGCTGGAGCCCTTGCCGATGGCGGCTGCAAACGCATCCGTGGACATGGCCAGCGCAAGGAAGATGAGGGAAACAGGATTCACGGAGATACTTCCAGTCGGGCTATGAGTCAACGACACAACCACACGCCCGACTTTAGGCATGGATGTGTCGTCGGTCTCACCAACCAAAAGGTGTTCGCACCACGGCATGTTGCCGAGAATGTTGATACGAACGCTTCCGCAGTGCACGGAAACAGGCTACTCCCCAACGAGGTGCGGGATCATAGGCGGGGGAGTATGAAAATTTCGTTAAAACCGCCGCTCAAGCTGATATTTACCCTGTGGTGAGGGGATTTATCCCCGATGGAGTGCGCAGCGTTCCCGGCTTCTAAAATCGGGGCCGCTGCGCGCCCTATCGGGGATAAATCCCCTCGCCACAGTTAAGCCTTCACCAGCGTTTCGCTGTTACTTGTGTGGGGTGAAATTGGCGTGGGCAAAGTGTGACGTCTAAAGTTCTTTCTCTCAAATCTCGGGAGAGCCGTGATGAAGAAAGACAAGCCAGAAGAGGGCGCAGAGGCAGCGTCGGTGCTGATCAATCAGCGTATCCAGGAGCTGAACGATTGGCGCGGCGAAACCCTGGCGAAGGTTCGCGCGATCATGCACAAGGCTGATCCGGACGTGGTCGAAGCGTGGAAATGGCGCGGTGTGCCGACTTGGTATCACGACGGGATTATCTGTACGGGTGAAACGTATAAAGCGGCGGTGAAAATGACCTTCGCCAAAGGCGCTGCGCTGGAAGATCCGACGGGATTGTTCAATGCCAGCCTGGAAGGAAATGTGCGGCGCGCGATTGATATTCACGAAGGCGAGACAGTCAATGAGAAGGCATTGATTTCGTTGATTCGGGCGGCTGTGAAGTTGAATACGACCAAGAAGCCCTCACCCTAACCCTCTCCCGGAGGGAGAGGGGACTGACCGAGTTGCTGGATCAAGTTGCGCCGACATGAAATATCGAGCAGAACTCGGGTCTTGAAGGGCATAGAGTTCGGCTCCCTTTCCCCCCTCTACCTTTTGGGGGAGAGGGCTGGGGTGAGAGGGTAAATCTCGCAGACAACCCACCTCAGTTGCCATCCGCCACTTTGCGCTCTATCTCATCGACCTTGCGCTGCAGCGTCTCGGCATCCTGCTCTTTCACTCGGGTAGACGAAGGCGTAATCACCTCATCCACACCTTTGGTGTCGTCATCGTGGTCTTCAAGATCACGCTCGACCACGTTCACCGGTTTGCCGGATGTGTCGGTAGGTGGGGCATTCGGGGTTTTGTCGTCGTTGCTGTTCATGGTGTTGACCTCCAGTGGTGTAAACATTGGAGGCGGTGGTTTGGCAGGCGTTCAGAAACTTTGCGCTCATGCATTAGCCCAAGAGGGATCAATCGCTGTCTGGATGACCCAACCCATGCGCAACAAAACTCTACTTTCAACCGTGTTCGGCTTGTCTGCCCTGATCATCGGCCAGGCTGCTTACGCCGCCAGTTTCGACTGCGAAAGGGCCAAAGCTGCCGATGAAAAAGCGGTGTGCGCCAACCGTGCGCTTAACGACATGGACGTGAGCATGGCGCTGCTCTACAAACTGGATCGCCGGTTTCTGCCGATGGGCGGCCGTGGTGCCTTGATTGACGAGCAACAGGCGTGGCTGAAAAACCGTGGCAAATGCGCCGCTGATGTGAAATGCCTGACCGACGTTTATCAGCAGCGAATTCAAGCATTGCAGCAGATCATCGACACCCGCGTGGTCACCCAGGGCCCGTTCTGAAAGCCTTTCGCGAGCAAGCCCGCTCCCACATTTGACCGAGTTCGATCTCACGAATACGGTCAATGTGGGAGCGGGCTTGCTCGCGAAATGGCCAGTTCGGTCAACATCACCGTCACCGGACAACCACCCAAATCAAGTACACCCGATTCAATCCTTGAGAATGTCGCGATCCTTGGTTTCCGGCAGGAAGAACGTACCCAGTATCGCCGTCATCACTGCAATCACGATCGGGTACCACAAGCCGTAGTAGATATCCCCGGTGGCCGCGACCATCGCGAACGCAACCGTCGGCAGGAACCCGCCGAACCAGCCGTTACCGATGTGATATGGCAGCGACATCGAGGTGTAGCGAATGCGCGTCGGGAACAGCTCTACCAGCCACGCCGCGATCGGCCCGTAAACCATGGTCACGTAGATCACCAAAATGGTCAGCAACAGCAGCACCATCGGGTAATTGGTTTTTGCCGGGTCGGCTTTCTCTGGATAACCGGCTTCTTTCAGCGCAGTGCCAAGGGTCGCGGTGAACGCATCATTGCGAGTTTTGAAGTCGGCGGCGGGCAGGGCGCTGCCGTCGAAACTCTCGACGACTTTGTCGCCAATACGCACCTGCGCCACGGTGCCGGGTTCGGCGGTGACGTTCTCATACGGAATCGCCCGTTTTGCCAACAGCGTCTTGGCCAGGTCACAGGAACTGGTGAATTTGGCCTTGCCCACCGGATCGAACTGGAACGAACACTGGTCGGGGTTGGCGATCACCTTGACCGGGTTTTTCTCCTGAGCGATGAACACATCAGGGTTGCCGTACTGGGTCAGCGCATGAAAGATCGGAAAGTAGGTCAGCGCCGCCAGAATGCAGCCGACCATGATGATCGGCTTGCGCCCGATGCGGTCGGACAGGCTGCCGAAAATCACGAAAAACGGCGTACCGATCAGCAGCGAACCGGCGATCAGCAGGTTGGCGGTTTGCGGATCGATCTTCAGCGTCTGCAACAGAAAAAACAGCGCATAAAATTGCCCGGTGTACCAGACCACCGCTTGCCCGGCCGTGCCGCCGAGCAACGACATGATCACCACTTTGAGGTTGTCCCAACGGGCGAATGATTCAGTCAGCGGCGCTTTCGACGCTTTGCCTTCGTCCTTCATTTTCTGGAACACCGGCGACTCGCTCAGTTGCAGGCGGATGTACACCGAGACGATCAGCAGCAGGATCGACAGCAGAAACGGAATCCGCCAGCCCCACTCTTCGAACGCTTCAGTGCCCAGCGCGGTGCGGCAGGCGAGTATCACCAGCAGCGACAGAAACAGGCCGAGGGTCGCGGTGGTTTGAATCCACGAGGTGAAGAAACCGCGTCTATTGCGTGGCGCGTGTTCGGCCACGTAAGTCGCCGCGCCGCCGTATTCACCGCCCAGTGCCAGTCCTTGCAGCAGTCAAAGGGTAATCAGAATCACCGGTGCAGCGACGCCAATGGTTGCGTAACCGGGCAGCAAACCGACAATCGCAGTCGAGACGCCCATGATGACGATGGTGATCAGAAACGTATGTTTGCGCCCGATCATGTCGCCGAGCCGGCCGAACACAATCGCGCCGAACGGCCGCACCGCGAAGCCTGCCGCAAACGCCAGCAGGGCAAAGATGAACGCAGTGGTTTCGTTGACACCGGCAAAGAAGTGCTTGGCGATGATCGCCGCCAGTGAACCGTAGAGGTAAAAATCGTACCACTCGAAAACCGTGCCCAGTGAGGAGGCAAAGATGACTTTGCGTTCCTCCTTGGTGATGCCGCCGCTGCGCGGTGGACTGCCGGTGGATGTTGTGTAAGTCGTGGCCATGGGTGTTCTCCGTCGTGCTTATTGTTGTAGGCCGGAGTCCCCCAATACCGCTTATCTCACCCTGGCCTTGTGGCAGATGCCTGAAGCGCTGATGCGTTTAAGCGTGCACAGTTAGCCGTCGGGCAGGTGTGCACGCTTTCCTGAAGCATAATCAGCTTCTGGCAGATATCCACTCGCCAGCATCGCCGTTTACGCCTTGACCCAGCTCTGGCGACTCCACGCACTCAACCAGTCCACCATGAACACCAGCACCAGCATCGCCAGAATCACCGTGCTGGCCTGCGCTTCCTGAAACAGGCTGAGGCTCACGTAGAGCATCTGGCCGAGACCGCCAGCACCGACAAAACCCAGCACACTGGCCATGCGAATGTTGTTTTCCCAGCGATAGAGGATGTAGGCGAGCAGTTGCGGCGCCAGATTGGGCAGGGTGCCGTAGCAGAAGGCGAGAATCGGGTTGCCGCCCTGCAAACGGATGGCCTCGGCGGGTTGCGGCGGCGTGTTTTCCAGCGCTTCGGCGAACAACCGGCCGAGTACTCCCGTGGTGTGTAAGGCGAGGGCGAGGGCGCCGGCATTCGGGCCAAGGCCGGCAGCGAGCACCATCAGCGCCGCCCAGACCAGTTCCGGAATCGCCCGCAAGGCATTCAGCAGCAGGCGCGCAACGCTTTGCAGCGGCCAGCCGAAACGTCCCGCCGCCGGCAGCGCCAGAACAATGCCAACAACTGCCGCCAATAGCGTGCCGACAGCGGACATGGCCAGGGTTTCCATCGAACCGTGGAAGATCGCTTTCAGGTAGTCAGCGCTCAAATCCGGGCTGAGAAAACGCTGCACGTAAGCGCCCATCTGCTTCAGGCTGGTGGCGCTGCCCAGTTCGCCGAGATCCAGACCCAGATAGGCGAAGGACGCAATCACTGCAACCCCGATAGCGGCGATCAGCAGCAAATTGATCAGGCGATTCATGCCAGCCTCCAGCGCAGCAAGCGGCTGAGTTGATCGGCGGCCAGCACCAGCAGCAGGAACGTCAGCAACATGCTGGCGACTTCACCGCCAGCGAACATGCGGATCGACAGGTCGATTTGCTGACCCAGGCCCCCCGCGCCGACGAACCCCATCACCACCGAAGCACGGATCGCGCATTCCCAGCGATACACGGTGTACGAGAGCAATTCCGCGCCGACATTGGGCAGCGTGCCGTAAGCGAAAGCCGCCAGTCGGCCGCTGCCAGCCTGCAACAACGCATGCGCCGGGCGTTGGTCGGTGGATTCGAAGATCTCCGCGTAGACCTTGCCGAGCATGCCGCTGTAGGTAATGGCAATCGCCAGCACGCCCGCTGCCGGGCCGAGGCCGACCGCACGCACGAACAGCAGTGCCCAGACAATCTCCGGCACGCTGCGCAGGAAAATCAGCAGCCCGCGAACCGGCCAGCGCAGCAAACGTCCTAAACGACTCGGCACGCCACCGCGAGAGGCGGCGGACAGTGACAGGGCGCGACTGGCAATCAAACCGGCAGGTACCGCCAGCAGCAACGCCAAAGCCATACCGGCAGTGGCAATGGCCAGGGTTTGCAGGGTGGCTTTAAGCAAGATTTGCAGAAAGGCTTCGTCGTGCGCCGGCGGCCAGAATTGCGCGACAAACTGGCCCATTTCATTTTGGCTGCCGGGCAACAGCACACTTAGATCCAGTTCACTCAACTGAATCCCCGGCCACAGCAAAGCAATGGCCAGCAAGCTCAGTAGCAACCGTGGCCATGCAGCGGGATCGCGTGAATCGGCTTTCAGCATCGTGGAATCTGCACAGTCAAAGGCACCGCTACAGCGGTCGGCGATTGCAGCTTTTCGTTGGCGTACAGCGCGTCGAGCATGTCCGGGCTGACTTGATCGGACGGGCTGTCGAACAGAATCTGCCCTTCGCGCAAACCGATGATCCGTGGGAAGTGCGACAACGCAAGATCGACCGCATGCAGGCTCGCGATCAGTGTGACGTTGTGCTCACGGGCATGGCGCGAAAGGATCGACAGGGTATGCCCGGCCATCACCGGATCCATCGCCGACACCGGTTCATCGGCCAGCAAAAGCTCTGGCGCTTGATACAGCACACGAGCAATGCCGACGCGTTGTAACTGACCGCCAGACAATTGTTGGCAATAGGCAAACAGCTTGTCGCCCAGATCCAGTCGCGCCAATGCTGCGCGCGCGCCCGCTACATCCAGCGGATGCAGCAAGTTCAAGAGACTTTTGCCCAGACTCCACTGACCGAGCTTGCCGGCCAGTACCGCCGTGACCACGCGCTGACGCGGCGGCAACGGCGGTGCCTGATGCACCAGGCCGATGCGTGCACGCAGGCGTTGACGCAGGCGGGCAGACAAGTGCCAGGCGCGCTCGCCAAGTACTTCGATTTCACCGCTGCTGGGCCGCAACGCGGTGGCCAGCAGATTAAGCAGACTCGACTTGCCAGCCCCGGACGGGCCGATGATCGCAACCTGTTCGCCAACGCCAATCTGCAAATCGATACCGCGCAGGGCATCGACTCCATTGGCGTGGCGCAGGCTGCCCTGTTTGAGGCTTAAGGTCATTTCAGCAGTTCGGCGGCGCGGGCGGCTTCCTCGATGCCCTTGTAGTTTTCAGGCTTGGTGTCGATGAAGCGGCTGGCGGCTTGCAGATCCAGAATCTTCTTCTGCTCAGGATTGGCCGGGTCGAGATCAAGGAAGGCTTTTTTGATCTTCGCCGCGAGTGCTGGATCAAGGGTGCCGCGCACGGTCCAGTTGTAATCGAAGTAGGTCGGGGTGGTGGCGAAGACTTTCACCTTGTTGGTGTCGACCTTGCCGGCGTCTACCAGTTTTTGCCAGACGCTGGCGTTCAACACACCGGCGTCAACCTTGCCGGCCTGTACCCAGGCCACGGTGGCGTCGTGAGCGCCGGAGTAGGCAACGCGGCTGAAATACGCTTCCGGCTTGATGCCGTCGTTTTTCAGCATGAAATAACGCGGCATCAGGCTGCCGGAGGTCGACGACACCGAACCGAAGGCGAAGGTCTTGCCTTTCAGGTCGGCGAGGCTGTGCACGTTCGGGTCAGCGGTGATGAATTTACTGGTGAACTGCGCATCCTGTTCACGCTGCACCAACGGGATCACCGGCGTGGTGGCATCGGTCTTCAGACGTGCCTGAACGAAGGTGAAACCGCCCAGCCAGGCCATATCGAGGCGATCGGTAGCGAGTGCTTCAACCACCGCCGGGTAATCGGCCACCGGCACAAACTGCACTTTCATGCCAATTTGCTGCTCCAGATAAGCCCCCAGCGGTTCGAACTTGCGCAGGAGTTCGGTCGGCGCTTCATCGGGAATCGCGCTGACGCGCAAAACGTCAGCGGCTTGAGCCATCAACGTAGAAAGGGACAGGGCCAGGCCGGCGGTCAATGCCAGGGTTCGTTTGAGCATGGAAATCTCCGTTTCATGAGCGGCAAAAAGATGTGAAGAGCTGAAAGAGGGCGCTACGTGAGGGTAGACGAATCGGCGAGGTTATACGTACTCACGCGCGCAAAGGCCAGCGCCATCGGGGGGATGCGCTCAGAAACGTTCGTCGAGGATCGCCGGCAAGGTCAGTTCCCTGACGTAGCTGGCCGGAGACAAACTAAGGATCATGCGCACCACCTCGACGACATCGTGTACGGGAATCAAATGTCCCTCACCACGCTGCGCCGCGACGTTAATCGGTGTGCTCAGTAGATCTTCGGTATTCAGATAGCCGAGATTCAGGCAGGTCACTGCCAGACGCTGCTCTCTATAGCCTTCGCGCAGGGTCTCGGCGATCCCGCGCAGGGCGAATTTGGATGCGCCGAAAGCGACTTCCGTACGCCCGCTCTGTGGCAGACCCGACGTCGAACCGGTGAGGATGATTCTGGGATGGGGACTTTTTAGCAGAAGGGGCAGCAGACGTTTGATCAGCAAAATGGTTGAGGTGATGTTGCAGTTGACGATGGCCTGCACTTCGTCGTCTGCGCTTTCGACAAAGTCGTACGCGCTGTCGAAGGCAAACTCTTCCCAGATGCCGAGGTTGTAAATCAGCGTATCCAGTCCGTCGGCCTTTACCGCTTTTTCAATCTCCTGCGCAGCCTTGGCTGGATTCATCAGGTCGGCTTCAATCCAGCGTACAGAGCGCTCGGCACCCGCCATCAACCCTTGGGGGCGTGTGCGGGAAACGCCGATCAACGTGTCTCCCGCGTTGCCCAACCCCTCTATAAAAGCCCTGCCTAAACCTTTACTCGCACCCACCACCAAAATATTCATCGATCGTCTCCATGATCCAAGTGCTGATTCCGTACAGCATGCAAACAGACGACCTAGGAAATGGCAAACGAATGGGTGTGTCGGAATATTTATGGACGATAAACGCTACTCCCTGTGGTGAGGGGATAAATCCCTTCACCACAGGGTTGTTTATTACTCACCCCCGAGAAACTGTTACCGCACTATTCCGGGCTGTGACAAAGGCAAAGTCTCTGCCTATCCTCCATGTCATTCCCAACGTGGCAGCGACTGCTTCCTGTGTCCGCCCCTCAGCAAAAGTCTTGTTCATGGCTCAACCGTTCCCCCCATCGTCCATTGCTCAGAAGTTGAAATCCGCATTCCGGGTGGCGGAATGAAGCTTTCCAGACCGCTGCCAATCGACCTGCGCGGACTGATACTGCTTTTTGTCCTGCTGTCGGTCGTCGCGACGCTGTGCAACAGCCTCTATGTCGCCTATCGCGTACAGCGTGACGCATTGATTCACGCGACGCTGGAAGCCAATGGCGCGTATGCGGCGAAAGTCGCTTCCAGCATCGGCGAGTTTCTCGGCGCGGCCCACAATCATTTGAATTACGGCGCGACGGTGCTGGGCGATCACTGGGATGAGCCTGGGGCATTGCGCAAAGAAGCCATGCGCTTACAGGCGCAGGACACCGATTTCAACTCGGTGACGATTCTCGATGCGAACGGGCAAGTGCTTCAGGCATATCCGGACAGCTTGCAGATCGTCGGCGCAACGCTGCAATCGCAGGGTATCCAGCAAGCCCTCAAAGAGCGTCGACCCTTGGTCAGTGAGGTGTACGTTTCCTCGGCGGGCAATCTGGTGGTGTTTGTTTCGCAACCGGTTTTCAGCCCGTCCGGTGCATTTCTCGGTGTGGTGGGCGGGTCTGTTTACTTGCTTGAGCAAAGCGCGTTTCACACGGTGATCAGCCGTCATTTCCATCACGACGGCACCTTCGCTTTCGTCGCTGACGGTAATCGGCGGCTGTTGTATCACCCTGATTCGAAGCGAATCGGCGAAGTGCTGGGCTGGAGTCTGACGGTGGACGCCGCGTTGCGTGGTGAAAGCGGCACCTTGCAAGGCGACAACTACCGAGGTGTGCCGATGCTGGCCGGCTATGCCCGTGTGCCTGAAGCCAATTGGGCTGTGGTGGTCCAGCAACCTCGCGAACGCAGCCTGGCGCCATTGGCACAGCTGATGCGCGATATGGTTGTGGGGATGATACCGGCGGGTTTGCTCGGGCTGGCCCTAATCCTCGCTGGAACAGCGCTGATCGCCCGACCCTTGCGGCAATTGTCGGCGGCCGCCGACCAGTTGGCCGCGCCTGACACCACGGAGCGCTTGAACCGGGTGCATGCCTGGTACCGCGACGCCGCTGCGATCCGTCAGGCGATGCTGGCCGGGGTGCAATTGCTCCATCAGAAACTCGGTCAGCTCAGTCATGAAGCGCAAAGTGATCCCCTCACAGGCCTGGCCAATCGTCGCGCCATGGACGCTGCGCTGAACCTGCTGGATCAGTCCGGGCAGGGGTATTCCGTGCTGGCGCTGGATATCGATCATTTCAAACGCGTCAACGACACCTTTGGACATGACGCCGGCGACGTGGCGCTGCGAAGCGTCGCCGACATCCTCAAACAGAACTCGCGCTCGGGTGACTGGGCGTGCCGCTCCGGTGGTGAGGAGTTCGCACTGATTCTTCCGGATACCCCGCTGGAGACCGCGCGGATGATTGCCGAACGAATTCGTGTGCACCTCGAGGAGACCGAGGTGCCGCAGGTTGGAAAATTGACGATGTCGATTGGCGTCGCCTGTCGTGATGCGGAGACTGCGACATCGCCAAGCGTGTTGAAACTTGCTGATGAAAGGCTTTACATCGCCAAACAGAGTGGGCGCAACAAAGTGGTATGAAGGGCAGCAGCTTACGGCAGTTTGGCAATCACCTTGATCTCGAAATCAAAGCCATACAGCCACGTCACACCCACTGCGGTGACTGTCGGATGCGGCGCATCGCCCCAGAATTCGGTGAGCACAACATTCCAGATCGTCTCGAATTTGCTGTGCGGATCGACGATGAAGATCGTCACGTCGACCACATCGTCGAAGCTGCAACCGGCCTCGCTGAGGATCGTGTTCAGGTTGCTGAAAGCCTGTCGTACCTGGTTCTGCAGATCCGGCTCCGGCGTACCGTCCTCGGTGCTGCCGACTTGCCCCGAGACAAATAGAAAACCGTTGGAGCGAATCGCTGGCGAGTAGCGATTGCGCTCATAAAGGGTACGGCGTGCGGCCGGAAAAACGACATCGCGCTGAGTCATGGGGTGTCTCCATCGGTGAGTTGATGAAGCCACTGTAGGTATTTGCAGGCGGTCGATAAACGCGCAAGCTTGGCGTTCACTGTTTGTGAATCCCAAACAATCGAGGCGCGAACCTTGGATCGATTTGACGCAATGCAGGCGTTTGCCCGAGTGGTCGAGGCGGGGAGTTTCACCAAAGCCGCCGAAACCTTGCACATGAGCAAGACCACCGTGACGCAACTGGTGCAGCAATTGGAAGCGCGGTTGCGGGTGAAGCTGCTCAATCGCACCACACGCAAGGTCAACGTTACGGCCGATGGCGCTGCGTATTACGAAAAAGTCGTCAGGCTGTTGGCGGATATGGAAGACGCTGAAAGTAATCTGCCTGGCGTATCGGTGGTGCCCTCAGGCCGCTTGCGCGTCGACGTCCCAAGCCCATTCGCCCGGCACATTCTGATGCCTGCGCTGCCAGACTTTCACCGGCAGTATCCTGACATTCAATTCCACATGGGAGTCAGCGACCGCATCGTCGACATCATCGATGAGAACGTCGACTGCGTGGTGCGTGGCG
Organism: Pseudomonas rustica; assembly: GCF_018336155.1. Lineage (GTDB taxonomy): Bacteria > Pseudomonadota > Gammaproteobacteria > Pseudomonadales > Pseudomonadaceae > Aquipseudomonas > Aquipseudomonas rustica. Next base: position 10,740 of record NZ_JAGYHF010000004.1, on the reverse strand, counting down.
GCGAGTTGCTCGATCAGTCATTGATGGCGCGTAAGGTCGCCGATCTGCCGTTGGGCGTATTTGCGGCGCCGGCCTATCTTGCCCGCGAGGGTGTCCCCGAACACCCGCGCGATCTGGAGGATTCCCATCATCGCGTAGTTGGTTTTCTGTGGGCGCGTACCGGCAAACCGGTGCCGTATGCCTTGCACAACGCCAGTGAAAAGCTACAAATCAAGGGTCGGCATGTGCTGGCGGTCGATGACGGCAATGCCTATCTGGCTGCCGGTCTCGCCGGAATGGGTGTGTTGTGGTTGCCCACTTATATGTCCGATGCCCACGTCGCTAAAGGTGAACTCGTACGCCTGTTCGAAGACTGGCAGCTCGAACCCATGCCGCTCTATGTGGCTTATCCGCCGAACCGGCATATCAGTCTCAAGTTGCGCGTGTTCATCGACTGGGTGGTGAGTTTAATGGCCTGAGACACTTGGTGCGGTATTTGCAGGTGAGGTTGTCAATGTCGTCAAAAAACCAACACAACCGGCGAATCGAAAGTGTGCAGTGATGAGATGCACAGCTTTCGAATCATGGAGCAACACTCATAATGAATATGTACATCGATATCGTCGGCGCCTGCAATTTGAGCTGCCCTTCATGCCCGATGGGCAACTCGGAAAATCTCAATTTCAAAAAAGCCATGCAGCTCGACATGTTCAAGCAGATTGTCGAGAAGGCCAAGGGCGAGGGCGTTGGCGCTATTTTTCTCTACAACTGGACTGAGCCTTTGGTTCATCCAAAAATTGGCGAGTTTATCGAGGTTATCAACGCTGCCGGCATGGAGAGTGGCATCAGTACCAATTTGAATCTGGCCAAAAACATGGAAAAAGCCTTGTCGGCCGAGCCAGGTTACTTTCGTATATCGCTGTCAGGCTTCTACCAGGACACCTACAAAAAGGGTCATGTAGGCGGCGATATCGAAGTGGTCAAACAGAACATGATTGCTCTGTCTGAGATCAAGCAGCGACTGGGTTTAAGCACCCGTATCGACGTTTACTATCATCGCTATCTGGATAACATCGAAGAAGAATCACTGATGCGCGAGTTCAGTGAAGCCCTGGGTTTTGATTTCTCGACGGGTTATTCGGTGATGATGCCGCTGGAGAAGACGCTGGCTATCGTCGAGCGCGATCCGTCCGTCACAGCAACCGATTATGAAACCCTGGAACGCCTTGCGTTGCCGCCGTACGACGATCTGATCAACGTTGTCCAGCAATTTCCGCAACAAGCTTGCACGCTCAAAGATGACTGGCTGGTGATCGATTGCAATGGCACTACCGTGCTGTGCTGCACAATTTTCAATCAGACCGAATATCAGGTCGGCAAGTACCTCGACATGCCGCTTGATGAGCTCACACGGCGCAAATCGACGGAGAAAAATTGCGTCGATATGTGCAACCGCTGTGCGAAAAAAGGCTTGCACATCTACTCGATGTACCCCAATCAGAGCGTGCTGGAGCGACATGCAGTCAATCGCATCATTGATTTTGAAAATCGCAACAGCCAAGGGTTTACCGTGGACAGCGAGCAACTGGGGCGCGCCGGTGAAGTCAGTGCCGAAAACTTTGATGAAGCCCAGTATCTTCAATTGAACGAGGATGTCAGGCTCGCGATTTCCACCGGTGTCTTTTCCAGCGGTTATCAGCACTATGTACTCTGTGGTCGTCTCGAGGGGCGATTAGGCGCCGGCGTGTTCTCCGTCGTCTGAGTGTGGGTTCAAATTGACCGATAGCCACGCGCTAAAGCTTTTCGCCATGGGATCCTGTTCACTGTCGCGGTGGGTCAGCAACGCCCAATTCGGCCCCCGAATGCTGTCTTCCACCAGCGGTTGCAACACGCCGTCAGCCCGCGCCTGACGGCTGAGCAACTGGCTCACCAGCGCGATGCCAAGCCCCGAACACGCGGCGTCCAGCAGCAATCCCGGATCGGAGAAATTCAGGCCCTGATCCTGCTGGCCGACATCGATTCCGGCCTCGACCGCCCAATGGCTCCAATCCATTTCCCGCTCGCCATGCAATGTGGTGCGCTGTGGCGCCGTCAGCGCCAAAACGCTCGGATGACACGCCGGATAGAGGCGATCGGCGTGCAGCACTTTGAAGCTGCATTCAGCCTGTGAACTGATGTCGTCGCGCACCGCCAGATCGATGGTTTGCGTGGCCATGTCCGGCACTTCGTCGGTGCTGTAAATCCACAGATCAACCTCAGGGTGCAGCGCGCGGAAATCCGCCAGGCGCGGCAACAACCAGTGCCGGGCAAACGCCGGTGTGGTGTTGAGCACCAGTTGATTGGGCTTTTGATACTGGCCCAAACGGCGAATCCCCACCGCCAATTGCTGCAGCATGGCCTGGGTGGTGCTGAGCAAATCGTGGCCGGCATCGGTCAGCGCCACGCTGCGTCCGCTGCGAAAAAACAGCGGCTGCTCCAGATACGCTTCAAGGCTGCGGATCTGCTGGCTGATCGCCGACTGCGTCAGGCTCAGCTCTTCAGCGGCCTTGTGAAAACTGCCCAGTCGAGCGGCCGCTTCGAAGCCGCGCAGGGAGCTGAGCGGCGGCCAGTGTTTAAGCATATCGATAAGCTCCGCTAATCAATTGTCTGCTAAATCCATCGTTTGTTTGCCGATTTTACGGCCCGTAGCATAAGCGCATTGAACACAGTGGCTTAACTAACGAGGCTTATCATGCAGCACAACGACAATAAAAACAGCGCCTGGATGATGCCGGCAGAGTGGGTGACCCATGCCGCGACGTGGATGGTCTGGCCGCACAACCAGACGTTGTGGGAATCCGGTTGGCGCGTGACGCTGGCGCAGGTGCAGGAAGATTTCGCTCGCGTCGCCAATGCCATCGCTCGGTTTGAGCCGGTGAAACTGGTGGTCGATCCATCGGCCATTGCCAGCGCCAAAGCCTTGTGCGGGCCGAACATCGAACTGATCCCGTTGGCGGTGAATGACAGTTGGTGCCGCGACTCCGGCCCGACGTTTGTCTGCCACCCACAGCAAGGCCTGGCTGGCGTGAGCTGGCGCTTCAACGCCTGGGGCGGCAAGTCGGCGCACGATCTGGACGAAAGCCTGGCGCGCCGCGCGCTCAATCACCTCGGTCTGGAATGCTTTGGCACGCCGCTGAGCAACGAAGGCGGGGCGATTCATGTCGATGGCGAAGGCACGCTGATCACCACCGAATCGGTGCTGCTCAACCCCAATCGCAACCCGGGCATGAGCAAAGCCGAGATGGAAGAGATCTTCAGCCGCCTGCTCGGCGTGAAGAAAACCATCTGGCTGCCGGGCGATCCGGATTACGTCACCGGCGACATGACCGATGGCCACGTTGACGGCGTCTGCGCCTTCGCCCGTCCCGGTGTGTTGCTGGTCGACGCGACGCACGATCAATCGTCGGTGTACGCCGAAGTGGCGCGGGAAAACCGTCGAGCGCTGGAGCTGGCCACCGATGCGCAAGGACGCAAATTCGCGCTGATCGAACTGTTCGAAGCCACCGACGCGGTCGACAGCGAAGCGGAAGTGTTCTGCGCCTCGTACACCAATTTCTACATCGCCAACGGCGCGATCATCATGCCGGCCTATGGCATCGAGGCGGACAACGTCGCGGCGAACGTGCTGGAAAAAGTCTTCCCCGGGCGCGAAGTGGTGCCGGTGCAGATCAACCATCTGGCGCACGGCGGTGGCGGTGTGCATTGCATCACCCAGCAGCAGCCAGCCTGGCCGGTGAAGGGTTGAAACCATGACAACGCTGACCATTGCTACCACCCAGATGCCGTGCACCTGGGATTTACCCGGCAACCTTGATCGTGCCGAGCAACTCGTCCGTGATGCGGCGAAGCAGGGCGCGCAAGTGATCCTCTTGCAGGAACTGTTCGCCACGCCGTACTTCTGCATCGAACAAAGCCATAAACACATGGCGTTGGCCGAGGAGTATCGCGACAGCCGCGTGCTCGCACGTTTCGCCGCACTGGCCCGCGAGTTGGGCGTGGTGTTGCCGCTGAGCTGGTTCGAGAAGGCCGGCAACGCGTACTTCAATTCGTTGAGCGTGGCCGATGCCGACGGGCGCTTGTTGGGCGTGTATCGCAAGACGCACATCCCCAACGCCATCGGCTATCAGGAGAAGGAATATTTCAGCCCCGGCGACACCGGTTTCAAAGTCTGGGACACCGCGTTCGGCCGTCTCGGCGTGGGTATCTGTTGGGATCAGTGGTTCCCGGAAACCGCGCGTTGCCTGGCGTTGATGGGTGCTGAAGTGCTGCTGTATCCGACCGCCATCGGCTCGGAACCGGGCTGCGCGGCGCTGGATTCCCGCGACCATTGGCAGATGACCATGCGTGGCCACGCCGCTGCCAATCTGCTGCCGGTGGTGGCGTCGAACCGCGTCGGGCGCGAAACCGCGACCACCGATTCGAGCCTGCAAATGAGCTTCTACGGTTCCTCGTTCATCAGCGATCACAGGGCCAGTTACTCGCCACAGCCGACCGTGACAGCACTGGCTTTTTACTGCAAAGCGTCGATCTGGCGGCCATGCGTGAAGAACGTTTGAGTTGGGGCATCTACCGCGATCGTCGTCCGGAAATGTATGGGCCGCTGCTGAGTCAGGACGGTCGCCACCTTCATGCACGCTGGAACACTCAAGGGGTTTGACATGGTTACCCACCACAAACGATTGCTCGGCGCGATGGGCCTGGCCCTGATCTGCGTAATGCCGTCGCTGCACGCCGAAGACAAAACCCTCCGCCTCTACAACTGGGCCGATTATTTTGCCGAAGACACGCTGAGCCGCTTTACCGCCGAGACCGGGATCAAAGTTATTTACGACGTCATGGACGGCAGCGAAACCCTCGAAGCGAAGATGCTCTCCGGCGGCAGCGGGTACGACCTGATCTTCCCCGGCGACACCGTGGCCGAGCGCTTGATGCGCGCCGGCAGCCTGATGCCGCTGGATCAATCGAAGCTGACGGAACTGGCCGACATCGAGCCCGGTTTGCAGAAACTGCGCAGCCACTACGAGCACTCCAGCAAAGCCACGGTGCCGTATACCTGGGGCACCATCGGCCTGACCTACAACGAGGAAGAGATCAAAAAGCGCATGGCTGATGCGCCGGTCAACAGCCTCGACATGTTGTTCAAACCGGAGCTGGCGGCGAAGTTTGCCGACTGCGGAATTTCGATGATCGATTCGCCGGACGAAGCGCTGGCGGTGGTGCTCAATTACCTCGGTCGCGATCCGCGCAGCGGCAAAGCCGAGGATCTGGCAGCAGCCAGTGAATTATTGATGAGGCTGCGTCCGTACATCCGCAAATTCCAGTCGCAACCGGTGACCGATCTGGTCAACGGCAACCTGTGCCTGTCGCTGGGTTACAGCGGCGACATGACTCAAGCCCAGCGCACCTCGGACAGCGCCGGCAAGCACACGAAGTTTCAGTACCGCGTCCCTCGCGAGGGCACCACGGTGTGGATGGACACCATGGCCATTCCGGTCGACGCCAGACACCCGGAATACGCCTATGCGTTTATCAACTTTGTCATGCGCCCGGCGAACATGGCGGCGATCAGCAATTTCACCGGTTACCCGACGTCCAACGCCAAGGCGCGGGCGAGTGTCGATGCAAGCATGCGCGACAACCCGGACATCTACCTCGACGAAGCGACCTATGCGCGTTTGATCCCGGGCAAAGACATCCCTCAGGCCGACATGCGCGCACGCATGCGTACCTGGACTAAATTCAAAACTGCCACTGGCCAATGATCCACGGCCGGCGCGTTCGCCGGCCCTGGTTTTTACAGGAATACACTGCATGTCGACTCGTCGTGAGTTCATCAAACAAGTCACCGTTGCCGCCGGTGTGGGCGCTGCGTTCATGGGCCTCGGTCTGTCGCCGGGCAAGGTGTTTGCGGCCGCTCAGGGGCGCTGGTTCATGCCCGACGAAGGCGACAAGCACGAACGCGCCTACATCGCTTTCGGCGCGCAGGACGCGATCTGGGAAGACTTCACCGAAGACGTCCAGGAAGCCCTCGGCCGCATCGCCCGTGCCATCGCCAAATATGAGCCGGTCACGGTGTTCTGCCGCCAGAACGAGCGCAGCATTGCCGAAGAATTTTGTGGCACCCGCAACATCACCTACGTCACCACGGCGCTGGACGACATCTGGATGCGCGATATCGGCGCCAACTTTGTCATCGGCGACGAGGGCGGATTGGGCGCGGTGGATTTCAACTTCAACGGTTGGGGCGATAAACAGCAGCACAGCAAAGACGCGAAAATCGCCGCGCTCGTGTCCAACGGCGCACAAGCGACCTATATCCGCAGTGAGTTGACGGGTGAGGGAGGTGCTATCGAAGTCGATGGCCACGGCACCGGGATCATGACCGAGAGCAGCTGGATCAACCGCAATCGCAATCCGGACTGGAGCAAGGCCGACGTCGAAGCGGAACTGAAAGAGCGTCTGGGCCTGCGCAAAATCATCTGGCTGCCGGGGATCAAGGGCAAGGACATCACCGATGCTCACGTCGATTTCTACGCGCGCTTCATCAGGCCAGGCGTGGTGATCGCCAACCTCGACACCGACCCTGAATCCTACGATCACAAGGTCACGCTGGCGCACCTGGACATCCTCAAGAACGCCACCGATGCTGACGGGCGCAAATTGCAGATCCACACGATTTCGCCGCCACTCAATCCGCGCAAAAGCAAGTTCAGCAAAAACAACCCGGACTTCGCTGCCGGCTACATCAACTACTTCGTGATCAACGGCGCGATCATCGCCCCGGAGTTCGGTGACAAAGCCGCGGACAAGAAGGCCTTCGATCTGCTGTCCGAGCTGTACCCGGATCGCGACATCGTGCTGCTGAACATTGATGCCATCGCGGCCGGTGGCGGCGGGATTCACTGCGTAACCAGCCATCAACCACAGGCGTGATTGACTCTTTCGCGGATCAAGCCAACTATCGGCGCATAACAACATGACCGATGGAACAAAACTTGATCGAACGACGCCAATTCAGCGGAGGCATGAAGGGGAAAAACCTCCGCTATCTGAATGAGCAAAGCGCTGATAGCCCGCGCCTGACCCGTACCGGTTTTCTGCTGCTGGAACACTTTTCGCTGCCGGCGTTTACCCAGGCGCTGGACACGGTGGTGACCACCAATCTGCTGCGCCCGGGGCTGTTTGCCTCGCGCACGTTCGGCTTGGGCGACGGCGAAGTGGTCAGTGATCTGGGGCTGGTAATTCGGCCGGATGCGCGTCTTGATCTGGCAGCGCTTGAAGAGCTGGATCTGCTGGTGGTGTGCGGCGGTTATCGCACCGAGCTACGCGCGAGTGACGAGTTTATTCACCTGCTCAAAGCGGCGGCGGAGCGGGGCGTCAGTCTCGCCGGTTTGTGGAATGGTTCGTGGTTTCTCGGCCGCGCCGGATTGCTCGATGGCTATCGTTGCGCGATCCACCCGGAGCATCGCCCGGCACTGACCGAAATCGCCAAAGCCACCCACGTCAGCAGCGAACCGTATGTGATCGATCGCGATCGGCTCACGGCGTCGAGTCCATCAGGTGCTTTCCACATGGCGCTGGACTGGATCAAAAGCCTGCACGGCAAGGCGCTGGTTGAAGGCATCGAAGACATTCTGGCGTTTGAGGAATCGCGTTACCGGCGGATCAAGCCTGACGAGAACATCTGCGTCAGTGCGCCGCTGCGTGAAGTGGTGAAGCTGATGGACGCCAATCTGGAAGAGCCGCTGGAGCTGGAACAACTGGCGGTGTACGCCGGGCGCTCGCGTCGGCAACTGGAGCGATTGTTCAAGGAACAACTGGGCACCACACCGCAGCGCTATTACCTGGAACTGCGGATTACCGAAGCGCGGCGTTTGTTGCAGCACACCGAGTTGTCGCAGGTTGAAGTGCTGGTGGCCTGCGGTTTTGTCTCGCCGAGCCATTTCAGCAAGTGCTACAGCGCGTTCTTTGGTTACCGGCCTTCAAAGGAAAAGCGTCTGGTGAAATAGGCGCGTTTTGGAAGTCTCTGTTTTAAAACAAAAAATATTTCAGTTCGTGCTTCCCAAAGTGAATAAACCTTGGTAAATTGCGCCCCGTTCTCACAGCGAACATAACGAAGTAGCTGGAAAGAGCAGTAGGGGCGTCGCCAAGCGGTAAGGCAGCAGGTTTTGATCCTGCCATGCGTTGGTTCGAATCCAGCCGCCCCTGCCATATTCGAAAAAAACGCCAACTTCGCAAGAAGTTGGCGTTTTTTTATGCCTGCGATTTGGCCAGGCTTGGTGATACGGGCGTGCGCGGCGCCGAAGCACCGCGTACGCCGTCCACTCAGTGCGGTGCGCGCGGAATGGTTTTCATCAGGTCTTCGGGGCTGATGTGGCCGACCACGCTGCCCGGTTGCGGCAGGTTGAGGATGTGGCCTTTCATCTTGCCGATGATGTGCATCTCGCACGGCTTGCAATCGAACTTCAGCGTCAACACTTCATCGCCGTGGATCAACTGCATCGGCGCGACTTTGGTGCGCACGCCGGTCACGCCTTTCGCCTGTTTCGGGCACAGGTTGAAGGAGAAGCGCAGGCAGTGCTTGGTGATCATCACCGGCACTTCGCCCGGCTCTTCGTGAGCTTCATACGCCGCGTCGATCAGCTTCACGCCGTGGCGGTGGTAGAAGTCGCGCGCCTTCTGGTTGTAGACGTTGGCAAGAAAGGTCAGGTGCGAATCCGGGTACACCGGCGGCGGAGTGGTTTCGGCTTTACGGCCGCCACGTGGGTGAGCGGCGACACGCGCGGCGGTCAGGGCTTCGATCACTTCACGGCGCAAGGCTTTGAGCTGCGAGTTGGGGATGAAGAACGCTTGCGGCGCATCGAGTTTGATGTCGGTGGCGTGGTACTGCGTGGTGCCGAGTTGGCCGAGCAGATCGCGTAACTGTTCCAGCGCTTGCTCAGGCTTGTTGGCCACACCGAACGGGCCGTTGAGGGTGACGCTGGCGCTGATGCCTTCTTCACTGGTGGCGGTGACTTCCAGCTGTTCTTCACGCAGACGTGCGACCCAGCTCAGGGCGACGCGACGTTCGGACGAGGTCTTTTGCAGCGCCTGTTGCCAGTTGTGGTCGAGGTTGCGATTGAGCGGGTGATTCGGACGCAGCTTGAACAGGCCTTCGGGCATTTCGTTCGGCTCGACGCGATAGCGATAGCGCTTCTCGCCGTCTTCTTCGAACTCGCCTTTGGCTTCAGCGATGTTGGCGCGGAAACCGACCACTTCGCGTTTCACCAGCACGTTCAAACCGTCGCCGTTGGACAGTGGCTCGTGGGTGATGACCTGCATGTCGCGTTTGCCGACTTTCTCGACGGTGCCCACCGGCAGGCCGGTGAAGGTCGGCGAGTCGAAAGCGCCAATGTCGATCTTGCGATCGGTTACGAAGTAATCGGTGCTGCCACGGTGGAAGGTTTTTTCCGGGTCAGGCAGGAAGAAGTGCGCGGTGCGGCCGCTGGAAGCGCGGGCCAGATCCGGGCGGTCTTCGAGCACGTCGTCGAGGCGCTGGCGGTAGTAGGCGGTGATGTTTTTCACATAGCCCATGTCCTTGTAGCGACCTTCGATCTTGAACGAACGCACGCCGGCCTCGACCAGCGCGCGGATGTTGGCGCTCTGGTTGTTGTCTTTCATCGACAGCAGGTGTTTTTCGTAGGCAATCACGCCACCCTTTTCATCTTTGAGGGTGTACGGCAAACGGCAGGCTTGCGAACAGTCGCCACGGTTGGCGCTGCGCCCGGTCTGCGCGTGGGAGATGTTGCATTGGCCGGAGAAGGCCACGCACAACGCGCCATGGATGAAGAATTCGATGGCAGCGTCGGTTTCGTCGGCGATTGCGCGGATTTCTTGCAGGTTCAGCTCACGGGCCAATACCAACTGCGAGAAGCCGGCCTGATCGAGGAACTTCGCTCGCTCAAGGGTGCGGATGTCGGTCTGGGTCGAGGCGTGCAGCTCGATCGGCGGAATATCCAGCTCCATCACACCCAGATCCTGAACGATCAGCGCGTCGACACCAGCGTCGTACAACTGATGGATCAGCTTGCGCGCCGGTTCCAGTTCGTTGTCGTGCAGGATGGTGTTGATGGTGGTGAAAATGCGCGCGTGATAACGGCGGGCGAATTCGACCAGCTCGGCGATTTCACCGACTTCGTTGCAGGCGTTGTGGCGCGCACCGAAGCTCGGGCCGCCGATGTACACGGCGTCGGCGCCGTGCAGGATCGCCTCACGGGCGATGGCGACATCGCGGGCAGGGCTGAGCAATTCCAGATGATGCTTGGGCAAGGACATAGTTTTTTTAGTCAGGCTGTCACGGTTAGGCGCGCATTCTACCCCCGAAACGCGCGCCCGGCACGCCCGTGCTGCCCGATGGCACCGGGCCCTTGCAGGAACTACGGCATGCTGCGATCTTTTGACCTTTTCAGATCAAGATCAAAAGATCGCAGCGTGCCGCAGCTCCTACAGGATCCAGCGGTGGTCGCCAAATAGGTGGGCGACACACAAACCTGTGGGAGTGAGCCTGCTCGCGAAAGCGGTGGTGCATCCAATAAAGATGTCGCCTGACCAGACGCCTTCGCCAGCAAGCCCGCTCCCACAGGGTTCAGCGGTGATCGCCGAATAGGCGGGCGACAAAGAACCTGTGGGAGTGAGCTTGCTCGCGAAAGCGGTGGTGCATTCAATAAAGATGTCGCCTGACCA
>NZ_JAGYHF010000046.1 GCF_018336155.1 Pseudomonas rustica | reverse complement strand
CAAATGACCGGCATGGAGCGCGTAGAGCTTCGCCGAACCAACCCCGCCGAGCACGCGCGCATGAAAGCCGCTGCTGAGGCCAAGTAAAAGGAAATTCAGCAATGCCAACCATTCTCTCGGACGTCGTGTTCCGCGATGAGCTGCGCGACTACATCACCGTCAACACCGTTGAGCGCACCGCGTTCTTCCAGTCGGGCATCCTGACCACCAACTCGGACATGACCACGCTGCTGGCCAGCCCGTCGAACACCTTCACCATTCCGTGGTGGGTTGACCTGGACGCGTCCATCGAGTCGAACTACTCGAACGACGT
>NZ_JAGYHF010000045.1 GCF_018336155.1 Pseudomonas rustica | reverse complement strand
TTGGTGATGGCGTTTATCCGAGGTGAGTTCAAGAGCAGTGATGCTTACATCGCTTTCATTGGCATGGACTTGAGAATTTCTGACTCTGGGGAAAAAACCGGACGTCGTCGTTTGACCAAGCGAGGCTGCTCGGAAATTCGCAGGCTTTTGCACAACGCCTCCATGTCCGCCAGCCGCACAGCGGCCTGGAAGGAAACCTATGAGCATCATCGAAACAAGGGCAAAGCCACCACTGAAGCGCTGGTGATTTTGTCACGTAAACTTGCGCGTATTGCATACGCGCTGCTGAAGAGCGAGAAAGCATACGTCAGCAAATCTGCCTAAAAAACGTTGTTCGCAACCATAGAATCTCCCACA
>NZ_JAGYHF010000044.1 GCF_018336155.1 Pseudomonas rustica | reverse complement strand
CTGGTGATGGCGTTTATCCGAGGTGAGTTCAAGAGCAGTGATGCTTACATCGCTTTCATTGGCATGGACTTGAAAATTTCTGACTCTGGGGAAAAAACCGGACGTCGTCGTTTGACCAAGCGAGGCTGCTCGGAAATTCGCAGGCTTTTGCACAACGCCTCTATGTCCGCCAGCCGCACAGCGGCCTGGAAGGAAACCTATGAGCATCATCGAAACAAGGGCAAAGCCACCACTGAAGCGCTGGTGATTTTGTCACGTAAACTCGCGCGTATTGCATACGCGCTGCTGAAGAGCGAGAAAGCATACGTCAGCAAAACTGCCTAAAAAACGTTGTTCGCAACCATAGAATCTCCCACA
>NZ_JAGYHF010000043.1 GCF_018336155.1 Pseudomonas rustica | reverse complement strand
AACGCTGCAGGCTCAAGTGTTGGGCGGGTTGATTTAAAGCGAAAGATCGCAGCCTTCGGCAGCTCCTACATGGAATGCATTTGATCGTTCCCACGCTCCGCGTGGGAACGCATCAAGGGACGCTCTGCGTTCCAGCCACACCGCTCAAACTTCGTTGTGACGCAGAGCGTCACGGGCTGCATTCCCACGCAGAGCGTGGGAACGATCAGGTCAGGCCCAAGGCTTCGGCTCACCCAGCAACTGCCCCTGAACCCCAAACGCAGCAGGCTCAAGTGTTGGGCGGGTTGATTTAAAGCAAAAGATCGCAGCCTTCGGCAGCTCCTACATGGAATGCATTTGATCGTTCCCACGCTCCGCGTGGGAATGCG
>NZ_JAGYHF010000042.1 GCF_018336155.1 Pseudomonas rustica | reverse complement strand
CCTCGCCGGCTGGCGTGATTCAGTTAAGTGGGGGAGGTACTGGGTGGAGCCCGATCAGTCGTGTAGATGCTCGCGCTTTCCAGTCTGCTGATAGTGCTGATCCTGGATCGCGATCTGCTGGTCAATAGTGAAAATCGGGTTGCAGGTGGTGCAGTACCCGGCAATCTTGATGGCCTGATACGAAAGTGAAATCGAGGCGTAGTCCCGGTAACAAGAGGGGCATTTTATGGCGTCGACGCCGCAGCAAGTGAATGCATCGTCTTCATCGTCGTGATGCTTTTTGCAGACCGGGTATTCATACAACTCAATGATGTCTGGCCGGCAACACTCCATAGCGCCGTCTTCGTCGTCGTGAATATCTCGGCAGGCCCCGCACTGGTAAAGCGATCTGATTTTAAGATCCATGGATTATCTCCAGTCAGCCGCCGCCCTCCGTGACCGGATGCGCAGCGTGGGTAGGGGTTATTTCGGAATATCGATTTCGTCATCAGGTTCTGGCGGATC
>NZ_JAGYHF010000041.1 GCF_018336155.1 Pseudomonas rustica | reverse complement strand
TTGCTGGCCTGCACCCGGGGCTCGACGTTGCATCCGCCGGAACTGTTGATCGTCTCGGCGGCCAAGGCCCGGACAACTGCTGAAATCACGTTGTGGTAGTTCATGCTGCCTGCCCCTTTATCAGCTCTCTGGTCTTTGTCCGGTATTCGGCGGTGATGGCTTTCAGTTGCTCGACTGTTTCTTTGCGTGGCGTGTGGTCGGCTTCCAGCGCCTCGACAGCTTCCAGGCCGATTCGGGCAATCAGCCCTTCGCGGAACGCCTGTGAAACCGTCTGGCCCTTTCGGGCGTACTTGGACGAACCGGCATTACAGCTCTTGCACTGCAACCAAATATTGCTGGGCACCAGCCTGAGTTCTGGGCGGGCGCCCTTGCCGAGGAAGTGACCCGCATCGAACGCACCGCCAGTCTTCCAACCCTGGGCATGGAGGATCGATTCCTGCGACTCACCGCAACTGATGCAACCGCTCCCGATGCTCAGCTCGTAGGTGCGCCGGTAGTCGCGCACGGCCTTCTCTGCGT
>NZ_JAGYHF010000040.1 GCF_018336155.1 Pseudomonas rustica | reverse complement strand
CACGGCCCGACCAGCAACATCACGGACGCGAGCAACCTGATCACCCTCGACAACAGCGGTGTGCAGAACGCCGTTGGCAACGCCGGCAATGGCACCACCAACTCCAACAATTACGCCATCGACACCCAGCGCCCGACCGCCACCGTGGTGCTCGCCGATTCAGCGCTGGGCGTCGGCCAGACCACCACCGTGACCATCACCTTCAGCGAGGCCGTCAGCGGCTTGACCCTGGCCGACCTGACCGTGGCCAACGGCACGCTCTCCGGGCTGAGCACCTCGGACAACATCACTTACACGGCGACGTTTACTCCATCGGCGGGCATCACCGACACCAGCAACATCATCACCCTGGACAACACCGGCATCACTGACATCGCGGGCAATTCCGGCAGCGGCACCACCGATTCGGCCAACTACGTGATCGACAGTCAGCGCCCGACCGCCACCATCGTCATCAGTGATACCGATCTGCGTCCCGGTGAAACCGCGCTCGTCACCATTACTTTCAGTGAGGCGGTCAGCGGATTCGACAACAGCGACCTGAGCGTTGCCAACGGTACGCTGAGCAATGTCTCGTCGAGCGACGGCGGCATCACCTGGACGGCCACCTTCACGCCGACCATCGGCGTCAGTGACGCCACCAACCTGATCGTGCT
>NZ_JAGYHF010000039.1 GCF_018336155.1 Pseudomonas rustica | reverse complement strand
CAGCTTCTGACTGTTAGCCCAGTACAGACTGTGGGAGACATCGGCCCCACCCCTTCCACCAAAGCGCCGATAAAGAATGCTTCGTTCTCTTCAGCGACGATAGAAACAAGCCTGCGCCTCTTGGTGAAACCCTTCGAGTGGAAAAACCTTACAGCGGGAGTGCGAAAAATGGCAATGGAAGTGAACCAATTTATTGTCGGTATCGATGTTGCGAAGGCCGAACTGGTCGTTCATTTCCAGGACAGCGGCACGCAGATGTCGCTTACCAATACCAAGCCTGAAATCAAGAAATGGCTGAGGCAGCAACCCGCCAATACTGCCTTGTGCGTTGAAGCCACCAATGTCTATCACTTGGACGTGGTGGAGATGGCTTATGCAAAAGGCTTCAAAGTCTATGTTGTTGATGGTTTTCAGCTTAGCAATTACCGAAAAAGTATCGGCGGTCGGGTTAAGACTGACTCGAGCGATGCCGCTTTACTCGCTCGTTATTTGGAGCGAGAAGGCCGGGAGCTGCGCGCTTGGACTCCGCCACCAGCAGTGTATGGCAAGCTTCAAAGCCTCCTGCGCCGCAGGGCTGCGCTGGTCACAATGCGTACGGCTCTAAACCAGAGCTGGAGCAATGAAAAGCTACTGAAAACCGCCTTCAAGAGTTTCACCAAGCAAATAGACAGGTTGGATCTGCTGGTTCAAAAGAAACTCAAGGAGTTGCTCAAAGAGGCAGGATTACTTGAGCAGGTAGCTCGCTGCCAAGCCATCGAAGGGATCGGTTTTTTGACAGCCACAGCC
>NZ_JAGYHF010000003.1 GCF_018336155.1 Pseudomonas rustica | reverse complement strand
CAGGCGTATGCCCCGAGGAAATCTTCATGCCCGTACTCCACAGCGTAATTCACAAGATCGACAAAAAGCCTGACGGCAACCCGGCTGTTTTATTCCTCGGCAGTTCCGAGCAGGTCGAAAGCCAAGCCCGTGACGATCTGATGAATCAGTTCAACGAAAACTACAACGCCACCAGCGGTAAGGGCTGGGGATTCTTCCACGCCGAATCTGGCGCGTTCCCTCTCAGCGGCTGGCTCGCCAAGTACTTGGCTGGCGGCTCTGACTTCCTCGATTTCAGCATCATCGCCGTCGAGCACCTGACCCGATTGATGGAGGAATCGAACTTGACTACGGGCGGGCACGCCCTCTTTTGTCACTACCGACAAGGTCTCACCGACTATCTGATCATTGCCTTGGTGCAAGAAACGGAAGCGGTGACCATGACCGAAGAACTCAGCTTAATGACGGTCAAGCGCTTGGATCTGGATCACATCCGCCTGGCTTCGCGCATCAACATCAGCGAGTGGCAGAGCAATCCGCAATCGAAGCAGTACATCTCGTTTATCAAGGGCAAACAGGGGCGCAAGCTGAACGACTACTTTCGTGATTTCATCGGATGTCAGGAAGGGATCGACGGGGCCGGCGAAACTCGGACGCTGCTCAAGGCCTTCAGCGACTTCGTTGAGAGTGAGGATCTGGGCGAAGAATCTGCACGCGAGAAGACCCAAACCCTCGTCAGTTACTCGATGGCCCAAGCCAAGCTGGGCGAGCCGATCACCATCGACGAACTGTCGGAGCTCATTAACGAAGATCAGCCAAAAGCCTTCGCCGACTTTATCAAGGCCGCTGATTACGGACTTTCAGACACCCTGCCGCCGGACAAGAAGACCCTCAACAAATTTCGGCGGTTCACTGGCCGCGCAGAGGGGTTGTCGATCAGCTTCGAACAGCACCTGCTCGGGTCGAAGATCGAGTTCGACGAAGCCGGCGGCACGCTGACTCTACGTGGACTGCCAACTCAACTTACAGAACAGCTGAAGCGCGTAACGGCCTAACCCACCCTCCACCGCCCGGGCATGCCCCGGCATAGGACGCCAAACGTGATCAATCTCTTCTGGCGAATCATCGCCAAGTTACTCGCGCGCCCGGCCATCGCCGACTGGCTTATCGCCCGCGCCAAGCTCACCCCGTACCAGCACATCATGTCCGCCGATTGCGCCGAGATGTACATGGGCCGGTGGTGGCTGTTCAATCCGTACAGCCGGGAGACACACAAGCCGGCGCTGTGGTGGTGCCCGTGGTCATTCCGCGTCCACCACATCATGCGGCCGGATGAAGATCGGGATTTGCACGATCACCCATGGAATGCTCGCACGATCATTCTGCGCGGCTGGTACACGGAGCAGCGTCTGCTTCAACCTGATGATCCGGCACTTCACCAGTTGCTGATGAAAGCCTCCGAGCTGCGCCAGTCATTCGACGCTGCATTCCAGGCTACCGAATACCTCGATCGCCGGCCAGGAGACACCGCCCGCCTCAACCACGGCGAATACCACCGCATCGACCAGGTATCCCCCGGCGGCGTCATCACACTCTTCATCACCAGCAAGTGGCGCGGTGACTGGGGATTCCTCGTAAACGGCGTGAAGGTGCCTTGGCGCACTTACACCGGCACCGACAATTGACTGGAGGCTGCATGATGAATACGCATTTCAATGACGCCATTGAGGCCGACGACGGCGGCTTTGTCGTATGCAGGGGCTGCAAAGCTGAGGGTTCCTTCGCCGAACCACCCCGCGGCGAATGCCCAACTCCTTACAAGCCCGCCAGCGTTTTGCTCGAAGAGTCATTGGCGCGCGAGCAGGCCCTGCAGATGCGCCTGAACGCAGCGGATCAGCGGATTGATGAGCTGGAGGCGCTGTTGCTCCGATCCAATGAACTGTTCTATGCGATCCAGGGTGACCCGGGCGCGGTGCCATCTTCGTCCATTGACGCGATGCGCGGCGAGGTGTTTACAGCGCTCAAGCCAGCAGCGGGTTCGGTCTACAAGCCGGGTCTCTACGCCGTGCGCCACATCGACAACTGGGACGGTGAACGCGATGTAGCGCTGACGTTCGCCATGCTGGACGCCGACGGCAAATGGACTGAGAAAGAAACCGGTGAGCCCCTGCTGGCGTACAAAGGGGACAAGGTTCTCAGAGCTTGGCCGCTGGATTGTTCCCACGCACCAGGCACGCAGATTATTGGTGTGCCGCGTGACTGGCTCCAAGACTGGGCGCTCGAACTTGTCGAAGCAGCGCAGGACGGCGGGCAGATGTCCAATCAAGTCGAACACCTCCTCGAAATTCACTCCAAGCCTTAACTCCCTCCCCATTCAAAGTCAGCCGCTATAGCGGCAAGGACGAAGTCATGCCCAAACATAAGCCAGAGCTGGCCCGCATCTACAACGTGTTCGGCCTCAGCTCCAACCACGAACTGTCGACGCTGCTGGTCAACATCGAAAACACCAAACGCTTTTCCGATCTTCTGCATGCTGTCGAGCGAGAGTTCTTCATGGTACCGGGCGAACCGTCAGGCGAGCCCGAAGACGAGGGCGCGGCGGTTGATGATGAATGCCTTGTAAATCGCTGGGGATCAAAGCCTGCCGGGTATCTCGAACAGTTCAGGGCGGCCCTGCCGATCGCTGCAGCGAACTCGATTCCAGACTACGAAGCTCCCGAAACCGGAGAGAAATGGTCGCTCACCGGTGAGAACGGTTCGTGGGATTACGACAACCTCGACGAACTCCTCAAAGATAATTACGGCCATGACAGCTGCGGCGATGGCCACCCGGCCAGCTTCAGGTCAGGCCTGTACGAAGGCGATACGGTCTATCGCGGCACCGAGTGCAAGGACGACCCGGCGAAATTTCTGCCAGACCAAGACGATTTGCTCGAACACATGAGCGAACGCGCCTACGAAAGCGACGCCGGCGAGTGGGTCGACAATTACCCAACGCTCGACGCCGAGGCGAAGGCGGACTTAGTGCGGGCGATGCGGCCGCTCATGGCCTGGGCGCGTAAGCACTGCCAGCCTGAATTCTTCACCATCAAGGACGTCACCCCGCACATCGTCACAGTCGAGGACGTAAGGAAGGCCGCGCCATGGTGACCAAGTGCACACTCGGCTGCACCCTCTTCTTCTGGCTTCCATTGGTACTGACCATAAAGGCGGTGATCGGATGAGCAAGCGAGCGATTCACTTGTACCCGTGGGATGGCGGCACCGAGGCCGATCAGGATCCGCCCGAACACGTTTACTGCGGCACCGATGGCGTAATGACCGACGAGCAGCTCACTAATGACTGGCGCCACGTCACCTGCAAGCGTTGCCTCAAGATCCACGGAAAGGAGCTGGCCGCGCGAGCAGCGGACGACCGAGACCAGAAGGTCAAGCTGTTCGACGAAGCACAGGCCATCACCATCACCCTCGGCCACCGGAATATCTCGACCGCCATCAAGGCTTTGGTCAGGGAGCGCGACGAACTCAGGCATGAGCGCGACAACCTGCGCGAAGACCGCGACGGCCTACTCGAAGCAGGGGCGCACCTACTATGATCCTCGCCAGCCTGTTCATGCTCCAAGACATCTACCGAGGGCCATGGCGATGAACCATCAACCCAAAGGTGGCATGTGCGCCACCTGCACCCACGCTCACCGCAATTGCAGCCAACTTCCCTTCAGCACCATGCCTCCGCTTTCGAACGACGGGCAGACGGTGATCGTGCGCTGCACTGATTTCCAACGCCGCGCCCAGCAGTAACCCCTCCCCCAACTCAACAGCCTGCCGGTGTGCGGCGGGCGAGGAATTCGTATGTCCGAGATTCAACGCAAAACGATGTGCATCTACCACGGCAACTGCGCTGACGGGTTCGGCGCTGCATGGGTTGTCAGGCAAGCGCTCGGCACCGATGTCGAGTTTGTGCCGGGAGTTTATGGGCAGGAGCCGGCAGACGTCACCGGTAAGGACGTAATCCTCGTCGACTTCAGCTACAAGTACGACGTGCTGGCAGCGCTCGCGTACAAGGCGAACAGCATCATCGTGCTCGACCACCATAAAAGCGCTGCCGAAGACTTGTCCCGCTTCGAGCCATTCCATGCTGGGATCGAAGAGGATACCCGCCACGATGATGGCTCTCCGTTGCTTGGCTGGAAGACGGCGCATGACATGGCCCACTCACAAAATGGTCCAGCCATTGCGTGCTGCTTCGACATGAATCGTAGCGGCGCAATGTTGGCCTGGAATCATTACTTCCCTGACCAAGAACCGCCGCAGCTTCTGCGCCACATCGAAGACCGCGACTTGTGGTTGTTCGAACTGGACGGCACCAGAGAGATTCAGGCCAACCTTTTCAGCTACCCCTATGATTTCGAAATCTGGGATCAGTTGATGGCCGCCGACGTGCAGACACTGCGATCAGATGGTGCGGCAATTGAGCGCAAGCATCACAAAGACGTTGCCGAACTGGTCGCTGTAACGAAGCGGCGCTTGGTGATCGGTGGTCACGATGTTCCTGCCGCCAGCCTTCCATACACGCTGACCAGTGACGCCGGCCACCTTATGGCACAGGGCGAACCCTTTGCGGCCTGCTACTGGGACACTCCAGACGGACGTTCTTTCAGCCTGCGAAGCACCGATGGAGGCTTAGACGTTTCCGAGATCGCCAAGCAGTACGGCGGTGGAGGCCACCGTAACGCCTCAGGCTTCCGCGTACCGTTCGGCCACGAACTAACTCTGTAACCCATCACCACCTTCTGCCGCCACGCGCGGCATGGAGCACCCCCATTTAACCGCCCCATCAGGGGAAAAGGATGCTGTATGGGCGCACAAAAATTGCAGCCACGCTTTATCCGCGCCGGGGAGGCGCCTGCCTACTTGAGCATGAATTTGCCGTTGTTTAACGAAATCGTCAGGCCGTTCGTGAATGAGTTCCCGATCGGGGAACGCGGTGTCGGCTTCGATCGTCAGGAGCTTGATGCGTGGGCATCGTCTTACGTGGCAGCCAAGGCAATTGATAAAAAGGGCGCGAGGGAGCAACAATTGCCCCGCAGCGAGCGCCAGAAAGGAGAAACACAATGGCGCGAAAAACGATCACAGGCCTCTCCCAAAGGAAAGGTCTCTGGCATATCGACAAGAAAATCAACGGCGAAAGACTTTACGAATCTACTGGAACAAGTGACCGGCAAGAAGCAGAGCGCTACCTAATTCATCGACTGGAGCAGATCCGGCAGGAGAAGGTCTACGGCGTTCGGCAGGTCAGAACGTGGCGGGATGCGGCGATGCGTTTCTTGGTCGAATTTAAGGATCAGCCTTCGATCAAGCTTTCGGCTCACCACCTTTCACAGCTGGACGAATTCATCGGCGACATGCCGCTGACCCATATTGATGACCAGGCCCTCGGGCCTTTCATTAAGGACAGGTTGGCGACCAAAACGCTGCCGGATGGCAAGGTGAAGAAAGGCGTGAGCAACAGAACGGTGAATATCTCGATCGAGCGTGTGGTTCGGGTTTTGTCGTTGTGTGCCAGGAAGTGGCGAGACGATGAGCGACGGCCGTGGCTGGATAGCGTGCCAATGCTCACGAAGCTAGAAGAGAAGAAATCGAGTCGCAAGCCCTATCCGATGTCGTGGGAGGAGCAGTCGATTCTTTTCGGGGAGTTGCCGGCCCACCTGCAGACGATGGCGCTGTTCAAGGTGAACACCGGCTGTCGAGAGCAGGAAGTTTGCAAGCTGAGGTGGGACTGGGAGATTTCGGTGCCGGAACTCGGTACCAGTGTGTTCCTGATCCCGGCTGACTTTGGCGGCAGACACGAACGGTCTGGCGTGAAAAATGGCGACGAGCGCCTGGTGGTGCTGAACAGCGTAGCCAAGTCGATCATTGATCAGCAGCGCGGCCTGAGCAAGGAATGGGTTTTTCCTTACAACGGCAACGCAATGCACCGGATGAACGACTCGGCTTGGAAGAAGGCGCGAGTGAGAGCGGCGAAACTCTGGCAGGAGGAAAACTTTCGCCCCGCTCACCCTGGCTATCTTTCGATCAGGATTCACGATTTGAAGCACACGTTTGGCCGTCGCCTTCGAGCGGCGGGCGTAACCGAGGAAGACCGAAAGGCTCTTCTGGGTCATAAGAACGGCAGCATCACCAGTCACTACTCGGGCGCTGAGCTAGGGCATCTGATTGAAGCTGCAAATATGGTATCAGCAACCGATTCGCGTGGGCCGGTGCTGACAATATTGAAGAGGAAGCAGGCGTGAGAAATGGAGAAGTCACGCAAATGTCACGCGCATGAAAAAGGCCAATGCTGTAAACATTGGCCTAAGTCATTGAATTATTTGGTCGGGACGGAGTGATTCGAACACTCGACCCCTAGCACCCCATGCTAGTGCGCTACCGGACTGCGCTACGCCCCGACTGGTTTTTCATCTCACCCTTCACCTCGAAGAGCGCTCAAGAATATATCGCAAGCTTTTGAAAACTGGAAGTATTCAAAAGCAGCTTTTTATTTCTTGAGAACCACCAGCACGTCTTCCAACTCGGCAATCATCTGCCGAATCATCTGTTTGTATTGGGTAGTGTCGTCTTTGGCTTCATCGCCGGACAGGCGCAAGCGTGCGCCGCCGATGGTGAAACCTTGATCGTAAAGGAGCGCGCGGATCTGCCGGATCATCAGCACGTCCTGGCGCTGATAATACCGGCGGTTTCCGCGGCGTTTGACGGGGTTGAGTTGAGGAAACTCCTGCTCCCAGTAGCGCAGCACGTGTGGCTTTACGGCACACAGCTCGCTGACTTCACCGATGGTGAAGTAGCGTTTGCCCGGGATGACGGGTAATTCGTCGTTATGACTTGGTTCCAGCATAAGCCTCAACTCGGGCCTTCAACTTCTGCCCTGGACGAAAGGTGACCACACGGCGAGCCGTGATCGGGATTTCTTCCCCCGTTTTCGGGTTGCGGCCAGGCCGCTGGCGTTTGTCCCGAAGGTCGAAATTGCCGAAACCGGACAATTTGACCTGCTCGTTGTCTTCAAGAGCGTGCCTGATTTCCTCGAAAAACAGTTCTACCAATTCCTTGGCTTCCCGCTTGTTCAGGCCCAGCTCTTCATACAGACGTTCCGCCATCTCAGCTTTCGTCAAAGCCCCCATACGTCACTTCCTTAACGTGGCGTTCAACCTTTGTTCGAGCGAGGTGAGGATATTTTGCGTCGTCGAATTCACCTCATCGTCATTAAGAGTGCGCGATGGATGCTGCCAGGTCAAGCCAACTGCAAGGCTTTTTCTATCAGGATCAATGCCTTTACCCTGATATACGTCAAACAGCCTGAGATCTGTGAGCCATTCGCCTGCATTTTCACGGATTACGTCCAGTACTGCCGAGGCCGCGACGTCTTTGTGTGCAATTAATGCAAGGTCACGACGCACTTCAGGAAAGCGCGACAACTCGTGGAATTTCGGCATTTTACCGAGTGCCACTTCAGCCAGAACCAGCTCGAAAACGAAGACTGGACGATCCAGACCCAAGGCTTTCGACAATTCCGGGTGAATGGCGCCGATGAAACCGACTTCACGCCCTTCTCGCTCGATGCGCGCGGTTTGACCCGGGTGCAGCGCCGGGTGTTTGCCCGGTGCGAAAGTGAACGAATCCAGTGCACCGGCAAAACCCAGTACCGCTTCCACGTCAGCTTTGACGTCGAAGAAGTCGATGGTGTCGCGACCTTGTGCCCAGCCTTCCGGCAGACGGCTACCGCAGACAACACCCGACAGCATCGGCTCTTGCTTCAAACCTTCGAGCTGACCAACGAAGCGCAGACCGCTTTCGAACAGACGCACGCGATCTTGCTGACGATTGAGGTTGTGCTGCAGCGCCTTGACCAGACCCGGCCACAGCGACGAGCGCATGGCAGCCATGTCGTTGGAGATCGGATTGGCCAGCAACAGCGGCTCAACGCCTGGATTGAACAGTTCGAACTGGCGTGGATCGATGAAGCTGTAGGTGATCGCTTCCTGATAACCACGAGCCACCAGCAGACGACGCAGTTCCGGCAGATCGCTACGCGCTTCAGCCTTGGCTTGCGGCGCGAGACGCGCTTGCGGGTAACGAACCGGAAGACGGTTGTAACCGTACAGGCGAGCCAGTTCTTCGATCAGATCGACTTCAAGACTGATGTCGAAGCGATGGCTTGGCACTTCTACGCGCCATTGGTCAGCGCCGTCGGCAGTAATGCCCAGACCCAGGCCGCTGAGCAGACGCTCAACCTGAGCCGAATCCATTTCCATGCCGAGCATCTGAGTGATGCGCTGCGAACGCAGGGTGATCGGCGCGATCGACGGCAGGTGCTGCTCGCTGACGGTCTCGATGATCGGGCCGGCTTCGCCGCCAGTGATTTCCAGCAGCAGGCCAGTGGCGCGCTCCATGGCTTCACGGGCCAGTTGCCAGTCAACGCCACGCTCGTAACGGTGCGACGCATCGGTGTGCAGACCGTAGGAACGAGCCTTACCCGCGACAGCGATCTGGTCGAAGAAAGCACTTTCCAGAAACACGTCGCGAGTGGTCGCGGACACACCGCTGTGCTCGCCACCCATCACACCGGCAATCGCCAGAGCGCGAGTATGGTCGGCAATCACCAGCGTATCGCTACGCAGGCTGACTTCCTGACCGTCGAGCAGTACCAGCTTCTCGCCCTCTTCCGCCATGCGCACACGGATGCCGCCATTGATTTCGGCGAGATCGAAAGCGTGCAGCGGCTGACCCAGCTCGAGCATCACGTAGTTGGTGATGTCGACGGCAGCGTCGATGCTGCGCACGTCGGCACGACGCAGACGCTCAACCATCCACAGCGGCGTAGGCTTGGACAGGTCGACGTTACGGATCACGCGGCCGAGGTAATGCGGGCATGCAGCCGGCGCCAACACTTCGACCGAACGCACTTCGTCGTGCACGGCAGCTACGGCCGGCACTACTGGACGGGTGACCGGAGCGTCATACAGCGCGCCAACTTCACGGGCCAGACCGGCCAGGGACAGGCAGTCGCCACGGTTCGGGGTCAGGTCAACCTCGATGCTGGCGTCTTCCAGATCCAGGTACACGCGGAAATCTTCGCCCACTGGCGCATCGGCCGGCAGTTCCATCAGACCGTCGTTGCCCTCACCAACCTGCAGCTCGGCTTGCGAGCAGAGCATGCCGTTGGACTCAACGCCACGCAATTTGGCTTTCTTGATTTTGAAGTCGCCCGGCAGTTCGGCACCGATCATGGCGAACGGAATCTTCAAGCCCGGACGCACATTTGGCGCACCGCACACGACCTGAAAGGTTTCCGCGCCATTGCTGACCTGGCAAACGCGCAATTTGTCGGCATCAGGGTGTTGCTCGGTGCTCAGCACCTCGCCCACAACCACGCCGCTGAATACACCGGCGGCCGGCGTAACGCTATCGACCTCAAGACCGGCCATCGACAGACGAGCAACCAGCTCATCGCGATCTACCTGCGGGCTAACCCAGCCACGCAGCCATTGTTCACTGAATTTCATCCTGTTCTCCTAAGAATTCGTTACGACTAGCGAAATTGCGCGAGGAACCGCAAGTCGTTGTCGAAGAACAGACGCAAGTCGTTCACGCCGTAACGGAGCATGGCCAGACGCTCGACGCCCATGCCGAAGGCAAAGCCGGAGAACTCTTCCGGATCGATGCCGGACATGCGCAGCACGTTCGGGTGAACCATGCCGCAGCCCATCACTTCCAGCCAGCCAGTCTGTTTGCAGACGCGGCAGCCTTTACCGCTGCACATCACGCATTCCATGTCGACTTCAGCGGATGGCTCGGTGAACGGGAAGTACGAAGGACGGAAACGTACGGCCAGTTCTTTCTCGAAGAACACCCGCAGGAATTCTTCGATGGTGCCTTTGAGATCGGCAAAATTGATGTCGCGATCAACCAGCAGGCCTTCGACCTGGTGGAACATCGGCGAGTGGGTGATATCGGAGTCGCTGCGATACACGCGGCCTGGGCAGACGATGCGGATCGGCGGCTGCTTCGATTCCATGGTGCGAACCTGTACCGGCGAGGTATGGGTGCGCAGCAACATGTTTGCGTTGAAATAGAAGGTGTCATGCATCGACCGGGCCGGGTGGTGGCCTGGGATGTTGAGCGCTTCAAAGTTGTGATAGTCGTCTTCGACCTCAGGGCCTTCGGCAATGCCGTAGCCGATGCGGGTGAAGAACTGTTCAACACGTTCCAGAGTGCGGGTAACCGGATGCAGACCACCGGAGGTCTGGCCACGGCCCGGCAATGTCACGTCAATGGATTCGGCGGACAGTTTGGCAGCCAGTTCGGCTTCTTCAAACAGTGCCATGCGCGCATTGAGAACGCCTGTAACACGTTCCTTGGCAACGTTGATCAGGGCGCCGACTTGCGGACGCTCTTCTGCCGGCAAATTCCCCAGGGTCTTCATCACCTGAGTCAATTCACCCTTTTTGCCAAGGTATTGAACCCGGATTTGCTCCAGGGCATTGATATCTTCAGCGCTTTGCACAGCCTCTAGTGCTTGAGAGACCAGCGCATCCAGGTTTTCCATGTACAGACTCCAGATACAAAATAGGGGAAGAGCTTGAAGGCTCTTCCCCTATTTAAGACGTTTACCACCTGACCCCACGGAAGTGAGGCCGGGTGATTGTCGGGGGTACTTAAGCCAAGGTGGCTTTAGCTTTCTCGACAATCGCAGCAAACACCGCTTTTTCGTTCACTGCCAGATCAGCCAGAACCTTACGGTCGATCTCGATGGACGCTTTTTTCAGGCCAGCGATGAAACGGCTGTAGGACAGACCGTTAACACGAGCACCAGCGTTGATACGAGCGATCCACAGAGCGCGGAACTGACGTTTTTTCTGACGACGGTCACGGTAGGCGTATTGGCCTGCCTTGATTACCGCTTGCTTGGCAACACGGAATACGCGCGAACGTGCACCGTAGTAGCCTTTAGCAAGTTTCAGAATTTTTTTGTGACGCTTACGGGCAATGACGCCACGCTTTACACGAGCCATGAGTTACTTCCTCTATTCTTGACTAAAATTAACGAAGGCGCAGCATGCGCTCGACTTTTGCCACGTCAGACGGATGCAGCAAGCTGCTACCGCGCAGTTGACGCTTACGCTTGGTCGACATTTTAGTCAGGATGTGGCTCTTGAAAGCGTGCTTGTGCTTGATACCGTTAGCAGTTTTCAGAAACCGCTTAGCAGCACCACTTTTGGTTTTCATTTTTGGCATGTTCGGATACTCCGCATTCAGTTGATAAACATAATCAGAAGGCCTGCCGTGCCCTGTTGATTACTTCTTCTTTTTCGGGGCGATGACCATGATCAGCTGGCGTCCTTCCATCTTAGGATGCTGTTCGACCGAACCGTACTCGAGCAGGTCAGCTTCAACCCGCTTGAGGAGTTCCATCCCCAGCTCCTGGTGGGCCATCTCACGGCCGCGGAATCGCAAGGATACCTTGGCCCTGTCCCCATCACTCAGGAAACGTACCAGGTTGCGCAGTTTTACCTGGTAATCCCCTTCCTCCGTCCCTGGACGAAACTTGATTTCTTTAACCTGAATCTGCTTCTGGTTTTTCTTGGCCGCGGCAACCTGCTTCTTCTTCTCGAAGATCGATTTGCCGTAGTCCATCAGTTTGCAAACAGGGGGTACTGCATCGGCGGAAATTTCCACCAAATCCAGTTTGGCCTCTTCAGCCTTAAGAAGCGCGTCTTCAATTGACACAATCCCAAGCTGTTCACCTTCAGCCCCAATTAACCGAACCTCGCGTGCCGAGATATTCTCGTTGATCGGGGCTTTCGGTGCAGCTCGTTTATCTTGTCTCATTTCACGCTTAATAATAATTACTCCGAATCTGGGCGACCACGCCGGGAAACCGCTTGCGCGAGAAACTCAGCGAACTGGGCGACGGGCATCGAGCCCAGGTCAGCACCTTCACGAGTACGCACAGCGACAGTCTGCATCTCGACTTCCTTATCTCCGATTACCAAGAGATAGGGAACCTTGAGCAAAGTATGCTCGCGGATTTTAAAGCCGATCTTTTCATTTCTCAAGTCGGACTTGGCACGAAATCCGCTTTCGTTGAGAGTTTTTTCAACTTCTGCAACAAAATCTGCCTGTTTATCAGTGATATTCATGATCACCGCCTGGGTCGGCGCGAGCCACGCAGGGAATGCACCTTCATAGTGCTCGATCAAAATACCGACGAAACGCTCAAAGGAACCGAGGATCGCACGGTGCAACATCACTGGGTGTTTGCGGCTGTTGTCTTCGGAGACGTATTCAGCGCCCAAACGGACAGGCAGGTTAAAATCGAGCTGCAAGGTACCACATTGCCAGACACGACCGAGGCAATCTTTTAGCGAAAACTCGATCTTCGGTCCGTAGAACGCACCCTCACCCGGCTGCAGATCGTACGGCAGGCCCGCAGAATCAAGGGCTGCAGCCAATGCGGCCTCAGCGCGATCCCACAGCTCGTCGGAACCGACGCGTTTTTCCGGACGAGTGGACAGTTTCATTTCGACGTCGGTGAAGCCGAAGTCGCGATAAACGTCCATGGTCAGCTTGATGAATGCAGCGGATTCGGCTTGCATCTGCTCTTCGGTGCAGAAGATGTGGGCGTCGTCCTGAGTGAACGCACGCACACGCATGATGCCGTGCAGCGCACCCGACGGCTCGTTACGGTGGCAGGCACCGAACTCTGCCAGACGCATCGGCAGCTCGCGGTAGCTCTTCAGGCCTTGGTTGAACACCTGCACGTGGCATGGGCAGTTCATCGGCTTGATGGCGTAGTCGCGGTTTTCCGACTGCGTGGTAAACATGTTGTCGGCGTAGTTGGCCCAGTGCCCGGATTTTTCCCAGAGGCTGCGATCAACGACTTGAGGGGTTTTGATCTCAAGGTAGCCGTTGTCACGCTGGATCTTGCGCATGTACTGCTCAAGCACCTGGTACAGCGTCCAGCCGTTCGGGTGCCAGAACACCATGCCCGGGGATTCTTCCTGGGTGTGGAACAGGCCCAAACGCTTGCCGATCTTGCGGTGATCGCGTTTTTCAGCTTCTTCGATGCGCTGGATGTAAGCCGCCAGCTGCTTCTTGTCCGCCCAAGCGGTGCCGTAAACGCGCTGCAATTGCTCGTTCTTGGCGTCGCCACGCCAGTAGGCGCCCGACAACTTGGTCAATTTGAAGGATTTCAGGAAGCGAGTGTTCGGCACGTGCGGGCCGCGGCACATGTCGACGTATTCTTCGTGATAGTACAGACCCATGGCCTGTTCGTTCGGCATGTCCTCGACCAGACGCAGTTTGTAGTCTTCGCCGCGGGCCTTGAACACTTCGATCACTTCGGCGCGCGGAGTGACTTTCTTGATGACGTCGTAATCTTTCTCGATCAGTTGCTGCATACGCTGTTCGATCGCAGCCATGTCGTCCGGAGTGAAAGGACGTTCGAAGGCGATGTCGTAATAGAAGCCTTCGTCGATGACCGGGCCGATCACCATTTTTGCAGTCGGGTACAGCTGCTTGACCGCATGCCCCACCAGGTGAGCGCAAGAGTGGCGAATGATCTCCAGCCCCTCTTCATCCTTTGGCGTAATGATTTGCAGGGTCGCGTCGCTGCTGATGATGTCGCTGGCGTCGACCAGTTGACCATTGACCTTGCCGGCCAGTGTGGCTTTGGCCAGGCCAGCACCAATGGATGCGGCGACCTCGGCTACGGAAACCGGGTGATCAAATGAACGTTGACTGCCGTCGGGAAGAGTAATAGTTGGCATGGCGCCTCCTCTCCTAGTGGTGACCCCTACCAAAGGTCACGTGGGTTGGGATGAGCCAGTACAAGATCCGATCCAGGCCATTCAATGACGAACGCCTGCCTTACAGCGGCAGGAGCCTTGCGGCCAACCGGAAAACCGAACCAGAGTGACTGGGATTCAAATCAGAAATATTCGCACGTTGACCGCGTCCGGGACTGTAGGTCATCCGGCGCCTGAGAACGCTTGAGCCCGGCATGCTAGCACAGATGAGCGGTCACTTATGCCTCTGTTTGATCAGAAGGCAAATCGTCCGTTTTTATGCCAGAGTGCTGAACTTGATCGGCCTTTCAGCCCTCAGATAACAAGACATTGACCCACAAGGAGCATCCTCGCATGCGTCTGAATACCCTGTTCGCCGTCGTCGCCCCTATCGTTATGTTGCTGCCGTTGACTGCCCACGCCGATTGGCCAAAGGGCGAGCGCGAAAAGTACATGGCGCAGTGCACTCAGGCTGCGACCCAACAAATCGGTGCTGCGGCAGCGAAATCTCATTGTGCTTGCGGCGCTGACGCCATCAAGTCTTATCCGGCCAGCGACATTCAGGCGCTGATGGACAACAAGGCTACTCCTGAATTGCAGCAGAAAGCGCTGGGCCAAATCGCCAAATGCAAGGCAAATACCCCGGCGAAAAAGTGATCAAAAAAGTCTTTTGAATCGGCTCAGCGCCTCTAAAAAGGGCTGAATTTGAGCCTTTTCGGAGGATTTATGCAGGTTTTACAGGTTTTTTTATTGTCTTTACGTTCCGCGCAAACCCTTGTAAACCGGGGCTTTCAGCCGAAACAGGCAGTAAAGAAAACACGACTGATTGGCAAACAGCACGTCCGGGGGGCTACCAAAGCGAACATTTCGACTATGATACTCCGGTGTGCCCAGTTGGCCTGAGCAGCACAGCACTACTGAAAATATATGTTTCTTGGAGATACACCATGTCTAATCGCCAAACCGGCACCGTTAAATGGTTCAACGATGAAAAAGGCTTCGGCTTCATCACTCCTCAAGGTGGCGGTGACGACCTGTTCGTACACTTCAAAGCTATCGAATCCGACGGTTTCAAAAGCCTGAAAGAAGGCCAGACCGTCTCCTTCGTGGCTGAGAAAGGCCAAAAGGGTATGCAAGCTGCACAGGTTCGCCCAGAGTAATTTCTCGGTGCACTAAAAAAACCCCGTCCATGTGACGGGGTTTTTTATGCCTGCAACAAAAGCCTTGTGAAATCAACCGCAGTTGACGCGGGTGATCACCAGGTTGTTGTCGGTGTTCAGGTTCAAGCGATCGGAACGGTACTCAAGCGTGATCATGTCGTTCGGCTTGAGGAAGCGGGCATTCTGCGCGCCTGCTTTGGTGCGGGCTTGCTCCAGCAGTTCCGGCGAGGCTTTCTTGCCGATGGTGAATTGCGCTGCCGAAGCATCACAGCGGCTGCGACCCGCTTCGGTCGCCACGGAATCCTTTGCCGACTCGCTGGAGGTCGTGCTGCAACCGGCCAACATGGCAGCGGCCATAAGTGCACCCAGTGTCGCGAACTTCAAAGGCATGAAGCCTCCTTATTTCAAAAAGTTAAGCTGAGATCGTGCGACCGCCATTCCGGCGTTTGGTTTCACGGCCGATGCCATCACCCTGCCCCACGATCGGAAAAACGCCGAGTGTGCCTGAGCGGCGTTCATGTCTTCATCAATCAATCGTGACTAAATATTAACGGCGCTCAATAGACGTCGATGTAGTCAAACGGCGGATTCGGCCAGTTATCCTTGAGCGCGTTGAAAATCTGCATCACCCAGACCTCATCACTGGCCGCGACATTGCCCACATAGCCCGAGCCCTTGGCCCAGGTTTCGAGGCGAAACAACAGTCCGTCGATATCCTGCCCACCGGTAATGCCCGAAGAAAGGTAAGCGATGCCGCCCTTGGTTACGCGCAGTTGCGTATGTTCGTCATCACTGGCTGAAGCGAGCAACTGGCGCACCGCGTCGAGCGTAAGGCCGTCAGGGGTATTCAAATCGATCTGCACAGCACGATCCTTGGAAAGTCGGAAAAGACCAAGTGTCGCATAGCGCTCCGCTCATGCCTAAGTCGCAGTGCCAAACGCCCGACAAAATGGTTAACTCGGCACATAGACTTTTCGACTTTTCGAGCGCACCTCATGACCACCATCAGCATCGACGCCGACATCAAAGCCAAATGGGCAGACGGACACAGCTCCTATAGTCCGGGGACGACGGAAGAATTGGCGCTGATCGGGATCGATTTATTGGTCAAAGAGCTGGGCACGGAAGCGGCCAAGCAATTCATCAAGCAGATTTTTGAGCGTTACCCGACTGAAAAAGCCGAGCAAGCAGAGAAGGCGTGAACTCTCGCTGGAGTAAAGGTTTAGGGCGTCTGTGCGGGCCTCTTCGCGAGCAAGCTCGGCTCCTACAAAACTGCGTGAATTTGTAGGAGCTGAGCTTGCTCGCGAAGACGGCCTTACCGACGACGCGCCTTCTGCGAGCGCGAATGCTTTATTTCAGACGCTTCAGGCGCTCGGTCAGCAAGTCGAAGAAGCCCTGAGCGTCACCGTTTTCAACCCAGAAGGCATTTTTCGGCGCTTTCAGGCCGTCATACCAGTCAACAACGGTCTGGCCGAAAGTCGGGCCTTCACGGCTATCAACCACGACATTCACCGAACGACCGGTGAACAGCTCAGGCTTGAGCAGGTAAGCGATGACGGTAGCGTCATGCACCGGGCCACCCGGAATACCGTAATGCTCCATGTCGCCCTTGATGTACTCGTTGAGGATGTCGCCAACAATCTTGCTCGCATTGTTGTTGAGCGCAGCGATCTGCTTCAGGCGTGCGTCACTGGTGAGGATCTTGTGGGTCACATCCAGCGGCAAGTAGGTCAGTTTCAAGCCGCTTTTGAGTACCACTTCAGCCGCTTGCGGATCGGCAAACAGGTTGAATTCGGCCACCGGGGTGATGTTGCCGCCATTGAAGTGCGCGCCGCCCATGATCACCACTTCCTTGATGCCCTGCACAATCTCGGGCTCCTGGATCAACGCCAGCGCCAGGTTAGTCTGCGGGCCGAGCATGGCGATGGTGATGCTGTGCGGCTTGGCGCTCTTCAGGGTATCGATCAAGTAGTTGACAGCATTGCCTTGCGCCAAGCCTTTTTTCGGCTCATGCACGGTGACACCCGACAGGCCTTCCTTGCCATGGATGTTTTCGGCGTAGATCGGCGTGCGCATCAGCGGCTTTGGCGCACCGGCGTAAACCGGCACATCCTCGCGCCCTGCCCACTCGCGAGCCAGACGTGCATTACGCGAGGTTTTGTCGAGACGCACGTTGCCGGCAACGGTGGTCAGCGCGCGAATGTTCAGTTCTTCTGGCGAGGCCAGTGCGAACAGCAAAGCGACCACGTCGTCAGCACCCGGGTCGGTGTCGATGATCAGGTCGATTTTTTCCGCCGCCTGAGCGCCGGTGGCAGTGATGACGGACAAAAGCAGCAGACTCCGGAGCAAATGGTGCAGTTTCTGAGCATAGCGTTGCATGGCGCATTCCTTGTGCTGGTGAAATCAAAAGTTAGAAGGTGACCCCGGCGACCAGCACGATGTTGCAGTACGGCTGGCATTCGCCCGTACGAACAATCGCTCGCGCCTGTCGGCTAAGCACCTTGAATTGCTCATGACTGAGCAGATCGCGGCGCCCCAAAGCGCCCTCTTCGTTCAACGCGTCCAGCGTATTCAGCGCCGTCGGTTGCTTGTCGAAAATTTCTTTAGCCAGCGCATGGCTTTCCACCTGCATCTCGCTGAGTACGACTTTCAACGTGCTGACGAAATCCGGTACGCCATGGGTCAGCGCCAGATCGATCAGCTCGACACCCGACGGCACCGGCAGCCCGGCGTCACCGATGACGACCATGTCGCCATGGCCCAGGGAGGCGATCAGTCGCGACAGGGCGACGTTGAGCAGAGGAGTCTTTTTCATGCGGGTTTAAACGCCTGTACGTCGGATTGGGTGGGAATGGACGGTTGCGCGCCAGCGCGAGTGACCGACAGCGCGGCGGCAATCTGCCCGTAACGAATCGCTTCGGCCTCGGATTTGCCCGTGGCCAGCGCAGCGGCGAAACCGCCGACGAAGGTGTCCCCCGCCGCTGTTGTGTCGACGGCTTTCACTTTCGGCGCGGGGAAATGCTCAAAGCTTTGACCGTTGGCGAACAGCGAACCTTGCGCGCCGAGGGTGATGATGACTTTGCCCGCGCCCATGGCGATCAGGTGGCTGGCCGCTTTTTCTGCGGACTCCAGCGAGTCCACCGGCAATCCACTCAACGCGGTCGCTTCG
This sequence comes from Pseudomonas rustica, assembly GCF_018336155.1. Lineage (GTDB taxonomy): Bacteria > Pseudomonadota > Gammaproteobacteria > Pseudomonadales > Pseudomonadaceae > Aquipseudomonas > Aquipseudomonas rustica. The sequence continues at coordinate 516,569 of NZ_JAGYHF010000003.1, read as the reverse complement.
CTTTCATTGGGAATCAGGTAATCAATGGCGGTGAACCAGTCAGCGGGCAGCGGGCGGCTAGCCGGTGCCGGATTGAGGATCACGGTTTTGCGGAGTGCGCGGGCACGTTTGAGCGCATGGCCCACGGTTGCGTCGGGAATTTCCAGTTGGCAGATGACCACGTCGGCCGCCTGCAACACCGCATCGAACTGGTCGATCACTGCAGGCGTCATCGCGCCATTAGCACCCGCGACGATAACAATCGCGTTCTGACTGTTGTCATCGACCACGATCAACGCCACACCACTGGAATCCTCGACCACACTCACAGCCTGGCAATCGATCTGCTCGGCCAGCAAGGCGTCGCGCAATTGCACGCCATAGTCATCGCTGCCCACGCAACCGACCATCGCCACCTGCGCGCCCAACCGGGCAGCAGCGACGGCCTGATTGGCGCCCTTGCCGCCGGAAACCGTGGCGAAGGAATGACCGATCAGCGTTTCACCGCCGACGGGAAGGCGTGGCGCCCGGGTCACCAGATCCATGTTCAGGCTGCCTATTACCACTACATTTGCTGGCATACATCACTACTCGTCAATTCGGTTTCAGCGGTATTCGGTGAACACGCCGGACAGCGGCGCGGTCGATTCGCGCAGGACAATACTCGGGGTCACGATGCGTTGATCGGTGCCCAGATTCGGGGTGGCAATCCTTCGCAGCAGTACTTCGGCCGCCATCTCGCCCAATTGCAGGATCGACTGGCCGACGGTGGTCAGCGCCGGGTACACGTAACGGCTCATCTGGATATCGTCGAAGCCGATCACCGACAACTCGCTCGGCACGCGCACGTTGCGCTCAGCCGCCGCACGCAACACGCCGATACCGATCATGTCGTTACCGGCGAAAATCGCGCTCGGCGGATTGCTTTCGAGCAGGATCGCCGCGGCGTTGTAGCCGCCGGTGCTGGTGAAATCGCTTTCCAGCATGCGTTGCTGCCGGACTTCGATACCGGCCTCTTTCAGCGCTCGGCAATAACCGGCCTGACGCATCTGCGCCACGCTGGTAGTCGCCGGCCCACCGATGGTGGCGATGTCGCGATGGCCCAATTCCAACAGGTGGCGAGTCGCGAGGTAAGCGCCGTATTCGTGGTCGATGCGCACCAGATCCGCGTCGACACCGTCCAGTCCCCGGTCGACGATGACCATCGGCGTTTTAACGCCGGCCAAGCCTTGCGCCAGACCGCTGTCACCCCCGGCGGAGGCGACGATCAAACCGTCGATGCGTTTTTCCAGCAGCACGCGTAAATAACTGCGCTGCTTCTCCGGGTTGTCGTCGGAGTTGCAGAGGATCACGCAGTAGCCGTTACGCTCGCAATAATCCTCGATGCCCCGCGCCAGCTCGGCGAAGTACGGGTTGAGACTGTTCGGCACCAGCAAGCCGATGGTCGCAGTGGTTTTGGCTTTCAGTGAGCGCGCCACGGCACTCGGCACGTAGTCGAGGCTTTTGATCGCCGCCTCGACTTTCAGTCGCACTTCCTGGCTGACTGGCCGGGTTTTGTTCACCACATGGGACACGGTCGTGTAGGAAATCCCCGCGAGCGCCGCCACATCCTTGATCGTTGCCATAAGTCTTTCTCAGCCCCGTCGACTGGCGCGTTGACTGCGATAAGTGTCGAGCACCACGGCAATGACGATCACCGCACCGGTGATGATGCGCTTGGTCGGCTCGCTCGCGCCAATTTGCGCCAGACCGGCCGCCAGCACCGAGATGATCAATACGCCAAAGAACGTGCTGATCACCGAACCGCGTCCGCCCATCAGGCTGGTGCCGCCGATGACCACGGCCGCAATCACTTGCAGCTCAAGGCCGGAACCGGCGTTCGGATCCGCCGCTTCCAGACGCGAAATCTGAAACAGCGCCGCGATACCGGCCAGCAACCCCATCAGGCTGAACACCAGAATCTTGTACGGCTTCGGATTGATCCCGGCGAGGCGCACGGCCTCTTCGTTGGTGCCGATGCCGATCAGGTAGCGACCGAACACGGTGCGGGTCAAAACTGCTTGGGCAATGATGATTACCAGCAAAGCGATGATGAACGACGGCGAGATACCGAACGCCACCGGATTCGACAGCCAGGCGAACGAGTCACCGATGTACGCGGTGCGCGACCCGGTCATCTGATAGGCCAGACCCCGAGCCATTTCCAGCACACCGAGGGAGACGATGAACGACGGAATACGCCAGGCCACGGTGATCGAACCGGTGACGGTACCGGCCAGTGCTGCCACTGCCATGCCGAGCAACGCCGAAGGCAATACACCCCAGCCCCAACCGAGAATCGCCACGCTGACCGTCGACGCCGCCAGCGCCAGCACCGAGCCCACTGAGAGGTCGATGCCGCCGATGATCAGCACGAACGTCATGCCGACCGCCAGCACCATCAAGTCCGGAATCTGGTTGGCCAACGTGCTGAAAGTGTTATAGGACAGAAAATGGCTGCTCAAGACCGAGAACAGCGCAATCATCGCCAGCAAAGCCCCGGCCAGGCCCAGATAAGTGCCCAGACCGTAGAAATTGCCACTACGTTTGCTGGCAGGAGATGCAGTTTTCATGGGAGATCCCTAGGCGCCGCTTCGTTGAGCAACGCATCACGTTTTTGGTAGCCGGCGAATGCGGCGGCAAGCAAATCATCCTGAGTCCAGCTGTCACGCTCGAAGGTGTCGATCAGGCGCCCCGCCGACAGCACACCGATGCGGTCGCAGATCAGCATCAACTCACGCAGATCACTGGAGACCACCACCAGCGCTTTGCCCTGGCGAGTCAATTCGCCGAGCAATGCATAAATGTCGAATTTGGCGCCGACGTCGATGCCTCGGGTTGGCTCGTCGAACAGCAGTACCGAGCAATCGCGCTCCAGCCAACGGCCGATCACCACCTTCTGCTGGTTGCCACCGGACAACTCTGAAACAAGCTGTGTCGGGCTCGAACTGCGGATGCGCATGGCGTCGATCTGACGCTTGGCCAAGGCGATTTCGTCGCTGTTATTGACGACACCGCCACTGGAAATTTCCGGCATGTTGCCCAGTGCGATGTTGGCGCTGATCGACTGACTGAGCAGCAGCCCTTCGCCCTTGCGATCTTCGGTGATCAGCGCGATACCGTTGCGCACCGCATCAACCGGCGAACGCACGCTGACTACTTTGGCGGGCGAACCGAGGGCGATGGTGCCGCTGTCGGCCAGATCCGCACCGAAGATCAGCCGCAGCAATTCCGTGCGCCCTGCCCCGATCAATCCGGAAATCCCGTAGATCTCGCCGGCGCGCACTTCGAAGGAAACATCGCGAACCTTGTCGGAGCGAGTCAGGCCGGTGACCGTTAACGCCGGCTCGCCAATATTGCGCGCGCCCATATCAATATGCTCGCCCAGCTCGCGGCCGACCATCAGCGTGACCAGTTGCTCGCTGTTGTAATTGGCCATCGGCTCGACGCAGACCAGATTGCCGTCACGCAGCACGGCAATGCGCTGCGCCACACGGGCAAGCTCTTCGAGGCGATGGGAAATGTAGATGATCGAGACGCCGCGCGCTTGCAATCGGGTGATCTGCTCAAAGAGCATTTCGACTTCGCGCGCCGTCAGCATCGCGGTCGGCTCATCGAGAATCAGCACATGGCAATCGCCGATCAGGTTGCGGGCGATTTCAACCATCTGCTGATGACCGATGCCCAACTCGCCGACCAGTGTGTCCGGATCGATCGCGTCGAGGCCGACTTGCGCCATGGCTTCGATCGCCGCTTTACGCAGTTGCTTGCGACTGATCCAGCCACCGTTGCTCGGCAAGTTGTCGAGAAACAGGTTCTCCGCCACCGACAAGGTCGGCAACAAATTGAGTTCTTGCATGACCATGCGTACGCCAAGCTCTTCGGCCTGAGTACGACTGCCCGGGCGATAGTCCTTGCCCTGAAACTGCATCTGGCCGGTGGTCGGAGTGACCAGTCCGCCAATGATTTTCGACAAGGTGCTTTTGCCGGCGCCATTCTCGCCGGTCAGCGCCAGCACTTCACCGCGCATCAGCGTCAACTCGATGCCGGTCAGCACCGGTTGCGCATAGGTCTTACCGATACCGCTGACCGAGAGGACAGCGTTCGGGGCGGAAACTGACATAAAAACTCTCCATGCGCTCGCCCGGACGGACGAGCGCCGTTGTGCCGCCAGAAGACTTACTGGGTGACCAGCTCGACCGGCGTTTCGATCACGCCATTCGTGCCGCTGTCGACTTTCTCGCCTTTGATGATTTTCAGCGCAGTCTCGATGCCGAATACAGCTTGTTTGGCAGCGAACTGGTCAGCGGTGGCGAGCACACGACCGTCCTTCAGCATCGGCTTGATCGCGTTGATGTTGTCGTAACCAACGACCTGCACCTGACCAGCCTTGCCGGCGGCACGTACGGCGGAAACGGCGCCAACGGCCATGCTGTCGTTACCGGCCAGCAGTGCTTTTACGTCCGGGTATTCGCTGAGGATCGAGGCGGCAACCTTGTTGCCCTTGTCGATTTCCCAGTCGCCGGATTGCAGCGACACCACTTTGATCTGCGCCGCGTCCATCGCGTCCTTGAAGCCCGCGGTTCGTTGCTGGGCGTTGGTGGTCGTCGACACACCTTCAATAATGCCGACTTCGTCACCGGCCTTGAGCTGCTTGGCCAGGTATTCACCGACCAGACGCGCGCCTTTACGGTTGTCCGGGCCTACGAAAGGCACGCTGATGTTTTTGCTTTTGACGATTGCCGGATCAAGCTGATTGTCGATGTTGATCACGGTAATACCGGCGTCGACGGCTTTCTTGATTACCGGCACCATGGCCTTGGAGTCAGACGGCGCGATCACCAATGCGTTGACCTTGGCGAGAATCATCTGCTCGACGATGCGCGTCTGGCCGGCGGTGTCGGTTTCATCCTTGATGCCGTTGGAGATCAGGTCGAAATCGGCGGAGTGTTCTTTCTGGTAGGCCTTGGCGCCGTCTTCCATGGTCAGGAAGAATTCGTTGGCCAGGGATTTCATGACCAGTGCGACTTTAGGTTTTTCGACAGATTCGGCGAACGCCGAAGAGACAGGTAGCGCGGCGGTGGTGGCAGCCAGCATAGCGACAGCAAGAAGACGTCCAGCGAATGGCAGCTTCATGGGTTCACTCCGATCTTATGATTATTGTGAGCAAAGGTTGCGCTGACGTAAGCTGCGTGGTCTGCCTGCAAGGGAAACCAGCCGATAAAGCCGCGCAAACGTTTGCGTAGACCGAACTATGCGAATCCCGCCGACATTTGTCAATAAACAGAAAATAGTATTTTGCGGCAGGGCAAGTCATCGGACTCGCCCTCCTCTCACGCCGTGGTACTGACCACGCTGCCGGTGCTCGAACCTTTGGCCAACTCTTTGACCAGACTGCCGGCCACTTCCAAAAGTGCAGCGTTGGTATCGGCGATCTGTCCTTGAATCGACATGACGATGGTCGACTTGGCCTCCGGAGTTGGATAACTCGCAGCTTGCGCGGCAGCCAATTGTTGCTGTTGTTCCTGCAACTGCTTTTGCAATTCCTGCAGGCGTTTGAGCAGCAGTTTCACGGTGACGCTTTGATTGCCGCCGCTTTCAGCCTTGCTCTCTTCCTGCGCCGGCCCGCCGGTTCTCACCGTTTTGCTATCAGCCTCTTCCTTGCCCACTGCATTGGGTGACGCTTCTGCATCCGCTTTGGCCAGCGCATCGATCGTTGCCGCCGTTTTACCACCGATGGTGACCGCGCCGGGGTTGGCAAAACCGACTGTCAGTGTCATGTGAAACTCCTGAAAAAATTGATTCCTTGAACAGGCATCGGCCTGCCTGACGCTTTCTTTAATAAGACGCTGGAAACGTCGGACTCCCGACAGGCAATCAACACCGCCATGCTTTTCGGTGAGCCGAACATAAAAGTCCGTTCCGTTCGGAAAGCCGGATATGCACTTGGTTACGACACGCTATCGATCGAATAAATACTGATATAAATCATAAACTTAAACATTTTTCGCCCGCACAGTACGAATGGTACAGATCCTGCTCCCTACCCCTGCACCCCGGCATCCAGATCGGCCGGGGCGCATCTAGATGAACCTGCATCAGCACCGTCTCACTACTAGAGAGAAAAATAATGAAATCTGCTTTCAACACTTTGGTTCCGGGCGCTTTGGCCCTCCTCATGCTCCTGCCCACCGCCCTTCAGGCAAAAGAAGTCGAAACCCAGACCAAACTCGCCAACGTCGTAGTGCTTGCCACGGGCGGCACCATTGCCGGCGCGGGCGCCAGCGCTGCCAACAGCGCGACTTATCAGGCCGCCAAGGTAGGCGTCGAGCAACTGATCGCCGGCATTCCGGAGCTGAGCAAACTGGCGAACGTGCGTGGCGAACAAGTCATGCAGATCGCGTCCGAAAGCATCACCAACGACAACCTGCTGCAACTCGGTCGTCGCGTCGCCGAACTGGCTGACAGCAAAGACGTCGACGGCATCGTCATCACCCACGGTACCGACACCCTCGAAGAAACCGCGTACTTCCTGAACCTGGTCGAGAAGACTGACAAGCCGATCATCGTTGTCGGTTCGATGCGCCCAGGCACCGCCATGTCCGCCGATGGCATGCTCAACCTGTACAACGCCGTGGCCGTGGCCAGCAGCAAAGACGCGCGCGGCAAAGGCGTACTGGTGACCATGAACGACGAGATCCAGTCGGGCCGCGACGTCAGCAAAATGATCAACATCAAGACCGAAGCATTCAAAAGCGCCTGGGGCCCGCTGGGTATGGTCGTTGAAGGCAAATCCTACTGGTTCCGCTTGCCAGCCAAGCGTCACACCATGGATTCGGAATTCGACATCAAGAACATCAAGAGCCTGCCTGACGTAGAAATCGCCTATTCCTACGGCAACGTAAGCGATACAGCCTACAAAGCCCTGGCCCAATCCGGCGCCAAAGCAATCATCCATGCCGGCACGGGCAACGGTTCGGTGTCTTCCCGCGTGGTGCCAGCGCTGCAAGAGCTGCGCAAGGAAGGCGTGCAAATCATTCGTTCGTCCCACGTCAACGCCGGCGGTTTTGTTCTGCGCAACGCCGAACAGCCTGACGACAAGTACGACTGGGTGGTTGCTCACGACCTGAACCCACAGAAAGCCCGCATTCTGGCGATGGTCGCGTTGACCAAAACCAACGACAGCAAAGAGCTGCAACGGATGTTCTGGGAATACTGATTGACCTTCGCCCGGTCTTCTCTTGATCGGGCACACTTCACACCACTCGTTTACCGGGCGAGTGGTGTGTCGCTCACAACCTTCTGCATTTTTCCTACAAAAAAATAGACTCGCCTCACATTAAAATCAAAAAACCGCTGTCAGAGGATTTTCTTGAATTTTAAGCAGTTGCGAAAATGCCTACAGTTAAATACTGTATGCACGTACAGCTTAATAAGGATAACCTCGTGGCCACCTCCCCTGATGCTCCTGACGCCTTTGAACGCATGGGTATGCGCGTTCAAAAGATCATCAATTCCCCTACCGCACAAAAAGCCAAAGCCGCACTGATCTTCCGTCTGCCGGACGAGCCGATGGATGACTGGGAGCGTTTGCTTGAGGAAATCGACGAGAACGACAACGTTACCCTCGCCTATCGCGACGATGGTGGCGTGCAGATTTTTTGGGTTGTGCCGAAGGAAGATTGATTTAATGAGTGTCCGCTGTTTTGTTTTGCTGTTGTTGTCGTTCATCGCTTTTGGCGCCCAGGCCGGAGCGCCACGCACGTTTTCTGAAGCCAAGAAGGCTGCGTGGAAGCTCTACGCGCCGCAGTCCACGGAGTTTTATTGCGGGTGCAAATACACCGGTAACAAAGTGGATTTGAAGGCCTGCGGTTACGTCCCGCGCAAGAACGCCAAGCGTGCGTCGCGCATCGAATGGGAACACATCGTCCCGGCCTGGCAGATTGGCCATCAGCGCCAATGCTGGCAGGACGGCGGCCGCAAGAATTGCACGCGCTACGACCCGACCTATCAGAAGGCTGAAGCCGATTTGCACAACCTGGTGCCGAGCATTGGCGAGGTCAACGGCGACCGCAGCAACTTCAGCTACGGCTGGTTGCCGGTGCAATCCGGTCAATACGGTTCGTGCCTGACCCAGGTCGATTTCAAAGCAAAGAAGGTCATGCCCCGCCCATCGATTCGCGGCATGATCGCCCGCACCTATTTCTATATGAGCAAGCAATACGGCTTACGCATTTCGAAACAGGATCGGCAATTGTATGAAGCGTGGGACAAGACTTACCCGGTGCAAGACTGGGAGCGTCAACGCAATCAAAGCGTGGCGTGCGTGATGGGGCGCGGCAATGAGTTTGTCGGCCCGGTGAACATGAAAGCCTGCGGTTGATCGAACGCGCAAAAGAAAAGGCCTCGAACGTGATGTTCGAGGCCTTTTTTGTGGCTAGCTGCCGGCCTTGTTGTAGCGCCAGTAACCCATCAGATTGAGCGACTCGCGCGGGATGCCACAGTCTTTGATCAGGTACCTGCGCAAGCTCATCACTGCCGCGCTTTCTCCAGCGATCCAGCCGTAAAAACCGTCGGCGGCGGTTTCGGCGATTTCCCAGAGTATTTCTTTGTCGATATCAACCTCGGCGAGCTCCACAGCCTGGCCGACGTTTGGGGTGTTGATGGGCGGGACGGCTTTTTGCACCGCCTCAACCATCAATGTACCTGCGGTGGTTTTCTCGCGGATCAGCCACTGTACCGTCAGCCCCGGCCAATCGGGCACCGGCAGCATGTCCTGAGCGCTGTCGACTTCAAAGAACGCTTGAGTCTGGGGCGGAGCGGCTTTCGCGACCAACACATCAAGAATACCCATGGCAGCCGGCAACGCGGTGCCGTCGGCGACCAGCAGAACCTGATGGAGGATTTGCGGCGGTTTCCATTCGAAGCCCCCAGCGTCATTGGCCGAGAAGCGCCGGACGGGCGCAAGGATCTGCATCGAATCCCCCGGCTGCGCACGAAGTGCCCAACGCGAGGCCGGGCCGGTTTCACCATGGAGGACGAAATCGATATCCACTTCGCCTTGTTCGGCGCGCAAGTGGCGAATGGTGTAAGTGCGCATCGCCGGACGTCGATCGGCGATCATGGCCTTGAAGCGCGCGTACCAGCCTTCACCTTGAGCCAGTCTGGCCGGCGAACCGTCGGCCGCAGGGAAAAACAGTTTTACCCGCTGATCCGGTGCCCAAGTGGCCATGTCGTTGACCGAGGGATGGGCCAGGGTGATCCGCATCATGTGCGGGCTCAGTTGGGTTTTGCGTTGCAGGGTGACATCGAACAGCTTGTAGGGGTTGGAGGCCATGCGGAGCTCCCTTGGGAAATCGTGACTGACTCCTATAAGACGAGCCTGATCCGATGACCTTTAGGACGCTCCGCTGAAAGGCAGGCTTACGGCGTGATCGGGTGTTCGATCACCACCGATTCAATATTTTGTTTCTTGGCTTTTACCAATGCCGCATCCACTTCTACTTTTCGCGCTTCGGCGTCGGCTTGCGAGTTGAACGGGCCGATCAGAATGCGCGGTTTGCCGCTGCTGTCTTTGATCACCGTCGGGATGAAAGCGTGCTCGATCAACCAGCCGCTCAGGTCGCTGACAGCCTGCGGGGTTTCGCCGCGCACTTCGAGATCCCATTGCGGTGCAGCCGCCGCTGCTGGCGCCGTCACTGCTGCCGTTTGTGGTTTCGGTGCCTCAACGTTTTTGCCTTCACCACACCCGGCCAATACCAGTGCCGCGACCATCCAGACCAATTTGCGCACAACGCTTTCCTCGAAATTCTCAAAGGCGCGATCTTAACATTCAAAAATACTTCGCGAGCCCCGCAAAATGGGCACAAAACAACGAGAATGATGATTGCAGCCTCTGTATAGTTACGCCCTGGGAATTAATGCCGCATCTGCGCGTCAGAAAGAGGCACCCAAACTGTGAGACTTCGCACTAATCTATACGTACCACCGACCTCTGCACTGTCTGAATCAGGTGCCCTACAAAGCAATCAAGGAGAAGACCATGCTGATACTCACCCGCAAAGTCGGTGAAAGCATAAACATTGGTGATGACATTACGATCACCATTCTGGGCGTAAGCGGCCAACAGGTTCGCATCGGCATCAACGCTCCAAAGAACGTTGCCGTACACCGTGAAGAGATCTATCAGCGCATTCAAGCTGGCCTGACCGCACCGGACAAGCCACAAACGCCCTGAGCCTCACAGCAGTCAGTAGCCAGTTAGCTTGCCCGAACGCAATGACTGGCTAAAGATTCATGCGCCGTCCTGCCATCCACCCCCACTTCGTTGGCCACGGCGCTTGATATGCTTTCCCGCCCCGCTTGATCCACCCTGCCCTCTGTTGAATCCGATACTACCCGCCAATCTTAAGGCTGGATGTCGGACGTTTCCGAGAGAGCACGGGGAATCCGCCCTCCTAGCCGAACGTCACCCCTCGCGCCATTCCTGTTGCGGCGACAACCATCAGCACCAGCAATAGCGCTTCAGCGTGACTGATTCGTGCATAGATTTTTGCCCGCCCGGTATCAATCGGCTTGCCCTTTGCCAAAGCGATCCGCCATTTGATCAACGTAATCATCGGCGCGAGCTCCATCAGCAGAATCAGCACAAACAGCGTCATCTTCAGATGGAACAGCGGCTGATGCAGGTAATAGTCGGTGCCTTTTTCATACCCACCGAAGGCCCGCATCCCGCCGGTGATCAGCAGGATCAACGCAGAGACACCCCATAGATTGTCAGCGAGCAAAACCCGCTTCACCTCTCCGGTTCCGGCAGCGAGTCGACTGAACGCCGTCCCGCGCGTCAGTACCGCCCAGAAGCCCAGGGCAAACGCCAGTAGATGAACCGCTGCAAGAAACCAGTGAACCAGCATCGAGACACTCCCCTCAGCAAGAGTCGGAAATCGGCCAGTCAGTAGTAGTCGAAAAAGTAGGGGTTTGCTCGCACAGATCTGTAGGACTTGTTACGTCCTTGCGCACGAAGAAGGGAAAAGCCAAATCGCAGGCAAAAAAAATCCCAAGCAGCTGATGGAAGCTTGGGATTTAAAAATGCATAAACCGTGGTGGTGAACGCGGAGCGGATGTTACTGAAATTCACAGTCTGTAACAAGGTGTTTTTGATAACCGGTTGGTTAAATAAAACCGTAACCCATTCAATATACGAATTATTTTTCATGGCCTCGGCGACGAACGGTGATCGCTTACCAAGGATTGGTTCGAATTTATAGATTCACAATCTCGACCAGTTTTTACGAGCAACCCCGGAGCAGATTCCTTGGAAAGGTCGACTGCATTCGACTTAATCACTTTCCACGCCGAACAACTCACTCAGGCAGAAAAAATGAATTACCTGATTCGGCATTCGGTCAAGAATTGTGAACGCAGTAAATCTGACGAGGTGCAGTAATGACTATCGAAGCAGAGACACTCGTACAACTGACCGAAGCTCTCCAGCAACGCGGCATGACTCTGGTATCAGACGTTGCATTCATCCGAGCGCCCTACCGGCATAACCATCGCTGGGTTTGCAGCGTAGAGTAAATAATCGACTGGATCTGTCTGTGGCAGCAGTCAGAATTGGCGAAGATCATCGCTCCAAAACGGGCTTTGCAAAAGTTTTTGCAGATCGCAGACAACAAAAAAGGGCCCACCTTTCGGTGAGCCCTTCTAGACCGCCCAGCAGAGCGGATTTTGTTTGGTAGGCGCGATTGGACTCGAACCAACGACCCCCACCATGTCAAGGTGGTGCTCTAACCAACTGAGCTACGTGCCTGCTGTGAGGCGGCATTCTACGGAATTCCGGAGGGGTGTCAACACCTTTTTTTCACCTAACCCTATGAATATGCAAAATATTTAATTTCGAGTCGGCGACGAGGATTTTCCGGTGGCTGGCGGAGGTTTTTCAACTCGGGTAGGATCGATGCACTCGTAAAATATATTAAACAGAGGCTGCAGGATGGCGAACACCCCTTACCCAGAGTCCTATTACGCTGCGTCGGCCAATGCAGTACCGCCCCGCCCTGTTTTGCAGGATGACGTGGAGACGGACGTCTGTGTGATCGGCGCCGGGTACACCGGGCTGTCCTCGGCGTTGTTTCTGCTGGAGAACGGTTTTCGCGTGACGGTGCTGGAAGCGGCTAAGGTCGGTTTCGGCGCGTCGGGGCGCAATGGCGGGCAGATCGTTAACAGTTATAGCCGTGACATCGATGTGATCGAGCGCAGCGTCGGGCCGAAGCAGGCGCAACTGCTCGGGCAGATGGCGTTCGAAGGTGGGCGGATCATTCGTGAGCGTGTGGCCAAGTACAACATTCAGTGCGACTTGAAGGACGGCGGCGTGTTTGCCGCGCTGACTGCCAAGCAGATGGTTCATCTGGAATCGCAGAAGCGCCTGTGGGAGCGCTTTGGCCATACGCAGCTTGAACTGCTGGATCAGCGCCGCATTCGCGAAGTGGTGGCGTGTGATCAATATGTCGGCGGCATGCTCGACATGAGCGGCGGGCACATTCATCCGCTGAACCTCGCGCTAGGCGAAGCGGCCGCTGTGGAGTCGTTGGGCGGCAGCATTTATGAGCAATCGCCCGCTGTGCGTATAGAGCGCGGCGCTAACCCGGTCGTGCATACGCCGCAGGGCAAGGTGCGGGCCAAGTTCATCATCGTTGCGGGCAACGCTTACCTCGGCAATCTGGTGCCGGAACTGGCAGCGAAGTCGATGCCGTGCGGTACGCAGGTGATCACCACCGAGCCGCTGGGTGATGAGCTAGCGAAAGCGCTGTTGCCGCAGGATTACTGCGTCGAGGACTGCAACTACTTGCTCGACTATTACCGACTGACCGGCGACAAGCGTCTGATCTTCGGCGGCGGTGTTGTTTACGGCGCCCGGGATCCGGCGAACATCGAGGCGATCATCCGTCCGAAAATGCTCAAGGCGTTTCCGCAGCTCAAGGATGTGAAGATTGATTACGCCTGGACAGGAAACTTCCTGCTGACCTTGTCGCGTTTACCGCAGGTTGGGCGGCTGGGTGACAACATCTATTACTCGCAGGGCTGCAGCGGTCATGGCGTGACGTACACGCATCTGGCGGGCAAGGTATTGGCTGAGGCATTGCGCGGTCAGGCTGAGCGTTTTGATGCGTTTGCGGATTTGCCGCACTACCCGTTCCCGGGCGGGCAGATGTTGCGCACGCCGTTTGCGGCGTTGGGGGCTTGGTATTACGGGTTGCGGGATAAGTACGGTTTTTAAATTCGAGCTATGGAAACCCTGTGGTGAGGGGATTTATCCCCGATGGGTCGCGCAGCGGCCCCAAAAAATGGGACTGCTACGCAGTCCATCGGGGCGGTGCGACGTTTCGCTAAATCCCCTCACCACAATAGATTTCGACAGGCTCCGGATCAGAGCTGGTCGCGGGCGATACCGCTACGAATCCGCAGGATATCGGCGAGTACCGCCAAGGCAATCTCCGCCGGCGTCTTGCTGCCAAGGTTAAGCCCGATCGGCGCATGAATTCGCGCCAACTCACTCTCCCCCAGCCCGCCAATCCGGCGCAGGCGCTCAAAGCGTTTCTGCGATGTCTGCAGCGAACCCATCACGCCAATGTAGAACGCTTCGGTACGCACTGCCTCCATCATCGCCAGATCGTCAATGCGCGGATCGTGGGTCAGGGCCACCACCGCCGTATCACGGTGGCAGCCACCATCGGCAATAAACACCGATGGCAGTTGCCGACGAATTTCCACGCCATTGAGCACCACACCTTCAAGCACTTCATCGCGCGGATCGCAGAGAATCACTTCAAAGCCGAGACCGACAGCAAATTCGGCACACGCCTGCGCGACGCTAGAATAGCCGGCGAGCAACAAACGTTGCGCCGCGCCGATGCGGATACGCACCCGATCAATCTCACGCTCGATGCGCGCACCCTGCTCGCGATCAGCGAACAGACTGCGTGCACCGCTGGCCAGATCGACCTCGCGAATCAAACGACGCTGACCAAGCAGCGCCAATTCCAACTCACGCAGATGCGCCTGCACCTCGCAGTCAGCGTCAAATTTCTCAACCAGTACGTCGAGAATGCCGCCGCACGGCAGGCTGACCCGCGAGCGCGGATCGTCGCCTTCGCCATAACGCACGACGTTGATCGCATCGAGAAACGCACCTTCGGCGACGCGCTCGAGAAAGTCTTCCTCGACGCAGCCACCCGACAGCGACCCGATCCACTGCCCGCCTTCGTTCACCGCCAGCAGCGAACCCGGCGCGCGCGGCGCCGAGCCGTAGGTGGTCAGCACGGTGCAGAGCCAAATGCGCTGCCCCGCCACCGACCACTCCAGCGCTCGCCGAACCACTTGCAGATCGAGATGCTGCATGTCAGTGCGCCTTGTGCTCGATGGACGGTGCGTCAGCTTGCAGCTTCTGCACGTCGCTCACTGCCAGTTCAGCCGACTGACCACCCCAACCTTGACGCAGGTAGTTGAGCAGATCAGTCAGTTGTTCAGGCTTGAGTTTGTCGGCGAAACCCGGCATCGGCTGCATGCGTTCGAAGCCAGAGAATTTCTGTTCGCCAATACCGTCCTCGATCACGCGCAGCAGGTTGCGCGGGTCTTCCAGACGCAGCGTGGTGTTGCCGCGCATGGCCACCGCGATGTGCGGTTTGCCTTCGCCACCGACCGCATGGCAACCGGCGCAGACGTTCAGGTATTCCTGCTGACCGCGCTGGGCACTGGCGCTGAGTTTCTCGACCGGCACTTCAACCAGCGCTTTGGCTGCCGGCGGTTTGTCGCCAAGCAGGAACGTCGCCATCGCCGCCAGATCCTGATCGCTCAGACCCTGAGTGCTGTTATGGAATACCGGGAACATCTCGTTGAACATCGTGCCTTGCGCGCTCATGCCGTGCTTGAGGAACGTGCTCAGATCCTGTTCGTTCCAGCCGCGCGCGGCCAGATCAGTGGCCAGCAGGCTTGGCGCCAGATAACCATTGAGGATGCCGCCCGTCAGGCGTTTGTCCAGTTCCATCGCGCCCGGCAGGCCGCGTGGCGTGTGGCATTCGCCGCAGTGGCCGAGGACTTCGACCATGTATTGGCCGCGCTTCCACGCTTCACTTTTGCCTTCGGCCGGCTCCAGCTTCAGTGCTTTGCCGTACAGCACGTTCCAGCCCATCAGGCCCAGACGCACGTTGAACGGAAAGCTCAAACTGGTGACCGGTGCTGCGCGCTCGATCGGCTCGATGGTTTTCAGGTACGCATGGATCGCGTCCGAATCTTCGCGCGGCATCAGGTGATACGAGGTGTATGGCATCGCCGGATACAGGTTCGCACCGTCGCGACGCTTGCCTTCGGTCAGCGCGGCGAAGAACTCGTCATCGTTGTACAAACCGATGCCGTGCTCTTTGCTCGGCGTGATGTTGGTGCCGTAGATCGTGCCGAACGGCGAGACGATCGGCAGCCCGCCGGCAAACGGCGCGCCGCCCGGTGCAGTGTGGCACGCCATGCAGTCAGCGCCGCGAGCCAGATACTCGCCGCGTTTGACCTGATCATCGGCGTGAGCAAACAACACCGGCGCAGCCAGACCGACCGCCAGGGTCAGTCGGGTCAGAAAAAGCTTCATGCTTAACCCTCCTTGACCAGGCCGAGATCGGTCAGCACGTTGCGGGTGGCGTTGTAGTAACGCACGTACCCGGTGCAACGGCAGATGTGATGGCCGAGGCTGTCTTCGATGACTTGCTCGAGTTTGCTTTGCACGGTCGGCTGGCGTTGCAGCTTCTCGACCAGCACGGTCGCGGCGTTGACGAAGCCTGGCGCGCAGTAGCTGCACTGGAAGGCGAACTCATCAACGAAACGTTGCTGGATCGGGTTCAGCTCAGTGACCTGGCCCGCTTCGTCACGCTTGGCGTGGGATTCGATGGTGCGGACTTTCTTGCCTTCGAAGTAATGCGCGCCGGTGATGCAGGTGCGCACTTCTTCGCTGGTGCCGTCCGGGTTATCGACAATCACCACGCAAGCGTGGCAGATGCCTTGACCGCAGCCCAGACGCGAGCCGGTGAGGTTTTTGTATTCGTGCAGATAGTCGATCATCGGCAGGTCATCAGGGATGTCCACCGGGCCGACGGATTGACCATTGAGGGTCAGTTGAAGCGGACGGTTAGCCATTGAGGGCCTCCTTGATGCGCGCTGGAGTGATAGGCAGATCGCGAACACGTTTACCGATGGCATGCGCCACGGCGTTACCGATGGCCCCGACAACCGGGATCATCACCACTTCAGCGATGCCTTTGGACGGATCGCTCGGCGACAGTGCCGGGAGAATCTCCGACGTCTGTTTCCACACGGCAACGTGACGCGCCATCGGCAGACGGTAACGGTTGAAGTTCCAGTCACCCTCCCCCGGCCCGCCTTCGTACAGCGGCATCTCTTCCATCAGTGCGTGACCGATGCCCATGGCGATACCGCCTTCGAGCTGGCCCTTGACCAATTCTTCAACCAACACACGACCGCACTCGACCCACGAATGGTGGTTGAGCACTTCAACATCCAGCGAGCCTTTGTTGACCTTCAGCTCGACCAGCGTGGCGACCGGGCTGTAGTAAGTCACGGCAGCGTTGTTCAACTGAACAACCGGGTAGTTGATGTTCTGGCGATCCAGCAGATGGAAACCAGACGTGGTCATCAACGCTTTCTTGGCTTTCGGCGCACCATCACCGTATTTCACCGCCAGACCGTCGAGCGGCAGACGCTCGCGCACGCCGTCGATGCTGTATTCGGCCTCAGCCCAGCTCCAGCGGTTGAACGCATGAACGGTGGCGCCGGTGACCAGACCACGTTCGTGAGCGTGCTTGGCCAGTTCTTCGAAGGTCAGCGGCTGCATGCCGTTGGCAGTCAGCTTGCCATCCACCCAGTGCGCATCTTCGCGACGCACAACGTATGGGTTGGCTTGGCCGCCGTAAGGGCCCTGACGCCAGATCTCCATGGCCGCCGGCCACAAACCGTTGTTGAACAACACGCGGGCTGCTTCACGGGTGGCGTGACTGAAGTAGTAAGCCGAGTTGGTCGCGGACGACGCCGAGGCCAACTTGCCGACCCAGCGCGGGTTGCGCAGCAGGTTATCCTGGTCGGCCTGGCTCATGATGTAAGGGTTGCCGCTGGTGATCAGCTGCATTTCCTTCCATTCGGTTTCGCCAGTCTTCACTTCGTGGGCCGGGCTGCCGAGGAAATCGGCGACGACCAAGGCTTGCGAAGTGGACATGCCGGTGCCGATTTCGATACCGATGTGGCGCAAGGTGATGCGACCGTCAGCGGTGAATTCGATGCTGGCCATCGGCGCTTCAGAACCGGTGCCAAAGTCTTTCTGGCAGATGGCGAAACCAACGCCGTACCAGTTATCCGGGTCAGCGGCTTCGCGTTGTTTCTTGATCGCGTCGCGGTTTTTCCAGACTTCGTGTGCAGCGGCCTTGTCGAGAATCTCGTGCAAACGCAGAGCACCGGCCGGGATCGCGCCCTGGGTGTTTTTCATCCCCGAACGCAGCGCGTTCTTGCGGCGCAGTTCAATGGCATCGACGTTCAGGCGATCGGCGATTTCGTCGACCATCATTTCGGTCGCCGCCATGCTTTGCAGGGTGCCGTAACCGCGCATCGAACCCGCTTCAACACCTCGCGAGTGATACGCGGTGACTTGAAGGTCGTTCTGCGGCATGTAGTAAATCGACTGCGCAGCCGTGGCGCCCACAGCGGCTACTGACGGGCTGTAGTTGATCCGGCCACCGCCGTCGACGCTCATGTCAGCGAGGAAAACCTTGAAGGTCTGATCGTTCTTGTCCACGGCCAACTGGTAGCGAATGTCGAACGGGTGACGCTTGATGCCGCTCTGGAACTGCTCGTAACGGTCGTTCGCCAGACGCACTGGCACACCGGCGCCGTACAGCGCAGCGAGAGCTGCGTAGTAAACGAAGATGTTGTGGTCTTTGGAACCGTAACCCACGGTGTAACCCGGGTGCATGTTCAGATTGTCCAGGCCGAAGCGCGACGGCGAAATCATTTTCGCGGTCTCGGTCGCCGCTTCTAATGGGCACTGGGTAGCCACCACGAAATGCAGGGTCTTGGTTTTCGGGTCGTACCAGCCGTTGCCGTTGTCCGGCTCCATGGCGGCCGGCTCGATCGACGGCGTCTTGTAGCGCTCATCGAACACCAGCCAGTTGTCCGGCGGCGTGTTGATCTGCCCCTTCATGCGATCGGCGTAGAACAGGCCACGCTCGGTGAGATTACCGTGCAGGTTCGGCTGGGAATTCCACACCGGGCGACGGTTTTTCAGCATTGGGAACAGGATCGAATCCTTGAGGCTGGCGAATTCATCTTCATCTGCCGAGGTCGGGCCGCCCACGCGCACGTAGCGGAAGCTGCCGTAGGGATCGCCTTCGTAGAACGGCACTTTGGCGCCGTAACGAATCGCTTTGTCATTGAATTTGAGTTTGTTCTTGGCCTGACGGAAACGCTCGAAGTCGTTCCAGATCAGGATCGCTACCGGGTGACCGATGAACATCGGCACTTTGCCTTCAGGCAGCAGCGGATCCGGCGCATGTTCCTCAGGGAAGACGATACCGTCCTTGTCCAGATCGGCAGCGGTGACGATGCGGTCAGGCTGCAGATCGGCGCCAAGCCACGACAGGTCGTAGCCGGCATAGATATGGTCGGCCTTGATGGTTTTCAGCAGCATGGCGTGGCCTTGCTGCTCGGGCCAGCCCGGCATGTCCTTGGAACGGATGTCGCGGGCAAAGACTTTGCTGCCGCAGACTTTCGACAAGGCATCGTTACGCTGGCGCGCTTTGCCATTGTTGCCGAGCCATTTTTCGGACGGCACGGTCACGCTGTTTTCCATCAAGGCAGCCAGCGTCTGGGTGCTGAGCGGCGTAAGCGTGACGCTCACACCCGCCACCAGCCCGCCCTGGAGGAACGAGCGCCGGGTTATTTCACGGTTGGACATGGATCATCCTCTGGACGGTTATACATCCGCCCTTCTGGTTATCTACTGGGGAATCTCGAGTCTTGCAGAAGCCCTTCTTGGCTAAACGAAGGACGAAATGACAGTGCAAAGCTGACCGAAAGGTTAACTTTAAAGGTTTCTGCGCTCGCAGCAAACAACCAGATACAAATTTCTGACTAAAGAATCAAAAAAGACAATGCGACGTGGCACCGCAGGATGGTTACAGGCATCCCTTGTAGGAGCTGTCGAGTGAAACGAGGCTGCGATCTTTTAATCCTGTTTTTTACGATCAAGATCAAAAGATCACAGCGTGCCGCAGCTCCTACAGGGAGCCGGGTTGCGTGATGGGAGCGGAGGTCAAATTTCAGACACAAAAAACCCCGGTCTTTCGACCAGGGACTTTGCTATCGATTCCGAATCAACCAACGGTTGCTTTCGGTGCTTCAAGGCGTTCAGTGATCCTTGAAGCAGATATGGCGCAGCGGACGGGACTCGAACCCGCGACCCCCGGCGTGACAGGCCGGTATTCTAACCGACTGAACTACCGCTGCGTATCGCTTTGAGCTCGCGCTCAAGTAACTCGTTTTGATTGAAAGCTTCGGTGCTTTTCAATCGCAAACCAGACAAGTCTGATTTGTACAATATGGCGCAGCGGACGGGACTCGAACCCGCGACCCCCGGCGTGACAGGCCGGTATTCTAACCGACTGAACTACCGCTGCGCGTCGGTGCAGGCACTTTCAGCCTACGTTCTTGCTTACGCAAGTTTCTCGGGAGTGGTGGGTGATGACGGGATCGAACCGCCGACATTCTGCTTGTAAGGCAGACGCTCTCCCAGCTGAGCTAATCACCCGTTTGCATCTCCGAGGCCGCGAAATTTACGCAGGTAGCGAACCTAAGTCAATAGCAGGATTGAAGTTTTTCTAAAAAAGACGAAATTGCTTCAATCCCTGAGAAAGTAACATCCATGAAACTGCTATCGCGAGCAGGCTCACTCCTACACGTTCGCGGCTTCGCTTCTTACTCTGTGTAAATCATCTTCTTGGTCATACCGCCATCGACGACGAATTCCTGCCCGGTGACAAACCCGGCATTCCTTGACAGCAACCACGCAACCATCGCCGCCACGTCTTCGACCGTCCCTACCCTGCCCGCCGGATGCTGAGCATGATCAGCATCAGCCAAAGGCTCCGCCCGACGCGCAGAAGGATCGCGCGCATCGATCCAGCCCGGGCTGACCGCGTCAACACGAATCTCCGGCCCCAGACTGATCGCCAACGCATGCGTCAGCGCCAACAACCCACCCTTGCTCGCCGCGTACGCCTCAGAGTCGGCTTCCGATTGCCGCGCACGGGTCGAAGCCAGATTGACGATCGAACCGTTGTGAGCGCGCAGATACGGCGCGCAGTGCTTGGCCAGCAACATCGGCCCACTGAGGTTCACCGCCAACACACGATTCCAGTAGGCCAGATCGAGGCTTTCCAGGGTGATGTTGTGCGGATCAGCCACGGCCGCATTGCACACCAAAGCATCGAGACGACCAAACTGCCCCAACACTTCAGCCACACCGAGCGCGACCTGAGCTTCGTCGGCAACGTCCATGGCGATAAACCAGGCACTTTCGCCCAGCACCTTAGCCACTTTCGAACCGCGCGCACGATCCAGATCCGTCAGCACCACTTGCCAGCCTTCGCTGATCAGCCACGCCGCAATCCCCAGACCGATACCGCGCGCGGCACCCGTGACCAGCGCAACGCGGCCATGAGTACCGGTTTTCGGGGTCGACAACTCGATCACAGCGCTGCCAGACCGCGCGCCAGATCGGCTTGCAGATCCGCCACGTCTTCCAGACCGACCGCAATGCGGATCAGGCTGTCACGAATGCCCGCCGCTTCACGTTCTTGCGGCGCCAAGCGGCCGTGAGAAGTGGTGCTTGGGTGGGTGATCGTGGTTTTGCTGTCGCCGAGGTTGGCGGTGATCGAAATCAGTCGAGTTGCATCGATAAAGCGCCACGCACCCTCTTTGCCGCCCTTCACTTCAAAACTCACCACCGCACCGAAGCCTTTCTGCTGACGCTGGGCCAATTCATGCTGCGGATGGCTCTTGAGACCGGCGTAATGGACCTTCTCGATACCGTCCTGCTGCTCCAGCCATTCAGCCAGCTCTTGGGCATTCGCGCAGTGCGCCTTCATCCGCAGGTTGAGGGTTTCCAGACCCTTGAGGAAGATCCACGCATTGAACGGGCTCAGGGTCGGCCCGGCAGTGCGCAGGAAACCAACGATTTCTTTCATCTGCTCGCTGCGACCGGCGACCACGCCGCCCATGCAACGGCCTTGGCCGTCGATGAACTTGGTTGCCGAGTGCACAACGATGTCCGCACCCATTTTCAGCGGCTGCTGCAAGGCTGGCGTGCAGAAGCAGTTGTCGACCACCAGCATCGCGCCTTTGGCGTGCGCGATTTCTGCCAGCGCGGCGATATCGACCAGCTCAGCCAGAGGATTGGACGGCGACTCGACGAAGAGCAATTTGGTGTTCGACTTGATTGCCGCATCCCAACCCGACAGGTCGGCCAGTGGCACATAGTCGACTTCCACGCCGAAACGCTTGAAGTACTTCTCGAACAGACTGATGGTCGAACCGAACACGCTGCGCGAGACCAGCACGTGATCGCCAGCACTGCACAGGCTCATCACCACCGCCAGAATCGCGGCCATGCCGGTTGCGGTGGCAACGGCCTGCTCGGCGCCTTCCAGCGCGGCAATGCGCTCTTCGAACGCGCGCACGGTCGGGTTGGTGTAACGCGAGTAAACGTTGCCCGGCACTTCGCCGGCAAAGCGCGCGGCCGCGTCGGCGGCAGTGCGGAACACGTAGCTGGAGGTGAAGAACATCGGATCACCGTGCTCACCTTCCGGCGTACGGTGCTGACCGGCACGTACGGCCAGGGTATCGAACGCTACGCCTTCAAGGTCGCTGTCCAGCCGACCGGCATCCCATTCCTGACTCATGCTGTCACTCCTTGCGCTGTTCTCGAAAATAGAAAGTCAGATACAAAACCGGCCCCTCAGGGCCGGTAGAAACTCAGTTGTTGTACAGATCGATGATCGCACTGACCGCTTGGGTCTTGATCTTCGAGGAGTCGTTACGCGCCTGCTCGATCTTGTCCAGATACGCCTCATCGACGTCGCCGGTAACATATTTGCCGTCGAACACCGCGCAATCGAAGCTCTCGATCTTGATCTTGCCGCCACCGACCGCTTCGATCAAGTCAGGCAAGTCCTGATAGATCAGCCAGTCAGCGCCGATCAGATCCGCCACGTCCTGGGTCGAACGGTTGTGTGCAATCAACTCGTGAGCGCTTGGCATGTCGATGCCGTAGACGTTCGGGAAGCGCACCGCCGGAGCAGCCGAGCAGAAGTAGACGTTTTTCGCGCCGGCTTCGCGGGCCATCTGGATGATCTGTTTGCACGTGGTGCCGCGCACGATCGAGTCGTCGACCAGCATCACGTTCTTGCCGCGGAATTCCAGCTCAATGGCGTTGAGCTTCTGGCGCACCGACTTCTTGCGCGCTGCCTGGCCCGGCATGATGAAGGTACGGCCGATGTAACGGTTCTTGACGAAGCCTTCGCGGAATTTCACGCCCAGGTGGTTCGCCAGCTCCAGTGCCGCAGTACGGCTGGTGTCCGGAATCGGGATAACCACGTCGATGTCGTGCTCTGGACGCTCGCGCAGAATCTTCTCGGCGAGTTTCTCACCCATGCGCAGACGAGCCTTGTACACCGACACGCCGTCGATGATCGAATCCGGACGCGCCAGATAAACGTGCTCGAAGATGCATGGGGTCAGCGAAGGATTGGTCGCGCACTGACGGGTGTGCAGCTTGCCCTCTTCAGTGATGTAGACCGCTTCGCCCGGCGCCAGGTCGCGAATCAGGGTGAAACCGAGCACGTCCAGGGAAACGCTTTCCGAGGCGATCATGTACTCGACGCCTTCGTCGGTGTGACGCTGGCCGAACACGATCGGGCGGATGCCGTGCGGATCACGGAAACCGACGATGCCGTAACCGGTGATCATCGCGACCACCGCGTAACCGCCAACGCAACGGTTGTGCACGTCGGTCACGGCGGCAAACACGTCTTCTTCGGTCGGTTGCAGCTTGCCGCGCTGGGCCAGCTCGTGAGCGAACACGTTCAGCAGCACTTCCGAGTCGGAACTGGTGTTGACGTGACGCAGATCGGATTCGTAGATCTCTTTGGCCAACTGTTCAACGTTGGTCAGGTTACCGTTATGCGCCAGGGTGATGCCGTAAGGCGAGTTGACGTAAAACGGCTGGGCTTCGGCCGAAGTCGAGCTGCCCGCGGTCGGGTAACGGACGTGGCCGATCCCCATGTGGCCGACCAGACGCTGCATGTGACGCTGTTGAAACACGTCACGCACCAGGCCATTGTCCTTGCGCAGGAACAACCGGCCATCATGGCTGGTCACGATACCGGCAGCGTCCTGGCCGCGGTGCTGGAGCACGGTTAGCGCGTCATACAGCGCCTGATTGACGTTCGACTTACCGACGATACCGACGATGCCACACATGCGACGCAACCCCTACTTAATGGATCTGAACTGAACAACACTCACTGAGGCGTTTTCGCCGACGGCAAGAGTTGCTCCTTGAACGGAATATCAGCGGGTACGCTGATTCCGCTGGCAAGCCACTGACTGCTCCACCCGAGGATCAGGTTTTTGGACCAGTCGGCGACCAATAGAAACTTGGGAACGAGTTGGGATTCTTTCCACCACCCGTCCTGCTGTACCGGGCCCAGGCTCAACAGCCCGATCGCCACAACCACCAGCAACACGCCACGCGCTGCGCCGAAGGCCATGCCGAGGAATCGATCGGTCCCGGACAACCCGGTGACGCGTACCAACTCGCCGATAAGATAATTGATCATTGCGCCCACGATCAGTGTGGCGACAAACATGATGGCACAGCCTGCGATCACGCGAGCCGATGGGGTTTCGATGTATCCGGCGAGGTACTCGGACAATGAACCACCGAACATCCAGGCGACGACTCCTGCGATGATCCAGGTCACCAGCGATAATGCTTCTTTGACGAAGCCGCGGCTCAAACTGATCAAAGCGGAGATGGCGATAATTGCAACGATCGCCCAGTCAACCCAGGTAAATGGCACAGTGCAGCCTACAGACGGATAAGGCGGCGCATTTTAGCAGAGCGCATGCCTCTCGGTAAGCTGCGATTGTCAGTGCATTTCAATCGAGGCGATAGTTTTTAACCGCGCTCAGGCTGGAAGCGCACGACGAAACCCTTGAGGTTCTGCTGACGGCTCAAAAGATCACGCAAACGATCGGCTTCAGCGCGCTCGATCAGCGGGCCGACAAACACCCGATTCTTGCCATCGGCCGTACGGATATAGGCGTTATAACCCTGGCTGCGCAGGGTTTTCTGCAGGCTTTCGGCGCTGGCACGGCTCGACAGGCTAGCCAGTTGCACCGACCAGCTCACCGACAGACCGTTGGCATCGACGCGACTTTGCGTGGTGTCCGGCTTGCTCGCTGCGGCGCTCGGGCCGGCAGTAATCGGCTGAGCAGGCGCAGGAATCGGTTTTGAGGTTGGCGGCGGCGTTGTCGGTTTGACGATCTGCGCTGGCACTACCGGTGCGGCGGCGATCGGTGCCGAAGGTGCTTCTTGCTCGGCGACCTCTTCGTCCGTCGGCACAGGCTCTTGCGGCAAGGCTTGCGGCTCAGGCACGGCGACGGGCTCGACCTGCACTTGCGGCACGGCCGGGGCTTGCGGGGCAGCTGGCGCTTCCACGACAACCTGACGCTGTTCGTCCTGACGCGAAAACAGCATCGGCAGGAAAATCACCGCCAACGCCACCAGCACCAGAGCGCCAACCATGCGCTGCTTGTACGCTTTATCCAGCAAAGCCATTTGCCGCTTCCTCCGTGGAGCGCCGGGCCAACCATTCAAGGGCCTCGGCGACACAATAAAATGATCCGAACAACAGAATCTCGTCGTCGCTTGTCGCCACTGCGCATTGACCGTCCAGGGCGGCGGCGACACTGTCGTAAGACGTGACCGACGCACCAAGGTTCTGCAATGCCGCGTTTAATTCAGCCACCGGACGTGCGCGCGGCGAATCCAGCGGCGCAACGGCCCAATGCTCGACACTAGCATTCAATTCGCCGACAACACCATCCAGATCCTTGTCGGCCAACAAACCGAACACTGCCAGACGCTTGCCGACCGGTGGCCGCGAGGCCAGCCGACGGGCCAGATACTCGGCCGCGTGCGGGTTATGCCCCACATCCAGCAACACATTGAGGCGTTTGCCGTTCCACTCGAACGAACGGCGATCCAGACGCCCGACCACGCGAGTCGCCTGCAAGGCGGCAATGATCTGCTCGGCATGCCAAGGCAAACCGAGCAACAGATAAGCCTGCAACGCCAGCGCGGCGTTCTCCATCGGCAGATCGAGCAGCGGCAAGTCGTGCAATTCGACAGCCTGACCCTGCGCATCGGTACCGCGCCACTGCCAGTGCTGATCGGTGATACCGAGATCGAAATCACGCCCGCGCAGGAAGAACGGACAGGCCAGTTCGCGCGCCTTGTCGAGCAACGGTTGCGGAGGATTCAGATCGCCACACAAGGCAGGTTTGCCCTGACGGAAAATCCCGGCCTTCTCGAAAGCCACGGATTCACGCGTGTCGCCCAGATAATCGGCGTGATCAACGCCAATGCTGGTGACCAGCGCGATGTCGGCATCGACTATGTTGACCGTATCCAGACGCCCGCCCAGCCCTACTTCCAGCACCACAGCGTCGAGTTTTGCCTGTTGAAACAGCCAGAACGCCGCGAGGGTGCCCATTTCGAAGTAGGTCAGGGAAGTGTCGCCGCGCCCGGCCTCGACCGCAGCAAAGGCTTCGCACAGCTGTGCGTCAGTGGCTTCGACGCCATTGAGCTGCACCCGCTCGTTGTAACGCAGCAGGTGCGGAGAATTGTAGACACCCACGCTCAGGCCCTGCGCACGCAGCAATGAACCCACGAATGCGCAGGTCGAACCTTTGCCGTTGGTGCCGGTGACCGTAATCACCCGAGGCGCCGGCTGGCCCAGCCCCATGCGGGACGCTACCTGTTGCGAACGCTCCAGACCCATGTCGATGGCCGACGGATGCAACTGCTCAAGGTAGGCGAGCCATTCGCCAAGGGTGCGCTCGGTCATAGGCCAGCAGGTACCGGTGGAACCACGATCGGCTCGATTGGCGCGGCGACGAATTTCGGCGTCGGCTTGCCAGTCATTTGTGCCAGCAGGTTACCCAGACGCGGGCGCAGTTCCTGACGGTGGATGATCATGTCGATCGCGCCGTGTTCCAGCAGGAATTCGCTGCGCTGGAAGCCTTCCGGCAGTTTTTCACGCACGGTTTGTTCGATAACGCGCGGGCCGGCAAAACCGATCAGGGCTTTCGGCTCACCGACGATCACGTCGCCGAGCATCGCCAGACTCGCGGAAACACCGCCGTAGACCGGGTCGGTCAGCACGGAGATGAACGGAATGCCTTCTTCACGCAGACGCGCCAGCACAGCCGAGGTCTTGGCCATCTGCATCAGCGAGATCAGTGCTTCCTGCATGCGCGCACCGCCGGAAGCGGCGAAGCAGATCATCGGGCAACGGTTTTCCAGCGCGTAGTTGGCAGCGCGGACAAACCGCTCACCAACGATGGCACCCATGGAACCGCCCATGAAGCTGAATTCGAACGCCGAAACCACCACCGGCATGCCCAGCAGGGTGCCGCTGACCGAGATCAGCGCGTCTTTCTCGCCGGTCTGCTTTTGTGCAGCGACCAAGCGATCCTTGTACTTCTTGCCGTCGCGGAATTTCAGACGGTCAACCGGCTCCAGATCGGCGCCCAGTTCGTTGCGACCTTCGGCATCGAGGAAGATGTCGATGCGCGCACGTGCGCCGATGCGCATGTGGTGGTTGCACTTGGGGCAAACGTCCAGGGTCTTTTCCAGCTCCGGACGATACAGCACAGCCTCGCAAGACGGGCATTTGTGCCACAGACCTTCAGGCACCGAGCTCTTCTTGACCTCGGAACGCATGATCGAAGGGATCAGTTTGTCTACTAACCAGTTGCTCATGCTTTCTTTCTCCAGTACCGGCGGCCCGAACCTTTCGATTCGCAACCCCGCGTATGCCCTTGAGCTAAATTCATGTGTGCGGCGATGGTTGGTGAACCGCCACGGTCAGCGCGAAACATGACCTGCGTGCAATCCGGACAACCCTCAGCCACGCTTGCTTTGTGCAAGTGCATTGATGGACGGCGGCAGACTGCCAGCCGTCACATCGACGATGTATTGCTGCGCACTGCTTGGATAAATGCGCGGATCTTTGCGTGATCCTTGATGCCCTTGCTCGCCTCTACCCCGCCGCTGACGTCTACGGCGTAGGGTTTTACCTGGGCCACGGCGCCCGCGACGTTTTCCGGGGTCAGGCCGCCGGCCAGAATCAACGGCTTGCTCA
This sequence comes from Pseudomonas rustica, assembly GCF_018336155.1. Lineage (GTDB taxonomy): Bacteria > Pseudomonadota > Gammaproteobacteria > Pseudomonadales > Pseudomonadaceae > Aquipseudomonas > Aquipseudomonas rustica. The sequence continues at coordinate 489,012 of NZ_JAGYHF010000003.1, read as the reverse complement.
AACCTTGCGGAATCAAAGACCAGTCGAACGCCTCGCCGGTTCCGCCAGGCACGCCTTCAACATAGGTGTCGAGCAACACACCGCTGGCGCTTGGGTAGGCATCTACAGCTGCAGCGATGTCGTCGCCAGCCTTGACCCGCAACGCTTTGATGTACGGGCGATGCCAGCCTTCACAGTCTTCAGCGACTTCATCACCGTGGAACTGCAGCAGATCCAGCGGCACCGCATCGAGGATTTCCCCCAGCTCGCAGCGGCTGGCATTAACGAACAGGCCTACGGTGGTCACGAACGGCGGCAACGCCTGGATGATCGCCCGCGCCTGCTGCACGGACACTGCGCGCGGGCTCTTGGCGTAAAACACGAATCCGATCGCATCCGCCCCGGCCTCGACGGCGGCCAGCGCATCTTCTATGCGGGTAATCCCGCAGATCTTGCTGCGAACGGCTGACATGTCGAGAAAAACTCCAAGGCAAAATCCGGGAAAGTCCCGGATGGTAACAAAAGCGTTCGAGGGCGTCAGCCGTCAAGTTCCGAGAATCCCGTAAGGAAATGTGGCCCGATAAAACGCTCGGGCAACGGGAATTCATCGTGGTACTCGACCTGCACCAGATACAGGCCGTACGGATGCGCTGTCACCCCACCGGAGCGGCGCTCACGGCTTTCCAGCACTTCCTTCATCCACTCGACCGGCCGCTCGCCCGCACCGATGGTCATCAGGACGCCAGCGATGTTGCGCACCATGTGATGCAGGAAGGCGTTGGCGCGGATGTCGAGGACGATCATCTTGCCGTGGCGGGTGACGCGCAGGTGATGCATCTTCTTGATCGGCGACTTGGCCTGGCACTGACCGGCACGAAACGCGCTGAAATCATGGGTGCCGATCAAGTGCTGCGCGGCCTCGGCCATGCGCTCGACGTCGAGCGGACGATGGTTCCAGGTGATTTCTTCGTTGAGGTGCGCCGGACGGATCTGATCGTTGTAAATCACGTAGCGATAACGCCGGGCGATGGCTTTGAACCGCGCGTGGAAATGCGCCGGCATCACCCGCGCCCAACTGACGCTGATGTCGTGGGGCAGATTGATGTTGGCGCCCATGACCCAGGCTTTCAGCGAACGATCGACCGTGGTATCGAAATGTACCACTTGCCCGCAAGCATGCACGCCGGCGTCGGTACGCCCGGCGCACTGCAAGGAGACTGGCGAGTTGGCGACTTTCGACAGGGCTTTTTCGAGCTCTTCCTGCACCGTGGCCACACCCGTCAACTGGCGCTGCCAGCCGCTGTAGCGCGAGCCTTTGTATTCTACGCCCAGCGCAACGCGGTAAAAGCCGTCGGGGGCCATTTCGGCGACCGGGTTATCTATGTTTGCCAAGGTGGGACAGCCTGCTGTTTTTGCAAAGGCGGGCATTATAAGGCTGTGGATCAGGGATACCAGAGGTTCTCTGTCGCCTGTAACAATGCCTTCGCGAGCAAGCCCGCTCCCACAGGGGAATGCATTCCAAATGTGGGAGCGGGCTTGCTCGCGAAAGCGGAGGATCAGGCACCAGTGAAACCCGCACAAACAAAAACGGCAGCCTCTATGGGCTGCCGTTTCGTTTACCGCTGGACTGATTACAAGCTCGAAAGCATGTCCTTGGCCTCGCCCCGCTGCTTCTCGTCACCCTCGGTCAACACTTCGTTGAGGATGTCGCGCGCGCCGTCGCTGTCGCCCATGTCGATGTAGGCCTGAGCCAGATCAAGTTTGGTCGCCGCTTCGTCGGTGCCGGAGAGGAAGTCGAAATCGTCTTCGCCCAAATCAGCGTCCAGCGCCGCATCCGCCTCAGTAAACGTCGGCTCGGCGATGTTCTGCGACAGACGATCCAGTTCAGCGTTGACGTCATCCAGCTCCGCCGCGAACGCATCAGGCTCGGCCGGTGGATTGGAGTCCATCTCGTCCGCCAGCGACAGATCAAAATCGGCCGGCAATTCCAGATCGTCCTGCGGTACGTCAGCCACGACGGGCGGCTCAACCGGCGACAGGTCTTTCACGCCATCGTCCAGATCCAGCAGGAAGTCGTCTTCGGCCAGAGTGGCTGGCGACGGTTCGGCGCCGAGATCCAGATCCAGATCGAAGTCCGACAGGTCGTCGAGGTTTTCTTTGATGTCGGTCTGCTGTTGCAGCACCGATTCAAAGCTCAGATCGTCATCCGCCGGGAATTCGTCGAGTTCGGCCAGTGCTTCCGGCGCTTGCGGCTCAACAACAGGCGCAGGCTCGATCGGCGTGATGTTGTCGAGATCGTCCAGGCTCAGGTCAAACGCGCTGTCGAGATCATCTTCCGCCGGTGCCGGGGCAGCAGCAGGTGCTTCCGGCTCATCCAGCAGCAAATCTTTGACGTATTGCGCGTCCAATTCGGCAGCCACTGCAGCAGCGGCCAAGCCACCGGCAGCGACAAGGGCCATGGCCGGGAAGCGGCTTTTCAGCTCTTCGACCTTGGCGAAATTATCGCCATTGGCTACCAGTTGACGTTCCTGAGCGACGAACGCGTCGCGATCGCCCTGCTGACCGTAGACTTCCATCAGCTTCAGACGCAGATCACTGCGCTGCGGCTCGAGGCTAACACCCTCCTCCAGCAACGCCGCCGCCTGATTCAGGCGACCGGCATTGATGTGCGATTGCGCCTTGTCGAGGACGTCATCGGAACGCTCGGCGGCTGGAGAAACCAGCGGCGCCGCAATCGGCGTGGCCATGACCACTGGCGCAACGACCGCTGCCGGTGCAGGCGTTGGCGCCGGAGCCGGGGTATTGAGTGTGACGCTGGCGGCTGGTGTTTCCAGGCCTTCGAAGCTGCTTTCCGGCAGATCCTGTTCGGCGGAGAACTCTTGTTCTTCGGACAACGCACGCGCCATGCGCATGTGTTTCTCGGCTTCCTGCTGAGCTTTGCGGCGACGCGCCAGCAGCAACAGCAGAAGCAACAGAACCACCGCACCGCCACCGATCAGTCCCAACAGGACAGGATTGGTCAGCAGCTCGTTGAAGGTTTTCTCATCATCGACAACCGGTTTTGGCTCGGCAGTCGGCGCTACCGGCGCATCGACTGGCGGTGCAATCGCCGATTCCGGGGTTGGCGACGCAGCAGCTTCTGCTGGAGTCGCAGGCGGTGTCGCAGCCAAATCTGCAGTGATCGCAGGAACCGCTGGATTTGCAGCGTTAGTCGCTGGCGCAGCGCCCGAGCCTTCAGCCTGCAGCTTCGCCAGTTGATTGTTCTTCAGCTCGATCAGTTTTTGCAGCTTGTCCATCTGACTTTGCAGATCGGACACGCGGCTCTTCAATTCCTCGTTGTCGCGACGGGTCGTGTCGAGGCTTTCCTGCGTGACCGCCAGTTTGTTGCTCAGCGCCTTGGCATCGCCGGCCGGGCCCTTGCCGCGCGCCTTGGCGCTTTCGGCAGACACCAGGCTCAGATTGTCGCTGGTATTTGGCGCAGCGCCGCTATTGCCACGACCACGATTGGTCGCATCCAGCTGCTGCTGGCCAGTGCCAGGCTTGGCCGCGTAACGACGGCCCGAGCGCCAGGCATCGTTCTGCGCAGCGACTTCTGCAATGGCGGCGGCTTGTGGCAGCGCGGTGCTTTGTGTCGAATCCGGCAGACGCAGCACCTGACCGGTTTTCAAGCGGTTGATGTTGCCACCGATAAAGGCGTCCGGGTTCAGCGCCTGAATCGCCAGCATGGTCTGCTGCACCGAGCCGCCATTGCGCGCTTTCGCGGCGATTTCCCACAAGGTATCGCGGGCGGTCGTGGTGTATTGAGTCGAGTGCGTGGCGCCAGTGGTTGGCGCGGTGACGGTTTGCGACGGCGCCGATTGCGCAGCGGCATCAGCCGTCTGCGGCGAGAACTTCGACGGATCGAGCAGCACGCTGTAGTCGCGCAGCAGACGGCCGTTCGGCCACATCACCTGCACGAGGAATTTCACCATCGGCTCGGACAGCGGCTTGCTCGACGTGACGCGCAGTACGCTTTTGCCGCTGGCGTTGAGCACCGGGGTAAACGTCAGGTCATTGAGGAAGGCCTGGCGATCAACGCCGGCCTTGGCAAAATCTTCGGGTGAAGCCAGGCTCGGCACCACTTCGGCAGCGGTGAGATCCTTGACGTCGAGCAGCTCGATTTCAGCCACCAGCGGCTGGTTCAGGGTCGACTTCAGGGTCAGCTCCCCGAGCCCGAGGGCATGCGCCATACCGGAGGACAGCGCCGAGGCGGCCGCTATTGCTAACACCAGTTTGCGAACTTGAACCATAGCCTCATCCTTTGTTTGAACGTTCCTCGGCCAGCGAGAAGATATTGATTGTCGCTGCCGTAAGGCATTGCGCGCGACGACGACAGATGTCGCGCGCGATCATTTCTTTGATGCCCCGGAAAGTCCCGGAGGGTGATACGTTTTCAACTGCTCCGGGCAAGCATAGCGCTCACCTAGAATCAGTCGACAAATTGTTGCCAAGTATCTTTTACAGCAGGTCTTTTATCAACAATTCAGCCACCTGCACAGCGTTAAGGGCCGCGCCTTTGCGTACGTTATCTGACGTCAGCCACAGATTAAGTTCCGCCGGGTCGTCGACACCGCTGCGCACGCGCCCGACATAGACCACGTCCTGCCCTACTGCGTCACCAACCGCAGTCGGATAATCACCGGCCTCAACCAGCTCAATCCCCGGCGCCGCTTCGAGCGCCGCGTTGACCTTTTCCAGGTCGACGGCCTTCTTCGACTGCAAGGTCACGCTAAAGCTATCGCCAAAAAACACCGGGGCTTGAACGCAAGTTGCGGAAATCTTCAATAAAGGTTGCGCCAGCACCTGGCGCAGCTCGCGCACCAGACGTTTTTCCAGCAGCGTGTGCCCGTTCGCGTCCGGCGTGCCGACCTGAGCCAGCAGGTTGAACGCTACCTGTCGGTCAAAAAAGGTTGGCTCCAGCGGGCGCATGTTCAGCAGCTCGGCGGTTTGCCGCGCCAGCTCAGTCACCGCTTCGCGACCTTGCGCGGACATCGCCAGACTGGCGCTGACATTGACGTATTGCAGGTCGATCAGATCGAGCAACGGCGTCAATACCACCGCGAGCGTGGTGGCTGACGGGCTCGGGCTGCTGACCTGGAACGGCGCTTTCAGATTGGCGAGTACGGCGGCGTTGGCTTCGGGCACCACTTGCGGCGCCTGATCGGCCGGCAAGGCGCCGGACAAGTCGATCAACGAGCAACCGGCAGCGTGAGCGCGCGCCGCGTAACTCAGGGTGATGGCCGGGCCAGCGGCGAAAAACACCAGTTTGACCTTGCTGAAATCGAACTCGTCGACCTCACGCACGCGCACGTTTTTGTTGCGGAACAGCACCGAGCTGCCGGCGGATTCGCTGCTGGCCAGCAGGTGCAGGTTGCCGACCGGAAAGTCGCGCTCTTCGAGAATCTGTACGAGGGTTTCGCCGACAGTACCGGTGGCGCCGATTACGGCAATATCTAGGGTCTGGGTCATGGTGCGAGCCTCTGGCGAAACGGGGGGAGCGGCACTTTACCGGGTGACTGGCGCACAGGCAATTTCTGCCCACCCGGATCGTTCCCACGCTCCGCGTGGGAATGCCGCATCGGACGCTCCGCGTTCGGCTTGTAAAGGGACGCGGAGCGTCCCGGGAAGCATTCCCACGCAGAGCGTGGGAACGATCGGCATAAAAAAACCCGCACCTCTTTCAAGGCACGGGCTCTTTCATTGCTTCAAGCGATCAACGCTCGAGCAAAATACGCAACATGCGACGCAGCGGTTCGGCCGCGCCCCACAGCAGTTGGTCGCCAACGGTGAACGCGCCGAGGAACTGCGAGCCCATGTTCAGCTTGCGCAGACGGCCGACCGGCACATTCAGGGTGCCGGTGACCTTGGTCGGGCTCAGCTCCTGCATGCTGATATCGCGGTTGTTCGGCACCAGCTTGACCCAAGGGTTGTGCTGGCTGATCAGCCCTTCGATATCTGCGATCGGTACGTCTTTGTTCAGCTTGATGGTCAGCGCCTGGCTGTGGCAACGCATGGCGCCGATGCGCACGCAGATGCCGTCGACCGGGATCGGGCTCTTGAAGCGACCGAGGATCTTGTTGGTCTCGGCCTGAGCTTTCCACTCTTCACGGCTCTGGCCGTTCGGCAGTTCCTTGTCGATCCACGGGATCAGGCTGCCGGCCAACGGTACGCCGAAGTTTTCGGTCGGGTACGCTTCGCTGCGCATGGCATCAGCAACGCGACGGTCGATGTCGAGGATCGCGCTGGCCGGATCGGCCAGTTGATCAGCGACAGCGGCGTGGGTCGCGCCCATTTGCTTGATCAGTTCACGCATGTTCTGCGCGCCGGCACCGGAGGCCGCCTGATAGGTCATGGCGCTCATCCACTCGACCAGACCGGCTTCGAACAGACCGCCCAAGCCCATCAGCATAAGGCTGACAGTGCAGTTGCCGCCGATGTAGTTCTTGGTGCCCGCATCGAGCTGCTGATCGATGACCTTGCGGTTCACCGGATCAAGAATGATCACCGCGTCATCGTTCATGCGCAGGCTCGAAGCTGCGTCGATCCAGTAACCCTGCCAGCCCGCTTCGCGCAGTTTCGGGAACACTTCGCTGGTGTAGTCGCCGCCCTGGCAGGTCAGAATCACGTCGAGGGTCTTCAGCTCATCAATGCTGTAAGCATCCTTAAGCGGAGCAATGTCCTTGCCCACGGACGGGCCTTGGCCACCGACGTTGGAAGTGGTGAAAAACACCGGCTCGATTAGATCGAAATCCTGCTCTTCCAGCATCCGCTGCATGAGCACGGAACCGACCATTCCGCGCCAACCGATCAGACCTACACGTTTCATCGCAACTACACCTTCTTGAAAAGTGGGCCGCTGCTTTGTATTGAATTTCGCAGCGGGCCCGAGAGATTACAGATTCCGCAGCGCGGCGACTACTGCGTCGCCCATTTCCTGCGTACCGACTTTGGTGCAACCGGCCGAATAGATGTCGCCCGTGCGCAGACCCTGGTCGAGCACGACGCTGACGGCTTTTTCGATGGCATCAGCCGCATCCTGCAGATTGAAGCTGTAACGCAGCATCATCGAGACCGACAGAATGGTCGCCAACGGGTTGGCAATACCTTTGCCGGCGATGTCCGGAGCGGAACCGTGGCAAGGCTCGTACATGCCCTTGTTGTTGGTGTCCAGCGACGCCGACGGCAGCATGCCGATGGAACCGGTGAGCATCGATGCCTGATCGGACAGGATGTCGCCGAACATGTTGTCGGTGACGATCACGTCGAACTGCTTCGGCGCGCGCACCAGTTGCATCGCGGCGTTGTCGACGTACATGTGGCTCAGTTCGACCTGCGGGTAATCCTTGGCCACTTCTTCGACGATTTCACGCCACAGTTGGCTGGACGCCAGCACGTTGGCCTTGTCCACCGAGCAGAGTTTCTTGTTACGCACCATGGCCATGTCGAAACCGACGCGGGCGATGCGGCGGATTTCGCTTTCGCTGTACGGCAGCGTGTCGTAGGACTGACGCTCGCCGTTTTCCAGAGTACGGGTGCCGCGTGGCGCGCCGAAGTAGATGCCACCGGTCAGCTCGCGAACGATGAGGATGTCCAGACCGGCAACGATTTCCGGCTTCAGGCTCGAAGCCTCGGCCAGTTGCGGGTACAGAATCGCCGGACGCAGGTTGCCGAACAGGCCCAGTTGCGCACGGATTTTCAGCAGGCCGCGCTCAGGGCGGATATCACGTTCGATGGTGTCCCATTTCGGGCCACCGACGGCGCCCAGCAGTACGGCATCGGCAGCGCGGGCACGGTCGAGGGTTTCGTCGGCCAATGGCACGCCGTGCTTGTCGATGGCCGCGCCACCGATCAGGTCATGGCTCAGCTCGAAGCCCAGGCTGTATTTGTCGTTGGCCAGTTCCAGCACCTTGACCGCTTCGGCCATGATTTCCGGACCAATACCGTCACCTGGGAGAATCAGAATCTGCTTGCTCATGCTATCCTCGTGTCTTCAGTCGGTGCGCCGTTCAGGGCGCGCCCGGAAAAATTCTTAGCGCTCAGCCATCAATACGATTACATCTGTACTGAACGAGCCGTCGGCATCAATCTCAAAATATTCGCGCACTTCGTTGCCCATCGACTGCTGCAACTGGCGGATCGCGGCGCGCATCACTTCGGGTGTGCGCATGCGCTCAACCCAAGTGGTGTACTCCAGACGCAGGCGCTGACGCGCAGTGCTACGCACATGCAAACCGGCCTCGCTGACCTGGCGCAACCATTCAGCGGCAGAATAATCGCGCACATGGCTGGTGTCGCGCAGCACTTCGACGCTTTGCAGGTAAGTGTCGAACAACGGACTGCCCGGTGACAACACGTCAACGAACGCCGCCACACCGCCCGGCTTCAGCACCCGACGCACTTCGCGCAGGGCTACACCTAGATCGCTCCAGTGATGCGTCGAATAACGGCTGAACACGAAGTCGAACTCGCCATCGGCAAACGGCAGACGCTCGGCGGCACCGTTGACCGTGGCAATGTTGCCGATACCGCGATCAATCGCAGCGGCGGCGACCACGTCGAGCATTTGCTGCGACAGGTCGTAAGCGACCACTTCCTTGACCAGCGATGCCACGTGAAAACTGACGTGACCGGCGCCACAACCCAAGTCCAGCACACGAGCCTCGCCCTGCCCGGCCAGCTCCGCCTGTAGCAGCGCGAATTCGGTGCCTTGAGCGTGAACGGCGCTGCTCAGGTAGGCGGCGGCCTGCTCACCGAATTGCTTTTGTACGACCTGGGTGTGTTGGGCGGTGCTGGTCATGGTCACATCCTGTATTTGCGTTGTTTGGGCTGGCCCCTTCGCGAGCAGGCTCGCTCCCACATTTGAAATGCATTCCCCTGTGGGAGCGAGCCTGCTCGCGAAGGGGCCGGCCCTGACTACATCAATCCCAAATCTTGCTTATGCGTCGCGAAACAACCACGGCTGGCTAACCCGATGCCTGGCCTCAAACGTCGCAATCGCATCACCGTCCTGCAAGGTCAGCCCGATATCGTCCAGACCGTTCAACAGGCAATGCTTACGGAACGCATCAATCTCAAAGCTGTACACCTTGCCATTCGGGCTGGTCACGGTCTGTGCTTGCAGATCGACCTGCAATTGATAACCCGGCTCAGCCTCGACCTGCTTGAACAACTCATCAACCTCAGCGTCGCTCAAGATGATCGGCAGCAAGCCGTTTTTGAAGCTGTTGTTAAAGAAGATGTCGGCGTAGCTCGGCGCGATGATGCTGCGGAAACCGTATTCTTCCAGCGCCCATGGCGCGTGTTCACGGCTGGAGCCGCAACCGAAGTTCTCGCGGGCCAGCAACACGCTGGCGCCTTGATAACGCTCGGCGTTGAGGACGAAGTCCTTGTTCAGCGGACGCTTGGAGTTGTCCTGATACGGTTGCCCGACATCGAGGTAACGCCATTCATCGAACAGGTTCGGGCCGAAACCGGTGCGTTTGATCGACTTCAAAAACTGTTTCGGAATGATTTGGTCAGTGTCGACGTTGGCACGATCCAAAGGCGCGACAAGACCAGTGTGCTGGGTAAAAGCTTTCATGCTGCGCTCCTTAAATCAATTCGCGAACGTCGATGAAACGACCGTTCACCGCTGCCGCCGCCGCCATGGCCGGGCTGACGAGGTGGGTACGGCCACCGGCGCCCTGACGGCCTTCGAAGTTACGGTTGGAGGTCGAGGCGCAATGCTCGCCGGACTCCAAACGATCCGGGTTCATCGCCAGGCACATCGAGCAACCCGGCTCACGCCATTCGAAACCGGCTTCGAGGAAAATCTTGTCGAGACCTTCGGCCTCTGCCTGCGCCTTCACTAGACCCGAGCCCGGCACCACGATCGCTTGCTTGATGGTTGAAGCAACTTTACGGCCCTTGGCGATCACCGCCGCAGCACGCAAGTCTTCAATGCGCGAGTTGGTGCAGGAGCCGATAAACACGCGATCCAGTTGAATGTCGGTGATCGCCTGATTGGCGGTCAAACCCATGTATTTCAGGGCACGGACGATCGAGTCGCGTTTGACCAGATCCATCTCTTTGGCCGGATCCGGCACGTTCTGATCAACCGCCAAAACCATCTCAGGCGAAGTGCCCCAGCTGACTTGCGGCTTGATCTGCGTAGCGTCGAGCTCAACCAAGGTGTCGAACTTGGCGTCGGCGTCGGACACCAGGTCTTTCCAGGACTCGACGGCCATGTCCCATTCCGCGCCTTTCGGAGCAAATGGACGGCCCTTCACGTAGTCGACAGTCTTCTGATCCGCTGCCACCAAACCTACGCGGGCGCCGGCTTCGATGGACATGTTGCAGATGGTCATGCGGCCTTCAACGGACAAATCGCGGATCGCGCTGCCAGCGAATTCGATGGCGTGGCCGTTACCGCCGGCCGTGCCGATCTTGCGGATCACCGCGAGGACGATGTCCTTGGCGGTCACGCCGAACGGCAATTGCCCTTCAACGCGCACCAGCATGTTTTTCATTTTCTTGGCGACCAGGCACTGCGTGGCGAGCACGTGCTCGACTTCGGAGGTGCCGATACCGTGCGCCAAAGCGCCAAACGCGCCGTGGGTCGAGGTGTGCGAATCGCCGCAGACCACGGTCATACCCGGCAAGGTTGCGCCCTGCTCCGGGCTGATCACGTGGACGATGCCTTGGCGGACGTCGTTCATCTTGAACTCGACGATGCCGTATTCATCGCAGTTGTCGTCGAGGGTCTGAACCTGCAAGCGCGAGACCTGATCGGCAATGGCTTCGATGCCGCCCTTGCGCTCTGGGGTGGTCGGTACGTTGTGATCCGGGGTCGCGATGTTGGCATCAATGCGCCAAGGCTTGCGCCCGGCCAGACGCAGACCTTCAAAGGCTTGCGGCGAAGTCACTTCGTGAATGATGTGACGATCGATGTAGATCAGCGCCGAGCCATCGTCGCGCTGCTTGACCAAATGCGAATCCCAGAGCTTGTCGTAGAGCGTTTTGCCGGCCATCAGACGGTTCCTCATCAGCTTGTTTCTATGCCCCGGGCCTTGAACGTTTCAATAACCCTTTGGCTTGTGAGGTCGATCCTATGGGGTTACATTAAATAACTCAAATTCATATTTTTTATGCTTTGGATAACCAACTGGAATACCACCATGGATCTGGCCAACCTCAACGCTTTTATCGCCATCGCCGAGACCGGCAGCTTCTCCGGCGCCGGCGAACGGTTGCACCTGACGCAGCCGGCCATCAGCAAACGTATCGCCGGTTTGGAGCAGCAACTGAAGGTGCGTCTGTTTGATCGCCTCGGCCGGGAAGTCGGCCTGACCGAAGCCGGCCGCGCCCTGCTGCCACGGGCCTACCAGATTCTCAATGTGCTCGATGACACCCGCCGCGCGCTGACCAACCTGACCGGCGAAGTCAGCGGCCGGCTGACCCTGGCGACCAGTCACCACATCGGCCTGCACCGTTTGCCGCCGCTATTAAGGGAGTTCACCCGCCGTTACCCACAGGTCGCGCTGGATATTCAGTTCCTCGATTCGGAAGTGGCCTACGAAGAAATTCTCCATGGCCGCGCCGAGTTGGCGGTGATCACCCTGGCGCCAGAGCCGCATGCGCTGGTCAAAGCCACGCCAGTGTGGGACGACCCGCTGGATTTCGTGGTCGCCCCAGAGCATTCGCTGATCAGCAACGGCGCCGTCAGCCTGGCGGACATTGCCGGCCATCCGGCGGTTTTCCCCGGCGGCAACACATTTACTCACCATATTGTCCAACGACTGTTCGAGGCTCAGGGCCTGACGCCGAACATCGCCATGAGCACCAACTATCTGGAAACCATCAAGATGATGGTCTCGATCGGCCTGGCTTGGAGCGTTCTGCCGCGCACGATGCTCGATGATCAAGTGGCAAGCATCGCTTTGCCGGGCATACAGCTGCGGCGCCAGCTAGGCTATATCTTGCACACTGAACGGACGCTATCGAACGCGGCGCGCGCCTTTATGGCCTTGCTGGACGCACAAATCGATCTGCCAGGGACTCTCGGCTGACTTGTGCTACTCCTATAGAGCCGCGTTTCCCTGTGCCTAACGCATAAACCAGCTCAAGGCCCGTAACCAATGCCGAAATCTGTTGACCGTATCCCGCCGATGCCGCGCATTCAGGCAATTGATCCACGGCATTCCGAGCAGAGCTGGGAAAGTGCGCCGCAATTGCTCGCGGCGCTCAACGGCGCCCGACTCGGCGCCTGGTATTGGGACATCGAGCGCGGGCAGATCAGTTGGTCGCGGGGCACGCAGGCATTGTTCGGCTTCGATCCACGCCAGCCGCTGCCGGCCGACCTTGAATACCTCGATTTATTGCCTCCGGAAGACCGCGCGAAAACCGTGCGCGCCTTCCACGCGGTGATTGCCGGTGCGCCGCTGGAGCAAGCGATGCACCACCGCATCCAATGGCCTGACGGCAGCCTGCACTGGCTGGAGATCAGCGGGAGTCTGCTGCCGGACAAAAACGGCCGCCCCCGAATGATCGGGGTGATTCGCGAAATCACCCACCAGCGCCAACGCGAGCAAGCGCTGAGCAGCTCGGAGAAACGTTTCGCCACGCTATTTCACCTATGTCCCAACATGGTTTTGCTCACCCGTCAGGAAGACGGACTGATCAGCGAGGCCAATCAGTATTTTGAAAGCCTGTTCGGCTGGCCGGTACAGAGCGCCATCGGCCGCACCACGCTGGAACTCGGTTTGTGGGTGCATCCCGAACAACGCGCCGAACTGGTCAAAAAGACCAACACCAAAGGCGAACTGATCGCCATGGAAGTGCAGTTCCGTGCGAGCAACGGCCAAATCCACGACGGCATTCTCAGCGCGCAGAAGGTCGAACTGGAAGGCCAACCCTATCTGCTCAGCACCTTCCTCGACACCACCGAACGCAAAGCTGCCGAGCACGCGCTGAAGGACAGCCAGGAACGTCTCGACCTCGCGCTGGACTCGGCGCAACTCGGCACGTGGGACTGGCACATCCCCAGCGGCATGCTTTACGGCTCGGCGCGCGCCGCGCAGTTACACGGGCTTGAAGCGAAACCGTTCCATGAATCGTTTGACGAGTTTTTCGAAGGCGTGCCCGGCGAAGAACGCGACAGCATGCGCGACGCCTACCGCAGCCTGCGCGAAGGCCCGGCAGGCAATTATCAACTGACCTATCGCGTGCAACTGCCGGACGGCAGCTCGCGCTATCTGGAAAGCCGCGCCCGCCTCTACCGCGACGACAACGGCGCGCCGCTGCGCATGGCCGGCACGTTGCTCGACATCACCGATCAGGTTGAGCGAGAGCAGCGCTTGGTCGCCTCAGAAGAAAAATTCGCCACGCTGTTCCAGGTCAGCCCCGACCCGATCTGCGTCACGCGCCAGGACAGCGGCGAGTTCATCGAGATCAATAACAGCTTTACCCAGACTTTCGGCTGGAGTGCCGGCGACGTAATCGGCCACACCGCCGAAGAAATCGGCCTGTGGGACGCTTCGGCAAAAAGTCTGCAACGCATCGAGCGGGTGATCCGCGAACAGGGCCTGAGCAACGTCGCGATCATCGTCCAGCACAAGGACGGCCAGTCGCTGACTTGCGTGATTTCCAGTCGGCAGATCAGCGTCGGCGATCAACCGTGCATCGTCACCACCCTGCGCGACATTACTCAGCAACAACGTTCAGAGGCTGCACTGAAGGCCAGCGAAGAGAAATTCGCCAAGGCGTTTCACTCAAGCCCCGACGCGATCACCATCACCGAACGTGATTCCGGGCGCTATCTGGAAGTTAACGACGGTTTCTGCCGCCTCACCGGTTATCGCGCTGAAGAGGTCGTCGGTAAAACCGTGTATCAGGTCGGCATCTGGGCCGAGGAGAAACAGCGCTCGGCGCTACTCGCCGAGTTACAAATCAAGGGCCGCGTCCACCATCAGGAAATGCTTGGGCGCAACAAGCGCGGGGAAATGCTCACGGTCGAAGTTTCGGTCGAACCGATCACCCTCAACGAAACCGCGTGCCTGCTGCTGACCGCCCGCGACGTCAGTCTGCTGAAAAATGCCGAAGCACAAATTCGCCATCTGGCTTATCACGACCCACTGACCAACCTGCCCAACCGCGCCTTGCTGATGGATCGCCTGAGCCAGCAGATCGCCCTGCTCAAGCGCCACAACCTGCGCGGTGCGCTGCTGTTTCTCGACCTCGATCACTTTAAACACATCAATGATTCCCTCGGCCATCCCGTCGGCGACACGGTGTTGAAGATCATCACCGCGCGCCTCGAAGCCAGCGTGCGCATGGAAGACACGGTCGCGCGCCTCGGTGGCGATGAGTTCGTGGTGCTGCTCAGCGGTCTGGAAGGTTCGCGCAACGAAGTCAGTGCGCAAGTGCGCGAACTGGCCGACACCATCCGCGAATTGCTTTCGGAACCGATGTTCCTCGATGGCCAGCGTCTGCAAGTAACGCCGAGCATCGGTGTGGCGCTGATTCCCGATCACGGTTCAACCCCGACCGACCTGCTCAAACGCGCCGACATCGCGCTGTATCGGGCCAAGGATTCCGGGCGCAACACCACGCAGATGTACCACAACACCATGCAGAAAGCCGCCAGCGAGCGGCTGCGCATGGAGACCGATTTGCGTCTGGCGCTATCGCGCGGTGAATTCAACGTGCACTTCCAGCCGCAGATCGATGCCCGCAACAACCAGATCATCGGCGCCGAAGCGCTGGTGCGCTGGAACCACCCGGAACTCGGCGCGCAATCGCCCACCGAATTCATCAAGGTTCTGGAAGACAGCGGGCTGATTCTCGAAGTCGGCACGTGGATCCTCGACGAAGCCTGCGACGCCTTCAAACAGCTGATCGGACTGAAACTGGTCGACCCGCTCAACTTCAGCCTGTGCGTGAACATCAGCCCGCGTCAGTTCCGCCAGAACGACTTCGTCGAACGCATCGAACACAGCATGATCAGCCACGGCTTGCCCTGCTCGCTGCTGAAACTGGAAATCACCGAAGGCATCGTCATCCAGAACCTGGAAGACACCATCAGCAAAATGCGTCGCCTGAAAAAACTCGGCGTGAGCTTCGCCATGGACGATTTCGGCACAGGGTATTCGTCGCTGACGTACCTCAAGCGCTTGCCGGTGGACACGCTGAAAATCGATCAGTCGTTTATCCGTGATGCGACGACGGATCCGAACGATGCCGAGATCATCCGCGCTATCGTGGCGATGGCGCGCAGTCTGGAGCTGGAGGTGATCGCCGAAGGGGTGGAGACGCCGGAGCAGTTGGCGTTTTTGCAGGGATTAGGTTGCCATTTGTATCAGGGTTATCTGCACAGCCGGCCGGTGGCACTGGATGATTTGAAGGTGTTGCTGGAATAGCGGACACAAAAAAGGGCGCCGTTGGCGCCCTTTTCATTGCTCGGCTTACTGCAACGCCGGCTTCTGCCCCCCATTGATCGGGATGCGTTTGGCTTTCGCTTCTTCCGGAATCACGCGCAGCAGGTCGATGCTCAGCAGGCCGTTGCTCAGATCCGCTGCCTTGATCTCGATGTGATCGGCGAGGCGGAAGGACAGCTTGAAAGCACGCTGGGCAATGCCCTGATGCAGGAAGGTCACGCCTTCGTTGGCATCACGCTTGCCGCCACTGATGGTCAGCACACCTTTCTCGACTTGCAGTTCCAGGTCTTCTTCCTGGAAACCGGCTGCCGCTACGACGATGCGGTATTGGTCGTCACCGTGTTTTTCTACGTTGTAAGGTGGGTAGCTGCTGCCTGGCTCATTGCGCAGGGCGGTTTCGAACAGGTCGTTGAAACGGTCGAAGCCCACCGAGGAACGGAACAGTGGCGCGAGGGAAAATGCAGTACTCATGGTTCAAATCTCCTGAAAACAATCAGCAAGTTTTTTTGACTCCGCGACCCGAATTCGGCATCGCGTAACCCCTAGATAGGGATCGCTGATTTGTTTTCAAGAGACTATTTGCAGATTTTTTTCAGGCCGCTTCGGCAACCGGCAAACCCAGCAAACGCGAAACATGATCCGGCTCAGTCTCACGGCGCAGCACGGTAAACAGTTCGGTCGCCTCAGGATAATTGCGCGTCAGCATCGCCAGCCATTGCTTCAAACGGCCCGGCGATTGGCGAGCGGTCATCTGTGCTTTGGCTCGCAACCAGAAGTCCTGAATCAGCGGCATCAGTTCCGCCCAAGTCATCTCGACGACTTCTTCACCGGCACGGGCAGCGGCGATTTGTTTGGCCAGATCCGGGCGCGACACCAGACCGCGACCGAGCATGATGTCTTCGACGCCACTGATTTCGCGGCAACGGCGCCAGTCTTCGACGCTCCAGATATCGCCATTGGCGAACACCGGCACCTTTACCACGTCCTGCACGCGCGGGATCCACTCCCAGTGCGCCGGCGGTTTGTAGCCATCCATTTTGGTTCGCGCGTGAACCACGATGTGTTCGGCGCCGCCTTCGGCCAATGCCGTGGCGCATACCAGCGAGCCGTCCGGGCTGTCAAAGCCGAGGCGCATTTTCGCGGTCACCGGAATGTGCGCAGGCACGGCACGACGGACGTGTTCGACGATTTGGTTGAGCAACTCGGGCTCTTTCAGCAGCACCGCGCCGCCACGGGATTTGTTCACGGTTTTGGCCGGGCAGCCGAAGTTGAGGTCGATCACTTCGGAGCCGAGCTCGCAGGCCAGCGCAGCGTTTTCCGCCAGGCACACCGGGTCGGAACCGAGCAATTGCACGCGCAGGGGCACGCCGGAAGCGGTGCGGGCGCCGTTGAGCAGCTCGGGGCCGAACTTGTGGAAGTACGCTGGGGTGAGCAACTGGTCGTTGACCCGAATAAATTCGGTCACGCACCAGTCGATGCCGCCAACGCGGGTCAGCACGTCGCGGAGGATGTCGTCGACCAACCCCTCCATGGGCGCCAGAGCAATTTGCATGGGGAAAACACTACTTAAGGAAAAAACGTGCGGCAGTTTACTGGATATCGCGGGAAACCGCAGATCCCTTGTAGGAGCTGCCGAAGGCTGCGATCTTTTGATGTTGTTTTTTATAATCAAGATCAAAAGATCGCAGCCTGCGGCAGCTCCTACAGGGATCGGGTCAGGCTGGGGTCAGGATCGCAGGGCCATAGCCTTCGATAAACTCGGCCGGCATGCGCTTGGGTTTGCCGGTGGACAGCTCGATGCAGACAAACGTGGTTTGCGCGCGCAACAGCGTGGTGTTGTCGCTCGGGCGGATCAACTGAAAGTGCCGGGTCATCTTCAAGCGCTGATCCCAATCGACAATCCACGTTGCCAGCTGCAACTCATCGCCTTCATAAGCCGCTGCCAGATAATCGATTTCGTGGCGCACCACGGCCATCGCCCGATCCAGTCGCCGATATTCAACCAGATCCAGCCCCAGACGCTGCGAGTGGCGCCAGGCACAGCGCTCGAGCCAAGTCACGTAGACCGCGTTGTTCGCGTGGCCCAGCCCGTCGATGTCTTCGGCACCTACTTGCAGATCAATGGTAAACGGCGTTGCCCGATCCCAGCCCATGCCCCACTCCCGGTCAGTTATTCAACCGGGGCAGTGTAACGGAGCTCACGCCGATTGGCGTGCCTGAAGGCTACGGCCGGCGAGCAGTGATAACACCCCATCAATCACGCGCGGGTCGGCGAGCACACGCTGATGGCCACCGCCCTCAAGGCGCAGCAGACGGCTGTCGAACCAGGATTCGTGGATCAGTTGCGACTCTTTGACCGAGACGAAATTGTCGTCCTCGGCATGCACGATCAGGCCCGGCATATCCAGTTGATAGTGGGCAACGTCAAGGGTCGCGGCGCGCATGCCGACGTCCTGCTCGACCTGACGAATGAAGGCGGAACGTGCTCGCGGTGGCATGCCCATGTAGCGAGCGAATCCGCGCAACACACCAAGAATGCGCGCCGGCGCGGCGATGCTGACAAGGGTTTCGGTGCGCAAGCCCAATTGCACGGCGAGCATCGCGCTGGCGCCGCCCATGGAGTGACCGATGACCGCTTGCAGCGGCGGCAATTCGGCAGCGGCTTCGAGCATGGCGCGGGCGAACAGGACGACGTTGGCTTCACGCCCCGGTGAGCGGCCGTGTGCCGGGCCATCGAGCGCAACGACGGTGTAACCGGCATCGACGAGCGCCGTGATCAACGCGGCGAACTGGGTGGGCCGCCCTTCCCAGCCGTGCATCAGCAGCACCGCAGGGCCTTGGCCCCAGCGCAATGCCGAGAGGCCAAAACGCAAGGTGATGCGCTCGGCACTGGCCAACATCGGCAATTCCCAATCACGCAGTGGCAACGCGCGCGGCGTCATGAACGCCAGACGCATTTTGCTCGCCACTAATTTCGGTGCAAACCAGCCTAAGGTGCCATTAACGCCACGAACCCATTTCAACGTGCTCATCGCTCTCTCCTCAGGCGTGTTGCCTTCAGGTCAACGCACCGCCGACTTGGCAGCGCGCAGCAATCGATCGGATAAATCTCCAGGGCCGAGCGCTCTTGCGAGGGCCAGGCCACCCACCATCAAGGCCACATCAGCCAGGGCTTTGTCGGTGTCCTCAGGGCTGGACGCCAACTGCGCAATCATCAATTCCAGGTGTTCGTTCAGCGCGATGCGGAACGATTCCGGCAGACGCCCCAACTCACCGATCGACGCCGGAATCGGGCAGGCCGCTTCGCTGGAATCACGGTGCTTGCGCGACAGGTAGAACGCAGCCACCAGCGCGCGGCGTTCTTCACCGGTCAGTTCGGCATCCATGTCGGCAATCAGGTCGCGGCGGCGGCCAAGCAGCTGTTTGAACGCTTCGAGCATCATCGCGTCCTTGCTTTCGAAGTGCGCGTAGAAGCCGCCAACCGTCAGGCCGGCTGCACCCATCACTTCGCCCACGCTAGGGTCTGCCGGGCCGCGCTGGATCAGTGCAGCGCTGGCAGCCTTGAGGATGCGTTCGCGGGTTTGAGCTTTTTTATCGTTCATCGTTGCCTCCGAATATTACGACTAGAATATTATTCGCATAATAATATTCTGCAAGTCAAGGATATGACCGCTGGTCTGAAGCACAGTTTAGGAAATAGGAGAATTGGCCAAACGCCAGACAAACAAAAGGGCCATTCAATAATTGAATGACCCTTATAAAATCCCGCAGAGCGGGTAATCGTGGCGTCCCCTAGGGGACTCGAACCCCTGTTACCGCCGTGAAAGGGCGGTGTCCTAGGCCACTAGACGAAGGGGACACAAACCTTCTATACAACTGATCAGTGCTGAGTGCTGATCGATTCAAGGCCGGTGTGGCCAGACCTTGAACTGTAAAATTGGTGGAGCTTAGCGGGATCGAACCGCTGACCTCCTGCATGCCATGCAGGCGCTCTCCCAGCTGAGCTAAAGCCCCGATTTATCGCCTCGCGGCGGAGTGACATTTTGCAACATCACTTCTGTAAAACTGGCGTCCCCTAGGGGACTCGAACCCCTGTTACCGCCGTGAAAGGGCGGTGTCCTAGGCCACTAGACGAAGGGGACGCAAACCCTTCTATACAACAGACCAACACTGAGTGCTGATCGCTTCAAGGCCGGTGTGGCCAGACCTCGAAGTGTAAAATTGGTGGAGCTAAACGGGATCGAACCGTTGACCTCCTGCATGCCATGCAGGCGCTCTCCCAGCTGAGCTATAGCCCCTCATCGTTGATGTCATCGCTGAGGACGGGGCGAATCTTAAGGGCGTATCGAAAGCCTGTCAAACTTATTTTTGAAAAATTTCAAAGTTTTTCGTCGGCATAACAATCACTTACCGCCCTCCCCCCGTAAATTCGGGACTCGGGATGTCACACAGACCTGTAGGAGCTGCCGCAGGCTGCGATCTTTTGACTTTATCTTTTGAAAACAAGATCAAGAGATCGCAGCCTGCGGCAGCTCCTACAGGAAGGCAAAGCGTTTAGGCGATAGCGGCCAGGAGCTTTTCCCACTCTTTGTTTTCTTTCTTCGACACGCCGCCCAGCAGGTCAATCGCCTGACGCAGACGGAAGCGGGTCAGATCCGGGCCAATGATTTCCATCGCATCGAGCACCGACACCGAGCTCGCCTGACCAGTGATTGCAGCAAACATCAGCGGCATCGCGTCACGCAGTTTCAATTCCAGCGATTCAACCACTGCCTGAATCGTTGCGGTGATGTTGTCTTTCTCCCACTGACGCAGGCTTTCCAGCTTCCACAGGATCAACTGCATCAACTGACGAACCTGATCGCCCGAGAGCTTTTTCGATTCGAACAGTTTGGCATCCGGATTGACGCCACCAGCGAAGAAGAATCCGCCCAGCGGTGCAACCTGGCTGAAGGTTTCAACGCGACCCTGCACCAGCGGTGCGATCTTCATCATGTATTCCGGGTTCAACGCCCAGGTCTGCAAGCGGCTGGCGAACTCTTCCACCGGCAGATCACGCAGCCACTGGCCGTTGAGCCACGACAGCTTCTCGATGTCGAAGATCGGCCCGCCCAGTGAGACACGCTTGAGGTCGAAGTTATCGACCATTTCCTGCAGCGAGAACTTCTCGCGCTCGTCCGGCATCGACCAGCCCATGCGACCGAGGTAGTTAAGCATCGCTTCCGGCATGAAGCCCATGCGCTCGTAGAACGTCACCGAGGTCGGGTTCTTGCGCTTGGACAGCTTGCTCTTGTCCGGGTTACGCAGCAGCGGCATGTAGCACAGCTCTGGTTGCTCCCAGCCGAAGTACTCATACAGCAGAATCAGTTTTGGTGCCGATGGCAGCCATTCTTCGCCGCGCAGCACGTGGGTGATGCCCATCAGGTGATCGTCGACCACGTTGGCGAGGAAGTACGTCGGCAGGCCGTCAGTCTTCATCAGCACTTGCATGTCCATGCGATCCCACGGGATCTCGACGTCGCCACGGAGCATGTCCGGCACCACGCAAACGCCTTCGCTCGGCACTTTCATGCGGATCACGTGGGGTTCGCCAGCGGCCAGACGGGCCGCGACTTCTTCTTTCGACAGCAGCAGCGCGCGGCCGTCGTAGCGTGGCGTTTCGCCGCGAGCCATTTGCTCGGCGCGCATCTGATCGAGTTCTTCAGCGGTGCAGAAGCATGGGAACGCATGACCCATGTCGACCAGTTGTTGGCAGTACTTCTGGTAGATGTCGCCGCGCTCGCTCTGGCGATACGGGCCGTGCGGGCCGCCAACATCCGGGCCTTCGCTCCAGTCGATGCCCAACCAGCGCAGGGCGTCGAAGATCTGCTGTTCGGACTCGCGGGTCGAACGCAACTGGTCGGTGTCTTCGATCCGCAGGATGAACTCACCGCCGTGCTGCTTGGCAAAGCAGTAGTTGAACAATGCGATGTAAGCGGTACCTACGTGGGGATCCCCGGTAGGCGATGGCGCGATGCGAGTGCGGACGGTGGTCATGGCATGTCTCGAAAATAATGAAAAGCAAAACAATCAAGCGGCGAATGGTAACAGGCGACACCCGCCCCGCTCCAGCAGGCAGGGCATTTAAGCCAAGTTTGCGTCTGTAAGGCCCGTAAGCCGTGATGAATGGCGGAATATCAACAGATGGCATTTACCGTTTATCGGCTGTATGCCAAATTTGCCTGCTGATAACTTTCCTTACAATTCCTCGACTACAGTTTGCCCCATGCCTGCCCAACTCAAGCGTCGCCTGTTTATTTTCCTGCTGCTCGTCCTGCTGATTGCCGGGGGCTTCTTCGCCCACTGGTTCTTCAAGGGACGCTTTTATGAAAGCACCGACAACGCCTATGTCCAGGGCGAGATCACTCGTGTGTCGAGCCAATTGGGCGCGCGCATCGACGAAGTGCTGGTGCAGGACAATCAGCACGTCGAAAAAGGCCAGTTGCTGGTACGCCTCGAACCGAATGATTTTCGCCTCGCGGTAGACCGCGCCAATGCCGCCCTCGCCACCCGCGAAGCCGAACGCCTGCAAGCGCAAAGCAAATTGACCCAGCAATCGAGCCTGATCGCCGCCAGCGATGCGCAAGTAGCGACAACACAAGCCACGCTTGGCCGCTCGCAGATGGATTTGTCGCGCGCCGAAACCCTGCGCAAACCCGGCTACGTGTCCGAAGAACGCGTGACCACCCTCTCCGCCGACGCCCACATTGCTCGCTCGCAAGTGGCTAAAGCACAGGCTGACGCGCAAGGTCAGCGCCAGCAGGTCAACGCCCTGAACGCTGAAATCAAACGCCTCGACGCACAGATCGCCAACGCCCACGCCGATATCGCGCAAGCCGAACTCAACCTGACCCGCAGCGAAATCCACGCGCCGATCAGCGGCCTCGTTGGCCAGCGTGCCGCGCGCAACGGTCAAGTGGTGCAGGCCGGCGCCTATCTGCTGTCGATCGTTCCGGACGAAGACATCTGGGTGCAGGCCAACTTCAAGGAAACCCAGATCGGCCATATGCAGCCCGGTCAAAAAGCCGAGCTGACCTTCGATGCATACGGCGACACGCCGATCGAAGCGCGGGTCGAGAGCCTGTTCGCGGCGTCCGGCGCGCAGTTCAGCCTGTTGCCACCGGACAACGCCACCGGCAACTTCACCAAAGTCGTGCAACGGATTCCGGTGAAACTGACCTTCAAAGCCGATAACCCGCTGCACGGCAAAATCCGTCCGGGCATGTCAGTCACCGCGACTGTGAACATCAAAGACGCCCCTGAAGATGGCCGGTGATTCGCTGATCCGCCCGGTCGGCGAACCGACCCGGCGCGATTGGATCGCGGTGATGAGCGTAATGCTCGGCGCCTTTATGGCGGTGCTCGACATCCAGATCACCAACTCTTCGCTCAAGGATATTCAGGGCGCGCTGTCGGCGACGCTGGAAGAAGGTTCGTGGATTTCCACCTCCTATCTGGTCGCGGAAATCATCATGATTCCGCTGACCGCGTGGCTGGTGCAGTTGCTGTCGGCGCGACGACTGGCGGTTTGGGTGTCGCTGGGCTTTCTGGTTTCATCGCTGCTGTGCTCGATGGCCTGGAGCCTGGAGAGCATGATCGTCTTTCGCGCCATGCAAGGCTTCACCGGCGGCGCGCTGATCCCGCTGGCGTTCACCCTGACCCTGATCAAACTCCCCGAACACCACCGCGCCAAAGGCATGGCGATGTTCGCCATGACCGCGACGTTTGCGCCGTCAATCGGCCCGACGCTGGGCGGCTGGCTCACGGAAAACTGGGGCTGGGAATACATCTTCTATATCAACATCCCGCCGGGCCTGATCATGATCGCCGGGTTGATGTATGGGCTGGAAAAGAAAGAAGCGCACTGGGAATTGCTCAAAAGCACCGATTACACCGGCATCCTCACGCTGGGCATCGGCCTCGGTTGCTTGCAGGTTTTTCTCGAGGAAGGCCATCGCAAGGACTGGCTGGAATCGAGCCTGATCGTGACGCTGGGCAGTATTGCGCTGGTGAGTCTGATCACCTTTGTCATCGTGCAGATTTCCAAACCCAATCCGCTGATCAACCTTGGCATTCTGGGTAATCGCAATTTCGGTTTATCGAGTATTTCCAGCCTGGGAATGGGTGTCGGGTTGTACGGCTCGATTTATCTGTTGCCGCTGTACCTGGCGCAGATCCAGAACTACAACGCCCTGCAGATCGGCGAAGTGATCATGTGGATGGGCGTGCCGCAGCTGTTTCTGATTCCGCTGGTGCCGAAGCTGATGAAGATCATTTCGCCGAAATGGCTGTGCACGTTGGGCTTTGGACTGTTTGGTCTGGCGAGTTTTTCATCGGGAGTGCTCAACCCGGATTTTGCCGGGCCGCAGTTCAATCAGATTCAGATTGTCCGGGCGCTGGGGCAGCCGTTGATTATGGTGACGATTTCGCTGATTGCCACGGCGTACATCCTGCCGCAGGACGCGGGGTCGGCATCGAGCCTGTTCAACATTCTGCGCAACCTTGGCGGTG
Organism: Pseudomonas rustica; assembly: GCF_018336155.1. Taxonomy (GTDB): domain Bacteria; phylum Pseudomonadota; class Gammaproteobacteria; order Pseudomonadales; family Pseudomonadaceae; genus Aquipseudomonas; species Aquipseudomonas rustica. Next base: position 465,031 of record NZ_JAGYHF010000003.1, on the reverse strand, counting down.
CGATTGGCATTGCCTTGCTGGCGACGCTGCTGGATGCGCGCACCAAGACCTACTTCGATTATTTGCGCGAGGCGGTAGTGCCGACCAATCCGCAGGTGGCCGAGCGGTTGGCGTCGATGACTGATCGGTTTGGCAGTGACACGGCGGCGCTGGGCAAGTTGAGCGAGATCGTCCATCAGCAGGCGGCGATCATGGCTTACAACGATGCGTTTCACTTTGTCGGGATTGCGCTGGGGGTCAGTATGTTGGCGATTCTACTGACCAAAAAGCTCCCGGCGGGGCTAAAGGCCGGCGAATCTCACTGATCCGACTCAATCCTGTAGGAGCAGCCTTCGGCAGCTCCTACAGGTTTGAAGTCAGGGCGTATTGATCAAACAGCCAAAAGCCGCTCGCGCAGTTTGGCAATCTCATCGCGCATCTGCGCTGCCGCTTCAAACTCCAGATCTCGCGCCAGTTGATACATCTTCTCTTCCAGCGCGCGAATACGCTTGGTGATCTCGCTCGGCGAACGCAATTCGGCTTCGTACTTGGCGTTTTCTTCGGCAGCCTTAGCCATGCCTTTGCGCTTCTTGCTGCGCGAGCCCGGCACGGTGGCGCCTTCCATGATGTCGGCGACGTCCTTGAATACGCCTTTCGGGGTGATGCCATTTTCCAGGTTGAAGGCGATCTGCTTATCGCGACGACGTTCGGTTTCACCAATCGCCCGCTCCATCGAACCGGTCATGCGGTCGGCATAGAGAATCGCCCGGCCATTGAGGTTTCGCGCCGCGCGGCCAATGGTCTGGATCAACGAACGCTCGGAACGCAGGAAACCTTCCTTGTCCGCATCGAGAATCGCAACCAGCGACACTTCCGGCATGTCCAGACCTTCACGCAGAAGGTTGATGCCGACCAGCACATCGAACGTACCAAGGCGCAGGTCGCGGATGATCTCGACGCGCTCAACGGTGTCGATGTCCGAGTGCAAATAACGCACGCGCACGCCGTGATCGGCAAGGTAATCAGTGAGGTCTTCGGCCATGCGTTTGGTCAGCGTAGTGACCAGCACGCGCTCTTCGATCGCTACGCGCTTGGAGATTTCCGATAGCAGATCGTCGACCTGCGTCAGCGCCGGACGCACTTCAATCTGCGGATCGACCAGCCCGGTCGGACGCACCAGTTGCTCGACCACGCGCCCGGCGTGCTCGGCTTCGTAGTTGCCCGGCGTCGCCGAAACGAAAATGGTCTGCGGGCTCACCCCTTCCCACTCATCGAAACGCATCGGCCGGTTATCCAGTGCGGACGGTAGGCGGAAACCATATTCGACTAGGGTTTCCTTACGCGAACGGTCGCCCTTATACATCGCGCCAACCTGCGGCACGCTGACGTGGGATTCGTCGATCACCAGCAAGGCATCCGCCGGCAGATAATCGTAAAGGGTTGGCGGCGCGGCACCGGCCGGACGCCCGGACAGATAGCGCGAGTAGTTTTCGATGCCGTTGCAGTAACCCAGCTCGAGGATCATCTCCAGGTCGAAACGGGTGCGCTGTTCAAGGCGCTGAGCCTCGACCAGTTTGTTGTTGCTGCGCAGGTATTCGAGGCGTTCCTGCAACTCGACTTTGATGTGTTCGATGGCGTCGAGCAGGGTTTCCCGAGGCGTCACATAGTGGCTCTTCGGGTAGAACGTGAAGCGCGGCATCTTGCGGATGACTTCGCCGGTCAGCGGATCGAACGCGGAAATGCTTTCGACTTCGTCATCAAACAACTCGATGCGGATCGCTTCCAGATCGGATTCCGCCGGGTAGATGTCGATCACGTCGCCGCGCACACGGAAGGTCGCGCGGGCGAAATCCATGTCGTTGCGGGTGTATTGCAGGTCGGCCAAACGGCGCAGCAATGCGCGCTGATCGAGCTTGTCACCGCGATCGACGTGCAAGACCATTTTCAAATAGGTTTCCGGGCTACCGAGACCGTAGATGCAAGACACCGTGGTGACGATGATCGCGTCTTTTCGCTCCAGCAACGCTTTGGTCGCGGACAGGCGCATCTGCTCGATGTGGTCGTTGATCGACGCATCCTTCTCGATGAAGGTGTCGGACGACGGCACATAGGCTTCGGGCTGATAGTAGTCGTAGTAGGAAACGAAGTATTCAACGGCGTTGTTCGGGAAGAACGCCTTGAACTCGCCGTACAACTGCGCGGCGAGGGTTTTGTTCGGCGCCAGCACCAGCGTCGGGCGCTGAATCTGCGAGATGACATTGGCGATGCTGAAGGTCTTGCCCGAGCCGGTCACACCGAGCAGCGTCTGGTGCGCCAGCCCGGCTTCGATGCCCTCGACCAATTGGCGGATGGCTTCCGGCTGATCGCCGGCGGGCTCAAAGCGAGTGACGAGCTGGAATTCGGACATATACACCTCTGGGATCGCGGCATTCCGCGCAAAGCGGAGCACCACGGGGACAACCGCAAACGACCGGTGTCGCGCAAGAAAAAACCTGGATTGTGCTCAATGTGGTGGCGATTGCCTCTGCTTTCAAGGCAAACGTCCTACATCCGGTAAAGTCTCTGACACGGCCAATCGACTAACGGTCAAGAAATAATCGCAAAAACTTACCTGAAAAGCCGAATCGCCTGTCGCCATTGCTCGCAGATGGCCTCTATACTAGCTCCCCGTTTGTGCACCGCTCTAGTGCATTCGGCTGGAGCGCCACACGTCCCTCCACTATCCATTCAGAGCCGCCGTAATAATGAGCCTGTTCTCCGCTGTCGAAATGGCACCCCGCGATCCAATCCTGGGCCTCAACGAAGCATTCAACGCCGATACCCGGACCACCAAGGTCAACCTGGGCGTTGGCGTTTACTGCAACGAAGAGGGGCGAATTCCACTTCTGCGCGCCGTTATTGAAGCCGAGACGATTCGCGTCGCTCAACACACTTCGCGCGGTTACCTGCCGATCGATGGCATCGCTGCCTACGACCAGGCCGTGCAGAAACTGCTGTTCGGCAATGACTCGCCGCTGATCAGCGCCGGTCGCGTCATCACCACTCAGGCCGTCGGCGGTACTGGCGCCCTGAAAATCGGTGCTGACTTCCTCAAGCAACTGCTGCCGAACGCCGTCGTGGCGATCAGCGACCCGAGCTGGGAAAACCACCGCGCGCTGTTCGAAACCGCCGGTTTCCCGGTGCAGAACTACCGTTACTACGACGCTGCCACCCACGACGTTAACCGTGCCGGCATGCTCGAAGACCTCAACGCCCTGCCGAACGGCTCGATCGTTATCCTCCACGCTTGCTGCCACAACCCGACCGGCGTCGACCTGACCCCGGCGGACTGGAACAACGTGCTGGAAGTGGTTAAAGCCAAAGGTCACGTGCCGTTCCTCGACATGGCGTACCAGGGTTTTGGCGACGGTATCGACGAAGACGCCGCCGCTGTGCGCCTGTTCGCTGAATCCGGCCTGACTTTCTTCGTCTCGAGCTCGTTCTCCAAGTCGTTCTCGCTGTACGGCGAGCGCGTTGGCGCCCTGTCGATCATCAGCGAATCGAAAGAAGAAAGCGCGCGCGTGCTGTCGCAAGTCAAACGCGTGATCCGCACCAACTACTCCAACCCGCCGACTCACGGTGCAAGCATCGTCGCCGCCGTGTTGAACAGCCCGGAACTGCGTGCGCAGTGGGAAGCGGAACTGGCTGAAATGCGTCTGCGCATTCGCGGCATGCGTGAGCAGATGGTTGCCCTGCTTGCCGAGAAAGCCCCGGGCCGCGACTTCAGCTTTGTGGGTCGTCAGCGCGGCATGTTCTCCTACTCGGGCCTGACCACTGAACAAGTGCATCGCCTGCGTAACGAGTTCGGCATTTACGCACTGGATACCGGTCGCATCTGCGTGGCTGCGCTGAATCAGAGCAACATCAAGGCTGTGACGGACGCGATCGTTCAGGTCATCTGATAACGCTGCGTGATGAAAAACGGGAAGCCTTGGGGCTTCCCGTTTTTTATTTGTCCGAAGGAATGCAACATTCCCTCTAAACTGCACACAAATCCAAATTGTAGGAGCAAAGCTTGCTCGCGATAGCGGTGGTTCAGCCAGTGATGATGGCGACTGACCAGACGCCTTCGCGAGCAAGCTCTGCTCCTACAGGTTATGAGTCAACCTGCGAATTCTACGAGAAACCCAATGAAAAACGACAACCTGCGCGCCGACCGTGACGATCTGGATGATTTCACCCCCCGCGCCTCGGCCAAACGCGAAAAAAGCCTGGTGCTGCAAGTGGCGGCCGGGGTGTTTCTTGGCGGTCTGGTGCTGTGGCTGGTGCAATTGGCAGCCACTGCGGCTTATGCCAAACTGATGCTCGGCACCATTACCTTCGGCAGTTAAGCCAATTCGGTGGCGCGCTGACTGGCGGCATCGTCATAAACGACGTACAGCGATTCGGCGATCTGGCTCTTGATTGCCTTGGCGCTTTCCAGACCGAGGACAAAACCTTCGGCTTTGCCGCCAGCGCGATTCAGTTCTTCAGCGGTGCCGGCCTGAGTGATCGCATCGAGGAGTTTTTCGGCGTGAGGGCCGACGCCTTTCGGCAGGCTGATTTGCGCGATGCTCATGCGAACACCTCGCTGTTGCGGGACTGACAGATCATGTGATGCATGGCGCGTACCTTTTCGGCGGATGGCCGGTAGCGCGTGTTACCACTTCCGGGCGGCCATGGTAGACCTCTGGCGAGAATCTGGTAACCGCCAATCGCTGACAAACCACCATTCATCCCGGCAAATCGTTCAATTTCACAATCGGCGCTTGACTTCTCTTTTTGAATCAGTAACATACGCACCAATTCCGCAATAGCTCAGTTGGTAGAGCAAATGACTGTTAATCATTGGGTCCCTGGTTCGAGTCCAGGTTGTGGAGCCAAATAGCAAAGCCCCTGAATTGAAAGATTCAGGGGCTTTTTTGTGGGCAGCCGAAAAGATTAAAAGATCGCAGAACACCGATCTCTGTAGGAGCTGCCGAAGGCTGCGATCTTTTGATCTTCAAACAAAAAGGGCCGATCTGATTAACAGATCGGCCCTTTTTCATTCACCTACAGCGGTCAGACATGCTCGCTGCTTTTCACCTGCACTTTCGGCACGCCATGGCCGTGGTCGTGATCATCCGGCTCGATCACCGGCACTTCATTGCCGTCGCAATCATGCAGTTTGCCGTCGCTGAAATAATCGCCTTCGCGCAGCGCATCCAGATCGCGATAACGCAGAGTCCGCTCTTCCGCCGCCGCAAACACCGACTGTTGATCGGAGTTGCCGGTGGTGAAATGGTTGAACGCCAGGTTCAGCAGGATCGCCATGATCGCCGACGAGCTGATGCCCGAGTGGAAAATGGTCGCAAACCAGCTTGGGAAGTGATCGTAGAAGTTCGGCGCGGCAATCGGGATCATGCCGAAACCGATCGAGGTGGCGACGATGATCAGGTTGACGTTGTTGCGATAATCAACCTTCGACAGCGTACGAATACCACTCGCTGCCACAGTGCCGAACAGCACGATACCGGCGCCGCCGAGTACCGAAGTCGGTACCGCTGCGATAACCCGACCCATGAATGGCAGCAAGCCAAGGATCACCAGGAATACGCCGCCGGTGGCCACCACATAACGGCTCTTGATCCCGGTGACCGCGACCAAGCCGACGTTCTGGGCAAAAGCGCTCTGGGTGAACGAACCGAAAATCGGCGCAAACATACTCGACAGCATGTCTGCCCGCAGGCCATTGCCCAGGCGTTTGGAATCGACTTTGGTGCCGATGATTTCACCGACGGCGAGGATGTCCGCCGAGGTTTCCACCAGTGTCACCATAACCACGATGCACATCGACAAAATCGCGGCAAAGTGGAACGTCGGCATGCCGAAGTGGAACGGCGTCGGGAAGCCGAACATCGGCCCGGTGGTGACGTTGGAGAAGTCAGCCATACCGAGGAATACCGCCAGTATCGTACCGATCACCATGGCCAACAGGATCGACAGACGCGAGATGGTTGAGCTGCCCACCTTGCTCAGCAGCAACACCAGCACCAGCGTCACTGCTGCCAGACCGATGTTTTGCATGCTGCCGAAGTCCGGCGCGTGGCTGTTGCCGCCCATCGCCCAGCGTGCGGCCACCGGCATCAGCGTCAAGCCGATGGTGGTGATCACGATACCGGTGACCAATGGCGGGAAGAACTTGGTGATGCGCGAGAACACCGGCGTGATCAGCAAGCCGATCAGCGATGCCGCAATGACGGCGCCAAGCACCGACTGGAAGCCGCCCTCCCCGCCACTGCTGACGATCGCGACCATGGTCGCCACGCCGGAGAACGACACGCCCTGTACCAGCGGCAACTGACAGCCAAAAAACGGTAGACCCAGGGTTTGCAGCAGCGTCGCCAGCCCCCCCGCAAACAATGAAGCAGCAATCAACAAACCAATGTCTGCCGGCGACAGGCCGGCCGCCTGGCCGATGATCAGTGGCACCGCAACGATACCGCCGTACATGGTCAGAACATGTTGCAGGCCGTAAGCCATATTCGCGCCGACCCCGAGATTTTCGTCCTCGGGCCGTTGGTGTGAAACATGGGGCGTTTTCATGGTGGGGGGTTCCCTGGTTTTTGTTATGCGCACACTGTATTCAATACTCAGGACAAATGTCCATAGAGTTGTATACAACTTGCCAGTCACAAAATGGATAGGTAGCCATCCAAGCTTCTAGTCCGCGCCTCGCAACGCCCACAAATCCGGCAACACATCCCTGCCTGCATCTCCGCCAACGCCCACTAGGCTGAAGTGTTCATGGCGACCGACGGTGCGGTCGCAGTCTTTTTTATACATATAAAGTATGCATAATGCAGTTAATCGATATTCAGTTCGACAAAAGCAAGAACGCAGCCAACAAACTCAAGCACAGGGGCATCAGCCTCGCCGAGACCGAAGCGGTCTTTTACGACGAACGAGCAATAACCGTTGAAGACAACGATCACGACGAACAACGCTGGATCACGATCGGTCTCGACGCCAAGGGACGCTTGCTGGTCGTCGCATACAGTTATCGCGAGCCGAATGTCGTTCGAATCATTTCTGCACGTGTCGCCACACCGAGCGAGCGTTGCGCCTATTTTCTGGAGGGCTTGACCAATGAAAGACGAATATGACTTCTCCCAAGGCAAACGCGGCGCTGTGGCGTCCGCCAAGGGCAAAACCCGGATCACCATCATGCTCGACGATGCCGTCATCGATGCCGCACGCACGGTGGCGGAGAACGAGGGGTTTGGTTATCAGACGGTGATCAACAACACGCTGCGCCATGCCTTGCTCGATGCCGAAAAGCACGACCAGGACGATCCGCTGCAATTCAGCAAAGGCATTACCGCCGCCGACCTCAAGAGTCTTGAGAAAAAATTGTCGGCAGCGGCCGGGGAAATTCGCCGGGTGCTGGAACCGGATGCCAAGCCTTAGGCTTTGGCCGGTACGATCATTCGTTCGAGGGAATGCCGTGTATGCGGCACGTCCGGCAGGTGAATGTCGAACTCCTGAACCAGCAGTTCGATCAATGCCGTCACCTCGGTGATTTCGCGCCGCTCGCCGCTTGAGCCCATGCGATGAAGCGCGAAACTGCCGTTGTTGAGGGTTTTGCGCCAGCCATCACCGGTACGCGCCGCCATCAGGCGTTGGGTAAACGGAGAGTCGGGATGGGCCGAGACGTACCAGTTGCCGATGGTGAAATCGATGTCTTCCTGGCGTTGCAGGTCGAACAGATACATCGGCCGCCACTCGCCGGCGACGTTGGCTTGCAGCATGTAGCCATCGGCTTGTTTGTCGATGCGATAGGGTTCGTGCGGGGTGATTTGTTCTGCCTCGGTATCGAGAAGCAGCGGCGCGGTCGGCACCATGCCGCCGAAACCGACGTCGGTGATGTAGCGCACACCGTCCAGCGTGACCAGACTCAAGCGGTGCGTGCGCGCCGTCCAGCTGCCTTCCGGCTGATTCATCACCACACGGCCGCTGATGGCGCGAGCGTCGAAGCCCAGCTCAAGCAGCAGGGTGAAGAACAGATTATTCAGCTCATAGCAGCAGCCACCGCGACCGCCGAGCAGGATTTTTTCTTCAATGGACGGCAGATCGATCAGCACCGGTGCGCCAGTAATCGTCGCCAGATTCTCGAAAGGAAAGACCCCGGTGTGGCGCCATTGCAGCAGCCGCAAGTTTTCCAGCGTCGGCGCTGGCGGTGCATCAAAACCCAAACGTTGCAGGTACAGCTTCAGGTTCGTCAGGCGTGGCTCGCTCATTGCTCAATCCTTTTGCATGGGGCCGCAGTTCACTGCGTTGATGGTCGCCATGTATACGGGATCAGCCACTCATTTCGACAATTGATTTCGCCAATCGCCTGCTAGCGCTTTTTACGTGAGCCGATGCGAATCCACGTTGGCGCATGGTCACTGGCGTGCGGTTCATTGCGCACCCACGCGTCTACGCCGGCCTCGTGCAGATACGGGCTCAATGCCGGATTAAGCAGCAGATGATCGATGCGCAAACCGGAATTGGTTTGCCAGTGTTGGCGGAAGTAATCCCAGAAAGTGTAGAGGCGATCCTCGGGATACAGATGCCGCAGCGAATCCGTCCAGCCTTGATCGAGCAGGCGCTGATAACACTCGCGACTTTCGGGTTGCAGCAAAGCGTCCTTGAGCCATGAGCGGGTGTTGTAGATGTCCATGTCGGTGGGCACGACGTTGTAATCACCGGCCAGCACCACCGGGTGATCGCTGCTTTGCAGGTCTTTCGCGTGGCGGATCAGCCGTTCGAACCACGCCAGTTTGTAATCGAATTTCGGCCCCGGCTGCGGATTGCCGTTAGGCAGGTACAGGCAACCGACGAGCACGCCGTGCACCGCCGCTTCCAGGTAGCGACTGTGTTTGTCGTCGGGATCACCGGGCAAACCGCGACGGCTCTCCAGCGGCTGCGCGTCAAGGGCGAGAATCGCCACACCATTCCACGCCGCCTGCCCTTGCCAGATCGCCCCATAACCGGCGGCTTCCAGTTCGGCGGCGGGGAATGCCGTGTCGACCGATTTGAGTTCTTGCAGGCAGGCGATGTCTGGTTGCTCGCGCTTGAGCCAATCCAGCAGGTTCGGCAAACGCGCGCGTAAACCGTTGACGTTGTAGGTGGCGATCCGCAGGTTTTTCATCGGCTGAGGCTCCTGCCCGTGGGCTGTGAAAATTGTGACCGCGTGAACATCGCAGCGGTTGCATCGGATCCGTCCGCTGCGGCGTAATAGGCGCTCGCCCTTCGCCCGCTCTGCCGAGACCTGAATCCCATGCCAACCACGCTGCAAGGTCAGCGCATCCTTCTGCGCCCGCTTGAGTATTCCGATGCCGCCGCCCTGCTCCATGCGGCTGCCGACGGCGAATTGTGGAACCTCACCGTGACCGTCGTGCCATCGGCCAGCACCGTCGACAGCTATCTGAAAAAGGCCCTCGACGGCCGAGAGGCCGGCACGGTGATGCCGTTTGTCATCGTCTTGAAGGACACCGGCGAGGTGATCGGCTCAACACGCTTCTGGAAGATCGATCCGCTCAATCGCAAGCTGGAAATCGGCAGCAGCTGGATCTCGGCGAGCTGGCAGAAATCCTTCGTCAACACCGAAGCCAAATACCTGATGCTGCGCCACGCCTTCGAAGTGCTCGATTGCGTGCGTGTGCAGTTCACCACCGACGAGAACAATCAGAAATCACGCCAGGCGATCCTGCGTCTCGGCGCGCAGCAGGAAGGTATCGTCCGTCATGAACGGATCATGCCGGACGGGCGCAAACGCAACTCGGTGCGTTTCAGCATCATCGACGACGAATGGCCGCAAGTGCGCGCGCACCTGGAACAGAAACTCGCCGCCTACGCATAAAACATTCAGGCGCGACTGCGCAGCCATTGCAGGAAGCCTTTTTTCGCCACCACCACCGGCGCCTCCTCGGTCAGCGATTGCGCCTTGTGCAGGCGGTAATCGAGCAAGGTTTTCATCGCATCGCTGATGTCGTGGCGAGCGTCGAGGCACGGCTTCAGGTAAGTCTTTTCGATGCGATACAGGGCGCAGAAGGTTTTCGCGGCAAACTTGGCCGGCACCGAGGAATCGGAAAGGATGCCCGCCTCGCCGATCACTTCGCCCGGGCCCATGCGCCCTGACTCGAACGGCGTGCCGTGGCGGGTCAGCGTCACTGTGACCACGCCCGACTCGATGATGAACAAGTGATCGCTTACCTCCCCCGCCTCCAGGATCGTCTCGCCAGTGCGGAAATTTTGCAGGGTCATGTTCTGGCTGAAGGTTTCTTTCTCTTCCTGACGCAGCGTCGAGAAGATCGGCGAACTGTCGAGCAATGCCCGTGGCCGCGACAGGTTGCTCGGCGCGCTGCTTTCATCGCTCGACAGCAGATTGACCCCGGACGCCTGCAAGTGCCGGTACGCCAGATCAAACAGCTGATTGCGCACCACGCGTTTCTCGCCCATCGACGCGACGAAACCGCTGATCTCGTATTCCGCGCCGCTGCTGCCGGAGCTTTTCAGCGCGACACTCGGCGCCGGGTTGTCGAGCAATTGCCGACAGCCCTGCATCGCCCGCTCCAGCGATTCGATCACTGAACTGGGCCGCGCATGCGGGCTGACCTGCACGCTGACCGCGACGCCGAACATATTGCTCGGCCGACTGAAGTTGATGATCTTCGCCTTGGCCGCCAGCGAGTTGGGAATCACCGCCATGCTGCCCTGACTGGTTTGCAGGCGCGTGGCACGCCAATCGATATCGGTGACCCGACCTTCGGTGCCGTCGATGGAAATCCAGTCATCCAGTTGATAAGGCTTGGTGGTGTTGAGGACGATCCCGGAAAACACATCGCTGAGCGTGCTCTGCAGGGCCAGACCGACGATGATCGCCAACGCTCCGGACGTCGCCAGCACGCCTTTGACCGGCAGATCGAGCACGTAGGCCAGCGCCGCGATAATCGCGATAAGGAAAATCACCGCACCGAGCAAATCCTGCAACAACCGCCCGGTGTGGCCGACCCGTTGCATCATCACCGCGCCGATCAACACCGTCAGGGTGCGCGCGCCGAACAGCCACCAGCCAATCTGCAACCCGGTCGCCGCCAGGTGCAGCGGCACGTTGTCGGCCCACGGCGCGGGCTCCATCGGGTTGAGGCCTTCGTTGAACAGCAAGATGCTGAACAGGGTAAAAATCAGCACGCGCACCAGCAGTTTCCACTCGCTGCCACGGGAACTGATCAGGCGCCACAGACCGAGATCAAGGAGGATCAGGACCAACGCGCAAAACAACGGGTGTTCGGTCAGCAGAGACAGCATCAAACAACTCCGACGGGGGCCAATCGCGAGAAGATCGCACAGATTGGGAGAGTGTAGGAGCAATTGATTTCACAGCATGAACACACCCGCAAAAAACCCACAAAACCCTGTAGGAGCTGCCGCAGGCTGCGATCTTTTGACCTTCAAAAACCAAGTCAAAAGATCGCAGCCTTCGGCAGCTCCTACAGGGGTTTGCGGGTGGCGCGGGTTATTTGTCGTTAGACAGGCTGTTGTAGCTGGTGAACAGGTTGCGGTAATCCGGGATGTGGTTGGAGAAGAGCGTGCCCAGCCCTTCAACGTCGTTGCGCCAGTCGCGGTGCAGCTCGCAGGCCAGACCGAACCAGGTCATCAACTGCGCACCCGCCGTGGACATACGATTCCACGCCGATTCGCGGGTCAATTCGTTGAACGTGCCTGAGGCATCGGTCACCACAAACACATCAAAACCTTCCTCTATCGCCGACAGTGCCGGGAACGCCACGCAGACCTCGGTCACCACGCCAGCAATGATCAGTTGCTTCTTGCCCGTCGCCTTGATCGCCTTGACGAAATCTTCGTTGTCCCAAGCGTTGATCTGGCCTGGACGAGCGATGTACGGCGCATCCGGAAACAGCGCTTTCAGCTCAGGCACCAGCGGGCCGTTGGGGCCGGTTTCGAAACTGGTGGTGAGGATTGTCGGCAGTTTGAAGTACTTGGCCAGATCGGCCAGCGCCAGCACGTTGTTTTTGAATTTGTCCGGATCGATGTCGCGCACCAGCGACAGCAGCCCGGCCTGGTGATCGACCAGCAGCACCGCAGCGTTGTTCTTGTCCAGACGTTTGTATTGAGTGGTCATTGCAGTAATCCTCGCGTGTTGTAGAGGCCGACGGGGGGTCGGCCTCAGGAGACTCGATCAGCGCTGGGAATCCAGCACTTCGTGTTCGTTCGCGACTTGCTGAGCCTTGAGGTAGCTCTCGATCAGCAATTGATAATGCGGCATGGCCTGGGCGTAGACGGCCGCCCACTGCTCGGCATCGGGACGGTTCCACGAGCCTTGCAGCTCGGAAAGCGTAGCCATGATGTCGATCGGCACCACCCCGGCCTGGGCCAAACGGGCAACTGTCAGATCAGTGGCGAGTTTGGAGTGATTGCCGGACGCGTCGACCACGGCAAAGACCTTGTAGCCTTCGTGCACGGCAGCGATGGACGGGAACGCCAGGCAGACGCTGGTTAGCGTGCCGGCGATCACCAACGTTTTCTTGCCAGTGGCTTTGACTGCCGCGTGAAACTCCGGGTTATCCCACGCGTTGATTTCGCCCTTGCGCGCCACGTATTGCGCATGCGGCGCGGCTTCGTGAATTTCCGGAATCAACGGCCCGTTCGGCCCTTGCGGCACCGATGCTGTGGTAATCACCGGCATCTTCAGCAGGGTCGCCGCTTTCGCCAGCGCTACGGCGTTGGCGCGCAGTTGCGGCACGTCCATGTCCTTGACGATCTGGAACAGACCGCTCTGGTGGTCGATCAGCAGCATGGCTGCATCGCTGGCATCGATGGTCGGTTTCTGACCGTCGAAGTTCGCGGCATTGACAGTGTTCATGTGCGTGTCCTCTTTTCTTTAGGCAACAGCCATCCCTGGCCTTCGAACCGGCCTACGCGTCCTGTGTAGAGCGGAGTGGTTGTGCGTTAAGCGTGCATCTGGCCGAAGCGGCCGGACTGGAAGTCGGCGAAGGCCTGGTGGATTTCCTGCTCGTGTTCATCACGAACGGGCCGTGGCCGACGATCGGTTCGTCGATCGGTTCGCCGCTGAGCAGCAACACCACCGCGTCCTGACTGGCTTCAAGGGTCAGTTGCTTGCCATCACGTTCGAACAGCGCCAACTGCCCTTCGCGCACCGATTCCACACCGTTGACCTGCACCGAGCCTTTCAATACCACCAGCGCGGTGTTGCGGCCTTCGTGTAGATCCAGCGTCAGCAACTTGCCGGCGTTAAGGCGCAGATCCCACACGTCGATCGGCGTGAACGTGCGCGACGGGCCGGTGTGGCCATCGAACTCACCGGCGATCAGACGCAGGCTGCCGGCGTTGTCCTTGAGCGCAATGCTCGGGATGTCGCGGTCGAGAATGGTCTGGTAGCCCGGCGCGGCCATTTTGTCCTTGGCCGGCAGGTTGACCCACAGCTGCACCATTTCCAGTTTGCCGCCGGTTTTGGCGAAGTCATCCGAGTGAAACTCCTCGTGGAGGATCCCGGACGCCGCCGTCATCCATTGCACATCGCCCGGGCCGATGACGCCGCCACTGCCGGTCGAATCGCGGTGCTGCACTTCACCGTCATAAACGATAGTCACAGTTTCGAAACCACGGTGCGGATGCTGACCAACGCCACGACGATCGGTCGTCGGGGTGAAATCGGCGGGGCCGGCGTGATCGAGCAGCAGGAACGGGCTGATGTGTTTGCCCAGGTTGTCGTAGGAAAACAGCGTGCGAACCGGGAAACCATCGCCGACCCAATGGCCGCGTGGGCTGGTGTAGATACCGATGATGTTTTTCATGGTTGTCTCCAATTGGGGTGAATGATGCGATGGATTAAGCTTAAATCCATGACCATTAATGCACTAGACTGCAAAAATCAGCCTTAGCGTTCTATCTGGAGAACGATGGTGGAAGACCTCAACACCCTTTACTACTTCACCCAAGTGGTCGAACACCACGGATTCGCCGCCGCCGGCCGTGCGTTGGACATGCCCAAATCGAAGCTGAGCCGGCGCATTGCCGAACTGGAAGAACGCCTCGGTGTACGCCTGCTGCACCGCACCAGCCGCCATTGTTCGCTGACTGAAATCGGCCAGGCTTATTACCAGCGTTGCCTGGCCATGCGCATCGAAGCCGAAAGCGCCGCCGAACTGATCGAACGCAACCGCTCCGAGCCGCAAGGGCTGGTGCGCCTGAGTTGCCCGACGGCGCTGCTCAACTCGTGGGTCGGGCCGATGCTCACGCGCTACATGCTCAAGTATCCGCTGGTTGAGTTGTTCATCGAGAGCACCAATCGTCGCGTCGACCTGATTCACGAAGGTTTCGATATCGCTTTGCGCGTGCGCTTTCCGCCACTGGAAAACACCGACATGGTGATGAAGGTGCTGGGCAACAGCATGCAATCGGTGGTGGGCAGTCCGCAGTTTGTTGAACGCCTGTCGTCACCGCCCTCGCCCGCTGACCTCAACGGTTTGCCGAGCCTGCATTGGGGCGCGGCGCAGCGTGAGTATCAGTGGGAACTGCTCGGGCCGAACGACAACACGGCGCTGATCCGGCACACGCCGCGCATGGTTACTGATGATTTGATTGCGTTGCGTCAGGCAGTGATTGCCGGGGTCGGCGTGGCGCATTTGCCGAGTGTGGTGGTGCGCGAGGACATTGCCGCCGGGCGCGTGGTGGAGTTGATTCCGGGGTGGGCGCCGAAGTGTGGAGTGGTGCATGCGATTTTTCCGTCACGGCGGGGGTTGTTACCGTCGGTGCGCACGTTGATTGATTTTCTCGGCGAGGAATTTGCGCGCAGCGACATTGCCTGAATCGGCGGCGCGGCCTTCGCGAGCAAGCCCGCTCCCACAGGATTTGGGGGTGTACACAACATTCATTACCAACATAAATCCCTGTGGGAGCGGGCTTGCTCGCGAAGAGGCCAGTCCAGACAACACAGAATCCAGGATTGATTCATGACTTCTGCTCAACACTGCTTTGCCCCAGCAGCGGTTTTTCTCAAGGATGCACACGCGGATACTCGACCGCATTCCCACTGCAATCCCTTGGAGTCTTTCATGTCTGTTCCCGCTTTCGGCCTCGGTACCTTTCGCCTGCAAGGCCAGGTGGTCATTGACTCGGTGAGCACCGCCCTTGAACTCGGTTACCGCGTCATCGACACCGCGCAAATTTATGAAAACGAAGCGGACGTCGGCCAGGCCATCGCCGCCAGCGGCATCCCCCGCGAAGACCTGTTCATCACCAGCAAAATCTGGATCGCCAACTTCGCCAAAGATCGCCTGATCGACAGCCTCAAAGAGAGCCTGCAAAAACTGCAAACCGACTACCTCGACCTGACGCTGATCCACTGGCCATCGCCGGAAGACCAAGTGCCCGTCGAAGAATTCATGGGCGCTCTGCTGGAAGCCAAACGTCTGGGCCTGACCCGGCAGATCGGCGTGTCCAACTTCACCATCGACCTGATGAAGCAAGCCATCAAAGCCGTCGGCGCCGACAATATCGCCACCAACCAGATCGAATTGCACCCGTACCTGCAAAACCGCGCGGTGGCTGAGTTCGCCAAAAGCCAGGGCATTCACATCACCTCGTACATGACCCTCGCTTACGGTGAAGTCTTGAAGGATCCGGTGATCGAGCAGATCGCTGCACGCCTGCAAGCCACTCCGGCACAAGTCACGCTGGCATGGGCCATGCAATCGGGTTACGCAGTGATTCCGTCGTCGACCAAGCGCGCCAACCTGCATAGCAACCTCGGCGCCACCGCCCTCAAGCTGAGCGATGCCGACATGGCGCAGATCGCTACGCTGGAGCGCGGCCACCGCCTGACCAGCCCAAAAGGCATCGCGCCCATCTGGGATTGATCGCTCAGGCCTGAAGCCGTTGCGCGAGAACTTGCATGGCCTCGCGCAATGCGCTGGCGCTAACCCCCAGCGTAGCGCTTTCAGCATCGCGGCAGGCGTGTTCGAGGTCGGTACACGCCGACACCACGCGCGCGGCGCCGACCATTTGTGCACCGCCCTTGATGTGATGGGCCAGATCGCGCAGGCCGCCACGGTCAGGGGTTTGCAACAGATCGTCGAGGCGCAGCAAATCGGCGTGCAGGCTGTTCAGTACTTCTTTGCGCAGGTGAACGATGAGGGCGCGGTTATTCCCCGCCAACTGCTCCAGCGCGCTGAGGTCGAACTCAGCCAGCGGCGGATTCTCTGATCGTTCGATACCTCGCTCAATGTGGCTGACGCCGCTCAACGCCACACTCAGATCGTGCAAACGGATCGGTTTGAACAGGCAATCGTCCATGCCCGCTGCGAGGCAACGAGCTCTTTCCTCGACCAGCGCATTGGCCGTAAAACCAATAATCAAACGTCGACCGACACCTGCGAGCGCTTCGTCCTGACGAATCGCGCGCGCCAGTTCATAACCGCTGCGCCGGGGCATGTTGCAGTCGGTGATGAGCACGTCAA
Organism: Pseudomonas rustica; assembly: GCF_018336155.1. GTDB lineage: Bacteria > Pseudomonadota > Gammaproteobacteria > Pseudomonadales > Pseudomonadaceae > Aquipseudomonas > Aquipseudomonas rustica. The sequence goes on along the minus strand of NZ_JAGYHF010000003.1, from coordinate 448,508 downwards.
AAGGTTGCTCGCGCCACAGTTTCAAGCCCTGCTCGCCGTCTTCAGTGTCGACCGTCCGGTGCCCCAACTCACTGAGTTGCCAACACAGCAACAAGCGGTTCACCGGGTGATCGTCCACCACCAGAATGCTCAGCGATTGCACGGATTCGGAGGCGATTGGCGTGGGCGCATGGTTTTGTTCGAGCGCTTCCAGCAACGCCACCTCAAGGCGAACGGTGACTCGCGTGCCGACGCCGGTTTTGCTCTCGAGTTGCAACTCGCCGCCCATCATTTCGCACAGGCTGCGACTGATGACCAAGCCCAATCCCGAACCACTGCGCGCCGCATGCGGGTCATTGCCGGCCTGCACAAACGGACTGAACAAACGCTGCCTGTCTTCAGGGCTGATGCCAATGCCGCTGTCTTCGATAATCACGCAGACCGCCAGTTGCCCGGCCTCCAAAGCATTCACGCGCAGTTGCAAACTCACTTCGCCGGTCTCGGTGAACTTGATCGCATTGCTCAGCAGATTCGATAGCACCTGCTTGAACCGCGTCGGGTCGATCAGCACATCAACGTCGCTGCCAGCCTCTAGATCAAGGTGCCAGAGCAAGCGTTTCTGTCGCGCCAAACCTTCGAAAACCCTGCACACCGAACTGACCAGTTCACGCAGATTCGCGCGTTCGGGCGCCAGCGACAAATGCCCGGATTCAATCCGCGCAATATCAAGAATGTCGCCAATCAGCGCCAGCAATTGCTGCCCGGCACTGGATGCGACCTGGATCGCCAGGCGATCGGTCACGCCCTCCTCCGCACGTTTCAGCGCCAGTTCAAGCATGCCGATCAAGGTGTTCATCGGCGTGCGGATTTCATGACTCATGGTCGCCAGAAACGTGGTTTTCGCACGATTGGCATCGTCGGCCACGTCCTTGGCCTCCTGCAATTGCTGCAACCATTGCTGCCGTTGACGGATCTGCCGGCGCTGAAAACCGATCCAGGCCAGTGCCAATAGCAGCAACACCGCCGCACCGATAAAGCCGCGCAGAATTTCCCCGCGATGACGCAGCCAATAGCTGTCATCGACCACCATGTCATGGCTCCAGCGGCCGACCAGTTCATCGATTTCCTGCGGCGCGATGCTCAGCAATGCCTTGTTCAGAATCGACTGAAGCTCAGCCGCCTGCGGCACCGTGGCCAAGGCGATTCTGGCGGGTTGATCACCGACGGTGGTGACAATTCGCATGCGTTCACGGTAGTGACGGGCAATCAGATAGCGCGCCACCAGCAACGAACTCACGGTCGCGTCTGCCTGGCCTTTACCGATCATGTCCATGCCCGCCGCCGGGCTGGGCACTTCGACCAATTTCACCAGCGGCGCATGTTCGAGCAGATAACCACGCAACGGATGCCCGCGATAAATCGCCAGGCGTTTGCCGGCCAGATCATCGAGGCTGCGCGGGCTGTCCACACCTGCAGCCGTGACCAGCACGAACGGATTGCTCAGATACGCTCGGGTAAAGCGCAATTCGGCTTCACGCTCACTGCTCGGCGTCACCACTGGCAGCACATCGAGCTCGCCAACCTTCAATTGCTCGATCTGGCGATCCAGCGAGCGACCGCGCACCACCTCGAACGTCAGGCCGCTGCGCTGACTGATCAGACTCAACAACGGCGCCGCAAGCCCGCTGAGGCGACCTTCGGCATCAAAAAACGACAGCGGCGCAAAATCATCGATAACGCCGACCCGCACACGCGGATGCTGGTCGAGCCAGCGCTGTTCTTTGGCACTCAGGCGCACTTGCGACTGCTCGGCCATTTCCGCGCGCCCGGCGCTCCAGCGTTGCTCGATGATCTGCCGTTGATGCAGGGGAATGGCGGCCAGCGCCTTGTCGATGATCCGTTTCAATCGCGCATCCGTGCGGCGCAGCGCGAAGCCGAACGGGTTGGCATCCAGCCCGGACGGCCCGGCCAGTTGCACGTCGTTGCGGTAATTGGTGTTGATCAGGTAGTTGGCACTGATGAAGTCGCCGAGGTACGCATCGTCCCTGCCGAAGGCCACGGCGCCGAGCGCGTCCATGGCTGAGCGGTAGCGCTGAATATGGGTCTGTGGATAAAAGCCCTGCACGGTCGCCAGTGGCAAGTAGTCTTCGGCCATGGCCAGGCGTTTGCCGGCAAGATCGGCCAGCGGCGCGTCTCCGAGCCGGGTCACCAGCATTGGCTGATCTTCAGCGTACGCGCGGGACAGCACCAGTTCAGGATCAGCCAATTCAAAGTTGTTCGAGGTGCCGAGCACGTCCAGCTCGCCCCGTTTGAGCGCGGTAATGGCCGCTTCGCGGTTGGCGTAGCGCAGCACTTCGACACGCATATTCAGCAATTGCGCGAGCAGATCGGCGTAATCGGCGCTGAGCCCTTCCAGTTGATGGTGGTTGCGGGTCAATTCGAACGGCGGGTAATCCGGCCCGGAAATGCCCATGCGTAGCACCGGGTGCTGACGCAGCCAATACCGATCCGTGCCATCGAGCCGAACGTGAACGTTCTCCAGCCGGGTTCGCGTGAGGATCTCCAGCGTCGTGGGCGCGGTCTCGGCCGACGCCATTAGCCCCCACGCCGACAACAGGATCAGAACCCAGCGGCCCAGCCTCATGTGCGGCCCCTCAGATCAAATGATTGCGCTTGGCGAAGTCACGCAAGTGAACGGCAGACGCGACGCCGAGTTTGGTCATCAATCGGGTTTTATAGGTGCTGACGGTCTTGTGGCTGAGGTGCATGTCTTCGGCGATGGCTTTGTTGGATTTACCCAGCCCCAGTTGCACGAAGATGCTCAACTCCCGGTCGGAGAGCTGATCGATCAGCTGCTTTTCGGTGTATTGCAGGGAGTTGGATGAATGTGCCTGATCAGGCAATGCCGTGAAGTAGGTGTACCCCGACATCAGCGCCTGAATCGCCTTGTGCAACTGCTCCAGCTGATTGGTCTTGGGCACAAACGCCATGGCGCCAGCGCGCAAGCAGCGCTCCTGATAAAAACGCGCTTCACGCGAGGTGAAGATCAGCACCCGACAGTTCAGATCATTGGCCTTGATCCGCGCCAGCACTTCGAGACCATCCAAGCCAGGCAAATTCAGATCGAGTATCAGCAGATCCGGCTGGTGTTGGCGGATCAATGCCAAAACCTCAAGACCACTGGAGGTTTCTTGGATAACTTTGAAGCCTTCGGCTTGCAGCACGATTCTGACGGCGGCAAACACCACCGGATGATCTTCGACGACCAGCGCTGACTTCATGAACACTCCCGATGGCAAGACCAGACGATGGCGCCCCGCTGTCGCGTTGAGCGGACAGGGTGGCTGCGCAAAGACTGTTGCACGGGAACGACGGCGAATCTACCTGTCAGGTTTGACAGTTGCGGCCATTGAATATTTGTGTCTAAGCCTGACGTTTCAACGCTGGAACACGCATCAAGTCAGCGCAGGCTCCAGGTTTTGGCGCATCGGCCAGCGCCGCCAACTGCTCGATCATTCGCGCATTCGGCAGAGCGCAATGGCTGAGCTGCACATTATCCTGCGCAAAACCCGGAATCGCCCGTGATGGCGCAGTAGGTTCGTTGTAGATCAAGGCGTGGCGAACATGCGGGTTATCGAGAAAAAACCCCAGCAGATCCAGTGAGCCAGCGGCCATTTCAGCGTTGATCACCACGATGTCGAAGGGTTCGCAGCCGTAATCGACCAGGGTCAGCAGGTCGACCAAGCTCTGTACCGGCGCGATGCGGTAGTAGCCGAGGCCATTGAATGCACGCTCGATTTTCATGCGGTGAAAATGTTGCGGATCGGCGATCAGAATGCGCAGGGCTTTGTTGTTCATCGTAAACCTCACGGGTTAAACGGCTTCAAATGAATGAAAGCCTACGGAGGCCAAACGGAAGATTCTGTAGGACGCGTCCTAAAAAGACTGGCGGTAATTCCTTGATTTACGCGCTCGGCCACGCCAGGCCGGCGCCAACAAAGTGCGGCTATTCGGTGGTACTCGGACTCCAGAACGCCTGCACCACCAACGCTGACGTCGAGATCCGCGCGACCAGTGCATCCAGCTCATCGCCGTCCACCGACGTTGTCGCCAATGTCGCTTCGATCTCGATTTCGTCCGCACCGAAGGCATGCACGTCGACATCACTGGCCGGGTAATTACTGCGCTCCAGTTCAGCTTCGAGCAACGCGAACACCGCCGTTTGCTGCGAACGCCGGGCGATAACGTAGACGATGTTGGTGACTTCCGCCGACACCACGTCCAGCGGTTGGCGGTTGATGTTGTTGACGATCGGCCGCAGCAAGGTGTTCGCAGCGAGGATAAACAGCGTGCCGAGCACGGCTTCGGCGAGCAGGTCGGCGCCGGCGCAGGCGCCCACTGCCGCAGAAGTCCATAGAGTCGCGGCGGTGTTGAGGCCGCGCACGTTGCCCTCTTCACGCATGATCACCCCGGCGCCGAGAAAACCGATGCCGGAGACCACGTAGGCAACCACGCGCACCGCGCCTTCAGCGCCGGCGAGACGGTTGGCCATGTCGACGAAAATCGCTGCGCCGACGGCGACCAGCACGTTCGTGCGCAGGCCGGCGGTGCGTTGTCGGTACTGGCGCTCGAAACCGATCAGGCCACCGAGGATGAACGCGGCGCTGAGGCTGACGAGGGTGTCGAGCAGTGAATCGAGGTTGAGGTTGTTGATGGCTTGCATCGTCATCTTCCTGAAAAAAACACAAACCCCCTTGTGGGGCCTGCTTGAAACGAGCCCCTGTAGGAGCTGCCGAAGGCTGCGATCTTTTGATGTTGCCTTTTGAAAACAAAATCAAAAGATCGCAGCCTTCGGCAGCTCCTACAGGGGGGAGCGGTGTTGCTGTTATTGCCAGCCAAACCGGCGGATGTAGAAGCCTTTCACCGCTTGGGTCAGCGCCATGTACGCCAGCAGAATCACCGGCAGAAACACGAAGTACAGCGACGGCAGCGCCTGCAATTTGAAGTAGTGCGCCAGCGGCCCCATCGGCAGGAAGATCCCCACCGCCATGATGATTCCGGTCATCACCAGCAGCGGCATGGCGGCACGGCTTTGCAGGAACGGAATCTTCGGCGTGCGGATCATGTGCACGATCAGCGTCTGGGTCAGCAACCCGACCACGAACCAGCCGGACTGGAACAGCGTCTGGTGATCCGGGGTGTTGGCATCGAAGACGTACCACATCAAGGCGAACGTGGTGATGTCAAAGATCGAGCTGATCGGGCCGAAAAACAGCATGAAGCGCCCGACGTCGCCCGGCTGCCAGCGTTGTGGTTTTTTCAGCATTTCCTCGTCGACGTTATCGAACGGAATGGCGATCTGCGAAATGTCGTAGAGCAGGTTCTGCACCAACAGGTGCATCGGCAGCATTGGCAGGAACGGAATAAACGCACTGGCGACCAGCACCGAGAACACGTTGCCGAAGTTGGAGCTGGCGGTCATCTTGATGTACTTGAGCATGTTGGCGAAGGTGCGCCGCCCTTCGAGCACGCCCTCCTCCAGCACCATTAGGCTCTTTTCCAGAAGGATGATGTCGGCCGCTTCCTTGGCGATGTCCACCGCGCTGTCCACGGAAATACCGATGTCGGCGGTACGCAGGGCTGGTGCATCGTTGATGCCGTCGCCCATGAACCCGACCACATGGCCGTTGCCCTTGAGGATGCGCACGATGCGCTCCTTGTGCGACGGCGTCAGTTTGGCGAAGACATTGGTGGTCTCTACCGCCACCGCCAGTTCGGCATCGCTCATGCGCTCGACGTCGTTGCCCAGCAGCAGGCCTTGTTGCGCGAGGCCGACTTCACGGCAGATCTTCGCGGTCACCAGTTCGTTGTCGCCGGTCAGCACTTTCACTGCCACGCCATGTTCGGCCAAGGCTTTCAGCGCGGGCGCAGTGCTTTCTTTCGGTGGATCGAGAAACGCCACGTAACCAATCAGCGTCAGTTTTTGCTCATCGGCCAGGCTGTAAATTTCGCGCCCTTCGGGCATCGAGCGTGCGGCCACGGCCACCACGCGCAAGCCTTCAGCGTTGAATGCTGCGGTGACCTGACGAATCCTGGTCAGCAATTCATCGCTCAAGGCTTCATCGACGTCGCCGTGACGCACGCGGCTGCACACCGCCAGCACTTCTTCCACCGCGCCTTTGCAGATCAGCTGATGCGGCTGGCCGCGCCCTTTGACCACCACCGACATGCGCCGACGATTGAAGTCGAACGGGATCTCATCGACCTTGCGAAACGCCGTGCCGACTTTCAGTTCGCGGTGGATTTCCACATGCTCCAGCACCGCGACATCCAGCAGGTTTTTCAGGCCGGTCTGGTAGTAGCTGTTGAGGTAGGCCATTTCCAGCACGTCATCGGAATCAGCACCCCACACGTCGACATTGCGCGCGAGGAAGATCTTGTCCTGCGTCAGCGTGCCGGTCTTGTCGGTGCACAGCACGTCCATCGCGCCGAAGTTCTGGATCGCATCGAGGCGCTTGACGATGACTTTTTTACGCGACAGAAACACCGCGCCTTTGGCCAGCGTCGAGGTGACGATCATCGGCAGCATTTCTGGGGTCAGGCCGACGGCAATCGACAACGCGAACAGCAGTGCTTCCGTCCAGTCACCCTTGGTGAAACCGTTGATGAACAGCACCAGCGGCGCCATGACGAACATGAAACGGATCAACAGCCAGCTGACTTTGTTGACGCCCTGCTGGAACGAAGTCACCGCGCGATCGGTTGCACCAACTCGCTGGGCCAGCGCACCGAAATAGGTGCTGTTGCCGGTGGTCAGGATCACCGCCACTGCTGTGCCGGACACCACGTTGGTGCCCATGAACAGGATGTTGTCCAGCTCCAGCGGATTGCGCGTGTCGCGATCAGCCTGACGCGGAAACTTCTCCACCGGCATCGATTCGCCGGTCATTGCAGCTTGGCTGACGAACAGATCCTTGGCGTTGAGCACGCGGCAATCGGCAGGAATCATGTCACCGGCCGAGAGCACGATCAGGTCGCCCGGGACCAATTGTTTGATCGGCAATTCGCTGCGTGGCGCGTCTCGGCGCATCACGGTGGCGGTGTTGCTGACCATGGCTTTCAGTGCATCGGCGGCCTGGTTGGATTTGCTTTCCTGCCAGAAGCGCAGCAGCGTCGACAGCACCACCATGGAAAAAATCACCACGGCTGCCTTGAGGTCTTCGGTCAGCCACGAGATCACCGCCAACAGCGTCAGCAGCAGGTTGAACGGGTTTTTGTAGCAGTGCCACAGGTGAGTCCACCACGGCAGCGGCTGCTCGTGTTCGACTTCGTTGAGGCCATATTGCGCACGCAGCGCATCTACTTCGAAATCGGTGAGGCCATCGGAATGCGTGCCCAATGACGACAGCAGCACACCGCTGTCGCAATGCGCGGCATCGACCAGAGTGTTGGCCAGAGTCGGTGGGACTTCACGGCTGACCGTGGTGTCGTTGATCGATTCCAGCAACGCCAGGCGACGGAAGTGCCGGGCGATGTGGCGGGTGCGCAGGAAGCCTGCGAAAAATTCCTTGAGCGTAAATTTCATGGCTGTTGCCCCTGTGGTCAGCCGGGAAACCGTCAAGCAGATACGGCCGCGCCTCGTTCGCCGGAAAAACCGGCACGGCAAGGCTTGGCGCGCCGGTCAGAAAAGACAGGCGTGTCGATAGGGCTGCGATCACGACAATAAAGTCGAAACCACGCTCTGTTCAGCGTCGATGAGAAGGACGTCTAGCCATGGCCCAGGACGGGACATGCACGGGATGCCGCTGCTCGCTTTTACGGCGAGACAACGACAGAGAAAGTCTGCGCGTTATCTTGCCGAGAATCTGCCGGTTACCGAGACCGGCCGACAACTGTCACTCGAACAAGTACCCACTGTGGGTCTCCGCTATTGATGAAAACGCGCGAAGCTTACGCCCCGATGATTGGAGAGTAAACCCGCAAAAGGCAGTGCGTTGGGGAATGTGGGGGATGTTCAGGAAGGGTTCAGGATGATCGTTCCCATGCTCTGCGTGGGAATGCAGCCCGGGACGCTCCGCGTCCCTGTCGAAGGCCGAACGCGGAGCGTCCGTTGAGGCATTCCCACGCAGAGCGTGGGAACGATCTTGAATTTTCGGTGCTTCTGCTGGCCTCTTCGCGAGCAAGCCCGCTCCCACATTGGATCTTCATCTGACACAAAATCTGTGTTCACTGAAAATCCCCTGTGGGAGCGGGCTTGCTCGCGAAGGCGGTATGTGAGGCGCTAAAAAATCAGCTGGCAGTCGCCAGCAGCAAATCCGCCATCGACCGATGCCCACGGTTTTTGCCATGCTCATACAGCGAGCCAGCAATCTCGTCCGCACGAATCGGCAGCACCGACAGCAAGGTGTCGCTCAGACCATGGCTGGCCTGGCAGAAGCCCTGCATGTAGATGCCGGCCTTGCAGCGCTCGTCGGTGATCAGTTTGTAATTACGGTCGACCTCGAAATCACCGAGGTACTCTTCCAGCGGCGCCAGCAGTTTGCGGTGCATCTGCCGCTCGTAACCGGTGGCCAATACAACCGCGTCGTAGTTGCGCACGGTGACTTCGCCGGTGGCGTTGTTGCGCACCGCCAGTTCGATACCGTTTTCAGTCGCAGTAGCGCTCTCGACTGTGGTCAGCGTACGGAACGCGTGACGGGCAATCCCGGAAACCTTCTGGCGGTAGAAGATGCCGTAGATGCGCTCGATCAGGTCGATGTCGACCACCGAGTAGTTGGTGTTGTGGTACTCGTTGACCAGACGCTCGCGCTCGGCGCTGTTCTGCTGGAACACCAGGTCGGTGAACTCCGGTGAAAACACTTCGTTGACGAACGGGCTGTCGTCCGCAGGCTTGAGGGCCGAGCCGCGCAGGATCATGTCGACCTGCACCGACGGGAACGAATCATTCAGATCAATAAACGCTTCCGCCGCGCTCTGCCCGCCACCGATGATTGCGATGCTCATCGGCTGATTGTTCACGCACGGCTGCTTGGACATTTGCGACAAATATTGCGAATGGTGGAACACACGGCTGTCGCCCTTCAGCGCTTTGAACGCTTCTGGAATACGCGGCGTGCCACCGGCGCTGACCACTACCGAACGGGTGGTGCGCACATGTTGCTGGCCGTCGCTGCCACGGGAAATCACGCGCAGCGCTTCAACCTGATGGTTGTGCAGCACCGGCTCGATGGTCAGCACTTCTTCGCCGTAGCGGCTCTGCTCGGTGAACTTGCCGGCGACCCAGCGCAGGTAGTCGTTGTACTCCATGCGGCACGGGTAAAACGTGCCGAGGTTGATGAAGTCGACCAGACGGCCGTGATCCTTCAGGTAGTTGACGAACGAGTACGGGCTGGTCGGATTGCGCAGGGTCACCAGATCCTTGAGGAAGGAAATCTGCAACTCGCTTTGCGTCGACAGGGTGTTGCCGTGCCAGCTGTAATTGGCCTGCTTGTCGAGGAACAGCACATCCAGCTCGCCATGGATCGGGCCGCGCTCTTGCAGAGCGATGGCCAGCGCCAGGTTCGAAGGGCCGAAACCGACGCCGATCAGGTCGTGAACGATGGGCGATGCAATTGCCTGAGTCATTTCCAGTGTCCTCTGGAGGAACCCCTCAACAAGGGGCATGGAGAGCCTAAGTGACCTGACCGGCCTTGAGCAGGACAGCAGGTCGTCTGTTGAGTAGGAACGAGGACAGTGAAATAAAATTTAACGAAGTCGGCTCAATGGGCGTCCCATTGTTTGATCCGCACGCGGCAATGTTTCATCGCATTGACGATGTGTTTTTCCACCAGCGCCTTGGAAATGCCCAGCTGTTCGGCGATTTCCGGGTGCGACAGACCTTCGATCTTGCGCAGCAGAAAACTGTCGCGACACAGCGGCGGCAGTTCTGCCAACGCGCGCTGGAGCATTTCCAGACGCTGGCCGTGATCGAGAGTGCTGTGGGGCGACGGGGTGAAATAGCGCTCTTCGTTGTCGAGCACATCGAGTGATTCGACCTGGCGCAAAGCGTTGCGCCGATGGTCGTCGATGACCAGGTTCAGCGCCGTACGATAAAGAAACGCACGCGGTTGCTCGATCGGTGTATCGCTGGAACGCTCCAGCACCCGCAGATAGGCGTCATGCACCACATCTTCGGCAATCTGACGATTGCCGAGCTTGGCGTTGAGGAAACACACCAGCTCGCGATAGTAGTTTTCCAACATGACTCCCGGCCGCAAACGTGCGGTTTCTGTCCTTGAGCACACCGATTGACGACGGCGTGAAACGCAGTAGCAAGATAGTGGCAACTTGAGGTGCGTAATTTATAGTAATTCTCATATAGATTTAAAGTGGTGTTTGCCGTTGCCCGATAAATAGTGCTGCGCTATAGCTGTTACTTCGTGTGTCAGCGCTTAAATTCCGCCGCTCTTTCCTCGTTTACAGGACAGCTCCCCGTATCTGTCGCGCCCCGCGACAGCGTTCAGCGCTGCCCCCTCTGTGCGCGGCGGCCGGACGACGGGCCGAATTCCACTGGCCGGAACCCTGCATGAAACGTCCCCGCCCCGCCCGACGCGCCCTGCTCGTAGTCCTTTGTCTGATCCCCGTCGTCGGCTATGCCGCGTGGCAAATGTTGCCGCCGGGGCGGGATAAATTCGCCACCGTGCAAGTGTCGCGCGGCGATATAGAAAGCAGCGTCACCGCCCTCGGCACCCTGCAACCGCGACGCTATGTGGATGTCGGTGCGCAGGCTTCCGGGCAGATTCAGAAGATCCACGTCGAAGTCGGTGACGTGGTCAAAGAGGGCCAGTTGCTGGTGGAAATCGACCCGTCGACGCAAAAGGCCAAACTCGACGCCGGGCGCTTCTCGGTGGAGAACCTCAAGGCGCAATTGCAGGAACAGCGCGCGCAGCATGAGCTGGCGCAGCAGAAATATCAGCGTCAGCAAAACCTCGCTGCCGGCGGCGCAACCCGCGAAGAAGACGTGCAAACCGCCCGCGCCGAACTGAAAGCCACGCAAGCGCGCATCGACATGTTCCAGGCGCAGATCCGCCAGGCCGAAGCCAGCCTGCGCAGCGATCAAGCCGAACTCGGCTACACACGTATTTACGCGCCAATGGCCGGCACCGTGGTCGCTCTCGATGCGCGCGAAGGCCAGACCCTCAACGCCCAGCAACAGACGCCACTGATTCTGCGCATCGCCAAACTGTCGCCGATGACCGTGTGGGCCGAGGTTTCCGAGGCGGATATCGGTCACGTCAAACCGGGCATGAGCGCTTACTTCACCACGCTCAGCGGTGGTAATCGGCGCTGGAGCAGCACCGTGCGGCAGATTCTGCCGGTGCCGCCCAAACCCCTCGATCAAACCAGCCAGGGCGGCGGCAGCCCGACCAGCACCAGCAAAAGCGGCAGCGCGCGCGTGGTGCTCTACACCGTTCTGCTTGATGTCGATAACGCCGACAACGCGCTGATGGCGGAAATGACCACGCAGGTGTTCTTCGTCGCCAATCAGGCCAAAGACGTGCTCACCGCGCCAGTCGCCGCCCTGCAAGGCGGCGTCAAAGCTGACCGGCAGACCGCACAAGTGGTCGCTGCCAACGGCAACATCGAATCGCGCGAAGTGCGCACCGGCATCAGTGACCGGCTCAAGGTGCAGATTCTCGATGGCCTCAGTGAAGGCGATCACTTGCTGATTGGCCCGGCCACTGGCAGCGGGGGTTGAATGCAAACGCCCCTGATCGACCTGCAGGACATTCGCAAATCCTACGGTGGCGGCGACGCGCCTGAAGTTCACGTGCTGCGCGGCATCGACCTGTCGATCCACGCTGGCGAATTCGTCGCGATTGTCGGCGCGTCCGGCTCCGGCAAATCGACGCTGATGAACATTCTTGGCTGCCTCGATCGACCGACCTGTGGCGAATACCGTTTCGCCGGGGAAAACGTCGCCGGCCTCGACAGCGATGAATTGGCCTGGCTGCGCCGTGAAGCCTTCGGTTTCGTGTTTCAGGGTTATCACCTGATTCCGTCCGGCTCGGCCCAGGAAAACGTCGAGATGCCGGCGATCTATGCCGGCACTCCGGCCACCGAACGGCATGCCCGGGCCGCCGCCCTGCTCGACCGTCTCGGCCTCGCCGAACGCACCGGCAACCGTCCGCATCAGTTGTCCGGCGGTCAGCAGCAACGGGTGTCGATTGCCCGCGCCTTGATGAACGGCGGCCACATCATTCTCGCCGACGAACCGACCGGCGCCCTCGACAGCCACAGCGGCAAAGAAGTCATGGCGCTGCTCGACGAGCTGGCCAGTCAAGGCCATGTGGTGATTCTCATCACCCACGACCGCGAAGTGGCGGCGCGGGCCAAACGCATCATCGAAATCAGCGACGGCCTGATCATCAGCGACAGCGCCAAAGACAACCCCGACGCCCAGACCAGCGCCAACCCCGGCGCCTTGCAAGCGGTCGACTTGCGCAAGCGCCTGAGCGAAGGTGCCGAAGCCACTGGCGCCTGGAAGGGCGAGCTGGTCGACGCCCTGCACGCGGCGTGGCGAGTGATGTGGATCAACCGCTTCCGCACCGCGCTGACGTTGCTCGGCATCATCATCGGCGTGGCTTCAGTGGTGGTGATGCTCGCCGTCGGTGAAGGCAGCAAGCGCCAGGTCATGGCGCAAATGGGCGCGTTCGGTTCGAACATTCTGTACCTGAGCGGCTCGGCGCCGAACCCGCGCACGCCACCGGGAATCATCACCCTCGACGATGTCCGCGCGCTGGCGAGCCTGCCGCAAGTGCAACGCATCATGCCGGTGATCGGCACCGAGGCTGGCGTGCGTTACGGCAATGCCGACCACTTGAGTTACGTCGGCGGCAACGACACCAACTTCCCGGCGATCTTCAATTGGCCGGTGGTGGAAGGCAGTTACTTCACCGAACAGGACGAGCGAAACGCCTCGGCCGTCGCGGTGATCGGCCATAAGGTGCGCAACAAATTACTCAAGGACGTGGCCAACCCGATCGGCCAATACATTCTTATCGAAAACGTGCCGTTTCAGGTGGTCGGCGTGCTCGCGGAAAAAGGCGCCAGCTCCGGTGATTCCGACAGTGACGACCGCATCGCCGTGCCCTATTCGGCGGCCAGCGTGCGCCTGTTCGGCACCCACGATCCGGAATACGTGGCCATCGCCGCCACCGATGCGCGCAAGGTCAAAGAGGCCGAACACGCCATCGAACAGCTGATGCTGCGTCTGCACAACGGCAAAAAGGATTTCGAACTGACCAACAACGCCGCAATGATTCAGGCCGAGGCGCGCACGCAAAACACCCTGTCGCTGATGCTTGGCTCGATTGCCGCGATCTCGCTGCTGGTCGGCGGTATCGGTGTGATGAACATCATGCTGATGACCGTCCGCGAACGTACCCGCGAGATTGGTATTCGCATGGCCACCGGCGCGCGCCAACGCGACATCCTCCGCCAGTTCCTCACCGAAGCGGTGATGCTTTCGGTGGTCGGCGGCATCGCCGGGATCGCCCTCGCGCTGATCGTTGGCGGCGTGTTGATCCTCAGCGATATCGCCGTGGCGTTCTCGTTGCTCGCGGTGCTCGGCGCCTTCGGTTGCGCCCTTGTGACCGGTGTTGTCTTCGGCTTCATGCCGGCCCGCAAAGCTGCCCGGCTCGACCCGGTCACGGCCCTTACCAGTGAATGATCGATCTATGAAACCGCGCCTCAGTTTGTTGACCGTGTGCCTGCTCCTCAGCGCCTGCGGCAGTCCCGTTCAGCGCCCGGACAGCGGCGTGCAAGCCCCCGCTGCGTGGCAATCGCCACACAGCGCCAGCGTCGCCCGCAACAACCCGCAATGGTGGACACAGTTTGGCAGCCCGGAGCTGGATCGTCTGATCGAACAGGCTCGCGTCGGCAGTTTTGACCTTGCCGCTGCGGTGGCGCGCGTTCAGCAGGCGCAGGCCAGCACGGTGATTGCTGGCGGCTCGTTGCTGCCGGAGGTCAAGGCCGGGCTGAATGCCAATCGGCAGAAACTGTTGCGCGGCAAGGGTTATAGCCAGCTGGATGCCGACAGCAATAACAAGGCAGTGGACTATTTCGATGCCAATTTGAGCGCGACGTACGAGATCGATTTCTGGGGCGGTAAACAGGCGTCTCGCGACAGTGCGCAATTTGCGTTGCAGGCCAGCGAATTTGATCGCGCGACCGTTGAGCTGACGTTGCTCAGCGGCGTTGCCAATACTTATGCGCAAACCTTGTCGTTGCGTGAGCAGAGCCGCATTGCCGGACTGAATCTGGCTAACGCGCAAAGCGTGCTGAAACTGGTGCAGACGAGGTTTGATTCCGGCTCGGCGACAGCGCTGGAACTGGCGCAGCAGAAAAGCCTGGTCGCCGCCCAGCAACGGCAACTGCCGCTGGTGCAACAACAGGCGCAGGATGCGTTGATCAGCCTCGCCGCCCTGCTCGGCCAACCGGTGCAGCAACTCGCGGCCAATCAGGAATCATTCGATCGCCTGCAATGGCCGGGGATTGCCAGCGGTGTGCCGAGCGATTTGCTCACCCATCGCCCGGACATTGCTCGCGCCGAAGCACAATTGGCGGCCGCCGAGGCTGACGTCAAAGTCGCTCGCGCCGCGATGTTGCCCACTGTCACATTGACGGCGCAGCTCGGCTCTGGCGCTGATAAATTTGATGACTTGATCCGCAGCCCTTTCTACAACCTGACTGCGGGGCTGGTCGCACCCATCTTCAATAACGGCCGCCTCAGCGCTGAGCGCGACAAGGCCACGGCGCGTCAGGATGAGCTGCTGCAAACCTATCGCGGCGCGATCATCAACGGCTTCGCCGACGTCGAAAAAGCCCTCAACAGCATTCGCGGGCTGGACGAACAACGCCAGTGGCAGAGCGAAGAACTGAGTCAGGCGCAGACCGCTTTCAACATCGCCCAAAGCCGTTATCAGGCCGGGGCCGAAGACTTGCTGACGGTTTTGGAAACCCAGCGCACGCTGTATGCAGCGCAAGATCTGAACGTGCAACTGCGGCTGTCGCGGGTGCAGGCGAGCATCGCGCTGTACAAGGCGCTTGGGGGTGGGTGGCGGGTTTTCTGAAGATCAAAAGATCGCAGCCTTCGGCAGCTCCTACGAGGGATCAGTGTAGGAGCTGCCGAAGGCTGCGATCTTTTGCTTTAAGCCTTGGCTTTCAGATTGCGCGCATACCACGGCCGTTGCGGCACGCGGCGGAACAGGTTGGCGAGTTTGTTTTCGTCTTCGCCGAAGGTGATGCGCAGGGCCAGTTTCATGGTTTCCGGATCCATCTCCACTGATCGGCCCATCTGCAAGCCCGGTGTAGTGCTGCAACCGTGCGTATCCGGCCCCAGCCATGGATCAGCGATTTCCACCCAGCGACCTGGCGCGAACCACTTCACGCCGTTGACCTCAAGGCGCGTGACCTGGCCCGGATGGAAGCGCTCGTGCG
Organism: Pseudomonas rustica; assembly: GCF_018336155.1. Classification (GTDB taxonomy): domain Bacteria; phylum Pseudomonadota; class Gammaproteobacteria; order Pseudomonadales; family Pseudomonadaceae; genus Aquipseudomonas; species Aquipseudomonas rustica. The sequence goes on along the minus strand of NZ_JAGYHF010000003.1, from coordinate 433,049 downwards.
CGCGATACCAGTCCTCGATGCGATCATCGATCCAGCCATGAAAATGCCAGAACACCGGGTTCACATGGGATGAAAACGGGTCGCCGAGGAAATCGTTTTCCGCGGCGAACCAGCGGGCGGCGAAGTCATCCAGATCACGCGCCAGCGGCACCGGCTGACCGTTGGAAGGGTCACGCGGCACCGACGCCCAACGCATGTGCAGCCAGTCGTGCAGGCCCAGCTCTACTTCTGAACCAAACTGGCCCAAAGTGAGCTTCGACAGATATTGCGGATCGCGGTACTGCGATTCCCAGACTTCAAAATTGCTTTGATAGGTCTCGGCGGTTTTCAGGTCGCTGACCCATTGGGTGTATTCGTCATCTTCGGCCGCCAGCCAGGTCGGCGGCAGGGCCGTGCCATCGTGGTTGTCGAAGTAGCGCGCGAAGCCCTGGCGATCACGGATCAGCTCCGGTTGCGGCAATGGGAAAAACTGCCACGACGGCAGATCCATCATCGAGCGCGCTGTGCCGAGCATGTGCCGGTGCATGAAAAAGAAATCGATGCCGGAGCCGTTGCGATCCTTGTGCGTGCCACGCGCATCCCGCTCCTGGTCACGCGGCCCGGGCTGCCAGCCGAGGCCGCGCAGGGCATTGCGCTTGTCCTCGGGCAGCGTGTGCCATTTGTCGCGGGTGGCGTGCCAGACCTGATGGAACAGACGATGTTCGGGTGACACCAACCATGCCAGCAACGGCGCATTCAACGGCGTGCGCTGGCGGGCTTCGGGGAACAGGCATTTGACGGCGATAAAGCGATTGTCCTGCGCGGGCAAGGCCAACGGGCGATCGAGGCGATGCACCGTGCCACTGAGGGTGCCGCTGCCTGCATTGCCGAAGTCAGCCCAGACTTCATCGAGGATCATGTTCAGTTCGTAATCGACGCGACCGTCCGTGCCGAGCAACCGCCAACTGAGTTTCGAGGCCTCTGCCCCGGCCAGATCGCCAAGAATTCGGTAACGAGGTGTTTCGTCACTGCGCAAACGCTCGGCAGTGTCGAGGAAGCCATTGACGCCCCGGCCCTTCTGACCGATGTCGAGAAACACTTCCAGCCCTTCAGCCGGCAAGCCATCGAGGCCGGCGTCAGTGCCGGTAAACCGAATTTTCCAGACACCGCGCAAGGCATTGGACAAGCGCTGCCCGGCCACGTCGGCGACATCGAACGACGCCTCACCGGGGGTGATCGTCGGATCCGGCTTCGTCCATTCACGGTGCCCGAAATAAGCCGCCGGAACGGCAGCGCCGGTCAACGCCAGGCCTGCCATGAACCATCGTCGAGAAATCCTCATTGCCCTACCTGTGTCAGCCCTGAAGCAGGCTTTATCCAAGCTAGAACGTTTGCTGCGCGGGTAAATTTATGTGGGTTTGAAAAGATCGCAGCCTTCGGCAGCTCCTACATGCAATGTATATCCCTGTAGGAGCTGCCGAAGGCTGCGATCTTTTAACCCGGCGACCTAAATTCCACGGCCATCCACTCGTTCTTCCCAGATAGCAAAGGCCTCTGCGCCTGCACCTCGACGGCGAACCTGACTGAGATGGCAATGACAAAACCACGTTCGAAAAATGCTCTTTTCATCGGCCTGCCGCTGGCTATGGCGGTCAGCGCCGGCGCTGCTTTTGCGGTGTGGGACATTTGGTTCAAGGACAATCCCGGCTACCCGCACAAAGTCATGCAGCAGGCCGAAGCGCTGCACGAGCACATGCTCTCGTTCGACAGCCACATCACCGTCACCCAGGATTTCGGCACCACCGGCAATGAGGTCGACAAGGACGGCAGCGGCCAGTTCGACCTGGTCAAAGCCAACCGTGGTCGCCTGTCCGGTGCAGCGTTGACGATTTTCGGCTGGCCGGAAATCTGGAACGGCGCCAACGCCCCGCACAAACCCACCGCCGGTTTCGTCGACGAGGCGCGCAACCAGCAGGAGATCCGCTACAAGATCATTTCCGGCATGGTGCGCGACTTCCCCAATCAGGTCGGGATCGCCTACACCCCCGCCGATTTCCGCCGCCTGCACGGCGAAGGCAAGTTTGCGATTTTCATCAGCATGCTCAACGCCTACCCCCTCGGCCACGACCTCAACTTGCTGGATCTGTGGACGGCGCGTGGCATGCGCATGTTCGGTTTCAGCTACATCGGCAACAACGACTGGGCTGACTCGTCGCGGCCGTTGCCGTTCTTCAACGATTCGCCGGACGCCCTCGATGGCCTCTCGGATCTGGGCAAGCAAGCGGTCAAACGCCTCAACGATCTGGGCGTGATCATCGACGTCTCGCAGATGTCGACCAAGGCCCTTGAACAAGTCGCGCAACTGAGCCGCACACCGTTGGTGGCGTCGCACTCCGCACCAAGGGCGATGGTGGATATTCCGCGCAACCTCAGCGACAAGGAAATGCAGCTGATCAAAAACAGTGGCGGCGTGGTGCAGATCGTCGGCTTCTCGCAGTACCTGCGCCCGCTGACCCAAGGCACTCAGGACAAGCTCAACGAACTGCGCAAACGCTACGACCTGCCGCCGTTGCCAAACCTGGCCATGGCGCTGATGCCGGGCGATCCGATCATCGCCGCGTGGTCGGAGCAGAAGTTTGGCGAGTACGCCGGTCAGCTCTACGCGATTCTCGAAGAGGAACCGAAAGCCAGCCTCAAAGACTTGGGCGACGCCATCGATTACACCGTGCGCAAGATCGGCATCGATCACGTCGGCATCAGCTCCGACTTCAACGAAGGCGGCGGTGTCAAAGGCTGGGAGAACGTTGGCGAGATCCGCAACGTCACCGCCGAATTGCTCTCGCGCGGCTACTCCGAAGCCGACATCGCCAAGCTCTGGGGCGGCAATTTCCTGCGCGTCTGGGATCAGGTCGAGAAATCCGCCAAACCGGCAGTGGCCGCTGCTCAGGACACCGTCAAGCCATGAGCAATCGTCGTGACTTTTTGAAGCAGGCCGGAATCCTCGCGGCGGCGCTGCCACTCGGCGCGAGCCTGCCGAGCGTTGCTGCCCCCACGCCGATCGCGCCTTTGCCGCGCGATAAATGGGCGCAGTTGCAGCAGCTGTTCAATCAAGATCCCGAGTACCTGCACTTCTCCAACTTCCTCATCACCAGCCACCCGAAACCGGTGCGCGACGCCATTGAAATGCACCGCGCCGCGCTCGACAAAAACCCGGGACTGGCGATGGACTGGGACGTCGGCGTGATCGAACAGCGCGAACACGACGTGCGCGTGTGGGCCGGCCAATACCTGCAAGCCGATGCCAAGCAGATCGCCCTGACCGGCAGCACCACCGAAGGCCTGACCATGATTTATGGCGGCGTGCACGTGCGCGCCGATCAAGAAATCCTCACCACCGAACACGAGCACTACGCCACCCACACGATTCTGGAACTGCGCAGCGAACGTGAAGGCACCAAGGTGCGCAAGATTCGCCTGTTCGACGATCCGCAAACGATCAGCGAGAAACAACTGCTGGCCAACATCGACCGCAGCATCCGCCCGGAGACCCGCGTGCTGGGCATGTGCTGGGTGCATTCGGGCAGCGGCGTGAAGCTGCCGCTCGGCGCGATCGGCGCGCTGGTCGACAAACACAACCGTGGGCGCAGCGATGCTGACCGGATCATTTACGTGGTCGACGGCGTGCACGGATTTGGCGTTGAAGACCTGAGTTTCCCGGAGATGAATTGCGACTTCTTCATCGCCGGCACACACAAATGGATGTTCGGCCCACGTGGCACCGGCATCGTTTGCAGCCGCACGCCGGAGGTGAAATACGTCACGCCGATCATCCCGACCTTCTCCGAGGCTGAGCACTTTTCCACGACGATGACCCCGGGCGGTTATCACGCCTTCGAACACCGCTGGGCCCTGACCGAGGCGTTCAAGTTGCACCTGCAATTGGGCAAAGCCGAGGTGCAGGCGCGCATCCATGAACTCAACAGCCACCTGAAAAAACGTCTGCTGCAACGCCCACAGATCGAACTGGTGACGCCGTTGAGCCCGGAGTTTTCTGCCGGTTTCACCTTCTTCCGGGTCAAGGGCAAGGACAGCGACAAGATCGCCGCGCACCTGATGGCCAACCGTGTGGTTGCCGATGCCGTCGAGCGTGACGTCGGCCCGGTGATCCGCACCGCACCGGGGCTGCTCAACAACGAAGCGCAGATCGACCGCTTGCTGAGCATCCTCGACCAGGCCCTGTGAGCCTGCCCTCTTTTTCCTTTTTAGCGAGACGCGAAATGAACACTGAGTTACCTCGTTTTTCCCTGAAAGCCCTGCCCGCTTTGGTGCTCGCCGCCCTCGCCGCCGGCCTCATGCCGAGCGCCGCTCAGGCCGCCACGCCACCTGCGCCGGGCAAAGTGTTCAAGGACTGCAAGGACTGCCCGGAAATGGTCGTGCTGCCCACCGGCACCTTCACCATGGGCACCCCGGATGACGAAGTCGGCCGCGAGCCCGATGAAAGCCCGATGCACCCGGTGACGTTCGCCAAACCCTTGGCCATCAGCCGTTTTCAGGTGCTCAAGGGTGAATGGTTCGCCTACCTGAAGGACACCGGCTACCAGATGCCGGACGGCGACGACCGCCCGGGCCGCGCGTGCAAAGCGGGGATTCCGGACTATCAGGGCAGCGACCCGCGCAAGCAATACACCGACCGCCACCCCGCCGTGTGCATGGACTTCGCCGAGGCCAATGCCTACGTCGCGTGGCTGTCGAAAAAGACCGGCAAACAATACCGACTGGTCAGCGAATCCCTGCGCGAATACGCCGCCCGTGGCGGCAGCAGCGGGCCGTTCCCCTTCCCGTTCGATGAAGGCAAGGAATACAGCATCGCCAAGCACGCCAACACCTATGGCGCCGCCGACGGCTACAACTTCACCGCCCCGGCCGGCAGCTTCGCGCCGAATGCGTTTGGCGTGTACGACATGCACGGCAACGTCTACGAATGGACGGCCGATTGCTACAACGAAAACTACGTCGGCGCACCGAGCGACGGCAGTGCCTGGCTGACCGGCAAGTGCGAATTCAAGCGCATTCGCGGCAACGACTGGGGCGAGGCGCCGGTGTTCTCCCGCTCCGGCAACCGCAACGCGCTGGTGCCGGGTGATCGCGGCGACTGGATCGGCTTCCGGGTCGCCCGCGATCTGTAACCGCAGCGCCCCTTAAATTAACCACCCCTCCAGTCGTTTTACAGGTGGGCGCGATCCATTGCGACGCGCCCCCGCCCTCTACGCACCCAGGCGAAGCCCGCGACCGATGCCGGCCTTCGCCGTTCTTTCAAGCAGGGAACCTCCATGAGCAAACCAACACGCGGGGTGATCAATGAATTGTTCACCCTGCTCAAACCCTTTCGTCTGATTGTTGCCGGCTCGATCCTGCTGGGCATGGTCGGTGGCCTGAGCGTCACGGTGCTGCTGGCGACAATCAATAATGTGCTGCATGCCGAGGGCGGCCTGACCAACACCGTGGTCGCCGCGTTCGCCGGGTTGTGTCTGCTGGCACTGGTCAGTTCGATTTTCTCCGACATCGGCACCAATTACGTCGGCCAGAAAATCATCGCCAAACTGCGCAAAGAGTTGGGCGAAAAGGTGCTCTCAGCACCGATCGAACAGATCGAGCGCTATCGCAGCCATCGGCTGATTCCGGTGCTGACCCATGACGTTGACACCATCAGCGATTTCGCCTTTGCCTTCGCGCCGCTGGCCATTTCCCTCACCGTGACACTCGGCTGCATGGGCTACCTGGCAATGCTGTCGTGGCCGATGTTTCTGATGATGGTGGTGGCGATCATTATCGGCACTGTTGTTCAGTACATCGCTCGCGGCCACGGCATCAAAGGCTTCATGGAGGCTCGCGATTCCGAAGACGAATTGCAAAAGCACTACAACGCCATCGCTGAAGGCGCCAAGGAACTGCGCATCCACCGCCCACGTCGTCATCGCATGTTCGTCTCGGGTATCGAGCACACCGCCGACAAAATCTGCGACACGCAGATTCGCTCGGTGAATATCTTCGTGGTCGCAAAAACCTTCGGTTCGATGCTGTTCTTTGTCGTGATCGGTTTGGCGCTGGCCCTGCAATCACTTTGGCCGAGCACGGACAAAGCGGTGATGAGCGGCTTCGTGCTGGTGCTGCTGTACATGAAAGGGCCGCTGGAGCATTTGATTGGCACGCTGCCGATTGTCAGCCGCGCGCAGATCGCCTTCCGCCGCATCGCCGAGTTGTCGGAACAGTTCTCCTCGCCAGAGCCGCACCTGTTGCTCAGCGATCAGGGCAATCGCAAAACCCCGGTGCACAGCCTCGAACTGACCGACGTCGCCTACAGCTTCCCGGCGGTCGAAGGCGCCACGCCGTTCAGCCTGGGCCCGGTCAACCTGAAGATCGAACAGGGCGACATCGTTTTCATTGTCGGTGAAAACGGTTGCGGCAAGACCACCCTGATCAAGTTGCTACTGGGCCTGTACGCACCACAACAAGGTGAGATTCGCCTCAACGAGCAAGTGGTCACCGCCCTCACCCGCGACGATTACCGCCAACTGTTCACGACGATTTTCGCCGACTACTACCTGTTCGACGACGTGGTGCAGGGCGACACGCACATCCCCGAAGACGCCAACCAATACCTGCAACGCCTGGAGATCGCGCACAAGGTCAGCGTGCGTGACGGCTCGTTCACCACCACCGACCTGTCGACCGGTCAGCGCAAACGTCTGGCATTGGTCAATGCCTGGCTGGAAGAGCGTCCAGTGCTGGTCTTTGACGAGTGGGCGGCGGATCAGGATCCGACCTTCCGGCGCATCTTCTACACCGAGCTGCTGCCCGACCTGAAGCGTCTGGGCAAAACCATCATCGTCATTTCCCACGACGATCGTTATTTCGATGTCGCCGACCAATTGGTGCGGATGGAAGCGGGAAAAGTCATCACGGAACTGCAAACGGCGTAAATAGCCACGATTCTCATTCTGGTTTTCTGAGGCTCGTGCGTCTAATTAAGAATCGATAACAACTACAACCCAATTAAAACCTGCAAGAGTGAAACACAATGCCAGCAATTCCGGGGATTCCACGTTTTACCAAGGCGCTGATCATGCGTCGCATGTTGCAACCTGGCTTCAGCGCTACCGCCTTCAGCATGGCCCTCGCCTTGCCGTTCAGCGCCCACGTTCAGGCTGAAGAAGTGAATTTCAATATCCCTGCGCAATCGCTGGCAAGCGCACTGCAGGCATTGGGCACGCAATCGAACATGCAAGTGCTGTACAGCGCTGATGACGTACAGGGCCTGCGCAGCCAACCGGTCAGCGGCCGGTTGTCGCCGTCGCAAGCGCTGTCGAAGATGCTGGTGGGGACCGGCGTCATGTTCACCGTGCAGGACAACACCGTCACCGTGCGCGGCAGATCGAGCGGTAACTCGCTGGAGCTGGGCGCGACCAACATCAATGGCCGAGCGGTTGAATCCGCCTATGGCCCGGTCGACGGCTATGTCGCGACTCGCAGCGCCACCGGTACCAAGACCGACACGCCGATCCTGGAAATCCCGCAGACCATCAACGTGATCACTGCCGAGCAAGTGCAGACCCAGGGCGCACGCAACCTGACCCAGGCCCTGCGCTACACGCCGGGCCTGAACGTCGGTGGTTTCACCGACCGCAACGCCATCGCCGACGAAATCACCAGCCGTGGTTTTGCACCGACGCCGCTGTACCTCGACGGCGCCTACCTGCCGTACGCCGGCAGCCTCGGCGGCGCACCGCAGATCGATCCGTACACCCTTGAGCGCATCGAAGTGCTCAAAGGCCCGTCCTCGGTGCTATACGGTCAGAACCAGCCGGGCGGCATCATCAACATGGTGTCCAAGCGTCCGACCACCGAGCAGCGCAGCCAGGTCAAACTGGGGGCCGGCAGCTACGATCGGGTCAACGGCGCATTCGACACCAGCGGCCCGATCGACGATCAGAAAGAGTTCACCTACCGCGTCGTTGGTGTTGGCAAAAAAGGCGGCCAACAGGTCGATCACACCCACAGCGAGCGTATGTTGCTGGCGCCGAGCCTGACCTGGACGCCAAACGACGACACCTCGCTGACCCTGCTTGCGCAGATCCAGCGTGACGACGGTCTGGAAGACTATCAGGCGCTGCCGATGATCGGCTCGCTCAAGCGCGGCCCGAACGGCGAGCGCATCGACCGCGAATTCTTCTCCGGCGACTCGAAATACAACGACTACAAACGCGACCAGTACGTCTTCGGCTACGACTTCACCCACAACCTCACCGAAGATTTGAAGTACCGCTCCACCGCGCGTTACACCGACGTGCGCGATGACTACAAAGGTTTCTACCTGCGCAGCTTCGTCACCGATGACGCCGGCGTGACCGACTACACCCAGGCCAACCGGGTCAAGCTGAACTGGAAACAGCACAACACCGCGTACACCGTCGATAACAACCTGGAATACAAATTCAACACCGGCGCGCTGGAACACACCACGCTGATGGGCGTGGATTATCGCCACTTCAACCGTAAGTACGACGGCTACAACGCCTACAACGTGTTGCCGATCAACCTTTACGGCGCGAACAACAACTACGACACCAGCAGCGTCACGCCGCAACTGGACACCAAGTGGGACAACACCATTCGCCAGACCGGTGTGTACCTGCAAGACCAGATCAAACTGGACAAGTGGATCCTCACCATCGGTGGCCGCCAGGACTGGGCCGAAGTGGAAAACAAGGATCTGCTGGCACGCACCGTCGAAGAAAAGCGTGACCACAAATTCACCAGCCGCGTGGGCCTGACCTACGTCACCGACTTCGGCCTCGCGCCGTACGTCAGCTACTCGGAATCGTTCCTGCCGACCCTCGGCACTGCAGCGCCTGAGCGCGGTGGCAAAGGCTTTGAGCCGACCGAAGGCGAGCAATACGAAATCGGTGTGAAATACCAGCCGTTCGACCAGACCCTGATCACCGCTTCGGTGTTCCAGATCAAACAGAAGAACGTGCTGACCGGCGACACCGAGTACCCGCAATACCAGGCGCAGTCGGGTGAAGTGCGCTCGCGTGGTGTCGAACTGGAAGTCAAATCGACCTTCGACAACATCGACGTGATGGCGGCCGCCAGCTACCTCGACTCGTTCTACACCAAAGACACTTGGGGCAACGAAGACAACCGCAGTGAAGCACAGTCGCCTGTTTCGGCGCTGGTGTGGGCCAACTATCACTTCACCCAGGCTTCGCTCAACGGTCTGACCTTCGGCGTCGGCGCCCGCTACACCGGTCGCAAGCCGGGTGATGCGGCGAACTCGTTCGACGTGCCGTCCTACGTTGTCTACGACACCACCGTCAGCTACGACATGGGCAAACTCTCGCCAAGCCTGCGCGGCGTGCAGACCAGCGTGAACGTGCAGAACATCTTCGACCGTGAGTACATCTCGGACTGCAACTACTCGTTCGGTTGCTACTACGGCCAGGAGCGCGTGGCATCGGTTGAAGTGTCTTACGACTGGTAAGCCACCCCACCGACAAAAAAACCGGGCGATTGCCCGGTTTTTTTATGCCCTGAAACCCGCTTTTTTGTAGGAGCTGCCGAAGGCTGCGATCTTTTGCTTTTGAAGATCAACAGATCGCAGCCTTCGGCAGCTCCTACAGGGGATGTGTTTAGTGTGAGATGGCTGTGCGCAGGCTTTGGGTGAGTTGGGTGTAGACGTTATCGATGTCCGGCACCACGCTCTGCAGACGCAGGAAGTCGTGAATCAAACCTGTGTATTCGATCAGCTCCACGGTTACGCCGTGCTCTTGCAGACGCCGGGCATAAGCGCGGCCTTCGTCGAGCAATGGATCGTGGCCAGCCAAGGTGATGACGGCCGGGGCCATGCCTTGGTAATCCGTCGCCAGCAGCGGTGAGAAGCGCCAGTCGAGACGATCCGCCGCGTCGTTGGCGTAGTGCCGGTAGAACCACTCCAGCGTCTCGCTTTCCAGCAGATAACCTTCGCCAAACAGCTCGGTCGAGGGGCTGCTGGTGGAGGCGTCCGTTACCGGATAGCAGAGCAGTTGCAGGCAAGGCGTGATTGCCAGTGAAGCCGGATCGAGCGCCGCTTGCAGGGCCAACACTGTCGCCAGTGTCGCGCCAACACTGTCGCCACCGAACGCCACGCGGTTGATGTCCAGACCTTCAGCCACGGCGTGCTGCGCCAGCCACGCCAAGGCATCAGCGCCATCATTGAGCGGCGTTGGAAACTTATGTTCCGGCGCCACGCGATAACCCACCGACAACACCGCGCACGGCGTACGCGCGCAAAACTCGCGACACACGCCGTCATGGGATTGCAGGCTGCCGACCACATAACCGCCACCGTGGAAATACACCAGCACCGGCAGCGCCTCGGCCTGCGCATTGGCGGGCCGATATAAACGCAGCTCCAGACTGGCGCCATCACGCGCGGTGTACGGCACCGTCACGACACTGACATCCGTCGGCGCGCCCCAGCGCAACTGCACCGTGGTGCGCTCGAAGGCTTCCCGGGCCTGAGCCGGCGTCGACAAATGAAACGGGCCGGGGCCATCGGCCTGGCTTTCTTCGGCCAAGTCGAGGAAGGCATTGAGTTCCGGATGCAGGGACATCGCAGGTTTCCTTATGAAAAAGCCACAGACAAAAGAGGAGCCGCAAGGGCTCCTCTGTGTATAACGATGGATCAGGGCCAATACTTAGGCCGCTTGTGCGACACAGTGCTCGATCAATGCCTCCAGTTCCGCCTGATACTCACGCATCAGCTGTTCGACGGTCTCGGCGCGGTAACGGCGAGTGCTGTAGATGCAGCGCAAGGCCAGGCGCCCGTCGAACACCTGACCGACCACTTCCAGCCAGTTGCCCAGCGCAGCATGTGGGCTGTAGCAACTGCCGTAGCTTTCTGCCGCCGGCACCAGCATGGCTTTGTCGTCAAAGCTTTGGTCGAATTGCCCCAAATAGTTGAAGGTCACGCGTGCCTGCGGTGCCTGACTCAAGGTCTCGGCCATCGCCCCGCCGCTCATGTGACGCAGCACGCCGTAACCCAGACCTTTATTTGGCACCGCCGCCAATTGCCGCTGCACGGCGCGCACCGAGGTACCGATGTCGGCGTTTTCGCCGGGCATCAGGCGCACCGGGAACATGCTGGTGAACCAGCCCAGACTGCGGCTCAAATCGATGTCCTTGACCAGGTCCTCACGACCGTGACCCTCAAGCTGAATCAGCACCGAAGACTGATCACTCCAGCGGCACAACACCCGGCTCAACGCCGCCAGCAGCACATCGTTGATCTGCGTCTGATACACCGCCGGCACTTGCTTGAGCAGTTGCTGGGTGTGTTGTTCCGACAAGCCCAAATGCGCCACCGACTGGTATTGCACCTGATTCTTGCCGCGCGGGTTATCGCACGGCAACTCGCTGCCGGGCTGGTCGATCTGCGCCAGCCACCAAGCCTTTTCCTCCGACGGATAATCCGCTGCGTAGGCTTGCAAACCTTCGGCCCAGGCGCGATAGCTGCTGGTGCGAATCGGCAGGTTCGGTGAGCCACCGGCGCTGTACGCCTCGTAAGCCACCTGCAAATCCTGCAACAGCAAACGCCATGACACCGTGTCGATGACCAAGTGATGAATGACCATCAGCACACGGCTTTCGCCATCAGGCAACGTCACGTGCGCCGTGCGCCAGACCGGCCCATTGTGCAGATCGAGGCTGCGTTGCACCTGCTCGGCATACAGTTCCAGTTCGGCTTCATCGGCCACTTCGTGCTGCCACAGCAACGCTTCGTTGGCCCATTGCGCCTGCATCTCCGCCAGCGGTTGGTAATGTTGATAATGACGCCCGCCGACATCGCTGAAGCGCAGACGCAGGGCGTCGTGCTGCTGCATCATTGCGCGCAAGGCCATTTCCAGCGCCGGCAAATTCAGTGCTTGCCGCGCACGCAACATCAACGCTTGGTTGTAGTGATGCGGCTCGCTCATGCGTTGATCGAACAGCCATTGCTGGATCGGAATCAGGTTGAACTGCCCTTCGGCCGCCACCTGCGTCACGTCTTCAACCACGCTCGCCACTGCGCTTGAACGCTGTTCGAAAATCGCTTCGATGGTCTGCCCACGCATCAGGTCGCGCAGTTTCAGATCCATCTTTAGCTCCGCGTGGTTGCGCACCCGCGACACCACTTGCAGGCTGAGGATCGAGTCGCCACCCAGTTCGAAGAAGTTGTCGGTAATGCCCACCCGCTCGACTTGCAACACATCGGCCCAGACCTCGGCCAGCAGTTGCTCGTCACGGGTGCGCCCGGCCACATATTCCGCGCCCTTGAACTCGGGTTCCGGCAAGGCCTGGCGATCGAGTTTGCCGTTCGGCGTGACGGGCAGCGCGGCAAGGCAGATCACCTGCGCCGGCACCATGTAGTCCGGCAGTTGCGCACGCAATTCGGACTTGAGTCGATCACCGATGGCCACACCCTGCGGCGTCACCACATAACCGATCAGTTGTTTACCCGAGGCACTGTCGCGGGCGATCACCAACGCATCGCTGACGTCGGCGAGCTGACGCAGACTGGCTTCGATTTCGCCGAGTTCGATACGGAACCCGCGCACCTTGATCTGATGGTCGATGCGCCCGACGTAATCGAGCACACCGTCGGCACGCTGGCGCACCAGATCGCCGCTGCGGTACAGCCGATCGCCCGGCGGCCCGAACGGATCCGGCACGAAACGCTCGGCGCTCAGATCCGGACGCTGGTAGTAGCCACGGGCGATACCCTGGCCGCCGATGTACAGCTCGCCGGCAATGCCCGGCGGCAGCGGGTTGAGATCTTCGTCGAGCACGTACAACGCACGTTCGCCAACAGCACGTCCGATCGGCGCATACGCTGCTTCACAGCGTTCGCTGACCGGCACCTTCCACAGCATTGGCGTGACCACGGTTTCGGTCGGGCCATAACCGTTGGTAAAGAATTGCGGACGCAACGCCGCTTTTACCTGTTCAAAGGTTTGATCCGGCACCGCGTCGCCGCCGAAACAATATACGCGCACCGGCGGCGGCGCCAATTGGCTGTGTGCAGCGTATTCGGCCAGTTGTTTAAGGTAGGCCGGCGGGAAACAGGCAATCGTGATGCCGTGCTGATGCAAGGCCTCGAAGGTCTGCTCCGGTGTCCACAAACTGGCGTCGCGAATCACCAGCGTGCCGCCGCTGAACAGCGTGCTCAGCCAGCGCTCGTGGGCACCGTCAAAGGCGAACGACATGAAATGCAGCTCACGGGTGCGCTCGTCCATGTCGTACAGCTCGGCGATGGCCTGGCAATGCATGCTCATCGGCCCGTGCGCCACTGCGACGCCTTTCGGCCTTCCGGTCGAGCCGGAGGTGTAAATCAGATACGCCAGATTGCCCGCGAGCAAGCCGCTGACCGGAGGTGTGTCGCGGTAAGCGCTGTCGTCGAATTCATCGATAGCCAGACGCGCCAGCCCCTCTACCACCGGCAAGCGATCTTGCACCTGCGTGTGGGTGAGCATCAGCGCCATCGCCGAATCTTCGATCATGAACGCCAGACGCTCCGGCGGATAATCGATGTCTAACGGCACATACGCCGAAGCGCTTTTCATCACCGCCAGCAATGCCACGACCATTTCCACCGAACGCTCCAGCGCCACTCCGATAACCACTTCCGGCCCGGCACCCAGTTCGATCAGACGATGGGCGAGACGGTTGGCGCGACGCTCCAGCTCAACGTAACTCAGCGTAGCGTCACCGCAGACCAGTGCCGTGGCCTCAGGCCGCAACTGCGCATGGCGGGCAATCAATTCGGGCAGCAACTGCGCCTGATAACTCGCCTCAGGCGCTGCGCTCCATTGTTCAAACGCTTGCCATTGTTGCGCGGACAAACGCTGCAGGTTGCCCAGGCACACGCTTGGCGCGGCGATCATCGCTTCAAGGGTGTCTTCCAGCGTGCGACGGATCTGCTCCACCGCCTCAAGGCTGAAGGCGTTACGCAGGAACAGATACTCGATGGACAGTTGCTCGCCGAGATTGACTGCCAGATCCATCGGGAAGTTGGTCACGTCATGATTACGTGACTCACCGAAGCTCAGACCGCTGTCCTGCTGCTCGCTAAGACGCTCGTCGATCGGGTAGTTTTCGAAGACGATGATGCTGTCGAACAAACCCTGCCCGCCCAGCCCCGACCAGCGCTGAATGTCCGCCAACGGTGCATGGGAAAACTCGCGAATATCGGTGTTGTAAGCCTGCAGTTGCTGCAGCCACTGATCCAGCGGCTGTTCCGGCCGCAAGGTCTGGATCACCGGCAAGGTGTTGATGAACAGGCCAAGAATATTGTCGGCGTTGGCCAAACCGGCAGGGCGACCGGAAACGGTCGCGCCAAACACCACGGTGTTCTGCCCGGTAAAGCGTTGCAGCAACAGCAACCACGCCCCCTGAATCAAGGTGTTCGGGGTGATTTGCAAGGCACGGCAAGCCTGCTGCAAACGCGCGGTTTGCGCCGCGTCCCACCGTGAATAAATCGCCTCGTGCCCCGGCAGTTCCTCGACATGCCGCGGGAACATCGCCTGATTCAGCGACGTCGCCTGCTCCAGCGGTTCGAGGCGACTGCGCCAGAAACTTTCCAGCGAACCCTGATCCTGGCGTTGTAGCCACTCGATGAATTCACGATAGCGGCCATTACGGCCCTGCACCTGGCCGTGGCTGTAGAACTGCATGACTTCGCCGAACAACCGCGAACTGCTCCAGCCATCCATCAGGATGTGATGGCAGGTCCAGATCATCTGGTAGCGATCGTCTTCCAGACGCAGCAACAAGACGCGCTGCAACAGCGCTTGGCTGAGGTCGAACCCGGCCAGATAATCGGCGGTCGCTCGTTCGGTGACGGCGGCTTCACTGATGTCTCGCACGCGCCAGTCTTCCACCGTCAGTTGCAATTCCACCTGACGATGAACGATCTGCACCGGGGTATTCGAGCCTTCCGGGAAGTGGAAACTGGTGCGCAGAATGTCTTCGCGGCCGATCACGTATTGCCACGCCTGTGCAAAGCGTTCGGTGTCCAGACCGTGCACCGGCAGGCTGATCTGGTTGATGTACAAACCGGAACTGTCGTCGGCCAAGGTGTGGAACAACATGCCGTCCTGCATCGGCGACAGTGGGTAAATATCCTCCACCTGCGCCACGGGCACCGGCAGACGATCCAGCTGCGGCTGGGTCAGACGCGCCAGCGGGAAGTCGGACGGCGTCAGGCCCAAGTGCTCCTGGGTGCAGCAATGCTCAATCAATTGCTCCAGCGCTACCGCGTAGGCATCGGCCAGTTGCTGAATCACCGCTTCGTCGAAGACATCGCGGCTGAACGTCCAGTCCAGCGACAACTGTCCGTTGAACACCCGGCCATCAATGGTCAGCCAGTTGCTCAAGGCGACGTCGTCGCCGTGCCCGGCCCCGCTGCCCTCTTCGCTCGGCACAAACAGTGCCTGCTCATCGAAGCTCTGGTCGAACTGGCCGAGGTAGTTGAAGGTGATCCGCGCTTGCGGCAATTGCGCCAGACGTTGCTGGACAGCGTCCGCACCGAGGTAGCGCAACACGCCATAGCCCAGACCTTTTTCCGGCACCGCGCGCAGTTGTTCCTTGATGCGTTTGATCGCTTCGGCTGGCTGTTTCGCCGGGGTCAGCAACACCGGGAACAGGCTGGTAAACCAGCCCACCGTGCGGCTCAGGTCGACGCCATCGAACAGCTCTTCGCGACCATGCCCCTCAAGCTGCACCAGACACGCCGGCTGCGCCGTCCACTGGCAAATCACTTGCGCCAGGGCGCTGAGCAACAGGTCATTGACCTGCGTGCGATACGCCGACGGCGCCTGTTTGAGCAGACGATGGGTCTGCTCGGCGTCCAGACGCGTGTTGACCGAACGGCCATGTACCGACGCCTGACTACCCTCGGGACGACTGCGCGGCAACTCCGGCAAGGCCTGATCGAGTTGACGGCTCCAGTAGTCGAGTTCCTTGTTCAGCGTTTCGCTGTGCGCGTAAGCCTGCAACTGCTCGGCCCAGGTTTTCAACGCCGTGGATTTTGCCGGCAACCTCACCGGTTGATTGCCACTGAGTTGACGATAAGCATTCTGCAAATCTTCCAGCAGCACGCGCCACGACACACCGTCCATCACCAGGTGATGGATCGCCAGGTGCAGACGTTCGCTGCCGTCCTGCACGGCAATCAATGTGCAGCGCAACAACGGGCCGTTTTGCAGATCGAGACTGCGCTGGGCCTGATCGGCGATGGCGACAATTTCGTCAGCGCCCTCGGCTGAGCGTTGCCAGATTTCCGACACCTGCTCGGCCAGCGCCTGATGGCTGGCCTGCCAGGCGCCATTGCTCGCCTGCACAAAACGCAGACGCAAGGCATCGTGATGCGCCACTACATTTGCGAGGGCTTGCTGCAAGTGCGCGACGTTCAGCGCCTCGCGCGGCGTTAGCATCACCGACTGGTTCCAGTGCTCGCGGTGCGGGATATCACTGGCGAAAAACCACTGTTGCATCGGCACCAGCGGACTGTCGCCGGTGACCGGGCCTTGATCGATCACCGCATCCTCAGTCGCCGTGGCCACGCGGGCCAGCGCTTGAATGTTCTGATGCAAAAACAGGTCTTTCGGGGTCAGGCCTATGCCCTGCTGTCGGGCGCGGCTGACCACTTGAATCGAGTTGATCGAGTCACCGCCGAGGGCGAAGAAATTGTCTGCCGTACCGACTTGAGCGACGCCGAGCACCGCTTGCCAGATCTGCGCCAGCGCTGTTTCGATCGCATTGATCGGCGCGACGAAAGCTTGCTGGGCTTCAGCCACGTCAGGTGCCGGCAGTGCCTTGCGGTCGAGCTTGCCATTGGGGCTCAGCGGCATGCTCTGCAGCAGGGTCAAGTGCGCAGGCACCATGTGTTCCGGCAGGGTCTGGCGTAAATGCGCCTGCAGGGTTTCGCGCATCGACGGCCAGTCCGTCGCGTCAAATTCCGTGGCGACGACATAACCACTGAGGACTTTGCCGCTGCGGCTGTCCTGCGCGACGACCACCGCTTCACGCACGGCGTCATGTTCCAGCAGGCGCGCTTCGATTTCGCCCAGCTCGATACGGAAACCACGAATTTTCACCTGATGGTCGATGCGACCGATGTAATCGATCACACCGTTCGGGCGATAGCGCGCCAGATCGCCGGTGCGATACAGGCGCTCGCCGGCCACAAACGGACTGGCGACAAAGCGTTCGGCGGTCAATTCCGGACGACGGTGGTAGCCGCGCGCCAGGCCCAGGCCGCTGAGGTACAGCTCGCCATTGACGCCGCTCGGCACCGGATTGAGTTCGGCGTCGAGAATGTAGGTCATCAGGTTGGCAATCGGGTCGCCGATCGGCACCGCATCGCGACCTTCATCGCGGCAGGTCCAATGGGTCACGTCGATGGCCGCTTCGGTCGGGCCGTAGAGGTTATACAAACCGGCATTCGGCAACTTGGCGAAAACCTGTTGCTGCGCATCGACCGGCAGCGCTTCACCGCTGCAAACGATGCGAGTGAGGCTGGTGCAGCGGCTGACATTGGCATCGAGGACAAACGCTTGCAGCATCGACGGCACGAAATGCAGTGTAGTGATCGCTTCGCGCTCGATCAGGCTGACCAGTTTCGCCGGATCACGATGGTCGCCCGGTGCCGCGACGACCAGACGTGCGCCGGTCATCAGCGGCCAGAAAAACTCCCACACCGACACGTCAAAACTGAACGGGGTCTTTTGCAGCACACTGTCGCCAGCGCGCAGCTCATAGGCCTGCTGCATCCAGCACAAACGGTTGGTCAGCGCGCCGTGGCTGTTGCCGGCGCCTTTCGGTTTGCCGGTAGAACCGGAGGTGTAAATCACGTACGCCAGGTTTTGAGCAGTCAGCGCCGGCGTCGGATTGCTTGAGGCAGCGTCGCCCAGCCACGCGTCATCGGCGTCGAGCAACAGCGTCTGCAGGCGATCGGGAATCGGCAAGGTGTCGAGCAGCGCCTGCTGCGTCAGCAGCCACTGAATGCCGCTGTCATCGATCATGTACGCCAGACGTTCAGTCGGGTACTCCGGATCCAGCGGCACGTAAGCGCCACCAGCCTTGAGAATGGCTAACAAGCCGATCACCATTTCCAGACTGCGATGCAGCGAAATACCCACCAGCACATCCGCGCCGATGCCCCGTGCGATCAAGGCATGGGCCAAACGGTTGGCCCGCTCGTTCAGCTCACGGTAAGTCAGTGATTGCCCTTCGAACACCAGCGCCAGCGCGTGCGGATCACGCTCGACCTGGGCTTCGATCAGATGATGCACCGGCTGCTGGTTCGGGTAGTCGGCAAATGTGTGGTTCCAGTCCTCGACGATCACTCGGCGCTGCGCCGCGTCGAGCATCGGCAGTTCGCCAATGCGTCGGGTCGGCTGCGCGATGATAGCGCGCAGCAGGTTGAGGAAATGTTCGCCGAGACGAGCGATGGTCGAAGGTTCGAACAGATCGCTGGCATACGACAGCGCCGCACTGATGCCTTCATCGAACTCGAAGGTGTCCAGCGTCAGGTCGAACTGCGCGGTGCCGGCGTCCCAGGTCAGTTCTTCGAGGCTCAGGCCTGGCAACGTCGAAACGGCGCGACGCGCATCGCTGGCATGGTTGAACATCACCTGGAACAACGGTGTATGACTCAGGTTACGAGCGGGTGCGAGCAATTCCACCAACTGCTCGAATGGCAGATCCTGATGCGCCTGCGCGCCCAATGCGCGCTGTTTGACCTGATCAAGCAACTGGTCGAAACGCAGGTTGCCGTCGATCTCAGCCTTGAGCACTTGAGTGTTGACGAAGAAGCCCAGCAGGCGCTCGGTCTCGACCCGGTTACGGTTAGCGATCGGTACGCCGACGCGAATATCGTTTTGCCCGGTGTAGCGATGCAACAGGGTCTGGAAGCTCGCCAACAACAGCATGAACAGCGTGGTGTTGCGCTCTTTTGCCAGACGCTTGAGGCCTTCAGCCAGCGCCGGTTCCAGGCTGATCGGCAGACGCGCACCGCGATAGCTTTGCTGTGCCGGACGCGGATGATCGGTGGCCAATTCAAGAATCGGCTGTTCGCCGCCCAACTGCGCCGTCCAGTAATCCAGTTGCCGTTGCTGCTCCCCCGCCTCCAGCCATTGCCGCTGCCAGTGGCCATAATCGGCGTACTGGATCGGTAACGGCGCCAGCGCAGCCGGTTGACCCTGACTGAAACCGGCGTACAACTGCATCAGGTCATCGACCATGATTTGCATCGACCAGGCATCGGAAACGATGTGGTGTTGGGTCAGGATCAATACGTGGTCGTCAGCTGCCAATTGCAGAAGTTTGACCCGCAGCAGCGGCCCACGCCGCAAATCGAACAGTTGCCGGGTTTCGGCTTCGATCAACCCGCGCAGGCCTTGCGCGTCGAGCGCGGCATCGACCGATGCAAGCGCAATGGTCACGGCAGCAGCATCTTCGATCACTTGCACCGGACGTTCGTTGTCCAGCACGAAGCGGGTGCGCAAACTTTCGTGACGCTCGACCAGCGCATCGAAACTCTGTTGCAACGCCGCTGGATCCAGTGCGCCGCGCAAGCGCAGCGCCGCCGGGATGTGATAAGCGCTGCTGGTCGGATCCAGTTGCCAGAGGAACCACTGCCGCTGTTGCGCGAAAGACAAGGCCAGCGGCAGTTCTCGCGGAACGCGGCTGATTACCGATTCCTGCTCGGTCGACGCCGAGTCCATCGCTTGGACAAACCCTTGCAGGCTGTTGTGGGCGAACAGCAGGCGCAGCGGCACTTGAATCTCGAGTTGCTGGCGGATGCGCGACACCACTTGCGTGGCCAGCAACGAATGACCGCCCAATTCGAAGAAGTTGTCGCTCAGACCAACGCGCTCGACCTTGAGAATCTCGGCCCAGATCGCCGCTACCGCCTGTTGCACCGGCGTCTCTGGCGCCACATAGGTTTTGCGCCATTGACTGGCATCGGGTTTGGGCAACTGTTTGCGATCGAGCTTGCCGTTCGGCGTCCGCGGGAACCGCGCCAGCAGCACCATGTGCGCCGGCACCATGTAATCCGGCAGATTGATCTTGAGGCGTGCATTGAGGCTGTCGCGCAAACGGCTTTGTGCGTCGGCATCCAGCGTGCTCAGATCAGCACTTGGCACAACGTAGGCCACCAGCGCCTGACCACCCGGCGCATCCTGGGCCAGCACGGCGGCTTCGCGCACGGCGTCCTGTTCGAGCAGACGCGCTTCGATCTCGCCCAATTCAATGCGGAAGCCACGGATTTTCACTTGATGGTCGATGCGGCCGAGGTATTCGATGATGCCGTCGGCACGCTGCCGTGCGAGGTCGCCGGTGCGGTACAGACGCTCGCCCGTCGCGGCATAAGGGTGCGGCACAAACCGTTCGGCCGTCAGCGCCGGACGCTGGAAGTAACCGCGCGCCAGACCTTCACCGCCGATCAGCAACTCACCGGCCACGCCATAAGGCACCGGCAGCAAATCGGCGCCGACGATGTACAGCGAGGTGTTGTCGATCGGCCCGCCCAGCCACGGTTGTGCATCTTGCGAGCGCAGCGGATGCAACGCCGACCAGATCGTGGTTTCGGTCGGTCCGTAGAGGTTCCACACTTCACCGCCGAGGGCGAGCATGCGCACCGCCAGTTCCTGAGGCAGCGCTTCACCGCCGCACAGGCACTTGCAACCGCGCAGTTGCGCGGCGTTTTCGTTGTCGAGCAGCATGCGCCAGGTCGACGGTGTTGCTTGCACCACGTTGACCTGCTCGGCAGCAATCAGCGCCAGCACCGCGTACGGATCCTGCGCGACCTCCTGCCCGGTCAGGACAATGCAGGCGCCAACCATCAGCGGCACATAGATTTCCAGACCAAAAATATCGAAGGAGAACGTGGTCAACGACAGCGCGCGATCCTGCGCCACCATGCCCGGCGCCTTGGCCATGCTGGCGACGAAATTGGTCAACGCAGCGTGGCGAACCATCACGCCTTTCGGCTGGCCGGTCGAGCCGGAGGTATAGATCGCGTAGGCCAGATGTTCGCCGTGCAGTCGTGTCGGCAGATCCTCGCCGGCAAAGCCGTCGAGCCAATCGCCCTGTTGATCCAGCACCAGCGTGGTGAGCGAGTCCGGCACGGGCAACTGGCTGAGCAGCGAGCTCTGCGTCAACAGCAAATCGATGCCACTGTCGTCGATCATGTACGCCAGACGATCCTGCGGGAACGCCGGATCCAGCGGCAGGTAGGCGCCGCCCGCCTTGAGGATCGCCAGCAGGCCCACCAACATGTGCGTGCTGCGCTCGACCGAAATGCCGACCAGCACATCCGGCGCCACACCGAGGGTTTGCAGCTTGCGCGCCAACTGATTGGCCCGGGCATTGAGCTGGCCGTAGTTCAAGCGCTGGCCATCAATCACCAGCGCCGGGGCATCGGGGGTGCGCGCCGCTTGCGCTTCAAACAGCTGATGAACGAAGCCTTTTTCAGGTGCCGGCGCGACGTTACGGTTACCGTCGTTGAGCTGCGCTTGATACTCGGCGGCACTCAGCAGCGGCAGTTCGCCGATGGACTGGCCAGGGTTGGTGACAATCCCGCGCAACAGGTTCTGCCAATGCCCGGCCATGCGCGCAACGGTGTCGGCGCCAAACAGGTCGGTGGCGTAGATCAGCGCCGCCGACAGGCCGTCGCTGTGCTCCACGGTTTCCAGGGTCAGATCGAACTGCGCGCTGTGGCTGTCCCAACGCAAACCCTCGACTTTCAAACCGCCCACCGGCGCTGCAGTCGACAGGCCTTGGGTCTGGTGATTGAACATCACCTGGAACAGCGGACTGTGACTGAGGTTGCGCTCGGGTTGCAGCGCTTCGACCAATTGCTCGAACGGCAGATCCTGATGCGCCTGCGCGCCCAGCGCAGTCTGCTTGACCTGTTGCAGCAATGCGCTGAACGCCTCCTGACTGTCGACCTCGCTCTTGAGTACTTGGGTGTTGACGAAAAAGCCGATCAGGCGCTCGGTTTCCACCCGATTACGGTTGGCCGTCGGTACACCGACGCGGATGTCGTTCTGACCGCTGTAGCGATGCAGCAAAGCCTGGAACGAGGCCAGCAGGATCATGAACAGACTGACCCCTTCGCGCTGCGCCATCTGCTTGAGGCCGCTGGCCAACGCCGCGTCGATCTCCAGTTCCAGACGGGCACCGCGATAACTCATGACCGCCGGGCGGGCAAAATCGCTCGGCAATTCGAGCACCGGTTGCTGACCGCCGAGGCGCGCGATCCAATATTCGAGTTGACGCTCCCGCTCGCCCGCCTCCATCCAGTGGCGCTGCCAGATCGCATAGTCGGCGTACTGGATCGGCAACTCGGGCAACACCGGCGCCTGCCCTTGAATGAACGCGGCGTAGCCTTTGACCAGTTCCTCGACCATTACCTGCATCGACCAGCCATCGGAGACGATGTGGTGCAAGGTCACGATCAGCACATGATCGTCGGGTGCCAGTTGCAGCAGACGTGTGCGCAGCAATGGC
The DNA here is from genome assembly GCF_018336155.1 of Pseudomonas rustica. Taxonomy (GTDB): domain Bacteria; phylum Pseudomonadota; class Gammaproteobacteria; order Pseudomonadales; family Pseudomonadaceae; genus Aquipseudomonas; species Aquipseudomonas rustica. Next base: position 410,474 of record NZ_JAGYHF010000003.1, on the reverse strand, counting down.
CCTTGTTGCAGGTCGAACAGTTGGCGGGTTTCTTCTTCGATCAAGTGGCGCAGTTGCGTGTCGTCCGGCCTCTGCGCCAGCACTTGCGCTTGCAGCTGCACTGGCGAAACCGCGTGGACTTGCTGCACAGCGTGCTCGCCGTTGAGCACGAAGGTGGTGCGCAGACTGTCGTGGCGCGCCACCAGCGCATTGAAACTTTTCTCCAGTGCAGCCACGTCCAGCGGCCCGCGCAAACGCAGGGCCGTGGGCATGTGGTAAGCAGCACTGTCGGGATCCAGCTGCCACAGGAACCATTGGCGTTCCTGGGCGAAAGACAACGACAAGGTGTCGAACTCGGCACTGACAGGCGGAATCGGCAGGTTCGCCGGGGAAACGTCCTCTTCGAGCATTTTCTGCAAGTACAGGCGACGTTTTTCCAGCGGCAGCGTTATGAAGCGCCTGGCAATACGTTGTGCGACAGCGGTGTCCATCAAACCTCCTCAAATTCATCAAGCAGCGCTTCAAGCTTGCTCAATTTCGACGTGCTCATTTGCTCGCCGGACTGCTCGAGTTGCGCGACAAACGCACCCAGCACCGGGAATTGGAATATCAGTTGGGGCGTCAGCTTCAGGCCCAGTTCGAGTTGCAGGCGCGAGACCACATTGACCACCAGGAGTGAGTGCCCGCCGAGTTCAAAGAAGTCGTCAGCCAGCCCGACCTGGTCGATTTTCAGTACGTCCTGCCAGATCACCGCGACCTTGCATTCCAGCTCGCTCTGCGGCGCCAGATAAACCGACTGATGCGCGCGGGTGTCCGGTGCCGGCAAGGCCTTGCGATCGAGTTTGCCGTTAGGCGTCAGCGGCAATTGGTCAAGGAAGATCAGGTGGGTCGGCACCATGAAATCCGGTACCTGCCGGGCCAATTGCGCTTTGAGTTGTTCGGCCAGAGGCGCCGCGTCGAGGCTGTTGTCGTGGCTGACCAGATACGCGACCAGGTTCGGCCCGCTCAGTTCTTCCCGCGCCAGCACTACCGCATCACGCACTTCAGGCAACGCTTGTAAGCGCGCTTCGATTTCACCGAGTTCGATGCGCAGACCGCGAATCTTCACTTGATGGTCGATGCGGCCGAGGTAATCGATCACGCCATCTTCGGCATAGCGCGCCAGGTCGCCGGTGCGGTACAGACGACCGCCGAAACCGGCGAACGGATCAGGAATAAAGCGTTCGGCGGTCAGTGCGCCGCGCTGGTGGTAACCACGGGCCAGAGAATCACCGGCGATGTACAACTCACCCGTCGCACCGATGGCGCAAGGTTGCAGCGCCGCGTCCAGCACGTAGGTGCGCACGTTGTTGATCGGGCGCCCGATCGGCATGATTCGCGCGTCGTCTGCGACCGTGCGCGGCACCGTGTGGCTGCTGGTGTCGATGGTCGCTTCGGTCGGGCCGTAGAGATTGCGCAACTCACCGTCGAATAGCGCCATCACTTCACGTGAAAGGTGCGCACTCAGGGCCTCGCCACCGCACAGCAACAGGCGCAACGAAGCCAGTTGTTCACGGCTCGCCAGCGGCAACAGCGCCTGCAACAGCGACGGCGCCATTTGCAGCACGCTGATGCGCAGTCGCGCGACGTCGGCCCACAGCGTGGTCAGGTCGAGATTGAATTGCGCCGAGGCCAGCACCAGTTGCGCGCCGTTCATCAGCGGCAGCCAGAATTCCCAGACCGACGCATCGAAGCTGATCGCGGTTTTTTGCAGGACGCGATCCGCAGGCGTCAGTTGCAGGCATTCCTGCATCCACTGCATGTGGTTGCTCAGGCCGCCATGGCGCAGCGTCACGCCCTTCGGCTGGCCGGTGGAGCCGGAGGTGTAGATCACGTAGGCGAGGTTGTGCTCATCGATCAGCACCTGCGGATCGCGCTCGCTGTAAGCATCCAGCCAATGCGCCGGCTGATCGAGCAACAGCGTGGTCACTGCGACATCGGCAAAACGTGGTTGCAGACTGGTTTCAGTCAGCAGCAGGACAATGCCGCTGTCCTCGATCATGTAGGTCAGACGATCCTGCGGATACGCCGGATCCAGCGGCACATAGGCGCCGCCAGCCTTGAGAATCGCCAGCAAGCCGACCACCATTTGCACGCCACGCGACATCGCCAGACCGACCAATACGTCGGGGCCGACGCCGCGCTCGATCAAGGCATGGGCCAAACGGTTGGCCTGGGCATTGAGTTGCGCATAGGTCAGCGTGGTCTGCTCGGTCACCAGCGCCACGGCATCCGGCGTCAGCCGTGCCTGCGCTTCGATGCATTGCTGCACCTGATGGCGCTCGGCCGTTGCGACAGTCGTGGCGTTCCAGTCGCGCAACAACAGCGTGCGCGTGACATCGCCTAGCAAGTCGATCTCGCCAAGGCTGCGGCCGGCCGGCGTGCTCACCATCTGCGCGAGCACGTGTGCCACCTGCTCAGCCAGGCGCTCGACGGTGTGTGTAGGGAAAGCAGCGTGGGCATAAGTAAAGTGCAGACTCAGGGTGTCATTGTGATTAACGGCCAGGGTCAACGGGAAATTAGTCTGTTCCTGATTGTCCACGGTGCCGAAGCTCAGCCCTGACGGTGCCTGCGCTTGCAGCGCGTCCGACAACGGGTAGTTTTCGAACACCAGCAAGGTGTCGAACAAGCCCTCACCGCCCTGCCCGGCCCAGCGCTGGATCTCGAACAGCGGCGTGTGTTCGTGCTCGCGCAGGACGACGTTTTGCGCCTGCACCTGTTGCAACAAGGCCGACACCGATTGCTCCGGCCGAGGGCTGGCGATGACCGGCAAGGTGTTGATGAACAGGCCGATCTGCTGCTCGATGCCTCTGAGCTCGGTCGGCCGCCCGGACACGGTCGCACCGAAAGCCACGGTGGCATGCCCGGTGTAGTGCTGCAGCAGCATCAGCCAGGCGGCCTGGACGACGGTGTTGAGGGTGACTTTCTGCGTACGCGCGAATTCGCTCAGGGCTTGAGTCTGCGCCTTGTCCAACCAGTGGTAGTGACTGGCGTGGCTGCTGGCGAACGCCGCTTCGTCAACACCGAAACGGGTTTCGGCGAGACGGGTCGGCGCCTCGAACGAATGCAGTTGCTCCAGCCAGAACGCTTCACTGACCTTGGTATCGCGCCCTTGCAGCCAACTGATGTAGTCGCGGTAGCGCCCGGCCTGACGCGGCAAGGTCTGGCCGTCATAACGCTGCAGCACTTCGCCGAGCAACTGCGAATTGCTCCAGCCATCCATCAGGATGTGGTGATGGGTGTAAATCAGGTGATAACGCTGCGCGCCGGTCTGCACCAGCACCAGACGCAACAACGGTGCGCAGGCCAGATCAAAGCCCTGCGCCAGCTCTGCCGAAGCCAGTTCAGCGAGTGCTGACGTGACATCGGCGCGAGCGCTCCAGTCCAGCGACGTGAATGGCACGCGCACCTGTTTGTGCACCACTTGCAGCGGGCGCTCGCTGCCCTGCCAGATAAAGCTGCTGCGCAGAATATCGTGGGCATCGACGGCGGCCTGCCAGGCATTTTCGAAACGTTGTGGATCGAGGCCTTCGATGTCCAGGCACATCTGGTTGATGTAATGCCCGCTGCCGTTTTCATAGAGGCTGTGGAACAACATGCCCTGCTGCATCGGCGCCAACGGATAGATGTCATCCACCGCACGCGCCGGCAGTGCCAGACCATCAAGCTGCGCTTGAGTGAAGTCGGCCAACGGGAAGTCCGACGGCGTCATGCCCTGATTGCTCGGCTCGCGGCAATGCGCGATCAACAGCGCCAGTTCAGCGGCATAGTCATCGGCCAGTTGCTGGATCAGCGCCGGATCGAACTGCTGACGACTGAACGTCCAGCCCAGATTCAACGCACCGTCGAACACCTGACCATTGAGGGTCAGCCAGTTGCCGAGTGAGGTCAGTGGGCTCTGCTCGTCGCCGGCGCCTTCGCTGGCGGGGCTGAACAACGCGCCCTGCGCTTCATCGAAACTGCCGTCAAACTGTCCCAGGTAGTTAAAGGTGATGCGCGGTTGCGGCAGCGCCTGCAACGCTGCACGAGTGGCGTCGTCACCGAGAAAACGCAACGCACCGAAACCGACGCCTTTATCGGGAATCGCGCGCAAGCCCTGCTTGATCGACTTGATCGAATCGGCGAGGTCAGCCGCCGGGGTCAATTTCACCGGGAACATACTGGTGAACCAACCGACGGTGCGGGTCAGGTCGATGTTGGCGAACAATTCTTCGCGGCCATGGCCTTCCAGCTCGATCAAGGTGCTGGCGTGCCCGCTCCAGCGGCAAATCACCCGCGCCAGCGCGGTCAGCAACAGGTCGTTGACCTGCGTGCGATACGCCGCCGGGGCTTCTTGCAGCAGTTGTCGGGTCAGTTGCTTGTCCAGTCGCGTATCGACGGTGACAGCCTGACTATTGAGCGCGCTGACCTCTGGATCGAGGCACGGCAAGTCGCCGTGCACGTCACTCAACTGCGCCTGCCAGTAGGCCAATTGTTCTTGCAGTTCAGCGCTGCGGGCGTGGCCCTGCAACTGTTCGGCAAAGGCTTTGACCGAACTGGTCTTGGCCGGCAGTTGCACGGCCTGCCCGGCGTGCAATTGGTTGTAAGCGGTTTGCAGATCGTCGAACAGAATCCGCCACGACACGCCGTCCACCGCCAGGTGATGGATCACCAACAATAGCCGTTGAGTACCATCGGCGAGGTTCGCCAACACCCCGCGCAGCAACGGCCCGGCTTGCAGATCCAGACTGCGCTGGGCCTGATTGGCCAGGGTTTCCAGCGCGGCGACGTCGGCGACTTCGCGCACCCACAGCAGGTTTTCCGACGCCGCTTGACGGTACTCGGCGCGCCAGCCTTCAGCGCTTTCGCTGAACGACAGACGCAAGGCATCGTGATGCTGCACCAGGGCCTGCAAGGCTTGTTCGACAAGCTCGGCTTGCAACGCGCTGGCCGGTTTCAGCAGTACCGACTGGTTGTAGTGGTGACGCTCGGGAATCGCCTCGACGAAGAACGCTTGCTGGATCGGCAACAGCAACGCGGCGCCCTGAACCGGGGCCTGATCGATTGCTTGCTGGTCAGTGCCGGTCTGCGCCACCGAAGCCAGCGCCTGTACGGTCTGATGCTGGAACAGATCTTTCGGCGAGAAACGAATGCCCGCCGCGCGTGCACGACTGACCACCTGAATGGAGATGATCGAGTCGCCGCCGAGTTCGAAGAAGTTATCGCTGAGGCCGACACGCTCAAGTTTCAGTACGTCCTGCCAGATCGCAGCGATCTGTTGCTCCAGCTCGCTTTGCGGCGCCACGTAATCCTGCTGAACTTGACTGGCGTCCGCTGGCGGCAGCGCTTTGCGGTCGAGTTTGCCGTTGGCGGTGAGCGGCCATTGCTCAAGGAACAACAGGTGCGTCGGCACCATGTAATCCGGCAGATCGGCCTTGAGTTGTGCCTTCAGTTGCTCGCGCAAATCGGCTTCGTTGTCGACGCTGTGCGCGGCAATCACGTAGCCGACCAGTTGCTGACCGCTCGGCCCGTCCTGCGCCAACACCACCGCTTCGCGCACGGCATCGAGGGCGTTCAGGCGTGCTTCGATTTCGCCGAGCTCGATGCGGAAACCGCGGATTTTCACCTGATGGTCGATACGTCCGACGTACTCGATCACGCCGTCGCTGCGGTATTGCGCGAGGTCGCCGGTGCGGTACAGACGCGCCCCGCTCTCGCCGAATGGATCGGGGATAAAGCGCAGTGCGGTGAGGTCACCACGGTTCAGATAACCGCGCGCCAGACCGGCACGGCCGACATACAGCTCACCGATGCAGCCCTTGGCCACCGGGTTCAATTCGCCGTCGAGCACGTACCACGACAGGTCGGCGATTGGCTCGCCGATCGGGCTGTTGGCGTCCTGCTCAAGATCCGCCACCGACAATGGACGATACGTCACGTGCACGGTGGTTTCGGTGATGCCGTACATGTTGATCAGTTGCGGGGCAGCATCGCCGAAGCGCTCGAACCACGGACGCAGGGATTTCACGTCCAGCGCTTCGCCGCCAAACACCACGTAACGCAAGGCATTCGCCCGAGCATCAGCGCAAGCCACGTGCATCAATTGCTTGAACGCCGACGGCGTCTGGTTGAGCACGGTGACCCCGGCGTCGCACAGCAGCGCATGGAAGTCCTGCGGCGAACGGCTGACATCGTACGGCACCACAAGTAGTTCGCCGCCGTGCAGCAACGCACCGAAAATCTCCCACACCGAGAAGTCGAAGGCGTAGGAATGGAACAGGCTCCAGACGTCTGTCGGGGCGAAACCGAACCACGGCTCGGTGGCTTCGAACAGACGCAAAATATTCTGGTGCGGCAGCAACGTGCCTTTGGGTTTACCGGTCGAACCGGAGGTGTAAATCACGTAAGCGAGGTTCGACGACGCCATCGTCACCTGTGGATCGGTGTCGGCAAATGCGCTGACATCGCTGTCCAGCAGCAAGGTCTTCACGCCGCCCGGCACCGGCAGTTGACCAGCCAGCGCAGCCTGGCTCAGCAGCAGTTGAATGCCGCTGTCCTCGATCATGTAAGCCAGACGATCCTGCGGATAAGTCGGGTCGAGCGGCACGTACGCACCGCCAGCCTTGAGGATCGCCAGCAGGCCGACGATCATTTCCACACCACGCTCGGCGGCCAGACCGACCAGCACGTCCGGGCCGACACCGAGGGCGATCAATTGATGAGCACGGCGGTTGGCCTGACGATTGAGTTCGCCGTAGCTCAAAGTCTGCTCGTTGAAACGCACGGCGATTGCATCGGGACGCAGACGCGCCTGTTGTGCAATCAAGTGATGCGCGCAGGCTTCAGTCGGGAAGCTGCGTGGATTCGGATTCCATTGGGCGATGTTCTGTTGCCGTTCGCTGGCGTCCAGCAACGGCAGTTCACCGATGCGTTGCTGCGGGTCGGCGACGATGCCGTGCAGCAGGTTCAGCCAATGCCCGGCCATGCGCTGCACCGTCGCGGCGTCGAACAGGTCGGTGGCATAGGTCAGTGCGGCGCTGAGTTGGCCATCTGCCTCAAGAGTGTCGAGGGTCAGGTCGAACTGCGCGGTCTGGCTGTGCCAATCCTGCGCTTCGATGACCAGCCCCGGCAACGCCGGCAGGGCCTGACGCCCGGCACTCTGATGGTTGTACAACACCTGAAACAGTGGGCTGTGACTCAGATTGCGTTCCGGACGCAGCGCCTCGACCAATTGTTCGAACGGCAGATCCTGATGCGCCTCGGCACCGATGGCGGCGTGTTTGACCTGCGCCAGCAGAGCACTGAAACGCTGCTGCGGATCGACCTCGGCCTTGAGTACTTGAGTGTTGACGAAGAAGCCGATCAGGCCTTCGGTCTCGACCCGGTTGCGGTTGGCAATCGGCACGCCAACGCGAATGTCCGACTGATTGCTGTAGCGATGCAAAAGGCTCTGGAACGAGGCTAGCAATAGCATGAACAGCGTGCTGCCCTCGCGCTGGGCCAGTTGCCGCAGTTGCTGGCTGAGCAGCGGCGGCAGGTCGATGGCCAGACGTGCGCCGGCAAAACTCTGCCGCGCCGGACGCGGACGATCAGTCGGCAGTTCCAGCAAAGGCTGCTCACCGCCGAGTACGCCAGTCCAGTAATCGAGCTGGCGCTCACGCTCGCCGGCCGCCATCAATTGGCGCTGCCAGACCGCATAATCGGCGTACTGAATCGGCAGCGCGGCCAACTCGACCGAGTGCCCCTGGCTATACGCGGCGTAGCGCTGAATCAATTCCTGCACCAGCAGTTGCATCGACCAGCCATCGGAAACGATGTGATGCTGGGTCAACACCAGCACATGTTCTTCGCGCGCCACTTGCACCAAACCGACGCGCAGCAGCGGGCCGTTTTGCAGGTCGAACGGCTGGCTGATCTGACGCTGCACATAGGCCTGAGTCTGCTCGGCAGCATTGTCCGAGGTGCAGTCAAGAATCTCCGGCAGCAGGATCGGCGCCTGTTCGGCATGAATCACCTGGAACGCTTGTTCATCGACCTGCACGAAGGTCGTGCGCAGGCTTTCGTGGCGCTGGATCAGCTCGGCAAAACTGCGTTGCAGCGCGTTCAGATCCAGCGCGCCGTGAATACGCAGCGCCGCCGGAATGTGATACGCCGCGCTCGCTGGCTCCATTTGCCAGAGGAACCATTGACGTTGCTGAGCGAACGACAATGGCAGTTGTACTTGATCACGTGGCGCCCGAGGGATGCTCGCAGGCTTGGCCACTTGAGTTTGTTCCAGCGCGGCGACGCAGGCTTTGAGGCTGGCGTTTTCGAACAACTGGCGCAGTTGCAGGTTGAGGCCGAGGGTCTGGCGAATGCGCGAAACCATTTGCGTGGCCAACAGCGAGTGGCCGCCGAGTTCGAAGAAGTTGTCGGTCAGGCCGACACGCTCAAGTTTCAGCACGTCCTGCCAGATCGCCGCGATCTGTTGCTCCAGCTCGCTTTGCGGCGCCACGTAATCCTGCTGAACTTGACTGGCGTCCGCTTGCGGCAGCGCTTTGCGGTCGAGCTTGCCGTTGGCGGTGAGCGGCCATTGTTCGAGGAACAGAAGGTGCGTCGGCACCATGTAATCCGGCAGATCGGTCTTGAGTTGGGCTTTCAGTTGCTCGCGCAAATCGGCTTCGTTGTCGACGCTGTGCGCGGCAATCACGTAGCCGACCAGTTGCTGACCGCTCGGCCCGTCCTGCGCCAACACCACCGCTTCGCGCACGGCATCGAGGGCATTCAGGCGTGCTTCGATTTCGCCGAGCTCGATGCGGAAACCGCGGATTTTCACCTGATGGTCGATACGTCCGACGTACTCGATCACGCCGTCGCTGCGGTATTGCGCGAGGTCGCCGGTGCGGTACAGACGCGCCCCGCTCTCGCCGAATGGATCGGGGATAAAGCGCAGTGCAGTGAGGTCGCCGCGATTCAGATAACCGCGCGCCAGACCGGCACGGCCAACGTACAGCTCACCGATGCAGCCCTTGGCCACCGGGTTCAGTTCGCCGTCGAGCACGTACCACGACAGGTCGGCGATTGGCTCGCCGATCGGGCTGTTGGCGTCCTGCTCAAGATCCGCCACCGACAATGGACGATACGTCACGTGCACGGTGGTTTCGGTGATGCCGTACATGTTAATCAGTTGCGGGGCAGCATCGCCGAAGCGCTCGAACCATGGGCGCAGGGATTTCACGTCCAGCGCTTCACCGCCGAATACCACGTAACGCAAGGCATTCGCCCGAGCATCAGCGCAAGCCACGTGCATCAATTGCTTGAACGCCGACGGCGTCTGGTTGAGCACGGTGACCCCGGCGTCGCACAGCAGCGCATGGAAGTCCTGCGGCGAACGGCTGACGTCGTACGGCACCACAAGTAGTTCGCCGCCGTGCAGCAACGCACCGAAAATCTCCCACACCGAGAAGTCGAATGCATAGGAATGGAACAGGCTCCAGACATCTGTCGGGGCGAAACCGAACCACGGCTCGGTGGCTTCGAACAAACGCAAAATATTCTGGTGCGGCAGCAACGTGCCTTTGGGTTTGCCGGTCGAACCGGAGGTGTAAATCACGTAAGCGAGGTTCGACGACGCCATCGTCACTTGTGGATCGGTGTCGGCAAATGCGCTGACGTCGCTGTCCAGCAGCAAGGTCTGCACGCCGTCCGGAACTGGCAATTGACCGGCCAGCGCAGCCTGGCTCAGCAGCAACTGAATGCCGCTGTCCTCGATCATGTAGGCCAGACGATCCTGCGGATAGGTCGGGTCGAGCGGCACGTACGCGCCGCCAGCCTTGAGGATCGCCAGCAGGCCGACGATCATTTCCACACCACGCTCGGCGGCCAGACCGATCAGCACGTCTGGGCCGACGCCGAGGGCGATCAATTGATGAGCACGGCGGTTGGCCTGACGATTGAGTTCGCCGTAGCTCAGAGTCTGCTCGTTGAAACGCACGGCGATGGCATCGGGACGCAGGCGCGCCTGTTCTGCAATCAAGTGATGCGCGCAGGCTTCAGTCGGGAAGCTGCGTGGATTCGGGTTCCATTGGGCGATGTTCTGTTGCTGCTCGCTGGCGTCCAGCAACGGCAGTTCGCCGATACGTTGCTGCGGGTCGGCGACGATGCCGTGCAGCAGGTTCAGCCAATGCCCGGCCATGCGCTGCACGGTGGCAGCATCGAACAGGTCGGTGGCGTAACTGAGGGTGGCTGCCAGTGCGCCGTCAGCCTCATGTGTATCGAGGGTCAAATCAAACTGGGCGGTGTGCGAACTCCAGTCGAGGCTTTCGACTTGCAGCCCCGGCAGTTGCAACGCCTGCGCCGCCACGCCGCCCTGATGGTTGAACATCACCTGGAACAGCGGGTTGTGGCTCGACTGTCGATCCGGTGCAAGCGCATGCACCAGTTGCTCGAACGGCAGATCCTGATGCGCTTGCGCGCCCAACGACGCCTGTTTGACCTGGGCCAGCAATGCCTTGAAGGGCATGTTGCCCTGCACCTGAGCGTCCAGCACCTGGGTGTTGACGAAGAAGCCGATCAGGCCTTCGGTTTCGACCCGATTACGGTTGGCCACCGGCACGCCGACGCGGATATCCGCCAGACCGCTGTAGCGATGCAGCAAGGCCTGGAACGACGCCAGCAAGACCATGAACAAGGTCATGCCTTCACGCTGGGCCAACTGTTTCAGACGTTCGCTCAGCTCGCTGCCAATGCTCAGATCCAGACGCGCGCCGCGATGACTTTGCACCGCCGGACGCGGACGATCCGTCGGCAATGGCAGAACTTCGCCGCCATCGCCCAGACGCTCGGTCCAGTACGCCAGTTGCCGCTCCAGCTCACCGGCCTCCATCCACTTGCGCTGCCAGATCGCGTAATCGGCGTACTGGATCGGCAAAGCCGCGAGGTTGGCTGGCTGGCCACTGCTGCGCGCGGCGTAGAGTTTGACCAGATCATCGACCATGATCTGCGCCGAAGCACCGTCGCAAATAATGTGATGTTGGGTCAGCACCAGCACATGATCATCCGGCGCGATTTGCAGCAGCTTGACCCGCAGCAACGGGCCTTGTTGCAGGTCGAACAGCGTGGCGATTTCAGCGTCGATCAACGCCTTGAGGCCTGCATCGTCGGGCGGCGTGTCCAGCACCTGCGGAGTCAGCGGCAGACTAAGTCGCGGCTGGACTACCTGAATCGGGCCGTCCGCGCCATCGACAAACACCGTGCGCAGCACTTCATGGCGTTCGAACAAGGCATCGAAACTGCGCTGCAATGCCGACAGATCAAGAGCACCGCGCAAACGCAACGCCGTCGGCACGTGGTAAGCGGCGCTGTGCGGGTCGAGTTTCCAGAGGAACCACTGACGCTCCTGCGCGAACGACAAGCCAATCGTTTCGAACTCATCGCGCACCGGTGGAATCGGCAACGCCGCAAAGCTCATGTTCTTGCTCTGCATTTTTTGCAGAAACGCTTGCCGTTGGGCGAGCGGCAAACGGATGAATCGCTGAACCAGAGACAGGTTATCGAGCTGAGTCATTTTCAAAGGGTCTCCAGGTCTGCCAGGAAATCATGCATCTCACTCAGGTCTTCGCTGGAGTGAGGGGTCAGGTGAACAGCCAGTTGTTCGGCGTACTCGCGCAGCGATGCGGTGCGGAACAGCAGATCCAGCGGCACCGCCGCCCCTTGCTCCAGTTGCAGGCGCGCGGTGGCCTGAGTCGCCAACAGTGAATGTCCACCCAGTTCAAAGAAGTTGTCGTCGCGCCCTACCCGGTCGAGTTTGAGCACGTCTTGCCAGATGGCGGCGACGCTGTGTTCCAGCGCCCCATCCGGCGCCACGTAGGCGCGCAGCAATTGGTTGGCGTCCGGCAGCGGCAGCGCCTTGCGGTCGAGCTTGCCGTTGGGGGTCAGCGGGAAACGTTCCAGCAGCATCCAGTGCGCCGGCATCATGTAGTCGGGCAGTAACGGTGCCAGCACCGATTTCAATGCGTCGCGCAGGGCTGCGAGCTCGGCTTCCTGTGGCTTCGCCGCAATCAGGTAGGCCACCAGTTGCAAGCCACCCGGCCCTTCCTGTGCCACCACCGCAGCTTCGCGAATCGACGGCTGCGCCAACAGGCAGGCTTCGATTTCACCCAGCTCGATGCGAAAGCCCCGAATTTTCACCTGATGGTCGACGCGCCCGAGGTACTCGATCACCCCGTCAGCGCGATAACGCGCCAGGTCACCGGTGCGATACAGCCGCGCACCGATGCCGAACGGATCGGGCAGGAAGCGCTCGGCGGTCAGCGCCGGCCGCTCGTGATAACCCCGCGCAAGACCATCGCCACCGATCAGCAATTCACCGATCACACCGGCCGGGTTTGGCGCAAAGTGTTCGCCGAGAATGTGCAGCGTGGTGTTGGCAATCGGCCCACCAAGGTAAGGCTGGCGCTGCTCGGCCGTCAGTTGATAAGCCGCTGACCAGATCGTCGTTTCCGTCGGCCCGTAAAGGTTCCAGACTTGCCCGGCGACCTCGAGCAGACGTGCGGCCAGATCCTCGGCCAGCGCTTCACCACCACACAGGCATTTACGCCCTGCAAGCCGCGCAGCCTGTGGATGATCAAGCAACATTCGCCAGGTCGACGGCGTCGCCTGAATCACGCTGACCTGTTGTTGATCGATGATTTGCAGCAGCGCCTGCGGGTCGTGCGCACTCTGCTTGTCCACCAGCACCACGCAAGCCCCGCTGAACAGCGCGCCGTACAACTCGAGCCCGAAAATATCGAAGGAGAACGTGGTCAGCGACAGCACGCGGTCAGTCGCCACAAGCCCCGGCTCACGGGCCATGCTCGCGACAAAATTGACCAGTGCCGCGTGGCGCACCATCACGCCTTTCGGCTTGCCGGTCGACCCCGATGTGTAGATCGCATAGCTGAGGTTATCGCCGTCGACCGCCACCTGCGGATTGGCCGCCTGTGCAGCGCTGATCGGCTCTTCGAGGGAGCCCGGCACCAGCGTCTGCACACCGGCCGGAATTGGCAGCACTTGCAGCAACGACGCCTGAGTCAGCAACAACTGCAAACCGCTGTCTTCGATCATGTGCGCCAAACGATCGCTCGGGTACTGCGGATCCAGCGGCACGTAAGCGCCACCGGCCTTGAGGATCGCCAGCAAGCCGACGATCATCTCCACGCCGCGCTCCAAAGCGATGCCGACCAGACGATCCGGGCCAACCCCTTGGGCAATCAGGCGATGGGCCAGACGGTTGGCCTGCGCATTCAGCTCGGCGTAAGTCAGACATTGCTCACCGAACACCAGCGCTGTCGCGTCAGGCGTCTGGCTGGCGCGCGTTTCGATCAATCGGTGGATGCAGCGCGACTCGGGCCAAGGCGCTGCGCTGGCATTCCACGCCAACAGTTGCTGATCGGTTTCGGCGGCGTCGAGCAGGTTCAATTCACCCAGTGCACGTTCGCTGCCGTCGATCATTTGCAGCATCAAGCGTTGCAGGTGCAGGCCCATTTGCTCGACCGAAGCGGCCGTAAACTGTGCGCATTGATAGCTGAATTGCACCGCCAGCTCGGCAGCGAGGCTGACCGACAGCGTCAGCGGATAGTTGGTTTGTTCCAGATTATCCACGGCACCGAAACGCAGGCCTTGCAGCGAGCTCTGTTCCAGCGCCTCGGAAATCGGGTAGTTCTCGAACACCAGAATAGTGTCGAACAGCGCCTCACCGCCCAATCCCGCCCAGCGCTGAATGTCGAACAACGCGGTGTGTTCGAACTCACGCAATGCAAGGTTCTGCGCCTGTACGCCGTGCAACCAGTCGCCGAGGCGCTGCTCCGGACGCGGGCTGGCGATGACCGGCAAGGTGTTGATGAACAGCCCGATCTGCTGTTCTACACCAAGCAGATCCGCCGGACGCCCCGACACCGTCGCGCCGAACGCCACGCAGGATTTGCCGCTGTAACGTTGCAACAGCAGCAGCCAGGCCGCTTGCACCAGCGTGTTGACCGTCACTTTCGCATCGCGGGCAAAGTCGCTCAAACGCTGAGTCTGTTCCGAATCCAGCTGCACCCGATGCTGCGCATAAGCGTGAGGCTCGACGTTTTGCGTCGGCGCCGCAAACACCTGCGCCAGACGCACCGGCTCATCCAGTTCACGCAATTGCTGGAGCCAGAAGGCTTGCGCGGCACCGGCGTCCTGTTTTTGCAACCAGCCAATGTAATCGCGATAACGCCCACTCGGCCGCGCCACCGCTTCACCGCTGTAATGCTGCAACACTTCGCCGAGCAACTGCGCGCTGCTCCAGCCGTCCATCAGGATGTGATGGTTGGTGTAAATCAAGTGATGACGATCGGCAGCAATGCGCACCAAGATCAGACGCAGCAACGGTGCCGCGCTCAGATCCAGACCTTGCGCGCGCTCGTCATCGGCGAGGGTTTGCAGCGTCGCGTCCAGATCAGCCTGCGCGCTCCAGTCGAGCACGCGGAATGGCACGTCGAGATGACGCTGCACAACTTGAACGGGTTGATCCAGATCGCCCTGCCAGAAGAACCCGGTGCGCAGAATGTCATGGGCATCGACCACCGCTTGCCACGCTGCGCGGAAGCGCTGCGGATCAACGCCGTCGACGTCCAGACGCATCTGGTTGATGTAGTCGCCACCGCCCTGTTCGAGCAGGGTGTGGAACAGCATGCCCTGCTGCATCGGCGACAGCGGGTAGATGTCATCGACGGACTGCGGCTGTTGCACCAGCACGTCGAGTTGCGCCTGCGTCAGCGTCGCCAGCGGGAAGTCCGAAGGGGTCACGCCACGATTGGCGCTGTCGCAGCAATGCGCGATCAGTGCGGTGAGTTCTTGCAGGTAATCGTCGGCCAGACGCTGGATCGTCGCCGGGTGGAACATCTCGCTGCTGAACGTCCAGCTCAGGTCGAGTTCGCCGCCGAACACCTTGCCATCCAGCGCCAACGGGCTGCCCAGCGGGCCGGTCATGTTGACTTCTTCGCCGCCGGACTCGCTGGTCGGCACGAACAAGGCGTCGTCGCCGGCATCGAAGCTGCCGTCGAACTGGCCGAGGTAGTTGAAGGTCAGGCGCGGTTTCGGCAAGGCTTGCAGCGCTTGCTGTGCAACGGCGTCGCCAAGGTGCGCGAGGGCACCGAAACCGATGCCTTTGTTGGGGATCGCGCGCAGTTGCTCCTTGATCTGCTTCAGCGAAGCGCCAAGGTCGGCGACCGGCGCCAATCGCGCCGGGAACACGCTGGTGAACCAGCCAACGGTGCGGGTCAGGTCAACGTTGTCGAACAGGTCTTCGCGGCCATGCCCTTCCAGTTGCACCAGCACACTGTCGTCACCCGTCCAGCGCACCATCACCCGCGCCAGCGCGGTCAGCAGCAGGTCGTTGACTTGCGTGCGGTAGGCCGCCGGGGCTTCCTGCAACAGCTGACGGGTCAGGGTTTTGTTCAGTTGCGTGCGGATCGATCGCGCCTGATTGTGTTGCTGACCGGCGTGCGGGTTGTCGCAAGGCAACTCAGTCGAGGCGCCTTGCAGTTGTTGTTGCCAGAAACCCAGCTCGGCCTGCAGCGGCGCGCTCGCGGCGTAGTCTTGCAGCGCCTCGGCCCAGGCTTTGACGGCACTGGTTTTGGCCGGCAGTTGCACAGTCGCACCCGCCAGAATCTGCCGATAAGCGCTCTGCAGATCTTCGAACAGAATCCGCCACGACACGCCGTCGACCACCAAGTGGTGAACCACCAATAACAAGCGTTGAGTGCCATCGGCGAGGTTTGCCAGCACCGCGCGGATCAGCGAACCGTCACTCAATTGCAGGCTGCGCTGAGCCTGATTGCCCAGCACCTCAAGCGCCGCCAGATCGGCGACCTCGACTTGCCACAGCACGGTTTCGCCCGCTTGCGTCGCGACATCGCGGTACTGCGCCGACCAGCCTTGCGCCTGTTCGGCAAAGTCCAGACGCAGACTGTCGTGATGCGCTACCAGTGCGTCCAGTGCTTGTTCGAGCACTTGCGCGTCGAGTGCCTGGTTCGGTTTGAGCATCACCGACTGGTTCCAGTGATGACGATCCGGAATCGGCTGGGCGAAGAACCATTGATGAATCGGCAGCAGCGCCGTTGCACCGGTCACCGGTTGTTGATCGATCAGTTGCAGCGGCTCGCCGGTTTGCACCACGGCGGCCAGCGCCTGAACGGTCTGGTGTTGGAACAGATCTTTCGGGGTGAAGCGCAAACCGGCCTGACGCGCACGGCTGACCACTTGAATCGAGATGATCGAATCGCCGCCCAGCTCGAAGAAGTTATCGCTGAGGCCGACGCGTTGCAGCTTCAACACGTCCTGCCAGATGGTCGCCAGTTGCTGCTCCAGCGCGCTTTGCGGCGCGACATAGACTTGCTGCAATTGGCTGACATCCGGCTTCGGCAGGTTCTTGCGATCGAGCTTGCCATTCGGGGTCAGCGGCATGCGCTCCAGACGCAAAACGTAGGCTGGTACCATGTGCGCCGGCAGCGTGGCCTTGAGTTGTTCACGCAGTTGCTCGGCGAAATCTTCGCGCGGCGAGTCGCTGACCACGTACGCGACCAGGCGTTTGCTGCCGGCGCTTTCCTGCGCCACGACCACCGCTTCGCGCACGCCATCAAGGGCTTGCAGACTGGCTTCGATCTCGCCGAGTTCGATGCGGAAGCCACGGATTTTCACCTGATTGTCGATACGTTCCAGGTAGTCGAACGTGCCGTCAGCGCGCTGGCGCACCAAGTCGCCGGTGCGATACAGCACGCCGCCGCTACGGCTGAACGGGTCAGCGACAAAACGCTCGGCGGTCATCGCCGGGCGGTTCAGATAACCCCGCGCCACACCACTGCCGCCCAGATACAACTCACCGGCCATGCCTTGCGGCAGCAGGTTCAGATCAGCGTCCAACACATAGGCGCTGCGATCACCGATGCGGCTGCCGATTGGCGCGTACGCGGCGCCACACGGCTCGTCGCGACCGGCCTTCCAGATCAGCGGCGTGACCACGGTTTCGGTCGGGCCGTAGCCGTTGATGATGTACTCGGGATTCAGCGCACGCTTGACCCGTTCAAAACTGGCGTTCGGTACCGCATCGCCACCGAAGCAGTAGATACGCACCTTGGGCGGATTGCCGACGCGCTCGGCGTGTTCGGCCAGTTGTTGTAGGTACACCGGCGGGAACGCGACCACGGTCACCCCGTGTTCAATCATCGCGTTGTAGGTCTGCTCCGGCGTCCACAAGCTGTCGTCGCGAATCAGCAGCGAGCCGCCGTGGGTCAGGCTGGTCAGCCAGCGCTCGTGGGCGCCGTCGAAGGCGAACGACATGAAATGGAATTCGCAATCGCTGTCGCGCATTTCATAGCGCTCACCGATTGCCAGACAGTGCATGGCCAGCGGGCCGTGGCTGACGCTGACGCCTTTCGGGTTGCCGGTGGAACCCGAGGTGTAAATCACATACGCAAGGTTGTGCGGATCCAGCGCCACGATCGGGGCCTGCGCCGGGTGCGCGCTGAGGTCGAGGTGATCGAGTTCCAGCACGGTCAGGGTGTCAGCGATCGGCAATTGCGCCGTCACCCGCGAATCGGTCAGCAGCAGCGCCAGACCGGAATCCTCCATCAGATACGCCAGCCGCTCGCGCGGGTAACTGGTGTCCAGCGGCACGTAAGCGCCGCCGGCCTTGAGCACCGCCAGCAGCGCGACAATCAAACCTTCGCTGCGCGGCAGCGCGACACCGACGCGCACTTCGGCGCCAACGCCACGTGCCACCAGCTCATGAGCGAGACGGTTGGCGCGGGCATCGATGTCGCCGTAGCTGAAGTGTTGGCCGTCGAAAATCACTGCGGTGCGATCCGGCTGTTGCGCCGCCAAGCGCGCGTAACGATGATGCACAGCGAGTTCGACCGGGTACGCCTGCGGCTGGTTTTCGAGGATCTGCCGCGCATGTTCGTCAGCGCTTGCCAAGGCAATTTCACCGAGGCGGCGTTCGGCGGATTCAGCGAATTGCTCCAGCAGATGCAGCAGTTGCGCGCTGAGACGCTCGACAGTCGCGACACTGAAATGCGTCTGATCAAAACTCATGTGCAGCGCGAGGGTTTCGCCCAGTGTCACGCCCAACGTCAGCGGGTAGTGCGTCTGATCCTGGTTGGCCACTTCGCCGAACACCACGCCTTGCGCGGTGCCGTGTTGCAGCGCTTCGGAAATCGGGAAGTTTTCGAACACCAGCAGCGTGTCGAACAACGACTCGCCGCCCTGCCCGGCCCAACGCTGAATGTTCGCCAGCGGCGTGTGTTCGAACTCGCGCAGGCTGAGGTTCTGCGCCTGCACCGCCGCCAGCCATGCGGCTACGCTTTGATCCGGACGCGAACCGGCGATCACCGGCAAGGTGTTGATGAACAAACCGACTTGCTGCTCGATGCCAACCAGTTCCGCCGGACGCCCGGCGACGGTGGTGCCAAACGCCACGCAAGCGCTGCCGGTGTAACGCTGCAACAACAGCAGCCACGCGGCTTGCACCAAGGTGTTGGCGGTGACTTTCTGCTGCCGGGCAAACTCGTTCAGGCGTTGCGTACGCGCTGCATCGAGCGCGTAATGCTTGAGCGCATGCCCGCGCTCGGCACGCACCTCACCGCCACCCGCCGCGGCTTGCGCCAGCACGGTTGGCTCATGGAAGTCGGCCAGTTGTGCCAGCCAGAACGCTTCGCTGACGGCGCCGTCCTGACGTTGCAGCCACTGGATGTAATCGGCGTAACGGCTCAGCGGACGCGGCGGTTGCTGGCCGGCATAACGCTGCAGCACTTCGCCGAGCATCTGCGCGCTGCTCCAGCCGTCCATGAGGATGTGGTGGTTGGTGAAGATCAGGTGATGACGCTGATCGGCGATTTGAATCAGCGTTACGCGCATCAGGCCGGCCGCGGTCAAATCGAAGCCCTGCGCCAGATCGGCAGCCGTGAAATCCTTCAGTGCCTGAGCGATGTCAGGGCGCGCGCGCCAGTCGAGCAAGGCGTACGGCAACTCGAGACGACGATGGATGATCTGCAGTTGTTCCTGCAATTCACCCTGCCAGATAAAGCCGCTGCGCAGGATGTCGTGGGCGTCCATGGTCGCTTGCCACGCCGCACGAAAACGCTCGGGGTCGAGGCCGTCGACATCGACGCAGAGCTGGTTGATATAAGTGCCGGTGCCCTGTTCGTACAAGGTGTGGAACAGCATGCCCTGCTGCATCGGCGACAGCGGATAAATGTCTTCGATGCCGGCGGCTGGCACTGCGATCGCATCCAGTTGTGCCTGAGCGATGTGCGCCAGCGGGAAGTCCGACGGCGTGATGCCCATGCTTTCCGGCAGGCAGCAATGGCTGATCAGCGCTTGCAGTTCAGCAGTGTATTCGTCGGCCAGACGGGCGATGGTCGCCTCGTTGAACTGCTCGCGGCTGAACGTCCAGCGCAGGTCGAGTTCACCGTCGTACACCTGGCCTTCGACGCCCAGCCAGTTGTCCAGCGGCGCATCGAGACTTTGCTCCAGCCCGGCGCGCTCACCGGCCGGACTGAACAGTGCGCCCTCTTCGGCATCGAAACTGCCGTCGAACTGGCCGAGGTAGTTAAAGGTAATGCGCGGCAGCGGCAGCGCTTTGAGCGAGGCTTGCGCCGCGTCGTCGCCGAGGTAACGCAGCACGCCAAAACCGATGCCTTTGTGGGGGATCGCGCGCAGCTGTTCTTTGATCTGCTTGATCGCGTCCGCCAGCGAATCCGCCGGGGTCAGGCGCACCGGGAACAGGCTGGTGAACCAGCCGACAGTGCGGGTCAAGTCGACGTCGTCGAACAGGTCTTCGCGACCGTGACCTTCCAGTTGAATCAGCGTGTCGGCGTGCCCGCTCCAGCGGCAGATCACCCGCGCCAGCGCCGTCAGCAACAAGTCGTTGACCTGCGTGCGATAAGCCGCCGGCGCCTGTTGCAGCAGTTGCTGGGTGAAAGTTTTGTCGAGGCGACTGTGCAGCACCTGAGCGTGGCGACTTTGCAAGCTGCCCTGCGGGTTATCGCACGGCAGATCCAGCGCCGCGCCGTCGAGTTGTTGCTGCCAGAAACGCAACTCGCCCTGCACCGCGTCAGTCGCGGCATGGGCTTGCAGATGTTCGCCCCAGGCTTTGTACGAACTGGTCTTGGCCGGCAGTTTGATGCTCGTGCCTTGCACTGCTTGCTGATAAGCCTGTTGCAAATCTTCGAGCAGAATCCGCCACGAAACACCGTCTACCGCCAAGTGATGCACGGCCAGCAATAGACGCTGACTGCCATCGGCGACGGTCGCCAGTACCGCGCGCAACAGTGGGCCGTTTTGCAGGTTCAGGCTTTGCTGGGCCTTGGCGTATAGCGCTTGCAGATCATCAGCGTCGAGACGGTCAGCCGTCCACAACAGCTCAGGATCCGTCGCGACCGGCGCCACTTCTGCACGCCAACCCTCAGCGCTTTCGACGAAGCGCGACCGCAAAGCATCGTGCTGCACCAGTAAGGCATTCAGCGCTTGCAACAGCGCCTCGGCATTCAGAAGTTGATGACTGCGCAGCAGCACTGCCTGGTTCCAGTGGTGACGCTGAGGAATGTCGTCGGCGAAGAACGTCTGCTGGATCGGTAGCAGCGGCAACTCACCGCTGAGCGGGCCCTGATCGATACTTACAGCGACGTTGCCTTGCTGGGCGACGCTGGCCAGACCTTGCACGGTCTGGTGCTGGAACAGGTCGCGCGGGCTGAAATGAATCCCGGCCTGACGCGAACGGCTGACCACTTGAATCGAGATGATCGAGTCACCGCCCAACTCGAAAAAGTTGTCGGTCAGACCGACCTGTTCGAGCTTGAGCACGTCCTGCCAGATGGCTGCGATTTTCTGTTCCAGCGCACTGCGCGGCGCGACAAACGCTTGCTGCATCTGGCTGGCGTCCGGCGCCGGCAGTGCTTTGCGATCGAGTTTGCCGTTCGGACTCAGCGGCAATGCACCGAGGAACAACAGCTGCGTCGGCACCATGTAATCCGGCAGGCTGTCCTTGAGTTGCGCTTTGATCGCTTCGCGCGCGGCACCTTGGGCTTCGGTTGAAGCGGCAACCACAGCGGTGTCTTTCGGCACCACGTACGCCACCAGTTGCAGGCTGCTGCCGCCCTGCACCGCCAGCACCACGGCTTCTTTGACGGCATCGAGTTCTAGCAGACGTGCTTCGACTTCGCCCAGTTCGATACGGAAGCCACGGATTTTTACTTGATGGTCAACGCGGCCAACGTATTCGATCTGGCCATTGGCGTTGAAACGCGCAAGGTCGCCGGTGCGGTAAAGACGCGCACCCGTGGTGGAAAATGGATCTGGGACAAAACGTTCAGCGGTCAGATCCGCGCGCTGGAAGTAACCCCGCGCCAGCAACTCACCGCCAATCAGCAGTTCACCAACCACGCCAATCGGCGTCGGCTGAGCGTCAGCATCCAGCAGATAGGCATGACGTCCCGGCAATGGCTGACCTATCGGCATGGTCAGTGGCAACGGCTGACGACCGAACACGTAATCGCTGCAATCCAGCGTGGTTGCGGTGACGGTGGCCTCAGTCGGGCCGTAGGTGTTGAGCAACTTGACGTGCTCCAGCCCTGCCAGGCGCCAGGCCTGCACACCTTCCGGCGGCATTGCTTCACCACCGCTGTGAACCTGACGCAGCGCGGCGTAATCACGCGGGCCGGCGGCGGCGAATTCCTTGGCAATCATGTTCCAGTAGGCAGTGGTCAAGTCCATGACCGTGATGCCGTGCGCGACGATATTTCGGTACAGGGTTTCGCTGTCCCAGACTTCGTTGCCGCGCAGCACCACCGAGGCGCCGCAGGTCAGCGGGCCAAACAGTTGCTCGCCGAAGGCATCGAAGTTGAACGTGGCAAATTGCAGCGCGCAATCGGCGGCGCTCAAGGCGTAGTAATGCTGCGAAGCGAAGGCGTGTTTGCTCAGCGCACCGTGGCTGATGCCGACGCCTTTAGGGCGGCCGGTGGAGCCCGACGTGAACATCACATAGGCGAGGTTATCAGCCCACACCGCGCGTTGCGGATTGCTGTCGTCGGTAAATTCCCACGCTTCGGCTTGATCGAGGCACAGGCTGCGCACGTTGTGCGGCACCGGCAGACGTTCGAGTAAATGGCTTTGCGTCAGCAGCAAACGACTGCCGCTGTCTTCGATCATGCACAGCAAGCGGTCGCGCGGGTATTGCGGATCCAGCGGCACATACGCGCCGCCAGCCTTGAGCACGGCGATAATGG
This sequence comes from Pseudomonas rustica, assembly GCF_018336155.1. Taxonomy (GTDB): domain Bacteria; phylum Pseudomonadota; class Gammaproteobacteria; order Pseudomonadales; family Pseudomonadaceae; genus Aquipseudomonas; species Aquipseudomonas rustica. Next base: position 388,209 of record NZ_JAGYHF010000003.1, on the reverse strand, counting down.
CAACGATCAGCTCCAGCCCGCGATCAACCGCAACGCCGACCAGCACTTCCGGGCCGACGCCCTGCACCAGCAATGTGCGAGACAGACGATTGGCGCGGGCGTTGAGCTGTGCATAAGTGAGTTGCTGACCGTCGAAAATCAGCGCGATGGCATCAGGTGTTTGCGCGGCCTGCGCTTCGAACAGCTCATGCACCGGGCGCTCGCTCGGCCAGGTCGTGTCGTGACGCCCCCAGTCCTGAGTCAGTTGCTCAAGCTCCTGCGCTTGCAGCAAACCGATCTCGCCGACCCGTTGCTGTGGATCGCTGACGATGCTGTGCAGCAGATGTGTCCAGTGCCGCGCCATGCGTTCGATGGTTGCGCCGTCGAACAGGTCGCTGGCGTAGGTGAACGCAGCGTGCAACTGGCCGCCCTTTTCGTAGGTGTCCAGGCTCAGGTCGAACTGGGTGCTGCGACTTTCCCATTCGATCACGCCGAGTTCCAGACCGCTGCCGACCTTGAGGGTGGTGACGTCAGCGACTTCCGGCTGGTGGTTGTACATCACCTGGAACAGCGGGTTGTAACTCAGGCTGCGCTCCAGTTTCAGCGCCTCGACCAGCCGTTCGAACGGCAGATCCTGATGCGCCTGAGCACCGAGCGCGGTTTCCTTAAGCGCGCTGAGCAGATCCGCGAATGGTGTCTGGCCATCCAGTTGCACGCGCAGAACCTGAGTGTTGACGAAGAATCCGATCAGGCCTTCAATCTCGCGGCGATTACGATTGGCGATGGGCACACCGACGCGCAGGTCGGTCTGCCCGGTGTAACGGTGCAGCAGAATATTGAAGGTGCCGAGCAACAGCATGAACAGCGTGACGCCATGCTGCCGGGCGACGCCGCGCAATTGCTCGACCAGCGCCGCCTCCACTACGTGCTCATGGCGACGGCCGCGATTGCTCGGCAGAACCGGGCGCGGACGGTCGAGCGGCAGTTCCAGCACCGGATGCTCGTCACCCATTTGCGCCAGCCAGTAATCGAGTTGACGCTGCTGCTCACCCGCCTCCAGCCAACGCCGCTGCCACAGCGCGTAATCGCTGTACTGCACCGGCATCGGCGCCAGCTCGGCCACGTGCCCCTGATCGTGAGCGTCATAGAAGCGGCAGAATTCGTCGATCAACACGTTCATCGACCAGCCGTCGGAAACGATGTGGTGCAGGGTCAGCAGCAGCACGTGTTCCTGCTCGGCCAGATGCAACAGACGCACGCGCAGCAGTGGGCCGTTGGCCAGATCGAACGGCAGCAGCGATTGCTCTTCGGCTGCTGCTGCTACGCGCCATTCGCGTTCGGCAGCGGGTAAATCGCTGAGGTCGACGCGCTGGATCTCCAGCGGTCGTTGCAGCGGCACTTGCAGCAGGCTGTCGTCGGGCTGCTGCTGGAACACCGTGCGCAAGGTTTCATGGCGCTCGATCAGGCTGGCGAACGCTTGCTCCAGCGCCGGCTGATTCAGCCGCCCGCTCAGGCGCACCGCCGCCGGCAGGTTGTACGCGCCGCTCTGCGGATCCAGATGCCAGAGAAACCACATACGTTGTTGGGCATAAGACAGCGCCTGCCGATCCTCGGCCTCGACCCCGGCCGGAATCGGAAACCGCGAAAAATCCACCCCTTCCCCCTGCAAGGCAGCGAGGAACATCTGGCGCTTTTCCAGGGGCAACCCGATAAACCGGCGAGCGAGTTTCAGGGAGTCTTCTGCATTCATTTCTTGGCATCCGGATCAGTAGGCAGGCAGCACAAAGGCACGTCGTCCCTATAAAACGAATGCAGACCGGAAAAATTAGCGATTGAGAACAACTATCAGGCGGGAGGTACAGCGGGATTTCAAACCGCTCCTGTAGGAGCTGCGGCACGCTGCGATCTTTTGATCTTGATCTTTAAAATCAAAAGATCGCAGCGTGCCGCAGCTCCTACAGGAATGGGGTCAGGCGGTGGCGGCCATGGCGTGGCGGCGATGGTGTATGTCGAGCTGGTCTTTGATCACCTTGAGCACTTTGGCTTCGTGCTCATGGATGAAAAAGTGCCCGCCGGCGAGCATGTCTACGGAGAAACTGCCCGAGGTTTCCTTGCTCCAGCCGATCAATTGCTCGGTGGTGGCGCGGTCAGCCTTGCCGCCGAGCACGTGCACCGGGCAGTTGAGCAGTGGTCGCTGCTGCGGCTCGAATTTGCCGCACAGCAGAAAATCGGCGCGCAGGATCGGCAGGGTCAGGCTCATCAACTCGTCATTGGCCAGCACTTCTTCGCTGGTGCCATTGAGCGTGCGCAGTTGCTCGATCAGTTCGGCGTCGGTCTTGGCGATGGCAAATCCGCGATCGTAGTCGGCGCGCTGGGTCGGCGCCGCCGTGCCGGACGCGAACAACGCCACCGGCTCAGGGCAACCCAGGGCACGCAGCGCATGGGCCATTTCGCAGGCCAGCAACGCACCGAGGCTATGACCGAACAACGCATAAGGCGTCTTCAATGTTGGCTGTAACTCCCTGGCCAATTGCATGGCCAAGGCGCGCATGTCGGTCTGCAGCGGCTCGTCAAAGCGCGCACCACGCCCCGGCAGCTCCACCGGTTTGAGCTGCAGCCATTGCGGCAACTTCGGCCGCCAGCGGCTATAGACCATCGCACTGGCACCGGAATACGGCAGGCACAGCAAAGTCAGCTGGGTCACCACACTTCCCTCAAAAAATTCGTCTGTAGAGAGAAACGGTTCACTGTCCGGGCAAATTAGTCGACGCCGGCTAAATCGCCCACACAGGTGCTCGTTAACCGTTCAGATAAAACCAATAACGAGGGTTCACCGTGGATCTGCAGAGCATCCTGAGCAAACTGTTCGCCAATGCCGGCGCCGTCGGCATTGAAGGTGTTTTCCAATTCGTTTTTAGCCCGCAGCTGGCTTATTGGTCTGAGGTTAAGGCCAGCAGCCGCACCGAGGTCGGCCGCCATCCGAGCCCGGACGTGACCATCGAAGTCGCTGAAAAGGATTTCCTCGGGATCATGGCCGGCATGGCCAACGTCGAGGAACTGTTCGCCAGCGGTCGCTTGAAGATTGGCGGCAACATGGGGCTGGCGACGATGCTGCCGCAGATCATCGACCATGCTCGAAACGGTGGCGGTGCGGTCGCTGAAAAAGTCGACATGAACAAGCGCTATCCGACACCGCCGCGCTTCAGCGAAAAGCTCACCGCCAGCCTGCCGCCCCAGGTCAACGTCGAACGGCGTGCCCGCGAGGAGCTATCGGTGACTGAGTTCAAAAGCCGTTATTTGCCCCACGGCATTCCCGTGGTGATCAGCAACGCATTGCACGACTGGCCGCTGTTCAAACTCAGCCGCGAAGAATCGCTGGTGCATTTCGCCGAGCTGCAAGGCATCACCCGCCATGGCGATTACGTGAAGAAAACCTTCTCCACCAAACGGGATTTTCGTTCGACGTCGATGGCCGATTTCATCGCTTCGCTGGACAGTCCGGCGGTCAAAGGTGCGGACGGTGAGCCGCCCGCCTACATGGGCAACAACATCTTGCCGGCGGCGTTGATGCAGCAGATCAAGTACCCGGCCTACTTCGATACGTCGCTGTTTATTCCGCCGCGAATCTGGATCGGGCCCAAGGGCACACTGACGCCGCTACACCGCGACGATACCGATAATTTGTTCGCGCAGGTGTGGGGGCAGAAGACCTTCACCCTCGCCGCGCCGCATCACCGTGAAGCCCTGGGCACGTGGTCGACAGCACCGGAGGGTGGACTGGATGGCTGCGATTTCAACCCGGATGCGCCGGACTATCAGCGCTTCCCCAAGGCGCGCGACGTGAAGTTTTTGCGGGTGACGCTGGAGGCTGGTGATTTGCTGTTCTTGCCGGAGGGCTGGTTCCATCAGGTGGAATCGGTGTCGACGTCGTTGTCGGTGAATTTCTGGGTGAATTCGGGTCGGGGGTGGTAACCCAACAATCCACGCCTCTTACACCGTACTTGTGGCGAGGGGATTTATCCCCGTTGGGCTGCGAAGCAGCCCCTAATCCATGCAACTCATTTTTCCAGAAGTACCGAGCCCTCTGACTTCGGGGCTGCTGCGCAGCCCAACGGGGATAAATCCCCTCGCCACAAAGGCTCCCCCAACCATCCAGAGATCGCGGGGTTATTTAAGGTGGCGATAACTTTGCACGGCTGAGCCAAGCACCACCGCGCCCGCCGCAATCGCCAGCCAGAACCCGCTGCGCGCGCCAAAGGCATCCACCAGTGCGCCAGAACCCGCCGCACCAATCGCCACGCCGATACTCAACCCCGTCACCAGCCACGTCAGGCCTTCGGTCAACTTGGCCGGCGGCACGATGCGTTCAACCAAAGCCATCGCCACAATCAATGTCGGCGCGAAGAACAAACCAGCGACAAACACCGCCATGGCCAGCCCGACGATATTGCTCGCCAACAACAGCGGCAACGTCGTCACCGCCGTCGCCACGCCGCCGTACAAAAACAAGCGTGGCAGCGGCAGTTTCGAGCGCATCGCACCAAACGCGATGCCGGCCATGCACGAGCCAATCGCGTAAACCGACAAGACAATGCTCGCCGCCGCCGGCTGCCCCTGCTGCTGGGCAAACGCGACGCTGACCACATCGACCACGCCGACGATGATGCCCATGGCGATCATCAGCGCCAGCAACAATTGAATGTCCGTCGAACGAATGATCGAACCCTGATGCTGCGACTCACGCGGATGCACCGCCGGTTCAGTGCTGCGCTGAGCCACGAATGCGGTCACACCAATCGCCAGCGCCAACAACGCCGCCAACGGCCCGGCCTCGGGGAAGACCGCGACGCACAGACCAACTGAAAGCGGCGGGCCGACGATAAAACACACCTCATCCAGCACCGATTCCAGCGCGTACGCGGTCTGCAATTGCGGCTGACCGCGATAGATTTCGGTCCAGCGCGCCCGCACCATCGCCGACATGCTCGGCATGCAACCGGCCAGCGCGGCAAATACAAACAGCGTCCAGACCGGCGCCTGCAAGCGGGTGCACAGCAACAGCATCAACAGCGCCCCGCCGCCAATCAACGCCGACACCGGCAGAATCCGCCGCTGACCAAAACGGTCGACCAGCCGCGACACCTGCGGCGCGCAAAACGCCGTGGCCAAGGCAAACGTCGCCGCCACGCCACCGGCCAGCGCATAACCACCCTTCAACTGCGAAAGCATGGTGATCACGCCGATACCCGTCATGGAAATCGGCATGCGCGCGATCATCCCGGCCAGGACAAAATTTCGTGCGCCGGGGGCGTTGAACAATTCGCGGTAGGGGTTTGCCATCGGTTACAGCCTCATCAAGGGCCGCCAAGTTGCCATAGGGTCGGGTGGCGTGGAAGCAGGGAATTGTTGGTGGAATGTGAAGGCTTCGCAGCTCATCCCGAGCGCCGTTGGCACCTCGATCATTCGTCGCAAAACCGTGCGCACCTGTCAGGTCTGACAGGTGCGCTTCTCGGGCAAAAAGCGCTTTTATAAACGCTGCTCAATGACAACGACTGATCGCTTCCACCGCCGAAGGAGTTCGCCATGAATCAGTCCACGAACACAGCTCTATCGCGCGCCGCCGTACCGCCCTTTGTTGTCCGCACACTTGTTTGCCCGCCCCCGACACGCATTGATGAAGCGCTGGGCCGGGACGTCAACAAGCGTCTGATGGCATGGATAAAGCGCATAGGTATCTTTGCCGGCAAACAGGAAAAAATTTGCGCGAGCGACTTTGGGCGCTACGCAATGTTGTGTCATGCAGACACCGATGATCCCGACAGATTGCTACTGGCAGCGCAATGTTTCGCGGCGTTGTTCGCGGTGGACGATCATTATTGCGACGATCAATCGTTGGGTGGCTGCCCCGAAAAAGTCGCCGAGAAGTTGTCATTTGCCGTCACCGGAATAGACCCGGTCTACTTGCCTCCCCCCTACAAAAAAGAACTCCTGCAACAGCAAAGGAACGATCCCGTGTTGAGAGGATTGCTCGCGTACATGAAGCGGGTTGCACACTTCTGCACACCCTCGCAGGTCGCCCGCGTGCGACAAATCATCATCGCCATGTTTGTCGCCATGGCGGCCGAGGGGCCATGGCGTCTCTATGGCACAAAGCCAACCATCGCCGAATATCTGGCCAGCCGGCAGGTCAACAGTTTTTGGCCTTGTCAGGTGCTGATCGATCCCATCGGCGGCTATGAGGTGCCGGCCAATGTCTACGCCAAGCCAGAGATGCAACGCGTTTGCGCACTGGCGTCCCTCGCCACCACGCTGCTCAACGACTTGTATTCGGCTTACAAAGAACACCTCAACGAAACGGGCGATTTCAAACTGCCCTACTTGCTGGCGGCCAAACATGACTGCTCGCTGCAGGAAGCCATCGACAAAACTGCGGATATTCATGATGCGGTCATGCGCGAATACGTGGCGCTGGAACAACGGCTACTGAAAGGAGCCGACCCTTTAGTGCGGCGTTACCTGACAGGTTTGACCACGTGGATTGCGGGCAACCAGGAATGGCATAAACACAGCGCGCGGTATCGTATTCAGGCGTGAGGAAGGTCAAAAGTCCTGTAGGAGCTGCGGCACGCTGCGATCTTTTGATCTCGCCTCTGAACTCTCAACGCCCCAGACCAGTCAGCTAAATAGGCCCTCACTCAAGGCGCGCCATCGCATGCACATCTCCCTCACCGGACAAGTAGCCCTGATCACCGGCGCCAGTTCCGGCATCGGCCACGCGGCCGCCAAAGCCCTCGCCGCGGCTGGTGCTGCGGTGGTCATCAATTACAACCGTCAATCAGAGCCCGCTGAAGCACTGGCCCGGCAGATCATCGCCGACGGCGGTCAGGCGCTGGCCATCGGTGCCGATGTCTCGAAGGAAGCCGACGTCGAACGACTGTTCAGCGAGACCCTCGATGCCTTCGGCTCACTGGACATTCTGATCGCCAACTCCGGGATGCAGAAAGACGCGCCGGCGGTGGATATGTCGCTGGACGACTGGAACGCGGTGATTGGCGTCAACCTCACCGGGCAGTTCCTTTGCGCCCGCGCCGCGCTGCGGATTTTCAATCGTCAGGGCGTCCGCGAAGGCGTCTCCCGCGCCGCCGGCAAGATCATCCACATGAGTTCGGTGCACCAACGCATTCCTTGGGCCGGCCACGTCAATTACGCGGCGTCCAAGGGTGGCGTCGATCAGTTGATGCAAACCCTCGCGCAGGAAGTCAGCCATCAACGCATTCGCATCAACGGCATCGCGCCGGGGGCGATTCGCACGCCGATCAATGCGGCGGCAACGACCGGCGATGCTGAACAAGAGCTGCTTAAACTGATTCCTTACGGCCGTATCGGTGATGTCGAAGATGTCGCCAACGCGGTGGTTTTCCTCGCTTCCGACGCCTCCGATTACATCGTTGGCACCACCCTGTTTATCGACGGCGGCATGAGCCTCTATCCGGAGTTTCGCGGCAATGGCTGAGCATCACCTGGAACGACAAAGCCCTATCGACGCCCACGGCATCATCGGCGACATGCGCAGTGCAGCGCTGGTCAACGATCGCGGCAGCGTGGATTTTTTCTGCTGGCCGGAGTTCGACAGTCCATCGATTTTCTGTTCTTTACTGGACACGCCCGAGGCAGGGATCTTCCAGATCTCGCCGGATTTGCCCGATGCGCGTCGCGAACAGATCTACCTGCCCGACACCAATGTTTTGCAAACCCGCTGGCTGAGCGAACGTGCGGTGGTGGAAGTCACCGATCTGCTGCCGGTGGGCGACAGCGAGGATGATTTGCCGGTGCTTATCCGTCGGGTTCGTGTGGTCAGCGGCGAGGCGACTTTTCACGTGCGCTGCGCGGTGCGCCACGATTATGCGCGGGCCGACACACATGCGCGGATGGATGAGCAAGCGGTGATTTTCAGCGCCGAAGGTCAGCCGTCACTGCGCTTGGCTTCGGATCAAGCGCTGCAGATAGACGCCAATGCAGCGGTCGCTTCATTCACCTTGAAGCAAGATCAAACCGCCGCATTCCTGCTCGGTGGCGAAGACGATCCACGCTTCGAGGAAGGCGCCGCGCAACTGTGCATGGAGCGCACGCTGAAGTTCTGGCGCGACTGGCTTGGCCAGTCGATCTATCGCGGGCGCTGGCGAGAAATAGTCAACCGCTCGGCCCTCGCGCTCAAGCTGCTGACCTCGCGCAAACACGGCGCCATCCTCGCTGCTGCGACCTTCGGCCTGCCGGAAACACCGGGCGGCGAGCGCAATTGGGACTACCGCTACACGTGGATCCGCGATGCTTCGTTTACGGTCTACGCGTTCATGCGACTGGGCTTCGTCGGCGAAGCCAACGCCTACATGGGCTGGCTGCGCGGACGGGTCAGCGATTGCCACGGGCAACCGATGAAACTCAACATTTTGTACGCCATCGACGGTCAGCAGGAGTTGCCGGAAACCGAACTGGATCATCTGTCCGGGCACGGCGGCGCAAAACCGGTGCGTATCGGCAATGGCGCTTACGACCAGATCCAGCTCGACATCTTTGGCGAGCTGATGGACGCGGTGTATCTAGTTAACAAGTACGGTGACGCGATTTCCCACGAAGGCTGGAAGCATGTGCGCGAAGTGGTTGATCAGGTCTGCGAAACCTGGCAGACCACCGATGTCGGCATCTGGGAAATGCGCGGCGAACAGCACCACTTTCTGCATTCACGATTGATGTGCTGGGTGGCGCTGGATCGGGCAATTCGTCTCGCCTCGAAACGCTCGCTGCCGGCACCGTTCGCGCAATGGGATCAGACCCGGCAGGCGATCTACGCCGACATCTGGGACAACTTCTGGGACGAAGAGCGCGGTCATTTTGTCCAATACAAGGGCGGCACCGCGCTCGACGGCTCGATGCTGTTGATGCCGCTGGTGCGTTTCGTCAGTGCCAAGGATCCGCGCTGGTTGTCGACCCTTGAAGCGATTGAAAAACATCTGGTGCGCGACGGCATGGTTTATCGCTATCGCAACGATGACGCCAATATTGATGGACTGTCCGGCACCGAAGGCGCGTTCGCCGCGTGCTCATTCTGGTACGTCGAATGCCTCGCCCGCGCCGGGCAGGTGGAAAAGGCGCACCTGGAGTTCGAGCAATTGCTGAGATACGCCAATCCGCTGGGGCTGTACGCTGAAGAGTTCGACAGCCATGGGCGGCATCTGGGCAACACGCCGCAAGCGCTGACGCACTTGGCGTTGATCAGCGCGGCGAGTTTTCTGGATCGCAAGTTGAATGGGGAAAAGAGTGAATGGCAGCCGTGATGTTCGACGGGGGCTGTAGGAAGTTCCCCCATGCTTGTAGGACTGAAACGCAAAAACTGATGTTTCACCACCCCCTGTGGCGAGGGGATTTATCCCCGATGGGCTGCAAAGCAGCCCCAAAACCTTCCAACTCATTCCCCCAGAAGTAACGAGTTTTCTGACTTTGGGGCTGCTGCGCACCCCATCGGGGATAAATCCCCTCGCCACAAATTCGCATGGCTATGGACTACAGGAGCTCAACATCCGCCGCGTCATCCCTCCCCTACACCCCGCACTCACACCCTGAAATACCCTGTTGCCAGCCGTTACATCCCCCCCTACCATCAAACCCAACGGGCACAGCGGAGCTGTCCAACAAAACCCGAATTTCAAGGAACCGGAATGACCCAACACGTCCAGCGCCCCATCACCTCGCCGCTGCGCAGCGGCCTGACCCGCACCCAACTCTGGGAAGACGCCGACAAAGGCCTGATCAAATGCTGGGAAATCGGCCGCCAACGCGCCACCCGCTTCCCCGACCTCGTCGACAAATGCCTCGCCAACGAACTCCCGGTACTCGGCTGGAAAGGAGGCATCAGCCGCAGCCTGAAAAAACTCGAAAAATTCGGCTCACTGAAATACCTCGCACAGTGGCAAGGATTGCGTGGGGAGGATCTGGATATTGACCTGGGTGAGGAACGCGCGCTGACGTGCTCGCGGACGAAAATGGTGGTGACGTTTACGCCGGATCGGACGAAGTATTTCAATCAGGTGGCGGAAACTGAGGCTTAAGGAGAAGCATCGATGGTCGATTTACATCAGGAATTTCAAAACAGCCGTTTCTTTCACGAAGCGCGGATCGACAGGCGTTCGGCGGATGCGCTTGCAGGTGTTGCTGCAGGGCTTGCCGCCGACGGAAAGATTAACCAGCAGGAAGCCGAGTTTCTAAAAACCTGGATCGAAACGCACTTGGTGCACCTGGAAGATCCAGTCGTAAATATTCTCTACAGGCGTCTTGAAGGCATGCTTAGCGATGGCGTGCTGGATGCCGACGAGTCTGTGGAATTGCTGGAGACACTTCACCAACTCGCCGGTCTGTCAGTGGGCGCAGCACAAACCTTCAGCATGCCCAACAACCTGCCGCTCGATAATCCAGCCCCGCCGCTGGACTGTGCCGATCGCGTTTTTCTGTTTACCGGTGTTATGGCTTACGGGCCGCGCAAAGCGTGTGAATCATTGATCGTAGAACGCGGCGGACTGATTGGTGCAGGTGTCAGCAAGAAAATCCACTATCTGGTGATCGGCAGCATCGGCAATGAACAGTGGCTGCACAGCAGCTATGGTACGAAGATCAAAAAAGCCGTTGAGCTAAGAGACAGCGGCGTGCCGATCGCCATCATCAGTGAAGATCATTGGCAGAAGGTGCTGTTCGGATAACAGGAGCCCGGTATGAGTGGAAAAGCGATTCTGTTGTGCAAAACCGCCAGCCTGACCATTGCCTATGAGGTGCATGGCCCGGAAACCGGTGTGCCCGTGATCCTGCTTCACGGCTTCCCCTATTCCCCTCGCGCTTACGACGAGATCGCGCCGCTCCTCGCCGCTCAGGGTTACCGAGTCATCGTTCCGTACCTGCGCGGTTACGGGCCGACTCGCTTCAACGATGCAAAAACACTGCGCTCAGGCCAGCAAGCCGCACTCGCTCAGGATTTGCTGGATTTGATGGATGCACTCTCCATCGAACAAGCCACGCTCTGCGGTTATGACTGGGGTGGTCGCGCGGCATGCATCGTCGCGGCGTTATTCCCGGAACGAGTGCGCGGGCTGGTGACCGGTGATGGCTACAACCTGCAGGACATCCCGAACTCGATTCGACCGCTGGATCCCGAGACCGAACATCGGCTCTGGTATCAGTATTACTTCCACACGCCACGTGGCGTTGAGGGCCTGAAGCAAAATCGCCGGGAGTTTTGTGAATTGCTATGGAAGCTGTGGTCACCGACCTGGTCGCGCAGCGGCGAGCGTTATCCCCTGAGTGCGCCAACCTTCGACAACCCTGATTTCGTTGACGTGGTGATCCACTCCTATCGCCATCGCTTTATGTATGTCGCGGGAGATTCGGCGCTTGAGTCGATGGAAGTTTTGCTGACTCGACAACCGGCCATTAGCGTGCCGAGCATTTCTTTGTGCGGTGCCGACGACGGTGTCGGCCCTGCACCACAAGAGGATGAAGACGCGGAGCATTTCACTGGTTTTTATGAGCGGCGCGTGTTGTCCGGTGTCGGGCATAACATTCCCGAAGAAGCCCCCGAACAAACCCTCAAGGCATTACTGGATCTGTTGCAGCACTGACCGAAAACCGCTCGCGATATGCCTGCGGCGTCACGCCGATGGCGCGCAGGAAACTGCGGCGCAATGTCTCTTCACTGCCAAACCCGCAATTGGCGGCGATGCGTTTGACCGGCAAACCGGTGTCACTGAGCAATCGCCGCGCTGTCTCGACGCGGATCAATTCGATCGCCCGCGCCGGGGTCTGGCCGGTGTCGGCGCGGTAGTGGCGGACGAAGCTGCGTTCGCTCATCCCGGCTTGCTCGGCGAGGGTCGGGATGCCGAGGTCGCAGGTGAGGTTTTCGGCGATCCACGCGTGCAACTCATCAAAACGATTGCCCTGATTTTGCAGCGACAAGGTCACGCTGAATTGCGATTGCCCGCCCGGGCGTTTGAGGAACACCACCAAGTGCCGGGCAACGTCCAGCGCGATGTCGCTGCCGAGATCTTCTTCGACCATCGCCAGTGCCAGGTCGATACCAGCGGTGACACCGGCGGACGTCCAAACGGGGCCGTCGTTGATGAAGATCGGATTGGCCTCAACTTGCAGCTTCGGATGTTGCTGGGCCAATTGTTCACAACGAGTCCAGTGCGTAACCACGCGGCGACCATCCAGCCAGCCACTCGCCGCCAGCAGAAACGCGCCGGTACACACCGACGCTACCCGCCGGCATTTCGCCGCATGCTCGCGCACCCAATCCACCAGCGGCACGTCTTCGGCCGCAGGATAAATGCCCCAACCGCCGGCGATGATCAACGTGTCGCTCGCCTCTTGCGGCAACGGTTCGGCCAATACCGCCAGCCCCGCCGACGACATCACCGCCCCGCCGCCACTGGCGATCACCGTTGGTGCATAGGGAATCGGCAAGCCGCGCTGGCGGGCGATGTCGTTGGCCGAGGCGAACACTTGCAGCGGCCCGGTGACGTCGAGGATCTGCATGTTGGCAAACGCGAGTACGTGAATGGCTTTGGGCATTTGGCGTAATTCGTGGGGTTATTGGCGTATGCGCCAGAACCTACGCGCCTACAGTGAAGCCGTCCACCCCTTTTCATGGAGCAAGAACGATGACGCTGCAGATCGGTTTTCTGTTGTTTCCGCAGGTTCAGCAACTCGACCTGACCGGGCCTTATGACGTGCTCGCCTCGCTGCCGGACGTGCAGGTGCATCTGATCTGGAAGGATCTGATGCCAGTCACCGCCAGCACCGGTTTGCTGCTGAAACCGACCACGACATTTGAAGATTGCCCGGATCTGGATGTGATTTGTGTGCCGGGTGGTGGCGGTGTCGGCGTGTTGATGGAGGATGAAGCGACGCTGGAGTTCATCAAGCGTCAGGCTGCTCAGGCGAAATACGTCACGTCGGTGTGCACCGGGTCGCTGGTGCTGGGGGCGGCGGGATTGTTGAAGGGTAAACGCGCGACCACGCACTGGGCGTATCACGATCTGCTGCCGACGCTGGGGGCGATTGCGGTGAAGGATCGCGTGGTGCGTGACGGCAACCTGTTTACCGGTGGCGGGATTACGGCGGGGATTGATTTTGCCTTGGTGTTGGCGGCGGAACTGGTGGGTGCGGATACCGCGCAACTGGTGCAGTTGCAGCTGGAATATGCGCCGGCGCCGCCGTTTAATTCTGGCAGCCCGGAGACGGCGCCGAGCGCTGTTGTCGATGAGGCCCGCCTACGCGCTGCGCCTTCGTTGAAATTGCGCACGGAAATTACTGAACGTGCGGCGGCGAAACTTAACTTGCGCTGATCCCTAGCCCTACACAAATCCCTGTAGGAGCTGCCGAAGGCTGCGATCTTTTGATCTTGATCTTGAAAAGCCAAAATCAAAAGATCGCAGCCTTCGGCAGCTCCTACATGTTGTGTGTGGCGAGTATCTGTCCCGGTTTGCCGCCACACTTCACTTGTCCCCACGCCCTCGCCCGTGTAGAAAGCCCTTCCACAAAATGTGCACAGGGACTTTCGATGAAGGCTTTGCCATGGCTCTATCTGGCCCTTCTCAGCCTCGGCTACGGTTTGGCGTTGAGCCACGGCCAACTCGGCTGGCTGGCGTTGCTCTCGGTTGGGCTACTGCTATTCGCAGGTTTTGCCGTGCGCCAGCAACAGGTGCCGGTCGGGCGGTTTCTCGGTCACGGTCTGTTCATCGTGCTGGCGTTAGCATTGGCGCTCCATTGGTTGCCGGGCTTCTCCAGCGCTCGGGTTATCGATCCGCAACGTTTCACCGATGACGCCGTGCCATTCGCGATGTACCTCAATCTCGACAAACCGTTGATTGGCTTCTGGCTGTTGCTGGTCTGCCCATGGATTGTCGCGCGGCGCTCGTTGCGACTGACGGTCTACGCCACAGTCGTCGCCCTGACCTTGAGCGTGATCCTCGCCCTCGGCGGCGCGGTATTGCTCGGCGTGATCGCGTGGGCACCGAAGTGGCCCGATCAGGCCTGGCTATGGGTGCTGAACAATCTGTTGCTGGTGACGCTGGTCGAGGAAGCGCTGTTTCGCGGCTATATACAGGGCGGTCTCAGCCGTCGTTTGAAAAACCTGCCTTACGGCGAAAACCTCGCCCTACTGCTCGCCTCACTGATTTTCGGCCTGGTGCATCTGGGTGCCGGTTGGCCGTGGGTGTTGCTCGCGAGTCTGGCCGGTGTCGGTTATGGCCTGGCCTACCGTTTCGGCGGACTGGGCGCGGCGATTGCCACGCATTTCGGCCTGAATCTTCTGCACTTTGCGTTGTTCACTTATCCGATGCTTGCCGCTTGAAGCAATGGCCGTTTTGCGACGCCATTCTTGAATTTGAAAAATAATTTCAATAAAACGCCGCGACCGCCGACAACCTTTCAAAGCCTTGCGGATTGAAAAACCATGCGTAATAACCAGCCCATCACACAACGCGAACGGACGTTCCCGGCTCAGCAGCGGTTGATTTCCACAACCGACGCCAAGGGCGTGATCACCTACTGCAACGACGCTTTCGTTGAAATCAGCGGGTTTTCGCGTGAAGAACTGATCCGTGCGCCGCACAACCTGGTCCGTCACCCCGACGTCCCGGCCGCGGTGTTTTCGCACATGTGGGGCACACTGAAACAAGGCTTGCCATGGATGGGCATTGTCAAGAATCGCTGCAAGACCGGTGACCATTACTGGGTTAACGCCTACGTGACACCGGTGTTCGACGGCAATCAGGTTGTCGGTTACGAGTCGGTGCGGATCAAACCCACCGCCGAACAGATCCGCCGCGCCGAAGCGCTCTACCAACGCATCAACCAAGGCAAGTCGGCGATTCCTTCCAGCGATAAATGGCTACCGGTGCTGCAAGACTCGTTGCCGTTCATTCTGGTCAGCCAACTGAGCTTCGTGATCGGCGCGACCCTCAATTCGCACTGGGGCTTCGCCCTCGCCGCCGGTCTGTCGGTGCCGCTGGGCCTGATGGGCCTGCAATGGCAGCAACGCGGGCTGAAACGCCTGCTGCGTCTGGCCGAACAGACCACCTCCGACCCGCTGATCGCACAAATGTACACCGACAGCCGTGGCGCGCAGGCGCGTCTGGAAATGTCGATCCTCAGCCAGGAAGCACGCCTGAAAACCTGCCTGACCCGCTTGCAGGACACCGCCGAACACCTGACCGATCAGGCCAAACAGTCCGACGTCCTCGCGCACAACAGCTCCAGCGGTCTGGAACGTCAACGCGTGGAAACCGAACAAGTCGCCACCGCCGTTAACCAAATGGCCGCGACCACGCAAGAAGTCGCCAGCCACGTGCAGCGCACGGCTGACGCGACGCAGGAAGCCAATCGCCTGACCGGTCGTGGTCGTGACATCGCCGGGGAAACCCGCGAAGCCATTCAGCGCTTGTCGGTAGTTGTCGGCGAAACCGGCCTGACCGTCACTCAACTGGCCAAGGACAGCGACGAAATCGGCGGCGTGGTTGATGTGATCAAAGGCATCGCCGATCAGACCAACCTGCTGGCGCTCAACGCCGCGATTGAAGCCGCACGTGCCGGTGAGATGGGCCGTGGTTTTGCCGTGGTGGCTGACGAAGTGCGTCAACTGGCGCAACGCACCAGCGAATCGACCGGGCAGATTCACGCCTTGATCGCCAAGTTGCAGCAGACCGCGTCCAGCGCTGTGCAAACCATGGAAGCCGGGCATCGTCAGGCCGAAGAAGGTGTGGCGCGGGTATTGGAAGCGGATCAGGCATTGGTCGGGATCAGTGAAGCGGTGGCCAACATCACCGACATGACCACGCAGATTGCAGCGGCGACGGAAGAGCAAAGTGCGGTGGCGGAAGAGATCAGCCGCAACATCAGCAATATTTCAGAACTGGCGGATCAGACGTCGGAACAGGCGCACAACTCGGCGTTGCTGAGTGAAGAGCTGACGAAGACGGCGAATACGCAGTACTCGTTGGTGGAGCGGTTTAACCGCTAAAAGCAAAAGATCTCCGATCGCTCGTAGCTCACGAAAGCTGAAATTTTTTGATCTTGTTGCTCCTCCCAAAAACCCCCGGATAGCTAATGCGTCCGGGGGTTTTTATTGCATGTCCAAAACTGATGCCGCCCCTGGCAAACCACCCTCAGAAATTTTAGATGCTGTCTACCTGTCAGATTTTACAGTAGACGCACTGTTTCTCGAGTGACATTAATGAAAAGTAGGCCCGCCGGCATGATTGTCATCAATGCACGGAAGGTATCTACGCATGTGTGAAACAACTATTTTCATCCCGAATCAGAAAACCATTCAGCCTGCATCCAATAAATTCAACTGGAGCCTGGGGGGCGAACCGATCATCGCCGAGCAAAGTATGTTTTTTTCTACAGATACTTTATCCCTAGCAAAGAGGAAAGCTGGGTTTTTGCAGGCGTTACAGGATTGCCTGAAAAGGAAACCTATTTCAGCTTTATCTTCAGCGTTCCCTACCTCAATGAGGATCTAACGGAGCGCACGTACAAACTCGGTGATGGTCAAGGGCTGAGTTTCTCGCACTCCCATTCAGTTCCAGCGCCGTCAGGAGGGACGGCTTTCACTTCTATCAACGCCGATGAAGCGGAACTCACGATCCGACTCGACCGTACCAGCGGAACCGTCACTGGTGACTATTTCGCCACCTTCAAATCTCGGCGCTACCGCTTACGGCCAGAGGGAACGTTCCAACTGACCAGAACTGATCAGTAACTGATAATTTCCAATTCGCTGATCAGACCTCGGAACGGGGCCCATTACTCGGCGATATTGAGTAAGGCCGATCTCTACGCCTTTTAGAATTTGAGTACCGCTCGGTATCTCAAGTCGGCGCACCTCGCATCTTCACCTCAGTCCCCTCTCCCTCGGGGAGAGGGTTAGGGAGAGGGCTGCCATGGCCAGTGTTCAAAAAATGACAGACAGCGAGCAGTTGATTCAGACCTTCGCGAACTTGTCTAGCTGTCAGGTCTTACAGTAGACGCCTTGCACCAGAAGAACATCATGAACAGGCAGGCTGAACAGCCTGTCTTTCATCCATGTTCACGAGAAGGATTTCACTATGAGCGCACAGAGCGTTTTCATTCCGAAGCAAAAAAATATTGTGGCAACCACTGAAGACTTCCATTGGAGCTTGGGATCAGAACCAATCTATGCAGAGTCCGCTGCGGCTTACTACAGTAAATTTGAACTGACGGGCGAAGAAAGCTGGGTTTTCACCGCTAGCATCGGCTCGGACGAGGAAGAGAACTACTTCAGTTTTCTTTTGAGCGTTCCCTACCTCGATCAGGATCTAATGGAGTACACCTACAAACTGGGCGCCGACGACAGGTTTCATGTGTCCCACAGTCACTGGATTCCGGCGCCTCCCGGGTTTTCCGGTGTCCGGGTGGTCAAGGCGGATAATGCGGAACTGACAATCAGACTGAATCGAGCAAAACGAACGGTGACAGGTGACTTCGTTGCCACCTTTAAATCTGAAGGTTACCGTTTGGCACCCAGTGGCCACTTCGAATTGACGCTGCTCCATCCGTAATCTCTTCACATCCGCGCGCAAGACACTTAACCAATGCCCGCGATGCGTTTAGAGGACAGCGCTGCGCAGAAGTCATACTCCTGCGCAGCGATTGTCGGCAGTTAATCGCGTGGCACAACGTTTTCAAGTGCCTGATTGACCGCCAACTCCCCCAGCATCAAAACTTGTGCAATGCCCAACAGCGTATTGCGGCTGGGGCCTTCCAACACCCCGGCGAAGTCACCGAGCATGACCGTGGCCGAGGCCAATGACTCACAGGCATTCGCCAATAAGGATTCAGTGTCGGTTTGCGGATTGACCATGAACATGCTGCTGGGACTATAAGGCGTGGCCATGATCTGCGCGGGTGCGAGGTAATGGTCGAGGGCGCGTTCGGCGGCGGCGTGGAGCTTCCTTGAATCGAACGATTCGTACGGTGAAGCCGGATCTGTGACCAGCGGTTTTGTGGTTTCGGACATAAGCTGAAACTCCTCGAAGCACTGCGAAAAAATGACACCGTGTAGGAGCTGCCGCAGGCTGCGGTCTTTTGATCGGCTTTTGATTGTTAAAAAGCAGATCAAAAGATCGCAGCCTGCGGCAGCTCCTACAAGGGATCGTGGCGGGATCGCTAGTGCGGCAAGCGACGGCCATCCAAGACTCGATTGACCATGAGCTCACTGAGCATGATCACCTGATGCAGCATCAACAGGGCTCGGCGTTGTGTGTTGTCGACGACATCGCCGATTTCACGCGCCATGTCACTGGCGGCTGCTAGCGATTCGCAGGCCTCGACGAGTAATGTTTCTTCGTCCACGGCGGGGTCGATGAGGAAGATCTTGCTGGTCTTGCGGGAAGGGACTGAGAGTTTCAATGAACCGGGGTTGAGATAGAAGTTGATGGCGCGGTCGGTTGCTTCTTTTATCTTTTGTGGTTCGAGGGTTGGGTCGTACGGGATTGGTTCGACGTCCGGGGGGTTTGGCGTGGCTTTGAACATAAATATCTAATTCCTGAACAAGGGCCGCGACTTTTCTCTACTAAAAGAAGGGTGGCGGCTGTGCGCAGGTTAGTAGACCGGAGGAATTAGCAAGACCGGCGCGCTCGAAAGCGCCCTGAGCACAGCCACCATTGAGTGCAGTCTGATACGCCAGACCTAATGGGACTTATGCACCTACTAAAACCATGCGGGCTACTAAACCCGACCACTGATGGGCAGTGGCAGGGAAACGATATAGCCCGAGTCATGGTCGTGTATGCCGGCGGATTCTGGCGTACGCGTAGGTAACGGCGCAAGGCGTTGTAGGGCTTGTGGAGTAACGGTTTGTGTAATGTAAACGCACTCACAGGATTACGTTTAAAGACAGAAAGAGACGGAGATTGCTCTAGTAGTTTGATGTGGTTTGTCCGAACACTTTCGCGAGCAAGCCCGCTCCCACAGTGGGATTTGTTACACCGGTTAGGGATGGGTTGGCTGGTAGGTCGCTATTGCTGGCAAGCCAGCTTCCACACGGATTGAGTACATCTGATAGAGATTCGGCGGCTCATGGGTCGCCATCGCCAGCAGGCTGGCTCCTACAGTGGGATCCGGTGCGTTCAGCAAGAGACAGGTCGGCTATCAGGCCGCCTTCGCGAGCAAGCTCTGCTCCTACAAAAACAAAATCAAAATATCGCAGCCTGCGGCAGCTCCTACATGGATTCGCGGCGCAGCCGCCCCACTCAACAGGATGAGCGCAAGCTCGGCTGCTGCTTTTGATTTGGATCTTGATCCACGGGCGACATCGGAAGGCTGAGCGGAGGGATTCATCCGGGGGTGGGAGCGCAGCGACCGTTTGGCGCAGCCAAACACATCGAGAGGAGGTGCAGCGCAGCAAACCGGAGGCGATGCGCCCGGATGGATCCCGCAGCGAAGGAACCCCGAGCCCCAGCGAGCGGGCCGAACGTAGGAGCAAGCGTTTTTTGCTTACTTTTTTAGGCGCTTGTAAAAAAGTGAGTCGCCGTAAGGGCGAAACCGTAGGTGGCCGTTACCGCAGCAATGGATATGTACTCAAAAAATATGTCGCAGCTGAAATCGATCCCCCTCACCCCAGCCCTCCCGAAACGTCGGACCGCCCCCAAGGGGGCGAGGGGAAAGGGAGCCGATCTTTATCCGGTTCGGGATCTCGATTAACCCTTAAGAAACTCGACCACCTTCTGCGCGGCACTGGCCAAATGCTGTTCATGCGTAAAACCTGAAGCCTTGAGCGGTTTCAAATCATGATCCGCGGCCACCAGCCAAAACACCTTGATGCTCGGCGATAACGCATACGCCTCCACGGCTTCACGATTGCCAAGCGTATCCCGCTCCCCCTGCACAATCAACGTCCGCGTCTGCAAAGAAGCCAAATGCTCAACCCGAGGCTTCTCCGGCTTCCCCACCGCATAAAACGGATACCCCAGACACACCAACGCATCCACGCCCAATTCGTCAGCCAAAAGACTCGCCATCCGCCCCCCCATCGACTTCCCGCCAATCGCCAAAACCCCAGTGACATGACGTCGCACTACAGCAAACACCTCACGCCAGCACTCCAACAGCTTCGGCGCCGGATTGGGCGGACGTTTACCACCGTCAACCCGCCGCTGCGCCATATACGGAAACTCAAAGCGCAACACGTTAATCCCAAGAGCAGCAAGGCGCCCAGCCATGTCGTTCATCCAGTCGCTGTCCATCGGCGCACCAGCACCGTGAGCCAGGATCAACGTCGCCGCAGCTTCCCCATGAGCAGCATCCCAAAGCCACCCATGATCACGCACGCACTGCGCCCATTGATCCCCGTCAATACTGGCCTTGTGCTGTTTGTCCATGCTTGCCTCGCTTTTAGTCTGCCTATAACTCCAGACGAAGGATTCGCCGCGTCTTTTGCGCGGGCTCACTTCGGCTGAACCGTGGATGGGGAACCATGAACACTTCTATCAGTACCGCCTACAACTACAAGGTGGTCCGCCAATTCGCCATTATGACGGTGGTGTGGGGCATCGTCGGCATGGGGCTCGGGGTTTTTCTCGCGGCCCAATTGGTCTGGCCCGAACTCAACTTCAATTTGCCTTGGACCAGTTTTGGCCGCCTGCGCCCGCTGCACACTAACGCGGTGATCTTCGCGTTCGGCGGCTGCGCACTCTTCGCCAGTTCGTTTTACTCGGTGCAACGCACCTGCCAGACCCAATTGTTCGCGCCAAAAATCGCCGCGTTCTGCTTCTGGGGCTGGCAACTGGTGATCCTGCTGGCGGCCATCAGCCTGCCACTGGGTTACACCAGCTCCAAGGAATACGCCGAGCTGGAATGGCCGATCGACATTCTGATCACCATTGTCTGGGTCGCCTACGCCATCGTGTTCTTCGGCACGATCATGCAGCGCAAAACCAAACACATCTACGTGGGCAACTGGTTCTTCGGCGCGTTCATCATCACCGTGGCGATTCTGCACATCGTCAACAACCTTGAGTTGCCGGTGAGTTTCACCAAGTCCTACTCGGTGTACGCCGGTGCAACCGACGCGATGGTGCAATGGTGGTACGGCCATAACGCCGTAGGCTTTTTCCTCACCGCCGGTTTCCTCGGGATGATGTACTACTTCGTGCCGAAACAGGCCGAGCGCCCGGTGTACTCGTATCGTCTGTCGATCGTGCACTTCTGGGCACTGATCACCCTGTACATCTGGGCCGGCCCGCACCACTTGCACTACACCGCGCTGCCGGACTGGGCACAGTCGCTGGGCATGGTGATGTCGCTGATTCTGCTGGCACCGAGCTGGGGCGGCATGATCAACGGCATGATGACCCTCTCGGGCGCCTGGCATAAGTTGCGCAGCGATCCGATCCTGCGCTTCCTCGTGGTCTCGCTGGCGTTCTACGGCATGTCGACCTTCGAAGGTCCGATGATGGCCATCAAAACGGTCAACGCCCTCTCCCACTACACCGACTGGACCATCGGCCACGTCCACGCCGGCGCGCTCGGTTGGGTAGCGATGATTTCCATCGGCGCGCTGTACCACATGATCCCGAAAATCTTCGGCAAAGCGCAGATGCACAGCATCGGCCTGATCAACGCGCACTTCTGGCTCGCGACCATCGGCACCGTGCTGTACATCGCCTCGATGTGGGTCAACGGCATCGCGCAAGGCCTGATGTGGCGCGCCATCAACGAGGACGGCACGCTGACCTACTCCTTCGTCGAAACCCTGGTGGCCAGCCACCCTGGCTTCATCGTGCGGCTGATTGGCGGGGCGATCTTCCTCAGCGGCATGTTCCTGATGGCTTACAACACCTGGCGCACCGTGCGGGCCTCGCAGCCTGCTGACGTCGTCGCTGCCGCGCAGATGGCCTGAGGAGTCCGCCATGAAACACGAAACGATTGAAAAGAACGTCGGCCTGCTGATGTTGCTCATGGTGCTTGCCGTGAGCATCGGCGGCCTGACCCAGATCGTCCCGCTGTTCTTCCAGGACGTCACCAACAAACCGGTCGAAGGCATGAAGCCCTACACCGCGCTGCAACTGGAAGGCCGCGACATCTATATCCGTGAAGGTTGCGTCGGCTGCCACTCGCAGATGATCCGCCCGTTCCGCGCCGAAACCGAACGTTACGGACACTACTCGGTGGCCGGTGAAAGCGTCTGGGATCACCCGTTTCTGTGGGGCTCGAAACGTACCGGGCCGGATCTGGCCCGGGTCGGCGCGCGCTACTCGGATGACTGGCACCGCGCACACTTGTACAACCCGCGCAACGTCGTACCGGAATCGAAAATGCCGGCCTACCCATGGCTGGTCACGCAAGCGGTCGACAGCAGCCACACCGAAACCAAGATCAAAGTCATGCGCACCCTCGGCGTGCCGTACACCGACGATGACATCGCCGGCGCGGTGGCCAGCCTCAAGGGCAAGACCGAGATGGACGCGCTCGTCGCCTACCTGCAAGTGCTTGGCACTGCGATCAAGAGCAAGAGGTGAGCACGATGGTCTTTGAAATGAGCGCAGGGCTGATTCGTGGTTTAGGCACCGTTGTCGTGTTTGTCGCGTTCGTCGGTTTGACCTTGTGGGTGTTCAACCGCAAGCGCACCCCGGAGTTCGCCGAAGCACGTCTGCTGCCTTTCGCCGACGAGCCACAGCCCGAAACTACCCCGGCATTTGAAACAACCCAAGCACCTGAACCAAGGAGTACCCGGCCATGACCACCTTCTGGAGTACGTGGATCTGCGTACTGACCATCGGCAGCCTGATCGGCCTGACGTGGTTGCTGATCGGCACCCGCCGGGGCGAGACCAAGGGCAGCGTCGACCAGACCATGGGCCACAGCTTCGACGGCATCGAGGAGTACGACAACCCGCTGCCGCAGTGGTGGTTCATGCTCTTCGCCGGCACGCTGGTGTTTGCCGTGGGCTATTTGATTCTGTATCCAGGTCTGGGCAACTGGAAAGGCATCCTCCCGGGATACGAGGACGGCTGGACCGGTGTTCACGAGTGGGAAAAGGAAATGAGCAAGGCTGACGCCAGGTTCGGGCCGATCTTCGCCAGGTTCGCTGCCATGCCGGTGGAAGAAGTGGCGAAGGATCCGCAGGCGCTGAAAATGGGTGGCCGCCTCTTCGCTTCCAACTGCTCGGTGTGCCACGGCTCGGACGCCAAAGGCGCGTTCGGCTTCCCTAACCTCGCCGACAGCGATTGGCGTTGGGGCGGCGACGCCGAGACCATCAAGACCACCATCATGGGTGGCCGGGTCGCGGCGATGCCGGCGTGGGGCGAAGTGTTGGGCGAGGCCGGGGTGAAGAACGTGGCCGCGTATGTGCGTCATGATCTGGCCAAGTTGCCGTTGCCCGCCGACAGCAAGGCTGACCTGCAAGCGGGCCAGCAGGCGTTCAGCACCACCTGCGTAGCCTGTCATGGGGCAACCGGCCAAGGCACTGAAGCCATGGGCGCGCCGAATCTGACGCACCCGGCCGGGTTTATCTATGGCACCAGCCTGACCCAACTCGAGCAGACCATTCGCCATGGACGTCAGGGTCACATGCCGGCGCAAAACGAGCTGCTGGGCAACGATAAAGTGCAATTGCTGGCGGCTTATGTGTACAGCCTCAGCCACGGATTGAATACAGAAAAACTTATTACTGAAGACAACCAGAAGTAAGCATTGCGTACACCTCTGCCGCACGATTCTCCGTGCGGCAGTTTCCCACCCCTTTGCGACGCATTGTCGCACCCCTTAACAGCCTCGCCTTTCGGTTCCCCGAATTCGGGTCTAAGCTTGCTCGATGCGGACTGGCTCATGCCGGTTGCAGGTCGATCCTGAGCGTTGTGTTCGATGAATTGGCTGACAGATTCGCCGCAAAGGCCAGTAGATACCGGCTGTCGCGCCGATTGCCATTCGTCACCCAAACCGGCCGTTTGAACACACCTCGTTACAAGCGACCTGAACCCCTCGCTTTTTTCATCCGCAGCGACTTTTTTTTCGAGGGCATTTTTGTCCTTACGCGGCGCATGGAAAGGCCGCAGAATCAGCGTTGGAAAGCATTGACCCAGGTCATGGCGCGTTGCAATGACCCCCTGCTCTCTGCATACTTGCGGCCGATTTTAATCCTAATAAAACACCCAAACCGTGGAACCTTAGAATGAGCACAGCAATCAGTCCGACTGCTTATAACTATAAGGTAGTCCGCCAGTTCGCCATCATGACGGTGGTCTGGGGGATCCTTGGCATGGGGCTCGGTGTCTTCATCGCCTCGCAACTGGTTTGGCCGGAGTTGAACTTCGGTCTGCCGTGGACGAGCTTTGGACGCCTGCGCCCGTTGCACACAAACCTGGTGATTTTCGCCTTCGGTGGTTGTGCACTGTTTGCCACTTCCTACTATGTCGTGCAGCGAACCTGCCAGACGCGACTGATTTCCGACAGCCTCGCGGCCTTCACCTTCTGGGGCTGGCAAGCGGTCATTGTCGGCGCGATCATTACCTTGCCGCTGGGTTACACCACCACCAAGGAATACGCGGAACTGGAATGGCCGATCGCCATTTTGCTGGCCATTGTCTGGGTCACCTACGGTCTGGTGTTCTTCGGCACCATCACCAAGCGCAAAACCAAGCACATCTATGTGGGTAACTGGTTCTACGGCGCGTTCATCGTCGTCACGGCGATGCTGCACATCGTCAACCACGCGTCGCTGCCGGTGAACCTGTTCAAGTCCTACTCCGCCTACTCCGGCGCGACCGACGCGATGATCCAGTGGTGGTACGGCCACAACGCCGTAGGTTTCTTCCTGACCACCGGTTTCCTCGGGATGATGTACTACTTCGTGCCGAAACAGGCCGAACGTCCGATCTACTCGTATCGTCTGTCGATCGTGCACTTCTGGGCACTGATCACCCTGTACATCTGGGCCGGCCCGCATCACTTGCACTACACCGCACTGCCGGACTGGGCCCAATCGCTGGGCATGGCGATGTCGATCATCCTGCTGGCACCAAGCTGGGGCGGCATGATCAACGGCATGATGACCCTGTCGGGCGCCTGGCATAAGCTGCGCACCGACCCGATCCTGCGCTTCCTCGTGGTATCGCTGGCGTTCTACGGCATGTCGACCTTTGAAGGTCCGATGATGGCGATCAAGACCGTCAACTCGCTCTCGCACTACACCGACTGGACCATCGGCCACGTACACGCCGGCGCTCTTGGCTGGGTGGCGATGATCTCGATCGGCGCGATCTACCACATGATCCCGAAACTGTTCGGTCGTGCGCAGATGCACAGTGTCGGCCTGATCAACGCGCACTTCTGGCTCGCGACCATCGGCACCGTGCTGTACATCGCTTCGATGTGGGTCAACGGCATCACTCAGGGCCTGATGTGGCGTGCAATCAACGATGACGGCACCCTCACCTACTCGTTCGTTGAAGCGCTGCAAGCCAGCCACCCGGGTTACATCGTGCGTGCCTTGGGCGGTGCTTTCTTCGCCAGCGGCATGTTCCTGATGGCTTACAACGTATGGCGCACCGTGCGCGCCTCGAACGCTGTTGAAGCTGAAGCCGCCGCCCAGATCGCTGTCGTTGGAGCTCACTGATGAAGCATGAAGCTGTCGAGAAGAATATTGGCCTGCTGGCCTTCTTCATGGTCATCGCCGTCAGCATCGGTGGCCTGACTCAAATCGTTCCGCTGTTTTTCCAGGACGTCACCAACAAGCCGGTAGAAGGCATGAAGCCACGCCCCGCCCTTGAACTGGAAGGCCGCGACGTCTACATCGCCAACGGCTGTGTCGGCTGCCACTCGCAGATGATCCGTCCGTTCCGCGCTGAAACCGAACGCTATGGCCACTACTCGGTTGCCGGTGAAAGCGTCTGGGATCACCCGTTCCTGTGGGGTTCCAAACGTACTGGTCCGGATCTGGCCCGTGTCGGCGCGCGTTACTCCGATGACTGGCACCGCGCGCACTTGTACAACCCGCGTAACGTGGTGCCTGAGTCGAAAATGCCGGCGTACCCGTTCCTCGTGGAAAACAAGCTCGACGGCAAGGAGACGGCCAAAAAAATGGAAGTCTTGCGCACGCTCGGCGTTCCTTACACCGACGAAGACATCGCCGGTGCTCAGGATGCCGTGAAGGGCAAAACCGAAATGGACGCGCTGGTGGCCTATCTGCAAGGCCTGGGCACCATCATCAAAAGCAAACGGTGATTTAGATGGATATCGGGATGATTCGTGGCCTGGGCACCGTTGTTGTGATGGTGGCCTTCATCGGTCTGGCGCTGTGGGTGTTCAGCCCCAAGCGCAAGTCGGAGTTTGAAGACGCGACCTTGCTGCCTTTCGCGGATGATCCCGAAGCCATCAAGCACGTCGAGCAAGCTTCTAGGAGTAACAAAGAATGACTACATTCTGGAGTCTGTACGTCACAGTCCTCAGTCTCGGTACGATCTTTTCCCTGACCTGGCTGCTGCTGTCGACCCGCAAGGGCCAGCGCAGCGAGCAGACGGAAGAGACGGTCGGGCACTCCTTCGACGGGATCGAGGAGTACGACAACCCGCTGCCAAAATGGTGGTTCATGCTGTTCGTCGGCACCATCATTTTTGCCTTGGGTTACCTGGTGCTGTACCCGGGTCTGGGCAACTGGAAAGGCCTGCTGCCGGGGTACAACTACCTCGATAACGACAAGCAGACCGCGTTCGCCAACGGCCAGACCGGCTGGACCGGCGTGCACGAGTGGGAAAAGGAAATGGCTCGTTCGGACGCCAAGTTCGGTCCGATCTTCGCCAAGTTCGCCGCCATGCCGATCGAAGAAGTCGCCAAGGATCCGCAAGCACTGAAAATGGGTGGCCGTCTGTTCGCCTCCAACTGCTCGGTGTGCCACGGTTCCGACGCCAAGGGCGCTTACGGTTTCCCGAACCTGACCGACGCCGACTGGCGCTGGGGCGGCGAGCCGGAAACCATCAAGACCACCATCATGGGCGGTCGCCACGCGGTGATGCCGGCCTGGGCTGAAGTGATCGGCGAGCAAGGCGTTGCTGACGTTGCCGCGTTCGTGGTGAGCAACCTCGATGGTCGCAAGCTGCCGGAAGGCACCAAAGCGGATGTCGCCAACGGCCAGAAACTGTTCGCCGGCAACTGCGTGGCGTGCCACGGCCCGGAAGGCAAAGGTACGCCAGCGATGGGCGCACCTAACCTGACTCACCCGGCCGCGTTCATCTACGGTTCGAGCTTCGCGCAACTGCAGCAGACCATCCGTTACGGCCGTCAGGGCCAGATGCCTGCGCAGGAACAACTGCAAGGGAACGACAAGGTTCACTTGCTGGCCGCTTACGTTTACAGCTTGTCCCACGGTGAAAAAGCCCCGGAAGCGAACGCCGAGTAAGGCTTACGCTTGAAACAAAAAACGGCCCCGCCAACTCACATTGGCGGGGCCGTTTTGTTTGGTTCTTTCGGTGTTCGACCAATGGTGACGCTCTGCTGCAATTGAAGGTTGTCGGATCTCCAAGTCGGTAGTAACGTTCCTACAAAATCTTTCGGGAGAGGTCCTCATGATGGCCATCACCACCATTTCCAGCCGTGAATTCAATCAGGACACAAGCAGTGCCAAAAAAGCCGCGCTTCAGGGGCCGGTAATCATCACTGACCGTGGCAAGCCTGCCCACGTGCTGCTAAGCATTGAGGAGTACGAAAAACTGACCGGCACTAACGCAAGCATTGTCGATCTCCTGGTCATGCCCGAAGCGGCCGATATCGAGTTCGAAGCCGAGCGTGCCGTGATCACTCACCGCCCTGTGGATCTGTCCTGAATGTATTTACTCGATACCAATGTGATTTCCGAACTGCGCAAACCCAAGGCCGATAAAAACGTGGTGGCCTGGGCCAATACCGTGATTGCCCCTCGCCTGTTTATCTCGGCGATTACTTTGAAGGAGCTGGAAACCGGCGTCCTGCGCATGGAGCGCCGCGACCCGGTGCAGGGCAAGGTTTTGCGCAACTGGCTCAAGCGTCACGTCATGCCGGCGTTCGATGCGCGGATCCTGCCGGTGGATGCCGCCGTTGCCCTGCGCTGCGCCAGCCTGCACGTGCCGGACAGCGCCAATGAAAGCGATGCACTGATTGCCGCCACGGCATTGGTGCACGGGCTGACGGTCGTGACGCGCAATGTGGCTGATTTTGCTTCCAGCGGTGTGGCGTTGATCAATCCATGGGAATGAGTGACTGGCCGGTTGCCTGCTCATATTTGGCAATTGAAATTCGATGGGCACATTCGCCGACAAGCGATAACGTCTGGACTCAACTGCAGTGACGCAGTTAGTACCGCAAAAAATTCAGACAAGGATGCTGAGCAATGACCCAACAAGACGAAACCCTGAACACCGAACCATCGATCCCGGAAGGTGCACCCACACAACTGAATG
Source organism: Pseudomonas rustica (assembly GCF_018336155.1). GTDB lineage: Bacteria > Pseudomonadota > Gammaproteobacteria > Pseudomonadales > Pseudomonadaceae > Aquipseudomonas > Aquipseudomonas rustica. Next base: position 359,734 of record NZ_JAGYHF010000003.1, on the reverse strand, counting down.
ACTCGGCGGGCACGACTGATAACCTGAACAGACAAAAGCGTTCCGTCGATAACGAAAGCGCTGCTGATAGAAAGCGCGGCAGTGGTGGCCTCGACAGCCTCGGCGGTGGCCGACTGCCTTGATCGGCGAGTGAAAACGGGGCAGTGCCTGTGCTGCCCTCCTCAGCTGTCACGATACCGGCAACAGCCATCGTCTATAGTCAATTGACCTGCATCATGCTTTGCTGCAATCGCTACACCATTCACGCTCTTCCCCCAACGCGACCAAAGGTCGCACCCTTGAGCTAGAGCGACAGGCGTATCATTGCGCCACTGCAATACCCCCTTTTGACCGCGGTTGGCACGTATCGACCGAGGCATTTTTCCACTGCCGTGGGATGCAATGATGAGCAACCAGATTCCGGTACACGACGTCACACCACCGAGCAAAAACGCGAACAACAGCGTTGACCTTTACGCCTCACGAGAAAAAATCTACACCCGCGCTTTCACCGGCCTGTTCCGCAATCTGCGGATGATGGGCGGCGCCGCACTGTTTCTGCTGTATTTCGGTACGGTCTGGCTGAATTGGGGCGGTCATCAAGCAGTGTGGTGGAACCTGCCCGAACGCAAATTCTTCATCTTCGGCGCTACCTTCTGGCCCCAGGATTTCATTCTGCTGTCCGGCCTGTTGATCATTGCCGCGTTCGGCCTGTTCTTTATCACCGTGTACGCCGGTCGCGTCTGGTGCGGTTATACCTGTCCGCAAAGCGTGTGGACGTGGATTTTCATGTGGTGCGAGAAGGTCACCGAAGGCGACCGCAACCAGCGCATCAAACTCGACAAGGCGCCGATGAGCGCCAACAAACTGCTGCGCAAAGCCGCGAAACACGCGATGTGGCTGCTGATTGGTTTTGTCACTGGCATGACCTTTGTCGGTTACTTCTCGCCAATCCGCGAACTGGTTTTTGAATTCTTCACCGGCCAGGCCGATGGCTGGTCGTACTTCTGGGTCGGTTTCTTCACCCTCGCCACCTACGGCAACGCCGGTTGGTTGCGCGAGCAAGTGTGCATCTACATGTGTCCGTATGCGCGCTTCCAGAGCGTGATGTTCGATAAAGACACGCTGATTGTTTCCTACGATCCGCGCCGGGGTGAAAGCCGTGGCCCGCGCAAAAAAGGCATCGACTACAAGGCTCAGGGCCTCGGTGATTGTATCGATTGCACCATGTGCGTTCAGGTCTGCCCGACCGGCATCGACATTCGCGACGGTCTGCAGATCGAGTGCATCGGTTGCGCCGCGTGCATCGACGCCTGCGACAGCATCATGGACAAGATGAATTATCCGCGCGGCCTCATCAGTTACACCACCGAGCACAACCTGTCCGGGCAGAAAACCCATAAACTGCGACCGCGCCTGATCGGCTATGCCGTGGTGTTGCTGGCGATGATCAGCCTGTTGGTGACCGCGTTCTTCATGCGCTCGCTGGTCGGTTTCGACGTCAGCAAGGATCGCGTGCTGTACCGCGAAAACGCTGAAGGCCGGATCGAAAACGTCTACAGCCTGAAGATCATGAACAAGGATCAGCGCGACCACACCTATGTGCTGGAAGCCAGCGGTCTGCCGGATCTGCGCCTGCAAGGCAAACGCGAGATCAAGGTGCCGGCCGGGGAGATTTTCAGCATGCCGGTCGAACTGTCGAGCGCCCCCGAACAACTGCCATCGAGCACCAACGAGGTGAAATTCATCCTCAAGGATGCCGATGACAACAGCGTCCACGTTGAAGCCAAGAGCCGATTCATCGGCCCACAAATCCGTTGAGAGAACTGAACATGCCCGCAGCAAACGCCGCAAGCCCTTGGTACAAGCACCTCTGGCCATGGATCATCATCGGGATTCTGGCCTGCTCGGTGACCCTGACCTTGTCCATGGTGACCATCGCGGTAAACAACCCGGACAACCTGGTGAACGACAACTACTACGAGGCCGGCAAAGGCATCAACCGTTCGCTGGATCGTGAGTTGCTCGCGCAGAACCTGAAGATGCGCGCCAACGTGCATCTGGACGGCGTTACCGGCGAAGTTGATCTGCGATTGAGCGGCGACAGCCAGCCGAAAACGCTGGAACTGAATCTGATCTCGCCGACCCAGCCGGAGAAGGATCGCAAGATCGTCCTGACCCGCAGCGAATCTGAAACCGGCCGTTACCTCGGACAACTGAACGACAAGGTTGAAGGGCGTCGTTTTGTTGAACTGCTCGGCAGTCAGGATGACCACGTGTGGCGCATGTTCGAAGAAGAACTGGTCAGCCACGACAAGGATCTGCTGCTGGGTGATGAACCCCTCCAGGGCGCCGAAGACCTGAAAAAATAAACAACTCCTGTGCCTGATCGTTCCCACGCTCTGCGTGGGAACGCAGCCAAGGACGCTCCGCGTCCCAGCCGAAGCGGACGCGGAGCGTCCGGGGAGGTATTCCCACGCGGAGCGTGGGAACGATCATCGGAACAAGTGCCATGACCAGCCCACTCCCCTGCTACCACTGCGCCCTGCCCGTTCCGTCGGGCAGCCGCTTCACCGCTGTCGTACTCGGGGAATCCCGCGAATTCTGCTGCCCGGGCTGCCAGGCCGTGGCCGAAGCCATCGTTGCCGGCGGCCTCGACAGTTATTACCAGCATCGCAGCGAAGCCTCGGCCAACCCCGAAGCGCTGCCGGTGCAACTGACCGACGAACTGGCGCTGTACGACCGCGCCGACGTGCAACAACCGTTCGTGCGCCATGCAGGCGATCTGGCCGAAACCACGTTATTGATGGAAGGCATCAGTTGCGCCGCGTGCGGCTGGTTGATCGAGAAACATCTGCGCACCCTGCCTGCCGTGGCCGAAGCACGACTGAACCTGTCCAACCATCGCCTGCACGTGAGCTGGGCCGACGCGCAATTGCCGCTGAGCCAGATCCTCACCGAACTGCGTCACATCGGTTACGCCGCCCACCCGTATCAGGCCGACCGCGCCAGCGAACAACTGGCCAGCGAAAACCGTCTCGCCCTGCGCCAGCTCGGCGTCGCTGGATTGCTGTGGTTTCAGGCAATGATGGCGACCATGGCCACCTGGCCGGAATTCAACATTGACCTCAGCCCCGAACTGCACACGATTTTGCGCTGGGTCGCGCTGTTCCTCACCACGCCGATCGTCTTCTACAGCTGCGCGCCGTTCTTCAAAGGCGCAATGCGTGATTTGCGCACCCGGCACCTGACCATGGACGTCTCGGTGTCGCTGGCCATCGGCAGCGCCTACATCGCCGGGATCTGGACGGCAATCACCGGCGTCGGTGAGTTGTACTTCGATGCGGTCGGTATGTTTGCGTTGTTCCTGCTCGCCGGGCGTTATCTGGAACGCCGCGCCCGCGAGCGTACCGCCGCTGCCACGGCCCAACTGGTCAATCTGTTGCCCGCGTCGTGCCTGCGTCTGGACGGTAGCGGCCAGAGCGAGCGCATTTTGCTCAGCGAGCTGCGCACGGGCGACAAGATTCTGGTGCAAGCCGGATCGATCCTCCCGGCCGACGGCAAGATCATTGATGGCCAATCAAGCATCGACGAATCGCTGCTCACCGGCGAATACCTGCCGCAACCGCGCACGCTGGGCGATGCGGTCACCGCCGGCACCCTTAATGTCGAAGGGGCGCTGACGGTTGAAGTGCAGGCGCTGGGGCAAGACACGCGCCTGTCCGCCATCGTCCGCCTGCTTGATCGCGCTCAGGCAGAAAAACCGCGACTGGCCGAAATCGCCGACCGCGCGGCGCAATGGTTCCTGTTGCTGTCGCTGATCGCCGCTGCCGTCATCGGCCTGCTCTGGTGGGAGCTGGATTCCTCGCGCGCGTTCTGGATCGTCCTCGCCATGCTCGTCGCGACCTGCCCGTGCGCGCTGTCGCTGGCGACGCCGACCGCCCTCACCGCCGCCACCGGCACCCTGCACAAACTCGGTTTGCTGTTGACGCGCGGCCATGTGCTGGAAGGCCTGAATCAGATCGACACAGTGATTTTCGACAAGACCGGCACCCTCACCGAGGGCCGCTTGGTATTGCGTTCGATCCGCCCGCTCGGCGCAATGGACAGCGAGCAATGCCTGAGCCTCGCCGCCGCGCTGGAAAACCGTTCAGAACACCCGATTGCCCGAGCTTTCGGTCGCGCACCGCTGGCGGCAGAGGAAGTTCACAGCACACCGGGGCTCGGCCTCGAAGGCTTGGTCGGCGAACAACGCTTGCGCATCGGTCAGGCGCAATTTGTCTGCGCCCTCAGCGGCGCGGCAGCACCGAGGATGCCGGACGAAGCAGGCCAATGGCTGCTGCTGGGCGACGCTCAGGGGCCGTTGGCGTGGTTCGTCCTCGATGACCGCTTGCGCGATGACGCCCCCGCCCTGCTCGCTGCGTGCAAGGCGCGCGGCTGGCGCACATTATTGCTATCGGGGGACAGCTCGCCGATGGTCGCCAGCGTCGCCGCCGAATTGGGCATCGACGAGGCCCGTGGTGGTTTGCGTCCTGACGACAAACTGCGAGTCTTGCAACAGTTGCACAAGGAAGGTCGCAAGGTGCTGATGCTTGGCGACGGCGTCAATGATGTGCCGGTACTGGCGGCGGCCGACATCAGTGTGGCGATGGGCTCGGCCACCGATCTGGCGAAAACCAGCGCCGATGCGGTGCTGCTGTCCAATCGCCTCGACGCGCTGGTTCAAGCTTTCACGTTGGCGCGGCGCACCCGTCGGGTAATCATCGAGAATCTGCTGTGGGCGGCGCTGTACAATGGCCTCATGTTGCCGTTCGCCGCCCTCGGCTGGATCACGCCGGTGTGGGCCGCGGTCGGCATGTCGATCAGTTCGTTGACCGTGGTGCTCAACGCTTTGCGCCTGACTCGTCTGCCGGGTTCGTCGCACGCCAGCACCCGTTCGGAAACCCGCCCGCTGCCGGCCTGAGCCGCGCGGGCATGGAGTACAGATGCCAGCTCTCTACGTGATGATCCCCGCCGCACTGCTGATCGTGGCCATCGCCGTTTACATCTTCTTCTGGGCCGTGGACAGCGGTCAGTACGACGACCTCGACGGCCCGGCCCACAGCATCCTGTTCGACGATCAGGATCCGCAACACACCGCTGCCGTCGACGAAGTCAACGCGACCAAACCGGACGACAAGGCCCCACCCCATGCTTGAACTGGCGCCACTGCTGGTCTCGGCGCTGATCCTCGGCCTGCTCGGTGGCGGCCATTGCCTGGGCATGTGCGGCGGCTTGATGGGCGCGCTGACCCTGGCGATTCCCAAGGAGCAACGCAGTCGGCGTTTTCGACTGCTGCTGGCGTATAACCTCGGGCGGATTCTCAGTTATGCCACGGCGGGATTGCTGATCGGTCTGGCGGGCTGGGCGGTTGCCAACAGTCCTGCGGCGATGTTCATGCGCGTACTGGCCGGTTTGTTGTTGATCGCCATGGGTTTGTACCTGGCCGGTTGGTGGAGCGGGCTGACGCGGATCGAAAGCCTCGGACGCGGGTTGTGGCGGCACATTCAGCCAGTGGCTAACCGTTTGTTGCCCGTGTCGAGTGTGCCGCGTGCGTTGTTGCTCGGCGCGTTGTGGGGCTGGCTGCCGTGTGGACTGGTTTACAGCACGTTGCTGTGGTCGGCGAGTCAGGGCAATGCGCTGGACAGTGCGTTGTTGATGCTCGCGTTTGGGCTGGGGACGTGGCCGGTCTTGCTCGCCACGGGCCTAGCGGCAGAGCGCGTCACTGCGCTGTTGCGCAAGCGCAGCGTGCGCATGACGGGTGGGCTGCTGGTCATCCTTTTCGGCGTCTGGACCCTGCCCGGCCCGCATCAACATTGGCTCATGGGGCATTAAGATCAAAAGATCGCAGCCTTCGGCAGCTCCTACAGAGTTACACATTCCAAAGTAGGAGCTGCCGAAGGCTGCGATCTTTTGATCTCCTGCGGTTGATGCAAATCAAGTGCCTCATCGCCGCACCCCGATAGACTCCCCCCACACTGCCAGCCTATTCGGGGGAATGCCCGCATGCTCGACGCCATTCGTTGGGACTCTGATCTGATTCGCCGTTACGATCTCGCGGGACCGCGCTACACCTCGTATCCGACGGCCGTGCAATTTCACAGTCAGGTCGGCTCGTTCGATCTGTTTCACGCTCTGCGCGACAGTCGCAAGGCCCTGCGCCCGTTGTCGCTGTATGTGCACGTGCCGTTCTGCGCGAACATTTGCTACTACTGCGCCTGCAACAAGGTCATCACCAAGGATCGCGGCCGCGCCCTGCCGTACCTGCAACGTCTGGAGCAGGAAATCCAGTTGATCGCCTGTCACCTCGACCCCGCACAAAAAGTCGAGCAACTGCACTTCGGCGGCGGCACCCCGACCTTTCTCAGCCACGATGAACTGCGTCAGTTGATGGCGCACCTGCGCAAGCATTTCAATCTGCTGGATGACGATTCCGGCGATTACGGCATCGAAATCGATCCGCGCGAAGCCGACTGGTCGACCATGGGCCTATTGCGGGAACTTGGTTTCAATCGCGTCAGCATCGGCCTGCAAGACCTCGATCCGGCCGTACAACGCGCCGTCAATCGCCTGCAAAGTCTGGAAGAAACCCGCGCGGTGATCGATGCGGCGCGCACCCTGCAATTTCGCTCGATCAACATCGACCTGATTTACGGACTGCCCAAACAGACCCCAGACAACTTCGCCCGTACCGTCGAGGAAGTCATCAGCCTGCAACCGGATCGGCTCTCGGTGTTCAACTACGCGCACCTGCCGGAACGCTTTATGCCGCAGCGGCGGATCAACACCAGCGAACTGCCGAGCCCGGCGCAGAAACTGGAGATGTTTCAGCGCACTACCGAACAATTGATCGCCGCCGGTTACCGCTACATCGGCATGGATCACTTCGCCCTGCCCGATGACGAACTGGCGATTGCTCAGGAAGAGGAAACCCTGCAACGCAACTTCCAGGGCTACACCACCCACGGCCATTGCGATTTGATTGGTCTGGGAGTTTCGGCGATCAGCCAGATTGGCGACCTGTACTGCCAGAACAGCAGCGATCTGAACGAATACCAGAACAGCCTCGCCGCCGCGCAACTGGCGACCAGCCGTGGTCTGGTGTGCAACGCCGATGATCGGCTACGACGCGCGGTGATTCAGCAACTCATCTGCAACTTCAGTCTGGATTTCGCCGAGATCGAGCAGCAGTTCAACATCGATTTTCAGGGTTACTTCGGCGCGCTATGGTCACAACTGCAAGGCATGGCCAACGATGGCTTGATCACTCTGGATCGTGACCGCATCGAGATTCTGCCGGCGGGACGCTTGCTGGTGCGTTCGGTGTGCATGGTGTTTGACGCTTACCTGGAGCAGCAAAACCGCCAGCGTTTTTCCCGGGTGATTTGAGCGCCCAGCAAAATAAATCAGTCCGGACAGCGAGACTTTGCCGGCAGGCCAGACGCGCCACACACTGGCCTGAACGTCCTCTTGTGGGTTACCCTTACGTCTTATGTGTGATTTCCCACAAGGATTAAAGAAATGTCCGAGCCAGTTAAACTGCGCGCTCATAACCAGGCTCATTGCAAGGATTGCAGCCTGGCCCCTCTCTGCCTGCCACTTTCTCTGAATCTGGAAGACATGGATGCGCTGGACGAGATCGTTAAACGTGGCCGCCCGTTGAAAAAGGGTGAGTTCCTGTTCCGCCAGGGCGACACGTTCGATTCCGTTTTTGCAGTACGTTCCGGCGCCCTGAAGACTTTCAGCCTGAGCGATTCCGGCGAAGAACAACTGACCGGCTTCCACTTGCCAAGCGAACTGGTCGGCCTGTCCGGCATGGACACCGAGAAACACCCGGTGTCCGCTCAGGCACTGGAAACCACCTCGGTCTGCGAAATTCCCTTTGAACGCCTCGACGAACTGGCCCTGCAATTGCCGCAGCTGCGCCGTCAGTTGATGCGCGTGATGAGCCGCGAAATTCGCGATGACCAGCAAATGATGTTGCTGCTGTCGAAGAAAACCGCCGACGAGCGCATCGCCACCTTCCTGGTCAACCTGTCCGCACGCTTCCGCGCTCGCGGCTTCTCGGCCAATCAATTCCGCCTTGCAATGTCGCGTAACGAAATCGGCAACTACTTGGGTCTGGCGGTGGAAACCGTATCCCGCGTGTTCACCCGCTTCCAGCAAAACCAGCTGATCGCCGCCGAGGGCAAGGAGATTCACATCCTCGACCCGATCCAGCTCTGCGCGCTGGCCGGTGGTTCGTTAGAAGGCTGATCTCGATCCGCGGTTGAGCGAAGCGTTTCAGCCGCGGGTATACTGCGCCGTTTGCAGCCCTGCCAGGACACCTCGACGATGGTCTTCGACTCCTTCGACATCAAATCCCTGATCCGCCCCGTGATCGACTTCCCGAAACCGGGCGTGATCTTTCGCGACATCACCCCGCTGTTCCAATCGCCCACGGCCCTGCGCCTGGTGATGGACAGCTTCGCCCACCGCTACGTGGAAGCCGATTTCACCCACATCGGCGCGATGGATGCGCGCGGTTTTCTGATCGGCTCGGTACTGGCCTATCAGTTGAATAAGCCGCTGGTGCTGTTCCGCAAGCAAGGCAAACTGCCGGCGGACGTGCTCGCTGAAGGTTACGCAACCGAATACGGCGAAGCGTTTCTGGAAGTGCACGCGGATAGCCTGTGCGAAGGCGATTCGGTGGTGATGTTTGATGATTTGATCGCCACCGGCGGCACGCTGATTGCGGCGGCCAACCTGATTCGTCGCATGGGCGCGCGGGTGCATGAGGCAGCGGCGATTATTGACCTGCCGGAGCTGCAAGGTTCGCAGCGTCTGCAGGACATGGGTATCCCGACCTTCTGCCTGACGCAGTTTGCGTTGACCGATAAGTAATCAAGAGCAAAAGATCGCAGCCTTAGGCAGCTCCTACATTGGGATGTGCGTTTCCCTGTAGGAGCTGCCGAAGGCTGCGATCTTTTGACTTTAAAGCCCCATCTGCTTGCTGATAATCTCGTTCATCACTTCCCGCGTCCCGCCGCCAATCGACAAGATGCGGTTATCCCGATACAGCCGCTCCACCAGACTCTCGCGCATATACCCCAGCCCACCAAGAATCTGCACCGCCTCCGTGGTAATCCGATCCGAGGTGTCCGTGGCAAAGTTCTTCGCCATGGAAATCTCCTTGATCACACTTTGCCCCGCCGCCATTTTCGCCGCTTGCCGGTAGGTGAATTCGCGCGACACTTCCAGCACCGTAGCCATCTCGGCCAGTCGATGTTTGATCACCTGAAACTTGCCAATCGGTTTGCCAAAGGCCTCACGCTCGCGCGCCCATTTCAGGCTCTGTTCCAGCGCTAGTTGTGAGGTCATGTTGGCCATCAGCGCCAAGGCCAGGCGTTCGCTCTGAAAATTGCCCATGATGCAGGCGAAGCCCATGTTCTCGGCGCCGATCAGATTTCCTACAGGCACACGGCAATCGTCGAAGAACAATTCAGCCGTGTCCGACGCCCACCAGCCCATTTTCTTCAACTGACGGCCCACGGTGAAACCGGGTGTGCCCTTCTCGATCATCAACAGGCTGATACCACCGAAGCCCGGCGCGCCGGTGCGTACCGCGACGGTGTAGAAATCCGCGCGCACGCCGCTGGTAATGAAGGTTTTGCTGCCGCTGACCCGATAGAAATCGCCGTCACGCACGGCGCGGGTTTGCAGGTTGGCGACGTCAGAGCCGCCACCGGGCTCGGTAACCGCCAAGGCGCTGATCTTTTCGCCGCTGAGCACTTGCGGCACGACGCGATCTCGCACTTCGGGGCGAGCCCATTTGACGATGGGCGGCAGACCGATATCCAGCGAGCCAAGCCCCGCTACAAGCCCGCCAGAGCCGCAACGCATCAATTCCTCACTGGCGGCGACCTTGGCGAAGAGATCGCCTTCATGGCTGCCACCGAGCGCTTCCGGGTAGCCGATGCCGAGGATGCCGGCGGCACCAGCCTTCAGGTACAGCTCACGGGGGAAGCTTTCGGTTTCTTCCCACTGGTCAACGTCCGGCAGGATCTCGCGCTCGACGAAACGTCTGACGCTGTCGCGGACTAATTGATGGCTTGGGTCGAAGTATTCCTGAAAGGCAGGCATGGGCGAGCTCCACGGAAGGGTTCGCCGAACTTAACCGAGCGCTTGCTTGGTTTTCAACAGAATTGTTTGAATCAGGTAGACCGAGGTGAGCCATTCGCGAGCAAGCCCGCTCCCACATTGGTTTTGTGTCGTTCGCAAATCCTCTGTGGGAGCGGGCTTGCTCGCGAAGGCGTCAGTACAGGCAACCCAGGATTCAGAGGGAAATCGGTTTCCGCCCGGCAAATGAATGCGCCAGCGTGCCGCCATCCACCAGTTCCAGTTCGCCACCCAACGGCACACCGTGAGCAATCCGCGAAGCGATCAGGCCTTTGTTCTGCAACAACTGCGCGATGTAATGCGCCGTGGCTTCACCCTCAACCGTAGGATTGGTCGCAAGGATCACTTCAGCAAACGTCCCCGCCTCTTCAATCCGCGCCATCAGTTGCGGAATACCGATCGCCTCAGGCCCGAGACCGTCCAGCGGCGACAGATGCCCCTTGAGCACAAAATAGCGGCCACGAAAGCCCGTCTGCTCAACCGCATAGACATCCATCGGCCCTTCGACCACGCACAGCAACGTGTCGTCGCGGCGGGTATCGGCGCATTGCGGGCACAAATCGTCTTCGGTCAGCGTGCGGCATTGGCGGCAGTGACCGACCCCTTCCATGGCTTGGCTCAAGGCCTGAGCCAGACGCAGACCGCCGCTGCGATCACGCTCGAGCATCTGCAACGCCATGCGCTGGGCGGTTTTCTGACCCACGCCGGGCAAGGTGCGCAGGGCGTCGATCAGTTGGCGAATCAAAGGGCTGAAGCTCATGGGTAAAAAGTCCGACAAAACAACGAGACGCGGTTTATACCCGCGCCTCTGGCCAGCGTCAAATACTCAGTCCTGAGCGACCCGCACCACCAGTTTGCCGAAGTTGCGACCCTCCAGCAGACCGATAAACGCTTCCGGCGCCTGCTCCAGGCCATCGACCACGTCCTCGCGGAATTTCACCTTGCCATCGCGCACCCACGGCACCATCGCGCTGATGAATTCCGGCTGACGATCGCCGTAGTCATCAAACACGATGAAGCCCTGAATGCGTACGCGTTTGGTCAGCAACGTACGCTGCAGCATCGGCAGACGATCCGGGCCTTTCGGGGCTTCAGAGGCGTTGTAACCGGCGATCAGGCCGCACAGCGGGATGCGCGCTTTGGGGTTGAGCAACGGCACGACCGCGTCGAATACGTGGCCGCCAACGTTTTCGTAATAGATGTCGATGCCATTCGGGCACGCCTTGGCCAGTTGCTCGGCGAAGTCGTCAGCCTTGTGATCGATGCAGGCTTCGAAGCCCAATTCCTCGACCACGTATTTGCACTTCTCGGCACCACCGGCGACACCGACCGCGCGCAGGCCTTTGATCTTCGCCACCTGGCCGACCACCGAACCGACAGCACCGGACGCGGCAGCGACGACGAGGGTCTCGCCTTCTTTCGGCTGACCGATGTCCATCAATCCCATGTACGCGGTCATGCCGGGCATGCCCAGCACACCGAGGGCCATCGACGGGCTCGGCAACCCGGACGGGATCGGGATGATGTTGCGGCCATCGCTGATGCTGTGGCTTTGCCAGCCTGTGGCACCGACCACCAGATCACCCTTATGAAACTTTGGATGACTCGAGTCTTCGACGCGACTGACAGCGCCACCGGTCATCACCTCACCGATTTCGACGGGCGCGGCGTAGGACGGTGCGTCACTCATGCGCCCACGCATGTAGGGGTCGAGGGACAGGTAGAGGGTTTTCAGCAGTATCTGGCCGTCCTGCAGATCGGGCAGCGCTTCGCGCTCGAGGCGGAAGTTTTCCGGGGTCGGCGCGCCCACCGGACGCGAGGCAAGGACGAAGCGTTGATTGAGGGTAAGAGGGTCGGACATGTCAGCGTCTCCTGTGAATGATGAATTCAGCGGGTATAGGGAGCAGACCGTTGAGGCGGTGGGGTGTTCGATGTTTCGCACTGCACGACATGATCGTTCCCATGCTCCGCGTGGGAATGTCTCAACGGACGCTCTGCGTTCGGCTCTGGAATTGGGACGCGGAGCGTCCCTGGCTGCATTCCCACGCAGAGCGTGGGAACGATCAGGCAGAAACAAAAATGCCAGGCGCAATGCCTGGCATTTTGTGTAGCTCATCTGCCGCCGATTGGCGAATCAGAATGGCAGTTTCATACCCGCAGGCAGGTTCATGCCGGCGGTCATGCCGCCCATTTTTTCCTGGCTGCTGGCTTCGATCTTGCGCACGGCGTCGTTGACGGCGGCGGCGACCAGGTCTTCGATCACTTCACGGTCGTCTTCGTCCAGACCCGGCAGCAGGGTCGGGTCGATGCTGACGCGCTTGAGGTCGTGACGACCGGTCATCACCACGGTGACCATATCGCCGCCGGCCTTACCGGTGACTTCGGCGTTGGCCAGTTCTTCCTGCATCTTGGCCATTTTTTCCTGCATCTGCTGCGCCTGCTTCATCAGGCCGGCCATGCCACCTTTCATCATGGGAATCACCTCAAAAGTACTTGGATCAAAACAGCGCCCGGCCATGGAGGCCGGGCACCTTCAGTTATTAGCCTTGGGCGACCAAGGCGTCGACAGGTTCAATAGTATCGTGTCGCACCACCGCGCCAAACTGCTGAACCATCTGCTGGATGAACGGATCGCCATGAATCGACTCCTCCGCTTCGCGCTGACGGTTGGCCCGGCGACGGGAGGCGGCCTGAGCCGGGGTCTCCTGCTCGGGTTTGATCAGCTCGATGGTCAGCGTCAGCGTGCGACCGTGGAACTGGTTCAACGCATCGTTCAGACGTCGCTGCTGCGTGGCGTTGAACAGCGCACTGTGCGCCGGATCGAGGTGCATCAGCCAATGATCGCCATCAACCGCGATCAACGTACAGTTGGCGGCGATGCTGCCGGTCATGCCGGAGATCGGCAGTTTCGGGAACAGCTCCAGCCATTGCAACGCCAGACCGGTGGCCGGCGCCGCTGCGGGCTCAGGTTCGGGTTCCGGCTCTGGATCAGCGGCGTGTTCGCTGGCCAGTTCGTCGAGGTAGCTGTACGCCGAGTCCATGTCCGGCTCGATGTAATCCTCGTCCAGCGGCGGCTCGTCGTCCATGTCGGTGCCCGGGGTAGCGGCATCGACGTCAGCGACTGACGGCTCTGGAATTGGCGCGGCGGCCCACTCTGGTGCGTCAGGAACGACGCTGTCCGGGGTCGGCAACGGCATCGGCGGCAACTCGGGTTGCTCGGCGGCGGTTTCCAGCATGGGCTCGACGGCAGGTTGCTGGGCTGGCTCGGGTTCTGGCTCGGCCTCGGCTTCTACCGGATCGTTCCACGGCAGATCGACAACGGCTTCGGCGACGACGGGCGTTGGCTCTGGCTCTGGCTCGGCAACTGGAGCAACTGGAGCAACTGGAGCAACCGGCGCAGGCTCTGGAGCCGGCGCAGGTGCTGTTACAGGAGCCGGCGTCGGGGCAACAGCCGCAGCAACCACCGGCGCAGGTTTAGGCGCGGCAGCCACTGAATTTGCGGAATCAACTGTGGCCTGGCTGATCCCCACTGGCTTTAGCGGTTGCCTCGGGGCGTCCGCCGTATCAGCCGGCCGGAAGGCCAGCATTCGCAGCAGCACCATTTCGAAACCGCCGCGCGGGTCCGGCGCCAGCGGCAAATCGCGGCGGCCGATCAGGCCCATCTGGTAATAGAACTGCACGTCTTCGGCCGGCAAGGCTTGCGCCAGCGCCAACACGCGATCGCGATCGCCATGGCCGTTGTCGACGCCTTCCGGCAGCGCTTGCGCGATAGCGACGCGGTGCAGAACGTTAAGAATTTCCGAGAGCACGCCGTTCCAGTCAGGGCCCTGCTCGGCCAGGTGGCGCACCGCTTCAAGCAATGCCTTGGCATCGCCTTCAATCAACGAATGCAGAACGTCAAAGACCTGACCGTGATCCAGCGTGCCGAGCATCGCCCGCACGTCGGTGGCGAGTACCTGGCCTTCACCGAAAGCAATGGCCTGATCGGTCAGGCTCATGGCGTCACGCATCGAACCGTCAGCAGCGCGACCGAGCAGCCACAGCGCGTCGTCTTCGAACGGCACGCTTTCGGCGGTCAGCACGTGGGTCAAATGCTCGACCACGCGCTCCGGCGTCATGTTCTTCAGCGAGAACTGAAGGCAGCGCGACAAAATCGTTGCCGGAAGTTTCTGCGGGTCGGTGGTCGCCAGGATGAACTTGACGTAGGGCGGCGGTTCTTCGAGGGTTTTCAGCAGCGCATTGAAGGAATGGCTGGAAAGCATGTGCACTTCGTCGATCAGGTAGACCTTGAAGCGCCCGCGGCTCGGCGCGTACTGCACGTTGTCGAGTAGCTCGCGGGTGTCTTCGACCTTGGTGCGGCTCGCGGCATCGATCTCGATCAGGTCGACAAAGCGGCCTTCGTCGATTTCACGGCACACCGAGCACTCGCCGCACGGGCTGGAAGTGATACCTGTCTCACAGTTCAGGCATTTGGCAATGATCCGCGCAATCGTGGTTTTACCCACCCCGCGAGTACCGGTAAACAGGTACGCGTGGTGCAGCCGCTGGCTGTCCAAGGCATTGATCAGAGCTTTGAGCACATGGGTCTGGCCGACCATTTCGCGGAACGAGCGCGGACGCCATTTACGTGCAAGAACCTGATAACTCATCGAAAACCGTCGCAGCGAAGGAAGCAGAAGCGGCTAATGCTAGCGGAGCAAGGGCAAAATTGCATCCGATGTCCTCGTCTAATGTGGCTAAGCTCCATCAGCAGAGGCTTTTATCGGCTCAGGACAGGGAATTACCGGAGCGTTTATGCGTTGGGCCGTGGGGGCACTGCTGGGATTCAGCCTGAGCGTGGCGGCCGCAGAGCCACCGCTGCGCTTTGCCATGCCCGACAGTTGGGCGATGCCGATGGTGCAATACGAACGCGGCCGCCCGACTCAGGGCATCCTCTACGACATCATGCTCAGCCTCGCCACCCAAGTCGGCGCGCCGGCCGAGTTTCACGTGCTGCCGCGCGCCCGGGTGCAGAGCGCCATGGAGCACGGCGAGATTGATGTGCGCTGCTATGCCGCGCAGTCGTGGCTGCCGAATCAGTCGGGGGATTACATCTGGAGTCTGCCGCTGTTGTTCCAGCGTGATCTGTTAGTCAGTCGCAAGGATCAGCCCGTCAGCATTAACCCTGCCACCCTGCCCCGCCAATCCATCGGCACCGTGCTTGGTTACATCTACCCTACCCTGCAGCCGTTTTTCGACACCGATCGCTTGCACCGCGAAGATGCGCGCAATCAGGAGCAGGTGTTGGAGAAGTTGCTGGCCGGGCGTTATCGCTATGCGGTGAGCAATCAGTGGACGCTGGACTGGTTTAATCAGCGCCTGACGCCGGAAAAGCAATTGCAAGCGGTGGCGGTGTTGCAGGAGCAGAAGGTCGGTTGCTACGTGAGGAATGACCCGAAGGTGCCGGTGCAACGGATTTTGCGCACGTTGTTGCGGATGAAAATGTCGGGGGAGATTGATGAGATTATCCGGTTGTATACCGGTAGCCCTGAAGCCACCCCATAACCCCTGTGGGAGCGGGCTTGCTCGCGAATGCGGTCAGGCATTCAAAATGGATACTGACTGACACGACGCCTTCGCGAGCAAGCCCGCTCCCACGTTGATCCACGTTGCTTGGAAAATCGCAGACACAAAAAAACCGCAGTGGGTGAAACCCATGCAGTTCTGGTTGAAGCGTTCGATTGTTCGTTAAGGTGGCGACCCCACCAGCCACACCCCGGCACACAATGTTCCCGCTGTGGCTGCTGCCTTCCGGCTCTGACCAGGTTCACGGGTAATCGTTGCGGGGGGACCGATGGGGTCACCATAACGACGCTTGCCTGTCGGCGAGCCGCGCCATTGTACCTATCTGAGACGAAGTTACAACCGTTGGTTTCAGATTAAAAATATGAACAAGGTCAAGGACATAAAGATCGCAGCCTGCGGCAGCTCCTACAGGGCCAGTACCTCGTCCGCTTTGCCGCCCGCCTGCTGGATCACCAGATGAATAAAGTGCAGCTTGGCAATCGCAGCCGCCGGCAGCACGAACGGGTAAAAATCCGGCTGGCCCATGCTGCGTGACAATTCATTGAGCATGCCGGCCAACTCGATCCACGCATTAACAAACGCCAGGAACGCCTCGCCACCGGGATGCTGCGGGTCGTACAGCGTGCTGCTCGGAAACGGCTGGTAATCGAAATCCATTTCCCGCGCGCTCATGCCAAACCCCAGCGCCGTGTCCACCGCGTCCATCATGTGCAGGTAATGCGCCCAGGTTTCCGCCCAGTCTTCCCACGGGTGCATGGTCGCGTAGGCGCTGACATAGTGCTGAGGCCAGTCGAGGGGCGCGCCTTGTTGGTAATGACGATCGAGCGCCTCGGCGTAACTGGCGCGCTCGTCGCCGAACAGGTTACGGAATGAATCGAGCCACGGGCCGTTGGCGATCAGCCGATCCCAATAGTAGTGCCCGACCTCATGCCGAAAATGCCCGAGCAGCGTGCGATACGGTTCATGCATCTGCGCCCTCACCCGCTCGCGGTGGGCGTCGTCGGCTTCTTTGATGTCGAGGGTGATCAGGCCGTTCGCGTGGCCGGTCATCGGCGCGTTGCCTTCGAGGTCGACGCCGATGAAATCGAAAGCGAGGCCGCTGTCTTCATCCACGGTTTTCGGGATGACCTGCAAGCCAAGAGTGATCAGTTGCGCGACGAGGCGGCGCTTGGCGATTTCAACCTTGCGCCAGCGCTCGGGATTTTCCGGATCGGACAGGTCGGGGATGGTGCGATTGAGGCTACAGGCGACGCACAAGGCATCGTCGACGTTGGCCGGCAGCAGCCAGTTGCACGCGGCGGGCGTGTCGAGGTTGGCGCAGCGGCGAAACAGGCCTGCGTCGGGATCAGCATCCAGCGTCCAGGTGCCGTTCTCCACACCGGGCGACAGGGAGGTGATGCGGCTTTCTTCCGGCTGGTATCCGAGCAAGGCATTGCAGGCCAGGCACTGGCTGTTGCGAAAGAACAACGACTGACCGCAGCGGCACGGCCAGACTTTGCTATTGCGCGAAGATTCGCCCATGAACGGCGCGATGATGCGAGAACTCAGTTGCTCGAAAAAACGGTGCATGGCGATCTCTCCCTGGGGCTTGCAGAGACTAGATCATTCTGGCGCGATGATCGTTCCCACGCTCTGCGTGGGAATGCATCCAGTGACGCTCTGCGTCACAGCGGACGCGGAGCGTCCAGGGCGGCATTCCCACGCGGGAGCGTGGGAACGATCAAGTGCAACCAAGTGATAGCACCATTGTGGCGAGGGGATTTATCCCCGATGGGTTGCGAAGCGACCCCAAATCCATACGACGCGGTAAATCAGATGTACCGAGCCGTATGGTTTTGCGACGACTGCGTCGCCGAACGGGGATAAATCCCCTCGCCACAGGGTTTTGTGTCAGACCTGAAGGCCATGGGCTTTGTGTCAGACCTAAAGGCCATGGGCTTTGTGTCAGACCTGAAGGCCATGGGTTTTGTGTCGGACTTGAAGCCCATGGATTTTGTGTCAGACCTGAAGGCCATGGGTTTTGAGGAAGGCGATAAAGGTTTCTTCGTCCATCACTTTTACGCCCAGCTCATTGGCCTTGGTCAATTTGGAACCGGCACCGGGGCCTGCAACAACACAATGAGTTTTCGCCGAAACCGAACCGGCAACCTTCGCCCCCAGGCTTTCGAGGTGATCTTTAGCCACATCCCGGCTCATCAACTCGACCTTACCCGTCAGCACCCAGGTCTCGCCGGACAACGGCAAGCCTTCGACGACTTTCTTCTCGCTCTGCCAGTGCATGCCGAAATCACGCAGCTGTTTTTCGGATGCCTCAGCCAGTTGCCGATTCTCCGCAACCGCAAAAAACTCGCGAACCGAATTCGCCTGTTTCTCCGGCAACGCCTGACGCATGTCTAGCCAGTCAGCGTTCATCACCGCTTCCAGCGAACCAAACTTGTCCGCCAGTTTCTGCGCGCCACCCGGGCCGACCGAAGGAATGTGCAGCTTGTCGAGGAAACCGCCGAGCGTAGTACTGGCCGCAAACTCTGCGCCCAGTTCGCCCTGATCCTGAATCTGCAAACCATGCCCCAGCAATTCGGTGATCACCTGCTGGTTATGCGCATCTTCAAAGAAGCTGTGAATCTCGTGCGCCACTTCCAGACCGACATCCGGCAGGTACGTCAGCACTTGCGGCAACGCCTGCTGCACACGCTCCAGCGAACCCAGGGAGCGCGCCAGCACCTTGGCGGTCTCCTCGCCGACATCGGGAATGCCCAGCGCATAGATGAAGCGCGCCAGCCCCGGCTGCTTGCTGTCTTCGATGGCCGCCAACAGCTTGTTACTGGAGACCTCGGCAAAACCTTCGAGATCGACGATGTCGTCGAACTTCAGCGCATACAGATCGGCCGGCGAACTGACCAGACCTTCATCGACCAATTGCTCGACGCTCTTATCGCCCAAGCCTTCGATGTCCATCGCCCGGCGCGAGACGAAGTGAATGATCGCCTGCTTCAGTTGCGCGCCACAGGCCAGTCGACCCACGCAGCGATACACAGCGCCTTCGCTGACGGTTTCCTTGCCCTTGCTGCGCTTGATCAGCTGTGTGCGCTCGACGTGCGAGCCGCACACCGGGCAGCTCTCGGGAATCGCCACTGGGCGGGCGTTGTCCGGACGACGCTCAAGCACCACCTGAACCACTTGCGGAATCACATCACCGGCACGGCGGATGATCACGGTGTCGCCGATCATCAAGCCCAGACGCGCCACTTCATCCATGTTGTGCAGCGTGGCGTTGGCCACGGTGACGCCGGCCACCTTGACCGGCTTCAACCGTGCGACCGGCGTAACAGCGCCAGTGCGACCGACCTGAAATTCCACATCGAGCAACTCGGTGAGTTCTTCCATCGCCGGGAATTTATGCGCGATCGCCCAGCGCGGTTCGCGGGCGCGGAACCCGAGTTCGCGCTGATCGGCAATGCTGTTGACCTTGAACACCACGCCGTCGATTTCATAGGTCAGCGCGTTACGGCGTGCGCCGATATCGCGGTAGTAATCCAGGCACTCGTCGATGCCCTTGGCCAGTTTCAGCTCGTGGCTGATCGGCATGCCCCACTTCTGCAACTGTTTGAGGTTGCCGATGTGGGTGTCGGAAATGTCATGGGAGACCTGGCCGATGCCGTAGCAGCAGAATTCCAGCGGACGGTTGGCGGTGATCTTCGAATCCAGCTGACGCAAGCTGCCAGCGGCGGCGTTGCGCGGGTTGGCGAAGGTCTTGCCGCCGACTTCCAGTTGCGAGGCGTTGAGGCGCTCGAAACCGGCCTTGGACATGAACACTTCACCGCGCACTTCGAGGGTCGCCGGCCAGCCTTCGCCGTGCAGTTTCAGCGGAATGTTGCGCACGGTGCGCACGTTGACGCTGATGTCTTCCCCTGTGGTGCCGTCGCCGCGCGTGGCGCCGCGTACCAGCACGCCGTCCTGATAGAGCAGGCTGACCGCCAGGCCATCGAGTTTCGGTTCGCAGCTGTATTCCACCGCCGCGCCGCCGCCGAACAAATCGCCGGCAGGGATATCCAGACCTTCGGTGACGCGGCGATCGAACTCGCGCATGTCGCTTTCTTCGAAGGCGTTGCCGAGGCTGAGCATCGGCACTTCGTGACGCACCTGAGTGAACGCGGTGAGCGCCACGCTGCCGACGCGCTGGGTCGGCGAGTCGCTGGTGATCAGTTCCGGATTGGCCGCTTCCAGTGCCTTGAGCTCGTGGAACAACCGGTCGTACTCGGCGTCCGGAATGCTCGGCTCGTCGAGGACGTGGTAACGGTAGTTGTGCTGATCGAGTTCAGCGCGCAGCTCGAGAATGCGGTTTTTGGCGGCGGTCATGGGTGTTCTCTCATAAAGCAAAAGAGCAGCCGAGGCTGCTCAATCTTTTAATCATTGTAGGAGCAAAGCTTGCTCGCGATGGCGTCCTTGAGATCGCTTCGCGAGCAAGCTCTGCTCCTACAGGTCTTAGCGCTTCTGGGTCAGGGCGCGGCGTTCGAATTCGACGATGCGCTGACGGTAGTGCTCGATCGTCTGTGCAGTCAGCACGCTGCGCTGGTCATCTTTCAGCTCGCCGTTGAGTTCCTGCGACAGCTTGCGGGCTGCGGCGACCATCACGTCGAAGGCTTGCTTAGGATGACGCGGGCCTGGCAGGCCGAGGAAGAAGCTCACCGCCGGGGTGCTGAAATGGTCGATGTCGTCCAGATCAAAAATGCCCGGCTTGACCGCGTTGGCCATCGAGAACAGCACTTCGCCGTTGCCGGCCATGCTTTCGTGACGGTGGAAAATGTCCATCTCGCCAAAACGCAGACCGCTTTCCAGAATGTTCTGCAACAGCGCCGGGCCTTTGAAGCCGGCGGCGTCGCGGCAGATCACGCTGATCACCAAAACTTCTTCAGCTTGCGGCTGATCTTTTTCGACCACGGCCGGTGCAGGCTTGCTGTCGTCGGCGAAATCATCGTCACGGCTGCTGAAGCTCGGGCCGTCATCCAGATCCAGATCGAGGTTCAAGTCGCCCTGCGCCGAACCTTTGCCGCCACGTTTGCCACGTTTGTTGCCGGAATCGCGAGGCTCGCGTGCTTCGCGGGCCGGCATGCTCACCGACGGCAAATCGTGTTCGTCCAGCTGCGGCTCTTTATGCGTGTCCAGCACGCGGGCCGGGCCCAACAGCTCAGCGCTGGTGTCCTCGTCCGGCAGGTTGGACAGACTTCGGTCAAGACGGAACTTCAGTTTTCCCTTGCCGCCGCGCATACGGCGCCAGCCATCGAAAAGAATACCGGCTATTACTATGATGCCGATGACGATCAGCCACTCGCGCAGACCGATTTCCATGTAATCCCGTGCCTCTATAAAAAATGCTGAAAAATAAGGGGTTTACACTGTGCAAACCGCTTTAAAACGTGGCGCCAACTCTATGTTCTGACAGGCGTTTTGCCCACGTATACGAAAATTTGACATTAAACTAGCACGACCAAAGGCAACTTTACACCGTCTGTCTCATTGGCTTGCACGAATATGTCGATTGGCCAGCAAGTCGAAGTCGGTAAAAAAGTCCTACAACCCTCTAATACCTTTCCGACAACACGCGGACTTACGCGTCTACCATTGCCATCGCCTCTTCGACATCCACCGCCACCAGTCGCGAACAACCCGGTTCATGCATCGTTACGCCCATCAACTGCTCGGCCATTTCCATGGCGATTTTGTTGTGGGTGATATAGATGAACTGCACGGTCTGCGACATCTCTTTGACCAAACGTGCGTAGCGTCCAACGTTAGCGTCATCCAGCGGCGCGTCAACCTCATCGAGCATGCAGAACGGCGCCGGGTTCAACTTGAAGATCGCAAAAACCAGTGCCAATGCGGTCAGGGCTTTTTCCCCGCCGGAGAGCAAATGGATGGTGCTGTTCTTCTTCCCTGGCGGCTGCGCCATGATCGTTACCCCTGTATCGAGTAGATCTTCGCCCGTCAGTTCCAAATACGCGCGCCCGCCACCGAAAACTTTTGGGAAAAGCGCCTGTAAACCGCCATTGATCTGATCAAAGGTATCTTTGAAGCGGTTACGGGTTTCCTTGTCGATCTTGCGGATAACGTTTTCCAGCGTCTCCAGTGCTTCGACCAGATCAGCATCCTGCGCATCCAGATAACGTTTACGTTCAGACTGCTGCGTGTATTCATCGATGGCCGCGAGGTTGATCGCGCCCAGGCGTTGAATCCGCGCATTGATGCGTTCGAGTTCTTCTTCGGCTTCGCGTTCACTGGCTTGCGCGGTTAATGTCGCAAGCACGCCGTTGAGATCGTAGCCGTCTTCGAGCAATTGATCCTGCAAGGCCTTGCGGCGCACGGTGAGGGCTTGCCATTCCATGCGCTGCTGTTCGAGTTGGCCGCGAATCAATTGCGATTGTTGTTCAGCCTGAGTCCGGCGTTTTTCCGCGTCGCGCAATTCGCGGTCAGCGTCTTCCAGGGCGATCTGCGCGGTCTTGAGTTCTTCGTCGACGGTCATGCGCTTGTCGAGCAGCTCTTCGAGTTTCAGGCGCAGCTCTTCCAGCGGCGCCTCGCCCTCCTCCAGGTTCAGACTCAACTGTTCGCGTTTTTCAGTCAGGCGCTCGGACTGCATTTCCAGACGCTCGAGCGCCTGACGCGTGGAGTCATGCTGCGCGCGCAACGAGCCGAGACGCACGGCCAATTGATGGGCGTGATCCTTATGCTGCCGCGCTTCCTGACGCACACGATCAAGGCGTTCGCGCAGGCTGTCACGCTGGGCCAGCAACAACTCGCGCTGTTCGGTGTCCAGCGCCATGGCATCCAGCGCTTCCTGCAAGTGCATGCGCGCTTCGCCGACTTGTTCGTGCTCAAGCTCACGCTGTTCGCCGAGTTCGATCAACTCTTCATCGAGACGCGTGCGACGCAAGGTCAACTGTTCGGCCTTGGCTTTGCCGGCGGACAACTGAGCTTTCAGTTCGCCTTGCTGGCGCGCTTCGTCTTGCAGCAAACGACGCAAATGTTCGCGACCGTTTTCTTGCTGACGCTGTTGCGCGCGCAGGGTTTGCAGACGGGTTTCCATGGCCTCGACGGTGGCTTCTTTCTCTTCGCGCTCGAGGTGCAGCGCTTCGATTTCCTGACCACGGGCGAGCATGCCGCTTTCCGCTTCGCTGGCCCGTCGTACGCGTAAAAAGTGTCGACCAATCCAGTAACCGTCGCGGCTGATCAGGCTCTCACCGGCGCTCAATTGCCCGCGCAAGGCCAAGGCCTGCTCGAGGCTATCGACCGGTTTGACCTGACCGAGCCACGGCGACAGATCAATCTGCGCGTCGACTTTATCCAGCAAGCTGCCCGCCACCCGCACGCCATCGCTGGCCGGGCTGAGCAGACGCAAATCGCCCTGAGTAAAACCGGACAAATCGAAGCCACTGAAGTCGTCGACCAGCACCGCTTGCAGATCGGCGCCGAGCACGGTTTCCACCGCCAGTTCCCAACCGGCCTCAACCTTCAAACCTTCAGCCAGACGCGGACGCTCGGCGAGGTTGTGCTCCTTCAGCCATTCGGCGGTGCCGGTGCCTGGATCGAGCGCGGCTTGTTGCAAGGCTTCAAGGGATGCGAGCCGACCATTGAGGCGCTGCAAATCGCCCTGCGCCTGCTGCTGCGCGGTCAGCGCTTGCTGCAATTCCTGGCGCAGTTGTTCGAGTTTTTCGACCTGCGCTTCTTCGCTGGTCTGCAAATCTTCGAGGGTCGCTTCGGACTCGGCGAGCTGCTCGTTGAGCTCCATGATCGCCGCGTCTTCCGGGTCGGCCGAGAGCAACGCGCGCTCTTCGCCGAGACGCTTTTGCCGATCAGCGAGGCGCTCCATGCTGCTTTCCAGCTGCTGGATGCGCGACTGCTGCACCTCGGCCTGACGGCGCGGTTCGGCGGCAGTCAGGTTGAAAGCGTCCCACTGTTCCTGCCAGCCGTGCATGACGCTTTCGGAATCTTCCAGCGCAGCGGCAGCTTCTTCGGCGGCCGCGCTGGTGACTTCCTGCTCGGGGGTGAGCATGTCCAGCTCTTCACCGAGGGTCAGCAGCAGCGTGCGGTCGTGGCCCAGATGCGATTCGGTTTCGAGGCGGGCGCGCTCGGCTTCTTTCAGATCGTCCTGCAACTGCCGCAGACGTTGCTGGCCGTGCTGGATGCTCTGTTCGACCCGGGCGATGTCACCGCCGACCGAATAGAAGCGCCCTTGCACCAGATTGAAGCGCTCGGACAGATCATGGTGACCGTCGCGCAAGCGTTCGATGGCCGCATCAGCATTTCGCTGCTCAGCGACCAAAGCTTCGAAACTGATTTCCTGGGTGCCGATGATCGACTCGCGCTGACCGACCTGATCATTCAGATCCTGCCAGCGCAGGGCCGACAGTTGCGCCTTGAGCTGACGCTCCTCGGCTTTGAATTCTTGGTACTTCTTCGCCGCTTCGGCCTGACGGTGCAGGCGTTCGAGTTGACGCTCGAGCTCATCGCGCAAGTCAGTCAGACGCGCGAGGTTTTCGTGGGTGCGGCGGATGCGGTTTTCGGTCTCGCGACGGCGCTCTTTATATTTCGAGATGCCCGCGGCTTCTTCAATAAAGTTACGCAGGTCTTCGGGCTTGGATTCGATCAGCTTGGAGATCATCCCCTGCTCGATGATCGAGTAGCTGCGCGGGCCGAGACCGGTGCCGAGGAAGATATCGGTGATGTCGCGACGACGGCATTTGGTGCCGTTGAGGTAATACGTGGTCTGGCTGTCGCGGGTGACTTTGCGGCGAATCGAGATTTCCGCGTAGGCCGCGTACTCGCCGAGCAAGGTGCCGTCGGAGTTGTCGAAGACCAGCTCGATGCTCGCCTGGCTTACCGGTTTGCGGCTGGTCGAACCGTTGAAGATGACGTCGGTCATCGACTCGCCACGCAGGTTCTTCGCCGAACTTTCGCCCATCACCCAGCGGACGGCGTCGATGATGTTCGACTTGCCGCAACCGTTCGGCCCGACGACCGCCGCCATGTTACTGGGGAAGTTCACCGTGGTCGGGTCGACGAAGGATTTGAATCCCGCCAGTTTGATGCACTTGAGCCGCACGCTTAAGCGCCCGTCAAGGCAGCAACCACCAGATCGCAGCTGCGCTGGCCGTAAGCCGTGAGCACGATGCGGATCTGCGGCAAATCACGGGCCAGCACGGCGGCCAGCAGGCGTTCGAACAGTTCGAGGAACTCGCTCATTTCTGCCTTGCGCTGTTCGAGGGCGAGGAAGTAGGCGCGGCTCATCGCCGGCTGCAGGTTCTCGACCGTTTCTTGCAGGTAAGGATTGTTGGCGAACGGATAGGCGGCGCGCATCACGCTGAAGCTGTCATCGACAAAGCTGCGGATGTCCTGACGCTCGTAGCTGGCGGTCAGGCGCTGCTGGATCTGCACGAACGGCGCCATGTCCGACTGGACTTGCCAGCCATTGGCCACCGAGTTGCCGAGCAGGATGTACAGCTCGCTCATCAGCGTGCACAGGCTCTGCACCTTATGCGGCGTCATTTCGGTGACGTGCGCACCACGGCGCGGCAGGATCGCGATCAGGTGGCGGCGTTCAAGGATCAGCAAGGCTTCACGAACGGAGCCGCGGCTGACATTGAGGGCCAGCGTGACCTTTTGTTCCTGGATGCGCTCTCCCGGCTTCATTTCGCCACGAATGATGCGTTCGGCGAGGTGGTGAGCGATTTGCTCGGCGAGGCTGTCCGGCGCCTTGAACGTCATGGTTGTCCTTCAAACTCTATCGATCTGCACAAGCGGCGCAGTGTAGCGCAAATGCGGGCTCATGGCGGAGTGCCCACTCAGCGGTTTTTGGCACGATTCCCGCAGTTTTCTTTAGAAAACCAAACAAAAAACCAGGCTGACCAATGAAGTTCAATACTGAATAGACACGTTGTTGATCGACGAAATGGATTTTCCTGACCTTTAAGTCAGAAAACCATTGACCGAAAAGTCAGACCTGCTAAATTCGGCTCAAGTCGGTTAACAACAATAATGAGTCTGCGAGGCCTTCCGTGATCCAGTTTTTACTTAACCAGGAACTCCGTAGCGAGCACGCCCTGGACCCGAATCTGACCGTGCTCAATTACCTGCGTGAACACGTTGGAAAATCCGGCACTAAAGAAGGTTGCGCCAGCGGTGACTGCGGCGCCTGCACTGTAGTGGTCGGCGAGTTGCAAACGGATGACGATGGCCGCGAACACATTCGCTATCGCAGCCTCAACTCGTGCCTGACCTTTGTTTCGTCGCTGCACGGCAAACAATTGATCAGCGTCGAAGACCTCAAGCACAAAGGCGAACTGCACAGCGTGCAGAAAGCCATGGTCGAGTGCCACGGTTCGCAGTGCGGTTTCTGCACCCCCGGTTTCGTCATGTCGCTGTTCGCCCTGCAAAAGAACAGCGATGCGCCCGATCACGCCAAGGCCCACGAAGCGCTGGCTGGCAACCTCTGCCGCTGCACCGGCTACCGGCCGATTCTGGCGGCTGCCGAACAATCCTGCTGCGGCAAGCAACCGGATCAGTTCGATGCCCGCGAAGCGGAGACCATTGCCCGCCTGAAAGCCATCGCCCCGACCGATATCGGCGAACTGAACAGTGGCGACAAGCGCTGCCTGGTACCGCTGACTGTCGCCGATCTGGCTGACCTCTACGATGCTTACCCACAAGCGCGCCTGCTCGCCGGCGGTACCGATCTGGCGCTGGAAGTCACCCAGTTCCACCGCACCCTGCCGGTGATGATCTACGTCGGCAACGTCGCGGAAATGAAGCGCATCGAAACTTTCGATGACCGCATTGAAATCGGCGCCGCCACTGCCCTCTCCGACTGCTACGAAGCGTTGAACGCCGAGTACCCGGACTTCGGCGAACTGCTGCACCGCTTCGCCTCGCTGCAAATCCGCAACCAGGGCACCCTCGGCGGCAACATCGGCAACGCCTCGCCGATCGGTGACTCGCCGCCGCTGCTGATCGCCCTCGGCGCGCAGGTTGTGCTGTGCAAAGGCGAAACCCGCCGCACCCTGAACCTCGACGATTACTTCATCGATTACAAAGTCACTGCCCGTCAGGAAAGTGAGTTCATCGAGAAGATCATCGTGCCGCGCGCCAGCGCCGAGCAGTTGTTCCGCGCCTACAAAGTCTCCAAGCGCCTGGACGATGACATCTCCGCCGTCTGCGCCGCGTTCAACCTGCGCGTGGAAAACGGTGTGATCACCGATGCGCGTATGGCGTTCGGCGGCATGGCTGCGATCCCGAAACGTGCCGCTCACTGTGAAGCCGCGCTAATCGGTGCGCCGTTCAACAACGCTGTGGTCGAACGGGCCTGCGCCGCACTGGCGGAGGATTTCACGCCGCTCTCGGACTTCCGCGCCAGCAAGGAATATCGCCTGCTCAGCGCGCAAAACCTGCTGCGTAAATACTTCATCGAACTGCAAACACCGCACATCGAGACTCGGGTGACCGCTTATGTCTAACCATCACGGCGTAGAGAAAACTCAAGCTGAACTGGCTGAATTGTTCGCCAAGGATCTGACCTCCGGTGTCGGCCGCAGCGTCAAACACGACAGCGCCGCCAAACACGTGTCCGGTGAAGCGCAGTACATCGATGACCGCTTGGAATTTCCCAACCAGTTGCACTTGTATGCACGCATGTCGGATCGCGCCCACGCGAAAATCATCAGCATCGACACTTCGCCGTGCTACGCCTTCGAAGGCGTGCGCATCGCCATCACCCACGAAGACGTGCCGGGCCTGAAAGACATCGGCCCGTTGATGCCGGGCGATCCGTTGCTGGCCATCGATGACGTGCAGTTCGTTGGTCAACCGGTGCTCGCCGTTGCGGCGAAAGATCTGGAAACCGCGCGCAAAGCCGCGATGGCCGCGATCATCGAATACGAAGACCTCGAACCTGTGCTCGACGTGGTTGAGGCCCTGCGCAAACGCCACTTCGTCCTCGACAGCCACACCCACCAGCGCGGCGACTCAGCCTCTGCGCTGGCCACTGCTGAAAACCGCATTCAAGGCACGCTGCACATCGGCGGTCAGGAACACTTCTACCTGGAGACGCAAATCTCCTCGGTAATGCCCACCGAAGACGGCGGCATGATCGTTTACTGCTCGACGCAGAACCCGACCGAAGTGCAAAAACTGGTCGCCGAAGTGCTCGACGTGTCGATGAACAAAATCGTCGTCGACATGCGCCGCATGGGCGGTGGTTTCGGTGGCAAGGAAACTCAGGCCGCCAGCCCGGCGTGCCTTTGCGCGGTGGTTGCGCACCTCACCGGTCAGCCGACCAAGATGCGCCTGCCGCGCGTTGAAGACATGCTGATGACCGGCAAGCGTCACCCGTTCTACGTCGAATACGACGTTGGCTTCGACAGCACCGGGCGCCTGCACGGGATCAACATGGATCTGGCCGGCAACTGCGGCTGCTCGCCGGACTTGTCCGCGTCGATCGTTGACCGTGCGATGTTCCACTCGGACAACTCGTACTACCTCGGCGACGCCACCATCAACGGTCACCGCTGCAAGACCAACACCGCGTCGAACACTGCTTACCGTGGTTTCGGTGGCCCGCAAGGGATGGTCGCGATCGAAGAAGTGATGGACGCGATTGCCCGTCACTTGAACGTCGATCCGCTGTCGGTGCGCAAGGCCAACTACTACGGCAAGACCGAGCGCAACGTCACCCATTACTACCAGACCGTCGAGCACAACATGCTCGAGGAAATGACCGCCGAACTGGAAGAAAGCAGCCAGTACTACGAGCGTCGCGAAGCGATCCGTCGCTACAACGCCAACAGCCCGATCCTGAAAAAAGGCCTGGCGCTGACCCCGGTGAAATTCGGTATTTCCTTCACCGCGAGCTTCTTGAACCAGGCCGGCGCGCTGATCCACATCTACACCGATGGCAGCATCCATCTGAACCATGGCGGCACCGAAATGGGTCAGGGCCTGAACACCAAAGTTGCGCAGGTCGTGGCTGAAGTGTTCCAGGTGGAAATCGATCGCGTGCAGATCACCGCGACCAACACCGACAAGGTGCCGAACACCTCGCCGACCGCGGCGTCCAGCGGCGCTGACCTGAACGGTAAAGCGGCGCAGAACGCGGCGGAAATCATCAAGAAACGTCTGGTCGAATTCGCTGCGCGTCACTTCAAAGTCACTGAAGAAGACGTTGAATTCCACAACGGCCATGTGCGGGTTCGCGACCACATCCTGACCTTTGAAGCGCTGATCCAGCAGGCGTATTTCAATCAGGTCTCGCTGTCGAGCACCGGCTTCTACAAGACCCCGAAAATCTACTACGACCGCAGCCAGGCGCGCGGCCGTCCGTTCTACTACTTCGCCTTCGGCGCGGCATGCTGCGAAGTGATCGTCGACACCCTGACCGGCGAATACAAGATGCTGCGCACCGACATCCTGCACGACGTCGGCGCCTCGTTGAACCCGTCCATCGACATCGGTCAGGTTGAGGGTGGCTTCATCCAGGGCATGGGCTGGCTGACCATGGAAGAGCTGGTCTGGAACAACAAAGGCAAGCTGATGACCAACGGCCCGGCCAGCTACAAGATCCCGGCCGTGGCGGACATGCCGCTGGATCTGCGAGTGAAGCTGGTGGAAAACCGCAAGAACCCGGAAGACACGGTGTTCCATTCCAAGGCTGTCGGTGAACCACCGTTCATGCTCGGGATTGCGTCGTGGTGTGCGATCAAGGATGCCGTCGCGAGCCTCGGGGATTACAAGCATCAGCCGCAGATTGATGCGCCGGCGACGCCGGAGCGGGTGTTGTGGGGTTGTGAGCAGATGCGGCAGTTGAAGGCGGTGAAAGCCGTCGAAGCTGAAACCGAGGTTGTTTGATGATCGTTCCCACGCTCTGCGTGGGAATGCAGCCCCGCGACGCTCTGCGTCGCATCCTGAACAGCGGACGCGGAGCGTCCAGTGATGCATTCCCACGCAGAGCGTGGGAACGATCTGAGAGGTGTGTATGTACAACTGGATCGACGCCCTCGCCGACCTGCAGAACCAGGGCGAGCCCTGTGTGCTGGTGACGATCATCGAAGAACTCGGCTCGACGCCACGCAACGCCGGTTCGAAAATGGTCATCAGCGCCAACCAGAGTTTCGACACCATCGGTGGCGGGCATCTGGAATACAAAGCCATGCAGATCGCCCGCGACATGCTCGCCAGCGGCAAGCAGGACACCCATCTGGAGCGCTTCAGTCTCGGCGCGAGCCTTGGCCAGTGCTGCGGCGGCGCCACCGTGTTGCTGTTCGAACCGATGGGCCAGGTGCAGGCGCAAATCGCCGTGTTCGGTGCCGGCCACGTCGGCCGCGCTTTGGTGCCGCTGCTCGCCAGCCTGCCCTGCCGGGTGCGCTGGATCGATTCGCGCGATGCCGAATTCCCCGAACACATCCCCCACGGCGTGCGTAAAATCGTGTCCGAAGAGCCCGTGGATGAAATCGATGACCTGCCCGCCGGCAGTTATTGCATCGTCATGACCCACAATCATCAGCTCGACCTTGAACTCACTGCCGCGATTCTCAAACGCAACGACTTCGCCTACTTCGGCCTGATTGGCTCGAAGACCAAACGCGTGAAGTTCGAACACCGTCTGCGCGATCGCGGTTTCGACAGTGGCGTCGTGCAACGCATGCGCTGCCCGATGGGCATTGGCGAAGTCAAAGGCAAACTGCCTGTGGAAATCGCCATCTCCATCGCCGGCGAAATCATCGCCACCTATAACGCCAACTTCGGCCAGCAGACTGCCAGCGCCGAACCGATTGCCAAACTGCTGCCGGTTTCACGGCGCAGTCAGGCCGCCAAACTCAAAGCCTCAAACTGATTAGAGAACCCTCATGCCTCTGACTCGCAAAGCCTACCGCGCCGCCATCCTGCACAGCATTGCCGACCCCGCCGAAGTCGGGATCGAAGCCTCCTACGAGTATTTCGAGGATGGCCTGCTGGTGGTCGATGGCGGCAAGATCAGCGCCCTTGGCCACGCCAGTGATTTGCTGCCGACCCTGCCGGCGGACATCGAAATCACCCAATATCAGGACGCCCTGATCACCCCGGGCTTCATTGACACGCACATTCACTTGCCGCAAACCGGCATGGTCGGCGCCTACGGCGAGCAACTGCTCGACTGGCTCAACACCTACACCTTCCCGTGCGAGAGCCAGTTCGGCGACAAGGCCCACGCTGACGACGTCGCGGACATCTTCATCAAGGAACTGCTGCGCAACGGCACCACCACCGCGCTGGTGTTCGGTAGCGTGCACCCGCAGTCGGTGAATTCGTTCTTTGAAAAGGCCGAGCAGCTCGACCTGCGCATGATTGCCGGCAAGGTGATGATGGATCGCAATGCGCCGGATTATCTGACCGATACCGCCGAATCCAGTTACGTCGAAAGCAAAGCGCTGATCGAGCGCTGGCACGGCAAGGGCCGCTTGCACTACGCGGTGACCCCGCGTTTCGCACCGACCAGCACCCCGGAACAACTGACCCTCGCCGGGCAACTGCTGACTGAATACCCGGATCTGTACATGCAGACCCACATCAGCGAGAACCTCAAGGAAATCGAGTGGGTCAAGGAGCTGTTCCCGGAGCGCAAGGGCTACCTCGACGTTTACGACCACTACAAATTGCTCGGCGAGCGCTCGGTGTTCGCCCACGGCGTGCACTTGTGCGACGACGAATGCGCGCGTCTGGCGGAAACCGGCTCGGCGATCTCGTTCTGCCCGACGTCGAACTTCTTCTTGGGTAGCGGCTTGTTCAACCTGCCGATGGCCGAGAAGCACAAACTCAACGTCGGTCTGGGCACTGACGTCGGCGGCGGCACCAGTTTTTCGCTGCTGCAGACGCTGAACGAAGCGTACAAAGTGATGCAACTGCAAGGTGCGCGACTGAGCCCGTTCAAGTCGCTGTATCTGGCGACGCTGGGTGGCGCGCGGGCGCTGCGTCTGGAAGACAAGATCGGCAACCTGCAACCGGGTTCCGACGCTGACTTCCTGGTGCTGGACTACAACGCGACGCCGCTGCTGAGCTATCGCTTGAAGCAGGCCAACAACATTGCCGAGTCGTTGTTTGTGTTGATGACGCTGGGTGATGATCGTACGGTGCAGCAGACGTATGCGGCGGGGTCTTTGGTGCATCAGCGCTAAGCTTTTCCGAGCCATAAAAAATCCCCCGGTGGTGTTTACCCCGGGGGATTTTTTGTTGCCTGTCAGATCGCCTTCGCGAGCAAGCCCGCTCCCACAGGGGGAATGCATTTCAAATGTGGGAGCGGGCTTGCTCGCGAAGGGGCGGACTCGGTATCACTTAGAGCTTGGCGCTCGAGCGCCCTGGCTTCTTGGTCTGCAACAAATGCGAGAACACCGCATGCAAATCATCCGACGCGCTTTCTTCGTCGAGGTTGAGCTTGCTGTCGATGTGATCCATGTGATGCATCATTAAACGCACCGCCAGATCGCCGTCGCGCTTTTCAATCGCGTCGATCAACTGGGTGTGTTCGTCGTAGGAACAGTGCGAACGGTTGCCGCTTTCATACTGGGCAATGATCAGCGACGTCTGCGACACCAGGCTGCGCTGGAAGCTGATCAACGGCGCGTTCATCGCCGCTTCCGCCAGTTTCAGGTGGAATTCGCCCGACAGACGAATACCGGCGCCGCGATCACCGCGCGAGAAGCTGTCGCGCTCATCGTTGACCATCTGCCGCAGCTCGGCGATCTGCTCGGCGGTGGCGTGTTGCACCGCCAGCTCAGTGATCGCGCGCTCGACCAGACGACGGGCGAGGAACACCTGACGCGCCTCCTCGACACTCGGGCTGGCGACGACGGCGCCACGGTTCGGCCGCAACAGCACCACGCCCTCATGGGCCAGACGCGACAGCGCGCGGCGAATGATGGTGCGGCTGACCCCAAAGATTTCCCCCAGCGCTTCTTCGCTCAACTTGGTGCCGGGCGCCAGACGCTGTTCGAGGATGGCCTCGAAGATATGCGCGTAGACAATATCGTCCTGGGTTCCGCTGCGGCCGGCTTTGCCTGCTCGCGGTTGTTTCTTGAGGGGTTGCAACTGTTCGTTCATGGGCACTCGAGTCGGGAGAACTGCGGCGAATAGACCGTGACTGTAATACGGCACAGTAGGTCGCTGGCAAGTATCGCGTAAAAAACACCGCGATTGTACACAATGGATGGTGGCAACACGACTGTACGGCTGTTTGTGAGTTCGGCTGTATTGCAACGATCCGTTACGATTGAGTTTAGGCTTGATCCCGAAATCCGCCGCCCGCCACAATTCCCCCCTGTGGGAGCGGGCTTGCTCGCGAAAGCGGTGTATCCGTCGCCATTTGCGTTGGCTGACACACCGCCTTCGCGAGCAAGCCCGCTCCCACAAGGGATCTTCATTGGTATAAGGAACACCGCCGTCATGAACGACGCCACGCACAATCAACTGCGCCCGCTGGCCGACACGTCACCATCAGCGATCGTCGCCGGTTTTATCGCGATGATGACCGGCTACACCAGCTCCCTGGTGTTGATGTTCCAGGCCGGGCAAGCGGCGGGCCTGACCAGCGGGCAGATTTCTTCGTGGATCTGGGCGATTTCGATCGGCATGGCGATGTGTTCGATCGGCCTGTCGCTGCGCTATCGCACGCCAATCACCATCGCCTGGTCGACGCCCGGCGCGGCGTTGCTGATCACCAGTCTGGGCGGCGTCAGTTATGGCGAAGCCATCGGCGCCTACATCACCTGCGCGGTGCTGGTGACCATTTGCGGGCTGACCGGCAGCTTCGAACGGCTGGTAAAAAAGATCCCGGCGTCCCTGGCGGCGGCGTTGTTGGCGGGGATTCTGTTCAAGATCGGCAGTGAAATCTTCGTCGCCGCACAGCACCGCACGGGTTTGGTGCTCGGGATGTTCTTCACCTATTTAGTGGTCAAGCGCCTGTCGCCACGTTATGCGGTGCTCGCGGCGCTGCTGATTGGCACCGCACTGTCGGGCTTCATGGGGCTGCTGGATTTCAGCGGTTTTCATCTGGAAGTGGCGACGCCCGTGTGGACGACGCCGCATTTCTCGCTGGCGGCGACCATCAGCATCGGCATCCCGCTGTTCGTGGTGGCGATGACCTCGCAGAACATGCCCGGCATCGCCGTTTTACGCGCCGATGGCTACACCGTCCCCGCCTCGCCACTGATCACCACCACCGGCATCGCCTCGCTGTTGCTGGCACCGTTTGGCTCCCACGGCATCAACCTCGCGGCGATCAGCGCGGCGATTTGCACCGGGCCGCACGCCCATGAAGATCGCAACAAGCGCTACACGGCAGCGGTGTGGTGCGGGATTTTCTACGGGATTGCCGGGGTGTTCGGCGCGACATTGGCGGCCTTGTTTGCAGCGTTGCCGAAAGAATTGGTGTTGTCGATTGCCGCGCTGGCGCTGTTCGGCTCGATCATCAATGGCTTGAGCATTGCGATGACTGAGGTGAAGGAACGGGAAGCGGCGCTGATTACCTTTATGGTCACGGCGTCGGGGTTGACGCTGTTTTCCATTGGGTCGGCGTTCTGGGGGATTGTTGCGGGGGTTTTGACGCTGCTGATTTTGAATTGGCGCAAGGCCTAAAAGATCGCAGCCTTCGGCAGCTCCTACAGGAGATTGAGCTCCCCTTTAGAAGCTGTCGAGTGAAACGAGGCTGCGATCTTTTGATCCACCCAAAAAAACGGCGACCCTCAGGTCGCCGTTTTTGTCAGTATCACTTAGCCGCGTTGATCGGCTTTTCCGGATACCAAACGTCCAGCAACGGGCTGACTTCATACTTGGTCAGCTCGGAGCGGGTTTTCAGCCAGGCTTCAACGGCAGCGCGCTGCTCTTCGTTGACCGAGCCACGCTTCTGCAGGCAAACCAGACCGAAGTCGTCGCCGCCAACATAACCCAGACCGTTGGCTTCCATGGCTTCTTTGATGAATGCTTCGAGGAAAGCGTCAATGGCTTCTTCGGACAAGTCTTCTTTGAAGTCCAGGTTCAGTTCGAAACCCAGCTCTTGAAATTCATCAACGCACAGTTTTTTGCGCAGACGCTGGGAACGGTTAGTCGCCATTGGAACAATCCTCTTAAGTAAATACGGCGGGCACTTTACCAGTTTCAGCAATCGTTTGCCCGCCTCTCTGGACACAGAGGCCGACCGCCTGTAAAAAAATCAACGAATCGCCACCCCGAGGGAGCCACAATCGGTTACACCTTGGGGCATAATGCCGACACTTTCGTGACCACTGAGGACCTTTTCATCCATGTCCTCGTCTTTTTCCCCTCGGCTGTAGGGTTTTATTTCATATGATCAAATCGTTGCGTCCACTGTTTCTCGCCGGCCTACTTCTGCCTCTGGCCCTGCCTGTTTCCGCTGCCACCATCAATACTTCCCTCACCCCGAACGTCGAAAAAGCCCTCAAGGCAAGCAAATTGCAGCCTAGCGCCCTGTCGCTGGTGATGGTGCCGCTCGACGGGCCGGGCACGGCGACCGTGTTCAACGCCGACGTGTCGGTCAATCCGGCCTCGACCATGAAACTGGTGACCACCTACGCGGCGCTGGAAATGCTCGGCCCCAATCATCAATGGAAAACCGAGTTCTACACCGACGGCACACTGAGCGGCGGCATCCTCAACGGCAACCTCTACCTCAAGGGTGGCGGCGATCCGAAGTTGAACATGGAAAAACTCTGGCTGCTGATGCGCGACCTGCGCGCCAACGGCGTGACGCAGATCACTGGTGATCTGGTGCTCGACCGCAACTTCTTTATCCAGCCGCAACTGCCGGAATTCAACGATGACGGCAATGATGAGAACAAGCCGTTCCTGGTCAAGCCGGACTCGCTGCTGGTCAACCTCAAAGCCCTGCGCTTCGTTGCGCGCAACGACGGTGGCCGTGTACTGATCTCGGTCGAGCCGCCGATTGCCAGCATCCACATCGAAAACACCGTCAAAGCCCTGCCGTCGAAGCAATGCACCGGCGGCGTGCGCTACAACCCGGTGCCGCAAGCCGATGGCAGCGTGACCGTGACCGTTGGCGGCCAGTTGGGCGAAGGCTGCAGCTCGCAGACTTATCTGTCGCTGCTCGACCACGCGACTTACACCGCCGGCGCCGTGCGCGCGATCTGGAAAGAACTGGGCGGCAGCATTCAGGGCCGCGATCGCCTGGCGACCACGCCAAGCAACGCCAAACTGCTGGCTCGCGCTTACTCGCCGGATCTGGCCGAGATCATTCGCGACATCAACAAATACAGTAACAACACCATGGCCCAGCAACTGTTCCTGAGCCTCGGCCAGAAATTCCGCAACGACGCCGACGGCGATGATGCCAAGGCTGGGCAACGCGTCGTCCGTCAGTGGCTGGCGAAGAAAGGCATCACCGCGCCGCACCTGGTGATGGAGAACGGCTCCGGTCTGTCCCGCGCTGAACGCGTCAGCGCCCGTGAAATGGCAAACATGCTGCAAGCCGCGTGGCACAGCCCGTATGCCGCTGAATACATCAGCTCGCTGCCGATCGCTGGCACCGACGGCACCATGCGTAAACGCCTGAAAACCACGGCAATGCGCGGCGAAGCGCACGTCAAGACCGGCACCTTGAACACCGTGCGGGCGATTGCCGGCTTCAGCCGTGACGTCAATGGCAATACCTGGGCGGTGGTGGCAATCCTCAACGACAAAGCCCCGTTTGGCGCCTCGTCGGTGCTCGATCAGGTGCTGCTGGATCTGTATCGCCAGCCGAAGCTGCCGCAGACTGCGTCAGTGCTCTAAAAGCAAAAGATCGCAGCCTTCGGCAGCTCCTACAGGTGAACATTTACCCTGTAGGAGCTGCCGAAGGCTGCGATCTTTTGATCTTTTGTAGGAGCAAGGGTTTAGCCGTTAGCTCATCTGTTCGACGCGATCGCGGCCGCCCTGTTTTGCCGCGTACACCCCGGAATCCGCACGTAGCAGCAGCGCATCCGCGCCCTCTCCCGTGCGCCAACTGGCGATGCCGAAACTCGCCGTGACCACGCCGACCACATCCACCGGCGCGCCCCGCAAGCCCTGCCACAGCTCAACCGCCAGCATGTGCGCGTGCTCGCCGTCGATGTCCGGGCACAGCACCATGAATTCCTCGCCGCCCAAACGGCAGAACACATCGGTGCGCCGCAACCGGTGGCCAATGCGTTCGCACACCGCCTGCAAAACCCGATCGCCCACGGCATGCCCGTACTGGTCGTTGATGCGTTTGAAGTGGTCGATGTCGAGCATGATCACCGACAACTCGCCGCCGCCACGCTCGACCCGAGCCATTTCAGTGGTCAGGCGTTCCTGGAAATAACGGCGGTTATGAATGCCGGTCAGCGAGTCCGTCACCGACAGCGCACGCAGTTCTTCCTCGACGCGTTTGAGGTCGGAAATGTCGGAGATGTAGCCATGCCACAACACTCCGCCGCCCGGCAGCTCTTCCGGCGTCGCCTCGCCGCGCACCCAACGCAGGCCGCGCTCGGGCAGTTGCACGCGGTATTCCTCGCGCCACGGGCTGAGGTTGTCCGCAGACTCACGGATCGAAGCGCGCACCCGCGTGGTGTCCTGCGGATGAATGCGGGTGAAGATCGCCTCGGCATTCAGTAGCAGAACATCCGGCTCCAGTTCGTAGATCTCTCGAATGCCGTCGCTGGCGTAGATCACGCTGAAGCGCCCGTCGAATTCCATCTTGAACTGGTAAATGCCGCCGGGTACATGAGCGCTGAGTTTCTTCAGCAACACATCCCGTGCCGCCAGCGCCTCGTGCACACGCTTGCGCTCGGTGATGTCGATGCAGATCGCCAGATGCCCGACCCAAAGCCCCTGCTCGTCGAGCACCGGGGTGGCGAGCATGTTCACTGGCAGATGACTGCCATCGCTGCGCACCAACGTCCACTCGCGCGCTTCATGACCACCGACTTCGCCGCCCTCAACCAGCATCGCGTGGCAAGTCGGAATGCTTTTGCCGTAACGCGCGCTCAACTCCGCCGAACGTGTGGCGAGTTCTCGCGGCAGATGCAGGTTTTCCAGGGTCATGTGGCCGATAACGTCAGCGCTGCTGTAACCGAGCATTTGCTCGGCGCCGGGATTAAACGTGCTGATCACGCCGCGCAGGTCGGTGGCGATGATTGCCACTTGTGTTGCCGCGTTGAGCACACCGCGCAACTGACCATGGGTGCCGCGCAATTCCTGTTCGCTGGCGTGCAGTTCCTCGGTGCGTTGCTCGACCATGCGCACCGCGCGCTGACGCTGACTGACCAGCACATACAGCAGCGCACTGAGCAAAACGCTCAACAGCCCACCGAGAATCACAATGCTGCCAACCGACGAATGGTTAGCCTGCATAAACGCTTCACTCGGCAGGATATCGACCTGATAGTCGTGATCGGCCATTCGCAACAGGCGAGTCGCGGACAAGTCACTCGGCGCCGGCTCATTGGTCGATTCGAACAACACTTCGTGCTGATCATTGGTCGACAGATCGAGAATGCGCACCGACAGATAGTCATGAAACGCGTCCGGCAAACCGTCGGCGAGCAGTTGGCGCATGCTGATCACCGCCGCGACATAACCGAACGACTGCTGCTCACCCTCATGGATCACGGGAGCCACCAAAAGCACCCCGCGCGCGTAGGAAGGTTCGGTGCTGACCAGGTGCAACGGTTGCGACACCGCCAGATTGTTCAACTGATCGGCACGCATCAGCGTGTCACGGCGCATCGGTTGCGCGAGCAAGTCGTAACCCAGCGGCGAGCCGAGCTTGCTCTGGGTCTGGCTGTACAGCACCGGCACGTACTGATCGCGAGGCGCGGCCAGTTGCAACTCGCCATGGGCATTCAGTTCGCGAATGGTGAAATCGCCCAAGCCGTCATCCCGCACGCGCTGCTCAAACGTCGCGCGCTCGGCGCCACTGACCTTGAGGGCGAACGAATAGGCTTGAGTACGCAGTAACAGAGGTTGGGTGTAACCGTCGAATTCGGCGCGGGACACCGATTCAGAATTGGAGAAGAAACGGCGCAGACCGTCGAGGCGTTGCTCTTGATCTTCAAAGCGTTCTTCGATGCGGCTGTAACGTTCATTGGTCAGCAGTTGGAAACGCTGACGCAATTGCTGGTGAAATTCGTTGAGGGTGGCCCAGGCGAGCAGCCCCGTGAGAATCCCGCCGGCGAGCAATACCAGCAGCGCGACCAGCCAGGCCGAGACTTCTTCGCTGATAAAACCCAGTATCTTCGGGCGCACGGGGTGCAACGACATAAGGACAACTCACTACGCCAATGTTCCGGGAAAAACCCCTTGGCCATGGGTTGAGTTATAGCTATTAGCCATTAATTTGGCTAGCGCTGACTGGATCCAAGAGCCTTTAAAAATCAAGGCTCTGTGGATCCAGTCTGGCGAAGCGTCAACGAGCCGTTATTTTCCAGGCGCGGTGGATCTTGGTGTTGCGGGCGAAATCCGGATCAATGGTCTGTGCGCTGATTTCCTCAACCGCGTAACGCTCGGTCAGGTTTTCTTCCAACTGGAACTTGCGGAAGTTGTTCGAGAAGTACAACACGCCGCCCGGCGCCAGACGCGCCATGGCCAGGTCGATCAACTGCACCTGATCACGCTGCACGTCGAAGATGCCTTCCATACGCTTGGAGTTGGAGAAGGTCGGCGGATCGATGAAGATCAAGTCGTACTCTTCACGGCAGCTCTCCAGCCAGACCATCACGTCGCCCTGCTCCAGACGGTTCTTGTCCGAGAAGCCGTTCAGCGACAGGTTGCGGCGCGCCCAGTCGAGGTAGGTTTTCGACAGGTCGACGCTGGTGGTGCTGCGCGCGCCGCCCTTGGCTGCGTGCACGCTGGCGGTCGCGGTGTAGCAATACAGATTGAGGAAACGCTTGCCCTCGGCCTCTTTCTGAATGCGCATGCGGATTGGGCGGTGATCAAGGAACAGGCCGGTGTCGAGGTAGTCGGTGAGGTTGACCAGCAACTTCACGCCGCCCTCGGTGACTTCATTGAACTTGCCCTGCGCGCTCTGACGCTCGTACTGCTTGGTGCCGCTCTGGCGCTCGCGGCGTTTGACCACCACGCGGCTCTTGTCGACGTTCAGCGCCTGCGGAATCGCCGCCAGCGCATCGAACATGCGTGCCGAGGCTTTTTCCGGATCGATCGACTTCGGCGCGGCGTATTCCTGCACATGCACCCAGTCGTGATACAGATCGATCGCCATCGCGTACTCAGGCATGTCGGCATCGTAGACGCGGTAGCAATCGATGCCTTCGCGCTTGACCCACTTGCTCATCGCCTTGAGATTTTTTTGCAGACGGTTGGCAAACATCTGCCCGCCTTCGCTCAAGCGCGGCTGCTCGATCACTGGTGCCGGGGCTGGCGTCGGTTTGATCGGGTTGCCGTTCTTGTTGAACTTGCGCTCTTGCGGCTCGTCCGGGGTTTGATCGTAAGCCGCTTGCTCACGCTCGGCCTGACGCTGTTCCGGCGTACGACGCTCGCCAGTGACGAACTGATCCGGAGTGACCTTGATCAGCAACAGCTTGCACGGCAACGCGCCGTTCCAGAACGAATACTGTTTGTGGCTGCGGATGCCCATGCGCTTGCCGAGATCCGGCGCGCCGGTGAACACCGCTGCTTCCCAGTTCAGGCAAGCCTGACGCAGACGCTCGCCGAGGTTCTGGTAGAGGTACAACAGGCTGGCTTCGTCACCGAGACGCTCGCCGTACGGCGGGTTGCAGATGACCAGACCTTTCTGGTTCTGATCCGGACGCGGCTCGAAAGTGGCGACTTCGCCTTGGTAGATCTTGATCCACTCGCTCAGACCGGCACGCTCAACGTTGTTGCGACCCGGTTGAATCAAACGTGGATCGGCTTCGTAACCGCGAATCCACAGCGGTGGCTTGGCCAGACCGGCAGCGGCGCGTTCAGCAGCTTCTTCATGCAGTTTTTTCCACAGCGCCGGCACGTGACCGAGCCAAGCGGTGAAACCCCACTGCTCACGACGCAGGTTCGGTGCCATGTCGGCGGCGATCATCCCCGCTTCGACGAGAAACGTTCCGACACCGCACATCGGGTCAGCCAGCGCGCCGCCTTCAGCGGCAATGCGTGGCCAGCCGGAACGGATCAGGATCGCCGCCGCGAGGTTTTCCTTCAGCGGCGCGGCGCCCTGCTGCAAGCGATAGCCGCGCTGGTGCAGGCTGTGGCCGGAGAGGTCGAGGGAGAGAATTGCTTCGCCGCGATCCAGACGCAGGTGAATGCGCAGATCCGGGTTGAGCTTGTCG
This sequence comes from Pseudomonas rustica, assembly GCF_018336155.1. Taxonomy (GTDB): domain Bacteria; phylum Pseudomonadota; class Gammaproteobacteria; order Pseudomonadales; family Pseudomonadaceae; genus Aquipseudomonas; species Aquipseudomonas rustica. Next base: position 318,671 of record NZ_JAGYHF010000003.1, on the reverse strand, counting down.
ATCGACGGACGGTCGCCCTGCGGCGTGCGCAGTTTGTCGACGATGGCATCTTTGACCTTCAGCGCGCCGAAGTGGGTGTTGTCGATGCCTGAGCCGTGGCCGCTGAATTCAACGGCCAGAGTGCCGTCGCTAAGCATGTGATCCTGCCACTCTACGTCGAGGACGCCGTGGTACAGGTCTTCGGCGTCCTTCATCGGGAAGCGTTTGAGCACCAGCAACACGCGGTTAGCCAGACGCGACCAGAGGCACAGGCGATAAGCGGTTTCCATGGTCGCCATGCCACGCACGGCGGAGGTGTGCTCGCGCGCTTCTTCAAGGCCAAGCCCGACGGCTTCCTCGATGAGCAGGCCTTCAAGGCCTTTAGGGCAAGTGAGGAAGAGTTCGAAACTGTCGGACATGGTATTTCCAAAGCCTTTGGCTAGTGAACCGGCAACGCATTGCCGATCCGGTTTTCAATCAGGCGCTTTTCTAAAAGAACGCCCGCGTGGCACGAAGGTGTGCCGTTCCATCCCCGCTGCTCGGGTTAAAAGAGCTTAGATGCAAGGACAGATAAAAAAGTTGGAGTAACAAAAAGTCTTAAAGCGACCCTTCGTCGAATAGTACCCCAGCGCAAACGTGGGTCATTCTCACTAAAGAATTAAGCCCATCATCCAGCGCGGGGCCGATCATACCGGGGTTTGCTCAATAAACGTTCAATAAATACGCGGTTACTTATCGCTATAGCACCCTTTTCGTTACGTCCTTATGACAAAACGGTCATTCCATCGCTGTGACTCATTGGTTAGAACTGACCACAGGTTGACGTCGCAACGGCGTCAACACCTTGGCTCGCCACGCCGGCAGCGAGCCGCACCACGGCAGAGTTTTTTCTGCCAGACCTCGATTGAGGTCGACGCGACACAAACAGTCAACAAGTGAGGGCAACACCCTATGAGAAGACTTAAGCGTGATCCGTTGGAAAGAGCATTTTTGCGCGGATATCAATATGGCGTTGGTGGCAAATCCCGTGAGCTTTGCCCATTTACTCTACCGTCGGTACGTCAAGCCTGGATTAACGGCTGGCGAGAAGGACGCGGCGACAACTGGGACGGTATGACCGGCACTGCGGGAATCCATAGACTCAACGAACTTCACGCCGTCGGCTGACACAGGGCACTTACTCCGACACGACAATCTGAATTTGTAACGACTTACCATGCACGTCCTTCCCGGACGGCGGGCTACGGCCCAGGGGCTCCTTCGAGGAGCCCTTTTTTATGCCCGAAAACTCGACTGTCACCCACCTTTCGATTGGCGGGCAACTACCCCTGTAGGAGCTGCCGAAGGCTGCGATCTTTTGATCTTGTTTTTTAGAATCAAGATCAAAAGATCGCAGCCTTCGGCAGCTCCTACATTGACCGGGTCGGGTCGGGTTATTTGCGCAGGGCGGCGATTGCGTCTACGGATTCACGGATCAGCGCCGGGCCCTTATAGATGAAGCCCGAATAAATCTGCACCAGGCTCGCACCCGCGAGAATCTTCTCCGCCGCATGCTTGCCTTCAGTAATCCCGCCAGCAGCAATAATCGGCAAACGCCCAGCCAACTCGCCCGCCAGCACTTTCACCGTATTGGTGCTCTTCTCACGCACCGGCGCGCCAGACAAACCGCCCGCCTCGTCGCCATGTTCCATGCCTTCAACGCCAACACGGCTCAGGGTGGTGTTGGTCGCGATCACCGCGTCCATCCCGGTGTCGATCAGCGCCTGCGCCACCTGCGCGGTTTCTTCGTCGGTCATGTCCGGCGCGATCTTGATCGCCAGCGGCACATGCTTGCCATGACGCAACGCCAGTTCGGCACGGCGCGTGGCCAGATCGGCGAGCAACTGCTTGAGCGAATCACCGAACTGCAAACTGCGCAGGCCCGGGGTATTCGGCGAGCTGACGTTGACGGTCACGTAGCTGGCGTGGGCGTAAACCTTGTCCAGGCAGATCAGGTAGTCGTCGACCGCACGCTCAACCGGCGTGTCGAAATTCTTGCCGATGTTGATGCCCAGCACGCCGTTGTATTTCGTCGCCGCCACGCGCGCCAGCAGGTTATCGACACCGAGGTTGTTGAAACCCATGCGATTGATGATCGCCTCGGCTTCCGGCAGACGGAAAATCCGAGGTTTCGGGTTGCCCGGCTGTGGACGCGGGGTCACGGTGCCGATTTCGACAAAACCGAAACCCAGTTGCGCGAAGCCATCGATGGCTGCGCCGTTCTTGTCCAGACCCGCCGCCAAACCCACCGGGTTGGGGAATTCCAGGCCCATGACGGTCACCGGGACTTTTGCCGGTGCCTTGCACAGCAAGCCGTTGAGGCCCAAACGTCCGCCCGCGCCGATCAGATCCAGCGACAGATCGTGGGAGGTTTCCGGGGAAAGTTTGAACAACATCTGACGGGCCAGGGTGTACATGGGCGGCTTTGACTCGGGCGGCGAAAAGAGGCGGCGATTATAGCCGGGCATCGCCCCACCGCGCGAGGCGCACGCGCAAATCGCGGCGAGTGGCATATGCCTTGCACCGCCATCGTTATCAGCTTGCAGGCCAATGGCGGCGTGCGGGCAAGGACAATGGCGTCGTCCCGGGTTTTGCCTGCGCAAAGTCCGCGGCGGCGTTTTTTTTCGAGGTAGCGTTGGATGAATGAACCTTCGGTAGGGCCGCTGGCCTGGGTCAACGGCAGCGATGCTCCGGAAAAGAGTGCAATCAACCTCGGCTTCATGGCCCTGAGCGATTGCGCCTCGGTGGTGGTCGCGGCCACGCAAGGCTTTGCTCAGCCTTACGGATTGACCCTGAACCTCAAGCGCCAGACCTCTTGGGCAGGTTTGCGCGACAAACTGGTCAACGGCGAACTCGATGCCGCGCACAGTTTGTACGGGCTGATTTACGCGGTGCATCTGGGCATCGGCGGTGTCGCGCCGACCGACATGGCGGTGCTGATGGGCCTCAATCAAAACGGCCAGAGCCTGAATCTTTCGCACGGTTTGCAGAACCTCGGCGTGACCAGTCCTGACGCGCTGGATCGCCACGTGCACCAAAGCCGCGCAAAACTCACCTTCGCCCAGACCTTCCCCACCGGCACCCACGCGATGTGGCTTTATTACTGGCTGGCGAGTCAGGGCATTCATCCGCTGCAGGATGTCGACAGCGTGGTGGTGCCGCCGCCGCAAATGGTCGCGCACTTGCAGGCCGGGCGCATCGACGGTTTTTGCGTCGGCGAACCGTGGGCCGCCAGCGCGGTGCAGCAGGATCTTGGTTTCACCCTCGCCACCAGCCAGACCATCTGGCCCGATCACCCGGAAAAAGTCCTCGGCTGCACCCGCGAATTCGTCGATCAGTACCCGAACACCGCACGCGCGTTGGTGATGGCAATCCTCGAAGCTAGTCGTTTCATCGAAGAAAGTCCGGAAAACCGCCGCAGCACCGCGCAATTGCTCAGTGCGCCGGAATACCTCGATGCGCCAGTGGCGTGCATCGAACCGCGTTTTCTCGGTGATTACGCCGATGGCCTCGGCAACCGCTGGCAGGATCCTCATGCGCTGCGTTTCCACGGCCACGGCGAGGTGAATTTGCCGTACTTGTCCGACGGCATGTGGTTCATGACCCAGTTCCGTCGCTGGGGCTTGTTGCGTGAAGACCCGGATTACCTCGCCGTTGCCCGCCAGGTTCAGCAGCTCGATCTGTATCGCGACGCCGCCACCGCGGTCGGCGTAGCGGCGTGGGGCACCGACATGCGCAGCAGTCAGTTGCTCGACGGCAAAATCTGGGACGGCAGCGACCCGGCCGCTTATGCGCGCAGCTTCAAACTGCACGCCATGAGCGACGACTCAGCCCTTCTCGCCCGCCGCTGACAGGAGACGCGAACATGTTGCGCATTCTGCTGATCAACGACACCGCGAAAAAAGTCGGACGCCTGAAAGCGGCGCTGACCGAAGCCGGTTTTGAAGTCATCGACGAATCCGGCCTGACCATCGACCTGCCCGCGCGCGTCGAAACGGTGCGCCCGGACGTGATCCTGATCGATACCGAGTCACCGAGCCGCGATGTCATGGAACAAGTGGTGCTAGTCAGCCGCGACCAGCCACGGCCGATCGTGATGTTTACCGACGAACATGACCCGGGGGTGATGCGTCAGGCGATCAAATCCGGGGTCAGTGCCTACATCGTCGAAGGCATTCACGCCCAGCGTTTGCAGCCGATTCTCGATGTGGCGATGGCAAGATTTGAGAGTGATCAGGCGTTGCGTGCGCAGTTGCAGGCGCGCGATCAGCAACTGGCGGAGCGCAAGCGTATCGAGCTGGCCAAGGGCTTGTTGATGAAGATGAAGGACTGCAATGAGGAAGAGGCGTACACGCTGATGCGGCGCCAGGCGATGAGCCGGCAGCAGAAGCTGATTCAAGTGGCGGAGCAGATTATTGCCATGAGTGAGTTGTTGGGTTGAGGTGTTTTCACCGCTGAAAAGCCCCTCACCCTAGCCCTCTCCCGGAGGGAGAGGGGACTGATCTAGGTGTCTGGCGTCAAACATCGACCTGAAAGACCGAGTCGATTATGGATTCACAACAGAAATCACAGGTCGACGTACTTCGCGAGCATCCCCCGGTCAGTCCCCTCTCCCTCCGGGAGAGGGCTAGGGTGAGGGGCTTTTGATTTCCCGCTGTTGGCACAAATCTCGCTAAGCATTCCCTCAGGTAACCAACGGCGGTTGCCCCACCCACGACAAAGACGTCGCTCACCCGTTCGCCACATCCGGCGCAGCAGGTAGCGGCGTTTTTGCGTTTTGGCCCCACAGACCGGGGCCGGTGGTGCGGCCGTGCGGCGCCCCACCTGCTGTTGCATGACTCCTTTCGAGACTCTTTTCAGCTGAGGTGCGCGATGAATTCAAGCTTCTGGAAATCCGGCCACACCCCGACATTGTTCGCGGCCTTCCTCTATTTCGACCTGAGCTTCATGGTTTGGTACCTACTCGGCCCTTTGGCGGTGCAGATCGCCGCCGACCTGCACCTGACCACACAACAACGCGGCCTCGTCGTCGCCACGCCGATCCTTGCTGGTGCCGTTCTGCGCTTCATCATGGGCATGCTCGCCGATCGACTGTCGCCGAAAACCGCCGGGCTGATTGGCCAGGTCATCGTCATCTGCGCACTGTTCGGGGCTTGGAAAATCGGCATCCACAGTTACGAACAAGCGCTGATCCTCGGCCTGTTCCTCGGCATGGCCGGCGCTTCGTTTGCCGTCGCCCTGCCGCTGGCCTCGCAATGGTACCCGCCGCAACATCAGGGCAAAGCCATGGGCATCGCTGGCGCGGGCAACTCCGGCACCGTGTTCGCCGCGCTGCTCGCCCCGGTGCTCGCCGCCGCTTACGGCTGGAGCAATGTTTTCGGCTTCGCCTTGATTCCGCTGATCCTGACGCTGGTGCTGTTCGCCTGGCTGGCGAAAAACGCGCCGGAACGGCCAAAAGCCAAAGCCATGACCGACTACTTCAAAGCCCTCGGCGACCGCGACAGTTGGTGGTTCATGTTCTTCTACAGCGTCACCTTCGGCGGCTTTATCGGCTTGGCCAGCGCCCTGCCCGGCTATTTCAACGATCAATACGGTTTGAGCCCGGTGACTGCCGGTTACTACACCGCCGCTTGCGTGTTCGGCGGCAGTTTGATGCGCCCATTGGGTGGCGCGCTGGCTGACCGTTTCGGTGGCATTCGCACCTTGCTGGCGATGTACACCGTCGCTGCGATCTGCATCGCCGCCGTTGGCTTCAACCTGCCAAGTTCCTACGCGGCACTCGCGCTTTTCGTCTGCACCATGCTCGGTTTGGGGGCAGGCAACGGTGCGGTATTCCAACTGGTGCCGCAGCGTTTTCGTCTGGAGATCGGCGTAATGACCGGGCTGATCGGCATGGCCGGCGGCATTGGCGGTTTCGCCTTGGCGGCGGGCATGGGTGCGATCAAGCAGAGCACCGGCAGCTACCAACTGGCGCTGTGGTTGTTCGCCAGCCTTGGCGTGTTGGCGTGGTTCGGCCTGCACGGCGTCAAGCGTCGCTGGAGAACCACTTGGGGCTCCGCAGCGGTGACGGCGGCGCGGGTCTGAGGCGTCGATGGTCCTGCAACTGAGTTTCGCCGAAGCCAGCGCCACCGGGCCGCGCACGGAGAATCAGGACGCTGTGCGCCTGGTCACGCCGGCCCCGGCGCTGGCGGCGAGCAAGGGTTACCTGTTCGCCATCGCCGACGGCGTCAGCCAATGCGCCGATGGCGGCCTCGCCGCGCGCTCAACCTTGCAGGCCTTGGCGCTCGACTATTACGCCACGCCGGAAACCTGGAGCGTGGCGCAGGCGCTGGATCGCTTGCTGGTCGCGCAAAACCGCTGGTTGCAGGCCAATGGCGGTGGGCAGCCGTTACTCACCACTGTCAGCGCTTTAGTCATGCGCGGTCGGCGCTTTACCCTCGCCCATGTAGGAGATTGCCGGGTGTATCGCTGGCACGCCGACACGTTGCAGCGCATCAGCGAAGATCACGTCTGGGAGCAGCCGGGCATGCAGCATGTGCTCAAGCGTGCGCTCGGGCTGGATCAACATTTGGTGCTGGATTTTCTCGACGGTGAATTGCGTGACGGCGAAAGCTTTGTGCTGCTCAGTGATGGCGTCTGGTCAACCCTGGGCGATACCGCGATTGCGGCGATCCTGCGTGATCAGCCGGATCTGCACAGCGCGGCGCAAACATTGGTCAACGCCGCGCATCTGGCCGGCAGTCAGGACAACGCCAGCGCTTTGCTGGTGCGGGTCGATGCGGTTGGCGAGGCGAGTTTTGGCGATGCACTGATGCATTTGCAGCAATGGCCACTGCCGCCGCCGCTGAAACCCGGTCAGTCGTTTGAAGGCTGGCAGGTGCAAGGCATCGTCGCGCAGAGCCAGCAATCACTGCTGTACCGAGTACTGGATAGTCAAGGTCAGACGTGGCTGTTGAAAACCCTGCCCACACGTTCCGCTGATGATTCCTGTGCCGGGCAAGCGCTGTTGTCCGAGGAATGGTTTCTGAAACGTGTGGCCGGACGGCATTTTCCTGAAGTCCATGCGTGCAATCAGCGTCAGCATTTGTACTACGTAATGCGGGAATATTCCGGCAAGACGCTGGCGCAGGTTTTTCAAAAAAACGGGGCGTTACCGTTGGCGCAGTGGCAAGACATTGCCGAACGCCTGCTGCGTGCAGTCGGGCTGCTGCATCGGCGGCAGATTCTGCATCGGGACATCAAACCGGAGAATCTGCATTGGGGGGATGACGGTGAGCTGCGGCTGCTGGATTTTGGCCTGGCGTATTGCCCGGGACTGTCCGAAGACGCACCGTCGACGTTGCCGGGGACGCCGAGTTATATCGCCCCGGAAGGCTTTCGCGGTGATCCGCCGAGTGCGCAGCAGGACTTGTACGCGGTGGGCGTGACCCTGTATTTCCTGCTTACGGGGCACTTTCCTTACGGCGAGATCGAAGCGTTTCAGCGGCCGCGATTTGGGCTGGCGGTGAGCGCCGGGCGTTATCGACCGGATCTGCCGGAATGGCTGGCGCAAAGTCTGCAGCGCGGCGTGGCGGCTGATCCGCAGCAACGCTTTGAAACAGCGGAAGAATGGTTGTTGGTGTTGGAACAGGGCGAGCGACGCAGTTTGAGCGTGCGGCCTCGGCCGTTGCTGGAGCGTGAGCCGTTGAAGGTGTGGCGGACGATGGCGTTGCTGGCATTGCTCGGGAATCTGGTGCTGCTGGTGTTGCTGTTTCACAGTTGAACCGCGCCGCGCCATTCGCGAGCAAGCCCGCTCCCACAGGGGATTTGTGAACGACACAGACCCCCTGTGGGAGCGGGCTTGCTCGCGAAGGCGTCAGCCCAATCACCAATAATCCACCCGCCTGAACGCCCCACGAACGAGCAACCCGCCTCCATTCAGTGCAAAAAATCACCTTCAAAACCTGCCACCCCCCAATAAACCCGCCCCCACCGCCACTTGGCACAACCACTGCATTACCCCACCCAACACACACATAAAGCCCAACCTTCAACGACGAAGGCTGCGCTTCCCGAGAGAACGGGACCAGGACAAAGGCGTCCTCGCTAGGCAACTAGCGGGACGCCTTTTTTTGTTTGCGCAAAATTTCTCGAGCACGGCCTGACTGCCCACAAGAGGCCAGCCGCAGCTCCCCGGAGAACCTGATGAAAAAACTCAAACTGGTGATGATCGGCAATGGCATGGCCGGGGTTCGAACCCTCGAAGAGCTGCTCAAACTGAGCAATGAGCTGTACGACATCACCGTCTTCGGCGCCGAACCGCACACCAACTACAACCGCATCCTGCTCTCGCCGGTGCTGGCCGGTGAGCAGACCTTCGAAGAGATCGTCCTCAACGACCTCGACTGGTACCTGGAAAACCACATCAAGTTGCTGCTCAACCGCAAAGTGGTGGAGATCGACCGAGTCAAACGTCGAGTGATCGCCGACGACGGCACCGAAGCGGAATATGATCGCCTGCTGATCGCCACCGGTTCGACGCCGTTCATTTTGCCGATCCCGGGCAACACCCTGCACGGCGTAATCGGCTACCGCGACATCGCCGATACCCAAGCGATGATCAACACGGCGAAAACCCACAAACACGCGGTCGTCATCGGTGGCGGTTTGCTCGGACTCGAAGCCGCCAACGGCCTGATGCTGCGCGGCATGCACGTCACCGTGGTGCACATCGGTGAGTGGTTGCTTGAACGGCAACTGGACAAAACCAGTGGCCAGTTGCTGCAAAGCGCTCTCGAATCCCGTGGCCTGAACTTCCGTCTGTGCGAACAAACCCAAGCCCTGCACGACGCGGGCAACGGTCGGGTCGGCTCGGTGCAATTCAAGAACGGCGACATCATCCCCGCCGATCTGGTGGTGATGGCTGCGGGCATTCGTCCCAACACCGAACTCGCGGAAAAGGCCGGCATCCCGTGCAATCGCGGGATCCTGGTCAACGACACCCTGCAAACCTACGACCCGCGCATCTATGCGATCGGCGAGTGCGCCAGCCATCGCGGCATCGCTTACGGCCTGGTTGCGCCGCTGTTCGAACAGGCCAAGGTCTGCGCCAACCACCTCGCACAACTGGGGTTCGCCCGTTATCAGGGCTCGGTGACTTCGACCAAATTGAAAGTCACCGGCATCGACCTGTTTTCCGCCGGCGACTTCATGGGCGGCGAAGGCACCGAGACCATCACCCTCTCCGACCCGATCGGCGGCGTGTACAAAAAACTGGTGATCAAGGATGACGTGCTGGTCGGCGCCTGTCTGTACGGCGATACGGCAGATGGCGGTTGGTATTTCCGACAGATTCGTGAGAATCACGCCATCGGCGAGATCCGCGATCACCTGATGTTTGGCGAAAATGCGTTAGGCGACGTAGGACATCAGGGCCAGGACAAAGCCATGGTCATGGCCGACACCGCCGAAGTCTGCGGCTGCAACGGTGTGTGCAAAGGCACCATCGTCAAAGCGATTCAGGAACACGGCCTGTTCAGCGTCGATGAGGTGAAGAAACACACCAAAGCCGCCAGCTCCTGCGGCTCCTGTGCCGGGCTGGTCGAGCAGATCCTGATCAACACCGTCGGCGGCGCGGCAGACGTCAAACCGAAAAGCGAAAAAGCCATCTGCGGCTGCAGCGACCTCAACCACGGACAGATTCGTCAAGCTATTCGCGAAGAACATCTGCTGACCATCGCTGGCACCATGAATTACCTCAACTGGCGCACGCCGAACGGCTGCGCCACCTGCCGCCCGGCGCTCAACTATTACCTGATTTCCACCTGGCCCGGCGAAGCCAAGGACGATCCGCAATCGCGTCTGATCAACGAACGTGCGCACGCCAACATCCAGAAGGACGGCACCTATTCGGTGGTGCCACGGATGTGGGGCGGCGTGACCAACCCTTCGGAACTGCGGCGGATAGCCGACGTCGCCGACAAATACAACGTGCCGATGGTCAAGGTCACCGGCGGGCAGCGCATCGATTTACTCGGCATCAAAAAGCAGGATTTGCCCGGTGTCTGGAAGGATCTCGACATGCCTTCCGGCCATGCCTACGGCAAATCCATTCGCACGGTGAAGACCTGCGTCGGCAGTGAGTTCTGCCGTTTCGGCACACAGAATTCGACGCAACTGGGCATTGAGCTTGAGCATGACCTGTTCAACATGTGGTCGCCGCACAAAGTGAAACTGGCTGTCTCCGGATGCCCACGCAACTGCTCGGAAGCGGGGATCAAGGACGTAGGAATTATCGGCGTGGATTCCGGCTGGGAGATGTACATCGGTGGCAACGGCGGGATCAAAACCGAGGTCGCCGAGTTCTTCGTCAAGCTGAAAACCGCCGAAGAAGTCCGTGAATACAACGGTGCCTTCCTGCAGCTGTATCGCGAAGAAGCCTTCTACCTCGAACGCACCGTGCACTACCTGCAACGGGTCGGCATGGAGCACATCAAAAAAGCCGTGCTGGAAGACCCGGAGCGCCGCAAAGCCCTGAACGAGCGCCTGCAATTCTCCCTGTCGTTCGAACAGGATCCGTGGAAAGAACGTCTGGCCGAGCCGCAATTGAAGAAAGAATTCGACGTGATCCCGGTGAAAAATCTGGAGGTGCCAGCATGAACTGGCTCGATATCTGTGCCCTTGAAGAAATCAACGCCCTCGGTTCGCGGATCATTGCCGGGCCGAAAGGTGACATCGCGATTTTTCGTACAAGCGACGACGAAGTTTTCGCCCTCGACGACCGCTGCCCGCACAAGGGCGGACCACTCTCGCAAGGCCTGATCTACGGCAAACGCGTCGCCTGCCCGCTGCACAACTGGCAGATCGACCTTGAATCCGGCGAAGCTCAGGCACCGGACATCGGCTGCGCGCACCATCACCCGGCGCGGATCGAAAACGGTCGCGTGCAGTTGGCTCTGCGGGACGCCATCTGATGAACCGCCAGACGACCGCCTCGACCTGCTGTTATTGCGGGGTCGGCTGCGGCGTGCTGATCGAGCATGACGGCGAGCGCATCCTCGGCGTCAGCGGCGATCCGGCGCATCCGGCCAACTTCGGCAAACTGTGCAGCAAAGGCTCGACACTGCACCTCACCGGCGACCTCACGGCCCGTGCCCTGTACCCGGAATTACGCCTGGGCAAAAGTCTGGCGCGCAGCCGCACCGGTTGGGACACGGCGCTGGAACACGCTGCCAATGTCTTTGCCGAGACCATCGCCGAACACGGCCCGGACAGTGTGGCGTTTTACATCTCCGGGCAATTGCTCACCGAGGATTACTACGCCTTCAACAAACTGGCGCGGGCCTTGGTTGGCACCAACAACATCGACAGCAATTCGCGGCTGTGCATGTCTTCAGCAGTGGTCGGCTACAAGCGCAGCCTCGGCGCCGATGCGCCGCCGTGCAGCTATGAAGATCTGGAGCTCAGCGATTGCGTGATGATCGTCGGCAGTAACATGGCCTACGCCCATCCGGTACTTTTCCGTCGACTGGAAGAGGCGAAATCCCTGCGTCCACAGATGAAAGTCATCGTCATCGATCCTCGGCGCACCGACACCTGCGACCTCGCGGATCTGCACCTGGCGATTCTGCCGGGCACCGATGTCGCTTTATTCCATGGGATTTTGCACCTGTTGTTGTGGGAAGACTGGATCGACCGCGACTTTATCAAGGCACACACCGATGGCCTGGCCGAACTGAAAAGTCTGGTGCGCGATTACACCCCGCAAATGGTTTCGCAACTGTGCGGGATCAGTGTCGAGCAATTGCAGCAATGCGCGGAATGGGTCGGCACTTCGCCGAGTTTTCTGTCGTTATGGTGCATGGGCTTGAACCAGTCCACCGCCGGCAGCGCGAAGAACAGCGCACTGATCAATCTGCACCTGGCCACCGGACAAATCGGCCGCCCCGGTGCAGGACCTTTCTCTCTGACCGGTCAGCCGAATGCCATGGGCGGAAGGGAAACCGGCAGCCTGTCCAATCTCTTGCCGGGCCATCGTGATGCCGCCAACCCTGAGCACCGCGCCGAAGTGGCGGCTTACTGGGGCGTGGAGCAGTTGCCGGAAAGCGCCGGCCTCAGCGCTATCGAACTGTTCGAGCAGGTGCGCAACGGCAAGATCAAAGCGCTGTGGATCGCTTGTACCAACCCTGCGCAATCCATGCCCGATCAAAGCTCAGTGCGTGCAGCGCTTGAAGCCTGCCCATTCGTGGTGTTGCAGGAAGCTTTTCGCACCACCGAGACGGCGGCTTTCGCCGACCTGCTGTTGCCGGCCGCCAGTTGGGGCGAGAAGGAAGGTTCGGTCACCAACTCCGAACGGCGCATTTCCCACGTACGCAAAGCCATTCTCCCACCCGGTGAAGCACGACCGGACTGGGCGATTACGGTGGATTTCGCACAGCGTCTGGAGAAACGTCTGCGCCCACAAGCATCGAGCCTGTTTGCCTTCACACAGCCTGCGCAGTTGTTCGATGAGTTCAAAGGGCTGACCCGTGGCCGCGATCTGGATTTATCCGGAATCAGCCATGCCTTGATCGACCAGATCGGCCCACAACAATGGCCCTTCCCCGTCGGCGCGCAGCAAGGCACGGCGCGGCTGTACGTCGACGGTATTTTTCCTACGGCAAATGGTCGAGCACAGTTCATCGCCGACCCGTATCGCGCCGCCAAGGAACAACGTGATGCACGCTTCCCGCTGACGCTGATCACCGGACGCCTGCGCGATCAGTGGCACGGTATGAGCCGCACCGGCACGGCAGCGCAGTTGTTCGGTCATGTCAGCGAAGCAGTGTTGAGCCTGCACCCCGACGAAATGCGTCGGCATCGCTTGCAGCCGGGTGATCTGGTCAATCTGAAAAGTCGGCGTGGCGCGGTGATCGTCGCGGTCGGCAGCGATGACAGTGTGCGTCCGGGCCAAGCCTTTCTACCGATGCACTGGGGCGATCGTTTTCTCAAGGGCGGCGTCAACAGCCTGACCTTGCCGGCGATCGATCCTTTGTCGAAACAACCGGAACTGAAACACAGCGGCGTGCGCCTGGAAGCGGTGAATCTGCCGTGGCAACTGTTCGCACTCATCGAAGGCAATGTTCAACAGCATTTCGAGACGCTACGACCACTCTGTGAGGCGTTTTCCTACGTGAGTCTCAGCCTTGTCGGACGTGAACGATCGGCGTTGCTGATACGCGCTGCCAGCAGCGAAGCACCGGATCCACAGTTGCTGGGTGAAATCGACCGCTGCCTGTCGCTGATCGATGGCCCGGTGCTGGCCTATGACGACCCACGCCGCGCGATCGGCAAACGCGTGCGCATCGAGAATGGCCGGATCACCGCAATTCGTCTGGCCGGCGAAACCCTCGCACAGCACTGGCTGCAAGGCCTGTGGCTGGAAGGTCGCGCCGACGAGCAACTGCGCCGCTGGCTGCTGGCGCCGATGAGTGCGCCACCGGGTAATGCCGGAGCACCAATGATGACGGCGAAAACGGTGTGTAACTGCAAAAACGTCAGCCTCGACGCAGTGTGCACCGGCATTCGCCAAGGTCTCGATCTGCAAGGTTTGAAAAATCAACTGGGGTGCGGCACGCAATGCGGTTCCTGCGTCCCGGAAATAAAACGTCTGCTGGCTGCCAATGTGCAGCCGGTCGCGCTCATCTGATGAGGAAAGATTCCATGAATGCAAAAGTCTGGCTGGTGGGCGCTGGCCCCGGCGATCCCGAATTGCTGACCCTCAAAGCCGTGCGCGCGTTACGCGAAGCCGATGTGGTGCTGATCGATGATCTGGTCAATGACGCGGTGCTGGAACACTGCCCGGACGCGCGGATTATCGCTGTGGGAAAACGCGGCGGCTGCCGTTCAACGCCGCAGGCCTTTATCCATCGTTTGATGCTGCGGTATGCCCGTCACGGCAAATGCGTGGTGCGGCTTAAGGGTGGTGATCCGTGCATTTTCGGCCGTGGCGGCGAAGAAGCGCAGTGGCTGCGTGAGCGTGGTGTTGAGGTGGAATTGGTTAACGGCATCACCGCCGGGCTGGCGGGCGCAACGCAGTGCGACATCCCGCTGACACTGCGCGGTGTCGCGCGCGGCGTGACGCTGGTGACGGCGCACACGCAAGATGACAGCGAGTTGAACTGGCAGGCGCTGGCGCAGGGCGGCACGACACTGGTGGTGTACATGGGCGTGGCCAAGCTCGACGAGATTCGTGATCAGCTATTGACCGGAGGAATGGCAGCGGATACGCCGGTGGCGATGATCGAAAACGCCTCTCTGCCTCATCAACGTGAATGCCGGAGTGTTCTGACGGCAATGAGCGAAGCGGCCTACAGATTTCAATTGAAGAGCCCTGCGATACTGGTCATCGGCGCAGTAGCTGGGTACGCGGAGGATCAAAAGATCGCAGCCTGCGGCAGCTCCTACATTGAGTCTGCATGCGCCCTGTAGGAGCTGCCGAAGGCTGCGATCTTTAAACCTGAAACTCAAATCGCAGACAAAGAAAAGCCCGGCCTAAGCCGGGCTTTCCTCAGAGCGGCAGCTAATTACTTAGCTTGAGCTTCAACCTGCGCTTCTACGCGACGGTTTACAGCGCGGCCAGCTTCAGTTTTGTTGTCAGCAACTGGGCGGGATTCGCCGTAGCCAACAGACTGAACGCGGGACGATTCAACACCGTACTGGTTGGTCAGAACTTGCTTAACGGCGTTTGCACGACGCTCGGACAGTTTCTGGTTGTAAGCGTCAGGACCGACGGAGTCAGTGTGACCTTCAACAGTAGTGGTGGTGGATGGGTACTGCTTCATGAAGTCAGCCAGGTTCTTGATGTCGCCGTAGCTGTTGGTTTTAACAACAGATTTGTCGAAATCGAACTTAACGTCCAGCTCAACACGAACAACTTCAGCAACTGCTGGGCAGCCGTCAGCGTCAACAGTTACGTTGGCTGGGGTGTCCGGGCACTTGTCAACGTTGTCGCAAACGCCATCGTTGTCGCTGTCGGAGCAAACTTCAGCTGGTGCTGGAACTGGAGCAGCAGCAGGCTTGGAGCCGCCACCGAAGTTCACACCGATACCGACGCTTGGAGCCCACTCGGTGTCGCCTTTGTCGATGTTGTACTGAGCTTCAACGCCAGCACGGGCGTAGAAGTTGTCAGTGAAGTACAGCTTGGCGCCGCCACCAACGTTAGCGAAGGTCGAACGGTCACGGCTGTTCGAACCGTTCTGGTCGATGCTCTGGTCGGAGAAACCGGCCGAGACGTATGGACGCAGCATGTCGCCTGGGTTGTTGAAGTGGTACAGAGCGTCCAGAGCGGTGTTAGCGCCTTTAACGTTCTTGCCGTCGTCGGAACGCACGTTGTGCACTTCGTCGTAGCCCAGACGCAGTTCAACGTCGTCGGTCAGGAAGTAACCGATCGAACCGCCGAACAGGTTGCCGTTGTTCTTGAAGTTACGAGCGCTGTCGAATTGTTCTTTCTTAGCGAAGCCTTCGATTTCAACTGCGCCTTGGCCTTGTGCCAGAGCGCCGAACGAAGTGGCAGCAATAAGAGAACCAATGGCCAAGCCCAAGGTGTTTTTCAGTTTCATCCGTTAAATCCCCATCTGGTGATTGTGAAGCAGTCCCGCAAACCGGGGGACAACTCGGCGGCAAGTCTATCAGAACTTGCCTACACGTAAGAGATATTTGCGCTGAACTAAGTTTCAGCAATGCCTGCAAATTTCTCACGCAATTTATCTAGAGCACGTTTGTAACGCATTTTTGTCGCACTCAAACCCATGTGCATTATGTCTGCGATCTCCTGAAATTCCAGTTCTGCGACAAATCGTAGCACCAGAATTTCACGGTCAATCGGGTTCACATACACCAGCCAGCGATCGAGTCCGCCCTTCTCCTCGGGTTTCGGCATCTTTTCTTCAGACGCTTCTTCCAGGGGGTCAAGACTCAAAGCATCCATCAAGCGACGCTTTCGCCGTTCCTTCCGATACTGCGTGATGCATTCGTTGTAAGTGATGCTATATAGCCATGTCTTGAACTTCGATTTCCCCTCGAAGTTCTTCAGGCCATACAGCACCTTCAGCATCACTTCCTGACAGACATCGTCTGCGTCGCGATCGTTCCCAAGATATCTCGCACAGACGTTAAATAATGTTCGCTGGTAACGCCGCATCAGTTCTTCATAAGCGCGCGTCACGTGAAAAAGCTCGGTGTGCGAGCGCGCGACCAACTCCTCATCAGAGAGCTCGCGGGGGTCGTAGCGCGTGGATAGCGTTTGGGCTTTATTCAAAACAAGTCGTGCCGACAGTCAGGTCAATGTCCGCCGCAGCCAGCATCAGCTGGCATTTAGCGGCGGCATACATTAGCAGGGTTTGCCGGATTAGCGGCTACTCACATGCTGTTCCAGCAGGATCCGATTGGAAAGAGAGACTAGCTCACCCTCATCGGTCAGCAATGTGGTTTTAACCGTGCCGATCTCTTCGATCTGCCCTTCGACCTCGCCAACACGCACTTGTTGCCCAACCTGATACAACTCACGCACATAGATTCCCGCAAGAATCTGACCGGCAATTTCCCGGCTTCCCAAACCCATGGCCAGCGCAACCGCCAGACCAACGGTAATCAACACAATGACAATCACATGGTTCAGCAGGTCGGTCTTGACCTCAAGCTGACTGATCGCCACCGAGATGCTGATAATGATCACCAGCCCCTGCGCAATCCGCCCCAGCCCCGAAGCGTAGTCGAGGCCTACGCCTTCTGCCGCCCCGCGCACCAGGCCATTGGCCAATTGTGCGAGCAAAACACCGACCAGCAACACCAGCGCGGCACCGAAGACCTTTGGCAAATACAGCGCAAGCATGTCCAGCGTAGCTGAAACTCGCTCAAGTCCAAGGGATTCTGCTGCAGAAACCAAAAATATCAGCAGAACGAACCAGTAAACAATTTTTCCAATCAGGGTCGAGATTGGTACTTGCAGGCCGGCACGCGACATCAACTTGGTCAGACCGGTGCCGCCCATCAGGCGATCGAGGCCGAGTTTGGCCAGCAGTTTGGACAACAAGGTGTCGAGCAGTTTGGCCACGACGAAACCCAACAGCAGCACCACCAGTGCGCCGAACAGGTTCGGAATGAAGTTAGCGACTTTGGTCCACAACGCAGTCATTGCAGTGACGAGGCTCTGAGTCCAGAGATCAAGTTCCATATTCAATCAGCCTTATCAGCAGTGCGAGCGGTAGGTTTACGAAGACGGGAAACCGGCGAGACATGCGCCGATCCATTATTCAGGGCGATCATCAGCGCGGGCAGCCAGCGGCCCAGCAGGCTGAAAAGATCACCGGCACCGACCTGGCGGTTGGCGGTTTTGAGTACGCGGCCCAAGCACGCATCGTCGTCACGACCGGACGGTGAGGCGTTGAGCATGTCGCGCAAAGACTGTTCAAACGGATCGTGCATACGCACCTCTCGTGATGTCTGTGAAAGACGCGGGCAGATTTGGTCGGGTCACATGTTGCATGGTCACACCCAGCGCAATCGGCGGAACAACCACCACTGACCGAAGGCCAGGGCGAGCACCGTCAAACAGGCGATCAGGAAGCCATAAGGGCTGCTGGAGAACGGAATTCCGCCGACATTTATACCCAGCAGACCGGTGATAAAACTCATCGGCAAAAAGATGCAGGTGATGATGCCGAAGCGGTACATCGTGCGATTCATGCGCTCGCTCAAACGCCGGTCTTCAGCCTCCAGCACCAGCCCCACGCGCTCCCGGGTCAATTCCAGCTCTTCGAGATATCGCGTCAGGCTGTTGTTCAATTCGTTCCAGTAGTCGGCATCATCTTCGACAAACCACGGCAGTTTTATCCGCGTGAGCTGTCCGAAAATATCCCGCTGCGGTGCAAGAAAACGCTTCAGTCCGGCAGCCCTGCGCCGGATGTGCAAAATCGCTCCGTGCTCGGGGGTATACCGTTCGTCGGCATCCATCTTTTCTTCTTCCTCATCGGCGATTTCTGAGAGGCAAGTGACCAGATCCTGCACCTTATTGGTGAGGAATTGCGCCAGATAAAGGATGAGTTCAGAAGCGGTTTTCGGGCCTTTGCCGTCGGCTAATTGCGCCAGCAACTCATCCGTGGCGCGCAGTGGACGCAAACGCAGAGAAATGACGCGCTGAGCTGAGGCGAAAATCCGCACCGAAACCATGTCTTCCGGCTCGGCGCCCGGATTGAGGTTGACCCCGCGCAAGAACAACAACAGCTCGGAATCCGGCAGTGGCAACAAACGCGGCCGGGTGTTTTCTTCCAGCAGCAGGTCGCAGGTGAATTCGTTGAGACCGCTGGATTTGCGCAACCAGGTCTGGGTTTGCGGATGGCTGCGATCCCAATGCAGCCACAGACTTTCATGCGCCTGCAGTTGCAAATCGTCGAGCTCAGTCCGGGCTATCGAACGCGCGCCGCCTTTACCGTCCAGCACGAGGGCATGCACCAGCCCCCATTGCGCGTTTTCTTCCTCGAACATCCGCATCCCTTTGTCGAAGCCTTATTCAGGCATTTGCAGCGGGCTCGGCGAGATGATCACGCCGTTGTTGTCCGCATAAATGTAGTGGCCCGGGTGGAACGTCACACCGGCGAAAGTCACCGGGACGTTGAGGTCGCCGAGGCCACGTTTTTCGGTTTTCATCGGGTGGCTGGCCAGCGCCTGCACGCCCAGATCGGTCTGCGCAATGACGTCGACGTCACGGATGCAACCGTAGATCACCAGCCCTTCCCAACCGTTCTTCGCGGCTTTCTCGGCGATCATGTCGCCCAGCAGCGCACGGCGTAGCGAACCGCCGCCATCCACGACCAATACTTTGCCGTTGCCCTTGAGTTCGGCTTGTTCCTTGACCAGCGAGTTGTCTTCGAAGCATTTGATGGTCACGATTTCGCCGCCGAACGAATCACGGCCACCGAAATTGCTGAACATCGGTTCCAGCACCTGCACCAGTTCCGGATAGGCGTCGCACAGGTCAGGCGTAAGGTAATGGTTCATCGAAAAACTCCTGTAAAAAGGAAGACGATCAAGGATGACGCACGCTATAGAGACGAGTTCCGGCGGCCGCTGTTTACCTTAGTCCATGCCATGGTCGCTGACTGAACCTGAACATACGCTGAAACGTAATAGCTAAACAGCCGCTAAAAATGACCAGAACCGCACAATGCGTCATATCTTAGCCGCAAGCCGACCTGAACGAAATGCCCTTTTCAGAGCCTCTGATTCAGACCGCAGCGGCCAGATCCGCCTTCTCGCCGAGCAACGGCGTCTGTTGATCCTTCAACCAACGCGCCACCAGCGGCCACACTTCAGCTTGCGCAGCTTTGCTCACCAACATTTCGACATGACCGAAATTGTCGTTGAAACCCTGCTCGCGACCGAGATTGATGAATTGTTTGTGCTCCGAGCCGAGCTGCTCGAACAGCTTGCGACACGCCCACGCCGGATCCTGGTGGTCACCAGCGGCTGTCACCGCGAGTACCGGCACCTGAACCTCGGCCAAGCCTGCCCACCAATCCTTGTCCTTGTCGCCAAATCGGCCAAACAAGCCGTACCAGCGCATGCTTTCAATGGCCAGACCGATCGGCTCGTCTTCCGGGCCGCGCTTGAGGCGTGAGCCGGACAACTGCGCGAAACGCTTGAGAATAAAGCGCCCGCTCCACTCCACCGGCGGGATTTTCAGCGGCCAATACGTGCGACTGACCTGCGTGCCGAAAAACGCCGCAGAGGCAACTGCCGGCTCGCCGAGGTATTCACCCCCGAGCGCAGCGGCCAAGGTGATGCCGCCGAGTGAATGGCCGATCCAGTGCGGAACCTGACCGCTCTGCTCACGCACGAACGCGGCAATCGCCGGCAGATCGTATTTGGCATAGTCGGAAACGCGATTGCGCCGATATTCCTCATTGCGCTGCGACAGACCGTGGCCGCGCATCTCCGGAATCCACACATCAAAACCCAGTCGCGTCAGATACGCGCCAAGCCCGAGGCCTTTTGGCGAAAACCAGAAGCGCCGATTGGAAAAGCTGCCGTGCAACAGAATCACCGGCACGCCACGGGGCGCGGTGTCGTCGGCCATGCCCAAACGGGTAACGGCGATCTCCACGGACCAGTCCGGGCTGTTGCCGGGTTTCAAACGATAAACATCTTCGCTCAGATCGCCGCGCCGCTCGGCGCTGATCAGGGCGACAGGAAATAGGTTGCTGCTGCTTTGCATAATGCTCTTGCACAAAAAAGGGCGGCATCTACAGGAGCCCGCCCTACTTCAATCTCAAAGCCCTGCCCTTTGTAGGAGTGAGCCTGCTCGCGAAAGCGGTGTATCCGTCGACATCGTTGTTGAATGTCAGTCCGTCTTCGCGAGCAAGCTCGGCTCCTACAAGGGGAGCGGGCCGCTTACATACTCATTAAGCCTGCGCTTGACCTTCGGCCAGGAAGAACCAGGTTTCCAGCACGGAGTCCGGGTTCAGCGACACGCTTTCGATGCCCTGCTCCATCAGCCATTTGGCCAGATCCGGGTGGTCGGACGGGCCCTGACCGCAGATACCGATGTACTTGCCGGCCTTGTTGCACGCGGCAATCGCGTTGGCCAGCAGCTTTTTCACCGCCGGATTACGCTCGTCGAACAGGTGCGCGATGATGCCCGAGTCGCGATCCAGACCCAGCGTCAGCTGAGTGAGGTCGTTGGAGCCGATCGAGAAGCCGTCGAAGAATTCGAGGAATTCTTCAGCGAGGATCGCGTTGGATGGCAGTTCGCACATCATGATGATGCGCAGACCGTTTTCACCGCGCTTCAAGCCGTTTTCAGCCAGCAGATCGACGACCTGGCTCGCTTCACCGAGGGTACGGACGAACGGCACCATGATTTCGACGTTGGTCAGGCCCATCTCGTTGCGCACACGTTTCAGCGCACGGCACTCGAGTTCGAAGCAATCGCGGAACGATTCGCTGATGTAACGCGACGCGCCACGGAAGCCCAGCATCGGGTTTTCTTCTTCCGGCTCGTAGAGCTTGCCGCCGATCAGGTTGGCGTATTCGTTGGACTTGAAGTCCGACAGGCGCACGATGACTTTTTTCGGTGTGAACGCTGCAGCGAGGGTGCTGATGCCTTCGACCAGTTTGTCGACGTAGAAGCCAACCGGATCGTCGTAACCGGCGATGCGCTTGTCGACGCTGTCTTTGATTTCCTGCGGCAGACCGTCGTAGTTCAACAGAGCTTTCGGGTGCACACCGATCATGCGGTTGATGATGAACTCCAGACGGGCCAGGCCCACACCGGCGTTCGGCAGTTGCGCGAAGTCGAAGGCGCGATCCGGGTTGCCGACGTTCATCATGATTTTGAACGGCAGCTCCGGCATGGCATCCACGGAGTTTTTCTTGATGTCGAAGCCCAGTTCGCCTTCGAAGATGTAACCGGTGTCGCCTTCGGCGCACGAAACGGTCACGCCCTGGCCATCCTTCAGCAGTTGGGTTGCGTTGCCGCAACCCACCACTGCCGGAATGCCCAGCTCACGGGCGATGATCGCCGCGTGGCAAGTACGGCCGCCACGGTTGGTGACGATGGCGCTGGCGCGCTTCATCACCGGTTCCCAGTCCGGGTCGGTCATGTCGGAAACCAGCACGTCACCCGGCTGGACTTTGTCCATTTCGGAAACGTCTTTGATGATGCGCACTTTACCGGCGCCGATGCGCTGGCCAATCGCACGACCTTCCACCAGCACGGTGCCGGTTTCTTTCAACAGGTAACGTTCCATGACGTTGGCCTGAGTGCGGCTTTTCACGGTTTCCGGACGGGCCTGCACGATGTACAGCTTGCCGTCGTCACCGTCCTTGGCCCATTCGATGTCCATCGGGCACTGGTAGTGCTTTTCGATGATCATCGCTTGCTTGGCCAGTTCGCTGACTTCAGCGTCGGACAGGCAGAATCGCGCGCGGTCAGCCTTGTCGACGTCGATGGTCTTGACCGAACGACCGGCCTTGGCCTCGTCGCCGTAGATCATCTTGATCGCTTTGCTGCCCAGGTTGCGGCGCAGGATCGCCGGACGACCGGCTTCCAGCGTGCCCTTGTGGACATAGAATTCGTCCGGGTTCACCGCGCCTTGTACGACGGTTTCACCCAGGCCGTAGGCGCCGGTGATGAACACGACGTCACGGAAACCGGATTCGGTGTCGAGGGTGAACATCACGCCGGCAGTGCCGGTTTCCGAACGCACCATGCGCTGCACGCCAGCCGACAGGGCGACCAGTTTGTGGTCGAAGCCCTGGTGCACGCGGTAGGAAATCGCACGGTCGTTGAACAGCGACGCGAACACCTCTTTGGCGGCGCGGATAACGTTTTCCACACCACGGATGTTCAGGAAGGTTTCCTGCTGACCGGCGAACGAAGCGTCCGGCAAGTCTTCGGCGGTGGCGGAAGAACGCACGGCCACGGCCACGTCAGGGTTGCCGGCCGACAGCGCGGCGAACGCGGTGCGGATTTCGGCATTCAGTTTTTCAGGGAATTCGGCTTCCATGATCCATTGACGGATCTGTGCGCCGGTTTTGGCCAGGGCGTTGACGTCGTCGACATCGAGCGCGTCGAGGGCCGCGTGGATCTGGTCGTTGAGGCCGCTCAGTTCGAGGAAATCACGATAGGCCTGAGCCGTCGTGGCGAAGCCGCCGGGGACCGAAACACCGGCGCCTGCCAGGTTACTGATCATCTCGCCCAGGGATGCGTTCTTGCCCCCCACATGCTCAACATCGTGTTTGCCGAGCTTATCGAGGGAAACTACGTACTCTACCAAGGTGATCTCTCCACTAACTGTGTTGGAAAAGCTCAGAAACCGGCTGCTCGGGGGAGCGTTGGCCGGTTATATGGCCTGGACCTGGAAAATAAGTGAGAATGCTGGCCACTGGCGGCCAACAAATCGCGCCTATCATATCCAGAAATGCTCATTAGCTTAAGGCCCAAGGTGCAAATGAAACGATCTGCTTTCTTTATCTCCGATGGCACCGGCATCACCGCCGAAACCTTGGGTCAAAGCCTTCTGGCGCAGTTCGAAAACATTACCTTCAGCAAATTCACGCGACCGTACATCGACAGCGTTGAAAAAGCGCGAGCCATGGTACAACAAATCAACAAAGCCGCTGACACCGACGGCTTTCGCCCGATCATCTTTGACACCATCGTCAATCAGGACATTCGTGAGATTCTCGCGACGTCCAATGGTTTCATGATCGATATTTTCTCGACCTTCCTCGCCCCGCTTGAGCAGGAACTGACCGAGCATTCTTCCTACACCGTCGGCAAGTCGCATTCGATTGGCCACAACTCCAATTACATGGAGCGTATCGAGGCGGTGAACTTCGCCCTCGACAACGATGACGGTGCGCGCACGCACTATTACGACAAAGCCGACCTGATACTAGTGGGCGTGTCGCGCTGCGGTAAGACACCGACGTGTCTGTACATGGCCATGCAGTTCGGCATCCGCGCAGCCAACTATCCGCTGACTGAAGACGACATGGAGCGCCTGACCCTGCCCGCCGCCCTGCGTGCGCACCAGCACAAGCTGTTTGGCCTGACCATCGACCCGGATCGCCTCACCGCGATCCGCAACGAGCGCAAGCCCAACAGCCGCTATTCGAGTTATGCGCAGTGCGAATTTGAAGTGCGCGAAGTGGAGAACCTGTTCCGCCGCGAGAACATTCCGCACATCAATTCGACGCATTTTTCGGTGGAAGAGATTTCGGCGAAGATTCTGGTGGAGAAAGGCGTGGAGCGGCGGTTCAAGTAGTTGTGTGCTGCCTGAGCTGACGCCTTCGCGAGCAAGCCCGCTCCCACACTGGAATGCATTCCAAATGTGGGAGCGGGCTTGCTCGCGAAGAACGATTACACGGTCTCGGTTAATGCCTGCGCCAGAGCCTCAAACCCACTCAGCAACAACCGATCATCCCCCACCGAATTACACACACTCACCCGAATACACTGCGGCACCGCCGCATGCCCGACCGCAAACGCCTCTGCGGTCGCCACCAGATAATTATTCTCCTTCAACTCCGCCGCAATCTGCGACGCCCGCCAGCCTTCCGGCACCTCGACCCAAAAATGCGGACTGTGGCTGTGCGTCTTGTAATTCAAGCCCTCCAGCGCCCCGACCACCAACGCCTTACGCCGGCCAATCTCGTCAATCTGCTCATCCAGCAAGCGCTCGGCCAAGCCGTTTTCGATCCACAGACTCGCCACCTCCATCGCCAGCGGATTGGCCATCCAGCATGTACCGCGAATGGCTGAACTCAAACGGCCGATCAACGCTTGCGGCGCATGCAGATAACCCACGCGCAATCCCGCCGAAACAGCCTTGCTCAAACTGCCGATCAACACCGAACGCTCCGGCGCAAAATAACTCAGCGGTAAAGGCCGCTGACGATCCAGCACGGCGTGGGCTTCGTCTTCGAGGATCAGCAGATTGTGCTGACGGCAGACCTCGGCAATCGCCTCGCGCCGTGGGACGGACATCACCGCCGCCGTAGGATTCTGGATGGTCGGCGTGCAATACAGCGCCGAAACGCGATGCTGACGGCAGATTTCCTCCAGCGCTGCCGGTAAAAGCCCTTCGTCATCCATCGCCGCGCCGATCAGTTTTATCCCGAGCTGGCGAGCGACACTGAGCAATCCGGGGTAGGACAAATGCTCGGTCACCACCGTGTCGCCGGCCTTGAGCAAACCCATCAACGCACACAACAGACCGTGCTGGCCGCCGTTGACGCACAACACCTGATCGGCGTGCGGCACAAACGCGTCGTGTTGCAGCCACACCGCCCCGGCCTGCCGATGCCGCGCCATGCCGCCTTCTGCGCTGTATCCAGTCAATTGCTGCAACACTCGCGAATCATTGGCCAATGCTTGCAGGCTCTGGCTCATAAACGCCGCTTCCTGCCCCGGAATCGGCTGATTGCGGCTCATGTCGAAACAGGCGGGCGGCTCATCGCTGACATTGCGAAAGCCTTTGTCCTGCGGCCGTTCCATCCCTCTCTGACGCACGTAAGTGCCATCGCCTACACGGGCGACGACCAATCCCACACGCTCCAGCTCACCGTAGGCGCGGCTGATCGTACCGATGGTGACGCCCAGACTATCGGCCAACAATCGGTGCGGCGGTAATTTGCAGCCAGCGTCAATCACGCCTTCAGCGATAGCCTTTTCCACTGCATCGGCGAGGCGCTGGTACTTCACGCCGACGCCATGAGTGAGGCCATCACGGAGGATTGACACCATGGCAATACTTACTTTGACAGTCATTCGCGCCCCGAATAGCGTGCTGAAAACAGGTTCAATCAGGGATAGACCTTTTCTGTGACCAGGTCAATTCAGCCGCTCGGAGCACACCGCATGTCGACCGCCGTCAGCACACCGATAAGCATCAGCAAACCCTGGCTTGCCGGGTTAATTACCAGCACGTTGTTTCTGATCGTCTGCCTGAGTTGGGGCACGACGTGGCTGGGGATCAAGATTGCTGTAGAAAGTGTGCCGCCACTGACCGCGGCCGGGCTGCGCTTTCTCATCGCATTTCCACTGTTTTTGAGTTTCGCGTTGCTGCGTAAAGAACCGCTGCTGTTCCCTCGGCAGAGCCGCTGGTTTTTTGTGTTCGTCACGCTGTCGTATTTCAGCCTGCCCTACTACCTGCTCAACTACGGCGAAATGCATGTTTCGTCAGGCCTGACTGCGTTGCTGTTCAGCTGCATGCCAGTATTTATCCTGCTGTTTTCCGCGCTGTTTCTGCGCGAGAAAATCTACCCGTCGCAGATGCTCGGCATTGCCATCGGTTTTGGCAGTCTTTTCATGATTATTCGCAGTCAGGGTTTGCATCTGGATCAGGCCGAATGGCTGGGGGTGCTGGCGATTCTCTGCGCCGCCGTGATGCATGCGCTGTGCTACGTGGTGACGAAAAAACACGGCAGCGCGATCAGCGTGATCACCTATAACACGCTGCCGATCGGCATTGCCGGGGCGATGTTATTTATTGTCGGATTGAGCGTTGAAACCCCGGTGTTCGAAAACATCACGGCACGCTCGTGGGGCGCGCTGTTCTACCTCGGACTGGTCGCCTCAGTGGGCGGATTTATCGTCTACTTTTTGCTGCTGAAACGCCTGAGCCCGATCATCCTGTCGTTCGTGTTTATCATTTTCCCGGTGTTCGCCGTGATCATCGGCGCCTGGTACGAGGGGCAAACCCTGTCCCGGGAGCTGATGATCTATTCAGCGATTTTGTTGAGCGGTTTTGCCATCACCAAATTGCCCATCGAAAAATGGCGTATGCGGTCCGTGTAGGAGCTGCCGAAGGCTGCGATCTTTTGATCTTGTTTTTAAACATCGACGTCGAAAGATCGCAGCCTGCGGCAGCTCCTACAGGGAGCGGGTTTGTACCTTCAAATCACGAACAGGTCGACGAAGCGGTTTACCGGGGTGGACTCGAGTCGGGTTTGATCTTTGCACAGTGTGAAGATCTCGCTGCTGCGCTGACCGGTAAAACGCGTGGCCAGATTGGCTTTGAACTTGTCTTCGAGCAACGGAATGCCCTCGGCGCGGCGGCGACGATGGCCGATCGGGTATTCCACGACGACGTTTTCGGTGCTGCTGCCATCCTTGAAAAACACCTGCACGGCGTTGGCAATCGAGCGCTTGTCGGGCTCCAGGTATTCGCGGGTGAAACGCGGGTCTTCGACGATGACCATTTTCTCGCGCAGCACATCGATGATCGGGTGCGCCTTGTGGAAATCGTCTTCGTATTGCTCGGCCACCAGATTGCCGAAGGCCAGCGGCACGGCGGTCATGTACTGGATGCAGTGGTCACGGTCAGCGGCATTGGCCAGCGGCCCGACTTTGGAAATGATGCGGATCGCCGATTCGTGAGTGGTGATGACGATGCGGTCGATTTCGTGCAGACGATTGCGCACGTGCGGGTGCAAGGTCACCGCCGCTTCGCAGGCCGTTTGCGCATGAAATTCGGCGGGGAAGCTGATTTTGAACAGGACGTTTTCCATCACGTAACTGCCGAACGCGCGCGAGAAACTGAAAGCGCGTTTTTCTTCCGGTTTCAACGCCAGATCGTTGTTGCTGTGGCTGAACAGCACCTCATAAAAGCCCCACTGTTTTGCCGTCAGCACCCCGGGAATGCCCATCTCGCCGCGCATGGCGATGTCGGCCAAGCGCACGCCACGACTCGATGCATCCCCCGCCGCCCAGGATTTTCGCGAGCCGGCGTTGGGCGCATGACGATAAGTGCGCAGCGCTTGGCCGTCGGCGAAAGCGTGGGACAACGCCGACAACAGTTGTTCGCGATTGGCGCCCATCAGTTTGGCGGTGACGGCGGTGGAGGCGACTTTCACCAGAATGACGTGATCAAGTCCTACGCGGTTGAAGGAGTTTTCCAGGGCGATCACGCCTTGAATCTCGTGAGCCATGATCATCGCTTCGAGCACATCGCGGATGGTCAGCGGCGCTTCAGCGTTGGCCACGCGCTTTTGCGAGAGATGATCGGCCACCGCGAGAATCGCACCGAGGTTGTCGGATGGATGGCCCCACTCGGCGGCGAGCCAGGTGTCGTTGTAGTCGAGCCAGCGAACGATGCAACCGATGTCCCACGCGGCTTTGACCGGGTCGAGACGATAGGAAGTGCCGGGGACGCGCGCGCCAAACGGCACGACGGTGCCTTCGACGATCGGGCCGAGGTGTTTGGTGCATTCGGGAAAACGCAGTGCGAGCAGGCCACAGCCCAGCGTGTCCATCAGGCAGTTGCGGGCGGTGTCGAGTGCTTCGGCAGATGCGGTTTTGAAGGTCAGGACGTAGTCGGCAATGTCCTGCAGGACACGGTCGTAGCCGGGGCGGTTGTTCAGGTCGACGTTGGCGCTCATGTTCGATTCACTCGTGAAGTGGTTCGTTGATGGGACCTCGGTTCAGGCTGTTTTGGATTTTTATTATCGAAATGCAAACCCTGTAGGAGCTGCCGAAGGCTGCGATCTTTTGATCTTGACCTTCAAAGACAAGATCAAAAGATCGCAGCCTTCGGCAGCTCCTACAGGGGTGGGTGTTGTGTCAGAAAGAATCTCCGGGGACGCGGACGTAGCCTTCCATGAGAACGCGAGCGCTACGGCTCATGATGGCTTTTTTGACGATCCATTCGCCGTTTTCCAGACTGGCTTCAGCACCAACCCGCAACGTCCCGGACGGATGCCCGAAGCGCACGGCATTGCGTTCAACGCCACCCGCCGCAAGGTTCACCAACGTGCCAGAAATGGCCGCCGCCGTACCAATCGCCACCGCCGCCGTGCCCATCATCGCGTGGTGCAACTTGCCCATCGACAACGCGCGCACCAGCAAATCGACCTCACCAGCGCCAATCGCCTTACCACTGGAAGCCACATAATCCGCAGGCTTGGCAACAAACGCGACTTTCGGCGTGTGCTGCCGTTTCGCCGCTTCATCCAGATTGGCAATCAGGCCCATGCGCAGCGCGCCATAAGCACGAATGGTCTCGAACATTTGCAGCGCTTTCGGATCGCTGTTGATCGCGCCTTGCAGCTCGGTGCCGGTGTAACCGATATCTTCGGCGTTGACGAAAATCGTCGGGATGCCGGCGTTGATCATCGTCGCTTTGAACGTGCCGACACCCGGCACTTCCAGCTCATCGATCAAGTTGCCGGTGGGGAACATCGAGCCACCGCCACCCTCTTCTTCCGCCGCCGGATCCATGAATTCGACTTGCACTTCGGCGGCCGGAAAGGTCACGCCGTCGAGTTCGAAATCACCGGTTTCCTGCACTTCGCCGTTGGTGATCGGCACATGCGCAATAATGGTTTTGCCGATGTTGGCCTGCCACACGCGCACCACCGCAACACCGTTGTGCGGAATGCGGCTGGCCTCGACCAAGCCATTGCTGATAGCGAACGAGCCGACCGCTGCCGAGAGGTTGCCGCAGTTGCCGCTCCAGTCCACGAATGGCTTGTCGATGGAGACCTGGCCAAACAGGTAATCGACGTCGTGATCGGCCTTGATGCTTTTCGACAGGATCACGGTTTTGCTGGTGCTCGACGTCGCGCCGCCCATGCCGTCGATCTGCTTGTCGTACGGGTCGGGGCTGCCGATCACGCGCAGCAGCAGAGCGTCGCGAACCGGCCCGGGAATCTGCGCCGCTTCGGGCAAATCCTTGAGGCTGAAAAACACGCCTTTGCTGGTACCGCCGCGCATGTAGGTGGCGGGGATTTTGATCTGTGGTGCGTGAGCCATATTGCTCCTTACCGAAGGCATGGGGCCTGAAACCCCATGCCCACATCAGTTGATTTAAACGGCAACCGCCGACTCTTCAAGGAAGTCCTGAGCGAAACGTTGCAACACGCCGCCGGCCTCGTAGATCGACACTTCTTCTGCGGTATCCAGACGGCAAGTCACCGGCACATCAACGCGCTCGCCGTTCTTGCGATGGATCACCAGCGTCAGGTCCGCGCGCGGTTTGCGCTCGCCGATCACGTCGTAGGTTTCGCTGCCGTCGATGGCCAAGGTGTGACGGTCGGTGCCTGCTTTGAACTCCAGCGGCAGCACGCCCATGCCCACCAGGTTGGTGCGGTGAATGCGTTCGAAACCTTCAGCGGCAATCGCTTCGACACCGGCCAGACGCACGCCTTTCGCCGCCCAGTCGCGGGACGATCCCTGACCGTAATCGGCGCCGGCAATGATGATCAGCGGCTGTTTGCGTTCCATGTAGGTTTCGATGGCTTCCCACATGCGCATGACCTTGCCTTCCGGCTCGACCCGCGCCAGCGAACCCTGTTTGACCTTGCCGTTTTCCACGACCATTTCGTTGAACAGTTTCGGGTTGGCGAAGGTCGCGCGCTGTGCGGTCAAGTGGTCGCCACGGTGCGTTGCGTAGGAGTTGAAGTCCTCTTCCGGCAGGCCCATTTTCGCCAGGTATTCGCCAGCGGCGCTGTCGAGCATGATCGCGTTCGAAGGCGACAGGTGATCGGTGGTGATGTTGTCGGGCAGCACCGCCAGCGGGCGCATGCCCTTCAGCGGACGCGCGCCGGCCAGCGCGCCTTCCCAGTACGGCGGACGGCGAATGTAGGTACTCATCACGCGCCAGTCGTACAGCGGCGTGACTTTCGGGCCGGTGTCTTCGTGGACGGCGAACATCGGAATATAGACCTGACGGAACTGCTCAGGCTTGACCGAAGACTTCACCACGGCGTCGATTTCTTCGTCGCTTGGCCAGATGTCTTTCAGGCGGATTTCCTTGCCGTCGACCACGCCCAAGACATCTTTCTCGATATCGAAACGGATGGTACCGGCGATGGCGTAAGCGACCACCAGCGGCGGCGAAGCGAGGAACGCTTGCTTGGCGTACGGGTGGATGCGGCCGTCGAAGTTGCGGTTGCCCGAGAGCACCGCAGTCGCATACAGATCGCGGTCGATGATCTCTTGCTGGATCACCGGATCGAGCGCGCCGGACATGCCATTGCACGTGGTGCAGGCGAAGGCGACGACGCCGAAACCGAGCTGCTCCAGTTCAGTGGTCAGCCCTGCTTCGTCGAGATACAGCGCAACGGTTTTCGAACCCGGCGCCAGCGAGGATTTCACCCACGGTTTGCGGGTCAGGCCGAGCTTGTTGGCGTTGCGCGCGATCAGGCCAGCGGCGATGACGTTGCGCGGGTTGCTGGTGTTGGTGCAACTGGTGATGGCGGCGATGATCACCGCGCCGTCAGGCATTTGCCCGGGGACGTCTTCCCACTGACCGGAGATGCCTTTGGCCGCCAGATCCGAGGTCGCGACGCGGGCGTGCGGGTTGCTCGGGCCGGCCATGTTGCGCACCACCGAAGACAGATCGAAAGTCAGGCCGCGCTCGTATTGCGCGCCTTTCAGGCTGTCTGCCCACAGGCCGGTCAGCTTGGCGTATTGCTCGACGAGCTGCACTTGCTGGTCTTCACGACCGGTGAGTTTCAGGTAATCGATGGTCTGCTGATCGATGTAGAACATCGCTGCGGTGGCGCCGTATTCCGGGGCCATGTTGGAGATGGTTGCGCGGTCGCCGAGGGTCAGCGCAGCGGCGCCTTCGCCGAAGAACTCCAGCCATGCGCCAACGACCTTTTGTTTGCGCAGGTATTCGGTCAGCGCCAGCACCATGTCGGTGGCGGTGATGCCCGGTTGCAGCTTGCCGGTCAGTTCAACACCGACGCTTTCCGGCAGACGCATCCACGAGGCGCGGCCGAGCATCACGCTCTCGGCTTCGAGGCCGCCGACACCGATGGCGATCACGCCCAAGGCATCAACGTGCGGCGTGTGGCTGTCGGTGCCAACGCAGGTGTCGGGGAACGCCACGCCTTCACGCACCTGGATCACCGGCGACATTTTCTCCAGGTTGATCTGGTGCATGATGCCGTTGCCCGGCGGGATCACGTCGACGTTCTTGAAGGCCTTTTTCGTCCAGTTGATGAAGTGGAAGCGGTCTTCGTTGCGCCGGTCTTCGATGGCGCGGTTTTTCTCGAACGCCTGAGCGTCGAAACCACCGGCCTCGACGGCCAGCGAGTGGTCAACGATCAGTTGCGTCGGCACTACCGGGTTGACTTGCGCCGGGTCGCCGCCCTGCAACGCGATGGCGTCGCGCAGGCCAGCGAGGTCGACCAGCGCGGTCTGGCCGAGAATGTCGTGGCAGACCACACGCGCTGGAAACCACGGGAAATCGAGGTCGCGTTTGCGTTCGATCAGTTGCTTGAGGGAATCGGTGAGCGTGGCCGGGTCGCAGCGACGCACCAGGTTTTCCGCCAGCACGCGGGAGGTGTACGGCAGGGTGTCGTAACTGCCGGGCTGAATCGCTTCGACCGCCGCGCGGGCGTCGAAATAATCCAGAGGGCTGCCGGGCAGGGTTTTGCGGAATGCTGTGTTCATCGGGTCAGGACTCGGGTCACGGTGGTTGCAAAGGGTGATGCCTTCTCGCCGATCCCCCCCTGTAGGAGCTGCCGAAGGCTGCGATCTGTTGATCTTGATCTTGAAAACAAAGATCAAAAGATCGCAGCCTTCGGCAGCTCCTACAGGGATTGCGATCAGGAGTTGGCACTCACCATTCAGCGACGTTCGATTGGCACGAACTTGCGCTGTTCGACGCCGATGTACTCGGCGCTTGGGCGGATGATGCGGTTGTTGGCGCGCTGTTCGAACACGTGCGCGGCCCAGCCGGTCAGGCGCGAGCAGACGAAGATCGGCGTGAACAGCTTGGTCGGAATGCCCATGAAGTGGTACGCCGAGGCATGGTAGAAATCGGCGTTCGGGAAAAGTTTTTTCTGTTCCCACATGGTCTTGTCGATGGCTTCGGAAACCGGGAACAACACCTTGTCACCGACTTCATCTGCCAGCTGTTTCGCCCAGCCTTTGATCACTTCGTTGCGCGGGTCGCTGTCCTTATAGATCGCGTGGCCGAAGCCCATGATCTTGTCCTTGCGCTCGAGCATGCCGAGGGTGCCTTTGATCGCGTCTTCCGGCGACGAGAAGCGCTCGATCATTTCCATCGCCGCTTCGTTGGCGCCGCCATGCAACGGTCCGCGCAGCGAACCGATGGCTGCGGTCACGCAGGAATACAGATCGGACAGCGTCGATGCACAAACACGGGCGGTGAAGGTCGAGGCGTTGAATTCGTGCTCGGCATAAAGGATCAGCGACACGTTCATCACTTTGACGTGCAGTTCGCTCGGCTTCTTGTCGTGCAACAGGTGCAGGAAATGGCCGCCGATGGTTGGCTCGCTGCTCACGCAGTTGATGCGCTTGCCGTCGTGGCTGAAGCGATACCAGTAGCACATGATCGCCGGGAATGCGGCGAGCAAACGGTCGGTCTTGTCGCGCTGCTCGGAGAAGTCCTTCTCCGGTTCGAGGTTGCCAAGGAACGAGCAGCCGGTGCGCATCACGTCCATCGGGTGGGCGTCGGCGGGGATGCGTTCGAGCACTTCCTTCAGCGCTTGCGGCAGGTCGCGCAGCTTGCTCAGCTTGCCTTGGTATTCGTCGAGTTGCGCCTGGGTTGGCAGTTCGCCGTAGAGCAGCAGGTAGGCGACTTCTTCAAATTGCGCATCGGCTGCCAGTTCGCGCACGTCGTAGCCGCGATAGGTCAGCCCGGCACCGGCCTGGCCCACGGTGGACAGTGCGGTTTGCCCGGCAACCTGGCCACGGAGCCCGGCGCCACTGAGTACTTTTGCTTCGGCCATTTCTATCTCCAATCTTGAATTTGTTAGGGAGTGTGGCGAAAAGATCGCAGCCTCGTTGCACTCGTCAGCTCCTACAGGGATCTATGTAGGAGCTGCCGCAGGCTGCGATCTTTTGATCTTTATTTCTTCGCAGCAAACAACGCATCGAGCTTCTGCTCGAACGTGTGGTAATCAATACGATCGTAAAGCTCCATGCGAGTCTGCATGGTGTCGATGACATTCTGCTGCGTGCCGTCGCGGCGGATCGCCGTGTAGACGTTTTCCGCAGCCTTGTTCATCGCGCGGAACGCCGACAGCGGATACAGCACCAGCGACACGTCGGCGCCGGCCAGTTGCTCGGTGG
The DNA here is from genome assembly GCF_018336155.1 of Pseudomonas rustica. Lineage (GTDB taxonomy): Bacteria > Pseudomonadota > Gammaproteobacteria > Pseudomonadales > Pseudomonadaceae > Aquipseudomonas > Aquipseudomonas rustica. Next base: position 285,082 of record NZ_JAGYHF010000003.1, on the reverse strand, counting down.
TGTACAGCGGCGTCGAGCCGAACTCGGTGATGTTGGCCAGGATCGGCGCTTTCACACGGTTGGCGAACAGCTTGTACATCTCCAGCTCGGTGATGGCTTCCGGGAAAATCATGTCGGCGCCAGCCTCGATGCACGCGGCGGCGCGATCGAGTGCCGATTCCAGACCTTCCACCGCCAGCGCATCGGTACGCGCCATGATCACAAAGCTGTCATCGGTGCGCGCATCGACGGCGGCTTTGATGCGGTCGACCATTTCCTGCTGGCTGACGATCTCTTTATTAGGACGGTGGCCACAGCGCTTGGCGCCAACCTGATCTTCGATATGAATCGCCGCCGCGCCGAACTTGATCATCGACTTCACCGTGCGCGCGACGTTGAACGCCGACGAGCCGAAACCGGTATCGACGTCGACCAGCAACGGCAGATCGCAAACATCAGTGATGCGGCGCACATCGGTGAGCACGTCATCCAGACCGGTGATGCCCAGATCCGGCACGCCGAGCGAGCCTGCGGCCACCCCGCCACCGGACAGGTAGATCGCCTTGAAACCGGCGCGCTTGGCCAGCAGCGCGTGGTTGGCGTTGATCGCGCCGACCACTTGCAATGGATGCTCGCTGGCGACCGCATCGCGGAAACGCTGGCCTGGAGTGCTGTGCTTGGAACTCATGACTCACCTCGTTCAGTGGCTGTCTTATTGTGGGCGCCGTCCTGGTAATGACGGGCGATGTTGCGTTTCGAGGCGCCGATGTGGCGGCGCATCAACAATTCCGCGAGCTCGCCGTCACGGTCGGCGATGGCATCGAGAATCCGGTGGTGTTCGGCAAAGGCCTGGCGCGGGCGGTTCGGCGTGGTGGAAAACTGGATGCGGTACATGCGCACCAGTTGATACAGCTCGCCGCAGAGCATTTGGGTCAGCGTGCGGTTGCCGCTGCCCTGAATGATCCGGTAGTGAAAGTCGAAATCGCCTTCCTGCTGGTAGTAGCCGACGCCGGCCTGAAACGCGGCGTCGCGCTCGTGGGTTTCCAGCACCCGGCGCAGTTCGTCGATTTCTTCGACGCTCATGCGCTCGGCTGCCAGACGGCAGGCCATGCCTTCGAGGGATTCGCGGATTTCGTAGAGTTCGATCAGCTCGGCATGATTGAGCGAGACCACGCGCGCGCCGACATGCGGGACGCGTACCAGCAACCGCTGGCCTTCGAGACGGTGAATCGCCTCACGTAACGGTCCACGGCTGATGCCGTACGTGCGCGCCAGTTCCGGCTCGGAAATTTTGCTGCCCGGGGCGATCTCGCCTTTGACGATGGCCGCCTGAATACGCCGGAAGACGTTTTCCGAGAGCGTCTCGGAATCGTCACCGTTGATGACCGGGGGATCGAGTTGATCCAGCATGATTGTCGACACCTTTAAATCCAATGCGGCAAAAACTAGCTAATTCAGCCGAATCAGTCAAAGGATAAATGGGTATTGTCGACAATCGTCTAATAACCTTAAAAGATCGCAGCCTTCGGCAGCTCCTACAGGGATCAGTGTAGGAGCTGCCGAAGGCTGCGATCTTTGGATCTTGTATAGACCGCCCCCAGCGCTGGCGCCATAAAACCACCGTGCTAGAATGCCGCCCGCATTTGCTGGCCATTTGTACGGCTTGTCATAAAAAGCTGCCAGGCACACGCAGGCGCTTGCACAAGTCTTGCCAGGCACCTGAACCGACCACGGAACGCTGCGCACCAGGATTTATGAGACTCAAGCCTTTTCCCACATTTTTTGCCCTGTTTTGCCTGCCCGGCCTCGCCGCCGCGGGGGAAAAAACCGTGTACGGCCTCAACGAATACGCTTCGCTTGACGGCATCAATCTCGAAGTCGCGGCCAAACTCGACACCGGCGCGAAAACCGCCTCGCTGAGCGCCCGCGACATCAAACGCTTTAAACGCAACGGTGAGTCCTGGGTACGTTTCTACCTGGCGATCGACGCCGCGCATTCGCACCCGATCGAACGGCCACTGGCCCGCGTCAGCAAAATCAAACGCCGCGCCGGCGACTACGACCCGGAAGAAGGCAAGAAGTACACCGCCCGTCCGGTAATCGAGCTGGATATCTGCATGGGCACGGCGATGCGCAGCATCGAAGTGAACCTGACCGACCGAAGTGCGTTCCAATACCCGCTTTTGATCGGCTCCGAAGCGTTGAAACGCTTCGACGCGCTGGTCGACCCCAGTCTTAAATACGCTGCCGGCAAACCCGCCTGCACCATCGCCGCTCATACCGCCGAGTAATTTCCATGCGTTCTCTAACCTTCCACCTGAAAATCCTGATCACCATTTTGGTGTTACTGGGCGTTTCGGTTACGGCCTATCAGATTTTCGTACTCGGCATCCCGGTGACCGAAGATGCTACCGACGACTTGTGGAACATCGACGCCAAAGTCGAGTTCGTCGCCAGCACCAAGGATCCGGTGAAGATCCAGATGTTCGTACCGCCGCTGAGCCGCGATTACGTCAGCCTCAATGAGAGTTTTATTTCCAATAACTACGGCGTCGCGGTGAACCGTGTCGACGGCAACCGCAAGGTCACCTGGTCGGCACGTCGCGCCAAGGGCAACCAGACCCTTTATTACCGTCTGGTGCTGACCAAGCGTTACACCGCGGAAAAATCCAAGGTCAAAGGCCCGACTTTCCGCGACAGCATCGCCATCGAAGGCCCGGAAAAAATCGCTGCCGAGGCCCTGCTCGCACCGATCCGCCAACACTCGGCTGATGTCGAAACTTTCATCGGCGAAGCGATCAAACGCGTCAACAACCTCAACGACGACAATGTGAAACTGCTGCTGGCCGGCGATCCGTCGACTGCGCACAAAGCCAAAATCGTCGAATTGCTGCTGTCCATCGCCCACGTACCGGTGGAAAAAGTCCACACCATCCGCCTCGTCGCCGATCAACCGCAAATGCCCGAACTGTGGCTGCGCAGCTTCAACGGCAACGATTGGCTGTATTTCAACCCGGAAACCGGCGAGCAAGGCCTGCCGACCGACCGCCTGCTGTGGTGGACCGGCGATGAAAACCTGATCACCGTCGACGGCGGCAAGAAAGCCAATGTGACCTTCAGCCTGAACAACAGCGAGATGAACGCAATTCGTCTGGCCAAGCTGACCGACGAAAACACCGACGCCAACTTCCTCGAATACTCGCTGTACGGCTTACCGCTGCAGACCCAGCAGACTTTCATGATCATGGTGATGATCCCGATCGGAGTGCTGGTGATCCTGATCCTGCGCAACCTGATCGGCCTGCAAACCCTCGGCACATTCACCCCGGTACTGATCGCCCTCGCCTTCCGCGAGACGCAACTGGGCTTCGGCATTCTGCTGTTTACCGTGATCACGGCGCTGGGCCTGTCATTACGTTCCTATCTGGAACACCTGAAGCTGCAAATGCTGCCGCGACTCTCGGTGGTGCTGACCTTTGTCGTGGTGCTGATCGCGGCGATCAGTCTGTTCAGCCATAAACTCGGCCTGGAGCGCGGCTTGTCCGTGGCGCTGTTCCCGATGGTGATTCTGACCATGACCATCGAACGTCTGTCGATCACCTGGGAAGAACGCGGCGCCAGCCATGCGATGAAAGTGGCGATCGGCACGCTGTTCGCGGCGTCCCTGGCGCACCTGATCATGACCGTGCCTGAGCTGGTGTACTTCGTGTTCACCTTCCCGGCGATCCTGCTGATTCTGGTCGGCTTCATGCTGGCGATGGGTCGTTATCGCGGCTACCGCCTGACGGAACTGGTACGTTTCAAGGCTTTCCTGAAGAAGGCTGACGCCTGATGTTCGGTTTCTGGAAGACCTGGAAGGCGCTGGAAGCGCGCGGCATCATGGGCATCAATCGGCGTAACGCCGACTACGTGCTCAAGTACAACAAGCGCAGCCTGTACCCGATCGTTGATGACAAAATCATCACCAAGGAACGCGCAATCGAGGCCGGCATCCACGTGCCGGAATTGTATGGCGTGATTTCCACCGAGAAGGAAATCGACAAGCTCGGCGAGATCATCGGCGGGCGCAGCGACTTCGTGATCAAACCCGCTCAGGGCGCTGGCGGGGACGGCATCATCGTCGTCGCCGACCGCTTCGAGGGCCGTTATCGCACGGTGTCGGGCAAGATCGTTGACCACGAGGAGCTTGAGCACCACATCTCGAGCATTCTCACCGGTTTGTACTCGCTGGGTGGCCACCGTGACCGTGCACTGATCGAATACCGGGTGACCCCGGATCAGATCTTCAAAAGCATCAGTTATGAAGGCGTGCCGGACATCCGCATCATTGTGCTGATGGGTTATCCGGTGATGGCGATGCTGCGTTTGCCGACCCGGCAATCCGGCGGCAAGGCCAACCTGCACCAGGGCGCGATTGGCGTCGGTGTCGATCTGGCGACTGGTCTGACCCTGCGCGGCACCTGGCTGAACAACATCATCACCAAACACCCCGACACCACCAACGCGGTGGACGGCGTGCAACTGCCCTACTGGGACGGTTTCATGAAACTCGCGGCGGGCTGTTATGAGCTGTGCGGGTTGGGGTATATCGGCGTGGATATGGTGCTCGATCAGGAGAAAGGCCCGCTGATTCTCGAGCTGAATGCGCGGCCTGGGTTGAATATTCAGATCGCTAACGACTGTGGGCTGACGTTGCGTACGCACGCGGTTGAGGCACGGCTGGAAGAGCTGAAGGCGCGTGGGGTGGTGGAGACGGCTGAAGAGCGGGTGGCGTTTACTCAGGAAATGTTTGGGCATATTCCCGCCGTCGAAGGCTGATCTCCCCCGATGATCGTTCCCACGCTCTGCGTGGGAATGCATCCCGTGACGCTCCGCGTCACAGTGGACGCAGAGCGTCCATGGCGGCGTTACCACGCAGAGCGTGGGAACGATCAGTAAAACCCCGATCTGCTCCCTTTCCCCCTCGCCCCTTTGGGGGCGGTCCGACGTTTCGGGAGGGCTGGGGTGAGGGGTGGCTTTTGACTTTGATCTGGCATCGGAGAGGACTACAATCCCCACCCCGCCTCAACGGCCGATCTGCCCCGCCCATGTTGACCTGTTCCGTACACCCGCTGCCCTACCGCGCCAATCCTGCCGACTATTTCGCGGCCATCCGCCACGCGCCCGGCGCCGTGCTGCTCGACAGCGGCCGGCCGAGTGCCGACCGTGGTCGCTACGACCTGCTCAGCGCCTGGCCGCTGGAACAACTGGCGGTGTTGCCGGACGAGAGTGGCAGTCATTTCCTCCAGCGGTTGCGCGACAATTTGCAGCACTTGGGCGAGGCGGATTTACCGGCGGGTTTCGAGTTGCCATTCGCCGGCGGCTTGATCGGTTACCTCAGCTACGACTTCGGCCGGCATCTGGAAAACCTGCCAAGCCAGGCCCGCGATGATCTGCAATTGCCTGACGCACGTTTCGGCCTGTACGACTGGGCGCTGATCAGCGATCACCAGACGTCAACCAGCCAATTGGTCTTTCACCCGTCCGTGATCGACAGCGAGAAACAGCGGCTGATTTTGTTGTTCACGCAGCCAGTCGTTAGTGCTTTAACCCCGTTCAAGCTCAACAACCCGATGGCCGCCGACCTCTCGGCAGACGATTACCGTCAGGCCTTCGAACGCATTCAACATTACATCCAGGCCGGCGATTGCTATCAGGTCAACTTCGCTCAACGCTTCCGCGCTGAGTGCCAAGGCGATCCGTGGCTGGCCTATTGCGCATTGCGCGAAGCCTGCCCGACGCCGTTCTCCGGTTTCCAGAGCCTGCCTGACGGTGGCGCGGTGTTAAGCCTGTCGCCGGAGCGCTTCGTCAAAGTCAGCCAGCGCCAAGTGGAAACCCGCCCAATCAAAGGCACCCGCCCCCGAGGCCTGACCCCAGCCGAAGATGCCGCCAACGCCGCCGAACTGCTGGCCAGCCCCAAGGATCGTGCGGAAAACCTGATGATCGTTGACCTGCTGCGCAACGACCTCGGCCGCACTTGCCGCATTGGTTCGGTGCGGGTACCGGAGTTATTCAGTCTGGAAAGCTATCCGAACGTGCATCACTTGGTCAGCAGCGTCACCGGCGAACTGGCGGACGACCGCGACGCACTGGATTTGATAGCCGGCAGCTTCCCCGGCGGCTCGATCACCGGCGCCCCGAAAATTCGCGCGATGCAGATCATTGATGAGCTGGAGCCGACCCGGCGCGGGTTGTATTGCGGTTCGTTGCTGTACCTCGACGTGCGCGGCGAGATGGACAGCTCCATCGCGATTCGCAGTCTGTTGGTCAAGGATGGGCAGGTGTGCTGCTGGGGCGGTGGCGGAATTGTTGCCGATTCGGACTGGCAGGCTGAGTATCAGGAGTCGATCACCAAAGTCAGAATCCTCCTCGAAACCCTGCAAAACCTCTGAGTAATGATCGTTCCCACGCTCTGCGTGGGAACGCAGCCCGGGACGCTCGGCGTCCCATTCAAAGCCGAACGCGGAGCGTCCGTTGAGGCATTCCCACGCAGAGCGTGGGAACGATCATTTAGCCAGGCTTACAGGCTGAGGTCGCGGTTGGAGGCCTTAAGGAATTCCTGCTTCAACTCAGCAAAGGTATGCACCGCCGGAAACTGCGGAAACTCGCGAATCACATTCTCCGGCGCATGGAACAGAATCCCCGCATCTGCCTCGCCCAGCATCGTCGTATCGTTATACGAATCCCCCGCCGCAATCACCCGGTAATACAGGCTCTTGAACGCCAACACAGACTGACGCTTCGGATCTTTCTGGCGCAACTGATAGCTGGTCACCCGCCCGGTGTCGTCAGTAATCAGACGATGGCACAGCAACGTCGGGAAGCCCAACTGGCGCATCAGCGGCTGCGAGAACTCGTAGAACGTGTCCGACAGAATCACCACTTGAAAGCGCTCGCGCAGCCAGTTGACGAACTCCACCGCGCCGTCCAGCGGCTTCAGCGTGGCGATCACTTCCTGAATGTCGGCGAGCTTCAAGCCGTGCTCGTCGAGGATGCGCAGACGCTGCTTCATCAGCACGTCGTAATCGGGAATGTCCCGGGTGGTGGCCTTGAGGGAGTCGATTCCGGTTTTTTCAGCGAAGGCGATCCAGATTTCCGGCACCAACACCCCTTCAAGATCCAGGCAAGCAATTTCCACAAGACACTCCCGTTTGTATTGATTATTTGAGTCGAGCGAGGCCGAACTCTAGCGACTCAAATCCACTCGCGCAACGCACAGCGCGCCCCGAGCCGCGCAGCTTTTTGTTACCATCGGCCCCATATAGAGCGCCCAGCGCCACCGACCTGTAGGAAGCCGCCCTGATGAGTGCAACGTTCGACGTCGTGGAACTCGCCACGACCTATGCCAACAAATCCGCGCAAGACATTCTCAAACTCGCCTTTGCCGAGTTCGGCGATGACCTGTGGATATCTTTCAGCGGCGCCGAGGATGTGGTGCTGGTGGACATGGCCTGGAAGCTCAACAAGAACGTCAAGGTGTTCAGCCTCGACACCGGCCGCCTGCACCCGGAGACCTACCGCTTCATCGATCAAGTGCGCGAGCACTACAAGATCGACATCGAACTGGTGTCGCCGGACTACACGAAACTGGAACCGTTCGTGAAGGAAAAAGGCCTGTTCAGTTTCTACAAGGACGGCCACGGCGAATGCTGCGGCATCCGTAAGATCGAACCGCTGCGCCGCAAGCTGTCAGACGTCAAAGCCTGGGCAACCGGCCAGCGCCGCGACCAGAGCCCGGGCACGCGCAGTGCCGTGGCAGTGATGGAAATCGACACGGCGTTCTCCACGCCGGAACGCACCCTGTACAAGTTCAACCCGTTGGCGCAGATGACCAGCGAAGAGATCTGGGGTTACATCCGCATGCTCGAGCTGCCGTACAACAGCCTGCATGAGCGCGGTTTCATCAGCATTGGCTGCGAACCGTGCACCCGCCCTGTCCTGCCAAATCAGCACGAGCGCGAAGGGCGCTGGTGGTGGGAAGAAGCGACGCAGAAAGAATGTGGGTTGCATGCGGGGAATATCATCAGTAAGTCCAACTAAAAGATCGCAGCCTGCGGCAGCTCCTACAGGTGACCGCATTCCCATGTAGGAGCTGCCGCAGGCTGCGATCTTTTGATCTTGAAAAAATGTGTACACACGAATGTCACCATCGGTGCCATTTGTGTGTGCACTTTTTTGCTTCCGCGCCCTGAAAGGTTACATCCCCTCCGAAATCCCCACGCTTTTGCTCCCCGCCCAAATCCCCCACCGAAAATAAATACCTGTTCAATCGGTCAATTTTTAATCACCACATTTCAGTCACTTAGCGCTCCTCGATAACTTTTCGAAATGAGCAACGCCGTCCATAGATCAGTAACTGGCACAAATCTGGCTTTAGTGCATACATGTTTTGTATACAAAACTGCAAAACATAAACACACTTTCGATCCGCAAGCCTGAAGCGCCCTATCCCGTACAGGCTGCAGATGCCCCGTAACCAGTGATGTTTCACTGCCACGACGAAGATTTGTCGAGCCTGACGGCTTAAGCACAGTCATCGCGGCGCTGAACATCAGGAGCCTGCCGGAATGCGTACAAGTCTCTCCAATAACATCGCGCTGAATCTGCCCGCCTCTGCCCTCGATCAACCGTCGTCCTACGACGGTCTGACCGAACCGTTACAACTGAGCCACCGCCTGCATAACAGCGACCTCGCGCCGACCAAGGCCGAAGGTAGACGCTGGGGCAAATACAGCATCTTCGCTTTGTGGACGAACGACGTGCACAACATCGCCAACTACTCGTTCGCCATCGGCTTGTACGCGTTGGGCCTGGGTGGCTGGCAGATTTTGCTGTCGCTGGGGATCGGCGCGGCGCTGGTGTACTTCTTCATGAACCTGTCCGGTTACATGGGGCAGAAAACCGGGGTGCCGTTTCCGGTGATCAGCCGGATCAGTTTCGGCATTCACGGTGCGCAAATTCCTGCATTGATCCGGGCGGTTATCGCCATCGCCTGGTTCGGTATTCAGACGTATCTGGCGTCAGTGGTCCTACGAGTACTGCTCACGGCGGTGCATCCCGGTTTCGCCGAATACGACCACAACTCGATCCTCGGGCTGTCGACGCTGGGCTGGGCATCGTTCGTGGCGATCTGGTTCGTGCAACTGGCGATTCTCGCCTACGGCATGGAAATGGTGCGTCGTTACGAGGCGTTTGCCGGGCCGGTGATTCTGCTGACCGTCGCCGCCCTCGCCGCATGGATGTATTTCCAGGCCAACACGACCATCGCCTGGTCGACCCGCGATCCACTGACCGGTGGCGAGATGTGGCGCAACATCTTTGCCGGCGGCGCGTTGTGGCTGGCGATCTACGGCACGTTGATCCTCAACTTTTGCGACTTCGCCCGCTCTTCGCCATGCCGCAAGACCATCAAGGTAGGAAACTTCTGGGGTTTGCCCGTGAATATTCTGGTGTTCGCTGCGATTACCGTCCTGCTCTGTGGCGCGCAATTTCAGATCAATGGCCGAATCATCGAAAGCCCGACGGAAATCATCGCGTCGATTCCCAATACGTTCTTTTTGGTACTGGGTTGCCTGGCCTTCCTGATCGTCACCGTGGCGGTGAACATCATGGCCAACTTCGTCGCCCCGGCGTTCGTGCTCAGCAACCTGGCGCCGAAGTACCTGACCTTCCGCCGCGCCGGGCTGATCAGCGCAACCATCGCCGTGCTGATTCTGCCGTGGAATCTCTACAACAGCCCGCTGGTGATCGTGTATTTCCTGTCCGGCCTCGGCGCCCTGCTCGGCCCGTTGTACGGGGTGATCATGGTCGACTACTGGCTGATCCGCAAAGGCCGGATCAACGTGCCGCAGCTCTACAGCGAAGACCCGAACGGCGCTTATTACTACAGCCGTGGCGTCAACCTGCGCGCTGTTGCCGCGTTCATTCCTGCCGCGCTGATCGCCATCGTGCTGGCGCTGGTGCCGGGTTTCCACAGCGTCTCGCCGTTCTCCTGGCTGATCGGCGCCGGCATCGCCGGAATGCTCTACCTGATCATCGCCAAACGCGAAGCTCACTACGCCGACGTCAGCGGCGAGTCGATCGCGGTCGACAACGTCTGCCATTAATTTCCCTCGCGGCCCGGATGTCGGGCCGCAGAACTGCCCGCTATAAGGATTTCCCATGCGTATTCTCGTGGTCAACGTCAACACCACCGAGTCCATCACCCAAGCCATCGCCCGCTCGGCGCAGGCCGTCGCGTCACCGGGTACCGAGATCGTTGGCTTGACGCCGTTTTTCGGCGCGGACTCGATTGAAGGCAACTTCGAAAGCTACCTCGCCGCGATTGCCGTGATGGATCGGGTGATGGCCTACGACCAACCGTTCGACGCGGTGATTCAGGCCGGTTATGGCGAACATGGTCGCGAAGGTTTGCAGGAATTGCTTAACGTGCCGGTGGTGGACATCACCGACGCGGCGGCGAGCACTGCGATGTTTTTGGGCCACGCGTACTCGGTGGTGACCACGCTGGATCGCACCGTGCCGTTGATCGAGGATCGGCTGAAATTGTCGGGGCTTTGGGATCGTTGCGCTTCGGTGCGAGCCAGTGGTTTGGCGGTTCTGGAGCTGGAACACGAACCGCAGCGTGCGCTGGAAGCGATCGTGCATCAGGCCGAACTGGCGGTGACGCAGGATAAGGCCGAGGTGATTTGCCTGGGTTGCGGCGGCATGGCCGGGCTGGATGAGCAGATTCGTCGACGCACCGGCGTGCCAGTGGTGGATGGCGTTACGGCGGCGGTGACGATTGCGGAATCGCTGGTGCGGTTGGGGTTGTCGACGTCGAAGGTGCGGACTTACGCGACGCCGCGGCCGAAGAACATCATTGGCTGGCCGGGGCGGTTTGCCCGGTAGACCGCGTTATCGTTCATCGCGAGCAGGCTCGGCTCCTACAGGTTTTGTGTCGAATCACCATTTTGCATTCAACACAAAACCTGTAGGAGCCAAGCTTGCTCGCGAACGGGACAACTCGGTTTAAAGCCTTACTCAAATAGCACTAAACCGCCGCACCAACCCCCGCTCCGCAAACTGCTCAATCAAAAAATCCACAAACGCCCGGGTCTTCCCCGGCAACAATTTATGCTCGGCGTAGTAAATGGAAATATTGCCATCATCGACAAACCACTCCGGCAACACCCGCTGCAACCTTCCCGACTCCAGATACCCCACTGCAAACGGCATGCTCACCAACGCGATCCCCAACCCTTGCGCCGCCGTTGCGCACGCGGCTTCGGAATCGCTCAGGGTCATGCGCGCCTTGAGCATCAATGGCCGACAGTTCTGCGGATCGCGCCCGGTCAACTGCCAGGAACGCACGCGTCCGGTTTGCGGCGAACGGATCAGAATCCCGTCGTGATGGCTGAGATCGTCCGGCTCGGTGATTTCGGGATTGGCCTGTAGATAGTCGGCAGATGCCACCAGAACCCGGTGCGCCGGGCTCAACTTGCGCGCGATCACCCCTTGCGGCAGATCGAAGCCGCCACCGATGGCTGCATCAAATCCCTGCCCGATCAGATCAACCTGGCGATTATCGAAATGCCAGTCCGGACTGATCGCTGGATATCGCTGCAAAAACTCACCGAGCATCGGCACGATGTGCAAACAACCAAACGCGGCGCCCATGCTGACTTTCAGCGTTCCCGCCGGCAGCCCTTCGACACTGGACAGATTGGCCACGGCATTCTGAATGGTGGTCAGGCTGCCGCTGACCTGATTCAAAAACAGCTGCCCGGCCTCGGTCAGCGTCAGGCTGCGTGTACTACGCTGGAACAGCCGCACGCCGAGCCGCACCTCAAGTTTGGCAACACTTTTGCCAACGGCCGCCGGGGTCAGACTCAAGCGCCGTGCAGCCTCGGCAAAGCTGCCGACCTCGGCACTGCGCACGAAGCATTCGATGCTGCTGAAGGTTTCCATGATCGCCACTATAAACTTCTGGTTTACACAGACTATAGCAATCATGGTCTACACAGTTGTCGATACCACGCCGATACTCGCCACCAATACCAAGGCATTCCCGCCTTGAACACTCTGGAGATCGAACATGACCACTCAACACCTCAGCGGTAAAGTCGCTCTGATTCAAGGCGGTTCCCGCGGTATCGGCGCTGCCATCGTCAAACGTCTGGCCGCTGAAGGCGCTGCAGTAGCCTTCACTTACGTCAGCTCCACCGCCAAAGCCGAAGAGTTGCAAAACAGCATCACCGCCAACGGTGGCAAAGCCTTGGCGATCAAGGCCGACAGCGCCGACGCCGCCGCCATCCGCCACGCCGTTAGCGCCACCGTCGAAGCATTTGGCCGCGTCGATATTCTGGTCAACAACGCTGGTGTGCTGGCCGTCGCACCGCTGGAAGACTTCAAACTGGAAGACTTCGACCAGACCGTGGCGATCAACATTCGCAGCGTGTTCATCGCTTCGCAAGAAGCCGCCAAACACATGGGCGAAGGTGCGCGCATTATCAACATCGGTAGCACCAACGCCGACCGCATGCCCTTCGCCGGTGGCGGCGTGTATGCGATGAGCAAGTCGGCACTGGTCGGTCTGACCAAAGGCCTGGCCCGCGATCTCGGCCCGCGCGGCATCACCGTCAACAACGTGCAACCTGGCCCGGTCGACACCGACATGAACCCGGCGCACGGCGACTTCGCCGAAAGCCTGATCCCGCTGATGGCCGTCGGCCGCTATGGTAAAGCCGAAGAAATCGCCAGCTTCGTCGCCTACCTGGCAGGCCCGGAAGCCGGTTACATCACCGGTGCCAGCCTGACCATCGACGGTGGTTTTGGCGCCTGATACTTCAAAGCCGGAACGAAAAACGCCGCCGCTCTTTTCACAGAGCGGCGGCGTTTTTTTGTCTCAAGCGTTTACGCCCATTCCAGCGCCGGCAAACCGCAAGCACTCGGGGTGAAGGCTTTCAACGTACGAAGAATCCCGTCCGCGTGTGCGTATTTTTCATCAGCCATGGCGGCGTCCGGAATCGCAATCGCGGTCATGCCGGCGGCTTTCGCTGCGGTCACGCCAAACGGTGAATCCTCGAACACCAGACAATCCTCAGGCGCGACGCCCAGACGTCGCGCTGCGGTGAGAAAGATATCCGGCGCCGGTTTCGCCGCGCCGACTTCCGGATCGTCGGCGGTAACAATGAAGTCGAACAGCGCAAACCATTCTTGGTGCAGCGTGGTTTTCTGACCAAACGACTGACGCGATGAACTGGTGCCCACCGCGATCGGAATGTTGTGCGCCTTGAGGTGCCGAATCAGCTCCTCAGCGCCCGGCATCGCCTGCGCTTTCGGGAAACGCTCACGCATCAACGGCTCGCGGATCTCCAGGAACTCTTCGGCGGTGATCGGCAGATCCAGCGCCTGCACCACGTAATTGGCCAGATCGTTGGCACCGCGACCGATGATGTTCTGTTTGACGCTCCAGTCGAAGGTGCGCCCGTAGCGCTGGGCAATCAGCGACGTGACCTCGGTGTAAATGCCTTCGGTGTCGAGCAACAAACCGTCCATATCGAAAATCACGGCCTTGATCGGGCCGAACGCCTTCAGCGCTGCATTCATCATCGGATCCGTTTTCAAAGACATCCCAGGCGGCATCGCGCCGCTGCTCGGATCTGATTAAAGGGTTCAGCAGCATAACGAGCGCGACAGACATTGAGCAACGGGCAATGTCTGTTGCGCCGATGAACTACTCGCGAATATTTAGCGAAACGTCCTACAGGCATCACCTACTTGGCCGACTTCTTTCCTTTCTGATCCCCCGCAAAGTCCGTGCTCCTCCTTGATGTGCGCGAGCGACTGCGAATGTTTCAACCCGATCGGCTACTGGCCCTGAACAACAGCATTGGCCTGCTGATAGTTGCCGCACTGAATCCGGATCACCCGGATTTCGAAACCCTGATCGGCGAATTTCGCCTGTGCCTCAATAACTACGAAACCTGGGCCGAACAATACTGGACGGGCACAGCGCTGGATGTCGAGCAGGTGTTTACCGTCGGCAACGACGTGCGCCTCAGCGCCCCGATCAAATCCCGCAAACCGATCAGCTCATCCGTAGTCATGTGCCCCGCCAGCGGATCTTTGACCCTGGTGCACATGTTCGAAGCCGCCGGCTTCGTACCGATCGGCAACACCCCGGTGCTGCTCGAACCGGTGATTGGCGACGTCGGCGGTGTCCTGACCTTCGGCGAAGCGCTGCGCCATACGATCGGCCCGAGCGGGATATTGCAGGTGACCGATTGCGATCGGGGCCAGCGTTATCGCATCACCTTCTTTCCCGATGTTTCCACTGCGCATGTTCGTGAGTTGTATGACTCCTACGAAAGCATTCTCGGTGACCTCGAACGCTGGTTGCGTGCCGAGTGGACAGGTTTTCAACCGTTGTGGGCGGAGTTTTCCAACGCCGGATTTTCCGATCGTTACCGGCAGTTGCAACGGGCGGATTGGCGCGGTTTCGAGAAAGCGCTGAACGGTGTCTGGGACGACATCAAGCAACTGTTTGCCCTCCTCGCCGATCTGCAGGCCAACAGCGAAAAGCTCCTGGAATACCTCAGCGGCGCCGAGCTTGAAGCCCTGCTGCAAATCTCCAGCGACGCGATTGCCAATGCGTTGCTGATGCTCAGCGATGAGCCGCTGATGTTCATTCATCTGGCCGCGTTCACCAGTTGGCTGAAGATGCTGCCGCCGCAGTACCTGGCCGAAGTCGTGGCTGAGGTGCGCGTCGAACTGTTGATCAGTTTCCTGCTGATGCGGGTGTCGGGTGGCGTCGGCGTGCCGCTGCGCCTGAGCAGCAAAGTGCTGGCAAAGATCAAATCGCCACGGGCGCGGGAATGGCTGGCGGCCTCGGCGTTGCGCCTGGCTGAACTGACCTCTGCGCCGGAGCTGACCCAGCATGCGGGCGCGCTGAGACCGTTGATGCTGAGTGCGCGTGATGTGCCGTTGAAGCCGACGCCGTCGATTCCGCTGAACATTCGGCAGGCAGATGAAGTGGTGTTGACGGTGCCAAACCCGGCGCCGATTGCGCGGGACAAGTCGCAGGGCGCCACGCGAATGGAGCGTCATGAGCCTCACGATGACGCTTCGGATCAGGCGAAAAATCCAAATGGGGATAGCGCTGATTGTGTACCGCGTACCTGCACCAACGGCTGTCCGGTATCGATGGTCACTGGCGAGGAACTGCTGACGCTGACTGATGGCGTGCTTGATGGCGTGTTGCCGTTTGAGTTCACCCGGTTGTATCGCACGAGTGCGGTGGAAATCGATGTCGGGCTTGGGTTTGGCTGGAGCCATTCGCTGGCGCATCGGCTGGAGTTTGATGGCGACTCGGTTGTTTGGGTCGATCACGAGAATCGGCGCACACGGTTTCCGCTGCCGAATGTTGAGCGGCCTTCTATTCACAACAGTTTGTCGCGGGCAGCAATTTTTCTCGGGGATGAACCGGAGGAATTGATCCTAGCGCTGGCTGGGGAAACGGCGCGGTTTTACCACTTTCGGGCCGGGCGTCTGACGTCGATCAGCGATGCCTATGGCAATCGTCTGACGGTGCATCGCGATCGGTCTGACAGGGTTCAGCGACTGGATAACGGTGCAGGTCGCTCCTTATTGCTGCGTTACGACCGCGCGCAACTCATCGCGGTCGATTACCAACGTTTGCAAAACGCTGAATGGGCGACGGAGCAAATCCTTGTTCGCTATTGCCACGACGCGCGTCAGCGCTTGTTGGCGGCGACCAATGCATTAGATGAAAGCGAGCGCTACGACTACGACGATGCGCACGTCATCCTGCAGCGACAGCTGACCGGTGGTGCGAGTTTTTTCTGGGAGTGGGAAAGAGCCGGCAAGGCTGCGCGTTGCGTGCGGCACTGGGCGTCGTTTTCGCAGATGGACACGCGTTACGTCTGGAGCGACGACGGCAGTGTGGCGGTGCATTACGTCGATGGCACTGAAGAGGTTTACGTTCACGACGACCGTGCGCGACTGGTGCGCAAGGTTGAGGCGGATGGTGGCGAGCAACTCAAGGCGTACGACGATCAGGGACGGTTGGTCGCTGAACAGGATGCTTTGGGTTCTGTCACCGAGTACCGCTATGACGATGTCGGACGACTGATCGCGCTGATTCCTGCGGCGGATACGCCAACGTCCTACGAGTATCGCAACGGTTTCCTGCATCGGCGTTCGCGTGGCGATGCGGTGTGGATTTATCGGCGCAATGCCGAGGGCGACATCACCGAGGCTGTCGATCCTGACGGACAGGTCACTCATTACTACTACAGCGTTCGCGGGCAACTGGTGTCGATCCGGTATCCGGACACCAGCCGTCATCTGCTGGCCTGGAATGACTTGGGCCAACTGGTTGAAGAGACGTTGCCCCAGGGCGGCGTACGGCGTTTTTCCTACGATGCTTTGGGACGGCGGACGACCACGGTTGATCAACATGGCGCCGTTACGCGACAGCAATGGGACGCCGTTGGACGACTGGTTCAGACGACTTTTCCTACGGGTGCCACGCGTGGTTATAGCTACGGCGCTTACGGGCAAGTCACCGCCGAGCGTGATGAGCTGGGGCATATCACCCGGTATGAATACGACGATGACCTGCATCTGGTCTCCCGCCGCATTAACCACGACGGCACGCGGATTCAATATCGCTACGACCACGCGCAACTGTTGCTCACGGAAATCGAGAACGAGTCGGGTGAGAAATATCGGCTGGATTACACGCCGACCGGATTAATCCGACAGGAAACCGGTTTCGATGGGCGCCGTACCTCTTACGTGTATGACCTCAACGGTCACCTGCTGGAAAAGACCGAGTTCGGTGATGACGACTCTTGGCTAGTCACCGCTTATAAGCGCGATGGCGCCGGACGCCTGCTGGTCAAAACCCTGCCCGACGGCGTCAAAGTCAGCTACCAGTACGACCCACTCGGTCGCTTGATCGGTGTCGATAATGGCCAGAACCATCCGCTTGCCTTCGAGTACGACCGCCAGGATCGGCTGATTACCGAGCACCAAGGTTGGGGCACGCTGCGCTATGCCTACGACGCCTGCGGTCAGCTCAAAAGCATGCGTTTGCCGGACAACAGCAAACTCGACTATCAACACGCCAAGGGTGGCGCCCTCGCCGGCATCGACCTCAACGGCGCCCCACTCACCCGCCACGTCTACCAGTCCGGTCGCGAACAACAACGCGAGCAAGGCCTGCTGCTCAGCGAATACTCCTACGACGAACAGGGCCGACTGCTCGCCCATGCCGTAGGCCATAAACGCGATTCGATGTATCGCCGCGATTACGCCTACAGCGCCAACGGAAATCTGTCGTACATCGCCGACACCCGCCACGGCCAACGCACCTACGGCTACGACGCCCTCGACCGCTTGATCCGCGTCCGCCACTCCCGCGACGAACTCCCGGAAACCTACGCCCACAATCCCGCTGGCAACCTGCTCATGCAGGATCGCCCCGGCCCGAGCCAGATCAAAGGCAACCGCCTGCTGATGCAGGGCGATCGCCACTACGACTACGACGCCTTCGGCAACCTGATCCGCGAACGTCGCGGCACAGCGCACAAACTTGTCACCGAATACCGTTACGACTGCCAACACCGACTGATTGGCCTGACCCGTCCTGACGGTAAAACCGCGTCTTACCAATACGACGCCTTCGGCCGGCGCATCAGCAAAACCGTCGACAGCGCCACCACGGAGTTCTTCTGGCAAGGCGACAACCTCGTCGCTGAAAGCAGCGATACCGAATACCGCAGCTACGTCTACGAACCCGGCACCTTCCGTCCGTTAGCACTACTCGACGGCAAAGGCCCGAAAAAGGCCTGCCCGTTTTACTACCAGAACGACCACCTCGGCACGCCGCTGGAGCTGACCGATTACAGCGGGGAAATCGTCTGGTCGACGCAGTACGACGCCTATGGAAAAGTCGCGGCGGTGACGTTGGCGGCTGAAGAGTATCTGGATCAGCCACTGCGGTTTCAGGGGCAGTACTTCGATGCGGAGAGTGGGCTGCATTACAACCGGCATCGGTATTACGACCCGAGATTGGGGCGGTATCTGACCCCGGATCCGGTGAAGCTGGCGGGTGGGTTGAACCAGTACCAGTACACGCCGAATCCGATTGGGTGGGTGGATCCGTTGGGGTTGAACTCCAATTGTCCGCCGCCGAATAGGCCTGGGTGTGAGGTGCCGGGTGAGGTTAGCGGCGCTAAAGTAAATGAAGGTGACCCAACACTGCCAACAACAAGATCGCCACCAAAGGATTTTGGTAGCGAAGATAAGCTTGATTACCACTTTGAAAAGCATGGTGCAGAGTTCAAAACCGAGAGCAAAGAAGAATACTTAAGCATGGCCAGATTTCTGGTACGTCATGGCACACGAATTGAGTATGAATACAAGGACGAGACCCGATCGGGTTATCTGAAGCTAATGGGAAACAACCGGAAGGGAGAGGTAAAATTCGCTTTTTTGGGAACAAACCAAAACAATGAAATCACAACCCTCCATACAAAAAGCGGAAAGGAATTATGGCGAACGATAAATGGCGACGCGAAGGATAAAACAGTGAGGCCGGCAGATGACTAAGAGATATCTCGTACAAATAATTGAAATCGATCCAATAATCGAAGAATTAGTTGTCCTTAGCGTTCAAGGTGTGATCATCCGATGCTTCGCAGGATACTGTCCATCAGTCATTGAGGAGGGAAGAAACTACGAGGTCGAATTCGAAATGGTTTTGCCTGACGAATTAAACATCATAAAAGCAGAGAACGAAGAAGCACGTATCGAGATGCTAGATGATGGGTTTTCGTGTGATATCTACGGTTACATGGATGGGGATTTTTTCCGGTCTCTAATTGAATTTTCGGATCAAGGCATTCATTTCGAATACCCGCACCTCAACGAACAGTTCGTCAAAATCACTGCGGAGAGAATTGACGTCTCATTCTGAGTCTCAAGTATTATTCGAACCTCACAAAGGGCCTGAGAGAAACAGGCCCTGAAGAATTGGCGATCACGCCAAAAGCAGGCGCGAATCTAATAATTACGCTCACTGCTCATCCTCATCCTCTTCATACTCCATATCCGCCTCATCCGAATCATTCAGCGGCACCGTCGCATCATCCATCAGCGACCCCGGATCTTCGTTCCCCGGATCATTGATAAACGGCAGCCCGCTCGGGCCCTTCTCTTCCTTGCCTTCAGTTTCAGGAGTCATGGCGAACCTCATCATTTCCGGGGAGTGTAGACGTTCGAAAAGTCCTGCAGCCAATCGTTCCAGCGCCTGACCGGCAAATACGAAAAACCCGGCAAAACGCCGGGTTTCCGTTAAACCATTACATCAATCAATGATGGCGGTTCTTGTGTTTGTTCTTGTGCTTGTGACCCCCACCGGAGTGAGATCCGCCGTCGTCACCCAGGTTATTACCGACCGCACCACCCGCCGCGCCGCCCAATCCTGCGCCGACAGCCGAACCGGTTGATCCGCCGAGGCTATTGCCGACAACCGAACCACCCGCCGCGCCGAGGCCACCGCCGATGGCAGCTTCGGTGCGATTGTTTTTATTCGCCCCAACCGCACCGCCGGCCGCGCCGCCGACACCTGCGCCGACCGCTGCGCCAGTGCTGCCGCCGAGTTGTCCACCGACCACGTTGCCCAGCACGCCACCGAGCCCACCGCCCACGGCGGCTGAACCATCGCCGGCGGCCATTGCGCCTTGCGCCACGAGCAATCCGAAAAACAGTGCAGATAATGACAATCGCATGTGTACCTCACAGTTCCCGAATCGGGACAGTTCGCCCAAGCAAGGGCCTATGTGAGATTGGAGAGGTTTGCGGGAAAATCGTTCAGCCATGAAAAAGCCCGGCATCGAGCCGGGCTTTGTCTGCAAGCGATCAATCTCAGTGACGCTTGTGGCCTTTGGCCAAGTTGCTGCCGACGGCACCGCCCGCCGCGCCGCCCAGACCAGCACCGATGGTGGCGCCATTTCGGCCGCCCACGCTGTTACCGATTACCGAACCGCCCGCCGCGCCAACACCGCCACCAATGGCCGCTTTCGTCCGGCTGCCTTTGCGTGCGGCCACTGCGCTACCGGCCGCGCCCGCTACACCTGCACCAATCGCTGCACCGGTGCTGCCGCCCATTTTCTGACCGACGACATTACCCAGCGCGCCACCCAGACCGCCGCCCAATGCAGCGGTGCCGTCGCCGGCAGCCATTGCTCCTTGAGCGAACAGAAGGCCGAGAACCAGAGCGGGCAGTGTTAAACGCATGACGAAAACCTCAAAGACAGAGAAACAAAAAGGGGCGCGATTGAATGCCGTCACAGCGGCAAAGTCCAGAAAAAAGCGGAAGCATCCGCGCAATGGGCGCCGATTGGACAGTGATTCTGGAAAAGGTTTTATGACGGGCAAAAAAAAGCCCGCTGGGGAGACGGGCTGGAGACTTGCTTTCTAACGGATGGCTTCACCCTACTTAAGCGAACGTGAAAAGTTTGTGAAAGAAACACAGATCCTGACGACCGTCTGTAGGTCTAGTCCGAAATCAAATCTCAGAGCATAAAAAACCCCGTTCTTAGACGGGGTTGGTTGGCGGAGAATCATTTTCGGGCGCGTGCCGTGACCTTGGGTAAAAACTTCGCTTTCGGCCCTTTCGGCACCGTGGACTTGATCTTGCCGGTGTGAACCGGATCCTCGCCGAAACCAGACTGATACTCGGTCTGGCCACAACGAACGCAGTTGTTAAACGGAAACTCGGCGCCATCGTCTTCGATATACGGTTCTGTCATACCTTCGCCCCTGCGATGCGGATCGACACCGGCAAAACTTTTTTGCCTGAAAAAATATCGACCTCCAAGGCTTTTGAGACTAGCCGGTCATTACTGGACTTGTGGTTCAGATCGGCCAATGCCCGACGAATGGCCTACACCAATCAAACACGCTAATCTGGCACCCTCGTCTCATTGCCAAGGATTGCGAGCATGACAATAAAAACCATCGCCTTGCTGCTTTCAGCGCTAGCCGTTACTGGCTGCGGCACGATTAGCAGTGTCGTACAGGAAGACACCGTCGCCGGAAATGATCTAAAAAAACGCCAAACCTACTGTGATTCGATTTCCCGAATTTACAGCGGCGTCGGCTACGACTTCTGCATCCTGCACGCCCCCGA
Source organism: Pseudomonas rustica (assembly GCF_018336155.1). GTDB lineage: Bacteria > Pseudomonadota > Gammaproteobacteria > Pseudomonadales > Pseudomonadaceae > Aquipseudomonas > Aquipseudomonas rustica. Next base: position 263,859 of record NZ_JAGYHF010000003.1, on the reverse strand, counting down.
TCTGCCGATAAAATCCTGGAAGGGTCGCCCTTCAGCCCCACTGGTTTTGATAGATCTGGCAGTCTCCGGTGTGACAGATACGTTGGTATTGCCATACACCGTGTATCAACAGGTTAAACACGGCAATATCGAAATCTACCAGGCACAAACGTCCGATCAGTGATCAGCGCAACTTCACGGCGGTGCCGGCCCGCCTACTGATCTCGAAATCAAAACCGCTGTCCGATAAATTCCAGACGCCAGAAACCACAAAACCCCTGACTTCTTTCGAAATCAGGGGTTTTGTGTACTGAATGTGGCGGTGAAGGAGAGATTCGAACTCTCGATACAGTTTCCTGTATACACACTTTCCAGGCGTGCTCCTTAAGCCACTCGGACACTTCACCGTATCTCTTCAAACATGTTCTGTCTGTCGAGGCGCGCTAATGTAGTCGAAAGCTTTTCCGATGGCAAACTTTTTTTTAAGATTTTCATGCGCTTAAGAGAAAAAGCCGTTTGCCCTACCGGCAGCCTATGGCAAACCGGCCAATCTTCGGTGGGTGCGGCCCTTCTATATAGAAGCAGAATGGCGTGCGGCGCTGGATCAGCCGGGATTCGGTGACCGGTGGGTCAGTCACGGCGCTTTACCTGGCCTGCGGTGGTGGGTAACGTCTGCTCATCTTTCTTACAAGGAATCGCGTCATGAGTGAGTTGATTGCCTACCACCTCGAAGACGGCATCGCGACCCTGACCTTGAGCAACGGCAAGGTCAATGCCATTTCCCCGGACGTGATTGCGGCGTTTAACGCGGCGCTGGATCAGGCGGTGACTGATCGTGCCATCGTGATCATTACCGGTCAGCCGGGGATTCTGTCGGGCGGCTACGATCTGAAAGTGATGACCGCCGGCCCTAAAGAAGCCGTGGCGCTGGTGACCGCTGGTTCCACCCTCGCCCGTCGCCTGCTTTCTCACCCGTTCCCGGTGATCGTCGCTTGCCCGGGTCACGCCGTGGCCAAGGGTGCGTTTCTGCTGTTGTCGGCCGACTACCGCATCGGTGTCGACGGCCCGTTCAGCATTGGTCTGAACGAAGTGCAGATCGGCATGACCATGCACCACGCCGGTATCGAGCTGGCGCGTGATCGTCTGCGTCGCTCGGCATTCCACCGGTCGGTGATCAATGGCGAGATGTTCGACCCGAAAAGCGCAGTGGACGCCGGTTTCCTCGACAAGGTGGTTTCTGCCGAAGAGCTGCAAGGTGCCGCCCTTGCCGCCGCGCGTCAGTTGAAGAAGATCAACATGCTCGCGCACAAGAACACCAAGCTGAAGGTGCGCAAAGCGCTGCTGGAAACCCTGGACAACGCGATTGTTCAGGATCAGGAGCATCTGGGTTAACCCCCGTATCCTGCGTCGAAGAAAAGCCCGACCCGCGTGTCGGGCTTTTTCTTGCGCGCTCGGTTGAAAACGCCGTGGCTGCTCTAGGACGGGTCTGACAAGCAATTCGGAAACATGCGCTTAAACATCGCCTATCTCCCGACTCTATAGTGGCAATTGCCGAAAACAGTGCACATCCGTACACTGCGCCACCTTTTGCGCCGGTGGGGCCTGAAAATGCTGTTCGTGTTTCGTATGTTATTGATGAGCCTGCACTTTATTCTGGCTGGCGTGCTTGGGGTGATCCTCGGCATATGCCGTCCGTTCAATCCGGACAACAGCCGTCTGTGCGCGCGCCTCTATGCATTGCCGGCCATGTGCATTTTGCGTTTGCGGGTGAAAACCGACGTCAGCGGTTTAATGAACAAACCTGCCAGTTGCGTGATCATCGCCAACCATCAATCCAACTACGATTTGTTTGTGTTCGGTAACGTTGTGCCCTACCGCACGGTGTGCATTGGCAAGAAGAGCCTGAAGTGGGTGCCGCTGTTCGGGCAGTTGTTCTGGCTCGCCGGCAATGTGTTGATCGACCGTGGCAATGCGCACAAGGCGCGCCAGTCGATGCTCACCACCACCAACACTCTGCAAAATGAAAACACCTCGATCTGGGTGTTCCCGGAAGGCACGCGCAACCTCGGCGAAGAGTTGCTGCCGTTCAAGAAAGGCGCGTTTCAGATGGCGATTGCCGCCGGTGTGCCGATCGTGCCGGTGTGTGTCAGCAGCTACATCAAGCACATGCGCCTGAACCGCTGGAACAGCGGGGAAATTCTCATACGCTCGTTGCCGGCGATTCCTACAGCCGGACTGACCATGGACGACATGCCCATGCTTATCGAGCAGTGCCGCGAGCAGATGCGCGAGTGCATCGAATCAATGGATCGGCAGTTGCAAGCCGCCTGAAAGCAAACCCGCCTTGTGCGGGTTTTCTTTTGCCGAATGAACGGTGCAGATTTCACTGACTCTCAAGTAGCGACACGGCTAAGCTGAAGCCTTGTATTCCTGCCACCTGCCAAGAAGAAGTGAATCACCACCATGGGTCGAGTTGTTGCTGCTGCTGTGTACAGCGCCGGTAAGAAAGTCACCAATATTTCCCTAGACGAAGGCGCCGCCTGGGCCGCGAAAACCGGCCACTTTGTCTGGATCGGCCTCGAAGAGCCGGACGCTCAGGAGCTGTCCAACCTGCAACGTCAGTTCAACCTGCACGAACTGGCGATTGAAGATGCGCTGGAAAAACACAGTCGGCCGAAGCTGGAAACCTTTGGCGACGCTTTGTTTATCGTCACCTACTCGCCGATCCGTGAAAACGGCGTGCTGCAATTCATCGAAACGCACATCTTCGCCGGCAAGGGCTACATCATCACCGCGCGTAACGGTCACTCGGCGTCCTACGCGCATGTGCGCCAGCGCTGTGAGGCGCGTCCGCTGTTGTTGGAGCATGGGGAAGATTTCGTACTCTATGCGCTGCTCGATTTCGTCATCGAGAACTACCAGCCTGTCGGTGAAGCGATCCATGCCGAGATCGATGAGCTGGAGCGCAACGTGCTGTGCAGCGCATTGAATGAGCGTGATATCCAGAAGCTGCACGGCTTGCGTCGTGATGTCGTGCGCCTGCGTCGCTATGCGGCGCCGATGGTGGAGATCGGCGAGGAATTGCAGAAGCTCAGCTTCCCGTTTATCGACAAGAACATGCGCCCGTACTTCCGTGATGTGCAGATTCACGTGACGCGGCAGATGGAAGACCTCAGCACGCTGGCCGATATTGCCAGCCAGACCATCGAGATCGGTGTGTTACTGGAGGCGTCACGGCAGAGCGTGGTGCAGCGGAAGTTTGCTGCGTGGGCGGCGATTCTGGCATTCCCGACGGCGGTGGCGGGGATTTACGGGATGAACTTCCAGAACATGCCGGAGCTGAGCTGGCATTACGGTTACTTCGGGGTGCTGGGGTTTATTGCGGTGGGGTGTGTGAGTTTGTGGGCGAGTTTCAAGAAGTCTGGGTGGTTGTAGAAAAGCAAAAGATCGCAGCCTTCGGCAGCTCCTACAGGGTCTCAGCGTAGGAGCTGCCGAAGGCGGCGATCTTTTGATCTGCTGTTAAGCGACCTCAGGTTTGTGCGCCACAAACCGCATCATCCATTCCGCAACCGTAGCGCCGTGGTGTTCTTGCTCCAGGCTCGCCACGCCTTTGCTGTAAATCTGCGAACCCAGCGCTTCCTGACGCAAATCCAGCAGCGCCCGCGAGTAATCGTGGATGAACTCTGGATGGCCCTGGAAGCACAGCACTTGATCGTTGATGTGGTACGCGGCAAACGGGCAGAAATCGCTCGAGGCGATGACGGTGGCGTTTTCCGGTAACGACGTCACTTGATCCTGGTGGCTGATCAGCAACGTCAGTTCTTCACGCACCGGGCTCATCCACGGCGCCTTGGCCGCGAGTTTGTAGTTGTGGGTGCCAACGCCCCAGCCCTGCGTCGCGCGCTCGCTCTTGCCGCCCAGCAGCAGCGCCAACAGTTGATGGCCGAAGCACACGCCGAGCAGTTTGTCGCCACGCTCGTAACGGCTCAGCAGGTATTCCCTCAGCGTTTCAATCCACGGGTCGGTACCGAACGAATCGGCCTTGCTGCCGGTGACCAGATACGCGTCAAAGGTCTGCTCGTCGCTTGGGTATTCGCCCTGCATCACGTTGTAGACGGTGAACTCGGCGGCAATCGGTTGCTGCGAGAACAGGCGCTGAAACATCTGCCCGTAACCCTGATATTGATCGACCAGTTCGGGACGCAGGATGTCGGTTTCCAGAATGCAGATGCGTAGCGACATAAAAAATACCTGACACGTGATGGGAATAATGAACACCCCAGAGCCTGCCTTGAAACACCCTGACAAGGCAAGCCCCGGAATGCTCGCCCCGTTAGAACATTTCACCTTTCGCCGCTTTATCCAGCAGCAACGCCGGCGGGGCGAAACGCTCGCCGTACTGTTCGGCCAGATACTGCGCGCGAGCGACGAAATCCTTCACCCCGTACTGATTGATGAACTGCAACGCACCGCCCGTCCACGCCGCAAAACCGATGCCGAAGATCGAGCCGACGTTGGCGTCCGCCGTCGAGGTCAGCACGCCCTCCTCCACGCAGCGCACGGTTTCGATGGCTTGCACGAACAGCAAGCGATCACGCACATCCTTCGGGGAAATCTGCCCGTCGGCCTTCTCGAAGCGCGTTTTCAGTTCCGGCCACAAATGCTTCTGGCCACCGGCCGGGTATTCATAAAAACCACCGCCAGCAGCCTTGCCCGGACGTTTGTATTCGTTGAGCAGCAAGTCAATCACGGCGAAGGCCGGGTGCTCAATCAGCGGTTTCCCTTCTGCCTGTAGGTCTTTGGCCGTTTGCTTGCGGATATGGCTCATCAGGCTGAGGGAAACTTCGTCGGAGATCGCCAGAGGCCCGACCGGCATCCCGGCCTTGCGTGCTTCAGTCTCGATCATCGGCGCACTGACGCCCTCACCGAGCATGGCGATGCCTTCGTTGGTGAAGGTGCCGAAAACCCGCGAGGTGAAGAAACCACGACTGTCGTTGACCACGATCGGGGTTTTCTTGATTTTCAGAACGAAATCGAAGCCGCGCGCCAGGGTTTCATCGCTGGTTTGCGCGCCTTTGATGATTTCCACCAAGGGCATTTTTTCCACCGGACTGAAGAAATGCAGGCCGATGAATTTGCTTTGATCCGGCACGGCACTGGCAAGGCCAGTAATGGGCAAGGTCGACGTGTTGGAGGCAATAACGGCGTCGGCGCCCACGACTTTTTGCGCAGCCACAGAAACCTTGGCCTTGAGCTCGCGATCCTCAAACACCGCTTCGATGATCAGGTCGCAACCGGCCAGATCGGCATCGCTTTCAGAGGGTTTGATCCGCGCCAGCACTTCATCGCGCTGGGCTGCATTCATCTGGCCACGGGCAACTTTTTTGTCGAGCAACGCGGCCGAGTGCGCTTTGCCTTTCTCGGCAGCTGCAAGGTTGATGTCCTTTAGTACCACGTCGATACCCGCCGAAGCACTGACAAACGCGATCCCCGCGCCCATCATCCCGGCACCGAGCACGCCGACCTTCTGCGTCTTATAAGGTGCAAAACCCTGCGGCCGCGAACCGCCGGCATTGATCTCGTTGAGCTGAAACCAGAATGTGCCGATCAGGTTTTTCGAAATCTGCCCGGTGGTGAGTTCGGTGAAGTAGCGGGTTTCGATCAGGTGCGCGGTGTCGAAATCGACCTGAGCGCCTTCAACCGCCGCACACAGAATCTTCTCCGGCGCCGGCAGTGTGCCTTGGGTTTTCGTGCGCAGGATCGACGGTGCAATCGCCAGCATCTGCGCGACTTTCGGGTTCGACGGCGTACCGCCGGGAATCTGATAACCCTTCACATCCCAACGCTGCACTGCCGTTGGATTGGCAACAATCCAAGCGCGCGCCTTGGCCAACAGTTCATCGCGATCCGCCGCCAGCTCATCGATCAAACCGGCCTGCAACGCCTGTTGCGGACGCACTTTTTTGCCTTCGAGCAGATACGGCAGCGCCTTCTCGATCCCGAGCATGCGCACCATGCGCACCACCCCGCCGCCGCCCGGCAGCAGGCCCAGCGTCACTTCCGGCAGGCCGAGTTGCACCGAGGCGTCGTCCAGCGCCACGCGATGATGGCAGGCGAGACAGATCTCCCAGCCGCCGCCCAACGCCGCGCCGTTGATCGCTGCGACCACCGGTTTGCCGAGGGTTTCCAAGGTGCGCAATTGGCCTTTGAGGGTCAGCACCATGTCGTAGAAAGCTTTGGCTTCAGGCTTGCCGACTTTGATCAATTCGTTGAGGTCGCCGCCGGCAAAGAAGGTTTTCTTCGCCGAGGTGATGATCACACCGGCAAGGTTGTCTTTATCCGCCACCAGACGGGCCACGCACTCAGCCATTGCCTCGCGGTACACGGCGTTCATGGTGTTGGCGCTCTGGCCCGGCATGTCGATGGTCAGCACGACGATGCCGTCCTGGCCTTTTTCGTAACGAATGGCTTTGCTCATAACAAGGTTCCTTGAATTCGTGGGCTCAGAGACGTTCGATGATGGTGGCAATGCCCATGCCGCCGCCGACGCACAGCGTCGCCAGGCCATAGCGCAGGTGCCGCGCTTCCAGTTCATCGAGCAAGGTGCCGAGGATCGCGCAACCGGTGGCGCCCAGCGGATGGCCCATGGCGATGGAGCCGCCGTTGACGTTGACCTTGTCCGGGTCGACGGCCATGTCCTTGATGAACTTCAGCACCACCGAAGCAAAGGCTTCGTTGACCTCGAACAGGTCGATGTCCTCCACGCGCAGCCCTGCCTTGGCCAATGCCTTGCGCGTAGCCGGCGCCGGGCCGGTGAGCATGATGGTCGGGTCGGTGCTGGTGACTGCCGTGGCGACAATTCGCGCCCGCGGTTGCAGGCCCAACGCGCGGCCCTTGGCTTCGGAGCCGATCAGCATCAACGCCGCACCGTCGACGATCCCGGAACTGTTGCCGGGTGTGTGCACATGATTGATCCGTTCAACGTGGCTGTAGACCCGCAGCGCCGTCGCGTCGAAACCCATTTGCCCGATCATTTCAAAACTCGGCTTGAGCTTGCCGAGCCCTTCCAGCGTCGATTCAGCACGAATGAATTCATCGTGATCGAGCAGGATGATGCCGTTCTGATCCTGCACCGGCACTAGCGACTTGTTGAACGAGCCATCGGCCCGGGCCCGCGCGGCTTTTTGTTGCGAGTGCAGCGCGTAGGCATCGACGTCGTGACGGCTGAAACCTTCGAGCGTGGCGATCAAATCGGCACCGACGCCTTGTGGGGTGAAGTGACTGTGCAAGTTGGTTTGCGGATCCAGCGCCCACGCACCACCATCGCTGCCCATCGGCACCCGCGACATCGACTCGACACCGCCGACCACCACCAGATCTTCGAAACCGGAGCGCACTTTCATCGCGCCGAGGTTCACCGCCTCAAGTCCGGACGCGCAGAAGCGGTTGATCTGCACGCCCGCCACGCTGACGTCCCAATCGGCGACTTGCACCGCGGTTTTGGCGATGTCCGAGCCTTGATCGCCAATCGGCGTGACACAACCAAGCACCACGTCATCGACCTGACTGGTGTCCAGCGCAGTGCGTTGTTGCAGCGCGGTCAGCAGCCCCGCTACCAGATTCACCGGTTTGACGCTGTGCAAGGCACCGTCGGCCTTGCCTTTGCCGCGTGGCGTGCGTAGCGCATCGAAAATCAAAGCTTGGGTCATGACGTCCTCGAACCTGTGCGGTGAGTGATTTCTTGTGCTTGCACTCTTGTCCCGGACGGCCACGGATTCAATGACCACAGTGCTCAATGCGGTTGACGGACACGCTCAGACGGACGGTCATTGGCCGTCGGGTGAACCGGTTCAGGTCACGGAGTTGTCTAGCAAGCGGGCGGCGCAGAAGCTGGCAATACGCCTCATGCCTTTTTAATCGCCGTTGGCAGCAACTCCATATGAAATGGATCTAAGCCAAGCGTGACGCGGGCCCTAAGGTAGTACATGTACGTCAGAGTCGTCGGGTTTTGCCGAGGCCGGCGTCCTTCAACAGGAAGTGCAGCGCTTGCCGTCATGGATATGCAGGCAGGCATCAGGAAATAACAATAAAGGCGGTCAAGCCATGTTCAAACAACCGAAAGTTCGTCAAGCAGGGCTCATTCTTTTCGCCACGACGCTGTTGTTGATTTTGCCGAATCTGACCAAGGTCATCGGCTGAATCGAGCGGCGGGTTTATCTATCGCCACTGAAAATGTGACTGGCCCGCTACCCGGGCCAGCGTGGCTGTGCCAACCTTTGCGCACTTCCACGACATGGACGGCGATCATTTGAAAACGCTCTTCGTACTCGGGGCCATGCTGCTGAGCATGCCTCTGTCTGCCGCACAGTTGGATTTGCAACTGGGCGAGCACAGCCGCACCTGGCAGACCGAGGAATTGCTCAAGCATCCTCAGGTGCAAAACATCACCATCAAAAACGATGTGTCCTATAAGAAGGACATGGTCTATCGCGCTGTGCCGGTGGCGGCGTTGTTGAGCGGGATTAAACCCGAGGATCATCTGCAAGCAGTCGCACTGGACGGCTTTGCTGCGGAATTGGCGGCGGCGCCATTGCTCAATGGCGAAGGCGCCCGAGCCTGGCTGGCGATTGAAGATCCGGCGCATCCGTGGCCACCGCTGTCGGAAGGCAAGCACAGCGCCGGGCCGTTTTACCTGGTGTGGACGGATCCGCAGGCGGGCAATATCAGCCCCGAGCAGTGGCCGTTTGAAGTGGCGAGCATCACACGCATGGCGCCGGTGGCCGAGCGCTTCCCTGCTCTGCTACCGGATCCGGCGTTGAAGAAAGATGATCCGGTGAATCTGGGTTTTGCGTTGTTTCAGAAGAATTGCTTGGCGTGTCACCGATTGAACGGTGCGGGGGATGCGCAGTTTGGGCCGGATCTGAATATTCCGTACAGTCCGACGGAGTATTTTGGGGCGGATTTCTTGAAGCGCTACATTCGTGATCCGCAGAGTTTGCGCCAGTGGCCGCAGGCGAAGATGCCGGGGTTTTCGGCGGAGGTGTTGCCGGAGGGGGATCTGGAATTGCTGGTGGGGTATCTGAAACACATGGCGGGGCGCAAAATTAAACCCTGAGCCCTTGAATTTTGGTTGTTTTGGCTGGCCTCTTCGCGAGCAAGCCCGCTCCCACATTTGGAATGCGTTTCCCCTGTGGGAGCGGGCTTGCTCGCGAAGCGGTATCCCGGATCTATTGTTGTTGCACGGAGATGACCGGGGTCGGTGAGACGAACACTTTTGCGTGCATCTGCTCGCAGCCGCCGCCCCGGCGCATGCCGCGTACCGGGCAGGCATCGAGGTAATCGAGGCCCACCGCCAGTTTCAAATGCCGTTCCGGCCGTGCCAGTTCGTTGGTCACGTCAAAGCTGTACCACGCGTCATCCAGCCACGCTTCCGCCCAGGCATGGCTGGCCAGATGTTCGCAATCCTCGCTGTACAAATACCCCGACACATAACGCGACGGCACGCCCAGGCTGCGCGCGCAGGCCAGAAACGCGTGGGTGTGATCCTGACAAACCCCGGCGCGTCCGGCAAAGGCTTCGGCGGCGCTGGTGTCGACTTCGGTGGAGCCCGGCGTGTAGGTCATGTGCTGATTCAAACCGTGCATCAAATCGATCAGCGCGGTGCGATCGCGCCGTTGCTTGCAGGATCTTTCCGCGAACGCTCGAAGCGCCTCATCGGCCTCGGTCAAGCGGGTAAAGCGCAGAAACGGCAGCGCCGACTGGCTCTCATGTTCCGCCTCGCGCAATTCATCAATATCAACCTGCCCACGCGCGCCAATGATGATTGCTTCGTGCGGCTCGTCCATGGTCAGCACGTGCAGGATGTTGCCGAACGGATCAAGTTGCGCGCGCACCGGGCGCGGCAGGTCGAGTTGCCAGCTCAGCACATGTTGACGCTCGCTGTCATGGGGGGTCAGCCGGAGGTACTGGATGCTCGCCCGCACCTTATCTTCGTAGTGATAGGTGGTCTCGTGGCTTATGGAAAGTCTCATGCAGCCTCCAGGTAGGAACTGTGAATGGCGTTGCCCAACTGGCGCACCAGCGGGATGAATTCGGTCAGCCAGGCGTGCAGGCCTTCCTCGAGGATTTCGTTGATGCCGGTGTAGCGCAGGCGCGCGTCCATCTCGGCGGCCAAGCGTTGCGCGGGACGACCGTTGGCACCGGGCAGTTGCGCAAGAATCTGGTCGATCTCTTCGGTGCAGGCGCGCAGCGAACGCGGCACGTCGGCGCGCAACAGCAGCAATTCGGCAACATGCCGGGCGCCGGGCGCGTCGCGATAGATTTCGGTGTAGGCCTCGAACGACGACAGCGCACGCAGCAATGCACTCCACTGGTAATAGGCGTGGGCCGTGCCGTCGCTGACCGCTTCGGCCTGATCGCCGGCCATTTCGTAGCGGGCATCAAGCAAGCGCAGCGTGTTGTCCGCGCGTTCGATAAAGGTGCCGAGACGAATAAAACGAAATGCATCGTTGCGCATGATCGTGCCGTAGGACGCGCCACGAAACAGGTGCGAACGCTCCTTGATCCACTCGCAGAAGCGACTCATGCCGTAGCGGCTGAGGCCCTGTTCAGCGATCCCGCGAATCTCCAGCCACGTCGAGTTGATGTTCTCCCACATATCCGCCGTGATGCGTCCGCGTACCGCATGGGCACTGGCCCGCGCCGCACCGAGGCAGCTGTAAATGCTCGCCGGGTTGGCCGCATCAAGGGCGAAAAAGTGCAGCAGCCGTTCGGCATGCAATGCGCCGTGACGCTCCAGATAATCCTCAAGGGTGCCGGTGATCAACAGCGGCATCGCCAGCTCATGCAAACCGTCGCCGCGTCCGTCCTGCGGCATCAGTGATAGCGAATAACTGATATCGAGCATCCGCGCGAGGTTTTCCGCCCGCTCCAGGTAACGCGACATCCAATACAGATCCGAGGCAGTTCTACTTAACATGGCAAGCTTCCTTCAATCCTCGACCACCCAGGTGTCCTTGGTTCCGCCGCCCTGTGATGAATTCACCACCAGCGAGCCTTCACGCAGCGCCACGCGGGTCAAACCGCCGGGCACCACGCGGGTTTCACGACCGGACAAGACAAATGGACGCAAATCGATATGGCGCGGCGCAATGCCGTTTTCGACAAAGGTCGGACAGGTCGACAGCGACAACGTCGGTTGCGCGATGTACGCGTGGGGTTTGGCCTTGATGCGTTCGCGGAAAGCATCAATTTCCGCCTTCGTCGACGCCGGCCCCACCAGCATTCCGTAACCGCCAGAGCCTTGGGTTTCCTTGACCACCAGATCTGGAAGATTGGCCAGCACGTGGGAAAGTTCAGACGGGTTGCGGCATTGCCAGGTCGGCACGTTTTTCAGGATCGGCTCTTCGTCGAGGTAGAAACGGATCATGTCGGTGACAAACGGGTACACCGATTTGTCATCCGCCACGCCGGTGCCGATGGCGTTGGCCAGCACGACGTTGCCAGAGCGATAGGACGACAGCAGCCCCGGCACGCCGAGCATTGAGTCCGGGTTGAACGCCAATGGATCGAGGAAGGCGTCGTCGAGGCGGCGGTAAATCACGTCCACTGCTTTCGGGCCGTCGGTGGTGCGCATGAAGACTTTGTCGTCACGCACGAACAGATCCGCGCCTTCGACCAGTTCCACGCCCATTTCCCGGGCGAGAAACGCGTGCTCAAAGAACGCACTGTTGAAGCGCCCCGGCGTCAGCACCACCACGCTCGGGTCGTCAATCGGGCTCGAGCTTTTCAGCGTGTCGAGCAACAGGTTCGGGTAGTGGTCAATCGGGGCGATGCGTTGCGCGGCGAACAACTCCGGGAACAATCGCATCATCATTTTGCGGTCTTCGAGCATGTAACTGACGCCGCTCGGCGTACGCAGGTTGTCTTCGAGCACGTAATACGTGCCGTCGCCATCGCGCACCAGATCGACGCCGGAAATGTGCGAATAGATATCGCGGTGCAGATCCAGGCCTTGCATCGCCAACTGGTATTGCTCGTTGGCCAGCACCTGTTCGGCAGGAATGATCCCGGCCTTGATGATGCGCTGCTCGTGATAGAGGTCGGCGAGGAACATATTCAACGCCTTGACCCGCTGGATGCAGCCGCGCTCGACGATCCGCCACTCGCTGGCGGGGATGCTGCGCGGAATGGTGTCGAAAGGAATCAGGCGCTCGGTGCCCTGCTCGTCTCCATAGAGCGTGAAAGTAATCCCGGCGCGATGGAACAGCAGATCGGCCTCACGTCGCCGTTGGGCCAGCAGCTCGTCAGGCGTGTCGGCCAGCCATCGGGCGAACTCCCGATAATGCGGGCGAACCTGGCCGCCGGCATCGTACATTTCATCAAAATAGGTGCGGATCATGCCGTACTCCTTGTCACCCGGACATACAGGCCTTCGCAAGGCCCGTGCCATCGGCATAAACGCTTTGATTTCAATCGGTTGGATATTCACGCCGCAGGCGCCGCACCATTCCTGTGCGGCAAATGCCCCAACCTGATTGCCCCCGCTTCATTGCGACGCACTGCATCGCCTATTAGCAGCATAGTCAGAGTTGATTTCACTGCCCGGGATCGGCTGCGGATAATCCGCGCATTCGCTGCAGAACTTCCCCGCGCACAGCGCCGCGAAGTCGACAGCTCAACTGATTGGGACTGCCCCGCAGCCCGCCCAGCCTTAACCCTGACCGGTTTCCTCTCCTTATCGGTCTTCCCTTTTAGCCACCCTCTCCGGTGGCTTTTTTTTGCCTTTTAGAAATGTTTTGAAAGCAAAAGCAAAAGATCGCAGCCTCCGACAGCCCCTACATGAATCTGTGTAGGAGCTGCCGAAGGCTGCGATCTTTTGATCTTCTATCTATAAATATTCAATTCAACCGGTGGCGGCTACGCACCTCCTGTTTCACGCCCCACCCTTCGATTATTCCGCCCAAAGGCTCGACCACCGCCGAAAAGCCCTGTTCAAAGTCGCCGATATCGTCATACGTCGCATACATCACTTTGCTTAATTCCAGCGCCCACGCACCGTCATCACGCACGCTGACCTGAGCATTGATGGATTCACCGCGAAATTTGCCTGCTGCCCTGCGCGCCCGCTCCTCGTCCGGGAAAATCGCGTAGAACTCGATGGGATGGAATCGGGAAAAATCGAAACCGCCTTCTTTCATGCGGCGCAGAACATTGCTGCTGATGTCTTCTTGATAGGCTGTGCTCATGAATCGTCCCCCTCGCATAGATGGATAGACTTTCCGTATTCCCGCCCCGGGCCTTTGGCCAAAGTACTGCGACAACGTCGTTGAACGCGGGAAACAAGCATGTAGCTGACAAGACCAGACCTTAGCGATCCGTTCGCTGATCTCGCTTGCAGAGTAGCCCCAAGATAGAGCTGCTGCCAAGGCCTGGTGGTGAAGGTGACAAGAAGAATGTCAGATAGGGGTGATGCTGCGGATTTCGATGCTGTTCTGGGTTTTCAGACTTTTCACGCCAGCATCGGCGGTGCGCCCTTCCAGATCATTGAGATCCAGCTCGGCGGCCACGGGCAGGAGCCGTGCCTTGATCAGTTGTGCGGCCTCATCGTCACTGGGGCATTCCGCACGTTCGAACACCTCATCGACAATTTCACCATGATCGTCCACGAAAGTGACTTTCCACTTTTGCATCGGTGCCTCCTCGATCAAACCCGCAAATGGGCTTACAACTATCTCGACTGTTTACGCAGAAAGTTGGTTCAAAAGGATTACAGCGGACGAAGATGAAAAAAACGACATCTACCGTGCGGGGCAAACAAATGTGGGAGCGGGCTTGCTCGCGAATGCGATTTGTCATCCAACAAATTTGTTGGCTGACAGTCCGCTTTCGCGAGCAAGCCCGCTCCCACAGGGGTTTTGCAGTGTTCTTTTAGTCGTTGCTTGGCTTGTTGATCGCCTGCAGCACGTACTGCGGCAAGGCGAATGCGCCGATGTGGATTTCCGGGTTGTAGTAGCGGGTGACGATGCCGCTGCCGATGAAGCGCTGTTGCAGGGTTTCACGGCTCAGTTTGCGGTAGGCCGGGTTGGTCGAGCCCCAGGCGAAGGTCATCGAACCGCCGATGTAGGTCGGCACGGCCGCCTGATAGAAGTGCCAGTCCGGGAACAGACTTTTCAGGCGACCGGCGGTGGTTTTCACTTCGTCGATCTGCATGAACGGCGTGCCGTTCTGGGTCACGAGGATGCCGCCTTCGTTCAGGCAGCGGTGGCAGGCCTGATAGAAGTTCTCCGAGAACAGCACTTCGCCCGGGCCGATCGGGTCGGTGGAATCGGAGATGATCACGTCGAATTTTTCCGTGGTGGTGGCGACGAAACGCATGCCGTCGTCGATCACCAGGTTCAGACGTGGATCGTCGTAGGCGCCGCTGGAGTGGTTCGGCAGGAATTCTTTGCACATGTCGACCACAGTGCCGTCGATCTCGACCATGGTGATGTGTTCAACGCCGGCGTGCTTGGTCACTTCGCGCAACATGCCGCCGTCACCGCCGCCGATGATCAGCACGCGCTTGGCGCTGCCGTGGGCGAGGATCGGCACGTGGGTGAGCATTTCGTGGTAGATGAATTCGTCGGCTTCGGTGGTCTGGATCACGCCGTCCAGCGCCATCACGCGGCCCATGCGCGGGTTCTGGAAGATCACCAGATGCTGGTGTTCGGTGCGCACTTCGTGCAGCAGTTTTTCCATGCGAAAACGCTGGCCGTAGCCTTCGTAGAGGGTTTCCAGGTACTCGCTGGTTTTGGTGATGGTCATGGTCAAGTGCTCCGATGAATGCGCGGGCGCCAATCGTGGGGACGATTGCCCGGGAAAGGCGCGCATTCTACGTTGCCGAAGATGACAGGTCGAACCTCAGAACCACAATCCCTGTAGGAGCTGCCGCAGGCTGCGATCTTTTGATGTTGATTTTTAAAAGCAAGATCAAAAGATCGCAGCCTTCGGCAGCTCCTACAGGGGTATTGCGGTGTTAGCTGATTCAGATCCGGACGTTACCGCGTGGCCCGGCGATTGCCCAGATGATCAGACCCAGTACCGGCAGGAGGATGATCAGCAGCACCCAGACGATTTTCATCCCGGTGGTCGCGCCGCTTTTCAGCACATTGATGATGGCCCAGATGTCGAGGGCGAGGATGATCAGGCCGATCAGACCGTTGAACGTGGAACCCATGGTGTCGCTCCAGAATAGTGGCATGCACTTTTAGGATAGACGGTCGCGCGCAGGGTTCCCTTTTATTGCACTCAGACGTGAACGGCGATCTTCAAGGCTTCCAGCGCGGGTGCAGCGTTGATGCCGACTTCGGCGCACAACTCCAGCACGCGCGGCACGTCGTTGCCGAAGACCAGCACCATTTGCAGCTCGTCGTCGAGCAACTGGCTGAAGTTCATCAGCGTGTAACCGCCGTTTTCCTTGTTCATGCTGCTCATCTGCACCTGAATGCGGTTGAGCGCGGTCAGGGCTTCGGTTTTCGCCAGTTGCTTGGGCTTGAGATTGAAATCCACGCCCGGGCCGAACGAGGCGACGATCTGCGCGAACAGGTCAACGTAGGTGTCTGCCTGGAACAACACGGTTTCCGGCAGGCTGCCGACGACGACCCACTCGCCCAACGGGATCGGGAAGGTGTCGTCGTAGTTGATGTCTGGGTTGGCTGTCAGAAAAGTATCGGCATCGGCGTAGGCTTGCGCCGCTTCATCGGCGACGTTCAGGATCTCGTCCTCGGCCATGCAGCCGGAGCTGATTTTGCTGATGAGTTCGACGAGTGCGGCTTTCATGAGGGCGGATCCTGTGGAAGGTGAAATTTGAGGGCGCGGAGGATAGCGCACAACGCAAAAGATCGCAGCCTACGGCAGCTCCTACAGAGGAATCAGTGTAGGAGCTGCCGCAGGCTGCGATCTTTTGACTTTATCAACCCAACAATTTTTCCAGCTGCGCCGTGGTATCGACTGCGCCCATGGTGCGCGCCGCGTCCAGCGCCGTCGCGCCGTTGGCGTCCTTGGCCTGCGCGTTGGCACCTTTGCCGAGCAAGTAATCGACGATCTCTACACGGTTAAACATCGCCGCCATCATCAACGCCGTGCGGCCGTCAAACGACGAACCTTCGATCTCGGCACCCGCCTCGACCAACGCCTTGACCACGGCCAGATCACCTTTGAATGCCGCCCCGGCAATCGGGCTCTGGCCGTTGCCATTGCGCATTTCCGGATCGGCTTTGTGTTTAAGCAGCACATTCACCGCGTCGATATGGCCGTAGTAACTGGCGAGCATCAGCAGCGTGTCGCCCTTGCTGTTCTTCAAGTTGACCGGCAAACCGGCGCTGACCAGGCGATCAAGCATCTCGGCATCACCGTCGCGCGCCTTGTTGAAAACCTGCTCGGTGAATTCGGCGGCTTCTTCAGGGGTCATCTGGCGGCTTTGTTCGGACATGGGCAACTCCACTTTCGGTCAATCGGAAAGCCGACAGTTTCCCGAGCGCGAGGAAAACTGTCACCCCCTTTTTCTCAAGTCGGCCTATAGCCAGATTCAATAACGATGCTTGCCCTGATAAATGCCCGCCAATATTTCATCGGTCACGCGAACGTAAGTCTGCGTACCGGGCAGCCATGCGTAAATCGGGTCATCGCCCGTCTGGCCGGGGTCGAAGCCTTCATTCTTCAGGCGGGTTTTCTGGTATTTGAAAGTACCCGTGGTTTCCATCTTCACCTTTACCCGCAGGAACAGCGGCACCGCGTAGGCCGGCATGCGCTCCCGAGCAAAAGTCAGTAACTCGGCGAAATCCAGGGTCGCGAGGGATTCCGCTGGCGTAATCGCCGCCATGCCGGCGCGGCCGTTGGTATTGCGGATTTCCACGCCATAGGCCACCGCTTCAGAGATGTGCGGATGTTGCAGCAGCAGGTTTTCAACCTCGGTGGTCGAGACGTTTTCGCCCTTCCAGCGATAGGTGTCACCGAGTCGATCAACAAATTGCGCATGACCGAAACCGATGTTGCGCAGCAGATCGCCGGTATTGAAGAATCGGTCACCTTTGGCGAACACATCCTGCAGTACAACTTTCGCGGTTTTCTGTGGATCGGTGTAACCGTCCAGCGGCGCTTTCTCGTCGATCCGCGCCAGCAACAGGCCCTGCTCGCCTTTGTCGACCTTGCGCATAAAACCGTCGTCGCTGCGCAGAGGCTCACCGCTGTCGTGATCGTAGGCGACCAACTCCCAGGCCATCAGCGAGAAACCGATGGTGTTGTCGAAGTTGAGAATATTGGTGAAGCCGATGTTGCCGTCGCTGGCCGCGTACAGCTCGCAGATGTGATCCACCGCAAAGCGCGTTTTGAACTCAGCCCAGGCGCCGGGGCGCAAACCGTTGCCGATCATCTTGCGCACGTCGTGGCGGTTGTCGTCGGCGCTGGCCGGTTGATCGACCAGATAACGGCACAATTCGCCGACGTAACCAATGGTGGTGGCGCGATAACGGCGCACGTCGTTCCAGAACTGACTGGCGCTGAATTTACGCCGGATCGCGAAGCCTGAAGCGCCGTTGACCGCCGAGCCCCAGCACACGCAGAGGCCGGTGGCGTGGTACAGCGGCAAGGTGCAATAGACGACGTCGTCGGGGCCCATGTTGAGGGCGATCATGCCGAAGCTCGCGGAGCTGCGCATCCAGCGCCCGTGCTTGAACACCCCGGCCTTCGGCAGCCCGGTGGTGCCGGAGGTGTAGATGTAGAAACACGGGTCGTCGAAGAAGATTTGCTGGCTGCTCGGCGGATTTTCGCTGGAGGCGTCGGCACTGGCGCTGATCAGATTGACGAAGCCGTCGGGCGCAATGCCCGGATGGCTGTAAGTGTCCTGATCGGCGACAAACCAGGTGCGTGGCGCGGTGATTGCCACTTGCTCGCGCACCGTTGAATAAGCCGCAACCAGCTCTTCGCCAACGACAATCGCTACCGGCGCTACCAGATTAATGCTGTGGATCAGCGTGTCGCGGGTCTGCGACGTGTTCAGCAGCGCACTGACGGCGCCGACCTTGGCCAACGCCAAAATCGTCACCAGCAACTCCGGACGGTTCTCGATAAACACCGCGACCACGTCGCCCTTGCCGATGCCCTGCCCGTTCAGATAGTGAGCGATACGGTTGGCCCACTGGTTGACTTGTGAGTACGTCAGCGCCACGTCGCCGTGCAATAGCGCCGGGCCGTCGGGGTTGCGCAGGGTTGCTTGTTCGAACGTCCAGCCAAGGCCACAGCTTTGGGTCGGATCCGTGACGTTGGCCACCTTCATGCCTTTGACCACCCGCGGGATGGCTTTGGCAATCATCGGCAGTTTGCGGAGCATCATGCTCCAGGTAATCGTGTCGCTTGGCGCGTGACGCATGGAAGCTCCCCGTTCGACCTTGGCGTGCAGGTCGATGTTTTTATTTTTCGGGCTGTGCCTTGAAGCAACCGGCGCATTCGAGCGCGGGTCGAGATCGAAAATACGTCAGCGCTTCTCAGGCTGTACACGCGGTTTTTGCAATGTTTTGTATCCGCTGACGTGGCGGGCGCGGAGCTGATCTCCGGGTCAGCGTTTGGTTCCGTAGAAATGATCATGATCCCGCAAAATGCAGGATGCACGATGGCCACTCATGCAGATTGCACGACGCCTTCAAAAATAATAATTTTCAAGCTATTGATTTATAACGATATTTTTTTAATCAAATGCTGGCACAAACTCTGCAACCTCCTCTGCATGCTTGCCATTCAAGTGCATACGGAGCTGAAAGACATGAGCCTGATCCAAGAGAAATTTACCTCCCTGTTCTCCAACTTCGACGTCACCACTGCGCCACGTCCTGATGGCGGGATCCTGCTGACCCTGCGCAGCAGCGACGGCAAAGTGTTTAAACGCGCACTGACTTATCAACAACTGCATGCCGGCGACCAACTGTCGTGGGCGATCAGCGCGATCCGTCGTGACCTGGCAGAACAAGCCAGTGAGCTGCCACAAATCGGCATGCTGCAAAGCCAACAGCGTTTTGCCCTGCCGACGTATCACTCGCTGTAATTGGTAGAACGCTTTAAACGAAACAGGCCGTGGAGCTCTCGCTTCACGGCCTGTTTTTTTGTGCGCGATCTCTACTGCGATCGCGAACTCTTTGTAGTAGCTGCGGAACGCTGCGATCTTTTGATCCTGATTCTAAAAACAAGATCAAAAGATCGCAGCGTTCCGCAGCTCCTACAGGGGTTTTGTGTGGTTAGAAGGCTTCGGGTTCTATTCCGGTGAAGGTGTCGACGGTGATGTGGTTGCCCAGCTCGCCGCCTTCGCGGGCCAGGCCGCAGGTTTGCAGGCCGGCGGCTTGTGCGGCGTCGAGTTCTTCGACGATGTCCGAGAGGAATAAAATTTCCTCGGGCGCGACGCCGATGGCTTGCTGAATGTTGGTGTAAGACTGCGCCTCACGCTTGGGCCCCGACGTGGTGTCGAAATACCCGCTGAATAGCGGCGTCAAATCCCCCGCCTCGGAACAACCGAAAATCAGCTTCTGCGCCTGAATCGACCCCGACGAATACACAAACAGTTGATAACCCGCCGCGTGCCAGCGTTGCAGCGCTTCAACCGCGTCCGGGTAAACATGCCCTTTCAACTGCCCGGCGTGATAACCCTGCGCCCAGACCATGCCTTGCAAAGCCTTGAGCGGCGTGGCTTTGCGGTCTTCCTCGATCCAGCTCAGCAGAATTTCAACAACTCGCTCAACATCGGCCTGCGGTGCATTGCTGTCACGGCGCACGGCGTCGAGTTGCTCGGCGACATCGGCACGCTCGGCGTTCTGCCGCACGAAGTCCGGCAAATGCTTGGCCGCGTACGGAAACAACACGTCGAAAACGAAACTCACCGCACTGGTGGTGCCTTCGATGTCAGTGACAATGGCTTTGATCGACATCGACTCAATCCTCCAGACGCGGGAAACGACCGGCAATGTCTTCGCCGGTGAAGTTGGCAACCCAACCTTCAGGATTGTTGAACAAGCGGATCGCGACAAAGTGCGGATGCTCGCCCATATCAAACCAGTGTTTGGTGCCGGCCGGTACCGAGATCAGATCGTTCTTCTCGCAGAGTACGGCGTAGACGTAATCGTCGACGTGCAGGGTAAACAGCCCACGGCCGGCGACGAAAAAGCGTACTTCGTCTTCGCCATGGCGATGTTCTTCGAGGAACTTGGCGCGCAATTCGGCTTTTTGCGGGTGATCGCTGTTCAGGCTGATCACGTCGACGGTGATGTAACCGCGTTCGGTCATCAGCATGTCGATCTGCTCTTTATAAGCGCTGATCACTTCTTCCTGGGTAGCGCCGGGCTGGATCTTGGCGGCGGCTTGCCAGCGGTCGAAGCGCACGCCCTGCTCGGCCAGGGTCGAGGCGATGTCTTCAAAGTGGGTCAGCACTTTGTTGGGAATGTCGGGGCTGGAGACGTGATAGACGGACAGGCTGCTCATTGGGGCAATTCCTCGGTATCGGCCTTGCCGTCCGGTTCTTGCAGACCGGTCGGGCACAGCATTTCATCAGGCAAATGGGCTACTTCTGGTGAAGTCAGCCTTGGCGGTTCATGACGCTGCGGGTTTTCAACTCGCATTCAAACAGAAATTCAAAGGCCTCGATCTGGCGCAACGCGTCGTTCATCTGCGCGCCCCAGGTATAGAGGCCGTGGCCGCGAATCAGATAGCCGACGCAATCAGGGTGGGCGTCGAGCCAAGGCTGCACCTTGGCGGCGAGGCGCGCAATGTCCTGGTCGTTGTCGAAAATCGGCACGCGCACCCGCGATTCATGGGTCGAAACACCGCTGAAGGCTTTTTGCAGTTCGTAGTCTTCGAACTCGATAAAGTCTTCCGGGGTCAGGCGCGACAGCACCGTGGCGTTGACCGAATGGGTGTGCAACACCGCGCCGATCTCCGGCCGCCAGCTATACAGCTGAGTGTGCAGCAGGGTTTCGGCGGACGGTTTTTTGCCCGGCTCCAGGCTATTGCCGGAAAGGTCGGTGGCGAGCACATCGTCCAGACCCAACTGGCCCTTGTGCTTGCCCGACACCGTCAGCAGCGCTTCACTCGGCGACAGACGCGTCGAGTAATTGCTGCTGGTGGCCGGCGACCAGCCGCGACCATAAAGAAAACGCCCGGCGTCGACGATTTGCTGGGCGAACTGTTCACGCGTAAGGCTCATGGCCTGTCCTCTTGCATACGTGTGGCAATGATAACGGCAGCGGCGAGCGCCGCGAGACTGGCAATACTAAAGGTCAATGTCGCGCCGAGGGCATTCCAGCTGTAACCGGAATACAACGCGCCCATCGCGCCGCCGGTGCCGGCCAGCGCCGCATACAGCGCTTGGCCCTGCCCTTGCTGGCGCGCGCCGAAGCTACGTTGCACGAAGGCGATGGCAGCGGCGTGAAAACTGCCGAAGGTCGCCGCGTGCAGAACCTGCGCGAACAACAGCACCCAGAGAAACTCGGCGAACGAACCTAGCAGCAACCAGCGCAGCGCCGCCAGCAGAAAACTCACCATCAACACCCGACGCAGAGAAAACCGCGCGAGAATCCGGCTCATCGCCATGAACATCAGCACTTCGGCGACGACACCCACGGCCCAGAGCATGCCGATGGTGCCGCGCGTGTAGCCAAGCCGTTCAAGGTGCAAGGTCAGAAAGGTGTAATACGGGCCGTGGCTCATCTGCATCAGCGCCACGCAGCCATAAAACGCCAGCACGCCGGGATTGCGCAGTTGCTTGAGGAAACCCTCGCCGGTCGGACGATTGCCTTGCGGCGGTTGTGCGTTTGGCACCCACAAGCTACTGAGGACGATGCCGGCCATGATTAGCACCAGCGCCGCCGGGTAGATGTCGAGGCTGAGCCATTCGAACAGACGACCGAGCACGACCACGGTGATGATGAAACCGATCGACCCCCACAGGCGAATCTGGCTGTAACGCGAGGTCTGCCCCTGCAAATGCGCGAGGGTGATGACTTCGAACTGCGGCAGCACCGCGTGCCAGAAGAATGCGTGCAGCGCCATGACCATTGCCAGCCAGGCGTAGGTTTTGCTGACGAAAATCAACGAGAAGGTCAGCAGCGTACACACGGCGCCGAAGCGCACGATCGCCAGACGTTTGCCGGTGTAGTCGCCGAGCCAGCCCCAGATGTTCGGCGCCACGCAGCGCATCAGCATCGGGATGGCCACCAGTTCACCGATTCGCGCCGGACTGAAACCGAGGTGATCGAAGTACAGCGCCAGAAACGGCGCAGTCGAACCAAGCAAGGCGAAATAGAACAGATAGAAACTGGCCAGCCGCCAGTAAGGGAGCGCCGCCACGCCAGTTATGCCGCGACGGCTTTAGAGCCTGCCATCAAAGCTGACCCAGCACCGGCGTGCTCACGCGCACATCGGCGTTCTGGCCACGGTGACGCAGCAGATGATCCATCAACACGATGGCCATCATCGCTTCGGCAATCGGCGTGGCGCGGATGCCAACGCACGGGTCGTGACGGCCCTTGGTGATGACATCGACCGGGTTGCCGTGGATGTCGATCGAACGGCCCGGGGTGGTGATGCTGGAAGTCGGCTTCAAGGCCAGATGGGCAACGATCGGCTGACCGGAAGAAATACCACCGAGAATGCCGCCGGCATTGTTGCTGAGGAAACCTTGCGGGGTCATTTCATCGCGGTGTTCGGTGCCGCGTTGGGCGACCGAGGCGAAACCGGCGCCAATTTCCACGCCTTTGACCGCGTTGATGCTCATCAGCGCGTGCGCCAGTTCTGCGTCGAGACGGTCGAAAATCGGCTCGCCGAGACCCGGCATCACACCTTCGGCGACGACGGTGATCTTCGCCCCGACCGAGTCCTGATCGCGACGCAATTGATCCATGTAGGCTTCCAGTTCCGGGACTTTGTCCGGATCGGGGCTGAAGAAGGCGTTCTCTTCCACCGAATCCCAGGTCTTGAACGGGATTTCGATCGGGCCGAGCTGGCTCATGTAGCCACGGATGACGATGCCTTGGCTGGCCAGGTATTTCTTCGCGATTGCACCGGCCGCCACGCGCATCGCGGTTTCGCGCGCCGAGCTGCGGCCACCGCCACGGTAGTCGCGCTCGCCGTATTTATGGTGATAGGTGTAGTCGGCGTGGGCCGGGCGGAACAGATCCTTGATCGCCGAGTAGTCCTTGGACTTCTGGTCGGTGTTGCGGATCAGCAGGCCGATCGAGCAGCCGGTGGTGCGCCCTTCGAACACGCCGGAAAGGATTTCGACTTCGTCGGCTTCCTGACGCTGGGTAGTGTGGCGGCTGGTGCCGGGCTTGCGGCGATCGAGGTCGCGCTGCAGGTCTTCGAGGGAGATCTCCAGGCCCGGCGGGCAGCCGTCGACAATGGCGACCAACGCCGGACCATGGCTTTCGCCAGCGGTGGTGACAGTGAACAACTTGCCGTAGGTATTGCCGGACATGCAGGACGCTCCGTGAAATCAAACCCAAATTCGTGATGCGCGCCAGTATACGCAGGCTAACCGAGTAGTTCATCCTCGAACCTTAGCGGTGTTGGCGAGTCCAACCGGCACCTTGACCAATGATGGCGTGATGATGCTGCGAGTTTTGCTCTTGAGTCTTACCTTGTTTACGGGCTTTGCCCAAGCGACGGTCTTACAACGCCCGGTCACTCTGGATACCGGCAGCGGCGAACTTTTCGGCTCGCTGTTGCTGCCAAAGTCCGACAAGCCTGTGCCGGTTGTCCTGATCATTTCCGGCTCCGGCCCTACAGACCGCGACGGAAACAACCCCGACGGCGGGCGCAACGACAGCCTTAAACGGCTGGCGTGGGTGCTGGCCAAACACAACATCGCCAGCGTGCGTTACGACAAACGTGGAGTGGCCGCGAGCCTGCCGGCGACGCCCGACGAGCGCAATTTGTCGATCGAATCTTATGCCGCCGATGCCGTGGCGTGGGGGCAGAAGCTCAAGGCTGATCCGCGCTTCGGCCCGCTGATTCTGCTCGGTCACAGTGAAGGCGCGTTGATCGCCAGTCTCGCCGCGCCGAAAGTCGATGCGGCGGCGGTGATCTCTCTGTCGGGGAGTGCCCGACCGGTCGATCAAGTGATTCGTGAACAACTGGCACGGAGCCTGCCGCCGGCGTTGATGCTGCGCAGTAACGAACTGCTCGACAGCCTCAAGGCCGGTCGCACCGATGACAACGTGCCGCAGCCGTTGCAGGTGATCTTCCGCCCGAGCGTGCAGCCTTATCTGATCTCGCTGTTCCGTCAGGATCCGGCGCAAGACTTCGCGCAATTGAAAATGCCGGCGCTGATCATTCAGGGCACGAACGATATTCAGGTCAGCGTTGACGACGCCAAGCGGCTCAAGGCTGCCAAACCGGATGCCGAACTGGTGGTGATCGAGGGCATGAACCACGTGTTGCGCATTGTGCATAACGACATGAAGCGGCAATTGGCCTCCTACAAGGATCCAAACTTGCCACTCGCGGCCGAGTTAGGCGCGACAATCCTCAGTTTTATTGACGGACTTCGCACCCGTTAAACGCTTTTGCCCTCCAGTACCGCAAAAAACGGCCGATAAGCCTTTGTCGCCAGCGCAACGGCTGGCGACAAGCAGGGCTTGGACAGGATCTCGCCGTTATGACTGATACCCAGACTTCACCCGACACCGCCGCTGAAAAAGACGCACCGCCAGCGGCCGAGCTGCCGTGGGCGGACGTCCACGTCGAGCACCACAAGATGCTCCGCCTGGCCCCGCTGCAGACCGACCGCAACACCGGAGGGCGGCCACTGCGCTTTGTCGAATTCGGTTACGCCGAGCGCAACAGCAAAGAAATCAGCCTGATGCGCATGGCGATCAAACTGCCGGGCCAGCGGGTGCGCAAAGAGCAGAACCAACTGGATGTGTGGGTTGATCACGCGACCAAGCGTGTGCATTTCGGCCCGGACAGCGGTTTGCAGATCGAACCGTTGAACCGTGGCATCGGCCGTTACATGGCCGCGCAAGGCATCAATTGGGCGAAGAAGCGCTGGCCGACCTACACCGTCGACGGCATGGATTTGAACAACAAGGACGCGTTGAACGAAGACACGCGCCTGCGTCGCGATCATTTCCTGCGCGTGCACGGCTTTGATGTGGTCTACGCCGATGCCCAGCATTTGAAGGGCAGCGTCAAGGAAGTGCAGGTCGGCGATTTGCTCGGCGACTGGAACAGCGAAAAGCTGCAAATCGTCGAGATTCTTGAAGCGGCGCAGATGCTCCAGCAGGCTGAGCAGAATCTGGCTGAGCAGGAAGTGAAGCTGAAGAAGCAGGAAGAGAAAGTCGGCAAGTTCAAGCGTGAAGACGCCGGGTTGCGCTTTACGATTACTTGTCTGGTGGCGTTTGCGGTGTTCCAGGCGGGGTTGTTGATCTGGATTGCAACGCACCGGTAGATCAAAAGATCGCAGCCTGCGGCAGCTCCTACATTGGGATCGGTGTACACCCTTTTGGATCGTTCCCACGCTCCGCGTGGGAATGCAGCCCGGGACGCT
This sequence comes from Pseudomonas rustica, assembly GCF_018336155.1. Taxonomy (GTDB): domain Bacteria; phylum Pseudomonadota; class Gammaproteobacteria; order Pseudomonadales; family Pseudomonadaceae; genus Aquipseudomonas; species Aquipseudomonas rustica. The sequence goes on along the minus strand of NZ_JAGYHF010000003.1, from coordinate 238,319 downwards.
CCGCGCTCCAAAAGCGGACGCGGAGCGTCCATTGAGACGTTCCCACGCAGAGCGTGGGAACGATCGGTCTCGATTAGACGCGGGAAGCGAACAGGGCCTGGTGGTTGCGGCACTGTTCTGCGGTCAGCATGAACACGCCATGCCCGCCGCGCTGGAAGTCCAGCCAGGCGAAATCGACTTCCGGGTACAACGCGTCCACGTGCACCTGGCTGTTGCCCACTTCCACGATCAGCAAACCCTTCTCGGTCAGGTGATCCGCCGCCTCAGCCAGCATCCGCCGAACCAGATTCAAACCATCATCGCCGCAGGCCAGACCCAGTTCAGGCTCATGCTGATATTCATCCGGCATGTCGGCGAAATCTTCCGCATCGACATAAGGCGGGTTCGACACGATCAGGTCGAAACGCTGACCCGGCAAACCATCAAAACCATCGCCCTGCACCGTGTACACGCGCTCATCGACGCCGTGGCGCTCGATGTTCTGATTGGCCACTTCCAGCGCTTCGAACGACAGATCGGCCAGCACCACTTCGGCGTTCTGGAACTCGTAGGCGCAGGCAATGCCGATGCAACCGGAGCCGGTGCACAGGTCGAGAATGCGCGCAGGCTCGGTGCCGATCCACGGCGCGAAGCGGTTTTCGATCAGTTCGCCAATCGGCGAACGCGGAATCAACACACGCTCGTCGACAATGAATGACATGCCGCAGAACCACGCTTCGCCCAACAGGTACGCGGTCGGAATGCGTTCCTCGATGCGGCGCTTGAGCAGGCGTTGCAGGTTGACCAGTTCGTCGTCTTCCAGCGCGCAATCGAGATAGCTGTCGGCGATTTCCCATGGCAGGTGCAAGGCACCGAGTACCAATTGGCGGGCTTCGTCCCACGCATTGTCGGTGCCATGGCCGAAAAACAGATCCTCCCCATGGAAGCGGCTGACGGCCCAACGGATGTGGTCGCGCAGGGTACGAAGTCGGGAAGTGATCACGGGGCAGAACTCCAGAAAAAACGACTGGCGATTCTACCAGCCAAAACGCGTAACGACGACGCAGGAAAAACTTCGAGCGACGGTAGGAGTTTTCTTTTTTTTGCATCAGCCGTTGAACAGAACGTGTAACGTGACGGGGCTGCAGGCCACAATCGACGGTGCCTACGATGGTAGCGATTCACAGAATCGCTCAGCCAGAGGACAATGCCGCAAAAGCCCCACCCCAAGGAGCCCCAGAATGTCCGTTCCAAAAACGATGTTTCAACTCAGCGGCCGCGGTTACGCAGCGGCCACTCTGAGCCATGCCACCGTGGTCATCATCGATGCCCAGAAGGAATACCTCAGTGGCCCGCTGGCCCTGAGCGGCATGGACGCGGCCGTCGCGAACATCAAACAAGTGGTTGCCGCAGCCCGTGCAGCCGGTCGGCCGATCGTGCACGTGCGTCACCTCGGCACCGTTGGTGGTCTGTTCGACCCGCAAGGCGAGCGCGGTGAGTTCATCCCGGGCCTCGAACCGCAGGGCGACGAAACCATCATCGGCAAACTGCTGCCGAGCGCGTTCCACGGCACCGAGTTGCTCGATCGCCTGCAAAACCTTGGTTCGCTGGATCTGATCGTTTGCGGTTTCATGAGCCACTCCAGCGTCAGCACCACGGTGCGCGCCGCGAAGAATCTGGGTTTCCGCTGCACTTTGGTTGAAGACGCCTGCGCCACCCGTGATCTGCCGTTCAAGGGCCGTGTGCTCAGCGCTGAACTGGTACAAGAAGCCGAAATGGCGATCATGGCCGACAACTTCGCCACCCTCGCCTTGACTCAGGATCTGATCTGATTCGAGCTCAGATGAGCGGCGCGCATGGCCGCTCATCCGCAAAACCCTCTCATTTGCCGCAATTGCCTTAGCCTCAGGAACAACATCGTCAACTCCCGGTCGAAGGGCCGATACCATTGAGGAAGGTCGGAATGAAGTTATCCGATGGATTTGACGCTCGCCGCTTGCGGCCCAAAGGCCAAAGTAACTGGCGTTTTCGATTCGGCGCTGCGATCGCTGCCATTCTGGCGACGTTCGGGGTGCTGCTGGCGATGGCCGGTGCCGCCAGCCTGCTGGGGCGCCCGCCGGCGCTCGGTGATTTGAATGCCACGCCGATGGGTTCGGCAATCATTCTGGCGGTCGGTTTGCTGTTTCTGTATTTCGGTGTCGCCCTGTGGCGCCGCTGCCGCCGTCGCGCACGGCAATCGCGGGAACTGAACATGTCCCCGCACCTGATGAAAAAACACGATTGAACAATGGCCTGGCTTTTTGCCGGGCCGTTTTGTTTCGACTTGGGTAAACTGGCCGCCCTTCGCGGAGGCTGACATGCAAGACGACGATTTTTCCCTGTTCAAAAACGAGCTGCGCGGCGTCAAGCCGATCAAGCACGACCGCGCCGACACCGGCAAGCCCAAAACTGATCGCGCGCAAATCGCCAAGCTGCGCCAGTCCGCCACCGTGCGCACCGACGCCACCACCGTCGATGGTCTGTCCGATCAGTTCGTGATCGATGTCGGCCCGGAAGACGAGCTGATGTGGTCGCGCGACGGCGTGCAGGAAAGTCAGATGCGCAAGCTCAAAGTCGGTCAGATTCCGTTTGAAGGCAGCCTCGATCTGCATGGCATGAGCGTCGAAAAGGCTCGCGAAACCCTTTGGGCGTTTCTTGCCGAAGCGACCAAATTTGAAATCCGCTGCGTGCGTGTCACCCATGGCAAAGCCGTGCGGCTTGACGGCAAACGCCCGATGATCAAAAGCCACGTCAACACCTGGCTGCGTCAGCATGCACAGGTGCTGGGGTTCTGCTCGTGTCAGGCCAAACATGGCGGCGCCGGTGCGGTGTACGTGATGCTCAAACGCACGATGATGGAAGGTCGCGACGAGTAACGCGAACCGCGCATCACGCCGTTTATTGATAGGCAATGTTGACCAGCACCGAAGCCTCGACCGTTCCCGAGGTGATCGGCGCAGCGCTTTGTACATACTCGACGGCCAAAGGCAGGTTAATGACCTGGCTCGCGCCGGGCTCGGAATCGAGGGTCAAATGCGTTCCGCCGACCGAGAACAATTCATTCGGCGTCATTTCGATGGGTACGCCATCGGATAGTAACTGCACGCCAATGCCCTTCGCTGTTGAACCGGTGTTCAGCGTAACGACAGACCCGGTGGTACCCGGTGTGGAACCATCCGTGAGTGCCACAACCGCATGGGCATTTGGATCGCATTGGAAGCCCAGGTTGAAGGCCGTACGTCGCGCAACACTGCCTACACCATTGAAACTGGTGCGCGAAACGGCAGGCAATATGACGGATGTATTAGAAACCACTGGAACGCAGGTGCTGGTCACTCGCGTTATATTGGCACCGTAGGAAATATAACTACTGGTCTCATTGTTGTTTGCCCACTCCGCATGCTGACAACCCACGGAGAAGTTTGGGGTCACTGTAGTGCCTTCAGCTACTACAGGCTTTATTTTGATCAAACGGTAACGAAGCGTTACTGCTTGTAAGCCGTCGACAGGTGTATCCGGACTGATGATAAATACTGCAGTGGCGCCTTGATAGAGTATGGGCACTGGTGTGCCATCGCTTCCTAAAAATTGGAAGCCGATTCCATCGTTCAAACCGGCATAGGTATAGGTATTGGCGAACTGAGTAGCGGTTAGCGAAAAGCCTCTGCCCGCCAACGACCAGCCACCACCACCTTCACAGCCAGTGTCGGCATCTGATTTACTGCTGCATTGAATATGCAACGAAGTAGAGTTATCAGACCCGGGAATGACTGATCCGATGGGCAGAGCGCTCCAGCTTTTTGCCTGAAACCCCAGTCTTGTTGGAAGCTCCGCCGTAGAACAGTTGTCATGTGGCTGATCCCATGCATTGGCAGAAACCGAAAATAGCGACATCAAACAAGAAAAAATCCATGCGATTAAATGTTGATTATTTTTTCTATCCAGCATGATTAAGGGCTCTCTGATAATTCGAATGGAAGAGCAACTTCAGCCAACGACTCAGCCATGAACACACGTGGCGTCGACCTGCTGATACAACTGATCCTCTGCCCCGGTTGCCGGGTCAAAAAGCAACAGGCATGACTGCCCTGAATCCTCTCCCCAGACCGCTTTCAAACCTTGGTGCTCACCGCGCACGAAGATCAAACCGCCCTGCCCGACCAACGCAATCTGTTTACCGTCCGCGTCCACTACCTGCGCCCCGAAAGGCACGTCGGCGTTATTGTCCAGTTGCAGCAACAGCGGTTTGCCGATGATCGTCGGGTAATCCAGCCGCACGATCGCACCCCGGCGCGGCGCGACTTGTTGCTGGGTGTTCTCCAGTTCAACGTCGACGGGCAAGCCTTTTGGGTTGATTCCGACATTGTTGTTGCGATACGGCACCAGCCCCGCTGTCAGTGCCTGGCCATCGTCATCGAGCGCGTTGCCCTGACCGTTGGCCACACTCGCCCCGCCGGCGCCTCTGGCTTCAATCAATGCCATGGTCTCGCCCTGTTCGGGACTGAAAACGATGCCGCCGGAGTGGGCAACAACGGTACCGCTGGCCGAACCGGTGTATTGGGTAAAATCTTCGCCGCGACTGACGCTCGCCCCGACCTGCGCTATCGAGGAGCGGTACTGCACGTTGCCGCCGTAACTGTGCGTGGAATCGTCATCGCTGCTGGAGCGACTGGCGTACACGCCATAGTTGGCCTGATTGCGCTCGCCGGCCGTGCCAGTGACGTTGGTACGCACCGTGCTGTTGTTGTCGCCGTCATAAGAGGCAGTTGTGCTCAAGGTCGGACGTCGTGAGCCGGAACCCAGCGGAACACTCAAGCTGAGCAGATAGGTGTCGTTGCTTTCGTCGTCCTGGAACTCGCGACCGGCCGACACGCTCAGGCTGCCCCAGTTGAAACTCTTGCTGTAGCCCACCTGATACGTGGTGGAGTCGGCGCGGCCATCCCAATAACTGCTCGACACACCGTTCACATAGAAGTCACCCACTTCGCCCATCGGCTGGCTGACGCTGACCTGAAAACGGTTGCGCTCGAGGTAGGCCTGGGTTGGATCGCCTTCGTGCAAGTGAGCAAACGTGCTGAGCCCCAGATACCCCTCACTGGAAAATCGGTAGGCAGCCAAGGCGAAATTGGTGCGGGTTTCATCGATCAGTTTGCTGTAACTGATGCGGTAACTGCGCCCGCTCGAATCACCGGAGCCTTCATCGGTGGTAATTTGCGGCAAACCTGAGGCCCTCGAGAACGAGGCATCAAACGCGATCGCACCAATCGGCGTACCGACTGCGGCACCGGTGATCAGCGAGCCGTAGTCTTCGGCCAGAATTCCGCCGCCGTACAAGGTCAGCAGATTGGATATGCCTCGGCGGTAGGTGCCTTGGGTGAAACGCAACTGGTCGTCGAGGTTGTCATCGCGGTAACGCCCCACGGTCAGGCTGAAACGCGATGAGCCGGGACGCAGCATTTGCACCACAGAGGCAAACGCAACCGTGAAGGTTTTCTGCCGGCCATCGGCCTCGGTGACGGTTACGTCGAGATCACCGGCATACCCGGTGGCGTACAAATCGTCGATGACGAAGGCGCCGGGAGCCACGGTGACTTCGTGGATGATCCGCCCGGCCTGGCGAATGGTGACTTTGGCGTTGGTGTCGGCGATACCACGGACAATGGGTGCGAACCCGCGTTCGCTTTCCGGCAGCATGCTGTCGTCGCTGGCCAGTTGCACACCGGTGAAAGGCACACTGTCGAAGCTGTCGCCGGGGGTGAAATATTCGCCCAAAGTGAACTGCGCTTTCATCGACGAGACATCGTGCTGTGCATAGCTGTTGGTGGCGCTGTACGTGCTGCCGGCATCGTCGTCGTAGTTGAAATTGCCGTTATGGCGCAATCGCCAGTCGGCGATGTTGAAACCGCTGTTCACACCGAGACTGAAACTGCTGCTGTCGTCGCCGACGCTGTTCTGGTTTTCGAAGGCGTTGGCGTTGTAAGTGACAAAACCGGCGGTGACGCCCGAATCCCATTCCGAAGGATCGACGTAACCGCGCCTCACTCGCCCGGCGTAGGCCTGCGGGATACTCAGATCGCCTTGCAGACTGGCCATGTCCATACGAAAGGAAGCACCGGGAATCAGCGCCTGTACTTCTACGCAATCGCTGGCGAGGGTCTTGGCGACCTGCTCCTGATCCGGCAGTTTGTTCACTCTCACGCCCCAACGCTCGACGTCAGCAGCGCGAAAGCAAAAGCGTGATGCATTCTTCCCGGCGGCGACCACGCGCACGGTCTGACTCATTTGATCCTTGCCATTGACCGTCACCTGCAGTCGATATTCACCGGCGGGCACCATGCCGGCCCGGGCGTAGCGCGACAGATCGAGATTCTGGCCATAGCCTTGCAAAAACGTACTGTCAAAGGTGACGTCAGCAGGCTCGGTGCCTGCGAAAACCGCGCCACTTGCGCCGCCTATCAACAACGTCAACGCTTGTAGAACAGCCGTCTGCAAACGCTTCTTGCGCACAGCAAAATGCTTCCCGACTGCCGAATGCAGTCGATACAAATCAGTCATGGCGAACTCAATGCTTTTCGATCAAGTCAGCGTTCAGGCAGATCCGTTTTGCCGGCGCTCACGTGATGTAGAAAATTTTCCTCGATAACCGCGCACAGCGGTCACTGGCCGAGGCTGTACCGTTGGGCGTTGGCATTGCCGTAGTCACTGATCCATCGACTGTCGACTTCGCCACTCGCCACGTTTGAGCTCAAGCCCTTCAAGGGGAAATCGAAGGTGCCACTCGGTCCGACCATGCCGCCGTCGATATTGGCGTAACGCTGGCCGCCGGCGTTGAGCGCCACTTCACTGAAGCTGATGTTGTAACGAGCCTTGTTGTGCGCGCGCAGCACGTAACCTTGCGCCGCGTGCACCACTTCCCAGGTCACTTGCTCGGCGGCTTTTTCCGGACTGCCCGGTAAGTCCGAAGGTCGCAGGAATAATTTCAGGCGTGAGCGAAAGGCGATCTGCATGACGTTTTGCCCTGGCGCGCTCGCCGATTTTGGCGGCACTTCGAGCACATTGAGCCAATACACCGACTCACGATCCTTGGGTACATCACCGCCGATGTAAGCAATGCGCAATGTCTGGCCCTTGCCCGGCTCGATACGCATGAGCGGCGGGACGATCACGAACGGCAGCTTTTGCGCGCCCGGAGTCGACGCGGGATCGCCCTTGTCCAGCCAGGTTTGCACCAGCGCCGGCTGGCTGCCGCTGTTGGTCAGGCCAACAGTGATTTCACGCTCTGCCGTCGGGTAGACAAAACGGGTGCCGGCGACCTGTACGCTTGCCAGCGCGACATTCGATCCCAGTAGCGCGCTGAGCAAAAGGCCTTTGAGCAGGTGTGTCGAGGTGGTCTTCATGGTTTTTTCCACAGGCGCCGGGCAGGCAGTTGCGCGGATAACCGCGGCTGGCTGCCCACGTGTCTTTACTGGTAGTCCAGGGTGTAAACCAACTGGGTATCGACCTGGCCCGCCGTCGCAATGCCCGTTGCCACGTAACGCGCGGCATAGTTGAGATCAGCCACACCGGCACCGCCCTGATCCACGAATGGCACGTAGCTGTTGCCGGTGTTATCGCGCAGGTCGATGGGGGTTGCCGCACCATCAAGCACTTGCACCTGGACGTTTGTGGCAGCACTCACCGAGGCGGTGTTTTGCAGATAGCCAGTGGCCGGATCCACGTTCAGTGGCGCAAACGCGGCGCGAACGCTGCCAGTGGTTGGGCAACCACTGAGTTGCATGGTGAAACCTTTGGCACCGGCGGTGTCGCCCGGAGTCGCGAGAGCGCTTTTGGAAACCGCCGGCAAGGTGATTGTGGAGTCGCCGGTGCCACCGTCCACGGCGATCAAGCAGGAAGCATCCGTTACCTGACCTTGAATGGTGATGGTGCCGTCCGCCGCAGAGGCGCCCGACGCGGCTAAAAGACCAGCACCAGCCAGCAAACCGACCATGTAGATTTTCGCGCTCATTGCAGTGTTTTTCATTGGGTTGAATTCCTGTCAGTCAGTCCCCTCTGCCGTCAAAACTTGCTAGCGGCAGACATCTCGATGTTTTCGAGGGGAGAAACTTTGCCGAGGAACGCCCAAGAACACTGTAGGAAATTTCCTATTCCCAGAAAGAAAATGTGGAATTGATAAAACTTCCAGCATGCGGATACGCGGCCAGAATTGGCCCTTCGCGCCCACCGGCCATACAACTGCCGACACACTTACGCTACCATGTGCGCCATGGCGGGTATGAACCCTGCGTTTATTGTCATTCAGCCTGAAACAGCTGCTTGGCACACAATTGGTACAGACACAAAACAGTACCCCTCTGAAACCCTTATGGAATCAGCCTCTGTGACACTGGAACAGAACTACACCGCGATTCTCGGCCAACTGGGCGAGGACGTCTCCCGCGAGGGCCTGCTCGACACGCCGAAGCGTGCCGCCAAAGCCATGCAGTACCTCTGCCGCGGTTATGAACAAACGCTTGAAGAGGTCACCAATGGTGCCCTGTTCAGCTCCGACAACAGCGAAATGGTGCTGGTCAAGGACATCGAGCTGTACTCGTTGTGCGAACACCACATGCTGCCGTTCATCGGCAAGGCGCACGTTGCGTACATCCCGAGCGGCAAAGTGCTGGGCCTGTCGAAGGTTGCGCGCATCGTCGACATGTACGCGCGTCGTCTGCAGATTCAGGAAAACCTCAGCCGCCAGATCGCCGACGCCATCATGCAAGTGACCGGCGCACTGGGCGTTGCCGTAGTGATCGAGGCCAAGCACATGTGCATGATGATGCGCGGTGTCGAGAAGCAGAATTCGTCGATGATCACTTCGGTGATGCTCGGTGAGTTCCGTGAGAACGCTGCCACCCGCAGCGAGTTTCTCAGCCTGATCAAGTAACGCGCCGCACGAAAAAAACCGGCATTCATCGCCGGTTTTTTTTCGCCCGTGAAAAATCGGGTAAGCTGCGCGCCTTTCTCAATCTGCACCGTGAGGCTTTCAACGTGTTCGTCAAAGCGCTTCGTGTCGGCCTCGGCCAACTGGTTATCTTCATCGACTTCCTCACCCGTCCGGGCAAGAAAAAGCGCCCCGCCGCTGCTCAGGCTCAAGTGGACGCTGCCGCGAAAGATCTGACCCTGTATCAGTTTCACGCCTGCCCGTTCTGCGTGAAAACCCGCCGTACGTTGCGTCGTCTGAATGTGCCGGTGGCGCTGAAGGATGCGAAGAACAATGAGCAGGATCGTCAAGCGCTGCTGGAACAGGGCGGCCGGATCAAGGTGCCTTGCCTGCGGATTGAAGAGAATGGGCAGACGACGTGGATGTATGAGTCGAAGGTGATTATTGATTATCTGGATAAGCGATTTGCTGCGGTCTGATATTTTGTTGTCGTGCTGACTGACGCCTTCGCGAGCAAGCCCGCTCCCACAATTTGAAATGCATTCCCCTGTGGGAGCGGGCTTGCTCGCGAAGAGGCCCTCCCAGGCACCTAAAATCCCAGACAAAAATAAACCGGCCCTTGAGCCGGTTTATTTGTTTTTATCAGGCCGCTTTATTTATCTGCGCCTGCCGCACCACCGCAGCCAGCCGCTTCAACCCTTCATCCAGCCGCGCCGGATCAATATGGCTGAAATTCAAACGCAAGTGCCCATGATGATTATCCGGCTCCGGGAAGAACGGCTCGCCCGGCATAAACGCCACATCATTGGCCAACGCCTCATTCAATAGCGTTCGCGTATCCAGCGGTTGCTTCAACGTCAGCCAGAAAAACAGCCCGCCCTGCGGCATGTTCCAATCTGCCAAATCGGCAAAGTGCGTTTCCAGTGCCGATTGAAACGCATCGCGTCGCTGGCGATAGAACCCACGCAACTCACTCAAATGCTGCTGATATTTCTCTGTGCCGATCCATTGCAGCGCCTGCCACTGGCCGATGCGGTTGGTGTGCAGATCCGCCGATTGCTTGAGTTTAAGCAAATGCGGAAACAGATCCGGGCTGGCGATCAGATAGCCAACGCGCAAACCCGGCAGCAGGGTTTTCGACACGGTGCCGGTGTAGATCCAGCTGGATTTCTGCAAGCGTCCGGCAATCGGTTTGGCGCTGCCGCCGTCGAAGGTCAGTTCGCGGTAGGGCTCGTCTTCGATCAAGGTCACGCCGAATTCATCGAGCAATGCGGCGACTGCAGCGCGTTTGGCTTCGCTGTAACGCACGGCTGATGGGTTCTGAAAGGTCGGGATCAGGTAGATGAACGCCGGACGATGCTGTTCCAGACGATTACGCAAGTGCGCCAGGTTCGGGCCGTCGGACTCTTGCGGCACGGTCAGGCAATCGGCGCCGAACAGCTGGAAGATTTGCAGCGCGGCCAGATAGGTCGGCGCTTCGAGCAGAATTTCCGTGCCTTTGTCGATGTACAGCTTGGCCGCCAGATCGAGGGTTTGCTGGGAGCCGCTGACCACCAATACCTGACTGGCCTGACAATCCAGACCGAGCGCCCTCGCCTCCGCCGCCAACGCTTCGCGCAACGCCGGTTCGCCTTCGCTCATGCCGTATTGACCGAGCGCCAGCGGCATGTCCGCCCATTCGACTTTCGGCAACATAGCTTCGGCGGGCAAACCTCCAGCAAACGACATCACCTCAGGACGCTGGGCGGCGGCGAGGATTTCACGGATCAAAGAACTTTTAAGGCGCGAGACACGTTCGGAAAAAGCCATGGAGGTCACCGGTAGCGAGGCAGGTTTAAAATGAGTCAAACTGGTTGACTGAAATTACGACAGCTTGAGCGAGTACGTCAACATGCTTGACCTTAAAAACCCAACGAGCCAGCAACAGGCGATGGAAGCGTTTTTCTTCGGCTATCAGGCGTTCACCGCCAAGGCTGACGAAATGCTCGAGCGCCGCGGGTTGTCGCGGGTGCATCAGCGCATCGTGTTTTTCATCGCGCGTTATCCGAATTTGAGCGTGAAGGAATTGCTTGGCTTGCTCGGCGTGAGCAAGCAGGCGCTGAACATGCCGTTGCGGCAGTTGCAGGAAATGCAATTGGTCGACAGCGTGGCGTCGGAGGCGGACAAGCGTAAACGGCTGCTGGAATTGACGGCGGAAGGTGCGAAGTTTGAGCAGGCGTTGCGGCGTGAGCAGGTGAAGTTGCTGGAGCGGGTGTTTGCCGAGGCTGGGGAGGCGGCGGTGAATGGGTGGTTGGCGGTGAATCTGGCGCTGGGGAACAGTCAGACAGTTCTCGATTGAATGGGCCGGCCTCTTCGCGAGCAAGCCCGCTCCCACAGGGGGAACGCATTTCAAATGTGGGAGCGGGCTTGCTCGCGAAGGCGTTCGAACAGACGATATATCCCTATCAATGGAACTTTCGTAAACAAAACCAAAAACAATATTTGCTTTATTTGTACACAAAAGCATAATCCACAGCGTGCGAGTTCCTGACCGCATGGTCAACAAATTCGCAAGTGCCTCAAAGGGCCGCTGCCACCCCTCATGGGTCCGGCCCTGGAAATAACAATAAAACTCTTGAGGAGTACTCGCTGTGGAAAGCCGCAAATCCGAAGCATCGACGCTGGATCTCTCGCCGCCATTACGCACTGGCCTGCTGGAGCGCTTGTTCAAACTCAGCTTGCATGGCACCACGGTGAAGACCGAGCTGATTGCCGGTCTGACAACCTTCATCACCATGGCTTACATCATCTTCGTCAACCCGAACATCATGGCCGATGCCGGGATTGACCACGGTGCGGCGTTCGTCGCCACCTGTATCGCCGCCGCACTGGGCTGCCTGTTGATGGGCCTGTACGCCAACTGGCCAGTCGGCCTGGCGCCGGGCATGGGCCTCAACGCGTTCTTCACGTACACCGTGGTCGGCACCATGGGCTACAACTGGGAAACCGCGCTGGGTGCGGTGTTTGTTTCCGGCGTGTTGTTCATGATCCTGACCTTCTCGCGGATTCGTGAGTGGCTGCTCAACAGTATTCCGGTCAGCCTGCGCTTTGCGATGGGTGCCGGTGTGGGTCTGTTCCTCGGTTTGATCGGCCTGAAAACCGCTGGCATTGTCGTCGACAGCCCGGCGACGCTGATCAAGCTCGGTTCCCTGCGTGAACCCGGCCCGCTGCTCGCCGCCATCTGCTTCCTGATGATTGCGATCCTCAGCTACCACAAAATCTTCGGCGCGATCCTCATCAGCATCATCACCGTAACCCTCGCCGGTTGGGGTCTGGGCATCGTGCATTACGAAGGGATCATGTCGACGCCGCCAAGTCTGGCGCCGACCTTCATGGCGATGAACGTGGCCGGCGTGTTTAACGTCAGCATGATCAGCGTGGTGTTGGCCTTCCTCTTTGTACACATGTTCGACACCGCCGGTACGCTGATGGGCGTTGCTCAGCGCGCCAATCTGGTCGGCGCTGACGGCCGCATCGAAAACCTCTCCCGCGCGATGAAAGCCGACAGTGCTTCCAGCGTATTCGGTGCGGTGGTCGGCGTTCCGCCAGTAACAAGTTATGTAGAAAGTGCTGCCGGTGTGGCCGCTGGTGGTCGGACTGGTCTTACCGCAGTGACCGTAGGTGTGCTATTTATAGCGGCAATGTTTTTCGCACCGCTGGCCGGCATGATTCCCGCTTACGCCACCGCCGGTGCATTGATCTACGTGGCAATGCTGATGATGGGCGGCATGGCCCACATCGAGTGGGACGAAGCCACCGATGCCATCCCGGCAATCGTCACCGCCATCATGATGCCGCTGACCTTCTCGGTCGCCGACGGTATCGCACTGGGCTTCATCACCTACGTGGCGCTGAAGGCCGGTACCGGCAAGTACAAGGAAATCTCCGTGAGCCTGTGGGTGCTCTGCGCGATCTTCATCGCCAAGTTCATCTTCCTGTAAGCGCTACGCGGTTCAGGCTTCAAAACTGCCTCACCCTCACGGGTGGGGCTTTTGTGCATTTTTCAGTACAACAAAAAAGGAGGAAAGTGATGAGTCTGGAAACCTGGCTGCTGTTCAGCGGCGCTGCGTTGGTGGTGATCCTGATTCCGGGGCCACTGTCATTGCTGATGATCAGCAACAGTCTGAATTACGGTTTGCGCCGTTCTTACCCGGCGTTTTTGGGTGGCGTGATTGCGTCGATCTGTTTGCTCAGTGCTTCGGCTTTGGGACTGGGCGCCCTGCTGTTGGCGTCAGAGCAGTTGTTCAGCGCGCTGAAAATCGTCGGTGCGCTGTATCTGTTCTACCTCGCCTGGCAGAGCTGGCAGCAATCGCGTCAGCCCTCGGTAGGCGCTGAAGTGCCTCAGGCGGCACCGACGCCGCGCTTTCGCACCTTGTTCGGGCGCGCGTTTGTGCTGGGCGCGAGCAACCCGAAGGACATTCTGTTCTTCGCCGCGTTTCTGCCGCAGTTCCTCAGCGCGCAGCAGCCGTTTTTGCCGCAGTTGCTAATCATGATTGCGACGTGGGTGGTGCTCGATCTGTGCTGCAAACTGGCTTACGGGCTGGGTGCGCATGGGGCGGCGCGGTATCTGCGCAGTGGCAAGGGGCAGAGTTGGTTTAACCGGATCAGTGCCGGGTTGTTCAGTGGTGCGGGTGCTGCATCCCTGTTGAGCCGCTAACAGCCAAAGCTTCGCGAGCAAGCCCGCTCCCACATTTGGAATGCGTTCCACCTGTGGGAGCGGGCTTGCTCGCGAAGGCGTCAGACCAGACACCACTTTCTCAAGGACGAAAAAAAGCCCGCAGTGTGGGCGGGCGAAAGACCAAAGAAGCTATATGCGCAGTCGCTTCCCGGTGGGGGCAGCTGCTTGGGGGTCAGCTGCCCCGGTACGTGGAATAGCTGTACGGCGAAATCAGCAACGGAACATGGTAGTGATCCTGTTCGGCAGAGATGCCGAAGCGCAGCACAACCACGTCCAGAAAGGCCGGTTCCGGCAACTGAACACCACGGGCGCGGTAGTAATCGCCCGCGTGGAACTGAACCTGATAAACGCCGGTACGATAATCATCGCCTTGCAGCAGCGGTGCATCGACCCGGCCATCGCTGTTGGTAATCGCACTGGCGACCAATTCCAGTTGCGAACCTTCAACGCGGTACAGTTCGACCTTGATCGAACTGCCCGGGCAACCGTGTGCAGCGTCCAAAACGTGTGTAGTCAAACGTCCCATTGATTCTGCGCGCCTGCCTGCGTGGAAGCAGTCAGACTTCGCGCCTCCCGAAGTCAGTTGAAAAGGAGACCGCACCGATTCGGAGCACGAAAAGCTGCGGCGAGCGACTGATTAAGACACTTTTCAAAAAAATTGTACACAATAAAAACGACATTTTTCACATCACCCCCGCCATTCGGGCGTTTCCCCTTGATCTGCCAGCAACGCGCCTATTCATTGAACCTCCTATCCATAAGCTGACGGGTCAGGCAGGTTTCTTGCAGGCTCACGCCAATAGCAGTAAAAGATGACAGTCGGTGAAAAATGCGAAAATTCAGGCTTACAAATTGCGATTAAAGTTGTATACAATCAGCCCATCGCTGTGACGCCAGCCTGTTCACTCACCGCCAGGCCGCCACAAAATCCCGACTTTGAACAAGTCATGAATAAGAAGGAAGACTGCAGTGAGCGCTGACTACCCACGCGACCTGATCGGTTACGGCAGTAACCCTCCTCACCCACACTGGCCGGGCAATGCCCGCATCGCCCTGTCCTTCGTACTCAATTACGAAGAAGGCGGCGAGCGCAACATTCTGCACGGCGACAAAGAATCCGAAGCGTTCCTGTCTGAAATGGTTGCTGCTCAGCCGCTGCAAGGCGCGCGCAACATGAGCATGGAATCGCTTTACGAGTATGGCAGCCGTGCCGGCGTCTGGCGGATCCTGAAACTGTTCAAGGAATTCGACATTCCGTTGACCATCTTCGCCGTGGCCATGGCCGCCCAGCGCCACCCGGATGTGATCCGCGCGATGGTCGATGCCGGTCACGAGATCTGCAGCCACGGCTACCGCTGGATCGACTACCAGTACATGGACGAAGCGCAGGAACGCGAGCACATGCTCGAAGCGATCCGCATCCTTACCGAAATCACCGGTGAGCGCCCACTGGGCTGGTACACCGGCCGCACTGGCCCGAACACCCGTCGTCTGGTGATGGAAGAAGGCGGTTTCCTCTACGACTGCGACACCTACGACGATGACCTGCCCTACTGGGAACCGAACAACCCGACCGGCAAGCCGCATCTGGTGATCCCGTACACCCTCGACACCAACGACATGCGCTTCACGCAAGTACAGGGTTTCAACAAGGGTGACGACTTCTTCGAATACCTCAAAGACGCGTTCGACGTGCTCTACGCCGAAGGCGCTGAAGCACCGAAAATGCTCTCGATCGGTCTGCACTGCCGCTTGATCGGCCGTCCGGGTCGCATCGCTTCGCTCAAACGCTTTATCGAATACGCCAAAAGTCATGAACAGGTGTGGTTCAGCCGTCGCGTCGACATCGCGCGTCACTGGCATGAAACCCAGCCGTACCAAGGGGCCGCCAAATGAGCCGCTTTCAAACCCTGCAACCGTCGACCCTGAGCCGCGACGCTTTCGTCAAAGCTTTCGCCGACATCTACGAACATTCGCCATGGGTGGCCGAGAAGGCCTACGACCTGGGCGCGGACGCTTCGATCGACGAGATCGAAACCCTGCACCAGCGCATGAGCGACATCCTGTTGAGCGCCGATCACGCCAGTCAACTGGCGCTGATCAACGCTCACCCGGACCTGGCCGGCAAAGCTGCCGTCCAGGGCCAACTGACCGAAGCCAGCACCAATGAACAAGCTGGCGCCGGTATTCACCAATGCACGGCCGAAGAGTTCCAGCGCTTCACCGAGCTGAACGACGCCTACAAAGCCAAGTTCAAGTTTCCCTTCATCATGGCGGTAAAAGGCAGCAACCGGCATCAGATCCTCGCGGCGTTCGAAACGCGCATTCACAACTCGCAAGACACCGAGTTCAAATGTGCGCTGGCGGAGATCAACAAGATTGCCCTGTTCCGTTTACTGACCCTATAGCGAGCCTGGCCCGAGAAACCTCTAGAACGCTTGTGTTTCCCAGGGCCCTGCAAGCATCCCCAGCCACTTATTTAAAGGCAGACAAGAAGAATGAAAGCTTACGCCGTACCTTTCGAGAAGTTCGTCAACCTGGCCGATGCCCGTCTGGGCACCAAAATCATCTCGGTCACCGATGACTGGTTCGCAGACGCCAATCGTCTGTTCCAACCGACCCCGGCCGTATGGAAGGAGGGCGTGTTCGATGACAACGGCAAGTGGATGGACGGCTGGGAATCGCGCCGCAAGCGCTTCGAAGGCTTCGACAGCGCAGTGATCCGTCTGGGCGTACCGGGCTCGATCAAAGGCGTGGACATCGACACTTCATTCTTCACCGGCAACTTCCCGCCATCGGCCTCGCTGGAAGCGTGCTTCCTGGCCTCGGGCGAGCCTGATGACAACACTCAGTGGACTGAAGTGCTGTCGGCCGTCGAGCTGCAGGGCAACAGCCACCACTACCACGAAATCAGCAACGACCAAGCGTTCAGCCACCTGCGCTTCAACATCTACCCGGACGGCGGTGTTGCCCGTCTGCGCGTGTACGGTGTGCCGCATCGCGACTGGTCGGCCGTTGGCGACAACGAGCAAGTCGATCTGGCAGCAGCCCTCAACGGTGGCCGCGCCCTCGCCTGCTCCGACGAACACTTCGGCCGCATGAGCAACATCCTCAACCCGGGCCGTGGCATCAACATGGGCGACGGCTGGGAAACTGCACGTCGTCGTACGCCGGGCAATGACTGGGTCATCGTCGCGCTGGGTCACCCGGGCGAGATCGAGAAGATCGTCGTCGACACCCTGCACTTCAAAGGCAACTACCCGGACACCTGCTCGATCCAGGGCGCGTTCGTGAAAGGCGGTACTGACAGCCAGATCGAAACCCAGTCGCTGTTCTGGCGCGATCTGCTGCCAAGCCAGAAGCTGGAAATGCACGCCGAGCACACCTTCGTCGAGCAGATCAAAGCACTGGGCCCGATTACCCACATCCGCCTGAACGTGTTCCCGGACGGTGGCGTGAGCCGCCTGCGCGTTCTCGGCAAGGTCGCTAAATAACACCGCACTGATCGTTCCCACGCTCTGCGTGGGAACGCATCACTGGACGCTCTGCGTCCGTTTTGGATGTGACGCGGAGCGTCACGGGCTGCATTCCCACGCGGAGCGTGGGAACGATCACTCAACGAAAAGAAGAACAGCATGCGCACACTAACGATTGAACCGCTGACCAAAGAAGCCTTCGCCCCTTTCGGTGACGTGATCGAAACCGACGGCAGCGATCACTTCATGATCAACAACGGTTCGACCATGCGCTTCCATAAACTGGCGACGGTCGAAACCGCTCAGCCTGAGGACAACGCGATCATCAGCATCTTCCGCGCCGACGCGCAGGACATGCCACTGACCGTTTGCATGCTGGAACGCCATCCGCTGGGCAGCCAGGCTTTCATACCGCTGCTCGGCAACCCCTTTCTGATCGTGGTCGCGCCAGTTGGCGATGAACCTGTATCAGGCTTGGTCCGCGCCTTCGTCACCAATGGCAGGCAGGGCATTAATTACCATCGCGGCGTTTGGCACCATCCGGTGCTGACGATCGAAAAGCGGGATGACTTCCTGGTGGTTGATCGCAGTGGCACAGGCAATAACTGCGATGAGCATTTTTTCAAAGAGGAAGAGCGTCTGTTCCTCGCCCCCCACCAATAAGAGAAGGTCTGATCACTCGACAACAAGAGTGACAGGCGAGAGGTAAAGACTGTGGAAGCACATCTGTTGGAATGGCTGAACCTGAGCGTGCGCTGGGTTCACATGATTACTGGCGTGGCCTGGATCGGCGCGTCGTTCTACTTCGTCTGGCTGGAGAACAACCTCAACCGCGTCAACCCGAAAACCGGTCTGGCCGGTGACCTGTGGGCGATCCACGGTGGCGGTATCTATCACCTCGAAAAATACAAACTGGCCCCGCCGGCAATGCCGGAGAACCTGCACTGGTTCAAATGGGAAGCCTACTTCACCTGGATGTCGGGTATCGCGCTGCTGTGCGTGGTGTTCTACTCCAATCCAACGCTCTACCTGCTGGCTCCGGGCAGCACACTGAGCGGCCCTGAAGGCGTGGCCATCGGTATCGGCTCGCTGTTCCTCGGCTGGTTCATCTACTCCTTCCTGTGCGACTCGGCCTTGGGCAAACGCCCTGCTCTGCTCGGCTTCATCCTGTTCGTGTTGATCATCGGCGCGGCGTATGGCTTCAGCAAAGTGTTCAGCGGTCGTGGTGCGTACCTGCACGTCGGCGCGATCATCGGCACCATCATGGTCGGTAACGTGTTCCGCATCATCATGCCGGCGCAACGCGCACTGGTGGCGGCGATTGCCGAGAACCGCACGCCGGATCCGGCACTGCCGGCCAAAGGCTTGCTGCGTTCGCGTCACAACAACTACTTCACCCTGCCGGTGCTGTTCATCATGATCAGCAACCACTTCCCGAGCACCTATGGCAGCCAGTACAACTGGTTGATCCTGGCCGGGATCGCGGTGTTGGCGGTGTTGGTGCGTCACTACTTCAACACCCGTCACGACAGCCACAAGTTTGCCTGGACTCTGCCGGTTGCAGCGGTAGGCATGATCACGCTGGCGTACGTCACCGGCCCAACGCCGATGTCGACCGCTCCGGAAGTGGCCAAGGCTCCAGCAAAAATCGAGTACCAACCGCTGCCGGAAACGGCTTTGGGTGGTGGCGCGAAACCGGCTGAAGCGGCACCGGCAGCCCCTGCCGAACCTGCTGCACCGGCACAAGCCTCCAACGCCGGCCCTGGCTTTGACAAAGTGCACAGCGTGATTCAAGAACGCTGCGCGGTTTGCCACTCGGCCAAGCCGACCAGTCCGTTGTTCAGCGCAGCGCCAGCGGGTGTGATGTTCGACACCCCTGAGCAGATCCGCCAGAACGCGGCGCGGATTCAGGCACAAGCGGTCACCAGTCAGATCATGCCACTGGGCAACATCACACAGATGACCCAGCAGGAACGCGACCTGATCGGCGCCTGGATTGTGCAGGGAGCCCAGACCAACTAAGCAAAAGCTTCGCGGGCAAGCCTTGCTCCTACCAGGATCACCTGAATCCTGTAGGAGCAAGGCTTGCCCGCGAATAGCCGCAACGCGGTTTTACCTGATGCAAAGAAACAGCTGCGAGCAACCCGGCAGCTGTTCAATCACAAGAATAAAAAGATCTGAGGTGTTGCATGTCCGAGCTGTCCAAAGCGCGCATCCCCGACGCACCCGCCATTCAGCGATTGCCCCTTTTGCAACTGATCCTGGTCGGTTTGCAACATGTTCTGCTGATGTACGGTGGTGCCATCGCGGTGCCGCTGATCATTGGACAGGCCGCTGGCCTGACTCGTGAAGAAATTGCCTTCCTGATCAACGCCGACCTGCTGGTCGCCGGTGTCGCCACCATCGTGCAATCCATGGGCATCGGCCCGATGGGCATTCGCATGCCGGTGATGATGGGCGCCAGTTTTGCCGCTGTCGGCAGCATGGTCGCCATGGCCGGCATGCCCGGTATCGGCCTGCAAGGCATCTTTGGCGCAACGATCGCCGCCGGTTTCTTCGGCATGATCATCGCGCCATTCATGTCCAAGGTCGTACGCTTCTTCCCGCCTCTGGTGACCGGCACGGTCATCACCTCGATCGGTTTGTCGCTGTTCCCCGTCGCCGTAAATTGGGCTGGCGGCGGTGCAGGCGCTACGCAATTCGGTTCACCGATTTATCTGGCCATCGCCGCCCTGGTATTGGGCACCATTCTGCTGGTGCACCGCTTCATGCGCGGTTTCTGGGTCAACATTTCCGTACTGATCGGTATGTGCTTCGGCTACATCCTGTGCGGCGTGATCGGTATGGTCGACCTCAGCGGCATGGCCAACGCACCATGGATTCAGTTCGTCACCCCGCTGCATTTCGGCATGCCGAAATTCGAACTCGCGCCGATCCTGTCGATGTGCCTGGTGGTGGTGATCATCTTCGTCGAGTCCACCGGGATGTTCCTCGCGCTGGGCAAAATCACCGGCCAGGAAGTCTGCCCGCGCATGCTGCGTCGCGGCTTGCTGTGTGATGCTGGCGCCTCGTTTGTCGCCGGTTTCTTCAACACCTTCACCCACTCCTCGTTCGCGCAAAACATCGGCCTGGTGCAGATGACCGGCGTGCGCTGCCGCTCGGTGACCATCGTTGCCGGTGGCTTGCTGATCGTCCTGAGCCTGCTGCCGAAAGCCGCGTTCCTGGTGGCATCGATTCCACCGGCGGTACTCGGCGGCGCAGCGATTGCGATGTTCGGCATGGTCGCCGCGACCGGCATCAAGATTCTGCAAGAAGCCGACATCGGTGACCGTCGCAACCAGTTGCTGGTCGCGGTGAGCATCGGCATGGGCCTGATCCCGGTGGTGCGTCCTGAGTTCTTCGCGCACCTGCCGCTGTGGATGAGCCCGATTACCCACAGCGGCATCGCCATGGCAACGCTCAGCGCGCTGACGCTGAACCTGCTGTTCAACATTCTCGGCGGCAAAGAGCGCGCGGCCATCAACGACTGCCACGCACACCAGCACTAACAGCAACAAAGATATCCCCATGTGGGAGCGGGCTTGCTCGCGAAAGCGGTGTGACATTCAACCCATCCGTTGACTGGAAGAACGCATTCGCGAGCAAGCCCGCTCCCACAAGGGCAAGCAACAGCTCTGCGCCTCAAACAATAAAAACAAGAGGGAGCAACAGATGATTCGTACACAGACAAACATGCTGTTGGGTGGTGGCCTGCTGGCCGCGAGTCAAGCCATGGCTGGCGATTTACTGCTGTGGCAAACCAACAGCCTCAGCTACCTGTACGGCAAGAATTTCGCGATCAACCCGTCGATCCAGCAGACGGTCACGTTCGAGCACGCCGACAAGTGGAAATATGGCGACAACTTTCTCTTCGTCGACAAAATCTTCTACAACGGCGAAGAAGACCGCAACAAAGGCCCGCACACCTTTTACGGCGAATTCACCCCACGCTTCTCGTTCGGCAAGATCTTCGACCAGAAGATCGAATTCGGCCCGATCAAAGACGTGCTGCTGGCGATGACCTACGAGTACGGCGAAGGTGAAAGCGAGGCCTACCTGATCGGCCCGGGCTTCGACCTCAAGGTGCCCGGCTTCAACTACGTCACCCTCAATATCTTCCGCCGCCAGACCGAAGGCCCGCGCCCCGGCGACGGCGTGTGGCAGATCACCCCCGGCTGGTCTTACAGCATTCCCGTGGGCAATTCCGACGTGCTGATCGATGGCTATCTGGATTGGGTGGTCGACAACGACGAGAACTCGCGCGGCACCTATCACGCCAACCTGCACATCAATCCGCAGATCAAATATGACCTCGGCAAAGCCCTGGGCTGGAGTCAGAAGCAGTTGTACGTCGGCACCGAATACAGCTACTGGAAGAACAAATACGGCGTCGAAAGCAGCCACAACCTCGACACCAATCAGAACACCGCCAGCCTGCTGGTGAAGGTGCATTTTTAAGATGACCCGCAACCGTGCCCCATACCTGTCGTCGGTGCTCTGTTGCGGGGCACTTGAGAGCTGGCCGAGGAGTCAGTATTCTCCGCGGCCTCATGAATTCGGTCTAAAAAAAAGCCCGGATTTAATTCCTGACCAACGGGCCAACTTATCCCGGCCCCGGCCAGTACCGAGGCATCCCGAAAACACGCTCAATCGACTGTTTTGCAGCAGCCGACGGGCGTTTTTTTGCTTTTCGAAAAGCCTTGGCCCAGCTCTTGCTAACACCAGCAAAGCTGACCGATTGGATGACTTTTGCAGTAACGAAAAAAGGCGCCACACCAGAGCGCCGATCTTAAAAAAAATAAACGTGGAACACCTACTTTGGGAGCAACCGAATGAAACGTACGTGCACCAGCCTGATGCTTGCGGGATCGATGTTGGCCGGCGGCCAGGCCATGGCCGATGGCCTGCTGCAGTGGCAGAACAACAGCCTGACCTACCTCTACGGTAAGGACTTCAAGGTCAATCCTGCGATCCAGCAGACCGTCACCTTCGAGCACGCCGATGCGTGGAAGTATGGGGACAACTTCCTGTTCGTCGACAAGATCTTCTATAACGGTGACAAGGACTTCAACAACGGCCCGAACACCTACTACGGCGAGTTCCAGCCACGCATCTCGCTGGGCAAGGTACTCGACCAGAAGATCGAATTCGGCCCGATCAAAGACGTCCTGCTGGCGATGACCTACGAGTTCGGCGAGGGTGACACCGAGTCCTACCTGATCGGTCCTGGCTTCGACCTGGCCATTCCGGGCTTCGACTACTTCCAGCTGAACTTCTACCAGCGCCACACCGAAGGCTCGCGCCCGGGTGACAACGTCTGGCAGATCACCCCGGTCTGGTCCTACACCATCCCGGTCGGCGACTCGAACGTGCTGATCGACGGTTACATGGACTGGGTCGTCGACAACGACGAAAACAACCGTGGCGAATACAAAGCCAACCTGCACTTCAACCCACAGGTCAAATACGACCTGGGCAAGGCGCTCAATTTCGGCGAGAAGCAGCTGTACGTCGGTGTTGAGTACGACTACTGGAAAGACAAGTACGGGATCGACGACACCCGTGCGTTCACCACCAATCAGAACGTGACCAGCTTCCTGGTGAAGTTCCACTTCTGATCCGGCGGCGTCCGCAAGGACGCCTTCGCGAGCAAGCTCGCTCCCACAGTGGTTCTATGTTGAATGCGAATTGCGCATACGACGCCGAACCCTGTGGGAGCGAGCTTGCTCGCGAATGGGCTCAAAGCAGACTTCAGGTTGGAACGACTGCCTCAGATATCCCCAAAAACCGGCACAACTCCTCACGCTTGGCCAACGCATCCCTTCGCCCCAAATCAATCAACTCGCTGCAATACCCCGCCTCGAACAACAGATAACTCAACACCCCCGCCCCGCTCGTCTTCGTCGCCCCCGGCCCACGCAAAAACAAACGCAACGCCGCCGGCAATTCCTGGCGATGCCGCGCCGCGATCTCATCAATCGGCTGACTCGGTGAAATCACCAGCACTTCCACCGGCGCCACGCCCAACTCGCGTGTCGGCGTGCCGGCGGGCATCAGATGACTGAACTGGTTGAGCCGCTGCAGCAACTCGATGTCGCTCTCCAGGCTGTCAATGAACGTGCTGTTGAGCATGTGCCCGCCGATCTGCGCAAGTGTCGGCTGTTGCCCGGTGTAGGTGCGTTCCAGCGGCTGCTGTGGATCGAAACCGCGCGGGTTGCCGCTGACGCCGACCACCAGCACGCGACTGGCGCCCAAGTGCAGCGCCGGACTGATCGGCGCCGATTGCCGCACCGCGCCGTCGCCGAAATACTCCTCACCGATTTTCACCGGCGCGAACAACAACGGAATCGCCGAGCTGGCCAACAGATGATCGACCGACAGTTGCGTCGGCACACCAATGCGCCGATGGCGCAGCCACGAATCAATCGTGCCGCCGCCCTGATAAAACGTCACCGCCTGCCCCGATTCGTAGCCGAACGCCGTCACCGCCACCGCATGCAATTGCTTGCGCGCGATGGATTCGGCGATGCCGGGCAGGTGCAGTTTTTCGTTGAGCAGGTCGCGCAGCGGCGAACTGTTGAGCAGCGCCACCGGCAGATGCCGACCGAGGCCAAGCAGGCTGTGGCTGACAAAACGGCTGGCCTGACGGATCACGCCGGGCCAGTCACTGCGCAGCACGCGATGGCTGCGAAAGCCTTGCCAGAACAGTGTCAGCCGCTCGATCGCCGCGCGGAAATCGCTGGCGCCGCTGGCGAGGCTGACCGCGTTGATCGCGCCGGCCGAGGTGCCGACGATCACCGGGAACGGATTGTCCGCGCCCACCGGCAACAATTCGGCAATCGCCGCCAGCACGCCCACTTGATACGCCGCCCGAGCCCCGCCGCCGGAAAGAATCAAACCTGTGACCGGTTCCGCTGGGCTCATCGCAACACTCCGTGGTGCTTAGGGGATGGGGTGAATCAACCGCGTTTGGCGTACAACTTCGGCTCGCCCGGTGGCCGGCTCTTGAAGCGTCGATGCGCCCATAAGTATTGCTCCGGGCAATCGCGCAAAACGCCTTCGACCCATTGGTTGATGCGCAGGCAATCGGCTTCTTCGGTCTCACCGGGGAAATCTTCCAACGGCGGATGCACCACCAGCCGATACCCGCTGCCGTCCGCCAGACGCTCCTGAGTGAACGGCACCACCAGCGCCTTACCCAGCCGCGCGAATTTGGTCGTCGCCGTCACCGTCGCTGCCTGAATGCCGAACAGCGGCACAAAGATGCTTTGCTTGGCGCCGTAGTCCTGATCCGGCGCGTACCAGATCGCCCGACCGGAACGCAGCAGCTTGAGCATGCCGCGCACGTCGTCGCGCTCCACCGCCAGCGAATCAAGATTGTGCCGCTCACGGCCCTGACGCTGGATGAAATCGAACAACGGATTTTTGTGCTCGCGGTACATGCCGTCGATGGTGTGCTGTTGGCCGAGCAACGCCGCGCCGATTTCCAGCGTAGTGAAATGCACCGCCATCAGGATCACGCCTTTGCCTTCGCGCTGGGCTTTCTGCAAATGCTCCAGCCCTTCGACGTGGGCCAGTTTGGCCAGACGCTCACGCGACCACCACCAGCTCATCGCCATTTCAAAAAAAGCGATGCCGGTCGAGGCGAAATTTTCCTTGAGCAGGCGTTTGCGCTCCGCCGCGGATTTTTCCGGGAAGCACAGTTCAAGATTGCGCTTGGCAATGCGCCGCCGGTCGCCGGCGAAGCGATACATCAACGCACCCAAAAATCGACCGATGGTCAGCAACGCCGGATACGGCAGCTGCACGATCAGCCACAAAAGCCCCAAGCCGCACCAGAGCGGCCAGAAGCGTGGAGCAAGAAATGCTTTTCGAAAACGCGGGCGATCCATTAAAGCTTCCGTAAATACAGTGGCCGCGCATTCTACATCGTTCGACCCGGCTTGCGGCCTGCGGGCGTTCTCGTTATAAGTCTCGGCACTTTTAGTGACAAGCCGTTGTATGCCGACATGAGCAAAACCGAACCGTTAAACCAAGATCCCGTGTTCCAGCTAAAGGGCAGCATGCTGGCCATTACCGTGCTGGAACTGGCCCGTAACGACCTCGACAGCCTCGATCGGCAATTGGCCGCCAAAGTTGCGCAGGCGCCGAATTTCTTCAGCAACGCGCCGCTGGTTCTGGCCTTGGACAAACTGCCGCCGAGCGAAGGCGCGGTCGACCTGCCAGGTTTGATGCGTGTGTGCCGTCAACATGGCCTGCGCACCTTGGCGATTCGTGCCAGCCGCATCGAAGACATTGCCGCCGCCATCGCCATCGACATTCCGGTGCTGCCGCCGTCCGGTGCTCGTGAACGGCCACTGGAGATGCCAGAAGCCGAAGTCAAAAAGAAGCCGGAAAAGCCGCCAGAACCGACCGTCAAACAGACCCGCGTCATCACCACGCCAGTACGTGGTGGCCAACAGATATACGCGCAGGGTGGCGATTTGGTCGTGGTCTCCTCGGTCAGTCCGGGGGCGGAACTTCTTGCCGATGGCAACATCCATGTATACGGCCCGATGCGTGGCCGTGCGCTGGCCGGCGTGAAGGGTGACACCAAGGCACGGATTTTCTGTCAGCAATTAAGCGCTGAACTGATCTCCATCGCCGGTCATTACAAGGTTTCCGAGGATTTGCGCCGCGATCCAATGTGGGGCTCGGGCGTACAGGTCAGCCTGTCGGGCGACGTGTTGAACATCATTCGGCTTTAACGGATACTGCCGCATTTTCCAAGCATCTCTAAAACGTAGCGAAAACGGCTCAAACGAAGTAGGAAAAAGGCCTAAAGCCAAATTCCAGCCAAGGCTGTCCGACTGCAGTAGTTTTCAAGAGATGTTTTTCAGGGGCTAAAAAGTCCTTCTTCCTTAGGGGTGAAACACCTTGGCCAAGATTCTCGTGGTTACATCCGGCAAGGGTGGTGTGGGTAAGACCACCACCAGCGCCGCTATCGGTACCGGCCTCGCTCTGCGCGGCCACAAAACAGTGATCGTCGACTTCGACGTGGGCTTGCGTAACCTTGACTTGATCATGGGTTGCGAGCGCCGCGTGGTGTATGACTTCGTCAACGTGGTCAACGGCGAAGCCAACCTGCAACAGGCGCTCATCAAAGACAAGCGCCTGGAAAACCTCTACGTGCTGGCCGCCAGCCAGACCCGCGACAAAGACGCGCTGACCGTCGAAGGCGTGGAAAAAGTCCTGATGGAGCTCAAGGAACAATTTGAGTTCGTCGTCTGCGACTCCCCGGCGGGCATCGAGAAAGGCGCGCACCTGGCCATGTACTTCGCTGATGAAGCGATCGTCGTGACCAACCCGGAAGTGTCCTCGGTACGAGATTCGGACCGCATGCTCGGCCTGCTGGCGAGCAAATCGCGTCGCGCCGAACGTGGCGAAGACCCGATCAAGGAACACCTGCTGATCACTCGCTACCATCCAGAGCGTGTGGAAAAGGGCGAGATGCTGGGCGTTGAAGACGTCAAGGAAATCCTCTCGGTCACCCTGCTCGGCGTGATCCCGGAATCCCAGGCGGTGCTCAAGGCATCCAACCAGGGCGTACCGGTGATTCTCGACGACCAGAGCGATGCCGGTCAGGCTTACAGCGATACCGTCGACCGTTTGCTGGGCAAAGAAAAAGCCCACCGTTTCCTCGATGTCGAGAAGAAGGGATTCTTCGAGCGCCTGTTTGGAGGTAGGTAATGAACCTTTTTGACTTCTTTCGTGCCAACAAAAAGCCAAGTACCGCCTCGGTAGCGAAAGAGCGTCTACAGATCATCGTGGCGCATGAGCGCGGCCAGCGCAGCACGCCGGATTACTTGCCAGCCTTGCAGAAGGAACTGGTCGACGTGATCCGCAAGTACGTCAACATCGGCAACGACGACGTACATGTTGCACTGGAAAGCCAGGGCAGTTGCTCGATTCTGGAACTCAACATCACCCTGCCCGATCGCTGAGTCGATCAGGTAGTCGCTGCGGCGGCTCGGGCTGTTGATGCTCGTGTAGGCGCTGCCGAAGGCTGCGATCTTTTGATTTTGTTTTTGACAATCAAAAGATCGCAGCCTTCGGCAGCTCCTACAGGGTTATCAGCAGTCCCGAGCCGCCGTTGGCATTTGTTACGAGGCTGTTTTAATGCCGTTGTCCAACATCCACATCATCCATCAGGACGCCGCTGTACTGGTGGTGAACAAACCGACGTTGCTGCTTTCGGTGCCCGGTCGCGCCGACGACAACAAGGATTGCCTGATTACCCGTCTGCAGGAAAACGGCTACCCGGAAGCGCGCATCGTCCATCGTCTGGACTGGGAAACCTCCGGCATCATTCTGCTGGCCCGTGACGCCGACACGCATCGTGAACTGTCGCGCCAGTTTCATGACCGTGAAACCGAAAAGGCCTACACCGCGTTGGCCTGGGGTCAGCCGGAACTGGACAGTGGCAGCATCGATTTGCCACTGCGGTACGATCCGCCAACCAAGCCGCGCCACGTGGTCGATCACGAATTCGGCAAACATGCGCTGACCTTCTGGCGCGTGCTCGAGCGTTGCGGCGACTGGTGCCGCGTCGAGCTGACGCCGATCACCGGCCGCTCGCACCAGTTGCGCGTGCACATGCTGTCCATCGGTCATCCGCTGCTGGGTGACGGGCTCTACGCCCACGAACAAGCCTTGGCCGCCTGGCCGCGTCTGTGTTTACACGCGAGTATGTTGAGCTTCACCCATCCTCAGACCGGCGAACGCTTGCGCTTCGAATGCCCGGCACCGTTTTAAGGATTTTTGTTTCGGATGAGTTGTATTGATTCCCTCGCCACACCCCTGAAAAAAACCCGCCAACAGTTGCTGTACCTGATTTACGGCAATCAGGATGTCTACCGCCGCGAGGCCAAGTTCAGCATCCTCACCGTGTTGTCCCAGGCGAAAAACGGCCAGCTCCCGGCGATCAGAATTCTCACTGATCGCCCGCAAGATTACGCCGGCTGGCCGGTCGACACGGTGTTCCTCGACGAAGCGACGCTGACGCGCTGGCAAGGCACGAATGGCTACCACCATCGCCGCAAGGCCTGCGCCATCGCCGCAGGCATGCAATGGGCGGAGAAGACGCTGTTCGTCGACACCGACACGCTGTTCACCGATCATCCCAGCCGTCTGCTCGATGCCATCGGGCAGGATTGCTCGGTCATGGATCGCTTCGAGTACGACTGGAAAGACGTGCACCAGCGCAGCGACTATCTGAAGCTTGCGCGCGACCTCAGTGCGTATGGCGTGACGCCGGAAAACGGCTTCAAGCTCTACAACAGCGGCCTGTGCGGTGTCACCGAAAACGATCTGGATTTGTTTGAAGAATCGATCAGCATGATCGACCAATGCACGGTCGGCGGTTTCGAGATTCACACCATCGAGCAGATCGCGTTGTCGTATGCCCTGCGTGAACGCCGGGTTGTGGAAGCGCGAAAATACGTCTATCACTACTTCGCCGAAAAGCGTTTTTTCCATGCGATGCAGACGTACTTCTTCTCCCAGCATGGCGAAACGTTCAGTCAGCGACTGGTGGATCTGTGCCGCGACGTGCCGCGAGTCAAACCGTTCCCGTCGGCCTGGCAGCGCCTGAAAATCAAATGGAAACTGCGCAACCAGAGCGGCGCCTTGCGCAAGGTCGGTCGAGACTTGTTGTATGGCAGCGCCGCACCGGATGATCCGTACTACAGCGCCTGCCGCCATGAGTGGTGGGAATGTGCGTCGCGGGAGATTCTGCGCTGGGACGAGAGCCGGCAGAAAAAGCTCCTGAGCCAGAGCCGCTGGCCAAAACAGCTGCCACGCCCGGACAAGCCGGAAGACGAGAAAGTCATCATGCGCTACCTGAAAAAACGCGTGTTCACCCCCCGCTAACCAACCCCACCCCTTGTAGGAGCAAAGCTTGCTCGCGAAAGCGCTGTGTCATTCAGCATAGATGTTGCTGACCCGACGCCTTCGCGAGCAAGCTCAGCTCCTACAGGTTTTGCGTTCGCAATGGGCGTCAACCGCGTTAAACTCCCGGCCATTGCTGTCTGGAGCTTGTTATGCGCGAAGAGTTGAACCAAGGCCTGATCGACTTCCTCAAGGCCTCCCCTACCCCGTTCCACGCCACCGCCAGTCTTGTGCAACGTCTGGAGGCCGCCGGTTTTGTGCGCCTCGACGAACGCGAGCCGTGGACCACCGAGCCTAACGGCCGCTATTACGTTACTCGTAATGACTCCTCGATCGTCGCGATCAAAATGGGCCGCACCTCGCCGCTGCACGGTGGCATCCGTCTGGTTGGCGCGCACACCGACAGCCCGTGCCTGCGCGTCAAACCGCAGCCGGAACTGCAGCGTCAGGGCTTCTGGCAACTGGGCGTTGAAGTGTATGGCGGCGCACTGCTGGCGCCGTGGTTCGACCGCGATCTGTCGCTGGCCGGCCGCGTGACCTTCCGCCGCGACGGCAAGGTCGAAAGCCAACTGATCGACTTCAAGGCGCCGATCGCGATCATTCCCAACCTGGCCATTCACCTCAACCGTGAAGCCAATCAGGGCTGGGCGATCAACGCGCAAACCGAACTGCCGCCGATCCTAGCGCAATTCGCTGGGGACGAACGCGTCGATTTCCGCGCCGTGCTCACCGATCAACTGGCCCGCGAACACGGCTTGAACGCCGACGTCGTGCTCGATTACGAGCTGAGCTTCTACGACACACAAAGTGCTGCAGTGATTGGCCTGAACGGCGACTTCATTGCCGGCGCGCGTCTCGACAATCTGTTGTCGTGCTATGCCGGTCTTCAAGCGCTGCTGACTGCCGAAACCGACGAAACTTGCGTGCTGGTCTGCAACGATCACGAAGAAGTCGGCTCCTGCTCGGCCTGCGGCGCTGACGGTCCGATGCTCGAACAAACCCTGCGCCGTCTGCTGCCGGAAGGTGACGAGTTCGTTCGCACCATCCAGAAATCCCTGCTGGTCTCGGCCGACAACGCCCACGGCGTGCACCCGAACTACGCCGACAAGCACGACGCCAACCACGGCCCGAAACTCAACGCCGGCCCGGTGATCAAGGTCAACAGCAACCAGCGCTACGCCACCAACAGCGAAACCGCCGGTTTCTTCCGCCATCTGTGCATGGCCGAAGAAGTGCCGGTGCAAAGCTTCGTGGTGCGCAGCGACATGGGCTGCGGCTCAACCATCGGCCCGATCACCGCCAGCCACCTCGGTGTGCGCACCGTCGACATCGGCTTGCCGACCTTCGCCATGCACTCGATCCGCGAACTGTGCGGCAGCCACGACCTGGCGCATCTGGTGAAAGTGCTGAGCGCGTTTTACGCCTGCCGCGATTTGCCTTAAAAGCCTTAAAAGCTTCGCGAGCAAGCTCTGCTCCTACACAAGCCTCACCTCTGTAGGAGCAAGGCTTGCCCGCGATGAGGCCGGTTCAGCCAGCACAAATTTCATCAAGAAACCGGCTCAACTCTGATACACATCAGCACCTCCCAAACAAAAGCCACCTAGACTTTAATCATCCCTTTCGACAAGGCTGTCTCCATGATCACGATGTCTTCGTTCCACGCCATGCTCATTCCGATCCTGTGCGGAATGCTCCTGCTGGCCATCGGCTTCAACTTCCGCGACAAGAACGCCGGTGTTTTCGCCATGTGGGTCGGCATGCTGTTGATACTCGCTACCGTGGTTTACAAGATCCTCGCCAAACTCAACGAATAACCGCGCACCGGCTCGCATTGCAGCAGGCGGGCTCGTACACTCGTTCGATCCGCCCATTGCGAGGTTGACCGCCTAGTGTTTGCTCGTCTTTTTGCTTTACCCAGTCTGTTCCTCGTCTGCCTGATGACGCTGCTGCCGCTGGCGCCTGCCCAGGCGGTCGGTCTGCCCGGCCTGCTCAACACCAACAAGGCCCAGCCCGAAGCGCAAGAACCCCTCGGTCAATCCCTCGACGAAGTCATCAAGTCGCTGGAAAACGACAAGCAACGCGCGCAACTGCTCACCGACCTGAAAAAGCTGCGCGACGCCACGAAAAAAGCCCAGACCACACCTGAAGAGGGCGTACTCGGCCTGATCGGCGGCACCCTCGCCAATTTCGAAAAACAATTCACCGGTGCTGACAGCCCGCTCAATCGCTGGTCTGCCGAGTTCGATCTGGCCAAAGATGAATTCAGCGCCTTGATGATGCCGGCCAGCGAATGGCTGCCGGTAATCTTCGGTTTCGCCATGATTCTGATGGTCTGGAGCCTGCTCGCCGCTGCGCTGATCTGGCTCAGTCATCGCGTGCGCATGCGTTTTGGTCTGACCGAAGAACTGCCGCAACACCCCAAAGCCCTCGACATGCTGCGCTTCGCCCTGCGCAAACTCGGGCCGTGGCTGATCGCTTTGGTCATCACCGTCTACATGAGTTACGCCTTGCCTTCCTCGTTGGGTAAAAGCCTGGCGATGGTGTTGGCGTACGCATTGGTGGTTGGCACCTGCTTCTCGGCAATCTGCGTGATTGCTTTCTCCCTGCTCGATGGCCCGCACCGCCATCGCGCGCTGTACATCCTGCGTCATCAGGCGTTCCGGCCGTTGTGGCTGATCGGCAGCTTCGCCGCGTTCGGTGAGGCGCTGAATGATCCGCGTCTGATCGAAAGCCTCGGCGTGCATCTGGCCCACACCGCCGCGACCGTCGCCAATGTCCTTGCTGCAATTTCAACCGGCCTGTTCATTCTGCGGTTCCGCCGACCGATTGCGCACCTGATCCGCAACCAGCCCCTGTCGCGACGCCTGACCCGCCGCGCGCTCAGCGACACCATCGATATCCTCGGTACCTTCTGGTACGTCCCGGCGCTGGTGCTGGTGGGGATTTCGCTGTTCGCGACGTTCTTCTCCGCCGGCGATACCAGCACTGCTTTGCGCCAATCGATGATCTGCACGGTGTTGCTGGTGCTGTGCATGGTGATCAACGGCCTGGTGCGTCGCCACTCGCTGAAACCGCAGCGCGGGGCCAAACGCCATGCGCTGTATTCGGAACGACTGAAAAACTTCTTCTATACCCTCGCCCATCTGCTGGTGTGGCTGGCGTTTATCGAGTTGGGTCTGCGGGTGTGGGGCAAGTCGCTGATCACTTTCGCAGAAGGCGACGGGCATGACGTCAGCGTAAAACTGTTCAGCCTCGCTGGCACGCTGCTGTTTGCCTGGCTGATCTGGATTCTCTCCGACACCGCCGTGCACCACGCCCTTACCCGCTCGCGCAAAGGCCTGGCCAATGCCCGCGCGCAAACGATGATGCCGCTGATCCGCAACGTGCTGTTCGTGGCGATTTTCATCATCGCGCTGATCGTCGCGCTGGCGAACATGGGCATGAACGTTACGCCACTGCTGGCCGGTGCCGGTGTGATCGGTCTGGCCATCGGTTTCGGTGCGCAGTCGCTGGTTGCCGACTTGATCACCGGCCTGTTCATCATCATCGAAGATTCGCTGGCCATCGATGACTACGTCGACGTCGGCGGCCACCTCGGTACCGTCGAAGGCCTGACCATCCGCACCGTGCGCCTGCGCGACATCGACGGCATCGTCCACACGATCCCGTTCAGCGAAATCAAAAGCATCAAGAACTACTCGCGGGAGTTCGGCTACGCGATCTTCCGCGTCGCGGTGCCGTACAACATGGAAATCGACGACGCGATCAAACTGATGCGCGACGTCGGCCAGAAAATGCGCACCGATCCCCTGCAACGCCGCAATATCTGGTCGCCGCTGGAAATTCAGGGTGTCGAGAGTTTTGAGTCCGGCAGCGCGATTTTGCGTGCACGGTTCAAGACGGCGCCAATCAAACAGTGGGAAGTGTCGCGGGCGTTCAACCTTTCGCTGAAGCGGCATCTGGATGAAGCCGGACTGGATCTGGCCACCCCACGCATGAGCGTACAAGTGATCACTGCCGGCGGTGGCGAGCCTAAGGAATAGCACTCAGGCGCGCAGTTGCAGTCACAGGCAGGGAAGCCCAAAAACAATAACCAAGGAGAAACCCGATGCAACTGACCCGCATTGCCCAGGCCGTTCTACTCACCCTGTTCGCCTGTCACGCCGGCGCCACCACCATGGAAAGCACGCGCACGCAGATCGCCGAGCAGGCGCAAAAGCTCGAACCGGAACTGCTGGAAACCCGCCGCGACATCCACGCCCACCCCGAACTCGGCAACACTGAAAAGCGCACGTCGGAACTGGTCGCCAAACAACTCAAAGCCATGGGCCTGGAAGTCAAAACCGGCGTGGCGCGCACGGGCGTGGTCGCCGTCCTCAAAGGCGCCCTGCCCGGCCCGACCGTTGCCCTGCGCGCCGACATGGACGCGCTGCCGGTCAAGGAAGTCTCCGACCTGCCATTCGCCTCGAAAGCCAAAGGCACCTACCTCGACAAAGAAGTCGACGTGATGCACGCCTGCGGCCACGACGCCCACACCGCGATCCTGCTCAGCACGGCGAAAATTCTGACCGGCATGCGCGACACCCTGCCCGGCACCGTGGTGTTCTACTTCCAGCCCGCCGAAGAAGGCCCGAGCGACTTCATCCCCGACGGCAAAAATACCTGGGGCGCGAAAATGATGGTCGAGGAAGGCGTGATGAAATCACCGAAACCCGACGCCGTCTTCGGCCTGCACGTCTGGGCCGGCGTCCCCGCCGGCCAAATCACCTACCGCCCCGGCCCGACCCTCGCCAGCTCCGACGACCTGCGCATCAAAATCCTCGGCAAACAAACCCACGCCGGCCGCCCTTGGGACGGCATCGACCCGATCACCGTCGGCGCACAAACCATCGTCGGCCTGCAAACCGTGGTCAGCCGCCGCACCGACATCTCGTCGTTTCCATCGGTGGTCAGCATCGGCACCATCAACGGCGGGACGCGCTACAACATCATTCCCGAATCGGTCGACATGACCGGGACGATCCGCTCATACGACTACGGCATCCGCCAGAAACTCCACGCCGACGTACGCCAGACCGTCGAAAAAATCGCCGAAAGCGGCGGTGCCAAAGCGGACGTCACCATCATCGAAAAATACGACCCGACCATCAACAACCCGGCACTTACCGAAAAAATGCTGCCGACGTTGAAGTGGGCGGCCAAGGATGACGTGGTGCAAGGGCCGCTGGTGGGCGGGGCCGAGGACTTCTCGTTCTTTGCCAAAGAAGCGCCGGGGCTGTTCGTGTTTTTGGGGGTGACGCCGCGGGATCAAGACATGAGCAAAGATGCACCGAATCATAATCCAGGGTTCTTTGTCGATGAGTCGGCGCTGGTGGTTGGCGTGAGGACACTGGCCTCGTTGGCGACGGATTATTTGTATGCCAACGCGCAGACAGACAAGTAAAGAGGCGGTGACTGTGGGGGCGCTTTCGCGAGCAGGCTCGCTCCTACAGTGGATCGAGTTCAATCAGCTAAGAATGGGAGGCCCGGAGGCCGCCATCGCTGGCAAGCCAGCTCCCACAGGGGATTGAGTCCACCCGTTATAAATAGGTCGGCTGTCAGGCCGCCTTCGCGAGCAAGCTCTGCTCCTACAAAAGCAAAAGCAAAAGCCGAGCGCGCCATGCTTCTCACCACTCAATAGGCCGAGTGTCAGCTCGCCTGCTTTTGAT
The DNA here is from genome assembly GCF_018336155.1 of Pseudomonas rustica. Taxonomy (GTDB): domain Bacteria; phylum Pseudomonadota; class Gammaproteobacteria; order Pseudomonadales; family Pseudomonadaceae; genus Aquipseudomonas; species Aquipseudomonas rustica. The sequence goes on along the minus strand of NZ_JAGYHF010000003.1, from coordinate 203,513 downwards.
CTTGATCTTAGAGCCCGTCGGGAGGCTGAGTGGAGGGATTCATACGGGGAAAGCATCGAGAGGAGGTGCAGCGAAGCAAACCGTAGGCGATGCCCCCGGATGAACCCGGAGCGAAGGAACCCGAGCCTTAGCGAGGGCCGGACGTCAGGGCACAGACCTTTTGGTTACTTTTGGGGCGTTTGCCAAAAGTGACCCGCCGTAAGGGCGGAACCATAATCAGCAACACCCGCAGCAACGGATATGCCCCCAAAAAACGATCAAACAACGTCGACCCCGACATGAATCGCATCATGCCGCCAAAACTCCAGATCACAATCAATCAACCGCTCATGCTGATCATAATTAACCCGAGCAATCCGTAACCCCGGACTCCCCACCGACACCCGCAAAGCCGCCGCCGCATCCACCGACAAAGACGTCGGCACAATCTCAAAGCGCACCCGCCCATAGTGCAAATCGTAATGCCGCGCATACAACTCAGTAATCGACTGATTCAAATCAAACTCAAGAATCCCCGGAAAAAACTGCGGATTCAAATAGTGCTCCACATACAACACCAACCGCCCGTCAATCCGCCGCGACCGGCAAATCTGAATCACGCTGGACAGCGCCGGCAACTGCAACCACTCGCATACCGCCGCCGACGCCGGTTGCAGCCGCGCCGAAATCACCTCGGTCGAAGGCTCACGTCCCTGCGCACTGACCATCGCGTGAAAGTGACTGCGCTGCATCAGGTTATAGGCCAGCCGCGGCGGCGAAACGAACCAGCCGCGCCGCTCCTCACGATAAATCTGCCCCTGTGCCTCCAACTGCAACAACGCCTCACGCACAGTAATCCGCGTGGTGCCAAACAACTCACTGAGCTTGCGTTCGGCCGGCAACTTACTGCCCGCCGCCAACAAACCGTGGTCGAGCTGCTCCTGCAACACCTGGCCAATGGCCGTCACCGCTTTTGTTGCCTCATCACGCATCAACGTTACCTATCTGGACTAGACCAGCACTGTTTCGGGGCAAAACCGCACGGCGATCAAACCGTTTTGTAGTGATGCAAGCCTAGGCAGTACAGATGACCGAGAGATGACAAAACTACCCAACGGTCATCCTCACGGCTTGCAATACATCGGCCAAGTCCCTTGCTCACCGGGCCTTTGCGCATGGTCTACGCTTATCGGGCACCTGCCGATATCGGCCAGATAAAAGGCCTGGCGCGAGGCCACCGACATCAAAGTGTCATCCAGCCCCCTTAAATTGGCTCAGGTATTGCTGACCTAGACCAACAACCACCGCAATCGCAGCGTTGAACACGACCAAGGAGCTTCGGAATGAAACAGCTTTTCCTGGCAACACTGTTAGGCTCGACCATTGCACTGTGCACCTCCGCCATGGCGGCCGGCACCGATCTGAAAACCCTCGAAGCCGCTGCGAAAGCGGAAGGCGCCGTCAACAGCGTCGGCATGCCCGATGACTGGGCCAACTGGAAAGGCACCTGGGAAGACCTGGCCAAAACCTACGGCCTGAAACACATCGACACCGACATGAGCTCGGCTCAGGAAATCGCCAAGTTCGCGGCGGAAAAAGACAACGCCACCGCTGACATCGGCGACGTGGGCGCCGCGTTCGGCCCGATCGCGGTCAAGCAAGGCGTGGTGCAACCGTACAAGCCAAGCACCTGGGATCAGGTTCCGGACTGGGCCAAGGACAAGGACGGCAACTGGGCACTGGCCTACACCGGCACCATCGCCTTCATCGTCAACAAAAAGTTGCTGCACGGTTCCGAAGTACCGACCAAATGGGCTGACCTCAAGGGCGGCAAATACAAGGTCTCCATCGGTGACGTAAGCACCGCCGCACAGGCTGCCAACGGCGTTCTCGCTGCGGCACTGGCCAACGGTGGCGACGAGAAAAACATCAAACCTGCGCTGCTGTTGTTTGCAGACATTGCCAAGCAAGGTCGCCTGTCGATGGCTAACCCGACCATCGCCACCATGGAAAAAGGCGAGATCGAAGTCGGTGTGGTCTGGGACTTCAACGGCCTCAGCTACAAAGCCAAGATGGCCAACCCGGATGACTACGTGGTGTTGATCCCGTCCGACGGTTCGGTGATTTCCGGCTACACCACGATCATCAACAAGTACGCGAAAAACCCTAACGCCGCCAAGCTGACCCGCGAATACATCTTCAGCGACGCCGGCCAGACCAACCTCGCTCGCGGCAACGCGCGTCCGATCCGCGCCGAGCACCTGCAACTGCCAGAAGACGTGAAGGCCAAACTGCTGCCAAACGAGCAGTACAAAAAGGTCACCCCGATCAAAGACGCCGACGCCTGGGAAAAGACCTCCAAAGCCCTGCCACAGCAGTGGAACGAAGAAGTCATCGTCGAGATGAAGTAATCCTTCATCTGTAGGAGCTGCCGCAGGCTGCGATCTTTTGATCTTGCCCTTTAAAAGCAACATCAAAAGATCGCAGCCTGCGGCAGCTCCTACAGGGGTTGGTTCCAGTTTTGTTTTCGGAGTTTTTGCCCCTATGAAGCACAACGTCATCCTTGTCGTGCTCGACGGTCTCAACTACGAGGTCGCGCGCCACGCCATGGGGCATCTGCAGGCTTATGTTGGCGCAGGACGCGCCGCGCTCTACCAGTTGGAGTGCGAGCTGCCGGCCCTGTCCCGACCGCTTTATGAATGCATCCTCACCGGCGTGCCGCCGATCGACAGCGGCATCGTCCACAACAACGTCGCGCGCCTGTCCAATCAGCGCAGCATTTATCACTACGCCCGCGATGCCGGTCTGAAAACCGCTGCCGCGGCGTATCACTGGGTCAGCGAGCTGTACAACCGCTCGCCCTTCGTCGCCGCCCGCGACCGCCACACTGACAATCTGTCGCTGCCGATCCAGCACGGGCATTTCTACTGGAACGATCACTACCCGGATTCGCACCTGTTCGCCGACGCCGAAAACCTGCGCCTGCGCCATGATCCGAACTTCCTGCTGATCCACCCGATGAACATCGACGACGCCGGGCACAAACACGGCCTCGACAGTTCGCAATACCGCAACAGCGCGCGCTCGGCGGACATCATCCTCGCCGACTATTTGCAGAGCTGGCTCGACGCTGGTTATCAAGTGCTGGTGACCGCCGACCACGGCATGAACAACGACCGCTCGCACAACGGCCTGCTGCCGGAAGAACGCCAAGTGCCGCTTTTCGTCCTCGGCGATGCGTTCATCTTCAGCGCTGATGCCGCGCCGAAGCAAACGGAAATCTGCGGCACCGTCTGCGAACTGCTCGGCGTGCCCCACGACAAACCTGTGTGCCGGGAGCTGCTCAAGTGAATGCCATGACTCGCGGCAAATGGCTGGCGGCGTTGTGCCTGGTGCCCTTCGCGCTGTTCTTTATCGTCTTCGAAATCGCCCCGCTGGTCTGGGTGATGATCAACAGCCTGCAATCGGAAGAGTTCGGTTGGGGCATCGAAAACTTCACCAAGATCTTCAGTTCGAAGTTCTATCTACAGGCGATCCAGTACAGTCTGGAAATCAGTTTCTGGTCGAGCGTATTCGGCATCACCATTGCCGTGCTCGGGGCGTATTCCCTGCGCCGCGTTGACTCGAAACTGCGCAACTTCGTGAATGCCTTCGCCAACATGACCAGCAACTTCGCCGGCGTGCCGTTGGCGTTCGCCTTCATCATCCTGCTCGGGTTCAACGGCAGCATCACCATCATGCTCAAGCAGGCCGGGATCATTCAGGATTTCAACCTGTACTCGAAAACCGGCTTGATCATCCTCTATACCTATTTCCAGATTCCCCTCGGCGTGCTGCTGCTCTACCCGGCCTTCGACGCCTTACGTGAAGACTGGCGCGAGTCCGCCGCGTTGCTCGGTGCCAATGGCTGGCAGTTCTGGCGGCACATCGGTTTGCCAGTGCTGACACCCGCGTTGCTCGGTACGTTTGTGATCCTGCTGGCCAACGCCCTCGGCGCTTACGCCACGGTGTATGCACTGACGACGGGCAACTTCAACGTCCTGCCGATTCGTATCGCGGCGATGGTCTCCGGCGATATTTCCCTTGACCCGAATCTGGCCAGCGCTCTGGCCGTGGTGCTGGTGGCGCTGATGACCATCGTCACCGTCGTGCATCAACTGCTGTTGAAGAGGAGCTACCATGTCTCGCGCTGAATCCGGCCCGGCCGGCCTCTACCACCGCGTCGTGGTTTATCTGCTGTTCGCGATCCTCTTGCTACCGCTGGTGGGCACACTGGTCTACTCGATCGCCAGCAGTTGGTCGGCGACCATTTTGCCCAGCGGTTTCACCTTCAAGTGGTACATCCAGCTGTGGAGCGATCCACGGTTCCTCCACGCCTTCGGCCAGTCGTTATTGGTGTGCGTCGGCGCGCTGGTGCTGTCGGTGGTGTTGATTCTGCCGCTGCTGTTCGTCGTGCATTACCACTTCCCGAAACTCGATGCGCTGATGAACATCCTGATCCTGCTGCCCTTCGCGGTGCCGCCGGTGGTGTCATCGGTAGGTCTGTTGCAGCTCTACGGTTCCGGGCCGATGGCGATGGTCGGCACGCCGTGGATTCTGATCGGCTGCTACTTCACCGTGGCCCTGCCGTTCATGTACCGCGCGATCACCAACAACCTGCAAGCGATCAACCTGCGCGACCTGATGGATGCCGCACAACTGCTCGGCGCCAGCACCTTTCAGGCAGCCATTCTGGTGGTGCTGCCCAACCTGCGCAAAGGCCTGATGGTCGCGTTGCTGCTGTCGTTCTCGTTCCTGTTCGGTGAGTTCGTTTTCGCCAACATCCTCGTCGGCACGCGTTACGAAACCCTGCAGGTTTATCTGAACAACATGCGCAACAGCAGCGGCCACTTCACCAGTGCGCTGGTCATCTCGTATTTCTTTTTCGTGCTGGTCCTGACCTGGATCGCCAACATCTTGAACAAGGACAAAAGCGAATGAGCTATGTCAGCGTCCAACACCTGCAGAAAAATTACGCGGGCACCCCGGTGTTCAGCGACATCAACTGCGAGATCAACAAAGGCGAATTCGTCACCCTGCTCGGCCCGTCCGGTTGCGGCAAATCTACCCTGCTGCGCTGCATCGCCGGGCTGACGCCGGTGGATGGCGGCCAGATCCTGCTGGATGGCGTCGACATTGTGCCGCTGACACCGCAAAAACGCGGGATCGGCATGGTCTTCCAGAGCTACGCGTTGTTTCCCAACATGACCGTCGAGCAGAACGTCGCGTTCGGTTTGCGCATGCAAAAGGTCAACGCCGACGACAGCCATAAACGCGTGTCGGAAGTTTTGAAACTGGTTGAACTCAACGACTTCGCCAGCCGCTATCCGCATCAACTCTCCGGTGGCCAATGCCAGCGTGTCGCCCTCGCCCGTTCGCTGGTCACGCGCCCACGTTTGTTGCTATTGGATGAACCGCTGTCGGCCCTCGATGCACGAATTCGCAAACACCTGCGCGAACAAATCCGTCAGATTCAGCGCGAACTCGGCCTGACCACGATCTTCGTCACACACGATCAGGAAGAAGCGCTGACCATGTCTGATCGCATTTTCCTGATGAATCAGGGAAAAATCGTACAGAGCGGAGACGCCGAAACCCTGTACACCGCGCCAGTCGACGTGTTCGCCGCAGGCTTTATCGGCAACTACAACCTGCTCGACGCCGAAGCCGCGTCGAAACTGTTGCAGCGCCCGATCAACCATCGCATCGCCATTCGCCCGGAAGCCATCGAACTGAGCCTCAACGGCGAACTCGACGCGCAGATCCGCAGCCATAGCCTGCTAGGCAATGTCATTCGCTATCGCATCGAAGCGCGCGGCGTGGAATTGGTGGTGGATGTGCTCAATCGCTCGGCGGCTGATCTGCATCCCGACGGTCAGCGTCTGGCGCTTTCCATCGATCCGACGGCCCTGTGTGAGGTAGCTTAAAAGCAGCTGCGCGCTTCGAGCTACAAGCTTCAAGTTGTAGACTGCGGCGCAGCTGATTCCAATTCTTGCAGCTCGAAGCTTGTAGCTCGCAGCTGTTCTCGGAGAGAACTGATGGCCCTGGCAATTTTTGATCTGGACGAAACGTTGATCCACGGCGACTGCGCCACCCTCTGGAGCGAGCAGATGGGGCGCCTGGGCTGGGTCGATCCCGAGTCGTTCATGCGCAAGAACAACGAACTGATGGACGCCTACAGCCATGGCAAATTACGCATGGAAGACTACATGGCGTTCAGCCTCGAACCGCTGATCGGCCGTACGCCAGAAGAAGTCGAGCACCTGGTCGGGCCGTGGGTTGAAGACTTTATCGAACCGATCATCTTCAGCGACGCGACCAAAACCATCGCCGCGCACCGCAAGGCCGGCGACCGGATTCTGGTGATCTCCGCGTCGGGCACGCACCTGGTCAGACCGATTGCCGATCGACTCGGCATCGACGAGATTCTGGGGATTGAACTGGAAGTCGCGCACGGCGTTTACAGTGGCCATACCGTGGGCACGTTGACCTACCGTGAAGGCAAGATCACCCGTTTGCTGGAGTGGCTGGACGCTGAGGAAGAGAACCTCGAAGGCGCGAGTTTTTATTCCGACTCACGCAATGACCTGCCATTGCTGCTGAAAGTGGATTTCCCGCACGTGGTCAACCCGGATCCGGTGCTGCTCGAGCACGCCGAAAAAGCCGGCTGGCCCATCCATCTCTGGAAATAACCCGATCCCGTAGGAGCAAGGCTTGCCCGCGAAAGCGTCGTGCCAGTCAACATCACCGTTGAATGACACGACGCTTTCGCGGGCAAGCCTTGCTCCTACAGATTTTTTTGGTGTCAGGTGAGGCTTTCGTCAATCACCAACACCAGTTTCCCCGCCACCGTATTACTCGCCAGCTCGGCAAACGCCGCCTCGGCATCCTTCACCGCAAACGCCTTGGCCAACTGCGGACTCAACCGCCCTTCCGCAAACAATGGCCACACCTGTTGGCCCAGATCACTCAACAGATCCGCCTTGAACTGATCATCACGGCTGCGCAACGTCGAGCCCAGCAACTGCACGCGCTTACCCAACACCTGCGCCAGATCCAGTTTCGCCTCGCGGCCACCCATCAAACCGATCAGCACCCAACGCCCGTCCAGCGCCGTCAGCTTCAGATTCAGCGCCGAATAATTACCGCCCACCGGATCAAGAATCACATCGAACGGCCCGAAGTCGCGCAGGCTCTCCAGATCGTCAGTGCGCAGCACCCCGCCCTGAGCCCCCAGCGCCTCGCAATAAGCCAAACGCTCGGCTGAACCGACGCTGACCCAGCACGGATTGCCAAACGCCTTGCACAGCTGAATGGCGGCTGAACCGATTCCACTTGCCCCGGCGTGCAAGAGAACTTTCTCACCCGGTTTGAGCGCCGCAAGTTGAAACACATTCAGCCAGACTGTTGCGTAAACCTCGGGCAATGCCGCCGCTTCAATCAACGAAACGCCTTCGGGAACCGGCAGCACGTGCCGCCCGTCAACCACCACCTCTTCGGCCATGCCGCCCCCGGCCAGCAAGGCGCAGACCCGATCGCCGACCTGCCACGAACTGCCCGCGCCGACCTCGCTGATGACCCCGGAACACTCCAGACCGAGCACGTCGCTTGCGCCCGGCGGGGGCGGATAGAGACCGGCTTTCTGTAATAAATCGGCGCGATTGAGGCCGGCTGCCGCCACTCGAATGCGAACTTGTCCTACATCACATGTAGGACTCGGGGTCTCAACCCACGCCACTTGACCTTCCACGCCTTGCAATGCCTTCACAGTGCCTCCATAGTGAGTCTGGACTGAGCCCGAAGCTGTAGCGCCGGGCTTTTTGCATTATGCGACCGGCTCTCGTAGAACCGGCGACTTCAAAGACGGCCTAATATGCGTTATCAATTGTCCCCGCGTCGAATCAGCATGAAGCATCTGCTCCCAAGCACCGCCCTCGCTCTATTCATCGGTATCGGTATTTTGCCGATGTCGGGCAATACCTTCGCTGCCAACAGCTGGGACAAATTGCAGCCTGATCGCGATGAAGTCATCGCCAGTCTGAACGTCGTCGAGTTGCTCAAGCGTCACCACTACAGCAAGCCGCCGCTCGACGATGCGCGCTCGGTGATCATCTACGACAGCTACATCAAGCTGCTGGATCCGTCGCGCAGCTATTTCATGGCCAGCGACATCGCCGAATTCGACAAGTGGAAGACGCAGTTCGACGACTTCCTCAAAAGCGGCGACCTCAACGCCGGCTTCACCATCTACAAGCGCTATCTGGATCGCGTCAAATCGCGTCTGGATTTCGCCATCGCCGAGCTGAACAAAGGCGTCGACAAGATGGACTTCAATACCAAGGAAACCTTGCTGATCGATCGCAAGGACGCCCCTTGGCTGAAATCCACTGCAGAACTTGATGACCTGTGGCGCAAACGCGTCAAGGACGAAGTCCTGCGCCAGAAGATCGCCGGCAAAGATCCGAAGCAGATTCAGGAAACCCTGACCAAGCGCTACAAGAACCAATTGGCGCGCCTGGATCAGACCCGTCCGGAAGATATCTTCCAGGCGTACATCAACACCTTCGCCATGTCGTACGACCCGCACACCAACTATCTGTCGCCGGATAACGCGGAAAACTTCGACATCAACATGAGCCTGTCCCTCGAGGGCATCGGCGCTGTGTTGCAGAGCGACAACGACCAGGTGAAAGTCGTGCGTCTGGTGCCGGCAGGCCCGGCCGACAAGACCAAACAGGTCGCCCCGGCGGACAAGATCATCGGCGTTGCCCAAGGCAACAAAGAGATGGTCGACGTGGTCGGCTGGCGTCTCGACGAAGTGGTCAAACTTATTCGCGGCCCGAAAGGCACCGTGGTGCGTCTGGAAGTGATTCCGGCGAGCAATGCGCCAAACGACCAGACCACCAAGATCGTGCCGATCACCCGTGAAGCGGTGAAGCTCGAAGACCAGGCGGTGAAGAAGTCCATCCTCAACCTGAAACAGGACGGTAAGGACTACAAGCTCGGCGTCATCGAGATTCCGGCCTTCTACCTCGACTTCAAAGCGTTCCGTGCCGGTGATCCGGACTACAAGAGCACCACCCGCGACGTTAAAAAACTGCTGACTGAACTGCAGAAAGAAAAAGTCGACGGTGTGGTTATCGACCTGCGCAACAACGGCGGCGGCTCCCTGCAAGAAGCCACCGAGCTGACCAGTCTGTTCATCGACAAAGGCCCGACCGTACTGGTGCGTAATGCCGATGGCCGTGTCGACGTGCTCGAAGATGAAAACCCGGGCGCGTTCTACAAAGGCCCGATGGCGTTGCTGGTCAACCGCTTGTCCGCCTCGGCTTCGGAGATTTTCGCCGGCGCCATGCAGGATTATCACCGCGCGCTGATCATCGGTGGCCAGACCTTCGGTAAAGGCACCGTGCAGACCATTCAGCCGCTGAACCATGGCGAGCTGAAACTGACCCTGGCCAAGTTCTACCGGGTCTCCGGTCAGAGCACCCAGCATCAGGGCGTGCTGCCGGACATCGACTACCCATCGCTGATCGACACCAAGGAAATTGGCGAAAGCGCTCTGCCGGAAGCCATGCCGTGGGACACCATCCGCGCGGCCATCAAACCGGCGGCCGATCCGTTCAAACCGTATCTGGCTCAGCTCAAATCCGAGCATGACGCCCGCACGGCGAAAGACGCGGAGTTCGTGTTCATCCGTGACAAGCTGGCACTCGCGCAGAAACTGATGGAAGAAAAAACCGTCAGCCTCAATGAAGCCGAGCGTCGCGCGCAACACACCGACATCGACGCCAAGCAACTGGCGATGGAAAACATCCGTCGCAAAGCCAAAGGCGAAGAGCCGCTCAAAGAGCTGAAGAAAGAAGACGACGACGCCCTCACGGCCGCCGAGCCGGACAAGGTCAAACCAGAAGACGATGCCTACCTGAGCGAAACCGGGCGCGTGCTGCTGGATTACCTGAAGCTGAGCAATCAGGTGGCGAAGAAGTAAGTGATGGCAATTTAATGCTGACGATCCCCGGATCGTCATCAAACAGTCATCATTCTGTCGTGCAATAAAGGACTGGGAGCCACTCTCCAACGAGAGCGCTCCCAGTCCTTTTTTTATCGCCAGAGATTGCCATGACCACGACCGAACAGCTGAGTGCCTTGAGCTCGATCCTGACTCAAAGCGGATTGCACAGCCTGTTCCAGCCGATCATCTGCCTCTCTGAACGCCGCATTCTCGGCTACGAAGCCCTGACACGCGGCCCGTCCAACAGCCCTCTTCACTCGCCGATTGCCTTGTTCGCCGTGGCGCGACAGGCGGGGCGTTTGAGTGAGCTGGAAATCGCCTGCCGCCAAAGCGCCTGCCGTCGTTTCAATGAACAGCAACTGCCGGGCAAACTGTTTCTCAACGTCTCGCCCGAGTCATTACTCGAAGCCGCACACCAGCCAGGGCGCACGCTGCAACTACTGCAGGACTTCGGCATTCCACCCAGCCAGGTCGTCATCGAATTGACCGAACAAACACCCATTGACGACTTCCAGCTGCTGCAAACCGCACTGCATCACTACCGCGCGATGGGCTTCTCCATCGCGCTGGATGATCTTGGCGCCGGTTATTCGAGCCTGCGCCTGTGGTCGGAACTGCGCCCGGATTACGTAAAGATTGATCGGCACTTCATCGACGGCATTCATCAGGATGCGCTGAAACGCGAATTCGTCGGCTCGATCCTGCAAATCGCCAAAGCCTCCCGCGCGCAAGTCATCGCCGAAGGCATCGAACTGCCGGAAGAACTCGCGGTGCTCACCGAAATGGGCGTCGACCTGGTGCAAGGCTATTTGCTCGGCCGCCCACAAGAACACCCACCGCGCGACGCCCGCACGTTGATGCCCAAACACGACAGCAGCAGCGTTGCGCTGAATGACGAAGGCAGCGACCTCAGCGCCCTGCTCAACGACCAACCCGCCGTAGCGCGTGACACACCGACCGCCACCGTACTGGAAGCCTTCCGCCGCCAAGCCAACCTCAACTCACTGGCCGTGCTCGACGAACAGGGTCAGCCGTGTGGCATCGTCCATCGCCATTCCTTGTCGGATGCCCTGCTCAAACCGTTTGCCACTGACTTGTTTGCGCGTAAACCCATTAGCCGATTGATGAATGACGATTTTCTCGCGGTGGAAATGAGTCAGTCGTTGCAGCAAGTGAGCCGACTCATCACCAGCCGCGCTCGGCAGCGGATCGAAGAGGATTTCATCATCACCCTCAACGGCAGCTACCTCGGTCTCGGCCGGGTGATCGACGTGCTCAAACTCATCACCGAACTGAAAATCCAACAGGCACGCTACGCCAACCCGCTGACCTTGCTGCCTGGCAATGTGCCGATTCAGCAGTGCCTCACTCGCCTGCTGCAACAGGGTCGAGAATCAGTCATCTGCTACGTCGACATCGACAGCTTCAAACCCTTCAACGATATCTACGGGTACGGACGCGGAGACGAAGTGTTGTTGTGTTTGGCTCAATGCCTGAATGAACGCGTCGACCCCACCCGAGATTTCGTTGGCCACATTGGTGGCGACGACTTCCTGTTAGTCCTCGGCCCTGAAGACTGGCGCAAACGCCTCAATCAACTGCTCGACGATTTCCAAAGCCAATGCCGCCGCTTCTATCGCCCGGAACACCTTGAGGCTGGATGCTTTATCGCACCGAACCGCCAAGGCGTGCGGCAAGAGTTTCCGCTGTTGTCGCTATCCATTGGCGTCGTGCATCTACACCCCGAGGTCTGCGCACAGCTTGATGCCAGTCAGCTTGCGGAAATGGCTTCGCAAGCGAAGCATCATGCGAAGAATGTTCCGGGGTATAGCGTGTATCTGTTGGATAGCCTTACAACCACAGCACTCCACCAGCCGCAGCTAATGGGTCAACGCTAATCCCTCAAACGACACAAATCCCTGTGGGAGCGGGCTTGCTCGCGAAGGCGTCAGTCCAATCACCAAAAAAACTGATCAGAAATTATGTACCACCATAATTAAAGAGACCAAGATCAAGCTTCCGAGCACACTTAATACTAAATTCGCGAGATACATCATAAGAATCATTTCGAAAATAGAACACTTGACGATAGAGGGATCTAATCGGCGGATCTTTCATAGATCGCATTTTATTCACAACAGCTAAAAGCTTATAAACCTCCCTATTTCGATCCATAGTTTTTTCTAAAAAATCTTCTTCAGAGGAAATACCGCAGACAGATGGAAAACCAAATGAAAAGTCTGGCGCACTGGCAATCAGTTTGACAAGTGCACGTGCCAATTTTCCCGCAAAATATGATCTCGCCAAACATTCTGGATCTGCTGAAAACAGCAAGAACTCATCCCAATCAAAGAAATTATTTACGGCGTCATCAAAAACCGCTGCATCGCCATCCTCACCACTGTCATACATATCAATATCAGCACCTTGATATGCCCAAGCCCAAATCAGCTCTCTAGTCAATTCTTGACCGACCATTAACTCACCATATTAGTCAAATCATGAGGATCACAGATAAAATCACAGTTTAAAAAAATAGAGCTCAGTCTTAGAACAGCTCACCACGTAGAAATATCTTCAGCAGCTGCTTTTATGAGGTCGTTGCTCCAAGCTATGGTAGCCAGCCGAAATACATCCTCAAAAAAAACTCTAGTATCTTGCATCTCATCCCAACCACTTGGAAATGAAGAGTAGGCTTCTGGATCATACATAAATAGAGATTTAAAATCGTACATTGGATCCTCAAGGGCTTCCTGCAAACTCTGATATATAAAATATCTATGCTTATAAGACTTCCAAGTAGGCAAGCAATAATTAACAATGATCACCTCTCTATCACTGGGATTATCTGGATCAAGCAACTCCAACTCTTCTCCTAGCGTTTCCTCACGATCATAAATATCTAGCCCAGCCAGAAAAAACGAGGGACTTGGTTTAAATGGAAGTCCGTCATCTGAATCAATAAACATTTCCCATTCCTATTTTATTGGATACAGCGTGAAAGGAACTCCAGTCACGCGATCGAACTTCATTTCAAAGCGATCAAGCTTGATCAACTTCGGATTCTCTTTTGACTTTGGATTCGGAACATAACCTTCGCCAGCCCCGGGTAGATCCATCCTAACAATATCTGCCAACTGGGAATCTTTACCGGTAAAACGCGGCAATCCGTTTTCGACTCGTGTTGTAGCAAGAACATAGGCCTCAAGCATAATTTCGTAATTGTAGAACCTAGAACTCGGATTACCGTTCCTATCTTTAGGTGTTTTACCCGTAATTGGATTCGTACCATCGATCGCTCGTTGCTTCCACTTCTCATCTGGCACCTCCGGCCCGTGCTTTCCAACCATGTGCATCTTTTGGCTATCGTTTAACCTTAGTATTTCTTTCTTCGCCCTCTCTGCTGTGCTGATTTTTAATGCCGGCAGCGCAGGCTCACCCTCATCAACCTTAGCCCCACCAATCCCACCCGGCACCTCGCACCCAGGCCTATTCGGCGGCGGACAATTGGAGTTCAACCCCAACGGATCCACCCACCCCGTGGGATTCGGCGTGTACTGGTACTGATTCAACCCACCCGCAAGCTTCACCGGATCCGGCGTCAGATAACGTCCCAGCCGCGGGTCGTAATACCGATGCCGGTTGTAATGCAGCCCACTCTCCGCATCGAAATACTGCCCCTGAAACCGCAGTGGCTGATCCAGGTATTCCTCAGCCGCCAACGTCACCGCCGCGACTTTCCCGTAGGCGTCGTACTGCGCCGACCAGACGATTTCCCCGCTGTAATCGGTCAGCTCCAGCGGCGTGCCGAGGTGGTCGTTCTGGTAGTAAAACGGGCAGGCTTTTTTCGGGCCTTTGCCGTCGAGCAGTGCTAACGGACGGAAGGTGCCGGGTTCGTAGACGTAGCTGCGGTATTCGGTATCGCTGCTTTCGGCGACGAGGTTGTCGCCTTGCCAGAAGAATTCGGTGGTGGCGCCGTCGACGGTTTTGCTGATGCGCCGGCCGAAGGCGTCGTATTGGTAAGACGCGGTTTTCCCGTCAGGGCGAGTCAGGCCAATCAGGCGGTGCTGGCAGTCGTAACGGTATTCCGTGACGAGTCTGTGCGCTGTGCCGCGACGTTCGCGGATCAGGTTGCCGAAGGCGTCGTAGTCGTAGTGGCGATCGCCCTGCATCAGCAGGCGGTTGCCTTTGATCTGGCTCGGGCCGGGGCGATCCTGCATGAGCAGGTTGCCGGCCGGGTCGTGGGCGTAGGTTTCCGGGAGTTCGTCGCGGGAGTGACGGACGCGGGTCAGTCGGTCGAGGGCGTCGTAGTAATAGCTGCGCTGACCGTGGCGGCTATCGGCGATGCTCGCCAGGTTGCCGTTGACCGCGTAGCTGTAGTGGCGCAGGTACAGTGGGCTGGATTGTTGATTGACGGCGTGGGCCTGAAGGCGACCCTGTTCGTCGTAGTGATAGTGGCTGTGCAGCAAACCTTGCTGACGGGTTTGCTCGCGACCGAATTCAAACTGATGCGTGGTCAGGCGTGCGCCGTTAAGGTCGATCGCGGTCAGCGCGCCGCCCTTGGCATGGTGGTAATCGAGTTTGCTGTTGTCCGGCAGACGCATGCGCTTGAGCTGGCCGCAAGCGTCGTAGGCATAGCGCAGAGTGCCCCAGCCCTGGTGCTCGGTGATCAGCCGATCCTGGCGGTCGTACTCAAAGGCAAGCGGATGGTTCTGGCCGTCATCAACACCGGTCAGGCGGCCCAACAGATCGTATTGGTAGCTGACCTTGATGCCGTCGGGCAGGGTTTTAACCAGCAGACGCCCGGCGCCATCGCGTTCGTATCCGGTGACTAAACGTGAGTCGTCATCGCCAAACTCGGTCTTTTCCAGCAGGTGACCGTTGAGGTCATACACGTAAGCGGTACGGCGCCCATCGAAACCGGTTTCCTGTCGGATCAATCCGGTCGGCGTGTAGTCCAGCCGATATTTTTCGCCGGACTCGTTCTCAATTTCCGTGAGCAACAGTTGCGCATGGTCGTAGCGATATTGAATCCGCGTGCCGTCGTGGTTAATGCGACGGGAGACCAGATGCAGGTCATCGTCGTATTCATACCGGGTGATATGCCCCAGCTCATCACGCTCGGCGGTGACTTGCCCGTAAGCGCCGTAGCTATAAGCACGCGTGGCACCCGTAGGAAAAGTCGTCTGAACCAGTCGTCCAACGGCGTCCCACTGCTCTCGGGTAACGGCGCCATGCTGATCAACCGTGGTCGTCCGCCGTCCCAAAGCATCGTAGGAAAAGCGCCGTACGCCACCCTCAGGCAACGTCTCTTCAACCAGTTGGCCCAGGTCATTCCAGGCCAGCAAATGCCGACTGGTGTCCGGATACCGGATCGACACCAGTTGCCCGCGAACGCTGTAGTAGTAATGAGTGACCTGTCCGTCAGGATCGACGGCCTCGGTGATGTCGCCCTCGGCATTGCGCCGATAAATCCACACCGCATCGCCACGTGAACGCCGATGCAGGAAACCATTGCGATACTCGTAGGACGTTGGCGCATCCGCCGCAGGAATCAGCGCAATCAGCCGTCCGACATCGTCGTATCGGTACTCGGTGATAGAACCCAGCGCATCCTGTTCAGCGATCAAACGTCCCTGATCGTCGTACGCCTTGAGTTGCTCACCGCCATCGGCCTCAACCTTGCGCACCAGTCGCGCACGGTCGTCGTGGACGTAAACCTCTTCGGTGCCATCGACGTACTGCACCGCGACACTGCCGTCGTCATCCCAGACATAACGCGTGTCCATCTGCGAAAACGACGCCCAGTGCCGTACACAACGCGCAGCCTTGCCAGCCCGTTCCCACTCCCAGAAAAAACTCGCGCCACCGGTCAGCTGTCGCTGCAGGATGACGCGCGCATCGTCGTAGTCGTAGCGCTCGCTTTCACCTGCGGCATTGGTCGCCGCGAGCAAACGCTGACGCGCGTCATAGCAATAACTGACGAGGGTTTGCTCGGTACGCCACGCCTCTTCAAGGTGCTCGGCTGGATGAAAACTCTGATAGTCGATCGCGATCAGTTGCGCACGGTCGTAACGCAACTGCAGCGCCCGCCCCGCGCCATTGTCGAGACGACTGATGCGATCCTGACGATCGCGGCTGATGCGTAAACGGTTGTCGTACGCATCGCTGATCGCTGTCAGACGCCCGGCACGAAAGTGATAAAACCGCGCCGTTTCCCCGGCCAGCGCAACAATCAGCTCCTCCGGCTCATCCCCAAGAAAAATCGCCGCCCGCGACAGGCTGTTGTGAATCGCCGGCCGCTCAACACTCGGCAGCGGAAACGTCGTGCGCCTATTCTCGTGATCGCCCCAAACAACCGAGTCGCCATCAAATTCCAACCGATGCGCCAGCGAATGGCTCCAGCCAAACCCCAGCCCGACATCGATTTCCACCGCACTGGTGCGATACAACCGAGTGAATTCAAACGGCAACACGCCGTCGAGCACAGCATCCGTCAGCGTCAGCAGTTCCTCACCGGTGACCATCGACACCGGACAACCGTTGGTGCACGTAGCCGAAGCGCAATCAGCGCTGTCCCCGTTGGGATTTTTCGCCTGATCCGGAGCGTCATCGTGGTGCTCGTCTTTCTTCAGCAAGGCGTTGCGCTTGGCGTCCCAACGCAACTGCATCCGGCCTTTTTTCACCCCGGCGGCAATCCCGCGTGCAGCGACTTTTTTGTATTTGTCGACGTACTTGATGAAGCCTTCGACGATGGCAAACATCGCCTTCAGCAACCGCGTCAACGCTGACAACAACTGCGCGGCGCGGTCAGCCAGACGCAGCGTCAGATAAGCGATGCCGGCACCCGCACCGACAAACGTCAGCACGACGCCGATCAGCACATCGATCAGCACCTGCACGATCATCATCGACGCGGCTTCGGCGGTTTTGCCGGCGATCTCGCTGGGCGGCAGCATCTCCAGCCAAAGGCTGGCGGTACGCAGCAGCAAACACAGCGCCGCTTCATCGCTCATCAGCAGCTGCAGCTTTTCCATGACATCGGGAGCCGTCTCCGCCAGCTCCTTTAACTGCGTGGCCCCAGACCCCAACCGCTCGGCAAAGGCCCCGGGATCCTTGAGAATGTCCGAGAGCAAACCGATGCTGTCCCACACTCCCTCGATCGCAGCCCAACTTCCGGCCAGCATGCCGTTGCTTGCCGATGTCGCCACCGACTGCGACCACTGCGGTTTAAAACCCTGCCACTCACCGCGCAGCCAGCCGTCGAGTTCACGGGTCAGGCCGTCGTAGGCTTTAAACAGGTCATCAACCTGGTCCGTGGTGACCTCGCTGTGCACCAGCACCCGATAGAACTTGCCCGCTGTGCCCTTGAACAAGCCTTTGCCTTGCGCATCAAGGGTTACGGGGGTGATTTCGCCACTGTCCATGGCGATCACATCGACGGTGATGTTGCCGAGCGCAATGTCGTACACCGACTCGAACTTGCTCTCGATCAACATCGGCCCGTCCTTCGGGCACTGGACGACGCCGGAGAAAAACTCGTTATCGGTACTGCTGACAACGGTGCTGTTTTCGCCGAAGCGGATGATCCGCTCCATGCCCATCAGCGACGGCAGATCCGCCGCGTGGCTGACGTTGTCTGCGGCACGGCTGGCCCAGTGCTTGAGCTGTTCGCGGTAGAGACTGAGGCTGGCGGGAAAGCTGTCGAGTTCTTGCTCGATGCGAGCGATGGCGTCCATCAGCGCACGTCAAAGCGCGAATTGGACGGGTTAATCGGGTCGAACATGAGCGTTCCCTCGCGCAAAAAAATAGGCGCGGGAACTGTGCGGGGGATCAAGCAGGAAAGAAGTCGGCCAAGTAGGCGATGGTTGTAGGACTAATCTGTAAACGCTTGCCAACAGCTAAACAAAAGGAGCCAAAACGCAAACAGGGCGTGAGGTTTCCCTCACGCCCTGTTTATCAATGACGAGATTTACTGGCTGGAATCGCGCGAACTCAATTCTTGCAGTTTGTGCTCGGCCAACGGGTGCCCAGCCTTGGCGGCCATGCTCCACCAGCGCACAGCCTCCTCTGGATCCGGCGCCTTGCTCGGCGTACCGGCAAGGCTGATCACGCCGACCTGATAGGCCGCTTTGCCATCGCCGGCCAGTGCCGCCAGACGCAGCAGTCGCACGCCCTCTTCACGCGCGCCCAGACCCACACCGCGAAAGGTCAGAATGTGCCCGTAAAAGCTTTGCGCGCCGACATCGCCGAGGTTGGCCATGCGCGCAAATTGCCCTTCCATCCAGCGCCAGATGCGCGGCTGGCGAACACACCACGACCAATGAAACAGCCTACGGGCCAGCCAGTAACTGGCCCGCGCCTTGAGGCGTAAAAACACTCAGGCCTCCGCCGATTCCGGGTACTCGTATTCGAACACTCTGACCACTTCGGAAGCGTGCCACGACGCGGCGGCAACTCCGTCGGACGGCCCGGAAAAACGCCCCAGACGTTCAACACATTCAAAAAAACCGGTGCGCGGTAAACGGCTCGCGCCTTGGCTGATTACCAATGAACTGCGCAGCGGTTGCTCGGCCTTGGCATCCAGCGCGGCGAGATGTTCAAGTGCAGCGGTCAGGGTTTGCATGGCCGGTGTCGGCAGTTGCAGACGCTCAAGCAAGGCGCGATACGTCAGCAGATGACGCTGTCGGCGCGCCTGATCCAGTTCCCCCAGCAAACCGTCCCAATGTTGACGACTGATGCGTACGCTCACGATTCATCCCTCCAACCTGGCACCGTCAATTCCCAGGCCAGGCTGCGGCGGATTGCGGCGTCGGGCGCACGCTCACCACTTTCGATCATGGCCAGATAAGACGGGCTGATGCCTACCGTGCGGGCCAGCGCCTCGATGGCGATGCCCTTCCCTTCGCGCAAACTGCGGAGTTGATCCAGACCTGGAAGAATCGGGTCTGAAGTGGCCGCGACAGGCGTTGGGGCCGGACGCGACGGTGTTTCGTTGAGACCTGCTGCTTTGAGTAACGCCTGATATTGAGCCCATGGCAGAACCGCGTATTCGGGTTCGCCATCGCGTGCAATTATCTGAATATCCATGACTACCCCGTAGGACAACAACACTTAGCGAGTCGGCACTTTTCCCTAGAAGTGTAATCCTAACAGCGGCTAAGGTCGCGGGGGCGATCTATCTATCGCAGGTCTTGGTTATTCAGGGCTTTTTCGGGCCTTCCAATTGAAGTTGTTCAGGGGTATCGGGCAGACGTTCGGCAACCGCGAGTTTTTCCGGACGCTGACGACTGCGCCACAGGCGGAACGCGTTGAGTTCTTCGTCGAGCGTTTTCATCAGCCAGGCGAGCACGGCGATGTCGTCGAGCATGCCGAAGACCGGGATGAAATCCGGAATGGCATCGACCGGGCTGAGGAAGTACATCAACCCCGCCACCACCGAAACCAACGCCTTGCCGCTTATTGCGCGGTACTCGCCACGCCAGTAAGCCAGGCACAGCGCCTGCAGCAAACGCAGGTCATCTTTGAGCTTGCCGAGGCGATTGCCTTGCGCGGCGCCTTTGCTGGCCACGGCGAACAATAAAGTCGGCAGGCGACCACGGGCCAGCAAACGGCCAGCCAGGGGCAGGAATCGAGCGAAATTCCACGGAGCTTTCATCTATTCCTCCCGTTGAAATGTTATCCACACAAATTGTGGATAACCTTGTGAACAGAGCTGCATTTCGGCGCTGAGAGCCCCGGTTTATAAGGGCCGCGCTCAGATCGGGCGTTTTTTACTCACATAAAAAACCCCAATATTTCATTGACTTGGCGGCTCAGGGCGTCTAGCGCGGGCAGCCTCAAAGCTATGACTCCCCTGACCGGCATCGGTTCGCTCTGTTTACGCCCGCCAACCTGCAGATGCAACAACGCCCCGCTTAAGCGAGGCGTTGTTGTTGAAGCCGAAGCTGCTTACTTGGCAGCAGCAGCGTCTTCTTTGGCTGGATCCTTGATGGCCAGCAGTTCCAGGTCGAAAACCAGAACCGAGTTGGCCGGGATTGCCGGGCTTGGCGATTGCGCGCCGTAAGCCAGATCGCTAGGGATGTACAGTTTGTACTTCTCGCCAACGTGCATCAGTTGCAGACCTTCAACCCAACCCGGGATCACGCCGCTTACTGGCAGATCGATCGGGCTGCCGCGCTCGACGGAGCTGTCGAATACGGTGCCGTTGGTCAGCTTGCCGGTGTAGTGAACGGTCACTACGTCGGTCGGCTTAGGCTGTGGGCCGTCGGCCTTTTTGATGACTTCGTATTGCAGGCCGGAAGCAGTAGTCGTTACGCCTGCTTTCTTGCCGTTTTCTTCGAGGAATTTCTTGCCAGCGGTTGCCGACTCTTCGCTCATCTTGGCCATACGCTCTTCGGCACGCTTTTGCAGCGCGGCGAAAGCTTCAACCAGTTCTTCGTCTTTCAGCTTCTGTTCTTTCTTGCCGACGGCATCTTCGATGCCCTGGGCTACTGCTTTGGAGTCCAGATCATCCATGCCTTCCTGAGCCAGGCTCTTGCCCATGTTCAGGCCGATACCGTAGGAAGCTTTTTGCGCCGGGGTTTTCAGCTCTACGCTGGTTTGCGAATCACAACCCGCAAGTACCAGGCTAACCAGGGCTACCGCCGCCGCCAACCGATGCTGTTTCATGCTATTTCCTTGTTCATGCGCCGAAAGGGCAATCGAGTAAAGCCGCGAGCTTATCAGGCCGCCACGACCAATGGCTACCGGCATGAGAGCAGTAAAGCGGCGATAAGTTCAGGTATTGAAACGCATTCGGCTAAAGGCACGATGAAGCTTCTGTCATCTACGCCCTACAACGATTGATGCCACTTCTCACAACAGTTGGCGTAATGGCCACTTGCCCACCCTCATAGCCTCAGGCATAACAGCGCAATAATTCGACAAGGATGTTTAACTTGCGCCGCTTATTCCGTGTTTTGACCCTGATCGTCGTGCTGCTCGGCCTCGTCCTCGCCGTGGTTGTGTATTACGTCGCCAACCCGAAATTACCGTTCTACACCCCGGCCGAGCAGGTGCATTACCTGAATCAATGGTCGGAAGAACAGCGGCAAACCTATTACTTCACGCCTCAGGGCACACAGGTCAAAGGCCTGCGCTATGAGTGGTTTCAAGCGCTGGAGCTACCCTTTTCCGAGCAGCGTTTCGCCTCCCCTGAGTACCTCGCGCGCTTCGGTTTTCTGGTCGATCCAAAACAGCAAGCCACACCGACCAACCCCGGCAACCTGCCCGTGGGTTTCGCCCGGCATCAAAACCCCGCTACTTCCGAGCAATATCTCGACATAACTTGTGCCGCTTGCCACACCGGCGAATTGCGTTTCAAAGGTCAGGCTGTGCGCATCGACGGCGGCACCGCGCAGCACGTGTTGCCTTCCAGTGTTCCTACATTGCGCGGTGGCAGTTTCGGACAGGCATTGGTCGCGAGTCTGACGGCGACTTACTACAACCCGTGGAAATTCGAACGCTTCGCCCGAAGCGTGCTCGGCGATAAATACGACGTGCGCCACGAGCAACTGCGCAAAGACTTCAAAACCTCGCTGGATACGTTCCTGAAAGTCGCCTGGAATGACACCCATCGCGGCCTCTACCCCACCGAAGAAGGCCCGGGGCGCGCCGATGCATTCGGTCGGATCGCCAACGCGACCTTCGGTGATGCGATTTCCCCCGCCAACTATCGCGTGGCCAATGCGCCGGTGGATTACCCGCAGTTGTGGGACATGTGGAGGTTCGATTGGGTGCAGTGGAACGGCTCGGCACAGCAGCCGATGGCGCGCAATATCGGCGAAGCACTGGGCGTTGGCGCCACGCTGAATTTCTTCGACGCCAACGGCCAACCGCTGCAAGGCGAAGAGCGCTACGCCTCGAGCGTTCGCGTGCGCGATCTGCACACGATCGAAGAAACCCTGCAAAAACTGCAACCACCGGCCTGGCCGGAAGACGTACTCGACGCCGTCGATAAACCCTTGGCCGCCAAGGGCCGCGCGCTATTTGCGGAAAACTGCGCCGGCTGCCATGTGCCGCGCGTCACTCAGGAAGGCGAGCGCTGGGTGCAGCATTTGCACATGCTGCCGCTCGATGTGATCGGTACTGACCCGAACGCCGCCACCAACATCGCCACCCACCGCTTCGACCTGACAGCGCTGCAATGGGATTTGAAAGAACTTGAGAAAATGGACGTCAAGTTGCACCCGACGCCCACCGAACCGCTGGATCTGAGCCAGCTGTCAGTCGCCAAGGGCCTCGCATACGTCACCGCTTTCGTCGAAAACCGCGCCTACCGCGAAGCCAACGTCACTCCGGAAGAAAAACCTCGACTGGACGGTTTCGGCCTGCCGATCGGTGTGCGCGAAAAAGTCGCTTACAAGGCGCGGCCATTGGCTGGCGTCTGGGCGACCCCACCCTTCCTGCACAACGGCTCGGTGCCAAGCGTTTATCAATTGCTCTCGCCGCAGGATGAGCGCGCGACCACCTTCTATAAAGGCACCTTCGAATACGATCCTCGCCATCTGGGCTATCGCACCGACGCGTTCACCAATGGTTTCCTGTTCGATACGCGCATCAGCGGCAACCATAACAGCGGTCATGAATTCCGCGCCGGCGAACGTGGCAATGGTGTGATTGGCCGACTGTTGCAGCCTGAAGAACGCTGGGCCTTGCTCGAATACCTGAAAGTGCTGGGCGGCCCACTGGAGGCGCAATTGCCATGACGATGCCGACATTCAAGAAAGAACTGCCGTTGCTCGCACGAATCTGGTTGTGGCTGGGGCGCTTGCTTGGCAAAACAGTGTTAATCCTGATGGTGATTGGCTTGCTCGGCTGGGCGATCGCGACGGCGTGGTTTGCCTGGCAGCACCGCGGCCCGGTGTCGGCGCTGGAGCAGATTCCGCCCGGCGAAGCGACGATGACGCAGGACGTGATCCAGACCGCCGTGCGCATCGTCGATCAACACCGCGAGCCCACGCGTTATCTGCGCGACGCCCATGCCAAAGCGCATGGTTGCGTGAAGGCAGAAGTCAAAGTATTGCCGGAATTGGCGCAACAATTGCGCCAAGGCGTGTTCAGTGAGCCGGGGAAAACCTGGCAGGCGATGATTCGTCTGTCGAATGGCAACGCTTATCCGCAATTCGACAGCCTGCGCGATGCACGAGGTATGGCGATCAAGTTGTTCGATGTGTCGGGTAAACCCTTGCTTGGCGAGCGACCGGCGCAGGGCGAACAGGATTTCGTGATGTTCAGTCATGCGAACTTCTTTGTCAGCGATGTCGCTGAGTACCGTCAGAATGTCGCGGCGCAGGCTGACGGCAAGAAGATCATGGCGTTTTTTCCGGGGTGGGATCCGCGCACCTGGCAGATCCGTCATCTGTTTATTGCTCTGGCCACGCTGGCACCGCCGCCGGACAGCCCGACGCAGACGACTTATTTTTCAGTCTCGCCGTACAAATTCGGTGAGGCCAATGCGAAATTTCGGGTGATGCCGGATCCGGACAGTTGCCCGGCGTACACGTTGCCTCAACAGAATCACGATCTGCCGAACTTTCTGCGCAGTGCTTTGAGTCAGCAGTTATCGACGGATCGGGTGCCAGCGTGTTTTGTCCTGCAGATTCAGCGTCAGGATGCCAACAAGTACATGCCGATCGAAGACACCAGCATTGAATGGCGTGAGCAGGACTCGCCGTTTGAGACGGTGGCGCGGTTTACCTTGCCGGCGCAGGACTTCGATACGCCAGCGCTGAATCTGGCGTGCGACAACCTGTCGTTCAATCCGTGGTTTGGTATCGAGGCGCATCGGCCGATTGGCGGGATCAATCGGTTGCGTAAAGCGGTGTATGAAGCGGTGAGCGACTATCGCCACAGCCAGAATGCCGCGCATTAAAAAAATATGCACATAACCTGTGGCGAGGGGATTTATCCCCGTTGGGCTGCGAAGCGGCCCCCGCTTTTAAAACCTGGGCCCGCTGCGCAAGCCAACGGGGATAAATCCCCTCGCCACAGGTCAGCATCAAATCTGAGATTTCATAAACCCCAGACAGCAAAAAACCCGCACTAGGCGGGCTTTCTGTGGACTCTGGCGTTCAGTGTTCCAGATTCCGAATATGGCGCAGCGGACGGGACTCGAACCCGCGACCCCCGGCGTGACAGGCCGGTATTCTAACCGACTGAACTACCGCTGCGCGAAACGCTTGAAACGAATGGTGGGTGATGACGGGATCGAACCGCCGACATTCTGCTTGTAAGGCAGACGCTCTCCCAGCTGAGCTAATCACCCTTCGCTTCGTTACGGGACGCATTATGCCACAAGTTTTCGTAAAGTGTTGATTTAATTGAAGTTTTTCTCAAATAAATCCGAAAACCGGTAAAACGACACATCCCGCGGGTACAACTGTACAAACTTTGAGGCAGAAAAAAACCCGCTTGGGCGGGTTCTTCCGTGGTGACCTGGCGTTCAGTGGTCCAGGTTACCGAATATGGCGCAGCGGACGGGACTCGAACCCGCGACCCCCGGCGTGACAGGCCGGTATTCTAACCGACTGAACTACCGCTGCGCTAAACACTTGAAACGAATGGTGGGTGATGACGGGATCGAACCGCCGACATTCTGCTTGTAAGGCAGACGCTCTCCCAGCTGAGCTAATCACCCTTCGCTTCGGTGTGGCGCGCATTCTACGGAGCGACCCAACCTCTGGCAAGCACTTTTTTAAATAATTTTCTCAGGCCTTCCAAAGGCTTACAGAAGGGTTGGCCTATGAGACGGCGAGGACAATAATGCCCCCCTTTGTATAAAGGAGAGACTCACCCCATGTGGTTCAAGAACCTGCTTATCTATCGCCTGACCCAAGACCTGCCTGTCGATGCCGAGGCGCTGGAAACTGCACTGGCCACCAAACTGGCGCGTCCATGTGCAAGCCAGGAGTTGACCACCTACGGTTTCGTCGCGCCGTTCGGTAAAGGCGAAGATGCTCCATTGGTACACGTCAGCGGTGACTTCCTGCTGATTTCCGCGCGTAAAGAAGAACGCATTCTGCCGGGCAGCGTCGTGCGCGACGCGGTTAAGGAAAAGGTCGAAGAGATCGAAGCCGAGCAGATGCGCAAGGTCTATAAGAAGGAACGCGATCAGATCAAGGATGAAATCATCCAGGCCTTCCTGCCGCGCGCCTTTATCCGTCGCTCGTCTACCTTCGCCGCCATTGCGCCGAAACAGGGTCTGATTTTGGTCAACTCGGCCAGCCCGAAACGCGCTGAAGACTTGCTGTCGACCCTGCGTGAAGTGATCGGCACCCTGCCCGTCCGTCCGCTGACCGTGAAAATGTCGCCGACCGCGACCATGACCGAATGGGTCACCACGCAGAAAGCTGCCGACGACTTCTATGTGCTGGACGAGTGCGAACTGCGCGACACCCACGAAGACGGCGGCATCGTTCGTTGCAAGCGTCAGGATCTGACCAGCGAAGAAATCCAGCTGCACCTGAGCACCGGCAAAGTCGTCACGCAGCTGTCGCTGGCGTGGCAGGACAAGTTGTCGTTCATGCTTGACGACAAGATGACTGTTAAACGTCTGAAGTTCGAAGACCTGTTGCAGGATCAGGCGGAACAGGACGGTGGCGATGAGGCACTGGGTCAATTGGATGCCAGCTTCACCCTGATGATGCTGACCTTCGGCGACTTCCTGCCGGCGCTGGTTGAAGCGCTGGGTGGTGAAGAGACTCCGCAGGGGATCTGATCCGTTTTTTGTGTGAACATTTAAAAGATCGCAGCCTTCGGCAGCTCCTACAGGGGACGTGTTTTTCTGTAGGAGCTGCCGGAGGCTGCGATCTTTTTGCTGGCGAAGTATGCTTAGCTTCCTAACGCTTTCACATAATAAGGAACAAGCCATGCGCGCACTGGCTGCACTCAGCCGCTTTGTCGGCAATACCTTCGCTTACTGGGTTCTGATTTTCGCGGTCATCGCGTTCCTGCAACCGGCATGGTTCCTCGGCCTGAAAAGCGCGATCGTGCCGTTGCTCGGGCTGGTGATGTTCGGCATGGGCCTGACCCTCAAACTCGACGACTTCGCTGCCGTTGCCCGCCATCCGTGGCGCGTGGCGCTGGGCGTGGTTGCACATTTCGTGATCATGCCCGGTGTGGCGTGGTTGCTTTGCCAGGTGTTTCACCTGCCGCCGGAAATCGCCGTCGGGGTGATTCTGGTTGGCTGCTGCCCGAGCGGCACCTCGTCCAACGTGATGACCTGGCTGGCCCGCGGTGATCTGGCGTTGTCGGTAGCCATCGCCGCCGTTACCACCCTCCTCGCTCCGCTGCTGACCCCGGCGCTAATCTGGCTGCTGGCGTCGGCGTGGTTACCAGTGTCGTTCATGGAGCTGTTCTGGTCGATCCTGCAAGTGGTGCTGTTGCCGATCATCCTCGGCGTGGTTGCCCAGCGCGTGCTCGGTGACCGGGTTCGTCATGCGGTGGATGTGTTGCCACTGGTGTCGGTGGTCAGCATCGTGATTATCGTCACTGCCGTGGTCGCCGCCAGCCAGGCAAAAATTGCCGAATCCGGTCTGCTGATCATGGCCGTGGTGATGCTGCACAACAGCTTCGGTTATCTGCTGGGTTACTTCACCGGTCGCCTGTTCAAGCTGCCGTTGGCTCAGCGCAAATCGCTGGCGCTGGAAGTCGGCATGCAGAACTCGGGATTGGGCGCTGCGTTGGCCAGTGCGCACTTCTCGCCACTGGCGGCAGTGCCGAGCGCGTTGTTCAGTGTCTGGCACAATATTTCCGGTGCGCTGCTGTCGACCTACTTCCGCCGCATGAGCGAAAAGGAAGATCGCGAGGCGCTGGCGCAACAGGCTGCCGACTGAGCTGAAACTTGATCCCCGGGTTAATGCTGGTCAAACTATCGCGCAACGCGAGGACGACCTCGCGGCTCGATCGAGTCATTAATCTGGGGACGACCCCGTCAATCGATGGAGGTCTCTCATGTCCTGGATCATTCTGTTTTTCGCCGGCCTGTTCGAAGTCGGCTGGGCCGTTGGCCTGAAATACACCGATGGCTTCAGCCGTCCACTCCCTACTGCGCTGACCGTTGCGGCCATGGCCATCAGCCTTGGCCTGCTCGGCCTTGCGATGAAGGAATTGCCGTTGGGCACGGCGTATGCGATCTGGACTGGGGTCGGTGCCGTGGGCACGGTGATTGCCGGGATCATTTTGTTTGGCGAATCGATGGCGTTGATTCGGCTGGCGAGTGTGGCGTTGATCATCACCGGGCTGATTGGGCTTAAGGTCAGCGCTTAGGCCTCTACCGCTTTCGCGAGCAAGCCCGCTCCCACATTCGACCGCGTTCCATCATGGGAATACGGTCAACTGTGGGAGCGGGCTTGCTCGCGAAGAGGCCCTAAAAATCACTAATTATCTAACCGCCCCACGCAACTCCCCCACCAACACCTGCAACTTCGCCGGCTCCGCCGCTTCCACAGTTACCGCCGCCCCCGCCACCAATGTCACCCGCGACCACAACCGGTGAAAAAACCCCTTGTTCGGATCGCGACTGAAGAAGCTCCCCCACAACCCCTGCAACGCCAGCGGAATCACCGGTACCGGCGTCTCTTCGAGAATCCGCGTCAGCCCGCCCCTGAATTCATTCATCTCGCCATCAGCGGTCAATTTGCCTTCCGGGAAGATGCACACCAATTCGCCTTCCTTCAGATATTGCGCAATCCGCGTGAAGGCCTTTTCGTAGATCTGGATATCTTCCTGCCGCCCAGCGATAGGAATGGCCCCCGCCGTGCGAAAGATAAAGTTCAGCACCGGCAGGTTGTAGATTTTGTAGTACATGACAAAGCGAATCGGCCTACGCACGGCGCCGCCAATCAGCAAGGCATCGACGAACGATACGTGGTTGCACACCAGTAACGCTGCACCTTCATCAGGAATCGCCTCAAGGTTGCGATGTTCGACGCGGTACATGGAATGGCTGAGCAGCCAGATCATGAAACGCATACTGAACTCGGGGACGATTTTGAAGATGTAGGCGTTAACGCCGATATTCAGCAGCGACACCACCAGAAACAGCTGCGGAATCGACAGTTTGACCACGCTCAACAACACGATCGAAACGATGGCCGAGACCACCATAAACAGTGCGTTGAGAATGTTGTTCGCCGCGATCACCCGCGCGCGCTCGTTCTCGGCGGTGCGCGACTGGATCAATGCGTACAGCGGCACGATATAGAAGCCGCCGAAAATGCCCAGACCGAGAATGTCGATCAACACCGCCCACGTGTGCACAAAGCCCAGCACTTCAACCCAGCTATGGCCAGTGACGCTGTCCGGAATCCCGCCGGAATGCCACCACAGCAGCAGCCCGAACACGGTCAGACCAAACGAGCCGAACGGCACCAGACCGATCTCGACTTTACGCCCGGAAAGCTTCTCGCAGAGCATTGAACCGAGGGCGATCCCCACCGAGAACACCGTGAGAATCAAGGTGACCACGGTTTCATCGCCGTGCATCCATTCCTTGGCATACGCCGGAATCTGCGTCAGATAAATCGCCCCGACAAACCAGAACCACGAATTGCCTACGATCGAACGCGACACCGCTGGGGTCTGGCCCAAGCCGAGTTTCAGCGTCGCCCACGATTGGCTGAAGATATTCCAGTTCAGGCGCATTTCCGGCGAGGACGCCGCCGCCCGCGGAATGCTGCGGCTGGCGAGATAACCCAGCACGGCAATGCCGACGATGGCGCCGGACACCAGTGGCGCGTAGTGCGTCGAAGACATGATGACCCCGGCGCCGATGGTGCCGGCCAGAATCGCCAGAAACGTGCCCATCTCCACCAGACCATTGCCGCCGACCAGTTCATCCTCGCGCAATGCCTGCGGCAGGATCGAATATTTCACCGGCCCGAATAACGCCGAGTGCGTGCCCATGGCGAACAACGCCACCAGCATCATCGACAGATGATCGAACAAAAATCCGACGGATCCCACCGCCATGATGGCGATTTCCGCCAGTTTGATCAGACGGATCAACGCGTCCTTGGCGAACTTTTCGCCAAACTGCCCGGCCAGCGCCGAGAACAGGAAGAACGGCAGAATAAACAGCAGCGCACAGAGGTTGACCCAAATCGAGCGGTCACCTTCGATGGTCAACCGATAGAGAATGGCGAGAATCAACGACTGCTTAAACACGTTGTCGTTAAACGCGCCGAGCGATTGCGTGATGAAGAACGGTAAAAACCGTCGCGTGCGCAGCAGGTTGAACTGTGAGGAGTGACTCATCTTCCGTGTTTCCCTGATTTTGCTGGGGGGTGGTCTGGATACTGTCTATTGGATTCACAAACCGCAATCCAGGCCACACCTTAGCTAAATATTTCAGGTTATTTCTTCAAACCGGCGATGCACGGTGAAACAAACAGCTCGCCACGCCACGCGCCTTGCACGGTGCGTTTACCGACGATCAGCCACATGATCGCGAGCAACGTCACCAACACACAACCAATTACGCTGAAAAAGCCGAGATTCAAGGTGCTCGCCAACTTCAACGTTGCCAGCGAATAAACGCCCAACGGGAAGGTGAAGCCCCACCAGCCAAGATTGAACGGGATGCCGTCACGCAGATAACGCACGGTGATCAGCAGCGCCATCAACATCCACCACAACCCGAAGCCCCACAGCGTGATGCCGGCGACCAGGCCAATGCCCGATGCGATTTCGCCGATGCCCGGCAGACCGTTGGCAGCGAAGATCGCCGGTGCATCAGCGCCCAACAGCAACATGCCCAGCGCACCGGTGCCGATCGGGCCAAGGGCCAGCCAGCTCGAAGCGGCCATGTTTTCGTGAGGCAGTTTGTGCAGGGCCATGCGCAGCAGAAGGATTGTCAGAATGCTGAACGCCACCGGTAGGGAAAATGCCCAAAGCACGTAGCTTGTCGTCAGCACCACCAGTTGCGAGTGGGCATCGGTCAGATGCGGAGCCAGCAAGCCGCCGCTGGCCGCCGCCACTTCTGCCGCGACCACGGGCAACAACCAAACGGCGGTCATCTGATCAATGCTGTGTTCCTGACGGGTAAACATCATGTACGGAATCAACACGCCGCAGGCCAGCGACATTGCCACGTCGATCCACCACAGCACTTCGGCGAGATGAATCACCCCGTCGCCCCAGCGCGGCAGGCCGAACACCAAAAAGCCGTTGATGATCGTCGCCAGGCCCATTGGGATGGTGCCGAAGAACATCGATACCGTGGAATGCCCGAAAATCCGCCGCGCTTCATCGAAGAACAGAATCCAGCGAGCGGCATAAGCCAGGGTAAACAACGTGAACAACAGAATGTTGAACAACCACAGCCCTTCGGCCACGGCGTGCAAACCGGGAATCGCCACCGGCAGTTGCGCCAACGCCAATGCCAGCACACCGGTACCCATGGTCGCGGCGAACCAGTTCGGTGTGAATTGGCGGATCACTTCACGCGGATGCTGAAGTTGGCTGAATGGCTTGATACCGGGTTTGGCGCTGTTGGGGCAAATCATCATGAACTCCTGTCCTCAAGTGAGGTGGAATTCATGGTAGATCCGAATCGAATATCTATATAACGGGTAATATCTCTAACTGTTATCTGTTTTGCCAATAAGCAGTCAGACGCTGCCTTCGCTTTCAATCACCAGGATCCGCGCAGCGCCCTGTGGATGCGCGACATGCTCGGTGCCGACCGAGGCGTAAAAGATGTCGCCGATGTCGAGCTGCACCTGTTTTTCCTCGCCGTTTTCGCGGTAGTGCATCTGCACCTGGCCATCGAGCACCACGAACACTTCTTCGCCATCGTTGACGTGCCATTTGTACGGCTGATCCGTCCAGTGCAGGCGCGTGGTGATGCCGTTCATATTGGCGATGTCCAGCGCGCCCCAGGCGCGGTCGGCGGTAAAGGTTTTGCTGCGGATAATCTTCATGAATCGATCCGTGAGAAGAATGGCCAAGCAAGGCTAACCGAAACTCAGGGAGCGCTGCACACCTTGACCGCTTTGGCGCGCAGGCTGAGCAATAACGCGCCCACTGCCAACACGATCAGTACCGCGCCGTAGCCATCAGTGGTTGCCAGCAAGCCATAGGTGCGAGCCAGATAACCGGCCAACAATGCCGGCAGGCAGAACGCGAGATAGCTGAGCACGTAATACGCCGACATCAATCCCGCGCGCTCATGCGGCAATGCCAGCGGAACCAAGCTGCGCACTGCGCCAAGGAAGCCCGAGCCAAACCCACAACCGGCGACCAGCGTGCCGAGGAAGAACAGGGAAAGACTCGCGCTGTGCACGCCGAGCAAGATCAGCACCAGACCGATCGGCAGCAAACTCGCGCCCAGCCGCAAGGCTTGTTTGGCGCTGCGATTGCGCAAGGTGAAAATCATCAACGCACCGGTCAGAGTCAACGCCGCCACGGTCGAGCCGCCGATCAGGTTGGACGTTGAACCGGTGGCCGTGCGCACCAATGACGGAGCCAGCGAGGCGTAAAAACCACCAAGCGCCCATGTCGCGGTGTTCAGCGGCAGCACTCGCCACAATGTTGAACGGGCCTGAGCCGGCACGTGCAGCGTCGGCTTTAATGACGCCCAGGCCCCGGCTTGCGGCGAGACGCTTTCCGGCAGGCGCCAGACATAAATCCCCTGCAATACAAACAATCCGAGCAGCAACCAATAGGTCAACTGCAACGGCGCCGGAGCGAATTCAGCGAGCAATCCACAACCCAAACCGCCCAGCGCCATTCCCAACAACGGCGCGACGCTGTTGATCAACGGCCCTTGCTGGCGATCGGTATCGAGCAACGTCGCGCTCAACACAGCAGTGGCCATGCCGGTGGCGAAACCTTGCAGGACGCGCGCGCTGATCAGCCACGTGACGCTGTCGGCATAGATAAACAGCAGCATCGCCAAGGCATTGAGCAGCACGGCGGTGAAGATCACCGGTTTGCGTCCCACATGGTCGGACAGCGAGCCCACTGTTAATAGCGCCGCCAACAGACTGAGCGCATAGACGCCGAAGATCAGCGTCAGCACCACCGCCGAGAAATGCAGTTGATCCTGATACAGGTGATACAACGGCGTCGGCGCGGTGGAAGCGGCGAGAAAACTGAGTAAGGTGATCGCCAGAAACCACAGGCTGGAGCGGTTTGAAACGACGTTATTCAAGGGGCTGGTCATGGGCACACTCCGCAAAAGCTAATTTTTTGCTTTTGCGGAGTGTGCTACCGCCTCGCGCTTAAAGCAAATTCTTTGTGTTAAGGTCTGCCGCATGGCTATTAAAGAAGGTTTACGCCCCGGCGGCCGCAGTGCCCGGGTGCAAGAGTCGATTCATTCGGCAGTCCACGCGCTCCTGCAAGAGCAGGAGCGCTCGACCGTGACCGTGCCGCAAATCGCCGCACGCGCGGGGGTGACGCCGTCGACAATTTATCGTCGCTGGGGGGATCTGGCGGCGTTGCTCGCAGACGTCGCCCTCGCCCGCATGCGTCCGGACAGCGAGCCGGCAGCAACGGGCAGTTTGCGCAGCGATATTCGTGCGTGGGCCGAGCAGTATCTCGACGAGATGAGCTCCGAGCCCGGCCGCAACATGATGCGCGACGTGCAGGCGAGCGCGACGCCGGGGTATTGCGTGACGATTATTGGCGCGCAATTGCAGACGATCATTGATCGACATCCCAATGAGATCGCGCCGAGTGTTGATCGATTGATCAACCTGGTGGTGGCGCCGGTGGTGTTCCGGATACTGTTTTCGGCGGCGGCGCTTGAAGTGGATGAGCTGCATTATCTGATCGATATTGCGCTGCGTCTGGACTGACGCCTTCGCGAGCAAGCCCGCTCCCACATTTGGAATGCGTTCCCTTTGTGGGAGCGGGCTTGCTCGCGAAGAGGCCCGCCCGGTCACCGCTAATACTGACGGGTTCCACCCCTGCGACACCCCGCCACGCCACGACCTTGGTCGACACTGACTAACCGCCGCACTCATGCGAGACTGTTGGCCCGGACAGGGTTGCCGGGGAGTCTTCTGTCGGGAGTGTTGCATGTCGTTGTCCACCGGGCTGATCGCCGCCGTCGCCCTCGCCTATATGGCCATCATGTTCGCTATCGCCTTCTACGGCGACCGTCGCAGCGCCCCTTTGCCGCCGCGGATGCGTGCCTGGGTGTACAGCCTGTCGCTGGCGGTTTATTGCACCAGCTGGACATTCTTCGGCGCGGTCGGTCAGGCTGCCGAACAATTGTGGTCGTTCCTGCCGATTTACCTCGGGCCGATCCTGCTGCTGCTCGGCGCGCCATGGGTGCTGCAGAAAATGGTGATGATCAGCAAACAGGAGAACATCACCTCCATCGCTGACTTCATCGCCGCGCGCTACGGCAAATCGCAATCGCTGGCGGTGGTCGTCGCGCTGATCTGCCTGGTCGGCGTCCTCCCCTACATCGCCCTGCAACTCAAAGGCATCGTCCTCGGCGTGAACCTGTTGATCGGCGCCGGTGCCGACGCCATGGGCACCCGCGCGCAGGACACGGCGCTGATCGTATCGCTGGTGCTGGCGCTGTTCACCATCGTCTTCGGTACGCGCAACCTCGACGCCACCGAGCACCACCGCGGCATGGTGCTGGCGATTGCCTTTGAATCGCTGGTCAAGCTGTTTGCTTTTCTCGCGGTCGGCGCCTTCGTCACTTTTGGTCTGTACGACGGTTTCGACGACCTGTTCAACCAGGCAATGCTCGCCCCGCGCCTCGAGGAGTACTGGAAAGAAACCATTAACTGGCCATCGATGGTGGTGCAGACCGGCGTGGCGATGATGGCGATCATTTGCCTGCCCCGGCAGTTTCACGTCACCGTAGTCGAGAACATCGACCCGCAAGATCTGCGTCTGGCCAAATGGGTGTTCCCGGCCTACCTCGCACTGGCCGCGCTGTTTGTAGTCCCGATCGCCCTCGCCGGTCAGATGTTGTTACCGAGCGACGTACTCCCCGACTCCTTTGTGATCAGTTTGCCGCTCGCTCAAGCCCATCCGGCGCTGGCGCTGCTGGCGTTTATCGGTGGTGCTTCGGCGGCAACCGGCATGGTGATTGTCGCCAGCGTAGCGTTGTCGACCATGGTTTCCAACGACATGCTGTTGCCGTGGTTGCTGCGCCGAAATAATGCCGAGCGTCCGTTCGAAGTGTTCCGCCAGTGGATGCTCTCGGTGCGCCGCGTCAGCATCGTGGTGATTCTGTTGCTGGCGTATGTCAGCTATCGCCTGCTCGGCTCGACCGCGAGCCTGGCGACCATCGGCCAGATTGCCTTCGCCGCTGTCACCCAATTAGCCCCGGCCATGCTCGGCGCGCTGTACTGGAAACAGGCCAACCGGCGCGGGGTTTTTGCCGGTCTCGCTGCCGGTACTTTCCTGTGGTTTTACACGCTGATTCTGCCGATTGCCGCGCACAGCCTGGGCTTGTCCTTGAGCAGTTTTCCGGGACTGGCGTGGCTGCACAGCAATCCACTGAACTTGCCGATCACCCCACTGACACAAGGCGTGGTGCTGTCGCTGGCCGGTAACTTCACCCTGTTCGCGTGGGTCTCGGTGCTGTCGCGCACGCGCGTATCGGAACACTGGCAAGCCGGGCGTTTTATCGGTCAGGAGATCAGCGCACGGCCAAGTGCGCGCTCAATGCTGGCGGTGCAGATCGACGATCTGTTGCAACTGGCGGCGCGGTTTGTCGGTGAAGAACGCGCGCGGCAGAGCTTTATCCGTTTCGCCTACCGTCAGGGCAAAGGCTTCAATCCGAACCAGAACGCCGATGGCGAATGGATCGCCCACACCGAGCGCTTGTTGGCCGGTGTGCTTGGCGCTTCTTCGACGCGCGCCGTGGTAAAAGCCGCCATCGAAGGTCGGGAAATGCAGTTGGAGGACGTAGTCCGGATCGCCGACGAAGCGTCGGAAGTGTTGCAGTTCAACCGCGCCCTGCTGCAAGGCGCGATCGAGAACATCACCCAAGGCATCAGCGTGGTCGACCAGTCGCTGAAACTGGTGGCGTGGAATCGACGCTATCTGGAGCTGTTCAACTACCCGGACGGTTTGATCAGCGTTGGCCGGCCGATTGCCGACATCATTCGCTACAACGCCGAGCGCGGCTTGTGCGGCCCCGGCGAAGCCGAAGTACACGTTGCCCGCCGTTTGCACTGGATGCGTCAGGGCCGTGCACACACCTCCGAGCGGCTGTTCCCCAACGGTCGGGTGATCGAACTGATCGGCAACCCGATGCCGGGCGGCGGTTTCGTCATGAGTTTCACCGACATTACTGCGTTTCGCGAGGCCGAGCAGGCGCTGACCGAGGCCAACGAGGGGCTGGAGCAACGGGTCAGCGAGCGCACGCAGGAACTGTCGCAACTCAACGTCGCGCTGACCGAAGCCAAGGGCACCGCCGAGGCAGCGAACCAGTCGAAAACCCGCTTCCTCGCGGCGGTCAGCCATGACTTGATGCAACCGTTGAACGCCGCCCGCCTATTCTCCGCCGCCCTCTCCCACCAGGACGATGGTTTGAGCAGCGAGGCGCAGAAACTGGTGCAGCACCTCGACAGTTCGCTGCGTTCAGCCGAAGACTTGATCAGTGATTTGCTGGATATCTCGCGCCTGGAAAACGGCAAGATCAACCCGGATCGCAAGCCGTTTGCGCTCAATGAGCTGTTCGATATTCTCGGCGCCGAATTCAAGGCACTGGCGCAAGAACAGGGCCTGACCTTCCGCGTGCGTGGCAGTCATCTGCGCATCGACAGCGACAGCAAATTGCTGCGGCGGATTTTGCAGAACTTCCTCACCAATGCATTTCGCTACGCCAAGGGCCCGGTGCTGCTGGGCGTGCGTCGGCGCGGGGGAGAATTGTCGCTGGAAGTGTGGGATCGCGGGCCGGGGATTCCGGAGGACAAGCTGCAGGTGATTTTCGAAGAATTCAAACGCCTCGACAGCCATCAGACCCGCGCCGAAAAAGGCTTGGGGCTTGGCTTGGCGATTGCCGATGGCTTGTGCCGCGTGCTCGGCCATACGTTGCGCGTGCGTTCGTGGCCGGGGCGCGGCAGTGTGTTCAGCGTCAGCGTGCCATTGGCCCCAACGCAAACCGTGCCGGCCAGCGCCGCCGTCGAGTTGAACGGCAAGTTGCTGGGCGGCGCGCAGGTGCTGTGTATCGACAATGAAGACAGCATTTTGATTGGCATGAACAGTTTGCTCAGCCGCTGGGGTTGTCAGGTGTGGACGGCGCGCAATCGCGAGGAATGTGCGGCGTTGCTTAAGGATGGCGTGCGGCCGCAACTGGCATTGGTGGATTACCACCTCGATCACGGCGACACCGGGACTGAGTTGATGGCGTGGTTGCGCACAACGCTGGGCGAGCCGGTGCCGGGGGTGGTGATCAGTGCGGATGGGCGGCCGGAGACGGTGGCGCAGGTGCATGCGGCGGGGCTGGATTATCTGGCGAAACCGGTGAAACCGGCGGCGTTGCGGGCGTTGTTGAGTCGGTATGTGCCGTTGTAGGTGATGACTTCACTGACGCCTTCGCGAGCAAGCCCGCTCCCACAGTTTGAAATGCATTCCAATGTGGGAGCGGGCTTGCTCGCGAAGCTTTTGCGGTTATTCCGGTAATTCGACCAAGCCATCAACATCGGTCATCGCCCGCTCCAGCAGATCCGCCGGCAAGCTCTTGCTCGCTCGCGCCCCGAGCAGTTTGAGCTGCTCACTGCGGCTGACCAGATTGCCGCGCCCTTCTGTCAGCTTGTTGCGCGCTGAGCTGTAGGCCTTATCTAGTTGTTGCAGACGATTGCCGACCTCGTCCAGATCCTGAATAAACAGCACGAACTTGTCGTACAGCCATCCGGCGCGCTCGGCGATTTCCCGGGCGTTCTGGCTCTGGCGCTCCTGTTTCCACAGGCTGTCGATGACCCTCAGCGTCGCCAGCAATGTGGTCGGGCTGACAATCACGATGTTGCGGTCGAACGCCTCTTGAAACAGCGACGGCTCAGCCTGCAACGCCGCCGAGAACGCTGCTTCGATCGGCACGAACAGCAAAACAAAATCAAGGCTGTGCAGGCCTTCCAGACGCTTGTAATCCTTGCCGGCCAAGCCTTTGACGTGATTGCGCAGGGACAGTACGTGCTGCTTGATCGCAATCTGGCCGAGGGTGTCGTCTTCGGCGGCGACGTATTGCTGATACGCGGTCAGACTGACTTTCGAGTCGACCACCACCTGCTTGTCGCCCGGCAGATAAATCACCACGTCGGGCTGGAAACGCTCGCCGTCCGGGCCTTTCAAATTCACCTGTGTCTGATACTCGCGGCCCTTCTCCAGACCGGCGTGTTCGAGCACGCGTTCGAGAATCAGCTCGCCCCAATTGCCTTGGGTTTTCTGGCCCTTGAGGGCACGGGTCAGGTTGGTCGCTTCGTCGCTCAGACGCAGGTTGAGCGCTTGCAAACGCTCCAGCTCCTTGGCCAGCGAAAAGCGCTCGCGGGCTTCAGCCTGATAGCTTTCTTCCACACGTTTTTCGAAGGATTGGATGCGTTCTTTCAGCGGATCCAGCAACTGGCCGAGGCGCTGCTGGCTGGTTTCGGCGAAACGCTGCTCGCGCTCATCAAAGATCTTGCCGGCCAGTTCGGCGAACTGCGCGCGCAGCTCATCACGTGAGCCTTGCAGGTCGCTGAGGCGTTGCTGATGGCTTTCCTGTTGTTCACGCAGCTCGGCGTTCAACGAAGCGGCTTGCGCGTCGAGACGGCGCAGTTCGGCTTCTTTGCTGGCACGTTCGATGTTCCAGGCGTGGGACGCATCGCGGGCGTCGTCGCGCTCGATCTGCAGTAACTCGACTTCACGGCGCAGGGCCGCCAGTTCAGCCTGTTTCGCGGCGTTGGCCTGGCCCAGATCAGCGACTTCATCGCGGCTCGCCTCAAGCTGAGCGTTGAGGCCGTCCTGCGCCAGTTGCGCCATGGCCAGCCGCTCTTCGAGCAGGGCCACGTCGGCTTGGCCGTTGCTCGCCCGGCGCTGCAGTTGCCAGGCCAGCGCCAGCAATGGCAACCCCGCTGCCGCGAGACCGAGCAATACGCTGGTCAAGTCCATCGCCATAGAGATTCCTGCCCATCCAATAAAGCCTGAAGGTTAACCAAGGTGTCAGGTCTTGGACAGCTCAGTCTTCGATGAGACCGAGTTCCTGCTGCGCACGCCGGTCGCCGGCACGGGCAGCCGAACGCAGCAGATCCTGGCCAATGCGGCGGTCGCGGGCGTTACCGCACTCACGGCACATCAATTGACCGAGACGGCTTTGCGCTGCGACCACACCTTCACGCGCAGGCTGCTTGAGCAGGCGGCCGGCAAGGTGTTTGGCGTTGTGGCTGTCGCTCAGGCGCGGGCTGTCGAGCAGCCATTCGGCCACGCGCACAGAAAATCGCTTGGGCGGGGTAACACGAGGGGGTTCTGAGGTAACAGAGTCTGATACTGAGCGAAACTTCATAAAGCACTGTGGGACAGATCGGAAGGCGCGCCACTCTACTCTCTTTTTCTTACAGGTAAAGTCCGAAAAAAACCCGGCACGCCCGTGCTAGAGCAAGCGCTCGGGACAATCCACAGAAGCTGTGGATAACTCAGTGGACAACCGCCCCTGAACCCTCGCAAACCCTTGTGGAATGGGGCTCGCAGTCAAACTGACGATTTTTTCACCAACAAAAAAAACCGATGTTTTTCATTGACTTAAACTTTCGATGCAGGCAGCCATCGGGGTCAGGATTGATGTGACAGTGCTGTGACAGCCCGCGCAACTAATGTGCACAAGTACTTGTTACCCGGTTATAGGCGTGCGCTTTTTCGGGTCGTTTTCCATCATTGCCTGGGGATAAGGCAGTCTGGCGTGACGTTTGATGAAAATTGTTTCACCGACCGACGGTCTTAATGTGGGCCAATACGGGGCGATCCGCCGGATCGACAAGCAGAATCCATAGCGCCCTGCAATCTTTTTCAGCATTGGGTTTGCTTTGTACTTTTCGATCCGTTAGTATCCGCGGCGTTAGTACCAAGCTGAAAGTCAATTCCGGTCGAACACATCCCCACGGTCAACCTTCTACCAAGAAGCCAATCGCCGAAAAAAGCGGGAGCGACCCCTCGATGGTTTCCAGGTAAATCTTGCGACAACACAGCCTTTGAATGATGCAAAGGGTGTTGCGAAGGCCACTTACTCTGACCGAACCAACCTGCAAATTGATCAGGATCTTCACCCCGGGCCCAGAACCTTTGCCCTTGATGTGTTGCCTGCCCTCCTAAGTACCTACCTGCCAGCCCAAGCGCGCCAACTTATCAGCGCTTCAAACTGGCTGCTTTGTTCCAGTCGGGTTCTTCGTTCGACCAATGGTGGTCGTCGTCACTGGAACGTTTTAACGTTGCACGGTTCTTATCCGTGTCATTTGTAGGAACACCTAATAACTATGTCTACTCAAATCCATACTCAGGATGCCATTCGCACCCTAACCAACGCTTTTGCTCCGATGAACTGCCTGATCATGGCCGCTCGCAAAGGCTGCTTCAGCTTCACACTGGTCAACGAACACGGTATCGCCCGCCACAGCGAGCGTCTGTACCCCGATCAGTACTCCAGCGCTGAACCGCTGCAGGCCGTGATCGATCGTACCCGTCAGGCACTGGTTGCCTGAAAGCCGAAAAGGCTGCAAAAGCAAAAGCCCCGCACAAAATGCGGGGCTTTTTATTGCCCGATGTTTCGCTTTTACTCGTAAGCGGCTAAGCACCATCGGATATAACGAATATTCCGCGCAGCCGGAAATATTTTAAAAACAGGCCTTTACGTCGCGAATATGACACTACACTTCAACTCAAGCGGCGTGATCCGCTTGCGGCGAGCCTGAACCGATCCACTGCTGCCAAGCCCCCCTTCAGGACTCGCCATTAATAACAAGAACCGAGGGATTTATGGGTATCGCTGCCAGCGAACTGTGCCGCTATGTGATCCGTCCTACGTTGATCTACCTGGGACGCCACTGCGCAACTGCCGAAGCCCTGTTGCTGGGCATCGCCGCCAGCCAGTCAGCCCTGGGTTCTGCCCTGCATGACCGCCGTGGCCACGGCCTCTACCGCATTGCCGAGCATCGTCATCAAGCCCTTTGGGATGATTACCTGGCACTCGATCCTGAGCGTGCCAGTCTGGTTCGCGGCCTCGCCAGTCAGCATGCTTTCCTCAGCGGCCCGCACCTGGAATTAACCGTTAATCTGCGTTACGCCACCGCCATCGCCTGGCTGCTGGTAGAAGAACAAAACCCCACCCTCCCCGACCCGGCTGATTTGCTCGGAATGGCGCGTATCTGGCGTCAGACGTTTCAGCCTCAGGGTCGTCTGCGCGATTTCACCTACGCCTGGCAGACCTGTGTTTCACCGATGAATCAGGTCGCTTGTTGACCCACCGGTTTCGCAAGATCGTGTAACGGGTCGCGAATCTGGTCGGATTGTCCTACAAAACCGCTCTAACTCAAGGCATACGGACTATAGCGCCGGAGCGAAAATGTTGGTAATTTTCGCCCCGGTGATCACCAGGAGTTCTAATAATGAAAAAAGTAATGCTCAAAACCACCCTTAGCCTCGCCGTTACCATGGCATCCACCCAGATTTTCGCAGCTGGCTTTGCCATCAACGAACACA
This sequence comes from Pseudomonas rustica, assembly GCF_018336155.1. GTDB lineage: Bacteria > Pseudomonadota > Gammaproteobacteria > Pseudomonadales > Pseudomonadaceae > Aquipseudomonas > Aquipseudomonas rustica. The sequence continues at coordinate 162,796 of NZ_JAGYHF010000003.1, read as the reverse complement.
GCATCAGCGGGATGGGGACTGGGTACGCCGGGCGATCTTCTTCTGCCGACGACGCAAGCACTGTTTATGGTAACCCTGCCGGCATGTCGCGCCTCACGCGCGAACAAGTCACTGGCGGTGTTGCATTCCTCGACGCAAAAACCGATATCAGCGACGCCAGCTCCAGCCCTAACGGCGGCAGCAACAAAGGCGACATGGTGCCCTTCACCTCCGTACCTATGGGCTTCTACGTCAAACCAATCGATGATCATTGGGCATTCGGCCTCGGCGTTTACGTGCCGTTCGGCCTGATCACCGATTACGAAAACGGCTTTGCCGGCCGTTACTTCGGCAGCAAGTCCGAAGTACAAGTCATCACCTTCCAGCCAACCGTGAGCTACAAGTTCAACGACGTGGTGTCGATCGGCTTCGGCCCGACCATCAACCGTATCGACGGCTCGCTGGAATCCAACCTGTCGATCACTCAGGCCGCGCCAGATGGCAAGGTCAAGATCAAGGGTGACGACACCGCACTGGGCTACAACATCGGCGTGCTGGTTCAAGCCACCGACACTACGCGTCTGGGCATGACCTACCACTCGAAAGTCGACTACAAGCTCGAAGGCAACACCAAGGTCAACTACGGTGTACTCGGTCTGATCGGCGCGAACCCGAACCAGAAGTACGACGCTTCGCTGAAGATCACTACGCCTGAATCCCTGGACTTCTCGGTGACCCAGGCGATCAACGATCAGTGGAATGTCTACGCCGGTTCGACCTTCACCCGCTGGAGCCAGCTGAAGAAAATCACCGTCGAGAACTCGGGCGTGCAGCCTGCACTGGCCGGTCAGTTCGGTGAAATCACCGAAGACCAGAACTGGCACGACTCCTGGGCTTACGCCGTGGGTACTTCGTATCAGTTGAACAAGGAATGGGTACTGCGTACCGGTCTGACCTTCGACCAGTCGCCGACCAACAACGTCGACCGTTCGCCACGTATTCCGACTGGCGACCGTACGATTTTCAGCATCGGTGCTGGCTGGAGCCCGACCGAAGACCTGACCATCGACGTGGCTTACTCGTACCTGAAAGAAGAGTCGATCAAGATCCGCAACGAAAACGATCGTGGCCAGACCTACGACGCCAAGTATGAAAACTCGGCAAACGGTTTCGGTGTTGGCGCGACTTATCGCTTCTGATGCTGCCGGGCGGGGTTAACCCCTCGCCTACAAAAAAGCCCCGCTCTCTTTCAGAAAGCGGGGCTTTTTTGTGCCTGCGATCTAACCCCTGTAGGAGCTGCGGCACGCTGCGATCTTTTGATTTTGACCTTTAAGATCAAAAGATCGCAGCGTGCCGCAGCTCCTACAGGATTCGGGCGAACCCGCTGAAGGTCAGGGTTTGAGGGGTTTCGAGGCGATGGCTTTTTCGATCGCGGCGATGAATTCCGGATCATCCGGTTTGGTCAGGCTGGAGAAATTGGCGATCACTTTGCCCTGACGATCGACCACGTATTTGTAGAAATTCCACTTCGGCGCACTGCTCTGAGCAGCCAGCACCTGGAACATATGCGTAGCGTCATCGCCACGGACTTTCTGCGGTTCGGTCATGGCGAACGTCACGCCGTAGTTGGCGTAGCAGACCTTGGCGGTCTCAGCGCTGTCCTTGGACTCCTGTTTGAAGTCATTGGACGGCACGCCGAGCATTTCCAGCCCCTGCCCTTCATAGCGTTTGTGCAGCGCCTCAAGGCCTTCAAACTGCGGCGCGAAACCGCAGAAACTGGCGGTGTTGACCACCACCAGCGGCTTGTCCGCGTATTGTTTGCACAGGTCGATGGAATCCTTGGCGCGCAATTTGGGCAGCGAGCCTTGCAGCAATTCGGGACAGTCAGCGGCCTGGGCCACGCCAGTCAACGCCATCAGCAACGCGGGAACAGCACACCAGCGCATCAGCATGTCGTACATCCTTGAGAAGTCGTCAGACTTCGACGTTACTCGCCACGCCTGCTTCTAGCAAATGCTCATGCCCAGTTGCATCAACGCCAGACCGCCCTGATGCCAGCCCCACCACACCAGCGCCAACAATGCGGCGCCGAGTGCGGCAAAGAGGATACGCGGCCAGAATCGGCTCATGCGGCGCCTGCTGCGGCTTGCAAGCGGGCCACCGGACGCTCGCGCACCGGCCAGTTCAGTGCGGCCGCCAACAGACTCAACAGAATCGCCACCTGCCAGATCAAGTCATAACTCCCGGTTCGGTCATACACCACCCCGCCCAGCCAGCCGCCGAGGAACGATCCGAGCTGATGGAACAGGAACACGATGCCGCCGAGCATGGACAGATTGCGCACACCAAACAAGGTCGCCACCGTACCGTTGGTCAACGGCACCGTCGACAGCCACAAGAAGCCCATCGCCATGCCGAACAGATAGGCCGAGGTGGTCGTCACCGGCATCCAGAGGAACAGCACGATCACCACTGCGCGCAACAGATACAACGCCGTGAGCAAACGCGGTTTCGACATGCGCCCGCCAAGCCAACCAGCGGTGTAAGTGCCGAAGATGTTGAACAGCCCGATCAGCGCCAGCACCGTGGTTCCAACGCTGGCCGGCAGATGCTGATCGACCAGATACGCCGGCAGATGCACGCCGATAAACACCACCTGAAAACCACAGACAAAAAAGCCGAACGCCAGCAACCAAAAACCCGAATGCGAACAGGCCTCATGCAAGGCTTCAGACAGAGTTTGCTCATGGCCGAGCACCGGCAGCGGTTTGTCCTTGAGCATGCTCACCAGCGGCACAATCAGCGCCACCAGCAGACCCAACACCAACAGCGCCGCCGACCAACCGAGCCAGCCGATCAGGCCGAGCGTGCCCGGCAACATCGCGAACTGGCCGAACGAACCGGCCGCGCTGGCAATGCCCATGCCCATGCTGCGTTTCTCTGGCGGTACTGCGCGGCCGACAACGCCGAGGATTACCGAGAACGAGGTGCCGGACAGGCCGATGCCAATCAGCAAACCAGCACTCAGCGATAGCGTCACCGCCGAATCCGACAAGCCCATGCAGATCAGGCCCACGGCGTAGAGCACACCGCCGACCAGCACAACTTTCGCCGCGCCGAAACGGTCAGCCAGCGCGCCGGTAAATGGCTGCGCCAGACCCCAGATCAGGTTCTGCAAAGCGATGGCGAAGGCGAACACCTCGCGGCCCCAGCCAAACTGCGCGCTCATCGGCGACAGAAACAGACCGAAGCCGTGCCTCACGCCTAATGACAACGCAAGAATCAGCGCACTGCCGACCAACACCCAACCGCACGTACGCCACATCGATGTCATTATTATTCTCCAGTCGCGGGTATATACCCGCTTGAGATCGGAAAAACCGGCGATTACGCCAGTTCGTCCAGCAATTTGAGCAGGGTTTCACGCTTCTCGGCACCCAGTCGATCGATCAATCGCTGCTGCGCCGCCTCCCAGGCCGGCAGTGCATCTGCCAGACGTTGCGCACCGATTTCCGTAAGCCGGACGATGCGGTTACGCATGTCTTCGCCCTCGGCCAGCGCCACCAGGCCTTCACCTTCGAGCACGCGCAGATTGCGCCCGAGGGTGCTGCGATCCAGCCCCATGGCTTCGGCGAGTTCCGAGATGCTCGGTTGATCGAGACGTTGCAGGTTGCACAGCAAAGAATACTGCGCAACGTTGATCCCGAAGCCGTCGAGAGCGCCGTCATAATGCCTGCTGACGCCACGCGCGGCGCGACGCAGGTTGGTGCACAAACACTGAGAGGTAAGCATGATGCGTGTATATACCCGCGACTGTGTTAAATCAAGTTACAGATGAGTTTACCCAAGAATATTCGGTGTCTGTCAGACCGCCTTCGCGAGCAAGCCCGCTCCCACAGGGAATCGCATTCCAAAATGTGGGAGCGGGCTTGCTCGCGAAAGGGCCGGCGCAGCCAATACAAAACTATCAGGCTAACGCCAATCCAACCAACACCACCATCTCCAACAACTCCAACAACGCCCCCGCCGTATCACCCGTCGTCCCGCCCAGCCGCCGCATCATTACCCGTCGCAGCCAGACAAACACCCCGACAGAAATCACCACCGCAACAACGGCGCTGAACCCGGCAATCAGCACACAGACCAACGCACTGAAGCCCAGCACCCACCACCCTGCCCGACGCGGTAAATGATCTGCCAATGCCTGCCCCAACCCACCCGCACGCACATACGGCGTGGTCAGAAACAACCCCAGCAACGCCGCCCGCCCAAGCACCGGCACGATGATCAACACCAGCCCATGCCCTTGCTCGATCAACGCCAGCAACGCGGCAAACTTGAGCAACAACACCAGCACCAGCGTGACCACGGCAATCGGCCCGCTGCGCGGATCTTTCATGATCGTCAGCGTGCGCTCGCGATCACCAAACCCACCGAGCCAGGCATCCGCGCTATCGGCCAGACCATCAAGATGCAGCGCACCACTGAGCAACACCCAAACCGTCAGCAGCAACGCCGCATGCAGCAACAACGGCGCCCCCGCCAATGCCAGACTCAGCGCCCACAGGATCACACCAAACAACAATCCCACCAGCGGATAAAACAGCAGCGAACGCCCAAGCTGTTCCGGCTCAGGCATCCCCGGCAGACGAATCGGCAGACTGCTGAGAAATTGCAGGGCGATCCACAGCGGCAACATGTCAGTGACCTTCCTTGAGTAAACCGTCGGCCTCGACCGTCAGCGCAAACAATGCGCCGTGCCCTACTTCAACATTGAGCAATTGCTCACGCGGCAAACCTCGCGCCTGCGCCAACAATAAACGCATGACGCCACCGTGGCTGATCAGCAAAATCCGCTCACCGGCATATGCACTGTGCAGCCCAGCCACTGCCGCCAACACTCGCGTGGAAAAGTCGCTGACCGGCTCACCCTGTGGTGGCGTGAATGAATACGGATCGGCCCAAAACAGGCCCAACGCGTCAGCATCCGTCTCCATCAACGCCGCCGCGCTCTGCCCTTCCCACGCGCCGAAATGCAGCTCCTGCAGATCTTTGTCGAGGTGCACCGGCAGATTCAACTGCTCACCCAGCTCCGCGGCAAACCGCGCGCAACGCTGCAACGGCGAGCTGACCAAACGATCCCAAGGCCCGCCCTCGACCACCGCCGCGCGCATCTGCGTCCAGCCTTTTTCGGTCAGCGCGTCATCAAGACTGCCGCGCAAGCCGCCACCCAATTCGGTTTCACCGTGACGCAGCAGATCAAGGCGCAAGGTCATGCCGGGCGATCCGCCACCGCCGCTTCGGCGAACGTCGCCATCTGCCCGTGCAGATCGCAAGCCAGACGCAACAGGGGCACCGCCAGCGCCGCACCGCTGCCTTCGCCTAGACGCAGACCGAGTTCCAGCAATGGCTCGGCGCCGAGGGTTTCCAGCACATGACGATGGCCCGGCTCGGCGCCGCGATGACCGAACAACAGCCACTCGCGACACGCCGGATTCAGGCGTACCGCGACCAGCGCCGCGACCGTGCAGATAAAGCCGTCGACCAGCACCGCAACGCCTTCCTGCGCGCACGCCAGATACGCACCGACCAGCGCCGCGATTTCGAAACCGCCAAGATTGAACAGCGTCTGCAACGCATCTCCGCGCTGGGCCGCGTGCAACGCCAGTGCGCGCTCGATGACTTGGGCTTTATGGCTGACACCTTCGGCATTCAACCCGGTGCCGGGGCCCGTCAGGTGCACCACCGGGCAATCGAGCAAAGCACAGGCCAGCGCACTGGCGGCCGTGGTGTTGCCGATGCCCATTTCACCGCCGATGAACAACTGCGCGCCGGCCGCTTGCGCTCGCAGCACGCTGTCACGACCAGCCTGCAACGCCAGTTCGCCTTGGGCTTGGGTCATCGCCGCGCCCTGAACGAAATTTGCCGTGCCCGGGCCGATATTCAAGTGACGCACACCCGCCAGGTTCAGCGCGGGATTAACGGTGCCCAGATCGACCACTTCCAGCTGCGCGCCGAGCTGACGCGCCAGCACGCTGATCGCCGCGCCGCCGCTGACGAAGTTGAGCAACATCTGCCCGGTGACTTCCTGCGGGAACGCCGAAACACCTTCAGCAACCACGCCGTGATCGCCGGCAAAAATCGCGATCCAGATCTCTTTCAGCGTCGGTTTGACCTGGCCTTGCAGACCGGCCAGTTGCACCGCCACCGCTTCCAGTTGCCCCAGCGAACCGGCCGGTTTGGTCAGTTGCTGTTGGCGCGCGGCGGCTTGCTCAACGATATCGGCGTTCACCGGTTTGCACGGGTTCAGCCACCAGGTGTGGGTCATAGCGCAGATCCTTTCAGAGTCAGGGGCAGGCCGGCGACGGTCAGGACAACACGCTGACAGTGCTCAGCCAGAGCTTGATGCAGCCAACCGGCTTCATCGACGTAGCGGCGAGTCAATTCGCCCAGCGGCACGACACCCATTCCGGTCTCGTTGCTGACAAAAATGATTTCCCCCGGCAGCGTGGCCAGGCAGTTGAGCAAGGCTTCGCGTTCGGCGGCGAGGCGTTCGGCGTCGTCGAGCATCAGCAGATTGGTCAGCCACAGGGTCAGGCAATCGACCAGCAGGCAACGCTCAGCGCGGGCGGATTCGCGCAGGACGCGGGCCAGTTCCAGAGGCTCTTCGACGAGCGCCCATTCAGCTGGGCGACGGGCGCGGTGGTGGGCGACGCGGTCGCTCATTTCGCCATCGAGCGGTTGGCTGGTGGCGATGTAGGTGACCGAGAGGTTGCTGTCGCTGGCGAGTTTTTCTGCCAAACGGCTTTTGCCGGAGCGGGCGCCGCCGAGGATCAGTTGGAGCATGGAGGCATCCTGAATTTTATGTGTTGGGGCGGCTGACGCTTTCGCGAGCAAGCCCGCTCCCACAGGGTTCAAGGGTATTCACAAGATAGGCTGCCGGCATCAAAACCTGTGGGAGCGGGCTTGCTCGCGAATAGGCCGGCACAGGCAGCTCAAATCCCACAGAGACGACGCAACAGATTGGTATCCAAATGCTTCTCGACCAAATCCGCCAAGCGCTCGATATCGCGCTCGCGCAAGCCGTGGTAATCCACTTCCTGCACATCGCTCAAACCGGCCCAACGCAGCAACGCCGCACTCGCCGCCGGTGATTCGAACAAGCCATGCAGATATGTGCCAAACACTTGCCCATCAACGCTCTGCGCACCGTCGCAACGACCATCATCCAGATGCACCGCCGCATTCTCCAGCGCCGCCCCGGTCGTCACGCCAGCATGAATTTCATAACCACTGACTTCGGCATCTTCCAACGCCAAACGCCCACGCACATTGCGCAACTGCTTCTCGGCTTCAAGCGTCGTTGCAAACGCCAGCAAACTTAGACCCGCACTCGAACCGGGCGCGCCTTCGAGACCGAGCGGATCATGCACCTGTTCACCGAGCATCTGCAGACCACCACAAATCCCCAGCACTTTGCCGCCGTAACGCAAATGCCGACTGATCGCCGTGTCCCAGCCATTGGCGCGCAGATACGCCAGATCGCTGCGTACGCTTTTCGAGCCCGGCAGGATGATCAGATCGGCCGCAGGAATCGCCGGCCCCGGCCCGACAAATTGCAGGTCGACCTGCGGGTGCAGACGCAGCGGATCAAAATCGGTGTGGTTGCTGATGCGCGGCAGCACCGGCACCAGCACTTTCAGCACTTGCTCAGCCTTGTCGGTCTGGCGCTGATCGATGCCGTCCTCGGCTTCCAGATGCAGATCCATCACGTACGGCAACACGCCCACCACCGGTTTGCCGGTGCGCTCCTCCAGCCAATCAAGGCCCGGTTGCAGCAAGGCGATGTCGCCGCGAAAACGGTTGATGATGAAGCCTTTGACCCGCGCCTGTTCGCTCGGCGAGAGCAGCTCCAGCGTGCCAACCAGATGAGCGAAAACCCCGCCACGATTGATGTCGGCAATCAGCAGCACCGGGCAATCCACCGCTTCGGCGAAACCCATGTTGGCGATGTCACCAGCACGCAGATTGATCTCGGCCGGCGAGCCCGCGCCCTCAACCATCACTAGCGGATACGCAGCGCTGAGTCGCTCGTGAGAAGCCAAAACTGCTTTCATCGCGATGGCTTTGTAGTCGTGATAGGCCACCGCGTTCATCGACGTCACCGCACGACCATGAATGATCACTTGCGCGCCGGTGTCGCTGTTCGGTTTGAGCAGCACCGGGTTCATGTCGGTGTGCGGTTCGAGAAACGCCGCTTGCGCCTGCACCGCTTGCGCGCGACCGATCTCGCCACCGTCCGCCGTCACGGCGCTGTTGAGCGCCATGTTCTGCGGTTTGAACGGCACAACCGCGACACCTTGACGCGTCGCCCAGCGGCACAGCGCCGTCACCAGCGTGCTTTTACCGGCGTCGGAAGTGGTGCCCTGCACCATCAGGGTGGTCATTGTTTGTCCTTGGTAAAAGCGATTAAAGCCTGTTCGAGACGCGCTTCTTCGGCCGCGTCGGCAGGCAAGCCGAAACGCAGGCTGCTGTTGTGCGTGAAGAGGCGCAGAAGAATGCCGCGTCGGGCCATGAATTCGTATAACGCTTGCGCTTGATCAGTGATCAGCCACTGAAACAACGCGCAGCCGCCCTGCGGTTTGAAGCCGTAGCGTTCAAGCAGCGCCGCCAACCGTTCGCTCGCTTCATCGCTGCGAATCCGTTGGCGTGTGTGATTTTCAGTGTCTTGCAGACAGGCCTGACCGAGCACCCGCGTCGGCCCGCTGACGACCCACGGGCCGACCTGTTCGGCGAGCAACCGAAGCAATTTGCGCTCAGCCAATACGAAGCCCAAACGCACACCGGCCAAGCCGAAAAACTTGCCGAACGAACGCAACACGATCAGTCCGACCTGATGCGCGTGCGCCGCCAGGCTCAACTGCGGCGTGTTGTCCATGAACGCTTCATCGACCACCAGCCAGCCGCCGCGCTGCGCCAGTCGCGCATGCCAGTCGAGCAACTTCGCCGGAGTCAGGCTCAGGCCGGTTGGATTGTTCGGATTGACCACCACCAGCACGTCGAGATTGTCCAGATAGAACTCGACTTCCTGCTCCTGCACTTCGCGCACGATGTAACCGTTGCGGCGCCAGGCTTCAGCGTGTTCGGCATAGCACGGCGACAGCACGCCGACCTTGCCGGCGCGACGCAAACGCGGCAGCAACTGGATGGCCATTTGCGAACCGGCGACCGGCAGTAGCTGGTTTGCTCCGTAGTAATCGCACGCCGCTTGTTCCAGACCGTCATCGGTTTCCGGCAAACGGGCCCAGGCACGCCAGGGGATTTCCGGGATCGGAAATGGCCACGGCGCGAGTCCGCTGGACAGGTCGAGCCAATCGGCTTCGGCGATACCGTAATCGAGTGCAGCCTTGCGCAGCCGGCCACCGTGCTCAAGCATAGAATTCAGCCCCCACGCAGAGAATCAGCAACCATAACCATACCCCGCGCTGCACCAATTGCCAGCCACGGTCGATGGAGTCGGCGTCGGCGGGAGCGCCTTCGCCCAGTTGCGGACGCTCGTGCAGTTCGCCGTGGTAAATCGCCGGGCCGCCCAGTTCCACACCGAGCGCGCCTGCGCCTGCAGCCATTACCGGGCCGGCGTTGGGGCTATCCCACTTCGGCGCCTGTGTGCGCCAGCACTTCAAGGCGAGTCGGGTTTTGCCGAGCACTGCGTAGGTCAATGCCACCAGACGCGCAGGAAAGTAGTTCAACACGTCGTCGATTTTTGCCGCCGCCCAGCCGAAACGTTCGAAACGTTCGTTGCGATAACCCCACATCGCGTCGAGCGTGTTGCTCAAGCGATAGAGCACCACGCCGGGCGCACCGGCCACGACAAACCAGAACAGTGCGGCGAACACCGCGTCGCTGCCGTTTTCCAACACTGATTCGGTGGCGGCACGGGCGACCGCAGTGCTGTCGAGTTCATCGGTCTGCCGGCTGACCAGATAGCCGACTCGCGTGCGCGCTTCATCCAGATCATCCGCGCGCAACGCCGCAGCGACCGGGGCGACATGCTCGCCGAGGCTGCGCATGCCGAGGGCGCAATACAGCGCGAGAATCTCGACGATCCAACCGACATAAGGCGCCCAGGAAAACGCCGTCGCCAGCAGCGTCAGCGGCAGCACGGCGATCACCCACGCGGTGACGCCATGACTGCGCCAGCCGCGCCCTTCACCGTTGAAACGTTGCTCGATGCGCCCGGCGAAATTGCCGAACGCCACCAGCGGATGCCAGCGTTTCGGTTCACCGAGCAGCGCATCCAGCGCCACCGCGGCGACACTCAACAACGCCACACTCATTGACTCACTCCCCAATAATTTTCATACAGCAACTCATTCAGCGGCCGCGCCTGCGCCCACCCTTCGAGTATCAGCATCGGCGCCGGATAGAATTCCTTGACCGGGCCCAGACACAAAACCGCCAGCGGCTTGGCGCCTGCCGGCAGTTTCAACAAATCCGCCAGCGCTTGCGGTTCGAACAGCGAGACCCAGCCCATGCCCAAACCCTCGGCGCGCGAGGCAAGCCACAGATTCTGAATCGCGCAGGACAATGAAGCCATGTCCATTTCCGGCAACGTACGACGGCCGAAAATGTGTTTTTCACGATCATCCATCAGCGCCGCGACCAGCACTTCGGCGCAGTCGTTGATGCCTTCGACTTTGAGCTTCATGAACTCGTCGCTGCGCTCGCCGAGGGCTTCGGCGGTGCGGATGCGTTCTTCTTCGACGAGGTGCTGAATTTGGCTGCGCAGGGTTCGGTCGCTGATGCGGATGAAGCGCCAGGGCTGCATCAGGCCGACGCTTGGGGCCTGATGGGCGGCTTCCAGAAGTCGGCGTAGCAGATCAGGTTCGACGGTGCCGCCGGTGAAATGGCGCATGTCGCGGCGTTCGGCGATGGCTCGGTAAACCGCCTCACGCTCGGCTTCGGAGAATGCGTTGTCGGTCATGGCCTCTTCGCGAGCAAGCTCGCTCCCACATTGGACGGGGTGCTTGCTCAAGAAACGCGATCCCCTGGGGGAGCGGGCTTGCTCGCGAAGGCGGCCTCACGATCTGGCACAAACAATGCGGCAATCGCAGTCGGATTCGACGGAAAATAAAAGTGCACATAAGAAGCCGTCATCCGCCCCTCTCGATATACCGCCTCAGCCCCACGCCCACCATTGGGGCTCAACCCCCGGGCAATCGGCGTCAGTTCAGTCGTGGTCAACGAATGATGATACGTGTGCCCACGCAACGAGCCTTCCGGCAGATCGACCGCTTGCAACGCCAACGCGGCCAGACGCTTTTGCATCACCGCATCGCCCTTGAGCAGCCCGACCAATTCCGCGCGTGTGCCTTCAACATCAGTCAACGAATCGAGCAAATACAACATCCCGCCACACTCAGCGAGCAACGGTTTCCCCGCCGCATGATGCGCACGGATCGCCGCAACTATCGCGGTGTTCTGCGACAGCGCGACGTGATGCAATTCCGGATAACCACCCGGTAGATACACGCTATCCGCCTCAGGCAATTGCGTATCGCGGATCGGCGAGAAGAAGCTCAACTCGGCGCCCATCGCACGCAATAGATCGAGACTCGCGCCATAAGTGAAGGCAAACGCTTCATCACGGGCGACGGCAATGCGCAAATTTTTCAGCAGCGGCTCGACAGCAATTACATCAGGCGCGGCAAATTCCACGGCCGGTGGCAGCGCTACCTCGCAGCTGCTAGCCAGCGCTTCGGCGGCGGCGTCGAGACGCACATCGAGGTCATTCAATTCGCTGGCCTGCACCAGACCAAGATGCCGACTCGGCAGTTCGATACCGGTCTCGCGCGACAACGCGCCGTACCAACGCAAACCTTCAGTGAGACTGCCTTCGAGCAACTGCGCATGGCGCAAGGTGCCGACACGATTAGCCAACACGCCAGCAAACGGCAGATCCGGCTGATACTTGGCCAAGCCCAGCGCCAGCGCACCAAAGGTCTGCGCCATCGCTGTGCCGTCGATCACGCCGAGCACCGGCACACCAAAATGCCGCGCCAGATCGGCGCTGGAGGGCGTGCCGTCAAACAGCCCCATCACGCCTTCGATCAAAATCAGATCCGCCTCGGCGGCGGCTTCCCACAACAGCCGACGACTTTCCTGCTCGCCGACCATCCACATGTCCAGTTGATACACCGGCGCACCGCTGGCGCGTTCGAGGATCATCGGGTCGAGAAAGTCCGGGCCGCATTTGAACACGCGCACCTTGCGCCCCTGATTGCGATGCAAACGGGCGAGCGCGGCGGTGACGGTGGTCTTGCCCTGACCGGAGGCCGGCGCGGCGATGAGTACCGCCGGGCAGTGACGTGGTTGATTCAAAGTTCGACGCCTTTCTGCGCTTTGATGCCGGCCTGGAAGGCGTGTTTGAGCATGCCCATTTCGGTGACCGTGTCGCCCATTTCGATCATTTCCGGCTTGGCCGCACGACCGGTGACGATCACGTGCTGCATCGGCGGACGTGCCTGCAAGTCGCTGAGCACCTGGTCGAGATCGAGGTAGCCGTGTTTGAGGGCGATGTTCAGTTCATCAAGCACCACCAGACCGATCGACGGATCGCGCAGCAGTTCGCGGGACACGGCCCACGCAGCTTCGGCGGCGGCGATGTCGCGCTGACGATCCTGGGTTTCCCAGGTGAAGCCCTCGCCCATCACGTGGAAGCGCGCTTGTTCGGGGAAGCGGCGGAAAAACAATTCTTCGCCGGTGCTGTTGCGGCCCTTGATGAACTGCACCACGCCGCACTGCATGCCGTGGCCCATGGCGCGGGCGAGCATGCCGAACGCCGAGCTGCTTTTGCCTTTGCCATTGCCGGTCAGCACCAGCACCAGGCCGCACTCGTCGGGGGAGTTGGCGATGCGTTCGTCGATCACGGCTTTTTTGCGCTGCATACGCGCCAGATGGCGTTCGTCGCGCTCGGGGGAATCAGTCATGGGGGAGCTCTCCGTTGAGGCTGGATAACGGCGGGCAGGCACAAGAATAGACGGCAAAAAGCCTGGCATCGCCCACCGTGATGCCGCTGGATGGATCAGGCCGGTCTCCGGGCTCATGAGCGGCATTGGCCTGGCTGCGCGCCTTCCCGCTTCTGTCGAGGCAGTGGCTCATGGCGCAGCTTTTACTCATTTACCGTTGCGGGGGCAGCGCCGGGATCGTGATCGTTCTTCGCATGAAGACAACCCTCACCGGCTTCCCTGTTTCACTCTGTCGACGCGGGTCACAGAGCACCTGAAACAAGCCGCGAAGGTTAGAGGGTTGGGGGTGGAGCGTCAATTAAAGAGGGGGCTGACGGACGATTATCTGCCGCTGATCAATTATCGGGCGGCAATCTTGTGCAAGGCTGTTACAAATGATATCAAAGAGCCATGCTTTTCCATAAAAGCAACTCACAAGAATAAGGATGATGACGATGCAAGGCATGATCATCAGCAACCCGCGCCTGGAATTCCTGCGCCCGATGCTTGAACGCTGGTTTGACTGTATCGACCGTTACAACGCCGTGCGCGGCGACAGCGACACGCCGTACTGGCATGACGAGAAAGCCAATCTCGGCTTACTGACCGCGGCGGCGTGGATGGCCGAACTGGTCACCCTCAACGACACCGCCACGCGCAAGCAAAACGAAGACGGCGAGCGCAATGCCCGCGCCGATCTGTTCATCGTAGGGCCAGAAGACCGCGCTTACCTTCAGGCCACGCAGCGCTGGCCGCGAGTGAACAACCTCAATCTGACGCAAGCACTTCTCGACATCACCAGCGATGCCAAACGCATCAGCTTCGCCAGCGACCTCAAGCTCGGCTGCCTGTTCGTCGCCCCGCAAAAAGCCCAGCAGAGTGCCAGCCCCGAAGAACTGCAGGACATGGTCGACGACTTGCAAAAGGAACATACCTGCGCGGTCGCCTGGTATTTCCCCTACGCCTACCGCAAATTGCGCAGCGAGGCCGGCAATTATCACCCCGGCATCGCCGTGCTGTTCAAAGAGGCTCGCGGCTGAGGTTGAACCATCGGGCTTGCGCCCTCCTCTATGATTAAGAACGCATTCATAGGGAAGATCAGTCATGCGCAAGCCCCAGCTCGTTTTTGTCATCGCTCTGGCCGGAGGGCTCGCCGCGTGTGGTGAAACCTCCAGCCTGCAAGTCTCCGACGGCACCGGCCCTTCGCCGAAACTGCCCGAACCGAACAAAACCCTGATCCCCACCGTGAACATCGCCCCGGCGATTGGCTGGCCCGAAGGTGGCAAACCGACAGCGGCGGCCGGTACGCAAGTCGCAGCGTTTGCCGAAGGCCTCGATCATCCGCGCTGGATGTACGTGCTGCCCAACGGTGATGTGCTGGTGGCAGAAACCAACGCCCCGCCGAAACCGGACGACAGCAAAGGCATCAAAGGCTGGGTGATGAAGAAAGTCATGGGCAAGGCCGGCGCCGGCGTACCGAGCCCGAATCGCATCACTTTGCTGCGCGACGCTGACCACGATGGCGTCGCCGAAACGCGCACGGTGTTTTTGCAGAACCTCAATTCGCCGTTTGGCATGACACTGGTTGGCAATGACCTCTATGTTGCGGACACCGATCGCCTGTTGCGCTTTAACTACGAACCCGGCGCGACCGAGATCAAAACGCAGCCGATCAAAGTGACGGATTTGCCCGGCGGCACGCTGAACCATCACTGGACGAAAAATGTTATTGCCAGCAAGGACGGCAGCAAGCTGTACGTCACCGTCGGCTCGAACAGCAACGTCGGCGAAAATGGTCTGGATCAAGAAGAAGGCCGCGCGGCGATCTGGGAAGTGGATCGCGCGACCGGCAATCACCGGATCTTCGCTTCAGGCATCCGCAACCCCAATGGCCTGGCGTGGGAGCCTACCAGCGGCGCGTTGTGGACGGCGGTGAATGAGCGTGACGAGATCGGTAGCGATCTGGTGCCGGACTACATCACCTCGGTGAAGGACGGCGGTTTCTATGGCTGGCCGTTCAGTTATTACGGCCAGCATGTCGATGTGCGGGTGAATCCGCAGAATCTGGATCTGGTGGCCAAAGCCATCGCCCCGGATTACGCGGTTGGCCCGCACACGGCGTCTTTGGGTCTGACCTTCGCCGAAGGCAACACCTTGCCGGCGCAGTTCAAGGAAGGCGCGTTTATCGGCCAGCACGGCTCGTGGAACCGTAAACCGCACAGTGGCTATAAAGTGATCTTTGTGCCGTTTACCGGCGGTAAGCCGAGTGGAACGCCGGTGGATGTGTTGACCGGTTTTCTCGACAAAGATGAGAACGCGCTGGGTCGCCCGGTGGGCGTGGTGATTGATCAGCAAGGTGGATTGCTGGTGGCGGATGATGTTGGCAACAAGGTTTGGCGAGTGTCTTCTACCAAATAACTTAGCGCCGTACACATAACAAAAGTGGGAGCGGGCTTGCTCGCGAAAGCGTCGGATCAGTGAATATTGAACTGAATGACACACCGCTTTCGCGAGCAAGCTCGCTCCCACATTGGGTTTTGCGTTGTCTTTATTACGGGTTACGCGCCAGATGCTCCGGCTGCAACACCCGCTTCGCGCTCAGATAAGCCTTCTGCCAATACGCCTTCGACAGGCTGTCCAGCTTCACCGTCCCACCCGTGGCCGGCGCATGCACGAAGCGCCCTTCACCAACGTAAATCCCCGCATGACTGACCTGCGAACCACCATTGGTGGCGAAGAAGATCAGGTCGCCGGTCTGCAAGCCTTCCTTACCGACATTCGGTGCCTGCATCACGATCAGGTCGCGCGTGGTGCGTGGCAGGTTGATACCCGCCGCGTCGCGGTAAACAAAGCCGATCAGGCCACTGCAATCAAATCCCGAATCCGGCGTATTGCCGCCCCAGCGATAAGGCGTGCCAACGAGGCCGAGCGCGCGGAACAGCACGTCTTCAGCAGCAGGCGAAAAAGATTCTGAGGGGGCGAACACGATCGGGGCGCGAACCACCGGCGCAGGCGGCGGTGTGCGACTGGCGCAAGCGCTGAGCAGCGCTGCGAAGGCGATCAAAACGAGGCGGGCCGACGTGGTCATAAGCAGAACATCCTGATCTGGCTGCGGCTAATTCTGCCGAATGGGCAGAAAACAAAACCGCCTGCGTACGCACGCAGGCGGTTTGCCATCAATATAGATTCAGGATTCTAGCGGCTACGCGGCAAACTTCAAGTAAGACTTTAACTTCACCTTGTAAAGTATAGGTCTACTCCCTTGCCGGGAACCGTTTTGTCGCCGCGAACGCGGCGACAACGGGGGGATTACTTGCGAGCGGTGACCACGGTCGGGGCCATGGCGAGTGCACGCTTGGCTTCGATGAAGGTCTTGCTCCAGTAGCTGTCACCGAGGTTGTCGATGCGAACACCGCCGCTACGACGACTGCTGGAGTGAATGAACTGGTTGTCGCCCAGGTAGATCCCGGCGTGACTGACACGACCGCGACGACCATTGGTGGCGAAGAACAGCAGATCGCCCGGTTCCAGATCGCTACGCGAGACCAGTGGTGCGTCTACGTTGATCATTTCGCGGGTGGAGCGCGGCAGATTCATGCCGGCTTCTTCGCGGAACAGGTAACCGATGAAACCGCTGCAGTCGAAACCGGCTTCAGAGGTACCGCCGAAACGGTAACGGGTACCGATCAGGGACATGCCGCGTTCGAGAATGCTGTCGGCCAGAACCGGCAATTCATACGGCTTGCTGCCGCTGAAGTCTGCGAGTTCTTTTTCGGTAGCCAGCTCTTCCTGATAAATAACAGAAGACTGAGCAGTGGAAGAATTTTTAACCTGTTGAGGCTGCTCTTGAACTGGAGAATGAGCAGCGCAACCGTACAACAGGGTGACGAGTGCGAGAGGCACGAGGGGTGCGAAGCGCTTTAGCATGGGCACGACCGTGGCTGATAGTTGTAAAGAAGCCGAGACTATGCCCGCTATCAACCTCATTTGCAAATTCAATCGATCTTTTTGTGACTTCTCGGTTTCTCGTTTACATCTAAGCGCTTAAGCCCGTTTCACTCGTTACGCGGCCTGCACCCGGTGCAGGAAAGCGCTTTTTCTGACGCCTGAAATATGCCGAAACCTGCTCAAAGCCGCAGAGACACAGGGCTGGCTACCAACCGAGGGTTTCTTTAAGGAAGGGAATTGTCAGCTTGCGCTGAGCTTGCAGCGAGGCCTGATCGAGCTGTTCGAGCAGATCAAACAACGCGCTCATGCTGCGAGTACCGCGAGTCAGAATGAAATGCCCGACTTCATCGGTCAGGTGCAGACCGCGACGCGATGCGCGCAATTGCAGGGCACGCAACTTGTCTTCATCGGAGAGGGGGCGCATCTGGAAAATCAGCGCCAGCGTCAGGCGCGATTTGAGGTCGGCCAGTTTGACCGGCAATTCACGCGGCGAGGTTGCCGCCGCAATCAACAACCGTCGACCGCTGTCACGCAAGCGGTTGAACAGGTGAAACATCGCCTCTTCCCAGTCAGCCTTGCCGGCAATCACCTGCAAATCATCCAGGCAAACCAGTTCGTACTGTTCAAGGTTGTCGAGGATTTCCACACCGCGATCCATCAACTCGGCCAACGGCAGGTACACCGCCGGTTCGCCCATCTGTTCGAAGCGCAAACACGCAGCCTGCAACAGATGCGTACGCCCTACCCCGTGCTTGCCCCAAAGATAAATCAGGCTTTCGGTCCAGCCGGCGTCGGCTTCGCATAGGCGCTCGACATAGCCGAGTGCAGCGGCATTGGCGCCTGGGTAGTAGTTGATAAAGGTGGCGTCGTCACGCAGACGCACACCTAGGGGCAGCTGAATCGGTTTCATGCTGACTGAACAGTTCTCAAGGAACCGTTAGTGGCCTCTGTGTAAAGTTTGCGAAGTTTATACCCGTGAGGCGGAGCGCACAATGCAGCAGACCCCAAGCAAAATCAAAGGTTTGCGTTAACACACTGGTTTTATGACAGTTTCTCTGACGCAATCACCTGCATGACACGGGCCAACCCGGCGCACCGCCGGGCTGTCCGTCGTGATTACAACTCCGGCTCATCCACTCCGCTGTACATATCAGAGTCTTTATACAAATCGTGCATATGGCGCACCAAGACCATGATCACCGCTGCCACCGGCAGCGCCAGCAGCACACCGGTAAAACCAAACAGCTCGCCACCGGCCAGAATCGCGAAGATCACCGCCACCGGGTGCAGGCCGATGCGGTCGCCGACCAGCAACGGTGTCAGCACCATGCCTTCCAGCGCCTGACCGACCATGAACACCGCAACGATGCCGACCATCGGGTACAAATCGCCACCAAACTGGAACAACCCGGCAATCAGCGCCGCACCGATACCAATCACGAAGCCCATATAAGGCACGATCGCCGCCAGACCCGCGATCAGGCCGATCAACAGCCCCAGCTCCAGGCCGACGATCATCAGGCCCGCCGCATAGATCACGCCCAGCGCCAGCATCACCAGTAACTGACCACGCACAAACGCACCCAGAACCTCATGGCATTCGCCGGCCAGCGCTACCACGCGCTCTTCGCGATCACGCGGTAGCAGGCTGCGGATCTTGGCCATCATCACGTCCCAGTCGCGCAGCAAGTAGAAACTCACCACCGGGATCAGCACCAGATTCGCCAGCAGGCCGATCAACGCCAGACTCGACGCCGTGGCCTGACTCAGCACCACACTGACGATGTCGGTGGTCTGGCCCATGTGTTCGCTGATGGCCGCTTTGACCTTGTCGAACTTCCAGAAACCGTCCGACAGCCCAAGCTTCGCCTGCGCCCACGGCAGCGCCGTGTGTTGCAGCCAGTCGAGCATTTGCGGCGCCAGTTCGTACAAACGCAGCAACTGCTTGGCGAGCATCGGTACCAGCACCAGCAACAGCGTGGTGACGATCAGGGTGAACAAAGCAAACACCGCGATCACGCCCCACGTACGCGACAGCCCGAGCTTCTCCAGGCGATCCACCAGCGGATCGAACAGATACGCGAGCAGCAGCGCCACCAGAAACGGCGTGAGGATCGGGTGCAGCAACCATACAAACGCGCAAAGCAGGACAACCCCACCGAGCCAGAACCAACGCCGCGTATCGGCCATGAACCACTCCTGCTTCTATATAAGGAAAGACTTACCAGCGAAACCGTAACGACGGTGCTGCCGGTGTCGGGGCCGGAGCCGCGACCGGTGCTGCACCTGCCACCGCAGGCTGCGGCGGCGCGACCGGTGCAGGCGCCTCGGCCGGCAATTCTTGCAACTTCGCCAGCGACAACTGCGCGCGCATCTGGTCGGCACTGCCATTGACCCGATAGACGATGCGATCGCCATCGACACTCTGCAGACGCACGCCGAACGGTTCGAGTAACCGCAACAGCGCCGCATAATGCTCAAGATTCATGCCTTGCACTTCCAGGGTCTGCTGGCCCGACGCACCCGGTTTGGCAACAAACCGTGGCGCCAGGCGCTCAGCCACCGCCAGCATCACCGCATCGGCCACAGCAGCCTGATCGGCGCCCTGCACCGTGCCGGCCTCTTTCTGATCGCCCAGCCACAAATGCCATTTCGCCTGCCACTGCCCGCCTTCTTCGCGCGCATGCACGGCCAGCAAGGCATCGGCGTTGTAACGTTCGGAAACCCCGCGCAACGGCCCCGGATCCGTACCTTCCAGCGCCGGCGCAGTCGCGACCAGTTGTTCACTCAGATCCGCCAACGGCAAACGCAGCGGCAAACCACGATGCTGAGCCGCCACACGCAACGGCCCGGCGGTCGATTGACCATCACCCACCAGATACGTGCCGTCCGCTGATTCGTTCAGCCACCAGCTCAGGATCGACGGCCGACTGGCGCCCCACATCGACAGCCCGGCGCGGCGCAAGGCCTGCTCGGTAGCGTTCGGATCGAAGTTGACCTTGAGCACCTCCGGCGGCCCGGCGTCGAAGCCGAACTGAGTGATGATCTGCTGCGGATTCTTGCGAATATCCGCCAGCCCGGGATTTTGCGCAGCTTTCGGGTCACCGGTCAGGCGCAACACCAACGTGTCCAGCGCTGCCTGAGTGGCGCGATCACGCTCCTCCGGCGCCTGACTGGTGACCGGCTGACTGACTTGATAGAGACCTTTGAGGTTTTCGGCATGACTCGCCAGGCTGACCACAGACAAACAACCCACAACCAACAATTTACGAAAAAGCATGGAAAATTCCCGTCGACAGGAGCGGCTGGAACAGGCCGCGTGAACCGGTTAAGCAAGGCTGTGACCCTTGACCCTCGCAAAACATTCACACGGCGGCGGTAAGTTTTTACGTAGTGATAACGATAGACGGTTAATTGCCACACCTTATACAGGCAGTGATACGCCTTAATTGCAAAAAATTTCCCGAGATAATGGCCCTGCCCGTCGGTGCGAGGATGGCCGCTGCCCCTCAAGCCTGATAAAATCGCGCGCCTTCGCAGACCGGCAACAGCCGGGCCCCTCGAAACTCGCGTGAGGCACTCGCCCCCTCGATTTCGATGTTCCCGCTGAACTCGGTCGTTACCCCTGAATCCCCTCCCCTAAAGGCCTGGATCATGAGCAAGCAACCCTCCCTGAGCTACAAGGACGCCGGTGTAGACATCGACGCCGGTGAAGCATTGGTCGAACGCATCAAGAGCGTCGCCAAGCGCACTGCGCGCCCGGAAGTCATGGGCGGCCTGGGCGGTTTCGGCGCCCTCTGCGAAATCCCGGCCGGCTACAAGCAGCCAGTGCTGGTTTCCGGCACCGACGGCGTCGGCACCAAGCTGCGCCTGGCACTGAACCTGAACAAGCACGACAGCATCGGCATCGACCTGGTCGCCATGTGCGTCAACGACCTGGTGGTGTGCGGCGCTGAGCCACTGTTCTTCCTCGACTACTACGCCACCGGCAAACTCAATGTCGAGACCGCGACCCAAGTGGTGACCGGCATCGGCGCTGGCTGCGAACTGTCGGGTTGCTCGCTGGTTGGCGGCGAAACCGCTGAAATGCCAGGCATGTACGAAGGCGAAGACTACGATCTGGCCGGCTTCTGCGTCGGCGTCGTGGAAAAAGCTGAAATCATCGACGGTTCGAAAGTCGCCACCGGTGACGCGCTGATCGCGCTGCCATCGTCCGGCCCGCACTCGAACGGCTACTCGCTGATCCGCAAGATCATCGAAGTATCTGGCGCCGACATCGAAAACATCCAGCTCGACGGCAAACCGCTGACCGACCTGCTGATGGCCCCGACCCGTATCTACGTGAAGCCGCTGCTCAAGCTGATCAAAGACACCGGCGCCGTCAAAGCCATGGCCCACATCACCGGTGGCGGCCTGCTCGACAACATCCCGCGCGTTCTGCCAAAAGGCGCTCAGGCTGTTGTTGACGTCGCCAGCTGGACTCGCCCGGCCGTGTTCGACTGGCTGCAAGAGCAAGGCAACGTTGACGAAACCGAGATGCACCGCGTGCTGAACTGCGGCGTCGGCATGGTCATCTGTGTGGCTCAGGAGCACGTTGAAGTCGCCTTGAACACCCTGCGTGACGCTGGCGAGCAGCCTTGGGTGATCGGTCAGATCGCTGCTGCCGCCGAAGGCGCAGCTCAGGTTGATCTGCAGAACCTTAAGGCTCATTAATGTCCGCACCCTGTGATGTCGTGGTGCTGTTGTCCGGCACCGGCAGTAACTTGCAGGCTTTGATCGACAGCACGCGAGCCGGCGACAGCCCGGTTCGCATCGCTGCGGTGATTTCCAACCGCGCCGACACGTACGGCCTGCAACGCGCCAGTGACGCGGGTATCGCTACCCGCTCGCTGGATCACAAGGCATTCGAAGGTCGCGAGGCCTTCGATGCTGCACTGATCAAACTGATCGACGAATTCCAACCCAAACTCGTGGTACTGGCCGGTTTCATGCGCATTCTCAGCGCTGATTTCGTTCGCCATTATCAAGGGCGCCTGCTCAACATCCATCCGTCGCTGCTACCCAAATACAAAGGGTTACACACTCATCAGCGCGCGCTGGAAGCCGGCGACACGGAGCACGGCTGCTCCGTGCACTTCGTCACCGAGGAACTCGATGGCGGACCACTGGTCGTACAGGCAGTAATACCGGTAGAGTTGCACGATTCGCCGCAGAGTCTGGCGCAGCGGGTTCACGTTCAGGAACACCTGATCTACCCGATGGCCATACGCTGGTTTGCTGAAGGCCGGCTGGCCCTCGGTACGGACGGTGCTTTACTGGATGGCCAGTTACTCGCGGCCAGCGGCCACTTGATTCGACACTAGGAGATTTTATGCGTCGCGCCCTGCTTCTCGCTTGCGCCTTGTTTGCCCTGCCCTTCGCACAGGCAGCAGACCTTCAACCGTTCTCCGCCAGCTATACCGCCGACTGGAAACAGCTGCCGATGAGCGGCACCGCCTCGCGCAGCCTGACCAAGGAAGCCAACGGCGTCTGGAAACTCAGCTTCAAGGCATCGATGATGATCGCCAGCCTGAGCGAAGAAAGCACCCTGACCCTGGACAAGGACACCTTGCTGCCACAGTCCTACCACTTCGAACGTGGCGGTCTGGGCAAAGCGAAAAAGGCTGACCTGGACTTCGACTGGGCCAATAAACTGGTGACCGGCACTGATCGCGGCGACGCCGTGAAGATTCCGCTGAACCGTGGCATGGTCGACAAATCCACCTACCAACTGGCGCTGCAGCACGACGTGGCTACCGGCAAGAAAAGCATGAGCTATCAGGTGGTTGATGATGGCGAGGTCGATACCTACGACTTCCGCGTGCTGGGTTCGGAGAAAGTCGAAACCAAGGCTGGCCAGATCGACGCGATCAAGGTCGAGCGCGTTCGCGATCCGACACAAAGCAAGCGCATCACCGTCCTGTGGTTCGCCAAGGATTGGGATTACCTGCTGGTTCGCCTGCAACAGGTTGAAACCGACGGCAAGGAGTACAACATCATGCTCCTCGACGGCACGGTCAACGGCAAAGCCGTTAAAGGCAGCTGATTCGACGCACGATGAAAGAGCCCCGCGAGATGCGGGGCTTTTTTTTGCTGGCAACTTGCGCCTCTGTAGGAGCTGCGGCACGCTGCGATCTTTTGATCCTGATCTTAAAAAATCAACATCAAAAGATCGCAGCCTCGTTTCACTCGACAACTCCTACAGGGGTAATTTCAGACAGAAAACTTCGCCACCATGCTGTTCAAATCCACCGCCAACCGCGACAACTCCTGACTCGCCGCACTCGTCTGATTCGCCCCTGCCGACGTCTGCATCGCCAGATCACGGATATTCATCAGATTACGATCCACCTCCCGCGCCACCGCCGCCTGCTCCTCCGACGCACTGGCGATGACCAGATTGCGTTCGTTGATCAGCGTAAACGCCGAGGCAATCTCCTCCAGCGCCACTCCGGCAGCTTTCGCCAGCTCCAGTGTCGAACGCGCCCGGACATTACTCTGGTGCATCGAATTAACCGCCGAATCGGTGCCCTGCTGAATCCCGCTGATCATCTGCTCGATCTCGTGCGTCGATTGCTGCGTGCGATGCGCCAGTGCGCGTACTTCATCCGCCACCACCGCAAACCCTCGCCCGGCATCACCGGCCCGCGCTGCTTCAATCGCGGCGTTCAGCGCGAGCAAATTGGTCTGCTCGGCAATCGAGCGAATCACGTCCAGCACCTTGCTGATGCCATGCACCTTGTCCGCCAGATTCTCGACCTGCGTGGCATTGTTGGTCACGTCTTCAGCGAGAAACTCAATCGACGACACGGTCTGCTGCACCTGTTCACGCCCATGCTGAGCAATGCGATCCGATTCACGCGAAGCTTCGGACGTCGCCACCGCATTGCTGGCAACCTCCTCAACCGCTGCCGTCATCTGATTCACCGCCGTCGCCGCCTGTTCGATTTCCAGACTCTGCTGATGCAACCCGCGAGTAGCGTCTTCCGTGACGCAGCTCAGCTCTTCCGAGGCCGAGGCGAGTTGGCTGGAGGATTCGGAAATTCGCCGGATCGTGTCGCGCAAGTTGTGCTGCATGCTTTGCAACGCTTGCAGCAGCCGCGCCGGTTCATCCTTGCCGCTGACAGTGATGTCGCCGGTCAGGTCGCCAGCAGCGACCACTTCCGCCACTCCAAGCGATTGCGCCAGCGGCAGCACGATGCTGCGTGTCAGCATCACCGCGAGACCGATGGTGATCAGCGCGGTAATGCCGATCATCACCCCGACCCACACCCGCGAATTGGTGAACACCAGCCGAGCGGCCTCGGTGGCGAGATTGGCGTTGTGCTTATTCAGCTCGACCAGCTCGCGCAGAATGACTGCGATTTCATCGGCCAATGGACTCATCTGGCCGTTGAGAATGCTCGCCGCCTCTTCCACGCGGTTCTGCGCGGACAGCTGCATCACCTGCGCCTGATATTCCAGGTATTTGTGTTCGGCTACCTTGAAGCGATCAAACAACACGCGCTCCTCAGGTAGAACGATCAAAACGTCATAGGTTTGCTGGGCTTCGCTGAGCACGCCGCGCAGCTCATTGAGCTTGGCGACGTTCTGCTCAAGCGCCTGCGGATCGCGATTGAGCAGCAGGCGCATGGTCAGCGCACGCAGGCGCAACATGTCCTGACTCATCTCGCCGACCGCCATCACACTGGGCAGCCAGTTGTTATCGACCTCGTCGGATTGCGCACGCATGTTCGCCATTTGCAGCAGGGCGAACGCCCCAAGGGCAAACACCATCAGCGCCAACAGGCCAAAACCCAGGCCAGCGCGCGGGGCAATATTGAGACTACGGATACTCATTGCTCTGGTTCCTTCCAAAAGCGCTGCATCAACCCTGCAGCTGGTTGCTTTAGAAGGTATCGGCCCTTTGCGAATTTGCGTAAGACGAAATGGTGATATCAAAACGCCTTAATACTTCGAACGCTTGGCAATAACGTTTCAGCGATCAATACCTGACTTGGGCGAAGTTTTCGGCAGGATCGCGAGGAAGTTATCCCGCGCGACTTTATGCGCGACCTCTGTAGGCAATGCGTCGAGGAACGGATTGAAGCTGTGCATTTCCTTACCCAGCTTGTTAAATCGACCTACGACGTCCGAGCCCAGCATGAAGCGTTCCGGGTAGCGCTCGACTAACGCCAGCCACTCTTTGCGCGGCTTGCCTTGCTCATCCAGCAGATACGGGGTGAGCATGCTCCACGAAAGGTCGATATACAGATTCGGATAGGCCTCCAGCATGCGCGTCAGCGTTGGCAGCAAGAAATCCATCTGCGTCTGATGCCGATGAATCTCGGCGCTGGTGCCGGCGTGCGCCCAGATAAATCGGGTGTGTGGGTGGTTGCGCAGCGGCTCTTCGACTTCCGACAGATAAAGCGGATTTTTCTCACGCTTGGAGGTGATGTTCGAGTGCAACATCACCGGCAAATCGTTCTCGGCGGCCAAGTGATAGATCTTGGTCATCGCCTCATTGTTGGCGCGCGGGGTGTCGCCGGAGGTCAGCGCTGTCAGGTCATCGTGGCGGGTAAACACTTCGCCAATGCCCTGCCACAGCCCCGGGTACAGATCGAGCATGCGCTGAATGTGCGCGGCGGAGTTCTTGTCGTTCGGATTGAAGCCGGAGAGGAACGGATGAAAGTACGGCCGCTGCTCAGCAGGCAGTTTTTGCACGGCATCGGCGACGATCACATCAGTGGCGCTGTACCAATAGGCATCGGCGTCATCACCGGCGTAATAGCGTGGACGTTTCGGTTCATCTTCGTGCCATTTCTTCGCCACCGGAATGCCGGAAATCATCACATGCTCGACGGAATTGTCTTTCATCGCTGTCAGCAATTTCGGCATGCCAGCGGTTTCCTGGAAAAAATCCACGTAATGCAGGTGCGCATCGCTGTAGGTGTAATCCCGCGCATGGGCGGCACCGGCAATCAGCAACAGGCTGGCAAGACTCAAACGAAACAAGGACACAAGTAATCTCCGGCAGGTAGGCACAGACTAGACCCCAGCGCAGCCACCGGGGTTCAGCCAGCCGGAAAGTGAAACGTTCAGCGGCGACAATGCTCTATAACTGCAAGATCCTTTTTTGATCGAAGTACATTTTCCCACCGATAGCGAGGTTCACATGACCATCACCGTCAATACCGTCTCTGCCGAAGGTTTCCGTCACTCCGTAAAAATCGATGATCTCGAATTGTTCACCGACGTCCCGGCTGCCGCCGGCGGTGAAGGCACGGCGCCAGAGCCGCACGATTATTTCGACGCCGCGCTGGGCGCCTGCAAAGCCCTGACCCTGAAAATGTACGCAAAAAAGAAAGACATCCCGCTGACCGGTGTGGGCGTCGACGTCAAACGCGACAATAGCGAAGAGCAAAAAGGCAAATACGTCCTGCACGTCACCCTCACCCTCAAAGGCGTGCTCACCGATACTCAGCGTGAAGAACTGCTGCGCGTCGCCGACCGCTGCCCGATTCACAAGCTGATGACCACCAGCGACGTCACCATCGAAACCCATGCGCCACAAGGCTTCGACAGCCAGTAATCCTCCTGATGCCAGCGGCGGGTTATGCTTCTGGCATCACCCGCTCAGCCTGGAATGCACCATGGACACGCAACCTCTGATCATCCGCCCGCGCGCCGAAGACGTCGAAGGCCAGCCGATTCTGCGCCCGTTGCCGTCAGCCAAATGCCGCAGCGTCGGGCCATTCGTGTTTTTTGACCACATGCTCGAAACGGTTTATCCGACGGGCAAAGGCATGAACATCCGACAGCACCCGCACATCGGTCTGTCGACCCTCACCTACTTGTTCCAGGGGCAGATCCAGCACAAGGACAGCCTCGGCTCCGACCAGGTGGTCAGCGCCGGCGATGTCAGTTGGATGACCGCCGGCAGCGCAATCGCTCACGTTGAGCGCACGCCGGAGCCGTTGTGGGAACAGAGTTTCACGATGCACGGCTTGCAGATCTGGCTGGCCTCGCCCAAGGATCACGAACAAGGCCCGGGGCATTACAGCCATCACCCAGCGGCGACGTTGCCGGTCAGCGATAACCTTGGCGTGCAGATTCGCATGATTGCCGGGTCAGGCTTTTGCCTGGAATCACCGGTGCCGGTGCTTTCTCCTACGTTGTATGCCGAAGTACAAATGCAAACGGCGACCACCCTGCTGATCCCGACCGAGCATGAAGAACGGGCGGTGTATGTGTTGAGTGGTGATGCGCAGTTGAACGGCGAAGCGATTGAGCCGCATGCGTTGGTGGTGTTGCCGGCGGGGGAAGAGATGAGTTTGTTTGCCGAGAGTGATGTGCACGCCGTGGTGTTTGGCGGCGCGCCACTGGACGGGCCTCGGCGGATCAACTGGAATTTTGTCGCGAGCGATCCGGCGGCGATCGATGAGGCACGGCGTAAATGGGCGGCCGGGGATTGGCCGACGGTGCCGGGGGAAGTTGAGCGGATTGAATTGCCGGCAGGCCGATAAAGCAAAAGATCGCAGCCTGCGGCAGCTCCTACATTGATCGCGTGTAGGAGCTGCCGCAGGCTGCGATCTTTTGATCTTGAAAAATCAGCCCTTGAACACTTCATCCAGCAAATCATGCATCGACTTGAACGCGCGCTTGGCCGTTTTCTCGTCGTACATCATCTTGCCCGGCACATTCGCATGCGGGTCAGTAAACGAGTGCACCGCACCGCCGTAGCTCAGCAACTGCCAATCGACATTCGCCGCGTTCATCTCATCTTCAAACGCCGGCAATTGCTCTTTCGGCACCAATGGATCAGAAGCACCGTGCAACACCAGCACCGAGCCCTTGATGTTCTGCGCATCCGCCGGGTTCGGCGAATCGAGCGTGCCATGGAACGACACCGCCGCTTTCACCGGCGCACCGGTGCGCGCCAGATCCAGTGCACAGCAACCGCCAAAGCAGAACCCGAACACCGCCAGTTTCGAGGTATCAACCGCCGCTTCGCCCTGCCTCTGCAACTGCTCGAACGCCGCCTGCATTCGCTTGCGCAGCAACGCACGGTCATCCTTCAACGGCATCATCGCCGCGCCAGCCTGATCAGCGTTCTGTGGACGCACGGCCTGACCATAGACGTCAGCAATCAACACCACGTAGCCCTTGGCCGCCACCGACTTGGCGATTTCTTCCGCGCCCGCGCTGACGCCCATCCAGTTCGGCGCCATCAACAAACCCGGACGCGCGCCTTTGTGCTCGGCGTCGAACGCCAGACGACCTTCATAAGGCTGGCCGTCAATCTGATAGACCACGGAACGTACTGTGACTTGGCTCATTTCTGACTCCTGATTTGCTAAACACCAGAATGAAAAAACCCGCCGAAGCGGGTTTTTCTACGACTCGGTTAAACCGACAGCTCAACTAGCAGCTTGTTCAGACGGCGCACATAAGCGGCCGGATCCTTCAAGCTGTCGCCGGCAGCCAGGGCTGCCTGATCGAAGAGGATGTGCGACAGGTCGCCAAAACGCTCTTCGCTCTGCTCGCCATCGAGTTTCTCGATCAGCGGGTGGCTTGGGTTGAATTCGAAGATCGGCTTCGAATCAGGCACTTTCTGCCCGCTGGCTTCGAGGATCTGACGCATTTGCAGACCCAGATCCTGCTCGCCGATGGCCAGAATGGCTGGCGAATCGGTCAGACGATGGGATACCCGGACTTCCGCCACGGAATCGCCCAGCGCGGTTTTCAGACGCTCAACCAGACCTTCTTTGGACTTGGCGACTTCTTCTGCAGCTTTCTTGTCCTCTTCCGAGTCCAGGTTGCCCAGATCGAGGTCACCGCGTGCCACGTCGACAAACGTCTTGCCGTCGAATTCGCTGAGGTAGCTCATCAGCCACTCGTCGATGCGGTCGGTCAGCAGCAACACTTCGATGCCTTTCTTGCGGAAGACTTCCAGGTGCGGGCTGTTCTTGACCTGCGCGTAGGTTTCGCCGGTGAGGTAGTAGATCTTGTCCTGACCTTCCTTGGCGCGGGCCAGGTAGTCAGCCAGACCGACGATCTGCTCGCCGTCGTCGCCGTTGGTCGATGCGAAACGCAGCAGACCGGCAATTTTCTCTTTGTTGGCGAAGTCTTCTGCCGGGCCTTCTTTCATGACCTGACCGAAGTTCTTCCAGAAGCCTTTGTACTGCTCAGGCTCGTTTTTCGCCAGTTTTTCCAGCATGTCCAGCACGCGCTTGGTCAGCGCGGTTTTCATCGAATCGATGATCGGGTCTTTCTGCAGGATCTCACGCGACACGTTCAGCGACAGGTCGTTGGAATCGACCACGCCTTTGATGAAGCGCAGGTACAGCGGCAGGAACGACTCGGCCTGATCCATGACAAACACGCGTTGCACGTACAACTTCAGGCCTTTCGGCGCTTCACGCTGGTACAGGTCGAACGGTGCGCGGGCCGGCACATACAACAGCGAGCTGTACTCAAGCTTGCCTTCGACTTTGTTGTGGCTCCAGGCCAGCGGGTTTTCAAAGTCGTGAGCGATGTGTTTGTAGAACTCCTGGTATTCCTCGTCCTTCACTTCAGTGCGAGGGCGAGTCCACAGGGCGCTGGCGCGGTTGACGGTTTCCCACTCGGCCGCTGGTGTTTCTTCACCTTCAGCAGGTGCCACTTCTTTCGGCAGCTCGATTGGCAGCGCGATGTGATCGGAGTACTTCTTGATGATGTTGCGCAGACGCCAGCCATCGGCGAATTCGTCTTCAGCAGCTTTGAGGTGCAGAACGATACGGGTGCCGCGCTCTGGCTTGTCGATGTTCGCAACTTCGAACTCGCCCTCGCCTTTCGACGACCAGTGCACGCCTTCGCTGGCTGGAGTGCCGGCGCGACGGGAGTAAACGTCAACCTGGTCGGCAACGATGAACGCGGAGTAGAAACCGACACCGAACTGACCGATCAGGTGCGAATCCTTCTTCTGATCGCCGGAAAGGTTTTTCATGAAATCGGCAGTGCCCGATTTGGCGATGGTACCCAGGTGGGTGATCACATCGTCACGGTTCATGCCGATACCGTTGTCTTCGAGGGTGACAGTCTTGGCGTCTTTGTCGAAGCTCACACGGATTTTCAGATCAGCGCCACCTTCGAGCAACTCTGGCTTGGCCAAGGCTTCGAAGCGCAGCTTGTCGACAGCGTCAGAGGCGTTCGAGATCAATTCGCGAAGGAAAATTTCCTTGTTGGAATACAGCGAATGGATCATGAGGTGCAGCAGTTGCTTCACCTCGGTCTGGAAGCCCAGGGTTTCCTTTTGAGTTTCCACACTCATGGTCATCAAACTCCAATCAGATGGCAGTGGCCGCGACCCGAAATGGTCGGCGGCGGGTTGTCTTGTGAGTTTGGGGCGCTGTTCAGGATTTCAAGGGCTCATCGATTTTGAAGTGCGCGCGAGCGGTGGCAATCGGCTCGCCTTCGGTGCTTTGCCACGCCGTGATCGCGACGTTGGCGACGCGACGCCCCTGCCGGCACACCTGACATTTGGCCCAGGTATCGCGAAATTGCCCGGCGCGCAGGTAATCGAGGGAAAAATCGATAATCTTCGGCACGCCTGGCGCTTCGGTGAAGATCAACAAGTGCAGCGCCGCAGCCAGTTCCATGAATCCGGCAATCACGCCGCCGTGGATCGCGGGCAGTAAAGGGTTACCAATGTTGTCCTTGTTCGCTGGCAGCTTGAACAGCAGTTCATCGCCGACCCGCGAACATTCGACGCCGATCAAACCCGCGTAGGGAATCAGCTTCAACAGTGGCGCGTAATCACCTTGAGCGTGAGCGAGTTGCAGTTGCTGTTTCAGATCATCGCTCATTGCCCTGCTCCCTTGATCACGCCGCCGAAGCCTTTGGTGCCTTTCAAACCCTTGCCCATGCGCATAAAAGTGCCGACGACGTGGGCGATGGGTTGTGCAGGATCGTCCTGATAGGCGAAACCGCGAGCAAAGATCACGTCAGTGGTCACCCGGTAGCACTGGGCGAAGCCATAGACGTCTTTGTTCGGTTCGGCGGCGTGCATATAGTCGATGCGCAAATCGAGGGTCGGGCAGACTTCGAATTCCGGCAACACGCACAATGTCGACATCCCGCAAGCGGTGTCCATCAACGAGGTGATTGCCCCGCCGTGAATCACCCCGGTCTGCGGATTTCCGACAATTTGTGAGCTGTAAGGCAGGATCACCGTAAGCCCTTCGCTGGAGGCTTCATGTACCCGCAAACCCAGTACCTGACAGTGTCTTAACGCTGAAAGAAATCGCGTCGCGCGCTCAAAAACGGGGTTTTCAGCCATATGATAATTACTCTCGTTAAAGCCATTGGCCAGTAGTAGCCAACAGGCCAAAAGTTCCGTGGCAAAACAAACTTATATATCTGAAACAAATGAGGAACTTAACCTGTAGCGCAAAGCTCTTAAGGCCAGTAGTTATTTTCCATAAGGAGAAACACCCCATGCGTAAGACTTTTGCTATTGCCTTGATGTTGACCGCTTCCCTCGGTCTCGCTGCCTGCGATAAAAAATCCGAGGACAAAGCTCAAGATGCCAACCAACATGCTGAACAAGCTCAGCAAGACATGAACAAAGCTCAGGATAAAGTGAACGACGCTGCGAAAGAAAACGCCGAAGCTGCCAAAGCTCAGGCTGAATCGAACGCTGCCGCGCAAGACGAAGCTGCTAAAAAGCAATAATCTGCTTTTTACCGCTGAAAAAGAAAACCCGCCTAGTGCGGGTTTTCTTTTGTCCGGGATTTAATGGTAATGGCGCTTAGAGCAAAAGGGTTCTAAAAGTCGGACTAATCATCAGCAGCAGCGAACACACTAAGCCAACGAACCAGACCAGGCTACGCAGCGCTGGCAGATCAGCCAGGTAGAACCACAAATAGGCGATGCGGGCGATGACGAAGATGATCGCCAATGTATCGATCAGCCATCCTACCGTTTGCGTGGTGTGCGCCATTAACACACCCACGGCAAATAACATGAACGCTTCGATACTGTTCTGATGCGCCGCCAGCGCCCTCGCGCCGTAACCAGTCAGTTGCGCCTGTTGTTGGCGCGGCAAGTGGTTGTTGTAACCGCCCTGCTCTTTCATCGCCTTGGCCACTGGCATACGCGCCACATAAATCAGCAAAGCGCTGATAAACACACACCAGAACGGAATACTCATCAAGCGGCCTCTTTGTTCGCCTCGGGAATGGGCGCCTCTGTAGGGGTATAGACCATTACGTCGAGAACGTCGGAATGAAACTCGCGACGGTACAAGACCAGCACCACGCCAGTGCTCAACAACATGAACAGCCACGGGCTGACGAACCACGCGAGCATGGTCATGCCGAAGTAGTAAGAACGCAGACCGAAGTTGAACTGGTTGGCCGCCATCGAAATTACCCGCGCCGCCCGTGCCGCGAACGCTTTACGCTCCTGTTCGGAGACATGACGCTCGCCGATCATCGGCGCCGAACCGACCAGCACCGCCGCGAAGTTGTACTGGCGCATGCACCAACTGAAGGTAAAGAAGGCGTAGACGAACACCATCGCCAGGCACAGCAATTTGATTTCCGACATGCCCTGCGACGCTTGCTGCACCATCGGGATGTCCGCCAGCAACGACACCGCCCGCTCGGAGGCGCCGAGCACGGTGAGAATACCGGCGAGGATGATCAGCGTGCTCGAGGCGAAAAACGAGGCGTTGCGCTCCAGATTGCCGATCACGCTGGCGTCGGCGATGCGGTTGTCACGCAAGAGCATGCGGCGCATCCAGTCTTCTCGGTACAAGTGCAGCACACTGGCCAGGCACGCGGTGTCGCGGCCCTTCCACGTGGCATAACGGGTATAACCGCCCCAGCAGATGACAAACCAGCACGCGGCGAGCAAGTGGATCAGATTGGCCTGGATGAACGACATTCGCTTTCCTGTGATGTTGATGCGGACCCATTGTGGGAGCGGGCTTGCTCGCGAAAGCGGTCTCTCAGATATCTAAATACTGAATGACACGGCGCATTCGCGAGCAAGCCCGCTCCCACCAAAAGCTGTGCAGTGCTTCGACGCTGCATCGGGGAAAAAGACACTGCCTGACGCCCATAAAAAATGCCCCGTATCGATTGATACGGGGCATTTCTGTTTAAGCGTTGAAGACCCGCTTATGGCGGGTCAGCCAACCTCAGGCAACCGCTTCGCTGCGCTTGCCAAGCAGGCGATCGCAAACCACTGCAACCACCAAAGTCATCACACACGGCACCAGCCACGCCAGACCTTGCTCGCTCAGCGGCAGGTGCGCCAGCTGCGTCGGCATCCAGTCAGCCAGACCAGCGCCTTTCAGTGCGTCGATGCTGCCGAACAGGAACGACACCAGCATCACCGGGCCGAGGATACGACCGTGTTCATGCCAGAAGTCTTTGCAGAAGCTCAGCGCCACCAACACGATGCACGGCGGGTAGATAGCAGTCAGCACCGGAATGGAGAACGCGATCAGCTTGGTCAGACCGAGGTTGGACACCAGCAGCGAAAACGCCGCGAGGATGATCACCAGGGTCTTGTACGACAGTGGCAGCACACGACTGAAGTACTCGGCACAGGCGCAGGTCAGACCTACTGCCGTCACCAGGCACGCCAGCGAGATCAGTACCGCGAGGAAACCGCTGCCCAGCGAACCGAAGGTGTGTTGCACGTAAGCGTGCAAGACCGCCGCGCCGTTGGTTGCACCGACGGCCACTTCATGGCTGCCGGAACCCAGACGGAACAGGCTGATGTAGACCAGCGCCAGACCGACACCGGCAATCAAACCGGCGATGATCGCGTAACGGGTGATCAACTTCGGCGACTCGACGCCACGGGAGCGGATCGCGTTGACGATGACGATGCCGAACACCAGCGCGCCGAGGGTATCCATGGTCAGGTAACCATTGATGAAGCCCTGGGAGAACGGTGCCGCGACGTATTCCGGCGTGCCGTGGCCGACGTCACCCGCCGGCAAGGCGAATGCAGCGATACCGAGCACGGCCAGCGCGATGATCTTCAGCGGCGCGAGGAAACGGCCCACGGTGTCCAGCAAACGGCCCGGGTAGAGCGAGATGAAGAACACCAGCAGGAAGTACACCGAGCTGTAGAGGAACAGCGCCAGCGGGCTTTCGCCGGTCAACGGCGCCAAACCGACTTCGAAGGACACGGTGGCGGTACGCGGAGTGGCAAACAGCGGGCCGACGGCCAGATAGCACGCAGCCGCAAGAATGCCGCCCGCGACTTTACCGATCGGGCTGCTCAGCGCGTCCATCGACCCACCGACCTTGGCCAGTGCAACGACGGTGATCACCGGCAAACCCACTGCGGTGATCAGAAAACCCAGCGCAGCCATCCAGACGTGAGGTCCGGCCTGCAGGCCAACGATAGGCGGGAAGATAATGTTGCCGGCCCCAACGAACAGGGCAAATGTCATAAAGCCAAGTGCCAGGATGTCCTGACCTTTCAAAACTTTCATTAAGGTAATACCACACTACTGAATCGGAATTTAGAGGGGGATTGCCCTGTGTAATTAGGGAAATGCTGTCGATCCGTATGGGACTGACCCTTAAAGCGCGTTGCATGCCTTGTGGGCGGCAGACGCAAAAATGGCTGCTAGCCTAACGAATTTGGCCTGCAAACGCACTGTTAGAGGGCGAACTATCCGATACGCGACGTTTCTGTGTCGCGTTTACGTATCTATTTTTCGTTGGTACGGCAACGATCAAAAGATCGCAGCCCTCGGCAGCTCCTACATGAGGATGAAAGTATTCCGATGTAGGAGCTGCCGAAGGCTGCGATCTTTTGATCTTCCAAGTTACAGAAACGACAAAGGCCACCCGAAGGTGGCCTTTGTTTGGTAAAGCGTCAGCTAAGCGCGAGGCTTACTTGACAGCCCAACCGGTCAGCTCGGCCAGGGCCTTGCCGATGTCTGCCAGCGAACGCACGGTTTTAACGCCTGCGTCTTGCAGTGCAGCGAATTTCTCGTCTGCAGTGCCTTTGCCGCCAGAGATGATTGCGCCAGCATGGCCCATGCGCTTGCCCGGAGGAGCAGTCACACCAGCGATGTAGGAAACAACCGGCTTGGTCACGTGTGCCTTGATGTAGGCAGCCGCTTCTTCTTCAGCCGAACCGCCGATCTCACCGATCATGACGATCGCTTCGGTCTTCGGGTCTTCCTGGAACAGCTTCAGGATGTCGATGAAGTTCGAACCCGGGATCGGGTCACCACCGATGCCGACGCAAGTCGACTGACCGAAACCGGCGTCAGTAGTCTGCTTGACAGCTTCGTAGGTCAGGGTGCCGGAACGCGAAACGATACCGACCTTGCCTGGCAAGTGAATGTGACCTGGCATGATGCCGATCTTGCACTCGCCCGGAGTGATAACGCCTGGGCAGTTAGGGCCGATCA
Source organism: Pseudomonas rustica (assembly GCF_018336155.1). Taxonomy (GTDB): domain Bacteria; phylum Pseudomonadota; class Gammaproteobacteria; order Pseudomonadales; family Pseudomonadaceae; genus Aquipseudomonas; species Aquipseudomonas rustica. The sequence goes on along the minus strand of NZ_JAGYHF010000003.1, from coordinate 127,411 downwards.
GGACTACGCCCAGCTCGTCGCACTTAACTTTAGCGTCCAGCATGTCCAGGGTAGGAATGCCTTCGGTGATGCAAACGATCAGCTTGATGCCGCCGAATGCCGCTTCCAGGATCGAATCTTTGCAGAAAGGAGCCGGAACGTAGATCACGGAAGCGGTAGCGCCAGTGGCTTCTACTGCGTCTTTAACGGTGTTGAACACTGGCAGACCCAGGTGCTCGGTGCCGCCTTTGCCAGGAGTAACGCCACCAACCATCTTGGTGCCGTATTCGATGGCTTGCTGGGTGTGGAAACTACCTTGCGAACCGGTAATACCCTGGCAGATAACTTTGGTGTCTTTATTGATCAGGACGCTCATTATTTGCCCTCCGCAGCTTTGACAACTTGTTGAGCAGCGTCGGTCAGGCTGGTAGCAGCGATGATGTTCAAACCGCTTTCTGCCAGTACTTTAGCGCCCAGCTCAGCGTTGTTACCTTCAAGGCGAACAACAACCGGGATTTTCACGCCGACTTCTTTCACAGCGCCGATGATGCCTTCGGCAATCATGTCGCAGCGAACGATGCCGCCGAAGATGTTGACCAGTACTGCAGCGACGTTGGTGTCGGACAGGATGATCTTGAACGCTTCAGTTACGCGTTCTTTGGTAGCGCCACCACCTACGTCGAGGAAGTTGGCTGGCTTGCCGCCATGCAGGTTGACGATGTCCATGGTACCCATGGCCAGGCCAGCACCGTTGACCATGCAGCCGATGTTGCCTTCCAGTGCTACGTAGTTCAGTTCGAACTTGGCAGCGTGCGCTTCGCGCGGATCGTCTTGCGACGGATCGTGGAAAGTCTTCAGCTTAGGCTGACGGTACATTGCGTTGGCGTCGATGTTGATCTTGGCGTCCAGGCAGTGCAGATCGCCGTCAGCCTTGATCACCAGCGGGTTCACTTCCAGCAGAGCCAGGTCGTGATCCTTGAACAGCTTGGCCAGACCTACGAAGATCTTGGCGAACTGAGCAACCTGCTTGCCTTCCAGACCCAGCTGGAATGCCAGCTCGCGACCCTGGAATGGCTGAGCGCCAACCAGTGGATCGATAGTGGCTTTCAGAATTTTTTCTGGAGTGTCGTGAGCGATTTTCTCGATGTCCACGCCACCTTCGGTGGAAGCCATGAACACGATGCGACGGCTCGAACGGTCAACGACAGCGCCCAGGTACAGCTCTTTAGCGATATCAGTGCACGATTCAACCAGGATCTTGGTGACTGGCTGGCCATTGGCGTCAGTCTGGTAAGTCACCAGACGCTTGCCCAGCCACTGCTGTGCGAAGGCTTTGGCGTCTTCTTTGCTGCGAACCAGCTTAACGCCGCCCGCTTTACCGCGACCACCAGCGTGGACCTGGGCTTTAACAACCCACTCACTGCCGCCGATTTTGTCGCAAGCTTCTGCTGCTGCTTCCGGGGTGTCTACTGCGTAACCAGTGGAAACTGGCAGGCCGTATTCAGCGAACAGCTGCTTACCCTGATACTCGTGAAGATTCATGCTTTTTACCGTCTTCGTTAGGTACTGCGCATTCGGCGCTGCGCTCGTATGAGTGCCGCGCCACCTGTGACTGCTGCTTGCGTAGCCTTTCCGGATACCCGGTGCAACTACGCAAGACTGCGTCCAGCGGACATTCCGCGGTGAGACTTGCTCGCAAGGCTCACGACGGGCCGTTACCGCCGTGGTTTCTTATTGTCTGTTAACGCTTTTTGCGGTTGGCAATGTGGATGGCGCCGCCATTCACAGCCAAAGCAGCTTCGTGCAAGGCTTCAGACAGGGTCGGATGGGAGAAAACCATCATGCCCAGATCTTCAGCGCTGGTGCCGAATTCCATACCGATCGCGCCCTGCTGAACCAGTTCTGCAGCGCTCGGGCCAATCACGTGCACACCCAATACGCGGTCAGTCTTGGCATCAGCGATGACCTTGACGAAACCACCGGTATCGTTGGCGGCCATGGCACGGCCGGAAGCGGCGAACGGGAAGGTGCCGACGTTAACTTCAACGCCTTCAGCTTTCAAGGCCTGCTCGGTTTTACCCACCCACGCGATTTCCGGGTGAGTATAAATAACCGAAGGGATCAGGTCATAGTTCATCTGGGCTTTGTGGCCCTTGATGCGCTCGACAACCATGATGCCTTCTTCGGATGCCTTGTGCGCCAGCATCATGCCGCGCACCACGTCACCAATGGCGAAAACGCCCGGTACGGTGGTCGCGCAGTGATCGTCAACGTGCACGAAACCGCGCTCGTCGAGGGTCACGCCGCTGTCGGAAGCCAGCAGATCAGTGGTCACCGGACGGCGACCAACGGCTACGATCAGCTTGTCGAAAGTAATGGTCTGTTCGCCGTTGGCATCGGTGTAGTTCACAACGACTTCGTCGCCATTCACTTTCGAGCCGGTCACGCGAGCGCCCAGTTTGATGTCCAGACCTTGTTTGGTCAGGGTTTTCAGCGCTTCCTTGGAAACAGCGGTGTCCGCTGCCATCAGGAAGGTGTCCAGTGCTTCCAGAACAACCACTTCCGAACCCAGACGCGACCATACCGAACCCAGTTCCAGACCGATCACGCCAGCGCCAATCACGCCCAGACGCTTAGGTACGGTTTGGAATTCCAGAGCGCCAGTCGAATCGACGATGACGTTCTGATCAACCGGAGCCGGTGGAATGTCGATTGGACGCGAGCCTGGAGCCAGGATCACGTTCTCAGCTTCGATGACTTCAACCGAACCGTCTGGCTTGGTGACTTCGACTTTCTTGCCAGCCAGCAGTTTGCCGTGGCCCTGGATCGAAGTAACGCCGTTGGCCTTGAACAGAGTGGCAACGCCGCCGGTCAGGTTCTTGACGATGCCAGCCTTGCGGCCAACCATCGCAGCGACGTCCATTTTGACTTCGCCGGTCGAGATACCGTGAACGTTGAAGCTTTCTTTCGCTTCCTTGTATTTCCAGGAGCTGTCGAGCAGCGCCTTGGAAGGAATGCAGCCTACGTTCAGGCAGGTGCCGCCCAGGGCTTGCTTGCCTTCAGCGTCGGTGTACTTCTCGATGCAGGCAGTGGTCAGACCCAGCTGCGCCGCCTTGATGGCAGCCACGTAGCCACCAGGGCCAGCACCGATCACTACTACGTCAAATTTCTGCGACATTCAAAAAATCCTCTTTAGCAATAAAGCTACAAGCCGCAAGCGACAAGCTCCAAGCCCACCCCGCTCGCTTTGAGCTTGTGGCTTGAAACTTGAAGCTTGCCGCTGTTTTTTAGATATCCAGCAACAGACGAGCCGGATCTTCCAGCAGGTTCTTGATGGTCACCAGGAAGGTCACAGCTTCTTTGCCATCGATCAGACGGTGATCGTAGGACAGTGCCAGGTACATCATCGGACGGATAACGACCTGACCGTTGATGGCCATAGGACGCTGGATGATGTTGTGCATGCCCAGAATCGCTGCCTGCGGCGGGTTGACGATCGGGGTCGACATCATCGAACCGAAGGTACCACCGTTGGTGATGGTGAAGGTACCACCGGTCATCTCGTCCATCGACAGTTTGCCGTCACGGGCTTTTTTGCCGAATGTTGCGATGCCGCCTTCGATTTCAGCCAGGCTCATCAGTTCGGCGTTACGCAGAACCGGAACAACCAGACCGCGGTCGCTGGAAACGGCAACGCCGATGTCAGCGTAGCCGTGGTAAACGATGTCAGCGCCGTCGATCGATGCGTTAACAGCCGGGAAGCGTTTCAGCGCTTCGGTAGCCGCTTTCACGAAGAACGACATGAAGCCCAGGCGTACGCCGTTGTGGGACTTCTCGAACAGATCCTTGTACTTCGAACGCAGAGCCATGACTTCAGTCATGTCGACTTCGTTGAAAGTGGTCAGCATCGCCATGTTCGACTGAGCTTCAACCAGACGCTTGGCCACGGTGGCACGCACGCGGGTCATCGGTACACGCTTCTCGATGCGGTCGCCAGCGGCGAACACAGGAGCAGCAGCCGAAGGAGCAGCAGCCTTGGCAGGCGCGGCAGCCGGAGCGGCTTTCTTGGCAGCTACAGCAGCGACTACGTCTTCCTTGGTCACACGACCGCCCTTGCCGGTACCGGCAACGGAAGCGATGTTGATGCCGTTTTCTTCAGCCAGCTTGCGCGCAGCCGGTGCAGCAACAGGATCGTCTTCGCCCTCGGCAGCAGCCGGTGCAGCGGCAGCAGCGGCCGGAGCAGCAGCGGCAGCTGGAGCAGCGGCAGCAGCGCCGCCCGCTTCGATGGAGCCCAGCACTTCGTCGGACAGAACGGTGTCGCCTTCGTTCTTGACGATTGCGCCCAGCACGCCGTCGGCGGTAGCCAGAACTTCCAGTACGACTTTGTCAGTTTCGATGTCGACGATCAGGTCGTCACGCTTGACGGCGTCGCCCGGTTGTTTGTGCCAGGTGGCAACGGTGCCATCGGCAACCGATTCCGGGAAAGTGGGGGCTTTGATCTCGATAGCCATTATCTGTAGTTCCTTAAATTCGGTTTCAGGTGCGCGAAGGCATTAAATGGTAAACGCGGCTTGCAGGAGTTTTTCCTGCTGCTCGGCGTGCATCGATGCGTAACCACAAGCTGGGGCAGCAGAAGCCTCACGGCCCGCGTACTCAAGTACGAGAGACTTGTCGAGGTTACCGATGCTGCGACGCAAGTGGTGCTGGCTGCAGTACCAGGCGCCCTGGTTCATTGGCTCTTCCTGACACCAAACGGCATTTTTGACGTTGGTGTATGGAGCCAGGACTTCTTTCAAGTCGTCCTCAGGGAATGGATACAGCTGCTCGATACGCACGATGGCGATATCTTCACGGCCTTCGGCACGGCGTTTTTCCAGCAGGTCGTAGTAGACCTTGCCGCTACACAGAACAACACGCTCGACCTTTTTCGGGTCCAGAGTATCGATTTCCGGGATCACGGTCTGGAACGAACCTTCGGCCAGATCTTCCAGAGTCGAGATGGCCAGCTTGTGGCGCAGCAGCGACTTCGGCGTCAGCACGATCAACGGTTTGCGCAGCGGACGAATTACCTGACGACGCAGCAAGTGGTAGATCTGTGCTGGCGTGGTCGGTACAGCTACCTGAATGTTGTGCTCGGCGCACAGTTGCAGGTAACGCTCAAGACGTGCCGAGCTGTGCTCAGGGCCCTGACCTTCGTAACCGTGTGGCAGCAACATGGTCAGACCGCAGAGACGGCCCCACTTGTGCTCGCCGCTGGTGATGAACTGGTCGATTACAACCTGTGCACCGTTGGCGAAGTCACCGAACTGGGCTTCCCAGATCACCAGCGCGTCCGGCGTGGTGGTCGAGTAACCGTATTCGAATGCCAGTACCGCTTCTTCCGACAGGAACGAGTCGTACAGGTCAAAGCGTGGCTGACCGTCGTACAAGTGCGCCAGCGGAATGTAGGTGCCCGCGTCTTTCTGGTTGTGCAACACAGCGTGACGGTGCGAGAACGTACCGCGGCCGATGTCCTGACCAGTCATGCGAATCGGGTGACCTTCGAACGCCAGGGTCGCGTACGCCATCGTTTCGGCGTAACCCCAGTTGATCGGCAGGCCGCCGGCTTGCATTTTCTGACGGTCTTCGTAGATCTTCGCAACCTGACGCTGCACCACGAAGCCGTCCGGAATTTCCAGCAGCTTGGCGGACAGTTCTTGCAGGGTTTTCAGATCGAAACGCGTGTCGTGACGCGCAGTCCAGGCGTGGCCCAGATACGGACGCCAGTCCACGAACAACTCTTTGTTCGGCTCTTTGACCAGCGATTTCACGACGTGCAGACCGTTGTCCAGCGCGTTGCGGTATTCGTCGACTTTCGCCTGAACACGCTCTGCGTCGAGCACTCCGCCCTGGGTCAGACGATCAGCGTACAGCTCACGGGTGGTGCGCTGTTTGGTGATCTGCTGATACATCAGAGGCTGGGTGCCGCTTGGCTCGTCAGCTTCGTTGTGGCCGCGACGACGGTAGCAGACCAGGTCGATCACCACGTCACGCTTGAACTGCATGCGGTAATCGATGGCCAGCTGGGTCACGAACAACACGGCTTCCGGATCATCACCATTCACATGGAGGATCGGCGCCTGGATCATCTTGGCAACGTCGGTGGCGTACTCGGTGGAACGCGAGTCCAGCGGGTTGCTGATGGTGAAACCAACCTGGTTGTTGATCACGATGTGCACGGTACCGCCGGTTTTGAAACCGCGGGTCTGCGACATCTGGAAGGTTTCCATGACCACGCCCTGACCTGCGAATGCAGCGTCACCGTGGATGGAGATCGGCAGAACCTTCTCACCGGTCGGGTCGTTACGACGATCCTGACGGGCGCGAACCGAACCTTCTACCACCGGGGAAACGATTTCCAGGTGGGACGGGTTGAACGCCATGGCCAGGTGAACTTCACCGCCGGCGGTCATCACGTTGGACGAGAAGCCCTGGTGATACTTAACGTCACCGGAACCCAGCTCGACCTTCTTCTTGCCTTCAAACTCGTCGAACAGCTCGCGCGGGTTCTTGCCGAAGGTGTTGACCAGTACGTTCAGACGACCACGGTGGGCCATGCCGATGACGACTTCCTTGGTGCCGTAGGAACCGGAACGCTGGATCAGTTCGTCGAGCATCGGAATCAGGCTTTCGCCGCCTTCCAGACCGAAACGCTTGGTGCCCGGGTATTTGGTGCCCAGGTATTTTTCCAGGCCTTCACCGGCAGTCACGCGCTCAAGCAGGTGGCTCTTGATGTCGGCGGAGTACGTCGGACGACCACGCACGCTTTCCAGACGCTGCTGGAACCACTGGCGCTGCTCGGAATCGGTGATGTGCGTAAATTCAGCGCCGATGGTGCGGCAATATGTCTGCTGCAACGCTTCGTGAATTTCGCGTAGGCTCGCTTCCTCTTTGCCGATGAACAGGTCGCCGGCACGGAAGGTCGTATCAAGATCGGCATTGGTCAAGCCGTAATGATTGATCGACAGGTCTGCAGGTGCAGGACGCTGCCACAGCCCCAGCGGGTCAAGCTGGGCTGCCTGGTGGCCACGCATACGGTAGGCCTGGATCAATCGCAGCACTTCAACTTGCTTCTTCTCGTGCTCACTGCTCACGCTCCCGGCGGAAACCGGTTGGGCGCGGCGCTGGTTCTTTGCCAGCAGCACGAAATGATCGCGAATTGTGGAGTGCGAAACATCAGTGGCAGAGTTGCCGTCGGCGGGCAACTTCTGAAAGTAGGTGCGCCACTCTTCTGGCACAGCGTTAGGGTCGTGCAGGTAGAGCTCATAAAGCTCTTCCACATAGGCAGCGTTTCCACCTGAAAGGTAGGCGCTGTTCCACATGCGCTGCATCACGCTTTCTTGCATGCTTGGTCACCCTCGGTTAGGGGAACACCATCGGCGACGACACCGAGCAAACTTGCAGAAGTCCGAATGCAGCGACTAAAACAAGCCACTTAGGATCACGCTGATAGTCCGGGTACCAGCCCGGATGCCCCTGCTTGTCTCATTTCTTCAAAATAAGAGCCGCAGCTTGTGGCTACTGCTCTGGTTATAGCCATGACGCGGGTTGAAGCCCGCGCCACAGCCTCTACGGTACAGCGGTTACATCAGCTGAATCACACGCCGCTCGAGAGCAACATGTTACGGATGTGACCGATGGCCTTAGTCGGGTTCAGGCCTTTCGGACATACGTTGACGCAGTTCATGATGCCCCGGCAACGGAAAACGCTGAACGGGTCATCGAGCGAAGCCAGACGCTCGGTAGTCTTGGTGTCACGGCTGTCTGCCAGGAAGCGATAAGCTTGCAGCAGTGCAGCTGGACCCAGGAACTTGTCCGGGTTCCACCAGAAGGACGGGCAAGAGGTCGAGCAGCAAGCGCACAGGATGCACTCGTACAGACCGTCGAGCTTTTCGCGCTCTTCTGGCGACTGCAGACGCTCGATGGCCGGAGCCGGCGTGTCGTTCTGCAGGTAAGGCTTCACCTTCTCGTATTGCTTGTAGAAGATGCTCATATCGACGACCAGGTCACGGATAACCGGCAAACCTGGCAGCGGACGAACGATCAACTTGTTACCTTTTACAACAGCAGACAGCGGCGTGATGCATGCCAGGCCGTTTTTGCCGTTGATGTTCATGCCGTCGGAACCACAAACGCCTTCACGGCAAGAGCGACGATAGGAGAAACCTTCGTCCTGCTCTTTGATCAGGGCCAGTACGTCCAGCACCATCAGGTCTTTACCACCGGTATCGACCTGGAATTCCTGCATGAACGGCGCGGCGTCCTGATCAGGGTTGTAACGATATACGCTGACTTGCAACATGGCGGCCACCCTTAATAAGTCCGAATCTTAGGTTCAAAAGTCGGAACAGTCTTCGGCGAGAAGTTCACGGCACGCTTGGTGACGCGCTTGTCACCCGGGAAGTACAGGGTGTGGCACAGCCAGTTTTCGTCGTCACGGTCTTCGAAGTCTTCACGGGCGTGAGCACCGCGCGACTCTTTACGAACCTCGGCAGCGATGGCAGTAGCTTCAGCCACTTCCAGCAGGTTTTGCAGTTCCAGCGCTTCGATACGGGCAGTGTTGAACGCCTGCGACTTATCGTTGATTTTCACGTTGGCGATGCGGGTACGCAGGTCAGCCAGCTGAGCAATACCTTTCTGCATGTATTCGCCAGTACGGAATACACCGAAATAGTTCTGCATGCAGTTCTGCAGCTCGCGACGCAGGGTTGCCACGTCTTCGCCATCAGTACGGCTGTTCAGCGCGTTCAGACGCGACAGGGCAGCTTCGATGTCGGCTTCGGTAGCGTCGTCGTATTCGATGCCGTCGGTCAGCGCCTTTTCCAGGTGCAGGCCGGCAGCGCGGCCGAATACCACCAGGTCGAGCAGCGAGTTGCCGCCCAGACGGTTGGCACCGTGAACCGATACGCAAGCCACTTCGCCTACAGCGAACAGGCCCGGGATGATCTTGTCGACGCCTTCAGCGTCCTGGGTGATCGCCTGACCATGAATGTTGGTGGCAACGCCGCCCATCATATAGTGGCAAGTCGGAACAACCGGAACCGGCGCAACAACCGGGTCAACGTGTGCGAAAGTCTTCGACAGTTCGCAGATGCCTGGCAGACGGCTGTGCAGTACTTCCTCGCCCAGGTGGTCGAGTTTGAGCAGTACGTGGTCGCCATTCGGGCCGCAACCGTTACCGGCGATGATTTCTTTAACCATCGAGCGAGCAACAACGTCACGACCGGCAAGGTCTTTGGCATTCGGAGCATAACGCTCCATGAAACGCTCGCCGTGCTTGTTGATCAGGTAACCACCTTCACCACGGCAACCTTCTGTAACCAGTACACCGGCGCCGGCGATGCCGGTCGGGTGGAACTGCCACATTTCGATGTCTTGTACCGGCACGCCAGCACGCAGAGCCATGCCGACGCCGTCACCGGTGTTGATCAAGGCGTTGGTGGTGGATGCGTAGATACGACCTGCACCGCCGGTAGCCAATACGGTGGCTTTGGCGCGGATGTAGGTGGTTTCGCCGGTTTCGATGCAGATCGCGATCACACCGACGAAGTCGCCTTCCTGGTTTTTCACCAGATCGACAGCGTAGTACTCGTTCAGGAACGTGGTACCGGCTTTCAGGTTGCCCTGATAAAGGGTGTGCAGCAGCGCGTGACCGGTACGGTCGGAAGCGGCGCACGTACGGGCAGCCTGCCCGCCTTTGCCGTAATCCTTGGACTGGCCACCGAACGGACGCTGATAGATGCGGCCCTGTTCGGTACGCGAGAACGGCATGCCCATGTGGTCCAGCTCATAAACAGCAGCCGGGCCTTCCTGGCACATGTATTCGATAGCGTCCTGGTCACCGATATAGTCGGAACCCTTGACGGTATCGTACATGTGCCAGCGCCAGTCATCGTTCGGGTCAGCAGACGCGATTGCGCAAGTGATGCCGCCTTGAGCGGAAACAGTGTGCGAACGGGTCGGGAAAACCTTGGTGATCACGGCAGTCTTGTGACCGCCCTGTGCCAGTTGCAGCGCAGCGCGCATGCCGGCACCGCCACCACCAATAATGATGGCGTCGAAAGAAATCGTTGGAATGTTAGCCATGACTCAGATACCCCAGAGAATCTGCACACCCCAGACGAAGTAAGCGAACATCGCAACGCCGCATACTGCCTGGAAAAGGAAACGTATAGCCGTCGCGGACTTGCCGAACGCCATTGGCGTCAGGTAGTCAGTCGCGATGGTCCACATGCCGACCCAGGCGTGAGCGCCAAGGGCAACAAGGGCCAGGAGGCTGAAAATACGCATCCCGTTGTGGGCGAACAGTTCATGCCACTGGGCATACTCGAGGCCAGGGTGGGCCACGACGTATCCGATCAGGAAGATGAAGTAAGCCGCGAGAACGACCGCAGACACACGTTGCGCCATCCAGTCATAGAGGCCCGAACGCGAGAGGTTCGTGACGTTAGTTACCATATCCAAACTCCTGCCAGAACGATTACCACCACGGAAACGGCGATAACGATTTTCGAGCCCAGCTTGCCGCCTTCCAGCGTCTCACCGATGCCCATGTCCATGATCAAGTGGCGCACACCGGCTACCAAGTGATACAGCAGAGCGGACAGGATGCCCCAAATCACTAGCTTGGCTAGCGGACTGGTCAGACACGCTTTCACCTGACCGAAGCCTTCCTCGGAGCTCAGCGACTTGTCCAATGCGTAAAGCATGATGGCAAGGCACACGAAGAGGATGACACCGGAGATTCGGTGAAGAATGGACGTGTAAGCAGTGACTGGGAGTTTGATGGTCCTTAGGTCTAGGTTTACAGGTCGTTGGCTTTTCACGGCTTTTTTTTCACACTGAAGAGCCCCTAACAATCAGGGCAAAGTTGTTGGGGAGTGCACTGGTCAGGTAACCACCACCCAGGGATGCGACCCCCAATGAAAGCAAGCCCAAAAGCCCTTGGCGGTCGGTGGCCGAGTATAGACAGTTAGGCTACTAATGACAACGCAATCACCTACCCCCAATAGCTGATTGCACAAGTTGCATAAAAGGCGTAAATGGCAGGCAATTTCGAGGAAAAAGTGCGCTTAAAGCCTTCTGGAGCAAGACTTTAGGCAAATTGACATTCGAATTTATCTCACTATAGTGGTGCGGGCCCTGCGTGGGGGGTCTGTCTGATGGTTCAAGCATAAATAGGAGGCCACATGGCTGACAAAAAAGCGCAGTTGATCATCGAGGGCGCAGCCCCCGTCGAGCTGCCCATTTTAACCGGCACCGTTGGTCCCGATGTAATCGATGTTCGGGGCCTGACGGCCACGGGCCGCTTCACTTTCGACCCGGGTTTCATGTCGACCGCTTCGTGCGAATCGAAGATCACCTATATCGACGGCGACAACGGCATTCTGTTGCACCGCGGCTACCCGATCGAACAGCTGGCTGAAAAGTCGGACTACCTGGAAACCTGCTACCTGCTGCTCAACGGCGAATTGCCGACCGCAGAACAGAAGGCCCAGTTCGTCAGCACCGTGAAAAACCACACCATGGTTCACGAGCAGCTGAAAACCTTCTTCAACGGCTTCCGTCGCGACGCCCACCCAATGGCCGTCATGTGCGGTGTAGTCGGCGCCCTCTCGGCCTTCTACCACGACTCCCTCGACATCAATAACCCGCAGCATCGCGAAATCTCCGCGATCCGTCTGGTTGCCAAGATGCCGACCCTGGCAGCGATGGTTTACAAGTACTCCATGGGTCAACCCATGATGTACCCGCGCAACGACCTGACGTACGCGGAAAACTTCCTGCACATGATGTTCAACACCCCGTGCGAGATCAAACCGATCAGCCCGGTGCTCGCCAAAGCCATGGACCGGATTTTCATCCTCCATGCCGACCACGAGCAGAACGCATCGACTTCCACCGTACGTCTGGCAGGTTCTTCGGGTGCCAACCCGTTCGCCTGTATCGCCGCCGGTATCGCCGCACTGTGGGGCCCTGCTCACGGTGGTGCGAACGAAGCCGTTCTGACCATGCTGGATGAAATTGGCGATGTGTCGAACATCGACAAGTTCATCGCCAAGGCCAAGGACAAGAACGATCCGTTCAAGCTGATGGGCTTCGGTCACCGCGTTTACAAGAACCGCGACCCTCGCGCGACTGTAATGAAACAGACCTGTGACGAAGTGTTGAAGGAACTGGGCATTAATAATGATCCGCAACTCGAACTGGCGATGCGCCTGGAAGAGATTGCGTTGACTGACCCGTACTTCATCGAGCGCTCGCTGTACCCGAACGTCGATTTCTACTCGGGGATTATCCTCAAGGCGATCGGCATTCCGACCAGCATGTTTACGGTGATTTTCGCGCTTGCACGTACTGTTGGCTGGATTTCGCACTGGAAAGAGATGCTTTCGAGCCCGTACAAGATTGGCCGTCCGCGCCAGTTGTACACTGGCTACGAGTCGCGTGATATTTCCAAGCTGGAAGATCGCAAATAAGACCTGTCTTGCGATAACGTCTTAAGTTGTACCGGGAACGGCCTCTATTTATATAGGGGCCGTTTTTGTTTGTTTGGTCTCAGCGGCCTGTGGGCCGACTGGATTTGAGGGTTGGGTGTATATCCGTTTTTGCGGGTGCTGCCGCTGGCGGTTTCGCTCTTACAGCGAGTCCCTTTTTCAAACGCCAAAAAGGAACCAAAAGGCTTTGCCCCTGGCGTACGGCACTTCGCTGAGGCTCAGTGTTCCCTCGCTACGGTCTCCATCCGGGGGCATCGCCTACGGTTTGCTTCGCTGCACCTCCTCTCGATGTATGCGGCTGCGCCGCACGGCGCTGCGCGCCTACCCCCTGATGAACACCTCCGCTCGGCCTGCCGATGGGGCAAAAGATCAAAAAACAGAGCCAGATCAAAATCAACTGCCCCTCACCCTAACCCTCTCCCGGAGGGAGAGGGGACTGACCGAGGTGTTTGGGAGAAAGACGCCGACTTGAAATACCGCGTCGAACTCAGACTTTGAAAGGCTCACAAATCGGCTCCCTCTCCCTCGGGAGAGGGCTGGGGTGAGGGGCAAGAGCACCACAAAAACTAAAACCGTGCGCGCTGTGCTCTTCACCACTCAATAGGCCGAGTATCAGCTCGCCTGCTCTTGATCTTGATCTTGATCTTGATCTTGATCTCGGAGCCCGTCGGAAGGCTGAGTGGAGGGATTGATCCGGGGGTGGTAGCGCAGCGACCGTTTGGCGCAGCCAAACACAGCGAGAGGAGGTGCAGCGAAGCAAACCGTAGGCGCTGCGCCCGGATCGATCCCGCAGCGAAGGAACCCCGAGCCCCAGCGAGCGGGCCGCACGTAGGAGCAAGCGTTTTTTGCTTACTTTTTTTGGCGTTTGAAAAAAAGTGAGTCGCCGTCAGGGCGAAACCCTAAGCCGCCGTTACCGCAGCAACGGATATTCACCCAATCAAAAAAAACACACCAAAGTCCGATAACCGCCCACAAAAAATGCCCCGATCTCTCAACCGGGGCATTCAGCACAACATTACAAAACCATCAAACCATCAGTGAGAAACTGCCCCACTCGCCCCCAACCCAGTCTGCGAACGCACAAACTGCGGGAAGAACAGCGCACGTTCTTTGTCCGCCGCCGCCGACTTATCCGTAATCGAGAAGAACCAAATACCCACAAAGGCAATGATCATCGAGAACAGCGCCGGATACTCGTAAGGGAAGATCGCCTTCTCATGATGCAGAATCTGCACCCAGATGGTTGGGCCAAGGATCATCAGGCCAACAGCACTGATCAACCCCAACCAGCCGCCAATCATCGCACCGCGTGTGGTCAGCTTCTTCCAGTACATCGAAAGCAACAGCACCGGGAAGTTACAGCTCGCCGCGATCGAGAACGCCAGGCCCACCATGAACGCAATGTTCTGGCTTTCGAACAAAATACCCAGGCCAATCGCCAACACCGCCAAAGCAATGGTGGTGATCTTCGACACACGAATCTCGTCCTTCTCGTTCGCCTTGCCCTTCTTGATCACACTGGCGTACAGGTCGTGAGACACCGCCGAAGCACCGGCCAGAGTCAGGCCAGCCACAACCGCCAGAATGGTCGCAAACGCTACCGCCGAGATAAAGCCGAGGAAAATACTGCCGCCGACCGCGTTGGCCAAGTGCACCGCCGCCATGTTGTTGCCGCCCAACAGCGCGCCAGCAGCATCTTTGAAGGCCGGATTGGTGCTGACCAGCAGGATCGCGCCGAAGCCGATGATGAAGGTCAGGATGTAGAAGTAGCCGATGAAGCCAGTCGCGTACAACACGCTCTTACGTGCTTCTTTTGCGTCACTCACGGTGAAGAAGCGCATCAGAATGTGTGGCAGGCCAGCGGTACCGAACATCAGCGCCAGACCCAGCGAGAAGGCCGAAATCGGATCCTTGACCAGACCGCCCGGGCTCATGATCGCTTCGCCTTTCGGGTGAACCTTGATCGCTTCCGAGAACAGCATGTTGAAGTCGAAGTTGACGTGCTTCATTACCATCAGCGCCATGAACGAGGCACCGGACAGCAGCAGCACAGCCTTGATGATCTGTACCCAGGTCGTCGCCAGCATGCCGCCGAACAGCACGTACATGCACATCAGGATACCGACCAGAATCACCGCAACGTGGTAATCGAGGCCGAACAACAGCTGGATCAGCTTGCCGGCACCGACCATTTGCGCGATCAGGTAGAACGCCACCACCACCAGCGAACCGCAGGCAGACAGGGTGCGAATCTGGGTTTGCCCGAGGCGGTAGGACGCCACGTCGGCAAAGGTGTATTTACCCAGGTTACGCAGACGCTCGGCGATCAGGAACAGAATGATCGGCCAGCCCACCAGGAAGCCGATCGAGTAGATCAGGCCGTCGTAGCCGGAGGTGAACACCAGCGCGGAAATCCCCAGGAAGGACGCCGCCGACATGTAGTCACCGGCAATCGCCAGACCGTTCTGGAAACCGGTGATCTTGCCGCCCGCCGCATAGTAGTCGGCGGCCGAGTTGTTTTTCTTCGAGGCCCAGTAGGTGATGTACAGCGTGGCACCGACGAACGCCACGAACATCAGGATCGCAGGAATATTCAGCGGCTGTTTGGCCACTTCACCCGTCAGCGCATCCGCCGCCCAGGCACCCGGTGCAAATGCTGCAACACTTAATAAAGCCAGTAGACGCCGGATCATTGCTGAGCCTCCTTGAGAATCGCATTGTTCAGGTCGTCAAACTCGCCATTGGCGCGGCGCACGTAGATACCGGTCAGGATGAAGGCAGACAGAATCAGGCCGACACCGATCGGGATACCCCAGGTAATGGATGATTCAGGACTGATCTTCGCGCCCAGAATATGCGGCCCGTAAGCAATCAGAAGGATGAATGCGGAGTAAAGCCCTAGCATGATTGCCGAGAGAATCCAGGCGAATCGTTCCCTTTTCTGTACCAGCTCCTTGAATCGGGGACTGTTTTGAATCGAGAGGTAAATGCTGTCGTTCATTGTTTTTATCCTCGCAGCACAAATTATTGTTGGAACATAGCTAATGTATGCGGCTGCGGGAGCGGGAACAGACGACCTTAGTAGTAGAACGCCATGACACTTTTGCCAATTTCCGGTACAGCACAAAACAACTGTGGGAGCGGGCTTGCTCGCGAAGGCGTCGGATCAGTCAACACATCAGTCGACTGACAGACCGCTTTCGCGAGCAAGCCCGCTCCCACAGGGTTAGGCGGTGAAGCTTTTATTTAGTCCAGTCAGCCACGCGCTCCGGGTGTTTGGCCACCCAATCTTTCGCTGCGGCTTCAGGCTTGGCGCCGTCTTGAATCGCGAGCATCACTTCGCCGATTTCGTCTTTCGAAGCCCACTGGAAGTTCTTCAGGAACTTGGCCACTTCCGGTGCCTTGGCTTCCAGCCCTTTGCTGCCGATGCTGTTCACGGTTTCAGCCGCGCCGTACACGCCTTTCGGGTCGTCGAGGAAGCGCAGTTTCCACTTGGCGAACATCCAGTGCGGCACCCAACCGGTGACGGCGATGGATTCGTTTTTCTTCTCGGCACGGGTCAGCTCGGCAATCATGCCGGCGCCGGAACTGGCTTTAAGGCTGTATTTGTCGAGGCCGTAATCCTTGATCGCTTGATCGGTCTTGAGCATCACGCCTGAACCGGCGTCGATGCCGACGATGCGGTTTTTGAAGGTGTCGTCGGTTTTCAGGTCTTCGATCGATTTGGCTTTGACGTACTCCGGCACGATCAGGCCGATTTTTGCATCCTTGAAGTTCGGGCCGTAATCGACGACCAGATCCTTGTTTTTCGTCCAGTATTCGCCGTGCGTTACTGGCAGCCAGGCCGAAAGCATGGCGTCGAGTTTGCCGGTGGCAACGCCCTGCCACATGATCCCGGTGGCGACGGCTTGCAGCTTCACGTCGTAGCCGAGTTTCTGTTTGATCACTTCGGCGGCTACGTGGGTGGTCGCCACGCTGTCGGACCAGCCGTCAACGTAACCGATGTTCAGGGTCTGCTTTTCTGCACTGGCGAAAGTGGAGCTCATCGCAAGCACCAGAGCAGCACTTGCGCCTAAAAGTCGTCGCATCTTCATCGTTACTTCCCCGAAATGCTGCGCCCGACGGATGACGGGCGGCGTCAACGTATTGTTATGGTGCACAGCGCCCCCATCACGCCCGACCGCAAACTCGCTGGAACATCAGTGGAGTGCTGATGCTTTGATCATCAACCTCACGCCCCTCGCGACCTGCTCTGTCAGCGACCTCAAGACAATAAGAAACGACATCAGAAGGCCATTAACTGCCTTCGAATAATTGGCGCCAGACAATCCGCCCGAACTTTGCATGTCAAAATCGTGCGGGCCACCAACCCCTCTATAAATGCAGGTAACATGCGTCGCTTTGCAGCCACTCGGCCCGACCATGTCCGCGACGTCCCGCTTCCCCTTCCCTGCTTATTTATTCGCCTGCCTGCTTGGGCTGTTTGCGCTCGGCGGCTTCTGGTATGGCCTCGGCCAACCGGTGATTCTGCCGGACGCCGCAACGCCAACGCACAAGCTGCAATGCGCGTCCTATACGCCGTTCGATAAGGATCAGTCGCCGTTCGACGTGCCGTTCAAATTGCGCCCGGAGCGCATGGATGCTGACCTCGCGCTGCTGGCGACACGTTTTGAATGCATTCGCACCTACTCGATGACAGGTCTGGAAGCGTTGCCGGATCTGGCGCGCAAACACGGTCTGAAATTGATGATCGGCGCGTGGGTCAACAGCAACCCGGTCGACACTGAAAAAGAAGTCGACCTGCTGATCAAATCGGCCAACGCCAACCCGGACGTGGTCAGCGCGGTGATCGTCGGCAACGAAGCGCTGCTGCGCAAAGAAGTCACCGGCGCGCAACTGGCCCGACTGATCAACAAGGTCAAAAGCCAGGTCAAGCAACCGGTCACGTACGCCGATGTCTGGGAGTTCTGGCTCAAACACCCGGAAGTCGCGCCGGCGGTGGATTTCCTGACCATTCATTTGCTGCCGTACTGGGAAGATGATCCGTCGAACATCGATGCCGCCCTGCAACACGTGGCGGATGTGCGCCGCGTGTTCGGCAACAAGTTCGCGCCGAAGGACGTGATGATTGGCGAAACCGGTTGGCCGAGCGAAGGCCGTCAGCGCGAGACTGCCCTGCCGAGCCGGGTCAACGAGGCCAAATTCATTCGTGGTTTTGTCGCGATGGCCGAAAAAGAAGGCTGGCATTACAACCTGATCGAAGCGTTTGACCAGCCGTGGAAACGTGGCAGTGAAGGCGCTGTCGGCGGGTATTGGGGTCTGTTTGATGCGGATCGTCAGGACAAAGGCGTGCTCGCCGGGCCGGTGACCAATGTGCCGTACTGGAAAGAATGGCTGGCGGTCGGTGGTTTGATTTTCCTCGGCACTTTGCTGCTGGGCGGACGCGTTCGCAGTACGCGCGCTGCACTGGTGTTGCCACTGCTGGGCGCCCTCGCCGCGTGTTCGATTGGCGCATGGGGCGATCTGGCGCGCGTGACCACGCGGTTTACCAGTGAATGGCTGTGGGTCGGCTTGCTGACGGTGTTGAATCTGTTGGTGCTGGCGCATGCGGCGCTGACGCTGAGTGCGCGGACGGGATGGCGTGAACGGGCATTCAATCTGCTGGAGCGTCGCGCGGGCTGGCTGGTCGCGGCGGCAGGGTTTGCCGCAGCGGTGATGATGCTGGAGATGGTCTTCGACGCGCGTTATCGCAGCTTTGCGAGCATGGCGTTTGTGCTGCCGGCGCTGGTTTACCTGAGCCGCCCGGTGAGCGTGCCGCGTCGGGAGATTGCCTTGCTGGCGTTTATCGTCGGCGCGGGGATTGCGCCGCAGTTGTATGTGGAAGGTTTGCAGAATCAGCAGGCGTGGGGCTGGGCGTTGGTGAGTGGGTTGATGGTGGCTGCTCTTTGGCGCTGCCTGCGGGTTCGCAAGGGCTGAAGATCAAAAGATCGCAGCCTTCGGCAGCTCCTACAGGGTGTACGTCACCCCAATGTAGGAGCTGCCGCAGGCTGCGATCTTTTTACGCTCTGACCAGGCGCAACCCGGCAATCACCGCCGCAAACACCGCCAACGTCGTGTTGTACAACGCCAGCGCCGGCAATCCGGCCACCAGCGCCAACACCGCCAGCCACCACCCTGCCCGCCCGGGCACGACAAAACCGATCAGCGCCGCACCCAGTGCCGTCCAGCCCAGCACCTTGAAATGAATCATCAGGCCAAGGTTCGAGCGCACCTGGCATTCCCAACGGCTGGCCTCATCCACACAGATGCCCACCCATTTGCCGTCTTCCATAAAGCCATAACGCGCGCCATAGCTGGCGGCCAGCCATAGCGGCAACAAAACAAGCAGCAAAATCCAGGGCAAGCGGCGGGACATGAAGCACTCCAATCTTCGGAAATCGGCGGCCAGCTTAATCTGCCTTCAATACTTCGCAAGCGATAACAACTGTTAACTGTTCATCAAGGGCGTGCAAAGTGTATCGTCCAGCTACTATTACTCCGAATTCTGCCTGTTTGGTGCCGTTGCATGGCACTTTGGCGCAAACCCGGTGGTCATAGCCTGCGAACTTTATTCGGCACCTTCCTCTAAGGGATCTAGTCATGCTCCGTTCCTTGCGCTTCGCCGCGCTGTTCAGCGGCCTTATTTTGAGTGCGTCCGCACTGGCGGTGGATATTGATGCCGCCAGCTATGGCTACCCCCTCACCAACCCGTTTGAGGCGACTATCGCCACCACCCCGCCGGATTTGCGTCCGGAGCTGCCGCTGGATGACGACATCGACCAGTCCGATCGCAGCCTGACGTTGCGCCCGGAGCGCGAATTCATTCTGCCGGACAACTTCTGGGCGGTGAAAAAGCTCACCTACCGCATCGCCACCCAGGACAAACCGGCCCCGCTGATCTTCCTGATCGCCGGCACCGGCGCGCGCTATGACAGCACGCTCAACGAATACCTGAAAAAGCTCTACTACAAGGCCGGCTACCACGTCGTGCAGTTGTCGTCGCCGACCAGTTTCGACTTCATCAGCGCCGCCTCGCGTTTTGCCACCCCCGGCATTACCAAGGACGATGCTGAAGACATGTACCGGGTCATGCAGGCCGTGCGGGCGCAGAATCCGAAATTGCCGGTGACCGAGTATTACCTCACCGGTTACAGCCTCGGTGCGCTGGACGCAGCCTTCGTCGCGCACCTGGACGAAACCCGCCGCAGCTTCAACTTCAAGAAAGTCCTGCTGCTCAACCCGCCGGTCAACCTCTACACCTCGATCAGCAACCTCGACAAGCTGGTACAGACCGAAGTGAAAGGCATCAACAACAGCACCACGTTCTATGAACTGGTGCTGAACAAGTTGACCCGCTACTTCCAGCAGAAAGGTTACATCGACCTCAACGATGCGCTGCTCTATGACTTCCAGCAGTCCAAGCAACATCTGACCAACGAACAGATGGCGATGTTGATCGGCACCTCGTTCCGCTTCTCGGCAGCCGACATCGCGTTCACCTCGGACTTGATCAATCGTCGTGGCCTGATCACCCCGCCGAAAACCGAAATCACCGAAGGCACCAGCCTCACGCCGTACCTCAAGCGTGCGCTGCAGTGCGACTTCGAATGCTATCTGACCGATCAAGTGATTCCGATGTGGCGCGCGCGTACTGACGGCGGCAGCCTGCTGCAACTGGTCGATCAGGCCAGCCTGTATGCGCTGAAGGATTACCTGCATGACAGCCCGAAAATCGCCGTGATGCACAACGCCGACGACGTGATCCTCGGCCCGGGCGACCTCGGTTTCCTGCGCAAGACCTTCGGCGACCGCCTGACCGTTTATCCATTGGGCGGCCATTGCGGCAACATTAACTACCGCGTCAACAGCGACGCCATGCTGGAGTTCTTCCGTGGCTAAATATCTCCTGCTGGCGACAGCGTTACTCTGTGCAGGCGTGGCTCAGGCCGACAACAGCAAAGCCAATGCACCGGTGGTGGTCGACAGTGACGGCTTCAAGGAGCCGCTGTCGAAACTGAAATTCAACCCGGGCCTGGATCAGCGCGAATTCGAGCGTTCGACGCTTAACGCGCTGAACGTCTACGACCCGCTGGAATCGTGGAACCGCCGCGTTTACCACTTCAACTACCGCTTCGACGAATGGGTGTTCCTGCCGGTGGTCGACGGTTATCGCTACGTGACGCCGAGCTTCGTGCGCACCGGCGTGAGCAACTTCTTCAACAACCTGGGTGACGTGCCGAACCTGATCAACAGCTTGCTGCAGTTCAAGGGCCAGCGTTCGATGGAAACCACCGCGCGCCTGCTGTTCAACACCACCATCGGCATCGGCGGTCTGTGGGATCCGGCGACCGCCATGGGCCTGCCGCGCCAGAGCGAAGACTTTGGTCAGACCCTCGGTTTCTACGGCGTACCGGGCGGCGCCTACTTCGTGCTGCCAATCCTCGGTCCGTCGAACATCCGCGACACCGCCGGCCTCGCCGTGGACTACACCGCCGAATCGGCGATCAACTTCCTCAACGTTTCGGAAGTCAGCTCCGACCACCCGGAAGTCTGGGCCCTGCGCGCGGTCGACAAGCGCTACCAGACCAGCTTCCGTTACGGCCAGATGAACTCGCCGTTCGAGTACGAGAAAGTGCGTTACGTATACACCGAAGCACGCAAGCTGCAGATCGCCGAATAGTTTTCGGCGGGTACAAAAAAGGCCATTCAATGAAAATTGAATGGCCTTTTTGCTGACACAACAAAGATCAAACTGTGGGAGCGGGCTTGCTCGCGAATGCGGTGTGTCAGCCAACATATTCTTTGACTGATACACCGCATTCGCGAGCAAGCCCGCTCCCACAGGGGCTATGTGGTTAGCCTTTAATGGCGCGCCAGATCTTGCCGACGACGGAAACCACCGCCAGCACCACTGCCCCGGCAATAATCCCCGCCACGCCATTCAGCAACATCGGCACCGCAAACCCGGCCCCACCCGCCGCCGCGCCCACACCTTCAATCCAGTGGTGCACCACCGGCACGCCGTGAGTAAGGATGCCGCCGCCAACCAAAAACATCGCCGCCGTACCGACCACCGACAAGGTTTTCATCATGTACGGCGCCGCGCTCAGAATGCCGCTGCCGATTTTCTTGGCTGCCTTCCCGGGCTTCTGCGTCAGCCACAAACCGAGGTCGTCGAGTTTGACGATGCCCGCCACCAACCCGTAAACGCCAACAGTCATGACGATGGCGATGCCCGACATCACGACCACCTGCTGAGTCAGCGACGCATCCGCCACGGTGCCGAGGGTGATCGCGATGATTTCTGCCGAGAGGATGAAGTCCGTGCGGATCGCACCTTTGATCTTGTCCTTCTCGTAGGCCACCAGATCAGTTGCCGGATCAGCCACTGCTTCCTTCAGTTGCGCATGCTCGGTGTCGTCTTCAGCCTTGCTGTGCAGAAATTTGTGCGCAAGTTTCTCGAAACCCTCGAAGCACAGGTACGCGCCGCCGACCATCAACAGCGGCGTCACCAGCCACGGCACGAACGCACTGATCGCCAGCGCCGACGGCACCAGGATCAGTTTGTTGACGAACGAACCCTTCGCCACCGCCCAGACCACGGGAATCTCCCGCTCGGCACGCACACCGGAGACTTGCTGGGCATTCAGCGCCAGATCATCGCCGAGCACGCCCGCGGTCTTCTTGGCGGCCATTTTGGTCATCAAGGCAACGTCGTCCAGAACGGTGGCGATGTCATCGATCAGCACCAGCAAACTGCTTCCTGCCATGAATCCTGTTTCCTTTTATGTATGAATGTTGCGAAGCATAACGCGACCATAGACCACGCGGTGCATTCTTGAGCGCTGCGCGAGGCCGGTGCTACCATGCGCAACCGCCAGAACAGGCAAGGAACCACCGGGTTTATGAGCACAATCCGCGAGCGCAACAAAGAACTGATCCTGCGTGCCGCCAGTGAGGAGTTTGCTGACAAGGGCTTCGCTGCGACCAAAACCAGCGACATCGCCGCCAAGGCGGGATTGCCCAAGCCCAACGTCTACTACTACTTCAAGTCCAAGGAAAACCTTTACCGCGAGGTACTGGAAAGCATCATCGTGCCGATTTTGCAGGCCTCGACCCCGTTCAATCCGGACGGCGTTCCGAGCGAAGTGCTGAGCGGCTACATCCGCTCGAAGATCCGCATCTCCCGCGATCTGCCCTTCGCCTCGAAAGTGTTCGCCAGCGAAATCATGCACGGCGCCCCGCACCTGAGCGCCGACCTGGTCGAGCAACTCAACGGCCAAGCCAAGCACAACATCGACTGCATCCAGAGCTGGATCGACCGCGGCCAGATCGCCCCGATCGACCCTAATCACCTGATGTTCAGCATCTGGGCCGCGACCCAGACTTACGCCGACTTCGACTGGCAGATTTCTGCGGTGACGGGGAAGGAGAAGCTGGATGAAGCGGATTACGAAGCGGCGGCGCAGACGATAATCCGGTTGGTGTTGAAGGGGTGTGAGCCGGATCAGTAAGACCGCGGTGATGCTATCGCTGGCAAGCCAGCTCCCACAGGATATGTGTTGTTTGCAAAACTTAAATCCAACACAGGACTGACTTGCCAGCTCCCACAGGGATTTGTGTTGTTTGCAAACTTTGCATCCAACACAGGACTGGCTTGCCAACTCTCACAATCACTCATGCAGAAATGCAAAATCTTTGTCCAGCACAAAAACCTGTGGGAGCTGGCTTGCCAGCGATGAAGGCAACTCGGTTTCAACTCAAACCCAAATGGCATCCCACAACGGATAATCACCCAGCTTTTCCACCAAGCCTGCCCGCAATGGGTTGGCCACTACATACCGCGCCATCTTCACCAAATCCTCCTCCCGCCGCAGTGCACGATCATGAAAGCCTTGCTGCCAAAGCGGCCCGCTTCGACCGCTGCACTCGTTCACGTCCCGAGCAATCAAAGATTTGGTTTCCCTCATCAGCCTTCTGAGCGAACAGTTTTCGAGCTCAATCAACCAATGAAAATGATCCGGCATGACTACCCATGCCAACGACTTTGCCAGTCCAACATTTTGCGCGCGACGAAATTGATGAACGACCAATCTGCCCAGAGAGAAATCGGCGAAGATGGGTTTTCGATCAAGTGTGTTCGTGGTCAGTAGATAGATGCGGTTGGGCTCGGCATAGCGACCGGCTCGCAGACGATGTGAAGCAGGAAGATCAGGCAATCCATTGCCCCTTCATGATGGGTTCATCAGAAGGCTAGACCTCCGTGGTCTATACGGCGGGCTGGTCTTTTTTCTTGATGTGTCAGTCAGGCCGCCATCGCTGGCAAGCCAGCTCCCACAGGTTTTTGTATTGGTTACAAAATCTGAACAAGACAAAAAACCTTGTGGGAGCTGGCTTGCCAGCGATGACAATCGATCAGACGCTAGCGATCAAACCGATACACCCGCATCTCAAACCTCCTCCCCCATCAACCAGCGCAACGCCTGCGGCAGCGAGGTGCTCCAGTCGTCCGGGAAGGTGTGCCCGGCCTCGTGGGTGCGAGATTTGACCTCGTTGCCGTCGCTGAACAATTGGCGGAAATCGGCGCTCATCTGTAGATTGCCCGGCCCTTCTTTTTTGCCATTGATGACAAACACACGCTTGCCGCGCGCCTTGCTTTCGGTGGGCGTCGGTTGATTGCCGCCGGGTGACAGCAGCAGTGCGCCGGCGTAATCGTCCGGGTGTTGCGCCAACAGCGCGCCGGCGTGTTGCGAACCTTGCGAGAAGCCCATCAAAAACACGCGTTTGCGGTCGATGCATTGCTGGGCTTCGAGGGCGTTGAGGCCTTTCTGCACGGTTTCATGGGTGCCTTCGAAACCGGGGCCGATCCAGCGAAAGCTGTCGACCGCGTTGATCATTTGCGTGCCGTTGATCCCCAGAATGATTGCGCCGGTGTCGGCCAGCGGCTGGTAGTCTGCATCCAGCTCGCCATTGACGCCGTAACCGTGCAGCCACACCACCACCGGGCGGCAGGCTTTGGGCGCAGGGATCTTCGCCGACGGATTGAGCACGGAAATCGCGCCAACCTTGCCCTCGGCGATTTTCTTGTAACGCTGCTGCGCGCTGGCCAGTACGGATTTGTAGGTGGCGGTGTCGCGGAGCTCGGAGAAGTCTTCGTCCCCTGCCAGCAGCGGGCCGAACCACAGGCCACGGTCATCGGCCGCCTGCAGATAGCGCAGCGCCAGTCGATCATCGCCACGGCGGGCAAACAGCGCCGCCACCTGATAAGGCGCCAGCAGTTGCTTGGGATCTTCACGGGAGGCTGCCAGGTAAACCGCAATTGCCTGCAACGTGTCGGTTTCTTCGAGCTTCTCGGCCCGCTCCATCAACCCCGGCACATCGTCGGCGTTGAGCAGTGCAGAAACCACCGGGCTCAGCGCGTTAAAGGCGATTTCGTCGGCGTCGGGGGCTTCCGTCGCATGCACGACGGGCGTGCAGAGGGTGATGGCGGCGGCCATCATCATGGCAAATAGCGTCTTCACGCAGATCTTCCTTGATACATAAACGAGAGGGGCGGCAGTCTATAGACCCCGCCCCGCTTCGTCATCAACACGCCATCAGACGTGCTGATTTATTTTCCGGTCAGGCCGCCACCCCCGCATCCGCCCGCAACTCCAGCGCCTCCACCGCTTTAATCGCCACTTGCTCATCAATATCCGACAGATCGCCGCTGATCCCGATCGCTCCCAGCACATTCCCCGCCTGATCACGAATCAACACACCGCCCGGTGCCGGCACGACGCTGCCCTGGCCCATGCTGTTGAGCGCGGCAATAAAGGCCGGGCGTTGTTGGGCGTCGAGGGCGAGCAGGCGCGAGCCTTTGCCGAGGGCGATGGCGCCCCAGGCTTTGCCGATGGCGATTTGTGGGCGCAGAAGGCTGGCGCCGTCTTCGCGTTGCAGGGTCACCAGGTGGCCGCCGGTGTCGAGCACTGCGATGGTCAGGGGTGCGGCATTGATGCCGCGCCCTGCGTTGATGGCCTCGTTGACCAGTTTGACTGCGACTTTCAAGGTTAAAGCGCTCATGGTGCCGTCCTCATTTTGTTATAGGGAAAGTCGTGGGCCTGCGGTTTTGTGCCGCAGTCCGATGCAACAAATAGAACACAATGAATTATTTTTTTGTATACAATAATTCTCGAAAAGCGCCACATGCGACGAAAAGCCACAGTCATAAAGGCTTCCGACGAATGAAACAGGCGCTTGAGAAAATGGATTGACCTGCGCCGTCCGCCGTGAATACACTCTGCGCAAAGCCACTTGTATACAATTACAAAACGTAAAGAGGCACAAAACCATGAGCAAAATGAGAGCAATCGAAGCCGCCGTTCTGGTGATGCGCCGTGAAGGGGTTGATACCGCTTTTGGCATCCCGGGCGCTGCCATCAACCCGCTGTACTCCGCCTTGCAGAAAGTCGGTGGCATCGATCACGTCCTTGCTCGCCACGTCGAAGGCGCCTCGCACATGGCCGAGGGCTACACCCGCACTAAAGCCGGCAACATCGGCGTGTGCATCGGCACTTCCGGCCCAGCCGGTACGGACATGGTCACCGGGCTCTACAGCGCCTCGGCCGACTCGATTCCAATCCTCTGCATTACCGGCCAGGCACCCCGCGCCCGTATGCACAAGGAAGACTTCCAGGCTGTCGACATCACCAGCATCGTCAAGCCAGTCACCAAGTGGGCGACCACTGTTCTGGAACCAGGCCAAGTGCCTTACGCGTTCCAGAAAGCGTTTTTTGAAATGCGCTCCGGCCGTCCAGGCCCAGTGCTGATCGACCTGCCGTTCGACGTGCAGATGGCCGAAATCGAATTCGACATCGACGCTTACCAGCCGCTGCCATTGGCCAAACCGACCGCTACCCGCATTCAGGTCGAGAAGGCTTTGGCGCTGCTCGATCAGGCTGAGCGTCCACTGTTGGTAGCAGGCGGCGGCATCATCAACGCCGACGCCAGCGATCTGCTGGTTGAATTCGCTGAGCTGACCGGCATCCCGGTAATCCCGACCCTGATGGGCTGGGGCACCATCCCGGACGATCACCCGTTGATGGTCGGCATGGTCGGTCTGCAGACTTCGCACCGTTACGGCAACGCGACCATGCTGAAATCCGACGTGGTGTTGGGGATCGGTAACCGTTGGGCTAACCGCCACACCGGTTCGGTTGACGTTTACACCGAAGGCCGCAAGTTCATTCACGTCGACATCGAAGGCACGCAGATCGGTCGTGTGTTCACGCCGGATCTGGGCATCGTTTCCGACGCTGCTGCAGCACTGACCGTGTTCATCGAAGTGGCGCGTGAATGGCAAGCCGCCGGCAAGCTGAAAAACCGCAGTGCCTGGCTGCAAGACTGCCAGCAGCGCAAAGCCAGCCTGCATCGCAAGACCCACTTCGACAACGTGCCGGTAAAACCACAACGCGTTTACGAAGAAATGAACCAGGTGTTCGGCAAGGACACCTGCTACGTCAGCACCATTGGTCTGTCGCAGATTGCCGGCGCGCAGTTCCTGCACGTCTACAAGCCGCGTCACTGGATCAACTGTGGCCAGGCAGGCCCGTTGGGCTGGACCATTCCGGCAGCGCTGGGCGTGGTGAAGGCCGATCCGAGCCGTAAAGTCGTGGCCCTGTCGGGGGACTATGACTTCCAGTTCATGATCGAAGAACTGGCGGTCGGCGCTCAGTTCAAACTGCCGTACATCCACGTCGTGGTGAACAACTCGTACCTGGGTCTGATCCGTCAGGCACAGCGCGGGTTCGAAATGGACTACTGCGTGCAGCTGTCCTTCGATAACCTGAACGCGCCGGAACTCAACGGTTACGGTGTTGACCACGTCGCAGTGGCTGAAGGCCTTGGCTGTAAAGCGCTGCGTGTGTTCGAGCCATCGGAAATCGCCCCTGCCCTGCGCAAGGCCGAACAGATGATCGAAGAGTTCAAGGTGCCGGTCATCGTCGAGATCATTCTGGAGCGTGTGACCAACATCTCCATGGGTACCGAGATCAACGCCGTCAACGAATTCGAAGACCTGGCGCTGGTCGGCAACGATGCGCCAACGGCGATTTCGCTGCTTGATTAACTGCTGACCGCTGATCGTTCCCACGCTCTGCGTGGGAACGCAGCCCGGGACGCTCTGCGTCCCATAGCGGACGCAGAGCGTCCATTGAGGCATTCCCACGCAGAGCGTGGGAACGAGAATCTAGAACGGGAGACCACCATGCCGCGTTTCGCAGCCAACCTGTCCATGCTGTTCACCGAACAGGATTTCCTTGCCCGTTTCGACGCCGCCGCCAAGGCTGGTTTCAGCGGTGTCGAGTACCTGTTCCCGTACGATTTCAGCTCTGCCGAAATCAAGGCCAAGCTCGACGCCAACGGTCTGACCCAAGTGCTGTTCAACCTGCCGGCCGGTGACTGGGCCAAGGGCGAGCGCGGTATCGCGTGCCTGCCGGATCGGGTTGAAGAGTTCCGCGCCGGTGTCGATCTGGCGATCGCTTACGCACAAGTGCTGGGCAACACCCAGATTAACTGCCTGGCCGGTATTCGTCCGCAAGGCGTTGATGACGTCACCGTGGAAAAAACCTTCGTTGCCAACCTGAAATACGCGGCTGACAAGCTGCAAGCGGCGGGCATCAAACTGGTGATGGAAGCAATCAACACCCGCGACATCCCGGGTTTCTACCTGAACAACACGGCGCAAGCCCTGTCGATTCGCGAACAGGTCGGCAGCGCCAATCTGTATCTGCAATACGACATCTATCACATGCAAATCATGGAAGGCGATCTGGCCCGCACCCTGCAATCGCACCTGGGCGAGATCAACCATGTGCAGCTCGCGGACAACCCGGGCCGCAACGAGCCAGGCACCGGTGAGATCAACTATCGGTTTCTGTTCGAACACCTCGACCGCATCGGTTATCAGGGTTGGGTGGGTTGCGAATACAAGCCGCTGACCACCACTGAAGCAGGCCTGGGCTGGCTGAAAACCCACAACGCAATCTGACAAACACATGACCCTGTAGGAGCTGCCGAAGGCTGCGATCTTTTGATCTTGTTATTTTGAAGATCAAGATCAAAAGATCGCAGCCTTCGGCAGCTCCTACAGGGGAAAGACAAAAACAAGAGGATTTTCTCATGGCTAAAATCGGATTTATCGGCACCGGCATCATGGGCCACCCAATGGCTTCGAACCTGCAGAAAGCCGGTCACAGCCTGTTCCTGTCGGCGCACCACGACGCCGCCCCTGCCGACCTGGTTGCCGCTGGCGCCGTCGCCCTGGCCAACCCGCGCGAAGTCGCGCAGGAAGCTGAATTCATCATCGTCATGGTGCCGGATACCCCGCAGGTAGACGACGTACTGTTCCGCGCTGACGGCGTTGCCGCTGGCCTGAGCAAAGGCAAAATCGTGATCGACATGAGCTCGATCTCGCCGACCGCCACCAAGGCCTTCGCGGCGAAGATCAACGAGAAAGGCGCGCAATACCTCGACGCACCGGTATCCGGTGGTGAAGTCGGCGCCAAAGCTGCGACCCTGAGCATCATGATCGGTGGCGACGCCGATGCCTTCGAACGCGCGCTGCCACTGTTCCAGGCCATGGGCAAAAACATCACCCTGGTCGGTGGCAATGGCGACGGTCAAACCGCCAAAGTCGCGAACCAGATCATCGTTGCCCTGAACATTCAGGCCGTCGCTGAAGCCCTGCTGTTCGCTTCGAAAAACGGTGCTGATCCAGCCAAGGTGCGTGAAGCACTGATGGGCGGTTTCGCGTCCTCGAAGATTCTTGAAGTGCACGGCGAGCGCATGATCAAAGGCACTTTCGATCCAGGCTTCCGCATCAGCCTGCACCAGAAAGACTTGAACCTGGCCCTGCAAGGCGCCAAAGAGCTGAACATCAACCTGCCAAACACCGCCAACGCCCAGCAAGTGTTCAGCACCTGCGCAGCGATCGGTGGCAGCAACTGGGATCACTCGGCGCTGATCAAAGGTCTCGAGCACATGGCCAACTTCTCGATTCGCGACAACAAATAAGCCCTGCCCCGTCGCTCGTTCCCACGCTCTGCGTGGGAATGCAGCCCGGGACGCTCCGCGTCCCTGCCGAAGCGGACGCAGAGCGTCCATTGAGGCATTCCCACGCAGAGCGTGGGAACGATCATCAGCATTAACCAAGAACAATAAGATTGGGAGCCCGCCATGTCGGTCGATCCGCAACAACTGCTGCGCGAGCTGTTTGCCACAGCCATCGACGCGGCCCATCCGAACCAAGTCCTTGAAGCCCATCTGCCTGCCGATCGTACCGGTCGGGTGATCGTCATCGGTGCCGGAAAAGCCGCCGCGGCCATGGCGCAAGTGGTCGAAAATTGCTGGGAAGGTGACGTGTCTGGCCTGGTGGTGACCCGTTACGGTCACGGCGCCCCGTGCGAAAAAATCGAAGTGGTCGAAGCCGCGCATCCGGTGCCGGACGCTGCCGGTCTGGCCGTGGCCAAACGCGTACTCGAACTGGTCAGCAACCTGACCGAGGACGACCGCGTAATCTTCCTGCTCTCCGGCGGTGGTTCTGCCCTGCTCGCATTGCCGGCCGAAGGCATCACCCTCGCCGACAAGCAGTCGATCAACAAAGCCCTGCTCAAATCCGGCGCGACCATCGGCGAGATGAACTGCGTGCGCAAGCACCTCTCGGCGATCAAGGGCGGCCGTCTCGGCAAGGCCTGCTGGCCTGCCACTGTTTATACCTACGCGATTTCCGATGTGCCGGGCGACCTCGCCACGGTCATCGCTTCCGGCCCGACCGTGGCCGATCCAAGCACCTCAGCCGAAGCGCTGGCGATCATCAAACGCTACGGCATCGAGATTCCGGTTTCGGTGCGCAACTGGTTGCAAAGCCCTGAGTCGGAAACCGTCAAACCCGGTGATCCGAGTCTTGCGCGCAGCCACTTCCAATTGATCGCCCGTCCTCAACAATCGCTGGACGCGGCGGCAGTGAAATGCCGTCAGGCCGGGTTCAGCACGCTGATCCTCGGCGACCTCGAAGGTGAGTCGCGCGAAGTGGCGAAAGTCCACGCCGGCATCGCCCGCCAGATCATCAACCATGGCCAGCCATTGGCAGCGCCGTGCGTGATTCTCTCCGGCGGCGAGACCACCGTGACCGTGCGCGGCAATGGCCGTGGCGGACGCAACGCCGAATTCCTTCTGAGCCTGACCGAAAATCTCAAAGGCCAGCCCGGCGTCTATGCCCTGGCCGGTGACACCGACGGCATCGACGGCTCGGAAGACAACGCCGGCGCGATCATGACCCCGGACAGCTACGCCCGCGCCGCCGCCCTCGGTTTGAGCGCCAGCGACGAGCTGGATAACAACAATGGCTACGGCTATTTCGAGGCGCTCAATGCGCTGATCGTCACCGAGCCGACCCGCACCAACATCAACGACTTCCGCGCCATTCTGATCCTTGAGAGCTGTAAATCATGACGCCTGATAAAAAGGTAAAAATCCTCGCCACCCTCGGGCCTGCTGTCGACGGCATCGAAGAGATCCGTGAACTGGTTGAGGCCGGGGTCAATATCTTCCGCCTGAACTTCAGCCATGGCGATCACGCCGACCACGCCAAACGCTATCAGTGGATCCGCGAAGTCGAGCGCCAGCTCAACTACCCGCTGGGCATTCTGATGGACTTGCAGGGGCCGAAACTGCGCGTCGGCAAGTTCGCTGACGGCAAAGTGCAACTGCATCGCGGTCAGGCCTTCCGTCTCGATCTGGACGCGACACCGGGCGATGAGCGCCGAGTGAATCTGCCGCATCCGGAAATCATCGAAGCGCTGGAAGCGGGCATGGATCTGCTGCTCGACGACGGCAAGCTGCGTCTGCGCGTAGTCAGCAAATACGCTGATGCGATCGATACCACCGTGCTCAATGGCGGCGAACTGTCGGATCGCAAAGGCGTCAACGTGCCGCAAGCGGTACTCGACCTCAGCCCGCTGACCGCCAAGGATCGCCGCGACCTGAGCTTCGGTCTGGAACTGGGTGTGGACTGGGTCGCGCTGTCGTTTGTGCAGCGTCCGCAAGACATCGTCGAAGCCCGCGCGTTGATCGGCGACAAAGCCTTTTTGATGGCGAAAATCGAGAAGCCTTCCGCCGTTGAACAACTGCGCGAAATCGCGGAATTGAGCGACGCGATCATGGTGGCCCGTGGCGACCTTGGCGTTGAAGTGCCCGCCGAAAGCGTGCCGCAGATTCAGAAAAACATCATCACCACCTGCCGTGAACTCGGCAAACCGGTGGTGGTGGCGACGCAGATGCTGGAGTCGATGCGCTTCTCCCCTGCCCCGACCCGCGCCGAGGTGACTGACGTCGCCAACGCCGTGGCCGAAGGTGCCGATGCGGTGATGCTGTCGGCGGAAACTGCGTCCGGCGAGTACCCGCTGGAAGCCGTGCAGATGATGAGCAAGATCATCCGCCAGGTGGAGAACGGCCCGGATTATCAGACTCAGCTCGACGTCAGCCGGCCGAAGGCTGAAGCGACCGTGTCCGATGCGATCAGTTGCGCGATCCGTCGCATCAGCAACGTGCTGCCGGTGGCGGTGCTGGTCAACTACAGCGAGTCGGGCACCTCAAGTTTGCGTGCCGCGCGGGAACGGCCGAAAGCGCCGATCCTCAACCTCACGCCGAACCTGCAAACCGCGCGTCGTTTGAGCGTGGCGTGGGGGATTCACTCGGTGGTCAACGATCGCCTGCGTCAGGTCGACGAAGTCTGCTCGACCGCACTGGAAATCGCCCAGGCCCAAGGCATGGCCGAGCGTGGCGACACGCTGCTGATTACTGCCGGTGTGCCGTTTGGTCAGCCTGGATCGACTAACTCGCTGCGGATCGAAACGTTGATTTAACCGCCCACCATGATCGTTCCCACGCTCCGCGTGGGAATGCGGCCCGGGACGCTCTGCGTCCCAAGAGCAGACGCAGAGCGTCCTTTGAGGCATTCCCACGCAGAGCGTGGGAACGATCAGTACCGAATGAACTGCCATGCCTGCCAATCATTTCAACACCCACTGCCCCGACTGGGCCGAGGCTTTGCTCAACGGTTTCAGTCAAATATTCCTCCAGCGCCATCCGCTGTGCGGCCTGCTGTGCCTGTTGGCGATCCTGCTGACCGCACCGGTGCTGTTCGCCGGGGCGCTGCTCGGTGCCGTCGCCGGATTGCTCACCGCGCAACGCCGCAATTACGCCAAGGCTGATCGCCAGGCTGGACTGTTCAGCTACAACGGCATCTTGCTCGGTCTGCTGCTGAGCCTGTATTTCCCGTGGTCGCCGATGCTTCCACCGCTGATTCTCGCTGCTGGTGGCTTAAGCGCGATGGTCACGCAGCAGTGGCTGAAACATGTCTACAGCAGCCGATCGATTCCGGCCTACACCTCGCCATTCGTGGCCATGAGTTGGGTTCTGCTGCTGTTCGCCGAACCGTCGGCGCCGATGGCACACGTCGAAATGAGCACGCTGAACCTGCTCGCCGCCGAACTGCGTGGCCTCGGCCAGGTGATGTTTCTCGGTCATCCACTGGCCGGCGCATTGATCGCCATCGGTTTGCTGGTCGCTGATCGCCGCGCGTTTTGCTGGGCGCTGCTGGCGTCGGCCATCGGCCTCGGTTCCAGTTTGCTGCACCACGAAACCAGCGTCGCGCTGCTCGGCATCGGCAGCTACAACGCCGTGCTCGCCGCCCTCGCCTTTTCGTCGCAACGCCAACAACCGTGGTTGCCGCTGCTTGCCATCGTCCTCGCGCTGCTGGTCACGCCGTTGTTTGCAGCGGTTGGCCTCGCCACTTTGACCGCGCCATTTATCCTCGCCGGCTGGCTGATCCGCGCCGGGATTCAGATGCTCGGCAAAGCGTCGGTCGAGCGTGCGCCTTGCGCTCACGGGGAGAATCAACCTAGGCTGCGCTGATCTTTGATTCAGGCGTTTTCCATGGACAGCAGCAACAATTGGCGCGAACGGCTCTACGTCATGATTTTCCAGAGCGACACCCTCGCCGGGCGTCGCTTCGACGGCATTTTGCTGTTGATCATCCTCGCCAGTCTGGTGATCGTGATGCTCGACAGCATCGACAGCATTCACCAGAACTACGCGAACGTGCTGGCCTACATCGAGTGGGGCTTCACGATCATCTTTCTCGGCGAGTACATCCTGCGTCTGTATTGCTCACCGAAGCCGCTGCGCTACGCCTTCAGTTTTTACGGGTTGGTGGATTTGCTGGCGATCGTGCCCGGCATCCTTGCGCTGTATTACAGCGATGCGCAGTACCTGCTGATCATCCGGATCATCCGCATGCTGCGGATTTTCCGCGTGCTCAAGCTCAGCCCGTACCTCAAACAAGCCAACTATTTGATGTCAGCCCTGCGTGGCAGCAAGCAGAAAATTGTCGTGTTTCTGGTCAGCGTCTGCACGCTGGTGACGGTGTTCGGCACGCTGATGTACGTGATCGAAGGCCCGGAGCATGGTTTCACCAGCATTCCCAAAGGCATCTATTGGGCGATCGTCACGCTGACCACCGTCGGCTTCGGCGACATCGTGCCGAAGACGCCGTTGGGTCAGGTGATTTCGTCGCTGGTGATGATCACCGGTTACTCGATCATCGCCGTGCCCACCGGTATTTTCACCGCCGAACTGGCCAACGCTATGCGCGGTGAACAGCTGCAACACGACTGCCCGGTGTGCAAGAAAAACAGCCACGAACACGGCGCGGCGTTCTGCTCGCGGTGCGGCAATCAGCTATTCAAGAAAGTGGAATAAGCAAAGAGCTTTTTAATCTTTAAGCGACTATGCACAGCCCGTTATAGTCGTGGCAATTAAACATCACCCCCCCAATGTAGGAGCTGCCGAAGGCTGCGATCTTTTGATCTTGGTTTTATGAGATCAAGATCAAAAGATCGCAGCCTTCGGCAGCTCCTACATAAATAGATAACAAGGAATGCGCAGTGAAAAAACTCTTTGGCGCCTCACTTCTCGCCGCCGGCCTGGCCTTGGCCAACATCGCTCAGGCAGCCCCGACGCTGCTCAACGTTTCCTACGACGTGATGCGTGATTTCTACAAGGACTACAACACTGCGTTCCAGAAACACTGGCAAGCCGAGCACAACGAAAACATCACCGTGCAGATGTCCTTCGGCGGTTCGAGCAAGCAAGCGCGCTCGATGATCGATGGCCTGCCGGCTGACGTCATCACCATGAACATGGCCACCGACATCAACGCCCTCGCCGACAACGGCAAACTGGTGCCGGAGAACTGGGTCACCCGTCTGCCGAACAACAGCGCGCCGTTCACCTCGGCCACCGTGTTCATCGTGCGTAAAGGCAACCCGAAAGCCCTGAAAGACTGGCCGGATCTGCTCAAGGATGGCGTGCAAGTGATCGTGCCAAACCCGAAAACCTCGGGTAACGGCCGCTACACCTACCTGTCGGCCTGGGGTTATGTACTGAAGAACGGCGGCGACGAGAACAAGGCCAAAGCGTTCGTCGGCAAACTGTTCAAGCAAGCGCCAGTGCTGGATACCGGTGGCCGTGCCGCGACCACCACGTTCATGACCAACCAGATCGGCGACGTGCTGGTGACCTTCGAAAACGAAGCGGAAATGATTGCTCGCGAGTTTGGTCGTGATCAGTTTGAAGTGATCTACCCAAGTGTTTCGGCTGAGGCTGAGCCACCGGTGTCGGTGGTGGATAAAGTCGTCGACAAGAAGGGTTCACGGGCGGCGGCGGATGAATATCTGAAGTACCTGTGGTCGCCGGAAGGTCAGGAAATTGCGGCAGCGAACTACCTGCGTCCGCGTGATCCGGCGGTGCTGGCGAAGTACACCGATCGCTTCCCGAAAGTTGATTTCCTTTCGGTTGAGAAGACCTTCGGTGACTGGCGCACCGTGCAAAAGACTCACTTCAATGACGGCGGTGTGTTCGATCAGATCTACACCGGCCAGTAACACCTGATTACCCTTGTAGGAGCTGCCGAAGGCTGCGATCTTTTGCCTTTGATGTTTAGAAGCAAGATCAAAAGATCGCAGCCTTCGGCAGCTCCTACAGGGGGATTGTGTTTAGGCTTCTACATCGGTGGGGTCAGGCCATCCTTGCCGGCGGAGATGGATTGCGCCGTCAGCGTGCCATCCGCGCTCTGCGTCACGAACGTGACAATCTTCACCCCAACTTTCAGCAAGCTCCGATCGCCCGGCAGCAGATTCACAATCGGCACATCCTCCGGCACCAGAATCTTCTGCTGCCCACCCTTGTAGTTCACCGTCAGCACCCGCCCATTGCTCACCACCAGATCGCCGACACTGCCATTGGTCATGCTGCTGCCCTTGGCCAGATCAAACGGCCGATGACCATCGCCACTCCCCGCCAGCTCCGGTGGAAACACATGCACTTCCAGCGCCTTGAGTGTGCCGTCCTCCTGAGGCATCGCCGCCGAGCCGATGTAGCTGCCGGGTTTGATGTCTTCGATGTTGGCCAGGGTAACGGCGCGAACCTTGGTGTCGCCGGTTAACTGAATCACCACGTTCTCGCCGCTGTTGACGTGGACTTTCAAGCTGTCCGGGCTGAACCCGGTGATCTCGCCGCGCACGCCGAGGCGCATGCCCGGTGCGTCGGCGGCCTGCACGCTGGCGGCGCCGAGCAGGCTGATCAGGACAATCGTTGCGGTGTGGCGAAGCGTCTGACGAAACATTGCATTCCTCCGGTTATCTACGTGGAACAGCCGATGCAAACATAAGCACGCTATCGAAGAAGATGTAAGTGAATGTATCATCAGCCCTCAACGGTCGGACGCAAGGTTCGCCCCGAATGGCCACGGCCGTCATTACCCGACGTAATAACTGATATCAACCGAAGGCTGCTTCTGCCCGTTCGGTTTGTCCCTTAGCCTCACCGCATTCCTTTCGCTGGATCGAGTAACCCCTATGACCGCCACGACTCACGCAATGACCCGAGGCATGGTGCTGCTGTTCGCCTTCTGCTGCGGCGCCATCGTTGCCAACATCTACTACGCGCAGCCAATCATCGGCCTGATCGCGCCGGACATTGGCCTGAGCGACACCATGGCCAGTTTCATCGTCTCGCTGACGCAGATCGGTTACGCGCTGGGCCTGTTCTTTCTGGTGCCGCTGGCGGATCTCCTGGAAAACCGCCGGTTGATGATCATCACTACCGTAGTGGCGATTGCCAGCCTGTTGGCGGCGGCGTTTACCGATCAGCCCAATGTGTTTCTGCTGATCTCGTTGCTGGTGGGTTTCAGTTCGGTGTCGGTGCAGATTCTGATTCCTCTGGCGGCGCACCTTGCTCCGGAAGAATCCCGTGGCCGTGTGGTCGGCGGGATCATGGGCGGTTTGTTGCTGGGTATTCTGTTAGCACGACCGGTATCGAGCGTGGTTGCAGATCACCTCGGCTGGCGGGCGATGTTCATGATTGCTGCGGCACTGATGGCGGCGATCAGCGTGGTGTTGGCGCTGACCGTGCCCAAGCGCCAGCCGGATCACAGCGCCACGTATGGCCAACTGCTTGGCTCGTTGTGGACGCTGCTGCGCCAACAACCGGTGCTGCGTCAACGTGCGTTTTATCAGGGCTGCATGTTCGCCACGTTCAGCCTGTTCTGGACGGCCGTGCCGCTGGAACTGGCGCGCAACCATGGTCTGTCGCAAAGCGAGATCGCGATTTTCGCGCTGGTTGGCGCCATCGGCGCTATCGCCGCCCCCATCAGCGGACGCCTGGCCGACGCCGGCCACACCCGCATCGCCTCGCTGCTGGCCATGATCTTCGCCAGCCTGAGCTTCCTGCCCGCCTTCATCCACCCCGCCTACAGCGTCATCGGCCTGGCCGTAACCGGCGTGGTACTCGACTTCTGCGTGCAGATGAACATGGTGCTCGGCCAACGCGCGGTCTACTCGCTGGATGCAAAAAGCCGTGGCCGCCTCAACGCCCTGTACATGACCAGCATCTTCATCGGCGGCGCGTTCGGCTCGTCGGTGGCCAGTGCGGTGTATGAACATGGCGGCTGGTTGTGGATCGTGATTGTGGGGAGTGTGTTTCCGTTGTTGGCGTTGCTGCGGTTTTTGAGTGCTTCGCAAGGGCGATCGTTGGCCACGGCGTAGCTGCAAAAGCTTCGCGAGCAGGCTCGCTCCCACAGGTCACTCACCGGGCCTGAGGGAGCGAGGACGGTTAATACCGCACCAGCTTCTCCATTGCCGCATCCGCCAGAAAGGAGGAGCGGCTTTTGACGTTGTGTTCGCGCACATAACGATCAATGCGCTGAATCACGTAACCGGGGAGCGTCACGTTGACCTTCTCGGTCTTGCCCAGATACGGCGAGATATCCAGCTCGAGCATGCCCCAGCCCATCTCGGCGAACTCCGGGTTATTACGGTGCGCCGAGGCAGAGGTCGGCATGGGAATAGCGTCGCCATCTGCTGCAATCTCCTGCAGCATGATGTGCGCTATTTCGACGGCCGCATTGTAGGCATCTTCAAAGCTATCCCCGGCCGTCACGGCGCCAGGAATATCGGGGATCTGAATACCGATGGCAGTGTTCTCGTCGCCCCATTCGATGCAGATTGGGTATTGCATTACGGATCTCCTTTGCTTTTGCCAACTTGCCCCGGCCTTTTATAAATAACCCTAGAGTTATTTTTACTTAAACACATAAACGATAAGAGCGACGCCCGGTTGTTTTACAACATGTGATTGATCGCATTAAAAGCATCTCCGATCAGAACTCCCCTGTGGGAGCGGGCTTGCTCGCGAAGGCGTCGTGTCAGTCGACCTTTACTAACCTGACACACCGCTTTCGCGAGCAAGCCCGCTCCCACAGGATTTCTCGAGCCGCTTCAAGATTTGCGCATGACGCAGACAAAAAAACGGCGATCCGAGGATCGCCGTTTTCATTTATTCACCGAACTGCTTGCCCAGTCCCGGTGGCACGCCGTGGATGTTGGTGTCTTCCCACGGGCCGTTGGGGCTGATCGAGCGGCTCCAGCCGTTGTTCCAGCGGTAGTAGGTGCGCTGGCGGTAGAAGGTGTTGGTCTGGTCGTCGAGGACGTAGACGCCGAGTTTCTGATCCCAGTGGCTGTTGCCGCCCGGCGGTGGGGCGAAGCTGGCTGAGGTGCGCGGGACGGGTTTTGCCGGTTTCGCCGGGATGCTTTTGCCCGGTGTTGGCGAGGTCGACGGGGTCGGGCTCGGTTGTGACGGCGGGATCGGCGGCAGGTTGGTCGTCGGTTCCGGGCGTTGCACCGCACATGCACTCAAGCCCAGGGCCAGTGTGAGGACTGTGATTCGGGCGATGGTGTGCATGGCGGTGCTTTCCTTGTTTGCCCGATTATTTGTCCGGGCTGTCGATGGTCAGTGTTTGTAGCGCGGTGGTGCTGCTGGCCAGAGGGCCGCTGCGACCGACCCATTCCCCGGCAGTCGGTTGGCCGCCACGGGACACGCGCGCAACCAGTTGGACTTCAGGGAAGTTCGACAGTTTCAACTGCGGCATCATTGCGTCGGCATCGCCCAGTTCGACGGTCACCGGCAGATCCGCCACGGTCAGGCGCTTGGCGGCCAACGGTGCCGGTGGGCCGGAGGTGGCGCGGGCGAAGATGAACACGCTGTCGCCCGGTTGCACTTTGCTTTTGAGCTCGCTGGCCAGATCGACGCTGACTTTCAACAGCGCAGCTTTCGCCGGTGCGGGCGCCGCAGCGACCTTGCCGCCGCTGGCTTCCAGACGTTCGGCAGCGCGCTTGATTCCGCCTTCCAGCGCGGCACGGGAATTGTCGTCCGGCGGCAATTGCGCAAGCAAACGGTTCCAGTAATCGATGGCTTGCTGATAGCGCTCGCCTTCGAACGCGGCGATGCCGAGCAGACCGAGGCTGGTGACTTCTTTCGGGTCAGCCTTGAGTGCTTCGTCGGTCAGTGCCTGAATTTTGTCCGACCACTTTTTGCCATCGGCAAAATACTGCGCCTGCGCCCACTGGCCGAGCAGTTCCGGCTGGCGACCGGCGAGATTGGCGGCGCGCTCGAACATCTTCGCTGCGTCCGCCGGACGATCCTGAGCCATGTAGGTACGGCCGAGGAAGTACACGCCCTCAGCGGAATCCGGTTGCGCGGCAACGGCGCGCTCCAGACGCTGGGTCATCTCTTCCATCGACTTCGGTGCTTCGGCGAATTCGCGGGTCAGTTCGACTTTTTCCACGGCACCGAAATGCATGTACAAGCCCAGCCCCAGCACCGGAACCAGCACGGCGGCCAGCAGCGGCAACGGTTTGCCCAATCGGGAGACCCGTGGCGCCGCAACCCCTTCGGTATCGGCCAGCAACTCACGCGCCGCTTCCGCGCGACCGCTGTCCATTTGCGCCGCGTCGAGCACGCCTTCGGCCTGTTGCGATTGCAACTCGGCAACGCGCTCCTCGTACAACGCGACGTTCAGGGCAGTACGATCCTCTTCACGCTGGGCGCGACGTTCACGCAGAACCGGGATCAGCAGGAAACTCAGGGCGACCAGAAGCAACAGCCCTGCGGCAAGCCAGAAATCAATCATTCTTGGTTTTTATCCAACAGTTGGTCGAGGCGCTGACGCTCTTCGGTGGACAGCGATTGCGGGGTGTCGGCGCGTTGACCGCGACGACGGCGGACGATCACCGCGATCACCACGAAGCCACCGAGCAGCAGACCGGCCGGGCCGAACCACAGCAGCGCGGTCTTGGCGTTGAGTGCCGGTTTGTAGCGGACGAAATCACCGTAGCGATCGACCATGAAGTCGATGATCTGCTGGTTGTCCTTGCCCTCGCCGAGCATGCGGAAAATCTCTTTGCGCAGGTCAGCGGCAATCGGTGCGTTGGAGTCAGCGATGTCCTGGTTCTGGCACTTGGGGCAGCGCAGTTCCTTGGTCAGTTCGCGGAAGCGCTCGCGATCGCCTTCTTTGGCGAATTCGTAGGTGTCGATGGCGGCATGAGCCACGCCAACCAGACTCAAACCCAATACCACGGCAGCTAGAAAACGCTTCATGGCTTTGCCTCATCGACCAGCGCCTGATATTTGGCCGCGAGTTTTTCGCGCCAGACTTGCTCGTCGATCACGCCGACGTATTTGTCGCGGATGATGCCTTTGGCGTCGATGAAAAAGGTCTCCGGCGCGCCGTACACACCGAGATTCAGGCCCAGCGAACCTTCGTCGTCACGGATGTCCAGCACGTACGGGTTGTGAAATTCGCTCAACCACTTCAAGGCATCGGCGTTGGTGTCTTTGTAGTTGATGCCATAGATCACCACGCCACGCTCGGCGAGTTTGTTCAGCACCGGATGCTCGACCCGGCAGGAAATGCACCAGGTGCCCCACACATTGACCAGCGCCGGTTTGCCAAGAATGTCAGCCTTGGTCAGGGTCTTGTCGCCCTGCACGCTCGGCAGGGAAAACTCCGGGAATGGCTTGTTGATCATCGCCGACGGCAGCTCCGACGGATCAAGGTACAAACCGCGATACAGAAACACCGCCACCAGCAGAAAAATCGCCAATGGCACCAGCATCAACCAACGTCTCATGCAGCCGCTCCCGTCATGCCCAGTGCTTCACGCACCTTGGATTTCACCTTGACCCGATAACGTCGATCGAGCGCCGCCAGCAAGCCACCGAGCCCGGTCAGCAAACCGCCGAACCAGATCCAGCGCACGAACGGTTTGACGTGCACGCGCACGGCCCACGCGCCGTTATCCAGCGGCTCGCCGAGGGCGACATACAAGTCACGGGTGAAACCGGCGTCGATCCCGGCTTCGGTCATCACCGAGTTCTGCACGGTGTACAGACGTTTTTCCGGGTGCAGCACGCTGATTTCCTTGCCATTGCGAATGACGCGGATGGTGCCTTTGTCAGACGTGAAGTTCGGCCCTTCGAAGTGCTTGGCGCCTTCGAAGACGAAGTGATAACCGGCCAGATCCATCGACTCGCCCGGCGCCAGACGCAGGTCACGCTCGGCACTGTTCTGACTCGACAACACCACGCCCAACGCGCACACGGCGATGCCGAGGTGAGCGATCTGCATGCCCCAATAGCTGCGGGTCAGGGTCGGCAAGCCTTTGATCAGGCCTTTGTGACGAGTCTTGTCGAAAATATCGCGCACACCGGCGAGCAATACCCACGCGGCGAGCAGGAAGGTCGCGATCACCGCCCAGTTGAAATCGCCGTAAGCGATACCGGCAACCACAGCCAGCGCCACGCTACCCAGCAACACCGGGGTCAGCATGTTCACCAGCCATTTCACCGGGGTGTCTTTCCAGCGCACGACCATGCCGATTGCCATCACCACCATCAACAGCGCCATCAAAGGAATGAACAGCGCGTTGAAGTACGGCGGGCCGACCGACAGCTTGGCGCCGCTGATCGCATCGAGAATCAGCGGATAGAGGGTGCCAAGCAGGATCATCGACGCGGCCACGACCAGCACCAGGTTGTTGCCCAGCAGCAGGGTTTCCCGCGACCACAGGTTGAAGCCGACCTGACTCTTCACCACTGGTGCGCGCAACGCAAACAGCGTCAACGAACCACCGACCACAAACAGCAGGAAGATCAGAATAAACACGCCGCGTTCAGGATCGGAGGCGAACGCGTGTACCGAGGTCAGTACGCCGGAACGCACAAGGAAGGTGCCGAGCAGGCTCAGCGAGAATGCCGCAATCGCCAGCAACACCGTCCAGCTCTTGAACACGCCACGTTTTTCCGTGACCGCCAGCGAGTGAATCAATGCGGTACCGACCAGCCAAGGCATGAAAGAGGCGTTTTCTACCGGATCCCAGAACCACCAGCCACCCCAGCCGAGTTCGTAGTAAGCCCACCACGAACCGAGGGTGATGCCGATGCCGAGGAAGGCCCAGGCGACGATCGTCCACGGACGCGACCAGCGCGCCCACGCCGCATCCAGTCGACCACCCATCAACGCGGCGATGGCGAAAGCGAAGGCCACCGAAAAACCGACATAACCCATGTACAGCATCGGCGGGTGAACGATCAGGCCGATGTCTTGCAGCAATGGGTTGAGGTCAGCGCCGTTGCTCGGCATTTGCGGCAGGATGCGTTTGAACGGGTTGGACGTGAGGATCAGGAACAACAGGAAACCGGTGCTGATCATGCCCATCACCGCCAGCACGCGGGCGAGCATGACTTGCGGCAACTGGCGGGAGAACACCGACACCGCGAACGTCCAGCCGCCAAGAATCAGTGCCCACAGCAGCAACGAACCTTCGTGGGCACCCCACACGGCGCTGAATTTGTAATACCACGGCAACGCGGTATTCGAGTTGTTCGCCACGTAGGCGACGGAGAAGTCGTCGACCATGAACGCGTAGGTCAAGGCGCCGAAGGCGAACAGCAAAAACGCAAACTGCCCCCACGCGGCCGGCTGGGCCAGACTCATCCAGAAACGGTCGCCGCGCCAGGCGCCAATCAATGGCACCACGGCCTGCACCAGCGCAAAACACAGCGCCAGAATCATCGCCAGATGGCCCAACTCAGGAATAAAAATCGCCGACGTCATGGATCAACCCTCCTTCGCAGGTGTTGGGGCGGATTGACCGCTGTCTTTCAAGGCTTTGGTCACTTCCGGCGGCATGTACTTCTCGTCGTGTTTGGCCAGCACTTCGTCGGCGACGACCACGCCATCAGCGTTG
Organism: Pseudomonas rustica; assembly: GCF_018336155.1. Classification (GTDB taxonomy): domain Bacteria; phylum Pseudomonadota; class Gammaproteobacteria; order Pseudomonadales; family Pseudomonadaceae; genus Aquipseudomonas; species Aquipseudomonas rustica. Next base: position 84,174 of record NZ_JAGYHF010000003.1, on the reverse strand, counting down.
ATCTTGCCCAGCGCCACGATGCCCTGCCCTTCGCGGAACAAGTCCGGGAGGATGCCGCGATAGGTGATGGTCACGGATTTGTTGAAATCGGTGACGACGAATTTGACGTCCAGCGAGTCCGGTGAACGTTGCAGCGAGCCCTTCTCAACCATGCCACCGGCACGGATGCGCGTGTCTTGCGGTGCTTCGCCGTTGGCGATCTGCGTCGGCGTATAGAACAAGTTGATGTTCTGCTGCAGGGCGCTAAGGGCCAGGCCGACGGCAGCGCCGACCCCGACCAGAATGGCCAGAATGATGATCAGACGTTTCTTGCGCAGCGGATTCACTTGCCGTTCTCCCGGCGCAGACGACGCGCCTCTTGTTGCAGATACCGCTTGCGGGCCAGGATCGGCGCCGCCACGTTCAGCGCCAGTACCGCCAGACAGATGCCGTAGGCCGACCAGACATAAAGGCCATGATGGCCCATGGCGAGAAAATCGCCGAATGAAGCAAAACTCATCGAGCGGCCTCCAGACTGTTCTGTACTTCTTCTTTCACCCAACTGGCGCGGGCTTCGCGCTTGAGCACTTCAAGGCGCATGCGCAGCAACAGCACGGCGCCGAAGAAACAGTAGAAACCCAGTACCGTCAGCAACAGCGGCAGCCACATCTCCGCCGGCATCGCCGGTTTTTCGGTGAGGGTAAAGGTCGCGCCCTGATGCAGGGTGTTCCACCACTCCACCGAGTATTTGATGATCGGGATGTTGATCACCCCGACGATGGCCAGCACCGCGCAGGCCTTGGCGGCGCTGTCGCGATTGCTGATGGCATTGCCCAGCGCAATCACGCCGAAATACAGGAACAGCAGAATCAGCATCGAGGTCAGCCGCGCATCCCAGACCCACCACGAACCCCAGGTCGGTTTGCCCCAGATCGCCCCGGTGACCAGCGCCACGGCGGTCATCCAGGCACCGATCGGCGCTGCGCATTGCAGGGCGACGTCAGCCAGTTTCATCTTCCACACCAGACCGACAATGCCGCACACCGCCAGCATCACGTAGATCGACTGCGCGAGCATCGCGGCAGGCACGTGGATATAGATGATGCGAAAGCTGTTGCCTTGCTGGTAGTCCGGCGGCGCGAAGGCCAGGCCCCAGACGACGCCGACGCCAATCAACAGCAACGCTGCGATGCTCAGCCACGGCAAGAACTTGCTGCTGATGCCGTAGAACCACTTCGGTGAGCCGAGCTTGTGAAACCAGGTCCAGTTCATACTGTTTCCATCACGGGTGCCGCTCATCGATGTGAGCTGGCATTTGGGTCTTTGCTGATCAAATTTTGATCAGACCTCATTATTCGCCGACGCTGATCTTCAGGCCAGCAGCTATTGCAAAAGGTGTCAGGGTGATCGCCAGGGCGGTCAGGCTACCAAGCCACAGCAGATACCCGGTCGCCGGCATGCCTTGGAGGGCGGCCTGCAAGGCGCCACTGCCAAGGATCAACACCGGGATGTACAACGGCAGAATCAGCAGCGCCAACAACAGGCCGCCGCGTTTCAAACCGACCGTCAGTGCCGCGCCCACCGCGCCGAGCAAGCTCAGCACCGGTGTACCCAGCAACAACGACAGCAACAAAACCGGCAGACACGCGGCAGGCAAACCGAGCATCAACGCCAGCAGAGGTGAGAGCAAAACCAGTGCCAGACCGGAGAAAAGCCAGTGTGCCAGCACCTTGGCCAATACCAGTAGTGGCAGGGGGTGCGACGAAAGGACCCACTGTTCCAGGGATCCGTCTTCGAAATCACTGCGGAAAAGCCCGTCCAGCGAGAGCAGGACCGACAAAAGCGCCGCCACCCAGACTAACCCCGGGGACAGGTTTTGCAACACTTGAGTTTCCGGGCCGACGGCCAGCGGGAACAAAGCGATGACGATGGCGAAGAAAATCAGCGGATTGGCCAGCTCCGCCGGGCGGCGAAACAGCAGTCGCGATTCACGGGCAACCAGCAGGCCGAAGACACTCATACTGCCCAGTTCCCCAAATCGATATCGCGATAACCGGCCGGCATCCGGCTCAGCGTGTGGTGCGTGGTCAACACCACCAGACCGCCACGTTCACAATGGTTGGCCAGATGTTCTTCAAGTTGCGCCACGCCTTGTTTATCGAGGGCGGTGAACGGCTCGTCGAGAATCCACAGCGGCGGGCTGTCGAGATACAACCGCGCCAGCGCCACGCGGCGTTGCTGGCCGGCGGACAAGCTGTGGCAGGGAACATCTTCGAAACCGCGCAATCCTACGGCTGCCAGCGCTTGCCAGATCGCCTCGCGTTCGGCGGGATGATGCAGGGCGCAGAGCCACGAGAGATTCTCTTCCGGGGTCAGCAAATCCTTGATCCCGGCAGCATGGCCGATCCACAACAGGTTGCGCGCCAGTTCGCTGCGCTGTTCAGTCAGCGGCAAACCGTTGAGCAGGACTTGACCGTCGGTCGGCTGCATCAATCCGGCCAACAGGCGTAATAAACTGGTTTTACCGCTGCCGTTGGGACCGCTGATTTGCACCATATCGCCACTGGCCAGTCTCAATTCGAGATTCTCGAAGAGCAGCCGCAGGTCACGTTCACACGCGAGGGCAACAGTTTGCAGGACAGGACTGGTCAAGGTATCACGGGCCTTATACGGTTCAAGTCGGCTCTGGCGCGGCCGTTAAAGAGATGCAGCATAAATGCAATGACGGCTCGATCTAGAGAGCTGCGTCAAACAATTGCTATGTTTTTTTGAACGAATCGCAAGACGGGCGGCATTATACATGGCGTGCCCGACTCCCCAGAGTGCATTTTCTAAAGGTTGTTTCACTGTATGACAGGCGAAATGAACATCCTTCCGCTCCCGCAGGCCACACCGGCGACTGCTCGCCCGCAGGTCGGTGAGCTGCTCAAGCTGCTGACACCGGTCGAAGGCTTGATCGGCGCCGGCCAGAGTGCCAAGGCCGAGGTGTTGTCGCTGAAGCAGGCGGATCAGACCTTTCAATTGTTGCTCAAAGTGACGCTGGACAGCGGCCGCCAGACCACCGTGCAAGCGACCAGCAATCTGCCATTGCTGCAAGGCACCAGCATTGCGATCACCCAACCCTCGGCCGGCAACCTGGCGATCACCGTGCAACAGGCCATCGCCAGCAGCGTCGCCGCCCTCACCCGCATTGATACGTCGCAATTGCCCGTGGGCACGTTGCTGCAAGGCAAGGTCCTGACTTCGCAGGTACTGCCGCAAACGCCGGGGCAAGCGACGGTGTTCCGCTCGCTGGTCAGTTTGCTCAACACCGCGCAGAGCGGCAGCACGCTGACCATCGACAGCCCGCAACCGCTGCGCATCGGCACGTTGCTCTCGGCGTTGGTAGAAGATGCGCAAACCCTGAAATTCCTGCCCCTGAGCAGCCGGCAGGCACAACTGGCCGTCAGTCAGCAACTGGTCGGCCAGCAAAGTCGCCAAGCGTCTCTGAGCGGTCTGCTGAATGCACTGCAAAATCTGCCGGCGGATAACGATCAAACTTCAGCGGACTTGCGTGCGGCGGTCGACAAACTGCTCGCCAGCCTCCCCGATCTGCAGCAAATGACCACTTCCAAAGGCGTGGCGCTGGCCTTGGCCAACAGCGGCGCCTTCCTCGAAGCCAAATTGCTCACCGGGCAGAACCCAACCCTGACCCCGGACATCAAAGCCGATCTGCTCAAACTGATCGCGCAACTGTCGCCGGAGCGCCGGGCAACGCCAGTTTCAACGCAATCATCGCGGCCAACACTTTGGCGCAAGCGCTGCCGAGTTTCGTCCGCAATGCCCTCGGCACCCTCGGCCAGGTCAGCGCGAAACCGGTACCGAGCAGCTTCCCCCTGCCCGACCGCCTGCTGCAAAGCCTGGATGGCGAAGGCGATCTGGAGCATCTGCTGCGCCTCGCCGCCGCTGCTGTGTCGCGCCTGCAAAGCCATCAACTGTCGAGTCTTGAACAGACCGGCGTCACCGATGACGGCCGTCTGCTGAGCACCTGGCAGTTGGAAATCCCCATGCGAAATATGCAAGACATCGTGCCGTTGCAGGTCAAATTCCAGCGTGAAGAGGCACCGGAACGGCAGCCGCAACCGAACGAACGCCGTGACGAACGCGAGCCCAAGCAGCAACTGTGGCGCGTCGATCTGGCGTTCGACATGGAACCGCTCGGGCCAATGCAGATTCAGGCGCAACTGGTCGCCGGCAGTCTGTCCGGCCAACTCTGGGCCGAACGGGCGTACACCGCCGGCCTGATCGAAAATAACTTGTTCGCCCTGCGCCAGCGCCTGCTCGATCGCGGACTCAACGTCGGCGATATCGACTGCCACCAAGGCACGCCGCCGCAAGGCAACCAAACCCGTCTCGAACACCGCTGGGTCGACGAAACCGCATGAACGATTCCACCGCCCCACGCCAGGCCATCGCCCTCAAATACGACGGTAACCACGCCCCGACCCTCACCGCCAAAGGTGACGACGAACTGGCCGAAGAAATCCTGCGCATCGCCCGCGACTGCGAAGTGCCGATCTACGAGAACGCCGAGCTGGTGCGCTTGTTGGCGCGGATGGAATTGGGCGACAGCATCCCCGAGGAGCTGTACCGCACGATCGCCGAGATCATCGCGTTTGCGTGGAATCTGAAGGGAAAATTCCCCGAAGGGCAGGATCCGGAGGCGCCGATGGTGGAGAAGGACATCACCGAGCGCGGGGATGATTATTGATCGTTCCCACGCTCTGCGTGGGAACGCCGCCCGTGACGCTCTGCGTCACATTTCACAGGCGGAACGCGGAGCGTCCCAAGATGCATTCCCACGCAGAGCGTGGGAACGATCCCGGTACGACAATCAGTTTTTGTGAAGTTTGCGCATCAACTCCGCCTCAGCCTGGGTCAACCCGCACGACTGAGTCAGTTCATCAACGCTCGCGCCCATCCCCACCAGTTTCGCCGCTTGGGCGAATGACAGGCTCGAGGGGTCGCGTTGTTCCAATGCAACAAGCTTGTCCGGCAACGGCGCGACGACCGAGCGCAGCTCGTGCAGGGCTTCGCCCATGCGCACGTTGCCGTTCTGGTAGTCGTCGACGCGTTTGGCCAGGTCTTTGATGCGCTGATCACGCAGCGCATCGCCCTGGGCCTGTTGCGCAGCGATTAGCTTCTGCGCCTTGATGTACGCCAGAAACATTGCCAGCGTGCCTGCCCAGAAGAGGAACAGGACAATGACCGCGACTTCAAGAATCAATCAGATGTTCTCCAGATCCGACCATTCTTCTTCGCTCATCATCTTGTCCAGTTCGACCAGAATCAGCAGCTCGCCGTTCTTGTTGCACACGCCCTGGATAAACTTGGCCGACTCTTCGTTGCCGACGTTCGGCGCGGTCTCGATTTCCGACTGACGCAGGTAAACCACTTCGGCCACGCTGTCGACCATGATGCCAACGACTTGCTTGTCGGCTTCGATGATGACGATGCGGGTGTTGTCGCTGATCTCGGCATTCATCAGGCCGAAGCGCTGGCGAGTGTCGATCACGGTGACGACGTTACCGCGCAGGTTGATGATGCCCAGCACGTAGCTCGGCGCGCCCGGCACCGGAGCGATCTCGGTGTAGCGCAGCACTTCCTGAACGCGCATCACGTTGATGCCGTAGGTTTCGTTGTCCAGCTTGAAGGTTACCCATTGCAGGATCGGATCTTCAGAACCCTTTGCCGCCGTCGCCTTGTCGTTCATACCCTAGCCCCTCGAAGTACCGCGTGTGGCGGTTTATGTTTCGTCGCCGGCATTTGTACGCCGGTACTGTCTGTTATGTCGGTTTGTGGTTCGGCTTACTGCCGGACATGTGCTTCGCCCCGCCGCTGGCGATCAACTCGGCCAGTGCAGCGACATCGAGCAAGGCGCACATGTGTTCAATCACGGTGCCGGCGAGCCATGGCCGCTGACCCCGGTGACTTCTCCATTTGATTTCATTCGGATCCAGACGCAACGAGCGGCTGACCTGGTGCACCGCCAGCCCCCACTCGTAACCTTGTACCGAAATCACGTACTGCAAGCCCTGACGGAAGTCATCGCGATAGCGATCCGGCATGACCCAGCGCGCGGTGTCCAGGACTTTCAAATTACCGGCCTGACTCGGCAGAATGCCGAGGAACCACTCCGGCTGACCGAACAGCGGCGTCAGCTCTTGCCCGGCCAGCGAATAGATCGAACCGAGGCACACCAGCGGCACCGCCAGGGTCAGCCCGGCAACGTCGAACAGCAGGCATTCGAACGCATCCGCGGCCCACGCCGGGCGGCCATCGGTTTCCACTGGTGGCGGAGTATTGCTTGGCGGCAGATGCACTTCCACCACGGGCGGAATCAGTGTCTGTGGCGCCGGCGCTTCAATTTCAGGCTCAGGCTCAGGCGCCGTGGGTTCCGGCACTGTCAGCAGTTGTGTTTGCAGCAACGGCGCCAACGTAGAAACCGACGCGCGCGTTTCTTCAATCAACGCCACAGGGGCCTTGGCAACAGGCGCTGCGGCAGGTGCGGCAACCGGTGCGGCAGCCTTTTGCGCATCACGCGCCTGCTCTTCCAGCACGGCTGCCTGAAACTCATCCAGCGCCTCAGGCTGCGCTTCGACTACCGCCGGCAATTCTTCCGGAAGATCATTGAGTAAATCCTCCAGATAAGACTGCAACGCCAACTGCGGACGCGAAGTCAGCTTCACCGGCCGATTCATGCGCAGCCCTCTGTAGGAGCTGCCGCAGGTTGCGATCTTTTGCTCTTTTCAAGGAGGCCACACAGCGAGATCAAAAGATCGCAGCCTGCGGCAGCTCCTACACAAGTCAAAGTCATTCAGGCCACCTGCGCGACAAGTTGCTGCGCCAGCAGATGCTTGAGCAGCGCGCGGTAAGCGAGAACGCCACGGCTCTTGCCGTCGAATTGCGAAGGCGTTACTCCGGCACGGCTGGCGTCACGCAGGCGCGTATCGACCGGGATGTAACCTTGCCAGATCTCTTCCGGAAATTTGTCGCGCAGCACGCGCAAAGTACCCAGCGACGCCTGCGTACGGCGATCAAACAGCGTCGGCACAATACTGAACGGCAGCGCCTGTTTGCGTGAACGGTTGATCATCGCCAGCGTGTTGACCATGCGCTCCAGGCCTTTGACGGCGAGGTGTTCGGTCTGCACCGGGATCACCAGTTGCTGACTCGCGGCCAGCGCGTTGACCATCAGCACACCGAGCAACGGCGGGCTGTCGATGATCGCGTAATCGAAGTCCTGCCACAGTTGCGCCAGACTCTTGGCGATCACCAGACCGAGGCCACTCTGCCCCGGCGACTGCCGCTCAAGGGTCGCCAGTGCGGTGCTCGACGGCAACAGTGAAATACGTTCGTCACTGGTCGACAACAGCAACTGCCCCGGCAGGCCTTGCGGCACGCTGCCCTTGTGCAGAAACAGGTCGTAGTTGCTGTGTTCCAGGCTGTCGGGGTCGTAGCCGAAATAGCTGGTCATCGAGCCGTGCGGGTCGAGATCGACCACAACCACGCGCTTGCCCGCCTCGGCCAGCAACCCGGCTAAAGCGATGGAAGATGTGGTTTTACCGACACCACCCTTTTGATTGGCGACTGCCCAGACTCTCATTCGGTTCGTTCCTCCCGGCCGATATGCTCGACCGAGACATAGCTCAGCGTGTTAATGCGGGTGACGGAGAATTGACGGCACTCTCGCGTCCCGGCGTCTTGACCGGGGTCGGTGCAGTTTGTGTGCCAGCGCGCTTCAACGCGGCGTCCGGTTGCGCATTGGCCGTCCCGGTGCCCGTCAGGCTGCGGCGGACATCGAGATTGCGCGACACCACCAACACCACCCGACGATTCTTCGCGCGGCCCTCAACGGTGGCGTTGTTCGCCACCGGTTGAAACTCACCGTAACCCACCGACGCCAACCGGCCAGGGTTCACACCCTGCATCGCCAGCATGCGCACGATGCTCGCCGAACGCGCCGAGGACAGCTCCCAGTTGGTCGGGTACTGCGCGGTGCGGATCGGTTGATCATCGGTGAAGCCTTCGACGTGAATCGGGTTATCGAACGGTTTCAGAATCGCCGCGACCTTGTCGATGATGTTGAACGCGATATCGCTCGGCATGGCGTCGCCGCTGCCGAACAACAGGCTGGAATTGAGTTCGATCTCGACCCACAACTCGTTGCCGCGCACGGTCATCTGGTTGGACGCGATCAAGTCGCCGAACGCGGCGCTGATGTCATCGGAGATGCTTTTCAGCGGATCGCTGGCCCCGGCGATACCGGCATCAATCTGCTCGGCATCCTTGACCAGCGGCTTGGCCGGAGTGGTGGTTTTCGGTCGCTCATCACCGATCGGAATCGGTTTGAGCGCACGGTCGGAGTCTTTGAAAACACCGACCAGCGCTTCGGAAATTTCTTTGTACTTGCCTTCGTTGATCGACGAAATCGAGTACATCACCACGAAGAACGCGAACAGCAAGGTGATGAAATCCGCGTAGGACACCAGCCAGCGCTCGTGGTTGACGTGTTCTTCCTGGTGGCGACGACGAGCCATGAGGTTATTCCCTTAATCCATGAAGCCTTGCAGCTTCAACTCAATGGAGCGAGGGTTTTCACCTTCGGCGATCGACAGGATCCCTTCCAACAACATTTCGCGATAACGCGACTGCCGCAACGCGATTGCCTTCAGCTTGGCCGCCACCGGCAACAACACCAGGTTGGCACTGGCGACACCGTAAATGGTGGCGACGAATGCCACGGCGATACCGCTGCCCAGTTGCGTCGGATCGGCCAGATTGCCCATCACGTGGATCAGGCCCATCACCGCACCGATGATGCCGATGGTGGGCGCGTAACCGCCCATGCTTTCGAAGACTTTCGCGGCTTCGATATCGCGCGCTTCCTGGGTGTAGAAATCCACTTCGAGGATGCTGCGAATCGCTTCCGGCTCGGCGCCATCGACCAGCAGTTGCAGGCCTTTGCGCGAGTAATTATCCGGTTCGGCATCGGCCACGCCTTCCAGACCCAGCAGGCCTTCCTTGCGCGCGGTGAGGCTCCAGTTGACGACACGGTCGATGCCGCCGGCCAGATCAACCCGGGGCGGAAACAGAATCCACGCCAGAATCTGCATGGCGCGTTTGAACGCGCTCATCGGCGATTGCAGCAGCGCCGCGCCGACGGTGCCGCCGAGGACGATCAACGCGGCAGGACCGTTGGCCAGCGCACCGATGTGGCCGCCCTCAAGGTAGTTGCCGCCGATGATGGCGACGAACGCCATGATGATCCCGATAAGGCTTAAAACATCCATCAGATACACGCCTCGACGATGTGCTTGCCGATCTCGTCCAGGCTGTACACCGCGTCGGCGAGGTCAGCTTTGACGATGGCCATCGGCATGCCGTAGATCACGCAACTGGCTTCGTCCTGCGCCCAGATCGAGCTGCCGCCCTGCTTGAGCAAACGCGCGCCTTCACGGCCGTCAGCGCCCATGCCGGTGAGCACCACCGCCAGAACTTTGTCACCGTAGGACTTGGCCGCAGAGCCGAACGTGATGTCCACGCACGGCTTGTAATTCAGACGCTCGTCGCCCGGCAGAATCTTCACCGCGCCACGGCCGTCGATCATCATTTGCTTGCCACCCGGCGCCAGCAACGCCAGCCCCGGACGCAGGATGTCGCCATCCTCGGCTTCCTTGACGGTGATGCGGCAGAGCTTGTCGAGACGCTCGGCAAACGCTTTGGTGAACGCCGCCGGCATGTGCTGGATCAACACGATCGGTGCCGGGAAGTTCGCTGGCAACTGAGTCAACACCCGTTGCAGCGCAACCGGGCCGCCCGTCGAGGTGCCGATGGCAACCAGTTTGTAAGCCTTGCGTTTCGGTGCCGGCGACGAAGCGCTGGCGGCCGGTGCACGGGTTGCAACCGGAGCATGCACAGGCGCTGGCGCTGGACGCACCGCAGCGCTGCTGCTGTGGCTGCTGCTGTGGCTACTGAAACTTGATGCAGTCGGAGCAGGCGTCGGCGCAGGTGCAGGCGCAGCCACTGGAGCCGGCGCACTGTAAGCACTGAAACGACGATTACTGCGCGAGATGCTGTGCACCTTTTCGCACAGCAGTTGTTTGACCTTCTCGGGATTGCGCGAGATGTCTTCGAAATTCTTCGGCAGGAAATCCACCGCGCCGGCGTCCAGCGCATCGAGGGTGACCCGAGCGCCTTCGTGGGTCAGCGAGGAGAACATCAACACCGGAGTCGGGCAGCGCTGCATGATGTGCCGCACCGCCGTGATGCCGTCCATCATGGGCATCTCGTAGTCCATGGTGATCACGTCCGGCTTGAGCGCCAGTGCCTGATCGATGGCCTCTTTACCGTTGGTGGCGGTGCCGACCACCTGGATGCTCGGATCCGCTGAAAGAATTTCCGAGACGCGGCGGCGGAAAAAACCCGAATCGTCCACCACCAGGACTTTGACTGCCATAAACACTCCATTAGGTGCAGCGGAGCGTGATCGCCCCGCCGCCCCGGATTCAAATACGCCGTGCGGCGTAACGCTTGAGCATGCTTGGAACATCGAGAATCAGCGCGATGCGGCCGTCACCGGTGATGGTGGCGCCGGACATGCCCGGAGTGCCCTGCAGCATTTTGCCCAATGGCTTGATGACCACTTCTTCCTGGCCGACCAGTTGATCGACGACGAAGCCGATCCGCTGAGTGCCCACCGAAAGGATCACCACATGGCCTTCGCGCTGCTCTTCGTGAGCGGCGGAGCTGACCAGCCAGCGCTTGAGGTAGAACAATGGCAGCGCCTTGTCCCGCACGATCACCACTTCCTGGCCGTCGACGACGTTGGTGGTCGACAGGTCGAGGTGGAAAATTTCGTTGACGTTGACCAGCGGGAACGCGAACGCCTGATTGCCGAGCATGACCATCAACGTCGGCATGATCGCCAGCGTCAGCGGCACCTTGATGACAATCTTCGAGCCCTGGCCCTTGGTCGAGTAGATGTTGATCGAACCGTTGAGCTGGGAAATCTTGGTCTTCACCACGTCCATGCCGACACCGCGGCCGGAGACGTCGGAGATCTCGGTCTTGGTCGAGAAACCCGGAGCGAAGATCAGGTTGTAGCACTCGGTATCGCTGAGGCGATCGGCCGCGTCTTTGTCCATCACCCCGCGTTTTACCGCGATGGCGCGCAGCACGTTCGGATCCATGCCTTTGCCGTCATCGGAAATCGACAGCAGGATGTGATCGCCTTCTTGCTCGGCGGCCAGCACCACACGACCGCCACGGGCCTTGCCCGACGCTTCGCGTTCTTCCGGCGACTCGATGCCGTGGTCGACAGCGTTACGCACCAAGTGGACCAGCGGATCGGCCAGGGCCTCGACGAGGTTTTTGTCGAGGTCGGTTTCTTCGCCGACCAGCTCCAGATTGATCTCTTTTTTCAGCTGACGGGCCAGGTCGCGAACCAGACGCGGGAAGCGCCCGAAGACTTTCTTGATCGGCTGCATCCGCGTTTTCATCACTGCGGTTTGCAGGTCAGCGGTGACCACATCGAGGTTCGACACAGCCTTTTGCATGGCTTCGTCGCCGCTGTTCAAGCCCAGGCGCACCAGACGGTTACGCACCAGTACCAGCTCGCCGACCATGTTCATGATTTCGTCGAGACGTGCGGTATCGACGCGCACGGTGGTCTCGGCTTCGCTCGCCGGTTTTTCCGGTGGCGGTGTTGTCGGTGCACGGGCCGGAGCCGGTGCAGCAGCTTTGGGTGCTTCGGCTTTTGGCTCAGGCTTGGCGACGGGTTTCGGCGCCGCAGCGGCTGGAGCCTTGGCGACTGGCGTGGCCACCGTCGAAGCGCTGCCCGCTGAGGCGGCGCCGACATCGGTGAATTTGCCTTTGCCGTGCAATTCGTCGAGCAGCGATTCGAATTCATGATCGCTGATCAAATCGCTGCCGGCAGCCGCGGCCGCTGGAGCAGCAGGCGCAGGTGCCGAGGCAATCGCCGACTCCAGCGCTTCGACGGCGAAGTTGCCTTTGCCGTGCAACTGATCGAGCAACGCTTCAAATTCGTCGTCGGTGATGTCCGAGCTGTCGCCCGCTGCCGGAGCAACCGGAGCCGCTGGCGTCGCCGCTACGGCGTCCGGCGCGAACTGGCCTTTGCCGTGCAGTTGATCCAGCAACGACTCGAATTCGGCGTCGGTGATTTCATCGCTGGCCGAGCTATCGGCCACCGGCGCTGGCGGGGCTTCGGCTTGTGCCTTGACGGCATTCAGCGAGTCCAGCAGTTGTTCAAATTCGTTGTCGGTGATGTCGCCCGAATCGCTTTCCGCGACCGGGGCTTCAACGACTTCTTCGACCGCGACGGCATCCGCCGATTGCGGCTCGGCCAGACGTGCCAGCGCTGCCAGCAGCTCAGGCGTTGCAGCGGTGATCGGTGCGCGTTCACGCACCTCAGTGAACATGCTGTTCACCGCGTCCAGTGCTTCCAGCACCACGTCCATCAGTTCTGCATCAACGCGACGCTCACCCTTGCGCAGGATGTCGAACACGTTTTCGGCGATGTGACAGCACTCCACCAGCTCATTGAGCTGAAGGAAGCCGGCGCCCCCTTTTACAGTGTGGAAACCGCGAAAAATTGCATTGAGCAGATCCGCGTCATCCGGTCGGCTTTCCAGCTCGACCAGTTGCTCGGACAGTTGCTCAAGAATCTCGCCGGCCTCAACCAGGAAATCCTGAAGGATCTCTTCATCGGCGCCGAAGCTCATTAATGGGGTGCTCCTAACAGGTCTAAAAACCTAAACTCAAAATCCAAGGCTGGATAACAAATCGTCCACATCGTCCTGACCGGACACAACGTCTTCTCGTTTATCGGCATGAATCTGCGGACCTTCACCCTGCGAGAGATGTTTTTGTGGATCTTTTTCTGCAAGCATCGCGGCGCGGTCATGTTCGATGCCCGCAAAGCGGTCCACCTGACTGGCCATGAGTACGAGTTTGAGCAAATTGCTTTCGACTTCGGTGACCAGTTGGGTCACGCGTTTGATCACCTGACCGGTGAGGTCCTGGTAATCCTGGGCCAGCAGAATGTCGTTGAGATTGCTCGACACCGCACGGTTGCCCGTGTGGCTGCGCGACAGAAAACCGTCGACCCGGCGCGCCAGTTCGCGGAACTCTTCAGCCCCGACTTCGCGGCGCATGAACCGGCCCCAATCCGTGCTCAGAGCCTGGGCTTCTTCAGCCAGACCATTGACCACCGGCGTGGCGCTTTCCACCAGATCCATGGTGCGGTTGGCCGCAGCTTCCGTCAGCTTGACCACATAGCCCAGACGTTCGGTGGCGTCGGTGATTTGCGACACTTCCTCGGCCTGCGGCATGTGCGGATCGATCTGGAAATTGACGATCGCACTGTGCAGTTCGCGTGTGAGCTTGCCCACTTCCTGATACAGGCCGCGGTCTCGGGTCTGATTGAGCTCATGGATCAGTTGCACAGCGTCGCCGAACTTGCCTTTTTCAAGGCTCTCGACTAGTTCGACCGCGTGTTTTTTCAGGGTCGACTCGAAATCGCCCTGTGAAAATTCTTTATGCTCCATAGCTCCCCCGCGCGTTCATCAGCCGATGCGTTCGAAAATCTTCTCGATTTTGTCTTTCAGCGCCTGAGCCGTGAAAGGTTTGACGACGTAGCCGTTCACACCGGCCTGAGCGGCTTCGATGATCTGCTCGCGCTTGGCTTCAGCAGTCACCATCAATACCGGCAGGTGCTTGAGTTTTTCGTCGGCACGCACGTGACGCAGCAGGTCGATACCGGTCATGCCCGGCATGTTCCAGTCCGTTACCAGAAAGTCGATGCTTCCGCTGTTGAGCACTGGAATGGCAGTGGTGCCATCGTCAGCCTCGACGGTGTTGGTGAACCCAAGATCACGCAGCAGGTTCTTGATGATCCGCCGCATCGTTGAGAAGTCATCAACGATGAGGATTTTCATGTCTTTGTTCAATTCGACCTCCAAGCAGTCTTAAACGCGCCCAGCACCTGGACGCGCCACTTCAATCAATCGGCGCAGCACTCGAAGACTGTCTGGAGCACAACAGAGCAAGACCGGTGCCGTTCATCACCGCACCAGCCTCGTTCGCAGTGTCCCCACACTGCCTTCAGCGCGCTCGCCACTCCCCCAAACGCCCCCGCAAACGGGCCGCGCACTGGCTGTGTAACTGGCTGACCCGCGATTCACTGACGCCAAGGACTTCACCGATTTCCTTGAGGTTCAGCTCTTCGTCGTAGTACAGCGCCAACACCAGTCGCTCACGCTCCGGCAAATTGGCAATCGCGTCCGCCAGCGCCGCCTGGAAGCGTTCATCTTCCAGATCGCGTGACGGCTCAAGATGAGCACTCGCGCCATCCTCGTGCAGCCCTTCGTGTTCGCCGTCCTGCAACAGATCGTCGAAACTGAACAGGCGACTGCCCAAGGTGTCATTCAAAATCCCGTAGTAATCGTCGAGACTCAATTGGAGTTCGGCCGCAACTTCGTGATCTTTAGCATCACGGCCGGTTTTAGCTTCAATTGAGCGAATTGCGTCGCTGACCATCCGGGTATTGCGGTGAACCGAGCGTGGCGCCCAATCCCCTTTGCGCACTTCGTCGAGCATCGCGCCGCGGATTCGAATGCCCGCGTACGTTTCGAAACTGGCGCCTTTGCTGGCGTCGTATTTGGTCGAGACTTCAAGCAGGCCGATCATCCCGGCCTGGATCAGGTCTTCAACCTGCACACTCGCCGGCAACCGCGCCAGCAAGTGATAGGCAATGCGTTTGACCAGCGGCGCGTAACGCTCGATCAGCTCGTACTGAGCGTCGCGTGCCGACTTCTTGTAGTAATTCATACCGCTAGCGGTCATAGCACGGGCCCTGCCGTTTGCTGCACGAGGCGCTCGACAAAAAACTCAAGGTGGCCGCGCGGGTTGGCGGGAAGCGGCCAGGTGTCGACCTTTTGCGCGATGGCCTTGAACGCCAGCGCGCACTTGGAACGCGGGAAGGCTTCATAGACAGCGCGCTGCTTCTGCACCGCTTTGCGCACGCTTTCGTCGTAAGGCACGGCGCCGACGTATTGTAAGGCGACGTCGAGGAAGCGATCCGTGACCTTGGTCAACTTGGCGAACAGGTTGCGACCTTCTTGCGGGCTCTGCGCCATGTTGGCGAGGACGCGGAAGCGGTTCATGCCGTAATCGCGGTTGAGCAGTTTGATCAGTGCGTAAGCGTCAGTGATCGAGGTTGGCTCATCGCAGACCACCAGCAACACTTCCTGCGCTGCGCGAACGAAACTGACTACCGAGTCACCAATACCTGCAGCGGTGTCGATCACCAGAACGTCGAGATTGTCGCCGATGTCACTGAAGGCCTGAATCAGGCCGGCGTGTTGCGCCGGGCTCAGATGAACCATGCTCTGCGTGCCGGACGCGGCCGGTACGATGCGGATCCCGCCGGGACCCTGCAACAGCACGTCGCGCAGCTCACAGCGGCCTTCGATGACATCGGCCAGAGTGCGTTTGGGTGTCAGGCCCAGCAGAACGTCGACGTTCGCCAGTCCCAGATCGGCGTCCAGCAGCATGACCCGACGGCCAAGCTCTGCCAGCGCCAGAGACAAGTTCACTGACACGTTAGTTTTGCCGACGCCACCTTTGCCGCCGGTCACCGCGATCACCTGTACGGGATGCATGCTGCCCATGTTATTTCTTTACCTTGTCTTGCATAGACGGAGGCCACATTACTGGCTGCGCGTTCACAAACGGAACAATGCATGGCAGACCATCGATGTAGGTACAAAAACTGTTCATGAATACCTCAGCCTACCTGCTTGGTGGGGCTGTGGTAGATATCAGCGAACATGTCAGCCATGGCTTCTTCGCTGGGTTCTTCCTGCATTTGCACGCTGACGGCGCGGCTGACCAGTTGATGACGGCGCGGCAGATGCAAATCATCCGGAATCCGTGGGCCATCGGTCAGGTACGCGACCGGCAATTCATGACTGATCGCCAGGCTTAACACTTCGCCAAGGCTGGCCGTTTCATCCAGTTTAGTCAGGATGCACCCGGCGAGCCCGCAACGCTTGTAACTGTGATAAGCGGCGGTTAGAACCTGTTTCTGGCTGGTGGTTGCCAAGACCAGATAATTTTTTGAACGGATGCCACGCCCGGCGAGGCTTTCGAGCTGCATGCGCAGGGCCGGATCGCTGGCTTGCAGGCCGGCGGTATCGATCAGCACCACGCGTTTGCGCAGCAATGGATCCAGCGCCTGCACCAGCGACTGGCCCGGATCAACGTGGGTCACCGGCACATTGAGAATGCGGCCCAGGGTCTTCAGTTGTTCCTGCGCGCCGATGCGGAAGCTGTCCATGCTCACCAGCGCGACATTCTGCGCGCCGTATTTCAGCACATAACGTGCGGCCAGTTTCGCCAGCGTGGTGGTCTTGCCCATGCCGGCAGGGCCGACCATGGCGATCACACCGCCCTCTTCCAGCGGCTCGACTTCCGGCACGGCAATCATTCGCGCCAGATGCGCGAGCAGCATGCGCCAGGCCTGACGCGGCTCTTCGATGTCGCTGATCATCGACAGCAGATCACGCGACAGCGGGCCAGACAGACCGATACGTTGCAGACGGCGATACAGATTGGCCTGCGCCGGACGGCTGCCCTGCAGTTGATTCCAGGCCAGTGTGCCGAGCTGCACTTCCATCAGCTCGCGCAGGCTGTTCAATTCAAAACGCATCGAATCCAGTGCACGTGGATCGACGCCGCCAGAGGACTGAGCCGGTGCCGGGGCTGGACGCGCTGGCGCGGCGTAGGTCGGCTCGGTCAGCGGTTCAGCGGCGGTCAACGGCAGGCCAGCGGTGAGTGGCAGGCCGGCAAAGATCTGGCGATTGCTATTGCCATCGGCTTCGCCACGCAGGCTCAGCTCGGCCTGGGCGGTGACGATGCGCGACTGGGTCTTGCGCAGCTCGTCTTCGAGCTCCATGTTCGGAACCCGTGGCGCCAGCGCCGACAATTTGTAATCGAGCGCAGCCGTCAGCTCGACACCGCCGGCAATGCGGCGGTTGCCAATGATGGCGGCATCAGCGCCCAGCTCATCACGAACCAGCTTCATGGCCTGACGCATATCGGCGGCGAAAAAACGCTTAACTTGCATGAACCACTACCTCAGCCGTTGGGCCCTACTGTCGCAACAATTGTCACTTGCTTGTTGTCCGGTATTTCCTGGTA
Organism: Pseudomonas rustica; assembly: GCF_018336155.1. GTDB lineage: Bacteria > Pseudomonadota > Gammaproteobacteria > Pseudomonadales > Pseudomonadaceae > Aquipseudomonas > Aquipseudomonas rustica. The sequence goes on along the minus strand of NZ_JAGYHF010000003.1, from coordinate 66,933 downwards.
GGCCAGCACGTGCAATCCAGGGACTGCGAGGCGGCCAAAACGCGAGAGCATCGCGCGTACCGGGCCTGCTACCAACAGGATCACCGGCTGACCTTGCATCTCCTGACGCTGCGCCGCTTCGATGAGCGAACGTTGCAGCTTCTCGGCCATGCTTGGCTCCAGCAGAACGCCCTCTTCCGAGCCTTGTCCTGCCTTCTGCAGACTATTGAGCAATATCTGTTCCAACCTTGGTTCCAGGGTGATCACAGGCAGCTCGGACTCAGTGCCTACAATGCTTTGGACGATGGCGCGCGATACGCCAACCCGCACCGCAGCCACCAGCGCGGCGGTATCTTGACTCTTGGCAGCGTTGTTGGCGATGGCTTCGGCAATACTGCGGATGTCACGCACCGGCACGTGTTCGGCCAACAGCGCTTGCAATACTTTAAGCAGTTGCGACAACGAGACCACGCCCGGCACCAGCTCTTCAGCCAGTTTCGGCGAGCTTTTGGCCAGCAATTGCATGAGTTGCTGCACTTCCTCGTGGCCGATCAGCTCACTGGAGTGTTTGTACAGAATCTGGTTCAAGTGCGTCGCAACCACGGTGCTGGCGTCGACCACGGTGTATCCGAGCGACTGTGCCTGCGCACGCTGGCTGATTTCGATCCACACCGCTTCCAGCCCGAAAGCCGGATCTTTGGCGTTTATGCCGTTAAGCGTGCCGTATACCTGCCCCGGGTTGATCGCCAGTTCGCGATCCGGGTAGATCTCGGCTTCGGCGAGGATCACGCCCATCAGGGTCAAACGGTAGGCGCTTGGCGCCAGGTCGAGGTTGTCGCGGATGTGCACGGTCGGCATCAGGAAGCCCAGATCCTGCGAGAGCTTCTTGCGCACGCCCTTGATCCGCGCCAGCAATTGCCCGCCCTGATTGCGATCCACCAGCGGGATCAACCGGTAGCCGACTTCCAGACCAATCATGTCGATCGGTGTCACGTCATCCCAGCCCAGCTCTTTGGTTTCCATGGCGCGGGCTGGCGACGGCAGCAGCTCCTGCTGGCGTTTGACCTCTTGCAGCGCTTCAACCTTGGCGACGTTCTGCTTCTTCCAGAACAGGTACGCGCCGCCAGCGGCCAGTGCCGCCATGCTGAGGAACGAGAAGTGCGGCATGCCCGGCACCAGGCCCATCACCGCCATCAAACCGGCCGCCACCGCCAGCGCTTTTGGCGAGGCGAACATCTGGCGATTGATCTGTTTGCCCATGTCTTCCGAACCGGAAGCACGGGTCACCATGATCGCCGCAGCTGTAGATAACAACAGTGATGGCAATTGCGCCACTAAACCGTCACCGATGGTCAGCAAGGCGTAAACCCGGCCGGCATCGCCGAAGCTCATGTTGTGCTGGAAGATACCGACGGCCATGCCGCCGATGAGGTTGATGAACAGAATGAGGAGGCCGGCGATGGCGTCACCGCGCACGAACTTGCTGGCACCGTCCATTGAACCGTAGAACTCAGCCTCCTGGGCGACTTCCTGACGGCGCATCTTCGCCTGGTTCTGGTCGATCAGACCGGCGTTGAGGTCGGCGTCGATCGCCATTTGTTTGCCGGGCATCGCGTCGAGGGTGAAGCGCGCGCTCACCTCGGAAATCCGCCCGGCACCCTTGGTCACCACGACGAAGTTGATGATCATCAGGATCGCAAACACCACGATACCGACCACGTAGTTACCGCCGATCACCACCTCACCGAAGGCCTGAATCACCTTACCGGCCGCGGCGTGGCCGTCCTGACCGTGGAGCATCACCACCCGTGTCGAGGCGACGTTCAACGCCAGCCGCATCAACGTCGCGACCAGCAGAATCGTCGGGAACACCGCGAAATCCAGCGGCCGCAGCGCGTACACGCAGACCAGCAGCACGACAATCGACAACGCAATGTTGAACGTGAAAAACACGTCGAGCAGGAACGGCGGAATCGGCAACATCATCATTGCCAACATGACCAGCAGCAACAACGGCACGCCCAGATTGCCTCGCGAGAGGTCATTCAGGTTTGTGCGGGCACTGTTGAGTAACTGAGAGCGATCCACCGGTATTCCCCGTTCCTTTAAAGCAAACTTTTGACGCCCAGAGCAGGCGCACGGCGGCTATTGCAAGAAGCCTTCCAACTTTTGCGCAGACAAAAAAGATCGCAGCCCCAACGCGCTTCCCTGTAGGAGCTGCCGAAGGCTGCGATCTTTTGATCTGGCTTTTTGAAAGTCAAAAGATCGCAGCCTTCGGCAGCTCCTACAGGAAGGCATTCAATTTCAGGCACAAAAAAACCGCCACCCCGTTAAATCGGGGCGGCGGTTTTTTATTTCGTCACGGTGCCAGCTTAAGGAAATGCCGGATTCAACCAGCCTCGTGAATCAGCTCCGCGCCAATATCACCAAACGCTAACTCGCGCCCAATCACATACTGCGTGCCGGTATACATCGGTTTCCCCTCCACCGACACCAACGGCTCCTTGCCATACATCAGCACGACTTTGGTCTCGGGTGACTTGAGCCCTGACAAAATCGGCTCACCTAACAGCAAATTCAGTTGCCACTGAAAAGGGATGACCGGCAGATCGCGGATCTGAATCTGTCGACCACCGTCCAATCGATAGTCTACCCGTGCAGTGACGTGCAACTGCCCGTCAACCACTTCGAACACCGGCACGCCGTAACGAATCTCCAAGCCTCCCGTCGACCACTCCGACATGTAGTACTCCGTGCGAGTGAAAACCTCGAACAGCGCCTCATTCGTGGAGATCTTGCCCGCCGCACCCAATAAATAGTTGTACGCGTAGTGATAGGCCAAGCCGTCCAGCTCGGGCCGGATCGCATTGAGCGGGTTATTCAGAAAGTTGGGAATGTGCTGATTGGCGGCAACTTTGAAGTTAAGAAAATCGAGACTCAGTTTGAATTTGGCCGAGTAGCCAATCGCTCTTTCGCTGACGTTTTCCTCCAGCCGAGCGGAGACGAACTCCAGCTTCATCCCCGGAAGATGTTTGTATACGCGCTCTACCATCATGACTCTCCCTGAACAGATCCGAGCATCTCGAACGCTGTCAGGCCCCTGCCCAAGCGCATCCACGGCGAGACCTCCAACGGGAACATTCCCGGCGCTATGAGTGCGCCTGAAATTCAACGGCGTCTACTGTCAGAACTGTCAGGTATCACAGGTTTTCAGACGGAAGGTTCGCTCCACCCTCTGTAGGAGCAAAGCTTGCTCGCGAAAGCGGTGTGTCAACCGATGAAAGCGTTGAATATGCCGATGCCTTCGCGAGCAAGCTTTGCTCCTACAAATTGGGGCAAGCCACAAAATATGTGATCACCACAAAACCGTAGGAGCAGAGCTTGCTCGCGAAGGGGCCGTCATTGCCTGCAGAAACCGCACGATGTACGCCGTGACCGCCGATTTCAAAAACGAAGAACTATTGGCCAACGCCTGCGAAACCCTCGCCTCCGCCAGAACCATCGCCAATGACTTCGCCAACCTCATACCCGCCTCGGAGCGGAAGACGCTGCTGGGCATCGCGCAACTGATCATGCTCGGCGAGTTGGCGGTGAATCGGGCGCTGGATAATCTGGTGTTGCCGCAGTGGCAGGCCCCCTCCCCCGATGATCGTTCCCACGCTCTGCGTGGGAACGCCTCAACGGACGCTCCGCGTTCGGTTGTGGAAGGGACGCGGAGCGTCCCGGGATGCATTCCCACGCGGAGCGTGGGAACGATCAATTGGGGCAAGCCACAAAATATGTGATCACCACAAAACCGTAGGAGCAGAGCTTCCTCGCGAAGGGGCCGTCATTGCCTGTGCCCGATTTCTGTTTTTAAACGGCTATGTTTAAAAGACACCTCCAGACACGCCTCAAAGGCTACACATCCTTGCGCCTTTGCCTACAGCTAAGCCAGAATCGGCCGGCTTGTGCGCCTTGGGGACGGGTTCTATCGTGGGTCGGTCGCTGATTGTTCAGTGATCGGGTTTAGCAGCTCGGCAAATCTCAAGACACGCGAGTCCCGCCATTACGTTATGGCGGCTTTGCGTGGGGCACTTCGGTGCGCCGGGATTCTTGAGCCTGGTCTGCTAACCCGCGTACAGCCGCCACCCACTTCGTTTAGCAGCGACGGTTGACGGCTCCATTTCTCAAGGAGCTTCACCAATGATCAAACCAACACCAAACCCACCCGAAACCGATCCCACCTCCCCCTACGAATCCCTCGATTCAACAAAGCTCCACGAAGCCGCCGACCGCGCCCTCGATCACTACCTCTTCCCGGGCGCCACGCCACCGCCACGCCGAAACCGCACGATGTACGCCGTCACCGCCGACTTCAAAAACGAAGAATTATTGGCCAACGCCTGCGAAACCCTCGCCTCGGCAAGAACCATTGCCAATGACTTCGCCAACCTCATACCCGCATCACAACGCAGAACGCTGCAGGGTATTGCGCAACTGATCATGCTCGGCGAACTGGCGGTGAATCGGGCGCTGGATAATCTGGAGTTGCCGCAGTAACAGCACCCCGATGATCGTTCCCACGCTCTGCGCGGGAACGCCTCAACGGACGCTCCGCGTTCGGTTCTGGAAGGGACGCGGAGCGTCCCGGGCTGCATTCCCACGCGGAGCGTGGGAACGATCAAGAAGTCAGGCAAGAACCTGTGGCGAGGGGATTCAGCGAAACGTCGCACCGCCCCGCTCGGCTGCGCAGCAGTCGTAAATCCTGAGCACGCGGTAATCCTGAAAGATTGAAGTCACAGGTTATGGGGGCTGCTGCGCAGCCCAGCGGGGCGGTGCGACGTTTCGCTAAATCCCCTCGCCACAATGATCTCTGTAAGGCCTAGAGTTTCATCGCAGTAACGTCAAGAATCGCGGCGCAGATCCGGCGGAATCGGCAGGTCATCCTTAAGCGGATCCGGCCGTTTGCCTTTGCCCGCGCGGTATTGGCGGATCTGGTAGACGTACGCCAACACCTGCGCCACCGCCAGATACAACCCGCCAGGGATTTCCTCGTCGAGCTCAGTCGAGTAGTAAATCGAACGCGCCAACCCCGGCGATTCCAGCAGCATCACATTATTCGCCACGGCAATCTCACGAATCTTCAACGCCAGGAAGTCGCTACCCTTGGCCAGCAGCAACGGCGCGCCACCCTTTTCCGAGTCGTATTTGAGCGCGACGGCGTAGTGCGTCGGGTTGGTGATGACCACGTCGGCGTCGGGAATCGCCGCCATCATCCGTCGCTGGGACATTTCGCGCTGGGTCTGGCGGATGCGCTGTTTGACCTCCGGCCGGCCTTCCTGATCCTTGTGCTCGTCGCGCACTTCCTGCTTGGTCATCAGCAGTTTTTTGTGCGCTTCCCAGAGCTGCACCGGCACATCGACGGCGGCGATGATGATCAACCCGCAGGCCAGCCACAAGGTGCTCCAGCCGACCAGCGTCACGCTGTGAATAATCGCTGACTCAAGCGGTTCGTGAGCGATGCGCAGCAGGTCGTCGACGTCGGACATCAACACCATCAGCGCCACGAACAGGGTGATCACAAACTTGGCGAGTGCCTTGAGCAACTCCACCACAGCCTTGAAGGAAAACATGCGTTTGAGGCCGGCGCCCGGGTTCATCCGGCTGAACTTCGGCGCCATGGAGCTGGCCGCGAACAGCCAGCCGCCGAGGGAAATCGGCCCGACCAGCGCGGCAATCAACAGGGTGATCATGATCGGCTGAATCGCCACCAGCGCCATTTTGCCCGACTGCATCATAAAGGCGCCCATGGAGCCCTGATCCATGATCACCTCGCGCGTCAGCGTGAAGTTCAGGCGCATCAGTTCCATCAGGTCTTCGGCCAACATGCCGCCAAACACCAGCAACGCGCCGGCGCCGGCCATCATCACGGCGAGGGTGTTGAGCTCTTTGGAACGGGCAATCTCACCCTTCTCACGGGAGTCCTTTTTCCGTTTCTCCGTGGGGTCTTCTGTTTTGTCCTGACCGCTTTCGCTCTCAGCCATGACTCAGCGCGCCCGTGCCAGTTCGCGTAGCAACTGCAAGGCCTCGGTGGCCAGCGGCTGATACTGATTGAGAATATCCGCCAACCCGACCCAGACAATAAACAGACCGAGCACAAGGGTCAGCGGGAAACCGATGGAGAAAATGTTCAGTTGCGGCGCCGCGCGGGTCATCACGCCGAACGCGATGTTGACCACCAGCAACGCGGTCACCGCCGGCAACACCAGCAGCAACGCGGCGCCAAGTACCCAGCCGAGTTTGCCGGCCAGTTCCCAGTAATGCGCGGTCATCAAACCACTGCCGACCGGCAGCGTGGTGAAGCTTTCGGTGAGGACTTCAAACACCACCAGATGGCCGTTCATCGACAGGAACAGCAAGGTCACCAGCATGGTGAAGAACTGCCCGATCACCGCCACCGAGACGCCGTTGGCCGGGTCGATCATCGAGGCGAAGCCCATGCCCATCTGGATCGCGACGATCTGCCCGGCCACCGCAAACGCCTGAAAGAACAGCTGCAAGGAAAACCCGAGCACAGCGCCGACCAGGATCTGCTCGGCGATCAGCATCAGCCCACTCAGATCCAGCGGACTCACCGCCGGCATCGGCGGCAGCCCCGGCGTGATCACCACGGTGATCGCCACGGCAAAATACAGGCGCACACGGCGCGGTATCAGCGTGGTGCCGAACACCGGCATGACCATCAACATCGAGGCGACGCGAAACAGCGGCAACATGAACGATGCCACCCAGGAACTGATCTGGGTGTCGGTCAGCTGAAGCAGCGATTGCATGGCTTAGCCGATGACCATCGGAATGTTTTTGTACAACTGGATGATGTATTCCATGAACGTCTGCACGATCCATGGGCCGGCGACGATCAACGTCACCAGCATCACCAGCAGACGCGGCAGGAAGCTCAGGGTCTGTTCGTTGATCTGCGTCGCGGCCTGGAACATCGCCACCAGCAAGCCGACCAACAGGCTCGGGATCACCAGAATCGCGACCATCAGCGTGGTCAGCCACAGCGCTTCACGAAAGATATCGACCGCGACTTCCGGCGTCATGGCGAGACACCTCCAAAACTGCTGGCCAGGGTGCCGATGATCAGCGCCCAGCCATCCACCAGCACAAACAGCATGATTTTGAACGGCAAGGAAATGATCAGCGGCGACAGCATCATCATACCCATCGCCATCAGCACACTGGCGACGACGAGGTCGATGATCAGGAACGGAATGAAGATCATGAAGCCGATCTGGAACGCGGTCTTCAGCTCGGAGGTGACGAACGCCGGCACCAGAATGGTCAGCGGCGCAGCGTCCGGCGTCGGGATGTCGGTGCGTTTGGACAGGCGCATGAACAGCTCAAGATCGCTGCTGCGGGTTTGCGCGAGCATGAAGTCTTTGATCGGCACTTGAGCTTTTTCCACCGCTTGCTGCGCGGTGAGTGTCTCCGCCAGATACGGCTGCAAGGCATCTTTGTTCACGCGATCGAACACCGGCGCCATGATGAACATGGTCAGGAACAGCGCCATGCCGGTGAGGATCTGGTTCGACGGCGTCTGTTGCAGGCCGAGGGCCTGACGCAGGATCGAGAAGACGATGATGATCCGGGTGAAACTGGTCATCAGAATGACCGCCGCCGGAATAAAGCTCAGCGCGGTCATGATCAGCAGAATCTGCAGGCTGACCGAATATTCCTGCGCGCCATCGGCGTTGGTGCCCAGCGTGATCGCCGGGATCGACAACGGATCGGCGGCGAACGCCAGCGGCGCCGCCAGCATCAGGGCCAGCGTCAAGACGATGCGTAGCGCACCCATTACTTCGTATCCTTCTGATCCTTGCCGAGTATCTTCAGCAACTGCTGGGCAAAATCCGGAGTGGCTTTTTCACTGGTGCTCGGCACCGGCACCGGCTCTTTGAGCACGTGCAGCGCGGTGATGGTGCCGGGGCTCAAGCCAAGCAAAATCTGCTCGTTGCCGACCTGCACCAGCATCAAACGGTCACGTGGGCCGAGGGCGCGCGAACCGATCAACTCGATCACCTGGCCCTTGCCTGCCGGCCCTGCCTGCTGCACCCGGCGCAGCAGCCAGGCGAGGAAAAAGATAATCCCCAGCACCAGCAGCAAACCGAATACCAGTTGCGTCAATTGCCCGGCAATGCCGCTGTTGACCACCGGCGCGGCGACGGCGGCCGTGGTTGCCACCGGCTCGGCGGCCATTACGCTGATTGGCAGCGCCAGCAGCGCCCAGAGAACCCTTTTCACTCAGCGCAGCTTCTTGATGCGTTCGCTTGGGCTGATCACGTCGGTCAGGCGGATGCCGAACTTCTCGTTGACCACCACCACTTCACCGTGCGCAATCAGCGTGCCGTTGACCAGCACGTCGAGCGGCTCACCGGCCAGACGATCGAGCTCGATCACCGAACCCTGGTTGAGTTGCAGCAGGTTGCGGATGTTGATGTCGGTGCTGCCGACTTCCATCGAAATCGACACCGGAATATCGAGGATCACGTCCAGGTTCGGACCGTCCAGCGTCACCGGATCGTTGTTCTTCGGCACGCTGCCGAACTCTTCCATCGGCAGACGGTTGGAGCTCGCGGCGCCAGCGTCGGCGGCCAGCAGGGCGTCGATGTCAGCCTGGCCGGCATCACCGGTTTCTTCGAGGGCGGCGGCCCATTCATCAGCCAGTGCCTGATCGTCCTGGGCGTTCATATCGTCGTTCATCATGTGTCCTCGGCGGGCAACAATTCAGTTAGTGCAAAAAAGGGGGTGTGGCGCCGTTTCAGCGGCGCTCGATCGGCTCGATCACCTGCAACGCGAGGTTGCCTTTGTGCGAGCCCATCTTGACCTTGAAGGCCGGCACGCCATTGGCGCGCATGATCATTTCGTCCGGCATCTCGACCGGGATCACATCGCCGGGCTGCATGTGCAAAATGTCGCGCAGTTTCAACTGACGGCGAGCCACGGTGGCACCGATCGGCACATCGACATCGAGCACGTCCTGACGCAGGGCGTTGACCCAGCGCTCGTCCTGATCGTCGAGATCCGACTGGAAACCGGCGTCGAGCATTTCGCGCACCGGCTCGATCATCGAGTACGGCATGGTCACGTGCAGATCGCCGCCACCGCCGTCCAGTTCGATGTGGAACGTGGAGACCACGATCGCTTCGCTCGGGCCGACGATGTTGGCCATGGCCGGGTTCACTTCCGAGTTGATGTACTCGAAATTGACTTCCATGATCGCCTGCCAGGCTTCCTTCAAATCGACGAAGGCCTGCTCCAGCACCATGCGCACCACGCGCAGTTCGGTCGGGGTGAATTCACGCCCTTCGATCTTGGCGTGACGGCCGTCGCCACCGAAGAAGTTGTCCACCAATTTGAACACCAGCTTGGCGTCAAGGATGAACAGCGCGGTGCCGCGCAACGGTTTGATCTTGACCAGGTTGAGGCTGGTCGGTACGTACAGCGAGTGCACGTATTCGCCGAACTTCATCACCTGCACGCCACCGACGGCAACGTCCGCCGAGCGGCGCAGCATGTTGAACATGCTGATGCGGGTGTAGCGGGCAAAACGCTCGTTGATCATTTCCAGAGTCGGCATACGTCCACGGACGATGCGATCCTGGCTGGTCAGGTCGTAGCTTTTGACACTGCCGGGTACGGCAGCGTCATCGGTCTGTACCAGACCATCGTCGACGCCGTGCAACAGCGCGTCGATTTCATCCTGGGACAGCAGATCCTGCACGGCCATGTCGTGTTCCTACTGCAGTACGAAATTAGTGAAAAGCAACTGTTCGATGACCACTTTGCCGAGTTCTTTCTGCGCCACTTCCTGGACGCTGGCGGTGGCCTTCTGGCGCAACATCTCTTGGCCGACCGGCGTCGCCAGTGTGGCGAAATCCTGACCGGAGAAGAGCATCACCAGGTTGTTGCGGATAACCGGCATGTGCACTTTCAGCGCTTCCAGATCGGCCTGATTGCGCCCGAGCATGGTGATGCTCACCTGCATGTAGCGCTGACGGCCGTTCTGGTTGTAGTTGGCAACGAAGGCCGGCGCCATCGGTTCGAAAATCGCCGGTTGTTTGCCGGTCGGGGCGGTTTCAGCCGCAGCCTCTGGTTTGCTCTGGGCACTGTGCATGAAGAACCAGGTCGCCCCCACGGATGCACCAATGGCCAACAGCAACGCGAGCACGATCATGATGATCAGCTTGAGTTTGCCTTTGGTTGCGGGGTCTTTTACTGCTGCAGCTTCGCTCTTCGCCATGCCAATAATCCGTCACTAATCAGGTTTTCACAGTCGCACGGCAAGGCAAGAGCAAGTGTTATGCCAGAAGTGTCGGCCGGGGATCGGCGCCTGGATCAACAGGACTGAAAAGCAAAAGATCGCAGCCTTCGGCAGCTCCTACAATTGGATGTGTACACCCTGTAGGAGCTGCCGAAGGCTGCGATCTTTTGGTGTCGCTACAACCCGTCAGGCGTAATAGTCGACGGCACTGCTGCCGATCACACTGGTGGTATTGGCAGCAATCTCGGCCGCGCTGACCGGGGCAATTTCATCATCCGCCGAATCCAGACGACCACCCGCCGCGCTGGTGCGCCCGCTCTGCCCCTGCTGCGCCTGTTCCTGACCTTGCTGGCCCTGCCAACCACGACTCTGGTCAGACACATTTACGTCAACCTGGCCCATGCCCTGCTGCGTGAACATCTCGCGCAGTCGGTGCATCTGGCTGTCGAGCGCCTCTCGCACGCTCGGATGCGCACTCATGAACGTCACTTGCGTCTGCTGATCCGGCACCAGATTCACGCGGATATCCAGCCGCCCCAGCTCGGCCGGTTGCAGCTGAATGTCCGCCGCCTTCAGATTGGCGCTGGACAGGTACATGACGCGGTTGACCACTTCTTCCGTCCAGCCGTTCTGATGCATGGCGATCGGTTGATTCACCGGCACGGCGTTCGCGGTTTTTGGTGTGGCAGCCTGCGTCAACGCAGCGAGACGGTTGGCGAAATCATCAACGCGGGTATCGCTGGTCGCAGTCTTGAGGTCTTTGAGGCCGTCATCGATCAGTCCGCTGAACGCTTTGTCACCGCCCTGACTGGTGCTGTCCTTGTCGGCTTGCACGTCGAGCATACTGGCCATGCCGGCGGCGAAGTTCTGCGCCGAGGTCAATTCGCCGTCAGCCTGAGCCTGTGCCGAGGTGGTTTTCGGTTGCGCCTGGCTGGCAGCGGAAATATGCCCGCCCTGCTCCATCGCCAAACGCACCGCCGGCATCGAATCGAGCGGATCGGCTGCCGGGTCGAAATCGCTATCGGTCGAGGCCGCCGGGTCTTTGACTGCTGGCAACACGGCGACTGCTGGTGTTTCGACTTCAGGTTGCGCCGGTGCAGCAGCAACCGGGGCTGGCACCACAGGCGCAGCCACCGGTTGCACGGCGACGGCCAATGCCGGATCAAGCGCAGGATCAGTCACGCTGGCGTCGGCGACCGGCGTTTGCGCAGGATCGGTAGTGTCATCGCTGGCAGCGGCGTCATCGGCCGCCGCGGATTTGTCGGCAGGCAAGGCATTGCCGCTATCGGCAACCGCCGGAGCCGGGGCGGCAGATTGATCCTTGGCGAGGTCTTTCTTGCCAGCGCTGTCAGCGGCTTTGTCGCGCGCGGTTTTCGCCGGGTTATCGGTGCTGACAACAGGCTTGTTCGCACCCTGATCGGCGAACACTTTGGCGAAGCTGGAGGCTTTATCTACAGGCTCTGCGGCCATCGCCGACGATTTGGCCGAGGCAGCTTGCGCCTTGGCCTGAGCGGCATTCTGAAGAAGGATATTGGGGGTCGCAGGCATGAAACGGTCTCCGCTGCACGGGGCTCGTAAGTACAGTTGAGAAAATTGATTGCAAGTGCCGGGCCAGTTTCGCCGAACGCTTGAGAAAAGCGTCCGGCGGCCGGTTCAATGAGTATGCGTGTGCTGCCGTTCGCTTTCGTAAACCGGGCGAACGCCATCAAATTCGAGGCTGATTTCAGCGACCAGTTTGACGATTTCAGCGGGACTTTTGTGTCTGGCGTCCGACTCCAGCGCCTGGCACAACTCGGCCAGGCGAACAGCGCCCATGTTGCTCGCGCTGCCCTTCAAGCTGTGAGCGACCTCCGACAGCTTTTCGGCATCGGCGGTCGCTTGCAGCTCCTGCAAGCGACTTTCGGAATCCGTCAGGAAGGTATCCAGCAAATCCGGATAGTTTTCCTCCATGACGTCACGCAAAGTATCGAGTACGTCGCGATCCACATGTGGGTCAGTCACTTGTTCACTCCTTGATCAAGAATTGCGCGGATTATGCCTGAACCTCCCAGAAAAACTCCACGCGGGCACTACGACCTTCGTCCGACCAACTGGCGTTACGCCCCAGTTGCCGCACCAGGCTGACCCCACGTCCCGACAAACGGACATTTTCCAGCGGCCGCTCCATCACCCGCGCCACATCAAAACCCTTGCCGCTGTCCTCAACGCGAATCACCAGACAACCGCCCTGCTCTTGCGGCGTGATCTGCAAATGCACGCGCACGTAGCCGTCCTGCAACGCTTCCAGCCGCGTATTGCGTTGTTCGTAATAGCGCGCGAACCCCGCCGCATCGCGCTTGAGACTGGAATCGAGACCGAGCACGCCATGTTCCAGCGCATTGGAATACAACTCGGCGAGCACGCTGTACAACGCGCCGCTCTGCCCGCGCAGGCCATGCACTTCCAGCAGCAACTGCAACAGGTACGGCAAAGGGTTGAAGCGCTTGAGCGTGGCACCGCGAAACTCGAAACTCACTGACCAATCGAGCGGGCATGACTGGCCGCTGTCGGAATACACCGGAGCCGTTGGTTTGAGCTGCGCCGGCGCAAGCAGGCTGACTTCAACCATGCTGACATCGTCGCGCGCCTCGCCACGAAAATCCCGCAGCGCCTGCTCGATGTCCTCGAACAACCGGTCAGGCTCACGATTGGCGGCAAACACTTGCTGCAAGCGCTCGACACCGAACAGCTGATCATTGGCATCGCTGGTATCGATGACGCCGTCGGACAGCAGAAACACCCGATCATCGACGGCCATCGCATGCACTTCGGTGCTGTCATCAAAGGCCTGCGCGCTCAACACGCCGAGCGGTAAATGCCGTGCTTTCAGCGGAACCCGCTCACCCGTCGCGAGCCTGTGCAGATAACCGTCAGGCATGCCGCCGTTCCACACTTCCACCGAGCGCCGCAGCGAACTCAGGCACAGCAACGTGGCGCAACAGAACATGTCGACCGGCAGGATACGTTTGAGCTTGGCGTTCATCTCGCGCAGGGTTTCCGCCAGGCCGTAGCCCTTGGCGGTCATCCCGTAAAACACTTCGGCAAGCGGCATAGCGCCCACCGCTGCCGGCAACCCATGGCCGGTGAAATCGCCGAGCAGCACATGCATGTCGCCCGCCGGCGTATACGCCGCCAGCAGCAGGTCGCCGTTGAACAGCGCGTAAGGCGATTGCAGGTAGCGAATGTTCGGCGCGCTGAGACAACCGGAGTGCGCGACCTTGTCGAACACCGCTTTGGCCACGCGCTGTTCGTTGAGCAGGTAATCGTGGTGTTTGGCGATCAGGTCGCGTTGCTGCAGCACGGTGTCTTGCAGGCGGCGCAAGCGATCCATCGCCTTGATTTTGGCGGCAAGGATGATCTGGTTGTAGGGCTTCGCCAGAAAGTCGTCGCCGCCCGCCTCCAGGCAACGCACCAGTGCTTCACTTTCGCTGAGCGAGGTCAGGAAGATGATCGGCACCAGCGTTTCGCCCGCCAGCAGTTTGATCTGCCGCGCCGCTTCGAAGCCGTCCATCACCGGCATCATCGCGTCCATCAGCACCAGTTGTGGCTGCTGCTGACGGAACAATTCGACGGCTTCGGCACCGTTTGCGGCCGCCAGCACTTCGTGGCCTTGACGGCGGACGATGGTCGACAACAACAGGCGATCGGCGGCGCTGTCTTCGGCGATCAGGATGGTCAGAGGCTCTTGCGCCTGCATGGCCGTCACGTGATGTCGAAGAGTTTGTCGAAATTGGAGATGGCGAGGATTTTGCGCACGTCGGAGTTGGGGTTGACCACCCGAATATCCGAATCATCACCTCCCGCGTGATCACGCAGGAGCAGCAGCATCCCGAGCGCGGAACTGTCCAGATAAGTGGTCTCTTTCAGATCCAGCTCGTAGGAGTTTGGCTCGGGGTCGACCCGTTCATAGGAATTGCGAAATTCCTGATGTTTGCCGAAATCGAATCGGCCTTTGACCGAGATTCTGAGCTTTTTCCCATCCGGTGAGACTTCTGCAACGACTGACATTGACTGGCTTCCTTGTCATTGACGAACGTGTACAAGGTTTAGCATCTGACTGACCTCGGGGCAAGGCGCGACGCAGGAACAAATGTGGGAGCGGGCTTGCTCGCGAAAGCGGAGTGTCAGTTAATGAAAATGTCACTGAAACACCGCTTTCGCGAGCAAGCCCGCTCCCACAGGGGATTGAGTACATCTTTAGAAGGGTTCATGCCGTGGCAGGCGCTGCGACAATTCGTCGAGCAATTTCTGCTCGCGCTTGTCTTCAAGCCGCTGGGCTTCTTCGCGGTAGCGCTGCACCAGTTTGCGCAAGCCTTCGACCTTGGCAAACGCCTGTTGCCAGGCCTCGCGCGCCTTATCCAGATTGTTCTGGTGCCAGTTCAGACTCTGCCGCTGCTGATCAACAGCCGTGTCGAGTTGCGCCAGAAACCCCTGAAAACCCAGCAACCACTGCCCGGTCACGCCAGTGCTGCCGCGCACGATCCACTGCTCGGAATAATCCAGACGAAAGGCATTAAGGTCGGCGAGTTTGCTTTCGGCCACCTTCACCTGGCCCTGAAAGTAACCGAGGCGCTGCACGGCGGTTTTCTCGGCTTTTTCAGCCATGTCCACCACCGGCGCCAGACGCGCGGCTCGACTGACGGCAGCCATGACCGGTTACCCGCCCGCCGCTGGGGCGAACAGGGTTTCCAGGTAGGCCTGGCTTTCACCCATGTTGATTTTGTCGTTGAGCCCCTGACGCTGGTAGCGCACCAACTGCGGGTGCAGGGAGATCGCCAGATCGGTTTCGCGATCGCCACCGGCAACGTAGGCACCCACGCTGATCAAGTCGCGGCTCTGCTGATAGCGCGACCACAACTGCTTGAAATACTGCGCACGCTGCATGTGCTCAACCGAGACCACGGCCGGCATCACCCGGCTGATCGACGCTTCGATATCGATGGCCGGGTAATGACCTTCCTCGGCCAGACGCCGCGACAACACGATGTGGCCGTCGAGCACGCCTCGCGCCGAGTCGGCAATCGGATCCTGCTGGTCATCGCCTTCCGACAACACAGTGTAGAACGCGGTAATCGAACCCCCGCCCTTCTCCGCATTACCGGCGCGCTCCACCAGTTTCGGCAGCTTGGCGAACACCGATGGCGGATAACCCTTGGTCGCTGGCGGCTCGCCGATGGCCAGAGCGATTTCCCGCTGGGCCTGAGCGAAACGGGTCAGCGAATCCATCAGCAGCAGGACGTTCTTGCCCTTGTCGCGAAAATACTCGGCGATGCGCGTGCAGTACATCGCCGCGCGCAGACGCATCAGCGGCGCATCGTCCGCCGGAGAGGCGACGACTACCGAGCGCTTGAGACCTTCTTCACCGAGGCTGTGCTCGATGAATTCCTTAACTTCTCGACCGCGCTCACCGATCAGCCCGACGACGATAATGTCGGCTTCGGTGAAGCGGGTCATCATGCCCAGCAGCACGGATTTACCAACACCAGTACCGGCGAACAGACCGAGACGCTGACCACGCCCCACCGTCAGCAAACCGTTGATGCAACGAATGCCGACGTCCAGCGGTTCGCTGATCGGGTCACGGTTGAGCGGGTTGATCGTCGGGCCGTCC
This sequence comes from Pseudomonas rustica, assembly GCF_018336155.1. Lineage (GTDB taxonomy): Bacteria > Pseudomonadota > Gammaproteobacteria > Pseudomonadales > Pseudomonadaceae > Aquipseudomonas > Aquipseudomonas rustica. Next base: position 50,995 of record NZ_JAGYHF010000003.1, on the reverse strand, counting down.
ATCGGCACCCAGTCTTCGGCTTTCATGCCGCCCTTGCCGTCCAGCGCACGACCGGCGCCATCCAGCACGCGACCGAGCATGCTCATGCCCATCGGCAAACGTCCGGTGTCGGCGAGCGGCACCACGCGGGCGCCCGGGGCGATGCCGGCGACACTGCCGACCGGCATCAGAAAAACTTTGCTACCGGAGAAACCCATGACTTCCGCTTCCACCTGCGAGGGGTGATAGCTGTCGTCGTTGATCACCAGGCAGCGCGTGCCCATGGCGGCGCGCAGGCCTTCGGCTTCGAGGGTGAGGCCGACCATGCGCAGCAGGCGACCTTCAAGAATCGGCGCCCCGGCAATTTCGACGGCCTCGGCATAGCTGCTCAGGCGCTTGGCGAAACTGGTGCGTTCAAGGCGCATCGGGGACGTCCGCGAGCGGCTCTTCAGCAGTGGCCGCCGGTTTTACGTCTTCGGGAATATCCAGGCTCAGATCCGCGTCTGCCGGGTGCAACGCCTGTTCGTGCAACTGATCGAACAGTTTGGCCATGACCTGACCGACGCGGGTTTCGATGCTCGCGTCGATGCGGCTGTGCGCGGTTTCGACCCGGCAACCGCCCGGCAGCAGCGCTTCGTCTTCAACGATGCGCCAGGTTTCTTCATGACGTTCGCGCAGGGCTTTGGCCTGCTCGAAGTCCTGCGGATTGACGTACAGACGCACGTTGTCGACGCCCAGCGGCAACAGCTTGAGGGCGTCGCGCATGACGTGTTCGATCTGAGTCGAATCGATGGCCAGTTCGCGCTGAATCACCTGTTTGGTGATGTGTTGCACGAGGTCGACCAGCGACTTTTCGATCTGCGTGTCCTGCTCGGCGATCGGCTCGAACAGGTTGGCCATCAACTGCTCAAGGCTGGCGAGTTTGGCGGCCAGAGCGACCTCGGCTTCCTGACGCACCTTGAGGGTGGCGCTGTGGAAACCTTCCTTTTCGCCAATGGCAAAGCCCTCGTTGTAAGCCTCCTGACGGATGCTTTCGAGTTCTTCCAGGGTCAGTGGCTGGACTTCGTCCAGCGGCACTTCTTCCATTTCCGGCGGTTCAGGCTCGGGCTCTGGCTCGGGTTCCGGTTTTGGCGGGTCGAAGCTCGGCAGCGCCCAGGATTCGAAACCACGAACATCGCGGGCGCGGATCAGATCCGTCACAGACTCGTCATGCTTGTCCATGGGCTTAGATCATTTCCTCGCCGCCCTTGCCACCGAGGACGATTTCTCCGGCTTCGGCCATACGGCGGGCGATGGTGAGGATTTCTTTCTGTGCGGTTTCGACGTCGCTGACGCGCACCGGGCCTTTGGCTTCGAGGTCGTCGCGCAGCAATTCGGCGGCACGCTTGGACATGTTCTTGAAGATCTTTTCTTTGACGCCTTCGTCCGAACCCTTGAGGGCCAGCACCAGCACGTCGGAAGACACTTCGCGTAGCAACGCCTGAATGCCACGGTCGTCGACATCGGCGAGGTTGTTGAACACGAACATGAGGTCTTCGATCTGACCGGACAAGTCTTCGTCGACTTCGCGGATCGAGTCCATGAGCTGGCCTTCGATCGAGCTGTCGAGGAAGTTCATGATGTCCGCCGCACGCTTGATGCCACCCAGGGTGGTGCGCGAGGCATTCGAGTTGCCGGAGAACTGCTTCTCGAGAATCTGGTTCAGCTCTTTCAATGCCGCTGGCTGCACGGTGTTCAACGACGACACGCGCAGGATGATGTCCAGACGCACTTTGTGGTCGAAGTTGCCAAGCACTTCACCGGCCTGATCGGGGTCGAGGTAGGCCACCACGATCGCTTGAATCTGCGGGTGTTCGTAGCGGATCACGTCAGCAACGGCGCGCGGCTCCATCCACTTCAGGCTGTCGAGGCCGCTGGTGTTGCCACCGAGCAGGATGCGGTCGATCAGGCCGTTGGCCTTGTCTTCGCCCAAGGCTTGCGTGAGCATTTTGCGCACGTAGTCGTCGGAGCCGACGCCGAGACTGGTCTGGTCGCCGACGATGTCGACGAACTCGCTCATCACTTGTTCGACCTGCTCGCGATGGACGTTGCCCATCTGCGCCATGGCCACGCCAACCCGCTGAACCTCTTTCGGACCCATGTGGCGCAACACTTGTGCGGCATCGGTCGAACCCAGGGACAGCAGCAGAATCGCGGCTTTGTCGACCTTGTTCAGTTTGACGCTGGCGGCTCGGTTATCACTCATCTGCGTTAATCCACTCTTTCACGACCTGGGCCACGCGACCCGGGTCTTCTGCCACCAGACTCTTGATTGCATTCAGCTGCGCGTCATAACCCTCGCTCGGGCTAGGCAGCAGAATGGATTGCGGACCACCGAGGCTGACGCGGTCGTTGGCCAGTTCGCCATCCAGACCGCCCATGCCACCGAGCTCGACATCGCTGCCCAGCGCCAGCTCTTTGCTGCGGCCGCCGTTGGTGATGTTGTTGAGCACTGGACGCAGCACGCCGAACACCAGCACGAGGATGAACAACACGCCCAGCACTTGTTTGACGATGTCCCAGAACCATGGCTGAGAGTAGAACGGAATGTCGGCAATCACTTCACCGCGTTCAGCGGAGAACGGCATGTTGATCACGCTGACGCTGTCGCCACGGCTGGCGTCGAAACCGACGGCGTCCTGCACCAGACGGGTGAAGCGCGCCAATTCGTCGGCGGTCCACGGCGCGCGGGTGGTTTCACCGTTGGCCGCGTTGACCTTGACCTGATCGTCGACCACCACTGACACCGACAGACGATTCAGGCGACCCTGCTGCTGTTTGGTGTGGCTGATCGAACGGTCGAGCTCGAAGTTCTTGGTGGATTGTTGACGCTTGTCTGCCGGGTATGGCGCGAGCATTGGCTGGCCGGTGGCCGGATCCATGATCTGCTGACCGTTGGCATCCACCAGTGGCTGACCCGGTTGCACCATGGCAGCCGGCGCGGCGGCATTGGCGGTGGTCTGCGGTGCCGAGGCTGGCGACGGCGGCTGGTTGCTCAAGGCACCCGGCACACCTTGCGGGCCATTGCTGGCGGTACGTTGTTCGTTGACCGACTGCTCGCTGCGCAACGCCGGTTGATCCGGGTTGAACTGCTCGGCGGTGGATTCGACGGCATTGAAATCGATATCGGCCGAGACTTCAGCCTTGTAGCGATCGTTGCCCAGCACCGGTTGCAGAATGTTGTGTACGCGCTGGGTGAGCATGCTTTCCATGCGGCGGCTGTAATCGAACTGCTTGCCGGCCATGGTCATTTCGGAGTTTTCCGCCTGATCCGAGAGCAAGGTGCCCTTCTGGTCAACGACGGTGATCTGCGATTTGCTCAACTCGGGAACGGAAGTCGCGACCAGGTTGATGATCGCAATCACCTGACCCGGCTCCAGCGAACGACCGGAGTACAGCTCGACCAGAACCGAAGCGCTTGGCTTGCGTTCATCACGGACGAACACCGAGCTTTTCGGAATCGCCAGGTGCACGCGGGCACCCTTGACGTTGTTCAGGCTGGAAATGGTGCGTGCCAGTTCGCCTTCGAGGCCGCGACGATAACGGGTCGCTTCCATGAACTGGCTGGTGCCCAGACCCTGTTCCTTGTCGAGGATTTCGAAACCGATATTGCCGTCGCTGGGAGTGACACCAGCGGCAGCGAGTTTCATCCGCGCACGGGACAGGTCTTCGGCCTTGACCAGCAAGGCGCCGGAGTTCGGTTCGACGTTGTAAGGAATGTCAGCGGCGGCCAGGGTGTCCATGACCTGCTTGGCGTCCATGCCGGCAAGGCTGCCGTACAACGGACGGTAATCCGGCTGCTGCGACCACAGCACCACGGCGAAGCCAATCGCCACGCTCGCTGCCAGGCCGACCAACAGGCCCACCTGACGCAGCATGGTCATCTCGGAGAGGTTTTCCAGGAAGGACAAGCCGAACAACGGCGGTTTGCCGTCTATCGGGGTGGCCTTGGCCGGAACGTTATCGGCGACTGCTTCTGCCATGACTCAATCTCGTCCTTAAACCGGCATCTGCATGATGTCTTGATACGCCTGAACCAGTTTGTTGCGCACCTGGGTCAGAGCCTGGAACGACACGCTGGCTTTTTGCGAAGCGATCATCACGTCAGTCAGGTCAACGCCGGTCTTGCCGACTTCGAAAGCATTGGCCAACTGAGTGGACGCCTGCTGGGTATCGCTGACTTTGTTGATGGCCTGACCGAGCATGTCGGAAAAGCTGCTGCCAGCCATTTCCGGCACGGCGGAAGTGGTCTTCGGCGAAGACATGGCGTCCATTTTCATGGCCTTCATGTCCATCATCAACCGATTAAATTCAATACCTTGGCTCATGGTCTACTCTCTTGGGCGGCCCGCAATTTTTTGACACTCACTCGGCGGGTACACAGGTATTAGCAACAAGGGTGCCAGCTCGGCGGACTTCTTCCACAAAAGCCAATCGGGGCACCGCGCGAACAGCGAAGCCACCGCAAATCACTGTGGGAGGGGGCTTGCTCCCGAAGACGGCGTGTCAGTCGATATTTATGCAACCGACACGCCGCCTTCGGGAGCAAGCCCCCTCCCACAATGGATCTGCGGTGGTTTCAGGTGGCGAATAAGTACGCTTCGACGTCCATCCCGGCATCACGCATTTGCGCCAGTTTGTAGCGCAGGGTGCGCGGGCTGATGCCGAGCTTTTCCGCCGCCTCTTTGCGCCGGCCACGTTCGCTGCGCAGGGTGTCGATGATCATCTGAAACTCCCGGCGGCGCAGGTCATCGCCCAAGGCACCGGCAGAATCCGCCTCGATCTCGACTTCACGAATCACCGGCGCAGCGGGCGCTGGCGTCGGCAATGTGGCAAACATCACCGGGCCGGACAGGCAGAAATCCTGCGGCTGAATCAACCCGCCCTGCTGCAGAATCAAGGCGCGCTGAATGGCGTTATCCAGCTCACGGACATTGCCCGGCCACGGGTAACCGGTCAGGCACGCCTGTGCCTCGGGCGAGAGTTTCGCCGCCGCGTGTTTCATTTTATTGACGTGTTTGGCCAGCAGACGCTCGGCCAGCGGCAGGATGTCGGCGGTGCGCTCGCGCAACGGCCGCCAGGCCAACGGAAAAACCGACAGCCGATAGAACAAGTCTTCACGGAAACGTCCCGCCGCCACTTCACCGGCCAGATCACGGTTAGTGGTGGCGACCACGCGAATATCCAGGGTGATCGGCTTGCGCGCGCCAACGCGCTCGACTTCGCGCTCTTGCAGGACGCGCAGCAGTTTGGCTTGCAGGCCCAGCGGCATTTCGGAGATTTCGTCGAGCAGAATCGTGCCGCCATCTGCCTGTTCAAACTTGCCGGCCTGAGCAGCAATGGCGCCGGTGAACGAGCCTTTCTCGTGCCCGAATAATGTCGCTTCGAGCATGTTGTCCGGAATCGCCGCGCAGTTGATCGCAATGAACGGTTGATTGGCGCGATGGGATTGCTGGTGAATGTAGCGCGCCAGCACTTCCTTGCCGGTGCCGGACTCGCCGGAGATCAGCACCGTGGAATCGCTGCGCGCGACGCGTGCCGCCAATTCAAGAAGCTGGGCGCTGGCCGGTTCGACCGCAATCGGTCCTTCGCTTTCGCACGCGCCGAGATTGCCCAGCGCATGACGCGCGACCAGATCGAGCAAGGCCTTGGGCTCAAACGGTTTGACCAGATAATCCGCCGCGCCCTGACGCATCGCATCGACTGCGCGCTCGACTGCGCCATGGGCAGTCATCAGCAACACCGGCAATTGCGGTTGGCGCGAGCGCAGCAGCGCGAGCAATTGATGACCATCCATGCCGGGCATATTGACGTCGCTGACCACCAGACTGAACGCTTCACGCGCCACCGCCGTCAACGCTTCTTCCGCGCTGCCGACCGCATGGTAATCATGCCCGGCCAGCAACAGCGTGTCGGCCAGCGCTTCGCGCAACGAACGATCGTCCTCGACCAGCAAAACCTTGATGCCCATGGCGATCACTCAGCTCCTTGTACAGCGGAAAACAGCGGCAGGATCACCTGCGCGCACGTGCCGCGCCCGACTCGCGAGCGCAGCTGCAATTCTCCCTGATGCGCACGGGCGACCGCCTTGACCACGGTCAGGCCGAGGCCAGTGCCGGTCACTTTGGTGGTGAAAAACGGTTCGCCGAGGCGCGCCAGAACGGCGGGTTCGATGCCGCTGCCGCTGTCACTGACGCTGATGCGCAACGTGTTGTCGCGGTTGTAGCAATGCACTTTCAGGCGCACGTCACCGGGACTGGCCTGAATGGCGTTTTCGATCAGATTCAGCAGCGCGCCGACCAGCGTGTCGCGGTTGCACAGCAACTCGCCAGCATGACTGTCGCACTGCCAACGGATCGGCAGATCCTGCACATGGGTCAGCGCGGCGGCTTGCAGCGATTGCATCAGGGCATTCGGCGTCAGGCGATCGGTCAGCGGCAGCTCGCCACGGGCGAACACCAGCATGTCGCGCACTTGGTGCTCCAGCTCGTGCAGGCGTTCTTTCAGGCGCCCGGCGAAACGTTGTTGAGTGGCGACCGGCAATTCCTGCTCAGTCAAATGACTGGCGTACAGCAAAGCCGCAGACAACGGCGTACGGATCTGATGGGCCAGCGAAGCGACCATGCGCCCCAACGACGACAAGCGCTCGTGGCGCGCCAGTTGATCTTGCAGATGACGGGTTTCGGTCAAATCGTTGAGCAGCACCAATTGCCCCGGCTCGGCATCCAGCGAGCGGGTGGCAATCGACAGGCGTCGACCGTTTTTCAGGGAAATTTCATGGCCATCGTCTTCACGCGGCGCGAAGCAGCGGGCGATGACGTGGCGCCACAATTCGCCTTCCAGCGGCAGGCCGAGCAACTCGATCGCGGCCGGATTGGCTTCGACGACAATGCCATGACCATCAATCACAATGACGCCACCGGGCAACAGATCGAGGAGGTTTTGCAGACGGTTGGCCAGGCGTTCTTTTTCCGCCAGTTCCTGCATGCGCTGGGCGCTGACCACGGCCAGTTCACCCTTGAGCTCGGTGACCCGCGCTTCAAGCATGCTGTAAGAGTCGGTCAGTTGGCTCGACATCTGATTGAACAGCGCGAACGACTGCTCAAGACCCTGCCGGCTGGCCTGCTCTACGGACGAGGATGATGCCTCGGATCGGGAGGCAGAAGAGATCGGGGCGGCGTGGGGCATTGTGGTCTCTCGCGTGGCTGACCGTCAGTTAAACGGAACGTTGCGAGGGATGTAGCAATACCCGTGCCTAAAAAAAACTGCTTATAAATGAAGCAGTTGAAAAACAGGCGTCAATCCTCCGCCTGTTCGTCTCCGTCGCGGCGGCTCATGCCGTACTTGCGCATCTTCTCCACCAGCGTGGTGCGGCGAATACGCAGACGCTCGGCTGCACGCGCCACGATGCCATTGGCGTCGTCCAGCGCTTGCTGAATAAGGCCTTGTTCGAGACCACCGAGGTAGTCCTTCAGATCCAGGCCTTCCGGCGGCAGCAAGGCGTTGGCGGTGAAGTCCGGCGTATGACCGTTGATGGCCACGCGCTCTTCGAGATCACTGCGCAAGCTGTCGACCAGTTGTTCGTCTTCGTCGTCGACGTAGCGGAATTTCTTCGGCAACTCGACCACGCCGATCACCCCGTACGGGTGCATGATCGCCATGCGCTCAACGAGGTTGGCGAGCTCGCGGACGTTGCCCGGCCAGCCGTGACGGCACAGCGACATGATCGCCGCCGAGTTGAAACGGATCGAGCCGCGCTTCTCGTGTTCCATGCGCGAGATCAGTTCGTTCATCAGCAGCGGGATGTCTTCGACGCGCTCACGCAGCGGCGCCATCTCGATCGGGAACACGTTGAGGCGATAGTAGAGATCTTCGCGGAAGGTGCCGATCTCGATCATGCTTTCGAGATTCTTGTGGGTCGCGGCGATGATGCGCACGTCGACGCTCTGGGTCTTGTTGCTGCCCACGCGTTCGAAGGTGCGTTCCTGCAGGACGCGCAGCAGTTTGACCTGCATCGGCAGCGGCATGTCGCCGATTTCGTCGAGGAACAGCGTACCGCCGTTGGCCAGTTCGAAACGGCCGGCACGGCTGGTGATCGCGCCGGTGAAGGCGCCCTTCTCGTGGCCGAACAATTCGCTTTCGAGCAGCTCGGCCGGGATCGCCCCGCAGTTAACCGGCACAAACGGCGCGTCGCGACGCTTGGAATGGTAATGCAGGTTACGCGCGACCACTTCCTTGCCAGTGCCGGACTCGCCAAGGATCAGCACGCTGGCGTCGGTATCGGCAACTTGCTGCATCATCTGACGCACGTGCTGAATCGCACGGCTGGTGCCGACGAGGCTGCGGAACAGGTTGGGTTCGCGATGGCGACCGCGCTCGCGGGCCTGGTCGTACATCTCGCGATAGACCTGGGCACGGTGCAGGGAGTCGAGCAATTTGCTGTAGCTCGGCGGCATTTCCAGGGTCGACAACACCCGGCGGCGCTGGTCTTCCGGCAAGTCGACGGAAGAATTATCGCCCATCAGCAAAACGGGAAGGAACTCATCCCAGCTTGAGAGTGTCTTTAACAAGCCCAAAAGCGCGCCAGGAGCATTAACCGTCCCGATCAGTACGCAAATGACTTCACGACTAGACGACAAAGAGCCGACTGCCTGCTGCCAGTCATGGCTGCCGCAGGGTAAATTTTCTTCGCCGAGAAAATTTAAAATCACCGCCAGGTCGCGGCGGCGGACGCTATCGTCATCGATCAGCAGAATTTTGGTTTCACGCCACATGCAATAGCAACTTCCCTGGTCAACTCAATGCCCGAAAATGGGGGCAAGCGAGACGCTTGCAGGACACTCTGTGCCTGTAGACGCCCGAAATCTGAAAACAGCCACTAGTTAAGTCAAAAAACCGTGCACAGTCAAATTTATGGCGCACATCTCTGGATTAACTGAAGGTTAATTAACCAAACAGATGGTAAACCTTTGCCGCGTTCCGCGCTTGGGTGATCTGCGACATCTCATCGACTATCGCCTGGCGTTCGCCCATGGCCACTTCAAGCAGCTGCCGGTAAACGTGCAGCAACTCTTCCAGATTATCGCGCAATGCATCTTCGTCCAGCGAAGCTTCCGCCATGACGTCTTCCATGCAGGCGCGACATGCCAGATCCAGCTCGCCAACGGCTTCCCAGTTACGATCAGCCAGCGCACTGACCAGTGCTTGACGAGTGTCGGCGATTCGCTGCAATACAAGACTCATGACGATCTCCTTCAGAACTGCGGAGCAGGCGTAGGTGCGATGGCATCCCAGCCTTCTTTTACCGTGCTCAGCAGGCCTGCAACCTCATCGAGAATGCGCGGATCACTGCTGATGTTCGCCTCGGCGAGGCGCTTCATCATGTAGATATACAGGCCGTCCAGATCCGCCAGCGTATCAGCGCTGTTTTCCAGATCCAGACCTTCGCGCAAGCCACTGACGATGCCGATGGCCTTGCCGATCGAAGTGCATTTGCCCGGAATGTCCTTGCGTTCGATGGCACCTTTCGCCTGCGCGATACGGGCCAGTCCGCCTTCCATCAACATTTGCACCAGACGGTGCGGGCTCGCTTCAGACGTTTGGGCGTGCGCGCCGACTTTTTGGTACTGCCGAAGGGCTAACATCGGATTCATGTTCTACCTCATTGCCACAATGACTCGTATAACCAATGTATCGCCAACGAGTCTGAAAACTTTAGATGAAAAGACAAAAACCCGGCGCACGCCGATAAAGCGTAGCCGGGTTTTTGTCGTTCTTACCTGTTACTTCGCGGATTGCTGAGCATTGAGCGAGCTGAAGAACGACGTGATGTTGCTCGCCGTTGCTTTCATCTGCCCGACCAACAGATCCATCGCGTTGTATTTTGCGGTCAGCGTTGCCGTCAGGCTGGTGACATGCAAATCCAGCGCCGTCTGCTGCTTTTGCAGGCTAGACGAGAGGTTGGTCAGGTTGGAGCTGCGCTGATCGAGCAGGCCGCCGGTCTTGACGTACGGGTCGACCGCACTGCTCATGCGCGCCAACAGACCGTTAGTGGCGTTGGTGCCGGAGAACATCTGCTGAACCTGACCAGCCATGCCCGGTGTGTCCATTCGTTTGTTGAACACAGCGGTGTCGAGTGCCAGCAGACCGGTTTTGCTGTCGGTCATTACGCCCAACTGCGACAACACCGTCAGTTGCGCACTCGGGCCAGATTCGGTCAACTGCTCACGAATGTCAGCCATCAGCGAGCGCGGCAGCGAGTCACCGGTGAACGCTGCGGAAACGGTCAGATTACCGTCCGCATCCGGTGTTGCCTTGGACAGCGTGTCGATGGCCTTTTTCAAGGTGTTGTAGGAATCGACGAACGTCTGAAGCGAAGTCTGGATTCCGGTGGTGTTGGTGGCAACCGTCACAACGGTCGGTGTGTCACCAGTGCTCATGGACGCAAGGTTCAGCGTCAGACCACTGATTGCACCCGTCACCGTGTTGCTTTTGCTGGTCACGGCCAAGCCATCGATGGTGATGGCGGCGTCTTTGGCGACACCGTTGACGGATCCGGCATCGCCCGCCGCCGGTGTTCCACCCATGACTTTAGTGCCGTCAATCTCAAGGCCGGCGATACCGCTGACGCTGAGGTCGGAACCTGCGCCGGTCTTGTTGGAGCTGATCACCAGACGCGAAGCGCCGGAGCTGTCGGTCACGATGTTGGCAGAAATACCGTTGCTCGCCTGCGCGGTGTTGATCGCGTCGCGAGTGCTTTGCAGCGTGGCATTGGCCGGAATCGTCACAGGATAATCAGTGCCATTCTGACTGATTTTCAGAGTACCACTCGGAATGGCACTGGTCGTACCGCCAGCGAAAGAGGCACTGGCTACTTTCGAACCGGTGGCCAGACTCTTCACGACAACGTTGTAGGTTCCCGGCACAGCGGTGCTGTCGGACGTAACGCCTAAAACGGTCGGGGTACCGGAGGTCGCAGTAAAACCGGCAAACGCAGGGCTCGACGCTTTGTTGAGGTCGGTCATCGATTTCTGAAACGCCGCCAGCGCGCTTTTCAGCGAACCGACACCGGAAATCTTCAGCGAGTTGGTTTTCGTCTGAGTGTCGATCTGCGTCTGCTTGGCAGACTTGTCGGCGTTAACCAGCGCGGTAACGATCGCGCCGATGTCCAGGCCGGAACCCAGTCCGGAACCCGGTAAAATTGGACTTGCCATGTGCATCTCCCTTCAGATTGTTGCCATTCTTTTGACCGCTACCGGCGTCCTGAGAACGAACAAACACGATTCATGCCAGCTATCAGACTTTGGCGTCGAACAACACGTGACTGGCGTTGGCCAGGCTGTCTGCCAGCTTTAGAGCTTCGGCGGAGGGAATCTGTCGAACGACTTCACCCGTCTCGCTTGCGATCACTTTGACGATAACCTTTCCAGAATGCTCATCGATCGAGAACTCCAGATTGCGCTTGATCGACTGGACGAACTTTTCGATCTCCTGCACCGCCAGCTTCAACTTGGCATCGTCCGTATCCTGGCTTTTGTCAGCGACCGGAGCGTCAGCCTTGGCAACCTTTGGCGTCTCTGACGGCTTGTCAGGCACCGGGGCCACGGGCTTCGGAGCCGGATAAGACACGCTAAGCTTTACGCTCATGTCCATGCCCATCACCTCTTAACGTAAAAAAGCGAGAGAGCACGACAAACGCACTCCCCCGCTTAAACTCGATCCGGAATTACTGAAGCAGCTTCAGTACGGCGGAAGGCAGTTGGTTGGCTTGAGCCAGTACGGAAGTCGAAGCTTGCTGCAGAGTTTGCTGCTTGGTCAGGTTAGCAGTTTCTGCGGCGAAGTCGGTGTCCTGTACACGACCCTGAGCAGCGGTGGTGTTTTCAGTGATGTTCTGCAGGTTGGAGATGGTGCTGGTCAGACGGTTTTGCGAAGCACCCAGGTTTGCACGGGTTGCACCGATCGAAGCGATAGCAGCGTCGATTGCGGTGATCGCGTTGTCGATGTTCACCGAAGCGGAACCAGTGCCAGTACCCGAAGTACCGGTCAGAGCCAGAGCACCGCTGTTTACGGACAGGCTGGTTGCGTCGAACTTGCCAGTCAGTACCAGGTCGATGTGGTTAGCCGAACCGGTGTTCGCGCCTACTTGCAGGGTCACAGTACCAGCCGTACCGTCCAGCAGGTTTTTGCCGTTCAGGTTGGTCGAAGCCGAGATACGGGTGATCTCGTCGGACATCTGAGCGAATTCGGAGTTGGTAGCGGTCTGGTCAGCAGTGCCGTTGGTACCGTTACGTGCTTTAACAGCCAGTTCACGCATACGCTGCAGGATGTCGGTAGTTGCTTGCAGAGCGCCTTCAGCGGTCTGAGCTACGGAGATACCGTCGTTGGCGTTCTGGATCGCCTGAGTGTTACCGCGGATCTGCGAGGACATACGGTTGGAGATCTGCAGGCCAGCGGCGTCATCTTTAGCGCTGTTGATTTTCAGGCCGGAAGACAGACGTTGCATCGAAGTCGACAGAGCGTCGGAAGCGCGGTTCAGGTTTTTCTGAACGTTCAACGATGTGGTGTTGGTGTTTACTGTTAAAGCCATGACGAATTCCTCGTTGGTTGGGTACTGCGGCTTCCGGCCCTGGCAACCGCCGGGTATGGCCTAGAGAACCTTCGTAATAGTTATCGTCGGGTTTGCAGGTTGCTTGAGGGCTTTTTGAAAAAAATTTGCCATCACCCTGCCACCCCCGAGAAAACAAGGGCTTAGCCGCGCCCCGCCCACGAAAAAATGACGTCATAAAATCGACTGCCGCGCAAAGCAGCGGGCCAGTGCCGTTGGTCGCCTTCAGCGCTGCGTGCTTTGTAGCAGTTCGATCAGTTCGTACTCCATGAAATCAGCGAGGCCCAACCAGTCCTGACGCTCCTGGCATTCGAGGATTTGCGTCAGCAAGGTCGCCCAGGCTTGCTGGACATCGGTCGATGCCGACATGAGCGCCTGCTGCGCGCCTCCGAACACGTCAACCATGACCAGCGCGGCCTCGACATCACGGCCCAGACGAAACAGTCCGGCGCACTGGCGGCATTCGTCCATGCATTTCTCGATCGCTGTCATTGCACGAACTCCGGATCGAACTGCGTGCCGGCAATCAATGCGCCCGCGCGGCTGCTGTTATAGAACTGCACGTGCGGATGGGCAGCGATGTAGCGCTCCAGCACACACAGATAACCGCGAAAGTTGAGCTGCGTGGCGACGCGCTGGCCATTTCCGTCCAGCACCCAGTGCCGTGCCTGACTCACGCCCGGCCCCAGATCGCCGTCATTCCAGCCCGCATGGGTTTTATTGTTGGGAAACGCGAAGTCAGCGCCGAACAGCGTGATGCGCTGCGCGCCCATCTTCACCGCCAGATCCACCGCCGGATGGATCACACTGCCGCCAACGTGCAGCAGCGCCCTTGGATGTTTTTCACGCAGACCGGCATACACCGGACTGGCGGAATAACCACCATAGCGCTTGCCCTTCCAGGCCTTCAGCAACTCGGGATCGCTCATTGGCAGATAAACAAGGGGAATGCCGTCGGACTCTTCAAACGGCAAATGTCGAAAGCCGATGCGCTGATCGATGCTCACCACCATGTCCGGGGCGATCCCGTGTTCACGCAGAGGCCGATAGGCAGTGTCGACGGCAATGAACAGCGGACGAACGGCCTGCTGACGGATCACCGCCAACCGTTCGAAATGGCTCTCCAGCGTCGGCCCGGTGCCGATCACGAACACCTCTCGACCGGCGCAGGTATTGAACAATTGCGCCACATCATCATCGCCGAGCAGCACCGGCAAGCAATCTTGCAAGCGCTGCTGAATGACAGGCGACTGAGGATCGAATTCGCGATTGTTAAAGCTCAGGTGCACCTCGCTGACCAGCCGATCACGGATCTTCGCGTTGAAGTCATCGGCCAGCAGCATCTCGGCTGGCAAGGCAAAAAACGGCGTGCAGATATCGGAAAGATCGCCTGCATAAAACAGCTCCACGCGCGGATCTTCCAGCCACTGGCGTTGATCAAGCAGTTGCAGCACCAGCGCAAACAACGCGCCATTAAGGATGTGCACGTACAAGCGATCAAGGTTTTTGCGCTCCAGTAACACGCCCGGCAGATCGCCGAGGCCGGTGCCGTAGACGTGCAGTTGGGCTTTGTCCGGAAGACTGGCGGCCTGAATCCGCGCCTCATGCGTGCGGTCATGACGGCTGGTGAGCTGGATGCCGTTGACGCTCAGTGTCGAACCCAGCCCTTGCGTCAGCTCAGCCTCAATGGCCGAACTGTCCTCAGCCATCAAGCGCTCGAACAGCGCCGGCCAGCGTCGTTGCAGGACTTCGGCATTGGCCTGGAAAAACTCGCTCATGACGCCTCGCACTCCGTTTCAGGCAAAAAAATAGCGCTCAAGGTTAACCCTTGAGCGCTATTTTTGTATCGGCCGTTGTGTGGCTCAAGGACGATAAATAATCGCCGAGCCCCACGACAGACCCACACCGAAACCGCTGAGCGCGATGCGCTGCCAGTCGGAATCGATCACGTGTTTTTCCAGCAGCAGCGGAATGCTCGACGACACGGTGTTGCCGGTCTCGACCATGTCCTTGATGAACTTCTCCGGCTCGCCTTCGAAGCGTCGCGCCACGGCATCAACGATCGCCGCACTGCCCTGGTGAATGCAGAACGCGTCGATGTCATCAGCCTTGAGGCCAGAATCGTCGAGCAGCTCGTGCAAGTGCGCCGGGACTTTCAGCAACGCAAAGTTGAATACCTGACGACCGTTCATGAAGAACACGCCATCGGTGACTTTCAGGTGCGGCGCGCCGGAACCGTCGGTGCCGAACTTGGCCTTGCCCAGCGCCCAGGTCGGATCTTCGCCCATCCACGTGGCGGTGGCGGCATCGCCAAACAGCATGGTGGTGTTGCGGTCTTCCGGGTCGACGATTTTCGAGTACGGATCAGCGGTGATCAGCAGACCGTTCTTCAGGCCGGCGGCTTCCATAAAGCCCTTGATCGCGTAGATGCCGTAGACGTAACCGGAGCAACCCAGGGAAATATCGAACGCAGCGACATTGGTCGGCAGGCCGAGTTTGTCCTGGACGATCGCGGCAGTGTGCGGCAGGCCTTCTTCGTCACCGTTCTGGGTGACGACAATCAGCGCGTCGATCGATTCACGCTTCAGTTCAGGGTTGCTGGCAAACAGCGCATTGGCTGCTTCCACACACAGATCCGAGGTTTCTTGATCAGCGTCTTTGCGCGGCAGAAACGCCGAACCGATTTTGCCAAGGATGAATTCTTCATCCTTTTCGAATTTTGCACCTTGTGCGTAATTGTCCACGCCGGCTACAGGAACGTAGCTCGCAATGCTTTTTATGCCAATCATTACGGCTTCCCAATAAAAAACAGCCCAAGACCACCGCTCGCAAGGATTTCGAGGGGCGCTGACAAACAGAAAACGGCCGCCACAACGGGCAGCCACGGGGAGCGCAAAGGGCTATCACTGCCACCGATAACGGGCCAGGCGCCATCTCACCGATTAATACAATACAGTGAAGATGCGCGTTATGACTCGCAAGTCACGATAAATGCCGAATCGATTGCAGATCGGTCTATTCGATCAGCGACCAGTCCAGCGGCGTACCGCGCTTGATCGGCGTGCGCGCGCAGCGGCCGAGAACGGCGTCGGTGTGCTTGGGCGGCAGACCGAGACCCGGACGAATGGCGCGCAGATTGGCGGCGGTGAAAGGCTCACCGGCGGCCATATCAGCGGTGACGTACAGCGAACGGCGATAAACCACCGACTTGCGCTCGGCTTCGGTCACGCCGTAATGCACCTGACCCAGCGCCTGCCAGGCGCGTTCGGTTTCCACCACCAGACTGGCCATCTCCGCCGGTTCCAGCGAGAAACTGGCGTCAACGCCACCGGACGCGCGGTCGAGGGTGAAGTGTTTTTCCACCACCGTCGCGCCCAGCGCCACCGCCGCCACCGATACACCAACGCCCATCGAATGATCAGACAGCCCCACTTCGCAGCCGAACAGTTCACGCAGATGTGGAATCGTGCGCACGTGGCTGTTTGCCGGTGTCGCCGGGTAGGTGCTGGTGCATTTGAGCAGCACCAGATCCTTGCACCCCGCCTCCCGCGCAGCGCGCACGGTTTCATCGAGTTCGGCAATGCTCGCCATGCCGGTGGAGATGATCAGCGGTTTGCCGGTGGCCGCAACGCGACGGATCAGCGGCAAATCAGTGTTCTCGAAACTGGCGATCTTGTAGGCCGGTACGTCGAGGCTTTCGAGAAAGTCCACGGCGCTGTCATCGAACGGCGTCGAGAACGCGAGCATGCCCAACTCTTTCGCCCGAGCGAAAATCGGCGCGTGCCATTCCCATGGTGTATGCGCCTTCTCATACAGGTCATACAAGGACGTGCCGGCCCAGAGGCTGCCCGGATCCTTGATGAAAAACTCACCCTCGGCGATATCCAGCGTCATGGTCTCGGCGGTGTAGGTTTGCAGCTTCAAGGCATGCGCGCCAGCCTTCGCCGCCGCTTCGACGATTTGCAGGGCCACGTCCAGCGACTGGTTATGGTTGCCGCTCATCTCGGCGATGATGAACGGCGGCGCGTCGGCACCGATCAGGCGATCGCCAATCTTGAAATCAGGCATGCGGGTGTTCCTTCAAGACACGGGTGAACGCACAGGCACTTTGCAGATACCCGGCGTCACGAAAGACATTCAATGACGGGCGATTGACAGGCGAAACCTGCGCGTTGATTGCGGTCAGTTGCGGCCAGTGCGCCGTGACGAATGCCTCACCGCGAGCGAGCAGCGCCCTGCCCCAACCGAGGCCCAGACGCTGTTCAAACAGATACAGCGAAACTTCGGCCTCAAAACCACGCAAGTCATAACGCAACACGCCGACCGGGCCGTCATCGCCTTCGGCAATCAACAGCAGTCGCTGCGGATTGCGCAGGCTCGCGCTCAACCAGTGTTGATGCTGCTCGCGGTCGATCACATCGGTTTTCTGCGACCAGCGTCGCACCGCCTCGGCATTGCGCCCGTCGAACAACAACTGCGCATCGTCCAGCGTTGCCGGGCGCAGTTTCAGCACCGCGCCAGCCAACGCTGCTGCTACGCGCAACGCACCACGACCGTCGACCAGTTGCCGCGAACGCTCGGCCAGACTTTGCCGCAGATAAAAGTTGCCAACGACAAAACCGATCGCATCGCGCAACTGCTCGACACTGACCTGCTCGCGGGCGCCCATAAACACATGCGCACCGGCTGCCGCCATGACTTCGCCGTTGACCTGCTGATTGTTCGACACCGCAATGCAAATCGTCGGCAAGCCGAGCGCCGCGCGCTCCCAACTGGTGCCGCCACCAGCGCCAATAAACAAATCGGCTGCAAGCATGCGCTGATGAAAATCGCTGACAAAACTGTGCAGGCGCCAGTGCGGCCGCGTCTCGGCCAGTGCCTGCATTTGCGTCCAGGCCGGGTTGTCGGCGCCGGCGACAAAATCCACTTCAAGTTCGGCAAAATCGGCCAGCGCCAACATCGCGTGATGGGTCTGGCGGGCAGCATCGAAACCGCCAAAATTCACCAGCAGTCGCTGCGCCTGCGGCTTGATCTCGATGGCCGGGGCATTGAATTCCTCGCGCAACATCGCATAGCGCGGGCCGAGCAACGTGCGGCAATTGGCAGGCAGCAGCGGCTGATAATTTTCGCTGAGGCCGGACAAATTCTGATTGAGCAACAGGTCGACGCTGTAGCGCCGCGTGGCCAGATCATCGACCGCCGCAATGCGTGGCGCCCAGCGCCGGGCAGCGGTTTGCCAGTGATGATCGAGCCCATAGTGATCGGCGATGATCCAGTCGAACGCGGTGTGACCGTCCAGCAGCTGCGCCAGCGCGTCGATGTCGGCCTGCCACGGCAACATCGCTTCGATGGCTTGCTGCGGGTCTTCATCGGGATAGCGTTCAGGCAGCGCGAAGGTCTCGAAACCCTCGGCGCTCAGCGCATCGAGCCGATGCCCCGGCAAGCGCCGACAGGCAAACGCGACGTGGCTGCCTTGCCCGCGCAGCACCCGCGCCAGCGTCAGGCAACGGGCGATGTGGCCGCTGCCGATGGTCGGCGAGGCGTCGGCACGGATCAGCACTCTCACGATAATTCTCCGCCAGCCTTCAGCGCGGCATACAGGTATTCGGCGCGTTTCCAGTCGTCCAGCGTGTCGATGTCCTGCACCAGATGTCGGGGCAAAATCACCGGCAGACTGGTGGGCGAATAGATCACTTCGCCGCGCAACCAGGCATCGCTGCGGCCCCAATAAAACTGCCCGGCATCCTGATAGGCCTCAGGCAGATCCTGCGAGCGAGTGTTGCGAAACTCCGGGTACAAAGCTTGTAAAGCGCCCTGCCCGTCCAGCGTCAATGCACGCTGCACCGGAAAGCCAAAACTGCACACGGAGAAGGCAAAGGATTTGTCCGGATTCTGCTCAAGCAACTCAAGCCCCTGACGCAAATAGCGCGTCTGCAGCAACGGCGCCGTGGCATAAACGCAGCAGGCGTATTCGAAATCCGACAGTTGCTGCAACGCATGCACGATCACTGGCGCAGTGCCGGCGTAATCATCAGCCAGCTCCGCCGGGCGCAGGAACGGCACCTCAGCACCGTGCGCCCGCGCGACTTCGGCAATCTCGCCATCATCGGTGCTGACCACAACCTGTTCGAACAACCCCGAATCCAGCGCCGTGCGGATCGAGCGAACGATCATCGGCACGCCGTCGAACGGTTTCAGGTTCTTGCGCGGGATGCGCTTGCTGCCACCACGGGCGGGGATGATCGCAACGCAGCTCACGTGGGTTTACTCCTCAAGAAGCAGCCGTCGCAGTTGCTCGACCACATAGTCCTGTTGTGCGTCAGTCAGCAGCGGATACAGCGGCAGACTGATTGCTTGCGCGTAATAACGTTCGGCCTCGGGGAAGTCACCCTCGGCAAAACCCAAGTCGCGATAGTAAGGCTGCAAGTGCAGCGGAATATAGTGCAGATTCACCCCGACCCCGGCCGCGCGCAACCCTTCAAAGATTTGCCGGTGGCTGAGATTGACGCGCTCAGTCTGCACGCGCACCACGTACAGGTGCCACGCCGATTCAGCCTCTGGCTGAGGGCTTGGCAAGGTCAGTGGCAGGTACGCCAGCAAGCGGTCATAACGTGCGGCCAATTCACGGCGACGGCTAATGAAGTCGTCCAGCTTCGCCAATTGCGACAGACCCAGCGCGGCTTGCAGATCGGTGATGCGGTAATTGAAACCGAGCTCGATCTGTTCGTAATACCAAGGGCCGTGACTGGCGTCAGTCATCTGCTGCGGATCGCGGGTCATGCCGTGGCTGCGCAGGCGCTGCAAACGCTCGGCCAGCGCCGGACGATTGGTCAACACCATGCCGCCCTCGGCGCTGGTGATGATTTTTACCGGATGGAAACTGAACACGGTCATCGCGGCGAACTCACCGCACCCGACCGGACGCCCGGCGTACGACGCGCCGACCGCGTGCGAGGCATCCTCGATCACGGTGACGTTGTAGCGTTCGGCCAGTTCGGCGATGCGGCGCATGTCGCAGCTCTGCCCGGAGAACGCCACTGCGACTAAAACCTTCGGCAACGTACCGTCGCGCTCGGCCTGATCGAGTTTCGCTTCGAGCGCGAAGGCATCGAGGTTCCAGGTCAGCGGATCGATGTCGACAAAATCGACGTCGGCGCCGCAATAACGTCCGCAGTTGGCTGAAGCGAGAAAGGTGTTCGGCGTCGTCCACAAACGATCGCCCGGCCCCAGTCCTGCGGCCAGACAGGCAATGTGCAGCGCCGCCGTGGCATTGCACACCGCCACGGCGAAATCGGCCTGACAGCGCTCGGCCAGCGCTTGCTCGAAACGCGCGATGGTCGGGCCCTGGGTCAGCCAGTCGGACTGCAACACCTCGACCACCGCATCAATGTCCGCTTGGTCGAGACTCTGCCGACCGTACGGAATCATGCCGACAGCTTCGCGTGCAGGTCGGCGATCTGCCCGACCGACAGGAAGTGCGGATTGGTGTCGGAACGGTATTCGAAGTCCTCACCGACCGCCCGGCCCTGCTCACCGAGTTTGTCGACAGCAAAATCGACGTCGACACTGGTGAAGCGAATCGACGGCTGAATCGTGTAGTGATCGGCAAATTCCAGGGTCATCCGCGCATCGTCCAGCGGCACCATCAGCTCATGGAGTTTTTCGCCCGGACGAATGCCGACGTTTTTATGCGGCAGATGCTCGGCCATGCCCAACGCCAGATCGACGATGCGGATCGACGGAATTTTCGGCACAAAGACTTCGCCGCCATGCATCCGCGCGAAGCTGTCGAGGACGAACTGCACGCCGTGGTCGAGGGTGATCCAGAAGCGCGTCATGCGCTCGTCGGTAATCGGCAACTCAGTCGCGCCGTCAGCAATCAACTTGCTGAAAAACGGCACCACGGAACCGCGCGAACCGGCGACGTTGCCGTAGCGCACCACGGCAAAACGGGTTTCCTGTTCACCGGCAATGTTGTTGGCGGCAACGAACAATTTGTCCGAGAGCAACTTGGTCGCGCCGTACAGATTGATCGGGCTCGCCGCTTTGTCGGTGGACAGCGCGACGACTTTCTTCACGCCGTTATCGATGGCGGCGGCGATGATGTTTTCCGCGCCATTGACGTTGGTGCGAATGCACTCGGTCGGGTTGTATTCCGCCGCCGGCACTTGCTTGAGCGCTGCCGCATGCACCACGTAATCGATGCCACGCATGGCCTGGCGCAGACGGTCAGCGTCGCGCACGTCACCAATGAAGTAACGCATGCACGGCGCGTTGAACGTCTGCTGCATCTCGTACTGCTTGAGTTCGTCGCGGGAGAACACCACCACGCGCTTGGGCTGGTATTGCTCAAGCAGGCGGGCGATGAATTTGCGCCCGAACGAACCGGTGCCGCCAGAGATGAAAATCGATTTACCGTTGAACATGTGCTGATTCCTGATCCTGGTTCGGCCGACTCAAGCGATTAACTGCGACCAGTTGATCGAAGCCTTTTCACCCAAGGTAAAACCCTTGCCGCTCAGGGCCAGGTTGGCGTTGTAAGCCGGATCCTGCGCGAAGGCGTTGCTCCATTTCTCACGCAGGGCTTGCAGTGCTTCTGGCGCTTGCGGCAGGTCGCCGTTATGCAGCACTTGCACCAGCGGCGTCCATACGACGAGGTAACCAGCCTGACCGGCCTTGAGGCACAGATCGACATCGCTGAAACCGTCCGCGAAAGACACTGCATCCAAGCCATCCAGCGCATCGAACAATTTTTTGCGCACCATCAGGCAAACCTTCGACACGGCCGAGTAGTTCTGATCGACCACCAGACGCTGCATGTAACCCTCCGCGGCATTTTTTTCGCCAATGAAGGGTGAGCCGACGCCCCCGTTCAGCCCCAAAATCAAACCAGCTTGGGAAATTTTTCCGCTGCGGTCGACCAGTTTGGCCCCAACGATACCGACCTCAGGACGCTGGGCGTGGTTGAGCAGCGATTCAATCCAGTTCGGGTTGACCACCTCCCCGTCCGCCGCCATCAGCACCAGGTATTCACCCTGCGCTTCTAGGCTGCATGCGTTGATCAACGCCGCGTCAGTGAGTGGCTGATCAGCACGCAACACCCGCACTTTGGCGTGATTCAGTGCACCCAGCCAATCGTTGACGGCGGCGGATTGATTCGGGTTGGCTGCAATCAGCACTTCGTAGCGGGTGTAACGGGTTCTGAGCAACACGCCGTCGAGGCATGCCTTCAGTGCCCGAAGATCGTCCCCGGCCGGCAGAATGATCGACACCAACGGTTGCCCGGCATGGCGATAATCAACCTGATAGGTTCCCGGCTGCGCGGAGTTGACCCGGGCCTTGTAGCCGCGATTGCTAAGATGACGCAGCAACGCCTGACGCTCGTGGGCGTTTTCCTCCAGCTCCACGGCCTGAGAAATCAGCAACGGTTCATCCAGGTGAGCCAAACCGTCGAGGCCGCCCTGTTCGATGATTCGCAGCAGCACATCAAACTCCAATGCCTTGCTGAAGTCGGCCTGATAACCCCCGATATCGATCAGCACTTCGCGACGAATCAACCAGTGCCGCGCCATCAGCGAAGGCACGCTTTGCAGCAAATCGAGGTTGAAGCCTGGCCGGAACAGATCCACCAGCGCACCGTCTTCCTTGCGCTGGATTTCATCTGTGGACACCGCACGCACACCTGGCGCAGCGATCAGTTCGAGGCTGGCACGCAGCAGGCCGGCCGCCGTGAACTCGTCACCCGCTTCAGCCAGCAGCAGCCACTCGCAGGAAGACTGGTTAACGCTCTGATTGAGCTTGTCGACAAAGTTGGTTTGCGTGACCCGGACAAAGTGCAGAGTGTTCTGCGCGGCGGTCGCCGCTGGCGGCTCTCCCGTGGTGAAAACCACGACTTTGAAGGCCTTGCTGTGACCTTCAAGCAAACTGTCGAGGGTGACTTGCAACTGATCGATGTCGTTGTTCAGATCCAGCAGAAAAATGCCGAACTGCGGGCCGCCATCATTGGCTGCCAGGTAACGGGTAGCCGCCTCGGCCTGCTCGCTGTCCGGCTGGCGCACGGCGAGCCAGTCGAGCAGTCGACCGGTGAGCATTTTTTTGAAGGTCGGCTGATGCCCTTCGAGCAGCATCGCTTCCAGTCGGGCAACCCAGTCACGCAGCTTTTGCGCCTCGTCGTCCTCACCCATTGTTTGCAACTGCACAATCAGGCGATTGATCACTTCGCGATTGAACACGTTACTGTCGTGAGCCTGCCACAAACGATCGACCACGCTTTCCGGACTGTCGTTGTTGCGGGCAAGCATCAGGTTTTGCTGACGGGCCCACACACCTTCGAGCATTTCCAGTTGTACGCGCCCCGCCGGCATGGTGTGCAAGAGAAACTCGTACTGCGTCAACAGATCGAAAAACACCTGATTGTAGAACGGCATTTCTACGTACTGATTCGGGCCAAAACGGCGTCGCGGCCCGCCTTCGATATTGCTCCATTTCGACTCGATAATCAGCTCGGCATCCAGTGCGCGGCTGGTTTTCAGGCTGTCTAAGAGCGCGGCAAAGGTTTTCAGTGCGAACTGTTTGCCCTGTTCTGGATTCTGATGCACGACTTGCGTCGGCACCCCTGCCAGGAACTCGGCAAACGCTTCACGCTCGGCCACGCTTTTGGCGTCGACAAACGCCAGCGAGTGATAGATCTCGGTGTTGTGATCGGAGTCGTTGTAGTTGATTTCACGCACGACATAAGGGATCGGCAGAACCCGCGCCTTGCCCCGGGCCAGCATGTAATAGGTGTGACCGATCTCCTGCCACTGGAAGATCGTGTCTTCCGGCATCGCGTTGTACCAGTCACGCAAAATCGCCGTGCGTTGCACCGCATAGAACGGTGGAAGGTACTGCGACATGTAGTCCAGCACACGATCCGGGGCGTGATCGGCCGAGTAGTCCTCGCAGACTTTTTTGTCGCGGCGGTAGTAATGGACGCTGTTGGCCAAGGCCAGATACATCATGCTGTAGCCGTGGCACAGGCTGTAATCGGGGTTGTCTTGCATGAAGGCCACGGCTTCAAGCAAGGCGTCATGCACGATGAAGTCATCGTCGGCGGCGAACACCATGTAGGGGGTCTGCAACTGCTCGACACCGTACGCCAGCTTGGAGCGTATGCCCCAGTAACCGAACTGCGGCAAGTGCCGATAATCCACGTTGGCGTATTCACGAGCAGTCTCTGCCAGCGCATTAGCCGAAGAATCCAGCACCAGAATCCGGCACGGCAGACTGCTGTAGAACTTCAGAGCCCTGCGTAAAAACGCCGGGCGTTCGTGAGATATCAGCACAACGGTCAACTGTTCGTTGAGTGCCAAACCCTGTTCAGAACTGTTCTTGCCTTGCATATATTCCCCACACGCGGCGAGTCGCCGAAAACTCATCGTTGTTTATTAATTAACGGACGCGGCGCAGATAGCCATCCGGCGCGACAGTGATCAGCAGCTTGTTGTGAATGGACTGGTCGATTTCGAAATCCTGGTTTTCTTCGAGGTATTTCCACACCGCGGTTTTCGGGTTGTCGCCCGGACCCCATGGACGATCCGGGAAGAAATCGGCCGGCATGTCTTCAACCACGGTGTCCATGACCACGCAGTAGCTGTCGACCGACACCAGCGGTGCGTACAGACGCAGCTCTTCCAGCACGTGATCGTGGGTGTGGTTGGAGTCGAGCACCAGAATGACTTTCTTGCCTTTGGCGGCGGCTTGCACTTGCGCGGCAATGCCGGCGTCGATGCTCGAGCCTTCAATCATCTTGATGCGCTTGGCCATCGGGTGGCTCTCGATCGCTTCGCGATTGTGCGGACGAATGTCGAGGTCGATGCCGAGCACTTCGCCGTGGCCTTGCAGCTCCAGCAACGAGGCGTAGTAAATGATCGAACCGCCGTGGGCGATGCCGCACTCGATGACCAGATCCGGTTTGACCTGCCAGATGATCTCCTGCATCGCCATCATGTCTTGTGGCAACTGGATGATCGGACGGCCCATCCACGAGAAGTGGTAGCTGTACTTGTGTTTGGCCGATTCGTTGAAGAAATCACGGGCCAGGCCGGTGAGTTTCTGGTCGTCACCCTGCTGGGCAATCTGTTCCCGGCACTCGGCTTCGAAGGCTTGATTAATGCTGTTGTCGGTCATTGTAAAAATCTCAAGGGTCACTGGAACGAAGCGCTGTCGACGGCGTGATAGACGTAGCGTCCACCGGTCATCCGCTTGATCTCTTCGAGGTAATTGGAGTTCATCACAAACAGATTGGCGCCTTCGGGCAGCGCATCCATGGCTTCTTGCGGCGACGACACGCGCGCGCCGCTCAAAGGCAGATAACGTCCCTGTTTCGCCGGGTTGATGTCCACCACGCGATCCACCGCCACACCCGCGCGTTGCAGGAACAGCGCATATATCACGCCTTTGGATGAGGCGCCCCAGATCGCCGAACCCTGCTCAGGTGCCGACCGAATGATCTGCAATGCACGGTCGAGGCTGGCGGTAAAACCTTCGGGCAGCGTAAGGCGCGGCACCGGTTGTTCCGGAGTAAGACGCAACGTGGAGAGGTCAGCAACGATGTACAGGTACTGGCCACCGAACAGATGGCCGGCCTCGAGCACCGTGCCGAACATCCGGCGCAAGTCATCGAGGCGAAAATAATTAACGTGTTCGTAGAACAGGTCGAACCAGGCCTTGTGTTCGAGGATCCAGTCGAAGCACGGCACTTCGATGTAGATGTGCCCGCCCTGATTTGCCGCAGCCATTTCAGCTAGAAACGCTACCGGATCCTGAATGTGCTCGAGTACGTGTCGTAACACGATCGCATCAGCCGAAAGGCCCAGCTCGCGGGTGAACGGCGCCCTGATCACATCGGCATTGTCACCTTCGTAGGAAGGATCAATGCCGGTAATGGCATAACCCAGGTCGCGTAGCATTTCGAGAAAGTAGCCTTTTCCGCAACCGATTTCTAACAGAGCCCGATGGGAGAAATGGCGGGCCAAAATCAATTCGACAGCCTTAAGATGCTCCTGAAAGTGCACCGAATGCGCTTGCTCGTTTTGATAGTCAACATCATAGCTGAGCTTGCTGGCGTCGAAGGTCTGGTTGAAGATCAGCCCGCTCTGACTGTCCTGTACCAGAACAATGTCTGCGACACCCGAAGCCTGCGCCTGCTCGGCGGTGGCAAAGGTAAGGTTCTGCAACACCGGCAGCCCGTTCGCCCGGTAGAGTTCATGCTGCATGTTCTTCATCCTTCAGTTGCGAGATCCGCTGAGCATCGCCCCAAAAAGCCATGGGTTCATGCACTGAGTAGCCGTAATGCCCCAGATTGAGGGCGATAGAGGATTGCCGTTGACGAACCCGTTGCTCAACCAAAGTCCGAACGGAAACTGGCTTGCCACTGCAGCAGTTGAAGATCCCGAAAACATCGCGACGCATGATCAACTGAACCAACAGGGAAGCGGCTTGGGTGATTTCCAGGTAATCACGCAATTGGTCACCGGCCGACATATTGAAGTGCGTGTCGCCGGCATCGATGGCTCGGTCAAGGCTGGCCAAAAGACTATTGGGGTTTTGCCCTTCGCCATGCAGATAAAACAATCGCGCCCACTGCAAAGAGAACGCATGCTTGCGCTGCAATGCCATCAGAAACTGACGCAGAGTATTTTTGGCCAGGCCATAGGGCGTGCAGGGCCTGGCGTCGACAGCCTCGCTCAATGAACCACTTTGCAGGCCATATTCGAAGCAGGTTCCCGTTACCATCACCTGGCCAATACCCGCGACGATCAAGCGCTTGAGAAAGGCATAATCGCGCGGCAGATTCTGCTCGAAATGGAACAGCGCCTGATAATCAGGCAGCCCGCTCCATGCCAGATGTGCGACGGCGTCCATCCCGAGAGCCAAAGCTTCGACGTCGAGATCCGCTGAGTGAATATCCGCTGCGACGAATTCAACGTCAGTAAACCACGGCAAAACTCTCGCCGCTTCAACGTTACGAGAGACTGCACGAACGTTGATTCCTTTGGCGAGCAAAGCGCTGATAAGGTGTCGGCCCACAAAACCGGTGGCGCCGGTTACAAGCACATTCTTGACCGGGTTCGTCACAACACGACTCCGGGAAAGCCTTGGTCGAGTAACGGATGACAGGAATCCTTGGTCGACAAGTTTTTGACAGGCAACGGCCAACGAATCGAAAGCGCTGGATCGTTCACTGACAGACCTGCCTCGTGCTCCGGTGAATAATCGGCGTCGGTGAGGTAAAGCACTTCCGACTCATCAGTCAACGATTGGAAACCGTGGGCAAAACCCGCCGGGATCAAAAGGCTGCGTCCGTCGTCAGCCCGCAACTCTTCGGCGTGCCACTGCAAATAGGTTGCCGACTGCGGTCGCAGATCGACCACCACGTCCCAAATTGCGCCTCGTATACAGGTGATCAGCTTCGACTCCGCATACCCGGCTTTCTGATAATGCAGTCCTCGCACACTACCTTTTTCGACGGTCCGCGAATGGTTGACCTGGCGAACCGCAAACGGCCGATGTTGTGCAGTCAGACGGCCCTGACAAAACAATCGGGCAAAGCGTCCCCGATCATCGCAAAAGACCTTTTGCTGGATAAGGTACAAACCTTCCAGTTCGGTTGCCTGTAGTGTGAAATCAGTCATCGGCGCTCCCCGTAGAGGTTCAATTGCTTCAAGGTCACGGCGCGCATGTCATCGCCGTTCTGCCACGCCAGATGCCAGTCGAGGGTTTGCGTCAGACACTGTTGCAACGTCCAGCGCGGCTGCCAGCCGAGCAGTTGTCGCGCGCGGCTACTGTCGAGGCGCAACAGGCCGGCCTCGTGCAATTCACTCGGTTCGATGCGCAAACCCCGCGCTTGCGGCCAGCGACTGGCGAGCAGTTCGACCACTTCGCCGACGCTGCACATGTCCGCCTCGCCGGGGCCGAAATTCCATGCGCCGGCGTATTCCGGGCCTTGCTCGTAGAGGCCAGCGGCCAATTGCAGATAACCGGCCAGCGGCTCCAGCGCGTGTTGCCATGGGCGCACGGCTTGCGGGTAACGCAGGGTCACTGGCTCATCCGCCGACCAGGCTTTCAGTACATCGGGAATCAGTCGCTCAGGGGCGAAATCACCGCCGCCCAACACATTGCCGGCGCGCGCCGTGGCGAGGGCCAGACCATGCTCGGCGTACTTGTCAGCCGGGAAAAACGACGCGGCGTAAGACTGCGCCAACAACTCGCAACAGGCTTTGCTGCTGCTGTAAGGATCGTGGCCACCAAGGGCTTCGTCTTCGCGGTACGGCCACAGCCATTCCTTGTTGGCATAGACCTTGTCGGTGGTCACCAGCACACAGGCGCGCACGCAACCGACCTGCCGAATCGCTTCGAGCAGGTTGAGCGTGCCCATCACGTTGCTGGAATAAGTTCCGAGTGGATCGCGATAGCCTTCACGCACCAACGGTTGCGCGGCGAGGTGCAAAACGATCTCCGGCTCGGTGTCGGCGATGATCTCCAGCAGTGCGCCGAGGTCACGCAAATCACCGCGCTGATCGTTGATGCCTTCGTGTACGCGCGCCAGTTCGAACAGGCTCGGTTCGGTCGACGGATCGAGGGCAAAACCGCTGACCTCGGCGCCAAGGCTTTGCAGCCACAGGGTCAGCCAGCTGCCTTTGAAACCGGTATGCCCGGTGACCAGAACGCGTTTGCCACGCCAGAATTCGGCACTCAGTCCCATTGCTTCCATGGGGCCTCCCCGCTTTGCCACAAGGCTTCGAGATGGTTCTTGTCGCGCAGGGTGTCCATCGGCTGCCAGAAACCGTCGTGCTGGTACGCCATCAGTTCACCGCGCTCGGCGAGACCGTCCAGCGGGCCGGATTCCCACGACGTGTCGTCACCGCTGATCAGCGGCAGAACCTTGGGCGACAGAACGAAAAAGCCGCCGTTGATCCAGCCACCGTCGCCGCGTGGCTTTTCGGTGAAACCGAGCACGCGATCGCCGTCACGATCCAGCGCACCATAGCGTCCCGGCGGTTGCACGGCGGTCACCGTGGCTTGTTTGCCGTGGGTCAGGTGGAAGTCGACCAGAGCGCTGATGTTCAAGTCGGAAACGCCGTCGCCGTAGGTAAAGCAAAAAGCTTCTTCGTTTTCCACGTAGCGTGCAGCGCGGCGCAGACGGCCACCGGTCATGGTTTCTTCACCGGTGTCGATCAGCGTCACGCGCCATGGCTCGCTGTAATTCTGGTGCACGTCCATGCGGTTTTCGCGCATGTCGAACGTCACGTCGGAGGTGTGCAGGAAGTAGTTGGCGAAGAAGTCTTTGATCGCGTAGCCCTTGTAGCCAAGGCAGATCACAAAGTCATGAATCCCGTGGGCGGAATACTGCTTCATGATGTGCCAGAGAATTGGCTTGCCACCGATCTCGATCATCGGTTTTGGCTTGAGGTGCGACTCTTCACTGATGCGCGTGCCCAGGCCACCCGCCAAAATTACTGCCTTCATCGTCTCCCCTCTTGTTCGTCACAGGGCTGCGCGTCGCTTGGTTGAGCGGCGGGCCTTCTGGCTAAACCTTTCTGCCGTTATGGGCGCAGCGGATGTGACCGCAAGCGCTCGTTTTATGGCGATTTGAGGGGGACTTGCAGGAAACGCGCCAGCTCCAGTGGCGACTACTAACTCGAACAAGATCTGCAGAGCACGTGGCCTCGCAAGCAAAAAGGGGAGCCTGATCATCAGCAATCGGGCTCCCCTTTTTCAGTTTTACATTGATCACTTACAGCGCGATCAATCCGCCAGCCAGCCATACTCCCAATAACGCAGGTTATCGCCACGCAGTATGAAATCTCGCCGCACCACCTCACGCAATTCATCGCCCATACGGTAGCTGGCGTCCGGGTCGGCCAGGTGCATGCGGATCGCTTGCAGCCATTCATCCGTGGTGTTGGTCTTGACCCGCGTGCACGGCAGATAGCCGCGATAGGCCTCGGTGTCAGTGCAGATCACCGGGTAACCGCAGGCGCCGTATTCCAGCAAACGCAGGTTGCTCTTGCAGTCGTTGAAGATGTGGAATTCCAGCGGTGCCAGCGCCAGATCGAGGTTGAGGCTGGCCAGTTTGGCCGGGTAATCCTCCAACGGAATCACGCCGTGGAACTCATGCATGTATGGACGCAAATCATCCGGGCACATGCCAAAGAATACCCAGTCGACTTCATTGGCCAACTCGCGCACGACCTCGGCGATCACTGCCAGGTCACCATGGTGGCTGGTGCCGCCGCCCCAGCCAACACGCGGTTTTTTCGAGGTGCTGCGCTGGCTGCGCAAATTGGCCCACAGCTCTTTGGCCAGCATGTTGGGCACCACGCGAATGTCGTGATGCATGCCCGACAAGGCATTGGCCAGTGGCTGCGTTGACACCACCACGCGATCGCACAAGCCAATCGCACGGCGCACCAGTCGCTCCATTTCATACTTGTCCGGCATGTTGCGGATGTGCGCGTTGCGATGTGGAATGTCGATGACGTAGTCATCCAGCTCGAAAATCCGTCGGGCGTTGAAAAACGACTGCAACGGCGGAATTTCGTTGATCGCTTTCTCCGAATATCGTCCCTGCAGCACGATGACGTCAGGCGACTGGCGTTCAATGTCGATGATCGACGGCAAGCCATAGCAGAAGCGGCCCTCGACGCGGCCAGCGGCGACCAGTTCGATCATCGGCTGAGTCATGCGATAGTGCCCGATGGCCGAGTCATTGATCGGCACCGCCAGCACGTTGGGCAACAGCGCTTTGGAAAACGCGCTCCAGCCACTGCGCTGTCCAGGCTCGAGGTTAAAACTGCTGCCGCCGGCACCTTGTAACGACAGGTTTTTGTTGTACGCCGGATCGCGCGCAATCAACGGCAGCCAGCGCTTGTAGAACACTTCCTGTTCCTGGTCGCAGGTTTGCCGTTCCTGCGCCGACGCGACAACGTTCGCTCGTGCGCCTAATGCCAGCGCGGCGTACGGCGTCCAGACCACCAGATAACCGTGCTGCGCAACGCGCAGGCACAGATCAGCATCGTTGAGCGTCAGCGTCAGGTTCTGCTCATCGAGGCCGCCCACTTCGTCGAAGACTGCCTTGCGTACCATCAGGCAGTCACCGCCAACGGCGCTCAGGTTGTGCGCCACCTGCAATCGAAACAGGTAGCCCGCCGCATGCATCGACTGGCCATAAAACGGCAGGCCGACCGGCGCATGCAGACCCAGGATCAACCCGGCGTGCAGCACCCAACCATCGGGGTTGAACAGCTTGGCGCCAACCACACCGACCTCGGGACGCTGCGCATGATTGAGCAACTCGTCGAGCCAGTCACCCTGAGTGATCACCGCGTAAGGGTTGAGCATCAACACGTATTCACCGCGCGCCTGAGCCACAGCCAGGTTGTGCACGGCAGCCAGATTGCCTTGCGCACAACCGAGTACGCGAATGCGTTCGCTGCCCAACTGCGCCATGCCGTCCAGCCACAAACGCGCTTCAGCGCTTTCGCTGCCATTGTCGACCAGCAGCAATTCGTACTCGCTGTAGACGGTTTTTTCCAACAGGCTTTCGACGCAGCGTTGCAGCGCGGCGGTGTGATCCTTGGTGACGATGATGATCGACACCAACGGCCGCGCGGCATGCTGATAATCGACGCGATTGAGCAATTCGGTGCTGCCGCGACGGATCGTGTGAGCAACGCCCAAGCGCTGCAAATGCGCTTCGAGCAAACGCGGATTGTTGTCGATGACGCCACGCTCGGCGAGCCACGTGGCCAGGTCTCGCGCGGACTCCAGCAACACCTCTGCGACGTGACCAACCACTTGCGTGCCGTCGCTCTCGACCATGCGCAGCAGCACATCGTGCGGCGCCAGATCAGCCAGCGCAGTATCGAAACCACCGAGGGCGACGAAGCGTTCGCGCTCGAACGCCAACGCGCGCCCGACATAGGGGAAGCTGCGCATCAGGTCGAGGTTGAAATCCGGTTTGAAGGCAGGCTCGGCCGATTCGCCACCGCGCAGACTGCCCTCGTCGCTGTACAGGCATTTGAACGCGAGAGAATGGGCGATGCGCTCGGCCATGATCAACAGCGCCGGGGCAATAAGACGATCGCCGGCGTGCAGCAGGTAGAACCAGTCGGCGCCATCGAGTTGCGGCAACAACTCATTGATCTGCGCCAATCCGTCCTCAAGCAACGGCAAGTGGAACACCCGACCATTGAGCTCGGGTTCAGTGCACGCGGCGGACAGCACCAGAATCAGGTTCGCCGGGTAGTCCTGTTCAGCGAGCGATTGCAGGGTTCGTTCCAGCGCTGCATTGCTGCCCTTCTCGTCGATGACGATCGGCACGATGCCTGGGTTGCGCGACCAGTCGGCGAGTGTCACTGCAAGCAACTTGCGCTGCTCGCTGGTGAGTACACGACACGCCAGCCACTGTGAATAGAGTTCGGCAAAGCTCTGGCTGTCAGCACCGACAAGCCATTGCTGACCGCTTTGCTTGGTGCCCAGTGTGCGGCTCAGTGGCAGCTCTTCCCAGACGCGTGGCGCGGTATCGGCGTCAACCAACGGCACATAGCGCACCCAGCCTGGCGCGGGCGCCGCCTCGGTGTTGCGCGCCTTGAGCATTTGCGACACCCACTCACGCTCTACTTCGACGGTGTCCCTCATCGATTGCTGCGCGCTTAAGCGTTCCGGATAGAGGCGCTCGGCACAGAGTACGGTGTTCAACACCACCAGATTGCCCCGGCGCAGCAGGCACACGAATAAAGCGAAATCCAGTGTTGCAACGAAGCAGTGACCTTCCTGCGTCAAGGCCGGCAGCAGCTCGACGAGGTCGGCACGGCGGAACAAGGCGTTGCTGAAACCGCCGAGGATATTCACCGGGAAATTGTCAAAGACGCTCAGCAGGTCGTCGCCTTTGAACAGGCCATCGACCGGCGACAGCGAGGTGTTTTCCAGGCGCGACGGCAGGATAATGTCATCGGCATCCCACAGCAGACGCGAGGCCAGCACCAGACTCACTTCATCGCGGGAAAATTCCGCAGCCTGTTGTTCGATACACGCCGAATACAGGTGATCGTCGTCGCAAAGAAACTTGAGGTACTCGCCTTGCGCCTGCTCGAGACACGTCTTTAGATTGCCGACCAGGCCCAATGTGCGCGGGTTGCGTACGTAGCGAACGGTGACACCTGATTGCTCGACCACCGAGGCGACAACGCCTTCGATCTCGGTGCCACGGCTGTCGTCGCAGACAATGATTTCGAGGTTGCCGTAACTCTGACTCACGGCACTGTTCAATGCCCGTTCAAAAAAAAGCGGATTGAAGGCAGGAATGACCAGGCTGACAAGGGGAAGTGAATTCACGGCGGACTCGCAAGCGGCGGGAACCCGCCCGGAACAGCGAGCCCTCTGACACCGCAAAAGAAGACATTAAAACCAGGTAACCGGGCGCTTGCGCGCCCGCCACCATCAGATCTTGTTGAACAGGCCCAGCTGAGAGATTTTGCTGAACGCCAGTTGCGCGGCCTGCAGCATGGTCTGCTGCAAGGTCAGGCGGGTCATGACTTCGGCCGGATCGGAATCGCGGATCGAGCCTTGAGTCGTCGAGTTGGCGGTGCTCAGGCTCTGGTTGGTGATGGTCTGCATATCCAGCGCCTGACCTCGGGCACCGATCGACGTCACGGAAGCGCCAATCTGGTTGGTGGCGGCGTCGATGTTGCCGAGGCCGGACTCCATCGCGCCCTGGAATTTTTGCTTGGCCACTGGATCACCATCGATCGGCGTGTTCAGCGCGGTGACCATCTGACCCAACGTGTCGAGGATGTTCTGGGTCTGGTGGTTGTTCGGCTGGATCGAAAACTGATCGCCCGCCGCGGGCGTGTTGCCCAGTGCAAACGTCACGCCCGCCGCCGTCGCATTGCTGCCCGACACGGTACCCGAGGACACCGGTTTGCTGTCAGCCGTGACCGGCGCTGCGTACAAGTCGAACGCCGTGGCGCTGGTGAACTTGAGAACGGCACCACCCTGCGGGAAGGCAGCGGTGTACGCAGCCTGATCGGTGATGGTCGAACCGGTGATGACCGCTGTCGACGGATTGCCTGGGCTGCGCGTTGTGGTGAACGAGTCCGGCGTCGAGGACAGCTGGAACGTGTGTCCGGCGATCACGGCGTCCGGGTCGGTGTCACCGGTCTTCAAGTTGATGTTCAACTTCAGATCGACGCCACGGAAGCTGACCGTCTGGTTGGCCCCGGAGGTGTTGCTGACCACGCCGTTCTGGCTGGCTTCAGCGGTCACGTCGTTGCCCAGGGCATCGGTAATTTTCAGCTGCGTGCTACTCAGGAAGCTCACGGTGTAGGGCTGACCACCGGTGAACTTGCTGTTGTAAGTGGCGGCAGTGCCGACCGTACCGTTGGACAACACCACACGGCCGTCATCCACTGCCGGAGCCGTCATGTTGGTGCTGGTGCGACCGGTGTTGATGGTCTGCTGGAACGCTTCCCAACCGGTGGTGTTAGTGCTCACGGTCATGCCGTCGCCAATGCCCAGATTGATGGTGGTCTGGTCACCGTTGTAGGTGAAGGTGCCATCGGCATTTTGCGAGTACGGCGCGGTGTCGGTTTTCGAACCGGAGAACAGGTAGTTGCCGTTGGCATCCTTGGAGTTCATCAGGCCCAGCACTTGTTGCTGGATCTGGCCCATTTCTGCCGCGTAGGCCTGGCGATCCTTGTCGGTGGCCGTGCCGTTGTTGGCGGCCAGCGCAAGGTCCTTGGCGCGTTGCAATGCAGTAGTGATGGAATCCAGGGTGGTTTCCTGCACGTTCAACGCACTTTTAGTGCTGTTGATGTTGCCGTTGTACTGATCAAGCAACGCAGCCTGCTGGCCCAGTTGCAGCAAACGACCGGCACCGACCGGATCATCCGACGCGGTGTTGATCCGCTGCAGGCTGCTCGCCTCGCTCGCGGTGGCCACAGCCTTGTTGAAGTTACGCTGATAGTCCGACGCTTGCGTGCCGTAATACTGGGCGGTGGAAATGCGCATGAATTACGACTCCTTAAAGGCTGTTGATCAGCGTGGCGAAAGTTTCCTGCGCAGCTTTGATGATCTGCGAAGACGCTGTGTAGTACTGCTGATATTTGACCAGGTTGCCGGTTTCTTCATCGAGGTTGACCCCGGACAGCGAATCGCGCGCACCTTGCGCGTTATCCAGAATCGCCGTGGTCGCGGCGCTGTCAGACTTGCCTTGGGCAGTCTTGGTGCCGACGTTGGTCACCAGTTTGTTGTAGGCGTCGGTCAGGCTGATGCCCTTGCTCGCCGAACCGGTGTCGACCGTTTGTTTGGTTTGCAGACCGACCAGCGCCTGCGCGTTGCGGTTGTCCGAAGACGCCGCACCGGTGAGGTTCATGGTGAAGGTTTCACCGGACTTCGGCGTGCCGCCGACCGTGGTTTGCACGGTGAAGGTCTTCTGCACGTTCGGCGTGACGGAGGTGTCCATCACCGGATTGCCGTTGGCATCGAGGACGCCGACTTTCAGATTCAGTGTGTTTGACTGGCCAGGCACGATGGTGCCGGTGCCGATGTTCTGACCTTTGGCGTCGACCAGCGTATACGACTGACTGCCGCCGCTGGCGTCACCGAACACCAGTTTCACTGGCGTCGAATTCTTCAGCGCCGCCTGCATGTCAGCCTGGGCAGTCGGGTTGTAAATGTTGATCGTGTCGCTCAGCGTCGGCTGGGTGTAAGTGCCCAGACCGTTGGCGCTGGCGGAACCGGTCAGCGCACCTGCGGCGGCAATTTTCTTCGGATCGCTGAGGACCGTCTGAATGCTCGCGGCGGCATTACGCGTCGGCGTGATCTTGAAGCTGTCACCGGCGTTCAACGCACCACCGTTGAGGGCGAGGCTGAAACCGTCAATCACTGGCGGCGGATTGGTCGTGGTGCTGAACGTACCGAGGTCGGTGCCGTCGGAGCGCTTGACGCTGTAGTCGGTCGCGCTGGTGAACGTCACCTGATAATCACTGGTGGTCAGCTTGCCGGTGTCCTTGATGGTTACGTCAAGGTTGCCCGAACCGCTGCTGTTGCCGGCCTGCGCGATGCTGCGCTGACTGATCAGCGCGGCACTGTTGATGTTGTTGAAAATCGCCGCGCCAAAGTCACCGTTCTTGTCGATGCCTTGCGCTTGCTGGCTGTTGATCTGATCGGCGACTACCAAGGCCACACGGCCCAGTTCGTTGAGCGACGGGTCGAGAACGTCTTTGCGATACGTCAGCAGACCACCGATTTCACCACCGCTGATCACCGAGGTGATGTCGATGGTGCTCGAGCCGCGATCCATCTGAATCGACATGCGCGACGGATCGTCTTTGCTGGCAACCATGCTCAGCGAGTTCGTGGTGTTGCCGATCACCAGCGGCTGGCCGCTGCCGACGTACACGTCAAAACTGGTGCCGCGTTCAACGACCTGAGCGCCGGTCAATTCGGACAGCTGACGCACGGCTTCGTTACGGCTGTCGAGCAGGTCGTTAGGCGCGCCGCCGCTGGTGGAAATCTCACCGATCTTCTGGTTCAGGTTGGCAATCGACGTGGCCAGTTTATTCACCTGAGCAGTCATGTCGCTGAGGCTGCCATTGATGGTGGTGTTCTGGTCATTCAGTTGCTTGGCGAGTGCGTTGAAGCGGCTGCTCAGCGCTTGCGCACCGGTCAATACCGACTGACGCGAGGTGTCGTCGGTGGCCGAGGTCGACACGCCTTGCATCGAGGTAAAAAACTTCTGCAGCACACCGGTCAGACCGGTGTTGGTGTCAGACAGAATCGAGTCCAGCGGCGTGGCCTGGGCCAGGTACGAAGCTGCTTCGCTGTTCAGCGAGGTCGCGGTGTGCAACTGCGATTCGAGGTACGAGTTGTAGACCCGACGCACGTCGGCGAGGGTCGTGCCCGTGCCGATAAAAACAGTGCCGTACTGCTGCGAGGCTTTGGTGCCTTGCACGGTTTGCTGACGTGAGTAACCGGCGGTGTCGACGTTGGCAATGTTGTTGCCTGTCGTAGCCAAAGAGGACTGGCTCGACGCCAGACCCGACATCCCGATATTGAGCAAACTCATGGTTCAGACCTTATACCTTGTGCCTTATAAAGGCGTGGTGGATACACCCGCCGCAGCGTAGTTTTGAAGATTGTTCATCTGCTTGGCAATTTGCGAAATCTTTGTCGCGTAGTTCGGGTCGGTGGCGTAACCGGCCTTCTGCAACTCGCGTACAAACTGTTCTGGGTTATCGGCCGACTTCAGCACATCTTGATAGCGATTATTGCTCTGCAGCAAAGTCACCAGATCGTGGAAGCTGTCCTTGTACGAGGCGTAGGAACGGAACTCGGCCGTCTCCTTGACCATCGCGCCATTGCGGAACTCGCTGGTGATGGCGCGGGCCGAATCGCCCTGCCAGTTGCTGCTCGCCTTGATGCCAAACAGGTTGTGGCTGCTGCTGCCGTCCTGCGCACGCATGACCGATTTGCCCCAACCGGTTTCCAGTGCCGCTTGCGCCACCAGATAACGCGGATCGACGCCGATACGGTCGGCAGCTTCCTTGGCCATCGGCAGCATGGTGTTGACGAATTCATCAGCGGAGCTGAAGGCTTTTTTCGCCGGTGCCAACGGAATCTGCGCCATGGCGCGGCCGTAGACCTGCATCTGCCCGCCGGAGGCTTTTTCGTTCTCGGCGCGGGCCAGCCAGTCGCCGTTGTACAGCGGGCCGGAACCGGTAATGGCGGCAGGCGCGGTCGCTTGCGGCAACGCATTGGATGCGGTGGTCGCGGTCGTGGCCGACGGCACCAAACCGGCGAGCAAACGATCGGTGAGTTTCGGCGGCAACGACAGACGACGCTTGTTGATCATCGCCATGTCATTGCTGTGCGACGTATCGGTGCTCGACACACGCCCGGAACGCGACGCCCACAACGGACGCTCGCCATTGACCCGCGACAACGGGCCGTTGATCGCCGTGGTGCCCGCCGCAATCGGCGTGACCACGCCAGCGGCTTTCGCCCGGGCTTCTTCCTGCTTGGCGGCGGACGCGGCCGCAGCCTCACCCGGCGCCATCGGTTTGTTCTTCTGCATCTGACGCAACAGCACGTCCGCCAGGCCGATACCTCCGCCCTCGCGGGACATGGACACCGCCAGTTGCTGGTCGGACATTTCTTGATATTGCTTGGCCGCCGGGGTGTTCAGCGGATTGTCCTGACCGAGGGTGTCGGTGGCCGAACGCATCGACTTGAGCATTTCGCCGATGAACAACGACTCGAATTCCTGAGCAACTTTGCGCATGTTGCCGTCGCTGTCCTTGTCGCCAACCTTGAGCTGATTCAGACGATTGAGGTCGGAGTACGAACCCGAATCGGCGTTGCTGACCAGACTGCCTTTGCGCATATCCATGATGGTCGGCCTCAGATCACGATCAGGTCGGCTTGCAACGCGCCGGCCTGCTTCAGTGCTTCGAGGATCGCCATCAAGTCACCCGGCGCCGCGCCGACCTGGTTCACCGCACGCACGATCTCGTCGAGGGTGGTGCCCGGGCCGAATTTGAACATCGGTTTGGCCTCTTGCTCAGCGTTCACCCGCGAGCGTGGCACCACAGCGGTCTGGCCGTTGGACAACGGGCCTGGCTGGCTGACGATCGGGTCTTCGGTGATGGTCACGGTCAGGCTGCCGTGGGTCACGGCGGCTGGCGAGACTTTGACGTTCTGGCCGATGACAATGGTGCCGGTGCGCGAATTGATGATGACTTTCGCCACCGCCTGACCCGGATCGACTTCAAGGTTTTCGAGGATCGACAGGTAGTCGACGCGCTGGCTCGGATCAAGCGGTGCAGTGACGCGTACCGAGCCGCCGTCGATGGCTTGCGCCACGCCAGGGCCGAGCATGTCGTTGATCTTGTCGACGATACGTTTGGCGGTGGTGAAGTCGGAACGGTTGAGGTTCAAGGTCAGGCTGTTGCCTTGGTTGAAACCACTCGGTACCGAACGCTCAACCGATGCACCGCCGGGGATGCGACCGGCCGACGGAACGTTGACGGTGATCTTCGAACCGTCACGGCCTTCGGCATCAAAACCGCCAACGACCAGGTTGCCCTGAGCGATGGCGTAAACGTTGCCGTCGATACCCTTGAGCGGGGTCAGCAACAGTGTGCCGCCGCGCAGGCTCTTGGAGTTACCGATCGAGGACACGGTGATGTCGACCTGCTGACCCGGTTTGGCGAACGCCGGCAGATCGGCACTCACCGACACCGCCGCGACGTTCTTCAACTGCACGTTGCCCGAACCCGGCGGCACTTTGATGCCGAACTGCGAGAGCATGTTGTTGAAGGTCTGCAGGGTGAACGGGGTCTGCGTCGTCTGGTCACCGGTGCCGTTAAGCCCGACCACCAGGCCGTAGCCGATCAACTGGTTGGAACGCACGCCAGAAATGCTGGCGATGTCTTTCAACCGTTCGGCGTGTGCAGTGAAAGCCGCAGACATCAACAGCGCGGCCACCATAAGGCTTTTCAGATTCAACGTAGCCACCTAGAAAGGGAACAGCGGGCTGAGGAAGAAACGGTCGAACCAGCCTGGCTGACTCGCATCGGCAAATGAGCCTGTGCCCGAGTAGGTGATGCGTGCATCGGCGACGCGGGTCGACGACACGGTGTTGTCGGTGGCGATGTCATCAGCACGCACCAGACCTGCAATGCGCACCAGCTCATCGCCGGTGTTCAGCGTCATCCACTTCTCGCCGCGCACGGCGATGATGCCGTTGGGCAGCACGTCCGCCACGGTCACGGTGACGGAGCCGGTCAGGGTGTTGCCCTGCGCAGCCTTGCTGTCGCCCTTGGTCGCGCGGTCGCCGCTGTAGCCAACGTCCAGACTCAAATCGTTACCGCCCAACGGGTTGTTGGTCACGCCGCTACCGCCGAACAGCGAGGTCAGGCCGATGCCGGTCTTGCTGTTCTTGGCCACTTGCGAGTTGGCGTTTTTGCTCGCCTGGGTTTTCTCGTTGAGGGTGATGGTGATGATGTCACCGACCCGAAACGCCTTGCGGTCGCTGTACAGGTTCTGTTCGAAACCGGCCTGATAGATCGAGCCATTGTTGGCCGCCGCCGGCAACGGCGTACGCGGCAACACCGGAGCGTAATAAGGGTCATTGGGCTTGGGCGTCGGTGCGACACAGCCCGCGAGCGAGACGACCCCACCCAATGCCAAAACAGATACGAAGCGTTTCATGACCCTACCTCACGGTGTTGCAGGCAGCCTCATGGCCGCCTCATAGACTGATTACAGATTCTGCGTTACGAACGAGAGCATCTGGTCGGCGGTGGAGATCACCTTGGAGTTCATCTCGTAAGCGCGCTGAGTGGTGATCATGTTGACCATCTCTTCAACGGTGCTGACGTTGGAACCTTCCAGGGTGTTCTGCAGCGTGGTGCCGAAACCGTTGAGGCCCGGGGTGCCGATTTGCGGCGCGCCGGAAGCAGCGGTTTCCAGGAACAGGTTGTTGCCCACCGCTTGCAGACCGGCCGGGTTGATGAAGTCGGCGGTTTGCAGGTTGCCGATCACCTGAGCGGCCGGGTTACCCGGAACGGTGATCGACACGGTGCCGTCAACGCCGACGGTGAAGCTCTGCGCGTTGTTCGGGATAACGATGGCTGGCTCCAGAGCGAAACCGCTGGCGTTGACGATCTGGCCATTGGAGTCGAGGTGGAAGGTACCGTCACGGGTGTAAGACGTGGTGCCGTCCGGCTGCAGAATCTGGAAGAAACCGCGGCCGTCGATGGCCATGTCCAGCGGCTGCTCGGTGGTTTGCAGGCTGCCGGCAGTGAAGTTTTTCTGCGTGCCGACGATGCGCACACCGGTACCCAATTGCAGACCCGACGGCAGTTCGCTGTCCTGAGTCGACTGGGCGCCTGGCTGACGCTTGATCTGATAGAGCAAGTCCTGGAACTCGGCGCGGTCACGTTTGAAACCCGTGGTCGACACGTTCGCCAGGTTGTTGGAGATGGTGGTCAGGTTGGTGTCCTGGGCGGACAGACCGGTTTTGGCAACCCATAGAGCCGGAAGCATTCAATTCTCCTCGTGCGCCTGTTTTACGGCGCGACGTTCTGATAATTAGCTGATCTGCAAGACCCGAGCCATGGCCTGGTCGTCGTCTTTGGCGGTGTTCATCATCTTGACGTGCAACTCGAACTGCTTGGCCAGGGCCAGCACCGAGGTCATCTCTTCGACGGCGTTGACGTTGCTCGACTCCAGGAAACCCGAGACCAGTTTGACGTTGGCATCGGCCGGCGCAGGCTGACCGTCCTTGGTGTAAATCGAACCGTCGAGGCCCTTGTTCATGTTCTTGATGTCCGGATTGACCAGTTTGATCCGGTCGACTTCCGCCATGACGCGCGGGCCTTCGCCCATCGCACGAATACTGATGGTGCCGTCTTCACCGACCTCGACTTGCTGCTCGGGCGGCACGGCAATCGGCCCGCCATTGCCCATCACCGCCATGCCGTTGCCGGCACGCAATACGCCGAGGGCATCGATGTTGAGGCTGCCGGTGCGCACGTAGCTTTCGCCACCGTTCGGGTTCTGCACGGCGATGAAACCGTTGCCGGTCACGGCGACGTCGAGGTCGCGACCGGTCTCGACCAGCGAGCCCGGCGAGAAGTCAGTGGCCGGACGTTCGCTCATGGCAAACGCACGCGCCGGAAAGCTGTCACCAAACACCGGCATCGAACGGGCCTGTTCCAGGTCCTTCTGAAAACCGTTGGTGGAGATGTTCGCCAGGTTGTTGGCATGCGCCTTTTGCGCCAGCGCGTTCTGGCTGGCACCGGTCATTGCCACATAAAGGTACTTGTCCACACTCTTTCCTCTGCATGCCGGACGTTTGCCGCCCACTGCTGTACTGCTGAGCCATAAGCAATTTGCAGACCAACTTTTTTCTGGCGGCACGCGGCCCGGTAAACAAAGGACTTGGGGGAGATTTAGAGGATTGGGGAAATGTATCGAAGTCGAAAAACCGGCGGTGTTATGCCGCTTGGCGGCAACAGATCAAAAGATCGCAGCGTGCCGCAGCTCCTACATGATCGTTCCCTCGCTCCGCGTGGGAATGCCTCAATGGACGCTCTGCGTCCGCTTTGGGACGCGGAGCGTCCCGGGTTGCATTCCCACGCAGAGCGTGGGAACGATCATGCGCTGCCCGAGTCTTTGCCGACTTCGTATTCGCGCAATTTGTTGGCAATCGTCGTGTGCGAAACCCCAAGTCGCTTACCCAACTGCCGACTGCTCGGGTGCTCTGAATACAGCCGCTCCAGCACCGCTTTTTCAAAGCGCCCAACAATCTCGTCCAGCCCGCCCTCCAGCGAGAAATCGCCAAGCGGCTGACGCACGCCGTAATCCGGCAGGCGAATATGCTCAGCCTTCACCGTCCCGCCATCACACAACGAAACCGCCTGAAACAACACGTTCTCCAGTTGCCGCACATTGCCCGGCCAATGGTAATGACTGAGCCGATCCATCGCCGCCGGCGCCAGTTTCGGCAACGGGCAACCGATCTGCCGACTGGCCTGATCGAGGAAGTGTTCAACCAGCGGCGTCAACCCATCAAGGCATTCGCGCAACGGCGGAATGTGCAGCGAGAGCACGTTCAAGCGGTGATACAAATCCTGACGAAATTCGCCGCGCGCGCACAATTCAGACAGGTCGACCTGCGTCGCGCAGATCACCCGCACATCCAGATAAACCTCTTCATCACTGCCGACCCGGCGGAAGCAACCATCCTGGAGAAAGCGCAGCAGCTTCACTTGAAGGCGCGGGCTCATTTCGCCAACGCCGTCGAGAAACAGCGTGCCGCCGGCGGTCAATTCCAGCAGGCCAAGTTTGCCTTCCGCACGCGCACCTTCGAACGCACCGGGGCCGTAACCGAACAACTCGGTCTCGGCCATCGACTCCGGCAGCCCCGCACAGTTGAGCGCCATCAGCGGCGATTGCCCGCGCGGACTGGCGAGGTGACAGGCGCGCGCCAGCAATTCCTTGCCGGTGCCGGTTTCGCCTTCAATCAATAGCGGTGCGTCGAGCGGTGCCATTCGCCGCGCTTCACGCACCACGGCGGCCATGACTTTCGAGCTCTGGAAGATACTGTCGAAGCCACGCAGTTCTTGTTTGCGCACGTTGTAAATGCGTTCGCCGACACGGTCGGCGCGGTGCAACGTGAGTACCGCGCCAGCCATGGCTTCGCTGTCGTCGTGTTCGGATTGCAGCGGCGCGATGTCGGCGAGAAACACGTCGCCCTTGACCTTCACGCGCATGCCGTTGATCCGCGATTTGTTGGCGCGCACCAGTTCCGGCAAATCGAAATCTTCGGCGTAGCGCGACAGCGGAATCCCCGGTACTTCATCGACGCGCACACCGAGCAACTGCGCCGCCGCGCGGTTGGCCGCGACAATCGAACCGCCCATGTCGATCGACAGCACTGGAAACTCCAGCGCGCCGAGCAACGCGTTCAATTCCATGTGCCGCCGTTCGCTTGGCATCAGCCCGACGCGCTTGACGCCGAACACCCCGGCAATCGCCTCGAATTTCGGGCGCAGGGCCTGGAACTGGATGTTGATCAGGTTCGGGCAGTGCAAGTAGATCGCGTTGCCATGCTCACCACCGACCTCGCCCCGCGCGACGTTGATCCCGTAGGCCACAAGCAGGTTGAGGATGTCGCGCAGAATGCCGATGCGGTTCTGGCAGTGGACTTTGATACGCATATAAAAGACCCGACGATAAAAGAGTAAGTGCCGGGCACGACCCCTGTGGGAGCGGGCTTGCTCGCGAAAGCGGAGTGTCAGTCGACAAATAGCCTGCCTGATCCACCGCCTTCGCGAGCAAGCCCGCTCCCACAGGGGAAAGTGCCGGGCCCAGTTGCGGCGCACGGCAGAATTTTCTGCCGAGGTGCGCAAACAGTTGTCAAGATTATGTGACAGTCGCCGACCTTTTCAAACCGGCGAATCGCCGTAAATGCGCGATAACGCCTAAACCGTAACGATAACTTTACGAAATCCACGGAAATTTCCTACGCGATCGCGATCCAACCTACTGCACACAGCCTCTCTCTCAGGTATTTCTGAGTCCATCGCTGGACATAACAAGAACGAATTCCCCTAGCAGGAGAGCAGTATGAAGCAGACGCAATACGTGGCCCGCGAGCCCGATGCGCAAGGTTTTATCGACTACCCCGCCGAA
Source organism: Pseudomonas rustica (assembly GCF_018336155.1). Classification (GTDB taxonomy): domain Bacteria; phylum Pseudomonadota; class Gammaproteobacteria; order Pseudomonadales; family Pseudomonadaceae; genus Aquipseudomonas; species Aquipseudomonas rustica. The sequence continues at coordinate 7,125 of NZ_JAGYHF010000003.1, read as the reverse complement.
GAACACGCGGTGTGGAACACGCTGATCACTCGCCAGTTGAAAGTGATCGAAGGGCGTGCCTGCCAGGAGTACCTGGACGGTATCGAGAAACTCGGTCTGCCCCACGACCGCATTCCGCAACTCGGCGAGATCAACAAGGTACTCGGCGAGACCACCGGCTGGCAGGTCGCGCGCGTGCCGGCGCTGATCCCCTTCCAGACCTTCTTTGAATTGCTCGCCAGCAAGCAGTTTCCCGTCGCGACTTTTATCCGCACCCGCGAAGAACTCGACTACCTGCAAGAGCCGGACATTTTCCACGAGATTTTTGGCCACTGCCCGCTGCTGACCAACCCGTATTTCGCCGAATTCACCCACACCTACGGCAAACTCGGCCTGCAAGCGACCAAGGAAGAGCGCGTGTATCTGGCGCGTCTGTACTGGATGACCATCGAGTTCGGCTTGGTCGATACCCCGCAAGGCAAACGCATCTACGGCGGCGGCATTCTGTCTTCGCCAAAAGAAACCGTTTATTCGCTGTCGGACGAGCCTGAGCATCAAGTCTTCGACCCGCTCGAAGCGATGCGCACGCCGTACCGCATCGACATCCTGCAACCGCTGTACTTCGTCCTGCCGAACCTCAAGCGCCTGTTCGACGTGGCCCATGAAGACATCATGGCCATGGTCAAACAAGGCATGCAGCTGGGTCTGCACGCGCCAAAATTTCCGCCAAAGCCGAAAGCGGCCTGAGCAGAACCCGCTCGCGACTTGCGTGCAAAGATAGTAATTTCCAACAAGAATCGAATTCAGGAACCGACCATGTCCACATTGAACCAAGCCCACTGCGAAGCCTGCCGCGCCGATGCGCCACAAGTCAGCGACGAAGAACTGCCGATCCTGATCAAGCAGATCCCTGACTGGAACATCGAAGTTCGCGACGGCATCATGCAGCTGGAAAAAGTTTTCCTGTTCAAGAACTTCAAGCACGCGCTGGCGTTCACCAACGCTGTTGGCGAGATCTCCGAGGCCGAAGGTCACCACCCGGGTCTGCTGACCGAGTGGGGCAAAGTCACCGTGACCTGGTGGAGCCACTCGATCAAAGGCCTGCACCGCAACGACTTCATCATGGCCGCGCGCACTGACGAAGTGGCCAAGACTGCAGAAGGACGCAAGTAATGCACTTTGACGCCATCGGCCGGGTACCCGGCGACCCGATCCTCGGCTTGATGGAGGCGTATGCGCAGGACACCAACCCGCGCAAATTCGATTTGGGCGTTGGCGTCTACAAGGATGCCCAGGGCCTGACGCCGATCCCGGAAGCGGTGAAAATCGCCGAAGCGCGACTGGTCGAAAGCCAGGACACCAAGACCTACATCGGTGGCCACGGCAACCCGCTGTTCGGCAAAGTCATCAACGAGTTGGTGCTTGGCGCTGACTCGAAACTGATCGCCGAACAACGTGCCGGCGCCACCCAGACGCCGGGCGGTACTGGTGCGCTGCGTCTGGCCGCTGACTTCATCGCCCAGTGCCTGCCAGGCAAAGGCGTGTGGTTGAGCAACCCGACCTGGCCGATTCACGAAACCATTTTCGCGGCGGCCGGGGTCAAGGTCAGTCACTACCCATACGTGGGCAGCGACAACCGCCTCGACGTCGAAGCCATGCTCGCCGTGCTCAATGAAGTGCCGAAAGGTGATGTGGTGCTGCTGCACGCGTGCTGCCACAACCCGACCGGTTTCGACTTGAACCACGACGACTGGCAGCGCGTGCTTGATGTGGTGCGCAGCCGCAATCTGCTGCCGCTGATCGACTTTGCCTACCAGGGTTTTGGCGACGGTCTGGAACAGGATGCGTGGTCGACACGGTTGTTCGCCGCTGAACTGCCGGAGTTGCTGATCACCAGTTCCTGCTCGAAGAACTTCGGCTTGTATCGCGATCGCACCGGCGCGCTGATTGTCTGCGCGAAAAGCGCTGACAAGCTCATCGACATCCGCAGCCAATTGGCCAATATCGCCCGTAACTTGTGGTCGACGCCGCCGGATCACGGTGCTGCTGTTGTTGCGACGATCCTCGCTGATCCAGAGCTGAAAGCGCGCTGGGCTGATGAAGTGGAAGCCATGCGTTTGCGTATTGCGCAGCTGCGTAGCGGATTGGTTGAAGCGCTGGAACCGCACGGTCTGCGCGAACGTTTTGCGCACATTGGCGTGCAGCGCGGCATGTTTTCTTACACCGGGCTGTCGCCGGAGCAAGTGAAACAACTGCGCGAGCATCACAGCGTGTACATGGTCAGCTCAGGCCGCGCGAACGTCGCCGGCATCGACGCCACGCGCCTCGCGCTACTGGCCGAAGCGATCGCCAGCGTCTGCAAATAATACCGCAATCCCCTGTAGGAGCTGCCGCAGGCTGCGATCTTTTGATCGTTCCCACGCTCCGCGTGGGAATGCAGCCCGGGACGCTCTGCGTCCCAACAGCGAACGCAGAGCGTCCATTGAGGCGTTCCCACGCAGAGCTTGGGGACGATCTATCACCACAGTTTGTGCCCTCCCCTGCGGCCATCTGTCGCATTATTTTCAATTAAAAGTCTGATTGTCATTTTTCCTGCTGTATCCTGCGCAGGCTTTGTAAAAGCGCGGATCTACCAGATCTATCAACAGACTTAGCGAGGAGCGCAACCATGCACGAGATTCCTAATCTCCCCTTCCCAAGCCTGCACGTACCTGAGCAGACGACCACGCAACAAGCCGGCGCCCAACAGCCCGAGCCGAAAGAAGCCGTTGAGAGCCGTCCGGCCGACAACGAAGAGTAAGACCCGTCGTACAGACCGTGTGGAAAGCGCTAACATGCGCTTTCCACACTGCCTGAACCCCGAGCCCGCCATGACTGACGAATTCTCTGAAAGCCAAGCTGCCGTACTGATCGGCGCCACCGAGAAGATGATCGATATCTGGAACCGACTCTCGCCCGAGAAACAGGCCGCCCTGCTCGCCCGTTTCGGCACTGAAGAAAACGCCCTCGCCGCACTCGTCACCACGCAACTGGTTGCGCCGGCCAAGCCGTGAATCTGCCATCCGGCAAATAGTTTTACTTTTCCCCGCCCCAGATTCCTCCACGCCGGTATCATAAGCAGCCTATCTAATCTGCCGCTCCCGTGGATCTTTACCCATGTCGTCCTCTATGTCCGAGCCCCAGCGCCCCCTGGCGGTTACGCTGCAAGTCGTTTCCATCGTCCTGTTCACCTTTATCGGTTACCTCAACATCGGCATCCCGCTGGCCGTGCTGCCGGGTTACGTCCACAGCGATCTCGGTTTCGGCGCAGTAATCGCCGGGCTGGTGATCAGCGTGCAATACCTCGCCACCCTGCTCAGCCGTCCGTACGCGGGCAAGATCATCGACAACAAGGGCAGCAAACGAGCGGTGATGATTGGCCTGGCCGGTTGTGGCTTGAGCGGCGTGTTCATGCTGATTTCGGCGTGGACACCGAACATGCCGATGCTCAGTTTGATCAGCTTGTTGATCGGTCGACTGGTGCTGGGCAGCGCTGAAAGCCTGGTTGGCTCGGGTTCAATTGGCTGGGGCATCGGCCGCGTGGGTGCGGCCAACACCGCCAAGGTTATTTCCTGGAACGGCATCGCCAGTTATGGCGCACTGGCGATCGGCGCACCGTTCGGCGTGTGGCTGGTTGGGGAGCTAGGGCTGTGGAGCATGGGCGTCAGCATCATCTTGCTGGCCATTCTCGGCTTGGCGCTGGCATGGCCGAAAACCGCCGCACCGATAGTCGCCGGCGAACGCCTGCCGTTCATGCATGTGCTCGGTAAAGTATTTCCCCACGGCTGCGGCCTGGCGCTGGGCTCGATCGGATTCGGCACCATCGCCACCTTCATCACCTTGTACTACGCGACTCAGCACTGGGAAAACGCCGTGCTGTGCCTGAGCCTGTTCGGCGCCAGCTTCATCGGTGCGCGATTGCTGTTCGGCAACCTGATCAACCGCCTCGGCGGCTTCCGCGTGGCGATTGCCTGCCTCTCGGTGGAAACACTGGGCTTGCTGTTGTTGTGGCTGGCGCCGGACGCACACTGGGCACTGGCCGGTGCGGCGTTGAGCGGTTTCGGCTTCTCGCTGGTATTCCCGGCGCTGGGCGTGGAAGCGGTGAATCTGGTGCCAGCGTCCAGCCGTGGCGCGGCGGTCGGGGCTTATTCGCTGTTCATTGACTTGTCGCTGGGGATCACCGGGCCACTGGCCGGGGCGATTGCGGCGGGATTCGGGTTTGCCTCGATCTTCCTGTTCGCTGCTCTCGCCGCGTTGAGCGGTTTGGCGCTAAGCGTCTATCTGTACAAGCACACGGCCAAGTACCGCGAAGACTAGAAGTCGACCTTGCCACGCCCGGCCTTGATGCTGCCGCGTTTGGTTTTCGATTCGAGCCGACGCTTCTTCGAACCGAGGGTCGGCTTGGTCGGGCGGCGTTTCTTTTCGACTTTGGTGGCGCTGAGGATCAGTTCGACCAGCCGTTCCAGTGCATCGGCGCGGTTGGCTTCCTGCGTGCGGTATTGCTGCGCTTTGATGATCAACACGCCATCGCTGGTGATGCGACTGTCGCGCAGCGCTAGCAGCCGTTCCTTGTAGAACTCGGGCAAGGACGAGGCCGGGATGTCGAAGCGCAGGTGCATGGCGCTGGAGACCTTGTTGACGTTCTGCCCACCCGCGCCTTGCGCGCGGATGGCGGTCAATTCGATCTCGGCATCCGGCAGATGCACATTGTTGGAAATCACCAGCATGGAAAAGCGTCCGTATTCAGAGCGTGCAGGATACCTTGATTCAGACCTCCAGCCTGTTGGAGATCAAAACTGTGGGAGCGGGCTTGCTCGCGAATGCGGTTTGTCAGCCAACAATTCTTTATCTGACACACCGCATTCGCGAGCAAGCCCGCTCCCACAAGGGGGTTTGTGTGAATCCTGAAAATGACAAACCCGGCACTGTGGCCGGGTTTGTTGTTTCTGCTCGCGCGCTTACTTCGCGGTCGCAGGCACCGCAGCTTGAGCACTGCGCTTGTTTTTGATCACGTAGCAAACCCACATGAACACGACCCACACCGGAATCGCGTACACCGAGATCTGAATCCCCGGGATCAGCAGCATCACGCCAAGGATGAACACCACGAACGCCAGGCAGACATAGTTGCCGTACGGGTACCACAGCGCTTTGAACAGCGGCGTCTGCTTCGTCTTGTTCATGTGCTGACGGAACTTGAAGTGCGAGAAGCTGATCATCGCCCAGTTGATCACCAACGTCGCAACCACCAGCGACATCAGCAGTTCCAGCGCGCTGTGCGGGATCAGGTAGTTCAGCAACACGGCAATCACGGTCACCGCAGCCGAGGCCAGAATCGAACGCACCGGCACACCACGCTTGTCGATCTTCGCCAGGCCTTTCGGCGCATCGCCCTGCTCGGCCATGCCCAGCAACATGCGGCTGTTGCAGTAAGTGCCGCTGTTGTACACCGACAACGCCGCGGTCAGTACCACGAAGTTGAGGATGTGCGCAGCGGTGCTGCTGCCGAGCATCGAGAACACTTGCACGAACGGGCTGCCGCTGTAGGAATCGCCGGACGCGTTAAGGGTTTCCAGCAGGCTGTCCCACGGGGTCAGCGACAGCAGGATGACCAGCGCGCCGATGTAGAAAATCAGGATGCGGTAGATGACCTGATTGATCGCTTTCGGGATCACGGTTTTCGGCTTGTCGGCTTCCGCTGCGGTGAAACCGAGCATTTCCAGACCGCCGAAGGAGAACATGATGATCGCCATGGCCATCACCAGACCGCTGACGCCGTTCGGGAAGAACCCGCCGTGCGACCACAGGTTGGTGACCGACGCTTGCGGGCCGCCGTTGCCGCTGACCAGCAGGTAGCTGCCGAGCGCAATCATGCCGACGATCGCCACAACCTTGATGATCGCGAACCAGAATTCGGCTTCACCGAAGACTTTGACGTTGGCCAGGTTGATCGCGTTGATCAGCACGAAGAAGGCTGCCGCAGAGGCCCAGGTCGGAATGTCCGGCGCCCAGTAGTGGATGTACTTGCCGACCGCCGTCAGCTCCGACATGCCCACCAGAATGTACAAAATCCAGCAGTTCCAGCCCGACAGGAAACCGGCAAAGCCGCCCCAGTACTTGTGCGCAAAGTGGCTGAAGGAACCGGCCACCGGCTCTTCAACAATCATCTCGCCCAACTGGCGCATGATCATGAAGGCGATGAAGCCGCAGATGGCGTAGCCGAGGATCATCGACGGGCCGGCGGATTTCAGTACCCCGGCCGAGCCGAGGAACAATCCGGTACCGATCGCGCCACCGAGGGCGATCAGTTGAATGTGGCGATTTTTCAGGCCGCGTTTCAGCTCGCCTGATTGCGAGGGTTGTCCACTCATGAAAAAGGTCTCACGCAAGGTTTGATGATGTTCAGTAGACGTTGCTGCAAGGTTGCGATTTCAAGCAGCCCCGATCAAACCCCAGCGCAGGCACCAGGAGTTCAGCTCAATTACAACGGTCATGCGTCACCTGTTTGTTTTTATCTGTGACGAAATCGAACCCGAAACGCTTGTGGCGCGACGGAGTGAACAAGGCGGGTAGCCTTGAGTTTTGCGCGATTACGCAGAGGGTCACAGTTAAAACGCGGCGCATTGTACACCGCTAACCCCCTGCTGCCAGACCCCGCTGGATCAGCGTGTCGGTTGCCGGGATTGCGTGTGTCCGTTTCGAGAGGCTCGAACGGCTGCAAAATTTGAGTCAGGCCTTTGCAGGCCATCGACGTGGACGAGGAAAAAACCGTCCCACGGAGAGAAGTGGAAATCAGTCACGGCGTTCATTGCGCCTCCTTGTTGTTATGCACCTGCACGGCAGGCATGGGGCGCATCTCACCCTGCAAACGTCGCTGAAACAAGCGGCCCAGAGCCTTACGTCGGGCTCGGCCCATTGGGCTTCGGAAGCTTTTCCTTACACCCAGACGGGAACCTGCCATTCACGGGGATTTAGCGGATTTTTCGTAAATATTTCTTTACGAGTCGTAACGCAGAGTTTCCATTTCAGAATTTTCTGTAGGACGTCTGCTGGTTAACGGTCATCGGTGTTTTAGCCAGGAATTAATTTGTTGAGACCACTGGCCCA
>NZ_JAGYHF010000038.1 GCF_018336155.1 Pseudomonas rustica | reverse complement strand
TCCCTCGCCTGACACATGGCGCTGGTCTTGCTGTCGAGCGTGGAGATCCAGCGCCAGCCCTGCAGGATGTCGTCGTTGGCCTTGAGCGTTTCCATGCGCGCCGTGCTGGCGACATGGTTGGTCATGGTGCGAACGAGCGATGAAGCCTGATCCTGATGCAACTGGTGGATGCTGGTAAGACGCCGACCGATCTGCTGGCTGGTCTCGCCCAAGCTGGAACCGATCTGAATCTCGCCGATGATCTCGGCTGCCTTTTTGGTGCCGAACTGGTCGAGCGCACCACTGATGCTGATCCGTTGAACGCCCTTGCGGGCCTCCAGCAGCATCGGGTCAGCCAGTGCCGCCGCGCTCACCATCTCCGCCGAGGGCACATTGAACTGGACGACAGCCTTGATGACCTTGCCCAGCATCTTGCCGTTGAACTCAGCCTCATAGACCGCGAACTCGCCGAGGTCGAGCTGCGCCCTGCCCTTCATGTCGTCGTAAATGCCCCGCAAATCGCCTTGGAGCGTTTCTATCTGCGAGGTGTACCGACGCGTGCCGTAGGCGCTGAGGCCTGCCGTCACGCGCGCCTTTGCCGTATTGATGGCCTTGCTGATGAATGACGCCACCCGCTTTAGGTTTCCGCCGGCGTATCGCTGGACGTACACCTGGTGCCGAGTGGTGGCATCCGTCAGATAGCCCTCACTACTCATCCTTCACCTCTGGCGGCTCGTTCGGTTTCAGCGGGTCGTCTTCGCTACCCGGCACCGGCGCCTCGCCCTCGCGATCGTCGTCAATGTCGTCGTCCGTGCGGTCAGACTCCAGCACACCCGCCTGACGCAGGTTCGTGCGCAAGTCCTTCTTGGCGATGATGCCCTGTTGCCAGAGCTGCATCTGAGCCAGGATCGACTGCGCGTCCATGACCTGATCGAAGAACTCTTGATTGAGCCAGAAGAC
>NZ_JAGYHF010000037.1 GCF_018336155.1 Pseudomonas rustica | reverse complement strand
CCAGCACATCTACGGATGGGAAGACCCCAAGCCGCCTGGACACTGGAATTGCCGATCGAGCGCGCTGCCCGTGCTGAAAGATCAGTTTGCCCGTGAAATTCCCGGATCTACCCGGCCCTCAATCGGCCCTTACGGCGTCACGCTGGTGTCCAGCAAGACGAGCTATCAGGAGTGGCTTTCGCGCCAGCCTGCTGCCTTTCAGCGAGACATCCTCGGCCCGAATCGGTACGCGCTCTTCACCAAGGGCGAGCTGACGCTGGAGAAGTTCGTGGATGACAACGGCAAGACGCTGACCCTTCAGCAACTGAAAGACCTTGAGCCGCTGGCTTTCGAGCGAGCAGGGCTCTGACAACGAACCACAAACGACCGGCCTTGAGCCGGTTTTTTTATGCCCGAGGCTGAGCCAACGGCAAATCATCCGGGGGATGACATGAAGTACAAGATCAGCAAGGCGGAATACGAAGCGCTCGATGCGGCTATGCAGGCGCTCTACAAGGCGATGGGCGATGACTTCGTCCTGAGCATTGAGGGCTTGCCCGCCGGCGGCGAGGATCTGGAAGGCCTGAAGCGCCAGAACCAGACGCTCCTAGACGAGGCCAAGGAAGCTAAGCGCCTGAAGCGTGAGGCGGACGAGAAGCTCGAGCGCGAAAAGCTCGATGCCGCCAAGGCGAAAGGCGACTTCGAGCAGTTGTATGCCAGCAGCGAGCAGGCTCTGGCCGCCGAGCGCACCCGATTGGCTGAACTGACCCAGAACATCGAGCGCCGCGACCTGACGTCGGCAGCCTCGAAGGTTTCCAGCAGCATCGCCGACGGTGAGAACGCCGAAATCCTCGCTGAGTTCGTCCAGCGCCGCCTGAAGATCGTAGACGGGCAGGTAAAGGTCACGGATGCCGCCGGCAACCTGACCATCGCCACTATCGAAGACCTGGCAAAAGAATTCCAGCAAGCGCCGCGCTACGCAGCATTGGTGCGCGGCACGCAAGCGAACGGCGGCGGGGCTGCCGGGGGTAAGGGTGGCGGGGCCACCAAAACGTGGGAC
>NZ_JAGYHF010000036.1 GCF_018336155.1 Pseudomonas rustica | reverse complement strand
TCAGCACATCTACGGATGGGACGACCCCAAGCCACCCGGCCACTGGAATTGCAGGTCAGGCGCGCTGCCAGTGCTGAAAGATCAGTTTGCCCGCGAGATTCCTGGCTCTACTCGTCCCTCAGTAGGACCGGACGGCGCCGCGGCGGTATCGAGCAAGACCAGCTATCAGGATTGGCTATCGCGCCAGCCTGCCGCCTTCCAGCGCGATGTGCTGGGGCCTGCCCGGTACAAGCTGTTCACCAAGGGTGAGCTAAGCCTGGACCGATTCGTCGACGACAACGGCAAGACCCTGAACCTGCAGCAACTTAAAGACCTTGAACCGCTGGCCTTCGAGCGAGCGGGACTTTGACATCGGAGATCGCTATGACAGACAAAAATATCGAGCAAGAAATCCAAGCCAAAGGTCTTACTGCGCCACGCATTACGCCTGCAGACCTGCAAGCGAATATCGCTGGCGAGTATTACTTCACCGCCGGGAATGGGGTTCAGGCTGCTTTCCATTCTCAGGATGAGCTGACTCGCCTGACTGGTGCGCACGCACAGCTCGATCAACTGACCTTCTGCGTATTGGTGCTGCGTAACGGCTTCACCGTCACCGGTGAGTCCGCTTGCGCCAGCCCGGAGAACTTCGACGCTGAGATTGGCCGCAAGATCGCCCGCCAGAACGCTGAGCAGAAGATCTGGCCACTCATGGGCTATGCGCTCAAGCAATCCCTGCATGACGCCAGCTAATCAAAACCGAACACCAAGCCGGCCTTGAGCCGGTTTTTTTACGCCCGCGGCTGAGCCAACGGCAAATCATCCGGGGGATGACATGAAGTACAAGATCAGCAAGGCCGAATACGAAGCACTCGATGCAGCAATTCAGGCGCTCTACAAGGCGATGGGCGATGACTTCGTTCTCGTCGTTGAGGGCTTGCCTACGGGCAGCGATGACCTCGAAGGCTTGCGCAACCAAGTGCAAACGCTACTCACCGAGAAGAAGGAAGAAAAGCGTAAGCGCGACGCAGCCGAAGCGGAGCAGCGACGCCTGCAAGAAGAATCGCAGCGAGCGAACGGCGAATACGAGCAGCTGTACACCAGCTCTCAGCAAGCCCTTGAGCAAGAGCGTACGCGCTTGGCCGAACTTACCGCAAACATTGAGCGACGCGACCTGACGTCGGCAGCCTCGAAGGTCTCCACCGGCATCGCCGACGGAGAAAACGCGGAGATCCTCGCCGAGTTTGTCCAGCGCCGCCTGAAAATCGTTGAAGGCCAGGTCAAGGTCACGGACGCCTCCGGCAACCTGACCATCGCAACACTTGATGACCTGGCAAAAGAATTCCAGCAAGCGCCGCGCTACGCATCACTGGTGCGCGGCACGCAAGCGAACGGTGGCGGGGCTGCCGGGGGTAAGGGTGGCGGGGCCACCAAAACGTGGGAA
>NZ_JAGYHF010000035.1 GCF_018336155.1 Pseudomonas rustica | reverse complement strand
TTTACGGTGACCGGCGAACCAGTAACCGGAGCGCCGACGGTGGCGGTATAGGTGACGTTGCCGCCTTCAGCGACCGAAGTATCGGCCGTCAGTTTGACGGTCGAAGTGTCGATGGTGTCGGTGACGCTGGTCACGGCTGGCGCAGTGCTGGTTACCAGGTTTTCGAAATTGCCACCGGTGGCGGTTTTGATGGTGGCCTGGACGTTGCCGGCGTCTTTGTAAACGTCGTCAGCAGGAGCCGCGACGGTGACGTTGCCCGAAGTTTTGCCGGCTTCGATGGTAATCACAGCGCCGTTCGACAGAGTCACGGTGACTGGCGAGCCAGCAGCGTTAGTCAGGGTCGCGGTGTAAACGATCGAGCCACCTTCAGCCACGGAACCGGTCGCGGACAGCGACAGGTTAGTGGTGTCGACGGTGTCGGTAACGTTGGTCGAAACCGGAGTTTTGTCGGCTACGAGGTTTTCGTAGTTGCCGCCAGTCACACCGGTAATTGCGTTGGTGATTGGAGCATGGCCAGTCAGCGCATCGTTCGGCGCGATGAAGGTCACGGTACCGGTAGTTTTACCCACTTCAATCGTGATGTTCTGACCATTGGCCAAGGTCACCACAACCGGCGAACCAGTCACAGGCGCGCCAACAGTGGCGGTGTAAACAACCGCACCACCTTCAGCAGCGGTCTCGGTCGCCGTCAATTTCACGGTCGAGGTGTCGATGGTGTCGGTCACTTCTGTAACAGCTGGAACAGTGCTCGGTACCAGTTTTTCGAAGTCGCCACCGGTTGCGGCAGAAATGGTCGCTTCGACTTTGCCGGCGTCTTTGTAGACGTCATCGGCAGGTGCAGCGACGGTGACGTTGCCCGAAGTTTTGCCTGCCTCGATAGTGATTACGGCGCCATTCGACAGAGTCACGGTCACTGGCGAGCCAGCAGCGTTGGTCAGGGTTGCGGTGTAAACAATCGAGCCACCTTCAGCCACGGAACCGGTCGCGGACAGCGACAGATTGGTGGTGTCGACGGTATCGGTGACGTTGGTCGAAACCGGCGTCTTATCAGCCACCAGGTTCTCGTAGTTACCGCCAGTCACGCCGGTAATCGAGTTGGTGATCGGCGCATGACCGGTCAGCGCGTCGTTCGGTGCGGTGAAGGTCACGGTGCCAGTGGTTTTACCCACTTCAATCGTGATGTTCTGACCGTTGGCCAGTGTGACGACGACAGGCGAGCCGGTCACTGGCGCACCAACGGTCGCGGTGTAGGTGACGGTGCCACCCTCGGCCGCTGTTTCGGAAGCGCTGAGTTTGACGGTCGAGGTATCGATCGTGTCGGTCACTTCGGTAACAGCTGGAACAGTGCTCGGTACCAGTTTTTCGAAGTCACCACCGGTTGCGGCAGAAATGGTTGCTTCGACTTTGCCGGCGTCTTTGTAAACGTCATCGGCAGGTGCAGCGACGGTGACGGTGCCAGTGGTTTTACCAGCTTCGATGTTGATGACTGCGCCGTTCGACAGGGTCACGGTCACTGGCGAGCCAGCGGCGTTGGTCAATGTCGCGGTGTAAACAATCGAGCCACCCTCGGCGACCGAA
>NZ_JAGYHF010000034.1 GCF_018336155.1 Pseudomonas rustica | reverse complement strand
GCTCAAGGGCGAGATATCCGGGAAGGATGCCGCGCTGCTGGCTGACTGCATCGTGCACAAGCTCCTGCACGCCCAGCTTTCCCCGCGGCACTGGAATGCCCTGGTGGCGAAGTACAGCACCCACCGTGGCCGCAAAATCGATTCCATCGGCCGGCTGGTCGCCGTGGTGAAGACCCCAGCACCGCAGCGCTTCACGCAACAGTCCGTTCTCGTTTGGGCGGTACCGCAGCAGGTGAAGGGCATTCAGCGAGCGGTGACCCAGATCAAGGCGCCGAAGCACCGGGAGAACAAGGAGGAGGGGCAGTGGGATTGGCGCAACGCGGCAGCAGACGCTGACGTTGCCCGGGCCAACAAGCATGCGCGCGCCGTAGCAGAGGAAAAGCCCGGCGAGATGATCGTCCTGGCCGACTCGAACTACGACATGACGAATTGGGATTCCCAAGGGCTTACAGAGCGCACCTACCAGCGCTGGAACAAGGCCATCAAGGACGGCTTGGAGTCACTTGTGAACGAGGCTCTGGTCGAGGCGCAACACATGCTTGAAGCAGTCGGAGTGCTGGAAGGCGAGGCGGCATAAAATAGTCCCTCAAAAGGGCTTGCAATGTCATGTCGCCATGTCGCATTATTCACCCATCCTGTCATTCCTGCGCGTATCGAGGAGTGACAAACGAAACCCGGCCACCGCGCCGGGTTTTTTATTGCCTCGAATTCAACCTTCTGGAGGTGCGCGTGAAGCTGAAAGCCAAGAGCAATCTGCTGGATCGCGCCAGAACGGCGTGGGAGGCGGTCGCACGCCAAGTTGGCGAGACCGATTTCTCGCGCCATCCGCGCACCGGAGAGTATCTGCACCCCGGTGTCGCCATGGGTTGGCGCATCCACAAAAAGAATCTGTAGTTTTACCTGTAGCCAGGACAGCCTTCGGGAAGGCCTGGACGTCGATAGCCGGATAGTGCGACGCACGGATCAACGCCGGCAGCCCGCGCACTCTGACCTCACAATGCTTTCAGGGTGGCGCGAGACACGATCAGCGAGATCGATGCAAAGGGGCGTCGACGTTGAGAAAGCCTTTGGCCGACAGCTCGGAAAGACGAGCGCACCTATTCAGGGGCCTCTGCACTTGCAGGGGCTTTTTCCGTTTTCGGCTCCCCACACCCATTGCTCCGAGCTGGGAGTGCAGCGGACGCCGGATTTATCAATCTCCCCATGGGGGAGGCAACTCGGATGCCTACCATGCCTGATAAGCCAGACACCTGGGCCAAGATCTGGCTGGCGTTGAGCAATCCGCTCTGGCAGGGCGCAATCATGGCCATCACCGTATCGTTGCTTCGCGTGATGTACGACGCGAAGGAAACCAGTAAGCGTCGGATCCTTTTCGAATCGCTGATCTGTGGATCGCTGAGCCTTGTTGCGTCCAGTGTGATCGAGTGGATGACCTGGCCGCCCAGTCTGTCGGTTGCTGCTGGAGGAACTATTGGGTTCCTCGGCGTGACAGCCATTCGCGAGCTGGTGACCCGATTCCTCGGTCGCAAGGCGGATGCCGCATGAAGGCGTTCGCTGCTGCAATCATCATTGCCTTGGTCGGTCTGCTCCTCGTTGGGATTCAGCAGTCGCGCGTCATCGCCCTTCGCGGTGAAGTGGCATTCGAAGCCAGCGAGAAGAAGAAGGCGGTCGACGCCAACCTTGAAAGCCAGGCCACGATCACCACACTGCGCGCCGAAGCCCAGCGCAACGCCGAT
>NZ_JAGYHF010000032.1 GCF_018336155.1 Pseudomonas rustica | reverse complement strand
GTCGGCGTTTCGCTGGGCTTCAGCGCGCAGCGTGGTGATGGTGGCCTGGCTCTCGGTATTGGCCTTGATGGCGTCATCCTTAGCCTGGGTCTCCACCCGCTTTTCTTCGCGAAGATCCTCAACCCGCAGTTGTTGAATGCCGACCAGCAGAAGGCCCACCACCGCGATAATGATTGCCGCAGCGATCGCCTTCATGCGGAGTCCACCTTCTTGCCCAGGAACCTGATGATCATGTCCCGAATTGCGGTCACACCAATGAATCCGATGGCACCGCCGGCGGCGACCGACAAGCTCGACGGCCACGCCATCCACTCAATGATGCTACTGGCCGACAGGCTGAGGGCACCGCAAATGAGCGCCTCCAAGATTATCCGCCACTTGTTTGGCTCTTTCGCTTCGTACAACACCCGAAGAAGAGTAATCGTGACGGCCATGATTGCGCCCTGCCAGAGCGGATTGCTCAACGCCAGCCAGATCTTGGCCCATGTGTCTGGCTTGTCAGGCATGTTTGGCATCCGGGTTGCCTCCCCCTTGGGGAGATTGATAAATCCGGCGTCCGCTGCACTCCCAGCTCGGAGCGATGGGTGTGGGGAGCCGAAAACGAAAAGGCCCCTATCGTGGGGCCGAAATTAGTGAGCGTTTACTGGGTTGAGCGCAGCCAAGAGCAGGGCCTGCCCTTTGTGCAACTCAACATGCGCCAGGCTGGTCAGCTTCGAATCCGCGAACGAGTGTCGCTTCAGCAAGTCTTCCATTTCTTCGAGAGCGGCCTTCAGGCCAAGCGCCTTCTGCAGCACTTTCTCGTCGTGTTCGCCGCGCGCTTTCAGGACTGCGTCGCGAACCTGCTCGAACGGCAGGCCTTCGCCAGATGGACTGGCTTTTTTGCACATGAATTCGGATGGCGTGTACACAGCTCCGAACACATGACCGTCACGGTAGTAGAACGGGCTTTCGTAGCCGATCACGAACATTGAAAACTTTTCACGCTGATCGGTGTTCATCAGCTGCCCAGTAACTGTGGAAAACTCGTAGCCTGGCAACTCGGAAAGCCAAGCAAGGCCCGATTTCAGTCGACCGAGATCGCCACCGACCACTGCGTCAACTACACACTGAACCGCCTGCTTCTCTGCGTCGGACATTTTCCTGCTCCTCAAACGAAAAGGCCCCTGCGAATGCAGAGGCCCTGAATAGGTGCGCTCGTCTTTCCGAGCTGTCGGCCGAAGGCCTTCTCAACGTCGACGCCCATTTGCATCGATCTCGCTGATCCAGTCTCGCGCCACTCCACAAGCATGTGAGGTCAGAGTGCGCGGGCTGCCGGCGTTGATTCCGTACGTCGCACTATCCGGCTATCGACGTCCAGGCCTTCCCGAGGGCTGTCCTGGCTACAGGTAAAACTACAGATTCTTTTTATGAATGCGCCAACCTATGGCGACACCGGGATGCAGATACTCGCCGGTGCGAGGATGGCGCGAGAAGTCAGTCTCGCCAACTTGGCGTGCGACCGCCTCCCATGCCGTTCTGGCGCGCTCCAGCAGATTGCTTTTGGCTTTCAGCTTCACGCGCACCTCCAGAAGGTTGAATTCGAGGCAATAAAAAACCCGGCGCGGTGGCCGGGTTTCGTTAGTCACTCCTCGATACGCGCAGGAATGACAGGATGGGTGAATAATGCGACATGGCGACATGACATTGCAAGCCCTTTTGAGGGACTATTTCATGCCGCCTCGCTTTCCAGCACTCCGACTGCTTCAAGCATGTGTTGCGCCTCGACCAGAGCCTCGTTCACAAGCGACTCCAAGCCATCCTTGATGGCCTTGTTCCAGCGCTGGTAAGTGCGCTCTGTAAGTCCTTGGGAATCCCAGTTCGTCATGTCGTAGTTCGAATCGGCCAGGACGATCATCTCGCCGGGCTTGTCCTCTGCTACCGCGCGCGCACGCTTGTTGGCCCGGGCAACATCAGCGTCTGCTGCCGCGTTGCGCCAATCCCACTGCCCCTCCTCCTTGTTCTCACGGTGCTTCGGCGCCTTGATCTGGGTAACCGCTCGCTGAATGCCCCTCACCTGCTGCGGCACCGCCCAGACCAAGACGGACTGTTGCGTGAAGCGCTGCGGTGCTGGGGTCTTCACCACGGCGACCAGCCGGCCGATGGAATCGATTTTGCGGCCACGGTGGGTGCTGTACTTCGCCACCAGGGCGTTCCAGTGCCGCGGGGAAAGCTGGGCGTGCAAGAGCTTGTGAACGATGCAGTCAGCCAGCAGCGCGGCATCCTTCCCGGATATCTCGCCCTTGAGT
>NZ_JAGYHF010000031.1 GCF_018336155.1 Pseudomonas rustica | reverse complement strand
AACCCTGCGAATCGCCAATGCTCGCGGGTCGACGACGGAGAGGGTGGGATGAGGTGAGTGCCGAGTCGCCTTCATGGCTGTAAACGTCCTCCAGACTTAGGGGTAGCCTGAAGGTTTTTTCATCGGTCCGATACTGTAAGAAGTAACAGGTGAAGTGAAAGAATCACGTTCGTGAGTGGCGACTGAACAAGGATCGAAAAAACGACGGTTTATTGCCTTGTCCCTTGGGCGGCGAAGCCGGTTGTCTCGCAGCTAGCGTCCGTTTAGGCGGCGGTGCCACGGCCCTCGCATACCTCGCCTCGGACTCTTTGGCGTAGATCTGTTGCGCAGTCATTCCTGATGCGTCCATTTTAAAAATCACATTGATTCCTTCGCTACTTTCCCAACGCTCTTTAGCGGCTTCCCATACTCCTTGTTCTTTCAAGTGCTCAATCAGGCCTTTGAAGTCACTTTTGTATTGCTTCACCAATTGCCCGTAATGTTCTGGGGAGCTAATCGATTCCATTCGGATTGCTGAATCAAACGATGTGCTTTCAGGTACCGGCACATACCTGACTGATTGTTGCTGCGGCGCAATCTCGCGAATCATCGCCTCGACCGCGATCGAAGGCTCAGGCTTGTAATGGCCTGAATGATTGTTAATGAGAAATCTGTTGCCTTGCGCGTCCTCACTTTTCATCAGGCCGGCGAATTCCGGCAAGCCCATACCAGGCTGTATGCCCATATGTTGAAAGTGCATGTTGGCGTACAGACGAAGCTTCTTATCTTGATCGCGGAACATGGCGATGGCTTGGCCGAATGAAGACGGGGTCCACTCCGAAAGTTCTCCCTCATAGACCTTCATCCCTTGCCCATACACCAAACCAGTGCTGGCGAAAGCGGCTTTTTTTTCGTCCCAGATCAGCTCCTCAAACCATCCGGTGCCGATATCTTTGGCGATGGGATTGACGATATCGCTGATAAAAATATCCACCGGGATTTTTATCAGGCCCTGCCAATCGTAAAAATTGAGCGGGCAGTTCCCCACCATTTGATATTGATTCAGGTCGTCGGCACTCCCCGCCGGATCCGCACTTACCCACCGCTGCAGCCACGGTGCGTAATAGCGGTAGCCATAGTAATAAAGCCCTGTCGCATCACGTTCCTTGCCGCTATAGCGATGGGTTTTGTACCTCGCCACTGACTCACTTTTACCTGCCCAGCAGGCTGTACCGCCAAATGCGTAATAGTGTTCAAGCGTCAGTATTGCGCCCTCGTCATCCAGTTCCATCGTGCTGGAACCCAGATGATCGCTGTGGCCATAACGCAATTGATCTGGATGCGCCCCGTCGGGCCAATGCAGAATCCGTACTGAGTTGCGCCCGGCGATGACATTGATGACATGGTGTTCTTCACCATTGTTGTGCTGCCGCAACTCCAGTCCCGGCAGATAACGGACTTGGCTACGCAGCGCCCGACCTGCCACGCTGGCAACTGAAACTTTGCGCACTCGGTGACCCGGCCGATCGTAGCGGTAACACTCAAAATCGTCCTGTTGGTTTTCTCGCGAAACCAGTGCCACTTCATGCAGTTGGTTGTGAGTGTCCCAGACCATATTTTGGCCGCGATTCAATTCAATTTGATTGCCGCACTTATCGAATCCGGCATTGATTTCCGGCTCTCCTGGCAACGAACCATCATTGCGCTGCCCGAGGCTACGGTTGCTGTTGCCGGAGGTGAACATCGCAAATCCGGCCGTTGCGCTGTGCTGGCGGGAAACGAGATTGCCGCCGCTGTCGTAGACGAACTTCTGGAGATAATTGCGGCGCTGAGCAGGATCCAGCGGTGTCGCAATCAGCTCGGGTAATGCCGGCCCGTGACTTGGCTGGCTGACCTCCCAACCCTTGGCTTCGATCAGTTGATAGAGACTGTCGTAACGGTAAGAACAGACCGGAGCAATGCGCTGGTTATTGAAGTAAGTGACAGGTTGGGACTTGTCTTCCAGCTCGACGATATTGCCCACCGGATCGACGCAATAACGCAGATCCAGCAAGGGTTTATGAGGATGGATGGCAGCGGTCAACCGAGTCAGCCGGCCATCCCTGGCGTCATAGTCAGCACGGGCGATAACGCCATTCCCGGCGGTTTCGAATTCAACCTGATCCTGAGCGTTGTAACGAATATCGCTGACCAGTTTTCGCGGTGGTTTTGTCTCCCCCGCCATTTGCAGCCAGACATCGCGAGATCTGCCAGCGAGGTCGTAACCGAACCTTTGCACGTTGTCGCGAGCGTCGATCTGCTTTAGCAATTGCCCTGCGGGATTGAATTCCGAGCAAGTAGTAAACGTCTGTTCTTCCAATAGCGCATCGCGCCCCGGGAGATCGACGGGCCAATCGGGTGTGTCAAGATCCTCAAGGAATCGCTCCTGCACCGTCAATATGGAACCGGCTACGCCATAGCTGGGGCATTTCCGCGAACCTGCGGGATGATCGTGGCGGATCAATCGGCCGCACTGGTTGTGTTGCGCGAGCGCTTCATCGGCGTCGCCATAAATTAGTCGCTCAACAATTTTTGCTGGGTGGCTGACCCTCTGCTCTGTAACGGAGACTGAGCGACGTTGTGTGTCGTACTCATAATGTCGCTGCGTACCCCGTGCATCCCAGAACGAAAGCGTTGATCCCGCCTGTTCCAGCAAGC
>NZ_JAGYHF010000030.1 GCF_018336155.1 Pseudomonas rustica | reverse complement strand
CGAATCCTCCAGCAAGGCATCCCGGCAGACGGCAAGTCAGCCCGCGCACTGCTGCTGGCAAAAATGAACATCAAGCGCGAAGCACCGCGCGGCAAGGAGGGCTTCTGATGAGGATTCACCGACTGTTCTGGCCGGCCATGCAAGGGGCAGGTTACGCATTTCTGTTTTTGGGCTTTTTCGCGTTTTTCGCATACCTGCTCGCGCCATCTTCATCGCCGGCCAACATCTGCGCCAAAACCAATGAGCGTGGCTCATCCGCTTGGGTGGCCTGTGTCGACCGAATGATTCAGGAGCGCAAGTGATGAAACGAGCAAACCCAGCACAGCTACGCCAAGCCATTGAGCTGGCAAACAAGATGGTCAAGCTCGGAATCCTTTTTGTGTGTGTCCCGGTTGTTGATGAGGCGGACCACCTGAACTTGGCCACGCAAGCCACCGAGCGCCTGGAGCGCATGGCATTGATCGCAGAAGCAGCGGAGCAGCGGACATGACCGACAAGATGCGTGATGAGTTTGAGACCGCTGTTGCTTTGGAAGCTAAAGAGCCCGTGCTGGCGGTGTACCTGAGCCGCCGTGACGACACCTACAGCACCAGCACCCTCCACTTCGCATGGTGGGCTTGGAAAGCCTCCCACGCGGCGCTGCTGAAAAAGCAAGTCAAGGAGCAAGAAGAGTTCCTTGACCACCTTGCCGACTTTGAGCATGAGGACACCCTCCATGACTGACATCAGCGAAAAAATGCGTGAAGAGTACGAAGCATGGGTTCTCAGCGAATACCCGAACCAGCGCATGAGCAAGTTTGCTGACGGCGAGTACCACAGCACCACGATTCAGTACTGCTGGCTTGCATGGCAGGCCGCGCGACTTCCTGCCGGCGTCGTTTCAGCAACCGCATGGCGGGTAGTCGACGCCAAAGGCAAGCGTTTCACCGTTTACAACAAGGATCTGGCGATGTCTATCAGCGATGCTGGGCTGCACGTCACCCCAATGTGTGACGTTCCGCCAGAGGGATGGGAGTGCAGTCGCGTGTCCGGTCATGAGGGCCCGTGTGCTGCATTCGAGGTGGCGCCATGAATCTCTCGGCAGAAAACATCGGAAAAATACGCGATCTGGTGCGCAGTGGTTATCCGCTCAAGACGCGTGATGCCAAAGACTTGCAGGGTCACAACGACCACCTGATCGAGCTTCTAGAAGCTCGCGGTCGTTTGATGCTCGGCGTAGAGATCGAGCGCGACCAGCTCCGCGCCGAAATCGCCGGCCTCAAGACCGGCTACGAAGCCTACGAGCAGGTGAATGCTGAGCTGAAGGCTGAGGTTGAGGGGCTGCGCGCAACTGCCGATCTTCAGAAGCTCCTGCCTGAAGTCTCTGATGCATTGGAAGAGCTTGAGCTGCACGGTCTGCACAGTGATCAGGGGTATCGCAAACTAAAGGACTGGCATCGCAAGGTTGGGCTCGCTTACCGCGTAATTCAGGGGCCAATGTTCGGCGCCGAGCATAGCGAGCTTGTGTCGCAGAACACCTGGCTGCGCAGCGTAGTGGAGCATTACGCCCAGCAACACGCTCCGCTTGAGCCGCTCCCGGATATGGAAGGCTGGTCTGCCAGATTACCGGGCTACGACCTACCGTCGCTGCTGAGGGATGCCGAGCGGTATCGGCGAGCGCGAGATATCGCCTGTCGTGTACGCGCCTCTGTAGGTTTTCACCTTGTTGTCCAGCTTCCATCCCCTAGCGGCTCCAGCTTCTGCGCCGCCAAGGCTTTTGATGAGGCCATCGACGCCGCCCTGGGCCAGGGAGAGCAGTCATGAGCGAGATTGAGCTGATATTCCTAATCCTGATTGTTGCGGCTATGGGCGGCCAGATCGGCTACGCATTTGGCATGCATAAGGCTTACAAGTCTTTAATCCCGGAGCTGCGTGCCGCCCGCGAAGAGACTTCCAAGCTGAAACTGTTGGATCGCATGCAAGGAGAGCGGCCATGACCAACATCATCCACAAGCCTCGCCACTTCTGGTCGGCCGGCCCATCACGGGTTCGTGAAGTCCTTCGCCTGGCCTACCTGTTCGCTACCGAGCTGTCCGCCGCCGGCGCCGTCGAGATCATCGTCCGCCCGGTCAAGTCGCGCCGCACCCTAGAGCAGAACGCCAAGCTGTGGGCAATGCTGGGCGACATCTCCCGCCAGGTTGAATGGCCGGTGAATGGAGTGATGCAGAAGCTCGACAGCGAGGACTGGAAGGCGCTGATGACTGCTGCAGCGCGCCAAGAGATCCGCATGGCCCATGGCATCAATGGCGGCGTGATCATGCTTGGCGAAAGCACCAAGCGCATGACCGTGGCTGAGCTGGGCGATGTGATCGAGTGCATGTACGCATTCGGCGCTGACAAGGGCGTGATCTGGAGCGAGCCCAAGGGCCAGATGCCAGAACAGTGGGAGGCCGCATGAGCCATAACTTCAAGCCGGGCGACCTGGCGCTTGTCATTGACGCATCAATTGAATCAAACCTCGGCATGGTTGTAGAGCTGATTAGGAAAACAAGTGACTCGAAAATCACCCTCCCGGATGGCGGAAGGGTGGGCAATCCAGAAATGAAGGTTTGCTGGGTGGTAGTGGCGGACGGGCTTGTAACTACGAACAAGCTCAAGCCAGAACCATTCATGGTCAAGTACGCGGCTGTTCCTGAACGCTGTCTGATGCCCCTG
>NZ_JAGYHF010000029.1 GCF_018336155.1 Pseudomonas rustica | reverse complement strand
TCGTTCTTTAAAAATTTGGGTATGTGATAGAAAGATAGACTGAACGTTACTTTCACTGGTAACGGATCAGGCTAAGGTAAAATTTGTGAGTTCTCTTAGTTGAGAAATTCGAATTTTCGGCGAATGTCGTCTTCACAGTATAACCAGATTGCTTGGGGTTATATGGTCAAGTGAAGAAGCGCATACGGTGGATGCCTTGGCAGTCAGAGGCGATGAAAGACGTGGTAGCCTGCGAAAAGCTTCGGGGAGTCGGCAAACAGACTTTGATCCGGAGATGTCTGAATGGGGGAACCCAGCCATCATAAGATGGTTATCTTGTACTGAATACATAGGTGCAAGAGGCGAACCAGGGGAACTGAAACATCTAAGTACCCTGAGGAAAAGAAATCAACCGAGATTCCCTTAGTAGTGGCGAGCGAACGGGGACTAGCCCTTAAGTGGCTTTGAGATTAGCGGAACGCTCTGGAAAGTGCGGCCATAGTGGGTGATAGCCCTGTACGCGAAAATCTCTTAGTCATGAAATCGAGTAGGACGGAGCACGAGAAACTTTGTCTGAATATGGGGGGACCATCCTCCAAGGCTAAATACTACTGACTGACCGATAGTGAACTAGTACCGTGAGGGAAAGGCGAAAAGAACCCCGGAGAGGGGAGTGAAATAGATCCTGAAACCGTATGCGTACAAGCAGTGGGAGCAGACTTTGTTCTGTGACTGCGTACCTTTTGTATAATGGGTCAGCGACTTATTTTCAGTGGCGAGCTTAACCGAATAGGGGAGGCGTAGCGAAAGCGAGTCTTAATAGGGCGTCTAGTCGCTGGGAATAGACCCGAAACCGGGCGATCTATCCATGGGCAGGTTGAAGGTTGGGTAACACTAACTGGAGGACCGAACCGACTACCGTTGAAAAGTTAGCGGATGACCTGTGGATCGGAGTGAAAGGCTAATCAAGCTCGGAGATAGCTGGTTCTCCTCGAAAGCTATTTAGGTAGCGCCTCATGTATCACTGTAGGGGGTAGAGCACTGTTTCGGCTAGGGGGTCATCCCGACTTACCAAACCGATGCAAACTCCGAATACCTACAAGTGCCGAGCATGGGAGACACACGGCGGGTGCTAACGTCCGTCGTGAAAAGGGAAACAACCCAGACCGTCAGCTAAGGTCCCAAAGTTATGGTTAAGTGGGAAACGATGTGGGAAGGCTTAGACAGCTAGGAGGTTGGCTTAGAAGCAGCCACCCTTTAAAGAAAGCGTAATAGCTCACTAGTCGAGTCGGCCTGCGCGGAAGATGTAACGGGGCTCAAACCATACACCGAAGCTACGGGTATCATCTTCGGATGATGCGGTAGAGGAGCGTTCTGTAAGCCTGTGAAGGTGAGTTGAGAAGCTTGCTGGAGGTATCAGAAGTGCGAATGCTGACATGAGTAACGACAATGGGTGTGAAAAACACCCACGCCGAAAGACCAAGGTTTCCTGCGCAACGTTAATCGACGCAGGGTTAGTCGGTCCCTAAGGCGAGGCTGAAAAGCGTAGTCGATGGAAAACAGGTTAATATTCCTGTACTTCTGGTTATTGCGATGGAGGGACGGAGAAGGCTAGGCCAGCTTGGCGTTGGTTGTCCAAGTTTAAGGTGGTAGGCTGAGATCTTAGGTAAATCCGGGATCTTAAGGCCGAGAGCTGATGACGAGTGTTCTTTTAGAACACGAAGTGGTTGATGCCATGCTTCCAAGAAAAGCTTCTAAGCTTCAGGTAACCAGGAACCGTACCCCAAACCGACACAGGTGGTTGGGTAGAGAATACCAAGGCGCTTGAGAGAACTCGGGTGAAGGAACTAGGCAAAATGGCACCGTAACTTCGGGAGAAGGTGCGCCGGTGAGGGTGAAGGACTTGCTCCGTAAGCTCATGCCGGTCGAAGATACCAGGCCGCTGCGACTGTTTATTAAAAACACAGCACTCTGCAAACACGAAAGTGGACGTATAGGGTGTGACGCCTGCCCGGTGCCGGAAGGTTAATTGATGGGGTTAGCTAACGCGAAGCTCTTGATCGAAGCCCCGGTAAACGGCGGCCGTAACTATAACGGTCCTAAGGTAGCGAAATTCCTTGTCGGGTAAGTTCCGACCTGCACGAATGGCGTAACGATGGCGGCGCTGTCTCCACCCGAGACTCAGTGAAATTGAAATCGCTGTGAAGATGCAGTGTATCCGCGGCTAGACGGAAAGACCCCGTGAACCTTTACTATAGCTTTGCACTGGACTTTGAATTTGCTTGTGTAGGATAGGTGGGAGGCTTTGAAGCGTGGACGCCAGTTCGCGTGGAG
The DNA here is from genome assembly GCF_018336155.1 of Pseudomonas rustica. Classification (GTDB taxonomy): domain Bacteria; phylum Pseudomonadota; class Gammaproteobacteria; order Pseudomonadales; family Pseudomonadaceae; genus Aquipseudomonas; species Aquipseudomonas rustica. Next base: position 1,013 of record NZ_JAGYHF010000029.1, on the reverse strand, counting down.
CCAACCTTGAAATACCACCCTGGCAACTTTGAGGTTCTAACTCAGGTCCGTTATCCGGATCGAGGACAGTGTATGGTGGGTAGTTTGACTGGGGCGGTCTCCTCCTAAAGAGTAACGGAGGAGTACGAAGGTGCGCTCAGACCGGTCGGAAATCGGTCGTAGAGTATAAAGGCAAAAGCGCGCTTGACTGCGAGACAGACACGTCGAGCAGGTACGAAAGTAGGTCTTAGTGATCCGGTGGTTCTGTATGGAAGGGCCATCGCTCAACGGATAAAAGGTACTCCGGGGATAACAGGCTGATACCGCCCAAGAGTTCATATCGACGGCGGTGTTTGGCACCTCGATGTCGGCTCATCACATCCTGGGGCTGAAGCCGGTCCCAAGGGTATGGCTGTTCGCCATTTAAAGTGGTACGCGAGCTGGGTTTAGAACGTCGTGAGACAGTTCGGTCCCTATCTGCCGTGGACGTTTGAGATTTGAGAGGGGCTGCTCCTAGTACGAGAGGACCGGAGTGGACGAACCTCTGGTGTTCCGGTTGTCACGCCAGTGGCATTGCCGGGTAGCTATGTTCGGAATAGATAACCGCTGAAAGCATCTAAGCGGGAAACTAGCCTCAAGATGAGATCTCACTGGAACCTTGAGTTCCCTGAAGGGCCGTCGAAGACTACGACGTTGATAGGTTGGGTGTGTAAGCGCTGTGAGGCGTTGAGCTAACCAATACTAATTGCCCGTGAGGCTTGACCATATAACACCCAAGCAATTTGACTACTCGAGAGAGCATCAGATTGCGGTGTGTGAAGACGAAACGAACCGAAAGTTCGATGTTCACAAACACCGAAAGCTGTCACATACCCAATTTGCTGAAGCGAGGCCAACTGGCCACGACTCAGTACCCGAATTTCTTGACGACCATAGAGCGTTGGAACCACCTGATCCCATCCCGAACTCAGCAGTGAAACGATGCATCGCCGATGGTAGTGTGGGGTTTCCCCATGTGAGAGTAGGTCATCGTC
>NZ_JAGYHF010000002.1 GCF_018336155.1 Pseudomonas rustica | reverse complement strand
TCCTACAGCATTCAACGGCGTCGTCCGGCTGTCACAACCTGCTGACAATGCTAAGGTTCTGCCCTGGCTTTCGCACTTTTCCAAGGAATTCTTTATGCCGGGCGCCCAGTCCCTCAACGCTGCATTCATGGTGGTTCAGAGCAATAGCCTGGACGAACTGCGCAGCCTGGTGATCAGCATAATGCGGCGCTATCCACTGGCACCCTTGGAAAACGAAATTGCCCTCGTACAAAGCAACGGCATCGCCCAGTGGCTCAAATTGGCCTTGGCTGAAGACCCTGAAGAAGACGACCTCGGTGGCTGCGGTATTGCCGCTGCTATCGATGTGCAGCTGCCCGGCAGCTTCATGTGGCAGCTGTACCGGATGGTGTTGGGCCGTGATGAAATCCCACCGAAATCCCTGCTCGATAAAGCCCCGCTGACCTGGCGCCTGATGCGCTTGCTACCTCAAGTGATCGATGGCCCGCATTTCGAGCCGCTGCAACGCTTCCTCACTCACGACACTGACTTGCGTAAGCGTTACCAGTTGTCCGAGCGACTGGCGGATCTCTTTGACCAGTACCAGGTCTATCGGGCCGACTGGCTCGAAGATTGGGCCGAAGGACTGCACCAACTCCGAAATGTCCGAGGTGAAATAAAGCCACTGGCGCCCGCGAGCTGCTGGCAGGCTGAACTGTGGCGTGCGCTGCTGGAGGATGTAGGTGAACAAGGCATGGCGCAAAGTCGCGCCGGTGTTCATCAACGATTTATCGAGCGCATCAACACCCTCAAAGAGGCACCCGCCGGCCTGCCCTCACGAGTGATCGTTTTCGGGATTTCTTCCCTGCCGGCTCAGGTGCTCGATGCTTTGGCCGGGCTCGCACGTTTCAGTCAGGTTCTGCTCTGTGTGCACAATCCATGTCGCCACCATTGGGCCGATATCGTTGCCGATAAGGATCTGCTGCGACACCAGTACAAACGCCAGGCACGCAAGAGCGGTATGCCCGTCGTACTCGATCCGGACGCATTGCACCAACACGCCCATCCGCTGCTAGCTGCATGGGGCAAGCAGGGCCGCGACTACATCAACCTGCTCGACAGCTACGACGATCCCAACAGTTATCGCGCGGCTTTCCGGGATGGTCGCATCGATCTGTTCAGCGACACTCAACCCGAGAACCTGCTCAATCAGCTGCAGAACGACATCCTTGAACTGCGCCCGCTCAACGAGACACGCGAGCTTTGGCCGGCCGTCGATTTGAAACACGACCAATCGATCCGTTTTCACATTGCACACAGCGCCCAGCGTGAAGTGGAAATCCTTCACGACCAACTCCTCGCACGCTTCAGTGCCAATCCCGATCTGCGTCCCCGTGATGTAATCGTGATGGTGCCGGACATCGACAGCTACGCGCCGCACATCCGCGCCGTATTCGGTCAGCTCGATCGCCATGATCCGCGATTCATTCCATTCACCTTGGCGGATCAGGGCCAACGCGGCCGTGACCCCTTGCTGATTGCAGTCGAGCATCTGCTAAAGCTGCCAGACAGCCGCTTCCCCGTCAGCGAAATCCTCGACCTGCTGGACGTTCCTGCACTGCGCGCTCGTTTCGGTGTGGAAGAGCGCGACTTACCAATGCTGCACCGCTGGATCGAAGGCGCTGGTGTGCGTTGGGGCATGAGCGCCGAACAACGTGCCGGCCTCGGTTTGCCGGATGAGCTGGAGCAGAACAGCTGGCACTTCGGCCTGCGCCGGATGCTGCTGGGTTACGCCGTCGGCAGTGCGAATGCCTGTGCCGGTATCGAACCCTATGATGAAATCGGCGGACTGGACGCCGCGTTGATCGGGCCATTGGTGGCACTGCTCGATGCCTTGGAACTCGCTCATCAGGAATTGATGCAACCGGCTCAACCCAAAGAGTGGGGCTACCGGTTGCAGGCGCTGATGCAATTGTTCTTCAAAGCCAGCAACGAGCATGACGACTATTTGCTTACCCAACTCGAAGAGCTGCGCGAAACCTGGCTGGAGACTTGCGAGGCCGTCGGTCTCGACGATGAGTTGCCGCTGACTGTCGTCCGTGAAGCCTGGCTCGCCGGTCTGGATCAGGGGCGTTTATCGCAGCGTTTCCTCGCCGGCGCGGTGAACTTTTGCACGCTGATGCCCATGCGTGCGATCCCGTTCAAACTGGTCTGCCTGCTGGGGATGAACGATGGCGATTATCCGCGTGCTCAACCGCCGCTCGACTTCGATTTGATGGGCAGCGATTACCGTCCCGGCGACCGTTCGCGGCGTGAGGATGACCGTTATCTGTTGCTCGAAGCATTGCTGTCCGCGCGCAATCAGCTCTACATCAGTTGGGTCGGCCGCAGCATTCGCGACAACAGCGAGCGGCCTGCTTCGGTGCTGATCGGCCAGTTACGCGATCACCTCGCCAGTGGCTGGCGATTGCTCGACGAGACCCAGGATATTTTGAGCGCCATGACTGAGGAGCATCCGTTGCAACCGTTCAGTGCGCGCTATTTTCATGAGGGCGATCAGCTCTTCAGCTATGCCAGCGAATGGCAGGTGCTGCACCAGCAGCACGGATCTCAAACCGCTGTGGAACTGCTTGCGCCCTATGTCCAAGAGGAACCATTGACCCTCGCCCTGTTACAGGACTTCCTGCGCAACCCGGTTCGACACTTTTTTACCCAGCGCCTCAAGGTCTATTTCGAAGCCGCCGAGGCGCCGCTCGCGGACGAAGAGCCGTTCGTGCTCGACGCTTTGCAGCGCTACACGCTCAGCGACAGTCTGCTCGAAGCCGCAATGAGGCAGCCGGACAATATCGATCAGGCCCTCGAATCTCAGGCCCGTCGCCTGCAAAACAGTGGTCTGCTGCCAATGGCTGGTTTTGGCGAATGCCTGCAACGCGAGCTGATCGAGCCGCTGCCGGACTTGCTGCAACGCTACCAACAACTGCTGACGTTGTGGCCGACCCCGCTGACCAGCGCAATTCCGATCAGCCTTGAATTGCAGGGCTTGCGCCTTGAAGGCTGGCTCTCGGGTTTGCATGAGCGCGCCGATGGTGGCCTGCTGTCGGTCACAACCATTCCCAACAGTATTGGCTCGATCAAAAGCCGCAAATGGCATCGGCTGACCAAGCCGTGGGTCAACCATCTGGTGGCCTGTGCCAGCGGACTTTCGTTAACCACAGCGCTGGTGGCCAGTGACGATTCACTGCTGTTGGAGCCCATGGAAAAAGACCGCGCGGTTCGCATCCTCAGCGATCTGCTGCTCGCCTGGCAGACCGGCATGCGCCAGCCACTGCCGATTGCAGTAAAAACGGCGTTCGCCTGGCTGTCCCAGACCGACCCACTCAAGGCCGAAGCCGCCGCGCGCAAAGCCTATGAAGGTGACGGCCAGACCAGTGAAGGTGAGCGCCGTGAAAGCCCGGCGTTGTCTCGACAATTTGCCGACTTCGATGCCTTGCTCGCCGATGAAACATTCTCCGGTTGGTGCGACGCGCTCTATCGGCCACTGCTGGAAGCGCCTTGGCGTTCGTTGTCCAGTGAAGGAGCGCGCGCATGAGCAGCAAAACTCCACTGGCACTGGCCTTCCCGCTGCACGGCAGCCAACTGATCGAAGCCAGCGCCGGCACCGGCAAGACGTTCACCATTTCTGCACTCTATCTGCGGCTGATCCTTGGTCACGGCGGCGACGTCAATGGCTTCGGTCGCGACCTGCTGCCACCACAAATTCTCGTGGTGACCTTCACGGACGCAGCGACCAAAGAACTGCGCGAGCGGATCCGCACGCGTCTGGCCGAAGCTGCGCGATTCTTCCGCGACGAGACGCCGGCGCCTGACGCGCTCATCGCCGAACTGCGCGAACAGTTCGAGCCACAACAATGGCCCGGCTGCGCTAATCGTCTCGACATCGCCGCACAGTGGATGGATGAAGCCGCCGTTTCGACGATTCACAGTTGGTGCCAGCGCATGTTGCGCGAGCACGCATTCGACAGTGGCAGCCTGTTTACTCAATCGCTGGAAACCGATCACAGCGATTTGCTCGGTGAAGTGCTGCGCGATTACTGGCGGCTGTTCTGCTACCCGATGCAGGGCGATGCGCTGAACTGGGTTCGCAACAATTGGGGGGGGCCGGCAGCGCTGTTGCCGCGTGTCCGTGGACTGTTCGCCAGCGAGCGCGACAGCAACGAAGGCAAGGCCCCCGCCGAGCTGATCGAGGAATGCTTGCTGGAGCGTCGCGCAGCATTGGTCGAGCTGAAAATGCCTTGGCGGCAGTGGGCCGATGAGTTGCTCGCCATCTGTCATCAAGGCGTTGCCAGCAAAACCGTCGACGGTCGCAAGATGCAGGCGCGCTACTTTGAACCTTGGTTCGAGAAGCTCAAAAGCTGGGCCGAAGATGAATCCATGGAGCAACTGGATATCGGCACCGGCTTCACCCGACTCACCCCCGACGGCATGGCCGAAGCGTGGAAAGGTCAGGCACCGAGTCATCCGGGGCTGGATGCCATGCCCGCACTCAAGTCGAGTCTGGATGGCTTGCCCACGCCAGACGCCGCCGTCCTGCAGCACGCCGCGAAATGGGTGGGCGCGCGCTTCGAAGAAGAGAAACGTCGCCGCGCCGAAATGGGCTTCGACGACATGCTGCTGCGCCTCGATGCCGCGCTGCAATCAGAAGGTGGCGAGCGTCTCGCAACGCTGATTCGCGAGCAGTTCCCGGTAGCGCTGATCGACGAATTCCAGGACACCGATCCAGTGCAGTACCGCATCTTCGAAAGCATCTATCGCATCGAGGAAAACAGTCCTGACACGGGCCTGTTTCTGATCGGCGATCCCAAGCAGGCGATCTACGCCTTCCGTGGTGCGGACATCTATACCTATCTGCGCGCGCGCAAGGCTACGACCGGCCGCTTGCATACCCTGGGCACCAACTTCCGTTCCAGCCACGGCATGGTCAAAGCGGTCAATCACGTATTCGAACGCGCCGAGTCCCGCGAGCTGGGACGCGGCGCGTTTTTGTTCCGCGAGAAAAGTGGCGAGAACCCGGTACCGTTTCAACCCGTCGACTCACAGGGCCGCAAAGAATACCTGCAAATTGCCGGGCAGGAAGTCGCGGCGCTGAACGTCTGGCAGTTGTCCAGCGATCAGCCGTTGTCCGGCGCGGTGTATCGCCAACAACTGGCTGCCGCCTGCGCCAGTGAAATCACCGCGTTGCTCAATGGCGGGCAAACCAGCAATGCTGGATTTGTGCGGGAGGGCAAAGACTTCAAAGGCCTGCGACCTTCCGACATCGCGATTCTGGTTCGCGACGGCAAAGAGGCGCAGGCCGTACGCGGTGAGCTGGCCGCTCGTGGCGTGCGCAGCGTTTATCTGTCCGACAAGGATTCCGTGTTTGCCGCGCAGGAGGCCCGAGACTTGCTGTCCTGGCTCAAGGCCTGCGCCGAGCCTGACGTTGAACGTTCTCTGAAAGCCGCGCTGGCCTGCATCACGCTGAACCTGCCGCTGGCCGAACTGGAGCGTCTGAATCAGGACGAACTGGTGTGGGAATCCCGCGTCATGCAGTTCCGTGGCTATCGCGAGTTGTGGCGCAAACAGGGCGTGCTGCCGATGCTGCGACGTCTGCTGCATGACTTCCATTTGCCGCAGACATTGATTGCCCGCAGTGATGGCGAGCGCGTGCTGACCAACCTGCTGCACTTGTCCGAATTAATGCAGCAAGCCGCTGCTGAACTCGACGGCGAACAAGCGCTGATCCGGCATCTGGCCGAGCTGTTGGCCTTGTCCGGGCAAGCCGGCGAAGAACAGATTCTGCGCCTCGAAAGTGATGAGCAATTGGTCAAAGTGGTGACCATCCACAAGTCGAAAGGCCTGGAATATCCTTTAGTGTTCCTGCCGTTCATCTGCTCGGCCAAACCGGTCGACGGTAGCCGCCTGCCGCTGCATTACCACGACGCCTCGGGCAACGCTCAATTGAGTCTGAAACCGACGCCTGAGCTGATTGCGTTGGCCGATGACGAGCGTCTGGCTGAAGACCTGCGTTTGCTCTACGTAGCGCTGACGCGTGCGCAACATGCCTGCTGGTTGGGCGTGACCGATCTCAAACGCGGCAATAACAACAGTTCGGTGCTGCACCTGTCGGCTTTGGGTTATCTGTTGGGCGGTGGTGCGTCGTTGGGTGAGTCCAGCGGTTTGAATAGCTGGCTGCGAGATTTGCAGCAGGATTGCCCGGCGATCAGCGTCGGTGAAATGCCGCCGGCCAGCGCCGAACATTACGAACCTGCGCGCAACGAAGCGGTTCTCAGCGCCACGCTTGTGCCCAAGCGCAAGGCCAGCGAGAACTGGTGGATCGCCTCGTACAGTGCGCTGCGCATCAGCGACGTTTTGAGCGTCGGCAGCGATGAGGCGCCGGACAGTCCGCAGGCGCAAAAGCTCTTTGACGACGAACGCCTCGATCCGGATGCACCACGCGAAATCATCGCCGGCGGTGCCGATATCCATCGCTTCCCGCGTGGCCCCAACCCCGGGACATTCCTTCACGGTTTGCTGGAGTGGGCAGGGGATGACGGTTTCGCCGTCACGCCCAAAGCCGTGGAAGACGCGATCGGCCGGCGTTGCAACCTGCGCGGCTGGGAAGGCTGGATCACCACGTTGAGCGACTGGTTGCAACACCTCCTCAAATCGCCGCTGCCGATCGGCGCCGGGCAACCGCCGGTGGTGCTTGAGCAGTTAACGCAGTATCGCGTCGAGATGGAATTCTGGTTCGCCAGCCATAAAGTCGATGTGCTCAAACTTGATGAGCTGGTACGTCAGCACACCCACAACGGCGTGGCGCGGGTGGCTGCCGAACCGGTGCAACTCAACGGCATGTTCAAGGGCTTTATCGACCTGACCTTCGAACACGATGGCCGTTACTACGTGGCCGACTACAAATCCAACTGGCTGGGCGTCGATGATTTTGCCTACACCGAGCAAGCCATGGAGCAGTCGATTCTCGACAACCGTTACGACCTGCAATACGTCTTGTACCTGTTGGCCTTGCACCGTCAGCTCAAGGCGCGGTTGCCCGACTATGACTACGACCGGCATGTCGGTGGTGCGCTTTATCTTTTCCTGCGTGGCACCCGCGCAGACAGTCGCGGGGTGTACTTCGCCCGGCCACCCCGTGAATTGATCGAACGTCTGGATCGGCTGTTTCAGGGCAAACCCGAGCCCAAGGCCGAACCCGCGTGGGAACAGGGAGTCTTGCTATGAGCCGCACCTTCGCCGATCTGCTGCCGACGCCTTTGGCCGCCGACAGCCTGTCGAGACTTTCGCCGCTGACCCGCGCCGAAGACTTGTTGCTCTTGCTCACCCGCTGGGTCGAGCGCGGCTGGCTGCGTGCACTGGACAAGGCATTCGTGGCGTTTCTGCATGAGCTCGAACCCGACACCGATCCGCTGGTGTTGCTCGCGGCCGCACTGACCAGCCATCAACTCGGCCATGGTCACGTTTGTCTGGATCTGTTCGAAACCCTCAAGGCGCCGGACTTTGCGCTGTCATTGCCGCCCGAAGGCGATGTGCAGGGTGGCGTCTTGCTGCTGCCTTCGCAATTGCTTGAGGCGCTCGACGGTGCTCATTGGTGCAAGGCTCTGGCGGGCAGTGCTCTGGTCGCCCTGGCTGCCGATACCAGTGAAGAAGCTCAGCAACGCCCGCTGGTGTTGTCCTCGAAGCGTCTGTACTTGCGGCGCTACTGGGCTTACGAGCGGCGTATCGATTCCGCGTTGCGCCAGCGTCTCGCCCAATCCGAAGCGACGCCGGCCGATCTGCCGCAGCGCCTAAATGAGCTGTTCGGTTCAGCCAAGTCCGGCGAGGTCATCGACTGGCAAAAGCTCGCTTGTGCGCTCGCCACGCGCGGTGCCTTCAGCATCGTCACCGGCGGCCCCGGTACCGGTAAAACCACCACGGTCGTGCGTTTGCTGGCGTTGCTGCAGGCGCCGGCGGTGGAGGCCGGTCATCCGTTGCGCATTCGCCTGGCAGCGCCCACCGGTAAAGCCGCCGCACGCTTGACCGAGTCGATCAGCCAGCAAGTGCAATCGCTGAAAGTCAGCGAAGACGTGCGGGCGAAAATTCCCTGTGACGTGACTACTGTGCATCGTTTGCTCGGCAGTCGTCCGGGCACCCGACATTTCCGCCATCACGCCGGTAATCGTCTACCGCTGGATGTGCTGGTGGTCGACGAAGCCTCGATGATCGACCTGGAAATGATGGCCAATCTGCTCGACGCCTTGCCGGCCCATGCGCGACTGGTGTTGCTCGGCGACAAGGATCAGTTGGCGTCCGTGGAGGCAGGTGCGGTGCTGGGTGATCTGTGCCGCGATGCCGAGGGCGGCTGGTACAACCGGCAAACCCGCCAATGGCTGGAGTCGGTCAGCGGTGAGTCGTTGCAGGACAGTGGTCTGCACGAAGATCTCGACGGCTCGCATCCGCTGGCTCAGCAAGTGGTGATGTTGCGTCACTCGCGGCGTTTCGGTGAAGGCAGCGGCATCGGTCAACTGGCGCGGCGGGTCAATCAGCAGCTTCCGGAAGAGGCGCGGCAATTGCTCGCGGCGGGGCACTATGACGATGTGTTTTCGCTGCCGCTCAAGGGCGAGCACGATCACAAACTCGAGCGGCTGCTGCTCGACGGTCATGGCGAGGGCCCGCAGGGGTATCGGCATTACCTGAGCGTGCTGCGCAATCAACGCCCTGCATCTGGCAAACCGCTGGAACATCCGGACTGGATTCTCTGGGCCCGCGACGTCTTGCAGGCGTTCGACACCTTCCAGTTGTTGTGCGCGGTACGCAAAGGCCCGTGGGGCGTTGAAGGTTTGAACCAGCGCATCACCGCCGCGTTGCTCAAGGCCCGGCTGATCGAGCACGACCAGCAATGGTACGAAGGCCGGCCGGTGTTGATGACCCGCAACGACTACGGTCTGGGCTTGATGAACGGCGACATCGGCATCGCCCTCAAACTGCCGGAACGTGAAGGGCCCGACGCCGGCAAACCGGTGCTGCGCGTGGCGTTTCCGCGCAATGACGGTCAGGGCGGCGTGCGTTTCGTCCTGCCGAGTCGGCTAAACGATGTGGAAACCGTGTACGCCATGACCGTACACAAATCCCAGGGCTCGGAATTTGCCCATACCGCGTTGATCTTGCCGGATGCCCTGAATCCGGTGCTGACCAAGGAGTTGATCTACACGGGGATCACCCGAGCCAAGCACTGGTTCACCCTGATCGAACCGCGTGCCGGGGTGTTCGAAGAGGCTGTACAACGCAAGGTCAAACGCCTCAGCGGACTAATGCTGGAACTGGAGGAGGGCGCCCAGTCTCCTGAATGATAACCGCGATGACGGCCAGCGGTTTCTGACCGACCAGTCAGAGGTCGCTGCCTCGCTGGCCATTCGCCGCTGTGCTATCGTTGCGGCATCATTTCGGTAAGATCCAAGAGAATCCCTGCATGAAGGTGTCTGTCTGGGCGGCAGAGCGCGTGGTTGGCTGCAAGCACGCGCTGCTTGTCGGCCTGCTCTGGTTGTTGACGAGCGTGGCCGTCGCACAACCGCAAGCGCCGACGGGCATGGCCGAACAACGCGCCAAATCTGTCACCCAAGTCGTGCTGGGCATCCTCAGTTATGCTCGCTGGCCGGTAGAGCCTGCGCAATTGCGTCTGTGCATCGTCGGCCCCACCGAATACACCGACGACCTGGTCAAAGGCACCACTCAAGCCACCGGCCGACCGGTTGTCGTGCGCCGCTTGCTGGCCGATAACCCGGCCATCGTCAGCGAATGCAATGCCGTGTACATCGGCAAGCTCACCGCCGATGAGCGCAGTCGCCTGTTCGCCGCATTGATCGGACACCCGGTGCTTAGCATCAGCGAAGCCGACGACCAATGCACGGTCGGCAGTCTGTTCTGCCTGCGTGTCGGTGACGAGCAGGTGTCCTTTGAAGTCAATCTCGACTCCGTTGCCCGCAGTGGCGTGCGCATTCACCCGAGCGTGCTGCAGTTGTCGCGCCGTAAATCGGCGGCCCCATGAAATTGTTCAGATCGAATAAGCGTCCCACGTTGGGCTCGGTACTGGGCCGTGGACATTTAACCGTGGCGTTGCTGGCGGTAGCGATGGCCAGTGTCTCGCTGACGCTGCTCGGAGTTCTGGCTTTGCGGGTTTATGCCGACCATAACTTGCATCTGATCGCCCGTTCGATCAGCTACACCGTGGAAGCCGCGGTGGTGTTCAACGACAAAGCGGCGGCGACGGAAGCGCTGGAAATGATCGCTTCGACCGAAGAAGTCGCCGACGCGCAAGTACTGGACGCTCAGGGGAAATTGCTGGCGCGCTGGCATCGCGCGGAAAACGGCCTGTTCTCCGATCTGGAAATGCAGATCACCCGCGCCCTTCTGGAAAAACCGATCAGCCTGCCGATCGTGCATCAAGAGCATGAAATCGGCCGAATCTTGCTCACCGGACACGGCGGCAGCCTGATGCGCTTTCTGCTGAGCGGTCTGGCGGGGATCATTCTTTGCACCGCGATCAGCGCTTTTGTGGCGATCTATCTGGCGCGCCGGCAACTGCGTGAAATCATCGGCCCGCTGCGCAGCCTCGCCACCGTGGCCCACGCCGCACGCAGCGAACGGGCGCTGGATCGCCGCGTGCCACCGGCGCAAATCGCCGAGCTGGACAACCTCGGCAACGACTTCAATGCCCTGCTCGACGAACTTGAATCCTGGCAGAGCAACCTGCAAAGCGAAAACGAAACCCTCGCGCACCAGGCCAGCCACGACAGCCTTACCGGTCTGCCCAACCGCGCCTTTTTTGAAGGCCGCTTGATGCGTGCCCTGCGTAACGCCAGCAAGCTCAACGAGCGCGTGGCGGTGCTGTTTCTCGACAGCGACCGTTTCAAAGGCATCAATGACAATTTCGGCCATGCCGCCGGCGACGCAGTGCTGGTGGCGATTGCCAATCGTGTCCGCGCACAGTTGCGTGAAGAAGATTTGGTCGCGCGATTGGGCGGTGACGAGTTCGCCGTGCTGCTCACGCCGTTGCACAAGATCGAAGATGCCGAACGCATTGCCGACAAGATTCTCGCCAGCATGGACACGCCCATCGCGTTGCCCGGCGACACCAGTGTCGTGACGTCGCTCAGTATCGGCATCGCGGTTTTCCCTGATCATGGCGCCACCCCCGGCGCCCTGCTCAACGCTGCCGACGCGGCGATGTATCAAGCCAAGCGCCTCTCCCGTGGCGCGCAATTCACGGCCGGGTCGGAGCACCCGGTCGATCCCGTTCAAACCAGGAGCTGATTCCCGTGTTCAAACTTCCATTTCGATTGTTCTCCGCCGTGCTGTTGATGGCCTTATTGGCCCTGACCGGTTGCCAGACCGCGCCGCAAAAAGGCCTGACCCCGGCGCAAGTCGCCGTGCTCAAACAACAAGGTTTCGAGCTGACCGATGAGGGCTGGGAATTTGGCCTGTCGGGCAAAGTGCTGTTTGGCAGCGACGTCGAAAGCCTGAACAATCAAAGCACCGAAATCGTCGAGCGCATCGGCAAAGCCTTGCTCGGTGTCGGCATTGAACGCGTGCGAGTCGATGGCCACACCGATGCATCGGGCAAAGAAACCTACAACCAGCAACTGTCGCTGCGCCGCGCGAAAAGTGTGGCCGCCGTGCTCAGTACCGTCGGCATGAAGCAAGAGAACATCCAGCTGCAAGGCCTGGGCAGCAAAGACCCGGTGGCCTCCAACAGCACCGCCGCCGGCCGCACGGAAAACCGCCGGGTGGCGATCGTGGTCAGCGCTGACTAATCGGCGAACTGCATCTCGCGGGTCTCGCCCATCAACAGACCCTGATTCTGTTCAGTCACCTCGCGGATGTAATCCCACAACAAAGTGATCCGCTTCAACTTCCGCAGATCCTCCCGGCAGTACATCCAGAACTGCCGGGTGATGTTGATTTCCTCCGGCAGCACCGGCAGCAAGCGCGGATCCTGCGCGGCGAGGAAGCACGGCAGAATCGCCAGTGAGCGGCCTTGCTGCGCTGCGACGAATTGCGCGATCACGCTGGTGCTGCGCAAATTTGCGTGGGCACCGGGCAGCACGTTGGCCAGGTAGAGCAGCTCCGAGCTGAACGCCAGATCGTCCACATAACTGATGAATTGATGCTTGCCCAAATCTGCCGGGCGGCGGATCGGTGGGTGTTTGTCCAGATAGTCCTGGGTTGCGTAGAGCTGCAAACGGTAGTCGCAGAGTTTGCAGCAGACGTACGGCCCGTGTTCCGGGCGTTCGAGGGCGATGACGATGTCGGCCTCGCGTTTGGACAGGCTGATGAAGTGCGGCAGCGGCAGGATGTCCACTGAGATCGCCGGGTAGGCGTCGACGAAATGGCTCAGTTGCGGGGTGATGAAAAAACTGCCGAAACCTTCGGTGCAGCCCATGCGCACGTGGCCGGACAAGGCGACGCCGGAGCCGGAGACCTGCTCGCAAGCCATGTGCAACGTGCTTTCAATCGACTCGGCATAACCGAGCAAACGCTGGCCTTCAGCGGTCAGGACGAAACCGCTGGTGCGCGACTTTTCAAACAGCAGCGTGCCGAGCGCCGCTTCCAGCGAACTGATCCGTCGCGACACCGTGGTGTAGTCGACGGCCAGGCGTTTGGCGGCGGTGCTGGCCTTGCGGGTGCGGGCGACTTCGAGGAAAAACTTGAGGTCGTCCCAGTTCAGCGAACCTAGAGAGGTGATGTTTTTTTGCATGATGGACGGGCTTTTATGTGCGTTCTTATTAGAAGTTTGCACATCTATACTCCAAAAACAGTCCGACAACCAATTCGTGACACACGCCTCATCTCAAGGCGAACCTTTCGCCTTGGCTCCTACGATAAAAACAAGTTTCGGAGACCAGCATGAACGCATCGCTTACGCCCAACGAAACCACGCTGCAGAAGGTCAAGCTGCTGATCGACGGCGAATGGGTCGAGTCGCAGACCACCGAATGGCAAGACATCATCAACCCGGCCACTCAACAAGTACTGGCCAGAGTCCCGTTCGCCACCGCCGCTGAAGTCGATGCCGCCGTCAGCGCCGCACAGCGTGCCTTTCAGACCTGGAAACTGACTCCGATCGGCGCGCGGATGCGCATCATGCTCAAGCTGCAAGCGCTGATCCGCGAACACTCCAAACGCATCGCCGTGGTGCTCAGCGCCGAGCAGGGCAAAACCATTGCCGACGCCGAGGGCGATATTTTCCGTGGCCTGGAAGTGGTCGAGCACGCCTGCTCCATTGGCACCCTGCAAATGGGCGAATTCGCCGAGAACGTCGCCGGCGGTGTTGATACCTACACCTTGCGCCAGCCAATCGGCGTTTGCGCCGGCATCACGCCGTTCAACTTCCCGGCGATGATTCCGCTGTGGATGTTCCCGATGGCCATCGCTTGCGGCAACACGTTTGTGTTGAAGCCTTCGGAGCAGGATCCGCTGTCGACCATGTTGCTGGTTGAGCTGGCGGTCGAGGCGGGCGTTCCGGCGGGCGTGTTGAATGTGGTTCATGGCGGTAAAGACGTGGTCGATGGCCTGTGCACGCACAAGGACATCAAAGCGGTGTCGTTCGTCGGTTCGACCGCTGTTGGCACTCACGTTTACGATTTGGCCGGTAAGCACGGCAAACGTGTGCAATCGATGATGGGCGCGAAAAACCACGCTGTGGTGCTGGCCGACGCCAATCGCGAGCAAGCGCTGAATGCCTTGGTCGGCGCCGGTTTCGGTGCGGCCGGGCAACGTTGCATGGCCACTTCGGTGGTGGTGCTGGTTGGTGCGGCGAAACAATGGTTGCCGGATCTGAAAGCGCTGGCGCAGAAACTCACCGTCAACGCCGGCAGCGAGCCGGGCACCGACGTTGGCCCGGTGATCTCGAAAAAAGCCAAGGCACGAATTCTCGACCTGATCGAAAGCGGCATCAAGGAAGGCGCCAAGCTGGAACTTGACGGGCGCGACGTCAAGGTGCCGGGTTACGAGCAAGGCAACTTTGTTGGCCCGACCCTGTTCTCGGGCGTGACCACCGACATGCAGATCTACACCCAGGAAATCTTCGGCCCGGTGCTGGTGGTGCTGGAAGTCGACACCCTTGATCAGGCGATTGCCCTGGTCAACGCCAATCCGTTCGGCAACGGCACCGGCCTGTTCACCCAGAGCGGCGCAGCGGCACGTAAATTCCAGACGGAAATCGACGTCGGTCAGGTCGGCATCAACATCCCGATTCCGGTGCCAGTGCCGTTTTTCAGTTTCACCGGTTCGCGCGGTTCGAAACTCGGCGACCTCGGCCCGTACGGCAAGCAAGTGGTGCAGTTCTACACGCAGACCAAAACGGTCACGGCGCGCTGGTTCGACGACGACAGCGTCAACGACGGCGTGAACACCACCATCAACCTGCGCTGAGGATCGGCCATGAAAATCGCATTTATCGGGCTGGGCAACATGGGCGCGCCGATGGCGCGCAACCTGATCAAGGCTGGCCACTCGCTGAACCTGGTCGACCTCAATAAAACCGTGTTGGCGGAACTGGAACAACTCGGCGGCAGCATTCGCGCTTCGGCGCGTGAGGCGGCCGAGGATGCTGAACTGGTGATCACCATGCTGCCGGCCGCTGTGCATGTGCGCAGTGTCTGGTTGGGTGAGGACGGCGTTTTGGCCGGAATTGGCAAAGGCGTGCCGGCAGTGGATTGCAGCACGATTGATCCGCAGACGGCGCGTGATGTGGCTGCCGCTGCCGCCAAACAAGGCGTGGCCATGGCGGATGCGCCGGTGTCTGGCGGTACGGGCGGCGCGACGGCCGGGACGTTGACCTTTATGGTCGGCGCCACGCCAGAACTGTTCGCCACACTGCAACCGGTGCTGGCGCAGATGGGCCGCAACATTGTGCATTGCGGTGAAGTCGGCACCGGGCAGATCGCCAAGATCTGCAACAACTTGCTGCTGGCGATTTCGATGGTTGGCGTCAGTGAAGCGATGGCGCTGGGCGATGCGTTGGGGATTGATACGTCGGTGCTGGCCGGGATCATCAACAGCTCGACCGGACGCTGCTGGAGTTCGGAGATGTACAACCCGTGGCCGGGGATTGTTGAAACGGCGCCGGCCTCGCGGGGGTACACCGGTGGGTTCGGTGCGGAATTGATGCTGAAGGATTTGGGCCTGGCGACGGAAGCAGCGCGTCAGGCGCATCAGCCGGTGGTGCTTGGCGCGGTGGCGCAGCAGTTGTATCAGGCGATGAGTCAGCGTGGGGATGGCGGGAAAGACTTCTCGGCGATTATCAACAGTTACCGGAAACCGCAGTAACAGTTCAAAAGTTTGAGGTGGAAGGGCTTATGTGGTGAGGGGATTTATCCCCGATGGGTCGCGAAGCGGCCCCCTGCATTTTTTCAGGTGAACCGAGAACTGAGGTTTTGCGACTGCTGCGCAGCCGATCGGGGATGAATCCCCTCGCCACAGGGATCTCTATTTCCATAGGGATCATTGGGGTGTGTTTAAAAATTTGCAGTAGGTGTTGCCGGGAAATCACGTCGGGTGATTTCCCGGCTTTTTTGTGCCAAAAAAAGATCGCAGCCTTCGGCAGATCCTACAGGGGATTGTGTTTTCTGTAGGAGCTGCCGAAGGCTGCGATCTTTTGCTTTATCAGGCAAACACGAAATACTTACGCACCGTCTCAACCACTTCCCACGTACCTTTCATCCCCGGCTCAATCACAAAGATGTCGCCAGCACGCAAGTGAATCGGCGCCATGCCGTCCGGGGTGATCACGCAGTAGCCTTCCTGGAAATGGCAGTATTCCCACTTCACGTATTCCACGCGCCACTTGCCCGGCGTGCAGATCCACGTGCCCATGATCTTGCTGCCGTCTTCGCTGGTGTAGGCGTTGAGGTTGACGGTGTGCGGGTCGCCCTCGAGTTTTTCCCATTTGCAGGCATCGAGTACCGGCAGCGGGTGGGTGTCGCGCAGAACGGTGATAGGGGCGGTCGCGGTCATGGGAGCTCCGGGCAGAAGGAATTGAAGTTGCACCGTATAGCGCCCGGGCGCTGCCCAGTTGTCTGGGGTCGACATCGAGCTGCTCAGAAACGCGCGCACGTTCAGAGTTTTTCCAGCGGCTGAATGAGTTTGGATGAAGTCTGCCCCTTAGGGGAGAGTCAAGGCGTGTAGCAGGGCTTTGGCGTAACCCGGCAGGGCGGTGAAGTCCTTGGCGCAGAGCATCAAGGTGCGGCGCGCCCACGGTTCGTTGAGCGCAACGCTTTTGAAGCTGCGTGGCGCCGCACGTTCGATGGCGGCCAGTGGCACGATGGCGAGCCCGGCGCCATGGCTGACCATGCGCATCACGCCGTCGAAACCGTCGGCGCGGATACGCACCTGCATGCGGGCGCCGCTGTGCAGGGCCTGTTCTTCGAGGTAGATCGCCAAAGCGCTGTTGGCGCTGAGTCCTACAAAATCATGGTGTAACGCATCGCTGAAACTGACCTCGTCGGCGTCAGACAACGGGTGATCGAGGGGCAGAATCAGTACCAGTGGATCATCGCGAAAGGGTTGGGTTTGTAGGTCGCGGGTGTCTACGGCGTCGGAAACAATCCCGAGATCGGCTGCGCCTTGGCGTAAGGCGTGGGTGATGCGCGCACTCGGCAATTCCTGCAAATCGATGTCGAGATTGGGGTGATTGCGCAGGAAATCGGCGAGCACTTCCGGCAGGTATTCGGTGATCGCCGTGGTGTTGCACAGCAGTCGCACCTGGCCTTTGACGCCTTGGGCGTAGTCGGCGAGATCCTGCTGCATACGTTCGGCTTGTTGCAGGAGGATGCGCGCGTGGTGGGCGAGGGCTTTGCCGGCGGGGGTCGGGGTGACGCCACGGCGACCGCGTTCGAGGAAGTCGGCGCCGAGCGAAGCTTCCATGGCGCGGATTCTGGCGCTGGCGGCGGCGAGGGATAAATGGCTGCGCGCGGCGCCGGCGGTGATATTGCCGGTGTCGAGGATGTGCAGGTAGAGGCGCAGGTCGGTGAGGTCGAAGTGCATGTCGGCAGCCGGTTTTTGTGGTGTTTAGGCCGGCCCCATCGCGAGCAGGCTCACTCCTACAGGTTTTGTGTTCGCCACCGATCTAATGTAGGAGTGAGCCTGCTCGCGATGAGGCCAGAAGCTTCAAAAAAATTTAAGCCTCTTGCTCTGGAAGAGGCACCCTCAGTATATGGCAGATTTTCAGTCAACCCCGACTGGCGCACAGTACCGCCATGAACACACTCACAGACTTCTACCAACACCTGGGCCTGACCCTGTCATTGCTGGTCGTCGCCACCTTTATCCTCGCCGGCCTGATCAAAGGCATCATCGGCCTCGGCTTGCCCACGGTCGCCATGGGCCTGCTCGGTCTGGCTATGGCGCCATCGCAGGCAGCCGCGTTGTTGATCATCCCGGCTACCCTGACCAACCTCTGGCAACTGGCATTCGGCGGGCATTTAAAAGGCCTGATCAAACGCCTCTGGCCGATGCTGTTGATGATCTTCCTCGGCACCGGCATCGGCACGTTGTGGATCGGCATGGCCGGGGAACATTGGGTGGTACGCGGGCTCGGCGCGGCGTTGCTGTTGTATGCGCTGAGCGGATTGTTCCTGCCGACGCTGAGCGTAAATCCCCGCCACGAACCCTGGCTCGGCCCGGCCTGCGGTTTAATCACCGGCGTCATCACTTCAGCCACTGGCGTGTTCGTGATTCCGGCGGTGCCCTACCTGCAGGCGCTGGGTTTGAACCGCGACGAGTTGGTGCAGGCACTCGGCCTGTCCTTCACCGTTTCGACTCTGGCGCTGGCCGGCGGTTTGCTCTGGCGCGGCGCACTCGGCGGCGGTGAATTGAGCGCCTCGCTGCTGGCGCTGATCCCCGCCGTGCTGGGCATGTTGCTCGGCCAATGGCTGCGGCAACGCATCAGCGCCGTACTATTCAAACGGGTTTTCTTCATCGGTCTGGGCGCGCTCGGCGCCCACTTATTGATCAGCGGTTAGCCGACGCTTCGCTGAGCATGTCGATGGCGCGAATGTCGAAATCGCGTTCCAGATAGTCCATGCGCTCGGCGAAAAACGCCTTCATGTGCGGCAGATTCGAGTGCACATCCAGGTGCGCCTGGCTCTCCCAGATCTCGTAGAAGATAAACAGCGACGGATCTTCCTTGTCGCGCAGCATGTGGTACTCGATGCAACCGGGCTCGGCGCGGCTCGGTGCAACATAAGCGCGGAACAGCGCCTCGAAGGCCTCGGCTTTTTCCGGGCGGGTCTTGGCGTGCAGGATAAAACCCTGGCGTTCACTCATCACAACGACTCCTCAAGTACAGATGGCCGAGCATGCTATTGCAACAATCTGTGTTCGATTCGTGCTTTTTGGTCAAATGTATTTTGCGCAATCACGGCTTATTCCGCGCGAGGCAGATGGTTAATCTGCCGCCATTCCAGTTTCCCTTCTCCACCCAGCCGGAATGGCTGCGCCGAGGCTTTCTCATGAAAAAAGTATTGTTGTTGAATGGCGGTAAAAAATTCGCCCACTCTGACGGTCGTTACAACGCCACTCTGCACGAAGCGGCGCTGAGCGTGCTGGATCGCGGCGGGCTCGACGTCAAAACTACCTTCATCGACGAGGGTTACGACGTCGCTGAAGAAGTGGCGAAATTCCTCTGGGCCGACGTGATCATTTATCAGATGCCGGGCTGGTGGATGGGCGCGCCGTGGACGGTGAAAAAGTACCTCGACGAAGTCTTCACCGAAGGCCACGGCAGCCTCTACGCCAGCGATGGCCGCACCCGCTCCGACGCCTCGCAGAAGTACGGCAGCGGCGGGCTGATTCAGGGCAAGCAATACATGCTGTCGCTGACCTGGAACGCACCGCAACAAGCGTTTGATGACCCGACCGATTTCTTTGAGGCCAAAGGTGTTGATGCGGTGTACTTCCCGTTCCACAAGGCCAATGAGTTTCTGGGCATGACCGCGTTGCCGACGTTCCTGTGTGTGGATGTGATGAAGCGTCCGAACATCGAAGGTGATGTAGCGCGTTATGAGCAGCATCTGACCGAGGTGTTTGGGCTTAAGGCTTGAGATGATTTCCTGTGGCGAGGGGATTTATCCCCGATGGGTCGCGAAGCGGCCCCGCTCTTGATCCTGTAACAGAGCGGGCCTGCTGCGCAGTCCATCGGGGATAAATCCCCTCGCCACAAGTAGATCTCTGTGAACAGAAAATTCCTCACCCGCCCAAGCCATTCTTTCACCACAATACAGGGGTGATGACCATCGTAAGGGACACCCGTGAAAGCCAGATCCGATGAGTTGCAGATTTTCGTCTGCGTGATCGAGTGCGGTTCCATCTCCGCCGCTGCCGAGCAGGTCGGGCAAACGCCTTCGGCCGTCAGCCGCACGCTGTCGAAGCTGGAAGCCAAACTCGACACCACGCTGATCAACCGCACCACGCGGCGCATGGATCTGACCGAAGAGGGCAAGTACTTTTTCGAGCACGCCAAGCTGATTCTCGATCAGATGGATCAACTCGAAGAACGCCTGTCCTCACGCCAGCAAACTCCGTCCGGGCGCTTGCGCATCAACGCGGCGTCGCCGTTCATGCTCCACGCCGTCGTCCCCTACATCGACGAATTCCGCCGGCTCTACCCAGACATTCAGCTCGAACTGAACAGCAATGACCTGATCATTGACCTGCTGGAACAAAGCACCGACATCGCCATCCGCATCGGCACCCTCGCCGATTCGACGCTGCACGCGCGTTCGCTCGGTTGCAGTCCGCTGCTGATCGTCGCCAGTCCTGCGTATCTGGAAAAACACGGCGCGCCGCAGCAAGTCGCTGATCTGAGCGAACACACTTTGCTCGGCTTCACTCAGAACGAAGGCCTCAACCAATGGCCGCTGCGTTACGTGCACGGCGATCGCTGGCCGATCACCCCGGCGATCAGCGCCTCCAGCGGCGAGACTGTGCGGCATCTGGCGCTGGAAGGGCAGGGCATCGCTTGCCTGTCGCACTTCATGACCATTGACGACATCCGCGCCGGCCGTTTGAAAGTCCTGCTCGGTGAATTCAACAGCGGTTATCGCCAGCCGATCAACGCGGTGTACTACCGTAACTCGCAACTGGCGCTGCGCATTCAGTGCTTCCTCGACTTTATCCAGAGCAAACTCGCCGCCTACGCCAGCGCCGATTTCAAGGGCTGATTCGTGACCTCTGCGCAAGAGTGAATTGGGCGGGAGCGGGTTTTTCCCCCGGGCTCACGGGCCGATACTCGTCCCATCACTTACTCACGCAGGGAGTTTCTCCATGAACGTATTCGTCACCGGCGCTGCCGGTTTTATCGGCGGCTCGATCGCTACCGGTCTGGTTCAGGCCGGGCACAACGTCACCGGCCTGGTGCGCAGCGCCGAACAGGCTAATGAGCTGAAAGCACTCGGTATCACCCCGGTTATCGGCACACTCGACGACCAAGCACTGCTCGCCGAACAGGCCCGCGCCGCCGACGCCGTGATCAACGCCGCCAGCAGCGACCATCGCGGCGCGGTGGAAGCGTTGCTCGATGCTTTGCGCGGTACCAACAAAGTGTTCCTGCACACCAGCGGTTCGAGCATCGTTGGCGATGCGTCGGGCGGCAAGTCCAGCGACGTCATCTACTACGAAGACAATCTGCCGGAGCCGACCGTCGATAAAGCCGCACGCGTGGCCATCGACAACTTGATCCTCGCAGCGGCGAAGGACGGCGTGAACTCCGCCGTCATCTGCAACACGCTGATCTACGGGCATAGCCTGGGCGTCAAACGTGACAGCGTGCAACTGCCGCGACTGCTCAAGCAAGCGCGTAAAAGCGGTGTCGTTCGTCACGTCGGTACTGGCCAGAACATCTGGTCCAACGTGCACATCGAAGACGTCGTCGCCCTGTACCTGCTGGCGCTGACCAAAAACGTTCCGGGCACTTTCTACTTTGTTGAAAGCGGCGAAGCGTCGTTTATCGACATGACCACCGCCATGGCCCAAGCGCTGAACCTGGGCCAACCGCAAGACTGGCCATTGAAAGACGCTGAAGCCGAATGGGGCTATGAAATGGCCAACTATGGCCTCGGCTCCAACAGTCGTGTGCGCGGCAAACATGCGCGCGAAATACTGGGCTGGACGCCGAAGCGCACGTCAGTGGTTGAATGGATTCGTAACGAAATGGAGTGAGTTCACGCAACACCGAGTGAAGCCATTCGCGAGCAAGCCCGCTCCCACAGTTTGACCGCATTCTCACTGAAGGAATGCACTCAAAACTGTGGGAGCGAGCTTGCTCGCGAATGCGGTATCCCTGGCAACACAGATATTGAATGTGCAACCGCCATCGCCAGCAGGCTGGCTCCTACAAGTTAACCGCGTTCTGACTGAAGGAATGCACTCAAACTGTAGGAGCAAAGCTTGCTCGCGAAAGCGCTGTGTCAGTCGATAGAAATGTCGAATGTGACACCGTCTTCGCGAGCAAGCTCGGCTCCTACAGATCTTGTGTGGGCATGAAAATTCGCTGGGTGGATTTTCATTAATCACGACAAAACATATCTGTTAGCGACACACCTTACCTCTCCACGAAAATTACTTTCATGTGGTTTGAAATCTCGATCTCGAAATGATTTATGAGTTTCACAACCCATTCGAACGTGACCCTTTCGAGGAGTACCGCATGACGCCTGACTTCGGCTATTGGCTGCTGGTTTATGCAGCCGTTGCCATCATTGCTTTGATCGTGTTGATCGCCCGTTACCGGCTCAATCCGTTCATTGTCATTACCTTGATTTCCATCGGCTTGGCGCTGGTGGCCGGGATGCCGGCCTCCGGGGTTGTCGGGGCGTATGAGGCCGGGGTGGGCAAGACGCTGGGGCATATTGCGCTGGTGGTCGCGCTGGGGACGATGCTTGGCAAGATGATGGCCGAGTCCGGCGGCGCCGAGCAGTTGGCGCGCACGTTGATCGATAAATTCGGCGAGAAGAACGCGCACTGGGCGATGGTCTGCATCGCGTTTCTGGTCGGTTTGCCGCTGTTCTTCGAGGTCGGTTTTGTCTTGCTGGTGCCGATTGCATTCACCGTGGCGCGCCGTGTGGGTGTGTCGATTCTGATGGTCGGTTTGCCGATGGTCGCCGGTCTGTCGGTGGTGCACGCGCTGGTGCCGCCGCACCCGGCGGCGATGCTGGCGGTGCAGGCCTATCAGGCGTCGGTCGGGCAGACCTTGCTCTACGCGATTGCCATCGGCATTCCGACGGCAATCATTGCCGGCCCGCTGTACGCCAAATTCATCGTGCCGCGCATTCATTTGCCGGCGGATAACCCGCTGGAAAGACAATTCCTCGATCGCGAACCGCGCGACAAGCTGCCGGGTTTCGGCATCACCATGGCGACCATTCTGTTGCCGGTGGTGTTGATGCTGATCGGTGGCTGGGCCAACCTGATTTCCACGCCGGGCAGCGGTTTCAACCAGTTCCTGCTGTTCATCGGCAACTCGGTGATCGCGCTGTTGCTGGCGACGTTGCTGAGTTTCTGGACGCTGGGTATCGCTCAGGGTTTCAGCCGTGAATCGATCCTCAAATTCACCAACGAATGCCTGGCGCCTACGGCCAGTATCACTTTGCTGGTCGGCGCTGGCGGCGGTTTGAACCGCATTCTGGTCGACGCGGGCGTCACCGATCAGATCGTCGGCCTCGCTCACGAATTTCACCTGTCGCCGCTGATCATGGGCTGGCTGTTTGCAGCGCTGATGCGCATCGCCACTGGCTCGGCGACCGTGGCTATGACCACCGCATCGGGTGTGGTCGCGCCGGTGGCCATTGGTCTGGGATATCCCCACCCTGAGCTGTTGGTGCTGGCGACCGGCGCCGGGTCGGTTATCTTTTCCCACGTCAACGACGGCGGCTTCTGGTTGATCAAGGAATACTTCAACATGACGGTCGCCCAGACTTTCAAGACCTGGACTGTATTGGAGACCCTGATTTCGGTGGTCGCTTTTGCAATGACCCTCGGTCTTTCTTACCTGCTGTAACCGGAGCCAGCCGTCATGGACATCCTCTATCAGATCCGCGCCCGTCAGGATTCCTTCAGCGCCGGCGAAGGCCGTATCGCCCGGCTGATGCTCGACGACGTCGGTTTCGCCGCGAGTGCCAGCCTCGAAGACCTCGCGCAACGCGCCGAAGTCAGCACCGCCACGCTGTCGCGGTTTGCGCGCACGGTTGGCTGTCGTGACCTGCGTGATCTGCGTCTTCAACTGGCCCAAGCCAGCGGGGTGGGCAGCCGTTTTCTCGACCCTGCCGGTACGCCTGAACAGTCAGCGTTCTACGGACAAATCGTCGGCGATATCGAGACCACCTTGCGTCAGCATCTGGCCGGTTTCGATGAATCACGTTTCGCCGATGCAGTGAGATTGCTCGGCCAGGCGCGGATGATTCACGCGTTCGGCATGGGCGGGTGCTCGACCCTGTGCAGCGATGAATTGCAGGTGCGGCTGGTGCGCCTCGGATATCCGGTGGCGGTGTGTCATGACGCGGTGATGATGCGCGTCACCGCCGCCAGCCTCAACGCCGAACAAGTGGTCATCGTCTGCTCGCTGACCGGCATCACCCCGGAGCTGTTGGAAACGGTGGAACTGGCGCGCAACTACGGCGCGCGCATTCTCGCCATCACCCGCGCCGACTCGCCGCTGGCCGAACTGGCCGACGTCGTGCTGCCGCTGCAGAGTGCGGAAACCTCGTTCATTTTCAAACCGACGGCGGCGCGCTACGGCATGCTTCTCGCCATCGACGTGCTCGCGACCGAGCTGGCGCTGGCCAATCCTGAAGACAATCAAGAACGTCTGCGGCGGATCAAACTGGCGCTCGACGAATACCGTGGCGGCGACGATCACCTGCCGCTGGGAGACTGACATGTTGTACGACACCCTGATTCGCAATGCCCTGATCATCGACGGCAGCAACACGCCCGGCTACCAGGCCGACGTGGCCATCCGCGATGGCCGTATCGAGCGCATCGGCGATATGTCCGATGCCACGGCGACCGAAGAAATCGACGCCGCCGGCCGCGTGCTGGCGCCGGGTTTTATCGACGTGCACACCCATGACGACACGGTGGTGATTCGTCAGCCAGAGATGCTGCCAAAACTCAGCCAAGGCGTGACCACGGTGATTGTCGGCAACTGCGGAATTAGCGCCTCGCCCGTGAGTTTGAAAGGCAATCCACCGGATCCGATGAACTTGCTCGGCACTGCGGCGGCGTTTGTTTATCCACGTTTTAGCGATTACCGCGCGGCGGTTGAAGCTGCGAATACCACGCTGAACGTCGCCGCACTGATTGGCCACACGGCGCTGCGCAGCAATCATCTGGATGACCTGTTGCGCACCGCGACTCCGGAAGAAATCACGGCGATGCGCGAGCAATTGCGTGAAAGCCTTGAGGACGGTGCGTTGGGTTTGTCCACAGGTCTGGCCTACGCCAGCGCCTACAACGCATCCACCGATGAAGTGATGCAACTGACCGAAGAACTCACGGCATTCGGCGCGGTGTACACCACCCATTTGCGCAGCGAATTCGCCCCGGTTCTGGAGGCGATGGATGAGGCGTTTCAGATCGGTCGTCACGCC
This sequence comes from Pseudomonas rustica, assembly GCF_018336155.1. Taxonomy (GTDB): domain Bacteria; phylum Pseudomonadota; class Gammaproteobacteria; order Pseudomonadales; family Pseudomonadaceae; genus Aquipseudomonas; species Aquipseudomonas rustica. The sequence goes on along the minus strand of NZ_JAGYHF010000002.1, from coordinate 536,158 downwards.
AAATCGCCGGTGATTATTTCCCACCTCAAGTGTGCAGGGGTGGGTAACTGGGGGCGCAGCCCTGAGCTCCTCGCTTCATTGGAAGAGGCCGCGAAAACCCACCCGGTTGGCTGCGATTGCTATCCGTATGCGGCGAGTTCTTCGACGCTGGATTTGAAGCAAGTCACCGATGCGCATCGCATCACCATCACCTGGTCGACGCCGCACCCGGAAGTCAGCGGTCGCGACTTGATCGACATCGCTGCGGAATGGAATCTGCCGCTGCTTGATGCCGCGAAACGCTTGCAACCGGCGGGGGCTGTTTACTACGGCATGGACGAGGCGGATGTACGAAGAATCCTCGCGCATCCGTTGTCGATGGTCGGTTCTGACGGACTGCCGGAAGACCCGTTCCCGCATCCACGCCTGTGGGGCGCGTTCCCACGGGTGTTGGGCCATTTCAGTCGTGATGTCGGGCTGTTTCCGCTGCACACCGCTGTGCACAAGATGACCGGGTTGTCGGCGGCGCGGTTTGGTTTGAAGGCGCGCGGCGAGATTCGTGAAGGTTTTTGGGCGGATCTGGTGTTGTTCGATCCGGCGACGGTGCGTGATGTCGCGGATTTCAACGATCCGCAAAGAGCGGCGCAGGGCATTGACGGGGTTTGGGTTAATGGCGTGTTGAGTTACCGCGACGGGCAGGCAAATGGGCGCAGGGAAGGGCGGTTTCTGGCGCGCGAAGGTGATTTACGCAAAGGATTTCATCAGTCGAAATCCCCCCTGTAGGAACTGCCGAAGGCTGCGATCTTTTGATCTACGTCTCATAGTGGCAATCTGAGATTAAAGAAAGCCATCAACAAGCCGAATTCCTGACATCCACCCCGTCTACACTGTGGGGCCAACCAGTCAGGGAGCACCCCATGAGCTTCGGCAAAACCACCCCGATCCTGCGGATCTTCGATGAAGCCAAAGCGGTAGAGTTTTACGTCGATTTTCTCGGATTCAAGATCGACTGGCAGCATCGCTTTGAAGCGAACTTCCCGCTGTACCTGCAGGTGTCGCGTGGCGAGTGTGTGCTGCATTTGTCCGAGCACCATGGCGACGCGAGCCCGGGTTCGGCGCTGCGTATCGAGACGGATGAGCTGGAGGCGTTTCAGCAGCAATTGATCGCCAAGGACTACAAGTTCTCGCACCCGCAGATTCAGGCGATGCCGTGGGGGAGTCAGGACATGACGATTGCCGATCCGTTTGGTAATCGGTTGGTGTTTACCAACGCAATCAGCTCGTAAAAAACGCAGGAGCAAAGCTTGCTCGCGAAAGCATGGGTTCAGTCAGCACAGATGCTGAATGCCATGGCGCATTCGCGAGCAAGCTTTGCTCCTACAGGGGGGGCCGTTACTCGATTGGTACTAATTGGTCCAGCACGCGATTGACCGCCATTTCCGCCACCATCACCACTTGCGCAATGCCCTGCAAAGTCTTGCGATGTGTGCCTTCAACCTGCGCGGCATGGTTGTTGAGCATTACGGTGGCCGAGCCAAGGGTTTCGCTGGCGTCGGTCAGCAGGGATTCGGTGTTTGCTGCAGGGTTGGCCATGTATAGCGTGTTAGGCGAATAGGGCGTGGCCATGAGGTCGGCGTTCGTCGGGCCGAGGTAGTGGTCGAGCGCGCGCTCGGCGGCTTCGTGGAATTTTCTGGAGTCGGGGGATTCATAGGGGGATGCCGGGTCGGTGGCCGGCGGGTTTGGCGTTATCTTGAACATAGCTGTGTTCCCTTTGTTGAGCGGCAACCCTTTGGCTACTAAACGAAAGGGTGGCAGCTGTACGCAGGTTAGTAGACCGGGGAACTCAGCTAAGCCGGCGCGCCGAAGCGCCCTGCGTACAGCCACCATCAAGCTCAGGTATGCAAGCACCTGTGATGAATGTACGACCAGCCGAGTTACCACCGGGCTACTAAACCCGATCACTGGAAATCAGTGACGCAATCAAGTTACGCAGCATGCTCAGGGCGCACAAGCCGGCGGATTCTGGCGTAGGCGTAGGTTATGACGCAAGGATTTGTGGGCTGTTTCGCGTAACGCCGGGTGTCCTTAAACAGCTGCGCTGCAGGATGTTTAATGCGCTCAGGTATCGAAGATTTGCTTGTAGGAATTGTGGGCTGCAACTGACGCCATCGCTGGCAAGCCAGCTCCCACAGTGTTTTGTGTCGTGCATAAAATTTGTGATCACCGCTGAACCTGTGGGAGCTGGCTTGCCAGCGATGAGGCCGGAACAATCACCCCCGATGCATCTGCCGAAACTCCCCCGGCGGCATCCCGCGTCGGCTCTTGAACGTGCGGTGAAACGACCTCGGTTCGGTAAACCCCAGATACTGCGCGATGTCCTGAATCGGTAGCGTACTGTTGAGCAAATAATGCTCCGCCAACTCCTGGCGCAAATCATCGAGAATCTGCTGATACGACGTCCCCGCCTGATGCAACTGGCGCTGCAACGTACGCACCGACACCGCCAGATGCTCGGCCACCTGTTCCTTGCGCGGCAAGCCTTCCTTGAGCAACTGCCGCAGAATGTTCTTCACCTGCTGCTCCAGCGACGCATCCTCCAGCGTTGCCATCAACCCCAGCGCATGTTCCTCCAGTGTGCGCAGTAACTGCGCATCGGCCTGACGTAGCGGCAACTGCAAATACGCCAGCGGCACAACCAGCGCCGAATACGCCTGATCAAACACCACCGGGCAATCGAAAAACGCCTCGTACTGCGCAGGCGTCGCCTCGGCCGGGCATGAATGTTCGAGCCAGACTGCGGCCGGCGACATCTGCGTGTCGGCGATCCAGCGTGCATATTGCAGCCATGAACCGAGCACGTTTTCCACCAGATGTCGGCGAATCCGTGGGCGCTGATAACGGCATGTCCAGATCAAATGCACGTGGCCATCCAGCACCTCGGCACGGCTGACACCCATGTCGCCGACCAGTTTTTCGAACGGCATGATCCGGCTCATCGCATCGCCCAACGTCGCGCAGTTCATGGTGATGTAACCGAGCACACTCCACGAATTGGGCAGGACGAAATTCGCCGCGTTGAGCCCGAACAACGGATCCCCCGAGTGTTCGCAGAAATAATCCAGCAGCCGCTCATGCGCCTCACCGGGCAAACGCAGGGTGTTGTCGCTCAACTGCTGCGCCTGCAAACCCGCCGCCGCCAACGCCGGTTCGACGGCCATGCCCAGTTGTTCGGCATGGCGCAGGTATTTGAGCAGGGGCGGAACTGAGGTGAAGCCGAGCGATTGCATGATCCCTTCCTTTGATCGACGGCCGCGTGGGCGGATGAATGCCTGAAAGGTAATTTGAAACCACGACTAAAGTAAATGGCTGACGCTTGCGCGACGTTTGACTCAATTGGCTACACGAACTGGCCGGATGCGACCGTGACACTTTGCGGCCGCTGGCTAGTATGGGGGCCTGAAATATCACTGATCTGACGGCAAAAAAGGACACACGCATGCGACGCTGGAACGGCTGGGGAGATGCAACCACGGTGGTCGAACTGCCGGCCCAGGGCGCGGAGTTTCTTCATGAGCGACTGGGCGAGGGACGCGCGCTGCCCGATGCCACGCTTGAAGCGGCATTGGCGCGTGTGCCGGCCTCGCGGTTGTCGGCGCACACTTTGTACAGTATCGATGCTCATGATCGTTTGTTGCATGCGCGGGGCCAAAGTCTGCCGGACTGGCTGGCGTTGCGCGAAGGTGCGCTGGGCAAATATCCAGATGCAGTGGCGTTTCCCGAGACCGCTGAGCACATTCGCCAATTGCTGGCGCTCGCCCACGAGCAGGACTTGTGCCTGATCCCGTATGGCGGCGGCACCTCGGTGGCCGGGCACATCAATCCGCCGGATTCTGCGCGGCCAGTGGTGACGGTGTCGCTGGCGCGGATGAATCGGCTGATCGATCTCGACGAGCAAAGCCTGCTGGCGACGTTCGGCCCCGGTGCGAGTGGGCCGCAGGTGGAAAGTCAGTTGCGTGCGCGGGGCTACACGCTGGGGCATTTTCCGCAGTCGTGGGAGTTGTCGACGTTGGGCGGTTGGGTTGCCAGTCGTTCCAGTGGTCAGCAGTCGTTGCGCTATGGCCGGATCGAGCAACTGTTTGCGGGCGGAACGCTGGAAACCTTTGCCGGGCCGATGCACATTCCAACCTTTCCGGCTTCGGCTGCCGGGCCAGATTTGCGCGAAGTGGTGTTGGGTTGCGAGGGCCGTTTCGGGATCATTTCCGAGGTCAAGGTGCGGGTCAGCGCGCTGCCTGCCGATGAACGTTTCTACGGCGTTTTTCTCGCCGACTGGCCGCAGGCACTCAGAGCCATTCGCCAATTGGCCCAGGCACGCGTGCCGCTGTCGATGCTGCGTTTATCCAACGCCGTGGAAACCGAAACGCAACTGGCACTGGCCGGTCATCCGCAACAAATCGCCTGGCTGGAAAAGTATCTGAAGCTAAGGGGGGCAGCTGAGGGCAAATGCCTGCTGACCTTCGGCGTCACCGGCAATCGCCGACAAAACGCATTGTCGCTGACACAGGCGCGGCAACATCTGAAGGCGTTCGGCGGCGTGTTCACCGGCACCTTGCTCGGCAAGAAATGGGCGCAGAACCGCTTCCGTTTCCCCTACCTGCGCGAGAACCTGTGGAACGCCGGTTACGTGGTCGACACCCTCGAAACCGCCACCGACTGGAGCAACGTCGACAACCTGCTCAATCTCATCGAAAACAGCCTGCGCAAGGCCTTGGCCGCCGAGGACGAGCGCGTGCATGTCTTCACCCACTTGTCCCACGTCTACGGCGAAGGTTCGAGCATCTACACCACTTACGTGTTTCGCCCGGCGGCGGATTACCCCGCGACGCTGGCACGCTGGAAAGCACTCAAACACGCGGCAAGTCAGACCATCGTCGACAACCACGGCACCATCAGTCACCAACACGGCGTCGGCAAAGATCACGCGCCGTACCTGTTGCGCGAGAAGGGCGCACTGGCGATGGATACCTTGCAGGCGCTGAGCAAACACTTCGATCCGGCCGGGCGCCTCAACCCCGGCACGCTGTTGCCGGAGTGACGGCCATGAGTCAGGACTGGAACGCCGCATGGCGCCAGCAAACTCTGCCAACACTGGCGGATGAAACCTGGGATCTGATCGTCATAGGTGGCGGCATCAGCGGCGCCGGAATCCTGCGTGAAGCGGCACGCCGAGGCTGGCGCTGCCTGTTGCTGGAGCAACGTGATTTTGCCTGGGGCACGTCCAGTCGATCGTCGAAAATGGTTCATGGCGGTTTGCGTTACATCGCCAAGGGCCAGTGGCGCCTGACCCGCGATTCGGTGCGCGAACGTCAGCGCTTGCTCGACGAAGCGCCGGGGCTGGTCGAACCGATGAGTTTCATGATGCCGCACTATCGCGGCGGCTTTCCCGGGCCTCGGGTGCTGGGTGGTTTGTTGAGCGTCTACGATGCTTTGGCCGGACGGCGCAGCCATCGTTTTCATGATGCACAACAGCTGCGTTATCTGGCGCCGGGCGTGAAGGAAAGTGACTTGCTCGGCGGCACCAGTTTTGTCGATGCGCTGACCGACGATGCACGGCTGGTGATGCGCGTGTTGAGCGAGGCGCGAGCGGATGGCGCGGTCGTGGTCAATGGCGTTCGCGTCGAGCATTTGCTGCGAGAAAACGGGCGAGTGTGCGGCGTTCAGATCGAAGACTGCGAGGCCGGCGCGACCCTGCAATTGCGTTGTTGCATGCTTGCTGTGGCCACCGGTGCATGGGCTGAACGCTTGCGGCCGACTGAGGCGCCACGGCAATTACGGCCGTTGCGCGGCAGTCATTTGTTGCTGCCGGGTTGGCGTTTGCCGGTGGCGCAGGCGTTTACGTTTTTGCATGAACGCGACCGCCGTCCGGTGTTCGTTTTTCCGTGGGAAGGCGCGACGGTGGTCGGCACCACGGATCTCGATCATCGCGAAGATCTGGATCACAGCGCGAGCATCAGCGGCGAAGAACTCGACTATCTGCTGGCGGCCTGCACACAACAATTTCCCGGTGCTGAAGTGACGGCGAATGACGTGTTGTCGACATGGTCGGGCGTGCGTCCAGTGGTTGGCAGTGCGGCGGGTAATCTTCAAGACCAACCGTCGAACGAAACCCGTGAACATGTGCTGTGGCAGGAGCCCGGATGCGTGACGCTGGCCGGCGGCAAACTGACCACGTTTCGCCCGCAAGCCATCGAAGTGCTCAAGGCCTGCGCGGACATGCTCGAACGTCCCTTCGTCGATGACGCCGCGCCCGTGTTTGCCGCCGTTCCTGCGCTGGCGATTGCAGAATTGAGCAACCAGCAATGGCGACGACTGGCCGGAAGGCATGGCCGAAACCTGCTGAGGCTGGCGCAACTGATCAAGAATATCGGCCACGAAACGGTCGGCGCCACGTACACCTTGTGGGCGGAACTGGCCTTCGCTTGCGAAGCGGAAATGGTTCTGCACCTCGACGATCTGCTGTTGCGCCGCACGCGTCTCGGCCTTTTGCTGCCTCACGGTGGCGAAGACTATTTCACCGCCATCCGCCAAATCTGCCAGCCACGACTCGGCTGGAGCGACGCATACTGGCAGCAGGAAATTCAGCGTTATCGGGCGTTGTGGCAACGCCATCACGGTCTGCCGGATGCCACGCCTTGATGCCCCTTGAAGAGAGCTCCATGGATAACCACCCGAACAAGCGTTACCTGCTGGCGATCGACAACGGCACCCAGAGCGTGCGCGCGTTGCTCTTCGATTTGCAGGGCAATCTGCTCGGCAAAGGCAAGGTTGAATTGCAGGCGTATTACTCGACGCAACCGGGCTGGGCCGAGCAGGATCCTGAGTATTACTGGGCGAAACTCGGCGAGGCGTGTCAGCAAGTCTGGGCGCAAACCGGCATTGATCGTTCGCAGATTGCTGGCGTTTCCCTGACCACTCAGCGCGGTACGGTGATCAATGTTGATGCCGAGGGCAAACCGCTGCGTCCGGCAATTTTGTGGCTCGATCAGCGCCAGAGTGAAGTCGAGGGCGGGATCAAAGGGCCGTGGGGCTGGTTGTTCAAACTGGTCGGCGCGCAGGGTACGGTGGATTATTTTCGTGCCCAGGCTGAGGCGAACTGGATTGCGCAGCATCAGCCAGAGGTGTGGGCGGCGACGGACAAGTTTTTGTTGCTCTCGGGGTTTCTCACTCATCGACTGTGCGGGCGTTTTGTCGATTCGGTGGGTTGCTGCGTCGGCTATCTGCCGTTTGACTTCAAACGCCTGAAATGGGCCGCGCCGAGTGACTGGAAATGGCAGGCGCTGGCAGTGCGTCCCGAGCAATTGCCGACCCTGCACAAACCCGGTGAAACCCTCGGCTACATCACCGCTGAAGCGGCTCGCCACACCGGCATTCCCGAAGGCTTGCCGCTGATTGCGGCAGGTGCCGACAAGGCGTGTGAAGTGGTCGGTGCCGGCGTGGTCGACGCGGGCACGGTGTGCCTGTCTTACGGCACCACGGCGACGATCACCAGCACCCGTTCGCGCTATCTGGAAATCGTCCCGTTGATTCCGCCGTACCCGTCGGCGGTGCCGGATCAGTTCAACTGCGAGGTGATGATTTATCGCGGTTACTGGATGGTCAGCTGGTTCAAGAACGAGTTCGGCTTGCGCGAGATGCAGCAGGCCAAAGAGCAGGGCATCGAGCCGGAGCAGTTGTTCGATGCGCTGGTCGATGCAGTGCCGCCAGGCTCGATGGGTTTGATGCTGCAACCGTACTGGTCGCCGGGGATTCGTGAGCCGGGCGTGGAAGCGAAGGGCGCGATGATCGGCTTCGGCGATGTGCACACCCGCGCGCATATTTACCGGGCGATTCTTGAGGGGCTGGCGTATGCCTTGCGCCAAGGCATGGAGAACATCGAGCGGCGTTCAAAGGTGTCGATAAAGCGCCTGCGCGTGGCCGGTGGCGGTTCGCAGAGCGATGCGGCGATGCAGCTTACGGCGAATATTTTCGGCCTGCCGGCAGAGCGTCCGCATGTGTACGAAGCATCTGGCTTGGGGGCGGCGATCTGCTGTGCAGTGGGGCTCGGATTGCACGCAGATTTCCCCACGGCCATCGCCGCGATGACCCGCGTCGGCCAGGTCTTCACCCCACAACCCGAAGCGCAGAAAATCTACGAGCAACTGTACAAAGAGGTCTACCTGCGCATGTACCGCCAGCTCAAACCGCTGTACCAGAGCATCCGCAAAATCACCGGCTACCCCGCCTAAAAGCACACCACAATTCCCCCTGTAGGAGCTGCCGAAGGCTGCGATCTTTTGATCTTGTTTTTTAAGATCAACATCAAAAGATCGCAGCCTTCGGCAGCTCCTACAGGGATCGTATCGTCACCTGAAATGGCGTACCGCCAGCTCAAACCGCTCTACCAAAGCATCCGCAAAATCACCGGCTACCCCGCCTGAAAAGCACACCACAATTCCCCCTGTAGGAGCTGCCGAAGGCTGCGATCTTTTGATCTTGTTTTTTAAGATCAACATCAAAAGATCGCAGCCTTCGGCAGCTCCTACAGGGATCGTATCGTCACCTGAAATGGCGTACCGCCAGCTCAAACCGCTGTACCAGAGCATCCGCAAAATCACCGGCTACCCCGCCTGAAAAGCACACCACAATTCCCCCTGTAGGAGCTGCCGAAGGCTGCGATCTTTTGATCTTGTTTTTTAAGATCAACATCAAAAGATCGCAGCCATCGGCAGCTCCTACAGGGATCGTGTTGAGATTTGAATTGGCGCCATCGGAGACTTTTTCTGGTGAGATCGGACAGTGTCAGCGGCGGGGGCGGTTGTTAGGCTCATTCCCCACGGCACCTCCAATAAGAACCCGGCAATGAAGCTGACATTCCTCCTGTTGCTGCTTTGTGCAACGGCCCCAAGTGCTTGGGGCTGGTCGAACCATACGGTGGGCAGCTACCTGGCGTTGCAGGATCTGCCGGGGTTGCGCGATGCGCCACTGGTGGAAGTCGAGCCGCTGGAAAACTTCCTCACGCAGCAATACCAGGCCGTCAGCACATTGCTGGAAGAGCAGGAAACCTTCGCCCGCGAACACTTCGCTCAATACCCGCCACGCCCCGATGCGCTGAAATTACCGGCCAAACCGAGTGACAATCTGCGCCACGACTTTTTCACCGCGCTGCGCATCAACCCGCAGATTCATCTGGCGATGGTCATCCAGCCATTGCCCGGCAAAGACCTGCCCGAGCGCGAGCATCTGCAAGCCAATCAAGTCATGGTCGAACAAACCCTGTCACCGTGGAATCGCCAGCGCTTTATCGTCGTCGCCAACCACGAAAAAGTCGCGCCACTCGCGGTGCTGGCCAGCGCCGCCGACGAGCCGGATTACGGCCACGACATCAACCTGTTCAGCGACAACCCCGGCGACGCTGGCGCGCGCTACGGCTTCGGCCCGCAACCCTTTGGTGACGAGCGTTTCCAGTACAGCTCGCAAGCGCCGTTCCACATGGGCTTCTTCCACGAAAGCCCGGTGGTCTATGCCGCTGCCGGATTCCTCGAACGCAGTTGGCCGGACTGGCGCGCGTATCAATACATGGGCCTGGCGCGACTGGCATTTGCCAGCGGCCATCCGTATTGGGGTTATCGCTTTCTCGGCTGGGGCCTGCACCACGTTCAGGATCTGACTCAGCCGTATCACGCCAAGCCATTGCCGGGTGTCGACCTCGCCAGTCTTTTGCTGCTGGAAGGCAAGGCGCTGGCTGGTTTCGCCGCCGACAAACAAGCCTCCATCGAACGCGTTGCGACCCGGCACATGGAAGTCGAAAAGTATCAATCCACCTGGTTGCGGCGTTTGCTGCGTGCCGGCAATCCGCATCCGATGCTCGACGCTTACACCGATGTCGCCCAAGACAAATCCTATCCGCCGTACTCGGTCGACTACCTGCGCGAAGTGGTCAGCGCTGAGTCGGTCGATGACTCCGCCGCCTTCGACGAAGCGATCGGGCAGTGGCTGGAAACGGCGCCAGCGACCAGCGATTTCAGCAGCGGCAATCAGCTGCAACGCGAAGATTTCGACCATCCGGCACTCAATCAACAGCTGTTCAAACTGCTCGGCCATTTCGGCGCGCACAGCCGGATTTACGTCAGCGCGGGATTGGCGCCCTAGCCACCGCGACAGGACAAAAAACAATAAAAAACAGGGAAGGAGGAACACATGATCAACACTCGATTGCGCCTGACGGGCGCGGCGCTCCCCGGTGTCGGCCTGGCAGGGCTGCTGCAACTGTGCGCAGTCGATGCGGCGCACGCGGTGGAGTTCAGCTTCATGGACAAACAGGTCACCGGTTCGATCGACACGACGTTGTCGTACGGTCGTATGTGGCGGGTGCAGGGCCGCGACAAATCCAACGATGACGTCAACACCAACGACGGCAATCGCAACTTCGACACCGGGCTGGTTTCCGAGGTGTACAAGATCACTTCCGAGCTTGAAGCCAACTATCAGAACTACGGTTTGTTCATGCGCGGCACGGGGTTTTACGACACGCAGCTGATGGACAAGCGCAACAACTACTACGACAACAACAGTCCCTCGCAACCGAGCCAGAGCTACCCGCAGGACGACCGTTTCACCAGCCAGACCCGCGATATTGCCGGCAGCCGCATCGAGATGCTCGACGCGTATGTGCACGGCAGTTGGGACGTCGCGCAGATGCCGGTGACCGCCCGAGTCGGGCGACAAGTGTTCAACTGGGGCGAGGGGATTTTCTATCGCGGCGGGATCAACACCACCAACCCGGTGGACGCGGCCAAGTACCGTTTGCCCGGCGCCGAAGTTAAGGAAGTGCTGGTGCCGGTAGAGGCGCTGAGCTTCAACGTCGGCCTCACCGATTCGCTGACCATGGAGAGTTTCTATCAGACCAACTGGAAAGAAACCCGCATCGATCCGGTCGGCACCTTCTATTCGCAGACCGACCTGTTCGCCGATGGCGGCAACACCGGTTACAACAACTTCAGCGGCACCGCGCTCGACACGCCGGTGCCGGGGTTTGGCAACGTGATCGGCTTGTACAGCGCTCTGGGTAACAACCCGTTGCTGAGTTCAGCCCTGCAAACCACCGGGCTGTACGCCAACGGTGTGACGCCTGCGTACGGCAACACGCTGAAAGTGGCGTCGATCGGCAAGGACTACAACGCGCGCAACGACGGGCAGTTCGGTTTCGCTTTCCGCTACATCGCCGAGCAGCTCAACAGCACCGAGTTCGGGTTGTACATGGTCAACTACCACGCTAAGGAACCGACCATCGCGGCGGATCTGGGCGGGTACAAGGGCATCGACATGGATGCGCTGACCAATCTGTTGTCCGGCGTCGCAGGCGATCAGGCCGGAGCGCTCGCCGGTGGTCTGGCCACGGCCGATGTGATGGGCAACATTCAGGCGCATCGTCGTTACGCCGAAGACATCCGCATGTACGGTTTCAGCTTCAACACCACGCTGGGCGAGGCCTCGGTGTTTGGCGAAATCGCTTATCGGCCGAACCTGCCGATTGGCGTCGCGGCCACTAACGATTTGATCGGCGACCTGGCCAACGGTGCGGCGGTGGCGGTGACGGGCCGGTCGATCAACGTCGGCGGACAGATGGTCAATCTCAACAGCGAGATCAATAACGCCGAGCGCGTCGAAGCGTTCAACACCTCGCTGGGCACCATCTACAACTTTGGCCCGACGGCCTCGTTCGACTCGCTGTTCGGCATCTTCGAACTGGCCTCGGAACATCTGCGCGGCAGCAGTTTGCAATACACCGCTTATGACGGCAGCACGCGTTATTACGCGGGGACTGGTAACTATTCCTATGTGTCCGGTGGTGATCGCGACGATCAGGTCAACCGTGATTCCTACAGCTACACGGCGATGCTCAACGGCACGTGGAACGACGTGTACGTCGGGGTCAACGTCTCGCCTTACATCGTTTACAAAGACGACTTTCAGGGCAACAGCTACCAGGCCGGCAACACCATCGAAGGTCGCAAGGCCTACACGCTGGGGATCAAGGCCAACTACCAGAACAAGCTCGAAGCCGAATTGCAGTACACCGAGTTCTACGGCGGCGGACAAAACAACGGCATCCGCGACCGCGACAACGTCGGGTTCAACCTCAAGTATTTCCTTTAAAGACCACACAGATCCCCTGTGGGAGCGGGCTTGCTCGCGAAGGCGGTGTGTCATTCAAGTAGTTGGCGACTGACACGCCGCTTTCGCGAGCAAGCCCGCTCCCACAGGAGAGACCTCACTCCCATTTCGGAGATTGATCATGTTTCACACTTCACGATTGACCAAAACCACGCTGGCGCTTGTCATGAGCCTGGCCGCCGGCAGCGTTTTCGCCGCCATCACCCCGCAACAAGCCGAACAACTGAAAACCACCTTGACCCCCATGGGCGCCGAGCGGGCCGGCAACGCCGCCGGCACCATCCCGGCCTGGACGGGCGGCATCACCCAAGCCCTGGCCGGCTACAAACCGGGTCAGCATCACCCCGATCCATACGCGGCGGACAAACCGCTGTTCACCATCACCAAAGCCAATCTCGACCAATACAAAGCCCACCTCAGCCCCGGCCAGATCGCGCTGTTCAACAGCTACCCCGACACCTTTCAGATGCCGATCTACCCGTCCCGTCGCTCCGGCTCGGCACCGCAGTGGCTGTACGACAACACCTTGAAAAACGCGACCTCGGCGAAACTGCTCGAAGGCGGCAGCGGCTTCTCCGACGCTTACGGCGGTGTACCGTTTCCAGTGCCGAAGGACGGCGTCGAAGTGCTGTGGAACCACATCACCCGCTATCGCGGCATCTACGTCGTGCGCCGCGCCTCCGAAGCGCCAGTGCAGCGCAACGGCAGCTTCGCGTTGGTGACCTCGCAGCAGGAAGCGCTGTTCAACTACTACCGCCCGAACGGCCAGTTCGCCGATCTGAAAAACATCCTGTTCTACTACCTCGCCTTCGTAAAAAGCCCGGCGCGACTGGCCGGTGGTGCAGCCCTCGTTCACGAAACCCTCGACCAACTCAAAGACCCACGCCAGGCCTGGGTCTACGACGCCGGCCAACGCCGCGTACGCCGCGCGCCCAATCTCGCCTACGACACGCCGATCTCATCTTCCGATGGCCTGCGCACCGCCGACGACACCGACCTGTTCAACGGCTCGCCGGATCGCTACGAGTGGAAGCTCAAGGGCAAACAGGAAATCTACATTCCCTACAACAACTACAAAGTCTCCAGCCCCGACGTGAAGTACGCGCAACTGCTCACCCCGGGCCACCTCAACCCGCAATACACCCGCTACGAGTTGCACCGGGTCTGGGTGGTGGAAGGCAACCTCAAACCAGGTTCGCGACACATCTATTCCAAACGCGTGCTGTTCCTCGATGAAGACAGCTGGGGCGCTGCGCTGGTCGATCAATACGACGGGCGAGGGGAGCTGTGGCGCGTGTCGATGGCCTACCTGAAAAACTTCTACGACCTGCCCACCACGTGGAGCGCGCTGGACGTTTTCCATGATTTGCAGGCCCGTCGTTACTACGTGCAAAACCTCGACAACGAAGAAGCCGAGACCGTGGATTTCGCCCAGCCGGTACCCGAGGATGCGTACTTTATGCCGTCGGCGTTGCGCCAGCGCGGCACGCGATAACCGACTTGGTGAGCCAGGCCATGCCTCGTGCAGGGCATGACCTGGGCCAACTCGATCAAGGCAGAACGCTTAATCAGAACCGCTTGAAGTAGTTCGCGGGGAACATGTTGCCTATGTCATCAGCCAGCCGGGTTTCAATCTCAATCTGGTTGAGATGCCCCACGGGGACTTCAGCGAAATTGAAGAAATTGAAGCCGTCGCTGATGTTGATGTCGGTGGACTGCTGTTGGGAAGTCAGTTGATGCCATATCCAGGTACTTGAAGCCCCGGTTGAATAGGCCTGCACCAACTGGTCGTTAACCAGCGTCGGATTTTGTTGCGGCTGTTGCGCATACAGCGGCGCGAGCGCAGCGACGTCAGCCATGGCAATTTCATACGCAGGATCCTGCGGCATCCGCGGAGTGACGTTGAGGCTTGAAGCTACTTGGGGGTAGCGACTCTCCGAAAGCAAGTGCGGCATCGGATAAATCACCCAAGGATCAATGACCAGCGGATCCAGGCCAGGGTCTCCCAGTAACGTGAATCTGTGTCCGGGAATTTCCGAGAGGTGAACGGGAAGTAGCTGGCTGTTGCGTGCTGAGGATGAGAGCAGGCTGGAACTGACGACAGCGTATTCATCGCAATTGCCGGTCGCAGCGGCCACTGCGTGTTGTGCCCAGGGCTGCACGGCTGATGGTTGCCCGACGTTGGCGCGCAGGGCATTGGTCATTGTCGAGGACAGCTCCAGACTATTGGAAATGGCACCGATCTGATTGCCTGGGCCGTTTGAAAGTAATGAGCGTGTCGTCCAGATCGTGTCATAGGCCAGTCTGTAACGCTCAAGATCGCCAGGTGGTTGCGGTTATTCCACTCCAGCGGCTGGCCCGGTTGCAGGGCGAGCTGGTTGCCATTGGCGTCGAAGCCGTTGTCGAGATCGGGTGGGACATCGCCCTTTTTCCTGCGCAGGGCGCGGTTACTGCCGACGGCGACTTGCAGGGCGCGGGTGTAGTTGTTGCCTTCAGATTGATGCCGCAACGTTATGAGGTTGCCGCGCGCGTCGTAGCTGTATCGCTGAGTGAAATTGACCAAACGACTGAGGTCACCGGACGCAGGGAGCCAGGCAGGGAGCGACGCTTGCACGCGCGCGCCTTTTATCTCCCGTCCTGTCGCCTGGATCAGTTGATAAAGGCTGTCGTACTCATAAGTACTGACGGGGAGGATGCGCTGGTTGGTGTGGTGTTGCTCGGCCTTGCTGCTATCCGTAACGCTCACGATATTGCCGACCCGATCGTAGTCGACGTGCATTGATTGCAGGATTCGACCATCGGCCGTGGCCACCTTGCGTTCCTTCACCCAGCCATTGGCGGGCTGGTAAGACGTCTGCTGGGTGATTTTGCCACCGACATTCTGCGAAGTGATTTGCCCCTGCTCGTTGTAGGTCACCTGGTCGAGAATCAGCGTTTGCCCGCTGTCATCGTGCTTTTGCAACGTGATTTTCTTCAGCTGGCCCGCCACATCGAATTCACGACGCTGGATATGCCCGCTGGCGTCTTTTTGCATTCGCAGCTCACCCGTCACAGCGTACTCCCAGGCTGTCGAGAAGCCGGGATCACTTTCCAGCAGGGTTTCCCGCTCTTCAGGGATTTTTGGCCAGCCCCCCGTGAGCGGCTGTTTCAGCAAACGCCGGGTTTCGCCAATCAGGTTGCCATCCAGATCGTACTCCGCCAACGCTCGACTGCCCGCGCTATCGTCATGACGAACCAGACGGCCGCACAGGTTATAGCGCGCATTGTCGGCCGTGCCGTCGGCGTAGGCCAAGCGCTCCATGGCTTGTTGTGTGCCTGCGTTGTGTTGCTCGAGGATCACTACCGGACGCATCAGGCTATCGTGTTCGAACTGCCAGTGACTGCCGCGCGCATCCCACTTTTCCTCAAGTTGCCCAGCCTCCCCGAACAGGCTGACGCACCAGCCGGCATCAGCGCTTCGGGTCAACAGGATTGCACCGGACAGGCTGGTGATTTCGCTGAAATCTGTGATGGAGGGACTGGCATCGACCGTGGGTGAATGGTGCTCGACGGACTGCCGGTAGATGTCGTGCAGGCTTCTGCTGATGCGTGCCTGCGGACGGCTGAAAGGGTCATTGCACAAGTACCTGACCTGGCGGATTTGAACTCCGCGGCTATCGACGACGTTCAGGGTCGGCGTATGGCGATGAAGAGCGCTCATGATGCGTCTCCCGGCTCAAGCGAAAGCGTGTTCTCGAAAGGCTTGTCGGCGTGGGTATCGTTTTCGTCCTCGCTCAGGGTGTACCAAGGGTGATAGGCATATCGGCGCTCATCACCGCTGGCATTGATGACCCTGATCAATCGCCCTGCGGGATCGTAGAATTGTTGATCGCAAAAGCCCGATGTACGCTTTATCGCGTCGTGGCTGTAGCGGTAATCGTCACTGAACCATGGCCGGTAGAGGCGGATGACTCGACCCTTGTTGTCGTATTCCACCGGTGCACTGACCCGCCAGCGTGCATCGACTTTCTGTTTGTTTTGCAGAGGCCGGCCAAAGCCGTCCTGACTGGCGATCATGATGCCGATCTGTTGCCCGGCAGCGTCCGGGTAGCGATCAGCCTGCAATGCAACACTGTGCACCGGTTCACGCACGGCGTTGCTTGTCTTACGCCGCAAGTAGCGTTGCGCCGGTGTCAGGGTTGCGAGATGCTGCAAGCGTTTGCGGG
This sequence comes from Pseudomonas rustica, assembly GCF_018336155.1. GTDB lineage: Bacteria > Pseudomonadota > Gammaproteobacteria > Pseudomonadales > Pseudomonadaceae > Aquipseudomonas > Aquipseudomonas rustica. The sequence goes on along the minus strand of NZ_JAGYHF010000002.1, from coordinate 519,764 downwards.
TGCTGGCGCGAATGAACCCGCCCGGGAGCAATTCGCCGGACGCAATCGCCTGATTGCGCCATTGCGACTCTTGTTCAGTATCGACAGGTGCCACCGTTCCCATCCAGCTCAGAGGGGCATAGAAAAATGCGCTGGCCGCTTGTTGCAAGGACTGCTGAGGCGACTCGATGGCAGCGACAGTTGACGTGTTCAACTGATGAGCGTCGAGCGGTTTGAAACCCTGTTGCTTGTCGACGGTTTTTTTATACTGGCTGAGTACGCGTACGTTTCCAAAGCCATCGTAACGCGCTTCTCGGATGATGCCGTTGGGGTCGATCAGTTGGGTGGCGCTCAGGGTTCGATAGTCAATGGCGCGTGTTTGCGTGGTGCATTGATCCGGCAGCGTGATCGAAGTAATCAGGCAATGGTAACGGTCATAGCCGATCGTAGTCGGCGCCTGTTGTCTGCTGGCGCTGAACGTTTTGGGTCTGAAAAAACCGTCCGCGCCCTGGTAAGTGGTGTAATCGCGTCGCACCGACCAGAGGTCTGCGGCAATCGCCCAAGTGTCTTGCAGTGGCGGCGCGATGGTCATATTCCGGTAGCCGCTGGCTTGTAGTTTTTCGCGGATATCAACAGCACGGGGCGCGGTCTGGAGTGTGGCGAAGGCTTTCAGTGCCAAGTCGTTGATCTCGGCAGTTTCGCGATGATCCATCAGCGCTTCGATACTTGCCTGGCCAACGGCCAATGTTTCATCAGTCTTGCTGTCGCGGTAGCGCAGCACTGACAGAGCGGTCAAGACGCGCAAGGTTTTCCAGCGAGCGGTGGCGCTCAGTTTCAGCATGCTTTCATGGTTGATGCCGGCGGGGTCGAGTCCGTCGGGCAGCGGCGACTTGGGCAATCTCAAGGCATGGGCGCATTGTAGATACGGCAATCCCAGGCGATGGTTCTGTCCTGCATCCAGATGAATGAAGCGTTCTCGGTTTTCCTGCACGTAGTAAAACTGCTGTTGATCGTCATGCGCATCACGCCACCATTGTTGTTGCCACTCATCAGTGAAGGGACTGGCATCAGTGGCCTGTTTACGTCGGGCATAACGGATCTCTATGGAGTGGGTGGTAAACCCGTACTGATCCCATTGCAGATTGAGTGTATGGCGGCATTGCGGATCATCGGCGATCCGCTCGTATTCAAGGCGCACCGTTTCGGCAAGTACGGGGTGCACGATGGAACACGGACTGTGCTTGCCGCGTCCCCGGAGTTCGTTCAGTTGATAACGATACGTCTGCACTGAATAAGGAACCACTGATCGGGCATCGGCATCGCGGGCGTAAGTTTCTTCACGGAGGACGCTGCCCGCCAACGCGATGGCCATCTCACGCTGACGGGATTTCCAGTGGGCTGTCGCCGCCTTGCGTTTGTGGGTGTCGGGAGACCAGCTTTCGCCTATGTTCTGAATGGCGGGTTTCAAGGCGACCGCGTCTTTGTCACGCCAGTCCGAAGCCGGCAACAGTGGATCAATGGTGTCACCGCTGTGGAACCAGGTTTTACTGAGCATTGGCGGGGTATGAGCGCTGTAGGGGCTGGATCCGCTCTCGAGGCTGTCTGTCTGTTCAAGTAATCCGAAACCGCGGAACTCACGCTCTTTGCTGTCGTAGGCTGCGCGTCGGTAAGTGAAATGGCGAGTTAATCGATTGTCGGTAATTTCGTCGTGCACGGTCTGCTCCTTGACCACGGGTAACGGAAACGGCAATCGACAGAGCGTTTTTTTGTTCTTCGCCAGTAACTGTTTTTTCTCATCCAGCCACTCTTGGGCAGAACTGCGATAGCGGATGCTGTGAATGGCGCCCATGTTGTTGTCGGTTGTTCCGAGCAAGTACGGTTTACCGTTGACGAAGTCATAGCGCCAATACCTCGTCGCGCTGCCCGGTATCCCGATCACCAGGCTGGAGCAACCGATACCCTGCAGGTCGGCTGCCCTGACCTGACAGAAACGATCCAGGTGCAGGCCATTGGGCCAAGGCAATTTGATCGGTGCCGCCAGTCCGTTGCCAAAGCAGTTCATGAAAATACGGGCACCATCGGCTTGCAGATAAATCAGGTCGGTGGCGCCACTGCCATCCAGGTCAGCCAGCAAAATGCGCGATGCGTCGAAGGATTCGTAGGCAAAATCAAGTGGGGCAATGACCCGGCCTGTGCCGAATCGGCCTCGTCCAAGATTCGGCCAGCACTTCATTTCGTTGTGACGAATGCGCACCAGATGTTGCTGGCCGCTGCCCAGCACATCGCTGAAGGCCACCAGTTCGCTGGCGGAGTGGTTGTCACTGGGCAAGTCATCGTCATCAGGCATGCGCAGTATGTCGGTTGCCATTTTGAACCCTGCCTTGCCCAGGCTGGCATTCAGCCTCACGCTGCGGGGGCCGATGATGGCCAGATCGCCGAGGCCCGTCCCCATCAGATCGACCAACTGTCCGTTGGCCTGGAAAAACTCTGTGGGGAATGCCTCAAAGGGCGTGAATCCCGACCATTTGCCTAAAGCATCAAGGGTGAAAAAGCCGCTGATGCCCGGTTGGAGCATTAGCCAGTCCGGCCGGTCATTGCCGGTGAAATGGCCAAGGATTTGCCGGACAGATTTGCCGCTGTCAGCGACGGGGATGTGTGGCAGTAATTGCGCAGGCAGATAGTCCACACGATCGCCGCCGTCCTCATGACGTTTGGGGGCACAGTAACGCCATGCTTTTTCAGTCTGCTGAAGAATCCCCGGCAGACCCTCGCCGTACAGGTCGACAAACTGAAACAAGGGCGGATGTTGCAGCGTGTTCAGCACTTCGAAGGGCTGGAACCGGTTTGTCTCGGGTTGCCAGTCAAACGGGGTGTAGGAGAACTCGAGCGGAGGCAGGTAATCGGTATTGCCGTCACTGCCATAGGCCTGATTGAACACGGCGGTCAGCAAACTACAGGACAGGGGCGAGGTCTGGTACTCGAACAAAGCGCGGCGTACCAGTATCGGGCCGCTGGTCATTTTTTCTTCATCGGGGAAATGGTGAAACATCAGCACCTGCCGGCACAGGCGCGTGGTGCGCAACTCGAAACCATAGCGAAAGTCCGAGAACGGATCTGGACGCTCCTCTACGATGGCTCGCCCCGCGACGTCAGGTTTGTCCTCCAGCGTGGCCGCACGTTCGCCGTAGTCGAAACATAACTCGAAATGGCAGCGTCGATCAGTGGCGGATGGATGGGTGAATGCGTAAAGCTGTGGAGCGCCAGTGACGTTGCCATAGCGCACACGGGTCAAGTAACACTGGATGCCTGTAGCGAGGGGCTCGGTGCTGTACTCGTAAAGGATGTGTTCACCGTGGGCATTCATGCTTTCTTCAAGCAACCATTCCGCGACGTGGTCAGGGTGGGCCGGATCAGCGCGGCGTGCCGACGGTGTTTTGCCATAGACGTGCTGGTGGCCATCCGCGCTGCGTACCAGCCAGAACCCGACCGGGTTATCAGCGCTCGCCCAGTGTTCGATGCGATCGAAGCCGCGCTCGACCCGGGGGCGGTAGCGCACCACGCTATGAACGGGGTTTGTCGAATCGTCAGCGTAGTGTTTCCGGGTGGATTCGATCGCACCGCTGTCCTTGTTCCGGTCAGGCATCCAGACCGTGCCTTCGGGGCCGACGAACAAATCCTCATCGTTGTATGCCGGTACGCCCAGGCTGGTGCGCCGGGATATGGTCGGCACTGGCAGGTACCAACCCAGACCGAATACCCCATTGCCGTGGCTGGAGCTGTAGCGTAAGGACAGTGCTGGCGCATAACCGCGACCTGCCGAGATCGGCAAGGCGATTTCGCAGGTGGCCGCGCCGCTGGAACCGACCGTGCCGATGTTCGCTCCGAGCGTTTGAATCGCACCGCCTCCCTTGGGTAGCGACTGCGGGGTTGCTATGAGTTGAGGGTCTTGGGTCATGGCGTGAGCCCTCCGACCCTGGCGGTGTAGCGCAGGTGAACGATGACATCGGTGAGCGATTCGAGCATGGCTCTTTGCGAGCGGTGATTGGGAAAGGACAACTTCCATTTCGAGACCGCACCGGTGTATTCGAATGGCAAGAAGCGCTCATCCTGAAAGCTCAGCATGAACAGGCCGCTGTCATCGACGCCCGTCGACAATGCGATTTGCTGATTCAATCTTGCCTGTTTGAGGACAGTCTTGCCGTCGCCGGGCAAGACCACTTCACTCGCGGTTTGGGTCAGCGTGGCGCGGATATCTTCATAAGGGCCGACGATGGCCGGCAGCGAAACACTGATGCTTTTGATCCGGCGCAGACAGTGCCCGGGATAGGCATGGTCGAAGAGCGATTGGCTCAACTCGAACTCGCAGGATCCATGGTTCACCAGCTCGAATTTGATGCCTTGCATCGCCGGGTTGCCGCCAGCCCCGGGGACGATGTCATCCCAAGACTTGTTGATGGATTTCGCCCCGCCTGGCATATCGTCCTCTTTCTGCTTGAGTCGTCGCAGCGACACGGTCTTGCGAATCTCCAGTTCGCGGTCATGGCACAGCAGGTAGGCATCGTTCATCTTCAGCAACCCAAGCTTCATTCGCTCACCCGGGCCCAGACCCCGATAGGTGGTATTCCACGCCAGATGCTCAAAGAAGGGCGGGGTTGAATCGTCGGCCAACTCATAGCGCCAACACTGTTCCGTCAGTCGGCACAGGGCGAGTGTCGAGTCATACACCTGGTAGTAGAAGCTCGAAAGCTGATTGGTGAACCACTGATAAAGCTGTGAGTTGGTAAAACGCTTGCTGAGAAAGTTGTAGGCGTTGCGGGCTTGGTTCAGTGCCGTCCGGGTTTGTCGTAATAGCAGTTGCGAGGCGGCTTCCTTTTCGGCCTCCAGCGCCAGTTGGGCATCGATCTGGGCAATTTCCAGGGTGACCTGGTCGCGGGCGAATATCCATTCCTGATGGCGGCGACGGTATTGGGCGGCGCGTTCGAGCGCTTCGCCGGTTCCGTGGGCGGCAGTGGCTGCACCCATTGCCGCTGCTGCCACAGCCATAGGGCCGCCTTCCAGACGAAATCCACCGTCGGCCAGGCCGAAAATATTCGGTACGAGCTTCAATCCATGGCCGACGGCCTGTGCCGCATGCGCGCCAGCCTCGGCAATGCGCCCGGTCAGATGGGCAACGGCGGCGCCGACTTCTTCAGGATTGAGGACTTCATCAACCAGCTTGCTGTAGTAGTCCCGGCGTCCCTCCAGGATGGCTCTACCGGCAAGCAATGCCTCGCGGGACTTGCGGTCGATTGTCAGGGAATGCGTCTGCAGTTCGACGGCCATGTTGGCGATGTCCCAGACATGGTGTTGTTGCAGCTCCAGATAGCTGGCCTGCTCGCTACGTTCGATAAAGGACAGCAGCGTCGCGCCGAACTGGATGACACTTTCCACCGCCGTCATGGCTTGGGCGTGCATTGCGCGGAAGCGGTAGGGTGGAATCACCAGACCGGAGCGCTGGACGTTGCCGGGCTCCGCCGCTTTTGGCGGATTGGTGCTCAATGGATCGCCCGAGTCCGGAGTTGAACCGAAGATTGGAGGGTTTAAGGGCCGGCCGACGATATCGAGATTGTGCCGGAGGTTGTGCAAGCGACTTTCCAGTCTGTCCCAGTGCGCGATCAATATCGGATTGAAAGGCAACCGCAGGTGCGGGGTATCGATGGTATGGATCGACGGTGGATGGGCGTAAGGTCGCACGCACACCTCAGGTGCCAGATTTTCCTGTGCCGATATGTCTTTGTTTTCGGTGCTCAGTTTTTTTTCAAAACTGCGCAGATCCGCGTTGATCTCGCTGCTGAAGTCGCCGAGGGTTATCGCGTTCCAGATGTCGGTCTGGCGGATATCCGGGCGCGGCCCGAGCAAATCCGCTGCCCGGACATACCATAGCTTTGCCTGCGATAAACCGTCCGGGGTCAACCGGCGATAGGCGGCATCGGCGCGATTGAGCAAGATGTCGATATGGAGCATGTACAAGGCTTTTCGAAAGTGAACCGGGTGACTCAGTGCGATTTGATGCGGATCCTGCGGGCCCTGAATGGCATGGCTGAGTTGCCCTGGCGCCGGAGTGCTGGAAGTCAGCGGTACTGAGTTCCAGTAATCAGGGCTGCCGCCCGCGATTTTTTTACGACCGGGATTGAACAGGTACTGCAACCAGTTTTCGGCGTGAGCGTATTGCCGCTCCTGATTGAAACGATGGGCCACCAGCCACGGCAAATAGAGAAATAGCTCGAAGAAATAACGACCGTAGGCACCATGGAAATCCATTACCCCGGCATCGCCGCCCGCCTCGAAGGGCGGCTCGGGCAAGTGCTGTGAACTCCAGCTCAGCAAATCATCCATGCTGGCTTCGGCACGTTCGATCAGGTGCCTGGCGAACGTGATGTTCATTCGGATGGGCGAGCGTTTTTGCTTTTCAGTGACTGTGCTGCCGGATTCCGTGAACTCGATCTCGGATCCGGCGAAGTCGATGAACTCAGTGGTTCCTGTCTTCGCATCGAAGTGAGTGTTGATGCTGGGGGCGATGCGCTCGTTCTGAAGCGCTTCATGGAGAAATTGCAGTTGTCGTTGCTCACCCGGCGGAAAGTGCTCGGCAAGATTTCTCAGAGGAACGTCTGTGTCAGCCTCTAGCAGACCGCTTGCACGAATGTCGGATCTGGAGATGGCATCCTTGTCGATCTGCGCCGACATCCAGAGCAAATGTTTCGCAGCCTTTTTGACGTATGGCACGTCAGTGACATACAGCGCGACCAACAGGCACGCATCATTCTGATCGTAGACAGCGATAGTCTGTGTGCCCTTCAGCACTTGCTCCACGCTCAGCGTGTGCATCTCTGTATGTAGCCCATAGGCTTGCACGCAGCTTGTGGGCGTACTCCAGCTTCCATCGTATTTCTTGAAACACATATTCAGACGGAATAAAGGGTTGGTCTTGGGCTTCGCTGGATCGCTGTTGCTTGAGGCCTTGTCTTGAAAGATGCATTCGGCCCAGATCACATACAGGCGCTTGTTGAACATCACGGGACGGACAGTGTGCTCAATGGCGCTTTCGGAAAAGGGCAGATCGAAGCGGTTCCAGTCCGACCAGGCCTGGGGTTCGGGCGCATCGTATTGGCTGGTCAGTGACTCAGGGACGCTAGGTCTTTTCGTCATGTCCAGTGAGCGCCAGTACCAGGTGTTCGCCGTTCTGGATCGGGCAACAAAGTAATAAGTACTGGCGCTGAAAACGCTGCCGTCGATGTAACCGTTGACGGTTTTCAGGTTTGCCACTTCTTCCAGCCTGCTCAGATAAGCCAGTACCGTGGTTTGTACAGACTCAATGCTTAACTGGTTCTGGTTGAGGTCGTTTTCCAGTTTCTTGAAGCTCTCGGTGCTGTTCTGGCGCAACGTTGGATCAAGATAGGCCGCCGGGAAATAGTGCAGGCGTTCGTTAGTTGCCCAGCCTTGGTATTCATGCATCGCCGTGCGCCAGGTTTCAATCTGGTCGGGTGCAACGACTGCCGTGTGATACCCCTGCTCCATGCTATCCAGAATGCTGTTGATGTATTGCTGCAGGCTGGCGATAGCGCAAGCCACCGGGCTGGTCGGCACGTCCTGGCTGACCAGTACGTCCAGCAGCAAGTGGTGGTAGAGGTCATTGGCGGTCTTGAGCTGCGTTTTAATGTCGCCGCTGTTTGAAACGTCCGAATTGATCAAGGACAGATAGAGCCCGAGCAGCGCGTCACGCAGGCTTTCTTCAAGTTGTTTTTCGATCAGTGCTTTCATGTTCGTTCCTTGAGCATGAGATGGGATCAGTTTCCGCTGGCCATTACCGCCTCACCGACGGATTTCCAGTGCTCTTCAGGGCTGTCGTTCTGCAGTCTGGTCGCGTCAAGCAAGGCCGCCGCGCCCAGGCCGGTTTTTGCGCAGGTGTCGTGACAGCGCACAAGCCAGTCAATGTCCTCCATGGTGCTGGCCCGTGAGCGGGGTAATCTGGCGGTCAACAGACTGACTTGCGCCGGCGTCCAGTTCAGCAGTCGCGCCAGATGAAGGTTGCTGGCGTCCGCGGATGAGCCGGGTTCGTTGGCCAGCTCCAGATAATTCAACAGGCTTTCTTCATCATGCTGATGGGTCGTCATGCAATGGACTATCCGGTCGAGCAGGTAGAGGGTCTCGAGTGTCAGCGCCAATGCCGAATTCGAGCGTTGCAGCCAATCAGGATGGTTCTGAAAAACCTGTAACGCCCTGTTGCTCATTTGCAGCTGAACGGCCGCCCGGGCATGGCGCAGGACGGGTTCGAGGGTCGATGCGAGAGCGTTCAAGCGTTCCGAGGACAATGCGGCAAGCAGGATTCGGTGAATCGAGGACTTCGCCCAGGTCACTACGCCCTTTGCACACGTCATGGGAAGCCAGCAGGTTTCCTGAAGAAACGTCTCGATCAGATGTTGCTGTCGATCATGGGCTGGCAGGAGCAGGTCTTTGAGTTTTTGTCGGGCGTTTTTCTTTAGTCTCTGACTTTCCGCGTCGTCGTCGACGTGAATCAACAGCGCGGGTAATTTCTCGAGGGCCGCGTCCATCTTTTCAGAGGCGTCGTCCGTTGCCAGCGGCGCGAAATTTTTCACCAGACCCTTTTCATCGAGCAAGTCGATCGCCAACTCTGCGCGCAAATTCGCACTGTCGGGCAATGACAAGGCTGCCAACTCGGGCGTCGTCACCACGGCTTTTCGTGTTGCAACCTGCAGACTGGTGAAGTGTTGCAGCAACTTCCCCAGCATTTGCTCGCTGCTGCTTGCCGGCTCGAGGAGCTGCTGAAGTCCCGGGATGTCAAAGACGGACTGCTTGATCCAGCGGCTGCTCCAGTCCATTTGCATCAGGACATCAAGCATGTCGAGATCCCGTGGCGGGCTCTCGGCGCTGGTCAGTGTGACCTTTACGTAGGTTTCAAACAGTGCCCGGTTTGCGCCCTGCCTGGTTAGCGTTACGAAAGGGCTTTGCAACTGCAGCAGTTCATCGAGAGTGCCACCGTAGGTGGACACAGTCCCCGCTAAGGGCGTGACGGTATTCGCCGCGACCTCATGAGGCATCTTGAAATAGAGTTCAGGCATCTCCCCGGATAAATTACGGGGATAGCGGACAGTGATCACGTTGTCGATCGAGTCGGAAAAAAAAGCCGTTCCTATCTCGATGCTGGAGCCTGGAAGCAAGTGCCAGTGCTTCATGTCCGCCGACAACGGGGCGCCGATGCACAGGTTTATCTTGAGCCCTTCAAGATCGGAGCAATCGACCTTGATTTCATGCTCTTTGGTCTGACCTGACACCAGATACGCGGCAATCCTTTCTCCGCCCAACAGATTCGCCAGCGTCGCACTTTCACTGACGGTGAAGCCGAACAGCTGCGCAATGCGAGCCTGGCGGTAAATGGAAGACAACGTGTGCGGGTCGCACTTCAGCGAGCCCAGTTGTTTCTCGGTATTTTTCACAATGTGCAACAGCGCGTTTTCCGACAGGGGAATACCCAGGCTGGCGCTCAAATGCTGCAGAACCGAATGCGAGAGTGGATCTGTCGGGTTTGACGAAAACGCTCGGCCATCAAGCAACAGCGGCTCATCGAACAAGCGCGCCTGATTGAAGATCCGGTCAAAGAGTGCCGGCTCATTACTGGTCGCGGACGTTGATACAAGGTGCAGTAACGCGGCGAATTCCTCAGCCTTGAGTGAATAGTTGCGCTGAAAATATCGATACACACCGAGTGCGCGAATCACATAACGATCAATTTGCAGCCTGGGTTCCGGTGCGCGCGGCGAGCCCATGGCACTGCAGATGAGGACATCCAGATCGGCAAAGGGCAACTCCAGCCAGCGCTGCAGGCGAATCATTCGATGCAGGCGCTCTAAACGTTGCGCGGTTGCATGTGAGATGCGCGCAGGTTGCGTGTTTCGGTCGATCGTCATCGCCGGGTAGTTGGCGCTAGTCGCACCGTTGACGTATCGGGCTGTACCGGCACCGAATGAGCTAGCCCCCAGACGATTCTGAGGGGAGTTGTGCAGGGCGTATCGGCCTTGCGCGAGTACTGCCTCCAACTGGTCGGCATTGAGCTCGGTTCGCTCGAGGAAGGTGCTGATGCGACTGAGATCGTCGGTCGTTGCCGGGCCGTAAACAGGTTTCCAGTGTTGCGACTGTTGCTCGGCTGTAAACGAATCACTTGCGACGCTCGACAGTGTTCTGGCATCAGGCCAGTCAGTCAGGAGTGCCTGACGCTTGGGTCCCAATCCTGACATCAGGGCCTGTGCCACACGCGGTGAAGATTGCGGCACGCTGCCATAAAGATGGCTTTCATGCTGGCTTAAGGGGAGATGTTGGCTGATGCGATAGTTCAACTCGCCCAGCGCGGTGTTTTTTTCGTTCAGCCCCAGCAGGCATTGGTGATGAAAGAATTCGTAGGGAAGGACGAAAGGGAACTGCCGTTGAGCCAGCAGTTGATAGGTCGATTGAGCTTTGTCGGAGGCCGATAACAGCCCTGCGCGAATATTGTTATCCAGCGTTTCGTTGACGATCCTGAGCATCGGTTGAGCAGTGAAGGTGCTTTGATGACTGATCGACAGTAGCGACAGATCCGGGCGTCGTGCAGCCAAAAGAATTCGATCGTTTTTCTCTTCGCTGTTTACTGAGGGACTTGACTCCAGTTGCAGAGCAAACAGGTACAGCGCGCGGAGATAGGCGACCTGCGAATCGATGGCGGCAATCGAATCGACCTTGCAGGCATCGTCCCAGTTTTCCATGAACAGATGGGTGTAAGTGGGGGCTTGTTCCTCGGCTTTGCGAATGCTCGACGGATGCCAGTGGTGTTGTGCTTTTCCATCTGAAGTGCGCTGTTCCCGGTAGAGATGCGTGAGCTGCGCCGCAAGGCATCTGACATTGTCGAAAAGCGTATTTGTATCGATTGAGGACGACAGTTGGCTCAGTGATTGTCTGGCTTCAACGCCGGCGCGGACCCTGGCGGCGAATTCGGCCTCGGTCAGTCGGGTGATGTCGAAGATCGAGCCGAACTTCAGATCCTTGTCGAAAAGCTCTTTGAACTCGCTCTCCTGATCTTTCGGACTGTGCGTCTGGATCAACGTCTTGAGCAGTGTTCGGTCGGTCATCCCGGTTGTCTCCTTCTCTGTGGAGAATCGACACTACGCGGGACGCTTCGACAGCGCTGTCAGCCATTGCGGCCGTTGGACACAGGATATTCGCCGCTGCGCATCGGAAAGGGATCACGAGGATGTAGGAATTTGAAGGGCGGGGGCGGGATATGCTTCGGGCGCTGTAGATGTCGTTGCACGGCTCCAGCGCCGGAGACGTGCAACGGACAGTTTAGCGGTCGATTCAGACCCGGAAGTGGCTGACCATCTGCTGCAGCTGACCACCCAGGCGCGCCAGCTCAACACTCGACGCCGCGGTTTCATCACTCGCCGCTGCGGTCTGCTCCGAGACGTCGCGCACGTTGATGATGCTGCGGCTGATCTCTTCCGCCACTGCGCTCTGCTGTTCAGCCGCCGCCGCGATCTGCTGGTTCATCGACTGAATATTCGACACCGTGCGGGTGATGCTTTCCAGTGACAGGCCGGCCTTGCGCGTCAGCGCGACACTGCTGTCGGTCAGTGCGCGGCTGTTGTTCATCACTGCCGAAACCTGCTGGGTGCCGTTCTGCAGACCGGCGACCAGGCCTTCGATTTCTTCGGTGGATTTCTGTGTGCGCTGGGCCAGGCCACGTACTTCGTCGGCAACCACGGCAAACCCGCGACCGGCTTCACCGGCGCGCGCTGCTTCAATCGCGGCGTTGAGGGCGAGCAGGTTGGTTTGTTCGGCGACGGCTTTGATCACGTCCATGACGCTGCCGATCTTGTCGCTTTCCTGTTGCAGCACGCTCATGGCTTCGGTCGAACGCACCACTTCGCTGGCCAGACGTTCGATCTGCGCGATGGCTTCGTTGACCACTTTGTCGCCTTCGCGGGCTTCGCCGTCAGCGGCGGCGGCGGCTTGCGAGGCTTCTTCGGCGTTGCGCGCGACTTCCTGCACGGTGGCAGTCATTTCGTGCATCGCGGTAGCGACCTGATCGGTCTCGACTTTCTGGCTATTCACGCCGGCGCTGGTCTGCTCGGTGACGGCGGACAGCTCTTCGGCGGCGCTGGCGATCTGGGTGACGCCGTCGCGGATGCCGCTGATCAAGTCGCGCAGGGTCACGCCCATGCGCGCGATATCTTGTTGCAGCACACCGAGTTCGTCGCGACGGGTGACGATGACGTTGTGGGTCAGGTCGCCGCTGGCGATGCGGTCGACCACGGCCATGGTTTCGCGCAGCGGACGGGTGATCTGACGGGTGATCAACACCGCGGCAATCACGCCAACCAGCAACGCCAGCAGGGTGCTGATCAGTTGCAGAGTACGGGCCTGAGCGCTTTCGGCGTCACGACGATCGAGTTGGATCTGATACAGCTGCTCGCTCTGGGTGACGATGGTCGCGCCCTGATCGGTCATTTCCTTGCGCGCCTGCACGGCTTCGCTGTTGGCGTTTTTAAACGCCTGTAATGCGCTGCGGTAATTGACCAGCGCGGTTTCCAGCTGACGCAGGGCATCTGCCTGAGTGTCAGCGAAATGCACGTTCAATTGTTTGAGGCTGGCGATCGCCACGTCGAGTTGGGCGACGGCTTTCTGCTCGGTGTCGGCGTTGGTGGCGGCCATGTAGCTGCGCACTTCGTAGCGGGTGAGGATGAACGCTTCCTTGGCCGTTGTGATGGCCTGGAACTGTTCGAAACGCTGCTCACTCATGTCCATGTGCTGCACATGTTTGCTGATCGATTCGATCTGACGGTACGCGGCCTCGGCATTCACGCTCATGGCGTCGCGCGCACTGTTGGCGGTGCGGTAGGCGTTGCGCATTTTGTTCAGCGAGGTCTGGTATTCAGCGATGGTCGCTGCCTGCGCCTTGAGCAACTTGACGTTTTCCGGGCTCTTGAAGCTGCTGATCAACTTCTGCTGTTGCGCGGCGAAGGCTTCAAGGGTGGTCTGCACGTTTTGCGCGGCGGTTTCATCGCCGTTGGTCAGCATGTATTGCAGGCGCACCACGCGCAGTTTGGTCAGGCCGGAGTTGAGCTGGGTGATGTCGCTCATCCAGTTGCTGCGGTCGATCAGGCCGCCGAGGCTGGTCCAACCGGTCAGGGCCAGGACGCAGGTCAGGGCCAGCACCAGGCCGAAGCCCAGGCCCAATTTCATGTTCACGCTGATGTTGCCGAACCAGCTATTCATCACAAATCCTCCAGAAACGTTGGGTTTCTTGGTCGTCGGTTAGGCTGGAAGATTGTTGTTTTTTTGAGCCAGCAAGGGTGTTAGCAGGTCTGTATCGGCCGCGATGCCGAGAGCTGAAAGGATTTTGTCCTACGGAATTTGTAACAAAGGATCCCAAGACTTTTTTCACATGGGTTTCACTGGCTGCCCACGCCCGCCTCTGTACCTTCGCCGCATCGAATGACAAGTGATGCATGCCGGTGAGGCGGCTTTTTGTGGAATTGAGACTGAATCTGTTCGGCGTCAAACGCTCGATCGATCTGAGTGGTTTGGCGCGTTTTCGCAACACGTGGGTGGTGTTGGCCGCCTCCGTGCTGGTGATTCCGCTGACCCTGTGGCTGTTGGCACCCGCTGCCGTGCCGGATCTGGCCCACGGCAATGTCGCCGGCGCGCAGGCGTTGGCGCAGGGCTGGGCACAAGGCGACATGATTGTGCTGGTGCGTCACGTTGAGCGCTGCGATCACTCCAAGGCACCGTGCCTGAGCGGCAATGACGGCATCACTCAACGTTCGCGCAGTGTCGCGGATGCGGTGGGTTCGCAGTTTGAACAACTGGGCCTGAGCAACGCCGACCTCTACAACAGCCCTATCGAGCGCACCGTGCAGACCGCCGGTTACATGTTCACCAAGACCTCCACCGCCGCCGACTGGTTGATCAGTTGCAAGGGCCGGATGTTGCAGGACGCGCTGGCGCACAAAGTGCCGGGGCGCAATTTGATCCTGGTGACCCACAGCGAATGCATGGGGCAACTGGAGAAAGACCTGAACGTACCGGCCTCCGATCCCGGCTACGGTTCTTCGCTGTTTGTCTCCGCTGCCAATCCGGCGGCCCCACAGATGCTCGGCTTCATTGAAGCCTCCGACTGGCGCACGGTGACCACCCGATGAAATCGCGTTTCTATGCTTACAACTTCGGCATCCCGCTGCTGTGTGCAGCGGTGGTGTTTCTGCTGTTTGACATGACCAAAATCGACATTGCTTTCAGCAACCTGTTGTTCGATCCGCTGACTCAGACTTTCCCGCTCGACAAAATCCATCTCTTCGAAAAAATCACGCACAAATGGGCGCGGATCATTCCGAACTGGACAGGGGAAATCGCCGTGATCGGTGCGATGCTCTCGGTGATCTGGCCATTGGTCAACCCGCAGAAACGTCCACGACTGGGTGCCTTCCTGCAGCGCAGCAGAGTCGCGCCGGTGCTGCGCTTTGCCGCCGATCATCGTAGGGATTTTTTCTTCGTTGTGGTGGCGTTCGCCGTTTGCACCGGGGTGATTCACTTCCTCAAGGCGCACACCAGCGTTTACTGCCCGATCGAGACCTCGCTGTACGGCGGCAAAATGGCTCATGTCGAGTGGTACGAGAATTTCCAGTTGTTCCATGAAGCGGGCGAGGGCCGTTGCTGGCCGGGCGGGCACGCGTCGGGTGGTTTCACCATGCTGGCGCTGTACTTTGTTGCGCGACGCTACCAGTGGCGGTTTTCCAAGGCGATTTTGTGGGGCTCGTTGTTGCTCGGTTTTGTCTACGGCACGACGCGCGTCCTGCAAGGCTGGCACTACATGTCCCACACGTTTTGGGCAGGGATCTTTGTTTGGCTGGCGTGTTTGCTGACAGCGTTGGCGTTTTATGGACGGGCGCGGTTGGAGATGCCGGTGTTGGAGAAGCATGAGCGGACAGTGTCAGTCGCAACGTCGGCAGCACTCGCTGAGTAATGAATAACCCAGTGTTTAGGGGAAAATGTGGTGAGGGGATTTATCCCCGTTGGACTGCGCAGCAGTCCCCTTCTTTCTCAAATCAAAAGAGGGGGCGCTGCGCACCCCAACGGGGATAAATCCCCTCGCCACAAGGGTTTGTGTTTAGTCTGGTTTAGTCTGGTTTAGTAGGTGACGAAGTAATAAGCCTGCCGCCCAACTATCATGGTCTTCAGCACTTTCAGCGGCGCAACAGGCTCAGTATCCGCCGAGATCACCGCCACATTCGTCGCTGCCGCTCCCAGAAACGCCCGCAACTGCGCCTCCGTATCGAGCCCCTTCAGCAGACTCTGCGTATAAAAAACACTGGCACCGCCCACCCGTTCATTCGCCTGAAACAACGCCACCTGATGACCACTGGCCTGCAGCGATTGAATGTGTTCCGTCAGCGGCAGGAACGACAGGTGTTTATCCGCATTCGGCAGCGCCCACTGCGCCGCACCGAGATAACCGGCGATCACCACCGCCAACACGCCGAATCCCAATGCCTGACGCCGACGAGCGATCCAGCCTACAAATCGATTCGCCGATTCGTACGCTTTCAACCGCTCGAACAATACAAATGCATACTCAGCCGCGATCACCGCAGCCGCCGGCGTCATCGACATCAGGTACACCGTGCGCTTGCTCGACGCCAACGTCAGCATCACAAACTGCGCGACGATCCACAGGCTGAAAAACAGCAGATACCGATTCGCCTTCAACTCTTTACGGAAGTGCCACAGCCCCAGATACACCAGGATATTCCACGGCAAAAACGCTTGCGGCAGCTTGGCGAGGTAGTAATAAAACGGCTCGTAATGCCCGGCCTCAACGAACGACCCGCTGAAACGTCCGACACTGTTGGTCAGCAACACCTCTCTGACCGCTTGCGCCCCGCCATGCTGATAAAGCACCACCAGCCAGATCAGCAGCGGAATCAGACCGACCACGGTGAGCAATCCTGGCCGCAACCAATCCCTGATCTTCAAGCGCCGGTCGATCAGGTTGTCCGTCAGCAGATAAGCAAAAATCACCACGCCAGGCATCGCTAAGCCCAGCACACCTTTACTCAACGTCGCGATGGCAATGCCGACGACAAACAGCAGCGAATTGCCCAGCGTCGGCAATCGCTGCGCCTGGAAAAATGCCAACAACGCCGCCGTCACGCCGAGCGCCAGCAGCGCGTCTTCGCCAACGCCACGTACGTTGCTCCAGTAACTGGCCATGGTCGCCAGCAGAATCCCCGCCGTCCAAGCGACCCTTTTCGGCCGCTCGAAGCGACGCAACATGCCGTACAACAACATCACGCTAAACAACCCGGCCACCGCCGAGGCCAACCGCACCGCCCACGGCGAAACGCCGAACACGCGCATTGCACCGGCGTCCAGCCACAAACTCAGCGGGGGTTTTTCCAGAAACGCTTCGCCGAACAGACGCGGCGTCACCCAGTCGTTGTCCAGATGCATTTCCATGGCGATGCCGGCGACGCGGGCCTCGGTGGAGCCTTGCAACTGATGGTTGCCCAGCGCAAAGAAAAACAGCAGGGCGGCAAGCAGAAACAGCGAAGTGACGGCACGCGACATGACGTTCAGGCTACCGAAAGGGGCGGGAACCCCGAGCATACGTCGGCAATGCTGAACAATTCGTGAAGCTTAAGCGAGTGGTCGCGACCAACGTTTGTCCGGCGTTTCGAACCGCGGATTGACCAGCGCCGTCAGCACATGATCCTGCCAGCGTCCGGCAATGTTCAGATACGCCTTGGCGTAACCCTCACGCTCGAAACCCAAGCGCTCCAGCAACCGTGCACTGCGCTCGTTGCCGGGAATGTAGTTGGCCATGATCCGGTGCAGGTTCTGCCCCTCGAACATGTACGCGATGCCAGCCTCCAGCGCTTCCTGCATCAAACCCTGGCCCTGATGGGCTTCATCGATGTGATAACCCAGATAACACGCCTGAAACGCCCCGCGAATAACCCCGCTGAAATTGCACGCGCCGATCATCTGCTGGCCGTCCGGCGACAACAGCGCGAAATGCATCGCCAGTCCGGCCTCAAACGCACTGGCCTGAATCTCGAGACGTCGACGGATTTGCGCGGTGGAGAAATATTCAGTGGTACGGATCGGCGACCACGGCGCGAGATGGCGCAGGTTGCGGCGATAGAACTCACTTTCGAGTTCCGCCTGATCCGGGGTAAGAATCGCCAGCGTCAGGCGTTGGCAGGGCAGGGTCAACAGCGGCATCGGACGTTCCGGTCGGCGGGGTTGTCAGACAGCATTGCCCGACACCGCAGAAAATACAAACCGGTTGATGTTCTGTAGGCGCTGCCGAAGGCTGCGATCTTTCGCTCCTGCGTTTTCAAGATAAAAAGATCGCAGCCTTCGGCAGCGCCTACACGGGAAACCTTGAACGATGAGGAATTTCAGGCAAAAAAAAGCCCGCAGGAGCGCGGGCGAACCGTAGTTTCTTGAATGAGCGAGCGAACTTTACAGGTTCGGTCGGGCAGGGGCAGTGAAGAAAAATTCATCTCGTTTGCGGCCGTTAATGCCCGCCTGGGTCGAACCGTGCAATCACCTATGGAAGAGGTTGATTGTTAATTACAGTGATCACCCGTTGTGGGAACGGAATGGTGATGCCTTTCTCAGCGAGGGCGTCCCGGGACTTTTCGTTGAACTCAAACATCAAATCCCAATAGTCGGTATTCAATGCCCATACGCGCAGTGACATTGTTATTGCGCTATCGTCCAATGTGCTCACCACTACCTGCGGGGGAGGGTCGCTCAGTACTCTCGGATCCCGACACATCTGCAGTAGCACTTGCCGTGCAGTGTCCAGATTGGCGTCGTAACCAACACCAACGTCGAAGACAATTTTGCGCAAGGTTTCGCTTGAGTAGTTGGTGATGACTCCATTGGAAATACTCCCGTTCGGCACGACGATGCGCTTGTTGTCCGTACTGAGAATGACGGTGTGGAAAATGAGAATAGAGTCGACCGTGCCATACACGCCTTGGGTTTCTACCGTGTCGCCCACTTTGTAGGGGCGGAAAAGCAGGATCAAGACACCACCGGCGAAGTTGGACAAACTTCCCTGCAATGCCAATCCTATGGCCAGGCCAGCAGCACCCAGCGCAGCGACAAAACTGGTGGTCTGGATTCCAATCATTGACGCCACACTGATGATCAGCATGATCTTCAGTGCGGTATTAACCAGGTTTCCCACAAATCCTTGCAGGGTTTTATCCACACTGCGTTTTCCCAGCAACACGCCGACTCTTCCGGTGACGGTGCTGATCACCCACCAGCCAAGGGCCAGAGTGGTAAAGGCCAACGCAAGGTTGGCACCATACTCCAAGACAACGGGGAGCCAGGTTTCGGTGTGTTTAATGACTTGGTCAAAATTAAAATCCATGGAACACCTTGTTTATAATTGCGTGCCGGCGCTATCGAGAGTGGTCATAGTTGATGGGTGAGGTGAGCCGGATTCCCCCGCGGAGCAATTGGGCCGCGGAGTTACCTGCCGCATCCTGCGCATTCAAATCCGCCCCCCAGTCTTTCATCGCCTGCAGCAATTCAACCCGCTCGAACAACGCTGCGTACATGGCTGCGGTTTGACCGGCGTTGTTGCGCTCGTCCACGTTGCAATGCGTACCGATGAGTCGGTAAGCGATCTTTTCTTCTCCTTTGAATATCGCCCCCATAAATGCCGTGTTACCCCGATTGTCTTTGATGCATGGATTGGCGCCCGCTGTCAGCAGGCGCTCGACTGCATCCAAATGGCCGTAGTAAGTGGCCAGTATGAGGGCGCTATAGCCCTTGGTGTCCTGAGTATCCAGGTCGTATCTGGACTCGATAAAAAGTTCGAGTACTTCCATGTCGCCTTCGCGAGCGGCGTTGAAAAAATGATTCTTCAGTTCCATCGCTACTTCCTCCGGATCGCTGAAGTGGCTGGCTTCGGAAATGGAAGAGTGCATTGCGTACAGCGGTAACAGAATCATCAAAACAGTTTTGTACCAAGCCATGCACGGATACCTGGAGAGCGCCATGGTCACGACGAACTTCGTCGACGTGACGTAGGCCAATAACGATTAATCGACCAGCTTCGCAGCCATTGTCTGCACACGTGCCAAATCGCCTTTTACGACTTTGGTCACGCCAGTGCCGTACTCAGGGTCGGCTTTGTACAGAAAGGACAAGACGATGTGCTTGCTGACATCGTCGGCACTGCTCAGTGAACCACCCAGTGAGGCGATCAGGTCATCACGATCCTTGCGGCTGAACGAGCGATACAGATCGCCTGCTTGTTTGAAGTTCTGCTCACGCTGGATTTTTACCTGTTGGGTGTTGCCTGAGAGCGCCAACTGGCTGTAGCGAGCCGCTTCAACTTCATCACGCGGCACCAGACGACTCGGTTGATAGTTGACGCCAGTCGTCGTGTTGGCCGAGTTCAGTGCGCCATCCTGGTTGCCATTGTTGATCGAAAATTTCGGCGCGTTGACCGGCAGTTGCATGTTGTTGGCGCCCAAGCGATACATCTGCGCATCGGCGTAGGAAAACATCCGCCCTTGCAGCAAACGGTCTTCCGAAGCTTCGATCCCTGGCACGAGGTTGGACGGTGCCATGGCCACTTGTTCGGTTTCCTGGAAGACGTTGGCCGGGTTGCGATTCAATACCATTTGACCGACTTTGCGCAGCGGCACATCGGGCCATACCTTGGTGGCATCCAGCGGGTCAAAATCGAAGTTCTTCAGCTCTTCAGGTTTGAGTACTTGCACATACAGATCCCACTTGGGAAAAGCACCTTTGCTGATATGGCTGACCAGGTCGTTGGACATGTGGCTGTAATCGTTTCCCTGAACTTTGGCGACCTCTCCCGGGGTGAAATTCTTTATCCCTTGCAGGCTCTTCCAGTGAAACTTTACGTAGTGCACATCCTTCTGGGCGTTCACCAGTTTGTAGGCGTGTACGCCGTTGCCATTCATTTCCCGGTAGCTGGCGGGTATGCCTGAATTGGAATAGAGCTCGGTTAACGTGCGGGTAGCTTCGGGCACGTGGGAGAAGAAGTCGAAGCGGCGTGAATCATCATCCAGGTTTGTGCGTGGATCCGGTTTGAAGGCATGAACCATGTCCGGAAACTTGATGGCGTCACGGATGAAAAAGGTTGGAAAGTTGTTACCCACCAAATCCCAGTTACCGTCAGCGGTATAGAACTTTGTGGCGAATCCGCGTGGGTCACGCAGGGTTTCTGGCGAGTGGTTGCCATGCACCACCGAGGAGAAACGCACGAATACCGGCGTCACCTCACCGGCGCTGAAAACCTTGGCCATGGACAAGTCGCTGAGCCCATCGGTGGTGGTGAACGTGCCGTGAGCGCCGGTACCGCGTGCATGCACGACACGTTCTGGAATGCGCTCACGATCGAAGCGCTGGAGCTTCTGGATCAACTGCATATCTTGCAGTAACACCGGGCCATGGGCGCCGGCGGTTTGGGAGTTCTGGTTATCACCCACCGCTGCGCCGTTGTCGCGGGTCAGATTGCCTGCGTGGACGGAAAAGGAAAGCGCACTCAGGGTCAAAATGCACAACGAGTGGGGGGGCGTAAAAAAGCTTGATCGAGACGTCGCCATCTATCGAGGCTCCTGGGGTTTAAGAAGGAGCAGACAAGGTCCTGGGGCGTGTTCCGCCGACGGGACTACATCCTGAGCTGAAGCACAAATAGCGGACATGTCTTGGGGTCATGTTCGTCGTCGGTGCGGCACGCTCGATGTCATTTCTGCTTTTCTAGATTCCTCTCAGGCGGTAGGCGTCCAATGTAGGACTTGTCTCAATTTTTTTAAGGAAAGTTGAAGCACGCTGACGAGGGAGGCGTGCTTGAGACCCCTATAAAACGGGAGATCGGTTGTAGGACTAATCCTGCGTTTGAGACAGGTCTCATATCGACACTTGAAGGCGAACGTCAACATTCAACCTATCCCGAGGTATCGGCTTTTCAATGAGCAGTGCCTGGATGATTAGGACGTGCCGGATGACCGGCGCGGTGACCAACCTGACGAATGAAGGCCTCAAGTGAACACAAACGCAGTGAACGTCGCCGTTGTGGACGGCAAAACCATTACCGAGTCGGTGGAGCTTCGCGCCACCCAGCAAGGTCAACCGGTACGTATCAAGGCCGTGCAGAACGGCAAATACATTCTTGCCGAGGGCGGTGATAAACCAGTCGCTCCGGAAAACATTACCATCAAGCGCGTCGGCAACGACTTGCATGTGGCCACCGAAGGCACCAGCCCGGATCAACCGCAACTGATCATCGAAGGCTTCTTCGAAAGCCAGGGTCAGTTGGTCGGTGTGGCCGAAGATGGCGCCTATTACGAGTACATCTCGTCTGATGGCGATCAGGATCGGGCAGCAGCCTTTCTGCATGACGGCGCGTCCTCACCTCAGGTGCTGGGTGCCGACGAACTGGTCGGTTTTGGCAACGGCCTGGTCGCCGGCAATGGCATCGGCTGGTTCTGGCCGGCCTTGCTCGGGCTGGGTGCTCTTGGCCTGTTAGGGGCCGGTTACGCACTGACCCGTGACGATGACAAAAACCACGATGGCGGTGGCGTGGTGGTCGTTCCTCCGACCCCGGGTCTGGGTGGCGCCACTGATAATGTCGGTGACATTCAGGGGCCAATTGACAAGGGCGGCTCAACCGACGACACCACTCCGACCTTCGGCGGTACCGGGACGCCGGGCAATACCATCATCATCTCGGACAACGGCAAGCCGATCGGCGAAGTCATCGTCGGCGATGACGGCAAGTGACGTACACTCCGCCAACTCCGCTGCCAGGCGGCGAACATTCGATTGTCGTTGAGGAGAAGGACAAGGACGGCAACATCAGCAAGCCCTCCGACGAATTCGATTTCATCATCGACATCACCGCACCGGGCAAGTCCGTGATCAACTCGATCAGCGATGACGTGGGTGATCAGCAAGGTGTGATCTCGCCAAACGGTTTCACCGATGACAATACCCCGACCCTTAGCGGTACCGGTGAAGCGGGTGCCCGGCTCGATGTTTTCGCCAATGGTGTCAAAATCGGCGAAACCACCGTCAATCCGGATGGCACCTGGTCATTTACACCCTCACCAGCCCTGGTAGACGGGCAGTACAGCTTTACCACCGTGGCGATTGACGCTGCCGGTAACGTCGGCCTGCCGTCTGATCCGTACATCGTCACTATCGATACCATCGCACCGGTCAAACCAGGTATCGGAACAGGTGGCATTGAAGAAGCCATCGACAACGTTGGCCCGATCACCGGCGACATTGGCGACGGCGGCGTGACTGACGACGGTACCCCGACCTTCGGTGGCGGTGGTCTCACCCCGGGCGACAAAGTCACCATCATCGACGACGGCGTGGTCATCGGTGAAGTCATCGTCGGTGATGACGGTCGCTGGGAGTTCACCCCGGATCCTGCGTTGGCAGAAGGTCCGCACCCGATCACCGTGATCGTGACCGACCCGGCGGGTAACACCAGCGAGCCGTCCGATCCGTATATCGTCATTGTTGATACCACTGCCCCCGGCAAGCCAGGCGTAGGTACCGGCGGTATCGAAGAAGCCATCGACAACGTCGGGCCGATCATCGGCGACATTGGCAACGGCGGCGTGACTGACGACGGTACCCCGACCTTCGGTGGCGGTGGTCTCACCCCGGGCGACAAAGTCACCATCATCGACGACGGCGTGGCCATCGGTGAAGTTATCGTCGGTGATGACGGTCGCTGGGAGTTCACCCCGGATCCTGCGTTGGCAGAAGGTCCGCACCCGATCACCGTGATCGTGACCGACCCGGCGGGTAACGCCAGCGAGCCGTCCGATCCGTATATCGTCATTGTTGATACCACTGCTCCCGGCAAACCAGGCGTTGGTACCGGCGGTATCGAAGAAGCCATCGACAACGTTGGCCCGATCACCGGCGACATCGGCAACGGTGGCAGCACCGATGATGGCACTCCGACCGTGGGTGGCGGTGGTCTCACACCTGGCGACAAAGTCACCATCATCGACGACGGCGTGGTCATCGGCGAAGTGATCGTCGGTGACGACGGACGTTGGGAGTTCACCCCGGATCCTGCGTTGGCAGAAGGTCCACACCCGATCACCGTGATCGTCACGGACCCGGCGGGTAATGCGAGCGAACCGTCCGACCCTTACATCATCATTGTTGACACCACCGCTCCATTGGCTCCGACGATCGACAGCGTTTTCGATGACCAGGGCACAAGCACCGGCAACCTCACTCCGGGTGACATCACGGACGATGCGCAGCCGGAAATCAGTGGCAGTGGCGAGCCGGGCAGCACCATCATCATTTATGACAATGGTGTCGAGATTGGCCGTGCACCGGTCGGCACAGATGGTCGCTGGAGCCACACCCCGGTACCGCCGCTGCTCAATGGCCCGCATGATCTGACGGCCGCGGCGCAAGATGCTGTCGGTAACATCAGCGATCCATCCACCGGTTTTGATTTTGAGCTGGTTGCCGGGGGGACTCCGCCGGCGCCGAGTATCACCGGCGTCTTCGATGATGTTGCCGAAAATGTCGGCAACATCATGCCCGGCGATAGCACTAACGATACCGAGCCGCAAGTATCCGGTACGGCTGAACCGTTCTCCACCGTTACCCTGTTCGCCAATGGTGTAGCGGTGGGTTCCATCGTGGCGGACGCACTTGGCAACTGGAGCATTACCCCTAATCCGGCACTGCTGCCGGGGCTGAATAACCTGTCCGCCACAGCGACCAATGCGGCCGGCAACGAAAGCGCGCCGACCGGTGATTACCCAATTACCGTCGATGTCACTGCCCCCGCAGCGGCTGATGCCAGTCAGCTTGAGGACAACGTCGGGGCGGTTACCGGGCCGATCACCAGCGGCGATACCACCGATGACAGTACGCCGACCTTCAGCGGTACCGCAGAGCCGAACACCACGCTGATTGTCTTCGACAACGGTGTCGAGATCGGTCGCGTACCGGTGGATGGCGCAGGCAACTGGAGCTTCACCCCGGCACCACCCCTGGCCAATGGGCCGCACAGCTTCAGCACTTTCGTCGTGGATGCCGCCGGCAACCGCAGCCCGGAAAGCGCGCCGATCGACTTCATTGTCGATACCAGTGCCGTTGTTATCAGTATCGACCAGGTCACCGATGACGTAGGCCCGAACCAGGGCCCGCTGGCCAGCGGCGGTGTGACAGATGACACCACCCCGACCCTGAGTGGGCAAGCAACACCAGGTTCTACGGTGAACATCTACCTTGACGGTGTGTTGTTGCAAGCGGGCGTACCCGTCAATGCCTTGGGGCAGTGGGAGTACACCGTTAACCCGGCGTTGGGCGAAGGCAACTACGCGTTCAGTGCGACGGTTGTTACCCCCGGCGGAGGGGAAAGTGCACCGACCAGTGATTTCAATCTGGAAATCGATGTCACCGCTTCGGCCGCACCGACTATCGATGCAGTCACTGACGATGTAGGCAGCATTCAGGGGCCTGTGGCTGATGGTTCGACCACTGATGATACGACCCCGACCCTGAGCGGTAGCGGTGTGGCGGGTGATGTGATCATCATTCGAAACAACGGCATTGAAATCGGCCGTCAAACAGTACAGCCAGACGGCACCTGGAGCTTTACACCCAACCCGCCACTCAACAATGGCTCGACCAACGAGTTCGACGTCATCGCGCAGGATCCGGCGGGTAATCAAAGTGCACCGTCTGCGCCGTGGACCGTCATTATTGACACCGCTGCACCGATCGCCTCGGCAGTCGTCGACAGCATGGGCAAGGACAGCGGGGCCGACAGCGGTGACTTTGTCACCAACGATGGCAGTGCCGGGCGTTTGATTCAGGGGTCGTTGACTGCTGCGTTAGAACCGGGCGAAAAAGTGCAGATTTCCACCGATGGTGGTGTTACCTGGCTCGATGCAGTGGTAGATGTCGGTGGAAACTGGAATTTTCTTGATCAGAACATTCACACGGGTAACTGGGAGATTCAGGCCCGTGTGATAGATGGGGCGGGGAATAGCAATACTACCAGCCAATCGGTAGAACTTGATGACCAAGCCCCTGATGCCCCGACCGCTGTCCTGCGCGATGGTGACCAGGTAACTGTAGATATTTCTGGGGGAAATGCCGAGTCAGGCGATCAAGTCAATATTGTTCTCGGAAATTACAGGTTCGACTATGAACTGACTGATGCTGACATAATTGCTGGACAAGCTAACGTCACCATACCAGCTGAAATCTTAGCTCTATTAACATTCGGGGGGGTGTTGGGAGCGGCAATAGTGGACAGTAATGGGAATAGGTCTGACTACATTGCTGGTCAATATGCTGGTGGAATTGAGGACTTTGATTCATGGGATCCTACTACATCCGGCGTGTCGGTTGCCGGTGCGGTCTCTGTTGGTCCCACAAATGATATTGTAGGAGGTCCCAGTTCGGTTGTTAATATAACCTTGCAAGGGAACTCTAGCGTGGTCTCGCTAGATGTTGGTCACGTACACGCCACCGGAACAATGGTTAACTTTTTAGATGCTGAAGGTAATGTTCTAAACAGTCAGCCAGTGGCAATTAATGGCGCGGGGTTTACGTCGGTTGAATACGACGCGACCGGTGGAGTGCCAGTTGCCTCAATTCAAGTTGTTGTTGGGCCTGAGGCGGATGGCGGAATTAGAATTGATAACGTTGCTTGGAGTAGTAGCCTTTCATCCCCAATTGAGGATGCCAATCAAATTATAGGAAGTACTGGTGGGTCGTATCATGGATCTGATGCAAACAATATATTTTCATTATTAGATACATCTTATTTTGACAGCGCGGAAGCGGGTATCAATGGCGGTGTAGGCATCGATACTCTGACCTTGACGGGGGCCGGCCAGACTCTTGATCTGGGGGGGATCACCGGCAAACTGGAGTCGATTGAAATCATCGACATAACCGGCACCGGCAACAACACACTGAACCTGTCCCTGGGTGATGTTCTGGAACTGGGTGAAAGCTCACTCTTCAGCACGGATGAGACCGTCCAGATGTTGATCAAAGGCAACGCCGGCGATGTCGTCAACCTCGACGACTTGCTGGCCGACGGCACCGATCCGGGTGATTGGGCCGGTCAAGGTACGGTTACGGTGGAAGGCATTGTCTACAACGTCTTCCAACATTCCAGCCTCGATGCCCAACTGCTGGTTCAGGACGGGGTCACCACCAATCTGGTTTAAGCGCAATCGCTCTGCGCAGGTGATACCTGCGCAGAGCTTGCGGTTGCCCTTGGTGGTCAAGCCTTTCTCAAATTCAATCAACTGCGGGCACCGATCGGTGTTCGCGGTGGAGTCATCATCATGTTTAAACGTATGACCATTCTTAACGTCGCGCTGCTGGGTGCGGCACTGGCCAGCGCACAGATCGCTACGGCCGACGAGGCGTTCAAGCCGGGGAGTGTTTCCGGCAAGATTTTCGGCAATGCCTACAGCCAGGTGGCCCCGGTACCTGATCGCCAGGTGCAGGTTGTTTACTACCGCCCCAACGGTTTGGGCTCCCGTCAGGGCGCGGCCAACGTTTACGTTGACCGTGAGTTCCATGCCGCGCTGCTGCCGGGCGGTTTCAGTGCCTTTTGCGTAGCGCCCGGTCAACACAGCCTGGGCGCTTACGTCAATGATGCCCCGCAATACAAAGGTAAAAGCACCGATGTGTTCTCGGCTGAACTGGACGGCGGCAAGACCTACTTCTTGCGGGTTCGCGAAGACGGTTACGGTGCCCCGCAAGCAGTGACGCGTGCCGAGGCTGAACGTGAGTTGCAAGGCACACACCGGCAGGTTCAGGCTTTGTCTCGCGCATCGACCGTGTTGGCGTGTGACTACTTGCCAATGGAGCAGGTGCAGTTCAAGGAATACGCCTTGTCGGGTGACGTGCTGTTTGCTTTTGGCAAATCCGGCACTCGCGATATCACCGCCAGAGGACGTGATGCCATCGGTGATCTGATCGCCCAGCTCAAACGTGAAAACGCCAACCTCAGCAGCATTGAAGTTGTCGGTCACACCGACCCGATCGGTTCGGCATCGTCCAACTACGCGTTAGGCCTCAAGCGTGCACAAACCGTGCGTCGTCTGCTGGTCGATGGTGGTCTGGCCTCCGGCAGCATCACGGCTAACAGTGCCGGTGCCGACCAGCCGATCAGCAGTGGTTGCGACGGTTCCCGTTCCGCGCAGATTGCTTGTTACGCCACTGATCGTCGCGTGGTGGTGCGGGTCAACACTCAGCAATAATCGTTCATAGACAGCCTTTGGGAGGCTTGATCTCCTGTCATTGCTCCGACCCGACGTCCTGGTTACGTCGGGTTTTTTTTGTCTGTGAAAAAGCCGATAAAACCAAGGAAAGATTTCTGAGACGGGTCTTATATGGATCTTCCCGGCGTGCTCGGATAATGGTCTCCATAGCAATGTGATTGGCACTTGCACGCATTGAACGACTTGAATTTCAGCGCACAAAGCTTGGGCGCGGGTAGTGGAACGAAGATGACTTATGAATTGAACATGACCCGAGCCGTTGTGCTGTTTGGCGCCACATTGTTGGGCGCGCATCCCTCCATCGCACAGGAGCCCAAGGACGGCACAGTACCCGGTCGGGTGTTCTATGCGTCCTACATGGGATTACCGCCCGTGGCAGTCGATCAAGTGCAAGTGGTGTATTACCGCAACAAGGAAGACGTCCAGCGAAAGGGCGCGGCGCACGTCTATGTCGATCGCCAGTTTCACACTGGCCTGTTGCCTGGTGGGTTCACCAGCTTCTGCATGGCACCGGGTAGCCACACTCTGGGCGCTTACCTGAATGATGCGCCGACCTATTTTGGCAAGAGCAGCGACCTTTATCAGGCCAATCTTGAAGGCGGTCAAACCTATTACCTGCGGGTGCGTGAGGACGGCAACACTTTTCCGGCACCGGTCAAGCGTGAAGAGGCGGAACGAGAGCTGGGCCAAACCCGGTCGCAAGTTCATGTGCTGTCGCGTGCTTCCAGCGTCGAAGCGTGTCGGTATTACGAGTACCTGAAGGACGATGCACGCTTCAAGCATTACACCTTGGCCAGCGACGTGCTGTTTCCTTCCGGCAAGTCAGGGTATGAAGATCTATCGGTAGCAGGCCGCCAGGCTGTCTTCGACATGCTCAATGAATTGCACAACGACGATGCGCAGATCAAACATATTCAAGTCACTGGCCATACAGATGCGTTCGGCACCGAGGCAGACAATCAACTGCTGGGTGAGCAACGTGCAAAGACGGTCGTCCAGATGTTGATCGACGGTGGTATCGCCGAGTCAATCCTCACGGCCCACAGCTCAGCCAGTCGTGATCCGGTCATTCATACCTGCTACGGCCCCCGGATCGAGCAAATCAGCTGTTACGCACCCAACCGTCGCGTGACATTGCGTGTGGAACTCAGCGGCATTCGCCTGTAGCAAGTCGCTCCCTCTGCGAGAAGTTCTGCTTCTTGCCTTTAACCGTCGAATCTGAGCCCCAGGTCGACGGTTTTTTTTGCCTGCATTTAGCGCTCGTGCGAGCAGAGTCAACGATCCTTCAACAGGTCTACTTCCAGTGAATGCATACAGGCCAAGAGAATGTTGACTTGCTGACCGCACGCCGCCGCGTCACCTCGAGCGGCGCACGCGTCCAGCTGCGCGCATGCCTCAATCAACTCAACGGCATCGGCGAGATGCGCCCCGCCTTTGATCTTGTGCGCGAGGCTGCGGATTTTTTGCAGATCCTGATCAAGTACACATTGCTCAAGCCGGGCGCCGTCTTCGCGATTGGTTCGCAGCAGTTCATCGACCAGCGGAGCGTACGCATCGGGGCACAAAACCCGGAGTTTTTGCAGCTCTCCGCCGCTGGTGCTGGCGGCCATAGCGCGACGTTCGATCTGGGCCGAGACTGCGCCGACGTGCTCCGTCAGTTGCTCAATGCCGATAGGTTTGAACAGGCACTGAGTCATGCCGGCCTCCATGCAGTCGTCGACGGCCTCCGTTTGTGCCGTCGCTGTCAGACCGAAGATGGGATGCGCACCGAGTGCGCGTGATTGTTCGCTGCTGCGCATTCTGCGGGTCATCTCAAACCCGTCCATGTGCGGCATGTTGCAGTCGGTGATGGTCAAATCGAACGGCGGGTTTTCCTGCTCCCACATCGCAAGTGCCGCTTCCCCGTCGTCGGCGGGCACCGCTTGGTGTCCCAGGTATTCGAGTTGTTGGCAGAGCAATAAACGATTGGCAGCGTGGTCTTCGACCACCAGAATCTTCAGGCGGTAATTTGAAGGGGCGGCGATCGGGCTCGATACCGTGAGTTCATCTGAAGGGGTCGCTTGAGCGGCGAACATCAGGCTGAAACACGAGCCTTCACCAGGCTTGCTTTCGACGCTCAGGCGGGCATCGAGTAATACCGCCAGACGCGTGCAAATACTCAAGCCCAATCCCGTGCTACGAGCAGTGCTGACCTTTCGAGCCACTTGAATAAAGGGTTCAAAAACCGCTTTTTTCTGCAGTTCATTGAGACCACTACCCGAATCACGTACCTGGATGACAAACCGGCCTTCGCCCGTTTGCGGGTCACTGGAAGTCTGCTTCAACGACAGTTCCACGAAGCCATGGTCGGTGAATTTGATCGCATTGCTGACCAGGTTCGCGACGATCTGATTAAGCATCAGCGCGTCGATCATGACGTGAGGGTCGGCGATATCGACAACCAGGTCGAACTTCAGATTTTTGTTTTTCGCGTTAACTTCGAAAAGCTTGTAGATCGATTCAACGACGGCAGTGAGTCGAGTGGGTCGTGGCATCGCCACCATTGCCCCGGCTTCGATCTTCGACAGATCAAGAATGTCACCAATCAGCGATAGCAGCGATTGCGCAGACTCGTGCGCCACCGTGAGGTTTTCCTCGATCTGCTCTGCGCTGCCGCCACGCACACGCAGCATCTCGATCAGACCAATCAGCGCACTGATGGGGGTGCGTATTTCATGACTCATACTGGCCAGAAAGGTGGATTTGGAGGCGTTGGCTTCATCGGCCATTTGTTTGGCCAGGCGCAGTTGCTCGACCAGTTGCTCGCGTTCGCTGATGTCCAGCCAGCCGCCGATTACCCCGGAAAACGCGCCAGCGCCACTCTGGAAGGGCAATGTCCAATGGTAGATGCGACGGGGGCTACCCTTCACCTCGATCTCGAGGTCAGCGTAGGTTGGCTGACCACTGTCTTGAGTTTCCTGGTACAGACGGTGGTAACGCTCACGCATATGCGTGGAAAGAGAGGCAGTGTCCAAAAGGGTTTTGCCAATCACATCTTCACGAGTGGTTTGCAAAAAATTCAGGTAGGCGCGGTTGCAGTGAGCAAGGCGTCCCTGTCTGTCGCGAACATAGAGCGCAATAGGCGACCCGTCGATCAGGGTCTTGCTGAACTCCAGTTGATCGCCGAGGGCTTGCTCGGCTTTGCGGCGCTTTTTGATTTGATGGTGCAAATAATAGATCCACACCAGAAACGCGAGGACAAATCCCGTGGCGACAAAGATCACGGTGTACACGTCGTCCTTGTACGTGCTCCAGGAATTGGCGACTGCCGGCGCTGCGTGGTTGCGCCAGCGATCGCTGAGGGTCTTGAGCTCTTCTGGAGGAATGTCGATCAAAACCTTGTTGATGATATCCCTGAGGATCAGATTGGACGGCCCTACTGCCATGGAAATACGCGCAGGTATCTGGCCGATCACTGCCGCGATATGCAAGTCATGCTGAAAATGATGTTTGATGAAATAGTCGGCACCGAACTGCGTATGCAGGGCGCCCTCGGCACCGCCCTCTGAGACCATCTCAATCCCGCGAGTCGCATTCGATACCGGTACCTGGTCGATGTGCGGGTGCTCACGGCTCAACCATGTCATCAACGGATTACCGGCGGGAACTGCCAGGCGCTGACCCTCGAGTTGCGCGGGACTGTGGATGTCGGTCTGCGAGCGTCGGGTCACGACCACGAAGGGACTGATCAGGTAGGGGCGGGTGTACTGCTCAGGGCTAAGGCGCAAATCCCCTACGCTCAATGCCGCGATGACATCTGCTTTATTATTTTTCAATTGATCAAGCATGTCTTGTACGCCGGTGCCGGGGATGATTTCCAGCGTGAGACCGGTTCTTTGCTTGATGATTTTCAGAATATCTACGCTCAGCCCCTGCAACTGGTCGTGCTCATCAAAAAACGTCAGTGGCGCATAGGATCCTGCGACCAGTACTTTGATTGTTGGATGGGCCGCGAGCCATTGACGCTCTGCTGCATTGAGATTCAGCGGAGGTTGATCCACCACAAAATTATTGCTTAATCCCCAGCGCGTGGTGATGCGTTTCATGTCATCAATCGGGATGGCGTCCAGCGTCTGATTAATCGCTGCCAGTAATTGCGGACGACGATCGCTAACGGCAAAGTTGATATCGGCTGAGGTGTCGATGGCGTCGCCCGCTATGTACAGATCATTGCTGTAGAGCAATCGGATCAGGAACTCGGCGGTGATGCCATCGATCCAGAATGCGTCGGCCTGGTCATAGACTAACGAGGCCATGCCGTTCAGATGATTGACATGCTGAATCAGGGTGGCCTTGGGGTATTGCCGCTGCAACGCGGCGGCAACCGAATCGTCGCCCACATAACCCAGGCGCTGACCTTGCAAATCGGGCGATGGCTGTCGGTTTTCGCCAATCCTGCGCACGATGACTTTGTGATTGAGCAGATAGGGGCGTGATTGGGTGATCGCACCTTCCTGGCCTTCGGTCACGTCGTGCACTGCGAGCATGTCGGCTTGACCGTCTTTAACCGCCTGCCTGGCTTCGGCGCGTGTCGGATAACGCTCAATGCTCAGATGCAGGCCTGTTGCCTGGCGTATCACTTCAAGGTATTCCGCTGCGACACCTTCGAATTTGCTTTGCTCGAAGCCCATGTCGAGGGGAGGCGTTGCACCCCTCCAAAGTGCCACTTTGATGTCTGGCCGGGTGTCGAGCCAGCTGCGTGTTTGCGTATCGAAAGTGACGTGTGGGGCGATGATGGGGCCGGTCACCAGCAAGTCAACGGGCTCGGGCGTCTGAGCTTGCAGAGTCGTCGACAGCAGCAGCGTCATCAGCCCCCACGGCCAGGCAAAGGACAAAAAAGGAATTTTCAAGGCGTTCAAAATCCATTTGGAGGCTGCGGGCATCGGAGCATCAGGTGTTCGTACAGAGACGCCGGTCATGAAGGCTTGCATTGCTTGACACCTTAGCTGTGTCGAGCATACGCCGAAGGGGCGGGGCATTGAAATATGCCCGGATCGCCGTGATCACTGGCCGTCGCGAAGCCAGCGGGCGAGTGTGCCTGCGCTAGCGTACTGGCGCAGTATCGCCTGATAGCCGTCGAAGCGATTGGTTATTTCGCTGACCTGATTGCCGTAGTGCTCGTTCTCTGCGCTGAGTACATCCAGAAGCGTGCGCTTGCCCAAGTGGTGCCATTGCAGGTAGAAGTCCTCGCGGATCTGGCCAGATTCCACGGCAAGATCGCGGTACAGCTCGGCTCGCTCCAATTGCGTGCGCGCATCGTTATCTGCGGTGCGGATGCGGAACTCCAGATCCCTGCGCTGCTGGTCGGTCTGATAGCGGCTGGCATCGGCTCTCTGCAATGCAGCACGCTCGGCCGCTCGGGTCGAGCCACCGCGAAAAGCGCCCCACGTCATGGTTAAATTGGTTTGCCAAGGCTGTTCGCGACCGATCGAGTCTTCTGCGGTGGATTTACTTACCACCCAGTTCAATTGTGGGAGCCCGCCGGCCCTGACGGCTTTGGCTTGCAGGTCGGCCGATTCCGCTTCGGCCGTCGCCTGCCGAATGGTTGGATGGGATTTGGCGTCTTCAAGCAACTGATCGAGATTGGCCAGGCGTAGGTTCCACTCTTTGGTACGCGGTATAGGTATCGGACGATCGCCCACCAGTTTGCGCAGTGTGATTTCGGCGTCTCGTGCTTTGGCGTCGGCGGCATCGCGCAATGCCTGGGCTTGAAGCAGTCGCGCCTTGGCTTGTGTGAGTTCGCTGTAACGGCCCTTGTCGACGGCAACAATGCCCGCGAGCATCTTCACCAGATCATCCATGCGGTCGGCAAATTGCTGGCTCAGGTCGACAATGATGCGTTGCTTGCCGAGTTCGACGAGTGTGGTGACGACCTCATAGCCAGTGGTTTCTTTTTCCGCTTCCAGGCTTTCGTTTGCCGCAACAGACAAGCGTTTCCGGCTATCGATCGAATTGCGGATGCGTCCCCAATCGTAAAGGGGAGTGGTCACCGCGAGGTTGATCCCGCCACTGCCGGATTCTTCATCCGAGCCTTTTCCGAATTTGATCGGTGAGGTCTGCGTGCCGACATCTACTTGCGGCCAGCGTTGGCCTTTGGCTTCGTCGACATCGGCGATGGCGGCTTCCTGTTCCGCTTTGGCGCGGAAGATCGTCGGGGCGCGATCAATCGCCGTTTCTACCGCACGGTTAAACACTTCGCGCAATTCTGCTTCGGAAGGGCCGAGCACGGTATTACCGGCGCCGCGGCGGGCAGCCATGCGCGGAGGTAAAGCCGCCAGCGCCAGTGCCGAAACGCTATGGGTTTGCTCGATGAGCGGATTTTGGCCGTTGGTCTTGGCCGCAGGTGTCGGGCGCGCTGGCGTTTCATTGACGGGCCGAGCCGGCGCAGTGGTCGCGACCGTCGGCGTCGCGGTGACAGATGAAAACGAAAGCAGTTGTTCTTTTTTGCGGCTGATGGCAGTTGCACTCGGCCTGGAGGCTTGTGAAGTGTCGACTGCCGCGCTCACCGGACGTTGAGACGACGCGGTGAACGTGGCCAGGCCGCTGTCCTTCGTTTGCATTGCAACTGCTGCCGTTTTAGCGGTTGCGGTGACAGAACCTGCTGTCGCGGAACGAACTTGAGCAACCGGCGCCGCTGCGGGGGCGAAAGACACCAGCGCACTGTCCTGATTCGATAAGGTTCTGCGCACAGGCGCAGGTGCGGGTTTAACCGATTCCTCGGGACGCGGTTGAGCGGAGAAGGTTGGCAGATCATCAGCCAGCGTCGCTTGAATGGAAACACCACTCAACAGGCAGATCGAGACCAGCCAGGCGGCAGGCGTTAGCGGAAAATGCGAGGTCAATGTGGATTTCACTTTATCGCTCCCGAAACGCTTCCCGTGCCTTGAGCACAGGTTTAAGCAGGTAATCGAGAATGGTTTTTTCGCCTGTGCGCACCTCGATGGATGCCACCATGCCGGGGATGATCGGCAATGACTGACCGCCCGCTTCCAGCGTGCTGCTGTCGGTCAGAACAGTGACGCGATAGTAGGTATCGTCAGGGCGTCCGGCAGCCGCTTTCTGATCGTCTTTGAGCGTGTCAGGGCTGATCAACTCGACAGTGCCTTTCAGTCCGCCGTAAATGGCATAGTCATAAGCGGTGATTTTCACCGTCGCAGGCAGCCCCGGCCGAAGAAAGGCAACGTCAGCAGGTCGGATTTTGCCTTCGACCAGCAACTGATCCTCCAGCGGTACGATTTCGAGGATCGGTTCACCGGGTTGTATGACCCCGCCGCGAGTGTTGACCCGTACGTTCTTCACGGTGCCCTTGACCGGCGCATTGATCGTCGTGCGATCAACCACGTCGGCGCGACCGACCAGGTTCTCGCTGGTCTGAGAAAGCTCAAGCTCAAACTTAGCCAGCTCCGAGTTGGCCTCGGCCTGATAGCGGTTAATGCGTTCGACGATCTGCGATTTGATTTCGTTGGCTGAACGACGCATGCGCAGGATTTCAACTTCGGACATCAATCCTTTGGCAGCCAGGGGTTCAGCCAACTGAATTTCCCGGGTCGAAAGGGCGTAGCTGCGCTGCAGACTGCTGATACTTTCATCCAGGGCGTTTTTACGAGCCTTGTAAGCTTGCTGCTCTTGATGAACCACTGCCGGGTCTGTCATGACCATCTCGTCAAACACCAACGGCTGCTGATACGCCTCGGCACGCAGACGGGTGATGCTGGCCTTGAGGCCAATCACCTTGGACAAGGTTTCACGGTAGCTGGCCTGGGCACGGGTCGGGTCAATCTTGAGTAGCGTCTGGCCTTTCTCGACGATGTCACCTTCGCGAACATTCATCTCGGCGAGGATGCCGCCCTCGAGACTTTGAATGACCTGTTCGCGGCTCTTGGAAATAATCTTTGCTTCACCAAGAGTGATTTCCTCAACGACGGCGAAATAAGCCCACATCAATCCACCTATCAAAACCGCGGCAATCAGCTGAAGCACCAAACGTGAGCCGGGCGTGGTCTGCGCCAGCAGTGATTCCTGCACATCGTTCATGAAGGCAGCGTCACCGGGCTGCAGCGGGGATGCGCTATCGCCTCGACTAAATAATTTCTTGAACATTACGAAGTCACCGCAGGAGTTACCGGGGATGGAAGTGGCTCAGACTGGGGGGCCAGACTCCCTTCTGTAGATTGGGTTTTGTAGCTACGCGTCGGTGGCACCGGGCGCGGTGGCCCGATCTTGCTGTTGGCTGCGGGATTGCCTGGGGCCTTCGGATTGGCTTTTTCCGTCTCCTTGGCAGCGTTAGCGCTGAGGGCCGCGAGAATGGTGTCCTTGGGGCCGTCAGCGGTGACCTTGCCGTCATCGACAATCACGATCCGGTCGACCAGCGACAGCAGTGAAGGCCGGTGCGTGACGACGACCAGGGTTTGGCCTTCGGTCGCGCGCTTGAGATGCTCCAGAAACTGCGTCTCGGTCTGTCCGTCCATGGCGCTGGTCGGTTCGTCCAGCAACAACAGGTTCGGCCGGGCCAGCAGGCTGCGTGCGAGCGAAACCAACTGACGCTGGCCGCCCGACAGACCCTCGCCCATCTCACCGATCGGCAGATTGATCCCTTTGGGATGACGGCCTGCAACATGGTCAAGTCCGGTCAGGCGCAGCACGCGCAGAAACTCTTCTGCCGTGGCTTCCGGCCGCCCCATCATGACGTTTTCACGTAGTGAGCCGTAAAACAGCCGGGCATCCTGACCGACGTATCCGACTGCTTGGCGCCAGTCCGCCGGGTCGATCTGATTCACGTCCAGTCCGTCGGTAAACATTTGTCCTTTTACAGGCAAATACAAACGAGCCATGACTCGCAACAGCGTGGATTTTCCGCTGCCGATCCGCCCGAGAATCGCGACTCTCTCTCCGGGTTTTATGACCAGGCTAATGCCTTGAAGCACGGGGGGATTGGGTTGCATGGGCGGGGCCGGGTAGGCGAAATCCACCGCCTTCAGAGTGATCTGGCCGCTCAGCGTAGGCTTGGGCAGGTACTCGCGTGTGACGTCGCGATCGACTGGCATTTCCATCAGGTTGTTCAGTGAACCCAGTGCCGCTTTCGCTTGTTGAAAACGCAACGCCAGTCCAACTACCTGGCTGAGCGGCGCTGTGGCACGACCCGCGAGCATGACCGTAGCGATCAGCGCACCCATGGTCAGATCGCCAGCGTCGATCAAATAAACGCCGATGACAATCAGCGCCACCGTCTGGATCTGCTGGAAGAACGCTACGGATCCGGAAGCCATGCTCGACAGTTCCCGTGACTTCATCGAGGTGCTGGCTGCCAGCGCACTGAAGGCTTCCCAGCGACGTTGCATATAGGCCTCGCCACCCACCGCTTTCAGTGTTTCCAGGCCCTCGATGGACTCGATCAACACGCCTTGCTTGAGCGATGACTCACGCAGGTTTTCTTTCATGGTGCGTGCCAGCGGCCATTGAAT
This sequence comes from Pseudomonas rustica, assembly GCF_018336155.1. Classification (GTDB taxonomy): domain Bacteria; phylum Pseudomonadota; class Gammaproteobacteria; order Pseudomonadales; family Pseudomonadaceae; genus Aquipseudomonas; species Aquipseudomonas rustica. The sequence continues at coordinate 482,893 of NZ_JAGYHF010000002.1, read as the reverse complement.
CACCACGCTGATGATCAGAATCAAGGGGATCAGCAGGAGTGGAACCCAGCCCAGCGGACCACCGACGGCAAAAATCACCCCGACGAACAACAAAACAAACGGCAAGTCGGAAATGGTGGCGAGCGTGGCTGAGGTCGCGAAATCGCGCACCGATTCAAACTCGCGCAGTTGGTTGGCGAATGAACCGGATGAAGCGGGTTTGTGTTCCATCTGAATTGAAAGAGCCTGCCTGAACAACAGGGTGCCCAACACCAGATCAGCTTTCTTTCCCGCCACGTCCAGTAAGTGCGCACGCACATAGCGGGCAATTGCTTCAAATACCATCGCGATCACCACCCCGATCGCCAGCGACCAAAGCGTGACAAACGCCTGGTTGGGGACAACCCGGTCATATACGTTCATGGTGAAAAAGATGCTGGCCAAGGCCAGAATGTTGATCAGCACAGCACCGATGGCGGCGCTGCGGTAGTAACGCCGGTAGCGCCACAACGTCGTGAGCAACCAGTGACCTGAGCCGTGCGGGGTTTCATCGCCCGCGCGCGAATCGACCTTTGCCTTGGGTTTCATCAGAATCGCAAAACCGGCATAGAGGTCATCCATGACCTTCTGATCAACTTCTACGGGATCAGGGCTGATTTCCGGCAACACCAGTTGATAGAGGCACGCGCGCTTTTCCTCACTGCCTGGATCGGGACGATAACCCTGCAAAATGCAGCCACCCTTGTCCTTGCGCAAAAGAATGATGGGCATCAACTGTTTGGGCAGTATGCGGATAGAGCGTTCGACCATCCCTGCTGTGAGCCCGGCATTGGCCAGGCTCTGCATGGCCAGGGAAGGCGTCAACAAGCCTACTTTAGGCAGCCCTGCCGCCAAAGCCTGGGGGGAACGCCCCAAATTGTAGTGGTCGCAGATCCAGGACACGCTTTGCATCAGCGTGTCCTGGATGTGTGTTTGAGGCGCAGGCATAGCCTGGACGTCCACGTCTGAATCAGCGGGCGCGCTTTGAGTAGCCATCAGATAGTCCTGGGCTGGGCCCGCTTGTGGCGAGCTGTGTCGGCGTATTTGAGTAAGGAAATCCCACAACTGATGCGGTATCTGTCCAGTGGGGTGTTCCTGAGCGATTAGGATAATTCTGACAACCGAGCGGACATGCGTGAACGAGACTTGTCCCAAAATCGCGGGGATCGGAGGTAGGCAAACCAGCGGTTATTCAGCCGCAGCAAAGCGACCCTAATGCTTCCAATTGCCTTAATTGATGACAGGGATAGCCATAAATTCTTAAATTTTCTTTCAGCTAACACTTAGGCTAAGGTGCATTTATAAAAAATATGTAGGAAATTTCCGAGCGTATTTTCGGCCTCATGGAGTATTCAGAATAATGAAATGGTCGGTGGTTTCACCTTTGCGGATCGCACTGCTTGATGATCACGCTTTGATTCGGGAAGGGCTGAAAATCCGCTTGTCGACTGAGTCGGATTTTAAAATTGTCGGGGTTCATTCCAGCAGTGCTGAACTGCAGGAGGCTTTGCGCACTGAATCAGCCGACCTTTTGATTCTGGACTATCAACTGAGTGACGGAGAGCTTGACGGTCTGAGATTGATTCAGCTTCTACGCAGTCATTACCCTGAAATGCGTATCTTGATTTTCTCTTCGCTTGAAAGGCCGGCCACGGTCAACATGGCGATTCGGGCTGGTGCCAACGGTTTTTTTGGAAAGTCCCAGCAAACCGAAGAGTTGGTGCGGGCTATTCGAATGGTGGCGCTGGATCGCTTGTATCTGTCTCCTGAAATGGCGGCTGATCTCGATACCACCCCCGCAGTTCAAGTTCTAGGAACCACTGATGGCGCTTCTGTTGCGGGGGGCGACGCATTGGTCGATTACCCGGCACTTTCGCCGAAAGAGCGAGAAGTGTTGCGTTGCTGTCTTGAAGGATTGTCAGTGTCTCAAATCGCGCTGAAATTCATGCGCAGTCGCAAAACGATCAGCGGCCAGAAGCAGGCTGCCTTGCGCAAGCTCAATGTGCGCACAGATACTGAATTGTTCAAATTGCATCTGGATCTCAGGGATTTGTGAAGGCGCTTCAGAACGCTGGCGGTCTGACTTCTCTATAAAAGATATGCTCGCCTATCCGGACGGTCTTCAGGATGTTGAGTCTCCAGACCGGTTTGACCCCATGGGCGTGAAAATGCGTTGCGCCATCCGTGATGTCTTCCACTTCGCCGCCTAGAACCTCATTGGCAATTCTTTGTGCTCTGTTCCAGGCGAGAGGTTCTTGCGGTAGCTTTCTGCTCTTTTGCGTCCAGGAAAACTGCCGCCGTTTGTACACGACCTCGCAAACTTTCGCGTTGTCCCAATTGGCGCGATTCATTGTCACCATCGCAACGGCGACCTGGCCTGAGTGAGGCTCGCCGCGCGACTCATGATAAATATTCATCGCAAGGCAAAGAAGCGCGCTATTTAGTGACATGGCAATTTACTGATAGTGGTGAGGAGGAGCCCTATGGTGCTTACAGCGACGAACAGTGGCTTTAAGATTTGTCCGGTTTTAACGTGTTAGCGGTCAGTGAGCCCGTTTCGCTTTGCCAGGTCATACAGATCTAGCAACGTGCTTGCATTTAATTTAAGCAATAGCCGCGTTTTATAGGTGCTGACAGTTTTGCTACTTAGGGACATGCGTTCGGCGATCGTTTTATTGCTTATGCCGCGTGCCAGTTGTTGCAAGACCATTAGCTCGCGAGCCGTCAGTGACTGCAGAAGTTCCTCTTCCTGATCAGGATCATCATGGCGACGAATGAGAGTGCAGGCGTGATCGGGCGAGTAACTGTAGCCACGCTTCACTGCTCTTAAAGCATTGATTAAGTCGCAAAGTTCTTGATGCTTGCTGACAAAGGCGTCAGCGCCGATTTGCATGCAGCGCAAAGCGATATGCTCTGATTCCTGGCCGGTCAGTACAATTATTTTAACGCGTGCGTCAAAGGACTTGAGGCGACTGATAACGGTCAATCCATCTATCCTGGGCAGACCGATGTCCAGAATAATAACGTCAGGAAGGAGATCTTGAGTGAGCGTCAGGGCTTTGACCCCATCGCCGGCTTCCCCGACAACTTCATAACCTTTTTCCTCCAGGATCAATCGAACCGACATGCGGACTGCAGGATGATCATCGGCGATAAGTACACGGTCGTTCATGGAGCATTCCGTTTTGTTTAGAGGCGAGAGACATTGGTTTTGCCCTGCTTGGTTAAGGTTGGCAATTTTTATATTTTTTTTAAGACATGTCTCAGAAGAGTGCCCCCGTTGAAAACGTTGGGCACTCCAGGTGCCGATCTCTAGGGCTGTGCTGTCGCACGAGTGTCAAACTTTTTGGCGAACAGCGCGCCCATGATTGCGCCAGCTATCGGAGCCAGCCAGAACAACCAGAGTTGGCTCATGTATGCAGCTCCGGCAAAAAGCGCAGGTCCAGTGCTGCGAGCAGGATTGACCGAGGTATTGGTAACCGGTATGGATATCAGATGGATGAGCGTTAAGGTCAGACCAATTGCCAGTGGTGCGAAGCCATGTACGGCACTGGGTGATGTCACTCGCATGATGATGAACAGAAAGAAAAAAGTGGCGATGAATTCAACAGCCAGGGCCGCTGACAAACTGAATTTGCCAGGGCTAAGGTCGCCGTATCCATTCGCTGCGAATCCGCCGACCTCAAACCCAGGCTTTCCACTGGCGATGAAATACAGCGCGGCGGCAGCGGTAATGGCGCCGATTACTTGTGCAAAAACATAAGGGACGACATCTTTTACGTCTACCCGATTACCAGCCCACAAACCTATCGTAACGGCGGGATTGAAATGCCCGCCGGAGATGGATCCCACTGCGTACGCCATCGTAAGTACAGTTAATCCGAAGGCCAATGCGACCCCCGCGAAACCAATTCCCAGCTCAGGAAATGCAGCTGCAAGTATGGCGCTCCCGCAACCGCCAAAAGTTAGCCAGAAGGTGCCCAGAAATTCTACCGCCAGTCTTTTCCTCACGTTCAGATCCTGTGTGATATGGGTGGAGTAACGTCGTCCGATTTGAATATATCGGTGGTCGGGGTTTGTTTGAATGTGATGATTTTAACGTTACCCAATCAGTCGTTAATTGATCCATGAGAATTGTCTTGTTTATAGCTTTTTTCGTCAGTTGGTGAAGTCTTTATTTAAGACAGTGCTTATGTATTTGGACGGTGGCGTTTCCTACCCTGTGCACTCGTTAAACAGTGTTGATGGTTGTTGCATGAGACGATATATACTCAGTTTTTATTTAAGCTTGGCTCTGATGGGCGGATCGCCAATGGCGCTCGGCGAAAAGCGCGATCGCATTTCAGTGCCCGTTGGCTTGAGCACGATTTCTATCAATGCAGAACTGTCGCCAACAAATAGAATTGTCGACCGTGCCCATGAGCTAATTGGCACGCGTTATCGCTGGGGTGGCAGTAATGTTCGAGAGGGTTTTGATTGCAGTGGCTTGTTGGTTTATTTATTTAAAACAGAGGCGGGTATACAACTGCCAAGAACCACTGCGTCAATGTTCAATAGTTTGGGACAAGTTGTGCCGCGTAAACAACTGAAACCTGGGGATGCAGTGTTCTTCAAGCATGATAGACGGCGGCCTGTTAGCCATGTAGGCGTGTACATTGGGGGCGGCCGATTTATTCACGCGCCCAGTCGAGGAAAAGTCATGCGAATTGATTTACTTGAGAGTGATTACTGGAATAAGCGTTATCTTGCTGCCAAGCGTTTTCATGAATTTTCAGCAAATGAGTTTTATTGACCAGGTTTGCATGTCCTTTTAATCGAGCATCCCGGTCTGGACTCGCGTAGGCAGATCGCAACCTTTGGCGCTCTGTACCTGTCCGAGAACCCCGGCCCAGACCGATGGTTGGCTGCTGTGTGACGGCGATCGACGCTGAAAACGGATTTTGTCGAATTTCAGCCAAAAAAAAAGACGTCCGAGGACGTCTTTTTTTTTGAGTTGGTGGGCCGGGGTAATTTGAACTGATAGCGCAAGCTGTTGAATATTAAACAAATTATCGGTTCGATTTTTTTGTTGGAATGCTATTTGGAATGCCAATTGAATTTGCTTGGTACCTTAGAACGTCTTGATGGAGTGCTATTGCTACATCGCCCTTTAGGTATTAACCAGTGATCTTGGGCTCATCATCTCACGCTTCGCTGCGAAGACGCCGACTGCCTCCTGGATCTCGCGCATCCACTTTTCTGCGAGTGCATTTAATGCAGCTTCTCCGTCGGGGGGGCAGTTCAGGCAGCTCTTCTTCTATAGATACCTTCCCGCGTGCTAGCTGTTTCAGGTAGTGACTCAGATGCTTTTGGGTTATTCAGCCCGGATATGGCTCGATATTGGGATCGTGTAGCGCGGTGCCGGGGATGCCCGTTTGAGGCGCGTGGACTTCACTTGTCCTGGTGCGTGCTTTCTTCCTGGCGAGCTTATCTTTAATGGCTAGATCTAGCATACGGCGGCTGTGAGCGATCTCCTCGGCCGTTGCTATATCGGGGACCTGGCCAACCATTTCGATGTGGTGCGTGGAAGCTGGCATGGTCGGGTTTGTGGCAGGCATCGGCGCAGGGCTGTATGTAGAGGCGCTGGCAGCCGCGTTAACTGACTCTCTGGGCTCCAAGCTAGCTTTCTGGTCAGGGTGGATGCTCTCTGCCGAGGAGGCAAGGTATCTGACCGACTCAGCGTCGCTTCCTGACAGGTGTCGGCGGCCCGGAAATGTGTTGCTGGCGGCTTTGGCGGGGATTGGCTGTGGCGGCCTTTGCTTTTTCTCTCTGGCCTGGTGGGCTTTGTAAGCCTTATCAATTAGTGCTTCCAGTAAGGCTGTCACGTTCTTTTTCTGGCCATCGGCAATTTTTTTCAGGTTGGCTTTTGTTGTTGTCTTCAGCGTAAAGGTACATGTCTGAATGCTGTCGTTGGTGTCCTTGCGCCTTTTTTGGCGCCAAGCTTCCTTCATCAGTTTCAGCACTTCACGTCCTTTGGCATCTAGCTCCATCCCATTCCCGATTTCTTGTATTTCTTCATCCCTTATGAAGCTTCTGGGTCCCTTGCTGTCGGGCAAATAGTCCCTTGCCCACAGGTAGTTCACGGCCCATTGCCGTTGCTTCCTGTCTTCCGGGTCCAGCCACTCCAAGCCTGGTGTTCTTCTACGTCCCATAGGTGTTCCTCAATTACTCATCTGTGCTCATCGTAGTGATGAGTCACTAAAGATTTAATTGATTACTTAATACCGTTATTTGATAACGCAATCAATAACGGTATTAAGTAATGTTAACTACAATGATAGGATAGAATTACGATATAAAATAGGAGAATGGCTCGTGATTTTGAGTCTGTTACGCTACCCGATGGGGGATATTGGGGCTGAAGTCCGGCTGTTCATGGCCTCATTTGTGATGCGCTTTGGGGGAGCCGGACCAGTTCAGTTGACGGTGCTGGAGCTGGCAGAGCGCCTGAGGATGCCTCCGCGTGTGGTCATGCAGGCGGTGTCCAAGTTATCGACGGCGGAGGCATATCTCGTCGTCAAAAAAATATCGGTGGGTAGGGGGCGCCCCTCTCGGAGTTTTGAGGTTTCACCTTCGATTCTGGCCTTCCTGGGTGAGTACCCTGGGGTCAGTTGCCCGTCTGTCTGTGAGCAGATCATCAAGAACCTTCTATCTATTCAGTGTGAGCGGGGGGAAGAGCAAAACAGTGATGGCTGTCGGAGTAACGCGATTGGGTTCAAACGGCCTCCCGTCAGGGAAAAAAACAATCTACCAAGTGTCAGCAATAGGTGGTTGTTGGCCGTGCTGGTCAGTCATGCGGATGGGCTTGGTGTTGTTCGAGGTCTGGGGATGTCAACGCTTCGCCAACTGACCGGTATGGCGGAGGCCAAATTGAAATCTCAGCTACGGCGGCTCGTCGAGCTGGGACTCATCCGAAGCTATGTGCCTGGTGTTTCTAGCGCGGTGTTTACGGACGCTAAGGTCAGTTCGATCTACTTCCTCAACCTGAACCATCCATTTCTTGGACTGCAGAGTGATGGATGTGCCGTCTTGGTGCTTCATGGGCTTGGCGTTAATCGCAGGGAAGCAGTGTGTGCAATTGCACATCCGGTCGTAGAACACTATTTTCAGCAGCTCAAAGCAGAGGTGTTTAATCTTCTTTACTTACGGCTAGAAGGGTATGTGTCATTCCTTCTTACCAGTCACTGGAGTGGGCTTAGGCGTCCGGTGTGCCCTGATCTAACCCAAGCGCTGCAGAATATGGTTTCTTCTGATTTTCAGAGGCCAGACGGTAACTCTGCGGGTGGTATGAAAATCAGTAAGTCCAATTGGGCTGTTGTGATCGAGCATTTTTGTTGGTGGGTGCTTGAGCGTGCTAAAGGTATTAAAGGCTTGCTTGTGCGCATGCCTTCGGGTGTTTCTTGTGGCGCGCCTATCGCGCTTATTCCTGCCCCTGATCAAGCCGATGACACTAAGGTCACAACGCTCTTAATGGAGCATGCTCCTGTGCCTGGAGTCAGTTGCCTGGTTATCAATTACATCTCCCCGCGTGTTTGTGAGCTACACGGGAGGGAGTCTGAGCTGACAACTGAAGATCGCTACCGCTTTGGCTTGTTGACTCGGCCAAAAGCCTCGGGCGGAGGTGATTTTTAACTACCCCTGCCAATCCTCTGGACCATTAGAGGATGCCCACCATCATGAAAATCATGCGCCTGAAAGATGTCATCGACTCGACCGGCCTAGCCCGGTCGACCATCTACAAATACATCACGGAAGGCACCTTCCCCAAACCGGTGTCACTGGGCGACCGCTGCGTCGGCTGGGTCGACAGCGAGGTGCACGATTGGATCTTGGCAAGGATCGAGGAGCGTGATCTGGCAGAGGGCACTGCAGTGCGGTCCACCGGCCACCTGAGTATGGCCAGCTAAAAACCAGCATAAGCGCCATGACCGGCTATGGCTGGTCATGGCGCTTATGCTGGTTAGGGCGGTATTCCCCATCGGACGTCCCCGGTACCAAGCAATGCTGCTCCTCATTGCTCGGTTCGTTGGGAGGTCGGGTTGATGGCTGTACTAAGGTCGTAGATCGATGGTTTATCTCCGGAGTAAATACTCTAGAGAAGTTCACGGCGTGGCAGTGAAAAAACATCCCCCGATCACGGTGTAGCCGAGAGCGTCAATTGTGGTACGGGTATTATGCTTTTACTAGCACTTACTACCCGTAGGGTTCGCAGGGTTGCTGAGGTATGAACTGCAAGCACGGACCTCAGGGTATCCAGTCGAGGGAGTCAGGTGCCAGTACGAGGTAACGGTTAAAAATTACATATGATCCAGACGGTTATGAAACTCACCAACAACCTGAGGAGTCATAACCATGTTCAGTCATACCGCTACCACCAGCCGCCAGCTGCTTCGTCATTCAGACAACACCAACCTCCACCTGCACCGCGACGACACCTTTGAAGGCCGACGAATTATGGTCGATAAGGGCCCGTTCATCCGGGAGTACCTCTCACATCTGAAGCGCACTGTAGATCTGGCACTTGATCAGTATCCCAGGTCGCTGGCATTCAGAGTGGATCTCCACCTGCCGCGTGGGAGCGATCTACCTGACTATGTCTACACCAACGAGGTCATCAGCAGGTTCATCGAGTCCTTCAAAGCCAAGATTGAATACCACCGTAGTCAATTGCGTGAGCACAAGCTGCATGCTCGTGACTGCAAAGTCCGATACGTGTGGGCTCGGGAAGTGGGACAGGTCGGGAGGCCGCACTACCACCTGGTATTCCTACTCAATCGCGATGCCTACTACTCGGTGGGGAAGTTGCAATCAGCAAGACGAAATATGATCGCTCGTTTACAGGAGGCCTGGGCCAGTGCGTTGGGGTTACCGGTCGTGCTGGTCGAAGAGCAGGTGCATATCCCTGATAACGCGACGTATCGGATTGATCGAAATCCCCGTGAGCGAAAGGTGGCAGGAAGTAATCGCAAGGTTCTGGTGGATGAACTGCCTGAACTGTTCTATCGGGCCAGCTACCTGTGTAAGGCCGGTACGAAATCCTACGGGGATCGTCAGCGTGGATTCGGCACCAGCAGGGGATAAATCAAATATCTGGCCTTGCAACGAGAAGGGGGGCGCTTTTACCGACATACCCGGCTTGGCTGAGCAGTACATTCGTTTGTGGATGGGCTTGCTTTGACCATGGCTGCTAGGCCAGGACCTTTACTACCACCGGTTGCTTTTGTTTATGTGCAACTCATTTCCTAATTAGCTCTGGTTTGTCCCTGTCACCACCGTTATCATCATTTTTATCATGACTGATTAAACGGTTCAGACAAGGACATTGCTACATGCCGACGAGGGCGCCAGACGAGGCTTCACCAAACCAGCGCGAACGCCTATGGCAGATTGACTTTCTGACACGCTTCCGTGGTCAGGTTACAAGGCAGGATTTGGTGCAGCGCTTCGGTATTGCCTTGTCTAATGCCACCCGTGACTTCGCGCTGTATCGCCAGCTGGCACCACAAAATCTGGATTACGATCACAGCAACAAGGTTTATCGGCGTACTGACCACTTCCTGCCGCTGTTTACCTATGATCGCGAGCACACCCTACAGACGCTTACCTTGGGGCAGGGGTTAGGGTTGGAAGCCTGTGCACAGCCAATTCTTGTCGATGCTGCCCCAACGTTGAATCAACCGGACTTGGAAATACTGGCGGCGGTATCGCGGGCCATTTATGCCGGTGAAGCTTTATCCATCGCTTATGTCTCGATCAGTAGTGGTGAAACCATCCGCGAAATTGTGCCGCACAGCCTGGTGAATACCGGCCTACGCTGGCACACCCGCGCCTACTGCCGGACGCACGCTGAGTTCAGAGACTTTGTGCTGACCCGCATTACAGCCGTAGATGAAGCGGCTGCGGCGGTCAAAGGCGCAGTTGAATCCATAGCGCACGATCACGATTGGCAACGTATTGTCAGCCTCGAACTGATCCCGCACCCCAGGGCATCCTACGCCCGTGCCATCGAGCTGGATTACGGTCTCGAATCTGGGCAATCCATCAAGCGCTCAGTTCGGGCTGCAATGGGCGGTTATTTACTACGCCGCTGGGGAGTCGACTGCAGCCCTAAGGCAACGTTGAATCCCGATGAATATCAATTGGCGTTGCGGGATCCCAAATGGGTCGCAACCCAAGTCAGCCTGGCCATTTCCCCTGGCTTTACTGAAGAGGCCGGCTACTGATGAGCTCGACTGACTCCCAACAAAAATTCGGCTTCAAGTTCGGCCGCAACGGTGCTCACTCCGCCCGCACAATGATGCTGGCAGAAATTACCGAGCTGTTTCATGGGCGTGGCTTTGAGGCGACCCCCGCCCAGTACCAGGAAGACATCGAGCTATTTAACGTTTTGCATAAACCGACTGAAAAGGCACGAAAGCTGACCTGGCGTCACCTCGTCGACCTATATGGCATGGATACCCATATCCCACTTTTCCGGACATTCCGCCGTCTGTGGGAAAGCGACGAATCGGCAAGACCCATGCTCGCGTGTCAAATGGCACTCGCTCGAGACCCGCTGCTACGTCTCTCACAGGACAAAATCCTTTCGCTCGTGCCAGGCCAATTGTTGCCCCGTGAAGACATGGAGCAAGCGCTGGATGAGCAATGTCCGGACCGCTATAGCCCAGCGATGCTCAAATCTCTGGCGCAGAACGTCAACGGTTCTTGGACAAATGCAGGCTTTCTTCAAGGACGCAGTAAAAAGCACCGTGCCGAGCCGGACGTACGCCCGGTAAACGTGGTGTTTGCCTTGTTCCTCGGTTATCTGCAGGGAGCAACTGGCAACCGGCTATTTATCAGCGAATGGCTTCGCCTACTCGGCTGCCGCCAAGAACGGCTGTTGGAGTTGGCTCGCCAGGCCAGCTACAGCGGAATGATCAATTTCAAACACTCCAGTGAAGTGGTGGAAGTGACCTTCCCCGACTACCTGAGCAAGGAAGAGGAGTCCTGGTTGCATGAGTAACCGACTGAACCGACTTATAAAGAGCTACGCCAACCACATCAGCTTGCCCTGGATGAAGGGGTTGGCCAACGAGCAGCGGGTGTTGTTTGCCGTCTACCACAAAGAGGACGAGCTTAAGCTGCGCGCCAGGGTTGAAGAGTTTCGGCTGGCCACTGAAAGCGCCGGCCACCCCTGGTTGGAGCTGGATATCACCTGCCTGTTCTCTGATTGGATGGCCAAGCAGAAATACCGTGAAGACTACTTTGAAGAGCCAGACAGCCTAACGCCGAAGTACAAGACCTTCGTCCGCCAATCGGTGGAGGTGCTTGCGGAGCAAATCCAGACCAAGGCAGACGACAAGACCCTGGTCGCTTTGGTTGGCTGCGGCACTCTGTTTGGTTTTGCCTCGGTTTCCGATTTCGTGAAACAACTGGCTGAACATGTTCCGGGGCGCTTGTTAGTGCTATTCCCCGGCGAGTACATCAACAACGGCTACCGCCTGCTCGATGCTCGCGACGGCTGGGGCTACCAGGCCACCGCAATCACTGCTGAAAACTGAATACCAATGCATGCAGAATTTAACGCTCAGATTGGCGCAGTAAGCGCAAAGGGAGTAGGCACAGGATGTTGAACCGCGAGATTTACCAGCTCGACCCCCAGCAAAATCGTCTGGAAAACAACGGCGTCGCCGAAGTAAAGGATGACCAGTCAGCCCAGGCACTCAAGACCCTGCGCTACGAGCTGCAAACTTTCGTCTGCGATGGTGAGTACCAAGCCGGTCTCGACAAGATTCTGTCTGCTTACCTGCGCAATTTGGGCAGCCAGCACGAACAGCCTGGCGTGTGGATCTCTGGCTTCTTCGGTTCTGGTAAATCGCACCTGGCCAAAATGCTGCGTGCGCTGTGGACTAATCAGCCGTTCAACGATGGTGTCTCTGCCCGCGATATCGCCGATCTGCCACCAGAGGTCAAAGATCACTTCAAGGAGCTGAGCAACGCCGCCAACCGCCACGGCGGTCTGCATGCCGCCTCTGGTACGTTGGGCTCTGGTGCCAACAACAACGTGCGCCTGGCGCTGCTCAACATTGTGTTCAAATCCGCAGGCCTGCCCGAGCAGTACCATCAGGCCCGTTTTGTACTGTGGCTGAAAAAACAGGGTATTTTCGATCAAGTTAGAGGCAAGGTCGAAACAACTGGTGACAGCTGGGACGACGAGCTGGAAGACCTTTACGTTTCCCGTAGCATCGCTGGAGCGCTGCTTGAGGTGGACAGCACCCTGGGTAACGACGTCAAAGAGGTACGCCAGTTGCTGCGCGAGCAGTACCCCAATGTTCAGGACGTCACTAACCAGCAGATGGTCGATGCCATTTACGACGCCCTTGCTAAAGAAGGCCAGTTCCCGCTCACCTTGGTGGTGCTCGATGAGGTGCAACAGTACGTTGGCTCCGATACCGACAAAGCGCACCAGGTTCAGGAAGTAGTCGAAACCTGCTGCAAACATTCCGTCTTTCAAAACAAATTGCTGTTTGTCGCCACTGGTCAGAGCGCGCTGTCCGGCATGCCTAACCTGCAGCGCTTGCTTGGCCGTTTCCAAATTCCAATTCAGCTATCCGATACCGATGTTGAGTCGGTGATCCGCAAGGTCATCCTGCAGAAAAAAGCCTCGGCCAAGCCGCAATTGGAGCAGGTGCTGCAATCTCACTTGGGCGAGATTTCACGTCAGCTGCGCGGCACCAAAATCGAGCACCATCAGGATGACGAAAAAGTCATGCTGGCTGATTACCCCCTGCTGCCGGTACGCCGCCGCTTCTGGGAGCGGGTGCTGCGTATCGTTGATACCACCGGCACCGTCTCGCAATTGCGTAACCAGCTCAAGGTCATCCACGAAGCCGCCCAGGCCACCGCCGACCTGCCGCTCGGCCATGTGGTGCCGGCTGACTTCATCTACAACCAGATCGCAGTCAACCTGTTGCAAACCGGCGTCATCTCCAAAGAAATTGCCGAAACCATTGGTCGCCTGTCCGCCGGCGATGCTGACGATAAGCTCAAGTCGCGCATTCTCGGTCTGGTGCTGCTGATCGGTAAATTGCCTTCCGATCCGACCGCCGATTGCGGGGTGCGGGCCACCGCCGACATGCTGGCTGACCTGCTGATTGATGACCTCAATAACGGCAAAGACTCCATCCGCACCAGCGTGCCCAAACTGCTGCAGGCATTGGCCGACGAAGGCCTGGTTATGCCCATGCAAACCAGCATCGGCACCGAGTTCCGTCTGCAAACTCAGGAGAGTGCGCAGTGGTACGACACTCTTCGCCAGGAAGAAGCCGATATGCGCGGCAATATGCAGCGTATCGAAAATATCCGCGTAGACCTGTTGCACAAAGAGCTGCGCCGCCAGGTAGCTCAGGTGCGTCTCACCCAGGGCAAGTGCAATGAGCCGCGCCAGGTTATCCCTTGCTTTGACTCCGAGCTGCCCAAAGACGCCAAAGAAAAAGTCTACGCCTGGGTACAGGACGGCTGGAGTATTGATGAAAAGAGCTTCCTTGCCGATGCCCGCAGCCGCCAGCCGGGCGAGCCGACTATTTTCGTCTTTGTACCAGCGCGCAACCGCTCCGAGCTGACAAGCGCCATCATTGCTGAGAACGCTGCTCATGCCACTCTGGAAAAGCGCGGCATTCCCAATACCGATGCCGGAAAAGATGCCCGTAGCGCGATGGAAACCCGCTACCGCGATGCGCAAAAGCAGGTACAAGCATTGCTGCGCGAAATTTTCGACGGCGTGCAAGTGCTTCAGGCCGGTGGTAACGAAGTAGACGGCAACACTATTGCCGACCGTGTAGAAACTGCTGCTAAAGCCTCGCTGATTCGCCTCTACCGCGACTTTGATGCCGCTGACCATAACGGCTGGGGCAAGGTGTATGACCGCGCCAGCAAAGAGGGTGGGCAAAATGCCCTGGAAGCACTGAGCTACAGCGGTGATGCCGAGCAGCAGCCTGTATGCGCTGCCATTAAACGCTATATCGGTGTGTCGAAAAAAGGTAACGAGATTCGTGAGCACTTTCTGGCCGCCCCATACGGCTGGCCGCAGGACGCCATCGACGGAGGCCTCGCCATTCTGATGGCCACCGGCATTCTCATCGCCTACGACAACCGCAATAACCCGGTTACCGCCACAACGCTGGATCGCAAGCAGATCACTCAAACTAGCTTTAAGCCGGAAAGCATCACTATCCGCCCGGTAGACCTGATCAAAATACGCGGTGTACTCAGCAGCAGCGGCATCGATTGCCAGCCCGGTGAAGAAGCCAGCAAGCTGCCACTTCTAGCTGAAAAAGGCCGTGATCTGGCTAAGCGCGCCGGGGGGGAAGCCCCTCTACCGAAAACTCCCGACAGTCGTATTTTCGACGAGCTGGCGCGTCACTCTGGTAACGCACAACTCAAGCATGTGCTCGATGAGCTAGACGCCATCAAACAGGCGGTCAAGGACTGGGCCGATATTGCCCAGCGCATCGAAGCCCGGCGCACTGATTGGGCGCTGCTGAAAAACCTGCTCGACCTCGGTCGTGGTCTGTCTTTCCATCTCGCTATCCAGACCGAGGTGGATGCCATAGTCAGCCACCGCTCCTTACTGGATGACCCCAATCCGGTATCCGGCCTGGTCCAGCAACTGGTCAATAAGCTGCGCGATGCCATCCAGTTCCATGTGCAGGCCTATCAGGATCGGTATGCCGAGTGCCTGACCCAATTGCAAGCCGACAGCCACTGGCAGCAACTCAGCGAGCAGCAACAGAGCGACATCCTCGGCAAACGTAAGCTGCTTACCTTGGCGCAACCGGCACTGAACGACGCCGAGGCCATTATCGACAGTCTTAATGACGTCAGCCTGGAGCAGTGGACCGACCGCACCGATTCGTTGGCCAGTAAGTTCGATAGCGCTCGCATGGAAGCCGTGCTGCTGCTGCAACCCAAACTGCAGCGCATCAGCCTGCCGCGTAAAACCTTTGAGACCGAGGCCGATGTCGACACATGGTTGGCAGAGGTGAAACAACAGGTTCTTGATAAACTCAACGATGGACCGGTGACTTTCTGATGACTCGACAGCCCCTTGATAAGGCCCTGCGCCGTGCGCTGGAAGCCACCGTCGTCAAAGCCCGCGACATCGCCGAGCAAGCAGCTACCCAGGCCGTCAAACGACTGGGCGTGGGCGATGCTAAGCCGGCCGACTACCTGAGTGATGAACAGCGCAAGCTGCGCACCCGCCTGCGTGCCCATGGCCGCCAGTTGGGTGACAGCAAAGACGGCAACGGCCAACAGTCGATCCACAAGCTGGTCACCGAAGTCGCCTACGAACACTGGCACCGCATGTTGTTTGCGCGCTTTCTGGAGCAGAACAGTCTGCTCATGTATGACGATCATACCCAGCTGACTCTGGCTGAATGCAACGAGCTGGTGCAAGACCCGGATGTGGCCCGTGACGAATTGGAACGCCGCTGCCAAAGCGGTTGGGAGCTGGCCGGGGTACTGGCCTCGAAGATGCTGCCGCAGATCTTCCGCATCGACTCGCCGGTGTTCGAGCTGGATTTTGCCCCAGAACATCAGCGCAGCCTGGAGCAACTGGTGACTGGCTTGGCCTTGGAAACCTTTCAGGCCCAGGACAGCCTCGGCTGGGTTTATCAGTTCTGGCAGAGCAAGCGAAAAAAAGAAGTCAATGATTCTGAGGTTAAGATCGGCGCCGACGAACTTTCGCCAGTTACCCAGCTGTTTACCGAACCCTATATGGTCAGTTTTCTGCTCGATAACAGTCTGGGTGCTTGGTGGGCCGGCCAGCGCCTGAGCGACAGCGACTGGCAAAATGCGGGTAGCGAAGAGGAGCTGCGCGAGAAAGCTGCCATCCCAGGCGTGCCGCTAAGTTATCTGCGCTTTGTAAAAGATGGAGCGGCCCAGCGATGGCAGCCCGCCTCTGGCACCTTCGATGCTTGGCCTAAACAGCTGCGTGAGTTGAAAACCTTAGACCCCTGCTGCGGCTCCGGCCACTTTCTGGTAGCGGCGTTTTTGATGCTAGTGCCGATGCGCATGATGCTGGAAAGCCTCACTGCTCAGCAAGCCATCGACCGGGTGCTGAGTGAAAACCTGCACGGATTGGAGCTGGATCAGCGCTGCGTGGAACTGGCCGCCTTTGCGGTGGCGCTGGAAGCCTGGCGGTTTCAGGATGCCGGTGGTTACCGTAACCTGCCTGAGCTGCATCTGGCCTGCAGTGGCCTGTCCATTAGCGCCGCCAAAGAAGACTGGATGGCATTGGGTGGAGACAACGTAGCCCTTAGGTCTGCACTTGAAGAGCTTTACCGGCAATTCAAGGATGCATCGCTACTAGGGAGTCTTATCAATCCAGAAGTAAGTCTCGGAAAGGGTACGCTGCTCGAACTGCCGTGGGAAGAAGTTGGGCCGCTTTTAACCAAAGCACTGGGAGCTGAAAAAGATGACCAAAGAGTTGAAATTGAGGTCGTGGCTCAAGGTATCGCAAAGTCCGCGGAACTGTTGTCGAACACATACCACTGTGTCATGACCAATCCGCCATATCTAGGTGAAAAAAAGCAATCTGCTGCCTTGAGGGACTTCTCTAGAAAGAATTTCCCCGATGGCAGGGCTGATTTATCGACGACATTTGTTTTACGGGGTGAACAGTTTTGTGCAGGAAAAACACAATGCTTGGTGTTGCCCCAGAACTGGTTGTACCAAAGTTCATATCAGAATTATCGCCGTTCTCTCCTGAAAGATAGACGTATAAGACATCTCAGCCAGTTGGGGGCGAATGCCTTTGATGTGTCAGTAGGAGCGGATGTATTACTGTTAATACTTTCTGAGGGAGGGGAGTTTTTCAATGGTCAAGACTTAACTGATTGCAAAAATTCAGAAGGCAAATCCGAATCGCTAATGAGTTCAAATCTGACCATCCTGAATTCTAAAGTTGCAATCAATCATGGTGATGCAAGAATCTCTCTTCAGGAAAGAAATTTAGAATTACCAACATTAGAAAGTTATACAGCCTGCAGTGCAGGAATTTTGAATGGTGACACTCCGAGATTTGTAGCACTCCATTGGGAGGTAACTTCTTCTTATTATCCTGCATGGTCATTTTTTCAGAGAACTACCGATCACTCTAAACATTTTGGAGGAATGTCCAACATAATTTTATGGGAAGGTGGCTCCGGACAGTTGAGAAAGCTGGCTGTTGAACTGAAGGAGCGGCTTCATGATGCAGACCGGAGGGGAAATCAAGCCTGGGGAAAAAGAGGGATCGCTATAAGTCAAATGGGTAAGCTTCCCGCTTCAACGTATGTTGGCGACCTATATGACCAGTCCGTGGCAATGATCATCCCGAAATCGGATAAGTATTTACCTGCGATTAGTGCTTATTGTGAGTCTACTTACTACTCCGATGAGGTTCGTAAAATTGATAAAAACCTCAAGGTGACTGTGTCAACGCTGCTCAAAGTCCCCTTCGACCTCGACCATTGGATCAAGGTCGCTGCAGAGCAATACCCCAAAGGCCTGCCCCAGCCTTACACCAATGACCCCACTCAATGGATTTTCCACGGTCATCCATGTGGCTCGGTAACCTGGGACGAAAAAACCAAATGGACCGCTCACGGTGAGTTGCGTATCGATGACAGCGTGCTGCAAGTCGCCGTTGCGCGCCTGCTGGGCTACCGCTGGCCGGCGGAGCTGGGTCCGGAGATGGAGCTGGCCACAGAGCAGCGAGAGTGGGTACAGCGTTGCCTGAAGTTGGATCCCTATGTAGATGACGACGGCATTGTCTGTCTGCCTGCCGTGCGTGGCGAAAAGGCCGCCGACCAGCGCCTGGAAGCTTTGCTGCAAGCCGCCTATGGCGACGCCTGGACCACGCCGTTGAAAAACCGGCTGTTGGAAACCGTCGGCAGCAAGTCCCTCAGCCTCTGGCTGCGCGATAAGTTCTTCGAACAGCACTGCAAACTGTTCCAGCATCGGCCGTTTATCTGGCACATCTGGGACGGCCTCAAAGACGGCTTCAGCGCCCTGGTTAATTACCATAAGCTCGATAAAGCTGGCCTCGAACGCCTGATATACACCTACTTGGGCGACTGGATCCGCACCCAGCAAAGCGGGATGGCCAGCAGCGAAGACGGTGCCCAGGAACGCCTACTGGCCGCCGAAGCCCTTAAGCGCGAACTGGAAGCCATCCTCGAAGGCGAAGCGCCCTACGACATCTTCGTGCGCTGGAAGCCCCTGGCCGAACAACCCATCGGCTGGACCCCTGACCTCAACGACGGCGTGCGCCTCAACATCCGCCCATTCCTCAGCGCCCGCGCCGTCGGCAAAAAAGGCGCCGGTATCCTGCGCTGGATGCCGAACATCAAATGGACCAAAGACCGCGGCAAAGACGTCGAGTCTGCCCCGTGGTACACCCTCGGCCTGCAATACGACGAAGGCGAAGGTGCGCGGATCAACGATCACCACCTGACGCTGGCTGATAAGCGCAAAGCGAGGGACTGAATACATGGAACGTAAATGGACTGCAATGGACCCAGCAGTGGCGTTTTTCCCTGTCGCCTTGAAGCCGGTTTTTATTGAGGCAACAGGCCAGGGCGGCGACTTGTTTAATGCCTCGGCCTATCAAGCGTTACCTCGCCACCAGGCGGTGGTAGATATCGACGGCGGGAATGTCTTTGCCGTAGTGACCGAGGATTACCACTTGGTCACCAACCAGCAAGCCTATGAGCTGGCTGCAGAAGCGCTGAAGTCGGTGTTCGATTTCACCGCTCTGGAAGATATGGCGTGCCTGAATGTAACCATGCCCAAATCGCGGTCCTTCTGTCATATCGACCTGATCCACAAGGGCAGTGACTTTGAAGCCTGGGCCAACGAGCGCTGGGTGCCCTTTGTGCGCATTACCAACAGCTATAACCGCACCCGTCGCCTGCGTTTTGAAATCGGCTTTTGCCGTTGGATATGTCTGAATGGGCTGATATTCGGCGGTAAAAGCGTGGAAATCAGCTTTGCCCATACCAAGCAATTGCAAGATGGCATGCGCCGCTGGCAAGAGAACCTTGGTGACATAAAGGCTCTTGAGAAGCTATTTGTCGGCAAGCTACGCAACCTTCAGCGCTTCCATGTGCCTGCGTGCTGGATGCTGCCGTTGGCTTGCAAGGTGTTCGATGTGCGCCTGCCGAGCGACACCCCTATCAAGCCGCGCAGAGCCGATGAGCTGCGGCAGTTCCGCCAGGCTATTGCAGATTTGTCCAGTGACTACTTTGTGAAGATGGGCGAGCAGGGCTATGCAGTGCTGAATGTGCTGACCGACTACGCCAGCCGGCCGGTAGGTGTCATCTCACCGGAAACCATGATGGATGGTTTTCAGCATAAAGCGGGCGACTGGATTAATGACTTTGTCGATCAGATCGAACGGCGAGATTTCACCTTCGAAACCTATTTGGCTGACAACCTGGCTACAGCGGAGGCCATCGCCAAACTATGATCAAGTCCGTCTACAACTACCCAGTTTCCACTCTGCTCGATATCGAGAGCGGGGTGGTGTATGCCATACCGCGCTACCAGCGTGAGTACACCTGGAGTCGTGCGCAGTGGGATGCGCTGTTCGAGGATCTGTTGGATAACGAGCTGCATTACTTCCTCGGCTCGATCATCTGCATCAACCAGTCGCAAGATGCCCTGACGGTGCAAAGCCTGGAACTGGTCGATGGGCAACAGCGCATGACCACGCTGTCTTTGCTACTGGCCGCGATTTATCAGAGTTACCGTACCCTGCCGAATCTGGGCATGGATCAGCAGATTGAACTGCATAACCTTAAGCACAAGCTGGTGCTGAAGAAAAAGCAGGATCAGGCACGTCTGATCCCTCAGGTGCAGAACAACAACCAACAGGACTACTTCGCGGTGCTCGGCCAGACCGGGATTTTGGACGATGTGGAGACTGTGCCGAATGCCGGTAATCGGCGGGTGCTGAAAGCCTTCCGGCATTTTATCAGCCGCATTGAGCTGTACCTGGAGCACTGCGCTGACCCCATTGCCAGCTTGCAGGCTCTGTTGGAAAAAGTTAACACCGCCACCCTGGTTAAGATCGAGGTCGCCGGGCATTCCGATGCCTATACTCTGTTCGAGTCGCTGAACAATCGCGGTGTACCGCTGACGGCCATTGACCTGATCAAGAACAAGTTACTGGCAGTTCTGGAGTCCAAAGACTCCGGCAGCATCGACAAGCAGTACAACCGCTGGAAGAAGGTGATTGACGCTCTGGGTGATGACTACGCCGTGCAGGAGCGTTTCTTCCGCCAGTATTACAACGCGTTCAAACCCGATTTGAAGGATGTCGTTTCAGTACCGGTGGCTACCAAGTCGAACCTAATGCAAGTGTATGAAAAGCTGATCGCCCATGATGCCGAGGGCTTTCTGCACACCATGATTCGTCTGTCCAACAGCTATGCCCAAATTGTTGGCTACCGTGCTGTACCTGAGCAGCCCAAGCTCTCCAGCCTGCTGCTATCGCTGGACCGCATCCAAGGTGCCGCCGCTTATTTGCTGCTGATGGTGCTGATGGAGCGCCAAACCGAGCTGGAACTACAGCATGAACACCTGGAACAGGTTGTGGGTTTCCTGATTGCCTTCTTTGTTCGCCGCAACACGACCGACCTGCCGCCTACTCGTGATCTGACCCGTATTTTCATGGATGTGGCTGAGGCGATCCTGGCGCTGCGTGCTGGCGATGTGGTCAATCATATTCAGCACAGGCTCAAAGCCGATAGCGCCAGTGATGAGCAGTTCGAGAAAAGCCTCAAAGGTCCAATCTACGAAGACAACAAGGCGGTCTGCCGCTTTGTGCTCTGCGCCCTTGAAGAAAGCCGTATGACCCGCGAAACCCAGGTCGATCTGTGGGCACTGAAAGGCAAACAGTACGTTTGGACCATCGAGCATATCTTCCCCCAGGGCGAAAACATTCCCAGCTGTTGGGTGCAGATGATTGCCGATGGCGATGCTAGCTTGGCCGAGCAGCACCGGCAGACCTACGCCCATTGCCTGGGCAACCTGACTATATCTGGCTACAACAGCGCACTGGGCAACAAGAGCTTTGAAGAGAAGAAGAGCCGCACCGATAGCCAAGGCCGCAAGGTGGGTTACAACAACGGCCTCTATCTGAACCAAGCACTGGCTACAGAGAGCAGTTGGACCGTGGAGAAGCTGAAGGCGAGGACTGAGCAGCTGGTGCAAGAGGTGCTGGGGAAGTATCCGTTGGTGGTTACTGCGACATGACCCAGGCCTTTAACGAATTCCAAGGAATGCCATGAAACTGATCGATTTGCTGGCCGCCGAGATCCGCGGAAGCGCAGCCTACAACACCAATGTGCAAGTCGCGCCCAGCGTGATCCTCTGGACAGACAAGCTGTGCCAGTGGGCGCCCGCACTGCCTCTATTACAGGCCGCAATGCCGGAGCTGATCGTGTTGGGTGAGTATGCGCCCGAGAAGAAGACCGGGCCGGCTATTTGGATCAAGTGTGTGGTCGATGGCGTTCTACCTGAAATCGTATTGCCGTCTGATCGAACTCCGATAGTGTATTTGCCAGGCGTGGAGCGCCGCGATTTGCGCGCTATCGGTTCTTGTCCGGATGCCCTTAAACCGCTAGCAGAGCTGCAATATCGAGGCTGTTGGTGGATCTACAGCAACTCAGGTCGAGACTGGACGGTGAATGCCTTCCTGGTTTCCAGTAACGGTGGCGCAGGACTAGATGTCGCCAAAGACGAAAAAGCCCAACAGGCCATGCTGCGTGTTCTGCCTGAAATTCTTGAAAATGAGCGCGAAGAACTGAGCAACCGACGCCTAGAGGCGGCAGACTTCAATAAGCTGGTAAGCAGCGACCCGGTGCGTGATCTGCTCAGTTGGATGAATGACAGCAAGAGCTGCCGTGAGCGCTGGGATGCCTCGCGTTGGCAGGCCCTGGCCGGTATCTGTGAAACCGAGTATCACTTCAGCCCTGAGCAAGATGGTGTGCTAACAGCTGCCGAGCTGCTGTGCCAGCATCAGGGTATTTGGCACAGTGTTTGGCAGCGTTACACAGAGTCTTGTCAGCATTACCCGCATTTGCCGGAGTTGTTGCTGAAAGTGCAGCCGGATCTTGCTGCTGATGGCGCTAGCTATCCCGCTATCAATGCCAGTGAAGAGAAAGATCTCGAACTATCACTCCAGCAATTGTTGCAAGGAGGATGCGATAAGGCCCGGCAGAGCCTTAAGACTCTGGAGCAGAGGCATGCTAAGCGGCGCAGTTGGGTATGGTCAGAGCTTGATCTGGCTCCTTTGGCAGGCGCGCTTGGCCACTTGAGCCAGGTGGCTGAAAAAACGGCCAAGGTGTTTTCAGGTTCTGATGCGGATGAAATGGCCGTGCAGTACCGGGAGCAATATTGGCAGGCAGACGATCAGGTACTCAAAGCCTTGGCTTGCCCATTACCCGCGAGCCAACAAGTGTTGGTGCAGCAAGTTCTGGCGCTGATTTACACGCCATGGCTGGATGAGGTGACACGCAATTTCCAAGGCTTGGTCCGGTCGAAGGGGTATCCGGGCAGCAACCAGGTCAATGAAGCCACAGCTGAGTATGCGGTGGCTGGCGAGGTGGTTTTCTTTGTCGACGGCCTGCGTTACGACATTGCCCAGAGACTGAATCAGGCGCTGCAGCACTTGGGTGATGTGCGGCTCTCGGCAACTTGGGCGGCCTTGCCTTCGGTAACCGCAACAGCTAAAGCGGCGATTACACCGGTGCATGATCGCCTGACCGGCAGAACCACTGACCGCGATTTTGAGCCCAGCTTACTGGACAACGATACGGACTTCTCTAGCTACTACCTGAAGAAGTTTTTGCAGGAAAAAGGCTGGCAGTATTTGGAAGAGGGGGATTCGGGCGACCCGACTTCCAATGCCTGGGTACAAAGCGGCGATATCGACAAAGAAGGTCATGTAAAGGGTCTAAAGCTGGCTGCCCGGATTGATACCTTGCTGGCTGAGGTGCAGGAGCGGGTTGAGGAGCTTCTGGCTGCAGGTTGGCGCAAGATCCGTATCGTCACCGACCACGGTTGGATGCTGACCCCAGCATCTATGGCCAAGGTCGAACTGGCCAAGCATTTAACTGAAACTCGCTGGGGCCGCTGTGCGGTTATCAAAGACTCTGTCGACAGTGGTTATCAGCAGGTCGGTTGGTACTGGAACAGCGCTGTCAGCATCGCCATGGCCCCAGGCGCCTGTAGCTTCAAAGCCGGACAACACTACGACCACGGTGGTCTGAGCTTGCAGGAATGTTTGACGCCGGTGATTGAAGTTCGCAGTACACAGAGTCCCGCCACGAGCGCTACCACCTCGGCCACGCTTTCTGATCTGCGTTGGCTTGGGCTCACGTGCAAGATCCAGGCGCAGACTGCATCCGAGTCTGTGATGGCAGTGCTCAGAACGCATGCGGCCGATGCAGGCTCTGAAATAAGTAAGCGCAAGCCCCTAAAAGATGGAAAGTGCAGCCTGATGGTCGATGACCAGTACGAACATACTTCCGCCGTGCTGGTGCTGCTGGATGAGCAAGGCAACGTTTTAGCGAAGCTACCGACGCTGGTAGGAGGCGAATAAGTGGAATTGGACTTATTAGATAACAAAGCGGCCTCGACCTTTGAAGGCTACATCGTGCGCAAAGATCTGGTTAGGACCTTTGCCCGCCAATTTCCGGTTCCGACCTATGTTGTCGAATTTATGTTGGGCAGGTACTGCGCCTCTACCGATCCTGTTGAAATTGAGGAGGGGTTGGAGATCGTCCAGCGACAGCTCTCGGATCGCACTGTGCGTGCTGGCGAGGAGGAACTGTTTAAAGCGCGCGCGTATAAAACTGGCTCGGCCAAACTGATCGATATTGTCAGCGTGCGCTTTGTTGAAAAAGAAGGTGGCTACCTTGCCTCGCTACCCAGCTTGAACCTCAGCCGAGTTCGCATCCCAGATAAAGTTGTCGACGATAACGAGCGTCTGCTGACCGGGGGCTTCTATGCTGAGGTGACGCTAACGTACGACAGCGTCATTGCGGAAGAGAAAGGCAACGCCTTCGGTATTGCCGAGTTGCGCCCCATCCAGATGTCCAATCGCAATGTGCTGGACGTAATGGCCGAGGCACGAACTCAATTCAGCAGCGAAGAGTGGCGGGATTTTCTGGTTCGCTCGATCGGTTTGGAACCAAGTGAGCTCTCACAGCGTGCCAAGGACGCCATCCTACTGCGGATGGTTCCGTTCGTTGAACGCAACTACAACATGGTTGAGCTTGGGCCGCGTGGCACAGGTAAGAGTCACTTGTTCCAGCAAGTTTCGCCTTATTCCCACCTGATTTCCGGCGGCAAAGCTACCATCGCCAAAATGTTCGTGAACAATGCCAGCGGCCAGCGCGGCCTGGTGTGTCAGTACGACGTGGTCTGCTTTGATGAGGTTAGCGGCATCTCTTTCGATACCAAGGAAGGGATCAACATCATGAAGGGCTACATGGAGTCGGGCGAGTTTAGCCGAGGTAAAGAGAGTATCCGCGCCGACGGCTCCATGGTGTTTGTCGGCAACTTCGATGTCGATGTAGAGCACCAGCAGCGAGTGGGTCATCTGTTTGGCCCGCTGCCTGCGGAAATGCGTGACGACACGGCCTGGATGGATCGCATCCATTGCTACCTGCCTGGCTGGGATGTGCCCAAAATGAATAAAAATCTGACCACCGACCATTTTGGTCTGGTCAGTGATTTTTTCTCCGAATGCATGAGCCGCTTGCGTTTTCAGAGTCGTGTGTCCGCTATGCAGAATCGCGTTCACTTAGGCGGGGCGCTGAGTGGGCGGGACACCAACGCGGTTAACAAGACCGTCTCAGGTCTGCTCAAGCTGATGTCCCCGGATCCGGAAATGGCTGTGTCCGACGAAGATCTGGAGTGGGCAACCCGTCTGGGTTTGGAGGTGCGCCGTCGAGTCAAGGAACAGCAAAAGCGCGTTGGTGCCGCCGAGTTCCGCAACACGCATTTTAGCTATTTCATTGGTGCCGACGGCGTGGAGAAGTTTGTTGCCACACCGGAGCTGCGCGCTAACAACGAAATTGGTGATGATCCACTGGAGCCAGGCCAGATCTGGGCTATCAGCGAAGGCGGTGCCGATATCGACGATAACGCCGGCCTCTATCGCATCGAGGTGAATGAAGGCCCAGGCTCTGGTGTGCGCATTCTCAATAACCCGGCCCCCGCAGCGTTTAAAGAATCGCTGCGCTATGCAGAGCAGAACCTGTATTCCAGAGCAACTCAACTCATTGGTGACCGCGATCCACGTGCCCACGAATTCTCCGTGCAGCTTAGAGGTTTCGACGCCTCAAAGCGCGGCTCCAAGCTAGGCATGGCAGCGCTGATTGCCATGTGCAGCAGCCTGCTTAAAAAGTCGGTTAAGGGCGGTCTGATCGTAGTCGGCGAAATCAACCTGGGTGGTTCCATCGAGCCGATCAGCAGTGCTGTAAATATCGCTGAGCTGGCGGTTGAAAAGGGAGCCAGTGCGCTGCTGATGCCGGTAACCGCTAGGCGCCAGTTGTACGACCTATCTGATGACATGGCGACGAAGATCGACATCCAGTTCTACCAGGATGCGCGTGATGCGTTGTTGAAGGCGATTGTTGAGTAGGTTCGGTGTCGAACAAGTCAGACATGAATCTGGGAGTATCGGCAGTCAGAGTGCGTTGAATAAATGAATCGTTCCCAGGAAATCTTCCCAAGAAAAGGATTTTCACTATGAAACAAGACGAAGCCGAACAACTCCTTAAAGTCGCTATCGCCGATCAGGGTGCAAAGTTCCGGGACGGGCAATGGGAGGCCATTGACGCCTTGGTGAACCAGCGCAAGAAAATGCTGGTTGTGCAACGTACAGGATGGGGCAAAAGCTCCGTTTACTTCATCAGCACGCGCATCCTGCGCGAGCGTGGGCAGGGGCCGACGATTATCATCTCGCCCTTGCTGGCGCTGATGCGTAACCAGATAGAGGCGGCTCGCCGACTTGGCATTTGTGCGATCACCATCAACTCAACCAATCCACATGAGTGGGAGCAGGCTCGCCGAGCTGTACTCGCCAATCAGGTTGACTGCTTATTGATCTCACCGGAACGACTGGCGAACGATGGCTTTATGGAAAATATCCTGCAGCCCATCGCGGACCGTATTGGGCTGATGGTGATTGATGAGGCGCACTGTATTTCGGACTGGGGGCACGACTTCCGGCCAGACTACCGGCGCATCGTTAATATTCTGCGTTTCCTCCCAGCCAATACGCCGGTGCTGGGTACTACGGCCACAGCTAACGACCGGGTGGTTAAAGACATTCAGGCGCAGTTTGGTGATATCGCTATCGTGCGCGGTACCTTGGTGCGAGAAAGTCTAGCGCTGCAGAATCTGCGAATATCTGATAAGGCGACACGTCTGGCATGGCTGGCGGAGAATATTCCAAGGTTGCCCGGTACAGGCATTATTTATGCCCTTACTCAGCGTGATGCCGATCAGGTGGCGCGCTGGCTACGGGCCAAGGGGATTCAGGCATCGGCCTATCACAGTGATGTATCGCATCAGCAATTCGCCAACAGTGACCAGTACCGTCAGCATCTAGAGGATGCGTTGCTGGCAAACGAGATGAAGGTGTTGGTGGCTACTTCGGCGCTGGGCATGGGATATGACAAGCCGGATCTCGGTTTTGTCATCCACTACCAAGCACCAGGCTCAATCGTTGCTTACTATCAGCAGGTAGGGCGTGCTGGGCGTGCTATTGATTATTCGCTGGGCCTGCTGATGTCGGGTGACGAGGATGAGAAGATTCATGATTTCTTCCGGCGTTCGGCTTTCCCACCCTCTGGCCAAGTTCGGCACTTGCTGGGTGTACTTGCTGATTTCGATGGGCTGACGCTCCGGGAGTTGGAGGAGCACAGCAATCTCGCCAAAGGGCAGATTGAAAAAATCCTTAAAATTCTTAGCGTGGAAAACCCTGCACCGCTGATTAAGGGAGGCAGCAAATGGTACCGAACTCCAATTCATTTCGACTTGGACGAGGATCGTATTCAGCAACTCACTGAATTACGTGAGCGTGAGTGGCTGCAGGTCAAAGCCTATCTTGATGAGCCCCGTTGCCTGATGGCTTTCTTGCGCAGTGCTTTGGATGACCCTGAACACGCGGATTGCGGTAAATGTGCCAACTGTATTGGTAAAGCTTTAGTGCCCGCCGATGTGGATAGCAAACTTCTCGTGCATCAGGCTGCAAGATTTATTCGGCAAGCTGAGCTCCCCATTAAACCCAAGAAAGAAGTCGCTAAGGACGCTTTCCGTCAATATGGCTTTCCGTTCAGACTGCCGCAGGAGCTGCAGGCGCATGAGGGGCGTGTACTCTCGCAGTGGCGCGATGGTGGTTGGGGAGAGCTGGCTGCAGACGGCAAGGACATCGGACATTTCGATGAAGCATTGGTACAGGCCATGGCCGAAATGATTCGAGCTCGCTGGCGGCCGACTCCTGAGCCCGCTTGGGTGTGCTGCGTGCCCTCCCTTGGGCATCCAACCTTAGTTCCTGATTTTGCTCGCAGGCTCGCTGTTGCTCTGGGTGTCCCATTTGTCGACTGCATTAGTAAGATCAAGAAAAATGAGCCACAAAAGTGGCAGAACAATCGTTTCCATCAGTGTCGAAATCTTGATGGGGTGTTCGCAGTAAGCGAAAGCATCCCTTCCGGTCCAGTACTATTGATCGATGACATGATCGATTCGGGCTGGACTATGACGGTTATTGCTGCACTGCTTCGGCGGGTGGGCAGTGGACCGGTTTATCCGCTAGCAATCTCCTCTACGGCAAGTAAGACATGATCAATACCACGACTCAGGCCATTCTGCTGCTGACTTCCTACTTCTCGAAGTCAGTAGGCGACGCAAAGCCGCTTACCCCTACTGAGTGGGGGCGCTTTGCAGTCTGGCTCAATGAGCAGGGAAAGACCCCCGCTGATCTGGTTACATCCGAGCCGTGCGGGGTGTTACAGGGATGGCAGGATGACAAAATCTCGCTGGAGCGAATCGAGCAGTTGCTTGGGCGTGGTCATGCGCTGGCGCTGGCGCTAGAGAAATGGAGTCGTGTGGGAATATGGGTCCTAACCCGCTCGGATGCCGACTACCCCAAACTACTTAAGCATCAGCTACGAAACAGTGCGCCGCCTGTGTTGTTTGGATGCGGCAATGCGCGCTTGCTTAATCAGGGTGGCGTATCTGTAGTCGGTGCTCGCAATGCAAGCGAGGCTGATCTGGATTATGCCAAGGCATTGGGGAGACGAATTGCTGTTGCTGGGCAGTCTGTGGTCTCCGGTGGTGCTCGCGGAGTAGATGAGGCTGCGATGCTGGGCGGATTGCTCCAGGAGGGAACGGTTATAGGTGTTATGGCGGATAGCTTGCTGAAAGCTGCAATGGCCAGTAAATGGAGGCAGGGGTTGATGAATAACAATCTCGTGTTGGTTTCTCCGTTCTATCCCGAGGCCGGTTTCAATGCGGGCAATGCCATGGCCCGTAACAAGTACATTTACTGTCTGAGTCGCGCTGCGGTTGTGGTTCGTTCCGATATCAAGGGCGGAACCTGGAGCGGGGCCATTGAAAATTTGAAAAAGGCTTGGGTGCCTCTTTGGGTAAAAAGAGACCAGGATACTCAGTCCGGTAATCGGATGCTCGTGACTGAAGGTGGACAATGGTTGGATGGCGAGGCTGAGCAGTTAGATGTGCAGGCTTTGTCTATGCCCCTTAATTCAACAACCCCACGGACTTTTGATAGCGAGGCTGTTTCCACGGAAGTTGAGCTATCTAGTCTGAGCCATACCAGCACAGAAGCAGAGTTACAAACTTCACTAGTAACTGCCCCGTCCCGGGAAAAAACCAAAGCATCGGATGAAAGTTCTCTTGGTCTTGCCGAATTGAGCTTTTATCAGTTTTTCCTTGAGAAGCTGAAACGCCTTGGGCGAGCAGCGACGATTGATGAGCTGGTTGCCCAATGGGAGTTGCCCAAGAAGCAGATCACAGAGTGGCTTAAGACATCAGTCGATGAGGGGGCAGTACAGAAATTAGCCAAACCGGTGCGTTACCAACATCTAAAAGTTTCGAACGCTGAGAGTCAACCTCGCGCAACTTCAGATAGTGCTTCTGCCGGTCAAATGGGGCTCGGCCTCGATTGATCGCCGAATCCCATGAGGACGTGCGTAGCGGCACTTTCCTGCAGGCTGAGTACTGATATCACCTGCATGTATACCGGCACTGCAGCAGCGGAATACAAGGACCCGACAGGCAAAAAGAAAAGTTCAGACGCTTCAGCGTGAACAGCTTGGTAGCTGATCACGCTGGGAGTTCACTCATTGAAGTAGTCAGCTTATATTTCTTTGCAGTCGGTTGAAGATCCAGCAAGCCAGCAGCACTGCAATCAGTAGTGGTGGAAAGCGCACCATTGCTATCACCAGCAACAGCCCCACCATGCAGCCAACTAGGATGCCGACGAACACGAGCAGTGCTCCAAGTAGTTTTAGCATTGCCAGCATGGTGGTTTTCATAGATGCCCCCGTTCAGCCATCGACACGCATCCTTCACTGCCCACCACGACGTGATCGAGCGTTCGGATGTCTATCAAGTTCAGTGCGTCCTGAAGCTTGCGAGTCAGGGTACGGTCGGCCTGGCTAGGCTCCGGATCACCTGACGGGTGGTTGTGAACCAGGATAACTGCGGCAGCATTGTTTTCCAGGCAAACCTTGACGACCTCCCTGGGGTACACGCTGGCTCCATCCAAGGTTCCACGAAACAGCTCCCGAAACTGCAGCACGCGGTGCTTGTTATCCAGCATCAGCAAGGCGAACACCTCGTACTCATAGTTCCCCAGCAGCGTCTGTAAGTGGCTGAATACAGCTTTGGGAGTCGTGAGCGATCGCCCCCGATGCAGACGTTGACTGGCCAGTTGATGAGCCATCATCAGAATGTCGGCTTCGCTCACGGGTGATTCGACCAGATAGGTGCCAGTGGCTTCACCGGCTTTAAGCTTGTGCAATTTCATCTCTTGCTCCATGGGCCGGCTGGCCGGTTTTAGGCGTTAAGGGGTTGTTGCTGGCATTGGCTTTCAAGCTTTTCAGCCAGGCTGGGTTTGCTTGATTGCTGTTGTGTAGGTTTGGACGATGGCTTCTCAGCGCCGCCTTCGACTGAAAAGAACTCCTCAATCACCGCGCCGCTGTCTTCTTCGCTGTCCTCGAACGCGCCGTTGCCGAAGCCACGTCGTGCCGCCTCATCTAGGGCGGATTGATCGAAACCGGCGTTTTGCCGTTGTTCATCCAACTCATTAGCAACCCGCAGCGCTTCACTCATGTCGACGCCACTACGCACCGTCAGGTCTACGTAGAAGATCGGCGTGCCATGGCTCTGTCGGGTGGATTTTCCACGCAGGCGCAGCTCCAACGGCAGGCAGGCCAACCGATTGCCCGAAATAGCCTGGAAGTAATGAAGCCGAGCAGCCAGGGTGCGGATGCTGTTAAAGCCAGTGGTGCGGAACACGAAGCTGCCCAGTGGATCATCATCACCAATCAGCACATTCAGCCGGCCGTAAGGCTTACAGGCGCCACCCTTGGCCAATGGGCAGGCATCGGGCGATGGGCAGGGCAGTGATTGCATGCCGTCCTGAGTGACGCGCTTGCAGGTTTCGCCATTGCCCACGCACAGCGGCCTGCCAGACTGGCGATCAAACAGCGTGTAGTCGGCGCGGAAATTCAGCTCCGGTTCGTTGAACAGCAGGCGCACCGGGATACTACGTAGCTTGTCTTCTTGACCTTTACGCAACTCATCGTTGAGCGGGTGCAGCAGCCAGCCGTCCTTACCTTGCACCTGAGAAGTGATGGTGAACTGGTCATCCTTCTCCGGCAGGCGTTTGCCGTTCTTTTCGATGATCTTACCGATGGAAATTCGCCCGAGTACCGGCGGTGTAATAGCCAGACCTTTGAGCATGGTGGTTCTCCTGGAAATGAAAAAAGCCAGCCATGCAGTGCGAACTACATGGGCTGGCCAGGGGGGAATGGTTGAGTTTGGGAGAGTCAGCCAACCAGAAAGCGCCGACTGCCTTCCTTGAGCTTGGTGTAGCGAACCTGCAGGTAGGGCTTTTCTTCGAGCATTCGATCCACGTCGAGTACGGTACTGTCCTTGGATTTCTTCCAGCTGATAAAGCCGTGGCTGAACTCCGCTCGTCTAGCGTCGCCCATTGCCTGTTGCAGCATCTGCTTGAGCTGGGCTTCGCGCGTTTCCTTCTCGCTGATGGATTGGCGCACTGCCTTGAGCTCCAGATAGGCCGCAGCCAACCCAGCACGGTCACTGAAATCGACGGTCTGGCCGTTGTCCTCCGGATAGAGCGCACGCAGTGCTATTTCAGCCGACGCTGAGCCATCGGCAGGTGGTGGTGTATCGGTCTCCACGTAGTGCCAAAACTTGCGTTCCAGCTCGATCAGGCGGGCAATCATCTGCTCGTCCCGTTCGATGCGGTGGATCTCCAGCGTCTGACCACCGAGCAATACCGCCACATCCGCCGCTTGCTTGCCAGTGACCGCGAGCTGGTGCATTACCTGCAGTTGCACATACTCCGGTACACCTTCCTTCCAGAGACGTGCGCCGTTGATGCCGGCTGTCTTGCATTCGAGGATTTGCACATCGTCAGCACCGATTACCTCGCGGTCGATGTTGGCCAGCATCCAGGGCAGCTCCGGGTCCGGGTGCTGCAGTACGGCGTTGATGCGCCGTACGCGTTTGCTGGTCCGCTTGCTGTAATGCCAGGCCACGATGGGCTCCAGCACATTGCCCCAGTACATCGGGCTTTCTTCATCGTGCGGATCAGCCTTTGGCAGCATGGTGTCGCGACCGGTTTTTTCTAACCACAGTTCCAGCTGCGACTTGTAGGGGTTTAGTCCTACCGCAGCACCTGCATCCGAGCTGCCGATACCCTGTTTACGCACCATCAGCCAATCTTCACGCGGTAATTCCTTGGTACTGATTAAACGCAGCGCTGGGCGCGGCTTGCTGGCGCGGCTCAACGAAGTAGCTTTCATAGCGTTCACCTTGTGGACATAAAAACGCCCGATCAGCAACCAGGCTGATCGGGCGTTATGGGGTGGAGGAGGTAAGCGGTCAGGCGACCAGCTGCAAGGCAGTGTCCAGGGCGCGTTGTTTGATCTGCGCGCCCTGGCCGAACCAGGCAGAGTCCATGCGGTACTCATTGCTGCGAGCACGGCGTTCATGATCCACGTACTCGGTCACGGCATTGAGCAGGCCCCAGGCAGTGCCATTGGCTGACGCCAGCGTGGCGCCACGACCTTGGCTTTCATACAGCGCCTGCACTTTGCGTAGCGCACGTTCGTTGGGCAGTACTTCAGGCAACTTGCTGTTGGGGCTTACGTCGCACAACACTGTCATGAAGAAGCCCAATGCCTCATGCCACTGAACCTTGCGCTCAGACAAGGTCCGCATGCGGTACATAAACTCATCCCACTGCGAGACGGCGATGCCGAGCTGTTTCTTCACTGCTTTCGGATCGAAGCGAGTGTTGTGCGGCACTTTGATCGCGCGACTGGTACCGTCCAAGGCAATAGTCAGGGTGTTGTTGCAGACCACGCGCACAGTGGTCGGGGTTGCCGTGGTAGCCAGGGTGCCGTCGCAGGACGTTGCCAACAGCAGGTAGCCGTTGACCTGGTCGTTACCCTTGAGCGCTGCGCCCTGGCCAGTGCGCGCCAGCGCCCAGAACTTGCGTCCACCCTTGAGCACGCCAGCCGTTTCCAGCTCATAGCCTGAGACTTCGGTGAGATCCCGGTAGAACTCCAGCACCTCACGCGGCTGCACGGTGTGGTAGCGCTGGGAAACCACCGATAGCGGAGCCTTGGTGTCTGAACGGAAGAGCACCTTCTGCTCCGGGAAGGAATGGATAGCGCCCAGCGTGCCGATGCTGTCCGATTTGAAATGCACGGGGCTTTCCTGGATTTTCCAGTCCATGCCGGCCTCGCGTTGCCAGATTTCAATGGGTTGTTTCTGGGTTAGTTGATTGCCCAAGCCATGCCAGGGAGCAGCGCCAGCGTAGGCCATGGTTTCGACGAGATGAGCCATGTTCGAGATTCCTTTGGGTGCGCGCCGGCATAAAGCGCCGCGCATAGCGCAGCACTGGCCGAACGATATGGATAGAAAGGTGTGATGCGGCCAGGTCAGGTCGGCAGGTTGAAGCGATGACCGCAGAGCAGGCAGAGGTTATGGGCCAGGACGTGGCGGTCCAGTGACTCACCCAGCTGCGCTCCGAGCGCACAACCACCAACCCCACCGGCTAGGCCACCGAGGATGGCGCCTGACACTGAGCCGAGAGTGATGCCGACAGGCCCGGCGATAGCGCCGATGAGCGCACCAGCTTGACCACCTGCTAGAGCTGAGCTGATGCCGCGTGCGGCACCGCCTACGGTGCCGATGGCCGCCCCGATTTTCATGGCGTGATGGAAAGAAGCTACTTTGGGGGAGTGACAGCGAGGGCAGTGCAATGACATGGGGGCAAACCTCCTTGGTGGTGTGGTCAAGGCGATTATGTGTGGCTGAGATTTTTTTGAATCGAATGGCCTAGTCAGCCGGTGCATCGCCGCGCTCCATTGCGTGCAGAATACATTGCTATGCCTTGTCGACTGTCTCCTGGCACGATTTACTCATCTAGAACAACAGCCACAATGGGGAAGTGCCAGTGATTTCGATAGGCGACATCTACGATAAGGACGTCAATTTTCTGTTTGGATCGGGGGCTTCATCAGGGCTTTTGCCCACACTCCAGCTTCAACTGCGGAATGGCGACGGCAAGTACACACTGGAGGAGTTGGCAACTAAGTTTGAGCACGAAAAGGATCGGCGCCTTATCCCACTGTTCATGCACTACTACAACGAGTGCATCCGGCCTGCAGAGCAGCTCACCATCCAGATCGCGAACGCCACCGAAGAGGGGCGGAAAGTCATCGAAAACTATCGAACCTTCTTATCGACGGTCCTTGAGATGGTGAAGCGCCGAAAGGCGTTAGACCGTCGATGCAATGTCTTCACCACGAACTACGACGGGTGCTTCCCTCTTGTGGCAGATGAGTTGCTCAAAGAAGGCAACACTGACTTCGTACTCAACGACGGCGCGCGGGGTTTCACACGGCGGATCCTGCAGGCCAGGAACTTCGGATCTTACCTATGCCAGGCTGGTGTCTTTGGCCGCTACCAGAGCAGCATCCCTCAGATTAATCTAATTCATCTGCATGGGTCGGTGTACTGGAACAAGATGCACGAGGTCATCCAGATTCGCTACGACCTGTCGGACAGGCCTGCGCTGATGAATGCCGAAGCAGTGGCCCTGCTGCAACCGTTCTCCGCGACGTTAGCCAATCCCGATGCGACATTGGCGGACTTGAAGGCCCCCGGTTTCACCGATGAAGTGCTGAATGCGTTCTGGGAGGAGTACGAGCAAGCTCCCATCGTCAACCCGACTAAATGGAAGTTCCACGAGACGGTGTATGAGGAGCACTACTACCAGATGCTCCGACTGCTGAGCTACGAGCTTGAGAAACCGAACGCGGTGCTGATCACCTTCGGTTTTTCGTTCGCAGACGAGCACATCCTTAACTTGGTTATGCGCTCGCTGTCCAACCCGGGTCTTGAGGTGTTCATCTGCTGTTTCAGTCAGAACAGTTACGAGGTAATGCGCCACAAGTTCAAGGGTAATCGCAACGTCAAGTGTGTTGTGCTCGAAGACGGTGTGCTCGACTTCACTGCATTCAACGAGAAAATTTTGGTTTGGCCTGAAGCTGCAGGAGCGGCAACGGCAGCGCTGGCCGTGCATGCTGCTCCACTGCCGGCTCCCCGTGCCGCCGAGGATGCTGCAC
This sequence comes from Pseudomonas rustica, assembly GCF_018336155.1. Classification (GTDB taxonomy): domain Bacteria; phylum Pseudomonadota; class Gammaproteobacteria; order Pseudomonadales; family Pseudomonadaceae; genus Aquipseudomonas; species Aquipseudomonas rustica. Next base: position 447,881 of record NZ_JAGYHF010000002.1, on the reverse strand, counting down.
CCGAAGCAGGTACTGCGGATGATCTGGAGGATTTGATATGAGCCTCCGCGTTGGTGAAGTCATCGCTGTTCATGGCACCAAGATCATTTTGAGGATCGACGAACAGTCCAGTAAGGAGACACTCTTCCATGCTGGTGAGAAGTACAAGGGGGTGTCGATCCGGGAATACCTGTCAATTCAGCGGGGCTTTCGCGACATCATCTGTATGGTCGAGGGGGAGTACCTCGATGAAACCCGGATGGATACGCAGGATGGTAAGCCCACGTATGTCCGGAAAGTTGAGGCCAAGCCCATCGGATTCTTTGACAGAACAGGCTTCACGCAGGGCATCAAATACCTGCCAATGATTCAGGATCCGGCATTCCTGCTTTCGGAGGAGCGCATCCGATCGATTTTCGATCGTAAGGTCCAGAACGAATTCAAGATTGGTAGCATGCTCAAGGAGGAAATCGTTATAGGGCTTCCTTGGAAGCGCCTGTTCAATAGCCATATTGGCATCTTCGGAAACACCGGCAGTGGTAAGTCCAATACGCTGGCAAAGCTCTACACCGTCCTCTTCGATCAGAAGCTGCAGCTAATTGCGGGCAAGAGTCGCTTCATCATCCTCGACTTCAACGGAGAGTACGGAGGTGAGCAATTGGCGCCAGCAGCCCACAAGATGGTCTACCAGCTTTCGACACTGACTAACCCTGATGTTGATGATGTCAGCTCAAGGTTTCCGTTGGCACTGTCGGAGTTCTGGGATCTTGAGACGCTCTCTCTGTTGTTCCAGGCGACCCTCAATACGCAGCGCCCCTTCCTCAACCGGGTCATAGTGGGCAAGCAGAAGTATGGGGCGATACCGGCATCGCTAGCGGCCTATGCGAAGAGCAAGTTTCGCCAGTCGTTCTGCGCCGGTGAGGTCAAGCCCGCGACGCTGGATCTGATGCGCACGGTCGCTCGACGCATGAACAACCAAGCTGTTCAAAATTTGCTGGGTGATGTCACTTGGTATCGAAACGGGCGCTTCAACTACAGGGGAGCGTTCATAGATCCAAACGGCGACGCATACAGAGCGCACATTGAGCAGACCGTCGACACGCTTAATATCCAGGGCCTTGACGAGTTCGACCAGCTTGTCCTTCGCGTCAATCTGCAGCTGATGTCTGACCTGAACGCCGGTTATGTGCAGTTCGAGCACATCCAGCCGCTGCTCAAGCGCGTCGAGTCATCGCTTGCCAGTTTGCGAAGGGTTCTGGTAATCACGGATGTGCCGCAGATCGAGAAGCTACTTACTGTCATTTCGCTTCGCCGCTGCAACAACGAGGTCAAGAAGGTCTTACCGCTGCTTTTCGCTAAGCACTACTACAACGTGCACAAGTCCACTGTGGCCACTCCTCCTGACCGCACGGTCCACATCATCGTTGATGAGGCTCACAATATCTTGTCCGAACAGTCCAAACGCGAAAGCGAAAGCTGGAAGGACTATCGGCTTGAGCAGTTCGAGGAGATCATTAAAGAGGGGCGCAAGTTCGGCATGTTCGTTACGATCGCCAGCCAGCGCCCGGCCGACATCTCCCCGACCATCGTTTCGCAGCTGCACAACTTCTTCATCCACCGGCTGGTCAACGACAGAGATCTATTCCTCATTGATAACACAATCTCGACGTTAGACAGTATGTCGCGCAGCCTAATCCCTGGGCTATCTCAGGGGTGCTGCGTTGTAACGGGAACGGCTTTCGATCTGCCAATGGTGATCCAGGTGGACCGGCTGCCTAGCAACAAGCAGCCGGCAAGTGAGGACGTCGATCTCGAAAAGCTTTGGAGCGAACCAGCCCCCGAAGGGCCTGCGGCTTTAGACTGAACAATAGAGAGCTTTACTTGGGCTGGACGCGCTGTCCCGCTCTGCATTGCCTCATTCAATACGTCTCTGTGGCAGCTATAAGCTTTCGAAAAAGGGGGGCAGATTGATTTTTCGCTGGTCGTTTCTGACTCAAGCAGTGTAGAAGCGCGGGCGTCCGTGTTTCTACGTTAAGCTTGCAACAACAGCAGACAAATATTTTACGTAGAGGCGTAAAAGTCGCGCTGATTTTTGACTGCTGCTTTTATCGAAAAATCTTTTTTAACGGTCTCGGTCGATATTGGTCACTGATCAGCGTATCGATACGACTTTTTTGTCCCGGTTTTCCTTGATCGCTGACACCGACAAATTCCCAGTTGCAGCTTCCTGAATGTGCTCGCTCCACCAAGTCATCATCGGTCGTCTGCGCTCGATGTAGTCCGCCCTGTTGTAGGCGCTGCGAACCTCGTCCTTATCGACGTGGGCGAGCGCTACTTCAATCAACTCAGGATCCCAGCCGTGTTCGTTGAGAATAGTGCTAGCCATTGAGCGCATGCCATGGCTCACCAACCGACCTTCGAAGCCCATGCGCTTTAGCGCCATGTTGGCGGTCTGGCTGTTGCAATGGGTTCGAGGGTCCCGGTCTGCAGGAAATACATACTCCCGGTGTCCGCTGTATGGTTTGATTGCCTCCAGCAGCGCCAGTGCTTGATCTGTGAGCGGCACGATATGTATGCGGCGTTTCTTCATGCGCTCAGCAGGAATCGTCCAGATCTTCTTCTCGAAGTCGATGTCCGCCCAGCGGGTGGTGGCTGCCTCTGCTGGGCGGGTCATGGTGTTGAGTTGCCATTCGATAAGGCAGCGAGTGGTCCTTTTTATGCTGGCATTGGCAATTGCCACCATGAGTTCTTTCAGCTCATCGGGAGCAAGTGCCGCCATATTCTTCTTTTTCGGCTTCTTGAAGACGGATCGAATCCCACTAAGCGGGTTTGCGTGAATCAGTCCCGAATTGACCCCGTAGGTCATGATCTCGTTGAGTCGCTGTGATAGCCGTTTAACTGTTTCAAGACTGCCTTTGGTTTCGAGTGGCCGAAGCAGGTTGATGACTTGCGGTGCGCTGATGGCTGAGATCGGTGTGGTGCTCAAATCCGGAAAAACGTGCAACGTCAACGAGCGCCAGATGTCCTCGGCATAAGCTGGTGTCACTGCATCCCTCTTCAGTTCATACCAGGACGTCGCAACATTCTGAAATGTGTGCTCGGTTTCAGCTTGCTTTGCTTGCAGCACTGCATCTCGTTGATCTTTAGGATCGAGGCCTTGGGCAAGTACTTCCCTCGCTGCAATGGAACCCTTTCGTGCCTGCGCTAACGAGACTTCAGGGAAGGTACCTAAGCCCATGTTGATCCGCTTCTTCGTCACGGGGTGTCGATAGTTGAAGTTCCATAGCTTAGAGCCATTACTTCTCACTCGCATTTGAAGTCCGCCGCCGTCAAACAGGACGTAGTCCTTTTCAGAAGGCTTGGCAGATTTTATTTTGAGCTCAGAGAGGCGAGTAGCTTGTGCGCACATTGGCATTCCAGGATTGGATTTGGCATTCCAAAAATTAGCACTTATGGGCTTGGAATGCCATTTGGAATGCCAAAAGGGATGGCTGCTCATGGACGTCCGTGGACGCTGGTGGCGCTGAAAGCCCCGTATTTACTGGTTTTCAGGCACAAAAAAAGACGTCCGTGGACGTCTTTAGATGTTGTGTTGGTGGAGCCGGGGGGATTTGAACCCCCGTCTAAGCCTCGTAGCATGCGGCTTTCAGCTCAGAGGTTGGCATAAACCTGGCATTTATGAAATTGAGCAACCGTTCCGCTTTTAAACCCGGCGACTAAACGAATAGGTTGTGCTCGTTTAAATTCATAAATTATGTTGCTGGCACAATGAACCATCTATAGAATCGCGCATCCATTTCGCCGTGGTTGATAAAGCAGTGGACGCTCAAGTAGAACCCCAAGCAGCCGATACCCTACAGGCAGCTGACGATACGAATACGTTAAAGCTGATGCTTCCTGATGAAATTTCGGTTGCAAGCGTGGCGCCTATCCTGAACGCTCTGGCAGCAGCGGCGACAGGAGAGAAAATTGAGCTACATTTACGTCACAATGGCGGTGGCGACGTAGATCAGATGATCGAACTGATAAAAAATCTTCATGAGACAAAAGCGTCCGTTGAGATTACTTTCAGTAGATACGTGATGAGTGCCGCAGCCACTATTTGGTTGTGGTTTCGAGTGTGGCCTACTGCGAGAGTGCAATCACTTCCTCCTCGAAAGCCTGGCGTAGTCATGTATCACCGGCCTCGTCTTGGCGAAGGCTTGTACATCTGCTTTACAGATGAAATGGATGATGGGCACGTGCTGAAGGCCCATTTTGAGAAGAAATTCAAGCTCTTCGATTTGCTTTTCGAAGAGATGTATCTACGGATGCTTGCTTCGGGGAACGAAGGCCAACCGGCCGCAGTCCCAGAAGAGGCCAAGATCCATGAGCAGAATGGCTTGTCCTACCGCCATGCGATTTACAGGATGCGTGATTCGTATTACGGGAACCAAGACTGCTTGATTCCCGTCTAAGAAATACAACGGAGTGGAGAGATGAAAATGCTGGGGAATTCGTTGCGTAATCTCAGGCCTGCTACGGCCGACGAACGGAAAGCCAATCAAGAGAAGGCGATGCAGGTACTAGCCGGCTACAAGCAAGCCTCTCGTGAAATCCATGAGATCTGTACAGCGAAAGGTCTTGTCGAGCCCGTCGTGATCGCTTGAACGTAAAACCTCAAAAAAACCCCTCCAAGTGAGGGGTTTTTTCATTTTAGCTTTATCTTATTTTCGTTTTCTGTTTGGCTCCACATTAGCTCCGCCTTTTCGCCTGCCACAAGGTCTGCTGCTGGCATCCACCTGCCATAAACTCTCGCTATCATTGTCCAATCTGTGTGCCCCATCTGCTTGGCAACCCACATCGGATGTTCACCAGCCGACAGCATCATCGAGGCGTAGGTGTGGCGAGTCTGGTACGGCCGGCGGTACCGAACGCCAGCTTTCTTCATCGCCGGCACCCACATTGTCTTGCGGATCGGGCCGTCCCCCGCCCATCGTTCAAGCGTACGCGGGTTCTGAAACACCTCGGCATCTGCGAGGAACGTGTGCGCTTTCTGCGCTTTCAACGCTTCCATCGCCGGGCGAAGCAGTTTCACGCTCCGCCTACCTGCAGCAGTCTTGGTTGTCTCGGCCTTTCCTTTTCCGGCTTGGGTCATTGCACGACTCACCATGACCTCTTGCCGCAGCCAATCGATGTCGCCCCAGTCCAGCGCAACGAGCTCACTAGTGCGCAAGCCGGTCCATAAGGCGAACTGCATCATGTTGCGCGCCTGGCCGGTGAGGGCGCCCAGCACCGCCTGTTGCTCCTCGGGACTGAACGGATCGACATCGTCCTCTTTCGGCGGCGCAGCCTTGCGCGTATAGGTCCAACCCGCCAGTGGGTTCTGCTCGATCAATTCCTCCTCAGTCGCATCGTTTAGCGCGGAGCGGAGACAGCTCTGGATGTTGCTGAGCGTCTTGTTGCCCACCTCCAGTGTGTCCAGCCAGTCCCTCACCGCCTTGCGCTTCAGATCCACGAGCATAGTGTCGCCTAGCTCCGGGATCAGGCGGAGGGTGACCAGCTTTCGATAACCATCGAACGTGCTGCTCGCGACGTGCTTCTTCTTCGCCTCGAGCCATCTGGTCAAAAAGCCGTTCACGGTTTCGCGCGACGCCTCGGGCGCGAACTTCGCCGCCCGGGCCGAGCCAGGGAAGGTTACCGAGTAGTCGAAGGTGCCGATCGATATCGCATGCTCGATCGCAGCCTTGTGCTGCTCGGCCTTCTTCAGATTAGTGGCGGTGGGCTTGAGCGTGATCCGCTCGCGGCACCGGACGCCCCGATACATGAACGTGATTTCGATGCTCGAATCGGAGACTGCCCGAACTCCCCGCCCGCCTCTACCCATGACTCATATCCTTCTATGTCGAGAAGCGTCCGGCCATCCGGCGCTTTGATCCATATCTCACCGAGCCGCCAGATCCCGTCACGGATCTTTGAGCGGATCGCGTCTTCTGTGTAGCCAGACTCGCTGGCAAATTTCCTGACGGTCACGTAGCGCATAGCTTCACCGCTCTTCGTGTCGCGACACGTTTTCGTTATCCGTGAGTGGTGTCGCGACCTTCACATACAGCCCGCCGCGCTCAACGCAAAACGCTTCCTCCAGGCGCAGCACCGCCTTTAGCCTGGGCTGGCACTTGCCGGCCTCGTACTTGCAAATCATGGACGAAGTTGTCCCGACGTTTTCAGCAAGGTCGCGTTGGGTGGTGCCGGCCCGCGCTCTGAGTAGCGCCAGCTTTTCACCATCGAATATCGGCTTGGTAGTCATAAGCGGCCTCCTGCAATTGTTTTCATCAACGCACCGGTGCGCCCGTGAAGCTTGCCAGCGGCCTCGTTCAAGAACCGCTCGGTCGCGCTGGTGATCGCCTCATGATTGGCAAGGCCTCGCTGATCGGGATCGGTCACACGCGCAGCGTCGCGACGGCTGTACAGCCCTACTAAAACGTTACACCTGTAACGTTTGTAAGAATCCATTGACGTCCCAATAGAGTGGAGGTATCTACAGCTTCTGTTTTTGCGGTCAACAATCTCTCGTAAACAAGGAGTGCGACGAAAATGCCTCATCGCGGATCGATATTTTGGATGTGGGCGGATTGCGAGCTTCACCACAGAACGCACAGTGAGGTCTTGGATGGCGGAATCGTCATAGATGTCCAAGTCCGCCTTTCCCGCAAAGGTGCGACACAGTTGTTTGTCGGTGTTTACTCCAAAGAACTGGAGATTATTCACGAAGAGGCCTACACCGAACGCCCCGGCGAAACTATGACCACCGCACTTTTGTGGGGGGTGGGCAAGGCCAGGTGTTTGGCTGCGGAGGCTGTTGCTCCTCGTGATCATCGGCTTATCCATGCGAATGCTCCTGTGAGTCGGAGGCCACGCGCAACTTGAAGTTGATGCCGCAGGCCTTAGCCAGACGCCCCAGCTCGCTGACAGTGGTGCTGGGCTCTTGGAGAGCTTGACCGAAACGAACGAGGCGGGCGCCCAGGCTTGCAAACTCGTTACCCGCGGTGACGCTCTCACGGTCGCGTTCCAGGAAACTGTTCGGACTGGTCATAGCTTGAACCTCTCATCCTGTGGGAGCGGAGTGGCCACCGAATGCCTTTTCTCAGTCACTGAACTGGCCTGAGACGCCCGGCCTGCCTCACGCTCGGCAGTGCCGTTCTGTGGGAGCGAACTATCCGGCAAGCAGCTGATGCCGCCTAGATTGATGCTCGAGTAAATCCAGCAGGTTGCGCCGCGTTCCGCGTCGTGAAAGACACTGACCCCGTATGGCAAGCGCTCGGCGCTGGCTTGACCAGCGATCAGCAGTAGGGAGGCAATGATCATTCCGCGCATGGCGCGAACTCCTGCTCACCTGGGTTCTGGTGCATCGCAAGGTCGATCTCTGCGTCGAGATCTCGCTCCGTCAGCATGTTGCCCTGTCGATCTCGCGGCAGCAGATCCTGCCGAGGAGTGTTGAACGCGACGTCGCGCAACCATTCATAGCGACGAGCGTTTGCCGCCATTCGCACGCGCTCATCAATGTGAAGAGAGGGGTGGGCAGCATTTGCAAGAGCATCGAGCAACAGCTGCTGGCGCTTCTGGCCATCTGTGTACTGTCGAACGGCTTGAACAAACACGGCGTTCATGCTGCGGTCACTGGCAGTGGCAATTGCCTCAATCTCTCCGCGAAGTCCGTCAGGCAGGCGTGCGACAAATTTGTCGGCTGTTCTTGAATCGAATTCTTTAGTGCTCATGGATAAAAGCTCCTATGTTGATCTGCTTCCCAAAGCGCCTTCGTGGGAAGGCGCTTCAGTGAAACGCTACTGAACGACTCGCAACTCGCTGCGCGGTATCCATCCCGTCGGTGTTTCGATCAAGCAGCCAACGAAGGCTGCGTATCGAACGTGACGATCGGTTTGGAATCCATAGTAGGAACAGAGTCCGCGGTCGGCCAGGCTGGCACCTACCGCGCAAACCACCGCGATCACTGCTGCGGTAATCAGGCCGCGTTTCAGATAACTGCTCACGCGTCGATACCGAAGTCTTTCAGGCGCAAGCCCAGTTCCACGCCGATCTCGGCGAGAACCTTCATTTCTTCGGGACTGATATTTCCGTCACCCTCGGCCACGGTCAGCATGTTGACGAAGACCTCCTCGGCGTCAGCAGGGTTGTTCTTGATGTCTCGGATCTCACGCAGGATGTTCATGCGGCCGAGGCGGAAGCCAGCTTGCAACTGCTCGGTGAACAGGTTGACGGTGCTGGTGATCTCCGTGCCGAAGTGCTCCAGGGCTTTATTGGCGCGGATCTGGATGTCGATCTGCGCCGCCTCGTTCTTGCTGATCTCGCCGTCGGCAGCAGCCACCAGCAGGCAACCACCGACGATGGCCTGCATCAGGTCGCGGTTTTCCAGCTTTTTCACTGCGCGCTTGGCGCCAAACAGTTTCTTTCCGATACCGAACATGGGTGTTTCCTCTTCGTGGGTTGGGGTGGAGCTTTTTCAAGGCCGAGCGAATCCCGGCCGCGTTGTTGGCTTTCGCGAAAATCAGGTTGGGTTAAGCGGTGAGGGCGACCTCAATGCGGCGCACAGCCACGCGGGTTTCGATGCGGCGCTCACCTGGGCGGCGGATTCGGTTCAGATGATCGTCAGTAATGGCAGCATGACCAGTGAGGATTGCGCAGATCAGCACCACTAGATGGCGCGCAATGCCACGGCAGAAAAGCTCTGTAGGGATTGCCGAACGACTGGTGATACCGAGTTTGTGGAAAACACGCTCGATGGATTTTTTGACGGTGCCGGGGGCGCAGCCAACGACGCGAGCGATTTCCTTATTGGCCAAGCCTGCGCAGACAGCAAGGGCGGCACGCAGCTCTTGCTCAGCAAGTACGCCGGTGGTGCCTTGGAGCTTGCCGAAATTGATAACCGTGCTCATCTCTTTTATCCGTCACAATCGTTGCTGATGGACAAAAATATAAGCAGATTTATAGAAGTGATCAAGCAGTATTTTTATTATTTTTACCAGGTCGCTGATTTTCCTAACCGGCACGCGAAAAAAAACCCGGCGATCCGGGTTTTTCGGGAGTTTGTGGTTGAGCTAGTAAAATGATGCGCCCCAGAAGACGCGACCCATGATGCGGATGTTGGCGTCTTCCATCTCGCGCACCGAATACGTCTCATCGGGATGCTCATAGGTATTGTAGCTTTTCATGCGTACGCCGCCGCCTGGCAGTCGGTAGAGCGCCTTTACCCTGATCTGCCCTCCGTGGTCTATCACGTACATGCGACCGTCAACGACTTGAGTCTCGCGCAAGTGAGCAACAACGGTGCCGCCGTCCTGTAGAACGGGGGTCATTGAGTTACCAGAGATCGCTGCCGCCACAACGTGTTCGGGTAGCACGCCTTGTTTCGATAGTATTTCGGTGTTGAGGTCGAGATGAACCTTTACGCTAATCTCGACGACCGTCTTCGATGGGTCGCGAGGGTCGTCCAGCTCAATCAGATAGGGTATTTCCTCCGTCAGAAGAGAGTTGGAAGGCGCGTACCGGCTCGCACTCCTGAGCTCTTCAATCCTGTCTCGCAATGCAGAGTTGAGCGCTGCATCATCCTCGTGTTCGCCGCGGAGGATCTCCTCAAGCTCACTACTGAAGTAGGTCGCAACATCTTCTGGCGAAAGCATTTCGCCTTCCCCGGATGCTAGCCATGTGCTGTTCACGCCACATGCCCTGGCTATCTGAACCAGATAGGAAGATCGCAGTGTCTTCCCGGATTCGAGTTGGCTGATGGCTGTCTGCGCGATACCAACGGATTCGGCAAGCTGAGACTGGGTAAGTCCTGCTTTCTTCCGGGCAAGTTTGATTCGGTCGGATAGATTCATCCTCTGATCCTATAAAGATACTTATGGGGTTGCAAAGAAGTTTGCTTCTGTGCAGTCTATAAAAAGACTTATCAGAGGCCGGCCTCATGGCTCAAAAAATTAGCGAACTAATAAATCATTTCGGTAGCCAGTCGAAGACCGGGGATGCCCTCGGCGTGTCTCAAGCAACGGTTTCTTATTGGCTGTCCGGGTCGCAAAAGGTTAGCCCCGAAAAGGCAATGCTTGCCGAGATCGTAACCGGTGGCGCGATCAAGGCCTCTTCGCTCTGCGAGCTTATTGCTCAGGTCGAAGCTCGCCACAAGGTAGGTGAATCTTCCACTGAATTCCCGATCCGCGCACGTGGGCCTGATGGCTCTGTATGCGCATCCAGTACGTTCGCGTAGGTACTGTTTAGATGAACAGCATCGTTTGTGGACTTATGCGATTTCGTCGCTTGGCTGATCCTTAGCTGGCCAAACCCTAGCAGTAGGCCTGCACCTAATTCTGACTTTCTAAATCCCAGAAAGCAGAAAACCCGCTTGCCGGCGGGTTCTCGTAATCCACTCCTTGCCGGGAGTGGTTTGTATCTCATCGCTTGAAGGAGCGAGAAAATGTCACACCCAAAAAATAGCAACAAACCACCAAAGGCGCAAGCACTGCCGCGTCCGGACTACGAAAGCCAGCTCGCGAATTGCTCGCAGGATATGCAGGAGGCCGGCGCTTTTGTTTGGGCGCTGGGGGCCTTGCTTCGCGGCATTTACGCCCATGAAGTCGAGCAAGAGCTACTGCCAGCATCCGTTACCGACGGTCTCGCGGCAGGTCTTTCAATCATTGGCAGCAAGCTATCTGACAATGGCGAGGCTTGCCGCGATCTTCTCCGCCGCAACGGGGCTTTTGCCCAAGGTGGTGCCCAATGACCGCCCTCCACCAGACCGCCCTTGTCGTCGCCCACGGCGCTTTACTCGATCTCGAAACCGCCAAGACAGCACTTAACCAGTTGGAGAGCCTGCTGTTTTCCATGACCACTGGCTCGGCACATCCATCGCACGTAAGCAATCTGATCGAGATCGCCTGGAACCTTGTGGCGGATGCCGCCAATAACGCGTCGTGCAGCTACGAAACCATTAGCCGCCAGCTTGACGAACTCGCGCCACAAAACGCGGATACCGAAAACGTGGCGCGGGAAGTCGGAGATCAGCATGAATAACCTTCCGGCCGTATTGGAAATATATGGCGAATTGTTGGATGACGCCGTTGTCACCGCCGAGCAAATGGCTCGGATGAATGCCGCCCGCGCCACCTTCAACGAATTGCGCACGATCCTTTTGGCTCAGATCGTCCCAACGCTCGAAGGCGGCTGGAGCAACCCCCTCGCCACCGAGATCGAAAGCCGCTTGGAGTCGATCACTTTCGCTACTGGCAATTTTTTCTGGAAGGGCCGTCACGCAGGTTCTGCGCACGATGCCGTGCAAGTCAGGAGTTGCAAATGACCATCGTCATCATCAAAGACGGCGATGCCGTCACCACGACCCTGGCAATTGCCGAGGGCACACTCAGCGATCATGCAAGCGTCATCAAGCTTGTACGCACCTATCAGGCCGATCTGGAGGAGTTCGGACTTCTGGATTTCAAATCCGAAAGTACGGGAGGACGCCCGACTGAATACGCCTTCCTAAATGAACCCCAATCCACGCTACTGCTGACCTACATGCGCAACACGGACATTGTCCGGGCCTTCAAAAAGAAGCTGGTGCGCGAGTTTTGGGAGATGGTCCAGCAGCGCAATCGGCCAATGACCCAAGCCGAGATCACCGCAGCCAATGCAAACCACCTGGTGGCGGTCGAGCGTCAGCAGCGGGAGCAGCAGCTGGCGCTGGAGCGGATCGAGCGCCGCGTCGAGGACTTGAGCCAGACGACGGTGTGGGATCACTGCCCGCAGAACTGCCAGTCGCTGACCCGCATCAAGGAAACCATGCTGGCGCGCCACGGCCTGTCCGGCGCCGTCGTTGACTACGTGCTGAAGGCCTGGCCAAACCAACCGAACCCCGCAGGCATGGTCCGCAACGGCCACGAGGAAGCGCTGGGCTCGCAGTACCTGGTCTGGTCCAAGAGCCACGTCACCGCTGCTTTCCACCGGTTTGTTTCAGAATCCACGATGGTCACCGCCACCCAGGCGACCCACCCATATTTTGAGGGCCGGTTCCGCCTGGTCCAGAAGGCGCCCAAATGAACAAGGTATTGAATTTTCCGCCGCAGGTACTGCCCGTTGAGCATATCGACGAGGCCCTCTTCGAAAAAAACAATGACGCAGCCCTGTTGCTTAAGTGTTTCGAGGTCGTGAAGGACGTACTGGATGTGATCGCCGAGCCTGAGTACTCCATTGAAGACGGTGATGACACGCACATTGACCTCTACCGCGCCTATTACGCACTTAAGGTTTTATTCAGGCGCCGCACTGGACACGATGCTGCGCAAGTTGCGAAAGACCACTTCGAAGCAATGAGCCGGCATCTGCTGGCGGGTGAGCCGCGCCCCGAGAACAATATTCCCGTCGTCGTTTACCCGGCCGAATGTCTGCCAGACGATGCTTTCGACGGCCTGACCGATCAGCAGCTGACTTGCGCGGCGTTCAATTACAGCGACCGCGTTCGGCGCCTGCTCAATGAGCATTCTCCAACAGGTCTGGCGCTGGACGAGGCTCGCACCTTCTCAATTGACTCCACCACCGCACTTCGCCTGCTGGTGTTGCGCCTTTCGGGTGGCTCAGTAGAAGCCATGGCCGCGGGGTTAGCCCGCAAGCCAGGGGAGACGCTGCAATGAGCATCCTAAACCCTCACGCCCCCCCCCAGGACGCCCGCACAGCGCCGATAATCGTCGGGCCCTGGCCAACCTACGCCCACTTCAAGAATCTGCCCGAGCGCGAGCGATGGGTGATGTACAGCGGCGCCAAGGCCCATCGCGAGATGCTGGAGCAGGCGGGCTTCGTCATGAGTGAGAACTATGACGACTTCGTGCGCCGTGTAACACGGGAGCTCAACGTATGAGCATCATTCGTGCCCCTCGCCCTGAGGGAAACTTCTACTTGCTCAACAAGGCGATCAGCGAGGACCAGCGCCTGAGTTGGGGCGCTCGCGGAATGCTGGTGTTTCTCCTTGGCAAACCTGACCACTGGGAAGTGTCCACGCACCACCTGATCGGCCAGACTAAAGACTGCCTGGGCAAAGCATCAGGCCGTGATGCTGTTCGGGGGTTGATCCGCGAGTTGGAGCAGGCCGGTTACCTCCAAATCTTCCTTGAGCGCGCCGAAGGTGGCGAGTTCGGCGGACGGTCCTACACCGTATCGGAATCACCGGCGACGGATTATCCGGGCCCGGTTGAACCGTCGCCGGTAAATCCCCCCCTAGTAAGTATTGAAGGTAAGCAAGGACTGAATAAAGCAGCAAGTACTGAAAAACCTATGGTCGAAAATGGCCTGGCCGAAGCCTTTGAAGTGTTCTGGAAGCTGTACCCCAACAAGAAGTCGAAGAAGGATGCTCGCAAGGCATGGGAGAAGCTGAAGCCAAGCGCCGATCTTCGCCAAACCCTGATGACCGCCCTGGGCAACCACCGCATCTCCCGCGACTGGACCAAGGACGATGGGCAGTACGTGCCCATGGCTTCCACCTGGCTGAACGGTGAGCGCTGGACAGACGAGCTTGCACCGGCGCCTGCTGCAAAAGCCTCAGCCTTCAACAACCTACCCACCCACACCCCGGGTATGTACCAAGGAGGCGGCAATGGCCCAGCGTTCTAACTTCCGTCGCCAACCTGAAATGCGCTCGTTCGCCGGTGAATGCCCTATCCACGGCGTGGTGGATCGCTCCGAGGTTGAGCAGTTCGATGGATCGATGCTGACCCGTCCATGCAAGCAGTGCCAGTTCCACGGCCTGCGCGTAGCGCCACAGGGCAGCGAAGAGCATTCGCAGGCGCTGGCCAACCTGCAAGCCGAAAGCGTCAACAGCGCGCTGGTAGGCTCTGGCATAACGCCTCGCTTTGCCGATAGCACCTTCGCGACCTACCGCGCCACCACGCCGGCCATGACTCAAGCGCTCGAAACGTGCCAGGGGTATTCCGAAAACTTCGGCGAGCACTTCCAGGCCGGCCGCAATCTGCTGCTGTGCGGCAACGTCGGCAACGGCAAGACGCACCTGGCCAGCGGCATCGTCCAGTATGTCATTCGCCAGCACCGGGCCGTGGCGGTGATCACCACCGCCGCCGAGATAATCCGGGTGTTCAAACGCTCGATGACCAGAGACGCCGGGTACACCGAGGGCGACGTGATCAACGAGCTGGCGAGCTTTGACCTGCTGGTGATCGATGAGGTCGGCGCCCAGGCCGGCACTCACTACGAGCTGTCCGTTCTGCATGAGGTGCTGGATCGCCGCTACAACCTGATCCGCCCGACAGTGGTGGTGTCAAACCTGAACGCCCAGGGCTTGAGCCAGTACATCGGTGAACGCGCCCTCGATCGCCTGCGCGAGAACAGGGCGCTGTTGGTCGGCTTCACCTGGGCTTCGGCACGGGGTCGCGTATGAACGATGAGGACAAGTACTACCGTCTCGAGGCCGAGCATGGCGTGTTGGGCGCGATCATGATCGCCTCGCTCAATGAAAGCGCCGGAATGCTGGACGAAATCGTCTCGCAGATGAAGTCGGGAGACTTCTGGCACCAGGACAACGCAGCGCTTTTTGATGTCATTTACGACTGTCATGCGCAGAGGATGCCCGTCGATGCGGTGACGCTGGGGGGGATCCAACGTTATCTGCCAAGCGGGAAGACCACGCTGGAGTACACCATCGATCTTTGCCGTAACGTGCCGTCGGCAGCCAACTGGAAGAGTTACGCCCAGCAGGTCAGAAAGTGGGCGCTGGTCCGGCAGTTTCGTGACCTAGGCCGAATCGTCGACAAAGGCGTCTACGACGATTTGCCTGCGGATGAAATCCTCGACCAGTGCAGCTTAGCGCTGGCTGACCTGCGGGATTTGCAAGCATCTGGCAAGGCCGGCTACAAGCGGATGAGCGACGTGCTGCCGGCTGTGCTGGATCACATGGATGACGTGCTCAACGACAAAGCGCCCCCGAAACTCTCAACGGGGCTGGCGGATCTCGACAATCTGATTGGTTTCCTGCGCCAAAAGTCGATGGTGGTGATCGGTGGTCGGCCAGGTGGCGGCAAGACAATGCTCGGCCTGCAGATCATGAATCACATCGCCACCCGCGGGCGCGGCGTTGGTCTTGTGGTCAGCCTTGAGATGCCGGGCGAGCAATTGACGCTTCGGACGATCGCCAGCCTGGGCGGTGTGGACCTGCGCCGCATGGACGAGGTCAAGTGCCTGGAACAGGAAGAATGGAACCGCATCGGCCTTGCAGCGGGGAAGATCAAAGAGGCTGAGCTCTATCTGCTGGATACCCCGGGCCTGACCATGCCGGCCATCCGCGCCGAGGCGTTGAAGCTTAAGCGGGAGGTTGGACTCGATATCCTGATGATCGACTACGTGCAGATTGTCGGCACTGACGGCAAGTCGCAGAACCGTGCTGACGCGGTGGCCAAAGTGTCGATCGCCATCATGAACCTAAGTCGGGAGCTGGCGATTCCGATCCTGGTGCTGGCGCAACTGAACCGCGGCCCGGCCAATCGGCCCGGAAAAAAGCCACAGGCCAGCGATCTCAAAGAGAGCGGCCAGATTGAGCAAGACGCGGACGCGGTGATCCTGGTGCATTACGACCGGGATTCTGAAATGGGTCAGCAGGGCGTCACTGAGCTGATTCTCGACAAGGGCCGCCAGGCGGAAGCCGGCTCTTGCCTTGTGCAACGGCAAGGTCAGTTTGGCCGCTTCGTCAACTTCGCGGGCCGCGAGCCCACCCAGGAAGAGGTGGAGATCAACCGCCCCTTCTCCGAACAGTACAAGGGGAGGAAAAAAGCATGATCGAGCTGAAACAGATGTTCCGTCGATTGACCGGCTTTAGATTTGAAAATCTAACCAGTTCGCTGCAACGCCCGCCCGAGACAGCGCGCACGGCCATTGACGAAGCAACCAACTGCGAGGTTTCAAAAACGCCAATGCTGGAACCGGGCAAGGCATGCGCCCTCCCGAAAGGTGCGGTAGTGGTGAAGGCGCCCAAATACCCGGAAGCCGAGCGCATTGCTGCCGCGATCCGTGACTTTCCGGACGACTGGGTTTGGAAGATGAAGGGTTATGAGCTCGGGCACATGCCTACCGGCTTCATTCTGTGGGTGGCGAACCAAGACTATGGGCTCGCTGAGGTCTACAGCACGGGTGGAAAGGGGGACTTCACCAAGCCCGAACAGGCAATCATCTGGCCGGCTGTCGAAGGGTGGCTGGCGCAACACAAGATCGGATTCACCGGACGCCTACCGAAGGCAACAATCATCGGTCGCGATTCCACCTACTGGTGCTTCGTCAAAGACAAGCCTTGGGTGGGCATAGGCTGCTCGCCATCGGACGCATACCGGACGTGGAGCTTCGCTGTCTCCGCCCAAGCGCGCAACAACATCAATCCCAGCGAATACTTGAAAGTTCGGAGTGCCACCCTATGAGCAACGTAACGGCGGCACTGCCGCGCAAAAGCTTGACCCCAGTCGAGTGCCAGTTCCTGAAACAGGGCAATCGCCTGCTGCTGGAAAAGACCAATGGCCGGATCGGCTCTGCGGCGTTCATGGACATCATTGCCGACTGGCACGCATCCCGCGCCAACCTGGGCTTCGAGGACTTCGCCCGGCGCTGGATCACTGAAGGCAACGCAAAAAACAAGATCGCTGACAAGCTGCTGCGGGAGCTGTTCGGCATGGATGAGCCAAACCCGAGGAAGGCAGCATGAAAAAACGAACGTACGTGGGTAAGGCACTGGGCGATACCGAGTGGCTGCTGGAACAGTGGGGCTTCTGGCGCATGGATGGTATGGGTGTGCCGAGCTATGTGTCGCCGCTGTATGCGCTGATTCGAGACAACACGCCGTGCACTGGCGGGGTGAAGGAGTACAGCCTGACCGATGACCTAGCGCTGATCGTCGACGGCGCGGTGGCCCGCCTGATCAATCGAGATTCGCAAATGGGCGACTTCATCTGGCTTTACTTCGGAGCCAAGTGGCCTGCTCTGCGAATTGCCCGGGCTGCCGGCATCGGCGAAGCTAAGGCGCGGGAAGTGATCAAGGCCGGTGTGGCTTGGGTTGACTGCGCTCTGGAGCGAGTTCGAGAGGCTGCGTAAAAAGTCTTTCCACGCGGATAAACACCTGTTTTCATGGCACCGTGTTCAGCTTTTCAAGCGCGACACAAGAGAGAAAGCCCGGCCATTGCGTCGGGCTTTGTTGTTTCTGCGGATGACTCGCGCCGGCAGCGGCGCTAAGTCGGTAGAGGCGTGGATCAAAGCCGTGCGCTCCCTGATCGACTACGCGATGAGAGTCTGGGGTACGTGACCCAGCGAGCCAGACCACCAAGCCGGAGATCAGCACCGGCCATCTGCACCAATTTCAACTCGTGCAAAATTTGCACTAGTTCATTCTCAAGCCTCGCCACTGTGCGGGGCTTTTTCGTTTCTGGAGCACGGTAATGTCCAAGCACGTCACGATTGAGGAGTTTCTGAAGCAGATCGCCGACAACACCGCGTCGATCAGACAAGAATCCACTGTCCGCGCTGGCGCCGCTGAGGCGATCGCTTCATACATTGGCGCGATGAGCACCAACCTGCCCAACAGCATCGAGAGCCACGACTATGTGCCGGGTGTCTCCGGCTGGAAGATTGATAAGAAGACCGGAGATTTCGAAATCAACACTTGCACCCTGGGTGCGGTGGGTAGTTCGCCAGAACGCCAAACTATTTCGGTCGAGGTGTGCAGCTACAGCAAGTACGACCTGCCCAAGAATGCCGCCAACCTGGTTCAGTTCATGGATGCCGAGCTGCAAAAGGTGCCGGAGGAATACCGGCACGCGGCTGAGTTTGAAGAGTTCGATGCGAGCTATGGCAGCTCGCGCCTGTTCCTCAGCTACTCGCGACTCGAAACCGAAGAAGAGTTGGCCGATCGCCTAGAGAAGGCGAAGGTGGCCGGCACGCGAATCAGCATCAAGAACGGGTTGATGACCGTCAGCCATGACGGCGCTATTCGCTTCCGGATTGGCAACCTCGCCGCACCAGAGCCTGAGCATGGCCCTGTTGAGCAGCCTGCGAAGCCTTTCACAGTTGTCGATGGTACGACCTACTTGAGCGAGTCGTTCATCAAGGACGGCACGATCACCAGCGGCAAAATCGCAAGTAATTGGTCGGTGAAGATGCAGGCCACGGCGAATGGTCAATACGTTGCGGCCGGCATCGGCCTCGGTCTTCCCTCGCAGTTCCTGGTCAGCGCTGATCGGTTCGCGCTGGATATCAAGCGTCGATTCTCCGAGGCGGTTCTGTCGGCGTTTTCGCAAACTCTCAATGACACCGAGCTGGGCAAGGAGCTGGCTGAAGAAATCGGCGAGATTCACCCTCGCGGCAAACTCGGCGAGCTCGAAGACAAGGTGGATGCGCTTCGCAAGGATATCGATCAGCTCAACCTCGAGCGGATCGGTGAGAAAGGCAATGCAGACGGGGCAAGCATTCTCCTTGATCGCCGCCTCGCATCAATTGAACACCGCTTGGCCAACCTCGAATCGAACCGCTTCCGCCGGCCGCACGCCAACTGATCCCAGGACGGGACAACAATCAAATCAGGAGCAAACCAATGGCCGAACCGAGTGCCGGCGTACTGGCGGCGACGGCTGTTGTGGGAGTCACCACTGCAAGCCTGATTCCCGGAGTGGATGTGAATGCGGTGGTAGGTGGCTTTGCCGGTGCCATGTTCTTCGTGGTGTTCGCCCGAGACCTTACCCCGCTGTCGAGGCTTGGCTATTTCATCGCCTCATGGGTTGCCGGCTACTACGTGGCCAGCGAGATCATCGGCCGAGAGTGGGCCAAGACATCAGGGCTTGTCGCCTTCTTCGGCGCCCTGTTCTGCGTGGCCGTCTGCATCAGCCTGCTGGAATGGGTGAGCGGCGGCAAAATGCCCGGTTGGCTGCAATGGTTCGCCGATCGTATCGGAGGACGTCCCAATGGTTGATCCATGGACTTTGATTGCAGGCGCGCTCTGTGGCGCGATCTGCCTGCGCATTGCCGTCTACCGCCGTGAGGGTGCCAGGTATCGCGCCGGCGTTTCATGGCTGGCTTACCTGCTGGCAGTCGGCACTGGTTGCGAGTCGCTGCAGATCACACTGGCAACGCTGACGGCCAAGCCTGCGCCATCGGTATCGCCGTTCCTGATGATGGTGTTGGTTGTACTGCTGGTGTTGGTCTATCGCGCTCGGGGCAACGTGGCCCGCATCCTTCGGATGGACTGAGTCGCGACACGTTTTCACATAACTCAAATTGTGTCGCGACACGCGACGAGGAGAGCAACATGGACAACCAGCACAAGAAGATCACCGGCTACCGCGATCTGACTCAGTCCGAAATCGACGGCATGAACTCGATCAAGGCTCTGGAAGCCGACGCTGGCGAACTGTTCAAACAGATCGGGCAGATTGAAGGAGTTGACCCGCGACTGCTGGCGCTGGCCAAGACCAACTTGCAGCAGGGCTTCATGTGGTTCGTTCGCTCGATCGCCAAGCCCGCTGACCCATTCAGCTGATGGGCAGCTACGGGGATATCCCGCCACCGCCAACGACGGAGTGGCGAGGAAGAAAGGCACCACCATCACCACCGCCGATGCGAGTCCAGAGCGCTTCACTGGCTCCAAGTATTGGTTCGCTGTTGGTGGTACTGGTGTTCATCGCTGGTGTAGCGGTAGGCGCCAAGATGACAGGAGGCTGGTAGTGGCTAATACCTCACCGTGGCACCACCTGTACAAGACCAAGCGCTGGTATCGACTGCGTTGGCACCAGTTGCAGGCAGAGCCAACCTGTCGCTTGTGTCGAGCAATGGGCGTTGTCGAAGCGGCCAACACCGTCGACCACGTCAAGCCTCACAAGGGCGACGAGAATCTGTTCTTTGATGCGTCGAACCTGCAGAGCTTGTGCAAGCTCTGCCATGACAGCGCGAAGCAGAGGCAAGAGAAGACCGGCATCCTGCCAGGGCACGACGTGTCAGGCATCCCGGTCGACCCGAACCACCACTGGAACCGCGATTGAGCGAATCCATCACGGGATCGGTTGAAGCACGTCAGTGCCCCTAGGGGGAGGTCAAAATATGAGGTTTTTCGCCACATAGTACCGCCCTCGACTCTCTTCTACATCTCTAACCCGGAAAACGCCGCCAAAACACAACGCGGCACGATTGAGAAAATCTATGACAGCCAAGCGCACCCGCTCCGATAGCGCGACATCGGCGGTTGCTGCTATGCAGGCCGCAGCCGCCGGGCCGCTTAAGCCACCAAGTTTCGTCAACATCCGCAAAGCCGACAAGCCATTTTGGGATTCCATTGTGCGCGCGCGCACGCGAGAGAGTTGGACAGATTCCGATCTGGTGCTGGCCGGTAACCTTGCCAGATGTCTATCTGACATCGAGCGCCTGCAGAAAGAGATCGATATCGAGGGTGATGTTCTGACCAATGATCGCGGTACTCAGGTGATCAATCCCAAGCACAACCTTCTGGAGACTTTGAGCCGTCGCGCCGTGGCGTTGAGCCGGACACTGCAAGTGCATGCCCAGGCCACTCAAGGCGAATCGCGCGACCAAGGCAAGAAGGCGACCAAGCAACGAGCAGCCGAGAAGGTGTTGGCGAATCAGGACGACGATGATCTGATCCCCAGAGCGATGCACTGATGTCGGCCCGGCGCAGAACGCGCGGCGAAAAAGTCATCGCATTCATCGAGAAATATTGTCGTGTCCCGGAAGGCAAGCACGTTGGGCAGCCGCTGGTGCTGGATGACTTCCAAAAGGATTTCATCCTGGCCATCTACGACAACTCGGCCGGTACCAGCACAGCTTATTTGAGCATTGCCCGAAAGAACGGAAAGACCGGCCTGATCGCCGGGATCCTTCTGGCCCATTTGGTTGGTCCCGAGGCCGTGCTCAATACGCAGATCGTCTCCGGCGCAATGAGCCGAGATCAAGCTGGGGTCGTGTTCAAGCTGGCTGTGAAGATGATCCAGTTGAACCCGGATCTGAAAGAAATCATCCACATCGTCCCGAGCAGCAAACAACTCATCGGGCTTCCGCTCAATGTTGAGTTCCGTGCGCTTGCGGCGGAGGGCAAGACAGCGCACGGGCTGTCGCCAGTACTGGCGATCCTTGATGAGGTAGGCCAAGTTCGAGGCCCCCAGAGCGATTTCATCGACGCGATAACAACCGCTCAGGGTGCTCATGATTCGCCACTGCTAATCGCAATCAGTACACAAGCCGCGCAAGACAGTGACCTGTTCAGCATCTGGCTCGACGACGCCGAGCGCTCGCAAGACCCGCACATTGTCAGTCGCGTTTATCAGGCGCCGAAGGACTGCAAGCTCACCGATAGGGAAGCGTGGCGCGCGGCCAACCCGGCATTGGGGACGTTCCGCTCCCTGGAAGATTTGCAGAAACAGGCCGACAGGGCGAGCCGAATGCCGGCGTCCGAGAACACTTTCCGCAACCTCTGCCTGAATCAGCGAGTGTCGACGGTTTCAGTATTCGTTTCCAAAGGAGTGTGGGAGTCATGCGGAGGCGACCCGGATTCACCCGACGGCCTTGATCTCTACGGCGGCCTGGATCTGTCATTCAGGACTGACCTTACCGCGCTTGTCCTGATCGGGAAGCGTGACGGGGATTGGTGTGCTTGGCCGTTTTTCTGGACTCCGGAAGTTGGTTTGGCGGATCGCGCGAAACGCGATCGGGCGGCGTATGAGGTTTGGGCTCGAGAGGGATTGCTGATCACCACGCCGGGCGCCACGGTCGACTACGCGTTTGTTGCTGCAGACATCGCGCGAATCCTTGGCGAGCTGGGCGGCGACTTGGTGTCGCTCGCTTTCGACCGGTACCGCATCGATCTTTTCAAGCGGGACGCTGAGGCGCAGGGCGTGTCGTTGCCGCTGATCGAGTACGGCCAAGGCTTCAAGGATATGGCACCGGCTATTGACGCGCTGGAGTCCGAGCTGCTGAACGGGCGGGTTCGGCACGGCATGCACCCAGTGCTGACGATGTGCGCGGCCAACGCGGTGATTCAGAAAGATCCGGCTGGCGGCCGCAAGTTTGCAAAGGACAAAGCTACCGGTCGCATCGACGGAATGTCAGCGCTCGCCATGGCGTTCGGCGCCACCCTAGGCGTTCCGCAAGAGAGCAAGGGCAGCATCGACGATTACCTCCAAAACGGATTTTCCGGACTTCTATAGGTTCAATATGGCGTCTCGCTGGTACAACCCAATGAGCTGGAGTTTCTTTGGCTTCAACGATCCCAAGACGGGCGAATACGTTGAAGTCCAAACGGACATCGGCGGCCAGACACGTTCTGGAGCAGTCATCACCCCCAAGAAAGCCATGGCAATTCCCATTGTCTGGTCTTGCATCAAGATACTCAGTGAGACGGTTTCAGGGTTGCCGTTGAAGTTGTTCGAGGATCAGCCCGCCGGGCGGATTCTTGTGAAGGAAAACAAGCGTGCGTTACGGATTTTGGCCAAGCCAAACCCGTACATGACGATGTTGAACTTCATCAAGGCAGCCGTAGTGAACATGGCCCTGCGCGGTAACGGGTACGCCCTGATCGAGCGAGCCGACAACGGGGAATTCATCGGTCTGGTGCCGGTCGGTGCGGATGCGGTCGAAATCGATACCGAGGATGATCTCCTGTACTGGGTGACCCTCAACGGGAAGCGCTTCCCGGTCTCGCCTCAGAACATGCTGCATTTCAAGTTATTCAGCGCTGACGGAATCTGCGGCCTCTCGCCGGTTGAGTTTCACAAGGAAGCCATGGGCCTGGCCAAGGCGGCACAGGACTGGTCAGCCCGCTTTATGCGAAAGGGCGGCTTCACCGGCGGCTACGTCATTTACGAGAACTTCCTTACGTCTGAGCAGCGCGACCAGGTGCTGAACAAATTTCCGAAGATCCGCGACGGAGACGTCGAGGACATCGGGAAAATGGGGCTGCTTGAAGGCGGGCCGACCATCGTGCCTGCTGGTATGACCCAGAAGGACAGTCAGTTCATCGAGTCCCAGCAGTTCCAGGAAGAAGCGCTCGCCGGCATCTGGGGCGTTCCGTTGTACCTGGCCAACCGCGCCGGGAAGACGTCAATCATGGGTTCGAACTTGGAGCAACAAACCAGCGGCTTCATCACGTTCGGCTTGAGCCCCTACATCAAGGCTATCGAAGACGAGATCAACGACAAGCTGTTCGCAGGAACTGCCTTGTTCGTCGAGTTCATCGTCGAGGGGCTGCTGCGCGCGGATAGCGCCGGCCGGGCCACTTATTACAAAGGCGCTCTTGGCGGTTCCGGAGGCTCTGGCTGGATGACCATCAATGAGGTTCGCCGCAAAGAAAACCTTCCTCCACTGGCTGGCGAAGAATACGACCGGGTCACCCGGTGGGAGATGCAGACCAATGTTCAGCAAGATTGAAGTGCCCTTTGAAGTAAAGGCCAGTGATGACGCCGGTAACTTCGAGGGATATGCAGCGGTGTTCAACAATGTTGACCTGGGCGATGACGTCATCCTCCCGGGCGCATTCACCAAGGTAAAGACCACTCGCGGCGGCCGCCTGAAGCTGGCGCTGTTTCACGACCTCACTCGACTGGTGGGTTCCGCAGACTTTACCCAAGACAGCCACGGACTTTACGTCAAAGGCAAAGTCAACTTGGCAGTGAGTTATGCCCGCGACGCTTACGAGCTGATGAAAGAGGGCACGCTCGACAGCATGTCGATCGGCTTCAACACGATCCTTGCGGCATACGAAGAGCGGGAAGGCCGCACCATCCGCATCATCAAGCAGGCAGAACTCTGGGAAGCATCATTGGTGCCTTTCGGGATGAACCCAGAGGCGCAAGTCACCGACGTCAAGTCGGACATCAGAATTTTTGAGAAGGCCCTGCGCGATCGCATGGGCCTTTCTCAGAAGGAGGCGGCAGCAGTCGCCTCGCTCGGCTACTCCGCAGTGCACCGCGATGGTGGAACTGCGGCCACGGCGATCGTGGAAGGGCTGAAATCACTCTCCACCACTTTTGATAATTTTTTTAAGGTGTCGCCATGACCGATCCAATCCAAGAAGTAAAAGCCACGCTCGAAACCCAACTGAAGGAAGGTTTTAGTGGCCTGCAAAAGAAGTACGACGCTGTGGCCGATGAGATGCAAAAAGGCAACACCGTCACCACCGAGATGAAATCGCAGATCGAAAAGCAGAAGGGCGAAATCGAGCGTGTCATCGAGCAGGTTCAGAAGCTGGAAGAGAAGGGTATCAAGCTGCGCAGCCAGCCCGGCGAGGCCAAGAGCTTTATCGACCTGGTGAAAAACGACGATGCCTACAAATCGTTGCAGACGAAGAGCGTTTCCCTGGCTGATATCGAAGTGACCAAGTCCGACATGGCCAGCATGAAGGAAATGAAGGTCACCAGCGCCGGCATCGTTGCGCCGAACTATGATCCGGTCATTCAACCTGGTATCCGCCAGGAGCTTCGCATCCGCGATCTGTTGACCACCGTTCCGGTGTCCGGCCAGAACTACACCTACTTCAAAGAGAACCTGCACACCCGCGGCGCCGCCCCAGTGGCGGAAGGTGGCTTGAAGCCAACCAGCAATGTGACTTTCACGACCCAAACCGACCGGGTCAAAAAGATCGCTGTCTGGATGCCCGTGACCGACGAGGCGTTGGACGACGTTCCGCAGTTGATGGCCTACCTGCAAGAGCTGCTGCGCTACGACCTGAAGCTCGAGGAAGAGCGCCAGATCCTGAAGGGCGATGGCACCGGTGAGAACCTGAACGGCCTGATGACTCAGGCCACCGTGTACGACGCGGCGCTGACCAAGGCTGGCGATACCGCAATCGATCTGGTGCGCCGCGCGATCTACCAGGTTCGCAAGCAGTCGATGCTCTCCGCCGACGGCGTTGTGATGACCGAACTCGACTGGATGAACATCGAACTTCAAAAGGACGGCGAGAACCGCTACCTGTTCGCGAACCTGCAAGGTCTGGTTACACCGGTGCTCTGGGGCCGCCCAGTGGTGACTTCCGACAGTGTCGACGAGGGCGATGCTGACACTGGCGGCGAGTTCCTGGTGGCGAACTTCGCGCGCTCGTCGGTGCTGTTCGATCGCATGTCGTTCCTGTTCAAGATGGGCCTGATCAATGATCAGTTCATCAAGAACGAACGCGCGCTGCTGGTTGAGGAGCGCCTCGGCCTGGGCGTGCGCCGGCGTGAAGGCTTGGTCAAAGGCCGCTTCACCGTCGCGGCCTAAACCCAGCACCGTTCGATGGCCGGCCCCTGTGCCGGCCTTTTCGTTTCAGGAGACAACATGAAAATCAAAGCATTGTGGGGATTCGCCGGTAACGCGACGTTGCTGGGTGCCGACTCGAGTTCGGTGAGGGCTGGCCAAGTGTTCGACGAAGTCGATGATGAATACGGCCATACCCTGATTGGCAAGGGGCTGGCGGAGGAAGTCGACGGTGATGGCAAGACGAAGACTTTCGCGCCCAAGCAATCGAAGGCAGCGGGCCCGAAAGAGAACAAGTAGATGATCGATCTGGCGCGCGTGAAGCTCCACCTACGAGTGGACGGCGATGACGAGGATTCGCTCATCACCGGTTACGTTGAGGCCGCGAAGGCGCACGTGGCCATGCACTGTGACCGTGAGTTGGTCGAAGGGACGCCGGCCGGGCCAGAGCAGATGGGGTTTACCCCGGACGTCGAGCAGGCGGTACTGCTGCTCGTT
The DNA here is from genome assembly GCF_018336155.1 of Pseudomonas rustica. Lineage (GTDB taxonomy): Bacteria > Pseudomonadota > Gammaproteobacteria > Pseudomonadales > Pseudomonadaceae > Aquipseudomonas > Aquipseudomonas rustica. The sequence goes on along the minus strand of NZ_JAGYHF010000002.1, from coordinate 422,156 downwards.
GGCCACTGGTACGCCAACCGCGAGGCCGTGGTGATCGGCACTATCTCATCGGCTGTTCCTCTGGCCGTTGACCGACTTCTCTGGCCCAGGAAGCGTTTCTGATGAGAGCAGGCCCAATGCGTCACCGGTGCGCCATCCATAAAGAGGTGCGCACCCCAAACGGTTCCGGTGGCTTCAAAGTCGTTTGGACTGAAGTTGGAAAACTGTGGGCTGAGATAACGCTGCCGACTGGACGCATTGCGCCGGTGGCTGAGCAGCTGAAAGTTGTGGTCACCGCCGAGATTCGCGTCCGTCCAAGGGCTGATGCCGTCGCGGGAAATCGCATCGTGCACACGGCGAAAGGAATCACCACGACTTATCTGATTGGCGCTGCGCTGATCGACAACGAGCACAGCATGCTCCGGCTGCTCTGCTCAAACGTCCCCAACCCTTGAGGCTGAATTTATGAAAGTTATTGCACTGGGCGCCTTGTCGGGCGCCACTGGCGATCGGGAAAAAGGCGAAGAGTTCGTGGTCGACGCCAAGCTCGGCACCGACCTCATTCAGCGCGGGCTGGTGACCCAAGTGGCCGAGGCTGCTCCGGCAGATAAACCGGCCAAGGCCAAGGAGTAACCCATGGCTGCTCGCCGGTCGCGCATGTCTGGCGATTTCAAGTTGCGCAAAACCTTGCGCAACATCCACGCCACGATGGATAACGAGCTGGTCGGCGTGATGCGAGAAGGCGCCGACCAGATCCTGGCAACGATGAGGCAACTCATCCCGAAGGACACGGGCGCCGCTGCTGCTGCTTTGAAGGTGTTCGTTTCAAAGAGCGGCCTGAACGCCGAGATCGGCATCCGGGGCAAGCGTGACACTCAGCGTTTCTTCTACCTCCGCTTCTTGGAGTACGGAACGAAGGGCTACAGCGGCACGTTGTACCGACGAGCTGACAAAAACGCGGTTGGGGGTGAGCACACCAACAACCGCGACAAGTCGAAGATGTCCGGACGCCGAAACGCACTGCGCGCGCGCGACACGAAGAACAAGTCTGACGGCTCCACGTTCTACGGCAAGTACCCGGACATTCCAGCCCGGCCGGCTCATCCATGGTTGCGACCAGCCAAGGACGTGAACCGCGAATTCGTGCTGGCCAACATCCGCGCCGCGGTATCCAGGACGCTGCGCAAAGCCAGCATGGGAGCGGGCAATGAGTGATCCGTCTGTTGCTCTGCAGGAAGCGGTGTTCGCCAGGCTCGAAGCTGAGGTTTCATGCCCGGTCTACGACGGCGCGCCGATGGACACCGATATGCCGTATGTCTCGATCGACCGCGAGATCTCGACTAACGCCTCCCCGATTGCCGGCCGAAAGCGCGAGCAACGGCTGATCTACCTTTCAGTCTGGTCAGACGCGCACGGCCAGGCCGAGGTAAAGCGGATCATCGGCGAGGTCGTTTCAGCACTGGACGAGCGCCGCCTGCCTCTGGCTGTTGGCCGGGCAGTATCGGTCAGGGTTGAGCAAGCAGATGCGCAGCGTGACGCCGACGGCGTGACGTACCAGGGATCGATCACGGTCCGCGTCATCACCACCCATTAAACCCAACACCGGCCGCACCGCGGCTTTATCCAATGTGCCTTTGGAGGATTACCCATGGCCGATGACAACCTCAACACAGCCGCCGGCTGCCGATTCTCGCTGGGCACCAAGTCCGGCGCCACGACCGAAACGGATTACAAAGCTGACACCTACGTCGAAGTGGGCGAGATCGAAGACCTCGGCGAGTTCGGCGACACCTTCAGCTCGGTGACCTTCACCTCGCTGCGCGACGGTCGGGTACGCAAGTACAAGGGCACCGCGGACGCCGGCGACATGACGCTGACCGTAGGCCTCGACAATGGCGACGCCGGCCAGGCTGCGCTGAAGGTGGCGCACAAGGACCGCAGCAAGGGCGATTACAACATCAAGATCACCCTGAACGACGGCGACTCGGACGCAACGCCAGCGGTGCTGCCGACCACCTTCTACATGCGCGGCAAGGTCATGAACAACACCGTCGCCGCTGGCGCCGCTGACAACGTGGTTCGCCGCAACGTCACGATCGGCATCAACTCCGACATCCTCGAAATCCTCCCGGCCGCCGTTGCGCCGTAATCTGAGGGGCTTCGGCCCCGCTTCCAAGGATCTGACACATGAGCAAAACCCTTTACGGTACCGTTGAAGTCGAGCTGGATGGTGAGACCTACACACTGAAACCCACGCTTGAGGCCGTTCGCGCGATCGAGGCGCACTTCGGTGGACTGCGTGGCGCGTCGCAGGCAATCAATGCACTGAGCGTCGACGGGTGCGCGGTGATCATCGCCGGCGGCGCTGGCTTGAAGGGCAAGGCCGCAGAGGCTGTCGCCGAACAGGTCTGGCAGGCTGGCGTTCTGGAAGTATCTGTGCAGCTCAACGCTTACCTGGTGGCGCTGTACAACCCGCGCGGTACTGCTCCGGGAAAGGAGAAGCCGGCGGCGGCGTAAGTGCTGTCGAGGATGGCAGCTACGTCGACCGGCTGTATGCAGTAGCCACGGGCTGGCTCGGCTGGTCGCCGGATCTGGCGTGGTGCACGCCTATGCCGGAGCTGTTCCTGGCCATGGACGCCAAACTCGAATGGACGCATATGACCAACCCCTTCGGCGGAAAGCCTGGCGGGAAGAAAGAGAAGCCGAAGCCATCGACCGTTGCGGCGAAGTTGCGACAGGCGCTGACAGGGCGGCAGGCTGCATGATTTGGTATCAAGAGCTTATTTGATAGGCTATCGGTTTGAATGGAGGCAAACCTGATGCAAGTTCTGATTGTCTTGCTGCTCTTAGTGATAGCCGTTGCGTTGGCGCCAGGCTTTTTCCTTGGACTTGCTGCGCTGGTGTTGTCCGCTGGCAACGTGGTTCTATTTTCGCTGACTTCGGTCGTGATCATTCTGGTGGCCGTCTACGTTTGGGAAAGGCGCTCGAATGATCCAGCCAGACTACAGGCGAAGGAGGAGCGCCGGATCCGAAAGATCACCGATGCAGCCAACAGGAAGAATTCCAATCAGCGATGACTTCCAAATTCATTACTTGATAGAACCCGCCACGGCGGGTTTTTTATTGCCTGGAGAAAAGCATGGCAGATACCGACGTACACGGAATGCTTGTTCGCATTGAGGCCACCACGGCGCAGTTGCGTCAGGAGATGGCTCGGGCGGATTCCACCGTCGGTCAGTCTGCTGGCAAGATCGACAAGAGCTTAGGGCGTATCGATACAGCGTTTGATCGCGCGGGAGAGAGCGCCCAGAGCGCCGCGGGTGTGATCAAGAACGCCTTGGCAATCGCGGTAGGTGCTGCGTCGGTTGGCAAGATTATTGAAACTGCCGACTCCTTCAGCCAGATGTCCGATCGGATCGGCATGGCGACCGGCAGCGTCAATGAATACAACCTGGTACAGGATCGCCTTCTCGAAACTTCCAAGCGTACCTATCGGCCACTGGCTGAAGCCCAAGAACTTTACATCCGAACGGCGGACAGTCTGAAGTCGATGGGTTACAACACCAGCCAAGCGCTGGACGTGATGGACAGCTTCAGTTTCCTTTTGGTAACGAACTCTGCATCGGCCGACAAAGCCAGCTCGGCAATTGATGCTTATTCGAAAGCACTTCAAACCGGCAAGGTCGAGGCTGATGGGTGGCAGGCAATCCTCGCCGCTATGCCGACCGTGGTCGATACGATTGCTAAGTCTACCGGGAAGACAGCGGAAGAGATTCGCAGTTTGGGTGCCCAGGGTAAGCTGGCACTCGACATACTCACCGAGGGATTGCAGAAGTCGGCTCACGCCAACGGCTTGCTGGCTGACAGCATGGGTGTAGCTGTGCGCGATGCAATGCAAAACCTCAATAACGCGTTTTCGGTGTACGTGGGCCGGCTGAACGAGACGACTGATGGCACTGGAGTTCTGGCCAAAGGTATCGGCGCGCTTGGGGATAATTTCGAAATTCTTGCGGACATCGCTGGTGTTGTCGCTGTCGGTGCTCTGGCGGGCTATCTACGTCAACTCGCTGGATCTGCAGCAGCCTCCATTTCCGCGACCAGGGCTGCCGTTGCTGATGCGGTCGCGCGCAAGGCCCAAGCAGCCGCTGTTCTGCTTGCGGCTCAAGCCGACCAACAAAAAGCACAAACTTCCGTTTTCCTTGCAGAGAAAGAGGCAATCGCCGCGCGAGGCACAGCCGTGCAAGCGCAGATGTCGCTGCAGCTCGCCGAAGCAAGGATGGTGGAAACCCGGGCAACCAATGCAGTAGCCGCAGCTCAAGCTGCCGCAAGTCGTGCCTCTCTCGGAGTAATGGGAGTCCTTGGCGGACCTGCGGGTATCGCGGTGTTGGCGATTGGAGCCGCCACTGCGTTTCTCACGCTGCGTGACAACACAAGCGTACTTGAGAAGAAGCTCGGCGACCTCGGCGACCCCATTGATAAGCTGGTTGAGAGATTCAACAAGCTCAACAGGGCAACGCAGTCTGTCACGCTCAGGGAGTTGAAAGCGTCCATCGAGGAAGCCGAGGGCGACCTGACTACGGCTGCCGGATCAATTGCTTTTGAGTTTCAGAGCAGTCTGACAAATGCCGGTCTCGCTGGCGCTTCCGGCTTCATGGGAGGGATCGCTCCGCTACCTGCCGAGTTTCAGTCGGCAATGGACATCATTAAAAAGGCATCGAGTGATCAGTCTGCTGGAATGGTTGTTGACTGGAAGGCTGTGGCTGAACAAGTCCGTGAAATTCCCGGTGTAACTGCCGAGATGGTCGACGCCTTGGAAGAGAGCGGCGGTGCAGCAGCGGAAAAGGCCGCGCTGATTGCGCAGTTGAAAACCGCACTGGCCGAGCTCACCGGCGAGACGGACGCCAATACCCGGGCGGAGCGTGAAAATGCTGCGGCCCGGGCTGGCGCAAACGAAGCCGGGCAAAAGTATCTGGACCAGTTGCTTAAGCAACTTGCATCGGCTCAGGACAAGACCAGCTTGGAAGCGGCAAATCGGTATATCGCCGAGAACAGTCTGCTCACAAAAGAAATGGTCGTTGCCATCCGCTCAGCGGCAGCGGCGAAGGACGCCCAGAAAGCATCCGATGATGCTGCCGCCAAAGCCGCGCGGAAGAACGCTACCGAGGGTACCTCTGCCGCCAAGCAACAGCTCAAATCGTTCGAGTCTGCCGAAGAAGGCTACAAGCGCCAGATCGACCTGATCAACACCACCGGTGATAAGCAGAAGGACGCCACCGAGGCTCAGAAACTTTCGTTCGAACTCCAGGAAGGAAAGCTGGGCAAGCTCAGCGAAGCGCAAAAGAAGCGGCTGATGGGAATGGCCGCCGAGCTCGACGCGCTCAACAAGCTGAAGAAGGCCAACGAGGACGACCTGAAGCTGACCGCGTTCAAGAACGCGCAGGCGCTGACAACTCGTACGTCAAAGGACGGCTACGAACAGGAACTCGCCGGCGCCGGCATGGGCGACAAGGCGCGTGATCGAATGCGCGCCGACCTGGCAATGCGCCAAAAGTATGCGGCTGATGTCAACGAACTGGTAAAGCAGCGCAACAGTGGGGAAATAACCCCTCAGCTGTACAGGGATGAAACGGCGGTGTTGCAGGCCGAGTACGACAAGCGATTGCAGTATCAGCAGGACTTCTACGCGGCCACTGACGAGCAGCAAGCCAATTGGATGAATGGCGTCAACGAGGCCTGGGCGAACTACGCGGACGCTGCCAGGGACTACTCGCAGATCGCTGCCGATGTGACCTCTACCGCGCTGAGCACGGGGACCAGTGAACTGGGCACCTTCTTCTCTGACGTGGCGAGCGGTGCTGAAGACGTGGGCGATGCGCTGGGGGATATGGTCGGCAATTTCGCGAAGTCGATGCTGAAGGCGCTGGGTGACATGGCGGCTCAGTGGTTGATCTATCAGGGTGTGCAAATGCTGGTCGGTAAAACCACGCAGGCCAGTGCCGCAGGCACGCTCGGCGCGAACGCCGCGGCCATGTCGTTGCAGGCTGGTCTGAATGCTTACGCCGCGACAGCCGCAATCCCGATCATCGGCCCGGCCGCTGCGCCAGCGGCGATGGCCACAGCCCTGACCGTAACGGGTCCGCTTGCATCCGCCGTTGGCATGACCGCAATGGCTGGCGCTGGCTTCATGGAGGGCGGCTACACCGGCGACGGCCGGCGAGACGAGATCGCCGGCCCGGTTCACCGTGGCGAATACGTGTTCAACGCAGACGCGACAGCGCGTATTGGAGTGGGCACCCTGGAAGCATTGAGCAACGGGAAGGCCGCTTTGGTCGGGCAATCCGGTTCGAGCGCGGGTAGTGGTTCGCCCGCGTCGGCGCCGGCGCCCATCATTTTCAACGCACCAGTGACCGTTCAGGCTCAGCCAGGCATGAGCAATCAGGAAGCACAGGCGCAGGGCGATTCGATTGGAGCTGCGCTTGAAGCTCGGATGGGACAGTTTCTTGATCGGGAGATGCGCCAAGGCGGGCGCCTCTGGAGGCGAGGCTGATGGCCGAGGAATTTATCTACGATGTCGAGGTGGGCGCCGATGGTGATGTCTCCCAGCGGACATGGGAAAACGAGTTTGGCGACGGTTACGTGCAGGCCGGCGGCATCGGCATCAACACGAAAAGCCAGGTCTGGAATCTCACGCACACCGGCTCGATGGAGCAGGGGGAGGAGCTGCCGCTGATCTGGGCTTTCCTCGATCGGCACGAAGGCTACAAGTCGTTCCTCTGGACGCCGCCAGGTGGCGTCCGGGGTCGGTACCGGTGCAACGGATACAAACCCCGCTCTGTTGGCCCCGGATTATTCACTCTCACTTTCGCCTTCAAGCAGGTCTACACCCCCTGACTGAAAGCAATGACTGACCCCTCCCCGTGCGGGGTTTGTTGTTTCTGGAGTCCCATGAATTACAACGCCGATATTCAAAAGCTCGAGCCGGGCAACCAGATCCGGCTGTTCGAGCTCGACGCTACACGCCTGGGCGCCAACCTCTGGCGGTTCCACGGTCATGCACAGGAAGGCGACATTGTCTGGCAGGGGCAGCTCTACTCGCCGCTGCAGATCACGGCCAAAGGTTTTGATATTCGTGGGGACGGGCGGCCCGCGGCGCCGACGTTGCAAATTGCCAACGAGCTTGGCGGCGTGCGCGGCGCGATCGCTGCGCTGTGCTTGCAGTACCGCGACCTCGCCGGCGCGAAGTTCACGGTCATCGAGACTTTCCGCCACTACCTGGACGCTGCCAACTTCGCCGACGGCAACCCCACCGCAAGCAATCAGAGCCGGAAAAACATCTGGTACATCGAGCAGAAAACCGAGGAGACGCTCGACTCGCTGACGTTCTCGATGTCCAGTCCTACCGACATGGAAGGGCAGATGTTGCCTTCCCAGCAGATCACCAAGCTTTGCCGGTGGGCGTGTCGTGGCGGTTACCGCGGTGAGGCCTGCGCCTACACCGGTGCCGCGATGTTCACCAAGAAAAACGAACCCACCGACAACCCCGCGCTCGACCAGTGCGGCGGTTGGTGGAGCAGCTGCAAGCTGCGCGGCAACACGCGTCGCTTCGGCGGCTCCATGGGGGCAAGCCTTATCGCAAGTTCGAGGTAACCAATGCGCATCAATCAAAAGCTGCAGGACGAAATCCGTGCCCATGCGGAGCGCGCTTACCCGGGCGAGGCTTGCGGGCTGCTGGTGAAGACCGAGACCGGCCGCCGGTACGTGCCGTGCACGAATCGCGCGAAGTCGGAGCGGGAGAATTTTCAGATCGACGAGCGCGACCAGGCTGCCGCCGAGGATCTGGGCGAGGTGCTGGCGATCATCCATAGCCACCCGGACAAGGCGCCCATGCCGAGCATGGCGGACCGGGTCAGCTGTGAGCTGCACGAACTGCCGTGGGGCATCGTCGGCTGGCCGGGCGGGGAGTTCGAATGGTTCAAGCCGTCGGGATTCGAAGCGCCGTTGCTGGGCCGCGATTTCTCCCACGGCCTTCTGGACTGTTGGGGCGCCTGCCGCGATTGGTATGCGCGCGAGGGCGGATTGCAGCTTCCGAATTTCGAACGCCACGACCTTTGGTGGGAAGACGAGAACGGGCCGAGCCTGTACGAGGATAACTTCAAGGCCGCCGGCTTTTACGAAGTTGAAGAGGCGCGCCGCGGCGACATGCTGGTGCTGCAGGTGCCGACGATCGGGCGACCGTGTTTCCACCCAAACCATGCCGCCATCTATCTCGGTGACAACCCGCACTTTGCCAGCGAGCAAGCGCCGGCGCTCGGCGGGTCAGGCCCATTCATTTATCACCACATGGCTGGCCGGCTCTCCAGCCGAGAGGTTTACGGGTGGTCCATGGCCAACCGCGTAAAACTGATCCTGAGGCACAGGGACTACCGACCATGACCATGACGACCATCAAACTTGGCGGCGTTCTGGGCAAGCGCTTCGGTCGCGAGTATCGGCTGGATCTCTTCGGGTTCCGGGACGCGATGAGCGCGCTCTGCCAGATGAAGCCAGGCTTCGAGAAGTTTTTGCGCACCGCCGAGGAACGAGGTCTGGTGTTTGCCGTGTTCCTCGACGAACGAAACATTGGCGAAGAGGAGCTCGACTTGCGCGGTGCTGGCGCCAAAGTGATCCGCATCATGCCAATCATTCAGGGCAGCAAGTCGGCCGGAGTGTTCCAGACGATCTTGGGTGTGGCGCTGATCGTGGCCGGCCTGTTCACCGGCGGCACCACTTCGGCACTTGGCATGGGGCTGCTCGCCACCGGTGCTGCGGTTGGCCTGGGTGGCGTGGTGCAGATGCTGTCGCCGACGACCAAAGCCAACACCACCGACAAGAACGAAGACGGCAACAATCCAAGCTATGGCTTCGGCTCGGCGGTGACCACCATCGCCCAAGGAAACCCCTATCCGCTTTTGTACGGCGAGCGAGAGATTGGGGGTGCCGTGGAGTCCGGCGGAATCTACACCCAAGATAATGTTTGAAAATGGCTTTACTAGAGTTTTTGAAAAGTGGTTAAGGCTTAGATAATTTAAACTTGGCTCTAATGGAGTTGCTTTGTTCTTTGCTTGCTAGATTGAAGCCGAGTTTCATTGCAAATATCTTTGCTTGTTCCGTTGAGACTTCAATGAATTCGTTTTGATGCATTAATATTTCTGCTGGAATAGTGTCTGGCTCTACATGTATCCCCATTTTGTTTAGTTCTTCGAGCTCCTCGAACCACTTGATTATTCTTCTGGCCAAATCTAAGGATGAAGCTTTGGCTACCACCGATCCCAGGTGGGTTATGTGAAACGTCGAGGCATTCGACTCATCTGTTGCCGCGCCATTAGCGTCGCGCGGATCTATTTCGTAAGTTGCAGGCATTCTTAACTCCGTGTTTTCAATTTTGGAATATGGTTTTACTTGCGATATTGCCGGTAAATCTCACTCTATTAATTAGCGCGCTGTAAGTCTTCAACTCCGCCGCAGCGGATAAAACTATCTAGGAGCTAAATGACTACTCTCTCAGAAAGGCGCCGGCGTGTCACGGGCAGTAAGGGCGGTCAGTCCAAGCCAAAGCAGCCGAGCATTGCCTCCAACAGCGTTCCGTCGTTGGCCACTGCCCGGCTGGTCTATATCTGGAGCTGGGGGCCGATTGTCGGCCCGGTCGACGGCCTGCGCTCTGTGCGGCTCGACGGTACGCCCATTCAGGCACAAGACGGCACGATCAATTATCCCGGCGTGAAATGGCAGTTCCGCTCTGGCGAGCTTCACCAAGAGCGCCTGTCCGGTGTCACCGAGTCCAGCAATGAAATAGCTGTCGGCCAAGAGCTGCGTACGTCGACGCCTTGGCTGTACAGCATCAACAATTCTGTGATCGACGCCGCGCGCGTCCGGCTGAGCTGGCCGACGCTTCAATCTCAGGACGCCAGCGGCAACATCAACGGCGTGCGGATCGACTACGCAATCGATGTTTCTACCGACAACGGTCCCTACGTTACGGTGCTGACCTCGTTCGTCGATCGCAAGAACGTCACCAAATACGAGCGCTCCCACCGGATCGAACTGCCGGACGGCAACCGCTGGACACTTCGCGCCCGCCGCCTGACGCCAGAGGCCAATAGTTCGCTGGTGCAGGACAGCATGTTCATCGAGGCTGTTGCCGAACTGGTCGATAGTGATCAGGAATACCCGCTCACGTCGGTTGGTTGCATTGAGTACGACGCCCAGCAATTCGGCGGCGATATAGCAAAAATCGCCGTGCTGATGCGCGGCCGCATCGTTCGCGTGCCTGCGAACTATGACCCGGTGACGCGAACGTATGCCACCGCCGGCGCCGGTACCAGCGGCGGAATCTGGGACGGCACCTTCAAAGAGGCCTACACCAACAACCCTGCCTGGGTTTTCTACGACCTGGTGCTGCATCCGTATTACGGCCTCGGCGAGCGCATCGACGCCACTATGGTTGATCGTTGGTCGCTGTACCGGATCGCGCAGTACTGCGACCAGATGGTGCCAGACGGGAAGGGCGGGCAGGAACCGCGTTTCACCTGCAACCTGTATTTCCAAAAGCAGGCCGAAGCCTATGCGGTGCTGCAGGACTTGGCTTCGATTTTTCACGGGATGGCCTACTGGGACGGTAGCCAAATCGTCGTCAATGCGGATATGCCCGGCGACCCCGTGTTCAGCTACAGCCCTTCGCAGATCCTCAACAACGGCGCCATCAAATACGACGGCACCCGCTGGCGCGATCGGCACACAACCGCGATGGTGTCCTGGGACAACCCGGCGCAGGGCTTCGAAACCGACAAGGAGCCGGTATTCGATAACGAAGCAATGAGTGAGCTCGGCTCCGTTCGCGAACTCAGCGTCGACGCGTTTGGATGCACGTCTCTTGGCCAGGCGCAGCGCGCGGGTCAGTGGGCGCTGGTCACTGAGCAGCTGCAGACTCGCGGGGGAACATTCCGCGTTGGTCTTGACGGCGGCATCCCCAAACCCGGACAGATCATTTCCGTCGGCGATCCGATGCTGGCGGGGCGGGCGAACGGTGGGCGGGTATCTTCGGCGGCCGGGCGCGTAATCACCCTCGATCGCGATGTAACGATCCCGACTGGCGCGAGGCTCTTCGTCAACCTGCCCAGTGGTAAGTCCGAAGCGCGGGTAATCAGCTCGGTCAACGGCCGGGCCGTCACTGTGGCCGCGAATTACAGCGAAGTGCCAGAGCCGGAATGCGGCTGGGTGATCGACTTCGACGACCTGAAAGTCATGCAGTTCTACGTGCGCAACGTCACTCGCCCTGAGTGGCACCAGTACCAGCTCGAGGTCATCCAGCATGAGCCGAGCAAGTTCCCGTTCATCGACAACGGCGCCGTCGTTGATACCCGCCCAATCAGCGGAATTCCGATTGGCACGCAGGAAGCCCCGGCGCGAGTGCTGATCAGCCAAAACGTTGTGGTTGAGCAGGGCATTGCCGTCACCAGCATGAGCATCGCATGGGACGCCGCACCAGGCGCGGTGGGTTATGACGTCGAATGGCGGTGGGGCGCTCGAGAGTGGATCAAGGTTCCGCGCACCGGTGAACTGATGGTAGATGTTCGCGGGATCTATTCGGGGCAGTACCTGGCGCGGGTTCGCGCGGTCAGCGCCATGAATGTCTCGTCGGTGCCGACCAACTCGGTGCTGACGGACCTGCTGGGCAAAACCGGCTTGCCGCCGGCGGTGTCGTTCCTGCGTACCGTCAGCAAGGTCTACGGCATCGGCCTTGAGTGGGGGTTTCCACCTGGTGCGGAAGATACTCAGCGCACCGAGATTTGGAGCAGCAAGACCAACGACCTCGCCGCTTCTGTGAAACTGGCCGATTTCGCCTACCCGCAGGCGAAGCACGAAATGCAAAACATCGTACCCGGTACCAGCCTGTTTTTCTGGGCGCGGCTGGTGGATCGCACGGGGAACGTGGGGCCGTGGTATCCAGCGGTCAATGGCGTGAACGGCCAACCCAGTATTGATCAGGCTGAGTACGAAAAATATTTTCTAGGGAAAATCCAAGCATCGGCTCTTGGCGAACAGCTGTTTGCTGAGATCGGAAAAATATCCGGCGATGGCGCGGGCTCCGTCAATGAGCGGCTGGAGCAGGCCAAGCAAGAACTGGAGAACCTGATAGGCGAGATAACCGACGCATTGGTTTACGATCCGGCGAAGCCCTACGGTAAAGGGGAAATTGTTCGTCTTGAGGGGCGCTTGTTCTCGGCAGTCAAGGCGGTTCCGGTAGGCGCCTCGCCGCCGAATGCTGAGTTCTGGTATGACATGGGCACTATTGCTGAAACATCAAACGCCATGGCTTTGCAGATTCAGCAGCACACAACACAGATCAAAACCATTGACGGTAAAGTCACCGCCCAGGCTTCGACGACGCAAGCCCTACAGGCAGCGTGGAGAGAGGATGACGGAACTGGGGCGATGACCCAAGCGCTCAAGGCATACCAAAGCACTGCCAGTATCGTGACGAATGAAAAGGTAGTAGCTGAGGAGAAATTGTCATCAGCTACGCGCTTTACGTCAATTGATGCGGCGGTTGGTAAGAACGCTGCGAATCTTTCTTCGCTTGAATCGGCATTTGCGACGGACAAGGAGGCTACCGCTCAGAAGATTGAAACCATCACGGTCACTGCCAATGGCGCAACAGCGAAAGCGGAAACCGCTACGACGGCTGTCTCTGGTCTGAATGGAAAGGTGTCGTCGCTTACGACAATCAAGACGTCTACAACAGTGGGTGGGCGTACTGTCATGGCAGGGCTGGCCATCGGCGTGGACGGTCAGCAGCAAGAGTCGCAGATACTCGCGTTCGCCCAGCGCTTTGCGATTCTGGATGAAGTCAGCGGCCAGATGATTTCACCGTTCATAGTCCAGGGCGGCCAAGTGTTCATGAACACGGCCATCATCAGTCAGGCTTTTATCAAGGAACTGGTGCTCGGAATGACGCTTCGGTCGGCGGCGCTGAATTCCCAAGGACTGCCGCTGCTGGAAATCAACATTCCCGCCGGTACATTCACGCTTCGCGGACAATCCAGCACCGGTTACACGCTGTTGAACAACAACGGTATTTACGTATATGACCTGAACTACATCGAGCGCGCGGCGCTCGGGAAGATGACGTGATGGACTATTACGGCGCAAGAACGAAAAACGGCGCAGGAGTCGTGACCCTAGAAACGTCGACGATGACCATTCGTTCAATTGTGACGAGGCAAGTCACCGTGCCGCCGATAACCAGTGACTTCACCAGTTATATCAGCATGCCGGAGATCACCGCACAGTCATTTGTCTGCGTAACGCTCCCTAACCCTACAAACGAAAACGCTGTGTTACCGGCCGTATTCTGGTCGGCAGGACAGCTTAGGGTTCGGAGGGGGGCTGGCGTGGTGCTCAACGTTTTAATCCTGACCTATCAGTAGGAGCAGTCATGGACTATGGCTTTAGGTCTCGCAATGGTCTGAACTTCTTTCAAATCGATAGCGACAATAAAGTGCTGAACGTTGCTGCGTCCGGCACTTACACCATCGGAAAGCCGCCGACTGCGCCGGTAACGATTACCCGAGCAGTCATCACTTATCCGACGCCCATAACAACTGTGGACGCGCCTCATGTGTTTCTCAATCCAAACAATCAGGGCATGTATCACTCATTAGTGCAAATGGGCGCGGCGGGTGCTTGGACGGGTTTCTACTTCGACCTTCACTTGATGGCACCCTTCAATGGTTCTGACTGTAGCGGTCGTTGGCTTGTCGCAACATTCAGATCAACCTCGACGCCGAGTGAATACGACTTGCGTCTGCGCAATGCGAATAATGAGCAAATATTCGTTGGGGCGGACAACCTTTTGGTGATGACAGGCTTTCCAATCAATGAAGGCTGGACACTTGATAGTCGGGGAGGGCAGGTCTCAGGGATTTACTGGAGCGGCTGTCAGATGCAATGGACTGGCTCATACGACGACTATTTTCTCGCCTCAACACTACTTGGCGGGAAGATCTACAACGGCAACACAACACTTGCGACCCCCTGTGGTTTTCACGCGGGTGTTAGATCAACACTCAATGGCTATGTCGGAGCGCTAGTTAGTTCAGAGGGCGGCACCGCAAAGAACGGTAGAACGACTTTTGCCGCAAGACCGATGCGCCCGCTTTGATTAGACATCAAACGATCAGCCCGCCAAGTGCGGGTTTTTTATTGATCCATATTAGGAAAACCATATGCCTTGGCTTAGAGGCGGAACAGTTTCTGTTACCAACGGAACAACCACAGTTATTGGCACCAACACTGACTTCGCGGCCACTTCGCGAATCGGCGATGCATTTGTCGGGCCTGACGGGGTTAACTACGAGATTGGTAATGTCGCAAGCGCAAGCGTGATATCAATTATTCCTGCATACAAAGGCGCGACAGCCAGCGGGGTGGCATACGCGATCATGCCGGTTCAGGGGTATCCCCAGGCACTTGCGGACTCATTCAACAATATCAGTCTGAAATGGGGAGCCAAGCTCGAAAGCTTGGGAGCAACAGGCAATTACGAAGTATTACCCGTTAATAAAGGTGGTACCGGCGCAACCGATCCTGCTGGTGCGCGCGCGGGTATCGGCGCTGCAAAGTCTGGCGCCAACAGCGACATCACGTCGATGATTGGCTTGACCACTGCTTTAAGCGTGGCTCAAGGGGGAACCGGCGGAAACTCACAAGCCACTGCTCGAGCAGGCTTAGGCTTGGGATCCGCCGCCACTGCCACGCTTGGTAATAACGCCGGCAATGCAATGCCTGTTGGTGCTTTTGGGCTTGGTGGGGAAGCCCTCGCGTTTGCCAATATCGACGCGCTGACGACTACCGAATTTAAGTCGATTGTGAACCCTGCCGGAACGCAGCCGGGATTTCCTTACGGCACAAGCTTGACGATTTCCTACAACGCCCAGACTTTTAGCCAGTTTGCGATGAGCATCTTGGGGACGGAGCTGGCGTACCGTTACTACAACTCCACAACTGTTGGCTTCTCCCCTTGGGTAAAGCTCTATCACACGGGGAATACGACTCGAGGATCGGGCGGCGCTTTATCGGCGGCTTCGCCGATCATACGGATTGCGAACGTCACTGATAGCCACCGTCGTGATCTTCAGGAGCAGACCTTTGAGCCGGCGGGGGCGTGGGGTGTGGCGAACAATGAGGCTCGCGGTGTGAATGTCGAACGCCTCGGCGTCGGTGAGTATCGAATCACCGGTAGTCTCGGCTTGGCAATTGAAGGTTGGCGCACTCAAGACCCATGTTCGCCGGACGGCGGCGGGACGCTCGGCATCACTGAGAGCGAACAAGACACCGACGGTACCGTGACCATCCGACTATTTAAGCAGCGCTGGACGCTGTCCGACGACGGCGAGATGCTTCCCGGTCGCGGTGCGCCGCTGGATGTGCCGCTCAACAGTTGGATCGACGTCCGCTTGGAAATGCCGCAGCCAGATTATCAGCCGCCGCCGAACGATCCTGTAAACGAATAACAGCCCGCCATTGAGCGGGCATTTTTTTGCCTGGAGAAAAGTTATGAGTGCTACCGAGAAAGATCGCGACGTCCTTGCACGCACTTTGTGGGGGGAGGCTCGCGGCGAGAGTCTGGCCGGGCAGATCGCTGTGGCGTGGACAGTGCGTAACCGCGTCCTCGACGGGAAAGAAAAGTCGTGGTGGGGGGAGGGGTATGCGGGCGTGTGCCAGAAGCCATATCAGTTCAGCTGCTGGAATAAGACCGATCCGAACTACCAGTTTTTGATCGGTGTGAAGCAGATCCCGTTTCGCGAGCTGGCGCAGGCGCGGATTGCCGCAGACCAAGTGATCGACGGCAAGGTAGCCGATCCCACCGGCGGCGCCACGCACTATTACGCTTCCAGTATCAAGGCGCCGTCCTGGTCGCTGAAGGCAAAGCAGACCCTGAAGTTGGGCGGCCACGTCTTCTTCAAGGATGTGCCGTGATCGCCGTGCCGTGGAGAGCAGTCGGTGCGCTGGCGCTGGTGTTGGTCAGCGCCGGCAGCACTTGGCAGTTCCAAGACTGGCGCTATGGAAGTCAGTTGGCTGATCAAGCCCGCCTGCACGGCGATACCCTCAACCAACTGACGCTGGCTGCTGTCGCTGCACAACAGGCCGAGCAGGACAAGCGTCTCGCGCTCGAGCAAAGCTTGGCGACCAGTGAACAAGCCCACTATAGGAAAATGGCCGATGCCCAACGTGATCAGGATCGCCTGCGCGATCGCCTTGCCACTGCTGATGTGCGCCTGTCAGTCCTCCTCGATGCGACCGACGTTGCCAACGGCTGCAACGTGTCAGCCTCCACCGGCGCCGGCGGCGTGGATCATGGAACCCTACGAGCCAGACTTGACCCGGCGCATGCTCAACGAATTATCGCCATCACCGACAAAGGCGACCGGGGATTGATTGCCCTGCAGGCGTGCCAGTCCTACATTAGGGCGCTCATCGTTCGATAGCTATATCTTCATCGTTGCCCAATAGTCGATATTCTGACTACCAATCTTTTTCACGAGCCGATCGTAGATTTCGGTTCTGATTCCACCCTTCTCACCCATAACCTTTGAGTTCACTGCATACGATTGGAGCGCTATTTTCATGAAGCCGTTGGAGCTCAGGGACTTCAGATGCATTAGAGTTTTGTGATCAGCAAAAACCTCAGCACCCACAAGATCCATCGTCCGCCGGGCAGTGTTGAAATTTTTTTGTTTGCTGAAGTCCAGCGCGTGCATAAGTTCGTGATGAAGAGAGTTGTATCTCCAGAGCCACACCAGATCTTCCTGCGTCCCCTCTGGTAGGCAATTTTCGTTGATGAAAACAGCGCTACGACCCATGCCGGACAAGAGAAAATTTATGGTGATCCCGCCCGCTCCCTCTATTCCGTAAGTTTTCAAATCGGCGGAATCGTCATTGAAATACAGCTTTTCGTCGTACCGAACATTGAAGATATCTAATAGGTCTGTGCGCTCACTCATCTGGTTAGGAGGTACTAAATACACGTCCGAGGTGAGACCGCCAAATCGATTTTTGAGCTTCGTGTAAGCCCCCTCAAAGACTTCAACTCCTAGCATTCTTCATCCTCCTTGCGCCTGCGCCTCTTTTTAGGAACCGATGCCATCCCTTGGGCCCACTGCCCTGGTGAGGGAGGCTGTCATTAAGCTGGCATAACCGAGCCAAAACCACCCATTCAGGCACAAAAAAGGCACTTGCGATAAACGCTAAGTGCCTGATTTGTAACGCTTATTTGGTGGAGCCGGGGGGATTTGAACCCCCGTCCGCCAGTACTCCGCTGTCGGTACTACATGCGTAGCCGTTTCTATTAAGTTAACCCTCAGCGACCCGAAGGGCAGGGTGCTTTGGGCGAGTTGTGTAAGTTTTAGCCGCTTCGTCCACAACGTACTGCACGGCGATTCTGTTCTATATGACAATCACTTTGGGTTTACAGACATCCCCTGGTGATTGCTGGACCCGAAGGTACCAGAAGCTCAGGGCTAAGGCTGCTTACGCAGCGAGAGCGAATTCCTGGCCGTAGTTTTCGTCATTGGCAACTATAAGTAGTTGCAACAGTGGATTTACGACTTCTGTTACCAAGTCGGCATGCACCTAAAGTTTCGCAACCGGCGTCGAATCCTAAACGGCCCCGAACTCATTGCTCAGTACATCTGTTTGAGCAACAAGCCTGTGCAGTGTACGTCAATCGGCCGGGAAGGCCAACCCGAAGGTTGGCTTCCTGGTGTGTCAGTTACGCGTTGGATTGCGGATC
This sequence comes from Pseudomonas rustica, assembly GCF_018336155.1. Classification (GTDB taxonomy): domain Bacteria; phylum Pseudomonadota; class Gammaproteobacteria; order Pseudomonadales; family Pseudomonadaceae; genus Aquipseudomonas; species Aquipseudomonas rustica. Next base: position 404,347 of record NZ_JAGYHF010000002.1, on the reverse strand, counting down.
TGCATTTTCGTGATCATGCCGTTGGTAATTTCAACGCATTTGCCATCGTCCCCGGCAGCCTGCGCCTTCATGGCGTCTTCCTGGGCGGTCTTGACGTTGCTCAGCGAGGTTTCCGGAATGGAAGGCTGGCTGGTGACAAAGTCTTTGATAACTTGAAGATTCCCGGCACACAGGTCTTTATCCGCCGCAAACACCGGCGACGCCAGAAGTGCACCAGCGATGAACAATCCAGCAATTGCAGAATGCTTCATGGGTATCTCCTTGAACGGTAGGTCTCGGTGCTGCCGGACGGTCTGGCGGCGATGCCGAGGTCATAACAGGCTACGTTAGCGTAGGGCCTGTTCAATCGACCGCCGCGCTACGCAGGAATTCGGTTTTTTTTACATCTGGTATCAAAACGCCTGCTCACGATCACTTCTTGGTGTCACCCGAGGTTTTCTGGATTTCCAGTATCGTTTGCTGGGTTTCCGCGACGCAGTCGTCAATCTTGCCTTGGGCCTTGAGGGCCTGGGCTTTCGCCACACTGGCGGAGACGCGCGCGTTCAGCTCCGATGAAGTCTGATACTCCGATTTCGCATTATTGATGGTTTGCAGATTGGCTTCGCACAGGCTGTCTGGTCCGGCGGCAAACGAAGTCGACGCCATCACCGAGGCAGTAACGAACAGACCGAGCAGTACAGAACGTTTCATGTGTATCTCCTTGCGCTGAGGGATCCAGACTTCGCTGACCCTGAGTGCCGGTCACCGAAAGAAGGAACGGCCCCGAGTGTTCGGGGCCTGTTCTGTGGACTGCGGTCTTGCGCAAGGGTTCTGATTTTCTTCAGCAGGCCTTCGCCTGAGTGACCCGATCGACCAGGTAAACCAGGCCGTGATAGTCGATGCCGCCGTGTTGCGTCAGGCCGATTTCGCAGGTGCGGCTGGTGGATATTCCTTCACTGCAATGCTGCACCGCGTCCTTCAAAGTGCGTAGCGAATGGCTGTTCAACTCCGGCGTGGTGAAGCCCTTGTCGCCAGCAAATCCGCAGCAATGAATGCCTTCCGGAATCACCACGGTTTTGCTGCATTTGCGCGCCAGATCGATCAACGCTTGGCTTTCACCCAGGTGCTGGGTGCTGCAGGTCACATGCACGGCAATCGGTGCGTCTTGCGGGGTGAAATCCAGTCGATCGAGAAGATGCGTACGAATGAAGCGCACCGGGTCGTACAGATCGAGACGGGTTTCTCCTACGTCCTGCACCAGGCGCAACGTGCATGGGCTGGTGTCGCAATAAATCGGATCGAGACCGCCGCGACTGGCGTGGAGCAGGGCGCTGATCAACTCCTGACGCTTGTGTTCGGCTTGCTCGGCGTAGCCTTTTGAGGCGAAGGGCTGACCGCAGCAGAGGTTGTCCTGATTGTCCGGGAAGACCACTTGGTAACCGGCCTTTTCCAGCAGACCACGGGTTTTGTCGTAGAGCGACATCTGCTCTTTATCCCCCGCCGCAGGCCCCATGACCCGCGAGACACACGCGGCCAGATACACCACACGCGGGCGTTCGTCCGACACACTCGGGCTGAAGCGAATGGCTTTCTCCGGTTGCGGCATCGCATTTGTCCACAACGGCACCTGGCCTTTGGACAGGCGCGTCAGCGTTGCCGACAGTTTCGCCAGACGCGGCGCGCCGAGCATCATCCGCGCACCATTAGCGACATGCAGAGTGAAGCGTGCGCCCTGCAGAGTCTTGGCGAAATTTCCTTCAATCCAGTCAGCCGTTTTCTGATGCGTTGCGTGTCGGCCACGGAGCTTTTTCACCAGCTCGCCGGTATTGATGCCTACAGGACAACGTTGTGCGCAGAGACCGGTGGCGGCGCAGGTTTCGATGCCTTGGTATTCGTAGGCTTGTTCCAGTTCGGTGGTGTCGACGCCGGCACGTTTTTTCGCCTGAATATCGCGCCAGATCACGATGCGTTGGCGCGGGCTCAGGGTCAGTCCTTTCGACGGGCAGACCGGTTCGCAGAAGCCGCACTCGATGCACTTATCCACAATCTCATCGGCCGCCGGCAGTGGCTTCAAGTGCTTGAGATGGATCTGCGGATCTTCGCTGAGCACCACGTCCGGGTTGAGAATTCCGTTCGGGTCGAGCAGACGTTTCAGTTGCCACATCAGTTGGTAAGCGTCGCTGCCCCATTCCAGTTCCACGAACGGCGCCATGTTGCGCCCGGTGCCGTGCTCGGCTTTCAGCGAGCCGCCGAACTCCACAGCGACCAGTTGCGCGACGTCATCCATGAACGCTTGATAGCGTGCGACTTCTTCCGGATTGTTGAAGCCTTGAGTGAAGACAAAGTGCAGATTACCTTCCAGCGCGTGTCCGAAAAGGATCGCTTCGTCGTAGGAATGTTTGTCGAACAACTCGATCAAGCGATTCACGCCGATGGCCAATTGTTCGACCGGGAACGTCACGTCTTCGATGATCACCGTGGTGCCGGTTTTACGTACGGCGCCGACGGCAGGGAAGGTGTCTTTGCGAATGGCCCAGAGCTTGGCGTTCTCGGCGGGGTCTTCGGTGAAGTCGACCTGCTTCTCCACCGGGAAACCACCGAGCGACGCCATGATTTGCGCCAGTTGTTCCTGTAGGAGTGCAGAGGTCGCCGCGCGGGATTCGATCAGTAGCGCGCAGGCATTGTTCGACAGTTGTTGTACGAAAGCGGGCATACCCGGTTTGTCTTGCACCGAGCGCAGACTGCGGCGATCCAGCAGTTCTACGGCGGACACCGGTTGGCTTTTCAGCACGGTAACCGCGTTGCAGCAGGTTTGCACATCGGGGAAGACGATCAGCGCCGAGGCCTTGTTCGGGTGATCGATTACCGTGTCGTACGTCACCGCGCTGATGAAACCGAGCGTGCCTTCGGAGCCGACCAGCAAGTGGCTCAAGATATCCACAGGCTCATCGAAATCCACCAGGGCGTTGAGTGACAGGCCGGTGGTATTTTTCAGACGGTATTTGTGGCGAATTCGTGCAGCGAGTTCGGCGTTGGCGCGGGTCTCGCGGCCTAAAGTCGCCAAGCGTTCAAGCAGTTCGCCGTGGCTGGCGTGGAATGCCGCGACACTCGCCGCGTCTTCGGTATCGAGCCGTGTGCCATCGGCCAGCACCAGACGAATGCCGGCCAGCGTGTGATAGGTGTTTTGCGCGGTGCCGCAGCACATACCGCTGGCGTTGTTGGCGACGATGCCGCCGATTTTACAGGCATTGATCGACGCCGGATCCGGGCCGATCTTGCGTCCGAACGGCGCCAGCCACGCATTGGCTTGCGCACCGATCACGCCCGGTTGCAGACGGATTTGTTTGCCTTGGCCACGGATCTCGCGAGCGTTCCAGTTATCCCCAAGCACAATCAACACGGAATCGCTGATTGCCTGCCCGGACAGACTGGTACCCGCCGCGCGGAACGTCACCGGGACATGGTCACGTTGAGCCAACTTCAGCAGCGCCACGACCTCGTCTTCAGATTCAACGCGGATCACCAACTGCGGAATCAGCCGATAAAAACTCGCATCGGTGCCGAAGGCCAGCGTCGATAACGGATCATCAAACCGGCGCTCGGCCGGAATCAGTTGCTGCGCATCACGCAGGAAATTCACTGGAAGCGTCATTGGTCCTCCAGGATCAGCACCACGAGGTCTTTCGGGCCGTGGGCGCCGTAGGCCAGCACTTGTTCAATGTCGGCGGTTTTCGACGGGCCGGACACGAGTAATGCGTTAGTCGGCATGCCTTGCGCCCACTCGAATTCCTGTTGCACCTGATAGAAGTTGTCGCGGATTTCGCTGGCCTTGAGCAGCGCGAAATGCACCGGTGGTACCAGACTCATCAGCCGTGGTTCTTCGCGGGTTGGCCACAGGATCAGACTGCCAGTGGCGGCGATAGCGCCGAGGGTGCCAGTGAGGCTGGCCGGGGTGTCGTTGAACAGCTCGGCTTTCCATTCTTCCATTGGACGGTCGTAGGATTTCAGCGTCGGCAGGTCAGGTTTGTTCGCCCAGTGTTGTGTGATTTTCTGCCCGTGGGCGGTAGTCGGTGCAATCAACAGGCTCGGTAGCTGACGATCGCGCAGCAATTGCGCGAGCAGCGCCGGCCATTCTTCGCCCGAAGTCATGTGAATTTCGGTGTGCACCGCTTCCATCAGTTTGCGCAGTTGCGGGATGCGTTGTTCGGCGCTGTAGGTGTAAGGCCGCGTCACCAGATCGACATCGAAGTCGTCGGCAATCGGCGTGGCGCCGGTCAGACTTTTCCGCAGTTTGCCGAGGATATTTTGCTTGGCGCTCATCAGCGATCTCCCTGTTTGGCCAGATGCTCGCGGGCCATGTCGTGCAGTGAGCGGGCGGCGGGTTTTGGTGCGCTGTGGTTTTGTGTCCACGGGCCGACGTTGCTTGGCGTCAGCGCCCGCAGGCGCGTGGCGAAGAATCCGAACAATCGATACAAGGTTGGCGAGCTATTGAGCCTGGCCCAGGCGTTCCAGATAAAACGTTCCTTGCGCGAATACTTGCTGCCCTGACCGCGCATCACTTGATGGGGACTGTCCGGGGCTTTGACGTTTTCTTCGCGCAAGCGCCGCAGGATTGCCGGGATGGGAATTTTTACCGGGCAGACTTCACCGCAGGCACCGCACAGCGATGACGCGCTCGGGTGATCCGGAACCTTGGCCAGGCCAACCATGTGCGGCGTGATGATTTTGCCAATCGGCCCCGGATACACCTCGCCATAAGTGTGACCACCGACGCGGGTGTATACCGGGCAATGGTTCATGCAGGCGCCACAGCGGATGCAGTTCAAGGTCTGACGCAATTCACTGTCGGCGAATGCCTGGCTGCGACCGTTGTCGAGCAGCACAAGATGCACTTCCTGCGGGCCGTCGAGTTCGTGCTCCTTGCGCGGGCCGGAGATCATGTTGACGTAAGTGGTGATCGGAATGCCCAGCGCCGAGCGTGTCAGCAGCGACAGTAACGGCACCACGTCGCGCAAGTTTTCCACAACCTTTTCGATGCCGGTGACGGCGATGTGCACCGGCGGCACGGTGGTGGTCATACGGCCGTTGCCTTCGTTTTCCACCAGCAGCAGGGTGCCGGTTTCGGCGACGGCGAAGTTGACACCGGAGACGCCGATGTCCGCTTCGAAGAATTTCTGCCGCAGGACTCTGCGACCGATCTGAATGAGTTGGTCAACGTCCTTGGTGTATTCCACGCCAAGTTTGTCGTGGAACAAGGACGCGACCTGACCGGCATTCTTGTGGATCGCCGGCATAATGATGTGTGAAGGCTTCTCGTGGTCGAGCTGGACGATGTATTCCCCCATATCGGACTCCAGGCATTCAATGCCTTGAGCCTCGAGGAAATGGTTCATCTCCATCTCTTCGCTGACCATCGATTTGCCCTTGATCACTTGCCGCGCCTCGTGAGCACGGATGATCGATAAGACGATGCCATTGGCCTCGTCCACCGTTTCCGCCCAGTGCACTGTCACACCGTTGCGGGTCAGGTTTGTTTCCAGTTGCTCGAGCAGGTCGGGCAACTTGGAGAGCGCGCGGGCTCTGATCGAGTTGCCCAGAGCACGCAAGTGTTCTCTTTCGTGGGCATCGCTGAAAGCGGCTGCCCGTTTGGTCATCAATGAATCCATCGCAGTGCGGAAGTTGTTCCGCAACTGCTGATCGCCCAAGGCGTTGTGGGCTCGGGTGCGGAAATCTTCTTCTACGGCGACCGTAGGAATAATCGCGGAAGTGCTCATTGCGCACCTCCGGTTCGTTGCCAAAGAAAGCTGGCGAGATGTTGCCCGCGTAGCGTTTCTTTTTGTTTCTCCAATGCGCCGTTGATGTTCATCAAACAGCCACAGTCGGCGCTCAACACCTGATGCGCGCCGGAATTCTTCAGCGAGCGGGTCTTGTCAACCACCATCGCGCCGGAAATGTCTGGCATACGGACGCTGAATGTTCCGCCGAAGCCACAGCATTCGCTTTCGTGGTCGTGGTTGACCCGTTCCACGTTGCTCAACTGCGCCAACAACTCGCGACCGTGCAGGTGGGTGTTCATTTCGCGGCGTGCCGAACACGAAGTGTGCAGCGCGACTTTGACCGGTTCGCCGCTGTCCTTGAGCTGCACCTTGCAGACGAACAGCAGAAACTCGGCCAGTTCATAGGTGCGGGCCGCGAGGGCCTGAACCTGTTTCAACGTGTCCGGCTCGTCCTTGAACAAGTCGGCGTAATGCTCGCGCAGCATGCCCGCGCAGGAACCCGACGGCACCACCACCGGATAATCGCCGGCAAACAGCGCCAGTTGCGAGCGCGCTACCGTCCGCGCCTGCTCGGTGTAACCCGAGGTGTAGGCGGGTTGGCCGCAGCAGCTCTGCCCTTGCGGGTACTCGACCCGAATCCCTTCGCGCTCCAGCAAGTGGATCGCGTCCATCCCGGCTTCGGGGTAGAACAGATCAACCACGCACGTCCCGAACAGATAAACCCGCGACGGTTTCTCGCTGGGGTATTGCCGAGGTTCGGGCAGTGGCGGTGCCACGCGGGTCGCGTTCGGCACAGCGTTGTAAAAAAGCTCGCTCATCAGGCGTGTCTCCGGGTGAACCCGTTTATCCGTCCGCTGAGGCTGCTGAATATAGAGAGTGTTGCTTTCAGCAGCCTTACAGACCGGGTGGTGAATTGCTGACGCCGGCATCACGAACCGGCGTCGGTTTTTTCCGTGGTTCTTGTAGGTTTAGTGCACCAGCATGCCGGTGAACCAGTAGGCCTGAGCCAGGGTGATCAGACCGACAATCGTTGCAAAGAATAGGCTGTGCTTGAGGGTGAAGCGGAACAGATCCGATTCCTTGCCGACCAAACCGGTCGCGGCGCAGGCCACGGCGATCGATTGGGGCGAGATCATTTTGCCGGTCACGCCGCCGCTGGTGTTCGCTGCGACCAGCAGGACGTCATTGACGCCGATCTGGTGCGCGGTGGTCGCTTGCAGCGAACTGAACAGTGCGTTGGACGATGTATCGGAACCGGTCAAGAACACGCCGAGCCAGCCGAGGAACGGCGAGAAGAACGGGAACGCCGCGCCAGTGCCGGCCAGCACGAGGGCCATGGTCGAGGACATGCCGGAATAATTGGTGACGAAAGCAAACGCCAACACCATGCCGATCGACAGAATAGGCCAGCGCAGTTCGTAGAAAGTCTCTTTCAAAGTGGTCAGACCAGTTTTGAAATTGATCTTCAGCACCAGCATCGAGATCAGCGCCGAGAAGAAAATCGCCGTGCCGGTCGCGGAAATCGGATCGAGTTTGAACACCGCTGGAATCGCGGTTGGCGCAGCAACGATCGGTGCGGTCTTGATCACCAGTTGATCAAGGTGCGGAATTGCGAAGTTGAACACCCAGCTGTACATCGAGCCGCCAGCGGCGAACATCGCTTTGAAAGGCTTCAGCGTCCAGATCGTTACCAGCACGGTGAGGATCAGGAATGGTGACCACGCTTTGAAAATTTCCCCGAGGCTGTAAGGCGAAGCCACGGTGGTGCGCTTCTGGCCGAAACCACCGACGCTGGCGGTAATCGCTGCGCTGGAGGTAGCGCCTGCGATTTGTGCGCCGGCGGTGCGTTTCGGTTGCCAGACTTTGAGGAACAGGGTCAGGGAAATCAGGCTCGCCAGCGCCGAAGTGATGTCTGGCAGTTCCGGGCCGATGAAGTTCGATGTGAAGTATTGGGTGATGGCGAAGCTCAGGCCCGCGACCAATGCAGCCGGCCAGGTTTCACGAACGCCGCGCAGGCCGTCCATCATGAACACCAGCCAGAACGGCACGAACAGCGACAGCAGCGGCAGTTGGCGACCGGTCATGGCGCCGATCTTGAACGCGTCAATTCCGGTCACTTGACCGGCAACGATGATCGGGATCCCCAAGGCGCCGAACGCAACCGGTGCGGTGTTGGCGATCAGGCACAGGCCTGCGGCGTAGAGCGGGTTGAAGCCCAACCCGACAAGTAGCGCGGCGGTAATCGCCACGGGCGCGCCGAAACCGGCGGCACCTTCCAGGAACGCCCCGAAGCAGAAACCGATCAGCAGCACTTGCAGGCGCTGGTCGTCAGTAATCGATAACACCGAACTGCGAATGACCTCGAACTGACCACTTTTCACCGTCAGTTTGTAGAGGAACACCGCCGCGACAATGATCCAGGCAATCGGCCACAAACCGTAGGCGAAACCATAACCGGCGGCGGCGAAAGCCATGTCGACCGGCATTTGAAACGCGAAGATCGCCACGGCAATCGACAGGGCGAGGGTGATGCTCCCGGCCACGTGGCCCTTGAGACGGAACACCGCCAGCGCGAGGAAAAAGAACACGATGGGGATGACGGCCGCGAGTGCGGACACGCCGAGACTGCCGAGCGGGCTGTAGAGCTGTTGCCAGGTTTGCATATGGGGTGGCCCCTAATTGTTGTTGGTCAGGCACTGTCAGCGTTCTTGGTTAATTGGTAAGACCAATTTACAATCGCTGTTCGCTAGGGTAAAAGCCTTGGTGTCGGTGTGTCAATTTGTCGCCCTAAAACTTTTGTCGAACGTGCAGCGCAGATCGCGTCTGATCCGCTTTGACGAAGTGGCGTCTGGTAGGTGTCGGCAAGGCGCCGATAGGCCAGAATAGAGAGCCCGGCGAGCGGTCGGGATCGTGGAGAAGTGAGTTATGGGGTTTGATCAGATACGTCAGCGCCGTTTGTCTGACGATATTGTCGAGCGACTCGAGGGGATGATCCTTGAGGGCACGCTGAAGTCCGGTGAACGGCTTCCGGCGGAGCGCACGCTGGCCGAGCAATTTGGCGTGTCGCGTCCGTCATTGCGTGAGGCGATTCAGAAGCTCGCGGCCAAAGGCTTGCTGGTCAGCCGTCAGGGCGGCGGCAATTATGTGGTGGAAAGCCTGGGCTCGACGTTCAGCGATCCGCTGCTGCATCTGCTCGAAAATAATCCTGAAGCGCAGCGCGACTTGCTCGAGTTTCGCCACACCCTCGAGGCATCGTGTGCGTATTACGCAGCATTGCGCGCGACAGACGTCGATCGTGAACGGCTGACGGCGGCGTTCGATGAGTTGCAGGATTGCTATTCGCGCCACGATGAAGTCAGTCGGGTGGAAGAAGGCGCGGCGGATGCGAAATTCCATCTGGCGATTGCTGAAGCCAGTCATAACGCGGTGTTGCTGCACACCATTCGTGGCTTGTTTGATCTGCTCAAGCGCAACGTGGTGACCAACATTGGCGGCATGTACAAGCAGCGCACGGAAACCCGCGACATGCTGATCACCCAGCATCGGGAATTGTATCTGGCGATTATTGAAGGTCGCGCGGAGCAAGCGCGGGAAGTCTCCAGCCGACACATTCTGTATGTGCAGGAAGTGCTGGAAGAGGTGCGGCAGGAGGTTCAGCGCATGGCTCGGGCGGAGCGGCGCAAGGGCATGTGATTTTTTAAAGCAAAAGATCGCAGCCTGCGGCAGCTCCTACAGGGAAATGCGAATTCCTGTGTAGGAGCTGCCGAAGGCTCGGGCCGCGATCGGACGATCTTTGCTTTCAAAGGCGAAGACTAGTCTTCCTTGCCCTTGTTGCGCACAGCACGCTGCAGCTCACGACCGGCGTCGCGCTCGCGCTCGGTGTCACGCTTGTCGTATTCCTTCTTGCCCTTGCCCAGAGCAATCTCGCACTTGACCATGTGCTTGCTCCAGTACCAGGACAGGCAGACGCAGGCGTAACCCTTTTGCTGCACCATCGCGGCGAGCTTTTCCAGCTCGCGGCGGTTGAGCAGCAATTTGCGTGTGCGCACCGGGTCAGCGATGACGTGGGTACTTGCGGTCATCAGAGGCGTGATGTGGCTACCGAGCAGCCACGCTTCGCCATCCTTGAGCAGGACATAGCTGTCAACCAGCTGTAGCTTGCTTGCCCGCAGACTTTTTACTTCCCAGCCGGCCAGGACCAGACCAGCCTCGAACTTATGCTCGATGAAGTAATCGTGTCGCGCCTTTTTGTTCTGCGCGATGGTCCCTGTTGGGTGTTTCTTCTGTTTAGCCATAGGGGCGGCATTATATGGAGATAAACGGCCGTCGGCTACGGTGATGCTGCGTGCTTGAGCAGGTTGAGTGAATCCCGGACAATGCGGCCTCTTTTTCTAACGCTTGGGCGTGATAAACGATGTCGACAGACAAGGTTTCTGTCCACGGCAGTTGGGCTAGCCGCTGGGTATTCATACTCGCCGCGACCGGTTCGGCCGTGGGACTGGGTAGTATCTGGAAATTCCCCTACATGGTCGGGGTCTACGGCGGCGGTGCGTTTGTACTGATGTTTCTGGCGTGTATCGCCCTGATCGGCATCCCGGTCATGCTCGCTGAAACCCTGATTGGCCGCCGCGCACGGCAGAGTCCGGCGAACGCCTTGAAGGTATTGGCGCTGGAAGCCGGGCACTCGGCCAAATGGTCGTGGGGCGCGTTTGCCGGGATGATCACGGCATTGCTGATCCTGTCTTTCTATAGTGTGGTCGGCGGCTGGTCGCTGGATTACATCGTCGACATGGGGCACGGCGACTTCCAGGGCGCGACGGCCGATCAAGTCGGTGCGTATTTCGGCAATGTCATCGCCGATCCATGGCGCCTGACACTTTGGCACACGATTTTTATGCTGCTGTCCGCCTTCGTCATCGCCAAAGGCGTGGTCGCCGGGCTGGAACGCAGCCTGCGCATCATGATGCCGTTGCTGTTTGTGATGGTGCTGGTGTTGCTCGGTTACAGCATGACCACCGGGCATTTCATGGAAGGCGTGCATTTCATGTTCGACTTCCATCCGGAAAAAGTCCTCGACGGTCTGTTGCCTGCGATGGGCCACGCGTTCTTCTCGCTAAGCGTTGGCGTCGGCTCGATCATGATCTACGGCGCATACATGCCGAAGAACGCGTCGCTGTCCGGCACGGTGGTCGGCGTGGCGCTGCTTGATACCTTTGTCTCGCTGGTCGCCGGTCTGGCGTTGTTCCCGATCGTCTTCGCTGCCGGCCTGAACCCGAGCGAAGGCCCGGGCCTGATGTTCGTCAGCCTGCCATTTGCCTTTGGTAACGTAGCCTTCGGCCAATTGATGGGCGTGGTGTTCTTCGTGCTGGTCGCCGTTGCGGCCTGGAGTTCGGCGATTTCTTTGCTCGAACCGATGGTGGCGTATCTGGTTGAACGCACCAAAGTCAGCCGCGCCTGGGTGACGTTCTGGTTGGCGTTCACCTGCTGGTTCGTCGGTTTGGGCACGGTGTTTTCCTTCAATATCTGGAAGGAAGCCAAATTTTTCGTGAACGAAGACGGTCTGTTCCATCTCTACCAATGGGGTGCGAAGAGCGGTCTGGACTTCTTCGGTGTGATCGATTTCTTCACCTCGCGGATCATGTTACCGCTCGGTGGCCTGTGTTTTGTATTGTTCGCCGGATGGGTGATGGGGCGTGAAGCGGTGCGTGACGAGTTGTCGATCCGCAACCCGAAACTGTTTGCCCTGTCTCTGTTCTTGATGCGCTACGTGGCGCCAATCGGCATTGTTGTAGTGTTTGCCGCTCAGCTCTGGAAGTAACGCTTACATGACGACTCATATTCAACGCTCAGCCCTGTTGCCATACCCGGCGCAATTCCTTTACGACCTGGTCAACGACGTGGCGCGTTACCCGGAATTTCTGCCGTGGTGCTCGGCGGCCGAGGTGCTGGAAAGCTCGCCTGAGCACATGCGCGCCAGTGTTGGCGTGGCGAAGGGCGGGCTGAGTCAGCATTTCGTCACGCGCAATACGCTGGTGCCGGGGCAGTCGATCGAGATGAATCTTGAGGAAGGCCCGTTCAATCAGTTGCACGGCGTCTGGGTATTCAAAGCGTTGAACGAGAAGGCCTGCAAGATCAGCCTGGATTTATCGTTCGATTACGCCGGGCCGCTGGTGCGTGCGACGTTGGGGCCGCTGTTCAATCAGGCTGCCAACACGTTGGTGGATGCGTTCTGCCAGCGCGCCAAGCAGATGCATGGTTAAGCCGGTGATCGAGATAGAAGTGGTGTATGCCGCGGTTGATCGCCAGGTTCTGGGCACGGTCAGCGTGGCAGAGGGCACGACAGTGCGTGCTGCGGTGCTCGCTTCGGGGATTGCTGATGAGTTTCCTGAGCTGAATCTGGCGGAATGTCCGTTGGGGATTTTCGGCAAGGTCGTGCCGGATCCCAATTCGCGGGTGATTCAGGCGGGGGAGCGCATTGAGATTTACCGCCCTCTGCTCGCTGATCCGAAAGAAGTTCGACGCTTGCGTGCAGCCAAAGCGGCTGAGGCAAAAGCCCGAAATCTTTAAGATGCCAAACGCCAGACAATAAAAAACCCGGAATTTCCGGGTTTTTTATTGCGTCGCAAATTATTGCGGCGTGGTGTCCAGCGGCTCTGGTGTCGGAACCGGAACGGTTTCCACACCATCGACGTCCTTCTGGATCTGATCCAGCAAGGAACCTGGCTTGACCGGTTTTTCCGGTGCTGGCTTCTCGGTGTTTTCAGCAGGAGCAGTCACGTTAGTGCCACTGTCCTTACCGAGAATGGCTTCGTCACGGCTGACGCCCGGCATAAAATCACCGGACAAGCTGACAAGCTGGTCGTTAGAATTGAAGATAACGCTGACGCGTTCCTGTTGGCGTTCACCGCCACCCGGTTGCAGGCTATACAGGTAATCCCAGCGATCGGCATGGAACGTGTCGGTCAGCAGGGGGTTACCCATAATAAACCGTACTTGCGGCCGGGTCATTCCCGGGCGTAACTGGTCTATCATATCCTGCGTGACGACATTGCCCTGCTGGATGTCGATTTTGTAAACCCCGGGGAATGAACAACCGGCGAGTGCGAGCAGTCCCACAAAGGTGAAACTGGTTAGCAAGAGCTTGGTGTTTTGCATCGGTGGGCGACTTCCACTATCTTGGCTGGGACAACGTAAACGCCGATCATACCCGCATTAAGAGAAGCTGCGAAGCAGCATCGCGAGAAAGCTGACCATGGTTGAAAATAGCGAACTACGCAAAGCCGGCCTCAAAGTGACCCTGCCACGGGTCAAGATCCTGCAAATGCTCGACTCTACCGAGCAGCGTCACATGAGTGCCGAGGACGTCTACAAGGCGTTGATGGAAGCTGGCGAGGACGTCGGTCTGGCCACGGTTTACCGTGTTCTGACCCAGTTCGAAGCAGCTGGCCTGGTGGTCCGTCACAACTTCGACGGCGGCCACGCGGTATTCGAACTGGCTGACGGTGGCCACCACGACCATATGGTCAACGTGGAAACCGGTGAAGTGATCGAGTTCTTCGACGAAGAAATCGAAAAACTTCAGAAGTCGATCGTCGAGAAGCATGGCTTTGAGATGGTTGATCACAACCTTGTGCTGTACGTCCGCAAGAAAAAGTAAGCATGTCGCGCGAATTCAGGTTCGCGAAACGAGCGAAGGCGACCCAAGGGTCGCCTTCGTGCTTTCTATTGTTTCAAAATCTTAAACTTTCGCGGTAACCACCATTTTTTTCGCGTGAGCCAACGATTCCTTGGTCAGATCGATGCCGCCGAGCATCCGTGCGACTTCTTCTATTCGTTCGGTCTTGCTCAGCTTGGACACAGCTGTGTGGGTTGCCTCATCGCCACGCACCTTGTGCACAAACAGGTGCTGATGACCCTGCGCGGCCACCTGCGGCAAGTGCGTCACCGTCAGTACCTGCCCGCGTTCACCCAAGCGACGTAGCAACTGGCCGACAATTTCAGCCGTCGGGCCACCAATGCCCACGTCCACTTCGTCGAATACCAGCGTTGGCACCCGGGATGTCTGCGCAGTGATCACCTGAATCGCCAGGCTGATCCGCGACAGCTCACCGCCCGAGGCCACTTTCGCCAACGCCTTCAATGGTTGTCCAGGGTTGGCGCTAACCAGCAGCTCAACCTGCTCCAACCCGTTCGGCAGCAGTTCGTCACTGCTGTTGGCGCGCAGCTCGATGGTGAATCGGCCGCCGGGCATGCCCAGACGCTGAATCTCTTGTTCCACTGCACTGGCAAGGCTGCCGGCGGCCTGATGGCGCAAATCGCTCAGCTCGCGGGCCTTCTCTTGATAATGACGGGCGTAGGACGCCAGCTCATCACCCAGACGCTCGATGGATTCATCGTTGGCATTCAGGGTTTCGATTTCATCCAGCAGCTTCTGCTGCATTTCCGCGACTTCAGTCGGCTGGATTCGGTGTTTGCGCGCTAGCGTATAAATAGCGTCGAGGCGTTCTTCCAGATATTGCAGGCGTGCCGGATCGGCATCGAAGTTGTCGAGGAATCGATTGAGTTCGCCCACCGCCTCTTCAACCTGAATCTGCGCGCTGGTCAGCAAGCTGCTGGCTTCGCCCAGAGCACCGACCGAATTATTCACGCTCGACAGGCGATTGAGACTGGCGGTCAGTGCGTTCAGGACATTACCCGAGTCACTTTCGCTGCATTGCTCGACCACTTGCCGGCAAATGCCCAGCAAGGTTTCGGCGTTGGTCAGGTTTTTGTGTTCCTGCTCCAGTTGCTCCAGTTCGTTATCGCCGAGACCGAGGTTTTCCAGTTCTTCGAGCTGATAGCTGAGCAGTTGATGGCGCGCGCGTTGTTCGTCACCGGAATTGGAAAGGCGCTCCAGTTCCTGACGGGTCTGGCGCCAGCGCTGCGCAGCCAGTTGAACCTGACGGGCCAGATCGGTCGCGCCGGCGTATTCGTCGAGCAAACGGCGATGGGTATCGGTTTTCAGCAGCGACTGGTGTTCATGCTGGCTGTGGATATCGATCAGCAATTCGCCAAGGGACTTGAGGTCGCCGAGCGGGCAGGGCGTGCCGTTGATGTAGCCCCGCGAACGGCCTTCGCTGGTGATGACCCGACGGAGGATGCACGGGCCGTCGATGTCCAGATCGCGCTCGGCCAGCCAGGCGCTGGCCTCGGGGATGTCGACCAGATCGAACGTCGCGAGGATGTCGGCCTTGTCGGCGCCCGGGCGAACCACGCCGCTGTCGGCACGATCGCCCAGGGTCAGGCCGAGGGCGTCGAGCATGATCGACTTGCCGGCGCCGGTTTCCCCTGTGATCACGCTCATCCCGCGATCAAGTTCGAGATCGAGATGTTCAACGATGGCGTAGTTATGTACGGACAGGTGCACCAGCATAAAGGCCGCTCCCAGGCTTTAGGTCTGGTTATTTATACAGTGTTTTGTTTCGGCCTGACAATGCCCTCGCTTAGCTCGATTTGCTTGAACCGCAAAACTTCTTAGCGCATCAGGGAATGAGAATGCGGCACTTTTTTGTAGGGTTAATGCTTGAAGGCCCTTGAAGCCTGATTTTGCGGCCCCATATATCGGGACAGAAGCGCGGGTCAGGCTCGCGGAAGAAATTGAAAGGAGAATTCTATGGCTGACGAACAGACAGTAGATACGCAAAACCCAGATGCCCCTCAGGCGCCGGAAGGTTCGAGTGATGACCTGGCGACCCGTGTGCAAGTGCTCGAAGAGCAATTGGCCGCAGCGCAAGATCAATCTCTGCGCGTAGCTGCCGATCTGCAGAACGTCCGCCGCCGTGCCGAACTGGACGTCGAAAAGGCGCACAAATTCGCCCTGGAGAAATTCGCCAGTGACCTGCTGCCGATCGTCGACAGTCTGGAGCGAGGTCTCGAGTTGTCGAACCCGGACGACGAAAGCATCCGTCCGATGCGTGAAGGCATCGAGCTGACGCTGAAAATGTTCCACGACACCCTCAAGCGTTATCAGCTTGAAGCGATCGATCCGCATGGCGAACCGTTCAACGCTGTTTACCATCAGGCGATGGCTGCACAAGAAAGCGCCGACGTAGAACCGAACAGCGTTCTGAAGGTGTTTCAGAAGGGCTACCAGCTCAACGGTCGCCTGTTGCGCCCGGCCATGGTTGTGGTCAGCAAGGCGCCTGCGCCAATTTCGCCTTCGATTGACGAGAAGGCTTGAAATTAGCCGCAAGGCCCCCATTTAGAAGTCAAGCGTTTAAGTGCTACCGCAGTCAGCCACCACTGCTGCGGCATCCAAATCCAAAGTTTCGGGAGAGTTAACATGGGCAAAATTATCGGTATCGACCTGGGGACCACCAACTCCTGCGTCTCCGTGCTGGAAAACGGCAAAGCAAAAGTTATTGAAAACGCTGAAGGCGCGCGTACCACGCCGTCGATCATCGCTTACGCCAACGATGGCGAAATCCTGGTAGGTCAGTCGGCCAAGCGTCAGGCTGTGACCAACCCGCACAACACTCTGTACGCAGTTAAGCGTCTGATCGGTCGTCGTTTCGACGAAGAAGTTGTGCAGAAAGACATTCAGATGGTGCCGTACAAGATCGCCAAGGCTGACAACGGCGACGCTTGGGTTGAAGTGAACGGCCAGAAAATGGCGCCGCCACAAATCTCGGCTGAAATTCTGAAGAAGATGAAGAAGACCGCCGAAGACTACCTCGGCGAGCCAGTGACTGAAGCGGTCATTACCGTTCCGGCCTACTTCAACGACAGCCAGCGTCAGGCGACCAAAGACGCCGGCCGCATCGCGGGTCTGGACGTAAAACGTATCATCAACGAACCAACCGCAGCCGCTCTGGCTTACGGTATGGACAAGGCCAAGGGCGATCACACCGTGATCGTTTATGACCTGGGTGGCGGTACTTTCGACGTCTCCGTGATCGAAATCGCTGAAGTTGACGGCGAGCACCAGTTCGAAGTGTTGGCCACCAACGGTGACACGTTCCTGGGCGGTGAAGACTTTGACATTCGTCTGATCGACTACCTCGTCGACGAATTCAAGAAAGAAAGCGGCATGAACCTCAAAGGTGACCCGCTGGCGATGCAGCGCCTGAAAGAAGCCGCTGAGAAAGCCAAGATCGAACTGTCCTCGAGCCAGTCGACCGACGTTAACCTGCCGTACATCACTGCAGATGCGACCGGTCCTAAGCACCTGAACGTGAAAATCTCGCGTGCCAAGCTTGAAGCACTGGTTGAAGACCTGGTTCAGCGCACCATCGAACCTTGCCGCATCGCCATGAAAGACGCTGGTCTGGACGTTGGCGCGATCAACGACGTGATTCTGGTCGGTGGTCAGACCCGTATGCCGCTGGTACAGAAGCTGGTAACCGATTTCTTCGGTAAAGAAGCACGTAAAGACGTGAACCCGGACGAAGCTGTTGCCATGGGTGCTGCGATTCAGGGCGCTGTTCTGGCCGGTGACGTGAAAGACGTTCTGCTGCTCGACGTCAGCCCGCTGACCCTGGGTATCGAAACCATGGGTGGCGTGATGACCGCGCTGATCGAGAAAAACACCACGATTCCTACCAAGAAATCGCAAGTGTTCTCGACTGCCGACGACAACCAGGGCGCTGTGACCATTCACGTGCTGCAGGGTGAGCGTAAGCAAGCCACTCAGAACAAGTCCTTGGGCAAGTTCGACCTGGCGGACATTCCACCTGCTCCACGTGGCGTGCCACAGATCGAAGTAACCTTCGACATCGACGCCAACGGCATCCTGCACGTCGGCGCGAAAGACAAGGCTACCGGCAAGACTCAGTCGATCGTGATCAAGGCCAACTCCGGTCTGTCCGATGACGAAATTCAGCAAATGATTCGTGATGCTGAAGTCAACGCGGAAGAAGACCGCAAGTTCGAAGAACTGGCCGCTGCCCGTAACCAGGGTGATGCACTGGTTCACTCGACTCGCAAAATGGTTGCTGACGCGGGCGACAAAGTCACCGCCGAAGAGAAGACTGCGATCGAAGCGGCTGTGGTTGCTCTGGAAGCCGCTGTCAAAGGCGACGACAAGGCTGCTATCGAAGCGAAGGTTGAAGAGCTGTCGAAAGTCTCCGCTCCGGTTGCTCAGAAGATGTACGCCGAACAGGCTCAGCCAGCTGATGGCGCAGCCCCGCAAGGCGAATCGGCTGAGAAGGCTGACGACGTTGTCGATGCAGAGTTCGAAGAAGTCAAAGACCACAAGTAAGTTGTTGGTCGGCCGGTTGACTGCCTTCGGGCAGTGACTGGTAGGATGTCGCCGCGCGGGAGCTAGCTCCCGCGTTGGCGTATCTGGAATACGCGAATTTTTACAGCATGCGACAACGTTCGGATGCTGGCGGTATGGCCGGGAATGCTCCTGCTTTTCGCGCCGCAAGTACCGCAGAATCAAAGACCAGGATCGTTGAATTGACGTGAGTTGGGTCCGGGCCTGTATTGGGGCTCAACGAGTTTGGCGATCCTCAGGAGGGGTTTGCCGGACGTCCTCAAGAGTGCAGAAGACTTATGGCAAAGCGTGACTATTACGAAGTGTTGGGTGTTGAGCGTGGCTCAAGCGATGCAGACCTGAAGAAGGCCTACCGTCGTCTGGCGATGAAGCATCACCCGGACCGTAATCCCGATGACAAAGCGTCGGAAGAACTGTTCAAAGAGGCCAACGAGGCCTACGAAGTGCTGTCCGATTCCAGCAAGCGTGCGGCTTACGACCAGTACGGTCATGCCGGCGTTGACCCAAGCATGGGCGGCGGCGGTGCCGGTTTTGGCGGTCAGAACTTCTCTGACATCTTTGGCGATGTCTTCAGTGATTTCTTCGGTGGCGGTCGCGGCGGTGGTCGTGGCGGCGCTCAGCGTGGCAGTGATCTGCGCTACACCCTGGAGCTGAATCTGGAAGAAGCGGTGCGCGGCACGTCGGTGAATATCCGCGTTCCGACACTGGTCAACTGCAAGCCGTGCGACGGTTCGGGTGCCAAGAAAGGCTCCTCGCCATCGACGTGCCCGACCTGCGGCGGCATCGGTCAGGTGCGCATGCAGCAAGGCTTCTTCTCGGTGCAGCAAACCTGCCCGCGTTGCCATGGCCAAGGCAAGATCATTTCCGATCCGTGCGATTCCTGCCACGGTGACGGTCGCGTTGAAGAGTACAAAACCCTGTCGGTCAAAGTACCGGCCGGCGTCGACACCGGCGACCGCATTCGTCTGTCCGGCGAAGGCGAAGCGGGTACGCAGGGCGGCCCGACGGGCGATCTGTACGTGGTCATCAACGTGCGCGAGCACGACATCTTCCAGCGTGACGGCAAGCATCTGTTCTGCGAAGTGCCGATCAGCTTCGTCGACGCAGCATTGGGCGGTGAGCTGGAAATCCCGACCCTCGACGGTCGCGTCAAACTGAAAATCCCTGAAGGCACCCAGACCGGCAAGCAGTTCCGTGTGCGTGGCAAAGGTGTAGCGCCGGTGCGTGGCGGCGGTGCAGGCGATCTGATGTGCCGCGTTGCGGTCGAAACGCCGGTGAATCTGAACCGTCGTCAGCGCGAACTGCTGGAAGAATTCCGCAGCTCGCTGGCCGACGACAACAGCCATTCACCGAAAACCACCGGTTGGTTTGACGGTGTGAAGCGCTTCTTCGGCGATCTGTAAGGAGTCGGCATGCGACGTATAGCTGTGATGGGCGCTGCTGGGCGCATGGGTAAGATTCTGGTCGAAGCCGTGCAGCAGCGCGCGCCGCTGACCGGTTTGACCGCTGCCGTGGTGCGTCCGGGCAGCACGTTGATCGGCGTCGATGCCGGTGAGCTGGCTTCGCTGGGTCGTATTGGCGTGCCGCTGTCCGCTCATATCGAAGCCGTGGCTGAAGAGTTCGATGTATTGATCGACTTCACCCTGCCCGAAGTGATGCTGAAAAATCTGGCGTTCTGCCGCAAGGCAGGCAAAGCCATGGTCATCGGTACCACCGGGCTGGACGCGGCGCAGAAGCAATTGCTGGCCGATGCCGGGAAAGATATCCCGATCGTGTTTGCCGCCAACTTCAGCGTCGGGGTCAACCTGTCGCTGAAATTGCTCGAGATGACCGCGCGGGTGCTGGGCGATGAGGCTGACATCGAGATCATCGAAGCTCATCACCGGCACAAGATCGACGCGCCTTCGGGTACCGCGCTGCGCATGGGCGAAGTGATTGCCGATGCGCTGGATCGTGATCTGCAGAAGGTTGCGGTCTATGGGCGTGAAGGCCACACCGGTGCGCGTGAGCGGGAAACCATCGGTTTTGCCACGGTTCGCGGCGGTGATGTGGTCGGCGATCACACCGTGCTGTTTGCCTGTGAGGGCGAGCGTCTGGAAATCACCCACAAGGCTTCCAGCCGCATGACCTTCGCCAAGGGCGCGGTGCGTGCTGCGCTGTGGCTCGACGGCCGTGAGCCGGGCCTGTATGACATGCAGGATGTGCTCGATCTGAAGTAATTCGATCGTGAAAAAAACAAGGCGCGTAAAGCGCCTTTGTTTTGTCTGAAGTTTCAATTTTTGAAAGGAATGCAACGGATGCAACCATTGGATCTGGCCGATGTGGCCAAGTACGTCGAAGACAATATCGGCACGTTTCACCAGAAGCGCCTCGACAGCCTGTCGCGGTTGAAGCTCAAGAGTGTGCTCAAGCGCAAGAATCCCTACATGTTCAAAGCCAAGGACATGCAGACGGCGGAGCAGATCGTTCGCGGGATTGTTGATGCGCACGTGTCCTCTAACGAGGAAACCCTGTTCGGCGATTGGCTGGAAGGGCTGGCGATCTTCATCAATGGCAAGACCTATGGAGGCTGGAAGTCAGCGGTCGCCGGTGTTGATCTGGAGTTTGATAAAGACGGGCGCCGTCATCTGGTCGCGATCAAGTCCGGGCCGAACTGGGGCAACAGCTCGCAGATCACCCAAATGCGCACCAACTTCAAAACGGCGCAGCGGACATTGCGTACCAGCCAGTCCGGCCTGAACATCGTTGCCGTCAACGGTTGCTGCTACGGGCGTGATAACAATCCGGACAAGGGCGACTACAGCAAACTCTGCGGGCAGCGTTTCTGGGAGTTTATCTCGGGCGACCCGGATCTGTTTGTCGAGCTGATCGGGCCGCTGGGCTTTAAGGCGCACGAGCGTAATGCCCAATTCCAGGACTCGTACACGCAACTGGTCAACCAGTTCACGGAAGAATTCACCCGCGAGTTTTGCAACGATGAGGGTGCGATCCAGTGGGATCGTCTGGTACGCCTCAACTCTTCAAGCGATGAGTGAGGCGTGAGGCTTGAGGGAGCAGACGCTCCCTCGGCAGTGAATCAGGCCAGTTCCAGGTCGAATTGGAGCTTCTTCTTCTGCTGCTCGAACACTTGCAGCCAGTCGTTGTGCGACGTGGCCTGGTAGCGCGAGAAGCGGAAGTCCTGCGGCGGTGCCTGATCGGTGCCGCTGAGCAGGTCGCGAATCAACTTGCCGACCGCATGGCCGAGGCTGACCGGTACGGCGTTGCCGACCTGTTTGTATTGCTCGATCAGCGGGCCGGCCAGTTGCCAATCGTCCGGAAACTCCTGGATGCGTTTGTATTCTTGAATCGACAGCGGGCGATCCTCTTCCGGGTGCGCGAGGTCGGTGGCCGGCATGGCTGGGTGGGTGACCAGCGTCGGCGAGGGTTTTTCCCAATGCAGACGGCGCAGGAAACCGGTTTTGCCGCCGCCGGAGAAATACGACTTACCGAGGGCTTCTTGCTGCAAGTCCGGAGTCAGGCTGCGCCAGTTCTGTCCGGCGGTGAGCATGCGGTAGTACTTGAGGCGTTTTTCCGGGAAGTTCAGGTGCGTGTGCTGATCCAGACCGACCAGTGCGCCGCGCAGCTTGTTCCACACCGGCAGGCCGTGGGAGCCGTCTTCGGAGTGAGTTGGCGTCAAGAACGGCGCTTCTTTGCCATCGCGGGAGCAGACAATGATGACCCGTTCGCGAATTTGCGGCGTGCCGAAATTCGCTGAGTTGTACAGGTTGAACGTGCAGGTGTAGCCGGCACGTCGCAGCACGCTGATGACGAAGTTGAGCGCGCCGCCCTTCATTTCGTCGAGGGACAGATCGGGGAATTCGCTGCCGCGCTGATTGTGCGGGCGATGATCCATCGGGCACGACAACAGCCCGCGCACGTTCTCGATCACGATGAAGCGTGGGCGAATTTCCAGTGCCAGATCGATGTACTTGAGGAAGGCGTTGCCGCGATCATCATTGAACGCCTTGCGCTTGCCGGCGGTGCTGAAGGCCTGGCAGGGCGGGCCGCCGACGATCAGGTCGACGTCTTCGGCGCGCACCTGTGCGGCTTCCAGCACTTGCTCGGCGGTGCAGTCATTGATGTCACCGAGCAGGGCGGTGTTGGGGCGATTCAGGGTGATGGTCTGGCGGCAATGCTTGTTCGATTCGCAGGCCAGGCGGATATCGAAACCGGCCTTTTCCAGGCCGAGATCGAGGCCCATGGCGCCGGAGAAAAAGCTCAGAGCGATAGGTTTGCGCTCGCTCGACGACGTCTGCACGGCGTAAGCAGGGTGATCTTGTGCAATCATATGTGCGGTTCGGAGCCCGTAATTTTTTAAGCTGGCGTGGTCGATGATCCAGGTGTTACCGATCTTTTCGGACTGGAGGTCGCCGTTGCGGCAAAGGGTTCTGACCCGTTGCGTACTGACATTCAGCAGCGTGGCGGCGTCAGCGATGCTGATGTGGGTACTCATTCAGGGTTTCTTGCTCGAAACTTGAGATGGGTACCTATTCTAGAGAGGGGTGAAGGGGTGTCAACCGTGCCATCACCGTGGTCGCGCGTCGCCATGCCTTTATAAGGCGAGTTTGTGTGTGTTTCGCCCTTCCGAAATCGAGGTCTTTCCTGTAAGCTACAGCTTTAGTGTGTCCACTAAAAGCGCGCAGAATAATTCAGTGAAGAAGCGGGGTGACGTGTCCATACGTCACTCCGCTTTTTTACAACCTGCGATTGCCCCTTCATGCTTTATTTACGGGAGGTCTTCTTGACTAAGCCAGCCATACTCGCCCTTGCTGATGGCAGCATTTTTCGCGGCGAAGCCATTGGAGCCGACGGTCAGACCGTTGGTGAGGTGGTGTTCAACACCGCAATGACCGGCTATCAGGAAATCCTTACCGATCCTTCCTACGCCCAACAAATCGTTACCCTGACTTACCCGCACATCGGCAACACCGGCACCACGCCGGAAGACGCCGAGTCCGACCGCGTCTGGTCCGCTGGTCTGGTCATTCGTGACCTGCCGCTGGTAGCGAGCAACTGGCGTAACACGATGTCCCTGTCCGATTACCTGAAAGCCAACAACGTTGTGGCAATCGCCGGTATTGACACCCGCCGCCTGACCCGCATCCTGCGTGAAAAAGGCGCACAGAACGGCTGCATCATGGCCGGCGACAACATCTCCGAAGAAGCTGCGATCGCTGCTGCGCAAGGCTTCCCGGGCCTGAAGGGCATGGATCTGGCGAAAGTCGTCAGCACCAAGAAGCAATACGAATGGCGCTCGACTGTCTGGGATCTGAAGACCGACAGCCACGCGACCATCGAAGCCTCCGAGCTGCCTTACCACGTGGTTGCCTACGATTACGGCGTCAAGGTCAACATCCTGCGCATGCTGGTCGAGCGCGGCTGCCGCGTCACCGTCGTACCTGCCCAGACCCCAGCTGCTGATGTGCTGGCGCTGAAGCCGGACGGCGTGTTCCTGTCCAACGGCCCGGGTGACCCGGAGCCTTGCGACTACGCGATCAAGGCGATCAAGGAAGTCCTGGAAACCGAAATTCCGGTATTCGGCATCTGCCTCGGTCACCAACTGCTGGCTCTGGCCTCCGGCGCCAAGACCCTGAAAATGGGCCACGGCCACCACGGTGCCAACCACCCGGTGCAGGATCTGGACACTGGCGTTGTGATGATCACCAGCCAGAACCACGGTTTCGCGGTAGACGAAGAAACCCTGCCAGCCAACGTGCGTGCGATCCACAAATCGCTGTTCGACGGCACCCTGCAAGGCATCGAGCGCACCGACAAGAGCGCGTTCAGCTTCCAGGGTCACCCTGAAGCGAGCCCGGGCCCGAACGACGTCGCGCCACTGTTCGACCGCTTCATCAACGAGATGGCCAAGCGACGCTAAGCGTTCGCCTTGAGACTGTAGAGAGAAGCCCCTCGAGGGCGGCCCCGGCACCGGCGGCCCCCTCGGGACTTCAGAAATCGATCAAGACGGCTTGCCGACTGACCTGCGGATTTGAGTGACAAACCCATGCCAAAACGTACAGACATTAAAAGCATCCTGATTCTCGGCGCTGGCCCGATCGTTATCGGCCAGGCCTGCGAATTCGACTACTCCGGCGCCCAGGCCTGTAAAGCCCTGCGCGAAGAGGGCTACCGCGTCATCCTGGTGAACTCCAACCCGGCCACCATCATGACCGACCCGGACATGGCCGACGCGACTTACATCGAGCCGATCAAGTGGCAGACCGTTGCCAAGATCATCGAGAAAGAGCGTCCGGACGCCGTGTTGCCAACCATGGGCGGCCAGACTGCTCTGAACTGCGCCCTGGACCTGGAACGCGAAGGCATTCTGGAGAAGTTCGGCGTAGAAATGATCGGCGCCAACGCCGACACCATCGACAAGGCTGAAGACCGTTCGCGTTTCGACAAGGCGATGAAATCCATCGGCCTGGCGTGCCCGCGTTCCGGTATCGCCCACAGCATGGAAGAAGCCAACGCGGTTCTCGAAACCCTCGGCTTCCCGTGCATCATTCGTCCGTCCTTCACCATGGGCGGCACCGGTGGTGGCATCGCCTACAACCGTGAAGAGTTCGAAGAAATCTGCGCCCGCGGTCTCGACCTGTCGCCGACCAAAGAGCTGCTGATCGACGAATCGCTGATCGGCTGGAAAGAATATGAGATGGAAGTTGTCCGCGACAAAAAGGACAACTGCATCATCGTCTGCTCGATCGAAAACTTTGACCCGATGGGCGTGCACACCGGTGACTCGATCACCGTGGCTCCAGCACAAACCCTGACCGACAAGGAATACCAGATCCTGCGTAACGCCTCCCTGGCGGTACTGCGCGAGATCGGCGTCGAGACCGGCGGTTCCAACGTGCAATTCGGTATCTGCCCGGACACTGGCCGTATGGTCGTGATCGAAATGAACCCGCGCGTATCGCGTTCCTCGGCGCTGGCTTCGAAAGCCACCGGTTTCCCGATCGCCAAAGTCGCGGCCAAACTGGCTGTGGGCTACACCCTCGACGAACTGTCGAACGACATCACCGGCGGCAAAACCCCGGCGTCCTTCGAGCCGTCGATCGACTACGTCGTCACCAAGCTGCCGCGCTTCGCCTTCGAAAAATTCGCCAAGGCTGACGCGCGCCTGACCACTCAGATGAAGTCGGTCGGCGAAGTCATGGCCATCGGCCGTACCTTCCAGGAATCCCTGCAGAAAGCTCTGCGCGGTCTGGAAGTAGGCGTTTGCGGTCTGGACGAGAAGCTCGACCTGAGCAACCCGGAAAGCATGAGCGTGCTCAAGCGTGAACTGACCGTGCCGGGCGCCGAGCGCATCTGGTACGTGGCAGACGCTTTCCGCGCCGGCATGACCGTCGAAGAAATCTTCGCGATGAACATGATCGACCCTTGGTTCCTGGTACAGATCGAAGATCTGATCAAGGACGAAGAAAAGGTCAAGACTCTCGGTCTGTCCGCGATCGACCGCGACGTGATGTACAAGCTCAAGCGCAAAGGCTTCTCCGATCAGCGTCTGGCCAAGCTGCTGGGTGTGACCGAGAAGAACCTGCGGACTCACCGTCACAAGCTGGAAGTGTTCCCGGTCTACAAGCGCGTTGACACCTGCGCCGCCGAGTTCGCCACCGACACCGCTTATCTCTATTCGACTTACGAAGAAGAGTGCGAAGCCGCGCCGTCGGGTCGCGACAAGATCATGATTCTGGGCGGTGGCCCGAACCGAATCGGCCAAGGTATCGAGTTCGACTACTGCTGCGTTCACGCTGCCCTCGCACTGCGCGAAGACGGCTACGAAACCATCATGGTCAACTGCAACCCGGAAACTGTTTCCACTGACTACGACACCTCCGACCGTCTGTACTTCGAATCGGTAACCCTCGAAGACGTGCTGGAAATCTGCCGCGTCGAGAAGCCGAAAGGCGTGATCGTCCAGTACGGCGGCCAGACTCCGCTGAAACTGGCTCGCGCTCTGGAAGCCGCCGGCGTGCCAATTATCGGCACCAGCCCGGACGCGATCGACCGTGCCGAAGACCGTGAGCGTTTCCAGCAAATGGTTGAGCGCCTGAACCTGCGTCAGCCGCCAAACGCCACCGTGCGCAGCGAAGACGAAGCAATTCGTGCCGCCAGCAAGATCGGTTACCCGTTGGTCGTACGCCCATCCTATGTACTGGGTGGCCGCGCGATGGAAATCGTTTACGAAGAAGAAGAACTCAAGCGCTACCTGCGTGACGCGGTGAAAGTGTCCAACGACAGCCCGGTGCTGCTCGACCACTTCCTCAACTGCGCCATCGAAATGGACGTGGATGCAGTCTGCGACGGCAAAGACGTCGTCATCGGCGCGATCATGCAGCACATCGAACAGGCTGGCGTTCACTCCGGTGACTCCGCGTGCTCGCTGCCGCCGTACTCGCTGCCTGCGCACATCCAGGACGAGATGCGCGAACAGGTCAAGAAAATGGCCCTGGAACTGGGCGTTGTCGGCCTGATGAACGTACAGTTGGCGCTGCAAGGCGAAGACATCTACGTCATCGAAGTCAACCCGCGCGCTTCCCGTACCGTACCGTTCGTGTCGAAGTGCATCGGTGTTTCCCTGGCCATGATCGCTGCCCGCGTGATGGCTGGTAAAACCCTGAAAGAAATCGGCTTCACCAAAGAAATCATCCCGAACTTCTACAGCGTGAAAGAGGCGGTCTTCCCGTTCGCCAAATTCCCTGGCGTTGACCCGATCCTCGGCCCAGAAATGAAGTCGACCGGTGAAGTGATGGGCGTCGGCGACACCTTCGGTGAAGCATTCGCCAAAGCCCAGATGGGCGCGAGCGAAGTGCTGCCGACCGGCGGTACTGCGTTCATCAGCGTACGTGACGACGACAAGCCATTGGTTGCAGGCGTGGCCCGTGATCTGATCAACTTGGGCTTCGAAGTGGTTGCCACTGCCGGTACTGCCAAGCTGATCGAAGCCGCAGGTCTGAAAGTGCGCCGTGTGAACAAGGTGACCGAGGGTCGTCCGCACGTGGTCGACATGATCAAGAATGACGAAGTCACGCTGATCATCAACACTACCGAAGGTCGTCAGTCGATCGCTGATTCGTACTCCATTCGTCGTAATGCCTTGCAGCACAAGATCTACTGCACCACTACCATTGCTGCTGGCGAAGCTATCTGTGAAGCGCTGAAGTTCGGTCCGGAAAAGACCGTGCGCCGCTTGCAAGATCTACACGCAGGATTGAAGGCATGAGCATAACCAAATACCCAATGACTGTTCAGGGCGCCAAAGCCCTGGAAGAAGAACACACTCACCTGACCAAGGTCGTCCGTCCGAAGCTCAGCCAGGACATCGGTACGGCTCGCGAGCTGGGTGACTTGAAGGAAAACGCTGAATACCATGCCGCGCGCGAACAGCAAGGCATGGTCGAGGCGCGGATTCGTGACATTGAGGGCCGGATTCAGAATCAGGTCATCATTGATGTCACGTCGATCCCGCACACTGGCAAAGTGATTTTCGGCACGACCGTGGAAATCGCCAACGTCGAGACGGATGAGCGCGTTACTTACCACATCGTGGGTGAGGACGAGGCTGACTTCAAACTCGGCAAGATTTCCGTCGGTTCGCCACTGGCTCGCGCCTTGATTGCCAAGGAAGAGGGTGATGTGGTGGCGGTTAAAACGCCTGGTGGCGTGATCGAGTACGAGATTGTCGAAGTCCGTCACATCTGAAAAAGGGCGCCCGCTGCACGCGGGCGCCATGCTTTGGCAACTGACCCAGATGTTATGGGTCGGCGGTCTATGGCTAATTCATCTCGGTTTGCAGCCGGCACTGGGCAAAATTGGCCTGGCGCCGCTGCTGATCGATGAAGTAGCCGCTGCATTTGAAGTGCTGGTGGTGGGATTCGCTGCCGCTTGCGTGATATTTCAGGCTTTGGTGCTGGTACAGGCCGAAGGCCTTGCCAGTCTATGGCGGGATTTTCGCGGGCAGGTGCTGCTGATGGCGTTGTACGCGTGCGCGATGTTTGTCGCAGTGCGTGTCGGCTGGCCGGAGGCGCAGCGCTGGCAGGAATTCAGTTTTCTGATTCTGGGCTTTTCCGGTTTGATACTGGTAATGCAACCGGTGCCGGGGTGGAGTGTCAGGGTGCGCGAAGCACACCCTTGACCCCTGTCATCACTTGAAGCGATGAACGTTCGACAGCTGCTTGTTGGCGCTGAAGTTCTTGCGATACACCAGTGCCATCTTGCCGATGACCTGTACCAGATCCGCTTTGCCGACCTTGCACAGCTCTGCGATTTGCGCCAGGCGCGCTTCGCGATCAAGTATGGTGAGCTTGATCTTGATCAGCTCGTGATCCGCCAATGCACGTTCAAATTCGGCTAACACACCTTCAGTCAAACCATTGTCGGCTACCGTCAAAACGGGTTTCAGATGGTGGCCAATGGATTTGTACTGTTTCTTCTGCTCTTGAGTGAGCGGCATAATCTGACCCTTTCGTCTGGATTCTGTAAAATGGCGGCCATTTTACCCGAGGGCTCGTGGATCCGCCCAATTAATCACGACCCTAATTATCGAGGTGCCCAATGGCGCGTTCCAAGACAAGCCTTGGTTGGCTGAAAAGACATGTTAATGACCCGTATGTGAAGCAGGCCCAGAAGGATGGCTACCGCTCGCGTGCGAGTTACAAGCTTCTGGAAGTCCAGGAGAAGTACAAGCTGATCCGTCCCGGCATGAGCGTTGTCGACCTGGGCGCAGCGCCTGGCGGCTGGTCGCAGGTCACCAGCCGGTTGATCGGCGGTCAGGGGCGTCTGATCGCCTCGGACATTCTGGAAATGGACAGCATTCCGGACGTGACCTTCATTCAAGGTGACTTCACCGAGGATGCGGTGCTCGCGCAGATCCTTGAGGCGGTAGGTAATTCGCAGGTGGACCTTGTGATTTCCGATATGGCCCCCAATATGAGTGGTACGCCCGAAGTGGACATGCCCAAAGCCATGTTTCTTTGTGAACTGGCGCTAGACTTGGCGGAGCGAATCCTCAAGCCGGGCGGTAATTTTGTAATCAAGATTTTTCAGGGTGAAGGGTTCGATACCTACCTGAAGGATGCTCGCAAGAAGTTCGACAAGATCCAGATGATCAAGCCGGACTCTTCTCGAGGCACCTCCCGCGAGCAATACATGCTGGCTTGGGGTTACCGCGGGCGTAGTGAGTAAAACGGAGTTTTTTTGGCGAGGTGATAGGTTTTTCGTATTTCGCCCCGAGCGCATTAGCGAATATTGTGTAGAAAGTGTTTCACAAAGGGTTACAGACGGCGCCTGCCAGAGCCGTAGGTAATGTAGTAAGTTAGGCCGGTGAATATCATGCGAAGCGCGCGCCAGTAGCGGAGCTTGCTTCAGAGGGTAGTTAATTGAACGATATGGCAAAGAATCTGATCCTGTGGTTGATCATCGCGGCTGTCCTGGTGACAGTGATGAACAACTTCTCCAGCCCTAACGAGCCGCAGACCCTCAACTATTCCGACTTCATCCAGCAGGTCAAGGATGGCAAGGTCGAACGCGTAGCGGTTGATGGCTATGTGATTACCGGCAAACGCAATGACGGCGACAGCTTCAAGACCATTCGTCCGGCGATTCAGGACAATGGCCTGATCGGCGATCTGGTCGACAACCACGTTGTGGTTGAAGGCAAGCAGCCTGAACAGCAAAGCATCTGGACCCAGCTTCTGGTGGCCAGCTTCCCGATCCTGGTGATCATCGCGGTGTTCATGTTCTTCATGCGCCAGATGCAGGGCGGTGCCGGCGGCAAGGGCGGGCCGATGAGCTTCGGCAAGAGCAAGGCGCGCCTGCTCTCCGAAGATCAGGTAAAAACCACGTTGGCTGACGTTGCCGGTTGCGACGAAGCCAAGGAAGAAGTGGGCGAGCTGGTTGAATTCCTCCGTGATCCGGGCAAGTTCCAGCGCCTGGGCGGTCGTATTCCTCGCGGTGTGCTGATGGTCGGTCCTCCGGGTACCGGTAAAACCTTGCTGGCCAAGGCGATTGCCGGCGAAGCCAAAGTGCCGTTCTTCACCATTTCCGGTTCTGACTTCGTCGAGATGTTCGTCGGTGTCGGTGCCAGCCGTGTGCGTGACATGTTCGAGCAGGCGAAGAAACACGCGCCTTGCATCATCTTTATCGACGAAATCGACGCCGTCGGCCGCCATCGTGGCGCCGGCATGGGTGGCGGTCACGATGAGCGTGAGCAGACTCTCAACCAGTTGCTGGTTGAGATGGACGGCTTCGAAATGAACGACGGCATCATTGTTATCGCTGCAACCAACCGTCCTGACGTACTCGACCCTGCGCTGCTGCGTCCGGGCCGTTTCGACCGTCAGGTTGTGGTCGGTCTGCCGGATATCCGTGGTCGCGAGCAGATCCTCAAAGTACACATGCGCAAAGTGCCAATGGGTGACGACGTCGCTCCGGCCGTGATCGCACGTGGTACTCCGGGCTTCTCCGGTGCTGACCTGGCTAACCTGGTCAACGAAGCGTCGCTGTTCGCTGCACGTAGCGGCAAGCGCATCGTCGAGATGAAAGAATTCGAACTGGCCAAAGACAAGATCATGATGGGCGCCGAGCGCAAATCGATGGTCATGTCCGAGAAAGAAAAGCAGAACACTGCTTATCACGAAGCGGGCCACGCCATTGTGGGTCGCGTCGTGCCTGAGCATGATCCGGTCTACAAGGTGTCGATCATCCCGCGCGGTCGTGCGCTGGGTGTGACCATGTTCCTGCCGGAAGAAGATCGCTACAGCCTGTCCAAGCGCGCACTGATCAGTCAGATCTGCTCGCTGTACGGCGGCCGTATTGCTGAAGAAATGACCCTGGGCTTCGACGGTGTTACCACCGGTGCTTCCAACGACATCATGCGTGCCAGCCAGATTGCACGGAACATGGTGACGAAATGGGGCCTGTCGGAAAAACTCGGTCCGCTGATGTACGCCGAAGAAGAGGGCGAAGTGTTCCTCGGTCGCGGCGGTGGTGGTCAGGCTGCCAGCTTCTCTGGTGAGACTGCCAAGCTGATTGACTCCGAAGTGCGCAGCATCATTGATCAATGCTACGGCACGGCCAAGCAGATCCTCACGGACAACCGTGACAAGCTCGATGCCATGGCTGACGCTCTGATGAAGTACGAAACGATCGATGCTGAACAGATCGACGACATCATGGCCGGTCGCACACCTCGCGAACCTCGCGACTGGTCGGGTGGCACGGGTACACCGCCGCCGCCTCCGGTTGTTCAGGATGAGCGTCCGGAAACACCGATTGGCGGTCCGGCTGCTGACGTTTAAGGTTTGAAATGACTTTTGCACAGTCCCTGACCCGGTTGCCTTGCGGCAACCGGGTTCTTGATTTGGCCCATACGCATGTCATGGGCATTCTCAATGTCACTCCCGATTCCTTTTCCGATGGCGGCCGATACAGCCAGCTCGACGCGGCCCTGCGCCACGCCGAAGTCATGGTCGCCGCCGGTGCGACGCTGATCGATGTCGGCGGTGAGTCGACCCGACCCGGTGCGCGTGCAGTTTCGCCGCTGGAAGAGCTTGAGCGCGTCGCGCCGATCGTTGAGCTGATCAATCGCGAACTTGATGTAGTTATTTCAGTTGATACCTCGACGCCCGCGGTGATGCGCGAAACGGCTCGTCTCGGTGCTGGCCTGATTAACGATGTCCGTTCATTGCAGCGTGATGGTGCTCTGGATGCGGCAGCGGCAACTGGTTTGCCGGTGTGCCTGATGCATATGCTGGGTGAGCCTGGCGATATGCAGGACAATCCGCACTATCAGGATGTCACTCGGGAAGTCGGTGAGTTTCTCGCCGAGCGCATGACGCAATGTGCGGCTGCCGGTATTCCTGCCGAGCGAATCATTCTCGACCCGGGATTTGGCTTCGCCAAAACCCTGCAGCACAATCTAAGCTTGTTCAAGCACATGGAGGCCCTGCATGCGTTGGGCCGGCCGCTGCTGGTGGGCGTTTCTCGTAAAAGCATGATCGGGCAGGCGCTGAATCGTCCTGTCGGTGAGCGGCTGCACGGCGGTTTGGCACTGGCGGCACTGGCGTCGCTGAAAGGTGCGCGTATATTGCGTGTCCATGATGTGGCCGAAACGGTAGACGTGGTGCGGATGCTCGCGGCCGTGGAATCAGCTGAATAAGAATGATGGAGCACTTATGAGCAAGAAATATTTTGGTACTGACGGCATTCGTGGTCGAGTCGGTGAATACCCGATTACCCCTGACTTCATGCTCAAGCTTGGCTGGGCTGCCGGCATGGCGTTCCGCAAGATGGGTGCCTGCAAGGTGCTGGTCGGCAAGGACACGCGGATTTCCGGCTACATGTTCGAATCGGCGCTTGAAGCCGGCCTGACTTCGGCGGGTGCCGATGTGATGCTGCTGGGCCCGATGCCGACGCCCGCGATCGCTTACCTGTCGCGTACGTTCCAGGCTGAAGCAGGCATCGTGATCAGTGCGTCGCACAATCCACACGACGATAACGGCATCAAGTTCTTCTCCGGCAAAGGCACCAAGCTACCAGATGAGCTGGAGTTGATGATTGAAGAGCTGCTCGATACGCCGATGACGGTGGTTGAGTCGAGCAAGATCGGCAAGGTGTCGCGTATCAACGACGCCTCCGGTCGCTACATCGAATTCTGCAAAAGCAGTGTGCCGACCGGTACCAGCTTCTCCGGGCTGAAAATTGTTATCGACTGCGCCCACGGTGCGACCTACAAGGTAGCGCCTAGCGTGTTCCGCGAGCTGGGTGCTGAAGTGGTGGTGCTGTCGGCGCAACCTAATGGCTTGAACATCAACGACAACTGCGGCTCGACCCATATGGGCCAGTTGCAGGCGGCGGTGCTGGCTGAGCATGCTGATCTGGGTATTGCCTTCGACGGTGACGGTGACCGGGTTCTGATGGTCGATCACACCGGTGCCATCGTTGATGGTGACGAGTTGTTGTTCATCATCGCCCGTGACCTGCATGAGCGCGGCAAGCTGCAGGGCGGCGTAGTCGGTACACTGATGAGCAACCTGGGTCTTGAGTTGGCGCTGGCGGAGCTTTCAATTCCGTTTATCCGTGCCAATGTCGGTGACCGCTATGTGATTGCTGAATTGCTCGAACGCAACTGGCTGGTCGGTGGTGAAAATTCGGGGCACATCGTTTGCTTCAATCACACCACGACCGGTGATGCGATCATCGCGGCGTTGCAAGTGCTGATGGCGCTCAAGACCCGTAACGAAGGTCTGGCGCAAAGCCGTCAGGCGCTGCGCAAGTGCCCTCAAGTGCTGATCAACGTGCGTTTTGGCGGCGGCGATAATCCGCTGGAGCATCCTGCTGTCAAGGAAGCCAGTGCGCGTGTAACCCAGGCAATGGCGGGTCGTGGTCGTGTGCTTTTGCGCAAGTCCGGGACAGAGCCTCTGGTGCGCGTCATGGTCGAAGGCGAGGACGAAACCCAGGTTCGCAGCTACGCCGAAGAACTGGCAAAACTGGTAACTGAAGTTTCTGCCTGATTCGGCTTGCAAGGCATGATTGTGTTGGGTAACATCTGCGCCCACTTTGACCGACGAGGTACAGCATGCGTCGCCCTATGGTAGCTGGTAACTGGAAGATGCACGGTACCCGCGCCAGCGTCGCTGAGCTGATCAACGGCCTTCGTCATCTGGCCTTGCCAAGCGGTGTTGATGTCGCGGTATTCCCGCCTTGCTTGTATATCAACCAAGTGGTTGATGGCTTGAAAGGTAAATCGATTTCGGTCGGTGCGCAGAATTCTGCGGTGGAATCCATGCAAGGTGCATTGACCGGTGAAATTGCACCGAGTCAGTTGGTGGATGCAGGTTGTTCCCTTGTGCTTGTCGGGCACTCCGAACGCCGCCAGATCATGGGCGAGCGAGACGGGATGCTGAATCGCAAGTTCGCAGCGGCACAGGCGTGTGGCTTGATTCCGGTGTTGTGTGTAGGGGAAACCCTCGAGCAGCGCGAAGCCGGTAAAACTCTTGAGGTTGTCGGGCGTCAGCTGGGCAGCATCATCGAGGAGCTGGGTGTTGGTGCTTTTGCAAAAGCAGTCATTGCTTACGAGCCTGTCTGGGCCATTGGCACCGGACTGACTGCAACGCCGCAACAGGCGCAGGATGTGCATAAAGCCATTCGCGAGCAGTTGGCGGCAGAGAATTCTGAAGTCGCACGAGGTGTGCGGCTTCTATACGGCGGCAGCGTGAAGGCGGCCAATGCGGTCGAACTGTTCGGCATGCCGGATATCGATGGGGGGCTCATTGGTGGGGCTTCCCTGAATGCAGATGAGTTCGGTGCGATCTGTCGCGCCGCGGGAAACTGAAAAAATGCTGGAAACAGTCGTAGTCGTTTTTCATCTGCTGGGTGCATTGGGCGTAGTTGCTCTGGTTTTGCTGCAGCAGGGTAAGGGTGCGGACGCTGGCGCGTCTTTCGGAGCAGGTGCTTCAAATACTGTGTTCGGAAGCCAAGGTTCCTCTACCTTTCTTAGTAAGTTTACTGCTATACTTGCCGCCGGTTTCTTCATAACCAGCTTAGGGTTAGGTTACTTTGCTAAAGAGAAAGCTCATCAGCTGACTCAAGCAGGTTTGCCAAACCCGGCAGTGTTGGAAGTACCTAAGCAACAACAACCGGCTTCTGATGATGTCCCGGTGCTTCAAGAGCAAAAGTCGGCTACTCCAGCGACTGACGTACCTCCAGCTCAAGAGCAGAAGTAAGAAGGGTTTCAAACGTAGTTTTGCCGAGGTGGTGGAATTGGTAGACACGCAACCTTGAGGTGGTTGTGCCCATAGGGTGTAGGGGTTCGAGTCCCCTTCTCGGTACCAATTAGTCAGGAGAGCCCGCTGTTGCGGGCTTTCTTGCAGGTGGAAGGTTACATTGACCCTATAAGGGATCGGTCGTATACTTCCGCCCCAGCTTTGTCGCGGGGTGGAGCAGTCTGGTAGCTCGTCGGGCTCATAACCCGAAGGTCGTCGGTTCAAATCCGGCCCCCGCAACCAGTTTAAGGAGCCCCTTTTCAGGGGCTTTTTGTTAGCTGGACACTTTCAACGCCGCTGTTCGACGGCGTTTCAAGGATGGGCGTTTCGCCCATTTTTTTATTTTGCAAAGCATGCACATATCATGCACTAGGGGGTTCAGGTGTCGAGCAAGCTAGAAGAGTTGCAGGCCTTGCTGGCCCCGGTGGTCGTGGCCCTGGGCTATGAATGCTGGGGTATCGAGTTTTCGGCTCAGGGTCGTCACTCGATGTTGCGCGTTTATATCGATAAAGAGGGTGGCGTGCTGGTGGACGATTGCGCCATTGTCAGCCGTCAGATCAGTGGTGTGCTGGATGTTGAAGATCCAATCACCGTTGAATACACCCTTGAAGTTTCCTCGCCTGGCATGGAGCGCCCACTGTTCACTATTGAGCAGTTCGCCCAGTTTGTCGGTGAACAAGTGAAGATCAAGCTGCGCTCGCCTTTTGAAGGTCGACGCAACTTTCAGGGCCTTCTGCGCGGTGTAGAAGAACAGGATGTCGTGGTGCAGGTAGACGACCATGAATTCCTGTTGCCGATCGATATGATCGACAAGGCCAACATTATTCCCAGTTTTGACTGAGACGCGGATCCCGCGGATCCAATGGCTTGCGAAAGGCGAGGCGTACGATGAGCAAAGAAGTACTGCTGGTTGTTGAGTCGGTATCCAATGAAAAGGGCGTACCGGCAAGCGTAATTTTTGAAGCGCTGGAGCTGGCTTTGGCCACTGCTACCAAAAAGCGTTTTGAAGACGAAGTTGACCTGCGTGTGGAAATTAACCGCCACACCGGGGCATACGAAACTTTCCGTCGCTGGACGGTCGTCGAAGAGAATGATCTCGACGATCCGGCCATCGAAACCTGGCCGAGCAAGGTTGCTGAAACGCATCCGGGTGCCAACGTTGGCGACGTCGTCGAAGAAAAGATCGAATCCATCGAGTTCGGCCGCATTGCTGCACAGACTGCCAAGCAAGTCATCGTGCAGAAAGTGCGTGAAGCCGAGCGCGCTCAAGTGGTCGACGCTTATCGCGAGCGCCTGGGAGAAATCATCTCCGGCACCGTGAAAAAAGTCACCCGCGACAACGTGATCGTCGATCTGGGTAACAACGCTGAAGCGTTGCTGGCCCGTGAAGACATCATTTCTCGCGAAACCTTCCGTGTCGGCGTGCGTCTGCGTGCGCTGCTCAAGGAAATCCGCACCGAGAACCGCGGCCCGCAGCTGATCCTGTCGCGTACCGCGCCGGAAATGCTGATCGAGTTGTTCCGCATCGAAGTGCCGGAAATTGCTGAAGGCCTGATCGAAGTAATGGCAGCGTCCCGTGATCCGGGTTCGCGCGCCAAGATCGCCGTCCGCTCCAAGGACAAACGCATTGACCCACAAGGTGCTTGCATCGGTATGCGCGGTTCGCGCGTCCAGGCAGTGTCGGGTGAGTTGGGCGGTGAGCGTGTTGATATCGTTCTTTGGGACGACAACCCGGCTCAGTTCGTGATCAACGCCATGTCCCCGGCTGAGGTTGCGGCAATTATCGTTGACGAAGATGCCCACGCAATGGACATCGCCGTTGGCGCAGACAATCTGGCTCAGGCCATCGGTCGCGGTGGTCAGAACGTGCGTCTGGCCAGCCAGTTGACTGGCTGGACCCTGAACGTGATGACCGAATCGGACATCCAGGCTAAGCAGCAAGCAGAAACCGGCGACATCCTGCGCAACTTCATCGACGAGCTGGAAGTCGACGAAGACCTGGCTCAGGTGCTGGTAGATGAAGGCTTCACCAGCCTGGAAGAGATTGCCTACGTACCGGTGGAAGAAATGCTCAACATCGACGGCTTTGACGAAGATACCGTCAACGAGCTTCGCGCTCGTGCCAAGGATCGTTTGTTGACCAAAGCCATCGCTACTGAGGAAAAGCTGGCAGACGCCCATCCGGCCGAAGACCTGCTCTCGCTTGAGGGTATGGACAAGGATTTGGCGATGGAACTGGCGGTGCGCGGCGTAATTACCCGCGAAGACCTGGCCGAGCAGTCTATTGACGACCTGCTCGACATCGACGGCATTGACGATGATCGTGCCGGCAAGTTGATCATGGCCGCCCGAGCCCACTGGTTCGAGTAATTAGGCGCGGCCTGAGGAGAGAAGTGCATGACGCAAGTCACGGTGAAACAACTGGCCGATGAGGTCAAAACACCGGTAGAGCGCCTGTTGCAGCAGATGCGTGAGGCAGGTCTGCCGCACACCGCCGCCGAAGAAAATGTGACTGACAGTGAGAAGCAGTCCCTGCTGACTCACTTGAAAAGCAGCCACAAGGCGAAAGTGGAAGAACCACGCAAGATCACGCTGCAGCGTAAAACCACCAGCACCCTGCGTGTTGCTGGCAGCAAAAGCATCAGCGTTGAAGTCCGCAAAAAGAAAGTTTTCGTACAGCGCAGCCCGGAAGAAATCGAAGCCGAGCGCAAGCGTGAACTGGATGAGCGTCGCGCAGTAGAAAATGCTGCCCGTCAGAAGGCTGAAGAAGAAGCCAAGCAACGCGCCGAAGTAGAAGCGCGTAACCAGCCTGCTGCTGCGCAGAACGCTAATAGCGCCCCTGCTGCTGCGCCGGTTGCCGCTGCCGAACCTGTACGCGAAAGCGCACCGGTCGCTGCCGCTGCTCCAGCGCCGTCTGCCGAAGTTCGCAACAAGCAGAACGAACAGCGCCGTCCGGACAAGCCACGTGCTGACGATAACAATCGTCGCAGCGGTGGCGGTGATGGCGAGCGCAAAAACGCTCCGCATCGCGCCTCGGTCAAAGAAAAAGCGCCGGCTCCACGTGTGGCGCCACGCACTACCGACGAAGAAAGCGATGGCTTCCGTCGTGGTGGTCGCGGCAAGGCCAAGCTGAAGAAGCGCAACGCTCACGGTTTCCAGAGCCCAACCGGCCCTGTCGTGCGTGATGTGCAGATCGGCGAGACCATCACTGTTGGCGATCTCGCCAATCAGATGTCGGTCAAGGCTGCTGAAATCATCAAGTTCATGTTCAAACTGGGTACCCCAGCGACCATCAACCAGGTGCTTGATCAGGAAACTGCTCAGCTGGTAGCCGAAGAACTGGGCCACAAAGTGACCCTGGTCAGCGACACCGCCCTGGAAGATTCCTTGGCCGAGTCCCTGAAGTTTGAAGGTGAGTCGTTCTCCCGTGCACCAGTCGTGACCGTAATGGGCCACGTTGACCACGGTAAAACGTCCCTGCTCGACTACATCCGTCGTGCCAAGGTAGCTGCTGGCGAAGCCGGTGGTATCACCCAGCACATCGGTGCATACCACGTTGAAACCGAACGCGGCATGGTCACCTTCCTCGACACCCCGGGTCACGCTGCGTTTACCGCAATGCGTGCTCGTGGTGCCAAGGCGACTGACATCGTGATCCTGGTGGTTGCAGCGGACGACGGCGTGATGCCGCAGACCATTGAAGCTGTTCAGCACGCGGTAGCGGCTGGCGTTCCACTGGTTGTAGCGGTGAACAAAATCGACAAGCCGGGCGCCGATCTCGATCGCATCCGTAGCGAACTGTCGGTTCACGGCGTGACCTCCGAAGAGTGGGGCGGTGATACGCCGTTCGTTCCGGTTTCGGCGAAAGTCGGTACTGGCGTGGACGAGCTGCTGGAAGCCGTTCTGCTGCAAGCTGAAGTTCTCGAACTGAAAGCAACTCCATCGGCTCCTGGCCGTGGCGTTGTGGTTGAATCGCGTCTCGACAAAGGTCGTGGCCCGGTTGCAACCGTTCTGGTTCAAGACGGTACCCTGCGCCAAGGCGACATGGTCCTGGTCGGTTCGAACTATGGCCGCGTGCGCGCCATGCTCGACGAGAACGGCAAGCCAATCAAAGAAGCCGGTCCTTCCATCCCTGTCGAGATCCTCGGCCTGGACGGTACCCCGGACGCCGGCGACGAGATGAGCGTTGTTGCTGACGAGAAGAAAGCCCGTGAAGTGGCTCTGTTCCGTCAAGGCAAGTTCCGCGAAGTCAAACTGGCTCGCGCTCACGCCGGCAAGCTGGAAAACATCTTCGAAAACATGGGTCAGGCAGAGAAGAAGACGCTCAACATCGTCCTCAAATCCGACGTCCGTGGTTCGCTGGAAGCGTTGAACGGTGCCTTGAATGGCCTGGGCAACGACGAAGTACAAGTGCGCGTAGTAGGCGGCGGCGTGGGTGGTATCACCGAATCCGACGCTAACCTGGCACTGGCTTCCAACGCTGTTCTGTTCGGCTTCAACGTGCGTGCCGATGCTGGCGCACGGAAGATCGTCGAGCAGGAAGGTCTGGATATGCGTTACTACAACGTGATCTACGACATCATCGAAGACGTCAAGAAAGCCCTGACCGGTATGCTCGGCAGCGATGTTCGCGAGAACATCCTGGGTATCGCCGAAGTGCGTGACGTGTTCCGTTCGCCGAAGTTTGGCGCGATCGCTGGTTGCATGGTGATCGAAGGTGTTGTGCACCGTAACCGTCCAATCCGCGTACTGCGTGAAGACATCGTTATCTTCGAAGGCGAGCTGGAATCCCTGCGCCGCTTCAAGGATGACGCTTCCGAAGTACGTGCCGGCATGGAATGCGGTATCGGCGTTAAGAGCTACAACGACGTTAAAGTCGGCGACAAGATCGAAGTCTTCGAGAAGGTTCAGGTTGCTCGCAGCCTCTGACTCGCGCACTTCAGGAGCCGTGATGGCCGGCCGCACTCAAGGGTGTGGCGCATCACAAGGACTCTAAACGCAACGCCCGGTCTGGCATTTGTCAGGCCGGGCGTTTGCCGCTTTCAGACCTTGCGGGTTTCACCGCAGGGCAGTAACAGGTAACAAAATCATGGCAAAAGAATACAGCCGTACCCAACGTATCGGCGATCAGATGCAGCGCGAGCTGGCCCAACTGATCCGTCGTGAAGTCAAAGATCCACGTGTGGGTCTGGTCACCATTACCGCTGTTGAAGTCAGCCGTGACGTCGGTCACGCGAAGATTTTCATCACCGTGATGGGGCAGGACAACGCTGAAGACATCGCGCAAAGCATCAAGGTGCTGAATGCCGCCGCAGGTTTCCTGCGCATGCAACTGGCCCGTGAAATGAAGCTGCGCAGCGTGCCGCAACTGCACTTCCACTACGACGAATCCGTCGTGCGTGGCGCGCATTTGTCGGCGCTGATCGAGCGTGCCGTTGCTGAAGACAATCAGCACCCGGTCGCTGCTGAACCTGAAGACACCAAGGAGTAATTCGGTGGCTCAGGTCAAACGTATCCGTCGTAACGTCAGCGGCATTATCCTGCTCGACAAGCCGTTGGGGTTCACCTCCAACGCCGCGTTGCAGAAGGTTCGCTGGTTGCTCAACGCCGAGAAGGCCGGTCACACCGGCAGCCTCGACCCGCTGGCCACCGGCGTCTTGCCGTTGTGCTTTGGCGAGGCGACCAAGTTCTCGCAATACCTGCTCGATTCCGACAAGGCCTATGAAACCCTGGCGCAGCTGGGCAAGACCACCACCACGGCCGATGCCGAGGGTGAGGTTTTGCAGGAGCGTCCGGTGACCGTTGGTCGCACCGATGTCGAAGCGGCATTGCCGAAATTTCGTGGGCAAATCAGTCAGATACCGCCGATGTACTCGGCGCTCAAGCGTGATGGCCAGCCGCTGTACAAGCTGGCGCGTGCAGGCGAAGTAGTGGAGCGTGAACCGCGTTCTGTTACTATTGCGCGCTTGGAATTACTGGCCTTCGAAGGCGATACTGCGCGTCTTGCGGTGGATTGCAGCAAGGGCACCTATATCCGCACCCTGGTGGAGGATATCGGTGAGCAACTCGGTTGTGGTGCGTACGTCGCTGAATTGCGCCGTACCCAGGCCGGGCCTTTCACATTGGCGCAGACCGTGACCCTCGAAGAGCTGGAAGCGGTACATGCCGAAGGCGGCAACGAAGCGGTTGATCGCTTCCTGATGCCATCGGACAGCGGCTTGCAGGATTGGCCGCTGCTGCACTTCTCGGAAGCGAGCGCGTTCTACTGGCTCAACGGCCAGCCGGTACGTGCCCCGGATGCTCCGAAATTCGGCATGGTGCGGGTACAGGATCACAATGGTCGCTTCATCGGTATCGGTGAAGTGAGCGAAGACGGGCGCATTGCGCCACGTCGACTGATTCGGTCGGAATGACCGAAACCGGTCTGTGTCAAAGCAGGCTGGCGAGGGTGGCTGTTAACAGGCACGGTCACTACTCATTTATAGATACAGGGATTTGTCCCTGGCCTGTTGAAGCTGTTTCTTTGAAACAGTTTCCTGATAAAAGGATTGCCTCATGGCTCTCGACGTTCAAGAAAAAGCTCAAA
Source organism: Pseudomonas rustica (assembly GCF_018336155.1). Lineage (GTDB taxonomy): Bacteria > Pseudomonadota > Gammaproteobacteria > Pseudomonadales > Pseudomonadaceae > Aquipseudomonas > Aquipseudomonas rustica. The sequence continues at coordinate 362,944 of NZ_JAGYHF010000002.1, read as the reverse complement.
TCGTTGCTGACTATCAGCAAGCTGTTGGTGACACTGGTTCGCCAGAAGTGCAAGTTGCACTGCTGACCCACAACATCAACAAGCTGCAAGGTCACTTCAAGGCCAACGGTAAAGATCACCACTCCCGTCGTGGTCTGATCCGCATGGTAAACCAGCGTCGCAAGCTGCTGGACTACCTGAAAGGCAAGGATCTGGGTCGTTATCAGACTCTGATCGGTCGCCTGGGTCTGCGTCGCTAATCAGCGATTGCGCTATGAGGTTGGTTGTCTGTCGGACGTCTGCGGTTTACCGCCGGCGGCTTGCAGGCTCCCAGCCTCAAGTTTTATCTGGATACACGTTTTACCCTGGACAGGCGTTGGGCCGATTCCCGACATTGCCCAAGAATTCGCAAGAAACCAGTTCCCCCAAGAGCCACAAAGAAGGTAGGACACCGTGAACCCGGTAATCAAAAAATTCCAGTTCGGTCAATCGACCGTTACCCTCGAGACTGGCCGTATCGCCCGTCAGGCCTCCGGCGCAGTATTGGTCACCGTTGACGACGACGTCAGCGTATTGGTGACTGTAGTCGGTGCAAAACAAGCCGATCCAGGCAAGGGCTTCTTCCCTCTGTCGGTTCACTACCAGGAAAAGACTTACGCTGCCGGTAAGATCCCTGGCGGTTTCTTCAAGCGTGAGGGCCGTCCTTCCGAGAAAGAAACCCTGACTTCCCGACTGATCGACCGTCCGATCCGTCCGCTGTTCCCAGAAGGCTTCATGAACGAAGTGCAGGTTGTCTGCACCGTCGTTTCCACCAGCAAGAAGACCGATCCGGACATCGCTGCGATGATCGGTACCTCGGCTGCCCTGGCCATCTCGGGTATTCCGTTCGACGGCCCGATCGGCGCCGCTCGTGTAGCTTTCCACGAAAGCACCGGCTACCTGCTGAACCCGACTTACGAGCAGCAAGCTGCTTCGAGCCTGGACATGGTCGTTGCCGGTACTTCGGACGCCGTGCTGATGGTTGAATCGGAAGCCAAAGAGCTGACCGAAGACCAGATGCTGGGCGCGGTACTGTTTGCTCACGACGAATTCCAGGTGGTGATCAACGCTGTTAAAGAACTGGCCGCTGAAGCTGCCAAGCCAACCTGGAACTGGGCTCCGGCTCCAGAAGCCACCGAACTGCTGGGCGCTATCCGTGCCGAGTTCGGCGAAGCGATCTCCCAGGCTTACACCATCACCATCAAGGCCGACCGTTACGCTCGCCTGGGTGAGTTGAAGGATCAGGTTGTTGCCAAGCTGTCCGGTGAAGAAGGCCAGCCTTCGTCCAGCGAAGTCAAAGCTGCTTTCGGCGAAATCGAATACCGCACCGTTCGCGAAAACATCGTTAACGGAAAGCCACGTATCGACGGTCGCGACACCAAAACCGTACGTCCGCTGAACATCGAAGTCGGCGTTCTGCCGAAGACTCACGGTTCGGCGCTGTTCACCCGTGGTGAAACCCAGGCTCTGGTAGTCGCGACTCTGGGTACTGCCCGTGACGCACAGCTGCTGGACACCCTGGAAGGCGAGAAAAAAGACCCGTTCATGCTGCACTACAACTTCCCTCCGTTCTCGGTGGGCGAGTGTGGTCGCATGGGTGGTGCTGGTCGTCGTGAAATCGGTCACGGCCGTCTGGCCCGTCGTTCGGTTTCGGCCATGCTGCCAGCCGCTGACGTGTTCCCGTACACCATCCGCGTGGTTTCGGAAATCACCGAATCCAACGGTTCGAGCTCGATGGCTTCCGTTTGCGGTGCTTCCCTGGCTCTGATGGACGCTGGTGTGCCGATGAAGGCGCCAGTTGCCGGTATCGCCATGGGTCTGGTTAAAGAAGGCGAGAAATTCGCCGTTCTGACCGACATCCTCGGTGACGAAGACCACCTGGGCGACATGGACTTCAAAGTAGCCGGTACCGCCAAAGGTGTTACCGCGCTGCAGATGGACATCAAGATCAAAGGCATCACCGAAGAAATCATGGAAATCGCTCTGGGCCAAGCCCTGGAAGCGCGCCTGAATATCCTCGGTCAGATGAACCAGATCATTGGCCAGTCGCGTACCGAACTGTCGGCCAACGCTCCGACCATGATCGCGATGAAAATCGACACCGACAAAATCCGTGACGTTATCGGTAAAGGTGGCGCGACCATCCGTGCGATCTGCGAAGAAACCAAGGCTTCGATCGACATCGAAGACGACGGTTCGATCAAGATCTTCGGCGAAACCAAGGAAGCTGCTGAAGCTGCTCGTCAGCGCGTCCTGGGCATCACTGCAGAAGCCGAGATCGGCAAGATCTACGTGGGCAAGGTTGAGCGCATCGTCGATTTCGGCGCATTCGTCAACATCCTGCCTGGCAAGGATGGTCTGGTACACATCTCGATGCTGAGCGACGCTCGCGTAGAGAAAGTGACCGACATCCTGAAAGAAGGCCAGGAAGTGGAAGTGCTGGTACTGGACGTGGACAACCGCGGCCGTATCAAGCTGTCCATCAAAGACGTGGCAGCTGCCAAGGCTTCGGGCGTTTAATCACCCCCAGGCTTTAGCGCAATAAAAATGCCCCGCCGTGAAAACGGCGGGGCATTTTTTTGTCTGGAATAAAGCAATTGTGGCGAGGGGATTTATCCCCGTTCGGCTGCGCAGCAGTCGTAAAACCAGACACTGCGGACTGCCTGAAACACCGCGGTGCTGGATTCACGGCCGCTGCGCAGCCGAACGGGGATAAATCCCCTCGCCACAAATGGGAGTTTCAAGAGATAACCATCAGGCAACCCACAAATTTGCCGCAGCACACGACCGGTGCTAGGTTTAGCCCACCGCCCGTGTAGCTCAGCCGGTAGAGCAGCGCACTCGTAACGCGAAGGTCGCAGGTTCGATTCCTGTCTCGGGCACCATTTCCCTCATGCCCCCTCGATTTATGTCCCTCAGGTCAAAGTTTTTGTGAGAGAGATGTAAAGACCCGTGTAATTCGTCATGCAAACGTCCTATATTCGGTGCCTGCATGAGCATCGCTTAGCAGTTTTCAGATGATCCCGAATGGTTCCGAAGGCCGGAAAAAACCGCGTCAGAGAGATCCTTGATGATCCAGATCCATCCTCCATTCTTACGATCAGCGAGAACGCCATGACCGAATTAACTCAAGAGCAACGTCACGAACAAGCGCTGGAGAAATACAAACTCGACGCGCCCCAGCTGTTGGAAGAGATCAAGGACTTGAGTCCTGACGATCAGAAAGACCAGATTCAGTGGGCATTCGAAGACGAAGCCGAGGCCCAGGGCCTGCAGCCGTGGGAGCTGACGCTCAAGTACACGAGCACGCCGGAGGAGTTCGAGGCGCAGCGCCTCGTGCTGCACAAAGAGGCGGCTGAAGTGCTGGGTGTCGATTGGGAAGAGTACTGCGAGATGAATAATCTCGTCGTATAAGAGCTGCTGCGAGTTTCAAGCGGCAAGCTACAAGTCGGAGCAAAAGCGCTGTGGCTTGTAGCTTGTAGCTTGTAGCTCGCAGCTTGCCGCTGCTGTTAAAGACTCAAGCGCATCGACAGGTCGACCGCTTTGACATCCTTGGTCATCGCGCCGATCGAGATGTAATCCACTCCGGTTTCGGCGATTGGCAGCAGCGTGCTTTCGTTGATGCCACCGCTGGCTTCCAGTTTCGCCTTGCCGCCGTTCAGGCGCACGGCTTCGCGCATGTCGTCCAGGCTCAGCTCATCGAGCATGATGATGTCGGCGCCGGCTTCCAGCGCTTCTTTCAACTCCTCCAGACTCTCCACTTCGATTTCCACCGGTTTGCCCGGCGCGATCTTGTGCGCGGCCGCGATGGCCTGCGGGATTCCGCCGCTGGCAGCGATGTGGTTTTCCTTGATCAGGAACGCGTCGTAGAGGCCGATGCGATGGTTGTGGCAGCCGCCGCAGGTCACTGCGTATTTCTGCGCCAGACGCAGACCCGGCAGGGTTTTGCGGGTGTCGAGCAGCTTGACCTGAGTCTCGCCGACAAAATCCGCCAGGTACTGCGCCCGCGTCGCCACGCCGGACAGCAGTTGCAGGAAGTTCAGCGCACTGCGCTCGCCGGTCAGCAGTGAACGGGCCGGGCCTTCCAGGTGAAACAGTGGCTGGTTGGGCTTTACCCGCTGGCCATCGACCACTTGCCAATGCACCGCGACGCGCGGGTCGAGCTGACGAAAAACCGTATCAACCCACGCTGTGCCGCAGATGACCGCTTCGTCACGGGTAATGATGGTGGCTTTGGCCAGACGTTCGGCCGGGATCAGTTGCGCGGTGATGTCGCCGCTGCCGACGTCTTCGAGCAACGCACGGCGCACGTTGGCTTCGATTTCGGCGGTCAAATCGGCGAGACGTAGATTCGGCATAACGGGCTCCACAAACAAAGTGATTCGATTATAGGGGCATGGCGCGAGCCAACCCAAGGCGTGAACGTGCGTGGTTGACTGCATCCGGTCGAATTTCTTTGAGCAAAGGTCGGCCGACGTGGTCAATGCAAGGGGCGAGGTATAGGGGAAACCCTGACGGCTATAGCGGCGGTGACACCTTTTGCAAGATAATCCGCCTTGCATTTGACGTCATGGCTTTGACGATTTTGAGCGCGCCGCATCAAAACTGTGGGAGCGGGCTTGCTCGCGAAGAGGGCGTGTCAGCGACATGAATTTTTCTGACCCACCGCTTTCGCGAGCAGGCTCGCTCCCACAAGGGGCTTGCGCAGAAAGTGACCGACGAATCACCGTTTCAGGAGGCTTGGATGCACAACGACGGGAAAGTAGTGCCTTTGCACAAGGCCACTACGGATCAGGCGAACCATTCGCCGCTCGCCCGCCTGCCTGTGATTCTGCTTCAGGTTCGCGACAAGGCTGCGCAGCAACTGCGCCACGGCTTGCAGGAGTTGTTCGATAACGCCGACGACACTCTCTTCGAAATGGCGGATCGCGCACGCAATGACGTCGAACAGAACATCTTTTTCGAAGCCATGCGCGACCTGCGCCTGAAGCGCAAAAACATCGAGCGTGGTTTTCTCGAACTGTTTTTCGAGGCTTTCGTCGGCCTCACTCAATACGACGCCTCACCCAACGCCTTGCCGCCCGCACTGATGTTCGACGAGTCGGCGCCACGCACCGATGACATGGAGCGCAGCGTGGCGATTGAGACCATGGTTGGCCGGGTGCTCAAGCGCGATGGCTTTGCGCTGGATCAATTGAGTGCGCGGCTCAGCGTTTTGCTCGGCAAACCTCTCGACGCGCAGCACAACCCGCTCGCCCCGGCGATGCTCTGTGAGTACTTCTTGCAGGCCGGGCGCAACCTCGGCGTGGAGATCAAGGTCAAGCTGATCCTGCTCAAACTGTTCGAGCGCTATGTCCTCGCCGACACCGAGCAGTTGTATGCCGAAGCCAACCAACTGCTCAGCGTCACCGGCGTACTGCCCGAGCTGAAACCGGCGCCGGCGCGACGGGCGCTTGATCGCGCGATGGCCAACGTGCACAGCGAAGACAGCGACGAACCGCTGCCGGCCGACGAGGGTGTGCAAGAAGTCTTCGCCGCGTTGCAGGAATTGTTACTGCAAGTGCGCGGCAGCGTCGCGCCGACACTCGAGCCCAGCGCCGCTACGCAGCCGATCAGCACCCGCGACCTGCTGCGTCTGCTCTCGCACTTGCAACAATATGTGCCGGCACTCGCGGCGCAGGACGATTTCGATCTGCGCAATCAGCTTGAACAGTTGTTGACGCGGGTCAGCCTCAGAAGTGGCAAATCGCGGATTGTCGAGGGCGCGGACGAAGACGTGATCAACCTGATCGCCATGGTCTTCGAGTGCATTCTGGATGACCGTAATGTGCCGGATTCGCTCAAAGCGCTGATCGCGCGATTGCAGATTCCGATGCTCAAAGTGGCGGTGCTCGACAAGAGTTTCTTCAGCCGCAGCAGCCACCCGGCGCGGCGCCTGCTCAATGAAATCGCCGCTGCCGCAATGGGTTGGGGCGATAGCGACAGCGAAACTCGCGACAACCTTTATGTGCGTATCGAACAAGTGGTGCAGCGCCTGCTCACGGATTTTGTCGATGATCCAGCGATCTTCTCCGAACTGCTGGCCGACTTCCTCGCTTTCACCAGTGACGAACGCCGCCGCAGCGAACTGCTTGAACAGCGTTTGCGCGATGCCGAAGAGGGCCGGGCGAAAACCGAGCTGGCTAGGCGTCGGGTCGAACGGGCGTTGAATCAAGCGCTGTTGGGCAAGGTGTTGCCGCCGGCAGTGGTGACGTTTGTTGAGGATGCCTGGAGCAAAGTGCTGCTGCTGACCTGTCTCAAACATGGCGAGGCTTCCGCCCAGTGGCGTGACGACGTGCAGACCATGGAGCAACTGGTCTGGAGCGTGCAGCGTCACAACGACGCGGAATCCGGTCTGCGTCTGTTGGCTTTGGTGCCCGGTCTGCTCAAATCGCTGCGAGATGGCCTGACTCGTGCGGCATTCGATCCATTTGCCACCAGCGAATTTTTCAGCGAACTCGAAACCCTGCACGTGAGGGTGCTGGAGCCCGCCAGCGAGGCCGATCCGATGATCGAAGTTTCGCAGCAGATTGTTTTGCCTTCCGCCGATGAGGGCGCAATGGTGAAAAACTCTACGCATCTGCCGGACGATGCCGCTGGTCTGCGTCAGGTCGATCAATTGCGTCTGGGCAGTTGGGTGGCGTTTCAGGAAGACGAAGAACACAGCTTGCGCTGCAAACTCGCGGCAATCATCGACGCCACCGACAAATACGTTTTCGTCGACCGCACTGGCATGAAAGTCCTCGAGCGCAGTCGTGCCGCGCTGGCGGTGGAATTCCAGCGTGGCGCCGCGCGAACACTGGACGACACTTTGCTGTTCGACCGGGCGCTGGAATCGGTGCTGGGCAACCTGCGGCGACTCAATCGCTCCAAGTGATCGCGCGCCGGGTGCCGATCACGGCATACTGGACGCCAACACAGTCGGCGCTGAAGGAATCGTTATGCAGCTGGATCCCGCTAGCGGGTGGTGTCACGGGGTGCAGGTGTGCCCATCGCCCAATTTCAATGAACGCCCGGCGGGCGAAGTTTCCCTGTTGGTCATCCACAACATCAGCCTGCCACCGGCGCAATTCGCCACCGGCAAGGTGCAGGAATTTTTCCAGAACCGTCTGGATGTCACCGAACATCCCTACTTTGCAGGGATCGCCGACCTACGCGTCTCGGCGCATTTTCTGATTGAACGTGACGGCAAGGTCACCCAGTTTGTCTCCTGTCTTGAACGGGCGTGGCATGCGGGCGTGTCGATTTTTGACGGTCGCGAAACCTGTAACGATTTTTCCGTGGGCATCGAGCTCGAAGGCACCGATGATCTGCCCTTCACCGATGCGCAGTATCAAGCGCTGACCGTGCTCACCCGTCAGTTGCAAAGAGCATTTCCGGCCATCACCGGCGCCCGTATTTGCGGGCACAGCGACATCGCACCCGGGCGTAAGACCGATCCTGGCCCGGCATTCGACTGGGCGCGTTACCGCGCAGCCCTGGCACAAGAGGAAGGACAATGAGTTTTCTGGTGTTACTGCTGGCCGTCTGGATCGAGAAGTTTTCGGCCCTGCGCCATCGGGTTCAACGCGATGGCGGATGGATCCGCGAACTGAACAAACTCGAAAGCAGCGAGCGCCTGGCGGGTAAACCGTGGCTGGTGCTGACCATTCTGGTGCTGTTTCCGGTTGCGCTGCTGGCGCTGTTGCTGGTGGTGCTGGAACCGGTGGCTTACGGTCTGCTGGCGTTGCCGGTGCATCTGCTGGTGGTGATTTACAGCCTCGGGCGCGGCGATTTGCTCGGCGGGCTCGGGCCGTTCCGCGATGCCTGGCGCCGTGAAGATCTGCAAGCGGCGGCGCATGTCGCCAAACGCGATCTGAATATCTGCGCCGACAGTGGCGAAGAGCTGCTCGATCGGGTGCAGGGGCACTTGCTGTGGGAGGCCTATCAGAGCTTCTTCGCGGTGATCTTCTGGTACTTCGTGCTCGGCCCGGTGGCGGCGTTGGCGTATCGCTTGTTGGCGCTGGCTGAAGAACACGGTACGAACCCGGCGCTGGTTGAGCGCGCCGCGCAATTGCGCCATGCCTTTGATTGGGTACCGGTGCGACTGCTGGCGGCGAGTTTTGCCTTGGTCGGCAATTTCGTTGCGGTTGGCCGGGTGATGTTGCATGAGTTGCTGAACTGGAACATCAGCGCTGCGCAACTGATCAACAAGGTTGGCTTGGCAGCGGGGGAGATCCCGCCCGCTGCGGTCGGGCCGGAAGGCATTACTACCCTCGACAGTCTGTGGGAACTGCTGCTGCGCGCGGCGGTGCTGTGGTATGCCGGGTTTGCGCTGTGGACTGTTCTGATCCACTAAAAAATCAAAGTGAAATTCATTGTGGCGAGGGGATTTATCCCCGATGGGCTGTGTAGCAGCCCCTAAACCATCCACCACGATTTATCAGATACAACGCCTATTCAGCTATTGGGGCCGCTTCGCGCCCCATCGGGGATAAATCCCCTCACCACAATGGCTTTGTGTTGTCCTTGCTTCGTTAACCTTAAGTTACAAAACCTCCCGCCGATTTGAGCTATACAGTGATGGCGCCGGATAGTGGCTATCTGCTGTCGTCCCGCGCCTGCCAATAAAAACAAGAAAAACCAAGGGAGACTTCCAGTGAAGAGCTTGCTCTATCCCGCCGTCTCGCTGATGAACCGTCTGAGCTTCGGCATGAAGTTCAGCTTGATCAGCGTGCTGTTCCTGGTGCCGATGCTGGTGACCAATTTCTATCTGGTGCGCGATTCCTATCGCGAATTCCAGGGCACCCGCGTCGAGCTGCAAAGCCTCGATCTGCTGGGCAGCAGCCTGACCCTGCGCCGGGATCTGGAAACCCTCAACAATCTGGTGCAGATCAACGTCACCCTTGGCCAGTCCGGCAAGGCGGGCAACATCGAATCGAAAATCACCGCCCTTGAACAAGCCGTACTGACGCGCTTGCAAGGTCTGACGGCGATGACCGACGATCCCGAGCAGATCAAGGCTTTCGATGGCAAGCGCGATGAAATGATTGCCGCGTTCAAAGCCCAGCAAGTGGAAAGCTCCCTGCAAAGCAAAAGTGCGCTGATCGGCAAATTACTCGCCAGTGCGCAGATTTTCAGCCAGATCATCACCAGCCAGGCCGGTTTGAGCCGCGACAATCAGGGCGATATTCGTCAGCTCAGCGAGCTGGTCACCCTGATCACCCCCGGCGTCACCCAGACCCTCGGCGAAGGCCGGGCGATCGGTTCGTACTCGCTGGCGCAGGGCTTTCTCAACAGTGCCTCCAGTACGCGGTTCGACGAACTGCTGGTGAAGATCGAAAAACTCCAGGGCGAGTACGGTTTGAAACTGCAGGACGCCCTCGCTTCCAGCAAAGCCGCGCGGGACGACCTCAGCGCCGAGGCCGACAACAGCAAGGCATCGCTGAAGCAAGCCAGCGAATTGTTCGAAGAACAGGTGGTGATGGCCGACACCCTCGATGCGCCGTGGCAGGCGTTTTACGACCAGGTCACCGCGTTGATGGATAAAACCTACGCGCTCAACGAAGCTTCGCTGAAATTTCTCGACAGCCAATTGCAGCAACGTCTGGCGCATAACCGCACGCACATGATCTTGCAGGCGGTGGCGCTGTCGGTGGTGTTTGTGCTGATTTTCTATCTCTATGGCGGTTTCTACGCTTCGACCCGCACCACGCTCAAACGCCTCGGCGCGATGATGGACAAGGTCGCGGCGGGGGACATGACGGTCAACTTCAAGGCCAGTAGCCGCGATGAGTTGGGTGAGTTGGGCGAAGTGTTTAACTGCACGGTGAGGAAGATTCATGACCTGATCGAACGTGTCGGCCAGACAGTTGGCGAAGTCGAGCGTCAGGCTGGGCAGGTAGAAAACGTCTCGGCGCAGAGTAATCAGGCAGTCGCGGGGCAACGCACGCAGATCGAGCAAGTGGCGACGGCGATGAACCAGATGTCGGCGACCTCGCTGGAAGTCGCGCGCAGTGCCGCAGCGGCCGTGAACAGCGCCCACAGCGTCAACAACGAGACCCTCAGCGGTCGCGGTCTGGTCGAGTCGCAGCAGGGCAGCATTGCTGCGCTGGCCAGCGAGATCGATCAGTCGGTGCTGGTAATCAATCAACTGGCGAGCGACAGCCAGTCGATCAGCCGCATATTGGAAGTGATCAAAAGCATCGCCGAACAGACCAATTTGCTGGCGCTCAACGCCGCAATCGAAGCCGCGCGGGCTGGCGAGCAGGGCCGCGGTTTTGCGGTAGTGGCGGACGAAGTGCGCACCTTGGCTAAACGCACTCAGCAATCGACCGAAGAGATCGAGCAGATGATCGCCAAGTTGCATGGCGGTGTCGGCGCGGCGGTGAAGGCCATGGGCGTCAGCCATCAGATGGCCAATGGCACGGTCGGGCAGTCGGAAAAAGTACAGCAGGCCTTGGAAAACATCCTCGGCGCTGTGGGCATGATCGTCGATCAGAACCAGCAGATTGCGGCGGCAGTGGAGCAGCAAACGGCGGTGGCCCATGACATTGACCAGAACATCGTCGAGATCAATCGTGCCGGCGAACGCACGGCGCAAGGCGCGCACCAGACCGAAGACGCCAGTCGCGCGCTGTCTGCCCAGGTCGTCGAGCTAAAACAACTGATCAGCGCCTTCCGCGTCTGAGCCGTATCTTAAAACCTTGTGCGAACCTTTGTGGCGAGGGGATTTATCCCCGCTGGGCTGCGAAGCAGCCCCAAAATCTGATATCGAGTATCTATCTGATACACCGGGTGAAAGAATTTGCGACTGCTGCGCAGCCGAACGGGGATAAATCCCCTCGCCACAAGGTTTTGTTTCAACAGGGAGATGTGTTACCAGCCGAACACTTCGCAGCTGTTGGCGGTGCTGGCGGCGGCGAGTTGTTGTGGGGTGATCTTCATCAATTCAGCCAATGCCGCGCAAATCGCCGGCAAGTGCGCCGGTGTATTGCGGACACCTGGGAACATCGCCGGCGCCATGTCCGGTGAATCGGTTTCCAGCACGATCGAGTCCAGCGGCAAGTCCGCCAATACCCGATGCATACGCAACGCCTGCGGCCACGTCGGCGCGCCGCCCAGACCCAGTTTGAAACCGAGTTTGATGTACTCCCGAGCCTCTTCACGGCTGCCGGCAAAGGCGTGGATGATCCCCGCGCGTTTGAGCTTGAAGCGTTTGAGCGTAGCGATCACCGCCGCGTGGCTGCGGCGCACGTGGATCAACGCCGGCAATTGAAAATCCGCCGCCAGTTGCAACTGTGCTTCGAACAGCGACTGTTGGCGCTCGCGATCCAGCGTTTCGATGAAGTAATCCAGACCGATCTCGCCGACCGCGCACAACTGTCGATGACCCTTTAATCGGGTCAGCCAATCACCGAGTGCCGTCAAATCTTCAGGACGATGTTGATCGAGATACACCGGGTGCAAGCCGAACGCCGCGTGCAAATCAGCATCGCTCTGCACCAGATCCCACACCCGTTGCCAGTTGCCCTCGTACACGCCCAACACCACCATCCGCCGCACCCCGAGGGCGCGGCTCTCGGCGAGCAAGGCCGGGCGATCGGCGTCGAAGTCGGGGAAGTCGAGGTGGGTGTGGCTGTCGATCAGCTCCACGGCTCAGTCCCGGTGAATACGCTGCTTGAAGGTACGCGCAATGGCCTGCACGCCGGGCTTGTATTCCGATTGCTCGACGGCAGCGAGCGCCAGTTCCAGCGCCTTGTCGGCGATCAATTGGTGCTGCTGGGCCATGGCGTTGACCGGCAACGGCAGGAAATCCAGCAACTGCGTGTCGCCAAAGGTGCCGAGGCGCAGCGGCCGCGATTTCAACGGGAAGTCATGCAGCGCATCGAACACGCCCTGCAACAGCACGTAGGAAGTTGTCACCAACGCGTCGGGCAAATGCCCCAGACGTTGCAGGAGTTCTTCCATCAATTGCTTGCCGCACTCACGGCTGAAGGCTTCGGCGTGCTCCACGAGCACTTCGCCTTTGAAATCGGCCAAGGCTTGTTTGAAACCGGCGGCACGCTCCTGGCTGATGCTCAGCTCCGGCCGCGCGCCGAGCAGCACGATTTGCTTGAGCTGCGGTTCGAGCAGGCTTTGCGTCAGGTGCTGACTGGCCTCGCGGTCGTCACTGATCACCGAGCAGAAATGCTCCGGCTCCATGACCCGGTCGATGGCGATGATCGGCGTGCCCTTGGCCTGCAACTGCCGATAACTGTCATCACCGGCCGGCAGGCAACTGGCGACGATCAGCGCATCGCAACGACGCGCGCGGAACAGTTGCAGCAACTGGCGCTCGCTGTCTGGCGCATCGTCGGAGCTGGCGATCAGCAACTGATAGCCGCGCGCCCGCGCCCCTTGTTCCAGCAGTTTGGCGATCCGCGCGTAACTGGGGTTTTCCAGATCCGGCAGGATAAAACCCAGCGTGCGCGTATGCCGACTGCGCAGCCCGGCCGCTTGAGGATTGGGTGTAAAGCCATGCAGATCGACCACCGCCCGCACACGTTCGACGGTGGCGGTACTGATGCGCTGCTGTTCGGCCTTGCCGTTGATGACGTAGCTGGCGGTGGTCACGGACACTCCGGCCAACCGCGCGATATCACTGAGTTTCAACCCGGGATTTCCTTGTTTTTTCGAGCTTGCCGCAACATTTTCGCCAATCCTACCCGATTAGGGCAGACGACTATTGTCGCAACGCATCCGACAAGTTGGACTTCAAGGATGGGACATTATCGAGTAACGTGCCGATCAATCTAGATTAAACGTTTCAGCAAGCGTATTTTCTACGTTTTAGACGCCTTTGGCCGGTTCTGCCGTGAAACCGCCAAAACTGCCGCTGAAAAGCGAAGCAATCCAGCGCCTAAGCTGTGACCATTCAAAACAATACCTGGCGCATCCAGCGTCAAAAAGGAGATTGCATGCTCGAGCTCACTATAGAGCAGATATCCATGGGCCAATCGGCTGTGGATAAACCCGCTGCCTTGCAACTGCTGGCCGATCATCTGGTGGCGGATGGTCTGGTCGCTGACGGTTACCTCGCCGGTTTGCAGGCCCGGGAAGCGCAGGGCTCGACCTTTCTCGGTCAAGGTATTGCCATTCCCCACGGCACCCCGGAAACCCGCGATCAGGTGTTCGCCACGGGCGTGCGCCTGATGCAATTCCCTGAGGGTGTGGATTGGGGCGATGGCCAGATCGTTTATCTGGCGATCGGCATCGCGGCCAAATCCGACGAACATTTACGTCTGCTGCAATTGCTGACCCGCGCCCTCGGCGAGACCGATCTGGGCCAAGCCCTGCGTCGCGCCAGTTCGCCTGAAGCGTTGCTGAAACTGCTGCAAGGCGCGCCGCAGGAACTGGCGCTGGATGCACAGATGATCGGCCTCGGCGTGTCGGCTGACGATTTCGAAGAACTGGTCTGGCGAGGCGCGCGTTTGCTGCGTCAGGCCGATTGTGTGAGCAACGGTTTCTCGGCGGTGCTGCAACAAGTTGAAGCGCTGCCGTTGGGTGACGGTCTGTGGTGGTTGCACAGCGAGCAAACGGTGAAGCGTCCAGGCCTGGCGTTCGTCACCCCAGATAAACCGATGCGCTACCTCGGCCAGCCGCTCAGTGGTTTGTTCTGTCTGGCCAGCCTTGGCGAAGCGCACCAAGCGCTGCTCGAACGTTTGTGTGCGTTGCTGATCGAAGGTCGCGGCCATGAATTGGGCCGCGCCACCAGCAGCCGTAAAGTCCTCGAAGTGCTCGGCGGTGAATTGCCCGCCGACTGGCCAAGCGCACGCATTGCGCTGGCCAACGCCCACGGCTTGCACGCGCGCCCGGCGAAAATCCTCGCGCAATTGGCGAAGAGTTTTGACGGTGAGATTCGTGTGCGCATCGTCGACGGTCAGGACAGTGCCGTGTCGGTGAAGAGTTTGAGCAAACTGCTCAGCCTCGGCGCCCGTCGTGGTCAGGTGCTGGAGTTGATCGCCGAACCGAGCATCGCAGGCGACGCCTTGCCGGCATTGCTCGCCGCTATCGAGGAAGGCCTCGGCGAAGAAGTCGAGCCGCTGCCCGCCATCAGCGAGCACCGCGAAGTCTTTGCCGACATCGCCGAAGTGGTGATTGCCCCGGCGTCCGGCACTCAGTTGCAAGCCATCCCCGCCGCGCCCGGCATCGCCATTGGCCCGGCGCACATTCAAGTGCAGCAAACCATCGATTACCCGATGCGTGGCGAGTCCGCCGCGATCGAACGCGAGCGCCTCAAACAAGCGCTCAGCGACGTGCGCAACGACATTCAAGGTCTGATCGAACGCAGCAAGGCCAAAGCCATCCGCGAGATTTTCATCACCCATCAGGAGATGCTCGACGACCCGGAACTCACCGACGAAGTCGACACCCGCCTCAAGCAAGGCGAAAGCGCCGAAGCGGCGTGGATGGCGGTGATCGAAGCAGCGGCCAAACAACAGGAATCGCTGCAAGACGCGTTGCTCGCCGAACGTGCGGCGGATCTGCGTGACATCGGCCGCCGCGTGCTGGCGCAACTGTGTGGCGTGCAGACGCCGAGCGAGCCTGAGCAACCGTACATTCTGGTGATGGACGAGGTCGGCCCGTCCGACGTCGCGCGGCTGGATCCGGCGCGTGTGGCGGGGATTCTCACCGCGCGCGGCGGCGCCACCGCGCACAGTGCAATCGTTGCGCGAGCGCTCGGGATTCCGGCGCTGGTCGGTGCCGGCGCCGCAGTGTTGTTGCTGGCGCCGGGCACACCGTTGCTGCTCGATGGCCAGCGCGGTCGCCTGCACGTCGACGCGGATGCGGCGACTCTGCAACGCGCCACCGAAGAACGCGACACCCGCGAACAACGCTTGAAGATTGCCGCCGAACAGCGCTACCAACCGGCACACACCACTGACGGTCACGCCGTCGAAGTGTTCGCCAACATCGGTGAAAGCGCGGGCGTAATCAGCGCGGTAGAGCAGGGCGCCGAAGGCATCGGTCTGCTGCGCACCGAACTGATTTTCATGGCCCACCCGCAAGCGCCGGACGAGGCGACGCAAGAAGCTGAATACCGCCGCGTTCTCGACGGTCTGGCCGGTCGTCCGCTGGTGGTGCGCACGCTGGATGTCGGCGGCGACAAACCGCTGCCGTATTGGCCGATCGCCAAAGAAGAAAATCCGTTCCTCGGCGTGCGCGGCATTCGCCTGACCTTGCAGCGTCCGCAGATCATGGAAGCGCAATTGCGCGCCTTGCTGCGTTCGGCGGACAACCGTCCGCTGCGGATCATGTTCCCGATGGTCGGCAGCGTTGAAGAGTGGCGTCAGGCCCGCGACATGACCGAGCGTCTGCGTCTGGAAATCCCGGTCGCCGATCTGCAACTGGGGATCATGATCGAAGTGCCGTCCGCCGCGTTGCTCGCGCCGGTGCTGGCCAAGGAAGTCGACTTCTTCAGCGTCGGCACCAACGACCTCACGCAATACACCCTGGCCATCGACCGCGGTCACCCGACCCTGTCGGCGCAGGCGGATGGCTTGCACCCGGCGGTGCTGCAATTAATCGACATCACCGTGCGCGCGGCCCATGCCCATGGCAAATGGGTCGGCGTTTGCGGTGAGCTGGCGGCGGATCCGCTGGCGGTGCCGGTGCTGGTTGGTCTCGGTGTCGATGAACTCAGCGTGTCCGGGCGCAGCATTGCCGAAGTCAAGGCGCGCATCCGCGAACTCAGCCTGACCCAGGCGCAAACCCTTGCTCAACACGCCCTGGCCGTGGGCAGCGCCAACGAAGTGCGCGCATTAGTGGAGGCCCTGTAATGGCCAAGATTCTTACCCTGACCCTCAACCCGGCGCTCGACCTCACCGTCGAACTGCCACGGCTGGACGCCGGTCAGGTCAACCGCAGCGACGAGATGCACACCCACGCTGCGGGCAAAGGCGTGAACGTCGCGCAGGTGCTCGCCGACCTCGGGCATCAACTGACGGTCAGTGGCTTCCTCGGCGAAGACAACCTGCAAGCGTTCGAAACCCTGTTCGCCAAGCGCGGTTTTGTCGACGCGTTTATCCGCGTGCCGGGCGAGACGCGCAGCAACATCAAAGTCGCTGAACAGGACGGGCGCATCACCGACATCAACGGCCCGGGGCCGGTGGTCGATGCTGCCGCGCAGCAGGCGTTGCTTGATCGTTTGGTGCAGATTGCACCGGGTCATGACGCGGTGGTGGTCGCCGGCAGTTTGCCGCGTGGCGTCACGGCGCAGTGGTTGCGTGAGCTGATCGAACGGCTCAATCAGCTCGGCTTGAAAGTCGCCCTTGATTCCAGCGGCGAAGCGTTGCGCGCAGCGTTGAAAGCCAGTCCATGGCTGATCAAACCGAACACTGAAGAACTCGCTGACGCGCTCGGTTGCGAGGTGGTTTCGCACACGGCGGAAGCGCAGGCAGCGGCGCGTTTGCATGCGCAAGGCATCGAGCACGTGGTGATCTCCCACGGTGCTGACGGCGTGAACTGGTTCAGCGTCGGTTCGGCACTGCACGCCACGCCGCCGAAAGTCAGCGTCGCCAGCACGGTCGGTGCCGGTGATTCATTGCTGGCCGGCATGCTCCACGGTTTGCTCAGCGCCGACACGCCTGAACAAACCCTGCGCACAGCCACTGCGATTGCTGCGATGGCGGTGACCCAGATCGGTTTCGGCATCAACGACCGTGCGCAACTGGCGCAGCTCGAACAGGGCGTGCGCGTGCGCCCCCTGACAGAACAATAAGAGGGTTTGTCATGAAATTAGCCATTGTTACGGCTTGCCCGAACGGCATGGTCACCAGTGTGCTCTGCGCGCGATTGCTCGATGCGGCGGCGCAGCGTCAGGGCTGGAGCACCAGCGTTGAAGTGGTCGACGCGGCGCATCCGGAACGCGAATTGTCGGCGGCGACGATTGCCGCGGCGGAGTGGGTTTTGTTGGTCGCCACGGGGGCGGTCGACATGACGCGTTTTGTCGGCAAGCGGGTTTTCCAGATTGCTCCGGCACAGGCGCTACAGGATGTCGAAGCGGTGCTGCGTCGTGGTGCTGAAGAGGCATCAGTCTACGTTGCCAGCGCGGCTGAACCGGTTGCTGATGCGTCGCGTGTGCCACGCATCGTCGCCATCACCGCGTGCCCGACTGGTGTCGCCCATACCTTTATGGCCGCCGAAGCGTTGCAGCAAACTGCCAAGCGTTTGGGCTATGAGCTGCAAGTCGAAACCCAAGGCTCAGTGGGCGCAAAAACCCCGTTGAGCGCAGCGGCGATTGCTGAGGCAGACGTGGTGTTGCTGGCGGCGGACATCGAAGTCGCCACCGAGCGTTTCGCTGGTAAGAAAATCTATCGTTGCGGCACTGGCATCGCGTTGAAGCAGTCCGAAGCCACGCTGAAAAAAGCCTTGGCCGAAGGGGCTGTGGAAAGCGCGGCGAGTGACGGCAAAGCACCGGCCAGGCAAGAGAAAACCGGCGTCTATAAACACCTGCTGACCGGCGTGTCGTTCATGCTGCCGATGGTCGTGGCCGGCGGTTTGATGATCGCGCTGTCGTTCGTGTTCGGCATCACCGCGTTCAAGGAAGAGGGCACGCTGGCGGCTGCGCTGATGCAGATCGGTGGCGAGACCGCGTTCAAACTGATGGTGCCGCTGCTGGCGGGTTACATCGCTTATTCGATTGCTGACCGTCCGGGCCTGGCGCCGGGGATGATTGGCGGCTTGCTCGCGAGTACGTTGGGCGCCGGGTTTATCGGTGGCATCGTCGCCGGTTTTATCGCCGGTTATGCGGCGAAGGCGATCAGCCGTTATGTCGCGTTGCCGCAGAGTCTTGAAGCGCTGAAACCGATTCTGATCATTCCGTTGTTCGCTAGTTTGTTTACCGGGCTGGTGATGATTTACGTGGTCGGCAAACCGGTCGCCGGGATGCTGTTGGCGCTGACGAGTTTTCTCGACAGCATGGGCACCACCAACGCGATCCTGCTCGGCGTGGTGCTTGGCGGCATGATGTGCGTCGACCTCGGCGGGCCGATCAACAAAGCCGCGTACGCGTTCTCGGTGGGGCTGCTGGCGTCGCAGAGTTATGCACCGATGGCGGCAACGATGGCAGCGGGGATGGTGCCACCGATCGGGCTCGGAATCGCCACGTTTATTGCGCGGCGCAAGTTTGCTCAGACCGAACGCGAGGCGGGTAAAGCGGCGCTGGTATTGGGGTTGTGCTTTATCTCTGAAGGGGCGATTCCGTTTGCCGCGAAAGACCCGTTGCGAGTGATCCCGGCGAGCATTGCCGGTGGTGCGTTGACCGGTGCGTTGTCGATGTATTTCGGCTGCAAGTTGATGGCGCCGCACGGTGGCTTGTTTGTGTTGGCGATCCCGAATGCGATCAACCATGCGCTGTTGTATCTGCTGGCGATTGTCGCCGGTAGTTTGTTGACCGCTGTCGTCTACGCCACAGTCAAACGCCCCGAAGCCGTCGAACTGGCCCTCGAACCTGCCAAGGCTTAACTAACACCGCGAAACCTTTGTAGGAGCTGAGCTTGCTCGCGAAAGCGGTCTGGCATTCACCGAAGATGTCGACTGACATGGCCTCTTCGCGAGCAAGCTCGGCTCCTACAAAAGCAGGTGTCATTTTCGGGTCATGTGGGCGTGCTCAAGTTTTCCTTTTTTCAGGGAGAACGGCATGAGCGAGTTCATGCCAGGGCCTGACTGACACCACAAAACCTCTGTAGGAGCTGAGCTTGCTCGCGAAAGCGGTATCGCATTCAACGATGATGTTGACTGACATGGCCCCTTCGCGAGCAAGCTCGGCTCCTACAAAAGCAGGTGTCATTTTCGGGTCATGTGGGCGTGCTCAAGTTTTCCTTTTCTCAGGGAGAATGGCATGAGCGAGTTCAACGCCAAGGCCTGACTGACACCACAAAACCTCTGTAGGAGCTGAGCTTGCTCGCGAAAGCGGTCTGGCATTCACCGAAGATGTCGACTGACATGGCCTCTTCGCGAGCAAGCTCGGCTCCTACAAGGGCGGGTGTCATGTCTGTTTCATGTGGGCGTGCTTAAGTTTCCCTTTTTCCAGGGAGAACCCCATGAGCGATTTCAATCTCGGTCGCCGGCGTGTCATGCAGGGGATCGGCGCCGGGCTGTTGCTGCCGGGGCTGGCGCCGGCGGTGATTGCTTCGGTCAAGGATCGTCCGCAGTTGACCGATGGCGTGCAGTCCGGTGACCTGCTCGGCGATCGCGCGATGATCTGGAGTCGCAGCGATCGCCCCGCGCGCATGGTGGTCGAGTGGGACACCCGCAGCCTGTTCGGCAACCCGCGTAAATTCATCTCGCCACTGGCCGACGCGCGTACTGATTTCACCGCCCGCGTCGAGCTCACCGGGCTGCCCGCCAATCAGGCGATTTTCTATCGCGTGTATTTCGAAGACGCCCAGACCGGCGTCGCCAGCGAACCGTGGTTCGGCCATTTACGCAGCGTGCCGACGGCCAGACGCGATATCCGTTTTGTCTGGAGCGGCGACACTGTCGGCCAGGGCTTCGGCATCAACCCGGACATCGGCGGCATGCGCATCTACGAAGCCATGCGCCTGCGCCTGCCGGACTTCTTTATCCACAGCGGCGACACCATCTACGCCGACGGCCCGGTGCCCGCGCAACTCACCACCGAAGGCGGGCGCATCTGGCGCAACCTCACCACCGAAGCCAAGAGCAAAGTCGCGCAAACCCTTGACGATTATCGCGGCAACTATCGCTACAACCTGATGGACGAAAACATCCGCCGCTTCAACGCCGAAGTGCCGCAGATCTGGCAGTGGGACGACCATGAAGTGGTCAACAACTGGTCGCCGGGCAAGCAACTGGATGAGCGTTATCAGGAAAAAGATATCCACACCTTGGTGGGGCGCGCGCGGCAGGCGTGGCTGGAAAATGCGCCGATGCGTTTGCAGACCGCCGACGGTGGCGGACGGATTTATCGCAAACTCAGTTACGGGCCGATGCTTGATGTGTTTGTGCTGGATATGCGCAGTTATCGCGAGGCGAATGACGACAATCTGGGCGCGGAAAAACCGTTTCTCGGGCGTGAACAACTGGACTGGCTCAAGCGTGAATTGAAGGCGTCGAAGGCACAGTGGAAAGTCATTGCTGCGGACATGCCGATCGGGCTTGGCGTGCCGGACGGTGAAGTCAGTCCGGGTGTTGGGCGCTGGGAAGCGGTGGCTAACGGCGACCCGGGCCCGGCGCAGGGGCGTGAACTGGAAATCGCCGAATTGCTCGGATTCCTGCGCGCGCAGCAGGTGCGCAACTTCGTCTTCCTGACGGCGGACGTGCATTACTGCGCGGCGCATCACTATCACCCGGATCGGGCGGCGTTTCAGGATTTCGAGCCGTTCTGGGAATTTGTCGCGGGGCCGTTGAATGCCGGGAGTTTCGGGCCGAATCCGCTGGATAAAACCTTTGGGCCACAGGTGGTGTTCGAGAAGGCCCCGGCGGTGCAGAACACCTCGCCGTTTGCCGGGTTTCAGTTTTTTGGTGAGGTGAATATTGAAGGGCAGAGCGGGGAGATGAGTGTGGTGTTGCGGGATCTGGATGGGGTGGCGGTTTTCGAGCAAAAGTTGCAGCCGGTTTGAAGATCAAGCGCTTACCCTCACCCCAGCCCTCTCCCAGAGGGAGAGGGGGCCGACCGAGTTGTGTTGCGTCATACATCGACCTGAAAGATCGAGTCGATTATGGATTCGATGTAGCGCGTTCAGGTCGGCGTACTTCTCAAGCATCCCCCAATCAGTCCCCTCTCCCTCTGGGAGAGGGTTAGGGTGAGGGGCTCTTAATAAACGTCGCGCCGGTAGCGGCCCTGTTCGATCAGGCGCTCGACTTCAGCGCTGCCGAGAATGTCCTTGAGTACCTGATCCACGCCTGTGGCCATGCCCTGAAGGCTGCCGCAGATGTAGATGACAGCCCCATCCGCCAGCCACTTCTTCAATTCACCCGCCGACTCACGCAAGCGATCCTGCACATAAACCTTCTCCGCCTGATCCCGCGAAAACGCCAGATCCAGCCGTTCCAGATCGCCATTGATCAACCACTCTTCCAGCTCCGCACGACAGAGGAAATCGTGTTCACGATTACGCTCGCCAAACAGCAACCACTGGCGCTGCTGACCGTCGGCAATCCGTGCTTTGAGCAAGCTGCGCAGGCCAGCCAGACCGGTGCCGTTGCCCAGTAGAATCATCGGCACCGGCTCGTTCGGCAGGTGGAATCCGCTGTTGCGACGCACGCGCAGGCTGATGCTGCCACCGACCGGCGCATGCTCGGTCAACCAGCCAGAACCAATGCCCAGCGTGCCATCGGCGTGTTGTTCCTGACGCACGATCAGCTCCAGCACACCGTCGGCGGCAATCGAGGCGATCGAGTATTCGCGCATGGCCAGCGGCACCATCGCATCGACCAGCGACTGCGCATGCAAACCGATCAGATGCGCGCGATGCTCCGGCAATTGACGCGAAGCCAGTGCGACTTCCAGCGGCTCGTCGAGGCCGTTGATTTTCACCATGGTCTCGCCACGAATACCGAGGCCGTCGAGGAAATGTTCGATGACCCACGGGCAGTTGCGCGGCAGCACTTCGACCAGATCACCAGCCAGCCAACTGCTGGTGTTCGGTGCGCTCAGGCCCAACAGATAAACCGGCGAACCGCTGCTGTCCGGGTTCATCAGTTCGCGGCGGGTCAGCGTCCAGTTGTCGTAGCTCGGTGCTTGCCAGGTATCGACCGGCGCTTGTCCAGTGAGCAGACCAAGTTGCGTCTGCCAGTGACGCAGCGCATAAGGATCGCCGCTGTCGACTTCCACCGGCGCAAACAGTGTCTTGCCGCCGTGCTCGCCGAGCCACTGATGCAGACGTTTGGCAAAGCCGCAGAAGTGTTGGTACTGACGATCGCCGAGACCGAGTACCGCGTAGTTCAGGCTTTCCAGTGTCGAAGCTTTGCCCAGCACTTTGCGCTCGAAACCACGGGCGCTGTCCGGTGCTTCGCCGTCGCCGAACGTGCTGACGACGAACAGCGCGTTGTTCGATTCACGCAGATCCTGCTCGCTGACATTCGCCAGCGGCTGCACCCTCACCGGCAATCCGGCGGCTTGCAATTGCCCGGCGGTTTGCCACGCCAGTTGCTCGGCGAAACCGCTTTGACTGGCAAAACCGATCAGCCACGCCGACGCATCGCCGGCCGGTTGCTCGAGACCTTTGCGCGCGTCCTTGATCTGCTTTTTCTTGCGCCGACGATCGAGGTACAGCAGCCATCCAGTGATGAAAAACAGCGGCATGCATACCGCCGCGAGGGTGACGATGATCCGCCCGATCAGACCGAAATAGCTGCCGACGTGCAGTGCATAAATGCTGGTCAGCAGTTGCGCCTTGAAGCTCTTGTCGGCGTAGCGGTCGACGCGTTTGACGATGCCGGTGGCCGGGTCGAGAGTGATCTGGTTGAGCGCGCGCTCATGCGGCGAGTTTTCCAGCAGATAAAACACGGTCGCCGGTTGGCCGGCCACGGGCGGCATACGAATGTTGTAGGCAGACAGGCCAGGGCCGGCGGCGCTGTAGATGCTGCTCCACATCGCTGCGTAGTCGGCAGTCGGCGCCGGGCCCTCCGGTGCCGGGCCACGACCACCGCGCACGCGTTCGTTTTGCGGCGCATCGGAAAGCAGTTTGGTCAGGCCTTTGTTGTACCACTCGTACGACCAAGACAACCCGGTCAGCGCCAGCAGCAAATAGACCAACAGGCACCATGTACCCGCCACCGAGTGCAGATCCCAATTGAAGGCGCGGCCCTTTTTCTTCCAGTCGAGGGTCAACCATACACGCCAGCTGTTCCACTGACGCGGCCAGCGCAGGTATAGACCGGAGAGGCAGAAAAACAGCAGGATCAGCGTGCAGGCGCCGGTGATGTTGCGGCCGGTATCGCCCATCGCGAGGAAGCGGTGCAACTGCAGCATCAGGCCGAAGAAATCCTGGCCGACGGCATCGCCCATGAACTCGCCGGTGTACGGATCGAAGTAGCGCATCTCGCCGCGACGTTCACCCTTGGGCGGGGTGAAAAACACTTTCGCTGCGCTGCCGCTGTCGGTCTCGACCGAGAGCATCGAGACTTTTTTGCCGGACGCGGCTTCGATGCGCTCGACCAGTTCGACCGGTGGCAAGACGCCGGCGACTTGTTTTTCCACTTGCAGGACGGAGGGATTGATCGCCCGCAGGATTTCGTCCTGAAACGAATAAGTCGCGCCGGTGATGCCCATCAACGCCAGCACCAGGCCTGCGGTGATGCCAAAAAACCAGTGCAACTGGAACAGGGTTTTCTTCAACACGTCACTCGCCGTCCGTTCGGAAATTGTCATCACGGCGCGCATTATGCCGTGGGTTATCGAGAAGCGTTCTTTATTACGCAGAAAAGCCCCGTTCAATTGAATGAACGGGGCCAAGCCTTACGGCGCATTCCTTGTGGGAGGGGGCTTGCTCCCGAATGCATCGTGTCAGTCGATATCTATTTCTCTGACACACCGCTTTCGCGAGCAAGCCCGCTCCCACATTTACAGCATCAATCAGAAGTGGAAATTGGTGCTCAACAATGCCGTACGGCCCGCCGCCTGGTTGGCGAAATGGGTCGAGAAGGCTTTGTCGTAGTAGGTTTCGTTGGTCAGGTTCTGCACGTTGAGTTGCAGGTCGACGTTCTTGGTCAGCTTGTACGCCGCCATCGCGTCGTAACGCACATACGAATCGACCATGGTCGTATTAGCCACGCTGCCGTAAACGTCGTCGACATAGAACGCGCCACCACCGAGGGTCAGCTTCGGAGTGACCTGATAAGTAGTCCACAGGCTGGCGCTGTTTTTCGGCGTGTTAGGCAGTTCGTTGCCGTCGGTGGCGCGGTTCAGCGGGCCGCCATCAACTTGCTCGCTGTCCATGAACGCGTAACCGGCGAACACTTGCCATTTCTCGGTGATCTTGCCGCTGGCCGACAGTTCGAAACCTTGCACGCGGGTCTTGCCGGCGTTTTCGTACGAAGTGGTGTCGACTTGTACCCGAGCGTTTTCTTTCTCGGTGCGGAAGATGTCAGCGGTCAGCGACAGACGATCGTTGAGCAGATCCCATTTGGTACCGATTTCGTAGTTCTTGGTGGTTTCCGGCTCCATGTCGCTGCTCAGCAGGTTACCGGCACGGTCAGTGCTGCCGCCCAACGGGTTGCCTTCCTGACCTTCGCCCAGGGTGTTGCCCGGTGGAGTGGCCGAGGTCGCGTAAGACGCATAGATGCTGCCGTTTTCCGCTGGCTTATAAACCACGCCGAACTGACCGGTGACGAACTCGCTGGTGTCAGCACCCTTCGAAGTGGTGGTGCCGGCGTTGGTGTAAGTCTTGTAGCCGGTTTCGAAGTGGTCGTAACGCAGGCCCATATTCACCAGCCACTGCTCGGACAACTCCAGGGTGTCGAACGCATACAGCGCGTACGTATCGGACTGGGTATCAGTGCCGGCGTAGTTGCGCGAGATCGCGCCGTTCCACGGATCGTTCGGGTTCGGGTTGGACAGCGAGGTGCAGTTGTAGCCACTGGCTGCGCCGATCAGCCCCGGGTTGCAGTTAGTGGTCGCGGCGGTGGTGCGCGGCGTGGTGTCAGTGTTGACGTTGTACGAGGACTTCTGGCTCTCCTCACGGGTGTATTCCACACCGGTAGAGAAACTGTTCTTGAAGCCAGCAACGTAGAAGTTACCGAACAGATCAGTCTGGTTGGTGGTGGTTTCGGTGTTGCTCACCCGAGTGTTCGCACGACGCCAGACCGTACCGTTGTTGACGTTGCCCTTGCTGTCGTCCGGTTGGGTCAGGATGTAATCCTGCATGCTGGTGCCGTGACGCAGGGTGTTCTTGATGGTCAGCGAGTCGCTCAAATCGTGTTCGATGGCGAAGGTCGCGGTGTCGGTGCGGCCCTTGCGGAAATCGCGATCCAGACCGTAGAAGTTGCTGTGGTCGCCACCCGAGTACGGCTTGTCCGGATTGGATTTGCTGCGTGCCGCCGAGCCGCCGAGCGGAATGGTGTACGGCACGCCGGAGTCCGGAGTGTCGTTGCTTTCCAGATGGTAGTAATCGAGGTTGACGCGGGTGTCGGTACCCAGGCCAAACGCCAGGGACGGGGCGATACCCCAACGGTCGTAATCGACCTTGTCACGGCCGGCGACGTTGCTTTCGTGGCTCATCAGATTCAGACGGCCGGCGGCGGTGTCGCTGAACTGGTAGTTGCCGTCGAGGGTGTAACGCTGGGTCTGGTCGGAACCCCAGGTGAAACCACCGTCGAACGAGTTGCCGAGGTGGGCTTTCTTGCTCACCAGGTTGATGCTGCCGCCCGCTGCGCCACGACCGCCGATGGCGGAGTTCGGGCCCTTGCTGACTTCAATGTTTTCCACGGCGAAAATTTCGCGGCTCTGCGAACCGGTGTCACGGACGCCGTCGAGGTAGGTGTCGCCCTGAGCGTCGAAACCACGAATGAACGGACGGTCGCCCTGTGGGTTGCCGCCTTCACCGGCACCGAAAGTGATGCCCGGCACGGTGCGCAGCGCGTCCTGCATGTTCAGGGCGCCGGTGTCTTTGAGTACTTGTTGCGGGATCACGGTGACCGAGCGCGGCGTGTCGACCAGCGGCGCGGTGTACTTGGGCGAGGAGGCTTTTTCGACCTGGTAGGACGTCGAGTCCTGCGCTTCGCCGGTGATGGCGGTGGCGTCCAGAGCGATGGCATTGCCGGACGCTTTGCTGTCGGTTTTCTCAGCAGCGAACACCATCTGGCCAGCGGAGCCGGCGGTAATTGCGACGCCGATTGCAGAGGCGAGCAGACGTGGTGAACTGACCGGTAATTGTGCGTGTTGACGTGCCATTTTTATTCCCCTCCCCAAGGATTTGAGGCGGCGGAATATAGGGTAAACAGGTATTCGTATCAATTGCGAAACATTGTTATTCGTACTGAATTTACATTCTTTACAATTTAACCTTACGGTTTCTGCCAGTTCATTCGTCTCCCGGGTTTTACATAGACAATAAGAATCAATACCATTGCCGCCTCTTTGCCATCAGGTGACATCGCCATGCTGCTGCACATCCCCGCACTGTTCGCGAAAGACGAGGTGCAGCGCATTCGCGAGGCTTTGCAGCAGGCTGACTGGGCCGATGGCAAGATCACCGCCGGCTTCCAGTCCGCCAAGGCCAAGCACAATCTGCAACTGCCCGAAGGCCATCCGCTGGCCAAGGAAATCGGCGCGGCGATGCTCGAGCGGCTGTGGAAAAATCCGCTGTTCATGTCGGCCGCATTGCCGCACAAAGTCTTCCCACCGTTGGTGAACTGTTACACGGCCGGTGGCAGCTTCGATTTCCACATCGACAACGCCGTGCGCCAACCCAAGGGCAGCATCGAGCGCGTGCGCACCGATCTGTCGGCGACGCTGTTTTTCAGTGAGCCCGAGGATTACGACGGCGGCGAACTGGAAATCCAGGACACCTACGGCACGCAACAAGTGAAACTGCCCGCCGGCGACATGGTGTTGTACCCCGGCACCAGCCTGCACAAGGTCAACGCGGTCACTCGCGGCGCCCGCTATGCGTCGTTCTTCTGGACGCAAAGCCTGGTGCGCGAAGACAGCCAGCGCGCGCTGCTGTTCGAGATGGACGGGGCAATCCAGGAACTCACTCAAGACATGCCCGATCACCCTTCGCTGATTCGCTTAACCGGCACCTATCACAACCTGCTGCGTCGCTGGGTCGAGGTATGAGTTTTCTATTGCGTCGCGAGGAAGTCCTCAACGGCGAACAACTCAGCGCCATGCTCACTGAAAGTCCGGCCCGTGCGGCCCAAGCCATTTTGCTGGCAGCGGGCGAGGGCGAGGTTGAAGCGCAGGCGTTGCTCGGGCAGATTCTTCTGGACGGCCAAGGCATCGCCAAGGATCAAGCGCTGGCGCTGCGCTGGTTCGGCATCGCCGCCGGACGCGGGCACCTGATGGCGCGCAACATGCTCGGGCGTTGTCATGAGCATGGCTGGGGGTGTGCCGCCGATGCCGGGGTTGCCGCGCAGCATTATCGAGTCGCGGCGCAGGCAGGCCTGGATTGGGCGATGTACAACCTGGCAAATCTATTGGCGACCGGGCGCGGCGTGGCGGTCGATCAGCCGCAAGCATTGGCGCTTTATCGCCAGGCCGCCGAGTCCGGACACGCCAAGTCGATGAACCTGCTCGGGCGTTATCTTGAAGAGGGACGCCATTGTCGCGCGGACCCTGCCGCAGCCTTCGACTGGTATCGCTGCTCGGCGCAGGCCGGCGACTTCCGTGGCCAGTTCAGTTATGCCAGCGTGCTGGCCGAGCGCTCACAGATTGAAGAGGCGTCAGGCTGGTACCGCAAGGCAATGTTCGGGGGGCATGCTGCGTTTCTCGGCGTGGCTGCCCAGACTTTGGAGAGCGCAGCACACACGGCCATTCAGGCATTGGCTCAAGAGTATAAAGAGCGCGCAGGGCACATCAGCGTCTAGTTGAGTTCAAGGCGCTGTTCGCAAGTATCGAGTCGTATGTCCAGTTGTTAGTATTCTTTATAAATATATTGAAGGCATGAAACGCTTTTTTTAAGTGCGGCTTTTATGTTTAAGTCTGTCTGGCAAGTTTAAGTTCTTACGGGTTCTGAATTGTTTTTGATTTTACTTGACTTAAAACTGATTAAAGGAATGATCATGTCTTCTTCCAGCTTATGGGGCGATGCCCTGAATAATGCCTCGCCTGAACAAGTTATGCAGGTGGCGGCAGCGGCGCCAAAGTTACTAAGTGACGCATCGACGTCGGATGGCGATGATGTAGTACGCGACAGAGGGTTGCTCCTCACTAAAAAACAGATCATTGATTTGCGTAAATATGAAGCAGCCGGCCTGGCGCTGCCGCATACCCTGAAGGATGTCGAAGATTATCTGCGCTATGGCGCAGGGCAGAACGGCGGCCCAGGGTTAAATCCGACAGATTTCCTCTCGACCTTTGTAAACACCCGCAACCACGCAAGACGCTGGTCGCCGCTGCGTGAACGCATCATGATGACCGGGCAGGGGCTGAAGAGCTTTGCCAGCAGCATGCTCAATTATGGCAAGGCGATTCAGGAAGTCTTGAGCGACGATGATTCGGTCGCGTTCCTCAAGAAAAACAAGATTAAAACACTTGCCCAGCTTAAAACACTCGAAATTGAATTGGGTGACAAGTTTCCGGATATTGAAGTTGATCCGGATACCGTCGCGACGTTGGGTTACTACCTGCAGCGAATATTCGAGCGGATCAATAAAAACCTCAGCGATGTGCAAGCCATCAAGAATGACCTGGACCTGTTTGGTTATGATCTGCGCGAGCATGTTCTGCCCAATATCAAACTCAGGGTCGGTTTGATCGACAGCAGTTCGTTGGCTGCAGATATCAAAGTATTGAAGAATGACATCGATAATCGTGCCAAAGAAATCGATATCAAAAACACTGAATACAAGGCCGCTGTTCAGGAGGCATTGAAGTCTGCCGCCGGGATGAACATCGTGGGCCTGGCCATGGCTATCTACATGGGGGTGGAGGCGGAAAATATTCGTGCGGCACGCAAAGCGTTGTATGCCGAACAGGAACGGGATATCCAGGTGTTGGCGAGCAAGAACCAGACACTCGGTTCCCTTGCCCGCGTCAAACATGACCTGCAAAGTCTGATGATCGTAGCCATCGATGCCGACATCGCCACGCAGAACCTGATGCATGTCTGGAAAAGCCTCTACCTGCACATTTCCAACTCGGTCGCTGCGATGGGCCGCGTCAACGACGCCTTGAGCCTGCGGGTTTTCGGTACCGAGTTCGAAGAAGTCGTGCTGCCATGGAAAGCCATCGAGACCGACTCGGACAAGCTTATTGAGGTCTTCAAAGAGGCCGATGAAGAATACGAGCGCAACTATTCGTTCAGCACGCGAACCTCGCGTGTGATCAGTCTCAGCGCGACAGTGAGCTATCTGCCTGTGGACATGGCCACTTTGGCCTCCACTGTCGAACAGATGCGTGAAGCTCGCACTCAGGCAGAAGTCTTGAAGACTAAACTGGGTTACCTGCCTGATCTGTTTGACCGCTTCAAGCGCACTGTGAGTGGCATGGGGCAATGCCAAAACCAATTGCAGGATTCGGCCCAGACCGGAGTGAATGATCTGCAAAACTGCCTGCGACGTCTCGCCCGCAACGAGAAGGATCGGTTGAAAGAAACCGATCCTGAGGTCATTGAAGAAATCGACGATGAGCGCAAGGACATTTTGCGTTCGATTTCCTCTGCCATGACCAAGCAGGCAACTCTGGTGCGTAACGCCTTGCGCAATATTGATGCACGGTTTGATATGCGTCTGACGCAGGCTTACATCGCCGATTTCCAGCGCGACGCGCTCGTGGCCGATGCAGAAATTGCACAGCTGGACAGCAAACTTGCAGAGCTTGCGACTGATCGAAAGGTCATCATTAACGGGGTCAATCTGCTGGAAAAAAGCGGTATCGAGAATCTGGGCAAGGACGTTGAGCTGACCATCGCCAAGATCACCGAACTTGGCCTGGCTCCGCCGGAAATCAAACTGGTGATGGCGGCCATCGACCAACTGAAGCGAACCCTTATTGGCATTCGTGAGTCTGTGCGCTTCCTGGACATGGTGCGTGAGAGCGACAAGCTGAAGCTGAAAATCGATGGCGTGCAGGCCGAGATTGAACGCGCGCGCGCGGGTATCCGTGATTCGCAAGGCAAGGTCACTTACCTGAAGGCCATTCACGCCATGGAAGACTGTCGCGCCGAATATGCCGCCACCTACCGTCCTGCCGTGAATGCTTTTGAGCAGTTGCGCGATGCAATCGATGTCGAAGTGTCGGACGACTGTGATGCACTCAGTGCCGCGTTGAAACAGCATGCGCCACTGTTTATCGCTTTCCTTAATCCGCTGTCCGTTCCGCAGCGCTGAGTCTGCCGGTAGGCGTGCTCTGCATTTGTGTGTGATATCAGAGTCCGGCGCAGGATTGCCGATGGGCACGGTTCCATCGGCAATGAAAGTACGATCAGACTAAGGAGAGGCTGATGCTTGAATATTTACTGGCAGAAAAAAACTTCGCTGCATTGAAGCAGTACGTGAAGTTTCTGCAGGATCTACCCCCTGCCCTGCAGGAAATGACCGAGTTTACCGGGATCTTCGAACGGCAAAAGCACATCATGGTGCCGCCGCCGAATGTTCAAAGCCTGAGGCAGGCTGCACAAACCAGTGAAATGTGTTGGCGGGCGATACAGGTGGCCACACCGGTGCTTGGCAGCCGTTCTGCGCAGGTGTTGCGTGAGATTTTTGCCTTTATCGAAGAGTTTCAGGCAGTCGTTTCAAAGGCCGACAATCGCCGAAAGACGATCGTCACGATCGATCCGCGGCATTTTTCACTGGTGAGGTCGCCTGCCTGGGGCAATACACCTGCCGAAAGCATCATCGATGTGCTGCGCGAAATGGATCGCCGGCTTGAGCAATACCGGGGCATGGTGCTCAATTTCAAAACCCGGGTGATCGGACTGGCCGAGTCGATCCACGGCATCTTCGTGCGTTTCATCGAGTGCCTGACGATGCCGATATGCACGTGCGATAAACCGATCCCCAAGATCGAGGCCTATTACAGTCTGGGTAAAATCGGTCTGCCCGGCACGACTTATGAGCCAGACCGGTTGTATTCGCAGGAGGAGCGAATCGCGCAGTCCAAAGAACATGTCGAGTTTCTGTTCAACCTGCGCCGACGCGCTGCCAGTGCGGCGAACAACCTCAGCGATTTCTGCCATCGGATGTCGTGCATGCTGGATGAAGCGCAACAGATGCTTCGAAACCATTATCCGGCGATGACGATGGCGCGGGCGAAATCTGCGCTGCCGATGCTCAAGGGGCCGTTGAACGATGTGCAAAGCATGTCGGACCAACTGGGCAAATTGACCCGGCTGTAACGCAAAAAGCCCATGACAGGTCATGGGCTTTTTGCGTTACGGGTAAGACGCTTACACGTAATACGACTTCAGCGGTGGAAAGCCGTTGAACTCAACCGCGCTGTAACTGGTGGTGTAAGCACCAGTCGACAACCAGTACAACCGGTCACCAATCGCCAGGTTCAGCGGCAGACCGTACTTGTAGTTCTCGTACATGATGTCGGCGCTGTCGCAAGTCGGGCCGGCGATGACCACTTCTTCCATCTCGCCTTTCTTCTCGGTCCAGATCGGGAACTTGATCGCTTCGTCCATGGTTTCGATCAGGCCGGAGAACTTGCCCACATCGGTGTACACCCAGCGTTCAACAGCCGTTCGCGACTTGCGTGCGACCAGTACCACTTCGCTGACCAGAATACCGGCGTTGGCGATCAACGAACGGCCTGGCTCCAGAATGATTTCCGGCAGGTCATCACCAAAATCTTCCTTGAGGAAGCGGATGATTTCTTCGGCGTAGGTTTCCAGGCTGTTGGTGCGGGTGATGTAGTTGGCCGGGAAGCCACCGCCCATGTTGATCAGCTTGAGGTGAATGCCGTCTTCTTCTTTCAGACGCTCGAAGATCACTTTGACCTTGGCGATCGCTGCGTCCCAGACGCTGATGTCGCGCTGCTGCGAACCAACGTGGAAGGAGATGCCGTAAGGCACCAGGCCGAGGTCGCGAGCGAGGATCAGCAGATCCATGGCCATGTCGGTCTGGCAGCCGAATTTGCGCGACAGTGGCCAGTCAGCCGTGGTCGAGCCTTCGGTGAGGATTCGCACATAGACTTTCGAGCCCGGTGCAGCCTTGGCGATGTTGCGCAGGTCAGCTTCGGAGTCGGTGGAGAACAGACGCACGCCCTTCTCGTAGAAGTAGCGGATGTCCTTGGATTTCTTGATGGTGTTGCCGTAGCTGATACGGTCGGCGCTGACGCCGCGATCCATCACTTTGTCCAGCTCGTAGATCGAGGCGATGTCGAAGCTCGAACCCTTCTCTTTGAGCAGGTCGATGATCTCGACGGCCGGGTTGGCCTTGACCGCGTAGTAGACCTTGGCGAATTCGAAACCGGCGCGCAGGTCATCGTAGGCCTGGCTGATCATCGCGGTGTCGATCACCACGAACGGGGTTTCCTGTTTGTCGGCAAACGCCTTCATTTTGTCAAAAGTGGCGCGCGCGAAATAGTCTTCGACATTGATCGACATGCTGGGAACTCCTACTGGCAAACTGAATTAAACAATGGGTGCAAATGAACGTCCTCCGTATCCCCACTTTGGTTCGCCTACTTCCCAAGGCATGTCGCCGAAAGCAAAAAGGCCACGGGCGGATTTGCCCTTGGCCTTGCTGTCTCGTCGTCAGTACTTGAGCCGGATGGATCGTTTCCAGCATGGACGTTCGGCGCGAACTTTAGGGCGTGAGGGGCCTGAGATCAACTAAAAATGTCGCGTTTTTGCACGCTTCTGACGTGCGTCGCTTTGATCACTCTTTGTAGCCGACCGAGATGACGGACAGATGTTCCCCGAGAATTTCGAAGTGTTAAAAATACCTGCACGTTCGCGGATTATGTCGGCGAAGTCGTGGATAAGTGTGATGGCGGCAACATCGGCGACGTTGGCGGCGAGGGGAGGGTGTGAGGGGGAATTTGGCTGTTTCGCAGGTCGTTTTAGACAGGCTGTGCGGTTATGCAGTGTTGAGATTAATTTCCGCATGACGAATGAAGAAAAAATCACCCGGATCCTGTGGGAGCGAGTTTGCTCGCGAAGGCTTTTTCACAGTCGACATCGTTGTTGACTGATCTTGCGCTTTCGCGAGCAAGCTCGCTCTCACAGGGTTTTGTGTATTTACCGATTCATCAGGCGACTACGGCCTCAGCTGGCGAGACGATGCTGGTCTTGCCGCCGCGGGATTTGCCGGAGCTCAGATACTCGGCAATCGACTCCTGCGTCACCTCACCGAGGAACACTCGCTCGGCGTCCATCACCGGCAGCCACGAACGGTTGAACTCGTACATGCGCGACAACAGGATGCGCAGATGCTCGTCGTACGCGGCGGTGGCGTTGAATTCACGCAGGAACTGCGCGCAAGTGCCGGTCTGACGGTGCAGATCACGACGACGCACATAGCCCAGTGCCTTGTTGTCGGCGCAGGTAACCACCACGTAGCGACGGTCATGTTCGTCCATCAATTCCAGCGCATCGGCCACTGGCGTTTCCGGGCTCACCGATGGCGCGTTGTCCGCCGCATCTTCCGCTTTGACCAACAGCAGACGCTTGAGTGTGCTGTCCTGGCCGACGAAGTTGCTGACAAAGTCGTCCGCCGGGTGCGCGAGCAGCGTGTCCGGGTGATCGATCTGCAGCAGTTTGCCGGCGCGGAAAATCGCGATCTTGTCGCCGAGTTTGATCGCTTCGTCGATGTCGTGGCTGACCATGATCACGGTCTTGTTCAGCGCGCGCTGCATCTCGAAGAATTCGTTCTGGATCATCTCGCGGTTGATCGGGTCAACCGCACCGAACGGCTCGTCCATCAGCAGCAGCGGCGCATCCGCCGCCAGTGCGCGGATCACGCCGATGCGCTGTTGCTGGCCACCGGACAATTCACGCGGATAACGATGCAGATACTGCTTGGGCTCAAGCTTGATCATGCTCATCAACTCGCGGGCGCGGTCGTGGCATTTCTGTTTGTCCCAGCCCAGCAGTTTCGGCACGACAACGATGTTCTCTTCGATGGTCATGTTCGGGAACAGACCGATCTGCTGGATCACGTAACCGATGTTGCGACGCAGGGTCACTTCGTCGAGATCGGTGGTGTCTTCACCATTAATAAGGATCTTGCCCGAGGTCGGTTTGATCAGGCGGTTGATCATCTTCAGCGTGGTGCTTTTGCCGCAACCCGATGGCCCGAGGAACACACAGATCTCGCCTTCATTGACGGTCAGGCTCACCGAATCCACGGCTTTGACGTCTTTGCCGTTGCTTTGGAAAGTTTTGCTGAGGTTTTGAAGTTCGATCATTTGAGGAGTCCTTTTGGAGTCAACGAGCGTTGCAGCCATTGGAGAAACAGGTCAGCGAAAATGGCCAGAAGACTGACCAGCAGCGCGCCGACGATCAGCATCGACATGTCACTGCGGCTGATGGACGCGAGGATCAACACACCGAGACCGCCGGCGCCGATGGTCGCGGCGATGGTCATCACGCCGATGTTCATCACCACGGCGGTGCGCACGCCGGCGAGGATGACCGGCACCGCGATTGGCAGTTCGACCATGCGCAGGCGCTGGCCGAAGGTCATGCCGATGCCGCGTGCGGCTTCACGTATGCCGGGTTCGACGCCGGTGAGGGCGAGGTAGGTGTTGCGCATGATCGGCAGCAGTGAATAGAGGAACACGGCGGTGATCGCCGGCATCGGGCCGAGGCCCTGACCGAACTTCGAGTAGAACGGCAGCAGCAAACCGAACAGCGCAATCGACGGCACGGTCAGCAGCACCGTGGCGCTGGCCTGCAGCGGGCCGGCGAGGCTCGGGAAGCGCGTCATCAAAATGCCCAGCGGCACGCCGACGACAATCGCCAACGTTACAGCGATGCCGACCAGGGTGATGTGCTGCCAGGTCAGGTGCATCACCTGTTGCCAGTCGAGATGGGAAAAGGCGTTGAAGAATTCCATGACTTTTCCTCCTTTAATTCAGCGGATGTTGGCGCAGGAAATCGGCGGCAACGGACGATGGGCTTTCATGATCGACATCGACCCGCGCGTTGAGCTGGCGCATGGTTTCGTCGTCGAACAGTTCGGCCAGCGGCTTGAGTTGCTCGGCCAGTTTCGGGTTGGCGTCCAGTGTTGCCTGGCGCACTACCGGTGCGGCGGTGTAGTCGGGGAAGTAATGTTTGTCGTCTTCCAGTAGTTTCAGGCCAAAGGCGCTGAGGCGACCGTCGGTGGTGTAGACCAGACCGGCGAACACCTGACCGTTGCGCAACGCCGTGTAAACCAGCCCGGCATCCATCTGGCGGATGTTCTTGCGGGTCAGGTTCATGCCGTAGAGGTCGACCATGCCGATCAGGCCGTCGGAGCGGTTGGCGAACTCGGTGTCCAGCGCCACCAGATGATTGGTCTTGGCTTCAGCGCGCAGCACCTCGTTCAACTGGCTGATGTTGGTGATCTGCGGATATTCCTCAGCCACTTTTTTCGGCAGCGCGAGGGCGTAGGTGTTGCTGAATTTCGACGGCGTCAGCCAGATCAGGCCTTTTTTGGCGTCGAGTTCTTTCACCCGGGCGTAGGACTGTGCGCTGTCGAGTTTCTCGGTGACATGGTTGTAAGCCACCAGCGACACACCGGTGTACTCCCAGAGCAAATCCAGTTGCCCGCTTTCGTGAGCGCTGCGGGCGAGGTTGCTGCCCAGACCGCCAGTGATCTGCGCGTCGTAGCCTTTACTGCGCAGGTATTGCGCGGTGATTTCCGCGAGCAGGGTTTGCTCGGTGAAGACCCGGGCGCCGAGGCGAATCACCGGTTTGTCAGCGGCTTGCGCGATGCCGGCGAACAGCAGGGCGCTGCTCAGCATCAGGCTTAGAATCAAGCTAAATCGTTTCATAGGTATTCCTTCGCAAAAGCCTTAAGACGTGCGCAAACCGCGTTCCAGCCAGAGACGGCTGGCAAGCGTGACGACGCCATCGAGCAGCAACGCGAGCAGTGCGGTGCACGCAGCGCCGAGTACCAGTTGCGGCTGATTGTTCAGGGCGATGCCGGGGAAGATCAGACTGCCGAGGCTGTTGGCGCCGATCAGGAATGCCAGCGGCGCGGTGCCGACGTTGATCGCCAGGGCCACACGCACACCGCCGACAATGATCGGCACGGCGTTGGGCAATTCGACTTTCCACAGCACTTGGCGCGGCGTCATGCCGATGCCGACGGCCGCTTCTTTAAGCGATCCCTGAACGTTTTTAAGGCCTTCGTAGGTGTTGCGCACAATCGGCAACAAGGAGGCGAGGAATAAAGCGAAGATCGCCGGGCCACTGCCGATGCCGAGGACGCCCAAGGCAATCGCGAGCACGGCCAGCGGCGGCACGGTGTTACCGATATTGAAGATTTGCATGAAGCGTTCGGCGCGTCCGACCATGGTCGGGCGACTGAGGAAGATGCCGGCGGGGATGCCCACGACAAGGGCGGCCAGCATTGAAGCGAGGACGAGAATCAGATGAGCTTGCAGGTAAAACAACAAATCGTCGCGGTAGTGTTCGATCGTGTTGATGCCGATCCAGTGGACCAGCAGGGCCAGGAGCGCGATCACCACCGCACCTCCAATCAGCCCTTTGCCATAGCGGATAGCCACAGGCGGACTCCTTTTTTTGTAGTCGGCAAACGCTCTCCCGTGTGGCATGCCATACATGGCTGCCGGGAATAAACGTTCGCGAGAAGCAGCTCCTTCAGCACCGGAAAAGCGGTCTGAAAGCGAGCCATGAGCGCAGCCTCGTCAGGCTAACTTGCTGATTTTTCAGCCCCTGACGAAAATTCGTAACAGGGGATGGACGTCTCCGAGCGCTGAAAGGTTCCCACATAAGATGCCATCTGGCCACCTGTAGGAGCTGCCGAAGGCTGCGATCTTTTGACTTTGTTCTAGCGCAACAGAGCAAAAGATCGCAGCCTGCGGCAGCTCCTACAGGGTTTTGCGGGCCCGAGGGACGGTGGTTCGGCGGTTACTTTTTAAGCTATACTCGCCGCCCTTTTTTGAATCACCGCCAGGCGATTTCCCATGACCAACCAGGCCGCCGAAGTCGCGAAACGCCGCACTTTCGCCATTATTTCCCACCCCGATGCCGGTAAAACCACGATCACCGAAAAGCTCCTGTTGATGGGCAAGGCGATTGCAGTGGCCGGTACGGTGAAATCCCGTAAATCCGATCGCCATGCGACATCCGACTGGATGGAGATGGAAAAGCAGCG
Source organism: Pseudomonas rustica (assembly GCF_018336155.1). Taxonomy (GTDB): domain Bacteria; phylum Pseudomonadota; class Gammaproteobacteria; order Pseudomonadales; family Pseudomonadaceae; genus Aquipseudomonas; species Aquipseudomonas rustica. Next base: position 325,963 of record NZ_JAGYHF010000002.1, on the reverse strand, counting down.
GGGTATTTCCATTACCACGTCGGTCATGCAGTTCCCGTATCGCGAACACATGATCAACCTGCTCGACACCCCGGGCCACGAAGACTTCTCTGAAGATACTTATCGCACCCTGACGGCGGTCGACTCGGCGCTGATGGTGCTCGACGGCGGTAAAGGTGTTGAGCCGCGTACCATTGCGCTGATGGACGTCTGCCGTCTGCGTGACACGCCGATCGTCAGCTTCATCAACAAACTCGACCGTGACATCCGCGACCCGATCGAACTGCTCGACGAAATCGAAGCCGTTCTGAAGATCAAAGCCGCGCCGATCACCTGGCCGATCGGTTGCTACCGCGACTTCAAAGGCGTGTACCACCTGGCCGATGACTACATCATTGTTTACACCGCCGGTCATGGTCACGAACGCACCGAAACCAAGATCATCGAGAAACTCGACTCCGACGAAGCCCGCGCACACCTGGGTGACGAGTACGACCGTTTCATCGATCAACTGGAGCTGGTTCAGGGCGCCTGCCATGAATTCAACCAGCAGGAATTCCTCGACGGTCAACTGACCCCGGTGTTCTTCGGTACAGCTTTGGGCAACTTCGGTGTTGACCACGTACTCGACGCCGTTGTCGATTGGGCGCCGCGTCCATTGGCCCGTGTCGCCAACGAACGTACCGTTGAGCCGGTCGAAGAGAAGTTCTCCGGCTTCATCTTCAAGATCCAGGCGAACATGGACCCGAAGCACCGCGACCGTATCGCGTTCATGCGTATCTGCTCCGGCAAGTACGAGAAAGGCATGAAGATGCGCCACGTGCGCACCGGCAAGGACGTGCGCATCGGCGACGCCCTGACGTTCTTCTCCTCCGAGCGTGAGCAGCTGGAAGAAGCCTTTGCCGGCGACATCATCGGTCTGCACAACCACGGCACCATCCAGATCGGCGACACCTTCAGCGAAGGCGAAACCCTCGGTTTCACCGGCATCCCGCACTTTGCGCCGGAACTGTTCCGTCGTGTGCGTCTGCGTGATCCGCTGAAGTCCAAGCAGTTGCGTCAGGGTCTGCAGCAGTTGGCCGAAGAGGGTGCAACGCAGGTGTTCTTCCCGGAGCGCAGCAACGACATCATTCTTGGCGCCGTGGGTGTGCTGCAGTTTGATGTGGTCGCCAGCCGTTTGAAGGAGGAATACAAGGTTGAGTGCTCGTATGAGCCGATCACTGTGTATTCCGCGCGCTGGATTGAGTGCAGCGACAAGAAGAAGCTTGAGGAGTTTTCCAACAAGGCTGTGGAGAACCTGGCGGTCGACGGTGGTGGGCATTTGACCTACCTCGCTCCGACTCGGGTTAACCTGGCGTTGATGGAAGAGCGCTGGCCGGACGTGAAATTCCGGGCGACGCGTGAGCATCACTAAGTTCTGAACTGTTTTGTCCGAAGCCCCCAAGGTGTATGCCTTGGGGGTTTTTTATTGCCTTGGGTTTGGGGGTATATCCGTTTCTGCGGGAGTTTCTGATTACGGTTTCGCCCTTACGGCGACTCACTTTTTTTACAAACGCCTAAAAAAAGTAAGCAAAAAAACGCTTGCTCCTACGTACGGCCCGCTCGCTGGAGCTCGGGGTTCCTTCGCTGCGGGATCGATCCGGGCGCAGCGCCTACGGTTTGCTTCGCTGCACCTCCTCTCGCTGTGTTTGGCTTCGCCAAACGGTCGCTGCGCTCCCACGCCCGGATCAATCCCTCCACTCAGCCTTCCGATGTCGCCTGTGGATCAAGATCAAGAGCAGGCGAGCTGACACTCGGCCTATTGAGTGGTGAGGAGCACGGGTTTCGACTTTGGATTTGTGGTTTTTTTGCCCCTCATCGGAACGCCGCCCGCCCAGGCCTCTCCAGAGGGAGTGGGAGCCGATTTGTGAGCCTTTCAGAATCTGGGCTCGACTCGGTATCCCACGTCGGCCTACCTCTCCCAATCACCTCAGATCAGTCCCCTCTCCCTCCGGGAGAGGGTTAGGGTGAGGGGCTTTTGATCTCAAGTCGGTTTTTTGTAATCTCTCGATGTACTTGGCCACAACGTTTGGCTGGCCAGTACGGTGCTTGTGCTGTTTTAAATTCCGTTGACCCGCCAAGCCACTCGTTCGTCCACCCCGCACAACCCTTCACTTAGGTGATTCAGCTATCAGTGTTATTCAAAAGCAATCTGTCCTTCGAGGGCATTTCCACTCCGCCTTTAGCGTCCTATCTGGTGAACACGGCTGATCGGAACTAGATTTCACACAGCGCCAATCAGGCACGTATGTCTCACCTGGAAAAGGATGGAGTCGGCTATGAAGAGCAGATTGCTACGCGTTTTATTGCTATTGAAAGTAATGGTGATGCTGTCCCTCGGCACCGCGACGGCCTGGGCCGAGTGCGAGGATCATGATTCTCAGGCCTTCAACGGGCAGGTGGGGCACAGCGGCTTGATGCTCGCCAAGTCCGAATCCGAGCCGGGCGATCAGGGGCAGGGCGGTGCCGCCGACGATGACGACTCGACCACTGACGAGCCGGACACTGATGATCCGGATGAGGGCGATAGCCAGACGTAGATCAAAGATCAAATAAACCCCTGGTTGCGATATCCCTGTAGGAGCTGCGGCACGCTGCGATCTTTTGATCTGGATTTTATCAATCAGAATCTAAAGATCGCAGCGTGCCGCAGCTCCTATAGTTTTAACAACGTATTGTCCGGATCGAGCAAGATCGACTTTTCGTCAGGAACCGTTTGTCAGATTATCAGGATTATGTAGAGATACCTGTCAGATATGACAGTAGACGGCTTGTTATGCGGTCATTACAAATACATCCGCAAACGGGTGTTTTTCTAAATGACCAAAAGGAATTGCATGATGAGCGCTAACGAAAGAAAAAAGACGACCGGGAAGTTACAGGCGAAGGGTACTACCGTGGAGGGATTTTCGACCAAGGATGTTCTGGTACATCAAAGCCTGTCCGATCAGGGTTTTAGTTTTGAGGGACGCAATGACAAAAACGAGTGGTTAACTTTCTTTGTGCGTACGCTGGATATTAGAACCGGTGAAAGTTACAAGATTGAGCAGTTTGGTTCTGCGGGGACGGCGACAGCGCATTATCAGGCTTCCGCAGACGTTAAATATGACGGTATTACTGGCTTTATCAAGTTTGTGAAGTTCGATAAGTTGACCCAGGAAGCCATCATCGAAGCTGAAGCAACGATCGCCAGAGTAAATGGCGAGGAGAAGAAGATCGTGGTCAAGGGGGAGTTTTCTGGTTTTGAGGGCAGTAACTAACAATGGCTAATCATCAGCTCTGAACCATCACTAAATAAACCTCCTGCTGTCTCGAATTATGCACATTCGAGACAGAAGGGGTTTTATCAATACTTGACTCTGTTTGAAACGCAATCCCTGTGGGAGCGGGCTTGCTCGCGAAGGCGGCGTGTCAGTCAACGATTAAAGTGACTGATACGACGCTTTCGTGAGCAAGCCCACTCCCACAGTTTTTGCCTCATCCTTCAGATTTGCTTACGCCGCGCCGTCGAGGAATTGCTCGGCGTAGTGGCAAGCCACCTGCCGGTTATCCAGCGGACGCAGTGCCGGTTCTTCGGTGCTGCAACGCTCGGTCGCGTACGGGCAGCGCTTGTGGAAAGCGCAGCCCGGTGGCGGGTTCAGCGGGTTAGGCAGTTCGCCGACGATTTTGATTTTCGGCTTGTTCGGATCCGGGTGAATGGTCGGGGTCGCCGACAGCAGCGCCTGGGTGTACGGGTGCAGCGGGCGTTCGTAGATGTCGTTCTTCGGGCCCATTTCCACCGGGCGGCCGAGGTACATCACCATCACGTCATCGGCGACGTGTTGCACCACCGCCAGGTTGTGCGAGATGAACACGTAAGCGGTGTTGAACTCCTGCTGCAGATCCATGAACAGGTTGAGCACCTGCGCCTGAATCGATACGTCGAGTGCCGAGGTCGGTTCGTCCGCCACCAGCACTTTCGGTTGCAGCATCATCGCGCGCGCCAGGGCGATACGCTGACGCTGGCCGCCGGAGAACATGTGCGGATAACGCTGATAGTGCTCAGGACGCAAGCCGACCTGCTTCATCATCGCCTGGACTTTCTCGCGACGTTCGGCGGCGGAGAGGTTGGTGTTGATCAGCAGCGGTTCGCCGAGCTGGTCACCGACTTTCTGCCGTGGATTCAACGAGGCGTACGGGCTCTGGAACACCATCTGCACGTCTTTGCGCAGTTGCTTGCGCTGAGCCTTGTCGGCGCCGGCGACTTCCTGTCCGGCGATTTTCAGCGAGCCGGACGAAGGCTCTTCAATCAGCGTCAACGCACGGGCGAGGGTGGATTTGCCGCAACCCGACTCGCCTACAACAGCGAGGGTCTTGCCGGCTTCCAGTTCGAACGACACGCCGTTGAGGGCGCGCACGGTCGCGTGGCCCTTGAACAGGCCACGGGAGACTTCGTAGTGACGGGTGAGGTCGCGGGCGGTAAGTACGACGGCCATTACGCCACCTCCTGGTTCAGCGGGTAGAAGCAGCGGGCGAGGCTGTGGGCTTTCGGATCAAGGCCTGGACGCTGCGCGCGGCAGCTGTCCTGCACGTACGGGCAACGCGGCGACAGCAGGCAACCCTGCGGACGGTCGTAACGGCCCGGGACGATGCCCGGCAGGGTCGACAGACGTGAGGCGCCGAGGCTGTGCTCGGGAATCGCCTTGAGCAACGCTTCGCTGTACGGGTGCGCCGGGATGTCGAACAGTTGCGGCACTTGGCCGACTTCCACGGCTTGCCCGGCGTACATCACGCAGACGCGCTGGGCGGTTTCAGCCACGACCGCGAGGTCGTGGGTGATCAGCACCAAGCCCATGTTCTGTTCTTTCTGCAGCGCCAGCAGCAGATCCATGATCTGCGCTTGAATCGTCACGTCCAGAGCCGTGGTCGGTTCGTCGGCGATCAGCAGTTTCGGCTCGCCGGCAATCGCCATGGCGATCGCGACGCGCTGGCTCATACCGCCGGACAGTTGATGCGGGTAGGCGTCCATACGGCTGGCAGCGCCCGGGATTTCGACTTTTTCCAGCAGTTCGATCGCACGTTTGCGCGCTTGCTTGCCGGACATTTTCAGGTGCAGACGCAGCACTTCTTCGATCTGGAAACCGACGGTGTAGCTCGGGTTCAGCGCGGTCATCGGATCCTGAAAAACCATCGACAAGTCTTTGCCGACGATCTGCCGACGCTGACGGTTGCTCAGCTTGAGCATGTCTTTGCCGTCGAAATTGAGCGAGTCGGCGGTGACGATGCCGGGATGCTCGATCAGGCCCATCAGCGCCATCATGGTCACGGATTTACCCGAACCCGATTCGCCGACGATGGCCAGTACTTCGCCTTTGTCGACTTTCAGGTCGAGGCCATCGACCACCGGGGTCGCGGTCTTGTCGCCGAAGCGAACGTTGAGATTCTTGATTTCTAGCAGTGACATGGGAATCTCCTCAGGCGGCGTTCTTGAGTTTCGGGTCGAGCGCATCGCGCAGACCGTCGCCCATCAAGTTGATTGCCAGCACGCTGAGCAAAATGGTCAAACCAGGCAGGCTCACCACCCACCAGGCGCGTTCGATGTAGTCGCGGGCCGAAGCCAGCATGGTGCCCCACTCAGGGGTTGGCGGTTGTACGCCAAGGCCGAGGAAGCCCAACGCAGCGGCATCGAGAATCGCCGAGGAGAAGCTCAGGGTTGCCTGAACGATCAGCGGTGCCATGCAGTTCGGCAGCACGGTGATGAACATCAGGCGTGGCAGACCGGCACCAGCGAGGCGCGCAGCGGTCACGTAGTCGCGGTTCAGTTCGCCCATCACGGCCGCACGAGTCAGACGCACGTAGGACGGCAGGGAAACTACTGCAATGGCGATCACGGTGTTGATCAGGCCAGGGCCGAGGATGGCGACAATCGCCACAGCCAGCAGCAATGACGGCAGGGCCAGCATGATGTCCATCAGACGCATGATGGTCGGGCCAATCATCTTCGGGAAGAAACCGGCGAACAGACCGAGGAGGATCCCCGGAATCAGCGACATCACCACCGAAGACAAACCGATCAGCAGCGACAGGCGCGAGCCCTGAATCAGACGCGACAGCAAATCACGGCCGAGTTCATCGGTGCCGAGCAGGAACTGAATCTGCCCGCCTTCAAGCCACGCCGGCGGCGTCAGCAGGAAGTCGCGGTATTGCTCGCTCGGGTTGTGCGGGGCGACCCACGGCGCGAATAGCGCGCAGAAAATCACCAGCAACATGAACATCAGGCCGGCAACCGCGCCTTTGTTCTTGGAGAAGGCTTGCCAGAATTCTTTGTACGGAGACGGGTACAGCAGGCTTTGATCCGCGGTGGTGGCGGACGTCGCTACTGAGGAAGTTGGAGTGCTCATTGAATTGGACCTCAGCGCTGATGACGGATGCGTGGGTTGGCAAAGCCGTAGAGGATGTCCACTACGAAGTTGACCAGAATCACCAGGCAGGCGATTAACAGGATGCCGTTTTGCACAACCGGGTAGTCCCGGGCGCCGATGGCTTCGATCAGCCATTTACCGATGCCGGGCCAGGAGAAAATGGTTTCAGTCAGGACTGCACCGGCCAGCAGCGTGCCGACTTGCAGGCCGACCACGGTGAGTACCGGAATCAGCGCGTTGCGCAGACCGTGGACGAACACCACGCGCGACGGCGACAGGCCTTTGGCCTTGGCGGTGCGGATGTAGTCTTCACGCAGCACTTCGAGCATCGACGAACGGGTCATCCGCGCGATCACCGCCAGCGGAATGGTGCCGAGCACGATGGCCGGCAGGATCAGGTGATGCAGCGCGTCGAAGAACGCCCCGACGTCATCGGCCAGCAGCGTGTCGATCAGCATGAAGCCGGTGCGCGGTTCGATGTCGTAGAGCAGGTCGATCCGCCCGGAAACCGGCGTCCAGCCCAGGCTCACCGAGAAGAACATGATGAGGATCAGGCCCCACCAGAAGATCGGCATCGAATACCCCGCGAGGGAGATGCCCATCACCCCATGGTCGAACAGGGATCCTCGCTTGAGTGCCGCAATCACCCCGGCCAGAAGCCCGAGAATGCCGGCGAACAGCAGGGCGGCCATGGACAGTTCCAGGGTCGCCGGGAATAGAGAGGAGAACTCGGTCCATACGCTGGTTCGCGTGCGCAGGGATTCACCGAGATCGCCTTGAGCCAGTTTGCCGATGTAGTCCAGATACTGGGCATACAACGGTTTGTTCAGACCTAGGCGTTCCATTGCCTGAGCGTGCATTTCGGGGTCGACCCGACGTTCGCCCATCATCACTTCCACGGGGTCGCCAGGGATCATGCGAATCAACGCGAAGGTCAGCAAGGTGATGCCGAAAAACGTGGGGATCAATAACCCCAGTCGGCGGGCAATAAAACTAAACATCTTGTGTAGTACCTCATCAGCCGGTTAGGCGTGCCCGGCGTCCCTGGGGTCAGGGACGCGGGGAGTTTCTTATCTACTTCACCTGGGTGGTGGCGAAGTTATTGGTTGTGAGAGGGCTGATTTGATAACCCTCTACGTTGTTGCGCATTGCCGTGAACATCCTGGTGTGGGCCATGCTGATCCATGGCTGATCCTGATTAAACAGCACTTGCGCCTGTTCGTAGAGCGCGGCGCGTTCGGCCGGATCTACTTTAGCCCGTGCTTCATCCAGCAGTGCCTGGAATTTCTCGTTGCACCAACGTGCATAGTTTTCGCCGTTCTTGGCCGCTTCACAACTGAGCATAGGCGTCAGGAAGTTATCCGGGTCGCCGTTGTCACCCGCCCATCCGGCAGACACCATGTCGTGCTCGCCGTTCTTGGCGCGTTTAAGCATTTCGCCCCATTCCATCACACGGATGTCGATTTTGATCCCGACTTTCGCCAGATCAGCCTGCATCATTTGCGCGCCGAGCATCGGGTTCGGGTTGGTCGGGCCGCCGCCGTTACGGGTAAACAGAGTAAACACGGTGCCTTCCGGTACTCCGGCTTCCTTGAGCAGGGCGCGGGCCTTGTCCAGATCGCGTGGTGGGTTCTTCAGGTCGTGGTTGTAGCCGAGCAAGGTCGGCGGGTAAGGGTTGACCGCTACGGTAGCGTTGCCCTTGCCGAACAGCGCGTTGACGTAGGCTTCCTTGTCGAAGGCGATGTCGATGGCCTTACGCACGCGCACGTCGCTCATGTATTTGTGGGTGGTGTTCATGGCGATGTACGAGACGGTCATCGCGTCGAGTTCTTCGACTTTCAGGTTGCTGTCTTTCTTGATGCTCGGGATGTCATCCGGCTTCGGATACAGCGCGACCTGGCACTCGTTGGCCTTGAGCTTTTGCAGGCGCACGTTGTTGTCGGTGGCGATCGCCAGAATCAGTGCTTCGGCTGGCGGCTTGCCACGGAAGTAGTCCGGATTGGCCTTGAAACGAACCTGCGCATCTTTGGCGTAACGCTGGAAGATGAACGGGCCGGTGCCGATCGGCTTGCTGTTCAGGTCGCCGGTCTTGTTGGCCTTGAGCAACTGGTCGGCGTATTCGGCCGGGTAGATCGAGGAGAACGCCATCGCGATGTCGGCCAGGAATGGCGCTTCGCGGCGGGTCAGGGTGAACTTGACCGTGTTGTCGTCGACTTTTTCTACGCTTTTCAGCAGTTCTTTGAAGCCCATGCTTTCAAAGTACGGGAAGCCCACGCTCGACAGTTTGTGCCACGGGTGATTCGGATCCAGCTGACGCTGGAAGCTCCAGACCACATCGTCGGCGTTCATGTCGCGGGTCGGCTTGAAGTATTCGGTGGTGTGAAATTTGACGCCTTTGCGCAGATGGAAGGTGTACGTCAGACCGTCTTCGCTGATGTCCCAGGATTCGGCGAGCGCCGGGATCACTTCAGTGCTGCCGGGTTTGAAATCGGCCAGGCGGTTGAAGATGGTTTCGGCCACAGCGTCTGCCGTGACTGCAGTTGTGTACTGAACCATATCGAAGCCTTCCGGGCTGGCTTCGGTGCAGACGACCAAGGGTTTGGCCGAGACGCCAACAGCGACACTCAGCAACGCAGCCGCGATGGCCGCACGTAGGGGAAGCATTTTCATCGATAACCCTCTGCAATCGGTTGAAGACAAAAAGCCGAACGGCCGACTCATCATGAGTCAGCCGTCGGCAGGCGTTTTACAGAATGTTGAACGGAATGGTGGTCACCAGACGGAACTCGTTAATGCTGCCGTCAGCCTGGTTTTCGCTGGCACGGTGAGCGGTGTAAGTGCCGCGAACCGTGGTGGCTTTGAGCGGGCCACTCTGTACCGCGTAGGTTGCACCGATGCCGTATTCATAGTGGGTTTCGCCGTCCATCGCCTGCACGCCGTCGTAGCCGCCACCCTTGTAGTGAGTGCCGTCGATGCCCCAGCCGCGCGCCTGGTAGATGTTGAACTTCAGGCCTGGCACGCCGTATTCGGCCATGTTGATGCCGTAGGAAACCTGGAAGGATTTCTCGTTCGGGCCGTTGAAGTCGGACAGCAGGGAGTTGGCCAGGTAGATGCCGTTGGTTTCGTGCAGGTAGTCGAAGTACTCGTTACCGTTCACTTCCTGATACGAGAAAGTCAGGGTGTGGGCCAAGTGAGTCAGGCCGAACGACAGCGAGTAGGTGTCGTTGTCGATTTCGCCGAGCAGCTTTTTGCCTTCGTCGACGGTTTTGTAGTAGTTCAGGCCGGTGGTCAGGCTCAGTACCGAGCTGTCGCCCAATACGTGCGTGGCGCCGAAGTAGTACTGGTTCCAGATGTCTTCGGCTTGTGTGCCCCAGAGGCTGGTGGTCAGGCTGGCGAATGGCTGGTAGGAAATACCGGCGGTGTTGACGTGATCGGATTCCATCCGGCCGTTACCGTACTCGGTGCGGAATTTTTGCAGGCTCTGCTCCGAACGTGGCGAGACGCGGTCGAAGGTCGCCACGTCGAACGCCAGGTTGTTGAATTCTTCGCTGTGGATCGCGACACCTTCGAAGCTCGAAGGCAGGGCACGGTTACCGATCACGTCGACTTGCGGGCTGCTGAAGTTCATGCGGCCGGCGGTCAGGGTGGTGTTGGAAACACGCGCCTTGATGTTGGCCAGGCCCAGTTTGCTCCACTGATCAACGGCGTCGCCGTTGTCTTTGTGGGTCAGGGTACGGTTGTTACCGGAGGCCGGGCCGGTTTTCGGCGCGCCACCGTTACCGGAGGCCAGGTTCTCGCGATCACGCTCCAGCGCGAGGGCGTTGTAGGCCGCGATTTCAGTGCTGAAACCGACAGTACCTTCGGTGAAGCCCGAGTTGTACTTGACGATGGTGCCCTGAACCCAGTTGATCCGGCGGTCGGTCTCAGCCAGTTGACCGTCCTTTTTGTAGGCGAACTTGGCGCCACGCTTCAGTTGCTCGTTGGCGTACCAGTTACGGGTCGAACCGCTGATCGATTGACCTTCGACGAAACCGGTGGCTTCCGCCTGGGCGCTCTTGTCGTTGATCGTCACCGGGGTGAACGCCTGGCTCTGGGTTTCCGCATAAGCGGTTGCGGTGATGCTGCTTATGGCCAAGGCCAGTATCGCGGTGCTGCTCAGTTTCATGGGTGAAGCTCCTTTACTTTCTTTTTATGCCGGCTTTTTTGGGTTGGCCGGTTATTGGTTTAGAACTCATTCACACATCGCAAACGTTTGCCAAATGCCTGATTGGCGAATTTCGGCAAAGCGCTTGCGTGAGGGGCTAGACGGGCCCCTCAGCGTTGCGGCTAATCGGTTGGGTTAATCGATGCTGACACCCGAGAAAACGTTGCGTCCGAAGGGGCTCACCTTGAACCCTTCGATTTTCGTGCTCAGCGGCTGGTTGACCGTCGAGTGGGCGACAGGCGTGATCGGCACTTGCTGTTTCAGCAACTGCTGAGCCTGTTTATAGAGAACGGTGCGCTGGTCGCGGTCGGTGACGACCTTGGCCTGTTTGATCAGCTTGTCGTACGCCGGATCGCACCACATGGAGTAGTTGTTGCCGCCAATGGCGTCGCAGCTGTACAGCGTGCCGAGCCAGTTGTCGGGATCACCGTTGTCGCCGGTCCAGCCAATCAGGCTGATGTCGTGCTCGCCATTCTTGGTGCGCTTGATGTACTCGCCCCATTCGTAGCTGACGATCTTCACTTTCAGACCGATCTTGGCCCAGTCAGCCTGGAGCATTTCGGCCATCAGTTTGGCGTTCGGGTTGTACGGACGCTGCACCGGCATCGCCCACAGGGTAATCTCGGTGCCTTCCTTGACGCCCGCAGCCTTGAGCAGCTCTTTGGCTTTTTCCGGGTCGTAGGCGGCGTCTTTGATGCTGTCGTCGTAAGACCACTGGGTGGGTGGCATGGCGTTGACGGCCAATTGGCCGGCGCCTTGATAAACAGCGTTGAGAATCCCTTGTTTATTCACCGCCATGTCCAATGCCTGACGCACTTCGAGCTGATCGAACGGCTTGTGGCGGACGTTGTAGGCGATGTAACCGAGGTTGAAACCCGGTTTGGAGATCAGTTGCAGTTTCGGATCGTTCTTCAGCGCGTCGACATCGGCCGGACGCGGATGCAGGGTGATCTGGCACTCGTCAGCCTTGAGCTTCTGCACGCGCACGGAGGCGTCGGTGTTGATCGCGAAAATCAGGTTGTCGAGTTTGACCCGGCTCGGATCCCAGTACTGCTTGTTGCCGGTGAAGCGGATGTTCGAGTCTTTCTGATAGCTCTTGAACACGAACGGCCCGGTGCCGATCGGCTTCTGGTTGATGTCGCTCGGTTTGCCGTCGGCCAGCAGTTTGTCGGCGTATTCGGCGGACAGAACGGCGGCGAAGCTCATGGCGAGGTTCTGGATGAACGCGGCGTCGACGCTGTTGAGCGTGAACTCCACGGTCAGCGGCCCGGTCTTCTCGACCTTGGCGATGTTCTTGTTCAGGCTCATCCCGTTGAAATACGGGAACTCGGTCGGATAAGCCTTACGGAATGGCTGCTGTGGATCAAGCATGCGATTAAACGTGAACAGCACGTCGTCGGCATTGAAGTCGCGGGTCGGCTTGAAGTACGGCGTTGTATGAAATTTCACACCTTCACGTAAGTGAAACGTGTACTTGAGACCATCCTCGGAAATGTCCCACTTGGTGGCCAGACCCGGTACGACATTGGTCGCGCCTTTTTCGAACTCGACCAGACGGTTGTAGATAGGTTCGGCGGCATCGTTATCGGTGGCCGTGGTGTATTGCGCGGTGTCGAAACCCGCGGGGCTGCCTTCAGAGCAGAACACCAGACTTTTGCTGGCGGCGAAACTCGCGGACGTGGCGGCCATCAGGCCGGCGCCCAGCAATGCGGAAAAAACCAAGGTATGGCGCATGACGCTCCCTCTTTTTTAGTGTTGTGCAATGCGCCGCGTCTCGTCCTGAAACGTTGTGGTCGCATTGAGCTCAATCCAATACGTACGGCAAACCGGTGGCCCACACAGAAACTGGTCAGAACCCGACGGTATTTGCCGTGGGCCTGGCAGTAAATGCGTAAAAGCCTGAAAACCTCGTAGGAAAAGGCGACGCGGCCTCGCCACTGCAAGTCTCTGCAGCGGAATCAGCTGTAGGCAAATTCCTAACTTCCCGGCAGGTAAAACAGCGGCGACGTCATAAACGTCGCCGCTGCAGTGCCTTATTTGCTGACGCTGACGCCGTAGAAGGAATTCAAGCCGAATGGGCTGATCTTGAAGTCCTGCACGTTGGCGCGCATGGGTTGGTACACCGTCGAGTGAGCGATAGGTGTCATTGGGACTGCATCTTTGAGGACGTGTTGTGCCTCTTTGTACAGTTCGGTGCGCTTACCTTGGTCGGTTGTGCGCTTGGCTTCTTTGACGAGGCCGTCGAACTTCTTGTCGCACCACTTGGAGAAGTTGTTGCCGCTGAGCGAGTCACAGCCGAACAGCACGTTCAGCCAGTTGTCCGGATCACCATTGTCACCGCTCCAGCCAATGATCATGGCCTGGTTCTCGCCACCTTTGGAGCGCTTGATGTACTCGCCCCACTCGTAGCTGGTGATCTTCACTTTCAAGCCGATCTTGGCCCAGTCGGACTGGAGCATTTCGGCCATCAGTTTGGCGTTCGGGTTGTATGGACGCTGAACCGGCATCGCCCACAGAACGATCTCGGTACCTTCCTTGACGCCGGCTTCCTTGAGCAGCTGTTTGGCTTTCTCAGGATCGTACTTGGCATCTTTGATGGTGGTGTCGTAAGACCACTGGGTCGGCGGCATGGCGTTGACGGCCAGTTGGCCCGCGCCCTGGTAAACCGAATCGATGATCTGTGGCTTGTTCACAGCCATGTCCAGCGCCTGACGCACACGCAGGTCAGCCAGCGGGTTGGCCTCGTTGCTGCCTTTGACCTTGTCCATCACGTTGTAGGCGATGTAACCCAGGTTGAAACCCGCCTGGTCAGGCATCTTCAGTGCTGGATCTTCTTTCAGCGCTTTCAGGTCGGCCGGACGCGGGAACAGGGTGACCTGGCACTCGTTCTTTTTCAGCTTCTGAATACGTACCGACGGGTCGGTGGTGATGGCGAAGATCAGGTTGTCGATCTTCACGTCTTCAGGCTTCCAGTAGTCCTTGTTCCCGGTGTAGCGGATGTTGGAGTCTTTCTGGTAGCTCTTGAACACGAACGGGCCAGTGCCGATCGGCTTCTGGTTGATGTCGGCGGCTTTGCCTTCCTTGAGCAGCTGGGCAGCGTACTCGGCGGATTGCACCGACGCGAAGCTCATGGCCATGTTCTGGATGAACGCGGCGTCGACTTCTTTCAGGGTGAACTTGACGGTGTGGTCGTCGACTTTATCGATCTTGGTGATGTTGGTGTCCATCCCCATGTCGGTGAAGTACGGGAATTCGGTCGGGTACGCCTTACGGAACGGGTCATCCTTGTTAATCATGCGATTAAAGGTGAACAGCACGTCGTCGGCGTTGAACTCACGAGTCGGCTTGAAATACGGGGTGGTGTGGAACTTGACGCCTTCACGCAGGTGGAAGGTGTAAGTCAGGCCATCGTCGGAGATGTCCCACTTGGTCGCCAGACCAGGAATCACAGCGGTGCCGCCGCGTTCGAACTGGGTCAGACGGTTGAACATGGTTTCAGCTGAGGCGTCGAAGTCGGTTCCGGTGGTGTACTGGCCCGGGTCGAAACCGGCCGGGCTGCCTTCGGAGCAGAACACCAGGTTAGTCGCAGCGGATGCGAAAGGTGCGGAGGCTAACAAGCCTGCGCCGACTAGAAACGGAATGACCGCGTGTTTAAGCATGTTGGCCTCATGATTTGTTGTCATTTTTTAGTAGTGAGGTACGACCTCGTGAGTCGTGCCTGCGGATACTTATGCAGGGGCCATACCCATTGCAAGATCCAGAGTGTGTGCGAGCGTTAAACGGTGGCACGTACGTACCTTAATGTCGCATCTGTGTAAGTTTTGACGCATTTGACCGTTTGCGCGGGTTTTTTACGGTGCAAATGGAGCCCCAAAACGGTGCATTGGTCACGTTGTGTGCGCCGGGGTGGGGCTGGGTGTTACTTATTTATACTGTTGGTTTTTGTAGGATTTTTCTGAGATTTGGGTGGGGGCTTGGTGGGGGGTTGGGTTGTGGATTTTTTTCGAGGTTGTACTGGGTGCAACTGGGGTGCTTCTTTTGGTAGCGCCTTGGGTGAATATCCGGTTTTTCGGGTGTTGCGGATTATGGTTCCGCCCTTACGGCGGGTCACTTTGGCAAACGCCCCAAAGTAACCAAAGGTCTATGCCCTGACGTCCGGCCCTCGCTAAGGCTCGGGTTCCTTCGCTTCGGGTTCATCCGGGGGCATCGCCTACGGTTTGCTTCGCTGCACCTCCTCTCGATGCTTTCCCCGTATGAATCCCTCCACTCAGCCTCCCGACGGGCCTTGAGATCAAGATCAAACGCTTTGTCGAGCTTGCGCTCATCCTGTGTAGGAGCTGCCGAAGGCTGCGATCTTTTGATCTTCGTTGGAATCGCCCCTCACCCCAGCCCTCTCCCGAGGGAGAGGGGGCCGATTGGTGGGCTTTTCAAAATTTGTGTTCGACTCGGTACCCCACGTCGGCGTACCTCACCCAAACACCCCGATCAGTCCCCTCTCCCTCAGGGAGAGGGCTAGGGTGAGGGTTTGCTTTTGGCTCTTTTAAATTTGTATCCGCGCTTCCGGGGGACTTCAGACTCTATTGCACTGGCAGGACTAACTTTCGCTCACTGTTTTTAAATATAAAACGGAAGATATTTATTTCGAATAGTTCTCCGAACTTTACGTATTACGACGGCTACCTGTTACTTCTGACAGTAGACGGATTTTCTGATGTTGGGTTGAATGCCACTGCTCCTGTGCGTTTTTTCTTTTACGGGCATCGATGGATTGCAGAACATCTACAGGAAGGGATGATATGAGTTACCCAATTGTAACTGACTATAAAGGCTTCAAGATTCACGAAAATAACCCAAGCGATGCAGGGGATCATTTTCAAGGGTTTTACGCGGACGGTCGGCAATTTACCGGCCTTTGCAAATCCAGATCCGAGGTTGAGCACCTGATTGATGCCAGCCGAGCATACATCGGCCGTGCAGGCGAGTAACTGTCTTGTAAACCAGACGGATCACTGATGCATAGTGATAAAGAGTGTTTACCACTTTTTTGCACGGAGTGATGGTTATGAACTATCCAAAAATTATCGAGTACAAAGGGTGTTTGATTAAAGAATATGACCCGCAGTATCAGGCTAACTCTTTTCAAGTGTGTTACATGAACGGGGAACCTATGGGAGGGCTGGAGAAAACCTTAGCTGATGCGAAAGCGCAAATCGATGACATGGATGTTAGTTATCACGATGAAAGTTGAGTCGATGGGGAATGTTAATTAGTTCATAGTCAGATCTGGCCAATCTGCTCTGCAAGTCACAAAAAACCGGCAATCACTGCTGATCGCCGGTTTTTCATTCAGCCAAAATCAAATCACTGCATCAATACTTCAATCGCGCCATCGGCCGTCATGCTCACCTGGCTTGTACCCGCTTCAACTTCAGGCGTCACCGGCGCTGCATCCATCGCCGCCGCTTTCATCATCATCGGGGCGCGCAGGTACGGTTGTGGATAACCGTTGCTGTTGAGGTTCAGGTTGACGATTTTGTAGCCCTTGCCGCCGAGTGCGTCGGTGGCCAGTTGGGCGCGGTTTTTGAACGCGGTGACAGCTTCTTTTAGGAGTTTGTCTTCGCTGGCCTTGCGGGTCGGGTCGGCGATGGCGAAGTCCATGCCGCCCATTTTCAGGTCGCCCAGCAGTTCGCCGGTGAGTTTGGAGAGGGCGGCGAAGTCGGAGCTTTCCAGGCGCAGTTCGGCGCGTTCACGCCAGCCGGTGATCTTTTGGCCTTTGGTGTCGTAGATCGGGTAGCTGTTGCGGCTGCCCTGGCGCAGGGTGATGTCTTTGACTTGTTTGGCCTGGCCGAGGGCCTTGTTCATGGCGGTGCTGATGTCGGCGGCGAGTTTGGCCGGGTCGGTGTTTTGTTCTTCGGTGTAGAGGGTGACGATCATCAGGTCGCGGGCGACTTCCGTGCTGACTTCGGCGCGCAGGGAAATCTGGTTGTAATGCAGCTCATCGGCGGCCAGGGCCGGGAGGCTGGCGACGCTGCCGACGGTCAGGGCGAGAAGGGCGGCGCTGCGGCGAAATGTGTGCATGAAAGCTCCTTGATGAGGGCGCAGGTGATGGTTCGGGGGCCTGCGTGAAACCATCAGACTCTAGCTTTTATGATCCGGTTCGCCCAGTTACAACTTCTATACAGATACCGCGGATCCCAAGTTCAGAGAGCTTTTGTGGCGAGGGGATTTATCCCCGTTCGGCTGCGCAGCAGTCGCAAATCAGGCTGATGCGGTATGTCTGGTTGAATGAGGTCGCATGATTTGGGGCGGCTTCGCCACCCAGCGGGGATAAATCCCCTCGCCACAATTGATCTCCGATAGCCCCTGGAATTTTCTTCAACTCAGATGAATTCTCCATCGTCGCCATGTGGTCGTTTGCCGCACTTTCGCCTCTCAAGCCCGTGGCTTGGTTATACTCCGTGCGATCCGCCTGGAGCGCTCATCAGGAGAGCTCATGCTCGCCCCCGTACAACTGACTTCCGCCACTCGCCAGAACCTCTGGCGGTTGACGTTCATCCGCACCTTGGTGCTCGCCGCGCAGGCTGGCTCCGTAGGCCTGGCTTATTGGCTGCAACTGTTGCCGTTGCCGTGGGTGCAACTGGCGATGACCCTCGGCTGCTCGACGCTACTTTGCGTGTTCACCGCCGTGCGCCTGCGCACCTCGTGGCCGGTGACCGAGCTTGAATACGCGCTGCAACTGGCCTGTGATCTGGTGATCCACAGTGCGCTGCTGTATTTCTCCGGCGGTTCGACCAACCCGTTCGTTTCCTATTATCTGGTGCCGCTGACCATCGCTGCGGTGACGCTGCCATGGCGCTATTCGGTGGTGCTGTCGGGCATCGCGCTGGCCCTGTACACGGTGATGCTGACGCGGTTCTATCCGCTGGAAACTCTGCCGATCGCCCGCGAGAATCTGCAGGTCTACGGCATGTGGCTGAGCTTCGCGCTCGCTGCCGCCGTCATCACCTTCTTCGCTGCGCGCATGGCCGAAGAGCTGCGTCGTCAGGAAGAGTTGCGGGCGATTCGCCGTGAAGAAGGTCTGCGTGATCAACAGTTGCTCGCCGTCGCCACTCAAGCCGCTGGCGCTGCCCATGAGCTCGGCACGCCGCTGGCGACCATGAGTGTTTTGCTCAAAGAGATGCAGCAGGATCACCCCGATCCGCTGCTGCAGGACGATCTGAAAGTGCTGCAAGATCAGGTCAAACTCTGCAAGGAAACCCTGCAGCAACTGGTGCGCGCCGCCGAAGCCAATCGTCGTCTGGCGATCGATATGCAGGACGTCACCGACTGGCTCGATGAGGCGCTTAATCGCTGGCACCTGATGCGTCCCGAGGCAAGTTACCGTTTCCATCGTCTCGGCCAAGGCACGGTGCCGCGCATGGCGCCGCCGCCGGATCTGACCCAGGCGCTGCTCAATCTGCTGAACAACGCCGCCGACGCCTGCCCGGAAAACCTTCAGGTAACCCTGGATTGGGATGCCGAAGACGTCACCATCAGCATTCGTGATCACGGCGCCGGTGTGCCGCTGGCCATCGCCGAGCAGATCGGCAAACCGTTTTTTACCACCAAGGGCAAAGGTTTCGGCCTGGGCCTGTTTTTGAGCAAGGCCAGCGTGACACGCGCCGGCGGCTCAGTGAAACTCTATAGTCATGAGGAAGGCGGCACGCTCACCGAGCTGCGCCTGCCTCACGGCGCCCGAGGAGACCAACATGAGTGACGAAATCCAAGTCGAAGGCGAAGAACTGCCGCATTTGCTGCTGGTCGATGACGACGCAACATTCACCCGCGTCATGGCCCGCGCCATGGCCCGTCGTGGCTTTCGCGTCAGCACCGCCGGTTCCGCCGAAGAAGGCCTGACCATCGCCCAGGCCGATCTGCCGGACTACGCCGCGCTCGACCTGAAAATGGACGGCGACTCCGGTCTGGTGCTGCTGCCCAAGCTGCTGGAGCTGGATCCGGAAATGCGCGTGGTGATCCTCACCGGTTATTCGAGCATTGCCACCGCGGTCGAAGCGATCAAGCGCGGCGCCTGCAACTACCTGTGCAAACCGGCCGACGCCGACGACGTATTGGCCGCGCTGCTCTCCGAGCACGCCGACCTCGACAGTCTGGTGCCGGAAAACCCGATGTCGGTTGACCGCCTGCAGTGGGAACACATCCAGCGCGTGCTCACCGAACACGAAGGCAACATCTCCGCCACTGCCCGCGCCCTGGGCATGCACCGCCGCACCCTGCAGCGCAAACTGCAGAAGCGCCCGGTTCGTCGCTGAAGTCTGATTTCACCGGCTCGACTTCACAAGGGAGCAACCCGGCTTCGCAGGTTGCTCCCTTGTCGTCACTGTTCGACTAGAAAGGTGGTTTTAGGCGAAGAGAAGTGTCTGCCACTGCCGTCATTCAGAAAAACGTCATATTGGACGTACATTGATCTGCCTAAATAGGGCTCCATGTCCTCTTTCCGCCACTTCACATCAGCGTCCAATAGCGGCGAGATTTGTTCGGGGGCCTGATCGGATTTTGATGGGGTAGCGTAGTTAATCCAAAAGGATCTGAGCGATGTGTTCGGGTATTCGGAAAACACCTTGAAGTAAAAAAACGGCCCTTCTATTGCGCTAAGTTTCAGTATTCCGTTTTTGATGTGTTCACATGTGGGAGCCTGGATCGGGTCTCGAGTGTCTACCATGATGAATTCCCTTTGACGTTCAGGTTGGCTCTGCGCAGCGCAAGAGGTCAACGCAGTCGATCACAGCTGAATTTTGCCTTCTACTGTCAACTCTGACAGTCGTGACGAGCGGTATGTGCTCTGTTTGCCTGGCCGAAACTCCTCTGAATCTGAACAATCCCTGAATGAGCCTGTCCCACCCTCGCGATAAACCGCCCCGATCTACTATGATCGGAGCGTGTCTGTTCTTTTCTATATCGAGCCTTTTCCATGAATCAGAACGCTGAATATTCCGCGGTCAACGATGCTGTGCGCGGGCAGTTTTTTCGCAAGGTGTGGGCGATCATCACGCCGTATTGGCGCAGTGAAGAGAAGGGCAAGGCCTGGACGCTGTTGATTGCCGTGATCGCGCTCTCGCTGCTTAGCGTGGGCATCTCGGTGTGGTTCAACACCTGGTACAAAGACTTTTACAACGCGCTGCAAAAGAAAGACGAGGCAGCGTTTTGGCAGTTGATTCTGTACTTCTGCGGCATTGCCGCCGTGGCGATTATCGGCGCGGTGTATCGGCTGTATCTGACGCAGATGCTGACGATTCGCTGGCGGGCGTGGCTCACCGAGAAGCATTTTTCACGTTGGCTTTCCGACAAGAATTACTACCAGCTGGAGCAGGGCGGTTATACCGATAACCCGGATCAGCGGATTTCCGAAGACCTCAATAACTTCACTTCCAACACCCTCGAGCTGGGTATCGGCCTGCTGCGTAATATTGTCAGTTTGGTGTCTTTTTCTATTATTTTGTGGGGCGTGTCGGGCAGTATCGAAGTCTATGGCGTGACCATTCCCGGCTACATGTTCTGGTGCGTGCTGGTTTACGCGATCGTCGGCAGTTGGCTGACGCATTTGATCGGGCGTCGCTTGATCGGCCTGAACAACCAACAACAACGCTTCGAAGCCGACCTGCGTTTTTCCATGGTGCGGATTCGTGAGAATGCTGAAAGCATCGCGTTGTACAACGGCGAACCGAATGAAAATCGTCGCTTGAGCGGGCGCTTCGGCAATGTCTGGCATAACTTCTGGGACATCATGAAAGTGTCCAAGCGCCTGACCTTTTTCACCGCCGGTTACAGCCAGGCGGCGATTATTTTCCCGTTTATTGTCGCTTCGCCGCGTTACCTTGCCGGCAAGATCGAGCTCGGTGAGCTGATGCAGATCAGCTCGGCGTTCGGCAACGTTCAAGAGAGTTTCAGCTGGTTCATCAGTGCCTATCAGAGCCTCGCGTCGTGGCGCGCCACGTGTGATCGTCTGCTGAGTTTCCGTCAGGCGATGACCGATAACGAAGAGCGCAAGCCTGCGATCGATGTGCAGAATCAGGGCAGCGAATTGAAGGTGCACAACCTCGGTCTGGATCTGGCCGACGGTCGTCATCTGCTGACCAGCGCCGACATGACCGTTGAACCGGGTGATCGAGTGATGCTCAGCGGGCGTTCCGGCAGTGGTAAATCGACACTGCTGCGGGCGATGGGGCATTTGTGGCCAGCGGGGCACGGCAACATTCGTCTGCCGGCGGCGCGTTACCTGTTCTTGCCACAAAAACCGTATCTGCCAATCGGCACCTTGCGCGAAGCATTGAGTTATCCACAACCGAGCGAGACCTACGCGCCTGAGCGTTATGCCGAGGTGCTGGAAACCTGCCGCTTGCCACATCTGGTGGCGCGACTGGACGAAGCCAATCACTGGCAGCGCATGCTGTCGCCGGGTGAGCAGCAACGACTGGCCTTCGCCCGCGCGCTGCTTTACGCACCGCATTGGCTGTACATGGACGAAGCCACATCGGCGATGGATGAAGAGGATGAGGCGACGTTGTATCAGGCGTTGATCGATCAGTTGCCGGGGTTGAGCATCGTCAGCGTCGGACACCGCAGCAGTTTGAAACGCTTCCACCCTAGACATGTACGCATCGACAGCGGCCATCTCGTCGAGCAACCCGTAACCGCCTGACCCCCGGAGCCCTTGTAGGAGCTGCCGGAGGCTGCGATCTTTTGATCTTGATCCATAAAATCAAAAGATCGCAGCCTTCGGCAGCTCCTACAAGGAGGTCGCGTTGACAGTGATCGTACAACCCGCTTGAGCTATGATGGCCTCAAGCCGAATTTTCGAGACAAAATGCAGACCATGGAAAACCTGATCGACACCCCACGCTTCCCGCGCAAGCGCCGCAGCCTGGCACAGGAACTGGTGACGGTGCTGACCGAGCAGATCCGTGACGGCCTGCTCAAACGGGGCGATAAGCTCCCCACTGAATCGGCGATCATGCAGGAGCACGGCGTCAGCCGCACCGTGGTGCGCGAGGCGATCTCCCGTCTGCAAGCCGCCGGGCAAGTGGAAACCCGCCACGGCATCGGCACGTTTGTCCTCGACACACCGAGCCCGAGCGGCTTTCGCATCGATCCGGCCACCGTCGTCACCTTGCGTGACGTATTGGCGATTCTCGAATTGCGCATCAGCCTCGAAGTCGAGTCCGCCGGCCTCGCCGCGCAACGCCGCAGCCCCGAGCAACTGGTAACCATGCGCGCCGCCCTCGATGCACTGAACGACAGCGTCGCCCACGCCAGCGATGCCGTCGCGTCCGATTTCGCCTTCCACTTGGAAATCGCGCTGTCGACCGGCAACCGCTACTTCACCGACATCATGACCCACCTCGGCACCAGCATCATTCCGCGCACGCGGCTGAATTCAGCGCGTCTGGCCCATGACGATCAGCAGCACTACATGAATCGCGTCAGCCGCGAGCATGAAGAGATTTATCAGGCGATTGCGCGGCAGGATTCCGATGCGGCGCGGGCGGCGATGCGACTGCATCTGACGAATAGTCGCGAGAGGCTGCGCCAGGCGCATGAAGAGGCGCAGGCGCAGGGGTGACGGTTGCTTAGTATTTGACGTAAACACTAAGTACAGCGGATTTGTAGACAATTTTTTCGCGCGTCACCGTATAAACGAGATCGGCAGTGGCGCCGGGATCAGGTTTTTCTCCAAACACTGATTTAGGGATCTGGAATACGAAAGGGTCGAGAGAGGGCGTTACTACAAGTATGTCTCGCCATAGCCGGCCTGCCGAAGTGGTGACCGTAAATTCGATCACATCTCCCGCCGCAGCATTTACATAAGGCTCGACGTCGCCGTGGGCCGGGTCGTTCAGATTGTGGACATAAAGAACGGTGTCACTGCCCACAATCAGCGCCTCCCGGAGCACGGGGGCAGCGAGTGCGTTGTCTTGAAAATTCATGATTCAAAATCCTTTTGTTTAGCCAATCAAACCATTGAAGCAGCCATGAGTCTGCGTTTCGGAGTCGGTTTGTTCTCTCCTGACGGCATTAGGGCAGGAGTGGCAGAAGCCGGGCACCTGTAAGAATTACCAGTTTCGACGAACGGTTATCCATTTCCGGTGCTTTCCATCGTCCTGAAATCGCCATCGCGAGCAGGCTCACTCCTACCTTGAAATGCGTTCCACTGTGGGAGTGAGCCTGCTCGCGATGGGGTCAATCCGGGCTGCTTGATTTTCAGTCCTAGGACAACATCCCTCAAAACGCCCACTGAACAAGCCTTCCACTCAGGTCGGGCGAAGGCTCTACAGCGCCATCGAATAGCTGAAGAAACAATTTTGTCGGACAAAAACCACCCGCAACGATGAAATGCAGTTGACGGTTATCTTTTAAGTTGTACGATGACCTACAACTTCGGCGAAGGCTGAACGTGACAATCACAACAATATTGCTACCCAGGGTGTTCGAATAATGAATCCACAAGAACTGAAGTCCATCCTCTCTGCCGGCCTGCTGTCCTTCCCGGTTACCGATTTCAACGCGCAGGGTGATTTCAACCGTGCGGGCTATATCAAGCGTCTGGAATGGCTGGCCCCGTACGGCGCTTCGGCTCTGTTCGCAGCGGGCGGCACCGGTGAATTCTTCTCCCTGGCCGCCAGCGAATATTCGGAAATCATCAAGACTGCCGTCGACACTTGCGAAACCAGCGTGCCGATTCTCGCCGGTGTCGGCGGTTCGACCCGTCAGGCCATCGAATACGCACAGGAAGCCGAGCGTCTGGGCGCCAAAGGCTTGCTGTTGCTGCCGCACTACCTGACCGAAGCCAGTCAGGACGGCGTTGCCGCTCACGTTGAAGCCGTGTGCAAATCGGTCAACATCGGCGTGGTCGTCTACAACCGCAACGTTTGCCGCCTCAACGCGCCGCTGCTGGAACGTCTGGCCGAGCGCTGCCCGAACCTGATCGGTTACAAGGACGGTCTGGGCGATATCGAGTTGATGGTGTCGATCCGTCGCCGCCTCGGTGATCGCTTCAGCTACCTCGGTGGCTTGCCGACCGCCGAAGTCTACGCCGCTGCCTACAAGGCGCTGGGCGTGCCGGTTTACTCCTCGGCGGTGTTCAACTTCATTCCGAAAACCGCGATGGATTTCTACCACGCGATCGCTCGCGAAGATCACGCCACCGTCGGCAAGATCATCGACGACTTCTTCCTGCCGTACCTCGACATCCGCAACCGCAAAGCCGGTTACGCCGTGAGCATCGTCAAGGCCGGCGCCAAAATCGCTGGCTATGACGCCGGCCCGGTGCGCGCACCGCTGACCGACCTGACCGGCGAAGAGTACGAAATGCTCGCCGCGCTGATCGACAAGCAAGGTGCGCAATAACCCCCGAACAAACCGAGGCCGCTGAGCAATCAGCGGCTTTTGCGTCGAGAGGAGAAAAGGCTGTGACTGATTCCAAGCGTTACGACAATTACATCAACGGTGAATGGGTTGCCGGTGCCGATTACTCGGCCAACATCAACCCGTCCGAGTTGAGCGACACCATCGGCGACTACGCCAAGGCTGATCTGACTCAGGTTCATGCCGCCATCGACGCGGCGCGCGCTGCGTTCCCGAACTGGTCGACATCGGGCATTCAGGCCCGTCACGATTCGCTGGATAAAGTCGGCACGGAAATCCTCGCTCGTCGCGAAGAACTCGGCACCTTGCTGGCGCGGGAAGAGGGCAAGACCCTGCCCGAAGCCATCGGCGAAGTAACGCGCGCCGGCAACATTTTCAAATTTTTCGCCGGTGAATGCCTGCGTCTGTCTGGCGACTACGTGCCGTCGGTGCGCCCGGGCGTCAACGTCGAAGTCACCCGCGAAGCGCTGGGTGTGGTCGGTCTGATCACCCCGTGGAACTTCCCGATCGCGATTCCGGCGTGGAAGATTGCTCCGGCGCTGGCCTACGGCAACTGCGTGGTGCTGAAACCGGCCGATCTGGTGCCGGGTTGCGCTTGGGCACTGGCCGAAATCATCTCCCGCGCGGGCTTCCCGGCCGGCGTGTTCAACCTGGTGATGGGCAGCGGTCGAGTGGTTGGCGACGCGCTGGTGCAGAGCCCGAAAGTCGACGGCATCAGCTTTACCGGTTCGGTGGGCGTGGGTCGTCAGATCGCTGTTAACTGCGTGTCGCGCCAGGCGAAAGTGCAGCTGGAAATGGGCGGCAAAAACCCGCAGATCATTCTCGACGACGCCGACCTTAAGCAAGCGGTCGAGCTGTCGGTACAAAGCGCGTTTTACTCCACCGGTCAGCGTTGCACCGCGTCGAGCCGCTTGATCGTCACCGCCGGGATTCACGACAAATTTGTCGAAGCGATGGCCGAGCGCATGAAGTCGATCAAAGTCGGTCACGCGCTGAAATCCGGCACCGACATCGGTCCAGTGGTTTCGCAAGCACAGCTTGAACAGGACATGAAGTACATCGACATCGGTCAGTCCGAAGGTGCGCGTCTGGTCAGCGGCGGTGGTCTGGTGACGTGTGACACCGAAGGCTACTTTCTTGCGCCAACGCTGTTTGCCGACAGCGAAGCGTCGATGCGCATCAGCCGTGAAGAAATCTTCGGCCCGGTGGCCAACATTGTTCGCGTGGCGGATTACGACGCGGCGCTGGCGATGGCCAACGACACCGAGTTCGGTCTGTCGGCGGGTATCGCGACGACGTCGCTGAAGTACGCCAACCACTTCAAACGTCACTCGCAGGCCGGGATGGTGATGGTCAACTTGCCGACCGCCGGCGTCGATTACCACGTTCCGTTCGGTGGCCGTAAAGGTTCATCCTATGGCTCACGTGAGCAAGGCCGCTATGCCCAGGAGTTCTACACCGTGGTGAAAACCAGCTACATCGGCTCCTGAATGCAGCACGCGGTGTCGACCCTGACACCGCAATCCCTGTAGGAGCTGCCGCAGGCTGCGATCTTTTGATCCTGATCTTAAAAACAAGATCAAAAGATCGCAGCCTTCGGCAGCTCCTACAGGGAATAAAAGCAACGCCAAAGAAGATTCACCCGCGCATAAAAATAATCAGTGGGAGTACATCTACATGCAATCGTCCAAGCCGACTCACGTCCGCTATTTGATCTTGCTCATGCTGTTCCTCGTGACCACGATCAACTACGCCGACCGTGCCACGATCGCAATTGCCGGCTCCAGCCTGCAAAAAGATCTGGGCATCGACGCAGTCACCCTCGGCTACATCTTCTCTGCATTCGGTTGGGCCTACGTGGCCGGGCAAATTCCCGGTGGCTGGCTGCTCGATCGTTTCGGCTCGAAAAAAGTTTACGCCCTGAGCATTTTCACCTGGTCGCTGTTCACCGTGCTGCAAGGCTTTGTCGGTGAATTCGGCATGTCCACGGCGATCGTTGCGTTGTTTATGCTGCGCTTCCTCGTTGGTCTGGCTGAAGCGCCATCTTTCCCGGGCAACGCACGCATCGTAGCGGCGTGGTTCCCGACCGCTGAGCGCGGTACCGCGTCGGCGATCTTCAACTCGGCACAATATTTTGCCACCGTGTTGTTCGCGCCGCTGATGGGCTGGATCGTGTACTCCTTCGGTTGGGAACACGTGTTTATCGTCATGGGTATTCTCGGGATTGTGTTCTCGCTGGTCTGGCTGAAAGTGATCTACAGCCCGCGTGAGCACCCGCGCATCAACGAAGCCGAGTTCAAGCACATCGCTGAAAACGGCGGCATGGTCGACATGGATCAGACGGGCAAAAAGTCCGACGGCCCGAAATGGGATTACATCCGTCAGTTGCTGACCAATCGCATGATGCTCGGCGTGTATCTGGGTCAATACTGCATCAACGGCATCACCTATTTCTTCCTGACCTGGTTCCCGGTGTACCTGGTGCAAGAGCGTGGCATGACCATTCTCAAGGCCGGTTTCATCGCTTCGTTGCCGGCGATCTGCGGCTTCATTGGCGGCGTGCTTGGCGGGGTGATTTCTGATTACCTGCTGCGCAAGGGCCACTCGCTGACCTTCGCCCGTAAAGCACCGATCATCGCTGGTTTGCTGGTGTCCAGCAGCATCGTCGCCTGCAACTATGTTGATGTGGAATGGATGGTCGTCGGCTTCATGGCCCTGGCCTTCTTCGGCAAAGGCGTTGGCGCACTGGGTTGGGCGGTGGTCTCCGACACCTCACCAAAACAGATTGCCGGTCTGAGCGGCGGCCTGTTCAACACCTTCGGCAACATTGCTTCGATTACCACACCGATCGTGATTGGCTACATCATCAGCTCCACCGGTTCGTTCAAATGGGCGCTGGTGTTCGTCGGTGCCAACGCACTGGTGGCGGTGTTCAGCTATCTGGTCATCGTTGGCCCGATCAAACGTGTGGTACTCAAAGAGCCGCCAACCAACGGCGGTGTTGAAGCCAGCGGTAAATTGTCTCAAGCGCATTCCTGAGGAGCGGCGTCATGCAGTTGATTGAACATTCCGACTCGCCGCGCCACATCCGCCTGCACGAGCGGGACAATGTGGTGGTCGTGGTCAATGACCAGGGCGCACCGGCCGGCACTGAATTTGCCGATGGTCTGGTGACCGTGGAATTCGTGCCGCAGAGCCACAAGATCACTCTGGAAGACATTGCCGAGGGCGGTCAGGTGATTCGCTACGGTCAGGTCATTGGCTACGCGTTGCAGCCGATCCGCCGGGGCAGTTGGGTCAAGGAAGATCAACTGCGTATGCCGACCGCGCCGCCACTGGACAGCTTGCCGCTGTCCACCGACGTGCCGGACGCGCAGGCACCGCTGGAAGGCTTCACCTTCGAAGGTTATCGCAATGCTGACGGCACCGTCGGCACGCGCAATATTCTCGGCATTACTACGACCGTGCAGTGCGTCACCGGCGTGCTCGATCACGCGGTGAAACGCATCAAGGATGAGCTGCTGCCGAAGTATCCGCACGTCGATGACGTGGTGGCGCTGACCCACAGTTACGGCTGCGGCGTGGCGATCACCGCCACCGACGCCTACATCCCGATTCGCACCGTGCGCAATCTGGCGCGCAACCCGAACCTCGGCGGCGAGGCGTTGGTGATCAGTCTGGGCTGCGAGAAATTGCAGGCCGGGCAGGTGATGCACGAGGACGATGCGTCGGTCGATCTCAGCGATCCGTGGCTGTATCGCTTGCAGGATTCCAGTCACGGTTTCACCGAGATGATCGAGCAGATCATGCAACTGGCTGAAGTCCGTTTGAAGAAACTCGACCAGCGCCGCCGCGAAACCGTGCCGGCGTCCGAGCTGATCCTCGGCATGCAGTGCGGCGGCAGCGATGCGTTCTCCGGGATCACCGCCAACCCGGCGCTGGGCTATGCCTCGGACTTGCTGTTGCGCGCGGGAGCCACGGTGATGTTTTCCGAAGTCACCGAAGTGCGCGATGCGATTTACCTGCTGACTTCGCGTGCCGAGACCAAGACCGTCGCCGAGGAACTGGTGCGCGAGATGGACTGGTACGACCGTTACCTGGCCAAGGGCGAGGCGGATCGCAGCGCCAACACCACGCCGGGCAACAAGAAGGGCGGGTTGTCGAACATCGTCGAGAAGTCGCTGGGTTCGATCGTCAAATCCGGCAGCAGCGCGATCAATGGCGTGCTTGGCCCGGGCGAGCGTTTCAAGCAGAAGGGGCTGATTTTCTGCGCGACGCCGGCGAGTGATTTTGTCTGCGGGACGCTGCAGTTGGCGGCCGGGATGAATTTGCATGTGTTCACCACCGGGCGGGGTACGCCGTACGGTTTGGCGATGGCGCCGGTGGTGAAAGTGTCGACGCGCACCGAGCTGGCGCAGCGTTGGCCGGATCTGATTGATATCGACGCCGGGCGGATTGCCACCGGGCGGGCGACGATTGAGGAATTGGGTTGGGAGTTGTTTCACTACTATCTGGATGTTGCGAGCGGCAAGCAGCAGACGTGGGCGGAGAAGCACAAGCTGCATAACGACATTACGTTGTTTAACCCGGCGCCGATTACCTGATGGTTTTGGGGTAGGGCAAAAGCTACCCTCACCCCAGCCCTCTCCCGGAGGGAGAGGGGGCCGACCGAGTTGTCTTGCGCAATACATCGACCTGAAATACCGAGTTGATTATGGATTCAACGAAGTCATTTCAGGTCGGCGGATTTTTTGAATATCCCCCGGTCAGTCCCCTCTCCCTCCGGGAGAGGGCTAGGGTGAGGGGCTTTTGCTTTATCATTGCCACCTAACGACGCTCACCCAAGGCTCCCTCGGCATGCTGGCAATTTTCCTCGAAACCCTGAACATCACCGCGCCGGTGTTTGCCATGCTGTTTCTTGGTGTGTTGCTCAAGCGCATCGACTGGATCAACGACAACTTCATCCACACCGCCTCCGCGCTGGTGTTCAACGTGACCATGCCGGCGCTGTTGTTCCTCGGCATTCTGCACGCCGACCTGCACGCCGCGTTGCAACCAGCGCTGCTGATCTACTTCTCCGTCGCCACGCTCGTCTGTTTTGCCATCGCCTGGGGCTGGGCGATTTTCAAGTGCCCGCGTGAAGATCGCGGCATCTACACCCAGGGTGCGTTTCGCGGTAATAACGGCGTGATCGGTCTGGCGCTGGCGGCGAGCATGTACGGCGATTACGGCATCTCCCTCGGGGCGATTCTCGCGGCGTTGGTGATCCTGTTTTACAACACGCTATCGACGATTGTGCTGGCGGTGTACAGCCCGGTGATCAAGTCCGATCCGTGGAGCATCTGCAAAAGCGTGTTCAGCAATCCGCTGATCATCAGCGTGATAGCGGCGGCGCCGTTTGCTTATTTCAAGATCGGTTTGCCGGGGTGGCTGGAGACTTCCGGTCAGTATCTGGCGCAGACCACGTTGCCGCTGGCGCTGATCTGCATCGGCGGCACGCTATCGCTGGCGGCGTTGCGCAAGAGCGGCAACATGGCGCTCAGTTCGAGTCTGGTGAAGATGATCGGTTTGCCGGTGCTGGCGACGCTCGGGGCGTGGTTGTGCGGCTTTCGTGGGGCGGAGTTGGGGATTCTGTTTCTGTACTTTGGCAGCCCGACGGCGGCAGCGAGTTTTGTCATGGCGCGGGCGGCGCAAGGCAATCATGAGTTGGCGGCGGCGATTATTGTGCTGACCACGTTGATGGCGGCGATTACCACCAATGTCGGGATCTTCGTTTTGCAGTGGGGTGGGTGGATCTAAAGGGCAACATCAAAAGATCGCAGCCTGCGGCAGCTCCTACATGGGCATGCGTTCCTGTAGGAGCTGCCGAAGGCTGCGATCTTTTAGCTTTTCTGGTAGGTATCGATCACTTCCTGCGCCGCGCGAAACGCATCTATCGCCGCCGGCACGCCGGCATACACCGCGCAATGCAGCAGCGCCTCACGAATCTCGTCCACCGTGCAGCCGTTGTTCAGCGCCCCACGCACATGCCCCTTCAACTCTTGCGGACACTTCAGCGCCGTCAGCGCGGCCAGGGTAATCAAGCTGCGCGTCTTCAGCGGCAAACCTTCGCGATTCCACACGCCGCCCCAGGCATGTTCATTAACGAAATCCTGCAGCGGCTGGGTGAACTCGGTGGCGTTGCCCAACGCGCGATCGACAAACGCATCGCCCATTACCTGGCGGCGAACTTCTACCCCGGACTTCTTCGATTCGGTCATGGCATATCACTCTTGTGGTGTTGGCGGCGCCAGGCGCGGATGGACGTAAACAACAAATACCCCAGCAGCGGCGGCAGAACGTAAAACAGCATCAGCCGCTCCAGTTTGCCGGCCAGCGGCATGCCGGTGGTGAACGACACCACGTGCAGCCCGTAGACCAGATACAAACCGAGCAGCAACAAACCTTCGGCGCGGGTCACGCGGTAGCCGGAATAGAACACCGGCAGGCACAGCGCGGCGACGCCGAGCATCACCGGCAGATCGAAATCCAGTGCGTTCGGCGATACCGACAATGGTGTCGGCGCGATCAAAGCGGTGAGGCCGAGCACGCCGAGCAGGTTGAACAGATTGGCGCCGATCACGTTGCCCACAGCGATGTCGCGTTGCCCGCGCAGGGCGGCGATCAGCGAGGTCGCCAGTTCCGGCAGCGACGTGCCGACAGCGACCACGGTCAAACCGATCACCCGTTCCGAGAAGCCCAGATCCGTCGCCACCACCACAGCGGCGCCGAGCAGCAGATGCCCGGCGAATACCAGCATCGCCAGCCCGACGATGATCATCAAAACGCTGGCAAGCCATGAGGTTTTTACCGCGTCGGGTTGCGCGGAATGCGGTCGCGCCGAGTGTCGTGACTGACGCAACAGCAAGCCGAGATACAACGCCAAAGCGCCGAGCAAGAGAATGCCGTCGAAGCGGCTGATTTCCTCGTTCCACGCCAACACGAACACCAGCAGACTGGCGCCGATCATCAGCGGAATGTCGAGACGCACCAGTTGCCGCGACACGCGCAGCGGAATGATCAGCGCCGACAGGCCAAGAGTTACAAGGATGTTGAAGATGCTGCTGCCGACCACACTGCTGACGGCGATGTCGGGGTTGTGCCCCAGCGCGGCTTGCACGCTGACGGCCATCTGCGGCGCACTGCTGCCGAGCGCAACAATGGTCAGGCCGATGATCAGTGGACGCACATGCAGACGCTCGGCCAGACGCACCGCCGCGCGCACCATCAGTTCGGCGCCAAAGATCAGCAGGCACAGGCCGGCGAGCAATTCGATCACGCTGATCAGCGGTAAATCGGTCAGTCCGAAAATGGTCAGCGCTCCATCAGTCGAGGGCCTGCACGCGAACCCGCGCGGTACCGCTGCTGAGCATACCGAGTTGTTTGGCGGCTTCGCGTGAAACATCAATCAGGCGTCCACGCGTATGCGGGCCACGATCGTTAATGCGCACCACAACGGACTCATCGTTTTTCAGGTTGGTGACCTTCACCCGCGTGCCAAAGGGTAGCTGGCGGTGGGCGGCGGTCAGGGAATTCTGGTTGAACGCTTCGCCACTGGCGGTGCGTTTACCGTGGTGCTTGGCACCGTAATAAGAAGCGACGCCGGTCTGGTCGTAACCGTGCGGGTCGATGGTGTCGGTACTGGCACAACCGGCCAGCAAAGAGAGCAGGGCGCAGCTGATGAACAAACGCTTCATTCAAAGGTTTCCCGAAACTAGTGCAGGGTGAGCTTTTGTGGCGAGGGGATTTATCCCCGTTGGACTGCGCAGCAGTCCCAAAATCTGAGAGCTCGGTTTATCTGGTGTAAATCAAGCTCGGCATTTGGGGCCGCTTCGCAGCCCAACGGGGATAAATCCCCTCGCCACAGATCACTCCCACAGGAGATGGAGCCAGGCTTTGAGTCTGGCTCCATTTGCATCAGCCTTCGAGCTTGCTTTTCAGCAGTTCGTTCACTTGCTGCGGGTTGGCTTTGCCTTTCGACGCTTTCATCGCCTGGCCGACAAAGAAGCCGAACATCTTGCCGCGTTTGGCTTCATCCGCCGCACGATACTGTTCAACTTGCTCGGCGTTGGCCGCAAGCATTTCGTCGAGCACCGCCGAGATCGCGCCGCTGTCGGTCACTTGTTTCAGGCCGCGTTTTTCGATGATCTCGTCTGCGCTGCCTTCACCGTTGGCCATCGCTTCAAACACCACCTTGGCGATCTTGCCGGAGATGGTGTTGTCCTTGATGCGCAGCAGCATGCCGCCCAACAGTTCCGCCGACACCGGCGACTCGTCGATGTCCAGGCCTTGCTTGTTGAGCAGGCTGCCCAACTCGACCATCACCCAGTTCGCCGCCAGTTTGGCGTCGCCGCCGATGCTCGCGACTTTCTCGAAGTAATCGGCTTGCTCGCGGCTGGTGGCCAGCACGCTGGCGTCGTAGACCGACAGACCGAATTGCTCTTGGAAGCGCTCGCGTTTCTGCGGAGGCAGTTCCGGCAGGGTGGCGCGCACCTCGCCGAGGAACGACTCTTCGATGACCACCGGCAGCAGATCCGGATCGGGGAAGTAACGGTAGTCGTTGGCTTCCTCTTTCGAACGCATCGGACGGGTCTCGTCCTTGTTCGGATCGTACAGACGGGTCTGCTGGATCACTTTGCCGCCGTCTTCGATCAGCTCGATCTGACGCTGGATCTCGGAGTTGATCGCCTTCTCGATGAAACGGAACGAGTTGACGTTCTTGATCTCGCAACGCGTGCCGAACTCAACCTGACCTTTCGGACGGATCGACACGTTGCAGTCGCAACGCAGCGAGCCTTCGGCCATGTTGCCGTCGCAGATGCCCAGATAACGCACCAGCGCGTGGATCGCCTTGACGTAAGCCACGGCTTCCTTGGCGCTGCGCATGTCCGGCTCGGAAACGATTTCCAGCAGCGGCGTGCCGGCGCGGTTCAGGTCGATGCCGGTGGCACCGTTGAACTCTTCGTGCAGGCTCTTGCCGGCGTCTTCTTCCAGGTGCGCGCGGGTGATGCCGACACGTTTGACGGTGCCGTCTTCCAGCGCGATGTCCAGGTGGCCCTTGCCAACGATCGGCAATTCCATCTGGCTGATCTGGTAGCCCTTCGGCAGATCCGGGTAGAAGTAGTTTTTACGGGCGAACACGTTGTGCTGACCGATCTCGGCGTCAATCGCCAGACCGAACATCACCGCCATGCGCACCGCTTCCTGGTTCAGCACCGGAAGAACGCCGGGCATGCCCAGGTCGATCAGGCTGGCCTGGGTGTTCGGCTCGGAACCGAATGTGGTGGAACTACCGGAAAAGATTTTCGACCGGGTGGTGAGCTGAGTGTGAATCTCCAGCCCGATCACGACTTCCCATTGCATGTGTGTCTCCTCAGAAGCCGGTTGGGGTGCGGGTGTGCCAGTCAGTGTTGAGCTGATACTGGTGCGCAACATTGAGCAAACGGCCTTCCTGGAAATACGGCGCAAGCAACTGCACGCCCACCGGCAGACCGTCGACAAAACCGGCCGGCATCGACAGGCCCGGCAGGCCCGCGAGGTTGGCGGTGATTGTGTAGACGTCTTCCAGATAAGCAGCGACCGGGTCGCTGTTCTTCGCGCCAAGCTTCCAGGCCGGGTTCGGCGTGGTTGGGCCGAGGATGATGTCGACTTCATTAAAGGCAGCCATGAAGTCGTTCTTCACCAGACGACGGATCTTCTGCGCTTTCAGGTAGTAGGCGTCGTAGTAACCGGCGGACAGCGCATAGGCACCGACCATGATCCGGCGCTGGACTTCCGGGCCGAAGCCTTCGCCACGCGAGCGCTTGTAAAGGTCGATCAGGTCTTTCGGTTGTTCGCAGCGATGACCGAAACGCACGCCGTCGAAACGCGACAGGTTCGAGGAGGCCTCTGCCGGCGCGATCACGTAGTACGCCGGAATCGCGTGCTGCATGTTCGGCAGGCTGATTTCCTTGATCACGGCACCGAGCTTCTGCAGCTCTTTAATGCTGTTCTGGATCAGCTCAGCGATGCGCGGGTCGAGACCGGCGCTGAAGTATTCCTTCGGCACGCCGATGCGCAGGCCTTGCAGCGAATCGCCCAGGCTTGCGGAGTAATCCGGAACCGGCTCGTCGATGCTGGTGGAGTCGTTCTGATCGAAGCCAGCCATACCTTGCAACAAAATTGCGCAGTCTTCGGCCGTGCGCGCCAACGGGCCGCCCTGATCGAGACTGGAGGCGTAAGCGATCATGCCCCAGCGCGAAACGCGACCGTACGTCGGTTTCAGGCCGGTGAGATTGGTGAACGCTGCTGGCTGACGAATCGAACCGCCGGTATCGGTGGCCGTCGCCGCTGGCAACAGACGAGCGGCAACTGCGGCCGCCGAACCGCCGGACGAACCGCCCGGTACGTGTTCCAGGTTCCACGGGTTTTTCACCGCGCCGTACCAGCTCGACTCGTTGGCCGAACCCATGGCGAATTCGTCCATGTTGGTCTTGCCCAGGGTCACGGCGCCGGCAGCGGCCAGTTTCGCGACCACGGTGGCGTCGTACGGGGCCTTGAAGTTGTCGAGCATCTTCGAGCCGCAGCTGGTGCGAATGCCCTGAGTGCAGAACAAGTCTTTGTGGGCGATCGGCGCACCGAGCAGGGCGCCGCTCTCACCGTTGGCGCGGCGTGCATCGGCGGCTTTCGCCTGCTCGAGGGCCAGCTCTTCGGTGAGGCTGATGAAACTGTTGAGCTGCGGATCGAGCTGGGTAATACGCGCCAGCAGGACTTTGGTCAGCTCTTCGGAGGAAAACTTTTTATCGGCGAGACCGCGGGCGATCTCGGCCAGAGTCATTTGATGCATTGCAGGCTCTTTCCCTTTAGTCGATGACTTTCGGAACCAGATACAGGCCGTTTTCGACCGCTGGTGCGATGGACTGGTAGGCCTCGCGGTGATTGCTCTCGGTCACGACGTCGGCACGCAGGCGCTGACTGGCTTCCAGCGGGTGGGCCAGAGGCTCGATTCCGTCGGTATTAACAGCCTGCATTTCGTCGACCAGCCCGAGAATGCTGTTGAGGGCGGAAGTAATGTGTGGAAGATCAGCATCATTGAGGCCAAGGCAGGCCAGATGAGCAATCTTTTCCACGTCGGAGCGTTCTAGCGCCATCGGGATTCTCCAGTGGAAAACAGAACACACGGCGTCCGTGTGTTAGATTGTTCGGAACACTACCGCACTTCTACGGTCATAAGGCCGCGATTGTGGGGCTTGGTGCACAGAAAAGCGGCCAATTTAACATATTGGCGCCTTGCCCAAAATCCCTGTCGTTGTTAGAGTTTGCCGCACTTTTTTACCCACGCGTTGCCTAGGGTCCCTTTCCCATGTTCAAGAAACTGCGTGGCATGTTTTCCAGCGATCTTTCCATTGACCTGGGCACTGCCAACACCCTTATTTACGTGCGCGAGCGCGGTATCGTCCTGAATGAGCCATCGGTTGTGGCTATTCGGACACACGGTAATCAGAAAAGTGTCGTCGCTGTCGGCACCGAAGCCAAGCGCATGCTCGGTCGTACGCCGGGCAACATTGCTGCCATTCGTCCGATGAAAGACGGCGTGATCGCCGATTTCAGCGTCTGCGAAAAGATGCTGCAATACTTTATTAACAAAGTTCACGAAAACAGCTTTCTGCAGCCTAGCCCTCGTGTGCTGATCTGCGTTCCATGCAAATCCACCCAGGTTGAGCGTCGCGCCATCCGTGAATCGGCCCTCGGTGCCGGTGCCCGTGAAGTGTTCCTGATCGAAGAGCCAATGGCTGCTGCGATCGGTGCCGGCCTGCCGGTCGAAGAAGCGCGCGGTTCGATGGTCGTGGATATCGGTGGTGGTACCACTGAAATCGCACTGATCTCCCTGAACGGTGTGGTCTATGCCGAATCCGTACGCGTTGGCGGCGACCGCTTCGACGAAGCGATCATCACCTACGTGCGCCGTAACTACGGCAGCCTGATCGGTGAATCCACCGCTGAGCGCATCAAACAGGAAATCGGTACTGCCTACCCGGGCGGCGAAGTTCGCGAAGTCGATGTTCGCGGTCGCAACCTGGCCGAAGGCGTTCCACGCGCATTCACCCTGAACTCCAACGAAGTGCTGGAAGCTCTGCAAGAGTCCCTGGCAACCATCGTTCAGGCCGTGAAAAGCGCGCTAGAGCAATCGCCGCCGGAACTGGCTTCCGATATCGCCGAGCGTGGCCTGGTGCTGACCGGTGGTGGCGCGTTGCTGCGTGACCTCGACAAGTTGCTGGCGCAGGAAACCGGTCTGCCGGTAATCGTTGCCGAAGATCCGCTGACCTGTGTTGCTCGCGGCGGTGGCCGTGCATTGGAAATGATGGATAAGCACACCATGGATCTGCTCTCCAGCGAATAAGTGCTGGGTTGCAATACGTGGGTGAGCGCGCGCAGGCAGCACTTTGCAGTGCTGCCTGTTGGCGTTTATCTTCTGTCAGTCTTCATCCAGGCCGGTTTGATGCCGTATGAATAAACAGAACATTTGCCTGGGAGGAGCGGCTTATTAAACCGCTTTTCGCCAAAGGCCCTTCGTTGGGTGTGCGCCTGTTGGTGCTGGCCGTGCTGTCGGTCGCGCTGATGGTCGTC
This sequence comes from Pseudomonas rustica, assembly GCF_018336155.1. Taxonomy (GTDB): domain Bacteria; phylum Pseudomonadota; class Gammaproteobacteria; order Pseudomonadales; family Pseudomonadaceae; genus Aquipseudomonas; species Aquipseudomonas rustica. The sequence continues at coordinate 289,276 of NZ_JAGYHF010000002.1, read as the reverse complement.
GATGCCCGCTTCAGTCTGCTCAAGCCTGCACGCAGCCAGATGTCGCTGGTGCTGATGGATGCCTACTGGATCACTGACCTGCCCGGACGTTTATGGGAAGGCGTGGCCAGTCAATTCGGCAGCCGTACCGAGCTTGTCGCCGAAAATGAAAAACTCAAGACCGAAAACCTGCTGCTGCAGGGTCGCATGCAAAAGCTTGCCGCCCTCACCGAGCAGAACGTTCGGCTGCGCGAGTTGCTGAATTCTTCCGCACTGGTCAACGAAAAGGTCGAAGTGGCCGAGTTGATCGGCATGGATCCCAATCCCTTCACCCATCGCATCATCATCAATAAAGGTGAGCGCGACGGCGTGGTGCTCGGTCAACCGGTGCTCGATGCGCGCGGCTTGATGGGCCAGGTGGTCGAGTTGATGCCTTACACCTCACGTGTATTGCTGTTGACCGACACCACTCACAGCATTCCTGTGCAGGTGAACCGTAACGGTCTGCGTGCGATTGCCAGCGGCACCGGTAACCCGGAACGTCTGGAATTGCGCCACGTTGCCGACACCGCCGACATCAAAGAAGGCGATCTGCTGGTCAGTTCGGGTCTCGGCCAGCGTTTCCCGGCCGGTTACCCGGTGGCGACCGTCAAGGAAGTGATCCACGATTCCGGTCAGCCCTTCGCCATCGTCCGCGCCGTGCCGACGGCAGCCCTGAATCGCAGCCGCTATATGCTGCTGGTGTTCAGCGACACCCGCACGCCGGAAGAGCGCGCCAATGACGCCGCGCAAGCCCAGGAAAATCTCGACGCGCAGGGCGGTGGCCCGGTGATCCCGGCCACTGTGCCGAAAACCGTCACGCCACCTGCCGCCGCTGCGGCGACTCCAGCAGCAACGCCCGCCGCACCGGCCGCTGCCGCTGTGACACCGGCCAAGCCGGCTGCGAGCAAACCGCCAGCGGCGTCGAAACCGCCCGCCGCCAGTAAACCTCCGGCCGCTCAGCCGGCTGCACGGCCAGCGGCGAAACCGCCGGTGACTGCGCCCGCCACCACCGGGAGACAAGAATAATGGTCGGAGCGACTGCCTCGCGTAACGGCTGGATCGTCTGGCTGACCTTTGCCATCGGCCTGCTGCTCAGTGTTTCGCCGTTGCCGCAATTCATGGAAATCCTCCGCCCGCTGTGGCTGGCGCTGCTCCTGACATTCTGGGCGCTGTACATGCCGCAAACGGTCGGCATGGTCACCGCGTTTTGTCTGGGTCTGGCTGAAGACGTGCTCTACGGCACGCTGCTGGGGCAGAACGCCTTGATCCTGACGCTGATTACTTTCCTCGTCCTCTCGTTGCAGCAGCGCTTGCGCATGTTCCCGATGTGGCAGCAGTGCCTGGTGATTCTGGTGATCTTCGGCCTCGCCCAGCTCGTGCAGCTGTGGCTCAGCGCGTTGACCGGTAACCGTCAACCGACGCTGGCGCTGGTATTGCCGGCACTGGTCAGTGCTTTGCTCTGGCCGTGGGTCAGTTTCGCTTTGCGTGGATTGCGCCGCCGCTACAAGATCAATTGAGTCGACCAGGCATGTGCCCGCACCGGTGACGCCGCCAACAGGGAAGAGTATTTGTGAGGCAGGGCACTAAACAGGGAGATGTCGTGATGAAGTCGCTTTACCTTGCCTCAGGTTCGCCGCGTCGGCGTGAATTGCTCACGCAGATCGGCGTGCCGTTCACCGCCATCAGCGCGGACATCGATGAAACCCCTTTTACCAACGAATCCCCTTCGGCCTACGTCGAGCGTCTGGCGCGCGGCAAAGCCGAGGCCGGGCGACGCACGCTCGTGTCCGCCGAACAGCATTGTGTGCTGGGCGCGGATACCGCTGTGGTGCTCGACGGTAAAATTCTCGGCAAACCGGTGGACGAAGCCGACGCATGCGCCATGCTGATGATGTTGTCCGGCAAGGAGCATGAAGTGCTGACGGCAATCGCCGTGCTCGACGACGAGCGTTGCGAGTCGCGCGTGGTGCGCAGTCTGGTGCGGTTCCGCCCGATCAGTCGTGAAGAAGCCGCGGCCTACTGGGCCAGCGGTGAACCCCGCGACAAGGCCGGTGGCTATGGCATTCAGGGCCTCGGCGCAGTGTTTGTCGCCGGGCTCAATGGCAGTTACTCGGCGGTGGTCGGGTTGCCTGTTTGCGAAACCGCAGAACTGCTGGGCCATTTCGGCATACCCTGTTGGCAAAACCTAAGCGCGCAATGAGCGTCGTACGAAACCAGATGCGGCCATTATCGTGAAAATGTCTGAACGAGATCCTGCCATGAGTGAAGAGATTCTGATCAACATCACGCCGATGGAATCGCGCGTGGCGGTGGTCGAAAACGGTGTGCTGCAAGAAGTCCATGTCGAGCGCACGCAAAAACGCGGGATCGTCGGCAACATCTATAAAGGCAAGATTGTCCGGGTACTGCCGGGCATGCAGGCAGCATTCGTCGACATCGGTCTGGATCGCGCCGCGTTCATTCATGCCTCGGAAATTTCCCTGCGCGAAGGCTCCTCCGTTGAAAGCATCAGCGCGCTGGTGCACGAAGGCCAGAGCCTGGTGGTGCAAGTCACCAAAGACCCGATCGGCTCGAAAGGCGCACGCCTGACCACACAATTGTCGATCCCGTCGCGCTATCTGGTGTACATGCCGCGCACCGCCCACGTCGGCATTTCCCTGAAAATCGAAGACGAAGCCGAGCGCGAACGCCTGAAAAAGGTGGTCAGCGATTGCGTGGCCAAAGAAGGCATTCAGGAGGCGGGCGGCTTCATTCTGCGCACCGCGGCCGAAGGCGCCGGCGCTGAAGAAATCCTTATGGACATTCGTTATCTGCGCCGTTTGTGGGATCAGATCAACGAACAAATCAAAACCATCGGCGCGCCGAGCGTGATCTACGAAGACCTCGGTCTGGCCTTGCGCACCCTGCGCGATCTGGTCAGCCCGAAGATCGAGAAGATCCGCATCGACTCACGGGAAACCTTCCAGAAAACCACGCAGTTCGTCGCCGAGCTGATGCCGGAGATCGCCGATCGTCTGGAACATTACCCGGGCGAGCGGCCGATTTTCGATCTGTATGGCGTCGAAGATGAGATCCAGCGCGCCCTTGAGCGCAAAGTCCCGTTGAAATCCGGCGGCTATTTGGTGATCGATCCGGCGGAAGCCATGACCACCATCGACGTCAACACTGGCGCGTTCGTCGGTCATCGCAACCTTGAAGAAACCATTTTCAAGACCAACCTCGAAGCCGCCACCGCGATTGCCCGGCAGATGCGCCTGCGTAATCTGGGCGGGATCATCATCATCGACTTCATCGACATGGAAGATGAAGAGCACCAGCGTCAGGTGCTGCGCACGCTGGAGAAACAGCTGGAGCGCGATCACGCCAAGACCAACATTATCGGCATCACCGAGTTGGGCCTGGTGCAGATGACCCGCAAGCGCACCCGCGAAAGTCTTGAACAAGTGCTGTGCGAGCCGTGCAGCAGTTGTCAGGGCCGTGGCAAATTGAAGACTCCGGAAACCATCTGTTACGAGATTTTCCGCGAGATTCTGCGTGAGGCCCGTGCCTATCAGGCCGAGGGTTATCGCGTACTGGCCAACCAGAAAGTGGTTGATCGACTGCTCGATGAAGAATCGGGTAACGTCGCCGAACTTGAAGGGTTTATCGGTCGCACCATTCGCTTCCAGGTGGAAACCATGTATTCCCAGGAACAATACGACGTGGTGCTGCTCTGATCCCCTGCGTCACATTTTTTCTACCGCGGCTGGCCTCAGCTTTTCGCAGTTTTATTGCCATGGGAGCCATCTGACATGGAGCGTCTGACACGCATTCTGGCCGCACTCACCCGTTGGGGGCTGGGCCTGTGCGCGTTGGTTCTGGTGTTGATGGCGTTGTACGTCAGCCTCGGCCGCGAGCTGACCCCGCTGGTCGCCGAATACCGCACCGACATCGAAGACAAGGCCAGCGCCGCCCTTGGCATGCCGTTGCAGATCGGCGAGCTGGAAGGTAACTGGAGCGGCTTCGCCCCGATCCTGCTGGCACGCGATGTGATGGTCGGCAGCGGCGCCAATGCGTTGCGTCTGGATCAAGTGCGCGCCGTGCCTGATCTCTGGGCCAGTCTGTTGGCCCGTGAAGTGCGCATTGCCCATCTGGAACTCAATGGCCTGAAGATCAGCCTCAAGGAAGCCGAGGACGGCAGTTGGGCGCTGGAAGGTCTGCCAGTGCAGAACGATCAACCGCTGGATGCGCAGCAGTTGTTCAATCGTTCGCAAATGATTCAGCAACTCTCGGTGCTCGACAGTCAGGTGACCCTGCAGCCGCAGGATCACGCGCCGATGACCCTCACCTATGTCGGCATCAACCTGAAAACCGGCGCCAGTCGCCAACGTCTCGATGCCCGTTTGACTCTGCCGGACGGCCAGCCCGTGGCGATCAACCTGCGCACGCGCCTGCGTCCGGAGCAATGGCAGGACAGCACGGTCGAGGGCTACGCCAGTCTGCCGCAAAGCGATTGGGCGAAATGGTTGCCCGAACGCCTGACCCAACAATGGAATTTCTCCGAGATCAAGGCTGGTGGTGAGGTCTGGATCGATTGGGCCAAGGGCACGCTGCAAAGCGCCTCTGTTCGCTTGAACGCGCCGCAAGTCACCGGCGCCTATGGCGAGCGCAAGCCTATCCAGATCAACAACCTCGCCATCAACGCGTACTACCGCGACGGTGGCGACGGCGCGGCGGTGACGTTTGATTCGCTGGCGATGAATTTCGGCGAAACCCGATGGGAATCCCGCGTTCAACTGCAACAGACCCGCGCCACCGACAAAGTGGAAGAGCTCTGGCATCTGCAGGCTGATCGTCTGGATCTGACGCCGATCACGCCACTGCTCAACGCGCTCGGGCCGTTACCGAAAGGTTTCGCCGAAGTGGTCGATCACCTGAAAGTGACCGGTGGCCTGCGTAACGTGCTGCTGGATTTCCGTCCGGCGGCCACTGACGGCACAAAATTCAGCTTCGCCGCCAACCTCGACAAGGTCGGCTTCGATGCCTATCACGGCGCCCCGGCTGCACGAAATGTCAGCGGCAGCCTCAACGGTAACCTCGACGGCGGCGAACTGCGCATGGACAGCAAGGATTTCGTCCTGCACCTCGATCCGATTTTCGCCAAGCCATGGCAATACATTCAGGCCAACGCGCGCCTGACCTGGAAACTCGATAAAGACGGTTTCACCCTGATCGCGCCGTACCTCAAAGTGCTCGGCGAAGAGGGCAAAATTGCCGGCGACTTCCTGATCCGCCTGCATTTCGATCACAGCCAGGAAGACTACATGGACTTGCGCGTCGGTCTGGTCGACGGCGACGGTCGCTACACCGCCAAGTACCTGCCGGAAGTCCTGAGCCCGGCGCTCGACGAATGGCTGCGCACGGCGATCCTCAAAGGCGCGGTGGATGAAGGTTTCTTCCAGTATCAGGGCTCGCTGAGCAAGGACGCCAAAGAAGCCGACCGCAGCATCAGTCTGTTCTTCAAGGTGCATGACGCTGAACTCGCATTCCAGCCGGGCTGGCCGCACGTCAGCAAGGTCAGCGGTGATGTGTTTATCGAGGACAGCGGCGTACGCATTCTGGCGAAAAAGGGTCAGTTGCTCGACACCCAGGTCAGCGATGTCTCGGTCAATATTCCGCATGTGCCGTCCGGGCAGAACTCGCACTTGCTGCTGGACGGCACGTTCGCCGGTGGTCTTGGCGATGGCTTGAAGATTCTGCAGGATGCGCCGATCGGCACGGGCGAAACCTTCGCCGGTTGGGAAGGCTCAGGGGATCTTCGTGGCAAGCTCAAACTCGACGTGCCGCTGGGAAAAGGCGAGGAGCCGAAAATTCTCGTCGATTTCAAAACCGCCAATGCGAAGTTGAAACTGGCCGAGCCGAAGTTGGAACTGAGCCAACTCAAGGGTGATTTCCGCTTCGACAGCGCCAAAGGCCTCAGCGGGCAGAACATCAGCGCACGGGCCTTCGACAAACCGGTGACCGCGCAGATTTTTGCTGACGGCAGTCCGGGCAAGCTGAAAACTCGTGTAGCGGCGACAGGGCAGGTCGAAGTCAAGAAGCTCACCGACTGGCTGGCGGTGACGCAACCGTTGCCGGTGTCCGGGACGATTCCGTATCAACTGCAATTGAATCTGGACGGCGCCGACAGCCAATTAATGGTCAGCTCCAACCTCAAGGGCGTGGCGGTGGATCTGCCGGCACCGTTCGGCATGGCGGCGGATGTCGGGCGCGACACGGTGTTCCGCATGACCTTGCAAGGGCCGGAACGACGTTACTGGGTCAACTACGATCAACTGGCCAACTTCACCTATGCCGCGCCATCGAGCGGTTTTGCTGACGGTCGCGGTGAGTTGTTCCTCGGGGCGGGCGAGGCGGTGTTGCCGGGCGCCAAGGGTTTGCGCATCCGCGGTGTGCTGTCGGAGCTGGACGTCGCGCCGTGGCAGGATCTGGTCAACAAGTACGCCGGGCAGGATCCGGGCGGCAGCGCCAACAAATTGCTCAACAGCGCGGATATCAAAGTCGGCAAGCTGACAGCGTTCGGCACCACGCTGGATCAGGCGTCGGTGCAGCTCAATCGCAAACCTGGCGCGTGGGCGTTGGCCCTCGACAGTCAGCAGGCTAAAGGCGCCGCCAGCCTGCCCGACGCCAAGGGCGTGCCGATTGCGGTCAACATGCAATACGTGAAGCTGCCGGCGGCGGATCCGAATGTGCAGACCGACGAGAACGCCCCCGATCCTTTGGCCTCGGTCGATCCGACGAAGATTCCCGCGCTGGATATCACCATCAATCAATTGTTCCAGGGCCAGGATCTGGTCGGTGGCTGGTCGCTGAAAATTCGCCCGACTGCCAAAGGCATTGCCTTGAACAACCTCGACATGGGCCTCAAAGGTATCCTCTTGCAGGGCAACGGCGGCTGGGAAGGCGCGGCGGGCTCGAGCAACAGCTGGTTCAAAGGGCGGATCAGCGGCAAGAACCTCGCCGATGTGCTCAAGGGCTGGGGTTATGCGCCGAGCGTGACCAGCGAAGATTTCCACATGGACGTCGATGGCCGCTGGCCGGGCTCGCCGGCGTGGCTGGCGACCAAGCGCTTCTCCGGCACCCTCGATGCCTCGCTGAACAAAGGTCAATTTATTGAAGTGGATGGCGGCGCGCAGGCGTTGCGCGTGTTCGGTCTGCTCAACTTCAACTCGATTGGTCGTCGCTTGCGCCTGGACTTCTCCGACCTGTTCGGCAAAGGCCTGAGCTACGATCGGGTCAAAGGCCTGCTGGTAGCGACCAACGGTGTTTACGACACCAAGGAGCCGATTCGCCTGACCGGGCCATCGAGCAATATCGAACTCAACGGCAAACTGGACATGGTTGCGGAACAGGTCGACGCCAAGTTGATGGTGACATTGCCGGTGACCAACAACCTGCCGATTGCCGCGCTGATCGTCGGTGCCCCGGCGATTGGCGGTGCTTTGTTCCTGATCGACAAGCTGATCGGCGACCAGGTGGCGCGCTTCGCCAGCGTCAAATACACCGTCAAAGGCCCGTGGAAAGAGCCGAAAATCACTTTCGACAAGCCTTTTTAACTAGCAGACACTACCCCCTGCAGGAGCTGCCGAAGGCTGCGATCTTTTAAGATCAAAAGATCGCAGCCTGCGGCAGCTCCTACACCGTCATATGCAGATTTCGAGGAGCGGCCATGTCTTTTGCGGTGATTCAAATGGTCAGCCAGAGTGACGTGCTGGCCAATCTGGCTCAGGCCCGGCGCCTGCTCGAACAGGCTGCCGCCGGGGGCGCGAAGCTCGCGGTGCTGCCGGAAAACTTCGCCGCCATGGGCCGCCGCGACGTCGCTGATATCGGCCGCGCCGAGGCATTAGGCGACGGCCCGATCCTGCCATGGTTGAAACAGACCGCCCGCGACCTCAAGTTATGGATAGTGGCCGGCACATTGCCGCTGCCGCCGGTGGATCAACCGACGGCGAAGGCCAATGCCTGTTCGCTGCTGGTCAACGAACACGGCGAAATCGTTGCACGCTATGACAAGCTGCACCTGTTCGATGTCGATGTCGCCGACAATCGCGGCCGTTACCGCGAATCCGATGACTATGCTTATGGCAGTGGCGTGGTGGTGGCGGACACGCCGGTGGGCAAATTGGGCCTGACCGTGTGTTACGACCTGCGCTTCCCGGAGCTGTACAGCGAATTGCGCGCGGCCGGTGCTGAATTGATTACCGCACCGTCGGCGTTTACCGCGGTGACCGGCGCAGCGCATTGGGACGTACTGATTCGCGCGCGGGCCATCGAAACCCAGTGTTATGTGTTGGCGGCAGCGCAGGGTGGAACCCATCCGGGGCCGCGCGAAACTTTTGGCCATGCGGCGATTGTCGACCCGTGGGGCCGCGTGCTGGCGCAACAGGATCAAGGCGAAGCGGTGTTGTTGGCCGAACGCGATAGCAGTGAACAAGCGTCCATCAGGGCGCGGATGCCGGTGACGAGTCATCGGCGGTTTTTCTCGCAGGGCGCACAGCGACCTGCTTCAGAACATGAATTTAAGGCGTAAACCTATGAGCGAGTTGTTGTCCTCAGTCAGTGATCACCTGTTGGCACCGGGCGGCGTGACCATCGAGAGCCTGCAAGGCGTACTCGGCGATCTGGCCGGCCCGGGCATCGATGCCGCCGACCTGTATTTCCAGGGACAGATCTCCGAGTCCTGGGCGCTGGAAGATGGCATCGTCAAGGAAGGCAGCTTCAACCTCGATCAGGGCGTTGGCGTGCGCGCGCAATCCGGTGAGAAAACCGGTTTCGCCTACAGCAACGCGATCACCCTCGAAGCCCTCGGCGCAGCGGCTCGCGCAGCACGTTCGATCTCCCGTGCCGGGCAAAACGGCACGGTGCAGGCGTTCACCACTCAAGACGTCGCTCAGTTGTACGCGCCGGATAACCCGCTGGAAGTGCTGAGCCGCGCCGAGAAAGTCGAGCTGCTCAAGAGCATCGATGTCGCGACCCGCGCGCTCGACCCGCGTATCCAGCAAGTCAGCGTGAGCATGGCCGGTGTCTGGGAACGGATTCTGGTCGCGTCCACCGACGGCGGTCTGGCGGCGGATGTGCGCCCTTTGGTGCGTTTCAACGTCAGCGTGATCGTTGAGCAGAATGGTCGTCGCGAGCGCGGCGGGCATGGCGGCGGCGGGCGTACCGACTACCGTTATTTCCTCGCCGAAGACCGCGCCATGGGCTACGCCCGTGAAGCGTTGCGTCAGGCGCTGGTGAATCTGGAAGCGATCCCTGCGCCGGCCGGTACTTTTCCAGTGGTGTTGGGTTCGGGTTGGTCTGGCGTGCTGTTGCACGAAGCCGTCGGCCACGGTCTGGAAGGCGATTTCAACCGCAAGGGCAGTTCGGCTTACAGCGGGCGCATGGGCGAAATGGTTGCCTCGAAGCTTTGCACCATCGTCGATGACGGCACCTTGAGCGGCCGTCGCGGTTCGCTGAGTGTCGACGACGAAGGTACGCCGACCGAGTGCACCACGCTGATCGAAAACGGCGTGCTCAAGGGTTACATGCAGGATAAGCTCAATGCGCGTCTGATGGGCGTGGCCCGTACCGGTAATGGTCGTCGTGAATCTTACGCACACTTGCCGATGCCGCGGATGACCAACACCTACATGCTCGGTGGCGAAAGCGATCCGGCGGAAATCATCGCGTCGGTGAAGAAGGGCATCTACTGCGCCAACCTCGGCGGCGGTCAGGTCGACATCACCAGCGGCAAGTTTGTGTTCTCCACCAGCGAGGCGTATCTGATCGAAGACGGCAAGATCACTGCGCCGGTCAAAGGCGCGACGTTGATCGGCAACGGCCCTGAGGCGATGAGCCGGGTGTCGATGGTCGGTAACGATCTGGCGCTGGACAGCGGTGTGGGGACGTGCGGCAAGGATGGGCAGTCGGTGCCGGTGGGCGTGGGTCAGCCGACGCTGAAAATCGATGCGATCACCGTCGGTGGCACGGGCGCATAAGAAACGTGTGTAGGAGCTGCCGCAGGCTGCGATCTTTTGATCTTTAAAAAGCAAAGATCGCAGCCTTCGGCAGCTCCTACAAGGATGAGATCAACGCAGGCCGCGTTGAGTCTCGTCCAGCTCACGGATGTACTTGAAGATCTTGCGGCTGGAAGCAGGAGGTTTGTTTTGCGCAACCTCGTGCTGAGCCTGACGGATCAAGGAACGCAATTGCTGGCGATCGGCGTCCGGGTACTCGACGACGAATTTTTCCAGCACGGCATCGTCGCCCGCGATCAGGCGATCGCGCCAGCGTTCCAGGTTATGGAAACGCTCGTTGTATTGGCGAGTGGAGGCATCGAGTTGATCGAGCAAGGTCAGAATCGCGTCAGTGTCCTGGTCGCGCATCAGTTTGCCGATGAACTGCAAATGCCGTTTCCGCGCGATATTCGCGGTGTGCTTGGGCGCATCGGCCAAGGCCCGGCGCATGGCGTCGGTCAGTGGCAGTTTTGCGATCAAGTCAGGCTTGAGTGTTGTAAGGCGCTCGCCAAGGTCAACCAGAGCATGCAGCTCGCGTTTGACCTGAGATTTGCTTTTTTCTCCCGTATCGAGGGAGTCGTCGTAAGAATCAACCATGGTGGCAGTCCGCAAAGAAACGCCGCCATGATAACCAGTCGGGGGCCGCTTGTCCGGCCCGGTCGCTCGATGGCCCCAGCCGAAAGCAGAATTTGAGTGGAGATGAGCATGAGTGCAGTTGAAAGCGTCGGCCCGCAGGCATTGCCGGCACTGCAGGAACAGGTCGAGCAGATCATCGCCGAAGCCAAACGTCAGGGCGCCAGCGCCTGTGAAGTCGCGGTGTCGCTGGAGCAAGGCCTGTCCACTTCCGTGCGTCAGCGCGAAGTCGAAACAGTCGAATTCAACCGCGATCAGGGGTTTGGCATCACGCTGTACGTCGGCCAGCGCAAAGGCTCGGCCAGCACGTCAGCCACCGGGCCTGAAGCGATTCGCGAAACCGTCGCGGCGGCGCTGGCGATTGCCAAGCACACCTCTGAAGACGAAGCCTCGGGCCTGGCCGATGCCGCGCTGATGGCCAAGGATCTGAAGGATTTTGATCTGTTCCACGAATGGGACATCACCCCGGAACAGGCGATCGAGAAGGCGTTGATCTGCGAAGCGGCGGCGTTCGATGCCGACGCGCGGATCAAGAATGCCGATGGCACCACCCTCAGCACCCACCAAGGCTGCCGCGTTTATGGCAACAGCCACGGTTTTATTGGTGGTTACGCGTCGACCCGACACAGTCTGAGCTGCGTGATGATCGCTGAGGCCGACGGCCAGATGCAGCGCGATTATTGGTATGACGTCAGCCGTCAGGGCAGTCTGCTGGCGGATCCGGTGAGCATTGGTCAGCGCGCTGCGCAACGGGCGGCGAGCCGTCTGGGCGCGCGTCCGGTGCCGACCTGTGAAGTGCCGGTGCTGTTCTCCGCCGAACTGGCCGGTGGCTTGTTCGGCAGTTTCCTCTCGGCGATTTCCGGCGGCAGCCTGTATCGCAAATCGTCGTTCCTCGAAGGCACGCTGGGGCAGAAGCTGTTCCCGGAATGGCTGACCATCGATGAGCGTCCACACCTGATGCGCGCCATGGGCAGTTCGGCCTATGACGGCGATGGTCTGGCGACGTACGCCAAACCGTTCGTCGAAAAGGGCGAATTGGTCTCGTACATCCTCGGCACGTATTCCGGGCGCAAACTCGGCATGCCGAGCACCGCTAACGCGGGCGGCGTGCACAACCTGTTCGTCACCCATGGCGACGAAGACCAGGCGGCGCTGTTGAAGCGCATGGGCCGTGGTTTGCTCGTCACCGAATTGATGGGCCATGGCTTGAACATGGTCACCGGCGACTATTCACGCGGCGCGGCGGGTTTCTGGGTCGAGAACGGCGAAATCCAGTTCGCGGTGCAGGAAGTGACCATCGCCGGCAACATGCGCGACATGTTCAAACAGATCGTTGCGGTCGGTAATGACCTGGAACTGCGTAGCAACATTCGCACGGGTTCGGTGTTGATCGAACGGATGACTGTCGCGGGCAGCTAAACCGCAACCGTCACAAAAAAAGGCGCGCCATCCACCCGGATGGCGCGCCTTTTTCATGCCTGCCCTGTAGGAGCTGCCGAAGGCTGCGATCTTTTGATTTTGCTTTGAAAGACAAGATCAAAAGATCGCAGCCTTCGGCAGCTCCTACACAGGCGCTCTTGTTTTGGTTCTCATTATCATCTAATAATAAATCTCATTATCGGATGAGCCCCGGATCATGAGTTCTGCCTTGCACGAGCAGCCGTACCTCGAAAGCTGGCGCTGGATGAGTCGCCAGATCCGTTGCGCGATGGATCCTGACGAACCGCGCCTGATCGAACATTACCTGGCCGAGGGCCGGTACCTGTCTTGTTGCACCGCGACCTCACCCTGGACGGTCGCCGAAACCTCCTTCCGTTTGCTGCTCGACACGGCCACCGACATCGCGCTGCCGTGGCACTGGCGCAGCCTCTGTCTCGACCAAGCCTGGCGCCCGCTGCGTGAAATGGAGCGCCTGTCCCTGTGCAAATGCCGGCTCAAACGCTGGCAGCGCTACACCTGGCAGCTCGCCACTTGCGAGTTGCTTCCCTCGATTCCTCTCATTGAATTAGTCCAAGGATTTACCGATGACCAAGACACGTATTGAGCGCGACAGCATGGGCGAACTGCAGGTGCCGGTGGACGCTCTCTACGGCGCGCAGACCCAGCGCGCAGTGGATAACTTCCCGATCAGCGGCAAACCGATGCCGACGCAATTCATTCGCGCGCTGATCCTCGCCAAAGCCGCCGCCGCCCGCGCCAACGTTGAGTTGAACCAGATCAGCGCCGCTCAAGGCAAAGCCATCAGCGACGCCGCCCAAGGTTTGCTTGAAGGCGATTTCATGCAGCATTTTCCGGTGGATATTTTCCAGACCGGTTCCGGCACCAGCTCCAACATGAACGCCAATGAAGTGATCGCCACCCTGGCCAGCCGCCTGCTCGACGAGCCGGTGAACGCCAATGATCACGTCAACTGCGGCCAGAGCAGCAACGACATCATCCCGACCACCATCCACGTCAGCGCCGCGTTGGCCCTGCACGAACAACTGCTGCCAGCGCTGCTGCACCTGGTGCAGGTGATCGAGCGCAAAGCCGAGCAAGTGCATCACCACGTCAAAACCGGCCGCACGCATTTGATGGACGCAATGCCGGTGCGCATGAGCCAGGTACTCAACGGCTGGGCGCAGCAGCTCAAGGCCAACATCGCTCATCTGCAGGATCTGTTGCCGAGCCTGCAATCCCTCGCGCAGGGCGGCACAGCGGTCGGCACCGGGATCAACGCGCACCCTGAGTTCGCCGCGCGTTTCAGCCGCCAGTTGAGCCAATTGACCGACGTGCAATTCACCCCGGGCAAAGACTTGTTCGCGCTGATCGGTTCGCAAGACACCGCCGTCGCCGTCTCCGGCCAACTCAAAGCCATCGCCGTCACTTTGATGAAAGTCGCCAACGACCTGCGCTGGATGAACTCCGGCCCGCTTGCCGGCCTTGGTGAAATCGAACTGGAAGCCCTGCAACCGGGCTCGTCGATCATGCCGGGCAAGGTCAATCCGGTGATTCCGGAAGCCACCGCCATGGTCGCCGCGCAAGTGATCGGCAACGATTCGGTGATCACCATCGCCGGCCAGTCGGGCAACTTCGAATTGAACGTGATGCTGCCGATCATCGCGCAGAACCTGTTGAGCAGCATCGAACTGCTGGCCAATTCCAGCCGCCTGCTCGGCGACAAAGCCATCGCCAGCTTCAAGGTCAACGAATCGCGCTTGAAAGAAGCGTTGTCGCGCAACCCGATTCTGGTCACTGCACTCAACCCGATCATCGGTTACCAGAAAGCCGCCGAAATCGCCAAGCAGGCCTACAAAGAAGGCCGTGCGGTGATCGACGTCGCCCTGGAACACACCGATCTGTCACGCAGCCAACTGGAAGAGTTACTCAATCCCGAGAAACTCACCGCCGGCGGCGTGTAAACCCCGCAACCGCTTTGGAGGCTCACCATGGAGCACTGGAAACGCACGATCGAACGGGCCAATCGCTGCTTCATGCTGGGCGAACTGATCGACGCCCGTGAGGCTTACCTGCAAGCCCTGGCCTTGGCGCAAGTGTTGTTCGAACGCTGGGCGGACGCCGACGAAGCGGTGGCGGCCTGCGTCATCTCGCACCACAACCTCGCGGATTTGCACCTGCGCCTGAATCAGCCGGAGGAGAGCGCCGAATACCTCTGCGCCATCCATCAACGGCTGTTGCAAACCATGCAGGACGAACGCCAGCGCCTGGCATTGCGTGAAGCGGCGCTGCGCCAGAGCAGCAAGACCTACGTCGAGCTGCTGAATTTCATCAGCGAACACGGCGAATACCCGCGCACTCAACGCCTGCTGCATCCGGATACCGGCAATGCGCGCCGCGCGCCTGCCCCACATCACCATGGAGTCCATTGAAATGGCTTTTACCTTGCCCGCTTTGCCTTACGCCTACGATGCCTTGGAACCGCATATCGATGCGCAGACCATGGAGATTCACTACACCAAGCATCACCAGACCTATATCAACAACCTCAACGCGGCGGTAGAAGGCACTGAATACGCCGAGTGGCCGGTGGAAAAACTGGTCGCCAGCGTTAAGGATCTGCCGGAAAAACTTCGCGCGGCGGTGATCAATCAGGGCGGCGGTCACGCCAACCACTCGCTGTTCTGGGAAGTGATGGTGCCAAGCGGTGGCGGCAAACCGGATGGCGCGCTGGCCAAGGCGATTGATGAGCAATTGGGGGGCCTCGACAGTTTCAAGGAGGCCTTCACCAAAGCCGCCCTGACCCGTTTCGGCAGCGGCTGGGCCTGGCTCAGCGTGACCCCGGAGAAAAAACTGATCGTGGAAAGCAGCGGCAACCAGGACAGCCCGTTGATGAACGGCAACACGCCGATTCTCGGTCTCGACGTCTGGGAGCACGCCTACTACCTGCGTTACCAGAACCGTCGCCCGGAATACATCAACGCGTTCTACAACGTGATCAATTGGCCTGAAGTTGCTGCGCGCTATCAGGCCGCACTGGTTTAAGTCATCTATAAAAACAATCCAAGGCTGACTATGGGCACTGAAACACTGGCGATCGGAAGTGGGCGTATGTTTCGTTACGCAGTGGGATCGCTATTGCTGTTGGCGGGCATGACCTTGCTGGTTGCCCACGGACTGGCGTGGCTGAACCTCGAACCGAGGCTATTGCGGGCGTTGCAGGGTGGTGCGATCTGCGCGCTCGGCACGGCGCTTGGTGCGGTGCCGGTGCTGGTGATTCGGCGCATGCCGCAGGCACTCAGCGATACGTTGCTGGGGTTTGGTGCCGGGGTGATGCTGGCGGCGACGGCGTTTTCGCTGATCGTGCCGGGCATCGCCGCTGCTGAGAGTCTTGGCCTGACGCCGTGGGGCGCCAGTGGCCTGATCTGCTTTGGCATCATGCTCGGTGCGTTCGGGTTGTATCTGGTTGATCTAAAGGTCTCGGGCGCGTCCCCGGAAATGCTCGTCGGCACTGTCGATCGCCCGGTGATTCCGCCACGGATCTGGTTGTTTGTGTTCGCCATCATTGCCCATAACATCCCTGAAGGCATGGCCGTCGGTGTGTCTGCCGGTGGCGGCATGCCGGACGCGGACAGCCTGGCCATGGGCATCGCTTTGCAGGATGTGCCGGAAGGTCTGGTGATTGCGTTGGTATTGGCCGGGGCGGGGATGTCGCGGGTCAAAGCGTTTTTGATCGGCGCGGCGTCAGGTCTGGTCGAGCCGGTGTTTGCGCTGTTGTGCGCGTGGCTGGTCAGTCTTGCGCAGGTGTTGTTGCCGTTAGGCTTGGCGCTGGCGGCCGGGGCGATGTTGCTGGTGGTGACCCACGAAGTGATCCCCGAGTCGCGACGCAATGGTCATGACAAACTGGCCAGTCTTGGCTTGTTGAGCGGGTTTTGTTTGATGATGGTGATGGATACCGCATTAGGTTGACGATCAAGAGATCGCAGCCTTCGGCAACGTTCACTGTAGGAGCTGCCGAAGGCTGCGATCTTTTGACTTTGGCGGTCAACCACCTTCATCGAAGTAGTTGTTGATCAACGCCACCAGCGCATCCAGCGCTTCCTGTTCCTGATGCCCTTCAGTACTCAGATAGATCTTGGTGCCCTTGCCAGCCGCCAGCATCATCATCGCCATGATGCTTTTGCCATCAACCGTGGTCTCTGGTGTGCGACCCACTCTGATCGTGCAATCCGGATACTGCCCGGCCACGCCAACGAACTTGGCCGATGCGCGGGCATGCAGGCCCAGTTTGTTGATGATTTCGATTTCCAGAGCAGGCATCGCGGTGTGAATCCTTTAAGTGAGGTCGCGGTGGCGAACCTGGACGTTCTTCAGGGTTTTCTGCAGGGCCTGACCCAGACGTTCGGTCAGGTAGACGGAGCGGTGATGCCCGCCGGTGCAGCCAATGGCAATCGTGACGTAGGCGCGGTTGCTCGCTGCGAAGCGCGGCAGCCATTTGTGCAGATAGGTGAAGATGTCCTGAAACATTTCTTCGACGTCAGGTTGTGCCGCCAGATACTCCGCCACCGGCGCATCGAGCCCTGATTGCGCACGCAGTTCCGGCTTCCAGTAAGGATTGGGCAAGCAGCGCACATCAAACACCAGATCGGCATCCACCGGCATGCCGCGCTTGAAGCCGAATGACTCAACCAGATACGCCGTACCCGGCTCCGGCTGGTTCAGCAGGCGCAGCTTGATGGTGTCGCGCAACTGGTACAGGTTCAGACTGGTGGTGTTGATCTTCAGATCAGCCAGGTCGGCGATCGGGCCGAGCAGGGCGGTTTCATCCTGAATCGCCTCGGCCAGCGAGCGATTGGCATTGCTCAGCGGGTGGCGGCGGCGGGTTTCCGAGAAACGCTTGAGCAGGGTTTCCTCGTCGGCATCCAGGTACAACACATCGCATTGAATGTGCCGGCTACGGACGACTTCGAGCAATTCGGGAAAGCGTGACAAATGGCTTGGCAGGTTGCGCGCATCAATCGATACGGCGACCAGCGGTTGCGCCAGTTCGGTGTGAATCAGCGCGCGTTCGGCCAGTTCCGGCAGTAAACCCGCCGGCAGGTTGTCGATGCAGTAATAACCGTTGTCCTCAAGGACATCCAGTGCGGTGCTTTTACCCGAGCCGGAACGGCCACTGACGATGATCAAACGCATGATTACTGCCCGTTTTGCTCGTCCAGTACGACCTGGTACAAGGCTTCGTTGCTCGGAGCGCTGCGCAGTTTATCGCGCACATCCTTGCGATCCAGCATGCTGGCGATCTGGCGCAGTAATTCCAGGTGCGCATCGGTGGCGGCTTCCGGGACCAGCAGAACAAACAGCAGGTCAACCGGCGCGCCGTCGATGGCGTCGAAATCGATAGGGGCTTGAAGGTGCATCAACGCGCTGATTGGCGTTACACAACCTTTCAGGCGGCAATGGGGAATGGCGATGCCGTTGCCAAAACCGGTCGAGCCGAGTTTTTCACGGGCAATCAGAGCCTCGAAGACATCTTGCATCTCCAGATCCGGCACTTCGCGGGCGATCAGGTTGGCAATTTGTTCGAGGGCTTTCTTTTTACTGCCGCCCGGCACGTTCACGAGGGAACGGCCGGGGGTCAGGATACTTTCAAGTCGGATCATGGAATGGGGGGTTATCGACCGGTCGCGCCCTGGAGGAGGCTCTGGGTCTTTTCCTTATGCTTTTTGAGTTGGCGATCCAGCTTGTCGGTCAGTGAGTCGATCGCAGCATACATATCAGTATCTTCTGCGTTGGCGACCACTTCGCTGCCGGGAATATGCAAGGTGGCTTCGATTTTCTGCTTCAGCTTTTCGACACACATCGTGACTTGCACGTTGGTTATCTTGTCGAAATGTCGCTCCAGTCGTTGGAGTTTTTCCTCGATGTAGGAACGCAGAGGTTGGGTCACTTCCAGTTGGTGTCCACTGATGTTGACTTGCATACAGCTTCTCCTTCGTTGCCAGTGCATAAAGCGGCAGGCTGGATAGCCTGCCACTGGAACGCTGTAACGTGGCTTACATCAACCGCTTGCGTTCGCTCGAAGGCGCGATCCCGAGGGATTCGCGGTACTTGGCGACGGTGCGGCGAGCCACCTGAATGCCTTGTGCCTCCAGTAAACCAGCGATCTTGCTGTCACTCAACGGCTTTTTCTGATTTTCCGCGGCAACCAGTTTTTTGATGATCGCGCGGATCGCCGTGGACGAGCATTCACCGCCTTCAGAGGTGCTGACGTGGCTGGAGAAAAAGTATTTCAGTTCATAAATACCGCGCGGGGTATGCATGAATTTCTGCGTGGTCACCCGGGAAATCGTTGATTCGTGCATGCCGACTGCTTCGGCGATGTCGTGCAGCACCAACGGCTTCATCGCTTCGTCGCCGTACTCCAGAAAACCGCGCTGATGCTCGACGATCTGGGTGGCAACTTTCATCAGGGTTTCGTTGCGGCTCTGCAGGCTCTTGATGAACCAGCGGGCTTCCTGCAACTGATTGCGCATGAAAGTGTTGTCGGCGCTGGTGTCGGCGCGACGGACGAAACCGGCGTACTGCGCGTTGACGCGCAGGCGTGGCATCGATTCCTGATTCAGCTCGACCAGCCAGCGCTCGTTGTCCTTGCGCACGATGACGTCAGGGACGACGTATTCAGCTTCGGTCGATTCGATCTGCGAGCCCGGACGCGGATTGAGGCTTTGTACCAGTTCGATGACCTGGCGCAGCTCGTCTTCCTTGAGCTTCATACGGCGCATCAACTGGCTGTAATCACGGCTGCCGAGCAGATCGATGTAATCGCTGACCAGACGTTTGGCTTCCGCCAGCCAAGGCGTCTTGGCCGACAGCTGACGCAATTGCAGCAGCAGGCATTCGCTGAGGTTGCGCGCGCCGATACCGGCCGGTTCAAATTGTTGAATGCGGTGCAGGACGGCTTCGATCTCGTCCAGTTCGATGTCCAGTTCCGGATCGAACGCCTCGAGAATTTCTTCGAGGGTTTCGTCCAGGTAGCCCTGATTGTTGATGCAATCGATCAGGGTCACGGCGATCAGGCGATCGGTGTCGGACATCGGTGCGAGGTTGAGTTGCCACAGCAAGTGGCTTTGCAGGCTTTCGCCGGCGGAGGTGCGGGTGGTGAAATCCCACTCGTCATCATCGCTGCTGGGCAGGCTGCTGGCGCTGGTCTGGTAAACGTCTTCCCAGGCAGTGTCGACCGGAAGTTCGTTGGGGATGCGTTCGTTCCATTCGCCGTCTTCGAGGTTATCGACGGTCGGTGCGGCTTCCTGATAGGAAGGTTCCTGGATCTCGGTGGGCTTCTGTTCGGCGTTGTCGGCCATGGGATCCGAGTTGTCGAAGTCGTCGCCTTCTTCCTGGCGTTCGAGCATCGGATTGGATTCCAGAGCCTCCTGGATTTCCTGTTGCAGATCCAGGGTCGACAATTGGAGCAGGCGGATGGCCTGTTGCAGCTGCGGTGTCATCGTCAGCTGCTGGCCCATTCTCAAGACTAGCGATGGTTTCATGGCAGGGGCTTAACACCTTATTCGCCGGCGCTATGCGCCATCCACTACAGGGCGCCGAAGCGCCAAACTTAAGCAAATTATATGCCTGAAACTGAAGTGTTTGCCTAGAGCGCTGTAACAATTAAGCGTATTAAATCCAGCTTGAATCGATACAGCACTCCGGCTGCGCACCGGGCACTGTGACGCTTACAGGCGGAACTCGTGACCCAGATACACTTCCTTGACCAGTTCGTTGGCCAGGATGGTCTCGGCGTCACCTTCGGCGATCAGTTGACCGTCGTTGACGATGTAAGCGGTTTCGCAGATATCCAGCGTCTCGCGGACGTTGTGGTCGGTGATCAGAACACCGATGCCCTTGGCCTTGAGGTGGTGGATGATCTGCTTGATGTCGCCGACCGAGATCGGGTCGACACCGGCGAACGGTTCGTCGAGCAGGATGAATTTTGGTGCGGTGGCCAGTGCGCGAGCGATTTCCACCCGGCGGCGTTCACCACCGGACAGGCTCATGCCGAGGTTGTCGCGGATGTGCGTGATGTGGAATTCCTGCAGCAGGCTTTCCAGCTCTTTGCGGCGACCGGCCTTGTCGAGTTCCTGACGGGTCTCGAGAATGGCCATGATGTTGTCGGCCACCGACAGTTTGCGGAAGATCGACGCTTCTTGCGGCAGATAGCCGATACCGGCCTTGGCACGACCGTGCATTGGCTGGTGGCTGACGTCCAGATCGTCGATCAGCACACGGCCCTGATCGGCCTGTACCAAACCCACGATCATGTAGAAGCAGGTGGTTTTACCGGCACCGTTCGGGCCGAGCAAACCAACAATCTGGCCGCTGTCGATCGACAGGCTGACATCACGCACGACCTGGCGGCTTTTATAGGCCTTGGCCAGGTGCTGAGCTTTCAGAGTTGCCATTACTGGGTCTTCTCGTCAGTTTTCTTCTTCGGCTGGATCACCATGTCGATACGCGGACGCGATTCGGTGACTTTGCTGCCGGTAGCGCGACCGGCGCTGGCCAGTTTCTTCACGGTGTCATAGACGATTTTCTCGCCCTGAGTCGTGTTGTTGTCCTTGTCGACGACCTTGGCCTTGTCGATCAGCACGACGCGGTTTTGCGCGGCGTGGTACTGAATCGTCACGCCCCAGCCCTGTACAGGCTTGGCGTCACCCTGGGTTTGCAGTTGCTCGAAGTAGGCAAGGTTACCCACCGACGTCACTACGTCGATATCGCCAGCCGGCGTTCGGGTGATAGTCACCGTATTGCCTTTAACGATCATCGAACCCTGGGTGATGATCACATCACCTTTATAGGTGGCGATGCCGTTCTTGTCGTCCAGTTGGGCGTCGTCGGCCTGAATACGGATAGGTTGCTGCTGATCGTTCGGCAGAGCCCAGGCGCTCACGCTTCCCAGTGCTGCGCCCAGACTGAGCAAAATAGGGAGGGTTTTAACGAGCCTCATACTGTCCTCTTACGTTCGATAGCAGGTGTATCCTGCTTTCCTTCAGGTACGCTTTCATGCCAACGCCGGTTGATACACCGCCAGCGCCGTCGATTCTAACGGGTTGCTCGGTCTGCGCATATTGCTCCTGAGGGAACACGGTCATGCGCGTGGAAGTGACCAGCAGGTCGCGGTTTTGTTCGTCAGTGCGTTTGATACGCACCGAGTCAATCAATTCTACTTGTGTACCGCCCGGATTCACTTCGCCGCGCTCGCTGGTCACGTGCCACGGAAAGTCAGTACCGCGGTACATGTTCAGGTCGGGTTTGGTGACCAGAACAATGTCGGTTGCCTTGACGTGCTCGGCTTTGTCCGACGTCATTTCATACTGCACGCCGCCATCCGGCAGGTACTGCAGAGTGTGCGTGTTGGTCGCGTACCAGTCGATCGGGTTTTCCTCGGTCGTCACTGGCGGCTTGTCGAGAAAGCGTTCCGGGCTGATGTTCCAGTAGCCGACCGCAGCAAACAGCGCAGCGATGCAGCCAAAAAGCAGGAAGGTGCGAAATTTTTTGCTGAACATGGTTTGGCTCACAGGTACGCGGCGTTGGCCGCATCGAGGCGGCCCTGGGCGCGCAGGATCAATTCGCAGAATTCGCGGGCAGCGCCTTCGCCGCCTCGGGCCCGGGTCACGCCATGGGCGTGTTCGCGGACGAAATCAGCAGCGTTGGCAACCGCCATGCCCAGGCCTACGCGGCGGATCACCGGCAGGTCAGGAAGGTCGTCACCGAGGTAGGCGACCTGTTCATAGCTTAGGCCCAGTTGTTCAAGTAAACCGTCGAGAACGACCAATTTGTCTTCACGCCCCTGAAAAAGGTGCGGGATGCCCAGATTTTTCGCCCGACGTTCAACCACTGGTGTCTTTCGACCGCTGATGATGGCGGTTTGCACGCCAGCGTTCATCAACATTTTGATGCCTTGGCCGTCGAGTGTATTGAAAGTCTTGAATTCGCTGCCGTCTTCAAGGAAGTACAGGCGGCCATCGGTGAGGACGCCATCGACGTCGAACACCGCCAGTTTGATCGCTTTGCCGCGTTGCAGCAGATTGTTGCTCATTACATGACTCCTGCGCGCAGCAGATCGGAGAGGTTGAAGGCGCCAATCGGGCGATCATCCTCATCGACGACTACCAATGCGTTGATTCGGTGGTCTTCCATGATTTTCAGCGCTTCGGCGGCGAGCATGTCGGGCCGGGCGGTTTTGCCGTGAGCGGTCATCACCTGGTCGATGGTCGCGCTGCGGATATCGATGCTGCGATCCAGCGTACGGCGCAAATCGCCGTCGGTGAAGATCCCGGCGAGTTTACCGTCGGCTTCAACAATGGCGGTCATGCCCAGACCCTTGCGGGTCATTTCCATCAAGGCATCTTTGAGCAGGGTGCCGCGTTGTACTTGCGGCAGCTCCTGACCGGCGTGCATGACGTTTTCGACTTTCAGCAACAGACGACGGCCCAATGCACCACCGGGATGGGAAAACGCGAAATCTTCAGCGGTAAAACCGCGAGCTTCGAGCAGCGCCACCGCCAGGGCATCGCCCATGACCAGTGCAGCCGTCGTCGACGAGGTCGGTGCCAGGTTGAGCGGGCAGGCTTCGTGCTCGACGTGAACGTTGAGATTGACCTCGGCAGCCTTGGCCAGCGGCGATTGTGGATTGCCGGTGACGCTGATCAACTGGATGCCCAGACGTTTGATCAACGGCAGCAGGGTGACGATTTCGTTGGTCGAGCCGGAGTTCGACAGGGCCAGAATCACGTCATCACGAGTGATCATGCCCATGTCGCCGTGGCTGGCTTCGGCCGGGTGTACGAAGAATGCAGGGGTGCCGGTGCTGGCCAGGGTGGCGGCAATCTTGTTGCCGATGTGCCCGGATTTGCCCATGCCGACCACGACTACACGGCCCTTACTGGCCAGAATCATCTCGCAAGCGCGTACGAAATCGGCGTCGATATGGGGCAGCAAGCCTTGAACGGCTTCCACTTCGAGGCGGATGGTGCGTTGTGCCGATTGAATCAGGTCGCTGGTTTGGCTCATGTCAGAAATCGTATAGCCCGATGAAAAGGCGGCGATTATAGCGGTTATGTGGCAAAGCCTCACGCAAGTTCGTCGTGCTTTGTCATTCGCCGTAACTAAAAGCCCGAAAAAGCGTCTGTAACCCTGTCATATCGTTGAACACGGCCCGGCACAAGCCTTGGGCGCGCGCCCTTTGCAGTGATATAGTTCGCCGCCAGTTCGGCCTGCCCGGGATGTATGTGCTTTTCCAGGAAAGCCTGGCGTCCGAGTGAGAGGCTGCATCGCAAGGAGTTTAGATGAGTGCCGATAACGCCTACGCGGTCGAGCTGAAGGGAGTCTCCTTCAAGCGCGGTGCGCGCAGCATTTTCAATAACGTCGATATCCGTATCCCGCGCGGCAAGGTCACCGGCATCATGGGGCCTTCCGGGTGTGGCAAGACCACGCTGCTGCGGTTGATGGGCGCACAATTGCGTCCCTCCAGCGGTGAGGTCTGGGTCAACGGTCAGAACCTGCCGAAGCTTTCGCGCAGCGATCTGTTCGACGCGCGCAAGCACATGGGTGTGCTGTTTCAGAGCGGAGCGCTGTTCACCGATCTCGATGTTTTCGAGAACGTCGCTTTCCCCCTGCGCGTTCATACCGAGTTGCCGGAAGAAATGATCCGCGACATCGTCCTGCTCAAATTGCAGGCGGTGGGGTTGCGCGGCGCCATCGAGCTGATGCCCGATGAGCTGTCCGGTGGCATGAAACGTCGTGTTGCATTGGCCCGCGCCATTGCCCTCGATCCACAGATTCTCATGTATGACGAACCGTTCGTCGGTCAGGATCCAATCGCCATGGGCGTGTTGGTGCGCCTGATCCGTCTGCTTAACGATGCGCTGGGGATCACCAGTATCGTGGTTTCCCACGATCTGGCCGAGACCGCGAGCATCGCCGACTACATTTATGTCGTCGGTGATGGTCAGGTGTTGGGGCAGGGCACGCCGGACGAGTTGATGAACTCGGACGAGCCGCGTATCCGTCAATTCATGACCGGCAACCCGGATGGCCCGGTGGCGTACCACTTTCCAGCGACGGATTACCGCGCAGATCTTCTGGGGAAGCGTTGATGCGCAGACTTTCATTAATAGAACGCGTACGCCGTTTCGGCGCAGCTGCGATCGACGCCATCGCGGTGTTCGGTCGGGCAACGTTGTTCCTGTTTCATGCCTTGCTGGGGCGTGGCGGTATCAGCGGCGGCTTCGGCCTGCTGGTCAAACAGCTGCATTCAGTCGGCGTGATGTCGCTGGTGATCATTGTTGTTTCCGGGATTTTCATCGGCATGGTGCTGGCGCTGCAGGGCTTCAGCATTCTGTCGAGCTACGGTTCGGAGCAGGCGGTCGGGCAGATGGTTGCGCTGACGTTGCTGCGTGAACTCGGCCCGGTCGTCACTGCTCTACTGTTCGCCGGGCGTGCCGGTTCTGCGCTGACTGCAGAAATCGGCAACATGAAGTCCACCGAACAGCTGTCCAGCCTTGAAATGATCGGCGTCGACCCACTCAAGTACATCATTGCCCCGCGCCTGTGGGCCGGTTTCATTTCCCTGCCGGTGCTGGCGATGATTTTCAGCGTGGTGGGTATCTGGGGCGGTTCGTGGGTGGCTGTCGACTGGTTGGGCGTGTATGAAGGTTCCTACTGGGCGAACATGCAAAACAGCGTCAACTTCACCAGCGATGTGCTCAATGGCGTCATCAAGAGTGTAGTTTTTGCCTTTGTCGTCACCTGGATCGCCGTATTCCAAGGCTATGACTGCGAGCCCACTTCCGAGGGGATCAGTCGTGCCACCACCAAGACCGTGGTATTTGCCTCGCTGGCAGTGCTCGGCCTGGACTTTATTCTGACCGCTTTGATGTTTGGAGATTTCTGATGCAAAACCGCACCCTGGAAATCGGTGTCGGCCTGTTCCTGCTGGCAGGGATCCTGGCTTTGCTGCTGCTTGCACTGCGCGTCAGTGGTCTGTCTCCGACATCGACCACCGACACGTATAAACTTTATGCCTACTTTGACAATATCGCCGGTTTGACGGTCAGAGCCAAAGTGACCATGGCCGGTGTAACCATCGGCAAGGTCACGGCGATCGATCTGGATCGCGACAGCTTCACCGGTCGGGTGACCCTGCAAGTGGATAAAAAGGTCGACAACCTGCCGACTGACTCCACAGCGTCTATCCTGACCGCGGGTCTGCTGGGCGAGAAGTACATCGGTATCAGCGTCGGTGGCGAAGACAAGCCGCTGACAGATGGTGGAACCATCCACGACACGCAGTCGTCTCTGGTACTGGAAGACCTGATCGGTAAATTCCTGCTCAATACCGTTAGCAAAGATGCCAAATGAGGAGCTTTGAATGATCTCTATCTTGCGACGCAGTCTGTTGGTATTACTCGCGGCCCTGCCGTTGATGGGTAATGCCGTTGCTGCTGCGACTTCGGCACATGATCTGGTTCAGGACACAACCACCCGGTTGCTGGCCGACCTGGCTGCCAACAAAGAAAAGTACAAGCAGGATCCGAGCGATTTCTACACCGCGCTCAACACCATCGTCGGGCCGGTAGTGGACGCCGAGGGCATCTCCAAAAGCATCATGACGGTCAAGTATTCGCGCAAGGCCACCCCTGCGCAGATGAAGACCTTCGAAGAAAACTTCAAGAAAGGTCTGTTCCAGTTCTACGGCAACGCTCTGCTTGAATACAACAACCAGGGCATTACCGTCGATCCTGCCAAGGATGAGTCGGGCGATCGCACCAGTGTTGGCATGGTTGTAAAAGGCAGCAGCGGCGCGATCTATCCAGTGCAATACACGCTGGAGAAGATCAACGGCGAGTGGAAACTGCGCAACGTGATCATCAACGGCATCAACATTGGCAAACTGTTCCGTGACCAGTTCGCTGACGCGATGCAGCGCAATGGCAACGACCTCGACAAGACCATCAACGGTTGGGCGGGTGAAGTGGCCAAGGCCAAGGAATCCACCGAAAAGAACCCAGCGCAATGAATGAGGCAGCAGTTCGTATGAGTGATGTCGACGAGCTATTGCTCAGCGGAGTGCTGGATTACCGCACCGGCCCTGACTTGCGAAAGGAAGGGCAGGCGTTGATCAAGTCCAGCAAGGCGTCATCGCTGGTCATCGATTGTTCGGCAGTGAAGAAGTCCAGCAGCGTCGGCCTGTCGTTGCTGCTGTGCTTCATGCGCGATGCGCAAGCGGCCGGCAAGGCTGTGAGCATCCGCGCAATGCCCGAAGACATGCGCGAAATCGCTCAGGTCAGCGAACTGACCGAGCTGTTGGCGCATCCCTGAACCCGCATCTATAAAGAAGCCCCCCGTCAGAGTCCTGCCATGCGGGGTTCGCAGGCGCGGGGCTTTTTTGTATGATGTCCGACCCGTGCGCACAGGGCGCCGATTGAGGTTGAGCATGCAGGCCGTAGAAGTGAAGAGCTTCCTTGAAGGAAAGCTGCCCGGAACGTTGGTAGAAGTTGAGGGCGAAGGCTGCAATTTCCAGCTGAACGTGATTAGCGATGAACTGGCGGCGTTGAGCCCGGTGAAGCGTCAGCAGCAGATCTATGCCCATTTGAACCCATGGATCACCGATGGCAGCATCCATGCGGTCACTATGAAATTTTTCAGCAGCGCGGCCTGGGCCGAGCGCACCTGAGCCTAAGGGCGTCGAGATTCTTATGGATAAATTGATTATTACCGGTGGCGCTCGTCTTGATGGCGAGATCCGCATTTCCGGGGCAAAGAACTCTGCCCTGCCGATCCTGGCTGCCACGCTGCTGTGCGATGGCCCGGTGACCGTTGGCAACCTGCCGCATCTGCACGACATCACCACCATGATCGAGCTGTTCGGTCGCATGGGCATTGAGCCGGTGATCGACGAGAAACTCAGCGTCGAAATCGACCCGCGCACCATCAAGACCCTGATCGCCCCGTACGAACTGGTGAAAACCATGCGTGCGTCGATCCTGGTACTGGGCCCGATGGTTGCCCGTTTCGGTGAAGCCGAAGTCGCATTGCCTGGCGGTTGCGCCATCGGTTCGCGTCCGGTCGACCTGCACATCCGTGGTCTTGAAGCCATGGGCGCGGTCATCGACGTCGAAGGCGGCTACATCAAGGCCAAGGCGCCTGAAGGTGGCCTGCGCGGTGCAAGCTTCTTCTTCGATACCGTCAGTGTGACCGGTACCGAGAACATCATGATGGCCGCTGCTCTGGCCAAGGGCCGCAGCGTGTTGCAGAACGCCGCTCGCGAACCTGAAGTGGTTGACCTGGCGAACTTCCTCAACGCCATGGGCGCCAAGGTTTCCGGCGCCGGCACCGACACCATCACCATTGATGGCGTCGAGCGTCTGGGTTCGTGCTTCTACAAAGTGATGCCTGACCGTATCGAAACCGGCACCTACCTGGTCGCTGCTGCCGTGACCGGTGGCCGCGTCAAGGTCAAGGACACCGATCCGACCATCCTCGAAGCCGTTCTGGATAAACTCCGTGAAGCCGGCGCAGAAATCACCTGCGGTGAAGACTGGATCGAGCTGAACATGCACGGCAAACGTCCGAAAGCCGTGAACGTGCGCACCGCGCCGTACCCGGCTTTCCCGACTGACATGCAGGCACAGTTCATCTCGCTCAACGCCATTGCCGAAGGCACCGGTGCGGTGATCGAGACGATCTTCGAAAACCGTTTCATGCACGTATACGAACTGCACCGCATGGGCGCCAAGATCCAGGTCGAAGGCAACACTGCCATCGTTACCGGTACTGAAGTCCTCAAAGGCGCGCCAGTCATGGCCACCGACCTGCGTGCTTCGGCCAGCCTGGTGATCTCGGCTCTGGTTGCTGAAGGCGACACCCTGATCGACCGCATCTACCACATAGACCGTGGTTACGAGTGCATCGAAGAAAAACTGCAGATGCTGGGCGCCAAGATCCGTCGCGTTCCGGGCTGATTGCTGCACGTGGACACAGGGACGTGTCCGTTGAATTCGTTTTGAGTCGAGCCGGTTTCCGGCTCGATGTGTGTCCGGCGCCGATTGCGACCGGGCATGAGTACCTTGATAAGGACTGACGTTTCCCATGTTGACCATCGCACTGTCCAAGGGCCGCATCCTTGACGACACCCTGCCGCTTCTCGCCGAAGCGGGCATCGTGCCGACCGAGAATCCGGACAAGAGCCGCAAGCTGATTATTCCTACGACTCAGCCAGACGTACGTCTGCTGATCGTGCGCGCCACTGACGTGCCGACCTATGTCGAGCATGGCGCGGCCGACCTCGGCGTCGCCGGTAAAGACG
This sequence comes from Pseudomonas rustica, assembly GCF_018336155.1. Classification (GTDB taxonomy): domain Bacteria; phylum Pseudomonadota; class Gammaproteobacteria; order Pseudomonadales; family Pseudomonadaceae; genus Aquipseudomonas; species Aquipseudomonas rustica. The sequence goes on along the minus strand of NZ_JAGYHF010000002.1, from coordinate 260,788 downwards.
TGTTGATGGAATACACCGGCCAGGGCCTGTACGAGCCACTGGATCTGCAAATCGCGCAGTGCAAACTGATGACCGCCGGCAAGATCGGTGCGCCAGAGCCCAAGGGCCGTCTGCGCGTGGCGACCAAGTTCGTCAACGTCGCCAAGCGTTACTACGCCGAGCAGGGCCGTCAGGTCGACATCATCAAGCTTTACGGCTCGATGGAGCTGGCACCGCTGATTGGTCTCGCCGACAAGATCATCGACGTCGTCGACACCGGCAACACCCTGCGCGCCAACGGTCTGGAACCTCAGGAACTGATCGCCACGATCAGTTCGCGCCTGGTGGTCAACAAGGCTTCGATGAAAATGCAACACGCCCGAATCCAGGCGTTGATCGACACCCTGCGCAATGCAGTGGAGTCTCGACACCGCGGCTGATTCACCTGCGCGACGTTAAGTCGCGCCCGTCTATCCGCCTCATAGCCAGAATCTCAGGTGCCCAAGCGGAAACGACTGCTAAGTTAGGGCGCCTGAGTTTTTGCCATTCCTATGAGGCTCTCGCTATGACCGCAACGACTGCAATTCGCCGACTCAACGCTGCTGACCCGGATTTCGCGCATCATCTGGATCATCTGCTGAGCTGGGAAAGTGTGTCTGACGACTCGGTCAATCAGCGCGTGCTGGACATCATCAAAGCTGTGCGCGAGCGCGGTGACGCGGCGCTGGTCGAGTTCACCCAGAAGTTCGACGGCCTCGAAGTCGCGTCGATGGCCGACCTGATCCTGCCGCGCGAGCGTCTGGAACTGGCGCTGACGCGCATCACCGTGCCGCAGCGCGAAGCACTGGAAAAAGCCGCCGCCCGCGTGCGCAGCTACCACGAAAAACAGAAGCAGGATTCCTGGAGCTACACCGAGGCTGACGGCACCGTGCTGGGCCAGAAGGTCACGCCGCTGGATCGCGCCGGTCTGTACGTGCCGGGTGGCAAGGCGTCGTACCCATCCTCTGTATTGATGAACGCGATTCCGGCCAAAGTCGCTGGCGTGACCGAAGTGGTCATGGTCGTGCCGACCCCGCGTGGTGAAATCAACGAACTTGTGCTGGCGGCGGCGTGCATCGCTGGCGTCGACCGCGTGTTCACCATCGGTGGCGCACAAGCCGTTGCCGCGTTGGCGTACGGCACCGAAAGCGTGCCGAAAGTCGACAAGGTGGTTGGCCCGGGCAACATCTATGTCGCCACGGCCAAGCGCCACGTGTTCGGTCAGGTTGGCATCGACATGATTGCCGGCCCTTCGGAAATTCTCGTGGTGTGCGACGGCCAGACCGATCCGGACTGGATCGCCATGGACCTGTTCTCGCAAGCCGAGCACGACGAAGACGCGCAGGCGATTCTGGTCAGCCCGGACGCCGAGTTCCTCGACAAGGTCGCCGCCAGCATCGACAAACTGCTGCCGACCATGGATCGCGCGACCATCATCGAAACCTCGATCAATGGCCGTGGTGCGTTGATTCACGTGAAGGACATGGCCCAAGCCATCGAAGTCGCCAACCGCATCGCCCCGGAACACTTGGAGTTGTCGGTCGCTGATCCGCAAGCCTGGTTGCCGCAGATCCGCCACGCTGGCGCGATCTTTATGGGCCGTCACACCTCCGAAGCGCTGGGCGATTACTGCGCGGGCCCGAACCACGTATTGCCGACCTCCGGCACCGCGCGGTTTTCGTCGCCGCTGGGTGTGTATGACTTCCAGAAACGTTCGTCGATCATCTTCTGCTCCGAGGCCGGTGCCTCTGAACTGGGCAAGACTGCGTCGATTCTGGCCCGTGGCGAATCGCTGAGCGCCCACGCGCGCAGCGCCGAATACCGCATCAAAGACGAATCGAAGGGGAACTGAACATGAGTAAATTCTGGAGCCCGTTCGTTAAAGATCTGGTGCCGTACGTGCCGGGCGAACAACCGAAGCTGACCAAACTGGTCAAGCTCAACACCAACGAAAACCCGTACGGGCCATCGCCAAAAGCCTTGGCGGCCATGCAGGTCGAGCTGAATGACAACCTGCGTCTGTACCCGGATCCGAACAGCGATCTGCTGAAAACCGCAGTCGCCAACTACTACGGCGTACAGAGCAATCAGGTGTTCCTCGGCAACGGTTCGGATGAAGTGCTCGCGCACATTTTCCACGGTCTGCTGCAACACGATCAGCCGCTGCTGTTCCCGGACATCAGCTACAGCTTCTATCCGGTTTACTGCGGTTTGTACGGCATCCAGTTTGATGCGGTGCCGCTGGACGCGCAGTTCCAGATCGACCCGGCTGACTATGCCAAGCCGAACGGCGGGATCATTTTCCCTAACCCGAACGCCCCGACCGGTTGCCTGCTGGCGCTGGAAGCGGTCGAGCAAATCCTCAAGGCCAGCCCGGATTCGGTAGTGGTTGTTGATGAGGCGTATATCGACTTCGGCGGCGAGACGGCGATCAGTCTGGTCGATCGTTATCCGAACTTGCTGGTGACGCAGACCCTGTCCAAATCGCGCTCGCTGGCCGGTTTGCGCGTGGGTCTGGCGGTGGGGCATCCGGACTTGATCGAGGCGCTGGAGCGGATCAAGAACAGCTTCAACTCCTATCCGCTGGATCGTCTGGCGATTGTCGGTGCTGCTGCCGCGTTCGAAGATCGCGAGTATTTCGACAAGACCTGCCGGTTGGTGATCGAGAGCCGCGAGTGGGTGATCGCTCAGTTGCAGGCCAAAGGTTTTGAGGTGTTGCCGTCGGCGGCGAACTTCATCTTTGCGCGGCATCCGCAGCATGATGCGGCGGGGCTGGCGGCTAAATTGCGCGAGCAGGGCGTGATTGTGCGGCACTTCAAGCAGGAGCGGATTGCGCAGTTCCTGCGGATTTCGATTGGCACGCCGGAGCAGAATCAGGCGCTGATCGACGGCCTGGGCGAGCTCTAAACCGCCTTCGCGAGCAAGCCCGCTCCCACATTTAGCCGCGCCTCTTCAGATAGAACGCGGTCGAATGTGGGAGCGGGCTTGCTCGCGAATGGAGCGCCACCAATATCAATTTCCTACTCGTGATGTGGCTCGCCGAGGAATGTCAGCGAACTAAACAACCCACGACTATTCACATCAGCACTGTCCTTCACCGGCACCTCAACCTGCGCCGCAATCACATTCAGCCCTTCATTTCTCACCAATACCTGCGCCCGGCCATCCTTATCCGTCTCGGCGCTCAACGTGTTCGGCGCATTGCGATAGTCGCCAATCAACTTCACCCCCGCCGCCGGTTTGCCATCCAGCAACACCCGCACCGGCAATGATTTCCCCGGCCCCACAGTCAACGGGTCAACCTCCGGCAAAATCAGCAGCTTGATCTGATCCAGCTTCGGCAACTTCGCCCCCGGCTGATAAATCGCCAGACTGTATTTAAACGTCTCCGTCGCCTCGACAGCGCCCGGTACTTTCCTGCGGCCTTCATTGACCCACTTTTTGTCAGCGGTCTGCGACCACATGCCGTTATTCAGCGCCACGGCCATCACCGCAGGCGACTTCAGCGGTTTCAAACGTGCGTGATCAGCGAGCCGTTCAACGCTGACCGGAATCATCTTGCCGCCCGCGTCATAAGCCCAGGCGCCGCTGATTTTCTGCGCCTTGAACGCATTGTCTTCAGCGCCGTGGCCGTAGATCACTTCGATATTGCCGCGCCGTTGTTCGATCCACAGGCCATGAGCCGAGACTTGGCCGGCGAACAGGGCGGCGATGAGCACGAGGGTTTTGCCGTATTGCATGGTGACGTCCTTTTACAGATTGAGTGTCAGGCTGACGGTGAAATTGCGCGGCTCGCCGGGGTTGACCCAGTAATTGCTGTACGAGCGCTCGTAGTATTTTTCGTCGAAAACATTGTTCAGGTTCAGGCCGACGGTGACGTTGTCGCTGGCCTTGTAGTGGGCCAGCAGGTCGACGGTGTGATAGGCCGGCAATTCAAAATCGCTGCCGGATTCACCGGAGCGGTCGCCGACATAAGTGAACGCCGCGCCGACGTCCGAGCCGCGCAAACGGCCATCCTGAAACTCATACACCCCGAGCAGACTGCCGCTGCGTTTGGCCACGCCGAGGATGCGGCTGCCGGTGGGAATCACCGCGTCACCCTGGGTGACTTCGGCGTCGATATAGGCGAAGGCGCCGATCACCCGCACCGCATCGGTGACTTGCCCGGTGACTTGCCAATCGAAGCCGCGACTGCGCGCCTTGCCCATCGCGCGGCTAGTGTCGGTGGCCGGGTCGAGGGCGAGGACGTTTTCCTTGTCGATGTGGAAGAAGGCGAGGGTGCTGCTCAGGCGCTCGTCGAACAGCTCGTTCTTGATGCCGACTTCGTAGCCGACGCCTTCTTCCGGGTCGAAGGATTTGCCGGACGCGTCGAGGCCATTGTTCGGTTTGAACGAGGTCGAGGCGTTGGCGAACAGACCGGTTTCCGGCGTCAGTTGATAGAGCAGGCCGGCGCGTTGGGTGAGGGCGTCATGCCGTTGGTTGCTCGTGGCGTTGCGGCTGTGATCGTCGATGTGTTGATCGAAATGTTCGAAACGCGCACCGATCATCCCGCGCAGTTTGTCGGTGAGGATGATTTGATCCTGCAGGTTCAGCGCATGGCTTTCGACGTGTTCGAAAGTATCCGTGCCCGAACGTGCACCGTTGGGTTTCGGCTGGCCGTAGATCGGGTTGTAGATGTCGATCGCGTAGGGGCCGCCAGCAATCGTGGTGACGCGCTCGTTCTTGCGGAAGTTCTCGTACTCGCTGCCGATCAGCAGTTCGTGCTGCCAAGGGCCGAGGTCGAACAGACCACGCAGCTCCAGTTGGGTGATGCTGTCGTGCCAGTTGGTGTCGCGCTCGCGATAGCGGCGGTTGACGGTGTGGCCGTCGGCGTTCAGCGGACGCGCTTCCGAGGCGAAGCCCCAGAGTTTGCCGTCCTTGTAATGGCTGGCCAGGCGCAACTTCCAGCTGTCGTTGAGGTGATGTTCGAGGGTCGCTTGCAGCAGGTTGTTATGGTTGTCGATGTTGCCGTCGTTGGGTTCACCGAGGAAGGTCGAGCGCGACACGCCGCTCCATGTGTTGTTCGGCGCAACGATGCCGCGATCAAACGTGGAGCTGTGGCGGACGATTTCGCTTTCCACCAACAGCGACGTGTCCGGGTTCAATTGCCAACTGATCGAAGGCGCGACGAACACGCGCTTGCTATCGACGTGATCGCGAAAACTGTTGTTGTCCTCGACCGCGAGGTTGATCCGCGAGAGCACATCGCCCTGATCATCCAGCGGCGTGTTGACGTCCAGCGCAGTGCGATAGCGATCCCAACTGCCGGCGCTGGTTTGCAGCGTGGTAAAGGCTTCGGGCTGTGGTTTCTTGGTGACGATGTTCACCGTGCCGCCCGGATCGCCTCGACCGTACAGGCTGGCCGCCGGGCCTTTGAGCACCTCAATGCGCTCGATGTTGGCCGCATCCGGTGTGCTCGGGTAACCGCGATTGGCGCTGAAACCGTCCTTGTAGAACTCCGAGGTGGTGAAGCCGCGCACGCTGTATTCGTACAGTGTCAGGCCACCGAAGTTGTTCTGCTTCGACACGCCGCCAGCAAAATCCAATGCGCGCTCGACGCTGCTGCTGCCCAGATCCTTGAGCACGCTGGCGGGTACTACGCTGATCGCCTGCGGGATATCACGAATCGCGGTGTCGGTTTTGGTCGCACTGGACGAGCGCGTGGCGCGATAACCCTTGAGCGGGCCGGTCGGCGATTCGTAATCGGAGATGACGCTGATGGCGTCGAGTTCGAGGGGTTGCGGTTCTTCGGCGAAGGCTGGATCAACCAGCAAACCGAGGCTCAGGCCGAGCAGGGAGGCCTTTGTACGAGACGACATGTTATGTTGTTCCAATTTCTAGAATTGAAACAATATAACATGCCTTTTGAGAATGTCTTTTATTCGCGCGCCTGGCGCGAAAAAAGTTTTACTCTTCTTTTTCCTGCACTGGCGCTGGTGGTGGACGCAGACCAATTTCGGCGGTGAGCTTCAACTCTTTACCGTTACGCATCACCTGAATGGTCACCTTGTCAGTCGGCTTGATCCGCGCAACCTGGTTCATCGAGCGACGACCATCCCCGGCCGGCTCGCCATCAATGCTCAGGATCACGTCACCCAATTGCAGGCCGGCCTTCTGTGCCGGGCCATCGCGGAAGATCCCCGCCACGACAATCCCCGGACGTCCGGACAAGCCAAACGACTCGGCCAGTTCTTGGGTCAGCGGCTGCACTTCAATGCCCAGCCAGCCACGGATCACCTGGCCGTGCTCGATGATCGACTTCATCACTTCCATCGCCAGTTTCACCGGAATTGCAAAACCGATGCCCTGCGAGCCGCCGGACTTGGAGAAGATCGCGGTGTTGATGCCGGTGAGGTTGCCGTTGGCGTCGACCAGTGCGCCGCCGGAGTTGCCCGGGTTGATCGCCGCGTCGGTCTGGATGAAGTCTTCGTAGTTGTTCAGGCCCAACTGGTTGCGGCCAGTGGCGCTGATGATGCCCATGGTCACGGTCTGGCCGACTCCGAACGGGTTGCCGATGGCCAGCGCGACATCGCCGATACGGATGTTGTCAGAGCGGCCGACGGTGATCGCCGGCAGGTTTTTCAAATCGATCTTGAGGACGGCGAGGTCGGTTTCCGGGTCGCTGCCGATGACGCGGGCGAGGGTTTCACGACCGTCCTTCAACGCCACGACGATCTGATCGGCGCCGCTGGTGACGTGGTTGTTGGTGAGGATGTAGCCTTCCGGGCTCATGATCACGCCGGAACCGAGGCTCGATTCCATACGCTTCTGCTTCGGCGAGTTGTCACCGAAGAAGCGGCGGAACTGCGGATCCTCAAACAGCGGATGGTTCGGCTTGTTGATGACTTTGGTGGTGTACAGGTTGACCACCGACGGCGCCGCGATGGTCACCGCGTCGGCATAGGACACCGGGCCCTGCTGCACGCTGGTGGTTTGCGGGGCCTGTTGCAGGTTGACGTCGAGGCTCGGCAGCCCGACCCATTGCGGGTAACGCTGAATAATCAACAGAGCGATAAGCACACCGGCCAACAGCGGCCAGCCCATAAAACGCAGCGCCTTGAACATTAAGCACGTCCTGGAAAAGTTGCAGGCGGGGTCAGACCGCCCATAATGTCGCGCATTATACGAGGCCGCGCGTGCCTCTGAACGGGATATTTAGGAGTCTTTCATGGCCGTTGCCCTCAGCACCCTCGTCGAAGAAGCCGACCGTTACCTTGGCAGTGCGAAAATCGCCGATTATTGCCCCAATGGCTTGCAGGTCGAAGGCCGGCCGCAGGTGATGCGTATTGTCAGCGGCGTCACTGCCAGTCAGGCCTTGCTCGACGCTGCCGTTGAGGCCGGGGCGGATCTGGTGCTGGTGCATCACGGTTACTTCTGGAAGGGCGAAAACCCGTGCATCACCGGTATGAAACAGCGCCGGTTGAAGACGCTGCTCAAGCACGACATCAGCTTGCTCGCCTATCACTTGCCGCTGGATCTGCACCCGGACGTGGGCAATAACGTGCAACTGGCGCGTCAGTTGGACATCACGGTGGAAGGGCCGCTGGATCCGGATAATCTGAAAATCGTTGGCCTGGTCGGCTCGTTGAAAGACCCGATGACCGCCCGCGACTTCGCCCGCAAAGTGCAGGAAGTCATGGGCCGTGAGCCGCTGCTGATTGAAGGCAACCCGATGATTCGCCGGGTCGGCTGGTGCACTGGCGGTGGCCAAGGCTACATCGATCACGGCGTCGCGGCGGGCGTCGATTTGTTCCTCAGTGGCGAAGCGTCCGAGCAGACTTTCCACAGTGCTCGCGAAAACGACATCAGCTTCATCGCCGCCGGCCACCACGCCACCGAACGCTACGGCGTGCAGGCACTGGGCGATTACCTGGCAAAACGCTTCGCCCTCGAACACATCTTCATCGACATCCCCAACCCGATCTGACTGACACGACCTCTGTAGGAGCTGCCGAAGGCTGCGATCTTTGATTTTTAAAAACAAGATCAAAAGATCGCAGCCTTCGGCAGCTCCTACAGGGGCGGGTTGGCCGAACTGGTGGGCATATTCATATGCCCTTTCGTTCTAGCCCGCGTCCTGATTAGAAGAAGGTCGCTGTGCTAGGATTCCCCGCTCGAACACGGCCCGCTGGCCGTTCATAAGAAAGTTTTCGTGAGTAGCCATGGTCGACAAACTGACGCATCTGAAACAGCTGGAGGCGGAAAGCATCCACATCATCCGCGAGGTGGCCGCCGAGTTCGATAACCCGGTGATGCTGTACTCCATCGGTAAAGACTCCGCCGTGATGCTGCATCTGGCACGCAAGGCGTTCTTCCCGGGCAAGCTGCCGTTTCCGGTGATGCACGTCGACACCCGCTGGAAATTCCAGGAGATGTACAAGTTCCGCGACAAGATGGTCGAAGAACTGGGCCTGGACTTGATCACCCACATCAACCCCGATGGCGTGGCGCAGAACATCAACCCATTCACCCACGGCAGCGCCAAGCACACCGACATCATGAAAACCGAAGGCCTGAAACAGGCACTCGACAAGCATGGTTTCGACGCAGCCTTCGGCGGCGCCCGTCGCGATGAAGAGAAATCCCGCGCCAAAGAGCGCGTGTACTCGTTCCGCGACAGCAAGCATCGCTGGGATCCGAAAAATCAGCGTCCAGAACTGTGGAACGTCTACAACGGCAAGGTCAACAAGGGCGAATCCATCCGTGTATTCCCTCTGTCGAACTGGACCGAACTGGACATCTGGCAGTACATCTACCTCGAAGGCATCCCGATTGTGCCGCTGTACTTCGCCGCCGAACGCGAAGTGATCGAGAAGAACGGCACGCTGATCATGATCGACGACGAGCGCATCCTCGAGCACCTGTCCGATGAAGACAAAGCGCGCATCGTCAAAAAGAAAGTGCGTTTCCGCACCCTTGGCTGCTACCCGTTGACGGGCGCCGTGGAGTCCGAAGCCGAAACGCTGACGGACATCATTCAAGAAATGCTCCTGACGCGAACTTCCGAGCGCCAGGGCCGTGTCATCGACCACGATGGCGCCGGCTCGATGGAAGACAAAAAACGTCAGGGTTATTTCTAAGGGGTTGTCATGTCGCACGTATCTGATTTGATCAGCGAGGACATCCTCGCCTACCTGGGCCAGCACGAACGTAAAGAGCTGCTGCGCTTTTTGACTTGCGGTAACGTCGATGACGGCAAGAGCACCCTGATTGGGCGCCTGCTGCACGACTCGAAAATGATCTACGAAGATCACCTCGAAGCGATTACCCGCGATTCGAAGAAAGTCGGCACCACCGGTGATGACATCGACCTGGCATTGCTGGTTGACGGTCTGCAGGCCGAGCGGGAGCAGGGCATCACCATCGATGTTGCTTACCGCTATTTCTCCACCGCCAAACGCAAATTCATCATCGCCGACACCCCCGGCCATGAGCAGTACACCCGCAACATGGCCACCGGTGCCTCTACCTGTGACCTGGCGATCATCCTGGTCGACGCGCGTTACGGCGTGCAGACCCAGACCCGTCGCCACAGCTTCATTGCTTCCCTGTTGGGGATCAAACACATCGTCGTCGCCATCAACAAGATGGACTTGAAGGGCTTCGATGAAGGCGTGTTCGAGTCGATCAAGGCCGACTACCTGAAGTTCGCCGAAGGCTTGAAGATGAAGCCGACCAGCATGCACTTCGTGCCGATGTCTGCCCTTAAGGGCGACAACGTGGTCAACAAGTCCGAGCGCTCGCCTTGGTACAAAGGCCAGTCGCTGATGGAAATCCTCGAGACCGTGGAAGTGGCGGGCGACCGCAACTTCACCGATCTGCGTTTCCCGGTGCAGTACGTCAACCGTCCGAACCTGAACTTCCGTGGTTTCGCCGGTACGCTGGCCAGCGGCATCGTCAAGAAAGGCGACGAAGTCGTGGTGTTGCCGTCGGGCAAGAGCAGCCGCGTGAAATCCATTGTCACCTTCGAAGGTGAGCTGGAACACGCCGGTCCAGGTCAGGCAGTGACGCTGACCATGGAAGACGAAATCGACATCTCCCGTGGCGACCTGTTGGTGCATGCCGACAACGTCCCGCCAGTCACCGACAGCTTCGAAGCGATGCTGGTGTGGATGGCTGAAGAGCCGATGCTGCCGGGCAAGAAATACGACATCAAACGCGCCACCAGTTACGTGCCAGGCTCGATTGCCAGCATCGTTAACAAGGTCGACGTGAACACCCTGGAAGAAGGCCCGGCGAGCGCGTTGCAGCTCAACGAAATCGGCAAGGTGAAGATCGCGCTCGATGCGCCGATTGCCCTCGACGGTTACGAAAGCAACCGCACCACCGGCGCGTTCATCATCATCGACCGCTTGACCAACGGCACCGTCGGCGCCGGCATGATCGTCGCGCAGCCAGTGACCCATGGCACTGCCACGCACCACGGCAAACTGGCGCATGTTGCGACTGAAGAACGTGCTCAGCGCTTCGGCCAGCAACCGGCCACCGTGCTGTTCAGCGGTCTGTCGGGCGCGGGCAAAAGCACGCTGGCCTACGCGGTCGAGCGCAAGCTGTTCGACATGGGCCGTGCGGTGTTTGTGCTGGATGGTCAGAACCTGCGTCAGGATCTCAACAAAGGTCTGCCACAGGATCGTATCGGCCGTACCGAGAACTGGCGTCGTGCTGCACACGTGGCGCGTCAGTTCAACGAAGCGGGTCTGCTGACCTTGGCTTCGTTCGTGGCGCCAAGTGCCGAAGGGCGTGAACAGGCCAAGGATCTGATCGGCAAGGATCGTCTGCTGACGGTCTACGTACAGGCCTCGCCGGCCGTGTGCGCCGAGCGTGATCCGCAAGGTCTGTATGCCGCCGGTGGCGACAACATCCCGGGCGAATCCTTCCCGTACGACGTGCCGCTGAATGCCGATCTGGTGATCGACACGCAGACGCTGAGTCTGGAAGAAAGCGTCAAGCAAGTGCTGGATCTGCTGCGTCAGCGTGGCGCGATCTAAGCGTTAGCGGAAAGCAAAAAGCCCGCCGATGAGTGATCATCGGCGGGCTTTTTTTGTGACCTTTAAAAGTCAAAAGATCGCAGCCTTCGGCAGCTCCTACAGGATGTACGCCGATCCAGTGTAGGAGCTGCCGAAGGCTGCGATCTTTTGATCTTAATGCTTCGGATATTCGCGGTGCATCTGTTCCAGCAGCGCATCCTTGTCCAGCCACAGCTGATTGATCCAGCCCTGAAACTGCAAACGATACTCGCCGTCCTGGTCGTAATTCTTGCCAATGAATTGCTGCGGAATTTTCAGCTCTTCAAAGTGCACCACCACGTCGCGCACATTGCCGCAGAGCAAATCCCAAAACCCTGGACGCCCGGCCGGGTAGTGAATCGTCACGTTAACGATCGACTCCAGTTGCTCGCCCATCGCATCCAGCACAAACGCAATCCCGCCAGCCTTCGGCTTCAGCAGATATTTGAACGGCGATTGCTGCTGTGCATGTTTGCCTTCGGTAAACCGCGTGCCCTCGACGAAGTTGAAAATCCCCACCGGATTATTGCGAAATTTCGCGCAGGTTTTACGCGTGGTTTCGAGGTCTTTGCCTTTCTTCTCCGGGTGCTTGGCCAGGTACGCCTTGGAGTAGCGCTTCATGAACGGAAAGCCCAGCGCCCACCACGCCAGACCAATCACCGGCACCCAGATCAGCTCCTGCTTGAGGAAGAATTTTAGCGGCTGAATCCGGCGATTGAGCACGTATTGCAGCACCAGAATATCGACCCAGCTCTGGTGGTTACTGGTGATCAGATACGAGTGCTGATAATCGAGGCTTTGCAAGCCGCTGAGGTGCCAGCGCGTGCGGCGCACCAGGTTCATCCAGCCTTTGTTGTTGCTGATCCACGCTTCATGGGTGTGGCTCATCAGCCAACCGGCGATGCGCTGGGTGAAGGCAAACGGCAACGCCTTGACCAGCGCCACGCAGAACAGAAACGAGCAAAGCAGAATCGTGTTGAGCGCCAACAGCAGCGAAGCGATCACACCGCGCACGGGTGCAGGTAGAAAATCCAGCATTTACACATCCATAGGTCGGTTGGCGGCTTGAATCGCGGTGAGGGCGATGGTGTAGACGATGTCATCGACTTGCGCGCCGCGCGGCAAGTCGTTCACCGGTTTGCGCAGGCCTTGCAGCATCGGCCCGAGGCTGACGCAATCGGCGCTGCGTTGCACGGCTTTGTGCGTGGTGTTGCCGGTGTTCAGATCCGGGAAGACGAACACCGTGGCGCGACCGGCGACCTGACTGTTCGGCGCCAGTTGCCGGGCGACTTCAGCGTTGGCCGCAGCATCGTATTGCAGCGGGCCGTCGATCAGCAGCGAGTGCTGTTGTTCGTGGGCGAGCAAGGTGGCCTCGCGGACTTTTTCGACTTCCTCGCCAGTGGCCGATTCGCCGCTGGAATAACTGATCATCGCCACACGCGGGGTGATGCCGAACGCCGCAGCCGAATCGGCGCTTTGCAAAGCAATCTCGGCCAGCTCGGTGGCACTTGGGTGCGGGTTCATCACGCAGTCGCCGTAGACCAGCACTTCCTCCGGGAAGAGCATGAAGAACACCGACGACACCAGCGTGCAGCCCGGTGCCGTTTTGATCAGCTGCAACGCAGGGCGGATGGTGTTGGCGGTGGTGTTGATCACGCCCGAGACCAAGCCGTCGACTTCATCCAGCGCCAACATCATGGTACCGATCACCACGGTGTCTTCCAGTTGCTGCTCGGCCATCGGCGCATTAAGGCTTTTGGTTTTGCGCAGGGCCACCATCGGCTCGACGTAGCGTTCGCGGATCAGATCCGGATCAAGAATCTCCAGCCCGGGCGGCAATGTGATGCCTTGGGCGCGGGCGACGGCTTCGACGTCTTCCGGTTTCGCCAGCAACACGCAACGGGCGATCCCGCGTTCCTGACAGATCGCCGCCGCTTGTACGGTGAACGGCTCGCTGCCTTCAGGCAGGACGATGCGCTTGTTCGCTGCCTGCGCACGCTGAATCAATTGATAACGGAACACCGCTGGCGACAGGCGCATTTCCCGAGGCGTGCCGCAGCGCTGGTGCAGCCATTTCGCGTCGAGGTGGCTGGCGACGAAATCAGTGATGATCTCCGCACGCTCGCGGTCATCAATGGGGATTTCCTTGTTCAGACCGTTGAGCAGATTGGCGGTGTCGTAGGAGCCAGTGCTCACCGACAACACCGGCAAACCGGCCTGCAACGCGCCACGGCAGAGGTCCATGATGCGCGGATCGGGCAGGGTGTCGCTGGTCAGCAACAGGCCCGCCAGCGGCACGCCGTTGATCGCCGCGAGGCTGACGGCGAGGATGATGTCGTCGCGATCGCCTGGCGTCACCACCAGCACACCGGGCTTGAGCAGCTCGACGGTGTTGCGCATGGTACGCGCGCAAATGATGATTTTGGTCATCCGCCGGGTTTCGTAATCACCGGCGTTGAGCACCTGCGCGCCCATCAGATCGGCGACGTCGCGGGTGCGCGGGGCGTTGAGTTCTGGTTGATACGGAATGCAGCCGAGCAAGCGGAAATCACCGCTGCGCAGCAATGGCGAATGTTCTTTAAGACGCGCGGCGAAGGCGTCCATGCTTTCGTCGGTTTTGACCTTGTTGAGGATCACCCCAAGGACTTTCGGGTCTTTCGGCCCGCCGAACAATTGCGCCTGCAGTTCGACGCGCCCGGAGAGTTCGGCGAGCACTTCGTTTTCCGGCGCGGAGACCAGAATCACTTCGGCATCGAGGCTCTTGGCCAAATGCAGATTGACCCGTGCGGCATAACTGGCGCTGCGGGTCGGCACCATGCCTTCGACCACCAGCACGTCTTTGCCGATGGCGGCTTGCTGGTAAAGCGTGATGATTTCTTCGAGCAACTCATCAAGCTGACCGTCGCCGAGCATCCGCTCAACGTGAGCGAGGCCCAGCGGTTGCGGCGGTTTCAGGCCGTGGGTGCGCGCCACCAGTTCGGTGGAACGCTCAGGGCCGGTGTCGCCCGGGTGCGGCTGGGCAATTGGTTTGAAGAACCCGACTTTCAGGCCCGCTCGCTCCAGCGTGCGCACCAGCCCGAGGCTGATGGAGGTCAGACCCACGCCAAAATCGGTGGGTGCGATAAAAAAAGTTTGCATGCGAATTCTCTAAAGTTGCATGGCAATGGTGTCAGCTTATGTCTGGCTGACTACCGAAATTCAGTCGCCAAGGTTATCGCTAACCGAGCCTTGTGCGCACCAACCGCAGGCAAAGGGTTGGCCTATTTTTTCAATACGTTGCGCCGGGTCGAGTACCCACGCCCGGGTTTGCCAGGGCGGCTGATGGCGCAGGTGCTGGGTGTGGCCACAGGAAAGCTCGGCCACCCAATGGCCCTCTTCGTCTTGATGGAAGCCTGTGATCGTTGAAACCCGTTTGTCCGGGTTGTGTTCGCTTTCGCGCGATTGCTTCGCTAAACTTGGCCTTTCTATATTCTTATGCAAAAGGTCTCGCCCCATGCTGATCGCCGCCAATAAGGCTGTCTCCATCGACTATACCCTGACCAACGACGCTGGTGAGGTCATCGACAGCTCCGCCGGCGGCGCTCCGCTGGTCTACCTGCAAGGCGCAGGCAACATCATCCCGGGCCTGGAAAAAGCTCTGGAAGGCAAAACCGTTGGTGACGAACTGGACGTTTCCGTTGAACCGGAAGACGCTTACGGCGAATACGCCGCCGAGCTGGTCAGCACCCTGAGCCGCAGCATGTTCGAAGGCGTTGACGAGCTGGAAGTCGGCATGCAGTTCCACGCTTCGGCGCCGGACGGCCAGATGCAAATCGTCACCATCCGTGACCTCGACGGCGACGACGTGACCGTTGACGGCAACCACCCTTTGGCCGGCCAGCGTCTGAACTTCAAAGTGAAGATCGTTGACATCCGTGATGCCAGCCAGGAAGAAATCGCTCATGGTCACGTCCATGGCGAAGGTGGCCATCACCACTGATTTCTGCGCTAAGCTTCGAGTACTGGAGAGGCGCCTGCGGGCGCCTTTTTAGTCCGCGGCTGTCCTTGGTGGTCTCGCCAAGTGGCTGTTTCGAGTAGAACACGGGAATCTTGGAGTTCGTCATGAGTGCTTTTCACGACCTTAAGTTGACAGCCCTGGATGGTCAGGAGCTACCGCTGGCGCCTTTCAAGGGCCAAGTCGTGCTGGTGGTCAACGTCGCCTCCAAATGCGGCTTGACCCCCCAGTATGCGGCGCTGGAAAACCTCTATCAGCAGTTCAAAGGCAAAGGCTTCAGCGTGCTGGGCCTGCCGTGCAACCAGTTTGCCGGTCAGGAACCCGGTTCTGAAAAGGACATTCAGGATTTCTGCAGCCTCAACTATGGCGTGACGTTTCCGTTGTCGAGCAAGCTCGAAGTCAACGGTCACGAACGGCATCAGCTCTACCGTCTGCTGGCGGGCGAGGGCGCGGAGTTTCCCGGTGACATCACCTGGAATTTCGAGAAGTTTCTGCTCGGCAAGGACGGCCGGGTGCTGGCGCGGTTCTCGCCACGCACGGCGCCGGATGATCCGACCATTGTTCATGCGATTGAAAAAGCGCTGAGTTGATAAAGCAAGATCAAAAGATCGCAGCCTTCGGCAGCTCCTACAGGGGACTGACGGGGCTGCGATTTTTTTTGTTGCAATCGCATCCGATCATGTAGGAGCTGCCGAAGGCTGCGATCTTTTGCTTTGCGTCTTTTAATCCTTAATCACCGAAATCAATAATGCTGTTCAAAGGCTTCGACTCTCCATATTATCGCCGTCATAAAGCCATTTCTGTGGAGCCTCTCGATGCCCGTTCAAGCCTTGTTCAAACCGTTCCACCTCGGTGCCCTCGAACTGCCGACCCGCGTGGTCATGGCGCCGATGACCCGTTCTTTCTCCCCGGGTGGCGTGCCGAATTCGAAAGTCATCGAGTACTACCGCCGTCGTGCGGCCGCCGGTGTTGGCCTGATCATTACCGAAGGCACCACCGTTGGCCACGTTGCCTCGAACGGTTACCCGAACGTGCCGCAGTTCTTTGGTGAAGCGCCGTTGGCCGGCTGGAAAAAAGTCGTCGACGCCGTTCACGCTGAAGGTGGCAAGATCGTTCCGCAACTGTGGCACGTGGGCAGCGTGCGCCGCATCGGCACCGAACCGGACGCCAGCGTGCCGGGTTACGGCCCGTCGGAAAAACTCAAGGACGGCCAGGTCGTGGTGCACGGCATGACCAAACAAGACATTCAGGACGTGATCGCAGCCTTCGCCCAAGCGGCCAAGGATGCACAAAGCATCGGCATGGACGGCGTGGAAATCCACGGCGCCCACGGTTACCTGGTCGACCAGTTCTTCTGGGAAGGCAGCAACCAGCGCACCGACGAATACGGCGGCAGCCTGGCCAACCGTTCGCGTTTTGCCATTGAGTTGATTCAAGCCGTGCGTGCTGCGGTCGGCGAAGGCTTCCCGATCATCTTCCGCTTCTCGCAGTGGAAGCAGCAGGATTACACCGCGCGTCTGGTGCAGACCCCGGAAGCGCTGGGTGGATTCCTCAAGCCGTTGTCCGACGCTGGCGTGGATATTTTCCACTGCTCGACACGGCGTTTCTGGGAGCCTGAGTTCGATGGCTCTGACCTGAACCTCGCTGGCTGGACGCGCAAGCTGACCGGCAAACCGACTATCACCGTTGGCAGCGTTGGTCTGGATGGCGAGTTCCTGCAGTTCATGGTCAACACCGACAAGGTCGCGCAACCGGCCAGTCTGGAGAACTTGCTGGAGCGTCTGAACAAAGAGGAATTCGATCTGGTGGCGGTGGGGCGTGCGCTGCTGGTTGACCCGGACTGGGCGCTGAAAGTCCGCGAAGGGCGTGAGCAGGATATCCTGCCGTTCAGCCGTGAGGCGTTGATGTCGCTGGTTTAAGCGGCGCTATCACTGACCTCTTCGCGGGCAAGCCTTGCTCCTACAAGATCAACGGCATTTCGCCACGTGTCTTGTAGGAGCAAAGCTTGCTCGCGAAGGCGGTTTCAAAGGCAACAACAATTCAGGGCAGTGTCTGAGCCTCAGGCACCACCAACTCCCCCAAACACGCCCCACGCAAATGCCCTTCAAACTGCTCGATAATCGCCGCCCATCCCTGGCGACTCGCATGCTGCCGCGCATTCAGGCGCACGCAACGCAAGCGCTCATCCTCTTCCAATAACCACACCGCCGCCTCGCAAAACGCCTCTTCGTCCCCGGGCATCGCCAGCACGCCGCTGTAGCCATGGCGAATATGCTGCGCCGCCGCAGCCTGATCGTAAGCCACCACCCCCAACCCTGACGCCAACGCCTCCAGCACCACATTGCCAAAGGTTTCGGTCAGGCTCGGAAACAAAAACACATCCCCCGACGCATAGTGCGCCGCCAACGCTTCGCCACGCTGGGCACCGCAAAAAATCGCCTCAGGCAGTTCCTTTTCCAGCGCCACTCGCTGCGGCCCGTCGCCGACCACGATAAGTTTCAGATTGCGCTGTGGATAAGCGCTGCGCAGTGCTTCGAAGCTGCGCTTGAGCAGGCCCAGATTTTTCTCCGGCGCGAGGCGTCCTACGTGAATCACGGCAACGTCGCGCTCGCCGAGTCCCCATTGCTCACGCAAGGCGTTCAGGCGTTTGCTCGGGTGAAACAACTGGCTGTCGACACCGCGCGACAACAACGCCAAACGCTCGAAATGTCGACGCTCCAGTTCCAGACGTTGACTGGGACTGGGCACCAGCGTCATCGCCGAGCGATTGTGAAACCAGCGCAGATAGTGCGTGAGCATCCGCGTCAGCAAGCCGAGGCCGTACTGACTGGTGTATTGCTGAAAATTTGTGTGAAAGCCGCTGACCACCGAAATCCCCAGGCGTCGCGCCGCGCGCAAAGCCGATAAACCCAGCGGGCCTTCCGTGGCGATGTACAGCACATCCGGGCGCTGGCGTTTCCAGCGGCGCAGCAATTTGTGCATCGACGACTGGCCCCATTGCAGCCCCGGATAGCCCGGCAGCGGCCAGCCCCGGCACAACAGCAGCGCGTCGTCATCGCTGCGCTGCGGATCGCCGGCCTGACGCGGGCGCACCAGATCCACTTGATGCCCGCGCGCGCGCAGTCCATCGCACAAGCGGCCAAGGGTATTGGCCACGCCGTTGATTTCCGGTGGGAAGGTTTCGCTGATGAGGGTGATATGCAGAGCTGTCGTCATGACCTCAGTGTCGGCTGAGGCCATGTCGTCGTTGTGACGTTCGGATGATGGATTTGTGACGCCGCGTTAGCGTTGAGTCACGAGGTTCTCGGCGCCACGCTCACGCACCCAGAACAGCGTCGCACCGGCGACGGCGGCCGGCATCATCAAAATGTTCACCACTGGAATCAGCAGCACCAGATAGACGATCCCGCCAAAACTCATGCTCTGCCAGCGCTTCTGCCGCAGCCAGGCGAGCATCTCGTTCCAGCCGAGTTTGTGGTTGTCTGCCGGGTAGTCGATGTACTGGATCGCCATCATCCACACGCCGAACAACAGCCACAGCGGCGCGGCGATGATGTTCACCACCGGGATAAACGAAAGAATGAACAGACCGATCGCGCGGGGCAGGAAATAGCCGAGTTTGCGCATTTCCCGGGCGAGGGTGCGCGGCACCATCTCGATCAGTTCGCCCCAACTGAAGGCCGGGAAGTCATCGGTGCCGCGCACCACCACTTCGACTTTTTCCGCGAGGAAACCGTTGAACGGTGCGGCGATCACGTTGGCGAGCATGGTGAACGTGAAAAACACCATCAGCGCCACCAACACGACGAACAGCGGCCAGAGGATGTAGCTGAGAAAGCTCAGCCATTCCGGCAGCGACGGCATCAGCGTGTCGACCCAGAGGCTGAACTGGTGGCCGGCCAGATAGATCAATCCGACGAACAGCACGAGGTTGATCGCCAGCGGCAGCAACACGAACAAGCGCAGGCCAGGGCTGAGAACCAGTTTGAGGCCTTCGCGCAGGTATTGCGGGCCGGACAGAACAGGGGCGGGCATAAGGTGCTCCGAGCAAGGGAAAACGCGCCGACCTTACCGACTTTGCAACGGCGGCGAAAGCACGGTAGAGCGATCGACATTCACTGTAACAAAGACGTCCATCTCGTCAGTGTGTCGGCATAGAGACCACCTATGAGCTGGATTGTTAATCCGTATTTCCTTAATCTTGCCCCCCTCGATACGCTGCACCCAACTTTTTACAGGACTGTCGAGCTCAAGCCTTCCCCAAGGTTTTCCACGGTCCTTTTTTATTTCCGCCGGCAGTCCGGCGATCCGTGCCAGTTTTTTCGGCCCGGTCAACAGGAGCAGGTCATGTCTGAAGTCCGTCATTCGCGAGTGATTATTCTCGGTTCCGGCCCTGCCGGTTACAGCGCTGCGGTATACGCGGCCCGTGCCAACCTCAAGCCACTGCTGATCACCGGCATGCAGGCCGGCGGTCAACTGACCACCACCACCGAAGTCGACAACTGGCCGGGCGACGTTCACGGCCTGACCGGTCCAGCCCTGATGGAGCGCATGCGCGAGCACGCCGAGCGTTTTGAAACCGAGATCGTTTTCGATCACATCAACGCTGTGGATTTCGCTGCCAAGCCTTACACCCTGACCGGCGACAGCGCGGTTTACACCTGCGACGCCCTGATCATCGCCACCGGCGCCAGCGCTCGTTACCTGGGCCTGCCGTCGGAAGAAGCGTTCATGGGCAAAGGCGTTTCGGCCTGCGCAACCTGCGACGGTTTCTTCTACCGCAACAAGCCAGTCGCTGTGGTCGGCGGCGGCAACACCGCAGTTGAAGAAGCGCTGTACCTGGCCAACATCGCCAGCACCGTGACCCTGATTCACCGTCGCGAAACCTTCCGCGCCGAGAAGATCCTGATCGACAAGCTCAACGCTCGCGTCGCTGAAGGCAAGATCATCCTCAAGTTGAACGCCACTCTCGACGAAGTCCTGGGCGACAACATGGGCGTGACCGGTGCGCGTCTGAAGAACAACGATGGCAGCTTCGACGAAATCACCGTCGACGGCGTGTTCATCGCCATCGGCCATACCCCGAACACCTCGCTGTTCGAAGGCCAGTTGACCCTGAAAGACGGTTACCTGGTGGTGCACGGCGGCCGTGAAGGCAATGCGACTGCGACCAGCGTCGAAGGCATCTTCGCCGCCGGTGACGTGGCTGACCACGTTTACCGTCAGGCCATCACCTCGGCCGGCGCCGGCTGCATGGCGGCACTGGACACCGAGCGTTACCTGGACGGTCTGCAGAACGCATCGTTCTAAGATCGCAGGCATAAAAAAACCGGCCAGATTGGCCGGTTTTTTTGTGCCCGGAGTTTCAGCCACGTGATGATCGTTCCCACGCTCTGCGTGGGAATGCCTCATATGGACGCTCTGCGTCCGATGGGACGCGGAGCGTCCCCGGCTGCATTCCCACGCGGAGCGTGGGAACGATCACGGTGCCGAAGGCTGCGATCTTTTGCTTGATCAGCGGCGGGTCAGGGGTTGGGCGCTGAACTTGACGCCGGCCAGACCGTGTTTGATCAACGCACGGATGTTGCCGTGATCGCTGCCCTCAGGCGTCGCCACCACCGAGCGATAATGCTCGCCAAACGCCAGCAGCGCTTCTTCATCGCTCAGGCCTTCCAGCAGCGCCAGACCCAAGGTCTTGCACGAACCTTCGTTCTGCCCGGCGGCGTTTTCCACGCCACCGTTGTTGAAGGCTTGCGGCTGGTAGTCGTAACCGGCAGCAATGAAAGCCAGGGTGTCGGCGAAAGCGTGCTCGCCGCTTTTCAGGCTGGCGCGCAGGGTGTTCAGGTCACTCATGGGTTTTTCCTTTGGCGAACGCCGCTTGCTGGTCGGCGCTGGCTTCTTGCTGATATTGGGCTTTCCACTCGGCGTACGGCATGCCGTAAACCACTTCGCGGGCGTCATCGAGGCTGACGTCGATCTGGCGCTCGTCGGCTTCGGCCTTGTACCACTTCGACAGGCAATTGCGGCAGAACCCGGCGAGGTTCATCAGGTCGATGTTCTGCACGTCCTTGCGGCTGTCCAGATGGGCGACCAGCCGGCGGAAGGCGGCGGCTTCGAGTTCGAGGCGTTGTTGCTCGTTCATGGAGGTCTCTTCGAGACAGCTTCAAGCGGCGAGCTTCAAGCTGCAAGTTTGGATTGTGGGTGGCGGTAGCTTAACGCTTGCAGCTCGAAGCTTGAAGCTCAGCGGCTTGCCGCGAGGGTGATCGATACCGATTCGGCAAATCGCAGCGCATGCGGCTTGTCGACTTCGACTTCGGCGTACAGCACCGAGCCGTTGCTCATCACCAGATCGAGCAGTTCCTGCGTCAGACGTTCGAGCAACGCAAAACGGTTGCCCTCGACGTGAGCGATGATCGCTTTGGTGATCGTGCGGTAGTTCAGCGCGTGATCGATGTCGTTGTCACGCACCGCTTCCTGCGCGGCATACAGAATGGTGACGTTGATCAGCACATCCTGCTTGTTGAGGATCTCGTCCTCGTTGATCCCGATAAAGGTGCGCAAGCGCAGATCCTTGACCCGGATGCGCGCCATTCCCGGTTGAAGTTGTGGCATTTACTTGCTCCGTCCAATCAATTGCAGGAACTCCTGACGGGTGTTGCTCGACTCGCGGAAGGCGCCGAGCATGACCGAGGTGTTCATCGTCGAATTCTGTTTTTCCACGCCGCGCATCATCATGCACATGTGTTTGGCTTCGATGACCACGGCGACGCCAGCGGCATCGGTGACCTGTTGCACCGCGTCGGCGATTTGCCGGGTGAGGTTTTCCTGAATCTGCAGGCGTCGGGCGAACATGTCGACCAGCCGCGCGATTTTCGATAACCCCAGCACCTTGCCCGTCGGAATATAAGCCACATGGGCCTTGCCGATGAAGGGCAGCAGGTGATGTTCGCACAACGAGTACAACTCGATGTCGGCGACGATCACCATCTCGTCACTGTCCGAAGCAAACAGCGCGCCGTTGACGATTTGCTCGACGCTCTGATCGTAACCGTGACACAGGTATTGCATGGCTTTGGCCGCGCGCACCGGGGTGTCGAGCAACCCTTCGCGGTCGGGATTTTCGCCGAGACCGATGAGGATTTCACGGTAGTTTTCGGGCAGGGAAAGGCTCATGGACATCCTCGCAGCTAGGCGTTATTTGACGTGCCGCCCGCCGTTGACGGTCAGGGTCGTACCGGTGACATAAGGGTTGTCGAGCAGATAGCGCAGGCTCTGGTAGATCACTTCGCTGCCGGGCTCGATGCCCAGCGCCGATTTGGCCAGCGCTTTGATGCGGTACGCCGCGTCGTCGTCGGGATTGAACAATAGCAGGGCCGGCGCGATGCCGTTGACCTTGATTGCTGGCGCAAAGCGCGCGGCGAAGGACAGCGTCAGGCTGTCGAGCCCGGCTTTGCTGGCGCAATAGCCGATGTGTTTGCTGCTGCCCTTGCGCGTGACGTCGTCGCTGATGTGGATGATGTCGGCGGGTGTCGAGCGTTGCAACAAATCGGCGCAGTGCAGGTTGATCAGGTAAGGCGCGAGCATGTGCAGATTGATCATGCGGGTGAAGGCTTCGGCCTCGCTGCCCGGGGTTTCGGCCAGCCACTCGGAGGCGTTGTGCACAATGGCGCGCAGGCTGTCGGTGTGGTTTTTCAGTTCGCTGATAAAGGCGAGAATCCCGGCTTCGCTGGAGAAGTCGGCGAACAGGCCGATGGCGCCCAAATCGCGCAGTGTTTGTACGCCGGGACGTTCGGTGCGGTAGGTGAAGATGACGCGATGACCGTCTTCAAGCAAACGCTGCGCGCAATGCAGACCGACACGCTGGCCGGCGCCGGTGATGAGGATCGGGGCTGCGGAAGTGGACATGAACGGCTCGCATCGCGGTGGGAGCAAAAACTATAACAGCGACACGGCTTGCCCACCTATTGCAGAGCGGGCTTTGCGTTTTGCTTTGGGTGGGAGCGGGCTTGCTCGCGAAGGCGTCGTGTCAGGCAATAATTTTGCTGACTGACACACCGCTTTCGCGAGCAAGCCCGCTCCCACAGGTTATTCAGCGATTTTGGGATACTGGCTCGGCTGGTACACGTCGAACTGGCGCGCTGTTCAACCAATTCGCCAGTAACCGCGTCGACAACGGAATAAAGAAGTAAACCATCAATGGCGTCAGGCACAGCGTGCTGATAAACACCCGCGGCAGCAGACTCATTTCGCCGAGCAACGGGCCCAGCACGAAGTTGAACAGCATTGACACCGGAAAGAACGCCAGCCAGATCGCCACCGCCTGCTTCCAGCGTGGCGGACGCTGACCCGCCGCGCCGAACCAACCTTCGATGCCGCTGACGCGATGTTCCTTCGGATGGGCAAACAGATCGCTGCCCCGATCCAGCCATGCCGTACGCGAGGCGGAGTGCTCCCACGCATGCAAAGTCTGTTCATCGACGAAGCGGAAGATGATTTGAAACTCGTTATCACCGGGCGGCGGAGCGAGCACGCCAGAGCCGAGATAACCGGGAAAGTCGGTGGCCAGTTGTTCGCCTTCGCGCAACCAGGCAATCAGATCCTGATAGCGACCATCGGCGACGCGACGCGCGACCATCAGCGTGACGGGGGAAGTAGACATTGTGTATCTCCGTATTTCGTTCGCGGCACTCCGGGTAGGAGTTTCGCCAGACGCGCGCCGGGGTAGAGGCCCGCGTTTATTGCCAAGCAAGGATTATTCCTGAATTTCGCGATTTAACCAGAGACTTTCGTCGCAGTTCATCGCTTTTACCTTTAGCGGGCATTGCAGCTAGAATGGATCCAATCACTTTACAAGGACGTTGAGCGCACTATGCCTGTCATCACGGAGCTGAGCCCTGTTTCACGGGCGTCTGACGCGCTCGAGCGCGAAGACCTCTTTCCCATTCGTGAAGTGTCCCGACTCACCGGGGTCAACCCGGTCACGCTGCGTGCCTGGGAGCGACGTTACGGTTTGATCGAACCGACGCGCACCGAAAGTGGGCATCGGCTGTATTCAATGACCGAAATCGAGCGCGTTCGCAGCATTGTCGAGTGGATCGATCGTGGCGTCTCCGTGAGCAAGGTCGGCAAAATCCTCGCTAAAACCGAACCGCTAAAAGCACTGTCGCATATCATTTCCGATGATCAGGTGCAGGCTGATTACCAGCAGTGGCAGCATCAGGTAAAGCGTGCGGTCAGCGCCTTCGACGATCTTGAACTGGATCGAGTCTACGGCCAGATTTTTTCTTCTTATTCGCTGCCCGTGGTTTTTCAGGACATCCTGCTGCCGCTGTGGCGGCAATTGCTGCTGGGGCAGGACGCCTTCGGACACACCAGCGAATGGCTGTTCTACGACGGCTACCTCAGAACCCGCGTACTGCAACGAATCATCGCGTTACGCACCACGCAGCCCCGCAAGATTCTCGTCAGCGCATTGGCCGGTCAGTGCCGTGAACTGGAATTGCTGGTGGCCGCGCTGTTTTTGAGTAGCAGCGACGCCGGTGTGCGAGTGCTGACGACCGGTCAGCCATTCGATGAATTGACGCTGGTCTGCGAAAAGATCAAACCGCAGGCACTGGTGCTGTTTTCCAATCACGCACCGGCCGTCGAACTGCCACGGCGTTTGAACCGTTTGGCATTGAGTCTGGATTGTCAGGTGTTGCTGGCGGGGGATGCAGCGGATCTGGCAGAGGATACTCTGGCCGGATCGTCAATCGGTTGTCTGGGCAATGAAGGCGCGACCATGCGTCAGCGGCTGACGCAATATCTCGCGGGCAAACTCGATACCTGAGACTCAGGTGTGCAGGGCAGGGTGGGTCAGGCGATGTTGTTGCAGAATGAACTGGCGCAGGCGCTCGGTTTCATCGGCATCGGTCTGGCTCAGTTCGTAGGCGAAGAAACCTTTGTCGGTCTCACGCTCGAAATTGCCGCGCAGGGAAATTCGCTCATAGCCTGAAGGGCTGAACCACAGGGCGAAATGCTTCGGTGGTTTGGTCTTGTTGCGCACTTCCAGCAACACGCCTTTGTGCGACACCTCATGTACCCACAACGTCCCCGGTTGGCCATTGGCGTTTTCCAGCGCCACCGGCTCGTCCAGCGCCAGGCGCCATGGCCGCACCATCGGGCCGTCTTCGTAAATGCTCGGCACGCCGAGGCGCAAATGCAGCGCGTGGAACTCGTCTTCCACCAGGTGCAGCGGGAAAGTCATCTGTTGATTTTCGAAGTTGGCCTGAATGGTCACTTGTTCGTGAGCGGCCAGGCGCGTGAGCAAATCACGGATCTGCGAACCGCCATTAACCAGCAGACTCGACGTCGCATCCCGCACATTCAGCTGCGGGTTGTGCTGCATGGTCTGGATGAAATCCAGCTCATCCTGAGTGAGGAGGGCGTCGCGTTGCATGGCTAGCTCGAAAGATATAGTTACAAAGTCATTGGTGATTGTAGTTAATGACAATTAGTTCGCTGATTTGTTTGCGCCGTTCGTCGCTTTCAGTTCTGCCAGTTGTGCTTTCAGTGTCGCGACCTCGTCTTCGAGTTGCGCAACACGTTGCTGAGCCTTGACCTGAATCGTTACATCTTTCTGCACGCCGACGAAATAAGTCAGCCCGTCGTCAGCGCTTTTTACCGTTGAAAGCGACAGTTCGTTCCAGAACGGTGTGCCGTCCTTGCGATAGTTACGCAGGATTTCCCGGCACGATCCATTGTTGCGCAGCATCTCGCGAACCCGCTCCAGACTGGCTTGATCACGGTCACCAGCCTGCAGAAAGCGGCAGTCCTGATAGAGAATCTCTTCACTGCTGTAGCCGGTCAGCCGTTCGAACGCGGGGTTGACGTAAATCAGGATGGTGTCCTGATCGCCTTCCTTTTCCGCTACCACGATTCCATCGTTGGAGGCGTTGATCACCATTTGCAGCAGGCTGGCGTTGATCATCTGTGAGTCCGTTCAGAATGGCCGAGGGTTCGCATTCTAGATAAACCGTCAGCGCTGTCTACTGGCCATTATCGCCAGTTGAGATCCAATCGCAGCTTTGCGGCTCGGGCTGCTACTATCGCCGCTCATTTTTTCAGTTTCAGGATCAGATTGATGAAAGTCGCCATCCTCTCCGGTTCGGTTTACGGCACCGCCGAAGAAGTCGCCCGCCATGCCCAGAACCTGTTGAAAGCCGCTGGCTTTGAAACCTTCTACAACTCGCGCGCCAGCCTGGCGGACATTCAAGCGTTCGGCCCGGAAGCGTTCCTCGCGATAACCTCGACCACTGGCATGGGCGAGTTGCCGGACAACCTGCAACCGTTGTATTCGACCATTCGCGATCAACTGCCAGCCGCGTGGCGCGGTTTGCCCGGCGCGGTTATCGCCTTGGGCGACGCCAGTTATGGCGACACCTTCTGCGGCGGCGGCGAGCAAATGCGCGAACTGTTCGGCGAACTGGGTGTGCGTGAAGTGCTGGAGATGCTGCGCATCGACGCCAGCGAAAGCGTGACCCCGGAAACCGACGCCGAACCTTGGCTGGCGCAATTGATCGACGCGCTCAAGGGCTGATCGGCCGCTCGCGCAGGAGTGCCAGCCACGCCTGCGCGGCATTCGACAAATAGGCGCCCTGACGCCAGATAAACGCGATGTCCCAGCGCAGATAGTCCGGCGCACGCAAGGTCAGGCGCACCACGCCTGGCCGCACCAGCCCGCGCGCCACCACGCTGGGCAACAACACCACGCCTTGCCCGGCGGCCACCAGCGCCGCAAGAAAATCCGCCTGACCGCTGCGCCCGCCCTCCTTCGGTGTGAAGCCCATTTGCTGGCACGCCTGCAGCAAACGATCGTTGAGCACGAAGCTGCGCTGATAAAGCAGGAACGGCGTATCGGCGAGCTCCTCCAATCCGATCTCGCCGCGATCCGCCAACGGGTGATCGACCGGTAGCAGCGCATCGAGCTTCTCATCGCAAAACGGCTGACAGTCGAACTGCGGATCCTTCGGCAACAAACTGCCACCCAATTCCAATTCCCCGTTGAGCACGGCTTGCTCGATGTTGCGGCTGCCGCCCTCGAGTAATTGCACGCTGATGTTTGGGTAGCGCCGGCGATATTCAGCAAACAGCCCGGCGAACAAAGCATCGCTGCCCAACAGCGGCAGACCGAGGCGCAACTCGCCACGGGCCAGATGGCTGAGATCGTCCAGTTCGACCAGCAATTCGTTGCGTAAACGCAGCATGCCTTCGGCCCGTTGCAAGACCACGCTGCCGGCGGCGGTCAGGCGCAACTGGGAACCGAGTCGCTCAAGCAGCGGTATGCCGAGGCTCTGTTCCAGTTGTGCGACTTGCTTGCTCACCGCCGACTGGCTGATGTGCAGGGTTTTCGCCGCTTGGGTGAAACCGCCCTGATGCATGACTTCGACAAAACTGCGCAGCTGTTTGAATTCCATCTGCCTGATTCCTTTTTGGAATGGCTTTGAGTCTAACAATTCGCTTCGGGGATGGCAGGCCACTTCGTAAAATAGGCTTCTGTAAGGAGCCAATCTCATGAACGCCGCCCGCTTCAAACACCTTTCACGTCTCTTCGTCGAACTCGCCGTGTTGCTCGGTCTCTACCTGCTCGGCTGCCAACTTGCCGCGTGGCTGGCCTGGCCGATTCCTGGCGGCGTGATCGGCATGGCGCTGTTGCTGCTGGCCTTCGCATTCGGTTGGGTCAAACCGGCGGCGCTGCAATTGGGCGCGGGTTTGTTGATGGCCGAGATGCTGTTGTTCTTTATCCCGGCGCTGATGAGCCTGCTCGATTACGGCACGTTGCTGCGCAATGACGGCTGGCGGATTTTGCTGGTGATCGCCGCCAGCACCTTGATGGTGATGCTGGTGACCGCATTCACCGTGGAATTGGCCGTGCGCGCGAGGCGTTCCCATGAAGCTTGAATGGATGCCGATGTTCTGGCTCGCCTTCACTTTGTTGGCGTACCTGTTCAGCCGCTGGATTTATCGGCGCACCGGGCGCTATGTGTTGTCGCCGCTGATTTTGGTGCCGGCGCTGCTGCTGGCACTCGCCGTGCCGCTGCACACCGCCTATGCCGAGTATTCCAGCAACACCCATTGGCTGCTGTTGGTGCTCGGCCCGGTGACCGTCGCGTTCGCTGTGCCGATCTGGCAGCAACGCCGATTGCTGATGCGGCACTGGTCGGCGCTGATGCTCGGCATGGTGGCGGGCAGTGCGGCATCGATCGGCACCTCGTTCGGCTTGGCCAAGGCATTGGCACTCGACAGTTCGGTGACGATGTCGCTGGTACCGCGTTCGATCACCACGCCGTTCGCCATGCCGCTCGCGCAAAACCTCGGCGGTGTGCCGGAGCTGACCGCGGTGTTTGTGATGTTCACCGGCGTGTTCGGCGCGATGCTCGGCGGCGTGCTGTTGAAGTGGTTGCCGCTGCGCAGTGCCCTGGCGCGTGGCGCGTTGTTCGGCGTTGGCGCGCACGGTGCCGGCGTGAGTCGCGCGCATGAAGTGGGCGGTGAAGAAGGCTCTGTCGCCGGGCTGGTGATGGTGCTCACCGGGTTGCTCAATCTGTTTGCCGCACCTTTGTTGGCGTCGTTGCTTTGACATGGATCCAAGCTGTTTGCACGACTGACCCGGTCAGTCATCAAGCTGGCTGCCAATGCAACTACGTGATTGCCTGCACCTGACTAGACTGCTCACACGTTGCAGAACAATAAGAACGCAGAGGTGCATACAGTGAGCGTAGCCCCCGTCCAATCGTCCCTTAACGTCAAAGACCAGGTCAGTGCTGCGGAATGGCAGACCCGTGTCGATCTCGCCGCTTGTTATCGTCTGGTCGCCGCCCATGGCTGGGACGATCTGATCTTCACGCATATTTCCGCCAAGGTGCCGGGCACCGAAGATTTTCTGATCAATCCGTTTGGTCTGATGTTTCATGAGATCACCGCGTCGAGCCTGGTGAAGGTCGATCAGGCCGGCAACAAACTCATGGACAGCCCGTACGAAATCAATCCTGCCGGCTATACCATCCACAGCGCCGTGCACGAAGTACGGCACGATGTGGTTTGTGTGCTGCACACGCACACCGCCTCGGGTGTCGCGGTGTCGGCGCAAAAGCAGGGCGTGTTGCCGATCAGCCAACAATCGTTGTTCGTGCTGTCGAGCCTCGCCTATCACGGCTATGAAGGCGTGGCGCTGAACCACGAAGAGAAGGCGCGTTTGCAGGCCGACCTCGGCGAAAACAATTTCCTCATGCTGCACAACCACGGTCTGCTGACCTGTGGCAGCACCATCGCCGACACCTTTTTGATGATGTTCACTTTCCAACGCGCTTGCGACATTCAGGTGATGGCGCAAACCGGTGGCGCTGAACTCATCGCTATCGAACCGCAAATTCTGGCAGGCGCCAAAGCGATGATCGCCGGCGTCACCAAAAGTGCTCAAGGCATGGGTGGCGCGCTGGCCTGGCCAGCGCTGCTGCGCAAACTCGATAAACAAGACCCCGGATATAAACTCTAATGCCACTTGCCGAGATTCCTCTGTGTGTCTGGCGTAAACGCAGCCGGACGTTTGTCTTTCGTGGTCAGCCGATTCGTTACTGGACGGCGGGGCAGGGCGAGCCGCTGCTGCTGATCCACGGCTTCCCGACCGCCAGTTGGGACTGGCATTACCTGTGGCAGCCACTGGCCCAGCGTTATCGGGTGATTGCCTGCGACATGCTCGGTTTCGGCGATTCGGCCAAGCCGATCAACCACACCTACAGCTTGCTGGAACAGGCTGATTTGCAGCAGGCATTGCTCGCGCATCTGCAGGTCGAGCAACCGGTGCATGTGCTGGCGCACGATTACGGCGACAGCGTTGCGCAAGAACTGCTGGCCCGGCATTACGAAGATCGCCTCGAAATCGCCAGTTGCGTGTTCCTCAACGGTGGCCTGTTTCCGGAAACCCATCGGCCGGTGTTGATGCAGAAACTGCTGCTCAGCCCATTGGGCTGGATGATTGGCCGCGCGTTTACCCGCGATGCGCTGGTGAAAAGTTTTCGGCAGATCTTTGGGCCGAACACCCGGCCGACAGAGAGCGAACTGGATGATTTCTGGAGCTTGGTCGAGACCAATCGTGGGCCACGGATCATGCACAAACTGATCAGCTATATTCCGGAGCGTCGGGTGCAGCGTGATCGTTGGGTCGCGGCGATGCAGCGCGGTGAAATTCCTCTGCGGGTGATTGATGGCGAAGTCGACCCGATCTCTGGTGCACACATGGTGCAGCGTTATTGCGAGTTGATTGCTGATGCCGACGCTGTGCTGTTGCCGGGCATTGGTCACTACCCGCAAACCGAAGCACCGGTGCAGGTGCTTAAGCACTATCTGGAATTTCGCGAGCGTCAGGTGCTGCCACCGCGCAAAGTGGCCTGTTCCTGAAGATCAAAAGATCGCAGCCTTCGGCAGCTCCTACACTGATCCCCTGTAGGAGCTGCCGAAGGCTGCGATCTTGTGCTTTTCAAACCTGACTATCCCCCAACCTTATCGCACACCATTCAGCCCCAGCCCTGTTCGTTGTGACACCACGCCCCGTGCCTGACACTCGGGATCAATGTCCCATTGGCCTGCTGGAGTTGCCTCGATGAATGAGTCTGTGCGTTTCGAAGATAAAGTCGTGATCGTCACCGGAGCCGGTGGTGGCCTTGGCCGCGCCCACGCACTGCTATTCGCCAAACAGGGCGCGAAAGTGCTGGTCAACGACCTCGGCGGCTCGGCTCAGGGTGAAGGCGCCAATGCCTCCGCTGCCGACCGCGTCGTCGCTGAAATCCGTGAAGCCGGCGGCACCGCCGAAGCCAACCATGACTCGGTCACCGACGGCGACAAACTCGTGCAAAACGCCCTCGACGTCTTCGGCCGCGTCGACGTGGTGGTCAACAACGCCGGCATCCTGCGCGACAAGACCTTCCACAAAATGGACGACGCCGACTGGGATCTGGTTTACCGCGTCCACGTCGAAGGCGCCTACAAAGTCACCCGCGCCGCATGGCCACACCTGCGTGAGCAAAACTACGGTCGCGTGATCTTCACCGCTTCAACCTCCGGCATCTACGGCAACTTCGGCCAGTCCAACTACGGCATGGCCAAACTCGGCCTCTACGGCCTGACCCGCACCCTGGCCATCGAAGGCCGCAAAAACAACATCCTCGTCAACGCCATCGCCCCAACTGGCGGCACGCGCATGACCGAAGGCCTGATCCCGCCGCAAGTGTTCGAACAACTCAAACCGGAACTGGTCAGCCCGCTGGTGGTGTACCTGGCGAGCGAGCAATGCCAGGAGACTTCAGGACTGTTCGAAGTTGGTGGCGGCTGGATGGGCAAAGTGCGTTGGGAGCGCAGTTTGGGCGCCGGGTTTGATCCGCGAGTGGGTTTCTCGCCGGAAGATGTCGCGGCGCATTGGCAGCAGATTTGTGATTTCGAAGGGGCGGCGCATCCGAAGGACAATATTGAAGCGCTGAAGGAAATGATGGCGAATTTGCAGAAGTATTCGCTGTAAGGGACGTTTTAGCCTCGCTGCGTTCTCGACGTGGCGAGGCTCTTTCTTTTATTCCTCGTACCGTTTATCAATTATGAATTCCGGGAGTTTCCAATTTGGGCCCGAAATGGCGACAGCCTCTGTGCCCTCAGCCAATACGCCCTCATGAAATAATTCCTCGTATGTTTTACACAGTTCACCGCGCGCAATGACTTCAAATCGATAACGCCCGAACAGTGTATCGAGGGCGGGAAATGCCAAACCGATTGCCAACACTGATAACAAATCCCTGAGATTTTCTTGCCTGACAGCCTGCTCGAGTTTTGCAGGCGAACTCTTGATTCTGCTGATGCATTCAAATGCTTCCAGCTCCTGCTTTTTCGCAGCGTCAATCGCCTCGGCGGTGTAGCGCAATGCCTCATCGTCACCCAGTTTGAAATCTTCAAGTGTGGCCGAATGGACGTTATTCCAAAGCGACGGATTGCTTTTGGGAATGTAGTCGTCAGCAAGCCCCATCGCTCTGAATCGCTCCATCATTCGAATCGCATGCGCATAGTACCGGCGATCGGTGTCGGTCATCGCAAGCTTGCACTCCAGGATGGCATCAAGACGCGCAAGCATGATGAGGTCGGCAGCAGATCCTTTTCTTTCGATTTTTGTCTCTGCGGCTTTAACAGAATCTTGTTCCAACATTCGTTTTACTCGCTGCAAGTTTTTCGGATTTTCGGAGCGATTAACCTACATCAGCTTTTGAACGGACATATCTGCATCGTTCGTCAGTAATGACGCGCGTATTTGTATGAATAATCTTTAGCCCCGACTAAAAGCTTGGCATCAGCGGGTCAAAAAGAGATTTCCTACAACTGATGGGAAAACTTCCTGATGAATGCAGGAGAGGTGGGCAAAACGGCGCCCATAAAAAAGGCCGCTGCAAACGCAGCGGCCAAGGTAAGACGTTGGATCAAGGAGCTAAAAATCAAAAGTCAGTGAGCGCATCTTTGAGATAAATATGGAGGCGCTTGGACAATTGATGGCGCATTTACAGAAGTCTTCGTTCTGAGAAAAGAACCATCAAACTCAGGCTTGATGGTCCGGTTAGGAGTATCTGTTTTCTATCATGAATTTTGGGGCTTTCCAGTTTGGGCCTTTGGCTGCCAAGCCTTTGTCGCCGTGTGCCAATACACCAGCAGCAAGAAGGCGCGCGTATGCCATTTCCAAAGCTCCGTATTCGGAGATCAGCTCTCGGTTATAACGTCTGATCATCATGTCCAGATGCGGATTCGCGTTGAACAGCGAGAATACGGTGACGATGTCATCCAAAGATTCATTTTTTACGATTTGCTCAATGGTGTTCATTACCACATCTCCTTGAGTAATTTCTGATATTCGCGCTCTTGCTGTAGGTCGAAAGATGACATCCCTGTCAACCGCCATTGCTTGATACGTTTCAAGTTACAACAGAGTTTGATCGGATGTTTCCGATAAGGTCGTAAGTCAAGTTGTGCGGAGTCGAGTGAGATTTCGCTATTTAGGAAATTCGCCGGTTAATTCGTTACACGCAGAAAGAAATTTCCGATGTCCCTTTCGGAAACTTCGCGTAGGGCGGGGGCAGAAACTTTATTCGAGGCATAAAAAAGGCCGCTGCAAACGCAGCGGCCAAGGTAAGACGTTGGATCAAGGAGCTACAAATCAACGTCAGTGAACACCGGGGCGATAAACCGACCTATCGATTCATCTGAAATCTGTCAGCAATGGCCAGCGTTGCTCATGGCCAGTGCTTCGGCGCTTTTCGGCGTATCCCGTGAAAGCCCGCTCAGAATAAGCAGTTCGGCCTTTAGGAAAAATAGCGATTCCGGACATGCACTGTTGCGGAGCATGCAACAGTCGCTGTGTCCCGGCATGCACCATGCGCTGCGCTGATGATCGTCCATCCAGCTCACTCATGGATCGCGCAAAGCCCCGTGCTGTGCGGGCATTCATCCTTTCGAGCGACAGCGTGAATACCTCCTTGGTGCGCTTATCGTCCGGTGGTGGCGGCAGTAGGGTGGGGCCTTCTGTCACTCACCGGGGAAGACGCATGACAAAAACAACAATGCGCGCCATCTTCACACCGCAAGCGCTGGCCGCTGCGGTGGCTCTGGGTTGCTGTGCCCAGGCGCAGGCGGTTTCGTTCAACATCGGCGAAATCGAAGGGACGTTCGACTCGTCCTTGTCGATCGGGGCGAGCTGGGGCATGCGCGATGCCGACAAGTCGCTGGTCGGCACGGTCAACGGCGGTACCGGGCAATCTTCCACGGGTGATGACGGGCGCCTGAACTTCAAGAAAGGCGAGACCTTTTCGAAAATCTTCAAAGGCATTCACGACCTCGAACTGAAGTACGGCGACACCGGTGTGTTTGTGCGCGGCAAGTATTGGTACGACTTCGAGCTGAAGGACGAAGACCGCGAGTTCAAACAGATCAGCGACAGCGGTCGCAAGGAAGGCGCCAAGTCTTCCGGCGCGCAGATTCTCGATGCCTTCGTCTATCACAACTATTCCATCGCTGATTTGCCCGGCACTGTGCGCGCCGGTAAGCAGGTGGTGAGTTGGGGCGAAAGTACCTTCATCGGCAACTCGATCAACAGCATCAACCCGGTCGACGTTTCCGCGTTTCGCCGTCCCGGTGCCGAGATCAAGGAAGGCCTGATTCCGGTGAACATGTTGTTCGGTTCGCAAGGTCTGACCGATCAACTGACGGTTGAAGGCTTTTACCAACTGGAGTGGGATCAGACCGTTCTCGACAACTGCGGCACGTTCTTCGGTGTCGACGTGGCGGCGGATGGTTGCAACAACGGCTACACCGTCGGCAGTCCAGCGATTGCACCGTTTGTGCCGTTGACCCAGGCATTCGGTCAGGGCATTCAGGTCACTCGCGAAGGGGTGGTGATTCCCCGTGGCGGCGACCGCGATGCGCGGGATTCCGGGCAGTGGGGCACGGCGCTGCGCTGGCTCGGCGACGATACCGAGTACGGCCTCTACTTCATGAATTACCACAGCCGCACGCCAACGGTGGGCACCACCACGGCGGGGCTTTCGACGCTGGCGGCATTGCCGGGCATGGTCGGGATTGCCAACGGTCTGGCGCCGGGCAGCGGTGCGGGTCTGGCACAGAGTGTGATGCTCGGACGCGGTCAGTACTACCTTGAATACCCGGAAGACATTCGCCTGTACGGCGCTAGTTTCTCCACCACTTTGCCCACCGGTACCGCGTGGACTGGCGAGATCAGTTACCGGCCCAACGCGCCGGTGCAGGTCAACACCAACGACTTGACGCTGGCGCTGCTCAACCCGATTGCCGGCGGTGCGGCCTCGCCACTGGCGACGTCGCCGGGCGCGGACAACAAAGGTTATCGCCGTAAAGAAGTGACGCAAGTGCAGAGCACCCTCACGCACTTCTTCGATCAGGTGTTGGGCGCTGAACGTCTGACCGTAGTCGGCGAAGCGGCGGTGGTGCACGTCGGTGGTCTGGAGTCGCGCAGTCAGCTGCGTTATGGCCGCGATTCGGTGTACGGCCAGTACGGTTTCGGCGGCGACACCGACGGCTTTGTCACATCGACGTCGTGGGGCTACCGCGCCCGGGCGATCCTCGATTACGCCAACGTGGTCGGCGGGATCAACTTCAAACCCAATCTGTCGTGGTCGCATGACGTTGCCGGTTACGGGCCCAACGGCCTGTTCAACGAAGGCGCGAAAGCGATCAGCGTCGGCGTCGATGCCGACTACCGCAACACCTACACCGCGAGCCTCAGTTACACCGACTTCTTTGGCGGTGACTACAACGTCCTCGAAGACCGTGACTTCGTGGCCCTGAGCTTCGGCGTGAACTTCTGATCTGCCCGAGAAGGATGAATGCAATGCGCAAAATGATTCTGCAATGTGGTGTGCTGGCCCTGAGTGTGCTGGCGGCCAACGTCATGGCGGCGGTGTCGCCGGATGAAGCGAACAAACTCGGCACCAGCCTGACCCCGCTCGGTGCTGAAAAGGCCGGCAACGCCGATGGCTCGATTCCGGCGTGGACCGGCGGTATCCCGAAAAACGCCGCCGCGGTGGACAGCAAAGGTTTCCTCGCCGACCCGTTCGCCAACGAGAAACCGTTGTTCACCATCACCCCGGCCAACGTCGACAAGTACAAAGACAAGCTGTCCGAAGGCCAGGTGGCGATGTTCAAGCGTTACCCTGAAACCTACAAAATTCCGGTCTACACCACTCACCGCACCGTCGCCGTGCCGCCGGAAATCTACGAGTCGGCCAAGCGCAGTGCGCTCAACGTCACCACCATCAACGATGGCAATGGCCTGGCCAATTTCACCGGCAACCGCTACTACGCCTTCCCGATTCCGAAGAACGGCGTCGAGGTGTTGTGGAACCACATCACCCGTTATCACGGTGGCAACGTCAAACGCATCATCACTCAGGTGACCCCGCAGACTAACGGCAGCTTCACGCCGATCCGCTTCGAAGAAGAGATCGCCGTGCCGCAACTGATCAAGGATATCGACCCGGAAAAAGCCGCCAACGTGCTGACCTTTTTCAAACAGTCAGTGACCGCGCCGGCGCGTTTGGCCGGCAACGTACTGCTGGTGCACGAAACCCTCGATCAGGTGAAGGAGCCGCGTCTAGCGTGGATTTACAACGCCGGCCAGCGTCGGGTTCGCCGCGCGCCGCAAGTGGCGTATGACGGCCCGGGCACGGCGGCTGATGGCCTGCGTACTTCGGACAACTTCGACATGTTTTCCGGCGCACCGGATCGCTACGACTGGAAACTGGTCGGCAAAAAGGAAATGTACATCCCGTACAACAGCTACAAACTCGATTCGCCGAGCCTGAAATACGACGACATCGTCAAGGCCGGGCACATCAATCAGGATCTGACCCGTTACGAACTGCACCGTGTCTGGGAGGTGATCGGTACGGTGAAACCGAACGAGCGGCACATCTACGCCAAGCGCCACATGTACATCGATGAGGACAGCTGGCAAGTCGCACTGGTCGATCACTATGACGGTCGCGGTCAACTGTGGCGCGTGGCCGAAGGTCACTCTGAATATCACTACGAGCATCAGGCCCAGGCTTACACCCTCGAAGCGCTCTACGACATCATTGCCGGTCGCTACATTGCCCTGGGCATGAAGAACGAAGAGAAACACAGTTACGAATTCGGCTTCGAAGCCAAGGCGGCGGATTACACGCCATCGGCCTTGCGCGCCGAGGGCGTTCGGTAACGGTCTGGATACATCGGCAAGGCAAAAGGCGACCACTCGGTCGCCTTTTTTATGGGCCGCAATCAGCGCGCTGAATACTCGTCAACAAGGTGCCCGGAGCGGGCTAGGGTGAGTGCACAACGATAAGAAGGCTCACTCGATGACCGCCATGACGCCCTGCCTGGATCGCCGCGGATTTCTGCCCAGGCTTTCTTCCCATCATCAGTCGCGTACGCGTTTGAGCGCGCCATTGCTCGAATCCGTGGCGCGGGTGCGGCTGGTGTGCGCGCCGGCCGGCAGCGGCAAAAGTGCATTGCTTGCTGAATGTCTGTTTCAGGCGCCGCCCGCGTGCGAGGTGCGGTGGTTGCCTTTGGCTGGCGCAACGCTCAGTCCCGCCGACTTCTGCCAGCGTCTGGCGCAGACCTTGGGACTGCCCGAGCGGGTGGATGAGGCGCGGTTGATCGCGACGCTGGCACGTTGGGCTGAGCCGACCTGGTTGTTTATCGACGATTACTGTCGTCTGCCCGATCCGGCGCTGGATGCGTTGCTTGATCGCTTGCTGGCGGTCAGCAGTCCGGCACTCACGTGGTGGATCGGCACGCGCCGACGTCCGCAATGCAACTGGCCACGCCTGTTACTCGACG
Organism: Pseudomonas rustica; assembly: GCF_018336155.1. Taxonomy (GTDB): domain Bacteria; phylum Pseudomonadota; class Gammaproteobacteria; order Pseudomonadales; family Pseudomonadaceae; genus Aquipseudomonas; species Aquipseudomonas rustica. Next base: position 223,321 of record NZ_JAGYHF010000002.1, on the reverse strand, counting down.
ACGAGTTGTACGAATCTGAAAGCGCGACGCTGGCCCTGAGCCAAGACGAAATCGCCTGTGCGTTGACGCATTTGACGGCAGAGCAGGCCCACAGTGTGGCCGGGCGAATTGTCCAGCGCACCGGCGGCTGGTGCGCCGGGGTGCGCATGGCGCTGCTGCAAAAGTGCGACTGGACGCAAAGTCTACAACCGCAACAACGGGTCGATACGCTGCTCGATTATCTGCAACACGAACTCTTCAGCAGCCTTACGCCGGAGCTGGCCGAGGCCTGGCGGGTGTTGGCGCATCTGCCGCGATTCAATGCCGAACTGTGCGAGCACTTGTTCGGTGCCGGCGAGGGTGCGCAACTCTTGCGCACGCTGCAAACGCTGGGCTGCTTTATCGAGCCGTGGCACGAATCGGCTGAATGGCTGCAAGTGTTCCCGCCGCTCGCGCAAGTCATGCGCGAAGAGCAATGGCCGGCGAGCCGTTCCTGGCATCGGCGTGCCTGTCAGTTTTTTACCGTCGGCAAGGATTGGCGTTCGGCCTTCGAGCAAGCGCTGCTCGCCGAAGAATTCGAAGTGGCGGTCAGCCTGTTGCAGCACTTCAGTTTTGAGCATCTTTTTGAAGAGCAGACCGTGGTGTTGTTGCTGCAATTGCACGAGCAACAGGGCGAAGAATTGATTTTGAGTTCGCCGCAATTGGTTGGGCTGTTTACCGGGGCGCTGTTGTTTGCCGGACGATTTGAACAAGCAGAACAATGCATTGCGCATATGACGCGATTCCTGCCACAACCGTCAGCGCAATCCGAGCGGCAGTTAATTGCCCGTTGGCAGGCGCAACAGGGTTGGCTCCTGCATTTGCAAGGGCAGATGCAGCCTGCGCAGGAACACTTTCAGCAGGCGCTGGCCGAGCTGGCCCCCGAGACGTGGCCAACCCGGCTGCTGTGCCTGTCGGGGCTGACTCAGCAGGCATTTCTGCGCGGTGAACTCGACGTGGCGCAGGCGTTCAACCGGCAAGCGCTTTGCCTGGCGCGGGCGCATGATTCATTGGTCTTCGAAGGCCTGCTCGAACTTGATCATGCGCACCTGCTCGAACAGCGCGGTGCGAGTGCGCGGGCCGAGGCGTTACTGAGCAACATGGATGAATTGCTTCGCGAACACACTGTGCGGCTGACGCCTTTGCACGGCAGGATCGCGCTGCTGCGCGGGCGCCTCGCACTCAATCAGGGGCTGGACGAACGCGCGGCGGCACTGTTTCAAAGTGGCCTGAATGATTGCCTGCGCAGCCACGACAAACGAGTGCTGTACGGCTATTTGGGACAGGCGCAATTGGCGGCCAATCAGCGTGATTTTGAGCTGGCCTTCAATCGGCTCCGGGCGGCTGAACGCTTGATGCAGCAGCGGCAGATTCCCGACACGGTCTATCGCGGTGTGCTGCTGCAGGTCAGCAGCCATTTCTGGTTGCAACAGCAACGTCAGGATCTCGCTTGTGAAGCGCTGAGCCGCGTGTTGCGCCATTACCAAGGAGCTCAAGCTGTGCAGGCTCCGCCAGCAACCGTGTTGCTGATTCCGAGAATTGAATACCTGCTGATCCTTGCTCGCGCTGCCGGTTCGCCGATGGACGCTGAGCACCTGGCGCAGTTGCAGCGCAGGATGAACCAGGCCCAATCCAGCGCGATGAACGCCTTGCACACGGAATTGCAGCTGGTCATCGCCGAGCTTTTGTGGCTCGCCGGCCGCAAGGATGAAGCCGATAAAGCCTTGCGACAGGGGCTGCGGCTGGCGGCGGATTTTCAGTGCCGTCAGGCGTTGCAAGAGTTGAGTCTGCGCAGGGCCGAGATGCTGCAAACGGTGGCGCTGCCATCGGCTCATCATGCGGATTTTGAAAACTCCGCCAGTTTGCCTTTGTTGAGTCAGCGCGAACTGAAAGTTTTAAAGCTGATTGCCCTCGGTTATTCGAATCAACAGATTGCCGATGAAATGTTTATCTCGTTACACACGGTAAAGACTCACGCTCGACGTATTAACGTAAAGCTCTGCGTAGAGCGCCGCACTCAGGCGGTCGCGAAGGCAAAGTTGTTAGGCCTGCTGAGTTAAAAATAAAGCGTGCTAACAGCACGTTGAAGTCATTGAGACGTTTTGCATGCTTTGCCCATATTTTGAAGTGCTTGTCGGTTTTTTTGTTTTCGCCAACTGAAGTAATTTTTGCCCGTTGACCTGCCATTCGGCTGGTTGTGTTCTGAAATAACTCAGGGGCATTGAATTAACTTGTTTGATAAGCGAATTTTGGCGAACCTGCAAAGTGGTTGGGAAATGCCGAGGGTGATAAGCAGCTCGAGTTTGCGCAGTTAGAACAACAGCTTGTTGCCAGTCGACTGCATCTCGAACGACAACTGGAGCACCTGACCGATCTCCAGTCGTATGCGCGCTTTGTCATTGCTGGTTCGATCAGGCTCGATTTTGGTACGGTATTGAATCCTGATCAAGTCACCGTTCGTTCACAATATGTTTTCAAAGTACGCCCGCACACTATTCAGCAGGACAACTCACGGAGTCTGACCGAGTTTGCGCTGTATGGGCTGCACGACAAATCGTCACGCGCCCGACTCGAATGCGTGAGCGAAATTATTTTCGGGCTGGTTTTTGATGGCGTTGTCACGGCGGTCACTGCACTGAGTTTCGTCTTTCCGCCGGCGGGCATTGCTCTGAGTGTTGTGTTGTTCACCAAAGAAACGTTATCCGGCCTTGATGCACTTGTTCAGGGGGATCGGGCGAAAGCGCTGAAGCATTTTGTGGAAGCAATTGCGGAACTGGCCTCGTTGGGCAAGGCTGCCGCGGGTAAGCGCGCTGCGTCGAAAATGCAAAGTAGCTTCGGTTCACTCATCGGTGACGTTTATAAGATCGAGAGTTTTTACAGGCAGGCAACAGGACACCCTGGTCTGCCCGGTCTGGCAAAAGATGCCATTCAGGAGCTCTTGGATGACCCACAAGCCTTGACCAGTAAAACCACGGTTATCTGCCCAGTCCCGTGCCATGCCACAGCGTCGCACACTAATGGCGCTGCTCAGCGACTGACCTCATCGCTTTGAAAGCCCATTCGCCAGCTCACGGCCCGCGTCGCCGCCAACAAGCGCTGCGCCGCCGGGCCGTTTTCGTCTGCATGGAACAGCGAGGTCGGGCCGACAATCGTGAGCACCGCCGCGACTTGGCCAACCGCATTGAACACCGGCGCGGACAACGCATCCACGCCGGGCATCAGCAAGCCGTGAACATGGTGCAGACCGCGTTCGCGGATCTGTTCGCACAGGGTTGTGTAAGTCTTTTCGTCTTTGAGCGGGTGATCGGCAACGGCGATTTCCTGCTCGCGCAGATCATCGGTTTCCCGATGCGGCAGAAACGCGCTGAACACCAGTCCCGTTGAAGAACTGAGCAGCGGCAGCACCGAGCCCAACTGCGTCACCACCGTCACCGCACGCACCGCCGGTTCGATGTGCACCACGGTTGCACCCTGATTGCCCCACACCGCCAAAAAACAGGTCTCGTTGAGTTCGTCGCGCAGTTCGGCCAACGGCAGAGCGGCGACTTTCAGCACGTCCATACTGTTGAGTGCAGCCAAACCCACGCGCAGTGCTTCGCGACCGAGACCGTAATGGTTGGTAGCGGCGTTCTGCTCGGCGAAACCCGAGGCGATCAACGCTTGCAGGTAGCGATGCACCTTGCTTGCCGGCATCTGCACGTGCTCGGCCAGCCGCGACAGCGAGGTCGACGGTGACAACTCGGCCAAAGCCTTGAGGATGTCGGTGCCGACTTCGGCGGAGCGGACTTTCTGTTTGCCGTTACTGTCGCTGGTTTTGTCCATGGTGCGGCCGGGTTCCGATACGAATGGGCGTCTTTATAGCTTGACGCTGGATAGCGAGCAAATTACGTTATGCGTAATCGAATTACGATAATAACAACCCCGGCGTGCCGAAACCTCTGAGCCAGAGCGATGGGCCACTGCCGACTCCCTGTTCAGGAGGCTCCATGAACCTCGATTCAACCGCTCAGGCGCTGGCGTATCAGTCCGGTTTCGGCAACGAATTCAGCACTGAAGCGTTGCCCGGCGCGCTGCCCGTCGGCCAAAATTCCCCGCAAAAAGCCCCTTACGGCCTCTACACCGAATTGTTTTCCGGCACCGCGTTCACCATGGCCCGCAGCGAAGCGCGGCGCACCTGGATGTACCGGATTCAGCCGTCGGCCAATCACCCGGCGTTCGTCAAACTGGAACGGCAACTGGCCGGTGGGCCGTTGGGCGATGTGACACCGAATCGCCTGCGTTGGAATCCGCTGGAGATCCCGGCCGAGCCGACTGATTTCATCGATGGTCTGGTGAGCATGGTGGCCAACTCCGCCGCCGAAAAACCGTCCGGCATCAGCATTTACAACTACGCCGCCAATCGTTCGATGGAACGCGTGTTCTTCAATGCCGACGGCGAACTGCTGCTAGTGCCGCAACTCGGCCGTCTGCGCATCGCCACCGAGCTGGGCGTGCTGGAAGTGGCGCCGCTGGAAATCGTCGTGCTGCCGCGCGGCTTGAAATTCCGCGTTGAACTGCTTGACCCGCAAGCACGCGGTTACGTCGCCGAGAACCATGGCGCGCCGTTGCGTCTGCCGGATCTGGGGCCGATTGGCAGCAACGGCCTGGCCAATCCGCGCGACTTCCTGACGCCGGTCGCTGCTTACGAAAATCTGCAGCAGCCAACCACGCTGGTGCAGAAATTCCTCGGCCAGTTGTGGGCCACTGAACTCAATCACTCGCCGCTCAACGTGGTCGCCTGGCACGGCAATAACGTGCCGTACAAATACGACCTGCGCCGTTTCAACACCATCGGTACGGTCAGTTTCGATCACCCGGATCCGTCGATCTTCACCGTGCTGACGTCGCCGACCAGCGTGCACGGTCTGGCCAACCTCGACTTCGTGATCTTCCCGCCGCGCTGGATGGTCGCCGAAAACACCTTCCGGCCACCGTGGTTCCACCGCAACCTGATGAACGAATTCATGGGTCTGATCCAGGGCGAATACGACGCCAAGGCTGAAGGCTTCGTGCCCGGCGGCGCGTCGCTGCACAGCTGCATGAGCGCCCACGGCCCGGACGGCGAGACCTGCACCAAAGCGATCAACGCCGAGCTCAAACCGGCGAAAATCGACAACACCATGGCCTTCATGTTCGAGACCAGTCAGGTGCTGCGCCCAAGCCGTTTCGCCCTCGACTGCCCGCAACTGCAATCCACTTACGACGCTTGCTGGGCCACGCTGCCCGCCACGTTCGACCCGACCCGGAGATAACCCATGACGCAGAATTCCATCACCCGCAGCTGGGTCGCTTCAGCCAACGGTCACGCAGATTTCCCGCTGCAGAACTTGCCGCTCGGTGTGTTCAGTATCGACGGTTCGGCGCCGCGCGCAGGCGTGGCGATTGGCGAACAGATTTTTGATCTGCAAGTCGCGCTGGAAGCAGGGCTGTTCGACGGCGCCGCGCGCAGTGCCGTCGAAGCCATGCACGGCGGCCACTTGAACGCGTTTTTTGAACTCGGTCGCGACGCTCGTGTGGCTCTGCGCGAACGCTTGCTGGAACTGTTCAGCGAAGGCAGCACGCACCGTGGCAGCATCGAAGCGCAAGGTGCAAAACTGCTGCCACTGGCCAGCGATTGCCAACTGCACCTGCCGGCACGCATCAGCGATTACACCGACTTCTACGTCGGCATCGAACACGCGCAAAACGTCGGCAAACTTTTCCGTCCGGATAACCCGTTGCTGCCGAACTACAAGCACGTGCCGATCGGTTACCACGGTCGCGCCTCCACCGTGCGCGCCTCCGGTACCGATGTGCGTCGTCCTAAAGGTCAGACCTTGCCGGCCGGTCAGACTGAGCCGACCTTCGGCCCGTGCGCGCGACTGGATTACGAACTGGAACTGGGCATCTGGATCGGTCAGGGCAACGAGATGGGCGACTCGATCGCCATCGGCGATGCCGCTGATCACATCGCCGGTTTTTGCCTGCTCAACGATTGGTCGGCGCGCGATATCCAGGCGTGGGAATACCAACCGCTGGGCCCGTTCCTGTCGAAGAGCTTCATCACCAGCGTTTCTCCGTGGGTCGTAACAGCAGAAGCGCTGGCGCCATTCCGCACCACACAACCGAAACGACCTGAGGGTGATCCGCAGCCGCTGCCGTACCTGTTCGATCAACGCGATCAGGACGGCGGTGCTTTCGACATCGAACTGGAAGTGCTGCTGCTCACCGAAGCCATGCGCGAACAGAATCTGCCAGCCCATCGCCTGACCCTGAGCAATACCCGCTACATGTACTGGACAGTCGCGCAAATGGTCGCGCACCACAGCGTCAACGGTTGCCAGTTGCAGGCCGGTGATCTGTTCGGTTCGGGCACCTTGTCCGGCCCGGAAAACGGTCAGTTCGGCAGCCTGCTGGAAATCACCGAGGGCGGTAAAAAACCGATCGAACTGGCCTCCGGCGAAGTGCGCAAATTCCTTGAAGACGGTGACGAAATCATCCTGCGCGCACGTTGCGCCCGTGATGGTTTCGCCTCGATCGGCTTCGGCGAATGCCGTGGCAAAGTGTTGGCGGCGCGCTGACAGGAGCGGTTTATGGATCTCTATACCTACTACCGTTCGACCTCGTCGTATCGCGTGCGGATCGCGCTGGCATTGAAGGGCCTCGACTATCAGGCGTTGCCGGTCAATCTGATTGCGCCGGCCGGCGGCGAGCATCGGCAGGCGGCGTATCTGGCGATCAATCCACAAGGTCGGGTGCCGGCCTTGCGCACTGACGAGGGTGAGTTGTTGATCCAGTCGCCGGCGATCATCGAGTACCTGGAGGAACGTTATCCACAGGTGCCGTTGTTGCCGGAAGACCTCGCGGCCCGCGCCCATGTGCGTGCTGTCGCGGCGGTGATCGGTTGCGACGTGCATCCGCTGCACAACGTCAGCGTGCTCAATCGTCTGCGCCAGTTGGGGCAGGAAGAGCCGCAGGTGGTGGAGTGGATCAGCCACTGGATCGGCCAAGGCTTGGCGACGGTGGAGCAGTTGATTGGTGATAGCGGTTTCTGTTTCGGCGAGTGGCCGTGTGTGGCGGATGTTTACCTGATTCCGCAGTTGTATGCGGCTGAGCGGTTCAATGTTTCGTTGGAGGCTTATCCGCGAATCTGCCGAGTGGCGGCGCTGGCGGCAGACCATCCAGCGTTCATCAAAGCCCATCCCGCGAATCAACCTGACACCCCGTAACCAAAATTGTGACTGATCGTTCCCACGCTCTGCGTGGGAACGCATCCCGTGACGCTCTGCGTCACAGTGGACGCAGAGCGTCCCCGGCGGCATTCCCACGCGGAGCGTGGGAACGATCCGGTTGCCACAGCAAAAAACCATAAAAACAAAACAGGTACCTTGCGATGCACAACCAGATTGCCAGCTTCCGCGCAGCACTCGACGCCCGTCCGGTGTCCCGTTATCAGTGGTTGCTCCTGATCCTGCTCGCCTTGCTGCTCGTCACCGACGGCTACGACGCGCAGGTGCTCGGTTACGTTGTCCCGGCACTGGCTCAGGATTGGGGGCTGGAAAAAGCCGCATTCGGACCTGTTTTCAGCGCCAACCTGCTCGGTTTGACCATTGGTTCGCTGGTGGTCACGCCATTGGCCGACCGCTTCGGCGTGCGACGGATTCTGCTTGCTTGCGTGCTGATCTACGCCACGCTCACCGTGTTGATGGTGTTCGCCGATTCCCTGAATACGCTGATGTTCGCGCGTTTCATCTGCGGTATCGGCATGGGCGGCGCGATGCCCAGTGCGATGGCGTTGATGTCGGAATATTCGCCACCGCGCTTGCGCACCTTGATGGTGACGCTGGCGGCGTGCGGTTTTTCGTTCGGTGGGGCGGCGGGTGGTTTTGTCGCGGCCGGATTTATCGATCAGTTCGGCTGGCAAGCAGTGTTCCTCGCTGGCGGCGTGACGCCGTTGCTGCTGTTTCCGTTCCTCTGGTGGATGCTGCCGGAGTCGCTGCCGCGTTTGCTGCGTGACGCGCCGCCGTATGCGCGCCTGCGTAAAGTCACCGCGCGAATGTTGCCGGACTGGCAACCGCCAGTGGCGAGCGTCGAGCAGAACGAGCGCGAGCAGGGCAGCAAACTGACCGTGGTTGAATTGTTCCGCAACGGTTACGCGCGACCGACGCTGCTGATTTGGGCGACGTTTTTTGTCAGCCTGATTCTTCTGTATTTCATGATCAGCTGGCTGCCGACGTTGCTGCTGGAAAGTGGCCTGACACTCAACGAAGCCAATCTGGTGACGTCGATGTTTCTGTTCGCCGGCACCCTCGGCGCGATTTGCATGGCGTGGTTTGCCGACCGTTTAAAGCGCAAGGTGCGGCTGTTGTCTGGCGTGTTGGCCGGCGCAGCGCTGTGTACGATTTTGCTCGGCCTTAATCACGACAACCCGCGTTATCTGGTGGCTTGCGTGTTTGCGGCGGGGTTCTGCATCATCGGCGGGCAGCTGACGCTGAATGCGTTCGCGAGTAATTTTTATCCGGCGCACGTTCGCGCCACGGGTACTGGTTGGGCATTGGGTGTAGGGCGTTTTGGTTCGATTCTCGGGCCATTGTTCGGCAGTCTGCTGTTGGCGATGCACATTCCGGTGGAACAGATTTTCTTCTTCTGCGCGATTCCGGCGGTCATTGCGGCGCTGCTGATCATCCAGGTGCGTTCGCCTTCCGAGGGTGGTTCGGTTGTGGGTGTTGCGGTGCCTTTTAAATCTTGAAGATCAAAAGATCGCAGCCTTCGGCAGCTCCTACATGAGATCACCTGTAGGAGCTGCCGCAGGCTGCGATCTTTTGCTTTTAATGGACGACGGAATTAGGCGGCAGGTGGCTGAGCCGGTCGGTCAGGCGCAGCCGCTGGATCGGATCATCACTTAGCAACAACGCACGCTCCAGATCGAAGCGCTCGGCATTCGGGCAATCCAGCCGCTGATACAAACTCGCCCGCGCCAGATAATCAGCGGCAGCGGCGTCGCCCAGTTCGAGTACCCGTTCTGCGTCGATCAGCGAGGCAATGTAGTCCTCATGGGTCAGATGCAATTGCCGCAAGTTGCGCGACAAACGTTGCAGCATCTGCACCGGCGAGGCGGTCAGCAAATGCTCGGCGTTGAGTTTCATGTTCGGCCCGTACTGGCGCTGCAACAACTCGCGACAATCATTCGGATACAGGCGTCGACCGCCGCAGGGATCAAGCAGGTGATCGGCCCCCGGTACTCGCAGCAGGAAGTGCCCGGGGAAGTTGACCCCGACCAGCGGAATCTCCAGACCTTGCGCCAGCTCAAGCGCAATCAACGCCAGCGCCAAAGGCTGACCGCGACGGGTGTGCATGACTTTGGGCAGCATCGCCGCCTGCGGTCGTAACGGTAGAAAATCATCCTGAGCGAAACCCAGATCGGTCATCCGCCGCAGCAACGGTTGCGCCAGTTCACTGACCGGCAGCATCGGCAGCCCATAGCTCACCCGCTGTTGCAGCTCTTTGAAGTCGTGCAGCAGCGCCGCCGGGTCGACGTCTTTTTCGTGCTCGGCAGCAATCCACAACGCGGCTTCTAACAGCGCGGGCGGTGAACGGTGCAGGCACTCGAAAAATCGTTGACGCGGACTCATCGCAATCTCCCTCGAATGCCTCGTTTTAGCCCCGTCAGTGCTATTCGTCCAGTGGCGGATTTTGCAGCGATTGAGTTATGCCGCAAAACATCTGTCTTCGAGGCCGCTTATTCCGGTGCGCTCCAGCAATTTTCAGGCGCAAGCCTATACTGGCGTTCTACAAGAAGTGATTCGGGAGCCCAACAATGTTTGCGCTCATGCAAAGCACTCGCCTGGATTCGCTGCACCTTAGCGTCGACCCGGTTTCAGGGTTGAAGGCGGTCATTGCCATCCATAACAGTCGCCTCGGGCCAGCCTTGGGCGGGTGTCGTTACCTTGCCTATCCGAATGATGAATCAGCCATCGAGGATGCCATTCGCCTGGCTCAGGGTATGAGCTACAAAGCCGCGCTGGCGGGATTGCCGCAGGGCGGTGGCGTTGCGGTGATCGTGCGGCCGGCGCATGTGGAAAATCGTGCGGCGCTGTTCGAGGCGTTCGGTCGCTGCATTGATCAGCTTGATGGCCGTTACATTACCGCCATCGACAGCGGCACCTCAGTGGCGGACATGGATTGCATCGCTCAACAAACCCAACACGTCACCAGCACCACCTCGGCGGGCGATCCGGCCCCGCATGCGGCAATGGGCGTATTCGCCGGCATTCGCGCGACCGCCATGGCGCGGCTGGGCAGCGATAATCTTGAAGGTTTGCGCGTGGCGATTCAGGGTTTGGGCAATGTCGGGTATGCGCTGGCGGAGCAACTACACGCGGCGGGTGCCGAATTGCTGGTCAGCGATATCGACCACGGCAAGGTGCAACTGGCGATGGAGCAACTCAACGCGCATCCGATTGCCAACGATGCGTTGCTCAGTACGCCGTGCGACATTCTTGCGCCGTGTGGGCTGGGCGGGGTGCTCAACAGTCACACCGTCACACAATTGCGTTGCTCGGCGGTGGCGGGCTCGGCGAACAATCAACTGACGCATCTGGACGTGGCTGATCAATTGGAACGGCGCGGGATTCTCTATGCGCCGGATTATGTGATCAATGCCGGTGGGCTGATTTATGTTTCGCTGAAGCATCGCGGCGAAGAGTTGCCGACAATTACCGCGCATTTGTCGAAAATCAGTTCGCGACTGACGGAAGTGTTTGCTCATGCGCAGGCGGAGAAGCGTTCGCCGGCGCGGGTGGCGGACGAGTTGGCGGAGCGGGTTTTGTATCGGTGATGGGGGGAAGATCAAAAGATCGCAGCCTTCGGCAGCTCCTACAGGGGCTGCGATCCTTTGTTGATTACTTTGCAGCTTTTGCCGCTTTCGCAGGCTTGGCCGGCGCTTCAGCGACTTCCACCACTTCAGCGTTCTCGACAGGCTCGGCCGGTGCGTTGATCAGCTCCGACAGCGCGTCAGGCTGGCTCTTGAACGCCCGGGCGAACACATCGCGATTCTTCGCCATGTAGATCCCGGCTTCTTCCACTTGCTGTTCAGTCAGGGACGGAACGGCTTTTTGCAGGACATCGGCCAGATATTCGGCCAGTTCGAGCATTTTGTCATGACGGTCAGCTTCGGCTTTATCCATGAACAAGCGCTCCAGATCTCGGCTGCTGCGGTATACCACTTCGACGGCCATTCACCACCTCACATGCCTTCACATTAAGTTGTCTTGACGACTACTGTATCCATATACAGCGAAAAGGATAAGCGAATCCCTGCGCCATGGGTAGTGGGATTTTAATGTAGACCGGATTTAGGGTTTGTCAGTGGGATCGTGTTGGGGCCATTCGCGAGCAGGCTCGCTCCCACAGGGATCGTGCAAACCCGAGGCCTGCGACCAAACGCCACGGCGCGGGTTTGGTGATGGCTCGCCATGATGGCGTGGCCTCTTTTCTGCATGAAAACCGTTACGTGCAGAAAACCGTCACGTCCAACGCGCATCATCCGCTCGCATCGAGCTAAGGAACATCATCGTGAAAATAAACTGGGCCGAGAAACTGCGGCAAAACGTGCATCAACTGGCCGAGTCCCTGGGCAACCTGTTCGTCGAAACCTTTCACTATCTGGCGCTGTTTGCCATCGGTGCGGTGACGGCATACGCGGCGGTGATGGAGTTTCTCGGGATGCTCGAGGAAGGCCACATCAAGATCGATGACATTCTGTTGCTGTTCATCTATCTCGAATTGGGCGCGATGGTCGGGATTTACTTCAAGACCAATCACATGCCGGTGCGCTTCCTGATCTACGTGGCGATCACCGCGCTGACGCGCCTGCTGATCTCCAACGTCTCGCACCACAACCCGCCGGACATGGGCATCATCTACCTGTGCGGCGGGATTCTGCTGCTGGCGCTGGCGATTCTGGTGGTGCGTTACGCCTCGTCACAATTTCCCTCGGTGAAAATCGAGAAACCACAGCGCACCCTCGGTACAGGTTCCAGCGAGCATCCCGAGGTCGAGAAGGGCGAGCTTTAAAGTCCGGCCGCTGGTCGGGGCTGATCAATGATTTTTTGCGGTGGCGGGGTCAGTCCGTCGCCGCTGGTCATCGATTCGAGGATCGCCATGGCGCTGTGGCCCTGTTCGATGGCGATGCCGAATTGAATGCTCTGCACCAAGCGTTTAAGGCGCACGGGATCGTTGCGTTGTTCGGCGCTGATCATGCGTTTGGCCACGATCCGGCCGTTGTTGGACAAGGTCAGCATGATGCTGCCGTCCAGCCCTTGAATGCTCAGGTTGATCTGATAGTCCGGCGCAAAGGCATCGGTAATGATCTGAAATGGATTGTCCATGATGCGTCACCGCCTGATTGAACGTGCAGTTGTTGACCGGCCGTGATCGGGTTGGTTCGCCAGACCTGATCACCGGCCATTCCGTGGCCATTCGCGAATTGCTCGTGTAGGAGCTGCCGCAGGCTGCGATCTTTTGACGTTGTTTTTTAAGATCGACATCAAAAGATCGCAGCCTGCGGCAGCTCCTACGGGGAGTTTGCAAGGGACATGCCGGAAAAATTGTCGAACAATGAACACGGCGATAAAAAAGGCGAGCCACGGGGCTCGCCTTTTTTTATCGCGCGGTTTCAGGGCAGAACTGCGCAGATGACCGCTGACAGTGCAATCGGGATCAGCACTCCACCCAGTTCACCGCCAGGCCGCCGCGCGACGTTTCCTTGTACTTGTCGTGCATGTCGGCGCCGGTATCGCGCATGGTGCGGATGACCCGATCGAGTGAGATGAAGTGATTGCCATCGCCGCGCAGGGCCATTTGCGTGGCATTGATCGCTTTCACCGCCGCGATCGCGTTGCGCTCGATGCACGGCACTTGCACCAGCCCGCCGACCGGGTCGCAGGTCAGGCCGAGGTTGTGTTCCAGACCGATTTCGGCGGCGTTTTCCAATTGCTCCGGAGTGGCGCCGAGCACGTCAGCCAGACCCGCAGCGGCCATTGCGCAGGCCGAGCCGACTTCGCCCTGACAACCGACTTCGGCACCGGAGATCGAGGCATTTTTCTTACACAAAATACCGACGGCGGCCGCGCCGAGAAAGAACGCGACAACATCGTCGTCAGACGCGTCCGGATTGAATTTCATGTAGTAGTGCAGAACCGCCGGAATAATCCCCGCAGCGCCGTTGGTCGGCGCAGTGACCATGCGCCCGCCCGCCGCGTTTTCTTCGTTCACCGCGAGGGCGAACAGATTCACCCATTCCATTGCCGACAAGGTCGAGCTGATCACATTCGGTTTGCCGATTTCCAACAGGCTGCGGTGCAATTTCGCCGCACGACGCGGCACATTGAGACCGCCGGGCAGAATGCCTTCATGGCGCAAACCTTGTTCGACGCACTCCCGCATCACCGACCAGATATGCAGCAGGCCCTGACGGATTTCGGCGTCGCTGCGCCAGGCGCGCTCGTTGGCCATCATCAACTCGGACACCCGCAAGCCATGCTTTTTGCACAACGACAGCAGTTCGGCGGCGCTGGAAAAATCGTACGGCAGCACCACGTCGCCGGCCGGGGCTACACCCGACTCGGCTTCCGCCGCTTCGACGATGAAACCACCACCGACCGAGTAGTACGTTTGCTCAAGCAGCACGCCGGTTTCGCCGAAGGCTGTCAGCGACATGGCGTTGGGGTGGTAGGGCAGGCTCTCGTCAAGCAGTAGGAGATCTTTCTGCCAGTTGAAGGCAATCGCGCGTTGACCGGCGAGGGACAGTTGGCCGGACTCACGCAATTGCTGGATGCGCGGGTCGATGGTCGACGGATCAATGCTGTCTGGCCATTCGCCCATCAGGCCCATGACCGTGGCACGATCGGTGGCGTGACCGACGCCAGTAGCGGAAAGCGAGCCGTACAGACGGATTTCCACGCGCCGCACATCATTGAGTAACCGCTGGTCGATCAGCGCCTGAGCGAAGGTCGCGGCGGCGCGCATCGGGCCGACGGTGTGGGAACTGGACGGGCCGATGCCGACTTTGAAAAGATCGAAAACACTGATAGCCATACTAAAGCCTTGCAAGTCATGGAGTAGGAATCGCCGCCATTTTTTGTAGGCCAAGCGCAATGTCGGCGATACTGCCTCTCTCGGTCTGACGTGACCAACGAAACTTCCTAAGACAGCCTTTAGCAGGACTAAACGATGAGTCGTCAATTGCACGCACAGACCTATGTCTGGCTGCAGGTGTTTTCCTGTGCCGCGCGGCACCTGTCGTTCACCCGGTGCGCGGAAGAACTGCACATCACCCCGGGCGCGGTCAGCCAGCAAATCCGCCAACTGGAAGAGCGCCTTGGCTTTCGCCTGTTTCATCGGCGTGCGCGGGGTGTGGAACTGAGCGCGGAAGGGCAGCGGCTGGCGATCACGGTCAACGAGGCGTACGGCAGCATCGATGCGGAATTGCGTCGACTCGATGCCGGGATGATCAGCGGCACGCTGCGGGTGCGCTCGATTCCATCGTTTCTGAGCAAATGGCTGACGCCACGCTTGCCGCGCCTGCAACAGCGTTTTCCGGATATTCAGTTGCGACTGGTGGCGGAGGACAGCAGCGTGCCGTTGCACGAAGGCGACTTCGATCTGGCGATCGATCTCAACGACGGCAGCTATCCGGGATTGTTATCCACAGCCTTGCTCGATGAGCAGATTTTCCCGGTGTGCGCGCCGAGCCTGCTACGCGGTCGCCCACCGCTGCACGGGCCGGCGGATCTGGGGCATTTCCCGCTGCTGCACGACATCACCGCCTGGCGCGGCAGTTATGAATATGCGGAGTGGGAGTTTTATCTCAACGCGATCGGCTTCGAAGGCGCCGACGTACGGCGCGGGCACACCTTCAACCGCAATCACCTGACCATCGAAGCGGCGATTGCCGGCATGGGCGTGGCGATTGCCCGGCGCACGTTGCTTAACGATGAACTGGAGCGGGGTGCGTTGATCGTGCCGTTCGGCTTGTCGGTGCCCAATCACAAACGTTACGTGTTGCTCTATGCGCCAGGGGCGCTGAGCCATCCGGGCGTGCGTGCGGTGCATGATTGGCTGGTCGAAGAGGCGGGGATTTTTCGCAGCTTGCACCCGTTGAACGACGGGCAATTGTGAGCAGATTTTGCCGGGTTGCGAGGCGACCCAACTCCCGACCTTACCAGCGCTTTACTCGGTTGTCCGGCTTTTTTTGCGAATGAATATTTATCTTTTCTCAGGGGTTGAAATGTTCGGCAGTCGGGCCGATTGTTGTAACCAAGGGGTCAGGAAATTCAATTCAGGCCCCTCGCGAGCTAGCTGAAATAAGGGATGAACTATGCAAATCCAAGTCAACAGCGATAACCATGTTCAAGGCAGTAAACGACTGGAGGAGTGGGTACGTACAACCATTGAGAGCACGCTCGACCGTTATGAGGAAGACCTGACCCGTGTCGAAGTCCATCTGAGCGACGAGAACGGTGACAAACCAGGACCGCATGACATGCGCTGCCAACTGGAAGCGCGGCCAAAAGGCCATCAACCGATTTCCGTGACCCACAAAGCCGATTCGCTGGAACAGGCGATCGACGGCGCTGCCGAAAAACTCGAGCACGCCCTGGAGCACCTCTTCGGCAAACTGCGAGGTAAACCACGCGCCGCTGTAGTGCCCTTCACCGGCAAGGCTAACGACAAGCTGTTGGCGGAAGAATTTGACGAGAATGAACAGGCAGCGATCAACAGTTGATGCGCTGATTTTATAAGCCAACCTGATGAGAACGGGCCTGCGAATGCAGGCCCGTTTTTTTGTAGCAGGACAGCCCCTCACCCCAGCCCTCTCCCAGAGGGAGAGGGGGCCTACCGAGGTGTCTTGCGGGGTACATCGACCTGAAAGACCGCGTTGATTATGGATTCGGCAAAGCAGAATCAGGTCGGCGTGACTCGCAAGCATCCCCCAATCAGTCCCCTCTCCCTCCGGCAGAGGGTTAGGGTGAGGGCAATTTTCGAGCTGCCGCTATTCGTATGATCTGCTCCAGTACGGCATCCATCTGCTGGAGGACCTCCAGATTGCTGAACCGTACGACCTCAATGCCCTGTTGATACAAGTAGAGAGTTCGGCGCTGATCATGAATCAATCCCGACGTTTCAAAGTGCTGCCCACCGTCCAGCTCAATCGCCAATTTCAGCTCAGCACAGTAAAAATCCAGCACGTAAGGCGGGCAGGGAAACTGTCGGCGGAATTTAAGATTGGCGATCTGGCGGGAGCGTAATCTCTGCCAGAGCAGGAGTTCGCAGTCGGTTTGGTCAGCGCCTAACTGGCGGGAGAACTGGACGAGGGTGGGGCGAGTTTGCATGCTTCACGATCCTTGTGAAGTTGATTTGATATTTCACTGTAGCCGAGAACCCTCACCCCAGCCCTCTCCCAGAGGGAGAGGGGGCCGATTTGTGTGCTTTTCAAACGCAAGCTCGACTCGATATCTCAGGTCGGCGTAATTCGCAAAACAACGCGGTCAGTCCCCTCTCCCTCCGGGAGAGGGTTAGGGTGAGGGGCTCTTCAATCCTCAGAACGCTACCGAAGTCTGCACATAAACCGTCCGCGGTTCCCCCACATACTTGCCTTTGTTGTTGTCATCAAACGAGCGCGTGAAGTACTGCGTGTTAAAAATGTTCTTCACCCCAACAGCCACATTCAGATCCGACAACTGCGGCCCAAAGTCATACCCCGCGCGACTGCTGAACAGCATGTAACCCGGGATCTTGCCGTTACTGCCATCCGCACTTTCCTTTGATGTGTTGGCATTATCAGCAAACTGGTCACTCTGGAAACTGCTGTCCAGATTCAACTTCCACGCCCCTTCGGTGTAACCCATACCAATCGTGCCTTTGTGCTTCGACGAGAATGGCACCCGATTACCTTTATTCGGCCCATCTTCACGAATGGTCGCGTCAACGAAGGCGTAAGTCGCGTAAACATCGAAACCCGCCAGCGCCGGGCTCAAGTCATCCAGCGCGTAGTTGACGCTGGTCTCGATGCCCTGATGACGAGTTTCACCCCGGGCGATCACCGAATCATTGGTCTGATTACTTTCATACTGATTGTCGAAGTTGATCAAGAACGCACCAATTTCCGCGCGCAACGCGCCATTGTCATAGCGAGTACCAAGCTCCCAGGTGCGGGCCTTTTCCGGTTTCACTTCACCGCTGCTGACACGGTTGGGCATCTGGCTGTACTGCACGCTGCCGAACGAGCCTTCGGTGTTGGCGTACAGATTCCAGCTGTCGGTCAGGTGATACAGCACGTTCAACGCCGGCAGCGCGGTGTTGTAGTCGCCTTCATATTTGACGTTGGTCAGGTTGTTGGTTTGCTGCGAGTCGATCATCTCGTAGCGCACGCCCGGGGTGATTGTCCATTTGCCGATGTCGATGCGGTCGTCGACGAAGAACGCATTGGCTTCGGTGCCGCCACGGGTGTCGCGGTCGTTGCGGCTGTTGGTGGTCGGGTATTCGTTGCTGGCGATCGGCGTGCGATAGCGCAGTTCGTGGCCGGCCTCGTTGATGTAGCGATAGCCGATGCCGACTTCATGGCTGGTCGGGCCGAGGTCGAAGCCTCGGGCGAAACGGGTTTCCAGACCGCGCACCCAGTATTCGCGTGGCGACAGCGAGAGGAAGCTGCCCTGATCCAGATAACCGCTGCGCAGGGTTTTGGTGAAGAAAGTATTGGCGGTGAATTCGCGGCGATCTTCCTGATAGCGATAACCGAAGTTGAACATGGTGCGACGGCCCCAGAACTGGTCTTTCGGGCGGGTTGACTGATACGGATCGGCATCGTAATCGGCGACGTTCAGACCGCCCGGCATGTCAGCCTTGCCTTCGTAATACTGCGCCATGGCGTTGAAGCTGTTGGCCTCGTCGAGCTGGTATTTGCCCTTGAGGATCAGGTCGTCGATTTCGCTGTCGCTGTGTTCGCGCCAATCACCGCCGCGCGTGCCGGAGTAGAGCAATGCGCCGCCGAGACCGTTGGCGTTGGTGCCGCCAGCCAGCAGGTTGGCGCTGGTCTTGAAGCCGTCGTGGCTCGACGAAGGGCTGGTTTCAGTCTGGAAACCGCCCTTGACCGTTGGCTCGTCAGGAATCGCGCGGGTAACGAAGTTGACCACGCCGCCGACGTTCTGCGGGCCGTAACGCACCGCGCCGCCGCCGCGCACCACGTCCACCGCATCCATGTTGCCCATGCTGATCGGCGCGAACGAAAGCTGCGGTTGGCCGTAAGGGGCGAACGGCACGGGAATGCCGTCCATCAACACGGTCGAGCGTGCGGCCAGACGCGGATTCAAACCGCGAATGCCGAAGTTCAGCGCCATGTCGTGGCTGCCGGTGCCGTTGTTTTCCGGGGCGTTGACGCCGGGGATGCGGTTGAGCACATCGCGCGCTTGAGTTGCGCCTTGGCGTTCGAATTCTTCGCGGCGGATCACATCGCGCGCGCCGGGGTGTTCGAAGACGTTGATCTGCGCGGCATCGCCGAGCCAGTCGCCGACGACTTTCGAGGTGTCCAGCTCCAGCGCGGCATCGGCGATCGGTTGCAGGCTGAACGCGTTGTTACCTTCGGCGCGTGCTTGCAGACCGGTGCCTTCGAGCAATGCGTTGAGGCCTTGCTCGGGCGTGTAGCTGCCTTCCAGACCACGGCTTTGCACGCCGCTGGTGACTTGCGAACCAAACGAAATCAGCACTCCCGCTTCACGGCCAAACTGGTTGAGGGCGTTTTCCAGCGACGACGGTGCGATGTGGTAAGCCTTGGCGTCGGCCGCCATCGCGGCGGGCAGGGCGCTGAAGCTCAGGCTGGCGCCGAGGACAAGATTGCGCAGGCTGCGGGCCAGTGGCGTGAGGCGGGTGGGGTGCATGGTGGATGATCCTGAGAAGGTTGAATCAAGGGGGCTTTCCTTCTCTGTCACGCCAGATCTGAAAAACGGCTCATTTATTTTTCAAGGATCAAAAGATCGCAGCCTGCGGCAGCTCCTACATCTGGAATGCATACCTCCTGTAGGCGCTGCCGAAGGCTGCGATCCTTTGATCTTGCTCCTTACACCCGCGCCTCAACGGTCACCCAATACCGGGTAAAGCGCTTCACCTTCACCGGCAAACTGATTTCCAGCAGATCAAGAATCCGCTCACTGTCGTCCAGTGGATACGTCCCGGAGATCAACAAATCAGCAACCTTCCTGTCGCAATTAAGCTGCCCGCGACGATAGCGACCGAGCTCATCGAGGAAATCCCCCAGACGCATATGCGCCGCCACCAACATGCCATCGACCCAGGCGCCACTGTTGGCATCCAGCGCTTGCGCGTCACCAACAATCGTCGAGGTAAAACTCAGTTGCCGAGCCACCGGCAGCAGCATCGGGGCACGCCCATCGGCGCTTAGTTCGACCCGCCCTTCAAACAAAGCCACCTGCGTGCGATCAGCTAATTGCCGCACATTAAGACGCGCGCCCTGGGTTTTCAGAACGCCCTGCGCCGTGCGCACTTCAAACCCGTGCGACGCGGTCAGGAGCATTTCGCCCTCAAGCAAACGAATCAGACGCTGATCAATCCGCACGTCAGCCGCACTCGCCGTGTTGAGGTGCAACTGATCGCCCGCACCCAACGCCACCTTGCGCCGCTGGCCAACCGGGCTGCGGTAATCGGCAAGCAGCGACGGCAGCGGATTGTGCTCGCGCATGCCCCAAGTGGCAGCGGAACCAGCGCCAAGAATCAGCAACAATTTCAGCGCCTGACGCCGACTGCCCGACTTCGGCCCGTTCAACGCCGCATGCGCCAGCGGTGAAGACACACCGCGCAACCGCTGATTGACCCGCTGAATGTGTTCCCACGCCCGCCGATGTTCGCTGTGCGCCTCCAGCCATTGCTGCATCGCCATCTGCTGGCGCGGGCTCAGGGCGCCTTGCTGCATTTCCATCAGCCAGTGCACAGCCTGTTCGGCGACCTGCGAAGAAAAATCCGGCGCGCGATTCATAGGGCGAAGTAGCAGCGCATCGCCGCTTTGTTCAGATGACGTTTGACCGTGGCCACAGAAATGCCGAGCTCGGCGGCGATCTGTGGATAAGTCAGGCCATCGATCTGCGCCAGCAAAAACGCGCGTTTGACCTGGCGCGGCAAACCGTCGAGCAACTCATCCAGCTCCATCAGGGTTTGCAGGATGATCGCTTTGTGTTCTTCCGACGGCGCGAGCATTTCCGGCATCTGCGCGAGAGTGTCGAGATAGGCGCGCTCCAGATCCTGCCGGCGGTAATGATTGAACAACACGCGCTTGGCGAGGGTGGTGAGGAACGCGCGCGGCTCGATGATCACCGGCGGTTCGCGAGCGGTCAGCACTTTGATGAAGGTGTCCTGCGCCAGATCCGCCGCGCTGTCCGGGCAGCCGAGTTTGCGCCGCAGCCAGCCGGTCAGCCAGTTGTGGTGGGCCTGATAGAGCGATTCGACGGGATGGGCGGACGACAACGGTGACTCCGGGCGTTTTGTTGACGCGGTAGAGAGGTGCGTTAGAGAACAAGAACTGTTCGCATTGTAGGGTGCGCTGACGGTGTCCGGCAATCAGATGCTTTTGCGTATGAGAATATTTATCATTAATATTGCTCGACTGTTGTTCGGCTTGTCGGCCGGACGTTTTCGTTTCAGGGTCGAAACATGAAAGCCAAACTCGCCACACTTCCCATGTCCTATCGTCTGGCCGTTACCTCGCGGGTGCTGGCGGCGGTGTTTGGCGGCTATCTGGTCGCGGCGCTGGCCAGTGTCACCCTGACCATGTGGTTGCCGCTCAACCGCGCCGAAGCCGTTGTCACCGGCATGACTGTTTCGTTTCTGGTCTATCTGGTGGCGGTGTTGTGGTGCTTTGCCTGCCGCACGGCGTGGTCGGCGTGGGTCGGTTTGCTGGTGCCGAGCGTGATTCTGGCGACCATCTCCGGCGCTGCTCGCGGGTTGGGCTTTGCATGAAAGAGGGTTTTCGCCAGGCCATGGCCTGGTTGCACACGTGGGTCGGGCTGGTGTTCGGCTGGTTGCTGTTCGCGATTTTTCTGACCGGCACGCTGGCCTATTTCAATGATGAAACCACGCACTGGATGCAGCCGGAAATTCCCTCGCGACCGTTGAATGCCGAGGCGAGCCTGACGCTGGCGCAAAATTATCTACAGCAACATGCCGCCGGCGCCTCGCGCTGGTTGATCGACTTGCCCGACGCCCGTGATCCCGGCCTGACCGTGCGCTGGCAGCAGTCGCCGGGCAAACCCGGCGAGCGCGGCCGCTTCGAATCGAAAACCCTCGACGCGCAAACCGGCAGCGAAGTGCAGGGCCGCGAAAGCATGGGCGGCGAGTTCTTCTACCGCTTCCACTTTCAGCTGCAAATGCCCTATCCGTGGGGGCGCTGGCTGGCGACAATCGCCGCGATGGTGATGTTCGTTGCGCTGATCACCGGGATCATCACCCACAAAAAAATCTTCAAAGACTTCTTCACCTTCCGTCCGCGCAAAGGCCAGCGTTCCTGGCTCGACGGGCATAACGCGGTCGGCGTGCTGGTGCTGCCGTTTCACCTGATGATCACCTACAGCAGCCTGGTGATTTTCATGTCGATGGTCATGCCGGCGAGCATTTTGGCGTCGTACGGCAGCGACGTGAACAAGTTTTACGATGAAGTATTCCCTGCCTCCAATACCCCGGAGCGCGCCAACATTGCGCAGGCGCTGGCGCCCATGGCACCGCTGTTGGCCAAGGCCAGCGAGCAATGGTCGGGCGGCCACACGGCGCGACTGTCGGTGAACAATCCGGGCGACGCCAATGCGACGGTGGTGCTGTCGCGTGCCGGCGACGGCGTGGTGCACGATTTCGGCCGTGCGGTGACGTTCAACGGGGTCAGCGGACAGATGCTCGGCAGCACACCGAATCAGCCGATGGCCATGGCGGTCGGCGGCGCTTTCTATGGTTTGCACATGGGCCACTTCGCCGGGCCGGTGTTGCGTTGGCTGTACTTTATTTGCGGATTGGCTGGTACGGCGATGATCGGCACCGGGCTGGTGATCTGGCTCGGCAAGCGTCAACTGAAACATGCGAAGAGCGGCGTGATGCCGTTCGAACTGCGGCTGGTTGAAGTGCTGAACATCGCCAGCATGGCCGGGCTGGTGACGGCGATCGCGGTGTTTTTCCTGGCCAATCGTCTGCTGCCGACAGGTCTGGCCGGACGTGCGGATTGGGAAGTGAATGCGTTCTTTATCGCCTGGGGTCTGAGCGTGGTGCACGCGCTGTTGCGGCCGGGGCGCAAGGCCTGGGTCGAGCAGCTTGCGTGCGGCGCGTTGCTGTTTACTGCCGTGCCGGTGATCAATGCGCTGACCACGCCGTGGAATCTCGCAGCGACCCTTACGCAAGGCGATTGGACGCTCGCCGGTTTCGATCTGACCTGCCTCGCCACCGGCGTGTTTCTGGCGTGGGCCGCATGGAAAATGCAACGCGCCGCCGGCACCGTCAGCGTGAAAAATCCTCGTCGCGAAAAGGCCCGGGCGATCACCCTTGAGCAGGGAGCGAACTAATGTTGCTGGCGCTGCTGCTGTGCTATGCCGGGTTCACCGCGTTGTGTCTGTCGATGCCGCGACATCACGATGAATTGCTCGGCCACAAACCTTCGGCCTCGCGTCGTCAGGCGCTGAAAATCGGCGGATGGTTGTTGCTGTGTTTATCGCTGTGGGCGGCAGTGACGGTGAACGGCTGGAGCTTTGGCCTGGTCGACTGGTTCGCCGTGCTGATGCTCAGCGCATTGACGCTGGTGTTGCTGATGCCGTATCGCCCGCGTCTGGCGTTGGCGCTCGCCGGGCTGAGTCTGTTGGCCAGCCCGGTGGCGGCATGGGCGCAGTGCTGAGGTGTTGATCGGTCTCCCTCCGGAATCCCGCGACGACGAACCGCGCGGGGCGCGTGCGCACTTTCTCCAGGTGTTTCTGTCCCAGCGTTCGCAGATGGAAGCGCTGGTGAATCGGCGCGTCGGCTGCCGGGCGACAGCGGCGGATCTGGTGCAGGATCTGTTTCTGCGCTTCTGGCGGCGGCCGCTGGTGCAGGTCGAAGAACTCAGTACCTATCTTTTGCGCTGCGCCGGCAACATCGCCATCGACCATTTACGCAGCGAAGGCACGCGTACACGGGTCAACGAAGGCTGGCAGCCGGACGCGCCGGACAGCCACGGCAGCGAACCGCAAGCCGCGCTCGAAGCGGGCAATGATCTGCGCCACGTCGAAGCCGCGTTGCGTGCATTGCCCGAGCGCACCCGACAAATCTTTTTGCTCAATCGCATCCACGGCCGCAAATACGCCGACATCGCCAAAGCCATGGGCCTGTCCCAAAGTGCCGTGGAAAAACATATGATGCGCGCCCTCGAGGCCTGCAAGGCCAGCCTGCGCGAACCCGCGCCACGTCTGCCAGGGAAAGCACCGTGAAGCCAACCGATTACGTCACCCCGACACCGGCTCAGGAGCAGGCTGCATTCGCCTGGCTGAGCCTGTTGCATGATCGGCCAAGCGCGGGCGATCAACTCACCTTCAGCCAATGGCTACGCGCCGATCCGGCGCACGCCGAGGCTTATGCGCAGGCGCAAGTGGTCTGGGAGCTGAGCGAAGGCCCGGCGCGAACATTGGCCGATGAAGACGCTTTGGCGCTGCAGGATTATCTCGATGCGATGGATCGACCGCGTCGTCCGCAACTCTTGCGGTGGTCGGGTGCGCTGGCGATGGCCGCGTGTCTGTTGCTGATGATAAGCCTCGGCACCGGGTGGCAGCCGCAGCGTTGGATCGATGATCTGGGGGCGGATTACGTTTCCGCACCGGGGGAAGTTCGCACGGTGACGTTGGCCGATCAATCGCAAGTCACCCTCGATGCTGACAGTGCGATTGCGGTGGATTTCAGCCGGGGTGAGCGGCATGTGCAGTTGCGCCGTGGCGCTGGATTTTTCACGGTTACGCACACTGGTGAACCGTTTGTGGTCGAGGCCGAGAAGGGCCAGGCGCGGGTGCTTGGGACGCAATTCGAGGTGCGACTGCAAGCGCATGGCGCGCAGGTGACGGTGTTGTCCGGGCGTGTCGGGGTGACGGCGGATCGTGATGGCGAACAGCAGATTCTCACGGCCGGGCAGCAAGTCGCTTACGGAGCGGGATCGGCGGAAAAACTGCATGCCGTGGACAGCGAGGCGCAACTGGCCTGGCGGCAGGGTTGGCTGACGTATTACAAGTCGACACTGGGGGACGTGGTGGAGGATTTGCGCCGGTATTATCCGGGGCGGATTGTGCTGCTCAATGATGAGTTGGCGGCGCGCAAGGTCAGTGGCAGTTTTCCGAGTAAGGATCCGCAGGCGGTGTTGAATTCTTTGCAGGGGGTGTTGGGGTTTGAGCAGCATCAGGTGCTTGGGCATCTGATTATTTTGCGTTAAAGCGACTGGCCTCTTCGCGAGCAAGCCCGCTCCCACATTTTGGAATGCGTTCCCCTGTGGGAGCGGGCTTGCTCGCGAAGGCGTCGGCCCCGACAACACACCTGCAAAAATATTTTCAAATTGTGATGAGGTAAACCCAAGCCCCATCCGTGTAGTGACTGAAACTGCGAGTCATTCGCATCCGTTGCGTTTCTACACAGGTCATGAGTCATGAAGTCCAGGGCAAAATCGGGTTCGGTCAAACAGTGGTTAGGCGTGTCGGCGTTGAGCTTTTCGGCGTTGGCGCTGTTGCCGATGAGTGTGGCACTCGCCGCTGAAACCGTCAGCAGCCAGCCGCAAAAGCAGTTCACGTTCAGCCTGGCCGCCAAACCGCTGCCGCAAGCCTTGAGCGATTTCAGCCGGGTCACCGGGCAGAGCGTGGTCTACACCGACGAAGCGCCGTACGGACTCACCGCCCCGGCGGTCAACGGCCAGATGAGCGCGGAACAGGCCCTGCAAAAGTTGCTCACAGGTTCCGGCCTGAGTTTCCGCCGCACCGACAGCCACACCCTGGCACTGGAGCCGCAGCCCACCGCAGGCGCACTGAACCTCGGCGCCACCACCATCACTTCGATGCGCGACGATTCGTTGAGTTATCAGCCGCCGGAAACCAGTTCGGTGATGCGCTCGTCGGCCTCGCTGCAAGAAGTCCCGCAGACCGTCAACGTCATCCCGGCGCAGGTCATCCGCGATCAGGCACCGCGCAATCTCGACGACGCACTGGCCAACGTCAGCGGCATCACTCAGGGCAACACCTTGGGCAGCACGCAGGACTCGGTGATGACCCGCGGCTTCGGCGATAACCGCAACGGTTCGATCATGCGCGACGGCATGCCAATCGTGCAGGGCCGAGGCATGAACGCCACGGTCGATCGCGTCGAAGTGCTCAAAGGCCCGGCGTCGTTGCTCTACGGGATTCAAGACCCCGGCGGCGTGGTCAACATGGTCAGCAAGAAGCCGGAACTGACGCCGTACAACGCCCTGACCCTGAGCGGCTCGACCTACGGCGACGGTAAGAATGGCAGCGGCGGCACTTTCGACAGCACCGGTGCGCTGGGCGATTCCGGGGTGGCCTATCGCATGGTGCTCGATCACGAAGACGAAGATTACTGGCGCAATTTCGGCACGCTCCGCCAAACCCTGATCGCACCGTCGCTGGCCTGGTACGGCGAAAGCACCAAGCTGTTGTTCGCCTACGAGCATCGCGAATTTCTCACGCCGTTCGACCGTGGCACGCTGATCGATCCGCGCACCAATCATCCACTGGATATCTCGCGCAACGAGCGCCTCGACGAGCCGTTCAACAACATGGAAGGGCGTTCGGATCTCTATCACTTCGAAGCCGACCACGAACTCAACGACGACTGGAAAGCCCATTTCGGCTACAGCTGGAACCGCGAAACCTACGACGCCAGCCAAGTACGCGTCACCGCCATCGACACCAAAAAAGGCACGCTGACCCGCAGCATGGACGGCACACAAAACGCGATCAGCACCGACCGTTTCACCACCGCCAGCCTCGAAGGCAAGGTCAACGTGTTGGGCATGCAGCATGACCTGGTGTTCGGCGTCGACGATGAGTACCGCAAGATCTACCGCGCCGACCTGATCCGTCAGAAAAGCCTGAGCACCTTCAGCTACGTCAATCCGGTGTATGGCCGTGAAGTCGAAGGCACCACGGTCAGTGCCGCCGACAGCGCGCAGACCGATGAACTGCGCAGCGATTCGATCTTTATGCAGGACTCGATTCACCTCACAGATCAATGGATTCTGGTCGCCGGCGGGCGCTTTCAGGAGTACGACCAGTACGCCGGCAAAGGCGTGCCCTTCAAGGCCAACACCGACAGTAACGGGCAGAAATGGGTGCCGCGCGCGGGGCTGGTGTATCGCTACACCGACGCTTTGTCGTTCTACGGCAGCTACACCGAATCGTTCAAACCCAACTCGACCATCGCCCCGCTGAGCGGCAGCAGCACCGTGCTCGACGGCAGCATCGCGCCGGAAGAAGCCAAGTCGTGGGAGCTGGGCGCGCGCCTCGATCTGCCAGGACAAGTCACCGGCAACATTGCATTGTTCGACATCAAAAAGCGCAACGTTTTGGTCGCCAATGCTGAAGGCCCAACGACGATTTACAGCGCCGCCGGCGAAGTGCGGTCGCGCGGTCTGGAACTGGATTTGAGCGGTCAGTTGAGCGAGCGCTGGAGCATGATCGGCAGCTACGCCTACACCGATGCCGAAGTCACGGAAGACCCGGACTACAAAGGCAAGCGCCTGCAAAACGTGGCGAAGAATAGCGGCTCATTGTCGGCGGTGTATGACTTCGGCAGCTTGATCGGTGGCGATCAATTGCGCGTCGGTGCCGGGGCGCGGTATGTCGGTGAACGGGCGGGTAACGCGGTGAATGATTTTGATCTGCCGAGCTATACCGTGGCGGATGCGTTTGCGACTTACGACACCCAGGTTGAAGGGCAGAAGGTCAAGTTTCAGCTGAATGTGAAGAACCTGTTTGATCGCACTTATTACACGTCGGCGGCGAGCCGGTTCTTCGTGTCGATGGGGGATTCGCGGCAGGTTTCGTTGTCCAGCACGTTGGAGTTTTAAGTCAAAATCAAAAGCCCCTCACCCTAACCCTCTCCCGGAGGGAGAGGGGACTGATTGGGGAATATTGGAGAACCTCGCCGACGTGATCGATCTTTACCGAATCCACAATCGACTCGGTTATACAGGTCGATGTACAACGCCAGACACCTCGGTCGGCTCCCTCTCCCTCCGGGAGAGGGCTGGGGTGAGGGGAACCAGGCCTCAACGCAAAAACGCCTGCCGATACTGCCCCGGCGTCCCGCCCAACACCTGCTTGAATCGATTGGTAAAGTGGCTCGCACTGGCAAACCCGCAAGCCAAAGCAATCTCCCCCAACGGCAACGCCGTACCGCGCAACAACTCCCGCGCCCGATCCAAGCGTCGCGCCAGCACGTACTGATGCGGCGGCAAGCCAAAGCTCATCCGAAACATCCGCGCAAAGTGATATTCCGACAGTGCACATAATCCGGCCAACTGCCCAAGGCTGATCGGCTCGGCCAACTGGCTGTCGATGAACTCCACCAATTGCCGACGCTGATGCGGCGCCAGCCCACCCTTCAAACGCAAACCCTGACGCGCGCCGACTTGGCTGAGCAAGGTGTGGCTGATCAATTCGTGAGCAATGCTACTGGTCAGCAAGCGCTCGGCAGGCTCGTCCCAGTTCAACGTCAGCAGTTGCCGAAAGCGCTGTGCCTGTTGCGGATCTTCCAGAAAAGTCTGCTCGCGCAATTGCATCTCACGCGGCTCACGATCAAGCAGCGTGACGCAACCGAGGGCGAATTGTTCAGCGCTGAAATACAGGTGCGCCAAACGAATATCACCGTTGATCACCCAGCCCGATTCGTGATCGGCGGGCAGGATGCACAGCTTGTCCGGCCCGCCTTTTTGCCCCGGCTGGCCGCGACGAAAAGTGCCGGTGCCGCCAGCGATGTAGCAGGACAGCGTGTGGTGGCTCGGCGCTTCGTATTCCTGCGCGTCGTGGTGGTTGGTCCACAAAGCTGCAGACAAGCCGTCACCGAGCTCGGCGCTGTGCACAAGGCGTGCGTTCGGCGAGCGGTTGAGGGCTTGAAAGACTTGCAGGTTATCGATTGCGGCCATGATCGGTTCTCTCCAACGCCTTGCATCCTACTCCGTAGACTTCGCGCTGCCAGCCCACTGCCGGACAAAAGCGCAAGAATCTGCAAGCGCCCAGGGCAAGCCTCGGCAGACACTCAAGGCCTATTGAGGAGTAAGCGCCATGAACCTGTCGTTGTATTTGCTGACCGTGCTGATCTGGGGCACCACCTGGATTGCCTTGAAATGGCAGTTGGGGGTGGTGGCGATTCCGGTGTCGATTGTTTATCGATTTGGCCTCGCGGCGCTGGTGCTGTTTGTGTTGTTGCTGCTCAGCCGTCGGTTGCAACCGATGAATCGTCGCGGTCATTTGATTTGTGTGGCGCAGGGCTTGTGCCTGTTTTGTGTGAACTTCATGTGTTTTCTGACGGCGAGCCAGTGGATCCCCAGCGGTCTGGTGGCGGTGGTTTTTTCCACCGCAACGTTGTGGAATGCGTTGAATGCGCGGGTGTTCTTTGGGCAGCGCATCGCGCGCAATGTATTGATGGGCGGGGCGCTGGGACTGTTCGGTCTGGGCATGCTGTTCTGGCCTGAACTGGCCGGGCATCAGGCCAGTCCGCAAACCTTGTTGGGACTGGGTCTGGCGTTGTGCGGCACCTTGTGTTTTTCGGCGGGCAACATGCTGTCGAGCCTGCAGCAGAAGGCGGGCCTCAAGCCGCTGACCACCAATGCCTGGGGCATGGCGTATGGCGCGGCGATGCTGTCGGTGTGGTGCCTGGTCAAAGGCATTCCGTTCGACATGGACTGGTCGCCGCGTTACGTCGGCGCGCTGCTCTACCTTGTCATTCCAGGCTCGGTGATCGGCTTTACCGCTTACCTGACGCTGGTCGGCCGCATGGGCCCGGAGCGTGCGGCGTATTGCACGGTGCTGTTCCCGGTGGTCGCGCTTAATGTTTCGGCGTTTGCCGAAGGTTATCAGTGGACGGCGCCGGCGCTGGTCGGGCTGGTGTTGGTGATGTTGGGTAACGTGTTGGTGTTTCGTAAACCGAAAACAGTCTTGGTTCCGCCGCACGGTAAGTTGGCTTGATCTGAAAGAGCGCTGTTGATCAGCGCTCGACTTTCAAGGTGATGTAAATCATTACCGGGAAGATGAAATCAACAATGTGCCGAGCCCAGTCTTTTGCATTCCATGATTGCGAAGTGTCCATGTCGAACCATTCAACGCCGACGGTTTGCAGGCAGACGTAATAGATGAAGATGGCAACCAGTATGCCCATGATCGAGAACTTCTTGGCTTCATGGAAAGCGTCCGCCGAGTCATTGACCTTACGGTACAAGTGATAGGTGCCCATCAGGCAGAGCACGGTGTACGTGACCTCCATCGTAATGATGAACCAGTAGATCCGGTGGTGCAGATACGGTGAGTCGATCGCCCGGTACAGAATGTTTTCGTTGGCGGTGGTGGTGTCCATGCTCAGGATGTGAGCAACGTATTCGTAGTTTGAATTGTAGTCGGAAAAGTTATGGGTGATCACTAACAGACCAAAGAAGCTGATGTAGGCCATCAAGATAACTTTGCTGTAGCGGATAAGTTTTTCGGTGGTCATGTTGTTCAAGGTGTTCGCTCTCCATAGCGCGTTATCGTTAATTCGATAGTGTGGAGAGCTTATAGCGCTTGACTTTTATTAGGGCTAAAGTTGAATTTCAAGTTATGTAGTCAAGTTGTGGCGGGCAAGTGCAAGTTTTGCACTTGCCCGTTTTTTTATCCGCGCCAGACTTGTGGGTTGACCAGATCCTGCGGGCGTTCGCCGAGCAGGGCGCTGCGCAGGTTGGCGAGGGCACGGTTGGCCATGGCTTCGCGGGTTTCGTTGGTTGCGGAGCCAATGTGCGGCAGGGTCACGGCGTTTTTCAGCTGGAACAGCGGCGATTCCGCCAGCGGTTCTTTTTCGTAGACGTCCAGACCGGCGCCGCGAATGCGGTTGTTCTGCAGGGCTTCGATCAGCGCGGGTTCGTCGACGACCGGGCCACGGGAGATGTTGACGAGGATGGCGCTTGGTTTCATCAGGGCCAGTTCGCGGTGGCTGATGAGGTGGCGGGTTTTGTCGCTGAGCGGCACCACCAGGCAGACGAAGTCGGCTTCGGCCAGCAGTTGGTCGAGGCTGCGAAATTGGGCGCCGAGTTGTTCTTCGAGTTCGGTCTTGCGGCTGTTGCCGCTGTAGATGATCGGCATGTTGAAGCCGAGGTGGCCACGGCGGGCGATGGCGGCACCGATGTTGCCCATGCCGACGATGCCGAGGGTTTTGCCGTGCACGTCAGAGCCGAACAGCGGGGCGCCGACGCTGGCTTGCCATTGGCCGGCCTTGGTCCAGGCGTCGAGTTCGGCGACGCGGCGGGCGCTGCTCATGATCAGTGCGAAGGCGAGATCCGCAGTGCTTTCGGTGAGGACGTCGGGGGTGTTGGTGAGCATGATGCCGCGTTGGTTGAAGTAGTCGAGGTCGTAGTTGTCGTAGCCGACGGAGACGCTGGAGACGACTTCGAGTTTGGTCGCGGTTTCGAGTTGGGCCTGGCCGAGTTTGCGGCCGACGCCGATGAGACCGTGGGCGTGGGGCAGGGCTTCGTTGAATTGGGCGTTGATGTCGCCGGTTTTTGGGTTGGGGACGATGACGTCGAACTCTTGTTGCAGGCGTTCGATCATTGGCGGGGTGATGCGGCTGAAGGCCAGGACAGTCTTTTTCATTGCTGAGGGCTCGACGGGCTTGATTGCAAGCAAGCTAACATTTTCTCGCTTTGATTGTCTCGGGGGGCTTGGCGGCCTTTGGGCCGACCATGTTCTTGGGGGTTTGGGTGTATATCCGTTTTTTTTGTGATGGCGGATTACGGTTCCGCCCTTACGGCGGGTCACCTTTTCCAAACGCCGAAAAGGTAACCGAAAAGGCTTTGCTCCTGCGTTCGGCCCGCTCGCTGGGGCTCGGGGTTCCTTCGCTGCGGGATTGATCCGGGCGCAGCGCCTCCGGTTTGCTTCGCTGCACCTCCTCTCGCTGTGTTTGGCTGCGCCAAACGGTCGCTGCGCTCCCTCCCCCGGATCAATCCCTCCACTCAGCCTTCCGACGTCGCCCGTGGATCAAGATCAAGAGCAGGCGAGCTGACACTCGGCCTATTGAGTGGTGAATAGCTTGGTGCGCTTGGCTTTGGATTTGTGGTGTTCTTGCCCCTCACCCCAGCCCTCTCCCGAGGGAGAGGGGGCCGGTTTTTGGGCTTTTCAGAATGTGAGTTCGGCTCGGTATTGCACGTCGGCGTGTCTATCCCAAACACCTCGGTCAGTCCCCTCTCCCTCTGGGAGAGGGTTAGGGTGAGGGGCTTTTCAGTTGTGTGCTGGGGTTTGGGCTATTTCGTGGTTATCCAGCGCCCGATTCACGGCCAGTTCGGCGAGCATGATGATTTGCTGGATCGCCAGAATCGTTCTTCGCTGCGGGAGTTCGATGTAGGCGGCGATGTCGCTGGTCATAAGGCTGGCTTGGGCCAGTGATTCGCAGGCGTGAACCAGCAGGCTTTCGCTGTCCTGATCCGGGGCGACCTGGAACATGGTGCTGGGTTTGTGGAAGCGCAGGGTGAGTGCGTTGGGTTTGAGGTAGTGGTCGAGGGCGCGTTCGGCGGCTTCGTGGAATCTTTTTGAGCCGGGGAATTCGTAGGGGGTGGTGTCGTCGAGCTCGGGGGGATTCGGTGTTGGTTTGATCATGGTGAAGCTCCATTCGGGAAGTGGAGTTCGCCAAGCACTGCGACCAAGCAATAGGGTGGCGAACCGTACGCGGGTTGGTCGACCAGGGAATGGAAACCCGGCAGAGCCGAAGCTCTCCCACGCACGGCTCGCCATTAAGCAAGCTTGATAAGTGCGCCATTCTAAACCCGAGCGACCAAGCCCGGTCGCTGATTCGTCAGCGACACCCAAAGCCTATCCACCTCGCTTCCGACGGACAACCGACGCGTCCTGTCGGAAACATCCGCGAAATCCCCGTTCTGTAGGAGCTGCCGTAGGCTGCGATCTTTTGATTTTTAAACGGCAAGATCAAAAGATCGCAGCCTGCGGCAGCTCCTACAGGGGCGTGGTGTGTTTAAAGGTCAGTTGGCGACTCGGGCGCCGGCGAGGGTGCCGCTGAGTTCGTAGGCGGCCAGTTCGGCTTGGTGCGCGGCGAGGATTTCTGGCAACGACCCGCGCAGGTATTCGACCCACGTTTTGATCTTCGCATCCAGGTACTGCCGCGACGGGTAGATCGCATACAGGTTCAATTCCTGCGAGCGGTAGTTCGGCATCACCCGCACCAGCGTGCCGTTGCGCAAGCCTTCAATCGCCGCATACACCGGCAGCACACCCAGGCCCATGCCGCTGATGATCGCGGTTTTCATCGCGTCGGCGGAGTTCACCAGAAACGGTGAGCTGTTGATGGTGACCACTTCCTGGCCTTCCGGGCCGTCGAACGCCCATTTTTCCAAGGGGATCACCGGGCTGACCAGGCGCAGGCAGGCGTGGTTGAGCAGGTCGCTGGGCTTTTGCGCGGCGCCGTTGGCTTTCACATAGGCCGGCGAGGCGCAGACGATGCTGTAGGTGATGCCCAGTCGCTGCGAAACAAAACCGGAATCGGGCAGTTCGCTGGCGAGCACGATGGAGACGTCGTAGCCCTCGTCGAGCAGGTCCGGCACGCGGTTGGCCAGGGTCAGGTCGAAGGTCACGTCCGGGTGGGTTTTGCGGTAGCGGGCGATCGCGTCGATGACAAAGTGCTGACCGATGCCGGTCATGGTGTGCACTTTCAACTGCCCGGCCGGGCGCGCGTGGGCGTCGCTGGCTTCGGCTTCGGCCTCTTCGACGTAGGCGAGGATCTGTTCGCAGCGCAGCAGGTAGCGCTTGCCCGCTTCGGTGAGGGCGATGCGGCGGGTGGTGCGGTTGAGCAAGCGGGTTTGCAGATGGGCTTCCAGGTTGGAGACCGCGCGCGAGACGTTGGCGGTGGTGGTGTCGAGTTGCACGGCGGCGGCGGTGAAGCTGCCGGCTTCGGCGACGCAACTGAAGGCGCGCATGTTTTGCAAAGTGTCCATGGGGTGCTCTCAAGGGAGATGGCAAATTGTGACACGAAGTTTCGGGGGCTGAGACCCCCGACCAAGGGATTATCTCGTTAACCGTAACAAAGATTCACAGAAATCCCAGCTTATCGCCGCACAGGGCCTTCCATAGAATTGCGCCGATCCCTGTAGGAGCTGCCGCAGGCTGCGATCTTTTGATTTTGGTTTAAGGGAATCAAGGTCAAAAGATCGCAGCCTGCGGCAGCTCCTACAGAAGAAGTATCGATCCCCTCTCTCAGGAATTCGCAGCTGTGCCGCGTCGCATCAACAGAGCGCTTTTGCCGCTCAGTGTTCTGGCTTTTACCCTGGGTCTCGGCGGCTGCATCTCAACCGAAGGCATTGCTCCGCAAGGCAACGCGTTGGACGCCAATACACTGGCCACCGACGACGCCATCGCCCACGCCGCCCGTGACGCCAACTGGCCCACCGCGCAATGGTGGCAAGCCTACGGTGACCCGCAACTCAATCGCTGGATCGACCTCGCCGTGCAAGGCAGCCCGAGCATGGCCATGGCCGCTGCGCGAGTGCGCCAGGCGAAAGCCATGGCCGGTGTCGCTGAGGCGGCCGAGTCGTTGCAGATCAATGGCGAGTCGACGTTAAAACGCCACAATTGGCCGACCGATCAGTTCTACGGCCCCGGCGATCTGGCCAACACCACGACCTGGGACAACAACGCCGCGCTGGGTTTCAGCTACGCCCTCGACCTCTGGGGCCGCGAAAGCAATAGCAGCGAGCGCGCGGTGGATCTGGCGCACATGAGCGCGGCCGAAGCGCGATTGGCGCAGCTGGAATTGCAGAACAACATCGTTCGCGCCTACATCGAACTGTCGCTGCATTACGCGCAGCGCGACATTGTTGACGCGACGCTCAAGCAGCAACAGCAGATTCTCGATCTGGCGCAGAAGCGTTTGAACGGCGGGATCGGCACGCATTTCGAAGTCAGTCAGGCCGAAACACCGTTGCCGGAAACCCATCGGCAAATTGATGCACTGGATGAAGAGATCGCCCTCAGTCGCAATCAACTTGCCGCGCTGGCGGGTAAAGGGCCGGGGGAGGGCGCGCAGTTGCAGCGCCCGACTTTGTCCCTTGGCGCTGAGTTGAAACTGCCGTCGGCGTTGCCGGCCGAATTGCTCGGTCAGCGGCCGGATGTGGTCGCCAGTCGCTGGCAAGTGGCGGCGCAGGCGCGTGGAATCGATGTGGCGCATGCCGGGTTTTATCCCAATGTCGATTTGGTCGGCAGCCTCGGTTACATGGCCACGGGTGGCGGCGCGCTGGAGTTTTTGACCGGCAAGAAACTCAACTACAACGTCGGCCCGGCGATCTCGCTGCCGATCTTTGACGGTGGGCGTTTGCGTGCCGAACTCGGTGAAGCGTCGGCCGGTTACGACATCGCCGTGGCGCATTACAACCAGACGCTGGTGAATGCGCTGAAGAACATTTCCGACCAGTTGATCCGCCGCGAATCGATGGACAAGCAGCAAGGTTTTGCCGCCGAGTCGGTGGCGACCGCGCAGAAAACGTACGACATCGCGATGATCGCTTATCAGCGTGGGCTTACTGATTACCTCAACGTGCTCAATGCGCAGACGTTGCTGTTCAAGCAACAGCAAGTGCAGCAGCAGGTGCAGGCGGCGCGTCTGAGTGCGCATGCCGAACTGGTGACTGCGTTGGGTGGTGGTCTTGGCGCCGGCAACGACGTACCGACGGCCGAAAAAACCCAGGCCCCGAAAACCCCGGCACTGCTGCGGTGAACCCAAAATCTCTGCTGGAAATTTCCTGCTTTGGAGTTGACCCCAAACCCTGTGGCGAGGGGATTTATCCCCGTTCGGCGGCGCAGCCGTCGCAAAGCCAGTGCACGCAGTGTGACTGTGGGAATCGGGTCGCAGGTTTTGGGGCCGCTTCGCAGCCCAACGGGGATAAATCCCCTCGCCACAGGGGCTGTGTACGCCGTAGCAAACTCTTCAGTTCTCGAACATTGAGCAGAATTTAATGACTCCCTTGCCCGCACCATTGCGCTGGCTCTACTCCCTGGAATGGCGCCGTGGATTTTTCGACTGGGCGCGCAGCGATGGCGTGACCTGGGTTTACATCTTCAAGGTGTTGCTCGCCGCATTTCTCACGCTGTGGCTGGCCATGCGCCTGGAACTGCCGCAACCGCGTACGGCGATGATCACCGTGTTCATCGTCATGCAGCCGCAGAGCGGCCAGGTGTTTGCCAAGAGTTTCTATCGCTTCCTCGGCACATTGGCCGGGTCGGCGATGATGGTCACGCTGATCGCCTTGTTCGCGCAAAACACTGAACTGTTTCTCGGCTCATTGGCAATCTGGGTCGGTATCTGTTCGGCCGGCGCCGCGCGTTGCCGTAACTTCCGCGCCTACGGTTTTGTCCTTGCCGGTTACACCGCCGCGATGGTCGGTTTGCCCGCGCTGGCGCACCCGGACGG
The DNA here is from genome assembly GCF_018336155.1 of Pseudomonas rustica. Taxonomy (GTDB): domain Bacteria; phylum Pseudomonadota; class Gammaproteobacteria; order Pseudomonadales; family Pseudomonadaceae; genus Aquipseudomonas; species Aquipseudomonas rustica. Next base: position 187,573 of record NZ_JAGYHF010000002.1, on the reverse strand, counting down.
CGCGTTCATGGCCGCCGTATGGCGAGTGCTGGAAATCTCGCTGGGCATCCTTTGCGCGACCGTGATCAGCGCCGCGATCCTGCCGCAAACCGCCAGTGCCGCCATGCGCAACGCCTTGTATCAGCGCTTCGGCGTGTTCGCATTGTTCGTCACCGATGGCCTGCGCGGACGCAGCAAAGCCGAGTCTTTCGAAGCGAGCAACGTGCGCTTTATCGCCGAAGCCGTGGGCCTCGAAGGCTTGCGCAGCGTGACGGTTTTCGAAGACCCGCACATGCGCCGACGCAACGGTCGCCTGAGCCGTTTGAACAGCGAATTCATGGGCATCACCACGCGCTTTAACGCCTTACATCAGTTGCTCGAACGCCTGCGCGTCAACGGCGAAGAACACGTGGTCGCGGCGATCAGACCGGGCCTGCAGGATCTCGCCGAAGTGCTCGATGGCTTCAGCGGCCGTGCCCTCACCAGCCCCGATGCCGCCCGTTTGGCAACGGCGCTGGCAACCTACAAAGAAGGTTTGCCGACACGCGTGCGAACCTTGCGCGCGATCTTTCAAGACACCGACCCCAGTGAAGCCGAGCAGCTGGATTTCCACACCGCGTACGAACTGCTTTATCGCTTCGTCGACGACCTGCACAGTTATGCACAGACCCACGCGTCACTCGCTGATCACCGTCACGAACGCGAGCGCTGGGATGAACCGTTCACCCCGCAAACCAACTGGTGGGCTGCTGCTGCATCGGGCATTCGCGCCTCGTTCATTCTGGTGGTGCTCGGCAGCTACTGGGTCGCCACCGCGTGGCCAAGCGGCGCGACGATGACCCTGATCGCCGCCGCCACCGTGGGCCTTTCAGCTGCCACACCTAACCCGAAACGCATGGCGTTCCAGATGGCCTGCGGCACCTTCCTCGGCGCATTGATCGGCTTCGTCGAGATGTTTTTCATCTTCCCTTGGATCGACGGTTTTCCATTGCTGTGCGTGATGCTCGCGCCAGTGATCGTGCTCGGTTCGTTTCTCACATCGCGGCCGCAATACGGCGGTGTCGGCCTCGGTCTGCTGATCTTCTTCAGCACCGGTTCGGTGCCGGATAACCTGACGATCTACAACCCCTACACCTTCATCAACGACTACATCGCCATGGTCATGGGCATGCTGGTCTGTGCCGCTGCGGGGGCGATTATTCTGCCGCCGAACAGTCGCTGGCTGTGGAAACGTCTGGAGCAGGATCTGCGCGGCCAAGTGGTTTACGCAATCAGCGGCAAACTAAAAGGTCTGGCCTCGAGTTTCGAGAGCCGCACCCGCGATTTGCTGCATCAGGCCTACGGTCTCGCCGCTGGTGAGCCGAAGGTGCAAAAGAATCTGCTGCGCTGGATGTTCGTGGTGCTCGAAGTCGGCCACGCGATCATCGAGTTGCGCAAGGAACAGGCGATCCTGCCGGTGCACCCGGCCTATGCCGAATCGCAGCCGTGGCGGCAGGCAATTCGCGTGATGGGGCGCGCGTTGGTGCGGCTGTTTCTGCAACCCAACTCCAGCAATCTTGAACGCGCACTGGTCGCTGTCGATCATGCCATCAGCCGTGTCGCGGCCACCGATGAGCCGTTCGCGCCGCATTTCGACACCTCCGCGTTACGCCGGGTGAAGAGCTATTTGCACTTCATCCGCACCTCGTTGCTCGACCCGCAATCACCGCTCGCTGCCTACGCCGTCGCCAAGCCCGAAGGACTTGCCCATGCCTCGTGAAATCGCTTTCCACGGCGTGTACATGCCGACCATGACCCTGATGTTTTTCATCGCTGCGGCACTGGCCTGGGCGGTGGATCGGTTCCTGTCCGGGTTCGACCTGTACCGTTTTTTCTGGCACCCGGCGCTGCTGCGTCTGAGTCTGTTTACTTGTCTGTTCGGCGCCATGGCGCTGACTGTCTACCGTTGAGAACGTCCCCATGAAAAAGTTTTTCAGCCTGCTCGCGACCCTGCTGGTGCTGGCCCTGGCGCTGTGGATCGGCCGCACGTTGTGGGAGCACTACATGAACACGCCGTGGACCCGCGACGGCCGCGTGCGCGCCGACATCATCAACGTCGCCGCCGACGTTACCGGCGAAGTGATCGACGTGCCGGTGCGTGACAACCAACTGGTGAAGAAGGGCGATTTGCTCATGCAGATCGACCCCGAGCACTACCGCATCGCCGTCAAACAAGCGCAGTCGCTGGTCGCTTCGCGCAAGTCGACCTGGGAGATGCGCAAGGTCAACGCCCACCGCCGCGCCGATCTCGACAACCTGGTCATTTCCAAGGAAAACCGCGACGACGCCAGCAACATCGCTGACGCCGCGCTCGCCGATTACCAACACGCGCAGGCGCAACTGGAAGCCGCCGAACTCAACCTCAAACGCACCGAAGTGCGTGCGGCGGTCGACGGTTACGTGACCAACCTCAACGTGCATCGCGGTGATTACGCCCGTATCGGCGAAGCGAAAATGGCCGTGGTCGACATGAACTCGTTCTGGGTTTACGGCTTCTTCGAAGAGACCAAACTGCCCCACGTTCGCGTCGGAGATAAAGCCGACATGCAATTGATGAGCGGCGAAGTGCTCAAGGGCCACGTGGAAAGTATTTCGCGCGGCATCTACGACCGCGACAACCCGGAAAGCCGCGAGTTGATTGCGGATGTGAATCCGACGTTCAACTGGGTACGCCTGGCCCAGCGCGTGCCAGTGCGGATTCACATTGATGAAGTGCCGGAGGGGGTTCTGTTGGCGGCGGGGATTACTTGCACCGTTGTGGTGAATCAAAGCGTTGTGGATAACTGACAGACCGTATCGCTCAATTCGCGAGCAAGCTCGCTCCCACATTGGATCTGCGGCGCAACCAAGATCCCTTGTGGGAGCGAGCTTGCTCGCGAAGAGGGCAGCTCGGTATCCCAGGAGAGTGCCAAGTCATTACTCAGCGCAAAACGTCTCCTGCAAATGCCGCCAAATCACTCGCCCGCACTCAAGTTTTTCAAACACCACAGTCGAACGCCGATCCGTATGCAATCCGCTCGCATCCGTCTGCTGCTCGCGGTAACTCACCGTCGCACCGCGCTCGTGTAATGCAATCCCGCACAGCTCGCTGAGCTCGATTTTGAACCCGCGCTTCTTACCTCCAGCCATCCGAAACAACCCGCTCAACGCCTCGAAATCCAACACCCGGCCCAACGGCGAAACCATAGAGAATTCAGGCGAAAACCGCGCTAGCAGTCGCTCCAGTTCAGCGTCGTCTCCCTCCACGGCAAACCATCGTTCAATGGCCTCATGTGCCTGAATCACTTCTTCAAAGTATTCGCTGTAGTCGGTCATGTAGATTTTTCCTTGGGTAATTGTGAAGTCAGCGCGAGCACTGCCGTCGAATCGAACCGCAAAACACTGACCATCGGCAGCATCGTCAGCAACACGGCAGCGAGGAAGCAGTAGCGAAAACCCTCACCACCCAAAGCCCCCAACAAGGAGCTGAGCAACGCCGCGCCGAGGCAAAAACCGAGCTGACGATTGATATTCCACAGCGCACTGGAGTGGCCCATTTTTTCTGGCACGATGCCGACGAATGCCAAGGTCTGCGCAGTGACGCTGCACAGGCTGCCGCCCAGGCCCATCAGACCGTAGGCGATGATCAGCGGCGTGCTGGCGGGTTGTTCGATGCGCATCAGCAAGACGATACCGAGGCATTGCAGGAGCATGCCAGCGCTCAACAGCGGCTTGGGCCCGAGGCGATTGAAACAGCGTTTACCGAACATGATCGCCACGCCCGAACCCAGCGCCCACGGCAGCATCAACGCGCCGGTTTGCGCCGCGCCTAAGCCAAGGATGTGCAGGTACAACACGGCGATCATGTGGGTGCCGGTGAAGACACCGGGCACGCACAGGTAGATCAGCATCGCCAGGCGCAGCGACGGATTCTTGATCAGTTGCAGGTCGAGAATGGCGTTGGGTTTACGCCAGCCGTCACGCAGATAAATGCACAGGGTCAGGACGCTGAGCACGAAGACAAAGAGACCGAGGATGCGGGTGTCTGTTTCGCTCACCATGCTGACGGCGATCAACAACAAACTCAGCGCAGTCGCCGCCAATAGCAAGCCGCGCGCATCCAGCGTCGGGCGTTCACTCGAAGGCTGATCGGCTTTCAGCCAGAACAGTCCAAGGCCAATAGCGAGCAGCGCCACCGGCAAATTGAGGTAGAAAATCCACCGCCACGACAACGCCTGAACAATCAATCCGCCCGCCGCCGGCGACAGTGCCGGCACCATCAGCGCCACCAGCAACACCACGCCGGTGAAATGCGCGCGCTGCGATGGCGGAAACTGTCGATACGCCAACGCCTGACCGACCGGCAGCAACAACCCGCCACCGAGCCCTTGCAGCAGGCGCCAGCCAATCAAGCTTTCGATCGATGCCGCTTGCGCCACCAGCGCCGAGCCAATCCCGAACAACAGCAGCGAGGCGAGAATCAGCCGTCGTTCGCCGATCCGTGCCGCCAGCCACACGCTCAGCGGAATGATCAGCGTCAGCCCGAGCATGTAGGCGTTGGTGATCCACGCCAGTTGCGTCACCGAGGCGTGCAATTGTTGGGCGATGTCGGGGTAGGCAATGCTGGCGACAAACATGTTCAGCAAGTCGAGGGCGAAGCCCAACAAATACACCAGCGCGACTTTCGAGCGATAAGCCATGGCAGCTTCCCTGTGATGAGACGTGCAGGGTAGGGCGCTTCTGGTGATAGGAAAACGCTGGTTTGGCTGCTAGTTTGTCAAAATTATTTTGACAAGGAGCACCGTGGCCATGGTCAGTCTGGATCGATTCGACACCTTCAAAGCCGTGGTCGAGGCCGGTTCGTTGACCGCAGCCGCTGACACATTGGGCCAGACTCGCGCGGTGGTGAGCTTCAATCTCAAGCGGCTGGAAGAGGAATTGGGCGTGACCTTGCTCACGCGCAACACCCGGCAACTGGCGCTGACCGACGCCGGCGAGCGTTTTTATCGACGCTGTTTGCGCACGCTGGATGAAGCGCGACTGGCCATTGAGGAAGCGCGCTCGGAGCATTCACAGCTCAAGGGCACGTTGCGGATTACCACGACGGTGGAGTTCGCGCTGGCGCAAGTGGTGCCGGCGCTGGAGGTGTTTCGTCAACAGCAACCGCAGTTGAATATTCACCTGTCGACGTCTTCGACGCATGCCGATCTGATCTCTGAACGGTTTGATATGGCGATCCGTTTGGGGCGCATGCACGACTCCAATCTGCGAGCGGTGCAGTTGTCGACATTCGAGGTGTTTGCGGTGGCAGCGCCGGGATTGGTCGAGCGCTTTGCGCCGGTTGATACGCTGGCGGCGCTGGAGTCGATGCCGACGTTGGGGCACGGGCGGGTGCCGGAGATGACGGTGACTGATCCGCACGGTGCTGAACATTTCTACCAGCCGAAACCGGGAACCACTGCGATTGTTGCGGACAACTCGGCGACGCTCAGGGCCTTTGCGTTGACCGAGCAGGGCGTGGCGATTTTGCCGCAATGGTTGATTCAGGAAGATTTGGAAGCGGGACGGTTACAACGGTTGTTGGCGGATTATCGTTTTGCCCAGCAAGGGGTGTACGCGCTGTACCCGGACACCCGGCATTTGCCGCTGAAGGTGCGGGCGTTTATTGATTTCATGAAGGGTTGGGGCTGAGGATTTTCTGTGTAGTGTCTGGCCTCTCCGCGAGCAAGCCCGCTCCCACATTTGGAATGCATTCTCCTGTGGGAGCGGGCTTGCTCGCGAAGGCGTCAACCCGGTCTCAGAGCTGCCTCTGCAACCCGAACCGCCTCATCAACACCGACTCCAGCAACCCCTTCGGCAACAACGCCGCCAACAGCGGCAACGCCCGGCTGCCGTTACCAATGCGGATCAAGCGCGGCGGGTTGCTCTGCTGCACAGCCTTGAGCAAATCAGCGGCAAACTCAGCAGCCGGCGTCGGCTTATCCTGTGAAGCCTTGGCCCGCGCGCGAATGCCTTCACGCAACGGAAACCACGGCGATTGGTCATTGATCAATTGCTCGGCCTCATGCCCGGCATTCTTGGCGAAGCTCGACTGAATCGCCCCCGGCTGCACTTCCATCACACGAATGCCGAACGGTGCCAACTCCATGCGCAAGGCATCGGTCAATGCGTGCACCGCCGCTTTCGAGGCGCAGTAAGCACCGGCAAACGGCGTGACCAAAACCCCTGACACGCTGCCGATATTCACCACCAGTCCCTTGCCCCGCCGCAGCACCGGAAACAACGCGCGGGTAACGCCGACTATGGAAAACACATTGGTTTCGAACTGCCGCTGCATCGCCGGCACACCGCCGTCGAGCAACGGCCCCATCGCGCCATAACCGGCGTTGTTGATCAGCACGTCGAGGCCGCCATGCTCCTGACTGATTCGCTCGCCGAGTTGCGCCAGCGCCGCGCCGTCGTTGACATCCAGTTGCACGGCGGTAAAACCGGCCGCATTCAATGCAGCGACATCGTCAGCCTTGCGCGCACTGGCCCAGACTTCGTAGCCCGCGGTTTTAAACGCATCGGCGAGCGCGCGGCCGATGCCGCTGGAACAACCGGTAATCAACGCAACGGGCATGGCGCATTCCTTGTGCAAAAAAGTTGGGAAGGGGGATCAGTCGGAGAAACTACCCTGCAAATGCTCGGCGCGGAACTCCAGAGTTTGCGGGCGATAACCGGGACGCAGTGGCGGCAATGGCAAACAGTCTTCCCATGTCGAACCGGCCTGCAATTCGCCGGGGCCACGGTAGCGCGGTGCGGTGTATTGGTTGTCGGCCAGGTTGACCGTGTCACCCGGCGCGTAGGCTGCAATGCGCCAGCGCAGTTCGGTCAGCGGCACACTGTTGCCGTTGTTCATCTTCAGTTGCAGCGGACGATCGGCCGGGCATTGCTCCGGCGCGTAGCTGATGCGCAACTCGAGGCGCGCGAGTTGCTTGATCTCGCGGTTGTCCAGCCACACCACCCACATCGCTACCAGACCGAGGCCGATAGCGGCTGCCACTGACACCGGCAAGGCTTTGGCCGGATAGCGCAGCAACAGGATCAGCCAGGTGATGACCAGCAAAATGCCGATGAACATGTGTACGACCTCTAGGAGAGAGAGGGTCATCCTACCTAAGCGTAGGTGAGGTTGGCGATGGGAAGGGCAAAGTCAAAAGATCGCAGCCTGCGGCAGCTCCTACAGTTGGAACGCGTTTGCCCTGTAGGAGCTGCCGCAGGCTGCGATCTTTCGCTTCTAAAAAAAAGCCCCCGCCCAACCCGCTGCGGATAGGGAACGCAACGGGCTGGACGAGGGCTTCTTGTTTTGCCGATCAGTTACTGCGCGATGGTTTTCACCGACACGCCGCGTTCGATCGGGGTGGAGCGGCCGTAAATGTCTTCGAAGCGTTCGATGTCGTCTTCGCCCAAGTACGAGCCCGACTGGACTTCGATGATTTCCAGCGGGATCTTGCCCGGGTTGCGCAGGCGATGCACCGAGGCGATCGGGATGTAGGTCGACTGGTTTTCGCAGAGCAGGAACACGTTTTCATCGCAGGTCACTTCGGCGGTGCCGCTGACCACGATCCAGTGTTCGGCGCGGTGGTGGTGCATCTGCAGCGACAGGCATGCACCCGGTTTCACCGAAATGTGCTTGACCTGGAAACGCCCGCCCATGTCCACCGAGTCATACGAACCCCACGGACGATAAACCTCGCAATGGTTCTGGGTTTCGCTGCGGCCCTGCTCGTTGAGCGTGTTGACCATTTGCTTGACGCCCTGAACCTTGTCTTTGTGGGCGATCATCATGGCGTCTTTGGTTTCGACCACGACGATGTTTTCCAGACCGATCACCGACACCAGTTTGCCGTTGCCGTGGATCATGCAGTTCTTGCTGTCCTGGATGACCACGTCGCCTTTGGTAACGTTGCCGTTGGCGTCTTTCTCGTTGACTTCCCACAGGGACGACCAGCAACCGACATCGCTCCAGCCAGCGGTCAGCGGCACCACGCAGGCGCGCTGGGTTTTTTCCATCACGGAGTAGTCGATGGAGTTGTCCGGGCAGCAGGCGAAGGTGGCTTCGTCCAGCGTCACGGTGTCGGCATCCTGCTCGCTGCGCTCAAGGGTCAGCAGGCAGGTGTCGTAGATGTCCGGGTCGTGCTTTTTCAGCTCTTCGAGGAAGCGGCTGGCGCGGAACAGGAACATGCCGCTGTTCCAGTAGTAACCGCCGGACTGCACGTACTCGGTGGCGCGTTTGACGTCAGGTTTTTCGACGAAGTGCGAGACGCGGCTGACGCCTTCGGGCAGCAGCGAATCTGCAGTGGATTTGATGTAGCCGTAACCGGTTTCCGGTTTGGTCGCCGGCACGCCGAACAACACCATTTCGCCGTTTTCCGCAGCGACGGTGGCCAGGGCGAGGGCGCGTTGCAGGGCTTTCTGGTCTTCGAGGACGTGGTCAGCCGGCAGCACCAGCATCAGTTCGTCGCGACCTTCATTGACCAGCATCATCGCGGTCAACGCCACGGCTGGCGCGGTGTTGCGGCCGAACGGTTCCATCAGGATGCGCTGGCATTCCAGATTGCGATTGCTCAACTGCTCGTTGACGATGAAGCGGTGATCCTTGTTACAGACCACGATAGGGGTGTCCATGCCTTCGAACACCAGGCGCTCGAGGGTCTGCTGGAACAGCGTGTGTTCGCCGGTCAGGGCGAGGAATTGCTTAGGGAACTGCTTACGCGAAAGCGGCCAAAGACGTGAACCGCTACCACCTGACAAGATCACCGGAATCATATTGTTTACTCCATAAAATCGATTGGTTAGAGGCACGAACGCTGTGTCGTTTCACTCTTTTTTTTGTTTCGTACCGAAAGGCCGCCGCATTCCCTTGTAGGAGTTGCCGAAGGCTGCGATCTGTTGATCTTGATCTTCATAAACAGAGTCAAAAGATCGCAGCGTGCCGCAGCTCCTACAGGGGTCAGCGTCTCATCGGGAAATTTGTTAGCGAGTCGATACCGGGCGTTTCACCCAGACTGGCGACAGGCTGCTGCCGCTGCCGGTGACGTACAGCACCGCCGCTTCACCGCGCTCCAGGGCAACCGGTTTTACGTCACCGACTTTCTTGTCACCTTCGTACAGCGCCAGGCTGACTTTCACCGGGTTGATTTCACGTTCGCCACGGCCCTTGGCGGCCACGTTCGGCACCACGTCGGTCTTGCCGTCGGCGGTCTTCAGGGTCAGCGGTTTGTCGCTGAGGTTCTGCACGCGTACCAGGGATTTCTGCTTGTTCTTGAACGGCGGCTCTTCAATCAGTTGCGGCGCGCCGGAAGCGTTGTTGACCAGGGTGTAGTAGTGGTCACCGGCGAGTTTCACCGGCAGGGTCTGGCTGCCGACTTTGGCGCTGTAATCACCGCCCGGCATGAAGCTGAAGTCGCTGCTGGCCAGTGGTGCAACGTCGCTCAGGTTGGTGCTGCCAACGGTGGCGCTGACTTCAGCGTTGCTGGCGTTATAGACACGCACAAAGGTCGAGCCTTTCGGTGCAGTCGGGCCATAAAGTGCGGCGTCACCACCGGCGAAAGCTTGAACCGACAACACGCTCAGACCTGCAACCAGTGCAATGCGTTTTGCGAGACGACGAGGAGTAGTAGTGAAAGTCATGGTGTACCTCTCTTTCAGTTTTGCGCCCGATCGGGCGTCTCGGATTTAGTGTTGATTGCTACGTTTTGTTGGCGCGCGCCGGCTTGTTTAAGCTCTGCGACCCACTGCGGGTCGGCGTCGCCGATTTCGTTGTTCACAGGCAGATATCGTTCAGGAAACTCCCAGATCAGCACCTGTGGCGGGCTGTTCTTGAAGTCATCGCTTTTCAGGTAGCTGAGCATCGGCAGGATCGGGCCGTGGCCGTCTTCGGCGTAGCTCACCACGTCGCTGTGCAGCGCTTGTTTCAGGGCACCGACGAAGTTCCAGTTGGGGTTGGCGCTGTAGCTGGTGCCGACCAGTGCCACCGGCACTTCATTGCTGGCGAACAGCGCGTCGTCACCGGCAGGCTGATCACCAGCCGCGACGGTGTTGCGCTTTTGCAGCGGCTCTTGCGCCGGCATCAGGTTTTCAAACAGCGGATCGAGCGGCAGGAACAGACGCAGATCGCCCTTGTGCGTGACCTTCTCCGCCGGGGTGGTGACGAAGCGCTGCGGCTCGCCGCTGAGCGGGAACTTGTCGGCGATGGTTTTCGCCAGGGTGTTCGCCGCGATCTCCGCGCCTTCCGGCGTCCAGTGCGTATCGGTGCGCAGGAACACTTGCTGACCGCTTTGCTTGGCCTGTTGGAACGGCTTGAGCAAGTCAGGGGCGAGGATCTTGTCGGCGGCTACACGAGCATGGAAATCCTGATAGAGATTTTCGTGGATGCTCGCCGGTTTCACTTCACCCAGATGCTCCGGGTACAGACGAACCTTGGCCGGCACGATCGCCATCACCAGTTTCACGCCTTTCTCTTTGAGGGTCTGGCGCACGCCTTCGACCAGCGCGTAGTTGCCTTGCAGGTTCAGCTCTTCGTTGACGATCGGGTTGAATTCTTCATCGCTGTACAACCACTGATCGCGACCGAGCACCACGCCCGGACGACCTTCGTTGAACAGTTTGAAATCCAGCGCGGCCCAGAGGTTGGTGCCCAGACGCTTGATCGGGAATTCATCGTCGTAGTGCGTTTCCACAGCCTTGGTCCAGCGACCGTTGAGCACTGTCGCATCGGCATTGGTGCTGAAGCCGAAGAAGCTGCGAACCGACCACAGACCCAAGACCAACAGGGTCACCAGGAACAGGGCGATGTAGAAGATGCGTAATGAGCGGGTCATGTCAGATCCCTCAGAACTGGAAGTAAAGGAACGGCGAGAAGCTTTGCGCCGAGAGTTTGAGAATCGAGGCGATGAACAGCAGCAGGATCAGGCCGCGCATCACGTAGCGCGACCAGTCCGCGCTCCAGTAGGCCGGTTGCACCTGAGCTTCGACGCCGACGGTGTAGCCAGGCTCATGGATGCTCGCCGGGTTTTCGCCAGGGGCTGCCTTGATCATTCCCGGAGTCGCCGTCGCTGGGCCGTTGGCCTCGACGTTGACTTCAGGTTTGCTCTTGGCCGGCGGCTGGTTGGTGTACAGATCACGCAGGCCGAAGAAGGCCAGCGTCACGTACGCCACAACCAAAGTTGCCACTTGCAGACCGGTGAGGCTGGCCTGATTGAGTTCCGACAACGACCATTCACCGAAGCTGAACATGGCGCCGTACATACGGCCGGCGACATGCAGGTTCTCGGCGCGGAAGATCACCCAGCCCATCACCACGAGCAGGAAGGTCAGCGCCCAGCGGATCGGGTTGAGGCTGCGTGGCGAAGTGTTCAGGCCCAGCGCTTTTTCAATCGCCAGCCACATGCCGTGCCAGGCGCCCCAGACGATGTAGGTGATGTTCGCGCCGTGCCACAGACCACCGAGGAGCATGGTCAGGAACAGGTTGCGATAGGTCATCAGCGTGCCTTTACGGTTACCGCCGAGGGTGATGTACAGGTAGTCACGCAGCCAGGTCGACAGGCTAATGTGCCAGCGACGCCAGAACTCGGTAATCGACTGGCTGATGTACGGCTGTTTGAAGTTTTCCATGAAGCGGAAACCCATCATCAAGCCCAGACCAATCGCCATGTCGCTGTAACCGGAGAAGTCGAAATACAGCTGCGCGGTGTAGGCCAGTGCGCCGAGCCAGGCATCGCCGGTGGTCGGGTTTTGCAGGGCGAAGCAATGGTCAGCGACCACCGCGAGGGTGTCGGCGATGAAGACTTTCTTGATGAAACCCTGCATGAACCGCGTGCAGCCCTCGGAGAATTTATCGAGGGTGTGCGTGCGGTTGTTGAACTGGTCGGCGAGGTCGCGGAAACGCAACACCGGGCCGGCAATCAAGTGCGGGAAGATCGCTACGAAGGCGGCGAAGTCGATCAGGTTGCGCGTGGCCGGGGTGTCGCCGCGATACACGTCGATGATGTAGCTGATCGATTCGAAGATGTAGAACGAGATACCGATCGGCAGCAGCACGTGGGTGAGGATGAACGGCGACAGACCGACCGACGTCATCATCGCGTTGATGCTGTCGACGCCGAAGTTGGCGTACTTGAAGTAGCCGAGGATGCACAAATCGACTGCGACACCGAGCAGCAGCCAGCGCTGCGCCGGTTTGGTTCTGACACCGGCGGCACCGACTTTGAGGCCGATCCAGTAGTTCCACAATGTGACGGCAGCGAACAGCGCGAGGAAGTCCACACGCCACCAGGCGTAGAACACGTAGCTGGCGATCAGCAGCAGCAAATTGCGATAGCGTTGCCCGCTCAAGTAGTACAAGCCGAGAAAGATCGGCAAGAACAGAAACAGGAACACGTTGGATGAAAATACCATCCCGATCTCTCCATGTTTGAACCAACAGTCAAGGGCCAAAGCCCCCCCAAACCCCCCGTGGTAGTGGAGGGGTGACACAGTGCTTGCTTGAGGTCGGAGCTGGCCGTCAGACCGCGCCCCTCACCCCCCGCCCTCTCCCGGTGGGAGAGGGAGCCTGATCTCCATGGTTTTCAGAAATGGAGATCGACTCGGTATTTCTGTGCAGCCTGATCTCGGTTGTTTTTCAACACCTGAGATCGATTCGATGTATCAGGTCGGCGGATTTCTCAAAAACACCTCGGTCAGTTCCCTCTCCCTCTGGGAGAGGGTTAGGGTGAGGGGCTTTCGCTTTTCGCCTTTCAAGTACCTTTGTTGCCCTTTTCATGGGACGGGTCGTAGACCTTGGTCAGGTCGCCGCCGAGGCGGAAGGTTTTGAACGGCTGCATGCCGCGCTTCTTCTCGATGACATCCGGCGCACAGGTGTAGAGCGTGCAGAACGGTTCGAGCCAGGCGAATTTCATGTCCTCTTTCAAGTCGGTCATGTCCTGCTCTTTGCCGTTCTTCTTCTCGAATTCGTCCGGATCTTTCACCCCCGACAACACCCGATCACCCAGACGCTTCAGCGCACCGTTGTTTTCCTGGCGCAAATCGACCCCGTTGACCTGAGCGAAACTGGCGATCATTGCCAGCGGCGGCAGGGCGTAGTTGTGATAGGCGAGGGCGCGTTGCTGGCGCTTGAGTTCGTTCGGCAGGTAACCGTCAGCATCGACTTGATTGGCGCCGACCTTGTATTCCTTCACCGCCCAGTCAAACAGGTCGCGGCGGTTGGTCGCGACCGAGGTCGCCATCACCGACCATGCGGCCCAGTACGAGTGATTGTTGGTTTTTTCCAGCGGCAGGTTGTCCCAGTCGCTGACCACCTGATCGGCCATTTTGCTGAACCACGCCTCGATCACCTGCGCTTCCTGCTGATGCTGCGCCAGCGGATGCGAGTCGGAGAACTTCAGGCGAATGTACGAAGAGGCCATGCTGCCCAACGCCCATTTGCGCATCGACTTGCCGGTGTGGTTGAAGTCTTTCGACATCAACGCGTCGGCCTTGGCCCACGCGGTCAGCCAGTTCAGCGTGCAGTCGAGCTGTTCCGGACGACCGTCGCGCATGAACTGCATCACCCGTTTGGCGGTGCCGCGTTCCAGCGTGGTGATGTCTTTGGTGGTGTCGCGAAAAGCTTTTTCCGACTGCACATTCAGCGTCGAACGGGCCTTGTCCGAGCCTTCGTATTTGCTGCGAAATTGCAGCGGCCCGGTGTACGGCGTCGGCATGGCGTCGCAGCCTTCGCTGTTGTCGCCGGTCTTGAATTTATCCACAGGCGCGAAATAGCCCTGCGGTGGACGCAGTGGCGCGGCGGCCTGAGTCGCCCCGGCGAACATCGCCAGGCTCAGCAGCGTCGGTGCCAACAGATTTTTGAGTTTCGGATTTCGCATAGCAGACCTCATTGCCCGACCTGAGCGGTTTGTTGCCCAGCGCCCGGGAATACGTTGCGTTTGCAGATTTTCGCTTCGACTTTTTGTGGCGCGGTGCCCGCTTCCGGGCCCTGAACTTCGACCGCCAGCAGGTTCTGCGTGGCCCAGTCTTCGTCCGTGCGCAACTCAAAGGCGAAACGACCGTCGGTGTCGGAGGTTTCCGGTTTCTCGATCTTGATGTCCTCGTGGCGACCGTTCATGTACCAGAGGGTGGCTTGCAGGGTTTTCACCGAAGGGTCGGCGAAGCGGATGTCGACCTGATGGCTGCTGTTTTGCAGGTTCAGGTTCTTGCTGTTGACCAGCAGTTCTTGTTTGCCGCCCGGCTTGAGCGTGGTGCTCGCGGACATCTGTGCGTCTTTGCCTTCGCAGCCGTTGTCGAGCAGGGACATCATCTGGCGATAGATGGTTTCCTGGTCGAGGCGGTACAGAGGCGAGAATTCCCAGATGAGGATTTTCGGCGGGGTCTTCTGGAATTCGTCGCTGCCGAGGTACTGCAGCATCGAACCTTCCAGACCACCGCCGGGGAACGCGACGTTGAGAATGTCGGCGCCGATGGCTTCTTCGAGGAAGCCGGCGAAGTTGTAGTTCTTGCCGCTGTGCGAAGTACCGACGAGGGTGATTTGCGGGTTGCCGGAATCACCGAACAGGTCGCCATCACCGGCCTCGCCTTTCGGCTCGGTGGTGAACTGATCCATGTACTGGATCGCGTAACTGGTGCCGCACAGTTGCCCGGCCATGTTGTGCAGGGTGCCGGTCTTGCCCATGCGCCCGGAGCGTTTGGTTTCGAATTCACGCTTGGGCACGTCGGCGAAGGCCGGGATCTGCTTGACCTTCTCGGCGACGATTTTCGCCGTGCGCTGTGCACCGTATGGCGTCCAGTGTTGGTCGCCGCGGAAGTAGAAGTCGTGGGCGGGCAGGGTGTCCGGCAGCGATTCGTTGGTCAGCGGCGACAGATCCGGCACGACGTAACCCATCTTGGCGAAACGACCGAGCATGGTCTTGTAGTTGCCCAGCGCTTTCTCGTAATCGAACGCGGCTTTTTCCTGCGGGTTGAGCTTGTTGCGGTTCACCAGGCCACGGGTTGGCTGGTAAACGATCACCAGCTCGACGCCTTTGGCCTTGAACGCATCGTGCAGCTGTTGCAGGCGTTTGTAGCCGGCCGGGGTGGTGTTGAACTCGGTGCGCAAATCTTCCTGAGTGCGGAACAGCCAGTCGCCTTGCGCCTGCACCAGCGTGGTGAAGTTCTGCTGATAACGCGTGGTGTAGTTTTTCGCGTCATGCGCCGCCGGGCACAGGTTGCAGCACGGTTCGGCGCTGAACTTCGGCGGCGTGGCGGCGGCGCCTTCATCGGCGCGGGCGCCGTTGCTGGCCGCGAGAATGCCCACGGTCAGGGCCGACAGGCTGAGTAATTTGATCAAGTGTGGGTGCATAAAATTATCCTCAGTCCTGCATTTCGGTCTGGCGTTCGACAGGGTCGATCAGCACGGCTTTCTGCTGGCGCACCAGCAGGTCGAGAATTTCATCCTGGCGCTCGCCGAGGATGCCGTTGAAGCTGATGCCGCTGGATTTGGTCGGCGCCAGCATCGACACGCGATACAGCTCGACACTCAAAGGCGAATCGATCGACAGCGGGCCGCTGCCATTGGCCGCCAGCTCACCGCCGACGACGATCAGCGACACCTGCGCATCGAACGGGTCGAGCTTGATGTCACGGTCGGTGTCACTCAGATCCTTGATGTGGCCGTAAACGCCGGTCAGGCCGTTGGCCATGGCGACGTTTTCGTAGAGGCGGATGTTCACGCTGTTACGAATACGGATGCCGTGGCGTTTGTTGCTGATGACTTTGTTGCCCCACAGCAAATTATCGGCGGACTCGTAGAGGGTGATGCCGTCGGTGTGGTTCTTGTAGATCTCGTTGTAGGCAATGATGTTGTTGACGCTGTTACGGTCGATCACCAGGCCCGAGAGGTGGTTGTCGAAGCTCTTGTTGTTGAAGATGAAGCTGTCGTTGACCTCACGGGAAATAATGATCCCGTGCTTCTTCTTCGTGCCGTGCACAGTGTTCTCGGCAATGATCAGGCCGTGGGAACGGTCGTGCGGGTCGATGCCGTAAACGATGTTGTCTTTGTAGGTGTTGCCCTTGACCACGAAGTCGCGGGTTTCGTAGCAGTAGAAGCCGTACCACATGTCAGAGAACTCGGAGCCGACGATCCAGCCAGTCGGTTCAGGACGCTTGAGCACCTTGGCCATATTCGGCGTGTACTGGGAAATACTCACGCCGTACGACTTACTGTTGGCGTAGCCGAAGCTGGCCATCTTGCTGTTGACGATGTAGGTCTCGGTGCCGCCCCAGGCCAGCAGGAACGGACGGAATTCCTTCGGCGAACGGAAGGTCGCCGGGCCGTTTTCCTTCTCGCGCCAGCCAGTGATTTTGGTGTCACGCACGAACAGCTGACCGTCGTTGACCAGGAACGAACCGGCCTCTTGCGACAGGCGCAATTCTTGGGTCTGGCCATCGATTTCGAGGATGCCTTTACGGCCAACCACGATCGGCAGCTTCGACAGGTACACGCCCGGCGAGGTTTCGCTGAAATACTGCTTGGGCAGTTTCTGCGCCAGATCCTTGAGGTTCATGTAGCCGTCGTCGACGAAGATCGCCTGCGGGATGCCGTGCTGACGCACCACCCATTCGGCCATCTTGTTGTCGCCGCCGATGAAGTCCTTCAGCGCGTCTTCCTGCATCATCCGGCGCACGCTGATCTTGCCCGGTTTGCTGCGGACGATCTTCGCCGCAGCGGCTTCGGCGGTGAAGCCGGAGAGGTCGGGCAGTTTTGGTGCGGCCAGATTCAGCGCGTCGGTCGGCGCGCTGCTGACGGTGTAGGTTTTGGCCTGTTGCAGTTCTTTGGCCACGGTGGCCGGCTTGGCCGGTTGCGGCGCCGTCGGCTCCACATTGGCGAAGGCGCCGGCGCTGGCCAGCAGCATCGCGCCGGCCAGCAGGCTGAGTGAGCCTATCCTGGTGCTGATCATGTCGGGCACTCCCTTGGCGGTTTGCATCAGAAGCGCCAGATCACGTCGATGAACGCGCGGTGCATGTACGAATCAACCTGCTTGCCGTAGGCATCGCCCGGTTTGAACACACCGCCACGGAAGCGCACGAGGGCCGAAGGCTCGTCGATCGACTGGCTCAACGCCGCCGGCAACAGGCCTTGCTTGAAGTACTTGGTGACGACCAGATCCATCTCCTGACCGAGATCCTTGTTGCCGTCTTCAAGCGGCAGCGAGGTGCTGGAAAGGATCGCGCCGGTGGCGTCGTCGGTGTTGTTTTCCACGGCGTTGATGCCGTTGCTGCCGACCGGCTTGTTGCCGTCGACACGCCAGAATTTGTGGTAGATCAGGCTGGCGTCGTACTCGTCGTTGACCATCCACGAACCGAACAGCGTCGCGGTTTGCATGTTGTTCATTTCGCCACGGAAGGCTTCGCCGAAACGGTGAACCCGCGAGCGCGTACCGGTGTAGTTGGAGCGGTTGCTCTCCAGACCGTTCTGCTCGTAATCGGCGCTGGCGCGGGCATACGCACCGCCGACTTGCCATTGCGGATCGAGGCGCAGGCGTACACCGATGTCGGTGGCCCAGCCGTTGACGTCATCGCTGCGCTTGGCTTGTGCCGGGCGGGTGCCATCGGCGTTCAGCGCGTTGACCGTGTCGCGGTCGCCGCTCATGCCGGTGATGCTGCCCCAGTAGTTGACGGTGTTGGTGTTGCGCCAGTTGTAGGCGTCGCTGTCGGCGGTCAGGCCGAGCCAGCTGATGTCGCCGTTCTCGGTTTTATCCAGCGAGTCGCGCGGGACACCTGGCTCGGCGTAATCGAGTTTGCCGTCGTCGTGGGTATGGTGACCACGAATGCCGACCCACTGGCCCGGCGTCCACTGGTAAGCGGCGTCGGCGTAGGCGTGCAGGCGATCTTTGTCTTTCGGCGCCAGCTCTTTCAAGTCGGTGCGGTATTCGCTGAAGCGTTCGGCGACACCGGCGTTGGCGCGCAACAGGGTGGTGTCGAAGGTCCAGTTCAGCGCTTCGATGTTGGTGTCGCGCCATTGGCCGTCGTCATTGCGCAGGCGCTGGCGACCGAACTTGAGCATCTCGCCCGGGTATGGCGTGAGGCCGCTGTAGCCGACCCAGAACTCGCGCATCGCCAGGTAGTTTTTCTTGGTTTTGCGATCGCCGTTGTCGGTGGCTTGTTCACCGTCGGATTGTTGCAGGGTGTCGGTTTCGATGATGTCGGTCGAGGTCACGGCCTGGCCCATGGCGTAGGCGCTCCACGCGCCGCTTTCGCCGTAGATCCACGGACGCAGGTCGAGGCCGACGCCGTTGACGTCGCCGCCGCTGGCGGTGCCGAGGTCACGGTCGTCTTCGGACTGGCCGGTGACTTTCACTTCGAGGCCGAAGTTTTTGGTTTCAGTCATCGCGGCCAGTGTCGGGCAAGACCAGATCAGCGCGAAAGTGAGGCCAATGCCGGCCTTCACGAATGGATTCAACTTCATAATTTTTCCTCGCCGTCTTCTTCTTGCAGGGCGTGCAGTTGCAGCGTGTTCTGGTTCAGAGCGCCACGGCTGGCTTGCTCCTGTTGCAGCAGACGTTGGGCTTCGGCCAGACGCTCGGGCGGCAATTGCGCGGCGAGGGTGGTCGCCAGCTCATCGGCTTGCGGGGTGTTTTGCGCCTTGGCCAGTTGGCTGAAGACGTAGGCGTTGAGCGGATCGGGCTTGGTGCCCTTGCCTTGGGAGAACAGTTGCGCGATGGCGAAGTCGGCGCTGTTTTGGCCGTTGCGCGCAGCGGTCAGCAAGTGGTCGAGCGCCTTCTGCGGGTAGACCTTGCCGAGGTAGCCACGGCGATAGATCTGGCCGAGGTAGTAGTCGGCGGCGACTTCACGGCCAACGGCTTTCTGGAAATGTTCTTCGGCGACTTTGGCGTCGGCCGGGACCATTTTGCCTTCGTAGTAGAGCTTGCCCAGCAACAGCTCAGCGCGCGGCTGGTCGGCGGCGCGGCCGTTGTCGAGGTACTTCATCATCTGGTCGACGTCGCCCAGTTCCGGGTAGTCGTAAAGCAATTGCGCGAGGGTCACCCACGACGCCGGGTAGCCTGGAGCGATCGGCTCGAGCAGCGACTGCGCGGTTTTTTCGTCAGGCTTGCCCAGGGTCGAATCGGCCAATACACGGGCCACCGAATCGACGCGCTGCGCGGTGACGGTGCCACGGCTGTAACCGGCCTGCATCTGCTTGATCAACTCGGCTTGCTGTTCTGGCTGGGCACGTTTCTGATAGACCGTGGCTAGTTCGACGTAGCAAATATCGGTGGTGTTGAGCGCGGCTTTGCAGATTTTTTCCACGTCATCCAGGTGCTGGTCGTAGGTGCCTTGGGTGCGATACAGCAGCACCTGCGCCAGACCTGCTTCCGGATAACCGGATTTGCGCCATTGATCGATCTGCTGCTGAGCGTTGATGTTCGGGAAGCTGTGCGGGTATTGCAGGTAGAGCATCGCCAGCGGGATCAACGTGTTGCCTTCGCCATTGGCGGCGGCTTTTTTCAGCAGGGTTTCGGCTTCGTGGTGCTCGGCTTCGGTGGAACCCGGTTTGGCCACCAGCAAGCGGCCAAGACGCGCCTGAGCACGCGGCGAAACACTGGCGGCGGCGCGGTAAGTCGCTTCGGCCTGTTTCATTTGCTCAGGGTCGCGGCTGTCGACCTGGATATCGGCGAGGCCGACTTGCGCCTCGCTGTAACCCAGATCGGCCAGTTGCTGATAATTCTGCGCAGCGGTGGCAGTGTCGCCACGCTTGAGCGCTTCGTTGGCCAGACGCTGATCGGGCAGGCCGGCGCAACCGGCGAGACTCACCGCCAGCGCCAAGGCACACACCGTGCCCATGTAGGAGTGAGCCTGCTCGCGATTCAGGCGGCGCGGTACATCAGACACACCGCGCTGATCCAATCGCCGGCAGGCCAGATCCCACAGGGATCGCGGTGTTTTCAGGATGGGTGGAGTAGTCACAGGCATGTCCTCGACTTAAAGACCGGCAGCCATGGCTTTGTCGATCAGCCAGTTCAGGTTCGGGCCACGGTCGCTGTTGACTTCCACAGGGCGGCCGGCGAGGTTGCTGTCGAGCGGCTCGTCTGGCTGGATCTGTACGCGGATGTCAGAGGACAGGTCGGCGCTTTTCAGGCTGGTGCTGCTGACGATCTTGCCGGTGCGGGTCTTGTCTTCGCCGGCGATCTGGAAGCTCACCGGAGTGCCCGGACGCACGTCGCCGAACTGGCGATAGGAGAAGCGCGCATCAACGGTGGCCTGAGTGTTGCGCGGCACCAGTTGGAAGATCACGTCGCCCTTGCTCGCGTATTGACCGTCAGCCACCAGTTGCTGGGCCACGGTGCAATCGCACGGCGAGGTCAGGGTGCCGGTCATTTGCTTGCCGAACAGTTCTTCAACCTTGGCCGGGGACAGTTGATCTTCTTCCAGATGGCCCTTGAGCACGTCGAGCATGCTGGTGCTGAAGGTCGCCAGTGGCGCGCCTTTGGCGGCAACGCCGTCGGACTTGATCAGGCTCTGCACGGTGCCGTCGCGCGGCATGGTGATGTTCATCCCCGGTACGCTGACCAGACCGGCCTGCGCGTGGCTGACGAAGTACATGCCGTACACCGATTTGAAAATGAAGCCCGCCGCGACCAGACCGACGACAAACACACCGGCGCTGAAGGTCACTGCTTTCAGTCGACCGAACGGGGTCATGCCGGAGCCGCCGTCCTTCACTTTGCGCGCCTTGGTGAAGTTGTCGCGCTGCAGCGTTGCCAACACTTCACCCATGCTGACGATGTCGCCGGCCAGGTGCGAAGTGATCAAGTGGCGCAGGGTGGAAATATCCTGCGGCTCGAGGTTCTGAAACTGGCAACCGACGCGGCCGGTCTGGCGGTCGTAAGAACGGATCTGCAGTTCCACGTCCATCGCCAGCCCGAGGTTGTCGATGACGAATTGCAGACGCGCCTTGTGCACGTCGCCAGCCTTGAGCGGCAACTGCCCGGCGTTGAACGCCAGACCACCGGCCGACAGGTCGATGACCCGCGCTTCAACCGGTGTCTGGTCGGGGCCGAAAAAGCGCAGTTTGGCCGGGATTTTCACGCGGGCGTGTTGGCGCTGGGCTTCGGATTCATGCACTACGTTGGCGTTGACGGCGGTATTCATAGGGGCGATTTCCTTGTTAATTCAATAGGGGCGGGTCAGACCATCATCAGCAGCACGGCGACAAAAATGCTGCCGGCGGAGAAGGTCATGGTCCGAGACGACCAGGTGTTGAACCAACGTTGAAAGCTGGCGAGATCACGGGTCAGGGATGTGGGTTGGCGTGTCCAGGATTGTTGGTCGAGGCGGAAGAACACATAGATCTTCACCAGCGCGCCGACGATCTGGTTGTAATAAAGAATCGCGGGATAAGCCGGGCCGATCCGGTGACCGGAGCACGACAGCAACAGGGTCAGAATCAGGCGGGTGATGCCGATCCACAGCAGGTAAACGAGGATGAACGCGGTGCCGTATTTGAAGCTGGCGATGATCGCCACGGTCAGGCCGAGCAGGGACGTCCACATCGATACGCGTTGATCGAACAGCACCACCGAGGTGAAGGCGCCGAGGCGTTTCACACCCAGGCCCAGTGCTCGCGAGTTCTGGCGCAGGTTGTTGCCGTACCAGCGGAACATCAGTTTGCGGCTGGCCTTGATGAAGCTCTTTTCCGGCGGGTGTTCAACGGTGTTGATCGCCGCGTCAGGCACGTAGAAAGTGTCGTAACCAAGGCGCATCAGGCTGAACCAGCTCGACTTGTCGTCGCCGGTCAAAAACTTGAAACGGCCCAGACGCCAGTGTTGCAGCGAGTCGCTTTCAACGTCGGCGATGAATTCCGGGTTGGTGACCACAGACGCTTTGAATACCGACATACGGCCAGTCATGGTCAGCACGCGTTTGGACAGGGCCATCGAGCACATGTTGATGTGGCGCTGGGCGAAACGCAGCTTGTGCCATTCGCTCATGATGTAGCCGCCGCGCACTTCGCAGAATTCGTTGGTGGTCAGGCCGCCGACGTTGCCGAACAGCTGGAACCACGGCACGGTCTTGCGCACGGTGCCTTCGCCGAGCACGGTGTCGCCATCGATCACGGCGACGACTGCACGGTCGTCCGGCAGGTGACGGGAGATCGCGCGGAAACCGTAGGCCAGGCCATCACGTTTACCGGTGCCGGGAATGCGCACGAAGTCGAGCTTCACACGCTCTGGCGGATTCATCCGCGCCCACAGCGCCTTGACCAGCAGCTCATCGGACATTTCCACGATCGAGCAAACCACGGTGGTCGGCAGTTCGCAGTCGATGGCTTCGCGGATCACCGAGCTGTAGACCTGCGCTGTGGTCAGCGCGTCGATACGGAAACTGGTGACCATCAGAAACACATGCGACGGATCCGCCGCTTTACCCAGCTTGCGCACTTTGCGACGCAGGTGCGGGTAAACGATGTAGAGGAAAATCATGCCGCGCACAAAGTGCGTTACACCCATCGAATAGCGCCAGATACCCACGGCGCCAATCAGGAAAATGAAGTCCTTCGACTCGGAGTCGAACGTGGACGTGGGCAGCATCAAGGCCAAGCCCATCAGCAAACTTAGGTAAAACAGCCAACCGGCGGCCTGAAGTAGGCCGTGTTTTAGCCTGTGCATAATCTGCATCCGTCTCTATCTCGGGCCGGGCCCGATGGGGTTAAGGCAGGCTTACAAAAAACTGCGATGTCACGCGCAATTCGGGTGATCCCTGTAGGAGCTGCCGAAGGCTGCGATCTTTTGATCTTTGCCGGTTCACTCGGAACTCAAGCGTTGCCGGTAAAGATCGCAGCCTTCGGCAGCTCCTACATTTGGGTTCTGTTGCCCGGCGTCGCGAGGGCGGCGCCGGGCAACGTCTGCCTTACCAGCAGATACCTTCGGTGCGGGTGCCGGCGTCGGTGGCTTTGGCCATGAAGCCGACCAAGTCGATGACCTGTTTGCCGTGCGGTGCTTGCTGGGCCAGTGCGCGGAATTTCTCGTCACGGTTGCCGAGGATGATCACGTCGGAGTTGTCGATCACCGAATCGAAGTCCGCGTTGAGCAGCGACGATACGTGCGGGATTTTCGACTCGATGTAGTCTTTGTTCGCGCCGTGAACACGGGCGTACTCGACGTTGCTGTCGTAGATGCTCAGGTCGTAACCCTTGCCGATCAGCATCTCGGCCAGCTCGACCAGCGGGCTTTCGCGCAGGTCGTCGGTGCCGGCCTTGAAGCTCAAGCCGAGCAGGGCGACTTTGCGTTTGTCGTGGCTTTCAACGATGTCGAAGGCGTTCTGCACTTGCGATTCGTTACTGCGCATCAGCGAGTTGAGCAGCGGCGCTTCGACGTCCAGCGAACCTGCGCGGTAGGTCAGGGCACGCACGTCTTTCGGCAGGCACGAACCGCCGAAGGCGAAGCCTGGGCGCATGTAGTACTGGGACAGGTTGAGGGTCTTGTCCTGGCAAACCACTTCCATCACTTCACGGCCATCGACGCCGACCGCTTTCGCGATGTTGCCGATCTCGTTGGCGAAGGTCACTTTGGTCGCGTGCCAGACGTTGCAGGTGTACTTGATCATCTCGGCAACGGCGATGTCCTTGCGGATGATCGGCGCGTCGAGTTCTTCGTACAGCGATTGCAGAACGTCGCCCGAAGCCTTGTCGAATTCGCCGATGACGGTCATCGGTGGCAGGTCGTAGTCGGCGATTGCGGTGGATTCACGCAGGAATTCCGGGTTGACCGCGACGCCGAAATCGACGCCAGCCTTCTTGCCGGAGCAGTCTTCGAGAATCGGGATTACTAAGTTGGCAACAGTGCCCGGCAATACGGTGCTGCGTACAACGATGGTGTGGCGGGTGGTTTTTTCACGCAGAACAAAACCGATCTCGCGGCACACGGCTTCGATGTAGTTCAGTTCGAGGTCGCCGTTCTTTTTGCTCGGCGTACCGACGCAGATCATCGACAGGTCAGTGTCACGAATCGCTTCGGCGAAGTTGGTCGTGCCACGCAGACGACCGGTTTGAATACCCTGTTGCAGAAGTTCGCCCAGGCCCGGTTCAACAATGGGAGATTTGCCAGCGTTGATCATGTCGATCTTGTCTTTGGCAACATCGACGCCAACCACGTCATGGCCCCGTGCAGACAGGCAACCGGCACATACTGCGCCAACGTAACCCAAACCAAATATGCTGATGCGCATCGCAATTACCTCTGTATATATCAGGCCTTAGAAGGCCGGAGTTAATGGTGTTCAGCGTTCACTAGTGCACTCGAAAGTGCGGCTTACAGGCGCCACAATGCCGTGTGCAGGCATACAAAGTTCCGAGTGTCTAAATAAGTGCACTCAAGATGTGCGCAACCAGGCCTTATAGTTATGACTTGCCCTGTTATGCAGCGGATCTTCCTTGTGGAAGACTCAGGTGCATTCGTCTTGCGCGCTTGATGGCGGGCGGGAAGGCCCGTAGATCAAGCGGTTTGGTGCTCAGGCGAGCACGTTTATAGGGGCGCGGCCTTGGCCTTGTAGGGGATATTAATGCTGCGTATCTCCTGTCCTTCAGTGTGCTTTGCGACCGGTTAGTCATCTAGGCAAGTTGCTGTGACAACTTGGTTACATGGCTAATTGTCCTACGTAAGTTATCTCGTACAAACTCGGCGAGAATCGTTACCGGTGGTATGAACTACGCATTTGGACATAGTTCCAGTCCGCTCATCGCGCCATCTGAAATTTTTTGAAATATTGACAAAGATGGCACTGGTCTCAATTTGATAGCACTTTCCGTTTCGCCCTTTATTGATAGGGGCGTCATTGCGCTAGATAGTTTTGTGCCACTACCTTGAAAAAAGTTACGTGCCACTACTGAAAAAAATGATCAGTGTCGAGTGAAACTAAAATTAGAAAAGACAGGGATTGTTTTCTGGCGCCATAAAAATGGCGAAATCAAGCGAGGAATTTTTGACGTCGTGCGAGCTGCACGACTCTTTATAAAAAGAGTCGTGCATTAGGCATGCTTTATTCGGGGGCGTGGTCGCGCAGAAACACCAGATTGTCGGGTTTCGACTGTTCGGCGCTGTAGCGATAACCCTGCACATCGAACTGCTTGAGCTGGGCGGGATCGTTAATCTTTTCCTGAATCACGAAACGGCTCATTAGGCCACGGGCCTTTTTCGCGTAGAAGCTGATGATCTTGTACTGGCCGTTCTTCTGATCCTTGAACTCGGTGTTAATGATCCGCGCGTTCAACGCCGTGCGTTTAACCGCCGAGAAGTATTCGTTGGATGCGAGGTTGAGCAGCACGTCGTCGCCCTGATCGGCCAGGGCTTCGTTGAGCCATTCGCTGATGCGCGTGCCCCAGAACGCGTACAGGTCTTTGCCACGGGCGTTGGCCAGTTTGGTGCCCATTTCCAGGCGATACGGTTGCATCAGGTCGAGCGGGCGCAGCAGACCATAGAGGCCGGAGAGCATGCGCAGATGCTTTTGCGCGTAGTCGAAGTTGGCTTCACTGAAAGATTGTGCGTCGAGGCCGGTATAGACGTCGCCCTTGAAGGCGAGCAGCGCTTGCTTGGCGTTTTCCGGGGTGAACGCGGGCGTCCAGCTGCCGAAACGCGCGGCGTTGAGGCCGCCGATCTTGTCGGACACGTGCATCAGCTCACTGATCTGCGCCGGGGTCAGGTCGCGCAATTGCTGGATCAGTTCCTGAGAATGGTCGAGGTACTGCGGCTGGGTGAAGCGCTGGGTCGCCGGCGGTGTTTCGTAATCGAGGGTCTTGGCGGGGGAAATCACCATCAGCATGAAGTCGTCTCCTTTAATCGTGGGGGCGATTCTAGGGGGTTGTCGGTGTTGACTCCAGCTATCAAGCCCATAGGTGATCGACGGCTTGGCGATGATCGCTCCCACGCTCTGCGTGGGAATGCCGGCTGTGACGCTCCGCGTCACCGTCGAGCTCGACGCGGAGCGTCCGGGGAGGCGTTACCACGCAGAGCGTGGGAACGATCATCGCAATGATTCAATGGAGGCACAGGTAGGAGCTGCCGAAGGCTGCGATCTTTTGATCTTTCTTTTGATCCACCCGCGATATAGTGCCGCGCGGGTTTTGTTATGGAGACGCCCCTTTGCGCATTGTTCTTTTATTCACCGCGTGGCTGTTGAGCTTCGGTGCCATCGCGGCGCCGGGCGATGTAGCGACGCTGGATCGCAGCACCTGGCCGGAGCAGCTCAGCAGCCCGACGCTGTTCGACGTCGCCTCGCGTGCCGAAATCCTCATGTTCGCCCGGGGCCTGCTCGGCACCGAAGCGCTGGACGAAACCGCGCTGGCCCAGCGCCTCGGTCTGCGCACGGTGAATATCGACGCGGTCAACAGCCTGCGTCAGCGCCTCTGGCAGCGCCTGTTGGCCAACTACAACTACGCCCAGCAAAGCTGCGATCAGGACGCCTCGTTCTGCTTCCTCGTCGAAGACCTGCCGACCCTGCGTGAGCAAGCTGCCAAGTTCGTGGTCAGCGACGACAGCTATTACACCAAGTGGGCCGAGCCGAGTCGGATCTTCCATGTGCAGTATCTCGATGAACTGATGCGTAAGGCCGCGCTGTTTCCGCAGACCAGCAGCGAAGTCGATCGTTTCGGCGACTACGAGCGCAACGGCGACGAGATGCACGACCGGCTGTTTCTGCTGACGTTCGACAGCGCCGCGAATCTGCAACCGGACAATACCGACTGGCTCACCGGCTATCTGCGCAAGGCCAATCTGAGCGGCACGTTCTTTGTGTTGGGCAAGGATATTCAGGCACGCCTGAGCGATCGTTCGGTGAGCAGCCTGCAAACCGAGTTCTCCAGACAGTGCGTCGGCGTGCAGGGCTGGGAGTTCCGCTCCCACAGCCACTGGCAGGACTGGCAGGATTCGGTGCGGCGCAGCGCCGATCTGGTGAAGAACAAACTGCCGGAAAACTACGTGCCGCTGTTCCGTCCGCCGGACGGCCAGCGTCGCAGCGATGCGCAAGGTTTCTTCAACACCCAGGGCCTGCAAGTGGCGCTGTGGGACATTGATGCTCAGGATGGTGCCGGCAAACTCAAGGGCGCGCCGAGCGCGCAACGGGTGCTGACCCTGATGCTGTTGTGGCGTCACGGGGTGATCAATTTCAATATGAAACAGGACGCGGTGAAGACCTCGTTGCCGTGGCTGATCACGCAAACCGCGCAGAGCGGCATCGGTTGGGAAGACTGTGAGGACGCGTTTCGCTGAGAAACGCTAAAAGCCCGGAAACATTGGGCTTGGGGTGATTTTTTCAGAGAATTTGCTGCAGGTGGACTTCCGACTCTAACGGTGTCGACGGAGTCCGCCAAGGGCTTTTCGTCACTTTGCAAAATAAACTTAAAAAAACCTTCAAAGTACTTTTTTATGTCATCGGTTTTGGAGTATTACGAAGACAGACCGCCGAAACCTGCAACACAGGTGGCGTCTTCCAAGACCCGTTTGTTTGCAGTCACTTGAATCTCCGCAGGTGAGATTTCGGCAGTCACTTCGAGGCGCAGCACCGCTCAGGTATTGCGTCTACTGGCTCTGACATAGGTGACCGAGTATGGATGATCACGGACGTAGCCCTTCCTCCAACCAGCCAATCCTGTATGTACTCGATACCAACGTATTGATTCACGATCCAAACGCCCTGCTGAATTTCGAAGAACACCACGTCGCGATCCCGATGACCGTGCTTGAAGAGCTGGACAAGCTCAAGAGCGGGCATCACAGCGTGGCCGCTGAATGCCGACAGGCCATCCGGCTGATCGACAAAACCCTGGGCGATGCGTCCCCGGAAGATGTCGAGCTGGGTGTGCCGATCCAGCGCGGCAAGGGCGGGCCGAAGGGCTTGCTGTCAATTCTGATGAGCAAGCAGGCCGAGTCGAACCTGATTCTGCCCGAGCATCTGAACGACAACAAAATCATCAACCAACTGATCGATCTGCACACCCGCGACCCGAAAAAACCGGTGGTGCTGGTCACCAAAGACATCAACATGCGCCTCAAGGCGCGCGCCTGCGGTATCGCCTCCGAGGACTACAGCACCGACCAACTGGTCGACGACGTGTCCTTGCTGCCGAACGGCTATCACAACATGACCGGCTCCTTCTGGGACCGCGTGAGCAAGGTCGAAACCCGTCAGGATCACGGCCGCACCTGGCACCAGGTACAACTGATCGACAACCTGCCGGCCGTGCACATCAACGAGTTCATCATTGATGAACAGGGCTTCGTCGGCTGGATCAAGGAGATTGAAGAAGACCGCCTGCTGATTCTCGACCTGCACCAGGAACCGCTGCTGCACCAGGAAGCGTGGGGGCTGAAGCCGCGCGACATCTATCAAAGTCTGGCGCTGTACGCGCTGCTCGACCCGGACATTCATCTGGTCAACCTGTCGGGTGCGGCAGGCTCCGGTAAAACCATTCTGGCGCTGGCCGCTGCGATCGAGCAGACCATGGTCAGCAAACGTTATCGCCGCATCATTGCCACCCGCAGCGTGCAGGGTCTCGACCAAGAGATCGGTTTCCTGCCCGGCACCGAAGCGGAAAAAATGGAGCCGTGGCTGGGCGCCATCACCGACAACCTCGAAGCCTTGCACATGGATGACGAAAACACCCATGGCAGCGTCGACTACATCCTCAGCAAAGTGCCGCTGCAGTTCAAATCGCTCAACTACATTCGTGGTCGCAGCTTCCAGCAGAGCCTGATCCTGATCGACGAATGCCAGAACCTCACACCGCACCAGATGAAAACCATCATCACCCGTGCCGGCGCCGGTTCGAAAGTGGTGTGCCTGGGCAACCTCGCACAGATCGACACCCCTTACCTGTCCGCGACCAGCTCCGGGCTGACCTACCTGACCGAACGCTTCAAGGATTTCCCGAACGGTGTGCACATCACACTGCAAGGGGTGCCTCGCTCGATCCTGGCTGAATACGCCGAAACCCATCTGTAACCGCATCGCCAACAAAACCGGGCGGCCCCAAAACCGCCCGGTTTTTTTATGCCCTACACAAATCACATGTAGGAGCTGCCGAAGGCTGCGATCTTTTGATCTTGCTCTATAAAAGCCAGATCAAAAGATCGCAGCCTTCGGCAGCTCCTACATAAGGTGAGTGATATTCGTGGGTGCGGAAATTTGACCCGCAGGTTTACAATCCCCGCTCCTGATCAGGAGTAATCCCGTGCTGACTCATCTCGATTCCCAAGGTCGCGCCAACATGGTCGACGTCACCGAAAAAGCCGTGACGTTCCGTGAAGCGACGGCCCAAGCGCTGGTGCGCATGCTCCCCGAAACGCTGCAGATGATTGTCAGCGGCGGCCATCCCAAGGGTGATGTGTTCGCCGTGGCGCGCATTGCCGGCATTCAGGCGGCGAAGAAAACCAGCGATCTGATTCCCCTGTGCCACCCGCTGATGCTTACCGGCGTCAAAGTCGAACTCAGCGCTGACGGCGCAGACACCGTGCGCATCGTCGCCCGTTGCAAACTGTCCGGGCAGACCGGCGTCGAGATGGAAGCGCTGACCGCCGCCAGCGTCGCCGCCCTGACCATCTACGACATGTGCAAAGCCGTCGATCGCGGCATGACCATCGAAAGCGTGCGTCTGCTGGAGAAGGTCGGCGGCAAGAGCGGGCACTTTCAAGCGGAGCAGCCATGAACCTGACCGTGAGGTTTTTTGCCCGTTACCGTGAAGCGCTGGGCGTGGATTCGCTGAAGGTTGAAGGTGATTTCGCCACTGTCGACGATGTGCGTGCATTGCTTGCGCAACGGGATGGCGCCGAAGTGCTGAGCGAGCAGAACCTGATGTGCGCACGCAACGAAGACCTCTGCCAGCTCGACGAGCCGGTGGTCGATGGCGACGAAGTGGCGTTTTTCCCCACCGTGACCGGAGGCTGAGCCATGGCAATTCGTGTGCAGGCCACGCCGTTCGACCCGGGCGCTGAAGTCAACGCGATGCACGCGGCCAATGTCGGCGTCGGCGCGGTGGTGAGCTTTGTCGGCTACGTGCGCGACTTCAACGATGGACTGGATGTGGCGGGGATGTTCCTCGAACACTATCCGGGCATGACCGAAAAAGCCCTCGGCAAAATATCCATCGAAGCCGAGCAGCGCTGGCCGCTGTTGAAACTGGAAGTGCTGCATCGCATCGGCGCGCTCGAGCCGGGTGAACCAATCGTGTTCGTCGGCGCCGCCAGCGCCCATCGCCAGGCCGCATTCGATGCCTGCGCTTTTGTCATGGACTACCTGAAAACCCGTGCACCGTTCTGGAAGAAAGAAAACACCAGCGACGGGCCGCGTTGGGTTGAAGGGCGGGACAGTGATCATGCAGCGGCGGATCGCTGGAAGAAGTAAATCAAAAGATCGCAGCCTTCTGCCCCGAATTGACGATTTGTACATATAAGTCCAAGATGGATTTACAAGTACAAATTGCTTCAATCTTGCCGCTCGAAGCTCCCCGCTCGCAGCTGCTCTTCTTCGTCTTGCCAAACCAACAACAACCCGCGAGAGAACGAACATGAAGAAACTCCCCCTCATCACCGGTCTGGCCCTCAGCCTGTTGTCCTGCGCCAGCGTGTTCGCCGCCGAGCAAACCCTGCGCATCGGCATCGAAGCCGCTTACCCGCCATTCGCCTCGAAAACCGACAAGGGCGAGATCGTCGGTTTCGACTACGACATCGGCAATGCCCTGTGCGCGCAGATGAAGGTCAAGTGCGTGTGGGTGGAAGGTGAGTTCGACGGTCTGATTCCTTCGCTGAAAGTGAAGAAGATCGACATGGCGCTGTCGTCGATGACCATCAACGAAGACCGCAAGAAGTCAGTGGATTTCACCCACAAGTACTACTTCACCTCGTCGCGTCTGGTGATGAAAGAAGGCGCCACGGTAGACGATCAATACGCAAGCCTCAAAGGCAAGAACGTCGGCGTACAGCGCGCGACCACCACCGATCGTTACGCCACCGAGGTGTTCGAGCCCAAGGGCATCAACGTCAAGCGCTACAGCAACAACGAAGAGATCTACATGGATCTGGCGGCGGGGCGGCTGGATGCGATTTTCGCTGACACCATTCCGCTGAATGACTTTTTGACGATGCCGCGCGGCAAGGGCTATGCGTTTGTCGGGCCTGAGTTGAAGGATCCGAAGTACGTCGGCGAGGGCGCGGGGATCGCGGTGCGCAAGGGTAATGCGGAACTGGTCAGCCAGTTGAATGGCGCGATTGATGGCATTCGCGCGAGTGGCGAATACCAGAAGATTTCCGAGAAGTATTTCAAGTCTGATATTTACGGCGACTGATTGAAAAGATCGCAGCCTGCGGCAGCTCCTACAGGGGAATGCGTGCTCCTGTAGGAGCTGCCGAAGGCTGCGATCTTTTGATCTTCAGCCCTTCATTTCCTTCAAATGCTTGTACACCGTCGCCCGCCCCATGTTCAGCACATTGGCCACGTAGTTCGAGGCGCTCTTGCCCTTGAACGCGCCCTCGGCGTGCAGCGCCAGCACCAATTCGCGTTTGTGATCGCGGGTCAGCACATTCAGGCTCAACTGCCGCTCGCGTAGCCAGGCGTGGAGGAAGGTGTTGATGCGTTCCTGCCAGTCATCGCGAAACAGTGAATCCGGCTGCGGGATCAGTTTGCTCGGCGACAGGAACAGATCCAGCGCCGCCTTGGCATTCTCGAACAGCGAAATATTCAGATTGATGCACAGCACCGCCAGCGGCAGACCCTCGCCGTCGCGCAAAACGCTGCTCAAGCTGCGAATCTTCTGACCGTCCCAGTTGAGCTTTTCGTACGGGCCAATGTTCCTGTCGCTGACATCCTCGCTGAGCATGTCTTCCAGCGATGAATCGTCGCCGATTTCGCGTTTCGACAGGTTGTTGGCGATGTAGTCGACCTTCTGCGTGCGCAGGTCGTGCAGCACCACTTCGGCGTGCGGAAAAAACAGCGTGGCGATGGCGTCGGCGATGGCGCGGAAGTTATCCAGCGCCGGATCGAATTCAGGGGCGGTCATGACAGTGGAGCTCCAGGCTGCGTCAGCGCCCCCGTGAACAGGAGGCGCTGCGAGTGTGCCGCAATCCGTTGAGCGAGTCATCCTGACGGGCATTCAAGCGAGGCGGGCAGGGGAGAGCATGGCGCTGCTCAGACCGAAGTTGCGCAAGTGTTCAGGCAAAGATTCGCCGCGAACCAGCGCCGCGCTGGCCTGGCCCATCGCCGGCGATGTCTGGATGCCGTAACCACCCTGCGCCGCGACCCAGAACAGCCCCGGCACCTGCGGATCGAAACCGCTAAGCAAATCACCGTCGGCGACGAAACTGCGCAGGCCGGCCCAAGTGCGGGTCGGACGGCGGATGGTCAGCGTGGTGGCTTCTTCGATCTGGTAAATGCCCATGGCAATGTCCAGTTCTTCGGGTTGCACGTCGTGAGGTTCTACCGGATCGGCGTTGGCCGGCGAGCCGAGGAACATGCCGGCGTCGGGCTTCATATAGAAGGACTCGTCGAGGCTGACCAGCATCGGCCAGTGATGAATGTCGACGCCTTCGGGGCCGGCAAAGATAAATGCAGCGCGGCGTTTCGGTTGCAGGCCCAGCGGCTTGGCGCCGGCCAGTGCGCCGATCTTGTCAGCCCAGGCGCCGGCGGCGTTGATGATCACTGGCGCGCTAAAGGTCTGGCCGTTGGTTTGCACCTGCCAGAGGCCGTCGGCGTCGCGGCTCAGGCCGAGCACTTCGCAATCAGTGTGGACTTCACCGTTGTTGCGACGGATGCCGCGCAGGTAGCCCTGATGCAGGGCATCGGTGTCGATGTCGCTGGCGCTCGGGTCGTAGATCGCGCCGTGGACTTTTTCCCGACGCAGGATTGGCAGACGTGCGCAGGCTTCGTCGGCAGTGAGCAGTTGCATCTCTGGGACTGTGGCTTTGGCGCTGAGGTATTGGTTGTTGAGTTCGGCGTTGTCACCGGTGAAGTCCACGGTCATTTCGCCACGTGGGGTCAGCAGTGGGTGTTCACAGAAACCGTTGGGTGGATTATCGAAGAATGCGCGGCTGGCTTGGGTCAGGGCGCGGACTTGCGGCGTGCCGTAGGCAGCGGTGAACAGCGCGGCGGAACGTCCGGTGGAATGATAGGCCGGGTGCGACTCACGTTCGAGCACGATGACTTTGGCCTGCGGCGACAGCCAGAACCCGGTGGAAGCGCCGGCAATCCCGCCGCCGATGATGATGAAATCTGCCTGGCTCATGAAAAACTCCAAAGCTATCGTGGCTCTCTGGGATCTGCCATTGGCAATTCCCCAATCAGAATGCGATCCCCGTAGGAGCTGCCGAAGGCTGCGATCTTTTGATCTTTGTTTTTAAGGTCAAGATCAAAAGATCGCAGCCTTCGGCAGCTCCTACAGGGGATTTTTGGTGTTAGTGGGTCAGGTGATACACCGCATTGGCGAGGGCAATGTCTTCCAGGCCCAAACCGATTGAACGGAAAAACACGTGACGGTCGTAACCCGGACGCTGGACTTTTTCACTGAGCAGGTCAGCGAGGTCACCAACGATCGCATCGTTGCTCCAGCCATGCTGCTCACTGGCAATCAGCATTTCACCCGCCGACCCCGGCGTGGTCAGCCGATAGTCGCAGAAGACCTGCATGTCGTTGAGGCTCTGCGGCGGCACTTCGTGCGCACGCGGGGCGTTGGTGCTGATCGAAGTGATCAGCGCCGGTTTGCTCAACTCAGCGGGATCAATCACCGGGCCCGCCGATGAGGTGCAAAGCATGATCACGTCAGCTTCGGCGAGGGCGGCCTCACGGCTGTCGGTGATCTTCAGATTGGGCGTGATGGCTTTCAGCAGGGCCTGGGATTGAGTATCAGCGCACAGGCTTGGCGAATACAGACTGATGCTCTGCCAGTCACGCAGCGACTTCACGTAATGCAGGTGCGCTTGGGCAACCTTGCCGCTGCCAATAATCGCCAAATGTTTAGCGCCCAGAGGCGCGAGCGCATCAACCGCCACCGCTGTGGTCGCCGCCGTTCGCGCAGTGGTCAGTTCACCGGCATCACAAAGCAGCAATGGCTGACCGGTTTTCATCGACATCAACAGCGTCCACGCTGTCACCAGCGCACCTTGTTCGCGAACGATGTACGGCGAGGTCTTCACGCCGTAAACGCCATCCTCAGCCAGTACACCCAGATAGTTGATGAAGTCGCCAGCACCCTGCGGGAACTCGACCAGTTGCTGCGCCGGCTGCAAGGCTTTGCCGTTGGCAAGATCACGAAACAGCTTGCGCAAGATCTGCGGCACATCGATACGCGCCAGCAACTCACGGGCCTGGGCTTGGTCGATCACGTAGGGCGTACTGGACATTTCAGACTCCGTAGACAAAAAAACTAAACTTGTTTGTCCATTATGGACTTTTAGTATTCTTGGGCAAGCTTCTGCGGCAAAAAATCCAGACGAAAAAAAAGCGCAGTCCGTTGCCGGCTGCGCTTGTCTTTTAGCGTCGCTTACTGCTGCGGACGCTTGCGCTCAACCGCACGCAACAAATGCGTCGGCGGCGTTTCACAGCTGATCTTGCGACCGAGCTTCTCTTCGATGGACGGCAACTGATAGGAGTCGTCCTCACCGGCGAAGCTGATCGACACGCCATCAGCGCCCGCACGACCGGTACGGCCGATGCGGTGTACGTAGTCGTCCGGCACTTCCGGCAGGGTGAAGTTGATCACGTGGCTGATGCCGTCGATGTGAATGCCGCGACCGGCCACATCGGTGGCGACCAGTACGCGAATCTTGCCTTCACGGAAGCCTTCCAACGTCTTGATGCGTTTGTGTTGCGGCACGTCGCCGGACAACTGCGCAGCGTTCACACCGTCGCGCACCAGGCGCTCTTCGATGCGGCGGACTTCGTCCTTGCGGTTGGCGAAGACCATCACCCGCTCCCAGCCATTATCGTTGACCAGGTTGTAGAGCAGTTTGTACTTGTCGGCACCGGCCACGGCGTAGATGTGTTGCTCGACGTTTTCGTTGGCGACGTTGGTGATTTCGATTTCGACGATCGACGGGTCGGTCGTCCACTGCTTGGCGAGGTTCATCACGTCTTCGGTGAAGGTCGCGGAGAACAGCAGGGTCTGGCGTTCGCTTTTCGGCGGGGTCTGACGAATGATCTGGCGGACTTGCGGGATGAAACCCATGTCGAGCATGCGGTCGGCTTCGTCCAGCACCATCACTTCGACCATGTCCAGATGCACATCGCCGCGCTGGTTGAAGTCGAGCAGGCGGCCCGGGGTCGCGACGAGAATGTCGCAGTGGCGCGCTTCGAGGTGCTTGAGCTGCTTGTCGAAGTCCATGCCGCCAACGAAGGTCATCACGTTGAGGCCGGTGTACTTGGTCAGGTCAGCGGCGTCTTTGGCGATCTGCACCACCAGCTCACGGGTCGGCGCGATGATCAGCGCACGGGGTTCGCCCATGTAGCGTTCTTTCGGCGGCGGCGTTTGCAGCAACTGAGTGATGATCGAGATCAGGAACGCGGCGGTTTTGCCGGTACCGGTCTGCGCGCGACCAATGGCGTCTTTGCCGGCGAGGGTGAAACCCAGCACCTGCGCCTGGATCGGCGTGCAATACGGGAAGCCCAGATCCTGAATGGCGTGCATCAGTTCTGGCGCGAGTTTGAAATCGTGAAAGCGGGTTTTGCCTTCTTGTGGCTCGACGACGAAATCTTCGAGTTTCCACGGAATGACCGATGCCTTGGGCTTCGGTTCGCGACGCGGTCTGGCCGGTTTCGGCTCTTCACTGCGCGCAGGCTCGGCGGCGATGGGCGCGGCCGGAGCGGGTTGCGGGTCTTGCTTCGGTGCTGCTACGGCAGCGGGGCGGTCGGCCTGGGGCGCATCGTGGCGATGACCGGGGGCGTGCGACGGCGCACTGGGAACTGGCGCGAGCTGCTCAGCCTCGCTTTTACCGAACATTTTCTTGAGTGCTTCGAGCACGGTCATCTCATCAATTGGTTAAGGAATGTACGCCGGCCAGTGTAATGCAAGAAACGGGCGCGGCGTAGTGTGATGATCAACGGGCAGGCAATGCTGTCGCGATTAGCGCAGACGTTCGCTCAACCAGACGCCAATGTCGCGAATTTCTTCGGGTAACACTTCGTGCTCCATTGGGTATTCCTGCCATGTCACGGTGACACCATGCTTCACCAAGTGCTCGTAAGCACTGCGGCCCATCGAGTTCTGCACCACGTTATCGAACTGACCGTGCAGGCACAGCACCGGAATCCGCTGCTGGCTGGCCGATAACTCCAGCTCATCACTGAACGTCGGTGCATACGTCGACAACGCCAGCACGCCACCCAACGGCCCCTGCCATTTCAAGAAAGCGGTGTGCAACACCACGGCACCACCCTGGGAAAAACCGGCGAGGAAAATCCGCGAGGCGTCTATTCCGCTGGCGCGCTGGTTTTCGATCAATTCGATGATGCGATCGGCAGACGCTTCCAGCTCATCGCGATCGATCGCCCGCGCCGGGCTCATGGCTTTAATGTCGTACCAGCTCGGCATGGCATATCCGCCATTTATCGTCACTGGACGTGTCGGCGCCTGCGGCAGCACAAAACGCGTGCTCAGCAAACTTTCCTGCAACGCCTCGGCCACCGGCAGGAAGTCGTAACGGTCGGCGCCGAGGCCGTGCAGCCAGATCACGCAGGCGTCTGCGGGCTTAACAGGCTGAAGAATCAAGGGCTCGGTCATGGCTGCTCCAATTGTGTGCGGGCGCTCTCATTGAGTGCGTGATTGAAGGGCGCGCCCGATTGATCTGTTAAGAAGATGTCGCAAGGGTACAAGTTTTGCTATTGACCTGTCGCTAAAGCGCTTCAGCGAACGGTGTGGTACGGGCTTTGCTATGGCTTCAGGCGTGCAACCGATCTCGCGCCTGGCGGTAACACTATCAGTGTACCCCGTGGGCCGGGATTGCAAAAAATCCGGTGATGGATGTTCGCCAAGGGCCGCTACGGGCTTCGCGAACGTGAAAGGGCTACCGCCCGTTCGGCCGATTGGTGAGAAGTGAGTGATCCATTTTGTGGATCTTCTCCTACTAGACTCATAGCGAAGGTCTTACGTCGGTTGACCCAATAAAAAGCCAACAAGGGTCAACA
Source organism: Pseudomonas rustica (assembly GCF_018336155.1). Taxonomy (GTDB): domain Bacteria; phylum Pseudomonadota; class Gammaproteobacteria; order Pseudomonadales; family Pseudomonadaceae; genus Aquipseudomonas; species Aquipseudomonas rustica. The sequence continues at coordinate 150,409 of NZ_JAGYHF010000002.1, read as the reverse complement.
CCGCCTCAAAAGGGTGCGACTGGACTCAAGCTCCGACACAACAAGAGCAAAACTGGAGGTTTGAATGAAGATGTTGAAATCCACCCTGGCCATCGTGACTGCAGCAACAGTACTCGGTGTCAGCGGGTTCGCTCAGGCGGGTGCAACCCTGGATGCAGTGCAGAAGAAAGGTTTCGTGCAGTGTGGCGTGAGCGACGGTCTGCCGGGCTTCTCGGTACCGGATGCAACCGGCAAGATCCTCGGGATCGATGCTGACGTCTGCCGCGCTGTGGCCGCTGCCGTATTCGGCGACGCGACCAAGGTCAAGTTCAGTCAGTTGAACGCCAAGGAGCGCTTCACCGCGCTGCAGTCCGGCGAAATCGACATTCTGTCGCGCAACACCACCATGACCAGTTCGCGTGACGCGGGCATGGGCCTGAAATTCCCGGGCTTCATTACCTACTACGACGGCATCGGCTTCCTGGTGAACAACAAGCTCGGCGTGAAAAGTGCCAAAGAGCTGGACGGTGCAACCATCTGCATCCAGGCCGGTACCACCACCGAGCTGAACGTTTCCGACTACTTCCGTGGCAACGGTCTGAAATACACCCCGATCACTTTCGACACCTCCGATGAAAGCGCCAAGTCGCTGGAATCCGGTCGTTGCGACGTGCTGACCTCCGACAAGTCCCAGCTGTTCGCCCAGCGCAGCAAGCTGGCAGCGCCGAAGGACTACGTGGTTCTGCCGGAAACCATTTCCAAAGAACCACTGGGCCCGGTCGTACGTAATGGCGACGACGAGTGGCTGGCCATCGTGCGTTGGGTTGGCTACGCGCTGCTCAACACCGAAGAAGCCGGCATCACTTCGAAAAACGTCGAAGCCGAAGCCAAGTCGACCAAAAACCCGGACGTCGCTCGTATGCTCGGTGCTGACGGCGAATACGGCAAAGACCTGAAACTGCCGAAAGACTGGGTAGTACAGATCGTCAAACAAGTCGGTAACTACGGCGAAATCTTCGAGAAAAACCTCGGCAAGAGCACTCCGCTGGAAATCGACCGCGGCTTGAACGCCCTGTGGAACAACGGCGGCATTCAGTACGCACCACCAGTGCGCTAATGGTTCTATCGCCCGGCGGGCCAACCGCCGGGTGATGTTCTTGTTCCATTTTTTGCGGGGCACTTCATGCAAAATTCAATCGGCGCACCTAAGCAGAGGCTCAGCCTCAGCGATCCACGAGTGCGTGCGTGGCTATTCCAGATCATCACGATTGTCGCGGTGGTTTCGCTGGGCTGGTTTCTGTTCGACAACACTCAAACCAACCTGCAGCACCGGGGCATCACTTCCGGTTTCAGCTTTCTGGAGCGCAGTGCCGGGTTCGGCATCGCTCAACACCTGATTGACTACACCGAAGCGGACAGTTATGCCCGCGTCTTCGTTATCGGTTTGCTCAACACCTTGTTGGTGACAGTGATCGGCGTGATTCTGGCGACGATTCTCGGTTTCATCATCGGTGTGGCACGGCTGTCGCAGAACTGGATCATCAGCAAACTGGCGACGGTGTACGTGGAAGTTTTCCGCAACATTCCGCCGCTGCTGCAAATCCTGTTCTGGTACTTCGCGGTATTCCTGACCATGCCGGGGCCGCGCAACAGCCACAACTTCGGCGACACCTTCTTCGTCAGCAGCCGTGGCCTGAACATGCCGGCCGCGCTGGCCGCTGATGGTTTCTGGGCGTTCATGATCAGTATCGTGGTGGCCATCGTCGGCATCGTGCTGATGTGCCGTTGGGCCAACAAACGCTTTGAAGCGACCGGCGTACCGTTCCACAAGTTCTGGGTAGGCCTGGCGATTCTGCTGGTGATCCCGGCGTTGTGCGCACTGATCTTCGGCGCGCCGCTGCACTGGGAAATGCCCGAGCTCAAAGGCTTCAACTTCGTTGGCGGCTGGGTGCTGATCCCGGAACTGCTCGCGTTGACCCTCGCCCTGACCGTGTACACCGCAGCGTTTATCGCTGAGATCGTGCGTTCGGGGATCAAGTCGGTCAGCCACGGCCAGACCGAAGCGGCGCGTTCGCTCGGCCTGCGCAACGGCCCGACCCTGCGCAAGGTGATCATTCCGCAAGCCCTGCGCGTGATCATTCCGCCGCTGACCAGCCAATACCTCAACCTGGCGAAAAACTCTTCGCTGGCGGCCGGTATCGGTTACCCGGAAATGGTTTCGCTGTTCGCCGGCACCGTACTTAACCAGACCGGTCAGGCGATCGAAGTGATTGCCATCACCATGAGCGTGTACCTGGCGATCAGTATCAGCATTTCCCTGCTGATGAACTGGTACAACAAGCGCATTGCGCTGATCGAGCGGTAAGGAAAAGCGCATGAGTACTCATACTTTCAAACCCGACATGCCCCCACCGAACAGCAGCATCGGCGTGGTGGCGTGGATGCGCGCGAACATGTTCTCCAGCTGGCTCAACACCTTGCTGACCCTGTTTGCGTTCTATCTGATCTACCTCGTCGTGCCACCGATTCTCAGTTGGGCAATCATTGATGCCAACTGGGTCGGTACGACGCGCGCCGACTGCACCAAGGACGGCGCCTGCTGGGTGTTCATTCAGCAGCGTTTTGGCCAGTTCATGTACGGCTATTACCCGGCTGAATGGCGCTGGCGCGTCGACCTGACCGTGTGGCTGGCGGTGATCGGCGTGGCGCCACTGTTCATCTCGCGCTTCCCGCGTAAAGCGGTGTACGGGCTGAGCTTTCTGGTGATCTACCCGATTGTTGCCTGGTGCCTGCTGCACGGCGGCGTGTTCGGCCTGCCACAGGTGGCGACCAGCCAATGGGGCGGACTGATGCTGACCCTGGTGATCGCCACCGTCGGTATCGCCGGCGCCTTGCCGCTGGGGATCGTGCTGGCATTGGGTCGACGCTCGAACATGCCGGCGATTCGGGTGGTCTGCGTGACCTTCATCGAATTCTGGCGCGGCGTGCCGTTGATCACCGTGCTGTTCATGTCCTCGGTGATGCTGCCGCTGTTCCTGCCTGAAGGGATGAACTTCGACAAGCTGCTGCGGGCGCTGATCGGCGTGATCCTGTTCCAGTCGGCCTATGTCGCTGAAGTGGTGCGCGGTGGTCTGCAAGCGATTCCCAAAGGTCAGTACGAAGCGGCCGCAGCGATGGGCCTCGGTTACTGGCGTTCGATGGGCCTGGTGATTCTGCCGCAAGCCCTGAAGCTGGTGATCCCCGGCATCGTCAACACCTTTATTGCGCTGTTCAAGGACACCAGTCTGGTGATCATCATCGGCCTGTTTGACCTGCTCAACAGCGTCAAGCAAGCCGCTGCCGATCCGAAATGGCTGGGCATGGCCACCGAAGGCTACGTGTTCGCCGCCCTGGTGTTCTGGATTTTCTGTTTTGGTATGTCGCGCTATTCCATGCATCTGGAACGCAAGCTCGACACTGGCCACAAGCGTTAGGAGTTTTGAGATGAGTGAAGTAATCAAAAAGCCTGTGAGCCCTGAAGGCATTATTCAGATGCAGGGCGTCAACAAGTGGTACGGCCAGTTCCACGTGCTGAAAGACATCAACCTCAACGTGAAACAGGGCGAACGTATCGTTTTGTGCGGCCCGTCGGGTTCCGGCAAATCGACGACGATTCGTTGTCTCAATCGTCTGGAAGAACACCAGCAGGGCCGCATCGTCGTCGACGGCGTGGAACTGACCAATGACCTCAAGCAGATCGAAGCGATCCGCCGCGAAGTCGGCATGGTGTTCCAGCACTTCAACCTGTTCCCGCACCTGACCATTTTGCAGAACTGCACCCTGGCGCCGATGTGGGTGCGCAAGATGCCCAAGCGCAAGGCCGAGGAAATCGCCATGCATTACCTGGAACGCGTACGCATTCCGGAGCAGGCGCATAAATTCCCGGGGCAACTGTCCGGCGGTCAGCAACAGCGTGTGGCGATTGCCCGCGCCCTGTGCATGAAACCGAAAATCATGCTGTTCGATGAACCGACTTCAGCGCTCGATCCGGAAATGGTGAAAGAGGTGCTCGACACCATGATCGGTCTGGCAGAAGACGGCATGACCATGCTCTGCGTGACCCACGAAATGGGCTTCGCGCGGACTGTGGCGAACCGTGTGATCTTCATGGACAAGGGTGAGATCGTTGAACAGGCTGCGCCGAATGACTTCTTCGACAACCCGCAGAATGAGCGGACGAAGTTGTTCTTGAGTCAGATTTTGCATTGATAGTTTTTGCGTAAATCAAACCCGGCCTTGTGCCGGGTTTGTTTTTTTGGGGTCAGGAGATGGTGAGGGTTTCGTGTTCTTTGTGGACGGTGTGCTTGAAACCGCGCAGGTCTGCGCCTTCAGCCAAGGTCTGGATATCGACGAGCATGTAGGGATGTCGATCCAGCAAACGCATCAGCAGCACCAATGCTTTGGGTGGAAGTAGCTCGCCACGCTCGTAACGAGAGAACGCGTTATGCCCGCCACCGGAGAGCAATTGCACCGTCTCTTTTTGCGTCAGGTGCAATTTGCGCCGAATGCGTTTCATCTCGGCGCCGATCATTTGTCTGGCAGCGAGAACCAACTCGTCACCGGCGTTGCAGTAACGCTCTGCACTATCGCTGTCGAAATCCCATTCCACTTCACCGCACTTCTGGCACTCCCAACCGGACAGATCGTCTACTCGGCGCTCCATGCCTTTGACACTCAGGGTTTCTCCGCGACCCTGGAAATGCCTCATTCCCTCACGTGCACCGCAGCTGACACATTGCTGGGTTTTCATGGGTTTTTCTCCTTGAAAGAGATTACCGGTGGGCCGCCGCCGGGGCGGTAGGTCACCTTGATGTAAATCTCCTGATCTCGTGAATTGATGTGATACACGTCTTGCCAGATTCGATGATCGTCATAAGTAGTCATCGATTTGTACAACATCCTGGTTTGTAGCTCGAAGACGATCTCTAGCATTTCGCTGAGGTTGAAGCCGAGCTTCTGAGCTGATTTGACCGAAGTTTTGGTGAAAGCTTTTTGACCTAACCGCCTGACCTCAGCCTTGATCACCGCCAGCTCATAATGGGGTGTGTTCTTTTCCATAAGAAACCAAAACCCTGTCCCTGAAATTACCCTTAAAGGGTAATTTTCACTAATCGAAAATGCCGCTCCATGTGTCGCCTTTTAACCCTAGGTGGTTGCCGTCCTACATGGGTCTGACTAACATGTCGGAAAATTCATCCTATGATTGGATGAAAGGGCGAATCCTATGCCAGACATTTCTCCACTCATCAAACGATCCTTGGTCGATCAGGCCCTGGATCAACTCCGCCAGCGCATCAACAGCGGCGCCTGGCAGGTCGGCGAGCGCTTGCCGACCGAACCCGAGCTCTGCGCTGAGTTGGGCATTAGCCGCAATACCGTGCGCGAAGCCATGCGTGTGTTGGCGTTTTCCGGATTGATCGAGATTCGTCAGGGCGACGGCAGCTATTTGCGCGCGCTGGTTGATCCGCTCGATACGCTGAAAGCGTTGTCGCGTTGCTCGCTGGAGCAGGCGCGGGAAACCCGGCACATCCTTGAAGTCGAGGCGATCGGCCTGGCGGCGTTGCGTCGCACCGATGAAGACCTCGCCGCATTGCGCGAAGCACTCGGCACCAGCGGCAGTCACTACCACGGCGACCTCGATACCTACATCGCCTGCGATCTGGTGTTCCACCGCCGACTGGTCGACGCCGCGCACAACCCGACCCTCAGCGAGCTGTATCGCTATTTCTCCAGCATCGTCGGCGCGCAATTGCGCCAGACCCTGAACATCGTCCCGCGCCGTCAGGAAGTGTTCGACCTGCACATCGAGTTGCTCGATGCCGTCGAACAACGCGACCCGGAACGGGCCAAAGCCTTGTCGAGGCAGTTGATCAATGAACCTTGAAACCGAGAAATCCATGTCCCGCAGTGAGCTATCCACAACCCCGAAACGCACGGCAGAGCTTGAAGAGCTGCTGATCGACGCCGAGGCCGATGACGAGCAGGTGCAACAAAGCCATCCGCTGGTGCGCCGGCCGTGGCTGTTGCTGCTGGGGCTGATTCTGGTGGCGTTGAACTTGCGTCCGGCGCTGTCGAGCATGGCGCCGCTGCTCAGCGACGTTTCCAAGAGCCTCGGCTTGTCGGCGGCGCAGGCCGGTTTGCTGACCACACTGCCGGTGCTGTGCCTCGGTTTATTCGCACCGCTGGCACCGATTCTGGCGCGACGTTTTGGCGCCGAACGCGTGGTGTTGGGGATCCTGCTGACACTGGCCTGCGGCATCATTTTGCGTAGCAACTTCGGTGAAATCGGCCTGTTTGCGGGCAGCGTATTGGGCGGCGCAAGCATCGGCATTGTCGGCGTATTGCTGCCGGGTATCGTCAAGCGCGACTTCGCCAAACACGCCGGCACCATGACCGGCGTCTACACCATGGCCCTGTGTCTGGGCGCGGCAATGGCGGCGGGCACCAGTGTGCCGTTGAGCGAACATTTTGGCGGAGACTGGACAATTGGCCTGGGCTTCTGGGTCATCCCGGCGCTGGTGGCGGCGTTGTTTTGGCTGCCACAGGTCGGGCAGAAACACGGTGCACACAACGTCGCCTATCGCGTGCGCGGTTTGCTGCGTGATCCGCTGGCGTGGCAAGTGACGTTGTACATGGGCCTGCAATCGTCGCTGGCGTACATCGTGTTCGGCTGGTTGCCGTCGATCCTGATTGGTCGCGGGCTGACGCCGACGCAAGCAGGGCTGGTGTTGTCCGGCTCGGTGATCATCCAGCTCGCGAGTTCGCTGGCCGCGCCTTGGCTGGCCACTCGCGGCAAGGATCAGCGACTGGCAATTGTCGTGGTGATGGCGTTGACCCTGGGTGGCCTGTTCGGTTGCCTGTATGCGCCGATCGAAGGCCTGTGGGGCTGGGCGATTCTGCTGGGCCTGGGGCAGGGCGGTACGTTCAGTCTGGCGTTGACGTTGATCGTCTTGCGTTCGCGGGATTCGCACGTCGCGGCGAACCTGTCGAGCATGTCCCAGGGCTTCGGCTACACGCTGGCGTCGATGGGGCCGTTTGCGGTCGGTGTGGTGCATGACTGGACGGGCGGCTGGAATGCGGTGGGCTGGATCTTCGGCATCATCGGCACCGGCGCGATCATCGCCGGCCTCGGCGCCGGGCGTGCGCTGTACGTGCAAGTGCAAAGCGAAAGAATCTGACGCGTAACCCTTTTTTGGGGGCCGTGATATCCAATGTGGGAGCGAGCTTGCTCGCGAAGACGGTGGTTCAGGCACAGATCATGTTGAATGTGCCGGCCTCTTCGCGAGCAAGCTCGCTCCCACAGTTTTTGGGGCGCCTTTAAGATCTTGCATGGTATTCGATGTGCGAATGCCGATAGTGTTTCTTCGTATTGCGGATTATCGTGCTGGCAATCTGTACCTATTTTGGAGATTGCCCATGAGCGAAGCCCACAGCGCGTTGATCACCCGCTTCTACGAAGCCTTCAAACGTCTGGACGCCGAGGCCATGGCCGCGTGCTACACCGATGACGTGGTGTTCAGCGATCCGGCCTTCGGCGAACTGCGCGGGCGCGATGCCGGCGACATGTGGCGCATGCTCACCACCCGCGCCAAAGACTTCTCCCTGACCTTCGACAATGTCCGCGCTGATGAGCGCAGCGGCGGTGCGCACTGGGTCGCGACCTACCTGTTCAGCCAGACCGGCAACGTTGTGATCAACGATATCCAGGCCCGTTTCGTCTTCCGTGACGGCAAGATCTGCGAGCACCACGACCATTTCGATCTGTGGCGCTGGTCGCGTCAGGCTCTGGGTTTCAAAGGTCTGCTGCTGGGCTGGACGCCTCTGGTACGCAACGCCGTGCGTGCGCAGGCGTTGAAGGGACTGAAGGCATTTCAGGCCGGTCGCTGATAAGATCGCGACCTGTTTCCTACACGCCTTGATCCCAAAGTGACCAGCCTTAGCGAAAAATCTGTCGATGTGGCCGAACCGGTGAGCAAGTCCTGGTTCGTCTACCTCGTTCGCGCGGCCAACGGTTCGCTGTACTGCGGCATCAGCGACGACCCGGTGCGCCGCTTCGCCAAGCATCAAAGCGGCAAAGGCGCGCGGTTCTTCCTCTCCAGCCCGGCGATGGCACTGGTGTACACCGAATTGTGTCGCGACAAAAGCGACGCATTGCGTCAGGAACGGCTGATCAAAAAACTGCGCAAGAGTGCCAAGGAATGCCTGGTCGCGTCTTATCAATCTGACTGATCGGTTCCCATCAGCCAGATCTGTAGGCTGCTAAGCAAATGCACGCTAAGCTGCCGACTCACTTTCTGAGCGGCGGAGCCGAGCATGTCCGAGTTGATTCTGCATCATTACCCGACTTCTCCATTTGCCGAGAAGGCCCGCCTGCTGCTGGGCTTCAAAGGCTTGTCGTGGCGCTCGGTGCACATTTCGCCAGTGATGCCCAAGCCGGATCTGACCGCACTGACTGGCGGCTATCGCAAAACCCCGGTGCTGCAAATCGGCGCCGACATCTACTGCGACACTTCACTGATCGCCCGTCGCCTGGAGCAGGAAAAAGCCCTGCCGAGCTTTTTCCCTGAAGGCCAGGAAATGACCACCGCGAGTTTCGCCACCTGGGTTGATTCGGTGGTGTTTCAACATGCGGTGAGCCTGGTGTTTCAGCCGGAATCGGTAGCCGTGCGTTTCGGCAAGCTGCCGCCGGAAGCGATCAAAGCGTTTATGGCTGACCGCGCCGGTTTGTTCAGTGGCGGCAGTGCCACACGTTTGTCCGCTGAGCAGGCCAAGCATCAATGGCCGACGATCATGCTGCGTCTGGAGCAACAACTGCAGCGCGAGCAGGGCGACTTCCTGTTCGGCGAGCCGTCGATTGCCGACTTCGCGCTGGCGCATCCGCTGTGGTTCCTCAAAGCGACTCACGTCACCGCGCCGTTGGTGGATGAGTACCCGGCTGTTTCTGCTTGGTTGGGTCGAGTGTTGGGCTTTGGTCATGGCGCGGCGAGTGCGATGACCTCTGAGGAAGCGCTGGAAGTTGCACGCAGTGCGACGCCAGCGGATCTGCCGAAAGAGCAGTTCATCGACCCAAATGGTTTCAAGGCAGGCCAGCAAGTGGCGATCTCGGCGACGGATTATGGTGTTGATCCGGTGGTCGGTGAGTTGCTGTTTGCCGGTAGCGAAGAGCTGATCATTCGTCGCGAAGACGAGCGCGGCGGCGTGGTGCACGTGCACTTCCCACGCTTCGGTTTCCGCATCGAGGCCCGCTAAATCTGTAGGAGCTAAGCTTGCTCGCGAAGAACGATGAAGCGGTGTCTCTGATAAACCGGATTATCGTTCTTCGCGGGCAAGCCTTGCTCCTACAGAGTTTTATTTCAGGGCGGCGAGGATTTCGTCCGGGTCAAACCCGCGAATCAACGTGCCGTTGACATCAATCAACGGAATCCCGCGTCCACCCAATGCCTCATACGCCTTGCGCGCATCGGCATCCTTCTCGATATCGAACTCCTTGAACGCAATCCCCTTGCTGTCGAGAAAACGCTTGGTCTGCTTGCAGTAACCGCACCAGTCGGTGGCGTAGAGCACGACGTTGGCTTGCGCCCGCGTCTGCTCGGCAACCATCTGCGACGGATTGAATACCCGCTCGATCTTGCCCCAGTTCTGATACACCACGACCACCAGCAGAACCAGCGCAACCTTTTTCAGCACATTGGCGAGCATCAGTTGCGCCGCTTCAGCTGATCGGTCAGCGACGTCGGCAAACCTTTGATGACCAGGGTGCCAGCCTCTTCGTCGTACTCGATCTTCGAGCCCAGCAGGTGCGCTTCAAAGCTGATCGACAGGCCTTCGGCGCGGCCGGTGAAGCGGCGGAATTGATTCAAAGTGCGTTTGTCCGCTGGAATCTCTGGCGACAGGCCGTAGTCCTTATTGCGGATGTGATCGAAGAAGGCTTTCGGGCGCTCTTCGTCGATCAGCTCGGAGAGTTCTTCCAGGCCCATCGGCTCGCCGAGTTTGGCCTGGCTGCTGGCGTAATCGACCAGGGTCTTGGTTTTCTCGCGGGCCGACTCTTCCGGCAGGTCTTCGCTCTCAACGAAGTCGCTGAAGGCCTTGAGCAGCGTGCGGGTTTCGCCCGGGCCGTCGACGCCTTCCTGGCAGCCGATAAAGTCGCGGAAATATTCCGAGACCTTTTTGCCATTCTTGCCCTTGATGAACGAGATGTACTGCTTGGACTGCTTGTTGTTCTGCCACTCAGAAACGTTGATCCGCGCCGCGAGGTGCAGTTGGCCGAGGTCGAGGTGGCGCGACGGGGTCACGTCCAACTCGTCGGTCACCGCCACGCCTTCACTGTGGTGCAGCAGGGCGATTGCCAGGTAATCGGTCATGCCTTGCTGATAATGCGCGAACAGCACGTGGCCGCCGACCGACAGGTTCGACTCTTCCATCAGCTTCTGCAGGTGCTCGACCGCGACTTTGCTGAATGCGGTGAAGTCCTTGCCGCCCTCCATGTATTCCTTCAGCCAGCCACTGAACGGGAACGCGCCGGATTCCGGGTGAAACAGGCCCCAGGCTTTGCCCTGTTTGGCGTTATAGCTTTCGTTGAGGTCGGCGAGCATGTTCTCGATGGCCGCGGACTCGGCCAGTTCCGTGTCACGGGCGTGCAGAACTGCGGGCGTGCCGTCGGGTTTTTTGTCGATCAGGTGGACGATGCAATGACGGATCGGCATGGGCTTCTCGGCTGTTGGAAGGGAGGAGGGCAGGCTCCCCCGAAAAAGCGCTAAGTGTACCCGATTCTCGGCACGGGCCAGTTGTAGGAGCTGCCGCAGGCTGCGATCTTTTGATCTGGCATTTTAATAAAACAGGATCAAAAGATCGCAGCCTGCGGCAGCTCCTACATAAGCGGGAAACCGCGTCAGCGGCAGCGTAAACGTGGGGTTGTAGGGCAAAACCGGGGCGTGCGACCGGGCTTATGCAGTTTTTTCGCGGTTTAGAGCAATAAAGCTGACCAAATGGGTAGCTAGAGGCGGATATTTCCTTGTCTCTGTGCTAGTTTTGCCCGGTCTTACGCGAAGTCACTGCGTTAAGCGTGCAATCAGCATTTGTCAGGTCGAACCAAACCCTGATTTCGGTATCTATAACCCGACTCGTCGTGGTTATCGCCGAGGGTGCCAGATCCAGAAGATCGGGCTCGATGGCTGACACTGCACTCTGCAATCCATATGAATTTGATAGGGAAGGAACACTACATGGCTCTTACTAAAGACCAACTGATCGCCGACATCGCTGAAGCTATCGACGCGCCGAAAACCACCGCGCGTAACGCTCTGGACCAACTGGGCCAAATCGTTGCCGATCAGCTGGAAAACGGCGGCGAAATCACCTTGCCAGGTATCGGCAAGCTGAAAGTGACCGAGCGTCCTGCCCGCACTGGCCGTAACCCTTCGACTGGCGCTGCCATCGAAATCCCTGCGAAGAAAGTGATCAAGCTGGTTGTGGCCAAAGGCCTGACCGACGCTGTGAACAAGTAAGACGCAGCAATAAAAAACCGTGCTCCGGAGTGATCCGGGCACGGTTTTTTTGTGCCTGCGATTTGACGTCTTACCCCTGTAGGAGCTGCGGCACGCTGCGATCTTTTGATCTTGTGTTTAAAAATCAATCAAGATCAAAAGATCGCAGCGTGCCGCAGCTCCTACAGGGGTCAGCCCAGGGTTAGCGGGTCCAACGCTCGCGGCGCCAGATCTGCTGCTCGGACTTGGTCTGGAACGTCCACGCCACGAAACGGCTCTGCTTCTGGCCTTGGGACATTTCTACGACCTGGCTTTCCAGCACGCCGGCCTTTTTCAGCGCGGTTTCGATGGCTGGCAGGTTCGAGGCTTTCGACACCAAGGTGCTGAACCACAGCACTTTGTGCTGGAAGTTCGCGCTCTCGGCGATCAGTTGCGTCACGAAACGCGCTTCGCCGCCTTCACACCACAGCTCGGCTGACTGGCCACCGAAGTTCAGCACCGGCAGTTTACGTTTCGGATCGGCCTTGCCCAGCGCACGCCATTTGCGCTCGCTGCCCTTGGTCGCTTCGTCCATCGAGGCGTGGAACGGCGGGTTGCACATGGTCAGGTCGAAACGCTCACCTGGCTCAAGCAGGCCGATCAGGATGTGCTTGCGGTTTTCCTGCAAACGCAACTGGATCACCTTGTTCAAGTCGTTGGACTGAACGATTGCTTTGGCGGCAGCCACCGCCGTCGGGTCGATCTCCGAGCCAAGGAAGTGCCAGCGATATTCGCTGTTACCGATCAGCGGGTACACGCAGTTGGCGCCCATGCCGATGTCGAGCACGTTGACGATTGCGCCGCGCGGCACCTTACCGTCGTTCATGCTCGCCAGCAGGTCAGCGAGGAAGTGCACGTAATCGGCACGGCCCGGCACAGGCGGACAGAGGTAATCTGCCGGGATGTCCCAGTGCTGGATGCCATAGAACGACTTGAGCAGCGCCCGGTTGAACACGCGCACCGCGTCGGGGCTGGCGAAGTCGATGCTTTCCTTGCCGTACGGGTTGGTGATCACGAACTTCGCCAGTTCCGGCGTGGTCTTGATCAGCGCCGGGAAGTCGTAACGACCCTGATGGCGATTGCGCGGGTGCAGGCTGGCCTTTTCACGCGGCTCGACGGTCTTGGCCGGGGTCGCGGAGTCGGGCTTTTTGCGCGCAGGTTTGGGTGTGCGGGGGGCGTTCATGGGCGTGGTCGATTCGGGTATGGCTGAAAGTGGCGGGTATTGTCCCACATCCGCTCCCAGATAACGCAAATCCGTGTAGGAGCAGAGCTTGCTCGCGAAGAGGCCGTGTCAGACAAAGTTGCAGTGCCTGACAGGACGCTTTCGCGAGCAAGCTCTGCTCCTACGGGGATTTGTGGTGTGGCGGGAATGAAAAAGGGAGGCCACTTGGCCTCCCTTTTTCAATGCGATTTGCCGTTACAGACTGGCAATCCGCGCGTGTTGCTCGGCCAGTTTGGCCAGGGCTTGTTCAGCCTCGGCCAGTTTGGCGCGTTCCTTCTCGATGACTTCGGCCGGGGCCTTGTCAACGAATCCGGCGTTGGACAATTTGCCGCCAACACGCTGAACTTCACCCTGCAAACGCAAGATTTCCTTGTCCAGACGTGCCAGCTCGGCGCCCTTGTCGATCAGACCGGCCATCGGCACCAGCACTTCCATCTCGCCAACCAGCGCGGTCGCGGACAGCGGCGCTTCTTCGCCAGCCGCCAGAACAGTGATCGATTCCAGACGCGCCAGTTTCTTCAGCAGCGCTTCGTTCTCGGTCAGACGGCGCTGGTCTTCAGCGCTGACGTTCTTCAGGTAGATCGGCAGTGGTTTGCCCGGGCCGATGTTCATTTCGCCACGGATGTTGCGCGTGCCGAGCATCAGTTCCTTGAGCCATTCGATGTCGTTCTCGGCGGCCGGATCGATGCGCTCTTCGTTGGCCACTGGCCACGGTTGCAGCATGATCGTCTTGCCCTGAATACCGGCCAGCGGCGCGATGCGCTGCCAGATTTCTTCTGTGATGAACGGCATGAACGGATGCGCCAGACGCAGCGCCACTTCCAATACGCGAACCAGCGTACGGCGAGTGCCGCGCTGACGTTCAACCGGCGCATTCTCGTCCCACAGCACAGGCTTGGACAGTTCCAGGTACCAGTCGCAGTACTGGTTCCAGATGAACTCGTACAGCGCTTGCGCCGCCAGGTCGAAACGGAACTGATCGAGTTGACGGGTCACTTCGGCTTCGGTGCGTTGCAGTTGCGAGATGATCCAGCGATCCGCCAGCGACAGTTCGTAGGCTTCGCCGTTCTGGCCGCAATCTTCACCCTTGTCCAGAACATAACGCGCGGCGTTCCAGATCTTGTTGCAGAAGTTGCGATAGCCTTCAACGCGGCCCATGTCGAACTTGATGTCGCGACCGGTCGAAGCCAGCGAGCAGAAGGTGAAGCGCAGGGCGTCGGTGCCGTAGCTGGCGATGCCGTCGGCGAACTCGTCGCGGGTCTGCTTCTCGATCTTCTTCGCCAGTTTCGGCTGCATCATGCCGGAGGTGCGTTTCTGCACCAGAGTTTCCAGGTCGATACCGTCGATGATGTCCAGCGGATCCAGGACGTTGCCCTTGGACTTGGACATCTTCTGGCCCTGACCATCACGCACCAGACCGTGTACATAAACGGTCTTGAACGGAACCTGCGGCGTGCCGTCCTCATTCTTCATCAAGTGCATGGTCATCATGATCATCCGGGCAACCCAGAAGAAAATGATGTCGAAACCCGTCACCAGCACGTCGGTGGAGTGGAATTTCTTCAGGAACTCGGTCTGCTCAGGCCAGCCCAGAGTGGAGAACGTCCACAGACCGGAACTGAACCAGGTGTCGAGAACGTCGTTGTCCTGTTGCAGCGCCACGTCCGGAGCGAGGTTGTGCTTGGCGCGCACTTCGGCTTCGTCGCGACCGACATAGACTTTGCCCGACTCGTCATACCAGGCCGGAATCCGGTGGCCCCACCACAGCTGACGGCTGATGCACCAATCCTGAATGTCGCGCATCCACGAGAAGTACATGTTTTCGTACTGCTTCGGTACGAACTGGATGCGACCGTCTTCAACGGCAGCAATCGCAGGCTCGGCCAAAGGCTTGGTCGACACGTACCACTGGTCGGTCAGCCACGGCTCGATGATGGTGCCGGAGCGGTCGCCTTTCGGCACTTTCAGGGCGTGGTCGTTGACGCTGACCAACAGGCCGGCGGCGTCGAACGCGGCAACGATCTGCTTGCGCGCTTCGAAACGCTCAAGACCGGCGTACTCAGCTGGAATTACGCCGTCGATGCTGTCGTTCAGCGTACCGTCGAGGTTGAACACCTGGGCTGCCGGCAGCACGTTGGCGTTCTTGTCGAAGATGTTCAGCAGCGGCAGGTTGTGGCGCTTGCCGACTTCGTAGTCGTTGAAATCGTGGGCCGGGGTGATTTTCACGCAGCCGGTGCCGAATTCAGGATCGCAGTAATCGTCGGCGATGATCGGGATGCGGCGGCCAACCAGTGGCAGCTCGACAAACTTGCCGATCAGGGCCTGGTAGCGCTCATCGTTCGGGTTAACCGCAACGGCGGAGTCGCCGAGCATGGTTTCCGGACGGGTGGTCGCGACGATCAGGAAATCGTTGCCATCAGCGGTTTTCGCACCGTCAGCCAGCGGGTACTTCAGGTTCCATAGGAAACCTTTCTCGTCGTGGTTTTCCACTTCGAGGTCGGAAATCGCCGTGTGCAGCTTGGTGTCCCAGTTGACCAGACGCTTGCCGCGATAGATCAGACCGTCTTCGTGCAGACGCACGAACGCTTCTTTAACGGCTTCCGAGAGACCGTCGTCCATGGTGAAGCGCTCGCGGCTCCAGTCCACGGACGAGCCGAGACGGCGGATCTGACGGCTGATGTTGCCGCCGGACTGATCCTTCCATTCCCAGACTTTCTCGAGGAATTTTTCGCGACCCAGATCGTGGCGATTCTGGCCCTGGGCTTCGAGTTGACGCTCCACCAGCATCTGCGTGGCGATACCGGCGTGGTCGGTGCCCGGCTGCCACAGGGTGTTGCGACCCTGCATGCGGCGGAAACGGATCAAGGCGTCCATGATCGCGTTGTTGAAACCGTGACCCATGTGCAGGCTGCCGGTGACGTTCGGCGGCGGGATCATGATGGTGTAGGAGTCGCCCGCGCCTTGCGGGGCGAAGTAGTTCTCGGACTCCCAGGTGTTGTACCAGGAAGTTTCAATGGCGTGCGGCTGGTAGGTCTTATCCATGCGCGGCGGGACCCTATTGGCATTAATTCAGGAAAAGCCGACGAGTATAGCGGGGCATGGGGCCGAGGGCGAGCGGGGCGGATCGAGTGTCTGTCCGTGCGCGCAATGAGTTGTACGCCTATACCCATTGTGACGTTCTGGCCGGCGGTGAATCGCGGGGTTTCTGCCGCGCCTCTTTGACTTCGAGTGACTGAATGAAACTGTCCGAGACTTCACTGAATACCAATACGCCGTCGGTCATGGTCTGTGATGCCCGTGGTCTGTCGGTGCGAGAAGTGCAATATCACCGCCATCCCGATTCGCCAGCGATCACCCAGGCACGCATTACCTGTCATCAGTTCGATGCGCGCGGCATCAACGTTCGAAGCGCTGACCCGCGTTTGAATGAGGCAGGGCTGGCGAACTTCATCCATATCACGAGCCTTTCCGGCACTGTGCTGTGCCAGGAAGGCGTCGACAATGGCACTGTCGTGACGCTGAATGACGCGGCTGGCCGGTCGTTCAGGGTGGTGAGCAACATTCACTCCGGTGACGATGGCGCAGACATCAATCGGCATGCCGTGACCCGAATCTTTCAATACGAAAGCAATAATCTGCGAGGACGCCCGGTTAGCCTTGTCGAACAGAGCGCAGAGGGTGTCCGCCGAATCAGCGAGCGCTGGCGATATGCGGGGAACAGTGACCTTGAAGCGTCTCAGAACCTGGCCGGGCAATGGGTGAGCCACTACGACACGGCGGGGCTGGTCAGAGTCGACAGTTTGGCGCTAAGCGGCGTAGCGCTGTCCGTTACTCGTCGTCTGCTGGCGCACGCCGAAAACCCGGACGCCGTTGCCGATTGGCAAGGCGAAGACGCTCAGGCCTGGGATGCCTTGCTGGCGGCCAAGGGCTTCACCCACCAGACCACCACCGATGCGACGGGCGCGGAACAGACCACCACGGACGCTGCGGGCAACCGACAGCGCATGGCATATGACGTGGCCGGTCTGCTTACGAGCCGTTGGCTAACCCTGAAAAATCGGCTCGAGAAAAATATTGTGAAGTCCCTGACTTACTCGGCGGCCGGCCAAACGCTGCGCGAAGAACACGCTAATGGCGTGGTGACTCGTTGGGGATACGAGGAAGAGACGCAACGCTTGCTGGGGATAAATGTACGAAGACCGGTCGGTCACGTGTCCGGGGCGAAAGTCTTGCAAGATCTGAAATATCAATATGACCCGGTCGGTAATGTACTCGGCGTACATAACGATGCAGAAGAAACCCGCTTCTGGCGTAATCAGGAAGTCGTGCCGCAGCACACTTACGTCTATGACAGTCTCTACCAATTGGTCAGCGCCACGGGGCGTGAGATGGCGAATGCCGGCCGGCAGCATAGCTTTCCTGTCGTATCCGGTTTCGACAGTGCCACATACACGGCTTATACGCGCACTTACAGCTACGACGAGGCGGGCAATCTGACGCGGATTCGCCACTGCGCGCCAGTGTCCGATCACTGCCACACCACAACCGTTACGGTCAGTCACCGCAGCAATCGCGGCGTGACAAGTCTCCTTTGCACTGATCCGCGAGAAGTGGACGGCTGGTTCACCGCAGGCGGCCAGCAAACAATCCTGCAACCCGGTCAACCGCTGGCCTGGACGTCCCGCAACGAAATTCTGAAGGTCACTCCGGTTGAGCGAGGTGGCGCAAAAGATGACGTCGAGAGCTACCGCTATGACGGCGGCAGTCAACGGCTCTTGAAGATCACTACCCAGAACAACATCAGCACCACGCGGGAGCAGCAGGTGATTTACCTGCCCGCGCTGGAGCTAAGGACTATGAAAATCAACGGCACTGAAGTGCAGCGTTTACAGGTCATCAGCGTGGGAGCTAGCGGTCAGTCGTCGGTGCGGGTATTGCACTGGGAGAGCGGAAGACCAGAAGACATCAGTAACGATCAGTTGTGTTACAGCCATGATGATCTGATCGGCAGCAGCGGGCTGGAAGTCGATGCGCAGGGGAAAGTGATCAGCCGCGAAGAATACTTTCCTTACGGCGGTACGGCAGTCTGGACGGCGAGAAATGCAGTGGAGGCGAGTTTCAAAACCGTCAGGTATTCAGGCAAGGAGCGCGATGCGACGGGGCTTTACTACTATGGCTGGCGCTACTACCAGCCGTGGATTGGACGCTGGTTGAGTGCTGATCCGGCCGGAGCGATAGACGGGATGAACCTGTATGTCATGGCCGGCAACAACCCGGTCACATTCCGTGACAGTAACGGGTTATCAATACAAGGCCAGGAGGCCAGGCGCCGCGTGGGTGAGTCGTTTGTTCATCCTCGGCATATGCCTGTCTTTGAAAGAATTTCAAAGGTGCAAAATATTGCCCTGAGCGTTCGTGAATCAGGCAGTCACACGATCAATGCGTTGGGTGAAGGCGCGGCCGCCAAAGGGCATGACATTCTTGAGAAAACCATAAAGCGAAGTTCGCTGACGGGCGTTTATGGTGAACAGGCTGGGGCCATGCTTCAGCGGGCCGAGAGCAGCGGGTTTGCCGGGCGAGTGGGCAAGTGGAACAAGGCGGGCCTGCAGGGTGTTTATGCGCGCAATAACGTAAGTTTTGAAGACACGACTTACGACATCAATTTGCAAAGCCCCGTAGAGCACGAACTGGTTGATTCCTGGATCAAGTTCAAGATCGTCACGCCTTATACGGGCGATTACGACATGCATGACATCATTCGTTTCAGCGGCGGCAAGGGGCATGTCCCTGAATCGGGAAGTGTCGATGAGACAGAAGTAAAGGATCTGATCAATCTTGGCGTCGCAGCATTTGACCCGGCGAGGTCATTCGAAGACGTCTCGATGAATGTTGTTCGTCATGGGCCGCAAGTGAACTTCGTTTCTTATATGTGGAAAAACGAGTTTGAAAAAGTCCAGGCCGACAATGGTTATCTCGCTGCAGTGGCGCGGCCAGGCCCGTTTCCGATAGCGATGGTGCACCAGGGGCGGTGGAGCATTCTGGAGAATAGCCATGAGCTGTTCGAGTTCTACGGCTCTACCAATACCGTTGTTCCGGAACACTGGGCGCAAGAATTTGTGGGGCGAGGAGGGGCAATGGTCGCCACTCCCCGGCACGCGAAAATTCTGGATAAGTTCCGCAGGGCAAATACGGGCTGAAAGCTTATTCGTATTGGCTGAGCAGCCTTTCCATCCGCGCATCGAGGCGCCGTTTGATTTCGGTTTCGATGTGCGGCGCGAAGTCGTCGATCACGTCTTGCATGATCAATTGCGCGGCGGCGCGCAGTTCGCTGTCGAGGTGGAGCAGGGCGTCCGGGCCTTTATTCACCGGTGTCGCAGGTTGCGCGGCCGGCGCCGGCGCCGGCGTTGGCGCAGGTTGCGGTTCGACGGCTTGCGGTTCATTGCCAACCGCTTCGAACAACATCGGAATTTGTTCCTGTTCACCTTCATCGACCGTATCGGTCAACAGCGGTGGTTGCAGGTTGTCGTCGCCGAGCAACTGACGGATCGATTCGAGATCGTCGAGCAGGTGTGTCGGCTTTTGCTGCGGTTTCGGAGTGTCCATTGGAATGCTCAGAGTCGCTGTAAACGGTGATCTTGCAGAGGATAGCCCTGTTCGCGGTAGAAGCGAAAACTCTCCCGCGCCGCGGCACGAATCGTCGGGTCTTCGACCACCACTTCCGCCACCCGGGCGAACTTGTTGGCGAAGGCCGGGACTTTCAGGTCGAGGTTGACCAGCAAATCCTGATGCTGACCGCAGTCATCACCCACACCCAGCACGATCAAACCGTCCGGTTCGCTGTCGGCAGGGCCATGCGGCACGAAGCTTTCGCCCTTGAACGCCCACAGGCGCGCATCGAGATCGTCACGCTGGGCGGCATCGCTGCAATGCAGATAGATGCGGTGGCCCATGCGCCAGGCTTTCTCGGTGAGCTTGCAGGCGAAGTCCAGGCGAGCCGAAGGGTCGGCGCTGGGCAGAATGTAAAAATCGACTTTGGTCATTGCGGTTCCAGAGCGGCAAGCGACGTCACCGGAGAGTGACGCCGCCGCCCATCAGCGGGTTCAGGCTTTGGCGCGATCCAGCAGGTACTGGGTCAGCAGTGGCACCGGACGGCCAGTGGCGCCCTTGTCCTTGCCGCCGCTGGCCCATGCGGTGCCCGCGATGTCCAGGTGCGCCCAGTTGAGGTTCTTGGTGAAGCGCGACAGGAAGCACGCGGCGGTGATGGTGCCGGCTTTCGGGCCGCCAATGTTGGCGATGTCGGCGAACGGGCTGTCCAGTTGCTCTTGGTACTCATCGAACAGCGGCAGCTGCCAGGCGCGGTCGTCAGCAGCCTGGCCGGCGCTGAGCAGTTGGCCGATCAGTTCGTCGTTGTTGCCCAGCAGACCCGAGGTGTGCGCCCCCAGCGCGACGACGCAAGCGCCGGTCAGGGTGGCGATGTCGATCACCGCTTGTGGCTTGAAGCGCTCGGAGTAGGTCAGCGCATCGCACAGCACCAGTCGGCCTTCGGCGTCGGTGTTGAGGATTTCCACGGTCTGGCCGCTCATGGTGGTGACGATGTCGCCTGGACGGGTCGCGTTGCCGCTCGGCATGTTTTCCGCGCAAGCGAGGATGCACACCAGGTTGATCGGCAGTTTCAGCTCAAGCACGGCGCGCAGGGTACCGAACACCGAGGCAGCGCCGCCCATGTCGTACTTCATTTCGTCCATGCCGGCGCCCGGCTTCAGGCTGATGCCGCCGGTGTCGAAAGTGATGCCTTTACCGACCAGTGCGTACGGCTTCTCGGATTTCTTGCCGCCGTTGTATTGCATGACGATCAGACGTGGCGGTTGCTCGCTGCCTTGGCCGACGGCGTAGAACGAACCCATGCCCAAAGACTTGATCTTCTTCTCGTCGAGGACTTCGACTTTCAGATCCTTGAATTCTTTGCCCAGGTTTTTGGCTTGTTCGCCAAGGAAGGTCGGGTGGCAGATGTTCGGTGGCAGGTTGCCCAGATCACGGGTGAAGGCCATGCCGTTGGCGATCGCGGTGGCGTGATTCACGGCGCGCTGCACTTCAGCCTGGGCAGCCTTGATGGTCAGCAGGGTGATTTTTTTCAGTGCGCGCGGTTCGGCTTTCTGGCTCTTGAACTGGTCGAAAGTGTATTCGCCGTCCACCAGGGTTTCCGCCAGCAGACGGGTTTTGCCGTAGCTGTCGCGGTTTTTAACAATAACTTCATCCAGCGCCAGCACGGCGTCGCTGCCGTTCAGGCCTTTCAGAGTATTGAGGATACCGGCAACGATTTTGCGGAACGGACGGTCGCCCAGTTCTTCATCCTTGCCCACGCCAACCAACAGCACGCGCTCGGCTTTGAGGTTAGGCAGGCTGTGCAGCAGCAGGCTTTGACCGACTTTGCCGGCCAGATCGCCACGCTTGAGGACGGCGCTGATCGCGCCACCGCTCAGCTCGTCGACCTGTTTGGCGGCGGCGCCGAGTTTGCGGCCTTCGCCGACGGCAACCACCAGGGTGGCGGTTTTCAACGTTTCTGGGCTAACGCTTTTTACAACCAGTTCCATGTCCGGATCCCTGAATGAATGGTCAACATGCAGGCGTTCGACGGTGTCCGCAGTCGCCTGCTTATAAATAGAAGAGGCGCAGGCCAAAGCCTGCGACAAGGGCCGCAGTTTGAACCTCGCTCCCCGCGCCTGACAACCCTCGGTTGTACGATCTGCAACGGATTACAGACATGGATGAGTGTGCGCAGTGACAGGCGCCCCCAATCACAGGATAATGCCGCATCTTTTTCCGACGGCTCTGCGTTGCGGGCCGGTCGGTGTGTTTGCTTGTTTGGCCGCCTTAGCCTGACAACCCTGGAGTGTCTGGTTTGATCGTCTTCCGTTATCTGTCCCGCGAAGTCCTGCTGACCCTCAGCGCCGTGAGTGCCGTGCTGCTGGTCATCATCATGAGCGGTCGCTTCATCAAATATCTGGCTCAGGCCGCTGCCGGCCAGCTCGATCCGGGTTCGCTGTTCCTGATCATGGGCTTTCGTCTGCCGGGGTTCTTGCAACTGATTCTGCCGCTGGGCCTGTTCCTCGGGATCTTGCTGGCTTACGGTCGCCTGTACCTCGAAAGCGAAATGACCGTGCTCTCGGCCACCGGCATGAGCCAGCAGAAGCTGTTTCGCATGACCCTGTTTCCGGCGACCCTGGTGGCGCTGGTGGTGGCATGGCTGAGCCTGGGCTTGGCCCCGCAAGGCGCCAACCAGTTTCAGTTGCTGCTGAACAAGCAGGACGCGCTGACCGAATTCGACACCCTCGAACCGGGTCGCTTCCAGGCGCTGCGCGACGGTACGCGGGTGACGTACACCGAAACCCTGACCGACGACCGGATCAATCTGGGCGGCGTGTTCATTTCGCAGAAAAACCTCGGTGCCGACAAGAAAGATCGCGGGATTTCCATTCTGGTGGCCGAGTCGGGTCTTCAGGAAAGTCGCAAGGACGGCACTCGCTACCTGATCCTCAAAAACGGTTACCGCTATGACGGCAGCCCGGGTCAGGCGGATTATCGTGCGGTGCATTACGAAACCTACGGTGTGCAGTTGCCCAAGCCGGAAGTCAGTGAAGAAGTCACCGACCGTGACGCCATGCCGACCTCAGCCTTGCTTGGAAGTGATGACATCCGCTCCAAAACCGAACTGCAATGGCGTCTTTCCCTGCCGCTGCTGGTGTTTATCGTGACCCTGATGGCGGTGCCGCTGTCGCGGGTCAATCCGCGTCAAGGGCGTTTCCTTAAGCTGCTGCCGGCGATTCTTCTTTATATGGCTTACCTGACCATCCTGATTGCCGCCCGTGGCGCCCTCGAAAAAGGCAAGATCCCGCCGACCCTCGGGTTGTGGTGGGTGCACGCGATCTTCCTGTTTATCGGCCTCGGCCTGCTTTATTGGGAGCCTTTGCGCCTGAAGATGGCCAGCCGTCGCAGCGCTGCGCTGGAGGTGGCTCGTGGTTAAACTCGACCGCTACATCGGCAGCAGCGTGTTCATGGCGATCATCGCCGTGCTGGCGATCATTCTGGGCCTGGCGACGTTGTTCGCTTTTATCGATGAAATGAGCGACGTCAGCGACACCTACACACTGATGGATGTGCTGAGCTTCGTTATGCTCACCGCGCCGCGCCGTCTCTACGAAATGCTGCCGATGGCCGCGCTGATTGGCTGTCTGATCGGTCTCGGCAGTCTGGCCAGCAGCAGCGAACTCACCGTCATGCGTGCAGCTGGTGTATCGATCGGGCGCATCGTCTGGGCAGTGATGAAACCGATGCTGGTGCTGATGCTGGCCGGTTTGCTGATCGGCGAATACGTCGCGCCGGCCACCGAAAGCATGGCTCAGGCCAATCGCTCGCTGGCTCAGGGCAGCGGCGATGCGCAAAGTGCCAAGCACGGTATGTGGCACCGTCAGGGTGAAGAGTTCATCCACATCAACGCCGTTCAACCCAACGGTTTGCTGTACGGCGTGACCCGTTATCATTTTGACAAAGAACGTCATCTGCTGAGTTCCAGCTTCGCTAAAAAGGCCGAATTCGACAAAGATCACTGGCAGCTTAGCGGTGTCACCACCACGGTTTTCCATGAGCGCAGAACCGAAGTGGTCAATGTGCCTGCCGAGCGCTGGGACGTGTCCCTGAGCCCGCAGTTGCTCAGCACGGTGGTGATGGCGCCGGAATCGCTGTCGATCAGCGGTCTGTGGGGTTACATCCACTATCTGTCTGAACAAGGCTTGAGCAACGGCCGTTATTGGCTGGCGTTTTGGGTCAAGGTGTTGCAGCCGCTGGTGACTGCTGCGTTGGTGTTGATGGCGATCTCGTTCATCTTCGGCCCGCTGCGTTCGGTGACCCTTGGTCAGCGTGTGTTCACCGGTGTGTTGGTCGGCTTCACCTTCCGCATCGTCCAGGATTTGCTCGGCCCTTCGAGCCTGGTGTTCGGTTTCTCGCCGCTGTTTGCGGTGCTGGTGCCAGCCGGCGTGTGTGCGCTGCTCGGTGTCTGGCTGCTGAGACGGGCGGGTTAATGCCGCCGGTTTTGCCAGTGTTTTAACCTCGAAAACGCCTCGGTCGACAGACCGGGGCGTTTTTGCATGCAATCCGGGTGACAGGTGAACGTGACGCTTGCGCCGTGTATCAGGTACAATTCCCGGCTATTTTTCGGCGGGCTATGCCTGCAGCCTTTTTGAGTGTTGATCCGTGAGTGATTTGAGTCATATCCGCAATTTCTCCATCATCGCCCACATTGACCATGGCAAGTCGACGCTGGCCGATCGCTTCATCCAGATGTGCGGCGGCCTGGCCGAGCGTGAAATGGAAGCCCAGGTACTGGATTCCATGGATCTGGAACGTGAACGCGGGATCACCATCAAGGCCCACAGCGTCACCCTGTATTACACCGCCAAAGACGGTATCAAGTACCAGCTGAACTTCATTGACACCCCGGGCCACGTCGACTTCACCTACGAAGTCAGCCGTTCCCTGGCCGCGTGTGAAGGTGCACTGCTGGTGGTCGACGCCGGTCAAGGCGTTGAAGCCCAGTCCGTGGCCAACTGCTACACCGCCATCGAGCAGGGCCTTGAGGTCATGCCGGTATTGAACAAGATCGACCTGCCACAGGCTGATCCTGATCGCGTCAAAGACGAAATCGAGAAGATCATCGGCATTGATGCCACCGACGCCGTCACCTGCAGCGCCAAAACCGGCCTGGGTGTCGACGAAGTGCTCGAGCGTCTGGTGCACACCATTCCTGCGCCGACCGGCAACATCGAAGATCCGCTGCAAGCGTTGATCATCGACTCCTGGTTCGATAACTACCTGGGCGTTGTCTCCCTGGTGCGCGTGCGTCATGGCCGCGTGAAGAAGGGCGACAAGATCCTCGTCAAGTCCACCGGCAAGATCCATCTGGTCGACAGCGTTGGCGTGTTCAACCCGAAGCACACCGCTACTGCTGACCTGAAGGCCGGCGAAGTGGGCTTCATCATCGCCAGCATCAAGGACATTCACGGTGCACCGGTCGGTGACACCCTGACCCTGAGTTCGACCCCGGACGTTGAAGTGCTGCCTGGCTTCAAACGCATCCAGCCGCAGGTTTACGCCGGTCTGTTCCCGGTCAGCTCCGATGACTTCGAGGATTTCCGCGAAGCGTTGCAGAAGCTGACCCTCAACGACTCGTCGCTTCAATACACCCCGGAAAGCTCCGACGCACTGGGCTTCGGCTTCCGTTGCGGCTTCCTCGGCATGCTGCACATGGAAATCATCCAGGAGCGCCTCGAGCGCGAGTACGACCTGGATCTGATCACCACCGCGCCAACGGTAATTTTCGAACTGGTTTTGAAGACCGGTGAAACAATTTACGTCGACAACCCATCCAAGCTTCCGGATGTGTCGTCGATCGAAGACATGCGCGAGCCAATCGTGCGCGCCAATATCCTGGTGCCGCAGGAGCACTTGGGTAACGTCATCACCCTGTGCATCGAGAAGCGTGGCGTTCAAGTCGACATGCTGTTCCTCGGCAATCAGGTGCAGGTCACTTACGACTTGCCGATGAACGAAGTGGTGCTCGACTTCTTCGACCGTCTCAAATCCACCAGCCGCGGCTATGCTTCGCTGGACTACCATTTCGATCGTTACCAATCGGCTAATCTGGTGAAACTGGACGTGCTGATCAACGGCGACAAGGTCGACGCTCTGGCGTTGATCGTGCACCGTGACAACTCGCACTACAAAGGTCGCCAGTTGACCGAGAAGATGAAAGAACTGATTCCTCGTCAGATGTTCGACGTGGCGATCCAGGCCGCCATTGGCGGTCAGATCGTGGCACGGACAACCGTCAAGGCGCTCAGAAAGAACGTATTGGCCAAGTGCTACGGCGGTGACGTTAGCCGTAAGAAAAAACTGCTTGAAAAGCAGAAGGCCGGTAAAAAACGCATGAAGCAGGTCGGCAACGTGGAAATTCCACAAGAAGCCTTCCTTGCAGTGCTCAGGTTGGATAGTTAGGTCCTATGTCACTAAATTTCCCGCTGTTGCTGGTCATCGCCGTGTTCGTCTGCGGCCTGTTGGCGTTGCTTGATCTGTTGATCCTTGCACCGCGTCGGCGTGCCGCCATTGCCTCTTATCAGGGCAGTGTCGGTCAGCCAGATGTCGTGGTGGTCGAGAAACTCAACAAAGAGCCGCTGCTGGTTGAATACGGCAAGTCGTTCTTCCCGGTGTTGTTCATCGTGCTGGTGCTGCGTTCGTTCCTCGTGGAACCGTTCCAGATCCCGTCCGGTTCGATGAAGCCGACCCTGGACGTCGGCGACTTCATTCTGGTGAACAAGTTTTCTTACGGGATCCGCCTGCCGGTGATCGACAAGAAAATCATCGAAGTCGGTGACCCACAGCGTGGCGATGTCATGGTGTTCCGCTACCCGAGCGACCCGAACGTCAACTACATCAAGCGTGTAGTTGGTCTGCCGGGCGACACGATTCGCTACACTGCTGACAAGCATCTGTTCGTCAACGGCGAGTCTATTGCCGAGCAGATGATCGGCTCCGAGCCGGGCACCCTGGGCAGTGCAGAACTCTATAAGGAAAAACTCGGCGCTGCCGAGCACCTGATCCGCAAGGAAATGAGCCGCTACCGCGCCACCCCGGATCGTTCGTGGACAGTGCCTGCCGGGCACTACTTCATGATGGGCGACAACCGCGACAACTCGAACGACAGTCGCTACTGGGATGATCCAAAGATTCCCAAGGATCTGCTGGGCATGGTTCCCGACCAGAATATCGTCGGCAAGGCCTTCGCGGTCTGGATGAGCTGGCCGGAACCGAAACTCAGTCACCTGCCGAATTTCTCGCGGGTTGGCCTGATCAAGTAATCACACACGGCGCTGTTGAACACAGCGCCGAATGCATTTCTGGCGTCGACACAATCGGCTCCGGGGCATGAAGCCAACGATATTCAGGATGTAATTTTTGAACACAGCGTTAATTGTCCCAGGCCCGCGCCGTACCCCGGCGATGGCGGTGGAATCCAGCTTTGAACACAGCGTGGGTAAACCGTGAGCGCCTCATTAAGCCGTCTCGAGCGACAGCTCGGTTACACCTTCAAGGATCAGGAGCTGATGCTGCTGGCCCTCACGCACCGCAGTTTTGCCGGGCGCAACAACGAACGCCTGGAATTCCTCGGCGATGCCATCCTCAACTTCGTCGCTGGCGAGGCGCTGTTCGATCGCTTCCCGCTGGCCCGCGAAGGCCAATTGTCGCGTTTGCGCGCACGTCTGGTAAAAGGTGAGACGCTGGCCGTACTGGCGCGCGGTTTCGACCTTGGCGACTACTTGCGACTGGGTTCCGGTGAACTGAAGAGCGGCGGTTTCCGTCGCGAATCGATTCTGGCCGATGCCCTCGAAGCCTTGATCGGCGCGATCTACCTCGATGCCGGTATGGACATGGCGCGCGAACGCGTCCTGGCCTGGCTCGCTGGCGAGTTCGAAGGTCTGACCCTGGTCGACACCAACAAGGATCCGAAAACCCGCCTGCAGGAACACCTGCAATCGCGTGGTTGCGACCTGCCACGCTATGAAGTGGTGGATATCCAGGGCGAGCCGCACTGCCGAACCTTCTTCGTCGAGTGCGAAGTTGTCTTACTGAATGAAAAAAGCCGAGGTCAGGGTGTCAGCCGTCGTATTGCCGAACAGGTAGCGGCCGCTGCAGCACTGATTGCCCTGGGCGTGGAGAATGGCAATGACTGATACAAACGCAACTCGCTGTGGCTATGTTGCCATCGTCGGCCGTCCCAACGTCGGTAAGTCGACGCTGCTCAATCACATCCTCGGCCAGAAGCTCGCGATCACTTCGCGCAAGCCGCAGACCACTCGCCACAATATGCTCGGGATCAAAACCGAGGGTGACGTGCAAGCGATCTACGTCGACACCCCGGGCATGCACAAGGGTGGCGAAAAGGCCCTGAACCGTTACATGAACAAAACCGCTTCGGCCGCGTTGAAAGACGTCGACGTGGTGATCTTCGTCGTTGACCGCACCAAGTGGACCGACGAAGACCAGATGGTGCTGGAACGCGTGCAGTACGTGACCGGCCCGCTGATCGTCGCGCTGAACAAGACCGATCGCATCGAAGACAAAGCCGAGCTGATGCCGCACCTGAGCTGGTTGCAGGAACAACTGCCGAACGCGCAGATCATTCCTATTTCCGCACAACACGGGCACAACCTCGACGCGCTGGAAAAAGTCATCGCCGATCACCTGCCGGAGAACGATCACTTCTTCCCGGAAGACCAGATCACCGACCGCAGCAGCCGTTTCCTCGCCGCCGAACTGGTGCGCGAGAAAATCATGCGCCAGATGGGCGCCGAGCTGCCGTACCAGATCACCGTCGAGATCGAAGAGTTCAAGCAGCAGGGCAAAACCCTGCACATCCACGCCTTGATCCTCGTTGAGCGTGACGGTCAGAAGAAGATCATCATTGGCGACAAGGGCGAGCGCATCAAACGCATCGGCACCGAAGCGCGCAAGGACATGGAGCTGCTGTTCGACTCGAAGATCATGCTCAATCTGTGGGTGAAGGTGAAGGGCGGCTGGTCCGACGACGAGCGCGCGCTGCGTTCGCTGGGTTACGGCGACCTGTAACAGTCCCGGTTTTCTGATACACCAGAGAACCCCTGTGGGAGCGGGCTTGCTCGCGAAGGCGGAGTGTCAGTCGATACATTTTTCGACTGATTCACCGCTTTCGCGAGCAAGCCCGCTCCCACATTTGGTTTATGTTGATTTCAAGACTGCGTTTCTTATCGAGAACTCAATGTCGCAAACCCCACCTCCCGCCCAACCCGCCTACGTCCTGCACTCTCGCGCCTATCGCGAAACCAGTGCCTTGGTGGATTTCCTCACGCCGCAAGGTCGGCTGCGGGCGGTGTTGCGCAGTGCGCGGGGCAAGGCCGGGACGTTGGCGCGGCCGTTCGTCTCGCTGGAAGTCGAGTTCCGTGGCAAGGGCGAGCTGAAGAATGTCGGGCGCATGGAAAGTGCCGGCACCTCGGCGTGGCTCAATGGTGAGGCGCTGTTCAGCGGTCTCTATCTCAATGAACTGCTGATCCGCTTGCTCCCTGCTGAGGATCCACACCCCGGTGTATTCGATCACTACGCCGCGACCTTGCTGGCATTGGCCGAAGGCCGTCCGCTGGAGCCGCTGCTGCGTTCCTTCGAATGGCGTTTGCTGGACGATCTCGGTTATGGCTTCTCGCTGAACACCGATATCCACGGCGAGCCGATTGCCGAGGACGGTCTCTATCGCCTGCAAGTCGATGCCGGCCTGGAGCGGGTCTTCCTGCTGCAACCGGGATTGTTCAACGGCGTCGAATTGCTGGCCATGGCCGAAGCCGACTGGACTGCACCGGGCGCACTCTCCGCAGCCAAGCGCCTGATGCGCCAAGCCCTCGCCGTTCACTTGGGCGGCCGTCCTCTCGTTAGTCGCGAGCTGTTTCGCAAACCCTGAGGGTCTGTTTACGTCTGGACGCGGCGCAACGGGCGCTGGCTGCGCCCAGACGTAAACAGACCCTTCACCGTGTATGCTGTGCGCCGAATCTTTTTCTTCAGGAGCGCGCACCCGTGACCACCAGCAATCGCATTCTTCTTGGCGTGAACATCGACCACGTCGCCACCCTGCGTCAGGCCCGTGGTACGCGCTACCCGGATCCGGTCAAGGCTGCGCTGGACGCGGAAGAGGCGGGCGCTGATGGCATCACTGTTCACCTGCGTGAAGACCGCCGGCACATTCAGGAGCGCGACGTACTGCTGCTCAAGGATGTGCTGCAAACCCGCATGAACTTCGAAATGGGCATCACCGAAGAAATGATGGCGTTCGCTGAGCGCATTCGTCCGGCGCACATCTGCCTGGTGCCGGAAACCCGTCAGGAGTTGACCACTGAAGGTGGTCTGGATGTGGCGGGGCAGGAAGAACGGATCAAGGCTGCGCTTGAGCGTCTGTCGAAGATCGGCAGCGAAGTGTCGCTGTTCATCGATGCTGATGAGCGGCAGATTGCAGCGTCGAAGCGTGTTGGCGCACCGGGGATCGAACTGCACACCGGGCGTTATGCCGATGCTGAAACGCCGACGGAAGTGGCTGAAGAACTGCAGCGCGTTGCGGATGGCGTGGCGTTTGGTTTGGCGCAGGGTTTAATCGTCAATGCCGGCCATGGCCTGCATTACCACAACGTTGAGGCGGTGGCGGCGATCAAAGGGATCAACGAGCTGAACATCGGCCATGCGCTGGTGGCGCATGCGTTGTTCGTGGGCTTCAAGTCCGCTGTGTCCGAGATGAAAGCGCTGATACTGGCTGCTGCGCTCAAGGGCTAAGATCAAAAGATCGCAGCCTTCGGCAGCTCCTACAGGTTATGTGTACACCTGTAGGAGCTGCCGAAGGCTGCGATCTTTTGCTTTTAAAGCGGGGCAGGTTCTTGAGCGGGTTTTGACTTGTCGATGCCAGGCACATGCAAATTGCCTTCAGCCACCTGGTCGCCCTCAAGCTGCGGCTGTGTCACCCAAGTCAAAATGTCGTAGTAACGACGAATGTTCGCCACGAAATGCACCGGTTCGCCGCCCCGGGCATAGCCGTAACGGGTTTTGCTGTACCACTGTTTCTGCGCCAGACGCGGCAGGATCTTCTTCACGTCCAGCCACTTGTCCGGGTTCAAACCTTCTTTGGCCGTCAGTTTGCGCGCGTCATCGAGGTGGCCGCTGCCGACGTTGTACGCGGCGAGGGCGAACCACGTGCGATCCGGTTCCTTGATCGAATCGTCGAGCTGATCCTTCATATAAGCCAGGTACTTGGCGCCGCCCATGATGCTCTGCTTCGGATCAAGTCGGTTCGACACGCCCATCGCCTGCGCGGTGTTCTGCGTCAGCATCATCAGCCCGCGCACACCGGTTTTCGAGGTGACCGTCGGTTGCCACAGCGATTCCTGATAACCGATCGCCGCCAGCAGGCGCCAGTCGACTTTCTCTTTCTTCGCGTAATTCTTGAAGTGCTGTTCGTACTTCGGCAGGCGTTGCTGCAAGTGCTGGGCGAAGGTGGTCGCGCCCATGTAACCGAGTACGTCAACGTGGCCGTAGTAGCGATCTTTCAAGCGTTGCAGGGTGCCATTCTTTTGCACCTTGTCCAGATACGCATTGATCTCGTTGAGCAGGCTGTTGTCTTCGCCCGGGGCCACGGCCCAGCTCTGGTTGCTGGCATCGCCAAGGTCGAAGGCGACGCGGATGTTGGTGAAGTACACCTGGTTCATCGCCACTTCGTTGGAATCGACGAGGGTCAGGTCGATCTGGCCTTCATCGACCATGCGCAGCAGATCGACCACTTCAACCGCGTCGGACTCTTCGTATTCGATGCCGGGAAATTTCTTTTTCAGCTCCGCCAGTTGTTCGGCGTGGGTGCTGCCCTTGAGCACCATGATCTTCTTGCCGACCAGATCACTCGGGTCGGTTGGCCGCGACTGACCATTGCGATAAATGATCTGCGGGGTGACTTCTAAATAAGAGTGGGAGAAACGCACCTGTTGCTTGCGATGCTCACTGCTGACCAGGCCGGCGGCGGCGAGTACCGGGCCGTTGGGTTTGCCGATCTGATTGAAAAGGTCGTCGAGGTTGTCAGCGGTCTCGATCTTCAGCTCGACACCCAAATCGTCGGCGAAACGCTTCACCAGCTCGTATTCGAAGCCGGTTTCACCGCTGCGATCCTGAAAGTAGGTGGCGGGGCTGTTGCGTGTAATCACGCGCAGCACACCATCCTCCTTTATGCGCTCCAGCGTGTTGGGTTTATCAACACAGCCACTGAGCATCAGGAAGAGTCCGGTTGCGATCAGCCATTTGGCGTACCGCGGACGCAAAGCCGTTGGGAAAAACATGTGCGCAGTATACGCAAACGGCCACTGGCGCCATATCTCGACAGTGCAGGATGACTCTGCTGGTCATCACAAAACCGCACGAAACCCAGCAGGAACGGGGCTTCGCGGGTTTTTGTTACAGTAAAAATAAGCAGCTCTCAAACTGCCGATTTACCTGACTCCGGAGTCGGAAACACAGATTGATACCCGAGTGCAACCGTGCGTAGCGTTTCGGGTGATGTTGAGGGCGGTTTAGGCTAGAATGCACGGCCTCAAAGCACACCCCTTCCCGAGGCTGTCCCGAAGATGTTGATCCTGCGCGGCGCTCCTGCCCTTTCTGCCTTTCGCCACAGCAAACTCCTTGAGCAACTGAGCCAGAAGGTTCCAGCTGTCAGTGGCCTGTATGCTGAATTCGCTCACTTCGCCGAAGTCACCGGCGTCCTGACCGGCGACGAACAGCAGGTGCTAGCGCGCCTTCTGAAGTACGGCCCAAGCGTTCCGGTACAAGAGCCGACCGGTCGTCTGTTTCTGGTGTTGCCGCGTTTCGGCACCATCTCGCCATGGTCGAGCAAGGCCAGCGACATTGCCCGCAATTGCGGCCTGAGCAAGATCCAGCGTCTGGAGCGCGGTATCGCCTTCTACGTTGCCGGTCAGTTCAGCGACGCCGAAGCCCAGCAGATTGCCGACGTGTTGCACGACCGCATGACGCAGATCGTGCTGGCCAACCTTGAACAGGCCGCCGGTCTGTTCAGCCACGCCGAACCGAAGCCGCTGACCGCGATCGACATCCTCGGTGGCGGTCGTGCCGCGCTGGAAAAGGCCAACACCGAGCTGGGCCTGGCCCTGGCTGAAGACGAAATCGACTATCTGGTCGACGCATTCAACGGCTTGAAGCGCAACCCGCATGACATCGAACTGATGATGTTCGCCCAGGCGAACTCCGAGCACTGCCGTCACAAGATCTTCAACGCCAGTTGGGATATTGATGGTGAGAACCAGGAAAAAAGCCTGTTCGGCATGATCAAGAACACCTACGTGATGCACAGCGAAGGCGTTCTGTCGGCTTATAAGGACAACGCCTCGGTGATCGTCGGCAACGTCGCCGGCCGTTTCTTCCCGAACCCTGAGACCCGCCAGTACGGCGCGGTGCAGGAGCCGGTGCACATCCTGATGAAGGTCGAAACCCACAACCACCCGACCGCGATTGCTCCGTTCCCGGGTGCATCGACCGGTTCCGGCGGCGAAATCCGTGACGAAGGTGCAACCGGCCGTGGCGCCAAGCCAAAGGCTGGCCTGACCGGTTTCACCGTTTCCAACCTGCAGATCCCGGGCTTCGAACAGCCGTGGGAAGTACCGTACGGCAAGCCTGAGCGCATCGTTACCGCTCTGGACATCATGATCGAAGGCCCGCTCGGCGGCGCCGCGTTCAACAACGAATTCGGTCGTCCGGCCCTGACTGGCTACTTCCGTACCTTCGAACAGTCGATAACCACCCCGCACGGTGACGAAGTTCGTGGTTACCACAAGCCGATCATGTTGGCCGGCGGCATGGGCAACATCCGCGAAGAGCACGTCAAGAAAGGCGAGATCGTCGTTGGCTCCAAGCTGATCGTGCTCGGCGGCCCGGCGATGTTGATCGGTCTGGGTGGCGGCGCGGCTTCTTCGATGGCCACCGGCACCAGCTCGGCGGATCTCGACTTCGCTTCCGTGCAGCGTGAAAACCCTGAAATGGAGCGTCGCTGCCAGGAAGTCATCGACCGTTGCTGGCAGCTGGGTGACAAGAACCCGATCAGCTTCATCCACGACGTCGGCGCGGGCGGTCTGTCCAACGCCTTCCCGGAACTGGTCAACGACGGTGAGCGCGGTGGCCGTTTCGAACTGCGCAACATTCCCAACGACGAGCCGGGCATGGCCCCGCACGAAATCTGGTCCAACGAATCCCAGGAACGTTACGTTCTGGCCGTCGGCCCTGAAGACTTCGCGCGCTTTCAGGCGATCTGCGAACGCGAGCGCTGCCCGTTTGCCGTTGTCGGCGAGGCGACTGCCGAGCCGCAACTGACCGTGACCGACAGCCACTTCGGCAATAACCCGGTGGACATGCCACTGGAAGTGTTGCTGGGCAAGGCCCCGCGCATGCACCGCTCGGTGGTTCGCGAAGCTGAAATGGGCGATGACTTCGATCCGTCGAACCTCGACATCAGCGAGTCCATCGAACGCGTTCTGCATCATCCGGCCGTGGCGAGCAAAAGCTTCCTGATTACCATCGGCGACCGCACCATCACCGGCCTCGTGGCCCGTGACCAAATGGTCGGCCCGTGGCAGGTTCCGGTGGCCGACGTTGCCGTCACCGCCACCAGCTTCGACGTTTACACCGGTGAAGCGATGGCAATGGGCGAGCGCACTCCGCTGGCTCTGCTGGACGCCCCGGCGTCGGGCCGCATGGCCATCGGCGAAACCCTGACCAACATTGCCGCGTCGCGCATCAACAAGATCTCCGACATCAAACTGTCGGCGAACTGGATGTCCGCTGCCGGCCACCCGGGCGAAGACGCGCGTCTGTACGACACCGTGAAAGCGGTCGGTATGGAACTGTGCCCTGAGCTGGGCATCACCATTCCGGTGGGCAAGGACTCGATGTCCATGGCCACCCGTTGGAGCGATAACGGCGAAGAAAAAACCGTGACCTCGCCGATGTCGCTGATCGTGACCGGTTTCGCGCCAGTGGCTGACATCCGTCAGACTCTGACCCCGGAACTGCGCATGGACAAGGGCACCACCGACCTGATCCTGATCGACCTCGGTCGCGGTCAGAACCGTATGGGTGCTTCGATCCTTGCTCAGACACACGGCAAGCTCGGCAAACACGCGCCGGACGTCGATGACGCCGAAGACCTGAAAGCCTTCTTCGCGGTGATCCAGGGCCTCAACGCCGACGGTCACTTGCTGGCGTACCACGACCGTTCCGACGGTGGTCTGCTGACCTCCGTGGTGGAAATGGCCTTCGCCGGCCACTGCGGTCTGAGCCTGAACCTCGACGGTCTGGCAGAAACCACCGCCGACATCGCCGCCATCCTGTTCAACGAAGAACTGGGTGCAGTGATTCAGGTTCGTCAGGACGCCACGCCAGACATCCTCGCGCAATTCAGCGCGGCCGGTCTGGGCGACTGCGTGTCGGTGATCGGTCAGCCGATCAACAATGGCCAGATCAACATCACCTTCAACGGTGACACCGTGTTCGAAGGCCAGCGTCGTCTGCTGCAACGTACCTGGGCTGAAACCAGCTACCAGATCCAGCGTCTGCGCGACAACGCCGACTGCGCCGAACAAGAGTTCGACGTGCTGCTGGAAGAAGACAACCCGGGCCTGAGCGTCAAGCTCAGCTACGACGTCAACCAGGACATCGCCGCGCCTTACATCAAGAAAGGCATTCGCCCACAGGTTGCCGTGCTGCGTGAGCAGGGCGTCAACGGTCAGGTGGAAATGGCCGCAGCGTTCGACCGCGCCGGTTTCAACGCGATCGACGTGCACATGAGCGACATTCTCGCCGGCCGTGTCGACCTGAACGAGTTCAAAGGTCTGGTGGCGTGCGGTGGTTTCTCCTACGGCGACGTGCTCGGCGCCGGTGAAGGCTGGGCCAAGTCGGCACTGTTCAACAGCCGTGCCCGCGATGCGTTCCAGGGTTTCTTCGAGCGTAACGACAGCTTCACCCTTGGCGTGTGCAACGGTTGCCAGATGATGTCCAACCTGCACGAGCTGATCCCGGGCAGCGAGTTCTGGCCGCACTTCGTGCGTAACCGCTCCGAGCAGTTCGAAGCGCGTGTGGCGATGGTGCAGATTCAGGAATCGAACTCGATCTTCCTGCAGGGCATGGCCGGTTCGCGTATGCCGATCGCCATCGCTCACGGTGAAGGTCACGCTGAATTCTCCAGCGAAGAAGCACTGCTGGAAGCCGATCTGTCGGGTTGCGTGGCGATGCGTTTCGTCGACAACCATGGCAAGGTCACCGAGAAGTATCCGGCTAACCCGAACGGTTCGCCGCGCGGGATTACCGGTCTCACCAGCCGTGATGGCCGTGTGACGATCATGATGCCGCACCCGGAGCGTGTGTTCCGTGCCGTGCAGAACTCGTGGCGTTCGGAAGACTGGAACGAGGACGCACCTTGGATGCGTATGTTCCGTAATGCACGCGTTTGGGTTAACTGATCGTCGTGTATAAGCTGGCGTTTTTTGTTCCTGACAGTCATGTCGAGGTGGTCAAAGGGGCTGTGTTCGCTGCGGGTGGTGGGCGGATCGGTGACTATGACCACTGTGCCTGGCAGGTGCTTGGTCTGGGCCAGTTTCGACCGTTGGACGGGAGTCAGCCGTTTATTGGCGAGGCGGGGCAGGTTGAGCGGGTTGAGGAATGGAAGGTTGAGCTTGTGGTGGTGGATGAGTTGATTGTTGCTGTTGTGGCTGCTTTGAAGCTTAGTCATCCCTACGAGACACCGGCTTATGAGGTGTGGCGGCTGGAAGATTTCTGATCTTCCTTGCTGCTGAAACAGGAAACCCGCAGATGAGTGACTGTCTGCGGGTTTTTTGTTGCCCCCGATTTTTTACGCGATGGGGTTCCAATGTGGGAGCGGGCTTGCTCGCGAAGGCGTCGGCTCAGGCAATGATGTTCTGACTGACTGAGTACATATCCATTGCTGTGGTCACGGCTTCTTAGGGTTCCGCCCTTACGGCGGGTCACCTTTTCCAAACGCCGAAAAGGTAACCCAAAAGGCTTGCCCCAACGTTCGGCCCACTCGCTAAGGCTCGGGGTTCCTTCGCTCCGGGATCCATCCGGGCGCATCGCCTCCGGTTTGCTTCGCTGCACCTCCTCTCGATGCATTTGGCTGCGCCAAACGGTCGCTGCGCTCCCACCCCCGGATAAATCCCTCCACTCAGCCTGCCGACGGGGCCTGTGTATCAAGATCAAGAGCAGGCGAGCTGACACTCGGCCTATTGAGTGGTGAGGAGCACTGCGCGATCGGCTTTGGTTTTGAAGTGGATTCGCCCCTCACCCCAGCCCTCTCCCGGGGGAGAGGGAGCCGATTTGTGGGCTTTTCAGGATCTGAATTCGACTCGGTATTTCACGTCAGCGTAGATCCACCAAACACCTCGGTCAGTCCCCTCTCCCTCTGGGGGAGGCGGGAGTGAGGGGCTTTTGATCTGTTTCAGGATCTGAATTCGACTCGGTATTTCACGTCGGCGTACATTTACCAAACACCCCGGTCAGTCCCCTCTCCCTCTGGGAGAGGGCTAGGGTGAGGGTTTGCTTTGGTCTGTTTAGATATGTGTAGAAATAGCAGAACCTTCCCACAA
This sequence comes from Pseudomonas rustica, assembly GCF_018336155.1. Classification (GTDB taxonomy): domain Bacteria; phylum Pseudomonadota; class Gammaproteobacteria; order Pseudomonadales; family Pseudomonadaceae; genus Aquipseudomonas; species Aquipseudomonas rustica. Next base: position 113,387 of record NZ_JAGYHF010000002.1, on the reverse strand, counting down.
GGTTTTCAGGTTGTCCGTCGGACGCGCGCTCTCTAGTCTTTGCCTGTCGCTGCCAATTCAGCGACCGGGAGGTGAGATACCCGATTTGGATCCCCAGACAAGTGCCCCCATAATTGCGGCCAGCTAACGCTGTCAGCAATTCCTTATGGCGGCTATGTGCGGGCGGACTTCGGTCCGGCCGGTTTTGGGGTTCTATCGGTGATCTCACTCCGTACATGGCTGCCACCTCTTCTTCGAGTGAGATCGGGAGCAAGTGGCTGCAAACTTAAAGGACTTGTTCGATGGACAAACTGATCCCCGATCCACCCCCCGAAACCACCACCCCACTCGAAGCCGCCATCCGCGCCGAAGACTTGGCAAAAAACCGCGAAGCCATCAAACGCGCCCTCGATTTCTACCTCAGCCCCGAACCCGCCAAACCCCGACAACCGAGCACCATGTTCCTCGTCCACCCCAGCGTCGACACCGAAAGCCTGCTCGCCCACGCCTGTGAATCGTTGGCCTCAGCAAACGCCATGGCCAGCAACTTCGCAACCGAACTCGGCGGCTTGCAACGCAGCACGGCACTGGCCATCCAGCAAATCATCATGCTCGCCGAGCTCGCAGTAAACCGCGCACTGGATCGAGTCGATCCACAAACCTGACGACCGCGTCATCGTTCATCGCCAGCAGGCTGGCTCCCACAAGGTCGTGCACAATTTTGAGAACAGTGAAGAACCTGTGGGAGCCTGGCTTGCCAGCGATGACGGCCTGATTCTTCGGATAGATAGCTTCCCTGTAGGAGCTGTCGAGTGAAACGAGGCTGCGATCTTTTGCTCTTGCTTATGATTGTAAAAAAGCAAAATCAAAAGATCGCAGCCTGCGGCAGCTCCTACAGGGGTGATGTGTAGGGTCAGACCTTGGCGCTGACCTCACTTCGGTTGACCAGGCTTTCAAGCGCCCCGCTCAAACTCGCCGCCTTATCCCCCACCAGCAAATGCCAGACCCCGCCATCCAACTGGCTGACACCGTGACAACCCAGATCCTTCAACTGCGCCTCGGACAACGCCTTGCCATCCGCCAATTGCAGGCGAATCCGTGTCATCGCAATGCAATCCAGTTGCAGCACATTGTCGCCACCGCCCAACGCGTTCAGCCATTGCTGCGCCTCGGAACCGGCAACGGCTACAACTTTCGGCTCATCAACAACAGCGGTTTCAACCAAAACAGCACGCCCCAACGCCGGCATCGCCAGACGAATCTCATCCGCAATGCTGTCCGCCATCGGCCCGACCACCACCTGCAAACTCCCACCTTTACCCGGTCGCACAACCGCCATCGCACCCAGCGCTTTCAGATCAGCATCCGAAGCCTTGTTGCGATCAACCATCTCCAGCCGCAACCGCGTGGTGCAGGCGCCAACCGTCAGCAGATTTTCAGCGCCGCCCAACGCCTTGATGTATGCACTGGCGCGCTCGTTTTCAGTCAGTACGGCTTTTTCGCTAACAGTCACATCCTCACGCCCCGGCGTTTTCAGATTGAAACGACGAATGCAGAAATCAAAAACGAAGTAGTAGATCACCGCGTAAGCCAACCCGACCGGGAACACTAGCCACCCGTTAGTGGACTTGCCCCAGCCGAGAATCATGTCGATAAAGCCTCCGGAGAAGGTGAAGCCCAAGTGGATGTTCAAGGCATTGGTAATCGCCATCGACAACCCGGTCAGCAGCGCATGCAGCAGATACAGCAACGGCGCCAAAAACATAAAGGCGAATTCAATCGGCTCAGTCACCCCGGTCAAAAACGAGGTCAGCGCCATCGACAGGAAAATCCCGCCCATGACTTTGCGGCGTTCCGGCAGCGCATTGCGGTACATCGCCAGACACGCCGCCGGCAGGCCGAAGATCATCATCGGGAACATGCCGGTCATGAACTGGCCGCCCTTCGGATCGCCAGCGAAGTAGCGCGACAGGTCGCCGGTTACCAGCGCACCGGTAGTCGGGTCGGTGAAGTTGCCGAACACGAACCACGCCATGTTGTTGAGGATGTGGTGCAGGCCGGTGACGATCAGCAGGCGGTTGAACACACCGAACACGAACGCGCCGATGCTGCCGCTTTCCATCATCAAGGCGCCGAAGGCGTTGATGCCGTGCTGGATCGGCGGCCAGATGTAGCCGAACACCACGCCCAGACCGACCGCTGCGAACCCGGTGACAATCGGCACAAACCGTCGCCCACCGAAGAACGCCAGATACTCCGGCAGCTTGATGTCCTTGAAGCGGTTGTACAGCGCGCCGGCCATCAGGCCGCTGACGATGCCGGCGAGCATGCCCATGTTGATGCTCGCATCGAGCACCTTCAGCGTGGAGATCATCACCAGGTAACCGATCACCCCGGCGAGGCCGGCGGTGCCGTTGTTGTCCTTGGCGAAACCGACGGCGATGCCGATGGCGAAGATCATTGCCAGGTTGGCGAAGATCACTTGGCCGGCATCGTGGATGATCGCGATGTTCAGCAGGTCAGTGTCACCCAGACGCAGGAGCAGGCCGGCAATCGGCAGGATCGCGATCGGCAGCATCAGCGCGCGGCCGAGGCGTTGCAGGCCTTCAATAAAGAGTTGGTACATGGCGTTTGTCCTTGTTGTTTTTGTTAGCGCAGTGGCCAATGTTGATGACAGGCGTGGCGCACGGCGGCGGCGCTGCTCAACTTGAGCAGGTCGCGACTGAGGCGCTGGCACTCGGCTTCGTGCACCTGGCGCACGCGATCCTTGATTTCACCGATCTGCACCGGGCTGACCGACAATTCGGTAACGCCCAGACCGATCAACACTGGCGTGGCCAGCGGATCGGAGGCGAGGGCGCCGCAGACGCCGACCCAACGCTTGTGCACCGCCGCACCCTCGCAGGTCATGGCGATCAGGCGCAGCAGCGCCGGGTGCAGGGCGTCGACGCGGGCGGCCAGACCGGCGTGATCGCGATCCATGGCCAGGGTGTATTGCGACAAATCGTTGGTGCCGATCGAGAGGAAGTCGGCGTGTTCAGCGAGTTGTTCGGCTTGTAGCGCGGCGGCGGGGACTTCGATCATCACGCCGATTTCTGGACGCTGAGCGATGTTCATCTCCAGGCACAACGCATCGACGCGTTGGCGGATGTGTAGCAGTTCGTCGACTTCGGTAACCATCGGCAACAGGATTCGGCAGCGACGCAGCGGGCTGACTTGCAGCAGCGCGCGCAGTTGCTGATCGAGGATTTCCGGGCGGGCCTGAGCCAGACGAATGCCGCGCAGACCGAGCACCGGGTTGGCTTCGATCGGCAGCGGCAGGTAGTCGAGTTGCTTGTCGCCGCCGACGTCGATGGTGCGGATGATCACCGACTTGTCGCCCATCGCATCGATCACGGCTTGGTAGGCGCTGCGTTGCTCTTCCACGTCCGGAGCAGTCTGCCGGTCGACGAACAAAAACTCGGTGCGCAGCAGTCCGACACCATCGGCGCCGTTGGCAAAGGCATCTGCCGCTTCAGCGCTGGAGGCGACGTTGGCGACGACTTCGATGTGCACGCCATTTCGCGTTTCTGCTGGCAAGTGAGCTTTGGCCTGCTGCGCGTCGCGACGTTGCTGGCGATCAATTTGCGCCTGTTGAACTTCAGCCAAGCGCTCAGCGTTTGGCGTCAGTTCCAGACGACCGCCATCGGCATCGAGCACCACCGATTGACCTTGCGGCTGATCAAGCAATGCCGAACCCAGCGCCACCATGCATGGCAAACCTTTGCCGCGAGCGAGAATCGCCACGTGCGATGTCGCGCCACCCTCGGCCATGCACAACCCGGCGACACCTTGGGCGCTGAGTTGCAGCAGATCCGAAGGCGTCAGTTCATGCGCAGCGACGATGGCACCGGCTGGCACATCGTAATTCCACGCCTCACCGAGCAACGCACGCAGTACGCGTTGTTTCAGGTCGCGAAGATCGTTGGCGCGCTCAGCCAGCAGCGCGCTGCCGGTGTGCTGCAGGACTTCGCACTGCACATCGATCGACTGGCTCCAGGCGTGAGTCGCCGCAGTGCCTTGTTCGATGGATTGCTGTGCCGCGTCGAGCAGCGCCGGGTCTTCCAGCAGTGCCAAATGCGCGGCGAAGATTGCTTCTTCATCGGCATTCTTGTGCTTCTTCGCTTGGGTAAGGGTGCCGTCGATTTCGCTGCGCACCTGAATCAGTGCAGCTTCAAGCACTTGCTGTTGTTGCAGCGGATCGTGATTGCCCGCGTCCACCGGCAAGCTGATCGCGTTCAAGCGAAACAGCGGCCCACCGACGAAACCTGGCGCGGCGCAAACTCCGTGCAGCACACCGGCTTCGGCCGGGCGCTTAAGAGGGGCAACACTGACCGGTGCCGCCGCGTGATGATCATCCGGCAATGCCGTGGCCAACGCCGTGAGCAGCGCTTGCAACGCCGCCTCAGCATCCGGCCCCTGACAGCTGACCTGCACTTCATCCTGTTCGCCAACCGCCAATCCCATCAAACCGATCAGGCTGTTGCACGGCGCCGATTTACCGGCGAAGTGCAGTTGCGACTGGCTTTTGAAACCTTGCGCGGTCTGCCGAATCAGCGCTGCCGGGCGCGCATGCAAACCGCCGCGATGCGCCACCAACACATGACCCTGAACTTCAGGCCCACCGACGACTTCGGCGCTCGCTGCCGAACCGTTACGCGCAACGATGTGGAGTAACGGTTCGCCGACTTTCACTGCTTTGAGGGTGATCGGGCGTACTTGGAAATCCTGACTGTTGGTAAGGATCAACAGGCTGACGAGGCTTTTGCATTGCTGGCCGACCTTGTCGAGGTCGTAGCGCAACAACGGCTGACCCTTGGTTACGCGAACACCTTCCTTGACCAGCATCGAGAAACCCTCGCCGTTCAACTCCACGGTGTCGAGGCCCAGATGCAGGAGGATTTCCGCGCCGTTGTCGGCACGTACGGTGAGTGCGTGGCCGGTGCGCGCGACGTGGATGATTACCCCGGCGCACGGCGAGTACAGCGTGTCGTTGATCGGGTCGATGGCGATGCCGTCACCCATCGCGCCGCTGGCGAACACCGCGTCCGGGACTTTGGCGAGCGTGAGCACCGGGCCGCTGAGCGGGGCGCTGAGGGTCAGCTCTTTATTGTTGTTGTGCATGGCTCGGTCTCATCAGTAATTTCGCTGGCCCTTGTAGGAGCTGCCGAAGGCTGCGATCTTTTGATCTTGTTTTCTGTGAATCAAAATCAAAAGATCGCAGCCTTCGGCAGCTCCTACAGGGGTTGTGCATCAGTCGGCGGTTTTGCGTCCGCCGATTGGGTTGTGCACCCATCAGCGGTTTTCGCGTCCGCCGACAGGGGTGTGCATCAATCAGCGGTTTTCGCGTCCGCCGATAGGGTTATGCATCGATCAACGGGTGTCAGTGCGTGCGGGTTACTTTGCTTAGGTGGCGCGGCTGATCCGGATCCATGCCACGGGCCACGGCCAAACCTGCGGCCATCACGTAGAAGCTCTGGATTGCCAGAATCGGATCGAGCGCTGGGTGCTCGGCGCGGGTCAGCGTCAGGTCGCGTTCGCTCACGTCATCCGGCGCGGCCAGCAACACACGAGCGCCGCGTTGACGCATTTCTGCCGCCAGACTCAGCAAGCCAGCCTGTTCAGCGCCGCGTGGTGCGAAAACCAGCAGCGGATAATGTTCGTCGATCAACGCCATCGGGCCGTGACGGACTTCGGCGCTGCTGAACGCTTCGGCCTGAATCGCCGAGGTTTCCTTGAATTTCAGCGCCGCTTCCTGAGCGATGGCGAAACCGGCACCACGGCCAATCACCATCAAACGCTCGCAATCGCGCAACGCTTCGATGGCCACGCTCCAGTCCTGTTTTGCCGCTTCGCGCAGTCCTTCAGGCAGGGCGTTACCGGCTTCGAGCAATTCGCTGTCCTCTTTCCAGTGCGCGATCAACCGGGCGCTGGCGCTGAGGGTGGCGATAAAACTCTTGGTCGCGGCGACGCTGCTTTCAGTCCCGGCGAGCAGCGGCACGCTGAACTCACACGCAGCTTCCAGTGGCGAATCGACGGCGTTGACCATCGACACGCTCAGCGCGCCACGCTTGCGCAACAGACGCAGGCTGTTGACCAGATCCGGGCTCTGCCCCGATTGTGAAAAGGCGAACGCGACCTGACCGCTGACCTTCAACGGCGCCTGCTGCATGGTCACCACTGACATCGGCAACGACGCTACAGGCACGCCCAATTGCTGCATGGTCAGGTAGGCGAAGTAGCTCGCCGCGTGGTCGGAGCTGCCGCGCGCAACGGTCATCGCCACTTGCGGTGGCTGACGGCGCAGGCGCCCGGCGATCTCGATCATTTGCGGGTCGAGTTGTTGCAGTTGGGCTTGCACGGCCTCGAACGAGGACAGCGCCTCCTCAAGCATTTTTGAAGTCAATGTCTTCTCCTTCGACCATGACGGCGGTCAGTGTGAGTGATCGATCGAGCCGCACGCAGTCGGCCCAGGCACCTGGTGCAAGGCGCCCGCGTTCGGTGATGCCGAGGTAGTCGGCGGGGAATTGCGAAAGACGTTGCGAGGCTTCGGCGATCGGTAAACCGATCTTCACTAGGTTGCGCAGGGCCTGATCCATGGTCAGCGTGCTGCCGGCCAAGGTGCCATCGGGCAGGCGCACGCCGCCCAGGCATTTGGTCACGGTGTGGCTGCCGAGCTTGTATTCACCGTCGGGCATGCCGGCGGCGGCGGTCGAATCGGTGACGCAATACAGGCACGGGATTGAGCGCAGGGCCACGCGAATCGCGCCGGGATGCACGTGCAGCAAATCCGGAATCAGCTCGGCGAATTTGGCGTGGGCGAGTGCCGCGCCTACGATGCCCGGCTCGCGGTGATGCAACGGGCTCATGGCGTTGTAGAGGTGGGTGAAACTGGTTGCGCCAGCCTCCATTGCAGCAACGCCTTCCTCGTAACTGCCGAGGGTGTGGCCGATCTGCATGCGCACGCCACGGCTGCTCAGTTCGCGGATCAACGCGTCGTGGCCGGCGATTTCCGGGGCGATGGTGATCACGCGGATCGGCGCCAGTGCCAGATATTCTTCGACTTCGGCCATCAACGCGGTGTGGGCGAAGTTCGGTTGCGCACCGAGTTTGCCGGGGTTGATATATGGGCCTTCGAGGTGAACGCCGAGCACTCGTGCGGCACCTTTCGGACGCTGTTCGCAGAACTCTCCGACTTCCTTCAACACGCTGGAGATCTCGGCACTCGGCGCAGTCATGGTGGTGGCCAGCAGCGAGGTGGTGCCGAAACGCACGTGGGTTTTGGTGATAGTCTCGAAGGCGCTGGCGCCTTCCATGATGTCTTTGCCGCCGCCGCCATGCACGTGCAGGTCGATGAAGCCCGGCAGCAGATACGGCAGGTCATTGCTCGCCGGATCGCAAGGCACGCCTTCGATCGACACGACTTTGCCGTGTTCGTGGATCAGCCGGCCGCGAATCCAGCCGCTGGCGGTGAGGATGTTGTCTTCGGACATTTTGGTTCTCGCTTGTGGCTGCGCTTATCGACGCAGCTCTGCAACAAAGTCGTAGTAGTCGTTGCGGCAATAGGTGTCGGTGACTTCGATCGGTGTGTTGTCTTCGAGGTAGCCGACCCGGGTCATCAGCAGCATCGCGGTGCCGGGGGCGATGCCGACCAGCGCGGCGAATTCGTCCGAGGCGTTGATCGCCTGAATGTGCTGCAAGGCGCGGACGATCGGTTTGCCAATGCCGTCGAGGTATTCGTAGAGGGAATCGCCGACCTGCTGCGGCTTGGGCATGATCGAGGCGGGCAGGGTGCTCATCTCGATGGCCATCACCGTGTCATCGGCTTTGCGCAGACGTTTCATGCGCGCGACCTTGTCGTTCGGCGACAGGCTGAGGCGGATCAATTCTTCGTGGGTCGGCAGGGTGATTTCGCGCTCCAGCCATTTCGAACTGGGTACGAAACCTTTCAAGCGCAGCATCTCGCTGAAACCGGACAGGCGCGACAGCGGTTGTTCCAGACGCGGGGTGATAAAGGTGCCGGAACCTTGCAGGCGACGGATCAGGCCTTGATCGAGGAGGACTTCCAGGGCCTTGCGTGCGGTAACCCGAGAGATACCGAGCATTTCACTGAGATTGCGCTCGGACGGCATCGCTTGCTCGGACTTCCACTGCCCGGCATGGATCGCCGCTTCCAGATTGCGCGCCAGTTGCAGGTACAGCGGCGTCGCTTGTTGGTCGTCAGGGCGCAAGGCCTGGAGGTCGTTCATGTCGGTGTCCGGTGCGGGTATTGGAGTGGTTGTCGCCCGTGAATGCAGCGAAAATTAATACCACTTGAATACCATGTCAACGTGGTGACAGGGCCGGAAACCCTTATGGATCGAGGCTTTGGAGTAGGGTGGTTCTAAGTGGTATTAGAGGTGGGGGTGTTAACGCAAAAGATCGCAGCCTGCGGCAGCTCCTACAGTGGGAAGTGGTATCACCTCTGTAGGCGCTGCCGCAGGCTGCGATCTTTTGATTTATTTTTTTGCGAGTGACCAGCGGTCAGTCGTTAAGGGCGGATTTCAACCATCGTGCCATCCGGCACCAGGCTCCACACTTCGCGCATATCCACATTGCGCATGGCGACGCAGCCGTCCGTCCAGTCCAGTGTGTGGAACAGGTCTTCCGGGGTTTCTTCGGAATCCGGCGTGCCGTGGATCATGATCATGCCGCCAGGCTCGACGCCTTCACGACGGGCGCGGGCCGAGTCGCTGATGTTCGGGTAGGAAATGTGCATCGACAGGTTGAATTTGTCGCTGGTCTTGCGCCAGTCGATCCAATAAAAGCCTTCCGGCGTGCGCTTGTCGCCTTCAATCAGTTTCGGACCTTTTTTCGCGCCCTTGCCCAATGAGATGCGATAGGTCTTCAGCGGTTTGCCGTCGGCGATCAACTGCAGTTGATGCGCCGATTTAAGCACCAGGACTTTTTCGATAAGCGGGGTATTCGCCGGCGTCACGGTGGTCACGAAGGACGCTTGGGAGACGCTAACGAACGACAGGCAGAACAGGGCAAGCAACCAGCGCATTGAAACGATTCCCCAAGGAGTGACGCAGATAAGTGTTGTGTAGGAGCTGCCGCAGGCTGCGATCTTTTGATCTTCTAACCGACAATCACCGGCTGCACCAACGGCGGAATCGATTCCGAACGAACCGGATACACCTCAACCCGCCGATCAGCGAAGAAGCATTCTAAGGTACGCCCCACCGTCCTGAAAGCCAGCTCGTCCCATGGAATGTCGGCTTCGTCGAATAGTTGCACTTCGAGGCTCTCGGGGCCGGCGGCAAAGTCCAGATCAACCAGCTCTGCGCGGAAGAACACATGCACCTGACTGATGTGTGGCACGTCGATCAGCGTATAGATGCTCAGGTTACGCACACGGGCGCAGGCTTCTTCGGCGGTTTCGCGGATAGCGGCCTGTTCGATGGTCTCACCGTTTTCCATAAAGCCGGCCGGTAGCGTCCAATAACCGAGGCGCGGCTCGATGGCACGGCGGCACAAGAGCACTTTCGTGCCCCAGGTCGGCACGCAACCGGCAACGATATTGGGGTTTTGGTAGTGAATGGTCTGACAGCTGTCACAGACAAATCGCAGCCGCGAATCGCCTTCGGGAATGCGCTGGGTGACCGGGTTACCGCAGTGGCTGCAAAATTTCATGCTGGGCTTCCTGAATGCTGCGCCTATCTTGGCGTGCAGCGGTGTCGGTCGGCAAGTTGTCGTTTCGCGACATGGCGAGATTCGGGGGCTTGGGCGGCTGCAATGATTGGTGCATGATGCAGGGTAAGGCACCGATCGAGAACACTCATGCTGGACGAGCTACTGCATAGGGTAAGCAACCACACACCGCGCACGCTGGAGACTGACAAACGTTTCCCCGAGGCCGCCGTTCTGGTGCCGATCACCCGCAGTGACCAACCGGAACTGGTCCTGACCCTGCGCGCCAGCGGGCTCTCGACCCATGGCGGCGAAGTGGCTTTCCCCGGTGGACGCCGCGATCCCGAAGACCCGGATCTGATCTTCACCGCCCTGCGCGAAGCAGAGGAAGAGATCGGCCTGCCGCCGGGACTGGTCGAAGTCATCGGCCCGCTCAGCCCGCTGATTTCCCTGCACGGCATCAAGGTCACGCCTTATGTCGGCGTAATTCCCGATTTCGTCGAGTATCAGCCCAATGATGCCGAGATCGCTGCGGTGTTCAGCGTGCCGCTGGAATTCTTCCGCAAAGACCCCCGCGAACACACCCATCGCATCGACTATCAAGGTCGCAGTTGGTACGTGCCGAGCTATCGCTACGGCGATTTCAAGATCTGGGGCCTGACCGCGATCATGATCGTCGAGTTGATCAATCTGCTCTATGACGCCAAGATCAGTCTGCATACTCCGCCTAAAAGCTTTATTAACACCTAAGCCATCGTTCGAATGGCCATCACCGTGAGCCCTGAGGAAAACAAGATGAAATACCGCCTGGGCGACGCCCGTGTCGAGACCCACCCGCAGAGCTGGGTCGCCCCCAATGCCGTGCTGGTAGGCAAGGTCAAACTGGAAGAGGGCGCCAACGTCTGGTTCAACGCTGTGCTGCGTGGCGACAACGAACTGATCCTGATCGGCAAGAACAGTAACGTGCAGGACGGCACCGTGATGCACACCGACATGGGCTATCCGCTGACCATCGGCACCGGCGTGACCATTGGCCACAACGCCATGCTGCATGGCTGCACCGTTGGCGATTACAGCCTGATCGGTATCAACGCGGTGATTCTCAACGGCGCGAAGATCGGCAAGAACTGCATCATTGGCGCCAACTCGCTGATTGGTGAAGGCAAGGAAATTCCGGATGGTTCGCTGGTGATGGGCTCGCCGGGCAAGGTTGTGCGTGAGCTGACCGAGCCGCAGAAGAAGATGCTTGAGGCCAGCGCCGCGCACTATGTGCATAACTCCCAGCGTTATGCGCGTGATCTGGTTGAGCAGGAAGAATGAACACGCCAGAAAGACCGGTTGCCTCGCCATGCGTGAATATTTGTGCGCTGGATGAGGATGATATCTGCACTGGCTGCCAGCGCACGGTTGAGGAAATCACCCGCTGGGGCCGCATGAGCAATGACGAGCGCCGGGTGGTGCTGGGGTTGTGTCATGAGCGGGCGAAGGCGAGTGGGTTGGTGTGGATGATCCCGTCGTCGAAGTCGTGATCGGCATGAGTATGCCCTCACCCTAGCCCTCTCCCAGAGGGAGAGGGGACTGACCGGGTTGTTTGGACGAGTCACGCCGACCTGAAAATACCGCGTCGAACTCAGGTCTTGAACATCATGAAGATCGGCTCCCTTTCCCCCTCGCCCCCCTTGGGGGAGAGGGTTGGGGTGAGGGGGTGGCTCTTGATCTACCGCTCCAGTAATCTGTGCGCCAATCTGCCAGGTCGCCCCCATGATTTTCCTCATCGCCTACATCAGCAGCGTCGTGCTGATCAACTTCGCCTTCTCCACCGCGCCGCACCTGGACATCATCTGGTCGGCCTGGGGCGGTCTGGTGTTCGTGCTGCGCGACATGGTGCAAATCCGTTTCGGTCACGGTGCGATCGCGGCGATGCTGGCGGCGCTGGTGCTGTCTTACGTCACCTCCGACCCTTCCATCGCGCTGGCCAGCGCCACGGCGTTCGCGGTCTCCGAAATCATCGACTGGCTGGTGTTCAGCATCACCAAACGTCCGTTGCGCGACCGCTTGTGGATCAGCTCGGCGCTGAGCATTCCCCTCGATACCTTCATCTTTTTCGGCATGATCGACGCCATGACGCCACCGGTGATCATCACCGCACTGCTGTCGAAATTCGCCGGTGTGACCGTCGTCTGGCTGATCATGGCCTGGCGCGATCGCAAACAGGCCGTCGCCAGCTGAAGCCAAACCCTCGGGTTCATGTAAAATGCTGCGCTTTCTCCCCATGGAAAGCGCGTCTGGCGTCGCTTTCCTCGATGATCCGCTGCTTTGAGGACCTGAGATGACCCGTATCGGAACTCCGTTGTCGCCAACCGCGACCCGCGTATTGCTGTGTGGCTGTGGTGAGTTGGGCAAGGAAGTGGTGATCGAGCTGCAACGCCTGGGCGTTGAAGTGATCGCCGTTGACCGCTACGCCAACGCGCCGGCCATGCAAGTCGCCCATCGCAGCCACGTGATCAACATGCTCGACGGCGCCGCCCTGCGCGCGGTGATCGAAGCCGAGAAGCCGCACTTCATCGTGCCGGAAATCGAAGCCATCGCCACCGCCACCCTGGTCGAACTGGAAGCTGAAGGCTTCACCGTGATCCCGACCGCGCGCGCTGCGCAACTGACCATGAACCGCGAAGGTATCCGTCGTCTGGCCGCTGAAGAGCTGGATCTGCCGACCTCGCCGTACCATTTTGCCGACACCTTCGAGGACTACAGCAAAGCCGTTGAAGACCTCGGTTTCCCTTGCGTGGTCAAACCAGTGATGAGCTCGTCGGGCAAAGGCCAGAGCCTGCTGCGCAGCACCGATGACGTGCAGAAAGCCTGGGATTACGCGCAGGAGGGCGGTCGCGCCGGCAAAGGTCGGGTGATCATTGAAGGCTTTATCGATTTCGACTACGAAATCACCCTGCTGACCGTGCGCCACATCGGCGGCACCACGTTCTGTGCGCCAGTTGGCCACCGTCAGGAGAAGGGCGACTACCAGGAATCGTGGCAGCCACAAGCCATGAGCCCGATTGCCCTGGCTGAGTCCGAGCGTGTTGCCAAAGCTGTGACTGAGGCGCTGGGTGGCCGTGGTCTGTTCGGCGTTGAGCTGTTCATCAAAGGTGATCAGGTATGGTTCAGTGAAGTCTCGCCACGCCCGCACGACACCGGTCTGGTCACGTTGATTTCCCAGGATCTGTCGCAGTTCGCGTTGCACGCTCGCGCGATTCTGGGCCTGCCGGTGCCGTTGATCCGTCAGTTCGGGCCTTCGGCTTCGGCGGTGATTCTGGTGGAAGGGCAGTCGACCCAGACAGCGTTCGCCAATCTGGGTGCGGCGTTGAGCGAGCCGGACACGGCGTTGCGTCTGTTCGGCAAGCCAGAAGTGAATGGCCAGCGCCGTATGGGCGTGGCGCTGGCGCGGGATGAGTCGATCGAGGCTGCGCGTGCCAAGGCGACCCGTGCTGCTCAGGCTGTTGTCGTAGAACTCTAAACCGGGTCGCGGCATTCGCGAGCAAGCCCGCTCCCACATTGGTTTTGTGTATGCCACAGACCTAAAGTGGGAGCGGGCTTGCTCGCGAAGCTTTTGATCTTCTGTCAGGCGACCCGATTCAGATCGTTATCCCGCGTTTCTTTCAGACACAGCACCGCAATCAAACTCAGCACCGCCGCCCCCGACACATACCCGCCGACATAACTCAAACCACCCATCGCCACCAGTTTCTGCGCAAAGAACGGCGCCGCCGAGGCCCCGACAATCCCGCCCAGGTTATACGCCGCCGAAGCACCGGTATAACGCACGTGGGTCGGGAACAACTCCGGCAACAGTGCGCCCATCGGTGCAAACGTCACGCCCATCAAAAACAGCTCGATGCACAGAAACAGCGCCACGCCCCAGGTCGAGCCTTGCGTCAGCAATGGTTCCATCAAGAACCCGGACAGAATCGCCAGCACGCCACCGATGATCAGCACCGGTTTGCGCCCATAACGATCGCTGGCCCAAGCCGACAATGGCGTCGCAGCCGCCATGAACAGTACGGCAAAGCACAGCAATCCCAAGAATGTCTCGCGGCTATAACCCAACGTGGAAACCCCGTAGCTCAGGGAAAACACCGTCGAGATATAGAACAGCGCATAGCAAACCACCATCGCCGCCGCGCCCAACAAGGTCGGTGCCCAATACTGGCTGAACAGTTCAACCAGCGGCACTTTCACTCGTTCCTGACGCGCGATGGCATTGGCGAAGACCGGCGTTTCGTGGAGTTTCAGGCGCACATACAGGCCCACCATCACCAACACTGCGCTGAGCAGGAACGGAATGCGCCAGCCCCAACTGCGGAACTGCTCGTCATCGAGAGTCATGGCCAGGGTCAAGAACAAGCCATTGGCCGCAAGAAAACCAATCGAAGGGCCGAGTTGCGGAAACATACCGAACCACGCGCGTTTACCTTTCGGCGCGTTTTCCGTGGCGAGCAACGCAGCACCGCCCCATTCACCGCCCAATCCCAGGCCCTGACCAAAGCGCAGCACACACAACAGAATCGGCGCCCACGCGCCAATCGTGGCGTAACCCGGCAGCACGCCGATCAGCGTCGTACACACGCCCATCAATAGCAGAGATGCGACCAGCGTCGATTTACGCCCGATACGGTCACCGAAATGGCCGAACAGCGCCGAGCCCAGCGGTCGGGCCAGAAAAGCGATGCCAAAAGTAAGAAACGCCGAAAGCATCTGCGCCGTGCCGGACGTCTGCGGAAAGAACACCGGCCCAATCACCAGCGCAGCCGCCGTGGCGTAAACATAGAAGTCGTAGAACTCGATCGCGGTGCCGATAAAACTCGCCGTCGCCACGCGGGTGGCGGAGTTGGTCGGTTGGGCAGGCGCGGTGTCGCTGAAAGCGGTACTGGTCGTCATGCGGTGATCCCTGACAGTCATGAGCTCCGTTGGAGCGAATTATTATGGTCGAACACCCAGGGATGTGGGATGAGGCGCGGTCGCTGTTTCAGGTAGGAACAGTCGCCGGAGTACAGAGGAAATGGCCGAAACCGGTCTGGTGCGGGGTAAGCACGCGGTTTGGCAACGCTTGGGTAAGCGGATTTGATTATAGGAAGGGGGCTAACAATTGAACAAGAGCAAAAGATCGCAGCCTTCGGCAGCTACTACAGTTGGAACAGTTGGAACAGTTGGAACATTTGGAACAGTTGGAACATTTGGGACAGTTGGAACATTTGGGACAGTTGGAACATTTGGAAATTTGGAACGCATTCCAATGTAGGAGATGCCGAAGGCTGCGATCTTTTGATCTTCTATCGGGCCGGCACCAAAGCAGGCACAGACGAGGTATGCCAGATCAACACCTTGCTCACCCGGTTCTCCTCAGTCTCAAGAATCTCCAGACGATAACGCCCGATCTTCAAACAAACCGAACTCTCGGGAATCGTCTCCAACGCCTCAGTCACCAACCCGTTCAGCGTTTTCGGCCCATCACTCGGCAAATGCCAGCCCAGGCACTTGTTCAATTCGCGAATCGAAGCGGTGCCATCAATCACCATCCGCCCGTCAGCCTGCGGATGAATGTGCGGGTTCTCCAGGCTGTGTTCGCTCTCGAACTCGCCGACGATCTCTTCAAGAATATCTTCCAGCGTCACAATGCCGAGCACTTCGCCGTACTCATCGACGACCATGCCCAGCCGCCGCTGCTGTTTATGGAAATTCAGCAACTGCAATTGCAGAGGCGTACTTTCCGGGACGAAATACGGCTCGTAACTCGCCGCCAACAACGCCTCTAGCGTCAGATCGCCGTTGTTCAGCAGATGCCTGATCTGACGGGTATTGAGCACCGCTTCAACCTGATTGATGTCGCTGTGGAACATCGGCAGGCGCGTGCGCTTGTTCTGGCGCAGTTGCTCGATGATCGCTTCGATCGAATCGTCGAGGTTGATGCCGTCGACGTCACTGCGCGGCACCAGAATGTCGTTGACGGTGATGTTGTCCAGCGCATGAATTCCCGAAACCGGGTGTGCGTGAACAGGATGCTCGGGGTCATCACGACGATCGCCGGGCGCGTCGTCGTCGCTCTGCTGCACCACTTGCGGCTTGCGCGCGAACGGGCGGATCAGCAAAACGCTGACACGGCTGAACAGCCAGGCCAGTGGGTAAACAATCTTCAGCGGAACCGCCAACAACGAATTGCCGAAGGCCAGCACGGCATCCGGATAACGCTGGGCGAGGGTGCGTGGGAAATAATCAGCGAACACCAGCAACACCGCACCGGCACCCAGGCACGCTGCCCACGGGCCGTTTTCCTCGCAGAGGAAAATCGCCAGCAACGTCGCGATGATCACCGCGAGTGCTCGGCACAAAGTGTTGCAGAGGATCAGGCTGTCGAGCGGGAAGCTCAGCTTCGCCAGCGGTTTATCGCTGGCGCGCGAGGCGGTGCGTTGCGCGAGCAGATGCTGCTGCGCGATTTCGACGGCGGTAAACAGCCCTGACCATAAAATCAGCAGGACAAATACCGCGAGCATCGGCCCTATGGGCAAACCGTCCATTTATGCCGCCCGTCAGATGTGCAGGATGTATTCACGAACCAGTTTGCTGCCGAAATACGCCAACATCAGCAGGCAGAAACCGGCGAGAGTCCAGCGAATCGCCTTATGACCGCGCCAGCCGAGACGGTTGCGGCCCCACAGCAGCACGCTGAACACGATCCAGGCCAGACACGCCAGCAAGGTTTTGTGTACCAGATGCTGGGCAAACAGGTTCTCGACGAACAGCCAGCCGGAGATCAGCGACAGCGACAACAGCGTCCAGCCGGCCCAGAGGAAACCGAACAACAGGCTTTCCATGGTTTGCAGCGGCGGGAAGTTCTTGATCAGTCCGGACGGGTGTTTGTGCTTGAGCTGGTGATCTTGCACCAGCACCAGCAAGGCCTGGAACACCGCGATGGTGAACATGCCGTAGGCCAGCAGCGACAATAGAATGTGCGCGAGGATGCCCGGTTCTTCGTCGATGATCTGCACAGTGCCGGTCGGCGCGAACTGCGCCAGCAACACAGTGACCGCGCCGAGCGGGAACAGCAGCACCAGCAGGTTCTCCACCGGAATCCGTGAGCAGGCGATCAAGGTCAGGGCGATCACCGCCGCCGAGATCAGGCTGGAGGCGCTGAAAAAGTCCAGGCCCAGGCCAATCGGCGTCAGCAAATGCGTGAACAGGCTGGCGAACTGGGCCACCACGGCGAACACGCCGAGCGTAACCAGCAGGCGCTTGTTCGCCTTGGCACCGGCGGCCAGACGCGTGCCTTGATAGAGAGTCGCAGCGGCGTATAGAAGGGCGGCGGCGAGGGTGGTCAGCAAACTGGGTGACAAGGGGAGCATAAATCCTGTTAGGCAAGCCCGAAAGGGGCTGAGTTTGGCATAGAACCGCCATGGCACGAAAGACTCAGGAAGCTGACGGCGAGGTGTCCGCCAGCCGCAGTCTTCGCTATAATCCGCGACCTGCCCACGCCGCAGGCTCGCCGAGCACATGTTGATTCCGGTCTGGGCCGCCATTATCCCGGTCTACACAGGGCCTGAAAGGATCGCGCAATGTTTGAAAACTTAACCGACCGTCTCTCGCAGACGCTGCGCCATGTCACCGGCAAGGCCAAGCTGACCGAAGACAATATCAAAGACACCCTGCGTGAAGTGCGCATGGCGTTGCTCGAAGCCGACGTCGCCCTGCCGGTGGTCAAGGACTTCGTCAATTCGGTCAAGGAGCGCGCTGTCGGCACCGAGGTGTCGCGCAGCCTGACGCCGGGCCAGGCGTTCGTGAAGATCGTCCAGGCCGAACTCGAAAGCCTGATGGGCGCGGCCAACGAAGACTTGAACCTGAGCGCCGTGCCGCCCGCCGTCATTCTGATGGCCGGTTTGCAGGGTGCCGGTAAAACCACCACCGCCGGCAAACTGGCGCGCTTCCTGAAAGAGCGCAAGAAGAAGTCGGTCATGGTCGTGTCGGCGGACGTTTATCGTCCTGCGGCGATCAAACAGCTGGAAATGCTCGCCGGTGAAGTGGGTGTGACCTTCTTCCCGTCCGACCTGAGCCAGAAGCCGGTCGACATCGCGCAAGCTGCTATTAAAGAAGCAAAACTGAAATTCATCGACGTGGTGATCGTCGATACCGCCGGTCGTCTGCACATCGACGAAGAGATGATGGGCGAGATCAAGGCGCTGCACGCCGCGATCAACCCGGTCGAAACCCTGTTCGTGGTTGACGCCATGACCGGTCAGGATGCGGCCAACACGGCCAAGGCCTTCGGTGATGCGCTGCCACTGACCGGTGTGATCCTGACCAAGGTCGACGGTGACGCCCGTGGCGGTGCTGCGCTGTCGGTTCGCGCCATCACCGGCAAGCCGATCAAGTTCATCGGTATGGGCGAGAAGAGCGAAGCGCTCGATCCATTCCACCCTGAGCGTATCGCCTCGCGCATTCTCGGCATGGGCGACGTGCTCAGCCTGATCGAACAGGCCGAAGCGACCCTCGATAAAGACAAGGCCGACAAACTGGCCAAGAAGCTGAAGAAGGGCAAGGGCTTCGACCTCGAAGACTTCCGCGATCAGCTGCAACAGATGAAAAACATGGGCGGCCTCGGCGGCCTCATGGACAAACTGCCGAGCATCGGCGGCGTCAACCTGTCGCAAATGGGCAATGCCCAGAATGCTGCAGAGAAACAATTCAAACAGATGGAAGCCATCATCAACTCCATGACCCCGGCCGAGCGCCGCGACCCTGAGCTGATCAGCGGTTCGCGCAAACGCCGTATCGCCATGGGTTCCGGTACTCAGGTGCAGGACATCGGTCGCTTGATCAAGCAGCACAAGCAGATGCAAAAGATGATGAAGAAATTCACCGCGAAAGGCGGAATGGCGAAAATGATGCGCGGCATGGGCGGAATGTTGCCCGGCGGCGGCATGCCGAAAATGTAAAGAATCCGCGCCGGTCGTCGCACCGGCGCAGACCCTGCAAGGACGCAGGATCAACAGCAAACCCGCACACGGCGGGAGCTGACCGGCCGTTTTTATCGACGGCTCTATATGCAGATCTGCACGGCATGCCATAGGCGCCGGAAAAAGTCATTTGCAAAAGTCCGGATATTCCTTAGAATATGCGGCCTTTCGGGCACCCATGCCCGCTGTGCATTTAGATTTGCAGCACCGACTACAGGAACGATGTTCACATGCTAACAATCCGTCTTGCCCTTGGCGGCTCCAAAAAGCGCCCGTTTTACCACCTGACCGTAACCGACTCGCGTAACCCGCGTGACGGCTCCCACAAAGAACAGGTTGGTTTCTTCAACCCTGTTGCCCGTGGTCAGGAAGTTCGTCTGTCCGTGAACCAAGAGCGCGTTGCCTACTGGCTGAGCGTTGGTGCACAGCCTTCTGAGCGTGTTGCTCAGTTGCTGAAGGACTCTGCAAAGGCTGCGGCCTGAGCAATATGAACGCGACGCCAGCTGTTGCTGATGATTTGATCGTTATCGGCAAAATTTATTCTGTTCATGGCGTTCGCGGCGAAGTGAAGGTTTATTCCTTTACTGATCCGACTGAAAACCTGTTGCAGTACAAAACCTGGACGCTCAAGCGCGAAGGCAATGTCAAACAGGTCGAGCTGGTCAGTGGACGCGGGAGCGATAAGTTCCTGGTCGCAAAGCTCAAGGGTCTTGATGATCGTGAAGAAGCTCGTCTTCTGGCCGGTTATGAGATCTGCGTGCCGCGCAACCTGTTCCCTGAATTGACCGACGGCGAGTACTACTGGTACCAGCTGGAAGGTCTGAAGGTCATCGATCAACTGGGGCAAATGCTCGGGAAAGTCGATCATCTTCTGGAAACCGGCGCCAATGATGTAATGGTAGTCAAGCCTTGCGCTGGCAGCCTGGATGATCGCGAACGCTTGCTGCCCTATACGGCGCAGTGTGTGTTGGCAGTTGATCTGGCAGCGGGCGAGATGAAGGTGGATTGGGATGCGGACTTCTAAGCGTGGCTAAATTGCGCGTAGAAGTGATCAGTTTGTTTCCCGAGATGTTTTCCGCCATCGGCGACTACGGCATCACCAGTCGAGCGGTCAAACAGGGGCTCTTGCAGCTGACCTGTTGGAACCCGCGGGATTACACGACAGATCGGCATCACACTGTGGACGATCGCCCGTTTGGCGGTGGTCCGGGCATGGTGATGAAGATCAAGCCCCTGGAAGATGCTCTGGTTCAGGCCAAGGCAGCAGCCGGGGAGGCGGCGAAGGTTATTTACCTGTCCCCCCAAGGCCGTCAACTGACTCAGTCGGCGGTACGCGAGTTGGCACAATCGGATGCATTGATCCTGATTGCCGGCCGCTATGAAGGCATTGACGAGCGTTTTATTGATGCTCATGTCGATGAAGAGTGGTCGATTGGTGACTATGTATTGTCTGGCGGCGAGCTGCCGGCAATGGTCATGATCGATGCGGTTACACGACTGCTGCCTGGAGCTTTAGGGCATGCGGACTCCGCCGAGGAAGATTCCTTTACGGATGGTCTGCTGGATTGCCCGCACTACACCCGACCTGAGGTGTATGCGGATCAGCGTGTTCCCGACGTGTTGCTAAGTGGCAATCACGCGCATATCCGGCGTTGGCGTTTACAGCAGTCCCTTGGTAGGACCTATGAACGACGCGTCGATCTTCTGGAAAGCCGCTCGCTTTCTGGAGAAGAGAAGAAGCTGCTCGAGGAATACATCCGCGAGCGGGACGATAGTTAACAACGTATCGATGGTAGATCGAACGATTTACCTTAGGAGCACAGCATGACCAACAAAATCATCCTTGCACTCGAAGCAGAGCAGATGACCAAAGAAATCCCTACCTTCGCCCCAGGCGACACTATTGTCGTTCAGGTGAAAGTGAAGGAAGGCGATCGTTCCCGTCTGCAAGCGTTCGAAGGCGTTGTAATCGCCAAGCGTAACCGCGGCGTGAACAGTGCGTTCACCGTTCGTAAAATCTCCAACGGTGTTGGCGTAGAACGTACTTTCCAGACCTACTCCCCGCAGATCGACAGCATGGCTGTTAAACGTCGCGGTGACGTACGTAAAGCCAAGCTGTACTACCTGCGCGACCTGTCGGGTAAAGCAGCTCGCATCAAGGAAAAACTGGCTTAAGTCCAGCTTCCGATGCAGAAAAAAGCAGCCTACGGGCTGCTTTTTTGTTGCCCGAATTTCACCGATCCCCTGTAGGAGCTGCCGAAGGCTGCGATCTTTTGATCTTGCTTTCGATCCGCAATCCACTGTTTACGAGCTGCCCGACATGACCACCCGCGACCAGGAAATCGAACGCCGCACCGAACTCTCGGTGACCCGCGTCACCAAAGCCGTCTTCCCGCCGACCACCAACCACCACAACACCCTGTTCGGCGGCACGGCGCTGGCGTGGATGGACGAAGTCTCGTTCATCACCGCCACACGCTTCTGCCGCTTGCCGCTGGTGACCGTGTCCACCGACCGCATCGACTTCAACCACGCGATCCCGGCGGGCTCGATCGTTGAGTTAGTGGGCAAGGTGATCAAGGTCGGCAACACCAGCCTCAAGGTTGAGGTGGAAGTGTTTGTTGAAAGCATGAGCTGTGATGGTCGTGAGAAGGCGATTCATGGGCAGTTCAGCTTTGTCGCGATTGATGACGATAAGCGCCCGGTGCCGGTGCTGCCGGGTTTTGCAGCTTGAATTTTTAAAAGATCGCAGCCTTCGGCAGCTCCTACATGTGATGCGTTTTCCCTGTAGGAGCTGCCGAAGGCTGCGATCTTTTGCTTTTAAGCCTGTTGTGCCTCAGGCTGAATCAACGCCAACAACGTCCACCCCGACCCCGGCTTCACGACAGTCTCCGGCGTCACCACATGCACCCAGCCGCTGTCATCGCGCATAAACAGCAACGTCGCGCGATTACCATGCAGCGCCCGGTAATCATCCCAACTGAAGCCATCCGTCAACGTCGTGCTGTACAACTCCGCCCCCTGGCCAATCTGACTGGCCAGCTTCGCGTAGGTAAACGCTTCGCTGCCCAACTGATTGCCACGATGCTCAAGACTCGCCCGGTGCTTGTCACTGCGACGGCTTTCCTGACCACTCGCCAAGCCAAACAAGCGCTGATGCCCGAAGTCATGACGGAAGCGCATCGCCGCCAAGGTATTCAGCTCACCCGACGGCGACAGCGCCAGCAAATGCCCCAGCCCGACCAGATCCAGATGCGCATCGGCATGCTGCGAGGCCGGATTGCCGAAGTACGTCGGCAAACCTTCCATGCGCGCCGCACGAATGTTTTCCCAGCTTGAATCGGTCAGCAATACCCGGCTGCCCAATTGCTGCAGCGACTTGGCCAGCTCGCGTGCCGGGCCATTGGCACCGACGATCAGGAAGCCGCTCGGCGCCGGTTCGGCCACCTTAAGCAAACGTGCCAACGGGCGCGCCGTCGCGCTTTGCAGCACCACCGTGCCGATGATCACCGCGAACGTCAGCGGCACCAGCAGCAGCGCCCCTTCATGCCCGGCCTCGTGCAGACGAATCGCAAAAATCGCCGACACTGCCGCCGCGACAATTCCGCGCGGCGCGATCCAGCACAGCAGCGCACGCTCGCGCCAGCTCAGGCTCGAACCGGCCGTACTGAGCAGCACGTTCAGCGGTCGAGCGATGAACTGAATCACCACCAACAGAATCAGCACCAACGGCCCGAGGCCCATCAACGCGTACAAATCCAGGCGCGCCGCGAGCAAAATGAACAACCCGGAAATCAGCAGCACGCTGAGGTTTTCCTTGAAGTGCAAAATGTGCCGCACATCCACGCCTTTCATATTCGCCAGCCACATGCCCATCAGCGTCACCGCCAGCAGACCGGACTCGTGCATCACCTCGTTGGAGGCAATGAAAATCCCCAGCACCGCCGCCAGCGACGCGAGGTTATGCAGATACTCCGGCAGCCATTGCCGGCGGATCACCGTCCCCAGCAGCCAGCCACCGACAACGCCGAACACCGCGCCACACAGAATTACCCCGCCAAACGTAAACAGACTCTGCTTGAGCCCATGACCTTCAGCACTGGCAATAATGAAGCTATAAACCACAACGGCGAGGAGGGCGCCGATCGGGTCGATGACGATGCCTTCCCAGCGCAGAATGTTGGCGATGGAGGATTTCGGCCGCACCACGCGCAGCATCGGCACAATCACCGTCGGGCCGGTGACCAGCGTCAGGCTGCCGAAGAGGATGGCCAGCATCCAGTCGAAACCAAGCAGATAGTGCGTGGCGACGGCGATGACGACCCAGGTCGACAGCGCACCGATGGTCACCAGACGATGCACGACGCTGCCGATTTCCTTCCATTCCGACAGGTGCAGTGTCAGGCTGCCCTCGAACAGAATCAGCGCCACCGCCAGCGATACCAGCGGCATCAGCAGAGGGCCGAACATTTCCTGTGGATCGAGCAGGCCCAACACCGGCCCGACCAAAATCCCCGTCACCAGCAGAAACAGAATCGCCGGCAGCTTCAGGCGCCATGCCAGCCATTGGCAACCCAATGCGGCGACACCGATGCCACCGAATGCCAATAGGATTTGCTGCTCGTTCATTGAAGCTCCCTGTTCCTTGAAATGGCGCGCTGTGAAAGACTAGCGCGCATTATTACTGTTCATTTTCTATTTGCGTACAGCGCTTTTGCGTGTGCGTGCAGAGTGCCCATGGCTGCCATTGACCACCCGCTGATTGATCAATTCCTCGACGCTTTATGGCTGGAGAAAGGCCTGTCCGACAACACCCGTGACGCCTATCGCAGTGACCTGGCGTTGTTCAACGGCTGGGTGCAGGAGAAAAACCTGGAGCTGATCAATGCCGGTCGCGAATTGATCCTCGATCATCTGGCCTGGCGCCTTGAGCAAAACTACAAACCGCGCTCGACGGCGAGATTTCTCTCCGGGGTGCGTGGCTTCTATCGCTACTTGCTGCGCGAGAAGATGATTTCCGTCGACCCGACGTTACGTGTCGAAATGCCGCAGCTGGGTCGGCCGTTGCCCAAGTCGTTGTCGGAAGCTGACGTGGAAGCGCTGCTGAAGGCGCCGGATCTCAGCGAAGCCATCGGTCAGCGTGATCGCGCCATGCTTGAGGTGTTGTATGCCTGCGGCCTGCGGGTGACCGAATTGATCAGCCTCACCCTGGAACAGGTCAACTTGCGTCAGGGTGTGTTGCGGGTGATGGGCAAGGGCAGTAAGGAGCGGCTGGTGCCGATGGGCGAAGAGGCGATTGTCTGGGTCGAGCGCTACATGCGCGATGGGCGCGGTGAACTGCTCGGCGGGCGGCCCAGCGATGTGCTGTTCCCCAGTCAGCGCGGCGAGCAGATGACCCGGCAGACGTTCTGGCACCGCATCAAGCATCAGGCCAAGGTCGCGGGGATTGGCAAGTCGTTGTCGCCGCATACGTTGCGCCATGCGTTCGCCACGCACCTGCTCAACCATGGCGCGGATTTGCGCGTGGTGCAGATGCTGCTCGGCCACAGCGACCTTTCAACCACGCAAATCTACACCCACGTCGCCCGCGCCCGCCTGCAAGAGCTGCACGCCAAACACCACCCGCGCGGCTGACACATCCCCTTTGTTTGAAATACTTATCTGTGGTGAGGGGATTTATCCCCGACGGGCTGCGCAGCGGCCCCAAACCTGGCTTGCTCGGTTTGTCTGATAGATCGGGTTGGATGGTTTTGGGGCTGCTTCGCAACCCAGCGGGGATAAATCCCCTCACCACAATAATGTGTGTCAGTCACATATGGGTGTAGCAGTTGCAGAGGCAATGCGTTGCGCGTAGTGCAGATGTTGCTCGGCCACAGCGACCTCTCCACCACACAAATCTACACCCACGTCGCCCGCGCCCGCCTGCAAGAGCTGCACGCCAAACACCACCCGCGCGGTTAACTCCATACCTCCCCGTGTAGGAGCTGCCGAAGGCTGCGATCTTTTGATCTTAAAAACAAAATCAAAAGATCGCAGCCTGCGGCAGCTCCTACATGAAGCAGGTGTGAGGAGTGGCGACAGGCGCATTCGGCCACCGTGGCCTTATGTGTTAGGCTTTGCCGGTTTGCACGATGGACGGTTATGACCCGGTGTTCCGGCACGGGCGTTCTGATCGTTCCATTTGTCCGCCTTCAGGAGTTCTCATGCGTCTGACCCAGATT
Source organism: Pseudomonas rustica (assembly GCF_018336155.1). GTDB lineage: Bacteria > Pseudomonadota > Gammaproteobacteria > Pseudomonadales > Pseudomonadaceae > Aquipseudomonas > Aquipseudomonas rustica. The sequence continues at coordinate 88,477 of NZ_JAGYHF010000002.1, read as the reverse complement.
TTCGCCGCCGCAGCCATTGCGTTGGTCAGCACCTTTGCCGTCGCCGATGACGCGGCCGACAAAGCGATTCGTCAAAGCCTGGAAAAACTCGAACTCGAGGTTCCGGTAGAAAGCATCAGTGCCAGCCCGTTGCCAGGCATGTACGAAGTCAAACTCAAAGGCAGTCGCGTGCTCTACGCCAGCGCCGATGGTCAGTACATCGTTCAGGGTTACCTGTTCCAGCTCAAGGACGGCAAACCGGTCAACCTGACCGAGAAAACCGAACGCCTGGGCGTCTCCAAACTGGTCAACGCCATTCCGGTTGCCGAAACCGTGGTCTACCCGGCCATCGGCGAAACCAAATCGCACATCACCGTGTTCACCGACACCACCTGCCCGTACTGCCACAAGCTGCACGCCGAAGTGCCTGAGCTGAACAAGCGCGGCATCGAAGTGCGCTATGTTGCGTTCCCGCGTCAGGGCCTCGGTTCGCCGGGTGACGAGCAACTGCAAGCCGTGTGGTGCTCGAAAGACAAGAAAGCCGCCATGGACAAAATGGTTGATGGCAAAGAAATCAAGGCCGCCAAGTGCGAGAACCCGGTTTCCAAACAGTTCGCTCTGGGTCAGTCGATTGGCGTGAACGGTACACCGGCCATCGTTTTGGCCGACGGACAAGTCATTCCGGGCTACCAGCCTGCGCCACAAGTCGCCAAACTGGCGCTGGGCGCGAAGTAATTCGCATCGTCACGGTCAGCCGCTGACGATCATGGTCCGGCAGCAACATTGCCGGGCCATCAATAGAGAGCCGCGAGCACGCGGTTGTTTTCCGGCCGACCCAGCGTCGGCCGTTTTATGGGGAGTTCACAGTGAATCCGGTCAAAGTAGGCATCTGTGGGTTAGGCACCGTCGGTGGCGGTACCTTCAACGTACTTCAGCGCAACGCCGAGGAAATTGCTCGTCGTGCCGGGCGTGGAATCGAAGTGGCACAAATTGCCATGCGCACGCCAAAGCCTCAGTTCCAGACGACCGGTATTGCGATTACCAACGATGTCTTCGAAGTGGCCACAAACCCTGAGATCGACATCGTTATAGAGCTGATGGGCGGCTATACCGTTGCCCGCGAGCTGGTACTCAAGGCCATCGAGAATGGCAAGCATGTGGTCACCGCGAACAAGGCTCTGATTGCCGTTCACGGTAATGAAATTTTCGCCAAGGCTCGCGAGAAAGGCGTGATCGTGGCGTTCGAAGCGGCCGTGGCCGGTGGCATTCCGGTGATCAAGGCGATCCGTGAAGGCCTGTCCGCCAACCGCATCAACTGGGTCGCCGGGATCATCAACGGCACCGGTAACTTCATCCTCACCGAAATGCGCGAGAAGGGTCGTACCTTCGAAGACGTGTTGGCCGAAGCGCAGGCACTGGGTTACGCCGAAGCCGATCCGACCTTCGACGTTGAAGGCATCGACGCCGCGCACAAGCTGACGATTCTGGCTTCCATCGCGTTCGGCATTCCGCTGCAATTCGACAAGGCTTACACCGAAGGCATCACCAAGCTGACCACCGCTGACGTCAACTACGCTGAAGCGCTGGGCTATCGCATCAAGCACCTCGGCGTGGCGCGCAGCACCGCTGCCGGCATCGAGTTGCGCGTGCACCCGACGCTGATTCCGGCCGATCGCCTGATCGCCAATGTCAACGGCGTGATGAACGCGGTGATGGTCAACGGTGACGCCGCCGGTTCGACGCTGTTCTACGGCGCGGGCGCTGGCATGGAGCCAACCGCTTCGTCGGTGATCGCCGATCTGGTCGACGTGGTTCGCGCCATGACCTCCGATCCGGAAAACCGCGTACCGCACCTGGCCTTCCAGCCGGATTCGCTGTCGGCTCACCCGATCCTGCCGATCGAGGCCTGCGAAAGCGCCTACTACCTGCGCATTCAGGCCAAGGATCATCCGGGCGTGTTGGCTCAGGTGGCGAGCATCCTCTCGGAGCGCGGCATCAACATCGAGTCGATCATGCAGAAGGAAGTCGAGGAACACGACGGTCTGGTGCCGATGATCCTGCTGACCCACCGTGTGGTCGAGCAGCGCATCAACGATGCCATCGCCGCCCTCGAAGCGCTGGCCGGCGTGAATGGTCCGGTCGTACGGATCCGCGTCGAGCACTTGAACTAAGTCGTTGTCCTGCACCGGCCCCGTAAACGGGGCCGTTGTTGTGAACACTCTCCATTGGAGTCAGTCATGCGTTACATCAGTACCCGCGGCCAGGCACCGGCCCTGAATTTCGAAGACGTCCTGCTGGCTGGTCTGGCGACCGACGGCGGTCTGTACGTTCCGGAAAACCTGCCACGTTTCACCCAGGAAGAAATCGCCTCCTGGGCCGGCCTGCCGTATCACGAGCTGGCCTTCCGGGTGATGCGCCCGTTCGTCACCGGCAGCATTCCGGATGCCGATTTCAAAAAGATTCTTGAAGAAACCTACGGCGTGTTCGCCCACAGCGCCGTGGCGCCGCTGCGTCAGCTGAACGGCAACGAATGGGTGCTGGAGCTGTTCCACGGCCCGACCCTGGCGTTCAAGGACTTCGCCCTGCAACTGCTCGGTCGTTTGCTCGACTATGTGCTGGAAAACCGCGGCGAGCGCGTAGTGATCGTCGGCGCCACCTCCGGTGATACCGGTTCGGCCGCCATCGAAGGCTGCAAGCACTGCGAAAACGTCGACATCTTCATCCTGCACCCGCACAAGCGCGTGTCGGAAGTGCAGCGTCGCCAGATGACCACGATCTTCGGCGAGAACATCCACAACATCGCCATCGAAGGCAACTTCGATGACTGCCAGGAAATGGTCAAGGCGAGCTTCGCCGATCAGAGCTTCCTCAAAGGCACGCGTCTGGTCGCGGTGAACTCGATCAACTGGGCGCGGATCATGGCCCAGATCGTTTACTACTTCCACGCCGCACTGCAGTTGGGCGGCCCGGCGCGTTCGGTGTCGTTTTCGGTGCCAACCGGCAACTTCGGCGACATCTTTGCCGGTTACCTGGCGCGCAACATGGGCCTGCCGATCAACCAGTTGATCGTCGCCACCAACCGCAACGACATCCTGCACCGCTTCATGAGCGGCAATCAGTACGTCAAGGACACCTTGCACGCCACGCTGTCGCCGTCGATGGACATCATGGTCTCGTCGAACTTCGAACGCCTGCTGTTTGACCTGCACGGTCGCAACGGCGCAGCAATCGCCGGTCTGATGGATTCGTTCAAGCAGGGCGGCGGTTTCAGCGTCGAGCAAGAACGTTGGACCGAAGCGCGCAAGCTGTTCGATTCGCTGGCCGTGGATGACGCACAGACTTGCGAAACCATCGCTGAAGTCTACGAGCAGACTGGCGAAGTGCTGGATCCGCACACCGCCATCGGTGTTAAAGCAGCGCGTGAATGCCGTCGCAGCCTGGATATCCCGATGGTGATCCTGGGCACCGCTCACCCGGTGAAATTCCCTGAAGCCGTAGAGAAAGCCGGTGTAGGAAAAGCGCTCGAACTACCTGCACATCTTTCTGATTTGTTTGAGCGAAATGAGCGCTGCACCGTTCTGCCAAACGAGCTGAAAGCCGTGCAAGCCTTTGTCAGCCAGCATGGCAACCGCGGCAAGCCGCTGTAAGCCGTAAAAGCTGTCACATTTTGAAGCCCGTCTCCTGACGGGCTTTTTTGTTTCTGCTGCCACACTGCTCGGGTTTTCACCCACGAAGGACGGGTGAGTTGATCACGAAGGAAGTGGCAATGTGGTTTTCCAGAGATTTGAAGCCGGCCCTGTGCTGGCTGTTTTTATTGGTAATGCTGGGGTTTATGCGCTGGAGTGTGGCAGCGCAACTGCTGCAGCATGACGGCGAAGTCAGCAAGGTTCAGCCCATCAAACTGAACACAGAAGAGCAGCAATGGATCCGCGACAATCCGCGTGTCATCGTCGCGTCCGTGCAGTATCCGCTGTACCTGTTCCAGGATGAACATGCGCACTGGAACGGCCTGAACAGTGATGTGCTCAAGCGTATCAGCGCGATGACCGGTTTGCAGTTTGTGCATCAAGAGTCTTTCTCCACCGACCACCTGCTCGAACGGCTGGAGCGCGGTGAAGCGGACATCAGCACCACGCTGGCGATGAGCGATGAGCGCAAAGTGTTCCTCAATTTCAGCCATGCCTTTGGCGGTGCGGGCTGGGTGTTTGTCGGGCGTGTTGGCGAACCACAGGTGCAGTCGCTGGAGCAGTTGGCCAAACGTGTGCTGGTGCTGCCGGCCCGGCACGCGCTGGAAGGCATCATCCGCCGCGACTATCCGGCCATTGAGATCCGCTCGGTGAAAACCTATGCCGAAGCACGGGCGTTGGTCGAAAGCGGTGAGGCTTATGCCACGATTGAAAACGAGATTGGCGCGCAGTTGTTCCCTTCCGGATTGCTCAGGGTCGGCGATTTGCTTGAGGGAAAATGGGAGGCAGATCACTTGGCGGTGCGTAAGGGCCAGCCGGAGTTGTTGAGCATCCTCAACAAGGCGCTTGAGGCTTTTCCGCCGGAGGAGTTGCGCGCGATTCGGCTCAAATGGCTCGACGGTGTTTCACCGCTGCCGGTGCCCTCGGTGTGGCAGCGGATCGCCAGTTGGGGCTGTTGGGCGATGGCCGTGATTGGCACGTTCGGTCTGTTGTCGCTGGTCTGGAATCGCCGATTACGCGCGGCGATCAGGCAACGCACTGAAGCTGAAAAAGATCTCGGCGACCAGTTGGCGTTTCAGCATGCGTTGATCAATTCAATGCCCGATCCGGTGTTCGTCCGCGACCTGCTGGGCCGCTTGATCATGTGCAATCGCAGTTATGAGGAGGCGCTCGACATTCGTTTCGATCAGGTTCAGGGACGCTCGCTGATGGAGGTTGATGCCCTGCCAAAGATCACGTCACGCATGCTTCACGACGAATTCATGGCGCAGCTGCAGACGCGCAAAACGCGATTCTGCCGGCGCCAACTGCAATTCAAAAACGGCTCGCGGGAGATCTACCAATGGACGGTGCCGTTTTACAGCGCCGACGGAAAACTGCGCGGACTGCTCGGTGGCTGGACAGACATGAGCCGACGTCTGCACTGAGTTTGGGAAAAGTCCTATAACCCCTGAGGCCTTTTCCGATGGGAGGCTGAGGACGGCTGCCCTAGAGTGAACGGTGTCTGCGGTGAGAGTCCGCACCCGCCGTTTCAGAGGTCGCCTATGCGCTCGCTCAAAGTCCTGATCCTTGAACACAATCCGTTCCAGTTGATGGCGTTGCACCAGATGCTCAACGCCATCGGCATCTACAACGTACTGACCGCGCCGTCGCTGGGTTCGGCCTTGGGTTCGCTGGAGCAAAGCGGCGTCATCGATATCGCTATTTGCGACCCGCAACTCAAGGGCGGCGATGGCTTGGCGTTGATCCATCATCTGACCCGGCAGGAGCAATCACGCGCATTGATTCTGCTGGGCAACGTGGCGCCGAGCCTGCTGACCGACCTTGAAACGCTGCTGCACGCGCATGAGCTGCAACTGCTCGGACGCCTGCAAACGCCGGTTTCGGCGGTGTTGATGCGCGGTTTGCTTGATCAATACCTCAGCGCTTTGCATCAGCCTGTCGGGGCTTGAAACGCGGGGTATTTTTACTGTCATCTTCGCCGTGCATGCTCCATAGACCGGTAAGGCTCCAGGGATGGAGCAATCGCAGGCAGAACTTTCTTCTCGGGCCGGTGGTCATTTATTGTGAACACGCCCCAGGCACTGTGTTTTCGGACTATTGAGTGGAGATCGAGATGGAAAGTATCAGTCTATTGCTCGGTGAGGCTCTGAGCCCGTATCAAGTGACGTTGACCCCTCGCGGCAGCCATGGCGAATGCCTGGTGACCCTGAAGAACAGCAACGGCGCCATTGTGGTGGAACGCGAATTCAATCAGGCGCAGTTGAGCGACAAACGCTTGCTGACCGATGTCGTCGACGGCCTGCACCGTGACGTGCTGATTGCCGAAGGACGGCTGGAACCCTGTGTGATCGCGGCATTGCGCAACGCAGCGCTGGATAAACGTCCGACGCTGTAAAGATGAAATATTTTTTGTGGGAACCTTCCTGCATCCCTGTCAGTCAGACCCAGTAACAGCAGGATCAAGCATTGTGCTCCGGTGCTTGTCGCTTGCTGCTACTGGTCTTTATGTAGGCCACGTTTAACCCCGAGTCGTCTCCCCACTTCTCGGGGTTTCTTTTGTCTGGCGTTTGCCTATTGCGCGGCTTGCTGCTCGAAAAATGTCCGCGCTTGCTGCAGATAATCCGCTTGTCGTTCGGGATCCAGCCACGCCGCGTAGAGCTGATTCAAATGCTCGTGGGGCAGGGTGCGCAGCAGTTGATTGATTTCGCTGATGGCCTGGCGGCCCTGCGTGGTGTCGGAACAAGCGACATAGCCTGAGAGATATTTCTCGGTGCCGCGAATCGAATAGAACTCCAGCTCATCTTCCGGAATTTGTGCCTGTTTCGCCTGATAGCGGATCTCTGGCCAATAGCCGAGCACCACCTGTAATCGGTTCAGCCGCTGCATCGACAGCAAATTGCTCAATGCATCATTGCCGTAGTGCGGGGTCAATGCGCCGCTGGGGGCGTGGCGCAACAGTCCGTCGATGTATTCGCCGTAACTGCGTTCGGCAACTACGCCGACTTTTCGCTCACCACTGGCCAGCAGCGCAGAAAAATCCACCGCACCGTCCACCAGATACGGTTCGAGTACCGCGCGATCTTTCTGACGCACCACCAGGCCATTGGCTACAGCGCGAATCGCCGGAATCGAATACGCCACCCACTGCGCGCGCTCTTTGTTCCACAGCAGCGCAGGGTCGCAAGCGAAAGGGTTTTCGTGAAGCATCTGCAAACCACGCGCACGGTTGACGCGCATGATCTTGTGTTCGTATTGCGGCATGCCGGCAATCAGTTGCGGCATCAAATGATCAATCACCCCCTGACCCTTTTTCGGGCCTTCGAAGATCGTCATCGGCGGTAAATCGCGCAGCAACCAGATCAACGTCGGCTTCGCCTGCGCCCACGTTGGCGAGGCCAGCAAAAACAACAGGCCGAACAGACGCCACGTCCACCATTGGTGAGCGCGGTTGGCGTCTGAGGGATGCAGGTTTTTCAGCTTAAATGGCTCCGTCTTCGCGCAATCGGGCGATCTGCTGTGCGTCGTAACCGAGGTCGGCGAGCACCTGCGCATTGTGTTCACCCAGCGTCGGCCCGACCCATTCGGAACTGCCTGGCGTCTCGGAAAGTTTCGGCACGATGCCCGGCATCTTGAAGTCCTTGCCGTCCGGCAACTTGGCGGACAGGAACATCTCCCGGGCGAGGTATTGCGGGTCGCTGAACATGTCTTCGGCGCTGAAAATACGGCTGACCGGTACTTCGGCCTGATTGAGCAGATCGAGCACCGTTTGCAGCGGCTGCGAATTGACCCAGCGATCGATCACGCCATACAACTCGTCGCGGCGACTGTCGCGCCCGTCGTTGCTGGCCAGCATCGGGTCATTAGCCAGATCTTCGCGGCCGATAATCAACATGAAGCGCTTGAAGATCGCATCACCATTGGCGCCGATCTGCACGTGCTTGCCGTCGGCGCTGGTGTGGATCGAGGAAGGTGTGATGCCGGGCATGATGTTGCCGGTGCGCTCGCGGATAAAACCGAACACGTCGAACTCCGGCACCATGCTTTCCATCATCGCGAAAATAGCTTCGTACAACGCCACATCGACCACTTGGCCGAGCCCGCCATTGACTTCGCGATGACGCAGCGCCATCAGCGCACCGATCACGCCCCACAGCGCGGCAATCGAATCGCCGATAGAAATCCCGGTGCGCACCGGTGGGCGGTCTTCAAAACCGGTGATATAGCGCAAACCGCCCATGGATTCGCCAACCGCGCCGAAGCCTGGCTGATCTTTCATCGGCCCGGTCTGGCCGAAACCGGACAGGCGCACCATCACCAGTTTCGGGTTCAGCGCGTGCAGGGTTTCCCAACTCAGGCCGAGTTTTTCCAGCACACCGGGGCGAAAGTTCTCGATGAGGATGTCGGCTTCACTGAGCAGTTTTTTCAGAATCGCCAAACCGTCGGGGTGTTTCAGATTCAGCGTCAGCGACTTCTTGTTGCGCGCCTGCACGAACCACCACAAGGACGTGCCTTCATACATCTTTCGCCATTTGCGCAATGGATCACCGCCATCCGGCGATTCGATCTTGATCACTTCAGCGCCGAACTCGCCGCAAATACGCGAGGCAAACGGCCCGGCAATCAACGTACCCAATTCAATGACTTTCACGCCGCTGAGCGGCTTGTTGGAAAACGGCATGCTGAATCCTGTAGGACAAGGCTGTGCGGATACAGCGTTTTAACATAGCCGGCTGTCAGACGCCGCAGGTTGATCGCCATCAATTCGATGATTGCCTACCGCATCGGTTAGACTTGCCGCCTTTCCTCGTATCAAGAAGCCCGTTCATGGCCCAGCCGTCCACTACCTACAAATTTGAACTGAACCTCACCGACCTCGACCGCAGTGTCTACGAGAGCGTCAAGCAGACCATCGCCCGTCACCCTTCGGAAACCGAAGAACGCATGACCGTGCGGCTGCTGGCCTACGCCCTCTGGTACAACGAGCAGTTGTCGTTTGGTCGCGGTCTGTCAGACGTGGATGAACCTGCGCTGTGGGAAAAGAGCCTGGACGATCGCGTTCTGCACTGGATCGAAGTCGGCCAGCCAGACGCCGATCGCCTGACCTGGTGCTCGCGTCGCACCGAGCGCACCAGCCTGCTGGCCTACGGCAGCCTGCGCGTCTGGGAAACCAAGGTGATCCCGGCGATCAAGAACCTGAAAAACGTCAACATCGCCGCCGTCCCGCAGGAAGTGCTGGAAACCCTGGCCAAGGACATGCCCCGCGTTATCAAGTGGGACGTGATGATCAGTGAAGGGACGATCTTTGTCACCGACGACCGTGGTCAGCACGAAGTCCAGTTGCAATGGCTACAAGGTGAGCGCGGCTGATCCCGCGCCTGTAGCTGATTAATCCCACGTATTAAAGAGAAGTCTCCGTCACCCCATGCGCATCGAACCTCGCCTACTGCCCGAAACTTTGCCTTTTCTCGGTGATATTCCGCCGCTGCTGACCCGCCTGTACGCGGCGCGAGGCGTGCAGTCCGAGGCAGAGCTGGACAAGAGCCTGGCACGGTTGATCCCGTTTCAGCAGCTCAAGGGCATTGATGCGGCGGTGGACTTGCTGGTGACGGCGCTGGAGCAACGCCAGCGCATCCTCATCGTCGGCGACTTCGACGCGGACGGCGCGACGGCCAGCACGGTCGGCATGCTTGGCTTGCGCTTGCTCGGTGCGGCGCACGTTGATTATCTGGTGCCGAACCGCTTTGAATATGGCTACGGCCTGACCCCGGAAATCGTCGAAGTCGCGCTCACCCGTGAACCGCATTTGCTGGTCACCGTCGACAACGGTATTTCCAGCGTCGAAGGTGTTGCGGCGGCAAAAAAGGCTGGCCTCAAGGTCTTGATCACCGACCACCACTTGCCCGGCGAAGAGCTGCCGCAGGCCGATGCGCTGGTCAATCCGAACCAGCCGGGCTGCGAGTTTCCGAGCAAGGCCCTGGCCGGCGTCGGGGTGATTTTCTATGTGTTGATGGCGTTGCGCGCGCGTTTGCGCAGCCTCGGCTGGTACGAGAACACGCCGCAGCCGAACATCGGTGAACTGCTTGATCTGGTGGCACTGGGCAGCGTTGCCGACGTGGTGCCGCTGGACGCCAACAACCGGATTCTGGTGCATCAAGGCCTTGAACGCATTCGCGCCGGTCGCGCACGGCCGGGGATCAAAGCGATCCTTGAAGTGGCCAAGCGTGACGCCACCCGCATCACGTCCACCGATCTCGGTTTTATCGTCGGCCCGCGCCTGAACGCTGCCGGGCGTCTGGATGACATGAGTCTGGGCATCGAATGCCTGCTCACTGCCGACGCCAGCAAGGCCCAGGAAATGGCCGCGCAACTGGACGGCATGAACCAGGATCGCAAATCCATCGAGCAGGGCATGCAGCGTGAAGCGTTGGCGCAGCTCAAGGATTTGCCGGTGGAGTCGATGCCGTTTGGTCTGTGCCTGTTCGATCCGGAGTGGCACCAAGGCGTGATCGGTATCCTCGCATCACGCATGAAAGAACGTTATTTCCGTCCGACCATTGCCTTTGCTGATGCGGGTGATGGCCTGCTCAAAGGCTCGGGGCGTTCGGTGCAGGGCTTCCATATTCGTGACGCGCTGAGCGTTGTTGCAGCGCAGCATCCGACCCTGATCGCCAAGTACGGTGGCCACGCGATGGCCGCCGGTCTGACCTTGCCGCAAGAGAATTTTCCGCTGTTCGCCGAGGCATTTGACGCTGAAGTGCGTAGGCAACTTCGCGAGGAAGACCTGACCGGGCGCATGCTCTCGGACGGCACGCTGGCGGTGGAAGAATTCCACCTCGAACTGGCTCGCGCCCTGCGCCATGCCGGGCCTTGGGGGCAGCATTTTCCTGAGCCGCTGTTTCATGGGGTGTTTCAGTTGGTTGAGCAGCGGGTGGTCGGTGAGCGGCATTTGAAAGTGGTGCTGAAGAGCGAGTGTGGCTCGGTGAAGCTGGATGGCATCGCGTTTGGGATTGACCGGGATATCTGGCCGAATCCGACGATCAGGTGGGTTGAGCTCGCCTATAAGCTCGATGTTAACGAGTTTCGGGGTAATGAGACCGTTCAGTTGATGATTGCCCATATCGAACCGCGTTAAGCCCTTCGCGGGCAAGCCTTGCTCCTACAGATGGTGTTGATCCTGTAGGAGCAGAGCTCGCTCGCGAAAGCATCCTTTCACACACTGAATCACTCTGAACCCTCCTTTCCCTCCCGTTGTCGACTAGGCTCTAAGCACTGCTTGATTGGCCTTGTGACGTCTTGTCGAATTTTTTGCCCGCGGGGGCGGGTGCTGCACCTTTTTCCTGTCACTCGTCGACTATTCAAACAGAACCCTGGAGCCTGCCCACTGATTTGAGAGGTGCCCCATGAGTCTGCTGCTTGAACCCTTTACCCTTCGCCAACTGACCCTTCCGAACCGCATCGCCGTCTCGCCGATGTGCCAGTACTCCAGCGTCGACGGCCTGGCCAACGACTGGCACCTGGTGCACCTCGGCAGCCGCGCGGTGGGCGGCGCCGGTCTGGTATTTACCGAAGCCACGGCGGTCACTGCCGACGGGCGGATCACCGCCGAAGACCTTGGCCTATGGAACGACGAACAGATCGAACCACTGCAACGCATCACCCGCTTCATTACCTCCCAAGGCGCGGTCGCCGGCATTCAACTGGCCCACGCCGGGCGCAAGGCCAGCACCCATCGGCCGTGGCTCGGCAAGCATGGCAGCGTTAAACCCGATGACGGCGGCTGGACTCCGATCGGGCCCTCGCCGATTGCTTTTGACCCGCAACACACGCAACCGAAACAGCTGGATGAAGGGCAGATTGCCGACGTCATTCAGGCGTTTGTCGATGCCGCCAAACGCGCGCTCAAGGCCGGTTTCAGTGTGGTTGAGGTGCATGCGGCGCATGGGTATCTGCTGCATCAGTTTCTCTCGCCGCTGAGCAATCAGCGCCGCGATCAATACGGTGGTTCGTTTGAAAATCGTATTCGTCTGGTGTTGCAAGTGACGGAGGCGGTGAGGGCGGTTTGGCCGGAAGAGTTGCCGTTGTTTGTCCGCGTATCGGCCACCGACTGGGTGGAGGACGGCTGGAATCCGGATGAAACCGTGGAACTGGCGCGACGCCTGCACACCCTTGGCGCCGATCTGATCGACGTCTCTTCGGGCGGAACCGCAGCCAACGCTGAGATTCCGGTGGGGCCGGGTTATCAGACGCGTTTCGCCGAGCGCGTACGCAAAGAGTCAGGCATCGCCACCGGCACTGTGGGAATGATTACCGAGCCGGCGCAGGCTGAGCACATTCTGCGCACCTGTCAGGCCGACATCATCTTCCTCGCCCGCGAGCTGCTGCGTGATCCGTACTGGCCGCTGCATGCCGACGATGATCTGGGTGGACGCAAAGCGGTGTGGCCGGCGCAGTATCAGCGTGCGACGCACCGTGATCAGCCGATTCATGAGTCTGATTTGCGCGATTGATTAATTAGCGACGAAGCAAAAAGCCCCGGGCAGTGATGGCCGGGGCTTTGTTTTTGGTGGGTGTTTTTGTACTGCCTGGGCGGATGCTATCGCGAGCAGGCTCACTCCTACAGGGATTCTGCCGTACACAGAATGTGTGTTCGTTGCAGATTAAATGTAGGAGTGAGCCTGCTCGCGATGAGGCCCAATCAGACGCTAAAGAAACATCAAGGGTATTTGCGCTTATCCGGCGCCGGCGGGAAGTACTGGTACAACCACGTCTCGCTCAACGTGCGATCGTTGGTGCGGATAAACAACCGCAGCTCCACCGGCTCAACGCTGTCACTGGTCGGGTACCAGTCAAACAGAATCCGGTAACCCTTGATGTCATCCAGCACCAGCACGCTGAAATCCTGCACCTTGCCATTCGAACACGTCACCACCGGCTCAATCCCGGTGCCCTGCGGCAATCGATCCAGACCGCCGCCAGTAAAGTCCACAGCAAAACGACGTGCCCACACCGGCGGGTAATGCTCGCCCGGTGCCCAACCCTCAACAAAACCGCCCATTCCGGAACGAGTCGCCTGCACCCGCGCCAACGGCGTGCTCACCGGCGGCAGAGCGCTCCAGTAGAGCTTGTAGCCATAGTTCAGCGAATCACCGGCAGCCACCGGTTTCTTCGGTGTCCAGAACGCCACGATGTTATCGAGCGTCTCGCCAGTCGTAGGAATTTCCAGCAGATCGATAGAGCCCTCGCCCCACGCGGTGGTGGGTTCGACCCACAGGCTCGGACGCTTGCTGTACCAGTCGACGGTGTCCTGATAGTTGGCGAACTCATGGTCGGTCTGCACCAGGCCGAAACCTTTCGGATCGGTATCGGCAAACGCGTTGAATTGCAGAGTCGCCGGGTTGTTCAGCGGACGGCAGATCCACTCGCCGTTGCCGCGCCACATCGCCAGGCGATCCGAGTCGTGGATTTGCGGGTGAATGGTGTCGCACATGCGCCGTTCGTGGTTGCCGCAGCTGAACATGCTGGTCATCGGCGAGATGCCCAGTTGCTCGATGGCGGTGCGCGCATTGATGTGTGCGTCGATCTCCATCACCACGCGCTCGGCCTGGCAATCGATGTCGAAGCGGTAAGCACCGGTCGCACTCGGCGAGTCGAGCAGGGCATAGACCACAAAACGCGTGGCGTTCTGATCCGGGGTCTCGAACCAGAATTTGGTGAAATCAGGGAATTCTTCGCGTTTTTTGGCGTAAGTGTCGATCGCCAGACCACGCGCGGAGAGGCCATATTGGCCAGTCGCGTCCACCGCACGGAAATAACTGGCGCCGAGGAACGACACCACGTCATGGCGATCCAGTTCTGGTGCCTTGAAAAGCTTGAAGCCGGCAAAACCCAGATCGCCCTTGAGCTGCTGGGTGTCGACCGAGGTGTTCTCGTAGTTGAACAGCGCCGGGCGGAAATGCACCTCGCGCGCGGTACGGGTCTTCGGATCGACGCTGTACATGCGCACCGGCTGGCGGAAACCCATGCCGACGTGGAAGAACTGCACGTCGAGCTGGCCCTTGTTTTCCTTCCACAACGAATGATTACCGTCGTAGCGGATCGCGTTGAAATTCTGCGGCGTCATGGTCGCCAGCGTCGGCGGCAGCACCTGTTTAGTGTCCTGATAGGCACTGCCAGCCAGTTGCTTGGCCTGGCGCTTCAGCGCTTCGAAGTCAAACGCCTGCGCCTCGCCATCAGCGGCGCCACCACTGGCCGCCCATGCGCGGGTCGCCAGCAGGCCGGTGGCCGAAAGACCGGTGTAAGCCGCAATGGCCATGGACGCTTTGAGCAAATTCCTGCGGTGCATAAATACAACCTGTCGTGTGCAATCCCGCGCCGTTCCTGGCACGTGCTGGATCAGAAATAACGGTTCGGACAAGCCTTCGGCCAAACGCAACGGACTATAAACAGATGCCGGCTAGCTTAAACGGTTCGCTCGCAATGCAAAATTCGTTGATTCACTGCGCCAGTGTGTCAATGAAACAAGACATGTCGGTTAAAAATCTGACAGGACGTTCTGATTTACACGGCATATCTGCTTTTCTTGACTAATTACTCTAAAAACCGCTTTTCAGCGGCGAATTTATTTCTATTCTATGGGCATGGCCGGCGCGATCCATTTGGCCGGCAGGGCACACGGCGCTGCTGTAAGGGGCAGGGCGATGTGGTGTTTAAGCAATTCTTTGCAGTACTAGAGAAGGACATCGTCCATGGCAAAAATACAAGGCATCACCGACATGCTGGGCATCTTCCCCTGCCTGGGCAGCGGGCGCAGAAGGCGCCGGTTGAGCTCTGAGGAACTGAAACTGGTGGAGCGCTATCGCGAGCTTTCGGAAAGTGACCGGATCGCGATGCGGTATCTGGTGGATGCGATGCGGAGTGTTTCGCGGTTTTAACGCTGGGGTGGGCACCGTGAAAGCCATTTGGCTTTTACGGTGGCCAGATCAATCAACCTGCGAGTAGCCCTGTGGCGAGGGAGCTTGCTCCCGCTGAACCGCGCAGCAGTACCCTGCTTTTTCAAGAGGGGCCGCTATGCGACCAAGCGGGAGCAAGCTCCCTCGCCACAGGTTTTTTCATTCGGGCCGTTGACTGGTGAGAAGAAGCCTAACTGTTGATCATGTATGACACCAAGTCGGCTCTGTCGATACCTTCTGTAGGAAAAGGGATCCATCTCTAAGGGTCGTCTCTGTAGGAAATGCCTGTTTTTGCGTTGGCGCCAGCGAGTTCACCCCTAACAGCTGTTTTTTCCGTTATTTGTTTGAATCTTGCGCATCGCTGCAGATGCTCGGCCCTTGGTTTCAGGGCTCAAAGGATTGTTACGAATAAAGGAGATTTCAATGAAGGTGTCTCTCAAGCAGATCAACGGCCCTTGGGATCAGGGCTGGGTGCTGGACAAACACATGGTAAGTAGTACCTTTCTTGGCAACGATGACCGCGGACACCCATGCTTCGATAATCAGCGCACTGAGATTGGCGAGGCGACCTACCAGCTCAAATACCAGAAGGACTGGACTCAGGTCAGCCCACTTGCTCAGGCAGTAGCGACAAATGTGTTCCCAAAACTGGATCAGGTCGGGTTTGTAGTGCCTATGCCTGCTTCAAATATTCGTCAGCGACAACCGGTAACTGAGGTTGCCTTGGCGTTGGGACGAATTATCGGTCGGCCGGTTTTCTCGGATTTGCTTCGAAAAGCTGCCACGGGAAAGTCGCTCAAGGATTTACATTCCAAAGCCGAAAAGGTTGCCGCGATTGGAGACAGTTTCAGCGTCAATGATGAAATCACCACCGATGGGCGCTGGAATGTTTTGGTTGTAGATGATTTGTTTGATAGCGGAGCGTCGATGGACGCGGCCTGCGCTGTTCTGCGTAAATATCCGAAAGTAGGGAAAATTTACGTCGCAGCGCTAACTTGGAAGTGAACTCAATGACCACTGTATTTATTGCTGGCTCTATCAACATCAAGAACCTTGATCCGAAGGTTAAAGAGCGCATCAAAAATATCGTCGCGTCAGATTTTGAGGTGGTGGTTGGGGATGCAGGTGGCGCCGATACCTCCATTCAGGAGTACCTGCTGAGTCTCAAACGATCCAAAACCACAGTGTTCTGCAGCGGTTCTGCTCCGAGGAATAACCTTGGACAGTGGCCCGCCAGAACAGTCGACTCCAAGCATTCCAAGGGGTCGAGAGCCTTCTTCACCGAGAAAGACGTTGTCATGGCCGAGGCAGCTGACTACGGTTTGATGATCTGGGACGCAAAGAGCACCGGTACGCTCAATAACGTCATTGAACTGTTGTCGAGAAAGAAGAAGTCGCTTGTTTTCGTCAACAAGGAAAAGGAGTTCAAAGTGGTCGGAGACGTCAGTCAGCTCGAAGAATTGATTGCATTCATGTCCGATCACGCCAAGCAAAAAGCCAATGAAAAAATCAAACTGTTCGACCGTATTTCCCTGTTGAAGCACGATCAGGCGGAGCTCTCTTTTTGATGACGTTTCACGGCTTGCCTGAACCCCGGCACCTTGTCGGTGCCGGGATCAAACGCTCTTAGCGACTCACCTTCCACGCATCCCCAGCCGGCGCCTTGCCATGGTCATACGGTTTGCCAATCCACATATAAACCAGCCCCAAGCCAATCACGATCGCTGTGCTCAACACCATCGCATAGTTCACATACCACGCCGCATCCGGCGTACGTGGCCAGGCCATGTTGATGATTGCGCCAACGCCGTACACCAGCGCGCCGATGTTCACCGGCCAGCCCCATGCGCCGAGGGTAAATTTGCCGCTCGGTTTCCAGCCTTTGCTGCGGGCGTACAGCGCGGCCAGCACGATCATCTGGAACGCGAGGTAGATGCCGATGGCGGCGAAGCTGACGATGGTGGCCACGGCGTCTTGCAGGAAGAAACCGAGGGCGATGATCAGGGCCGGCAGGACGCCGGATACGAACAGTGCGGCAACCGGTACTTGGGTTGTAGGAGAAATCTTTTTCAGCAGTCGGCTGCCGATGACCATTTCATCGCGAGCGTAGGAGTACAGCAGACGGCTCGCCGCTGCTTGTAGGCTGATGACGCAGGAGATGAAGGAAATCATCACCACGCCCATCACTACTTTCGAACCGACCGGGCCGAAGGCATTGTTGAGGATGGTGGTGACCGGGTCTTTGTCGGTGCCGTTGATCACCGCTTGCATGTCCGGCACGGCGAGGATCAGCGCCAGGCAGGCGAACATCGCCGCGATGCCGCCGATGTAGATGGTCATGCGCATGGCCACCGGGATTTTCGCGCTCGGGTTCGGGGTTTCTTCGGCGACGTCGCCGCAGGCCTCGAAACCGTAGTAGAGGAACATCCCCGCCAGCGATGCGGTGAGGAACGCCGGCAAGTACGAGCCGTCGACGCTGATGTCGAAGGTGTTGAACAGCACGCTGAGCGGTTGATGGCGTTCGAACACCAACAAGTAAACACCGACGATCACCGCGCCGACCAGTTCGCAGAGGAAACCGAACATGGCGATGCGCGCCAGCACTTTGGTGCCGCTGAGGTTGACCAGTGTGGCGAACAGGGTCAGCACCAGGGCGATGACGATGTTGGTGTTGTTGCTTGGCTCGAAACCGAGCATGGCGGCCAGGTACGGGCCAGCGCCGACCGCAACGGCAGCGATGGTCACGCATAGGGCGATGGAGTAAATCCAGCCGACCATCCATGCCCATTTTTTACCGACCAATCGGCGTGCCCAAGGGTAAACGCCGCCGGAGATCGGGAACTGCGAAACCACTTCGCCGAAGATCAGGCACACCAGCAATTGGCCGCAACCAACCAGCAAGTAGGCCCAGAACATCGGTGGGCCGCCAGCGGCAAGGCACAGGCCGAAGAGGGTATAAACCCCTACGACCGGTGACAGATAAGTGAAGCCCAAGGCGAAGTTTTCCCACAGGCTCATGCTGCGGTTGAAGTTCGAGGTGTAGCCCAGTTTGCGCAGTTGCTCGGCATCGCTGTCGGCAACGGCTGTGGCGAGATCGGGTGAGGAACTCATGTGTGTTTTGCTCCGTGAAATCGGCAGATTTCGGATGGCCGAGGCCGTGGCGGGGCTTTGTGGGCGCCGCCCGGGTCGGTAGTTGTTGTTTTGGTTTCCTGGTGGTGCGTAATTGCCGGTTTCCTTCCTGAAACCGGGGTGACGCCTTCGCGAGCAAGCCCGCTCCCACATTTGGAATGCATTCCCCTGTGGGAGCGGGCTTGCTCGCGAAGCTTTTGATCTTTAGTGCTTGAACATCACATGCCGAACCGTGGTGTAGTCCTCCAGCCCATACATGGACATGTCCTTCCCGTAACCGGACAATTTCTGACCGCCATGGGGCATTTCGCTGACGAGCATGAAGTGCGTGTTCACCCACGTGCAGCCGTACTGCAAGCGCGCCGAGATGCGATGCGCGCGTCCTACATCCGCTGTCCACACCGAGGAGGCGAGGCCGTAGTCCGAATCGTTGGCCCATTCCAGCGCCTGCGCTTCATCGGTGAATTTGGTCACCGAGACCACCGGGCCAAAGACTTCGCGGCGAACGATCTCGTCGTCCTGCTGCGCATCGGCCAACACGGTCGGCTCGAAGAAGAAACCATTGCCTTCGACAGCCTTGCCACCAGTGATCAAACGAATGTGCGACTGCGCCACAGCACGCTCGACAAACCCGGCAACACGGTCGCGATGCTGTGCAGTGATCAACGGCCCCAGTTCAGTCGACGGATCATCCTGCAAGCCGTACTTGATGCTGCTGACCGCCGCGCCGAGCTTCTCGACAAACTTGTCGTAGATGCCTTGCTGCGCATAGATCCGGCAGGCGGCCGTGCAATCCTGCCCGGCGTTGTAGAAACCAAACGTGCGAATGCCTTCCACCGCCGCATCGATATCGGCGTCGTCGAAGATGATCACTGGCGCCTTGCCGCCGAGTTCCATGTGCATGCGTTTAACGCTGTCGGCGGTGCTGGAAATGATATTGGCGCCCGTAGCGATGGAGCCGGTCAGCGAAACCATGCGCACTTTCGGATGGGTAACCAACGGACTACCAACGGTAGGCCCACGACCAAACACCAGATTGAGTACACCGGCCGGGAAGATTTCCGACGCCAGTTCGGCCAGGCGCAACGCGGTCAGCGGGGTTTGTTCCGACGGCTTGAGCACCACGGTATTACCGGCGGCCAGCGCCGGGGCGATTTTCCAGGCGACCATCATCAGCGGGTAGTTCCACGGCGCAATGGAGGCAATGACGCCGACCGGGTCGCGACGGATCATCGAGGTGTGGCCGGGCAGGTATTCGCCACCGGCCGAACCGCTCATGCAACGGCTGGCGCCGGCGAAGAAACGGAACACATCGGCAATCGCCGGAATCTCGTCGTTGAGCGCGGCGTTGTAGGGTTTGCCGCAGTTATCGGATTCGAGTTTGGCCAGCTCTTCGCCGTGGGCTTCGATAGCGTCGGCGAGTTTGAGCAGCAGCAGCGAGCGGTCTTTCGGCGCGGTTTGCGACCAGTCGGCGAAGGCGTTGTCGGCGGCGCGTACGGCGGCATCGACCTGGGCTTCAGTGGCTTCGTTGATTTCTACCAGGACTTCGCCACGCGAAGGATTGAGCACCGGTTGCGCCGGGCCTTCGCCGTTGACCAGTTGGCCGTTGATCAAGAGTTTGGTTTGCATGTCTGTTGTCCTCTTTATTGTTCTGCCGAAACCGAACCCCTGTAGGAGCTGCCGAAGGCTGCGATCTTTTGATGTTGCTTTGAAGATCAAGATCAAAAGATCGCAACCATCGGCAGCTCCTACACGCGGTTGGGTTTGTGGTTATTCGGTTATTTACCGCCGCTGCCGGCGACGCTTTCGCCACCCCGTGTCAGGTAGTACGCGCCGAGGATCGGCAGCATCGTCACCATCATCACCAGCATCGCGACGACGTTGGTCACCGGCACATCCCGAGGGCGACTCAACTGATTGAGCAGCCACAATGGCAACGTGCGCTCATGTCCGGCGGTAAATGTGGTGACGATGATTTCGTCAAACGACAGCGCAAATGCCAACATGCCGCCCGCCAGTAAAGCCGAGCCAAGGTTCGGCAGGATGATGTAGCGAAAGGTCTGCCAGCCATCGGCGCCGAGGTCCATCGAGGCCTCGATCAAACTGTGCGAAGTGCGGCGCAGGCGGGCGATGACGTTGTTGTAGACGATCACCACGCAGAAGGTCGCGTGGCCGACGATGATGGTGAACATCCCCGGCTCGATCCCCAGCGTCTTGAAAGTCGCCAGCAGCGCGATCCCGGTGATGATCCCCGGCAACGCAATCGGCAAGATCAGCATCAGCGAAATGCCCTGTTTGCCGAAGAAATCCCGCCGATACAACGCTGCCGATGCGAGCGTGCCGAGCACCATCGCAATCAACGTGGCGATGGCTGCGATCTGCAGTGAGAGCTTGATCGACTCCAGAACATCCGGCCGCGAAAACGCCACGCTGAACCAGTGCAGCGTGAAGCCCTTCGGCGGAAAGCTGAACGCGGCTTCCTCGGTGTTGAAGGCGTACAGGAAGATGATCAGGATCGGAAAGTGCAAAAACACCAACCCGCCCCACGCTGCGATTTTCAGGCCTAGAGAGGCATGCCCTTGTGATGAAGAATCAGAGCGCATCGAAAGCCCCCAGTCGTTTGACGATGGACAGGTAAACCGCGATCAACACAATCGGCACCAGCGTGAACGCCGCCGCCATTGGCATATTGCCGATCGCACCTTGCTGCGCGTACACCATGCTGCCGACGAAATACCCCGGCGGCCCGACCAGTTGCGGCACGATGAAGTCGCCCAAGGTCAGCGAAAACGTGAAGATCGAACCGGCGGCAATGCCCGGAATCGACAGCGGCAAAATCACCTGCATAAAGGTCTGACGCGGCTTCGCACCAAGGTCAGCGGAGGCCTGCAGCAGCGACGGCGGCAGACGTTCCAGCGACGCCTGAATCGGCAGGATCATGAACGGCAGCCAGATATAAACAAACACCATGAATCGCCCCAGATGCGAGGTCGACAAGGTGCTGCCGCCCACCCCGGGAATCCCCAAGATGAACTGCAAAACCGGCTCTAATCCCAAGTGCTGCACAAACCACTGCGCCACGCCGCCCTTGGCCAGCAGCAACGTCCACGCATAGGCCTTGACGATGTAACTGGCCCACATCGGCATCATCACCGCGATGTAGAAAAACGCCTTGGTCTTGCCGGTGGTGTAGCGCGCCATGTAGTAGGCAATCGGGAACGCGACGATGGCGCTGGCGATCGACACGACGATGGCCATGCTCAGCGTGCGCAGGATGATGTCGAAGTTCGATGGCTGAAACAGCGCGGCGAAATTCGCCAGGGTCAGGTCAGGCGTGACCGCCATGGTGAAGTCGTCGAAGGTGTAGAAACCCTGCCACAACAGCACCAGCAGCGAGCCGAGATAAATCGCGCCAAACCACAGCAGCGGCGGCACCAGCAGCATCGACAGATACAGGTTCGGCTTGCGGTAGAGCAGGTTGGAAAACCGGCGCAACGGCGGCGATGCAGTCATCGCGAGCGTGCTCATATCAAACCCCGCTCGCCACGGTGTCATGCAGCGGAATCATCGCTTCCCGCGCCCAACGCGCGCTCAGGCGCTGGCCGGTCTGGTGTTGTGCGCTGCTGTCGATCCACTGATTGTTGGCGTGGCTGATGCTCAGGGTCTGGCCGTTTTCCAGCTTCAATTCATAGCGCGTGGCGCTGCCCTGGTACTGGATGTCGTGGAGCAGGCCGCTGACTTCGATTTCGTGACTGGCCAGCGGGCCTTCGGCGAAACGCACGTGTTCGGGGCGGATCGAAAATGGCTGCGGATGACCGCTTATTTCACGGGCCAGATCGCCACGAATCACGTTCGAAGTGCCGACGAATTCAGCGACAAATGTGGTGGTCGGTTTCATGTACAGATTGCGCGGCGTGTCGACCTGTTCGATGCGGCCCTTGTTGAACACGGCGACGCGGTCGGACATCGACAGCGCTTCGGTTTGATCGTGGGTGACGAAGATGAAAGTGATGCCGAGCTGGCGTTGCAGCTTCTTCAATTCGCTTTGCATTTGTTCGCGCAGTTTCAGATCGAGCGCGCCCAACGGCTCATCCAGCAACAGCACGCGCGGGCGATTGACCAAGGCGCGGGCGAGGGCTACGCGCTGGCGCTGACCGCCGGATAACTGCACCGGTTTACGTGCGCCGTAACCGCCGAGGGCGACCATGTCCAAGGCTTCTTCGGCGCGTTTGTGCCGCTCGTTTTTGCCGACGCCTTTGACCTTCAAACCGTAGGCGACGTTGTCGAGGACGTTCATGTGCGGGAACAGCGCGTAATCCTGAAACACCGTGTTGACGTCGCGTTGATACGGCGGCAGACCGGCTGCTTCAGCGCCGTGAATGCGGATCGAACCGGCACTCGGTTGTTCGAACCCGGCGATCAGGCGCAGGCAGGTGGTTTTGCCCGAGCCGGAAGGGCCGAGCATGGAAAAGAACTCGCCGTCCTCGATATCGATGGAAACCCGGTCAACGGCTTTTACGTCGCCGAACTGCCGGGAAACGTTGGTGAACTGGACTGCAAGCGTCATGGTGCGGTGCTCCGGTAAAGCGGGCTTTCAAAAAAGTCGTGTGTGCGTCGAAAAGATCGCAGCCTGCGGCAGCTCCTACAGTAGGTGTGCAGGGCGCTGAGATTGCTTTTAGCTCCCTCTCCCTCCGGGAGAGGGCGGGGGGTGAGGGTGGCGGTTTCGGCCATTGCTCTGAGATCAAGAGCAAAGTCAAAAGCTACCCCCTCACCCCAGCCCTCTCCCCCAAGGGGGCGAGGGGGGAAAGGGAGCAGACCGCGTCGTTGTCGAGAGCTAACGGCCGCCCATTATCGCGATGTAGTCCTGCGTCCAGCGGCTATACGGCACAAACTTGCCACCTTCAGCCTGCGGGGTTTTCCAGAAGGCGATCTTGTCGAACTGGTCGAAACCGTTGGTCTTGCAACCTTCAGCGCCAAGCAACTCACTCTCCTTGCACGCCGCCGGAACGGCTGGCAACGAACCAAACCATGCCGCCACATCACCCTGGACTTTCGGTTTCAGCGACCAGTCCATCCACTTGTACGCGCAGTTCGGGTGCTTGGCCTCTGCGTGCAACATGGTGGTATCAGCCCAACCCGTGGCGCCTTCTTTCGGAATGGTCGACGCGATCGGCTGCTTCTCGTTCATCAAACCGTTGACCTGATACGGCCAGGCACTCGATGCCACCACGCCTTCGTTTTTGAAGTCGCTCATCTGCACCGTGGTGTCATGCCAGTAGCGGTGGATCAGCGGCTGCTGCGCGCGCAACAGATCGAGCACGGCTTTGTATTGATCTTCGGTGAGTTGATACGGGTCTTTGATGCCCAGTTCTGGCTTCGTCGACTTCAAATAAAGCGCCGCATCGGCGATATAGATCGGGCCGTCATAGGCCTGCACGCGGCCCTTGTTCGGCTTGCCGTCGGGAAGATCCTGCGCGGCGAACACCACGTTCCAACTGGTCGGCGCGGTCTTGAACACGTTGGTGTTGTACATCAACACGTTCGGGCCCCACTGGTACGGGGTGCCGTAAGTCTGGTTGTTGACCACGTACCACGGCGCGTCTTTGAGGCGCGGATCGAGGGTGTTCCAGTTCGGGATCAACGCAGTGTTGATTGGTTGCACACGCTTGCCGACGATCAATCGCAGCGACGCATCGCCCGACGCGGTGACCAGGTCGTAACCGCCCTTGGCCATCAGGCTGACCATTTCGTCCGAGGTGGCCGCTGTCTTCACGTTGACCTTGCAGCCGGTTTCCTGCTCGAAACCGGTCACCCAGTCGTAGGCCTTGTCGCTCTCGCCACGTTCGATGTAACCCGGCCACGCAACGATATCCAGCTGACCTTCGCCGGCGCCGACGGCCTTCAACGGCTCGGCGGCTTGCAGGCTGGCGCTGGCCAGCAGGGCCGTGGTGATTGCACTGAGCAGTGCGGTCTTGTGCACGAACATGGTTGAACCCTCTTCTTTAAATTATGGTCGGGGCAGTTGTGAACGCGGTGAAGCATGCCGTTGGCGGCTTGTTATTAGCGTAGTCAGAGATGCTGGCCGTGGCGGGCCATAATGTGCCGCACTACGCTGTAGTCCTGCAGCGAATCACTGGATAAGTCTTTGCCGTAACCGGAGCGTTTCAGCCCGCCGTGGGGCATCTCACTGACGAGCATGAAATGGCTATTGATCCACGTGCAGCCGTACTGCAAGCGCGCGGCGACCTGCATCGCTTTGTCCAGATTCTGTGTCCACACCGACGAGGCGAGGCCGTATTCGGAGTCGTTGGCCCAGTCGACGGCCTGCGCGAGCTCGTCGAAGCGAGTCACGGTGACCACCGGGCCGAATACTTCGCGCTGGACGATTTCGTCAGTCTGTTTGCAACCGGCGAGTAGGGTCGGTTGATAGTAGAAACCGGCGCCGGAATGCACCGCTGCACCGGTCACGCGTTCGATGTGCGGCTGACCGAGGGCGCGTTCGACGAAACTGGCGACGCGGTCGCGCTGGCGGGTGCTGATCAGCGGGCCAATCTCGTTGTCTGCATCACGTTTGCCGGCGAAGCGCAGGCTGCTGACGGCGGCGCCAAGTTCGGCGACCAATTTGTCGTGAATCCCGGCCTGCGCGTAGATCCGGCAGGCGGCGGTGCAGTCTTGGCCGGCGTTGTAGTAACCATAAGTGCGCACGCCTTCGACCACAGCCTGAATGTCGGCGTCGTTGCAGACGATCACCGGGGCTTTGCCGCCGAGTTCGAGGTGCGTGCGTTTCAGGGTTTTCGCGGCGGCCTGGAGGATTTTCTGCCCGGTGACGATATCGCCGGTCAGCGAGACCATGCGCACTTTCGCGTGGCCGACCAAATGGCTGCCGACGCCTTCGCCGCCACCGCAGATGATGTTGATCACCCCGCGCGGGAGGATTTCGGCCAGCGCTGGCGCCAGGGCGAGGATCGACAGCGGTGTGTGTTCGGAGGGTTTGAACACCAGCGTGTTGCCGGCGGCGAGGGCCGGGGCGATTTTCCACGCGGCCATCATGATCGGGTAATTCCACGGCGCAATCGAGGCGACCACGCCAATCGGATCGCGGCGCACCATGCTGGTGTAGCCCGGCAGGTATTCGCCGCTGAGCTGACCGGTCTGGCAACGCACGGCGCCGGCGAAGAAACGGAACACATCGACGGTCGCGGTCAAATCATCCTGACGTGCCAGGTGCAACGGCTTGCCGCAGTTCAGCGATTCGAGGCGGGCGAGGTGGTCGGCGTGTTTTTCGACGGCGTTGGCGATGTCGAGCAACAGATTCGAACGTTGCTGCGGCGTGGTGCGCGACCATTCGGCGAAGGCGCGGTGGGCGGCGAGGATGGCGGCTTCGACTTGCTCGGTGCTGGCCTCGGCGATGTGGGTGAGGATTTCACCGGTGGCCGGATTGAGAATCGGCTCGACAAAACCTTCCCCGGCGACCAATTCGCCATCGATCAACAACGCGGTACACATTGGGGTTTGCGCGCCAGCCATTTTCCGCGTTCTCTTTTCTTGTGTGGCCATTGTTGCTCCCTGATATCGGGAGCCGACCGTCTTATAGATGCAGCAAGACTAGTGCGCGGCTCCGAGGTCGACAAATTCTAAATACTGAAGGCAGCATTCGATTAAATAGATGGCTTGCGCCCACCGTGGGGCTGTTCGCGGGCCACAGTGAGAAATGGATCGACGAGAGCGGGGCGCGCGGTGCCACGGCGCCAGGCCAAGCCGACGTCAAGGGTTTGATTCAAGTCGGCAATCGGTCTTGCTTCGATGATGTCGCCTTCGAGTGACCAAGGGCGATAGGTCATGTCTGGCTGGATCGATACGCCCAAACCGGCGGCGACCAGACTTCGCACAGCCTCCGTCGATGCGGTTCTCAGGGTGATTTTTGGTTGCAGGCCGGCGCCGCGCCATAGGCGTTGGGCATTACGATCCATTTCATCGACGTTGAGTTGAATCAACGGCTCGCGGGCGACATCGGCGAGGTTGATGCTGTCGTGTTCGAGCAGTGGATGCTGGGCCGGGAGCCACAAACGGTGCGGCGAGTGAGTCAACACTTCGGTCTGCAAGGCGTGGCGATCTTCGAGGTTGGAGAGGATCAACACGCCGACATCGATCTCGCCGCTGACCAGCAAATGTTCGATATACGGGCGCTCGTCTTCCATCACGCGGATCTCGACGTTGGGATAGGCGCGCTGAAAACGGGTGAGCAGATCCGCGAGGTAATAACCGGCGACCAGACTGGTCACGCCGACGATCAACTGCCCGGCAACTTGGTCGGTGCTCTGTTGCAGGCTGCGTTTGGCGTTGTCCACAGTCGCAAGAATCAGGTGCGCCTGACGTAGGAATTGATGACCTTGGTGCGTAAGCGTCATGCCTTTGGCGTGACGGCTGAACAGGCTGACACCGATTTCTTCTTCCAGTTGCTGGATCGCTAACGTCAGGGTCGACTGGGAAATGAACGCGGTTTGCGCGGCGGCGGAGATCGAGCCGGTCTCGGCCACAGCGATAAAGTGACGAATCTGACGCAGGGTCATCATGACGGGAATACCCGGTGGGCGGTTTTTATAGATGGATCTGAGTGTATATCTATTTTCACGAAGGCCTGCGGGCAGCGAGCAACATCTGGAAGCACACTCGCAGGCCGGTCACGGGCACTTTCGAACTAGGCTGGAGGCCTTATAGATCCGGATAACCCCTGTTTTGGAGGCGGAACATGAACACCCGTGGATTGCTCGATCAACTACTCAAGTCCGGCCAGGATCTGTTGCAGAACAAGGCCGGTGGTTCGCAGAACAAATCCTCCGGTGGAGGCTTGGGCGGCTTGCTCGGTGGCGCATCTGGCTCCGGTGGCCTCGGCGGCCTGTTGTCAGGCGCGGGCGGCGGAGCGCTGGCGGCTGGCGCAATGGGCCTGCTGCTCGGTAACAAAAAAGTGCGCAAGGTCGGCGGCAAAGTCGCGATTTATGGCGGCCTCGCGGCGCTGGGTGTGCTGGCTTACAAGGCCTACGGCAACTACAACGCGCAGAAAGGCATCGCGCCACAAACTGAACCGCAGACGATCGACCGTCTGCCAGCGGCGCAAGTCGAGCAACACAGTCAGGCGATTCTCAAAGCACTGGTCGCCGCCGCCAAGGCTGACGGCCACATCGATGATCGCGAGCGTCAGTTGATCGAAGGTGAATTCACCAAACTCGACAACGATCAGGAGCTGCAACACTGGCTGCATGCTGAACTCAACAAACCTCTGGATCCCACCGACGTCGCCCGCGCCGCGAGTACGCCGGAAATGGCCGCCGAGATGTACATCGCCAGTGTGATGCTGGTGGACGAAGAGAACTTCATGGAGAAGAGCTATCTGGATGAACTGGCGCGGCAGTTGAAGCTGGAGCCCGGTCTGAAAATCGAACTGGAGAAGCAGGTGCGCCAGGCGTTGACTTAAATCTTGTAGGTTGTCGGGGCCGTCGGTAGTTTGTAGCGCCTCGCACATTTACGGGAACAACGCATGACCACGTCCAATCGTCTGACGCATCTGGATGCCCTGCGAGGCATCGCGGCATTGTTGGTCGTGGCTGCGCACTTCATCGAAAGAACGCCGCTCAAGGACACGTTTTTCTTTACCTACGTGAACCTCGGACAGGTGGGCGTGGTGATCTTCTTTCTGCTCAGCGGAATGGTCATTCCCTACAGCCTGAAAGAAGGTCGGCATGCGCTGGCGGCGTTCGCCGTTTCGCGGTTATTCCGGTTGTACCCGGCGTACTGGTTTTCCATTGCGCTGGCGGTGTTGAGTTCGTATTGGTTTTTGTCGACGCCGGTGCCGGTCTCGACCGTGCTGATTAACATGACGATGTTTCAGGCGCTTCTGAAAACCCCGGATCTGTTTGGGGTTTACTGGACGCTGATCATTGAGATGTTCTTTTACATGGCCTGCGCGGCGCTGTTCAGCGTGGGGCTTTTGCGCAAGGCCGGCGTGCGATTTGGCGCGGCCATTGGTTTGCTGATCGTGGCACTGATCTTTGCAGCAGCCCGGTTCTATCTGGCGAAAAAGATCCCGGTGGCGCTGCCGCTGTGCCTGTCGATCATGTTTTTTGGCAGCCTCTGGCGAGATGTCAGCCTCGGTGCGGGCACCGCTTCCCTTCGCCAATTCGTCGCAGTCTGGCTGGCGTTGTTCGTGGTATTGCTGCCGGTGATTTGCCTGTTGGCCTACAACGCCGACTATGGGCACAACGAAAATCCCTACGCCTACCTGGTCAGCTATCTGGCGGGGATGGCGTTTGCGCTGGCTATGACCTTGTTTTTCCGCCGTCACTTCAAGAGCCTGACGTATCTGGGCACGATCAGTTATTCGGTGTATCTGATGCACCCGTTTTTTCTGGAGTGGGCAGCGCACGCGACGGTTCTTCAGGCGCAATTCAACCCGGGCGTCTTCCTCTGCTACGTGCTGGCAACGCTGCTGCTAGCCAGCGTCAGCTACCGATTGCTGGAAAAACCCAGTGTCGGCGTGGGAAGGGCGATCATCACAAGATTGCGCAACGGCTTCCCCCTGCAAGCACAGTCTTAAGCCCAGCCACCATCCCCTGTGGGAGCGGGCTTGCTCGCGAATGCGGTCTATCAGTTATTCAAAGTGTTGACTGACACAGCGCCTTCGCGAGCAAGCCCGCTCCCACTTTTGGTTGTGGTGGTCATGAGATGGCATCCGAGATTGCAAAACCGCTGTCCCCAGCAAGCGCAGTCTGAAAGCCGGCCACCATCCCCTGTGGGAGCGGGCTTGCTCGCGAATGCGGTCTATCAGTTACCCAAAGTGTTGACTGATGCATCGCCTTCGCGAGCAAGCCCGCTCCCACATTTGATTGAGGTGATCATGAGATGGCATCCGAGATTGCAACACCGCTGTCCCCAGCAAGCGCAGTCTGAAAGTCGGCCACTATCCCTGTGGGAGCGGGCTTGCTCGCGAATGCGGTCTATCAGTTATTCAAAGTGTTGACTGACACAGCGCCTTCGCGAGCAAGCCCGCTCCCACTTTTGGTTGTGGTGGTCATGAGATTTTGGTTAGGCACCTGATGCAGTAGGGCCGTAATGGCCATTGCGTCGCCTCTTTTTGCCGTTTCATCGCTGGCACGCCCACCCCTGATTGTCGGACAGTCCCACCTTAGAGCCTCCCGCCAACCGCGTCGGGCAGGCCCGGGGGTTAAAAAGCGTCTTATAAATGAAACACCGCCCTCGGCTATACTCCCCGCATTTCGACCTAGGCACGAGGAATCACTGTGAAGAACTGGACGTTGCGCCAACGCATTTTGGCGAGCTTTGCGGTGATTATCGCCATCATGTTGCTGATGGTGGTGCTCTCCTATTCGCGACTGTTGAAGATCGAAGCCAGTGAAAACAGTGTCCGCGACGACGCGATTCCTGGGGTTTATTACAGCTCGATGATTCGCGGCGCGTGGGTCGACAGCTATTTGCAGACTCAGGAACTGTTGGGGCTCAAGGAAGGGCAGGGCATCAGCAGCGAAGACGAGGCCGATTACAAGTCGTTCGAGGCGCGCCTGCTGGAGCAGATGGAAAATTACCGCAAGACCATGGCGACCGACGAGGATCGCCGCGAGTTCGCCGCGTTCGAGAAGTATCACGACGCCTATCTGCAACTTCAGGACGTGGTGCTCGACTTGCACAAACGCAACATGGAAGCCGATGCGATCAAGGTATTCCACGAGAAGCTCACGCCAGCCTGGTACGCCGGCCGCATGAAGCTCAACGACATCATTGGCGAAAACAAAAAAGTCGCCGATCAGGCCATGGCCAATATCGATGAGGCTGTGGCAGCCGCCAAAGTCAGCATGATCATTTCCCTGCTGGTCGCCGTTCTGGCCGCCGGCTTGTGTGGTCTGCTGTTGATGCGCGCGATCATGGCGCCAATGAACCGCATCGTGAAAATCCTCGAAATCATGCGCACCGGCGACCTCAGCTCGCGCCTGAACCTCGACCGCAAAGACGAATTCGGCGCGGTGGAAACCGGCTTCAACGACATGATGACCGAGCTGACCTCGCTGGTGTCCCAGGCGCAGCGCTCATCGGTGCAGGTAACCACCTCGGTGACTGAAATCGCCGCCACTTCCAAACAGCAGCAAGCCACCGCCACCGAAACCGCCGCGACCACCACCGAAATCGGCGCGACCTCCCGCGAAATTGCCGCCACGTCGCGCGATCTGGTGCGCACCATGACCGAAGTCTCCACCGCTGCCGATCAGGCCTCGGTGGCCGCCGGCTCCGGCCAGCAAGGCCTCGCACGCATGGAAGACACCATGCACTCGGTGATGGGCGCCGCCGATCTGGTCAACGCCAAACTGGCGATCCTCAACGAGAAGGCCGGCAACATTAATCAGGTGGTGGTGACCATCGTCAAAGTCGCCGACCAGACCAACCTGCTCTCGCTCAACGCCGCCATCGAAGCCGAGAAGGCCGGTGAATACGGCCGTGGTTTTGCCGTGGTCGCCACCGAAGTGCGCCGTCTGGCGGATCAGACTGCGGTCGCCACGTATGACATCGAACAAATGGTGCGCGAGATTCAGTCGGCGGTGTCGGCGGGTGTGATGGGCATGGACAAGTTCTCCGAAGAAGTGCGTCGCGGCATGTCCGAAGTGCAGCAGGTCGGCGAGCAGTTGTCGCAGATCATTCATCAAGTGCAGGCGCTGGCGCCGCGCGTGTTGATGGTCAACGAAGGCATGCAGGCGCAAGCCACCGGCGCCGAGCAGATCAACCACGCGCTGGTGCAGTTGGGCGATGCCAGCAGCCAGACCGTTGAATCGCTGCGTCAGGCCAGTTTCGCCATCGACGAACTGAGCCAGGTGGCCGTTGGGCTGCGCAGCGGCGTCTCGCGATTCAAAGTCTGATGAGCGAAATCATCGCCAAACGCAACGTCGCCCCGGTGGCGAAGCAGGCGTTGTTCCTGCTGTTTCGCATTGGCAGCGAACGTTACGCGTTGCGCGCGACCGAGGTGGCGGAAGTGCTGCCGCGCCTGCCATTGAAACCGATCGCGCGGGCGCCGCAATGGGTCGCCGGGGTCTTCGCTTATCGTGGTGCGGTGGTGCCGGTGATTGACCTCAGCGCGCTGACATTCGGTCAACCGGCCGAGGCGCGCACCAGCACGCGACTGGTGCTGGTGCATTACCGCCCGGACGAGTCGCAGCCGGGGCAATGGCTCGGGCTGATTCTTGAACAGGCCACCGACACGTTGCGCTGCAACCCGCAGGATTTTCAGCCGTACGGCCTCGACAATCGCGAGGCGCCGTACCTCGGCCCGGTGCGCGAAGATGCGCAGGGGCTGGTGCAATGGGTGCGGGTCAACGATTTGCTCGATGACGGCGTGCGCGCCTTGCTGTTCCCCGATCCGCCGCTGAGTCCGGCGCAGTTCGAGGGGCAGCCATGAGCAGCGATCAGCGCTTTTTCGACTTCCTCAAAGAGCGCATCGGCCTCGATGTGACCTCGGTGGGCCCGGCGATCATCGAGCGTGCGGTGCGTCAGCGCACCACGCTGTCGCAAGCGGCCAACGCCGAAGAATACTGGCAGTTGCTGCAAGGTTCGCGCGATGAACAGCAAGCGCTGATCGAAGCGGTGATTGTCCCGGAAACGTGGTTTTTCCGTTACCCGGAATCTTTCGCGACGCTGGGCAAACTGGCTCTGAAACGCCTTGGCGAGCTAAACAACATGCGCGCGCTGCGCATCCTCAGCCTGCCGTGTTCGACCGGCGAAGAACCTTATTCGATTGCCATGGCGTTGCTCGATGCCGGGCTCAAACCGCATCAATTCAAAGTCGACGGCATGGACGTCAGCCCGCTGTCGGTGGAAAAAGCCCGGCGCGCGCTGTACGGCAAAAACTCCTTTCGTGGCGATGAACTGACTTATCGTGAGCGGCATTTCAGTGCGCAACAGGACGGTCATTTGCTCAACGAGAACGTCCGCGAGCAGGTGCGTTTGCAGGTCGGCAACGTGCTTGATCCAACGTTGTGGGCCAGCGATCCGCCGTTCGATTTTGTGTTCTGTCGCAACCTGCTGATCTATTTCGACCAAGCGACGCAGAAGCAAGTGTTCGAAGTGCTCAAACGCCTCACCCATGACGACGGCGTGCTGTTCATCGGCCCGGCCGAGGGCAGTCTGCTCGGGCGTCTGGGCATGCGTTCGATCGGCATCCCGCAGTCGTTCGCGTTCAGTCGTCACAGCGATCCGCATCCCGAGCCACTGCCGACGCCGAAACCGGTCACGTTGCCGATCAGCCCACCGCCACGCAGCACGCCGCCAACGCCGGTACGCAATCGGCCGTTCAGCGCAGTGACGCCAATGCCGACCACCCGCGCCAGCGCCAACCCGGACGCGGCAACGCTGCTGGCGAACATCGCCGCGCTGGCCAACGAAGGCAAAAGTGCCGAGGCCCGCGCCGCGTGTGAACAGTATTTGCGCAGTCACGAACCGGTGGCGCAGGTGTTCTACTGGCTCGGTCTGCTCAGCGATGTCGCCGGCCTGACCCTCGAAGCCCAAGGTTTCTACCGCAAAGCTCTGTACCTCGAACCGCAACACCCCGAAGCGCTGATGCACCTGGCCGCATTGCTGCAGGCCCAGGGTGACAGCGCCGGTGCCAGACGATTGCAGGAGCGCGCTGCCCGCAGCGGCCGCACCGCCGACAGTGAGCGTAAACGATGATCGCGTCCGACACCTTGAACGTCACCCACGAAGACGCCCGGGCCATCGACGATTGCTGGAACCGCATCGGCATCCATGGCGACAAGTCCTGTCCGCTGCTGGAAGAACACATTCATTGCCGCAACTGCGCGGTGTATTCCGCCGCCGCCACGCGATTGCTCGACCGTTACTCGTTGCAGCAGGATGAGCGCGATCCGGTGGCCGCTGCGGTTGAAACCGACGTCAAAACCCGTTCCTTGCTGATGTTCCGTCTCGGCGAAGAATGGCTTGGGCTGGCAACGCGCAGTCTGGTCGAAGTGGCGCCAATGCAGGCGATCCACTCGTTGCCGCACCAGCGCTCACGGGCCTTGCTTGGCGTGGCCAACGTGCGCGGCGCACTGGTGGCGTGTCTGTCGCTGGTTGAGTTGCTTGATCTGGACGCCAATGCCGCGCCGGTCAGCACCGGGCGGGTGATGCCGCGCATGCTGATCATCGCCGCCCATGGCGGGCCGGTGGTGGTGCCGGTGGATGAAGTCGACGGCATTCATGCGATCGACGAGCGCATCCTCGATGCCGCCTCACAATCCGGGGTGCAGGCCAGTGCCAAATACACCCGAGGCGTTTTGCAATTTCGCGGTCGCAGCCTGCGTTGGCTGGATGAAGAACAGTTGCTGTCCGCCGTGACCCGGAGCCTCACATGACCCCCGAGCAAATGCGCGACGCCTCCTTGCTGGAGCTGTTCAGCCTCGAAGCCGAAGCGCAGACCCAAGTGCTCAGCACCGGGCTGCTGGCGCTGGAACGCAATCCGACCCAGGCCGATCAACTCGAATCGTGCATGCGCGCGGCGCACTCGCTCAAAGGCGCGGCGCGGATTGTCGGCATCGACAGCGGCGTCAGCGTCGCCCACGTGATGGAAGATTGTCTGGTCAGCGCGCAGGAAGGCCGATTGTTGCTGCGTCCGGAACACATCGATGCGTTGTTGCAGGGCACCGATCTGTTGATGCGCATTGCAACGCCGGCGAATGCGCCGCAACCGCGCGACATCGAAGCGTACGTGGCGTTGATGGGGCAGTTGCTCGATCCGTCAGCGCTGCCAACTGCCGTTGCTGCGCCGGTGATGGCCGAGTTGCAACTCGAAGCGCCGCCTGCGCCTGCTTTCGAGCCGTCGGTTGAAACGCCCGAGCCCACGCCACAGAAAAGCCGACGCACCACCGAGGGTGGCGAACGCGTGCTGCGCGTGACCGCCGAACGCCTCAACAGCCTGCTCGATCTGTCGAGTAAATCGCTGGTCGAAACCCAGCGCCTCAAGCCGCATCTGGCGACTATGCAGCGCCTCAAGCGCATGCAGAACAACGGCTTGCGCGCGCTGGAAAACCTCAACGTGCACCTCAAGGAACACGCGCTGAGCCTTGAAGCGCTGGAAGCTCTGGAAGACGCGCGGCGCTTGCTCGCTGAATCGCAGCAACTGCTCAGCGAGAAAAACGCCGAACTTGACGAGTTCGCCTGGCAGGCCAGCCAGCGCGCGCAAGTGCTTTACGACACTGCGTTGGCCTGCCGCATGCGCCCGTTCGCCGACGTGCTCACCGGTCAGGTGCGCATGGTGCGTGATCTGGGCCGCAGTCTCGGCAAACAGGTGCGGCTGGAGATCGAAGGCGAGAAGACCCAGGTCGATCGCGACGTGCTGGAAAAACTCGAAGCACCGCTAACGCATTTGCTGCGCAACGCGGTCGATCACGGCATCGAAACCCCGGAGCAGCGCCTGCTCAAGGGCAAATCCGAGGAAGGCCTGATCCGTCTGCGCGCCTCGCATCAGGCCGGTTTGCTGGTGCTGGAGCTGAGCGATGACGGTAATGGCGTCGATCTGGAAAAGGTGCGCCGCAGCATTATTGAACGGCAGTTATCCCCAGCCGAAACCGCTGCGCAGTTGAGCGAAGAGGAACTGCTGACGTTCCTCTTTCTGCCCGGTTTCAGCCTGCGCGACACGGTCACCGAAGTGTCCGGCCGTGGCGTCGGCCTCGACGCGGTGCAGCACATGGTGCGCCAGTTGCGCGGCGCGGTGGAACTGGAGCAAACGGCGGGCGAGGGCAGTCGTTTCCATCTGGAGGTGCCGCTGACCCTGTCGGTGGTGCGCAGTCTGGTGGTAGAAGTCGGCGAGGAGGCCTACGCCTTTCCGCTCGCGCACATCGAACGCATGTGCGATCTGGAGCCCGAAGACATCGTGCAGGTCGAAGGTCGCCAGCATTTCTGGCACGAAGGCCGGCATGTCGGGCTGGTTGCGGCGAGTCAATTGCTCAATCGCCCGGCCAGCCAGAACAGCGGCGAAACCCTGAAAGTCGTGGTGATCCGCGAGCGCGACGCGATTTATGGCGTGGCCGTGGAGCGCTTCATTGGCGAGCGCACCTTGGTGGTCTTGCCACTCGACGAACGTCTGGGCAAAGTGCAGGACATCTCCGCCGGGGCCTTGCTCGACGACGGTTCGGTGGTGTTGATCGTCGACGTTGAGGACATGCTGCGTTCGGTGGACAAACTGCTCAATACCGGGCGCCTTGAGCGCATCGCCCGCCATGGCAATCAGGCTGTGGAAGCGGCGCGCAAACGCGTGCTGGTGGTCGACGATTCGCTGACCGTGCGCGAGCTGCAACGCAAGCTGCTGCTCAATCGCGGCTACGACGTCGCGGTGGCGGTGGACGGTATGGACGGCTGGAACGCCCTGCGCTCCGAGGATTTTGATTTGCTGATTACCGACATCGACATGCCGCGCATGGACGGCATCGAGCTGGTCACCTTGCTGCGCCGCGACAACCGTCTGCAATCGCTGCCGGTGATGGTTGTGTCGTACAAGGATCGTGAAGAGGATCGCCGCCGTGGACTGGACGCCGGGGCGGACTATTATTTAGCCAAAGCCAGTTTTCATGACGACGCCCTGCTCGACGCAGTGGTCGAGCTCATCGGAGGAGCGCGGGCATGAAGATCGCAATCGTCAACGACATGCCGATGGCGGTGGAGGCGCTGCGCCGTGCGCTGGCCTTCGAGCCGGCGCATCAGGTGGTCTGGGTCGCCCGCAACGGCGCCGAGGCGGTGCAACTGTGCGCCGAAAACGCCCCGGATCTGATCCTCATGGATCTGATCATGCCGGTGATGGACGGCGTCGAAGCCACACGGCGGATCATGGCCGAAACGCCGTGCGCGATCGTGATTGTCACGGTTGATCGCCAGCAGAACGTCCATCGCGTCTTCGAAGCCATGGGCCACGGCGCACTGGACGTGGTCGACACCCCGGCGCTCGGTGCGGGTGACGCACGGGAAGCGGCGGCGCCGTTGCTGCGCAAGATCCTTAATATTGGCTGGCTGATCGGCGACAAGGCACCGCGCTCGCGCCCGGCACCGACACCTCCGCGCAGCTCGGGCTCGCGCCAGCGACTGGTGGCGATCGGTTCATCGGCGGGTGGCCCGGCAGCGCTGGAAGTCTTGCTCAAAGGCCTGCCCCGTGATTTTTCGGCG
Organism: Pseudomonas rustica; assembly: GCF_018336155.1. Taxonomy (GTDB): domain Bacteria; phylum Pseudomonadota; class Gammaproteobacteria; order Pseudomonadales; family Pseudomonadaceae; genus Aquipseudomonas; species Aquipseudomonas rustica. The sequence continues at coordinate 52,530 of NZ_JAGYHF010000002.1, read as the reverse complement.
GCGATTGTGCTGGTGCAGCACGTCGATCAGGTGTTTGCAGCCGGCATGGCCGAATGGCTCGCCAGCGCCAGCGGCCTCAATGTGCGTCTGGCCCGCGAAGGCGAGCCGCCACAGGCCGGCGCAGTGTTGCTGGCCGGCACCAACCACCACATTCGTTTACTCAAGAACGGCACGCTGGCCTACACCGCCGAACCGGTCAACGAGATCTACCGGCCCTCGATCGACGTGTTTTTCGAGAGCGTCGCCAGCTACTGGAACGGTGACGCGGTCGGGGTTTTGTTGACCGGGATGGGACGCGACGGCGCGCAAGGGCTTAAGCTTTTGCGTCAACAGGGTTATTTGACCATCGCGCAGGATCAGCAAAGCAGTGCGGTGTACGGCATGCCCAAGGCCGCCGCCGCGATCGATGCCGCCGTAGAAATCCGCCCCTTGGAAAAGATAGCGCCACGATTGCTGGAGATTTTCCCCAAATGAACCGATTTATCCGCAATCCTGGCCCCCGCAGTACTCAGGTGACCGCCCATGACTGATTTACAGATCGACGACATTAAAACCGACGAAAACGCCGCCATGGTGTTGTTGGTGGACGATCAGGCGATGATCGGCGAAGCCGTGCGCCGTGGGCTGTCGAATGAGGAAAACATCGACTTCCACTTCTGCTCCGACCCGCATCAGGCCATCGCCCAGGCGGTACGGATCAAGCCGACGGTGATCCTCCAGGACCTGGTGATGCCCGGCCTCGACGGCCTGAGCCTGGTGCGCGAATACCGCAATCACCCGGCGACCAAGGACATCCCGATCATCGTCCTGTCGACCAAGGAAGACCCGCTGATCAAGAGCGCGGCGTTCTCGGCCGGGGCCAACGATTATCTGGTGAAACTGCCGGACACCATCGAACTGGTGGCGCGGATTCGCTACCACTCGCGGTCTTACATGACGTTGTTGCAGCGCGATGCGGCATACCGCGCGTTGCGGGTCAGTCAGCAACAATTGCTCGACACCAATCTGGTGCTGCAACGCTTGATGAACTCCGATGGCCTGACCGGGCTGTCCAACCGCCGCCATTTCGATGAATACCTGGAACTGGAATGGCGCCGCTCGTTGCGTGATCAGAGCCAGTTGTCGTTGCTGATGATCGACGTTGACTACTTCAAGTCCTACAACGACAGTTTTGGTCATGTGGAAGGCGATGAGGCGTTGCGCAAAGTGGCCACGGCGATCCGTGACGCCAGTGCGCGACCGTCGGACTTGCCGGCGCGTTATGGCGGCGAAGAGTTTGCGCTGGTGCTGCCGAACACTTCGCCGGGTGGGGCGCGGTTGGTGGCGGAGAAGCTGCGCCAGACCGTGGCGTCGCTGAAAATCCCGCACAACACCCCGGCGGAAGGCGTAAGCCTGACCATCAGCATTGGTCTGGCGACCATGGTGCCGCAGTCGGGCACGGATTGCCGGTTGCTGATTTCGGCGGCAGATCGCGGGTTGTATCTGGCCAAAAACAATGGCCGTAACCAAGTCGGCATCGAATAACCACCGCAATCCCCTGTAGGAGCTGCCGAAGGCTGCGATCTTTTGATCTGTTTTTAAAATCAAAGTCAAAAGATCGCAGCCTTCGGCAGCTCCTACAGGTGAAAGGCGTCAAGTGAATCGCCGCCGCAGCCGCCAGACGGGCTGCCGTCACAGCCTGATTACGTTATACTCGCCGGCTTTCAAAAGTTCGCCAACGAGTGCTGCCCGTCATGGAAATCAACCCGATCCTGAACACCATCAAGGACCTGTCCGAGCGCTCCGAAACTATTCGGGGGTATCTTTGACTACGATCAAAAGCATGAGCGTCTGACTGAAGTCAATCGCGAGCTTGAAGATCCGAGTGTCTGGAACAAACCTGAATACGCCCAGGAGCTGGGCCGCGAGCGTTCGGCGCTGGCGCAGATCGTCGATACCCTCGATGAACTGAACGCCGGCCTGGCCGATTGCCGCGATCTGCTGGACATGGCCGTCGAAGAAAACGACGAAGGCGCAGTGGGCGATGTCGTCGCCGAGCTGGCCCGTCTCGAGGAAAATCTGGCCAAGCTGGAATTCCGCCGCATGTTCAGCCATGAAATGGACCCGAACAACGCCTACCTGGACATCCAGGCCGGTTCCGGCGGCACCGAAGCGCAAGACTGGGCCAACATCCTGCTGCGCATGTACCTGCGCTGGGCGGATAAGCGCGGTTTCGACGCGACTATCATGGAACTGTCGGCCGGTGAAGTCGCCGGTATCAAAGGTGCGACCGTGCACATCAAGGGCGAATACGCCTTTGGCTGGCTGCGCACCGAGATCGGCGTGCACCGTCTGGTGCGCAAGAGCCCGTTCGACTCCGGCAACCGTCGTCACACCTCGTTCTCCGCGGTTTTCGTCTCGCCAGAGATCGATGACAAGGTGGAAATCGAAATCAACCCGGCAGACTTGCGGATCGACACCTATCGTTCCTCGGGTGCCGGTGGTCAGCACGTAAACACCACCGACTCGGCCGTACGTATCACTCACGTACCGACCAACACCGTGGTCAGCTGCCAGAACGAACGTTCCCAGCACGCCAACAAGGACACCGCCATGAAAATGCTGCGGGCCAAGTTGTACGAGCAGGAAATGCAGAAACGCAACGCCGCGTCGCAAGCGCTGGAAGACACCAAGTCCGATATCGGCTGGGGTCACCAGATTCGCTCGTACGTGCTCGATGCGTCGCGGATCAAGGATCTGCGCACCAACATCGAACGCAGCGACTGCGACAAGGTACTCGACGGCGACATCGACGAATACCTGTATGCCAGCCTGAAATCAGGGCTGTAAAAGACGCAATACAGGGCGACTGATTCACCTCGATCCCTGTAGGAGCCAGCCTGCTGGCGATCCCCGGGCCGCAAGGCCCGGAGGCAATGAACCTGATGGAATATCTAAAGACATGAGCGACCAACAACTCGACCCGCAAGCCCTGCAACAGGAAGAAAACTCCCTGATCGCCCTGCGCAAGGAAAAGCTGGCTGCCGAGCGCGCCAAGGGCAACGCCTTCCCGAACGACTTCCGCCGCGAAAACTACTGCGAAGATCTGCAGAAGAAATACGCGGACAAGACCAAGGAAGAGCTGGCAGAGGCTGCAATCCCGGTCAAGGTTGCCGGTCGCATCATGCTCAACCGTGGCTCGTTCATGGTGATCCAGGACATGACCGGTCGCATCCAGGTCTACGTCAACCGTAAAACCCTGTCGGAAGACACCCTGGCCGCGGTGAAAACCTGGGACATGGGCGACATCATTGCCGCCGAAGGCACCCTGGCGCGTTCCGGCAAGGGCGACCTGTACGTTGAAATGACCAACGTGCGCCTGCTGACCAAGTCGCTGCGCCCGCTGCCGGACAAGCACCACGGCCTGACCGACACTGAGCAACGCTACCGCCAGCGCTACGTTGACCTGATCGTCAACGAAGAAGTGCGCCAGACTTTCCGCGTGCGTTCGCAAGTGATCGCGCACATCCGCAGCTTCCTGATGAAGCGCGACTTCCTCGAAGTCGAAACGCCGATGCTGCAGACCATTCCGGGCGGCGCCGCAGCCAAGCCGTTTGAAACCCACCACAACGCGCTGGACATGGAAATGTTCCTGCGTATCGCCCCGGAGCTTTACTTGAAGCGTCTGGTGGTTGGTGGTTTTGAAAAGGTTTTCGAGATCAACCGCAACTTCCGTAACGAAGGCGTATCGACGCGTCACAACCCGGAATTCACCATGTTGGAGTTCTACCAGGCGTACGCCGATTACGAAGACAACATGGACCTGACCGAAGAACTGTTCCGTGAGCTGGCGCAGCTGGTTCTGGGCAGTACCGACGTGCCGTACGGCGACAAGGTGTTCCACTTCGGCGAGCCGTTCGTGCGTCTGTCGGTGTTCGACTCGATCCTCAAGTACAACCCTGAGCTGACTGCCGATGATTTGAACGACATCGACAAGGCCCGCGCCATCGCCAAGAAGGCCGGCGCCAAGGTGCTCGGCTTCGAAGGTCTGGGCAAACTGCAGGTGATGATTTTCGAAGAACTGGTCGAGCACAAGCTGGAACAGCCGCACTTCATCACTCAGTACCCGTTCGAAGTGTCGCCGCTGGCCCGTCGCAACGACGACAACCCGAACGTCACCGACCGCTTCGAGCTGTTCATCGGTGGCCGTGAAATCGCCAACGCTTACTCCGAGTTGAACGACGCGGAAGACCAGGCCGAGCGCTTCATGGCGCAGGTGGCCGACAAGGACGCCGGCGACGACGAAGCCATGCACTACGACGCCGACTTCGTTCGCGCGCTGGAGTACGGCATGCCGCCAACGGCCGGTGAAGGCATCGGCATCGACCGTCTGGTGATGTTGCTGACCAACTCGCCGTCGATCCGCGATGTGATCCTGTTCCCGCACATGCGACCGCAAGCGTAAACGTTTCAGTTAAAAAGCCGCCTAAAACAGGCGGCTTTTTATTGCCTGTCTGGTACAAATGTATCAATTGGTTACTTTGGAATTAGCAGAGGAAGTCCGGTCGTGATGGGTGCAATAGCTCAAGAAGGTGCAGCGGGTATCGCCACTGCGGTCGCTGAAAGTGTTCAGTACCAGGGTCGCAAGGCCAGCCGACAGGGCAGTGAGCAGCGTCGACAGGACATTCTCGACGCGGCGATGCGCATTGTCGTGCGTGATGGCGTGCGCGCCGTGCGTCATCGTGCGGTGGCGGCCGAGGCCGGTGTGCCGCTGTCGGCGACTACGTATTACTTCAAGGACATCGATGACCTGCTGACGGACACCTTCGCGCAATACGTCGAGCGCAGCGCGGAATACATGGCCAAGTTGTGGAACAACAACGAAGGCCTGTTGCGTGAGATGGTCGTCAGCGGTGATGGCAGCCCGGAGTCGCGCTCGCAACTGGCGGACGACATTGCGCGGTTGATGGCCGACTATGTGCACCGGCAGTTGGTCAACCGTCGCGAGCATTTGATGGCCGAGCAGGCGTTCCGACAGGAAGCGTTGCTTAACCCGGGGCTGGCGATTCTGGTGCGCTCGCATCAGCAGATTCTGTTGCAGGGCACCTGCCAGTTGTTTCAGGTGCTGGGCTCGCGTGAGCCGCAACAAGATGCCAAGGTGTTGACGGCGATTATCGGACGGATGGAATATCAGGGCCTGCTCAACGAAGCCGAGCCTTTGGCCGAAGAAGACATGCTCGGCATTCTGACGCGCTACATGCACCTGGTGCTCGCGTCGGTCTGAACTGCGCTGATCGTTCCTCACGCTCTGCGTGGGAATGCCGCCCGGGACGCTCCGCGTCCCTTGCCGACATGACGCAGAGCGTCAGTGGATGCACTCCCACGCAGAGCGTGGGAGCGATCGATCACCATGAGGGCGGCGAATGTTCATAGGGAGTATCGAATGAAAGCCTGGCGTGGCGTGCTGATCGCCTTGTCGTTCCTGCTGCTCAGTGGCTGTCTGGTGACGTTCAAGGAGCCGCTGACCGCCAGTGACCCGGCGCCCAAAGGTTTGCTCGGCAAATGGTCGAGCACCAATGCCTGGGGTGAACCGATGAACCTCGAGCTGACGCGCCTGGGCAATGATCGCTATCAGGCGGTCACGTATTTCAAAGCCAAACCCCGCGAACGCGAAGCCTATCCGTTCACCGTCTCGCGCCACGGCAACCGCTGGTACTTGTCGGCAAAAGTCCCGGCGCAGTACGGCGGCCACGTCACCATCGCCGGTTTCGAACTCACCGACAAACACGAATTGGTGGTCTACAACCTCGATCTCGAACAGATCAATCAAGCGATCAAGCAAAAAGCCCTCGACGGTCAGCCATTCCAGACCGACGATGGCGACGGCGTGCAGGTCGACAGCAGCCTCGACAAGGTCTTTGCTTACCTCGATGATCCGGCCAATTCCGATGTTTTCGTCGAGGCCGTGCGCTACCAGCGCCAGGCCCGCGCCAAATAAATTCAGTACGTCACGTATCTACAGGAGTTTCGGGTGGACGATTACCAGCAGACGATACGCATGTTGTCCGACCGCATTGTGCTGGCGCAAACGCCGATCCGTGTCCTCGACGCGGTCAAGTGGGACGAGAACATCCGCAAGGGTTTTCTCAAGGCCAAAGGCAAGGAAATGCCGGCGATCGACCGCGACTACTACCTCAATCGGCCACTGAGTTTCGATTCGAGCAAGGTCAAACTGGAATTCCAGAACATCGAGCGCGACATCACCCGTCAGCTCGGCCAGTTCAACCCGGTCGGGCAGATCATGCGGCGCATGTGCAAGGAATACCGCATGGTCGTGCGCATGCTCGAAGCGCGCGGCACCGAGGATTTCGGTCTGATCTCGCAAGAGCTGTATGGCGCCGCGTCCGATGCGTTCCACGCCGGCGACCCGACCCTGGCCGACCTTGGCCTGATGATGTCCGACTACCTCAACAACATCGACGGCCGTGGCGACTTGAAAGATGAGCCGAAGACCCTCACCGCCAAAGACGCCGTGCACCTGTTGCAGACGCGTCTGAACAAGGTTTTTGGCGAGGCCGAGGAAACCATTCGCGTGTTCGAGTCCGACGGCATCGTCGCTGACGCAGCGGCGGGCGCGGATTACATCAAGATCCGCACCGACGCGATGTTCAACGATCGCGACGTGCGCGCGCTGGAAGTTCACGAAGGGCTGGTGCATGTCGGCACCACGCTCAACGGTTTGAATCAGCCGATCTGCACCTTCCTCTCCAAAGGCCCGCCGTCGTCGACGGTCACCCAGGAAGGCCTGGCGATCCTGATGGAGATCATCACCTTCGCCTCCTACCCGAGCCGCCTGCGCAAACTGACCAACCGCACCCGCGCGATTCACATGGTCGAGGAGGGCGCGGACTTTTTGCAGGTGTTCGAGTTCTTCCGCGAGCAGGGCTTCGAGATGGCGGAAAGCTACGGCAACGCCAGTCGCGTGTTCCGTGGCTCGACGCCGACGGGGCTGCCATTTACCAAAGACTTGTCCTATCTCAAGGGCTTTATCATGGTTTACAACTACATTCAGTTGGCCGTGCGTAAGGGCAAGCTTGAACAGATCCCGCTGTTGTTCTGCGGCAAGACCACGCTGGAAGACATGCGTACCTTGCGTCAGTTGGTGGATGAGGGATTGGTGGTGGCGCCGAAGTACTTGCCGGATCAGTTCCGCGATTTGAACGCGTTGTCGGCGTGGATGTGCTTCTCCAACTTCCTCAATCACCTGAGCCTGGACCGGATCGAAGCGGATTACTCCAATATCCTCTAACCCACTACAGACCGATCGTTCCCACGCTCCGCGTGGGAATGCCGCCATGGACGCTCCGCGTCCACTGTGACGCAGAGCGTCACGGGATGCATTCCCACGCAGAGCGTGGGAACGATCTGAAACCGTACTATCAAATTCTGCGAGGTTTCACCGGATGAGAATCCTCGGCATTTTCTGCCTGCTCCTGACCCTCAGCGGTTGCAGTTCGCTGCTGTTCTACCCCGAACCGGGCCAGATCTTCACCCCGGAAAAAGCCAAACTCGATTACCGCACCGTCACGCTGGTCACCGCCGATGGCTTGAAGCTCAACGCCTGGTGGCTGCCTGCCAAGCCCGGCGTCGAGGTCAAAGGCACCGTCCTGCATCTGCACGGCAATGGCGGCAATTTGCCGATGCATCTGGGCGGCAGTTGGTGGTTGCCGAAGAACGGCTATCAAGTGCTGCTGGTCGACTATCGCGGTTATGGCTTGTCCGAGGGCGAACCGAGTTTGCCGGCGATCTATCAGGACATCGACGCCGCGTTCGCCTGGCTCGACAAGGCGCCGGAAGTCAAAGGCAAACCGCTGGTGCTCCTCGGCCAGAGCCTTGGCGGTTCGATGGCCGTGCATTGGCTGGTGCAGCATCCGGAGCGGCAGAAGCAGCTGAAGGCGTTGGTGCTCGATGGCGTGCCCGCCAGTTACCGCAGCGTCGGCCAATACGCGCTGAGCACGTCGTGGCTGACCTGGCCATTCCAAGTACCGCTGTCGTGGCTGGTGCCGGATGGCGACAGTGCGATCAACTCGATGCCGCAGCTGAATGGCGTGCCGAAGCTGATCTTCCACAGCATCGACGATCCGCTGGTACCGCTTTCCAACGGCATCCGTCTGTATCAAGCTGCGCCGCCACCGCGCGTGCTGCAACTGACTCGCGGCGGCCATGTGCAAACCTTCGGCGACCCGGTGTGGCGCCAGGTGATGCTGCGCTATCTGGAAGATCCCGAGCATTTCAACGGCCTGCGCCGCCTCGGTGAAATCCCCAATTACCCGACACCCCCGAATTCTGAAGATGAGAGTCCGCAATGACTGAAGAACGCAACGCCATCCCGCTGATCATCACCGGTATCTGCAGCATCCTCGGCACCGTCGGGGCGCTGTGGTACTACGGTTACCTGCACTTCGCCAAACCCGAGGATGCGTTGCTGCTCAACGAATTCACCATGCTCAAAACGGTGCCGGGGGAGGATTACAAAGTTTCGCTGGAGCCGGCAGCGCAAGTGGCGCAGTGCATTGATGGCGTGCTGGTGTTGTTTGATACCGAGCAGAAAGGTTTGACCGGTGTGCTGATCAATGCGCAGAAAAAAGCCGTGCGCTGCATGGGTGAAGAGACCCCGCAGAAGCTGCAAGAGTGATTCTGCAGGTTCAGCCCTCGCCCTAACCCTCTCCCAGAGGGAGAGGGGACTGATCGATGCGTTCTTTCGCTATACGCCGACCTGATCCATCGCGTCGAACACAAATTCTGAAGGCGACGCAAATCGGCTCCCTCTCCCTCGGGAGAGGGCTGGGGTGAGGGGCCGCCATTTCAGCCCGTACAAAAAAGCCCCGCCTGATCACTCAGGCGGGGCTTTTTGCGTTACAGCCTACAGCTTAGTTCGAGCTAACAGCCGAACGTGGCACAACCGGCTGGTTGTCGTTGGAAATGGTCACTTCCACACGACGGTTTTGCGCACGGCCCGAAGCGTTGCTGTTCTCGGCAACCGGGTATTCCTTGCCATAACCCTGAGCGACGATGCGCGCTGGATCAACGCCCATTTTCACCAGTGCGGTACGCACGGAGTTGGCGCGACGCTCAGACAGGGTCTGGTTGTGGCTGGCAGTACCGGTGCTGTCGGTGTAACCCTCGACGATCACTTTGCGATCCGGGTTTTCCTGAAGGAACTGCGCCAGTTTGTTGATGTTGACCAGACCGCTGGATTTCAGGTCAGCACGGTCGGTAGCGAACAGTACGTCACCGAAAGTCACCAGCGTACCGCGATCTGTCTGCTTGGCGTTCAGGCTGTCCTGCAGTTGTTTGATCTGCTGATCACGGGCATCCAGACGCGCTTGAGCACGTTGGGCAGCGGCGTTTTTCAGGTTGTTTTCAGCGGTGCGCAGGGCGATGGTCTGCTTGGCCACTTCTACGCGCTGATTGGTCAGGTAAGCCAGTTGGTCAACCTTGGCCGCGTCTTGCTTGTCCAGATAAGCCTTGTCGGCTTTGTCCAGGTAATCGCTGGCGTCTTTGGTTTCCAGCGCTGCGACTTTGCTCGCCTGCGGGTTGGCTTGCAGGCCGGCGTAGTTGGTGCGCGCGTTTTCCAGATTCGGGTTAGGCGGAGTGGAGCAGGCAGCCAGGGCAACGCTTGCGGCCAGAAGAGCTGGGATCATCAGTTGCTTACGCATAATTTGTCGTCCTTTCTATCGATAGAAGTTTCAGCTTTGCGGTCGGGATGCGCGCTTATTGCACGGTGCGCTGACTTTCCTGACGCAGTTCCTGAACACCTTTCTGGGAATCCTTCACGGCTTGTTCAGCCTTGGCTGCCTGAGCTTTGCGTTCGGCTACGCGAGCGTCCCACTCGGCTTGCTCGGACAGGGTGCGGGCTTCGTCATACTTCTTGTCGTGCATGGCGATTTCGGCTTGTTTCAGTTTGTCCTGCGCTTGCTTCATCTCGACCGCTGCGAACTCGGTACCGCCAGCGCTGACGGCGCTGTTCACGGCCGATTGCGTCACGGCGTATTGCTCGGTCGGTGGATTACCGGCGCAACCGGCCAGAACGAAGCTGGTGCCGATCGCCAGAGCAGCCAGTTTCAGACCGCGCAGGTGGGTAAACGAGGTTTGGTTTTTCATGGTCTTCAACTCCATTAGGCATCTCCTGAAAACATCTAAATCCATCCTGGTCGAGGAGCCGAAAAGCGTCGTGTGAAAGGCGTTTTTGAAACGCTCGTTCCAGGCGTGGTTACAGCTTCCGACCGGAGTGATTTTTCAAAAGTTCAGAAAAGATGGCTAATCGCCAAAATAATTTTTGACTGAATGGACAAGGCTCTAAAGCGGGAACTTTGGCGGGATAGAGCGGTACGCGCGGGGTTTTAGAAGCCAGGTAACACGTCAATTTCAAGATGCAAATACAGTCAGTGTGGGAGCGGGCTTGCTCGCGAAAGCGCTGTGTCAGTCACCTTCAATGTCGACTGATCCAGCGCATTCGCGAGCAAGCCCGCTCCCACAATTTTGATCCAGGTTGTGTCAGTGTTTTTGCTTGCCTTCAACAGCCGAGAGGTCATGCAAATGCCGTCGCGACAGCGCCAGAAAACGCGGCGTAGGTCCGACGTCCTCAGATATAGGTTATACGAAGGAAAATTTCGTGGCCGAGGTTGTCCCTCACAGCCCAGCTCAGTTCAAATCGGTCGAGGGTAGTGGTCGTATCCGGGTGGCAATCCCAGCACCATTACTTGGTGTGCTTGAGCGTTCGATGTTAAAACGCCTGTACAGGATTCCGCTCATACGATAGCGAGTTATGAACGATGGCACCACGGAAGAACAGAGCACCAAAGGTTGTTGAAGAAGGAACCAGCGTAAGCACCCGCGACGACTTTTCTGATGTGACTAAGATCGAGCTGCTTGTGAGAGCGGCGAACCTCTGTTCGCGTTGCCATGTCTTCACCGTTGGCTCAACAGATGCTGGTGACAGGAAAAATAGCATTGGTGTCGCTGCACACATCTGTGCGGCTGCGAGTGGGCCGGGTGCCAAGCGGTTTGACGCGAGCCAAACGAAAGCCCAGAGAAGACATTTCGATAACGGTATCTGGCTTTGCTATTCGTGCTCAAAGCTGATCGACAACGAAGAGACATTTCACACAGTAGCTCATTTAAAAGAAATGAAGGCCCGCCATCAAGTCTATGTGTCTGGGTGGGTCGGTGTAATGCCAATGGCACCATTCGAAGCTAAATCTGAAATTCGTGCGGGGATTCTTGAAGCAACCATCTTCCTGATTACAAAGGCAGGCAGTCCGGCAAATTTCGATGTCTCTGCTGTCGTAGAAGGCTATGAACAAACAATAAACTGTATCGATCCAAATTTTAAGGTTGTCGTCACTGCAACAAGCGGTTCTGTCGTGCATCAGTTGGTTCCGGTCGCTGACCCTGCACCAGCAATTCAGATAGTTTTTAATGATGATGAGGCTAATGCTTCTGCTGATCAAGCATGGCAAGTCATGACTGAAGTGGGGCAGCCTATTCACATTCCTACAAAGGATTTCAAATTCGTAGGATCTAAACTATTTGAACACCTTAATGAAGTGATGGTTGGGGGAACGCTGACGCTCACTCCCAGTAAACGACGACTAGAAACGTGTATCTATTTTGTCAGTGATGATTCGGAGTTCGAGCTTGCTGCTACTGAATCATTCATGGGGAAAGGTTCAAAACAGTTTGATATTGAAGGTTCAGCTTTAGACGGATTCTTGACTTATCGGTATTTCATTTATGACCGCTACAAGGTAGAAGCAACCTATACTTTCGACGTTGCTGGTTGGTTAGGGCAGCCGTTCAATAATTTAAGGCATTATCACCGTATTAAACGAGCCTATGATTTCGTTGTAAAATATCCCAAGTCTAGGATTTCAGTTGAAATAGTTTTTAATGGTGAGCCTATGCGTCTTTGGGATGGGACGTATGGTGACTACACTGAGATTTTTGGTCGATTGAAAAAGATAGTAGAAATTGCTGAGTGCTCTAGAATTATTGCCTCGAAAATCCCTGAACAGCTCAGATTGAAGACCTTAGACTTGACGCTGCAGGATGAACGATACATCGAACTCTATGCCCAGCTTTTCAAAGGTGATGTGATTCGAAGGCTCGATTATGGGGAGAGCATTTTCAGTGCTCGTATTGATGATAAAGACAGCAAGGCTATAAAGGCTTTGTGCTCAAGAGAACGCAATGAAATTATCATTGCAAAGTCTCCTGCAATAGATTTTTTTGGTAATGTCATCCAATTGCCTAGAATGTCGAAAAAAGTAACATGTTTCGATATTGTTTTTCTTTCAAGTATTAGGAAGGAAGACTGGCAATCTTTGTGGTGTGTTGGAAGGGCAAACCATTCTAGTGATTCGGTGATTTCCATTGCACCCGATGAAACTCCGCTGCTTTGCAGTGATGAGGACGTTATACATGGATGAGCTTATGCTGATGGATCGGAGTCGAATTCTTCATGAGGCACTTGAACAGTGTGGGTGGGAAAATGCTGATCAAGTGGTTCAGCGGGTTCTGCGTCTAGATCTCGGTTTGCCCGCAGAAGACGAATTCGCCGTAATCTGTAGCTGGCTGGGCAAATGTTCGCTTGTCCATAAATTGGATCAACAACAAATTCCGAAATCTTCTAAAGATACCTTTCAGGTTCCTGATTTGTTGGCCGTTTTCAACACGGATAATAATCAATACAGAGTTTTGGTTGAAGTAAAAACTAAGCAGGATGAAAACCTAACTCTTAGAGCGAAAGATAGGGAAAAACTAATCAAGTATGCTGAGTTGTTGGGTATGCCGATATTGTTTGCTTGGAAGCGTCACAGCATTTGGACGCTTTTCGATATTTCTCTATTTGAGAGATTTAATAAAAACTATCGTGTGAATTTCTTTTCAGCTTTGTCGAATAGTTTGATGAGTCTGCTAGCCGGTGACATGCATTACCAGTTAGGTGATGGCGTGGGGCTGCACCTGAAATTGCGAAAAGATGGAATTCATGGAAGTGATGGTGATACAGAGACTTGGAAAACTAGAATAGAAGATATCTATTTGCAGGATTACAATGGAGAAAAAAATCACACGTTTTCGCCTAGGACTCTCTCGATATTAAATACCTGCGAGCTAGATGAGAATACTGAAATTGATGATGAAACTATCAAGCAAAGTTTTACTGTGCGTTCTGATGTTGGCAATGTCGCACATAGAGCAATAGAGACTTTGTTGAAGCTGAAAAAGTCTGATGCTGAAAATAATATACATTGGCGATCTTTGCTTGTTGATGAATCGCCCCTTCATTCCATTTCCAATTTTCAGAAAGCGTTGGACGAGGCTCTTAATCTCAAATTTGTTAAATATATTTTTATTCTGCAACCACAAAAATATCCTTCATTCATTAAGGATAATGACAAGGCCGGAGGCTAATTGATGTCAGTGAGTAAAGTTAAGTCGGCCCTTGTAGATTTCGTCAAGGGAGAAAAAGATAGGGCAATTGTTCTGAAAGGGGATTGGGGAACGGGTAAGACCCACCTTTGGAAACAAGTCGTGCTTGAAAGCCGGGATTCGTTCCATAAACGTAATTACTCATACGTCTCTCTCTTTGGGCTGAATAGTCTGAAAGACTTGAAGAAATCAATCTACGAAAACAAGGTTTATCGGGAGCGTGCCCATATCGCTTCTGATGAAAGCTCGTTTGAAGATAACCTCAAAGACATTTCAGGTCGATTCGCAGGGTGGATGCGTAAAGGTTCATCCCTGTTCAATGATGTATCAGCGATGGGCGTTAAAGGTATTGGCCCAATCGTTGAGAGTCTTCAGTTCCTCCGCGTTACTGATACGCTTGTCTGTCTCGATGATTTCGAGCGGAAGGGTTCAGGGCTACACGACAGAGAAGTATTAGGTCTAATCTCCCTGTTAATTGAAAGCAAAAACTGCCGCGTTGTAATGCTCCTCAACGATGGAACGCTAAAATCTGGCGATGATTTTTTCTCGTATCATGAGAAAGTATTTGACTATGAGGTGACGTTCAATCCTTCTGTAGAAGAATCTGTAAGGCTCGTTTTTTCTACTAATAGTAAATTACATGAAATTCTTACAAAGAATGTCACTAGGTTGGATATTAATAATATTCGCTTGCTCAAGAAGATTGATTATTTTGCTGGTCTACTTAAAAAAACTTTGGAGGGTGCTAACGATCATGTCATTGAACAGGCTCTTCATGTTTTGCCGTTAGCTATTTTGTCAAAATATAGCGGTGATGCTGCGAAGGTCGATCTCGATTTTATTCTGAATTATGGAGGAGGGTATATTGATACTGGCCTTCCCGGCGATGAAGTGAATGAAGTCGAAGCCAAGTTGAAAAAATCTATCGAGGAAAAGACTAATTACCTTGACGACTATGGCTTTACTCGCTGCGATGAATTTGATGTTGCTATCATTGATTTGGTGAAGAAGGGGTATGCTGACGAAGAGTCTTTGAAGGAAGTTATCAAAGCTCTTGAAGCTAAAATCAAGCATGACTCAGAAATCGCTTTGCTGCAGAATGCTTGGAATATCTATCATGCGTCTTTTCTTGATAATGAAGATAAAGTGTTTGAAGCTTTCGATTTGGCGATTGAAAAGTCTCTTGTCAATTTTGAAGTTAGTAATTTGGATGGTGTCGCTTGTGTTTACACTGAGGCCGGACGTGATGATAAAATCAAGCCAGCTATTGATAAATACTTTGATACGATTGTATTTAATAAAAATATCCAGAAGAAGAGTGATTTGTTTCGTTGGCCGGAACACGACTACGTTCAGCAAAAACTTGACGAATACTTTGATGGTTTGGTAGTTGAGAAAAGCTTAGCTGAGCTTATTGAGCATGCCTACAAGGTGTCTGGATTTAACAGTACAGATGTCAGAAACAGTGCCGCAAAAAAAACCGAGGCTGAATATTATGATTATTTCAGCTCGCTTGATGATTACAATCTCACTCACTACGTCAGAATGTGTCTGAAATGCGGTCAAGTCAGCTCACCTGAGCAGCACATTCAGAATTCCTACAACGAAATCTTCGTTAAGACTTATCGTTGTCTGATGAAACTGTCTGAGGTTTCTCTGCTCAACAAGTCAAGAATGGGTAAATTCAAAGGTTACGAAAAATTATTTGCTCAGGCAGAGGAAGAGTTGCGGCTTCAACAGGATCAAGCTGAATAGCCTTTCGGTAGGCTATATTCAAGATAGCTGGCCTTTACAAGCGGGTTCTTGTAAACATGTTGTCTCTTATATCAATCTAAATGGTGAGGGGGTTAAATGAGGGGTATTCGCACCAATTATTCTATTTACTCCAAGTATCTAATTCTCAATGCCGTCGATGAGATGGGTGAGAGCGAATTCTTTGATAGGACTGGTGATCGCATCGTAAAAAGTAAGTCGTCCCTTAAACAATGGCGAATACAGCTCATGTCTGTTGTACTGCCATTGCCGAAAGGCGAACATTTTAAGCAAGCTCTAATGACGGTTCCGGGGTACTACGAAAAATTAATCGGTCTGGCACGTAAAGATTTTTTAGTAAATGTCAGAGGGCCACAAGATCTTAGCAATTTTATTCAGCCGATTTTTAATAAAAAAATTACTGGTGCGAAGCTCACGAAATCTGAAAACAAAAATCTTTATTTGAAAGGTCTTATAGATGAGTGCGGTTTTTTAACTCGATTAGGTGTAGCTCAAAAGCTCTCTTCCTCGTCGTGTAGGAAGCAATGCATTGAATTGAATGTCCCTTATTCAAAGTTGGATATTTCGACTGATGCAGCTTGCGTTGAGCTATCTGTAATTAGGTATCTCAATGAGACGACAGAAATTAATTGGTTTTACATTGAGAACGGAATCTACGAGCTTTTTATACGCAAGATGTTGTCACCGATTTGCCAGAAACTCGGAATTGAGCCTTACTATCATTGCATGGGGGTTGTAGATCGAGATCTGGAAACCCAGTTTTTGGGCGAGTTTACAGAAGATTATTTTCACACCTATGTTCGATCAATCGAAAGCTCCGGCACAATTTTTCAAGATGTGCGTGAACCAAAATTCTCAACTATGGATGCCGATGATGTGGCGATTGTGTATCGAGCGTTCGGGTACGACAGGTTCCTATCCATTATCAAGCACGATTTCATCGAGCCAAACGTCTATGCACGGGGATGGCCTGACCTGCTGGGTTTGGATGGTCAAAATCTGAAGTTTCTGGAAGTGAAAAGGACAGACAACCTCACTATCAGTCAGATCGAGACATTCCCAAGGATCGTTGAAATGGGTTTTGAGGTGGAAGTGGTCATGGTTCAGACCAAACGCCCTCAGCCGTTCCAACCTGCCATTTTATAGAGTCAGAACCTCTTTTTATGTTCAATCCTTGAATCAAAGGGTATTTGACAATTTCTGTTCAGCCTCAACGTATGCAGGTGTTTTACCGGCATCTGCATAAATCTCTTCACCTTCTTCAACCCTGATGACTTGTGAACCCTTCACATAAGGCATGGCCTGCTCAGCTTCCTTAATTGCCGAGTGGATCAAACCTTCGGTAATGGTGGCTTCGTCCAGCCCGTAGGCTTCTGCGAAAGCTTTGATTTTGACTAGATCATGCTTATCCAAAGTGAGGGTGTATTCCACCCTATCACTGGCTTCCTGCGACTCAGATTCCCAGTCGTTGAGCATGTTCTTGAAGGTGTCCATGGGGTATCTCCGGCTTGGCTAGATGTGTTCGTAAATCTGTGACTGTATTTGCCATTCATGGTTCGCTGAAATGACCGCAAACCCATGTGCTACGCGGCTTTAAAGAGACCTTGAGTTTTTCCTATTGCGTGCTCGCTTTCTTCGTACAGCGGATCACCTTCCTCATCCGTCGCCACTACCGTCGAACCTTTCACATACGGCAGGCTCGCTTCGAACTCCTCAAGCGCTGCGCCAATCAGTTCGCCAAGCAATTCTTCGGCATGCCGTTTGGGGTACATCTCGGCAATCGCGGCCAGTCGCGCAGCCGCCTCAACGTCCAGATGAATCGTGTAGCCAGTGTCAGTCAGGCGACCTTTGGCGTTTTCTTCCCAATGCTGGGCGAGTTCACGAATTTTCATGATGACCTCATTTCGCACCTGCTCATGGCAGGTCTGGGTGAGTGTCCGCCGGGGCCGGCGGCAAGCCGTTGTACGGCTTACTGTTGAGACTAGCTTTCGGCCACAAGGTTTAAAGTCCCTTGGTCGGATGCTTGTAAGAAGCGCCGTAGAGCGGCACTCTCTAGGTCATGCACTCGTTTCTAAGCTGTCCGGATTACTGCTGGGGAATTGCTGATGACCGATATTGATGCACGCTTGCGCGAAGACGTTCACCTGCTCGGAGAGCTGTTGGGCAACACCATTCGAGATCAATACGGCGAGGCGTTTCTCGACAAGATCGAGCAGATTCGCAAGGGCGCCAAGGCCGATCGCCGTGGCTCGATGGACGCTGAACTGAGCGCCAGCCTCAATCAATTGAGCGAAGACGAACTGCTCCCGGTGGCGCGCGCGTTCAACCAGTTTCTCAATCTGGCGAACATCGCCGAGCAGTATCAGTTGATCCATCGGCGCGAAGAGTCGCAGCCGGCGCCGTTCGAGTCCAGCGTGTTGCCCGAGTTGCTCGCACGTTTGCGCAACGAAGGCCACAGCGCCGAATCGCTGGCCCGCCAGCTATCGCGACTGGAAATCGAACTGGTGTTGACCGCGCACCCGACCGAAGTGGCGCGGCGCACGCTGATCCAGAAGTACGACGCGATCGCCGCGCAACTCGCCGCGCAGGATCATCGCGACCTGACCAGCGCCGAACGCGAGCAAATTCAAAACACTCTGCAACGGCTGATCGCCGAAGCCTGGCACACCGAAGAAATCCGCCGCACGCGACCGACGCCGGTCGACGAAGCCAAGTGGGGTTTCGCGGTGATCGAGCATTCGCTGTGGCAGGCGATTCCCAACCATATGCGCAAGGCCGACAAGGCTTTGTTTGAAGCGGCCGGCCTGCATTTGCCGCTGGAGGCGGCGCCGATTCGCTTCGCGTCGTGGATGGGCGGCGACCGTGACGGCAACCCCAACGTCACCGCCGCAGTGACCCGCGAAGTGTTGCTGCTGGCGCGCTGGATGGCCGCCGATTTGTACCTGCGCGATGTCGATCATCTGGCGGCCGAACTGTCGATGCAGCAGGCCAGCGATGCGCTCAAAGCCAAGGCTGGCGACAGCGCCGAACCGTATCGCGCAGTCCTTAAGCAACTGCGCGAACGCCTGCGTGCCACGCGCAACTGGGCACACGCCGCACTGACCGCGCCGACGCCTGCGCCGGCCGATGTGCTGAGCAACAATCGCGATCTGCTCGATCCGCTGGAACTGTGTTTCAACTCGCTGCACGAATGCGGCATGGGCGTGATTGCCGACGGGCCGTTGCTCGATTGCCTGCGTCGTGCGGTGACCTTCGGCCTGTTCCTCGTGCGCCTTGATGTGCGTCAGGATTCGTCGCGGCACAGCTCGGCGATGACTGAAATCACCGACTACCTCGGCCTCGGTCGCTACGAAGATTGGGATGAAGAACAGCGCATCCGTTTCCTCACGCAAGAACTGACTAATCGCCGGCCATTGCTGCCAGCACATTTCAAACCGTCCGCCGACACCGCCGAAGTGCTCAACACCTGCAAGGAAATCGCTGCCGCACCGGGCGCTTCGCTCGGTTCCTACGTGATCTCCATGGCTGGCGCCGCTTCCGATGTGCTCGCCGTGCAACTGCTGCTCAAAGAGTCCGGCGTGTTGCGGCCGATGCGTGTGGTGCCGCTGTTCGAAACCCTCGCCGACCTCGACAACGCCGGGCCGGTGATGGAGCGACTGTTGCTGTTGCCGGGCTACCGCGCACGGCTGCAAGGCCCGCAGGAAGTGATGATCGGTTACTCCGACTCGGCCAAGGACGCCGGCACCACGGCGGCGGCCTGGGCGCAATATCGCGCGCAGGAACGCTTGGTGGAAATCTGCCGTGAGCAGCAAGTCGAACTGCTGCTGTTCCACGGTCGCGGCGGCACCGTCGGCCGTGGCGGTGGCCCGGCGCACGCGGCAATTCTGTCGCAACCGCCGGGGTCGGTGGCGGGGCGTTTCCGTACCACCGAGCAGGGGGAAATGATTCGATTCAAATTCGGCCTGCCGGACATCGCCGAGCAAAACCTCAATCTGTACCTGGCAGCGGTGCTTGAAGCGACGCTGCTGCCACCGCCGCCGCCAACGCCGCAATGGCGCCATCTGATGGATGAATTGGCGGCCGATGGCGTCAGTGCTTACCGTCAGGTGGTGCGAGAGAATCCGCAGTTCGTTGAGTATTTCCGTCAGTCCACACCGGAGCAGGAGTTGGGCCGCTTGCCGCTCGGCAGTCGTCCGGCGAAACGCCGCGCGGGCGGTATCGAAAGTCTGCGGGCGATTCCGTGGATCTTCGGCTGGACGCAAACGCGGCTGATGCTGCCGGCGTGGCTCGGCTGGGAATCGGCGTTGAGCAAAGCGCTGGAGCGCGGCGAAGGCGAGTTGCTCGGGCAGATGCGTGAGCAGTGGCCGTTCTTCCGCACGCGCATCGACATGCTGGAAATGGTGCTGGCCAAGGCCGACGCGGACATCGCGTTGTCCTACGACGAGCGTCTGGTCGAGGCGGATTTGCTGCCGTTGGGCGCGCAGTTACGCGACCTATTGTCGCAGGCGTGCGCGGTGGTGCTTGGTCTGACCGGTCAGTCGCAGCTGCTGGCGCATAGCCCGGACACCCTCGAATTCATCCGTCTGCGTAACACTTACCTCGACCCGCTACATCTATTGCAGGCCGAGTTACTGGCCCGTTCACGGCAGCAGAATGTCGAGCAGGGCAGCCCGGTGGAACAGGCGTTGCTGGTGTCTGTGGCGGGGATCGCCGCCGGTTTGCGCAACACCGGCTAACAGTTTTGGCGTGGCATGCGGCACCGGCAACAGGCGCCGGTTGCCGCTTTGCCTGACGGGTGAAAGTGCCGCCAGGCGACAGTTAATGATGGGGTTGCGACTTGGGTCACCGCGTCGCAGGGTCGCGGCGGGCGAAGGTTTCTCCGACTTTTGGCGTCTTGTGTGGGCGCAGCCTGCTGTGTATCTTGATCAGCCTTTGGCCGTTTCTGCGGCCACGTCCCGTATTTTCAGGATTCGTCCCAAGAGGCGAATCCTTTGTTTTGTAAAAGCTTTTTATAAAAAAATTGAGGAGCACATCTAATGCGCGTCATTCTGCTGGGAGCTCCCGGGGCCGGTAAAGGTACTCAGGCAAAGTTCATCACCGAAAAATTCGGCATTCCACAAATTTCCACCGGTGACATGCTGCGTGCAGCGGTCAAGGCCGGTACTCCGCTGGGCGTGCAAGCCAAGAGCATCATGGATGCCGGCGGCCTGGTGTCGGATGACCTGATCATCGCACTGGTCAAAGATCGTATCGCTCAGCCTGATTGCGCCAACGGCTTCCTGTTCGACGGCTTCCCGCGCACCATTCCGCAGGCGGAAGCACTGGTTACCGCCGGCGTCGAGCTGGACGCTGTGGTTGAAATCGCTGTTGAAGACGAAGAAATCGTTCAACGCATCGCCGGTCGTCGTGTTCACGAAGCCAGCGGCCGCGTTTACCACATCGTCTACAACCCGCCGAAAATCGCTGGCAAAGACGACATCACCGGCGAAGAGCTAGTACAGCGCAAGGACGACACTGAAGAAACCGTGCGTCATCGCCTGTCGGTTTACCACTCGCAGACCAAGCCGCTGGTGGAGTTCTATCAGAACCTGTCCGCCAAAAACGCAGGCAAGCCGAAGTACAGCCACATTCCAGGCGTAGGTTCGGTTGATGCAATCACCGCCAAGGTGCTGGCAGCGCTGAGCTGAAAAGTCTGAATCGCAGCATCATCCACGGCCCGCTTGCGGGCCGTAGTTGTTTATACTGACGCACTTTTTCCCACCCCTGTTTTGGAAACATCGATGAGCACCTTGCTGGCCCTGGACACCGCGACTGAAGCTTGCTCCGTTGCCTTGCTGCATGACGGCAAGGTCACGAGCCATTACGAGGTGATCCCGCGTCTGCACGCGCAGAAGCTGCTGCCGATGATTCAGCAACTGCTGGCCGACGCCGGCACCACGTTGCAAGCGGTCGATGCGATCGCTTTCGGTCGCGGGCCGGGTGCGTTTACCGGGGTGCGGATTGCCATTGGTGTGGTGCAGGGCCTGGCGTTTGCGCTGGATCGCCCGGTGTTGCCGGTGTCCAATCTGGCGGTGCTGGCGCAGCGTGCGTTGCGTGAACATGGTGTGAGCCAGGTCGCTGCGGCCATCGATGCGCGCATGGATGAAGTGTATTGGGGCTGCTACCGCGAGACGGCGGGGGAGATGCGTCTGGTCGGCGCCGAAGCGGTGCTGCCGCCGGAAGTGGTCGCGCTGCCTGCGGATGCCAGTGGCGACTGGTTTGGTGCCGGCACCGGTTGGGGTTATGCCGAGCGCATCGCCGTCAATCTGACGGGTTCCGACGCAGGCATGCTGCCCCACGCCGAAGATCTGCTGACGTTGGCGCGCTTCGCTTG
Source organism: Pseudomonas rustica (assembly GCF_018336155.1). GTDB lineage: Bacteria > Pseudomonadota > Gammaproteobacteria > Pseudomonadales > Pseudomonadaceae > Aquipseudomonas > Aquipseudomonas rustica. The sequence goes on along the minus strand of NZ_JAGYHF010000002.1, from coordinate 30,911 downwards.
GGAACGCGGCGAATCAATCCCGGCAGATGACGCGCAACCGGTTTACCTGCGCGACAAAGTCGCCACCCCCAAGGCTCGTTGAGCCTTTAAAAGATCGCAGCCTTCGGCAGCTCCTACAGGGATCACATTCCAACTGTAGGAGCTGCCGAAGGCTGCGATCTTTTGATTTTAAAAACACCAATCGTCAGTTTCCACCCCCTCGCTTTAAACCTTTTGCGCTTTATGTGTTCTAGTTATCACTCGGCAGTTTGCTAAGTCGGCCCGGTGCCGCTAAATTGCCATCATCGATACCGAGCATGAATTTATGCGTATAGACGGCCTCTCCTCTCAGTCCTATCCCATCAAGCGCAAGCCTCGCAAAGGCAATGTGACGGTGGATGAATCCGTCGACGATATCGACGGCGAGCTGGAATTCCCGACTGAAGAGCAACTGGCTGCACGTGCTGCCGCCAAAGCCACCGCGCAACGCCTGAGCAATCTGCCCGCCCGCCAACAAGACATGATTTACCACCGCGCCATGAGCAAAAGCGTAGCGATGGCCCTCGCCAGCTACCTGAGCACCGCCGGTTTTGTCGATTGGGATGCAGACGTGCTGGGCCTCGATCTGTACATCTGATGGATTTGCCTTACTACCTCGGTTGCCCGTCCTGGAGCGAAAACGCCTGGCGCGAGTATCTCTACCCGGTAGACGCAAAAACTTCTGACTTCCTCGGTCTCTATTCTCAAGTATTCAACGCCGTCGAAGGCAACACGACCTTCTACGCCAGCCCGTCGCCGGCCACTGTGCAGCGATGGGCCGAAGTCATGCCAGAACACTTTCGCTTTACCGCCAAATTCCCCGGCGACATCAGCCACAGCGGCGACTTGCGCGAGCAACTGACTGCCGCCGAAACCTTCCTGCAATTACTCAAACCCCTCGGTCAGCGTGTTTCGCCGTTGTGGCTGCAATTATCGAAAAGCTTCACGCCACATCGGCTGCCGGAACTGGCGGCGTTCATTGATGCGCTGGATTGCCCGCTGGCGGTGGAAGTGCGCCATGAACAGTTCTTCGCCAAGGGTGAGAGCGAACGCCTGCTCAATCGCTTGTTGCTCGACCGTGGCGTCGAGCGCATCTGCCTCGATCCGCGTGCGCTGTTCAGTTGCCTGTCGACCGAATCCTCGGTGATCCACGCGCAATCAAAAAAGCCCCGCGTGCCGACGCGCCCGGCGGCGTTCACGCAATTCCCGCAGGTGCGCTTCATCGGCCATCCCGAGCTTGAAGCCAACGATACGTTCCTCGTGCCGTGGGTGGCGAAAATCGCCGAGTGGATCGAAGAGGGGCGCACGCCGTACATCTTCCTGCACACCGCCGACAACCTGTTGGCGGCGAAGCTGGCGCAACGTTTTCACGCACAATTGATGCAACGTTTGCCTGGCCTGCCACCGCTGCCTGAGCTATACAGAGAGCCCGCCGCCGAGCAACTTGGCCTGCTCTGAGGCGGATTCGTTTTCCTGCCCGGGAGCCAGCCGATGGACGCCTCAGACCTTCAAGCACAAACCCGTAAAGCCCACGCCTTCAAAGCGCTGCATGAGCGTACGCAAGTCTTCGTCATTCCCAATCCGTGGGATGCCGGCTCGGCGAAGATGCTCGCCAGCCTCGGCTATCAGGCCTTGGCCACGACCAGTGCCGGTTATGCGTTTTCCCAGGGCAAGGCCGATGGCGCGTTGAGTCTTGATGAGACCTTGGCCAACGTCCGCGCGATTGTCGCTGCGACCGATTTACCGGTGGCGGTGGATCTGGAAAACGGCTTTTCTGATGACCCGACCGAGTCCGCGAAAAGCTTGTTGCGTGCCGCCGAAGCGGGCGCGGTCGGTGGTTCGATCGAAGACGCGACGGGCCGCCCGGATGCGCCGATCTATTGTTTTGAACATGCCGTGGCGCGCATCGAAGCCGCCGTCGCTGCCGTGCGCACGCTGCCATTTCCTTTCATCCTCACCGCGCGTGCGGAGAACTATCTGCACGGCAATCCTGACCTCGATGACACCATTCGCCGCTTGAAAGCCTTCGCCGACGCTGGCGCCGACGTGCTGTACGCGCCGGGTTTACGCAACGCCGAAGAAGTGCTGGCAGTGGTACGTGCGGTGGCGCCGAAACCGGTCAACGTGTTGATGTCCGGCGGTTTGAAACTGACCGTGCAGGAATTGCAGGACATGGGCGTACGCCGCATCAGCACCGGTTCGGCACTGGCGCTGGCGGCGTTCGGCGAGTTCTTCCGCGCCGCTGAAGAAATCCAGCAATCCGGCACGTTCGGCTTCACCTCGCAGTCGATGCCGTACGCCAAAGCCAATCAGTTCTTCAAAGGCTGAACATGGGGCGATGGATATTTTGCCTGGTGCTGTTGATGATCGGTGGTGCCGCGTTCAGTGTCTGGCGCGGCTGGCTGCAGGTGCCGCCGCAATCGAATCCGTGGGCGCCGCTGGACGTGAAAGCCGCGCCCAATTGGCTCACCGGTTACAAGCTGATGCGCTTGCGCAGTGAGCCAGAACTTTGTGCACAGGCATTGAGCAGTTCAGATCTGCGCGTCACCCGGCAATCCGACAGCCCCGACGCCAAGTGCCCGCTGATCGGCGCCTTGCGCGTGCAGGGCGGTGAGGTGGCGCTGAGCAGCAGTTTCCTCGCCAGTTGTCCGCTGGCGGTGGCCTACGCGATGTTTGAACACCACACCCTGCAACCGGCAGCTCAATCGATCTATGGCCAGAAGGTCACGCGCCTCGATCACCTCGGCAGCTTCGCCTGCCGCAATGTCTACAACCGCGAGAGCGGCGCACTCAGTCGTCATACCAGTGCCGATGCGCTGGACATCGCCGGCTTTCGTCTGGCCGACGGCCGCAGCATCAGCGTGCTCAAGGACTGGCCGAAGCAAAATCAGGACGCGAAATTTCTACGGCAGGTGCGCGACGGCGCCTGCGAAGCGTTCAGTGTGGTGTTGAGTCCGGATTACAACGCTGCCCATCGCAATCACTTTCATGTCGATGTCGGGCGCTGGAGCGTGTGTCGCTAGAGGTTACGCGGCGAGGCGCAGGTTCTGCAGAACGATTGGGCGTGCCCAACCGTTATCGAAGTCCAGCGCCTTCTGTTGCTCGACGATTTCTTCTGGCGGGAATGGCGGATATGGTTTCTGCATCAGGTCGAGGTCGAACTCGGCAATCGGCAGGTACAGAGGCTTTTTCTGCGGCGCCGGGCCCGGTTCTGGCATTGGCTGGCCGTTGTTGATAACCACAGGGCGAACCCAGCTGCTGTCGAAATCCTGCTGCTCTTGCTGCGCTTTCAGTTCTTCTGCCGGAAACGGTGGGAACGGCTTGTCGAGCAGATCGGTTTCGAATTCGGCGATCGGCAGGAACAGTGGCTCCGGCGGACGCACTTGAGTTTCCACCACATCGCATTCGCGCTGGCTGACGATGTGCGCGTGCAGGTCGCTGCCGACGGTCGGCTCTTCGCTGCTGCTCAGGTCAACCGGTGGAAACGTGCCGCAGGCCGGCACCACATCACTCGTCTGTTCGGCCAGCGCCTGGGCAAAAAAATCCTGCCACAGGTGACTGACGCCGCTCAGTGCTTGAGTGTTTTGACGGCTAAAGTCGCCATGGGGCGAAATGTAGCCAATCGATGTGGGAAGAATGCCTGACATTTTTTTCGGTTGACGCTCAGCTCTGGCAAAATGTGCGTTGAATGAGTTATCGGCGGTTTTTGCCGCTCCTTGAATTTTTGAGCGTGTTTTCCATGATTGAGCAACCCGCGGCCTGCCGCATCCATGTCGAAGCCCTCGGCGCGACGTTTGAAGCGCAAGCTGCGCAGTGGGCCGAGCGTCTCGGTCTGCCGCGCGAGGTGGCTGACGGCGAATTCGCCTTGCAGGTCGGCGAGCAGGGGTTGCAGCTGCAACAGCTCGGCCCGGACGCACCGGGGCCGGTGCGGGTCGACTTCGTTGAGGGCGGCGCGGCGCATCGGCGTTTATACGGTGGCGGCAGCGGGCAGATGATCGCCAAGGCTGTCGGCGTCGCTCAAGGCGTGCGCCCGCGCGTGCTGGATGCGACGGCGGGGCTGGGCAAGGATGCGTTTGTGCTGGCCAGTCTGGGTTGCGAGATGAGCCTGATCGAGCGCCAGCCGCTGATCGGCGCGCTGTTGGAGGATGGGCTGGCGCGTGGTGCGGAAGATTTCGAAGTAGCGCCAATCGTGGCGCGGATGAAGTTGCTCAAGGGCAATTCCATCGAGGTCATGCAGAACTGGGAAGGTGAGGCGCCGCAGGTGATTTATCTCGACCCGATGTTTCCGCACCGCGAGAAGACTGCGCTGGTGAAAAAAGAGATGCGCCTGTTTCGGCCGTTGGTCGGCGATGATCCGGATGCACCGGCGCTGTTGCAGGCTGCGCTGGCACTGGCGACGCACCGGGTGGTGGTCAAACGACCGCGCAAGGCGCCGTGCATTGAAGGGCCGAAACCGAGCCATGCGCTGGATGGCAAATCGAGCCGATACGACATCTACCCGAAGAAAGCGCTCAAGCCTTAAAACCGCGTCGCCCTTATCGCGAGCAGGCTCACTCCTACAATTGATCTGTGGTGCACACAAATCCACTGTAGGAGTGAGCCTGCTCGCGATAGGGCCAGCCCAAACAGCGCAAAAGCTAAGGTTTGTAAGCCCGCATAAACAACCCCACCACTTCCTCAATATGGCTTTCCGCAGCCTCTTCGCTCAACGGCTCCCCGCAACCAAACATCAGCCGGAAATTCCCCGCACCTTTGATCAGGCAAAAGAAATGCTCGGCCGCATTGCGCGGCAGATCAATGTTCAGCGCGCCGCTCTCATGGATGCGCGTCAGCAAGCGCTCCATCCCTTGCACCATGCGCTGTGGGCCGGCTTCGAAGAAGATCAGTGAAAGCTTCGGATCCTGCACCCCCAGCGCCATGATTAAACGGTGCAAATTCACCGATTCATCGCTGTTGATCAGGTGATGAAAGCCTCGGGCAATGTTCAGCAACACATTTTCCACGGCGATGCCTTCCGGCAATTCGAAGATCAGTGTGGGTAATTGCTCCTCGCATTTGGCCATCACGGCGGCGGAGAACAGCGTCTCCTTGTCGTTGAAATGGCTGTAGACCGTCAGCTTCGACACGCCAGCCTCGCTGGCGACCGCGTCCATGCTGGTGTTGGCGTAGCCATGACTCAGAAACAGAATTTTCGCCGCGTCGAGGATCGCCTGGCGTTTGGCCAGATCCTTGGGGCGGCCCGGGCCGTTTGGAGCTGAAAGATTGTTCGACATTCTTCGCTTTTATTACTGGACTGGTGAGTTTGCTATTAATAACATACCCGCCAGTATAATTATTCCAAGCACCATTAGCGAAAGGTCCGTCACCATGTTCCGCCATGCGTTGTCCTGTGCGTTGCCAGCGAGTCTGGCGTTCCTTTTGTCAGCGTGCGGTCAGGAAGAAGTGACGCAAGTCACCGTGCGACCGGCCATGGTGGTGCAGCCAGAGCCTTCGGCGCAGGCGATGGAAAGTTATCCGGGCGAGGTGCGCGCCCGCTACGAACCTGATCTGGCATTCCGCATTGGTGGCAAAGTCAGCCGACGACTGGTCGATGAAGGTCAGCGCGTGAAGGCCGATCAACCGCTCGCCGAGCTCGATCCGCAAGACGTGCGCCTGCAACTGGAAGCCACCCGTGCGCAAGTCGCTGCCGCCGAAGCCAATCTCAATCTGGTGCGCGCCGAGCGCGATCGCTACAAGACCCTTATGGATCGGCAGATGGTCAGCCGCTCGGCTTACGACAATGCCGAAAACCTTTACCGCTCAGGTGAAGCCCGCCTCAAACAAATTAAAGCTGAATTCAACGTCTCGACCAATCAGGCCAGTTACGCGGTGCTGCGTGCGCCGCAGGACGGCGTGGTGGCCAAGCGTTCGGTGGAAGTCGGGCAAGTGGTTGCCGCCGGACAGACCGTGTACACCCTCGCCACCGATGGCGAGCGTGAGGTGTTGATCAGCCTGCCCGAGCAAAGCTTCGGCCGCTTCAAGGTCGGTCAGCCAGTGTCCGTCGAATTGTGGACGCAGCAGAACCAGCGCTTCTCCGGACAAATTCGCGAACTGTCGCCCGCCGCCGATCCACGCTCGCGCACCTTTGCCGCGCGCATTTCGTTCACCGCCGGCAAAGTCCCGGCCGAACTGGGCCAGAGCGCTCGTGTGTTTGTGCAATCGGCCGATGCCGTGTCGCTGGCGGTGCCGCTCTCGGCACTCACCGCTGAAAACGGTGCGACCTACGTCTGGGTGGTCAACGGCAACAACACGTTGAAGAAAACCCCGGTGCGCGTTGGCCCGTTCGGCGAAAAAACCGTGCCGGTGCTTGAAGGCTTGAACGCCAGCGACTGGGTGGTGGCGGCCGGCGTGCATGTGCTTTTGGAAGGTCAGCAGGTGCGTCCGGTGGATCGCTCCAACCGTGTGGTCAATCTGGCGGACAAGGAGTAAGTCCCGATGCGCTTCAACCTTTCCGAATGGGCGCTGCGTAATCGCCAGATCGTACTGTTCCTGATGCTTTTGCTGGCCATCGTCGGGGCGTTGTCCTACACCAAACTCGGCCAGAGTGAAGATCCGCCGTTCACCTTCAAAGCCATGGTCATTCAGACCCGCTGGCCGGGTGCGACCGCGCAGGAGGTCTCGCGCCAAGTCACCGAACGCATTGAAAAGAAACTGATGGAAACCGGTGAGTACGAACGCATCGTCTCGTTCTCGCGTCCCGGTGAATCGCAGGTCACGTTTATCGCCCGCGACTCGATGCATTCCAAGGAAATCCCCGATCTCTGGTACCAGGTGCGCAAGAAGGTCGCCGACATCCGCCACACGTTGCCGCCGGATATTCAGGGGCCGTTTTTCAACGATGAATTCGGCACCACGTTCGGCAATATCTATGCGCTGACCGGCGACGGTTTCGACTACGCGGTGCTCAAGGATTACGCCGACCGCATCCAGATCCAGCTGCAACGGGTCAAGGATGTCGGCAAGGTCGACTTACTCGGTTTGCAGGACGAAAAAATCTGGGTCGAGTTATCCAACGTCAAGCTGGCGACCCTCGGTTTGCCGTTGGCGGCGGTGCAACAGGCGCTGCAAGAGCAGAACGCCGTATCGACCGCCGGGTTCTTCGAAACCGGCAGCGAGCGATTGCAGCTACGGGTGTCAGGGAATTTTCAGACAGTCGATGAGATAAGAAACTTCCCGATCCGTGTCGGTGATCGCACGTTCCGCATCTCCGATGTCGCCGATGTGCGCCGTGGTTTCAACGATCCACCGGCGCCGCGCATGCGTTTTATGGGCGAGGACGCGATCGGTCTGGCCGTGGCGATGAAGGACGGCGGCGATATTCTGGTGCTCGGTAAAGCGCTGGAAGTGGAGTTCTCGCGGATCCAGAAAAACCTTCCGGCCGGCATGCAATTGCGCAAGGTTTCCGATCAGCCAGCGGCAGTGAAAACCGGGGTCGGCGAGTTCGTCCAGGTGTTGGTCGAAGCGCTGGCGATTGTCTTGCTGGTGAGCTTCTTCTCCCTCGGCGTGCGCACCGGCATGGTCGTGGCGCTGACCATTCCGCTGGTGTTGGCGATGACCTTCGCCTGCATGTATTACCTGAACATCGGTCTGCACAAGATTTCCCTCGGCGCGTTGGTATTGGCGCTGGGCCTGCTGGTGGACGACGCGATCATCGCCGTGGAAATGATGGCGATCAAAATGGAGCAGGGTTTCGATCGCATCCGCGCGGCGAGTTATGCCTGGACCAGCACCGCGTTTCCGATGCTCACCGGTACGTTGATCACCGCTGCCGGGTTCCTGCCGATTGCCACTGCGCAGTCGGGCACCGGCGAATACACCCGATCAATCTTTCAGGTGGTGACCATCGCGCTGCTCGCTTCGTGGGTGGCGGCGGTGATGTTCGTGCCGTATCTGGGGGAAAAACTCCTGCCGGATCTGGCGAAAATTCACGCCGCCAAACACGGCACGGGCGATGGTCAGCCGGATCCGTATGGCACGCCGTTTTATCAGCGTGTTCGGCGGCTGGTCGAGTGGTGTGTGGTGCACCGCAAAACCGTGATCGTGCTGACGGTAGGGCTGTTTATCGCCTCGGTGATGTTGTTCCGTTACGTTCCACAGCAGTTCTTCCCGGCCTCCAATCGACTGGAATTGATGGTCGATCTGAAACTGGCCGAAGGCGCATCGCTGGCCAATACCACCGGTGAGGTCAAACGCCTGGAGGCGATGCTCAAGGATCACGCCGGCATCGATAATTACGTGGCGTATATCGGCACCGGTTCGCCGCGTTTCTATCTGCCGCTGGATCAGCAGTTGCCCGCGGCGAGCTTCGCGCAGTTTGTGGTGTTGGCGAAAACCATCGAGGAACGTGAGGCGCTGCGCAGCTGGTTGATCAGCACATTGAACGAGCAATTCCCGGCGATGCGTTCGCGGGTCACGCGTCTGGAGAATGGCCCGCCGGTAGGTTACCCGGTGCAGTTCCGCGTCACCGGCGAACACATCGAAGAAGTCCGTGCGCTGGCGCGCAAAGTGGCGACCAAGGTTCGCGAGAATCCGTATGTGGTCAACGTGCATCTGGATTGGGAGGAACCGAGCAAAGTCGTGTACCTGAACATCGATCAGGATCGTGCCCGGGCGCTCGGTGTGAGCACGGCCAATCTGGCGAAGTTTCTGCAGAGTTCGCTGACCGGCGCGAGTGTCAGCCAGTACCGCGAAGACAACGAGTTGATCGAGATTCTGCTGCGCGGCACGGTGCATGAGCGCACCGAGTTGTCGTTGCTGCCGAGTCTGGCGGTGCCGACGGACAACGGCCGCAGTGTCGCGTTGTCGCAGGTCGCGACGCTGGAATATGGTTTTGAGGAAGGGATTATCTGGCACCGCAATCGGTTGCCGACGGTAACGGTGCGCGCGGACATTTATGGCAAGGAGCAGCCGGCGACGTTGATCAAGCAGATCATGCCGACGCTCGATCCGATTCGGGCGGAGTTGCCGGATGGGTATTTGCTGGATGTCGGCGGCACGGTGGAGGATTCCGAGCGTGGGCAGAAGTCGGTGAATGCCGGGGTGCCGATGTTTATCGTGGTGGTGCTGACGCTGTTGATGGTGCAGTTGCGCAGTTTTTCGCGCACGGCGATGGTGTTTTTGACGGCGCCGCTGGGGTTGATCGGGGTGGTGCTGTTTTTGATGGTGTTCCGTCAGCCGTTCGGGTTTGTGGCGATGTTGGGGACGATTGCGTTGTCGGGGATGATCATGCGCAATTCGGTGATTCTGGTGGATCAGATTGAGCAGGATATCAAGTCGGGGCTTGGGCCTTGGCAGGCGATTATTGAGGCGACGGTGCGGCGGTTTCGGCCGATTGTGTTGACGGCGCTGGCGGCGGTGTTGGCGATGATTCCGTTGTCGCGCAGTGTGTTTTTTGGGCCGATGGCGGTGGCGATTATGGGCGGGTTGATTGTGGCTACGGCTTTGACGCTGTTGTTTTTGCCGGCGTTGTATGCGGCTTGGTTCAGGGTTCGGCGGGAGGCTTGATCTTTCGGTTACTTGGCGGCCTTTGGGCCGACCATGTTCTTGGGGTTTTGGGTGAATATCCGTTTCTGCGGGGGTTGCTGACTGTGGTTTCGCCCTTACGGCGAGTCCCTTTGGCAAACGCCGGAGTGCCGGCCCAGCCCAAAGGAACCAAAGGTCTGTGCCCTGACGTCCGGCCCTCGCTAAGGCTCGGGTTCCTTCGTTCCGGGTTCATCCGGGGGCATCGCCTACGGTTTGCTTCGCTGCACCTCCTCTCGATGCTTTCCCCGTATGAATCCCTCCACTCAGCCTCCCGACGGGCTCTAAGATCAAAATCAAAAGCAGGCGAGCTGACACTCGGCCTAGTGGTTGGCGTGGGTGCGCCACGATTCCTTGTAGGAGCTGCCGAAGGCTGCGATCTTTTGATCCTGCTTTTGTAGGAGCAGAGCTTGCTCGCGAAGGCGGCCTGACAGCCGACCTGTTTCTGCCCGGATGTACACCATCCAATTGTAGGAGTGAGCCTGCTCGCGATAACGGCCTGCCATCCAACCATGCTCTGTCTGATTCAACACGATCCAACTGTGGGAGCGGGCTTGCTCGCGAAGGCGGCCTGCCAGCCGACCAATCTCTGCCTGAGTTGCCTCTATTTCCTTCCTACATCTTTTTCAGAAACCTCCGATATTGAGCCTTTCCCCCCTCGGGTGTTGTACTCCAGCGTCTGTTTTCAACCGCCTCGAGTTCACCCTTTCATGAAAAACCCACCCGTCTTCAAAGGCCGATCCGATCCCGTGTTCAATCTTCTGCTGCGCTCGCCGCACAAGCAGCGTCTGGAGGATCATCTGGCGTTGCTCAAGCCGCTGGATGATCAGGGCCGTTATCTGCCTTTCGAGGCGTTGCGCTATCGCTGGGCGTCCGGGTTGGATGTGAAGGTGTGCTGGGCGTTGGTCAAGAAGGCGCGGGTGGCGCAGTACGTCAATCTGTTGCCGTTGGGCGAGCCGGTGCAGTGGGGCAAATATGTGCTGACGCCGTTGGCTCAGATCACGTTGTCGTTGGTGGATCGGCAGACGACTTTTGCCGCTCTGGATTACATGACTCGGCAAATTGGAGAGCAGGCGCATTGCAGTTATTTGCTGAATGATTTGATCGAGGATGAGGCCATCGCCAGTAGTCAGTTAGAGGGCGCGGCGACGACTACGCGTGTGGCCAAGGACATGCTCAGGCATCGGCGTCAGCCGCGTACGCCGGATGAGCGGATGGTGATGGGCAACTACCGGATGATGAATTTCGCGTGGGAAAAACGCGATGAGCCCATGAGTGTGGATTTGATCGCAGCGATGCATCGGGTGGGGGTGGAGGGGATTGCTGACGAAGATTATTCTCCGGGCGTTTTCCGGGCGAATGATGAGGTGGTTGTTCAGGACGGCGCGGGCAATACGGTGCATCGTCCTCCGCCTGCTGCCGGATTGATTTCGCGGCTGGGGAGGTTGTCGGACTGGATCAATTTGCCTGAGGGATCACCTCAAGAGAAGGGTCATGTGCATCCGCTGATCAAGGCGATCACGCTGCATTTTGCCTTGGGTTACGAGCATCCCTTTCGCGACGGTAACGGGCGGGTTGCGAGGGCGTTGTTTTACTGGTTCATGTTCAAGAATGAGTTTGCGGCGTTTCGTTACATTGCGATCAGTTTGCTGTTGCGCAATGCGCCGGTGAAGTATGGGCGCTCTTATTTGCATAGCGAAGCGGATGAGCTGGATCTGACGTACTTCATCGAGTTTCAGTGTTCGGTGATTCAGCGAGCGGTAAGCCGGTTCACCGACGTGTACCGCAAGAGCGTGGTTCACACGACCCATGCAGCCTGACAGAAAACCCTGTAGGAGCTGCCGAAGGCTGCGATCTTTTGATCTTCAATGTTCGACAGCAAAGACCAGATCAAAAGATCGCAGCCTGCGGCAGCTCCTACACGTGACGTTACAGCGTGCCGAAGACTTTTTTCGCCAGACTCGTCGCCGCAGCGGCCGGGTTCTGGCGGATGGTTTCTTCTTGTTTGCCGATCATTTCGAACAAGCCATTCAGCGCTTGTTCGGTGACGTAGTTTTCGACATTCGCGCTTTTCGCATCGACCACACCGAACGCCGCAGCCTGGCCGGCGAACGAGTTGTACTTCTGCGCCACGCCGACTTTGTCGGTCGCCTGTTTGACGATCGGCAGGAACTTGGCGCGGATTTGTTCGCGGCTGGATTTGTCGAGGTATTGCGTGGCTGAATCCTGGCCGCCGCTGAGGATGCCTTTGGCGTCGGCGACGCTCATTTTTTTCACGGCGTCGACGAGGATTGGCTGGGCCTGGGTCACGGCACTTTCCGCCGCTTTGTTCATCGCGGTTTCGAGTTCTTCAACCTGGGCGCCCATGCCGAAGGCTTTCATTTTGCTCGCGGCTTTGCCGAGTTTGCCCGGAAGTTCGATTTTCACCTCGGGGTTGTTGCTGAAGCCGCCCGGGGTGCCCAGTTGTTTGACGGCGATTTGCGCGCCTTGGGTCAGGGCATCCTTGAGGCCGCCGGTGGCGTCTTGTTGCGACAGGTCGCTGAGTGACAGGGCCAGAGCGTTGGCGCTGATCATCAGGCCGGCGCACAGGCCGGCGAAGCGAAGGGTAGGGCGGAGCATGGCGGCTTCCTTGTTGTGGAAATGAGTGGCGGAGAATGAATTAACGAATCGCGTCGACGCGGATTTTCAGCGGCTGCGGGTCGTTGCCGTCGAGTTGCACGGCGTGGTTTTCGGTGGTGATGAACATCAGCTCGCCGTTGACTTCGATACGCGCGCTGACCGAATAACGGTGGCCGGGTTTGACCTGCGCCGGATCGTAGCTCAAGTGGAACGGCAGCGGCACCTGGCCTTTGATCGGGCCTTTCTGCTCGTCGAGCACGACCGCTGGGGCGTCGGCGAGGGAAACGTCTTGCAGGCTCACGCTCAGGGTCGCGCTCGGTGGCAGGGCGATGCGTTGCAGGTAGAACACTTCGCCATCAAGGCTGGCCTTGCCGGCGGGGGTGGTCGATTGGCAGGCGCTCAACAGCGTGGCGGCGGCGAGAAGGGTGAGTTTTTTCATCGGAACCTCTAATACTTTTGCGCCGGAAGAATCCCGGCGCCGAAGAGAAATCTAGCGGATTTTGCCATCAACGTCAGTGAACAAACGTAATGGTTTCTCCAGCCACTGCGAGATCCACTGCGATAGCCGCGAACTCAACGTAGGCGAAACCGGCGCAAGTTCGACATGCCAGGGCGTGACTGCAATGGATTGGTGATAGCGGTTTTCCACACCGCTTAACGCATAGCGCTTGCCGGGTATGACGCTGTCTGGATCGTATTGCAGATAAAACGAAGCGGCGGTTCGTTCATCTTGAGTGACGCGGGTAAGTTGGGTATTCGGGTCATCAGCATCGTGCAGACTGATCGTCACGGCTTCATGTTCAGCAACGACACTGGGCTCCTGAACTTCCACATACAGAAAGCCGATCGGACTTAGATGCAGCGTCTGCCGGTGCGGGGCTGTGTTGACGATAACGAAGTAGTCCAGCGCCACCAGCAAAGGCTGTTGGTCATGGAACATTTGAACGTTGATCTGATACTTCACGCCGACATCGCTGTACTGATGCGGAAATGAGAACTTCCAGTCGACATCAAAGACTGACGAGTGCCGCCAGTCTTTAATGTTGATCGGAGAAGTGGAGTTAACCACTTTGACGCTGACCACCGTTTCATTCTCACCGCCCTCAGGAGCGCGGAAGTTTGGGGGCAAACGAAAGTCGACGGTGACGATGGGAGTTGGTTCGTGCAGCAGGCTCATCTCGATATCCTTATCGCGATTTTTAAAGTGAGCCTATTTATCCACGAATCAACTAACGGGAGAACCCGGCGGGCTCTCCGTTAGTTATCGGCAAGTTTCAGCCTTCGGCGGTTACCGCGCTTTCAGCCGCATCTTCACTGCGATGCAAGGCGACCTGGCGGATCGACAAACGAATGTCCGCTGGCAGTACGCGCTTGGCCGCACCTTCGGCCAATTCACCGAGCAGTTCGTGGTAGCTGAGCTTGCCGGCCTCGTCGCGACGCAGCACGTCAAGGTCGAGCAAGGTCTGGATGAAATGACGGAACAGGCTCTTGTCGAAAAACTCCGGGGCGTTGAGGCCGTGGAGGATCGACAGGCGCTGGGCCATGACGGTGCAGAGGTCTTCCAGTTCTTCGGCGCTGATGCTGTTCTGGCCGCTGTTGAGCAGCAAGGACACGGTCATGTAGAAACGCTGCAAGGTCTGCGCGATGCTTTTCGACAGCAATGTCAGCAGCACAAAATGCCGCGAACTTGGCGCCGGACGCAGGTAGACGTCTTTCTCGAAACGCAGCAGACCTTGCTCGACGAATGCTTCCAGCCACTGATCGACCACGGCATCCAGTTCGTCCAGCGACCAGCGGATGAACAGCTCCGATTGCAGGTACGGATACAGCGCGCGGGTGTAGCGCAGGATCTGTTCGCGGCTCATGCGCGAAGCACTCTGGAAGAAGCTCGCGAGCAACGCCGGCAGGGCGAAGATGTGCAACACGTTGTTGCGGTAGTAGGTCATCAGGACGGCGTTCTGCTCGTCGAGATAGAGAATCTTGCCCAGCGCATCGTTCTGCTCGGACAGCAGATCCATGTCCTTCACGTGCTCGATCAAGGCACGACCATCGCCTTCCGGCAGCGTGGTGTGTGGCGAGTACGGGACTTTGCGCAGCAGCGCCAGATACAGATCCAGCACCCGCGCCATCGCCCGATCGTCCAGCGCCAGGCGCGTGGTCGACAGCAGCGCCAGTGCCACCAGGTTGACCGGGTTGATCGCCGCCGCTTCGTTCAAATGCTGCGCGACTTTCTCGCCGAGACGATTGGTGGTTTCGTTGAGCCACGCCGGTTTGAACTGTGGGCCGAGTTCCTGTTGGCGCCAGTCCGGTTGCTCGGCATCGAGGAATTCCGCCAGTTTGATCGGCTCACCGAAGTTGACGGCGACCTGACCGAAGCGCTGCTTCAGCGCGCCGATAACTTTGAAAATATCGAAGATCGATTCTTTCTTCTTGCTCGCGCCGCGCAATTCGCCGAGGTAGGTACGCCCCTCCAGCACGCGCTCGTAGCCGATGTACACCGGTACAAACACGATCGGCATGCGCGACGAACGCAGGAAGCTGCGCATCGTAATGGCGAGCATGCCGGTTTTCGGTTGCAGCATGCGTCCGGTGCGCGAGCGGCCGCCTTCGACGAAGTACTCGACCGGGAAACCTTTGGTGAACAGCGTGTGCAGATATTCGTTGAACACCGAGGTGTACAGCGGATTGCCCTTGAACGTGCGGCGCATGAAGAACGCGCCGCCACGCCGCAGCAGGCTGCCGATCACCGGCATGTTGAGGTTGATCCCGGCAGCGATGTGCGGCGGGGTCAGGCCGTTGCGGAACAGTAAGTACGAGAGCAGCAGATAGTCGATGTGGCTGCGATGGCACGGCACGTAGATCACTTCGTGACCCTGCGCGACTTTCTGCACGCCTTCGATGTGGTTGACCTTGATGCCGTCGTAAATCTTGTTCCAGAACCAGCTCAGCACCACTTCGAGGAAGCGGATCGCGGTGTAGGTGTAGTCCGAGGCGATCTCGTTGCCGTAGCGCAAGGCCTGAGCCTTGGCTTTTTCCGGGGAGATGTTTTCGCGCTCGGCCTCGTCGAGGATCGCTTGCTTGACCAGTGGCTGGTTGAGCAGACCTTTGACCAGATTGCGACGGTGAGAAATGTCCGGGCCGATCACCGCTGCTTTCAGATTGCGGAAGTGCACGCGCAGGATCCGCTGGGCCATGCGCACGGTGCGTTCATGGCCCTTGTTGTGGTCGATCAGCTCGCGCAGGTGAATCGGTGCGGAGAATTGCACGCGGGTTTTGCGGCCGAGGACGATGATGCTCAACAAGCGTCGCAGGCGCCCGGTGACCGCCCAGCTGTCAGCGAATAGCAGCTTCCACGGACTGTTTTCGCTGTCCGGCGATTGGCCCCAGAACACGCTGACCGGAATGATCTGCGCGTCTTCGGCAGCGTTCTGGGTGAGGGCGCTGACGAGGCGAGTCAGGGTCGGCGGTGCGCCACGTTTGTCCTGGCGACCGAGCCAGTCTGGATCCGGCGTCAGGTAGAAAAACGCCGCCGGTTCAATCAGCGAACCCACCGACACCGGCAGCACTGGACGCGGCAGGCCGGCCTTGGTGCACTCAGTGTCGAGCACGGCCAGATCGGTCAGCGAAGGGTTTTGCAGGACGTAGAACACCGGACGACTGCGGTCGAGGTTGAGGGTGAACGACGACTGGTTGATCGTCTCCGAGCGAACCCAGAGGTACAACAGTCGGCGCAGGGTGCCAAACACAAGACGGCGGAACGGGGAACGGGTCATACGGCTTCTGCGTGAGTGAATAAAACCGAGCGTTTGCTCGGGCGGTCGATAGTGTGCCGTATTGGACGAAAATCGGCAAAAAAGCGGCGAAGTAATCTCCTGTTGAGACTTTTCGCACCTGTCATATACTCGGCGGTCTGTCGCCGGGGCCCTTTTATGGACGTCGGATGCAGGCTGACGTTCCTCAAAGGCTTTCCTGCGAAAAGCCTGTTCAATAATAAAAAAGGAGTATGAACAGATGGCAACACGTGAAACCGGCAACGTGAAGTGGTTCAACGACGCCAAAGGCTACGGCTTTATCCAGCGCGAAGACGGGGTGGACGTGTTCGTGCACTACCGCGCGATTCGCGGCGAAGGGCACCGGTCGCTGGCTGAAGGTCAGCAGGTTGAGTACGCGGTGATTACTGGCGAGAAGGGTTTGCAGGCTGAGGATGTGGTAGGCCTGTAACCTTGAAGATCAAAAGATCGCAGCCTTCGGCAGCTCCTACAGGTGTACACATGACCCTGTAGGAGCTGCCGAAGGCTGCGATCTTTTGTTGTTAAGCGGTTTTCCAGGTGATTTCTTCTTCACCGTCTGCGCTGATGCGCATCCAGCGATCAGCCGTCTCTTCACCTTCTTCCTCGACCCACGTGCCCGGCGCGCAACGCACTTCGACGTTCAGCGCGGCAAACGCGGCACGGGCGCAGGCGATGTCGTCGTCCCACGGCGTCTGGTCGCTTTCCAGGTACAGGCTATTCCACTTGCCCACGGCTTTCGGCAGCCAGGTGACCGGCACGCTGCCGGCCTTGCACTTCCAGGTCTGGCCTTTCTGAATCCAGTCGGTGCACGGGCCCAACGCTTCGCCCAGCCAGGCGGAAATGGCCTTGTGGTCGACGTCGGCGTCTTTCAGGTAAATCTCGATATCCGGTTGGCGCATGGATGTCCTCACTGCGGGTCTGAAAAATCCATTCGCGGATTTAGCCGGCCCCGGGCATTTGCCCGAGACCAAAAGTTTATTGAAGAACGAAATAATCGTAGCGCATCGACACGGTGGTCTCGAACGGCTCGGCCTGTTCGATCACCGCCGCGCGACGCTCGGCACTGGCGCGCCAGCCGTGGGGCGTCATCGCCAACAGGTTGGCGCGATCCTCGGGCTTGTCCAGCGTCAGCTTGAATTCCAGGGTTTCACTGTGCGCCAGCGCCATGCCTTGCGGCACCAAGGCCAGATGCTTGTCGTCGGTGTACTCGCGCACTTCGTCGTACAGACGCTCGCGCAGTTCCATCAGGTGGCCGCTGGTCGGGCCGACTTTCATCAGACCGCCGCCAACGCTGAGCAACCGTTTGGCTTCTTCCCAATCCAGCGGACTGAAAACACTGGCGAGAAACTGGCAACTGCCCGACGCCAACGGCACGCGAGCCATGCTGGCGATCAACCAGCTAATCGCCGGGTTGCGTTTGCACGCGCGTTTGACCGCCTCGCGGGAGATGTCCAGCGCGTAGCCATCGGCGTTCGGCAGGGCCTCGGCGATTTGCGCGGTGTAATAACCCTCGCCACAACCGATGTCGACCCAGCGCCCCGGCGCATAACTCGCCGCCAGCTCGGCCAGACGCTTGGCCACCGGCGCGTAATGGCCGGCGTTCAAAAAATCGCGGCGCGCCTCGACCATGGCCTGATTATCGCCAGGGTCGCGGCTGTTCTTGTGCTGCACCGGCAGCAGGTTCAGGTAACCCTGGCGCGCACGGTCGAAGCGGTGGCCGGCGGGGCAGACCACGCCGTTATCCACCGCATTCAGCGGCTCACTGCAGATCGGACACGCGAGCATCAGGCGAGCAACTTGATCATGGTTTGGTAGTAGATCTCGGTCAGTACGTTGAGATCCGCTGCCAGCACGCGTTCGTTGACCTGGTGGATGGTCGCGTTGACCGGGCCCAGTTCAACCACTTGCGTGCCCATGGTCGCGATGAAACGGCCATCGGAAGTACCGCCGCTGGTCGACGCCTTGGTTTCGCGACCGGTGATGTCCTTGATGCTCGCCGACACCGCGTCGAGCAGTGCGCCCGGTTCGGTGAGGAACGGCAGACCGGACAGCGCCCAGTCGATGTGCCAGTCCAGATCGTGTTTGTCGAGAATATCGGCCACACGTTTCTGCAGGCCTTCGACGGTCGATTCGGTGGAGAAACGGAAGTTGAACACCGCCACCAGATCGCCCGGAATCACGTTGGTCGCGCCGGTGCCGGAGTTGACGTTGGAAATCTGGAAGCTGGTCGGCGGGAAGAAATCGTTGCCGTGATCCCAATGCTCGGCGGCCAGTTCGGCCAGTGCCGGAGCGGCGAGGTGGATCGGATTTTTCGCCAGATGCGGATAGGCGACGTGACCCTGGATGCCTTTGACGGTGAGCTTGGCGCCCAGCGAGCCACGACGGCCGTTTTTCACCACGTCGCCCACCAGCGTGGTGCTCGACGGTTCGCCGACGATGCACCAGTCCAGACGTTCGTTACGCGCGGCCAAACGCTCGACCACAGCCTTGGTGCCGTGGTGCGCCGGGCCTTCTTCGTCGCTGGTGATCAAGAACGCGACTTTGCCCTTGTGGTTCGGGTAGTCGGCGACGAAGCGCTCGGCGGCCACGGTCATCGACGCTAGGCTGCCTTTCATGTCTGCCGCGCCACGGCCGCAAAGCATGCCGTGTTCATCGATCAGCGCGTTGAACGGGTCGATCTGCCACGCGGTGACCGGGCCGGTCGGCACCACGTCGGTGTGACCGGCGAAGCACAGCACCGGGCCGTCGTTGTTGCCGTGGGTGGCCCAGAAGTTATCCACATCTTCGATGCGCATCGGCTCGAGGGTAAAACCGGCATCGCCCAGGCGCTGCATCATCTGCTTCTGGCAATCGGCGTCGACCGGCGTCACGGATGGACGGCGGATCAGGTCGATGGCGAGTTGGAGGGTCGGCGAAAGGTCGGCGTGGGCCGTCATGTAATAACTCCGGGTGCGCACGGTAAACCTGTAGGAGCTGCCGCAGGCTGCGATCTTTTGATTTTGTTTTTTAAAATCAACAGCAAGATCAAAAGATCGCAGCCTTCGGCAGCTCCTACCGAGTTTGTTGGCATTGAAAAAGGCGGTCATTCTAAAGCAAAACGGCGGCCCGAAGGCCGCCGTTTGACGTTATCCGTTACCGATTATGCTGTTGCCGGCTCAGGCTTGGCCGCAGGTTTCGGTAGCGACGACAGGAACGCCATGATCAGCGCCGCCAGATACGGCAGCGATTGCACCAGTAGCATCACCACCCAGAAGCGCATGTCGTTGCTCGGGATGCCGTTGACCAGATAGATCCCCAGCGCCGCGCCCCACAACAGCAGCATGATGAACAGCTCTTCCCGCGCTTCGGAAATCGCCACCCAGAAACCATGGTTGTCGGCGTTTTTCGGGGTGCGGAAGAACGGAATGCTGGTGGTGAAGAAGCCGTACAGCACCGCTTTGGCGATGGTGTGCGACAACGCCAGCCCGGCCAGTGCCGCGCAGAAGGCATCTTTCAGGTTCACGCCGACGGCGCGACGGTAGAGGAAGATGATCTTGCCAACCTTGAACACGAACAGCGCCAACGGCGGGATTGCGAAGATCAGCAGCGGCGGATCGACCCGTTGCGGCACGATGATCATCGCCGCCGACCACAACAACGCGCCGACGGTGAAGAAGATGTTCATGCCGTCCGCGACCCACGGCAACCAGCCCGCGAGGAAGTGGTAACGCTGGCCACGTGTCAGTTCGGTGTCCTTGCCGCGCAGCAGGCTGCGGGTGTGGCGCTTGATGATTTGAATCGCGCCGTAGGCCCAGCGGAAACGCTGTTTTTTGAAGTCGATAAACGTATCCGGCATCAGACCCTTGCCGTAACTGTCGTGGTAATACGCCGCCGACAGGCCTTTTTCGAACACGCGCAGACCGAGTTCGGCGTCTTCACAGATGCACCAGTCAGCCCAACCCAATTCTTCCAGCACCGAACGACGGGTCATGGTCATGGTGCCGTGCTGAATGATCGCGTCACGGTCGTTACGGGTGACCATGCCGATGTGGAAGAAGCCTTTGTATTCGGCGTAGCAGAGTTTCTTGAAGGTGCTTTCGTTCTGATCGCGATAATCCTGCGGCGACTGCACCACGGCGATTTTCGGGTCGGCGAAGTGCGGCACCATGTGCTTCAGCCATTTCGGGTGCACGCAGTAATCGGAGTCGATCACGGCGATGACTTCGGCGTCCTTGGCGGTGTGCGGAATCAGGTAGTTCAGCGCGCCGCCCTTGAAACCGGCCAGGGGCGAAACGTGGAAAAACTTGAAGCGCGGGCCGAGGGTTGCGCAGTAGTCACGCACCGGTTCCCACACCGCCGGATCCTTGGTGTTGTTGTCGATGATCAGGACTTCATAGTCCGGATAATCCAGCGCGGCGAGGGCGTCGAGGGTCTGTTTGACCATCTCCGGCGGCTCGTTGTAGCAAGGCACATGAATCGAGACTTTCGGGCGGTAGTTGGAGTCGCCCTCGACCGGCAGGAATTCGCGCCGGCGTTTGTGAATCCACACCGCTTCGGCCAGTTCATGCGCCTCCGTCAGCAAGACGATAAATACCCCAAGCGCACCGAGCGCCAAGAGGAACCCGACCGTCAAACTGAACCACGTGCTGTATTGCAGGCTGTAGTCGTAACCGATCCACACCAGCACCGAACCGCAAAGGAAGGCGATAAAGGTCAGGAAGATCCGCCCACGTTGACGCAGGGCCGAACCGTCGATCATCAGCAAAGTCAGCGACAGCAGCGCCAGCACCACCGAGCCGATCGCCAGCACGCGCCACTGCGGGATCGCGACCACCGGGCCTTCGAAGTTGAATTTCTGCTGACGCGCGGCGTTGAACACGCCCCAGTACGCGCCGACCGAACCTTCGTCGCTGGCTTTCCACGGCTGGTCAAACGCTTCGATCACGAAGTAGTTGAAGCCTTGGCGGTTAAGCTTGTTGACCAGCGTGCGCAGGTAAATCGCTTGATCCGCCGGCGATGCATCGGCGCCACCGCGCATGCGACCGTTGCTCGGCCAGCCAACCTCGGAGAGCAGCAGCGGTTTCTTCGGAAAGAGTTTTTTCAGGTCGCGGGCGCGATCGAAAACGAACTGGCCAGCCTTGTCGACCGGAATGAATTCCCAATAAGGCAGAACGTGCGCAGCGATCAGATCCACGTGCTTGGCCAGCTCCGGGTGTTCTTCCCAGACGTGCCATTGCTCGGAGGTGGTCACCGGCACTTTCACCGCCGCGCGCACACGATCGAGCAACACGCTCAGCTCTTGCGCAGTGATTTCCTTACGGAAGATCGCTTCGTTACCAACCACCACGCGAACCACGCTGCGCGAGGTGTTGGCCAGTTCGATGGCGCGCTGGATTTCCCGTTCGTTGCGTTCCTGATCGGGGCTGATCCAGATCCCCAGCGTCACGCGCAGGCCGAATTCTTCAGCCAGTTTCGGAATGTCTTGCAGCGAACCGTCGACCGAGTAGATGCGGATGTTGTCCGTCAGCTTGCTCATGATCTCCAGGTCGCGGCGCATTTCTTCGTCAGACGGATACTGATCCTTCTGCGGATATTGTCCCTGCTGGAACGGCGAATAGGAGAAACCGGAGATCTGCTCCGGCCAGTTCGGCGCGGAAACCGGGCGATTGATCAGCGCCCAGAAACCGGTGAACAGGGCAGCGATTGCCAGAACCACCACCAGGTTGAGTCCAAATTTACGCGATGACATAGCTATTTCGGGTTCCAAAGGCTGTGGAACGAAGGAGTCGGTTGGCGTTGCGCCTTTCTTATTGCAAAAGGGCGCGCATCCTACACCGGCAGTCCGCCAGTCGTACATCTGACAGGGAAATGCCCGACATTGGGCAGCCGACTTTGACTTAAGTTCTTACACTTGTAGCTCGAAGCTTAAAACTTGTCGCTGTGTAGCCCTATAATGCGCGCCGGTTTTTGGGGTAATGGTCATGAGTACAGAAGATCCGCGGTTTGCAGGCATCGCCCGTTTGTATGGCATCGAAGGTCTGGCGCGTTTGCGCGCGGCCCACGTGGCGATCGTCGGCGTCGGTGGCGTCGGTTCCTGGGCGGCGGAAGCCATGGCCCGTTGTGGCGTCGGCGAGATTTCGCTGTTCGACCTCGATGACGTCTGCGTCAGCAACGCCAACCGCCAGTTGCACGCGCTGGACAGCACCGTCGGCAAACCCAAGGTCGAGGTGATGGCCGAGCGTCTGCGCGGGATCAACCCGGATTGCACGGTGCACGCGGTGGCTGATTTCGTCACCCGCGAGACCATGGCCGAATACATCACGCCGAACATCGACTGCGTGATCGACTGCATAGACGCGGTCAACGCCAAAGCTGCGCTGATTGCCTGGTGCAAGCGTCGCAAGATTCAGATCATCACCACCGGCGGCGCGGGCGGGCAGATTGATCCGACGCTGATTCAGGTGTGTGACCTCAACCGCACGTTCAATGACCCGTTGGCCTCGAAAGTGCGTTCGACGTTGCGTCGTGATTATGGTTTTTCGCGCACCGTGACCCGCCATTACAGCGTGCCGTGTGTGTTTTCCACCGAGCAACTGCGTTATCCGAAGCCGGATGGCAGCATTTGTTTGCAAAAGAGTTTTGTCGGTGACGGCGTGAAGCTGGACTGCGCGGGTGGGTTTGGTGCGGTGATGATGGTGACGGCGACGTTCGGGATGGTTGCGGCGACCAAGGCTGTGGACAAGATTGTCGCGGGTGTTCGGCGCCCGGCGGAGCGAGTTAAACCTCAGGCTTGATGTTGTGGCTGCTGGCCCCTTCGCGAGCAAGCCCGCTCCCACATTGGATCTGTGGTGTTCACAAATCCCCTGTGGGAGCGGGCTTGCTCGCGAAGGCGATTAACCGGCCAACTCATTCATTCGCTTGAGCACGGCGTTAAGGCCATTGCTGCGCGAGGGCGATAGCTGGCGCGAAAGGCCTAGCTGATTGAACCAGTCCGGCAGATCAATTTGCTGCAACTCCGCCGCTGACAGTCCGTTCACTCGCAACAGCAACAACGCCACCAACCCGCGAATCATCCGCGCATCGCTGCTCGCCGCGAACTGCCAGTGACCATCACGCAATTCCCCAATGAGCCACACCTGACTTTCACAGCCATGCACCCGGTTGACTTCGCACTTGTCGGCGTCACTTAGCGGTGGCAACCGATCACCAAACTGCATCAATAACCGCGCGCGCTGTTCCCAACCCGCCGCATTCTGAAAAGTCTGCAACGCCTCGGCAGCCTCGACCGGCAAGCTCATCGCAACAGCTCCAGCGCCTGATCCAGCGCTTCAAAGAACCGTTCCAGATCCTCCGAATCGTTGTACAACGCCAGCGACACGCGAATCGCCCCGGCCAGCTCGAAGCTTTTCAACAGCGGCATCGCGCAATGATGTCCGGCGCGCACGGCAATACCTTGTTCTGTCAGCAAGTGCGCCAGATCAGCGTTATGCACACCTTCAACGACAAAACTCGCCAGCGCCAATTGCGGCTTGCCCAACAAACGAATGCCATTACGAGCAGCGAGGCCACGCAGCAGATAGTCATGCAGCGCCGCTTCATGCGCCGACACTTCGTCCTGATCCAGACCCGCCAGATAATCCAGCGTCGCACCGAGGCCGATCACACTGGCAATCGGCGGTGTGCCCGCTTCAAAACCCAGCGGAGCAGGGCGGAAGCGCGCGTCGTGGTAGTTGGCTTCCAGCACCATTTCGCCGCCAAACTGCCAAGGCTTCAATTGTTCAAGCGCAGCATTGCGCCCGAACAGAACGCCCAAACCATCCGGCCCATACAGCTTGTGGCTGGAAAACACGTAGAAGTCGCAACCCAGCGCCTGCACGTCATGCCGGCCATGCACTACGCCTTGCGCGCCATCGACCACGGTCAACGCGTTCTGCGCCTTGGCCATGCCCAGCAGCGCCGGCAATGGCTGCCAGGCACCGAGCACGTTGGACAACTGACTGATCGCCAGCAAACGCGTGCGCGGGCCGATCAGATGCACGGCGGCGGCGAGATCGATCAAGCCGTCGGCATCCAGCGGCAGGATCACCAGTTTCAGATTGCGCCGTTGCGCCAGTTGCTGCCACGGCAGCAGGTTGGCGTGATGCTCCAGGGCGCTGATAACAATCTCATCGCCCGGGTGGAAAAGATGTTCCAGGCCATAAGCCAGGAGGTTCAGCGCACTGGTGGCGCCGTGGGTAAAGATGATCTGCCCGCTGTCTCCGGCATTCAGCCACTGCGCAACCTTGAGCCGACTGTCCTCGAACGCCTGCGTGGCGTGGGCGCCGGGCAGGTGTTGGGCACGGTGCACATTGGCTGCGCCATTGGCGTAGTAATGCGTCAGCGCGTCGAGCAGGGCCTGGGGTTTTTGCGTGGTGGCGGCGTTGTCCAGATAGGTCTGGTCTTGCCGTTGCAGCGCGGCGATGGCCGGGAAATCGGCACGCCAGGGGGAGGGAATCATCATCTGTTCAGCCCTGTGAACTTGGGCGGGATGTACACCGAACCTTGTGGGAGCGGGCTTGCTCGCGAAAGCGTCGTGTCAGTCGACATCAAGGGTGACTGACACACCGTCTTCGCGAGCAAGCCCGCTCCCACAGGAGGTCATAGCGGCACTTAGTTGTGAGCGTGCAGCGCTTCGTTCAGTTCGATCGCCGATTTGTGGGTTTTGCATTCCACAGCACCGGTTTCCGAATTGCGACGGAACAGCAGGTCAGCCTGACCGGCCAGCTCACGCGCCTTCACAACCTTAACCAGGTTGTTGTTTTCGTCGAGCAGCGCAACCTTGGTGCCGGCGGTCACGTACAGGCCCGACTCAACAGTGTTGCGGTCGCCCAATGGAATACCGATACCGGCGTTGGCGCCGATCAGGCAGCCTTCGCCAACCTTGATCACGATGTTGCCGCCGCCCGACAGAGTGCCCATGGTCGAGCAACCGCCGCCCAGATCGGAGCCCTTGCCGACGAAGACGCCAGCAGAAACGCGGCCTTCGATCATGCCCGGGCCTTCGGTGCCGGCGTTGAAGTTGATGAAACCTTCGTGCATCACGGTGGTGCCTTCGCCGACGTAAGCGCCCAGACGCAGACGTGCCGCGTCAGCGATACGCACGCCGGCCGGAACCACGTAGTCGGTCATTTTCGGGAACTTGTCCACCGAGAACACTTCCAGCAGCTCGCCACGCAGACGGGCTTCCAGTTGCATTTCGGTCAGTTCGCTCAGGTCGATGGCGCCCTGGCTGGTCCAGGCCACGTTCGGCAGCAGCGGGAAGATGCCGGCCAGGCTCACGCCGTGCGGCTTGACCAGACGGTGCGACAGCAGGTGCAGCTTCAGGTAAGCCTCAGGCGTCGAGGTCAGCTGTGCATC
Organism: Pseudomonas rustica; assembly: GCF_018336155.1. Lineage (GTDB taxonomy): Bacteria > Pseudomonadota > Gammaproteobacteria > Pseudomonadales > Pseudomonadaceae > Aquipseudomonas > Aquipseudomonas rustica. Next base: position 5,550 of record NZ_JAGYHF010000002.1, on the reverse strand, counting down.
TTCGGCCAGCAGGGTGGCGACCAGCGGCTTGTGGCTTTCGGCCAGACGGGTCAGCAGCTTGCCTTGCACGGCGTCGATGCCTTTCACGGCTTCAGCCAGTTGCGCGGCTTGGGCGGTGGTGAAGGTGATGGCCTGGTTGCCTTCGGTATAACCGAGGATCGGCGCAACGGCGGCGACCAGTTCGGCCGAAGGATTGAGCAATGGCTGGGCGTAGAACACTTCCAGCCACGCGCCTTGACGGTTCTGAGTGCCGACACCAAAGGCGATGCTGAACAGGGAATTGGACATGTAAATACACCTCTACAAAGAGTGACGGGCTGCTTACTTCAGAGCGGCCGCGTAGATATCTGGCTTGAAGCCAATCAGGGTTCGGTCACCGAGATCGAGCACCGGGCGCTTGATCATCGAGGGTTGAGCGAGCATCAGTTCGATGGCTTTCGATTGGTCGAGATCGGCTTTGCGTTCGTCGTCGAGTTTGCGAAAGGTCGTGCCTGCGCGGTTCAACACCGTTTGCCAGCCGTGCTCGTCACACCATTGGGTCAGGTGCTCACGGTCGATGCCGGCGCTTTTGTAATCGTGAAAGTCGTAGCTGACAGCGTGCTCATCAAGCCAGGTGCGCGCCTTTTTCATGGTGTCGCAGGCTTTGATGCCGTAAAGCTTTAAGTGCTTGATTTCATTGGGCATAAAATCCTCCCCAAAACTTCCCCAATATCGCCCAAAAATTCAGCCGTGGATTATGCCACGTCGATCCACTCAGCGCCTCGACTGTCTCGATACAGGTCGGTCATTGCGGCCGAACGGTGACCGAGCAGTTTCTGCGCATCGCGACCTTCGTCTTCGTGGAGGCGCGCGGCGAGCGATCGCTGTTCGTGGAAGCTCGGCGGTTGCCGGCCAAAAGTTATCCCCAGCTTGGCGCCGGCTTTGTCCCGGGCCTCGGCAAATGCCGAGCTGAGTGTGTCCAGCACGACAGGCTGGCCAGCCTTCGCCCGGCCCGACGCTTGCGCATGATGCACCAGGTGTTGTGACAGAACGCGATCGCGGCATTGTTTGATGACGGTGGCGAGATCAAGCCCGACTGACTCCAGGCGAAGTGCAGTGCTGATTCGGAGTCGCGCGCCAGTCTTCGATTGGACGACGTGTAGGAAGCCGTCGTGCACGTCCTTGAATAGGATCGAGGCGATATCATCGCGGCGCTGGCCAGTGAGCACCGCTAACTCCATCGCCCGGCGAAGCCACGGTTTCGTCGCTTCCGCATAAATTGCCTTCCACAGTTCCAGCGTCAGCCGCTCGCGCTTGATGTTCACCCGCGCCGCTTTAGTCACCTCGACCGGGTTGGTGTCCGCCCATCCCCTCGCCTGAGCCTCGGCGAATACGTCTCGCAATAGCGAGCGCATCGCACGGGCCATCTGAGCTTTCCCCTCTTTGGCCATACCTGTCAGGTAATCGGCCACATCCATCGTTGTGATTTCCTTGATTCCCTTTGAGCCGAATTCAATCTCCAAGCGGTTGATCCGCATGCGAACGTTTTTGTTGCTGCTGGCGGATAGCTTGCGCTCGGCGAAAAGCTCGCGGTATTCATCAAGCCATTGCGAGAACAGCTTGCCCGGTGCTGGCGCTGGGGTGCTGATGCGTTCGGTCAGTGTTGGCTTGATGGTGTCTGCGTGGTTGGCGGCAACAGCCTCGCGAATGGCGGCCTCCTTGTCTTTGCCCAGACCAAACACGCGACCACTGATCGGGTCGCGGTAGGTGTAATAAGTGACGCCGTTGCGGGCGTCAGTCTTGCGGTAGAGATTCGGGGGAAGATCCTTTGACCCTGTGTTACGCGGCCTGGGCGCCATTGCGTGCTCTCTCTATTCTGCTGATCAGGCTGCCGCCGACAATGCGGATTGGCTGCTGGTCAGGTTCCTGATAATGGGCGTGGGATTCTACATAGTAGCTCCGCCCATGCTTCACTGGCGCCGGCGCGATTCGGCCTTCACGCGCCCATTTGCGGAGCGTGTTGGGGCTGGGCGGCGTCTTGAACTCGGCCGCCGCCCATTCATCCAGGGTGACTTTGCTCATTATGATGCTCCATGCCGCGCGTGGCGGCAGAAGGTGGTGATGGGATTTATTCGTCTTCATCCAGATCGAGGTCGTCATCGTCGTCACGGCTGACACTGATCGGGAGTTTGCCCAGGCGTTCGAGGGCAATCACGAGACCAATACGCAGCCCTTTCGCCATGTCGTTCGTGAGAATGATCTCCACCGGATCATCGACTCCGAGTTGCAGGGTCACGCCTTCCTTTGCGTTGTCGCTGACCAGTTGCAACTGGTTGGCCTGTCGCTTGTGCCATGCAAGCAGCGACTCGATCATCTCGCCGACGTCTTGCGGGGCGCTGACCGACCCCTCAAGCGCGCAGGTGACCAGCTTCTGCAGTTCCACTTTTTCTTCTTGTGCGCGCTCGAGCTGGTCGTCTGCGGCGAACGGCCCGCCGACCATTGACCAACTGCTGGCGAATACCTGCGCTTGATCCATGATGGCTTTGATATTTTTGTCAGACATGCGAGTTCCTCGCCCGCCGTACACCGGCAGGCTGTTGAGTTGGGGGAGGGAGTGAAGCGGTAGGTCAGTGCTTTACTTCTGAGCCAGACTTGATGCTTTCGACTTGCTGCGCGATTGCTGCGAGCACATTCATGGTGTAGTCGTGGCCGGTATTGGTCAGCATGGCGCCGCACGCCGCCGCGATAAATCCTGCGAAGGCCTGAGCTTTCTCCGGGTGAGTTCCAAAACCATCGAGCGCGGTCGCCTGATCGAACGTCGGGGCGAGAAGCAGCCACAGCTCCTGTCCGTATTTGGTTGCGTCACTCATCGCCACGGCCCCTTGTAGATGAGGTAGATGATGTTGAGCGGGGCGAAGATCATAGTAGGTGCGCCCCTGTTTCGAGTAGGCCGTCGCGGTCTTCGCGCAGGTTGTCGCGCTCATGCCTAAGTTCGTCTCGCTCCCTGATCAAAGCCTTGATGGCGGTCGAGATATTCCGGTGACCGAGGGTGATGGTGATGGCCTGTGCTTCGTCGAACAGCTTGACCTTCTTGTCTCGGTCGTCCGCCGCCCGCGCCGCCAGTTCTTTTTCCCGAATCGTCAGGCAGCGCTTGCAGGTGACGTACTGCCAGTAATTGGTGAGCTGGTCGTCGGTCATGACGCCGTCGGTGCCGCAGTAAACGTGCTCTGGCGGATCCTGATCAGACTCGGTTCCGCCGTCCCACGGGTAAAGGTGAATCGCTCGTTTGCTCATGGCGTCACTCCACCCCGTTCAGGTAGCAAGGTTCCGTGGCTTCAGCCAGCCACTGCCGGAGAGAACCCGCTGGAGTACCGGGTGAATCTTCGTCCTGCCACTGCTGGTCGAGCTCCGAATCGCCAGTCAGAACCACGTCGTAATCGTCGGAGTGCTCGTGCAGCCAATCGCCGTTGTATTCAGCCAATACCGCTAAAGCCTGTTCCGGGTTCTGCGCGGCAACCCAATCCTGATCGCCGACCTGATAGCAGAGCAGCGGCCCATCCTCCGGCTCGAAGGTGTAGCTTTTGGAGTTCATGGCGTTGTCGATGGCCTTGTCCAGCGCGGCGCCGGTCAGCACGTCTTCATGGCTGGCCAGGCCAACGACAATCCATTGTTCTTCCGGGAGCGTTACAGGCGCGCTGGCTTTTGGCTCGCGCAGGAAGCGGTACCGATCAGCAAGCGAGCGATCTTCGTCATGATTTCGCTTGAGTCCCTCGACGTTTGCAAGCAGGGTCGACAAGGAGTGATTGGTGCTCAGGCCGAATACGTTGTAGATGCGGGCCAACTCTGGGTGAATTTGAGACATGCCGGTTCCTTGCCGCTATAGCGGCTGACTTTGAAGGGGGAGGGAGTAATGTTGCGGGGTGGAGTACAGATGTACTCCTTTCGAGACGGAGCTAATCGGCCAGGCGGCGGAAGCCCATGGAGTAGATGAGCTCGGCGCGGTTCTGGCCAATGCCATCAATTCGCTTCAGCCATGCAATCGAGTCGTCACGGGATGCGAAGGCGCCAAACGCCAAATAGGCAACCCACAGCCCTTGCACGTACTCATCGGCATAGCCGGTGCGGTCATCGCCGCGGGCCAGGGATCGGCCATCAAGGAAGCCGAACACGGGATGTTTGGTCGCCATCACCCACTTCTGGAAACGCTCGCGCTTGCCTTCCAGATGGTCGCTTAGGCGCGGAGTCAGCTCATCAATCCGCTGATCCGCTGCGTTCAGGCGCTGCTGCAGGGCTTGTTCGCGAGCCTTCGAATCCTCGAGCGCCCGGGACAGCCAGCGGATCCGATCTTTGCCAGCGGTGAGCCAGACAACCGCCGAGTGATAGCCGGGTGTCTTGCGAAGCAGCGCGTTCACATTCAGCGGCTCATTGCCATGCAGGAACACACCGTTAGCCAACTCGTCGTCCGTGAGCTCACCAAGGGTTAGCGCCGCCCGCTGGCAGTTGTAGTGGTCACCGTGCGGATCGACCTGGCCTTCCTGCCGCCACTTCGCCGCTGGTGTTTTGAGTATGTCGCTCATCATGCAACCTCCATCGATACCAGGTCATGGGCATTCACTAACGGCATTCCGAGCTCGCGGGCAATGTGCACTTCGAGCCGGGCGCCTTTCGAGTTCTCCCAGCCGGGCAGCACTGCCACTTGACCGCACAGGCCAAGGCGGGTCAGGTCGTAGGCCATGTAGTCGGCCCAGTCCGCACCGTCAACGGTGCCGTGGTCGGCCGGGTTCTCAACGTCGTAGCCAGCGGCGCGAAGTCTTTCGGCCATGGCATTGAAGGCGGGGTAGTTGAAATCCTCGATGCCGGTCATCGGCCCGGCCAAGTACAAGCGATTGGCGCGGTCGGTGGCGAGCGTCACTCCAGACGCTGCTGGCGCCGGCGCCAGGTCGTGCCAGGTGTAAACCTCGAACTCTCCCGGGCGCAGCCCAAGGTGACGCCCATCAGGCATGACCGCTGCGACCGCGCCATGGCTGTTTGTCCACGCCTGATAGATGTCGTTTTCATTCGCCACCGGCACGGAGCCTTTGATGTAGGCAAGGCCGATCCCGGGCATAGGGTCGGCAGTGACCGTCTTCACCATTTGCACTGTGCAGGGCACGCGATCGCCAAACGGATAGCTGTTGCTGCGCTTGTGTAGGGCTGGGCAATCGATACTGTTTTCTGTGGGCATGGGGCGTCCTATGCCGGGGCATGCCCGGGCGGCGGGGGGGGGAGGGATCAGCTACAGTTAGCGATCGGCTAAAGGAGGTGCGTATGAACTGTTACATCTGCGGGAAAGATGTTGAGGTGATCAAACTTTCAGATAGTGAGGAAATCCCGTGTCCCGACTGTTCGCTCTACAGAATTTCCGGAACGGCGATCGCTTTATTCAAACGGCACAACTGGAGATTCAACATGGAACTGGCGCGCCGATGGATCGCGTCTCAGCAGGGTTCCGGTACTGTTCCTCTGATTGATTCGAGCAGAGCCGCGATACTGCTTTAGGTCGCGGATTTCAGCGTTGCGGACATAGGTGAT
>NZ_JAGYHF010000028.1 GCF_018336155.1 Pseudomonas rustica | reverse complement strand
GGTCCCGGTCTCGTCGATCGCATCCATCATGAAGCGCTGAGCATCGAACAGGGAAAGCCGCACAGCCTCGGACACGTTGCCGGCGATCGTGCCCAGCACCGAGTTATCCGAGCTGTACCGGATGCGAACAGCCTCTGCCGTCTCGGCGCCGCCGCCCTGCTGGACGATACGAGCGCCGATCATGAGCATCTGATCTTCCTTGTCCTTCATCAGCTCGCGGGCCAGCTGCGTCTCCTTGGCCTGAAGCATGACGGCGGAGCCTTGCTTGCCGAGGTTGTGGCCACGGCGCGACCCGATGTGCATCCCGTTCGGGTTCAGCTTGAGGAACTCGTCAGGCTGAATATCCGTAGTGATGAACAGCGTTGGCTGCGAACTGATGAAGCCCGCCTCTTCCACCGTGGCGCTGTTGCCGTAGTGGAGGATGTTCACCTCGGCCAGGTCTTCCAGCGGCGCCTTGTCGATACTGGCGTCGTTGTTCTGGGAGCCGAAGAAGTGGAACGGGATGTGGTCGAAGGCCTTGCCGGTCTTGTCAGTCGGGTTCGTCTCGACGCCGTCCGGTGTGTCTTCCGTGTACACACGCTGCACGTACTTGCCGCCGATCAGCATCAGCGCGCGATATTGATCCTTGGCGGTGAACTCGAAACCGTCCTGCGTGGCCTCGTTGATTTTTTCGTGCAGGACCACCAGCGTCAGCCGGCGAACACCATCGATCACGTCTTCCCGCCAATTGACGATGCTTTCGGCTGGGTAGAAGTGAATGTATGCGCGTGCATTTGCAGCCTGGGCGACAGTGAGCGAGGTTTGACCCTCTGGCAACTCAACCTTCGGGAAGTCCACCAGCAGCCCACCACGGCCAGTGTCGAGGCATTCGCCGGTTGCCTCCTTGCACAGTTGCTCAAGGCTTGATCCGTCGCCACTGATGTTCTCCAGCAGGTATTCAACGGCTGATGGCAGCTTGATCTCTGCCGTCTTGCGGAACACCGCGCCCAACAGCCCGGTGCGAGTGCGCCCGGTGACGTTGAGAAACATCGCCCGCTTCTTGAGCTGCTCATACCGCGCGATGTTCTCGGGCGACTGATTGAGCGGATCAGGCATTGGCAAGTATTCGTTGTACTTGCGAACCTCTCGCGGCCCGGCTACGCAACGCTTGACCAGCTGCCAACCGGGCAAGGCATCGCTGTACTCCTGCCTGATGGCGCTGTAGTTGGGCATATGGGCCTCAGAAAGTGAAGGTGACAGGAATGTGGGTCATGGTTGCGCGCTTGGTCTTGGCCACAGCGAAGTAGCGCCATGCGTCAGCAGGGTGAGACGCCCAGTCATGCAGCGGCCGGTCTTTCCAGCAGCCCTTCTTGTCGTCCCACTCTTTGCGGTAGTTCTCCAGCGCGGTGATGCCCTCTTCGCACTTCGCCTCGTCAAAGGCGCAGAGCCCGAGGATTTCCCGTGCCTGATCAATACCGTCATCCACGCCGATCTTCGGCACGACCTGGAACGTCATGCGGTAGTGCTGGCCGTCGATCTCGTAGCCTTCGCGCGCCATTTCCCGGCGGGTCTTGGCATCGCTACCGAATTCCCGGTTGTCGATGTCGTGCGGGCCCCAGTGCTCGGAGTAGGTGTAGCCCTTGTCCTTGAGCACCTTCATGTAGTGCCGCAGGCCTTCCCCGCTGTTCTGGTAGAAGTCGATGACGTGGTACTCGTTGCCGACCTGACGCACGAACCAGATGGCCGTGGAGTCGCCGACGCCGATGTCCCAGAAGGTCATCACCGGCAGGTGGCTGTTGTCTGGCAGCGTGCCGATGCGCTGAGCGGCGTAAAGCTTGGTGAACTGCTGGGCGTAGTAGGCGCCCTCGATCGACTGCTGGAAGGCTTCGGCGGGGATCGACGGGTATTCCCGCTTCATGTCGTCGCCTAGCGTCTTCTCCTTGGCGGCGTACCAGGCGCGCTGGCCGGGGTTGGTGTCGATGCCGTGCTTGACGAACAGCTCGTTGAAGTAGTCGGTCAGGCGCTGCGGGATGATCGCTTCGGCAGGATCGAGCCAGTAGGCCTTGTTCTTCCACCAACTGAAGAAGAAGAACTTCCAGTCCAGCTTGCCGAGCGGCGTGCCGGACAGCAGTTGCTTCTCTGCGCTCTGCGAGTAGTCGAAGAAGTAGCCCGCCCGCCCCTCCGCCGTCGATTCAATCGTGACGAAGCAATCGGTGGCGACAGCCTCGAAGGCGCCGGTGACGATCTCACGCGCCTTGTGCGGAAACTTGGCGCAGATCTTCCCAAACTCGGATACGTGCAGGTAACGCAGCGTGCCGCCCCGGAAGGAGGTGCTGACGTAGAGCGAGCCGCCCTTGCTGAACACCAGCTCACCGGCAGCGTCGTTGCTCGCTGGGTTCGCGGCTCGGATCTCTTTCGGCAAATTGTCGTAGGCGTACTTCACCTTCTCCCGGAACAGGCGCTTGGCGTCGTTCAGGGTGTGAGCGATCAGTGCGCACTTCGCCGACTCGAACAGAGCAGCGTCGAGCTGGATGATGCAGCACTCAGTGGTAAAGCCGAGCTGGCGAGCCTTCAGGATGATGTTCCGGGTATGCATCCCGTCGAAGTATTCAATCTGCTCGTCCGTCATCCGGAAGCGGACTTTCTTGCCCTGCTTGTCGGTGATGAAGTAGAGATTGTTCAAGCGCCAACGCTTATCCCGGAGCAGCTTCATGTGCTCGGGCTTCATGTCAGGCGTCCTTCGATAGTTCGTCCATCATCGCGGCCAGGGTGTCGACTGTCTTGTCACCCTCTTCCGTGTCGAGGTTGTAGGCCTGGCGCTCGCCCTTGATGACCTTGAGCTGGGCATCGACGCCTGCGTTGAGCGATCGGGAGAAGTCGCCGATGTTCGCCTCGTTGACCGTCATGGCTTGAAGCGCGGCGCTGAGCTTGTTCGCAATGCCTCGCCACTGAGCCAGATCAACTCGGTGCGCAAGCACTACAGAGGCAACCTTGTCGGAAGCCTCCTCAATGATCTGTTCTTCGGTTACCAGCGGGTCTTGGTAACTTTCCGTGGTAACCGCGTTGGTAACCTTTCGCTTGGCTGCTGCTCTGACCTTATCCGTCAGGTCGCGCACCCAGCCTTCCTTCTTCGCTCGCTTGGCAATCGCTACGTGAGAGATGTTGCTCTCTTCGGCGATTGCTCGAACTGAAAGCGACCCAGCCCGGTAGGCTCGTTCGATCGCCTCCCAGTCGGGTTGCTTGGTTGTCATGGGGATCCTTATTTTTGCTTGATGGTCATCGTGCGGATGGTGCCGCCGGTGTAGATGTCTCGCTTCATGGCGGCACGAACCGCGCCCACCGCGTTTGCCCCCATATCCATCGCTGCTAAGGCATAAGCGGAGCCACTGCCAATAGCGTCAGGGTTGGATGGGTCGAGCTCCTGCTTCCAAAGGCCCGTCTTGTCGTCGTGGCCGACCATCATCAGCTTGCCACCATCGACGACATAGCCCGAACACTCCACAGGAACAAGCGAGGGGGTTCCGAAGTAGGCGGCAATCAAAGCCTTCTCGTCGCATACAGCTCCAGCCAGGAAGAAACTGACTCCATCAACGGTCGCGCACTTCAAGCAATCATCTGAGACGATCGCGCCCGACCTGGTCTGCCGCGAGTCATAGGCGATAACACCGTCCTTGTAGGCAATGGTTGTCATGTGGGCCTCAGCTGAATGGATCCGCAGGTTTGGCGATCGAGCGAACGAACCACATGAAGCCCTGCTGAAGATTGGTCTTGGCCAACGCCAACAGCCGAGGGTCAACACCTTCAATCTGGCCGATCTGCTTGAACAGTTCGCCGGCGTCGACCTCCAGAGCCTTGATCGAGTTCATGCCGTCGATTTCAGACTGAGTCAGGTCGCGGTAGCCGGTGATCTTCTTGTGCTGGTTATCCATGCTGCTCTCCTCGTCGCGTGTCGCGACACAATTTGCACTCTCGCGAAACGTGTCGCGACCTACTTGCTCTGACTGCGCTTGATCTGCGCGTCCACCTGGTCTGCGCAGGTGTCGAGCAGGTTGATCGCTTGGTTCTTCAGTTCCCACAGCTGGCCGTTGTCGGCGAGGTCTTCATCAGCTACCCGCTCACATGGCACAAGCTCAGGGGGCTCGACTCTTACCGCCGCCGTCTTTGTTACCAGTGGCGGCTTTC
>NZ_JAGYHF010000027.1 GCF_018336155.1 Pseudomonas rustica | reverse complement strand
AGTCCCGGCCTCGTCAACCGCGTCCATCATGAAGCGCTGAGCATCGAACAGGGACAGTCGCACGGCCTCGGATACGTTGCCGGCGATCGTGCCCAACACCGAGTTATCCGAGCTGTAGCGGATGCGAACAGCCTCTGCCGTCTCAGCGCCGCCGCCCTGCTGGACAATACGAGCGCCGATCATGAGCATCTGCTCTTCTTTGTCCTTCATCAGCTCGCGGGCCAGCTGCGTTTCCTTGGCCTGCAGCATGACGGCGGAGCCCTGCTTGCCGAGGTTGTGGCCACGGCGCGACCCGATGTGCATCCCATTCGGGTTCAGCTTGAGGAACTCGTCAGGCTGAATATCCGTGGTGATGAACAGCGTTGGCTGCGAACTGATAAAGCCCGCCTCTTCCACCGTGGCGCTGTTGCCGTAGTGAAGGATGTTCACCTCGGCCAGGTCTTCCAGAGGCGCCTTGTCGATACTGGCGTCGTTGTTCTGGGAGCCGAAGAAGTGGAACGGGATGTGGTCGAACGCCTTGCCGGTCTTGTCAGTCGGGTTCGTCTCGACGCCGTCCGGTGTGTCTTCCGTGTACACGCGCTGCACGTACTTGCCGCCGATCAGCATCAGCGCGCGGTATTGATCCTTGGCGGTGAACTCGAACCCGTCCAGCGTGGCCTCGTTGATCTTTTCGTGCAGCACAACCAGCGTCAGCCGGCGCACGCCATCGATCACATCCTCGCGCCAGTTGACGATGCTCTCGGCTGGGTAAAAGTGAACGTAGGCACGCGCATTCGCGGCTTGGGCGACAGTGAGTGACGTCTGACCCTCGGGCAGCTCCACCTTCGGGAAGTCCACCAGCAGTCCGCCACGGCCAGTGTCGAGGCATTCGCCGGTTGCCTCCTTGCACAGTTGCTCAAGGCTCGAGCCGTCGCCGCTGATGTTCTCCAGCAGGTACTCAACGGCCGATGGCAGCTTGATCTCTGCCGTCTTGCGGAACACCGCACCCAGAAGACCTGTACGCGTGCGGCCGGTGACGTTGAGGAACATCGCCCGCTTCTTGAGCTGCTCATACCGCGCGATGTTCTCGGGCGACTGATTGAGCGGGTCAGGCATTGGCAAGTATTCGTTGTACTTGCGAACCTCTCGCGGCCCGGCTACGCAACGCTTTACCAGCTGCCAACCGGGCAAGGCATCGCTGTACTCCTGCCTGATGGCGCTGTAGTTGGGCATATGGGCCTCAGAAAGTGAATGTGACAGGAATGTGGGTCATGGTGGCGCGCTTCGTTTTGGCTACGGCGAAATAGCGCCATGCGTCAGCAGGGTGAGATGCCCAGTCATGAAGCGGCCGGTCTTTCCAGCAACCCTTCTTGTCGTCCCACTCTTTGCGGTAGTTCTCCAGCGCGGTGATGCCCTCTTCGCACTTCGCCTCGTCAAAGGCGCAATGGGCGAGGATCTCCCGAGCCTGGTCGATGCCGTCGTCGACGCCGATCTTCGGCACGACCTGGAACGTCATGCGGTAGTGCTGGCCGTCGATCTCGTAGCCTTCACGCGCCATTTCCCGGCGGGTCTTGGCATCGCTGCCGAACTCGCGGTTGTCGATGTCGTGCGGCCCCCAGTGCTCGGAGTAGGCGTAACCCTTGTCCTTGAGAACCTTCATGTAGTGCCGCAGGCCTTCCCCGCTGTTCTGGTAGAAGTCGATGACGTGGTACTCGTTGCCGACCTGACGCACGAACCAGATGGCCGTGGAGTCGCCGACACCGATGTCCCAGAAGGTCATCACCGGCAGGTGGCTGTTGTCTGGCAGCGTGCCGATGCGCTGAGCGGCATACAGCTTGGTGAACTGCTGGGCGTAGTAAGCGCCCTCGATCGACTGCTGGAAGGCTTCGGCCGGGATCGACGGGTATTCCCGCTTCATGTCGTCGCCGAGGGTCTTCTCCTTGGCGGCGTACCAGGCGCGCTGGCCCGGGTTGGTGTAGATGCCGTGCTTGGCGAACAGCTCGTTAAAGTAGTCAGTCAGGCGCTGCGGGATAACAGCCTCAGCCGGATCGAGCCAATAGGCCTGATTCTTCCACCAGCTGAAGAAGAAGAACTTCCAGTCCAGCTTGCCGAGCGGCGTACCGGACAGCAGTTGCTTCTCCGCGCTCTGCGAGTAGTCGAAGAAGTAACCGGCCCGGCCTTCCGCCGTCGATTCAATCGTGACGAAACAGTCAGTGGCCACAGCCTCAAACGCGCCGGTGACGATCTCGCGCGCCTTGTGCGGAAATTTGGCGCAGATCTTCCCGAACTCGGAGACGTGCAGGTAACGCAGCGTGCCGCCTCGGAAGGACGTGCTGACGTAGAGTGAGCCACCCTTGCTGAACACCAGCTCGCCGGCGGCGTCGTTGCTCGCAGGATTGGCGGCGCGGATCTCTTTCGGCAGGTTGTCGTAGGCGTATTTCACCTTCTCCCGGAACAGGCGTTTGGCGTCGTTCAGGGTATGGGCGATCAGTGCGCACTTGGCCGACTCGAACAGTGCAGCGTCCAGCTGGATGATGCAGCACTCAGTGGTGAAGCCGAGCTGGCGAGCCTTCAGGATGATGTTGCGGGTGTGCATCCCATCGAAGTATTCAATCTGCTCGTCCGTCATCCGGAAGCGGACTTTCTTGCCCTGCTTGTCGGTGATGAAGTAAAGATTGTTCAACCGCCAACGCTTATCCCGGAGCAGCTTCATGTGCTCGGGCTTCATGTCAGGCGTCCTTCGATAGTTCGTCCATCATCGCGGCCAGGGTGTCGACTGTCTTGTCGCCCTCTTCCGTGTCGAGGTTGAATGCTTGGCGCTCGCCTTTGATCACCTTGAGCTGGGCATCTACGCCTGCGTTGAGTGACCGAGCGAAGTCGCCGTGGTTTTCTTCAGTGACTGTGACGCTGGAGAGGAACGTGCTGAGCTTGCTCGCAATGCCTCGCCACTGGGCCAAGCCGGAACGATGAGCAAGCACTACAGCCGCAGCTTGATCGGATGCCTCCTCGATAATCTCGGCATCAGTGACCAGCTTCTTCTGGTCACCATCCGTGGTCACCGATCTGGTCACCTTGTCCTTCACGGCGGATCTGACCTTGCTCGTCAGGTCACGTTGCCAGCCTTCCTTCTCCGCGCGCTTCATTATCGTGTTGTGCGCCACTCCATGCTCTGAGGCAATGGCGCGCAGGGAAAGCAATCCAGCCCGGTAGGCTCGTTCGATCGCCTCCCAGTCGGGTTGCTTGGTTGTCATGGGGAATCCTTAATCTTCAATGTCCAACAGCACATCAATCAGCTTTTGCTCTACCAGGCGCATCGCACCCAGGCATTGCAGGTCGTCGCACTTGGGGCCAAGGCCGAACACGGTCACTTGGCCTTTCGGGCCGATAATGGTCAGTGCGCCCACGGTGCATTCCGGATGGACGCCTGCATCAAGGTCATCAGCGATCTTGCGCAGCGTCTTCGCGGCGTCTCGCCATCCTTCCCGTTTGAAGTCGATCAGCTTGGCGGTCATGCCTTCACCATCTCGTGCGTCTGGGCATGAGCCTGTCCGTGAAGGATTGCCACCACCAGCCCTTGAGGCAGTCCGGCGGACTTGGCTGCGTCGATGGCCTTGGCGATTGCGGCATCCAGTTCGATCACAGCCTTGTTGATGTCTGGGCTCAGCGGCAGCGCGTGGCGCAGGCGGGTTACGTTGCTCATCAGCTGAATGGATCAGCAGGTTTGGCAATTGAGCGAACGAACCACATGAAGCCTTGTTGCAAGTTGGTCTTGGCCAAGGCCAGCAGGCGCGGGTCAACGCTTTCAATCTGGCCGATCTGCTTGAACAACTCACCAGCGTCAGCCTCAAGCGACTTGATGGAGTTCATGCCGTCGATCTCGGACTGGGTCAGGTCGCGGTAGCCGGTGATTTTCTTGTGCTGGTTGTCCATAGTGATTCCCTCGTCGCGGGTCGCGACACAATTTGCTGATTCGCGAAACGTGTCGCGGATTACTTGCTCTGGCTGCGTTTGATCTGGGCGTCCACCTGATCTGCGCAGGTGTCGAGTAGGTTGATGGCTTGGTTCTTCAATTCCCACAGCTGGCCGTTGTCAGCGAGGTCTTCATCCGCTACCCGCTCACATGGCACCAGCTCAGGGGGCTCGACTCTTACCGCCGCTGTCTTTGTTACCAGTGGCGGCTTTA
>NZ_JAGYHF010000026.1 GCF_018336155.1 Pseudomonas rustica | reverse complement strand
CTCTGTCCGCGACCGGCTCTGTCGCCGAGGGTGGCTCGATTGTTTACACCGCGACATTGACCAACGCCGCTGGCTCGCCAGTGACCGTGACCCTTTCGAACGGCGCAGTCATCAATATCGAAGCGGGTAAAACCACCGGCACCGTCACCGTCGCTGCTCCAGCTGACGACGTCTACAAAGACGCCGGCAACGTGCAGGCAACCATCAAAACCGCCACCGGTGGCAGTTTCGAAAATCTGGTGACCAGCACCGCGCCAGCCGTGACCAGCGTGACCGACACCATCGACACCACCACGGTGAAACTGACGGCCACCGCGACAGCGGCCGAAGGTGGCAACGTCGTCTACACGGCAACCGTCGGTGCTCCGGTAACCGGTTCGCCAGTCACCGTGACCTTGGCCAACGGTCAGACGATCACCATCGCTGTAGGTCAAACCACTGGCACCGCAACCACCGCCGCACCTAACGATGTGTTGACCGGCCATTCACCACTGACCAACTCGATCACCAACGTCAGCGGCGGCAACTTCGAGAACCTCGTCGCCGACAAGACGCCAGTCAGCACCACCGTGACCGACACCGTCGACACAACAAACTTGACGCTGAGCGCCACCAACTCGGTCGCTGAAGGTGGTTCGATCGTTTACACCGCAACCCTGACTAACGCCGCTGGCTCGCCTGTCACCGTGACGCTGTCCAACGGTGCGGTAATCACCATCGACGCCGGTAAAACCACCGGCACTGCGACGGTTCCAGCGCCAGCCGATGACGTCTACAAAGACGCCGGCACTGTGCAGGCAACCATCAGCAGCGCCACCGGTGGCAACTTCGAGAACCTGGTACCAAGCACTGCTCCAGCGATCACCAGCGTGACCGATACCATCGACACCACCACCGTGAAACTCACTGCGACTACAACCGCAGCCGAGGGTGGCAACGTCGTTTACACGGCAACCGTTGGTGCTCCGGTAACCGGCTCGCCAGTCACCGTGACCCTGGCCAACGGTCAGACGATCGCCATCGCTGTGGGTCAAACCACTGGCACCGCAACCACCACCGCACCAAACGACGTGTTGACCGGCCATGCACCACTGACCAACTCGATCACCAACGTAACCGGCGGCAACTACGAAAACCTCGTGGCCGACAAAACTCCGGTCAGCACCACCGTGACCGACACTGTCGATACGACGAACCTGTCGCTGTCCGCGACCGGCACCGTGGCTGAAGGTGGCCAGATCACCTACACCGCAACCTTGACCAACGCCGCTGGCTCGCCAGTCACCGTTACCCTGAGCAACGGCTCGGTGATCACCATCGACGCAGGCAAAACCACTGGCTCCGTCACCGTCGCTGCTCCAGCCGACGACGTCTACAAAGACGCCGGCAACGTGCAGGCAACCATCAAAACCGCCACCGGTGGCAGTTTCGAAAATCTGGTGACCAGCACCGCGCCAGCCGTGACCAGCGTCACCGACACCATCGACACCACGACCGTGAAACTGACGGCCACTGCGACAGCGGCCGAAGGTGGCAACGTCGTTTACACGGCAACCGTCGGTGCTCCGGTAACCGGTTCGCCAGTCACCGTGACCCTCGCCAACGGTCAGACGATCACCATCGCTGTAGGTCAAACCACTGGCACCGCAACCACCGCCGCACCTAACGATGTGTTGACCGGCCATGCGCCACTGACCAACTCGATCACCAACGTAACTGGCGGCAACTACGAAAACCTCGTAGCCGACAAAACTCCGGTCAGCACCACCGTGACCGACACCGTCGAAACGACAAACCTGTCACTCAGCGCTACCAACTCGGTCGCCGAAGGTGGCTCGATCGTTTACACCGCGACATTGAGCAACGCTGCTGGCTCGCCAGTGACGGTGACCTTGTCGAACGGCGCTGTGATCAACATCGAAGCCGGCAAAACCACCGGCACCGTGACCGTCGCTGCCCCGGCGGACGACGTCTACAAAGACGCCGGCACCGTGCAGGCAACCATCAGCAACGCCACCGGTGGCAACTTCGAAAGCCTGGTACCAAGCACGACGCCAGCCGTGACCAGCGTCACTGACACCATCGACACCACCACTGTGAAGTTGACGGCAACGGCCACAGCGGCAGAGGGCGGCAACGTCGTCTACACCGCGACCGTCGGCGCTCCGGTGACCAATTCGCCAGTTGTAGTGACTTTGGCCAACGGTCAGACCATCACCATCGACATCGGCAAAACCACCGGCACCGTGACCTCCACCGCACCGAACGATGCGCTGACTGGCCATACCCCACTGACCAACTCGATCACTAACGTCAGTGGCGGCAACTACGAAAATCTGGTCGCCGACAAAACCCCGGTCAGCACCACCGTGACCGACACCATCGACACCACCAACCTGTCGCTGTCGGCGACCGGCACCGTGGCCGAAGGTGGCCAGATCACCTACACCGCAACCCTGACCAACGCCGCTGGCTCGCCAGTCACCGTGACTCTGTCCAACGGTGCGGTGATCACCATCGACGCCGGCAAAACCACCGGCACCGTCACCGTGGCTGCTCCGGCGGACGACGTCTACAAAGACGCCGGCAACGTGCAGGCAACCATCAAAACCGCCACCGGTGGCAGCTTCGAAAATCTGGTGACCAGCACCACGCCAGCCGTGACCAGCGTCACTGACACTATCGACACCACCACGGTGAAGCTGACGGCAACGGCGACAGCGGCAGAAGGCGGCAACGTCGTCTACACCGCGACAGTCGGTGCGGCGGTAACCAACGCGCCTGTCGTGGTCACCCTGTCGAACGGTCAGACCATCACCATCGACATCGGCAAAACCACCGGCACCGTGACCACCATCGCACCGAACGATGCGCTGACTGGCCATACCCCACTGACCAACTCGATCACCAACGTCAGTGGCGGCAACTACGAAAATCTGGTCGCCGACAAGACGCCGGTCAGCACCACCGTGACCGACACCATCGACAACACCAACTTGTCGCTGTCGGCGACCGGCACCGTGGCCGAGGGTGGCCAGATCACCTACACCGCAACCCTGACCAACGCCGCTGGCTCGCCAGTGACCGTGACCCTGAGCAACGGCTCGGTGATCACCATCGAAGCCGGCAAAACCACCGGCACCGTGACCGTTCCTGCACCGGCTGACGACGTCTACAAAGACGCCGGTACCGTGCAGGCAACAATCAGCAACGCCACCGGTGGCAGCTTCGAAAACCTGGTAACCAGCAACACGCCAGCCGTGACCAGCGTCACCGATACCATCGACACCACTACCGTCAGCATCACCGGCAGCAGCTCGGTAACCGAAGGCCAGACCGCCAGCTACACCGTCAGCCTGAACCACCCGGCGCAAACCGAAGTAACCCTGAAAATCGTCTACAGCGGCACCGCCGCCGACGGTTCGGATTTCACCGGCGTGTACACCGTGAAGATCCCGGCAGGTGCGAGCAGCGCGCAGTTCAACGTCGCCACCATCGATGACAAGATCACCGAAGGCACCGAGAACTTCGTGGTCAAGATCGATTCGGCCACGGGCGGCAACTTCGAGAACCTCGCGATCAGCGCCACCAACGGCAGCGTCAGCACCTCGATCATCGACAACGATGCGCCGCCGGTCATCGACCTGGACGCCAACAACTCCAGCGGCGCCACCGGTGCCGATTACAAGGTGACCTTCACCGAAAATACCCCGGGCGCGGGCGTGTCGATTGCCGACACCGATATCAAGATCACCGACCCGGACAGCACCATGCTCACCGGCGCGACCGTGGTACTGACCAACCGTCAGGACGGCGATGCGCTGAATCTGGGCAACAGCGTCAACGGCATCACCATCAATGCCAACAGCACCAACGGCACCGTAACCCTGACCTTGTCGGGTAACGCGACGCTGGCTGACTACATGCAGGCCATCAAGAACATCAGCTTCACCAACAACAGTGAAGACCCGAGCACCGTGCCGCGCATCATCACCGTCACCGTGACCGATGGCGGCAACTACTCCAACACCGCGACCACCACGGTCAACGTGGTGGCGGTCAACGATGCGCCGATCGCCGCACCGAGCAACGTCACCGGCACGGAAGACACGCCGCTGATCCTCGGCTGGTCGACCTTCGGTGTGACTGACGTCGACAGCCCGGCCAGCAGCCTCGGGGTGAAAATCACCCAGCTGCCGGGCGAAGGCAAACTGCAGTATCTGGACGGTTCGACGTGGAAAGACGTCGCCAACAACCAGACCTTCAGCAAGGCCGACATCGACGCGGGCAAGCTGCGCTTCATGCCGGATGCCAACGAGTCGGGCGCGAACGGCAATGCTGCGGGCATTGGCGATCAGAAGGCTGATTACGCACAACTGCAATTCCAGCCAACCGACGGCCAACTGCTGGGCAGCACCGGCACGATCAAGATCGACATCACGCCAGTGGCTGATGCACCGACCCTGGGCGTGGCCGACAACAGCGTGAAGTCCACCGGCCTGATCAAGGAAGTCTGGACGGGTCTTTCGGGCCTCGGCACCAACGGCAACGGCGCCGATGCGACGACGTTGAAAAACGTCATCGACGCCGCCGGCAAACCGAACTCCAGCACCAACGTGACCAACGTGCAGTCCGACGGCAGCGTGACCGCCGGTACCGCATCGAAAACCTCGGGCCTGATTTATCTGGAAGCCGGCAAGAGCTACACCTTCACCGGTATCGGTGATGACAGCCTGCTGGTGACCATTGGCGGTAAAACCGTGGCCTCGACCACGTGGGGTGTGGGCGGCAACCTCAACGGCTCGTTCACCCCGACCACCAGCGGCTACTACACCCTCGACATCTACCACCACAACCAGAGCGGCCCGGGCAGCTATGACGTCAACCTGTCGGTCAACGGCGGCACGGCGATCGACCTGAGCAGTGCTGGCGTGCCGATCTACACCGGCGTGCAGGATCTGGTGAACTCCGGCGTGACCGTTTCCGATCTGCATGGCAGCAACGGCGAAGGCTATTACGACGGCTACAAGCTCAACACCGGCGCCGAAGGCACCAGCGTCAAGTTGTCGGCCGTGACCACGGGCCTGACCGACACCGACGGCTCGGAAACCCTGAGCGTGAAGATCAGCGGCGCACCGGTCGGCTCGGTACTCACCGACGGTGCGGGCCACAGCTTCACCGTCACCGCGACCAGTGGCGACGCCAACGTCACTGGCTGGAGCCTCGGCACCCTGACCGTGACCCCGCCGACCTACTACAACGGCCAGTTCAACCTGACCGTAACGTCGACCTCGACCGAAGCGCTGGGCGGTTCGGCCAGCACCACCGCGACCATTCCGGTCACCGTGGTGCCGGCGGTCTATAACGCCATCGTCGGCACTTCGGGCGATGACACCTTCAGCGGCACCGACGGCAACGACATCATGGTCGCTGACATCGGCGGCCTGACCGTGGTGCCGGGCACCAACTACAACATCGCGTTCATGGTCGACAGCTCGGGCAGCATGAGCGCTTCGTCGATCAGCGCGGCCAAGGACTCGCTGACGTCGGTGTTCAACACCCTCAAGCAGAGCCTCGGCGGCAACAACTCGGGCACGGTGAACATTTTCCTCGCGGACTTCGACACTCAGGTGAACAAGTCGGTGTCGGTGAACCTCAACGACCCGAACGCGCTGACTCAGCTCAAAGCCGTACTCGACTCGATGGCGTCCGGCGGCGGTACCAACTACGAGGACGTGTTCAAAACCACGGCCAACTGGTTCCAGAGCGCTGACGCCGTGGCCAACACCGGGGCGAAGAACCTCACGTACTTCATCACCGACGGCCAGCCGACCTATTACCAGAGCGGCGAGCAGACAAACCCGACGCTGTACAACAGCGTGAAGTTCGACAGCGTGGTGACGACCAGCAATTACAAGCTGGGCGATAGCTTCGCCACGTACATCGACAGCACGCACTATCTGAGCATCAGTGCCGCCGGTGCTGCTGTTCTGCAAACGTACAAAAACGGCAGCTGGAACTGGAGCAGCCTGGGCACCGTTCACGCTCAGGGCGACGGCACCTATGAGTTGTCGAACCTGGCGGGCAGCGGCAGCAGCACCAGCACAACCACCACCGACAACTCGACCAGCAGTTTCGCGCTGCTCAGCGGTCTGTCCAACGTTGAAGCCATCGGCCTCAACAGCGGTGTCAGCCTCAATGACCTGAAACCTTACGACTCGGACAAAACGCCACAAACCAACATCGATCCGAAGGATCTCGCCAACTCGATCATCGGCCACACCGAAGCGACCCTGCCGGGCAACGACGCGCTCAGCGGTGGCGACGGCAACGACATCCTGTTCGGCGATCTGGTGAGCTTCAACGGCATTGCCGGTGAGGGTTATCAGGCGATGCAGGCGTTCGTGGCCAAGGAAACCGGGGTCGACGTCAGCAAAGTCACTACCAGCAACGTGCACCAGTACATCACCGAGCACTATCAGGCGTTCGATGTGTCCGGCGCGCATGACGGCAACGACACGCTGTTGGGTGGCGCGGGCAATGACATCCTGTTCGGCTCGGGCGGTAACGACACGCTCGACGGCGGCAAAGGCAATGACATCCTGCTCGGTGGTACTGGCAACGACACGCTAATCGGCGGCTCGGGCAACGACATCCTTATCGGTGGTTCGGGTGCCGACACCTTCGTCTGGAAATCGGGCGACACCGGCAACGACGTGATCAAGGACTTCAAGGCCGCCGACGGTGACCGCATCGACCTGCGCGATTTGCTGCAGGGCGAGACCGGCAGCACCATCGACAACTTCCTGAAGATCACCACGGTCGATGGCACGTCGTCGCTGCAAGTCAGCTCGGCAGGCAAGTTCAACTCCGGCGATGCGGCTGCGGCCACGCCGGACGTGACGATCAAACTGGAAGGCAACAACTGGTCGAGTGCCAACATTCATAACCTGATTGCTGGTAGCGACCCGACCATCAAGGTCGACCACAACAACAGCTGATGCATGAACAAAACGGCCGCCCTGATGGGGCGGCCGTCACGTTTACGCCAATCGTCACGGTGACGATTGCGTCGCCGCACCGCATACTCGCGCGCAGTTGGCTATGCTGCTGACAGCATGACGCTGGTTCATTTCTGAGGGATGCTCAATGTTTTACGTGCAACGCGATGCGCAAGGTGTGTTGACGCGCGTGGAAGCGGCGGCTTACGCCGAAGCCACGGAAACGCTGCCGGCCGACAACCATGAAATCCAGGCGTGGTTCGCCAACGCTGCGGTGGAAAACAGCCTCAAACAGCTCAAGCAGAGCGACTTTGAAATGATTCGGGTACTCGACGACCTGATTCAAGTGCTGACCAGTAAAGGCGTGATCCGCGTCACCGACCTGCCGCCAGCGGCACAGGCCAAACTGCTGGATCGTAACCAGGCACGTGAGGCGTTGGGCGGGTTGAGCCAGCTGATTGATGAAGATGAGAGCGGGCTGATTTAAAGCAAAAGATCGCAGCCTTCGGCAGCTCCTACATGGAATGCATTCCCCTGTTTTGATCGTCCCCACGCTCCGCGTGGGAACGCA
>NZ_JAGYHF010000025.1 GCF_018336155.1 Pseudomonas rustica | reverse complement strand
TTCGGCGAGCGACTTCATTCCGGCTTCCCTGATGAGTCGCGACACCTTTTCAGTAACAACTAAAGGTGTCGTGACACACTTGAGCATCTTGGCCTGGGTTTCGAAGTCAGCGGCGATCAGGTTCATCAGCAGCAGCTGGTAAACCTCCTGCTGGTTATTGATGCCGTGCGCCGCCATGACTGCCTTCAGGTCAGGCTTGAACACCCCGGCGACCTCAACCGTAAACTTCTCGACGCCCAATGCAGCGTCCTTTGCTGCAGCCTTCTCGCGCTTCCTGCGCTGCTTCTTGGCTTCCTCCGTCAGTTCCTTTTCCTCGGCCATGGCCTACCTCTTCAATTCCGCTGGCCGGCAAGTCCAGCCAGGTCTGTCGTTTGCGTTGTTGGGTGCGAAAACGTCTCACGCTGCGACCTTCACCTGATGCCAGGCGCCGGCGGCGTAAAACAGCTTCGCGGCTTCGGCTTCATCCATCGAAACTTCGTCCGGAATGGCGATCCAGCCTGATGCGATCAGATGCGTCGGGTTCGCGCTGTTGCGTAGCTCCAGGTAGTAATGCTCGATGGCATCAGTCAGGCGCTCGACCTTATAGATGCCCTCGGGCGAGATCTCCACCGACTTGATGTACTCGGCGCCGCGTTCGTCGCGACACATGGCGCCGATGTAGATCGTCCAGCGGTAAGAGAAATCGAAGATCGCATTGGCGATTGCCAAACTGCGGATCTGCCGGCAGCTCTTCCAGTTCGCCATGATCTGGCTGCCGCTGGGGTCGATGTTGACCACAGCGACATGGTTGGTGCGCAGCAGCGCCCGGCAACTGCGTTCCGCCCGGGCGAAACCGTTGTTGGGTTTGCGTTTCGACTTCATATCGAGTCCGCCATTTTGCGCAGAGTCTTGCGGTCGGCTGCCGATATCGGCTTCGGGCGCCGCTTGAGAACCGTTTCAGGGTCTATTCGAGTCGAGCGGGGCGGCGGTAGCGGATTGCGCGGCGGGCTTTTCAGTTGGGCGATCCGCCCGCCGGCGGCTAAGTACTGCGCGATTCGGTCAGCGATCGACTCGGCATCCGGTCGGTGCTGCTCGACGAGGTTGAGGTGGTCGCTGATCATGCTGGCCTCACTTGATCCGGATCGAACTGTCCCCGCGCTCCAAGTGCGCGTAGGCCGGCTCTTCGATCAGTTCATGTTCTGCGTCTTCGCCGGCGGCCATGCGCTTGCGCACAGCTTCGTTATGCTCGCGAATTTCCTTGAGCTTGGCGGCGATCGCGTTCTTGTCAGGGGTAATACAGGCGCTCACCGCCGTGAATTCGTCCGGCACCGCGTCTTCGTTATCGACGATGACCTTCTCCTTGCCCAAGGCCAGGGTGATGGTGAACAGCGGGCGCTTGATCGACTTGAGGTTGGCGGCTTCCATGTTCCGACGTAGGTAGTCGCTGATCTGCGAAACGCTGTTGGACTTGATGCGCTTGAGCTCTTTCAGACGCTCAATCTCGGTGTCGATGGCCGTTACGTCGCTCTCGATGTTGCGGCGTAGCATGACGATGTTGTCGGCCTTTACCTCGAACTCACCTTGTATCTCGTCCATTGCGTGCTGCAGGGCCTCTTTCAGGCCCTCATCGTCGGTGTCTGCCATTCCCTGAAGTTCGGCGAGCTTGCCGGTCAGTGCGTAAAGCTGGGTCATGCTGCATTCTCCTTGCCGGGCTCAATGGTCGCTTTGCGTTCTTCAAAGGCGCGAGTGATTCGGGCGATGAACGTCGGCTCGTTGCGGCGTGTCGCCTCGCGGATGTACTTGACGTTCAGCATCTTCAGTTCGTGGGCAGTGACGGCCTTGCCCATCGTTTCCACGGCCGAGTTCAGCCAGTCCAGACGCTCCCGCTTCTGGCGGAGGATCTCGGCGTCCTTGTCCACCGCCTGCTCGATCGCTTGTTCTTCCTTGAGCTGCTCGACGTAAGTCTCATCATCGAACAACCCAAGGAATACATCCGCGCTGAACCCAAGCATGGAAAGTGCTTTCTTGATTGCGTCAGTCAGCGACTTCTTCGGCGCCTCGCCGTCGGTGGTCATGCCGTAGCTGGTCTTGTACTGGTACCGGGTGCAGCCGTATTGCTCGATCTCGCCGCGCTGACCTTCTTGGGTAAACCAGAGGGCGATCTTGAGTGTGTGACCGATTTCGCGACCGATGCAGGAGCGTTTGTCGCCCTCACCGATGTAAATTTCGTGGCCCTCATCGAAGCGCTCTTCGATGATCTTCCAGCCCCAACCGATGCCGACCGGGCCGAACAGCTCGGTGGCCTTCATCACCATCGCGGTGCCGCTCAGGCTGGTGATGTCCTGGCCGTTGACCTTGGCTTTTTTGGTGAACCGGGTGTCAGTCTTTTCGACCAGTGCCCAAATCTGCATGTTTTTATCAGACATGACTGTTCTCCGCGCCACCGGAAAGGGGCGCTGTGGAAGGTTTATTCGGTGGCTTTGCTGATGGCGGCTCGGAGCTCCAAGATTTCCCGGAACTCCATGTCTTCAGCTCGATCGCCAATGCCCGGGACGTAATCAAAAGAGGCAATGAATTTCGCCCAGGCATCTACCGTTTTTTGTGCGGCTGCTAGAAGGTCAGGCGCGGCAGCCATGAGCCGCGCATCGGCTGTGCGGCGGCAATAGTCTGCAAGGTCCAAATCAGTTGCCGACAAGACTATCGACGGCTCAAAAGAGGCGCCGACGATCTTGATGAAGCCGGGGTAATACCCATCGACCACTTTCCACGGCCCGGGCGTGTGGCTTGATTCAGGCATGACGAAATCCTTGCCGCGACGTGCGCAGCGATTGAAGTTGAAAGTCAGGAGGTGATGCGGTCGGCGAGGGCGCTGAGCAACATCAGGAATGTGTAAAGCCCGATGACTCGAAACGAGCCTCGTCGAATCAGGATGCGGCGTGCCCGCTGAAGACTGGTCATCGGAACACGTGGTAGGTAGTGGAGCGCGGCACCTGGCACGTTCCCTGGCCATCGCGAACAACGCCGTAGGCGCCTGCCGCCGCAATCAGGATCACAACGAGAACCCAGTAGACGAGATTCATTGGCGAGCCCTCACAGCGATGCGTCCGCCTTTCATGGTTACCGACAGACGCTGCGGGAGGCTGTCTACCAGATCCTCGCGCTTGCGGCCGATGACCTCATTGAAGGGCAGGCCGAAGCCAAGGATCGCAATGCGCCGCTCGATATCGTCGAGCTGCTCATCGACCAACGTTTTTACCGGTGCAGTGGTCATGCCGAAACTCCTTTCAGATGCGTGTTGCGCTCGACGAACTTGGCGTCCAGAGCATCCCGACAACGATTGGCAGTGCGGGTGTCGATGATCTGGGCGAACTCCGCCATTTCGATCATGCCCATGACGAAGGTGCGATCAGGTACCGGAGTACAGGACTTGCGCATCTTCGCGATTTCAAGGCCCAGCCGGGCCAGTGCTACCTGATTACTCATAACTTGTCGTCCTCGGCTTGGGCGATCAGCGCGTCATCGATAAGGGGGCGAAGTAGGCCCTCCGCAATTTCGCCGAGCTTCCCCAGTGGGTGATCGCTGGGACCGAGCAGTCCGGCGGCAGCGACCTTGTCAGCGTGTCCGCGCTCGGCGGCGATCAGCAGGTACCCCAGCGAAGCCGTGGTGACCTCGCAGCCAGCAAGCCGATCGTTTGCATGCTCATCAACTGCCAGAGCGAACTGGGCCAGCGTGATGCCCTGAACCGGCCGCATGCGACGCTGAAACGAGACGTCACAGCCAAACCGCACCAACTGCTCAGCGGCGTTATACAGCCACTCAGCCCGAGCCACTTCCTGCGCGCTCTCGCTCACCATCGGAGGCAACTGCGCGTCGTGCATGGCCTGACAAATCTTCAGTGCTGCGTTCATGGTTGCCTCCAGAGCGGCGTTATTCGGTTGGCGGGGTGGGAAGAGGCGCCCAATGGGTTGTCACTGGCGGTCGTACCGGATGGCCGACACAATCAGCGTGCTGACACCACTCCTCGACGTCGTACCAACAACCTTCGGTAATTGAATCGAGGTAGTAGCCGAAGCCTTCACCCCAATTGCGCCAAACCGCGACCAGTTGATCCGGCATTGGCATCTGCTCATCGCAGTTGATCCAGTCGCTCATGGCGACCTCCAGCGTGTTTATCAGTCGTAATAGTCCTGATCAGCCAGATACTCGGAATGCTCGTTTACAAGCCATTCCTCCATCAAGGCGATATCGGAGTCGGTCATATGGCTGGTGTCGTCGGTCGAAGACCACTCAATGTCGACGCTGCCGTAGTACTCGTCGGGGTCGGAGGCGGCAGGGCTGAAAGTCCCTTTCGATCCAGAGAACGAAACAACGGTGAGGCTTATCGTGATGTCCTCACCATCCTTGGTGGTGCAATATTCGTAAGTTCGCCCCATCTCACTTCCTCCACTTGAATTCAACAAAGCGTCCGATGCGGGCGCTTGGGTAGGTTCGGCCCGTCAGATAGTTGCCGAGACCTTGATTGCCGCTGCGCAAGCCTGGATGGCGTCTTTCGCTGCCAGCTCGATGTTCTTGGCAATGACCTTGTTCACATCGTTGATCGCGTTTTTGGCGCTCTTTTCAAGCGTGTCCTTGATATACAGCTTCATCAGGACGGTGAGGCGGGGGCCTGACTCGCGCCAGTTGTAGGTGTCTTTCGACTCTTCGCGGGATTGGCCGTTGTAGTCGACCTTCTCGCTCATATACACCTCAGCCCGGCTGGCGATGTATTCCTTGAAGGTCATCGGTTCGCCCTTTGGCTCGCCGTAAGCATTGGTCTTCATCATGTTCGCGGCTTCGATCATTTCGCCGACGCGAGGCAGAACGTGCTCAGCAGCCAGTGCGGCGATCTTCAAATCCACCGCTTCCTGAACGCGCTTCTCAACCTGCTGCTTGAACTTGGAGGCGTATGACGATTCGTCACCCTCATCGTCAAAGCCGGTGGAGTAGAGAAGAGCGTGAACCGCCTGCTCAACGATCCGCTCTTTAAGGTCTGCTGCGCTGACGCCGAGTGCTTCGAGTGTTTTGATGTCCATCGGTGTATCTCCCGTTGATTTCCAATGCCGCCTCATCGAAGCGGCATCAGTAAATAGGTGCCCGGATATTTACCCACGCCGGGCCGTGCTAGCCTCTCCAGTCCCTACAACCGTTGAGGCAATACCGCATGAACATAGAGCTTCAGTGCAGCAAGTGCGGCTGCAAAGACTTCCAGCACCCCGACGACCTGAACGACGAGTCGACCATCACATGCAACGACTGTGGCGCATCCGCCCCCTACGGCGAGGTGAGAGAGCAGGCCATCACCAAGGCGAAGGAGTTCATCGACGGGAAACTCGGGAATCTGTTTAAGGGCAGCTAGGTCGGCTCGCATGGATTCAATTAGTGCGATTGTTTTTGTCGCATCAACATCAATGTGAAGCTGCATCTGCTTCTCCTGCTTTCCGCGTGGCCCTGAGATAGGGCCACCTGGAGAGCATCCGGGCTGCAATATGCGGCCCGGCATCTCTGTTTCTTCTCGCTACGCATATCTGGATCATTCGCCAGTTCGGTATCCCTCGTCTGCCGCAGGTTCTCCCTGCGTTTCCTTCCAGCGCCAAAGTCACTCCCGTGGCGGTAGGTCAGATCAGATCGCCGGTCCCCAGTAGAGGCGTAGCGGCTTAATAGTTAGTTTTTGACAGAGCCTTTGCATCGGCCCTACCTGTCCTTGCCGGACAGGCGGCCCCGCTGTTATTTCCGCAGCGGGATCGTGTTCTGAATTTTTAAAGAGCGGGTCAGGCCGTGAGGCCCTGGCGAGTCCCTGTTGGGTGACTCGATGGAGTGAACTATACGAATCCTCATAATGGCGGTCAATACGTTTTTGCATAATATTTTTCGCAGGCGTAAAAAAGCCCGAACATAGCCGGGCGTTTTTTCCGCTTCTACCTTTCAGCTATAGGACGGATCTAGGCCACTTCGCATCAACCACTCGACCTACAACGGACCAGGTGTCGTCCACCTCTACAGTGGGGAAGGACGGGTTAAGTGGCTTCAGGTAGGCCCTGCCGGAGTCCCAGATGAATTGCTTGAACGTGGCCTCATTGGTGTCAATCAGCTTGGCCACGACGTACTGGCCGCTTTCCACGTCGCCACCCGGTGCCACCAGAATCAGCATTCCCTCGCTGAAGCTCATGCCATTGGTTGAGGTCATCGATGGCCCTCTCACCTTTAGCCAAAAGCCATTCGGGCCGGCCCATGCGTCAGAAGGGTGCATCGCCTCAAAGTCGCCCACGTTGAACAAGTCCATTGCCTCCGCTGCAACTCCCGCCTGTACCCAGCTTATTTCAGGGTATTCGTAGTACCGGTTCGGCCCTGGAGCCGACTCCACGTTCGCGTCAAAGGTTTCGTCGCCGGTGCCGTACATGAGCCATTCCGGCGAAACCCTCAGAGCCTTGGCCAGCTTTGCAATTGTCGGCATGCGCGGGCTTGCGCTTTCCCCGGACAAAATCCGGTTGATCGTTGGCTGCGGAACGCCTGACCTCTTGCCGAGCTGCGTTTCGTTTAGGTCAGCGTCGGCCATTTTCGCGCGTATGCGCCCAGCGATATCCATTACTCACCAAATATACGAATGCGGATTATGAGAATTCTATTGCATGGCGCAATGCATATTCGTATGATTTGTCATGCAAAACCTCATAGGATTCCAGTCATGACAGTTCAAGAGATGTTGAATCGCCTTTTCCAGCTCGGGCTGTCGCAGACAGAAGTAGCTGAACACTGCGGCACCACGCAGGCCACGATCTCCCGCGCCACCAGCGGGACGATGGTCGGCTACAGCACCGGCAAGGCCATTGAGCTGCTGCTTGCTGAGCGTGAGAAGACCGCGAAGAACACCGAATTCCAAGCCGCTTAAACCTATTCCAACCACACAAGGAAACACAGATGTCGTACTTCGCACCCGATCACCTCCACGACAAGCCGACCAAGGTTCGCCTGGATGAGGTGGCTGATGATTTGTTGACAGCGATGGCCCGCTTCCAGCGGACCCAGAAAGCCGTTCTTGCTCGGGAAATTCTTGAGCGCGGACTGAACCAGATGATGGAAGAGCTTAACGCAAAGACTGACGTGGCCTGAAGTAGCCGAGGAGGCCCTGTGCCTGAAAGAAAACCGCTGGAAATCCAGCTCGACTGGCAGGGAGTCGCCGATCTGGAGCTGCTAGCCAGACGCAAAGGCGTAACCCCAGAAGAGCTGGCCGCAACAATTATGAACCGGGCGCTTGATCGAATGACCCGGCCACCAAAGAGCCGGAGCAACGTCGCTTCCATAGGACGCAAGGGCTGATAAGTCCCCCAGGGACTATTGAGGATCTGCCAGTGAAACAACCATCCACCAAATCGCAGGCACAAAAAAACCGACGGATCAGGTCGGTTCTTTTAACAGCGCTTGCAACAACGTTCTGGAGCGAATAATGCCCACTACCCAATCAATCGTCAATACCCCCGTCAGTGTCGCGACACGTTTTTCGAATTCTGAAAACGTGTCGCGTACCTCTATGTCGTCGCAAGAGATTGCGGAGCTGGTCGGTTCGCGCCACGACAAAGTCAAACAATCCATCGAGCGACTAGCCGAGCGCGGCACCATTCAACTTCCCCCAATGGGGGAAGTTAGAAACCACCTCGGCCAGAGCGTCAGCGTGTATCAGGTGTGCAAGCGCGACAGCTTCGTCGTTGTCGCCCAACTTAGTCCTGAGTTCACTGCGGCGCTCGTTGACCGCTGGCAGGAGTTGGAAGGGCGGATCTCCCAGCCCCGCGAACTCTCTCGCATGGATCTGATCCAGCTCGCCTTCGAAGCCGAGCAACAGCGCCTCCAACTTTCCATTCAGGTCGAGGCCCAAGCCACCAAAATCCATTCCATGGAGAACCTGTTCAAGGAAGGGATGACCCACACCCAGTTCTGCAAGGGCCTCAATGGGGTCAACGTCATGCAGGTGGGCAAGTTCCTCGAAGGCCGCAACTGGCTCTACAACGAGAGCAAGTCTGGCCTGCGCTTCCGTGTTGCGTCCTACGCCCGCGACAAGTACATGACCGAGCATCAGCACGAAGTCACTCCCCACGGCAAAGAGCCGTTCGTTTCCTTCACGCCAGTTCTGCTCAAGAAGGGCGCCGTGCGCCTGTATGACCTGTACCTGGCCGGCGAGCTGCCAATGAAGAAGACCTGGGACGGCCTATTCACTCACGACAAAGCGTTGCGGGGTGCTGCATGACTGATCTACCCCGCCAATTCAAAGGCGTGTGGATTCCTGCCGAGGTCTGGCTGGACCGTTCGCTGTCTATCACTGAGAAAGTGATGATGGTCGAGATCGGTAGCCTGCAAGACCCTGTCAGGGGGTGCTACGCCAGCAACAGCCATTTCGCCAGGTTCTTTGGCCTGTCGAGTTCCCGCGTCTCTGAAATCATCAGCGCGCTTTCTTCCAAGGGCCTTTTGCGGGTCGAACTGATCCGCGATGGTCGGCAGGTTGTGGAGCGCCGCGTGCGCCTTTCTGACCTATTCGGAAAGTCGAATACCTATTCGGAAAAGGCGGCGACCCTATTCGGAAAAGGCGGTGACCCCTATTCGGAAAAGGCGGAGGAGAGTAATACAAAGAGCAACAGTACATCTGAGGGTGAAAAGCGCGGCTCAGCCAAGGCTTCCCCGTCCGCTTCGCGCAAGGCCTCGAAGTTCGATCCTCTCATTGCGCGCCCTCTCAGCGTCAGCGAATCAACCTGGGCTGACTGGTGCCAGCACCGCCGCGAAATCAAGAAGCCTCTGACCGCCACTACCTGTGCCCGTCAAGCCAAGACCCTGGCAGGCCACCACGACGCTGATGCCGTGATCAACCAGTCCATCAGCAATGGCTGGACCGGTCTGTTCCCGGAGAAGGTTGTGGCGGGCGGCAGGACTATCGGCAACGGCCCCGACTTCTACGACAAGACGTGGCGCACCGATACGAGTGATGACCTATGAAGAACGTCACTCAGATGATCCCCGGCGCTGCTCGGGCGCTGGGAACCGCCGCCCCTTATCAGGCCACGGCGCAGCCCGGCACGCAGCTTGGCGTCGTTGATGATGCAACGGGTGAAGTGGTGGAGCGCCTCTTTCGCCAGCTTCAGGCCATCTTTCCCGCCCACAAGCAGGCCTGGCCTGACGACAAGGCCAAGGCCGCTGCAATGCGCAACTGGACAATGGGATTCATGGCCGCCGGCATCCGTTCACTGGAGCAGATTCGCTACGGCATCGAGCAGTGCCGCAAAAGCGGATCACCGTTCGCCCCAAGCGTTGGGCAGTTCATTGGCTGGTGCACGCCTGGACCAGAGGCTTTCGGCCTGCCAGCGAGCTCTGACGCATGGGTGGAGGCATTGATGGGCGTCTACAGCCATGAAGGCGTGCGCATTGCTGCCAACGAGACCGGAATATTCGACCTGCGCACTGCCAAGCAGGAAGACAAGGGCCTTCGCCAGCGCTTCGACCACAACTACGCCGTGGTGATCCGACGCGCCCAGGAAGGCCAGCCGCTGAACGGGAAGATCCTCACCGGTATCGGCCACGACAGCCAGAAGACCGCCTTCGACCTCGCCAACGAGCTGGCCGACCAACAAGCCCAGGCA
>NZ_JAGYHF010000024.1 GCF_018336155.1 Pseudomonas rustica | reverse complement strand
AACGCCTTCAACGCCCGCCTCAACGCCACCAACAATTTCAAAATCTCCTGCGGATCCAGCCGCTGCGGCGCTTTTACGTCCATGTTCTCTTCCTTGTAATTGGTTTCGGCCGAGGAGTCTGGCCAAAAGCTGTGCGTCCTTGGAGGGCCTGAATCAAAAAAAGATCCGTCCTACAGCGCAAGGAAAAATAGCCTTCTTATTCCTTCCCGGCAAACCGACAGGATGATTACGCATTTATCCTCAGCACGCTGCCCGCGTTTCTCAAAGCCGTGGGTGTGACGCTGCAGGTCGGTTTCATCGCCATTGGCACCTCGCTGGTGGTGGCGCTGCTCAACGCGACGATTCTGGTGTTCCGCACGCCGTACCTGCAAAAACTGGTCGGCCTGTACGTAGAACTGGCGCGCAACACGCCGCTGCTGATCCAGTTGTTTTTCGTCTACTTCGCTTTGCCGGCAGTAGGGATTCAGGTGTCCGGTTTCACCGCCGCGATCATCACCATGACTTTCCTCGGCGGCGCCTACCTTACCGAAGTGCTGCGCGCCGGCGTCGATGCGGTGCCGCAGGCGCAACTGGAATCCGGTCGCTCCATCGGCCTGTCCCACGGCCAGTTGCTGCGCTACGTGATCCTGCCGCAAGCGGGAATCCTCAGCCTGCCGTCGCTGTTCGCCAATTTCATTTTCCTGCTTAAGGAAACCACCGTGGTCTCGGCGGTGGCGGTGCCGGAAATTCTCTACACCACCAAGAGCTACATCGCGCTCTATTACAAAACCTACGAAATGCTCGCCGTGCTGACGCTGATTTGCGTGCTGTTGTTCTTGCCGCTGTCACTGTTGCTCAGCCGTCTGGAAAGGAGGCTCCAGCATGGCCAGTTCGGGTCTTGAATTACTCTGGGTATCGTTGCCGCAACTGGCAAAAGGCGCCGGGCAAACCTTGTCGATCTCGTTTCTGAGCATCGCCATCAGCAGCGTCGGCGGCGTGCTCTACGGTGTATTGCGCACGTTGAACGTGACGTGGCTGAACGCGATTCTGCGGGTGTATCTGGAGCTGTTCCGGGCGATCCCGGTGCTGGTCTGGTTGTACCTGTTGTTCTTCGGCTTGCCGATTTTCTTTGGCCTGAGCATTCCGAGTTTCTGGTGCGCAGTGTTGGTGCTATCGCTGTGGGGCGCCAGCGAGGTCGGCGAAGTGGCGCGCGGCGCATTGCATTCGTTGCCGCGCGGGCAGCGTGAAGCGGGGCTGTCGATTGGTCTGAACGCCGCGCAACTCTATGGCTACGTGTTGCTGCCGCAAGCGCTGAAGCGCATGACGCCGCCGACCATCAACGTCTACACGCGGATCATCAAAACCAGTTCGCTGGCGGTACTGATCGGTGTGGTCGACGTGATCAAGGTCGGCCAGCAGATCATCGAGCGCACTTACGAATCAGTGCTGATCTACGGCGCGCTGTTCCTGTTTTTCTTCTTCATCTGCTACCCGCTCTCGGCCGCCTCGCGCGTGCTGGAGCGGCGCTGGACGCAAGCATGAGCGCATTGATCGAGTTTCACGGTTTCAACAAATTCTATGGCGAGCAGCAAGTGCTCAACGGCATTGATCTGCAGGTGCAGAGCGGTGAAGTGATCGTCATCCTCGGCCCCAGCGGTTGCGGCAAAAGCACCTTGCTGCGTTGCCTCAACGGTCTGGAAGAGGCGCACAGCGGCAGCCTGAAATTTGTCGGCCGCGAACTGCTGGACAAGGCCACCGACTGGCGCGAGATCCGCCAGCAGATCGGCATGGTTTTCCAGAGCTATCACCTGTTCCCGCACATGAGCGTGCTCGACAATTTGCTGCTCGGCCCGCTGAAAGTGCAAAAGCGTCAGCGCCGCGAAGCGCAACAACAAGCCGAAGCCTTGCTCGAACGCGTGGGACTTCTGGACAAGCGCGATGCGTTTCCGCGTCAGCTGTCCGGTGGCCAGCAGCAACGCATCGCCATTGTCCGTTCGCTGTGCATGAACCCACGGGTGATGCTCTTCGACGAAGTCACCGCCGCCCTTGATCCGGAGATGGTCAAGGAAGTTTTGCAGGTCATTCAGGGCCTGGCCCGCGAGGGCATGACCCTGCTGATCGTCACCCACGAAATGGCCTTCGCCCGCGCGGTGGCCGACCGCATCGTGTTCATGGATGCCGGGCGCATCCTTGAACAGACCCCGCCCGAGATTTTCTTTACGAACCCGCAAACCGCACGCGCGCAGCAGTTTCTGGAGAAGTTCTCCTTCGTTGCAACACTGCCCAAAACGAATCCGACAAAGGAACTGGAACTGTTATGAAAACTGCCGCTTTTTTACTGCCCCTATTGAGCCTCGCCTTGCTTGCCGGTTGCAGCAAAACCGAAGAACCGCCAAAGCCGAAAGTCGCCAGCGAAAGCACCGCGCCGGCCGGTTATCTGGACAAGATCAAGGCCCGCGACAAACTGATCGTCGGCGTATTTACCGACAAGCCGCCGTTTGGTTTTGTCGATGAAGCGGGGCGCTACGTAGGTTTCGATACCGACATCGGCCGTCGTTTCGCCAAGGATCTTCTCGGCGATGAAAACAAGGTCGAATTCGTTGCCGTCGAACCGGCGAGCCGCATTCCGTTTCTGCAAAGCGACAAGGTCGACCTGATCCTCGCCAACATGACCGTGACGCCAGAGCGCAAGGAAGCGGTGGAATTCACCAACCCGAACCTCAAGGTCGCGGTGCAGGCTCTCGTGCCGCAGAGCAGCTCGGTGAAAAACCTGGATGACCTGGCGACCCGCACCACCATCGTCACCACCGGCACCACTGCCGATATCTGGCTGACCAAGAATCACCCGGACTGGAAACTGCTGAAGTTCGAGAAAAACTCCGAGTCGCTGCAAGCCCTGGCCAATGGTCGCGGCGATGCTTATGCGCAGGACAATCTGGTGCTGTTCAGCTGGGCCAAACAGAACCCGGGGTATCGCGTGCTGGACGACAAACTCGGTGCCGAAGCGCCGATTGCACCGGCGGTGAAGAAGGGCAATATCGAATTGCGTGACTGGGTGAATACCGAGCTGACGAAGTTGGGTGAAGAGAAATATCTGCTCAAACTGTACGACCAATACGTGCGTAAAGAACTGAGCGATGACACCAAGCCTGAGAGCGTGATTGTTGAAGGGGGCAAGTGGCAGGGGTGATTGCCTGATGGGTCGGTGGTGAGGCTTGCCCCTCACCCCAGCCCTCTCCCGAGGGAGAGGGGGCCGACCGAGGTGTCCTGCGTCATACATCGACCTGAAAAACCGAGTCGATTATGGATTCACAGCAGCATTTTTAGGTCGGCGTCACTCTGGAGCATCCCCCAATCAGTCCCCTCTCCCCCCGGGAGAGGGCTAGGGTGAGGGGCTTTTGACCGAACTACTCAATCAGGCCAATACCACGCCGGCGTCTCCAGCACTTTCTGCCCGACAATCCCGGTTTCCCCCAGCGTCTTCTCCAGCACAATGCAATTGCACTCCGGATCCTCCTGCAACGCCGAAATCAACCGCCGCGCATGCGACACCACCCACACCTGACATTGCTCCGACGCACGAATGATCAACCGTGCCAACGCCGGTAGCAGATCCGGGTGCAGGCTGGTTTCCGGCTCGTTCAGCACCATCAGCGACGGCGGCCTCGGTGTCAGCAACGCCGCGACCAACAACAAATAACGCAACGTCCCGTCCGACAACTCCGCCGCCGACAGTGGCCGCAGCAAACCTTCCTGATAGAACTCGATGGCAAAGCGTCCACCCGCCTGAGCTTCGATATGCAGCCGCGCCCCCGGAAAGGCATCAGTAATCGCCGCACGCATCGCGTCGCCGTCACCGATTTCAATAATGGTCTGCAACGCCGCCGCCAGATCGCGGCCGTCGTGGTGCAGCACCTGCGTGCGCGTGCCCAATTGCGGTTGGCGCACCGGTGCGTCGGCGTCGCTGCGAAAGTGATCATAAAAACGCCAGCGGCGAATGAACTCGCGCATCTGGAACACTTCCGGCGAGCTGCGCAGGCTGCCGACCTGATCGAACAGGCTGTCGAAGTTCGGCGTGTGCTGCGCCAGCACATCCCATTGGCGCTCGTTGCGCGCGCGGATCATCGGGCCGTCGCGATCGACCAACAGGCTGGCAGGGCGGTAATGCGGGCCGGCCCAGATGCATTCGCGCTTGATCTGCGGGTCGAGGCTGAAGCGCGAAGGGATTGGCCGCGAGTGCTCGGGCAGCATGAAATGGCCGTTGGAATCGGGCAGGCCGAGGCTGATCGAATAACTGAAATCTTCCCCGGCAAAGCCCAGGCGCAAACGCTTCACGCCTTGGCGCACCGTCGACTGGATCGGCACCTCGCCGTTGCGCATGCGCCGGCTGATGGTTTCCGGCCCGGCCCAGAACGTCGAATCCAGTCCGCCTTCACGCGCCAGTGCATTGACCACGCCGCCCTGCGCGGTTTCCGCCAACAGGCGCAAGGCCCGATAGAGGTTGGATTTGCCGCTGCCATTGGGGCCGGTGATCAGGTTGAGCCGGCCCAGCGGAATCACCAATTTGTTGATCGAGCGGTAATTGGCCACCGCCAGGGTGTTGAGCATGAATGAGATCCTCCGAATCCGTCGCAGAATACCCCCTGTAGGAGCTGCCGAAGGCTGCGATCTTTTGATCTTTTCCGCAAAAAAGCAAAAGATCGCAGCCTTCGGCAGCTCCTTCGGTGTTTAATCTGTTATTCGCATGAGCAATGGTTGAACCCTGTTCTAAGCTCTGAAGTCGTATCGTCCTGATCGTCTAAAAATGCCAAGGAGTCTGCATGGCGGGTCCCGGAATTAAAGTGGTAATGGCTTTGAGCGCCATTGCCTTGCTGACCGCTTGCGGCGAAAAGAAGGCTCCCCAGGAGTACCTGCCGAGAGTCTTTATTCAAGAGGTGAAACCCGCGGATTACGCGGCCTCGGTGACACTGACCGGTGATGTGCAGGCGCGCGTGCAGACAGAATTGTCGTTCCGCGTCGGCGGCAAAATCATCCAGCGTTCGGTCGACGTCGGCGACCGTGTCACGGCCAAGCAAGTGCTGGCCAAACTCGATCCCAAGGATTTGCAGACCAACGTCGATTCCGCTCAGGCTCAGGTCGTCGCCGAACAGGCGCGGGTCAAGCAGAGCGCGGCGGCGTTTGTGCGTCAGCAAAAACTGCTGCCCAAGGGCTACACCAGCCAAAGCGAATTCGATACCGCGCAAGCCGCGTTGCGCAGCAGCCAAAGCGCCTTGAGCGCGGCTCAGGCGCAACTGGCCAATGCCAAGGATCAACTCAGCTACACCTCGCTGATTGCTGATGCGCCGGGCGTCATCACTGAGCGTCAGGCCGAAGTTGGCCAGGTCGTGCAAGCCACGGCGCCGATTTTCAGTCTGGCCCGCGACGGCGATCGCGATGCGGTATTCAACGTCTACGAGTCGCTGCTGGCCGAGCGACCGACAGATAACAAAATCACCGTCAGCCTGCTCGACAATCCCGAGATCAAAACCACCGGCACCGTGCGCGAAATCACCCCGTCGGTGTCCGCGCAGTCCGGCACCGTGCAAGTCAAAGTCACACTCGACAAACTGCCGCCGGGCATGCAACTCGGTTCGGTAGTGAGCGCGACGGCCAAGGGCACCGGCAAATCGGCGGTGGCTTTGCCGTGGTCGGCGCTGACCAAAAATGTCAGCGACCCCGCCGTGTGGCTGGTCGACGACAAGGGTGAGGCGCAATTGCACACGGTCACGGTCGGCCGTTACC
Organism: Pseudomonas rustica; assembly: GCF_018336155.1. Classification (GTDB taxonomy): domain Bacteria; phylum Pseudomonadota; class Gammaproteobacteria; order Pseudomonadales; family Pseudomonadaceae; genus Aquipseudomonas; species Aquipseudomonas rustica. Next base: position 5,399 of record NZ_JAGYHF010000024.1, on the reverse strand, counting down.
TGACCGGCAAAGTGATCATCAGCGAAGGTCTCAATGGCGGCGAAAAAGTCATCATCGCCGGCGGCCAGTTATTGCACCCGGGCATGAAAGTAGAGATTGCCGAGAACACCTACAAGGATCTGGAAATGGGAGCGCAGCCATGAAGCGTTTCGGGCTGTTGGCCGTCGGGCTGTTGCTCGCGGCATGCTCCAAGAAGGAGCCGCCTCCGGAGCCGGTGCGCCCGGTGTTGTCGGTCAAGGTCGAGGCCTTGAACGAAGAAACCCTCGGTCGCTTCGCCGGCAGCATTCAGGCGCGTTACGAGAGCAACACCGGTTTCCGTGTCGGCGGGCGCATTGCCAGCCGTAACGTCGATGTCGGCACCGAAGTGGAGAAGGGCACGTTGCTCGCCACCCTCGACCCGTCCGATCAGCAGAATCAGCTGCGTTCGGCGCAGGGCGATCTGGCAAAAATCGAAGCGCAACTGATCAACGCACAAGCCAATGCGCGACGTCAGCAAGCGCTGTTTGATCGCGGCGTCGGCGCGCAGGCGCAACTTGACGAGGCCACTACTAACCTGAAAACCACTCAGGCCTCACTCGATCAGGCGCGGGCGGCGGTCAATCAGAGCAAGGATCAACTCGGCTACACCGAACTGCGTTCCGACCACAAAGCCGTGGTCACCGCGTGGAACGCCGAGGCCGGGCAAGTGGTGACGGCAGGTCAACAAGTGGTGACGCTGGCGCAACCGGACATCAAGGAAGCGGTGATCGATCTGCCGGACACTTTGGTCGATCAGATCCCCAAGGACGTGGTGTTTCTGGTCGCTGCGCAACTCGATCCCAGCATCAAAACCACCGCGGTCATCCGCGAAATCGAACCGCAGGCACAGAGCGCCACGCGCACCCGCCGCGCTCGTCTGACCCTGACTGATACGCCGGAAGGTTTCCGTCTCGGCACCGCGATCAGCGTGACCCTCAGCTCAGCGATCAAACCGCGCATCGAACTGCCGGCAACCACGTTGCAGGAAGTCGATGGCAAAACACGGATCTGGGTGATCGACACCCAAAACAAAACCGTCAGCCCCCGCGATGTCACCGTCGTCAGCCGCACCGACAGCACCGTGGTGCTTGCCGGTGGCGTGAAGAACGGCGAGCAAGTGGTCAGCGCCGGCGTCAACAGTCTCAAACCCGGACAATCAGTGAAACTTGACGAGGACAGTCAATGAAAGGCTCTTTCAACCTCTCCGAATGGGCCCTGAAACACCAGTCCTTCGTCTGGTACCTGATGTTCGTCGCGTTGCTGATGGGGGTGTTTTCCTACTTCAATCTGGGCCGCGAAGAAGACCCGTCGTTCACCATCAAAACCATGGTGATCCAGACCAAATGGCCGGGCGCGACCCAAGAGGAAACGCTCAAGCAGGTCACCGACCGCATCGAGAAAAAACTCGAAGAACTCGACTCCCTCGACTACGTGAAAAGCTACACGCGCCCCGGCGAATCGACGGTGTACGTGTACCTGCGCGACACCACCAGTGCCAAGGACATCCCGGAAATCTGGTACCAGGTGCGCAAGAAGATCAACGATATTCGCGGGCAGTTTCCCCAAGGCATTCAAGGCCCGGGGTTTAACGACGAGTTCGGTGATGTGTTCGGTTCGGTCTACGCGTTTACCGCCGACGGCCTGACCATGCGCCAGTTGCGCGACTACGTGGAGCAGGCGCGGGCGGAGATTCGCAACGTGCCGGGGCTGGGCAAGATCGAAATGGTCGGCCAGCAGGATGAAGTGATTTACCTGAACTTCTCCACGCGCAAACTGGCTGCGCTGGGCATCGATCAGCGCCAGGTCGTAGAGAGCCTGCAATCGCAGAACGCCGTGACCCCGGCAGGTGTGATCGAGGCCGGGCCGGAGCGGATTTCCGTGCGCACGTCGGGGCAATTCGCCTCGGAGAAAGACCTGGCCGAGGTCAACCTCAAGCTCAACGATCGCTTCTATCGTCTGGCCGACATCGCCGAGATCAGTCGCGGTTACGTCGACCCGGCCACCCCGGAATTCCGTTTCGACGGCAAACCGGCAATCGGTCTGGCGATCGCCATGCAGAAGGGCGGCAACGTTCAGGCGTTCGGTAAGGCGTTGCATGAGCGCATCGATCAAGTCACCGCAGACCTGCCGGTAGGCGTTGGCATCCACACCGTTTCCGATCAGGCCGTGGTGGTGGAAGAAGCTGTTGGCGGCTTCACCAGCGCGCTGTTCGAAGCGGTGATCATCGTCTTGGTGGTGAGCTTTATCAGCCTCGGCGTGCGCGCCGGTCTGGTGGTGGCATGCTCGATTCCGCTGGTGCTGGCGATGGTCTTTGTGTTCATGGAATACAGCGGCATCACCATGCAGCGGATTTCCCTCGGTGCGTTGATCATCGCCCTCGGCCTGTTGGTGGACGACGCGATGATCACGGTGGAGATGATGGTCACGCGCCTGGAAATGGGCGAGACCAAGGAGCAGGCCGCGACCTACGCCTACACCTCGACCGCGTTCCCGATGCTCACCGGTACGCTGGTGACCGTCGCCGGTTTCGTGCCGATCGGCCTCAACGCCAGTTCCGCTGGTGAGTACACTTACACGCTGTTTGCGGTGATCGCGGTGGCGATGATCGTCTCGTGGATCGTCGCGGTATTCTTCGCACCGGTGATCGGCGTGCACATCCTCAGCGCCAACGTGAAACCCCATGCCGCAGAACCAGGGCGCATTGGCCGCGCATTCAACGGCGGTTTGCTGTGGAGCATGCGCAACCGTTGGTGGGCGATCGGTATCACCGTGCTGCTGTTTGCACTGTCGATTTTCTGCATGCGTTTCGTGCAGAACCAGTTCTTCCCGGCCTCGGATCGTCCGGAAATTCTCGTCGACCTGAACCTGCCGCAAAACGCCTCGATCGACGAAACCCGCAAGGCCGTCGACAAGCTCGAAGAAACTCTCAAGGGCGACCCGGACATCGTGCGCTGGAGCACCTACATCGGTCAGGGCGCGATCCGTTTCTACCTGCCACTCGACCAGCAATTGCAAAACCCGTACTACGCGCAACTGGTGATCGTCAGCAAAGGCTTCGAGTCTCGCGAGGCTCTGAGCGCACGGCTGCGTGAGCGTCTGCGCAAAGAGTTCGTCGGCATCGGCAGCTACGTGCAGGCACTGGAAATGGGCCCGCCGGTAGGGCGTCCGATTCAGTATCGGGTCAGCGGCAAGGACATCGATCAAGTGCGCAAGCACGCCATCGACCTCGCCACCGAACTGGATAAAAACTCGCACATCGGCGAGATCATTTACGACTGGAACGAGCCGGGCAAAGTCCTGCGCATCGACATCGCACAGGACAAGGCGCGCCAGCTCGGGTTGTCGTCCGAAGACGTCGCCAACCTGATGAACAGCATCGTCAGTGGCTCGCCGTTGACCCAGGTCGATGACGATATCTACCTGATCAACGTGGTCGGTCGTGCGGTGGATTCCGAACGCGGCACTCCGGAAACCCTGCAGAACCTGCAGATTGTCACGCCGAGCGGCACCTCGATTCCATTGCTCGCCTTCGCCACGGTTCGTTATGAACTGGAGCAACCGCTGGTGTGGCGTCGCGATCGTTTGCCGACCATCACCATCAAGGCTTCGGTGCGCGACGAGATTCAGCCGACCGACCTGGTGAAAATCCTCAAGCCATCGATTGATGCCTTCGCGGAAAAACTGCCGGTCGGCTACAAAGTCGCCACTGGCGGTACGGTCGAGGAAAGCGGCAAGGCCCAAGGGCCGATCGCCAAGGTGTTGCCATTGATGCTGTTCTTGATGGCGACGTTCCTGATGATCCAGTTGCACAGCGTGCAGAAAATGTTCCTGGTGGCGAGTGTCGCGCCGCTGGGGCTGATCGGCGTGGTGCTGGCGCTGGTGCCGACCGGTACGCCGATGGGCTTCGTGGCGATTCTGGGGATTCTCGCGCTGATCGGCATCATCATCCGCAACTCGGTGATTCTGGTCACGCAGATCGATGAATTCGAACGCAAAGGCTATGAGCCGTGGGATGCGGTGGTGGAAGCGACCGAGCATCGACGCCGGCCAATCCTGCTGACCGCTGCGGCGGCGAGCATGGGCATGATCCCGATTGCCCGTGAAGTGTTCTGGGGACCGATGGCCTACGCGATGATCGGCGGGATTGTGGTGGCGACGCTGCTGACGCTGCTGTTCCTGCCGGCGCTGTATGTGGCCTGGTACAAGATTCGCGAGCCGAAAAAAGATCAAGTCAACAACGGCCCTCACCCTAACCCTCTCCCGGGGGGAGAGGGGACTGACCGAGGCGTCTGAAGATATCCATCGACCTGAAGGATCGGGTCGATTATGGATTCAGTGAAGTTGGGTCAAGTCAGTGTATTTCCTGAATATCCCCCAATCGGCCCCCTCTCCCTCTGGGAGAGGGCTGGGGTGAGGGGCTTTCCCTGACCCGACTCCTTACGCCAAACGCTGGCCAACCAAGGCTGCTGCTCACGCGGCAGCCCCGCCGGCCGGAAGTAATGCTCCAGCTCGGCAAAACCCGCCGCCGTCAACAACCCCTGCCACGCCGCCAGATCGTGATACGAGCCATAACGCGGCCCGTTCCAGCCCTCACGGTTATCCCCGCGCGGATTGGAACTGAACAACACCCCACCGGGTTTTAAAGCGCCATGCAATTGCTTGAGCACCCGCGGCAACTCCTGCAACGGCACATGAAACAGCACCGCATTGGCAAAAATCCCGTCAAAGCGTTCAGCCGGCAGATCCAGCTTCAGAAAATCCTGCTGTAACACCTCACAGCCGCTGTCCTCCCGCGCCATCCGCGCAAATTCCTCAGAGCCATCCAGCCCCACCGCAACGTGACCCATACGCGTAAACGTCTGCAAATCCCGCCCCGGCCCGCAGCCGAAATCCAGAACGGTGAACGGCGCTGAACCCTGAATATGCCGCAATAGCGCATCAATATTCTGGCTGACATCGTGATCGCGGGTGCCTTCACGGAAATCTTCGGCCACCGAGTTGTAATGGCCGAGGGTGGTGGCGGTGATCTGCTCGAGATCGGTGAGAGTCTGCTTCATGGTCGAGGGCTGCGCGGGCAAAGGAGTTATGGGGAATATACGCCATCAGGTTTGGGGCTGCTGCGCAGCCATCGCGAGCAGGCTCACTCCCACAGTTGGAATGCGTTCCCCTGTAGGAGCCGAGCTTGCTCGCGAAAGCGGCACCACTGACGAAACAGCACTTGGATACTCCCACCTGTTACTTCTTACAGTATCGACCCGATGAAAAAACCTTCAGGCTACCCCTAAGTCTGGAGGACGTTCACAGCCATGAAGGCGACTCAGCACTCACCTCATCCCACCCTGTCCGTCGTCGACCCGCGAGCACTGGCGATTCGCAGCGTC
>NZ_JAGYHF010000023.1 GCF_018336155.1 Pseudomonas rustica | reverse complement strand
GTCGGCGAGTGACTTCCTTCCGGCCGCCTCGATCAGTCGCGACACCTTTTCGGTAACAAAGTAAGGTGTCGTGACACAGCGCAGCATCTTGGCCTGGGTTTCGAAGTCTGCGGCGATCAGGTTCATCAGGAGCAGTTGGTAAATCTCCTGCTGGTTGTTGATGCCGTGGGCCTTCATAACTGCCTTCAGGTCAGGCTTGAACACCCCGGCGACCTCAACCGTAAACTTCTCGACGCCCAAAGCAGCGTCCTTTGCTGCAGCCTTCTCGCGCTTCCTGCGCTGCTTCTTGGCTTCCTCCGTCAGTTCCTTTTCCTCGGCCATGGCCTACCTCTTCTATTCCGCTGGCCGGCAAGTCCAGCCGGGTTTGTCGTTTGCGTTGTTGGGTGCGAATGTTGAATCTGCGCATCAGGCTTTCGTCGGGTAATCGAGCGAGTAGTCCGCGACGATCTTCCGGGCGAGTGTCGTGCTGATGCCCATATGCTTGCAGGCTTTGTTGCGCGTCATTCCGGCTGCCTTGCAGCTCATAAGCTCGCCGGCGATCTTGTCTCGCTCCTCTTGAGTGATCATTCGGCCTCGCTTGGCCTTCTGCGCTTCGATGTTCCTGTAGCCGTAAGGCGTTTTGACTACCGTTGCGATGCCTGGACTGTCCTTTCCGATCCCGGTAGGGATTTGCTGTGCCGTACCTCCAGATGCAAAGAAGGCAGCTTTCGCCGCCTCCAGTCCACTTTGCCGCTTTGCGGCTTCAACGAATGCTTGTTCCATATCAGGCACCTTTCGAGCGACTGTTGATGTTGATTTCGTAGATTTCCGCGAGCTCACGAAGAACGGCCCGCGTAATCCCAAGCGCCGCACAGATCTCAGCTTGAGATCGCGTGCCGGCCAAAGCCTTTATCTGAGTGACCATTGAGGCCCTTTTTTGGCGACGGGCTTCCATCGTCCTGGCGGTGCAAGTCGTGAACTCAATGCCGTGCTCGCTGGCGATCCGGTTGAGTGAGCGAGTGGATCGGTGCAGCGCCTTGGACGCGGCGAAGATCCCCGCGTCAGCGAACCGGTGAAGGGCTTGGGCGATGGCCGGCTCCTCTGCCTTATGGGCGTCCCATCTCATGCTGCTTTACTCCGGAGCTTTGCCTCGTAGCCGTCCACCAGCAGCTTGAACTGCCAGAGGTCTTCTTCGAGCTGCTCGATGTAGTCGTCGTCACGCTTGAACTCTTGCAGCCAGAGCTGGCGGCCAACTGGTTTCAGGAGAGGGCAGTACATCCCGATATGCCACCACTTGCGGCCGGTGATCCACATGCAGCCCTGCACCTGGTCGATGACTTCGCTGGCATCGTTGTCGATGTGGAACGCGCGAAGCTTGTCAGGCGAAAGGAAACATTTGTACTCCGAACCGCCGTCGTCGCCGATGAACCCGTCTGCACTGGCGCCAAAAACGCCGTCGTCTGTTTTTACTAGCCCAACCTGTGTAACGATCAGGCCTGTCTGAATTTCGTGTTCCATGCGGGCGTCGGGCTCCAGCTCATGCCCTCGGCGCATCTGCCAGGTTTCGAACCCGCCATCCAGCGGCGCGCCACCGATCCGCTCAACCGCCAGCTCGAAGGCGTAGGTGAGTGCAGCGTTGGACGGCTCGCCGACCTTCTCGCCATCGAGCGCGCGCTGCACGACTTCGGCCTTCGGCCCAGCCTTGTAGCCAGCCAGGTCGCGGGCTTTGCTTTCGCTATGGCCGGCCAAGATTGCTTCAACGTATGTCCGCTGCTGGGTAGTGAGCCCGTTCACCTTGGAGCGGGCGGTGCTGAACATGCTTGAGGTGATGACCCCGGCGCGGCCTTGCAGCCACTCGGCAGATCCCTGCGTGCAGTTGAGGACAATCATTGTTTTGCCTCCAATATGTCTTTGCGCTTGGTGACGGCAATCTTCACCGTGTCATAACCGACCTTGTCGCCGCTGGCCTGCAAAACCTTCAATGCAGCCTGCCAGACATCTTTGAGCTCATCGGGTGAGGCTGTCTGTTCGACCCGCTCAAGGATGTCCGTAATTACTTGGGCTCGCATTTCCTCGCTATCCGATCCGTCCGCCGTCTGCGCGTCATCATCGCGAGCCTCACTGGTCGTGATGTTCAGCAGGGCGCACATCACGTAGCGCTTGCCATAGGTGGTGGATGAACCAACCGCCTGCACTTCGTTGCGCCCTTTGCCGATATCGGCCGGCAAGGTCATCGTGGTGTGTTCTCGGTGCCCGTCACGGTGCATCAAAATGCCGGTGACGCTGATGGCTTTGTCGAGGTTTTCAACCTTGAAGGTGATCGCGAATCCGTGTCGCTGCATGATCGGCTTGATGATTCGCGTGATGTCGTCGAGCGTGGCGTAGGCGTTGCCGGTATGCAGGTTCACAGCGGCCTCGAAGACCGTTGGTATCTCGCACTGCATTTGCGCCATTCCGGCGTTGAATGCTGCTTCGGCGGCCTTATCCTGCATGCGTTCATGCATGGCGAGCAGGCGCTCCATCTTTTCGATATCGCAGGTCGGATCGGCGGCGGCTCGACTGATTACCGCCATGATGTTCGTTTCATTGGAGATCGGCGCAACGACTTGGCGGCGCTGCTCCGGCATGATGATTTCGGTAGACATGGCGACCTCAGTAGCTGATTGAAATGGCGGGGATCTTGCGCTGGGCGATCAGGGTGATTGCCTGCTTGGCGCATTCCTCGGTCATGCCGCCTTCGATGAAGGCGTCCAAGGCGGCGCGGTTGATCTGCTTTTTGTGTTCCAGATCAGCTTCGCGCGCCTGCTGCTGGCGGACAATTTCGGCAGCGGCTGCATCGGCGCGGCGGCGCTCGTCGGTACGCGCTTGCTCTGCGGCCTGTTCGGCACGTTTCGCGGCGGCTTGGCGTTCCTCTTCGGCGCGTTGCTCGGCAGCGATGCGATTCGCTTCCGCCTGCTCTGCCGCCAGTCGAGCCTGCTCGGCCTGCTGCTCAAGCTGGAGGCGCTGGCGCTCGGCCTGTGCTTCTGCGTCACGGGCAGCTTGCTCGGCGGCACGCTGCGCTGCGGCAGCCTGATCAAGCAGCTCTTGCTCGCGTCGGGCGGCGGCTTCTCGTTCGGCCTGTGCACGCTGCTCCGCTTCGCGGCGGGTGCGCTCTTCAGCTTCCCGGGCGATCTGCGCGTCCCGATCGCGCTGAGCCTGTGCTTCGGCTTCGGCGCGCAACCGGATCAATTCGGCCTGCTCGGCTTCGTACCGCGCTCGCTCGGCGTGCAGGGTGCGCAGCTTGATCAGCGTCTGGTCTTTCACCTGGGCGGCTTCGGCCAAGAACTCTTCCCAGCTATCGCCGATTTCGAGCAGTTCGAGGTCGGCGATGATGCTGGCCAGATGGGAGGACGTTGGCGCCGCTTCGAAGATGGCCAGATCCTTGATGCGCTGAATCGCGTCGACGTGGGCATCTGTCCGGGCAATCTCTGCCTGCTCCCAGTCCGTCAGAGGCTGGCGAGTGGCATCACGCAGCGCGTCCATCTTGTTGACGAACTCGCGAAGCTCAGCCTCGACGACCTTTGGCATTTCCTTCAGGCGTTTGAGGTAATCGCGACCCGGCTTTTCCACGGCTGTTTTCGACTTGCTGACCTTTGCCGCCAGAGAGGCGATACGCTCACGGCCTTTGCGAGTGGTCAGGTCTGGAACCTCGGCGGTGACCTCAGCGGCTACCGCGTCGAAGAACTGGCTAAGGCCGCCGGCGACGTAAATGGCCGGTGAATTCTCTTCGCTGATGTCGTCGATCTTGATGACTTGCTTTTGTGCGGACACGGGGGATCCTTGCCGCGACGTGCGCAGCGCTTGAAGTTGAAAGTCAGGAGGTGATGCGGTCGGCGAGGGCGCTGAGCAGCATCAGGAAGGTGTAAATCGAGAGGACTCGAAACGAACCGCGCCGAATCAGGATCCGGCGCGCACGCTGAAGGCTGGTCATCGGAACACGTGGTAGGTGGTGGAGCGCGGCACCTGGCACGTACCCTGACCATCACGAATGACGCCGTAAGCGCCTGCACCTGCAACCAGAATCAAAACGAGAATCCAATAGATGAGATTCATTGGCGAGCCCTCACAGCGATTCGTCCGCCTTTCATGGTCACCGACAGGCGCTGCGGGAGGCTGTCGACCAGATCCTCGCGCTTGCGGCCGATCACCTCATTGAAGGGCAGGCCGAAGCCGAGGATCGCAATGCGCCGCTCAATGTCGTCGAGCTGCTCATCGACCAGCGTTTTTACTGGAGGGGTTGTCATACCGAAACTCCTTTCAGATAACCGTTGCGCTCGACGAACTTAGCGTCCAGCGCATCGCGATAACGATTGGCAGTGCGGGTGTCGATGATCTCGGCGAACTCCGCCATTTCGATCATGCCCATGACGAAAGTGCGATCCGGCACCGGAGTGCAGGAATTGCGCATCTTCGCGATTTCAAGGCCCAGCCGGGCCAGTGCTACCTGATTGCTCATAGGTCGTTGTCCTCGGCCTGGGCGATCAGCGCGTCATCGACAAGGGGTCGAAGTAGGCCCTCTGCGATTTCGCCGAGCTTGCCCAGTGGGTGGTCGCTGGGCCCGAGCAGTTCGGCGGCGGCGACCTTGTCAGCGTGGCCGCGCTCGGCGGCGATCAGCAGGTAGCCCAGCGAAGCCGTGGTGACCTCGCAGTCTGCAAGCCGTCCGTTTGCATGCTCATCAACTGCCAGAGCGAACTGGGCCAGCGTGACGCCCTGAGCCGGCCGCATGCGGCGCTGGAACGAGACGTCGCAGCCGAACCGCACCAACTGCTCGGAAGCGTTGTACAGCCACTCAGTCCGAGCCACTTCCTGCGTGCTCTCGCTCACCATCGGAGGCAACTGCGCGTCGTGCATGGCCTGACAGAGTTTCAGTGCTGCGTTCATGGTTGCCTCCAGAGTGGCGGGTCAGTCGTAATAGTCTTGGTCGGCCAGATACTCGGAATGCTCGCTTACAAGCCATTCCTCCATTGAGGCGATCTCGGATTCAGTCATGAAGCTGGTGTCGTCTTTCGAATCCCACTCGATTTCGCAATGACCGAAGTACTCGTCGGGATCGGCGGCTTGGGAGCTGAAGTTGCCTTTCGAGGCCGAGAAAGAGACAACGGTCAGGTTGACGGCAATGTCCTCACCGTCCCTGACCGTCCAGTATTCGTAAGTGCGGGCCATGGCGACCTCCAGTGTTTGGGGTTAGGCGGTAACGATTGCCGCCAAATGCGCCCGGCAGTCCCGGACGCGGTCTGCGGCTGTTTGAAGCTCTGCACCAAGAGCCTTGAGGGCGCCCAGGTGAATCATTTCCCGGCCGCGGATCAGCGTTCCCTGATAAGTGCGGCTGTCGCAGCTCGATACCGCCACAGTCACGCCGTTGACGGTGACCGAATAGCCTTGATGCCCGGCGTGACCGCGAACGGTTGAAAGTCGTTCGGACGCGATCTGATGGGATTTTTCGGCAGACTCCAGAGCCTTTACCGCCTCCGTGATCGCCTCCGTGTATTTGCTCATGACTTTCTCCAGTGGTGGATTCAGCTTTATTCGTCAACACTCATGCCTCCCGCTGGTTGCCGATGGGCGCGGAGGGGAGTGCATTCGGGATTGGTCGGGGGAGGGTGGGTGCAGATGGCCGGGCGCGAATCCGGCGAGAGCGGACCCTTTCGGGACGACCGCTCGGAGGAGCAACCAGCATTATCTGGCGCCTATTAACCTGCGTTTCTCCAGGGCCGCCGAAGCGTTCAACCCAGCTTTCAACGCCGCATCTGCTTGCCGGTAACGTCTCCGGCGCCGAGTTCCACGGCCGTGTTCAGTTCGCCAGCGCTCGATGACAACCGATTCTGGGAGTTGATGCAGGTGGGCGGTTATAGGCCGCAGTTTCGTCCGCATCGGTCTGCACTCAACCCAAGTTACTTATGGGCGGCCTGCCAGCCACGTTATGGCAGTAACGCTGAGTGCAGACCGATGCGCTCTCATAGAGAGGATCGGGCAGTTAACGACAGGGCTGTCGTGGCGCTGGTTGTCAGAGAGTCGCTGCAACCTTGAGGGAGGCGGCGCAGGACGTAATCGCATCCTTGGCAGCCTGCTCGATGTTTTTGGCGATCACCTTGTTCACATCGCTGATCGCCGACTTCGCGCTCTTCTCGAGCGTGTCCTTGATGTAGAGCTTCATCAGAACGGTGAGACGCGGGCCTGATTCGCGCCAGTTATAGCTGTCCTTCGATTCGTCTTTCGACTGGCCGTCGTAGTCGACCTTCTCGCTCATGTACACCTCGGCGCGACTGGCGATGTACTCCTTGAAGGTCATGGGCTCGCCCTTCGGTTCGCCGTAATGACTGGTTTTGCGCATATCGGCCGATTCGATGATTTCGCCAACGCGCGGCAGAACGTGCTCAGCAAACATTGCATCGATCTTCTGGTCGACCGCATCCTTCACACGCTTTTCAATCTGCTGCTTGAAACGGGACGCCTGTGTGCTTTCCTCGTCGTCCTCTCCGTAGCTGGTGGAGTAGAGAAGGGCGTGTACCGCCTGCTCCACGATGCGCTCGGAAAGATCGGTTGCGCTCACGCCCAGCGCTTCAAGGGTTTTGATGTCCATGCCTGTCACCTGCTGTTGTGCCCAACTGGGCGGTTGATTTCCCGTCTGGCCCTGTCGCCAAGGCCAGCCAGTGAAATCTGTTCGCCGTGACCCGCTGCTGGCGGCCGTCACTGGCTTGAAACATCTGGCTGTAGGTACGGGATTACTCGCCATCCCGCGAGGCGCATTTAAGTCACTGCTTCGCACTGTGCCGGTAAAGCGCCTCATCTTGGCTCCGGCAGGGAGTGCTCACAGCGCAGGCCGGTGACTGCTGAATCCAGATGCATCAGCAGGTCGACCTGGTCCGGTAACCAGAGCCGGGCGTGGTTCAGTTCCAGAGCTGACATGGGGATCGAAATTTATGGTTCGCGTTGTTCGCCGTTTCCAGCGATGCCTCAAGGGCTGCCCGTTTCCGGGGATCGATCCGCGAATGGTTTGGATTGTTAAAGAGCGGCGGGTCTGTTGAGGCCCTTCGCAGTGGCTGTGTGTCGCTGCGATGGGTGAAATATGAACCAACAGTTCACATTAGGTCAAGTACCAAAAGTACATATTTTAAAAAAAGTACATATTCGATGAAATTTCACCGGTCGACGTTTTAGGGATTTACCGCTATGGATGGCTTCGCTATAGTCGCTCGAATACTGGATGCATATACAGCATGAGGAGGTGGAAATGGCTAAGCCGAAGAGACAGGAAAAACCAGCAGCGCGTCATGAAGTGAGCGGAATTGAAAGGCTCGGGCTGCGCGTGTCGTCGATGATCAACCACCCGCTAGCGCAGACTCAGCGCTGGGTAACGATCCATCGGCTCGACACGGACGGCGACCGGGAGTGGGAGGAGGTGATGGGTCTGCTTTCCGAGACGGACGGCATAGAGATGACGTTCAACGACGATGAGTCGGTGACGTTGAAGTGGGAGGCGAGTGCCGAAGAGGATCGGCCAGTAGAGGTTTTGGAGCCGGCGGAGGAGCCAGCGCCTTTCTGACAAACCTGCGACGATAATGTCTATTTGCCATCAACTCTGTACAATCGCGAACGGCCGAATCCCGGCCAAGCCAATGATGGCGATACGGAGTGGGTGAGCAGTGATGATTCTTCGGAAATCGGTAGCGGTGGTGTCGGCATTCACACTGTTGGGTCTGGCAGGCTGCGCGAGCATTGTGAGTGACAGCAAGCCAGAGGTAGGGATCTACAGCACGCCCACAGCCGTGAAATACGAAATCGTAAATAGCCGGGGAATGGTCGTTGCTCGAGGCGTCACGCCTGGTCGGGTACTGCTAGAAAGTGGGCGAGGGTACTTCAAAGGCGAAGACTACAATGTGACCTTCCGTAAAGAAGGCCATCAGGACAGCACGGTGCCGCTCAAAACAACAGTCAACGGTTGGTATTGGGGCAACATCTTGTTCGGTGGCCTGATAGGCATGCTGATTGTGGATCCTCTCACTGGAGCCATGTACACGCTGCCAGATGACGTAACAGGAAACCCGATACCGCTCGCTACAGCACAGGCTTCCGCTCAGTAAAAAGATTAAAAGAAGCCCGGCGACTTGCCGGGCTTCTTATCGACGTGATCCGAGGCCTGTCCCTAAGCTTCGCATTGTCAGCATTACGCTCATCAAACCAGGTTGGCGTTCCACACCAGCAAAACTCGCGCCTGGATGAAAACGTCTTCAGCCCGGATCGTCTCCGGCGAATGCCGGGTGTTGTCAGAAATCATTTTAACTTGGCCGTCACCCATCCACTGCAAGCGCTTGATGTACAAGTGCCCATCCCATGAAAACATGTAGATCCCATCGCCAGCGAAATTGCGAATGCTGATGTCGACGAGTAGGGGGTCGCGATGCTTGATGGTGGGTGCCATGGACTGCCCCCAGCCGGTCACCATTTTCAGATGGTAGTGCTCGGTGAACTCAACGCCCATCTCGCGAAGATGCTGTGGACTGACCCTCACGTCCTGAAGCATCTCGGGATAGTCATGCGGGATTTGTCCGCCACCCATGGCCGCGCGAACGTCGTAATGGGCAATCCATACCTCATCACCAACAGCGCCGGGTCGGTAGTAGTCGATCTCGAGTGCGCCCCCATCATCGGATTCCGCAACGGCCAGTAGCCGCCGGCGAGCATCCTCCGACAGCCCTTTACCTTGCTTGGCAAGCATCTCTCGGACGATTGCCGCCGCGGATGCCGAGGGCTCATCGGTGGCGGCCTTGTCTGCTTCTGCAAGCTTCGAAAAGCTTGGCTCTTCTCCAGCGCCGTGCTGAAGCCACTCGATTTTTACACCCAGGCCAGACGCAATTGCGGTCATCTTGGCGGGGCCGGGCATTGCCTCGCCATTGAGCCATTTGCTTGAAGCCTTCGGCGTTACTTTGGCGATTTCGGCCAAGCGAGCGCCTGCGCCCCACTGGTCGATGCCGTGGGCGGATAGAGCTTTTTTGAGGCGAGCAACAAAGGCTGCGCGAATTTCTTCTATCTGAACCATAGGTTCAGCATCGCATGCCCTTGCATGTACTTTCAGTTCCGACATAATATGTACCGCAAGTTCATATTTAACTCGGAGGCCTTATGCGACCGCTCAAGAAATCGATAGACGCTGCTGGCGGTGTTTCGGCTGTGGCTTTGGCCTGCGGAAAAACTCCGCGCGCCATCTACAAGTGGCTCGTCGCCGACGCTCTGCCGCGCACCGAGTACACCGGGGAAACCCAATACGCCAAGAAAATTGCAGACCTTGCCAGCATCAACGGCAAGCCGTTCGAGCCTGCCTGGCTGCTCGCCGAGGCTCACCCCAAGAAATCAGCTGCATAACCCAATTCATCAGCCAGGAGCATCGAAGCATGTACATGGACCCCAATCAAAAGCGCGCCATTCCGGTGAAGGTTCGTTTCGAACCAGTGCTTGATCGGATTCTGCGTAAAGCCGCGACCAAAACCCGTATGCAGCACGCCACCTACCTCTACGAAATCATCGAGTGGGCAGTGGCCAATGGCGTGATCGAGGAACTCATGCAGGACAAACAAGAAGATATCGCGGGCTAGAGGCCTTTTGGAGGCCCGAATGAGCATTGAACTTGAAAAGCTGCCGCCCAAGACGCGACAGAAGGTAGAGGAGTTGATGCGCGTAAACGGCTGGAGCTTCAGCCGTGCGATCAACGAAATGACCGAAACCGCCATCGCCTGCGGCGCGCTTTCGGAAGTTGGAAGGAGAAGGGCGAGGGTATTGGAATTGGTGCCCCGAATTAGCCCCTCTGAGAGGGACTCTTCGGGGTAGGCAAGAGGCCCTCACCCAATCAGCGGGCACAAAAAAGCCGGGATTGCAGCCCGGCTCTCTTAAAACGCTTGTGGAGCAAATCATGCACCAATCAATCCAAACGATCAATACCCCGGCCAGTGTCGCGACACAATTTGGCAACGGTGAAAACGTGTCGCGTACCACTATGTCTTCCCGCGAGATCGCCGAGCTAACTGGGAAGGCTCACTTCCACGTGAAGCGCGACGTTCTTTCGATGCTGAAAGACCTTGGCGAGGATGCATCCAACTTTGGATGCATCTATCTCGACCCGCTGAATCGTGAGCAGACCGAATACATGCTTGATCGTGAGCATACCGACTGCCTGCTCACCGGTTACAGCGCCGCCATGCGGATGACAGTGATTCGCCGCTGGCATGAGCTGGAGGCCAAGTCCGCGCAACCTGTGTCTATGCCGTCCTACGCGGAAGCGCTGAGGCTGTACGCCGACCAGATCGAGCAGACAGCAGTTCTGCGAATCGAGAACCACCAGCAAGCCTCGAAAATCCACTCCATGGAGAACCTGTTCAAGGAGGGGATGACGCACACCCAATTCTGCAAGGGCCTCAATGGGGTCAACGTCATGCAGGTGGGCAAGTTCCTCGAAGGTCGCAACTGGCTCTACAACGAGAGCAAATCCGGTCTGCGCTTCCGTGTGGCGTCCTACGCGCGCGACAAGTACATGACCGAGCATCAGCACGAAGTCACTCCCCACGGCAAAGAGCCGTTTGTTTCCTTCACGCCAGTTCTGCTCAAGAAGGGCGCTGTGCGCCTCTACGACCTCTACCTGGCTGGCGAGCTGCCAATGAAGAAGACCTGGGACGGACTGTTCACCCATGACAAAGCACTCAAGGGGGCCGCGTGATGGCTCGCATCCGTACCGTCAAGCCCGAGTTCTGGTCGAGCGAGCAGGTCATGTCCTGCCGCCCGATGGCTCGGCTGCTATTCATTGGCCTGTGGAATTTTTGCGATGACGGCGGCAACCACCCGTTGGCGCCGCGAACCATCAAGGCCTTGGTGTTCCCCGGTGACGACATCACCACCGAAGAGGTGAGCAATCTGCTGGGCGAACTGGAAGGTGCCGAGCTGATCCAGAGCTACTGGGTGAACGGGAAGAACTACTTCCACGTCCGCGGCTGGAAGCACCAGAAGATCGAGAAAAAGAACTTCAAATACCCAGGCCCGCCGTCTGAATTCGACGACCAGTCGGAGAGCATTCGCCAACAATTCGCCGAGGAGTCGTCGACTGATCGTCGACCGGTAGACCCCGGAAGGGAAGGGAAGGGAATAGGAGAAGATCAACACAACACTCTACACGCGGGTGAGGAAAATTCGGTCGACCCAAAGTCACCAACCGAAATGACCCTCGACTGGGTGCCTGACCAGAAGCTGCTGAAGTCGTACGCGCTGCGCATGGCAATTCCTGTCGACGACTTCACCAGCGAGGCAACTGCTGCGTTCGTCTGCCACTACTCCGCATCTGGCCGCGTCGAGACTCAGGCCGCCTGGGTGAGCCTGCTGGTGAAGTGGGTGAAGCGCGATGCGGCCGTGGCCAGCAACGTTCGCCAGTTCCCATTGCGCCGGCAGGCAAACGGCCCTGACTTCGACGGCCGCGACTGGGCGGACAACATGGACGGTGTCCTGTGAAGAAGCCGAAGCCGCCACAAAGTGCGGCCCAGCTCTTGAAATCATCTGGCGCGAACACTGACGTGGTCGCTGCGATGGGCAGCTACCAGCCGCCGGCCGTCCCGGTTATGCCGAAGACGTTGCCGCCCGAAGCTGTCGATGTCGTGAACTCGCTGTTTCGTGAACTGCAGGCGATCTTCCCGGCATGGAAGCAGGCCTGGCCGACTGACGAGGCGCTCAACTCTGCAAAGCGCAGTTGGACGAAGGCATTCATGGTCGAGGGGATCAGCCAGCTCGAGCAGATCCGTTTCGGCGTTGAGCGTTGCCGGATGCTGGGTACCGACTTCATGCCGAGTGTCGGCAAGTTCATCAAGCTGTGCCAGCCGACGCCGGAAATGCTGGGCATCCCACCGCACGACAAGGCTTTTCGTGAGGCGCTGGAAAACGCCCATCCAAGCCGTTTCGGAAACCGTACCTGGTCGCATGAGGCTGTGCGCCACGCCGCGCTGCAATGCGAGATGCGCAACCTCGGCGACCTAGAGCCGGAGAAGGCTAGCGAAGTCTTCGATCGAGCCTACGACATCACCATTCGCCTGCTGGTGCAGGGCCTGCCTCTGGAAGATATCGCCAAAGGGATCGGGCACGACGGCCAGAAGACGCCCTTCGAACTCGCCAACGAGGTGGCCGACCAGCAGACCCAGGCG
>NZ_JAGYHF010000022.1 GCF_018336155.1 Pseudomonas rustica | reverse complement strand
GTACACCGACATCGCGGTGCCGCTGTCGGTCACCAGCGCTTCCATGCAGGCACGCGCCGCGTACCTCAACGAAGGCTGGAACTGCATGAACCTGGTGAAGAACATCACCAAGCAAGACCCGCTGGAGTTCGTGGCAGGCCGCCTGATCTCCTACTGGCAGCGTGTTGCCCAGCGCCGCACCATTGCCACTGCAGTGGGCATCTACAACGACAACATCGCCTCCAATGGCGGCGACATGGTCGTAGACGCCGGCGGCATCATCAATCCAGCGGCAGTGATCCGCGCCAAGGGCACGATGGGCGACTACTCCGGCCAGTTGGGCGGCCTGAGCGTCATCGCCATGCACTCGGCGGTTCATACCGAGCTGTCGATCCAGAACCAGATCGACTTCGCGCCGGTTGCGGATCAGACCCCAGAGTTCGGTCGCTTCCAAGGTATGCCGGTCGTTCTGGACGACGGTCTGCCTGTGATCGGCACCGGCCCAACCGCCAAGTACCTGTCGATCATCTTCGGCCCGGGCGCTATCGGCTACGCCGAAGAGCAGCCAGAAGGTCTGGACGGCCTCGAATACGAACGTGCGCCGGATCGCGGCAATGGTGGCGGTACTGAAACCCTGTGGACTCGTCGCAACTTCGTTGTGCATCCGCTGGGCTTCTCGTTCACCAGCGCCACCATCACCGGTACCCCGACCACCACTCGCCCGATCTCGGCGAACTGGGCGGATCTGGCTCTGGCCACCAACTGGGAGCGCAAGTTCGCTCGCAAGCAGGTGCCTATGGCGTTCATCACCTCCCTCGTTACCGCGCCAACGCCGTAACCGGGCGCGCGGCGGGTGAGTTACCCGCCGCGCAGCATTGATCCAGGAGAAAACCATGACCGTTAAAAAAGACAACCACATCGACCCGAACATCAAGGCTCGCTGGGGCTTCTCCGGTGATGAAGGCAAGATCACCGTCGGCCCGCAGACCGTGGGTGAAACCGGTGGCGTCGATCACGCTCGATCGCGCATCGAAGAAGGTGGTGGCCGTAACAGTGGCGGTGGTGCCGAGCCGTCCCGCGAGGCCCTGCAGCTCGACGCTGTAAATGAGCTGACCGCTGGCCTTGAAGCGGGCGTGCTGAACCCCGTTGAAGGCGAAGGCCCAGCGATGCGCCTGTACGAAGCCCTGAACGGCATTCAGTCGGGGATGCAGCGCTTGGCAAGCGATCGCGATGCCGCTGTGAGTAAGTCGGAAGAGCTGCAAAAGCAGGTGGATGACTTGCTGGCGCAGGCAGAGAAAGACCGCTTGGCGGCCGCGACCGACCCTCTCGACGAACTGACCGTCGTGCAGATCAAGGAACAGCTCGACGCCAAGGGCGTTGGCTACAAGGTCAACGACTCGAAGCCTGAGCTGCTCGCTCTGCTGAAGGCCAACCAGTAATACCCGGGGCTTCGGCCCCACTCATTCAAGCGGAGGCCTGATGGCTACCTACATCACCGTGGCGGACGTTGACGCCATCCTCGGGGCTTCGTGGGCTCCAGATGACAAGAAGGCCCGGTCGGTGTTGCAGGCGAATGCCTATCTGACCTCGCTCAACCTAGTCGGCATCGACATGGACGCCATCCCGGAAGAGGTGAAGCAGGCCGGCGCCGAGCTGGCGGTTGTCGCCTCCGAGGGCAAGCTGTACCAGCAGCATACCGAGGGATCGCTGGAGGCCAAGACGGTGAAGGCCGGATCGGTGACAACCAGCAAGACATTCGCCTCGATCGACACCAGCAAGTCGACCGCGCTGCCCGATGGTGTCCAGTTCGCACTTGGGCTGCTCGCGCAATGGCGCACCAGCGGCTTCAGCTTCAACGTGTACAGGTGACCTATGGGCCTACGTGAAGAGATTCAGGCTGATCTGGCTGAGGCCTTCGACACTGACCTGGCGGACGCCGTGAAGCCATTCAGCGGTGGCGTGACGCTGCCGGGAACGTGGGATCCGGTCACTGAGGCGGCGGGCGACCCCGTTGTCATCGCCTACACCGGCCGAGGTGTGTTCGATGCATTCAAGATCGCACAGGTCGACGGCGTGAACATCCGCGCCACCGACCAACTGCTGATCGCGCTGACCAACGAAACGATTGGCGGGGTTCCGGACATCGGCCACAAGATCAACGATTTCGACGTGGTCAATGTCCAGACTGATCCGGCCGGCGCCCACTACGAGATCCAGCTGAGGAAAGTCTGATGACCACCAAAGCAGGCTGGAGCCATAGCCTCACCGAGTTTGCCGATCAGGCTGGCGAGGACATCACCCAGATGGCGCGCGTCATCGCGACCGCCATGCTCACGGAGGTGGTGAACCGCTCACCGGTCGGCAACCCCGACCTGTGGCAGGCCAACGTGGCGCTGCGCACGAAGAACGTGGCGCTAGCTGATGCGTACGACGCGAACGTCGATGCTCGCAACGCGGCGCGCACTGGCGGCCGGGCCTACAAGAAGCTGACCAAGCGCGAGCGCGAAGAGAACTATTTCGTCAAAGCGAAGGCGGCAGGTAAGAGCTACATCGGCGGCACGTTCCGAGGCAGTCACCTGGTCTCGATTGGCGCACCCGATATGACCGTGACCGACAACGTCGATCCCTCCGGCGGCGAAACGATCAGCAAAGGCAGCATGCTCATTAAGGCCTCGGGAAAATTTCCGGTCATCTATATCCAAACGAACAGCCCCTACGGCGAGATGCTGGAGTTGGGGCATTCCACACAGGCGCCCGGCGGGGTTTATGACCTCGCGTTTATAGGCGTATCCGAGGCCTACACATGACCTTCGAGCAGATCAGGTTGCTTATCACCGGTCGCATGGTCGCCTTCACCGGCATTGACCAGGCGTGGATCGATTACCCGAACCAGCCGGATGTGTTTAGGCCACCGGCGACCGGCCTCTGGTGCCGGCTGAATATCCAGTACGCCTCGGCCTTCATGGCTGGTATGGCCGACCGACCGCACACCCGCAAGCCCGGGCAGATAAGCATTCAGTGCTTCGCCCGCGAGCGCACCGGCACCAAAGCGATCAACGAACTCGCCGACGCGCTTGAAGCGCACTTCGCCTACTGGATGTCCGGGGACCTTGAATGCATGGAAGCCAGCCAAGTGGTCGCCGGCGAGTTCGAGGGCTTCTACCAAATCAACGTCAACATCCGGTTTCGCGCCGGCTGACAGCAAAGCAACTGCCACGCCCGCGCCTGCGGGTTTTTTTATGCCCGCGAATAGGAGGCTCCAATGAGCTCTGGCGCAAAAGTTGTAAGCCACATCATTGCGGAGGTGACGCCCGGCGTTACTCCCGCCGGCACCTGGGATACGCTGCGCCTCACCGGCAACGCGCTGACCCCGACCGTCAACACCGAAGTCAGCGACGAAATCACCGACACCCGTCTGAGCCAAGGATCGGTGGCCACCAGCATCGATATCGGCGGCGATCTGACGGCCGAGTTCTCGTTCGGCTCGTTCGACCAATTACTCGGAGCCGCCTTCTACGGCGTCTGGACGGCTGACGTGCTGCGCGTGGGCGATACTCGCCACACCTTCAGCATCGCGAAGGGTTACAACGACGTAGGCGTCTATGGCGTGTTCAAGGGCGCGCACGTCTCGACCTTCGCTCTCGACATTCCGTCGGAAGGCAAGGTAACTGCCACCTTCAACATGGCGTGCCTGGATTACACCGACGGCGACACCCCGATTGTCGTTTCGCCGAATGCGCCGACCACCACCCCGTTTCTGTCGAACAACAACGTCGGCACGATCCTGGTGAATGGCCAGTCGCTCGAAGGCGTGGCCTGTGTCTCGGCCATGACCGTGAATCTGGACAACAGCCTGCAGACTCAGCGCTGCCTTGGCTCCGATCGTCTGGGCCCAGGCGCGCACATCGCCACCGAGGCGGCGGTCACCGGCAGCATCACGCTGGCCTGGTCGAAGCGAGCGTGGGAGATCTGGAAGAACACCTTCACGCGGACGCCGATCGCAGTTGTGTTCCCGATCACCGACTCGCTGGGCAACAAATACACGTTCAACTTCCCAGCCGTGGAAGTGGACGGCGAACTGCCGAATGGCGGTAAGCGCGACCTGATCGAGGTCACGCTCAACTACACCGTCGCCAAGCTCAGCCCGACCATCACCCGCGAAGCGGCTGATCCAACCCCGTAAACCCTTTGGCTCCCTCGGTTCAAACGCCGGCCGGGGGAGCCCTTTTATTGGCGTGGCGTTGAGGAATTGAAATGGCTCTGCAACTGGGCAAGAAGAAGCCGGCGATCGCCGGTGAGCGCTGGGCGAAGTTCGACGACGACACCAAGATCCTGCTCGCCAGCATCGACAACCCTGAATATCAAGTCGCCCTTGAGCGCATGCGGCGCCGCATTCAGCGCAATGACGCGCGATTTGAGGAAGGCCAGGTGGGTGTAGTCGCCGGTGAAATGACCGAGCACCAGAATCACTCGATGCTGCTCAGCCATTTCATCGTAAAGGATTGGGATGGCGTTCTTGACACAGAAGGAAGCCCGGTCAAGTACTCCCCGGCGGTTGCAGCTGAGCTGCTCGAGAACAACATCGAGTTCTTCATCTTCGTTCTGCGCGAAGGCGCGCTGGCCGCCAACGATGCTGCAGAGGAGCGAGCTGAGTCGGTGGGAAAGCGCTTGCCCGTTTCGAGTGGGAGCAAGAGTGGGGCGGGGAAAGCGAAAAGCGCCGCGCGGTCTACTCGCGGCTGAAGATGGCGATCCCCGGCGAGCCCGAGAATGACCCGCTGACCGCCTACCTGCTCAACCTGTACCGGAACGTGTCTCGCGGCCGGCGGTACATCGCCGGCATGGCGGGAGCATTTCCGCTGCCGCTCTCGGCGCGGGAGATCTCCGACTGGCTGGATTCGCACCCATCACCGCTGCCGCGCGATGAGATCGACGATGTAATGTTTGCGCTGGATGCGGTGTGCTTGGCCGGTGCCGACGAGTGATAAACATTATGCGGCTGCGCCGCCTGGAGACACCAATGAAAGATCAAAAACCGCTCGGGAGCGACTTCCCCGGCCATCAAGACGCAGGGAAGTTTCAAGACTGGCTTACTCAGAAGGTTTCCGAGACGACTCTGGCAAAAGACCTGCTATTAAAGATTCAAGCGGCAGCCGATGAGCAGACCGATCCTTAATGATCGACTTGTCATCTGGAAGCGATTCAAGAAGTGCTTTTGCTGCATCTGCAACCTTGATTCGCCCCGGAACATCCAGACTTGCGATAGCCGTTCCGATTACTTGCAGCGCAGCACAGACGCCTAACTCGAAGGGTGTCGCCACCCGTTGTTCTTCACTCATACCGACCTCCAGGTCATAAACGCGCCGAAATTGGCGCAATCCCAGTCCTTGGGCTTGCAGGCAAAGGACTGGGGTTATCCGTTGCGTGAAGGCGAGAGGCTACTATCAGGGCGAGCATTGGCGTTACTGGGCATTCGTACAGCCGCTTTGGCGCTTCCTGCGGATAGTGGTAGATTGCTGCCATTACTCAGGGAGGCTTTCGCGTGGCAGATATCGCTCAGTGGAAAGAGTTCGAAGGTGGGGGCAGGTTTAAGCTAGCCTCTCATCAGAATGAGATTTATCAAGCTGCTTTGTACGGCGCTCGCATGTTGATGGCGCTAACCGAGCGCAGCATTAGTGATGAGGAAGAGCATCAGTTGCAATGCCTGATGTTGGGTAAGTTTGTTGTGCTCGACTGGGATGAAGGTGTCACCGGCGTAAATGGTCGCGAGGTTTCCTACAGCCCAAATTGGGCCGCACATTTACTAAAAGGCAACGCTGAATTCTTTGTATGGGTAATCAGGGAGTCAGGCAACATTGGCCCTCAAGATAGCAAAGGTGCCATATGAGAGGCTTTGGCTTTCTGATCGTCGCCGTTGGATTCATCGTGATGATTGCCGCGACAACGATGGATGTTTCTGTTCCTTCCGGACTTGGCCGTGTTAACAACTTGGGGTTGATGGCCGACCGGCAGAACTACACCTTGATTGGTGGAGTCATTCTGATTGCCGGCTTGTTGATGGTGATCTTCGGCCGCAGAACCCAAGCGGCTCCCGAGTCAACATTCGATACTAGGCCTTGCCCACTCTGCGCAGAAAACATCAAAAATGCCGCGGTTAAATGCAAGCACTGCGGTGGCGATGTTGGTAAAGCATCCCCTCAAGCAGTGCCATCGCTGCGATTCGGCTGGGTTGCTAGGGTAATCTGCGCCGGCGAGGAAGAGCGGGTAAAAGTCTCCGACGCAATCGCCGAGGCTGGATTCCCTGTTGTCGAAATGCTCAAGGTTGGCGGCGTCGGCGCCGGCGCATTCGAAAGCAAGTCCGAAGCCGAAAAAGCCGCGGACGCTATTGAACAACGGCTGGGATATCCAACCACTGTGATGTTCCGCGACAAAATCAGCGGCGACTACAGCTGATTACATTTCAGATTATTTGAGCCCGCTATTGAGCGGGCTTTTTTTCGCCCGGAGAAACCTATGGCTCAGACCTCACGGCTGGTCTTGGAAATCGATAGCAGAGACGCTGAGCAAAAGGCTGCGGACACCCGCAAGGCGCTTGAAGAACTCGAGTCATTGGGAATTCCAACTCAGCGATCGATGGCGAAAGTTGGAGCGGGGCTCAGTGAATCTGGCAAAAGCGCTGATGGTGCGCGAAAGTCTTATGGTTACTATCGGGAAGAAGTTGAACAGCTTTTAGGCAGACTTGATCCTTTGCGGAAGAAACAGCAGGAGCTTGCCAAGAGCCAGGCGGAACTCGCTGCAGCCTTCAAGCGAGGAGATATCGGGGATGCCGGGTATAAAGAGTTTTCTAGCATTATTCGAGATCAGTCGACTGCCATTACGGCTCAGCGTGCCGCGCTCGGCAGCCTTAATGGCGATCTTGGTAAGACCGGGATGACAGCAAAAGCTACTGCCGCAGCATTGCGCGGTGTGCCGGCGCAATTCACTGACATTGCTGTCTCATTGCAAGCGGGCCAGGCTCCGCTTACCGTCCTGCTGCAACAAGGCGGTCAGCTCAAAGATATGTTCGGTGGCATTGGCCCCGCCGCAAAGGCGTTGGGCGGCTATGTTGCCGGCTTGGTCAACCCATTTACGATCGCGGGTGCGGCTATCGCAGCTTTCGCTCTCGCTGCCTACAAGGGCTACGAACAAGCCGAGCAGTACCGAAAGGCTCTTGTCATCACGGGAGACGCGGCCGGGCGTACAGCGGACGATCTGATCGCTCTCTCTAACAGCCTCGCAAAGGGGCGCAATTTCACTGAGGCTACTCAGGCAGTGTTGGCGCTGGCCGGCAGCGGCCGATTGGTTGGCGATGCGTTTACGGAAGTCGCCAGAGCTTCGACGGAGCTTTCCGTAGCCACCGGCAAGAACGCCGGTGAAATTGCTGATCAGCTGTCGCGAACGAAAGGAAGTGTCACCGATCTCGCTGCGGAGTACAGCGACAAATATGGCGTAATCACTCAAGCAGTTTACGAACAGATTCGATCGCTGGAGCAGCAGGGCAACCGCATGGAGGCCATCAAGGTGTTGGCGGGCACGGTGGCTGACGAGATGGGCGCCCGAAACAGGGAAATGGTTGAGTCAACGAGGGGGCTGGCAAAAGCCTGGGATGACGTAAAGACCAGCGTCTCCTCTGCATGGAACGAACTGAAAACCGAGCTTTCCGCTAGCCCAGAGCTGTTCAAGTTGCAGCATCTTCAGAGTCAGTTGGAAAGTGCACGGGAAATTGGCGACAAGGCCTTGATCACCGGCCTGGAGAAGCAGGTAGATCTTGCCCAAAAAGCGGTTGATGCGCAGGTTCAGCGCACGGAAGCGGCATCTCATGAGCTTCAGGAGCGAAGGACAACAATTTCGGCCGATGAGAAATGGTTCTCCATCACCAACAAGAACATGTCTGAGCAGAAAAAGCTCGCTCTGGACATTGCCGAGGCGAGAAAGGTTGGCCTAGAGGCGGGAAAATCTCAGGCTGAAATCGACAAGGAGGTCGCCGCCATTCAGGCGCGCTTCGACAAAAGCCAGCCGAAGCCGAAGTCGGTGACTGAGGATGCTGGTCAGCGGATGCTCGACGAGGCAAGGCAGCGCTACGCAGTTCTCCAGCAGCAAAACGCGCTCATCGGCAGCCAAGCCGACGGCACAAAATCACTCGGCACCGAGGCCAAAAAGCTGCTCGAACTGGAACAGCAAATCGCCGACCTCAAAGATAAGAAAACGCTCACTGCTGCACAGAAGCAGATCCTCGCCATGGCCGACCTAAATCTGGCGCAGCAGAAGCAAAACGCTTCACTGGAAAAGCAGACTGAGCTGTTGGCCACTGCTGCCGAGCAGCGACAAAAGCTCGCAGCGTTTCAGGAAAACCTGCAATCGCAGCTGAAGACCGCCCAGACCGGATTGGACAACGATTTGGCAGGCCTCGGCATGGGCGATCAGCAGCGTCAGCGATTGAAGGAGCAGCTGAGCATCCAGCAGTCGTACCAGTCACAGATGGATCGGCTGACCTACGACTACAACAAGAGCGACAGGTCTGCCGGCAAGACCGATCTGTACAACCAGCAGACCGAAGCGCTCCGTTCGGCCCTGCAAACCCGACTGGCCATGCAGCAGCAGTACTACACGGATGTGGACAAGGCTCAATCGGACTGGGCGCTCGGCGCTTCGTCGGCGTTTCAGACCTACTCGGAGCAGGCGCGCGACGTCGCCGGCCAGACCCGCAACCTGTTCACCAACGCCTTCAGCAACATGGAAGACGGCATCATCCAGTTCGTGAAAACCGGGAAACTGTCGTTCAAGGATCTGGCGGACGGCATCATCGCCGATCTGATCCGCATTCAGGTGCGTCAGGCGGCGGTCGGCATCTTCGGCACGCTGTTCAGTGGGTTGGCTGGTGCCGGTGCCTCCGCCGCAGGTAACGGTTTCGCGGCTGGCTCTGCTGCGGCCACATCCTCCAGCCTTGGCGCATCGGCTGCCGGGTACAGCTCCAAGTTCGGTTTCTCCGACGGCGGCTATACCGGTGATGGTGGCAAGTTCGAGCCGAAAGGCGTCGTGCACGGTGGCGAGTTCGTTGTCCGCAAGGAAGCGGTAAGCCAGCCGGGCGCGCGCGAGTTCCTCGAGCGCATGAACGCGAACACCAAGGGGTACGCGGATGGCGGCTATGTCGGCGCGACCGCCGCAGGATCGACCTCCAATGTTGTACCGATCTCGTCTGGCGCATCGGCTGCACCGGTCATCCAGCAGAGCTTCAGCTTCCAAGGTACGCCGGACGACGCCACTGTAAACATGGTCAGGGAGGCCGCGATGCAGGGGGCAAAGGGCGGCTACGAGCTGGTCGTGCGCGACCTGAAAATGAACGGAACCATTCGCCAGCTGATCGCACGGCGCTAAGCAATTTAAGGAGTACTGCATGGCTCTCACGTGGCCGGCTTCGCTGCGCCCGTCAGAAATGACGTGGGGCATCGTCAACAACAGCAGGGCGTTCACATCGACGCTGTCAAATGCCCAGCAGATCGTCGGCTACCCGGGCGCTTACTGGCAATGCACCTTGACCTTTGGGGTGCTGACCAGAGAGCAGGAGCGCGAGCTTTCAGCGTTTCTCGGGCGACTGGATGGGATGTTCGGCACCTTCAACCTTCCGGCCTTTACCCGCCGGCGCACCAACAGTGTCGGCGCGCTCTCAGTGGTCACCGGAAACGAGCAGGCGCGATCGATGGTCATCAGCGGCGCAACAGCGAACGCACCAGCCTTCAGCGCCGGCGACTACATCACCATCGCGGGCGAAATGTTCGAGGTTACCGATGCGGCATCGGCGAACGCGCAGGGCAGCGTGACGGTGTCGCTCAACAAGCGCATCCGCAAGACGCTCACCGCCGGCACCGCTGTCGAATACCTCAATCCGTATTCGGAAATGCGCATGACCACCGACACTTGGGCAATGTCCATCAAGCCGGTGATCGCGAACGGCAGCTACCAATTCAGGGAGGCTTTCTGATGCCATCAGCATTCCCGTTCAGCCAGAGCGTTGTGAACATCATCGCCACGGGCCGCTTCATGCCTGTCTACGCCGTGCAGCTCGACTTCGTCGACGGTATGGTCTTCGCGCACACCGGTACCGGTGATCTGGTGGTCGATGGCATCACCTACTTGGGCGTGGGCAATTTCGGCCAGGTCAGCCAGTCGCAGGAGAGCGACAACTCCGGCTCGCCAATGTCGGTCGAGCTGACGCTCAGCGGTCTGGATGCCTACATCCTTTCCGAGACGAACGTCCGGGGCTGTCGCGGGCGAATGGCAAAAGTCATATTCGTGGTGTTCGACGAGGCCGGCAACTACGCGGCGGATATTCTGTTCTCCGGCCGGATGGACGCTGCGAAGTTTTCCTTTGCTGGCAATGGCGAGGACGGCAACAGCATCACTGTCCCGGTCATTGATCGCATGGCCGAGTGGAGCCGCACCGGCACCGAACGATTCACCGACGAAAACCACCGCGCGCGCCACCAGGGCGACCGGTTCTTCTACGCCATCGCCCAAATGTCCGAGTGGCCCATTTATTGGGGCTCGAAGAAGGACGCACCGACATTCACCTATGGAAGCTAGCCATGCGCTACCGAGACTGGACAACCCGTCTGAACGAAACGATCAAGGCCGCCCAAGAGCGGCCTTTTTCATGGGGCGAATTTGACTGCTGCCTGTTCGCTGCCGACTGCACGGCCTCGGTGTGTGGTGTCGATCCGGCGGAGAACTACCGCGGCAAGTACACGACGGAGACCGGTGCCAAACGGCAGCTGAAGAAGCAGCACGGCAGCCTTGAGGCAGCGTGGGATGTCCACTTCGCCCGGGTGCCGCTGGGTTTCATCCAGCGCGGAGACGTCGTGCTGTACGACGCGCCCGGCGGCCGAAGCATGGCCGTGTTCTGGGCAGGAGATTACTGGGCGGCGACCGATGACGGCGCGGCCCGGGTTGAGTGCGAGCCATTGGCCGCGTGGAGAATTGAATGAGCGGCGGCGTTAAGAAACTCGCTTCAGTCGTCATCGGCGCGGTGGTTGGCTTCGCTCAGGGCGGCCCGTGGGGTGCTGTGGCTGGCGCAGCGCTTGCCTTTTACGCGGCGGAGCAACAGGAAAAGCTCAACACCAAGTCGCCGCTGCGTGACAACGAACCTTCGGCGCAGACCGTGCGATCGTCCAAAGCGCCTGTGCGCTTTATTCTTGGGCGAGTATCAACCGGTGGCGTGCTGGTGTGGGCGCAAGAGCAGGCCGGCGCACAAGGTGAGGGGGAATGGCTTCACCTCGTATACGTGCTGTGCGAAGGCGCGATCGATGCTCTGGAAAACATCTACCTCGGCGAGGAAGACATCGGCTCGTTTGGCCCGTTGGCCACCTACGAACTTGTGGTGAACCCGACTCAGGTGAACGCGTTTCTGAAAGCCAACTGCCCAGACTGGAAGGACAGCCAGATCGGGCGCGGTCTGTCCTACGTGCGCGTTTCGCTTCAGTACAGTGCTGAGAAGTTTCCGTCCGGTATTCCCGACACCCGCTTCGTGGTTCGCGGTCGTAACGATATCTACGACCCGCGCAGCGGTACCGCCGGTTACAGCGCCAATACCGCGCTGCACTTGCTGTGGTTCCTTCGCACCCGTTGCGGTGTGCCTGATGACGAGATCATGTTCGAAACGTTCGCCAGTGGTGCCAACGTCTGCGATGAGGCGGTCACCAATGCCGACGGATCTGTCAGTCAGCGCTATCGAACTGCTTGCGTGATCGGCGCCGACGAACAACGCACCGGTGTCCTGCAGAAGCTGGAAGCTGCGTCTGGCGGACACCTGCTCCGCGTCGGTGGTCGATGGATGTTTCAGGCCGGTGCTTACTACGGCCCGTACGACTTTGAGATTACCGAGGACATGGTAATCGGCACCGTCACCGGCAGCACCGAGCCAACCAACGACTCGGCAATCAACACCGTTCGAGGCACGTTCATCGACCCGGAACAGTCATGGACAGAGACGGATTATCCGGAAGTCAGCGTCGCAGAGTGGATTGTTGAGGACGGCGGGGAAGCAGCGGAAACGCTCACCTATTCGTATGTCACGGATCCTTACCAGGCTCAGCGTCTGGCGAACATGGAGCTGCGCCGGCGGCGGGCTGGCGGTGCGATAAGCATTCCGATGAACTTCGCTGGCTACAACTGCCGACCTGGTCGTGTGGTGCGCGTTAACCTGCCGTCGCTGAACATCCATGGCGAGTTCATCGTTTCGGATTGGTCGATGGGCGACAGCGAAGGCTGCACCGCTCAGGTCAAACAATACGAAGCCGCGATCTTCGGTGACGCCGTTGGCCAACCGTATAACCCTATCGGCTTTATCAACCTGCCATCAGGTGGACTCGGCACTCCGGGTGCGCTGACATGGACGCAGCACACCACTGCCGAAGTTACTCAGGGCGTGTTGTCGTGGATTCCGCCCTCCGGAATAGTGAAGGAGTACATCGTTATCGTCCGTCAGGGTGCGACCGCAATTCAGTCGCATAACGTTCCCGCGACGTCCGCCGAGTGCGCGATCAACGGCCTGCCTTCCGGCAATTACACAATGAGCGTGGCAGCGGTCGGGCCCATGGCCCGATCTGGGGAAGTGACGATCACCGTCAGCATCAACGGCCCGCCCATCCCGGAGAGCTGCGTGGTGCAGTCCTCGATCGACAATATCGTGCTGATACCGAGTAACTCCCAGAACGGTCTGAACGGCGGCACCTACGAGTACTTCTTCAGCACCGCGCCAACCGCCACTGCGGCGGACGCGGAGTACTTAGGACAAGGCCTGTCCTTCACCCACACCGGATTGGGTTTCTGGACGAATTATTACTATTTCATCCGCTCATCGAACGCTTACGGGAAAAGCTCGTTTCTTTATGTGCCTGCGCAAACCTCCAACGATGTTTCGGCTTATCTCGCCGCGATGGCGGGCAAGATCGGAGAAACAGAGCTTGGCCAAGACATAGTCGACAAAATCAATCTGATCCCTGGGCTACAGGATCAGATCGATGCACTCGACGGACTGAAGGGGTACGACCCCGGTGCGACCTACGTTGAGTACGACCTGGTCGTTCAGGGTAAGCGCATCTATCAGGCAACCGGCCCGGTGCCGGCAAATACGCCACCGCCGAACCCGACTTACTGGCTGGACGTTGGACAGACCGTGGAAACGGTGAACGGACTTGCTCAGCAGGTGGCTACCAATACCGTCGAAATCACGGAGCTCGACGGCGTGATCACCGCACAGGCCACCGCATTCGAAGCCCTCCGCGCCTCCTATCGAGACGATGATGGGGCTGGCGATCTCGCGGATGCGGTCAAAAGCTACAAGAGTACGGCGTCGCTTGCTTCAGAGTCGAAGGTGCGCGCCTCCGAGAACGAGGCAATGGCGCGGCGCATAACTACGTTCGACGTAAAGATTGGAGAGAACGCAGCCAACATCACCGAGCTTGAACAGGTGGTCGTTACCAACCAGCAGGCCACGGCGCAGCAATTAACCCAGCTCGGCACGACTGTTGGCAATCAAGGTACGCAGATAGGCCAGCAGAAGACGATGATCGAGACCAACGCCTCAATCATCAACGATGTGACCGGCAAGCTGGCTGCAACCTGGTCGGTGAAGATGCAATACAGCACCTCCACCGGACAATACATCGCAGCAGGTATTGGGCTCGGAATTGAGAACACTCCGGCGGGTTTGCAAAGCCAGTTTCTAGTCAGTGCTGACCGCTTCGCCATCGTCAACACGATTGCTGGAGGGGCCGTTTCAGTGCCGTTTGCCGTGCAAGGCGGGCAGGTGTTCATGAACTCAGCGTTCATCATGGACGGTGCGATAACCAACGCCAAGATTGGCAACTACATCAGCTCTACCAACTACATCGCCGGTCAACAAGGCTGGATCCTCAACAAGGACGGAACGCTGGAGATTAACGGCATTGTTCCCGGTCAGGGGCGGCTGGTGATCAACTCTCTCAACGTTTCGGTCTACGACGCGAACAATGTTTTACGCGTTCGTCTCGGCTATTTGGGGTGATAAATGGCTTACGGTATGCGGATCTGGGGTGCCGATGGTGCACTTCAGATCGATGAAAACGCCTTCACAATCCGCGTTGCACTTTCGACACTGGTGACATTCGCGTTGGGAGCGAACAAGGGAAGTCAGGATTTTTCAGTGCCTGGCGTTGGCCCCGGCAACGGAACAGCCTTTGTTATCCCCAACGGCGCCTACGCCAGCAGCCAGCTGCAGTTCGAGACGGAAATGCTTGACGGTGTTGTGCGCGTGTATAACCACACCCGCACTTATGCCGCGAGCTTCACCTCCTCAGGCACAATGAGATTGATTGTTATGAGGTGGAGCTGATGGCTTACGGACTTCAGTTCACCAACAACAGCAACGTTGTCACCCTCGACACTGAATTTGCCCGCCTGGTGGTTATCTCTTCTGGAAGGTTCGCTCCTACGGAAGAGAGCGGTTTGGGTTCAACCACCTATTTCGCACGGCCGGTGACGTCGCAGGAGCCGCCGTTGGTGTTTGTGCGCCCCGACACCGTCAATGCAGTTGCCGGCCTCTGTCAGATGAGACTCATCGGATCGGCCGGCAACTGGACGGGCTTTTACGTCAGGGCCTACAACGTGAATACGGCGCAACCGAACGGGAGATATTTTGTGGCCGCGTTCGCGGCGCAAGCCGTCGCGCAGTACGGGATGCGCTTGTGGGATGGGGGCGGCAGGTTGCTCTTCGATTCCGGCACTCCAAACGCAAGCTTCACCAGAGCCTTCCAGAACTGGACGTATGTCTCCAATGACATCGGTGATCAAGGCCTGACGCGGATCTTCTACTCTGTTCCGTTCGATTTTCCGCAAAACGAATTCATGCTGATAAACACCTTTGGCATGTCGATGACTGCCGGTAGCGCGATTCCCCGAAGCTTGGCGTGCTGGTGGGATTTTCCCAATGCAAAGCTCTACGCCATCACCGTCGCAGCTTCCAATCCATTCGCGTTTTTTCTGCCCGCGATTTTCGCAAAACAAGCCGCTTAACTTCTTTCAAAGGATGTAGCCATGCCCTGGTACAAAACGGGAACGGTCTCTGTCACCCAAAATTCCAACGCGGTGATCGGTGCGGGCACTGCCTTCATTGCCAACAGCCGGGTCGGGGATGGCTTTCGCGGGCCTGACGGTCGCTGGTATGAGGTGACCAACATCGCCAGCAATACCGCTTTGTCGATCTCGCCAAATTACGAAGGCCCGACAGCTGCTGGTGGCTTCTACTCGATTACGCCGGTTCAGGGATATCAGAAGGATCTGTCTGATCAAGTGCGCGCGATCCTCACCAACTACGGTGAAAAGCTGGCAGCGCTGGGCACGACCGGGAACTATGAGGTGCTTCCACCAGGCAAAGGTGGCACCGGCATCACCGACCTCTCTGCTTTCATTCAGGGCTTATTGAATGACGGGGATGGAGTAGCGGCTCGATCGACACTGGGCGCTGCAAAGTCTGGCGCCAACAGCGACATTACATCGTTGGCTGGCTTGACCGCTGCTTTAAGCGTGGCTCAAGGGGGAACCGGCGGAAACTCACAAGCCACTGCTCGAGCAGGCTTAGGTTTGGGATCCGCCGCCACTGCCACGCTCGGTAATAACGCCGGCAATGCAATGCCTGTTGGTGCTTTTGGGCTTGGTGGTCAAGCACCTGCATTCGCCAATATCGACGCGCTGACAACTACCGAATTTAAATCGATTGTGAACCCTGCCGGGACTCAGCCGGGATTTCCTTACGGCACAAGCTTCACGATTTCCTACAACGCCCAAACTTTTAGCCAGTTTGCGATGAGCGTTCTGGGTACGGAGCTGGCGTACCGTTACTACAACTCCACAACTGTTGGCTTCTCCCCTTGGGTAAAGCTCTATCACACCGGGAACACAACCCGAGGATCAGGCGGCGCGCTGTCTGCGGCCTCACCCATCGTGCGTATTGCGAGCGTCACAGACAGCCAGCGTAGCGATCTGCAGGAGCAGACCTTTGAGCCTGCAGGATCTTGGGGAGTGGCGAATAACGAGGCTCGGGGCGTCAGTGTAGAACGCCTAGATGCTGGTATTTACCGAGTTTCTGGCAGTCTCGGCCTCGCCGTGGAAGGCTGGCGCACTCAGGATCCGTGTTCGCCCGACGGCGGAAGAACGCTTGGAATCACCGAGAGCGAACAAGACACCGACGGTACCGTGACCATCCGACTATTTAAGCAGCGCTGGACGCTGTCCGACGACGGCGAGATGCTTCCCGGTCGCGGTGCGCCGCTGGATGTGCCGCTCAACAGTTGGATCGACGTCCGCTTGGAAATGCCGCAGCCAGATTATCAGCCGCCGCCGAACGATCCTGTAAACGAATAACAGCCCGCCATTGAGCGGGCATTTTTTTGCCTGGAGAAAAGTTATGAGTGCTACCGAGAAAGATCGCGACGTCCTTGCACGCACTTTGTGGGG
>NZ_JAGYHF010000021.1 GCF_018336155.1 Pseudomonas rustica | reverse complement strand
AAGATTAAATTCCGAAACCCCAATTGCGAAAGCAATTGGGGTTTTGTTTTAGTAGAAGTATCTGTTTTTGCTGGCTTGTTACCGTGTTGACGGGCCAGATAAAGAATTTCTTGACGACCATAGAGCGTTGGAACCACCTGATCCCATCCCGAACTCAGTAGTGAAACGATGCATCGCCGATGGTAGTGTGGGGTTTCCCCATGTGAGAGTAGGTCATCGTCAAGATTAAATTCCGAAACCCCTGTCTGCTAACGCAGACAGGGGTTTTGTCATTTCAGGGTCTGCACAATCCAATGATCAAACCGCTTTACGTGCCTTGCTGATACGTCGAGCCTGCCATTTGCGCCACCAGATGTAGACGCCAGTCCCTGACAACCCCGCAATCAAAACACCTAACACCGCGATCATTACTTGCCCCGTCACACCAATGATCCGTCCACCGTGTATCGGTAACTGCAACCGGTAAAACTGTTCACCTAACGTCCCCTGTCCCGCGATCTCCTGACCTAACAATCGCCCATCGGTACCGTGAAAGAACAGCCAGGATTTGCCATGTGCTTCAGTGTCATGCTGCCCGAATCCTGCGCCGTAGAAGTTGTACTCAAAGCTGTAATACAACTCCCCGATTTCTGCTGTCAGCCCTAACCTTTTCCCCTCTTCTAATGCCCTCTCGTACGCCTGTTGATAACTCAATCGAGTCACCCCCAACTCTGAGGAAGGCATTCGTCCTCGCGCCTCGTAGACGCTCGGCTCAATCGGTGAAAACAGCGACACCGCAGGCTTGAACACCTGACTCGGCAAGTTCATGGCCACGCTACTCACCGCGATCGGCAGCAACAACAGCCACAGCCATAATCCACCCGCGCGATGCAGATCGAAGTTAAGCCGATAGGCATGCCCGCCCTTGACCTTCCAGGCCGTCGACCACTTCTTCCAGAACGGCTTGCCACGCGGCAACGTCAGCCACAGCGCCACAAAACAATCGATCACCCACGCGATTGCCACCAGGCCCATCAACCACAGGCCCCAGTTGCCCGGCAGCGTCAGGTTGTAGTGGAATTCAAGAATGAACGGGACGAAATTCTCCCGCTGAAAACAGCACTCGCCCCAATAACGCTGACCCGTTTGCTCAGCATTCACCGGATCCAGATAGAACACCTGATTGCGCTCATCGAACGGCTTGCCCGTCGCCGGATCGTTAAGTGGCACCGCCGCCAACAGCGCGGTATGCCCGACCTCATGCGGATACTCCATGTACCAGACCTGCAGCTTCGGATGCGCAGACTGCACCGCATCAACCAGCTCGCCCGGCGGCAATCGCGAACCCTCGGCAGACGCCGAATAAAATTGCGGATTCAGCCACTCATCCAGCTCATGGTTGAACGCCAGAATGCTTCCGGTAATCCCGGCCAGCAGCAGGAACACTGCCGTGGCCAAACCGATATAGCGATGCAACAAAACCAGAAACGCACGCATGAAAATTTTCCCCACTGAAACGACAAAGCCAGCCCCTGAACTTCAGGGGCTGGCTTTTTTATGCACGAGACAAATGACTTAGAACTGGTAGCTGACCGTCGCCGCGACGTTACGCTCTTCGCCCATGTAGCAGAAGTTCAGACTGGCGCAGGAAGCGACGTAGGACTCGTTGGTCAGATTGTTCGCGTTCAGGCGTACGTCGACGCCCTTCAAGCCAACCTTGCCCAAGTCATAACCGATCGAGGCGTCGAAGAGTGTGTAGGACGGCACCTTCAAGGTGTTTTCCGCATCCGCCCAGCTGTAACCGACATAACGCACACCACCGCCCAGACGCAGGCCATCGAGCGCTGCGCTGTCGAACTTGTAGTCAGCCCACAACGACGCCATGTGTCGCGGCGCCTGTGTTGGCGAGTTGCCTTTGTTCTCGATCACATCGGTCGGCGTGCTCAAGGTGCTGACCATCGACTTCGAATATTCGATGTCGGTGAAGGTGTAGCTGCCGAGCACTTTCAGGTTCTCGGTCAGTTGCATGTGCGCTTCCAGCTCCAGACCTTGCGAGCGGACAGCGCCTACAGCGCGGTAGAAGTTTTCCTGCGGCAGTTTAGTCGCCAGGTTCTCCTGGTCGATACGGAACAGCGACGCGGTGAACAGGTTGTCAGTGCCCGACGGTTGGTACTTCAAACCGACTTCCCACTGCGTGCCATCGGTAGGCGCCAACGGATTACCGGCGCTGTCGGCATAGGAGTTCGGGTTGAACGATTCCGAGTAGCTGACGTAAGGCGCCAGACCGTTATCGAACAGGTACAACGCACCCGCGCGGCCGGTCAGTTTGGTGCGTCGGTCGTTGATCTCTGTACCTTCCGGACGCCCCGCTTCAGCGATGCGGTTCTCATCGGAAGTCTCGACCCAATCCTGACGCAAGCCCAGCGAGAAGCGCCATTTATCCATCTCGATCAGGTCTTGCAGGTATACGCCGGTCTGCTCCAGACGACGCAGATAGCTGGTCTCGCCGTACATATCGATCGCCGAGTTGCCGTACACCGGGTTAAACGCATTGATCGGCGCGAGACCGCCGCTGGTCCAGTCGACCACAGTTTTACGCCGCTGGTAATCCGCACCCATCAACACGGTGTGCTTGGTCGCGCCGGTGAAAAATTCCGCCTGAAGCATGTTGTCGACGATGAACGCATGCAGGCGCTCATCACCGCCGGTGTAGTAGCGGTTCAGCTCGTTGCTGGTTGGCGTCGTCCAGCCATAGGCGTAGACCTGATCCATGTTCACTTTCGAATCGAGGTAGCGGAAGTTCTGCCGAGCGGTGAAGACATCATTGAAGCGATGTTCGAACTGATAACCGAACGACTGCTGATCACGCGAGTAACCGTCGATCCCCGGCTCACCCTCAAAGAAGTGCGGGGAGATCCGGTTGCCGTTGCGCTGATGGATCGTGCCGTCCGCCGGCACGCCGCCGTGGTAGCCGCCATCCGGATCGTGTTGCAGATACGCCTGCAAGGTCAGCGACGTGTCTTCATTGAAATCGATGCTGACGGTTGGCGACAGCGCAAAGCGTTTTTCCTTGTTGTGGTCGAACTGCGTGTCGGACTGATCCGTTAACCCGATCAGACGATAGGCAATGCGCTTGTCGTCATCGACCGGGCCGCTGAAGTCAAAACCGACCCCGCGCTGACCTTGCGTACCGACGGTGGCTTGCACCTGATGGTAAGCCTCGTAAAGCGGCTTTTTACTGGTCAGAGCCACCAGACCGCCCGGCGAACTGCGGCCGTACAGAACCGACGACGGCCCCTTGAGAATGTCCACGCGTTCCAGGAAATACGGGTCGACCTGCATGGTGCTGTAAGTGCCGCTGTCGCCCATCGACTTGAGGCCGTCGAGGTAAATGTTATCCACCGAGCCGTCGTTGAAGCCGCGCATCGCCACGTAGTCATAACGATGGGTCGCGCCATACGGATTGGTCAGCACACCCGGGGTGTAGCGCATGGTTTGCGAGACGGTTTGCGAACCTTGGTCGTCCATTTGCTCGCGAGTGACTACCGACACGCTCTGCGAGGTTTCCAGCAATGCGGTACTGGTTTTGGTGGCGATCTGGCTGTGCGTGGCGTTGTAGCCGTCCATGCTGCCCAGCGCGTTGCCGAGGGCGAAGCCTTTGATGTCGGTGGTCGGCAGGGCCAGCGCTTCGGTTTCGGCGGTCGGGCGCAGGACGTAGCTGCTGCCATCCTG
Organism: Pseudomonas rustica; assembly: GCF_018336155.1. GTDB lineage: Bacteria > Pseudomonadota > Gammaproteobacteria > Pseudomonadales > Pseudomonadaceae > Aquipseudomonas > Aquipseudomonas rustica. The sequence goes on along the minus strand of NZ_JAGYHF010000021.1, from coordinate 14,197 downwards.
ACTGACCGCTTCCAGACCGGATCCGCCAAGCAAATGGCTCAGCGCCTGATCGGTCGAATATTCACCCTGTACACCCGGCGATTGCCGGCCCTGAGTTTGCTGCGGCGTCATCGACAAGGTGATGCCGGCCTGACGTGCGAACTGATTCAGCGCTTCGCCCAACGACCCGGCAGCGATGTTGAAGCGCTGGCCGACTTCACTGTTAACGGTGTCGGCCGCCACGCTGACGCTTGGCAGCACAGCGACGCCCAACGCAGTGGAAAACAGCGCCGCCCGAACGGCGTGGCGCAACAGGCCCGATTCGCAGGTGAAATTCAGAGGGTTCTTACAGGTGGCGCGGACAGTCATTGTAGGTTTCCGTAGGAAGTCGCAAACGCTTGAATTGAAGTGCTTACTGACTAAGCCGGACTTGCCGCAAAAACCCGCCAAAATAATTTCAGACCACACGTTCCAGGGTCACCCACCAGCGTGTGCGATAGCGCAACTGCACCGGCAAGGTCTGCGGCAGAATGGCCAGCAACTTGTCGGTGTCTTCGAGGCGGAACACGCCGGACAGGCGCAAATCGGAAACCTCTGACGCGCAATTCAGAAAACCCTGACGATAGCGGCCGACTTCCTTGAGGAAATCGCCCAGACGCATATTGCGCGTGACGATCAAGCCGTCGACCCACGCGCCCGCATCCATATCCAGCGCCGGTGCCGGACGCACTTGATAGGGATCGATCAGATAACTCTGTCCGGCCAGCGCTTCGATAACAGTCCCGGCAGAATGAATGGCCACCTGCCCGTGGGTGACGCTCAGCCGCGTGCAATCGCTGTCCTGACGCAGGATGAACCGCGCATTCTGCGGCTCGTAGGATCCGTCACGACTTTGCACGCGCAGCGGCCGCTCGAAGTCGGCGCCTTCATCGGCGCCACCACAGGTGACGATGATTTCGCCGCGCGTCAGTTTGATCAGCCGTTGTTGCGTGGTGTAATCCAGATCCACCGCGCTGGCGGTGTTGAGCTCGATCCGCGTGCCGTCCGGTAACTGGAAACCACGCCGCTCGCCGGTGGCCGTGGCGTAATCGGCGCTCCATTGCTGCCACGCGGCCGTGTCTTTGGCCAGCCATGCGGCGGAGCCCATCAACACTGCGCCAGACAACAGCTTCAACGCCTGCCGACGATTCAGTCCCTGCGCGCTGTTCTCCAGGGTATTGAATGCCACTTGTGCGCTCGGCACCGCGCGTAGGTTGTTGCTCAACTCGGCGTGCAGCGACTGCACGCGTTGCCAGGCCAATTCATGCTCATGATGCTCGGTGCGCCACTGTTCGCACTGGCGATTCAGCCGCGCATTGCCATGGTTATTACGCAGACGCAGCAGCCAGTGAATGGCTTGCTTCACTGCTTTTTGCGGCGGATCCGCGCGACGGCCGAGGGACAAGTTATCCACAGCCATCAGCTTTCGTACCGCAGCACGTAGCAGTGATACAGCGCATCGGCGACGTAACGTTCCACCGAGCGCAGCGACAAACCCATCTGCTCGGCAATCTGCTTGTGGGTCAAACCTTCGCACTGCGCCAGGAGAAATGCCTGACGCACTTTCGGCTTCAATCCTTCAAGCATGCGCGCGATGCTTTCGAGCAATTCGATCACCAGCGCACGGGCTTCGGCACTCGGCGTTTCAGCTTCGGGCAAATGGGCGATGGTTTCCAGGTAGGCGCGTTCGATTTCCTCGCGGCGCCAATGGTCGATCACCAGACCACGGGCGATGGTGCGCAAAAAGGCGCGGGGCGCTTTCAGTTCTAAGCGTTCGGTGCGTTGCAGCAGACGCACGAAGGTGTCCTGTGCCAGATCCGCCGCATCCGCTGCGTTGCCCAGCCGTGCGCGCAGCCAAGCGTTGAGCCAGCCGTGATGACTACTGTAAAGCGCCTGAACGGCGAACTCGGGTGAGGACATGAACGCGGCTGCCAAAACGTCACAAATGATAATTAGTCGCATTGTTATCAAGGGTTACAGGTTTTGCAACCGCCGCTCGAACATCCGTCCTAAAAAATTTTGCTGCGCAGGCTCTAGCACGCCGTTCGGCGGGAATCCGAGGCAAAAGCCGTCCATTTCCCACGCAACCCTAAGATTTCTCCTTCACGTGCCGACAGACTGGTGAGACATGCGTGCACCAAAGTAGAGCGACCGGCAGAACGTTGCCTACCCGTCACTGGAAATCAGAGCAGCTGACCCTCAGCGCTACTGAACATCGGAGCTACATGGAATGTTGCATCTGGAACGCATCCCCACCTTCGGCATAAGAAGTCCCATGAAATGAATCTCAAGTTCAGCCATAAAATTTTGTTGGCCGCCTCGGGCGTCGTGGTCCTGGCTTTCGCGTTATTCACCCTCTACAACGATTATCTGCAGCGAAACACCATTCGCCAGAATCTCCAATCCTCTGTACAGCAGGCCGGCGATCTAACCGCCAGCAGCGTGCAGAACTGGATGAGCGGGCGGATTCTGGTGCTGGAAAACCTCGCGCAGAATGTCGCCCATCAAGGCAAAGACGCCGACTTCCCGGGTCTGGTCGACCAACCGGCCTTCACCCAGAACTTCCAGTTCACCTACGTCGGTCAGGCCAACGGTGTCTTCACCCAGCGCCCTGACGCGAAGATGCCGGACGGTTACGATCCGCGTCAGCGCCCTTGGTACAAACAAGCGGTCGCCGCCGATAAAACCATGCTCACCCCGCCGTACATGGCCGCTGTCGGTGGCCTGGTGGTGACCATCGCCATGCCGGTGAAACACAACGGCGAATTGCTCGGTGTGGTCGGCGGTGACTTGAGCCTGGAAACCCTGGTGAAGATCATCAACTCGGTGGACTTCGGTGGCCTCGGCCATGCGTTTCTGGTCAGCGCTGACGGTCAGGTGATCGTCAGCCCGGACAAAGATCAGGTGATGAAAAACCTCAAGGACATCTACCCGAACAGCAACGTGCGCATCGAAAAGGGCAACCAGAATGTGCTGCTCAACGGCGAGGAACGCATTCTGTCGTTCACCCCGGTCAGCGACCTGCCGAATGCGCAGTGGTACATCGGTCTGTCGATCGATCGCGACAAAGCCTACGCCGCACTCAGCCAATTCCGCACCTCGGCGCTGATCGCGATGTTCGTTGCCGTGGGCGCGATTGCCTTGCTGCTGAGCCTGTTGATCAATGTGTTGATGCGTCCGCTGACCACCATGGGTCGCGCGATGCAGGACATTGCGCAGGGCGAGGGTGATTTGACCCGCCGCCTAGTCGTTGAAAGCAAAGACGAATTCGGTGAGTTGGGCAGCGCCTTCAACCAGTTCGTTGAGCGTATCCACGCGTCGATTTCCGAAGTGTCCTCCGCGACCCGCCAAGTGCATGACTTATCGCAACGGGTGATGGCGTCGTCGAACGCCTCGATTGTCGGCTCCGACGAACAAAGTGCGCGCACCAACAGCGTCGCGGCGGCGATCAACGAATTGGGCGCCGCCACGCAGGAAATCGCGCGCAATGCCGCCGATGCTTCGCAGCACGCCAGCGGTGCGAGCGAGCAGGCTGACGATGGTCGTCAGGTGGTGGAACAAACCATTCTGGCGATGACCGAGTTGTCGCAGAAAATCAGCCTGTCGTGCACGCAAATCGAAACCCTGAATGCGAGTACCGACAACATCGGCCACATCCTCGATGTGATCAAAGGCATCTCGCAGCAGACCAACCTGTTGGCGCTGAACGCGGCGATTGAAGCGGCGCGTGCCGGTGAGGCCGGGCGTGGTTTTGCCGTGGTCGCGGATGAGGTGCGTAACCTGGCCCATCGCACCCAGGAATCGGCGGAAGAGATCCACAAGATGATCACGTCCCTGCAAGTCGGTTCGCGTGAAGCGGTGAGTACGATGAACGCCAGTCAGGCATCCAGCGAGCAGAGCGTGGAAGTGGCCAATCAGGCCGGTTTGCGTCTGGTCAGCGTGACCCAGCGCATCGGTGAAATCGACGGCATGAACCAGTCGGTGGCAGCGGCGACGGAAGAGCAGACAGCGGTGGTGGAAACCCTCAATGTCGACGTTAACCAGATCAACATGCTGAACCAGCAGAGCGTGGCCAACCTCAATGAAACGTTGAAGGATTGCGATGCGTTGTCGCAGCAGGCGAATCGGTTGAAGCAGTTGGTCGACAGTTTCAAAATCTGACCGCACGTCAGACCGAGTTATCGTTCATCGCGAGCAGGCTCACTCCTACAAATAAATCGCGTTCTTTCTGGAGAAATGCGATCAACTGTAGGAGTGAGCCTGCTCGCGATAGCGGTCTAAAACTCACCGCAAAGCTAAAGACTTAAACAAACAGCCTCAAAACATTCCCCATCGCCTCATCCGCAAACCCCTGCACAAAATCCTTGAACCCCGGCAGCGCCTCTTCGCCACCGCCGGCAGGCTCGGCAATGATCGTCCACGTCGCGCGGGATTTGCCCGTGCCCAGCGCTTCCACATTCATCGCCGCCCACAGATTCGCCACGCCCAGCGTGTTGTAGATCGTCGTCCAGGTTATGCTCAGCGCCTGGTCGTCGCGGGAGTTGAGTTGCTCGACCACCACGTTGCCATCCTTGAAAAATTTCTTGCGCAGCGAGGACACGCCCTCACCGGTCATTTCGATGTGCGACAGCGCCGGAATGAAACGGTCGAAACCGCCGAAATTGCCGACCACCGCCCAGACCTGCGTCGCGTCCGCCGGCACTTCCACCGATGAAACAACGTGGCAGCCATGCGGGTTTTTGATCAGGGTGTCGGGTTGCAGAGTGCTCATGGTGTTGCTCCTTGTTGTTGGATCAGATGAAGTTGATTTCTTTCAGGTAAGCGCAGCCGCGACGCAGCAGCGCCGGGGATTTCTGCGGGTAGTGCGCACCCATCTGCTGCACGCCGGCTTCAGCGTTGGCGTGGCCGATCAGGGAGATGTCGCCGATGTCTTCTTCAAAGCCGTTGAGGTAGAAACCGAGCACGCCGAACAACGCGTTATCGGCGTCGACGCGACCGAGTTGCTGTTGCCAGTCGGCGACGCTGACCAGCGAGAATTCGCTGCCGGTTTCGCGGAACGAAGCGACGTAGGCATCCCAGCTCAGCGGCTCTGGGTTATGCAGGTTGAACACCGCGTGATCGGGCGAATAACGGCTGGCATGGAAAGCGATAAACCGCGCGAGAAAATCCACCGGCATCAGGTCGAAATTCAACGCGAAGGCCGGCACCTGGCCGAGCTGAATCGAGCCTTTGAGCATCAGCATCAAACGGTTTTTGTGCGGCTGACACACGCCGCTCAGGCTGTTGAAACTGATGTTGCCGGGTCGATACAGATTGACCCGTACGCCGCGTTCCCGCGCGCGTTCGAGGATGCGTTCGCCGACCCACTTCGACAGGTTGTAGCCGTTGCGAATGTAGATCGGTGGCGTCAGTGCGGCGGGCAATTCCAGCACCTGGCCGGCGTCGTCGACGGTGCTGGACGCCGACAGCGTCGAGACAAAATTGAAGACCTTTTTGCTCTTCCCTTCGCACAGGCGCAGCAGGGCGAAAATCGGCTCGACGTTGTCCGCCGCCAGTGACTCGTAGTCGAGCACGTGATTGACGTTGGCGGCGTTGTGCACCAGCGCGCCGAACTCGCGATCGAGACGCTGATAATCGTCGTTGGCCAAGCCCAATTGCGGGCGAGTGATATCTGCCGCGTAAACCCGCACCCGACTCAGATCCAGATGCTCCAGCCGGTTTTCGCGCAGTGACTGCGCAAAGCGCTGCGCCGCCGTTTGCCCGCCGCCGTCACGCACCAGACACGCGACCTCGCTGGCGCCCCAACCGAGCAGCGCCTCGACGATGTGCACACCGACAAAACTGTTGGCGCCGGTAACGATAACCTTGTGCACATCGCCCATGCGGCTGATCGGCAGCGGCTCGATATCCAGCACACGTTCGGCGTCGGCCATCGCTTGAGCGCTGAGTACCGCGCTGTCATCGGTGCCGCGCACCAGCGTCGCGAGTTTGATGATGGTCGGCAGTTCGATGAAGCGATTGATCGAGATGCTGCGACCAAACTCCTCACGCAAACGCAGCAACATCCGCGACAACAAAATCGAATGGCCGCCGAGATTGAAAAAGCTTTCGTCGGTGGAGATGTCGCTGACGGGCAGCTCCAACAACTCGGCCCAGATCTCCAGCAACAACGCTTCATCAGCATTCGCCGGCAGACATTTCGGGCCGTTGTCCTGCACGCTCACCGGCAATTCCAGCAGTGCTTTGCGGTCGACTTTGCCATTGCTGGCGAACGGCATGCTCGGCAGTTCAGTCCACGCCACCGGTTGCATGTAGTCCGGTAAAAACTGCTGGGCGTGGGCCTTCAGTGCATCGCGCGAATCGTCGGATTGTGGCTGGGCGAGGAACGCCAGAATCCGCCGCTGTGGATCAATCACCACGGCTATTTGTCGATACAGCTGGCTCTCGCGCAGGCAGCGTTCGATCTCTTCCGGCTCGACCCGGAAACCACGAATCTTCACCTGATTATCGCGGCGTCCGCACAGCTCAATGCCGTGCTCGCCCCACTTGGCCATGTCGCCGCTGCGGTAAGCGCGCAGGGTTTCGCCATCGGGCAATTGCAGGTTCAGATAACGCTCGGCAGTCTGCTGCGGATTGTTCAGATAGCCGAGGCAAACGCCGGGGCCAACGATGAACAACTCGCCGACGGTGTGCTCGGGCACCGGTTGCAGATCGTCATCGAGAATCAGCACTTGGCTATTGGCAATCGGCGCGCCGAGGCTGCGGTTGCTGTCGCCGGGTGTGAGTTGTCGCGCAGTGATCAACACCGTGGCTTCGGTCGGGCCGTAGAGGTTGTGCAGCGTGCCCTGGCGGGTCAGTTGTTCAATGACGAACGGCTCGCAGACATCGCCGCCGGTCATCACTTGCACGCCTTCCAATTGTTCCAGCGGCAGGATGCTCAGCAGCGCGGGTGGCAGGAAGGCGTGGGTCAGATGCCGGCGACGGATCAGCGCGACCAGTTGCAGCGGATCACGGCGTTGCGTGTCGTCCGGCACCACCAGTTCGGCGCCTGTGAGCAGGGTAGGGAAGATGTCGATCAGCGACGAATCGAAGCTCAGCGAAGAGAACTGCAACACCCGACTCTCGGCGTGCAATTGCACGTAGTCGGCGTACCACGCGGTGAAGTGCGCGAGGTTGTGCTGACTGAGCAATACGCCTTTCGGATGCCCGGTGGTGCCCGAGGTGTAGAGCGCCATGCAGGGCGCATCGAGTGCGGGGCGCTGGCGCATCAACGCTTGGCTGAGATCTGCTTGGGCGCTGTCGATGCGACTGACGTCCAGCCCTGCCATGGTTGCGCTGAGCGCATGCTCGCCGTCATGCAGCAACAGCAACGCACCGGCGTTTTGCAGGATGTATTGCTGGCGCTGCAGCGGATGGCTCGGCTCCAGCGGCAGATACACCGCACCGCTGCCGAGAATCGCCAGAATCGAAGCGAACAGCGCCGGGCTTTTCGGCAGGCAGATACCGACCACCCACGGCTGTGGATGCTGCTCAAGAATCGGCAGCAAACGCTGTTGAATTGCGCGGCTGTGGGCGTGCAATTGGCGGTAGCTGATGGAGCGTTCGCCGAGGTGCAGCGCCGGACGTTCGGCATGCTCGATCAGGCTCTGTTGCAGCCGCTCGATCAGCGGGATTTGCGCCTGTTTCAGCAGCGCCGGTTTCGCCGTGTGGTTGAGGCGATGGACGTAGGCCAGGCTGTCGAGAAACAGCAGGTTTTCCATCCGCTCGAAATCTGGCGCAGTCACCGTATGGGCTTGCTGCAGATAATCCGCATCGCGGGAGAAGCGGCTGACCAGCAACGCCACTTCGTCCACCACATGCGTGAGCACCCGCTGGCGCAATGTCTGGCCGTTGCCGGATGGCTCATCACCAATCGGCACACGGCTGATCAAAGACGAGCCGAGAAAGCACAGCAAATCGAGTGTCGGCAAACCCGCAGCGCTTTGCGCTCCAATACCTAAGCGCAGATGCAAATGCGGAATCGCGCAGAAATCACCAGCGCCGATAAAACCATCGTCAATGATCAAATCCACCGTCGATTGTGCGGCGCCGTTGCGCGTCAATGTGTGACCGTGTTGTTCCAGTTCCTGCGCCAGGTCGGTCATGGCCTGGCTGGCGCCAATCAGCAAAATGTCGAGACGTTTCATGTCGGCCTCCTCAAACCAGGTAGTCGCGCAGGGCGTGCTGCACGCAAGGCGTGTCGAGCAGCGAACTGTTGTGGAAGAACTTGACGATGTTGCCCACCAGCGGATGGTGGCGATTGATCGGGAAGGCCAGCCCGGCGATTTCGTCCTTGAGTGATCGCCTTGTGATCTGGCTGACCGGCAGGGCATCGATCAGGCGCAGATCAAAGGATTTCTGGATGTCGTTGGTCAGGTAATGGCCGATGAACACCGGCAGAATCTGCGCGATGGTTTCGCGATCAGCGTCGCTCGCGGTGTGCCAATAGATGCGCACCATCCGCGCCCAGAAACTCGAGTGTCGGCCCTCGTCGAGCAAGTGGTCGGCCATCAGGCCCTTGATCGACGGCTTGACCGTGTCGTCCCGGGCGAAGGCGGCAACGTCGCCGGTCACGGTGTTTTCGGCGATGGCCACGCAGATCAATTCCACAGCGCTGCGCAGGTGTTCCGGGGCCAATGCGACGGCGGCGGGAATCGCTCGGCTGAGTTCGATTTCATCGGGCAACTGGATCGGTTCGATGCCGGTCATCGCCACCGTTTGCTGCATGAAATCCATCGCTACCAACGCGTGGTAATCCTCGTCGACCACCACGGTCATCGCGTCATACCGACAAGCAAACGGAAAGGCCACGGCGAAGCGATTTTTGGCGATGCTGCGCGCGGTCTTGTCGACGATTTCCGTCTCGAAAATCACAACGTCGTTGATGAATTTGTACAAGGTCTGCACCAACGCAAAATCGCGTTGCTGCGGGCACTCACGCAGGAAGGTTTCGCTGAGCACCAGCGGCTGGCGACTGAGCGGATAGATCAGACGCTCATCATTTTCCAGCACGCGGCGCGGGCGGGTGCGGATGGTCGCGCGGCTTTCCCAAGTGTCGGCGAACGATTGATAGTCGGCGGCATTCATTGCGCGACCTCCGCCAACGGTTCGCGCATGCTCAGGCGCAGGCCGTCCCACAGGGCGATGCGGCTTTCGACAGCGGCGACGGCGCTGGCGTAGACCTCGGCTTCGCGCTGCGGATCGCCATCGACCAGTCGCTCGAGCAGTTGTTCTGCGGCGGGGCCGTGGTCTTCGGAGTCGACTTCGATATGCCGTTCCAGGTAGTAGCGGAAGGTCGGTGCTTGCTCGATGCCGATGCCCCAGTCGTCGAGGATGCGCTGGAACATGGTCGGGATCACGCTTTCGCGACCGTGCAGAAACGCCGCTGCAACGCTGTGCCCCGGCGCATGGAGGGCGGTGCGCAGGGTGTCGCGGACAAACTGCGCGGCGGCTGGATCGACCTCGACACTTTGCAGCGCAACGTCGTAGCTCACGCCTTCCTGTTGCAGCGCGACGAAGCGCTCCACTGCCGTGGTACTCGCGCCGATTTCGCGCATTGCATCCAGGTACAACTCGAAATGGCTGTAGTGACCGTGGGCCAGACGATCGTCCGATTCTTCACCGAGGACGATTTCGTTGATCAGCCGTGCCGCGCGAGAATCACGCGGCGGTAGCCACGGCAAACGCGTGCAGGTCAGTTCCTGCTGCAGGCGTTTGGTCAGCGACATGAAATCCCACACGGCAAACACGTGGGTTTCCATAAAGCGGCGCAAGACCGATAACGAGGTAATCTCGGAAAAGATCGGGTGAATGCTAAGTTCGGCTTTCTTCAGGGCGAGTTGGTGCTTAGTGGGCATCATGATGTCCTTTATCATTGATTATGGAATGGCACTTTTGTTTCAACTGCGCAATCAGTGGAGCGAAGGCTTACATGTGACTTGTCGACCGGCGACAAAGACTTCCAGACGGAAGTTGTTGTACTGAATGTACTGGCGATTAAAGCCTGCGGCCTGCTGGAGGGCCGCTGTTGTCATGGGTGTGGCATATCGCATGTGCCGAAGTTTGCAGCGAAGTTCAAACTCGGCGAGAGAAAAGTAATACACGGCAAAAGCATTTAACAAGTGTAATTTTAATTATTTTAAGTTGGATGTTTTTCAAATATGAGTGCCCCCGATAAAACTTGCGGGTTAAGTTTTATTTGGGCGTAGTTACTCCTTTCAGCCAATAACGGCCAAAATTGATCGACAAGAGTGAATGCCTCACTCGAAGCAACTTTCTAATGAAAAAGATTGGTGTGGTTTGAGGGATGAAAGTTGGCCGGAAACGGCGCCATGACTTTCCTTTTCCCGTGACAAGGCTCCTTCCGTAGGTTCCTGTTGCGGGGGCTGCACCACCAGGCGGTGCGCCCCCGTTCTTTATTGGGGTTGGCCGTTCAAGAGTGCGGGTAAATGACCGCGACGGCTATTACCGATTAGTCATTGCCACCGTGGCAATTTCGGACTGGCAGGCGCGAGGAGGTTAGAGCGAAGGGGCCGATCCGCCACTGTGTTCACGCAAGATCGGCAAAGAGGATTTGTAAGCGGGTTATTCACCGGACGGACGTGAAGCTCGCCCAGCGTGCAAAAGGTCAGTAAGCGGCTTTGCGATTTTGCGCGGCAGGACTGGCGAGATAGCGGGTGATCACCTCGACACCACGGTTGAGGTGCTGCTCAAGCAGCATCACCGAGCGTTCAACGTCGCGCTCGATCGCGGCTTGCAACAGGTCGCGGTGATCGTCCTGAGACGTTTTACCCAGGCCCATGGCTTCAAGGTTGAAACGCAGAAAGCGTTCTTCTTCATTGAGACCGTCCTCGACCAGACGCAGCAGGCGCTTGTTCGGCGCCTTGGCGTACAGCGCCATGTGGAACAGGCGATTGAGCCGACCGATTTCGGTGTAGTCGTGTTGGGTTTCGAGTTCGCGGATGTAGCCGGCGGCGAGCTCGTGATCGGCTGCTGTCAGCAACGGGATCGACTGCCGCAGCGCCTCGCCCTCAAGCAGAATGCGCAATTCGTAGGTTTCCGTGGCGTCGCCCTGAATCAGCGCGGCGACCACCGCGCCTTTGTGCGTGGTCACGCTCAGCAGTTCTTGCGCTTCGAGCTGGCGCAACGCTTCGCGCACCGGCATGCGGCTGACCCCGAACAAATCGGCCAAATCCTGCTGGCGCAGGGCGGTGCCGCACGGCAGGCGACCATCGAGAATGGCTGCGCGCAGGGTTTCTTCGATGATCGAGCGGGCCAGGTGTGCAGGAATCGGCCCATCGACTTTAATGCTGTGTAGCGGCTTGGGCTTCTGTGTCACGACTACGCACCCTGTAGGTCGGCTGAATTTGGATCCAAATGACACTAGTGATTGCCCTACAAGTTGTCAAACTGTGTAGAGGAATACTTGGCAAACAGTTTAGCGCGATGCCGATGATCTCATCGTGCCATTGTCTTTTAACGGGCTAAGCTTCACCATCAAACGCTTTCCTTCCTGCCCCCCGGAAACCTGCTGTGGCGGTACGTTTCGCGATCCCTCGGACTCTGCGCTGGCTAGGCTGCGCACTGCTGCTGGCCAGTCTTATGCTGGGCGGTCTGCATGCCGATTGGGATTTTTCCGCGATCAGCCGCAAAGCCACCGCCCTGTACGGGCCGCTCGGTGCCGGGCAGCAGCGCATCGATGCCTGGCAGAATCTGTTGGCGACGCAGCAACAGGCCAGCGAAATGGAGAAGCTGAAAGTGGTGAACCTGTTTTTCAACAAACAGGTGCGCTACGTCGAAGACATCGACCTGTGGCACGAGGTCGATTATTGGGAAACGCCGATCGAGGCGCTGTGGAAGGGCGCTGGCGACTGCGAAGACTATGCGATCGCCAAGTATTTCAGCCTGCGCCATCTCGGCGTCTCCAGTGACAAGCTGCGCATCACCTACGTCAAGGCACTGCGCCAGAATCGCGCGCACATGGTGCTGACGTACTATTCCACCCCCGATGCCATGCCGCTGGTGCTCGACAGCCTGATCGATCAGATTCAACCGGCGTCGCAGCGAACCGATTTGCTGCCGGTCTACTCTTTCAATGCGGAAGGGTTGTATTTGCCGGGCGCCAAGGGCAACAAGAAGGTCGGTGATACCAAACGCCTGTCACGCTGGCAGGATGTGTTGAAGAAAATGCAGGCCGAAGGTTTTCCGGTCGAGACGACTAACTAGGAGCACGCGCTCAGATGTCTTTGTTCAAACAGCTGTTGATCGCTATCTGTCTGTTCCTGGTGGTCGCCTTCACCGGCAGCTTCATGGTCAGTCTGGAAAGCTCGCGTACCCAGTACGTCAACCAGTTGCGCTCGCACGCCCAGGACGCCGCGACGGCGCTGGCCTTGTCGCTGACGCCGAACATCGACGACCCGGCGATGGTCGAGTTGCTGGTCAGTTCGATTTTCGACAGCGGCTATTACGCGAGCATTCGTGTGGTTGATGTGAAGACCGACAAAACCATGGTCGAGCGCAGCGGCAGCCCGGCGGTCACCAACGTGCCGGACTGGTTCGTCAAACTGATCGGCCTCGAACCCGCCGGTGGCGATGCGCTGGTCAGCCGTGGCTGGGAGCAGGCGGCGCGGGTCGAGGTGGTCAGCCACCCGATGTTCGCTGTGGCCAAGCTGTGGCAGAGCGCGTTGGGCAGCCTTGGCTGGCTGCTGGTCTGTGGCGCGGTGAGTGCGGTGCTTGGCGCGCTGCTGTTGCGCCGGCAATTGAAACCGCTGGACTACATGGTCAAGCAATCCCACGCCATTGCCCGCCGCGAATTCCTCAGCCTGCCGGACCTGCCGCGCACGCCGGAATTGCGCCGCGTGGTACTGGCCATGAACCAGATGGTCGAGAAACTCAAAGCGCTGTTTCAGGAGCAGGCCGAGCGCAGTGAAAAGCTGCGTGCCGAGTCGTATCAGGACAACCTCACCGGGCTGGCCAACCGGCGTTATTTCGAGATGCAGCTGAACAACCGTGTGAGTAATGCCGAACAGGCCAGCTCTGGTTATCTGCTGCTGTTGCGGGTCAAGGATCTGGCCGGGCTCAACCAGCGTCTGGGCGGTCAGCGCACGGATGAATTGTTGAAAGCGGTGGGCGAGCAATTGTCCCGCGAGTGCGCCAAATACCCGGAAACCCAGAACCTCGTCACGCGTATTCGTGGCGGTGAGTTCGCGGTGTTGGCGCCGGGGCTGGTGCGGGAGGAAGCGCTGCAACTGGCGCAGAATCTTGACGCCGCGCTGAGCAGTTTGCACGCCACCGGCGCTACCGATGTTGAGGCCGTGGCATCGATTGGTCTGGCGCCGTTCGCTCATGGTGATTCGCCGCAATCGGTGCTGAGCCTTGGCGATCAGGCGTTGGCGCAAGCCGAAGGGCAGGGTGAGCAGAACTGGGCGTGCCTCGATCAGAGCCTGACCGCCGACGTTGGCGACGATCACCATGCCTGGCACCGCTTGCTCGATCAGGCGCTGACTCAGCAGCGATTCGAGCTGTATTTCCAACCGGTGGTGGCGGCGCAGGACACGCAATTGTTGCTGCATTACAAAGTGCTCTCGCGCTTGCTCGATGAGCACGGCCAGACCATTCCTGCCGGGCGTTTCCTGCCATGGCTGGAGCGCTTCGGCTGGACGGCGCGACTGGATCGCCTGATGCTTGAGCGCGTGCTGGAGCAGATGAAAGGGCACGAAGATTCGCTGGCGCTGAACCTGTCTTCGGCGACGCTGGCGGATCCGCAGGCGCTGAATAAAGTCTTTGAGATTCTGCGTACGCATTCCAATCTTGGCCCGCGTTTGACCCTGGAAATCGGTGAGGAACAGTTGCCGGATCAGGCTGTGCTGGAGCAGTTGACCCGTCGACTGCGCGAGTTGGGCTTCTCGCTGAGCCTGCAGCGCTTTGGTGGGCGCTTCAGCATGATCGGCAACCTGGCGCGGCTTGGGTTGGCGTATCTGAAGATCGATGGCAGCTACATTCGGGCGATCGATCAGGAGAGCGACAAGCGTCTGTTTATCGAGGCGATTCAGCGCGCGGCGCACAGTATTGATCTGCCGCTGATTGCCGAGCGCGTCGAGACCGAAGGGGAATTGTCGGTGATTCGCGAGATGGGTTTGTA
>NZ_JAGYHF010000020.1 GCF_018336155.1 Pseudomonas rustica | reverse complement strand
CTTACGGTGACCGGCGAACCAGTAACCGGTGCGCCGACGGTCGCGGTGTAGGTGACGGTGCCACCCTCGGCCGCTGTTTCGGAAGCGCTGAGTTTGACGGTCGAGGTGTCGATGGTGTCGGTTACTTCGGTAATGGCTGGAGCAGTGCTCGGTACCAGATTTTCGAAGTTGCCACCGGTAGCAGTCGAAATCGTCGCTTCAACTTTACCGGCGTCCTTGTAGACGTCATCGGCTGGCGCTGGAACAGACACGGTGCCGGAAGTTTTGCCCGCTTCGATGGTGATTACAGCACCGTTCGACAGGGTCACGGTGACTGGCGAGCCAGCAGCGTTGGTCAGTGTCGCGGTGTAGATGATCGAACCACCTTCAGCCACGGAGCCAGTCGCGGACAGCGACAGGTTTGTGGTGTCGACGGTGTCGGTGACGTTGGTCGAAACCGGGGTTTTGTCGGCGACGAGGTTTTCGTAGTTGCCGCCAGTGACACCAGTAATCGCATTGGTAATCGGCGCATGACCGGTCAACGCATCGTTTGGCGCGGTGAAGGTCACGGTGCCAGTGGTTTTGCCCACTTCAATCGTGATGTTCTGGCCGTTGGCCAAGGTCACTACAACTGGCGAACCAGTCACAGGCGCGCCAACAGTAGCGGTGTAAACAACCGCACCACCTTCAGCAGCGGACTCGGTCGCGGTCAGTTTCACGGTCGAGGTGTCGATGGTGTCAGTCACTTCGGTAACGGCTGGAACAGTGCTCGGTACCAGTTTTTCGAAGTCGCCACCGGTTGCGGCAGAAATGGTCGCTTCGACTTTGCCAGCATCTTTGTAGACGTCATCGGCAGGCGCCGCGACGGTCACGTTGCCGCTGGTTTTGCCAGCTTCGATAGTGATCACAGCACCGTTCGACAGTGTCACGGTCACTGGCGAGCCAGCAGCGTTGGTCAGAGTTGCGGTGTAAACGATCGAACCACCCTCAGCCACGGAACCGGTCGCTGACAGCGACAGGTTAGTGGTGTCGACAGTATCAGTAACGTTGGTCGACACCGGCGTCTTATCGGCCACCAGATTTTCGTAGTTGCCGCCAGAAACGTCGGTAATTGCATTGGTCAGCGCAGCATGACCGGTCAACGCATCGTTCGGCGCAGTGGTGGTCACGGTACCAGTGGTTTTGCCCACTTCAATCGTGATGTTCTGACCATTGGCCAAGGTCACCACAACCGGCGAACCCGTCACAGGCGCACCCACAGTCGCGGTGTAAGTGACGGTGCCACCCTCAGCCGCCGACTCGGTCGCGGTCAGTTTGACGGTGGTGGTGTCGATGGTGTCGGTGATGTTGGTCACGGCCGGAACGGTGCTCGGCACCAGGTTCTCGAAGTTGCCGCCAGTCGCCGTCGAAATGGTTGCTTCGACTTTGCCAGCGTCCTTGTAAACGTCATCCGCCGGAGCCGCAACGGTCACGGTGCCGCTGGTTTTGCCCGCTTCGATGGTGATCACTGCGCCGTTCGACAGGGTCACGGTCACCGGAGTACCGGCGGCGTTGGTCAGGGTCGCGGTGTAAACGATCGAACCACCTTCAGCCACCGAGTCGGTCGCGGTCAGGTTCAGGTTGGTGGTGTCGTTGGTGTCCGACACCGCGGTGTCGGCGGACTTGCCGTCGACCGCGAGTTTTTCGTAGTTGCCGCCAGTGGCGCCATCGATGGTCACGCTCAGCGAGCTGCCGCCGGCCAATGGGCTGTTCGGCGCAACGTAGTTCACCGTGCCGGTGGTTTCACCGACGGCGATGGTGATGGTCTGGCCGTTGGACAGGTTGACGACAACCGGCGAGCCAGTGACTGGCGCGGTTACGGTCGCGGTGTAGACCACGGTTTCGCCTTCGGCGACGTTGGCGGTGGCGGACAGCGACACGGTGGAGGTGTCGATGGTGTCGTTGACGGTGGTGACGGCCGGGGCAGTGCTGGTGACGAGGTTTTCGAAATCGCCACCGGTTGCGCCTTTGATGGTCGCTTCAACGGTGCCGGCGTCTTTGTAGACGTCATCTTTCGGCGCGTCGACGGTCACGGTGCCGGTGGTTTTGCCAGCGTCGATGGTGATCACCGAGCCGTTGCTCAGGGTCACGGTTACCGGGCTGCCAGCAGCGTTGGTCAGGGTTGCGGTGTAGGTGATCTGGCCGCCTTCATCCACAGAACCGGTGGCGCTGAGCGACAGGTTGGTGGTGTCGGTGGTGTCGGTCACGGTGGTGCTGACCGGGGTTTTGTCGGCAACGAGGTTCTCGTAGTTGCCGCCGGACACGTTGGTGATCGAGTTGGTCAGCGGTGCATGACCGGTCAACGCATCGTTCGGCGCGGTAGTGCTCACGGTGCCGGTGGTTTTACCCACTTCGATGGTGATGTTCTGACCATTAGCCAAGGTCACGACAACCGGCGAGCCGGTGACTGGCGCGCCGACGGTCGCGGTGTAGGTGACGGTGCCACCTTCAGCAGCAGTTTCGGTGGCAGTCAGTTTGACGGTCGAGGTGTCGATTGTGTCGGTGACTTCGGTCACCGCTGGCGTGGTGCTCGGAACGAGGTTCTCGAAGTTACCGCCAGTCGCGTCCTTGATGCTCACTTCGACTTTGCCGGCGTCTTTGTAGACGTCATCGGCTGGCGCTGCAACGGTCACGGTGCCCGTGGTTTTGCCCGCTTCGATGGTGATGGTCGAACCGTTCGAGAGGTTCACGGTTACCGGCGTGCCGGCCGGGTTGGTCAGGGTCGCGGTGTAAACAATCGAACCGCCCTCGGCGACGGTGCCGGTCGCGCTCAGCGTCAGATCGGTGGTGTCGACGGTGTCGGTGACGGTGGTCGAAACCGGGGTTTTGTCGGCGACCAGATTCTCGTAGTTACCGCCGGAAACCTCAGTGATCGAAGTGGTCAGCGGTGCATGACCGGTCAACGCATCGTTCGGCGCGGTAGTGCTCACGGTGCCGGTGGTTTTACCCACTTCGATAGTGATGTTCTGACCGTTGGCCAGGGTCACGACGACAGGCGAACCGGTGACTGGCGCGCCGACGGTCGCGGTGTAGGTGACGGTGCCACCTTCAGCAGCAGTCTCGGTGGCGGTCAGTTTGACGGTCGAGGTGTCGATGGTGTCAGTGACGTCAGTGATGGCTGGCGTGGTGCTCGGAACGAGGTTCTCGAAGTTACCGCCCGTGGCGTCCTTGATGGTCACTTCGACTTTACCGGCGTCTTTGTAGACGTCATCGGCTGGCGCTGCAACGGTCACGGTGCCGGTGGTTTTACCGGCCTCGATGGTGATCACCGAGCCGTTCGACAGGGTCACGGTGACTGGCGAGCCAGCAGCGTTGGTCAGGGTCGCGGTGTAGATGATCGAACCACCCTCGGCCACGGAACCGGTGGCGCTGAGCGACAGGTTGGTGGTGTCGGTGGTGTCGGTCACGGTGGTGGTGATCGGGGTTTTGTCGGCGACCAGATTTTCGTAGTTGCCGCCGGTCACGCCGGTGATCGAGTTGGTCAGCGAAGCCTGACCGGTCAGCGCATCGTTCGGTGCGGTGAAGGTCACGGTGCCGGTGGTTTTGCCCACTTCAATCGTGATGTTTTGACCATTGGCCAAGGTCACCACGACGGGCGAACCGGTAACCGGCGCGCCGACAGTGGCGGTGTAAGTAACGGTGCCGCCTTCAGCCACGGTGGTGTCGGCCGTCAGTTTCAAGGTCGAGGTGTCGATGGTGTCAGTGACGTCGGTCACCGCTGGCGTGGTGCTCGGCACCAGGTTTTCAAAGTTGCCGCCGGTGGCGTCCTTGATAGTCACTTCGACTTTGCCGGCGTCTTTGTAGACGTCATCGGCAGGCGCGGCAACGGTCACGGAACCGGTGGTTTTGCCCGCTTCGATGGTGATGGTCGAACCGTTCGACAAGTTCACGGTGACTGGCGTGCCAGCCGGATTTGTCAGGGTCGCGGTGTAGATGATCGAACCACCCTCAGCCACGGAACCGGTGGCGCTGAGCGACAGGTTGGTGGTGTCGACGGTGTCGGTCACCGACGTTACGGCAGGGGTTTTATCTGCGACGAGATTTTCGTAGTTGCCGCCGCTGGTGCCGTCGATTTTCACGCTCAGCGTGTTGCCGCCAGCCAGTGCATCGTTCGGTGCGGTGAAGTTGACGCTGCCGCTGCTGGCGCCGACCGGAATGGTGATGGTCTGGCCGTTGGACAGGGTCACGACAACCGGCGCGCCGGTAACCGGAGCGGTCACGGACGCGGTGTAAACCACCACGCCGCCTTCAACGGTGGCGGCGGTGGCGGTCAGCGAAACGGTGCTGTTGTCGATGGTGTCGGTGACGTCGGTGACCGCTGGAGTCTTGTCGACCACCAGGTTCTCGAAGTTGCCGCCCGTGGTTTTGGTGATGCTCGCGTCGACTTTGCCGGCGTCCTTGTAGACGTCATCGCCCGGCGCGGCGACGGTGGCGGTGCCGCTGGTCGCGCCTTTGGCGATGTTGATCACCGCGCCGTTGCTCAGGGTCACGGTCATGGCCGTGCCGGCCGCGTTGGTGAGGCTTGCGGTATAGACGATCGAACCGCCCTCGGCGACCGAACCGGTGGCGCTCAGGCTGATATTGGTGGTGTCGACGGTGTCGGTGACGGTGGTAACCACCGCCGAACGGTTGGCATCGACCTGCTCGAAGTTGCCGCCGCTGTGGCTGGCAATCGCGGTCTGTACTTTGCCGCCGTCAATGTACGGGGTGTTGGCAGGCGCGGCGAAATTCACCGAACCGCTGGTCGCACCGGCAGCAATGTTGATCACTGCGCCGTTGGCCAGGGTCACGGTCATCGCGGTGCCGGCCGGATTGCTCAGGGTCGCGGTGTAGGTGATCTGGCCACCTTCGCTGACGGTGTCGCTGGCGCTGAGGGTCAGCGTGGTTTTGTCGACGGTGTCATTGACGGTGGTGCTGACCGGGGTCTTGCTGACGTCGAGTTTTTCGAAGTTACCGCCGGTGGCATCGGTCATGGTCACGGTGAGCTTGCTGACGTCTTTGTAAACGTCATCGCTCGGCGCGGCGATGGTCACCGAACCGCTGGTTTTGCCAGCCTCGATGGTGATGGTCTGGCCGTTGCTCAGGTTGACGGTCACCGGCGTTTGCGCGGCGTTGGTCAGGGTCGCGGTGTAGGTGATCGAGGTGCCTTCGAGCACATAGCTTTCAGCGCTGAGGGTCAGGTGCGTGGTGTTGATGGTGTCGGCGACGTTGGTCACCGCTGGTGTCGGATTGGCCACCAGGTTTTCGAAATTGCCGCCGTCGGTGCCCTTGATGGTCACTTCGACTTTGCCGGCGTCTTTGTAGGCGTCATCGGCAGGCGCAGGAACGGTCACGGTGCCGGTGGTCTTGCCGGCGTCGATGGTGATGGTCGAACCGTTGCTCAGGGTCACGGTCACCGGGGTGCCGGCCGGGTTAGTCAGCGTCGCGGTGTAGACGATCTGCCCGCCTTCGTTGACGTTGCCGGTGGCGGTCAGCGAAACGGTGGTGGTGTCGACGGTGTCGGTCACGGTGGTGCTGACCGGGGTTTTGTCGGCGACCAGATTTTCGTAGTTGCCGCCGCTGACATTGGTGATCGAGTTGGTCAGCGGCGCGTGGCCGGCCAGCACGTCGTTCGGTGCGGTGGTCGACACGGTGCCGGTGGTTTGGCCGACAGCGATGGTGATGCTTTGGCCGTTTGCCAGGGTCACGACGACAGGCGAACCGGTGACTGGCGCGCCGACGGTCGCGGTGTAAGTGACGGTGCCACCTTCAGCAGCGGTCTCGGTCGCGGTCAATTTCACGGTCGAGGTGTCGAGGGTGTCGGTCACGTCGGTGACGGCTGGCGTGGTGCTCGGTACAAGGTTCTCGAAGTCGCCGCCAGTGGCGTCCTTGATGGTCACTTCGACTTTGCCGGCGTCTTTGTAGACGTCATCGGCAGGCGCAGCGACGGTCACGGTGCCGGTGGTTTTGCCAGCGTCGATGGTGATTACCGAGCCGTTGCTCAGGGTCACGGTGACTGGCGAGCCTGCTGCGTTGGTCAGGGTCGCGGTGTAAACGATCGAACCGCCTTCAGCCACGGTACCGGTGGCGCTGAGCGTCAGGTTGGTGGTGTCAGTGGTGTCGGTCACGGTGGTGCTGACCGGGGTTTTATCAGCGACCAGATTTTCGTAGTTGCCGCCGCTGACTTCGGTGATCGAGTTGGTCAGCGGTGCATGACCGGTCAACGCATCGTTCGGTGCGATGGCGGTCGCGGTGCCGGTGGTCTGGCCGACGGCGATGGTGATGGTCTGACCGTTGGCCAGGGTCACGACAACCGGCGAACCGGTGACTGGCGCGCCGACGGTCGCGGTGTAAGTGACGGTGCCACCTTCAGCAGCGGTCTCGGTCGCGGTCAGTTTCACCGTCGAGGTGTCGATGGTGTCGGTCACGTCGGTGACGGCTGGGGTGGTGCTCGGAACGAGGTTCTCGAAGTCGCCGCCGGTGGCGTCCTTGATGCTCACTTCGACTTTGCCAGCGTCTATATAGACGTCATCGGCAGGTGCGGCGACGGTCACGGTGCCGGTGGTTTTACCGGCCTCGATGGTGATCACGGCGCCGTTCGACAAGGTTACGGTAACGGGCGAGCCGGCAGCGTTGGTCAGGGTCGCGGTGTAAACGATCGAACCGCCTTCCGCCACAGTGCCGGTGGCGCTGAGGGACAGATTGGTGGTGTCGGTGGTGTCGGTGACGGTGGTGCTGACCGGAGTTTTGTCAGCCACCAGATTTTCGTAGTTACCGCCGGAAACCTCAGTGATCGAAGTGGTCAGCGGCGCATGGCCGGTCAACGCATCGTTCGGTGCAGTGGCGGTTACGGTGCCGGTGGTCTGGCCGACCGCGATGGTGATGGTTTGGCCATTGGCCAAGGTCACGACGACAGGCGAACCGGTGACCGGCGCGCCAACGGTCGCGGTGTAGGTGACGGTGCCGCCTTCAGCCACGGTGGTGTCAGCGGTCAGTTTGACGGTCGACGTGTCGAGGGTGTCGGTCACTTCGGTGACAGCCGGAACAGTGCTCGGCACCAGATTCTCGAAGTTGCCACCGGTGGCGTTGTCGATGCTGACTTCGACTTTGCCGGCGTCTTTATAGACGTCATCGGCAGGCGCAGCGACGGTCACGGTGCCGGTGGTTTTGCCCGCTTCGATGGTGATCACCGAGCCGTTCGACAGGGTCACGGTCACCGGTGTGCCGGCCGGGTTGGTCAGGGTTGCGGTGTAAACGATCGAACCGCCTTCAGCCACAGAACCGGTGGCGCTGAGCGACAGGTTAGTGGTGTCGGCAACATCGGTGACGTTAGTGGAGACCGGAGTTTTGTCGGCGACCAGATTTTCGTAATTGCCACCGCTGACATTGGTGATCGAGTTGCTCAGCGGCGCGTTGCCGGCCAGCGCGTCGTTCGGCGCGGTGGTGGTCACGGTGCCGGTGGTTTGGCCGACCGCGATGGTGATGTTCTGGCCGTTGGCCAAGGTCACGACAACCGGCGAGCCGGTGACTGGCGCGCCAACGGTCGCGGTGTAAGTGAGGGTGCCGCCTTCAGCCACCGAGGTGTCAGCCGTCAGTTTCACGGTCGAGGTGTCGACGGTGTCGGTCACTTCGGTGACGGCCGGAACGGTGCTCGGCACCAGGTTCTCGAAATTGCCGCCAGTGACGTTATTGATGCTGACTTCGACTTGGCCGGCGTCTTTATAAACGTCATCCGCCGGTGCCGCGACGGTCACGGTGCCGGTGGTCTTGCCGGCGTCGATGGTGATCACCGAGCCGTTGCTCAGGGTCACGGTGACCGGCGTGCCGGCCGGATTGGTCAGGGTTGCGGTGTAAACGATCGAGCCGCCTTCAGCAACGGTGCCGGTCGCGGACAGCGACAGATTGGTGGTGTCGATCGAATCGGTAATCGTGGTGGTCGCTGGCGTGGTGTTCGGCACCAGGTTTTCGAAGTTGCCACCGGTAGCGCCGGTAATCGTGGTGCTGACCGTGCTGCCATTGTTGTAGACGTCGTTGGCCGCTGTCGGCACGTTGACGCTGCCGGTGGTTTTGCCGGCTTCAATGGTGATGGTCGAACCGTTCGACAGGGTGATCGTCACCGGGGTTTGCGCGGCGTTGGTCAGGGTCGCGGTGTAGGTGATCTGGCCACCTTCAACGACGGTGCCGGTGGCGGTGAGGCTGACGTTGGTGGTGTCGACCGAATCAGTGATGGTGGTTACTGCTGGCGTCGGATTTGGCACCAGGTTTTCGAAGTTGCCGCCGGTTGCACCAGTGATCGTGGTGCTGACAGTGCTGCCATTGTTGTAGACGTCATTGGCCGCTGTCGGCACGTTGACGGTGCCGGTGGTTTTGCCGGCTTCAATGGTGATGGTCGAACCGTTCGACAGGGTGATCGTCACCGGGGTTTGCGCGGCGTTGGTCAGGGTCGCGGTGTAGGTGATCTGGCCACCTTCAACGACGGTGCCGGTGGCGGTGAGGCTGACGTTGGTGGTGTCGATCGAATCGGTGATGGTGGTTACTGCCGGCGTCGGGTTCGGCACCAGATTTTCGAAGTTGCCACCGGTGGTGCCGGTAATCGTGGTGCTGACAGTGCTGCCGTTGTTGTAGACGTCATTGGCTGGGGTCGGCACGTTGACGACGCCAGTGGTCTGGCCGGCTTCGATGGTGATGGTCGAGCCGTTCGACAGGGTGACGGTCACCGGCGTCTGCGCCGGGTTGGTCAGGGTCGCGGTGTAAGTGATCTGACCGCCTTCGGTGACGGTCGAGCCAGCGGTCAGCGTGACCGTGGTGGTGTCGATCGAATCGGTGATGGTGGTCACTGCCGGCGTCGGGTTTGGCACCAGATTTTCGAAGTTGCCACCGGTGGCACCAGTGATGGTGGTGGTGACGGTGCTGCCGTTGTTGTAGACGTCATTGGCCGCTGTCGGCACGTTGACGACGCCAGTGGTCTGGCCGGCTTCGATGGTAATGGTCGAGCCGTTCGACAGAGTGACGGTCACCGGCGTCTGCGCCGGGTTGGTCAGGGTCGCGGTGTAGGTGATCTGACCGCCTTCAGTGACGGTCGAGCCAGCGGTCAGCGTGACCGTGGTGGTGTCCACCGAATCGGTAATGGTGGTGGTCGCTGGCGTCGGGTTCGGCACCAGATTTTCGAAGTTGCCACCGGTGGTGCCGGTAATCGTGGTGCTGACAGTGCTGCCGTTGTTATAGACGTCATTGGCTGGGGTCGGCACGTTGACGACGCCCGAGGTCTGGCCGGCTTCGATGGTGATTGTCGAGCCGTTCGACAGAGTGACGGTCACCGGCGTCTGCGCCGGGTTGGTCAGGGTCGCGGTGTAAGTGATCTGACCGCCTTCGGTGACGGTCGAGCCAGCGGTCAGAGTGACCGTGGTGGTGTCCACCGAATCGGTAATGGTGGTGGTCGCTGGCGTCGGGTTTGGCACCAGATTTTCGAAGTTGCCACCGGTGGCACCAGTGATGGTCGTGGTGACGGTGCTGCCGTTGTTATAGACGTCGTTCGGCGGCGTTGGCACGTTGACGGTGCCGGTGGTCTGGCCCGCGCCAATGGTGATGGTCGAGCCGTTCGACAGGGTGACGGTCACCGGCGTTTGCGCCGGGTTGGTCAGGGTCGCGGTGTAGGTGATCTGGCCGCCTTCGGTGACATTCGTGCCCGCCGTCAAAGTGACGGTGGTGGTGTCGATGGTGTCGGTGACCTGGGTCGTGGCCGGGACGGTCGGCGGGGCTACGGTGATGCCGTTGCCGCCGGTGGTGCCGGTGACGGTCACGTCGATCTGGGTCGAGTCGTTATAAACAGTGTCGTTCGGCGCCAGCGGCACGTTGACGGTGCCCGTGGTGGAACCGGCCGGAACCACAATCACCGCGCCGTTGGACAGGGTGATGGTCAGGTCGGTCAGCGGCGCCTGAGTCAGGGTCGCGGTGTACACCAGCACGCCACCGGCTTCGGTGATGGTCGGTGTGGCGCTGACGCTCAGGGTCGAATCGCGCAGGGCATTCGTGGTGGTGTCGGTGGTCTGCCCGCCGGTGATGTCTTGCGTGGTCTGCCCGGCAGCGTTGATGCCTGCGGTCGGGAAGCCAATCGTCGGGTCAACGCGGCCAGCGGTGGCGTCGAGCATCACGAAACTGTGGCCACCACCGGCAGCACCGCCAGTGCCTGCGGCGCTTGGGCCGGCAGCGGTGGCGTCGAGGGCGGTCGTCGGGTCGACACCGGCGGCGATGGCTTGCTGCAATTCTTCTACAGAAGGCGCTGCCTGCGCGGTGGCTTCGGCAAGGTCAGTGCTGGAGTCGGGCACGTTGGCGCTCCACTGCGTTTCGCGACCCAGATCGAGGGTGCGGCCATCTGCCAATTCAAGCGACACGGCGCCGGAGAGGCCGGTGTCGATCTGGTCGCCGACAAACAGGCGATCGCCTTCAACGAGTACGCGACGCACGCCCTCTGGTGACACCACGAATACCTGACCAACAATGCTTTTGACGATGGCAACAACACTGCTCATTGAAGACTCTCCGGGTGTCACGTTCAGTTGACTTCCATGGACCTGATGGCATGGGCGCCGATTCAGTCTGGACGTACTTTTAAATTTTGCGTAGCAAGTTTGACGCGTCTAATCGTCAATTATTTGGCTAGACTCTTTCGCTATTAACTTTATGCCAAACTATTGACCTTCTGGGTGCCATCCTAAACAATCGCCCCAGTAATGTCACATTGATATTTCCGCGGCGACCCGTCCTTCAGCGTGTGATCCAGTTCCTGTTTTGAACTTTCCGACATACGGTCAATCTGGTTGCCATCATCCGACGCAGCGCCCCGTTTTTGCTGTGATTCAAGACAAGAAGTTCTGGGAAATTCCTACCATGCGTTCGCCCCTGCTTTTCGCCGTACCCTTCGCTCTCGCCGCCTCTTTTGTACAAGCACAATCCTTACCAGAAGCCATGCAGCAGGCATTGGATGTCCATCCGGAGATCCAGGCAGGGGTCAACAGTCGTTTGGCGGCGGATTATCAATTAAGAGCAGCGAAAGGTGGATACCTGCCGAAGGTCGATCTGCTGGGTGGTTATGGCCGTGAGGGCACCGACAGCGTGACCACGCGCGCCGATTCCGGTAACCACTACGAAACCCTGAACCGCAGCGAGTCAAGTTTACGTCTCTCGCAAATGGTTTTTGACGGTTTTGCCACTTCCAGCGAAGTCGGGCGTCAACAAGCCACCGTTAACTCCCGCGCTTACTCGTTGCTCGGCACCTCCGAGCGCACCGCGTTAACCGTCGCCCAGGTTTATTTGGACGTGCTGACCCGTCGCGAGTTCGTGCGTCTGGCCGAAGAAAACCTCAAGAGCCACCAGCGTATCTACGACCAGATCCAGTTGCGCACCCAGCGCGGCGTCGGCAGCGGCGCCGACCTTGATCAGGCTGAAGCGCGTATGGCTCAGGCCCGCAACAACCTGATCACCGAGCAGACCAACCTCGCCGACTCGGAAACCAACTTCCTCAGCGCCGTCGGCCAGATGCCGGATCAGCTGGAGCGCCCGGCGCCGTTCATCGCGATGATGCCGGCCAACCTCAATGAAGCGCGCACGCAGATGGTCGAAAACAGCCCGATCCTGCGTTCGGCCGAGTCCGACATCGCCGCTGCCGAGAAGCAGTACGAGACCGCCAAGTCGACCTTCTACCCGCGTTTCGACGCTGAACTGGGCCGCACCGCCGACAACGATATCGATGGCCAGAACGGTCACAACAACGAGTGGCAAGCCATGCTGCGCATGCGCTTCAACCTCTATTCCGGTGGCAGTAACAAGGCTGATCTGGAATCGAAGTCGTACCTGTCGAACCAGGCGTTGGACATCCGCAACAACGCCCTGCGTCAGTTGAACGAAGAGCTGGGCCTGGCCTGGAACGCTTTGAACAACGCCAACGCGCAGGTGCCGATCGCGCAGCAATACGTTGATCACAGCACCGCCGTGCGCACTGCTTATCAGCGTCAATTCAGCCTCGGCGAACGCACCCTGCTCGATTTGCTCGACAGCGAAAACGAGCTGTTCACCGCATCGCGGCGTCTGGCTGAAATCAAAAACATTCAGTTATTTACTCAGTACCGAATCAAGGCGACCATGGGCGAGTTGCTCAGAAGCCAGGGAGTGGTCGCGCCGTTGGCATCCGTTGTGCAGAACGACGTGAAGCCCAAGGTTCAGCTGCCTGGGATGAATTGAGTTATCCCTTTCAACTGTTAAAGAGTGTCGAGCGTGGAATCAGAAGTCAGTCGAGTTCATCTCAGTCATGATCCACGCGCGTTGCACGACGATCCGTTACTGGACGGTCTGCTCGCCCTTTGCATGCTCCATCAGAAGCCTGCCAGCGCGGCGATGCTGACCACCGGCCTGCCGCTGCCCAAACAACGTTTGAGTGTCGAGTTGCTGCCCCGCGCGGCGGCTCGCGCCGGCCTGCAAGGGCGGGTGTTGCAGCGCAAACTGGAAGAAATTCCGGCGATCGCCATGCCCGCGCTGTTGCTGCTCAAGGATGGCCGCAGCGCCGTCCTGTTGGGCTGGCAAGGTGACGACGAAGCGCGGGTGCTGCTCAGCGAAAGCGACGGCGGCGAGTCCGTGGTCAGCCGCGAACTGCTCGCCGACGATTACACCGGCAAAGTCTTCTTCGCCCAGCCGCAACACAAATTCGACGTTAACCACGGCACGCTGATTCCGCGCGCGCGCTCGTGGTTCCGCGACACTCTCAAGCGTTCGCGCTGGCTGTATGCCGATGCGATTGCCGCGAGTTTCCTGATCAACATCATTGCAATGGCCGCGCCGCTGTTTGTGATGAACGTCTACGACCGCGTGGTGCCGAACCAGGCCGAAGCGACCCTGTGGGTCTTGGCCCTCGGGATTACCGGCGCTTACCTGTTCGACCTGATCCTCAAGAGCCTGCGCAGTTTGTGCCTGGATCTGGCCGGCAAGAAAACCGACCTGATCATCTCGGCGACGCTGTTCGAGCGCATCGTCGGCATGTCGATGAAATATCGCCCGGCGCGAGTCGGCAGCTTTGCGCAGAACATTCACGAGTTTCAGAGCCTGCGCGATTTCCTCGCTTCGCTGACGCTGACCAGCCTGATCGACCTGCCGTTCACCATCCTGATCTTCATCGTCATCGCCATTCTTGGCGGGCATCTGGTGTGGATTCCGGTGCTGGCGTTCCCGATTGCTTTACTGATCGGCTACGCCTTGCAGAAGCCGCTGGTGGCCACCATGGAACGCACCATGGCCCTTGGCGCCGAGCGTCAGTCGAGCCTGATCGAAACCCTCGCCGGTCTCGACGCGGTGAAGGTCAACAACGCCGAAAGCGAACGCCAGTACCAGTGGGAACAGACCATCGGCACCCTCAGCCGCCTCGAACTGCGGGTGAAAATGCTTTCCGGCCTGGCGATGAACATCACCCTGCTGATCCAGCAACTGGCCGGGGTGATCATGATCGTCTTCGGCGTGTACCAGATCATCGACGGGCACCTGAGCATGGGCGGTCTGATCGCTTGCTACATGCTCAGCGGTCGCGCGCTGAGCCCGCTGGCCTCGCTGTCCGGTCTGCTGACCCGCTATCAACAGGCGCGGGTGACCATGACCTCGGTCGATCAAATGATGGAGCTGCCGCAAGAGCGCAACTTCGAAGAGCGCCCGCTGAGCCGCAAGGTTTTGCAAGGCGCCATCGAGTGCCGCCAGCTCAACTTCACCTACCCGGAACAACAGAACCCGGCGCTGAAGAACATCAACCTGGTGATCCGTCCCGGCGAAAAAATCGGCATCATCGGTCGCAGTGGCTCGGGCAAAAGCTCCCTGGCCAAACTGCTGGTTGGCCTCTATCAGCCGGACGATGGCGCCTTGCTGGTCGACGGTGTGGACATTCGCCAGATCGACGTCAGCGAGCTGCGCTACAACATCGGCTACGTGCCGCAAGACATCCAACTGCTGGCCGGCACCCTGCGTGACAACCTCGTTTCCGGTGCGCGTTATGTAGAAGACGAACTGGTGCTGCAAGCCGCCGAACTGGCCGGCGTCCACGAATTCGCGCGTCTGCACCCGCAAGGCTACGAGCTGCAAGTCGGCGAGCGCGGGCAGAACCTCTCCGGTGGCCAACGGCAGAACGTCGCGCTGGCCCGCGCGCTGTTGCTCAATCCGCCGATTCTGCTGATGGATGAACCCACCAGCGCGATGGACAACACCGGCGAAGAACGCCTCAAGCAACGCCTCGCGGCAGTGATTGAAAACAAGACCGTGATACTGGTCACGCACCGGGCTTCACTGTTGTCGCTGGTCGATCGCCTGTTGGTGGTCGACCGTGGTCAGATTCTCGCCGATGGCCCGAAAGCCGCCGTGATGGAAGCGTTGAAGAAGGGGCAGATCAGTGTTGCTTAAGTCGGGTGTCAAGGATTCGATCCGTCGCTACTTCAAGGGCTCGGCATCGTTGCAGGGCCAGCCGCTGCCGGAGGTCAACAAGGCGCTGATCGAGGACGCCCCGCGCGTCGTGCGCCTGACCATTTGGGCGATCATCGGCTTCTTCGTTTTTCTTATGCTCTGGGCCAATTTCGCCGTGATCGACGAAGTGACCAAGGGCGACGGCAAGGCGATTCCGTCGTCGAAGATCCAGAAAATCCAGAACCTTGAGGGCGGGATCGTCTCCGAACTGTTCGTCAAGGAAGGCCAGATCGTTGAGGCCGGCGCACCGCTGATTCGTCTCGACGACACGCGATTTGCCTCCAACGTCGGCGAAACCGAGGCCGATCGTCTGTCGATGCTGCTGCGCGTGGAGCGTCTGAGCGCCGAAGTCGATGACCGTCCGCTGAATTTCCCCGAGGACGTGCTGAAAGCCGTGCCGGGTCAGGCAAAAAGCGAAGAGTCGCTATATATCAGCCGTCGCCAGCAACTGCACGACGAGATCGGCGGTTTGCAGGAACAGTTGATTCAGCGTCAGCAAGAGCTGCGCGAATTCGGCTCCAAGCAGGGCCAATACCGCCAGCAACTCGGCTTGCAGCGTCAGGAAATCAACATGTCCGAGCCGTTGGTGGCGCAGGGCGCAGTTTCGCCGGTTGAGGTCTTGCGTCTCAAGCGTGCCGAGGTGGAAACCCGTGGTCAGCTCGATGCCACAACTTTGGCGATTCCGCGTGCCGAATCGGCGATCAAGGAAGTGCAGCGCAAGATCGACGAGACGCGCGGCAAATTCCGCAGTGAAGCGCTGACCCAACTCAACGAGGCGCGTACCGACCTGAACAAGGCCAGCGCTACCGGCAAGGCGCTGGAAGATCGCGTCAGTCGTACGCTGGTCACCTCGCCCGTGCGGGGCATCGTCAACAAGTTGCTGGTCAACACCATCGGCGGCGTGATCCAGCCGGGCAGCGATTTGGTGGAGATTGTGCCGCTGGACGACACCTTGCTGGTCGAAGCAAAAATCCGCCCGCAGGACATCGCGTTCCTGCATCCGGGCCAGGAAGCCACGGTGAAATTCACCGCGTACGACTACACCATTTATGGTGGCCTGAAGGCCAAGCTTGAGCAGATCGGTGCCGACACCATTACCGATGAAGACAAGAAGACCACGTATTACGTGATCAAGGTGCGTACGGAGCGCAGTCATCTGGGTACGGATGACAAGCCGTTGCTGATCATTCCCGGGATGGTCGCGTCGGTGGATATCATTACCGGCAAGAAATCGGTGTTGAGCTACCTGCTCAAGCCGATCATCCGCGCGCGGGCTGAGGCACTACACGAGCGTTGATTCTATAGTGGCTTCGCTGGCCTCATCGCGAGCAGGCTCACTCCTACAGGAATCGCATTTCTCCAGATGGAATGCGATCCCTGTAGGAGTGAGCCTGCTCGCGATAGCGTCAGCCGAAACGCCACATCTCTGTCAGCAAGTGACAAAAACCGTCACTCACCACCCAGTCCATTCCTCACCATTTGCCATATCGTTATTCATTAACGGTATTTAATTTCAGATTCTTATAGCTATAAAGTCACTCCCCTGCGTACCTGCCGACCAATCGGCGCGCCGCACGACCTGAACCGACACGCAATCCAGCGTGAGTGTCTGATCGACGAGCGCGCCCGTGAGCGCGCCGTGCGTGGGAGATTGAAAGATGTCCGCAGCTACTGCTACCCCAAGCGCCGCGAGCGCCGCGCCGCAAACCTTCGAAATTCGCCCGTTCAGCGGTGCCGTTGGCGCTGAGATCATTGGCCTCGACCTCACCCGGCCGATCAATGATCAAGACTTTACGCGCATCCATCGCGCGCACCTCGACCACCACGTCGTGGTATTCCGCGATCAGCAAATCACCCCGCAACAGCAGATCGACTTCAGCCGCCGCTTCGGTGTGTTGCAGATCCACGTGCTCAAGCAGTTCCTGCTGGCCAATCACCCGGAAATTCTCATCGTTTCCAACATCGTCGAAAACGGCCAAAACATCGGCCTCGGCGACGCCGGCAAATTCTGGCACTCCGACCTTTCCTATAAAGAGCTGCCGAGCCTTGGCTCGATGTTGCATGCGCAAGAGCTGCCTTCCGAGGGCGGCGACACCTTGTTCGCCGACATGCACAAAGCCTGGGACAACCTGCCCGCTGAGCTGCGTAAAGCAGTCGAAGGGCGCAGCGCTGCGCATTCCTACACCGCACGTTACAGCGAAACCAAATTCGAAGGCAACTGGCGCCCGACGCTGACCCCGGAGCAACTCGCTCAGGTCGCGGAAGTGGTGCACCCGGTGGTGCGCACGCACCCGGAAAACGGCCGCAAAGCGCTGTTCGTCAGCGAAGGTTTCACCACGCGCATCGTTGGTCTGCCGGACGACGAGAGCCAGCAACTGCTGAGCGAGCTCTACGCCCACAGCGTGTTGCCGCAAAACATCTACCGCCATCAGTGGCAGCCCCACGACCTGGTGTTCTGGGACAACCGTTCGCTGATTCACCTCGCCGCCGGCTGCCCCGCGCACCTGCGCCGCAAGCTGTATCGCACGACCATTCAGGGCGACGCGCCTTTCTGATTTGCCGGAGATTCGATCATGTCCAAACGACTTCCATTTGCCCCGCTGGCCGCCGCCATCGGCCTCGGTTTCAGCCTGATTGCCGGCAGCCTGGTCGCACCGACCGTGGCCCACGCCGAAGGTGAAATTCGCATCGCCGAACAGTTCGGCATCGTCTATTTATTGCTCAACGTGGTGCGCGATCAGGGCCTGATTGAGAAGTACGGCAAGCAGGAAGGCATCGACATCAAGGTCGACTGGACGCAGCTCTCGGGCGGCGCCGCGGTCAACGATGCGCTGTTGTCCGGTTCCATCGACATTGCCGGTGCCGGCGTCGGGCCGCTGCTGACCATTTGGGATCGCACCCACGGCAAGCAAAACGTCAAAGCCGTCGCCTCGCTGGGCAACTTTCCTTACTACTTGGTGAGCAACAATCCGAAGGTTAAAACCATCGCCGATTTCACCGAGAAGGATCGCATCGCAGTGCCAGCGGTTGGCGTGTCGGTACAGTCGCGCTTCCTGCAGTACGCGGCGGCCAAGCAGTGGGGCGACAAGGAGTTCAATCGCCTCGACAAATACACCATCGCCGTTCCGCACCCGGACGCCACGGCTGCGTTGATCGCCGGCGGCACCGAGCTGACCGGGCATTTCTCCAATCCGCCGTTCCAGGATCAGGCGCTGGAAAATCCTAACGTTCACGTCGTGCTCAATTCTTATGACGTGCTCGGCCCGAACTCGCCGACGGTGCTGTTCGCCACCGAGAAATTCCGCGAGGAAAACCCGAAAACCTACAAAGCCTTCGTTGAAGCACTGACCGAAGCGGCGCAATTTGCGCAGAACGATAAGGGCGCAGCGGCCGACACTTATATCCGCGTGACCAAAGCGAAAATCGACCGCGCCGCGTTGCTGAAAATCATCGACAACCCGCAGTTCGAATTCAGCGTGACGCCGAAAAATACTTATCCACTGGCCGAATTCCTCTACCGCGTCGGCGCGATCAAAAACAAACCTGAATCGTGGAAGGACTATTTCTTCCAGGACGCCAAACCGCTGCAAGGGAGCTGACCGAGATGAACGCCCCTTTGCAAGGCCACGCGGCCAGCAACCTGATCGTCAACCGCGAAGCGCTGTTGGCGGTCGATCATGTCAGCCTCGAATACCGCACGCCGCAACGTGTGGTGCGCGCCACGCACCAGGTCAGTTTTGAAATCGACCCGGCCGATCGCTACGTGCTGCTCGGCCCGTCCGGTTGCGGCAAATCCACTTTGCTTAAAGCGGTCGCCGGTTTTATTCAACCGTGCGAAGGCGAAATCCGTCTGCAAGGCCAGCGCGTCGACGCGCCGGGGCCAGACCGGATTGTGGTGTTTCAGGAATTCGATCAACTGCCGCCGTGGAAAACCGTCAAACAGAACGTGATGTTTCCGCTGCTGGCGTCGCGCACGCTGAAGAAAAAAGAGGCCGAAGAGCGCGCGTTGCACTATCTGGAGAAGGTCGGACTGGCGGCGTTCGCCGATGCCTATCCGCACACGTTGTCCGGCGGCATGAAAGCGCGCGTGGCGATTGCCCGGGCGTTGGCGATGCAGCCGAAAATCCTCTTGATGGACGAACCGTTCGCCGCGCTGGATGCGCTGACCCGCCGCAAGATGCAGGAAGAATTGCTGCTGCTCTGGGAAGAAGTGCGCTTCACCTTGTTGTTCGTCACGCACTCGATTGAAGAGGCGCTGGTGGTCGGCAATCGCATTTTGTTGCTGTCGCCACATCCGGGGCGGGTGCGCGCCGAAGTGCACAGCCATCAATACGATCTGCACAGCCTCGGTGGCGTGGCGTTTCAGGAATCGGCGCGGCGCATTCATCGTCTGCTGTTCGACGAAGGCCAGTCGCCGGAAACCGAACGTGACCACGACTTCAACGACATTCGCATCGCCTATTGAGCGGCCAGGAGGATCAACCCGATGAGCCAGTCATCATCTGTGCGTGAAGAATTCGAAATTGTATTAGAGCCACTGACGGAAGTGCCGGTCGAGCGCGAACTGTCCCTCGGTACGCGGCTGTGGCAACAGGGTTGGCTGCGCAAAAGCCTGATCCTGATATTGCTCGCGGTGCTTTGGGAAATCGTCGCGCGGGTGCAAAACAACGATCTGTTGCTGCCGAGTTTTCTGCAGACCAGCCATGCGTTGTACGACGGCCTGCTCAGCGGCGAGTTGTTGAGCAAGGTGTGGATATCCTTGGTGGTGCTGCTCAAGGGTTATCTGATCGGCATCGTTCTGGCGTTTGCCCTGACGACACTGGCGGTGTCGACCCAGTTTGGGCGCGATCTGCTGAGTACACTGACCTCGATGTTTAACCCGTTGCCGGCGATTGCCCTGCTGCCATTGGCGTTGCTGTGGTTTGGGTTGGGGCAGAACAGCCTGATTTTTGTGCTGGTGCATTCGGTGTTGTGGGCGTTGGCGCTGAATACTTATGCGGGGTTTCTCGGGGTGTCCGAGACGCTGCGCATGGCTGGGCGTAATTACGGTTTGAAGGGTTTGCGGCTGGTGTTGTTCATCCTTATTCCGGCGGCGCTGCCGTCGATTCTCGCCGGGCTGAAGATTGGCTGGGCGTTTGCCTGGCGCACGTTGATCGCGGCGGAATTGGTGTTCGGTGCGACCAGTGGCAAGGGTGGTTTGGGCTGGTACATCTTTCAGAATCGAAATGAGCTGTACACCGACAAGGTGTTTGCCGGGTTGGCGGTGGTGATTCTGATTGGCTTGCTGGTGGAGAATCTGGTGTTTGACACGCTGGAGCGGGTGACTGTGAAGCGCTGGGGTATGCAGCGCTGACTTGAAAAGATCGCAGCCTTCGGCAGCTCCTACAGGGGATCGCATTCAATGTAGGAGCTGCCGAAGGCTGCGATCTTTTGATCTGCTAGGATTGCACGCAGATCAATCCTGATCCGCCACGAGTGCTCGCCATGCAGCTTCCGGACATGAACCTTCTGGTCGCCCTCGACGCTTTGCTCGACGAGGGCAGTGTGGTCGGCGCCGCGCGGCGGATGAACCTCAGCCCCGCCGCGATGAGCCGCACCCTCACGCGCATCCGCGAAGCCATCGGTGATCCGATCCTCGTGCGCGCCGGCCGTGGCCTGGTGCCAACCCCCAAAGCACTGGAATTACGTGAGCAGGTGCGCGACGTCGTCGAACAAGCCGCGCTGCTGTTCCGCTCCGCTGACACGGTGGAATTGGGCACGCTGCGCCGACGCTTCAGCATTCGCGCCAATGACTTTTTCATCGGCGTCTACGGCGGCAAGCTGTTCGACACCCTCGACCAACAAGCGCCGCACTGCGAGCTGCGTTTTGTCCCTGAGGGCGATGGCGATGATGAAGCGTTGCGCGAAGGACGGATCGATCTTAGCGTCAGCAACACCCGGCCGGTCAGCCCTGAAGTGAAAGTGCAGAATCTGTTCTCCACGCACTTCGTCGGTCTGGTTCGTGAAGATCATCCGCTGCTTGACGGTGAGATAACCGCTGAACGCTACGCCGGGTTTTCCCATATCAGCATGTCGCGCCGTGGTATCGCTCGGGGCCCGATTGATACGGCGTTGAACGCGTTGGGGCTGGAGCGGCGGGTGGCGGTGATTGCGCCGAGTTTCCATGCGGCGATGTTTGCCTTGCCGGACTCGGATTTGATCCTGCCGGTGCCCAAGGAAGCGCTGCTCAGCGTGCGGCGATTGGGTTTGAAACTGCGCTCGTTCGACCTGCCGATTCCGCTGCCGACCTTGATGCTGACACAAGCCTGGCATCCGCGTTTCGACAAGGATCCGGCGCACCGCTGGTTGCGGGAAACGCTGAAAACCTGCTGCGACGAGACTTGGTTAGCGGCTCAACCTTAACAACAGGTCAAAAGATCGCAGCCTTCGGCAGCTCCTACATTGGAATGCAATCCCTGTAGGAGCTGCCGAAGGCTGCGATCTTTTGCTTTCAATCATTGTGTCTGGCGCACTTATAACCTGCCAATAAGTCAATTTTCGTCAGCGATAAGCCCCACTAAAATGCTCCGGTATTTCCCACCCCCCGGAGTTTTCATTCATGACATCCCTGACGGTCTCGGCGCCCCTCGCTGCGGCCAGCCCGGCGACGGCGGCCGCGCCTCCGGTGTTCGGGGCGCGGATCATCACCGGTCTGGTCGGCGTGCTGCTGGCGGTGCTGGTGTCGGGCCTCAACGAGATGGTCACCAAGGTCGCCCTCGCCGACATCCGTGGCGCGCTGCACATCGGTTACGACGAAGGCACCTGGCTGGTCGCCAGTTACACCGCCACCTCGGTCGCGGCCATGGCGTTTGCGCCGTGGTGCTCGGTGACCTTCTCGCTGCGCCGTTTCACCCTCTGCGCGATCGCCCTGTTCACCGTGCTCGGCGTGCTCTGTCCGTTCGCGCCGAATTACGAAAGCCTGCTGCTGATGCGCATTCTGCAAGGCCTGGCCGGCGGTGCGCTGCCGCCGATGCTGATGACCGTGGCCCTGCGCTTCTTGCCCGCAAATATCAAACTCTACGGTCTGGCCGGTTACGCGCTGACCGCGACTTTCGGCCCCGGCCTCGGTACGCCGCTCGCCGGTTTGTGGACGGAATACGTCGGCTGGCAATGGACGTTCTGGCAAATCATCGTGCCGTGCCTGATCGCCATGGCGATGGTGGCTTACGGCATTCCGCAGGATCCGCTGCGGCTGGAGCGCCTCAAGACATTTAACTGGAAAGGCTTGCTGCTGGGTTTTCCGGCGATCTGCATGTTGGTGATCGGTTTGCTGCAGGGCAATCGACTGGACTGGTTCGAGTCAAGCCTGATCTGCGGCTTGCTCGGCGCTGGTTCGCTGCTGCTGGTAGCGTTTTTGATCAATGAATGGTCGCAGCCGATTCCGTTTTTCAAATTGCAGATGCTCGGTATTCGCAACCTGTCATTCGCCCTGATGACTTTGGCCGGTGTGTTGGTGATTTTGCTGGCGGTGGTGTTGATTCCGTCGAGCTATCTGGCACAGGTGCAGGGTTATCGCCCGGTGCAAACCGCGCCGATCATGCTGCTCGCCGCGTTGCCGCAGTTGATCGCGCTGCCGCTGGTGGCGGCGCTGTGCAACCTGCGTTGGGTCGATTGTCGCTGGGTGCTCGGGATCGGTTTGAGCATGTTGGCGCTGTCGTGCCTCGGTGGTTCGCAACTGACGTCGGCGTGGATTCGCGACGACTTTTATGTCCTGCAATGGCTGCAGATTTTCGGTCAGCCGATGGCGGTGTTGCCGTTGTTGATGCTCTCGACCGGGAGCATTTCGCCGCTGGAAGGGCCGTTCGCGTCGGCGTGGTTCAACACGGTGAAAGGCCTGTCGGCCGTGGTCGCCACCGGGGTGATCGAAGCGCTGACCACGTCGCGTCTGCATTTCCATTCGAACATGTTGATCGACAGCCTCGGCAATTCGCCGCTGGCCGATCGCAGCGATCCGGGCCTCGCCCATCGTCTGCACGAACAAGCCGTGGTGCTGACTTCTTCCGATCTCTATGTGTGCATGGCTGGCGTCGCGGTGATGCTGATCCTGCTGATTTTCTGGCTGCCGACGCGGATTTTTCCACCGCGCGCGCCGACCTGATTGCTGCACTGAACAATGAAGGTTTTTATGACGACTCAAGCAAAGCAAAAACTCGCCGTGGCCGTGGCCGCCGCGCTGGCCGTGGGCGTGTTGGTGTATCTGGCGATGCCGGGCCTGTTTGGTAAACGCACCCAGCAAAATACCAACGACGCGTTCGTCTCCGCCGACTACACCCTGGTGGTGCCGCGTGTGGCCGGGTTTATCAAAGAAGTGCTGGTCGAAGACAACCAGCGCGTCAAGGCCGGGCAGTTGCTGGCGCTGATTGATGATCGCGATTTGCGTGCGTCCGCCGAAGCGGCGGACGCGCAGACACTGGTGGCGCGGGCGCAGTTGCAGAACGCCAAGGCGACGCTGGAACGGCAGACCTCGGTGATCGCTCAGGCGCAGGCGTCGGTGGTGTCGGCCAAGGCAGAAATGGCCTTTGCCCAGCAGGAATTGAATCGCTACAACCATCTGGCTGGCGTCGGTGCCGGCACGGTGCAGAACGCGCAACAGGCGCGCACGCGCATCGATCAAGCGACGGCGCACCTCGACACCGCCACCGCGAAACTGGCGGCGGAGCGCAAGCAAGTCGACATTCTTGCCGCACAGCGTGATGCCGCCGAAGGCAGTCTGAAACACGCGCAAGCAGCGCTGGAAATTGCCAGTTTCGAGCTTTCCTATACGCGCATTACCGCGCCGCAGGACGGCATGATCGGCGAGCGTGCCGTACGCGTCGGCGCCTATGTAACGCCGGGCAGCAAATTGCTGGCGGTGGTGCCGTTGCAGCAGGCGTATGTGGTGGCGAATTTTCAAGAAACACAGTTGACGGATGTGCAGCCGGGGCAAGCCGTGCAGGTGCGTGTCGACAGCCTGGGCGGTGAAGCCTTGAGCGGTCGCGTCGAAAGTATTGCGCCGGCCACGGGTGTGACGTTTGCAGCGGTGAAGCCGGATAACGCCACGGGCAACTTCACCAAGGTTGTGCAGCGGATTCCGGTGAAGATCATCCTCGAACTGGGCCAGCCGTTGGCCGAGCGCTTGCGGGTGGGCATGTCGGTGGAGGCGCGGATTGATACTGCGAGTTCGGCGAAGTCTGTGCGTGAGGTGACCCAGCGATGAGCCGTGTTGACCGCGCCGACGCCTTCGCGAGCAAGCCCGCTCCCACATGGGAAACGCAATCCAAAATGTGGGAGCGAGCCTGCTCGCGAAGAGGCCAGTTGCAGCAACTCACTCTAAGTGCCTTGCTTATGGCCAGTCTCACCGCCTGCACCGTAGGCCCAGACTTCCAAAAACCCCGAGCCACACAAATCAGCGACTGGGCCAAACCCGCCAAATCCGCCCCGAGCCAAGCCGTCAGCGAACCCCTCAACGAACGCTGGTGGGAAGTCTTCCACGACCCGCAACTTTCCGCGCTGACCCAGCGCGCGGTGCGCAGCAACCTCGACCTGCAACTGGCCAGCAGCCGTCTGCAACAAAGCCGCGCTGCCCGCCAGGTCATCAGTGCCGATCGCTACCCGAACACCGCCGCCACCGGCAGTTACGGCCGCGAACGCAACAGCGGCAAAGGCCTGAGCGATCCGTCGGGACTTGACGGTGATTCCGCTTTCAACCTGTGGGACGCCGGTTTCTCCGCCTCGTGGGAGCTGGATTTCTGGGGCCGCGTACGCCGCGAAACCGAAGCCGCCGACGCCAACCTCGAAGTCGCCGAAAACGACCGTCGCGGTGTGCTGCTGGCCGTGCTCGCCGACACCGCGCAAAACTACATTCAACTGCGCGGCGTGCAAAACACCCGCGCCGTCACCGAGCAAAACCTCGACGTCGCCCGACACAGCCTGAACCTCTCGCAGCTGCGTCTGGCCGATGGTGTCGCGACTGATCTGGACGTCGCCGAAGCCGCCGCGCAAGTGGCTGCCATCGAATCGCGCTTACCGGCGCTGGAGCAACGCCAATCGCAACTGATCAACGCGATCAGCCTGTTGATGGGCGAACCACCGCAAGCCTTGGCCAAAGAGTTATCCACAGACGCTGCCGTGCCGCAGTCGCCACTGCAAGTAGCCATCGGTCTGCCGTCGCAACTGGCCGAACGCCGTCCGGACATCCGTCAGGCCGAGTCGCGCCTGCACGCCGCGACAGCGAATATCGGCGTCGCCAAAGGCGATTTCTACCCGCGCATCACCTTGTCCGGCAACCTCAGCTCGCAAGCCATGCAGCTCAGTGACTTCGGCTCGTGGGGCTCGCGCGCGTTCGGCATCGGCCCGCAATTCAGCCTGCCGCTGTTCGACGGCGGACGCCTGCGCGGCGTATTGCAATTGCGCGAAGCCCAACAGCAGGAAGCCGCCGTCGCTTATCAGCAGACTGTGTTGCGTGCCTGGCACGAAATCGACGATCAACTGACTGCTTACAACGCCAGCCAACTCCGCCGCGACAGCCTCGCCGAAGCCGTACGCCAGAACCAGATCGCCCTGCGCACCGCGCAACAGCAATACGTCGAAGGCGTGGTCGATTTCGTTAACGTTCTTACTGTGCAAGGCGCGTTGCTGGCGACGCAGGAACAGTGGGTGGAGAGTTCGACCGGTGTTTCGCTGGCGATGGTCGGGTTGTACAAGGCATTGGGCGGGGGATGGGAGTCGGTGTATCCGGCGCAAGTAACTACCAATAATCCGGTTTGATCGCTGGTTTTTTGTGAGTGGCTACTTGTTTTGGAAACTGATGAAGTCTCAGCTCTTCAGTCGAAATAACGCGTCTCAACCAGTTTGAGTTGTCTTTCAATGAGCCTGGGGGCGGGCGGATAGATCCGGTCCGATGAGGAAGGATCACTCCAATGATCAGGGCAGGAAAATCTGTTCGGAGCGCCTTCAGAGCAGGTGTCATGTCGGTATCACTGGAAACCAGAATGATTTGATCAATGCGCCCTGCATCTTCGGACATTGTTTGCCGGCTTGCAGTGCGATACATGCTGATTGCTATATGCACATCGGTTTCTTTTTCTTCCAGTTTCCAGATATCGACTTTGTCTTGACGTGACGCATGGGTGTTCCTATCTATAAACCTTGGTGCTTTGGCTGGCTCTAATTGATGCCGTCCGAAATGCACGGTGACTTTGCTCGCTCGCAATGCCCTTATGTAGGCATCTTGTGCTTCCTTGGAAACGCGGCCGCGAGTTGCCAACTGGGGTTTGATTGGAGAAGTGAAGTAGTCAATCGAGACTATTGAGCTCTGAGGGTTTTCGATGAGGGCAATATGCGTCAGCAGGCTGTGCAAGTTCAGCCATTTATAGGGTGTGCCAGCGAGCAAGCCGTAAAACAGGTTGTAGCCATCAACAAAAAATGCGGTGCGCACAAAAAATCCTCAGAAACGAAAAAACCGGCCTAAGCCGGTTTTTTCATCCCCAACTGCCAGCGAACTGAATCGCTACGTACGGGGTTGAGTAAGGCAATCCTAGATTGAGTGCGTCATGCAGGTCAATCACCAAATAATTGCGGGCTCACTCCACTGGTTTATTTTCAGCACCGGCTTGCCAGTTTTGGCTACCAATGCCGACTAGGGTCAAGCCATTTAAGGGCGCCAATATTAGAAGTTGTTGCAGAAAGAGGTACATTCGGCCCGTGTTTACTTCCATAGGTAGCCTGTCTATCGCCTTATTCGCAATGCGCTATCGGTAGCATTCCTAACTCGTGTAGGAAAGCGGAGCCTGCCTACATCTCTTAAACGGTCATTGAGCGGCTTTCTCTTTTGAAACATTACATTTCCGAAGAGTGATGGCCTTTCGCTTGACGCTAACCCCCGCTGTCGTAGACTCCGCACATCCGTCAGGGAGTAGCGGTTATGCAGCGTTTTCGTGGTTGGGTTGTCGGATTGACCTTAGTTACGTGTGCAGTTCAGGCGCAAACGCCCGGGCCAGACGATCCGCTGCTGGATAATCCGGGGACGGCGGCGGCCACCGTGAGCAGTGAGGCGCGCGGGGTGTTGCGGGCGCGTGATCAGGCGACGCTGGCCAGTGAGCTTTCCGGGCGGATTGTCGAGTTGCCCTTCAGCGAGGGCGAGTCGTTCAAGAAGGGCGATACGCTGGCGAAGTTCGATTGCTCGGCCTATCAGGCGCAACTCAATGCCGCACAGGCGGCCAGTCGTGGTGCTGGTGAAGAGCTGGCGCACAACAAACAGTTGGCCGCCCTCAATTCTGTCGGCCGATTCGAAGTGGCGCGGGCCGAGGCCAAGGTCAGCGAAACCCAGGCGCAATCCCAGGTTTATCAAGTGCAGGTCAAGCGCTGCAGCGTGGTCGCGCCGTTCGACGGGCAAGTGGTCGAACGTAAAGTGCAGCGCTATGAAAGCGTGCCGGCCGGCGCACCGCTGCTTGATGTCGTCGATAACCGTACCCTCGAAATTCATTTGCTGGTGCCGTCACGGTGGATGGCACGGCTCAAGCCTGGCCAGACCTTCAG
The DNA here is from genome assembly GCF_018336155.1 of Pseudomonas rustica. Lineage (GTDB taxonomy): Bacteria > Pseudomonadota > Gammaproteobacteria > Pseudomonadales > Pseudomonadaceae > Aquipseudomonas > Aquipseudomonas rustica. The sequence goes on along the minus strand of NZ_JAGYHF010000020.1, from coordinate 11,939 downwards.
CTTCGTTCCCGATGAAACCGGCCAGCCGATTGATGCCACCGTCAAACGCCTGGGCGCGCGAATCGATGAGGGCAGTCAGACCCTGTTGCTGGTCGCCACACTCCCCGAAGCCAAAGGTTTGCTGGCCGGCATGAGCGGCACGGCACGTTTCCCGGAGCTTAAGTGAACGCCCCGGTGAGCGGCGGCGCCGAGCAGGTATTCGCCAGGTTTCTTGACCTGGAACGCCAGACCCGCGCTGCCCGCGACGCCTCGCAACTGGCCTACAGCCTGGTCAACGATGGCCAGGCGCTGTTTGGCTTTCGTCATGCGGCGTTGTTGATTGCCGGCAAGGTGCAGGCGGTCACCGGGGTCAGTGCGGTGGAGCCCAACGCGCCGTTCGTGGCGTTCGTCGAGCAGGCCGTGGCGCAGTTGTTCAAACAGGGTGTGCTGCAGCAGGCGCGGGTAATTGCCCCGGAATTGCTGAATGACAGCATCCAGGCTGACTGGCGCACGCTGTCGGCGGCGCAGGTGTTCTGGCTGCCGCTGATCGACCGCGACGCTCAGGTGTTTGGCGGTTTGTGGCTGGCGCGCGACGTACCGTGGAACCCTTCCGAGCAAGTTCTGCTGTCGCAATTGGGCGACACCTACAGTCATGCCTGGCTGGCGCTGCAACCGCGCAAACCGTGGCGGTTGCGCTGGACCCGTAAACGCCAAGTGGCGCTGGTCGCGGTGCTGTTGCTCGGGCTGTTGATCCCGGTGCGCCAATCGGTGCTGGCCCCGGCTGAAGTGGTGCCGCTGGGCGGCCGCGTGGCGGCGGCGCCGCTGGACGGGGTGATCGCCGAGTTTCTGGTCAAACCCAATCAAACAGTGAAAACCGGTGATGTGCTGGTGCGTTTTGAAAGCACCACGCTGAAGGCGCAGGCCGATGTCGCCGAGCGTGCGCTGGGCGTGGCCGAGGCGGAATTGAAATCCAACTCGCAGCGCTCGTTTGCCGACGCGGAATCCAGCGCCAAGGTCGATTTGCTCGCCGCCCGCGCCGAACAGAAACGCGCCGAACGCGACTACGCCCGCGAGCTGCTCAACCGCAGCGAAGTGCGCGCCGAACGCGACGGCATTGCGGTGTTCGCCGACGCCGAACGCTTGACCGGCAGACCGGTACAGACCGGCGAGCGCCTGATGGAAGTCGCCGATCCGAGCCAGGCCGAGCTGCGCATCGAACTGGCCGTGGGCGATGCGATTGCCCTTGAGCCCGGTGCCGAGGTGGCGCTGTTTCTCGACAGCGATCCGTTGAAGCGCCATCTCGCCACGCTGGAACGCTCGGCTTACGAAGCGCAACCGACGGCGGGCGGGCAACTCGCTTACCGGCTCGACGCCAACTTCGCCGAGGCGCCGCCGCGTATCGGCCTGCGCGGTACGGCGAAGATTTTCGGTGATCGCGCGCCCTTGGCGCTGTATCTGCTGCGTCGGCCATTGGCAGGCCTGCGTCAGAGCGTGGGCCTGTAAATGAACCTGCCGAGCCTGCGTGCCGACCTGCAATTGTCGTCCGCGGCGCCGGCCCTGGACGGTTCGCCGCGCTGGACCCTGGCCGATCCGGTGCGCGGACGTTATTTCAAACTCGGCACGGCGGCGATGCGCCTGTTGCGCCACTGGTCGTTGGGCGATGCCGAACAGGTCTTGCGCGCGGCCAATCGCGAACCCGGCCTGCCGCTGGATGGCAGCGAGCTTGAGCAGTTGCTGGAGTTTCTTCGCGGTCACGATTTGATCAGCGCGCTCGATGACCAGCAGCGCGCCAGCTACCGGCTCAAGGCGTTGGCGCAGCAGCAAAGTCTGTGGCAAATCCTTCTGCATCAATATTTGTTTTTCCGCATTCCGCTGTGGCGCCCTGACGCTTTTCTCAATCGTGCCTGGCCATGGCTGCAGCGCTTCGGTCCGCGTCTGCTGCGTTACGGCTTGCCGGCAACGCTGGCGTTGGGCGTATTTCTGGTGTCGCGGGACTGGCAACGCTTTGTCGGGACGTTTCCCCACCTGTTCAGCCTCGGCGGCGCCATGGCGTTCGGTGTGGCGCTGTTTTTCGCCAAGCTTTGCCACGAATTCGGTCATGCGTTCATGGCCAAGCGTGCGGGCTGTCGGGTGCAGAGCATGGGCGTGGCATTCATGGTTTTGCTGCCGATGTTCTATACCGATGTCAGCGACGCCTGGCGGGTCAATGACCGCCGCGCGCGGTTGCTGATCGGTGCCGGCGGTGTGCTCGCGGAATTGCTGTTGGCGTGTATCGCGTTGCTCGCGTGGTCGTTGTTGCCTGACGGTCCCGCCCGCACGGCGGCGTTCATGCTCGCCAGCGCGACATGGATCACCACGCTGGTGGTCAACCTCAATCCGTTCATGCGCTTTGACGGGTATTTTCTGATCAGTGATTTTTGGCAAGTCGACAACTTGCAGGGTCGCGCGTTTGCCCTGTGTCGCTGGCGACTGCGGGAGTTTTTGTTTGGCTATGGCGCACCCGCGCCGGAGCCTTGGTCGCCGAAGATGCAACGGCGTTTGCTGATCTGGGGGTATGGCTCGTGGTTGTGGCGTGCGGCGTTGTTTTTCGGGATCGCGCTGGCGGTCTATCACCTGTTCTTCAAGGTGTTGGGGATCTTCCTGATGCTGGTGGAACTGGTGTGGTTCATCTTTCTGCCGATCATGCGTGAGTGGCGCCAGTGGTGGAGCCGTCGCGAGCAGGCGCACGCTCCGCGCGTGTTGCTCAGTGCATTGGCGCTGCTCGGGCTGTTGCTGCTGCTGATTGTGCCGTGGCGCAGTTCGGTGGAGCTGCCGACGATGCTTGAGGCCGGACGCGCCAGTGCCTTGCATGCGCCGACGGCGGCGCGGGTCAAAGCGGTGAAGGTGACGGATGGGCAGCAGGTTGCGCAGGGCGATGTGCTGATCGAGCTGGAGTCGCCGGATCTCGAATCGCGTCTGGCGATTGTCCGCCGCGAAATCAAGATTCAGCAGTTGTTGATGCGCCGCCAGGCCAGTCGCAGTGAAACCGCCGCGGACGCCGGCATCGTTGAGCAACGCCTGGCAGAAGCGGTGGCCGAGTACCGTGGCTTGAGCGCCCAGCGTGAACGCTTGCTGTTGCGTGCGCCGCATGCCGGCAGCGTGCGCGATCTGCTGCCGAACATGACGGTCGGGCGCTGGTTATCGACCCGCGATGCGCTGGCGCGGGTGGTCGAAGACGGCGCAAGGCTGCGCGGATATCTGGCCGAAGCCGAGTTGTGGCGAGTTAAACCGGGGGCCAATGGCCGTTTCATCGCCGATGACCCGATGCACCCGGCGCTCGCCGTGCAATTGAATGAAATCGACACCAACGGCGTGGCTTACGTCGATCAGGAGGCGTTGACCTCCGATCACCACGGGCCGATCGCCGTGCGTCGCGATCAACAGCAGCGGGCGGAGCCGGTGCAGGCGCAATACGGCGTGCGCCTGAGTGTATTGACGACGGCATCGCCCCCGACGCAACCGTTGCGCGGCGTGGTGGTGTTGCAGGGCAGCGGCGAATCGCTGCTCGGTGTGGCGTGGCGCCGGGTGGCGGCACTGGGCGTCAGGGAAAGCGGTTTTTAGGGAGAGCAGGATGACGGACAGCGCAGCAGTGGCGGCAGAGGGATTGGTGGTACGGCCCTCGCGGGCAACCGACGGGCCGTTTTTGCAAAGTCTTTATCAAACGGCGCGGCCGGATCTGCAGTGGATCGACGGCGAGCCGGAACACGTGCAGCAAGTTGTCGCCCAGCAGTTTCAGGTGCAAGAGCAGGGCATGGGCGACAACTACCCCAACGCCATGCACTACGTGGTGGAAAAACTCGGCACCGCCATCGGCGCGCTGAGCACCGATTTCGGCGCCAATGAAATTCGCGTGTTGTACCTGGCGTTCATCCCGCAGGCGCGCAGCCAGGGCTTCGGCCGTGCCGTATTGCAAGGCGTGCAGAAAGCCGCGCAACAGATTCGTTGCCCGGTGGCGACGGTGGTCTGGACCAGTAATCCACACGCGCGCCGGCATTATCTGGCATTGGGTTTTGCCGTCGAAGAACGCAACCCCGCCGCCGAACGCCTCGTCTGGTACCCCCAATAACCCCCTGTGGGAGCTGCCGCAGGCTGCGATCTTTTGATCCTGTTTTTTCAAACTGAAACTCAAGATCAAAAGATCGCAGCCTGCGGCAGCTCCTACAGGTCAACGATGCTTTTGATGTTGGTTTAACGATGGCCGTGTCAGTTGAAGGTGACGTGGAAGTAAGCCAGCGCCGGGTCGCGCCCCATCGCGGGTACCCGCGAGACGAAGATCCCTTCGACCCGCCCCAGTTCCGGCAGCTCCAGGGCACACAAACCGTCGATGAATTCAGTCGGCTCCAGGCTGCTCAATTCGACGCAGAATGGCATGCGCTCGCTGTAGCGCATTTTCGCCAGCGGTTTTTCTTCGAGTTCTCCGATGTGGATCTGCAGCGCACTGCCATCGGGCAGATGCAGGGTGCCAACGCGACCCAGCAGTGCCTGGAAATGTTGGCTATGAACCGATTGCAGCATGGTCTCGCTCCAGCAAAGTGAGGTGCCGGGGGAGGTGGCTCCCCCGGCGTTCGGTCAGTTGCGCGAAGGAAAAATACCGTTCAGCGCGATGCTGAAGTTGAGCACCAGATACGGGTTCATGATCGGCAGGGGCAGGCCATTGCCGGTCGGCGTGATGGTCCCGCTGATGGTGGTGGCTGCGCCTTTGAGCGGTACCGGCGATGCGCCTTGAGCGTCGGAAAAAATATTCGCCAGGCCCGGCCCGGTGCCCGAAGCGCCGATGTAGGCGTTGGTCGCAGTCGGCGCGCCCGCCGGGTTACTGGCCGGGTTGGCCAGTTGCACGGTGGTGGTGGCCGTGAGCCCCGCGAGGGTGTGGGTGTGGTTCGGCAAATTGTTGAGGGTGGCGGTGACTTGCTCGGCGCCGGAAACTTCCCCCATCACCCTCGGTGTCAGGCCGGGGCCGTTGCCTTGGCAGATCGGCAGGCGGCTTTGCAGGTTGGGCAGCCCGAATGTCTGCTGGCCGTTGCCTCCATACACCGTCCCCAGCAATGCAAACAGCGCCTGGTTCTGGTTGATTCCGATGATCTGACCGTTGCACAAGGCCCAGCCGCTGGGTGCATAGTTGAAGGCAAACGTCAGAACAGTGCCCATGTAAACGTCCATAAAGTCCTCATCCTTCTGATTGGTTGTCGGCGGGCCGCTAGTGAATTCAGGCTGCTGCAGTTGCCTTGGCACTCCGTGGCCAGGTCACGCCACGCCAGAGCGTAGACGCGGATTGGCAAGGTTGCCGGATGTCGTGAAAAGGCAAACCGGCATCGACGGTGCTTGTGCGGCTGACCTAAAGTGACTGGCAGGTTTTTGCGGTTCATACGGTCGTGGCGATGTGGTGCGGCGAGAGGAAACGATGGCGCTGAACAGAGTAACCCCGGTGGGCGACACCCAGGATCCGCACGCGACACCAGGGCCGTGGTTTGCCGGTTTGCGCTTGCTTCGTTGGGTCAGAGAACACTGGCTGCTGCCGATCCTGTTGTTGGCGGCGGCCGTGCGTTTTTACGATCTGACGGCTGCGGCGATCTGGGGCGATGAGGGATCCAGTCTGCTGCTGGCGCGTTACTCGCTGGGCGAGATCTGGCGCCACGCGGCCTACGATGTGCACCCGCCGCTGTACTTCATGCTGCTGCACGGCTGGATCGGTTTATTCGGCGATGGCATTTTTGCCCTGCGCAGTTTCAGCGCCCTCGCCGGGATCGCCGCCGTCGTGTTGGGCATCTGGCTGGTGGATCGACTGGCCACCCGCCGCGCCGCGATCTTCGCCGGCCTGCTGCTGGCGCTGTTGCCGACGGCGGTGCGCTACAGCCAGGAAGTGCGCATGTATGCGCTGCTCGGGCTGTTGCTGATGGCCGCGACGCTGGCGCTGGTCTACTGGATCCGGCGCCCGCAGCGTCATGCTTATCTGCTGTTTTACCTGCTGTTGATGACGGCAGCGTTCTACACCCATTACTTCGCCGTGCTGGCGGCGCTGTGCCACTGGATTTATCTGGCGCTGATCCGGGTCCAGCGTGGCTATCGCTTCCGGCATATCCAGCGCCCGGTATGGTGGCTGGCGAATCTGGCCATCGTCGTGTTGTACCTGCCTTGGTTGCCCCATCTGCTCGATCTGACCCAGCACATGGAGCAACTGAAGGTGGGCGGGGACGTGGGCTGGGAGCCGCCGGTGAGCCTCGGCTCGCTGCCGTCGATGATCTGGTCCTGGCTGATTCAGGACGATGGCGAAAACCTGCCGCTGCCGGTGTTCGGCGCCTTGCCCCTGGCACTGTTGACGCTGGCGGCGGTGGCGGTGATCCGTGATCGCAGCGTGTCGCGGGGCAGTGTCTTGCTGGCGTTGTACACCGGCGTGCCGCTGTTGCTGGTGTTTGCGGTGTCGTTCATCACGCCGGTGTTCATCGAACGCTACTTGACCGCTTATGCGCTGGGCCTGCCGCTGTTGGCGGCGCTGGCCATCGACCGTTTGTACAGCCGCGTGCGGGTGTTGGCGCTGGCGGTGCTGGTGTCACTGGTGGCGGTTGAACTGGTCGGTGTGAACAACAACGCCACGGTCGACAGCAATGACCAGCTCGACCGGGTGGTGAACTACGTCAATCAGCATTTCCAGCCCGGCGATCGCATCGTCACCAGCGACATGCTCTGGTACTTGAGCTACGTCTACTACGATCGCACCGGCGCCTTGGTGCGCCTCTATACGCCGCCGACTGCCGATGGCCGTCCGACCCGGCCGAACGAATACGGTTTTGGCACGTTGGTGACGCCCGATGTATACCTCGACAGCCTTGCCGAGCTGAACGGCAATGGCCGGGTCTGGCTGGTCGGATCGTTCGATGATCCGGCGGAGTTTCTGCCGCTGCCGCCTGCCTGGACCGTCGGCGCGGAGGTTCACGCGGGTGGCGTACAAGCACGATTGTTCGTGGCCAGATCGCCGGCCAACTGAGCCGTGACGGGACTAAAACGATTCATCTGCTTATTCGCGATTAAAAGTTAACCAGTTAGTTCTTTTTGCTCTGAGTGATATCAAAACACTACTAGTCGCAGGGTTACTAGTTGAACTACGCTCTGTCGGACAAAAGGACTTCTGATTACGGTGAAGGGATTGCAGCAGTTCCACTTTATCTCCGGCTTGCCGCGCTCAGGCTCGACCCTGCTTTCTGCGATCCTTTTGCAGAACCCGCGCTTTCATGCCGGCATGACCAGCCCGCTCGGTTCGCTGTTTTCCAGTGTCCTCGAACAATGCAGCGCCGGCAGTGAGTACGGCGCGGTGATCGACACTGCCATGCGTCGGCGCCTGCTACGTGGTCTGTTCGAATCCTTCTATGCCGACAAGGCCGACAAGCCGTTGGTGTTCGACACCAACCGGCAGTGGAGCTCGCGTCTGCCAGCGATCCGCGATCTGTTTCCTCAGGCCAAAGTCATTGCCTGCGTGCGCAACGTGGCTTGGGTGATGGACAGCCTCGAACGCCTGTATCGCGCCAATCCCTACGAAAACACCAAACTGTTCAGCGACGCTGCCGAACGCAACACCGTTTACAGCCGCTGCGAAACCCTGGCCCAGCGCAATCGCCTGGTGGGTTTTGCCTGGGCGGCGCTCAAGGAAGCCTATTACGGCGAGCATGCCGAATCGTTGCTGATCGTCGATTACGACCTGCTCAGCCAGGCCCCGGAACGGGTGCTGCGACTGGTCTACGACTTTATTGGCGAGCCGTGGTTCGAGCACGATTTCGAACACCTGGCCTATGACGCGCCAGCGTTCGACCAGGGCCTTGGTCTGGCCGGCCTGCACACGGTCAAACCCAAGGTTGCCTTGCAATCACGGCGCACGATTCTGCCGCCGGATCTGTTCAAGCAATACGCTGATTTGTCCTTTTGGCTCGATGGCTCAGCCAGCGCCGCCAATGTCATTCGTATGAAGTCCGACGCCGCGATCAGTTGATCGCGGCGTTTTTCATTGATGCGTCACGTACCTTCGTTCGAGTTCGGGTGAGCAACATGTGGTGGACCCTTTTTGGTGGGGCAAAGGTCAAGTCTCAGGCTACCGCAGGTCAGCGTCCGCTGGCCTCGCCGCTGATCATGTCGCTGGAGCCGCGCATGCTGTTCGACGGTGCCGTCGCCGCCACCGTGGCCGACACGGCCGCGCAGGCGGATAGCCATGCCCCTACCGCTGCCGATGCGGCCAAGGCGCCGACGGCCGATCACCCGGTCGCGAGCAAAGACACCCATGGCCAGGCTGACGCCGCACCCGCCGCCAGTCCTGTTGCCGTACCGGGCCAGAGCGTGGTCTTCGTCGACTCACGAGTGAAGGATGCTGACGCCCTGCTGCAAGGGATCGCGCCCGGCACGCAAGTGGTCAAGCTCGACGCTACCAAGGACGGCCTGCAGCAGATCGCCGATTACCTTGATCAACATCACGGTGTCAGTTCGGTGCAGATCATTGCCCACGGCAATGCCGGTGATTTGTGGCTGGGCAACAGCTATCTGTCCGCCGACAACGTCGCGCAGCGCAGCGCGATTCTTGGCGAGATCGGCAAGGACATGAACGTCGGCGGCGACATCCTGATCTACGGTTGCTACACCGCCGAGGGCGATCGCGGCTTGAGTTTCGTCGACTCGCTGGCGCAGTTGACCGGGCGTGATGTGGCGGCATCGAACAACCGCACCGGCGTGGGTGGCGACTGGGATCTGGAGATCGCCACCGGCACCATCGAGAGCGCCAATGTGCTGTCGAGTAAAGCCATGAGCGAATACCAGTGGGGACTGGCCACGTGGACGGCGACCAACAACCTCAACTCGGGTGTCGGCTCGTTGCGTGCGGCGCTGGCGTCGGCGCAGAACGGTGACATCGTCACGTTCAGTTCCGGCATGACCGTCCAGCTCACCTCTGAATTGCTGATCAACAAGAGCATCACCGTCGATGGCGACCTGAACAACGACGGCGTCGCCGACGTGACCCTCGACGGTCAGTACAAGACTCGCGTGGTGGAAGTGACCTCCGGCAACACCGTGACCCTCGACGGGCTGGTGATCACCAAAGGCCTGGTGGCGGGCAACGGTGGTAATGGTGGTTCAGCCGCTGCGGGGGCCATGGGCGGCGGCATTTTCAACGCCGGGACTCTGACCCTGAACAACGTGACGGTGACTGCCAACGCCGCCTCCGGCGGTGGTGGTGGCGGTGGTGTGACCGGCGGCTATGTCGGCGGTGGCGGTGGCGGCGGTGCGGGTATCGGTGGCCAGACCGGTGGCCATGGCGGTACTTCTGGCCCGGGCACCGGCACCTATGCCGGCGGCGCGGGCGGTGCCAATGCCGGTGGTTATGGCGGTGGTTACAGTCCGACCGACATGGGTGGCCGTGGCGGCACCAGCACCGGTGGAGTCGGCGGCAACGGCGGCAGCGCCGGAGCCGGTTACAGCCATGGCGGCAACGGCGGTTCGGCCAGCAACGGCACGCTGTCCATTGGTGGCGGCGGCGGTGGTTCCGGCTGGGACAAAGTCGGCGGCGTCGGTGCCAACGCGGCAGGTGGTATCTACAACGCCGCGAGTGGCACCCTGAAAGTCATCGGCAACTCGGTCATCAGCAATAACATTGCTGCCGGTGGCGGCGGTGGCGGTGGCGGTGGGGTCGGCAGCAACGGCGCCGATGGCGGGGCTGGCGGTCGCGGCGTCGGCGCGATCTGGAACAACGGCGGCGTGGTGCTGATCACCGCGAGCAACTTTGCCGCGATCAGTGGCAACGGCGCTGCCAGCGGTGGCGGCGGTCTGTCGAACGGTGGCTCGACGGGTACAACGCCGAGTGCGCTGGTGGGCATCTACAACAACGGCGGTACGCTGAACACCGCTTACGTGGAACCACCGACTGCCACCATCGTGGTCGCCGACACCGCGTTGAAAATCGGCGAAACCTCGCTGGTGACCATCACCTTCAGCCGCGCCGTAAACGGTTTTACCAACGCCGACCTGACCATTGCCAACGGCACGCTGACCAATGTGTCCAGCGCCGACGGCGGTATCACCTGGACGGCAACCTTTACGCCTACCAACAACATTACCGACACCACCAACCTCATCACCCTCGACAACACCGGGGTGACGGCGGTGTCCGACAGCGTGGCTGGCGTCGGCACCACCAATTCCAACAATTACGCGATCGATACCCAACGTCCGACCGCAACCATCGTGATGGCAGACACTGCCCTGAAAATCGGCGACACCTCGCTGGTGACCATCACGTTCAGCGAGGCGGTGAGCGGTTTCACCAACGCCGACCTGACCATTGCCAACGGTACGCTGACCAACGTCAGCAGCGCCGACGGCGGCATCACCTGGACGGCGACGTTCACCCCGAACGCGAGCATTACCGATGCCACCAACCTGATTACCCTGGACAACACCGGGGTGGCGGATCTGGCCGGCAACGCCGGCAGTGGCACCACCGATTCGGCCAATTATGTGGTCGACACCGTACGACCGACAGCGACCATTGTCGTTGCCGACACCAATCTGGCGGCAGGCGAAACCTCTGTGGTGACCATCACCTTCAGCGAAGCGGTGAGCGGCTTCACCGCCGCCGACCTGACGGTGGCCAACGGCACCTTGACCGGACTGAGCAGCAGCGACGGCGGCATCACCTGGACCGCCACGCTGACGCCAACCACGAGCGTCACCGACACCACCAACCTGATCACTCTGAACAATACCGGGGTCAATGACCTGTCCGGCAACGCCGGCACTGGCAGCACCAACTCCAACAACTACGCGATCGACACCGCACGGCCGACGGCGACCATCGTGGTCGCCGATACCGCGCTGAAAATCGGTGAAACCTCGCTGGTGACCATTACTTTCAGTGAAGCGGTCAGCGGCTTCACCAACGCCGACCTGAGCATTGCCAACGGCACGTTGAGCGCAGTCAGCAGTGCGGATGGCGGCATCACCTGGACGGCGACGTTGACGCCGACCAGCAGCATCACTGACGCTACCAACCTGATCACCCTCAATAACACCGGGGTCGCGGATCTGGCGGGCAATGCCGGCAGCGGCACCACTGATTCCAACAATTACGCGGTCGACACCGTGCGGCCGACCGCCACCGTGGTGTTCACGCAGAGTACCTTGAAAATCGGCGACACCTCGCTGGTGACCATCACCTTCAGCGAAGCGGTCAGCGGTTTTACCAATGCCGACCTGACCATCGCCAACGGCTCCCTGACGGCGGTCAGCAGCGCGGACGGCGGCATCACCTGGACGGCAACGTTCACACCGAGCGCGAACATCACCGACGCCACCAACCTGGTGACACTGGACAACACCGGCGTCGCCGACCTGGCCGGCAATGCCGGCAGTGGCACCACCGATTCGAACAACTACAGCATCGACACCCAGCGGCCGACCGCGACCATCGTCGTCGCCGATCCCGCGCTGAGCGCCGGCGAAACGACACTGGTGACCATTACCTTCAGCGAAGCGGTCAGTGGTTTCACCAACGCCGACCTGACCGTCCCCAACGGCACGCTCACGCCGGTCAGCAGCGCCGATGGCGGTATCACCTGGACGGCGACCTTCACGCCGACCGGCGGGATCAACGACACCAGCAACATCATCACCCTGGCCAACACCGGTATCGCTGACCTGGCCGGGAACGCCGGCACGGGCACGACCAACTCCGGCAACTTCACCATCAACACCGTGGCGCCAACCGCGACCATCGTCGTCGCGGACAACAGCCTGACCATCGGCGAAACGTCGCTGGTGACCATTACCTTCAGCGAAGCCGTCACTGGTTTCAACAACGCCGACCTGACGATTGCCAACGGCACGCTGACGGCGGTGAGCAGCAGCGACGGCGGTATCACCTGGACGGCGACTTTCACCCCGACCAGCAACAG
>NZ_JAGYHF010000019.1 GCF_018336155.1 Pseudomonas rustica | reverse complement strand
TACTTAACTCATTGAATCTCAAGGAGTTTTCCGTTTCGACTGCGCCGGAAGTGGGGCGAATTATAGACGTCTGGGATCTGCCGTCAACGTCTATTTTCATATTTCTGTCACATTGGTCAAAAAAGCCCGCAAACACGAAGGCCGACCCCAAGGGGTCGGCCTTCGTTGCCCTGCCCTTCTACTTACAAGCTAGGGAAGGCGAACTGCGAAGCCTCGTGGCTCGCACGTTGCGGCCAGCGCTGGGTGATCGCTTTGCGACGGGTGTAGAAGCGCACGCCGTCCGGACCATAAGCGTGGAGGTCGCCAAACAGCGAACGCTTCCAGCCGCCGAAGCTGTGGTAAGCCACCGGTACTGGAAGCGGCACGTTGACGCCGACCATGCCGACTTCGATCTCGTCGCAGAACAGACGCGCCGCTTCACCGTCACGGGTAAAGATGCAGGTGCCGTTGCCGTATTCGTGATCGTTGATCAGTTGCATGGCCTCTTCCAGGCTGTTCACGCGAACGATGCACAGTACCGGGCCGAAGATCTCTTCTTTATAGATGCGCATTTCCGGAGTGACGTTGTCGAACAGGCAGCCACCGAGGAAGAAGCCTTCTTCATGACCGGCCACGCTGAAACCACGGCCGTCGACCACCAGGGTCGCGCCCGCTGCCACGCCGTCATCTACGTAACCGCTGACTTTGTCGCGCGCCTGACCGGTGACCAGTGGGCCCATGTCCAGACCGCACGAAGTGCCGGCACCGATTTTCAGCGCCTGAATCTGTGGCACCAGTTTCGCCACCAGCGCATCCGCAACCTGGTCGCCAACACACACGGCAACAGAAATCGCCATGCAACGCTCGCCGCACGAACCGTACGCCGCGCCCATCAGTGCGCTGACCGCGTTATCCAGATCGGCATCCGGCATCAGCACTGCATGGTTCTTCGCGCCGCCCAGTGCCTGCACGCGTTTGCCGCGCTTGGTGCCTTCGGCGTAAATGTACTCAGCAATCGGCGTCGAACCGACGAAGCTCAGCGCTTTGACTTCCGGCGCTTCGATCAACGCGTCCACGGCAGTCTTGTCACCGTGCACCACGCTCATCACGCCTTTCGGCAAACCGGCTTCCAGCAGCAACTGAGCGATCAGCAATGTCGAGCTCGGGTCGCGCTCGGACGGCTTGAGGATGAAGCAGTTGCCGCAGACGATCGCCAGCGGGTACATCCACAGCGGCACCATGGCCGGGAAGTTGAACGGGGTGATACCGGCTACGATGCCCAGCGGCTGGAAGTCCGACCATGCGTCGATGTTCGGGCCGACGTTGCGGCTGTACTCGCCCTTGAGGATTTCCGGGGCGGCGCAGGCGAACTCGACGTTCTCGATGCCGCGCTTCAGTTCACCGGCGGCGTCTTCGAGGGTCTTGCCGTGTTCTTCGCTGATCAGTTGCGAGATGCGCGCTTCGTTCTGCTCGAGCAGTTGCTTGAAGCGGAACATCACCTGGGCACGTTTGGCCGGTGGCGTGTTGCGCCAGGCCGGGAAGGCAGCCTTGGCGGCATCGATGGCTTTCTGGATGGTTTCGCGGGTGGCCAATGGCAGCTTGTGGATAGCCTGACCGGTGGACGGGTTGAACACATCAACCGCGCGACCGTTCTCGGTCACCAGTTCGCCATTGATCAAATGCGGGATAACGCTCATCGAAAACTCCTGATTTTTTGTTCAGCGGGCGCCCATTGAAGGGCGCCTTCTATATATAGGTAGCTTTGTGGGGGAGCCGGATGTCTTTGGCGCTCTTCAGAACGCCTTCGCGAGCAAGCTCGGCTCCCACAGGTTCTGCGTGGAATCAGTCGAGCTTGTTCAGCACTTCGCCGACCGCGTCGAACAGACGATCGAGGTCTTGCGGCTTGCTGTTGAAGGTTGGGCCGAACTGCAGGGTGTCGCCGCCGAAACGTACGTAGAACCCGGCTTTCCACAGAGCCATGCCCGCTTCGAACGGACGCACGATGGCGTCGCCGTCACGACCGGCAATCTGGATCGCACCGGCCAGGCCGAAGTTACGGATGTCGATGACGTGCTTGGAGCCTTTCAGACCATGCAGCGCGTTTTCGAAATGCGGCGCGACTTCAGCGACGCTCTGCACCAGGTTTTCTTTTTGCAGCAGGTCGAGTGCTGCCAGGCCAGCGGCGCAAGCCACCGGGTGCGCCGAGTAGGTGTAGCCGTGCGGGAATTCCACGGCGTATTCCGGCGTCGGCTGATTCATGAACGTCTGATAAATCTCGGAGCTGGCAATCACCGCGCCCATCGGGATCGCGCCGTTGGTGACTTGCTTGGCGATGCACATCAGATCCGGGGTCACGCCGAAGGTGTCGGCGCCGAACATGTTGCCGGTACGGCCGAAACCGGTGATCACTTCGTCGAACACCAGCAGGATGTTGTGCTGATCGCAGATCTCGCGCAGACGTTTCAGGTAACCCTGTGGCGGTACCAGCACGCCAGCGGAACCGGCCATCGGTTCAACGAATACCGCAGCGATGTTCGAAGCATCGTGCAGTTCGATCAGCTTCAGCAGCTCATCGGCCAAAGCGATACCGCCCTGCTCCGGCATGCCACGGGAGAACGCATTGCTCGCCAGCAACGTGTGCGGCAGGTGATCGACGTCCATCATCGCCTGACCGAACAGCTTGCGGTTGCCATTAACGCCGCCGAGGCTGGTGCCGGCGATGTTCACGCCGTGGTAACCACGGGCACGGCCGATCATTTTGGTTTTGGTCGCCTGACCTTTCAGGCGCCAGTAGGCACGCACCATTTTCACCGCGGTGTCGGCGCACTCGGAGCCCGAGTCGGTGAAGAACACGTGATTCAGATTGCCCGGGGTCAGCTCGGTGATTTTCTCGGCCAGTTGGAACGACAGCGGGTGACCGTACTGGAAGCCCGGCGAGTAATCGAGGGTGCCCAACTGTTTGGAGACCGCTTCCTGAATTTCCTTACGGGTGTGTCCAGCGCCGCACGTCCACAGACCGGACAGCGAGTCATATACCTTGCGGCCTTTGTCGTCGATCAGCCAGCTACCTTCGGCGCCAACGATCAAACGCGGGTCGCGCTGAAAGTTACGGTTGGCGGTGTACGGCATCCAGTGCGCGTCCAGCTTCAGTTGGCTGGCCAGTGGCGACTGAGCGTTTTCAGGCATGTTCATCGGGCAAAACCTCGCAGGGCATAAGCGTCAGGGAGATAAAAAGCGTTGTTGCAGCTAAATTGCCACGGCGATAAAGTCGGTGAAATCCAACTCTTCTAACCTTCAGTTAGAACTTTGCTAAACAATGAGAACAATAAAATGAGCAGCCGCCGCCCCGATCCGCTGGCCCAGGTCAGTGACTTTGATATTCGCCTGCTACGGATTTTTCGCAGCGTGGTCGAGTGCGGCGGCTTCTCGGCGGCGGAAACCGTGCTCGGTATCGGTCGCTCGGCGATCAGCCAACAGATGAGTGATCTGGAGCAGCGCCTCGGTTTGCGTCTATGCCAGCGTGGTCGCGCCGGGTTCTCGCTGACCGAAGAAGGTCGTGAGGTCTATCAATCGGCGCTGCAACTATTAAGTGCGCTGGAAAGTTTTCGCACCGAGGTCAACGGCCTGCACCAGCATTTGCGCGGTGAGCTGATCATTGGCCTGACCGACAACCTCGTCACCCTCCCCCACATGCGCATCACCCACGCCCTCGCGCAGTTGAAGGAACGCGGGCCGGATGTGCAGATCCAGATCCGCATGATTGCGCCGAACGAAGTCGAGCAAGGTGTGCTAGACGGGCGTCTGCATGTTGGCGTGGTGCCGCAGGCCAGTGCGTTATCGGGCCTGGAATATCAGCCGCTGTACAGCGAGCGTTCGCTGCTTTATTGCGCGGTGGGGCATCCGTTGTTTTATGTCGATGACAAGCAATTGGATGACGAGCGTCTTAACAGCCAGGACGCGATTGCGCCGACGTTTCGTTTGCCGGCGGATATTCAGGCGCATTACCAGGCGCTCAATTGCACGGCCAGTGCTTCTGACCGGGAAGGCATGGCGTTTTTGATTTTGACCGGGCGTTACATTGGTTATCTGCCGGATCATTACGCCAGTCTTTGGGTGCAGCAGGGGCGTTTGCGTGCTTTGAAAGCAGGGACGCGGTTTTACGATTTGAGTCTGGCATCGGTCACGCGCAAGGGGCGGCGCCCTCATTTGGTGCTGGAGAGCTTTTTGGAGAGTTTGGCGGCGACGCGTTGATCGGGATTGCGATGTTGGTGAAGTACAGCAAGATCAAGGGATCGCAGCCTTCGGCAGCTCCTACAGAGAAAATAAGTTGAGCAAGTGGACAGGTTTTTGCAGAGGGGGAGTTACTTCGTTCCTTTGATAAGAAGCCTTAAGCCATGCAGCCAGATTCCGCACCGTCCAGTGACTTGATCTACGGCCTCAACGACCGGCCAAAACCACTCGCCGCAACGCTCGCAGCGCTGCAACACGTGCTCGCCAGTTTCGTCGGCATCATCACTCCGCCGCTGGTGATTGGTTCGGCGCTCAGGCTGACCGCGTATTTGCCGTACTTGATCAGCATGGCGTTGATGGTGTCGGGCGTCGGCACCTTTATTCAGGCGCGGCGGCCGTTCGGGATTGGCGCCGGGATGATCTGTCTGCAAGGCACCAGTTTCGCCTTTCTCGGCGCGGTGCTGTCGGCCGGGTTTCTGGTCAAGCAACGTGGCGGCAGCCCGGAAGACATTCTGGCGATGATCTTCGGCGTGTGCTTTTTCGGCGCGATCGTGCAGATCGTCCTCAGCCGTTTCATCGGGCAATTGCGTCGAGTCGTTACGCCGCTGGTGACCGGGATCGTTATCACCCTGATTGGCATCAGTCTGATCAAAGTCGGTATCACTGATCTCGGCGGCGGCTTCAACGCGCCGGACTTCGGTGCGCCGGGCAATCTGGCGTTGGGCGTGTTCGTGCTGCTGACGATCATTTTGCTCAACCGCTCCAATACGCCGTGGGTGCGCTTGTCGGCGATCATCATCGGATTGGTGCTGGGCAGTCTGGCCGCGTGGTTCAGTGGGAAACTGGTGCCGCAGCCGTTGCCTGACTTGCCGCTGGTGAGTTTTCCTACCCCGTTCAAGTTCGGACTCAGCTTCGACTGGACAGCTTTCCTGCCGGTCGCGCTGATTTATCTGATCAGCACCATCGAAACTGTCGGAGATCTCACCGCCAACTGCATGCTCGCCCGTCAACCTATCAGCGGCCCTTCTTATATAAGTCGCCTGCGCGGTGGCGTACTCGGTGATGGCGTGAGCTGCATGATCGCCGCGACCTTCAGCGCTTTCCCCAACACCACGTTCGCGCAGAACAACGGCGTGATCCAGTTGACCGGCGTCGCCAGCCGTTATGTCGGCCTGTACATCGGCGCGATCCTGTTTTGTCTCGGCTTGTTTCCGATGATCGGCGCGGTGCTGCAACAGATTCCGAAACCAGTACTCGGCGGCGCGACTCTGGTGATGTTCGGCGCGGTGGCTGCGGCCGGGGTGCGCATCCTCGCGCAGTCGTCGCTGGATCGGCGCAGCATGTTGATCATCGCCACTTCGTTCGGCGTTGGTCTGGGCATCGCCGCGCAACCGAACCTGTTGCACCTGCTGCCGAAACTGGTGCAGAACCTGTTCGACTCGGCGATCACCAGCGGTGGCCTGACCGCAATCATCCTGTGCCTGTTGCTGCCGGAGTCGAAAACCGAAGCCACTGAAACCCACGCGCCGCTGAACAAGATCGAACAGGCGTAACGGTTTTATCATTTCAGGACTTGTCGGATCTCTGTGGGTGCGCTATCAACGCAACTGGTTGCACCCACAGACAAACCCGGAAGTGCCTATGACCTTTGAAGTCCCAGCCCATGGCGGCAAACCCGCCAGCCGCATTCGTCAGAAAAACGAAGAGACCATTCTCAAAGCCGCCGAAGACGAGTTCGCCCGTCACGGGTACAAAGGCACCAGCATGAACACCATCGCGCAGAATGCCGGGCTGCCCAAGGCGAACCTGCATTACTACTTCACCAACAAACTCGGTTTGTACGTGGCGGTGCTGAGCAACATCATCGAGCTGTGGGACAGCACCTTCAATACGCTCACGGCCGAAGACGACCCGGCCGAAGCGTTGACTCGTTATATTCGCGCGAAAATGGAATTCTCCCGACGACAGCCGCAAGCCTCGCGGATCTTTGCGATGGAAGTGATCAGCGGCGGCGAATGCCTGACCGAATATTTCAATCAGGATTACCGCGCCTGGTTCACTGGCCGCGCGGCAGTGTTTCAGGCGTGGATCGATGCCGGCAAAATGGACGCGGTTGATCCGGTGCACCTGATCTTTCTGTTGTGGGGCAGCACTCAGCATTACGCCGACTTCGCCACGCAGATCTGTCGCGTCAGCGGTCGCAGCAAGTTGACCAAGCAGGACATGGAAGACGCCGGCAACAACCTGATCCGCATCATTCTCAAAGGCTGCGGCCTCACTCCTTCTCTATAAGACGTTTATGCCTTTCACCCTCAGCGGTTTTTGCGAGTACCGCGAAGAGATTCGCAAAAGCCGCTTTATCACCTTCGCCACGCCGATCGGCAGCCCTGCTGATGCGCAGGCGTTCTTTGAACAGCACAGCGATTTGAACGCTTCGCACAATTGCTGGGCTTGGAAACTCGGCGATCAATATCGCAGCAATGACGATGGCGAACCGGGCGGTACTGCGGGGCGCCCGATTCTGGCGGCGATTGAAGCGCAGGATTGCGATCAGGTCGCGGTGTTGGTGATTCGTTGGTACGGCGGAATTCAACTGGGGACTGGCGGGTTGGCTCGGGCGTATGGCGGTGGTGCGAACAAGTGTTTGCAGACGGCGGCCAAGGTTGAGTTGATCAGTCGGGTGCCGTTGAGTTGTGCTTGCGGGTTTGCCGAGTTGGCGTTGGTGAAGTTACGCGTGGCGGATTTGGCTGGGTTGGTTGTTGAGGAGAATTTTACGGCGAATGGCGTTGAGTTGAAGTTGGCGGTGGGTGAGGCGCAGATTGCGGTGTTACAGGGGCAGTTGGCGGATTTGAGTCGTGGGCGGATTTTGTTGGAGCGGTAGAGCAAGATCGAAAGATCGCAGCGTGCCGCAGCTCCTACAGATCGATGGTTGTCGTTAATTTTGTGTCACGGCGTTTTTATGTAGGAGTTGCCGAAGGCTGCGATCTTTTGGGGCGACCCCGAAATTTCATATTCCACGAACTTGCCCACATCTGCTGTGCACCCGACTGTGGATAACCTGAGCACATAACGCTGTAACCCTTCTGTAACGTGGCTTTGCGCGGTTTGTTCACTTTTCGTTCAATTTGCCCGACGAAATGTAATTTCCAAGCAGAAACAATCAGTTAGCCGCGTTTATCACCATTAGAAGAAAGCACCACAGTGCTTATGCCCGGCGTTTCGGCTTGCGCACAATAACTGTGGAGCAACCTGTGGATAACCCGTTCATGACCGCCGCAGTTGCAGGTTCTGCCTAGCTCCCAAGGGTTTGCTCGTTTTTTGATCAGTTGCCGCCGGGCAAAACTAGAGCCCGATCAACACCTTTGCTCCGATTTGGTGCTGCAAATCCCGCCGATTTTCACCGCAATGCTCTACGCCGAGCGCTGCCACCCGCAGCCCGCTCGGGTTCCTGACTCAATGGCCAGGAAATTGCTTTATCCACAGGCACAACTCCAAGCAAGTCGAGCCTGTCATGCCAATTGCTTCTACTCCTGCGCGCCTGCAACTGCGCCACATCAGCAAACGCTACCCCGGTTGTCTGGCCAACGATGCCATCGACCTGAGCATCGCGCCCGGTGAAATTCACGCACTGCTCGGGGAAAACGGTGCGGGCAAAAGTACGTTGATGAAGATCATCTACGGCGTCACCCAGGCCGACGCCGGGGAAATGCTCTGGCAAGGCCAACGCGTCAACATTCGCAATCCGGCGCAGGCACGGCAGTTGGGCATCGGCATGGTGTTCCAGCACTTCTCGCTGTTCGAAACCCTCAGCGTCGCGCAGAACATCGCGCTGGCGATGGGCGCCAAGGCTGGCACGCCGAAACAACTGGAACCGAAAATTCGCGAAGTGTCGCGCCGTTATGGCATGGCGCTGGAGCCGGAGCGACTTGTCCACAGCCTGTCGATCGGCGAGCGGCAGCGCGTGGAAATCATCCGTTGCCTGATGCAGGACATTCGTCTGCTGATCCTCGACGAACCGACGTCGGTACTGACGCCGCAGGAGGCCGACGAATTGTTCATCACCCTGCGCCGTCTCGCCGCCGAGGGCTGCAGCATTCTGTTTATCAGCCACAAACTCGGCGAAGTTCGCGCGCTGTGTCATAGCGCGACGGTTCTGCGCGGCGGGCGCGTGGCCGGGCATTGCGTACCGGCCGAATGTTCCGATCAGCAATTGGCGCAGTTGATGGTTGGCGAAGCGGCGGCGTTGATTGGCGACTATCCGAAGGTCAGCGGTGGCGCGGCGTTTTTGCAGGTGGAGGGCTTGAGCTGGCACAACCCGGATCCGTTTGGTTGCTCGCTGACTGACATTGATGTGCAGGTGCGCAGCGGTGAAATCGTCGGCATCGCCGGAGTTGCGGGCAACGGCCAGGATGAGTTGCTGGCCCTGCTCAGCGGCGAACAAACCTTGCCTCGGGCGGAAGCTGCAACCATTCGATTCGCCGAGCAACACGTCGCCGATCTGCGCCCGGACGCGCGACGCAAATTGGGCCTGGCGTTCGTCCCCGCCGAGCGTCTCGGCCATGGTGCGGTGCCGGAATTGAGTCTGGCCGATAACGCTCTGCTCACCGCGTTCCAACAAGGCTTGGTCAGCCACGGTTTGATTGAACGCGGCAAAGTCGAAGCCCTTGCCCAACAAATCATTCAGCGCTTCGGCGTGAAAACCCCGGACGCGCAAACCGCTGCGCGCAGCCTGTCCGGCGGCAACTTGCAGAAATTCATCCTCGGCCGGGAAATCCTTCAGCAACCGAAACTGCTGATCGCGGCGCACCCGACCTGGGGCGTCGATGTCGGCGCCGCCGCGACCATCCACCGTGCGTTGATCGCGTTGCGCGATGCCGGCGCGGCGATTCTGGTGATTTCCGAAGACCTCGACGAACTGTTCCAGATCAGCGACCGCCTCGGCGCGTTGTGCGGCGGACGCCTGTCGGCGTTGCACAACACCGGCGACACGCAACTCAGTGATGTCGGCGGCTGGATGGCCGGCCAGTTCAACAACCCACCTTCTGCCGCCACGGTTTAACGGAGTTTTACTCATGCTGCTTTCCCTCGAACCCCGTGGCCAGCAATCGCGCGTGATGCTGTGGTGCTCGCCGCTATTGGCGGCGGCGCTGACGCTCGGTTGCGGCTCGCTGCTGTTTATCGCCCTCGGCCACGACCCGCTGCAAACCTTGCACACGCTACTGATCGCGCCGGTCAGCGATTTGTATGGTGTCTCCGAATTGCTGGTCAAAGCGCTGCCGATTCTGCTCTGCGCACTGGGCTTGGCAGTGGCCTATCAGGCGCGGATCTGGAACATCGGCGCTGAGGGGCAATTGCTCCTCGGCGCACTCGCCGGCAGTGCGTTGGCGGTGAACATCATCGACATGCAAAGCCGTTGGGCGCTGGTGTTGATTCTGCTTACCGGCACCCTCGCCGGCGCGGCGTGGGCCGGGCTGACGGCGTGGTTGCGCACACGCTTCAACGCCAACGAAATCCTCACCAGCATCATGCTCAATTACATCGCCCTGAACCTGCTGCTGTTCTGCGTGCACGGGCCGCTGAAGGATCCGGCCGGATTCAACTTTCCCGAGTCGGCGATGTTCGGCGACGCCAGCCGTTTGCCGTTGTTGATGGAGGATGGCCGCGTGCACGCCGGGGTGTATTTCGCCCTGCTCGCACTGGTCGCGGTGTGGGTGTTGTTGCAGAAAAGTTTTGTCGGGTTCCAGATCAAAGTGCTTGGGCTGGACAAGCGTGCGGCGGGGTTTGTCGGCTTTCGCGAGAAGCGTTTGATCTGGTTGGCGCTGTTGATCAGCGGCGGTTTGGCCGGGCTTGCCGGTGTCTGCGAAGTCACCGGGCCGATAGGTCAATTGGTGCCGCAGGTTTCGCCGGGGTACGGCTATGCGGCGATCACCGTGGCGTTTCTCGGACGCCTCAATCCAATCGGGATTCTGTTTTCCAGCCTGTTGATGGCGCTGCTGTACATCGGCGGTGAGAGCGCGCAAATGACGATGAACCTGCCGCAAGCGATCACCCAGTTGTTCCAGGGAATGATGCTGTTTTTCCTGCTCGCCTGTGACGTGCTGATCCTCTATCGGCCACGCCTGAATCTGCGCTGGGTGAAGCGCACGTCGACCACCGCCGTAACCGCTGGAGCGCTGTAATGGATATCGATCTGTTGAGCAATATTTTCTACGCCATGGTGCGTTGCGGCACGCCGCTGTTGCTAGTGGCGCTGGGTGAGCTGATTTGCGAGAAGAGCGGCGTGCTCAACCTCGGGCAGGAAGGGATGATGCTGTTTGGCGCGGTGATCGGTTTTATCGTCGCGCTGAACAGCGGCAACCTGTGGTTGGGCGTGTTGCTGGCGATGTTGGCCGGGATGCTGTTGTCGTCGCTGTTTGCGCTGGTGGCGCTGGTGTTCAACGCCAATCAGGTGGCGACCGGGCTGGCGCTGACGATTTTTGGTGTCGGGCTGTCGACGTTTGTCGGCGCGGCCTGGGTGGGTAAACCGCTGGCCGGTTTTGAGCCGTTGGCGATTCCTTATCTGAGTGAGATTCCGCTGATCGGGCGGATGCTGTTTGCGCAGGATCTGCTGGTGTATCTGTCGTTCGCGCTGTTTGCGCTGGTGGCGTGGGTGATCATCAAAAGTCGTGTCGGGTTGATCATTCAAGCCGTGGGTGAGAACCCGGATGCGGCCAGTGCGATGGGCTTGCCGGTCTTGACCGTGCGAACCTTGGCGGTGCTGTTTGGCGGGGCGATGGCCGGGTTGGCGGGAGCATACCTGTCGCTCGCGTACACGCCGATGTGGGCGGAAAACATGACCGCCGGGCGTGGCTGGATTGCTTTGGCGCTGGTGGTGTTTGCCAGTTGGCGGGTGTGGCGGTTGTTGCTGGGGGCTTATTTGTTTGGGCTCGCCAGCATCCTGCATTTGGTCGCGCAGGGGTTGGGGCTGGCGATTCCGTCGAGTTTGCTGGCGATGCTGCCGTATGTGGCGACGATTTTGGTGCTGGTATTGTTGTCGCGGGATGCGGTGCGGACGCGGTTGTATGCACCGGTTTCGTTGGGGCAGCCTTGGCAGGCGGGGCATTAGTGCGGTGATTTCAATGGCCCTATCGCTGGCAAGCCAGCTCCCACAGGTTCAGTGGTGATCACAAATTTTGTGCACGGCACAGACACTGTGGGAGCTGGCTTGCCAGCGATGAGGCCCTGACAGGCAACACCTGAGCAATGCCCCACGCCAGTTCGAAGACCAGAAAAACCAGCAGGATCGAACTGGCGCCATGGGCCAATGCGTACGCTTGCCAAGCCGCAAAAAGAAATCTTGCCACCGCGTCATACCGTCCATAAAGCGCCTGCGGATCACGAATCCGCAGCACCGCCCACACGCACACCACCGACCCCAACAGATTCGCCATCAACATATGTACAGTCTGAAACGCAGGCAGTTCGCCAGGCAAATCCAGCGCGCTCAACAACCCATGCACAAGCGCAAAACTCCACGGTGTGGCAAACGCCGCCGTGACGACCAAGTCATACCAGGCGCTGCCGCGCACCACGTGGCGATACTGCGTTGAAGTCCACATCATCCTTGCTCCAGAAATTCAGGGAGCAACCACGGTAAAGCCTGGAGTATGCTCCAAGGTCAATAGCCCTTTTGAGAGTCGCCATGCGCATCGGTGAATTAGCCCTGGCCAGCGCCGTCAGCCGTGACACCCTGCGTTTCTATGAGCAACGCGGGTTGATTGCGGCGCAGCGTAGCGCCAACGGTTACCGCGACTATCCACCGGAGATGGTGCAACTGGTGCTCTATATCAAAACCGCGCAGCGCCTGGGATTTACCCTCGGCGAGATCGGTGACAGTGTCGCGGCGTTGTGGAACGCGCCCGATCCAGACAACGCCGTGGCGCAACTTCTGCGCGACAAACTGCAACTGATCGAAACCCGCATGGGTGAGCTCGACGAGTTGCGGCAAGAGCTGCAACTTCGGCTCGGTCAGGCCTGTCCATTGAATCCATGATCCTCATTCATCAAGGAAGCCCCTCATGTCTGCAAAAAACGCACTGATCATCGGCGCCTCCCGGGGCCTTGGCCTCGGTCTGGTGAAAACCCTGCTGGCCGACGGCTGGCAAGTCACCGCCACCGTGCGCAATCCTGCCAATGCCGATGCGCTTCAAGCATTAGGCAAGGTGCGGATCGAGAAGCTCGACATGGACGATCAGCAAGCGGTGATCGCATTGAGCCAACAGCTCAAGGGCGAAACCTTTGATCTGCTGTTCGTCAACGCCGGGGTCAAAGGCCCGGCCGATCAGACCCCGGGCGGCGCGACATTGGCCGAAGTCGGTCAGTTGTTTTTCACCAA
Organism: Pseudomonas rustica; assembly: GCF_018336155.1. GTDB lineage: Bacteria > Pseudomonadota > Gammaproteobacteria > Pseudomonadales > Pseudomonadaceae > Aquipseudomonas > Aquipseudomonas rustica. The sequence continues at coordinate 39,391 of NZ_JAGYHF010000019.1, read as the reverse complement.
CGCGGTGGCGCCGATCAATCTGGCGCAGCGGTTTGTCGGGCAGATCCGTGATGGCAGTGGCGTGCTGGCGTTCATGAGTTCCGGGCTCGGCAGCGTGACGGTTCCGGACGCGCCGGAGCTGGCGTTGTACAAAGCGAGCAAGGCTGCGCTGAATTCGATGACCAACAGTTTTATCACGCAGTTGGGCGAGCAGAAGATGACCGTGTTGTCGTTGCATCCGGGTTGGGTGAAGACGGACATGGGTGGCGAAGGCGCGGATCTGGATGTGGAAACCAGCACCCGTGGCTTGGTTGATCAGGTGAATGCGTACACCGGCAAGGGCGGGCATCACTTTATCAATTACAAGGGCGAAACCATTCCCTGGTAAAAACCGGTTTATGAATTCCCAGCAATACCTGTAGGAGCCGAGCTTGCTCGCGAAAGCGTCCTGTCAGCCACTGCAACTTTGCCTGACACGGCCTCTTCGCGAGCAAGCTCGGCTCCTACAAGGACTGCGGTGTGGTCTGGTGAGTGGTCGGGTTGGGCTTGCTCGATGCAACAATTTGTTTGAAACTGCGCACCTCGTCCCCGCGGCGACCCTGGATCAGCAGACAGGGCATCACTGAGCTGGCAACCCTGAACCCAATTTTCAGAGGAGCCGGCAACATGCCCGCGACCCGTACCTGGTTAAAAAATCCCCTCGCTATTTTCACCTCCAACGAGCTCGATGCCCGTGGCGGTCTAGTCGTGCAAGACGGTGTCATCGTCGAAGTGCTGGCTGCCGGCCAACAGCCGTCGGCGCCGTGCAATGAAGTGTTCGATGCCCGCGAGCATGTGATCCTGCCGGGCCTGATCAACACCCATCATCATTTCTATCAAACCCTCACCCGCGCCTGGGCGCCGGTGGTCAACCAGCCGTTGTTCCCGTGGCTGAAAACCCTGTACCCGGTGTGGGCGCGTCTGACGCCTGAGAAACTCGCCCTCGCCACCAAAGTCGCTTTGGCCGAGCTGCTGCTGTCCGGCTGCACCACCGCTGCCGACCATCACTATCTGTTCCCGGACGGTCTGGAAAACGCCATCGACGTGCAAGTCGAAACCGTGCGTGAACTGGGCATGCGCGCCATGCTCACGCGCGGTTCGATGAGCCTCGGCGAGAAGGACGGCGGCCTGCCACCGCAGCAGACCGTGCAGGAAGGTCAGGTGATTCTCGACGACAGTCAGCGCCTGATTCACGAGTACCACGAACGCGGCGATGGCGCGCAGATCCAGATCGCGCTGGCACCGTGCTCGCCGTTCTCGGTGACCCCGGAAATCATGTCGGCGAGTGCTGAACTGGCGAACAAGCTCGACGTGCGCCTGCACACACATTTGGCTGAAACCCTCGATGAAGAAGATTTCTGCCTGCAGCGTTTCGGCCTGCGCACCGTCGATTATCTCGACAGCGTCGGCTGGCTCGGCCCGCGCACCTGGCTGGCGCACGGTATTCACTTCAACCCGGACGAAATCGCGCGTCTCGGCGAGGCTGGTACCGGTATCTGCCATTGCCCGAGTTCGAACATGCGTCTGGCTTCCGGCATCTGCCCGAGTATTGATCTGACTGACGCCGGTGCGTTGTTTGGTTTGGGCGTGGATGGTTCGGCGTCCAACGATGCCTCGAACATGATTCTGGAAGCGCGTCAGGCGCTGTACATCCAGCGTCTGCGTTACGGCGCCGAGAAGATCACCCCGGAACGCGTGCTGGGTTGGGCGACCAAGGGTTCGGCGAGCTTGTTGGGCCGTACCGATATCGGTGAGATTGCCGTGGGCAAGCAGGCGGATCTGGCGTTGTTCAAGCTCGATGAGCTGCGTTTCTCCGGCAGCCATGATCCGATTTCGGCGCTGCTGTTATGCGGCGCGGATCGTGCGGATCGGGTGATGATTGGTGGCAAGTGGCGCGTAGTGGATGGGCAGGTTGAAGGCCTTGACCTCAAAGGCCTGATCGCCGATCACAGCCAGGCGGCACGCCAACTGATCGCCGGTACCTGATCCCCCTCCCCATATGATCGTTCCCACGCTCTGCGTGGGAATGCATCTCGGGACGCTCCGCGTCCCAGCAGCGGACGCAGAGCGTCCATGGCGGCATTCCCACGCGGAGCGTGGGAACGATCAATATCAAAGGCCGAGCAGGGACAGCATGATGAACGTCGCAAACAGCACAAAGTGCGTCATGCCTTCGATGGCATTGGTTTCGCCGTCATTGAGGTTGATCGCGCTGACGATCAACGTCAGGAAAATCATCACCGTCTGCACCGGCGTCATCGCCATTTGAAACGGCTGGCCGGTGTACAGCGCCATCGCTTCCATCACCGGCACCGTCAGAATCACCGTCGACAGTGACGCGCCCATCGCAATGTTCACCACCGACTGCATGCGGTTGGCCAACGCTGCGCGCAACGCGGTCAAAATCTCCGGCGCTGCTGAAATGGCCGCCACCAGAATCGCCGTGATCACCGGCGGCGCGCCCGTGCCTTCCAGGCCCAGATCGAGGGTCTTCGACATCACCTCGGCCAACGCGCCGATCACCACAATGCCAAACACCAGAATGCCGATCGACAGGCCGATGCTCGGTGCTTTCGCCTGCGCGTCCTGCGGTTCTTTCTTGCGGCGTTTATCCGGATAGCTGTAGCTGAAAAAGTAACTGTGCGGGCCGACCTGCATGCGCAGAAACAGCGCGTAAAGCACCACCATCGCACCGATGGTGAACGCCGAATAAATCTTCCAGTTGGCCTCGGGAATAAACTCCGGCACCACCATCGACACGCCCATGGCGGTGAGGATCATCACGCTGTAGCTGCGCGCGGAATCGTCGTTGTAGGACTGTTCGCCGTGTTTGATCCCGCCCATCAGCGCGGCGAGGCCGAGGATGCCGTTGATGTCGAGCATCACCGCCGAATAGATCGTGTCGCGCACCAACGTGGGCGACGCTTCGTTGCTCATCATGATCGCCAGAATCACCACTTCGACCAGCACGGCGGCGAGTGTGAGGATCATCGTGCCGTAAGGGTCGCCGACCTTTTCGGCGAGCAATTCGGCGTGATGGGCGACGCGCATCGAGGCGGCGACGATGAAGGCGATCAGTACCAGGCCGGCAGTCAGCGCGACGATCTGGCCGCTGTGCAACATCCAGTGTTCCAACGGATAGGCGACGCACGCGGCGATGACGGCCAGTAGCAGAAAACTTTCTTGCTTGAGGATGGTGAGCATGGACGGGCCTTTTACCGAAGAGTGCGAATGAGCTACTGACTGCGGGGCGGCGCTAACGTTTCGTTACACATTAGCGCACCAACTGATAGCGGTACTTTGCCCGGTGCACTTTTATTGGCCTTGAGGGCGCTATCGCGAGCAGGCTCACTCCTACAGGGGAACGCATTCCAAATGTAGGAGTGAGCCTGCTCGCGATGGCCGTTACGCGGTTTCGGAAAGTTTGTTGTCCTGTTGGTCAGCAATTTGCATTGGCCCTGACCACACACAACAAAATGGAGTTCGAATTCATGCAAATACGTCCGCTGCACAAACTGCTGTGCGCCGCCCTCGGTCTGGGGATCAGCCTGAGCGCCAGCGCTGCCGATCCGCTCAAGGTCGGTTTCGTTTACATCGGCCCGATCGGTGACCACGGCTGGACGTATCAGCATGAACAGGGGCGCAAGGCTCTCGCCGAGAAATTCGGCAATCAGATCACCACTAACTACGTCGAGAACGTCGCCGAAGGCGCCGACGCCGAGCGGGTGATCCGCAACATGGCCAAGGACAAATACGATCTGATCTTCACCACCTCGTTCGGCTACATGAACCCGACGCTGAAAGTCGCCAAGCAGTTTCCCAAGGTGACCTTCGAACACGCCACCGGCTACAAACAGGATAAGAACCTCGGCACCTATCTGGCGCGCACCTATGAAGGTCGCTACGTCGGCGGCTTCCTCGCGGCGAAGATGACCAAGACCAAAAAAATCGGTTACGTCGCTTCGTTCCCGATCCCCGAAGTGATCCGCGACATCAACTCGATTCAACTGGCGCTGAACAAATACAACCCGGGCACCGAGATCAAAGTGGTGTGGGTCAACTCGTGGTTCGATCCGGGCAAAGAGGCCGACGCGGCCAACGCGCTGATCGATCAGGGCGTCGATGTGGTGTTCCAGCACACCGACAGCCCGGCGCCGATTCAAGCCGCCGAACGTCGTGGCGTGTACGCGGTGGGTTATGCCTCGGACATGGCGCACTTCGGCCCGAAAGCGGTGCTGACCTCGATCGTCAACGACTGGGCGCCGCACTATATTCAGGCGACGCAAAGCGTGATCGACCACACCTGGAAGTCGCAGGATTACTGGGGCGGGCTGAAGGAAGGCACGATTGAACTGCCGATCAGCGATCTGGTGCCAGCGCCGGTGAAAGCCGAAGCCGAGCAGATCATTGCTGACATCAAGAGTGGTGTGTTCCAGCCGTTCACCGGGCCGATCAAGGATCAGGCCGGCGTGGAGAAAATCCCTGCGGGTGTGAGCGCGACCAATGCGGAACTGGCGTCGATGAACTACTACGTTGAAGGCATGAAGGCCGAGATGCCGAAGTAATCCATTTGACCCGAATCGTTCCCACGCTCTGCGGGGGAATGCCGCCCGGGACGCTCCGCGTCCCTGCCAAAAACAGACGCAGAGCGTCCATTGAGGCATTCCCACGCGGAGCGTGGGAACGATCTCCCGTATTTTTCAAGGATTATGTATGGATCAGCTTCCGATCATCGACATCAGCCCGCTCTATTCCGACGACGAAAACGCCTGGCCTGGGGTGGCCGAGCAGATCGACCTGGCCTGCCGCGAATGGGGCTTTTTCTACATCAAGGGCCATCCGATTTCAGCGCAGCGCATCGACGCTGTGCTCGATCACACCCAACGCTTCTTCGCCCTGCCCACCGCAGAAAAACTCAAGATCGACATCACCCAGACTCGCCACCATCGCGGCTACGGCGCCATCGCCACCGAGCAACTCGACCCGAGCAAACCCAGCGACCTCAAAGAAACCTTCGACATGGGCCTGCACCTGCCGGCCAACCATCCCGACGTGCTCGCCGAAAAACCGCTGCGCGGGCCGAACCGGCATCCGTCACAACCGGGCTGGGAAGCGCTGATGGAGCAGCATTACCTCGACATGCAAGCCCTCGCGCAAACCCTGCTGCGCGCTATGACTATCGCGCTGAACATCGAACGCGACTTCTTCGACAGCCGCTTCATTGATCCGGTCAGCGTGCTGCGCATGATCCATTACCCACCGCGCCACACCGCCAGTTCGGCCGAGCAACAAGGCGCCGGTGCGCACACCGATTACGGTTGCATCACCCTGCTCTATCAGGACAGCGCCGGCGGCCTGCAGGTGAAAAACGTCAAGGGTCAATGGATCGACGCGCCACCGATCGACGGCACTTTCGTGGTCAACCTCGGCGACATGATGGCGCGCTGGAGCAACGACCGTTATCGCTCGACGCCGCACCGGGTGATCAGCCCGCTCGGGGTGGATCGCTATTCGATGCCGTTCTTCGCCGAGCCGCACCCGGACACACGCATCGAATGCCTGCCCGGTTGTCAGGACGCACAGCATCCGGCGAAATATCCGACGACCACTTGCGCCGAATTCCTGCTGTCGCGCTTCGCCGATACCTACGCTTATCGCCGCGAGCAGGAAGCCGTTTGATGGATCGCTTGGTCAGGTTTTGCCAATTGTTTCGGCGAGCATCTGTAGAATGCCGTCATTGCACCTGATGAGAAAAGAATATGTACGACTGGCTCAACGCCTTGCCCAAGGCTGAACTGCACCTGCACCTGGAAGGCTCGCTGGAGCCCGAGCTGCTGTTCGCCCTGGCCGAGCGCAACAAGATCGCCCTGCCGTGGAACGACGTGGAAACCCTGCGCAAGGCTTATGCCTTCAACAACCTGCAGGAATTCCTCGACCTCTATTACCAGGGCGCTGATGTACTGCGCACTTCGCAGGATTTCTACGACCTGACCTGGGCGTACCTGCTGCGCTGCAAAGCACAGAACGTGATTCACACCGAACCGTTCTTCGACCCGCAGACCCACACCGACCGGGGCATTCCGTTCGAAGTGGTGCTCAACGGCATCGCCGCGGCATTGAAGGATGGCGAGCAGCAACTGGGCATCACCAGCGGTTTGATCCTCAGCTTCCTGCGCCACCTCAGCGAAGAAGAAGCCGAGAAAACCCTCGACCAGGCGCTGCCGTTCCGTGACGCGTTTGTCGCTGTCGGCCTCGACAGTTCCGAGATGGGCCACCCGCCGAGCAAGTTCCAGCGCGTGTTCGATCGTGCCCGTCACGAAGGCTTCCTGACCGTTGCCCACGCTGGCGAAGAAGGCCCGCCGGAGTACATCTGGGAAGCCATCGACCTGCTGAAAATCCAGCGCATCGACCATGGCGTGCGCGCCATCGAAGACGAGCGCCTGATGCAGCGGATCATCGACGAGCAGATCCCGCTGACCGTGTGCCCGTTGTCGAACACCAAGCTTTGCGTGTTTGATCACATGTCGCAGCACAACATTCTCGACATGCTTGAGCGTGGCGTGAAGGTCACGGTGAACTCCGATGACCCGGCGTATTTCGGTGGTTATGTGACCGAGAACTTCTACGCGCTGCATGAGCATTTGGGCATGACCCAAGATCAGGCCAAGCGTTTGGCGCAAAACAGCCTGGATGCGCGACTGGTAAAACCGTAAGCAACAGCGCAAAACCCTTGTAGGAGTGAGCCTGCTCGCGATAGCGGAGTGTCAGACACCGATGTGTTAGCTGACAGAACGCAATCGCGAGCAGGCTCACTCCTACATTGGATCGGTGTTAGCCGTTGGATTGGGTTTCGGTCAGCTCTTCGAGGGTTTTACCGCGCGTCTCCATCCCGAACAACCACACCACCCCCGCCGCAATCGCGAAGCACGCCGCGCCCAGCGCGAATACCCCGCCCTGCCCGGTTATCGGAAACACCAGCCCGGTCACCAATGGCCCGAGCAACGAACCCACACGGCCAATAGCCGAGGCGAAGCCCGAGCCGGTTGCCCGCGCCGACGTCGGATAAAGCTCCGGCGTGTAGGTGTAGAGCACCGCCCACATACCGAACAGGAAAAACTGCATCAACAACCCGGTGCCGATCAGCAGCGCCACGTTGCCGCCGAACACCGCGCTCTGCCCATACAGAAACGCCATCACCCCGCCGCCGAGCAGCGTAACGATGCACACCGGTTTACGCCCCCAGCGCTCGACCAGCCACGCCGCCATCAGAAACCCGGGAATCCCGCCCAACGAAATCAGCACCGTGTAATACACCGACTGCGTCACGGCAAAACCCGACTGTTGCAGCAGCGCACTCAGCCACGACGTCAACCCGTAAAAGCCCAGCAGGGCGAAAAACCACAGACTCCAGATCATCGTCGTGCGCTGGCGATACTGCGGTGACCAGATTTGCTTGAGCGCCGAAAAGAAGTTGCCCGGCGGCGTCACGGTACGCGGCAAGCGAATCGGTTCCGGCAGCGCCGCACCGCCGAGGGAGGATCGCACGCGCGCTTCGATGCCGTTCAACACCTTGTCCGCCGCTTCATCATGTCCAGCCTGTTCCAGCCATCGCGGTGATTCAGGAATGAAAAAACGAATGGCCAACACAAACACCGCCGGTATCGCCAACACCAGAAAGATGTCGCGCCAGCCAATCAACGGCAGCAGGAAGTACGAGAGCACGCCCGCCGCAACAAACCCCAGTGGCCAGAAGCCGTCCATCAAGGCGATATAACGCCCGCGCCGCTGTGCCGGAATCAGCTCAGAGAGCATCGACTGCGCGATAGGAAACTCCATGCCCATGCCGATTCCCAACAGGATGCGGAACAGCGTCAGCGCCTCGACCGTTTGCGCCGTCGAGCACAGATAACTGGCCACGCCCCACAAGACGATGCTCCACTGGAACACCGGTTTACGCCCGAAACGGTCGGCGAGCATGCCCGACAACGACGCGCCCAGCACCATGCCGAAAAAGCTCGAACTGGCGAGCAACCCGGCCTGCGCACTGCTCAGTCCGAACTCGGCCTTAATTGAGCCGAGCAAAAACGTCATCATCGCCAGATCCATCGAATCGAAGAAAAACGCCAAGGCAATGATGATGAAAATGATCCGGTGATAACCGCTGATCGGCAGGCGTTCCAGCCGCTCTGCCGCACTGAAGTGTCGAGTGTCCATGCCGCCTCCGCCCATCCGAAAAGTCCCCGGATCGAGTGTGCGCGATCGCGTTCAGGCGTTCGTGCTGGATGCGACCTGTTCGCAGCCGTGGGCGACGCGGCGACTGCTCTACAACGCCATTTCCAGCTCGGTCTCCCTGGCGAAGCGATGGATTTCGCGCTGCCCGGTGGCGGTCAATTGCAAGGCGCGGGAGTCGTGGGGCAAGGTCAGCCAGCCGGATTGCATGAACAACTGCAACAGCGCCGCGCCGAGGGTGCCGCCCATGTGCGGACGTCTTTCGCTCCAGTCCGGGCAGGCGCAGGCGACTTGCACGTTGCGATGGGCCAGCGCCTGAATGAAAACCCCGCGCTTGGCCAATTGTGTCGAACCTTTGTGCGTGACCACCACGCGCTGTTCGATCTGCTCGATCCAGCCGGCATCGAGCAAACGCTGATACAAATCGGCAGCGAGCGTGCCGCCGAGGTGGTCGTCGCAGAAACGTGCGCGCAGCAGTGAAGACGGCGCCGTCTGCGGTTTGGCAATCGGCGTTGCGCGTTTGAACACGGCGGGAATGTCGCGCGGTGCGCTGGCGATGGTGGCGCTGGCCAGCGCTTCGATCGCTGCGCCGACCTCGGGCGCCGACAGACGGAAAAAGCGCTTGCGCCCACGCACTTCGACTTTCAACAGGCCGCCAGTGGAGAGTCGCGCCAGATGAGCGCTGGCCGAGGACGGCGATAACCCCGCCAGCAACGCCAGCTCTTCGGTTTGCCGCGCCGAGCCATCCATCAAGGCCCACATCATCGCACTGCGCTTGGGGTCAGCCAGCAACGTGGCGATCTGGCTGATGCAAGGTGCATGTTCCATATATTCACTCCCTGTTGAATCGTATCGTCTACTGCTCGCAGACATCTTGACCACTAATGAGTCGTCGGCCAAGACGCGAAATACGCCATGTACCGGGGCCATGCTGGCCACTGACGCAATCTGCCTGGGCACTGAATCAGTCGCCGTTGCGCGCCCGTCACCCGTTCCCGGCGACGGGCGGTGAAGGTCTGTGGATCGGGGTGTCGGTACGGCATGAGGCGGCCGCTAGTATAAGCGGGTTACAGGCTGCGTCCCGCGCCGGGGCCTGCACGGGTGGTGATTGTTGCTGAGAGAAATTTCTCTATTTACCTGCGACTAATGATCAACTTTCGAGAAAGCGGGAAATTGACTACTCAATTCAGCGCATCGGCTGGCGAGCATTTCCCTCAGAAGGTTCACTGGCTTACTCAATTGAGCGCGATGGGCGCACAACAAATTCAGCGGAGCGCGCTCACATAACAGCTCCGGAAGCAGCACTTTGAGGCGTCCGGCGAGGACATCGGCGCCGACGTCGAGCCAGGATTTGTAGGCGATGCCTGCGCCGGCCACTGCCCACAGGCGCACGACATCGGCGTCGTCACTGAAACGGTCGCCACTGACCGTCAGCCCGACTTCGCGCTTGCCGTCGTGAAAACTCCAGTGGTCGTGAACCCGGCTGCCGAGCATGTACAGCAGGCAATTGTGTTGCGCCAGTTGTTCAAGCTGACGCGGTTCGCCGTGTCGGGCCAGGTACGCCGGGGAGGCGCAGAGTACGCGCCGGTTGTGCGGGGCGATCGGCATGGCGACCAGACTGGAATCTTCCGGTTCGCCATAGCGCAAGGCGATGTCCACGGGTTGACGGAACAGGTCGGCGATGCGATCACCGAGCAGCAAGCGCACGGTCAGTTTCGGGTGCTCGCGCTGAAACTCATCCAGCCACGGCAGCAACAAATTGCGACCGAAATCCGAGGGTGCCGATAACTGCAAGATCCCGCTGACCTGATCCTGCCCGCTGGCCAGCAAGCGCCGCCCTTCATCGAGGTTGCTCAACGCCGCCCGCGCGTATTCGAGAAAACCCTCGCCCTCGGCGGTCAGGCGCAAACTGCGGGTCGAACGCGCCAGCAGACGCGCGCCGAGTTGCTGTTCGATGCGCTTCAACGCCGCGCTGGCCACGGCGGCGGACATGTCCATCACCCGTGCCGCCGCCGACAGGCTGCCCAGATCCGCCGCCCGGACAAACAACTGCAAGTCATCGAAACGCAGCATTCCCAGCTCCGATTATCAAAAAAATATTGAAAGAGACTGCTGTTTTAGCCGGTTTTATCCCACAGAGAAATAGCTAATCATCCGCTCATCGAATTCATCCCGCTTCTCTGGAGCAGCGCATGTCCCAGCCATTCACCGCCATCGCTACCCTGATCGCCAAACCCGGCCAGCAGGACGCCCTCGAACAAGCCCTGCGCGCCTTGGTTGAACCGAGCCGCGCCGAGGACGGTTGCAGCCAGTACGACTTGCACCGCGACCTCGCCGACCCACAGGTTTTTTATGTGATCGAACATTGGGCCAGCGAGGAAATCCTCCAGACGCACAACGCCAGCGCGCATTTCCAGAATTTTCAGGCCACGGCCGGGCAGACCATCGAACACTTCGAGCTCAAGCGCCTCGGCGCGATTGCCTGATTCCTTCTTCTATTACCTGTACGGAGCCACTCATGAAAGCCATCGCCTATTACGTGTCCCTGCCGATCAGCGACGCCAAGTCCCTGCAAGACATCGAACTGCCAGAACCGGTCGCCGGCCCGCGCGACCTGCTGGTTGAAGTCAAAGCCATCTCGGTCAATCCGGTCGACACCAAAGTGCGGCAAAACGTGGCGCCGGAACACGGCGCGGCGAAAGTGTTGGGCTGGGACGTCGCCGGTGTGGTCAAGGCTGTCGGCAGCGACGTGACGCTGTTCAAGGCTGGCGACAAGGTTTTCTACGCCGGTTCCATTGCTCGGGCTGGCGGCAACAGTGAACTGCACACAGTAGATGAGCGCATCGTCGGCCATATGCCGAAATCCCTCGGTTTCGCCGAAGCCGCAGCGTTGCCGCTGACCGCGATCACCGCGTGGGAATTGCTCTTCGAACGTCTGCAAATCCGCGAAGGCAAAACCGATGAAGGCCAGAGCCTGCTGATCGTTGGCGCGGCCGGCGGTGTCGGTTCGATCCTTACTCAGTTGGCCAAGCAACTGACCGGTCTGAAAGTGATTGGCACCGCGTCCCGTCAGCAGACCAGCGATTGGGTGAAAGAACTGGGCGCCGATCTGGTGATCGATCACAGCAAGCCGTTGAGCGAAGAACTGAAACGCGCCGGGATCGACAACGTCACCCACGTCGCCAGCCTGACCCAGACCGATCAGCATCTGGATCAACTGGTCGAGGCACTGGCGCCGCAAGGCAAGCTGGCGCTGATTGACGATCCGAAGTCGCTCGACGTGAGCAAGCTCAAGCGCAAGAGCCTGTCGCTGCACTGGGAGTTCATGTACACCCGCTCGCTGTTTGAAACGCCGGACATGATCGAGCAGCACAACCTGCTCAATCGTGTGGCTGAGCTGATTGATGCGGGGACGTTGAAGACCACGGTGGGCGAGCATTTCGGTGTGATCAATGCGGCCAATCTGCGTCGGGCGCATGAGTTGCTGGAGAGTGGCAAAGCCAAGGGGAAAATTGTTTTAGAAAGTTTCTAAGAGCGAAAGATCGCAGCCTTCGGCAGCTCCTACAGTGGCTGGCGGGGGCTGCGCGCCCCTTTTTGCCGTCAGTCAGATGGCTGACCCTTGTCACAATTGCGATGGTATTCAGGACTACAATCGAAGCCTCTGCGGTACATCTTTTACGCAAAGGAGGTCAGCAATGAAGATCCTGATAAAAGAAGTGGCAAAGTCTCAATGGCAGGTTCGTCTCGACCAGCACGCCGTGACATTCCGCAGTGAAGCCGAAGCCCTGGCCTTCACCCGCACCCTCGAAGCGCGAATATTTGCGCCCCATCAGATTCCCGACCGCAGCCAGCAGCGCGCCGCCGGCTGAGTGTTTCAGACCTCGGCTTGAGCCTGCGCCAGCGCCCGGGCGTTTTGCAGACGCCGGGTCAGCATCGCGACGCACACCACCAGCAAACCGCAAACGCTGATGACAATCGCCATCGGCACGGCGGTGCCGTCGTGCAACACACCGACCAGAGCCGAAGCCCCGGCGGCGACGCTGAATTGCATGCAACCGAGCAACGCCGACGCACTGCCGGCGCGCCCGCCCTGCCCGTTCATCGCGCAAGCGGCGGCGTTGGGGCTGATGCAGCCGAGGCTCGACACGCAGATAAACAATGGAATCAGCAGCGGCCACAACGATTCGGTGTGCAAGGCGCTGACCGCCAATAACGTCAGGCCCGCTGCCAGATAAACCCAGACTGCACGCGCCAGCAGGAATGCCGGGCCACGCTTGGCCAATAGCCGCGCGTTGACCTGCGCTACCAGAATGAAGCCCGCCGCGTTGGTGCCGAACAGCCAGCCGAAATGCTCGGCGGGCACGCCATACAGTTTGATGAAGATAAACGGTGAGCCGGCGATGTAGGCGAACATCCCGGCGATGGCGATGCCGCCGGTCAGCGCGTGGCCGAGGTAAACGCGATCACTCAGCAGGCGTGCGTACTGGCGAAAGGCACCGGACAACGGTTGGCGCGGCATGCTCGCTGGCATGCTTTCCGGCAGACCGAGCGCGACCGCGAGGCCGGCCAGGGCGCTGAAACCGGTCAGCACCAGGAAGATCGACTGCCAGCCGGTGGTGTTGACCAGCAAACCGCCGAGCATTGGCGCCAGAATCGGTGCCAGCCCCATCACCAGCATCAGCTGCGAAAACACCTTCGCCGAGCCGACGGCGTCGCATTTGTCGCTGACCACGGCGCGGGAAATCACCATGCCCGCACAGCCGCCCAACGCCTGCACGAAGCGCGCGCCGATCAGCCATTCGAGGTTCGGCGCGTAGGCGCAGGCCAGTGAAGCGAGGGTGAACAGGGTCAAACCGACGAGCAGCGGAATGCGCCGCCCAAAGCGATCCGCCACCGGGCCGTAGGCCAATTGGCCGAGGGACAAACCGGCGAAATAGGCGGCCAGGGTCATCTGCACGTGTTTCTCGTCGGTGGCGAACGCCAGCGCCATCGCGGGAAATGCAGGTAAATAAAAGTCGATCGCCAAGGGCCCGAAGGCGGTCAAGGCACCGAGAATCAAAATGGTACGGAAGTTCATCAGGCATCCAGTCAGGCAAGTCGGCAGCCCGACAGTCTAGCTGCGGCTGGACGCCTTGAACATTCCGATAGCTCGCTAACTATAAAAACGGCAAAAGATCGCAGCCTTCGGCAGCTCCTACATGAATGCGTCCCCTGTAGGAGCCGATCTTTTTGTTTCTAGGCGAGTTTGACGGCGTAGCCCTCTTCGCTGATGACCTCGATCACCTGCTCGGCACTCAGCGCACTTTCAACGCCCACTTCTTTCGCCGCCAGATCGACGCGCACGCTGGCCGCCGGGTCTTTGGCCTGCACGGCGTTGGTGATGGCTTTGACGCAGTGGCCGCAGGACATGCCTTGAACGTTGAACACTTGCATGGAATGACTCCTTTGAGTGAGGTTGCCGGCAGTGTCGAGCTTGCCATGATGGCAAGGTCAAGTTCTGCAATCATCTGCCGGGCTGGCAATCGGCGCCGCGCTCGGCCAAGCTGCGTGCATCAATGACTTAAATTCAGGAGATTCAGCCATGCGCTGGTCAGCTTTCAGCCTGTTTGGCTTGCTCAGCCTCTTTGCCGCCGTCCCTCAAGTGCAAGCCGCCGGGGAGGATTACGCGGTGCTGATCATCTCCCGCGAGCGTCTGGAAGTGTCGACCTCCTGCGAGATTGGCGTGTATATCCAGGATCAGCTCTCGGCGCGGCTGCTGCAGGAGCAAAGTATTTCCTTCAACCTGCCGCCGGGCACCGTGTCGCTGCGCTTGAAGTTGCTGCCGGGGCAAGTCGCCGGTTGCAATCCGGGCATGCTTGCGCCGGGTTCGCAGGAGATCAAACTGCGTGCAGGGGATGTGCTGAAGTATCGCTTGGCGATGAATTCGGAAGGCGTCTACCTGAAACGCGCCGATCTCGAATACTGATTTATGCGCGTGATCGTTCCCACGCTCCGCGTGGGAATGCAGCCATGGACGCTCCGCGTCCCGATGCGTGACGCAGAGCGTCACAGGAGGCATTCCCACGCGGAGCGTGGGAACGATCACGGTAGGAAGATTGGCGCTTGACCTTGCCCGCATGGCAAGGTTGATCCTTGTAGGCATCTACTACAGGGAGTACGACCGATGTCCGATTCCATCACTTTCGATCTGCCGATTGCCGGCATGACCTGCGCCAGTTGCGCCGGGCGTGTCGAGCGGGCTTTGAGCAAAGTCAGCGGCGCCAGTGCCGTCAGCGTCAACCTCGCCACCGAGCAGGCCCGTGTGCAGGCGCCGGGCGACAGCCTTGCGGCCTTGATGGAAGCGGTCGAACGCGCCGGTTACAGCGTCCCGCAGCAAACTCTCGAACTGAACATCGAAGGCATGACCTGCGCTTCCTGCGTCGGTCGCGTCGAGCGCGCCCTGAACAAAGTCTCTGGGGTGAAAAGCGTCAGCGTCAATCTGGCCAACGAACGCGCCCACCTTGAATTGCTCGGTCACGTCGACTCACAGACGCTGCTCGACGCCGTCAGCAAGGCCGGCTACTCGGCCAGCGTCTGGCAAGCCGAACACCCGCAAACCGATAGCCAACAGCAGAAGCTCAAGCACGAACGCTGGTCGCTGATCTGCGCGATCGCCCTCGCCTTGCCGTTGGTGGCGCCGATGTTGCTGCAACCGTTCGGCATTCACTGGATGCTGCCGGCCTGGGCGCAATTCGCCCTCGCCACGCCGGTGCAATTTATCTTCGGTGCACGGTTTTACGTGGCTGCGTGGAAAGCCGTGCGCGCGGGCGCCGGCAACATGGACTTGCTCGTCGCCCTCGGCACCAGCGCCGGTTACGGTTTGAGTCTCTACGAATGGGCCACCGCTGCCGGGCGCATGCCGCATCTGTATTTCGAAGCGTCGGCAGTGGTGATTGCCTTGGTACTGCTCGGCAAATACCTCGAGAGCCGCGCCAAACGCCAGACCGCCAGCGCCATCCGCGCCCTCGAAGCCTTGCGGCCGGAACGGGCGATTCAAGTGCTCGACGGCCGCGAACAAGACGTCGCCATCAGCGCCCTGCGCCTCAATGATCTGGTGCTGGTCAAACCCGGCGAACGCTTCCCGGTCGATGGCGAAATCATCGAAGGCCAGAGCCACGCCGACGAAGCGCTGATCAGCGGCGAGAGCCTGCCCGTGCCGAAACAACCGGGCGACAAAGTCACCGGCGGCGCAATCAACGGTGAAGGTCGCTTGTTGGTGCGCACTCAGGCACTCGGTGCCGAGACAGTGTTGGCGCGGATCATTCGCTTGGTCGAGGACGCCCAAGCGGCGAAAGCACCGATCCAGAAACTGGTGGATAAGGTCAGTCAGATTTTCGTGCCGACCGTGTTGCTGATTGCCCTGGCCACGTTGATGGGCTGGTGGCTGTACGGCGCGCCGCTGGAAACCGCGCTGATCAACGCGGTCGCCGTTTTGGTTATCGCTTGCCCTTGCGCACTTGGCCTCGCCACCCCGACCGCGATCATGGCCGGCACCGGCGTCGCCGCACGTCATGGCATTCTGATCAAGGACGCCGAAGCGCTGGAACGTGCCCATGAAGTCAGCACTGTGGTGTTCGACAAGACCGGCACACTGACCTCAGGCACGCCGCGTATCGCCCATTTCAGCGCGGTAGATGGTGACGAAAATACCCTGCTGACACTGGCCGGCGCCCTGCAACGCGGCAGTGAACACCCGCTGGCCAAAGCGGTGCTCGACGCCGCTGCTGAACGCAATCTGCAGGTGCCGGATGTCAGCGACAGCCAGTCGCTGACCGGTCGCGGCATCGCCGGTAATCTCGCTGGCCGACGTCTGGCCTTGGGCAATCGGCGCATGCTCGACGAAAGTGGTTTGAGCGCCGGCAACCTGAGCGAATCCGCCCAAGCCTGGGAAGCCGAAGGCCGCACATTGTCGTGGTTGATCGAACAAAGTCCGGAACCGAAAGTGCTCGGATTGTTCGCCTTCGGTGACACCTTGAAACCCGGCGCGCTGGAAGCCGTGCAGCAACTCGCCGCACGAGATATCCACAGCCATTTGCTGACCGGCGACAACCGTGGCAGCGCTCGCGTGGTCGCCGAAGCGCTGGGCATCAGCAATGTTCACGCCGAAGTGCTGCCCGCCGACAAAGCCGCCACCGTCGCCGAATTGAAAAAAACCGGCGTGGTCGCGATGGTCGGCGACGGCATCAACGACGCCCCGGCACTCGCCGCTGCCGACATCGGCATCGCCATGGGCGGCGGCACCGACGTCGCCATGCACGCGGCGGGTATCACTCTGATGCGCGGCGATCCACGGCTGGTGCCGGCGGCGCTGGAAATCAGCCGCAAGACCTACGCGAAAATTCGTCAGAACCTGTTCTGGGCCTTCGTCTACAACCTGATCGGCATTCCGTTGGCGGCGTTCGGCTTCCTCAATCCGGTATTGGCCGGGGCGGCGATGGCGCTGTCCAGCGTCAGCGTGGTGAGCAATGCGCTACTGTTGAAAACCTGGAAACCCAAGGATCTGGAGGAGCACCGATGAACATCGGTCAAGCGGCCAAACACAGTGGCCTGAGCGCGAAAATGATCCGCTATTACGAATCGATCGGCCTGCTTAAAGCGGCCCATCGCACCGACAGCGGCTATCGCGTCTACGGCGACGATGACCTGCACACCCTCGCCTTCATCAAGCGTTCGCGTGACCTCGGCTTTTCTCTAGAAGAGGTCGGCAAACTGCTGACCCTCTGGCAGGATCGCCAACGCGCCAGCGCCGATGTGAAGGCGTTGGCGCGTCAGCACATCGACGAGCTGAATCAGAAGATCCGCGAACTCGGCGAGTTGCGCGACACCCTGCAAGACCTGGTCGAACACTGCAATGGCGACCATCGCCCCGACTGCCCGATCCTCAAGGAGCTGGCGTCGGGCTGCTGCGCACAACCCGCGCGCGCTTCAGCGCCAACAGTTTCACCGTGAGCAATGTGCAAAGCGGAATGCCGTGGAACAACATGACCACGGCACCCGGCGTCCACCACGCGTAGAAAGGCGCGGCGATGAGCATGCCGATGCCGAAACCGGTCATTTGCAGCAGGGTCAGCACGCTGAAAATTGGCAGGCGCAAGTGCTCGGGCTCGCGTTGCAGACGCGACATCAACCCAACTTCGGAAAAACCGTCGCCCAGCCCCGCCGGCAATGAAAACAGCAGCAATCCGTAGAGGCTGTGCTGCTGAAACATCAGGATGAAACCGCAAGACATCAACGCCACACCGAAGAAAAACCGCCGCTCCAGATGGATATTGTCCGAGCCTTTGAGGCGACTGGCGATGCGCGCGCCGAGCAGTTTGCCGCTGGCCCACACGGCGAGCATCAGGCCCAGCGTGGTGCTCGCCGACTCGGGTGTTAGCAGTTTTGAGATGATCGGGAAACCGACGTTGTGCGCGGCGCTGCCCAAGGTGTCGGCCATCGTTACCGCGAGCATCGCAGCAATCACCGGCGCACTGCGCAAACCGTGTTTGAGCGCAGACCATTCGCCGCGTTCGGGTTCTTCGTTGTCCGTCGGTGTCTCGAAGCGCAACGGTACGATCAACAGCGCCGCGAGCAGATAGGTCACGGCATTCAGGGCGAATACCGTTTCAAATCCGAATGCAGCTACCAGCAAACCCGATACGAGACTGCCGCCGACCATCGCTGCTGATGAGGCCGAAGTGATCCAGGCGTTCGCTTTGAGCAGTTGGTTGGCGGGGATCAAACGCGGCAGCTGACTGTTGAGGCCGATGGCGAACATCGAATTGCCCAGGCCGAGGCCGAAGGCAATGAGCGGCAATAACCAGACCTGCTGGCTGACCGGCACGATTAATAGCAAACCGAGCACGCTGGCGCGCAACAGGTCGAAGGCAATCAGCGGCGCGCGACCGCTCCAGCGCCGGTAAAACGCAGTGCCGATGAGGCTGGCAAAAATCCCGCCGCCGACGCGACTGGCGAGGAAGATGCCGACGCTCATGGCGCTGTTGCTGAGCAGGTAGACGTAGGTGGCCAGCGCGACCATGTTGAGGAATGCGCCGAAATCGGAGATCAACCGGGCGGTGATGATCAGTTGGGTGTTGCGTTGGGTACTCACATACGATCCTTGTAGGAGCTGCCGAAGGCTGCGATCTTTTGATCCTGTTCTGATCGATCGCCAAGATCAAAAGATCGCAGCCTTCTGCAGCTCCTACAAGGGATTGGTGGTGTGCTGAAGACAAAAAACCCGGCCGAAGCCGGGTTTCTGTTCAAACGATCACTGCATCCACGGGGGTGGCGGTGGTTCTTCTGATTTGCCCTTAGGCTCGTCATCCGCCGCACGGATCGCTTGCTTGCGCTCTTCATCAAGCCGCGCCGCTTCGATCTCGCGGATAACCCCGCCGACATCGGCCAGCTCTTCCGGCTCGTCGAACTCACCGGTCAGCACACTGTTCGGGTGCAAGGTGCCGGCTTCGTACAGCGCCCACATTTCTTTCGCGTACTTGGTCTTCTTCAACTCCGGCGCAAAGCGACCGAAGTACGAAGCCATGTTGCCAACGTCACGTTCAAGCATGCTGAACGCGTGGTTGTTGCCGGCAGCATCGACCGCTTGTGGCAGGTCGATGATCACCGGGCCGGTCGGTGTCAGCAGCACGTTGAACTCGGAAAGGTCACCGTGCACCAGACCGGTACACAACATCAGCACGATCTGCGAAATCAGGAACGCGTGATATTCACGGGCCTGATCGGCTTCCAGTACCACGTCATTAAGACGCGGCGCCGCATCGCCGTATTCATCGGCCACCAGTTCCATCAGCAGCACGCCTTCGAGGAAGTCGAACGGCTTGGGCACGCGCACACCGGCGCCAGCCAGACGGAACAGCGCCGCCACTTCGGCGTTCTGCCAGGCGTCTTCGGTCTCTTTGCGACCGAATTTCGAGCCCTTGGCCATCGCGCGCGCCTGACGGCTGTTACGCACCTTGCGGCCTTCCTGATACTCGGCTGCCTGGCGGAAACTACGTTTGTTTGCCTCCTTGTAGACCTTGGCGCAACGTAACTCGTTGCCGCAGCGCACCACATAAACAGCTGCTTCTTTACCACTCATGAGTGGTCGCAGCACCTCGTCAACCAGACCGTCTTCGATCAGCGGTTCAATGCGTTTTGGAGTCTTCATCAGCTTTTATTGTGGGTCCTTTATTACCAAACACGCGAATGTCACTCGTTATACGGCAATCCTCGCAGTACGGGGAGGGGTTGCCGACCTGTGAACGTTGTCGATGCACACACTGTGCCGGATTATTCAGGGCCAACCTGCGTAGACCGCAGCGAATCATAGCTGACAGCGTGGTACTTGTTGGTATCGGCCGGTGAGGGCATTTGCGACAGAATCTGACATTTGTGGTTTCGCCTTTTTACCCTCACCCCAGCCCTCTCCCGGAGGGAGAGGGGGCCGACCGAGTTGTCTGGCGTTATACATCGACCTGAAACACCGCGTCGATTATGGATTGGGCAAACTGAAACATATGGATTCGGCTAACTGAATAACCGCGTCGAATTTTGGATTCGGTAAAGCACTATCAGGTCGGCGTACCTCGCAAGCATCCCCCAATCAGTCCCCTCTCCCTTTGGGAGAGGGCTAGGGTGAGGGGCTCTTCTAGCGTTCGATGATCGCGGTAACACCTTGCCCGCCAGCGGCACAAATCGAAATCAGACCGCGCCCCTTACCCGCCGCCTCCAGCAGTTTGGCCAGGTTGGCGACGATGCGTCCACCGGTTGCGGCAAACGGATGCCCCGCCGCCAGCGAGCTGCCCTTCACATTCAGCCGACTACGATCAATCGGCCCCAACGGCGCATCCAGCCCCAACCGGGATTTGCAGTATTCGGGATCCTCCCAAGCCTTGAGCGTACACAACACCTGCGCCGCAAACGCTTCATGAATTTCGTAGTAATCAAAATCCTGCAAGCTCAGCCCGTTGCGCGCCAGCAAGCGTGGCACCGCATACACCGGCGCCATCAACAAGCCCTCGGCACCGTTGACGAAATCTACCGCCGCCGCTTCACCATCGCGCAGGTAGGCAAGGATCGGCAAGCCGCGCTCCTTCGCCCACTCTTCACTGCCGAGCAGCACCACCGAGGCGCCATCGGTGAGCGGTGTGGAGTTGCCTGCCGTCAGCGTGCCTTTGGCGCTTTTCTCGAACGCGGGTTTCAGCGCGGCGAGTTTTTCCAGGGTCAGATCCGGGCGCAGATTGTTGTCGCGGGTCAGGCCAAGGAACGGTGTCATCAGATCGTTGTGCCAGCCTTCGCTGTAGGACGCCGCCAGTTTCTGGTGACTTTCGAGGGCCAGTTGATCCTGCTCTTCACGCGGAATGTTCCAGGTCTGCGCCATCAATTCGCAGTGCTGGCCCATCGACAGGCCGGTGCGAGGTTCGCCGTTGCGCGGGAATTCCGGGATCAGGTGTTGGGGCCGCAGTTGCAAAAAGGTTTTCAGTTTGTCGCCGGTGGTTTTCGCGCGGTTGGCTTGCAGGAGGATTTTGCGCAGGCCTTCGCTGACGCTGATCGGCGCGTCCGACGTGGTGTCGACGCCGCCAGCGATGCCGCAATCGATCTGGCCGAGGGCGATTTTGTTGGCGACCAGCAATGCGGCTTCCAGACCGGTGCCGCAAGCTTGCTGGATATCGTAGGCCGGAGTGGCTGGCGACAAACGCGAGCCGAGGACGCATTCGCGGGTCAGGTTCATATCCCGTGACAATTTAAGCACCGCGCCCGCCACCACTTCGCCGATGCGCAGGCCGTGGAGGTTGTAGCGTTCGATCAGGCCTTCGAGCGCGGCAGTGAGCATCACCTGATTGCTGGCCGTGGCGTACGGCCCGTTGGAACGGGCGAAAGGGATACGGTTACCGCCAATGATCGCGACGCGGCGCAGCTGACTCATGAATAACTCCTTTTGACTGATCAAGAAAACACACAGAACCCTGTGGGAGCGAGCTTGCTCGCGAAGAGTCCGGCACATTCACTATGTGCAGGGGCTGACCGGACGCTTTCGCGAGCAAGCTCGCTCCCACAGTTTCCGCATTTATCTGCCAGACCTGCTAAACCTCAGTGTTCTAGCGTAGGCCCTATTGCGTGGATCGAACGATTGATTGCCATCGGTAGTCCACACTTTGAACCCCAACTTTTGGAGAGCGTTCCATGTCTGACCGCTATATCGACTTCGCCAACTCGTCCTTCGGCCATCGTCTGGTCGGGGCGCTGGGCCTGCCGTCGCCGGTGCGACTGGAGCGCTGGCAGGCTGGACGCCTGCGGCCGGTGGAAGGTGCGCTGCTGATCGGTGGCGGGCCGCTGGCCGAGCGCGTCAGCACGTTCGCCAACCGTCTGACCGAAAGCATTTACCGCTACGGCGAGCAACCGGCGACCGCCACCGAATGGATTCCCGGCCATGGCCCGAAACTCAAAGCGGTGGTGTTCGACGCCAGCGAATTGCAGCACACCGACCAGCTCAAGCAACTGCGCGAATTCTTTCAGCCGCTGATGAAGAATCTTGAGAGCAGCGCGCATCTGGTGATTCTGGGCCGCGCCCCGGAAACTCTCCGCGATCCATTCGCCTCCAGTGCACAACGCGCGCTCGAAGGTTTTTCGCGTTCGCTGGCCAAAGAACTGCGCAGCGGCGGCACGTTGCAACTGATCTATGTCGGCGAAGGTGCCGAGGATCAACTGGAAGGCCCGCTGCGGTTTTTCCTCTCGCCGAAAAGCGCCTTTGTCTCCGGACAAGTGATTCGCCTGACTGCGTGCGCCACACAAGTCACTGACTGGACACGTCCGCTGGCCGGTCGCAAAGCGCTGGTCACCGGTGCGGCACGCGGTATCGGCGCATCGATCGCTGAAACCCTCGCCCGCGATGGCGCGGAAGTGATTCTGCTCGACGTGCCGCCAGCGAAAACCGATCTCGAAGCCCTCGCCGCCCGCCTCGGTGGCCGCGCGATCACCCTCGATATCTGCGCCGAAGACGCCGCCGCACAGTTGACCGAACGCCTGCCGGACGGCCTCGACATTCTGGTGCACAACGCTGGCATTACCCGCGATAAAACCCTGGCCAACATGACCCCGGAATTCTGGGACGCGGTGCTCGCGGTCAATCTCAACGCGCCGCAAGTACTGACCAAAGCGCTGCTCGACAACGGCACGCTGCACGACAATGCGCGAGTGATTCTGCTCGCCTCGATCAGCGGCATCGCCGGCAACCGCGGGCAAACCAACTACGCCGCGAGCAAGGCCGGTTTGATCGGTCTGGCCCAAGCGTGGGCGCCGACGTTGCTGGAGCGTGGCATCAGCATCAACGCGGTCGCCCCCGGTTTTATCGAAACGCAGATGACTGCGCACATCCCGTTTGGTCTGCGTGAAGCCGGGCGGCGCATGAGTTCGCTGGGCCAGGGCGGCTTGCCACAAGACGTCGCCGAAGCCGTCGCATGGCTGGCGCAACCGGGCACCGGCGCGTTCACCGGTCAGGCGTTGCGGGTTTGTGGGCAAAGTGTTTTGGGGGCTTAAGGCATGAGCATCAAATGGCACACGCTGGAACGCGAACCGAGCCTGCCGGGGCTTTACGCACGGGCCGCGACGCGACGCAAAATCACCGGCACCACCCTGCCCGACAGCGGTTTGCGCTGTTGGGTCGATGTCGATGGCAAGCGCCTGGCGGACTATCGCAAGGTCTGCGGCTTTGCCGATGACGGGCTGTTGCCGCCGACTTATCCACACATCCTCGCGTTCGCGTTGCAGATGCAATTGCTCACGGCAAAAGAGTTTCCGTTTCCGCTGCTGGGGCTGATTCATCTGAGCAATCGCATTCGCGTGTTGCGGCCAATGGGCGGGATCAGCCGCGCGCAGGTCAGCGTGCGTGTGCACAACTTGCAACCGCATCCCAAAGGCGCAACGTTCGATGTGCTGACCACGCTGGACGATCAACTAGGGCCGTTGTGGGAAGCGGAAAGCCAAATGCTTTGTCGCGGAGTGAAACTTGAGGGCGAACCGGTGGAACAGCACTGGGAGCCTGCGCAAGCATTAAGCGAAGTGGCGCAGTGGAAAGCGCCGGCGGACATTGGCCGGCAGTACGCCAAGGTTTCCGGTGACTACAACCCGATTCACTTGAGCGCGGCGAGTGCCAAGCTGTTTGGTTTTCCTACGGCCATTGCTCATGGCTTGTGGAACAAGGCACGGACATTGGCGGCGCTGGCCGATCATTTGCCCAAGGCCAATCTGGAAATCACTGTGCACTTTCGCAAGCCCGTAAGACTGCCTAGTGAGGTGACGTTGCTGGCGAGTGCGGCGGGGTCGAGTGGTGAGTTGCGATTGGTGGGTGCGGAAGATCTGGAGCATATGGTTGGCCTGTGGCAACCGATCGCGCAATAAACGCAGAACCCTTGTGGTGAGGGGATTTATCCCCGTTCGGCTGCGAAGCAGTCGTGAGTCCATTCAATGCGGTGTATCAGAAAGAAACTGATTGCTGATCTTGGGGCGGCTGCGCCACCCAACGGGGATAAATCCCCTCACCACAGGGTTGAGGTGGCACAGAGGGTTGTGTCGATCCCGGAAACGGGGAAATTTGACCTGTTAATTGTGTATATATCACTTAAGTTTTCGCGCCTCCCCTCCCGCCCAATGAAAAAACCCAAGCCTTGATTTTCAAGGCTTTTTTTTGCGCGTTTATCACCTCGGTATTAGTCCTAAGGCGCAGCAAACGGCCCTCTATATAAAGGCGTTAATACCAACTTGAGAATGGCGAGAACCCGCGCCTGGACTGAGATTGCAGCAACGGGCGAAGACATTGCCGGCGACATGAATCGGCGAGTCATCGAAGGCAACGAACGTTGTGACAGGTGCAAGGAATCTCGATCATGAAAACTCAAGTCTGGTCAAAATCTGCAATCGCTTTGGCAGTGGTTCTCTCTCTCGGTCTCGCCGGTTGCAGCAGCGGCGGTGGCGGCCATCACAGCAGCTCCGGCAGTTCTGCGCCGGCCAGTGGCTCCGCCGGTACTGACGGGGCTGCGGGTGGTTCCGGCAGCGGCACCGATGGTACGGCCGGCAGCGGTGGTACCGGTGGAACCGGGACTGACGGCACGGCCGGCACAGGTGGTACTAACGGCACTGGCGGAACTGGCGGTACAAACGGCAACAACGGCACGGACGGTACGGCTGGCACTGGCGGAACCAACGGCACAGGCACCACCGGCCCAGCGGGTCCGACCGGCCCTGCAGGTCCCGCCGGCCCTACCGGACCAACGGGTTCTACTGGCGAAACCGGTTCCACTGGCCCAACCGGGCCTACGGGTCCAACCGGACCTACCGGCCCGACCAATCCAACTGACCCGACTAATCCGACCACTACGCCTTTGGTCACCACCAACCTGATTCAGGATGTCGGCAAAACCGTCTCCGGCGTCGGCGATGGCGTTGGCCAGGTGGGCGATTCGCTGAGTAAAGTGCCGGTTGTCGGCGGTGTGGTTCAAAGCGCAGTCAACACCACCGGCAATGTGGTCAGCACGCTCGGCGATGGTGTGGCCAACGGCATCGGCAAACTGGGCACCACTGACAATGGTCTGGGCGTTACCGCCGCATCGGTCGGTGGAGTAGTTTCAGATGTCGGCAATGGTGTTAAGGATCTTGACGGCAAATTGGTGACCGCCACCAGCAGCGTTCCAGTCGTCGGTGGCGTGGTGACCAAAGTCGCACCGATTCTCGGTAGCGTTGGTGACAAAGTGACCATGATTGGCGACACCCTCAGTGCCGCTACCACCACCGGCCCGCTTGGCTCGCTGACCAAAGGCGTCGGCGACAAACTGGTACCGGTGATTGCCATGACTGAAAGCATCACCACCAAAGTCGGCGGCGCAACCGGCCTCGGCTCGCCACTCAATGGCCTGACCCAGCAACTCGGCGCAACTGTAACCGGCCTCGGCAGCAAAGTGACTGCCACCGGTAATGGCAACCCCGTCACTAACACCGTCGGCGGCGCGCTGAGCAATGTCGGCAGCGCAGTGGGCAAGGCCGGTGGCCTGGTATCAAGCGGCACCGGTGGTGGCGATTCCGGCGGCATCGGTGGCGGACTTGGCGGCATCGGCGGCGCGCTCGGCGGCACCGGCCTGCTGCAAACCGTCGGCGGCGCGGTGGCCAATGTTGGCAGCGGCTTGAGCACTGGCAACAGCGCACTGGCAGCTCCGGGCGGCACCGTCGTCTCGGTCGGCAATACCGTCGCCTCGCTCAACACGGCTCTGGGCGGTTCGGGCACACCGATCACCGCACCGACCGCAACCCTGGCAACCATCACCAACACCGTCAGTACAGGCATTGCTCCGGTCACGGCAGCCGTCACCAGCCTGACGCAAAATGTCGGCGCAGCGACCGGCCTTGGCAGCCCGGTCTCCAGCCTCACCGCACAAGTGGGCGGCGCAGTCAGCAATCTGGGTGGCGGCATCGCCGGTGCCACAAGCAACCCGGTTCTCAGCGCCGTCGGTGGCACCGTCGCCAGCGTGGGCACCACCGTCGGCGCTGTCGGAGGCCTGGTCAACGCCGGCACGGCGGGCGGAGGTACTGGCGCGACAAACCCGGTCACTTCACTGGTCAGTAACGTCGGCGCCACCGTCGGCAATACGGTCAACACTGTCGGCGGCACTGTCGGCGGCGTACTCAACACAGTCACCAGCACCGCTTCCGGCGCTGGCGGCACCGCCACCGGTGGTGGTCTGGGTGGCGTACTCGGTGGTCTGACCGGCGCCCTGGGCGGCAACAAACGCTAAATTGCACCTGGCCGATTCGACGGCCTCACCTACAGCGCCTACGCTTGGTTGAGGGCGGAAGATTCCTACGAGTCTTCCGCTTTTTTCTTAGGAAAAATCAGCCCGGTGCTGTGATGACCACGGAGTGTCCTATGCGCGTAATGGCGTCTTTGCTGTTCCTCAGCCTCAGTTCCACTGCCCTCGCCGACACCCTGCCGACCTTCCTCAACTCCAACGAAACCATCCGCAACCTGCCCGTGCCCAACCTGCCGGCCGATGCCTATCGCCCGAACGCCGCGCCCGTGCAAGTCCCGGATCCCGGCGCTGCCGCCGCGCAGCCGTTGATGATGAGCACCAAGATCAACCTGAAAACCGTGCAGATCGAAGGCGGCACGATCTACCCGCTCACTGAACTGGCAGAAAACTACAAGCCCCTGATCGGCCGCGAAACCAGCCTCGCCGATCTGATCGAAGCCACGCGCAACATCACCCGCCGTTATCAACAGGACGGCTACCTGTTGTCCTACGCGTTCCTGCCGCAACAGAAATTCGACGACGGCGTGGCGCGGGTGGTGTTGGTGGAAGGTTACGTACGCGACGTACAAGTCGAAGGCGACGTCGGCCGCGTCAGAGGTCTGCTGGATAAATTCATCACCAAAATCCAGGCCGAACGCCCGCTGACCCGCAAGACTTTCGAACGCTACACCACGCTGATGACACGCATCCCCGGCGTCACCATTCAGGCGCAAGTGCCGCCACCGGGCACCACCGACGGCGCCACCACCCTGATCGCCCAGGCCAGCCGCAAGCCGTTCACCAGCACACTCAGCACCACCGAAGACAACCGCAACGGCACGCAGGCGTTGCTCGGTGTCAGCAGCAATTCGCAAACCTCGATGGGCGAACAACTGACCCTCAGCGGCCTGTTCCCGCCAGGTGACGATGACGAACATTACTACCGCGCCGACTACAGCCAATTCCTCGGATCCGAGGGCACACAACTGGCCCTGTCCGCCTCACGCTACCGCGCCGACCCCGGCACCAACCTGCGACTGGACAACGGCCTGGAACTCAAACCGCACCGCGAAAACGACCGCTACTCGGTCGGCTTCACCGTTCCCCTGATCGCCGCCTCCAACGAACTGCTAACAGCCGGCTCGCGCCTCTACGCCGTCAACGACAAAACCCGCTACAACGTCGTCGGCTACCCGCTGAGCGTCGAAGAACGCACCGACATCCGCGCCCTCGCCTTCGAAGGCGACTGGCGCAAAGCCGATGCCCAACAACTGCGCATCCTCAGCGCCGGCCTCTACCAGGGCCTCGACAGCATGGGCGCAAAAACCAACAACACCGCCATCGACCTCGACTTCTTCCGCGCACGACTGTCCGGGGTGCAGAGCGATAAATTCTTCGACAACTGGCAAGGCGTGCTCTCGGCCGCCCTGTACTGGAGCGACGACAGCGTGCCCGACAGCGAACGCGCGGTATTTGGCGGACAGAATTTCGGTCGCGGCTATCCCGATGACCAAGCGTCCGGCGACAAGGGATGGGGCGTGGCGTACGAGGTCAACTACAGCTACAACCGCGAAGGAAGCTGGGTGCGGATACTGCAACCGTATGTAGTGCTGGATCGCTCGCGCAGCTGGTTCAATCAACTGCCGGTGCAGGCGAACAGCTTGTCCTCGGCGGCGCTGGGATTACGGTTTGGCGATGCCAAGTACTACAACATCGCGCTGGAAGCGGCGAAGGCAATGTCGGATGAAGCACTCGATACGTTTAACCGGCGGACGCGATATAGCATCAGTTTTAGTTATCAGTTGTAGGGGGCGGTGCTTAGGAGGGCGTTTTCGCGAGCAGGTTCGTAGAGCCTGTTTTTGTTCGCAATCAATACCGGTCTTGAGGCAAAAAAAACGCCATCCTCATCTTTCGGACGGCGTTTTTCTTTCCAGACGTCAGTCAACCGTATCTACCGACACAGGTGTCAGTTGAATCTCGAACTGGAAAAGCCTTGAGGATGGGCCGACGTTACCGACTCGGTCTTCATATATGTAATAAAAGAAAAAAGCCCCATCACCGTTGTCTTCAACTGACGCCCTTGGAATCTTTATTTGAATCGGTGCAGAGGTATCATCATCTACAACATGTCTGTCGACATAAATTCCGGAGTTACGGCTTCCGTAATAACCCATGCAGACATCGCCCTGCTTAACATCTGCAGGGGTGGGAATGATCATAGTGATATCCCCAAGAGCATCCAGAATTTTGCGCGTGACAACACCCTTGATGATCTCAGATGGCGGAACCGCCGCAATACCAGGATTACCGTAATTGGGGGCAACTCTGTCAATTACAAACTCTGAAGTATCAGATTTGTGGGCATTACCCAAATAGTGAACCATATAAGACAAACGAAATAATCCCATCGTATCCGTGAAAGCACCCGCCAGTGTCATTTCAAATTTGACTGGAGGCGGAATGGGTACGTCCATCCAATGAGAAACCAGTTCGGAACCGTTTTTTAACAAGACCATAAATGCGTCACCCTGCGCTAGCCCCGGAGGTAGCCACAGATCCTCCACAATCACCCTGCAATCCTTGCCCTGACGACTCCTTTGTAATTTAGTCGCCTTATCACCCGGCAGTGCTGGCAACAGGTTTTCAACCACAGGCGCCTTACGGGCTTGTTGACTGACGGGCACGGACACCACATCCAATTCTCTTAGAACGGCCTCAGCGTCGGATAACAACTTCTGCTCAGACATCACTTGATTTCCTTTTCAAAGAATTTACCAAGCCTTCCAGGACTAATTCCCTGCAGAAAAGCTGGCGAAAACAGATCTCAGTGAATACCAAACGCAGGCGACTGCCTACTGTCAGAAATTACAGGTCTAACTACCGCTCGTCGTAGTTCACGTTTGTGCGCTAAAGAAAATTACGATACCCACCTACTGAATGGAGCCCCCCCCTGTGAGCTGCCGAACGCTGCGATCTTTTGATGTTGTTTTTAAGAGCAAGATCAAAAGATCGCAGCCTTCGGCAGCTCCTACAGGTTGGGGATATTCAGGTAAAGATTAGTCGGCTCTCAGGCCGCCTTCGCGATCAAGCTCGGCTCCTACGAAGATCAAAAGCCGAACGTGCCGTGCTTCTCACCACTCAATAAGCCGAGTGTCCGCTCGCCTGCTTTTGATCTTGAGCTCGGAGCCCGTCGGCAGGCTGAGTGGAGGGATTGATCCGGGGTGGGAGCGCAGCGACCGTTTGGCGCAGCCAAACACATCGAGAGGAGGTGCAGCGAAGCAAACCGTAGGCGATGAACCCCGGATCAATCCCGCAGCGAAGGAACCCGAGCCCAAGCGAGGGCCGAACGTCAGGGCAAAGCGTTTTGGTTACTTTTGGGCGTCTGCAAAAGTGACCCGCCGTAAGGGCGGAACCGTACTAAGCCCCACCCCCACCAACGGATATACCCCCAAAAACTCACCCCCGCCCAACCCCCCTAGGCTTGGGAAACAAATTATCCAAAGTCTCAAACAACCTCACGTGATAAATCGGCTTGCGAAACAGATCCACCACCTGCAACCGCAGCAAATCACTGACATCCTCCATATCCGCATGCCCCGACATCACAATCACCGGCAAATGCGCCCGCGACGTATGCTCACGCAAGCGCTTGATCAACGACATCCCCGACTCCTCAGGCATGCGCAAATCGGTAATCACCAACGCAATATCCGGATGCCGCGTCAAATGATGCAACGCCAACTTCACCGACGTCGCCGTATGACACACAAACCCCTCACCCTCCAGCAACTCAGCCAGCTCCAGCAACGCATCCTCCTCATCGTCAACCAGAAGCAACTGTTGGCGCGGCAGCGAGGAAGCAGTCATGGGCAATCCCTGAAAAACCGAAAGTGAACCCGAGTGTAGCGCGTCATTCGCCCATCATCGCGATCAAGGCGTCTGCACCGGAGCCGCTGGCGGGGTTCCGCCCAAGGACGTCAGCACACTGCTGAAAATGGCATAGACCTTCGCTCCTATCGGCGTAACGAACACCACAACCACCACAGCAACCATCGCCACCACAATCGCATACTCGATGGCCGACGCCGCCTCGGTGCTCCCCAGGAACGAGCGCACACGAGCAATCACATATTCAAGCAACATGGCTATTCTCCTTCGCGCCAACCACTGGCCGGACACGGAAAATCCAACAGCCTCGTCAAAGCCTGAGCCCGCTATTCGTCAGCGCGCACAGGCCATGAAAAAGGAAGAGTGAGTTCGATCAGATACCGGGCTTGGTCTGCGCCGTACCGCCAAGCTTGGTCAGAATGACGTTGAAAATCGCCAGTACCTTATCGCCGACAGGTGTCACAAATACCACGACAACCACGGCGACCATCGCCACAACAATCGCGTATTCAATAGCCGACGCCGCTTCGTCGCTTTTGCAGAATGTCCGGGCATGCGCCCGCAGATAGTCGAGAGTCATACGAAACATACGTCCACTCCTTCGCGCCTTTGGCGCCGATGTCACGCTACAGCGGCAAGGTTCCACCGTGCCATTTGAGCATTGTCAACAAACCCCCTCCCAACAACTGTAAGAACGGATTAATCACAAAGGATTAGTCCATTGGTGATCGGCCGTTTCCTGCTGTTAATTGGCCAACACCCCTACTTTAGTCAGTTATTTGTCTGTCACTAATGGCGTTTTGGCTTGGATCAGCTAGCGTGGAAATAGCGAAATAGTTGAATGTTCATAGCTGCCGGATTGCGAAATCTCTCGTTGAAAAATGCGGTGGGTCGTGCAGCAGGAAAGGGAGAGCCGTCATGAACAGTCGCGTCACCATGGGCCTTGCAGCAGTGTTGTTGCTCGGCGCCGTTTTTGTCGGTTACTGGGGGCTGGTGCTCAGCCGTCAACCGGCCCCTGTTGCCGAGGCGCCAGCCGCGCCGAACGTCACCGTTGAAAAAACTGTCGCGATCGCCGAAGACCAGACCCGCCAACCGGTGGTGGTTCTGCTCCACGACGTGCCGCCATTCACGCCGCTGAGCGCCGCCGACGTCACCGTGGAAAAACTGCGCAGCGCCCCGGCCGGCAGCTTGAGCAGCGTCGATCAAGCGGTCGGCCGCACACCGTGGCGGCACCTCAGCGCCGGCACCTGGCTGAATGATGAAAGCTTCTCCGCCGGTGGCTCACTGGCACGCATGATCCACAGCGATGAACGCGCGCTCACCGTGGCCGTCGATGAAGTCATCAGCGCTGCCGGGCAATTGCTTCCCGGTGACTACGTCGATGTCCTCCTCTACCTGCGCCAGGACGGCAGCAACTTGCAGCAGTCGGCGCAGATTGTTTTACCGGCCATGCGCGTGCTCGGCGTCGGTGATCAATACGGCCTGACCAACGACGGCCAACCCGCCTCCCCCGCGCTGAGCGCCGACGAAAAAATCAAACAGGATCAGCGCCGCATCGCCGCACGCACCGTGGTGCTGGCGGTACCGGAACAACTGCTCAGCCGGATGATGCTCGCCACCCAGGTCGGCACGTTGCGTCTGGCCGTGCGCAGCAGCGAAGAACAACGTCTGGCGAAATACTGGGCTGGCGAAAGTCAGGCACCCGGCCACATCGACAACGCCAACAGCCAACTCTTCCAGTTCACCCAACTGGCCCTCGGCGCGGCGCCAAAAGTGCCGTCCAGCGGTGGCTCCGGCACAGTTGCACGGCCGGCGGTGGAGATCATTCGCGGCAACCAGATCACTCAACAAACCCCATGATTGCGCAAGGATCCAAGTGCATGCCGAGTCGTTGCTGGCCGACCTTAAAACCAATGCTGCAGGCCATGTTGTTGATGGGCCTGTCGATGGACGCCGTGTGGGCGGCCACCGGTAATTGCTCGGCACTCGGGCGCATGCCGCCGGTGATCGAGATCGGCGAGGGCTTTCAACAGGATGTGCAATCACCGGTGGCGATCACGCGGCTGGCGATTGGCGACCCGAAGATCGCTGACGTGCACGCCAACGGCAGCTCGTCTTTTCTGCTCACCGGCGTCGCGCCCGGCGCCACCAGCCTGATGGTCTGGACGTCGTGCTCCAGCGAACCGCGCCAGAGCATGGTGTTCGTGCAAGGCGCCGCCACCGCCGCACTCACCGGTGCCAGCCTGCCGCCGTCAGAAGATCCGACCCTGCCGTCGCAAGTGCAGACCGACATTCGTTTCGTCGAAGTCAGCCGCACCAAACTCAAGGAAGCCACCGCCTCGTTGATCGGCGTACGCGGTAACTTCCTGTTCGGCTCGCCCGGCACATTGCCGAATATTGATGGTGTGCCGCAGCCACGCTTGCCGGTGAACAACGGTCTGTTCAACTTCTCGTGGATCGGCGGCAAGACCATGGCGATCATCAATGCGCTGGAAGGCAGCGGCTTCGCTTACACCCTCGCGCGGCCAAGTCTGGTAGCGCTGAGCGGGCAAAGCGCAAGCTTCCTTGCCGGCGGCGAAATCCCGATTCCGGTGCCCAGCTCCGGCAGCGACACAGTGACCATCGAATACAAGGAATTCGGTATTCGTCTGACGCTGACGCCGACCGTGATCGACCGTAATCGTGTCACCCTCAAAGTCGCACCAGAAGTCAGCGAACTGGATTACGCCAACGCCATCAACATCGGCGGCACCCCAGTGCCCGCGCTGACCGTGCGCCGCACAGACACCAGTGTGTCGCTGGCCGACGGCGAAAGTTTCGTCATCAGCGGTTTGATCAGCACCACCAACACTTCGCAGGTGAACAAGTTTCCGGGCCTGGGCGACATCCCGGTGCTGGGCGCGTTTTTCCGTGATTCGCAGATCAAACGCGAAGAGCGCGAACTGCTGATGATCGTCACCCCGCACTTGGTGCAGCCGCTGGCCGCCGACGCGCAACTGCCGTCGTTGCCGGGGGAAAAACTGCGCAACTACGACCCGAATTTCTATCGCATGTTCTTCCTCGAAAACGGCAACTTCGACAAGCGCAGTGGGTTGTCCCAATGAGCCAGAGCCTGAGCCAGACGTTCCTCGCCATCACCCGCAACAGCACCGATCTGGAATGGCTGCAAAGCGCCCTCGCGCCGCTCGGCCAAGTGGTCAGCGCCGGTGGCGGCAGCCTCGATGAATTGCTCGCACTGGTCGATGTCACCTTCGCCAACCTGGTGTTCGTCGGCCTCGATCGCGAACACGTCGTGGCGCAGAGCGCGCTGATCGAAGGTGCGCTGGAAGCCAAACCGATGCTGGCGATCGTCGCCCTCGGCGATGGCATGGACAATCAGTTGGTGCTGAATGCGATGCGCGCCGGCGCACGGGATTTCGTCGCCTACGGTTCGCGCTCCAGCGAAGTCGCAGGATTGGTGCGGCGCCTGAGCAAACGTCTGCCGCCGGTGGCACCGAACACGCAACTGGGTGGCCTGACCGTGATGTATGGCGTGCAGAGCAGCTCCGACGGCGCACTGCTGGCCAATCACATGGCGATGGTCGTGCAAAAGAGCGGTCAGCAAACCTTGCTCCTCGACCTCGGTCTGCCCCGTGGTGACAGCCTCGCGTTGCTGGGGCTGGAGAGCTCTTTCCACTTCGGTGATGCCCTGCGCCACCTAAGACGCCTCGACGCCACGCTGATCGACAGCGCTTTCACCAGCGCCGAAGCCGGGCTGCGCATCCTCGCTTACGCCAGCAGTGACGAGCCGCTGGAAACCACCAGCGCGGCCGAACTGTTCATGCTCCTCAGCGCCCTGCGTCAGCACTTCCAGCACATCGTGGTGAACCTCACCGGGCAAGCCGACAGCGAAGCCTTGCGCACTTTTGTCAGCCATTGCGACAAGCTGCTCTGGTACACCGATCAGAACGTGCTCAACTGCCGACGCAACCTCGCCGTGCTCAATAACTGGCGCGAGAAAGGCATGAAACTCGACCACGGCCGACTGCTGATCGACCGCTATTTAAGCAACGTCGCGCCGGATGCGGAAACCCTCGGCAAGACCTACAACCTGGAAGTTATCGCGGTTCTGGCGGCCAACGCCGAAGTCCGCCTCAACGCAAAAAATCAGGGCGTCAGCCTGTTCGAACTGGCGCCGCGAGAAAAACTCACGCAAAGCCTGCGCGCCCTCGGCGAACGTCTGGCGAAACGCTCCGAAGGGCTGGCGAAACCGAAAGTCACCTGGTTCGGGCGTCTGCGAGGCAACACATGAGCAGCGAAAAACTCTTCGGCTCGCCGCAACGCGGGGCGGTGGGCAACACCGATCACGAAGGCCTGAAACTGGTGCTGCACCGCTACATCATCGATGCCATCGAAGAGTCGGGGAAAAACCTGCTGGAGGGTTCGCGCCAGCAACTCGCGCAATTCGTCACCGACAAAGTCGCCGAATACATCGCCCGTTTGCACCTGGCGATCTCGCGTTATGAGATGGAGCGGCTGGGCGAAGAAATCGTCGACGAGCTCACCGGGTTCGGCCCGCTGGAAGTGCTGCTGCGCGATCCAACGGTGACGGAAATTCTGGTCAACGGCCCGCACCGGGTGTTCATCGAACGCGACGGCGTGCTGCATCAAAGTGACCTGCGTTTTATCGATGCGCATCACGTTGAACGGGTGATGCAGCGGATTCTCGCGCCGCTCGGTCGGCGTCTCGATGAGTCGTCGCCAATGGTCGATGCGCGCCTGCCGGATGGCAGCCGGGTCAACGCGATCATTCCGCCAATTGCCCTCGACGGCCCGTGCCTGTCGATTCGGAAATTTCGAAAGGACATGCTGAAAAGCAGCGACCTGATGGCCATGCAAACCATTGATCTGCAGATCTTCGAATTCCTCCAGGACGCTGTCGGCAAGCGCTGCAATATTTTAATCAGCGGCGGTACCGGCACCGGCAAAACCACGCTGCTGAACATCCTCAGCCAATTGATCAACCCGCACGAACGTCTGGTGACCATCGAAGACGTCGCCGAATTGCAGCTCGGCCACCCGCACGTGGTGCGCCTCGAAACCCGTCCGCCGAATGCCGAGGGCCACGGCGAAGTGAAGGCCAGCGACCTGATCCGCAACGCCCTGCGGATGCGCCCCGACCGCATCATCCTCGGCGAGATTCGTGGGGTCGAAGTGGTCGATGTGTTGACCGCGATGAACACTGGCCACGACGGTTCGATGAGCACCGTCCACGCCAACAATGCGCAGGATGCGCTGCTGCGTCTGGAGACGCTGGTCGGCCTGACCGGTCGCGCCATCGCCGAGCGCACCTTGCGCCAGATGATCTGCGCGGCGCTCGACGTGATCATCCAGTTGACGCGCATGCCCGATGGGCGCCGCTGCGTCAGCGAAGTGGTGGAAGTGGTCGGCATCCGCGAAGACGTCTACGTCACCAACACCCTGTTCCGCCTCGACCGCCGCACCGGTTTCGGCTTCCTCCGTGAAGCGGTCAATCCGGCGGGCGACAAGTTGCGCCACGAGACTCATCTGGGCTGACGGCAAGGAGCACGGAGCATGCTGGGATCGGTCATTCTCATCACCTTGTGTCTGGTTTTGCTCGGGCTGTCGATCCGTTTGTTTCTGCACGGCATACGCAAAACCGCCAACGAAAAAGTCCTCGGTCGACTGGCCGCCGGGCAACCGCAACTGGCCGAAGAAAAACCGAAATGGGTGGGCCTTGAGCGGATGTTTTTGCGCGCAGGTTTAGGCCGTCCGACCGAGCGTTTTGGTTTGTGGATGAGTCTGTGGGCGGTCTCCATTGGTCTCGGTTATCTGTTGTTCGACTGGGTTGGTTTGCTGGTGATGCTGGTCGCTCCGCCACTTATTTTGCGCCTATACATCGCCTTCCTTTATCGGCGCCGAATCAAGCGCATGATCGAGCAGCTGCCGCAGTTACTTGATCACACCGTGCGCAGTTTGAAGTCCGGGCGCACCTTGAGCGACGCGGTCATGGGCGGCATCGAAGCCAGTGATGATCCGCTGAAAAAAGCCATGGGCCGGGTGCAGCGCAACGTACAACTGGGGGTCAATCTGCCTGACGCCGTCAGCGACTTTGCCGAGCTCTACGAGCAGGACGAACTGCGCATGTTCGCCCTCGGCCTCAAGGTCAATCACCGCTACGGCGGCAACGCCAGCGAGCTGCTGGAGAACCTGATCAAACTGATCCGCGAACGCGATCAGGGCGCCCGCCAATTGCGCGCCCTCACCGGAGAAACACGGATGACTGCGTGGGTGCTCGGCTCGCTGCCGATCATCCTCGTCAGCTATTTCATGCTGACCAATCCCGGTTACATGCTCGGCATGTGGCACGACTCGGGCGGCCACACCATGTTGATCATCGCGGCGCTGTTGCAAGTGTTCGGATGCCTGGCGCTGTGGCGCATGTTGCGGAGTGTTTGAAATGCTCTATCTCGCCGCCCTGATGTTATTGCTTGGCGCCCTGCTGCTGGTGGCCAACCACTTGCTCACCGAGCGCCGTCGCGTGCGCCAGGTCAACCAGCGCTTGCAAGGGCATCTGGTGCGCGAAAACCGATTCGGCAACTGGTTGCGCGCGTTCGGCAACACGCGATTTGGTCGGCGCTCGGTGACCATCGACAGCGAAACCCAGATCCTGCTCAGCCGCATTGGCTGGCGCCGCGCCAACGAGCGCGCGCTGTTCGCCGCCTGCCAGATCGGTACGCCGTTGCTGACCTTAGGACTGGCGATTTTTTTACAGGAAGTGTTTTTCCCCCACG
The DNA here is from genome assembly GCF_018336155.1 of Pseudomonas rustica. GTDB lineage: Bacteria > Pseudomonadota > Gammaproteobacteria > Pseudomonadales > Pseudomonadaceae > Aquipseudomonas > Aquipseudomonas rustica. The sequence continues at coordinate 2,670 of NZ_JAGYHF010000019.1, read as the reverse complement.
CCGACAACCGCTGGATCATGCCGATGCTCGCCGCCGGCGCCGGTTACTTGTTGCCCAAACGCCTGCTTGCCTACGCGGCCGGGCGTCGGCAGAAAATCATCTCGGTGGAAATTTCCACGTTCATTCCGCTGCTGCGCATCCTCTTCGAATCCGGCATGGCGGTGGAGCAGGCACTCCGCGTGCTGAGCATCGAGGGGCAAAAACTGCTGCCGGAACTGACCAGCGAACTGCGCCTGATCCTCGTCCGTGTCGACTCCGGACTGGAGCTCGGTCAGGAGCTGAACAAAGCCGCGGTGATGCTCGCCGTCGACGAATTCACCGACACCTGCGTGATCCTTCAACAACTGATCCAACAGGGCGGCGGCGCGATGAAATCGCTGCTGGCGCTCAAACAACTGCTGGATGACCGGCGCCTGACACGCTTGCAGGAATACATCTCGAAGATGTCGGCAAAAATGTCGGTGGTAATGATGTTGTTTCTGTTCCCGGCGCTGCTGATCGTCCTCGCCGGCCCCGGCTTCACTGCGATTACCCGGGCGTTTGCATCCTGAATCCGACTCATGGAGCGTGTTTGATGAAAGTACTGATAGTCATCGCCAGTCTGCTGCTGCTCGGCGGTTGCGCCACCAACGGCCAGGCGCCGTGGACGTCGCTGCTGTCGCCGTCCAGTTGCAGCAAACTGTCGTCGGAGCAGGAACTGGCGCTGAACCTGGCCGACGACCTGGCCAACGACGGCAAACTGCACGCCAGCCTCGCCAACCTCGAAAGCCTGCCGGACAACCTCAGCGAAGTGCGCCTGCGCAAAGCCAAGGTCTATCGCCTGCTCGGCCGCAGCGAAGCCGAACCGCTTTACCGCAGCCTCGTCGGCGGCTGCCTGACCGCCGAAGCCGAACACGGCCTCGGCCAACTCTATGCCGCGCGCGGCGACAACGGCCAGGCCCAGGCGCACCTGCAACGTGCCGTGCGCCTGGCGCCCACCGACGAAAAAATCCGCAACGACCTGGGCGTGGTCTACCTCAACCAACTGCGCCTGAACGACGCCAGCTTCGAATTCCTCACCGCCCTCGAACTCAAGCAAAACAACCAACTGGCGGCGCAGAACCTGGTCACCTTACTGCTCTACCAGAACAACTGGCCGCAAGCCGCCGAAATCGTCAGCCGCGCCAAACTGACCCCGGATCAATTCACCGAAGCCCAGGAACGCGCGGAAAAACTCAAAGCCCCGGTCAAAGCCAAACCCGTGCCCGGCAACCAGGTCGCGGTCGTCGCCGACCCACTGCCGTCCTCGATCAAATAAGGAGACAGCCATGAACCCCGTCAAAGGCCTGTGCTACCTGACCCTGCTCAGCCTGCCCCTCAGCGCCCACGCCATCGACGCCGGCCCCGCCTCGGCGCAACAACAGGAAACCGAAGGCTGGCTCGTCCTGCAAAGCCGCAACCAGGCCGCCTCGAAAAACCCACAACCGGCCACCGCCACCGAGCGCGAACTGGCGATGCAGCGCTGGATCAAAAAATACAAATACGAAATCCCGGATTTGTATGACCCGGATGCGGGCGGGAAGATTGAGACCAAAAATTAGAAGCGGGGCGACCATCCGACCGCTTTCGCGAGCAGACTCGCTCCCACACTCGATCGCATTCCATCTGAAAGAACCCGGTCAACTGTGGGAGCGAGCCTGCTCGCGAAGAACGATGACACGGTCTTACGCCTGCGGATCAACCCGATCCAGCGCACGATTCACCGTCAGTTCAGCAAGCATCACAATCTGCTGAATCGCCAACGCCGTACTCCTCTGCAAACCACTCAACTCATTCGCAAAATTACTCGCCATGGCACTCGCCGAGGCCAGTGATTCGCATGCGTGGGCGAGCAGGCTTTCGGTATCGACATTGGGATGGACGAGAAACATCGTGCTGGGTTGGTAGGCTTTTTCGGGTGCTGGGCTGAGGTAGAAATCGAGGGCGCGTTTGATGGCTTCGCGGTTTTTGATTTGATCGTCGGCGCGGATGGCTTCGCCGAGTGGGGTGGTGACGTCGTGCGGGGGATCGGGAATCACTTTGTCCATGAAAAGCTCCTACTTCCTAGTGAGAGCCAACTCTTGCCGTTTCCACACGACAAAAGGTGGCAGCTGTACGCAGGGTGGAAAACCGATAAGTAGGCAACCGGCCAGACCAAAGTCTGCCCACGCACAGCCGCCGCGACACAGTTTGCAGACGAAAGAAGACGCCGACAATGATTACGGTAGCGATGCAATGCATCTACTTGATACAGGTTTCCACTCCTGGTCGCTGAATTGGCAGCGACAGGCAGAGACTAGAGCGCGCGCGTCCGACGGACAACCTGAAAACCCTGTGGGAAGGTTCGACAAATTTCACACACTTTTAAACAGCCAAAAGCAAACCCTCACTCTAGCCCTCTCCCGGAGGGAGAGGGGACTGATCAAGGTGTTTGGGCAAGTTACGCCGACGTGAAATACCGAGCCGAACTTGAGTTTTAAAGACTGAATCAAAAGCCCCTCACCCTAGCCCTCTCCCAGAGGGAGAGGGGACTGACCGGGGTGTTTGGGCGAGTTACGCCGACGTGAAATACCGAGCCGAACTTGAGTTTTAAAGCTTGGATCAAAAGCCCCTCACCCTAGCCCTCTCCCGGAGGGAGAGGGGACTGACCGA
>NZ_JAGYHF010000018.1 GCF_018336155.1 Pseudomonas rustica | reverse complement strand
CAACAACGCTGGCATCAGCGATCTGGCGGGCAATGCCGGCAGCGGCATCACCAACTCGGCCAACTATGCGGTGCAGACCGAAGTGCCGACCGCGACCATCGTCGTCGCGGATGCCGCGCTCAAGGCTGGCGAAACCTCGACGGTGACCATCACCTTCAGCGAGGCCGTCAGCGGTTTCACCAATGCGGACCTGACCATCGCCAATGGCACCCTGAGTAACGTCACCTCCAGTGACGGCGGCATCACCTGGGCGGCGACACTCACGCCGACCGCCAACATCACCGACACCACCAACCTGATTACCCTCGACAACAGTGGCGTGACCAACGCCTCCGGCAACAGCGGCGTCGGCACCACCGCTTCGAACAATTTCGCCATCGACACGGCGCTGCCGACCGCGACCATCGTGGTCGCCGACAATCGCCTGGGCATCGGTGCAACCACCACGGTGACCATCACCTTCAGTGAAGCGGTCAGCGGTTTTGACCTGTCGGACATCAGCGTCGCCAACGGCACGCTGGCGAACCTGACCAGCAGCGATGGCGGCATCACCTGGACCGCCACGCTGACACCGACGGCCAACGTCAACGACACGACCAACCTGATCATCGTCGACACGGCCGGTGTGCAGGATCTGGCCGGCAACCTCGGCGCGAGCATTGCGATTTCCAACAACTACGCGCTCGACGCGACCCGGCCGACGGTGAATATCGTGGTCGCCAATCCCCACTTGGGCATCGGCCAGACCACCACGGTGACGTTCACCTTCAGCGAGGCGGTGAGCAACTTCGACCTGTCCGACCTGAGCGTGACCAATGGCGATTTGAGCAACCTGAGCAGCAGCGATGGCGGCAAGACCTGGACCGCGACCTTCACGCCGACGGCCAATGTCACCGACCCGAGCAATTTCATTGCGCTCGACACCAGCAATGTCACCGATCTGGCCGGCAACGTCGGCAGCACAGTGGCGGTGTCGAACAACTACGCGCTCGACAGCGAGCGGCCGAGTGCGACGGTCGTCATTGCCAACCCGAACATCGGCATCGGTCAGACCTCGCAGGTGACCATTACTTTCAATGAGGCGGTCAGCGGTTTCGATCTGTCAGACAACGCGGTGGCGAACGGCACCTTGTCCAACCTGAGCAGCAGCGACGGCGGCAAGACCTGGATCGCCACCCTGACACCAAACGCCAACGTCAACAGTGCGAACAACGCGATCAGCGTCAACAGTGCCGGGGTCAGTGATGCGTCCGGCAACAGCGGCAGCGGTGTCAGCAGTTCCAACAACTACGCGATCAATACGGTGCCGGTGGTCGTGCCGCCCACCGTGCCAACTGTGCCGACCACGCCGACTAGTGTCGTGATCCCGGATCCGTTGGTTCGCAGCAGCGACCCGGTGGTGCCGGCACCGCCACCGAACGTGCCGCTGCAGCCGTTCATCTTCACTCCACCAACCGGCGAGCTCGGTTCACCGCTGACCTTTGCGCCGCTGTTCGAACAACGGGTGATCGGCAACGGCATTCGTCCGCTTGGCGATATTTTCATCAATCACGGTGCCCTCAGCCGCAGTTACATCGCGCAAGTGTTCAGCAGCAGTGACAGCAGCGGCGATGGCTCCGGCCACGGGTTCCTCGGTTTTGGCGGTGGTGATGGCGGCGTATTCGCCAGCAGCACACTGGCGAGCCTGTTCAGTCAGGACCGTGCTGCCGAGAGGGATGCGCTGAACGCATTCGGCAGCCAGTCGCTCAAGGCCGGCGATATTTCCCAAGGCCTGCGCGGTGTGTTTGGCGCGCCGACACTGGGGCAACAACTACAACAACTCAAAGACACCGAGCAGCACCGGGTCGACAACCTGGCGGCAGCGCTGCAACAGGTCGGCATCAGCGAAATGTCGGCCTGAACTCACCATTACTCAACACTGTGCAGGACCTAGGGGCGATCCAGGGATGAAGAAAAGTCAGAAGTTGTTCGGCGCCAGCCTGCTGGCGCTGGCGATCAGCGGATGTGCAGTGACCAGTGACCCGATTGAACGCAGCGTCAGCGAGCAGCGCGCCAAAAGCGATCTGCAAGGCATGTACAAGGATCAGGAACCGCTGCGCGGCCCGTTGACCCTGCACCAGGCCATGGCCCGCGCGGTGAAATACAACCTCGAAGGTCGCTTGAAGATCATGGAGGAAGCGCTGGCCAAGCGGCAGCTCGACCTCGCCAGTTTCGACATGCTGCCGCGCATGGCGCTGGACGCCGGGTACGTCGGGCGCAACAACGTCAACGCCTCCAGCAGCCAGAGTGTGCGCACCGGCACCCAGTCTCTTGAACCATCGACCTCGCAGGACCGTGACCGCGACGTTGCCGACCTGACCATGGTCTGGAACGTCCTCGACTTCGGCGTCAGCTACATCAGCGCCAAGCAGCAGGGTGACCAGCGCCTGATCGTTCAGGAACGGCGCCGCAAGGTGATCAACACCATCGTCCAGGACGTACGTTCGGCCTATTGGCGAGCGATGGCCGCCGAGCGTCTGCTCAAACAAATCGACAGCCTGATGGCGCGCGTGCAGACCGCCCGCGACAACAGCCAGACCCTGAGTGATCAGCGTATTGGTGATCCGGTGCAATCGCTCGGTTATCAGCGTTCGCTGATCGAAGCGACCCGCCAACTGGAAGAGCAGCGCCGCGCGTTGTCGCTGGCGAAAACCGAACTGGCCACCCTGATCAACCTGCCGCTGGGCACCAACCTGACCTTGGCCACTGATGACGGTTATCAGATTCCCGAGCTCAAGGTCGATCTGGCGAAACTGGAGCAGGAAGCCCTGACCAGTCGCCCGGAACTGCGCGAGCAGGACTACCAGACGCGCATCAGCGCTGCCGAAACCCGCAAGGCCATGCTGCGCCTGCTGCCAGGCCTGGAGTTTTCCGCCGGTGGCCATTACGACAGCAACTCGTTCCTCGTCGAACAGGGCTGGGCCGATTACGGCGTGAAAATCACCTGGAACCTGTTCAACGTGATCTCCGCACCCGCTGCAATCAACGTCGCCAAGGCCGGTGAAGAAGTCGCCACCGCGCGGCGTCAGGCGATGTCGATCGCGGTGCTCGCGCAGCTCTATGTGGCCAACGCCAACTATCAAGAAGCGTTGCGCCAGTTCAAGACCAATCAGCAACTGTCGGACATCGACGGACAAATCGTCGGCCAGTTGCGCAACCGTCATCAGGCGGCTGGGATCGGTGAGCTGGAACTGATTCAGGGCGAGCTGAACAACCTGCAAGCGGATCTGCGCCGCGACCTGTCGTACGCTGATCTGCGCAATGCTTATGGCCAGATCTTCGCCAGTGCCGGCCTCGATCCGCTGCCGGATCAGGTGCAGTCGACCGAAGTGCAGTCGATTGCCACCGCGCTGGCCAACCGTGAATCGGCTTGGGCGGCGGGGGATATCTCGACGCCAGTGGTGGCGCATGCTCCGGCGCAGTGATGTGCTGGCGCCGAGCGCCAGTGTCAGCCGCACCCAACGCGAGGTTCGAAATGGGCATCGCGGTGCAGCGATTCTGTTGACCGGCCTGCCGGCGGCGGGCAAGTCGACATTGGCGCAGGCGCTGCACGCCGAGTTGTTCGGGCGAGGTTTGCAAAGCTTGGTACTGGATGGCGACGGTTTGCGCATCGGGCTCAATCGGGATCTGCGATTCACCGACGCTGATCGCCAGGAAAATATTCGTCGCGCCAGCGAGCTCGCCGCGTTGCTGGTGGAAAACGGGCAAATCGTGATTTTGGCGATGATTGCGCCACTGGTTGAGCTACGTGAGGTGTTCGCGCAACGGTTAGGTGAGGACTATCGCGACGTTTGGTGCAGCGCCTCTCTGGCTGTTTGCGAACAGCGCGACCCGAAAGGACATTACGCACGGGCGCGACGCGGTGACCTCGCTGGATTTACCGGAGTGTCGGCACCGTATCAGCCGCCAACGCAGGCGTCGCTGGTGCTCGACACCGGTGCGCAAACGGTCGAAGCCTGCCTTGATCGATTGCTGACCTGGCTCGGCGAGTGCGCGGTGTTGCCCAGGAAATGAGCCGGCCGGCGTTCTCGCGTTTGCCGGTGACGGTGGATTTGCCGCTGTTGCTGCAAGCGCTGGCGGCGATTGCCGACGACGCCTGGCGCAGTCACTTCAACACCGAGTATTTTTCGGGTGACTGGAGTGGCGTCGCGCTGATTTCGGCAGCCGATGCGTTGACCGAACTGTCGCCCGGGCGCGGTGCTCCGCAGCAACGCGCGCCGTGGCTGGACGATGATCGCTGGCGCCAGGGCCTGCGCGATTTGCCGCTGGAGATCGTCAGCGCGCGCTTGCTGCGCCTGGGCCCCGGTGGACAGATTCACGAGCATCGCGATTATGACCTCGATGGCCCCGACGCCGATCGGCGCCTGCACATTCCATTGCTCAGCCCGCCGCATGTCGATTTCTGGCTCGACGGTCAGCGCATGCCCATGCAGGCGGGCGAATGCTGGTTTCTCGACCTTGCCCGTCGGCACCGTGTGGATAACCGTGACACGTCGGCGCGGGTGCATCTGGTCATTGATTGCCGGCCGGGTGCCTGGCTTGATCAGATGATCGACCAAGGCCTGTCGAGCACGCCTCAACCCGGTGTGGCGGATACCGCGTTGCAACGTTTTCAGCGGCTGGTGAGCGAGGACGTCGCGCTGGCTCTGGCCTTGCGCACGCTGGACGATCCTGAGGTATTCATCAGTCAGGCACGGGCACTCGCTGCTGAACGTGGCTTGAGGTTTTCTCGCGAGGAACTGCTTGCGGCGATGCGCAATGGTCGTCGGCAATGGCACGAACAATGGAGTGCTTGAGCTTCGACGGCTGGTTGCCGATTCGTGTCTGGCCGGTCGACGGGCAGTGGCGGGTGGATTGGTGCTGGTTCGGTGACACGCCGTTGCATCAGCCGTTTTTTCGCGAGGCGGTCGATGACGCGTTGCGGCTGCCGTTCAATCAGGCGTTTCGGCGGCAGACGTCATTGGCGGCACTCACCGAATGGCAAGCGCAGAGCCCGGGAATCGCCCCGAGTGCATTCATTCTGCACGCTTCGCGCTGCGGTTCGACCTTGCTCAGTCAGATGCTCGCGCAACTCGACGATCACATCGTGGTGTCGGAACCGCCACCGCTGGATGCGTTGCTGCGCGGTGATTTGCCTGATGCCGAACGCCGGGCCGCCATCGTCGGCTTGCTCTCGGCGTATGGTCAGCGCCGACGCGGTGTTGAACAGCGTTTAGTGGTCAAACTTGATGCCTGGAACATCGGTGAATGGCCGCTGTTGCAGACCTGTTTCCCGGACACGCCGTGGCTGTTTCTCTATCGTGATCCGCTGGAAATTGCTGTTTCCCATCTGCGCCGTCCGGGCATGCACATGGTGCCGGGCATGCTCGGTGATTGCGTATTGGAGGATGGGTTGCAGTTCGAGGGCCGTGAAGATTTTATCGCGCGGCGTTTGGGGCGGTTGTTGGAGGCGGGGTTGCTGCATTGCCGTGGTTCCGGCGGTTTGGCGGTTAATTACAGTGAGTTGCCTGATGCGATGGCTGGGCGCTTGGCGCGGTTCTTTCGATTGAATGATGTGCAGACTCAGCAGGTGTTTGCCGCTGCCGCGCAGCATGCGAAACAGCCTTCGCAAGTGTTTGTTGCCGATGCTGAAGACAAACGCCGCGAGGCTTCGGCGCTGTTGCAGGCGCGTGTGCAAACGTGTGCGCGAGCGCCCTACGAAGCTTTGGAAAAATTGCGTGGTGCCTGAAAAGATCGCAGCCTTCGGCAGCTCCTACATTGGAACGTGATCCCCTGTAGGAGCTGCCGCAGGCTGCGATCTTTTGCTCCTCAGGACTTGCCGGACAAATCCGCCATGCCCTTGAGCAACTCGATCGGCAACGGAAAGACAATCGTCGAACTCTTGTCGCCGGCAATCGAACTCAGCGTCTGCATATACCGCAACTGCATCGCCCCAGGCTGACGCCCGAGCATTTCCGCAGCCTGCATCAGTTTTTCCGACGCCTGCAACTCACCTTCAGCGTGGATCACCTTGGCCCGCCGTTCCCGCTCGGCTTCGGCCTGTTTGGCGATGGCGCGCACCATTGATTCGTTGAGGTCGACGTGTTTGATTTCGACGTTGGCGACCTTGATACCCCACGCATCGGTTTGCGCGTCGAGCACTTGCTGGATGTCGATGTTCAACTGCTCACGTTCGGCCAGCAATTCATCCAGTTCATGTTTCCCCAGCACCGCGCGCAAAGTGGTCTGCGCCAACTGGCTGGTGGCCGACAGATAATCTTCCACCTGAATAATCGCCTTCTGCGGATCGAGTACGCGGAAATACAGCACGGCGTTGACCTTCACCGACACGTTGTCGCGAGTGATCACGTCCTGCGGCGGTACGTCGAGCACAACGGTGCGCAGATCGACCCGAACCATTTGCTGCACCACCGGAATCAGCAGGATCAGGCCCGGGCCTTTGACCTGCCAGAAACGTCCGAGCTGGAACACCACACCGCGCTCGTATTCACGCAGGATGCGGAACGTCGAGCCGGCGAGGGCAATGACTAACAACAGCAGCGCAACAAAACCGATTTGCAGACCCATGATCACTCTCCGAGCGGCGCCGCGTCAGTCGCGGCCACTTCCAGCATCAATCCCTTGCGAGCCACTACGCGCACCGATTGCCCGGTTTGCAGCGGTGTGGCGCTGAGCACTTGCCAGCGTTCGCCTTGCAGTTGAATCCAGCCGTTACGCGCATCGCCCGGTTGTACGGTGGTGATCGCGGTGACGCTGCCGAGCAGTCCGGCATCGCCACTGACGGCGTGGCGTGGGCGGGTTTTCAGCGCGCGAATCAGCAAAGCGATCAACAGCACAGCGCTGATCAAACCGAGGCCGATCATCATCGGCACCGGCAGTTCGGCGTTGCTCAGAATCAGCGCGCCGATGACGAACATGATGATCCCGCCCAGACCGATCACCCCGTAGTTGGGCAGTGCGGCTTCGGCGATCAGGAACACGATGCCCAGCGTGATCAGCCACAGACCGACCGGGCTCATCGCTGGCAATGAGGTGTCGGCGGCGAGGGCGGATGCGCTTGTCAGCAGGAGCAAGGCGAAGGCACAACATCGGCTGTTCACGTGACTCTCCATGAGCGTCAGTGGCGGGTTCTTTCAGTCTAGTTGAGGGTTGCTCTGGATGAATTTTGATCAATGTGCGGATGTGTCCGGTGAGCGGATTTCCCTTCGTCAGCGGCCCGTCGAACTAGACTCAAAACACAGCAACCACCTTCCGCGCGACACCGAGGTGCATCATGCGAATGGCAAAAAAGGTGCAAAGCAGCCTGACCCGGGCGCATTGCGAATATGACGTCGTTGCTCATCGACATTCATCGAGCAGCCTGGAAACCGCGCGCGTCGCCGGCGTGCCAGCGGAACGGGTGGCCAAATCGATCATCCTCGACGACCGCCACGGGCATTACCTGATGGCCGTGCTGCCGGCCAGTCGTCATCTGGACTTGAGTAAAGTGCGCAACAGCGGCGAATGGCAACTGACCCGCGAAAGCAACCTGGCGCACATCTTCGACGACTGCGAACGCGGCGCGGTGCCGCCGCTGGGTGATTCCTACGGGCTGGACATGGTCATCGACCCGTTGCTGACGCGGCAGAAAGATATTTATCTGGAGGCGGGCAACCACAATTATCTGCTGCACATGAGCATGCCGGAGTTTCTGAAAATGGTGCCGCATGCTGAGGTGCGGGAGTTGAGTCATTAGGATTTTGTGGCGTTTTCACTGACGCCTTCGCGGGCAAGCCTTGCTCCTACAATGGTTTTTGGGTGTCCAGTGATTGTGTGGCCGCCACAGCCTTTGTAGGAGCAAGGCTTGCCCGCGAATGATCTTCCATTCACCGCTAATTCCAAGGATCACTGCAATGGAAAACCCAAACCACAGCCTCCCCTCCCTGTTCAAACAGCTGGGCCTGGACAACGACCCGGTCAGCATCGACCAATTCATCGCCACCCATTCCCCGCTTAAACCCGAGCTGCACTTGGCCGATGCGTTCTTCTGGACGGAGAGCCAGTCGCAGTTTTTACGCGATGAGATTCTGGATGATGCCGATTGGGCGGAGGTGGTGGATCAGTTGAATGTGATGTTGCGCAAGGGACGCCAGGGCTAGTACCGGTGACCTCTGGTCATTCAACACAAAGCCATGGTTGTTGCAGTTAAAAAAATAGACCAAAATCACGACCTCAATTGAGGTCTTTTATTATGCAAAGTGTTCTCGCCGACATGGCTGTCAGTGTTTCCGAGTTAAAGAAAAACCCTTCTGCCGTTCTGAACGGCGCGCATGGCGGAGCTGTGGCGGTTCTCAACCACAATCGCGTTATGGGCTACATGGTTCCAGCGGATGTGTACGAAGCAATGATGGAGCGGCTTGATGATCTGGAGCTTGCTGAAATCGTTCGCGCCCGCAGTCACGAGACGCCTATTTCGGTAAGCCTGGATGACTTATAAGCTCGAATTTCTGCCATCTGCTCACAAAGAATGGAACAAGTTGGGTCATACGCTACGAGAGCAATTCAAAAAGAAGCTGGGCGAACGCTTGAATCTGCCTAGAGTCCCTGCCGATGCGCTGCATGGGATGCCGGACTGTTACAAAATAAAATTGAAGGCTTCCGGCTATCGCTTGGTTTATCAAGTGATCGACGAGCGCGTGGTCGTTTCCGTTGTTGCGGTCGGCAAACGGGAGCGCAGTAGCGTTTATGAGAATGCTAAAAAACGCTGAGTGATTTTTTTCGGAGAGATTTTCTCCGCCCGAATAGGCAATTTGTTTCAAAACTTGACTGAAATTCCCCTCCAATGCGATATTGATAGTTAGCAAACTAACAGTGTGCATTTTCTCGTGCCGAACGATCTCGACGCTCTCCAGATGAACATCAGCAGTGCCATGGTGGTGGCCGCCAGGCATTGGCGGAAGATCTGCCAGACCACGCTGGTCAATTATGGAATCTCCGAAGCCTGCGCCGTGCCGCTCTTGATGATCGGGCGTTTGGGCGAGGGTGTGCGGCAGGTGCAGGTGGCGCAAGCGGCCGGGATGGAAAGTCCGTCGCTGGTGCGTCTGCTCGATCAGTTGTGTCATTCGGGTTACGTCTGCCGTACCGAAGATGCCCACGATCGCCGCGCCAAGTGCTTGAGCCTGACCGACTCCGGTCGTGAACTGGTGCAAGCGGTGGAGATCGAACTGGTGCGTCTGCGTCATGAAGTGCTTGAGGGCATCGACCAGAGCGATCTGGAAGCTACGCTTCGGGTACTCAGAGCTTTTGAGGCGGCTAACCCGCCATTGGTGGTTAATTCTTGAACGGTTTTTTCTCCGGCATTCCGCCGGCCCGGGACTGGTTCTACGGGGTGCGGACTTTTGCAGCGTCGATGATCGCGCTGTACATCGCCTTGCTTATGCAAATGCCACGTCCGTATTGGGCGATGGCGACGGTCTACATCGTCTCCAGCCCGTTCCTCGGCCCGACCAGCTCGAAAGCGTTATACCGTGCGATCGGCACCTTTCTCGGTGCGGCAGCGGCGGTGTTTTTCGTGCCAATGTTCGTGCAGAGCCCGTATGTGCTGGTGGTGGTCATCGCGCTGTGGACGGGCATTCTGTTGTTCATGTCCCTGCATTTGCGCACCGCCAACAGCTACGCATTGATGCTCGCCGGTTACACGTTGCCGCTGATTGCCTTGCCGGTGGTGGATAACCCGCTGGCGGTGTGGGACGTGGCCGAGGCGCGTACTGAGGAAATTTTCCTCGGTATCGCCGTTGCCGCCGTGGTCGGTGCGATGTTCTGGCCGCGACGCTTGGCGCCGGTGTTCAACGACGCCGTGAGCAAGTGGTTCGCCGACGCGACCACCTACAGCCTGAAATTCCTCAGCCGCGACGTGCAGCCCGAAGAAGTCACCGCGCTGCGCATGGCCATGGTCGCCAATTTCAACAGCCTCGAATTGATGATCGGCCAGTTGCCCCACGAAGGCTCGCGACCGCAAACCGTGCGCAACACCAAAGAATTGCGCGGACGCATGATTCATCTATTACCAGTGATCGATGCGCTGGAAGACTCGCTCTACGCCCTCGAACGACGCACGCCGGAACTGGTGGAAAAATTCGAACCGCTGCTTGTCGCGACCCGCGAATGGCTCGGTCATGAAGACGCCAATCTCGACCGTTGGCAAGCGCTGAAAGATCAGCTCGAAGCCCTGCAACCGAGCGCTGAAGCGCTGGAGGATCGTAGGCAACTGTTGTTCTCCAACTCGATCTACCGGCTCGGTGAATTCATCGATTTGTGGCAGGACTGCCGCAGCCTGCAGGACGCGATTGTCTGCGAGCGTCAGGACAACTGGCGCGCGGTTTACCGTCATTGGCGACTGGGTCGGCTGACACCGTTTATCGACCGTGGGCTGATGCTTTATTCGGTAGCCTCGACCATTCTGGCGATCATCACCGCCTCGGTGCTGTGGATTCTGCTCGGCTGGCCGGACGGCGGCAGCGCGGTGATTCTGGCGGCGGTGGCGTGCAGTTTCTTCGCCTCGATGGACGACCCGGCGCCGCAGATTTACCGGTTCTTTTTCTGGACTGGCATGTCGGTACTGTTCGCCAGCCTTTATCTGTTTTTGATTCTGCCCAACCTGCACGATTTCCCGATGCTGGTGCTGGCGTTTTCCATCCCGTTTATCTGCGTCGGCACGTTGACGGTGCAGCCGCGTTTCTACCTCGGCATGCTGCTGACGCTGGTCAACACCTCGTCGTTCATCAGTATTCAGGGCGCTTACGATGCGGACTTTTTCGCTTTCGTGAACTCCAACCTGGCGGGGCCGATCGGTCTGCTGTTCGCGTTTATCTGGACGCTGGTGGCGCGCCCGTTTGGTGCCGAACTGGCAGCGAAACGCCTGACCCGTTTCAGTTGGAAAGACATCGTGCACATGACCGAGCCGGCCAACCTCGCCGAGCACCGCAAACTGGGTGTGCAGTTGCTCGATCGGTTGATGCAGCACCTGCCGCGTCTGGCCCTGACCGGCCAGGACACCGGCATCGCCATGCGCGAAGTGCGCGTCGGTCTGAACCTGCTCGATTTGCTCGCCTACACCCCACGGGTGACTGGCGCACCGAACGCTTTGTTGCAGCAAGTGGTCAGTGAAGTCGGTGAGTATTTCCGCGCTTGCCTCAAGGCCGGCGAACGCTTGCCGGCGCCTGCGCCTTTGCTGATGACTCTGGACCGCACCCGCCGCGCACTCAATGGTCACGGCGATGATGAAACCCGGCTAAACCTGTTGCACGCCTTGAGCGGTTTGCGTCTGGCGTTGCTGCCCGGCGTCGAATTCGTTTCCAGCGCCGAGCCCGAAGAACCGCTGCCCGATGGAGCGCCCCTATGATCGGTGATCTGGACATCAGCGGCATTTTCCTGCCGACCTTGCTGGTGTTGATGGGCATCACTTATGTGCTGTTTTTGTTGGTGCATGCCGTGCTTACGCGCGTGCACTTTTACCGTCTGGTCTGGCACCGGGCATTGTTCAACGTGGCGCTCTACGCGGTACTTCTGTACGGCGTGGACTCACTCAGTCGATACCTGATGACATGAAAAAACCGTTTTTGACCATCGGTCGCGTGGTACTGACCCTGCTGATCGTGACTTTTGCCGTTGTCCTCGTCTGGCGCATGGTGATGTATTACATGTTCGCGCCGTGGACCCGTGACGGCCACATTCGCGCCGACATCATCCAGATCGCCCCGGACGTGTCCGGGCTGATCCAACAGGTTGAAGTGAAAGACAACCAGTTGATCAAGCGCGGCCAGGTGCTGTTCAGCATCGACCAGGATCGCTTCAAACTGGCCCTGCGTCAGGCCAAAGCGGCTGTGGCTGATCGCGAAGAAACCCTCGCTCAGGCCCAGCGCGAAGCCAAACGTAACCGTGGCCTCGGTAACCTGGTGCCGGCCGAGCAACTGGAAGAAAGCCAGTCGCGTGTGGCCCGTGCGCAATCGGCACTGGCCGAAGCCACAGTTGCGGTGGACAGCGCTCAGCTCAATCTTGATCGCTCGGTGATTCGCAGCCCGGTCGACGGTTACGTCAACGACCGCGCGCCGCGTCCGCAGGAATTCGTCACCGCCGGGCGCCCGGTGTTGTCGGTGGTCGACAGCAACTCGTTCCACATCGACGGTTATTTCGAAGAGACCAAACTCGACGGCATTCATGTCGGCCAGTCGGTGGATATCCGTGTGATCGGCGACCGTGCGAAATTGCGCGGACATGTCGAAAGCATCGTCGCGGGCATCGAAGACCGCGACCGCACCAGCGGCAGCAACCTGCTGCCGAACGTCAACCCGGCCTTCAGTTGGGTACGGCTGGCGCAGCGGATTCCAGTGCGGATTGCCTTTGATGACGTGCCGGAAGATTTCCGCATGATCGCCGGGCGCACTGCCACGGTATCGATCATCGAAGACTCAAAGGTCGACGATAAAAAGCAGGAGCCCGCGCAATGAGCAGGGCCCTGATGATCGCCGGGTTGGGCGTGATGCTGTCGGCGTGTCAGATGGTCGGGCCGGACTATCACGTGCCTGAGAATTCGGCGGTTCAGCGCAAGGACTTTCAGGGCGAACTGGCTGTCGACGGTAAGCCTGTGGTCTCGGCGCCGGTGCCGGCGGATTGGTGGCGACTGTATAAAGACCCGCGCCTCGATCAGCTGGTGCAGCAAGCGATGGCGTCCAACACCGATCTGCGTGTTGCGGCGGCTAATTTGCAACGCGCCCGCGCTCAGGTCGATGAAGCCGAAGCGGCCGGTGGCTGGAGCGCTGGCGTGAAAATGGGCGCCGAGCGTTTGCAGGAATCCGGACAGGCGTTTTTGCTGCCGGAAAAAGTCCCGGTGGCCAATATCGGCGACATCGGCATCAGCGCTTCTTACCAATTCGATCTGTGGGGCACCTTGCAGCGCGGCATCGAAGGCGCCAAGGCCAACGCCGACGCAACGCAAGCCGCCGCTGACACCGCACGCATCACCTTGGTCGCGGACGTGGTTCGCGCCTACACCCAGGTTTGTGCCGCCAACGAAGAACGCGAAATCGCTCAGCATTCCCTCGACCTGCAATCGCAAGGCACCACGCTGATCCAGCGTCTGCGCGACGCCGGCCGTGGCGACGAAACCCAGGTCACCCGTTCGCAAACCCAATTCAAATCCCTGCGCGCCGACATGCCGCGTTATGAAGCAGCGCGTCAGGCCGGGTTATTCCGACTGTCGATGCTGCTGGCGAAACCGGTCGATCAATTGCCCGCAGGCACTGCGACCTGCGCCGAACTGCCGAAAATCGCTCAATTGGTGCCGGTCGGTGATGGCGCCGCACTGCTCAAACGTCGTCCGGACATTCGTCAGGCTGAACGGCGTCTGGCCGCCGCGACTGCCGGAATCGGCGTCGCCACTGGCGAGTTGTACCCGGACATCAGCATCGGCGCGACCATCGGCACCGTCGGCATCATCGACGACCTCGGTGATCCGTCGACCAATCGCTGGGGTTTCGGCCCGTCGCTGAGCTGGAAAGTGCCGACCAACGGCGCCCGTGCGCGCATCCGTGAAGCCGAAGCGACCACCCAAGGCGCGCTGGCGCACTTCGACGGCGTGGTGCTCAACGCCATTCGCGAAACCCAGACCGGCCTCGCGCAGTACAGCGCGCTGCTGCAACGCCGCGATGCACTGGCCGATGCCGAGCAGTCGGCGAAACTCGCCGCCGACCAGACGCACCGCTTCTTCCAGGCCGGCCGCGAGTCGTTCCTGGCGGATCTGCAAGCGACCCGCACCTACACCGATGTCACCGCGCAACTGGCCGCCGCCAACACCCAAGTTGCGATGAGCCAGATCGATTTGTTCCTCGCCCTCGGCGGCGGTTGGGAAAGCGGACGAACGCACGCTCCAAGCCCCGGCAAACCCTGAGGCCGTTGCTATGCTTTGAAGTGTTGGAAGGGCGCCCCGTGCAAAGCACCCTTCCAGCGCACATTGCTAGCGCTGGTCTAGGGGAAACCAATAATGAAAAACCCTTACGCTCTCGGCTTCTGGTGCGCCCTTGCAGCGCTGGTGCTGCTGTCGGCCACCTATTTCTACGGCATCATGCTGGCCCACCAGATTGACAAGGCCATGATCTTTCTCGACAGCGTGACGGCGCTGATCGCGGTCATGGCGATCGTCGGTGTGGCGTGGGCGTCGATCCAGGTTCAGCGGGTGAAAAAACGCCAGCTCGAACAAGGCAAGACGCGGGTGCTGATCTGGGACACCAAAGTCGCCCTGCGCCGGGTCGAAACCGTGTTCGACCGGTATTTCTGGGGCAGCTACTGGCAACCGGGCCGAACGTTCGCCGAAGTCATGGGCGAACTCACCGGCACGCCGCTGGAAAAAAGCCTCGAAGCGCTGAAAAAACAGTGCCTGGAACTCGACAAGCAGATTGATGGCGAGGGCTGGCACTGGCTCAACAACGCCCGCGAACTCTCCGATGTCGCCACGGCCATGGCCCGTGAGCGTTATCAGCTGGATTTCTGCGACCCCCGGGCCGATGGGCCGGGTGGGGCGGTGATTGATCGGGATTTTGAAGTGCTTGTTTATACTTGGACTGCGCGGCTGAAGAGCTTTGATCATCAGTTGGATGAGATTGAGGTTCAGTATTCCTGAACAGCAAAAGATCGCAGCCTGCGGCAGCTCCTACATTGGAACGCGTTTCCCTGTAGGAGCTGCCGCAGGCTGCGATCTTTTTGCTTTCCCGAGTGTCCATAGACACTCTTTCACCTTTAATCATTGGGTCACTTCCCGCGCCCGGTGCTAATCTCCACCGCTGAATTAAGCGGAGTCGAGCCGCAACCCGGTCACGGGTTCAGGGAAGACGACCACACTCACAGCCACGGAAATCGATCAGGTCATTCATGAATAAATCAGCAGGCGTGCTTCTCGGAATTGTTGTTGCCATCGGTGCGATCAGCGTGGGCGGGGCCTGGTACACCGGGACCAAGATCGAAGGCGTGTTGAACGACGCCGTCAGCAACGCCAACAAAGAACTGCAAACCGCCATGGCCGGCTCCAACGGCACCGCGTCGCTGGAACTGGTGTCGCTGGATCGCCACACCTTCACCAGCACCGCGCACTATCGCCTGAAAGGTGAAGGCGAGATGTTCGGCGATGCGCCGGTCGAGTTGCTGTTCGTTGACCACATCGAACACGGCCCGCTGCCGTTCTCGCGTCTGCTGTCGCTGAAATGGCTGCCGGTCATGGCCACCAGCAACTACGAGCTGGAAAAGAACGCCGCCACCGAAAAATGGTTTGCCGCGACCAAAGGCGCCGCGCCGCTCAAAGGCGTGACCAGCATCGGCTACGACGAATCGACCAACAGCACCCTCGAACTGGTGCCGTTTGAAACCGCGCTGGACGAGAAGTCGAGCCTGAAATTCTCCGGCCTGAACATGGACATCGCCGCCAACGCCAAGGCGCAGAAGGTCAAGGCCAACGGCTACATGGACAACCTGAAACTGGTGACCGTGGCTGAAGATCAGGCGCCGGTACAGATCGAACTCAACGGTCTGACCCTGGCCAGCAACCTCGCCAAAAGCACCTACGGCTACTACACCGGCGAAAACACCATCGAGCTGACCAGCAGCAAATCGACCTTCGGGCCGAAGCAGTCGGTGCTCGGCGTGAAGAACTTCGAAATGAAGAACCTCACCGAAGAAAACGGCAGCAACGCCTCCGGTCGCGCCGACTACAAGATTGGCGAAGTGTCGTTCAACGACAAGAAAATCGGCTCGGCGAACCTGGCCATGAGCCTGAAAAACCTCGACATCCCGTCGACCCTGTCGTTGATGCAGATCTACCAGACCAAGCTGCAGCCGTACGAAAAAGCCGCCGCCGAGGCTGCCGCGCAAGGCTTGCCAGCGCCAGAGCTGAACCTGACCGAAGCGGAAGACGCGCAAGTCAAAGCCGATCTGCAAAAACTGCTGGCTGCCGGCCCGCAATTTGCGCTGGAAAACCTCTCGTTCAACACCGCCAACGGTGAGAGCAAGGCCAATCTGGTGATTGACCTGACCAAGCCGCAATCGATGGATCTGCCACCGGATCAACTGGCCAAACAACTGATCGCGCTGCTCGACCTGAACATTCAGGTGTCGAAGCCGATGCTGATTGATCTGCTCAGCGTGCAGGCGCAACTCGACGGCCAGACCGATGCTAAAGCGATCGTTGATCAGTCCAAGGAAGCGGCCGACATGTTCGCCGGCATGGCGGTCGGTTCGCAGTTGGCCGTCGTCGACGGCAGCAACGTCGTGACCAAGCTGCATTACGCGGCCAATCAGGTCGAATTCAACGGCCAGAAGATGACCGTTGAGCAGTTTGTCGGCTTCCTGATGAGCAAGTTCGGCGGCGTCACGCAAGTGCAGTAATTCTGCGCGCTTAATAGCAACGCCCGGCCTCTGTACCGCACAGACGCCGGGCGTTTTGCTGTCTGGGGTTTGGGTTTTTGACTTTTCGGCAGAACCGCCCTGACGATTCTGAACAATTATTGTGTTCTCGATACTGGTCTACGCTTGCATGCAAGACTGCCTGACTAAGCTTGGCCGAGGCTGTCAGTTTCGGCCACCGTTACGAATGGGCAAGGAGGGCATTGCGACCCGGCTGGCCATGTAAGGATGCTGACGAATGCCGCGTATTGATGTTCCCGTATTGCATCGTGGTTTACGCCCGTTGTTCCGTGTCGCGCTGTGCAGCCAATTGCTTTGGCCGGTCATGGCGTTTGCCGACACACCCTATGATCAGATGGTGCGCGATGCCCGGGCCGGGCAGTACACGCCTGCGCTGACGGTGTTGCGTCAGGTGCCGGCGGGTCAGTCGACCACCGGGCAGATCAGCGATCACTTGCAAATCGCCAGTTGGGCCGGGCTCGACGCTGAAGTTGTGCAAGTCTATGAAACTCAGGGCCGCGACCGCGTGCTGCCGGTGCAAGCACTGACCGCCACCGCGCGTGCCTATCGCAATCTCAAGCGTTGGGATCAGGCGACTCAGGTCTACAACAAGGCTCTCGCGCTGGAGCCGGATAACGCCGACCTGCAACTGGGCCTGGCCCTGACGCAAGCGGATGGCGGTAAACCCGACCAAGCCGTGACGCGCGCCCAAGCGCTGGTGGCTGCCAAACCCGATGACCCTGCACGCCGCCTCGCGCTGGGCTACGCACTCAATCGCGCGGGCAAACAGTACGACGCGCTGTTTGAATACGATCAGGCCTTTATTCGCGCCGGCAACAAACCGGAAGTTGCCCGCGAATACGTGGTCGCCCTGCAAAAGGCCCGTCTGCCAGAGCCCGCGCTGCGCCTGGCCAATCAACGTCCGGGACTGATTGATCCGGTCACGCTGCGTCGCCTCGAAGGTGATCTTGCCGCTGAGCGTGTACGCCTCGCCGAAATGGCCAGTCGCAGTGAAAAGGAACGCTACGTCATCGCCGATCGTGCGCTGGCTGACTACGACAAACTCCTCGCCACCTGGACGCCGGACGCCAGCGCCAAGGAAGACGTGACCCGCTGGCGCATCGACCGCATGGGCGCGCTCAAGGCCCGCGCGCGCACCGCCGACGTCATCGCTGAATATCAAAAGCTGCAAGCCGAAGGCGTGCAGATTCCGACCTACGCATTGCGTTGGGTCGCGGCGTCTTATCTCGATCAGCGTGAGCCGGAAATCGCCACCGACCTGTATCGCCAAGTCCTCGCCGCGCCGGACGCCGACGTCGGCAACCGTCTCGAAGACAGCACCGCGCTGTATTACGCGCTACTGGAAAGTGACCGTGCCGACGAGGCGCGCAAAGTCGCCGAAGACGCCGCCAAATCGCAACGTCCGCGCATCGAGCTAAAGGGCTTGCCAGTCGGCAACCCGAACGATGAATGGATGGACGCGCAACAACTCGCGGCGCAGGCCGGCACCTACAGTTCCGATCTGCCCCACGGCGAACAAAGCCTTCAAACATTGGTCGATCAGGCGCCGGGCAATACCGGTTTGCGTCTGGCCCAGGCCGACTTGTACCTGGCCCGCAACTGGCCACGCCGCGCAGAAATGCAGCTCAAGGAAACCGAGAGCATGGTGCCGCGCGACATGGGCCTGGAAATCGGTCAGGCACACACCGCGATGGAATTGCAGGAATGGCGGCAGATGGATGCGCTGACCGATGACGTCGTCGCACGTTATCCGGACAACCGCCAGGTGCAGCGTCTGGCCCGTGAGCGTGAAGTTCACGACATGTCCGAACTGCGTGTCGAAGCCTTAGGCGGCAAGGCCAACGGTGGCGGCAGCAGCGGTGCCGGTGCCGTCAGTGGCAGCCGCGATTTCGGTATTCAAAGCACGATTTACAGCCCGCCGATTGATGAGGATTGGCGTGTGTTTGCGGGCGTCGGTTACGCCACCGGTGATTTTGCCGAAGGCACCGGCAACCATCGCTTCCAGCGTGTCGGTCTGGAACGGCGCACCCGCGACATGACCCTCGAAGCCGAAGTCTCCAATCACGATTACGGCTACGGCGACAAACAGGGCGCGCGTCTGGCGATCGCCCGCGACATCAACGACCACTGGCAGTACGGCGGCAGCCTCGAATACCTCTCGGCGGAAACGCCGCTGCGCGCGCTCAACAGCGACATCAAGGCCAACGGCGGCAGCGGGTTCATTCGCTGGCGCGCCAACGAAAGCCGCGAGTGGCGCCTGTCGGTGAGCCCGTCGCACTTCAGCGACGGCAACGATCGTGTCGAAGCCTTGCTCACGGGCCGCGAGGGCGTTTACAGCGCGCCGAACATTCAGGTCGATGCCGGTCTGGAAGTCGGCACCAGCCACAACTCGAAATCCGATGACGTGCCGTACTTCAACCCGAAATCCGACTTCAGCGTGATGCCGCTGGTCAACGTCAACCACGTCCTCTACCACCGCTACGAAACGTCCTGGAGTCAGCAATTCCAGGCCGGCGCGGGTACGTACAGCCAGCGTGATCACGGCACCGGCGGCATGGCCTTGCTCGGCTACGGCCAACGCTATGCCTGGAACGACGTGTTCGAGGTGGGCGGTTTGTTCAGTGTGATCAACCGGCCCTACGACGGTGATCGGGAGACCGATCTGCGTCTGCTCGTCGACCTCACTTTCCGCTTCTAGAAGAGTTTGAAGATGCCTTTGATTTCGCGTTTCATCCTTCTGCTGGGAGTGCTGTTGATCAGCGCTTGCGCCCAGCAAGCTCCGGCCTTCGCGCCGCCGTCCGAGCGTCCGGTGGCGGCCAGCGAAAAACCGTGGCCGAAAAACCACGTACTCGGTATCGCCTACCACGATATCGAGGATCGCGATCCCGATCAGGCCGTGGTAGCGGTGCGCACCGAGCGCATGATCGAGCAACTCGCCTGGCTGCGTGAGAACGGCTACAAACCGGTCACGGTCGACCAGATCATGGCGGCGCGCAAGGGCGGCCCGGAGCTGCCGGCGAAAGCCATTCTGCTCAGCTTCGACGATGGCTATTCGAGCTTCTACACCCGCGTGCTGCCGGTGTTGCGCGCCTATAACTGGCATGCACTGCTGGCGCCAGTCGGCAGCTGGATCGACACACCGCTGAACCAGCCGGTGGATTTCGCCGGCACACCGCGTGCGCGTTCCGACTTCCTCACCTGGGATCAGGTGCGCGAAATCTCGAAATCCGGTCTGGTGGAAATCGCTGCGCACACCGACGCCAACCACAAAGGCATTCTGGCCAACCCGCAGGGCAACATGCAGCCTGCCGCCGCGACCCGTCGCTACGATCCGGTGACCAAACGTTATGAGTCCGAGGCCGATTTCCAGGCGCGGATCCGCACTGACGTGAACAACATCTCGGAGAAAATCCGCAAGGTTACCGGCAAGAAACCACGGGTCTGGGTCTGGCCGTATGGCACGGCGGACGGTACTTCGCTGACCGTGGTCGGTGAGCAGGGCTATGAAATGGCCCTGACCCTCGATGACGGCCTCGATACCCTCGACAACCTGATGAGCAGCCCGCGCTTCCTCGTCGCCTCCGACCCTGACGGCGAGCATTTCGCCAACAGCGTCGTCGCGGTGCAGTCCGATTTCGCCATGCGCGTGGTGCACGTCGATCTGGACAACGTCTACGACCCGGATCCGGCGCAACAGGACATCAACCTCGGCAAACTGGTGCAGCGCATGGCTGACCTCGGTGCCAACACGGTGTTCCTGCAAGCCTTTGCCGATCCGAAGGGCGATGGCCTGGTGCATTCGCTTTATTTCCCCAACCGTCATTTGCCGGTGCGCGCCGACCTGTTCGACCGCGTCGCCTGGCAACTGCGTACTCGCGCTCACGTGAAAGTCTTCGCGTGGATGCCAGTGCTGAGTTTCGGCCTCGATTCGAAACTGCCGCGGGTGACGCGCTGGGATCCGAAAACCGGCACCACGTCGGTCGATCCGGATCAGTACAAACGCCTGTCGCCGTTCGATCCGGAAGTGCGGCGGATCATCGGTGAAATCTACGAAGACGTGGCGCGACTGACCTCGGTCGACGGCATTATTTATCACGACGATGCGGTGCTCTCTGATTTCGAGGACGCCGGCCCGCAGGCGCTGAAGGTTTACGCCGCTAACGGTCTGCCGGGTTCGATCGCCGCACTTCGCGATGATCCGGCGGCGATGCAGCGCTGGACGCGTTTCAAGAGCAAATACCTCATCGACTTCACCAACGAGCTGACTGCCAAAGTCCGCGCCATTCGTGGCCCGCAAGTGCAGACCGCGCGCAATATTTTCGCCGAGCCGATGATCAATCCGGCCAGCGAAGCGTGGTTCGCGCAGAACCTCGACGACTTCCTCGCGACCTACGACTGGACGGCGCCAATGGCCATGCCATTGATGGAAAAACAGACGCAGGCGCAGTCCGGGCCGTGGCTGGAAGCGCTGGTCGAAATCGTCAAAAAACGTCCCGGGGCACTGGATCGCACCGTGTTCGAATTGCAGGCGCGGGACTGGACGAAAAAAGACCAGGCCGACATTGACGCAGCGGTGATGGCGGACTGGATGGGCCGTCTCAAGCGTCAGGGCGCGACCAGTTTCGGTTACTACCCGGACAACTTCCTCGACAACCTGCCAGACCTGAAAATCGTAAGGCCTGCACTCTCCAACAAATGGAATCCATAACATGCTGGATAGACTGTTAGCCCTGCTTGTTCTGGCGATCGTCCTCGGCGTTCCGCTGGGGCTGATCTTCCTGGTGACCGGGCAGTTCCTGATGGACTTCGTGTTCTTCTACCCGTTGTTCATGTCCGGGTTGTGGATTGCCGGTGGCCTGTATTTCTGGCTGCACTGGGAACGCCACTGGCCGTGGAAGGACGACACCCTGCCGCCGCCACTGGAAGGCGAACCGCTGATCTCGATCCTGATCCCTTGCTACAACGAAGGTGACAACGCCGCCGACACGATCCACGCGGCGTTGGCTCAGCATTATCCGAACATCGAAGTCATCGCGATCAACGACGGCTCCAAGGACAACACCGCGCAAGTGCTCGACGCGTTGGCCAAGGAAGATCCGCGCCTGCGTGTTCTTCACCTGGCGGAAAACCAGGGCAAGGCTGTCGCCCTGCGCATGGGCGCAATTGCCGCGCGCAGTGAATATCTGGTGTGCATTGACGGTGACGCGCTGTTGGCGCCGAACACCGCGGCCTATCTGGTTGCGCCGATGCTGGACAACGCACGCCTTGGCGCGGTGACCGGCAACCCACGGATCCGCACACGTTCGACGCTGGTCGGGCGAGTGCAGGTTGGCGAGTTCTCTTCGATTATCGGTTTGATCAAACGCACGCAACGGGTGTTCGGGCGAATCTTTACCGTGTCCGGTGTGATCGTCGCGTTCCGCCGTACCGCGCTGAACCGGGTGGGCTACTGGAGCCCGGACATGATCACCGAAGACATCGACATCAGCTGGAAGCTGCAACTCGATCACTGGAGCATCTTTTACGAGCCGCGCGCGCTGTGCTGGATTCTCATGCCGGAAACCCTCGGTGGTCTGTGGAAGCAACGTCTGCGTTGGGCCCAGGGCGGCGCCGAAGTGCTGTTCAAAAACATTCGCGGTATCTGGCAGTACCGCCATCGTTACCTGTGGCCACTGCTGTTCGAATACTGCCTGTCGACCGGTTGGGCGTTCACCTTCCTGCTCTCGGTGATTTTCTGGGGCGTTGGCAAATTCGTGGTCATGCCGGAAGCCATCGCGGTGGATCACCTGATGCCGCCGGCCTTCACCGGTTTGCTGTTGGCCTTCGTCTGCTTGGTGCAGTTCGCGGTCAGCATCATCATCGACCGCCGCTACGAGCCGGGTCTGGGCAAGACCATGTTCTGGGTGGTCTGGTATCCATTGGTGTTCTGGCTCATCAGCCTGCTGACCACGCTGGTCAGTTTTCCGAAAGTGCTGTTCGGCCAACATCAGAAACGTGCGCGTTGGGTCAGCCCTGACCGGGGCATCAAACCGCTCGGCGACGACGAAGAAGAGGTCATCAAATGAAAATCATCCGGACTCGCCAGCGGCCATTCCTGGTAGTGATCGACGTGATCCTCACCGTGTTGGCGTGGGTTGGCCTGCTGTATCTGCTGATTCGCGGATTGTGGCCGTTGATCGAGACGCATGCGGGCGCGCCGCGTATCGACAACTCGGCGTTCGATGCGCTGGGCACGTTGCAGATCTACATGTGGATTGCGTTGGTCAACGCGGTGGTGCTGATTTCCTGGGCGCGCTATCAACAGCGTAAAAGTCGCAGCTTCGCCCAGCGTCGATTGCCGTCGCCGGTGATTGACGATGAAGGGCTGAGCAAGAGCTTCAAGCTGTGCGATGACCGTTTCCAAAAATTGCGCACGCCGGGCGTGATGACCATTCACAACGATCAGGATGGCGACATCAGCCATGTGGTGACGCATTTCTGGCCAGTAAAACAGGCCGAATTGCCAGCGCCGCTGGCACCGTTGGAGCACCCCCGGGTGATCTTTCTGCATGCCGAAGATGACGACAATCGCGAGCCTTTGACCCGGTAACCCAGTGCTTGACCGATCATTCCCACGCTCCGCGTGGGAATGCCTCTTGGGACGCTCCGCGTCCGGTGACGCGGAGCGTCACGGGCTGCATTCCCACGCAGGAGCGTGGGAACGATCAGATGGTAAAACCCTGTGTAGGAGCTGCCGAAGGCTGCGATCTTTTGATTTTAAGATCAAGAGATCGCAGCCTTCGGCAGCTCCTACACGGGATCGGTGATCAGATCTGGATGAGGGCCCAGGCTTCTTCCATCATCAGCGGTTGTTTCATGCGTTCGGCGAGCATTGCCATCGCTCGTTCCTTTTCGCAGGCCACCGCGGCGACCAGAATGCCGTTTCTGCCGAACAACCCAATAAACGGCGGATGCTCCGGCTCGCCAAGAAACTCGACTTCATCCCAATGCTCGGCGTGTCCGAGGTAGTCGTAATTCTTGCCGAAATGCCACGTCCAGAAAAACGGCACGTCCAGATAATGTTCCTCGCCGCCAAGCATATTGGCCGCCGCGATGCGCGCATGTTGCTGAGCCAGGCGCCAGTGTTCGATGCGTTGTGGCTGGCCGTGCAGCGGGAAGGTGGCGATGTCGCCAATCGCCCACAACCCTTCAGTGACGCGCATGCCGTCATCAACGCGCAAAGATTGATCCTTTTCCCTCGGCAGTGACGCGAACGCCTCAGTCGCCGGGTGCACGCCAATACCCGCCAGCACCAGATCGGCTGAAATGCGCAGTCCGTTGTCCAGCAGCACCGCCTCGACTTTGCCGTCGCCAATGACCTCTGTCGCCTCATGATCGGTGATGAATTTCACGCCTTTTTCTTCATGCAGGGCGCGGATCGCTTTGCCCACCGCCTCGCCGAATTGCGCCGCGAAAGGAATTTCGTGGCGCGCCAGCACCGTGACGTCGAGACCGTGCTGGCGCAGGGCCGAGGCGCATTCGAGGGCGATAAAGCTGTCGCCGATGATCACCGCGCGTTGATCGGGGCTGGCCGCTTTCATGATCTGTTCGGCCTGGGCTTTTGAGCGCAGGACGAAAACTTGCGGCAGGTCGGCGCCGGGCAATTCCAGAGGGTTGGGTTCGCCGCCAGTGGCGAGTACGGCTGCGTCGTAGCTCAGCGTTTGGCCGTCATTGAGGTGCAGGGTTTTAGTCCCGGCATTGATATCAGTGATTTCGCTTTGCAGACGTTCGATGCGCTGCTCTTTATAGAAACTTTCATCTCGCAGCGGCGGTGTTTCTTCCGGCGGCATGTCCCCGGCGAGGACAAATTTGCTCAGCACGGTGCGGTCGTAACCGGCGTCGGGTTCGCGGTCGATCATCACGATGCGGCCACCAAAACCCTTTTCCCTCAGGGCCGCCGCACACGCGGTGCCTGCTGCCCCCGCGCCGACAATCACGAAAGTGCGTGAATCGTCGGCCGGCGGCGTGTGCGGATCTGCCAGCGCTTGGTCATCGACCCAAACCTCATCGCCACGCAATTCCAATGGATAACGCTTGAGACTGTCGAGCGCTGGAGGCTCGCACAATGCGCCGTCCTCCGCCCGAAAAGCCGCCTTGTGCCACGGGCAAATCAGCCGTCCGTGACACAAAGCGCCGTCAGCCAGCGGCGCGCCGGCGTGTGGGCATTCGCCCTGAAATGCACGTAGCAGGCCTCCCGCTCGCAGCAAAACGATCTTGCAGTCGCCGATTTCAACTTGCAGGCCACGGTCTTCAGGGACATCGGCGAAGCGGGCGACACGGTGCAGGGACATGATCGGCTTCCTCACAGGCATTTCTCTTACGAGTTTGCGCCGTGGTGCGAGGTTCAGCGATTTCCTGGTGCCACGGCACGAACGGTACAGCTATAGTCTGCAAGCCGACGACGGCCCAACTGCACAAGGTGCTCCCGGAATGACCCGATTGACCTCTCTCAACCCTTGGCTGGCGGCCATTGCCGTCGCCCTTTGCGTGCAGTTTCCGGCGCAGGCCCAGGAGCGTTTCACCCTGAGCATCCCGGGTGTTTCCGACAACCGTCTGTTCACCTCGGCAGCGGCCAGCGATGCGGCCGGTTGCGGCGGCAAGAATCAGTCGCCGGCATTGAGCTGGAACGCCGGCCCGGCGGGGACCCAGAGCTACGCGATCGTCATGCACGATCCGGACGGCCAGAAAGGTCTGGGCGTCGATCACTGGATTCACTACGGCATCAAAGCCACCACGCACCAGATTGCGGCCGGTGTCGGTGCGAAATCCGCGTTCGAAGGCGTCGGCGGCACCAACAGCAAAGGCAACACCCATTACATGGGCCCGTGCCCGCCAGTGGGCGACAGCGCGCACCACTACATCATTCAGATCTACGCCCTTGATCTGGCGCCGGATGCCTTGCCGGCTGGTCTGACCCGCGCCGAACTGATGGAAAAAATCAAAGGTCACGTGCTGCGCAACAGCAGTGCGGTGCGGCGTTATCACCGCTGAAAATATTTTCAGCGGTGTCTAACCCGAACTGAAGGGGCGGCCCGTCTCAGTGGATGAATGATCAATTTCATCCCCGAGGTCAGCCCCCATGTCCCTTCCTGTGTATTTCTTGCGGCCCGTTGCTGTTGGTGTGTTGCTGGCGGTGGCCGGTTGCGGCGTTTCCTCCAATCCGGAATCCGCTGCCGTGCCGGCGCCCGCTCAGCCTGCGCAATTGATCCAGCAGGAAGCGCTGATGGCCGACAGCACAATGGTTAAACGCGCGTTGTACAAAATGCCCAACGCGGGCAGCGCGCCGATGCTGCAGAGCGAAAGTTATCCACAAGGCTATCGCGACGAGCAGCGCGAGCAATATCAGGCCTTGGCCGATAACCCGATTCACAGCGTCGCCGAAACCCCGGTTTCAACCTTCAGCGCCGACGTCGATACCGGTGCTTATGCCAACGTCCGCCGTTTGCTTAATCAAGGACGCCTGCCGCCGGAAGGTGCGGTGCGGCTCGAGGAAATGGTCAATTACTTCCCTTATGACTACGCGCTGCCGAGCGATGGCTCGCCGTTTGGCGTGACCACCGAGCTGGCCGCGTCACCGTGGAACCCGCACACGCGCTTGCTGCGCATCGGCATCAAGGCTTCCGATCGCGCAGTGTCGGAATTGCCTCCGGCCAATCTGGTGTTTCTGGTCGATGTGTCCGGCTCGATGGATCGCCGTGAAGGCTTGCCGATGGTCAAAAGCACGCTGAAATTGCTGGTCGATCAATTGCGCGATCAGGATCGCGTGTCGCTGGTGGTCTACGCCGGCGAATCGAGAGTGGTGCTTGAACCGACATCCGGACGGGAAAAGGCGAAAATTCGTACAGCTATTGAGCAATTGACCGCTGGCGGCTCGACCGCAGGCGCTTCAGGCATCGAACTGGCTTATTCATTGGCGCAACAGGCGTTCATCGGCAAAGGCATCAACCGCATCCTCTTGGCCACCGACGGTGATTTCAACGTCGGGGTCAGCGACTTCGACAGCCTCAAGCAAATGGCTGTGGATAAACGCAAAACCGGAATCTCGCTGACCACTCTGGGTTTTGGTGTGGATAACTACAATGAACATTTGATGGAGCAGTTGGCCGATGCGGGCGATGGCAACTATGCCTACATCGACAACCTGCGCGAGGCGCGCAAAGTGCTGGTCGATCAACTCGGTTCGACCCTCGCCATCGTCGCGAAAAACGTTAAGTTGCAGGTGGAGTTCAACCCGGCGCAGGTCAGCGAATATCGCCTGCTCGGCTACGAAAACCGCGCGCTGAAGCGTGAGGATTTCAGCAATGACAAGGTCGATGCCGGCGAAATCGGTGCAGGCCATACGGTGACCGCGCTGTACGAAATTGTTCCGGCAGGCGAGAAGGGTTGGTTGGAGCCGTTGCGATACGGCAAATCGACGCCAGCGGTTTCTGAGGCGAACGGGGAATTGGCGATGCTGCGTGTGCGATATCAACAGCCCGAAGGTGGGAAAAGTCTGCTGATCGAGCGGCCGATTGCCAATCAGGTGAAAAGCGCCAGTGAGGATCTACGCTTTGCCGCTGCGGTCGCCGCGTTTTCCCAGCAACTCAAGGACGCTCGTTACACCGGCGATTTCAGCCTGAAAGACACCGAAACGCTGGCCCGTGGCGCTCGCGGCGACGACCGTTTCGGCTTGCGCAACGAGTTCGTGCAACTGGTGCAGCTGGCGCAGAGTCTGCGCACTTCTACAGCATCGAATGCGCAGGCCACTGAACGACGGATTGAATAAGTGAATCGTCTGAAGGGTTTTATCAGCCAGCTGTTTGCTTCGGCAGACAGCCCGACCGCCAGCAGCGATGAATCGCTGCTGGCGCGTTATCGCGAGGGCGACAGCGCGGCGTTCGAGATCTTATACGCCCGTCATCGACAGGGTTTGTACCGGTTTCTGCTTGGGTTGAGCGGCAAGCCGGAACTGGCCGATGAGGTGTTTCAGGAAACCTGGCTCAGCCTGATCCGCAGCGCCAGTCAGCCACAAGGTCGCGCGACATTTCGTACGTGGCTGTTCCAGATTGCGCGCAATCGGCTGATCGATCACTGGCGCAAACATGGCGCGCAACAACCGCTGCACGACAGTTATGACGAACAAACTCACGCTGTCAGCGATGAAGCGAGCGATCCCGAGCAACTGCTGAGCCTCAGCCGCGACAGCCAGCGCCTCGAAAGCGCCCTGCAAACCTTGCCCGCCGACCAGCGCGAAGTATTCTTGCTGCGCGCCCACGGCGACCTCGACCTGGCGCAAATCGCCAGCCTCACCGAAACACCGCTGGAAACCGTCAAAAGCCGCTTGCGCTACGCCCAGCAAAAACTGCGTCGGCTGCTGGCCGAGGAGGTACTCACATGACTGACGCCCGCCAGACACCCGAAGATCCGCTGATCAAACACGTGCGCGAACAGCACAACGCTGAACCGCCCGCGCATCTCGACGCGTTCATCGTCAATACCGCGCGCCGCGAAACGCCTGCGGTGCAACTGAGCCTGTGGCAACGCTGGTTGCAGGCCTGCCGCAAACCGCGCTGGCAAGTCGCATTCGCCAGCCTCGTTGGCGTCGCGTTGATGTTGTCGCTGGTGCAACGCACGCCCGAACCGCTGCGCCAATACGACTACGCCCCGGCGCCGAAACTCGCTGTGCCGATGGCCGAAGCGGACTCCGCGCAACTGCACCGATTGTCCGCCCCGGCAGCGCCCCGAGCCGCGCCCGCGCCGATGATGGAAATGGCCGCGCCAATGCAAAGCCAGGCGATCAGCGCGGATGAAGCCAAGGTCAGCAAGCGCGCCGCCGCCCCACCCAATGGTCTCGACGAACAACTGCGCGAAGTTCTGCGCCTGCGCGAATCCGGCCAATCGCAGGCCGCCGATAGCCTGTTCAATAACCTGCATAAGCGCTACCCGAACGTCGATCTCGACGCCCGACTCGAACAGTTGCAAGAAAAATGACCCTGTAAACCTCAGCCATTTGGCAATGCCCCGCAAAAACGCGCACTATCGGGGCATTGCCAATACGCCGGAGGACAACGTGGCATCGAAAATTGACCGCATTGCCCAACTGCTCAACTGCCCGCAAAAGGGCGAAGAGATGCGGCGCGCTATTACCGAGGCACGGAAGGAATTTCTGCTGAACCAGCCGGAAGAAGAAGTCGTTGATGAGGACGAGGTTTTTGAGGAGGTTGAGGGGGAAGAGGATGACGATGAATATGATGAGTTTGATTGGACGACGGAGTAATGCCGCTTTGGCGGATTCTGGCTTCAAGTTGTAAACACTCTCCCTTCTCCAGGTTTTTTATACAGACTCATAAGCATTGACCCCCCTTCTCTAAAAAGAGCACTATAAGGTACTTTTTTGTGTACCTTTTGGAGTTGCCATGGAGCAGTTGCTTGCGAGTCGTTCGGTGAGTATTACTGAACTGAAACGGAGCCCGAGTACGGTGATTGAGCAGGCGAGTTCTGAACCCATTGCCGTTCTCAATCATAATCGTCCCGCTGCCTATCTCCTGGCGCATGCGACTTATCAGGAGTTGCTGGATCGCCTTCGAGCTGCCGAGTTACGCGAGGCGATTGTGGCCAGCCGCAATGATCCCCGTCCGGCAATCGCCGCTGACACTGTATTCGATGAGCTTGATGCGCTTATAGATGGTGTTGAAGCTGAGCAAAGTCGTTGATGAGGCGGTTGTTTTTTTCCGCGCTTTCACGGGAGGATTTGCAGCAGATTGCCCGCTTTATCGCTCGCGATAATCCCAAGCGCGCACGTTCTTTCGTTGGCGAGTTGCGCGTACGGTGCGATCACTTGATCGCTCAGCCTAATCAAGGCATTTCGCGAGAAGATTGTGCCAAGGGGCTGAAAATGATTACTCATGCTCGTTATTTGATTTTTTACTCGATCGTAGAGGGAGACGTTCAGATAGAGCGGGTTTTGCACAGTGCGCGAGATCTTGCCCGATTGTTTGAAGCTGTAGGTGCTGAGCCTCAGTAGAATTGAAATGCAATCGCCCACAAAAAAGCCCCGAACTTCATCAGTCCGGGGCTTTCTCGTTTAGATCAATGGTGCACCAGGCGGGATTCGAACCCACGACCCCTGCCTTCGGAGGGCAGTACTCTATCCAGCTGAGCTACTGGTGCAGCGGGCGACATCATACCTAGGTCGGCTCGGGGCGTCCATGCTGGGGTTTGTCAGTGCGCGTGTCGGTTGAAATCGCTGTATTCCTTAAAGCTGTAACGTCCTGCAAAACCCTCGCTTGGCGCTTTCCCGGGGTTGATCTATGGTTTTGCTGCGGCACCGGGTTTGGCTCGTTGATCTGAAAAATCCGGCAAAAGCGGCGTTTTTGTTCTTTTTTTCGAACGACCTATTGTCCTTTAACCCCTTTGATCCTACGATCCGTTTGAGATTTCAAACGCTCGTTGAGCGGGTGTTGAAGCGCCAGTGGTTCGAATCGTCCACGGTTGATGCGCCACTCCCGGTCACTGATTTCCCTGACGGCAGCCTTGCGAGGCGCCTTTCTACAATCATAATTTGCTCCGCGCAGGCCGCGGTGCTGTTAAGGAAAGCCGACATGCAGCTTAAAGACACCCAGTTGTTCCGCCAGCAAGCCTTCATTGATGGCGCTTGGGTCGATGCGGACAACGGTCAGACGATCAAGGTTAACAACCCGGCCACCGGCGAAATCCTCGGTACCGTGCCAAAAATGGGCGCCGCCGAAACCCGCCGTGCCATCGAAGCCGCTGACAAAGCGCTGCCAGCCTGGCGTGCACTGACCGCCAAAGAGCGTGCCGGCAAGCTCCGTCGCTGGTTCGAACTGATGATCGAGAACCAGGACGACCTCGCGCGTCTGATGACCCTCGAACAGGGCAAGCCGCTGGCCGAAGCCAAGGGCGAAATCGTTTACGCCGCTTCGTTCATCGAGTGGTTCGCCGAAGAAGCCAAGCGCATCTACGGTGACGTGATTCCGGGTCATCAGCCAGACAAGCGTCTGATCGTGATCAAGCAGCCAATCGGCGTGACCGCCGCGATCACCCCGTGGAACTTCCCGGCGGCGATGATCACCCGTAAAGCCGGCCCGGCACTGGCTGCCGGTTGCACTATGGTGCTCAAGCCTGCTTCGCAAACACCGTTTTCCGCTTTCGCCCTGGCCGAACTGGCTCAGCGCGCCGGCATTCCTGCGGGCGTGTTCAGCGTGGTGTCCGGCAGTGCCGGCGACATCGGCAGCGAGCTGACCAGCAACCCGATCGTGCGTAAATTGTCCTTCACCGGTTCGACCGAAATTGGTCGTCAGCTGATGGCTGAATGCGCCAAGGACATCAAGAAAGTTTCGCTGGAACTGGGCGGCAACGCGCCATTCATCGTGTTCGACGACGCGGATCTGGATAAGGCCGTCGAAGGCGCGATCATTTCCAAATACCGCAACAACGGCCAGACCTGCGTCTGCGCCAACCGTCTGTACATTCAGGATTCGGTCTACGACGCGTTCGCCGAGAAGCTGAAAGTGGCTGTGGCTAAACTGAAGATCGGCAACGGTCTGGAAGACGGCACCACCACTGGCCCGCTGATCGACGAAAAAGCCGTGGCCAAGGTCAAAGAACACATTGCTGACGCCGTGGCCAAAGGCGCGACCGTGCTGGCCGGTGGCAAGGCGATGGAAGGCAACTTCTTCGAACCGACCATCCTCACCAACGTGCCGAAAAATGCTGCTGTGGCCAAGGAAGAAACCTTTGGTCCGCTGGCGCCGCTGTTCCGCTTCAAAGACGAAGCCGAAGTGATCGCGATGTCCAACGACACCGAGTTCGGTCTGGCTTCGTACTTCTATGCTCGCGATCTGGGTCGTGTGTTCCGTGTCGCGGAAGCGCTGGAATACGGCATGGTTGGCGTCAACACCGGGCTGATCTCCAACGAAGTCGCGCCGTTCGGCGGCATCAAGGCCTCGGGCCTGGGCCGTGAAGGCTCCAAGTACGGCATCGAAGATTACCTGGAAATCAAATACCTCTGCCTGGGCATCTAAGCCCGGTCAAAGATCGCTGCAAACGCAAAGGGCACGAGAGCGCTGTCCCTTTGCGTGGTTTCAAACCGGAATTTTCTCTGCGGCCGGGAACGCCGTGGCAGTCGATCATCGCATGCTGCCACCGTCGCTTCCTCCCGCTTAATCCTTGAACAACGCCGCCCGATGAGCGGCGAATGAGGACTGTAATGAGCAAGACTAACGCTGAACTGATGGCCCGCCGTACCGCAGCTGTTCCACGTGGTGTTGGCCAGATTCACCCGATCTTCGCTGAGTCGGCAAAAAACGCTACCGTGACTGACGTTGAAGGTCGTGAGTTCATCGACTTCGCCGGCGGTATCGCTGTATTGAACACCGGCCACGTGCACCCGAAAATCATCGCCGCTGTGACCGAACAGCTGAACAAGCTGACCCACACTTGCTTCCAGGTGCTGGCTTACGAGCCGTACGTAGAAGTGTGCGAAAAAATCAACGCGAAGATCCCGGGTGATTTTGCCAAGAAAACCCTGCTGGTCACCACCGGTTCCGAAGCCGTCGAAAACGCCGTGAAAATCGCCCGTGCCGCCACTGGCCGTGCCGGCGTGATCGCCTTCACCGGCGCCTACCACGGTCGCACCATGATGACCCTGGGCCTGACCGGTAAAGTCGTGCCTTACTCGGCCGGCATGGGCCTGATGCCAGGCGGCATCTTCCGCGCGCTGTACCCGAACGAACTGCACGGCGTGAGCATCGACGACTCGATCGCTTCGATCGAACGCATCTTCAAGAACGACGCCGAGCCGAAAGACATCGCCGCGATCATCATCGAGCCTGTGCAGGGTGAAGGTGGTTTCTACGTCGCGCCGAAGGAATTCATGAAGCGTCTGCGTGCGCTGTGCGACCAACACGGCATCCTGTTGATCGCCGACGAAGTACAGACTGGCGCTGGCCGTACCGGTACCTTCTTCGCCATGGAACAGATGGGCGTTGCTGCCGACCTGACGACCTTCGCCAAATCCATCGCTGGCGGCTTCCCGCTGGCCGGTGTGTGCGGCAAGGCCGAATACATGGACGCCATTGCTCCAGGCGGCCTGGGCGGCACCTACGCCGGTAGCCCGATCGCTTGCGCCGCTGCGCTGGCCGTGATGGAAGTGTTCGAAGAAGAGAACCTGCTTGATCGCTGCAAAGCAGTCGGCGAGCGTCTGGTGACTGGCCTGAAGGCTATCCAGGCCAAGTACCCGGTGATCGGTGAAGTCCGTGCGCTGGGCGCGATGATCGCTGTTGAGCTGTTCGAAAACGGCGACAGCCACAAGCCGAACGCTGCAGCAGTGGCATCGGTTGTGGCCAAGGCACGCGACAAGGGTCTGATCCTGCTGTCTTGCGGCACCTACGGCAACGTTCTGCGCGTACTCGTACCGCTTACCTCGCCGGACGAGCAACTGGACAAAGGTCTGGCGATCATCGAAGAGTGCTTCTCCGAGCTCTGATCACCCAGTGTGACCTGATCGACAAAAAACCCGCTTCGGCGGGTTTTTTTACGCCCCTTGAAACACATCGGGGGCTTTAGCACTGTATCGAAAGGCCAGCATTGGCTAAGGTTCAGGCATTGCAAGGGAGAGCGCGCATGACTGCCGTTGATTTACCCGCCGTACCCCGAGTGCTGATTGCCGAGGCCGACCCGTGGTCGCGCGACCTGCTCAAACAAGTGCTGCTGAACGTGCGTTGCGATGCGCGGCTGGATCTGTGCGCCGATGGTCAACAAGCGATGTCGTTGCTTAGCGAAGTGCCGTATGACCTCGCCATCGTTGACTGGGAGCTGCCCGGCATCGATGGTTTGAACGTGCTGCGCAGCGTGCGGCAGCGCAAACGCAATCCGCCGCTGCCGTTCATTCTGATGAGCAGCCGCAACGACAGCGCCAGCGTGCGCGAAGCGATTCCACTGGCGCCGACGGCGTATCTGACCAAGCCGCTGAACATGGAAAGCCTGACCCAGCGTTTGCAGGGGTTGCTGCTCAATGCCGGGGAAGAGGTGTTCTGCGAAGTGCCGGCGCTGGCGCCGGGTATGACGCTGTCAGTGTTTCTCGAGCGACGCCGTGAGCAGGCCGACGGCGCGCCGCTGATGACCGATGTGCAGGTGGCGGTGAAGCGCAGCCTCAACCCTGGCGGGCTGGATCTGAAGGTGCTCGAAGATGAGATAAAAACCGATCCGCAGATCACTGCCGTGTTGATCGCTGCCGCCAACAGCGCGGCGCAGCACCATGGCGCGCCAGTGCAGACATTGGCGCAGGCACTGCACCGGCTCGGTACCGGGCAGAGCATGAACTTGATTCTGGGGCTCGCGCTCAAGCGTAGCGCCAGGCTCAGCGATCCGTGTCTGGCGGATTATGCCGAGCGTTATTGGGGGCTTTCGCTGCACACCGCTGAATACGCGCGCACGTTGGCGCGTTTGCTCGATCTGGATCAGGAGCGCTGCTACTGCGCGGGGATGCTGCATCGGTTGGGTGATCTGGCGTTGCTGCGTTGTTTGCAGGAATGGCAGCAGGCCGGTGGCGCGCTGGATGA
Source organism: Pseudomonas rustica (assembly GCF_018336155.1). Lineage (GTDB taxonomy): Bacteria > Pseudomonadota > Gammaproteobacteria > Pseudomonadales > Pseudomonadaceae > Aquipseudomonas > Aquipseudomonas rustica. The sequence continues at coordinate 36,565 of NZ_JAGYHF010000018.1, read as the reverse complement.
GCTGGAGGAGGTTGGTGAGGCGCTGGCGGAATTTGGTGCGGCGTATGGATCGGCACTGCGCACGCGTTGGCGCTTGCCACTGGAGCTGCGTGAGTTGATTGCGGCGGTGTATCAACTCGGTGGCGGGGTGTATTCCCGTGAAGCGCTGGTGATGAACATGGCGGCGCAAATGGCGCACCTGACTGAGCATGAAGGCATAGAAGAATTGGCGAAAAGCCGCACGGCACGGTTACTCAAGATCGGCTTGCCGGAGTTGATGCGGATGCGTAAGTAACCCGCCCACACCTTTCTTATAAGAGTCGAGACTTTGTGGTGAGGGGATTTATCCCCGATGGACTGCGCAGCAGTCCCCCCTCTTTTTAAATCAAAAAAGGGGGCGCTTCGCACCCCATCGGGGATAAATCCCCTCGCCACAGGTTCGCATTTCAAATCGAATACTCATGCAGAGATGATGCGGTTCTTGCCTGGCGTTTGGCTTCGTACATCACTGCATCCGCACGGGCGAACAGGCTGTCGAGGCTTCTGACTGAGCATGAAGGCATCGAAGAGCTGGCGAAAAGCCGCACGGCGCGGCTGCTGAAGATCGGCTTGCCGGAGCTGATGCGGATGCGTAAGTAACCCGCCCACACCATACTTGTAAGAGTCGGGCCTTTGTGGCGAGGGGATTTATCCCCGTTGGGCTGCGGAGCGGCCCCTCTTTTGATTCAAAAAAGCAGGGGACTGCTGCGCAGTCCAGCGGGGATAAATCCCCTCGCCACAGGTTCGCATTTCAAATCGAATATTCAGGCAGAGATGATGCGGTTCTTGCCTTGGCGCTTGGCTTCGTACATCGCTGCATCCGCGCGGGCGAACAGGCTGTCGAGGCTGTCATCTTCGTCGGTGAGGCTGGTTAGGCCCTGGCTGACGGTGATACTGAACGTCTGGCCATCGTGGTTGAAATTCAGACGTTGAATTTCCTGTTGCAAGCGTTCCGCGACCTGCATCGCCATGTCCGGCGCGCACCCCGGAAACACCGCCGCAAATTCCTCCCCGCCAATCCGCCCGAACAGATCGCCGCGTCGTAGCGAGCCGCGCCCGCACTCGGCAACCCGTTGCAGCACATTGTCGCCCTCGGGGTGCCCGTAACTGTCGTTGATCACTTTGAAGTCATCAATGTCCAGCAACAGAAACGCCATCGGCGAACCTTGCAGCCGCGCCTCTTCAAACTCGCGGTGGGCGCATTCGAAGAAGTGTCGGCGGTTGCTGCTTTGTGTGAGTACGTCGGTGGTCGCCAGACGATGCAGCTCGGTTTCCATCTGCTTCTTTTCGGTGATGTCTTCGGCAATGCCGACGATGATCACCGGTTGCCCGCTATCGTCCTGACGATTGATGAAGCATTTGTCGCTGAGCCAACGGATCTGGCCATCGGCGGCGATGATGCGGTATTCGCGATCTTCCACCGCGCCCTTGTGCAGGACTTCGGCGAGGCTGCGTTCAGCGTATTCGAGGTCGTCGGGGTATATGCTGTCGCGCCACTGGTTGTAGTCGGCGAGGAGAAGGCCGGCGGAGCGGCCGAAAATCCGTTCATACGCGGGGCTGACGTACAGCACCTGACGGGTTTCCCAGTTAAACGCCCAAAGCACCGCATTGACGCTGACCAGCAGCGAGCTGAACAACTGTTCGCGCTCGCTCAAACGGGCGACTTCGCCTTGAGCGTGCATTAGAGCCATGAGGGTTTGCGCGGCTTCGGGCCACTGCGGGAAAGATGAGTCTTTTTGGTTGTTATTGACCATCGGCACAAGTCTCAAAGGGCGTGCCGCAATCGACAACGGCCACAGAACAGCCCGCCGGGATGGCGAAGTGTCTTTGAGATAGGGGATTTTGGGCGAAGTTCCCGGTTTTTACCGGATCCTGCCAAGTGGCCATCGCGGCAAACCCGTAGGAGCTGTCGAGTGAAACGAGGCTGCGATCTTTTGATTTCAACAAATAGAATCAAAAGATCGCAGCCTGCGGCAGCTCCTACTTGGGACCGGTGTTTAGGCGGTAGGGCGCAGGGAGTAGGTTTTCAGTTGGCCGGCGAAGTCGCGCAGGGACTGGATGCCGCTGGCTTCCGCTTCGTGAACCCACTCTTTGATGGCAGCGAGCATGTCGTGTCCATTGGAGCTGGTCTTGACCCAGATCTGTTGCAGGGCCAGGCGTTTTTCGTAAATCACCTTCAATGCCTGGCTGTGCTCGAGCATGTTCTGGATGCGCAAGTGGTGACGGTCTTCCAGCAGGCTGGTTTCTCGCGACAACAGTCGCTTGGCCCGGTGAAACTGGTGACGCACCGAGTGATCGACCTTGGCCAGTTCTTGCTGAACCAGTGGGCCGATCACCAATTTGCGGTACTGGGCCATGATCTGGAAGCGGTTGTTGAGGATCGCCATCGCGGTGTCCATGTCCAGATTGCCCTTGCCTTCGACACGGTGGGCGATCGGTGCAACGCGCTGAACCTTGGCCAGACGGAAGAAGCTGAAGACTTTGATCCACGCCCAACCGAGGTCGAACTCCCACTTCTTCACCGACAGCTTGGCCGAGTTCGGGTAGGTGTGATGGTTGTTATGCAGTTCTTCGCCGCCGATCAGGATGCCCCACGGCACCAGATTGGTCGCCGCGTCGCGGCATTCGAAGTTGCGATAGCCGACCGCGTGACCGAGACCGTTGATGACGCCAGCAGCCCACACCGGGATCCACATCATCTGGATCGCCCAGATGGTGATGCCGATAGTGCCGAACAGCATCAGGTCGATAACGCCCATGATCGCCACGCCCAGCAGCGGATAACGGCTGTAGACGTTGCGTTCGATCCAGTCTTCCGGGCAGTTCTTGCCGTAGATGCGCAGGGTTTCCGGGTTCTGCGCTTCGGCGCGGTACAGCTCCGCACCGGTACGCAGCACGGTGGAAAGACCTTTGATGACCGGACTGTGCGGGTCGTCTTCGGTTTCGCACTTGGCGTGGTGTTTACGGTGGATGGCTGTCCACTCGCGGGTGTTCTGCGCCGTGGTCAGCCACAGCCAGAAACGGAAGAAATGTTTCAGGCCAGCATTCAGCTCCAGCGAGCGATGGGCCGAATAACGGTGCAGATAGACGGTGACGGCTACAATCGTCACGTGGGTCATCAGCAGGGTGACCGCGACCAGAGACCAGGCCGACAAGCCAAGAAAACCTTCGTACCACATAGGCTATAGGGCCCTCGATAAAGATAAAAACAGCCGTTGCATTATCACTAAGCACACAGATAAAACCAGTCGCCCTTTCAGATAAGAGTCGCTGGATGTTACTTGGCCTATAATTCCAACCTTTTTGTAGGGACATGGACAGCCGAATGTCTGCCACTTATCGCGATGCCTTGCGTGCAGCGCTGCTCTATCTCGTGCTTGCCGCTGTCTGGTTGCAAGGTTCTGATTATTTATTAAACAATTTCTTCGATAACTCCGTCGATCTTGCTCGTTGGCAACTGATCAACGGTTATCTGTTTGCGGCGGTCAGCGCCGGGCTGATTTTTCTGGCGCGGGCGCGGTTGTGTGAGTTTCTCGGTATCGGAGCGCGGTTGCGCGAACGTCACGCTGATCGCGAGCGTCTGCGGCAGGCGGCGGCCGTGTTCGATTGCACCCGCGAAGGCGTGCTAGTCACTGATCGTCAGGGGCTGATCGTCCACGTTAACCGCGCCTTTATCGAAATCACCGGTTATCAGCGTGAAGAGGTCATCGGTCAACGGCCGAGCCTGTTCAAGTCCGGCCACCATCCGCCGGGCTTCTATCAGGCGATGTTCGCCACGTTGGCGTCGCAGGAAGAGTGGAGCGGCGAAATTTGGAACCGGCGTAAAAGCGGCGAGATTTATCCACAATGGCAAACCATCCGCGTCATTCACGATGATCGCGGAGAGGTCAGCCATTACGTGGCGGTGTTTTCCGACATAACCGCGATCAAGGATTCCGAGCACGAACTCAAACGCCTCGCCCACCACGATCCATTGACTGATCTGCCCAATCGCCTGCTGTTCAGCGATCGCGCCGAGCAAGCGCTGACGTCTGCGCAGACCCACAAACGTGGCTGTGCGCTGCTGCTGATCGATCTGGATTTCTTCAAAATGATCAACGACAGCCTCGGGCATAACGTCGGTGATCGGCTACTCAAAGCGGTGGCGTCGCGGTTGCAGGAGCTGTTCGGCCCCGGCATCACCCTGGCGCGGCTCGGCGGTGACGAGTTCGCGGTGCTCGCGGAAAGTTGTCCACAGCCTGCGCAAGCGGCGGCGCTGGCCCAGCGCGTTCTCGATGGCTTCAAAGAACCGTTCTGCATCGACGGCCACGAACTGTTCATCAATGCCAGCATCGGCATCAGCCTGTTCCCCAGCGATGCCTTGAGCGCGGAACAACTGTTGCGCAACGCCGATGCCGCACTGTTCAAAGCCAAGAACAGCGGGCGCAACGGTTACGCCTTGTACACCGAAGAACTCACCGCTCACGCTCAGCAAAGGGTCGAACTCGCTTTCGAACTGCGCCGCGCGCTGGAACTGCAAGAGCTGCGCGTCTACTACCAACCGGTGCATGACCTGAAAACCAGTCGCCTGATCGGCGTAGAAGCGCTGGTGCGCTGGCAGCATCCGCAGCGTGGACTGGTGTCGCCAGCGGAATTCATTCCGATCGCCGAGCGCACCGGGTTGATCGCCGAAATCGACGCCTGGGTGATGCAGCAGGCTTGCCAGCAAATGTGCGAGTGGCAGCGGGCCGGGGTGGTGCTGTCGTTTGTCGCGGTAAATGTTTCGTCGCGGTTGTTTGCGCGGCGTGAACTGTATCAACAAGTGGCACAGGTGCTGCGCGAGACTGGGCTGGATCCGGCGTATCTGGAGCTGGAAGTTACAGAGAGCGCGGTGATGGACGATCCGGAAGTGGCGCTGGAGCAGATGCACCGCTTGCGTGAGTTGGGGATTCGTCTGGCGATTGATGATTTCGGTACCGGTTATTCGTCGTTGTTGCGGCTCAAGCGCTTGCCGGTGCAGAAGCTGAAGATTGATCAGGGGTTTGTCGCGGGGTTGCCGTGGGATGAGGATGATGCGGCGATTGTTCGGGTGATCATCGCGCTGGCGCGCAGCATGGGTATGCAGGTGCACGCCGAAGGGATCGAGCAGGCGGAGCAGGCGGTGTTTTTGCTGGAGCAGGCATGTGAGCTGGGGCAGGGGTATTGGTTTGGGCGGCCGAGCCCAGCGGCCGAAATTGACTGGACGAAAGCCCCCGTTATTGGCTGACAGCTGACACAAAACCTGGGTGCACACAAAACCTGAGGTGCACACAAAACCTGAGGTGAATACAAAACCTGTGGCGAGGGGATTTATCCCCGTTGGACTGCGCAGCAGTCCCCAAATTTTCAGGGTCGCTTCGCAACCCAACGGGGATAAATCCCCTCGCCACAGGGTTATCTGTCGCTCACAGATCGGCGCAAACCCTTGCCCCGCCACATAATGTTTTTCAGTTATATAAACATTCTTAAATAGTCTTTTTAAGAATATCCGCGCCTCTCTTATATTGCTCCCACGCCGAACGCAGTGCCGCCCACTGCCAGGCATATCCCATTCAAAGGAGCAGCACCATGAGCGCATCCCTTCGCAGCGTTGACGGTCAGGACGAAACCACCATTTTGCGTGAAATCCAGAGCGCTCTGCGCGATCTGCGATTTGGCGCGGTGGAGATCACTGTGCACAACGCGCAAGTCGTGCAGATCGAACGCAAAGAGAAATTCCGTTTGCAGCAACCGGGTAAGCAACCGGGCTGAGTGAAGATCAAAAGATCGCAGCCTGCGGCAGCTCCTACAGGGGGCTGTGTGTGTAGGAGCTGCCGAAGGCTGCGATCTTTGAACCGGCACCACGATTTGCGAAATACATAAGAAAAAAGCCACCACCCGAATTCCAGGAGCTTTCACCATGTCGTCGATTCGCCGTTACGCTTTGGCCGCCCTGGCCAGCGCTGTGTTTGCCGGTTCTGCCGTTGCCAAGGATTACGAGCTGCTCAACGTGTCGTATGACCCGACGCGCGAGCTGTATCAGGACTACAACGCTGAATTCATCAAGTTCTGGCAGAAAGATCATGCCGGCGACACCGTGAAAATCCAGCAATCCCATGGTGGTTCGGGCAAGCAGGGTCGTGCGGTGATCGACGGTCTGCGCGCTGACGTGGTGACTCTGGCTCTGGCCGGCGACATCGATGAAATCGCCAAACTCGGCAAGACCCTGCCGGCCGATTGGCAGAAGCGTCTGCCGGAAGCGAGCACGCCGTACACCTCGACCATCGTCTTCCTGGTGCGCAAGGGCAACCCGAAAGGCATCAAGGACTGGGGCGATCTGGTCAAGAACGACGTCTCGGTGATCACCCCGAACCCGAAAACCTCCGGCGGCGCACGCTGGAACTTCCTCGCCGCGTGGGCCTACGGCCTGAAAGCCAATGGCGGTGACGAAGCCAAAGCTAAAGAATACGTACAAACCCTGTTCAAGCACGTGCCGATCCTCGACACCGGTGCGCGCGGTTCGACCATTACTTTCGTCAACAACGGTCAGGGCGACGTGTTGCTGGCCTGGGAAAACGAAGCGTTCCTGGCCCTGAAAGAAGATGGCGGCGCCGACAAGTTCGACATCGTCGTGCCTTCGCTGTCGATCCTCGCCGAGCCGCCAGTGGCCGTGGTCGACAAAAACGCCGAGAAGAAGGGCAACGAGCAGATCGCCGAAGCCTATCTGAAACACCTGTACAGCCCGGCCGGTCAGGAAATCGCCGCGAAGAACTTCTACCGTCCGCGTGACAAAGAAGTCGCTGCCAAATACGCCCAGCAGTTCCCGAAACTGGATCTGGTGACCATCGACAAGGACTTCGGCGGCTGGAAAACTGCGCAACCGAAATTCTTCAACGACGGTGGCGTGTTCGACCAGATTTATCAGGCGCAGTAATCTGACTTCAGCCACACCACGAGCCTGATGCTTGGGCGCGGTAAATGTGGGAGCGGGCTTTTGTGGTGAGGGGATTTATCCCCGACCGGCTGCGAAGCAGTCGCAAAACCCTGGTATGCGGTGTATTTGATACACCGCATTTTCTGGTTTTGGGGCAGCTTCGCTGCCCATCGGGGATAAATCCCCTCACCACAGGGCTTGCTCCCACATTGATGCGTTCAGCGGATCGCTTTTTAACCAAGGACTTTTATGTCGCGTCGTATCTCCCCCGTCATACCCGGCTTCGGGCTGACGCTGGGTTACACCTTGGTGTACCTCAGCCTGATTGTGCTTATCCCGCTGGCGGCGATGTTCGTCCACGCCGCTCAACTCACCTGGGATCAGTTCTGGGCGATCATCTCCGCACCGCGCGTGCTGGCGGCATTGAAGCTGAGCTTCGGCACCGCGCTGTGTGCCGCGATCATCAACGGCATCATCGGTACGTTGCTGGCGTGGGTGCTGGTGCGTTACACGTTCCCCGGGCGCAAGGTGATCGACGCGATGATCGATCTGCCGTTCGCGCTGCCGACCGCCGTTGCCGGTATCGCGTTGACCGCGCTGTATGCGCCGGCCGGCTTGGTCGGGCAATTCGCTGCCGACCTCGGTTTCAAAATCGCCTACACCCCGCTCGGTATCACCCTTGCGCTGACCTTCGTCACACTGCCATTCGTGGTGCGTACGGTGCAGCCGGTACTGGCCGACATCCCTCGTGAAGTCGAAGAAGCCGCCGCGTGCCTCGGTGCGAAACCCCTGCAGGTGTTCCGCCACATCCTCGTCCCCGCGCTGCTGCCCGCCTGGCTCACCGGTTTTGCCCTGGCGTTCGCGCGTGGCGTTGGCGAGTACGGTTCGGTGATTTTCATCGCCGGCAACATGCCGATGAAAACCGAGATCCTGCCGCTGCTGATCATGGTCAAACTCGACCAATACGATTACACCGGCGCCACCGCTATCGGCGTGTTGATGCTGGTGGTTTCCTTCGTCCTGTTGCTGCTGATCAACTTGCTGCAGCGGCGCATCGAAACCCCATAAGGAGGCGCGAACAATGTCCCAATCGTCTATTGCGGCCGCCTCTTCGGCCAACGCTGCACGCCGTGGCAGTGCCACTTCGCGCAGAGTGCTGATCGGCCTTGGCTGGCTGGTTTTTTTCCTGTTTCTGCTGTTGCCGTTGTTCATCGTCGTATCGCAGGGTTTGAAGAATGGCCTCGGTGCGTTCTTCACCGCGATTTTTGAACCGGATGCACTGTCGGCACTGAAACTCACCGTGTTCGCCGTGCTGATTTCGGTGCCGTTGAACCTGGTGTTCGGCGTCAGCGCCGCATGGTGCGTGAGCAAGTACTCGTTCCGTGGCAAGAGCATGCTGGTGACGCTGATCGACCTGCCGTTCTCGGTGTCGCCGGTGATTGCCGGTCTGGTCTACGTGCTGATGTTCGGCGCGCAGGGCCTGTTCGGGCCATGGCTGCAGGATCACGACATCCAGATCGTCTTCGCCTTGCCGGGCATCGTGCTGGCGACGATCTTCGTCACCGTGCCGTTCGTGGCCCGTGAGCTGATCCCGCTGATGCAAGAACAAGGCACGCAGGAAGAAGAAGCCGCGCGACTGCTCGGCGCCAATGGCTGGCAGATGTTCTGGCATGTCACCGTGCCCAACATCAAGTGGGGCCTGATCTATGGCGTGGTGCTGTGTACCGCGCGGGCCATGGGTGAATTCGGTGCGGTGTCGGTGGTTTCCGGGCACATTCGCGGGGTGACCAACACCTTGCCGCTGCACGTCGAGATCCTCTACAACGAATACAACCACGTGGCCGCGTTCGCCGTGGCGAGCCTGTTGCTGATCCTGGCGCTCTTCATCCTGCTGGCCAAGCAGTGGAGCGAAAACCGTATCAACCGCCTGCGCGCCAGCGCCGCGGAGGAATAATTCATGTCGATCGAAGTGCGTAACGTCAGCAAGAATTTCAATGCGTTCAAGGCGCTGGACAACATCAGCCTGGACATTCACAGCGGTGAACTGGTCGCGCTGCTCGGCCCGTCGGGCTGCGGCAAGACCACGCTGCTGCGGATCATTGCCGGTCTGGAAACCCCGGATAACGGAAACATCGTTTTCCACGGTGAAGACGTTTCCGGCCACGATGTGCGTGATCGTAACGTCGGTTTCGTGTTCCAGCATTACGCGTTGTTCCGCCACATGACCGTGTTCGACAACGTCGCGTTCGGCTTGCGCATGAAACCGAAAAACCAGCGCCCGAGCGAAAGCCAGATCGCGGTCAAGGTTCACGAACTGCTGAACATGGTGCAGCTGGATTGGCTGTCGGATCGTTATCCGGAGCAGTTGTCCGGTGGTCAGCGTCAGCGTATTGCGCTGGCTCGCGCCTTGGCGGTGGAGCCGAAAGTGTTGCTGCTGGATGAGCCGTTCGGCGCCCTCGATGCCAAGGTGCGTAAGGAATTGCGCCGCTGGTTGGCGCGTCTGCACGAAGACATCAACCTGACGTCGGTGTTCGTGACCCACGACCAGGAAGAGGCGATGGAGGTTGCTGACCGTATCGTGGTGATGAACAAGGGTGTGATCGAGCAGATCGGTTCACCGGGCGACGTTTACGAAAACCCGGCCAGCGATTTCGTTTATCACTTCCTCGGCGATTCGAACCGCTTGCTGCTGAGCGACGACAATCACGTGCTGTTCCGCCCGCACGAAGTGTCGTTGTCGAGGCATGAGTTGGAAGATCACCATGCGGCAGAGGTGCGCGATATCCGGCCGTTGGGCGCGACCACGCGGGTGACGCTGAAGGTTGAGGGGCAGACGGATTTGATCGAGGCCGAAGTGGTGAAAGACCACGACAGCCTGATCGGCTTGGCCAAGGGTGAAACCCTGTTCTTCAAGCCGAAGGTCTGGCAGAAAGTCGCCAGCCTTTAACTGATCGTTCCCACGCAGAGCGTGGGAACGCTCGGAAACCCACTGTAGGAGCTGCCGCAGGCTGCGATCTTTCAAGCGGCCTAAGCCGCCGCTTTGCCGTTCGGATTAACTCGCACAACCCCCGCCCGCGCCTCGATCTGCTCTTTCAACTCATGCCGCATCCCGAGCATGAACGCCAACTCGGCCACGACAAACAACGGCCCGACAATCAGCCCCGACACGTCATCGACAAACGCCGGTTTGCGCCCTTCATAGTGATGCCCGACAAACTGGATCACCCAGCCCACCACAAACATCGCCAGCCCGCTGCTCAGCCAGACCGTGGTGCTCTGCTGCGCCAAAACGTGCCCGGCCCAGACCGACAGGCCCATCAGCACGGTCATCAATACGCCGAGCTTCACTTCCAGTCTCAGGTAAAACCACGCCGAGGCCAACGCCACGATAACGGCTGGAGATATCCACAACCCGCCCACCGACCATTCCGGCCGCGACAACAACACCGCGACGGCCACCACGATCAGCGGAATGCCGATAAAGTGGCTGGCGATGTTGCGCGGATCACGGTGGTAGGCGGCGTATTGACTGAGATGGTCGACGAGGCTTTTCATTGTTGTTCCTCCGGTAGGGTTGATCACATCATCCCTCGGGATCAGGGTTCGCTCTGTCAGGCAGGCGACAATCCAGGAGTGTTTATGCAAATTCGTTCACGGCTGATGAGCGGCCAGTGGTTCAGTCATCTGCCGGTGTCCTTTCAGGATAGCTTGCTGGCGGCGGCCCGGGAGCGGCGGCTGACGGCAGGGCAGCGCTTGTTTCAGCGTGGTGATGCGCCTTGCGGTTTGTACGCGGTGCTTGAGGGCGCGGTGCGCATTGGTGCGGTGAGTGAGCAGGGCAAAGAGGCGCTGTTGAGTCTGGTGGAGGCGCCGCACTGGTTTGGCGAAATCTGCCTGTTCGACGGGCAGCCGCGTACGCATGATGCTTATGCTGTGGGGCCGTGCCTGCTGCTGAATATTCCGCAGGCGACGTTGCTGAAGTTGCTGGATGAGAACCCGGTGTACTGGCGACATCTGGCGCTGTTGATGAGCCACAAACTGCGCCTGACCTTTATCAACCTGGAACAACTGAGCCTGCTGCCAGCGCCGGCACGCCTGGCGCACCGCTTGCTGATGATCGCTGAAGGCTACGGCGAACTCGACGCGCCACGCCGGGTGCTGCAACTGCCGCAGGAGCAACTGGCGTCGATGCTGTCGCTGTCGCGGCAGACCACTAACCAGATCCTCAAGGATTTGCAGGGGCAGGGGATTATCGGGCTCGGGTATGGTGAGATCGAAATCCTCGATGCCACGCGATTGCGCGCCCTGGCCACGATCTAACGGCGCCACATTATCCACAGTGGAAACCTATACTTGTGGCGAGGGGATTTATCCCCGATGGGGCGCGCAGCGGCCCTGAAAATGGGACTGCTGCGCAGTCCATCGGGGATAAATCCCCTCGCCACAGAGGCCTGTTCCGAGGATCTGTGTTTATTTTACGAGCCGCGATAGGTCGAGAAACCGTACGGGCTCAGCAGCAGCGGGATGTGGTAGTGCTGATCGGTCTGCTTCACTTCAAAAATCACCGGAATCTCCGGGAAGAACGTGTCGTGCTTGACCTTCTTGAAGTACTCGCCGGTCTTGAACACCACGCGGTATTCGCCCGCTTCAAAAGGCTGTTTGGCCGGAAACAGTTCGGCAATCCGTCCTTGTTCATTGGTGGTGCCCTGAGCCAGCGGCTGCCAGTCCTGACCGACATGTTTCTCCAGGGTCACGTTGATGCCCGGCGACGGCAGGCCGTTTTCCAGATTGAGCACGTGCACGCTCAACGGGTTGCCAGCGGCCAGCGCCAGGCTTGAGAAAGCGCTCAGGCCGAGCGCTGCGAAAGTCATGCGCAAAGTATTCATCGATGCATCTCCTTATTGGGAACGGGTGGTGGCCAGGCCGGTTTTCTCGGCAGCCTTGATCGCACATTTTTCGTCTTGCTCACCGCCGCCGGAACCGGCCACGCCCATGGCGCCCACTAGTTCAGTGCCGAGGAACAGCGGAATACCGCCGCCGAGCAACAACAATTCGTCGAGTGTGTTGAGGTTGGCGGTTTCCGGATTGCTGCGGGCACGTTCGGCAAACAGTCGGGTGGCGGTTTTGGTCGACAGCGCGGTGTACGCCTTGCGTTGGCTGGCAATGGTGTTATGCGGGCCAACGCCATCGCCGCGCAAGGTCACCAGCAAGTTGCCGCCGCGATCGAGCACCGACACCGTGCCGGTGCAATTGGTCATGGCGGTGTCGGCAAGCAGCCGTGCGGTTTTCAGGTCGAGGTCAGCGTGACGCGGCAGTTCCGGGCTGGCGTAAACCCCGGCGCTGAGGCCGAGGGTCAGGCTGGCGAGCAAGAATTTCAGGGTCATGGACAAGCTCCAGAAGCGAAGGTCGTCACCTTAATCGCCGGTCTTCGTCAGAACCTCGTCAGTTGGATTACAAGTTTGTAATGGGCAACGCCGCCGAAGGCGCCTAGCCTGTGTGCCTATCAATCGAGGTGTGCCATGCGTTTGCTGGTCGTAGAAGATGAAGCCAAAACCGCAAATTTCCTCGCCAAGGGCCTGGGCGAGTCGGGTTTTGCCGTGGACGTGGCGCTCAACGGTCTCGATGGGCGCTACTTTATCGAGCAGCAGGAATATGACCTGATCATCCTCGACGTGATGCTGCCCGGCCTCAACGGCTGGCAATTGCTGCAACTGATCCGCCAGCGCGGCGCCACGCCGGTGCTGTTCCTCACCGCCAAGGACGCCATCGAAGACCGTGTGCGCGGCCTCGAACTGGGCGCCGACGATTACTTGCTGAAACCCTTCGCCTTCGCCGAACTGCTCGCGCGCGTGCGCACCTTGCTGCGCCGCGGGCCGATGCGCGAAGCCGAGTCGTACAGCATCGCCGATCTGGAAATCGATGTGCTGCGCCGCCGTGTCAGCCGCAATGGCCAGCGCATCGCCCTGACCAACAAGGAGTTCGCCCTGCTGCAACTGCTCGCCAGTCGCCAGGGCGAAGTGCTGTCGCGCACGCTGATCGCCTCGCAGGTGTGGAACCTGAATTTTGACAGCGACACCAACATGGTCGAAGTCGCCGTGCGGCGTTTGCGTTCGAAAGTCGATGATCCGTACATGCCCAAACTTATCCACACCGTGCGCGGTGTCGGTTATCAACTGGAAGCGCCGGACGATGCGCTCTAAGTCGATCGCCTGGCGACTGGCGCTGGCGTTCGCGATTGTTTGCGCCTTGGTGCTGAGCGCGATTGGCGTGTTTCTCTACCGCTCGCTGGCCTCGGAAATCGCCTACCGCGACGACCTCGCGTTGCTCGGTCGCCTGGAGCAAGTGCGCGCCTTGCTCGCCGACAGCGACAGCCTCGGCGCTTTGCAGGCGCGGCCACGGCTGTATCAGAACATGCTCGGCAATCTCGACAGCCTGTTGCTGGTGCGCCGCGCCGACGGATCGAGCGTGATCGCGATCAATCCACGGCAACGCGAGTTGCCCGCACTGAACGCCATCCCCCGCGAGCAAACGCCGCAGCGTCCCGATGTGCTGACCTGGCAAGCGCCGGACGGTGCCGAACTGGCGCTGTTGTCCGGCGAAGCGCAGGGGCCGAACGGCGAGCCGCTGACGGTCATTGCCGGCAAAGTGCTGAGCGAGCGTGAATCGATGCTCGGCAGTTATCGCATGCGCTTGTACCTGTCGGTTGGACTCGGTGCGTTGCTCGCTTTTGCCTTGGGCTTGCTCTTGCTGCGCCGGGGCCTGCAACCGTTGCGGCAGTTGAGCGAAGCGGTGCGTGGCATCGATCTGCGTAGCCTTGATCAACGCCTGCCTGCCAATGGCACGCCGGCAGAATTGCTTGAACCGGTGCAAGCGCTCAACGGCATGCTCGCGCGACTGGACGACAGCGTGCAGCGCCTGTCGCAGTTCTCCGCCGACCTCGCCCACGAAATCCGCACGCCGTTGCACACCTTGCTCGCCAGTAACGGCCAGGCACTGAATCATCCGCGCAGCACCGAGGAATATCAGGAAGTGCTGGCCTCGAACATGGAAGAGTTCGAACGGCTCAAACGCATGGCGGAGAACTTGATGTTCCTCGCCCGCGCCGAACAGGCCGAACGCGCGCTGAATCTTCAAACCCTGGATTTGCACAGCGTTGGCGGTGAGCTGTGTGATTATTTTGAAGCCTTGTCGGATGACCGTGACGTGCGGCTCGACAATCAACTGCACGGTGAACTGCTTGCCGATCAGCAACTGTTGCAACGGGCGCTCGGCAATCTGTTGGCCAATGCCGTGCGTCATGCCGATCAAAGATCGGTGATCAGTCTGCGTCGCCGGGACGAGGCGGGTGAGTGCTGGTTGCAAGTGCACAATCATGGCCCGGCGATTGCGCAGGAGCATCTGAGCAAACTGTTCGACCGCTTCTACCGCGTCGATCCTTCACGGGCAGAACCGGGGGATTCGGGTGGGTTGGGGTTGGCGATCGTGCAGTCGATCATGCAGTTGCATGGGGGACAGGTGCGGGTGAGTAGTGATGCTGACGGCACTGTTTTTGAGTTGGGGTTTGTGGTGAGTTGAAGGGCCCTTTCGCGAGCAAGCCCGCTCCCACATTTGGAATGCATTCCCCTGTGGGAGTGGGCTTGCTCGCGAAGAGGCCAGTCGATTCACAGCGAATCCCGGATCAATCAGCGCAACCCGTCACGAAACTGCCCCGGCGTCATCCCCGTCCAGCGCTTGAACGCGCGGCTGAAGCTGCTGGTATCGGCGAACCCGAGCAAATAACTCACCTCACTCAATGAACACTGCGGATCGCGCAGGTGCAACAGCGCCAGGTTCTCGCGGCTCTCGTTGAGCAGTGTGTCGAAGCGACAACCCTCATCCGCCAGATGCCTTTGCAAGCTGCGCAAACTCAAATGCAACGCCTGAGCAATCCGCTCAGCGCTCGGCTCACCTTCCGGCAATTGTTCTTCGATGGCATCGCGCACCTTGCGCTCCCAGGTCAGCGGCTGGAGCTGGGCCATGGTGCGTTTGAGCACTGCCTCATTGTGTTCAGCGAGTTCCGGGTTGGCGTCGTCGAGGTGGCTGTCGAAGTCGACGAGGGCGAACTCCAGACGATCTTCGGCGCAGCCGAAGTGCACCGGGGCGCGGAAGACTTTGTGCCATTGGTGCGCGTCGGTTGGTTCCGGACGGCGCAGGTAAACGGCGAGTGGCGCGTAATCGCGGCCGAGGCGATTGCGGCAAGTGCGCACGTAGATCGCGGTGAACGCGTCGATGGCTTCGAAGGCTGGCGCCGGATTGCCTGACGGAATTTTCAGACGGAATTGATAGCGGTCGTCGCTGCGGCTCAGTTCCAGCTCCAGCGCATCGCTGACCACCGGGTGATAGCGCACGATGCGTTCAAACACTTCACGCAAACTGCCGCTGGCGACCAGCGCATAACCGAGCGCATGGAACGTGGTCGGGCTGACGAACCGCGACACGCGCAAACCAATCGCCGGGTCGCCGCTGACCTGCACGGCGATTTCCCAGAGGCGCGTGGTGCCGGACAGCGGATAGCGCGCGTTGGGGTCGTCCATCAAATTGGGGTCGAGCCCGGCCTGTTGGCACAGGGCAATGCTGTCCAGCCCCAGCGCATCAAGTTGTTTGCGCAAGGCACGGGTCCAACTGGCGAGGGAGGTCGGTTCCTTCATGCTGATTGGCGCTTCCGGTCAACAGGTTGGCGTTCTCGGCTACCGCAATTGAAGCACTGGCGAGGCACGATGCGAACATCATAAACCCGAGGATGGAAGCATGGACGGTACTTCTGCAAGTCCCCAGCGACACAATGCGGCCCAGCGATCAGCACATATTCGCGAAGTGGTACTGGCCAAAGGCGTCGAATTGCGTGAGCGCTACCCGATTCTCAAGCATCAGGATGCGCTTGGGGCGGGGATTCTGGCCTTTGCCCTGATCGGGATGATCGGCTCGGCGACGCTGTACATCACCGGCCATATGGCGTGGTGGGCATGCCTGTTGCTCAATGCTTTTTTTGCTTCGCTGACCCATGAGCTGGAGCACGACCTGATCCACAGCATGTATTTCCGCAAGCAGCGCGTGCCGCACAATTTGATGATGGGCCTGGTGTGGCTGGCGCGGCCGAGCACGATCAATCCGTGGATTCGTCGGCATCTGCACCTCAATCACCACAAGGTCTCCGGCACTGAAACTGACATGGAGGAGCGCGCGATCACCAACGGCGAGCCGTGGGGTTTTGCGCGCTTGCTGATGGTTGGCGACAACGTGATGTCGGCTTTTATCCGCATGCTGCGGGCCAAGACCTGGGCGCACAAGTTCAGCATCATCAAACGCACGTTGAAGGTCTACGCGCCGCTGGCGCTGGTGCATTGGGGTGCGTGGTATGTGTTTCTTGGTTTCCATGCGGCCAATGGCATCGCGTATCTGCTGGGTGCGCCGATTGAATGGTCAGCGACGACGTTGTCGGTGATGCAGGTGATCGATATCGCCGCTGTGGTGATCATCGGCCCGAATGTTTTGCGTACGTTTTGCCTGCACTTCATCAGCTCGAACATGCATTACTACGGCGATGTTGAACTGGGTAACGTGCTGCAGCAGTGTCAGGTGTTGAACCCTTGGTGGTTGTGGCCGTTGCAGGCGTTCTGCTTCAACTTTGGCAGCAGCCACGGGATTCATCATTTTGTGGTGAAGGAACCGTTTTATATCCGCCAGATGACCGTGCCGGTGGCGCATAAGGTGATGCGCGAGATGGGGGTGAGGTTTAATGATTTCGGGACGTTTGGGCGGGCGAACCGGTTTGTTCGTCGGGATGAAATCGCGGTGTCTGGGGAGGTGGTGGAGGCCTGACGAATTGCCCTCACCCTAGCCCTCTCCCGGAGGGAGAGGGGACTGATTGGGGGATATTGGGGAAGTACGCCGACGTGAAAGAGTTTTGTCGAATCCATAATCGACTGGTTTTCACAGGTCGATGTTTAGCGAAAGACACCTTGGTCAGCTCCCTCTCCCTCCGGGAGAGGGCTGGGGTGAGGGGCTTTTGATCTTGCCCTCAATCCGGCTGAAACGGCGACTCACTCAAAATCACCCCGGTCTCTTCGACATACTGCTGCCAATGCCCGATCAGCGCGCTGAGCTTCTCCGGCTGACTCAACGCCAGATCATGAATCTCCCCCGGATCACTGCTCAAGTCATAAAGCTGCCAGGTCGCCGGCCCCACTGGCCCGGGAATCCACACCGCTTTCCACGATCCCTGCCGAATCGCCCTTCGCCCAAATAATTCCCAACCCGTCACCGTGTGCTCGTCGTGCACCTGCGCGGTCTCGCCCGACAAGAATCCCAGCCACGATTTGCCACGCAATGGCGCCACCGGTTTACCGTGCCACAGCTTGCCCGGATGACGCACACCGGCCAGATCGAGAATCGTCGGCGTGATGTCCATCACCGTGCCGAAGCCATGGCTGATCTGTCCTTTGATCGCCAGCTGCGGATAGTGCAGCAGCGCCGGCACGCGAATCCCGCCTTCGGTGGTAAACGCTTTGAACAGCCGTGACGGCGCGGTCGCCACCTGCGCCCAGTTCGGCCCGTACCAGACGTAAGAGTTGGCCCGGCCAATGTTGTCGAGGCTGTTGTCGTAGTGCTGGCTGAGGTACGTCACCAGTTCCGGGCCGAATTTCGGGAACGCTTCGAGCAGTGCGCCTTCGGCACCGTTATCGGACATGAACAGGATGAACGTGTTGTCGAGTTGCCCCTGCTGGCGCAGGTAATCGACGACCCGGCCAATGTTCCAGTCCATGCGCTCGACCATCGCCGCGTAGACCTCCATCGCCCGCGCGGAAATCTGCTTTTGCTCGTCGCTTAACGCGTCCCACTGTTTGGTCAACTGAATCAGTGGATGCGGCTCGACGTCTGGCTCAATCAGGCCGAGGGCTTTGAGTTTTTCCAGCCGTTCAAGGCGCAACACTTCCGGGCCGGCGTCATAGCGGCCCCGGTATTTCTCGACGATGTCAGCGGGTGCCTGCAACGGCCAGTGCGGTGCGGAGAATGGCAGGTAAGCGAAGAACGGCCGAGTTTGATCACGCTCCTTGAGGTATTGCAGCAATTTGTCGCCGAAGGCATCGGAGGAATAGAAATCCTTCGGCAATTCGTCGAGAAACTGGTCATCTTCGATGTACAGCGCCGGGGTCGATTTCAGCAGGCCCGGCGTTTGCTCATCGTAGGTCGGCTCGAAACCATAGTGGTTGGCCGCGCCCGGCAGCAGCGAAAACGAACGCTCGAAACCGCGCGCATGCGGCGCCAGTTCAGCTTTCAAACCGAGGTGCCATTTGCCGCTCATCAACGTTTGATAACCGGCCTCGCGCAGCAGCTCGGGCAAGGCGACGACGCGGTCGTTGAGGTAGCCCTCGTAACCCGGTTTGCCGATCAGATCCGGGGTCAGCGTCTCGGCCATGGTGCCGATGCCGGCGATGTGGTGGTCGGTGCCGGTGAGCAGCATCGAACGGGTTGGCGAGCAGGTCGGCGCGGTATGAAAATCGGTGAGGCGCAGGCCGTTGTTGGCCAAGGCATCGAGGTGCGGCGTGGCAATTTCGCCGCCGAACGCACCGATGTCGGAGAAGCCGAGATCGTCGGCCAGAATCACCAGAAAATTGGGACGTTGCGGCATTGCGAAACTCCTGTTCAGCAGGCAATGAACGTCAGCGGCAGATCGCGGATCTGCACCGGCACGCTCGGTTGGTAATGGTCATCACTGGTCAGTTCGTGCAGCAGTTCTTCACGCAACTGATGGAAGTCGAAACTGCTGCGCTGGCGCGGGTGCGGCAGGGCGATATCGACCACTTGCTTGATCCGCCCCGGACGCGGCTCCATCACCACCACGCGGTCGGCGAGGAAGATCGCTTCCTCGACGTCGTGAGTAACGAGAATCGTGGTGATTTTTGCGCGGGCGCGGATCGCTAACAGCTCGTCCTGCATTTGCTGGCGGGTCAGTGCATCGAGCGCGCCGAAGGGTTCGTCAAGCAGCAGAATTCTTGGGCTGGCGACGAGGCCGCGAGCAATCGCCACGCGTTGTGCCATGCCGCCGGAGAGCTGGTGCGGATAGGCGCGGGTGAAGTCGCGCAGGCCGACCAGATCGATGAAATCGTCGATGCGTTTTTGCTTTTGTGCAGCGCTCAGCGGCTCGTTGACCAGGCCGAGGCCGATGTTGTCGGCGACGGTCAGCCACGGGAATAAACGGTGTTCCTGGAAGACAATGCCGCGCTCGCCGCCGATGCCGCTGACGGCTTTGCCATCGACGGTGATCTGCCCGCGAAATTGCGTATCAAGGCCCACCAACAATCGCAGCAAGGTGGATTTGCCGCAGCCGCTGGAACCGACGATGGCGACGAATTCGCCCTCGGCGATGTCCAGGTTGAATTCGCGAATCGCCTCCAGTTCGAAACCGTCGACGTCGAAGGATTTGCCTACGTGGGTGAAGCTAACAATGGGTGCGTTCATGCGTGTCTCCAGCGGGTCGCGCGAATTTCCAGGCGTTGGCCAATAAGGTTGAGCAGAGCGCCGGTGAGGCCGACGAAGAGCATGCACGCCATGATCAGATCCATGCGCAGCAGTTGTTGCGCGCCGATCATCTGGCTGCCGATGCCGCCGTTGGACGGCATGAAATATTCGGCACCGATGGTGCCGAGCCAGGCGTAGATCAGGCTCAGGCGCAGACCGGCGAAAATCCCCGGTGCCGCGCCTGGCAGCACCAGACGACGCAGGCGTTGACCAAGGCTCAGGCGCAGCACTTGTGCGGCTTCGTTGAGTTGCGGCGAAAGGTTGGCGACGCTGCGTTGCGTGGCGATAAACAGCGGAAAAAATGCGGCGAGGGCGACGAACACCCACTTCGCCAGTTCACCCAATCCGAACCACGCGGTGAGCAGCGGCACCCAGGCGAAAATCGCGATCTGGCGCAGCGCGGCGAGTGTCGGGCCGAGCACACGTTCGCTGGTGCGTGACAAGCCCAGCAGCAAGCCGAGGGCCAAACCGAGTCCGCCGCCCAGCAACAAACCGCCGAGGGTGCGACCCAGGCTCAGGGCCATGCCGTTGATCAACGTGCCATCGAGCAGACCGTCCCACGCCGTAATCAGCACGGCCAGCGGGCTCACCAGAATATTCGGATCGACCCACTGTTGATCGTTCGCCAGTTGCCAAAGCGCGAGCAAGCCCAGCGGCAGCAGCCACGGTTGCAAACGCTGCCAGCCTTCATAGCGCGGGCCGCGACGAATTTCCGCAGTGGCCGGGTGCGGCCAGTGCACCAGTTTTTTATCCAGCAGACCGATGCCGCGATCCATCGCCACGCCGATCAAACCGATCACCACGATGCAGACAAAGACGATGTCGAGCATAAACAGCTGGCGCGCCCAGACCATGAGGTAACCGATGCCTTCGCTGGAGGCGAGCAACTCGACTGCGAGCAGCGATGTCCAGCCGGCGGCCAGCGCCAAACGCACACCGGCCATGAACGCGGGCAGGGCGGCGGGCAGCACCAATCGCCGGATCAGCAGGCGCGGTGGCAGTCGCAACACGGCAGCGGCTTCGCGCAGTTTCGGCTGAGCGTCACGCACGCCGACCAGCGTGTGCAAGGTCACCGGGACGACGATGGCTTTGATCAGCACCACCAGTTTCAACACTTCGCCGATGCCGAAAAACACCATGAACAGCGGGATCCACGCCAGCGTTGGCACCTGCGCCAGACCGGCGAAGGTCGGGAAAATCAGACGCTCCAGACGGCGGCTGAAACCCAGCGCAGCACCCAGCACTGCACCGGCGGAAATCCCTGCGAGCAAGCCCCAGAACAAGCGTTGCAGGCTGATCCACAAATGGCTCCACAGCTCACCTTGCGACAGCTCGACGGCGCTGCTCCACACCAACGATGGCGCCGGCAGGATCTGCTCGCTCATCCATTGGTTGCGCGCGGCCAGCCACCATAGAGCGAACAGACTGATGGGCAGCAGCCATGGCAACAGACGTTGGTTGATGCTGGGCCAGGAGCGTCGGCTTTTCAGCGGTGGCGCTGGCAGCGGCAAACTGAGCAGAGATTGACGGGCCATGGGTGACCTCCGTTGTCGGGTTGCATGGCAAACCACCGCTTTTGTAGGAGCAGAGCTTGCTCGCGAAGGCGTTAAATCAGTCGACTGTTGCGTTGACTGACACGGCCCCTTCGCGAGCAAGCTCGGCTCCTACAAGTTGCGTGGAGTATGCAAAAATGATCTAACAATATTCAAATCAATACTAATTGGAGATAAGCCAGACCATTTAAGGCTTCCAGCCCACACGCATCCAATGCATTCGAAGAATATTTTCGATGCTGTTAATGCATACGCCGCTGCAAGCCCCGGCGTTGTTCGCTTAGCGTTAAAAGCTATAAAAATGTGCGTTTATAGTATTTAAGCGAAGGTGTTGCTTCGGCCTACTTTCGGCTCCTTAACGCCTGTATTGATCAAGGAGCCGCACCCATGAACCTTCCTTTCAAACGTGTCATCAGTCTGTTTGCCGCCCCGGCGCTGGCGGGTTTTCTCACCCTGACGGCGCAGGCCGATGAGCTGAAGGAAATCCGCATCGCCGTGCCCGACCTGAGCGCCGGCACTCAACACAGCGGCGGCGGTGTGGTCGACGTGCTGCGTGATCAGCAAATTTTTGAAAGGGCCTTTGCCGATCAGGGCATCAAGATTCAGTGGAATTTCTTCAAGGGTGCGGGGCCAGTGATCAATGAGGCGTTTGCCAATGGTCAGGTTGATCTGGCGTATCTCGGGGATCTGGCGGCGATCATTGGCAAGTCCAACGGCCTCGATACGCGGCTGCTAAATGCCGGTGCGCGTGGGGTGAAGCAGTATCTCGGCGTGGTGCCGGGTTCCGGGATCAAGACCTTGCAGGATCTGAAGGGCAAGCGTGTGGCGATCTTCAAGGGCACCGCGACGCAGTTGTCGTTTGACGCGGCGCTGGCCAGTCAGGGCTTGAGCGAGAAGGATCTGAAGGTCATTAACCTCGACTTCACCGGCGCGACCGCTGCACTGGCGGCGAAGCAGATTGATGCGTCGTGGGGCAGTTCCGGGTTGGCGGCATTGCAAATCAAGGGCTTGGCCGAGTTGCCGTTGAACACCAAGGATTTGGGCGGGGCCGGCAGTGTGCAGTCGGTGTTGGTGGGCAGCGGCAAGTTTGTTGATGGGCATCCGGAAGCGGTGGCGAAGTTGTTAAAGGCGCAGCAGCAGGCCGTGGAGTGGCTGACGCAGGACAGCAACAAGGATGCGTACGTACAGTTGGTGTCAGGGCTGGCGAGTTATCCGCCGGTGATCCTTACTGAAGATCTGAAAGATCAGAAACTGAGCGAAGTATTCCCGTCGACGCTGGATCCGGCGTTCCTGGATAGCTTGCAGGACAAGGTCGATCTGGCGGCGCAGCAGAGACTGATTCGCAAGCCGTTCAAGGTTAATGAATGGGTGGCGCCGGAGTTGGCCGCGGCGAAGCTTTAAAAGCAAAGATCGCAGCCTGCGGCAGCTCCTACAGGGGAACCGATCGTTCCCACGCTCTGCGTGGGAACGATCCTCTTTAAACGGCGACGCGATGTTCCTCTCGATCCACCGCCACCAGCGTCTCAATCATCGCCCGCGCCGCCGGCGACAGCCGAAACCCGGTACGGCTGACAATCCCGCAGCGCGCATTCATGCTCTCCAGGTTCTGCGGCAAATTACGCCAGTGCAGCAGCACCAGCGAACCCTTGGCAATGTCCTCGACAAATGCCTCCTCCGTACCGACGCCAATCGCATTCGATTGCAGCACCACTTTCACCAGCGCCGGAAAATGCTCGGTCTCGATGGTCGGCGAAAAATCGATCCTGCCGCTGAGATTCGCCAGCAGTTTACGAATGCCCGGCGGAATCCGCGTGGTCGCCAGCGGGTAGTCGAACATGTCGTTGGTCGACAGGCTTTCCTTGGCCAACAACGGATGCCCCGGGCGGCAGAAAAACACTCCGCGCTTTGGCGTCAGTGCTTGCGTCTGAAAGTTCGGATCCGCCTCGAAATGACGAATGTCGGCGATGAAAAATTCGATCTCCTCACGGCTCAACGCGCGGCTGAGTTTTTCCCAGTTATCCACTTGAAAACAGGTGCGCACTTTCGGGTGCGCATTGATGAATTGCGCCACTGCATCCGGCACCAGTTTCACCGCCGGCGCCGGGCCGCAACCGAAGTGCACTTCGCCGGCATCGAGCTTGGTCATCTGCGTCACTTCCGCGCTGAGCATCGCCGCGCCTTGTACCAGGCTCAGGGCGTGTTGCAGCACCACCTGACCCTCGGGAGTGGGGCGTAAATCCTTGTTGCCGCGATCCACCAGCACGCAGCCGAACTCCTGCTCCAGCCCTTGAATGCTGCGGCTGAACGCCGGTTGAGTGATGCCCATCGCGTCCGCCGCACGGACAAAACTGCGGTGTTCGTTGAGGGCGATGAAGTAGCGCAACTGGCGAAGATCCATATGCTTTTCCGGCATCCTAAAAATAGCTCGAAGGCATTTGCGACGAGGGTTGCTAGAGGTTTTAAATGCAAGCTCTTATTCCGTCAACGAAGCATGTGAATATCTATTAGATGTAAATGGAATATAGATAGAGCAATGTTTCGCTGCCGCCCAACCGTAAGCAGTCGATGAGGGTCTACCCATGAGCAATGCCGCACTCGCAGTAAAACCCGCTGTCCACGCGCTGGAAATTCACCCGGTGGCCGGTCGTATCGGCGCCGAGATTCGTGG
This sequence comes from Pseudomonas rustica, assembly GCF_018336155.1. GTDB lineage: Bacteria > Pseudomonadota > Gammaproteobacteria > Pseudomonadales > Pseudomonadaceae > Aquipseudomonas > Aquipseudomonas rustica. Next base: position 12,840 of record NZ_JAGYHF010000018.1, on the reverse strand, counting down.
CGTGCACTTATCCGGTGAACTGGACGCCGCCACCGTTGAAGCCATTCAACAGGCACTGGTTCAGTACAAAGTCGTGTTCTTCCGCGAACAGACTCAGCTCGACGATCAGCGTCAGGAAGCCTTTGCTCATTTGCTCGGCGAACCGGTGGCGCACCCGACCGTGCCGTCCCGTGAAGGCACGCGTTATCTGCTCGAACTGGACGGCGCTGAAGGTCAGCGCGCCAACTCCTGGCACACCGACGTGACCTTCGTCGATGCTTACCCGAAAGCCTCGATCCTGCGCTCGGTGGTGGCCCCGGCATTCGGTGGCGACACCCTGTGGGCCAACACCGCGACGGCGTACAACGGCTTGCCGACCGAACTGCGTGAACTGGCCGATAAACTGGTCGCCGTGCACAGCAACGAGTACGACTACGCCAGTGCGAAACCGGACGTGTCGGCAGAGAAGCTGGAGCGCTATCGCAAGGTTTTCACATCGACTGTTTACGAGACTGAGCACCCGGTGGTGCGCGTGCACCCGATCAGCGGCGAGAAGAGCTTGTTGTTGGGGCATTTCGTTAAACGCATCAAAGGTTACTCGCAGGCCGATTCGGCGCATTTGTTTGGGCTTTTGCAGAGCCATGTGATCCGTCAGGAAAACACTGTGCGCTGGCGCTGGAAGGCGGGTGATGTGGCGATCTGGGATAACCGTTCGACGCAGCATTATGCGATTGATGATTACGGGACTCAGGATCGGGTGGTGCGTCGGGTGACGTTGAAGGGTGAGGTGCCGGTGGGGGCGAATGGGCAGCGTAGCCAGACCATCAAAGGCGCGGACATCGTCGGAGTCTGATCGAGCTCGATACCTGTAGGAGCTGTCGAGTGAAACGAGGCTGCGATCTTTTGATTTGAAGATCAGGATCAAAAGATCGCAGCGTGCCGCAGCTCCTACCGGAATCACCAAACCCCGATCTGAACGACTTTCTCGGATTCCGGCTCACCATACCGGAACCGCTGCCCACGCCCATCAATCTCCTGATGACTGATCGTCGTCCTCCGCTTCAACCCCCGCACCCACTCAAACAGATACCCCGCATGCTCCTCGCGCACCGCCGCGAATTCCGGATCCTCGCCCAAATCACGCAGCTCCTGCGGATCATTCAGCAAATCAAACAACTGCGGCCGAAAGCCGTCGTACGCCAGGTATTTCCAGCGCTCGCTGCGCACCATGGTCATGCGGCAACGGTCGATCGGCTGGCCCAGACGCTCACGTGCCGGCGCCTGAAACGCGTAGTCGTATTCGCTGATCGCATAGCGGCGCCAGTCCGGATTCTCTCCGTGCAGAAGCGGGATCAACGAACGCCCTTCAAGTCGATGCTCCGCCGCCGGCAATCCCAGCGCTTGAAGAAACGTCGGCAACGCATCAATGGTTTCTGCCAGCCGATCATCCACCGTGCCGCGCGTGACATCCGCCGCCGCCCGAGGGTCGCGCACGATCAATGGCACGCCCACCGCCTGCTCCAGCAAAAACTCCTTCTCGCCTAGCCAGTGATCGCCCAGAAAGTCGCCGTGATCGCTGGTGAACACGATCAACGTGTCATCCCAACGGCCATTGCTCTGCAGAAAATCGAACAGACGCCCAAGTTGATCATCGACTTGCTTGACCAGGCCCATGTACGTGGGGATTACAGTCAATCGTACTGAATCGCGGGAGAAGTTGAGGCTTTCCTCATGCTGGCGAAAGGCAGTGTATACGGGGTGTTTGCTGGCTTCGGAGGGCGTCGCGCGGATCGGTTCGAGAATCGATTTCGTACTGTACAAGGCGTGGTACGGTGCTGGTACGATATACGGCCAGTGCGGTTTGATATAAGAAAGGTGTAAACACCACGATTTCTCGCCTTGCTCGGTGATGAAGTCGATGGCTCGATTTGTAGTGTAGACAGTCTCTGAGTGTTGCTCGGGAATTCGTGCTGGCAATTTCGAATGACGCATTTGCCAGCCGCTGAGGATTTCGCCGTTGTCGCCTTCGGCGGCGTTGGCCCAGTCGTGCCAAGGGTTGCGGCCCTCGAAACCGTGCTCGCGCAGGTAATGGGTGTAGGGCGCAGATTCGCGTTTGTCATCGAACAGCGGATCGTCGGGATAGATTCCGTCGTGGCGCATGTACGGTTCGAAACCGACCTCGTTGAGGATCTCGGCTTGCTCGCTCTCGGGGTTGATCGCCAGACGTTGCAAGGCATCCACGTTCGCCGTTGCGTGAGTCTTGCCAACCAGTGCAGTGCGGATGCCGTGCGGGCGCAGGTAATCGCCGATCGTCAGTTCTTCCAGCGGCAGCGGCACGGCGTTCCAGGCGACTTGATGACTGCTGACGTAACGCCCGGTGTAGGCCGACATCCGCGATGGGCCGCAGATCGTGCCTTGGGTGTAGGCGCGGCTGAAACGTACGCCGGCGGCGGCGAGGCGATCGATGTTCGGCGTGTGCAAATGTGGGTGGCCGTAGCAGGACAGGTAATCGCGGCGCAGTTGATCGCACATGATGTACAGCACGTTGCGTACGGGGTTTGGCGGGGTGGGCATGGGGTTCACCGGTCAGTGGGACAGGCGAGGGTTTTCGCTTTCGGTGGGGGTGTTCGGCAAGTGCATTTGGGGAATGGGTTTTATGCAGGGAGTGCATCGGTGCCAGTACTGGCGCTATCGCGAGCAGGCTCACTCCTACAGGGGAATGCATTTCAAATGTAGGAGTGAGCCTGCTCGCGATAGCGGTCGATCAGACGGCAAGTCTATCCAGCGAACACACCTCCTCATCCACCGCATCAATCACCTTGATCTGCTCAATCATCGCCTCCGCCAACGGCGACAACCGATACCCCGCGCGGCTGACTATCCCATAGCGCGTATACAGCTCCTCCAGATCATCCGCCAAACCCTCAACCCGCAAACACACCAGCTCACCCTTGGCCTGATGCAGGGCATCCGAATACGCGCCGACAATCCCGATCGCCTCCGAACGCAATACCACACTCAACAAACTCGAGCTGTTTTCGCACTCCACATTCGGGATGAAATCCGGGCGGCCGCTGAGGTCGACAATCACCTTGCGCAGGTTCGGCGGGCGGATGCTCACCGCCAGCGGATAACTCATCAATTGCTCGGCGCTAACTCGATCAAATGCCGCCAACGGATGCCCCGCGCGGCAGCAGAAATGCCATTTACGCGGGCGCAACCGATGCGTCAGATAATCCGGATCCGCCTCGAAATGCCGAGTGTCCGCAACGAAGAATTCAAACTCTTCGCTCAATAAACGTTTGCTCAAACTCTGCCAATCATCGACCTGAAACTGCACCCGCGCTTTCGGGTAGCGACCGATGAAGCTGCCAATTGCGCGCGGGATCAAACCTGCTGCTGGCGCCGGCCCGCAACCGAAGCGCAATTCCCCTGCCTCCAGCCCATTGAACTGGCTGATCTCGTTGGCCATTTGCTGCGCACCACTGACCAGCCGCCGCGCGTGTTCGAGCAGCACCTGGCCCTGTTTGGTCGGCGGTAATTCCTTGCGCCCGCGATCGACCAACTGGCAGCCGACGCTGTGCTCCAGCGCCTGAATGCTACGGCTGAATGCCGACTGCGACAGGTTCACCGCCTGCGCGCCGGCGACGAAGCTGCGTTGTTCAGCCAAGGCGATGAAGTGACGAAGTTGTCGCAAGTCGATATGCATTTTTCACATAAAAAATATCCGGGAAATGCATTGGATATGCATTAGGTCGACTCCTTATAAAGGCAATCTCTTATGCAGTAAATATTTGTAAATCCATAAATAAATAACTTAAAAGAATATGCAGCGCTGAAGATGTCTGTGTGTTTTTTGACCAGGAGCCGCGCCATGAGTCCGTTGAACCTAGCGTCACCCTTAACACCACGACGGCTCAAACGCCTGCCTCTGGCCTTGTTGCTGGCAGGGAGCGCCAGTTGGACTCACAGCTACGCCGCCGAAACGGAAACCCCGACGCCGGTACCCGCAGGCAAACCGGCGGCCAACAGTTCGCAGCTGGAAACCGTGACCGTGACCACTCGCCGCCGCGAAGAAAGTTCGCAGGATGTACCGACGCCAATGAGCGTGGTCAGCGGCCAGAATCTGGAGACGCAACGGGTTTACCGGATTCAGGATTTGCAGCAATTGGTGCCGAGCGTCAACGTCGCCTACATGCATGCGCGGCAGTCCAGCGTGTCGATCCGAGGCCTGGGCAACAACCCGGCGAGCGATGGTCTGGAAGGCAGCGTCGGGCTGTACATCGACAACGTTTATCTTGGCCGTCCAGGCATGGCGGTGTTCGATTTGATGGACATCGAACAGCTCGAAGTTTTGCGTGGGCCGCAGGGTACGCTGTTCGGCAAAAACACCACCGCCGGGGTGATCAACATCAGCACCCGCGCGCCGACCTTCACGCCTGAGCGCAGCATCGAAACCTCGGTCGGCGAAGACGGTTATTTCCAAACCAAAGGCACGATTTCCGGGCCGCTCAACGATGAGCTGGCCGGACGTTTTTCGGCGTATCGCACACGCAGTGACGGCGACATCAAGAACGAATACAACGGCCATGATTTGAACGGCGGCTCGCGCGATGGCTTCCGCGCCCAGTTGCTGTTCAAGCCGAATGAAGACTTCAATCTGCGCTGGATCGGCGACTACAACGAAGAGGATTCCAGTGCCGGCACCCGCGTGCTGTACGACACCGGCCCGACCATCAACGGCGTCAATCTTTACTCGGCGCGGGCAGCGGCGGCCGGTGCAACGCTGGTTAATGGCTCGCACCGCAAGGTCAATCTGGACAGCGATCAACACGTCACCGTGCATCAGGGCGGCACCTCGGTTGAAGCCAATTGGGCACTGCCGAGCGATTTCACCCTGACCTCGATCAGCTCGTATCGCTTCTGGAATTTCACCCCGAAAAATGACGATGGTCTCAACGTCGCGTCGACTTACAACGCTGGTGTTTCGGTAGAAGACAAACAGTACTCACAGGAATTTCGCTTGGCGTCGCCCAAGGGCGAGTTCTTCGATTACGTCGTCGGCGCCTACTACTTCGGCAACGATCTGGACAACAAATCCTTCGCCTATTACGGCCCGCAAGCGGACATCTGGAACGGCACGCCGGCCGGTGCGCTGGCCAACATTGGCAGCGTCGGCAACGGTCATATCAAGACCGACAGTTTTGCGCTGTTTGCCCAAGGCACCTGGCATCTGACCGAGCGCCTGGATTTCACCGCTGGTGTGCGCGGCACTTACGAAGAGAAGAACGCCTGGGTCACTCGCGACGCGCCGGTCGGTGGCGCGGCGGTGACGGGTGCAGCGGCAACGGCGCGGCGCGGTCGTGCCGGCGCCTACGATTCCGGCGATTTGAATCAGTACAGTTCCAGCCCGTCCGGTTTGCTCAACCTCAGCTATCGCATCACTGACGATGTGCTCGGTTACGCGACGGTGTCTCACGGCGAAAAATCCGGTGGCGTTAACCTCTCAGTCGGCTCTGCACCCGCCGCCGGCGCCGACTCGCTGTTGGTCGGCACCGAACGCGCAAACAACGCCGAGCTCGGTTTCAAAAGTACGCTGTGGGATCGTCGTTTGCAGCTCAACGCCAACGTCTTCTGGACGCAGGTCAACGCCTATCAGACCAACGCTTACGACGACGTCAACCGCGTGCAATACCTGACCAACGCTGGTTCCGTGCGCTCGCGCGGCGTCGAGTTTGAAAGCACGGTAATCCCGCTGCGTGGCCTGACCCTGAACTTCAACGGCTCCTTCAACGACGTCAGCTACCTCTCCTACAAAGACGCGCCGTGCCCGCCGGAAATCAGCCAGGCGCCGGGTGCCCCGGCGTCTTGCGACCTCAGCGGTCACCAAGTGGTCGGCGCTTCGAAATGGATCGGCAACGCCAACGGCGAATACAAATGGAATCTCGATAACGGCTTCGAACCGTACGTCACCGGCAGCTACGCCTTCCGCTCGAAAGCAGTGGGCACGGTCGAGGATTCCGACTACGGGCAAATCCCGAGTTACGCGGTGGTCAACCTCTCCACCGGCCTGCGCGGCGACTTCAACCAAGGGCAGTGGGACATCTCGCTGTGGCTGAAAAACGCTTTCGACAAAACCTACTACACGACCCTGTGGACGGGCGGCAACGGCGGCTATGAAGGCCTGCTCGGCACACCGCGCACCCTCGGCGTCACCGGTCGCTACGACTTCTGATAAGTCATTCAAGGAGCTGCATCATGTTGCGCATCAAAACGGCTTTTCCGCTGTTGTTGTCCGGCGCGGTGTTTAGCGCTGGCGCCTTCGCCGCGCCGAGCGTTTACCCGACCGGCGTCACCCGTTACGACCCGGACAAAGCCTTCAATCAGTACGTGATTTTCAGCGGCGCCGACAAGCAGACGCACCTGATCGACATGAACGGCAACGAGGTCAAGAACTGGCCTCAGGCAGGTTTCCCCTCAGCGATCATCGACCCGAAACTGGTCGGCGGCGAGCGCGGGCATGTCCTGCTGCAACTGAGTGACAAGGATCCCGGCAAACTCGGTTCAGCCGGCAATGGCCTGGGCAATCAGAGCGTCGGCGAACTGGACTGGAATGGCAAAGTCGTCTGGCAGTGGGGCGACAAGGCGCCCGGTGGCGCGGCGCAGCAGCATCACGATCAGCGCCGGTTGAGCAACGGCAACACCGTGGTGCTGGCGAACAAAGTGCACGCGATCAAAGGCTTCAAAGTCCCCGAGGTGATCGACGATGCGATCTATGAAGTCAGCCCCGACGGTGCGGTGAAATGGCAGTGGCTGGCGTCGGAGCACCTCAACGAATTCGGCTTCACCCCAGAGCAATTGAAACTGGTGCGCGGCAGCGAGGATGCGGATTACCTGCACATCAATAACCTCAGCGTAGTCGGGCCGAACAAGTGGTTCGATGCCGGTGACAAGCGTTTCAATCCGGACAATCTGCTGTTCGATTCGCGCAACGCCAACTTCATCGCGATCATCGAAAAAAGCAGCGGCAAAGTGGTCTGGCGTCTGGGGCCGAACCTGCCCTTGGCCAGCCCGAAAACCGCGCGGACGCTGCCTCGTCCGGTCGATCAATTTGTCGGTCAGCATGACGCCCACATCATTCCGGCCGGGCTACCGGGCGCGGGCAATGTGCTGGTGTTCGATAACCAGGGTTCGGCGGGTTATCCGAACGTCACCCTCGGGCTGATTTCCGGCTCGCGAGTGTTGGAAATTGATCCGGTAAAAAACGAAATCGTCTGGCAGTACAGCGCCGCCAATTCGAAGCAACCGGGGTGGGCGTTTTACAGCTCCTTCATCAGCAGTGCGCGGCGTTTGCCCAACGGCAATACGTTGATCGACGAAGGCATGAACGGACGGTTTTTCCAGGTCACGGCCAGCGGCGAAAACGTCTGGGAATACGTCAGCCCGTACCTGGGCAAAGCCCCGGGCAGCGATGCCGTCAGCAACTGGGTGTATCGCGCGTTACCTGTGAATTATGACTGGGTGCCGCAGGGTACGCCGCGCTCCGAAACCGCTGTGATTGCACCGGTGGTGGGCGTGCAGCAGACCAACGCCAGTCGCTAGTCGAGGCGCGCATCGGGTCTTTGTTGATGCGTTGCGCGAATACTTTCAATGCCTGAAAAGCATGCTGTTTTCACCACATGGCTCCAGCCCTTATGGGCCGTGGCTTTGGTGAAAGTGATCAGCTCGTATATTCCATAAAAGCCTATGGATAACGTTAAAGATTACTTTCGGAGATAAGCGTCTAAGCCAATGATTCACCCATCGATCGCGGTGGGGGCTTCAACAAACGGCGAATCGACGGCTTGGTAAAGAGAACGCAAAAAAGACCGCAGGGAGTGAATCAATGGGCAATGTCCAGACCGCCGCCAGCGCAGAGGAATTGCTGTGGCGTCAGACGCCGAGTGGTGAACTGGTCGATCTCGGCCGGCCGCACCGTGTGCCGTTGGGGCAGCAAAGTTTGCAGCGTGCCCCCAAAGGCATCTTGAGTCGGCGCGAGGCAATCCTGCTGGGTGTGTTGGCGCTGTTGGCGCATGGCGCGGTGATCTACTGGATCAACCAGCAGCCGACGCCAACGCTGCCAATCGTGCCGCCAGAAATTCCACCAATGACCATCGAGTTTTCGCGCCCGGCTCCGCCAGCGCCACCGGTTGTCGAGCCGCCACCTCCAGCGCCTGTGGTCGAACCACCGCCGCCGGTTGAGGACGAGCTTGCCGTAAAACCACCGCCGCCGAAGCCGATTCCAAAGCCGAAACCGGTGGTTAAACAGCCACCGAAACCGGCGCCGAAAGCCGTCGAGCAACCACCGGCGCCGCCAAAACCGGCCGCTCCAGTCGCTGCGCCAGCGCCACCTGCACCACCGGCGCCGGCTCCGGTAACCCCGGCCTCGGCCAACGCCGCGTACTTGAAAAACCCGGCGCCGGAATACCCGTCGCTGGCTCAGCGTCGCGGTTGGGAAGGCACCGTGTTGCTGCGTGTGCATGTGTTGGCCAGCGGCAAACCGGGTGAGATCCAGATTGCAAAAAGCAGTGGTCGGCAGCAGCTCGACGATGCGGCGTTAAGCGCCGTGAAACGTTGGAGTTTCGTCCCGGCCAAGCAGGGTGATGTCGCCCAGGACGGCTGGGTCAGCGTGCCCATCGATTTCAAGATTCATTAAACCGAAACCAAATTCGCGCGAAACGTTTACACGAGGAATACATCATGACGTTACTGGCATCTCCACTGGAATCCATCGAAAGCGCGGTGATCTGGCTGCTGGTGGTTTTTTCCGTCGCCACCTGGGGCCTGGCATTGCTCAAGGCTGTGCAGTTCGGGCGTCTGAAGGCGCAGGATCGCCGTTTTCATAAACGCTTCTGGGCGGCGTCGAGTCTGGATTCCGCCGCCGAATTGAGCGAGACCCAACCCGGTGCTGCAGCGCGAGTAGCGCAGGCTGGTTACGCAGCGATTCAAGTGGGTGAGGCGCCACAGGCCACGGATTTGAGCCAGGCGATCAACCATCAGGATCGACTGGAGCGCGCCTTGCGCCAGCAGATCGTCCGCGAACGCCGTTCGCTGGAAACCGGCTTGGCGGTGGTCGCGAGTATTGGCAGTACGTCGCCGTTCATTGGTTTGTTCGGCACGGTGTGGGGAATCATGGAAGCGTTGAAAGGCATCAGCGCGGCCGGCTCGGCGAGCCTGGAAACGGTGGCCGGCCCGATCGGTGCGGCACTGGTCGCCACAGGTGTGGGGATTGCCGTCGCGGTACCGGCGGTGCTGGTTTACAACTACTTTTTGCGTCGTCTGAAACTGACGGCGGCGGATCTCGATGACTTCGCCCACGACTTCTACAGCCTGGCGCAAAAGAGCTCGTTCCGCGTATTGATCCACCCGACGGCGCACAAGGTTGCAGCGCAGGGCAACGCGGCAAAAGTGAAGGAGGCGTCCTGATATGGCCTTCTCCACGCAAGACAGTGATGAGGTGCTCAGCGAGATCAACGTGACCCCGCTGGTGGACGTGATGCTGGTGCTGCTGGTGGTGTTTATCGTCACCGCGCCGCTGCTGACCAACGCGATACCGATCAACCTGCCGAAGACTGAGGCGGTAGCGCCGGTCGAGCAGAAGGATCCGCTGGTGGTGAGCATCGACGGTGCCGGCAAACTGTTTATCAACAAGGATGAGATTCAGCCGGACTTGCTGGAATTCAACCTGAAGTCGGCCAAGGCCAAGGATCCGGAAGTGCGCGTGCAATTGCAGGCGGATGACGGAGTGAATTACGGCGAAGTGGCGCGAGCGATGGCTTCGATTGAGCGGGCAGGGATTACCAAGTTGTCGGTGATCACGGCGCGGTAACAGGATTTACGTTTTTCCGGGGCCGTCTCCTTGGCAGGGTGCGGCCCTTTTTTTATTTCTCGACCACCTACCCTGTAGGAGCTGCCGAAGGCTGCGATCTTTTGATTTTGATTTTAAAGCAAGATCAAAAGATCGCAGCCTTCGGCAGCTCCTACAGGATATTTGTCATATTCGTTTCAGGTCTTAATAAATAGCTTCTTATTCCTTAACGAATATAAATCCCCTCCCTATACTCCTTCAGGAACAGACACGCAGGAGAGCTCCCCATGCGCAACGAATCAATTCGCTATCTGATTGTGCCGGGCTGGCAAGGATCGCCGGAAGATCATTGGCAAAGCCACTGGCAGAACAGCCTGCCGAACAGCGCGCGGGTCGAGCAGGCCGATTGGCTGACGCCGCGTCGTGAAGACTGGGTCGCCGCGCTGGCCGAGGCGATTGCCGCTGACAGCACGCCCGTCATCCTCATCGCCCACAGCCTCGGCTGCGTCACCGTTGCCCATTGGGCGGCCACTGCGCCCGTGCAATACCTGCGTCAGGTGCGCGGCGCCTTGTTGGTCGCGCCGGCGGATGTCGAACGTCCGGCCTGCGTACCCGCGCTGCGCAATTTCGCACCGATTCCGACGGATCTGCTGCCGTTTCCAAGCCAGGTGGTCAGCTCCGACAACGATGCGGCCGTGAGTGCGCCGCGTGCCATGGAACTGGCGCGCAACTGGGGCGCCGAGGCGGGGATTCTCGCCGGCGCCGGGCACATCAACGTCAAGTCCGGGCATCAGCGTTGGGAGCAGGGTTTTGCGTATCTCTATCGCCTGCAAAACCGTATGGAACACCACGCTCGCCGTCGCGCCTGATTTGTTTTTTCTTTGATCGCCCCCGTCTCCCGGCGGTTTTGGGCGGGAGTCTGCCATGAGTTTCGACACTTTCGGTCAGCCGTTGCTGACCTTTCCCGATGCAGAAAAAAGCCCCCTGAGCATCCGCGCCAAAGCGCTGGTGTTCGTCGATCCGCGCTCACGCCAGTTGCGCGAAGAGCTGGAGCAATTGGCCCCGCGCTCGATCTCGGTATTGATCCGTGGCGAGACCGGCACCGGTAAAGAATTGCTCGCTCGCCATATCCATCGCGCCAGTGATCGCAGCGGTTTATTCGTCTCGGTCAATTGCGGCGCGATCAGCCCGACCTACGCCGATGCCGAGTTATTCGGCTATGCCGCCGGCACATTCAGCGGTTCGGCCAGCAGTCGTGCGGGGTGGTTCGGTTCGGCCAATGGCGGGACGTTGTACCTGGATGAAATTGGCGATCTGCCGCTGCCGATTCAGATCAAATTGCTCGCCGCATTGGAAAACCACGAGGTCACTCGCGTCGGTGCGCATCAACCGAGCCCGGTGGACGTGCGCCTGGTCGCGGCCACCAGCATCGATCTGGCTCAAGCAGTGGACGCCGGAAAATTCCACGAGCGGCTCTATCACTATCTCAGCGAAGGGCATCTCGAGTTGCCGGCGTTGCGCGCGCGGATCGGCGACATCCTCTCGCTGGCCGAGTACTTCCTCGGCATCTACAGCCAGCGCCTCGACCTGCCGGTGCCACTGATCAGCGAAGCGGCGCAGCACGTGCTCGAACAACACAGCTGGCCGGGCAACACCCGCGAACTGGAAAACGTCATTCATTTTGCGTTGCTGGTGAGCACGGGCGACGAAATTCTGCCGGAGCACCTCAATCTACCGCCGCTCTTGACCCAGATCGAATCCCAGATCAACCAGATCATCGCCACCGGCTCCACGGCTGACCAAGCCGCCCTCAAAAAACTTCTGAAAAACACCGGCCTCCTGTAGGAGCTGGCGAAGCCTGCGATCCTTTGATCTTGCTTTTCAACGTTTTAACTTATTGAAAATCAAAAGATCGCAGCCTTCGGCAGCTCCTACACGTCTAAACCGCGTGTATGAACAAAATGGAATATCAACGTGAATAAACGTTATTGTCCGGGAATATAAAATCCCGGTATTGTCCGACCCACGCCAGCGATATCACTTCACTGGCACTCGTATTAGATGCCGTCGTCGATGACGACCGATTTTCGATAAGGACACTGCATGAAAAAGGTTCTGTTGTTTACCGCATTGGCGGCTGCTCTGACGGCTTCCCTGGCCAACGCTGGCGAGAAGCTGGTGGTTGCCGCAACGCCGGTGCCGCACGCTGAAATTCTTGAGCTGATCAAACCGACCCTGGCCAAAGAAGGCGTGGATCTGGAAATCAAAGTCTTCACCGACTACGTTCAGCCGAACGTGCAAGTGGGCGAGAAGCGTCTGGACGCCAACTACTTCCAGACCCTGCCGTACCTGAACAGCTTCAACCAGGGCAAATACAAGGACGACAAATCCAAGTACCTGGTGACCGTGCAGGGCGTGCACGTTGAACCGTTCGGTGGTTACTCGAGCAAGTACAAAACCCTGGCTGAACTGCCAGACGGCGCGACCATCGCCATCCCGAACGAAGGCAGCAACAGCGGCCGTGCACTGATCCTGCTGCAGAAGGCTGGCCTGATTGAGCTGAAAGACCCGAAAAACGCTCTGGCAACGCCGAAAGACATCGCCAAGAACCCGCACAACTTCAAGTTCAAGGAACTGGAATCGGCCCTGCTGCCACGCGTTCTGAAGGAAGTTGATCTGGACATGATCAACACCAACTACGCGCTGGAAGCCAAGTTGAACCCGACCAAGGACGCCCTGGTAATCGAAGGCGCTGACTCGCCGTACGTGAACTTCCTGGTGGCCCGTGAGGACAACAAGAACAGCGACGCGATCCAGAAACTGGCCAAAGCCTTGACCAGCCCGGAAGTGAAAGCGTTCATCGAGAAGAAGTACAACGGCGCGGTACTGCCGGCGTTCTGATCTGACGCTTGAACCACCCCCTTCAAGGTGTGAAAACGCCGATGGCCAGTGATGGGCATCGGCGTTTTTGTGTGTGCAAAATCAGCAGCCAGAAGCAAAAGATCGCAGCCTTC
>NZ_JAGYHF010000017.1 GCF_018336155.1 Pseudomonas rustica | reverse complement strand
TCGCCCAAACACCTCGGTCAGTCCCCTCTCCCTCCGGGAGAGGGTTAGGGTGAGGGGCTGTTGATTCACGCTTTGAAGCTTAAGTTCGGCTCGGTATTGCACGTCGGCGTATTTCGCCCAAACACCTCGGTCAGTCCCCTCTCCCTCCGGGAGAGGGTTAGGGTGAGGGACTTTTTCAGTTGTGGGTGGGGGGGGGATATTTCGTGGTTATCCAGTGCGCAGTTCACCGCAAGTTCGGCGAGCATGATGATTTGCTGGATCGCCAGAATCGTCCTTCGCTGCGGCAGTTCGATGTAGGCGGCGATGTCGCTGGTCATGAGGCTGGCTTGGGCCAGGGATTCGCAGGCGTGGACCAGCAGGCTTTCGTTGTTTTGGTCGGGGGCGACCTGGAACATGGTGCTGGGTTTGTGGAAGCGCAGGGTGAGTGCGTTGGGTTTGAGGTAGTGATCGAGGGCGCGTTCGGCGGCTTCGTGGAATCTTTTTGAGCCGGGGAATTCGTAGGGGGTGGTGTCTTCCGCTGTGGGCGGATTGGGGGTTGGTTTGATCATGGTGAAGCTCCGAATGATGAGTGGGGCTGTCACTCTCAATCGCCGCGACGCGACAAAGGGTGGCAGCTGTACGCAGGTTCGCGGACCGAGCCATTCGGCAATCTCGGCATACCCGAAGGTATCCCGCGCACAGCCACCATCAAACCAAACAACAAGCACCTGAGCGCTCCCGTTTGGGTCGGCGATTATGCATCAAATCGAATGAACTGCTCGGGCCGCGACGCCCGTTCGCTGAATTTGCAGCGACCCTCAGAGCCTATCCACCCCACTTCCGAGGCACAACCGACGCGACTTGTGGGAAAAACTCCGTTCAATTACCAGCATTTGTAGGACGAGCAAATTTCCCACAGCCAACCCATTCCACCCTGTAGGAGCTGCCGAAGGCTGCGATCTTTTGATCTGGCTTTTAAAAATCAAAGTCAACAGATCGCAGCCTTCGGCAGCTCCTACATGGATATGTGGTGCACAAAAAAGGCGATGTCCCTCACGAGACATCGCCTTTGTTTTACCGCCGTTAAAGCTTATTCCGGCAGTTTGTAGGCAATGATGTAGTCGCCCATTTTGGTGCCCAGCGAACCGTGACCACCTACAACCAACAGAACGTATTGCTTGCCGTCCTTGCCGGTGTAGGTCATCGGGGTCGCTTGACCACCCGCCGGCAGACGCGATTTCCACAGCTCTTTACCGCTGTTCACGTCGTACGCGCGCAGGTACTGGTCGAGGGTGCCGCTGAGGAAGCCGACGCCGCCAGCCGTGACCATCGAGCCGCCCATACTAGGCACGCCCAGGGTGAAGCCGATCGGGATTGGCGAGCTGTCGCGGCTGGTGCCGTTTTTGCGTTTCCACACGACTTTGCCAGTGGTCAGGTCGATACCGGCAACGTAGCCCCAGGCCGGGGCCTGGCACGGTACGCCGAGTGGCGACATGAACGGGTGCATGATCACGGCGTATGGCGCGCCAGTGTTCGGTTGCACGCCAGCGGTTTCGCTTTCGCGTTTGCTGCCGGCGGCGACTTGCTCGCGTGGCACCATTTTCGAAACGAAGGCCATGTAGTTCGGGCTGGTGAACAACATTTGGCGAACCGGATCGACCGAAACGCCGCCCCAGTTGAACACGCCAACGTTACCCGGGTAGATCAGGCTGCCCTGTTCCGACGGCGGGGTGTACTGGCCTTCGTAACGCAGTTCTTTGAACTGGATGCGGCACAGCATCTGGTCGAACGGGCTCGCGCCCCACATGGCTTTTTCGGTCAGTTCCGGGGCCAGCAGGTTGAGGTCCGAACGGGCCTGGGTCGGTGCGGTGTGGTCGCCTTTCACGGCGCCTTGCGGTACCGGGATTTCCTTGATCGGAATGATCGGCGTGCCGTCACGACGGTCGAGGACGTACAGGCTGCCCTGTTTGGTCGGGGCGATCAGCGCCGGTTTCACGCCGTCGGCGGTTTTCATGTCGAGCAGGGTTGGCTGGCTGCCAACGTCCATGTCCCACAGGTCGTGGTGGGTGAACTGGTAGTTCCAGCGCACTTTACCGGTGGCCAGGTCCAGAGCAACGATACCGGCGCTGAATTTCTCGGCGCCCGGGGTGCGGTCAGCGCCCCACTGGTCTGGAGTCTGGTTGCCCAGTGGCAGGTAAACCATGCCGAGTTTTTCATCGACACTGGCCAGCGACCACATGTTCGCCGAGTTGCGGCTGTAGGTTTCGCCCGGTGCCAAAGGCTCGGTGGCGTCTGGCTTGTCGCTGTCCCAGTTCCATACGAGGTGACCGTCGTGCACGTCGAAGGCGCGGATCACGCCCGATGGCTCGTTGGTCGATTCGTTGTCGGTGACGTGACCGCCCATGATCACCAGATCACGAGTAATCGCGGCCGGCGAGGTGGAGTAGTAGCCACCAGCGGTGAACGGGCCGATGCCTTGGGTCAGGTCAACCACACCGTTGGTGCCGAAGCCTTCGCAGATTTTGCCGGTGTCGGCGTTCAAGGCGATCAGGCGGGCATCAGCGGTTGGCAGGTACAGACGACGCGGGCAAGCCTGAGCAACGGCTTTGCCGGCTTCGGAAATCACAGCCGAGGCTGCGTTTTCAGTTTTGGCGTACGCGGCTTCGTCGTAGTACGACACGCCACGGCAAGTCATGTGGGCGAAGCCTTTGAAGCCGACCGGGCTCTTGATCTGCGGGTCGAAGCGCCACAGTTCTTTGCCGGTGTCCGGATCCAGGGCCAACACTTTGCTGTGCGCGGTGCAGGCGTAGACCATGCCGTTGGCTTTCAGCGGGGTGTTTTCGTTGGTCAGCTCGACCGGGTCATCCGCCGTCGGCAGGTCGCCGGTCTGGATGCGCCAGGCTTCTTGCAGCTTGCCGACGTTGGCCGGGGTGATCTGCTTCAGCGGCGAATAACGGTCACCGAATTCGGTGCGGCCGTAGGCCTGCCAGTCGCCATCCGGCATCGCTGGTGCGGTGCTGCTGGTGTCGGCGGTGTCGCGGCCCAGTTCACCGAAGGTTTCGCCCGGGTGGGTGAACAGGCTGATCAGCGCGGTGAGACCGGCCAGAACCACGGCCACAGTCAGACCGCGAGTGCCCATCGGCGCCGGGCCGTCAAGCAGCAGCGGACGACGGAACCACGGCAGCAACATCACGAAGCCGAGGACGAACCACAGGGCCAGACGTGGCACCAGTTGCCACCAGTCCAGACCGACTTCCCACAGCGCCCAAACGGTGCTGGCAAACAGGACGATGGCGTACAGGCCCAGCGCCGCACGGCGGCCCAGCAGCAACAGGATGCCGGACAGCGCAATGCCGATACCGGCCAGCAGGTAGTACAGCGAGCCGCCGAGCATGCTCAGCTTGACCCCACCGGCCAACATGGCCAGGCCCATCAGCAGAAGCAGAATGCCGAGCAGACTCGGTAGCAGACGGCTTCGACTCGAAGCACTTTCGGTGCTCATAGTGTGATTCTCCGTGACGTTTCAAGTAGTCCCGCGCAGTAGTCACTGTAGATGACGATTGAGCGTGGGCATGGTTCAGATAAAAACTTGTCTAGCTAACGAATTTCATCTGTAGGAGTGAGCCTGCTCGCGATAGCGCTGTTTCAGTCACTGGAGATGTCGCCTGAAACACCGCTATCGCGAGCAGGCTCACTCCTACAGGGGATCTGTGTGTTGCTTTAGAACGAGGACTGGATCTTGATCCCGCCGATCAGGGCGTCGTCGACGTCGTTCACGCCACCGGGGTGGCGGATGTATTGCAGGTTCGGACGTATGGTCAGCCAATTTGTTACATGCACGCCGTAATACAACTCGGCGCTGTATTCGGTGTCTTGCGGTGGCAAGAACGCCGGATCGTCATAGTCGTAAACGGCGTTGGCCTGGTTGGTCGCTTCGGCGTTTTTGCGGTACGCCGGGTTGACGTGCACGCGGGCGAGGGCGAAACCGATGTCGTCCTTGGCGCGCGCGTCGAACGGGCCTTTGTAGGTGATGCCGGCCTGCACGTAGTTGTCGATCGCGTTGGTTTTCTTGTCGTGCATCGTGCCGTTGGCGAACACGCTCAAACCGCGACTGTTGTCGCTGGCAACGCTGGTGACTTGCTGCTGAATACCCAGCCACACGCCGTGTTTGCTCGACGCGCTGCGATAGGCTTCGCCGCTGAGGGCCGCCGGTTGGCCGTTCTGATCTTTATAAGCGTCAGTGGCTTTGGCGTTGCTGTAGTAGTAACCGGCGCGGTATTCGCCCGGCAGGCCGTTGAGCTTCGGCGTCCACACCAGTTCGATCGGCAGGATCGCGCCCTGGGTGCCGCTGCCGCTGAGTTTGAAGCCGTTGCCGCGATCAAGGTTCGACGGGTTCTGCTCATAGGCACCGACCTGCGCGTACAACTCTGGGGTCAGGTGATATTTGACGCGCAGTGCCCATTGGCTGACCGGCCAGTTGTACCAGATGCCGCCGACCCAGTTGCCGACCTGCGAGCCGCAGAACGCGAGGTTCTGGAAGTCGCACGGGAAGCTGTTGAAGTCTTCGCCCTCGCCGAAACGACCAACCTTGATGTCGAGTTTCTGATCGAAGAATTTCTGCTGATACCACATCTGCGTCAGGCGCGTGGTCTGGCCACGGCCCCAGACTTCCTGGGCCGAAGTGAAGCCGCCGACGCGCGGATCGTTGATGCGATCGTTGCTGATGTTGTTGCCGCTGCGTTTGGTGATGGTCAGTTGAAACTCGGCATCGTCCCAGCCGAGGATCTTTTGCAGATCCAGGTGTGTGCCCAAACCGAACTGATCGCTGTAACGCGCGGTGCGGTCATGGTCATAGCCACCGTGCAGGTTGCTGCCCATTTCGCCGGTGTAATCGAGCTTGAAGTCGTAGCCTTTTTCCGAGAGTTCGGTGCGCGTGCCGTTCCAGTCACCGAGCATGTACGGTGATTCACTGTCGAACGCGGGAGCCGCTTGGACGCAAGTGGCGAGGCCAAGGGCGGTGCAGCCACCGATGGCGCGCAGGGCTGAGATAGCGCTGTCTCGGGAGAAGGAAAAATCGGGCATGAATAAGTCTTTTTTTGGTGTTTTCGGGGTGCAAACTGAGCGCTTCAATATGTCGCAGGCAGTGAAGCGATTCAGCTGAAGGGCGGCAGGATAATGATCTGTAACAAAAAGACAAAGGCCTTTTGTGAACATGCATCCTTTCAGATTTGGTAACAGTGCAAAAAGATCGCAGCCTTCGGCAGCTCCTACATTGAAATGCGTGCACCAGTAGGAGCTGCGGAACGCTGCGATCTTTTGACCTTGACCTACATTTGAAGGAAGCCCTTCCACCGAACCACCCCCTCGGCTAAGGTGCGCGGCTTCCGCATTTTTCACTTCGCCCAAAGGCCTGGCATGAACGACCAAACCCCCGATCCGCTGCACGGCGTCACCCTCGAACAGATCCTCAACGCTTTGGTGACTCATTACGAATGGTCGGGGCTGGCCGAGCGCATTGATATTCGCTGCTTCAAAAGCGATCCAAGCATCAAGTCGAGCCTGACGTTTCTGCGCAAAACCCCGTGGGCGCGGGAGAAGGTCGAGCGTCTGTACGTGAAGTTGATGCGCACCAAGCGACCACTCTGAGATGGACGCCGTCTGGCGCCATCGCCTGATCACCTGCGCGGCCGTTTTAGGTTGGGCGGGATTGGCTATTCAGCTGTACCTGATTTTCTTCGCACGCTTGAGCGTCAGCGCCAGTCTGTTGGGCGGGCTGGTGAGCTTTTTCAGTTACTTCACGATATGGACGAATACGCTGGTGGCGACGGTGCTGACGTGTGCAGTGACCGAGCGTGAGTCCGCCGCACGCCGTTGGTTTCTACAGCCGTGGGTGAGCAGTGGGATTGCCGTGAGCATTGTCGTGGTCGGCCTGGCCTACAGCATTTTGCTGCGGCATTTGTGGCACCCGGAAGGTTGGCA
This sequence comes from Pseudomonas rustica, assembly GCF_018336155.1. Classification (GTDB taxonomy): domain Bacteria; phylum Pseudomonadota; class Gammaproteobacteria; order Pseudomonadales; family Pseudomonadaceae; genus Aquipseudomonas; species Aquipseudomonas rustica. The sequence goes on along the minus strand of NZ_JAGYHF010000017.1, from coordinate 85,680 downwards.
GTTTGTTGCCGATGAATTGCTTCACGACGTGATGCCGCTGCTGTTTTTGGGGTATTGGTGGGTGTGCGTACCGAAGGGCACGTTGCGCCTGTGGCATATACCGTTGTGGCTGATTTATCCGCTGGTGTACTTCATCTACGCCTTGCTGCGCGGGCATTTGCTCGGCGCGTATGCATATCCGTTCATTGATGTGGCGGTGCTGGGTTATCCACAGGTGTTTATCAATGCCGGGGGGATATTGCTGGGGTTTGTGGTGATTGGGTTGCTGGTGATCGGCCTCGACCGCTGGCGCGCAACCCGATCTTTAGATCAGTGATGAACCGGTGGTAAATGAGAAACCTGTGGCGAGGGGATTTATCCCCGTTGGGCTGCGAAGCGGCTCCAAAACATTCTATGAGTTGTGTCAGGTAATCCGCAGTGCCCGGTTTCAGGGCTGCTTCGCAGCCCAGCGGGGATAAATCCCCTCGCCACAGGTCATCACTAACCACAGGTGATCAGCAGAAACAGGTAATTCCCAGCCACAGGGGATTTGTGTCACTCATCTTCAGAAGTGCCCTCAGCGCGCCAGTAGCCGACGGCTTTGATCAGTTGTTCATCCAGCCCGTGCTCATCGATCAGGACACGGCGAATCTGCCGTGACACCTTGGTCTCCGTCGCCACCCACGCGTACAGATTGCCCTTCGGCACCTGCAATTGCTTCACGGTGGTCAGCAGGTTGTCCTGGCCGCCTTCACGCAGCACCCAGATCACATTGATCTGCGCCGCGCTCTCGAGCACTTGCTGTTCCGCGCCGTTTTCCACCTCGATCACCACCAGCGCTTTACGATTCGCCGCCAAACCTTCAAGGCGGCGGGCGATGGCGGGCAGGGCGGTTTCGTCGCCGATCAGCAAATAGCTGTCGAAGATGTCCGGCACGATCATCGAGCCACGCGGCCCGCCGATGTGCAGGAATTGTCCCGGTGCAGCTTGCTCAGCCCAGGTCGACGCAGGGCCGTCACCGTGCAGCACAAAATCGATGTCCAGTTCCAGTGCATCCAGGTCGTAACGGCGCGGCGTGTAGTCGCGCATCTCTGGCTTCGGCCCATCGTCCTTGCCGGCGCCGAGCACCATGGTTTCCAGCGCGGCGGCCTGTTCGGCGTTCTGCGGGAACAGCAGTTTGACGTGATCGTCCGTGCCCAGGCTGATAAACCCGGCCAGTTCCGGCCCGCCGAGGGTGATGCGGCGCATGCGCGGCGTCAGGTCAACCACGCGCAACACTTCAAGCTTGCGGCGTTTGATTTCGTGCATCACGCGGTGAATGGTTTGGGTATCGACTGCAGTCATTCGGCTTTCTCCGAGGCAGGTTGAACGGCGGGGCCGTCGACGATGGCTTTCGCGGTGTCGTTGAGCAGGTCACGCACACGCAGGATTTCTTCCGGGCTCCAGCGCCCGTGGTGCATTTGCAAGGCATGGCGCAAGTTGTGCACGGCTTCATGGATTTCGGCAGGGCGGTCATGGCCGCGCAGCGAGCGTTTGCTCACATCAATGCGCATGCGCACGCCATCGAGTGCCACGGCTTGTTCGCTTAAAGACAAACGACCGGCCTCGGTGACGCTGTAGCGTTTTTTGCCGCCCTCGGCGTCGCCAGCGATCAGGTCGCTTTCTTCGAGAAAGGTCAGGGTCGGGTAGATCACGCCGGGGCTCGGGCTATATGCGCCGTCGAACATGCCTTCGATCTGGCGGATCAAATCGTAGCCGTGGCACGGCTGTTCGGCGATCAGCGCCAACAGCAGCAATTTCAAATCGCCGGGGGCGAACACCCGTGGGCCGCGACCGCCGCGTTCGCGACCGGGGCGTTTTTCGAAGCCGTCACGGCCGTCGCCGTGTTCGCGGTGGGGGGAATGATGGTCTCTCATTTCAGTCTTCTCTCGTCGTGTTTAGATACAACTTAAGATATATCTTATGGCCTGATCAAGCTGAAATGACCAACGGTCGTGCGGGTTTGCACGAGCGCCCAGGAGACGCAAGGGGCACCTGAGCAGGATTTTTTCGCCGCGCCGGTAACAATAAATGCCTATACAACTTTCGCTTAGTTTGATTAATTACTCTAAATCATCGATATCGTCCCTATTTTGTTGTACGTGTAGTTTGGTTCTTACAGAAGTTGCATAACATGCAACTTTGTCATTTTCTCCTGATGTAGTATCGGTCTTACAGTTGCTCAGGTGTTTTGCTTGAAAGTTGATGTTTTTCTTTCAAGTTAAATAGCACTTTGGCTACGCATGCGTCAGAAACGGCCTGCTTATTTCGTGGTGGGAATAGGGGAATATTCCTCGGCGTTGAACGTCCACTTTCTTACATGTCTGGAGCCAGCTGGCTTCATTCTTCAGACCTTGTAAGCGGTTCAGGACTTCAGCCATCTCCCACAACGAAATAACAGGAAGTTAATCATGCTCAAGCAACTTGCAATCGCTACTCCTCTGGCCATGCTGACACTGGGTGCTTCGGTGGCCTTTGCGGCTGAAGAATCGCGCACCGCCATCAATATCGTCGCGGACATTCCGAGCAAGGTGTTCCATGCACAGCCGGTCGATCCGAACTTCGGTAAAAACGAAGAAATGCGCTACGTCATCGGCGCTGGCACGTTGTCCCCGGTGCGCGGTACCTATGACATCCAGCACACCCAGGGCTCGGTCGGTGCTTACGTTGAGGGTGGCCCACAGCCTCTGTTCAACGGTGCCAATACCATTGCGCTGACGTACACCTTCAACGGTAAAACCCTCACCGGCGCGTCTGAAGAAGTTGTCGGCGATACCGAATCCAACGGCGGCATGCGTGCTGATCTGGTGATCACCGCCGCCAAACCGGCCGATGGCCAGTCCGGCCTGTACACCGCCACACCGGTGGTGATGTTTGACGCCATTCCGCGCATTACCCAGTAACGCGTTTTCGACCACTGCTAGTCTCTGGCAATGGGCTCGTCCGGCCGGCCGCTAGTTGATAGCGTTCGGCCGGCGATTGGCCAATCAAACAAAAAGAGTAACTAAGTTCATGTTTCCGATGACACCCATCGCGGCAGCGCTTGCACTTTTTTTATGTGCCAATGCCTTGGCTGCGCCTACGGATGACCGTCATACGCCACGTAACTTGCTGGCGCAGGCAAAAGGGTTGCCGAGTGAATTCGAAGAGCACTTCTTTGATGTGCCACTTGCGGTGCGTGTGGAGTTGGACCAACAGTTTCTGGGTGAAGCGATGATTGTTCTATCACGCGATGATCGCATCACCCTGCTCGAATTTACCGAGAGCACCGACAGTAACTTCACTGCCATCGAACGCGATGTCTGGGCCGACTACCTGGGTCGGGGTGTGGTGCTGGGCAACTGTCAGGGCAGTTGCCCGGAGCAGATGCTCGCCGTGCACTACAACCTGGAAAATTCGCTGGTATCGATCGTCACCGAGAATGCTGAGCGTGACAGCCAGGCGCCGCGCTATTACCTGCAACCGAAATCCGGCAGCACCGGGTTGATCGTGCGTAACCAGCTCAACCTCAACGGTGGTCAGGATCAGGATCTTGGTGGTCGTTACGGGCTGGTCACCAGCAGCAGCCTCGGCAACTGGACACAAAGCCTGAACGTACAAATGGCCCGTCTGGGCGGTTCGGACGAGCAGATGTATCACGCCGTGCAAGAGCTCTACAGCCAGAAAGAGCTGCAGGGCAGTTTTGTTCGCCTGGGCTATTTCATGCCCGATTCCGAAGGCCTGACTCGCCAGCCACGTTCGTTCGGTGTCAGCCCGGACACGGCGGTGGGCGCCATGTACGGCAGCTCCGACAGCCTCGCGATCGACAACCCGAAACCCAGCGTTTATCCGCTCTACGTCACCGCGAACCGTCAGGCTTCGGTGGAGATTTATCGCAACGGCATGTTGATCAACACGCAACCGGTCGACGCCGGTCTGCAAACCCTCGACACCCGACCATTACCCGGCGGCATCTATGAAGTTGAAGTGCGCCTGATCGAAGACGGTCAGATCACCTCCACCACGTCCGAGCTGATCTACAAACCGAACAACTGGCGCAATCATGACGAGCGCTGGCGCTACAACGTGTTCGCCGGGCGCGAGAGCAAATTGTGGAGCAACTGGGACGATCAGGCGTCCGGCGGCATGACGGCGGGCGCAGCGTTCAACTACTTGCTGCATCCACGCGTCATCGTCGGATTTTCCGGGCGGCAGATCAGCGAAAAACTGCAGTACGGCACCTCGATCGACTGGACGCTGGCCAACAACACCAGTGTGTTTGGCAATGTTTATCAAACCGAAGACCACGGCACCGGCCTCGATCTGCAAGGCATGTACAGCTACGGCTCGGGCAGTATTTTCCTGACCCATAACCGCAGCTGGCTCGACACCACCAACACCTACGAAACCCTGCCCGACGGCACGCGTGTACGACAGCGCAACGTGTTCATCGGCCAGACCAGCAACTCGGCGCTGTCGGTGAATCATCGGGTCAGCAACAAAAGTTCGATCAACGCGCGGGTCTCGCACAGCGACGGCAATATCGAAGGTGTCGGTCTCGATCTCGGCTGGACGCAGCGCGGCGAATTGTTTGGCAGCGATGCCAACTGGCGATTTTCGGTGTTCGATCGTCCGGGCAGTTTCAGCAGCGGCGATGCGCGCAATCGCGGGGTCGATTTGAGTGTCAGCCTGGCGCTGGGCGGGCCGGGCGAGCAGATTTCCGGCAGCCTCGGTTCGCGAACTTCGCGCGATGGCGGGCGTGACAACAATGCCTCCGTCACCTATCGCAAAGACTTGCAGGATCACTTGTTGCAGAGCGTCTCGGCCACGGCGATCACCGACACCTACGGTCTGGGGCTTTCCGGTACTGGCAGCTTTCAGAGCGACGCAGTCAACGGCGATGGCTTCATTCAGCGCTCTTCGTATAACAACAATTTTTCCGGCGGTTTGAACCTCGACAGCACCGTGGCGCTGAGTGGCCAATACATCGCCATGACCAGCCAACACGATCGAGGTGGCGCCGGGATGATCGTTGATGTCGAGTCTGATCTGGACGACATCGCCCTGCGCGCCGATGACTTGAGCGGTGGCAGCGCCAACCTGCGGCCGGGGCGCAACTTCATCCCGATCACCGCTTACAAAAACGGCACGGTGAGCTTCGATTTCGAAGGCAACGACGTCCCGGCTGCGGCGATTCAACCGGCACGCACGAGTTACCACTTGAACAAGGGCGGCGTGGACTATCGAAAAATCCGCGTGATGAAAACCCTGACGGTGCTCGGCCGCTTGATCGACCCCAAAGGCCAGCCGCTCAAGGGCCACCACATCATCAACCACGCCAGCCGAGGCGTGAGTGAAGTCGACGGATTCTTCTCGATGGAAATGAACGCCGGAGCGCCGACCCTGGAAGTGCGTCAGGGCGACCAATTGCTCTGCCGGTTCCGTTTGAACACCGATGCCGCCCGGGTGGAAAACAACGTGCTGATGATTGGTGATTTGCGCTGCACGCCGGATACGTTGGCGGACAACGCTATTGCTCTTGAAACCGCAGGTTGATCAGACCTTAAACCCGTCACTCGCTGTGACAGCCCGTTGCGGCTGTGTTGAAAATACAGAGGCAAATCGAACATGAAACGTTTGTTGGCAATTGGTTTTTTCTTGTGTGCACCCCTCGCTTTTGCCGCTCCGCAGATCAATGTCGGCGTGGTCTACGACTATCTGGACGCTGACAAAAGCACCTATCTGAAACGCATCTTCAATGGCGGCGACAGCACTGCGTTTATCAAGATCAACATCCTTGAAATGATCTTCGACGAGCAGGGCACTGCCCGTGAAATTCCACTGCAATCCCAGGCCGGTGCCACGGCACGCGACGGCTTGATGGCCAGCCCGGCGCGGCTGATCGTGCCGGCCAACGGCACTCAAGGCACACGCTTGTTGTACATGGGCGCGCGCGATCAGGAGCGTTATTTCCGCGTGCGTTTTGTGCCGGTGGTGCCTGAAGCCGCCGACGAATTTGCGCTCACGGATGAAGAGCAGGCCGACTACAAAAAAGACTTTGCCGCTGGCGTTACGGTGCTGGCCGGTTACGGCACGGTGTTTTTCGTGCGGCCGAAAAACACCCGGTTCGACAGCGTCATCGATGACGGCAACGGCCAATATCAAATCCGCAATAACGGCAACAGCGTGGTGGTTATCGACGAGTTCAAGGACTGCGTCGTGGGCAACGAGCAGGACTGCCAGCCGACCACCAAACACCACATTCTCGCCGGTCGTACGTTTCGATTTGACAAACAGGCGGGGCGCCATTACCGCTTCACCGTGATCGAAGGCGCGGTGAAAAAGAAAGTGGAAGTGAAGGGTTAGGTACAAGGCCAATCGAATGGCAGAGGATCAATCATGAACAGGCGAAAGATTGCGCTGGTGACGCTGACGGGCTTGTGGCTGATTTGCACTTGCGCCCATGCAGCCCGCGAAGCGTATGAGTTTGACGTATCGGTGAGCATCCCCACTTCCAGGTTTCATGTGCTGCCGGCCGATCCCGGATGGATCAGCCGGGAGCAGCGGTTGCCGTGGAGTTTGCTCAATTCGACGCTCGGTGGGTTGCGAAAGGATTTTGATGTGAAGAACGAGGGGGGCGCGATCGAGGCACGTCTGGACAGTTTGCCGTATCTGTCCAGCGGCGAGTCCGGCCACGAGATCGAATTGCAGGTCGTGTTCAACGGCAGAGAACTGAAGGTGGGCGAGGCGGTTGAAGTGGTGTCTGCGGCGGACGGTCGGCAGGGTCGCCGGGTGTTGCTGGAAATCACTCCGCAGCCCCCCGGAGATGGCGTCTACAAACCGGGTAAATACTTCGGCAACGTCAACATGATGTTCAACGCGATGTTGCCGGGTGCTTGATGACCGGTTACCGGGAATGAAGGGTGAGGGATCATGATCAATCTATATCGAAGTTTGACCGTCATGCTGATGGCGGGTCTAGCGACGTTGCCGGCATCCGCGGCCGTCAAAGAAATTGAAGCGTTGTTTCGGCCTGACTCGGCCAATCCGCAAAGCAACGAGTTCATCAACCAGACGCCTTCAGAGGGTTTTTGTCTTCAGTTGCCCAATCAGTGCAAACCCGAGGGTCTGTTCAGTTTGGTCGCGCCCATTGTTTTTAATGCCAAAGATCCCATCCGGGCTTTTCACACTGATCCACGTCAGGGAGGGATGGCCAAGGTACCTTCCCATTGGCAGCGGATCGTGGTCACCCACGAGTCCGGGGATACGGACGTGCTTGAAGTACGCATTGCCGGCATTGGGCATGAGGCAGGCCTGTTCGAACCTGTCACTGACATTGTGGAGAAGCAGGCGGGTGACGACTTTTCGCTGGCATGGAGCATTTTGTGGACGGGCGGGTCTTGGCGGGAAGCACCGGCTCCGTGTTTAGGTGTGGGCAGTGCTACAGCGGGGCCTAATGGCTACAACAGTTTCTGGAAGGTTCCGGTGAATGCCGGAGTGTGCGCTAAACAGGCGCGATTTCTGATCCCAGCGTTTTATTTCCGCTACTTCGTTTACGGCTACCAACTGCGTACGCCTAACCCGCTGGCCATGAAGTCCGGTCGATATCTTGGCAGCATCGAATACACGGTGGGGCCGGGCAAGGATTTCGATATGGGCGATCTGATGATGCCTAATGACAATCTGCTGCAGTTGAACTTCACCCTGACGGTGGAGCATATGCTCAAGGTAGAAATTCCCCCGGGTGGCAACAAAGTTGAATTGACACCTGAAGGTGGCTGGCAGGCCTGGCTCAATCAGGGGCGCAAACCGACACGATTGTTCCGCGATCAGACCTTTAATCTGTGGACCAGCTCGCAATTCAAAATGCAAATGCAGTGTCAGTACACGCTGGGCGATACCTGCGCACTGCATGAGCCGGATGGCCACGCGGTGCCGCTGCAAGTCGCTGTGACGTTGCCCTCAGGCCTGACCTCCGCAGGCAACCGTCCTGTGATTCGGCAACCTTTGCGAGTGAGCGGCGTGGGCACCGAGTTATTCGAGGCCGGTATCTACATTGATCGCAAACCCGGGGTGCTGCACTTCGGTGTCGAACAGGCTGATGTCGAGCGCATGTTGTCCAGCGGAGCTTCGACTTACAAGGGCACCGTCACGGTGATCTGGGATTCCGAGGTCGGCTGATCAAGCGAGCCGGTTGGCAATGGGAGGGCTGCCCGCCAACCGGTTCCCGCAGGTTCAGAGCACGGCTTTTTCCAGCGCATCGCGCGTCTGCTGACGGGCAAGTTGTTGCTCCTGATCGCCCAGATCGGTAATCAGGCGATCGTACAAGGCATCGGGCATTGGCTGGCCGGTCAGCACTTGTTCCTTGGGCACGCCAACCCTTCGCGCCAGATCCTTGAGCCTGTCGCGTAACGCGGCTTTTTCCGGATAGGGATCCATTGAGCTGGCCCACTGCGCTTGCACGGTGCGCAAGTCGTCCAGTTCCGAGGCTTTTTCCTCGAAGCGGACTTTATTGGCGTAGTACTGGTCGGGGTAGGCCTCACGTAGATAGTCGCTCCAGAACGGTTGTTCGAGCATGCGGTTGACCAAACCGTCGCCAGCTTCCATCGCGGTCACCGTTTCGAAAGCCAGGTCGATTTTCGCCTGATCGACGCCCGCCGTAATCCGAAACAGCATGTTCTGCGATTGCCACGGCAAATCCAGGCGCTGGGCCAGACCCGTCTGATAGGCCAGATAGACCTCAACGACATCAGGATTGCCGCCACGGCTTTGAATGTCCGCTTGGGCGACATCATCGACATGCTCCAGACGTGCTGCACCCCGGGCCAATACCACCAGTTTTCGTTCAAGTATTTCTCTGGACGTCGACGACAGCCGGGCCTCGGCTGCCATCACCTTGATCCCCATCTGATTGAACACCTGCGCCCCGGCGTCCCGGCAGTTGACGGGGGCGATGGCCATTTCGAACAGCTCCTGACGCAAGGTTTTATCAATGTCGATGGCGTGGATCATTCGCCAGACGCGGTCGCTCAACTGTTCCAGTGCCGAGCCACCGGCACGATAGTCGGCGGACTGGGTCAGGTCATTGATGATTTTGAAGAAACCCCTGGAATTGGGTTCCGAAGCCAGATCGGGCCAGGCCTCCGGGCGGTAAATGCCCAGACCGGGTATGCGTGTGAACAGCGCGTCGGTCTTTAGAGGCCAGCGCCCGAGCATGTCGGTGGTCGCGGCTGACGCAACATGCTCGGGAATCAGCCCTACCGAGGTTCGGTAGTGCTCGTAACGGACGCGATTGACCTCGGACAACTCGTTGGCCATCAGGCGAGTTCGAGCGACGATAAAGGCGTTGTTGGAGCCCGGCACCACCCGCGGAATTTCATTAATTGGATTGCCCAGCATGTCGAGGAAAAACTGCTTGGGCCGTTGCTTTTTGAACAGACCTTCGGGCCAGGCCGTCAGGCCGGTATCGTTCAGCGACAAAACGCTCAGGCGTGGCATTCGACTCACATCGGGGGACAGGCCCAGCGGATTTTCATCCAGACGCAAGGTTTGCAGGCGTGTGAAGTTTTTCAATTGTTCGACGGTTTCAGGCGTCAACTCGATCCGGTTGCCCGACAGGCGCAGGGTTTCCAGCTGGCGCATTTTGCCAATGGTGGCCGGCAGGCGTTTCAGGTCGCAGGTTCGCGCGCTCAACTGGCGTAAGTGAGGAAAGTCTTTGAGCAGCCCCGCAGCCCCTTCAGAGAGTGGCACGTTGTCGACTGAAAGGGTGGTGACCTGATCGAGATAGGATTTGATGTCGGGTAGCTTTTTCCACCAGTGTTCGAGGTTGTAGCGACGCAACTCCGATGAAAGATCCAGCGTATAACCGGCTTGCGGAGCGATGCTGCGTTCCCCGAACACCACGGATTTTCGTTCGAAGCAAGCCATCAACCGTTCAGTGAGGTGCAGGCCTCCATCCAGCGTGAATGCCAGATTGTGCGTACCGCCATTGCCCGCGTTCCAGTTGATGACCTCCTCGAAGCGCCACGTGTCGAGGATGATGCGCAATGTGTCGAGATCATTTTCGATGCGACGGATACCTGACTCTGCGTCACCCTCGGCGCTCAGGGCTCGGGAAAACCCCTGCACTTCGTTTTCGTTGAGGTGTGGATAAATATCCTGGATGCGTTGCTCCACAGACTCTCCGACCCGCGAATAGCCAGGGCCGCCCAGCAAAGTGATGGTTTCGGTAGGCGTGACGGTGCTGATCGGTGGCGCGGCCAAAAGGCTGCGGCGTACGCTGGCCGCTTCGGTTTTGGCCATGATCCACTGTTTGAAACCGGCGGCGTCATCGAGTCGATAACCCAATGCCTGGCGCTGTCGAGCGGGCAATGCAGTCAGGATCGCTTGAAACAGGTCGCCCGCTTGTTCCTGCAGGGGCTGACCCTGGACGTCATGGGCCAGGTATTTGAAGTGGTGATCTTTGACCAATGTGCGAACAGTGGCCGCGTCCTCGGCACCCACGCTGCAAATCAATGTGCCCTGCGGCGACTGTTGGCGAACCTCGATACGCAGTTCAGCCATCGCATCGCTGTGGAGGCGCAGAGCGTTGAGCGCCAGACGTTCGGTGTCGGTGGTTGCCAGCCAATCGTGATGAAAGCCTTGCCAGGCATGGCGGGTAGCGGTTTCAAATTGCAGTTCACGGGCGAGGTGTTTCAGGCGCAACGGCAGGTGTTGATGTTGATCCATCAAGTCCAGCTCAGCGGGAGTTGCATGGCCGAGCAAGGACTCGGCCACTGTCGCCGGCAGTTGCGAAAATGACTGTTCGAGTTGTTGTCTGGCCGGGCTGGCGGGGCTTCGCTCATGCTGGTAACGCTGATCGAACAGTGCCTTGCGTGAAGATCTGGCAGCGCGGGCGATGCGTGCTTGCAAGATTGCTTCATTGTCGACCGCCAACGGCGTGCCGTGGTGGTTCAGCGTGTCCATGACAATGCTCAATCCTTCACCGTTGGCGATTTGCTGGTCGCTCAACTGAACGACCAGTTTTCTTCCTTGAACGGTTTTCGCCGCTGACGATTCCCACAGCGTGAGGCCACGACTGTCGTTGACCCGCAATGGCACACCGGCGGGCCATAGCCCTTGCGCTTCGATGATCTGCAACTGACTGGCCGGGTCGCGGCGTGCCAAGGCCTGCAGCGACGGATCGGTACTGGTGACCTGTTCAACAAATCCGCGCACATCGCGTTCGATCTTGAAGCGTTGCACGGTGTCCGCGAGCAGGGGCGGCAGTCCTGCATTGTCGCGATACATGCGACGCAAAACGCCAGGCGAGGTGCCGCTGGTTTGCCGGATCAGTTCCAGCTCTTGCGGGTCACTGAAGGATTGAACCGTGTGCCCGATTCGGCGCATCAGAGTCGCGTCATCCCAGTGCCTTGGTTCTTCACCGTCGAGTACATAACTACCGGCACCGTTATCTCTGACCGATACTTCAAAGCCGTCCGGCCGCGTGGGATGACGCACAGTCAGCGCACCGGTCGTCGCTTGTCGGGACAATTCGTAATGATGTTCGTCCAGGCGCAGCAGGTTTTTGCCGTTGTGTTGATACAAGCCTTGGCCGTTATGCGGCAAATCCTGCGGCACGGCACCTTTATATCGATAAGGCTCAAGATCCGGTTTCCACAGCCTGGTCTTACCGTTTGGCAGCCGAACCGCTTTCAGACTCTCAATAAACGGTGAAACGGTGAAGTGGAAAACCGGTGCGAGCGCAACGCCCATCGCGAGATTTTCAATGACGTCGCTGAAATGCATCCACGCGGCTTGCCGATCACCCTCACTCCACTCCACCGCACCTTCGAGTGTTTCGTAGAGCAACTGCCCGGCCGTGACAACCAGCATCAATTCGCCCAGCCCGGGTACCACCAGGGCAAAGGCGCCGAGGGCGATAAAGCCGATATTCAGATAATTGGCCCAGCGTTCGGAGCGCGCTTTCGCGTCCTCATCCGCGTTGGGTACAGCAAGGACTCTGGCGTCGCTGATCATTTGATCGAGGGCGGTTTCATGCAACACCGGCCACAGTTCGAAGTCCTCCCAAGGGCCTTTGCCCGTAAAGGTGCAGTCGCTGATGTGGAAGTTCGGCGACTCCAGCGGATCCTGACGAACTCCGAATTCGCGCGGTGGCGGAATGTCTACGTGCAACACCAGTCGTTCGCCCAGTTGTACCAGCTCGTGATGGCGCCATTTCTCGACAAAAGTCCGTGGCGGGCCATCGTTGACGGCCTCGTTAAAGCGTCTGAAGTAATACGGCCTGTCCTTCTGCGCAACGAAGCGGCTAAAGAACAGTTGATACGACGTTGGCGAGCCGGCATCGGTGCCGATGTTGCTGGCGCGGGCGGTCAGTTGGCGGGTCAGTTCCTGTTGGAACGCCTCGAAGCTGGCGCAGCGTTTGACTGGATGTTCGGGGTCACCGGGGATCCAGGCGATTATCGACCCGGTGCTGTAGCGATGTAACTCGCACGGAATGAACAACACGCAATCGGTCAGGCGCAATCCCATGATGCTCAAGCCGCAAAAGCGCAGTTGTTTTTTGCCGTCCATGACGACGCTGTCACCCTTGACGACTTTCATCAACTGATTGTATTCGGCCTGACCGATGTCCTTTTTGATCAGCGCCAGAGAGGCTGCGGTCTGCAGGGATTGTTTGTAGTAAGCGCCGTTGATCTGCCGCAGCAGGTTTTCGACGAGGCGGTTGCCGGGCGGGCGCAGAAAATCCTTCAGGTAGCGCTGGTATTGCTCGCCGATATTCAGACGCCGGCACAGACGGGCGAACACGTCGACACTCACCGGCGTATTGATCTGTTCGAAATGACCGTTGGTGTCCGGTCGAGTGATGAAACAGGAGTTCGGCTCGTAGAAGCCCGGCCGGGTCTCGTCGTATTCAAAGTTATGCAAAGCTGCTTGCAACAGTGACAAGGTCTTGACCGTCAACGCCTCGCTTTTGAGGCCGAAAATGCCGAGGCTTTTCGGCGCGTACAGGCGTAACCAGGTGTCGTCGGCATCCAGCCCCGGGTCGAGTTTGTGCAGCTCCGGTTCAAGCAGTTTTTTGGCAAATGTTTCGATGCTCTGGATTTTGTCGAACAGGGCGTCCCGTTCGTTTTGTCGCAGGTGCAAGGCTTCGATGGCGGGCTTGAGCAGGGTTTGCTTATCGGTGGAAGCCTTGGCGAACCAGACCGGCAGTATCGGCCGGATCTCGCGCAGTTCGGCCCGGCGTTTTGCCGAGGCCTTGATCAGCACGTGGGGAATGGCCTTTTTCAAGGTCTCGAAGTGAATACCCCGAGCACGGGAATCAGACATGCGCAAAATCCTTTTGGCGTAGAAAGGATGTCAGTTTGCGCGGCTGCTCAGGGGGGCATGCGATACATAGTTATCGTTTGTGTATCGCAGTGTTTGCGGGATTTACCGAATATTTCAATTGCGCTGGGCGACGACAGGCACCTCGCAGCGGGTGTGGGAGTCAGGCTGCAGATACGGCGACAGAATCGGCGCCATGCCTTTGAGCACCTGCACGGGCAGTGCCGAGGTGAACTTGAAGTTCTCCGCCGAACGGCCCGGCACAAACGCCGTCAGCGTGCCGAAATGATGGTCGCCGATGTAGAACACGAAGGTCGCGGTGCGGTTGATCGATTTCGAGCTGAGAATCCGCCCACCCGAGCCGATGGCTTCGATGCGGTTATCACCGGTGCCGGTCTTGCCGCCCATGACCAACGGCGTACCGTCGGCGGTTTTGAAACTGCCGGAAACCCGTTTGGCGGTGCCGGAGTCGACCACTTGCGAGAGCGCCTCGCGCATGGCCGTGGCGACTTCGGATGGCATCACTCGTTTACCGACGTGAGGGTCGTTGGTCACGAGGGTTTCGTACGGCGTGCCGGCGGCGAAATGCAGGCTGTCGATGCGCAAAGTCGGCATGCGCACGCCGTCGTTGAGGATGGTGCCGATCAACTCGGCCAGCGCCGCAGGACGGTCGCCGGAACTGCCGATCGCGGTCGCCAGCGACGGCACCAAGTGGTCGAACGGGTAGCCGACTTTCTGCCAGCGCTGGTGAATTTCAAGGAACGCTTCGATTTCGAGCATGGTGCGAATGCGGCTGTCGCGCGCGCCTTTGTGTTTGCTCTTAAACAGCCAGCTGTAGACTTCCTGACGCTCGAACTGGCTGGCTTTGACGATCTGGCTGAAAGTCGCGTCCGGGTTGTGCAGCAGGTAACCCATCATCCACAGATCCAGCGGGTGCACCTTGGCGATGAAGCCCTGATCGGGCAAATCATAGCTGCCCGGGCCGTAGGAATCGTAGAGGCGAATCAATCGATCGTCGGTGAGTTTTTCGTTGAGCTTGGCGCCTTTGAGGTGCGCGCGCACGAAAGTGTTGAAGTCTTCCTGACTGGCGTCCGGCAATAGATAACGGTGCACGGCGGCCATGCGGATCGGAGTCGGGCGCATGCTGTCGAGGAAGGTTTCGAGGCGCGCCTGGGTGTCCTTGTTTTTGTACTTTTTCCAGAACTTGAGCTGGAATGCGGTGCCTTCGCGGTCGGCGAAATTGGCCAGGTATTCCTGACGCCGTGGGTCGCGATCGTCCTTGAGCAATTCGGCGCTGCTGTTCGGGCCGGAGTAGGTGACGTAGCGCACCACATCGCGCATCAGGCGAATGAACGGCAGGTTGATCGACTCGCGCAATGCATCGCGCAGGGTCGGCAGGCGGCCATTGTCTTCCTTGCGAAAGTTATGGAACACATGCAGACCGCCACCGGTAAAAAACGCCTCCCCGGGGCTCGCCGAGTATTTGCGATCGAGCGCGGCGCCGAGCATTTTCGACAGATCGCGATCCTTGTTCTGCACCAGATAATCGATGACCCAGCGGCTCAGGCGATCCTGATCCGGCACCTCGACTTTCTTCAGTTCCGGTACCGACATGCCCGCGTATTTGTCGTGCAGCTCGGAGATGATTTGCAGGTAAGTGGTCAGCACGCGCATTTTCGCCGTGGAGCCGAGTTCGAGTTTGCTGCCTTCATTAATGTCGAAGGGCTGATCGGTGCTGTCGGTCTGGATGCGCACGCGCGAGCCGTCCGGGGTCAGCTCGAACAGTGTGAAGCTGTAGCGAACCTGGGTGGTGCTGGTGGGCGTCAGCAGGCGTTCACCCATCAGGCCGATTTCGGCGGCGAAGGCCGGGTCGGCGAGTTTTTTCAGGTACTCGGTGGCCTGCATTTGCAGGTCGCCTTGCAGGGTGCTGGTGGCCGAGAGGTCAAGGCGATCGAGGTCGTACAGCGGACGGTTGAGCATGCTCGCCAAGCGGCTGCGGGCGACGCTGATGCCTTTGTTGGTTTCGATTGGCTGAATGGTCGGCTGGGTCTGCCAGTCGCGATAGGTGACCTTGCTGGCGAGTGCGGCATCGGCCAGTGCGCTGTCGATCACGCCGTTCTGTTTCAGCAGACGCAGGTGACTGTCGGTGAGGTCGGCGAGTTCTTCGCGGCCCTTGGTCAAGTAGTGCGAAGGACGGCGCTGGGCGATCATCAGCGAGAGCATTTCACGCAGGGCCAGACCTTTGTCGGCCATGGTTTTCGGGTCGGTGGCCGGGCTGTTCAGTTGTTCGTTGGCCTTGTTGAAATCGCTGCCGTACCAGACGCGCAAGCCTTCGGCCATGCCGTGCACTTCACCGTGCCCCGGGACTGCCGACAGCGGCACACTGTTGAGGTAATCGCGGACGATGTTCTGCCGAGAACCCAAGGTGTCCGGGCCGTCCTGATAGGCGCGCACGCTGGCGGAAATCATCTGGCGGATCTTCTCGGCGCCCGACACGGTCAGGCCATCCGGCGAGTGCCGATATTTTTCCAGTTGCGTGGCCAGGGTGCTGCCGCCGGCTGACTGGCCGGGCAGGTGCAGCAACTTCGCCACTTGCGACCACGCCGCCATGCCGAAGCGCGGCCAGTCCACCGCCGGGTTGGCCCGGGGTTGTTTGGGGTCGAGCAGAAAGCGGTTTTCAATAAACAACAGACTGCTGACCACCACCGGCGGGATCGCCGCGAAGTTCGAGTAGAGCTGTTGCGGATAGTTGTATTTGTACAGCGGCGCAGCGCGGCAATCGGTGATGGTCAGGCCGGCCTGAATCTTTTCCGAATAGGGCACGAACAGGCCCTTGCCGGTGTAGCTGAGCAGGGCGGGGGAGAAGCGGGTCTGCTCGGTGATCACGTAATTACGCTTGAGCAGACGCGGCAGGAATTCATCGAGGGCGCTGTAACCCAGGCGCAAATCGAAAGGGCCGTTGCCGGGGTAGTGAATCGCTTCACTGGGGCCCGGTTCCAGTTTGTAGGTCAGCGAGGCGGCGAATTTGCTCAGTTCACTCGACTGGAAACGCGAAGTGCGCATTTCCTTGGCCGCAGCCATTCCCACCACGATTGCAATAATCAGCAGTAATAACCAGAAAGCCTTCCAGCCATGCCGGGGACGGCGTGGTTTTTCGGGGACAGGCGCTTGATCCACACTCTCAGTCGGAACCACAGATTTACTCGAATCGGTTTGCCACAAAGCGCCCATAGTCGATTGATCCATTCACGCAGATTGATCGGACTTGTTTGAAGCTTAGACGGTGGTTGGCAGTGGTGAAAAAATTGTGAGGGGTTGGGGTGGGGGAAAGTGCTGAACAAATCTGGAAACATTGCGGATCTTGTTGCTAGAGCCTGTTCAATGGTCTGACAAATTATCTGTGGTGTAGTGCAAGTCATAGCCAGCAGGCATCCCAGAGAGGGTAGTCACCGATTTTCTTTACCAAACCGGCCCGCAAAGGATTGGCGACAATGTAGCGGGCGAAGGGACGCAAATCCTCACCATCGCGGATAGCGCGGTCGTGATAGCCGGTTTGCCAGAATGCGCCTTGCCGGTTCAATTTGCGATTTATGGTGAGCGTGCTGCGGGATTTGATGACTTGCATCAGCTGTTCCATACCGCAGCCTTCGAGTTGAACCAGCCAATGAATATGATCCGGCATCACTACCCAGGCGATCGAGTTGACCCAGCCTTTCTCATGAGTTTGCTGAATCTCCCTTACCAATAGGCGTCCGATCTGCCAATCACTGAAGATCTTTGCCCGTCCATGTACCACTGCGGTAATCAGGTAAGCACGCCCCGATTCAGAGCAACGCCCGTGGCGGAGTCGATGCGAGTTCAACTGTTTGCGCATTCCATTGCGTCCTGTTTGATTGATCTCCTTTCAAGCTAGTTGCTCACCTTCCTACATGAAGCTGGGAAGGCTGTCGGACGTTTCCCCATTTCACGCAGCAACACCTGAACACAGCAAACCCTGTGGCGAGGGAGCTTGCTCCCGCTGGACTGCGCAGCAGGCCCAAACGCAGTAATCCCGGATTGCCTGAATGATCGGGGTGGCAGGTTTTACGACTGCTGCGCAGCCGAGCGGGAGCAAGCTCCCTCGCCACAAGTAGAGCGGAGCCCTCCAGCAGTTCTGCGCTAGAGCCTTCGCAAGAGCAATTGCACCTAGGCAGGGACATGACGATGCACCAATGCTGTGCAATACTCGGCGCCTTTTTCGGTGGCGAATATTCCTACGTGTAGCAGGGAATGCCTCTCCGCAAACCGGGCTTTTGCCGAGAGTTGTCGCTGAATGTTGTGGTTTATAGAGTGAAAAGCCCTGCCCAAGGCTTTTTATACTGCACGCCCCGCTGATCTTGCAGGTTTTGTCCTACAAGACGCGTTTGCCCACGAGGCCGACGCGGTTTCACGGCAGCCAAGGCTTACCGGCCGACGTTGCGACACTCGGTGGTCATATCCAATAACAAGACGAGGTTGTACCCCATGCCAGTCGGCAATCACCTGCCTCACGGCGAAACCGCTCAGGGCGGTCCGCTCAAACGCGAACTCGGCGAACGGCACATTCGCCTGATGGCCCTCGGTGCCTGTATCGGCGTCGGTCTGTTTTTAGGTTCGGCCAAGGCCATCGAAATGGCCGGCCCGGCGATCATGATTTCCTACATTCTTGGCGGCCTGGCGATCCTGGTGATCATGCGCGCCCTCGGCGAAATGGCGGTGCACAACCCGGTCGCCGGCTCGTTCAGCCGTTATGCGCAAGACTACCTCGGCCCATTGGCGGGTTTCCTCACCGGCTGGAATTACTGGTTCCTGTGGCTAGTAACCTGCGTCGCCGAAATCACTGCTGTGGCGGTGTACATGGGCATCTGGTTCCCCGATGTACCGCGCTGGATCTGGGCCCTCGCGGCGCTGATCAGCATGGGCTCGATCAACCTGATCGCGGTAAAAGCCTTCGGTGAATTCGAATTCTGGTTCGCGCTGATCAAGATCGTCACCATCATTGCCATGGTCATCGGCGGCGTCGGCATCATCGCTTTCGGTTTCGGCAATGACGGCGTGGCGCTGGGCATTTCCAATCTGTGGGCCCACGGCGGCTTCATGCCTAACGGCGTGACCGGCGTATTGATGTCCCTGCAAATGGTCATGTTCGCTTATCTGGGCGTCGAGATGATCGGCCTGACCGCCGGTGAAGCGAAGAACCCGCAGAAGACCATTCCCGACGCGATCGGCTCGGTGTTCTGGCGGATTCTGTTGTTCTATGTGGGCGCGTTGTTCGTGATCCTGTCGATCTACCCGTGGAATGAAATCGGCACCCAGGGCAGTCCGTTTGTGATGACGTTTGAACGTCTGGGCATCAAAACCGCTGCCGGCATCATTAACTTCGTGGTGATCACCGCGGCGCTGTCGTCATGCAACGGCGGCATCTTCAGCACCGGGCGCATGCTTTACAGCCTGGCGCAGAACGGTCAGGCACCGGCCGGTTTCGCCAAGACGTCGAACAACGGTGTGCCGCGTCGTGCATTGCTGCTGTCGATTGCGGTGTTGCTCCTGGGCGTAATGCTCAACTATCTGGTGCCGGAAAAAGTCTTCGTCTGGGTGACCTCGATTGCGACCTTCGGCGCGATCTGGACCTGGGTGATGATCCTGCTGGCGCAACTGAAATTCCGCAAAGGCCTGAGCGCCAGCGAACGTGCCGGCCTCAAGTACAAGATGTGGCTGTACCCGGTCAGCTCGTATTTTGCCCTGGCGTTTCTGGTGCTGGTGGTCGGCCTGATGGCGTACTTCCCGGACACCCGCGTGGCGCTGTATGTGGGGCCTGCGTTCCTGGTGCTGCTGACCGTGTTGTTCTACGTGTTCAAGCTGCAACCGACGCAAGTCACACAAGGTGTGGCGCGTTCGGCTTCCTGATTCGTAGCCTCTGAAACAAAAGATCGCAGCCTTCGGCAGCTCCTACCTTGGAACGTGTTTCCTGTAGGAGCTGCCGGAGGCTGCGATCTTTTGCTTTCTATAAACGAGTCGCCGCACGACCGATTGCTGCGGTAATGCGCCCGCACCGCTCGTCGAAAGAGGCGCCTTACCTGTAATTTCTGACAGTAGACCGCGCTCGATTCCTGACTTAGCGTGAATGCCTGTCAAGTCATGGCAAGGAACGCTAATGAAAGGATTTTCAGCATTGATGGTCATCGGCCTGGCCGATGCGTTGATCCACTGGCAGGTATTTTTCGTCATGTGCAGTGCCGGTGGCTTGTCCCAGGCGGCCAGTAACTTCGCTGCGTTTTGCGTGGCGGCGGCGTTCACGCTGTACGTGAACATGCTTTACACCTTCGAGACGGGAACGTCACTGCTCAGCTATCTGCTGTTCATCTGTGTGATGGCTGGCGTGAGTGTGGGCATCGGCTTGATTGGCGATGCTCACGCGCTGCACGGGCTGATCACAGTGGCGTCCTTTACCGTGCTGAATTTATTGCTCGGGTACTGCTTTTTCCGCTTTGTATTGTTTCGCGAGTATGAAATTTGAGGCGCCAGCCTGTGGTTAAGACTGGCGCATTCAACCTTATGCCGCTGCGATTTCATTCGGCTCAAAACTGTCCGCCCGCGCCATCTGCCACATCCGCGAATAGAATGCGCCGCTCACTTCGCCCGTGAGCAATTCACCGGGTTTCAAGAACACGTGCAGCTCGGAAAACAGCTTGATCTCGGTCGCCGACATGCGTCGCACCAGATGCTTGGCCGACAGTTGCGACGGATGCTCAAGCCCCGCCGCCGCGAGCATTTCCGCCAGCGCTTTCAGCGTGCTGCGATGGAAGTTGAACACCCGCTGCGCTTTGTCCGGAACCACCAGCGCACGTTGGCGCAAAGCGTCCTGCGTGGCGACGCCGGTCGGGCATTTATTGGTGTGGCAACTTTGCGACTGAATGCAGCCGATGGCGAACATAAAGCCGCGCGCCGAGTTGGCCCAGTCGGCGCCGATGGCCAGCACGCTGGCGATGTCGAAGGCGCTGACGATCTTGCCGCTGGCGCCGAGTTTGATCTTGTCGCGCAGGTTGAGGCCGACCAGGGTGTTGTGCACAAACAGCAGACCTTCGCGCATCGGTACGCCGATGTGGTCGGTGAATTCAACAGGTGCCGCGCCGGTGCCGCCTTCTTTACCGTCGACGACGATGAAGTCGGGGAGGATGCCGGTTTCCAGCATGGCTTTGGCGATGCCCATGAACTCCCACGGATGGCCGAGGCAGAACTTGAAACCCACCGGTTTGCCGCCGGACAGTTCGCGCAGTTGCTGGATGAAATGCATCATCTCGATCGGCGTGGAAAACGCGCTGTGGCGTGATGGCGACACGCAGTCTTCGCCCATCATGATCCCGCGGGTTTCAGCGATTTCTTTGGTGACTTTGTGTTTCGGCAGGATGCCGCCGTGGCCGGGTTTGGCGCCTTGGCTCATTTTGATTTCGATCATCCGTACTTGCGGGTTTTGCGCTTGGGTGGCGAAGCGCTCCGGGTCGAATCGCCCATCGCTGGTGCGGCAGCCGAAGTAGCCGCTGCCCAGTTCCCAGGTCAGGTCGCCGCCGTTTTCCCGGTGATACGGGCTGATGCTGCCTTCGCCGGTGTCGTGGGCGAAGTTGCCGAGTTTTGCGCCTTGGTTCAACGCACGAATGGCGTTGGCGCTGAGCGAGCCGAAGCTCATCGCCGAGATGTTGAACACCGACGCCGAATACGGCTGCGAGCACTGCGGGCCGCCGACGGTAACGCGGAAACTGTTCGGATCGCTCAACGGCGCCGGGCGCATCGAGTGGCCGATGAATTCGAAGCCGGACTGGTAAACGTCGATCAGCGTGCCGAACGGTTTGTCGGCAGTTTCGTTTTTCGCTCGCGAGTAAACCAGCGAACGCTGGGCGCGGGAGAAGGGCAGGGCGTCGCTGTCGGATTCCAGCAGGTATTGGCGGATCTCCGGGCGGATGCCTTCGACCAGGTAGCGGATGTTGCCGAGGATCGGGTAGTTGCGGCGCACCGCGTGCGGGGTCTGCAGCAGGTCGAACAGACCGATCAGGCTGAGGACGCCGGTGACGGCGGTGATCGGCCACAGCCAGTCGTGGTCGAGAAAAGGCAGGCTGGCGAGGGTGAAAATCACGCAGACGGCAAAGAAGGCGTAGCGGCTCAGGAGTGACAGGCTCATACGGTTTCCTTGGTTCGGACTCAGGTTCAAAAGATCGCAGCCTGCGGCAGCTCCTACAAGTCAGTGCATGGCTTGCCTACTGTAGAAGCTGCCGCAGGCTGCGATCTTTTCAGGCGTTTTGTGCCTGAAGAAAAATCGAAAACAGCTCGGACTGGGATTTGATCCCCAGCTTGCTGTACATGTGTTTCTTATGGACTTTCACGGTTTCTACGGAGATTTCCAGCTTACGGGCGATTTCTTTACTGGAGCAACCGCTGAGCATCAAACGCCCGACATCCAGTTCGCGGGCGGTCAGTTGCGCGCCCTTGAGTTGTTGCACCGAAGTTTCCAGTTGCACCCGCCAATCGGCGGAGGCGGGCGCGGTAGTTTCGTTGGTTTCATAGGGTAGACGCTGGCGCAACAGCGCGAGCACCCACGGCTGGATCAGTGCCAACAAGGCAATCTGCTCGCTGCTGAAACGCTGTTTGCTGCCCAGCGACAGACACAACGTGCGATCACCTTCGAGCTGACAATTGAACTGGATTTCGTCGGCGACCACATTCAGACGAAAGTATCGCTGGTAATACTCGGTCTGCTCAAAATGCTCGGGCGCGACTTCCCACAGACGATACAACCCCGAGCGAGATTGTTCGCGACTGGCGATATAGAACGGGTCGAGCAGGTAAACGCCGCGCAGGTAATCTTCGAACAGGGCGTCCGGGATACCTTCCACGCCGGGGCTGGCGGCGAAGACTTGCGGGTGTTGGTCTGAACTGAACAGCAGCGCCACCCAGCTATCGAACGGCATGTACTGATCAAGCAAACGCACCAGTTGCGCCCAGAAATTCGGCTTGTCCAGCGCCTCGATCAATTGCCCGACGGCGCGGTGCCAGGTGATGTCGTCGAAGGAAAGTGTCATCGGTTTACCTTGAATGCCCGGCCGGATGCTGCTGCGCATACTGGCCCACTCGATGGCCGGACACAAATCCCGGGCCACCACAAAACCCCTGTAGGAGCTGCCGAAGGCTGCGATCTTTTGATCTTGGTTTTTTCAGGATCAAGATCAAAAGATCGCAGCCTTCGGCAGCTCCTACAGGGGTCTATGGCGTAAGACGGGTTTGCGTGGGATCCTTTGCGTTTTTCGAAACAAGGATCGTTTTTATGTCGACGCTTTCCGGTGCTACTACTTCTATCATCCGCATCGCCGCCGCTCTGCTGCTTAACGCGAATGGCCAAACTCTATTGGTACGCAAACGCGGCACCACGGCGTTCATGCAACCGGGCGGCAAGATAGAAGCGCATGAATTGCCGGTGCATGCCCTGGCCCGTGAGCTGGAAGAAGAACTGGATCTGCAAATCGATCCGGCGCAAGCGACTTTCCTGGGTCAGTTTTCTGCACCTGCTGCCAACGAACCGGGATTCGTCGTACAGGCCGATATCTTTCAACTGACAATCAACGCCGACGTTTCCCCGGCAGCGGAAATCGAAGAAGTGATCTGGATCGACCCGGCCACTGACGGCGATGTCGTTTTGGCGCCATTGACACGCGATGTGATCCTGCCGTTTTATCGAGCCTCGCTGACCGCCATCGCCTGATCATCCACGCAAAGGACTTTGCCATGATCCCGCTTCAAGACCTGCTGATATTCGCCGCCGCCGCGTTACTGATGGTACTGACGCCGGGGCCGAACATGATCTACCTGATCTCGCGTTCGATCTGTCAGGGGCGCAAGGCCGGGGTGACGTCGTTGCTGGGCGTGGTCGCGGGGTTCTTTGTGCATATGTTTGCGGCAGCCGCCGGCTTGACCGCAGTGTTCCTCGCGGTGCCGATGGCTTATGAAGTGTTGAAGTGGGCGGGTGCGTTGTACCTGCTGTGGCTGGCGTGGCAAGCGGTGAAACCCGGTGCGCGTTCGCCGTTTGAGGCACAGCAATTGCCACCAGACTCGTCGCGCAAACTGATCACCATGGGTTTTCTCACCAGCGCGCTGAACCCGAAAATTGCGGTTTTTTATCTCTCGGTGTTTCCGCAGTTCATCACGCCTGAACACGGCTCGGTGTTCACCCAAAGCCTCATCCTCGGGCTGACGCAGATCAGCGTGAGTTTCACCGTCAATCTGTTGATCGCATTGTTCGCGGCAGGAATTGCGTCGTGGTTCGTACGTAATCCGACATGGCTGGCGATGCAGCGTTATTTCATGGGTTTTGTGTTGGCCGGGTTGGCCGTGCGATTGATGCTTGAGCAACGAAGGGCGGCGTGAGCATGTGGATCGAACGGCTGGACGCCAGTCATGCCCTGGCTTATCGGGAGCTGATGCTGGAGGCTTACGATCGCCATCCGCAGGCGTTTACCTCCAGCGTGCGTGAGCGCGCGGTGATGCCGTTGAGCTGGTGGGAAGGGCGGCTGACCAGCAAGCTCGATGTGGTGCTGGGGGCATTCGAGGGTGGCACGCTGGCCGGAATTGTCGGGCTGGCGTTTGAACCTCGGGAGAAGGCTCGGCATAAAGCCACGTTGTTCGGGATGTATGTGTCGGCGGGTTTTCGACAGCACGGTTTGGGGTTTGAACTAGTGCAAGCGGCGATTGCCGAGGCGCAGAATCATCCGGCGTTGAAGGTCGTTCAATTGACCGTCACTGCCGGGAATGACGCGGCGTTCAAACTCTACGAGCGATGCGGCTTTATCCAGTTTGGTCTGGAGCCATTGGCGGTGCGGGTTGGCGAAGACTACTTCGACAAGATCCATATGTGGCGTGAACTGCCTCAGGCATAAAGATCAAAAGATCGCAGCCTTCGGCAGCTCCTACAGGGTTTTGTGTAGAGCTGCCGAAGGCTGCGATCTTTTGATTTGGGTTTTAGCGAACCGCGCTAACCCCATCCAGTGTCGAGAATGAAGTGTCCTTCGCCGTCAGCAAGAAATCGCGCATGTACGGCGCATCCAGCATGTCCGCGCGGATCGCCGCGTACAGCGTGGCGAACAGGCCTTTCTCGCCCAGCCGCTTGGCCTTCACGTAACCGCGCGAGCTGTATTCGTGCAGCGCCCAATGCGGCATGCCGCACACGCCACGGCCACTGGCGACCAGTTGCATCATCATCACCGTAAGCTCTGAAGTCCGTACCTGCGCCGGCTCAATATCCGCCGGTTCTAGAAAGCGCGTGAAGATGTCCAGCCGATCACGCTCTACCGGATAAGTGATCAACGTTTCCGTGAGCAGATCCTCAGGCACGATGTACGGTTTGCTCGCCAGCGCATGCTGATTGGCCACCGCCAGCATCGCTTCATAAGTGAACAGCGGTACATAAGTGATACCAGCGATTTCCAGCGGATCGGACGTCACCACCAGATCCAGATCACCGCGCGCCAGCGCCGGCAGCGGTGCAAAGGAAAAACCCGAGGCCAGATCGAGCTCGACTTCCGGCCAGGCATCGCGGAACTGGTCGATGGTCGGCATCAGCCACTGAAAGCAGCTGTGGCATTCGATCGCCATGTGCAAACGCCCGGCGGTGCCACCGGCCAAGCGGCTGATGTCACGCTCGGCGGCACGCAGCAGCGGCAGGGTCGCATCGGCCAGTTGCAGCAGGCGCAAACCGGCGCTGGTGAAACGCACTGGTTTGGTCTTGCGCACAAACAATTGCATGCCCATGCGTTCTTCCAGTTCCTTGAACTGGTGGGACAGCGCCGACTGCGTCAGATGCAGACGATCCGCCGCGTCGACGAGGCTGTCGGCCTCGCGCAGGGCATGCAGGGTTTTCAAGTGGCGGATCTCAAGCACCGATGGCTCCATGAATAGAATTTGCTGATTCAGCGATGGTGGTGAGTTTGTCTCATGTTGGCGGGGCTGTCGACCGCGTCTGATCGAGAGGCGCAATGACCGCTCGGCACTCTTCATCAAACTGTCACGCAACTGTGGCAGCGCGCTTGAACAAACTTCATCAGACTCGCGCTCTACTGGGGTTCTGCGTTTCGGTGTTTTTCATGCACAAGCTGTTTTTATCAGTCGCGGCCATGTTGGCCGCGCTTTTGTTCGGTGCGCCGTCGATGGCGGCCGCGCGTTGCGATGTCAACGTGCCGACCGAGCACGTCGATCTGCAACAAGTCAGCATCGCTTATCAGAGCATTGGTCGTGCGTCGGATCCGGCGTTGTTGCTGGTGATGGGCCTGGGCGGGCAGTTGATTCACTGGCCGGATGAGGTGGTGGTCGCGCTGTGTCAGCAGGGTTTTCGGGTGATCCGCTACGACAACCGCGACGTCGGATTGTCGACCTGGCGACAGGCGCCGGAAGAGGCCAATCTGACCTTCGAAGTGCTGCGCTACAAACTCGGTCTGCCGGTGTCGGCGCCGTACAGCCTGACCGATATGGCCGATGATGCGCTGGGGCTGATGGACGCGCTGCATGTCGAGCAATTCCACGTGTTGGGCGCGAGCATGGGCGGGATGATCGCTCAGCACATGGCGGCGATGGCGCCGCAGCGGGTCGAGAGCCTGACGTTGATCATGACCACTTCTGGCGCGGAAGGCTTGCCGGCGCCGAGTGCAGCGCTGGTGCAGTTGTTGTCGCGGCGTGGCGCACCGAATCGTCAGGTGGCGCTGGAGCAGCAGGCGGATTTGCTGGCGGCGCTGGGTAGCCCGGCGGTGACCGATGATCGGCAGGTTTTGCTGCAACAGGCAGCGGCTTCCTATGACCGCGCGTTTAATCCCGAGGGTGTGAAGCGGCAGATCATGGCGATCCTCGCCGAGCCTAGCCGCGTTGCGTTGCTCAACCAGTTGCGCGTACCGACGCTGGTGGTGCATGGCACGGCCGATCCGTTGTTGCCGGTGATGCATGGCGTTCACCTGGCGGCGCATATTCGCGGGAGTCAGTTGAAGCTGATTCCGGGGTTGGCGCATCGGTTCCAAGATGCGTTCAAGGAACCGTTGTTGGCGGCGGTGTTGCCGTATTTGCAGGCGCACCGGGAAGACACTTCGCATTGGGCGCAGATTGAGCCGGTGGTGGGCGGGAATCTGCTGTAACCATCGGATTCGTGGTGTTGGCCAGGGCCTCTTCGCGAGCAAGCCCGCTCCCACATTTGGAGTGCGTTCCCCTGTAGGAGCTGCCGAAGGCCGCGATCTTTTGATCTTAAGGACAACGTCAAGAGATCGCAGCCTTCGGCAGCTCCTACAGGTGCAAGGTGATCAGGGTGTATCGTGCAAACTTTCCCGCACGATTTCCCCTGCGAGGTGTTTGATGAATTCCGCTCTGAAAATCGATTTTGTCAGCGACGTGTCCTGCCCGTGGTGCGTCGTTGGTTTGTATGGCTTGCTGGAAGCGCTGGAAATCCTGCGCAACGAAGTGCAGGCCGAGATCCGCTTCCAGCCGTTCGAGCTGAACCCGAAAATGGGCGCCGACGGGCAGAATATCGCCGAGCACATTCAAGAAAAGTACGGCTCGACGCCGGAGCAATCGCAGAAGAATCGCGACGCGATCCGCGCTCGTGGTGCGGAACTGGGGTTTGCTTTTCGCACCGATTCCAACAGCCGCATTTACAACACCTTCGATGCGCACCGTTTGCTGCATTGGGCGGAGCTTGAGGGTTTGCAGTTGCCGTTGAAGGAAGCGTTGTTCAAGGCGTATTTCAGCGATGGCGGCAATCCTTCCGATCACGGCCAACTGGTGCAGATTGCTGAGAGTGTCGGGCTGGATCGCCAGCGGGCCGAGGCGATTCTGGCGTCGGACGAGTTTGCCGACGAAGTGCGCGAAGAAGAGCAGGTATGGTTGCAGCGGGGAGTGAGTTCGGTGCCGACGGTGGTGTTTAACGGCCAGTACGCGGTGACGGGCGGACAACCGGTAGAAACATTTGTCGGGGCCATTCGGCAGATCATGGCCGAGTCAAAAGGCGGCACCGTCAACGGCTAAACACCTACCGATGTAGGAGCTGCCGAAGGCTGCGATCTTTTGATCTTTTAAACAGCAAGATCAAAAGATCGCAGCCTTCGGCAGCTCCTACAGGAGTCAGCTGTGCAGGCGCACCCAAACCGTCACCAACACCGTAGCCGCCATCAACCAAGCCACCGCCGCCACCGCCAATGAAGCCTCCAGCCGCATCCGGTCTACCATCACATACAACGTCGCCAGATAGACGAAGTACGGAATGATCGACCACATCCCGAACACGATCGTCGTCTTCAAATCCTCAATCGAGCGGCCCTTGCCAACGATGTAATGCGCAATCAGCGCAAACGTCGGAAACAGCGGCACCAATCCGGCGATGTAGTAATTTTTGGTCTTCGACAGCGCCGCGATGATCAGCACCACCGCTGCGCCCAACAGCGCTTTGAAAAACAGATCCACGTCGTTCTCGCTTAATGGCTCAGGCCGTATTTTTTCACTTTGTCGAACAGCGTGGTCTTGGCCATGCCCAACTCAAGACTCGCTTGAGTCAGGTTGCCGCCGCTGCGTTGCAACGCATCGCTGAGCAGGTTGCGTTCGAAGGCTTCCACCGCTTCGGCAAAGCCCAGGCCTTGTCCGCCGCTGTTGGCACCGGACTTTTTGAACGCCGGCAGGCCGAGAGCAAATCGCTCAGCAACGTTACGTAATTCACGCACGTTGCCCGGCCAGTCGTGGCTCATCAGGTTCGACAAGGTCTGGTTGTCCAGCTCCGGCAGCGCGCGGTCGAAGCGCAGGGCCGATTGCTGAGTGAAGTGTTCGAACAGTTGCAGAATGTCTTCGCGGCGCTCGCGCAGGGGCGGCAATTCCAGCGTCACCACGTTGAGGCGGTAGTACAAATCGCTGCGGAATTCGCCAGCCTTGCTCGACTCGTCGAGATCGGATTTGGTCGCTGCGATCACCCGGCAATCTACTGCCACGCTCTGGTTCGAGCCGAGGCGTTCGAGGGTGCGTTCCTGCAACACGCGCAGCAGTTTGAT
Organism: Pseudomonas rustica; assembly: GCF_018336155.1. Classification (GTDB taxonomy): domain Bacteria; phylum Pseudomonadota; class Gammaproteobacteria; order Pseudomonadales; family Pseudomonadaceae; genus Aquipseudomonas; species Aquipseudomonas rustica. The sequence continues at coordinate 57,289 of NZ_JAGYHF010000017.1, read as the reverse complement.
CTGCAACGGCAGCGGCATGCTTTCCACTTCATCGAGGAACAGCGTGCCGCCGTCGGCGTGTTCGATTTTGCCGATGCGCCGTTTGCCGGCACCGGTGAAGGCGTTGGCCTCGTGGCCGAAGATCTCACTTTCGAAGAGGTTTTCCGGCAGACCACCGCAGTTCAGCGCGACGAACTGTTTGCTGTGGCGCCGACTGAAATCGTGCAGGCAACGGGCGACCAGTTCTTTACCGGTGCCGGTTTCGCCTTCGATCAACACGTTGGCCGAGGTGTCGGCGACGTTGGCGATCAGTTCGCGCAGGTTCTGCATGGCCGGCGAGCGACCGATGATGCGTCCTTCGAGCGAATCACGTTCGGCCAGTTGCCGACGCAGCGACGACACTTCGCGAGCGAGGCTGCGTTGCTCCAGCGCACGTCGCGCAACATCGACCAGACGTTCCGGCGAGAACGGTTTTTCCATGAAGTCGTAGGCGCCTTTCTGCATCGCGCCGACGGCCATGGAGATGTCGCCATGCCCGGTGATCAACACCACTGGCAGGCTACGGTCGCGCTGCTTGAGGCGCGTGAGCAGTTCGAGGCCATCGATGCCCGGCAGGCGAATATCGCTGATGACGATGCCGGCAAAATTGTCGCCGACCCGCTCCAGCGCTTCTTCGGCACTGCCGACGCCGACGCAGGGAATGTCTTCCAGCGTCAGCGCTTGTTGGCAGCCGAGCAGCACATGGGGGTCGTCTTCGACGATCAGCACACTGAGTTCTTGGTTCATATTGGCTCGGCGGGAGTAGGGCTTACCAACGGTAAACTGAGGACGAAGGTGGTTCCGCCGCCGCCCGGGTGTTCGACACCCAGATGACCGCCGGTGGCAGCGGCGAGGCTGGCGGAAAGCGTCAGGCCCAGACCCAGGCCTTGTTCGCCGGGTTTGGTGGTGAAGAACGGTTCGAACAGATGCTTGCGCGCTTCGGCGTCGATGCCGTGACCGTTGTCGCGCACGCGCAGGCGATATTTGCCGTTGAATTCTTCGCCCTCCAGCCACAGTTCGGGCTGCGGTTGCGCCTGCATCGCATCGAGGGCGTTGCCGACCAGATTGACCAGAATCTGTTCGAGGCGAGTCTGGTCGATCTGCACTTGCACATCGATGAACTGCCGATGGATTTGCAGCGCCGCATGTTCAACACGCGCGCCGAGCAATTGCAGTGCGGCGTCCACGGCTTTGCCGAGACTGGCCTGACCCTGATTGTCACCCCGGCGGGCGAACGAGCGCAGGCTCGCGGTGATTCGGCCCATGCGGTCGATCAGGTCATTGATGGTCTTGAGGTTGGTGCTGGCGACGTCGAGCTGACCGCGTTCCAGAAAACGTACGGTGTTGCCCGAGAGCGTGCGCATCGCGGCCAGTGGCTGATTCAATTCGTGGGCAATGCTGGTCGACATCTGGCCGATGGCGGCGAGTTTACCGGCCTGCACCAGTTCATCCTGCGCGCGGCGCAAGGTCTCTTCGGCTTGACGGCGTTCGCGGATCTGACTCTTCAAGCGCTCGTTGCTGGCGCGCAGGTCGGTGGTGCGTTCGGTAATCCGACGCTCCAGTTGATTATTGGCTTCCTGCAAGGCTTCGCGGGCGGCGAGGCGGGTGGCGATCACTTTGCGCCGCTCGTTCCAGGCGATCAGCAGGAAGGCGACCAGTGCGAACGCCACGGCGACGAGAATGCCTTGGTTGATCGCCTCGCGGCGCAAGTCCTGCAACGGCGTGAGCAGGGTGAAATTCCACGGCGTGTCGCTCAATGGCCGGGTCTGCGCCAGGTAGCTGATGTCGTCCTCGCCTGACTGCACTTCGCTGTTGGCCGGGAAGGTGAGTTTTTCCACGCCTTCGGCCAATGTTTCGCGGGCCAGCGGTTGTAGTTCGATTAGCGGGAACCAGTAGTACTGCAGGCTGCGGGCGAGTTTTTCTTTGGTTTCCTCGCTCAGCGGAATCACTGATTTGAGCCGGCGTGCCGGATCGCTGGAAAGAATGATGATGCCGTTTTCATCGCTGACAAACGCTTCGAGACGCGCGCGCTGCCAGCGTTCTTCCATGGCTTCCAGACGCACTTTGACCACGGCGACGCCGATGATCTTGCCGTGCTCTTCGAGGCCGTGGGCGAGGTAGTAACCGGGTTCGCCGTTGGTGCTGCCGATGCCGTAGAAACGCCCGGGTTCACCGCGCACGGCTTTCTGGAAATAGGCACGGAAGGACAGGTCTTCACCGAGATAACTGTCGACATCGCGCCAGTTGCTGGTGGCCATGACGCGGCCGGTGGTGTCCATGACGTAGATGGCCCGACTGCGACTGCGTCGGTTCAGGCCTTCAAGGTAAGCGTTGACCGTTTGCCGGTGTTCCGTGGTCGGGTCGGCCAGCAGCCGCGACACACTGGTTTCGAGTTCCAGCAGGCTGGGCAGGTAGGTGTATTTGCTGATCTCGCTTTCGACCGCGCGGGCGTTCAGTTCGAGCTGGCGCTGGCCGTTTTCGCTGAGGTTGCGAATGCCAAAGTGCTCACTGACCCAGAACCCGGCGTAACCCAACCCGATCATCAAAATGATGATCAGCGGTGGTAGGAACAAATGACGAATCAGACGGGGCTTCACGGCAAGTGATGGCGGCGCGGCGCGATAGAGATTGGGGTCGCATTTCATCACAGATGCCTTGGGTCAACCACAACACTTGTTTGTGAATCACCGCTGGTTTGGAGGTGGACTCTGTGGCGAGGGGATTTATCCCCGATCGGCTGCGCAGCAGTCGTCAAACCCTTGCATGCGGTTTGACTTTGAACTGCTGGGGCCGCTTCGCAGCCCATCGGGGATAAATCCCCTCGCCACAGGGGATCTCATTGTCAGGCAGCCCGCACCCCACAGACAGGGTGCGGGTGTGTTGCTTTTAGTGCTGCAGGATTTTCTCGAGGAAGTGCTGCGCGCGTTCGGAGCGGGCTTTGATGTCGCCGAAGAACTCCTCTTTCGGGCAGTCTTCGATGATCTTGCCGGCATCCATGAAAATCACGCGATCGGCCACTTTGCGCGCAAAACCCATTTCGTGGGTTACGCACATCATAGTCATGCCTTCGTGGGCCAGTTGCACCATCACGTCGAGCACTTCGTTAACCATCTCCGGGTCGAGCGCCGAAGTAGGTTCGTCGAACAGCATGACGATCGGATCCATCGCCAGCGCGCGGGCAATTGCCACACGCTGTTGCTGACCACCGGACAGTTGCCCCGGATGCTTGTGCGCGTGCGCCGACAAACCCACGCGATCGAGCAGCTGCAGACCTTTTTTGGTCGCCTCTTCCTTGCTGCGGCCCAACACCTTGATCTGCGCGATGGTCAGGTTTTCGGTGATGGTCAGGTGCGGAAACAGTTCGAAATGCTGGAACACCATGCCGACGCGCGAACGCAGTTTCGGCAGGTTGGTCTTCGGATCGGCAATCGACGTACCGTCAACCACAACGTCGCCTTTCTGGAACGGCTCCAGCGCGTTGACGCATTTGATCAGGGTCGATTTACCCGAACCGGACGGGCCGCAGACCACGATCACTTCGCCTTTTTTGACCTCGGTGCTGCAATCCGTCAGTACCTGGAAGTCCCCATACCACTTGTTGATGTTCTTGATAGAGATCATACGGCGAACCTTTTTTGCAGACGCTTGACCAGCAGCGAGGCGGAAAAGCTGATGATGAAGTAGACGACACCGGCGAAGATCAGGAACTCGTTGGAACGGCCAATGATGTCGCCGCTGGAGCGGGCGGAGTTGAGGAAGTCCACCAGACCCACGGTGTAAACCAGCGAGGTGTCCTGGAACAGGATGATCGACTGTTGCAGCAGCAACGGCGTCATCTTGCGGAACGCCTGAGGCAGGATGATCAGACGCATGGTCTGGCCATAGGTCATGCCCATCGCCTGTGCAGCGGCCATCTGACCTTTGGGGATCGACTGCACACCGGCGCGGACGATTTCGCAGAAGTACGCGGCTTCGAACATCATGAAGGCCACGACGCAGGAGGTGAACGCGCCGATCGGCGTGTCTTCACCGGTAATCCAGCGCAGCACGAACGGCACCGCCAGGTAGAACCAGGTGATCACCAGCAGCAGCGGGATCGAACGGAAGTAGTTCACATAAGCGCCGGCCACGCGTGACAACAGTTTGCTCGACGACAGGCGCATCAGCGCCAGGATCGTGCCGAGCACGATGCCGCCGACCACGCCCATGACCATCAACTGCAAGGTCATCACCATGCCGTTCCACAGGCCCGGGATAGCGGGGATGATGCCGCTGAAATCGAAGTCCATTATTTGCCCCCCACGGAGATCAGGCCAGGCACCGCGACTTTCTTCTCGACCACGCGCATCAGCAGCATCAGGCTCATGTTCAGGGTGAAGTAAATCAGCGTGGCCAGGGTGAAGGCTTCAAACAGGTTGGCCGAAAATTCGGCGGTCTGTTTGGTTTGTGCCAGCAATTCCATCAAACCGATCAAGGACGCCACGGAGGAGTTCTTGAAGACGTTGAGGAATTCCGAGGTAAGCGGCGGAATGATGATGCGGTAGGCCTGGGGCAGCAGCACGTTCCAGTAGATCTGCGGCAGCTTGAAACCCATGGCACGCGCGGCGGATTCCTGGCCGCGTGGCAGCGCCTGAATACCGGTACGCACTTGCTCGCAAACACGCGCAGCGGTGAACAAGCCCAGGCACACGACAACGCTCAGGTAAGCCGAGGTGGTCGGGTTGAGGTCTTGTTTGTACCAGTCCTGCAGGTTTTGCGGCAGCAGGTCGGGCACCAGGAAGTACCAGATGAACAGCTGAACCAGCAGCGGCACATTACGAAACAGTTCCACGTAGCAGGTCGCGATGCCCGATACGATGCGGTTTGGCACAGTGCGCATGACCCCCAGAATGGAGCCCAGCAGCAAGGCGATGATCCATGCCACGATGGCAATGGCAATGGTCCAGCCCAAACCGGTGACGTACCAGTCGAGATAAGTCTCGCTGCCGACGCCGGTGGACTTGAAGAACACGCCCCAGTCCCAGTTGTAATTCATTAGGGTCTCCCCTCGAGATCGATCGATGTACAAGCACCCGCTCGGGGAAAATCCTTTCCCGTCCGACGTTGAACGCCGGGCACACGCGATCGGCTCGAAAACCGCCAGGTCGAGTGTTCCACAGTACAGCCAGCAGGTAGTAACAGACGCCTGAGGGAGAGTGGCTCCCTCAGGAGATAAGGTTAGTCAGGAATCAGATTTTTACGTCAGGCGCCGGCTTGTCGCTCGGGGTGGCGATCAGACCTTTTACCTTGTCGCTCATCGGGAAGTTGAGGTTCAGGCCTTTTGGTGGGATCGGGCTCTCGAACCACTTGCTGTAGATCTTGTTGATCTCGCCAGACTTGTACAGACCCACGATGGCGTCATCGACGGCTTTCTTGAAGGCCGGGTCGTCTTTACGAACCATGCACGCATAGGCTTCGAAGGACTGTGGAGTACCGGTGATGATCCAGTCGTTCGGCTTCTTGGCCTTGGCTTCTTCGCCGGCCAGCAAAGCGTCGTCCATCATGAAGGCAACGGCGCGGCCGCTTTCCAGCATGTTGAAGGATTCGCCGTGGTCTTTGGCGGAGATGATGTTCATGCCCATCTGCTTGTCGGCGTTCATCGCTTTGATGATGCGCTCGGACGTGGTGCCCGCGGTGGTCACGACGTTTTTGCCTTTGAGGTCGGCGAAGTCAGCGTAGGACGGCTTGCCATCCTTGTCTTTCTTGACCAGCAGACGGGTGCCGATTTCGAAGATGTTGACGGTGAAGTCGACTTGCTGGGCGCGTTCGGCGTTGTTGGTGGTCGAGCCACACTCGATATCCGCGGTGCCGTTCTGGATCAGCGGGATACGGGTTTGCGAGGTCACCAGGTTGTATTTGACCTGCAGATCGGGCTTGTTCAGGTCTTTTTTCAGGGCTTCAACGATAGCCACCTGAATGTCGTGGGAGTAGCCCACTGGTTTGCCGGAAGCATCTGCAATGTAGGAAAACGGAATGGAGCTGTCGCGGTGAGCGAGCGTGATGGTGCCCGAATCGTTGATTTTCTTCAGGGTGCCGGTGAGTTCGGCGGCGAAAACTGGCGTGCTGATCAGAGCGGCAGCAATGGCTGCGCCCAGGATATGGGGAACGATGCGCATCAAATTTTCCTCGACATTGTTTTTTTTATGGAGCCAGTTCGTCGGCCCTTTTGTGCTTCGAATGCCTGACGGCTCCTGAAGTGTTGGCACAACAGGCATTCGTCGAGAGAGTGTAGAGCATGACTCGTGCCAGACCAGTCTGGATTGGTTAAGGTTATGATTTATAAGGAGATTAAAGTTTTATGGCGGATTTTTTTGTGAGGAGTGATCCGGTTTACCGAATTGACCGGGGAGTCTCGTTCGGAAAACCGAACAGTCAGGAGCCCCTCACCCTAGCCCTCTCCCGGAGGGAGAGGGGACTGACCGCAGTGGATGGTCGAGTTACGCCGACGTGAGATACCGAGTCGAACTTAGATTTTGAAGCCCATGAGGATCGGCTCCCTTCCCCCTCTACCCCTTGGGGGAGAGGGCTGGGGTGAGGGGGAAAAGATCCAACTGACCCAACCAGATTTTGCAGAACCCACAAAACAAAAAGCCCCTGAACCTTACGATTCAGGGGCTTTTTGTTTAACCAATGTTCAAATCACGCCGCTTCAATCTTGCTACGGTTCTGCTCAACCTTACCCAGATACGCGGCAAGCTTCTCCTGCTCCGCCGGAGTGGTAAACAAGCCCAGCTTGCTACGACGCCACAGAATGTCATGCGCCGAGGTCGCCCACTCTTCGCTGCACAGGTAATCGACTTCACGGGTGTAGAGCCCGCCGCCAATGTGTTCGCCCATGTCGGCGAGGGTTTCAACGCCCTCGAGCATGCGCCAGGTGCGGCTGCCGTACGTGGTCGACCAGCGACGCGCGATCTCGGTCGGCACAAAGTCGTACTTGTCGCGAATCAGCGCGCTCAAGGCTTGCGGCGTGGTCATGTCTTCGCCGCCGGGCAGGGTGGCGGTGGCCGTCCAGCTCGGGCGCATCTGGGTGAAGAACGGCATCAGTTGCGCCATCGCCGATTCGGCGAGTTTGCGGTAGGTGGTCAGCTTGCCGCCGAACACCGACAGAAGCGGCGCTTCTTCAGTGCTGCCGGACAGCGCCAAGGTGTAATCGCGGGTGACCGCCGACGGGTTGTCGGATTCGTCGTTGCACAGTGGACGCACGCCTGAGTAGCTGTGCTGGATGTCTTCGCGGCTGACTTGTTTCTTGAAGTGAGCGTTGACCACTTTCAGCAGGTAATCGGTTTCGCCGTCGGTAATCGCCACTTTCGCCGGGTCGCCGGTGTATTCACGGTCGGTGGTGCCGATCAGGGTGAAGTGGTTGTTCAAGTATGGAATGGTGAAGACGATGCGCTGATCTTCGTTTTGCAGGATGTGCGCGTGATCGCCTTCGTACAGTTTCGGCACGATGATGTGGCTGCCTTGAATCAGACGGATGCCGTACGGCGATTCCATCTTCAGATCGTCACGAATGAACTTGGCAACCCACGGGCCGGCGGCGTTCACCAGCGCTTTGGCGGTGATCGAAAACAGGCTGCCGTCGGCGCGTTCCAGGTTCAGGTGCCACAAACCTTTGGCGCGACGGGCGCTGACGCAACGGGTCTGGGTGTGTACGTGGGCGCCTTTTTCGCGGGCGGCCATGGCGTTGAGTACCACGAGGCGAGCGTCGTCGACCCAGCAATCGGAGTATTCGAAGCCTTTCTTGATTTCGCTTTTCAGCGCGCTGTCGGCGCCGAACTTGAGGCTTTTCGAACCTGGCAGTTTTTCGCGCTTGCCGAGGTTGTCATACAGGAACAGGCCGGCACGAATCATCCACGCCGGGCGCAGGTGCGGACGGTGCGGTAGCACGAAGCGCATCGGCTTGACGATGTGCGGGGCTTTGGCCAGCAGCACTTCGCGCTCGGCCAGTGCTTCGCGCACCAGGCGGAATTCGTAATGTTCGAGGTAGCGCAGGCCACCGTGGATCAGCTTGCTGCTGGCCGACGAAGTGTGGCTGGCGAGGTCGTCCTTTTCGCAAAGGAACACCGAGAGACCGCGACCGGCGGCATCCGCTGCGATCCCCACCCCATTGATCCCGCCGCCGATAACGGCGAGGTCGTAGATCTCGGAGATAGGGGGCGTACGCAAGGTAGATGTGGACATCGGCTGGCCTCAGGCTCTTTTGATTTTCTATATTGGAAATCGAACATGAATGTTCATTTGCGAAAATGGTAGCCGATAAAGACGCGCACAGCCAGTCGACTTCGATTGAAAAAACTCATCGAAGGGCAGAGAAAGGAAAATTTTCGAACATTAAAAGCAAAAGATCGCAGCCTTCGGCAGCTCCTACATGGGTTCACTTGACCTGTAGGAGCTGCCGAAGGCTGCGATCTTTTGATCTTGGGGGTTAAACGACTTCCAGCCGAATCTTGTGCTGACTCAACAACTGCGCCAACGCCGGCACAGGCTGCTGATCGGTCACCAAACAATCAATCAGACTGATCGGGCCAAGACGAATCATCGCATTACGCCCAAACTTGCTCGAATCCGCCGCCAGAATCACCTGCCGAGCATTGGCAATAATCGCCTGGGAAACCCGCACTTCCTGATAATCAAAGTCCAGCAAGCTGCCGTCTTCATCAATCCCGCTAATCCCGACCAGCGCGAAATCAACCTTGAACTGATTGATGAAATCCACACTCGCCTGACCCACAACCCCGCCGTCACGACGCACATTGCCACCGGTCAGCAGCACATCAAAATCATCCTTGGCACTGAGCATCGACGCCACGTGCAAGTTATTGGTGATGATCTTCAGATGGTTGTGATTGAGCAGGGCACGGGCAATCGATTCGGTGGTGGTACCGATGTTGATGAACAGCGAGGCGTGATCGGGGATTTGTGCGGCGATGGCTTCACCGATGCGTTGTTTTTCATCGCGCATCTGATCGGCGCGCATCGCATAGGCAGTGTTTTCAACACTGGAATCGTAGGCCGCGCCGCCATGGTAGCGACGGAGCAAATTGGCTTCCGCGAGCTGATTGATGTCGCGGCGGATGGTTTGCGGGGTAACAACGAACAGCGTGGCCATTTCCTCGATGCTCACATAGCCGCGTTCGCGAACCAGCTCGAGGATTTGCTGCTGACGGGGAGGCAGATTCATGGGGCTTCCTTTGGGCTGCCGTGCAAAATTTGCCCATGATGCCGCAGGAATCTCCTCCCTACCAGTTACAAGCCTTTACAAGTACTCAGGTTGGCTTATTCAGCGTCTTCACGCGCCCAGTCACGGGTGCGGCTGACGGCTTTTTTCCAGCCTTTGTACAGCTTCTCTTTCTCGACTTCGTCCAGGCTCGGCTCGAACTCACGCTCGATCACCGCTTTGCCGCGCAGCTCTTCCAGGCTGCCCCAGAAACCGCACGCCAGACCGGCCAGGTACGCCGCGCCCAGCGCTGTGGTTTCGCGCATTTGCGGACGCTCGACCTGAGTACCGAGGATGTCGGCCTGGAACTGCATGAGGAAGTTGTTCGCCACCGCGCCGCCGTCCACGCGCAGGGCTTTCAGGCGTTCGCCGGAATCTTGTTGCATGGCGTCGAGTACGTCGCGGGTCTGGTAGGCGATCGATTCCAGCGCAGCGCGGATGATGTGATCCACGCGAACGCCGCGCGTAAGGCCGAACAGTGCGCCACGGGCGTACGGATCCCAGTAAGGAGCGCCCAGACCGGTGAAGGCTGGCACCAGGTACACGCCGTTGCTGTCCTTCACTTTATTGGCGAAGTATTCGGTGTCGTGGGCGTCGTTGATGATCTTCAGCTCATCACGCAGCCATTGCACGGTCGAACCGCCGTTAAACACCGCGCCTTCCAGTGCGTAAGCCACTTCGCCGCGCGGGCCGCAAGCGATGGTGGTGAGCATGCCGTGCTGCGATTTCACCGCTTTGTCGCCGGTGTTCATCAGCAGGAAGCAGCCGGTGCCGTAGGTGTTTTTCGCCTGACCTGGTTCTACGCACATTTGACCGAACAGTGCGGCTTGCTGGTCGCCGGCGATACCGCCGATGGCGATGCCGCTCTTGGTGTGGCCGTAGATTTCCGACGACGCTTTGACTTCTGGAAGCATCTCGCGAGGGATGTCGAGAATCTCCAGCATCTTCGCGTCCCACTCCAGCGAGTGAATGTTGAAGAGCATGGTGCGCGAGGCGTTGGTGTAGTCGGTGACGTGTACTTTGCCGCCGGTGAATTTCCAGATCAGCCAGCTATCGACGGTGCCGAACAGCAGTTCGCCGTTGCGCGCACGCTCGCGGCTGCCTTCGACGTTGTCGAGGATCCACTTCAGTTTGGTGCCGGAGAAGTACGGGTCGGTGACCAGACCGGTGGTGTCGCTGATGTATTGCTCGTGGCCATCGCGCTTGAGCTGCTGGCAGATTTCGGTGCTGCGGCGGCACTGCCAGACGATGGCGTTGTAGACCGGGCGACCGGTGGTCTTGTCCCAGACCACGGTGGTTTCACGCTGGTTGGTGATGCCGATGGCCGCGACCTGGTCGTGGTGCAGACCGGCCTGTGCCAGCGCTTCAACCATCACCGCACTTTGGGTGGCGAAGATTTCCATCGGATCGTGTTCGACCCAACCGGCTTGCGGGTAATGCTGAGCGAATTCGCGCTGCGCGGTGCAGACCACGTTCGCGTCGCGGTCAAAAATGATCGCGCGAGAGCTGGTCGTACCCTGATCGAGGGCAATGATGTAGTTCTTATTCTGAATGTCGGTCATGTCGATTGCCTTGGACGAAATAAGGGTGATTGGGCCGTGGCGCAGGCTCGGATGGGCAGGAGTCTGCGCCGACTGTTTCAAGAAGTTCTTGGTTTGCCGTCAATGGCCGGTTCTGCATCCTTTGTAGCAGGTGTGGCGCCGGTCAGGTGACGGGCGATGAACCCGCGATACCCGGCAGCGCCGAGGCAGGCACCGACAATCGGTGCAAAAATCGGAATCAGGAAGTACGGAATATCGCGGCCGCCAGTGAGGGAAATTTCACCCCAGCCAGCGAAGAAAGTCATCAGTTTCGGACCGAAGTCACGCGCCGGGTTCATCGCAAAACCGGTCAGCGGGCCCATCGAGCTGCCGATCACCGCGATCAGCAAGCCGATCAGCAGCGGCGCCATCGGACCTCTTGGCAGACCATTGTTGTCGTCGGTCAGGGCCATGATCACGCCCATCAGGATTGCGGTGATGATCATCTCGACCAGGAATGCCTGGGCGGTGGACAGCACTGGATTCGGGAACGTCGAGAACACCGAGGCCAGCTCAAGGCTGGCGGCCGAGCCGCGAACCATTTGGTGAGTTTGTTCGTAATCGAAGAAAAGATTGCTGTACAGCGTGTAAACCAGCAGCGCGCCGCAGAAGGCGCCGGCGATCTGCGCAAGAATATAGAAGGGCAGTTTGCGCTTTTCGAAGTCGGCGAAGATTGCCAGCGCAATGCTCACGGCCGGGTTCAGGTGCGCGCCGGAAACGCCCGCCGTGAGGTAGATCGCCATGCTCACGCCGACGCCCCAGATGATGCTGATTTCCCACAGGCCGAAGCTGGCGCCCGCGACTTTGAGCGCGGCGACACAGCCAGTGCCAAAAAAGATCAGAAGTGCAGTACCCAGAAATTCGGCCATGCATTGGCTCGAGAGCGATGGTTGCTGTAAAGCAGTTGTCATTGAAAACCTCAATTTTTGTTGTTGTCTGGCGCGATTGCCGACAGGGCAAGGCGCGATTTTCACCGGGTCGGAATCCCCATTCGTTTCCCGGTTTACTGCTGAGTGCTGCAATGATGATAATTCTTACATTATTCAGATTCGAAAAAATATAGACAAGAAACAAACCTGTCAAAGGTCGAAAGTGAACCGTCAGTCACAATAGAACTATCAGTCGCATGAATGACTCACCGGGTGACTGCTTTCTTAGCGTTGTGAATTACCTGCAAAGCCGCGTAATTCGGGGCCGGGATAGAGCCTTTTACGGCTCGATGTCCTAGAATCCGGCGCAGGATTTTCTGCCATTGCCGAGCCTGGAGCTGCCATGACCCCTGCGTTGGACTTGTTAAAAAAAGTTCGTGCCGAACATCGCGTGCACAGTTACGAACATGATCCAAAGGCCGCGTCCTACGGGCTGGAGGCTGCGGAAAAACTGGCACTTGAGCCGGCGCAGGTGTTTAAAACCTTGCTGGCGGCGAGTGAAAAAGGTGAGCTGCTGGTGGCCGTAGTGCCGGTCGTCGGAAGCCTCGACCTCAAAGGTCTGGCGCAGGCGGCGGGGGTGAAAAAAGTCGAGATGGCTGACCCGGCAGCGGCGCAGCGATCCACCGGTTATCTGCTGGGCGGTATCAGTCCGTTGGGGCAGAAAAAGCGTCTGCGCACCTTCATCGATAATTCGGCTCAGGCTTTTGCGACTATTTATGTCAGCGCCGGCCGGCGTGGGCTGGAAGTCGAATTGGCACCCGCCGTGCTCGCAGAACACACCCAGGCCAAATTCGCCGACATCGGTCGTGCGTAACGTCGGCTGATTCTGTATGAAGAAAATTGGCCGGTTCTGTCGCTGGCGCTGATCCGGCCCGCATTGCATGCTCTGCCGACTGACTTAAGGAGAAGGTTATGCAGCTCGAGTTTCATCAGGTCGACGCATTCAGTGAGCGTCCGTTCAGTGGCAACCCGGCGATGATTTATCGACTGGATGCGTGGCTCGCCGATGATTTGATGCAAAAGATCGCGGGTGAACACAATCTGGCGGAAACCGCGTTTCTGGTGCGTGAAGGTTCGGCCTGGCATATCCGCTGGTTTACTCCTACCACTGAAGTGCCGTTGTGCGGGCATGCGACGCTGGCCAGCGCTTATGTGTTGTTCGAGATCTACAAGGAAACGGCCGAGCGTATCGACTTCACCTGCAAGTCCGGGCCGTTGAGCGTGACGCGGGCAGACGGGCGTTTGTGGCTGGATTTCCCCTCGATCGTGCCGTCAGAGATTGGCGTGACCCTGGATGTCGAGCGTGCGCTGGGCGTTGAAGCGGTTGATGTGCTCGGCTCGAACGAACTGTTTGTGGTGCTGGAGTCGGAGCAGGCCGTACTCGATTGCAAGCCGGATATGGTCGCGCTGGCCAAACTGCCGTGGCTCGGTGCAATCGTCACCGCGCGGGGCAATCAGCACGATTTTGTCTCGCGCTATTTCGCCCCGGCGATTGGCATCAATGAAGATCCGGTGACCGGGTCGACGCACTGCAGCTTGATTCCGTATTGGTCAAAACGTCTGGGCAAATCGAGCCTGACCGCGTGCCAGCGCTCGGCACGGGGCGGGGAGTTGTTTTGTCGGCTGGAAGGTGAGCGGGTGAAGATTGGCGGGCATGCAACGCTCGTCGCCAGCGGCACCCTGTTATTGGGATAAACCCAAAACCAAATGTGGGAGCGAGCAAGCCCGCTCCCACAGTTTTGATCCAGGACTGATCAGAGGGCTGTGTTGTAGCGGCGGACGCCGTTCTCAACTGCCGGGATCTGCGCAGCAGTGCTGCCGGAGGCCTGGAACAGCACCAAGTGTTCAGCCGCAACCCGAATCCCCACCTCTGCACCGACCTGATGATCAGCATGGCTCGGGAAAATCGATTCCAGCTGCGCACCCGTCGGCAGTTGCAGGCGATACAAGGTCGAAGCACCAAGGAATGTCTTGCCAACAATCCGTGCCTTCAACCCACTGTCTGGCGCATAAACAATGTCATCCGGACGCAGCAACACATCCACCGCCCCGCCAATCGGCCAGGTATAAGCCCGATTACCGCGCAACTCACCCAATTCAGTCTGCACCGATTCCGGGCTGTCGAGCTGACCGCGAATGAAGTAACCCTGACCGATAAAACTCGCCACAAATGGTGTCGCCGGTTCGTGATACAGGTTGTACGGCGTGTCCCACTGTTCCAGCCGACCTTCTTTAAACACGCCAACGTGATCGCTGACGGCAAAGGCTTCTTCCTGATCGTGGGTGACCAGAATCGCGCTGGTGCCACGGGCCTTGAGAATGTCGCGCACTTCGTGGCTGAGCTTGCGGCGCAGCTCGCCATCGAGGTTGGAGAACGGCTCATCGAGCAGCAGCAATTGCGGCTCTGGCGCCAACGCACGGGCGAGGGCGACACGTTGTTGCTGACCGCCGGACAACTCGTGCGGGAAACGCTTGCCGAGATTTTTCAGGTTGACCAGTTCCAGCAGCTCTTCGGTGACGCGCTCCTTGTTCGGATGCTTGCGGATACCAAAGGCAATGTTGTCGGCGACGCTCAGGTGCGGGAACAGCGCGTAGTCCTGGAACACCATGCCGATCCGGCGCTTCTCCGGCGCCAAGGTGAAACCGGCGCTGGAAATGGTCTCGCCGCCAAGGGTGATTTCGCCCTCGTGTACCGGCTCGAAACCGGCGATGGCGCGCAGGGTGGTGGTCTTGCCGCAGCCGGACGAGCCGAGCAGGCAGCCGATGTCACCGGCGTTGAGGTGCAGATTGAGGTTCTGCACCACACGTTGATCTTGATAGCCGCAAGCGAGGTTGCGCAGGTTCAGCAGTAATTCATGGCTCATGCGTGGTGATATGCCGGTTCAACGAGGAACTCAAGCAGGGCCTTCTGTGCGTGGAGACGGTTTTCTGCCTGATCCCAGGCGACGGAGCGCGGGTCATCAAGCAGGTCGAGACTGATTTCTTCGCCACGGTGCGCCGGCAGGCAATGCATGAACAACACGTCCTCGGCAGCGAGGTCGAGCAGCGCACGGTTGACCTGAAACGGCGCGAACAGCTTGAGGCGCTTGGCAGTTTCCTCTTCCTGACCCATCGAAGTCCAGACGTCGGTGCTCACCAGATGCGCGCCGCGCACGGCGTCTTGTGGATCACGGACGATGGTCACGCGATCGCCGGCCTTGGCGACGAATTCCGGGTTCGGCTCGTAACCTTCCGGGCACGCGACGCGCAACTGGAAGTCGAACTGGATCGCCGCTTCTATATAGCTGTTGCACATGTTGTTGCCGTCGCCGATCCAGGCCACGGTTTTGCCCTGGATCGAACCGCGATGTTCAAGGAACGTCTGCATGTCGGCCAGCAGCTGACACGGGTGCAGATCATCGGACAGGCCGTTGATCACCGGCACGCGCGAGTTGGCGGCGAATTCGGTCAGGGTGCTGTGGGCAAAGGTACGGATCATCACCGCATCGAGCATGCTCGACATGACGATGGCGCAGTCACCGATCGGCTCGCCACGGCCCAGTTGGGTGTCGCGCGGCGAGAGGAAGATCGCCTGACCGCCGAGCTGGATCATGCCGGCCTCGAAGGAGATCCGGGTGCGGGTCGAGGATTTTTCGAAGATCATGCCCAGCACGCGGTTTTTCAGAGGCTCGAACAGTACGCCGCGGTTACGCAGGTCCTTGAGCTCAACGCCTCGACGGATCACGCTGACCAGCTCTTCGGGCGTGCAATCCATCAGGGAGAGAAAGTGCCTTGCGCTCATCATTGACTACCTTTTTGCTACAAACCGCAGATGCTCAAAGCCTTGTTTAACGGAACAACGGGCGAGACCTGCGGCGTAAGCCGCACGGGGCGACGAAATAGGGGGAGGCGCGATATTGACATTAAATGTCGCGTTTTTCCAATAGGCTACGGTTTTGCGGGATTCGGAGAGCGGACAGGATGTTGCAGTCGCGCATTTGAAGCCGGGTTCAGGACAGCAGCGAGTCCCTTTGTACACTGGCCTCGCGGGGCTTGGCAATCCGCCGTGGCGGGGATCGGGTCGCTTGAGTCGGTTTACGACCGTGGCGGCATGCCATCACTTGGTCGGATGCTCAGGTTGAAACATTTGCTAAAGCAAAGTGCTGGGTTATAAATAAGTTTCGAGCGACGCAGGAAGCCTCCGCATGGAATCGAAAGAAAAATTGTTAATGGAATTGCTGGGCCACACGGCTCGCTCTCTGACCCATCTCACCGCGTCAATGACCTCAATGTCCTTCGAGCTGCTGCGCAGCGAAGACGACGTGGTCAAATCCGCCGGCCGCCATATGATTGACCGCATGGCGACCATCAGTGCCGGGCTCGACGAGCATTGGCGATTGATCGGCGAGCTCACCGGCGTACACGTCGCTCACGAGCAGATCGAAACCATCCAGGAAATCCAGCTGGCCGCGCCGCCGCAACTGCCCTCCAGTTGAGCGAGGCGGTCTATCGGCGCACCTGATAGCCGTCGATTCACAAGACGAACGTCGCTGGCGCCTGACCCGCGACGGGGCCATAGTTTTGTTCCCGCGGGCGTCATTGCCCGCCCAGAACAAGACAGAGACTGGCCATGACCAAGACTCTCCATCACCGTGCCTGCCACCTGTGCGAGGCCATTTGCGGCCTGACCATCGAGACCACTGAAACCGATGGCAACGTGGCGATCACCTCGATCAAGGGCGATGCGCTCGACACCTTCAGCCGTGGCCATATCTGCCCCAAAGCTGTCGCGCTGCAAGATATCCAGAATGATCCTGATCGCCTGCGCCAGCCGATGCGCCGCGTTGGCAGCGAATGGCTGCCGATTGAGTGGGACGAGGCGTTTGCGCTGGTGGCCGAGAAACTGGCGGCGATTCAAGAGCGTCACGGCCAGAACGCGGTGGCGGTCTATCAAGGCAACCCGAGCGTGCACAACTACGGGCTGATGACCCACAGCAATTATTTCCTTGGATTGCTGAAAACGCGCAATCGCTACTCGGCGACCTCGGTCGATCAGTTGCCGCATCACCTGAGCAGCTATCTGATGTACGGCCACGGCTTGCTGCTGCCGATTCCAGACATCGATCACACCGATTTCATGTTGATTCTCGGCGGTAATCCACTGGCCTCTAATGGCAGCATCATGACCGTGCCAGATGTTGAAAAACGTTTAAAAGCGATCCAGGCACGCGGTGGTAAAGTCGTGGTCGTTGATCCACGGCGCAGCGAAACGGCGGCGATGGCCGATCAGCATTTGTTCGTGCGCCCGGGTGGCGATGCGGCGTTGTTGTTTGGCGTGCTCAACACATTGTTCAGTGAAGGCCTGACCCGCGACAGTCATTTGCCGGTCGATGGATTGGACGACGTGCGCGCTGCGGTGGAGACGTTCACCGCCGAGGCCATGAGCCCGCTGTGCGCCGTTCCCGCCGAGCAGATCCGCCAACTGGCGCGTGATTTTGCTGCGGCGCCGAGTGCGGTTTGCTATGGCCGGATGGGCGTTTCGACTCAAGCCTTCGGCACTCTGTGCCACTGGGTGGTGCAACTGATCAATCTGGTTACCGGTAACCTCGACCGGGTGGGTGGTGCGCTGTGCACCGAGCCGGCCGTGGACTTGGTGGCGTCGACGTCGGGCGGGCATTTCAATAAGTGGCAAAGCCGTGTTTCCGGGCGTCCTGAATACGGCGGAGAGCTGCCGGTCTCGGCACTGGCCGAAGAGATGCTCACCGAAGGCGAAGGCCAGATCCGCGCGCTGATTACTGTGGCGGGTAACCCGGTGTTGTCGACGCCGAACGGGCGGCAACTGGAGCAGGCGCTGGATGGCCTGGAGTTCATGGTCAGCATTGACCTCTATATCAACGAAACCACGCGTTACGCCGACCTGATCCTGCCGTCGACGTCGGCACTGGAGAACGATCACTACGACACCACGTTCAACTTGTTCGCGGTGCGTAATGTCACTCGCTTCAACCGCGCGATCCTTGCCAAGCCTGAGGGCGCGCTGCATGACTGGGAGATCTTTGTCGGTCTGGCAAAAGCCTTCGCCGAGAAAACCGGCAAGGAGCTGAAACCGACCATGCCACCGGCGAAGATGATTGATATGGGTTTGCGGATGGGCATGTACGGTGACGCCTCCGAGCAGAAACTCTCGTTGGCGACACTGTTCGATCATCCTCACGGCATTGACCTGGGCGCGTTGAAAGCCAATCTGGCGCCGCGCCTGAAAACGCCGAACCAGCACGTGCAGGCCGCGCCGCCAGAGATCCTCGCTGACCTCGCACGGTTTGCCGCGCTGCAAGCTCCGGCCGCCGACGAGTTGTTGATGATTGGCCGCCGACATGTGCGCAGCAACAATTCGTGGATGCACAACTATCACCGGTTGGTGAAGGGCAAGCCGCGCCATCAGTTGCTGATGCACCCGGACGATCTCGACAGTCGTGGGCTCAACGATGGTCAGTGGGTGCGCGTCAGTTCGCGGGTCGGGCAGATTGAAGTGGAAGTGCTCGGCAGTCTCGACATGATGAAAGGCGTGGTGAGCCTGCCGCACGGTTGGGGGCATGCGCGCCCGGGTGTGCAGATGACGATTGCCAGTGGCCAGCCAGGTTCGAGCGCCAATGACCTGACCGATGAGTGCCAGCTCGACGAATTGTCCGGGAATGCCGCGTTGAACGGCGTGCCGGTCACCGTGGCAGCGGCTTGAGCGTGACCGTCGGGGAGACCGAGCATGGCGCTCGGGATTCCGTTACAATGCGTCACCGTGCCGACCCGTGAGTCGGAAAGTTCAGCCGAGGTGCTCCATGGATATCATCGAAACGATTAAAGAGCAGATTGCCAACAACACCATTCTGCTTTACATGAAAGGCTCGCCGAATGCCCCACAGTGTGGCTTCTCCGCGAAAGCTGCGCAGGCTGTCATGGCGTGTGGCGAAAAGTTTGCGTACGTGGACATCCTGCAGAACCCGGAAATCCGCGCCAACCTGCCTAAGTACGCCAACTGGCCGACTTTCCCACAACTGTGGGTTGGCGGTGAGCTGGTCGGCGGTAGCGACATCATGACTGAGATGGCTGCAGACGGTTCGCTGCAAACCACCATCAAGTCGGCTGTTGAAGCGGCTGCGGCGAACAAGTCCGAAGCCTGATGCTTTTGTTGTAGGAGCAAAGCTTGCTCGCGAAAAACGATAACGCGGTGTGTCTGTAGCACCGCGGCGCTTTCTTCGCTGGCGAGCCATGCTCCTAGAGAAAAGCCAATAAAAAGCCCCGCACCTCGAAAGAGGGCGGGGCTTTTTAGTGCGTCCGAAAAGTTACTGCGAGTTGCCGGTGCAATCTAAAAAGATCGCAGCCTGCGGCAGCTTCTACTCTTCGCCCATCTGCGATTGCAGATAGTTCTCAAGACCTACTTTGCCGATAAGACCCAGTTGGGTTTCCAGCCAGTCGATATGTTCTTCTTCGGATTCAAGAATGTCTTCGAGCAGTTCACGGCTGCCGAAGTCACCGACGGTTTCGCAATGTGCGATCGCAGCTTTCAGGTCAGCGTGGCCGGTCTTCTCGATGCGCAGGTCGCACTCCAGCATTTCCTGGGTGTGCTCGCCGATGTGCAGCTTGCCCAGATCCTGCACGTTCGGCAGGCCTTCGAGGAACAGGATGCGCTTGATCAGCTTGTCCGCGTGCTTCATCTCGTCGATGGATTCTTTGTATTCGTGCTTGCCGAGCTTGTTCAGACCCCAATCTTCATACATGCGCGCATGCAGGAAGTACTGATTGATCGCGACCAGCTCATTGGCAAGGATTTTGTTGAGATGCTGGATGACTGTAATGTCGCCTTTCATGATCGGAGTCCTGCCCTGTATTCGCTGTATATACGGCAGAGTTTGAGCTTCGTATTTATAAGTGTCAAACCTAAGTTATTGAATAATATATGAAAATTAATCGGAATAAGAATGTTTGTGTTCCGCGTCTGGAGCCTAAGCAATTGATTTACAGGCATAAAAAAACCGGACATAAGTCCGGTTCTTTGAAATGGGGTGTTATTACGCGGCAGTAAATTCCACCGGATAGGGGATCGCAGCCTGAGCGGTTTGCAGCTTGGTCAGGGTTTCGCGAACGACTTCCTTGGCAAGGCAGGCACATTTGCCGCATTGGCTGGCGACGCCGGTGGCCTGACGAACTTCTTTATAGCTGCAGCAACCCTCATAGATCGCTTCGCGGATCTGTCCGTCGGTGACGCCAGTGCAGAGACAAACATACATAAGTGAGAACCGTCGCTGGTTGTGACTCAATTGCGATGGATCTTAATGTTAACGAGAATGATTGTCAAAGTGCTTTCCGACCGCTTCAGTGGATTAACAGCTACGACTGACGAACGGTATTTGCTGGCGATTTGCCTGGCCCTGTAAATGCAGCACGGTTCTGCGCCTGCTTTAAAAAACCGTTAAGGACAGGCCAAATTCGCAGTGTATGATGGTCGGCCCTTGCGAAGGGGGTTCGTGTCACAGGGCTGTCGTCTGAGGATGGCAGGCTGGCGCAAACCCTGAACTTCAAGTTTCTACACCAGGAGATATCAATGAGCGTACTCGTAGGCAAACAAGCCCCTGACTTCACCGTCCCGGCCGTACTCGGCAATGGCGAGATCGTTGACAGCTTCACCCTGTCCTCGGCCATCAAAGGCAAATACGGCCTGGTGTTCTTCTACCCACTGGACTTCACCTTCGTCTGCCCGTCCGAGCTGATCGCTCTGGACAACCGCATGGCTGACTTCAAGGCCCGCAACGTTGAAGTGATCGCTGTGTCGATCGACTCGCACTTCACTCACAACGCATGGCGCAACACTCCAGTGAACAATGGCGGCATCGGCCAGGTGAAATACACCATGGCTGCCGACATGAAGCACGACATCGCTAAAGCCTACGACGTTGAGTCGGAAGGCGGCGTAGCGTTCCGTGGCGCGTTCCTGATCGACGACAAAGGCGTTGTCCGCTCGCAGATCATCAACGACCTGCCGCTGGGCCGTAACATGGAAGAGCTGATCCGTCTGGTCGACGCTCTGCAATTCCACGAAGAGCACGGCGAAGTTTGCCCTGCCAACTGGAAAAAAGGCGACAAAGGCATGAACGCTTCGCCAGAAGGCGTTGCGGCATACCTGACCGAGAACGCTGCTGCCCTGTAAGGCGCAACGTCGAGGTACAAAAAACCGGCCCAAGTGGCCGGTTTTTTTATGCGCGGGATTACTCAGCGAGGATCAGTCGTCGAAATCTTCCCAGCCGCCCATCTGTTTCCAGCGGTTGACGATGCCGCAGAACAGCTCTGCGGTTTTCTCGGTGTCGTAACGCGCGGAGTGCGCTTCACGGCCGTCGAAGTCGATGTCGGCTGCCTGACAGGCTTTCGCCAGTACGGTTTGACCGTAGGCCAGACCGGCCAGTGTCGCGGTGTCGAAGCTGGAGAACGGGTGGAACGGGTTGCGCTTCATGTCCAGACGCGCGACGGCGGCGTTGAGGAAGCCGAGGTCGAAGCTGCTGTTATGGCCAACCAGAATCGCGCGCTTGCAGCCGTTGGCTTTCAGCGCTTTGCGGATGCCACGGAAGATGTCGGTCAGCGCTGTTTCTTCGCTGACGGCCATGCGCAGTGGGTGATCGAGTTTGATCCCGGTGAACTCCAGCGCCGCCGCTTCGATGTTGGCGCCTTCGAACGGCTCAACGCGGAAGAAGTAGGTGTGATCCGGGTAAACAAAGCCCTTTTCATCCATGGCGATGGTGGTCGCAGCAATTTCCAGCAACGCGTCGGTGGCCGAGTTGAAGCCACCGGTTTCTACGTCGACGACAACCGGCAGGTAGCCGCGAAAGCGTGCTGCCATCGGGTGACGGGAACCGCCGCCGCCACTTTGACCGTCCAGTTCGTCGTCGAAATGGTCTTCACTCACGCGTGTTCCTCCAGCAGGCGCCAGCGCAGTTTTTCACCGGCGCGCAGCGGGATAACGGTCAGCTCGCCGAAGGGCAGGCTGGTCGGGGCGGTCCATTCTTCACGAACCAGGGTGATGCGATCAGTGTTCGCCGGCAGGCCGTAGAAGCGCGGGCCGTTGAGGCTGGCGAAAGCTTCGAGTTTGTCCAGCGCGTTACGCTGTTCGAAGGCTTCGGCGTACATTTCGATGGCGGCGTACGCGGTGTAGCAGCCGGCGCAGCCGCAAGCGGCTTCCTTGGCGTGCTGGGCGTGCGGTGCCGAATCGGTGCCGAGGAAGAACTTCGCGCTGCCACTGGTGGCGGCGTCGAGCAGGGCTTCCTGATGCGTATTGCGCTTGAGAATCGGCAAGCAATAGAAGTGCGGCCGAATCCCGCCCACCAGCATGTGGTTGCGGTTGTAGAGCAGGTGGTGCGCGGTGATGGTCGCGCCAACGTTGGCCGAAGCCTCGTTGACGAACTGCACGGCGTCAGCGGTGGTGATGTGTTCAAACACCACTTTCAGTGTCGGGAAACGCTCGACCACACGGCGCATGTGCTCATCGATGAAGATCTTTTCGCGATCGAACACATCGACGTCGCCACGGGTGACTTCACCGTGGATCAGCAGCGGCATGCCGACTTCGGCCATGGCTTCGATCGCCGGCAGAATCTTGTCGATGCTGGTCACGCCGGAGTCGGAGTTGGTGGTTGCGCCGGCCGGGTACAGCTTGGCGGCGTAGACAAAACCACTGGCCTTGGCTTCACGAATTTCTTCGGGCTGGGTGCGGTCGGTGAGGTACAGCACCATCAGCGGCTCAAAGCGACTGCCGGCCGGGCGGGCAGCGAGAATCCGCTGGCGATAGCCGTCGGCTTCAGCGGCGTTGCGCACCGGAGGTACCAGGTTGGGCATGATGATCGCGCGGCCAAAAGTGCGCGCAACATCGGCAACGGTATTGGTCAACACGGCACCATCGCGAAGATGAATGTGCCAGTCGTCGGGACGCAGCAGGGTCAGGCGGTCGGACATGAGGGGATTCCAGGCGGGTCAAACTGAGGCGAATGCTACCGGAAAAGACTCTTGCAGGCACTCGCTATCAAGTTTTGCGGGAACCTTCCGATATCCCGTAGGTATGCCGTAAACATCGTGTGAATCGGTCTTTGTGTTTCAGAAGCCAATGGAGCCTCCCGTGCGCCAGCGTTATTTAGCCTTGCTCAGTGTGTTTGCCAGCCTCCCCGCGATGGCGCTCACGTACCAGACACGTCTGGAGAACATTGAGTGGACGGTCGCCGGCGACAAGTTCGAATGCCGCCTGACACAGCCAATTACAGATTTCGGCTCGGGTGAGTTCGTGCGCAAGGCTGGCGAGCAGGCGATATTCCGTCTGAACGCCTACAACGCCATGCTGGGCGGCGGTTCGGCGACGTTGCTCGCAGCGGCGGCGCCATGGCAGCCGGGACGCGGCGATATCAATCTAGGCAGCGTCAGAATTGGCAGCGGCAATGTCTTGTTTAACAGTTCGCAGTCCCAGGCCGGTGGTCTGATCAGCGGTCTGCTGGACGGTCGCAGTCCGGTCGTGCGTCGCGCGTCGGGTGATGGTCGGGTCTCGGAAGTGCGCCTGTTGCCAGTCAAATTCAGCAAAGCGTTTAACGACTATCAAACCTGCGTGGCGAAATTGTTGCCGCAGAATTTCGATCAGGTTAAACAGTCGCAAATCGGTTTTCCCGGCGAAGGCACCGATCTCGACGCCGCCGCCAAAGCCAAACTCGCGGTCATGCTGGAGTACATGAAGGCAGATCCGACGGTTAATCACATTGAGCTCGACGGCCACTCGGACAACAGCGGCAACCGTCTGACCAACCGTGAACTTTCGCGCCGCCGGGCGCTGGCCGTGGTCGACTACTTCAAGGCCAATGGCATTCAAGAGTCGCAGATCACCGTGCGTTTCCATGGTGAGCAGTATCCGGTGGTGCCCAACACCAGTGCGGCGAACCGGGCGAAGAACCGCCGGGTCAATGTGCACCTTGCGCGGGTTACGCCAGTCGCGGCTCCGGCGCCGCAAGCGAGTACACCCGCGAGCACTGCAGCAACTTCCTGACCCGCCGGTCATCGTCGCGCTCTCGACAGATTCTGTCGCTTTGTCGTCTTAAGCTGTCGCGCCTCTGTAAATTATCGCGTTTGGGCGGTAGACTCCTCGGCTTTCCGTAGAACCCCGTGGAGTGATGGCATGGCGGACGTAAACAAGGTCGTTCTGGCGTATTCCGGCGGCCTGGACACTTCGGTGATCCTCAAGTGGCTGCAGGATACTTATAACTGTGAAGTGGTGACTTTCACCGCTGATCTCGGTCAAGGCGAAGAGGTCGAGCCGGCCCGCGCCAAGGCTCAGGCCATGGGCGTCAAAGAAATCTACATCGACGATCTGCGCGAAGAATTCGTGCGTGATTTCGTGTTCCCGATGTTCCGCGCCAACACCGTTTACGAAGGTGAGTACCTGCTGGGTACCTCCATCGCACGTCCGCTGATCGCCAAACGTCTGATCGAAATCGCCAACGAAACCGGCGCTGACGCCATTTCCCATGGCGCCACCGGCAAGGGCAACGACCAGGTGCGTTTCGAACTGGGTGCCTACGCACTCAAGCCGGGCGTAAAAGTGATTGCCCCTTGGCGTGAGTGGGATCTGCTGTCCCGCGAGAAGCTGATGGACTACGCCGAGAAGCACGCGATCCCGATCGAGCGTCACGGCAAGAAGAAATCTCCGTACTCGATGGACGCCAACCTGCTGCACATCTCCTATGAAGGCGGCGTGCTGGAAGACACTTGGACCGAGCACGAAGAAGACATGTGGAAATGGACCGTCTCCCCGGAGAACGCTCCTGATAAACCGCAGTATCTGGAACTGACTTACCGTAACGGCGACATCGTTGCGCTGGACGGCGTCGAAATGACCCCGGCCACTGTTCTGGCAACGCTGAACAAGATCGGCGGCGAGCACGGCATCGGTCGTCTCGACATCGTTGAAAACCGTTACGTCGGCATGAAATCCCGTGGCTGCTACGAAACCCCGGGCGGCACCATCATGCTGCGCGCTCACCGCGCCATCGAATCGATCACCCTGGATCGCGAAGTCGCTCACCTCAAAGACGAGTTGATGCCGAAGTACGCCAGCCTGATCTACACCGGTTACTGGTGGAGCCCTGAGCGTCTGATGCTGCAACAGATGATCGACGCGTCGCAGGTCAACGTGAATGGTGTTGTGCGTCTGAAGTTGTACAAAGGCAACGTGATCGTCACTGGCCGCAAGTCCGACGATTCGCTGTTCGATGCCAACATCGCAACCTTCGAAGAAGACGGCGGTGCTTACAACCAGGCCGACGCGGCGGGCTTCATCAAGCTCAACGCGCTGCGCATGCGTATTGCTGCCAACAAGGGCCGCAAGCTGTTCTAAGCCCCTCGGGCCTGGAATGAAAGGGCAGCCTTGTCATCGCGACAAGGCTGCCACTGTTCAAATCCTTCCTGCTTTTTGCGTTATCTGTGTTCTTCACGATATTCGCCCGCCTTTTAATCCCCTCTCAAAATTGTCGTGATCTGCTGGCTGACGTTGTAGGCGATGTAGAGCGTGTTCGCTGTGCCTTTTTTTGTCTGTTTGCCGGGGCTGAGCCTTATTTGCTTGAGTAATGCGTCTGACACCGGATCAGTCAGAAACACCATGAACCTTACCGATAGCCTACTGGTGACTGTCAGACTTGCCTGCAACTGATCGAATTGCGCCTTGCTGTTCATCGGTCGTACATCAATAACCCGCAGCGCGTTCATGGGTTTGGGCAACTGCACGTGATGTTCGATCCACGGCGGCGTCGCCCAATCGCTGGGAGTGGGTGGATCGGGTACGTTGCCGGTACGCTCGGACGTTTTCGAAAGAGGATCGAGTTGATGGTCGCCGGATCTAAGGTCTTCAAACGCTTTCAGAAAGTTATCATCCTTGTCGAAGTCAGACGGCGCGTAAAGCGATCGGTAGTTGAAGTTCAAGGTGATAAAAAACAAAAACAACAAATAAAACGGAAAGCTGATTAAAAACCATATGTAAATTTCACGTTCGTTGTTATCCAGAAAGGGTAGTGATACCGCTGCGGAAGTTTCCGAAATAAACGCGAAGATCGCGATAACCGTCATTGGGTTGGAGATTTTCTTTTTAAAGTTCCGCATGGTGTTGGCTCTATTGATTTTGAGATCGCTGATTTGATTAAGTGTGTGGTTAAAGTTTTGCGGCTTTAATGTTTATATTAAAAATTGCCGTGTGGGTAGAAGTGTCTTGTTTCAGATTTTTTGCAAAGCGAAGTTAGTTGCCGATATTCTCTGAAGCGCGAGAGCAAGCAGCTTTTCAGAGCTGTATCCGCATGCCCAATGGCTTGGGCGGCGGCGTATTTTTCGGGCAGGCAACGGATCTGTATGAAAATTTTGTACTAAAAATATCAGTAGGTTAAGACGCGCCTGAATGAAGTGAAGAATGCACGTACAGCCCATTCGATAGCAGCAAGTGTATTTCTTGTAGGAATAATCCTCATTGGTTGTAGGGAATGTCTTGCGCTGCAAGTGCAAGAGAACTGCGCTGTGCCACGAGTGAATTGACTAGGCTATTGTGCGGGCTCTAAAAATCGAACAGCGAAATTGGACCTGCCCATGAATAAAGTGCTGATCGTGGATGATCACACATTCCGGACCCTAGTTAACAGTTAGTTTTGTTTTTCTTGAGTTGATTCAATAAGTTGCTGGTTTTAACAGTTGTAGGCACTATTTCTTTACTAGATCGACCACGTTAAACTCTCTGTGTTTGCCTTTTAAAGCGGAGTTTTCCGCTATCAAAACTTCGTTAATGGAGGCGAGGCTAGCAACCTTGTTGCGCAGTGTTTTGATCTCTTCTCGAAGTACGCGGTTCTTCTCACGCTCTTTACTAAGATCCTGTTCTTTTAAATCCCGTTGGATGCGGCTGGAGCGCCCCTGAGCTTCGCGGATCGCCTCGGCAATGTTGGGGTAGTGGTTGTGAATCAGCGCGGTAGAAACGCCGGCCTCGCGTGCCACGGCAGCGATGGTGACCTTTGTTTCTCCTGTGTGTGCACGCCCACGCTGAATGCGGGTTAGCGCGAGCTGTAGGTCCCTCTCGCGTGCTTCCGATGGCTTGCGTTTACTAATCATGATGCGTTCGACTCCGGATCGTATCCAAGTTGCTCGAGCACGTCTCGGCAGCGTCCCAGATTGCGCAAAACCCGCTGACGACCACCGTCACTAATGTCGGGGCAATTCAGCAAACCTTTTAAGCTTTCGTAGAGATGTCGGTAGATGGGAGCGTGGCTGGGACCGATGACCGCATTGTTGCAGCCACTGCAGCGCGTTCGTTCCAACGTATTGCCAATACAGCGATTGTCATCGGCAGTGCACCAGGCGTGACCGTTGCTGCGGATTGAGGTGCTCTCGGCTATTGAGTTCACCATTGCGCTATGAGACTTAAAAATGGCGAGGTTAGATGGATCGCGCTGCCAGCGCTTGATCGCATAGCCATAGCCACCTGATAAGGGGGTATCACCTAGCCAATTGCCAACGACGCCTTGCTTAATGCCCTCGAGTTCTGAATGAATATCGTTGTACAGATCGATGTCGAAGTGCTGCCCCCAATCCCGATCAATGGCGTAGCCCAATGACATGTCTATTGTCCAATGGGCGAAGTGCTCACGTAGGTAGCGAAGGTCGCCGAATCGGCTATGTGCTACGTAATTAGCGAACTTCCGGCGGAACTGGTGGGTGGCAAGGGCCCAGTCTAATCCGAGGTCTTTAGCGAATAATTTAAGGTTGGCATCCCATGAAGCGTTTGACAGGGTGCGAACCTGATTGCCCTTGGCTTGGCTTTCCCCGAGAAATAATGAATAGCGGTGCTGCTGCGCTTTAGATATTTCCGGATCGTGAGGATTGAGCTTTCGCCGAACAGTGATCTCGGCAGCAATCGCAGTCTGGTAAGGCTCAGCCCAGCGCTCCATCAGACGCAATGCTCGCACGGCAGCTTCCGGTATCATCCAGTCATGAACCCCGGTGTCGGTTTTTTCGGATATAGAGCGTATCCAGTGGTAGCGCGTACCTTGGTCGTCTCCGGTACGGCGATGCGCACCCGATTGAAGGTTTGCCAGCTCATGGTTGCGGCAACCGGAGGTGCTAGCGAGTACGACATAGCAAGCGGTGCGTAAATCAAGGATCGACTTATTGAAGGCCCTCATTCCGCCCTCGAAATTAAGGTCGGAGAGATAACGGGATTTGGCAATATAGATCGTGTGAGGATGTTGCCCTTTTCTACGAACAGCGATAGCCGCTAGAGCATCACGTAGATCGAGCAGAGCTTTTCCTTGCTGAACTTGCTCGTAAGCCCTTCCGAAAATTGTGCAGAACACGTCATCCGGCATCAGTCGTGTTTTGCTGTATTGGCTACGATACGAAACACTTCCCGTCAGCCCGGCCATTGCCAATGCCGAGGTATCGGGCCAAGGATGCTGTGATATCGGATCGTCGGTGTATTGGCTCAGCTCATATAGCGCCTCAACGATACTGAAACGATCCCAAAGGCCTCCCGACGACAGCGGTTTGCCGTGGCTTCGGCGCGTTTGCCTGTGCGCTCGGCATACTTCTACATAGCTCATGCAGGCGATTGGGGTCACTGCGCCCAAATGTCCAATATTGAGGGTTTCCAAATGTTTTAGGAAAGGGCGCGCGCATACGAAAAATTTGTGTAGGGTGCTGCCTCTCGGCCGCCCCATTCCCGCACGGCCGCGCCGTAGGTAGCGATAGAGAACGGCTTTCATCACCGCCTGGAATTGAACCGGCAAGCGGGTGAAATCCACTCGCCTGCGACTGTCTGACGTATTGCTGGTAAAGCCGTCGAGCTGCCAGATGTTGTCTCCGTATCGGCTTAGGATGACCCACTGCCCCTCAACCTGGATGGCACTCACGATCAGTGAGTCGCGTTCGCTCACCGGTAAACCGCGGACTTCAGCCGGCAATAACTCGGAGCTTGGCCAAGGCTGCGTTGTGGTGTCTTTAGTCATGCAAAAACGTCCAGTACTTCCACAACATCGGCCGACCAAAAAGGATGGGGATCAACGCGCGCGCGCTGACGTGCGGCTTCGACGGCTGCTGGCTTGAAGGCCCCACGTCGCAGCCCTTCCGCCACAATGTAGTCGTCAATCAGTCGAGGAATATGTGCGTATTCTCGGGCCCAGCGGCGCTTGTCCATGCGCGCGCGCTCAGCAAATACGCGGAAATAGAAACTGTATACTTTGTACAAGTCTTCAGTCGTGACCGCATAGTGCTTACAGCGTAGGCAGTTGAGGAACGAAAAGCACACTGCTCCCGCTTGTTTTGGTGCGTACTGTCCGTTCTTCGGGTCACTACAGAGCCCCACCGGAGTGGTGGTGTAGGTTGTACCGATAGTGCGGTTCATGAGTTCCTGCACCAGGATTTCCCCCATGAACTGCCAATTGCGTTTCGCATTTTCGGCGGGCACCAAATAGTGCTGCTCTGCTACCTTTGGGGTATTGCCGAGAGTAATCGCCGTCGTCGCCAAGTCATCGTCCAATAGCTCGAATATACGGTTGGCGAACGTTTTGCGCAGGCGCGAAACGTTAATTCGCATTGGCTGACCGTCGGAATCGAAGAGCTGATGTTCCGCCACAATCATTTTGATTGCTCTCTCCAGAGTGTTATTGGTCATCACCACGACTTGGCCAGCAGTTGGACCAGATGGCGCGCGGTGCAGCCACACGCGCTCCTTTATGTTGCTTGGAGCTTGCACACGCAATGGTTCGGTGATGGCCAGTACCCGGCGAATTAAACGCTCGACATTGGTCTTTACGGTTGGTGTGGACTCCTGCAAACGCTCAATCGGACTGTCTGTACGGATGACTACTTTGCTGGTGTTGTGCCCGCGCCGCTTCCACAAAACTAAGAAGGTCATGTTGTCCTTGGGATGAGCGCGCAGACAATCGCGCTCCATCTCCAACAGCGGTGTGGTATTTCGTCCTGTGTGGAGTGCCACTATCAGGAGCGCGCAAGCTAGCAACCCGCCGGTTACCTTAGCGTCATCACGCCAGATCGGCATGACAGCCTGCTTGATCCCCGCTGCGAACGCCTGTCGCTGATGTCGTGTTAACGGTTTTTCGCCACAAGACTTACGGTTCGAGTTCGGAAATGGGTTGCGTGGAAAGGTGGCCAAGTCACCTGCGGTGATTAAGCAAATTAGCCCCCTCTGGCCAAGCGGGTAAAGAACACTCTTCATATTGTTGTAACGGTTCTTCTGGCTTACCGTGCTTAACTTCAGGCGGCCGAGGTGGCCGAGGAAACCGTCGATTATCGAGCGGTCAATGTCGGCAAGGGTCAGCTCCCGCATGAGGGCGGTTGCACTCAGGACTAAGTAATCAAGGAAGTCTCGCAAACCACCGCGACAATAAGTAGCAATGCTGCTGGCCTCTATCTCTCCATCCTGCCCGGCTAAAAACCGTTCGATTTGGCGCTGGCATGCATAGGTAATCGGATCAATTCCTACTCCGTACCATCTTACGAAGTCAAAGCCTCGGTAAGCTGTGGCATTGCGCCCAAAAGCGACTGTGGTCTTGATGGGCGGCATCCTATCTGGAAGAACCAAGATACGACCTGCTCCGTCGTAAATATGCTCGACCTCTGGGATGTTGAGATCAGACCGATGGAACACCTTGCGCTTACCCATCAAGCAACTCCCAAGTCGTTCAACTCACTGTCATAGGCCAGCACCGCGTCATCGGCGAGCTCGTTAATCAGGTGCAGGTACACCATTGTTGTATGGATCGAGCGATGACCAAGCTGACGCTGCAAGAACACGAGCGGCTCTACGGTGCTGCGGGTGCGCTGAAGTGCCACCAATGTATGTGTGGCATAGGTGTGTCGAAGCATGTGCGGATGTACTTTTATACCTGCTCGTTTGCCTATTTCTCGGACGATTCGCTCTATTCGCTTACCATCATCGGCGAAGGGCGCGCCGAACTGATTTAAGAACAGCGGCTTGTGTTTTGTATCGCTTAATGAAGATCGCTCACCCCGGATCTGCACCGCATAACGACGCAAGTCATCTACGAAGCGCCGACTGATGTAGATATCGCGTGGTTTGCTGCCCTTTGTCAGCATGCCATGGCCATCATTAGGATCCAGCCGAATCCGAATGTTTCGTTCGGGACTATTGGCCTTGTCCGAATCTAAAATGTACGCAAGTGGAAAAGAGGCGATCTCCTCCCGACGCAATCCCGTCTGAAGCCCAAATCGAATAATCATTCGGTGGTGAGGATTTTCCGCCATTGCCAGCAATACTTTGATATCGGCCATGCTCAGGAACTTCGGCAGCGTGCCATGCTGACGCGGCATTATGTCGTTTGCCATGGACTTGCCACCGCTCGCGTCGACGTGAGAAAGAAAGCCAGGCTCGCGCCTAACCGACCGTTCCTCATAACCAAACGGCAGCCTACTCACCCACTCTTGCTTCTGTGCATATTCGTAAAATTTGCACACATAGAGCAGCCGTTGACGGGTAGTTGATCGTGACAGCTTGCACTCCACAAGGCAGTAGTCGCGGTAGGCTGCTACCAAGCTTTTGGCCTCACCACGATCTACGTTCCGCCAGTCAAGGTCATGCGCCAAGAGGAAACTGAAAAAGTCGTACAGCGCCCGGCCAGTGCTTGCCCATGACTTCTTTGAACCAATAACTCCGCGCAGCAGGTAATAGCGAAAGAAAGCATTGGCTGGGACGCAACTCTCCATCGTGTCCCAAAGTAAGATTGGAAAGCCTGGATACCGACGACCAGCAATTTCAAGATCTTCAGTAGCCCACCAAAGCTCCATATCCCCCCCCCCCCCGACTGCCCTTAGCCCGTATTGCCGAACGCATGCGTGCTTAAGATCGTCAAACGCCTATGATTGATTTCTGCTGTTCAAGAATAGGTCAAAGTGATCTCTAGCTAAAAAAAGTACGATCGATTGCCGAGTCTTTCATCTGAATTTCAAAAAATATTCCTTTCTTAGACATTCCTATACCTATAGAGGCCTCAGGCAAAACGCTTGCATAATTGTGTGGGTTTCGCCACCCCTACTCATTTCCCTGCTGAAACCTGGGCGGCGTGAATCGTGCCCTTGCGTATACCACTGAAGATGCAAAGGCCTTAATATTTCGGGAAAAACCACATAAATTATTTTTATACTTATAAACTACGTAATATTCAGGGAGCCTTTCTATAAGGTACGTATCCCTTGCGCAGAAATATTAAGGCACTTTATGTGCCCGACACGCAGATATGGAAAAAATAATGATTAGATGAGAATTCAATGTTTATGCAAATTCTACTCGCTGCCACCATCCAGCAGCAGGGCTCACGCCTCGCGAGCGTAAGACAACAAACTTTATAAATTCGACGCTCCAAGGCCGGCGGGCTGTCCGCTACCCGTTTAGAATGCTAAAGATTAGCAGCATCGTAAGAACAATAAACCGGGAGCATTCGCCGTTGCTTCTTACTGCCTTACTTTCGGCAAGATACGATAATAATTAAAATGCTGTGGCGGCTGCAATGATACCCTTGCCGTACAATTTACATTAGAACACTCGAGTACTCGACCGAACTGCTTGAGTTGATCAAAGGCGTGTTATTGCTTGCCCGTTTGCGCTCGGTATAGCTAGGAGGCTAAGTCTAAGGCCACTTTGTAGGCAGGCTTCTGTTGCTTGATAACACATATAGAGTAGGAATTCCGGTCTATTCATTCATGATCGCATGCGTTAATTAAGAAATTTTTACGACGAAAATAAAGGGCATGACGACATCTTCGCAAGCCCCTTATCAAGGTATGGGATACTAAACTTTTTTATCGCTAATAGTCTTCAAAATCAACTCGACTGGACTTGCAAAGGGGATTTCATCTACCCCTCCAGACTTGGTGGTGCGAAAGAGACTTTCCAAAACCAAACGCCTATCCTCCTCAGATTTTAACTTTCCTTCGTTGAGTAGCGCGAGGTAAGTCTTCGTAAAGGTTATTCGTTCTTCCGCCTCGAGAGCCAAATGCGAATGTGTATTAAACTGTCTGAGAGATATTCTGATCAATATCCCGAGAAGGGTAATCAACAAAGCTGCGCCTGCCAAATCAGCAACCGCCAATGCCAGCTCGGAACGTGATTTTCCCGCCAGGATTTTCTGTTCACCATTGGCACTAGCTGTAGCATGTGCCCCCTCAGAACTCACCTGGCTGAATAGCTCTGGCACCCCAGAAGCACCACCTAGCCCGTAATAAGAAACCACCGATCCAAATGTCAAAACCATACTCAGAACAACAGCCAAAAACCAATAAATTTTATACTTGGAGTGATTAGTCTTCCGAACACTCCAATATTGTACAGAAGCATCTAAATCGACTTGATCATGGTATGCAGATTTAGCCGATGCCAAAGTTGTTTTAACTTCCTCAACTGCATTTTTTGCAGCTAAACGGGATTTCGAAGCGAAATTAATATAGTTCTTTTTGCGCTTATGGTAAGCCGCGGTAATCGAGTTCACAACTCTATCAGCCCGCTCCTCTAAAGAATCAGTCTTATCAGCAATTTCTGTCACATACTGATTTACTGCATCGGTCGCAAGTTCGGCATGTGAAACAAATCTTTCAACTGTTAGGCGCACGACAGATGAGCGCGCATCAGCAACTAGTGCAGAGAATTCCTGCAGTGATAATCCGATTTGAATTGCAACAGACCTTTCAAATACCAACCTGGGATCTTCCGCAAACTCTCTCACCATACCATCACGATACATAGTGCCTCGTGTAAATTTGTTCATGAAAAGAAGCGTCAGAGCAGCGGTAACTGACCCATACTCGTCCTTGGTTTTTAAGATCAAATAACCTTCATCACTATCAAATGAGGTGTATGGCATTTTCTCACTGCCGAGCTTAACTCTCTTTGCACCTGACGCTAGTTCTTCTCGGACGGAGCTAATGCGGTTAAGAAAGTACGCCAAGTAAAGAGCAGTTCCATTCTCTCTATACTGATCGGGAAGTTTATTAAGCCATTTCCAGTTTTGCTCTTGAGCGTATAAATACTCCTCGACCTCAGAGGTTTTAGCATACTCGACCTTGTGGCCATTAACTATTAAAACTACTGGGTTTGGCTGTTGCATCCATGAACTCCCGCTGTTGACAAATCAAAACATCATAGTCCGCTTATACTAATATTGGGACTCATTTGTGAACGCCAGCCGAGATCCACCAAATGACACTTCGGCGGCTAATCCTGCAACTGAAGGCAGCATCTTAGTCTGCCCTTCCTTGAGTTTAGCTGTTAGTAAAACGTTTCCGCTTTTTCGAGGGCTTTGCAATGCTCTGGCCAATGATGGCATTCTGGGCATCACAATGCACTACCCTGGAGAGCTGTGATGGATGACATGGTGAAGCCGTGGATTTTGGAGAAAATCGCCCAAGGTAAAGCGATTCTGTTCCTGGGAGCTGGGGCAGCTTATGGCTCAAAAGGCCTGCAAAATGAGCTTCCTCTATCAGGATTTGGTCTCCGGGATGCGATTTCTGATCAATTTCTTGGAGGCGAGGAAAAACAAAAATCGCTTGTCCAAGTCGCAGACTACGCGAAACACGAGGCAGGCCTCCCAGAGGTGCAACAATTCATTAAGAAGAAGTTCTATCCCTTATACCCCTCTGATTTCCATAAGCTCATTCCAACATTCAGATGGCACTCCATATTTACCACAAACTACGATTTGGTCATTGAGCGAGCTTATGCCAACTCTAGTGCCCGGATGCAAGAATTGGCGCCTATAATTCGCGACGGCGACAATTTTAGCGAAGTAATGAGTGATATAAACTTTCTTCCTTACTTTAAGCTCCATGGCTGCATAAATACAATAAATGATCAAGATCTTCCTCTGATTTTGGCAAGCGAAGAATACGCTAAGCATAAAAAGAATCGAACGCGACTTTTTAGACATCTTTCCGATTTTGGCCGCGAACACCCTATTATTTTTTGCGGTTATCAGCTTAGCGACCCAAACATACAACAGATTATGTTTGACCTATCCGACATGGGAATACATAGGCCCACTTACATGCTTGTTGATCCAGGCCTCGGTAAATATGATATGAAGATGTGGGCTGGACAGCGTGTCGATCCTATAAAAGCTACGTTTGAAGATTTTATCAACTTTTTAAATGTCAAAATTGACAAACAAAAACGGATTTTAGCCAAGCTCGCAATATCCGATTTAAGTCCGATTTTCAAACATCTAAAGCCCCAGGTAGCTTTGTCGGAGCAATTGCAAACTTATCTCAATACTGAGCTCGAGCATGTATATCCAGGCCTATCAGGCGCAGGAGTTAAGCCAATTGACTTTTATCGTGGATTAGACTCGGATTGGGGTGGGATACTTCAAAACTTAGATATAAAACGTAGAGTCAGTGATCAAGTGATTATCGACTCTATCATTGACAATGCTATAGAGGGAGTAAACACGTTCTTAGTTAAGGGCTATGCCGGCAGTGGAAAGAGCACGGTGTTGAAGCGTGTGGCTTGGTATGCCGCCCATGACTTAGGTGCAACTGTCGTAAGACTACGAGAAGGAGCGGTACTAAGACCGACTTTGATCAAAGAGCTTGCACTAAAATGCGAATCGAAGCTGATCTTTATTTTAGATGATGCTATTGCGAGTGCCGATGATTTATCAAAGCTTTATCGCGCCTTCGAGTATGAGCCAGCAAACATTTCTATTCTTACTTCTGCAAGGAATAACGAATGGAATCAGTTTGGTGATGACCTTGACCAATTTGTGACATCAGAGTATGAGCTTTCCACCCTCACAGACTTAGAAATAACCGAGCTAATTGATAAGCTGCAAAAGCACAACTGTCTAGGTAACTTTAAGAACAACAATATCGATGATATAAGAACTCACTTTAACTTAAGTGCGGACCGTCAACTGCTTGTTGCATTGCACGAGGCGACCTCTGGAAAACCTTTTGAAGAAATAGTTCTTCATGAATATTCTCGGGTAGTTCCTGTGGAAGCACAAATCCTCTACATGGATGTGTGTACTCTCAATAGGTTGGACGTGCCTGTAAGGGTAGGACTGATTTCGAGAATATCAGGAATAGGAATAGAGCAATTTAGGAGTAGGTTTTTTGCGCCGCTTGAACATGTTGTTAAAGTATACATGGACTATGAGTCCCGAGATTACGCATTCAAAGCCCGACATTCGCTGATCGCAAAGTTTGTTTTCGAGCATGCTCTGAAGACACCTAATGAAAAAGCTGATCAGATAATCAGAGTGCTGGAGCACCTTAACTTAGAGTATTCCGCCGATAGTGAAGCTTTTTCTCACCTCATTAAAGGCAAGCAGTTGGCTGAGATTTTCGGTGATAAAGCTCTTGCAAATAAAATTTACGATGCGGCCAGCAGGACTGGCGCCAGCATGCATTATATTCTTCATCAAAAAGCTGTCTATGAACTAAATCATGCAGGATGCGATACAAAAGCTGCGTTGAGCATAATTTTAACCGCTGAAAAATCGCTTACCGAAGGTCGAACCGACAGAGCCATTCTGCATACAAAAGCTATGATATATAAAAAGCTTGCTCGCGAATCCCGGGCTATTTTGGAGATTGAGAAATACCGAACTGAGGCACGTATAATTTTCGATAGACTTGTCACAGGCAATAAGGACTCGCGCGCATATAATGGCCTAGCCGAGCTTCAGCTTGATGAGCTTG
Organism: Pseudomonas rustica; assembly: GCF_018336155.1. Lineage (GTDB taxonomy): Bacteria > Pseudomonadota > Gammaproteobacteria > Pseudomonadales > Pseudomonadaceae > Aquipseudomonas > Aquipseudomonas rustica. Next base: position 20,759 of record NZ_JAGYHF010000017.1, on the reverse strand, counting down.
AAGATCGTATTAATGCAATCAGCGATGATAGCTCTGACGAGCTCACTAATCGGGCTTTCATCGAACTGGTGAAAAAAATCGAGGCTACAATTTATAATGGGCTTCAGAAGTTTCCGAGTGATGAGTATCTTTTAACCCGGCAAGAAAATCTCGCGCTTAAATTGCAAGATAGCGGACGCGCAAAGAAAATTCTTGAGGAGGCGTACAGAAGCAATAATTCTAGTGAGTTTGTTACTATTCGACTCGCTCGACAACGTCTAACAGTTGAAGATTCTGAAGATGCAGAGAAGATCTTGAGGACTGGTTTGGTGCATAACCCGAATAGTAAACCCCTTCATCTTGAACTTGCGAAGCATCTAATAAGCTTCAATGACGATCATAAAAATATAGAAATTGAACACCATCTTAAGCGAAGTTTTTCTCCATCTGATGCGAATTATGATGCTCAATTTTGGTACGCGAGGCATCAGTACCTCCATGGAGACCGCGGAAAATCGAAGGAAACATTCGCATTTCTTAAGAAAGCTCGTATGTCTCCATGGCAAAAGAACGCGCTGCACGGAAAAACTGTCGGCCCTGACGGGCAAGATATAGTTTACCGAGGCACAATTTCACAAGAACATGTCAGCTTTTGCTTCATTAGGTGTGCAGAGTTGAACGACAGCATTTTTGCTCATAGTGCCAAATTTGAAAATTTGCCAAGTGAAGGCTTAAAAACTAATGTCGACGTGAGTTTCAAGCTTTCGTTTTCCATGCGGGGGCCAACTGCTCACTCAGTAACCATAATTTTCTAATTCTGATCGGCAGGCGCTAGACTTCTTTAACCAAGGAAGACTAAGCCTGCCCGTTATGAACAAAGATGCCTGCTCAGAAAAAAGATGTGTACGGGATACGTGCGGGTTTACCAATACGGCTCCTGCCTAGGGCACGACGTAGATTGCCGAGCGGCATCGCGATACTTACACGCATCATCAGAAAGTGTTCTTCACAGGCAATTTGCCGCTAGTGCTTTATGTCGACCATCATCTAGGTTCATGTAGGGAAGAAGTCGATAGGACTGGTATCTGGCCAGCTGTTGACTGTACGAAGGCCTTGCGCGCTACATCCTTCTTCAAACTTACTACTCATCTAGTGATGATGTTGATAAGGAATCTCATTATTCTGCATAAAACTGGCTGCATCTACATCCCCTTCAGTAGGAGGAGTATAGAGTCGGGTGTCGAGATGTTGATAGACTGCTGCGAGCAACCAGTATGGCGCGATCGGCAGATCGCCGGTGCGACACCAACTACAGATATTTGAAGCTCGGTACCCAAGTATTTCATTATTTTCAGCGACTGCTTCTGCTTGCTGAAAACATTAACCTGGAAGACCGCAAAAGCGTTGACTTCTCGCACTCGATTTTTTATGTCTGTCCACGATCTATGGAATGTGGACACTTCAATAATCAAGAAAACGCTTCTGTCAAGTACTAACTGCCGTCGCCCATCCCCGCTCTAGGGGATAAAGTCCTCACGTGTGTAGACTTATGTTTCCATCGACGTGGGGGGCTAACGATTAGATCGAGTGGGTAGAGAGTGCGTCATGAGAGCAGATATGCATCAGGCATCGAACTCCATCCTAGCAACAGGACAAAAGCGCTAGGCAAGCTATAGCTCTACTGGTGTCTTTTAACTCTTTGTTTTAAAGCTGTTTAATTCCTAGCGTTTGATAGGCCCCGAATCACCCCGTCATTCGTCTTGCGGTACGTATGCTGATGGAGCGTCATGGCTACGAAGTGATTGCTGAAACCGATAATGGTGTCGATGCATTGCAACTGGCGCGCGAACAAATGCCGGATATCGTGATTCTGGATATTGGAATTCCAAAACTGGACGGCCTGGAAGTTATTGCGCGCTTGAGTTCGGTGGCCATGCCGATGAAGGTTCTGGTGCTGACTTCACAGGCCCCCGGACACTTCTCCATGCGTTGCATGCAGTCGGGCGCGGCGGGTTATGTGTGTAAACAACAGGATCTGACGGAGTTGCTCAGCGCGATCAAAGCCGTACTCTCCGGTTACAGTTATTTTCCGAATCAAGCGCTGCATACCGTGCGTACAAGTCTTGGCAATGCCAGTGAAGCCGATATGGTCGATCGCCTTTCAGGACGAGAGATGATGGTGTTGCAACAGTTGGCGCGGGGCAAAACCAACAAGGAGATCGCCGACGGCATGTTTTTGAGCAATAAAACGGTCAGTACGTACAAGACCCGTTTATTGCTGAAACTCAATGCCCGCTCACTGGTTGACCTCATCGAGCTGGCGCAACGCAACGGACTGGTCTGAGCATGACCAACGCTGACGTAATCATGGGCGATCGAATTCAGCGACCAGTAGAAAGTAAAAAGCCTCCGTTTCGGGAGGCTTTCAAGTGTCAGTCATCAAAATCGTACTCGGCCAATTGCTTTTGCAGTCGGCGCTCCTCCAGCAGGTTATCGATGGTGCGGCGTTTACTCAGATTGGTCTTGGCGACCTCGACGACCGGTTCGGCATCATCAGCGTCCGCGGCTACAAAATCTTCGTCAGCTTCTTCCAGTTGCTCTTTGCTGGTACTCATAGGTTAACTCCAGGCTAAGAGGGGCCTTTGGCGCTCCTTATATCGACAATCCTGCGGCGGGTAAAAAAGATTTTTTCAATCGACGAATCGATAAACCTAATAGCCAGTCAATCGTCGGACGTTTTGGCTTTGTATTCGCACAAGTCTTCAATCCGACAGCTGCCACAGCGCGGCTTGCGGGCAAGACACACATAGCGTCCGTGAAGAATCAGCCAGTGATGGGAATCGAGCAGGAATTCCTTGGGTACAAATTTCATCAGCTTCTTTTCCACCTCAACCACATTTTTGCCGGGGGCGATGCCGGTGCGGTTGCTGACGCGGAAAATGTGCGTGTCGACGGCCATGGTCAATTGGCGAAACGCGGTGTTGAGCACCACGTTGGCGGTTTTACGGCCAACGCCGGGCAGGGCTTCGAGCTCTTCGCGGGTCTGCGGGACTTCACTGCCATGGAGTTCGACCAGCATGCGGCAGGTCTCGATGACGTTTTTCGCTTTGCTGTTGTAGAGGCCGATGGTCTTGATGTATTCGGACAGGCCTTCGACGCCCAAGGCATGAATGGCGGCGGGCGTATTGGCGATCGGGAACAGTTTCGCCGTGGCCTTGTTGACGCCGACGTCGGTTGACTGCGCCGAAAGAATCACCGCAATCAGCAGTTCGAAGGGCGAGGAGTAGGCCAGTTCTGTCTTCGGCTCGGGATTGTCTTCATGCAGTCGGCGAAAGATCTCAAGACGTTTTGCAGCATTCATGGGCGATGCGTTTCCTTGGAAATAGAGTTCGGGCGCGTCCACCCCTGACGGGCCGCGAGCAGCAGCCCCAATACAATAAAGGCGCCAGGCACCAGGGTTGCCAGATGCAGCCCTTCGCCGAATAAAACAAGACCTGAGCCATGCGCGGACAACCCACGGCCAAGGCTTCCCTGCCCGATGAGTTCACGCAGCGCGGCGAGCACCAGCATCAAACCGCCAAACAATGCGCAAAGCTTGAAGCGCTGCGCCAGCGGTTGGCGGAAGAAGCCGTTGCGCTCGAGCACCACGCACTGCAAGGCGATCAATCCGCCATAAAGGCCGAACGACTGATGCCACGCCAGGAACCAGCGTTGCGCCAACAGATCGGCACAACTGGCCAACGTTGCAGCAAGCAACACACCGGCCAGCAAGGCACTTCCATCTGTCAGGCGCGAACGCAGTGGTGACATGCCCAAAGCATAAATGCCGACCACTGCGACGAACATCAACATCGTGCCCAACGCACCGGCCAAAGAAACGGTGGTGCCCAGCAATAGCACCAGCATCAGCGAGTTGGTCAGGCTCATGGTGCGCTCCCCAGCAATGCGCTTCGATGCTCGTCAAAGTAGCGCAATGCATCGTGGATCGCGTTGATGGCTGCGCGGGAAGTAATGGTCGCCCCAGCCATTTGGTCGAATTGCCCCTGATCTTTTTTCAATGCCCAGCCAGCGTCATTCGGTTCGCCGCGTGATTTGCCGGTGAATAACTGAAGCCAGTGGTTCGGCCAATCGCCAATGGGCCCGCCGAGCGCCGGGGTTTCGTTTTGCTTGAGGGTTTTCACGCCGAGCAATTTGCCGTTGGTATCGATGGCGATCAGCAATTCGATGGCAGCGGCGTAACCCTCGGTCTGATTGCGCAGCAACACTGCAACGGTCTGGCCATTCCTGGTTGCACGGTAACCCGCTGTAAGCGTGCTGTGGCTCAGCCCCGTATCGGTCAGCGGAAGCGGCTGTTCCAGCGGTTGGTTGTCGTAGCTGTCAGTGGGCAGCACGTCGAGCAGTTTGCGGTTGTCGGCCAAAAGTTGTTCGGCAGCAATCTGCGGTGCACTGTTGCGTTGCAGCAGATACGTCGTGCCGATGCCGACCATCGCCAACAGCAATAACGTCAATGCGCTGCCCGTGCGGTTCATGGGCTCACCTGTGGCTGACGGCTAGCGGCAAACCGTTCCAGCGCCGGCACGCAAAGGTTCATCAACAAAACGGCAAACGCGACGCCATCCGGGTAACCGCCCCACGTGCGAATCAGATAGGTCAGAAGGCCGACGCCGACGCCAAACAGCAATCTGGCAAGCGCCGTTCTGGCACCCGAGACCGGCTCGGTGATGATGAAGAACGCACCGAGCATGGTCGCGCCGCTGAGCAGGTGAAATAGCGGCGATCCATGGGAGTCCGATCCCGATCCGTTCCAGCACAGCAGGCTGATCACAAAAAGGCTGGCGAGCATGCCGACCGGCGCGTGCCAGGCGATCACTCGCCGCTGCAGCAAAAACAGCCCGCCGGCGAAAAACGCCAGATTCACCCATTCCACGCCGCGACCGCCGAAACGCCCGAAGGCCGAATCACTGGCGAACAGCTCATCCATGGTCAGGCTTTTGTTGATGCGCAGACTGTCCAGTGCGGTGGCCTGCACCCAGGCATCCGGCGCCTGACCGATGTTGAATACCTGTTGAAAGCTTGTCGTGAGATCCAGGCCATGGGCGGGCCAATGAGTCATCGGCTGCGCAAACATCACCATCGCCAAAACAAAACCGAGCATCGCCGGATTGAACGGATTTTTGCCGACACCGCCGTACAAATGCTTGCCGAACAGCAAACCCGCAGCCACCGCCGTCACCGTCAGCCACCACGGGCAATAGGGCGGCAGGGCGGCAGCGAGCAATGTGGCACTGACAATCGCGCTGCCATCACTTAGCGTCGGCGGTAAGGGTTGACGGCGCAGTCGAGTAACAATCGCCTCGACAATCAAAGCGGTGGTAACAGCCAGAATCAGGTTGATCAACACACCCCATCCGTACAACCAGAACAACGCCAGCAGCCCCGGCAGCAGGGCCAGCAGCACAAGCTTCATCGCTTGTTGCAGGCGCTCGTCCGGTGCCTCAAAGGGCGACATGGTCTTGCACCTGGCGCTCGGCGGTTTGCAGGCGGGCGCGGGCCTTGTCGAGGATGTCGTCGGGCGTGTCGGCGCGGCGTTCGAGTTTGTTGAGGTCGGCGCGGGCGTAGGCCAATTCGGTTTTTAGTTGGCGAAGCTGGCTGTCGATCGGGCGTTTTTCGACGCGCACCAAGTCAGGCACTGGTTGATCGCTTGTGGCTTCGGCGTCGTGCAACGCTTGTTCGGCGTCGCGCAGTGCGTGTTCCAGTGTGGCGATCTGCTCCGGTGATGCTTCGGCGGTTTGCGCTTTTTTCAGCTCGGCGCGGCGCATCGCCAACTGGATTTTCGCGCGTTTCAGGTCGGCATCTTTCGCGGGGGCTGGTGCCGCAACTGCCGGGGCGTTGCTTTCCAGTTGCGCCAAGGCCTGTTCCGCCGCTTCAAATTGTTGCTGGAGCACGATCAATTGCGACTGTTGCTCGAAGGTCGGCGGATGGCCGAAAGCTTTCAGCGATTTGTGCAGTTGCGCGCGGCTCATCGCCACATCGATCTTGGCTTTTTTCAGTGCCGCATCGGCGGTCGCGGTTTTCTGGGCGCGTACGCGCTCCAGCGCAGCCTGCACTGGATCCGACGCGGTCGCCTCAGGCTGAGCAGCACGTTTGGCGCGGGCTTCACGTTCGGCCTGCTTTTGCTGTTCTTCGCGCAGCAATCGGTCATTGCGTCGTTCGAATCGCAGGCGCGCGTGATCGCGTTTGGCGGCGCGCGCGCGTTGTTCTTCAAGACTGAAGGCCAAGCCGCCGACCACCGGCAACGTGCTCAAAGGCAAAGGATGCATTTCGATGCAATCCACCGGGCACGGCGCTACACACAGGTCGCAGCCGGTGCATTCATCGATGATCACCGTGTGCATCAATTTCGCCGCGCCGACGATGGCATCGATCGGGCAGGCCTGAATGCACTTGGTGCAGCCGATGCATTCGGCTTCGCGGATATAGGCGACTTGCGGCGGCGCCGAACCGCGACTGATATCGAGTTCCAGCACCGGCACTTTCAACAGCTCGGCCAACGCTGCGATGGTTTCATCGCCACCGGGCGGGCATTTGTTGATCGGCTCGCCGTCAACGATGCCTTGCGCATAGGGTTTGCATCCGGGATGGCCACACTTGCCGCATTGGGTCTGCGGCAGAAGGGCATCGATGCGTTGAATCAGACTCATGTTTTGATCAGTCCACTGAATCCGAGAAAAATCACTGCGATCAGTCCGGCGCCGATCAAGTCGATCGGCAAGCCGCGAAAGGGCAGGGGAATGTCGTTGTCGGCGGTGCGCTCACGCAAATCGCAGAACAGGCTCAGCACCAGCCAGAAACCCAGCCCGGCGCCGAGGCTCAGCGCTGTCGCGTGGAGCAGGCCTTGATCGTTTTGCGCATTGATCAGCGCCAGTCCGAGTACGCCGGCATTGCCCAACAACAGCGGCCATAATCCGTCGAAAGGCAGATGCGGACGCCAGCGCGCCAACCGTTTCAACAGCGGCGCGATCAGCAAGACGCTTAACGGCAGAAACACGAACAGGCGCAGCGCCTCAAGTTGCAGCGGCACCAGCAGCCAATGCCAGATCGCGTAACCGATGACGCCGACGATCAACATCAGACACAACGTCGCCAGCCCCAGCGCATGCACCTGCCGACGACTTCCCGCCAACAGCGGATCGACGCCCAGCGGCCAGTGCAACACGAAGTTGTTGAGCAGCGCAGCACTGATGAGCGTAAGCACAAGTTCGGTCATGGTTCTGCCAGCGAAACGGGCGGCTGTCTCTTAAGGTTAGGCATTATCCGGGCAGATATGAAAAATCCCACAGGCATGCCGGGCACGCCTGTGGGATCGATTCACCGCCGAGTGTTACTTGATGCGTTGACCCGGCTTGGCGCCGCTGTCAGGGCTCAGCAGGTAGATTTCTTCACCGCCAGGGCCGGCTGCCATGACCATGCCTTCGGAAATACCAAACTTCATTTTCCGTGGCTTGAGGTTGGCGATCATCATGGTCAGACGGCCGTCGAGTTTGGACGGATCCGGATAAGCGCTCTTGATCCCCGAGAACACGTTGCGTTGCTCGTCACCGATATCCAGCGTCAGGCGCAGCAGCTTGTCGGCACCTTCCACGTGTTCGGCTTTGACGATCAGCGCAACGCGCAGGTCGATCGCGGCGAAAGCGTCGAAGTCGATTTCCGCCGACAGCGGATCCTTGGCCAGTTCGCCATTGCCCGCAGGGGCGGCGGCACCGGTGTCGGTCTGGCTGGCGGTCAGGTCTTCTTTCGAGGCGTCGGTCATGGCTTGGACTTTTACCGGGTCGATGCGAGTCATCAACGGCTTGAACTCGTTCAGTTGATGATTGGCCAGCAGGGTCGCGTGGTCGTTCCAGGTCAGCGGGGCGACGTTGAGGAACGCCTCGGCATCGGCGGCCAGCAGCGGCAGCACCGGTTTGAGGAAGATCACCAGTTGGCGGAACAGATTGATGCCAGTGGCGCAGATCGCCTGGACTTCATCGTGTTTGCCTTCCTGCTTGTTCAACGACCACGGCGCCTTGTCGGCAATCCAGGCGTTGGCGCGGTCGGCGAGACCCATGATTTCACGCATGGCGCGGGCGAAGTCGCGGGCTTCATAGGCATCGGCAATGCTTGGCGCGGCGGCAAGGAAAGCCTCGGTCAGCTCTGGCGCAGCATTGTTGTCGACCAACAGGCCGGCGTTGCCTTTTTGAATGAAACCGGCGCAACGGCTGGCGATGTTGACGACTTTGCCGACCAGGTCGGAGTTGACCTTCTGCACGAAGTCTTCGAGGTTCAGGTCGAGGTCATCAACGCCACGACCGAGTTTTGCCGCGTAGTAGTAGCGCAGGTATTCCGGCGACAGGTGATCCAGATAAGTGCGGGCCTTGATAAAGGTGCCGCGCGACTTGGACATCTTCTGGCCGTTGACGGTCAGGTAGCCGTGCACGTTGATGCCGGTCGGCTTGCGGTAGCCCGCGCCTTCGAGCATGGCTGGCCAGAACAACGCGTGGAAGTTGACGATGTCCTTGCCGATGAAGTGGTACAGCTCGGCGGTGGAATCCTTGGCCCAGAACGCGTCGAAATCCAGCTCCGGCGTACGGTCGCAAAGGTTCTTGAAGCTGGCCATGTAGCCGATCGGTGCATCCAGCCACACGTAGAAGTACTTGCCAGGCTCGCCCGGAATCTCGAAACCGAAGTACGGCGCATCGCGGGAGATGTCCCACTGTTGCAGGCCGGCGTCCAGCCATTCGGCGATTTTGTTGGCGACGGCGTCTTGCAGGGTGCCGCTGCGGGTCCAGGTTTGCAGCATTTCCTGGAAGTCCGGCAGTTTGAAGAAGAAGTGCTGGGAATCCTTGAGCACCGGGGTGGCGCCAGAGATCGCCGACTTCGGATCCTTCAGATCAGTCGGGGCGTAGGTCGCACCGCATTTTTCGCAGTTGTCGCCGTACTGGTCTTCGGTGCCGCATTTCGGGCAAGTGCCCTTGATGAAGCGGTCGGCCAGGAACATTTTCTTTTCCGGGTCGAAATACTGGGTGATCGAGCGTTGAGCGATGTGCCCGGCGTCACGCAGCTTGATGTAGATCTGGCTCGACAGCTCACGGTTTTCTTCAGCGTGAGTGGAGTGGAAGTTGTCGAAATCAACCAGGAATTCGGCAAAGTCGGCGCTGTGTTCAGCCTGCACGTTAGCGATCAGTTGTTCCGGGGTGATGCCTTCCTTTTCCGCGCGCAGCATGATCGCCGAACCGTGGGCGTCGTCGGCGCAGACGTAGATGCATTGATTGCCGCGATGCTTCTGGAAGCGCACCCACATATCGGTCTGGATGTATTCCAGCATATGGCCAAGGTGAATCGAACCGTTGGCGTAGGGCAGGGCGCTGGTGACGAGGATCTTGCGTGGTTCGGACATGTGGGGCTTCGCTACTTGATGAAACGGAGGTCGGCCACTATAAAGCGCTGGCGCATATTTTTCACCCCTGCGCCGCTGGGTACTTTGAGTGCATTTGTGGCGAGGGGATTTATCCCCGTCCGGCTGCACAGCAGTCGTAAAACCAGAGAGCTCGGTCTACCTGATACACCGAGCTTTGCGATTTTGGGGCGGCTTCGCCACCCAGCGGGGATAAATCCCCTCGCCACAATGGTTTTCCAGCTCAAGTAATCTGTTCGCCTCAAATCGGTGTCCAGCGTACGATACCCACCATCTTTTCCCAGTCTTGTTATCGGAGTTGCCCATGAGCGCCGTCACTCGCGCAGCGGTGGAAGCCGTCCTCAGCCAATACACCGACCCTTACCTGAACCAGGATCCGGTCAGCGCCGGTTGCGTGAAGAACATCGAGATCGTCGGTGATCGCGTCAATGTGCAGCTGGAAATCGGTTACGCCGCCGGTCTGTTCAAGAGCGGCTGGGCGCAATTGCTGCAACTGGCCATCGAAAACCTCGACGGCGTGGTGATTGCCAGGGTTGAAGTCAACACGGTGATCGCCGCGCACAAGGCGCAGGCGCAGATCCCGGGCCTGGCCAACGTCAAGAACGTCGTCGCCGTGGCCTCCGGCAAGGGCGGTGTGGGCAAGTCGACCACCGCCGCAAACCTCGCGCTGGCGCTGGCCCGTGAAGGCGCCAAGGTCGGTATTCTCGACGCCGATATCTATGGCCCGAGCCAAGGCATCATGTTTGGCATTCCCGAGCGCACCCGCCCGGAGGTCAAGGATCAGAAGTGGTTCGTGCCGCTCAAGGCCCACGGTGTCGAAGTCATGTCGATGGCGTTCCTCACCGACGACAACACGCCGATGGTCTGGCGCGGGCCGATGGTTTCCGGCGCGTTGCTGCAACTGGTCACGCAAACCGCGTGGGGCGATCTGGATTATCTGGTTATCGACATGCCGCCAGGCACCGGCGATATCCAGCTGACCCTGGCGCAGAAGGTTCCGGTGGCCGGGGCGGTAATCGTCACTACGCCGCAGGATCTGGCCCTGCTTGACGCGCGCAAAGGCGTGGAAATGTTCCGCAAGGTCAACATTCCGGTGCTGGGCGTGGTGGAAAACATGGCCGTGCACATCTGCTCGAACTGCGGGCATGCCGAGCATCTGTTCGGTGAAGGCGGTGGTGAGAAACTGGCGACGCAGTATGGCGTTGAACTGCTGGCTTCGCTGCCATTGTCGATGCTGATTCGCGAACAGGCCGATGGCGGCAAGCCAACGGTGATCGCCGAGCCGGACAGCCAGATTGCCATGGTCTACCAGGAACTGGCCCGCCACGTTGGCGCGCGGATTGTATTGCAGGAAGCGGCATCGCCGGCGATGCCGAACATCACCATCAGCGACGATTGATCACCTGAAACACAATTAACTGTGGGAGCGGGCTTGCTCGCGAAGGCGGTGTATCAGTCGACGAAAATGTTGTCTGATCCACCGTATTCGCGAGCAAGCCCGCTCCCACATTTGTTTCTGGGGTGGCTGTTAGATACGCAACCCGCCATCCATCTCCAGAATCCGCCCGGTGTAGTAGTCGTTCTCGAAGATATACGCCGCCGAATGCGCGATCTCTTCCGGCTTGCCCATACGCTTGAGCGGAATCCCCGAGGTCATCTTCTCCAGCGCTTCCGGCTTCATGCCCAGGGTCATCTCGGTTTCGATGAAGCCCGGCGCAATCCCCGCCACGCGAATCCCGTAACGCGCCAATTCCTTAGCCCAAGTCACCGTCGCCGCTGCCACGCCAGCCTTGGCTGCGGAATAGTTGGTTTGGCCAACGTTGCCGGCACGCGAGATCGACGAGATGTTGATGATCGCACCGCTGTTCTTCAGCTCGACCATTTTCGCCGCCACTTCACGGGTGCACAGGAACACGCCGGTCAGGTTGACGTCGATCACGGCCTGCCACTGTGCCAGGCTCATCTTGGTCATCTCGCCGTCCTTGACCTTCAACAGCAGGCCATCACGGAGGATCCCGGCGTTGTTGATCAGGCCGTGGATCGCGCCGAAATCGGCGGCCACCTGAGCGACCATGTGCTCTACCTGTTCTTCATTGGCGACGTTGCACAGATAGCTGCGCGCCTCGACGCCCTTGGCTTTACACGCCGCGACCGCGTCGTCGAGTTTTTCCTGATTGAGGTCGACGAGCGCAAGCTTCGCGCCCTTGCCAGCGAAATACTCGGCCATGGAGCGGCCCAAACCCTGGCAACCGCCAGTGATAATGATTACTTTGTCGTTGAGTTGCATTCGCATGCCCCGATAGCAGGTCTGAGTAGTTTTTATTGTCAGCGACTCCCGATCTGCACCGGCCGTGGCTGGTTTGCACATGAGAATTGCCCGATGGCGTGACCGAAACTTTCTTCCGGGCGCCTGTCCGTTTTTTCGACGGATTCTATTTAAGGAGTCATAAATTGAGCGTTGAAGTGGCCAAGAATGCCCGAGAATTGCTTCTCAAGGAATACCGTGGAGTGCTGTCGACGCACTCCAAATCGATGCCCGGTTTTCCCTTTGGCTCCGTGGTGCCGTACTGCCTCGACGAGCAGGGCCGCCCGCTGATCCTCATCAGTCGCATCGCCCAGCACACCCACAACCTGCAGAAAGATCCGAAATGCTCGCTGTTGGTGGGTGAGCGTGAAGCCGACGACGTGCAAGCCGTTGGTCGCCTGACCTACCTCGCCGAAGCGCAAAAGCTCGAAGACGGCGCTGCGATTGAAGCCGCCGCCGAGCGTTACTACCGCTACTTCCCGGATTCGCAGAACTACCACAAGGCCCACGATTTCGATTTCTGGGTGCTGACCCCGGTGCGCCATCGTTACATCGGCGGTTTCGGCGCGATTCACTGGATCGATCAAGTGACGCTGGCCAACCCGTTCGCCGGCAAGGGCGAGATCAGCATGGTCGAGCACATGAACAGCGACCACGCCAAAGCCATCGCGCACTACGTCGACCTCGCCGGTCTGCCGAAAACCGTGCCGGCGCAATTGGCGGGCATCGACACCGAAGGCATGCACCTGCGCATCGGTCAGGCGCTGTACTGGCTGCCGTTCCCAGCACCTTGTAATACGCCGACACAAGTGCGCGAAGCCTTGGTTTCTCTGGCTCACGCCGAGGTCTGGCCAAAAAATGAAGTGGCCGATGCTTGAATTCACGAAAGGCCGACGTCATCTAAGGCTTACTGCAAGGCATTTCTTGCGTTGAGGAAACTTTGATGCGCCCTTTTCTGTTGCTCTTTCTGCTGTTTCCGGTGCTGGAGCTGTTCGTATTCGTCAAAGTGGCAGGGGCTATCGGGTTTTTCCCGGCCCTGCTGCTGATCATTGTCGGCTCGATGTTCGGTGTGTTCGTACTGCGCGTCGCCGGTCTGGCCACGGCACTGCGTGCCCGTGAAAGCCTGAACCGCGGCGAACTGCCTGCGCAAACCATGCTCGAAGGCCTGATGTTGGCACTGGCCGGTGGTCTGTTGATTCTGCCGGGCTTTATCAGCGACGTCGTCGGTCTGGTCATGCTGCTGCCGTTCACCCGTCGTCTGCTGGCGAACAAAATGCGCCAGCGCGCCGAAGAACAGGCCATGCGTCAGCGCGCCTTTGCTGACGACCTGCAACCGCGTGGCGGTCCCGCACCGCGTCAGCCTCTGGGCCGCGAGGGTGATGTGATCGAAGGCGAGTTCGAACACCGCGACCCGAAGTAACGTCTGCATCGACACGGCACCTTCGGGTGCCGTGTTCGTTTGGGGCTGATTTTGTCCGCAGAATCCGCGAAATTTTTTTCGCCTCGCCCTTGTAATAAGCTTATGCGCCCTTATGTATCGGTCACCGAAAGGTTTCTGGCATTTGCGCCAGTCAGTCTTCCGCGTCTCGCTCGACGAGGCGCAACCGGCGAAGGCCGGATTTGTTAAACCCGCCGGGACTACACCGGCCGATGAAAACCACAATTAGGAGAGATCGACAATGAAGCTTCGTCCTCTGCATGACCGCGTCGTAATCCGTCGCAGCGAAGAAGAAAAGAAAACCGCTGGCGGTATCGTCCTGCCAGGTTCGGCTGCTGAAAAAGCCAACCACGGTGTGATTCTCGCTGTAGGCCCGGGCAAAGCTCTGGAAAACGGCGAAGTGCGCGCACTGTCCGTTAAAGAAGGCGACAAGGTTGTGTTCGGTCCTTACTCCGGCAGCAACACAGTGAAAGTCGACGGCGAAGACCTGCTGGTAATGAGCGAGAACGAAATCCTCGCTGTTATCGAAGGCTGATACCCCCGTTCATTTTCCCGCTACTACAAAGTATTTAAGGAATATCGATCATGGCTGCTAAAGAAGTTCTGTTTGGCGATTCCGCCCGTAAAAAAATGCTCAAGGGCGTCAACGTCCTGGCTGACGCAGTAAAAGCGACCCTGGGCCCGAAAGGCCGTAACGTGATCATCGAGAAGAGCTTCGGCGCTCCGACCATCACCAAGGACGGCGTTTCCGTCGCCAAAGAAATCGAACTCGAAGACCGTTTCGAAAACATGGGCGCGCAGCTGGTCAAAGACGTTGCCTCCCGTGCCAACGATGACGCTGGTGACGGTACTACTACCGCTACCGTTCTGGCTCAGTCGATCGTCAACGAAGGCCTGAAAGCCGTCGCTGCCGGCATGAACCCGATGGATCTGAAGCGCGGTATCGACAAAGCGACCATCGCTATCGTCAAAGAGCTGAAGAACCTGTCCAAGCCTTGCGCTGACACCAAGGCAATCGCTCAGGTAGGCACCATCTCCGCCAACTCCGACAGCTCCATCGGCGACATCATTGCCGAAGCCATGGAAAAAGTCGGCAAAGAAGGCGTGATCACCGTTGAAGAAGGCACTGGCCTGGAAAACGAACTGTCGGTTGTTGAAGGCATGCAGTTCGACCGTGGCTACCTGTCCCCGTACTTCGTCAACAAGCCAGAAACCATGGTTGCCGAGCTGGACAGCCCGCTGATCCTGCTGGTCGACAAAAAGATCTCGAACATCCGTGAAATGCTGCCAGTACTGGAAGCCGTTGCCAAAGCCGGCCGTCCACTGCTGATCGTTTCCGAAGACGTTGAAGGCGAAGCCCTCGCGACTCTGGTTGTGAACAACATGCGTGGCATCGTTAAAGTCGCAGCCGTCAAGGCTCCAGGCTTCGGCGACCGTCGCAAGGCCATGCTGCAGGACATCGCTGTTCTGACCGGCGGTACCGTTATCTCCGAAGAAATCGGCCTGAGCCTGGAAGCAGCAACCCTGGAAAACCTGGGTAGCGCTAAAAAGGTCAGCATCTCCAAGGAAAACACCATCATCGTTGACGGTGCTGGCGTTGAAGCAGACATCCAGGCGCGCATCACTCAGATCCGTGCCCAGGCTGCTGAAACTTCCTCGGACTACGACCGTGAAAAACTGCAAGAGCGTCTGGCCAAGCTGTCCGGCGGCGTTGCAGTGATCAAGGTTGGCGCTGGTTCCGAAGTAGAAATGAAAGAGAAGAAAGCCCGCGTTGAAGACGCCCTGCACGCAACCCGTGCAGCCGTTGAAGAAGGCGTGGTACCTGGCGGTGGCGTTGCGCTGATCCGCGCTCTGCAAACCCTGAACGACCTGAAAGGCGACAACGCTGATCAGGACGTTGGTATCGCTGTTCTGCGCCGCGCTGTTGAAGCTCCGCTGCGTCAGATCGCTGCCAACAGCGGCGACGAGCCAAGCGTTGTAGTCAACGAAGTCAAGAACGGCACCGGTAACTTCGGTTACAACGCTGCAACTGGCGAATACGGCGACATGATCGAAATGGGCATCCTGGATCCAACCAAGGTGACTCGTTCCGCTCTGCAAGCTGCATCGTCGATCGGCGGTCTGATCCTGACCACCGAAGCTGCAGTAGCTGACGCGCCGAAGAAAGATGGCGGCGCTGGCGGCGGCATGCCAGACATGGGCGGCATGGGTGGCATGGGCGGCATGATGTAAGCCAGCCTTACCCCCGTAACGAAAAACCCCGCTGACGCGAGTCAGCGGGGTTTTTTATTGTCCTTCAAAAGATCACAGGCAAAAGATCGCAGCCTTCGGCAGCTCCTACAGGGGATCGCGAACATCTGTAGGAGCTGCCGAAGGCTGCGATCTTTTGATCTCCATTCAGGCACTGATTGGTTGTGTTTTGACGACTGCCTCAGCCCTCACCGCCGGGCGATACAGCACCCAGTAATACGACCCCAGACAAATCAGCCAGCAGAAAATCGCCGTCCACACGTTGTGCGAAAAGAAGTGCGCACCCTGCATCATCCGGCTGATCGAAAACACCGAACCCAACGCAAAGGCAAAGATAAACGCCTGCTTGGCCAAACGCGGACGACGATCACGCAGCACGAAAAACAGTGCAAACAACGTGAACCCTGTCGCTGCATGCCCACCCGGCCAGCAACGCCCCGGCTTGTCGGTCTGCGGGCGATGTTCCATGAGCTTGCTGTAAGTCTCATGGCCGCCAAACTGCTCAAGGCTCCACGGGCATTGCACCGCCGTCATGGCTTTGACCGGCGTGACAAACGAAGTCGCCAGCCCCAGCGACAGCACTAGACAGCCCAGTTCACGCTTGAACGGTTTCAGCCGCTCTATAAAAAACGCGCCAATGAAACCAAAGATCGCAAACACCGAAAACGCAATCACCACCTCCTTGGCGCGGTCATGCAGGATGTCTTCGAGGAAGTAACTGTGTCGCCCGATGAAATCACCCGCGACCGGGTCGTAAAACAGTTGAGCCAGGTACATGTCCAGATCGGTCAGTTCGAGCAGTACCAGAATGATCGCCGCAACAGCGGGTATTCCCAGGCACCACCAGAAATTCAGCGGCCGGGGAGCGGGGCGGGCAGAGGTCGACGCCATGGGTAATTCCTTGGTCGGTAAGTGTGTTCTGAGGAGCGCAACCGCGGGGAGTCTGCGCGCGCTAGCGTCGCTGATTTGTTAATCGAAAGTGAAAAAAACGTTGGCGGCCACAATGAACGTTTTTCTCGCAAAACAACCCAACACACGCCTAGCCGTCAGCCACACTTGGCCGTAAGCTGCGCGGGCCAAGACGGCCATTACTGTGTACGGAAGAGGTGCCCATGCGAATTCTGGTGGTCGAAGACAACCGCGACATCCTCGCCAATCTGGCCGATTATCTGGGCCTCAAGGGCTATACCGTCGATTGCGCGCAGGACGGTCTGTCGGGCCTGCATCTGGCCGCGACCGAGCATTACGACCTGATTATTCTCGACATCATGTTGCCGGGCATCGACGGTTACACCCTGTGCAAGCGCCTGCGTGAAGATGCGCGCCGCGACACACCGGTGATCATGCTCACCGCCCGCGATCAACTCGATGACCGTTTGCAGGGTTTCAAATCCGGTGCCGACGATTACCTGATCAAGCCGTTCGCTTTGTCCGAACTGGCTGCGCGGGTCGAAGCGGTGATGCGCCGTGCGCAAGGTGGCGGACGCCGAGCGTTGCAGGTTGGCGAGCTGAATTACGACCTCGACACGCTGGAAGTGACCCGCGAAGGCAAGTTGCTCAAGCTCAACCCGGTGGGCCTCAAGTTGCTCGCTGTATTGATGCAGAAGAGCCCGCACGTACTGCGTCGCGAGGTGCTTGAAGAAGCGCTGTGGGGCGACGACTGCCCGGACAGCGACAGCCTGCGCAGTCATGTGCACCAGTTGCGTCAAGTGATCGACAAACCGTTCGCCAAACCACTGCTGCATACCGTGCACGGCGTGGGTTACCGCCTGGCCGATGCGTAATGGAGTTTAGACAGAGCCTTTCGCAACGGATCATCATCGCTTTTGCATTGATGAGTGCGCTGGTGGCCGGCGCGTTTGCCATGGGCATTGTCGCCACGGTGCATCTGGTCGAAGAGAAACTGATTTCGGCGGGACTGGGTGGCGACTTGCAGCGCTTGCTGCTGATGGACAACGTCTCGGACTGGAGCCACCGCCCCGAGCCGGATCAGTTGTTCTACTTTAGCGGCGGGCCGGGCGATTTCGAGTTGCCGAAAGATCTGCGTCACCTTGATTCCGGATTCCACGAAGTGTTCCGCGAGCAGCTGTCGTATCACGCGATGGTCGAGATCGTCGACGGTCGGCGTTATGTGCTGCTGCAGGATCAAAGTGATTTCGAAGAGCGCGAGCGCGTGCTGTTCGCCGTGGTGCTGGTGGGTTTTGTGCTCAGTCTGGCGCTGGCGGTGTTCCTCGGCTGGGTGCTCGCGCGTAAGGTGATGGCGCCGGTGGTGCGCCTGGCGCGTCAGGTTCGCCATCGCGACCAATTACTTGGGCTGGCGCCACCGTTGGCGCCGGATTATGCCGCTGACGAAGTCGGTGAACTGGCAGTGGCGTTTGATGCCACGCTGGGGCGCCTGCGTCAGGCCCTGACCCGTGAGCGGCTGTTTACCAGCGACGTCAGCCATGAGTTGCGCACGCCGTTGATGGTTTTGGCCAGTTCCTGTGAGCTGCTGCTGGAAAACCCGGCGATCGACGCTCGGGGACGTTCGCAGGTCGAGCGCATCGCCCGCGCCAGTGAAGAAATGCGCGAACTGGTGCAAACCTTTCTGATGCTCGCCCGAGCCCAGCGTGAAGACGCGGGTGCAGCACCTCAGCAAAGCCTCTCGCAAGTCGCTGAAGGGTTACTGTGTGTGTGGCGTGAGCCGATTGAATCCAAGGGCTTGAGGCTGGATTTCGCCCCAGGACAACCAACGCAGACCCGTTTCAATGCGACCTTGTTGGGGGCGGTGATGGGCAACCTGTTGCGCAACGCCTGCCACTACACCGAAAAAGGTTTTATTCGCCTGACGCTGACGGGCAACGGCTTTATCGTCGAAGATTCCGGCGTGGGCATTCCGGAGGAAAAACGCGAGGCGATGTTTCAGCCTTTCGTGCGCGGGGCCGAGAAACGCGGCGAGGGTCTGGGACTCGGATTGTCGCTGGTGCAGCGCATCTGCGAGAACGAGGGCTGGAGCGTCAGTTTGAGCACGATGGAACCCAATGGCTGCCGCTTCGAAGTGGATCTTGGCAAACTTTGAAGCCCGTAGTGGCCCCGCGCTACTCCCGCTTACCTGTCTAAATCCTGTATAACTCTGAAATAGTTTGGCGGTTTACCCAACGAAATTTTCACAATTGGATGACCTGACACTGACACCCCCATCCCTAAGGTGGGGGCATCAGTAATTCAGGAGTCCTGGTGATGGCCGGCCCGATCAAGCTCGATTTTTCCGAAAAGTACGACGACAACCATGCGCAGAAATATCTGCACAAGCATCAAGCCAATCTGGGGCGCCGCTTGTCCCATTGGCGCGATGTTCAGTTGGCCCGCAAGGCGCTGACTCTGGCCGGCGAGCCGGGGCTGGTGTTGGATTTGCCCTGCGGTGCAGGCCGTTTCTGGCCGATGCTGGCGGAAAAATCGAATCGGGTAATCATCGGTGCGGACAACTCCGAATCAATGATCAAGACCGCGATGCAGGCGCAACCGGCTGATGTGGTGAAAAGGGTACAACCCTTGCACACCTCCGCGTTCGACATCGCTTTACCGGACAACGCCGTCGACAGCATTTTCTGCATGCGCTTGCTGCACCACATCGGTGAAGCCGAGCATCGGATGGCAATCCTGCGTGAATTCGAGCGTGTGACCCGCGACAGCGTGATTATTTCGCTGTGGGTGGATGGCAATTTCAAGTCCTGGAAGCGCAAGCGCTCCGAGGCAAAACGTGGGCAGGAAGGTTACCAGAACCGTTTTGTGTTACCGGCCGCTACGGTCGAGAAAGAATTCGAAGCCGCCGGTTTCCGCATTCAGGAACAATTGGATTTTATCCCGCTATACGCGATGTGGCGGGTCTACGTATTACGCAAGAGGTAGCAGGATGGCAGTGCAATTTGCAGCAGAGACGGACGTCGCTCCGCAGGATCGTTTCGACTACTACTGGAACCAGCAAGGCGAATGGGTAGAAGAACCCAATGTCCGCCGTGGTGGCCAAAGTGGTGTTCAGCGAGTCGTGGGGCGTGATGGTCAACTGCTGTATGCCAAGCGCCAGACCGGACACATTTATCGTAGCTGGCTGCACCCGTTTGGCCGTCCGACCGTATTGCGTGAGCTGGATGCCCTGACCGGCGTCAGCAAGCTCGGCGTGCGTGTGCCGGAGATCGTCTTCTGCGGCGCGCAGCCGGATCCGCAATACAAGTGGCGTGCGCTGCTGGTGACCAAATCCCTGGACGGCTTTGACGAGCTGGAAAAGTGGGAAGCCGCCGGTGGTCGTGCGCAGTACGGCGAAGCGGTGTATGAGCGCGTGCTCAAAGACCTCGCCGAAAACATGGCGCGCATGCACAAGGGCCGTTGGCAGCACAGCTGCATCTACATCAAGCACGTTTTTGTACGGGTGACCGGCGAAGGGGATTCGGCCAAGGTTGAAGTGGCCTTGATCGATCTTGAGAAGTGCCGTCAGCGTCTGACCGCCTATCGCGCCGCCTCCCATGACATGAAACAAATGCGCCGCCATTCGTCGTTCAGCGATGCTGACTGGAAGAAACTCGTCTACTTTTACGAGACGGCGTTTGGCAGCGCTATCAAAGGTTTATAGCGATGAAACTCGAAATTGCACGAGGTTTGTTTCTGGTTGGCGCCTTGGCAGTTGCTTCATTGGCGGTGGCTGCCTGGGAGCAGCCACGCATGCAGGTCATCGGTGCGTCCGTAGAGGGCGAACACTGCGCAATACCACGGGTGGCGAAAGCCTCCGTGGCGACCAAACCCGACCATGATTTATTGCTGTTCATGTTCGGGATGGCACAGGGAATGAGGCCGCAAAGTTGAACCGATTGAAGCCAAAATAAAAGGCCTCGCAGATGCGAGGCCTTTTTTATGGCCAAATTTTATGGCCATCCCAATTCACTGTAGGAGCAAAGCTTGCTCGCGAAGGCAGTGTGTCAGCCCAAATATTAATCGGCTGGTAAACCGTCTTCGCGAGCAAGCTCTGCTCCTACAAGGGTTATGCGGTGGGTTTGGGATCGGATTTCGCCAGCAGGGTGTAGATGCATGGCAACCCAAATCTTAATGCCGTGCATAGGCCAAAATGTGGGAGCGGGCTTGCTCGCGAATGCGGTGTGTCAGTCGACATATGCATTAATTGACCCGCCGCCTTCGCGAGCAAGCCCGCTCCCACAGGGGGATATCGGTTTTACTTGGGATCAGGCTTTGCCAGCAGGGTGGGAATGCACCGCAATACAAACAGCGTGCACAGGTCAAAATGTGGGAGCGGGCTTGCTCGCGAAGGCGGTGTCTCAGTCGACAAATGCATTAATTGACCCACCGCC
>NZ_JAGYHF010000016.1 GCF_018336155.1 Pseudomonas rustica | reverse complement strand
CACTTAACTCATTGAATCTCAAGGAGTTTTCCGTTTCGACTGCGCCGGAAGTGGGGCGAATTATAGACGTCTGGGATTTGCCGTCAACGTCTATTTTCATATTTCTGTCACATTGGTCAAAAAAGCCCGCAAACACGAAGGCCGACCCCAAGGGGTCGGCCTTCGTTGCCCTGCTCTTCTATATATAAGCTGCGATCGCTGTACCTGAGCCTCACGGATAGCTAAACGACTTAACCAGCGTCAACTCCCCCACCGCGCGCATCGGGATAAGGAACGTCTCCATCTTCTCGCTCGGTGTTCCCTCTTCGGTGATCACCGTTACCTGCGCCGTGGTTAACGGCTGTACCGCGTCATCCCCTCCCTCTTCATCTCCTCGATAGCCACCGCCGTAATAATTCACGTAAACCAGATACTGACCCTTGATCGGTGCCGGCATGGCGAAGATTTCCGGGCCGTAACCAGTGGTGACGTCGACATCCAGCGCTGCACCGTTTGGCGCGACGCGATTGCCGTACCAGATGTGCGCGCCATCGGGCGTGACGAGGTGCAGGTCGAGGTCGGTACCGTCGCTGTCCCATGCCAATAAAACGCGAAGCTTGGCCGGGGTCGCACCACCACTGGTATTGAGGAACTGCGTGCGGTGCCGTTGTTGTCCGTCGGGACTGCGCACCTCGACACTGTTGCTCCCATTGGGAAAAGAGAACGGTCGATCAAAGCGCCCGGACTCGTCAATTTTCAACGGCATGCTCACGCCGTTGACGATCAATCGACCCGGCTCATTGCCCTTCGGCGTGGCTTTGATCTCGCCACTGATGCGCGCGGTCTTGGCTTGGCCAACCGGCGTATTCACTGATGAGGCCGGATAGTTGACGGTCTGACGAAAACTTTCGCCCTCGCCTTCGGGTGCGCCGCTGCGCCAGCCACCGACCGGCGTGTCGAGTTTGACGCTGTCGGCAGCCATGGCCACGGGCAGCACATTAAAGGCACAGAGCAGCAGCAAGACCTGTGGATAACGGAGTGTCATGGTCTATTCCAGCAAAAGGTGACGGGCGAGCCCTTCGATGTAGGTTTCATCCTGGCCATTGGGGTGTGCTTCAAAGGCAAGGTGCAGATATTCGTGAGTCAGATCGAGGCGATCCTGCAAGGTCAGCACGCCGCGCACATAAATGCGCTGGCGTTCGCGGTCGACGTAAGGTCGTCCGAACGCGAGTTTGCACACGGCAAATGTGCTGACTTCGTTGTAGCCGGTTTCGCTGTCCAGTTTTGGCCGCCAGCCACGACGCTGTTTTTGCAGCCAGTCCTGTGCGCCGGGCAATGCTTGGCAAGAAGCAATCGGGTTATCCCAACGGCTGAGGCTGGCGCGCGGATAGGCGTGTAGCAAAATCGCGTCATATCGTTGCCCCGCATTCGCCTGCTCGACAGCCTGCTGCCAAGAGAGTTTGTCCGGGCCGGGCTGATCCGAGTGATAAGTGACCGTACTGCCGGCCAACACCAGATCGGCTGTCCACGCGGCAATGTTGCGCGATTCGACAGAGGCCGGACGCGGCGCAACTCGCTGCCGATTGCTGCTGTCATCAATGCTCAGGCAATCGCCATTGCGCGTCGCGTTCTGCAATAGATAGGTGCGAATGGCGACGGCAAGCGCTTTGGCAGCTTCAGCGGGTTCGGCTTTGGCTTCGCGCTCGAGGACTCGGGCGACGTATTCTTCGCGATCCACGCGGGCGACGAGTTTGTCGTTGAGCAGAAACAGTTCGCCGTCGCTGTGGATATCCAACGCGTTGCCGTTGGCGAACTCGACGCGGTAGTCACCCTTTAGTGAACCCGATGCCGCGATACGTTCGCCCGCTAAAACCCTCGAAACCGGATATTTCGAAAACAGGCCGACTTCAACACAGCGTCCCGCGTCCACCGGCCATACCACTGGCAACACGGTCGACAGCGCCTGCCCGAAATGACGCAAGACCATCTGACTGGTGCCGCGCCCGCCCGCCCAGATCGGCGAGCCGTCAGCCGTCCAACCGGCGAAACCACCCTGCCGTGACTGGGGATCCCGATCGCCGAGCCAGCTCCAGGTTTTCACCCGTAGACGTCCGCCCAGTTCACCGACGACATTGCCGTCCGCCGCATTAAGCAGCACATCGAGCAGCACCCGCCGCGCCTGATCCTGCGCCGGCAAAGTTGCCAACACCTTAAGTAACTCGACAACGGAAATACGTTGCGCCGGCTGCACCGATGGCAAATCCAGCAACCACGACGGCGCCTGCCGCGCCTGCCAATAAGCACGCCAATCCCCAGCCGCTATCCCCAACCGCGAAGGCTCGAAATACAACCCGCAAGATTTCACCAACGCCTGATCACGTTCGATCTTGCCGCCAACCGTGCAGCAATAAACCTCTTCCTTCGACTGCCCACGACATTCATATGCCGGTTCCTGCGCGCCGGTATCCACCAGCCACGCATAGACGAACAACTTCCACAGACTGCCCAGAGGCGTGTCCAGCGTCGGTGGCAACGGTTCGCGCGCAACCAACTGCGTGTGATTCAGCGACAACAACTCGCCTTTATAAGCCAGACGCAGCGGCTCATCCTGCGCCGTCGCCAGCGCAGGCATCACACACAACATCAGCCACAGCAGCGAGCGGATCATGTCAGTTGACCGTGACCTGACCGAGCGCGGCTTTCGCTTCCTGGGCCTGATGCTGCGGCGCGTAAATCTGGGTGAAGCGCACCGGCGGCAGATTGAACTGGCCTTTCTGCGAGAAGCGCACCAGATGACGCAGACGCAACTCGCCGCTCAGCGCATCCACCGGCACCGCATAAGCCAGTTGTCCCGGCTCGAAGCGCGCCTTCTCCAGTGCGGTCGGTTCGGTGCCTTCCTTGCCCTGCAACTTGATGCCCCACGTCGTACGCTCGACATCGGCACCCGGCGGCAACGGCACTTCGAGCATGCCGTAACGCAGCGGTTTCGGCGCTTTGCTGGTGAGGATCACTTCGTCCAGATAAAGGCTGTCGCTGGACAACGGCTTGCTGCCGACCGGCTCCAGTTTGAAGGTGAAGGCTTCGTCGCCCGGCACCAGTCGCGACAGACGACGAGTGATGGTCACAGCCATCGGATCGACTGCCGGCTGCTGAGTCTGGAAGCTCAGCGCCGCGCGCAATGGACGCTCCTGCGTACCGGAAACCGTCAACACGCTTGGCACCGGCGTCGCGCCCTGCCACGTCCAGTACATCTCACCGGATGCACCGTAGTTTTTCTTCCAGCCGTCACCCGGCGTCAGCGCGATGGTCGGCGAGGCTTGAGCGATACTGCGTTGCAGCCAGGTCAGCGCCAGCGCTCGCTCCAGGGTCGATTGCTGCGGCAACAGACGTTGCAACAAAGCCTGCGCGCGCGCCTGATCAAACGGTTGCAGCGACAAATGCAGCGCTTCGGCAAATGGCTGCGAACTGACCGACAGACGCTGTTGCGCAGCGCCCACCTGACGATTGAACGCTTCCGGCAAGGTCACTTTCGACTGCGCGGCCAACGCTGCGGTCAACACCCGCGCCGCCGCCAGACCGAGCGCCGAATCCGGATCGCTCATCACCAGACTGTCTTGACCATCGTCGAGCATGGTTTCGGCATTGCCTTCACCAGCCTTGGCCAGATCCTCCATCAATCCCGTCAGCAACGTATTCACCGGCAGATGCATCTGCTTGGCGAACGACAGAGTCAACGCGCGCTGCAGCAACGGCGTGTTCGGCGCTTGTTTAGCGTAAACCTCCAACACTCGCTGCCAGTGCTCCGGCGGCAAGGTCAGTTCCAGCACTTGGCTGGCGTTGAAGTCGGCGTAATAAGCGTAAGCGGTGAGGAACGCATCCGGCTCACCGTCGTAGCCCCACCAAGTGAAGCTCGCCGATGGCCCGGCCATTTGCACCAGACGCAGACGGCTGTTTTGCATGATCAGGCGCAAGCGATCGCGGATCTGCGGGTTCGACGCCAGCGATGGATAAGCGATGCTCAATGGCAGCAAGCGGCTGGCCGTTTGTTCGACGCCGCCGTACGGATAGCTGAGCAGATCATCGAGCGCCGAGCGGAACAGCGCTTGCGGACTGTCGTCCAGGCGCAGGCGAATATCGGTGGCATCCGCCGGCAGGCTCAGCGCGGTATCGCCGCTGGCGACGTCGAGACTTTGCGTCTGCGTCACTTGCCAGCCATCACCCGTCGCGCTGAGGCGTACAGCCAAGGCATCAGCAGTTTTACCGCCCTGCACCAGTTCCGCAGTCCATTCGCCGGAAGCCAATGAGAACCCTGGCAGCGGCAGATAATTGATGCCGTTGTTCAAAGTCACCGGCAAACGCTGTTCGGTGCCAGCGTAGTGAGTGACCAGTTCAGCCTTCACCGGTTTCTCGGCCTGACTGAACGCGAACACACCAAGCTGTGGCTGATCACCTTTGCGGAATTTGCTCGGGCCGCTCCACTTCAGGTACAGCGGTTTTTCCGAGCGCACGAACTGCTTCTTCTGCCCGACCTGACCGTCGTCGGCGATCGCTCGGGCAGTGATGCGCCAGCGGGTCAGCGAGTCTGGCATCTTGAAGGTAAAGCGGGTTTTGCCATCGGCACCGGTCAACAACTCCGGTTGCCATGCGGCGGTGTCAACGTCTTCGCGACGCGGCCGCTCCAGCACTTTCACCCCGCGCTCGCTGCGGTTGGCTTTGCCGGGTGCGCCGGGGCTGCCCGGCAACGCGACGTCGTAACTGATGAACGACAGGCTGGCGCTGGTGCGCACGTTGTTACGGCGCGGGTGGTAGAAGAACTGGTCGATGGTCGGCGCAACTTCCGGTTGCAGCGCGTAGACCATTTCGTCGACCACACTGACGGTCAGATGCGCCGGAACCGCTTTGCCGGCGAACTGCGTAGTCAGGTCAACCGTGACCGTGTCGCCCGGCAGATACACCGCTTTGTCGGTGCTGATCGCCACGTCGATTTGCGGCGCAACCACTTTGATTCCGGCGTTCTGGAAGCTGTACTGACCGCCCTTGGTGTAGAGCACCGAGAAGGTCAGGTTGGGCGCGAAGTTGTCCTTCACCGGGATGCGCGCGCGGTATTGGGTGTCGCTGAGTTTTTCCAGTTTCAGCCAGTCGCCGCCCTTGGCCAGCAGCGCAGTAGCTTCGACCTTGTCGCGTTCCAGCGACAGCAACGCATCGCTGACCGGTTCCGGGAACGTGATCAGTGCCAGCGCTTCATCGCCAGCCTTGTACTCGGGTTTGTCGAGGACGATTTCCACAGTGCCCGGCACCGCTTTCACACCATCGCCAGTGACCGAATGACCGGTGGCGCCAAGGACGCGACCGTATTGATCTTTCAAAGTCAGGTTGTAAGTGCCGGGACGATCAAACGCCAGACTGAAGCCTTTGTCCGTCGCCGCCAGTTTGCCTTCACCGGTGCTCTGGTCTTCCAGACGCACCCAGCCATACGTGCTCGGCGTCACCGCTTTGCTTTGCTCGCTGCCGCCTTCGTTGGCGTAGCTGAACGCAACCTTGTCGCCGACCGCACTGAAGCGTTGCGGCGCGCTCAAACGGAAGCTCGCCGCGCCACGGTCGATGAGGATTTCCTTGGTGGTCTTGACCCGATACGCCGCGCCATCGCTGGCAAACACGGTAAGCATGTAGCGGCTCGGTTTGTCGGCGGCGGGCAGGTCGAGGCTCGCGTTGCCTTTGCTGTCGGTGGTCAGTTCGGTGCTGGTCAGCTCCACCGGGAATTGCCCGAGGTATTGCAGCTCGTTGTCGACCATCGACAGTTGCTGGGCACGGAGGCTCAGGGTCAGCTTGGCGTTGGCCACCGGTTTTCCGTCCGGATACAGCAACACCAGGCTGCCTTTGACCGGCTCGCCGGTGCGGTAATCCTGTTTGGCCAGGTTCAGCGAAATCTCGAAGTGCGGCTTGATGTACTCCGCCACACGGAAGGCGCTGCTGTAGGCCTGATCCTTATAGTTGAACCGGATCTCGTAACCGCCCGCCACCGCGTTGTCCGGCAACTGGAAACGGCCCTGAGTACCGGCCTTCGAATCGAGTTTCAAATCGAGGTGCTGCAACTCGGTACCGGTAGCATCGAGCACGCTGACCGTGACATCCGCCGCACCCGGCAACACCGAATCCCGCGCATTCTTGAATTCGCGACCGACGATTTTCAGCGACACCCAATCCCCCGGGCGATACAGCGGCCGGTCGGTGAACGCATAGAGTTTGGTGTCGTAGATTTCGCTGTCGTAATAGAAGTTTTCCGAGACGAACACGCCGCCCTCTTCATCCTCGCCGATCACGAACGAACGCTCCGGACTGACGTGTTTCAGGCGCAGCAAACCATCGGTATCGGTGGCGCCGCTGCTCATCACGCCGAGGCCATCAGTCCACAGCACATTGACCTTCGGCACCGAACTGCCTTCGTGTTTGCGCGCAGCCCAGACCAGCAATTCATCGCCGGCAATTTTGCTCACCGCGACGGTGTTGGAGACAAAAACCATGGTGGTCGCGCGGTACTTGCCGATCAGCGCTTCGACCAGATACAGACCCGGTTTCAGGTTACCCAACGGGATATAAACGTTGCCCGGTGCGACGCTGACAAAATCGCTCGAAGAACCGGCCAGATTGACCCCGGCTGGCGGCTGGATCGGCTTGGCCTGCCACAACGGATAGCGAAACTGGCTGACCACCGGCAGACCCGGAATCAACGCAAATTGCGGCTGCGCGTCGTACGGCGTCGGTGCTGCGATGGCGTTGCCCATCTTCAGTTCCGGCACTTCCTCGGTAACTTGTTTGCGCGATTCATAGGAGAACGCGCGCTGCATCACCCGCCGGGATTTGCGGTACCAGTTGTCCCACAGGTACGCGAGGGTGTTGGACAGGCCTTCGCCTTTGAATTGACCATCACTGACCACACGGTGCAGGTTCTTCTGGCGCTTGAGGAAATCCAGCGGCTTGTCGATGCGATACACACGAATGTCGGCGCCGCCATACGGTTCCATGCGGAAGCGACGGTAATCACGGCCCGGCGCTTCGAGGCGCACCATCGCCTGCTCGTCCGCCGCGAAACTACTGTCGGCGAGCAGGAAGAAGCTTTCACCGGAGACCGGCGTGTAGCCGCTCGGCTCGACCGAATCTTCAGCGCTGACGGTGGCCATTGGCAGCAACAGCGCCAGCAGCAAAGGAATTCGGGAGCAGATTCGCAACATGCGGGCACCGGTCATTGGGAGAGAAAGTTCAGTCGATAGACGCCGATGAAGTTGGGGTTGGCTGCGTCGGGTATCCATCGGGTGTCCTTCCATGTCATGAGTTGCTGCAGGCTTGCCGAACGCATGCCGTTGTCAGTCGGGGTGGTGGTGCCGGTGTGATAGGCGATGTAGCGGCCCATCCAGATCATCAGGTGCTGGTCGTCGCCCTGATCGAAAAACATCAAATCACCGGGCCGCGCCTGCGACACGTCGCGGCTGACCAGATGGCTGTTGAACTGAATCAGTTTGATCGCGTTGACATACGGCCCGACCTTGCCGCCGCCCTGCTGCCATTGCTGGGCGAGCTTGCGCTGGTCATCGGTCAGCGACAGCTCCGGCGGCAGATAACGATTGGACAGGCCATTGCTGCGCAGCCATTTGTCGTCGTGGACTTTCAGCGCTTCGTTGGCGGCAAAACGTACCAGCCCGGCGCAATCCTGTTGATACCAGCGCGGGCTCGGGCCTTGGCTCAGTTGCTCCTGAGCGATGCGCACGAACCAGGCGCGAAACACCTGGGACTGTGCCGGATCAAGCGCCGGCGCTTCGACGGCTCGGGCTCCCGCACTGAGTAACAGTGCGAGCAAGCCGAGACTGCGCATCAGTGCCGTCACAGTGCTTTCCACTCCAGCGGCAGCCATTGCCAGTGGCCGTCAGGCTCGCTGCCTTCCGGCAAGGTCAACGCGTATTTGCCGTAACCGCCGAGGGTGCGCAGTTTCGGGATCAGGTAGGTTTGCGCGGCGTTGTAAAACACCGGTTCCATGTCCTGCGGCAGGCTGTCGAGGGTTTCCTGCTGCATCAGTTGCGCCATCGAATCCGGGCCGAAGTAGATCGGCATCAGCACATCTTTGGGCAGTACGTCGGCCATCGGCGGGAAGCGTTTGTCGAGGGTGCCGAGGGCCTTGTCGACGAGTTTGTCATCGAGGGAGAACAGCAGCGTCGAACCGTGGCGCGCGAGACTGACTTTCATGAAAGCCTTGCCGGAAATAGCCTCCGGGTTCTCGGCATCTTTGGCTGCGTAAGGGCCGAAGTTGGAGCTGACCTGACGCTGCCAGACGTGGTTCTGGCCTTCCTGTTTCTCGACCACCGGGAATACGTTTTCTTCAACATTGGACTCAAACGCGCCGACCATCGAGCCGAACAATTTGCCGAGGTCGCCGTCGAGTTTGCCACTGTCTTCATCTTTCAGACTGGCGACCAACAGCGGCGTGTACAAACGCGAATCGGCATACCAGCAAAGGCCTGCTGCACCCGCGACGTGTTCGGTGATGGTTTGCGCCACGGCTTCTTCGGCACCGAGTTTTACCAGCAGCGGTTTTTGCGGTTCGGCCGCGACCGGCAAGGTCACGCAGGCACTGGCGCCGAGCGGCATCGCCTGCCAGACCGGTTTGAAATCGAAGTCCGGCTGGTTTTCCAGTTCGTCCATCGCGAGGTAGCTGTGCCAGCCCTTGTCGTCCATGTCGAAACGCAGCCCGGCGAAGTTCGGGATGAAACGCTGATAACCCATGGCGAGGACGCTGGAATTGACCGACAGACGCTGTTTGGTTTCCGGGGTTTTCGCTGGCAGACCGAAGGCTTCGGGGAACAGTTTTTCACCGTTGAGCAGCGCCGCGAATGCCTGCGGTGAGACGTGACCCGACTCTTCGGAGGCGCCGCTTTCCGGGTCGTAGTACTTGGCCGGGTTGGACAGCACCACCAGTTTGTCGCCGCGAGAGGCGAACAACAGGGCTTTACTCGCGTTGTAAGTCAGTTGATAGAGCGGCACGGTGTCGCCACCGACCTTGATTTCGGCAATCTGGCTGAGTTGCGTGTCATCCAGTGCGACCTTCGCCAGCGGCTCGAGCAATTTGGCCAGACCGCCGCGATCCATCACCAACAGGAAATCCTTCAGGCGACCATCCGCCCCGCGCCACAGCGCCACGTCGGCCGGTTGATCGAAAAGCGCTTCGATCAGGCTGTCCTGCAACTTCAGATCATGCTCGTAAATGATCCGGCGCAGGCTACCGATCAGGCCGAGACGATCGGCGTGGGTTTCGTAATAGAAGACGAAATCTTCGGTGAGCGTGGCTTTGAGGAACGGCACCGTCAGCAAGTCTTTGGGCAACTGGCTCAGGGAATGTGTTTCGAGCAGCGCGTCCGGGCGACTCAGGCCGAGCTTGTCACTGGCCAATTCCGCTGGCGGCGCCTTGGGTTTGAGCAACAGCCAGCCAAAACCACCCGCCACGCCAGCCACCAGGCACAACCCGGCCAGCAGCAATGGCCAGCGCCGCGAAGGTTTCGCCGTTGGCGTGTCGACAGCCGAAGTCACAGTGTTTTCGCTCATCTTTTCAAAGCCCGATTTCATCCGTGCAGCGGGATGCTTATTAATAGTTGAAAGTCTTTACCAGCAGCAGATCACCGATCGCCCGCAGGGGCACGATGAACGTTTCGCGTTTTTCGTCGACGGTGTTTTCGTTGAGCACCAGCGTGATTTGCGAGGTGATCACCTCGTTCTGATTGCTGGTCTCCTCGAAGTTATAGCCGCCGTTGCCGAAGTTGCCCCAATAGTTGACGTAAACCAGATAGGTGCCATGCAGCGGCGCGGTCATGGTGAACATTTCCGGGCCGGGGCCATCGACGCCATCCGGGTCGAGCCCGCCGCCATTGCTCAGCGCCGGCTGCGCCCAAAACGCATGCTGACCGTCGGGCGTGACAATGTGCAGATCGAGCTCGGCTTTCGGATCGTCCCATCCCAAGACAAGACGAATTCGCGCCGGCGTGCGCAAATTGTTTGCTTCATAAAATTGCACGCGCTTGAGCGACTGGCCCTCGGAGCTCATCACCTCGACGCTGTTGGAGCCGGCACCGAACGCATACGGCCGGGCGAAACGACCCTGGTCGTCGGTGTACAGATTCAGTGGATTGCCATTTACCGCAAGGCTGTGTGGCGGGCGCTGATGCCCGATAGCTTTGAGCTGACCCTGGATCATCGTGCGATTGCGCTGGATGCCGCGATCGATCGGCGGCGTCGGGTAGGCGACTTGCGGGTTTTCCGTACGATCGAGCAAGCCGTGATATCGCCAGCCACCGACCGGTTCAGACAGTTCGGCAGTCGGCGCGGCCCACAGCACTGGCGCGCAGGCCAGACCGATCAACAGCAAAAGAAGTGAACGCATGTAATGCCTCCTGCCATGCCTGAACGAAACCTTGCACCCGATCCTCGGTACTTCACAGCGGTGAAACTGCGTTTCGTCTGAAAGACCCGTGACTGTCGGGTCGTAGAAGGCGCGAAGATTAGCCATTTGGTGGTTTTTTAACAATCGGATACAGGTGCGATGGCTGTAGGAAACTGGCCTTAAGAAGGTTGTGAGCCGATTAGGAAAGTTATTCGGCTCACAAAATGAGCCGAATAAGCCTCTGCATTCCAAAATCACCGCTGCCCTGTGGCGAGGGGATTTATCCCCGCTGGGCTGCGCAGCAGCCCCAAAAGCTACGAGCACCTATTTTCAGGTCTACCGAGTCAGCATTGATTACGACTGCTGCGCAGCCGAACGGGGATAAATCCCCTCGCCACATTGGATCTTTGTTCTCACAAGGGATCTTTGTATTAAGATCAGATCTTTGTTCTGCACAAGGGATCTTTTCATTCAGAGGGGATCTTTATCCTGCACAAAGGATCATTTGTTCTGGTGCGCATCACCCTTGCTCATTTGCCCACAACCCCCCTATCTGCTAGTGTCGCGCCGGTTTAACGTCAACCGGAAATCGCCGCCATGGCCCGCAAAAAAGCTTCACTGGATTTCGAACAGTCCCTCGCCGACCTGCAAACATTGGTCGAGCGTCTGGAGAACGGTGAATTGTCGCTGGAAGACTCGCTGACCGCTTTCGAGCAGGGCATCGGTCTGACCCGTGATTGCCAGGCAGCGCTGGCGCAAGCCGAGCAGAAGGTGCAAGTGCTGCTGGAGCGTGATGGCGAACTCGCCGAGGAACCCTTCGACGCGGAACAGCCAGAATGATTGCAGCGTACACGGCGACCAGTCAGAACCGCGTCAATGCGGCTCTGGAGACCCTGTTCAATGCGCCGCTGCCAGAGCTCGCACGCCTCTATGAAGCCATGCGCTACAGCGTGATGAACGGCGGCAAACGCGTACGTCCGCTGCTGGCTTACGCTGCCTGCGAAGCGTTGGGCGGCAAGGCTGAGCAAGCCAACGGCGCGGCTTGCGCGGTTGAGTTGATCCACGCTTATTCGCTGGTTCACGACGATTTGCCGGCGATGGACGATGACGATCTGCGTCGCGGCCAGCCGACCACCCACAAAAAATTCGATGAAGCTTGCGCGATTCTTGCCGGTGATGGCTTGCAGAGTCTGGCCTTCAGCGCCCTGCTCGATCCGCGCCTGAGCGATTGCAGCAGCGATATCCGTCTGCAAATGGTCACCGCGCTGGCGCAGGCTGCCGGCCCGGCGGGCATGGTTGGCGGCCAGGCCATCGACCTCGGCTCGGTCGGCCTCAAGCTCGATCAAAAAGCCCTCGAGCAGATGCACCGGCACAAGACCGGCGCGCTGATCGAAGTCAGCGTCAAACTCGGCGCTCTGGCCAGCGGCCGTGCCGAGAAAGACGAACTGCGTGCCCTGCAGGCTTATGCACAGGCCATCGGCCTGGCGTTTCAGGTGCAGGACGACATTCTCGACGTCGAAAGCGATACCGAAACCCTCGGCAAACGCCAGGGCGCTGACATCGCTCGTGACAAACCAACCTACCCGGCATTGCTCGGCCTCGACGCCGCCAAGGCCTACGCCCTGGAACTGCGCGATCAGGCTCTGCATGCGCTGCGACCGTTTGACGCGGCGGCTGAGCCTTTGCGTGAGCTGGCCCGGTATATCGTTGAGCGGCGCAACTAAGCGCCGAGCAGCCAAAAAATACCAACGCGTGGGCAGGGGGCGATGCATCAGGTAAACTGCCGCATCTTTTATACCTATAACGATTCGCCTGATGCCCACGACGTTTCATGAGATTCCCCGCAAGCGCCCGACCACGCCCCTGCTCGACCGCGCGAATACGCCGGACGGCCTGCGCCGGTTAGGCGAAGCCGAGCTGGAAACCCTGGCCGATGAGTTGCGCCTGGAATTGCTCTACACGGTCGGTCAGACCGGTGGGCATTTCGGCGCAGGCCTGGGCGTGATCGAGCTGACCATCGCGCTGCATTACGTCTTCGACACGCCGGACGACCGGTTGCTATGGGACGTCGGTCATCAGGCTTATCCGCACAAGATCCTCACCGGTCGTCGCGAGCGCATGGGCACGCTGCGTCAGAAGGACGGCATCGCGGCGTTCCCGCGCCGCGCCGAGAGCGAGTACGACACCTTTGGCGTCGGCCACTCCAGCACCTCGATCAGCGCAGCGCTGGGCATGGCGATTGCCGCCCGCCTGCAAAACAGTGATCGCAAAGCGATCGCGGTGATCGGCGACGGCGCGTTGACTGCTGGCATGGCTTTCGAGGCGCTGAACCACGCGCCGGAAGTGAACGCCAACATGCTGGTGATCCTCAACGACAACGACATGTCGATCTCGCGCAACGTTGGCGGTCTGTCCAATTATCTGGCGAAGATCCTGTCCAGCCGCACTTACGCGAGCATGCGTGAAGGCAGCAAGAAAGTCCTGTCGCGCCTGCCCGGCGCCTGGGAAATCGCCCGTCGTACCGAAGAATACGCCAAAGGCATGCTGGTTCCCGGCACCCTGTTCGAAGAGCTGGGCTGGAACTACATCGGCCCGATTGACGGCCACGACCTGCCAACGCTGATCGCCACGCTGCGCAACATGCGTGATCTGAAAGGCCCGCAGTTTCTGCACATCGTCACCAAGAAAGGCAAAGGCTTCGCCCCGGCGGAAGTCGACCCGATCGGTTACCACGCCATCACCAAACTGGAACCACTGGACGCCCCGGCCGCTGCGCCGAAGAAAGCTGGCGGGCCAAAGTATTCGGCAGTGTTCGGCGAGTGGCTGTGCGACATGGCGGCGGCGGATCCACGCTTGGTCGGGATCACCCCGGCGATGAAGGAAGGTTCGGATCTGGTGGCGTTCAGCGAACGCTTCCCGCTGCGCTACTTCGACGTGGCAATTGCCGAGCAACACGCGGTGACGTTCGCCGCCGGCATGGCCTGCGAAGGCGCGAAACCGGTGGTGGCGATTTACTCGACGTTCCTGCAGCGTGGTTACGATCAACTGGTGCATGACGTTGCGGTGCAAAACCTCGACGTGCTGTTCGCCATTGACCGTGCCGGTCTGGTCGGCGAAGACGGCCCGACCCACGCTGGCAGCTTCGACCTGTCGTACCTGCGCTGCATCCCGGGCATGGTCATCATGACCCCGAGCGATGAAAACGAACTGCGCAAAATGCTCACCACCGGTCACCTCTACAACGGCCCGGCGGCGGTGCGCTACCCGCGCGGCAATGGCCCAAATGCAACCATCGAAAAAGATCTCGAACCGGTGGAAATCGGCAAGGGCATCGTCCGCCGTCAGGGCAACAAAGTCGCCCTATTGGTGTTCGGCGTACAACTGACCGAAGCGCTGAAAGTCGCCGAGAAGCTGGATGCCACCGTGGTCGACATGCGTTTCGTCAAACCGCTGGATGAAGAACTGGTGCGCGAGATTGCCGGCAGCCACGAGTTACTGGTGACCATCGAAGAGAACGCGATCATGGGCGGCGCCGGTGGCGCGGTCAGCGAGTTCCTGGCGCGGGAGAACATCCTCAAGTCGATGCTGCATCTGGGCTTGCCGGATATCTACGTCGAACACGCCAAGCCTGCGCAAATGCTGGCGGAGTGTGGGCTGGATGAGGCCGGGATCGAAACGTCGATTCGTCAGCGTCTGGAATTGCTCAACCGCTAAGTCGCTCAACACACAATCCCTGTGGGAGCGGGCTTGCCCGCGAAGAGGTCGGCACATCCAACATCAATGTTGAATGTGCTGACGCCTTCGCGGGCAAGCCCGCTCCCACAGTGTTTTGTGGAAACCAAATATTTGTGTACACCTGAAATTCCCGATGGATTGCCATGAAACTCTCGCGCCTCGCCCTGCCCTTCTTCCTGCTGCCGTCTGCCAATGTCCTCGCCGATAACTTCGAGCGTGATCAGGCGTTGAAGCTGCCGGACACGTTGATCTCCGCCAACCGCCAGGTCGAAGCCCGCAACGACAGCAGCGCCGCCAACACCGTGTTCACCCGTGAAGACATCGACCGCCTGCAACCGAGCGACGTGCCGGACTTGCTGCGTCGCGTGCCGGGTGTGCAAGTGGCGCAGACTGGCGGGCGCGGCAGTCTGCCGGGAATCTATATTCGCGGCACGCAATCGGCGCAGAGTCTGGTGTTGGTCGATGGTCAGCGCATCGGCAACTCGACTTCGGGCGACAGCAATCTGCAGCATCTGAACATCGAGCAGATCGAGCGTGTGGAAGTGCTGCGCGGCTCGCGTTCGGTGATTTACGGCAGTGATGCGATTGGCGGGGTGATTCAGATTTTCACCCGACGCGGTACTGAGCAGGGTTTGCAGCCACGCATGCACGTTGGTTTCGGCAGCAACCAGACGTGGGAACGCAGCCTCGGCTTGTCCGGCGGCGATGACAAAACCCGCTTCAATCTCGGCGCCAGCCTTGATGAAACGGCCGGGATTGATCGCACGCACGAGTCGTATCCAAGCGATGGCGATCACGATACCTACCGCAATAAGTCCGTTAGTTTGAGCCTTAGCCATGCGCTGACCGATGACATCGAAATCGGCG
This sequence comes from Pseudomonas rustica, assembly GCF_018336155.1. GTDB lineage: Bacteria > Pseudomonadota > Gammaproteobacteria > Pseudomonadales > Pseudomonadaceae > Aquipseudomonas > Aquipseudomonas rustica. Next base: position 82,284 of record NZ_JAGYHF010000016.1, on the reverse strand, counting down.
CCAATCTGCTGGATAACCGTGGCAAGAGCGAGTTCGACAACCCGTTCGGCCGCTTCGACATGAACACCTTCGAGTCGGTGCAGCAGCAGCCTTACAGCGATTTCAACGTCAGCAGTATCAGCAGCTACTTCGACGCACGGTTCAACGACCTCTGGAAAACCCGCGTCGAGTTTGGCCATACCGAGAACCGCGAGAAGACCCTGGATAAACTCAGCGACGAGCGCACGGTGTTCAACACCTATCGCGATTCGCTGAACTGGCAGAACGACCTGACCTTGAATGCGCGTAACAGCCTGATCCTCGGCGGCGACTGGTACGAAGATCGCGTCAACAGCAGCACCGCGTTCGACGAGGACAGCCGCTGGAACCGCGCGGCGTTTATCCAGCATCGTTATCAGGCCGACAGCTTTTCCACCGAACTCGGTCTGCGCCACGATGACAATCAGCAATTCGGCAGCCAGAATACCTGGAGCGGCACGTTCACCCTGCCGCTGAATCCGGATAACGATCTGTTGCTGAGTTATAGCGAAGGCTTCCGCGCACCGACGTTCAACGACCTGTACTACCCGGACTTCAGCAATCCTGATCTGAAACCAGAAACGTCGAAGAGCTATGAGCTGCAATGGCGCAGCCAGTTGAGCGACAGCAGCCGTCTGGAAGCGTCGATTTACCGCACAGATCTGCAAGACGCGATTATCTTCGGCAGCAACTCACGTCCAGAGAACGTCGCTTCGGCGCGAATCAACGGTTTTGAAGCGGCGCTGAAACAGGAATTGTTCGACTGGCAGAGCAACCTGGGCGTGTCGATCATTGATCCGCGCGATCGCGATTCCGGGCATACCCTGGCGCGTCGTGCGCGGCGGACGTTGAGCTGGGATCTGGATCGGCAGTTTGATCGGATCAGTGTCGGTGCGAGCTGGCAGGCGGTAAGCAGCAGTTATGACGATCGCGACAACAATCAATCGCTGGGTGGCTACGCATTGTTCGGCTTGCGCAGCAGTTGGGCGCTGAACCGCGAGATCAAGCTGGATCTGAAGGTCGATAACGTTTTCGACAAGGGTTACAGCCGCGCGAATTACAGCTATGACGGCGGTCAGTATGGTTATCGCGAGGAAGGTCGGATGTGGATGTTTGGTGTCACCTGGACACCTCAACTCTGATCTGAAATCTGCAGTGATTTGACTGACCCCTTCGCGAGCAAGCCCGCTCCCACATTTGGAATGCAATCCCCTGTGGGAGCGGGCTTGCTCGCGAAAGAAGTCACCTCGGTTTCAGCGGTCTGGCGCGATGAGTTGGCAGAGTTTGGCGGTGGCGTCGATCATCTGGCCGCTTGGGCGTTCGAGGCCTTTGTCGGTGACCAGCAGTAATTGCTGCTGCTTTACAGCGGCGACCTGCGGCCAGTTTTTCCAGGCGTTGAGCTGGGAATGGTCGCTGCCCAGAATGACTTCGGGATCACGTTGCAACACCGCCTCGATGCTGACTTGCGGCGCAGGCAAGGTCAGATCACTGAACACATTCCGCGCCCCGCACACTTGCAGCGCATCACTGATGATCTGCCCGCCACCAACGGTGTACAGCGGCTTGTCCCACACCTGATAAAACACCCGCAACGGCACTTCCCGGTGATAGCGCTGGCGTAGATCCGCGAGTTTTTGCCGCAGATCCGCTGCCAGTTTCACCCCACGCTCAGGCCTGCCCAATTGCTTGGCAATGGCTTCAATCTGCGTGGAGAGTTGATCTAAAGAATGCGGTTCGGCGACGAAAGTCGGAATGCCCAGACGCTTCAACTGATCCCGTTGCGCCGGGCCGACACTGCCGGGCCAAAGCAACAACAAATCAGGTTTGAGGCTGAGCAACTGTTCCATGTCGAGCTGGCCGTAACGACCCACCGACGGGACGTTGGCAATTTCCGCAGGACGCTCACCAGCATCCAGCACCCCGACCAACAGGTCGGCCGAATCCAGCTCAACGACAATTTCAGAAAGCGACGGCGCCAGGCTGACCACCCGCAGGTTTGCCAGCACCGGGCCGCTGACGGCCAGCAGCAGAACCGCCAGCCAGAGACGGTACATCAGCCGAGTTGACGCGGGATGCGGTAGAGATAAAACAGCACGGCGGTGGACAGCGCCAGCAGCATCAACGGTACTGCTTCGAGACCGACGAATACCGCCAGTGCGCCGATCCACGCTGGCAAGGCTGCCGCGAGAAACGCCGAGCGACGGTTCGCCGCAAGGGCAATCCACGCGTCGGGTTCTTCAGGGGTATCGAGGGCTTTTTGCGTGGCGATCAGTGCGTGTTTGTAGCGGCCGAAAAACTTCAGGCTGACAAACATCGACGCCACGCCGGCAATGAACAGCGGCATCGCCAGCACCGGCAGAATGCCGTCGCTCTGGCCGAATAATGCGTTGATCACGAACAGCGGCACCAGTGCCAGCGCGAGGTATTTCCACCAGGCGACGGACAATCGGCGCCGCACCTGACCACGGGTCACGCCCGGTCTACCTCGCCCTGATGCTCGTTGCCCATCATGTGGTCGAGCTTGCTGGCCTTGGTCGCCAGGTAGAGTTTGTTGTGCGGGTTGTGGCCGGTGTGCAGCGGCACGCGCTCGGCGACGGTGATGCCCATGTCGGTCAAGGCTTTGACCTTGCGCGGATTGTTGGTCATCAGCCGCAGGGATTTAACGCCCAGATGCTCCAACATCGGCAGGCACATGGCGTAGTCACGCTGGTCGGCGGCGAAGCCCAGACGCTCGTTGGCTTCAACGGTGTCGGCGCCGCCGTCCTGCAACTCGTAAGCACGAATCTTGTTCAACAGACCAATGCCGCGACCTTCCTGGCGCAGGTACAGCAACACGCCTCGGCCTTCGCGAGCGATGGCTTTGAGTGCGCCTTCGAGTTGCGAGCCGCAGTCGCAACGCTGGCTGAACAAGGCATCGCCGGTCAGGCATTCGGAGTGCAAACGGCCGAGTACCGGGGCACCGTCGGTGAATTCACCGAGGCTCAGCACAACGTGCTCGCGGCCGGTGGCTTCATCGAGAAAACCGTGCATGGTGAATTGCGCAAAAGGCGTTGGCAGCTTGGAAGCGGCGACAAAGACGACAGGCACCGGTGTGCTCCTGATCTAAAGAGTCTGAAAATTCGCAGGCCGGCATTGTAACAGCAGGTTCCTACCGGCGCTTAGGCTGAATTATCGGGGATAACGATCAAAAAGTTTGATAACTACAGACTTGCCTAGATCCCTGTGGGAGCGGGCTTGCTCGCGAATGCGGTGTGTCAGTCGACAGATTGGCTGGCTGGCCCAACGCTTTCGCGAGCAAGCCCGCTCCCACAGGGGTTTTGTACAAGCATCCGGATCGGTGTTCAGTTCGGGTTGAAGGGATAGGGCTGCTTCCAGTGTTCGAAGATCGGCTTCAGCTCGCCGCTCTTCACCAGTTGCTCCATGCGCTGGTCATACAGCGCCATCAAGGCCCGAGCCTGCGAGGTGTCGGCGAAGCCGAGGTACAGCGGCAACTCGACCAGGTGCGAATAGCGATACTGCGCCGGATCCGGCGCACTGCGCATCACCGCTTCGATCTCGGTCAGCGCGTCGATGTAGTAATCCGCCCGCCCCTGTTTGAGCATCGGCAGGATGCCGGTGCGGCGCTCGATCTGGTTGTAGCGTTTGACGTTCGGCAGGTAGTTTTCGTAGCGATAACCGCGCACCCAGGCCAGTCGGTATTTGCCGAGTGTCGCCAGGGTCGGCGGCGGATTGCTCGCCAGACCCAGCGCGTAGATGTGATCGGAATCGAAATTCCAGTGCGGATACAGCACTTGCCCGGCTTCATCACGATAGGAACCGACCAGCGCGTCGACTTCCTTCAACTGCACCAAACCGATCGAGCGGGTGTACGGCACGCTGCGGATCTCGACTTTGACGCCGATCGGCTCAAAGACCTTGCGCAGCACATCCCAGGCGAGTCCGTGGCCGTCGGCGGCGGTGTAGTCTTCCCAGTCTTCGCTGGCCAGATGAATCACCGCCGGCGCATGCACAGCTTCCTGAGCACTGACGACAGTGCTCAACAAGGTCAACATCAGCAGCGCCAGCCAGCGTCGAGCCATCCCTAGTGTCCTCACTTAACCCTGTACGGCGCGGATCAGGCGAAAATCCACACCAGTCCCTGCATGGCCAGCCAGGCGAACACGCCGGCCAGCACGTCGTCGAGCATGATGCCGACGCCGCCGTGAACATGCCGGTCGATCCAGCGAATCGGCCACGGCTTGAGAATGTCGAAGAAGCGGAACACCAGAAAACCCGCGAGCAACCAGTACCAGCCTTCCGGCACCAGCCACAGAGTGATCCACATCCCGACCATTTCGTCCCAGACGATGCCTTCGTGGTCGTGTACCCGCAGATCGTCAGCCACTTTGCCGCACAGCCAGAAGCCGAACAGCATGGTGATCCCGAGCATCAGCCAGTAACCCCAGTCGGGCAGCATCTGCCACAACGGGATAAAGGGTAGCGCAACTAACGAGCCCCACGTGCCCGGCGCTTTCGGCAGCGTGCCGGAACCGAAGCCGAACGCGAGGAAATGCCAGGGATTGCGCCAGACCGACGGCGGAACGAATTCGGCCGGAACCTGTTTCGGGTGATCTGTCACGGTGTCTCCTGAAAATGTTGATAGCCCCGGGTTTGCGGGGTGATGTCGTGCCCTTCGCGATCCAGCAGCACCACGCCCTGCCCTTCGGCCACGCGACCGATCACATGGATCGGCCAGCCATTGGCCAGCAGCGCCGACAACTCGACGGACGGCAGGGTAAACGCCAGCACGTAATCATCGCCACCGCTCAACGCCGCGCGCTCGGCACCCCGTTGACCGAGAAACGCCACTAAAGCATCCGACAACGGTACGCGCTCGCGTTCAATCTCAAGTCGCACCTGCGACGCCAACGCAATGTGGCCGCAGTCGGCGAGCAGGCCATCGGAGATATCCAGCGCCGACGTGGCTTTGCCGCGCAGGGCCTGACCGAGGGCGAGTTGCGGTTGCGGCGACCAGTAGTGATCGAGCAGCGGTTGGGCGATATGAGGTTCGGCATCACGCTGACCGAGCACCAGCGGCAGCGCGCCGGCAGCATTGCCCAGCTCGCCGCCGACACAGAGCAAGTCGCCCGGTTGCGCGCCGCTGCGGGTCAACGCCTGACCGGCAGGCACGCGACCAAACACAGTCACCGTCAGGCTCAACGGCCCGCGCGTGGTATCGCCACCAACCAATGCAACGCCGCAACTCTGCGCCATGCGGTTCAAACCGCGGGCATAGGCTTGCAGCCAATCGGCGGTCACCGTCGGTACAGTCAGGGCAAGGGTAAAGGCAACGGGCGTGGCGCCCATGGCGGCCAGATCGCTGACCGCAACGGCCAGCGAGCGCTGACCGAGCAGAAACGGATCGCAGGGGTCGGCGAAATGCACACCGGCCACCAGCGTATCGGTAGAGATCGCCAGCTGTTCCCCGGAGGGAACAGCGAGCAAGGCGCAGTCATCGCCAATCCCGAGAGCAACGCCTTCGCCGCCCTGCGCACAAGGCGCGGCGGCGAAGAAATTGCGGATCAGCTCAAACTCGCCCATTGAAGTATCAAGCGCGTTTCAGCGCTTGAACGCCTTCACTTCAGCTTCACGCAGGCGCGGGGCCAGCTTGTCGAGCACACCGTTGACGAACTTGTGACCGTCGGTGGAACCGTAGACTTTCGCCAGTTCGATGCCTTCGTTGATCACAACGCGGTACGGCACGTCGACGCGCTTGAGCAGTTCCCAGGTCGACAGGCGCAGTACGCACAGTTCAACCGGGTCGAGCTCTTCGATGGTCAGATCCAGGCACGGCGCCAGCGCGGTGTCGATCTCGGTCAGACTGGCCGGAACACCGTGCAGGATGTCGTGGAAGTAGCTCTGGTCGGCGAAGGTGAAGTCGTTATCGACGCGAAACTGCGCTTCGATTTCGTTCAGCGAAGCACCGGCCATGTGGCGCTGGTACAACGCTTGCGTCGCCAACTGACGGGCAGCGCGGCGCTTTTCGCTTTTCGAAGGCTTGCCGGCGTCGGTTGGACGCGGCTCGCGCGGGTTGAAACGATCGCTTTCGTCGCTAATCACTTGGCCTCCAACTGTGCCAGCAGGCTGACCATTTCCAGAGCGGACAGGGCAGCTTCGGCACCTTTGTTACCGGCCTTGGTGCCGGAACGTTCGATGGCTTGCTCGATGGAATCAACGGTCAGGACGCCGAACGCGACCGGTACGCCGAACTCCATGGACACCTGGGCCAGACCCTTGGTGCATTCGCCAGCCACGTATTCGAAGTGCGGAGTACCGCCACGAATGACCGCGCCGAGGGCGATGATGGCTGCGAACTCGCCTTTCTGAGCGACTTTCTGCGCAACCAGCGGGATTTCGAAGGCGCCAGGCGCGCGGATGATGGTGATGTCGCTTTCGCTCACGCCGTGGCGAATCAGGGCATCAACTGCACCGCTGACCAGGCTTTCAACAACAAAGCTGTTGAAACGGCCTACTACCAAAGCGTAGCGGCCTTTTGGGGCGATGAAGGTACCTTCGATGGTCTTCAGGGTCATTCGTCAGATCTCTTAAAGAGCCGGGACGCGTCTCGTACGCATCCCTCAGTGATATTAGCCACGAACACATGGCCGGAAAAAACCGCATTGCTACTCGACTGCACCCTTGTGGCGAGGGGATTTATCCCCGTTGGGCTGCGCAGCGGCCCCTGTTTTTGGGACTGCTACGCAGTCCAACGGGGATAAATCCCCTCGCCACAATGGGCACACACCAGCAATACGATTCTCCGGGTCATTATTCGGAGGGCACGTATTCTACAACTTCCAGATCGAAACCGGATATCGCATTAAATTTCATTGGCGCAGACATCAAGCGCATTTTGCGCACACCGAGATCACGCAGGATCTGCGAACCGGCACCGACGATGCTGTAGGTGGTCGGTTTTTTCGGTGCTGGCTGATCACCGGTTTCACGGATATGCGCCAGCAACACGTCGCCATCGAGCGGGTGACCGAGCAACAGAACAACACCGCTGCCCGCCTCGGCAACCGCAGCCATCGCGGCGCGCAGGCTCCAGCGGCCCGGTTGCTTGACCATCAACAGGTCGCGCAGCGGATCCATGTTGTGCACGCGAACCAGCGTTGGCTCTTCGGCGCAAACAGTGCCCAGGGTCAGTGCCATGTGCACGTCGCCTTCCACCGAATCACGATAGGTCACCAGGTTGAATTGGCCCAGTTCGCTGTCGAGTGGCTGCTCGGCAATCCGCTGAACGGTACGTTCGTGGATCATCCGGTAGTGAATCAGGTCGGCGATGGTGCCGATCTTGATGTTGTGTTCGGCAGCAAAAGCTTCCAATTCAGCGCGACGGGACATGGTGCCGTCGTCGTTCATCACTTCGCAGATCACGCCGCTCGGCTCGAAACCGGCCATGCGCGCGAGGTCGCAGGCGGCTTCGGTGTGGCCAGCGCGAGCGAGGGTGCCGCCGGCCTGAGCCATCAGCGGGAAGATGTGGCCCGGGCTGACGATGTCTTCAGCCTTGGCATCTTTGGCCGCCGCCGCTTGCACGGTACGCGCACGGTCAGCAGCGGAGATGCCGGTGGTGACGCCTTCGGCCGCTTCGATCGAAACGGTGAACTTGGTGCCGAAACCGGAACCGTTGCGCGGTGCCATCAGCGGCAGCTTCAACAGTTCGCAGCGCTCGCGGCTCATCGGCATGCAGATCAGGCCACGGGCGTGCTTGGCCATGAAGTTGATGTGCTCGGCCTGGCAGCATTCGGCGGCCATGATCAGGTCGCCTTCATTCTCGCGGTCTTCGTCATCCATGAGGATGACCATCTTGCCTTGGCGGATGTCTTCAACCAGTTCTTCGATGCTATTGAGCGCCACAAGGCACCCCCTTGAGTCAGGATTTGAGATAGCCATTGGCGGCCAGAAAGCTTTCAGTGATCGTGCCGCCGGATGCCGACTCTGCGGCTTTGTCGCCCAAAAGGAGACGCTCCAGATAACGCGCCAGCAAATCGACTTCCAGATTCACCCGGCGACCCGGCTTGTACGACGCCATGATGGTTTCGCTCAGGGTGTGCGGAATGATCGTCAGCATGAATTCGGCGCCATCGACTTCGTTCACGGTCAGGCTGGTGCCGTCGACGGTGATCGAGCCTTTATGGGCGATGTACTTGGCCAGTTCTTTCGGCGCGCGGATGCGAAATTCCACGGCGCGGGCATTGTCGGAGCGCGAGACGATTTCGCCGACGCCGTCGACGTGGCCGCTGACTAGATGCCCGCCGAGACGGGTGGTCGGGGTCAGGGCTTTTTCCAGATTGACCGGGCTGCCGCTTTTCAGGTCATTCATGGCGGTGCAGTCGAGGGTTTCACGGCTGACGTCGGCGGCAAAGCCGTCGCCCGGCAGCTCGACCGCCGTCAGGCACACGCCGTTGACTGCAATGCTGTCGCCGAGTTTGACGTCGCTCAGGTCGAGCTTGCCGGTTGCGACGTGTACCCGCACATCACCGCCCTTTGGGGTCAGTGCGCGGATACTGCCGATGGATTCGATGATGCCGGTAAACATGGGGTTCTCCTTGAGAACTAAGCCAGCGCTAACGCGATGGCCGGGAATTATACGCTCGCCGATGGCACAGGGATGGCAGTGACTCGCCAGTCATCGCCCACCGCACGAATTTCACTGATTTTCAGCTCCGGGGCATCCTTCATATGGGCCAGCGGCCAGTCGAGCAACGGCCTCGCCGTGGAGCCAAGGAACTTGCCGGCGATGAAGATCACGAATTCATCCACCAGACCGAGCTGAGCGAAGGCGCCGGCCAAACGTGGGCCAGCCTCGACCAGCACTTCGTTGACGCCGCGATTGGCCAGTTCGATCAGCAATTGATGCAGATCGACCTGACCGTCATCACCCGGCACGATCAGGCATTCCGGGCCATTGGCGTATTGCTCTTCGACCGCCATGCAAGTGGCAACCAACGCCGGGCCGGCCTTGAAGAACGGTGCATCGAGCGGCACGCGCAGGCGCCCGTCGATCAGCACGCGCAACGGCGGACGGCTCATGGCCAGCGCAGTTTGTTCGCCATCCAGCCCCAACTCGTCGGCGCGCACAGTCAAACGTGCACCATCGGCCAGCACGGTGTCGGCGCCGGTCAGCACCACGGCGGCCTGAGCGCGCAAACGCTGTACCGCCGAACGCGCGGCCGGGCCGGTGATCCATTGGCTCTCGCCGTTTTCCATCGCGGTGCGACCGTCGAGGCTCATGGCCAACTTGACCCGCACGAACGGCAAGCCGTGTTCCATGCGTTTCAGGAAACCCTGGTTGAGCTTGCGCGCCTCGGCTTCGAGCACACCGCTTTCGGTGGCGATGCCGGCATCGGCCAGACGCTGCAAACCACGGCCGGCAACTTGCGGATTAGGATCGCGCATCGCCGCAACCACCCGAGCAACCCCGGCATTCACCAGCGCATCGGCACACGGCGGCGTACGGCCATGGTGGCTGCACGGTTCCAAGGTCACATAAGCAGTGGCGCCCCGGGCCAGTTCGCCGGCGGCGCGCAGGGCGTGGACTTCAGCGTGGGGTTCGCCGGCGCGTTCGTGCCAGCCTTCGCCGACAATCTGCCCGTCGCGCACCACCACACAGCCGACCCGAGGATTGGGATGGGTGGAGTAGTGACCTTTGCGCGCCAGTTCCAGCGCACGCGACATAAAGTGGGCGTCGAGGATGGCCTGCTCGGCGACGGTGGTCATTCTTTCACCGGTTCGCGGGCTAGGCGGTCGATTTCTTCGCGGAATTCGTTGAGATCCTGGAAGCGCTTGTACACCGAAGCGAAGCGGATGTAGGCGACTTCATCAAGCTTCTGCAATTCGGCCATGACCAGTTCGCCGACCACGAGGGATTTGACCTCGCGTTCGCCGGTGGCGCGCAGCTTGTGCTTGATGTGAACCAGAGAGGATTCGAGGCGCTCGACGCTCACCGGACGTTTCTCCAGGGCGCGTTGCATGCCGGCGCGGAGTTTTTCTTCGTCGAACGGTTGGCGGCTGCCGTCAGTTTTGATCAGGCGCGGTAACACCAGTTCGGCCGTCTCGAACGTCGTGAAACGCTCGCCGCAGGCCAGGCATTCACGCCGGCGGCGCACCTGTTCGCCCTCGGCGACCAGACGCGAGTCGATGACCTTGGTGTCGTTGGCACCGCAGAAGGGACAGTGCATGGTGGCTGGCAACAAAAAAAGGGAGGGCCATGGTAGCGCATCCCGGTGGCAAGACAAGCCATAGGGTTTGCGGTATACAGAACGGCATGATCGTTTGATCCATGGATTTCATTTTGCCGGAGCCTCCAATGCCGTTACGTCCGCTCGTTTTGCTCAGTCTTTTCAGCCTGCTGGTGGCCTGTGGCAGCGATGCTCCCAAGCCCCAGCCGCCGACGCCAGGCCCGGCGCCACAACAGGCGCAGAAAAAAGCCAAGGAAGCCGCCGAGCTTGGCCCGCTGCCGGCTTATCAACGTGAACTGAGCGGCACCCTGCAAGGCGTGCCGGCCGGCGCCGAAGTCGAGCTGGCGCTGCTGGTGATCGATGAGAAGGATCGCCCGCAGCAATTGCTCGCCAGCTCCAGCCTGATCGGCAACAACCAGATCCTGCCGTTCCGCCTGCGCTTCAACCCGGACGCCTTCCCGGCCGGTGCGCGAGTTGAGCTGCGTGGCCGCGCCAGCCAGTCCGGCCAGTTGATCCTGCATTTGCCTTCGCAAACCATCAGCCAGCCGACCACTCAGGCGTTGGGCCAACTGCAATTTGTCAAAGCACCATGACGGCACCGCTCGACCTGCAACTAGCGTTAGGTGAATTGCTCGGCGACGCCAGACTCAAGGTCTGCGCGTTGTCCGACACTGATTTACAGCTATGGCTGATCGATGGCGACAACATGGATCGCCAATTCAGCCAGGAAGAAATCCAGCGAATTCTGCATGAGCCGCCGTACTGGGGATTCTGCTGGGCCAGCGGTCTGGCGGTGGCGCGTTATCTGGCGGAGTTTCCCGAGTGGGTGCGCGGTAAGCGTGTGCTGGATTTCGGCGCTGGCTCGGGGATTGCCGGGATTGCGGCGGTGAAGGCCGGGGCACTGGAGGTGGTGGCGTGCGATCTCGATCCACTGGCGATTTCCGCCTGCCGGGCGAATGCCGCGTTGAATGATGTCGAGATGGGTTATTCGACAGATTTCTTTGCCGAGGCCGACCGCTTTGATCTGATTCTGGTGGCGGACGTGTTGTATGACCGGGCGAATCTGCCGTTGCTCGATGCGTTTTTGAGCCGTGGCCGTGAGGCGTTGGTGGCGGATTCGCGGGTGCGGGATTTTCGCCATCCGTTGTATGAACGTATTGAAATGCTTGAGGCGATGACGTTGCCGGATCTCGCGGAGCCTGAGGAATTTCGGCATGTCAGCCTTTACCATGCGCGGCGTGATTGAGATCGTTAAAAGATCGCAGCCTTCGGCAGCTCCTACAGGTGCAATGCGCATCCGCGTGTAGGAGCTGCCGAAGGCTGCGATCTTTTGCGCCACCGCTTATAGTGCGTTCATAAACGCTTTGACGAGATCCCCCATGAGTGAGCAAACGCCGTACATCTTCGACGCCACGACGGCCGATTTCGACCAGTCGGTGATCGAGGCTTCTTTCAGCAAACCGGTGCTGGTGGATTTCTGGGCCGAATGGTGTGCGCCGTGCAAGGCGCTGATGCCGATGCTGCAAACCATTGCCGAGAGTTACCAGGGCGAGTTGCTGCTGGCCAAGGTCAACTGCGACATCGAGCAGGACATCGTCGCCCGTTTCGGCATTCGCAGCCTGCCGACCGTGGTGCTGTTCAAGGACGGTCAACCGATCGACGGTTTTGCCGGTGCGCAACCGGAATCCGCCGTGCGTGCCCTGCTTGAGCCGCATGTGCAGATGCCACCGCCGGCCGAAGTCGATCCATTCGAACAGGCTCAAGCGTTGTTCGATGACGGCCGTTATGCCGATGCCGAAGCGGCGCTGGTGGTAATGCTCAATGAAGACAACACCAACGCCAAAGCGCTGATTCTCTACGCGCGTTGCCTGACTGAACGCGGTGAGCTGGGCGAAGCGCAGACCGTGCTGGATGCGGTCAAAAGCGACGAACACAAAGCCGCGCTGGCCGGGGCCAAGGCACAAATCAAATTCCTTGGTCTGGCGCGTGATCTGCCGGATACGGCTGACTTGAAAGCGCGTTTGGCAAAAGATCCGCAGGACGATGAAGCGGTATATCAACTGGCGATCCAGCAACTGGCGCGTCAACAGTACGAAGCCGCGCTGGAGGCGATGCTCAAGCTGTTTATCCGCAATCGCAATTATGCCGAGGGCTTGCCGCACAAGACGTTGCTGCAAGTGTTTGAGTTGCTGGGCAACGATCATCCGCTGGTCAGCGTTTACCGCCGGAAGATGTTTGCTGCCCTTTATTAAAATCAAAAGATCGCAGCCCTCGGCAGCTCCTACATTGGGATCGTGTACATCCCTGTAGGAGCTGCCGCAGGCTGCGATCTTTTGCGGCTTATTCGATCCAGCTGTAAAGCGGCGTATCCCCGCCACTCACCACTTTCACGTCCGAACTGTGGCGCAAACGCACCAGCAAGCGCTTGCCCGCCACCGCGCTGCCGGTCAGCCCTTCAAGCTGATCGAGCAGATCCGGCCCGCTGAGTTGCCCGGCCTTGCGCAACAGATCCCGCGCCACCTGCCACAACGCATCATCCTGATTCAGCGGTTTCGCCGCTGGCGCCGACGTGGCCACTTCAGGTTGCGCCGTCTGCGCTTGACCATTCAGGGCCGAGCCGAGACGTGCCCAGTCGCTGTCATCCAGTTCCACCGTCAAATCCACCGGCAGGTCACCGACGGTTCCGCGTATCCGCAACATTGAGTTCGCTCCTGCACTTTTCTGACCTGCATGCTCCCACGGGACTTGTGCAACGCCAAGCGCACGGGCAAACTCTGCGGACTTTCGTTATAAGATTACATAACAAACTCTTCACTTTACTCCCGGAGTTCGCCATGCGCCGTCTGCTGCTCGCTTTGCCGTTTGCCCTGTTGCCGCTGGCCGTCGCCCATGCTGCCGATGAGCACGACCACGATCATGAACACGGCAGCCTCGGCGCGCATGAGCACGGTGTCGGTCGCCTGAACGCCGCGCTCGACGGCCAGACCCTTGAACTGGAGCTGGAAAGCCCGGCGATGAACCTCGTGGGTTTCGAACACCTCGCGACCACGGATGCCGATAAAGCCAAAGTCGCCGCAGCCCGTGCGCAGCTGGAAAAACCATTGGCGCTGTTCAGTCTGCCAGCCGCTGCCGGTTGCAAAGTCGTCGGTCAGGAACTCGAGAGTCCGTTGTTTGGCGACAAACCGGATGCCGACGATCATGACGAAGATGAAGCGGACAAGGACGGTCACGAACATCACCACGACCACAGCGAAATCCACGCGCACTACCAGATCAAGTGCGCAACGCCCGGCGCGTTGAAGACCCTGGATCTGGCGAACATCTTCAATACCTTCCCGGCGACCCAGAAAATTCAGGTACAACTGATCAGCGCGAGCGGCCAGCAAGGTGCTGAAGTGACGGCCAAGGCTGCCTCCCTGAAATTCTGATCACACCGAAAATCCCCCTGTAGGAGCTGCCGAAGGCTGCGATCTTTTGACTTTTGTTTTCAAGATCAAAAGATCGCAGCCTTCGGCAGCTCCTACAGGGGCTATGAAAACTCATGATATTGGTGCCATGACCCAAGCACTCATCGAACTGTCCGACCTGGGCTTCAGTTGGCCCGGTCACCCGCCGTTGCTGGACATCCCGGCGTTTCGTCTGGAACCGGGCGAAACCCTGTTTCTCAAAGGCCCGAGCGGCAGCGGCAAAACCACCCTGCTCGGCCTGCTCGGCGGCGTGCAGAAACCGGATCGCGGCAGCATTCGTTTGCTCGGCCAGGAACTGACCGAACTCTCCGCCGGCGCCCGCGACACCTTCCGCGTCGATCACACCGGCTACATTTTTCAGCAGTTCAACTTGCTGCCGTTTCTCTCGGTACGCGAGAACGTCGAGCTGCCATGCCACTTCTCCAAACTGCGTGCGCAACGGGCGAAACAGCGTCACGGCAGCGTTGATCAAGCCGCCGCTACCCTGCTCGCGCACTTGGGTCTGAAGGATGAAAGCATTCTCAGCCGTCGCGCGGATTCGCTGTCGATCGGTCAGCAACAACGTGTGGCCGCCGCGCGTGCCTTGATCGGTCAGCCCGAACTAGTAATCGCCGACGAACCGACCTCGGCGCTGGATTACGACGCCCGGGAAAACTTCATTCGTCTGTTGTTCGCCGAGTGCCGCGAAGCCGGATCGAGCTTGTTGTTCGTCAGCCACGATCAGAGCCTGGCGCCGTTGTTCGACCGTCATCTGTCCCTGGCCGAACTCAATCGCGCCGCCACGTCTGCCGAGGTCTGAGATGTATTTGTTTCGTCTGGCCATGGCCAGCCTGGCCAACCGCCGCTTTACCGCCCTCCTCACCGCGTTCGCGATTGCCTTGTCAGTGTGCCTGCTGCTCGCCGTTGAACGGGTGCGCACCGAAGCCAAAGCCAGTTTCGCCAGCACCATCAGCGGCACCGACCTGATTGTCGGCGCGCGCTCCGGTTCGGTGAATCTATTGCTGTACTCGGTGTTCCGCATCGGCAACGCCACCAACAACATTCGCTGGGACAGCTTCGAACACTTCGCCAACAACCCGAAAGTGAAGTGGGCGATCCCGATGTCCCTCGGCGACTCCCATCGCGGCTATCGCGTGATGGGCACCACTGAAGCGTATTTCGAGCACTACCAGTACGGTCGCAAGCAGCATCTGGAGTTGGCCGACGGTCGTGCGTTTGCCACCGATCCGTTTGAAGTGGTGCTCGGTGCTGAAGTCGCCGACGCATTGCATTACAAACTCGGCGACCAACTGGTGCTGGCCCACGGTGTGGCGGCGATCAGTCTGGTCAAACACGACGACAAACCGTTCACCGTGGTCGGCATTCTCAAGCGCACCGGCACGCCGGTCGATCGCACGTTGCACATCAGCCTCGGTGGCATGGAGGCGATTCACATCGACTGGCACAACGGCGTGCCGGCCCGAGGCAATGGGCGGATCAGCGCTGATCAGGCGCGCAATATGGACCTGACGCCGCAAGCGATCACCGCGTTTATGCTCGGTCTCAACAGCAAAATTTCCACTTTTGCGCTGCAACGTGAGATCAACGAATTCCGTGGCGAGCCGATGCTGGCGATCCTGCCGGGCGTGGCGTTGCAGGAGTTGTGGAGCCTGATGAGCACCGCTGAAAAAGCCTTGTTCGTGGTTTCGCTGTTCGTGGTGCTGACCGGTTTGATCGGCATGCTCACGGCGATTCTCACCAGCCTCAACGAGCGTCGCCGCGAGATGGCGATTTTGCGTTCGGTCGGTGCGCGGCCGTGGCACATCGCGAGTCTGCTGGTGCTGGAAGCGTTCGCTCTGGCGCTGACCGGGGTGATCGCCGGCGTTGCGTTGCTGTACATCGGCATCGCTGCGGCGCAGGGTTACGTTCAGGCCAACTACGGTTTGTTTCTGCCGCTGGCGTGGCCGAGCGAGTATGAATGGACGCTGCTCGGTGGCATTCTGGCGGCCGCGCTGCTGATGGGCGCCGTGCCGGCCTGGCGCGCTTATCGCCAATCGTTGGCCGATGGCCTGTCGATCCGTTTATGAGGATGTTCACCATGCCCCGCGCCGTACTTGCGCTGCTGTTGCTGGTTGCCCTGCCCGTGTGGGCCGCGGCGCCAAAAGACCTGACATGGTCGGAAATGATCCCGCCGGACGCCGCACCGGAAGTGCCGAACATGACCCCGCTGCACGACATGTCGAAAATGAGCGATGCGCTGTCGGCGGAGTCAGCGCCAGCGGCGAAGCAGGATCTGCCGAACGCGCCGGTGGTGCAGGCGCTCGATGGCCAGAACATTCGGTTGCCGGGCTATATCGTGCCGCTGGAAGTCAATGAAGAGGGGCGCACCACGGACTTCTTGCTGGTGCCGTATTTCGGCGCGTGCATCCATGTGCCGCCACCGCCGTCGAACCAGATCGTGCATGTGAAAAGCGAGTTGGGCGTGAAGCTGGATGAGCTGTATCAGCCTTACTGGATCGAGGGGCCGTTGCAGGTCAAGGCGTCGAGCAGCGAGCTGGCGGATGCCGGGTATCAGATGGAGGCGGACAAGATTTATGTGTATGAGCTGCCGGAGTAAATCCCGGTAGTTTCAAGATCAAAAGATCGCAGCCTTCGGCAGCTCCTACAGGGGATCATGTTTCTCTGTAGGAGCTGCCGAAGGCTGCGATCTTTTGCGGACTTCACTGTTTCATTGAGCTGCGTCAAAAGACCGTATCAGTTGGCTTCGTACCATAGGACGTCAGAAATTTTTAACGTCCTTTGGAGCCCCCATGAACAAGTCCTTGCTCAGCGCTTCGTTGTTTGCCCTCGCGCTCGCAGCCCCGCTCGCCCACGCCCACGATGCCGGTGACATTATCGTTCGCGCCGGTGCAATCACCGTCAACCCGAAGGCCGACAGCTCCAGCGTCAAGGTCGATCAGGGTCCGCTGAGCGGCGCCAATCTGGGCGGCAAGGCGACCATGAGCAGCGACACTCAATTGGGTCTCAACTTCGCCTACATGATCACCAACAACATCGGTATCGAGTTGCTGGCGGCCTCGCCGTTCGAACATGACGTGAAGCTGAAAAACACTGCTCTGCCGGCGGCCAACGGCAAACTCGGCACCCTGAAACACCTGCCGCCGACCCTCAGCGTCGTTTACTACCCGCTGGATTCGAAGTCGGCCTTCCAACCGTATGTGGGCGGCGGCATCAACTACACCTGGATCTATGACGAACACGTCGGCAGCGAAGCGCAGACTGCAGGCTTCAGCAACTTCAAGGCGAAAAACTCCTGGGGGCTGGCGTGGCAGGTCGGTGCCGATTACATGCTGACTGACAAGGTGATGATCAACGCCCAAGTGCGTTATATCGACATCGATACTCGCGCGACAGTGGAGAACAACGCAGTGGCGCCGGGCACTCGGGCACGGGTGAATGTGGATGTTGATCCGTTTGTGTACATGGTGGGGTTGGGTTACAAGTTCTAAGGAACATTCGCGTGGTGGTGGATGAGGCTTGGTGGTGGGCAGACTTGAATCTGAAGGCGACTGCCAGTTAGTTGATCGGGGGATAAATCCCCTCGCCACAAGGGATAGCGGTACATTCCGGCCGTGAAAAAGGCGCCTGTTGAAGGGCGCCTTTTTCATGTCTGCTGGAATTGTTGGGTGGCTGAAATCCAACCCCCTCACCCCAGCCCTCTCCCTCTGGGAGAGGGGGAAAGGGAGCCGATCTTCATGTTTTTCAAAACCTGAATTCGACTCGGTATCTCACGTCGGCGTAACTCGACCATCCACCGCAATCAGTCCCCTCTCCCTCCGGGAGAGGGCTAGGGTGAGGGGCTCTTCTCAGGAACGCCCCAACAACCGCGCCAACCCCACACTCATCGGCGTCTGCTCCGGCAGCTTAAACCGCGCCAGCAAGCGCTGATTATTCGCCCGCGAATGCCGAATATCCCCCGACCGCGCCGGCCCGTAGCTAATCGGCGGCAACTCACCCACCACTGTCTGCAACGCCGCGAGCATTTGCTTGAGGTTCATCGACTGATTCCAGCCAACATTCACCGCGCCGGCTTCCACTTCAGACTTTTCAATCGCCTGCACCAGCACATCGACCAGATCCTCGACATAGAGGAAATCCCGCGTCTGCTCACCGTCACCAAACACGGTGATCGGCAACCCTTTCTGCGCGCGTTCGCTGAAGATGCTGATCACCCCGGAGTACGGCGAGGACGGATCCTGGCGCGGGCCGAAGATGTTGAAGAAGCGGAAAATCGCCGGTTCCAGACCGTGCTGGCGGCGATAGAAATCGAAGTAATGCTCACCGGCCAATTTGTCCGAGGCATACGGTGTCAGCGGTGCTTTCGGCGTGTCTTCGTCGATCGACTCGCCTTCACCGTTGTTGCCATACACCGCCGCGCTGGAGGCGAACAGCACACGTTTAACCCCGGCCTGACGCATGGCTTCGCAGACATTCAGCGTGCCTATGAAATTGCTCTGGTGAGTCTTCACCGGATCATCCACCGAAGCCTGCACCGAGGCCACAGCCGCAAGGTGCGCCACGGCGCTGCAACCCTGCATCGTTTGAGCGACCAGCGCCGCGTCGGCAACATCGCCAACAACCAGTTCAACCTTGGGATTGTCCAGCGGCAGGTTGGCGCGTTTACCGGTCGACAGGTCATCGAGAATCCGCACCGAATGGCCCTTGGCGAGCAACGCGTCAGTCAGGTGCGAGCCGATGAAACCGGCGCCGCCGGTGATTAAAACAGGGCCTTCAGCCATGACGATAAAACCTATCCAGTAAAGCCGGGAGCGCGGCACGCCAGGCGCGCGGTTTGATCCCGAAAGTGTGCAGAATTTTCTTGCAGGCCAGCACCGCGTGTTGCGGTTCTTCGGCAGCGTCCGGGCGCGCGGCGTGAGCCTGTGCGGTCGGCGCCTCGATGGCCAAGGCGTGCAGGCTGCGCGCTTCGGTGAGAATCGCCTGACCCAGCGCCAGCGGCGTGGTCGCCTCGTGGCCGGCGTAGTGATAAGTGCCCCACAGCGGCGCGGCGCAATCGAGTTGCTTGAGCACCGAGATGATCACCCGCGCAGCGTCATCGACCGGGGTCGGATTGCCACGGCGGTCATCGGCCAAGAGCAATTCTTCCGGTTGCTCGGCGCGGGCGAGGAAACGTCCGAGGGTGCCGTCGGCGCTGTCATCGAGCAGCCAGCCGAAACGCAGCAACACATGCTGCGGGCAAGTCGCGCGAACGCTCTGCTCAATGCGCCACAGCGCCTGACCGCGCAGGCCCAGCGGCACTGGTTCATCTTTTTCGCTGTAAGCGGTGGCGCGCGAGCCGTCGAACACCCGATAACTGGAGGGCTGCACGAGGACAATGTTGTGGTGCTGGCACAATTCGGCCAGACGCTCGATCGCGCGTTCCTGCCCGGCCATACGGATTTCGCTGACCGTCTCGGCCTGGAACCAGTCGAAATAGTAGGCGAGGTTGATCAACGCATCGGGACGGGTGTCGTCGAGCAATTGGGTCAGGCTCGCGGCATCCCAGCCGTTTTCGGGCGGGCGGGGGGCGAGGAAACCGATGTCTTCCTCTGCACCGAGGCGAATCAGCGCCTGCCCAAGGGCATTTCCGCCGCCCAGTAACATAAGGCGCATTCGCATAAAGTCAGCAGGCCCAGTCTGATTGGAACGATGGCTTGAGCGACGGATCTTGTGGAAGCGTCGCCGATAATTGCCGGAATCGTTGCATTTTGCGGGTTTAGTGC
This sequence comes from Pseudomonas rustica, assembly GCF_018336155.1. GTDB lineage: Bacteria > Pseudomonadota > Gammaproteobacteria > Pseudomonadales > Pseudomonadaceae > Aquipseudomonas > Aquipseudomonas rustica. Next base: position 62,817 of record NZ_JAGYHF010000016.1, on the reverse strand, counting down.
GCAACCGTCATCCGTAAAGTGTACATCCCCGGGATTTGTGTCGTGGCATCTGGCCCCTTCGCGAGCAAGCTCGCTCCCACAGTGGATTTATGTGCGCCGCAAATCCCCTGTGGGAGCGAGCTTGCTCGCGAAGAGGCCCGACCAGACGCTGAAGCTCCTGAGCGGTACTTGCATCTTCCCCCCTGCGACCGCATAACTTAAGCCATGAATCTGCCCCTCCCCGCCGACAGCGCTCTGGCAGGCTTTCACCCCGCCGTCAGCGCCTGGTTCCGCAAGACCTTCCCGACGGTCACCGCCGCCCAGGCCCGCGCATGGCCGTTGATCCGCCAGCGCCGCTCGACGCTGATCGCCGCGCCCACCGGCTCGGGCAAAACCCTGACCGCGTTCCTCGCCGTACTCGACGACCTCGTCCACCGTGGCCTGGAAAACCCCGACGGCCTGCCCGCTGAAACCCTGGTGGTCTACGTTTCGCCGCTCAAAGCCCTGTCCAACGACATCCGCATCAACCTGCAAAATCCACTTGTCGGGATCACCGAACAGCTGCGGCAGATGAACCTGCCGGAAATCCACATCACCACCGCCGTGCGCACCGGCGACACCCCGCAAAAAGACCGCGCGGCCATGCGCAAAACCGCGCCGCACATTCTGGTGACCACCCCGGAGTCACTCTACGTCCTGCTCGGCTCGCAATCCGGGCGAAAAATGCTCGGCACCACGCGCACGGTGATCATCGACGAAATCCATGCGATGGCCGCCGGCAAACGCGGCAGCCACTTGTCCCTGAGCCTGGAGCGCCTGCAAGCGCTGTGCGCCGAACCGCTGACCCGCATCGGCCTCTCCGCCACCCAGAAACCGGTCGAAGCCGTAGCGCAATTCCTCGTCGGCCATGATCGCCCCTGCGAAATCATCGACATCGGCCACGCCCGGCCACGGGATCTGGGCATCGAAGTCCCGCCCGTGCCGTTATCGGCCGTCATGGCCAATGATGTCTGGGAATTGGTCTACGACCGCCTCGCCGAACTGGCCCGCGAGCACCGCACCACGCTGATTTTCGTCAACACCCGACGCCTCGCCGAACGCCTGAGCCGGCACCTCAGCGAGCGCCTCGGCAAACATGCAGTGGCGGCGCATCACGGCAGTCTGGCCAAGGAGTTTCGCCTCGACGCCGAACAACGCCTCAAGCGCGGCGAGTTGCAGGTGTTGATCGCCACCGCTTCGCTGGAACTGGGCATCGATATCGGTGAAGTCGATCTGGTCTGTCAGATCGCTTCACCGCGCTCCATCGCCGGGTTTCTGCAAAGGGTCGGTCGTTCCGGACACCAGGTCGGCGGCACGCCCAAGGGCCGGTTGTTCGCCACCACTCGCGACGACCTGATCGAATGCGCCGCCCTGCTCGACTGCGTGCGCCGTGGCGAACTCGACACCCTGCATATTCCCGTCGCGCCGCTGGATGTTCTGGCGCAGCAAATCATCGCCGAAGTCAGCTGTCAGGAATGGTCAGAAGACGCCTTGCTGGCGATGTTCCGCCAAGCCTCGCCCTATCGCGACCTCGACGAAAAACACTATCAAGCCCTGCTGAGCATGCTCGCCGAAGGCTACAACGGTCGTCAGGGCATTCGCAGCGCCTACCTGCACCGCGACGCCGTCAGCCGCACCTTGCGTGGCCGCCGGGGGGCGAAACTCGCTGCCGTGACCAGCGGCGGCACCATCCCCGACAACGCCGATTACAGCGTGATGCTTGAGCCGCAAGGCTTGAACATCGGCAGCGTCAATGAAGACTTCGCCGTGGAAAGCATTGCCGGCGATGTGTTCCAGCTCGGCAATACCTCTTATCGGATCCTGCGTGTGGAAACCGGCAAGGTGCGCGTCGAGGATGCCCACGGCCAGCCACCGACCATACCGTTCTGGCTCGGCGAAGCACCGGGGCGCAGCGATGAGTTGTCGTTCGCCGTGGCGCGCCTGCAAGCGCAGCTCGACACGTTGCTTGGCGCCAGCCCCGGAGACTTGCAACCAGCCCTCGTCTGGCTGACGCAGACCCTCGGCCTCAACCTCGCCAGCGCCGAGCAACTGGTCGAATACCTCGCCCGCGCCCGGCAAACCCTCGGCGCCCTGCCCTCGCAGGACACGCTGTTGATGGAGCGATTTTTCGACGAGTCCGGCGGCACGCAACTGATCATCCATTCACCGTTCGGCAGCCGCATCAACCGCGCCTGGGGTTTGGCCCTGCGCAAGCGTTTCTGCCGCACGTTCAACTTCGAATTGCAGGCTGCCGCCAGCGAGGACGCCATCGTGTTGTCGCTGTCCACCAGCCACAGCTTTGAACTGGATGAGATCTGGCGCTACCTGCACAGCAACAACGCCGAGCACACGCTGATTCAAGCGGTGCTCGATGCGCCGCTGTTCGGCGTGCGCTGGCGCTGGAATGCCGGCGTGGCGCTGGCATTGCCGCGTTTTACCGGTGGCCGCAAAGTCGCGCCGCAGTTGCAGCGGATGAAAAGCGAAGACCTGATTGCCAGCGTGTTTCCCGATCAGATCGCCTGCCTGGAAAACCTCGCCGGCGAACGGGAAATTCCCGAGCATCCGCTGATTGAGCAAACCCTCGACGACTGCCTGCACGAGGCCATGGACAGCGAAGGCTGGCTCAATCTCCTGCGGCGCATGGAGCGTGGCGAGGTGCGTTTGATCAGTCGCGATTTGCCGGCGCCCTCACCGCTCGCGGCGGAAATTCTCAGTGCGCGGCCGTACGCCTTCCTCGACGATGCACCGCTGGAAGAACGTCGTACCCAAGCAGTGATCAACCGCCGCTGGAGCGATCCGCAATCGACTGATGATCTCGGTGCGCTGGATGCCGACGCGATTACGGCCGTACGCGAAGAAGCCTGGCCGACGCCGAACGCTGTGGATGAAATGCATGAGGCGCTGATGAGTCTGGCGTGTATCAGCGAGGATGAGGTGCAAGCGAACGAAGGTTGGCGTGAATGGCTGGAAACCTTGGCCAAAAGCGGTCGCGCCTGCCGATTGCAGATCAATGCCGAGCATTGTTTATGGCTGGCTCGCGAACGCCTGACCTGCCTGCAAGCGCTTTATCCACAGGCCAAATTGCAGCCTGAGCTGGATGCGTTGCCGGGATTCGATGAGGTCTGGGCGTTCGACGAGGCGTTGGTCGAAGTAATCCGTGCGCGCCTCGGTGCGTTCGGCCCACTGCCGTTACCTGCCATAGCTGAACCGCTCGCGCTGCCGACCGCTCAAGTCAATCAGGCTCTCGCCCAACTGGAGCGTGAAGGCTACGTGCTGCGCGGCCAGTTCACGCCGAAACTCAACATCGAGGAATGGTGCGAACGCCACCTGCTCGCGCGTATTCATCGCTACACGGTCAAGCGTCTGCGCCGGGAAATCGAACCGGTGGCGTTGCAGGATTTCATGCGCTTTCTGTTCGACTGGCAGCATCTTTCGCCCTCGACTCGTGGCCAAGGCAGTGCGGTGTTGCCGGCGATTGTCGGCCAGTTTGAAGGTTACGCGGCAGCGGCCTCGGCGTGGGACAGTGACATTCTCCCGGCGCGGCTCAAGGACTATTCGCCGAGCTGGCTGGATGACCTGTGCCGCAACGGCAAACTGGTGTGGACGCGCCTCAGTGCCCGGCAAAAAATCAGCGGCACGGCTTTACGCAGTACGCCAATCGTTTTGCTGCCGCGCAATCAGGTTGGCTTATGGAGCGCGCTGGCCGAACAGACGCCCGAGAGCGAACTCTCGCCGAAAACCCAGAAGGTCTTCGAAGCGCTTAGTCAGCACGGTGCGCTGTTTTTCGATGAGCTGATTCATGAAGCGCATTTGCTGCGCACCGAACTGGAAATCGCCTTGCAGGAACTGGTCGGCGCCGGGCTGGTGAACGCCGACAGCTTCGCCGGCCTGCGCGCGCTGATTACGCCGGCGAGCAAGCGCCAGCAGCGCAGCAGTCGGCGTGGACGCGGGGCGTTTGTTGGCGGCATGGATGATGCCGGGCGCTGGGCGTTGCTACGGCGCGGGGCGGCTGTGGATAACAGCGAAACCCTGGAGCATGTCGCCATGACCTTGCTGCGCCGCTACGGCGTGGTGTTCTGGCGCTTGCTGGAGCGTGAAGCGGATTGGCTGCCGAGTTGGCGGGAATTGCTGCGCACGTTTCATCGGCTGGAAGCGCGCGGCGAGATTCGTGGCGGGCGGTTTGTCAGTGGTTTGGCGGGGGAACAGTTTGCCTTGCCCGAAGCCATTCCACTGTTGCGCGAGGTACGGCGGCGGCCGCATGACGGCAGTCTGGTGGCGGTGTGTGGGGTTGATCCACTGAACCTGGCCGGGACGTTGTTGCCGGGGGTGAAAGTGCCGGCGCTGGTGAACAATCGGTTGGTGTATCGGGATGGGTTGCCGGCGGCGGCGGAGATTGCCGGCAAGCAGCAGTTCTGGCTGGAGCTGGATCAGATCGATATGGAGCAGGTGCGCGGCAAGCTGATTCGGCATTGAGGGTGACTGTTCTGACCTCATCGCGAGCAGGCTCACTCCTACATTTTGGAATGCGTTCCCCTGTAGGAGTGAGCCTGCTCGCGATAAGGCCAGTATTAGCAACACGAGACCTGCGCTATGTCCGCGACCCCTGCGGCACCTCGGTCGCCACCACCTCTCCCTCCTGCACCTGCCGCTTCGGCAACAGAACCTGCTGTGGATAAGTCTGCGCGAAATGCACCGTCTCGGTGTTATCCACAAGCTTCTTCAAACGCTGGTTAAACGCCCGGCTCACCGCATACTGCCCGCCCGACACCGTCCTGAACTGCGCCGTCAGCACCACGCCATTCAAATCCATCCGGTCCACGCCAAACACATCCAGCGGCCCTTGCAGGTTGTACTTGAGGAACGGGTCTTCGCGGATCGAATCGCCGGTCTCGCGAATCAACTCGATGGCTTTATCCACGTCCGTGTCATAGGTGAACTGCACCGAGAAAAACGCATAGGCAAACTGCCGCGATTGGTTGGTCACAGCCTTGATCTGGCCGAACGGCACCGAGTGCACAAAACCCTTGCCGTCACGCAGCCGCAGCGTGCGAATGGTCAGCCCTTCGACCGTGCCGGCATGCCCGGAATCAAGCACCACCCAATCACCAATCGACAGGGTGTCTTCGATGATGATGAACAGCCCGGTAATCACGTCCTGCACCAGTTGCTGCGAACCGAAACCGATGGCCAGACCGACCACCCCGGCACCCGCCAGCAGTGGCGCAACGTTGATCCCCAGGTTGGCCATGGTGGTGATCGCGCAGATCACCACGAGGATGATTTTGATCGCGTTGCGCAGCAGCGGCAGGATGGTTTTCACCCGTGTGCTCGGTTGGCGCGCCGCGCGTTTGCTGAGCGGTGGTTTCAGTGCCTCCTGAATCGCCGTGTCGAGCACCACCCACAACAACCACGTCACCAAGAAGATCAGACCGATGCTGCTCAGCGCGTTACTGATCGCTCGCCCGACCGTGCTGCTCTGGGCGAAATCAAGCAGCGACACGCCCCAGATCCGTCCGAGAATATCGATGAAGGCAATCGCGATGACGATCCGCAGCAAGGCGTGCAACAGGCTCAGGAAGCGTTCCTTGTAAGCGCTGCTGCGCTGGATCGCTTCGGCTTTTCGTGACTTGAACAAGTGCTGCAGAATCGTGCTGAGAAATACCGTGCCGATCAGCAGCACCGTGGTGAACAACGCGCAGCGCAGGGCTTTTTGATTGTCCTCGCCGATGCCGATGAGGTTGACCGCCGAGACCAGCACCATCAACACAATCGGCCAATACCACAGCCCGGAAAAAATCCGCAGTGACTCCTGCAAGGAGGGCTGTTTCAAACGTTGAGCCAGCGAGCGGTTGCGGATCAGATGCGCCACTGGGCGACGCAAGCGAATCACCAACAATCCGAAAATCACCGAGGCGATCAGGCCGGTAAACACGGCGACGCTGCTGGTGATATTGCCGCCCAGTTGCCGGGCGATTTGCGGGCTGGTCAGCGCATCGCTGAGGGCGGCGAGGAAGCCGATCAGGAACAACGGCCGCGGGCAATAATTGCGGATGATACGTGCAGCGGGACGTTTGTGCCCGACGTTGAACATCACCACCACGCATAGCAGCATCGAAGTGGAAAAGATGCCGCTGCTGGTGGCATAAGCCAGACACAGCGCCAGCGCGCGCCCCACCGAAGCTTGCAGAAAATGACTGACATACAGGGTCAACGGCAGGCAGATCAGCGCCGGAAGGGTGTACGGCAGCAGGTAACCGATCAGATCCTGACTGCGTTGGCGGGTGCGTAACCAGCGGCCTCCACGCATACGGTTGGCCAACAAACTGCCGAGAACGGTGAGCAGCGCAAAACTGCCGAGCCAGGTGCCAGACAGCGTGAGAAAATCCCCGGCGACACTCCAGCCTGAGCGGTTCGACGGCTGGTTGACCAATTTGTCGACTTCATCGGCCGCACGGTCGGCGCGCAGGCGCCAGGCGTCGACCAGATGCTCGTTGATGTCGAGTTTGTCCTGCACGTCGTCGATGCTCGAACTGATCGCACCGAGCAGACCGCCCTGCACCAGCGGCTCGGGTTTGGCCGGTTCCTCGGCAGCGGCCGGAACACCCGGCAGCGCGGCGGCGTCGATTTCACTGGCACCGAGAAACAGCAATGCTCCCAGCAGAATGGCGATCCTGAACTTGACCAAAACTCCGATCTCCCGTGGCTGAACCTGTAAGGAACTGATCGATAATTGCCCGGCAAGTTCACGAGCCCCTCCCCCTATGCCCGTGTCCTGTGGTTCTGTAGGAGCAGAGCTTGCTCGCGAAGGCGTCCTTTCATTGAACATTGATGCTGGATGATCCGCCGCTTTCGCGAGCAAGCTCTGCTCCTACAAAGGCTCGGTCACCCCTATTGGCTGACCGTCCGTAATACCGCCGAAACTTTCCCGATCCGCCCGCAGTCATCAAAAGACAGCGGCAACACGAGGGCTTTCAACGGGAGGGTGGCATGGCGACGATTCACATCGGTATTTCCGGCTGGCGCTACGAACCGTGGCGCGGGGACTTCTACCCCAAGGGACTGGCGCAAAAGCGCGAACTGCAGTTCGCGTCGAGGGCGGTCAACAGCATCGAAATCAATGGATCGTTCTACGCCCTGCAACGGCCCGAACGCTATGCGCAGTGGTACGCCGAAACACCCGACGACTTCGTCTTCAGCGTCAAAGCCCCGCGCTTCATCACCCATATCCGCCGTTTGCGCGATATCGAAAAACCCTTGGCTAACTTCTTCGCCTCCGGGATTCTCGAGCTCAAGGAAAAACTCGGGCCGATCCTTTGGCAGTTCCCGCCGAACTTCAAATTCGAGCCCGAGCGTTTCGAGCATTTCCTCGCGCTATTGCCGCACGACACCGAAGCGGCGGCCGCCCTCGCCCATCAACACGACTCCCACCTGCACGGCCACGCGAGCATGAAAGCCTGGCGCAAAAAGCCGCTGCGTCATGCCGTGGAAATCCGCAACGACAGCTTCCTCGATCCCGAATTTGTGCGGTTACTGAAGCGTTACAACACCGCGCTGGTAATCGCCGACACCGCCGATAAATGGCCCTACCGCGAAGACCTGACCAGCGACTTCGTTTATCTGCGCCTGCACGGCGCCGAAGAACTCTACGCCAGCGGTTACACCGCGCCAGCCCTCAAGCGTTGGGCCGAGCGCATCGACGCCTGGCACCATGGCGAGCAACCGAAAGATGCCCATCTGATCGCCCCGCGCTTGAAGCCGCGCGCACGCAAATCCCGCGAAGTGTTCTGCTATTTCGACAACGACATCAAAGTCCGCGCGCCCTACGACGCCCGTGATCTGCTGCACCGTTTCGAGCTGGATAAAGACCTCGCCACCACCCCCGGCGAACCCGCTGGCGAAGGAGTGCTGGCATGAGTATTTCAGAACCGGTCGGCTTCACCGATGAAGGCTCGGTCGTCGCGCCGTCGGTGCGCACATTCACCGTGCTGACGGTCAATACCCACAAGGGTTTTACCGCCCTCAACCGGCGCTTCATCCTTCCGGAATTGCGCGAAGCGGTGCGCAGCGTCGCCGCCGACGTGGTGTTCCTGCAGGAAGTCCACGGCACCCACGAACATCATCACAAGCGCTACAGCAATTGGCCGACGATGCCGCAGTATGAATTCCTCGCCGACAGCCTCTGGCCGCAGTTCGCCTATGGGCGCAACGCGGTGTACCCGGACGGTGATCACGGCAATGCGTTGCTGTCGAAATTCCAGATCATCCGCCACGACAATCTCGACGTGTCGATCAGCGGCCATGAGAACCGTGGCCTGCTGCATTGCGTGCTGCGTCTGCCCGGCGACGGCGCCGAGATCCATGCGATCTGCGTGCATCTGGGCCTGCGTGAAAGTCATCGCAACGCGCAGCTGAAGCTACTCGGCGAACGCTTGGCCGAACTGCCGGACGACGCGCCCGTGATCGTCGCCGGTGACTTCAATGACTGGCGCCAGCGCGCCGATGCGTTGCTCAAACCCTGCGGCCTGCGCGAAGTCTTTGCCGAGCACCACGGCAAACCGGCGCGCAGTTTCCCCGCACGTCTGCCGACCCTGCGCCTCGACCGTATCTATGTCCGTAACCTCAAAGCCAGCCAGCCGAAAGTCCTTGCCAACCGGCCCTGGTCTCACCTTTCCGACCACGCACCGTTATCGGTGGAGATCGAACTATGAACAGCACGCCGCTGGAGAAATCCGCCGTGGAACCCATCAGCATTACCCCTCCGGTGCGCGAGCCCGGCCAGGTCGACGTCGAGTACCGCTGGCAGGGCGGCAACCATGTGCAATTGCTGGAAAACGGCGAGGAATATTTTCCTCGCGTGTTTGAAGCGATGCGCGCGGCGAAGAGTGAAATTCTGCTGGAGACCTTTATCGTTTTCGAAGACAAGGTCGGCGCCGAGTTGCAGGAGATTCTGATTGATGCGGCCAAGCGCGGCGTGCGCACCACCGTCAGCCTCGACGGCTTCGGTTGTGGCGAGTTGACCACCGGCTATCTCGCCGCGCTGAGCGAGGCCGGTGTGCATTTGCAGATCTTCGATCCAGCGCCGAAACGCCTCGGCATTCGTACCAACTGGTTCCGCCGCTTGCACCGCAAAATCGTCGTGGTCGACGGCATGGTCGCGTTCATCGGCGGGATCAATTTTTCCGGCGATCATCTGGCTGATTTCGGTCCTGAAGCCAAGCAGGATTATTCGGTGGAAATTCAGGGCCCGGCGGTCGCCGACATCCATCACTTCGCCCTGCTGCAAAGTGGCCGGCCGGGCCGCGCGCGGTTCTGGTGGCAACGCCGGCGCCAGCGTCGCGCGGAAATGGCCTTCGATGATCATGACGGTCAGGTACGCCTGGTGTTCCGCGACAACGACCAGCACAGCACCGATATCGAAGACGTTTATCTGCAAGTGCTGCGCCGCGCCAAACGCCGTGTGGTGATCGCCAACGCCTACTTCTTTCCCGGTTACCGCTTGCTGCGTGAAATGCGCAATGCCGCCCGGCGCGGTGTCGATGTGCGGCTGATCCTGCAAGGCCAGCCAGACATGCTGGTGGCGAAGCTCGCGGCGCGCATGACCTACGATTATTTGCTCAAGGCTGGCGTGCAGATTCATGAGTATTGCCAGCGTCCGCTGCACGGCAAAGTCGCGCTGGTCGATGAAGAATGGAGCACCGTCGGTTCGAGCAATCTCGATCCGCTGAGTCTGTCGCTGAACCTGGAAGCCAACGTGCTGATCCGTGACCGCGCGTTCAATCAGCACCTGTTCGAGCGCCTCGAAGACCTCAGCCAAAACCACTGCAAAGCCATGGACGCCAGCAAGTCGCCGCGCGGACGTATCTGGCACATGACCGTGGGCTTTCTGGTGTTCCACTTTCTGCGGCATTTCCCGGCGATGGCGGGTTGGTTGCCGGCGCACAAACCGCGGCTCAAGCCGTTTCGAGGTAACCGCTCATGAGCCATTCCGAAGCGCACCCGAGCGGTCACGCGGCGCCAGCGACGCACTCGAAATGGAGCCGCTGGAAACGTCCGCTGACGCTGCTGTTTTTCCTCGCACTGATCGTGCTGCTGACGATGTTCGCCACGCGCATCGAATGGAAAGAAGTGCTGGAAACCCTCGCCGACTTCAAGGTGCGCACGCTGATCATTGCCGCCAGCCTGACGCTGCTGAGCTTTCTGGTGTACGCCAGTTTCGACCTGATCGGCCGCACCTACATTCGTCAGGATCTGACCTGGAAACAGATCCTGCCGGTGGGGATTATCAGCTACGCGTTCAATCTGAACCTGAGCGCGTGGGTCGGCGGCATCGCCATGCGTTATCGGCTGTATTCACGGTTGGGCGTGAGTAAAGGCAACATCGCCAAGATTCTCGGGCTGAGCCTGGCGACTAACTGGTTTGGCTACATGACCATTGCCGGTGCGGTGTTCAGCAGCGGTCTGGTGACTATGCCGCCGGGGTGGAAGGTCAGCAGCGATGCGTTGCAGGGCATCGGGATTTTATTGCTGCTGGTCAGCGCCGGCTACCTCGCGGCGTGTCAGTTTTCCAAGCGCCGCGAGTGGTCGATTCGTGGCGTGGAAATCAACCTGCCGTCGCTGCGCATGGCAGTGTTGCAACTGCTGTTGGGCGCGTTGAACTGGTCGCTCATGGCGGCGGTGATTTTCACGTTATTGCCGAGCAAATTGGATTATCCGTTGGTGCTGGGCGTGCTGTTGATCAGCGCGATTGCCGGGGTGATCACGCATATTCCGGCGGGGCTTGGCGTGCTGGAAGCGGTGTTTGTTGCGCTGCTGCAACACGAGGCTTCGCGAGGGAGCCTGGTGGCGGGGTTGTTGGCGTATCGGGCGATTTATTTTCTGTTGCCGTTGTTGATAACGGTGGTGATGTATTTGGTGGTAGAGGCGAAGGCCAAGGCGTTGCGGATAGAGAAAAAACCTAGGCATTAAGATCAAGAGATCGCAGCCTTCGGCAGCTCCTACAGTTGGAATGCATTCTCCCTGTAGGAGCTGCCGCAGGCTGCGATCTTTTGATCCTCAAGACTGAATAATGCTCAACCGTTCGCCGACGACCATCTCGGTAATCCAGTCCACCAATATCGAGGTGTAAGCCTGCTGCGAAACCGGCTCGCTCAGCGCGTGATCGGCGCCATCGATAATCCGATGCGTCAACGAATGCGTCTGCTGACACGCCGCGCGATAACTCATGATCGCCGCGTGCGGCACGTAGTCGTCGGTTTCCGATTCCACCAGCAACACATCCCCGGTGAACTGCGAGCACGCATGCAGCGCACGGTTACTGTCGGCGCGCACCAGCGTGCTTCGATAATCACGTAAATCCGCTTTATCCAGCTCCCGCTTCGGCGTGTGCCATTGCTCGTCGCGATACAACGCCGGCACCCGCAGCGCCAGCCAACGCACCGGGCGCAGCGACGTCAGGATTGCAGCCAGATAACCACCGTAACTGGTGCCGACCACCGCAATCGCCGAGGTATCGAGCGCCGGATGCGCGAGCAAGCGATCGTAAGCAGCAAGCAGATCACGCAGATTGTCTTCACGGGTGACGCGGGTCAGCGGAATTCCGGTGCCACCGGTATGCCCGCGCAAGTCGAAGGTCAGGCACACGCAACCCAGCCCGGCGATACCTTTGGCCCGTTCAAGATCTCGCTCCTGACTGCCGCCCCATCCGTGAACAAACAATACCCCCGGGACTTTCGATTTGGGACTGAGAAACGTCCCGCTCATCTGTTCATCATCAATGTCGATTTGAATGCTTTCGCTTCTAGCCGTCATAAGATTTGACCGTTACGTATTTGAGGAGAAATTCACTGTTTTCCGCCGGGCCGCGATACACCTCGATGGCGTCCGCCGGCAGCGGCTGATCGATGTAGGTTTCCACCGACGACACACGAATCGCGCGCATCCCCGGGTCGTTGACGAAGCTTTGCAGCGCGGCAACTTCAGCACTGCTGGCACCGCCCATGCGCCAGGATTGTTCGAGCACGCCGCTGCGGGTTTTGCCGTTGCTGTCCAACCCTTGAGCGATGTCGTAATTGCGCCGCGAGGCGTAGAAGCGCGGATAAGCTTCATCGGCGGCACTGTCGAAAATCTGCGCCTGTTCGATGGCCAGCCGGACATCATCCGCCAGATCCAGCGCCAGCAGATCGTCATAGCCGCCCTGCACCACCAGCAGGTTCGAACCACCATACACGTCTTCGCCGTGGGCATCTTTGGTCAAGTATTGATCACCGCAGTAGCTCAGCACTTTGTCGCCGATGAACGTCTGCCCGACGCTGTGAGTAACGACGTCGCTCAAGTCCTGTTCCAGCACCACGCCTTCGCTGAACTGTTTTTCGCTATCGGGCCGGGCGAGGATTTCATCGAAGGCGTCGAGGCTCTTGATCACTTCCTGGCCGCGACCGGCGCAGGCATGAACCGGCTTCAAACGGATCGGCCCGCTGTACAGCAAATGCTCGGCGGCGGGTCGCGCATCTTCCAGGGAAAACACGCTGAGGCCGTCGAGCACCACGTTGCGCACCCGTTCGGAAAACAGCGGCGACCAGCCCTCAGGCGCATGAGCCAAGTGGCTGCGCAAACCGTGGCTGATGGCTTTGGTGCAAATGAAGTCGTGCTCGACAAATCCGCCCCACAAATCTTCCGGGCCTTTGATGCCGAGCTCGTGAGCGTGGGTAGCGCCGACGATGGTTTGCGTCGGCAGCAAGTAGAGGTCACGACCGCGATGTTTTTCCGGGTCGTAACTGCCACCGAATTTGAACCCGAGAATTTGCGCCAGCCAGCGGGCCAGCGCTTTGTTGGTTTGCACTTCATGCTGCGGCGCGCCGGCACGCACCGAGTGGGCGACGACGATTTTCCTGCGGGTGATCGGGGTCATGCGTCCCCCTTCCCTCGGTTCGATGACTGTAGCGGTGAAGGGTGCAGAGATCAGGCCAACGGCTGCTCTACGGAAACTTTTGTTTAATCAAAAACTTGGCGAAATCGTGCTGGCACCACGCCTGTTTCAATCTGCACGACCACCCGTAAATCCCCGGCAAATTGCACGATCCTCAGCCCTGTGGGGTTCATTGTGGGAGCGAGCCTGCTCGCGAAGACGTAGTGTCAGTCCACATCAATTTCGCAGATCCACCGCTTTCGCGAGCAGGCTCGCTCCCACATTAAGAATTTGTCGCCTTCAAGTTCGGGGTCACACCAAACCGCGCCCGATAATCACTCGGCGCCAGCCCGGTGATCTTCCTGAAGATCGCCCGAAACGCTCCCGGATCCTGATACCCCACCGTCCACGCAATGTGATCGATCGTGCCATTGGTGAACTCGAGCATCTCGCGCGCCTTGCCCACCCGCAGATGCTGACAATACTCGGTCGGCTTCAACCCGCTCGCCGCGCGAAACCGCCGCAGAAACGTGCGCTCCTCCAGCCCTGCACGCTCGGCCATCGCGGTCAGCGAAACATCCGTCGCGCCGGTGCTTTGCAGCCAATGCTGAACCTTGAGAATCGCCGCATCGCCATGGCTGAGAATCGGTGCAAAATTGCTCCCGCACTCACTGGCACTGTCGCTATGCTCGATCACCAGAAAACGTGCGGTGCCGGTGGCGATGCTCGGCCCGAGCAGCCTGTCGACCAGGCGCAAGCCAAGCTCCGACCAGGCCATCAATCCAGCGGTGGTAATCAGGTCGCCGTCATCGACGATGGGCGTATCGGCTTTCAATTTGATCTTCGGGTATTGCTCGGCGAACGCCTTGGCCGACGTCCAGTGGGTGGTGGCGCTACGGCCATCGAGCAAACCGCTTTCCGCCAACATCAGCGAACCCACGCAGACTCCGCCGAGTGTCGCGCCACGGGCATGTTGATCGCGCAACCACTGCGCAAGGCTGGGTGGCATGTTTGCCGAACTGAAGCCGCCAATTGACGGCGGAATCAGCACCGCCAGCAAATCGCTTTCGTCGCCCGGATGACTGTCGTAAACCCGCGCGGGCGGCTGATCACCGTTGACCTGCCAATGACTGACCCGCAGCACCGGCAATTGCGCGGTCTGATGCTCAGCGGCAATGCGGTTGGCCACGCCGAACAGATCGGTCAAGCCATGCACCGCCGCCATCTGCGCGCCGGGATAGATCAGCACGCCGAGTTCAGCGATGGCGGCTTTTTCAACGCCCATTGTCAGTTCTCCCCTGTCTATTGTCGGTGCGGCCAATCCTCGAATCATCGGCCAGCGCCAATACTTGCACCACACCAACAAGCACTTCGAGGACACACCCATGGCCAAGCAAGCACTCATCGTAGTCGATATCCAGAACGACTACTTCCCCCAAGGCAAGTGGCCGCTGGTCGGCGCTGATGCCGCCGCCGACAACGCCGTGCGACTGATTGCAGCGTTCCGTGAGGCGGGCGATTCAGTGGTGCACATCCGCCACGAATTCACTTCGCCGGATGCGCCGTTTTTCACCCCGGGCTCAGACGGCGCCAAGCTGCACCCGAAAGTGCTCAACCGCGCCGACGAGCCGGTCGTGCTCAAGCACTTCGTCAATTCGTTTCGCGAGACTGAACTGCAATCGATCCTCGATGAGCAAGGCATCAAGGAGCTGGTGGTGGTCGGCAGCATGAGCCACATGTGCGTCGATGGCATCACTCGCGCGGCAGCGGATCTTGGCTACACCGTGACGGTGATTCACGACGCCTGCGCCAGCCGCGATCTGGAATTCAACGGCCTGACCGTGCCTGCCGCCCATGTACACGCTGCGTTCATGTCGGCACTGCGCTTTGCCTACGCCAGTGTGATCTCGACGGACGAATTTCTGTCGGCTGATCGCTAAGCAACACTTTGCAAACAGTCTATAAACAGAGGGCCCGCCACGTTGCGGGCCTTTTTTCGTCTGTCTTAAAAAACTCACGCGTGAGTCATTGCTGGCATTTTGGATTGGTTGTAGTGTGGCTCACGCGTGAGATGTTCATAACCGAGTCATAGCCATGAAAAGCCGTTCCCCCACCGCGAAATCCGAAAGTCCCAAGGGAGAGCGCGCGAAGGCGTCCGCAAAAAAACCGTCGAGCTTTTATATGAAGCAGATGCGTGCGGGCCTGGCCGCTGCCGGTTATGTGAAACACGAAACTTGGGTGCTTCCCGAAAACCGAAGCTTGCTCAAGCAAATGGAGCAACAGCTACGCCAACCGATTCTGGCTGGCTCTTTCATGTCGGAGAATTACATGAGCGCAGGCAACAACTGGAATATCGATAGCCTCTTCAACGCCCTCAAGGCCCTGGACGAGGTGGCTTCGCACGAGATCACGCTGTCGCTGATCCAGAGCTCCGAACCCAGCATCAAGCTGGAAATGAACGAATTCGGCGGTCTGCCGATTCACATCGCCGTCGCCGGTCAACAGATCATCGTTGACACCGTGCTGGTCGATATCGATTCGATCACCGACGTGCACGCCTTCAACGACGCCGTCTTGCGCAGCCGGGAAATGTTCCCGCTGTCGTCGATCGGTATCGAGTCGATGCCCAACGGGCAGACCGTTTACAACATGTTTGGCGCCCTCAGCGCCGACTCGAGCCTGACCAACGTCGTCACCGAGGTGAAAACCCTGGTCGACAACGTGCAGCGCGCGAGCGAAGCCTTCGAACACTTCTTCAAGTAATCAACAGGGAAAATCCAATGACTCAGTCCATCTGGAGCAAGTTGTTCACCGCGCTGCGCGGCGGCGCCAATGAAGTCGGCGAATCGATCGTCGACCAACAGGCCCTGCGCATCCTCGATCAGGAAATCCGCGATGCCGACACCGCCCTGTCGAACGCACGTCGCGAGCTGGTCACCATCATGGCCAAGCACAAACTGGCCGCCGATCGCGTGAGCGAGTACGACGCCAAGATCAAGGATCTCGAAGCCAAGGCTGTGTCTGCACTCAACGCTGGCCGTGAAGACCTGGCGCTGGAAGTGGCCGAAGCGATTTCGACCCTGACCAACGACCTCGATGCCGAGAAAAAGCAGAGCGACGAGTTCGGTGTCTACGCCGAAAACATGCGCAAAGACATCAACAAGGCCGAAGCCCGCATCAAGAGCCTGCGCCAGCAAGTCGACATGGCCAAGGCCCGCGACAGCGTGCAAAAGGCTCAGGTCAGTGCGTCCATCGCCAGCGGCGGTGCCAACGGCAAACTGGAAACCGCAGTGGGCACTCTGAACCGTCTGCAGGCCAAGCAGCAGCAACGCGCCGCCGAGCTGAGTGCAGCCGATGAACTGGCAGACGCCGCGACCGGCAATGACCTGGATCGCAAACTGCAAGAAGCCGGCATCACCCCGAACGCCGGCAGCGCCAACGCGATTCTTGAGCGCCTGAAGCAGAAATCCGCTCAGTAACATCGCAACCTGCCCTGTGTAGGAGCTGCCGAAGGCTGCGATCTTTTGATCTTGTCTTTAAAAACAAAATCAAAAGATCGCAGCCTTCGGCAGCTCCTACATGGGATCCCGGCCCGGTACACTAGCCACGCTTTTTTCCGCCGACGAACACTTCCACCCGCCTCAAGGAACGTACCCATGGGATGGTTTAAAGATTTGCTGGGCACCAGCAACTGGCAGACCGCTGCGCCGACACCGACCGTTGCCAGTGGCCCACTCGGCATGGCCCAGGGCAAGGCTGTCAGGTTCGATACGACGCTGGCGCTGTTGCTCGACGGTTCGACCACGGTGCGCGTGCCCTTCGATCAAGCGATCTGGAGCGCCGGTTGGGTCGACCTCGGCCAGTCGAACAAACTGCACCGCTATTACATGAACGACGAGGATTTCTGGCTGCAGATCCACGTTACCGGCGATGACCAGATCGAATCGGTCACGCTGTTCAACTACCTCAGTTACGTGACCGTCAACAGTGACGCCGAACTGCAGCGCCTGGCCGGCCCTAACAGCGCGATCGGCCTGCCGACCTACACCCACGATGGCGTCGAGTACACCCGCGAATGGGGCACCGAACAGGGCCAGACCGAACTGGTGCCGATGACCGAACAAGTCATCAATCCGGACGAGTCCTACACCATCGAACACCACTCGATGCTATATGCACGCGAAACCGGCCTGACCGATCGCCGCGAACTGCTGCTGTTCTCCGTCGAACAGGACGAAGAAGGCACCGTCAGCCTGAGCACCTCGTTGGGTATCTCGCTGTACACGACTGATCTGAGCCCCATCTAAAAAAGGAAGTTTTTCATGCTGGAAGTGCTGGCCGTTTCCCTGAACAAAACCGCGCTGGTCGGTTTCGTCGTCTACCTGATCGGCGCCGTGCTGCTGTTCATGCTGTTCCAATTCGTCTACACGCGCATCACCCCGCACAAAGAGTTCGAGTTGATTCGCTCCGGCAACGTCGCCGCCGCTATTGCCCTGTCCGGTGCGATCATCGGTTTCGCGATCCCGGCCAGCAACGTGATCGCCTTCTCGGTCAATGTCCTCGACTTCGTCCTGTGGGCGGTGATTGCCGCTGTTGTGCAACTGCTGGCATTCCTCGCCACCGGCCTGGTGCTCAAAGGCACCTCGCAGCGCATTGCCAACGGTGAAATCGCTTCGGGCATTTACGTGGCAGCGGTCGCCATCAGCGTCGGCATGCTTAACGCCGCGTGCATGACCCCGTCCAACTGACCGGCAGGAAGCCTTCGATGAAACGCAGTAAATATGTGCAGTTGTCCCTCGCCGCGTCGGTGGCCATGGCCATCTCCGGTGAAGCGGCGGCGGTCGAGCAGCCGCGTAACTTCCAGAGCGTGGAACAGTGCGTCGATGCCGAAGTGGCCGCCGATGTCTGCTCCAACGCCTACGTCGCAGCCCTGACCGAACACCGGCGCATCGCCCCGGCGTACGACGACAAGGCCAAGTGCGACGCCGACTTCGCCGCCGATTGGTGTCAGAAAAATTCCGACGGCCGCTTCGTGCCGAAACTCGGCGGCTTCAAAGTGCCGCAGAACGGTGAACCGGCGCAGAACCTCGACGCCATCGCCGGCGCGCAAATGCCGGCGGGTGACGCAGCCGCCGCGCAGAATGTGCAAAACACTTCGCACACCTCCAGTGGCGGCGGCAGTGGCTGGCTGACCGGTTGGCTGATCGGCAATGCGATGAGCAACAACGTCAATCGCACGGTGTACCGCGATCGCGACACACGCCAGCCCTACAACACTTCGACGCAATACCGCAGAGCCGAAACGACGACGCGCAGCCAAACGGATTACGAAAGCAGCAAAAGCAAACCGGTCAACGTTGCCTCGTCGACCTCGCGCGGCGGCTTCGGTAGCCAGTCGAGTGCTCGCAGCGGTTGGGGTGGCTGGGGCAGCAGTTCCGGTCGCTCGAGCAGCTGACGATGAAGAAAATCCTCTGCGCCGAGCGCCCCGACTGGAAACAGACCGCCGAAAGCCTCGGCTTTATGTTTCACACCATCGACGACGAGCCCTACTGGGACGAAAGCGCGTACTACCAGTTCACGCTCGCGCAGATCGAAAACGATCTTGAGGATCCGACCACCGAGCTGCACGAGATGTGCATGGATCTGGTCGACCGGGTTGTTAATAGCGAAGAGTTGCTGGATCGTCTGAGCATCCCTGCGCCGTACTACGACATGATCCGCACCTCCTGGCGCGAAGGTCATCCGCATCTGTACGGGCGCATGGATTTTTCCTACAGCGGTAACGGCCCGGCGAAACTGCTGGAGCTCAACTACGACACGCCGACCAGCCTGTACGAGGCAGCGGCGTTTCAGTGGGGCTGGCTGGAGCAATGCATCGAGCGCGGCACGCTGCCGGCGAATGCCGACCAGTTCAACAGCATCGACACCAAGCTGCATCAGGCCTTTGCCGAACTGAAGCTGACGCGGCCGTTCTATTTTTCTTCGATGAAAGACTCGATCGAAGACAAGGGCACCACCGATTACCTGCGGCTGATCGCAGAAAAAGTCGGCATCGAATCGCGGCACATCGACATTGAAGACATTGGCCTGACTTCTGAGGGCCGCTTTGTCGATCTGCAGGATCGCTGGATCCCGCACCTGTTCAAGCTGCACGCCTGGGAGTTCATCTTCCACGAACCTTTCGGCGCGGCGATTGCCGAGTGCGATACGCAGTTTTTTGAACCGGCGTGGAAGGCGATTCTGTCGAACAAAGGCGCGCTCCCTTTATTGTGGGAACTGCACAAGGGTCATCCGAACTTGCTCGCGGCGCACCTTGATCCAAACCCGGCCAGTGCGGTGCCCAAGGGTTGGGTGCGCAAGCCGTACTTTTCCCGTGAAGGCGCGAACATTGAGTTGCACACGGCTGAAGGTCTGATCGTCAAAGAAGACGGGCCCTACACCGATGCGCCGTTTATCCTGCAGGAATTTGCGCCACTGCCGAAGTTTGGCGACAGCTACACGCTGATTGGTTCGTGGGTGATTGGCGATCAAGCAGCGGGGATTGGCGTGCGCGAAGACAACAGCCTGATCACCAAAGACTCGAGCCGCTTCCTGCCGCACCTGATCCTCGACTGAGCCATAGGCCACTTTTCAGCCATAAAAAAACCGTAGCGCGTGAGCTCTACGGTTTTTTTCGCCCTCGGTCAAGACAGCTCTGTCGAGCGTACCGGACGATCTGCCGGGAGTTTGTCCCTGGCGGTTTCCGACGTGCTCACACCAGCCATTCTGCGCCGTGCGATTTCCGCGCCGCGTCGACGCAGCGGAGTCTCGACAAAACGGTAGTTCAACTCGCTGCAGACCAACATGATCGCAAACGAGGTGAGCAACATTTCCACGGTGAACTCAGGCCCCAGTTCGACACCTCTGTCGCTGGCCACTCGACTCCAGATTTCGGTACTCAAGTGGTAGGCGAACATGTGTATGACGTACAAAGCGTAAGAACGCGAGCCTAGCCATTGGGCAATTCCACTCAAGAACGCCGGGCAGTAGACATAGCCTTTTTGATAACTCGAGAGCCAGACCAGAACCAATGCATTCAACGCGATCAGCCCCACCGCGATGGGCATGGCGATCAGTTGCCCGGCAATGGCCCCGAGCATGTACAGCAAGAACAGCGTCAACCCGAACCGTTTGATCAGGCTGGCGCCCAGCGCCACTGGCTCAATGTCTTTGTACAGTGAGGTGCGCGTGAACAGGCACAGAAGAATCCCCCACATCATCGCATCCAGACGGAACGAGAAGAGCATGGCCGCCGTTGGCCCGCCGAAGGCATAACGATTGAACGGGAACTGCACGGCAATCAGTGCGAGCAGGGCGATTACTCGCCAACGGGTGGATGTGATCAGCAGCAGAAACAGCGGGAAGATGAAGTAAAACTGCTCCTCCAGCGCCAGGCTCCAGTACACCGAATTTGGCCCCAGCAGCACACCGTACTGGTTCGCCAGGTTGCCGGTGAAGGTGGCGACGGCCGTGAAGCTGCGCAAATTATCGAACCACGACTGGAATGCATTCGACTGGTTGAAAAAGATCGAGAACGCCAGCGGAATCAATACCCACAGCCACGCCGTGGGCAGCAGGCGGTAGGCCCGCCGGATCCAGAACGAGGTGGCCGCGAGGCCGAATCGGCCCTGCTCACGATTTTTATCAAAATAGTCGAGGTACGCTTTGCTGACCACGTAACCGGAAATACAGAAAAAAAGGTCCACCCCCGACCACGGGGAAAACACATTGAACACTTTCTGCATGAAGTCGCTATGGAATGGCAACAACAACGAACTATGGGCCAACACCGTCATCAGGATGGCCACGCCGCGCAGATACTCGATTTCCTTGTTCTTGCTACTGCTCATCGTTTTCTCTTGTTTTTGTGATGGACGCAGCCCAGCTCCCCGGGATCCTGCTTTTGCAAAAAGGCGCCTGAATATCCAGTCGCAGGTACGGATCATGGTGCGACTGGCGGCAGCCTTCAAGACTCAGTGCGAAACTTTCCGTAACCAGACCAAACGACTCATCGGTCATGAGTTGAACGAGGCGACATTTTTGGCCCGCCCTTAACGACAAAACCCCCGCAATGCGGGGGCTTCGAGGCTAAATCAAAGGTGATTCAGCGGGCAAATCAGAACGGGATATCGTCATCAAAGCTGTCGAAATCCGGAGCCGGTTGCGGTGCGGCCTGCTGAGGAGCCGGGGCCGAACGCTGTTGCGGAGCCGACTGCTGCGGACGCGGCGCCTGCTGGCGTGGAGCTGGAGCGGACTGCTGATAGTTGTTGCCACCGCCTTGTTGGTCGCCCTGTTGTGGACGGCCGCCGAGCAGTTGCATGGTGCCTTGCATGTCGACCACGATTTCGGTGGTGTAACGCTTGATACCGTCTTTTTCCCACTCACGGGTCTGCAGCTTGCCTTCGATGTAAACCTGCGAACCCTTGCGCAGGTATTCGCCGGCGATTTCGGCGACTTTGCCGAACATCGAAACACGGTGCCACTCGGTCTTTTCGACCTTCTGACCGGTTTGCTTGTCGGTCCACTGTTCGCTGGTTGCCAGACTCAGGTTGGTCACGGCGTTACCGTTAGGCAGGTAGCGAACTTCGGGATCCTGGCCGCAAGTGCCGACCAATATGACTTTGTTAACCCCACGGGCCATAACGTTCTCCTAGGCGTCGCAAGCAGCCCCGGCCGGGTTGTTCACCAGGCGTTCGAGGGTGTCGCGATCCACTAATTCTTTGTCCAGTTTGATGTAAACAGCCGCTTCATCAGCAACTATCACTGCATCGGTTACCCCTACGAGGGCCTTGAGGCGCTCGACCAGACCCGCTTCGCGGATCGCCTCGGGCGACAACGGCAAGCGCAGGCTCGTCACGTAGGGAGGTTCGCGCATGGTAACAGCAAAGGCCAGCCAAAGTGCAGCCAGCCCGGCACATCCAAGGAACACAACCGACAGACCGCCATGCTGAAACAACCAGCCGCCGAGTATCCCGCCGAGTGCCGAACCGAGGAACTGGCTGGTGGAATACACGCCCATGGCCGTGCCCTTCCCGCCCGCCGGTGAAACCTTGCTGATCAGCGACGGCAATGAAGCCTCCAGCAGATTGAACGCGGTGAAAAACACCACCGTGCCGATCACCAGAGCCCGCAAGCTGTCACCGAACTGCCAGAAGAATAGCTCAGTCAGCATCAGCGTCGTCACGGCGCCGAGCAAAACTCGTTTCATTTTGCGTTTCTTCTCGCCATAGATGATGAACGGGATCATGGCGAAGAACGAAACCAGCAACGCGGTGAGGTAGACCCACCAGTGCTGTTCCTTGGGCAAACCGGCTTTTTCGACCAGTGCCAGAGGCAGCGCGACGAAGCTCGACATCAACATGGCATGTAACACAAAGATGCCCAGATCGAGGCGCAGCAGATCAGGATGTTTGAGCGTCGGCATCAACGCCTGACGCGCCACACCGGATTCGCGGTGAGTCAGCGGCCCGGTCGATTTCGGCACCATGAACATGACGATGACGATGCCCACCAGCGCCATGCCACCGGTGGCGAGAAACAGTCCGGACAAGCCAAACGCACGGGTCAGCAATGGCCCGACGACCATGGCCACGGCGAACGACAGACCAATCGTCATGCCGATCATGGCCATCGCTTTGGTACGGTGCTGCTCGCGAGTCAGGTCGGAAAGCAACGCCATGACCGCTGCGGAAATCGCCCCGGCGCCTTGCAGGATTCGCCCGGCGATCACGCCCCAGATCGAATCGGCCTGAGAGGCCAGCACGCTGCCGAGGGCGAAGACGATCAGCCCGAGGTAAATAACCGGGCGACGGCCAATGCGGTCGGAAATGACCCCGAACGGGATCTGAAAAATCGCCTGGGTCAGGCCGTAAGCGCCGATGGCCAACCCGATCAGGGCCGGGGTCGCTCCCGCCAAATCCATGCCGTAGGTTGCCAGTACCGGCAACACCATGAACATGCCAAGCATACGGAAGGCGAACACCAGGGCCAGACCGCTCGCTGCGCGGGTCTCGCTGCCACTCATGCGTTCGCTGTGGGGATCGTGCATGGATAAACCTCGTGTGAACCGGCGGCGATTCTACCAGTCCCATCGAAAGACGGGGTAGATCGCGACGCTTTGACGCGTACAGATGAAACACTCTTCATTCAGGGCAAACAACGCTACGCTTGATAGTGTGCA
Organism: Pseudomonas rustica; assembly: GCF_018336155.1. GTDB lineage: Bacteria > Pseudomonadota > Gammaproteobacteria > Pseudomonadales > Pseudomonadaceae > Aquipseudomonas > Aquipseudomonas rustica. The sequence goes on along the minus strand of NZ_JAGYHF010000016.1, from coordinate 39,676 downwards.
TCCATCCAGTATTTGCCCGTATACTCTTACGCTTTCGACGCCCGCCGAGCGAGGCCACTTTGGACAAGATCCTGATACGTGGGGCCCGTACCCACAACCTGAAGAACATCGACCTGACCCTGCCACGGGACAAACTGATCGTCATCACCGGCCTGTCCGGATCCGGCAAGTCGTCCCTGGCTTTCGACACACTGTACGCCGAAGGTCAGCGCCGCTATGTCGAATCGCTGTCGGCCTATGCCCGCCAGTTCCTGTCGATGATGGAAAAACCCGACGTCGACACCATTGAAGGCCTGTCGCCGGCGATTTCCATCGAACAGAAATCGACCTCGCACAACCCGCGATCCACGGTCGGCACCATCACCGAAATCTACGACTACCTGCGTCTGCTCTATGCACGCGTGGGTACGCCGCGCTGCCCGGATCACGATATTCCGCTGGAAGCGCAGACCGTCAGCCAGATGGTCGACCTGGTGCTGGCACAGCCCGAAGGCAGCAAACTGATGCTGCTGGCGCCAGTGATCCGCGAGCGCAAAGGTGAACACCTTTCAGTTTTCGAAGAGCTGCGTGCGCAAGGTTTCGTCCGCGCGCGCGTCAACGGGCGTATTTGTGAGCTCGACGAGTTGCCGAAACTGGATAAACAGAAGAAGCACTCGATTGACGTGATCGTCGACCGCTTCAAGGTGCGCGCCGATCTGCAACAGCGTCTGGCCGAATCGTTCGAAACCGCGCTGAAACTGGCAGACGGCATCGCACTGGTTGCGCCGATGGACGACGAGCCGGGCGAAGAGATGATTTTCTCCGCACGCTTCGCCTGCCCGATCTGCGGCCACGCGATCAGCGAGCTGGAACCGAAACTGTTCTCCTTCAACAACCCGGCCGGCGCCTGCCCGACGTGCGATGGTCTGGGGGTGAAGCAGTTCTTCGACATCAAGCGACTGGTCAACGGCGAGCTGACCCTGGCCGAAGGCGCGATACGCGGCTGGGACCGGCGTAACGTCTATTACTTCCAGATGCTGGGTTCGCTTGCGTCGCACTATAAGTTCAGCCTGGAAAAACCGTTCAACGAACTGACCGCCGAGCAGCAGAAACAAATCCTCCACGGCAGCGGCTCGCAGAACGTCGACTTCAAATATTTGAACGACCGTGGCGATATCGTCAAACGTTCGCACCCGTTCGAAGGCATCGTGCCAAACCTGGAGCGTCGCTATCGCGAGACCGAGTCGGCCAGCGTGCGCGAAGAGTTGGCCAAGTTCCTTAGCACCCAGTCCTGCCCGGATTGCCGTGGCACGCGTCTACGTCGTGAAGCACGCCATGTGTGGGTCGGCGAGAAGACATTGCCAGCGGTGACCAACCTGCCGATCGGCGATGCCTGCGTGTACTTCGGCGAACTGAAGATGACCGGGCGTCGCGGCGAGATCGCTGACAAGATTCTCAAGGAAATCCGCGAGCGTCTGCAGTTCCTCGTTAACGTCGGTCTCGACTATCTGTCGCTGGATCGCAGCGCCGACACCCTGTCCGGCGGCGAAGCACAGCGTATTCGCCTGGCCAGCCAGATCGGTGCCGGCCTCGTCGGTGTTTTGTACATCCTCGATGAACCGTCGATTGGTTTGCACCAACGCGACAACGACCGCTTGCTCGGCACGCTCAAGCATCTGCGTGACATCGGCAACACGGTGATCGTGGTTGAGCACGACGAAGATGCGATTCGTCTGGCCGACTATGTCGTGGATATTGGCCCGGGCGCCGGTGTGCACGGCGGGCAGATTGTTGCCGAAGGTACGCCGGCCGAAGTCATGGCGCACCCGGATTCCCTGACCGGTAAATACCTGTCCGGCCGGGTGAAGATCGAAGTGCCGGCCAAACGTACGCCACGCAACAAGAAGCTGACTCTGTCGCTCAAGGGCGCGCGCGGTAACAACCTGCGCAATGTCGACCTGGAAATTCCGATCGGCCTGCTGACCTGCGTGACTGGCGTGTCCGGCTCGGGCAAATCGACGCTGATCAACAACACGCTGTTTCCGCTGAGCGCCACCGCACTTAACGGCGCGACGACGCTGGAAGCCGCCGCGCATGACAGCATCAAGGGCCTGGAACATCTCGATAAAGTTGTCGACATCGACCAAAGCCCGATCGGTCGTACGCCGCGCTCCAACCCGGCGACGTACACCGGACTGTTCACGCCAATCCGCGAGCTGTTCGCTGGCGTTCCCGAGTCGCGTTCCCGTGGTTACGGCCCGGGGCGTTTCTCGTTCAACGTCAAGGGCGGTCGCTGCGAGGCCTGCCAGGGCGACGGTCTGATCAAGGTCGAAATGCACTTCTTGCCGGACATCTATGTGCCGTGCGACGTGTGCAAGAGCAAGCGCTACAACCGCGAAACCCTTGAGATCAAATACAAGGGCAAGAATATCCACGAAACCCTCGAAATGACCATCGAGGAAGCGCGGGTGTTCTTCGATGCGGTGCCAGCGCTGGCGCGCAAGCTGCAAACGTTAATGGATGTCGGCCTGTCGTACATCAAGCTCGGGCAGTCGGCGACCACGTTGTCCGGCGGTGAAGCGCAGCGCGTCAAGCTGTCCCGCGAGCTGTCGAAGCGCGACACCGGCAAAACTCTGTACATCCTCGACGAGCCGACCACAGGCCTGCACTTCGCGGATATCCAGCAATTGCTCGACGTGCTGCACCGCCTGCGCGATCACGGCAACACCGTGGTGGTGATCGAGCACAACCTCGACGTGATCAAGACGGCCGACTGGCTGGTCGATCTCGGGCCGGAGGGTGGTTCCAAAGGTGGGCAGATCATCGCCGTGGGTACGCCAGAGCAAGTGGCCGAGATGAAACAGTCTCACACTGGCCATTACCTCAAGCCGTTGCTGATCCGCGATCGGGCTTAAACGCCGGGCATGAAAAAGCCCCTGTCACTTCAACAGTGACAGGGGCTTTTTTGTACCTACTGCGATCAGGAGGTGTGCGATTGCAGGTAGTTCTCGAGACCGATCAGTTTGATCAGGCCCAACTGCTTTTCCAGCCAGTAGGTGTGATCTTCTTCGGTGTCGTTCAACTGCACACGCAGGATCTCGCGGCTGACGTAGTCTTTGTGCTGTTCGCACAGCTCGATGCCTTTGCACAGCGCTGCACGAACTTTGTACTCAAGGCGCAGATCCGCTTCGAGCATCTCCGGCACAGTACTGCCGACATCCAGATCATCCGGACGCATGCGCGGTGTGCCTTCGAGCATCAGAATGCGGCGCATCAACGCATCAGCGTGACCCGCTTCTTCTTCCATCTCGTGATTGATTCGCTCGTAGAGCTTGGTGAACCCCCAGTCCTCATACATCCGCGAATGAACGAAATATTGATCACGCGCGGCCAGTTCGCCGGTCAGCAACGTGTTGAGGTAATCGATTACGTCTGGGTGGCCTTGCATCGCCCTACATCTCCCTACTTGAAAGTCTGTAGTTTGAACCAACATGACCGGAAGGTCACCCGTTTAGCGCAATAAAAGCGAAGATATTCTGAGAAAAGCAGTCTAAATAACGCAAAAACCGCCCAAATGAGGGCGGTTCTGCTTCTCGTTTAGACTTCGTTAAGCTGTACGTTGAGCAGCTTTGCGATTGCTTCTCCATACGCCGGATCGGCTTTGTAGAAATGCTGCAACTGGCGATCAACGACATCGCTCGAAACACCACTCAGTGCACCGGCGATGTTGCTGACCAGCAGTGCTCTTTGATCGTCGCTCATCAACCGGAACAGCGCACCGGCGTGGCTGTAGTAATCGGTGTCTTCGCGGTGATCGTAACGGTCAGCCGCACCGTTCAGGGCCAGCGCAGGCTCAGCGTAATGCGGAGCTTGTTTCGGCGATTCGATGTAGCTGTTCGGCTCGTAGTTAGGCGCCGCACCACCGTTGCTGCCGAACGCCATCGAACCGTCGCGCTGGTAAGTATTTACCGGGCTACGTGGCGCGTTCACCGGCAGCTGCTGGTGATTGGTGCCTACGCGGTAGCGATGCGCATCGGCGTAAGCGAAGACGCGACCTTGCAGCATGCGATCCGGCGACAGACCGACACCTGGCACCATATTGCTTGGGCCGAACGCGGCTTGTTCAACTTCAGCGAAGTAGTTCTGCGGGTTGCGATTCAGTTCCAGCTCGCCCACTTCGATCAGCGGGAATTCTTTCTGCGACCAGGTTTTGGTCACGTCGAACGGGTTCTCGTAATGCGCCGCCGCTTGCGCCTCGGTCATGATCTGAATGCACACGCGCCATTTCGGGAAATCACCACGCTCGATCGCTTCGAACAGATCGCGCTGGGCGTAATCCGGATCTGTGCCGGCAATAAGGGCAGCATCCGCAGGTGCCAGATTCTTGATGCCTTGTTTTGTCTTGTAGTGCCACTTCACCCAGTGACGCTCGCCTTGCGCGCTGATGAGGCTGTACGTGTGACTGCCGAAGCCGTGCATGTGACGGTAGCCGTCAGGAATGCCGCGATCGGAGAACAGAATGGTCACCTGGTGCAGCGCCTCAGGCGAATGCGACCAGAAGTCCCACATCATCTGGGCGCTCTTCAGATTGCTTTGCGGCAGCCGCTTTTGCGTGTGAATGAAGTCCGGGAATTTCAGAGGATCACGGATGAAGAACACCGGGGTGTTGTTGCCAACGATGTCCCAGTTGCCTTCCTCGGTATAGAACTTCAGCGCGAAGCCACGTGGATCTCGCTCGGTGTCGGCCGAACCACGTTCGCCACCCACGGTAGAGAAACGCAGGAATGTCGGGGTTTGTTTGCCTACAGATTCAAACAGTTTGGCGCTGGTGTACTCGGTGATATCACGAGTGACAGTGAACGTGCCGTAAGCGCCCGAGCCTTTGGCGTGTACGCGACGTTCAGGAATGTTTTCACGATTGAAGTGAGCAAGTTTCTCGAGCAGGTGGAAATCGTCGAGAAGCAGCGGGCCACGTGGGCCGGCGGAGCGAGAATTCTGGTTATCAGCGACAGGTGCGCCACTGGCGGTCGTAAGCGTTTTGATCTGGCTCATACGGTCTTCTTCCTCTGTCAGTCTTGGAACTGCCGGCTAATCGGCTTTGGTGGGAAGTATTGATCATCGACGTGAGAGCCACAAATTCATTAACTCGTGCACATCGATAGAAAATTACTAATTATGATTCCCGCCCCATGGTGACAGCTGACCTATGTCAGACGCTTGTACGAACAGCGCATTTTTCATGCAGACACAAAAAACCGGGCACTAGGCCCGGTTCTTTGTTTCAGACTGACGTCTTACTCGGCGGATACAGCTTCGCCAGCAGTAGCACGATCAACCAACTCGACGTACGCCATAGGCGCGTTGTCGCCAGTGCGGAAACCGCACTTGAGGATGCGCAGGTAGCCACCCTCACGGGTAGCGTAACGCTTGCCCAGGTCGTTGAAGAGCTTACCAACGATGGCTTTCGAACGAGTACGGTCGAATGCCAGACGGCGGTTAGCCAGGCTGTCTGTCTTGGCCAGAGTGATCAGCGGCTCAGCAACGCGACGCAGTTCTTTGGCTTTCGGCAGTGTAGTTTTGATCAGCTCGTGCTCGAACAGCGACACCGCCATGTTTTGGAACATGGCCTTGCGGTGCGAGCTGGTGCGGCTCAGGTGACGACCACTTTTACGATGACGCATGGTTCATTCCTTACCAAACACTACGTTCGGTGATTACGACGATCAGGCAGTCGCCTTGTCGTCCTTCTTAAGACTTGCAGGCGGCCAGTTGTCGAGGCGCATGCCGAGGGACAGACCGCGGGAGGCCAGAACGTCCTTGATTTCAGTCAAGGATTTCTTGCCCAGGTTCGGAGTCTTCAACAGCTCTACTTCGGTACGCTGAATCAGGTCACCGATGTAGTAGATGTTTTCCGCCTTAAGGCAGTTAGCCGAACGTACAGTCAGTTCCAGATCGTCAACCGGGCGAAGCAGGATCGGATCGATCTCGTCTTCCTGCTCGACAACCACTGGCTCACTGTCACCTTTGAGGTCGACGAACGCAGCCAACTGCTGTTGCAGGATGGTTGCAGCGCGGCGAATAGCCTCTTCAGGATCCAGAGTACCGTTGGTTTCCAGATCAATAACCAGCTTGTCCAGGTTAGTACGCTGCTCGACACGGGCGTTTTCCACCACGTATGCGATACGGCGAACCGGGCTGAACGAAGAGTCAAGCTGCAAGCGACCGATGCTGCGGCTTTCGTCTTCATCGCTCTGACGCGAGTCTGCTGGTTCATAACCACGACCACGAGCTACGGTGAGCTTCATGTTCAGGGCGCCGTTAGACGCCAGGTTAGCGATTACGTGATCGGGATTAACGATCTCGACATCATGATCCAGCTGAATATCGGCAGCGGTAACCACCCCCGAACCCTTCTTCGACAAGGTCAGCGTAACTTCGTCACGACCGTGCAGCTTGATAGCCAGACCTTTAAGGTTCAACAGGATTTCAATTACGTCTTCCTGTACACCTTCGATGGCGCTGTACTCGTGGAGTACACCGTCAATCTCGGCCTCGACTACTGCGCAGCCGGGCATTGAGGACAACAGGATGCGTCGCAGCGCGTTGCCCAGGGTGTGGCCAAAACCACGCTCGAGAGGCTCGAGAGTGATCTTGGCGCGGGTTGGACTGACAACCTGCACATCAATATGGCGGGGTGTCAGGAACTCATTTACCGAAATCTGCATGGATGCACCTATTTTCTAGCCCTTACTTGGAGTAGAGCTCGACAATCAGGCTTTCGTTGATGTCGGCGGACAGATCACTGCGAGCAGGAACGTTCTTGAAAACGCCCGACTTCTTCTCAGTGTCTACTTCTACCCATTCTACGCGGCCACGTTGGGCACACAGATCGAGAGCTTGGACAATGCGAAGTTGGTTTTTTGCTTTTTCGCGAACTGCAACCACGTCACCAGCACGAACCTGATACGACGGAACGTTTACGGTCTGACCGTTAACGCTGATCGACTTGTGCGATACCAGCTGACGGGATTCGGCACGAGTCGAACCAAAGCCCATACGGTATACAACGTTGTCCAGACGGCATTCGAGCAGTTGCAGCAGGTTTTCACCGGTTGCACCTTTCTTGCCAGCAGCTTCTTTGTAGTAGCCGCTGAATTGACGCTCGAGAACGCCGTAGATACGACGGACCTTCTGCTTTTCACGCAGTTGGGTGCCGTAATCGGACTGGCGACCGCGGCGTTGGCCGTGGATACCAGGTGCTGCTTCAATGTTGCACTTCGATTCGATCGCGCGCACGCCGCTCTTCAGGAAGAGATCGGTGCCTTCGCGACGAGCGAGTTTGCATTTTGGACCAATGTAACGAGCCATTCTTTACAATCTCCTGGATTACACGCGGCGCTTCTTCGGCGGACGGCACCCGTTGTGCGGGATTGGCGTCACGTCGGTGATGCTGGCGATCTTATAGCCACAGCCGTTCAATGCACGGACAGCAGACTCACGACCTGGACCTGGACCTTTGACGTTAACGTCGAGGTTTTTCAGGCCATATTCCAGCGCAGCTTGACCAGCACGTTCAGCAGCTACTTGAGCAGCAAACGGGGTGGACTTGCGGGAACCGCGGAAACCCGAACCACCGGAGGTAGCCCAAGAAAGCGCGTTACCTTGACGGTCGGTGATGGTCACGATTGTGTTGTTAAAAGAAGCATGGATGTGGGCGATGCCATCAACCACTGTCTTTTTAACTTTTTTACGAGGACGAGCAGCAGGTTTTGCCATGATTAATTTCCTGTCGATTCGCGTGGGCGATTACTTGCGGATCGGCTTACGCGGACCTTTACGGGTACGCGCGTTAGTCTTGGTACGCTGACCGCGTACTGGAAGACCACGACGATGACGCAGACCACGGTAGCAACCGAGGTCCATCAAACGCTTGATTTTCATGTTGATTTCGCGACGCAGGTCACCTTCAGTGGTGAACTTCGCCACTTCGCCACGCAATTGCTCAATCTGCTCATCGCTCAGATCTTTGATCTTTGCGGCTGGGTTTACCCCAGTCACTGCGCAAATTTTCTGCGCAGTAGTGCGACCAACACCATAGATGTAGGTCAGCGAGATAACAGTGTGCTTGTTATCTGGAATGTTAACGCCTGCAATACGGGCCATTCAGTGGGACTCCAATTGACAGCTACCTACGCCCCGGAAGCCAAGAAATAGGGCGCGAGATAATATCGCTGTAATAACAAATAATCAACCCGGCAGCGCACTAGCTGCCGGGCTTCAAGCGGATCACACTCAGCCTTGGCGCTGTTTGTGACGCGGTTCCGCGCTGCAAATTACTCGAACAACACCTTCGCGGCGAATAATCTTGCAGTTACGGCACAGCTTTTTCACCGATGCACGAACTTTCATCACCAACTCCTCGAACCTTATGGGGTACTCAGCGCAACATGCCGCTGCCGTAGCCCTTCAGGTTGGCTTTCTTCATCAGGGATTCGTACTGGTGCGAAACGAGGTGCGATTGTACTTGGGACATGAAGTCCATCACAACCACGACCACGATCAGCAACGAGGTCCCGCCAAGGTAGAACGGTACGTTTGCTGCGACCACCAGGAACTGGGGAAGCAGGCACACGGCCGTCATGTAAAGAGCACCGAACATGGTCAAGCGAGTCAGAACGCCATCAATGTAGCGCGCAGACTGCTCACCTGGACGGATGCCCGGAATAAAGGCACCGGACTTCTTCAGGTTTTCCGCTACGTCTTTCGGATTGAACATCAACGCCGTATAGAAGAAGCAGAAGAAAATAATCCCTGCACTAAACAGCAGAATATTCAACGGCTGACCAGGAGCGATCGACTGCGAGATGTCCTGCAACCAGCCCATACCTTCAGACTGACCAAACCAGGCACCCAACGAAGCCGGAAACAGCAAAATGCTGCTCGCGAAAATAGCTGGAATAACACCAGCCATGTTCACTTTCAGCGGCAAGTGGCTTGTCTGCGCAGCAAAAACCTTGCGGCCCTGCTGACGCTTGGCGTAGTGAACAGCAATACGACGCTGACCACGCTCAATGAACACCACGAAACCGATAATCGCTACTGCCAGCAAACCGATGGCAACCAGGGCGAAGATGTTGATATCACCCTGACGTGCAGACTCGAAAGACTGCCCGATTGCTCTCGGAAGACCGGCGACGATACCCGAAAAAATCAACATCGAGATACCGTTACCTACACCGCGCTCAGTAATCTGCTCACCCAGCCACATCATGAACATCGCACCAGCCACAAACGTGGATACCGCGACGAAATGGAAGCCAAAGTCACCAGTGAACGCAACGCCCTGCCCCGCCAGACCTATGGACATGCCAATAGCCTGAACAAGAGCGAGGACGACGGTGCCGTAGCGGGTGTACTGGCTGATCTTGCGACGGCCAGCTTCACCTTCCTTCTTCAACTGCTCCAGCTGCGGGCTGACGGCGGTCATCAGTTGCATGATGATCGATGCCGAAATGTACGGCATGATCCCCAGTGCAAAGATGCTCATCCGTTCCAGCGCGCCGCCGGAGAACATGTTGAACAAGCTAAGAATGGTCCCCTCATTCTGTCGAAACAGGTCTGCGAGTCGGTCCGGGTTAATACCTGGAACCGGGATGTGTGCGCCTATTCGGTAGACGATAATCGCCAGGAACAGAAAACGCAGACGAGCCCAGAGTTCAGACATACCGCCTTTGCCGAGCGCAGAGAGAGCACCTTGCTTAGCCATTTATTCCTCGAACTTGCCGCCAGCTGCTTCGATAGCCGAACGCGCACCTTTGGTGGCGCCGATTCCCTTGCCGATAGTGACAGCGCGAGTCACTTCACCGGACAGCATGATTTTCACACGCTGTACGTTGACGTTGATCACGTTGGCATCTTTCAGGGACTGCACGGTAACGATGTCGCCTTCCACTTTAGCCAGCTCGGACAAACGCACTTCTGCGCGATCCATGGCCTTCAGGGAAACGAAACCGAACTTCGGCAGACGACGATGCAGCGGCTGTTGACCGCCTTCAAAGCCTGGAGCAATAGTGCCACCAGAGCGGGAGGTTTGACCTTTGTGGCCACGGCCACCAGTCTTACCCAAACCGCTACCGATACCACGGCCCGGACGATGCTTTTCGCGACGGGAACCCGGCGCTGGACTCAGATCATTGAGTTTCATCGATTAACCCTCGACACGCAGCATGTAGTAAGCCTTGTTGATCATCCCGCGATTCTCGGGAGTATCCTGGACTTCTACAGTGTGACCGATGCGACGCAGACCCAGACCCTTAACGCACAGTTTGTGGTTAGGGATGCGGCCGGTCATGCTTTTGATCAGCGTTACTTTAACGGTAGCCATGATCAGAAGATCTCCTTGACGCTTTTGCCACGCTTGGCGGCAATGGATTCAGGAGATTGCATAGCTTTCAAACCTTTGAAAGTGGCGTGAACCACGTTTACCGGGTTAGTCGAGCCGTAGCACTTGGCCAGAACGTTCTGAACGCCAGCAACTTCGAGGACAGCACGCATAGCGCCGCCAGCGATGATACCGGTACCTTCAGAAGCAGGCTGCATGTACACCTTCGAAGCGCCGTGACCGGACTTCATTGCGTACTGCAGAGTGGTGCCGTTCAGGTCAACTTGGATCATGTTGCGGCGAGCAGCTTCCATTGCCTTCTGGATCGCAGCAGGCACTTCACGTGACTTGCCACGGCCGAAGCCAACACGCCCTTTACCATCACCAACCACGGTCAACGCGGTGAAAGTGAAGATACGGCCGCCTTTAACGGTTTTGGCTACGCGGTTAACTTGAACCAGCTTCTCAATGTAGCCTTCGTCGCGCTTTTGGTCGTTATTTGACATAACTTAGAACTCCAGCCCAGCTTCACGAGCAGCATCAGCCAGCGCTTTAACGCGGCCGTGGTACTTGAAGCCAGAGCGGTCGAAAGCCACTTGCGAGACGCCAGCGGCCTTAGCACGCGTAGCGACCAGCTGGCCAACCTTTGTGGCCGCGTCGATGTTGCCAGTGGCGCCATCACGCAGTTCTTTATCCAAAGTCGAGGCAGATGCCAGGACTTTGTTGCCGTCGGCCGAGATGACCTGGGCGTAGATGTGCTGCGACGAGCGGAACACGCAGAGACGCACGACTTCTAGTTCGTGCATTTTCAGGCGTGCTTTGCGAGCGCGACGCAGTCGAGTAACTTTTTTGTCGGTCATTTGCTATGCCCTACTTCTTCTTGGCTTCTTTACGACGGACGACTTCGTCCGCGTAGCGCACACCTTTGCCTTTGTACGGCTCTGGTGGACGGAAGTCGCGGATCTCAGCGGCCACTTGACCTACCAGCTGCTTATCGATGCCCTTGATCAGGATATCGGTCTGGCTAGGAGTCTCAGCGGTGATGCCTTCCGGCAGTTCGTAATCCACTGGGTGCGAGAAGCCAAGGGCAAGGTTCAGAACCGTGCCTTTTGCTTGCGCTTTGTAACCAACACCGACCAGCTGGAGCTTACGCTCGAAGCCTTGGCTTACGCCTTGGACCATGTTGTTTACCAACGCACGCGTGGTACCGGCCATTGCGCGAGTTTGTTGATCGCCATTGCGAGCAGCGAAACGCAGCTCACCAGCTTCTTCAACAATCTCAACGGACGAATGGATGTTCAGTTCGAGAGTGCCCTTGGCACCCTTCACCGAAAGCTGTTGGCCTGCGAATTTTACTTCGACACCGGCTGGCAGCTTAACGGGGTTCTTAGCGACGCGAGACATGCTTATCCCCCCTTAGAACACAGTGCAAAGAACTTCGCCGCCGACACCGGCAGCGCGCGCAGCACGATCCGTCATCACACCTTTGTTGGTGGAGACGATAGACACGCCAAGACCGCCACGAACTTTCGGCAGATCTTCAACGGACTTGTACTGACGCAGGCCTGGACGACTAACGCGCTTCACTTCTTCGATAACCGGACGGCCTTCGAAGTACTTCAGCTCGATGGACAACGACGGCTTAGCGTCGGTGGTGATCTGAAAATCCGCGATGTAACCTTCGTCCTTCAGGACTTTTGCTACAGCCACCTTCAACGTGGAAGACGGCATGCTTACGACAGACTTTTCAGCCATCTGGGCATTACGGATTCGAGTTAGCATGTCCGCTAACGGGTCCTGCATACTCATGGGCTAGACGCTCCTAATACAGAAAAATTAGCCTTGCGGCTACTACTTTTCGCCGAGAACTTCCGGGCATGAAAAACACGGGCTCAGGCGAGCCGGTCATTCTAGACACACCCCAGAAATGAATCAAGCCCCAAAAGGGGCTTGATTCAGATTCAAGGCCACCGATGGTCAGGTTCTTGCGAACCTGAACATCGAGACTTTGACAGCAATTACCAGCTGGCTTTAACCAGACCTGGTACGTCACCACGCATTGCAGCTTCACGCAGCTTGTTACGGCCAAGGCCGAACTTGCGGTAAACGCCGTGCGGACGACCAGTCAGGCGGCAACGGTTACGCATGCGCGAAGCGCTTGCGTCACGTGGTTGCTTCTGCAGAGCTACGGTAGCTTCCCAACGTGCTTCTGGACTTGCGTTCAGATCAACGATGATAGCTTTCAGCGCTGCACGCTTGGTGGCGTACTTGGCAACAGTGAGCTGACGCTTCAGCTCACGGTTTTTCATGCTCTTCTTGGCCATTTTCCTACTCCAATCAGTTGCGGAACGGGAATTTGAAAGCACGCAGCAGAGCGCGGCCTTCATCATCGTTCTTGGCAGTGGTGGTCAGGGTAATGTCCAGACCGCGGAGAGCATCGATCTTGTCGTAGTCGATTTCCGGGAAAATGATCTGCTCTTTCACGCCCATGCTGTAGTTACCACGACCATCGAAGGACTTGGCATTCAGGCCGCGGAAGTCGCGAACCCGAGGCAGGGAGATCGACAGCAGACGATCCAGGAACTCGTACATACGCTCACGGCGCAGAGTCACTTTGACGCCGATCGGCCATCCTTCACGGACTTTAAAGCCAGCGATGGATTTACGAGCGTAGGTCACAACGACTTTTTGGCCGGTGATCTTTTCCAGGTCAGCAACAGCATGCTCGATGACTTTCTTGTCACCAACAGCTTCGCCCAGACCCATGTTCAGGGTGATCTTTGTAACGCGTGGAACTTCCATCACGTTCGAAAGCTTAAGTTCTTCCTTAAGCTTCGGTGCGATTTCCTTCCAGTAAATCTCTTTTAGTCGTGCCATGGTCTTCTACCTAGCAGTGTTCAAGCATCAACCGCTTTTTGGGTCGACTTGAAGACACGAATTTTCTTGCCGTCTTCTACTTTGAAACCAACGCGGTCAGCCTTGTTGGTTTCGCCGTTGAAAATGGCGACGTTAGAAGCATCCAGTGGAGCTTCTTTTTCGACGATACCGCCTTGCACGCCCGACATCGGGTTAGGCTTGGTATGACGCTTAACCAGGTTCAAACCGCTGATAACCAGACGGTTATTAGCGAGAACCTTAAGCACCTTACCGCGCTTACCTTTGTCTTTGCCGGCGATCACGATGATCTCGTCGTCACGACGAATCTTTTGCATGTCGGATCTCCTTACAGCACTTCTGGGGCGAGCGAGACGATCTTCATGAACTTCTCAGTACGAAGTTCACGGGTCACTGGCCCAAAGATACGGGTGCCGATCGGCTCTTGCTTGTTGTTCAGAAGAACAGCAGCGTTGCCATCAAAGCGGATAATGGAGCCATCAGCACGACGTACGCCGTGACGAGTGCGGACTACAACAGCAGTCATCACTTGGCCTTTTTTCACCTTACCGCGAGGAATTGCTTCCTTCACGGTAACTTTGATGATGTCACCGATACCAGCGTAACGACGATGGGAGCCACCCAGCACCTTGATGCACATAACACGGCGAGCGCCGCTGTTATCGGCCACATCGAGCATGGATTGAGTCTGAATCATATAATTTCTCCGACCCCTAGTCCTTAGACTTCCACAGCGCGTTCGAGAACATCAACCAGCGCCCAAGACTTGGTCTTGGCCAAAGGACGAGTTTCACGAATAGTGACTTTGTCGCCGATGTGGCACTGATTGGTTTCGTCGTGCGCGTGCAGCTTAGTCGAACGCTTAACGTATTTACCGTAGATCGGGTGCTTAACGCGACGCTCGATCAGTACGGTGATGGTTTTGTCCATCTTGTCGCTGACAACACGGCCAGTCAGCGTACGGACAGTTTTTTCGGCTTCAGCCATGATTACTTACCTGCCTGCTGGTTGAGCACAGTCTTCACGCGAGCGATGTCACGCTTAACTTGCGAGAGCAGATGCGACTGCCCCAACTGGCCAGTTGCTTTCTGCATACGCAGATTGAACTGGTCGCGCAGCAAGCCGAGCAGTTGCTCATTCAGCTGCTGTGCGGATTTTTCACGAAGTTCATTCGCTTTCATCACATCACCGTCCGTTTAACAAAGGCGGTGGCGAGCGGCAGCTTTGCAGCAGCCAGGGCAAAAGCCTCACGCGCCAGCTCTTCAGAAACACCCTCGATTTCATACAGGACTTTACCTGGCTGAATCTGGGCAACCCAGTACTCCACACTACCCTTACCTTTACCCATACGAACTTCGAGGGGCTTTTTGGAAATAGGCTTGTCCGGGAATACACGGATCCAGATCTTGCCGCCACGTTTAACGTGACGGGTCAGTGCACGACGCGCTGACTCGATCTGACGAGCGGTGAGACGACCACGAGCTACAGACTTCAGCGCGAACTCGCCGAAGCTGACTTTGCTACCGCGCTGAGCCAGACCACGGTTGTGGCCTGTCATCTGCTTGCGGAACTTCGTACGCTTAGGTTGCAACATTTGGCGTACCCCTTACTTAGCAGCTTTTTTACGAGGCGCTGGTGCTTGTGGTTTCAGCTCTTCTTGGCGACCACCAATTACTTCGCCTTTGAAGATCCAAACCTTTACACCGATCACACCATAAGTGGTGTGAGCTTCGTAGTTGGCATAGTCGATGTCGGCACGCAGGGTGTGCAATGGCACACGACCTTCGCGATACCATTCAGTACGTGCGATTTCAGCACCGCCGAGACGACCGCTCACTTGGATTTTGATGCCTTTGGCACCAATGCGCATGGCGTTCTGTACTGCGCGCTTCATAGCGCGACGGAACATTACACGACGCTCCAGCTGCTGAGCTACGCTCTGCGCAACCAGCATACCGTCGAGTTCCGGCTTGCGGATCTCTTCGATATTGATGTGCACAGGCACACCCATTTGCTTGGTCAGGTCCTGACGCAGTTTCTCAACATCTTCACCTTTCTTCCCGATAACGATACCTGGACGAGCGGTGTGGATGGTGATACGTGCAGTTTGGGCCGGACGATGGATATCGATACGGCTTACGGACGCGCTTTTTAGTTTGTCTTGGAGATACTCACGCACTTTCAGATCTGCGAACAAGTAGTCCGCATAAGTCCGACCGTCTGCGTACCAGACGGAGGTGTGCTCCTTGACGATTCCCAGGCGAATGCCAATGGGATGTACTTTCTGACCCATCTCTTCGACTCCGTTACTTGTCAGCAACCTTGACAGTGATATGGCAAGACCGCTTGACGATGCGATCAGCACGGCCTTTGGCACGTGGCATGATGCGCTTCAGCGAACGCCCTTCGTTGACGAAAACGGTGCTGACCTTCAGGTCATCAACGTCTGCGCCTTCGTTATGCTCGGCGTTGGCTACGGCCGACTCCAGCACTTTCTTCATGATCTCGGCGGCTTTCTTACTGCTGAAAGCCAACAAGTTGAGCGCTTCGCCCACCTTCTTCCCGCGGATCTGGTCGGCGACCAAGCGGGCTTTCTGGGCGGAGATTCGAGCGCCCGACAACTTAGCGGCTACTTCCATTTCCTAACCCCTTAACGCTTGGCTTTCTTGTCAGCCACGTGCCCACGATAAGTGCGGGTACCGGCGAACTCGCCCAGTTTATGGCCGACCATGTCTTCGTTCACGAGAACTGGGACGTGCTGACGACCGTTATGTACGGCGATGGTCAAACCGACCATCTGTGGCAGGATCATCGAACGACGCGACCAAGTCTTAATTGGTTTGCGATCGTTCTTTTCCGCCGCCACTTCGATCTTCTTCAGTAGGTGAAGATCAATAAAAGGACCTTTTTTCAGAGAACGTGGCACTGTCGTATCCCTCTATTTACTTGCGACGACGGACGATCATTTTGTCGGTACGCTTATTACCACGAGTCTTCGCGCCCTTAGTCGGGAAGCCCCATGGCGATACCGGATGACGACCACCAGAGGTACGACCTTCACCACCACCATGTGGGTGGTCAACCGGGTTCATGGCAACACCACGAACGGTTGGGCGAACGCCACGCCAGCGTTTGGCACCAGCTTTACCCAGCGAACGCAGGCTGTGCTCGGAGTTCGAGACTTCGCCCAGGGTCGCACGGCATTCAGCCAGGACTTTACGCATTTCACCGGAACGCAGACGCAGGGTCACGTACACACCTTCACGAGCGATCAGCTGAGCCGAAGCACCAGCGGAACGAGCGATCTGTGCGCCTTTACCTGGCTTCAGTTCGATGCCGTGTACAGTAGAACCCACTGGAATGTTGCGCAGTTGCAGAGCGTTACCTGGCTTGATTGGAGCCAGAGCGCCTGCGATCAGCTGGTCGCCAGCACTCACGCCTTTAGGGGCGATGATGTAGCGACGCTCGCCGTCTGCGTAGCAGAGCAGTGCGATGTGAGCAGTACGGTTTGGATCGTATTCGATACGCTCGACAGTGGCGACGATGCCATCTTTGTCGTTGCGACGGAAATCGACCATACGATAATGCTGCTTATGACCACCACCGATGTGACGCGTGGTAATACGGCCATTGTTGTTACGACCACCAGTCTTCGATTTTTTCTCGAGCAGCGGTGCGTGAGGAGCGCCTTTATGCAGCTCCTGGTTGACCACCTTGACCACAAAACGGCGGCCAGGGGAAGTCGGTTTGCATTTAACGATTGCCATGATGCACCCCTTCCTTACTCAGCACTGCTGCTGAAATCGAGATCTTGGCCTGGCTGAAGGGAGATAACTGCCTTCTTCCAGTCATTACGCTTGCCCAGACCGCGAGCTGTGCGCTTGCTCTTACCCAGAACGTTCAGGGTAGTAACACGCTCAACTTTCACGCTGAACAGGCTTTCGACGGCCTTCTTGATTTCCAGCTTGGTTGCGTCAGTAGCAACCTTGAAAACGAACTGGCCTTTCTTGTCTGCCAGAACCGTAGCCTTCTCGGAAACGTGCGGGCCAAGCAGAACTTTAAATACGCGTTCCTGGTTCATCCCAGCAGCTCCTCGAATTTCTTCACGGCCGACACGGTGATCAACACCTTGTCGTATGCGATCAGACTAACTGGATCGGAACCTTGAACGTCACCTACATCTACGTGCGGCAGGTTACGAGCAGCCAGGTACAGGTTCTGATCAACAGCGTCCGACACGATCAAAACGTCGGTCAGGCTCATGTTGTTCAGCTTGCCCAGCAGATCTTTGGTTTTCGGAGTTTCAACAGCGAAATCCTGAACCACGACCAGACGATCAGTACGCACCAGCTCAGCAAGGATGGAACGCATTGCTGCGCGATACATCTTCTTGTTCAGCTTCTGGGAGTGATCCTGTGGACGTGCTGCAAAAGTGGTACCGCCGCCACGCCAGATTGGGCTACGGATAGTACCGGCACGAGCACGGCCAGTACCTTTCTGACGCCATGGGCGCTTACCGCCACCACGAACGTCGGAACGGGTCTTTTGCTGCTTGGTACCTTGACGGCCGCCGGCCATGTAGGCCACGACTGCTTGGTGAACCAGCGTCTCGTTGAATTCGCCGCCAAATGTCAGTTCGGAAACTTCGATCGCTTGAGCGTCATTTACATTTAATTGCATGTCAGCTTCCCCTTAACCGCGAGCCTTGGCTGCTGGACGTACAACCAGGTTGCCGCCAGTAGCGCCAGGAACAGCACCCTTGACCAACAACAGATTGCGTTCAGCGTCCACGCGCACTACTTCCAGGGACTGCACGGTCACGCGCTCAGCGCCCATATGACCGGACATTTTTTTGCCCTTGAATACACGACCAGGAGTCTGGCACTGGCCGATAGAACCTGGGACGCGGTGGGATACGGAGTTACCGTGGGTGTTATCTTGCCCGCGGAAATTCCAACGCTTGATCGTACCCTGGAAGCCTTTACCCTTGGACTGACCGGTTACATCAACCAGTTGACCAGCGGCGAAGATTTCAGCGTTGATCAGATCGCCAGCCTGGTACTCGCCTTCTTCAAGACGGAATTCCATGGTGGTGCGACCAGCGGCAACGTTCGCCTTAGCGAAGTGGCCAGCCTGAGCTGCTGTTACACGCGAAGCACGACGCTCGCCGACAGTGACTTGCACTGCACGATAGCCATCGGTCTCTTCAGTTTTGAACTGGGTGACGCGATTCGGTTCGATCTCAATGACCGTGACCGGAATGGAGACACCTTCTTCGGTGAAAATACGGGTCATACCGCATTTACGACCGACTACACCAATAGTCATGTTGTAAACCTCATGAGTGTACGGGGCTTTCACCCGCTATGGCCGCCCATTTCAGAGCGTTACACGACTAAGACCGAGTCTTAGCCGAGGCTGATCTGCACTTCCACACCGGCCGCAAGATCAAGCTTCATAAGAGCATCAACGGTTTTATCCGTTGGCTGGACGATGTCCAGAACGCGCTTATGAGTGCGGATTTCGTACTGGTCGCGCGCGTCTTTGTTGACGTGCGGAGAAACCAGAACGGTGAACCGCTCTTTACGGGTAGGCAGTGGAATTGGACCACGCACTTGAGCACCAGTACGTTTCGCGGTTTCCACGATTTCCTGGGTTGATTGGTCGATCAGGCGATGGTCGAAAGCCTTCAACCTGATACGGATTTGCTGATTTTGCATTGGATTTCAGACTCCGGCTGCTATTCCCACCGAGCGCAATACGCCCGTTAAAAGGAGGCGCAATTCTATAGACGCCCCATATAGGTGTCAACCCAATAAAAAAAGCCCCCGCTGAGCGGGGGCTTTTTCAAAGCATCAAGCAATCTCTATAAAAGAGAATTACGCGATGATTTTGGCTACGACGCCAGCGCCGACGGTACGACCGCCTTCACGGATAGCGAAACGCAGACCGTCTTCCATTGCGATGGTTTTGATCAGGGTAACAGTCATCTGAATGTTGTCACCTGGCATTACCATTTCAACGCCTTCTGGCAGCTCGCAGTTACCAGTCACGTCAGTAGTACGGAAGTAGAACTGTGGACGGTAGCCTTTGAAGAACGGAGTGTGACGACCGCCTTCTTCTTTGCTCAGAACGTAAACTTCTGCGGTGAAAGTGGTGTGCGGCTTAACCGAACCCGGCTTAACCAGAACCTGACCACGTTCAACGTCGTCACGCTTGGTGCCACGCAGCAGAACGCCGCAGTTCTCACCAGCACGACCTTCATCGAGCAGCTTGCGGAACATTTCAACACCGGTGCAAGTAGTAACGGTGGTGTCACGCAGACCAACGATTTCCAGCGGATCTTGAACGCGAACGATACCGCGCTCGATACGACCAGTCACAACAGTACCGCGACCGGAGATCGAGAATACGTCTTCGATTGGCATCAGGAACGGCTTGTCAGTCACACGAACTGGTTCTGGGATGTAGCTGTCCAGAGTCTCAACCAGTTTCTTGACGGCAGTGGTGCCCATCTCGTTGTCGTCTTTGCCTTCCAGAGCCATACGAGCCGAACCGATGATGATTGGAGTGTCATCGCCCGGGAAGTCGTAGGTGGACAGCAGGTCGCGAACTTCCATCTCAACCAGTTCCAGCAGCTCAGCGTCGTCTACCAGGTCAGCCTTGTTCAGGAAAACCACGATGTACGGAACGCCTACCTGACGGGACAGCAGGATGTGCTCACGGGTTTGTGGCATCGGACCATCAGCGGCCGAGCAAACCAGAATAGCGCCGTCCATTTGAGCAGCACCGGTGATCATGTTCTTCACATAGTCAGCGTGACCTGGGCAGTCAACGTGAGCGTAGTGACGGATCTTCGAGTTGTACTCAACGTGTGCGGTGTTGATGGTGATACCGCGAGCTTTCTCTTCTGGTGCGCTGTCGATCTTGTCGAAGTCAACGATTGCGGAACCGAAAACTTCGGAGCAAACGCGAGTCAGAGCAGCAGTCAGAGTGGTTTTACCGTGGTCAACGTGACCGATGGTGCCAACGTTGACGTGCGGTAGGGAACGATCAAATTTTTCTTTAGCCACGACAATTAACTCCTAGCCTAAAGGGGCTGAATCAGCCTTGTTTTTTGGTTACGGATTCGACGATGTGCGACGGAGCCGTATCGTATTTTTTGAATTCCATAGAGTAGCTTGCGCGACCCTGGGACATGGAACGAACGTCGGTCGCATAACCGAACATCTCACCCAGTGGAACCTCGGCACGGATAACCTTGCCGGACACTGTGTCTTCCATACCCTGGATCATGCCGCGACGACGGTTAAGGTCGCCCATCACATCACCCATATAGTCTTCAGGCGTAACAACCTCTACAGCCATGATCGGCTCAAGCAACTCACCACCGCCCTTCTGGGCCAGTTGCTTGGTCGCCATGGAGGCAGCCACTTTAAACGCCATCTCGTTGGAGTCGACGTCGTGGTAAGAACCATCGAACACGGTAGCCTTCAGGCCGATCAGCGGATAGCCGGCAACAACGCCGTTCTTCATCTGCTCTTCGATACCCTTCTGGATAGCCGGGATGTATTCCTTAGGAACCACACCACCTACAACTTCGTTCACGAATTGCAGACCTTCCTGACCTTCGTCAGCAGGAGCAAAACGGATCCAGCAGTGGCCGAACTGACCACGACCGCCGGATTGACGAACGAACTTGCCTTCGATTTCACAGTTCTTCGTGATGCGCTCACGATACGAAACCTGAGGCTTGCCGATGTTGGCTTCGACGTTGAACTCACGGCGCATCCGGTCAACCAGGATGTCCAGGTGCAGCTCGCCCATGCCGGAGATGATCGTTTGACCAGTCTCTTCATCAGTTTTAACGCGGAAAGACGGGTCTTCCTGAGCAAGTTTGCCCAGAGCGATACCCATTTTTTCCTGGTCATCCTTGGTCTTAGGCTCTACGGCAACCGAAATAACCGGCTCCGGGAAGTCCATGCGAACCAGGATGATTGGCTTGTCAGCGTTGCAGAGGGTTTCACCAGTGGTGACGTCCTTCATGCCGATCAGGGCCGCGATGTCACCAGCGCGTACTTCCTTGATCTCTTCACGGGCGTTTGCGTGCATTTGCACCATACGACCCACGCGCTCTTTCTTGCCTTTAACCGAGTTGATCACGCCGTCGCCGGAGTTCAACACGCCCGAGTAAACGCGGACGAAGGTCAAGGTACCCACGAATGGGTCAGTGGCAATTTTAAATGCCAGAGCGGAGAACGGTTCTGCGTCGTCTGCATGACGCTCCAGCTCGATAGTCTCGTCATCAGGGTCAGTACCCTTGATGGCAGGAATATCCACTGGTGCCGGCAGGTAGTCGATCACAGCATCGAGAACCAGGGGAACGCCCTTGTTCTTGAACGAGGAACCGCAAACAGCCAAGACGATCTCACCAGCGATAGTACGCTGACGCAGAGCGGCCTTGATTTCCACGTTGGTGAGTTCTTCACCTTCGAGGTACTTGTTCATCAGCTCTTCGCTGGCTTCGGCAGCAGCCTCAACCATGTTGTTGCGCCACTCGTCAGCCAATTCTTGCAGCTCTGCAGGAATAGGCTTGCGAACAGGAACCATGCCCTTGTCAGCGTCGTTCCAGTAAACAGCTTCCATGGTCAACAGATCGATCTGACCCTGGAAGTTGTCTTCGGAACCGATAGCCAACTGGATCGGCACCGGAGTGTGACCCAGACGCTGCTTGATCTGACCGATCACGCGCAGGAAGTTGGCACCAGCACGGTCCATCTTGTTTACGTAAACAAGACGTGGAACGCCGTATTTGTTGGCTTGACGCCATACGGTTTCCGACTGAGGCTCAACACCCGAAGTACCGCAGAACACAACAACAGCGCCGTCGAGTACGCGCAGGGAACGTTCAACTTCAATGGTGAAGTCTACGTGGCCCGGGGTATCGATTACGTTGAAGCGGTGCTCGTCTTTGTACTGCTTCTCGGAACCTTTCCAGAAGGCGGTGATGGCAGCAGAAGTAATGGTAATACCACGCTCCTGCTCCTGCACCATCCAGTCTGTGGTCGCGGCGCCATCATGCACCTCGCCCATTTTGTGACTTTTGCCAGTGTAAAAAAGGACGCGCTCGGTGGTGGTGGTTTTACCAGCATCCACGTGAGCGACGATACCGATGTTACGGTAGCGACTAATCGGAGTAGTACGAGCCATAAAGCCCTCGCAAAATTAGTGAAGCTAAAATTAGAAGCGGTAGTGCGAGAAAGCTTTGTTGGCTTCAGCCATACGGTGCACGTCTTCACGCTTCTTAACAGCAGCACCTTTACCTTCAGCAGCATCCAGCAGTTCGCCAGCCAAACGCAGAGCCATAGACTTCTCGCCACGCTTACGGGCGAAGTCTACCAACCAGCGCATTGCCAGAGCGTTACGACGGGAAGGACGAACCTCGACCGGAACCTGGTAAGTAGCACCACCAACGCGGCGCGACTTCACTTCGACCAGCGGAGCGATGGCGTCGAGTGCTTTTTCGAAGAGTTCCAGGGGATCGGTGCCAGCCTTACGGGTCGCAACGGTTTCCAGGGCACCATAAACGATACGCTCGGCAACGGCTTTCTTGCCGCTTTCCATAACGTGGTTCATGAATTTGGCGAGGATCTGGCTTCCGTATTTCGGATCGTCCAGAATCTCACGCTTTGCTGCTACGCGACGTCTTGGCATGATAAGCCCTCAAGCGGTCTTCAGGTTAGCTCGGGACAGATCCAATGGATGCGTGCCCGACCTTACTCTTATCGACTCAATAAAATGAAAATCTGCAAAACGGCCGATTATTTCGGACGCTTGGTACCGTACTTCGAACGACCCTGGTTACGACCTTTAACGCCGGAAGTATCCAAAGAACCGCGAACGGTGTGGTAACGAACACCTGGCAAGTCTTTTACACGACCGCCGCGGATCAGCACCACGCTGTGCTCTTGCAGGTTGTGACCTTCACCACCGATGTACGAAGAAACTTCGAAACCGTTGGTCAGGCGCACACGGCATACTTTACGCAGTGCCGAGTTAGGTTTTTTCGGCGTGGTGGTGTACACACGGGTGCACACGCCACGACGTTGCGGGCAGTTCTGCAGCGCAGGTACGTCGGATTTCTCGACGATACGCTTACGCGGCTGACGTACCAGCTGGTTGATAGTTGCCATCTACTAGCTCCACTGTTGTCTTGCGACGCTATTGTCTTGCAAGAAAAGCAAAATGGCAGGAACGAATTCCCGCCAAATTTAGGGGATCAAGAGTCTAAAGAGGATCTTGTCCCCAGTCAAGGCAAGGCCCCGACCTCCCCGCCCCTCGAACCTCGACAAAATGTCTCGATTCGACGAACGGGGCGATCAGGGCCCTACTCTCATTTATCGCAGAACTCAGTTACCGCTCGAGTTCAACGCTTCGGTCAGTGCAGCTTCCACTTCACTGGCGCTTACGCGCAACGGCTTGTCTGCTTCACGACGACGCTTGCGCTCGCTGTGATATGCCAGGCCAGTACCGGCCGGGATCAGACGACCCACGACTACGTTTTCTTTCAGGCCGCGCAGATAATCGCGCTTGCCGGTGACTGCCGCTTCGGTCAGTACACGAGTGGTTTCCTGGAAGGAAGCCGCCGAGATGAACGATTCGGTGGACAACGACGCCTTGGTGATACCCAGCAGAACGCGAGTGAACTTGGAGACAAACTTGTCTTCCGCGCCCAGACGCTCGTTCTCTACCAGTACGTGAGTCAGTTCCATCTGGTCGCCCTTGATGAAACTCGAATCGCCGGATTCAGCGATCTCAACTTTACGCAGCATCTGACGCAAGATGGTCTCGATGTGCTTATCGTTGATCTTCACGCCTTGCAGACGGTAAACGTCCTGGATCTCGTTAACGATGTACTTGGCCAGCGCGCTCACACCCAGCAGACGCAGGATGTCGTGCGGATCGCTTGGACCGTCGGAGATAACTTCGCCGCGGTTTACCTGTTCGCCTTCGAAGACGTTCAGGTGACGCCACTTCGGAATCAGCTCTTCATACGGATCACTACCGTCGTTCGGGGTAATGACCAGACGGCGCTTGCCTTTGGTCTCTTTACCGAACGCGATGGTGCCGCTGACTTCAGCCAGAATCGACGCTTCTTTCGGACGACGAGCTTCGAACAAGTCGGCAACACGCGGCAGACCACCGGTGATGTCACGGGTCTTCGAAGTTTCTTGCGGGATACGCGCGATAACATCACCGATCGCGATCTTCGCACCATCCGCTACACCGACCAGGGCGTTGGCTGGCAGGAAGTACTGAGCGATAACGTCAGTGCCTGGCAGCAACAGATCCTTGCCGTTGTCATCGACCATCTTAACGGCAGGACGGATGTCTTTACCGGCAGCTGGACGATCTTTCGCGTCGAGTACTTCAATGTTGGTCATACCGGTCAATTCGTCAGTCTGACGCTTGATCGTGATGCCTTCTTCCATGCCCACGTAGGTCACGGTACCTTTCATTTCGGTAACGATCGGGTGAGTGTGCGGATCCCACTTGGCCACGATTGCGCCAGCGTCGACCTTGTCACCTTCTTTAACCGAAATCACAGCACCGTACGGCAGCTTGTAACGCTCGCGTTCGCGACCGAATTCGTCAGCAATTGCCAACTCACCGGAACGGGACACAGCTACCAGGCAACCATCTACTCGCTCAACGTGTTTCAGGTTGTGCAGGCGGACGGTACCGCCATTCTTCACCTGAACGCTGTCAGCTGCAGAGGTCCGGCTTGCCGCACCACCGATGTGGAACGTACGCATAGTCAGCTGGGTACCCGGCTCACCGATGGACTGGGCAGCGATAACGCCGACCGCTTCACCGATGTTCACCTGGTGACCACGAGCCAGATCGCGGCCGTAGCACTTGGCGCAGATACCGTAGCGGGTTTCGCAGCTGATCGGCGAGCGAACAATCACTTCGTCGATGCTGTTGAGTTCGATGAACTCGACCCACTTCTCGTCTACCAGCGTGCCGGCAGGAACGATGACTTCTTCGGTACCAGGCTTGAATACGTCACGGGCAATAACACGACCCAATACGCGCTCACCCAACGGCTCTACAACGTCACCGCCTTCAATGTGCGGAGTCATCAGCAGACCGTGTTCGGTGCCGCAATCGATCTCGGTTACAACCAGATCCTGCGCCACGTCTACCAGACGACGAGTCAGGTAACCGGAGTTCGCAGTTTTCAACGCGGTATCCGCCAGACCTTTACGAGCACCGTGAGTGGAGATGAAGTACTGAAGTACGCTCAAACCTTCACGGAAGTTCGCAGTAATCGGCGTCTCAATGATGGAACCGTCCGGCTTGGCCATCAGACCACGCATACCGGCCAGCTGACGAATCTGTGCTGCGGAACCCCGCGCACCCGAGTCAGCCATCATGTACATCGAGTTGAAAGACTCTTGATCGACTTCAACGCCGTGACGGTCGATAACCTTCTCTTTCGAGAGGTTGGCCATCATTGCCTTGGAAACTTCGTCGTTCGCTTTCGACCAAAGGTCGATCACTTTGTTGTACTTCTCGCCCTGGGTTACCAGGCCGGAGGCGTACTGGCTCTCGATCTCTTTCACTTCGTCGGTAGCGGCACCGATGATGCGGGCTTTCTCGTCCGGGATAACGAAGTCGTTAACACCGATGGAAACGCCGGAGATGGTCGAGTAAGCGAAACCGGTGTACATCAACTGGTCAGCGAAGATCACGGTCTCTTTCAAACCAACCACGCGGTAGCACTGGTTGATCAGCTTGGAGATCGCCTTTTTCTTCATTGGCAGGTTGACGACGTCGTACGACAGACCTGGCGGAACAACCTGGAACAACAGCGCACGGCCAACGGTAGTGTCGACGATACGGGTGTTCTTGACGCTGCCACCGTCACGATCATTAACGGTTTCGTTAATACGTACTTTAACTTTGGCGTGCAGTGCGGCTTCGCCGGCACGGAACACACGGTCAACTTCCTGCAGATCCGCGAATACACGACCTTCGCCCTTGGCGTTGATCGCTTCACGAGTCATGTAGTACAGACCCAATACAACGTCCTGCGACGGAACGATGATTGGCTCACCGTTGGCTGGCGACAGAATGTTGTTGGTCGACATCATCAACGCACGCGCTTCCAACTGAGCTTCCAGTGTCAGCGGTACGTGCACGGCCATTTGGTCGCCGTCGAAGTCGGCGTTGTACGCGGCGCAGACCAGCGGGTGCAGCTGGATAGCCTTACCTTCGATCAGTACCGGTTCAAACGCCTGGATACCCAGACGGTGAAGGGTCGGTGCACGGTTGAGAAGAACCGGGTGTTCGCGAATCACTTCAGCGAGAACGTCCCAAACCTCTGGCAGTTCGCGCTCGACCATTTTCTTGGCCGCTTTGATGGTGGTCGCGAGACCACGCATTTCCAGCTTGCCGAAAATGAACGGTTTGAACAGCTCGAGAGCCATCTTCTTCGGCAGACCGCACTGGTGCAGACGCAGGGTCGGGCCTACGGTAATTACCGAACGACCGGAGTAGTCAACACGCTTACCGAGCAAGTTCTGACGGAAACGACCTTGCTTACCCTTGATCATGTCAGCCAGGGATTTCAGAGGACGCTTGTTCGAACCAGTGATAGCGCGGCCACGACGACCGTTGTCGAGCAGCGCATCGACAGCTTCCTGCAACATACGCTTTTCGTTGCGCACGATGATGTCCGGAGCGGACAGATCCAGCAGGCGCTTCAAACGGTTGTTACGGTTGATTACTCGACGATACAGATCGTTGAGGTCGGAAGTCGCGAAACGACCGCCATCCAGTGGTACCAGTGGACGCAGATCTGGCGGCAGAACCGGCAGAACGGTCAGCACCATCCACTCTGGCAGGTTGCCGGAACCCTGGAAGGCTTCCATCAACTTCAGACGCTTGGACAGCTTCTTGATCTTGGTTTCGGAGTTGGTTTGCGGAATTTCTTCGCGCAGACGGCCAATCTCGTGCTCCAGGTCGATAGCGTGCAGCAGTTCACGGACAGCTTCAGCACCCATACGGGCGTCGAAGTCGTCACCGAACTCTTCCAGCGCTTCGAAATACTGCTCGTCGTTCAGCAGCTGACCTTTCTCAAGGGTGGTCATGCCTGGGTCGATAACGACATAGCTCTCGAAGTAGAGAACGCGTTCGATATCACGCAGGGTCATGTCCATCAGCAAGCCGATACGGGACGGCAGCGATTTCAGGAACCAGATGTGGGCAACCGGCGAAGCCAGTTCGATGTGCGCCATGCGCTCACGACGAACCTTGGCCAGTGCAACTTCAACGCCGCACTTCTCGCAGATCACACCACGGTGCTTCAAGCGCTTGTACTTACCGCACAGGCACTCGTAATCCTTTACCGGGCCAAAGATCTTGGCGCAGAACAGGCCGTCACGCTCAGGTTTGAACGTACGGTAGTTGATGGTTTCCGGCTTTTTAACTTCACCGAACGACCATGAGCGGATCATCTCAGGCGAGGCCAATCCGATACGGATGGCGTCGAACTCTTCGACTTGACCCTGGTTTTTCAGCAAATTCAGTAGGTCTTTCAAGGCCTTTCCTCCTGGCGGAGCAGAGAGCGGGCAATCCTGCCCCGCTCTCGATTCGCGTCACGTGTTATTCGGTTTCCAGATCGATATCGATGCCGAGGGAACGAATTTCCTTGATCAACACGTTGAAGGACTCGGGCATGCCCGGCTCCATACGGTGATCGCCATCCACGATGTTTTTGTACATCTTGGTACGGCCGTTCACATCGTCCGACTTCACTGTGAGCATTTCTTGCAGAGTGTATGCAGCACCGTATGCTTCCAGTGCCCAGACCTCCATCTCCCCGAAACGCTGACCACCGAACTGCGCCTTACCACCCAGCGGCTGCTGGGTAACCAGGCTGTACGAACCGGTAGAACGAGCGTGCATCTTGTCGTCTACCAAGTGGTTCAGCTTCAGCATGTACATGTAGCCAACGGTAACTGGACGCTCGAACTTGTTGCCGGTACGGCCGTCAGTCAGCTGCATCTGGCCGCTTTCCGGCAGGTCTGCCAGTTTCAGCATGGCCTTGATTTCGCTTTCCTTGGCGCCGTCGAACACTGGAGTGGCCATTGGAACGCCGCCACGCAGGTTCTTCGCCAGATCCAGGATTTCCTGATCGGAGAAGCTGTCCAGATCCTCGTTACGACCGCCGATCTGGTTGTAGATCTCGTCGAGGAAGGTACGCAGTTCAGCGACTTTACGCTGCTCTTCGATCATCCGGTTGATCTTCTCGCCCAGACCTTTGGCCGCGAGGCCCAGGTGGGTTTCAAGGATCTGACCAACGTTCATACGCGAAGGTACGCCCAGCGGGTTGAGGACGACGTCGACCGGGGTGCCATTGGCATCGTGCGGCATGTCTTCAACCGGCATGATCACGGAGACCACACCTTTGTTACCGTGACGACCGGCCATCTTGTCGCCCGGCTGGATGCGACGACGGATTGCCAGGTAAACCTTGACGATTTTCAGCACACCTGGAGCCAGGTCATCGCCCTGCTGCAGTTTGCGCTTCTTGTCTTCGAACTTGTCGTCCAGCAGACGGCGACGATCAACTATGTAGGCCTGAGCCTTCTCGAGCTGCTCGTTCAGAGCATCTTCAGCCATGCGCAGTTTGAACCACTGACCATGCTCAAGACCGTCGAGTACTTCGTCGGTGATGTCCTGACCTTTCTTCAGACCTGCGCCGCCTTCAGCCTTGTGGCCTACCAAAGCGGAACGCAGACGTTCGAAGGTCGCGCCTTCAACGATACGGAACTCTTCGTTCAGATCCTTGCGGATCTCGTCGAGCTGAGTCTTCTCGATCGACAGTGCACGAGCATCACGCTCAACGCCGTCGCGGGTGAAGACCTGTACGTCGATGACAGTACCTTTGGTACCGGTAGGTACACGCAGGGAAGTGTCTTTAACGTCGCTGGCTTTTTCACCGAAGATTGCACGCAGCAGTTTTTCTTCCGGAGTCAGTTGGGTCTCGCCTTTCGGAGTGACCTTACCGACCAGGATGTCGCCTGCGCCAACTTCAGCACCTACGTAAACGATACCGGCTTCGTCCAGTTTGTTCAGTGCAGCTTCACCCACGTTAGGGATGTCCGCAGTGATCTCTTCAGGCCCAAGCTTGGTGTCACGGGCCACACAGGTCAGTTCCTGAATGTGGATCGTGGTGAAACGGTCTTCTTGAACAACACGCTCGGACAGGCAGATGGAGTCTTCGAAGTTGAAGCCGTTCCATGCCATGAACGCGATGCGCATGTTCTGACCCAGTGCCAGTTCACCCATATCGGTGGACGGGCCGTCGGCCATGATGTCGCTACGCTGAACGCGATCACCCTTACGCACCAGCGGACGCTGGTTGATGCAGGTGTTCTGGTTCGAGCGGGTGTATTTGGTCAGGTTGTAGATGTCGACACCAGCTTCGCCGGTTTCAACTTCGTCATCAGCAACACGAACCACGATACGGCTGGCGTCGACGGAATCGATCACGCCGCCACGACGAGCCACGACGCAAACGCCGGAGTCACGGGCTACGTTACGCTCCATGCCAGTACCTACCAGCGGCTTGTCAGCGCGCAGGGTTGGTACAGCTTGACGCTGCATGTTCGAACCCATCAACGCACGGTTGGCGTCGTCGTGCTCGAGGAACGGAATCAGCGACGCTGCAACCGAAACTACCTGCTTCGGCGAAACGTCCATCAAGGTGACTTCTTCAGGCGCCTTAACGGTGAATTCGTTCAGGTGACGTACGGCTACCAGTTCGTCGATCAGGACTTTCTGGTCGCTCATGGTCGCCGAAGCCTGCGCGATCACGTGATCGGCCTCTTCAATAGCGGACAGGAACACGATCTCGTCGGTGACAACACCCTCTTTCACCACACGGTACGGGCTTTCCAGGAAACCGTACTGGTTGGTGCGAGCGTACGCAGCCAGGGAGTTGATCAGACCGATGTTCGGACCTTCCGGCGTTTCAATCGGGCATACACGACCGTAGTGAGTCGGGTGTACGTCACGGACTTCAAAGCCTGCGCGCTCACGAGTCAGACCGCCAGGGCCGAGTGCAGAGACACGACGCTTGTGGGTGATCTCGGACAGCGGGTTGTTCTGGTCCATGAACTGCGAGAGCTGGCTGGAACCGAAGAACTCTTTCACCGCCGCAGCCACTGGCTTGGCGTTGATCAGGTCTTGCGGCATCAGGCCTTCGCTTTCAGCCATCGACAGACGCTCTTTGACCGCACGCTCAACACGTACCAGGCCAACGCGGAACTGGTTCTCGGCCATTTCGCCTACGCAGCGAACACGACGGTTACCCAGGTGGTCGATGTCATCGACGATGCCTTTACCGTTACGGATGTCGACCAGAGTCTTCAGTACCGCGACGATGTCTTCCTTGCACAGCACGCCCGAACCTTCGATCTCGGTACGACCGATACGACGGTTGAACTTCATCCGGCCGACCGCAGACAGGTCATAGCGCTCAGGGCTGAAGAACAGGTTGTTGAACAGGGTTTCGGCAGCGTCTTTGGTTGGCGGCTCGCCTGGACGCATCATGCGATAGATCTCGACCAGCGCTTCCAATTGGTTGCTGGTGGAGTCGATTTTCAGCGTGTCAGAAACGAACGGACCGCAGTCGATGTCGTTGGTGTACAGAGTTTCGATGCGAACAACGCCGGACTTGGCAATTTTTGCCAGGACTTCGGTGTTCAGCTCGGTGTTGCACTCTGCCAGGATTTCGCCGGTAGCCGGGTGCACGATGACCTTGGCGGTAGTACGGCCCAGGACATAGTCCAGAGGTACTTCCAGGGTCTTGATGCCGGCTTTTTCGATCTGGTTGATGTGGCGCGCGGTAATACGGCGGCCCGCTTCAACAATGACCTTGCCCTTCTCGTCCTGAATGTCCAGAACCGCAATTTCACCACGCAGACGCGAAGCAATCAGTTCCAGGCTGAGGGTTTCGCCGCTCAGGTGGAAAACGTTGGTGGTGTAGAAAGCGTCCAGCACTTCTTCAGTGGTATAGCCGAGCGCGCGCAGCAGTACCGATGCCGGCAGCTTGCGACGACGGTCGATACGCACGAACACGCAGTCTTTCGGGTCGAACTCGAAGTCCAGCCACGAACCGCGGTAAGGAATGATGCGCGCGGAGTACAGCAGTTTGCCGGAGCTATGCGTCTTGCCGCGGTCGTGGTCGAAGAACACGCCCGGGGAACGGTGCAGCTGGGAAACGATTACACGCTCGGTACCGTTGATTACGAAGGTACCGTTCTCAGTCATCAGGGGGATTTCACCCATGTAGACTTCTTGCTCTTTGATGTCCTTGATCGCTTTGTTCGACGATTCTTTGTCGAAAATGATCAGGCGCACTTTTACCCGCAAAGGTACGGCGAAAGTTACACCGCGCAATACGCATTCTTTGACATCAAATGCCGGTTCGCCCAGGCGATAACCGACGTACTCCAGCGCAGCATTGCCGGAGTAGCTGATGATCGGGAAAACGGATTTGAAGGCCGCATGCAGGCCCACGTCGCGGAACTGATCTTTAGTCGCTCCCGCTTGCAAGAATTCACGATACGAATCCAGCTGGATGGCCAGGAGGTAAGGCACATCCATGACGTCCGGCAACTTGCTAAAGTCCTTGCGGATACGTTTTTTCTCAGTATATGAGTAAGCCATCAGCGTTCCCCAGCTTGGTCACCTGCTTGTTTGGCCCCTCCCGACGGGAGCAGCCAGAAAATCGTGCAAACCCCATGGTTTGCGCCACCGCATCGGGTGGTTACAGCGCCTTTATCAGCACCGACCCAGTCGGCTGCCAATAACGGAAAAAGGCCGGTGGCAAGAGCCACCAGCCATCAGCCTGTCGCTTGACGCTCGGGCTGGAGGTGCAAAGTCGAAAGTTACTTAACTTCGACTTCAGCGCCTGCTTCTTCCAGCTTCTTCTTCGCGTCTTCAGCAGCTTCTTTCGAAACGCCTTCAGCGATAACCTGAGGAGCGGTGTCAACCTTCTCCTTGGCTTCTTTCAGACCCAGACCGGTCAGTTCACGTACAGCCTTGATCACGTTGACTTTCTTCTCGCCAGCGCCTTTCAGGATTACGTTGAACTCGGTTTGCTCTTCAACAACAGCGGCAGCAGCAGCTGGACCAGCAGAAGCAGCGGCAGCGGATACGCCGAACTTCTCTTCCATTGCTTTGATCAGCTCAACGATTTCCAGAACCGATTTTTCGCCGATTGCGTCGATGATTTGTTCGTTAGTCAGAGACATGACTTATTTCCTGAATTGGGGGATAGCCTGGAGGCCATCGAAATAAACAAAAATACGCGATAAAAGGAAACGCTCAGCCTTAGGCTGCAGCAGCTTCTTTCTGGTCGCGAAGTGCCGCCAGAGTACGAGCCAATTTGCTGGTAGCGCCTTGAATCACGCTCATCAGCTGGGAAATTGCTTCGTCACGGGTCGGCAGGCTTGCCAGTACGTCGATCTGATTAGCTGCGAGGAACTTGCCCTCGAACGCAGCTGCCTTGATCTCGAACTTGTCCTGACCTTTAGCGAACTCTTTGAACAGACGAGCAGCAGCGCCCGGGTGTTCGTTGGAGAATGCGATCAAGGTCGGGCCGGTGAACACGTCGTTGAGAACACTGTATTCAGTGTCAGCAACAGCGCGCTTGAGCAGGGTGTTACGTACAACACGTACGTAAACGCCAGCTTCACGAGCCTCTTTACGGAGTCCGGTCATTGCGCCTACTGTTACGCCACGTGCATCAACCACGACAGCGGACAGAGCGACTTTGGCAGCCTCGTTGACTTCAGCGACGATGGCCTTCTTGTCTTCGAGATAAATTGCCACGGGTTAACTCCTGCTTGTTACCGTTTCATTCGATCGAAACCGAATGTCGTTTTGGTGTCTGATTCGGTAAGGAACCGGGAGCACCATCTGCGTAGGCTTGTGTATTAAGACTTGCGTCGCCTACGGTCTTGGATAGCCCCCGCCAGGCAGGGACCCCAATCTTTCAATTGACGTGCAAAGCACGCCAACTTTTTTCTTAAGCGTCCAGCGAGCTCTGGTCGATAACCAGACCTGGGCCCATAGTGGTGCTCAGGGTAACGCGCTTAACGTAAATACCTTTCGAGGAAGCTGGCTTGATACGCTTCAGATCAGCGATCAGGGCTTCAACGTTTTCCTTCAGCTTGACGGCGTCGAAGCCCATCTTGCCAACGGAGGTGTGGATAATGCCGTTTTTGTCGGTGCGATAACGAACCTGACCAGCTTTAGCGTTTTTAACAGCAGTCGCTACGTCTGGAGTTACGGTACCAACCTTAGGGTTAGGCATCAGACCACGTGGGCCGAGGATCTGACCCAGTTGACCTACAACGCGCATTGCATCCGGGGATGCGATCACTACGTCATAGTTCAGGTCGCCGCCTTTCATTTCGGCAGCCAGGTCGTCCATACCTACGCGATCAGCGCCGGCAGCCAGAGCGGCTTCAGCAGCTGGGCCTTGGGTGAACACAGCAACGCGAACGGTCTTGCCAGTGCCGTGTGGCAGCACAGTAGCGCTACGAACAACCTGGTCGGATTTACGCGGGTCTACACCCAGGTTTACAGCAATGTCGAACGACTCGCTGAACTTGACAGTCGACAGCTCAGCCAGCAGGGCAGCAGCATCTACAAAGCTGTAGCTTTTGCCTGCTTCGATTTTGCCGGCGATAGCCTTTTGGCGCTTGGTCAGCTTAGCCATTACACACCCTCCACGTTAAGGCCCATGCTACGAGCGGAACCGGCGATGGTACGCACGGCCGCATCCATATCAGCTGCAGTCAGATCCGCGTTTTTGGTTTTCGCGATTTCTTCCAGCTGAGCACGGGTAACGGTGCCAACCTTGACGGTGTTCGGACGAGCGGAACCGCTAGTCAGACCAGCCGCTTTCTTCAGCAGAACCGAAGCAGGGGTGGACTTGGTTTCGAAAGTGAAGCTACGGTCGCTGTAGACAGTGATGATCACTGGAGTCGGCAGACCAGCTTCAAGACCCTGAGTACGGGCGTTGAAAGCCTTGCAGAATTCCATGATGTTCACGCCGTGCTGACCCAGAGCTGGACCAACAGGTGGGCTTGGGTTAGCCTGAGCGGCCTTCACTTGCAGCTTGATGTAAGCGGTAATCTTCTTGGCCATGAGGCACTCCAATTACGGGTTCGAACGCCTCGAAAGGCTCCCCGGTTACTTGCGCGTTTATCCCAGTGACGACAAAACCCCACAGCCTAAGGCTGCGGGGTTGGGATGCTTTTTCAGTTAGACCTTTTCGACCTGACTGAACTCCAACTCTACCGGAGTAGAGCGACCGAAAATGAGCACTGCCACTTGGATCCGGCTCTTTTCGTAGTTAACTTCTTCAACAACGCCATTGAAATCAGCGAATGGACCGTCGTTGACTCGCACCGTTTCGCCCGGCTCGAAGAGAGTCTTCGGCTTAGGCTTGTCGCTACCATCAGCAACACGACGCAGAATTGCTTCTGCCTCTTTATCGGTGATTGGTGCAGGCTTGTCAGCGGTACCGCCGATGAAACCCATCACCCGAGGAGTATCCTTGACCAAGTGCCAAGTACCCTCATTCATGTCCATCTGAACCAGCACATAACCTGGGAAGAACTTGCGCTCGCTTTTGCGTTTCTGGCCATTACGCATTTCAACCACTTCTTCAGTGGGAACCAGAATTTCGCCGAAGCCATCTTCCATGCCAGCCAGCTTTACACGCTCTACCAAAGAGCGCATGACATGCTTCTCGTAACCCGAGTAAGCATGCACAACGTACCAACGCTTAGCCACGGGACACCCTTAGCCGACAATCAAGGAAACAAGCCAGCCGAGCAGGGAATCAAGCCCCCACAACAGCAACGCCATAACCAGAACAACAGCCACTACGATCAACGTGGTCTGCGTGGTTTCTTGGCGAGTTGGCCATACGACTTTACGAATCTCGGTGCGAGCTTCCTTAACCAGTACAAAGAAAGACTTGCCCTTGGCTGTCTGCAAGCCTACAAAGGCAGCTACAGCAGCGAGAGCAAGCAATGCCAGCACGCGGTACAGGATCGGCGAAGCAGAGTAATACTGATTGCCAACAACGCCAACAACCACCAAAGCAACTACTACAAGCCACTTGAGCAGATCGAAGCGAGAGCCTTGAGCTTCAGCCTTAGGAGTCATCTATGAAGATCCTGTGAAAAGAAAGCCAGACACACTGAGTGAATCTGGCAGGTCAGGAGGGAATCGAACCCCCAACCTACGGTTTTGGAGACCGTCGCTCTGCCAATTGAGCTACTGACCTAAAACAAAATCAGGCCGACCATTATGCCGGCCCGAAAAAGACATTACAACTGTTTACTCGATGATTTTGGCTACGACACCAGCGCCGACGGTACGACCGCCTTCACGGATAGCGAAACGCAGACCGTCTTCCATCGCGATGGTTTTGATCAGGGTAACAGTCATCTGAATGTTGTCACCCGGCATTACCATTTCAACGCCTTCTGGCAGCTCGCAGTTACCAGTCACGTCAGTCGTACGGAAGTAGAACTGTGGACGGTAGCCTTTGAAGAACGGAGTATGACGGCCGCCTTCTTCCTTGCTCAGAACGTATACTTCTGCAGTGAACTTGGTGTGCGGCTTAACCGAACCCGGCTTAACCAGAACCTGACCACGCTCAACGTCGTCACGCTTGGTGCCACGCAGCAGAACGCCGCAGTTCTCGCCAGCACGACCTTCGTCGAGCAGCTTGCGGAACATTTCAACACCGGTGCAAGTAGTCACGGTGGTGTCACGCAGACCAACGATTTCCAGCGGATCCTGAACGCGAACGATACCGCGCTCGATACGACCAGTCACAACAGTACCGCGACCAGAGATCGAGAATACGTCTTCGATTGGCATCAGGAACGGCTTGTCAGTCACGCGAACTGGCTCTGGGATGTAGCTGTCCAGAGTTTCAACCAGTTTCTTGACGGCAGTGGTGCCCATCTCGTTGTCGTCTTTGCCTTCCAGCGCCATACGAGCCGAACCGATGATGATTGGAGTGTCATCACCCGGGAAGTCGTAAGTCGACAACAGGTCACGAACTTCCATCTCAACCAGCTCCAACAGCTCAGCGTCATCTACCAGGTCAGCCTTGTTCAGGAAAACCACGATGTACGGAACGCCTACCTGACGGGACAGCAGGATGTGCTCACGGGTTTGCGGCATCGGACCATCAGCGGCCGAGCAAACCAGAATAGCGCCATCCATCTGAGCAGCACCGGTGATCATGTTCTTCACATAGTCAGCGTGACCTGGGCAGTCAACGTGAGCGTAGTGACGGATCTTCGAGTTGTACTCAACGTGCGCAGTGTTGATGGTGATACCGCGCGCTTTTTCTTCTGGGGCGCTGTCGATCTTGTCGAAATCAACGATTGCCGAGCCGAACACTTCGGAGCAAACGCGAGTCAGAGCAGCAGTCAGCGTGGTTTTACCGTGGTCAACGTGACCAATGGTCCCAACGTTGACGTGCGGCAGGGAACGATCAAATTTTTCCTTAGCCATCGATATCACCCTTAACAGAAGAATTGAGCAAACTACATTAGCCATTAAAACAAAGGCAGATATTTTCATATCTGCCTTGTTATATGGAGCTCTTGAGCGGATTTGAACCGCTGACCTCACCCTTACCAAGGGTGTGCTCTACCAACTGAGCTACAAGAGCAAAACACTTTGCACAACCTGCAAACTTGGAGCGGGTAGCGGGAATCGAACCCGCATCATCAGCTTGGAAGGCTGAGGTTCTACCACTAAACTATACCCGCGGAGCTTGCAGCTCACGCTTAAATCTGGTGGAGGGAGAAGGATTCGAACCTTCGAAGTCGTAGACGTCAGATTTACAGTCTGATCCCTTTGGCCGCTCGGGAACCCCTCCTAATCAGGCCGGCATTCTATACTATGCCAAACCCCTGTCAAGCATTTTCTCATTTAAAAACCTGAGGTTAGCTGCATTGACATCACTCTACTGCTGCGACCTTTTCAAGTCTTCGCTGTGGAGCGGGCGCCATTCTATGCAAACTATTCAGTAGGTGCAACCCCCTCGCACAGCATTATTTTATGTTTTAACTCATTGAATTCCTTGGAAAGGTTCTGCAGCTGCAAATCACCCAGCAAACGCTCGCCCTCAGGCGCGATCCGTAGCCAATAACCACTCTCCGGGACGTTTTTCTGCAAGGGTTGCGAGCGAACCTTCATTTCCTCAAGGCGCCGCTCAAGGGCCAGGGCCGGATCCTGAACAGCAAAACCACCCACATAAAGGCATTTTTTTTCGCCCTGGGCAGTTTCGGATTTCTCGCGGGAGGCGCCGCCGCTCTCACTTAGCAACCGGATATCCTGCTGAGACCCCTTATATAAACTGAGAGGCGTGACATCCTTGGCACGCAAAGGAGCTTCCTGCTGGTGCCAGACGTAATAGAACACATTGAGAACAAGGAGCAGCAGGAACAACCAACGCATACGAACCTCAGGACAAAGGACAGGCCATCGCCAACCCTACGAAAACCAAATCCGGGACGAGACGAGCACCAGGAGCAACACTGGCAACCAAGTCAGCATCGCCGCCAGTGACAAACACTCTAAAACTTTCCCCCCAATACTCACGCGCAATATCTAACTGAGTGAGTACAAATCCTTTAAGCATCAAAGAACAGCCCCGCTCTACAGCCTCAACCGTGGTTCGCCCAGGAGCCAGGCTCGTCAAGGCACGCTCCGCCGCAACATCTCCATAACGGATCTTCCGCGTATGGGTTCGCAACTGATTACGCATTAACGGCATGCCCGGACAGATAAAGCCACCCAAGTGCTCTCCATCTGCCGAGATGAAATCGGCGGTAACTGCCGTACCAAAATCCAGCACCAGGCAGGCACCCGACGCCAGGTGATACCCACCAAGCATGGCAAGCCACCGATCAAGCCCCAACCGCTCATAGTCTTCGTAGCCGTTTTTGACTCCGGACATTTCCCGAGCGGGCCGAGCGCACACCGCAGAAACACCGAACGCTTGCTCAAGCAGCTTAATGAGCGCTTCGGTTTCTTCAGCAGTCCTGACACTGACCAAACGGCATTTACGCAAAACTATTTTGCCAAGTGAGCGCAGACTTTCGATCAACGCCGAGTCGGAATCGACCACCCCCTCAGAAAACAGAGACGCAGCCGCGGCGTCCAATACACGCCACTTTATGAAGCTATTGCCGCAATCGAGCTCAAGAATCATCACGCAACCTCAAGCTGAGCTCACCACCACTAAAAAGTTTTTCCACACCATCCACCTGCAATCGCAGCGCACCTTGATTATCAATTCCAAGCACAACACCATCGATCTGGTTAGTGCCGGCGATCAATGAAACAGACCGCCCCTGCCACAGATGGCCGTCCTGCCACTCGGCTTGTAAAGCCGAGAAGCCTCTATCCTGGTGACGCTGGATATATGCCTGCAACTGCTCGCTCAACTGAACAGCTAACGCGTTGCGATCGCAGACCTGACCAGACTCGAGTCGCACGGATGTCCATTGCTGATCGACTTCCTCAGCGGCCTGCATATTAACGTTGATGCCTATACCCAAGACCACGTGACAAACGTCCGCGGGATCGCCGACGAGCTCAAGCAAGATA
Source organism: Pseudomonas rustica (assembly GCF_018336155.1). GTDB lineage: Bacteria > Pseudomonadota > Gammaproteobacteria > Pseudomonadales > Pseudomonadaceae > Aquipseudomonas > Aquipseudomonas rustica. Next base: position 681 of record NZ_JAGYHF010000016.1, on the reverse strand, counting down.
CCGGCGATCTTCTTATTACCGACCAGAACATCGTTCGGCCACTTCAATCCCGCCCCGGCGACACCGACTTTTCGCAAGGTGTGCATGACAGCTAGACCCACGACAAGGCTCAACCCCTCCAATTGCCGCATTCCGCCATCGATGCGCAGCACGAGACTGTAATAAAGGTTGTCAGCAAATGGACTCACCCACTTGCGCCCTCTCCGTCCGCGCCCAGACACCTGCCGCTCAGCAAGCACGAGAAAAGGCGCCGATCGGCCCTGACCGATCGCGCGCAATCCCTCGGCATTTGTCGAGTCAATGGAGTCGAATACTGCAACCGGCCAGCCTGGCGCCATTTCCGCTATTTTGAGAGGATCAAGCAACATCAGAGGCGTCGCCAATTGATACCCGCGCCCGCGAACTTTATGGATGGACAGCCCGAGTTCAGCCTCAAGATGCTGAAGCTGTTTCCATACTGCACTTCGACTAATCCCCAGGGCCGCCCCCAGATCCTGACCAGAATGGAATCGCCCATCCTTCAGAAGGTTCAACAACGTCAACATGCAGGTCTCGCCTCACAATGAGGCCCGAATAATAGCTATGCCCCGGGCCGTTGCATAGAAATCAAGCACATGCATTTCCTGCGGGCAAAACAAAACCCCAACTGCTTTCGCAATTGGGGTTTCGGAATTTAATCTT
>NZ_JAGYHF010000015.1 GCF_018336155.1 Pseudomonas rustica | reverse complement strand
TTGGATCAGCGGCGTCTCTCGAGGGAATAAACAAACGGTGCAACAATTTCGATCGAGCCGTTGTTGAGCATGTCAGCCGGTGGCTTGGGCAGCGGTTGTGCGCGGCGGATCATTTCCAGGGTAGCCCGGTCAAGATCAGCGTTGCCAGAGCGGCCCACCAGTTCGAATGACAGCACGTTACCTTCGGCATCCACCACGAAACGCAGACGGTTCAAGCCTTCCTTGCCGCGTGCCTGAGCACTGGCCGGGTACTTTTTGTACTTGGCCAAATGCGCGAGCAGGGTGCCTTGCCAGCTGGCTTTGGCAGCCATCTGGGCCGGCGACGGGCCTGGTGCAGGCTGGGCGGATTTCTCCGTTGGTGCCTGAGTCGGCTGGGTGTCGGCCGGTTTTTCCTCGGAAGGTTTTTCCTTCGGCGGATCGGGCAGCTTCTTCTCGACCGGCTTCGGCGGTTTAGGTTTGGGCTTCGGTTTAGGTTTCTGCACCGCGATTTCAGCTTTCGGGGCTTCGGCCAGTTTCGGAATCGGCAACTCTTCAACCGGAGCCGGTGGCTGCGGCGGTGTGACGACTTTCGGCGGAGCAGGCGGTGGCGGGGCCGGAACCGGGGCCAGCTCGACCATCATTGCCTGCGGCGGCAATTCGATGGGCGGGCGGGCGGTCCAGTTCAGCGCCAGCGCGATGGCCAGCGCATGAACGCCCAGCACCACGGCCAGACTACCGCTGTAACGCGTCAGCTTATGGCGCGTCGTGATCATTTCTTGGCTGCCGTCTCAAGTCCTACCAGGCCGACCTTCAGGTAACCGGCGGAACGCAGGTTATCCATCACGCTCATCAGGTCGCCGTAATCCACGCCTTTGTCAGCCTGGAAGAAGATGGTGGTGTCTTTCTTGCCCTTGGTTCTGGCGTCGAGTGTGGCACCCAGTGCTTCGGGCTTCACTTCGTCTTCGCCGAGGAACAGGCGCTGATCAGCTTTTACGCTGAGGAACACCGGTTTCTCTGGCCGCGGCGCCGGTTTGGCGGTCGAGGCAGGCAGGTCGACTTTGATGTCCACGGTGGCCAACGGAGCGGCCACCATGAAGATGATCAACAGCACCAGCATCACGTCGATAAACGGCGTGACGTTGATTTCGTGGTTCTCGGCCAGATCGTCGTCTGCGCCTTCTTTCAAATGCAGGCCCATGGCCGATTACCCCACTTTAACCATGTGCGGCTGCGAGCTGCGCTCAGGCTGGTGGTCGAGGTCGCGGCTGACCAGCAACAGGACTTCTGCCGAAGCATCGGAAACCTGCGCCTTGTAACCGGCGATCGAGCGGGCGAAGACGTTGTAGATCACAACCGCTGGAATCGCTGCAACCAGACCCAGTGCGGTGGCCAGCAGCGCTTCGGCGATACCTGGCGCCACAACGGCGAGGTTGGTGGTCTGGGTTTTGGCGATGCCGATGAAGGAGTTCATGATGCCCCACACGGTACCGAACAGACCGACAAACGGCGCGGTGGAACCGATGGTGGCGAGGACGCCGGTGCCGCTGCTCATGTTGCGACCGCAGGCTGCAACCAGACGCTCAAGACGGAAGCTGACGCGTTCCTTGATGCCTTCTTTCTCGCGGCTGTTGACCGACAGGCGCATCTCTTCCAGTGCGTCGTGCACCAGCAGGTTGGCGAGGGTGCCTTCCTTGCCGGCCGTGGCGCTGGCTTCTTTAAGGGTGGTGGCTTTCTTCAGGGCGGCGATTTCGCCACGCAGACGACGCTTGGCGCCCATCAGCTCAAAGCCTTTGGCGATCCAGATGGTCCAGGTGATGATGGACGCGATGGCCAGACCGATCATCACGATTTTGACGATGATGTCAGCGTTCTGGTACATGCCCCACGGCGACAGGTCGTGGGCCATGCCCAGCGTGTTGTCGGCTTCGAGAACTTCAGGAACGTCGGCAGCGTCTACCGCTTGCACTGGATCGGTTGCAGCCGGTGCAGCAGCCGGGGCGGTGGCAGGCGCGTCAGCAGCAGGAGCGTGCTGTTCGGTCGCGGCCGGTGCGGCTGGCGCTTGCGCGTCGGCGAAGGCGGCGGTCGGTGCCAGCATCAGGCTGAGCAGCAGAGCCGCCACTGCGCTCCAGGCGCGAGGTCGTTGGGTTGGCGAAGCGGGGATTTGATTACGTGTCATGCTGGCCGGACCTGAGATAGAAAAACGATGATGCTCTTCCAGGCCTCGTGAGGCCGAGAACAAAAGTGGCAGGCATTATTGCAAGTAATTCTTGTTAACAAAAGTAATAGAGTATCTTTTTTTCCTTGATTGCTAGCCGCTCGTCACTCGCCGGGCCTAGTCTGTCGCTTTCCGATGGGAGTTTTCTGATGTCTGCGCCTTCTGTTCTGATTGCCGGTTGTGGCGATATTGGTAGTCGTCTGGCCACGCAATTGCTGGCCGCTGGCTGGGAAGTCCATGGCTTGCGCCGGGATGTGTCACGTCTGCCTGAGGGTGTCATTGGTGTTGCCGGGGATCTCTTTAATGAAGATTGCCCGGACACCTGGCCGATCGGTGCGGTGGATTACCTGGTGTATTGCGCTGCTGCGACGAATCACGATGAAGCCGGGTATCGCGCGGCTTACGTGCAGGGTTTGCAGAATGTGTTGAGCTGGCTGGATGACTACGGGCAGGTGCCGGAGCGGCTGTTGTTTGTATCCAGCAGCAGTGTTTATGGGCAGATGGATGGCGAGTGGGTGGACGAGACCTCTGCGACAGTGGCCAGCGGTTTCTCCGGACGATTGATGCTTGAGGCTGAGCAAGTCGCGCTCAAGAGCGGCATCCCGGCGAGCATCCTGCGCCTGACCGGTATTTACGGCCCTGGCCGCGAGCGTCTGCTGACGCAAGTTCGCGAGGGTTATCGCGTCGCCGTCGAACCACCGCTATATGGCAATCGCATTCACGCGGACGACGCGGCGGGTCTGCTGAAGTTTTTGCTCGAGGCGGATCGGCAGGGGACTGCGCTGGAGAACATCTACATCGGCGTCGACAATGCACCGGCACCGTTGGCCGAAGTGGTCGACTGGTTACGCGAGTATCTGGGTGTGACCGAGTGGGCGGCAGAGGCGAGCGTGCGGCGCACAGGCAGCAAGCGCTGCAGCAATGCCCGGGCGAAGGCCCTCGGCTGGACGCCAACATACCCAAGCTACCGCGAAGGCTACGCCGCGATCCTCGAAGGCCGCTAAAAGCAAAAGATCGCAGCCTTTGGCAGCTCCTACTTGGAATGCGTTTCCTGTAGGAGCTGCCGAAGGCTGCGATCTTTTCAGGTGATTACTGTTTTTCCAGCAACCACTTGCGAGCACCCGGTGTGAACTGCGGCTGTTCATCCGCCAGCGCGGAGTTCACCGCTTGCAGGATTTCCAGCTCTTTGCCCTTGCGCACAAAGATCCAGTTATTACCCTGACCGTTCTGCTGCAGCCACATGCTGTCGTTGCCGTTGCTCATCGACGCGCAATCGCCCGCCAGGCACAGCGCATATCGATCGGCACCCGGTAAACCGGACACCTGGCCGTCGGCCTGGAATTGCACGGTGGCGCCTTCGCCTTCACCGCTGGTGATTTTCCAGCTGCCGCCCATGTAGGCGGAATACAGCGCACGCTCGAAACTCGCACCAATCGGCGCGCCTTCCGGTACCGGAATCGGTGCGCGATCGAACAGTTGCTCAGGTTCGTTATCGCCGGCGGCCTGTTGCAGTTGGCTGCCGTCGCGTTTCAACGCGCTGGCGGAGCTGCCATAGAAGTCGACTTTCCAGGTGCCGGACTCTTCGCCCAGCAGCCGTCCTTCGACGTTCTCAAAACCGTTGGTGTAGCGGGCCTGACTGGCCTTGGTGTTGACGTCCCACTCAAGGTTCGGGCCGTAAGCCTGAAGTGCTTCGCGCAGGGGGCCGCCCTTGGCTGCAGCGTTGATCGCCACCTGATTGATCCAGGTGCCGCTGATGTCACGGTCGGCAGGGTTGCTGGCGCAGCCGCCGAGGAGGAGGGCGAGCAGCGGAAGAGCTAGCGCTTTGCGCATGGTGGAATCCTTTCAAAACCTTTTCTTGCAGAGCAGTCGGCGCGGCGTTTGAAGGCCGCGCCGTGCGCATCACTCGATGACCAGAATGGCATCCATTTCAACCTGCGAACCCTTTGGCAGGGCAGCAACGCCGATGGCGGCGCGGGCCGGGTACGGCTGGTCGAAGTATTTGCCCATGATCTCGTTGACCTTGGCGAAGTGGCTCAGGTCGGTGAGGAAGATGTTCAGTTTGACGATGTCCTTGAACGAACCACCAGCGGCTTCGGCCACGGCTTTGAGGTTCTCGAACACCTGGACGGTCTGGGCTTCGAAGCCTTCAACCAGTTCCATGGTTTTTGGGTCCAGAGGAATCTGACCCGACATGTAAACAGTGTTGCCTGCCTTGATCGCCTGGGAGTAAGTACCGATGGCGGCCGGGGCCTTGTCGCTGGTGATAACAGTCTTGGTCATGTAGGACTCCTTGTTAGGGTTGCGTTATGCACGCATGCGGGTGATGCGGATCACCCCGGTCAAGGCGCGCAGTTTCTTGATCACGCGGGCCAGGTGCACTCGGTCGTGGACGCTGACCACCAACTGGACAACGCTGATGCGACCATCGCGTTCGTCCATGCTGATTTTCTCGATATTGCCGTCGGCTGCGTTGACGCTGCTGGCCAGCAGAGCGATCAGGCCGCGCTGGTGTTCCAGCTCGACGCGCAGTTCGACGTTGAATTCGCCGGTGACATCCTTGGCCCACGAGAGCTGGATGCATTTTTCCGGGTTGTGCCGGATTTCGCTGATATTGCGGCAGTTGTCGAGGTGCACGACCATGCCTTTGCCCGCCGACAGGTGCCCGACAATCGGGTCGCCCGGGATCGGCGTGCAGCACTTGGCGTAGCTGAGTACCAGACCTTCGGTGCCGCGAATCGCCAGCGGGCCTTCCGGGCTTGGCAACTGTTCGCCTTCGCCGAGCAGTCGGCGGGCGACGACGTAGGCCATGCGGTTGCCCAGGCCAATGTCTTCAAGCAAATCTTCGATCAGTTCGAGGCGGTACTCGGTGAGCATCGCTTTGACGCGTTCGGCCTGGACTTTCTCCAGCGAACTGTCGAAACCGTTGAGCACCTTGTTCAGCAGGCGTTCGCCGAGGCTGATGGACTCGGAACGGCGCTGCAGTTTCAGCGCATGGCGGATGTGCGTACGCGCCTTGCCGGTCACCACAAAATTCAGCCACGCCGGATTTGGACGAGCGCCGGGTGCGCTGACGATCTCGACCGTGGAGCCGCTTTGCAGCGGTTCGGACAGCGGTGCGAGACGACGGTTGATCCGGCAGGCAATGCAGCTGTTGCCGACGTCGGTGTGTACCGCGTAAGCAAAGTCGACCGCCGTGGAGCCTTTCGGCAGCTCCATGATCCGGCCTTTCGGCGTGAACACGTAGACCTCGTCCGGGAACAGGTCGATCTTCACGCTCTCGATGAATTCCAGCGAGTTGCCGGCCCGTTGCTGCATTTCCAGCACGCCTTTGACCCACTGACGGGCGCGGGCGTGAGTGCCTTTCGGCTGCTCGTCACCACTGGATTTATACAGCCAATGGGCGGCGATGCCGTTGTTGGCCATCTCTTCCATTTCGCGGGTACGGATCTGAATCTCGATCGGTACACCGTGCATGCCGAACAGCGTGGTATGCAGCGACTGATAGCCGTTGGCTTTAGGGATCGCGATGTAATCCTTGAAGCGCCCCGGCAACGGTTTGTACAAATTATGTACAGCGCCTAGCACGCGATAGCAGGTATCGACCTTGTCGACGATGATCCGGAACGCGTAGACGTCCATGATCTCGTTGAAGGCCCGACGCTTGCCGCGCATTTTCTTGTAGATGCCGTAGAGATGTTTCTGACGACCGCTGACTTCGCCCTGGATGCCGTCGATAGCGAGGCAATGGCCAAGGGATTCTTCGATCTTGTTGACGATTTCCTTGCGGTTGCCCCGGGCGCGCTTGACCGCCTGGTAGATCCGCGCGGAACGCATCGGGTGCATGGCCTTGAAGCCGAGGTCTTCGAATTCGATGCGGATCGCATGCATGCCCAGCCGGTTGGCGATGGGCGCGTAGATTTCGAGGGTTTCCTTGGCGATGCGCCGGCGTTTTTCGCCGGACAGCACTTCCAGCGTGCGCATGTTGTGCAGGCGGTCGGCGAGTTTGACCAGGATCACGCGAATGTCGCGCGCCATGGCCATGGCCATTTTCTGGAAGTTTTCGGCTTGGGCTTCGGCCTTGGTCTCGAAATTCATCTGGGTCAGTTTGCTGACCCCGTCGACCAGTTCGGCCACGGTTTCACCGAACTGCGCTTGCAGCGCTTCTTTGGCGATACCGGTGTCTTCGATCACGTCATGCAGCATCGCGGCCATCAGGCTCTGATGATCCATGTGCATGTCGGCAAGAATATTGGCCACGGCAAGAGGATGCGTGACGTACGCCTCGCCGCTGCGACGGCGTTGACCGTCATGGGCTTGTTCGGCGTAGAAATACGCTCGGCGGACCAGGTTGACCTGGTCGTTGCCGAGGTAGGTCGATAAGCGATCGGCGAGGGCGTCTATGCTCGGCATGATGATTCCTGCCGTAAGCTGTGATCCCGCGCCGTGCTACGTCGACCAGGCATAGGCTTAGACGGCCTCGTTGGACTCGTCCTCGAACGCTGCGAACAGCGGCTCATCCTGGACGATTTCTTGCTCGGCGATGAACTCGTAGCTCATCAGGCCTTCAGCAATTTCACGCAGCGCTACAACGGTAGGCTTGTCGTTTTCCCACTGAACCAGTGGCTCTTTGCCGCCGGTGGCCAGTTGACGGGCACGTTTGGTAGAGAGCATGACCAGCTCAAAACGGTTTTCCACGTGGTTCAGGCAGTCTTCAACGGTTACGCGGGCCATGGTATTCCTCGGAGCGAATGCAAATATGCGCGCTGCCCGGTTGGGCGAGCGGACTCAACAGTTTAAAAAATCACCAGCGATTAGGGAAGCGCTGATTTTTTAACCAAGCCCTTCAACGCGCTGCGAGTGCCAATGTAAAGCGCTTGCAGGCCTTTTGGGAAGTGCTGATTAACCGAGCAATTCGGCCAGCAATTTGCCGTGAAGCTGTTGCTGACGCTTCTGAATGAGCTGATTGGCGCGGAAAATCGCCTTCAGATCGTCCAGCGCGTGGGCGAAATCGTCGTTGATGATCAGGTAGTCGTAGTCGACGTAGTGACTCATCTCGCTGACCGCTTCACGCATACGGCCGTCGATGATTTCGTCGCTGTCCTGACCACGGTTGGTCAAACGCGAATGCAGTGCTTGCAGCGACGGCGGCAGAATGAAGATCGAGCGCGCCTGCGGCATCAGCTTGCGTACTTGCTCGGCGCCTTGCCAGTCGATTTCCAGAATCAGGTCGTGACCTGCGTCGAGGGTTTGCTGCAGATGGCTTTGGGAGGTGCCGTAGAGGTTGCCGAAAACCTCGGCGCGCTCAAGGAAATCGCCGTGTTCGCCCATCTTCACAAACGCTTCGCGCGTCACGAAGTGATAGTTCACGCCGTCGACTTCGCCCGGACGCATGGCGCGGGTGGTGTGCGAAACCGAAACGCGGATCTCCGCGTTGGCGTCGGTCAAAGCCTTGACCAGACTGCTCTTGCCCGCGCCCGAAGGGGCGGAAATGATGTACAGGGTGCCGGTGCTGTGGGTCATGTCGGGGTTGCCTTACTCAATATTCTGCACTTGTTCGCGCATCTGCTCGATCAACACCTTGAGGTTGACGGCGGCTTGGGTGCTGCGCGGATCAAAGGCCTTGGAGCCCAATGTGTTGGCTTCGCGGTTGAGCTCCTGCATCAGGAAGTCCAGGCGACGCCCGGCTGCACCGCCGGACTTGAGCACCCGGCGCACTTCGATGATGTGGGTGCTCAGGCGATCCAGTTCTTCGGCCACGTCGCTCTTTTGCGCGAGGATGACCATTTCCTGTTCCAGACGCTGCGGATCCAGCTCGGCCTTCATGTCGGCGAAGCGGTCGAGGACTTTCTGGCGTTGGGTCGCGAGCATCTGCGGCACCAGTTCACGCAGGGTCACGACGTCTGCTTCGATCGATGTCAGGCGCTCGTTGATCAACCGGGCCAGCTCCGCGCCTTCGCGCTCGCGGCCAGCCTTCAACTCTTTCAGACCTTGATTGAACAGGGCCAGCGCTTCGGCGTTCAGCGCCTGCGGATCGGTTGCATCGCCGACCAGCACGCCAGGCCAGGCCAGGACTTCCAGCGGGTTCAGCGCTGCCGGGTTTTTGATCAGACCCGCGATGGTTTCCGCGGCAGCAACCAGTTGCGCGGCGCGCTCGCGGTCGATTTGCAGCGCTTTGCCGGTGCTTTCTTCGGTGAAACGCAGGGTGCATTCCAGTTTGCCCCGCGACAGGCCCTGACGCAGCGCTTCACGCACCGCGCCTTCGAGGTCGCGAAAGGTTTCCGGCAAGCGCAGGTGCGGTTCCAGATAGCGACTGTTGACCGAGCGCAGTTCCCAGCTCAGGGTGCCCTGTACGCCGGCTTTCTCGACGCGGGCGAAGGCGGTCATGCTGTGCACCATGGCGGTAACCTCGCAATGCAGATCGGCGCGAAACCTGGGTTCCGCAAGCACGATATCAATGAATTTATGCCGACTGGCAGCAAAGGCGCAGGATTGTAGCGCAGTGCGGCGAATGCGCCCAAACACACGGTGTGACAAAGGGCTGCAGCCCGTCGGTAATGCGTGTTTCAGGGCCTTCGGTCGTCGGCTCGAATTTTTAACCCGTGCCCAGTCGCGGTGCACCGCTCTATAATGCTCGGCAGTTTTCCGTCCTCAGTACAGGTATCTCCTATGAAACGTCCAAGTGGTCGCGCTGCCGATCAGCTCCGCTCGATCCGCATTACCCGCAACTACACCAAACACGCCGAAGGATCGGTGCTGGTCGAATTCGGTGATACCAAAGTCATCTGCACCGTCAGCGTCGAAAACGGCGTGCCGCGTTTTCTTAAAGGTCAGGGCCAGGGTTGGTTGACCGCCGAGTACGGCATGCTGCCGCGCGCCACCGGCGAGCGTAACCAGCGTGAAGCCAGCCGTGGCAAGCAGGGCGGTCGCACCCTGGAAATCCAGCGTCTGATCGGCCGTTCCCTGCGCGCTGCGCTGGACATGTCCAAGCTGGGCGATGTCACCTTGTACGTCGACTGCGACGTGATCCAGGCTGACGGCGGCACCCGCACTGCATCCATCACCGGCGCCATGGTTGCTCTGGTTGATGCACTGAAAGTGATCAAGAAGCGCGGCGGCCTGAAAGGCGGCGATCCGCTCAAGCAAATGATCGGCGCGGTGTCGGTCGGCATGTATCAGGGCGAAGCGGTACTGGATCTGGACTATCTTGAAGATTCCGCTGCCGAGACCGACCTCAACGTCGTGATGACCAGCACCGGTGGTTTCATCGAAGTGCAGGGCACCGCTGAAGGCGCGCCGTTCCAGCCGGAAGACCTTAACGCCATGCTGGAACTGGCCAAACAAGGCATGAACGAGATTTTCGAACTGCAGAAGGCCGCACTGGCTGACTGAGCAGGTTCCTAACCGCAAGGAGAGTGCGATGAGTGACGAGCAAGCGCTGCTGCCCAAACCGAGCCAGGAGGTTCGTCAATGGGCGATGTTTTGTCACTTGTCCGCTTTGCTGGGGATCTGGATTCCGTTCGGCAACCTGATCGGGCCATTGATTCTCTGGCAGATGAAGCGTGAAAAGGATCCGTTTATCGATGCCCAGGGCAAAGAGGCGCTGAATTTTCAGATCACTGTCGCGATTGCGTCGTTGATCTGCTTCCTGCTGATGCTGCTGCTCATTGGCTTCGTCCTGATCGTGATACTGGGCATCGGTGCACTGGTGCTGACGATCATTGCCGGGGTGAAGGCCAACGAAGGCTATCCGTACCGGTATCCGTTTACCTGGCGGTTGATCAAGTAGGCTCGCGGGCCTGACGGGCGGAGTGCGCAATGGCTCAGCCGGTCTTTCCTTCTATCGAGCAGCAGACCGAGGAATGGCGGATGAAACCCGCCGCCGTGCTGACGGATCTGCAATCGACCGGCGCTGCGGTGTTCCGCTGGCAGCGTTCATCCACAGACAGCTATCACTTTGAACGCACTGAACCGCGCGAGCATGTTTTGCTCAGCGTGATGCTTGCGCCCATGCAGTCGCGCGCCGCTGTTGGCGGCCGGCAGGTGTGGGATGGGCAGATTCACAGTGGTCAGGTGCGATTGCTGCAGCCCAGCCAGTCCGCGAGCTGGGACACGCGTAGCGCTTTCGACATCCTTCATGTGCATTTGCCAATGCCGGCGTTGACCGCTGCGGCGCAGGAGCAAGGATTGAGCTTCGCCGGATTTCGCGGAACGCATCAGCCGTTGTATCAAAATGACAAAGTTGCCCATTTGCTGGCCCGGCAATTGGCGCTGTCCATCGGTGACAACAGTCGGGGCGCCCGTGAGCAGGCGGATCTAAGCGTTCAGGTATTGATTGCTCATTTATTGAACAGTTATGAGCTTTCGAGCACCCAGCCAAGAGTTGCCAGCCAAGGCCTGATGGATGCCTTGCGCTACATCGAGCGTCACCCCTGCGAAAAGCTCTGCATTGCCCGGTTGGCGGCAATTGCGGCGATGAGTGAATTCCACTTCGCTCGTGAATTCAAACGCGCCTTTGGCACTTCACCGCATGCCCATGTACTGGTTGTGCGCCTGCAACGGGCGCGCAACGCTTTGGAAAACTCCGCCAAGACTATTTTGGAAATTGCCTTGGAATCCGGGTTTGCCGACTCCAGCCATTTCGCCCGAGTCTTTCGTAAAGCCTATGGCATCAGCCCGACGGATTTTCGCCAGTCCCGGTAAAACTCGTGAGCAAGAAAGTACCGGCAATTGAGCAAGGATCGGCGCGACGCCTGCAACGCCCTCGTTGAACACTGTCCGCACTTCAACGACACGGAGCCAGCCAATGGCACACCTCGGACACGCTGTGCGCGACTATCGACTGCAACTGATGTACTCGCTGATGGATCGCGAAGGCTTTGATGCTTTGCTGTTCACCCAGGCCGACTTCTTCCAGTTTGCGACCAACTTCAATACCGACGTCGAGACGTGGGAACGGCCAATTCTGTGCGTCGTACCGAGGAACGGCGCGCCGTTTGTGATCGCTCATGAGCTATCGACGCATCATTGGCGTTTCACCAAAGAAGCCGGGCATCTTTGGATCGAGGATGCGCGTTTCTATGCCGAGCATCCGCGTGTGCAAAATCGCCTGCCCTTGGTCAGTCAGTGGAGTGAGCTGGTCGCACAATCTTTGCGCGATGCCGGGCTGCATCGGTCGCGCATTGGCGTCGACGCGATCACGGCGCCGTTGGCTCGCGTCGGTACTTTGCTGCCATCGTTGGTGCTGCAAAACGCGACCGAAGAGTGCCGCACGTTGCGGCTAGTCAAGCATGCCGAAGAGATCCAACTGATGCGCGAAGCCTGTGCGTTGACGGATTGGTTGCAGGATCGCTACCGGGAAAACATCCGCCCCGGACGGCTGGTTCAGGAGCTGGACATGAGCATGGCGGCACTGTTTGTCGAAGAAGCGGCCAATCGATTCCCCGGAGAGGATGTGCAGTGCATCGAGTTTTTCACCCTGTCCGGCCCGGCGAGCTGTGCACCCCACGGCGATGGTCGGCAGTGCGGCGCACGCATCGAAAAGGGTCATGGTCTAGTGAACATCATTATTCCGCGCATCAACGGTCTGATCATCGAGAACGAGCGCACCTGGTTTTGCGGCAAGCCATCGGCGCGGCAGGTTCAGTTGTATGAGGCGGCGCGGGAAGCCAATGAAGCGGCGTGCGAAGCGGCGGTGACGGGCAATCCGGTTTGCGCGATTGATGCGGCGGCTCAAGGGGTTTTCGAGCGGCATGGAGTGGCGGACTTGATCATCCATCGCACGGGCCATGGTCTTGGGCTGGTCGGCCATGAGTTTCCCCACGACATGGCGTTCAATACGCGACCGCTGATGAGTGGCGAAGTGTATTCGGCTGAGCCGGGGATTTTTCAGTGGGGGCTGGGTGGCTTTCGGATCGACGACACGGTGGTGATTGGCGACACGCCAGACATCCTGACGCGCGCGCCCCGAGACATCTCCAGTCAGACAATTCTCTGATTGATAAAAATGCCCGTGTTTCACCTACGGGCATTTACATGAATGCAACGGGATTAGTTTCTTTGGGATGTAGGAATAATCTATTGCCGATGAATGGTAGTCATCTAGTTATATATTTTTCGCTCTTACATGTTTAGTCACAACTGCGCTGCCTTGGTGCTGGCTCCGTCCTTGGCATCGGCAATCGACGATTGTTAAAGTTGCCCGGCGTTATGTTTCTCTTGAAATATTTCGATATATTCAAGCCATCGAAGGTTCTTGAATTCCACAGCAATCAGTGTTGAGACAATCAGCCGATTCACGGCGCGCGCTCAGGAAAAGAGCTCGTCCCTGAATATAGCCAAGAATAATCAAAATGATTCAGCTCGATTTTTACGGAACACTCGTGGCCGCTTCCTTAGTACTTTTGCTGGGGCGTGGTTTAGTTACTCGCGTTGGATTTCTGCGCAATTACAATATTCCCGAACCGGTTGCCGGCGGTCTGGTAGTCGCATTGGTTCTGTTGTTAATGCGAACGCTGGATATTGAAGTGCGCTTCGATACTTCGCTGCAAACGCCTTTGATGTTGGCGTTCTTTGCCACCATTGGTTTGAGTGCAGACTTCGCCAGCCTGAGAAAGGGCGGGCGCGTGGTGGGGATATTTCTGTTGGCGGTCGCCGGGCTGCTGGTGGTGCAGAACGCGATGGGCATCGGCCTCGCGACAATGCTCGGGCTTGACCCGCTGATGGGCCTGCTCACCGGTTCGATCACTCTGGCGGGCGGTCACGGCACCGGCGCTGCGTGGGGCACGGTGTTCAGTGAGAAATACGGTTTGGCTTCTGCCTCTGAACTGGCGATCGCCTCGGCGACTTTTGGTCTGGTGCTGGGCGGTTTGATTGGTGGGCCGGTGGCTCGCCTGTTGATCAAACGGGTTGAGGTGCCCGGTTGCCAGAATCAGCAAGCACCACGGCTGCCCAAGGGTTTTGAGCAGCCGAACAAAGAGCGCTCGATTACGCCGTTTTCGTTTATCGAAACACTGGCCCTGATCGCGGTCAGCCTTCTGGTCGGCAATCTGCTGAACGGTTGGCTGCAAGGCAGTGCGCTCGAGTTGCCGACCTTTGTTTGTGTGCTGTTTGTCGGTGTGTTGCTGCGCAACGGCCTCTCGGCGCTGGGCCTGTATCAGGTGTTCGAGCGGGAAGTGTCGGTGCTGGGCAATGTCAGCCTGTCGCTGTTCTTGGCGATTGCCTTGATGTCGCTGAAGCTGTGGGATCTGGCGGCGCTGGCGTTACCGATCTTCATCATTCTGGCGGTGCAGACCTTGGTCATGGCGCTGTTTGCGATTTTCGTGACGTTCCGCATGATGGGCCGCAACTACGATGCGGCGGTGCTGGCCGCAGGGCATTGCGGTTTTGGTCTCGGTGCCACGCCGACGGCGATCGCCAACATGCAGGCGGTGACGCAGCGTTACGGGCCTTCGCAGATGGCGTTTCTGGTGGTGCCGATGGTTGGTGCGTTCTTCATCGACATCATTAACGTCATCGTGATCAAGCTGTACCTGGCCCTGCCGATGTTTGTTGCGCTCTGAGGTTCAGCCCGCTTTAGGCTGGCGCACAAAAAATGCCCGTATCTCGCGATACGGGCATTTTTTTGACTGCGATTCGACGCTTAGATGGTCAGCGTCCAGTCGTAGTCGACGATCAGCGGCGCGTGCTGCGAAAACCGTGGCTGACGTGGCAGGCGTGCGCTGCGTACAAAGCGGCGCAGGCCCGGGGTCAGGATCTGGTAGTCGAAGCGCCAGCCCAGATTGAGCATCTCGGCCTGTTCGTTATCCGGCCACCAGCTGTACTGGTCGCCTTCACGGCTGACTTCGCGCAAGGCATCGACATAACCCATGTTGCCGACAATCTCGTCCATCCAGGCGCGTTCCGGCGCCAGGAAGCCCGGGGATTGCTGGCTGTCGCGCCAGTTCTTGATGTCGAGCTTCTGCTGCGCCACGTACAGCGAGCCACAATAAATGTACTCGCGGCGTTTGCGTCGCTGTTTGTCCAGGTACTTGCCGAAGTCGTCCATGAGCTTGAACTTCTGGTTCAAGTCCTCATCGCCGTTCATCCCCGAAGGGAGCAGCAAGGTGGCAATACTGACTTTGTCGAAATCTGCTTGCAGGTAGCGCCCGTAGCGGTCGGCCGTCTCGAAACCGAGACCGCTGATGACAGCCTTCGGTTGCAACCGCGAATACAAAGCCACGCCGCCTTGGGCAGGGACTTCAGCATCGCAGGCATAAAGGAAGTAGCCATCCAGTTGGAAGGCTGGGTCATCCAGTTCAAAGGCGGAGGCACGGGTGTCCTGCAGGCAGATGACGTCGGCATTCTGAGCTTGCAGCCAACTGAGCAAACCGCGCTCGACTGCCGCCTGAATACCATTGACGTTCACACTGATGATCCGCATAAATGGCCCCAAAAATCGCGTGCGTGTATGATACACGGCGTCAAGCTAATTAGCTAAATCCGTGGTATTTGGGGTTTTTTTCATGCAAGCGTATCAGCGCGATTTCATTCGTTTTGCCATCGATCGCGGCGTTTTGCGCTTCGGTGAGTTCACCCTGAAGTCCGGGCGCACCAGTCCTTACTTCTTCAACGCCGGCCTGTTCAACTCGGGCTCGGCCCTGGCGCAGCTGGGGCGTTTCTACGCCGCAGCCATCGCCGAAAGCGGCATTCCCTTCGACGTTTTGTTCGGCCCGGCCTACAAAGGCATCCCGCTGGCGGCCACCACCGCCGTCGCGCTGGCCGAGCATCACGACCGTGATCTGCCATGGTGCTTCAACCGCAAGGAAGCCAAGGCCCACGGCGAAGGCGGCAGCCTGGTCGGCGCGCCGCTGACCGGCGACGTGCTGATCATCGACGACGTGATCACCGCTGGCACCGCGATCCGTGAAGTGATGCAAATCATTGCTTCGCAGGACGGCGCCAAGGCTGCCGGCGTGCTGATCGCGCTGAACCGTCAGGAACGTGGCAACGGCGAGTTGTCGGCGATTCAGGAGGTCGAGCGTGATTTCGGTATCCCGGTGATCAGCATTGTTTCGCTGAATCAGGTGCTGGAGTTCCTCGCGGATGATCCGCAGCTCAAGCAGCATCTGCCAGCCGTGGAAGCGTACCGCGCCCAGTTTGGCGTCTGATACGACATCATTCTGTAGGAGCTGCCGGAGGCTGCGATCTTTTGATCTTAAAAACAGAATCAAAAGATCGCAGCCTTCGGCAGCTCCTACAGGGGTTTCGATTCAGCGCAGGTTTCTCCATTTCTTCAGCAGTTTCAGGGTCAATCCTGCGTTGATCAGCGCAAACGCCAGCAGCGCCAGAACCACCATCACGTACAACGTGCGATCCACATCAAAATCCCACAGATCCAGTGTGCTGCTGCGAATAATCCCCACCGCAGCCGGAAAGTTGACGTAGAACAGCGCCGCAAATGCGCACGTCAACGGCAGCGCCCGCCCGAAAAAAGCTTCGCGAACCTTGTCCCTGCTGCGCTTTCTGTTCAGCGGCCCCGACTGGTGCTCATCCAGCGTCAGCGCTTCACTGAGCGCCGGCCACGCCAGGTTGAACAGGAAGGTGGTCAGGGTCAGCAGCAAGCCACTGACCGCGACGATGTCACTGAACGGCATTCAGGCCCAGCGTTGCGCAGAGCAAGGCGTGGCTGTCCTCGCTGATCTCGAACTGCCCGGCGCTGCCCTTGCGCTTGGTGATGGGTTTGAAGGTTGGCTCGTTCTGCGTGATCAACATGTTCAGCTCATCGCGGATCACGTCCGAGCTGATGACCACCAGAAACACGGTTTGCGCGTATTCAGCCGTCTCGATCACCGCACGCATGCTGTGCTGGAGGATGTCGTCGAGCTGATTGCGAAAGCGCGACACCGTGTTTTTCAGCAGGGTTTTGCTTTGGCTTTGAGTCAGCTGAAAGATCGTCGAGATCTGCGATTCAGTCGGCAAGGTCTGCCCGAAATAGCTCTGAATCAGGTAGAGCAGACGATCCTGCTTGGCCTCGTCAGCGCGGCTGGGCATGCCGCCCTCGACCAGCATTTTCAGGTATTCGGTCAGGCTGGCCTTGGCAATGCGCTGCAACGCGTGGGTGATTTCCGCGTCACCAATGCGCAAGGTTTTCTTGACCGGTTCCTTTTGTTCCAGCTCGAAAGCGGCGGCGTCGATCGTGAACGAGATCTGCATGGCTCAGGCGCTCCGATTTATTTCCCGCTGGTTTCCGGGTATGGATCCTGTGGTGCATCGCCTTGGCCGCTGAGGACTTTCCAGCCCTTGAGCGGGTGCGAGGCTTCCGTGAAGTCAGGGCAGGGCGGCATCGATGATTGCGACGGGCCCGAATACTCTCGGCCGCAGTCCACGCAGGCGTAGGTGCCAGCCGAAATGTCACTGCCGTAAGGAACGCTGTCTTTTTGCATGGGTAAATCTCCGGTGGATGAAGGGAAGATCCTAGGGAGATTTGTTCGGTTGGAATGTCGGACGTTTCGCTGAGTTGTGTCAGACATTTCTTGCGCGCATAAAAAAGATCGCAGTCTTCGTCAGCCCCTACAGAAATTTCATACAAACGAAATTCGCTTTTTGTAGGAGCTGCCGCAGGCTGCGATCTTTTGCCTTTCAGCAATCAGTGACGCTTGCGATTACTGATCAGCGTACCCACACCGGTATCAGTGAAGATTTCCAGCAGGATCGCGTTCGGCACACGACCGTCGATGATCAACGAGCTACCGACGCCGCCCTGAACCGCTTCCAGCGCGCAACGGATCTTCGGCAGCATGCCGCCGTAGATGGTGCCGTCGGCAATCAGATCGTCGACCTGCTGCGTGCTCAGGCCGGTCAGCACGGTGCCCGACTTGTCCATCAGGCCGGCGATGTTGGTCAGCAGCATCAGCTTTTCAGCTTTCAGCGCTTCGGCGACTTTGCCAGCCACCAGGTCAGCATTGATGTTGTACGACTCACCGTTGGCGCCGACGCCGATTGGCGCGATCACCGGGATGAAATCACCTTTGACCAACAGGTTGAGCAAGTCGGTGTTGATGCCGATGACTTCGCCCACGTGGCCGATGTCGATGATTTCCGGCTGGGTCATCTCCGGGGTCTGGCGGGTAACGGTGAGCTTTTTCGCACGAATCAGCTCGGCGTCTTTACCCGTCAGGCCGATGGCGCTGCCGCCGTGACGGTTGATCAGGTTGACGATGCTTTTGTTGACCTGACCGCCCAAGACCATTTCGACGACGTCCATGGTCGCGGCGTCGGTGACGCGCATGCCATCGACGAAGTGGCTTTCGATCGACAGGCGCTTGAGCAGATCACCGATCTGCGGGCCGCCGCCGTGCACGACCACCGGGTTGATGCCCACGGCTTTCATCAGCACGATGTCGCGGGCGAAGCCGGTTTTCAGCTCCTCGCTTTCCATCGCGTTGCCGCCGTATTTGATCACCAGGGTCTTGCCGACATAGCGTCGGATGTAAGGCAGCGCTTCGGACAGGACCTTGGCAGTGTTGGCGGCGGCATCGCGTTCGAGGGTCATTCAGGGCTCCGGGTGGATCAGAACGGTAGTTGGAGATCAGGTGCAACGCGTTTCAGTTGGGCGTGGAACACATCCTTGATGCGTTGCAATTCAGCCTCGTCATCGGCCTCGAAGCGCAGCACCAGCACCGGTGTGGTGTTGGACGCGCGCACCAGGCCCCAGCCTTTGGCGTAATCGACTCGCACGCCGTCGATGGTGGTCAGGTCAGCGCCTGCGCCCCACTGTGCGTCGTGCAGTGCATCAATGATGCTGAATTTGCTCTCTTCGGTCACATGGATATTGATTTCCGGCGTAGAAATATCGTTCGGGAAGGTCGCAAACAGCTCTTCCGCAGTAGATTTTTCCTTGCTGAGGATCTCCAGCAGCCGCGCGGCGCTGTAGATGCCATCGTCGAAACCGAACCAGCGCTCCTTGAAGAAGATGTGCCCGCTCATTTCACCGGCCAGTAGCGCACCGGATTGTTTCATTTTCTTTTTGATCAACGAATGACCGGTCTTCCACATTAGCGGACGGCCGCCGTATTCCTTGATCAGCGGTACCAGTCGACGGGTGCATTTGACGTCGAAAATGATTTCCGCGTCCGGGTTGCGCGCAACCACGTCACGGGCGAACAGCATCAGCAGACGATCCGGGTAAACGATGCTGCCGGTATTGGTCACCACGCCGACACGGTCGCCGTCGCCGTCGAAAGCCAGGCCGATGTCGGCGTTGGTTTCTTTTACTTTGGCGATCAGGTCGACGAGGTTTTCAGGCTTGCCCGGATCCGGGTGATGGTTCGGGAAGTTGCCGTCGACTTCGCAGAACAGCGGGATGACTTCGCAGTTCAGCGCTTCGATGAGTTGCGGGGCGATCACGCCGGCCGCGCCATTGCCGCAGTCGACCACGACTTTCATGCGCCGCGCCAGTTTGATGTCCTGGACGATTTCGGTGTTGTAGCGGTCGAGGATTTCGACCTGGCTGACGCTGCCGGTGCCGCTGCTCAGATTGTTGGTCTTGATGCGCTCATGCAGCACCTGAATCTGTTCGTTGGCGAGGGTGTCGCCGGCGATGACGATCTTGAAACCGTTGTAGTTCGACGGGTTGTGGCTGCCAGTGAGCATCACGCCCGACTTGCCGGCCAGCACGTTGGCGGCGTAGTACAGCGCCGGCGTCGGCACCAGGCCGACATCGCTGACATGGCAGCCGCTTTCGGCGATACCGCGAATCAGCTCGGCAACCAGCTCCGGGCCGGACAAGCGGCCGTCGCGACCGACGGACACATTCGGCTCACCTTGAGCGAGGCTCTGCGAACCGATGGCGCGACCGATCCAGTAAGCGGTTTCGGCATTGAGGAATTCCGGCACGGTGCCGCGAATGTCATAGGCGCGGAAAATGCTGTCGGGCAGCTTCGGGGCGATCTTGGCTGGGGTGCTCATCTACGGAAATGCTCCATCTCGAAAGTGGCGGGACAGACCGACGAATCGTTCGACGGCAGGCTCAAACTGAAGGGTATGACGGCGTTTTCCACAGAGAGTTCGTGGTATGAAAGGGCCATGACGCCTCGGCTGGCGTGGCTTTCGGCCGGCAAAACCTTGATTTACGGTGTTAAACCTATCAGCTGATCTGCCTGAAATTTTCCCCTGTAGGAGCTGCCGAAGGCTGCGATCTTTTGACTTTGTTTTTTAAGATCAAGATCAAAAGATCGCAGCCTGCGGCAGCTCCTACAGGAGATGTGTTCGGTTATTTGGTGCCGGTATGGCCAAAACCGCCGGTGCCGCGCTCGGTTTCGACGAACTCTTCAACCATTTCGAAGTGCGCCTGTACCACCGGTACCAGCACCAGTTGCGCCAGACGTTCGCCGACGGTCATGGTGAAATCGCTCTGGCCACGGTTCCAGCAGGACACCATCAGCGGGCCCTGGTAGTCGGAGTCGATCAGGCCGACGAGGTTGCCCAGCACGATGCCGTGCTTATGGCCCATGCCCGAGCGCGGCAGAATCAGTGCGGCAAGGTTCGGGTCGCCGATGTAAACCGACAGACCGGTGGGGATCAGCACGGTTTCACCCGGCTTGATCACGATGTCCTGCTCCAGCATGGCGCGCAGGTCGAGGCCGGCGGAGCCCGGGGTGGCGTATTGCGGCAGCGGGAAATCGGTGCCGATGCGTGGGTCGAGGATCTTGGCTTGCAAAGCGTGCATGTAAATTAAACCTGGTTCAGACGTTCGGCGATAAAAGTGACCAGTTGGCGAGCGATCTTGCTCTTGCTGGTCTGGGCGAAAACCGTGGCGTGCAGCTCACGGTCAATCACGCTGCAGGCGTTTTCTTCGCTGTTGAAACCGATGCTCGGGTTGGCGACGTCGTTGGCGACGATCAAATCGAGATTCTTGTCCTTCAGCTTGCGTGCAGCGTAGTCGAGCAGGTGTTCGGTCTCGGCGGCAAAGCCGACACTGAACGGACGGTCGGGACGGGTCGCGATGGTGGCCAGAATGTCTGGATTGCGCACCATTTGCAGGACGAAGCCATCACCGCTCGTAGGATCTTTCTTGAGTTTTTGCGGGGCGATGACTTCCGGGCGGTAGTCCGCAACCGCTGCCGAGGAAATGAACACGTCGCACGGGATCGCGGCTTCACACGCCGCGAGCATGTCGCGGGCGCTGACCACGTCGATACGCGTGACGCGATCCGGCGTCGGCAAATGCACCGGGCCGCTGATCAGCGTGACGCGGGCGCCGGCTTCAACCGCTGCTTCGGCGAGGGCAAAGCCCATTTTTCCGGAGCTGTGGTTGGTGATGTAGCGCACCGGATCGATGTTTTCCTGAGTCGGGCCGGCGGTAATGACGACGTGTTTGCCGGTCAGTGCCTGGCGCTGGAAGCAGTCCGCCGCGCACTGTGCGAGGTCGGTGGCTTCCATCATCCGGCCCATGCCGACGTCGCCGCAGGCCTGACTGCCCGAGGCCGGGCCGAAGGTCTTCAGGCCACGGCTTTCAAGGAGTTGCAGGTTGGCCTGGGTCGCCGGATCGCGCCACATCGCCTGATTCATGGCCGGCGCGACAGCGACGACAGCGTCAGTGGCGAGTACCAGCGTGGTCAGTAAATCATTGGCAATGCCTTGCGCCAGACGCGCGAGCAGGTCGGCGGTGGCCGGGGCGATCAGCACCAGATCGGCCCACTTGGCCAGCTCGATGTGGCCCATCGCGGCTTCGGCGGCCGGGTCGAGCAAGTCGAGGTGCACCGGGTGGCCGGACAGCGCCTGCATGGTCAGCGGGGTGATGAATTCGGCGCCGCCGTGGGTCATGACCACGCGCACTTCGGCGCCCTGATCGATCAGGCGACGAACCAGATCGGCGCTCTTGTAGGCCGCGATGCCGCCGCCGACGCCCAGAACGATGCGTTTCCGATACAGCCGCTGCATAGGTCTGCCTTTCATTTCGTGGGTGACATACGTGGCGAAACCCCCTCCCCAGGGTGAATCCGCCCGCAAAAAAGATGGGCTAAGATATCACAGCGACCGCTACGGAACAGCGGCGCCCACAGACAGGGAAGTGCTATGAGTATTCGTGATTGGCCTGCGGCGGAACGCCCGCGGGAAAGGTTGTTGGAACAAGGTGCGGCGAGTCTTTCGGATGCGGAACTGCTGGCGATTTTCCTTCGTACCGGCGTGCCGGGGAAAAGTGCGGTGGATCTGGCGCGGCATTTGTTGAGTCAGTTCGGCAGCCTGCGTTTGTTGCTTGAGGCCGATCAGGACGCATTCAGCAAACAATTGGGTTTGGGCCCCGCAAAGTACGCGCAGCTGCAAGCGGCGCAAGAAATGGGCAAGCGGCATCTGGCCGAACGCTCGCGCGAGAAACCTGCGCTGGAAAATCCACAGGTCGTTCGTGATTATCTCAAAGCCATGCTGAGGCATGAGCCGCATGAGGTGTTCGGCTGTCTGTTTCTCGATTCAAAACATCAGGTGCTGAATTTCGAGGCCTTGTTTCGCGGCTCGATCGACAACACCAGTGTGCATCCCCGGGAAGTGGTGAAGCGTGCGTTGGCTAACAACGCGGCGGCGGTGATCCTCTGCCATAACCATCCGTCGGGGAACACGGATCCGAGTCAGTCAGATCGGTTGCTGACCAAGCGACTGCAGAAAGCTTTGGATTTGATTGATGTGCGGGTGCTCGATCACTTCATCATCGGTGACGGCGAGCCACTGTCGATGGCGGAATGTGGCTGGATGTAACTTCCAATCCCTGTAGGAGCTGCCGCAGGCTGCGATCTTTTGATCTTAAAAAACAAAATCAAAAGATCGCAGCCTGCGGTAGCTCCTACAGGGGGATCGGTTATTTGAGGTTGACCTTGGAGTAGTCCTGGCGGCCGAACGGGCTCACCGAATACCCCTGCACGTCTTTGCGCGTCAGCGCGTAAGCGGTCGGGTGCGCCAGCGGCAACCACAACGCCTGCTGCTGAATCTGCGCCTGCGCCTGCTCGTACAGCTTGGTGCGTACACCTTGTTCGCTGGTGGTCTTGCCGGCGCTGATCAGCTTGTCCAGATCGGCATTGCAGTAGCGCGCGAAGTTGGTGCCCGACTTGACCGCCGCGCAGGAAAATTGCGGCGTGAGGAAGTTATCCGGGTCGCCGTTATCGCCCGCCCAGCCCATGAACAACAGATCATGCTCGCCAGCCTTGGCGCGACGAATCAGCTCGCCCCACTCGATCACGCGGATTTCCGCCTGAATACCGATCTCTGCCAGATCCGACTGCAACATCTGTGCGCCGAGGCTTGGATTCGGATTGAGCAGGCTGCCCGACGGACGTGTCCAGATAGTGGTCTGGAAACCATCCTTCAAACCAGCCTTGGCCATCAGCGCCTTGGCTTTGGCGATGTCATGAGGATAGCCCGGCAGGCTCTTTGCGTAGCTCCAGGTATTCGGCGGGTAAGGGCCGTTGGCCGCTTCGGCGGTGTCTTCAAACACAGCCTTGATGTAGTTGGCCTTGTCGAACGCGAGGTTGATCGCCTGACGCACTTCCGGCTTGTCGAGCGGCGGATGCTGACTGTTGATGCCAACGAAAGCGGTCATGAACGCGTCAGTTTTTTCGACTTTTAACGTCGGCTCTTTCAGCGCGGCTTGTACGTCGAGTGGTTTCGGCGACAGGGCGATCTGGCATTCATTGCGTCGCAGCTTTTGCAGGCGCACGTTGGCGTCCGGGGTGATGGCGAAGATCAGCGGATCGACCGCAGGCTTGCCACCGAAGTAGTCCGGGTTGGCCTTGTAGCGGATCGCCGCGTCTTTCTGGAAACGATTGAACACGAACGGGCCGGTGCCGATCGGCTGGCTATTGAGCTTGTCCGTCGCGCCGGCCTTCATCAGTTTGTCGGCGTATTCAGCGGAATAGATCGAGGCGAAGCCCATGCTCAGGGTCGCCAGGAACGTCGAGTCCGGGTGATCAAGAGTGAAGCGCACGGTTAGCGGATCGAGGGCGTCGATCTTCTTGATCAGCGCCGGCAGTTGCATCGACTGCGCGTGCGGGAAACCGCTCTGGGCGACTTTGTGCCAAGGGTTGGCCGGGTCGAGCATGCGGTCGAAGCTGAATTTGACGTCTTCAGCGGTCAGCTCGCGGCTGGGTTTGAAGTAGTCGGTCGTGTGAAATTTCACCTGCGGATGCAGTTTGAACACATACGTCAGGCCATCGGTGCTGACTTCCCAGCTGTCGGCCAGGCTCGGCACGACTTTGCCGCTGGCGGTGTCGAAATCCACCAGACGGTTCATCAGCACGTCGGCCGAGGCGTTGGTGGTGGTCAGCGAGTTGTATTGCACCACGTCGAACCCTTCCGGGCTGGCCTCGGTGCAGACGCTCAGCGCGGCGGCCTGGGCCAGAGGGCTCAGCAGGAGCGGGGCGAGCAACAGGGGTAGGGCAGCGAGGCGCATGGTCGGTTTCCTTTTACAGATCGAAGGCCCATCTGCAAGTGCAGTCTGGAAAAGGCCTACCCTAGAGGGCTGGATTACAAATGACTATCCCCTTTTTGCATTTTAAGGGCACAGTGATGGCGGTTTTTCAGACCACGGCGCTGCGCAAAAAGTCTGAAAGCCGTGTGCAGACGATTTTCTTCGACGAGTGGTAAAAACCGGTGCCGGCCTTTATCCAAAGCGTTCGCAGGTCGAAAAAGCGCCTTTTTGTGGATTGATTGCACACGGAAAGTTGTTGCACCCCGGTCTTTCTGGTATAAAGCAGCGCTCTTTTCTAGGGGCCCGGTTCCTTCACTGTAGGTGTAGCCGGTAAGACCTCTAAAGAAACGCGGCGCCTGGCGCCAAATGACTGAGAGATTAAGCGGCCAACCCATGCCGGGTTGGGCATGTGGTTTTAGAGGGCTGAGGCATGTCGAGAGTATGTCAAGTTACCGGTAAGGGTCCGGTGACTGGGAATAACATTTCCCACGCAAACAACAAAACCCGTCGTCGTTTCCTGCCGAACCTGCAGCATCACCGCTTCTGGGTTGAAGAAGAGAAACGTTTTGTGCGTCTGCGCGTATCTGCCAAAGGCATGCGTATCATCGACAAGCGTGGCATCACTGTCGTGCTCGCCGAACTTCGCCGCGATGGCAAGATTTAAGGGAGCTAATCATGCGTGAATTGATTCGTTTGATCTCGAGCGCCGGTACTGGTCACTTCTACACTACCGACAAGAACAAGCGTACTACCCCGGACAAAATCGAGATCAAGAAATATGATCCGGTTGTTCGCAAGCACGTGATCTACAAGGAAGGCAAAATCAAGTAATTGATTTTTCCCGACTTACAAAAAAGGCCCGTATCTCACGATGCGGGCCTTTTTTGTTGCCTCGAATATTTGCAGGCTGTCTGTGTAGGAGCTGCCGAAGGCTGCGATCTTTTGACCTTGATCCTTAAAAATAAGATCAAAAGATCGCAGCCTTCGGCAGCTCCTACAGGGGAGGGGTATGGATCAAGCCTTCTGTTCGAAAATCACATAAATCTTGCGGCAAGCCTCCAGCACTTCCCAAGTGCCACGAAACCCCGCCGGGATCACAAATCGGTCGCCAACCCGCAACGTCTTGGCATTGCCATCGCTGTCACGCAGCACCGACACACCCTGCAAAATCTCGCAGTATTCGTGCTCGGTGTAATTCACCGTCCACTGCCCAACCGCACCTTCCCACACGCCAACGCCCATCTGCCCACACGGACTGTCGTACTGATGGAACACAGCTTGTTCCGGATCACCCTTGAGCACTTTCGCCGGATCCGGGCGATAGCGTTCGGCTTCGCTGCTGGTCAGGCTGATGTCGACGACGTTCTGGATGTTCATTGTTGTTATCCCCTGTGAATACGGCGCGATTGGCTGGAAAGGGCCAAAGTCTATGTTGATTAAAATCAACACCGCAAGGCCGTATGGCCACCTTATGTCAAATATATTGAAACAACCCCGGCCGCTGGTTTAGGGTGGCGGGTGCCTCTGGCCGAAAAACCGGCTGGCCGGGCAGAATTCTTGAGGGCGCTGGCGAAGATCGCGCGGCGCTCGTATTCAATAAGCGGAGGACACTCGAAATGACCACCCTGACTCGTGCCGACTGGGAACAACGCGCCCGCGACCTGAAAATCGAAGGCCGCGCCTATCTCAATGGCGAATACACCGACGCCGTCTCCGGCGAGACCTTCGAGTGCATCAGCCCGGTCGATGGCCGTCTGCTTGGCAAGATCGCCAGCTGTGACGCCGCCGACGCCCAGCGCGCCGTGGAAAACGCCCGCGCCACCTTCAATTCCGGCGTCTGGTCGCGCCTGGCGCCAACCAAACGCAAAGCCACCATGATCCGTTTCGCCGGCCTGCTCAAGCAGCATGCCGAAGAACTGGCCCTGCTCGAAACCCTCGACATGGGCAAGCCGATCAGCGATTCGCTGTACATCGACGTTCCGGGCGCGGCGCAAGCGCTGAGCTGGAGCGGTGAAGCGATCGACAAGATTTACGACGAAGTGGCAGCGACGCCGCACGATCAGCTCGGTCTGGTAACCCGCGAGCCCGTCGGTGTGGTCGGCGCCATCGTGCCGTGGAACTTCCCGCTGATGATGGCCTGCTGGAAGCTCGGCCCGGCGCTGTCGACCGGTAACTCGGTGATCCTCAAGCCGTCGGAAAAATCCCCGCTGACCGCCATCCGCATCGCCGCGCTGGCCGTTGAAGCCGGCATTCCGAAAGGCGTGCTCAACGTGCTGCCGGGCTACGGTCACACCGTTGGCAAGGCGCTGGCCCTGCATAACGATGTCGACACGCTGGTGTTCACCGGTTCGACCAAGATCGCCAAGCAATTGATGATCTACTCCGGCGAATCGAACATGAAGCGCGTCTGGCTCGAAGCCGGTGGCAAGAGCCCGAACATCGTCTTTGCCGATGCGCCGGATCTGCAAGCTGCAGCTGAATCCGCTGCCAGTGCCATCGCCTTCAACCAGGGCGAAGTCTGCACTGCCG
The DNA here is from genome assembly GCF_018336155.1 of Pseudomonas rustica. Taxonomy (GTDB): domain Bacteria; phylum Pseudomonadota; class Gammaproteobacteria; order Pseudomonadales; family Pseudomonadaceae; genus Aquipseudomonas; species Aquipseudomonas rustica. The sequence goes on along the minus strand of NZ_JAGYHF010000015.1, from coordinate 72,940 downwards.
GTTCGCGTCTGCTGGTCGAGCGTTCGATCAAGGACACATTCCTGCCGATGGTGATCGAGGCACTGAAAACCTGGAAGCCGGGCAATCCGCTGGATCCGGCCACCAACGTTGGTGCGCTGGTCGACACGCAGCAGATGAACACCGTGCTGTCGTACATCGAATCCGGTCACACCGATGGCGCCAAACTGGTCGCCGGCGGCAAGCGCATTCTTCAGGAAACCGGCGGCACTTACGTTGAGCCAACGATTTTCGACGGCGTGAGCAACGCGATGAAGATCGCTCAGGAAGAAATCTTCGGGCCAGTGCTGTCGGTTATCGCTTTCGATACCGCTGAAGAAGCCATCCAGATCGCCAACGACACGCCGTATGGCCTGGCCGCTGCGGTGTGGACGCAAGACATCTCCAAGGCGCACCTGACCGCCAAAGCGCTGCGCGCCGGTAGCGTGTGGGTCAACCAATACGACGGCGGCGACATGACTGCACCGTTTGGTGGCTTCAAGCAGTCGGGCAATGGCCGCGACAAGTCGCTGCATGCGTTCGACAAATACACCGAGCTGAAGGCGACGTGGATCAAGCTGTAAGCCGTTAACGGAAGCCCGGTCACGCCGGGCTACCTGACGAAACAGAGACCCTCTGTGAGAGCGGGCTTCCTGCCAAACAGAAATCCCCTGTGGGAGCGGGCTTTTGTGGCGAGGGGATTTATCCCCGTTCGGCTGCGAAGCAGTCGCAAAATCGTTGCACGCGATGTACCTGATACATCGCGCTTGCAGGTTTTGGGGCCGCTACGCGATCCAACGGGGATAAATCCCCTCGCCACAAAGGCTCGCTCCCACAGTGGTTTTGTGGTGCACATAAAAATAATCCACAGGAGCGTGGAACATGCGTTGGGCGACGTATTTCGCCGTGTTGGCGTCTGTCTTGAGTGTCGGCCTGGCCCTGGGGGTCAGCATGCCGCTGGTGTCGTTGCGTCTGGAGGGCTGGGGTTACGGCGCCTTCGCCATTGGCGTGATGGCAGCGATGCCGGCAATTGGCGTGTTGCTCGGCGCGAAGATTTCCAGTCATCTGGCGGCGCGCTTCGGCACGGCCAACCTGATGCGCCTGTGCTTGTGGGCGGGCGCGTTGTCGATCGGCTTGCTGGCGCTGCTGCCGAGCTATCCGATCTGGTTGGTGCTGCGCCTGATGATCGGCGTGATTCTGACCATCGTGTTCATCCTCGGCGAGAGCTGGATCAATCAACTGGTGGTCGAGAACTGGCGTGGTCGCTTGGTGGCGCTGTATGGCAGCAGCTATGCGTTGAGCCAGTTGTCTGGCCCGCTGCTGCTGGGCGCGCTCGGCACCGAAGATGATTACGGTTTCTGGGTTGGCGTCGGCCTGCTGCTGGTTTCGCCGCTGCTGTTGCTGGGCCGTAGTGGTGCGCCAAGCAGTGAAGCGAGCAGCGTGACGTTCCGCGACCTATGGGGATTTGCGCGTGAGCTGCCGGCGATTGCCTGGGCGGTATCGTTGTTCGCAGCGTTCGAGGCGATGATTTTGACGTTGTTGCCGGTGTATTGCCTGCAACAAGGCTTCACCGCCGAGATCGCTTTGGCGATGGTCAGCACCGTGGTGGTCGGTGATGCGCTGTTGCAACTGCCGATTGGCGCATTGGCCGATTACCTGTCGCGGCGCACGCTGTTCGCGGGTTGCGCGGTGGTGTTGATGTTGTCGAGTCTGGCGATTCCGCTGTTGCTCGATACGCTGCTGATCTGGCCGCTGTGGGTGCTGTTTGGTGCCAGTGCTGGCGGGTTGTTTACGCTGTCGCTGATCTTGATTGGCGAGCGTTATCGCGACGATGCGCTGGTGCGGGCGAATGCGCATATCGCGCAGCTGTGGGGCGTGGGTTGTTTGATCGGGCCGTTGGCGGCGGGGGCGGGTAGCCAGTGGATCAGCGGGCATGCGTTGCCGCTGTTGATGGCGATCGGCGCGTTTGGGTTGGTGATTTTGCTATTGCGCCAAGGGGCATTCGGCCCGGTGACCGAGCCTGCGTAGATCAAAAGATCGCAGCCTTCGGCAGCTCCTACAGGGGAATGCATTTCAAACTGTAGGAGCTGCCGAAGGCTGCGATCTTTTGCTTTTTAAAGCATGCGTTCCAGGCCGACGCTGGTGCTGAACCACGCATTAAACCGTCGCCACCAGCTCCCCGGCTCCTTGGTCAGCGTATGCATCTGGCCATTGTCCTCGGTGACCCAGACGATGTTCCCGTCCTGCAATTTCGCCTGATAACTCAACGCCGGCGCCATACCCTGCAACGCCAACTCACGCACATGCTCAGCCAGCTCTGGACTGTCCACCAACACCCCGACCTCGGTGTTCCACAACACCGAGCGCGGATCAAAGTTGAACGACCCGATAAACGATTTCTGTCGATCAAAAATCATCGCCTTACTGTGCAAACTCGAATCCGAGCCGCGGAACGACTTGCTGTAAAACACATGCGGGCCGCTGCCATCGTTATCCCCAGGCTGGCGGCGCAACTCATATAGTTTCACACCGTGTTCCAGCAGCGCCTTGCGATACGGCGCGTAACCGCCATGCACCGCCGGCACGTCGGTGGCTTCCAGTGAGTTGGTCAGCAGGCTCACGGAGACGCCGGCATCGGCGCGCCCGGTCAGATAGACCAGCCCCGGTTGCCCCGGCACAAAGTACGCCGAAATCATGATCAGCTCTTTGCTGACGTTCTTCAGTTCCGGCGCCAGTTGCGTAGTCAGCAGCAAGTGCGGATCCGGCTCGTCCTTGGCCAATACCTTGCTCGGCGCGTCCCACAACGCCTGATTCCACGCCCAGATCAGTTCGTTGCGCCAGATGTCCATGCGCGGCTCGGTGGTGAAAGTCATCAACTGCTGATACAGCGCGTGATTCTGTTGGCGGGTTTCTTCCAGCGATTCTTCCAGGCGCGTGCGGGTGTTCTGCAAGTCCTTGGCCGACGGTTTGCTGGAGAGAAATTCATCGATCGGCTTGCTCAGCGCGCTGTTCCAGTACTGGTCGAAACTGTGCCCGAGCTGCTCTGCAACCGGCCCCATGCTGAGCATGTCGATGTCGGTGAAATTCAGGTTCGGCTCGGCATCGAAATACTCATCGCCCAGATTGCGCCCGCCGACGATGGCCGCGCTGTTGTCCGCCAGCCACAGTTTGTTGTGCATGCGCCGGTGTTGCAGCGACAGGTTGAACAGGCGCCCGGCCGCGCGGGTGACGCCGGTACTGCGGCCCAGATGCAGCGGGTTGAACAGGCGTATCTGGATCTGCGGATGCGCCGCCAGCGTGGCGATGATCTGGTCGAGACCATCGCTGGTGGTGTCGTCGAGCAGGATGCGTACGCGCACGCCACGGTCGGCAGCCTTGAGCAATTCCTCGACGAGCATTCGTGTGCTGACGCCGTCGTGGACGATGTAGTACTGCAAATCGAGGCTGACCTGCGCGTGGCGGATCAGCTCGGCGCGGGCAGTGAAAGATTCGGTGCTGTTGGACAGCAGGCGGAAGCCGGAGCGGCCTTCATACGGCGCGGCCTGAGCCTGAATCGAACGGCCAAACGCCGAGCTGCTGGCCGGCAAGGCCTGGCTGGGTTCGCGTTGCACATCGACACTGGCGCAGCCGGCGAGCGACAACACGAAGATCAGAAGCAGGAGAGGGCTGGATCGCAAGTCGGATCATTCCGCGTGTGAGTAGGGATCGGAGTATGGCACGGGTTATGACCGTCATCGGCGGCGTTTGATTCAGGAAAAATCTGCCGTGGGGAACCGCCCGGGTTGAGCGCTGTGTAGGCAATGGCCGACGGGCAGGAAAAGAGAATTTTTGAAGTAGGGCATTTCTCCTACTCCTGTCAGCTACGGCCTCAGGCGAATTTTCTCTGGGTGCTTTGTAACTTCGTCTTACATCGAAAATCGGGGCAAATCGCAATAATGGCTAGGCGTTGTCAGGCAGGAAATTTCGCTATTTTCCGCCAGACAAAGCACTACTTGCTGTCGTCCTTTTAATTCTTACGGAACGAGAATTTCTCATGAAAAAGCTTTTCATCAGCGCCACGGTGGTGGCTACGTTGTTGCCTGCTCTTGCCCTCGCAGAAAGTGCCAGCCTCACGGTTAGCGGCACGATTATTCCTACGGCGTGCACGCCGAGTTTTGCTGGCGGCAGCATTGTCGATCTGGGCAAGATTTCGGCGGCGGATCTGAACGCCGATGTACAAACAGAGCTGGGACTGAAAAACATCACCCTGAGCATGACCTGCAATGGGCAGGTGCCGGTCGCCGTGAAAGTGCACGACAACCAGGCGGCGACGCAGTTACAAGGCATCACCATCGATGGCCGTGCAGAAGACATGTACATCTACGGAATGGGCGCCGCCAGTGGGGTGAAAATTGGTGGTTACGGCTTGCGTCATGGCACGCCAACGGTGGACAGCGCAGCGATGAGCCTCATGTACCAACAAGGTGGCGGAATTGGTGGGCCAACCTGGAATCAGCCGAGTTCGACGCTTGTCGGCAAAAACGCTTCCAGCGGTGGTTATCTGCATTATTCCTGGGGACGTAGCATTGCTGAAGGCCCAAGCAACGGCCGCATCCACACCCTTCCAATGACACTGGTTCCAGTCGTCGGCCCGGCGAATGCGCTGCCTACAGGCTCGGACATCACTCTGGACGGCTCCGCGACGTTCGAGCTGGTTTACCTCTGAGTCCAGGGATGTCGTGAGCACACTCTCGACCTGATCAAACACGCGCCGCAGTCCTTGCGGTGCGTCGTTTTTCTGCGCCACAGGCGCACCTTTTTACGTTTGTGTTTCAACGATGGGCCCTTGCGCCGACGGTGCGAAAAATGGGGCGCCAGGGAATCGTCATGCCTCAAATTCAACGTTTTTCAACCACCGCCCTGATGGCGGTGCTGCTTCTATCGAGCGCAACATCCGTGGCCGACGCCGCCGGCATGGTGCCGCAAACGCCGATCCTGATTCTCGAAGAGTCCACTGGTGAAGCCAGTATCAACATCACCAACACTGAACCGCTCCCGGCTCTCTTGCACACGAGCATTGAAAATGTCCCGGAAGACACCGAGCTGCTGTTGCTGCTGACCCCGCCAGTAGCTCGGGTGGAAAGCGGTGGCACGCAACTGGTGCGATTCATTCTGCGCAGCGCTGAGCCGCTGCAAACCGAGCGCCTGAAACGGGTGATTTTCGAAGGCATTCAGCCGCTGGAAAAGGGCAGCAACGCGCGGGTCAGCCTTACCGTAAAACAGAACATTCCCGCGATTCTGCGCCCGAAGAATCTGCCCATCGAACGCCAGCCATGGACGCTGCTGAAGTGGTCAGTGCAGGACACCCAACTGCAGGTCAGCAATCCCAGCCCTTACGTGGTGCGGCTGGCCAATACCGTCAATCTGCTGCCCGGCGATGCTTCGGTGGATCTGGGCCGCAGCTACATTTTGCCCGGCGAACTGCTGCGCCTGACGTCCGCATCGCCGCTGCCCACGACGGCGACTCAAGTGCGTCTGTACCCGGCGACGATGTACGGTTTCGCTGCCGGCAATTTCGATGCGCCACTGGTGACCGGTGAATGAATTACCGTCACAGCCTTGCGCTGCTCAGCCTGTTGGCGTCGGCAAACAGCTTGGCCGATTCGGTCACCTTCGACCCGTACGTGTTGCGCGCCCGTGGGCTCGATCTGCAACTGGCGGAATACTTTCAGGACGCGCCGCGCTTTCAGCAGGGGACGCATTCGCTGCTGCTCAGCGTCAACGGCGTGCCCAAGGGACGGGTGCTGGCGACGTTCGACGAGCAGGGCGAGTTGTGCACCACCGAGACGTTGCTCGAACAGGCAAACATGCGCGTCGAGGCGCTGCCGAACCTGGAGTGCAAGCGCTTTGTCGACAGCTTCGACGGCGTGATCGCGCGGCTTGATCCGGGCAAGGAACAGATCGATCTGCTGCTGCCCACCGGGCTCGTGGCGCCGACGGCTACGGCGCGTCGCAACTACGCGCACGGTGGTAGCGCTGCGCTGTTCAACTACGACGCGCTGGTGCTGGGCAACGAATACGTTGGCCAGACCACACATTACCGCAGCCTCAACACCGAGCTGGGTTTGAACATCAACGACTGGGCGCTGCGCAGCCGTCAGTCTTACGCGGCGTTCGATGGCAGCAGCCAGACCGAGCATCTGTATGCCTACGCTTCGCGCACCTTCGAGTCGCTGCAAACCAACCTGCAACTCGGTCAGCTCAACATGGCCTCGCCATTGTTTGCCGGCGAGGCTTTCACCGGTGTGCAATTGCAGCCTGAAGCCGCGTTGGGGGAGCTGGCAGCGGACAGTGAAGGCGCCCACGTCGAGGGCATCGCTTATTCTGCCGCTCGGGTCGAGGTTCGGCAGAACGGCGCGCTGATCTACACCACGCTGGTGCCGCCGGGGCCGTTTTCGCTGGTGGGGTTGCCGCTGCTCAGCCAGAGTCTGGATCTGGAAGTCACCGTGTACGAAGAGGATGGCCAGCAGCGTAGTTTTATCGTTCCCGGCGACAGCCTTGCTGGTTTGGCACCGGGCCGCCAGCCGGGTTTCGCGGTGACGGCGGGACGTGTTCGTCGCTATGCCCGCGATGATCGCGACGCACCTGATTTCGTCGCGGCGAGCAAGGATTGGCGTTTGGCCGCCGGCAAGCAACTGACGGCGGGCGCGATGCTCGGCAGCGACTATCAATCGGCCGGGATGGCGCTGCAAATTCCGTTGTTGCCGCGCACAGCGCTGGGACTGCGTCAGGTGGTGTCCCGCGCCCGTCGTGAAGATCAGTTGGGCGCGCAGTTCCAGTTCAGCCTGAGCACGGCGCTGACCGAGCGCGTCTCGGCGAACCTGTCGGTCACTCAGCAAGTGCAGGGTTTTCGCACGTTGTCCGATACCACGTGGAATCGCGACACCGATCAACCGGATCAACGCATTCGCAACCAGATGACCCTTGGACTCAGCGGCGCGAGCCTATTGCTGGGCTCGTTTTCCGGTGGATTTTCACGCTTCACCGATTTTGAAGACGACACCAGTTCGCGTCTCAGCGCCTCGTGGTCACGGATGTTTCAGCGCACCAGCGTGTCGTTGAGTCTTGAGCGTGACATGGGCGGTTCGGCGCATGACAGCCGTGGTTTTGCGACCTATCTGACGATCAGCGTGCCGATGGGTCGCAGCGGCGCGCTGCGCAGTTTTGTCCGCAAGGACGACCTCAGCGGCACCCGCAGCGGCTTGCGTCTGAATCAGCAGATCAACGACGCCGTGGCCTACAGCGCCACGGTCGAGCGCCCGGAAAACGGCGAGGCGGATGTCAGTGGCCGGCTCAACCTCCTGCCGCGTTACACCCAGGTTGATCTGGGTTATTCGCAGCGCGGCTCCGGTTCGACCGGTTACGACTTCGGCGCGCGCGGCGGCGTCGCGTTGCACAGCGAAGGCCTGACCTTATCGCCCTACACCGTGCGCGAGACCTTTGCCTTGCTCAAGGCCGGAGATGCCGCCGGGGTCAAGTTGCGCACGCCTTACGGGCCGGTGTGGACGGACGCCGCCGGGCGCGCGGTGGTGGCCAGCGTGCCGGCCTATCGCAACACGCGGGTGGAGATCGACACCGCGAGCCTGGCGCGCAATGTCGACGTGCTCAACGGCTACCGCGAGATCGCAGCGGCGCGCGGCTCGGTGCAGCGGCTGGAGTTTCACATGGTTACGTCCCGGCGCGTTTTACTGCACGCACACACGGCCGATGATCAAGTCGTCGGCAAGGGTTTTGGCGTGTTTGATGAGCTAGGCCGCTACGTCACCAGCGTGCTCGATGACGGACGGATTTTTCTTTCCGACATTCAGGCGGACGCTGCGCTACATGTGCAAAAGGCCGATGGCTCGCGCTGTCATCTGACCTTCGAACTGGCTGAAGAAGCCGATCCCGATGAGCTTTACGAATCTGCGTCCGCGCGTTGCAGCGAGGCATGATTGAGGAATTATCCGATGACTGTTTTCAACGTTTCGAGCGTGGCAATGCTGTGGCTGTGCTGCACGGCGGCGTGGGCGCAGGGCCAAGCATGCGAGGTGCGAGTCAGTCCGCCTGCGTTTGATTTTGGCCTGACCGACCGGGGCGCGTTGTTGCAGCAAAGTGCCGGTGCCAATGAACTGAGTTTTGGCAGTCGCCGGGTGCAAGTGCAGGTTATCTGCGAGCAGGCGTCACCGCTGACATTGCGCTTCGATGCGCCGGGGGCTGACGCCGAGCGTTATCGCTTCGGCATTGGCACGTTGCGGCTCAAGGTGATGGCGGTGCGCGTCGACGGTGTTGTCACGCAAAGGGCCGGGGAGCACGACGTGTTGCGGCCCAGCGAGCGTCTTCTGCCGCTGCTGGCGAGCGGCAGGCGTCTGGAGGTCGAGTTCGAGGTTGAGGGGCAAATCAGCAACGAGGCCAGTCGGGTCGCGGATCTGACCCGACTGGACGGCGAAGGCGTGTTCAGACTGGACTGAGCTCGGACTCGGCAAGCAGTTTGATCGCCGCCGCACCGACCTTGCGCACCGCCTCTTCAATCAGCGCTGTCGGTTTGGCCGCGTAGTTCATGCGCAGGCAATTGCGGTACTTGCCCGAGGCGGAAAAGATGCTGCCGACGGCAATCTGTACGCCTTGATCAAGCAGCGCACGATTCAGTTTCAGTGTGTCGAAACCTTCCGGCAATTCGACCCACAACATGAAGCTGCCCTGTGGACGGCTGGCGCGAGTGCCGGCGGGGAAATAGCGCGTCACCCAATCGATCATCACGTCGCGATTGCGCTGGTATTGCGAGCGCATCCGCCGCAAATGTGGTTCGAAATGGCCGGATTTGAGAAATTCGGCAATGGCGATCTGCGGCTGCGGCGCGGTCGATCCGGTGCTGATGTATTTCATGTGCAGCACGCGCTCGAGGTATCGCCCCGGCGCGACCCAACCGATGCGCAGCCCCGGCGCGAGAGTCTTGGAAAACGAACTGCAGAGCAGCACGCGACCGTCTTCGTCGAAGGATTTGATCGTGCGCGGACGTGGGTAGGTGTAGGCCAGTTCGCCATAGACATCGTCTTCGATGATCGCCACGTCAAAGCGTTGGGCGAGGGTGAGCAGCGCGCGTTTGCGCGACTCCGGCATGATGTAGCCGAGCGGGTTGTTGCAGTTCGGGGTGAGCTGGATGGCTTTGATCGGCCATTGTTCGAGCGCCAGTTCCAGCGCTTCAAGGCTGATGCCGGTGAGCGGGTCGGTGGGGATTTCCAGGGCTTTCATGCCCAGACCTTTGAGGGTCTGCATGGCGCCGTGGAAGCTCGGCGAATCCACCGCGACGATGTCGCCCGGCTCGCAGATCGCGTGAATGCTGGTGGACAAAGCTTCGTGGCAACCGGTAGTCACGACCAGGTCGCTGGCGCTCAACTGGCAGCCGGAATCGAGCATCAACCGGGCAATCTGTTCGCGCAGTTCGAGGGTGCCGTGGATGTTGTCGTAATACAGACCGGGCATGTCCTGGCGACGGCTGATGCGGGCGAGGCCGCGCAACAACGGTTTCATGGTCGGCGTGCTGATGTCGGGCATGCCGCGACCGAGTTGCACGACGTCCTTGCGCGGCACGGCGCGAATCAATTCCAGCACCTGATCCCACTGCGAAATTTCCACTGGCCGCTGCGCCGGACGGCCGACGGCGGGCAACTCCGGCAGCTCGCGACCGACCGGCACAAAGTAGCCAGACTTGGGTTTCGGCGTGGCCAGACCACTGTCTTCGAGCATGCGATAGGCCTGCTGCACCGTGCTCAGACTGACCCCGTGTTCGACGCTCAAGGCGCGCACCGACGGCAAGCGGTCGCCGGGGCGATAGAAGCCTTGTTCGATGCGCGTGCCGAGCAATTCGGCGAGGTTTACGTAGAGGGTCATTGCGCTGCCTCGGTGCAGGTGATTCGGAAGACCAGTACAGATGCGAGAAAAATCGTCAATTCAGTCTGCAAAGCGGTAAATCTGTATGGAGTTAATACAGTCGCTTTGAATCTGTAATGGTTTTGCTCGCCCGCGCATCATGGAATCTCTGGCTACCCAAGTAAACAGGAGCGACAAAAATGAACGGCTTGAGCGATGTGCGGCTGACGTTACACAGTCAGGAACTGGCGGCAGGGCAGAAGGAACGTGCGCGCAATGAGATCATGCGTAACGCACCGTCCGGCCTGAGCCGCTGGGGTCTGATGTGGCATCGCCTGCACACGCGCAGGGCGTTGCTGAACCTGACGGCGGATCAGCTCAAGGACATCGGGTTGACGCGTGAGCAGGCGCAGGAGGAGGGGTTGAAGCCGTTCTGGCAGATCTGAACGACACCGATCGTTCCCACGCTCTGCGTGGGAACGCCGCCCCGGACGCTCTGCGTCCGCTGTGACGCGGAGCGTCACTGGATGCATTCCCACGCAGAGCGTGGGAACGATCAACAGGGGGTGGTTCAGACCAACTCTTTTAGGCGATGCCACAACATCCCCAACGCCAACAACGGCGAGCGCAAATGCTTGCCACCCGGGAAGGTGATGTGCGGCACTTTGGCAAACAGATCAAAGCCACCGCCGTGCTGCCCACTGATCGCTTCAGCCAGCAACTTGCCCGCCAGGTGCGTGGCATTCACCCCGTGTCCGGAATAGGCCTGGGCGTAATACACGTTCGGCTGGTCATTGAGTCGGCCAATCTGCGGCAGACGGTTGGCGCCGATGCCGATCATCCCGCCCCACTGATAATCAATCTTCACGCCCGCCAGTTGCGGGAACACTTCGAGCATCTTCGGCTGCATATACGCCGCGATGTCTTTCGGATCACGCCCCGAGTAATGGCAGGCACCGCCGAACAGCAAGCGACGATCCGCCGAGAGTCGGTAGTAATCCAGCGCCACTCGCTGGTCACAGACCGCCATGTTCTGCGGCAGCAGGTTGTGCGCCTGCTCTTCGCTCAACGGTTCGGTGGCAATGATGTAGCTGCCGGCGGGCAGAACCTTGCCGCTGAGTTGCGGATTCAGATCATTCAGATAAGCGTTGCAGCCGAGCACCAGCGTCTTCGCCCGCACCGAACCTTGGGCGGTGTGGACTTTGACTTCCGGGCCGTAATCGATACGGGTCACTGCCGAGTGTTCAAACAGTTTCACACCCAATTGCTGCGCCGCCGCTGCTTCGCCCAACGCCAGGTTGAGTGGATGCAGATGCCCTGAACCCATGTCGATCAAACCACCGACATAGCGCTTGGAGCCGACCACCGTGTGCATCTCGTTGGCTTGCAGCAAACGGGTTTCGTAGGGATAACCGAGGCCGCGCAACTCTTCGGCGTCTTCGGCAAAACCTTCGAGGTCGGATGGTTTGTTGGCGAGGTCGCAGTAGCCCCAGGTCAGGTCGCAGGCGATCTGAAAACGCTCGACGCGCTGGCGGACGATTTCCACCGCTTCCAGGCCCATCAGTTTCATTTCGCGCACGCCGTCGCTGCCGACGACGTTGGCGAACTGATCGAGACCGTGGCCGACGCCGCGAATCAACTGCCCGCCGTTACGACCGCTGGCGCCCCAGCCGATCTTGTGCGCTTCCAGCAACACCACGCTGAGTCCGCGTTCAGCCAGTTCCAGCGCCGTGTTCAACCCGGAAAAACCGCCGCCGACCACGCAGACGTCGGCCACCACGTCGCCTTGCAGCAGCGGATGATCCGGCTGCGGCAAGCTGCTGGCGGCGTAGTAAGAGGCAACGTGAGGTTGGCTCGCGGAGGTGTGGGCGCGGGCGGTCATGGGCGTCATCCTGAGGCGGGGGTGTCGAGAAAATTTGACGGAGCATAAGCCGCACGCCCGAACGGGGGCAACACTGGTCGGCCTGCGGTGTCTGGATCACGGCTTTTGCGGCACAATTGCCGCCTATTTCACCTTGGTTACCGTTTCGATGAGCTGCAACAGCCAGACAGTCCGCACCTTGCGCCAGCAGATTCCCTCGTTCGAGTGCGTGCCCGGCTGCCACGATTGCTGTGGGCCGGTGACCACCTCGCCGGAAGAAATGGCTCGTCTGCCGCGCAAGACCCGCGCTGAGCAGGATGCGGCGATGGAAGAGCTGAACTGCGTGCACCTGGGGCCGAATGGCTGCACGGTGTATGAAGAGCGGCCGTTGATCTGCCGGTTGTTTGGTACGACCAAGACTTTGCCTTGCCCGAATGAGCGGCGGCCGGTGGAGCTGATTCATCCACGGGTGGAGAAGCAGATATTCGAGTACATGACGGCGAATCGGCAGGTGCTGGTTTAAAAGATCGCAGCCTTCGGCAGCTCCTACAGAGAAATGCATCATGATCGTTCCCACGCTCTGCGTGGGAATGCAGCCCGGGACGCTCTGCGTCCCAAATGCCGAACGCGGAGCGTCCGAAGAGGCATTCCCACGCAGAGCGTGGGAACGATCGTCGCGGTGCTCAATCTGGAATCGGCAGGCTCAAGCTCTCCTTAACCTCTTCCATCACGATGTAACTCTTCGACTCCCGCACATGCGGCAGCTTCAGCAGAATGTCGCCCAGCAGCTTGCGGTACGAGGCCATCTCGGAAATCCGCGCCTTCACCAGATAGTCGAAATCCCCTGACACCAAATGGCATTCCAGCACGTGCGGCAACTTCAGCACCGCGCGGCGGAACTCCTCGAACGTGTCGCCGGATTTGTAGTCGAGGCTGATCTCGACGAACACCAGCAAGCTACCCTTCAAGTGCTGCGGATTGAGCCGGGCGTTGTAGCCCATGATGATCCCTTCGCGCTCCAGACGCCGCACGCGCTCGGTGCACGGCGTGGTCGAGAGCCCGACCTTTTCGCCCAGTTCGGTAAAGGAAATCCGCCCGTCCGCCTGCAGGATCCGCAAGATGTTGCGGTCGATCTTGTCCAGCTCACGTTTGGTCTGAGTGTTGGTACGCATAGGGGATGCGCCTCCGTGAAAAGGGTTTTTGCCGAGAATTGTCGCCAAATATAGGCGCTTATATAGTGAAAAGCACTGGCATTTCTTTTTTAAACTGCGCGCATCATTGCTCTAACAACAGACGTACGCGGCCCCGCCGCGATGAGGGATACAAAAATGCGCGTAATGGTCTTGGGTAGCGGCGTCATCGGTACCGCCAGTGCTTACTATCTGGCCCGTGCCGGGTTCGAAGTAGTGGTGGTCGACCGGCAGCCGGCTGCGGCCATGGAGACCAGCTTCGCCAACGCCGGCCAGGTCTCGCCGGGCTACGCCTCGCCGTGGGCCGCGCCGGGCGTACCGCTGAAAGCGATCAAGTGGCTGCTGCAACGCCACGCCCCTCTCGCGATCAAAGCCACCGCCGACATCGACCAGTACCTGTGGATGGCGCAGATGCTGCGCAACTGCACCGCCAACCGTTACGCGGTGAACAAGGAGCGCATGGTGCGTCTGTCCGAGTACAGCCGCGACTGCCTCGACGAATTGCGCGCCGAAACCGGCATCGCCTACGAAGGCCGCAGCCTCGGTACGACTCAGTTGTTCCGCACTCAGGCTCAGCTTGATGGCGCCGCCAAAGACATCGCCGTGCTGAAAGAATCCGGCGTGCCGTTTGAAGTCCTCGACCGCGCCGGCATTGCCCGCGTCGAGCCAGCGCTGGCGGGTGTCACTGACATCCTCGCCGGTGCCCTGCGCCTGCCGAACGATCAGACTGGCGACTGCCAGATGTTCACCACGCGCCTCGCCGAAATGGCGGTGAAACTGGGTGTGGAATTCCGCTTCGGCCAGGACATCCAGAAACTCGACTACGCCGGTGATCGCATCAACGGCGTGTGGATCGACGGTAAGCTGGAAACCGCCGACCGCTACGTGCTGGCGCTTGGCAGCTACTCGCCGCAACTGCTCAAGCCGCTGGGCATCAAAGCCCCGGTGTATCCGCTCAAGGGTTACTCGCTGACCGTGCCGATCACCAACCCGGCGATGGCGCCGACTTCGACTATTCTCGACGAGACCTACAAGGTCGCGATCACCCGTTTCGACAACCGCATCCGCGTCGGCGGCATGGCCGAGATCGCCGGTTTTGACCTGTCGCTGAACCCGCGCCGCCGCGAAACCCTGGAGATGATCGTCAACGACCTTTATCCTCAGGGCGGTAATCTGGCCGAAGCGAGTTTCTGGACCGGTCTGCGTCCGACCACGCCGGATGGCACGCCGATCGTTGGCGCCACGCCGTTCAAGAATCTGTTCCTCAACACCGGTCACGGCACGCTCGGTTGGACCATGGCATGCGGTTCCGGTCGCTTGCTGGCCGACCTGATGGCGAAGAAAAAGCCGCAGATCAGTGCCGAAGGCCTCGATATTTCCCGTTACGGCAACAAAATTCAGGAGTCCGCAAAACATGTCAATCCAGCGCCAGCTCACCAATGAGCGCATGAGTCAGATCGTCAGCCACAACGGCACCGTGTATTTGGCCGGGCAGGTCGGCGACGACTTCAATGCCGGGATTGAACAGCAGACCCGCGACGTTCTGGCCAATATCGAACGCTTGCTTGATCTGGCCGGCACCGATAAGCAACACCTGTTGTCGGCAACGATTTACCTGAACGGCATCGATGAGCACTTCGCCGGGATGAACTCGGTGTGGGATCAGTGGCTGCCAAAAGGCGCCGCCCCGGCCCGCGCGACCGTTGAGGCGAAAATGGCCAAGCCGAGCATTCTGGTAGAGATCTCTATCGTCGCCGCGCTGCCGTAACTGTTGTAAAGATCCCTCTCCCGGCGCTGTTGGCGGTTCACGTCGTCAGTCGGCGCCGGTTTTTATTCCCATGACCGCCTAGAAGTCTGCCGCCATGCGTCCTGCCCGTGCCCTGATCGACCTAGAAGCCCTGCGCCACAACTACCGAATTGCCCGCGAAGTCACCGGCGCCAAGGCGCTGGCGGTGATCAAGGCCGATGCGTACGGACATGGCGCGGTGCGCTGCGCCCAGGCGCTGGAAGCCGAGGCCGACGGTTTTGCCGTGGCTTGCATCGAAGAGGCTTTGGAGCTGCGCGCCGCTGGCATTCGTGCGCCGGTGTTGTTGCTTGAAGGCTTTTTTGAAGCTGATGAGCTGGCGCTGATCGTCGAGCATGATTTCTGGACGGTGGTGCACTCGCTCTGGCAGCTCGAAGCGATCGAGCAGGCCGCGCTGAGCAAACCGATCACCGTGTGGCTGAAGCTCGATTCGGGCATGCACCGCGTCGGGTTGCATCCAAAGGATTATCCGGCGGCTTATCAGCGTCTGCTGGCCAGCGGCAAAGTGGCGAAAATTGTGTTGATGAGCCACTTCGCCCGCGCCGATGAACTGCACGCGCAGAGCAGCATCGAGCAAGTCGCGGTATTTGAAGCGGCGCGTCAGGGGCTGGCGGCTGAAGTCAGTCTGCGCAACTCGCCCGCTGTGCTTGGCTGGCCGCAGATTCATAGTGATTGGGTGCGTCCGGGCATCATGCTCTACGGCGCGACCCCGTTCGAAGAAGCCAATGCTGTTGCCGATCGTTTGCAACCGGTGATGACCCTGGAATCGAAAGTCATCAGCGTGCGCGAATTGCCGGCCGGTGAGCCGGTGGGCTACGGCGCCAAATTCATCACCGACAAACCGATGCGCATCGGCGTGGTCGCCATGGGTTACGCCGACGGCTACCCGCGTCAGGCGCCGACCGGCACCCCGGTTTTGGTGGCCGGTAAACGCAGTCGCATTATCGGTCGCGTGTCGATGGACATGCTTTGCATCGATCTTACCGATGTGCCGGAAGCCGGTCTCGGTTCGACTGTTGAGCTCTGGGGGAAAAATATCCTCGCCAGTGAAGTGGCGAAGTGGGCCGACACCATCCCGTACCAGATCTTCTGCAACCTGCGTCGAGTGCCAAGGCTCTATTCCGAGGGTTGACGCCGCTGCGGGGGCCAAGTGTTGTAAATACTGAACGCTGTCGCCATGATAACGCTCAATATTCTTACAACATCAGGAGGCTCGCGCCTTGGACGTCGGTGAACGACTGCAATCGATCCGCAAGCTCAAAGGGCTTTCCCAGCGTGAACTCGCCAAACGCGCGGGCGTCACCAACAGCACCATTTCGATGATCGAAAAGAACAGCGTCAGCCCTTCGATCAGTTCGCTGAGAAAGGTGCTGGGCGGCATTCCCATGTCCATGGTCGAGTTCTTTTCCGAAGAAATCCTGCAGGAAGTTCCGACCCAGATCGTCTACAAGGCCAACGAGCTGATCGACATTTCCGACGGCGCCGTGACCATGAAACTGGTCGGCCGCGCGCACCCCAGTCGCGCCATCGCCTTCCTCAACGAAATCTACCCGCCGGGCGCTGATACCGGCGAAGAAATGCTCACCCATGAAGGCGAGGAAACCGGGATTCTGGTGGAGGGTCGTCTGGAATTGGTGGTGGGCCTTGAAACTTTTATTCTCGAAGCCGGCGACAGCTACTACTTTGAAAGTACCAAGCCGCATCGTTTCCGTAATCCGTTCGACTTGCCTGCGCGACTAATCAGCGCAGCCACGCCGGCAAACTTTTAAACCAAGAGGCGCCAGGCCACTACGGCAAAGGCACCCAAGCTGTTTTACCGATGCGCAACAAGACCCCTTTAATCATGGGGTTGTTTCAGTGTGGCGGGCTACCCGCTATACTTGCGCCCGCCTGCGAACCGTGGCCGCAGGCGTGAATAGCCACCATTGAGGGTGAACGCGTGAACCTAATTATGAAAATGCTGGCTGCACCAGCAACCGTACTGGCCCTCTGGGCTGTCAGCGCTCAAGCTGCGACGAATGACGACATTGCCAAACGCCTCGAGCCTGTCGGCCAGGTGTGCGTTCAAGGTCAGGAATGCAAAGGGATGGAAGTGGCTGCGACTGCCGGCGGCGGTGGCGGCGCGAAAACCCCCGACGAAGTGATTGCCAAACATTGCAACGCTTGCCACGGTACCGGGTTGTTGGGTGCGCCGAAGATCGGTGACACGGCCGCGTGGAAAGAACGTGCGGATCACCAAGGCGGCCTTGATGGCATCCTTGCCAAAGCCATCACCGGTATCAATTCGATGCCGCCGAAAGGCACCTGCGCCGATTGCTCGGATGAAGAGCTGAAGGGCGCGATCGAGAAGATGTCCGGTCTGAAATAAGGCGTGCATCTGATGAAAAAAACCGTCTTCGGACGGTTTTTTTGTGCCTGCGATTCAAGAGCCCCTCACCCCAGCCCTCTCCCGGAGGGAGAGGGGGCCGACCGCGGTGTATGGCGCTATCCATCGACCTGACAGGTCGTAGCGACTATGGATCCGGTACATCACGTTCAAGTCGGCGTACCTCCCAAATATCCCCCATTCAGTCCCCTCTCCCTCCGGGAGAGGGGACGACCGCGGTTTCTTGCGTCCGACATCGACCTGAAAGACCTTAGCGACTATGGATTCGGTACATCACGTTCACGTCGGCGTATCTCCCAAATATCCCCCATTCAGTCCCCTCTCCCTCCGGGAGAGGGCTAGGGTGAGGGCAAGCAAGCTCCAGCCTAAACACCTCCTGTGGCCGACAATCGTCCAGGACTTTGGGCTGTTCTTTGCAGCAAACTCAAGGCAATCTCGGTCTACCCCTATTCACGGAACGGGCAGGAGGCTTCAGATGGTGCAGTTGTGTTCGATCGAACAAGCAGTGGACGACGTGCTGGCGCGCTTGCCGGCGCATATCCACATGGGCATGCCGCTGGGCCTGGGCAAACCCAATCACTTCGTCAACGCGCTGTACCGGCGGATCAAAGGCCTGCCCGAGCGGCAGCTGACGATCTACACCGCGCTGTGCCTCGGTCGCCCGGCGTTGGGCGATGGCTTGCAAAAGCGCTTCATCGAACCCTTCGTCGAGCGCGTCTTCGGTGACTACGCGGAATTCGATTTCCTCGCCGACCTGCACCGCGACAGCCTGCCCGCCAACATCCGCATCGAACAGTTCTTCATGCAGCCCGGCAGCCTGCTCAACAGCGCGCCGGCCCAGCAGGATTACGTCAGCAGCAACTACAGCCACGCCGCCCGCGACATCAACGCCGCCGGGCTGAATCTGGTGGCGCAGTTATTGGCCAGCAGCAGCGAACACCCGGATCGCCTGAGCCTGAGCTGCAACCCCGACATCACCCTCGACCTGTTCCCGATGATCGCCAAACGTCGCGAAGCCGGGGAGACGATTCTGCTGGTCGGCCAGGTGCACACCGATCTGCCGTACATGCCCGGCGACGCCGAAGTCGACATCGACACCTTCGACCTGCTGATCGACGAGAAGGACAGCAGCACGCTGTTTTCCACGCCGAACATGCCGGTGGGGTTTCAGGACCATTTCATTGGTTTGCACGCGAGTACGCTGGTGCGCGACGGCGGCACGTTGCAGATTGGCATCGGTTCGATGGGTGATGCGCTGACTGCCGCGTTGCTCGCACGTCAGGCGGATAACGCCGGTTATCAGGCGTTGCTCGATGACATCAACCTCAGTCAGTGGGCGCAATTGATCAACCGCGAGGGCGGCACCGGGCCATTCGCCAAAGGCCTGTACGGTTGTAGCGAAATGTTCGTCAACGGCCTGCTGGTGCTGGCGGATGCCGGGATCATCCGGCGCAAGGTCTACCCCGATGTGCCGACGCAGGAGCAGGCCAACGCCGGCACCCTCGACGAAGCGGCGCAAACCGACGGCATTTCCGTGCACGGCGGATTCTTCCTCGGCCCGCGCAGTTTTTACGAGCGACTGCGTGAGTTGCCGTTGAGCAAACGCCTCGAATTCAACATGACTCGCATCAGCTACATCAACGAGCTCTACGGGCAGGAAGAACTCAAGCGCTTGCAGCGCCTCGACGCGCGATTCATCAACACGGTGTTTACCATGACCGTGCTCGGCGCTGGCGTGGCAGATCAACTGGAGGATGGACGAGTACTCAGCGGTGTCGGCGGGCAGTACAACTTCGTCGCGCAGGGCCACGCGTTGCGCGACGCGCGCTCGATCCTGATCCTGCGCAGCTGGCGCGAATCCGGCGGCGACGTCAGCTCCAACATCGTTTGGGAATACGGCCACTGCACGATCCCACGGCACCTGCGCGACATCGTCGTGACCGAATATGGCATCGCCGATCTGCGCGGTAAAACCGATGCCGTAGTGATCGAATCGCTGCTGAACATCAGCGATTCACGCTTCCAGCCGGGCCTGATCGAACAAGCGCAAAAGGTCGGCAAACTGCCAAAGGATTTCCGCCTCGATCCCCGCTTCACTGACAACACGCCGCAGCGTTTGCAAGCCATCGCCGCACGGCACAAAAACCTGTTTCCGGAGTACCCGCTGGGCTGTGATTTCTCCCCGATCGAACGGGATCTACTGCGGGCGCTGAACTGGCTAAAAAGCAAATTCAAACTCACCGAAATCCTCGAACTCGGCAAAGCCGCCCTCGACGCCCCCGAGGCATCGCTGTACCCCGAACACCTCGAACGCATGCAACTCACAAACCCGGAAGGCCTGAAAGAAGACCTCTTCCAACGCCTGCTCCTCACCGGCCTAAAAGCCACCACCCAAACCCCGTAGGAGCTGCGGCACGCTGCGATCTTTTGATCCTGATCCTTAAAAGATCAAAAGATCGCAGCCTCGTTGCACTCGACAGCTCCTACACGGCGACTGCGGAGTACCCGAACAACTGTGGGAGCGGGCTTGCTCGCGAAAGCGGTGGATCGGTCAAAAAATGTATCGACTGACACGACGCCTTCGCGAGCAAGCCCGCTCCCACAAGAGCCATGTCTGATATCTGAATGAATACGGAATGCCATCCGTAGTCCCGTTCTGAAAATCATCAATCACTGAGTTTTTGGATTGTCGTCGGCATTCGCCTGTCGATAGGTTTGTCTGTGGTCTATCCAGCAGCAAATTCGGGGGGTACAGAGTGTCAGCATCGAAGAAATACTTGCCACAAGAGTCTGTCGAGCAGGCCTTACTCCTCACTGACTTAACCGAAAAGAACCAACCCGACCACGCAGTCCGACTACTGCTCAATGAAGTCCTTCAAGGACTCGCAGCAAGAGGCTGGCCCCGAGCGCAGTTGCAGGTTGGGCCAAGGATTGTGTCCGCCGAAGAGAACTACGGTTTGCTGGGTTACGACCCGGCAGAAATTACCCTTGGCAGCGAGCACACACGTTGGGTCGATGAGCATTCGCTTTTGCGAACGCAGACCACCAGCCAGATTCCTGCGGCGCTTCAGCAGGCCGCCGAGGTTCGTCGGCCGGGACAAACCATTTTGCTGGCAGCGCCAGGCATTACCTTCAGGCGTGATAGCCGAGATCGTTGGCATTGCGCCGAGCCGCACCAAATGGATATCTGGGTATTGGGTGACCCGGAGCTGGCATCCCATGAGCATTTACTGCGTTTGGTCGGTGATATTTTGCAGTCGGCCGTCCCGGAAAAGTCCTGGGTTTATAGCGAAAGTCCACATCACTACACCGAGGGCGGGATTGAAGTGAATGTGTTGAATGATGGCGTGCCGGTCGAGGTTCTTGAGTGCGGGCGTATCGCGAAGTCGCTGTTGCAGCGTTTGCAGATTGATCCGCTGCGCCATGGCGGACTCGCTCTTGGGATGGGGCTGGATCGCCTGACGATGTTGCGCAAAGGCATTCCTGATATTCGTTTGTTGCGTGATCAGAATGTGCGCGTGCAGGCGCAGATGCATGATCTGGATCCGTGGACTGCGGTATCCCGTTTGCCGTCGATTGCCCGCGATATCTCGTTGGCAGTAACGCCGGGATTGAGTGAAGAGGTATTGACCGAGAGGATGTTGCAGGCGGCAGGGGATTGCTCTGGATGGATCGAGGAGATGCGAATCAAGGGGCGCTGGCCACGTTCGGATTTACCGGCGCAGGCCATTGAGCGACTCGGGATGTTACCGGGTCAGGAGAACGTGCTTTTGCATGTGGTGCTGCGTGATTGTTCTCGTTCGATTACCACCGGTGAGGCGAATGCCTTGTACGCGGATATTCAAGCTGCGATGCACGAAGGGGTACCGGGGGCGGGTTACAGAATGGATTAAGTGAAATCTGTAGGAGCTGCGGCACGCTGCGATCTTTTGATGTTGATCCTGAAAATCAGATCAAAAGATCGCAGCCTCGTTGCACTCGACAGCTCCTACACGGGGATTGCGGAGTACCCGAACAACTGTAGGAGAAAAGCTTGCTCGCGAAAGCGGTGGATCAGTCAAAGAATATTCGACTGACACGACGCCTTCGCGAGCAAGCTCGGCTCCTACAAGGGTATTGCGGTGTGGCTTTATTCGATGAAGGTGACAACGCCACCTGTCAGCGATTTAACGCGGGCCAGCGATTCGACGCGGTAGCCTTGCGAGTCCAGTTCGGCGCGGCCGCCCTGGAACGACTTCTCGATGACGATGCCCAGGCCGGCCACGGTGGCGCCGGCCTGTTTGATGATCGAGATCAGCGCTTGCGAGGCCTTACCGTTGGCCAGGAAGTCGTCGATGATCAGCACGCGGTCGCTGCTGGTCAGGTGGCGCGGCGAGATGGCCACGGTGCTTTCGGTCTTTTTGGTGAACGAGTAAACGGTCGCCGACAGCAGGTTTTCGGTCAGGGTCAGGGACTGTTGCTTACGGGCGAAGATCACCGGCACGCCGAGGTTCAGACCGGTCATGATCGCCGGGGCGATGCCCGAGGCTTCGATGGTGACGATCTTGGTGATGCCCGAATCCTTGAACAGCGCGGCGAATTCGTCGCCGATCAGCTTCATCAGGGCCGGGTCGATCTGGTGGTTCAGGAAGGCGTCGACCTTCAGGACCTGGTCGGAAAGCACAATGCCTTGTTCGCGGATTTTCTGGTGCAATGCTTCCATGAAGCTGTCCTCTTTTGGCGCTTTGTGCGCCGAAGGTCTAGTAAAAAAAGTGGTCAATTCTAGCGCTTTAACATCGCGCGTATATCAGCCAATGCGCTGTTGCCGCGCACGACTTTGACTTCGCTCGGTGTGTCGTCGTTGCCTTCCCAGGCCAGATCGTCCGGCGGCAGCTCATCGAGGAAGCGGCTCGGCGCGCAGTCGATGATCTCGCCGTACTGCTTGCGCTTGGCGGCGAAGGTGAACGCCAGTGTCTGGCGCGCGCGGGTGATGCCCACATAGGCCAGGCGGCGTTCTTCTTCAATGGTGTCGGCTTCGATGCTGGAGCGGTGCGGGAGGATTTCCTCTTCCATGCCCATGATGAACACGTAAGGGAATTCCAGACCCTTGGACGCATGCAGCGTCATCATCTGCACGCCTTCGGCACCGTCTTCCTCTTCCTGCTGACGTTCGAGCATGTCGCGCAGGACGAGTTTGCCGATGGCATCCTCGACGGTCATTTCTCCTTCTTCGTCCTTCTCGAGGGTGTTTTTCAACGCCTCGATCAGGAACCAGACGTTGCTCATCCGGTAGTCGGCGGCCTTGTCGCTGGAGCTGTTGGTGCGCAGCCAGTTCTCGTAGTCGATGTCCATGACCATGCTGCGCAGCGCGGAGATCGGGTCTTCGCCGGCGCACTGCTCGCGCACCTTGTCCATGAAACGCTTGAAGCGCGACAGACGATCGGTGAAGCGGCTGTCCAGATGCTCGCCCAGACCGATTTCGTCGGTGGCGGCGTACATCGAGATCTTGCGTTCGGTGGCGTAGTTGCCGAGTTTTTCCAAAGTAGTCGAGCCGATTTCGCGGCGCGGCACGTTGATCACGCGCAGGAAGGCGTTGTCGTCATCCGGGTTCACGATCAGGCGGAAGTAGGCCATCAGGTCTTTCACTTCCTGGCGGCCGAAGAAGCTGTTGCCGCCGCTCAGGCGATACGGCACCTGGTGGTGCTGCAGCTTCAGCTCGATCAGCTTGGCCTGATAGTTACCGCGATAGAGGATCGCGAAATCGCTGTACGGGCGGTCGGTGCGCAAGTGCAGGCTGAGGATTTCCATGGCCACGCGCTCGGCTTCGGCGTCTTCGTTGCGGCAGCGGATCACGCGGATCTCGTCACCGTGGCCCATTTCACTCCACAGCTGCTTTTCGAATTCGTGCGGGTTGTTCGAGATCAGCACGTTGGCGCAACGCAGGATGCGACTGGTCGAGCGGTAGTTTTGTTCGAGCATCACCACTTTCAAGGACGGATAGTCGTCCTTCAGCAGCATCAGGTTTTCCGGTCGCGCGCCACGCCAGGCGTAGATCGACTGGTCGTCGTCGCCGACCACGGTGAACTGGTTGCGCTTGCCGATGAGCATTTTTACCAGCAGGTACTGGCTGGCGTTGGTGTCCTGGTATTCATCGACGAGCAGGTAACGCACCTTGTTCTGCCACTTTTCGAGGATGTCGGCGTGTTCTTCGAAGAGTTTTACCGGCAGCAGGATCAGGTCGTCGAAGTCCACCGCGTTGAACGCTTTAAGCGTGCGCTGATAGTGGGTGTAGACGATGGCGGCAGTCTGTTCCTTGGGATTACGCGCGTTCTCCAGCGCCTGAGGCGGCAGGATCAGGTCGTTTTTCCAGGCGCCGATCATGTTCTTGATCTCGTCGACGCCGTCTTCGCCTGCGTATTCCTTCTGCATGATGTCGGTCATCAGGGACTTGACGTCGGTCTCGTCGAAGATCGAGAAACCGGGTTTGTAGCCCAGCCGCACGTGCTCCTTGCGGATGATGTTCAGACCGAGATTGTGGAAGGTGCAGACCGTCAGACCGCGCCCTTCGCCGGCACGCAACAGGGTACCGACCCGCTCTTTCATCTCGCGCGCGGCCTTGTTGGTAAAGGTCATGGCGACGATGTACTGGGCGCGGATGCCGCAGTTCTGGATCAGGTGCGCGATTTTGCGCGTGATCACGCTGGTCTTGCCGGAGCCAGCACCGGCGAGCACCAATAGAGGGCCGCCGACGTAGTTCACGGCTTCTTGCTGCCGGGGATTGAGTCGGGACATACGAAAATTCGGGAGTCGTTGACGAAATGGGCCGGCATTTTAACAGGCTCAGAGATTTGTGCTGCTCTGTCCGACTTGTGACGTACCACGCGATTCATATTTGCCGGTTTTGTTACTTTCACGCAGGATGCGCGGTGATTTTGCGGCTAATGTTCTCATTCGTGACACAAAATAACGTTTCGATAACCGTTGTCATTTGGTCATTGGTCAGCGCAACGGCATAATGCCCGCCGCCCACATCATTGCAGAGTCTAGGGAGCTAGCTTGTCTACGCCTGTCGAACCCTTGCGTTTGCTGCTACTGGCCGAAGAGCCAGCGTGGACAGCGTTATTGCGTGAGTGTCTGGCTCCGATGGGGAGCGCGGCGGTGCTGATCAGCGCGCCGAGCTGGGAGTCGGTCAGCAGTTTGTTCGAAGACAACCGCCATGCGGTGTTGTTGACCCTTCCTGCGTTGCAACCGGCACCCGGCCGCTGCAGCCTGCCGACGGTATTGTTGCTCGAACACGAACCGGACACCGCGCCGGTTGGCGTCAGTGACTGGCTGGTGTTCGACGCCCTCGACCCCGGCATGCTGCGCCGTTGCCTGCGCCATGTGCGCGAACGCGGCGTTCTCGAAAACACCCTGCAACGCCTCGCCGAACAGGATCCGCTGACCGGCATCGCCAACCGTCAGGGTTTCCAGACCTTGCTGACAGCGCGTCTCGCTGAAGGCGATGGTCGCGGCTTGGCCCTCGGGCATCTCGATCTCGACAACTTCCGTCACGCCAACGACGCCCTTGGCCATCAGGCTGGCGATCGGCTGATCCTGCAGGTCGTGGCGCGGCTGAAAAGTCAGTTGGAGGCCGGCGATCAATTGGCACGTCTCGGCAGCGATGAATTTGCTTTGCTGATCGACACCCGCCGCGCGCCGCAACGCGCCGAGTGGATGGCCGAACGCATTACTGAAGCCTTGTCCGAACCGTATTGGGTGGATGGCGAAAGCCTTCTGATCGGCTCCAGCCTCGGCATCGCCCACGCCCGCGCGCAGGCTGGCGCTGACCCGCTGATGTGGCATGCGCACATCGCCATGCAGCAGGCCAAAAGCACGCAGGGCTGCACTTTTCATATCTTCAACGAACGCATCAACCGCAACGCGCGGAACATGGCTGACCTCGAAAGTGAGCTGCGCCGGGCCTTGCGTCGTGATGAGCTGGAATTGCATTACCAGCCACGCCTGAATCTTGAGGACGGCCAGATTGTCGGCCTCGAAGCCTTGGTGCGCTGGCGCCATGGCGAACGCGGTTTGCTGCCGCCGAGTGAGTTCGTGCCGTTGGCCGAGCAGAGCGGCTTGATTGTGCCGCTGGGTTATTGGGTGATTTCCCGGGCGTTGCGCGATATGCAGGCACTGCGCGAACGCGGATTGCCGGCGCTGCACATGGCGATCAACTTGTCGTTCCGCCAATTTCAGGACAGTCAGTTGTTGCCGACGCTGAGCCGCTTGATCGCTGAGCGCGGTGTGGAGGCGCAGTGGCTGGAGTTCGAACTGACGGAAACGGCGGTGATGCGCCGCAGTGATCTGGTCAAGCAGACCATGGATGCGTTGGGCCGCCTCGGAGTGCGTTTTTCGCTGGATGACTTTGGCACCGGGTTCTCATCGTTCGTGCACCTCAACAGCTTGCCGATCACTTTGCTGAAGATCGACAAGAGCTTTGTCGGTGGCATGGAACAGCGTGAAGAGAACCGCAAACTGGTGCACGCGATGATCAACCTTGCGCACAACCTGCATCTGGAAGTGGTGGCGGAAGGGGTTGAAACGCCGGAACAACTGGAATTGCTGCGCGGGTTTGGTTGCGATCAGGTGCAGGGTTATCTGATCAGCCGGCCGTTGCCGTTGGCGGAACTGGTTGAGTACCTGACGTTTGGCTCAAGCCAACAGGTTTCTGTGGAGGCCGTTTAAAAGATCGCAGCCTGCGGCAGCTCCTACACCGATCCCTGTAGGAGCTGCCAAAGGCTGCGATCTTTTGATCTTAATCTGCGCCAACGACCTCAACGCGTGATGTAGCAGGCTCCAGCCGAATCATCCGCTTCATCTTCCACTCAAACGCCAACGTCAGACTCACCGCCGCGCACGCCAACCCCAGCGCCAATCCCCACCAGACGCCCGTCGGCCCCCAGTTCAAGTGGAATGCCATCCACCACGCCGCTGGCGCGCCAATCAGCCAATAACAGCCGAGCCCGACCAGAAACGTGGTCTTCGCATCCTTGAGCCCGCGAATACAGCCCATGGCAATCGTCTGCGTGCCGTCGAACAGCTCGAACCATGCCGCCACGGCCAGCAGGCTCACCGCCAAACGAATCACTTCGGCAAACGCCGGATCATTGTGATCAAGGAATAACCCGACCAACTGATTTGGCAGCAACCAGAACACCATCGCAAAGCCGAGCATCACCACCGCACCAAAGACGATCCCGACCCGGCCCGACATCCGTGCATCAAGCAATTGCCCGGCGCCGTAGTGCTGGCCGATGCGCATGGTGATCGCGTACGACATCCCCGCCGGCACCATGAACGCCACCGAAACAATCTGCAGAGCAATCTGATGCGCGCCCAGTTGCGTGCTGCCCATGGTGCCCATGCACAGCGCCGCGAAGGCAAACAACCCGACCTCCACCGCGTAGGTGCCACCGATCGGCAGACCGAGGCGCCAGAGTTCTTTCAGGTACTGGCGGTTCGGCCGCGATAACCCTGCGCGCAGCGGATAAGCGTCATACGCCGGGTGCCGGCGTATATGCCAGGCCAATGCCAGCGCCATGCAGTTGGCGACAATCGCCGTGACCAGACCGATGCCCATCAGGCCCATTTTCGGCAGACCGAACATGCCAGTGATCAGCGCGTAATTGAGCAGGAAGTTGGCCACGGTGCCGGCCAGACTGATGACCATCACCGGTGTCGCCCGACCAATTGCACTGGTGAAACCGCGCAGGGCCATAAAGCTCAGGTAGCCGGGCAGGGCGAACGGCAGGGCGATCAGAAATTGCCCGGCGGCGTTGACGTTGGTTTCGGTCTGGCCGAACAGCAGCAACACCGGTTTCAGGTTCCACAGCAGCAAACCGGCGCCCAGCGCCATCAGCCACGCCAGCCACAATCCGGCCTGGGTCAGGCGTGCAGCGCCAATGATGTCGCCTGCACCTTTGCGAATCGCTACCAAGGTGCCGACTGCGGCAATCACGCCGATGCAGAAGATCGACACGAACGAATAAGTCGCCGCGCCCAGACCGCCGCCGGCCAGCGCTTCGGGACTGAGGCGCGCCATCATCAAAGTGTCGGTCAGCACCATCAACATGTGCGCCAACTGTGAAGCGATCAACGGCCCTGCCAGCCGCAGAATGGCCCAGAGTTCAGTACGCACAGGATGCTGCATGAGTATCACCACTCAATTTTCAGAGGGAACAGGAGACCGTCGATTCTCCGGCCTTGGCAGGCATTGCACAAAGGGATAAAAAGGATGGGTGGCATGACTAAAACTCATCCTGAACAGAATCCGCTCATTTCGCTGCATCCCGCCATTGGAGCTTTGTGCATGGCCCGTCGACTTCCTCCGTTGTATGCCCTGCGCGCATTTGAAGCGGCGGCGCGCCATAGCTCGTTCACCCGCGCGGCGGAAGAGCTGTCGATCACCCAGAGCGCGGTGAGTCGGCATATTCGTACGCTGGAAGAGCATTTTGCCTGCCGCTTGTTTCACCGCAGCGGCCGCAATTTGCAACTGACCGAAGCGGCGCGGCTGCTGTTGCCGGGGATTCGCGAAGGTTTCACGGCGCTGGAGCGCGCCTGCAACACCTTGCGTGCCGAGGACGACATCCTGCGCATGAAAGCCCCGTCGACCCTGACCATGCGCTGGTTGCTGGCGCGCCTGAGTCGCTTCCGCCACTTGCAGCCGGGCAACGAGGTGCAACTGACCAGTGCGTGGATGGATGTCGATTCGGTTGACTTCAACGATGAGCCGTTTGATTGCGCCGTGTTGCTCAGCGACGGCCATTTTCCGCCGGACTGGGAAGCGAGTTTGTTGTTTCCCGAAGAGTTGATCCCGGTCGGCGCGCCGAATCTGCTCAACGATCAACCGTGGGATCTTGATCGGCTGGCGTCTACCGAATTGCTCCACCCGACCCCGGATCGCCGCGACTGGCGCAGTTGGCTGGAGCACATGGGTTTGTCCGATCAGGTTTCGCTAAAGGGCGGGCAAGTATTCGACACGCTCGAACTTGGCATGATCGCGGCGGCGCGCGGCTATGGCGTATCAATGGGCGATTTGTTGATGGTCGCCGAAGATGTCGCGCAAGGACGCCTCAGTCTGCCGTGGCCGACCGCCGTTGCCAGTGGCCTGAATTATTACCTGGTGTGGCCAAAAACCCGTCCGGGAGGTGAACGTTTGCGCCGCCTCAGCGACTTTCTTCAAGGCGAAGTCCGCGCCATGGAACTGCCAGCCGTTGCGCGCTTGAGCTGAAACGTTCGAGCCGCCACAATGCCGGCCCCGTGCCATACCCTCGCACAGCGCTCAAGTATTCGGATTTACCGCCGACTATGAGCAAGTGGAACCGTCGTGCCGGTCTCCATGCTTCACCCCCATTATTAGAATTATTCCGAGCATCAGCTGCGATCAAGGAGGATCCGGTGGCTCGGCCAGGAGCTGTTCATGTCTCAACCTCGCGCTCGGATTGCCTCGCAGCTGGGCCTTGCCCTTGCTGTGATTCTGGCGGTCGTCATCAGTGGCAGTACGCTGTTCGCGTTGCGTTCGCTGGATACCGCCAACCTCGCCACCCGTGAAGAACATCTGGCCAGTGAGGCTCGGCTGCTGGCCGACCAACTGAGCACCTTCCACGGCACGTTGCGTGAAAGCACCCAGCGCCTCAGCGGGTTGTTCGAGAAGCGCTTCAGCAGCGGGTTGAGCCTTCATCCGGACGAGCCAGTGAGTGTTGCCGGCACCCAGACTCCGGGCCTGCACCTGGGCAGCGAAGTGCTGAACAACAACTTCAAGGAAGTCGACGAGTTCAAGCAGATGACCGCGGGCGTCGCCACGCTGTTCGTGCGCAGTGGCGAAGACTTCATCCGCGTCAGCACCTCGCTGACCAAACAGGACGGCAGCCGCGCCATTGGCACCTTGCTTGACCACGCCCATCCGGCCTACGCGAAGTTGATGGCCGGACAGGGTTATGTCGGCCGCGCCTTGCTGTTTGATCGTTCCTACATGACCCAATACACCCCGGTGCGCGATGGCAGCGGCAAAGTGATTGCGGTGCTGTTCGTCGGTTTCGATTACACCGATGCGCAGAATGCTCAGTTCGATAACCTCAAACGCTTCCGCATCGGTCAGACCGGCTCGCTGGCGTTGCTTGATGAGCAAAGCAAATGGCTGGTTCCACCAGCGGGCGTGCAGGCGCTGGATCAAGCAATTCCGCTGATCAAGGATCTGGCGAAATCGCCGGGCAAAGGCCAGTTCTGGGGCGACACGTCCGAGGATTTCTACAGCGTCGCGGTGCCGTTCGACGGCGGCCCGTGGTCGGTGGTGGCAAGCATGCCGAAAGCCGAGATACGCGCAGTGACCTGGAGCGTCGGCACGCAACTGGCGATTGGCAGCCTGTTGGCGATGTTGCTGGCGGTCGGTTCGGCGATGTGGCTGCTGCGTTCGAAACTGCAACCGCTGGGTGATCTGGTGCGTCAGGCCGAAGCCTTGGGCGCCGGTGATCTGAGCGTGCGCCTGGATGTAGCGAGTAACGACGAAATCGGTCAGTTGTCGCGCGCGTTCAACCAGATGAGCCAGGCGCTGTCGACCATGGTTGAGCACATTCGCCGTTCCTCCGCGGAGGTCAACAGCCGAGCGCAGGCACTGTCCGGTTTGTCTGGCGGTGCTTACGAAGGCATGGAGCAACAGTCCGGCGAAATCACCAGCATGGCCGGCGCGGTGGAAGAATTCAGCGCGACCTCGTTGAACATCGCCGACAACATGGGCGCGACCCAACGTCTGGCACAGGAAAACGCCCAGCAAACGCAGATTGGCCGCAGCTCGATGGAAGATGCTTCGTCCTCTCTGGAGCAAATCGCTGGCGCCCTCAACAGCACCGCCACAGTGATCAACACCCTCGGCCAGCGTTCGCAGGAAATTGGCGGCATCGTTGGCGTGATCACCTCGATTGCCGAGCAGACCAATTTGCTGGCGCTCAACGCTGCAATTGAAGCGGCGCGTGCCGGTGAGCAAGGTCGCGGCTTTGCCGTGGTGGCGGATGAAGTGCGCAGCCTGGCTTCGCGTACCCGTCAGGCGACCGATGAAATCTCGGTGATGATCCACAGCATCCAGCAGGAAACCGGCAACGCGATCAGCACCATGGAGCAGGGCAATGTGCTGATGCAGGAAGGCTTGTCGCGTAACGCCAATGTCGCCTCGGCGCTGGCGCGGATTGATGAGCAGAGCCGTTCTGCCGGGCAGCAGTTTGCCGCGATTACCACGGCGACTCAGGAGCAGAGCAGCACGGCGACTTTGCTGAGCAGCAATTTGCAGAGCATTGCGTTGGCCAACAGTGAGCAGCGTGAGGTTGTTTCGAATCTGGCTGTGACGGCGAAGGAACTGGAAGGCTTGGCGGCGGACTTGCGTGCCGAGGTTGATCGGTTTCGTTGAGGTGCGCCTGAAATAGCTTTCGCGAGCAAGCTCGCCCCCACAGTTTCCAGGGTCGCTCACTAATCGTGTGAACAACCCAAAACCCTGTGGGAGCGAGCTTGCTCGCGATTGCATCACTGAAGATCTTCGCAGAACATGCGATCTGTCGATCCAATACACTTGCTGAAACGTTTCCGCAGCGCTATAAAAATGGCACAACTCCAATAAAGGCTGCTGCCATGACCCCGCTCAAACTCGCCGTCGCCCTCGGCGCATTCTCTGCTGCTTCCCACGCCATGGCCTGGGATTACGTCCTCCTCGACACCAACAAGTCCGCGCAAAACTGGAGCATCACCAGTGAGCAGCTCGGCGTGAAAACCGACAAACCCTTCTCCGTAAGCCTGCGTACCTTGCACGGAGGGCGACAGGAAGGCGTCAGCATCGTCGATATCGATAACGGCACGATGAAACTCTCGGTGGTGCCAACCCGAGGGATGAATGTTTTGCAGGCCTCTGTCGGCAACGTGCGCATGGGTTGGGATTCGCCGGTCAAGGACGTGGTCAACCCGGCCTTCATCGAGCTCAACGGGCGCGGTGGTCTGGGCTGGCTGGAAGGTTTCAACGAGCTGGTCGCCCGCTGCGGTTACGAATGGGTTGGCCATCCCGGCATGGACAACGGTGAACTGCTGACCTTGCACGGCCGCGCCGCCAACATCCCGGCCAGTACCGTCACGCTGCACATCGACGAAAAGCCACCCTACGCCATCAGTCTGCGCGGCGAGCTGAAAGAGCAGGCCTTCAAGAAAGTCGACTTCTCGGTCGTCACTGAACTGGTCACCGAACCTGGCAGCGTGCGCTTTGCACTTAACGATACGCTGACCAACAACGGCGACTATCCAAAGGAATACCAGGCGCTGTATCACAGCAATTTCAGCACGCCGTTCCTCGAGCAGGGCGCCCGTTTTGCTGCACCGGTAAAACAGGTCTCGCCGTTCAACGACAAGGCCAAGGGCGATCTGGCTGACTGGCAGACTTATCGTGCGCCGACCAAGGACTACGACGAAACCGTCTACAACGTCGTGCCCTATGCCGACGCCAAAGGTGAAACGCTGACCGTTTTGCACAATAAGGCTGGCAGCCTCGGCGTCTCCGTCGGCTTCAACACCCAGCAGTTGCCGGTGTTTTCCCTGTGGAAAAACACCGATACCCAAGGGCAGGGCTACGTCACCGGGCTGGAGCCGGGCACCAGTTTTTCCTACAACCGTCGCTATCAGCGACCGCTGAATCTGGTGCCGACCATCGCACCGAAGGAACACAAACAGTTCCAGATCAGCTACAGCCTGCTCGCAGACAAAGGTGCTGTGGATAACGCCTTGAGACGTGTGACTGAGATTCAGGCCGGACGCGACACCGAAGTGCGGCAGACGCCGCTGGTTGATCTGACCGAGCATTAAGGTGTCGCCGGCCGATATTGCAGCGCCTCGGCCAAGTGTTCGCGTTTGATCGCATCGACTTGCTCAAGGTCTGCCAGTGTCCGGGCGACCTTGAGCAGGCGATGTGCCGAACGCAGCGAAAGCGTTAATCGCTCACAGGCCGACTCGAGCCATTTTTCATCGGCTGTGGATAACGCGCAGTGCCTCTTCAACCCCGGCAAATCAAGAAATGCATTGGCGCAGCCCTGACGTTTCTGCTGCCGTTCGCGCGCCTCGGCGACCAAAGCAGCGGCGGTGGCACTGTCCTCTCCCGGTTTTACCTGCGGATTCAACGCGGTCGCCTCCCGCGCGACCGTCAGGTGCAGATCAATCCGATCCAGCAGCGGCCCCGATAGTTTATTGCGATAGCGCTGCACCATGTCCGGGGTGCAGGAACATTTGCCGCTGGGCTCGCCAAGATATCCACAGGGACATGGATTCATCGCCGCCACCAATTGAAAGCGCGCCGGAAAACGCACGCGATCCTTGGCTCGGGAAATCACGATGTGTCCGGACTCCAATGGCTCGCGCAGCACCTCCAGAACCTTGCGATCAAACTCCGGCAATTCATCGAGAAACAGCACGCCGTGGTGGGCGAGGGTGATTTCGCCGGGTTGCGGTTTTGAGCTGCCACCGACCAGTGCCGGGCCGGATGCCGAGTGATGCGGCTGGCGAAACGGCCGCTGCGGCCAGTGGGTCAGCGGCACGCAACTGGCGACCGATTGAATGGCCGCCACTTCCAGTGCCTCGCTTTCCGCGAGTGGTGGCAGCAATCCGGGCAGGCGACTGGCCAACAAGGTTTTGCCGGTCCCCGGCGGGCCGCTGAACAACAGGTTATGCGCGCCCGCCGCGGCTATCAGCAGCGCACGTTTGGCAGCTGATTGACCTTGGACTTCGTTGAGATCGGGATAGGGTTTACTGGCGTACATCAGGCCGTTCGAGACATACGGTTCAACCGGCGTATGGCCATTGAAATGCGCCACCGCCTCCAGCAGATGATCCACCGCAAACACTTTCAACCCCGATGCCAGACAGGCTTCCTCAGCATTCGCTCGCGGCACCACCAGAGCACGACCCGCCTTGCGCGCCGCCAATGCTGCCGGCAACACGCCACGCACTGCTCGTACGGCGCCGGACAGCGCCAACTCACCAAGACATTCCACATCATCCAGCGTCAGACACGGCACCTGCACACTCGCCGACAGAATCCCCAAGGCAATCGCCAGATCAAACCGCCCGCCATCCTTGGGCAAATCAGCCGGCGCCAGATTCAAGGTGATCCGCCGCGCGGGAAACTGCAGCCCGGAATTGATGATCGCGCTGCGCACCCGATCCTTGCTCTCCTTCACCGCCGCCTCGGGCAGGCCGACCATGGTCAGCGACGGCAGGCCGTTGGCCAGATGGACTTCGACGGTGACAGCGGGGGCTTCCACGCCAATCTGGGCGCGGCTGTGGACGATGGAGAGGGACATGGTCGTTCCTTGAGCTGAATCGGGGGGGCCGCTTCCTGCGGGGTTTTTTAAGGGTAGTCGGGGGAGAGGGCGTTGGTCGGACAGTTTTAAGGTCGAACCTTCACTGGATGTTGCTGAAGACACTAATTCTCAGGCATAAAAAAACCGCCTGTCAGGCGGTCATTTTTGCGGTACTCAGGTTCCACCACCGGCGAGCCAACCATCGGGCTCCATTTCCTTGCCATAGGTCGCGGCCACTTTCAGAAAATGCCGCTGACTGGCTGAAACTCTGTCCGGTAATCCGAGTGCCTCGGTACCCGGTTTGGACACCCGTGCCGGTTGGGTTTTCTGCTTCTTCTGCTTCATAAACACCTCACGTGCCGGGATGCTTGATTCGATCTTATTGGTCGTCTAATGGAAAGACAAGGCGACCGGTTGTATCAAAATAAAATCCGAGCGTTTGATAGTAAGGGATGGCGCCTGAGTCTGGCTCTTGTACTTCGATTTGCGTGCACCCCAGCTTCCGGGCGTAGAACTCTGTTGTCAGCAATGCCATCGGAGCGATCCAACCCCGCAAGGTATTCGTCTTGCAGGTGTGTCCCTGCAAAAGGACGATTTTCATGCAGATCGTGCTTCTTCGCGGTGTTGCGTAGCACAGTCCGCACAGTTCCTCTTTGTACCAGAACGCCAAGTCCAGCCCTTTTGCATCTTTGGTCTTCCAGTCCAAAACAGCGTCCCAGGGATACCCAACGGGGCCGATCCACTGGTGGAATGCGTTAATTGCTACTGGAGTAATCGGATCGATCCTGAGTAATAGAGCGTCAACTCCAGCTGCCACGGCTTCTGGATCCATGGACATTGTTTGATGTGCGAGTTTGCGCGATTCAGATTTGAGTGTCTGATTTCGAAGCTCGGTACCTTTGCCTTTTCTTCGCATCGTCTTGTTCTGTCGGGATCAATATACAGACGATATCGAAGGCATTGATGCTTACGTAATCAGACGTAGGGGACGATCCTCGTAGGACTGTGCTTGTGTTAGTGAAGGACGTTGGAGATGGCCAGTTCAGGGTATGAGAGGGCGGAGAGGCAATACTTTATACCGGTATGGATGAGGGTTTTGCGCTGCTCTCGATCGTAAATGAGCTTTGACTCCTGAGCGGTACTGAAGGATCCTCACGCTCGAGGACTGCAACTGCGCATTCGTTGGGACTGGGCACCAGTAAAAGCTCCCCCGCATTTTTGGCAGCAGAGAAAGCTGGTTTCTCTGAAGTAATGACGACGGGCTAGCCTGTCGGATTCTGAACCCACGGCCGTAAAGTCGGGAGCTAAAGAATCGCTGCGACTACTCCTCCGAACACAAAAAAGGCGTCCTATGGACGCCTTTTTTATTTTTCACTCAGGATCTTCTACCGGCCAGCACGCCGCTTGGCTCAAGCGCTGGCCCACATGTAACAGCAACTTCAATAAATCGCCGTTGGTTGGCTGACATATTCCCAGCCAAACGGAGTGCTTCGAGGTGAAAATCAACAATCTGGAATAGCTTATCCTTCCTCTTCTTATCCTTCACAGATAGCTCCATCTTGATGGGCGTATTTCGTTTGCCAATGTAATGACATGCGTAAGGGCTGCGTAACTGGGCGCAGACGCTAATGTTTGTAGGGCCATGCCCTAATAGTTGTAGGACGCCGGCGAAAGGGGGGGTGAAGGTCTTGAATCCGGGAGTCGGATGCTCCAGTTTGGCCACTCAACGCAGCCTCTGGAGGCGAAAAATGGATCGCAATGGTATGCGCCCGATTCATCCGGGCGAGGTTCTGAATAAGGAATTCATGGAGCCGTTGGGCATGACCGTCATGGATCTGGCCATGCCCACGAAATGGCCCGAAAGTGAGATCGAAAAGCTTGTGAAATGCCAGCTCGGGATCTGCGCCGATCTGGCAATCAGCCTTGCCACTTATCTCAACACTACGCCTGAGTTCTGGATGAATCTGCAATCGACTTACGATTTGCGCAGGGCCCAGCTCCGGCATGCGGGTTTATAGCGATTGCAGCATTCGCGAAGCTCTTTTCCACCATGGCCCCGTCATTGGGCGCTTGGTCTGTTCCCGTTCCACCATCATCTGCGGCACATCTTGCAACCGTATCCACGGCTGGTTATTCCAATGCAACAAACTTAACGTCATATCCGGCCAACTGAGCAGGCTCACGTGTGGGCGTTCGCTTGTGCTGGGGTGTTGCGCGTCGCGCAGGGTGGGGATGACCTGGTGGGTGAGCCATTCGCGCAGGGCTCGGTATTCGGGGCAGTAGTGGTAGACGAGGAGGGCGTAGATGCCGGACTCGCTGATCAGCAGGGTGTTTTCGATCTGGTTGTGGATCAGGGTTTTTCGGGTTTGGTATTGGTCGGGGTCGAGTTTTCGCAGCATGCGTTCGTTGAGGTAGATGTGCAGCAGGCGGCTCAGGTCTCGGGCGCAGAACCAGGGTTGGTTCTGGATGAGGAGGGCGTGGAGGGGGAGTTTGTGGCGGGTGAAGATGTTAGGTGTCAGGTAGTTTTCGTCCATGGTTCAGTTCTCGAATTCAAGTGAAGAAAACTGCTTCTGTTCGTCGCCAAACGAAAAGGGTGGCAGCTATGCGCGGGTTGGCGAACCGGTGAATTCGAAACCGGCAGACCCTGAGGTCTCCCACGCAAAGCCGCCATAACTCGTTGAGAGAAAAAACCTCTCTGTGAGTTTAGTTGCATTGCGTCAAATTCGTTCCAGGTCGCCAAACCCGCTGCTGAACATTCAGCATCGGGTGAGCTTAGAAACCTGGGCTTATCGGCGCAATCGGACGGCGGTCATTCAGGTTGTAGGACGTTGCCGGGATGGTTGAAGGGCTGGAGATCAAAAGATCGCAGCCTTCGGCAGCTCCTACAGGGGGCGTGGGTTATTCAGCGGGCGGCGTCAGCTTGGCTTCCATCTCGGCGACTTTGGCTTCGAGGCTTTCGAGGCGGGCGCGAGTGCGGGCCAGTACGACCATCTGGCTGTCGAATTCTTCACGGCTGACCAGATCCAGTTTGCTGAACGCACTCTGCAGCAGCATCTTGAACTGACTTTCGATTTCGGCTTTCGGCAGCGGGGTGTCGCCGTTGAACAGGCGGGAGGCGGTGCCGCTCAGGGCGTCGAGGAAGTCTTTGGGCGCGAGCATGGTGGATGTCCTGGAAACAATGGCCGGCAGTGTATCACGCAGTGTCTATAGTCAATCCCGTGGTCAGGGATGCACGCTTTTCGCGCAGGCGGACGGACGGCGACGCACCGTTGTTGTGCGTATCCGGATGGGGTTTTGCACGGGATGGCGTGCGGCAGCGGCCAAGGGATTGAAATCAGAGGTTTTTGGCGAGATGGCAAGCTTTCTGCTTAGTCACCTTCGACCCATGCACTGATGCAGTCGCTGTGACGAATGCAGTGCGGCAGACGGAGCGGGGAGTTTCGTCGGCAGCGGTTAGCTGGCGTCAGTCGGGCAGGTACGGCCGACGATGCGTTACAAAGCCAGGCACTGCGCTTAGACTTGAGTCGGGTTTGTTTTCCTGGGGCAAGTCCACCAATTCGGGAGAGAGTTTTCATGAAGCTAGTCACTGCCATCATCAAGCCGTTCAAGTTGGACGACGTGCGCGAGTCGCTGTCCGAAATCGGCGTGCAGGGCATTACCGTTACTGAAGTCAAAGGCTTCGGCCGGCAGAAGGGTCACACCGAGCTGTATCGCGGCGCGGAATATGTGGTCGATTTTCTGCCCAAGGTGAAAATCGACGTGGCCATCGACGACAAGGATCTGGATCGGGTTATCGAGGCGATAACCAAGGCGG
The DNA here is from genome assembly GCF_018336155.1 of Pseudomonas rustica. GTDB lineage: Bacteria > Pseudomonadota > Gammaproteobacteria > Pseudomonadales > Pseudomonadaceae > Aquipseudomonas > Aquipseudomonas rustica. The sequence goes on along the minus strand of NZ_JAGYHF010000015.1, from coordinate 35,660 downwards.
CCAACACCGGCAAGATCGGTGACGGCAAGATCTTCGTGGTCAATCTGGAACAGGCGATTCGCATCCGTACCGGCGAAACCGATACCGACGCGATTTAAACGCCGCCACAAACCCCAACGCCCCAGGAGAAAACAATATGACTCTGCGTAAATTCGCAGGGCTAGGAGCCCTGTTGTCCATCGTAATGCCAAGCCTTGCAATGGCGGCAGACGAAGTGGCGGCCCCAGTCCTCAATTCCGGCGACACTGCCTGGATGCTCACCTCGACGGCACTCGTGCTGTTCATGACCATTCCCGGCCTGGCGCTGTTCTACGGCGGCATGGTTCGCTCGAAAAACATTCTTTCCGTGATGATGCAGTGCTTCGCCATTACCGGTCTGATCAGCATCCTGTGGGTCATTTATGGCTACAGCATCGCGTTCGACACCACCGGCATGGAGCAGGGCGTCGTCAATTTCAACTCGTTCTTCGGCGGCATGGGCAAGGCGTTCCTCGCCGGTGTCACGCCTTCGAGCCTGACCGGTCCTGCGGCGTTGTTCCCTGAAGCGGTGTTCATCACCTTCCAGATGACTTTCGCGATCATCACCCCGGCGCTGATCGTCGGTGCGTTCGCCGAGCGGATGAAGTTCTCCGCGATGCTGATCTTCATGGGCATCTGGTTCACCCTGGTTTACGCGCCGATCGCGCACATGGTCTGGTCCGGCAACGGCGGCCTGATGTGGGACTGGGGCGTGCTCGACTTCGCGGGCGGCACCGTGGTGCACATCAACGCTGGTGTGGCCGGTCTGATCTGCTGCCTGGTGTTGGGCAAGCGTAAAGGCTTCCCGACCACCCCGATGGCTCCGCACAACCTCGGTTACACCCTGATGGGCGCGGCGATGCTGTGGGTCGGCTGGTTCGGCTTCAACGCCGGTTCCGCTGCGGCGGCCAACGGCACTGCCGGCATGGCGATGCTGGTCACCCAAATCGCTACCGCTGCGGCGGCGCTGGGCTGGATGTTTGCCGAGTGGGTCACCCACGGCAAGCCAAGCGCACTGGGCATTGCTTCGGGTGTGGTTGCCGGTCTGGTCGCGATCACTCCGGCTGCCGGCACCGTGGGCCCGATGGGCGCACTGGTGATCGGTCTGGCCGCAGGCGTGGTGTGTTTCTTCTGCGCCACCACCCTGAAACGCAAACTCGGTTATGACGATTCCCTGGACGCGTTCGGCGTACACGGTATCGGCGGTATTCTCGGCGCGATCCTTACCGGTGTCTTCGCTGCGCCGGCTCTGGGTGGCTTCGGCACCGTCACCGATATCGGCGCGCAAGTCTGGATTCAGGTAAAAGGCGTCGGCTTCACGGTGATCTACACCGCGATCGTCACTTTCATCATCCTCAAGGTACTGGACGCCGTCATGGGTCTGCGTGTGACCGAGGAAGAAGAATCGGTCGGCCTCGATCTGGCACAACACAACGAACGCGGCTACAACCTGTAAGTACGCGCACTGAAAAAAATTGCCCGGTTCGCCGGGCATTTTTTTGTCCGGGATTTGTCATTAAGCGACAGGCTGAAAGGATTTTTCGTACGCCTTTAGTCGTGTTTACGACGACGGTTTTTCACCGGCCAAACGCTTACGTCATTGCACGCGTATTAGGGCCTTTGTTTTTTCCCAGAGCGCGCTAGAATGCGCCCCGAACGTGCGGAGAACTGTATGTGGCAACAGACTCTGATTACCCTGCGGGCACGGCCCCGGGGCTTTCATCTGGTAACGGACGAGTTACTCGCTGGCCTGCCTGAACTCAGGGAGTGCCGGGTCGGTCTGTTGCATTTGTGGCTGCAGCATACCTCGGCGTCGTTGACCATCAACGAGAACGCCGATCCGGCGGTACGTCGCGACTTCGAACGATTTTTCAATCGTCTGATCCCACAAGGAACAGACGGCTATGAGCATAACGACGAAGGCCTGGACGACCTCCCGGCGCACTTCAAGGCCAGCGTGCTTGGTTGTCAGATCAGTCTGCCGGTGTCGGCAGGGCGACTGGCACTGGGTACCTGGCAGGGTGTTTATCTGGGCGAGCACCGTGATCATGGCGGTGCCCGTAAAGTCCTCGCCACCTTGCACGGTGAAGGGGCATAAACCGTTGGTCACCAATGGTCACTGATTTTTTAACGGCGACTTTCGACAGTTGCCAAAGCTGGTCTATAACTAATCTGCTTTTCGCAAGTCATGAGGTAGAACATGAGCGACGATGATCTGGAAAACGACGACCTCGAAGTAGGCGACGAAGACGAGGCTGAGGAAGGCCTGGAAGCAGCAGCGGAAGACGTTGCTGACGACGATGGCGGTGACGATACGCCGGCCCCGGCTGCCAAAGGCAAAGCCAAGGCTGCGGTGTCGGTAGACGAGTTGCCGAGCATTGAAGCCAAGAACAAGGAGCGCGACGCCCTGGCCAAGGCCATGGAAGAGTTCCTGTCGCGCGGCGGAAAAGTGCAGGAAGTGGAGGCCAATGTGGTCGCCGATCCTCCGAAGAAGCCGGACAACAAGTACGGCAGCCGCCCTATCTGAGGCGTGCCGCTTGCTTGCTGAAAAAGCCCGCCGTCGCTGCGGGCTTTTTCATGCCTTTAGAAAATGCACGACCCGCTGCGGTCACTGTGGCGAGGGGATTTATCCCCGATCGGTTGCGCAGCAGCCGTGAAGTCAGCTTGCGCGGTGTGTCAGGACTGTTGGGTTTTCTGCATTTGGGGCCGCTTCGCAGCCCATCGGGGATAAATCCCCTCGCCACAAAAAGGCGGTTGTGCGTCAGGCGGAGGGGGCATTCCAGCGTGCAAGCACGGCTGGCAAATCGCTGAGGCTACGGATTTCCGCATCCGGCAGACGATCCGCTTCCCACGGTTTACCCGCCGGGTTAAACCAGATTGCCCGCAACCCCGCCTGTTGTGCGCCGGCAATGTCATCACCCGGATGATCGCCGATGTGCACGGCGGTTTCGGCGGTGGCGCCACCGCGTTGCAGAGCCTCATGAAAAAGCCGCGCATCCGGTTTGGCGATGCCGATATCTTCCGCGCACAACGCAAACTTGAAGTAATCCGCCAGGCCCAATCGACGCACATCGGCGTTGCCGTTGGTGACCACGCCAAGGGCGTAATGATTGGCGAGAATTTCCAGCACTGGCTCGACTTCAGGAAACACTTCGATCTGATGTCGCGCATGCAAAAACACTTCAAAACCCTTGTCTGCCAGGTCGGTGGCTTCGCCATGGGCGTAGCCGGCGTCTTCCATCGCATGAAACAACACCCGCCGACGCAACGCGCTGATGCGATGTTTCAGCCCCGGTTCATTGGTCAGCACACGCTCGCGAATCGCCCACAAATGTTCGACCGGCACCGCGCCCAGATTCGGCGCATGTTCGCTCAGCCATTCGCGCAATACCGCTTCGGCGCTGACGATCACTGGCGCGGTGTCCCACAGCGTGTCGTCGAGGTCGAAGGTGATCAACTGGATGCTCATGAATCGTCGCCTTTCATGCGTTTGGCCCGTGGGTGGGCGCTGTCGTAGACCGCCGCCAGGTGCTGGAAGTCCAGGTGGGTGTAGATCTGCGTGGTCTTGATGTCGGAGTGGCCGAGCAATTCCTGCACCGCGCGCAGATCCTGTGAGGATTCGAGCAGATGGCTGGCGAAGGAATGCCGCAGCATGTGCGGGTGCAGGTTCTGCCCGAGCTCGCGTTCGCCGGCCAATTTGACCCGTACCTGAATCGCTCGCGGGCCAAGGCGTCGACCTTGCTGGCTGACGAACACGGCGTCGTCCGCCGGGTTGGTCATCGCGCGCAATGGCAGCCATTGTTCGATGGCTTCGCGGGCCTTTTTTCCTACCGGCAGCAGACGGGTTTTGCTGCCCTTGCCGAGCACTTGCACCATGCCATCGGCCAGATCAAGTTGATCTAGATTAAGCCCGGTCAGCTCGGAGAGGCGCAGACCGGAGGAGTAGAACAACTCCAGAATCGCCTGATCCCGACGCGCGAGAAAATCATCCTCGACTGCACCTTCCAGCAGTTGCAGCGCACGGTCAGTGTCGAGGGTTTTCGGCAAGCGGCGCTCGCCTTTCGGTGGCGCCAGACCGGTCGCCGGATCATGGTCGCAAAGGCCTTCGCGATTCAGATAGTGATAGAGCCCGCGCACCGCCGAGAGCAACCGGGCGAGGCTGCGAGAGGACTGGCCTTGCGCATGCAAACGGGCGATCAGGCTGCGCAGGCGCTGAATATCCAGCGCCGCCCAACTGCCGATGTTCTGTTTGATGCACCAGCCGAGGACTTTATCGAGGTCGCGGCGGTAGGCCGAGAGCGTGTGCGGCGACACCTGTCGCTCACTGCGCAGGTGTTCGCAGTAAGCGTCCAGTTGTCGTTCCATGTTCAGCGTACCGAGCGCAGGGAGCTGTTGACCCGTGGCAGCACGCGGCCCATGACTTCGGCGATGTAGCTGAGGAACAGCGTTCCGACCGAACTCTTGTAGTGCTGCGGATCACGGCTGGCAATCGCCAGAATCCCGTGGATGCCTTGATGGCTGACCGCGACGACGGCGGTGGAGCCGATCTGCTTGCGCTGTTCTTCGCCGAAGAGGAAGTCCAGTTCATGTTCGCGCAGGCTGCCGCTGACGCTTTTGCCTTCGGTGAGCAAGCCGCCGATGGCGACTTGCGCATCGGCGTGGGTGACCCAACGGCCAACCGGTGCCGGGTTGTCGCCGAGCAAAATCAGGCTGACAAAAGGCACTTGGAAATCCTGGCGCAGGCTGTCTTCGACGCTGATTACCACGTCTTCGAGGCTGGCGGCGTCCATCAGAGAAAGAATCAGGCGACGGGTTTTGTCGAACAGGCGATCGTTGTCGCGGGCGACGTCCATCAACTGCGAGAGGCGGTGGCGCATCTCGATGTTGCGATCACGGAGGATGGTCATCTGCCGTTCGACCAGCGAAACGGTGTCGCCGCGCTGGTGCGGAATGCGCAGGGCGGGCAGCAGTTCTTCGTGCTCGACGAAGAAGTCCGGATGCGCCTCAAGGTACGCAGCAACCGCTGCCGCCTCCAGGCTCTCGGACGCTGATTCGTCGGACTGTCGGGCGGGTACCTGAGGCTTATCGGTCATGGTTTTTGCTCACTCAAAGACGCACTTGTCCTTCGTATACACGCACTGCCGGACCGGTCATCAGCACCGGTTGGCCAGGGCCTGCCCATTCAATGGACAGACGCCCGCCGGGCAAGTCGATCAACAGCGGCGAATCCATCCACCCCTGACTGATGGCCGCGACCGCCGCCGCACATGCGCCGGTACCGCAGGCCTGGGTTTCCCCGGCGCCTCGTTCCCACACACGCAGTTGCGCGCGGTTGCGGTCGATGACCTGGAGAAAACCGACGTTCACGCGCGCGGGGAAGCGCGGGTGATGTTCGATTTTCGGCCCCAGTTCATGCACTGGCGCGTTGTTGATGTCCTCCACACGCAGTACCGCGTGAGGGTTGCCCATCGACACAGCGGCCAGTTCGACCGTGGTGCCATCGACTTCCAGTGGATAGCTGATGGCTTGCGCCGGTGCGTCGAACGGAATGTCCGCCGGCACCAGACGCGGGGCGCCCATGTTCACGCCGATCTGGCCGTCGTTACGCACGTCCAGTTCGATGATGCCGCCCTTGGTTTCGACGCGAATCTGCCGTTTGGCGGTCAGACGCTTGTCGAGCACGAAGCGCGCAAAGCAGCGCGCACCGTTGCCGCACTGCTCAACTTCCGAGCCGTCGGAGTTGAAGATCCGATAACGGAAATCCACGTCCGGATTGCTCGGCGCCTCGACGATCAGCAATTGGTCGAAACCAATGCCAGTGTGGCGGTCGCCCCATTGCTTGGCGTGCTTTGGCTGAATATGCGCGTGCTGGCTGACCAGGTCGAGAACCATGAAGTCATTGCCCAAGCCGTGCATTTTAGTAAAACGCAGCAGCATGGGTTACTCCGGCAGCAGGCTTTCGCCGGCAAACAGCTCGGCCACGGTCTCGCGGCGACGCACTTCAAAAGCCTGATCACCGTCTACCAACACTTCAGCGGCACGGCCACGGGTGTTGTAGTTGGAGCTCATCACAAAACCGTAGGCACCGGCCGAATGCACGGCCAGCAGATCGCCTTCGGCCAGAGCCAATTCGCGATCCTTGGCGAGGAAGTCGCCGGTTTCGCAGATCGGGCCGACGATGTCGTATTTGCGCGCAGCAGTATCACGCGGTTTGACCGCGGTAACGTCCATCCACGCCTGATACAGCGCCGGGCGGATCAGGTCGTTCATCGCCGCGTCGACGATGGCGAAGTCTTTGTGTTCAGTGTGCTTGAGGTACTCGACCTGAGTCAGCAGCACGCCGGCGTTGGCAACGATGTAGCGGCCCGGCTCGAACACCAGCGCCAGATCACGACCGTTAAGACGCTCGCGTACGGCTTTGATGTAGTCGGCAGCCAATGGCGGCTCTTCATCGCGATAACGCACGCCCAAACCACCACCGAGATCGATGTGGCGCAGGTGAATGCCGCAATCGCCGAGACGATCAACCAGATCCAGCAGACGGTCGAGCGCATCGAGGAACGGTGGCAGCGTGGTCAGTTGCGAACCGATGTGGCAGTCGACACCGACCACTTCCAGGTTCGGCAGATGCGCGGCGCGCACGTACACGTCTTCGGCGTCGGCAATGGCGATGCCGAACTTGTTCTCTTTGAGACCGGTGGAAATGTACGGGTGGGTGCCGGCATCGACGTCCGGGTTCACTCGCAGCGAAACCGGCGCACGAACGCCCAGCTCGGCAGCCACGACTTGCAGGCGCTCGAGCTCGTCGGTGGATTCGACGTTGAAGCAGTGCACGCCGACTTCGAGGGCGCGACGCATGTCATCACGGGTCTTGCCGACGCCGGAGAACACGATCTTGTCAGCGCTGCCGCCAGCGGCGAGCACGCGTTCCAACTCGCCCCGGGAAACGATGTCGAAACCGGCGCCGAGACGGGCTAGGACATTCAGAACGCCGAGGTTGGAGTTGGCTTTGACCGCAAAGCAGACCAGGTGCGGCATGCCGGCCAGCGCATCGGCGTAAGCCAGATACTGCGCTTCGATGTGTGCGCGCGAGTAAACGTAGGTAGGGGTGCCGAAGCGGTCGGCGATGGCGGACAGCGCCACACCTTCCGCAAACAGCTCCCCGCCACGGTAGTTAAAAGCGTCCATGGCGATCCCTTAATAAACGTCGTGCTTGTGTGCTTTGGAAGCCGGTTGTTTTTGCGACGATTTGGCTTGCTCGGCCGGATCCTGAGTGTCATCGGGCAGGTACAGCGGGCCTTTTTGACCGCAGGCCGAAACAAGGCAGGCAACCGCGACGAGCGCAGCAAGGGAAGAGATCAGGCGCTTCATGGCGAAATCCTTGAAAATGCGTTAATTGCGCCGGAGTATACCGGCCACCCGGCAGCTTGCCTATGTGATGGCCTTCCCGTCCGGCGGGGCTTGCCCAAAGCAGCCCGGATCGCCGCAATCCCCTGTAGGGGCAGAGCTTGCTCGCGAAAGCGTTGTATCAGTCAGCATCATTGTTGAATGATTGACCGCGTTCGCGAGCAAGCTTTGCTCCTACAAAGGGTGGTGAGGGTGCTTGGTCGTTAATCTTTGCAATCGGCCGGAAGCGTCCGTATCTTTCGGCGCTTGAGCCTGATCAGAACATTTTTTGAGGTTGCCGCAATGAGTTTGTCCGAAGCCCGTTTCCACGATCTGGTCGATGAAACCCAGGAAAAACTGGAAGACATCTTTGATGAAAGTGACCTGGATATCGACATGGAGAACTCTGCCGGTGTGCTCACCGTCAAGTTCGAAAACGGCTCGCAGCTGATCTTCAGCCGTCAGGAGCCGCTGCGTCAGCTATGGCTGGCGGCGGTGTCCGGTGGTTTCCACTTTGACTACGACGAAGAAAGCGAGCGCTGGATGTGCGACAAGAGCGAAGAACAACTGGGCGAAATGCTCGAGCGCATCGTCAAGCAGCAGGCCGGCGCCGATTTCGATTTCGAAGGTTTGTGATTCCGTGACTGATACCGCTCCCGTTCGTCCGCCGAAACCGCTTTACAGCAATGTCAGCGCGGCCGTGCCTTCGCCGTGCAGCGGGGTTTGCCGGCTGGATGAGCAGAAGGTCTGCCTGGGTTGCTTCCGCCATGTCGAGGACATTCGCGAATGGCGTTCGGCAGACGATCAGCGCCGCCGGGTGATTTGCCAGCAGGCTGCTGCCCGCCAGAATTCTGTTTGATACCCCATTGTGGCGAGGGGATTTATCCCCGTTGGGTCGCGTAGCGGCCCCAAAATCTTTACGACTGCTGCGCAGCCGAACGGGGATAAATCCCCTCGCCACAAAGGTTCCCAGATGGATAAGTGGGGGCTGGGGCGGGGTGGCTTGTATATTTTTTGAGCTGTGATAGTGTCCCCAGACGCCTCAAACCACCGAGGCACGGTGAAAACCCCGTCTTTTTTGGCGGGGTTTTGCTTTTTATGTGCAGAAGAAAGGAGTCTGCCCGGATCATGACCGCACCTTCCATCACCCTTACCCGTCTGGACGTGCAACGTCTGGAGCGCTTGATCGACAACCTGAACGAGAAAGATCAGGCTGCGCCGGGCGTGATTGCGCTGCAAACCGAACTGGATCGCGCCGACACCGTGGTCGGCCACGATGAAGTGCCTGCCGATGTCGTGACCATGAATTCCCGCGTGCATTGCCGCGAAGAAGGCAGTGGCAAGGATTACCACCTGACGCTGGTCTATCCCAAGGATGCCAACGCCGACGAAGGCAAGATCTCCATTCTGGCGCCGGTCGGCAGTGCGCTGCTGGGCCTGAAAGTCGGTCAGCACATCGATTGGCCGGCACCGGGTGGCAAGACTCTCAAGCTGACCTTGCTCGAAGTCGAATCGCAACCGGCCAACGGTGGCGCGTTCCCCGAGTAATCCTGCCTCAGACCTGTTCGAGCGCCTCGTTCAGTGCGCGCTCCAGGTCAGCCTTGTAGCGCAGATACAAATTGCTTGAACTCTGCCCGTCGCCGAGCAGGCCCGAAAGGTCGAGGTCGGTGATGTAGCAGCGGTAGCGCTCGGTCTCGCGACGCTGCTCGACGATCTCCCGGGCGACCACGCTGAACAGCTGGTCGCCATGTTCCAGCTCGCTGAATTCCCGTTGATTGCAATACAAAGTGACCTGCACTTCGCCCGGTGCGGCTTTGCCGACGATCGCCTGCACGTCGTAGAACGGTTTGTTGACTGGCGTTTGCGGCGCGGGCCGTGCTTCGACCCGGCGCGCGCGCCCGGGGCCCGAAGGCAATAACTGGTAATACAAAGTTTCGAGGGCAGCGTCTGGGCCTGCATCCATCGACAGCACGGCTTCGCGGCGGAACAGGATCGATTGCAGAAACCGCTGCAACGGCACCAGCAGACTTTGTTCATCGTGATACGGCAATCGTTGCAGCCACAGCGCATTGAATTCATCCAGCACGTACAACTCGGCCTGTTGCTCAGTGATCCGGTAGAACACCTGAATGCATTCCGGCTGGCCCATCGGCAGGATCAAGGCGAGGTCGTGCTCCTCCAGCGCCATCGGATCCAGATGCAGCGGGCTATAACGCGGCTGTTCTTCGCCGAGGTAATCGAGCAACGCCGGCAGCGTGGCGAGGGCGACGTGGTTGACCTGGCCCGCCACCAATTCCAAAACGTGATAGTGCTGCTGCACCTGAATCAGGTAACGATGATTCAGGCCGCTGAGCAGCAGGTTCTGCGCGGTGTCGACGATCTCTTCGACGCGGCGGGCAATGAACTGTGCGCGGTTATGACAGAAGCAGCGCACCTTTAATTTCGGCTGCTGCGGCCCGCGCGGCAGGTTGTTGAGGTAGTCGCGCAGACAGTCGAGCAAGGCGTGTGGGCCGTCGAAACGGTTGACCAGCACTTCGTTCCAGCTGTTGAGCGTGACCTGATCCAGGGTCAGCACCAGATTCTCGCGCACGCCGGCGTAGCTCAGCGAGTCGGTGCGTTCGGTGGTCATCAGGATGTTGAGATCGCGGTGATGCTTGAGCGGGTCGATGCCGACGTTGACCAGCATCAGCACTTCGCTGGGCACCGCGGCGCGCAGCAACGGGATTTCGTCGACCGTGGGCAAGGGCAGGGCGATGCACTGTTGCAGGCTGCCGAGCAGGTTGAACAGCTCGAACTCGCTCATGTCACTGGTACCGGGGTGCAGCGCCAGGCGCGTGCTGCTGTCGATCACGCCATTGCGATGGCTCCAGGTCAGCAGTTCAAGCAACTCGCGGCTGCGTTTGATCGGTGCGAAATGCTCCCATTCCTGCGCGGTAAGGCTGCCGTTGTACAGGCCCCACTGGGTTTGCCCGGGTTCCTTTTTGTTGCGCGATTGCACCAGCGTCAGGGTGTCTTCGGCCAGGTCCGGGGCGATGCCGGGGTTGATGAACTCGACCTTGTCGGCCTTGCGTTCAAACGCCGCGTACAACCGTCGGCCGAGCACATTGAGGTCACGCTTGTTGATCAGGCTGACGGTTTGCTCGGTGCGGGCGAATTGGGTCAGGAAGCGATAGCTGTAATTCAGCTCGCTGACCAATGCGCGGCGTTCGGCGCTGACCTGACGAACTTTCCACTGGCTGCGGCTATCGAGCAGCGCCAGCTGCCGCTGATCCCAATGCCATTCGCTGGCCAGACGTTCGAGCAGCGAGCGCTGCCAGCTCTGCGTGCGGCTGTTGCCGGTGAGCTTGCGATTGACCTTCAAGTACAGCGCGCGCCGCACCAGTTCCAGACGCTCCGGCTCATTGCGCGCCTTGAGGTATTCCTCGATGCGCCGGTACACAACCATGTACGGATCCAGTTCATCCAGATCCAGTTGATTGGCGAACACGGCTTTTTTGAAGCGCAGGCTCAGGCACTGCACTTTCGGGTGCTCGCTGGCGTAGACCTCGGTCAGCAGCAGTTTGAGCACCGATTTGTACGGCGACTCGATGCCTTTGAACAACTGCCACAGCCCGGCACCAATGAATTCCCCCGGCGGAATCGCCGCCAGATGGCCGAGGTCGAGGGTTTCGTCGGCGCGAATAAAGCGCTTCGACAGCAGGGTGTGGGTGTAAACGTCGTAGGCGGTTTCTTCGTAAACCGGCACCAGCCACCAGATCGGCGTGCGCCCGGCCAGCCAGATCGCCGTGCGATAAAACTCATCCAGCAGCAAATAGTGCTGGGTGGTGCCGCAGTTTTCCGAGCTGAGCTGGTTGTCGCGTTCACCTTTGACGAAGCGCACCGGGTCGATCAGGAAGAAATGCGCCTCGGCGCCCTGGCTCGCCGCCCAGGCTTCAAGCAACTGGCATTTCTTGCTCAGCTCACTGAGTTCGCTTTCGCTCAGATCCGGCGCGTGGCAGACCCACACGTCCATGTCGCTTTGATCGGCCTGCGCCAGCGTGCCGAGGCTGCCCATCAGGAACAGGCCGTGAATTGGTCGCGGCGGGTTGCTGCCGTGGCGCGGCTTATAAGAAAACGAGCGAGTCAGGCGTTGGGCTTCAGCGAGCACATTGGCGTCCGGCTCGTAATTCGACAGGCCGGCCGGCGCACTGCCCGAGACGTAACCCGGCAGCAGCGGATGATTGACGTGGAAGAACAGCGGCAACAGCGTCAGCACGCTCTGTTGGCGCGGCGACAACCCTTCGAGGGCGCGGCCAAGGCGGCCTTCATTGAGTTTGAGAAACCGCGCGCGCAGCTGGCTGAGAACCTTGCGGTCAATTCCCTCGTCCAGGTCGGGGCGGATTTCGTGGGTGCGCGTCATGTCAGCTCAAACCGGCTCGCAGGCTCGGACGTAGAGGGTCTCGGAATGTCAGGCAGTTTAGCCTTAGGGCAGCGGGACTTTTAAGCTGAATTTGTTTTTTGACGTCAGATTTCTACCGTTTCGCCCGCACAGGCCCGCGGAAATCCCGTGGCAGGAGTTCCCGTGGGCGAAGTCGGGTGGAATCAGGCGGTTTCTTGCTCTCTCAGAATGGTCAGCACGGTTTGCACATTTTGCGCAGCATCGCGACCGAGGCTGGTCAGATAACCGCCATCGGGCTGATCCGTCAGGTCTTTTTCAAAGAGGCGTTTAGCGGCAGAGATATGTTTCGGGGCAGCGGTCTGATGAATTTTCAAACCTTCCTGGGAACTGTCCAGGGGAAAGAGTGCGAGGACTTCCAGTTCGGCAACCAACTCAGGGGTAAGCGACATAAGGACTCCAGACTTTCTAGGAATTAGACGACAGCGCCCCTAAGGTGAACCCGCTTTTGCGGCATGTCCAGTGCTCAGATCAGGGATTTTGTCGTGAGGCGGATTCCAGTGTAGTCCGGGCCCGGCAGAAGGCTGGATGGATGCGTAACAAACCATGTGGGAGCGGGCTTGCTCGCGAAAGCGGTAGATCTGCCAACAATGATATTGACTGGCCCGACGCTTTCGCGAGCAAGCCCGCTCCCACAAGGGGCGGTGTTGTTACTGCTTTTCCGGTGGAAGTTCTGGCAATGCACGCAGGGCCGCTTCGTACCATTCAGTATCAAATGCGCGGTCTTCATCGAGCATCGCGTCAATCTCGTAGGCCAGCACGTGGGCCATCAGATTGAGGATTTCTTCGCGCTCGACGCCGACCAGGGTCAGTTTGTTGAACGTCGCTTTGGCGGCCGGCGGGTTGTCGCTTTCGATCTGGTTTTCGATGGCTTCGATCAACGTCGCTTCGGTGAACTCTTCTTCGTCGTTGTCATTGTCGATGTCTGTCGGCTCGCTCATGGCAGGCTCCTCAAGGAAAGGCGCCAGTTTACCCGCATTCAGCGGCGTGATGCTGCTGGCGGGATTGGCCTGAGCGATCTATAAACAGGCACTGCCCACCCCGCACGGCCTGGAGGCTATGTGATGCTCAAGCTCTACGGATTCTCAGTCAGCAACTACTACAACATGGTCAAACTGGCGCTGCTGGAAAAAGGCCTGCCGTTCGAAGAGGTCACCTTCTACCCGACGCCAACCCCGGAATCACTGGCTATCAGCCCGCGCGGCAAAGTCCCGGTGCTGGGCGTGGACGCCGGTTTCATCAACGAAACCGCGATCATCCTCGAATACCTCGAACTGACCCAAAAAGGCACACCGCTGCTGCCGAGCGATCCGTTCGAACGTGCGCAAGTGCTGGCGATTGCCAAGGAAATCGAGCTGTACATCGAATTGCCGGGCCGCGCCTGCTACGGCGAAGCGTTCTTCGGCATGACCATGCCGGACGCGATCAAGGAAAAGACCAAGTCTGAATTGCTATTGGGTTTTGCCGCACTGGGCCGTCACGGCAAATTCGCCCCGTACGTGGCGGGCGACAGTCTGAGCATTGCCGATTTGTACTTCCTCTACAGCGTGCCGCTGGCCTGTGCGGTCGGGCATAAACTGTTCGGGATCGATTTGCTGGCGGAGATGCCGCAGGCGAAGGCGCTGCTGGAGCGGCTTGAGCAGAATCCGCATGTGCAGAAGATTGCGGCGGACAAAGAAGCGGCGATGCCAGCGTTTTTGGCGATGATCGCTGCCAAGAAGTGAGATTTGTAGTGTTGTGAAGGACGCCTTCGCGAGCAAGCCCGCTCCCACATTTGGATTTATGTTGTACACAGAATCTGTGATCGACATAAATCCCCTGTGGGAGCGGGCTTGCTCGCGAAGCTTTTTCTTTTAGCGGCTGGCGATCAGCGCCTGACCGCGAACTACAGCAGCCTTGACCTGCGCCGGCGCAGTCCCGCCGATATGGTCACGGGCATTCACCGAGCCTTCCAGGGTCAGCACGGCAAACACATCCTGCTCGATCTGATCGCTGAACTGACGCAGTTCTTCCAGGCTCATCTCGGCCAGATCCTTGCCAGTGTCCACGCCGTATTTCACCGCATGACCAACGATCTCGTGGCAATCACGGAACGGCAGGCCACGACGCACCAGATAATCCGCCAGGTCGGTCGCGGTGGAGAAACCACGCAGCGCCGCTTCACGCATGATCGCGTGCTTCGGTTTGATCGCCGGGATCATGTCGGCAAAGGCGCGCAGCGAGTCGCGCAGGGTGTCGGCGGCGTCGAACAGCGGCTCTTTGTCTTCCTGGTTGTCTTTGTTGTAGGCCAGCGGCTGGCCTTTCATCAAGGTCAGCAGGCCCATCAAGGCACCGAACACACGGCCGGTCTTGCCACGCACCAGTTCTGGCACGTCAGGGTTTTTCTTTTGCGGCATGATCGAGCTGCCGGTGCAGAAACGATCCGGCAGATCGATGAACTGGAACTGCGCGCTGGTCCAGAGCACCAGCTCTTCGGAGAAACGCGACAAGTGCATCATCGCGATACTCGCGGCCGAGCAGAATTCGATGGCGAAGTCGCGATCGGAAACGTTGTCCAACGAGTTGCCGCCGACGGCGTCGAAACCGAGCAGTTGTGCGGTGTATTCGCGGTCGATCGGGTAGGTGGTGCCTGCCAGCGCAGCGCTGCCCAGCGGCATGCGGTTGGTGCGCTTGCGGCAGTCGACCAGACGCTCGTAATCGCGGCTGAGCATTTCGAACCAGGCCAGCATGTGGTGCCCGAAGGTCACTGGCTGCGCGGTCTGCAGGTGAGTGAAGCCGGGCATGATGCTTGCGGCTTCGCGCTCTGCTTGCTCCAGCAGGCCTTTTTGCAGGCGGGTGATTTCGGCGAGGATCAGGTCGATCTCGTCACGCAGCCACAGGCGGATGTCGGTGGCGACCTGGTCGTTACGGCTACGCCCGGTGTGCAATTTTTTACCGGTGACGCCGATGCGATCGGTCAGGCGTGCTTCGATGTTCATGTGCACGTCTTCGAGGTCGATGCGCCAGTCGAACTGGCCGGCTTCGATTTCGCCCTGAATGGTGTTCAGGCCGTCGATGATGCTGTCGCGCTCGGCATCGGTCAGCACGCCGACCTTGGCCAGCATGGTGGCGTGGGCGATCGAGCCCATGATGTCGTGGCGATACAGGCGCTGGTCGAAAGTGACGGAGGCGGTGAAGCGGGCGACGAAGGCGTCGACGGGTTCACTGAAGCGGCCGCCCCAGGACTGATTGGTCTTGTCAGTGCTCATGAATTCGCTCGTATCGGCTTGAAGAAAAAAGGCGTGAAACGCTGGCGCGGATAATAACAGGGTTGCCAATCCTGTCGTTGACACTGGTCGATACGTTTTTTTCTCATCGAACCGGCCATAGTCGGCACTGCTCCCGGGGGATTTGCGTAAGGATATTTTTCGATTGAGCAATATCGGCCCGACGAGCGTCTACAGTAGGACATAAGGGTCGGCGCGACTTTGGATCGCGCAAAGGTCTGGCCGCCGACTATAAGAAGAGGGGGTGGGTGTAATTGTCCTTCGGCAATCCCTGCGAAAAACGCGAGAAACAGCGGGCTTTGAGCGGTACGACGCGGACTCTGGCAAATATTGCTGGCCGACGTACGGCACTTTTTGGCGCTCGGGCTAGTCTTAGCGTGGATCGCGGTGACGGACGTCACTTCACCTGTCTACGCTATCCTTGTGCGAGACTCACGCAGGAATCCAGCGCAATATGAATGTCCTGATCGTTGATGACGAACCACTGGCTCGCGAGCGCCTCAGCCGAATGGTGAGCGAGCTCGAGGGTTATACAGTTCTGGAGCCCAGCGCCACGAATGGCGAGGAGGCGTTGGCATTGATCGACAGCCACAAGCCGGATATCGTCTTGCTCGATATCCGCATGCCAGGCCTAGATGGCCTGCAAGTCGCTGCCCGTCTGTGCGAACGAGAAACGCCGCCCGCCGTGGTGTTTTGCACCAGCCCCGATGAATTTGCCGTGGAAGCCCTGCAGGCCAGCGCCGTGGGCTATGTGGTGAAACCCGTGCGAACTGAACATCTGCATGACGCCCTGAAACGGGCAGAACGTCTCAACCGGGCGCAACTCTCGGCCCTGACCCGTCCCGCTGCCGAAAGTGGCACCGGCCCGCGCAGCCACATCAGCGCCCGCACCCGCAAAGGCATCGAACTGATCCCGCTGGATCAGGTGGTCTATTTCATTGCCGACCACAAATACGTGACCTTGCGCCACGAGGCCGGCGAAGTGCTGCTTGATGAGCCGCTCAAGGCTCTCGAAGATGAATTCGGCGAACGCTTTGTGCGGATCCACCGCAACGCCTTGGTCGCCCGCGACCGCATCGAACGTCTGCAACGCACGCCGCTGGGGCATTTCCAGCTGTTCCTCAAAGGCCTCAATGGTGATGCGCTGATCGTCAGTCGTCGGCACGTGGCCGGCGTACGCAAAATGATGCAGGGCCTGTAAGCCGGACTTTTTCGGCGGCTCACTGTTCTTTTCACCGGGCATGGCAGGCCAGGGAGGCCGCGCCGAGGCTGATTCAAGTCAAAGTGGATTTGGCTGAGCTGTTATTATCCGCCGTATCTATTCAGTACGGATTGATCCATGTCCTCTCGCGAAATCCGCATCGCCACCCGTAAAAGTGCGCTGGCCCTTTGGCAGGCCGAATACGTTAAAGCCCGTCTGGAAGCGGCCCATCCGGGCCTGCTGGTGACGCTGGTGCCCATGGTCAGTCGCGGCGACAAGCTGCTCGATTCGCCACTGTCGAAAATCGGCGGCAAGGGTCTGTTCGTCAAAGAACTGGAAACCGCGCTGCTCGAAAACGAAGCCGACATCGCCGTCCACTCGATGAAAGACGTGCCGATGGACTTTCCTGAAGGCCTCGGTCTGTTCTGCATTTGCGAGCGCGAGGACCCGCGCGATGCCTTCGTTTCCAACACCTATGCCAGCCTCGATGCGTTGCCTGCCGGCGCCATTGTCGGCACGTCGAGCCTGCGTCGTCAGGCGCAATTGCTGACGCGTCGCCCGGATCTGCAAATCCGCTTCCTGCGCGGTAACGTCAACACGCGTCTGGCCAAGCTTGATGCCGGTGAGTACGACGCGATCATCCTCGCCGCGGCCGGTTTGATCCGCCTCGGTTTCGAAGAACGCATTACCTCGGCGATCAGTGTCGATGACAGCCTGCCGGCCGGTGGCCAGGGCGCGGTCGGCATCGAATGCCGCAGCGCTGACACTGAAATCCACGCCTTGCTCGCACCGCTGCATCATGCCGACACCTCGTCGCGCGTGACCGCCGAACGTGCCCTCAACAAGCATCTGAATGGCGGCTGCCAAGTGCCGATCGCCTGCTACGCCGTGCTGGAAGGCGAGCAGTTGTGGTTGCGCGGTCTGGTCGGCGAGCCGAGCGGTGGCTTGCTGCTCAGCGCTGAAGCTCGCGCACCGCGTGCCGACGCCGAAGCGTTGGGCGTGCGGGTCGCCGAAGACTTGCTGAGCCAGGGCGCAGCCGAGATTCTCAAGGCAGTCTATGGCGAGGCAGGTCACGAGTGACCGCTTGGCGCCTGCTGCTGACGCGCCCTGCGGAAGACTGTGCGGCGCTGGCGGAGACGTTGGCGGCGCAGGGTGTTTTCAGTAGCTGCTTGCCGCTTCTGGACATTGTTGCGCTGCCGGTCTCTGACAATATTCGTCAGGCGATGGCGCGCTTGCAGAGTTGTAACGCGGTGATCGTGGTCAGCAAACCGGCGGCACGCATTGCGCTGGATCTGCTCGGCGATTCGTCTGCGCTAACGATGCCTTGGTTCAGCGTCGGCGCGGCGACCGCACAGATTCTGCGCGAGCATGGCCTCGACGTGAGCTTCCCGGACGATGGTGATGACAGCGAAGCCTTGCTGCAATTGCCGCGTCTGCGTGAAGCGGTCAGCCAGCCCGGCGCGCAGGTGATGATCCTGCGTGGCGAGGGCGGGCGCGAGCTGCTTGCCGAGCGTCTGCGCGCGCTAGGTGCTAGTGTCGAATATCTGGAATTGTATCGACGCGACCTGCCAGCGTACGCGCCGAAAGAGCTGCCACGGCGGTTGCAAGCGGAACGCTTGAACGGGCTGGTGGTCAGCAGTGGACAGGGTTTTGAGCACCTGCGCGAAATGGCCGGCGATGCCTGGCCGGAAATTGCGCAATTGCCGTTGTTTGTACCAAGCCCGAGAGTCGCCGAGCTGGCACGTGCCGCCGGGGCTCAAACAGTTGTGGATTGCCGCGGCGCGAATGCCGCGGCTTTGCTGACGGCGTTACGGGAAAATCCCGGGCCCGTTCTCTAATGCAAAGGATGGATACGTGAGCGAAACAGCCTTGCCTAAAGATGATGTCCAGCCTGTGATCGATGCTCAGGTTGAAACTCCACCGCCGGCCAAAGAGCCGCGCCGAGGCAATGGACTGGCCATCGTCGCCCTGTTGCTTGGCGCAGCCGGCGTCGCGATCGGTGGCTGGGGTGTCTGGCAGGTGCGTCACCTGCAGACCAACACGCAAGCGCAGTCGGGTGAAGTGCAGGCGCTGAACGATCAGGCGCAGACCCTTAAGCTCAACGAGCAACGCCTGACCGAACGCCTTGCGCAGTTGCCGGGCGCCGACGAACTTGCCGAACGCCAGCGTCTGGTGACGCAGCTTCAGGGCGATCAACAGCGCCTCAATCAACGTCTGGAAACCGTCCTCGGCGCAAGTCGCAAGGACTGGCGTCTGGCCGAGGCCGAGCATCTGCTGCGTCTGGCCAGCCTGCGCCTTTCAGCGTTGCAGGACATCAGCAGCGCTCAGGCACTGGTGCAGGGTGCCGACGAAATCCTCCGCGAACAGAACGATCCGGGCGCCTTCGCGGCCCGCGAGCAAGTGGCCAAAACCCTCGTCGCCCTGCGCAGCACCGAGCAGCCGGATCGCACCGGATTGTTCCTGCGCATCGGTGCACTGCGTGATCAGGTGGTCGGGCTCACCGAGCTGGCGCCCGAGTACAAGGATCGCGGCGAATCGCTGCTGGGTCTGACCGCTGACGGTGACGGCGCCAGTCGTTGGGCGCAGTGGTGGGATCAGGTCTCGCGTTACATCCGCATCGATTTCAATGCGGATAAAAACGTGCGGCCGCTGCTGGCCGGGCAGAGTCTGAGCCAAGTGCGTCTGGCCCTGAGCCTGGCGTTGGAGCAGGCGCAGTGGGCGGCCCTCAATGGTCAGGCGCCGGTTTACACTCAGGCCATGGCCGAAGCGCGCGATGTGCTCAAAGGCAATTTCAACCCGGACAACCCGCAAAGCAAAGTCATGCTGGAACAGGTTGGCGAGCTGAGCAAAGAACCGGTCACCGTCAACACGCCGGACATGACCGGCACCCTGAGTGCAGTGCAAGGCTATCTCGAACGCCGTAACGTCAACGCTGAAGAATCGGTGAAACCGTTCGCCAAACCTGCCGCGAATGCTGCGCAGGAGGCCACGCCATGAAACGCCTGTATGTGATCGTGTTTCTGGTGATCGCGGCGACGGCAGCGCTGGGGTTTGCGGTGGCGCAGCATTCCGGTTACGTGCTGATCGCCTACAAGAGCTTCCGCTATGAAGCGAGCCTGTGGGCAACGCTCGGGCTGATCGCGGTGTTGTGGCTGCTGATCTGGGGCATCAAGGCCTTGGTTGAATTGGTGATGGCTTCCAGCGGTGTGGTCAATCCTTGGTCGCGACGCAATCGCAGCCGTCGTGTGCAAGTGGCGATCGAGCACGGTCAGCTGGATCTCGCCGAAGGTCGTTGGGCCAGTGCGCAGCGGCATCTTTCTCGCGCCGCCGAGGCCGAGCGTCAGCCACTGCTGTACTACCTCGGTGCCGCCCGCGCGGCCAATGAGCAAGGCAATTACGAAGAATGCGATCGTCTGCTGGAGCGCGCACTGGAGCGTCAGCCGCAAGCCGAGCTGGCGATTGCCCTGAGTCATGCGCAGTTGCAGACCGATCGCGGCGATACCGACGGTGCGCTGGTCACCCTGCAAGCCATGCACGAACGCCATCCGCACAACGCGCAAACCCTGCGCCAATTGCATCGCCTGCATCAGCAGCGCGGCGATTGGTCGGCGGTGATTCGCCTGCTGCCAGAGCTGCGCAAAGACAAAGTGCTGCCGCCGGCTGAACTGTCTGAACTGGAGCGTCGTGCCTGGGGTGAAAACCTCTCGCTGGCTGCGCACCGCGAAGAAAACGGCACCGTGGGTTTGCAGTCGCTCCAGCGGGCGTGGCAGCAACTCACTTCGGCTCAGCGTCAAGAAGCGCCGCTGGTGCTGGCCTACGCCGAACAACTGCGTCAGCTGGGCGCTCAGGTCGAGGCGGAAGAAGTGCTGCGCACCGCGCTCAAGCGCCAGTACGACAGTCATCTGGCGCGTCTCTATGGTCTGGTGCGCGGCAGCGATCCGGCGCGTCAGTTGCAGACCGCTGAAGGCTGGCTCAAGGAACATCCAAATGATCCGAGCTTGCTGCTGACCCTCGGCCGTCTGTGTCTGCAGACCAGTCTGTGGGGCAAGGCGCGCGACTATCTGGAAAGCAGCCTGCGCGTGCAGCGCAACCCGGAAACCTGTGCGGAGCTGGCGCGTCTGCTGGCGCAGCTCGGCGACACCGATCGCAGTAATCAGCTGTTCCAGGAAGGCCTAGGCCTGCTCGATGAGCGTCTGCTTGCTGCGCCATTGCCGGTGCCGGCGCGCGTCTGAATCGACGAGGGAGTTCGCTCCCTCGTGTAGGTTTCCCGACCGAATAATTCCCCGCAAATGGGCGCCAGAGGCAAAGTCCTACGAGCGCCTTCTTCATTTCCTTCCTGCCCTGTCGGGTTTTCCCTACACCTTTGCCGAAGTGTCGGCAGCCCCTTGCCTTGAAAGGCTTACGCGCTTTCCTCTACCGTAACTACCTGTCTCCACTGTTACGGAAAAGCCATGTCGTTGGCCTGCTCACGCTCCTTGTTTTTCATGGCTTTCACTGCGGGGGCCGTTGCCCTGGGAGCTTCCTATTACCTCGAATACGCGATCGGGCTGGCGCCGTGCAGCCTGTGCCTGGTGCAGCGTTTGTTCCTGACGCTGCTGACGGCCGTCTGCGGTTTGGCGGCGGTACATGGCCCGCAACGTGTCGGTCTGTCGCTCTATTGGCTGGCGGCGCTGGGTGCCTGTCTGGTGGGCACGACGGCGGCCTGGCGGCAGGTGCTGTTGCAGAGTGATCCGCTGTTGCAACTGGTGGAATGTTCGCCCGATCCCGAGACCCTTTTCAGCCGCTTGCCATGGCTGTGCGCAACACTGCGGATGTTTAACGGCAGCGCCGATTGCGCCGAAATTTCCTGGACGCTGTTTGATTTGAGCATCCCGGAATGGAGTTTGCTGTTCTTTGTCGGGGTGTCGATTCTGGCGTTTTATCAACTGCTGCGGCTGGTCTGCAACGCTCTGCAACGACCGCTCAGCGGCGAAGCGTCGCACCAAGGGCTGGTCAGGGATTAAACACTTGTATGAACTTTATCTCCTGCGTACCTTGATGCCATAGGCGCGCGGGCATAATCTGGCCCGCACGTGTCATTGGAATTATGTTGCTCGATGACGCTCTGCCCGGCCGCCCTCCAAGCGATAAACCAGAAGAGAGGCGCGGGTGTAGAGCAGCATGACCCACAAGGGAAGAGAGATCGCCATGCTCGAAAGTTGTCAGAATGCTCAGGAACGTTGGGGTGGAGTTCATCTGCTGATCGACCGCTGGTTGCAAGAGCGTGAAGATCTGATCGGTGCCTACGACAATCTCGGTGCACAGCCTGAGTCGCTGTCCGAGAGCCGCAAGCCTTTGCAGGAATTCTGCGGCGTGCTGGTCGATTATGTGTCGGCCGGGCACTTCGAAATCTACGAACAGCTGACTGGCGAAGCCAAGGCGTTCAACGACAAACGCGGTCTGGAGCTCGCCGAGACAATCTACCCGCGCATCGACGTGATCACCGAGAAGCTGCTCGCGTTCAATGACCTTTGCGATGAAGGCAAATGCGTTGCCGAGAAATTCAAGGAGCTCGGTGGTTTGCTGCACGAGCGCTTCGAACTCGAAGACTGCCTGATCGAAGTGCTGCACACAGCACACAAGGAAGAAGATCCGGTTCAGGCCTGATTCTTTCCTCCGATCAAAAAAACGGTGCGCCCAAAGCGCACCGTTTTTTATTGCCTGCTCAACTGCTCGCGCCGCGCAACTCCACTTCAAATACCAGCGGTGTAAACGGTGCGATCAAGTCGCCGGCACCATCAGCGCCATAGGCCTGATCCGATGGAATCACCAAACGCCATTTCGCCCCCACCGGCATGTTTTGCAAAGCGCTGCGCCAGCCGGCGATCACGCTGTCGAGGTTGAACCATTGCGGCTGAGTGTTCTGATCGAACACGGTGCCGTCCGGCAAGCGACCGACATACAACACCTGCACTTTTCCATCCGGGCCGGCCTTGGTGCCGGTGCCTGGCGCGAGCTCGGTCAGCAGGATGCCATCGGCCAATTCCTTCACGCCCGGTTTGGCTTTTTCAGCGGTGAGAAAACGCTGTTCGTTTTCCATCGCGGCATCGCTCGAAGGCTGTGTCGAGTGCTCGGCATTTTGCGCTTCGTGGTCGGCCAGAACCTGTTCGATACGCGCTTCACTCAGCGCCAGCGGCTTGCCTTGATACGCCTGCTGCAAGCCCTCGACCAATGCCTGAATCTGTAGCTGCGGGACTTCCTGACGCAGCCGTTCGCCCAGGCTGGCACCGAGGCTGTAGGCCAGATCGTGAGCATCGTTCGCGGTGGATTTTTCGTCAGCGTGGGCTGCAGAAAAGATCACGCAGAGGGATAAAAAAAAGTAGCGCGACATGGTCACTGCTCCGTCCTGAATTGCGCTGGATTATGCCAGCGCAAACGTCTGCAACGGTGAACTGCTTTTGCCTTTGTGCAGAACATTTTCACTTCGTTGCAACGCAACTGTTTCGATACTGTCAACATGACCTAGCGGCGGTGTCAGCAGAGGTCTAGTATGAGCCGCACTCACGTCAGCCAGGAGGTAAACCATGTCGGCCACCAAGAAGCCTGTAAACACTCCGTTGCACTTACTCCAACAACTCTCGGGCAGCCTGCTCGAGCATTTGGAAAACGCTTGCTCGCAAGCCTTGGCTGATGCTGAAAAACTGCTCGCCAAGCTGGAAAAGCAACGCGGCAAGGCGCAAGAAAAACTGCACAAATCCCGCACCAAATTGCAGGACGCAGCCACTGCCGGTAAAGCCAAGGCACAGACCAAAGCCAAAGGCGCAGTGAAAGAACTGGAAGACCTGCTCGATGCGCTGAAGGATCGTCAGTCCGACACCCGCAGCTACATTCTGCAACTCAAGCGCGATGCCCAGGAAAGCCTGAAACTGGCCCAGGGTGTTGGCCGCGTTCAAGAAGCAGTGGGCAAGGTATTGTCGACTCGCTCGGCCAAACCAGCGGCGGCACCGGCGAAGAAAGCTGCTGCAAAACCTGCTGCAGCCAAAGCTCCGGCGAAAACTGCGGCGGCCAAGCCTGCTGCAAAAGCGGCTGCTAAATCCGCTGCCAAGCCTGCTGCAAAAGCACCGGTGAAAGCCGCTGCAAAACCAGCTACCAAAGCGGCTGCAAAACCTGCTGCGAAAAAACCTGCTGCGGCGAGCGCTGCAAAACCAGCAGCTAAAACCACAGCGGCAAAACCTGCTGCGCGGACTGCCGCTGCCAAGCCGGCTACCCGTGCCGCTGCTGCTAAACCAGCTGCGAAGCCAGCCGCTGCCAAAGCTGCTCCAGCGAAAACCGCCGCTGCTAAACCGGCCGCCAAACCTACTGCCAAAGCTGCGGCAAAACCTGCTGCTAAAACTGCCGCTGCAAAACCCGCTGCCAAGACTGCCGCTAAACCAGCAGCAGCCAAACCTGCGGCAAAAGCGCCAGCCAAAGCTGCTGCAAAACCGGCTGCCAAACCAGCCGTGAAAGCCGCCGCCAAACCGGCAGCCAAGCCAACCGCTAAACCGGCCGCTGCTGCCAAACCAGCGACTGCTGCTGCCAAGCCTGCTGCTGCAAAAGCAGCCGCCAAGCCAGCTGCGAAACCTGCCGCAAAACCGGCCGTTAAAAAGCCAGCCGCTGCCAAACCAGCTGCGGCCAAACCGGCTACCGCGCCAGCCGCCAAACCTGCCGCACCGGCAGCGTCGGCTGCGCCAGCCGCACCCGCTCCAGCCGCTACGACCTCGACGCCATCGACTGCGCCATCGCCAGCCGCTGTGTCGAGCACCAGCAACAACCCAACCAGCGCTTCCTAAACGCCGGTCGCCGCGACGCGCAGCACTTGCAGCGCGTCGCGGTTCGGGTTGGCCGCCGTGCCGGCCAAGCCTTCAAGCCAGGTCATCGAACCTGCATCGTTTCGCGTCCATTCCTGCGCCACACCTTCAAGCCGTGACAGCAACGCTCGCTCAGCTTCCAGCTCAAGTGATTTGATCTGCTCGCGCATGCCTTTCAACACCGCGTCATCCAACGCCCGTGCTTTCCATTGCATACGCAGTGTCCGCAGCGGTTGCACCACTTCGATATCCCAAGGCTCGGTGAGCGCCTGAAGTTCGCTGACGCGTTGTTCATCGCAGGTCACCCCGCGTTGCTCCAGCCATAAACCGCACAACAGCAGGCACACGTTCGCGCCCGCCGTTTGCAGTTGCAGGCAGGCGTCTTCCACGCCCGGACGGGCGTAGGTGGCAAGGGAAAAGCTCCACAGGTCAGAGGACATCGTGCTACTCGCGCCAGTTGTGAGCGAAGCTGGTAGACTCCGCCGCCATTATGATCCGACTTCAGAACCTGACTTTACAGCGTGGCCCGCAACGTCTGCTAGAAGACGCCGAGCTGACCCTGCACGCCGGCCACAAAGCCGGCCTCATCGGTGCCAACGGCGCCGGCAAATCGAGCCTGTTCGCCTTGATTCGGGGCGAACTGCACCCCGACTCGGGTGATTGCTTCTTGCCGGCTGACTGGCGCATCGCCCACATGCGCCAGGAAATCGAGACGCTCGAGCGCCTTGCCGTCGACTATGTGCTCGATGGCGACCTGCGTCTACGCGAGGTGCAACGTGACCTCGCCGCTGCCGAGGCCGCGCATGACGGTGCCGCTCAGGCCCGCCTGCACTCGGAACTCGACAGCGCCGACGGTTACACCGCCGATGCGCGGGCGCGCAAGTTGCTCGCCGGTCTCGGTTTCACCAACGAGCAGATGGATCGTCAGGTCGGGGATTTCTCCGGTGGCTGGCGGATGCGTCTGAACCTGGCGCAAGCGCTGATGTGCCCGTCGGATTTGTTGCTGCTCGACGAACCGACCAACCACTTGGACCTGGACGCCATCATCTGGCTCGAAGAGTGGCTGAAAAACTACCCGGGCACTTTGCTGCTGATTTCCCACGACCGTGATTTCCTCGACGAAGTCGTCGATCACGTCGCGCATGTCGATCAGCGCAAGATCACCCTCTACCGTGGTGGCTACACCGCGTTCGAGCGCGCCCGTGCCGAGCGTCTGGCCCAGCAGCAGCAGGCCTACGAGAAGCAGCAGGCGCAACGTGCGCACATGGAAAGCTACATCGCCCGCTTCAAGGCGCAAGCCACCAAGGCCCGTCAGGCGCAGAGCCGGATCAAGGCCCTGGAGCGGATGGAAGAGTTGTCGGCAGCTCACGTCGATTCGCCGTTCGACTTTGTCTTCCGCGAGTCGACGAAAATCTCCAGCCCTCTGATCGACCTGTCCGATGCGCGTCTGGGTTACGGCGACAAAACCATCCTCGAGAAGGTCAAGCTGCAACTGACCCCGGGTGCACGGATTGGCCTGCTCGGGCCGAACGGCGCGGGTAAATCGACGCTGATCAAGAACCTCGCCGGTGAGCTATCGCCGATCGCCGGGCGCCTGACCCGTGGTGAAAACACCGTGGTCGGCTACTTCGCCCAGCATCAGCTCGACTCGCTGGACTCCAAGGCTAGCCCGTTGCTGCACATGCAGCGTCTGGCGCCGAGCGAACGCGAGCAGACCCTGCGCGACTTCCTCGGCGGTTTCGACTTCCGTGGCGCGCGCATTGATGAGCCGGTGCTGAATTTCTCCGGTGGCGAAAAGGCACGTCTGGCTTTGGCGTTGATCGCCTGGGAACGCCCGAACCTGCTGCTGCTCGACGAACCGACCAACCACCTCGACCTGGAAATGCGCCTGGCGCTGACCATGGCGCTGCAGGAATTCAGCGGCGCGGTATTGGTGGTATCTCACGATCGGCACTTGCTCAAGAGCACCACCGATAACTTCTACCTGGTCGCGGACGGCAAGGTCGAAGAATTCGATGGCGACCTCGAAGACTATGCGCGCTGGCTGGTGGAATACCGTCAGCGCAACGCGCCGGTCAGCAACACTCCGGTCAACCCGGACAAGACCGACAAGAAGGCTCAGCGTCAGGCTGCCGCTGCTCTGCGTCAGCAACTGGCACCGCACAAGCGTGAAGCTGACAAGCTTGAAGCTGAACTGGGCAAGCTCCACGAGAAGCTCGCCAAGGTCGACGCCAGCCTCGGCGACAGCGACATTTACGAGCCGGCGCGCAAGAACGAATTGCGTGATCTGCTCGCCGAACAGGCCAAACTGAAGGTTCGCGAAGGCGAGCTGGAAGAGGCGTGGATGGAAGCCCTCGAAGTGCTGGAAAGCATGCAGGCGGAGCTGGAGGCGCTGTCCTGATGGAAGCGTTCAAGCTGCCGCTGCCGGCGGTGTGGGTCGAGCCGATCTGGTTCACCGTGCAGATTCTGCTGATCCTGCTCGCCGGCTATCTCACCCAGCGCTTCGTTGCCAAAGGCCTGACCCGACTGGGCGAGCGCTATCCGTTCCCGCCGCAGTTGCTGATGCCGCTGCGCGGCGTGTTGCGCTGGCTGATCATGGGCAGCGCGCTGATCTTCGTCTTGGAGCGCCTCGGTGTCTCGGCCACGGTGTTGTGGACGGCGCTGTCGGGTTTCGTTGCGGTGGCGGCGGTCGCGTTCTTTGCGATGTGGAGTGTGCTGTCGAACCTGCTCTGCGCGATTCTGATCTTCACGGTCGGGCCGTTTCGGCTGGGGGATATCGTTGAGTTGGTGGATACCACGGACAAGCCTGGGGTGAAGGGGCGGGTGGTGGCGATCAATCTGCTCTACACCACGCTGATCGAGGCGGAAGAGTTGGGGACTGGCAGCGCGATGGTGCAGGTACCGAACAGTTTGTTCTTCCAGCGCTCTGTGCGGCGTTGGCGCGGGACGGATGTGTTTCCGTCTAGCGGGTTTGAGAAGTAGGGGTTCAAGCAAGATCAAAAGATCGCAGCCTGCGGCAGCTCCTACAGGGATCGCATTCCAATGTAGGAGCTGCCGGAGGCTGCGATCTTTTGCTTTTAGCCCCAAACCGCATTAGCTTGAGCGTCTGTCACGATTCAGATGCGAGGTGTGCGATGGAGCTTCAAACATGGCTGGCGTTTTTTGCCGCCTGCTGGGTGATCAGTCTGTCCCCGGGTGCTGGCGCCATTGCGTCGATGTCCAGCGGTCTGCAATACGGTTTCTGGCGTGGTTACTGGAACGCGCTCGGCCTGCAAATCGGTCTGGCCGTGCAGATCGCGATTGTCGGCGCCGGTGTGGGCGCGATTCTGACTGCTTCGGCCACAGCCTTCCACGCGATCAAATGGTTTGGTGTCGCTTACCTCGTGTATCTGGCGATCAAGCAATGGCGCGCGCAGCCCATGGACATGAGCGATGACGCAGCGGTGCGTCCGATCGGCAAGCCGCTGGCATTGGTGTTCCGAGGCTTTCTGGTGAACATCAGCAACCCCAAGGCCCTGGTGTTCATGCTCGCGGTGCTGCCGCAGTTCATCAATCCGCATGCGCCGCTGCTGATTCAGTACGTGGTGATTGGCGTGACGATGGTCTGCGTCGACCTGATCGTGATGGCGGGTTACACCGGTCTGGCGTCGAAGGTGCTGCGCCTGTTGCGCACACCGCAGCAGCAGAAACGCATGAACCGCACGTTTGCCGGGCTGTTCATCGGCGCGGCGGCGTTTATGGCGACGCTGCGCAAAGCAGCGGCGTAAAGCGCTCGGGCACAAAAAAGGCGACCTCAAGAGGTCGCCTTTTTTATTGCCCGGTCTGGCGAGTGAGCTTTTGTGGCGAGGGGATTTATCCCCGTTGGCTCGCGCAGCGGGCCCTCTTGATCTTAAAAGAGGGGGCCGCTGCGCAGCCCAACGGGGATAAATCCCCTCGCCACAGGGAAGCATTTCTCCAAATTAATCAGCGCAGGATCACCGGCGCGGTATCACGCGGTAAATTGTTGCGCTGCGGTGCTTCACGCGGCTGTTCATAACCGTCGCCACCACCGAGCTGCATGCTCAGTTGCCCGGCCACGTCCTCACCCAGCGCCTTCGACACGTCACGCACCACCCGTGGGCGGTTCAGCGAGATCTTGATGTCGCGGTGGTTCACCAGTTTGGTGTCCTGCGCTTCGCCCATCGCTGTGAAGGCCGAAGTGATCTCGAAAGTCTTGGTATTGATCAGGCTGAAATCCGCCACCAACGTCAAAGCCAGCACCGCCGAATAGCTGTCGGTGTTCGCCAGTTCGTTGATGTCCTGGGTGAAGTCGATGTCCGACACGGTACCGAACAGCACGTAGTCGGCGCCCTTGAAGTTGCCGGCCTTGATCCGCTTGATCACGTCGTAGACGTCACCCTTGGACGACGCGGTGTACGGCGTGCCCTGCACCAGCTGGAACATGCCGGTACGCAGAATTTCACCCTTGATGTCGCCGGTGAATTTACGCAGCTCGCCTTGTTCGATGTAGCTGGTGCTCGCTTCGATCTCGTTGTAGCTCGAAGAGCCGCTCGCGCTGTAGTAACCCTCGCGGTGGCTGCTCTGCGCCGAAACGATGTGGATGTATTGCTCCACGCGTTCCTGATACGCCAGATCCGTTACCGCGACTTTCGGGGCCGCTTGCACGCTGAACGCGCAAGCCAGGGCCATCATGCCAATCCATGCGCGCATCAATTAACGCTCCGTGGTTTTGCGAATCTCTTTTTCGTCCATCCACTCGGCCAGACCGCTTTCAACGTCGATCAATTGCAGGCTGAATTTGTAGAAGACGTCCTTGTAGTCGCTGCTGCGCTTGACGATCGAGCTGATCGAACCTTCGATGCGGTACTTGGCGGCAACCATGTTGCCAGTCTTGGCCACGGTGCTCTTCTTGTACAGACCGCTCTGGTTTTGCAGCTTGAGCTGGTCAACCTGGCTCTGCATCGCATTGTTGTCGCTGGCGAAGCGGGCTACGCCGGTCTTCATCAGCTGAGTCTTGATGCTGGTGGTGATTTCGCGGGTGTCGATGTACTCGCTGGTCTTGTTCTTCACGTCGTAGACCTGAACCACCGGACGGCCCTGCAGGATGCCGGACTGGGCCAGCGAGCGGGTCATCGATTCGGCGATCATTTGCAGGTCGGTCGAACCGAATTCGTTGGTCACGGTTTCAACCGCTTTGGTGTCGCCGTAGCTGATGTTCTTGCTGCCCAGGGTCGGCGAAGTATTGGCGCAACCGGAGGCCAGCAGGGCGATGACGGCGATGCAGGAAAAGCGTGCAAACATGGGAGTGCTCTCTAAATCAGGAATAGGGTGGCGGGCTTACGGCGTCTTGATTTCCAGACGGAAGTCCACGGCTTTCGGGGTCGGGGCGATGCCCTGAATGAAGCTGGTCTGGGCGCCGTACATCATTTGGCTTTTCCAGACTTCTTCTTCGGCGATCGGGAAACCTTCCGCACCGAGCCAGGCGAAGCGGTAGTAGAAAATCTTGTTGCTGTTGAGGGTGTTGCTCAACTGCACATTGACCGTCATGAAACCGTTTTCGCGGGCGACGCGCATGGCGCCGACGACGATGTGTTTCTGCGGGCCCATGGCCACGACTTTGCTCGCGGCGCTGCCCGGCTCAGGCGGTGGCGGGGTGGCGCAGCCGCTGGCCAGCAAGGCGAGGGCGGCGACGGCGATGAGTTTGAAGCGCATGCAAAGACTCCGTTCTTAAGGTTGTTTGAGGCTGGCGACGTTGGTCGCGCTGGCGCTCGGCATCACGTGGGCGGCGATACCGCCGGCGAACACCTGGTTGCCGACGGCGCGCAGGCTGATCACTTGATAACGCTGATCGATGGTGACCTTGACCACCGAGCCGCCGACGGCGCTCGGCAGGGTGACCTGATGCTCACCTTTCTTCAAGCGCAGACGCACCACCTGGGTGTTGTCCGGCAGGGTGCGCCACGTACGGGTATCGGCACCTTCGAGCACAGCTGAAGAAATACCCACGGCGAGACCGGCCAGCGGGCTGGTTTCGTTGAGTTTCTTTTGCGCCACACCTTTGGTGATCGCGCGCACGGTGGTGCGTACGATGATGCCCGGCATGTCATCACGCAGGGCGCGGCGGGACATGGCGGTGGTGCTGTTGAGTGCGGTCAGATTCACTTGCTGACCGTCGACGCCGATCTGCGCAAAAGTCGCAGTGGAGGTATCCGCTTTGATGATCGGGAACGACAGCGGGGTGATCACCACGTTGTTGGCAATCGGCAATGGCAGCGGAATGCGGATCGAATCACGCGCCGGGGCCAGACCGCTTTGCACCACGATCAGGATGTCGCTGTCATCGGACTTCGACGGCTTGTCGAGGTCGATCAGCGCTTGTTCCAGCAGTGGCGTGTTCGGGCGCAGTTCGGCGGCTTTGCGGTAGCCCGGCGCGGCGAGGTCTTTTTCGCCCAGCGCTTCGTAAACGTAGCCGGCCAGGTAGTGGCTGAACGCACTCTGATAGCTGTTTTTCAGGCCGACCACTTCCGGCGCGTCGAGGCTGGCGACCGGGTAACCCTGCAGGTCTTTGTACTGCGTCTTGACGCCTTCTTTCTCGGCCTCTTCTTCGCTCTTGAGGTATTCCTTGTCGCGCAGGTCGGCGATCACCGCTTCACGTTCGTGAGTCTTTTTGATCGCGGTGCGGGCGCCGTCGAAATCGTTGACCGCCAACAGGTTCAGGGCCATCTGCGTGGTCAGCATGACTTTTTCGTAGTCGTAGCCTTCGTAGCGACGCACCTTGTCGTTGACGATGAAGCTGCCGAACTGGGCCAGGTACTTGCCGGTGTCGAGCTTGACCGAATCTTCCCACTGACCGACCACCACATCGGCGCTGGTCCAGGCGTTCTGGCTGCCGGACAGGTCGCCCTTGGCGCGCAACAACTCACCTTTCTCGAAGTAATAGAGCAGGTCTTTGTCCGCGCTGGAGTTGTTCTTTTCCAGCAGGGTCAGCGCCGCGTCGACGTTGCCGGAGGCCAGTTGCTGGTTGGTCTGGGCCAGTTCCGAATCGTAATTGCGAAAGGCCGAACAGCCGGACAGCAGAGTGACGGCGCTGAGCGCGATCAAAGTGGGGGCGCGGAATGCCATGGGGTGACGTCTTCCCTGAGTGCAGATAAATGCAGCCGCGTGTGCTGGTCGGGCTGTTGTGACCGATCGACAGTGGCGCTGGCCTCCTGCCAATTCCTCATAACCAGAGGAGCTTTAATGCCGTTTCGCCATAGCGAAGGCGCGGCATTATAAGCGCGGGATGATGGCCATGTGATAGCTTTTTAATTGCATATGTCAGTCAGGTGCCATTACGGCCGCTGCCGGTGTTTCGGGGAACAGCCACGACGATCCGATGAAAAAGCCCTGATACAAAAAGACCCGCAGGCTCAATAGCTGGTGGCTTTGGTCGATGCGCACGGTCAGGCCGCCCTCCGCACCTTCGTAGGGAAAACGCACGCGGTGCAGGCCTTTTTTCAGGCGCAGCCGGGCGACCAGGGTTTTGTCCGGCAGGGTGCGCCAGGTGCGCGTGTCAGCCTCTTCGAAAGGGTCGGGATCGGTGACTACCAGCGAAGCCTTGGAAGGATCGCGCTCGTTCTTTTCCGCCTGGCCGATGGCGGCCATGTTGGCGCGGAACATCGCCCGCGAAATGATCTGCGGCATGTCATCGCGCAAGGTACGCATGGCCATGTCGGTAACGCTGTTGATCATCGTCAGTTTCTGCTGTTTACCGTCGACGACGATATGCGTCAGGGGCGGCGTGAGGGTGTCGGGGAGCATCACCGGAAACGAGATCGGCGCAACTATCGTCAGGTTATCGTTGAGGCGCACCGGAATCGGCACTTGCACCGAGCTGCGCGCCGGGGCGAAACCGCTCTGCACCACGATCAGAACTTCGCTTTCATCATCGTCCGGCCCGGGCTTGTCGAGATTGCGCAACGCGCTTTCGAGGAAGGGCACGCCCGGCCGCAACTCGATCGCCTGACGATAACCCGGCGCCGCGAGCGTGCGTTCGCCCAAGGCTTCATAGGTGAAACCGGCCAGATAATGGCTGAACGCACTTTGGTAACCGTTCTTCAGCTCGATGACCTGTGGGGCGTCGAGGACGGCGACCGGGTAGCCTTGCAGGTCTTTGTAATGCAGCTTGATCCCTTGCTGCTTGGCTTGCTCTTCAGCCTCTTCGTATTGCCGTTCGCGCTGGCGGGCAATCAGGGTTTCGCGTTCGTGGGTTTTCTTGATGTCGGCGCGGGCCCCGTCGAAATCGGTGTCTGCCAATTGATTGAGGGCCATCTCGGTGGTCAGCATGACCTTTTCGTAGTCGTAGCCTTCGTAGCGCAGTAGCTTGTCGTTGACCAGCATCGTGCCCATTTCATTGCCGAAACGGGTCAACAGTTTCATGGGCGCGGAGGGCACGGCGTCTTCACGCTGGATAATCATCTGCTCAGCGGTGCGCCAGGCTTCCTGACTTTTTGGCAGGGCGGTGCCAGCGCTGAGAATCGCGCCTCGCTCCAGGTAATACAGCAGATCCTTGTCTTCCCAGGGATTGTTGACCTTCAGCACGTACAGCGCTTCGTTGAGGTCGCCCTTGGCCATCTGGTCGATGGTTTGCTGCATTTCCTCATCGTAATTGCGGTAAGCGGCGCACCCGCTCAGTTGCACGATGGCGCTGAGCAGCAGGAAGAACGGCAGGCAATGGCGCATGGAGACGGGTTCTTCCTTGAACGGCAAAGGCTGGGAGGTGACGCATTATAGGGGCGGTTTGCGCCCGGAAGTGGTCATCGAATTCAGCGCTGAAACATATCAAACACCGACAAAGCTTGAGGGAAATGGCGCCGGAGTGAACAATATGTAACTCTGTATTTCCCCTTGAGACTCCTTCATGACTGCCTCGTCCCGATTTCTGGCCTGGCTGCTGTTCCCTTTGTTTGCCCTGAGCAGCTTCAATCTGCTGGCCGATACCGTGGAAGGCGCGCCACAAGCGCTGCACCTGCTCGATTACATCAGCGCGGATTACCCGCCGACGGTCGAGGCGGGCACAGTTGTCGATGACGCCGAATACCGCGAGCAGCTGGAATTCACCCAAGCGCTGCAAGGCTTGATCGCCGACATGCCGGCCAAGCCTGAAAAGGCTGCGTTGGAGCAGGGCGTCGCCGCGTTGCGTGCGGCCATCACCGCGAAGCAGGACGGCGCTGAAGTCGCCCGTCAGGCGCGGCAACTGGGTGCGAAACTGGCCGTGGCGTATGAAGTCAGTCAGGCGCCGATCATCACCCCGGATCCGACCCGTGGCGCGCCGTTGTATGCGCAGAACTGCTCGGTGTGTCACGGCGATACCGGCCTCGGCGATGGCCCGGCGGGTGTCGGCATGTCGCCGGCGCCGGCCAATCTGCGTGAGGCGGCGCGGATGGATCACCTGAGCCTGTACGCGATTTACAGCACCCTCGGCCAAGGCGTCGAAGGTACCGACATGCCAGCGTTCGCCGATCAGCTCGACGATCGCCAGCGTTGGGATCTGGCCACTTACATTGCCGGCTTCAGCGCCGATGCAGCGGCCGCTCAATCCGAGAAAACCTACAACATCGCCGATCTGGCGCGCCAGACCCCGGCCGAAGTGCAGGGCGCTGAAGGCCCGCAAGCGGCGGCGACTTTCCGTGCGCAGCGAGCGCAACCGCCGCAGGTTAAACGCGGCCCGGCGCAGTTGCTCGACTACACCGCGGCGACGCTGGACAAGAGTCTGGCGGCGTACCGCGCCGGTGAACACGATCAGGCTTACGACCTGTCAGTGGCGGCGTATCTGGAAGGTTTCGAGCTGGTTGAGAGTTCGCTGGATAACGTCGACGCCAACGTACGCAAGGACACTGAAAAATCGCTGATGGCTTATCGTCAGTCGTTGCAGGACGGTTTGCCGGTCGCACAGGCCGAGCAGCGTCTGGACGCGGCTAAGGCCAAGCTGAAGGAGTCCGCCGGGCTGCTTGGCAGCGATGGTTTGAGCTGGTCGCTGAGCTACATCTCCGGTTTGCTGATTCTGCTGCGCGAAGGCCTGGAAGCGATTCTGGTGCTGGCGGCGATTCTGGCCTTCCTGCGCAACACCGGCCAGCAGTCGGCGGTGCGCAGCGTTAACGTCGGTTGGGGCTTGGCGCTGCTGGCCGGCCTCGGCACCTGGGCGTTGGCGGCTTACGTGATCGATGTCAGCGGTTCGCAGCGTGAATTGCTCGAGGGCGCGACGGCGCTGTTCGCCAGCGTCATGGTGCTGTGGCTGGGCGTGTGGATGCACGATCGTCGCCACGCTGCAGCCTGGCAGGATTACATCAAGAGCAGTCTGGTCGGCGGTGGCGGGCGGTTTGGTTTTGCGATCCTCGCGTTCTTCTCGGTGTATCGCGAGTTGTTCGAAGTGATCCTGTTTTACGAAACCCTGTGGCTGCAGGCAGGCCCGGCCGGGCATGACGCGGTACTCGCCGGTGGTGCGACGGCGCTGGTGCTGCTGGTCGGTCTGGCATGGGTGATCCTGCGCGGTTCGGCGAAACTGCCGCTGACGTTGTTCTTCAGCATCAACGCGGCACTGCTCTGCGCGCTGTCGGTGGTGTTTGCCGGGCATGGCGTGAAGGCGTTGCAGGAGGCCGGGATCTTCGGCACGCGGCCGGTGGCGTTCTTTGAGTTTGACTGGTTGGGGATTCATGCCGATGCGTATTCGTTGACGGCGCAAGCGGTGGCGATTCTGGCGATTGTTGTGTTGTATGGGCGTAGTTGGGTGGCTGAGAAGAAGCGGATTTCGGCTGCTTGATTGGGTGATCCCTTAAAAGATCGCAGCCTTCGGCAGCTCCTACAGGGGCCGCGCATGTCGCAATATTGCGGCGCGACGAGCACTCTGTAGGAGCTGCCGCAGGCTGCGATCTTTTGCTTTATGAGGTAAACAAAATGCGTGTATGGATCGATGCCGACGCTTGCCCACGGGCGGCGAAGGATCTGGTGGTGAAATTTGCGCTCAAGCGCCAGTACGAAGTGGTGCTGGTGGCCGGGCAGCCGCAGATCAAGCCGGGGCTGGCCATCGTCAAACTGATCGTGGTGCCGAGCGGGCCGGATGCGGCGGATGATTATCTGGTCGAGCACGCGGTGCCGGGGGAGCTGGTGATTTGCAGCGATATCCCGCTGGCCGATCGGCTGGTGAAGAAGGGCGTGGCGGCGCTGGATCCGCGCGGCAAGGAGTTCGATGCGCAGAACATGGGCGAGCGATTGGCGGTGCGCAACCTGTTCACCGATCTGCGCGAACAAGGCCAGATGAGCGGCGGCCCGGCACCATTTGGCGATCGCGAGAAGCAGGCGTTTGCCAATGCGCTGGACCGGATTCTCACCCGACTGGAGCGCAAGCCCTGAGCCCAACACAAATCCCTTGTAGGAGTGAGCCTGCTCGCGATAGCGGTCGATCATTCAACAGATATGTTGCCTGACACACCGCCATCGCGAGCAAGCCCGCTTGTATGGTAGGACTCGAAGGGGTGGGTGGGACCAAAAGC
>NZ_JAGYHF010000014.1 GCF_018336155.1 Pseudomonas rustica | reverse complement strand
CTACACCGACATCGCGGTGCCGCTGTCGGTGACCAGCGCTTCCATGCAGGCGCGCGCCGCGTACCTCAACGAAGGCTGGAACTGCATGAACCTGGTGAAGAACATCACCAAGCAAGACCCGCTGGAGTTCGTGGCAGGTCGCCTGATCTCCTACTGGCAGCGAGTGGCCCAGCGCCGCACCATTGCCACCGCAGTGGGCATCTACAACGACAACATCGCCTCCAATGGCGGCGACATGGTCGTAGACGCTGGCGGCATCATCAACCCGGCCGCAGTGATCCGCGCCAAGGGCACCATGGGCGACTACACCGGCCAACTGGGCGGCCTGAGCGTCATCGCCATGCACTCGGCAGTTCACACCGAGCTGTCGATTCAGAACCAGATCGACTTCACTCCGATGGCAGACCAAACCCCTGAGTTCGGTCGCTTCCAAGGCATGCCGGTTGTTCTGGACGACGGTCTGCCTGTGATCGGCACCGGTCCAACCGCTAAGTACCTGTCGATCATCTTCGGCCCGGGCGCCATCGGCTTCGCCGAGCAGCAGCCAGAAGGCGAAGACGGCCTGGAATACGACCGCACGCCTGATCGCGGTAACGGTGGCGGCGCGGAAACCCTGTGGACTCGTCGCAACTTCGTTGTGCACCCATTGGGCTTCTCTTTCACCAGCACCACCATCACCGGCACCCCGACCACCACTCGCCCGATCTCGGCGAACTGGGCGGACCTGGCGCTGGCCACCAACTGGGAGCGCAAGTTCGCTCGCAAGCAGGTGCCTATGGCGTTCATCACCTCCCTCGTTACTGCGCCAACGCCGTAACCAAGCGCGCGGCGGGTGAGTTGCCCGCCGCGCAGCACTGATCCAGGAGAAACCCATGACCGTAAAAAAAGACAACCACATCGACCCGAACATTAAAGCCCGCTGGGGCTTTTCGGGTAATGAAGGCGAGATCACTGTCGGCCCGCAGACAGTCGGCGAAACCGGTGGCGTAGACCATGCTCGATCGCGCACCGCAGAAGGTGGCGGCCGTAACAGTGGCGGTGGTGCTGAACCGTCCCGCGAGGCCCTGCAGCTCGACGCCGTAAACGCGCTGGCTGCTGGCCTTGAAGCTGGCGTGCTGAACCCTGTTGAAGGCGACGGCCCCGCGATGCGCCTGTATCAGACCCTGTCCGGCATTCAGTCGGGCATGCAGCGCTTGGTAAGCGATCGCGATGCAGCCGTGAGCAAGTCCGAAGAGCTGCAGAAGCAGGTCGATGACTTGCTGGCGCAGGCAGAGAAAAATCGCTTGGCCAATGCGACCGACCCGCTCGACGAGCTGACTGTCGTGCAGATCAAGGAGCAACTCGATGCCAAGGGCGTGACCTACAAGGTCAACGACTCTAAGCCTGAGCTGCTCGCGCTGCTGAAGGCCAACCAGTAACACCCGGGGCTTCGGCCCCACTCATTCAAGCGGAGGCCTGATGGCTACCTACATCACCGTGGCGGACGTTGACGCCATCCTCGGGGCTTCGTGGGCTCCAGATGACAAGAAAGCCCGGGCGGTGTTGCAGGCGAATGCCTATCTGACCTCGCTCAGCCTCGTCGGTGTCGACATGGACGCCATTCCCGAAGAGGTGAAGCAGGCCGGCGCCGAGCTGGCGGTTGTCGCCTCTGAGGGGAAGCTGTACCAGCAACAAACCGAGGGATCGCTTGAGGCCAAGATGGTGAAGGCGGGATCGGTGACCACCAGCAAGACGTTCGCCTCGATCGACACCAGCAAATCCACCGCGCTGCCCGATGGCGTCCAGTTCGCGCTGGGGCTGCTCGCGCCGTGGCGTGTCAACGGCTTCAGCTTCAACGTATACAGGTGACCCATGGGCCTACGTGAAGAGATCCAGGCGGATCTGGCTGAGGCCTTCGACACCGATCTGTCGGACGCCGTGAAGCCATTCAGCGGCGGCGTGACGCTGCCGGGAACGTGGGATCCGGTCAACGAAGTGGCGGGCGACCCTGTTGTCATCGCCTACATCGGCCGGGGCGTGTTCGACGCCTTCAAGATTGCACAGGTCGACGGCGTGAATATCCGCGCCACCGACCAACTGCTGATCGCGCTGACCAACGAAACAATCGGCGGGGTGCCGGACATCGGCCACAAGATCAACGATTTCGACATAATCAACGTCCAGACCGACCCGGCCGGCGCCCATTACGAAATCCAGCTGAGGAAAGTCTGATGACGAACAAGGCGGGGTGGAGCCATAGCCTCACTGACTTCGCCGACCAGATCGACGAAGACGTGACCACGCATGTTCGCGCGATCGCCATGGCCATGCTGACCGAAGTCGTTAATCGCTCACCCGTGGGCAATCCGGATCTGTGGAAGGCCAACATCGAGCTGCGATCGCAGAATACGGCACTGGCCAATGCCTACGACGCCAACGTCGACGCCCGCAACGCCACCAACACCGGCAAGAAGCAATTCAAGAAGCTGACCCAGCGCGAGAGGAAGGAAAACTTCTTTGTCGATGCCAAGGCTGCCGGCAAGGGCTACGTCGGCGGGACATTCCGCGGCAGTCACCTTGTGTCAATTGGCGCTCCAGACTTCACAGTCGTCGAGAACGTCGATCCATCCGGCCGCGAGACCATCAACAAGGGGGCGCTGACGATCAACTCGTCAGGCAATTACCCCGTGATCTATATCCAGACGAACAGCCCCTACGGCGAAATGCTCGAACTCGGGCATTCGACCCAGGCACCGGGCGGCGTCTACGACCTCGCATGGATCGGCGTATCTGAGGCCTACCGATGACCTATGAAGAAATCCGCAAGCTGATCACTGCCAGGATGGTCGCCTTCACCGGCCTTCCGCAGTCGAGCATCGATTACCCAAACACGCAGACCTTCACGCCGCCGGCGACTGGCCTCTGGTGCCGCCTGAACATCCAGCACGCATCGGCCTTCATGGCCGGCATGGCTGACAAGCCGTACACGCGCAAGCCTGGGCAGATCAGCATTCAGTGCTTCGCTCGGCTCGGAAGTGGTATGAAGGGCATCAACATTCTGTCGGATCAGCTCGAAGAGCACTTCGCCTACTGGCAATCGGGAGACCTTGAGTGCATGGAGGCGAGCCAGATCCCGGCCGGCGAGTTCGAAGGCTTCTATCAGATAAACGTAAACATCCGGTTCCGCGCCGGCTAAGTCAGTACCCGCACCAACTACAGCCCGCCATGTCGCGGGCTTTTTCATGTCCGCAATCTGGAGACTCACTATGTCGAGCGGCGCCAAAGTTACGAGCTACATCATTGCTGAGTCTACGCCTGGCGTTACTCCCAGCACCGGCACCTGGGACACGCTCCGGCTGACCGGCAACGCCATGACCCCGACCGTCAACACTGCCACCAGCGACGAGATCACCGACTCGCGCATCAGTCAGGGCTCGGTCGTGACCAGTACCGACATCGGCGGCGACCTGACGGCCGAGCTGTCCTACGGCAGCTTCGACAAACTGCTGGAAGCCGCATTTTACGGAAACTGGGCAAGCAACGTGCTGACCGTGGGCGATGTTCGCCACACCTTCAGTATCGCCAAGAACTACATGGACGTGGGCGTCTACTCGCTGTTCAAGGGCGTTCATATCCCGACCTTTGCTCTGGACATCCCGAGCGACGGCAAGGTGACTGTCACCTTCGGCACCGCCTGCCTGGACTACACGGACAGCAATGCGCCGATTGTTCTGGCTCCGGGCGCCCCGACGACCACTCCGTTTATGGCAAATGGCAACGTCGGCACGCTGCTGATCGATGGCGCCTCGATGGAGGGTCAGGCGTGCGTCTCTGGCATGACCGCATCGCTCGACAACGGCCTTCAGGCTCAGCGCTGCATCGGTACTGAAAAGCTCGGCCCGGGCGCGCAGATCGCCACCGAGGCGGCCATCACCGGCACTATCACGATGGCATGGTCGGCCACGGCCTGGGGCATCTGGAAGAACACTTTCACCCGTAAGCCGGTGGCGGTCGAATTCCCTATCACCGACAGCGTGGGCAACAAGTACACCTTCAGCTTCCCGGCGGTTGAGGTCGACGGTGAGCTACCTAGTGGCGGCAAAACTGACCTGATCGAGCTGACACTGAATTACACCGTGGCCAAGATCGCGCCGACCATTACCCGTGCTCCGTATGTGGCCCCGACCAGCGTCACCGTGGCTCCAGGCACTGCAACTGTCGCCGTAGCGGCAACTCAGCAGCTGACCGCTTCGGTGTTGCCTTCTGGCGCACCGCAGAACGTGATCTGGTCGAGCAGCGCCCCGAGCAAGGCGACCGTCAGCTCTACCGGTCTCGTCACTGGCGTGGCATCTGGCACGGCGACCATCACCGCTACCAGCAAATACGACGGCACGAAGCTGAGCACGTCGGTGATCACCGTCTCGTAACACCGATTGACCCCTTTGACTGCCCCGGCACCAACGCCAGCCGGGGCGGTCCTTTTTCGGCGTGGCGTGAGGACTTCGCATGGCTTTGCAGATGAAAAAGACAGACCAGAACACCACGGAAACCAAGTGGGTCGCCTATGACGACGACACCAAAGTGTTGCTGGCACGAATTGATAACCCTGGTTACGTCGTCGCCCTTGAGCGCGAGCGCCGCAAGCTGCGCAGTGCAGATGCCCAGTTCGAACATGGTCAGGTCGGTGTAGTGGTTGGCGAGACGACCGAAAACCAGACCCAGTGCAAGCTGTTCAGTCAGTTCATTGTCAAGGACTGGACCGGCGTCAAGGATGCGGACGGAAACCCGCTCGACTTCAGCCCTGATATCTGCGAGCAGTTGCTGAACTCGAACCTTGAGTTCTTCCTTTTCGTCCTGGCTTCCGCCGGCAATGCCGCACTTGAAGCGCAGCAGGCCTTGGCGGAGACGGTGGGAAAGTCGTTGCCCGCTTCGAGTGGGAAAAAGAGTGGGGCGGGAACACAGAAAAGCGCCGACTGATCTACGAGCGGCTGCGAATGGCGGTCCCGGATGAGCCGGAAACGGACCCGATAACCGACTATCTGCTCAACACCTTCCGCAACATTGCCCGCGGGCGCCGGTTCATCAGCTCGATGGCTGGCGCATTCCCGCTCCCGCTGGCGGCACGTGAGATATCCGACTGGCTGGAGGCTCACCCGCCGGCCATGTCGCGCCGCGAGATCGATGAAGTCGTCTACACCCTCGACGCGCTTTGCCTTGAGGCTGATGAAGAATCCAAGTCATAGCCAAGGCCTGACACCCGAAACCCGCTCCGGCGGGATTTTTTATACCTGGAGAAAAGGCAATGGCCCAAACATCCCGCCTCGTCATTGAGCTGGACAGCCGCGACGCCGAAACAAAAGCGGCGGACACGCGCAAGGCGCTGGAGGCGCTGGAGGATGCGGGCCTTGCCATTCAGCCAGCACTGAACAAAGCCGGCGCCGGAATGGAGTCGATGGGCAAGAGCGCCGACAAGGCTTCCAAGTCGGTATCAGCTGAAGCGGATGAGCTTGAGCAGTTGCTCGGGCAGATCGATCCAGTGATCCGCCGTCTCGGAGAC
Source organism: Pseudomonas rustica (assembly GCF_018336155.1). GTDB lineage: Bacteria > Pseudomonadota > Gammaproteobacteria > Pseudomonadales > Pseudomonadaceae > Aquipseudomonas > Aquipseudomonas rustica. The sequence continues at coordinate 109,187 of NZ_JAGYHF010000014.1, read as the reverse complement.
CTGGACAAGCAGGAGCAGGCGCTTGCCAAGCATCGAAATGCAGCCGGCAGCAAGCTCGACAAGGCTACATATGACGAGTATCAGGCCAAGATCAACCAAACCCGGGCCAAGCTGACCCAGTTCGACGACTCGCTGACTCGCACCGGCAACACAGCCAAGCAGACAGCTGCAGCCCTTCGCGGCGTGCCTGCTCAATTCACTGACATCGCCGTGTCGCTCCAAGGTGGCCAGAACCCGCTGACCGTATTCCTGCAGCAGGGCGGGCAGCTCAAAGACATGTTCGGCGGGGTCGGCCCGGCGGCCAAGGCCATGGGCGGATACATCCTCGGCCTGGTCAATCCATTCACTGTGGCCGCCGCCGCGGTCGGCACGCTGGGCCTGGCCTATTACCAAGGCTCCAAAGAGGCAGATGCTTATCGCCTCGGCATCGTAACCACTGGCAACGCGGCCGGCACGTCGGCGCTAGCTCTTGCCGGCATGGCGACCACGATCAGCGCGAGCGTGGGCACCACCGGGAAGGCGGCCGAGACGCTGGCTTTGCTGGCATCGAATGGCAAGATTGCCAGTACCAGCTTCGAGCAGATCGCCTCGGCGGCCATTGGCTTCGAGCAAGTCACCGGCAAAGCGGTAGCGGATACCGTCGCCGAGTTCGCCGCATTGGCTGAGGATCCAGTCAAGACGCTGGCCACGCTCAACGATAAATACAACTTCCTGACCGCATCGGTTTATGAGCAGGTGCGTGCAGCCGAGCAGATGGGCGAGAAGGAGCAGGCCGCGGCCATCGCTCAGGATGCCTACGCCAAAGCGCTGGAGGCTCGCACCAAGACCATCAAGGAAAGCTTGGGCACCATCGAGACCGCGTGGAATGCGATCACGGGCGCAGCCAAAAGCGGCTGGGATGCCATGCTCGGCGTTGGCCGTCAGCAGTCGCTCGACGAGCAGATCGCCAACACCAAGCAGCTGCTGGAAGATCGCAAGGATAGTTTCGCGGCCAAGATGTTCCCCGGCACGCTCGGCGCTGACAGCGACTCGACTCGATTCCTGCAGACCCGGCTCAGCCTCCTGGAGAAGCAAAAGCTGCTGCTCACTGATCAGGGCAAGGCTGAGGGCGATAACGCCCGCATTCAGCGCGACGGTCAGAAAGCCTACGAGGACTTTCAGAAGGGTATCGAGGCCGGCGGAACTCGCGAGCAGAAGCTGAACAAGGCTCTGCTCGAAGATCAGAAGCGCATCAACGCGGCTCGCGCTGCCGGTTACACGATCGCCCAAGCCGACGCCGATGCATCCGAAAAGGCCATTCGCGACAAGTACAAAGAGCCAAAGACGCCGAAGGGTCCTGCGGCAAAGGCCTACACCGAAGACGCTGGTATGAAAATGCTGGATTCGGCGCGGCAGACCAATGCCGTTCTGACCCAGCAGCTCGCCTCGATCAATGGCCAAGGCATCGCCACCGAGAAGGTGGGCGCCCAGGCTCAGGCGCTGATTAAGTGGGAGCAACAGCTTGCGGATATCAAAAGCAAGCAGACGCTCACCGCCGATCAGAAGTCGCTGCTGGCCAGTCAAGACCTGATAACCGCACAGCTGAAGAAGAACGCCGGCCTTGAGTGTGAGGCTGAAATTCAGAAGGGCATCAAGCAGGCGAACGATGATCAGGTGAAGCTGCTGACCCTCACCGGCCAGCTACGCGAAGCCAATCAGCTGAAGTCCGGCCTGGACGATGCCGCGCAGATGGCGGAATACGAGCGCCAAGGCAACACGGAAGCCGCCAAGCGCCTCGAGACGATGATCAAGATTCGCGACATCAACCTTCAGTCGGCGCAGAAGCCCGGTACGGTTGAGGGTGTGAGTCAGGCGCCCGCCGCCGCCGGCTTGGATGCCTCCGTGGGTGGAGCGTTCAGCGAGATAGATCGACTGGACGCCGATGCCGCCAAGATTGACCAGTGGCGCGCTACCGAGCTTCAGAAGCAGCAGGCCTATCTGGATCTGAAGGCAATCAACGAAGAGACCTATGCCGAGCGCATAGGGAACATCGAGCAGCAGGCCACGCAAAACCGACAAAAGATCGAGGAAGCCAAAAACCAAGCATTGCTGGTGGGCGCTTCTGACTTCTTCGGCAACATGGCCAGCCTCAGCCAGTCCGGCAACAAGAAGCTTGCAGCGATCGGCAAGGCGGCGGCAATCGTTCAGGCAACTATGGACGGCTATCTGGCCGTGCAGAAAGCCCTGGCCGCATTCCCGCCTCCGTTCAACTTCGCGGCAGCTGCAGCCGTGGGCGTGGCTACCGCGGCCAACGTGGCCAACATCGCCGGCATTGGCTTTTCGGATGGTGGCTACACCGGTTCGGGTGGCGTGAATGATCCAGCCGGCACCGTCCACAAGGGCGAAGTCGTTTGGAGTCAGAAGGACATCCGGAAATTTGGCGGCGTGGCGGCAGTTGAAGCGCTGCGAAAAGGGAACGTTTCCCCGATTCAGCCAGGCGCCAAGGGTAGTGGTCCCGATTCAACTCAGATGCTTCAGGGATCGGCCCCGGTCGTAAACATTCACGAAGACGCAAGCCGGGCCGGCCAAAGCAGGTCGAGCCAGATAGACGGGAAGTGGGTCACTGACTACTTCGTCGCGAACATCCGTGAAAACGGCAAAGAGGCGAAGGCCATTCAGCAGATGCTCGGAGTAGGGAGAGCCATCCGATGATTACTTACCCTAAGGAACTCCCCTACCCGCTGAGGGATGGCTACGGGTTTTCCCCGGTCAGCGCTGTAAAGCGAACCACTATGCAGACCGGTCGGGCCAGGGTTCGCCGCAACTATGCGTCGGTTCCGACCGAGGCAAAGGTTCAGTGGATGCTCGACTCGGTTCAGGCCGAGTATTTCGAGTCATGGGTCGAGGATGCGCTGCTTTCGGGTAGTCAGTGGTTCGAGTGCGAACTGAGGACGCCGCAAGGTCTTCTTCCGTACAAGGCGCAATTCAAGGATGGATACGAAGGCCCAGTGCTGTTTGGCGTCAATAACTGGACCATTTCAGCAACGCTTGTGCTGTGGGAGCGACCGATTCTCCGTGGTGGCTGGGCCATTTATGCGCCTCAGTTCCTCTTGAATGCGGGAATGCTCGACGTAGCCATCAATCGGAACTGGCCGGAATGAGCGCCGTACTCAACAGGATCTACTCAAGCAGCGGCCCTGAGATCCTTCGGGGAACGCTGGCGGTAACTGATGGCGTCGTGAGCCACTACCTAACAAACGGCTTCGAAGACTTCGAGGCAAGGCTTGAAACGGGTCAGTTGGTGCTGTTCACCGCGTGCGGCATCTCGGTCGCACTCCCAAAACGCGGCAGTGATGGAAAGCAGGATCTGAAATTCGCGCTGTGCAACATCGACGGAAGCGTCTCTGCGTTCATTCGCAAGGCGCTAAAGGAGAAGCGAGAAATCCAGCTGATCTATCGCGAGTACATCGACACCGATCTCGAAGCTCCGGCCAAGATCCTCGGCTACAAGGTGAAAACCGGGTCTATCACCGCCACCGAGGCGCAGATCATCGCCGGCTACTTCAACCTGCTGGAAACGGCGTGGCCGCGCCTCTTCTACACCGCCAGCTTCGCCCCAGGTATTCGGTACTACCAATGATCGATCACGAAAAATACCGCGCTGGCGTGTACAGCGAGGGCGGGAGAGTGTGGCCGCGAGTCGACTGCTACGGGATTGTTTTGGAGGTCAGGCGCGACATGGGCCTGGCCGACTGGCCGGAATGGGTCAGCGCTCGGCAGGGGGACGGATCAATGGTCGAGGTTGCTGGCCAGTGGTTCCCGACGCTTCAGCCCTGCGAGCCAGAACCTGGCGCGCTCATCGCCTGCTACCGCGGCAGCCTGCTCAAGCATGTGGCCGTCGTGGTCATGGATGGCAAAGAGCTGGAGGCGCTGGAAATCAACCCGAAACACGGCGTTACCCGCCTTCCGCTTTCCCGGCTGAAACGAAGATTTGTGCGAGTGGAGTATTTCAAGTGATAAAAATCTACCCGTCTCGCCTTGAAGGTGAGCCTCTGGAGGTTCACGACGTAGACAATCCCGTCCTGCTCACTACCTGGCTGGCGAGCGAGGCCAAAGGCTTCAGCATGGAAGGTCCTCAGCCGATCTGCATCGATGTCGACGGCAAGCCGCTGCCTCTTGAGTCGTGGACATCGTTCACGGTTCATCCTGATACGGATCTGCGCATTTACCCGGAGGCTCGGGCCAGTGCCGCGGTCATTGCGGCATGGGCAGCCGTGGCGCTGGCAGCTGTCTCGATTGTGATGATCCTGACCATGCCGAAGGCGGCGAAGGCCAAGAGCAACGCCCAAGGTGATGAGCTTGATTCCGCAACAGCTACAGCCAACCAAGCAAAGCTGAACTCACCGATCCGCGAAGTGCTGGGCCGTGCGAAGGTCTTCCCTGACTACCTGACCCAGCCCGTTTCCCGGTTCGTGAACAAACGGCAGATGCACACCACGCTCTGCCTGTGCGTCGGGGTTGGCCGGCTGTCCATGGCGCCGAGCCTGATGAAGATCGGCGAAACTCCATTTGCAGCGTTCGGCTCCGATCTTAATTACACGATCTATGGCCCAGGCGAAACCTTGCCTGCCGATGCACGGTCAGAAAACTGGTTCCGCGTGAACGAGGTCGGCGGCACCGGTGCAGGCACGGCAGGCCTCGATCTGGCCAGCACGGCGCCAAGTGACTCTGCGGTCGTTGCTGACAGCATGTTTATCAGTGGCGGCGCCTTGAGCCTGATCGGAAACAGCCCGGCCTTCCCTGATCAGTGGGGGCTCGGCACGTCGATCACGCTGTCCGCGCCTGATACCTACACCATCACGAATGCCGGCAACTACAGCCGGATCGCCGGGCAGATTGCAGACCTTGCGCCCTTTGTCGGGATGAAAGTCACGCTTCGCTACGACGACGACCTGAGCCTGACCGTGGCGAGCTTTTCGCCCTATGTCCCACCGGTTCCAGGCATTGGCGGCACGGCCTCGTCTGTCACCGCCAGCGCGGCGCCGACAACGCTGAACTTCAGCACAACCTCCGTCGCCTGGTCTGTGGTCTTTCAGGGTGCTACCCGGACTATCTCGCTAAATGCCAACTACGCATCGATGGCGGCGCTGGTATCGACGGTCACTGCACAGCTTTCCGGTATCGGCCTTGTAGCGCAAGACAGCGCCGGCAAGCTGAAAATCCTTGAGCCTTCGAGCCCTTACAAGGGTGGCGCGATCTCCCTGACAAGCGCACCGGTTTCGGTTTTTGGCTCGACCCCCGTATATGTGACCGGCGCGGCATCCACTGGAGGCAATGCTGAGCGCTCGGCGTTTATCACCCTTAATTACGACAGCGGCACGCCATTCGCCGGCCTTCCAGAAGGTCAGCAGCGCCTGGCGCTGGGCTATCGAGGCCTGCGCTACACAATCCAATCTGTAAGCGGGCTGACGGCCACCATCCGGCGCCTGACCGATACCGGCGCGGTCGATGCTTCATGGGTTGGGTTCACCGATCGAACGCTTCTCGACTTCTCGTTGGCAGGAAGCGGCGGTAGCGCAAACTGGATCGGCTCCTTCATGGGTTGCCCGGAAAACGAACTGGCAACTGCGGCCGAGTACGACATCTTTTTCAGCCAAGGGCTCTGCTACTACGACAAAAAGGCGCGACTGAAAACCACCACGCAATCTGTTCAAATTCGCTGGAGGGATGCTGCGCTGGCTGGCGCATGGAACACCATCACGCACACTTACACCGATGGCACTCCCGACCAGATCGGATTCACTGAGTCCGTGACGTTCCCGTATCCATTGCGACCTGAGTTTCAAATGCGCCGCGTGACGCCGGTCGAAGGTGGCCAAGTACGTGACGCCATACAATGGTACGGGCTGCGCACCAAGCTTCCAGCGAAGTCGTCGTACCCGGGCGTCACGGCGATGACCATGGAGTTCCGGGGGGGCGATCGCCTGAGCGCCCAGTCTGAGCGGCAGATCAACTGCGTGCCTGTTCGCATCTACGATACCGGCACCACTCGCTCTATCAAGGATGCCGCGCTGTATGTGTGCGACAGCCTCGGGATTGATTCCTCGCTGATCGATATCGACTCAATCCAGAATGCCGAGAACACCTACTGGCAGCCGCGGGGCGAGCTGTACGACATGTCCCACGAAAAGCAGGCATCCGCCCGGGACGTGCTCGCAGGGATCTTCACCGCCGGCATGTCTCACCTTACCATCAGCGACGGATTGCTTGGCGTTAGGCGCGAGGGAATTCAGTCGTCTCGCGGGGCTATTACGCCCCATGAAATGACCAGCGAACTCAGCTCAGCCTTTGTCGCCCCGAGTCCGGACGACTTCGACGGCGTAGATGTCGAGTACGTCGACCAATACACCAACAAGAAGGAGGTAAGGCAGTGCCGCCTCGATGGAAGCCTTGGGCTCAAGGTGGACAAGATCCAGCTGGACGGCGTTACCGACAACACACGCGCCTGGCGCATCGGGATGCGGCAGCTGCGCAAGTATCAACTGGCTCGATGGAGCTACAGCGTAGATACCGAGCTTGACGCCTTGGTCTTTGAAGACCTGGATCACGTCACGCTCGCCGACGACATTCCGGGAACGACCAAGAGCGCACTGATCACGGACTTCTACGCCGATGGAGACAGCTACGTCCTCACCCTTACAGAGGAAATGGATTGGTCAGTTTCCAATCCGCGTGCGCTGATCCGACGCCATGACGGCACGGTGACGAGGCTGTTTGCTCCCGAGCAAATTACTTGGTTCGAGGTTCGCGTTCCTTCCTGGGCGATCGACTTCGACCTGATAACCGACCTCAGCATTGAGCCGGCCAGGTTCCTTTTCGGCCCTAGCGAGCAGGTCGGCTACCCCGCAATGATCACGGAAATCACTCCCAATCAGGACGGCACCTGCGCGGTAAGTGCGACCGAGTACTCGGAAGAGCTTTACGCCGACGACGACAACTTCCCACCGACATAGCAACAAACATTCGATCAATACGACCCGCCAATGAGCGGGTTTTTTTATGCCTGGAGAAAACATGCCATACAACACCGGAAACCCTGTCGGCCCATATGGCTCTGTCGATCCCCGCGACCTGGTAGACAATGCCGGGATTCTCGATCTACTTCTCACCGGGCCGTTCAACCAATACCTCAATCGCCTAGGGGTGCCAATCAGGTCTTGGCGCGGAATCATGCAGCAGGTCACTGACTACCTGCTTGCTCAGGGGTACGAGTCGACCTATCTGGTGTACGGCGCCGGGGTTATCGTTCAGCGCCAAACCCAACTGATTCAGCGAAGCGGCGAGTTGTACCGCGTGATGAGCGCAGCAGACATCCCGCTCACGCTGACTGGCACCTGGGCAACCGATTCGCCGAAGCTTCAGGCGGTTGGTGATGCAGCGCTTCGCCAGGCCTTGGGGATTTACAGCGGCAGTACCAAAGTCACTTATCGGGAGCGCAGCGCGCAGGATAAGTTCGACGAAACCAGAAACATCGATGACTTCCCAGGAGCGGACGACTCGGCAAGGTTTGACGCCATGATCGCCGCCACCGGAGGCCTGGTGCGGTTTGGCTCGAAAGACGTGTACAACATCGGCAATAAGAGCGTCACCGCCTACGGCACGGTGACAATCGTTGGCAAGGGGCGTCCTAACCGAACCTCCGATCTCGGAAAGCTCGTAGGCGGCACCGTAGTCACCGGAAGTATCGCGGTGCGCGCCGATACCGTGATCTGCGGCAAGTTCGGCATTGACCAAGGAATTGACCGCGGCGTGGCAGGCACTGACGGCCTGGTCATCAACTCGCCGACCGGTCTTGATGGTACGTGCTGCATCGTAGACGACGTGGCAATGCTTGGGCCTGACACTACCAACCTCAAGCACGGCATTCTTGTGCAGGGCTTTAACAGCGGCTGGATTCGCACGCCTTATACGGGGCGGCTGCAGTTCGGTGTGGTGGTCAAGTCACGAAACATCAAGATTATCAACCCAGAGGCGGATGCCATTCGCACTGCGGCGGTCTACCCAAAGGGCGATTTGCCGGCATCGGCGGGCGGTGTTGGTAGCGGCGTTTGCAGTGGGATTGAAGTCATCGGTGGTCGTCACACTGCAGCTGCAGGCAATACCGAGGCCTCCGGGGTTTACTGCCACGCGAGTACTGATGCCTGCTCTAACGTGAAGGTAATCGGCTATCACCAAACGGGCGGCGGCCAGGCGCTGAGGGTGCAGGGTAGTGGCTTAATCAGCGATCCGGCGATCAGCGATATCCAGGCGTCCGACATTTCGTCCAACCGATCGCAACGCGGCTGCTTAATGGACGGTTACGCTTACGACGTTCAGCTTAACAACCTGCGGGCAACAAACCCACTTACCGGCCAGGTCATTTCTATCGGTTCAAGCGTGCAAGGATGGCAGCTTGACGGCGTTCATGGCGTCATAACTGACGGATCTATCACCGGAACGTCAATGGCCACCCTTGCCGGCATCGGGACATGGAACAACTTCAGTCTTCGCGGTGGCAGTTCGGTATTTACCATCGACGTGGCATTTGGAAGTCTCGGGACTATTGCTTGCGGCAACATCAGTGGCAATTGCCGCAACAGTCAGGACTTGCCTCTGGTGGGTGAGAATGGATTTTCCGCAACGGGAGCCAAGAGAACGGTGGTTCCGGGGAAATCACTTAAAATGTCCGGCAGCTTTTCCGGGACGCTTTCCAGCAAGGTGTTCTGCAATATTCAACCCACCGGGAAGCAAGCGTACTTCCCGTGCGTTGGTATTGTTAGCGGCGTCCCTACAATCGTTCCGGTGCGGTTTAACGACTTCCAGTTGACAGTCGAACCTTCCGTCCCGGCCGGACTGAGCCAGCTATTCCTGGATGGGATCTCTATTCAGTTCTAAGTCGATAATTGGGAAGGCTTTTCGAGCTTAAATGCGGTGCGCCTCTTGGCGCACCGTAACAGCTATGCGTTATCGATAGCCTTGGCCATGCTTAGATACGCCTCCCATCGCTTCTGAAGGCGTTCGTCTTTGTACTCGCCGTTTGCATTTTTCGTGAATCGTATTCCTTTGAATTCACCGGAAGCAAAAGCCTCATCCTCAAAGTCTTCTCTGTGCTGTTCTTCAGTGCTTTTATCGTCACTCATCTTGTTAAGCCACGTTATAAGCATGGTCATGTAGTAAATGAACATTTGGCTGTTGTTTACCTTTTCTGTGGTGTGACTTCGGCTCTAGCCTGTGGTATAGGTCGAACTGCTGGATCTGTGATCGCCTTGCCTATCTTTATAAAAGGCTTCTCTATGACTAAATGAACGAACGTACCTGTAATTATGCAGGCGAAAATTACAAACGCAAATTGCGACAAGCTGCCCCAGCTTGAGAATTGAAGTGGGTTGTTCTTCTCGACCACTCCCATAACAACATAGTGTGAGATATATATCGAATAAGAAATATTCCCGAGAAACACCAATGGGGCGAATCGAGAGGTTTTATTTGCGGCCTGATAAATACATACACCGGCGAACAAGAACGCCGACCACATACCGAAATAGGTAATTCCGAACCCTGGCGTGCTTTGTGACGCGTACAGCCACAAGTATACGGACGAGCCAAACAACAAAGCAGCCCATCCTATTTTTTTGCTTATTAGATGCTTGTAGCGTAGGAACAGCTCAGCTATCAGCATTCCATAAATGAACTCAAAAAACATCGGCGACGATGCGTTTTTAAGGTAGGAATAGATCGGGGATGCGCCGTCAGTTTTTAGCTGTGTGTACGCGGAAAAGCTGAATTCGCCGTTAAAGTAAGTCTGTATCGCAAAACACTGTATCGACATAATGAGCGCAGCAATTAACGCTCTGTGCTTATGGTTTATTGACATTGCCAGGCAGAAGAACGAATAGAACATAATTTCATAGGTCAGCGTCCATGCGGGCCCCATCAAGTTGTAGCCAAATGCCGGTGCGTTCATTGTGTAATCAATTGGAAGCGGCGCGATGGCTCGCCCTATATCTAGCCAAGATCTGTCGGTGTATATAGTCGCAAATCCTACCAACATGCAAAAAGCAAGTGCTGGATATATCCTGAAAACCCTTCTTCCAATAAACCTTGCCGTCGTATTGGCTTCGGCTTTCTGCGTGGCAACTACAATTATGAAACCACTGATCATAAAGAAAATGTCTACACCAGATGCGGCGCCGCCAAATATTGGTGCTCTAATGCTCTCGGGTAGATATTTAGCACAGTGATGCATTACCACCATTAGAGCGGCAATTCCTCGCAAATAATGAATTCCGTAATACATCCATAAATTCCTTTATGTATTAAAAATATTTGATATGAAAGACTAAGTGTTATCAATGTCTGGTTTTTAAGGCCGAATTTTCACATTAAACGTTGTCAATGGCAATCAGAGTCGAATTTATAGAGCGCCTCGACAGTTTAGGTTTTTTGCCTTCCGGAGAAAAGTCATGCCCATCACCGCGCAGCAATTGCTGCAGATCCTTCCGAACGCCCGCACCCAAGCGGGCGTTTTTGTTCCTGCCCTCAATACAGCTATGCAGCGCTACCAGATCGTCGGCAGTAACCGAGTTGCCGCATTCATCGCTCAGGTCGGCCATGAATCCGGCCAGTTGCGGTGGGTGCGCGAGATCTGGGGGCCGACTGCGGCTCAGGCAAAGTACGAGGGCAGGGCAGACCTGGGCAACACTGTGGCGGGTGACGGCTCCAAGTATCGCGGCCGTGGCCTGATCCAGATTACTGGCCGGGCGAACTACGCGGCGTGCGGCGAAGCGCTGGGTATTGACCTGATCAATCAGCCTGAACTGTTGGAACTGCCGCAGCATGCCGCGATGTCGGCGGCGTGGTTCTGGAAGCAGAAGGGGCTGAACGACTTGGCTGATCGAGACCAGTTCAACACGATCACTCGGCGGATCAATGGCGGGCTGAACGGGCTGGCTGATCGACTGGCGCTGTGGGAAAAGGCGCAGGCGGTGCTGGCGTGACCGTGTCGTGGAGGCTGGCCGGGCTACTGGTGCTGGTTATCGCCGCCGCCGGCAGTGCGTGGCAGTTTCAGGGCTGGCGCTACGGGAAGCAGCTGGCCGAGCAGGCGCGGCAGCACGCCGACGCCATGAATCAACTGACGCAGGCTGCCGCCGCCGCGCAACAAGCTGAGCAGGACAAGCGTTTTGCGCTCGAGCAGAAGCTAGCGATCAGCGAGAAAACCCACTTCGAGAAAATGACCAATGTACAAAACGATCAGGCTCGCCTGCGCGATCGCCTTGCCACTGCTGATGTGCGCCTGTCAGTCCTCCTCAATGCGACCGACGTTGCCAAAGGCTGCGACGTGCCAGCCACCACCGGCACCGGCCGCTTGGATCATGGAACCCTACGAGCCAGACTTGACCCGGCGCATGCTCAACGAATTATCGCCATCACCGACGAAGGTGATCGCGCAGTGATCGCGTTACAGGCGTGCCAAGCCTACGTTCAGGAGTTGTCCCGCTGATGAGGGAAGGGGTCTTTGAACGGATTGTCTCCGTTAAGGATCCGTATCTGGGTAGCCAGCTCGCTGATGTGCCTGGTTTTTGCCATCAGTTCCCAATTGCTTTTGGTCTCTATGTCGGTGGCTCGCCTGCTGGCATCTGCCGCTTCTGACTTCGCGGCGATCAGTTGGGCGCGGAGTGTTTCACACTCGGACGTGGCGGCAGCGTGCATTTCGACCAACTTGAATATCCGTTCCCTCGCCTGTTGCAGCTGCATGTTCAGTTCATCGAACTCGTTTTCGTACATCCTGAGCTGATGCTGGCAGGTTTCGAGCGGCGTCGGGCAGCCGAGCCAGTCGTCGGTATTTTCGATGTCGGAGGGATCCACGGGAAACGCCTTGCTGATTACTGTTTGCATATACAGTAATCGAGGCGATGCAAGCGGGCGAGGGTGAGGCGACGAGCTGTAAGATTTTTGGGTTGGTGTTCGGTCGGCAGGACGCCGGGAAGGGCTGCGTGACTTTTGCGTGACTTGGCGTGACTCTATGTTGATCTATAGCTATTCGATTGCAGCGAGCGCCAGAGAAATCAACCGTATGCCAGAGGTTTGCTACGTTACTGCGTGCATGGGGTGCTAGGGGTCGAGTGTTCGAATCACTCCGTCCCGACCATTATTCCTGAGTAAAATCAGACAGGTAAGCCGATTAAATAAATCGGCTTTTTTGTGTCTGTCATTACGGTTTCGGCGCTTTCTTAATGTCCTCCGAGTCACTCGACGTCGCAGCATCCTTCGCCGTCTCATGGGATTGCGCGCCAGCATTCCCACCTGATGACTCCTCACCTTTTTTGCTGGCCTTTTCGTCGTTGGCTTTCGAGCTTTTCGACTGATTGACCCCCGGCATGGCGGTCGGCGGCGCAGCGGATCCCGCCGTGTTTTGTTCACTTGCCAAGACGTAAACAGGGCCGGCCACAAGCAGGCTGGCGAGCGACAGGGCGGCAATTTTCTTGTTCATGGTCTGAGCCTTCCACGCTGGGTATGTACGGCATTGGAAAGAAGGGCGCGGCAAAGGTGCATCGCGCTGGACGAGCGGTAACCCTCGCCGACCTTATTTCCAGTCTGAAAAAATCCTCAATAGGCGGCAAATTGCTGGCCCCCTGATCGGAAACATCCGGTCAAAATCGCCTTTTTTTCAAAAGGTTAGGTTGGCTATATGCGGACGATTGCCATCACCGTTGCAACGCTTTCCCTGGCTGCCTTTGCTTCGACTGTCGAGGCGAAAGAGATTAGCAAGAGTCATCAGTTTGCCTGCACCTGGGGCTCGGACATGGCTGCCGGAGCGCAGCAGTCCAAGCTGTCTGGCGTTTCTTTATATGGCGCGCGCAAGCAATTGCAGGTGCGCAAGTTTAAGCAACCGTGGATGCGCATGACCGCGATGGGGATCACCGAGCAGACCTACAACAGCAGCTCAAAGCTCAAACCGGCGGCGATCAAGCAAATTTATTACGAACAGTGCATACGCCACGAATTGGCCCAGCGTTAACGCAAAAAGCCCAACCTGAACCGGTTGGGCTTTTTCATGCCTCACACAACGTCAGTGTCACTTTTCGCTTTCGCAATTGACCATCCACGACACGCCAAAACGATCGACCAGCATGCCAAAACGCGCGGCCCAGAAGGTCGCTTCCAGTGGCATATCGACGCGACCATCCTTGGCCAATGCGTTAAACACGCGCTCGGCTTCGGCGATGCTGTCGACGTTCAATGAAATCGAGCAGCCGCTCATGCCTTGGGTCGGGCGGTCGGGCGTGGTGTCCGAGGCCATGATCATCTGATCACCGACCTTCAGGCAGGTGTGAATCACCAGATGGTGATGTTCTTTGGGCACGTGCTCGGCGGCGGGTGTTTCGCCGAAGGTCATCATCGCCTCGAGCTTTCCCTGCAAGGCTTGTTCGTAAAACGTGAACGCTTCGCGGCAGTCGCCGTTGAAGATCAGGTACGGGTTGATTCTCATGTCTCTGCTCCCGGCAGTAGCGCGGAGAGCGGCGGTTATTCGCCAGGTTCCGCGTTGGGCGGTTAAAACATAGCAGAGCGTTGGACGTCGGGAAGGGCGGAGTTTTCCAGATGTATTCGTTCTCAAAAACGTCTGGTTTAGCGCTGTCTGAATCCAGGTCAGGAATCGCCTGAGCTTTTTAACAAAGCAGGCCCGGCCATGCGGGGAGCGGGTTTGGATTGCATCAGGCTGTCCAGCGCTTTGCGATAACTTTGACCGCCGAGCGCCATGCTGTTGTTGTGCGTTGCTCCCGGCACCAACAGCAGACGCTTGGGTTGTTGCGCGGCATTGAACAGTTGCTCACTGAAACGCGGTGGCACGAAAGCGTCGGCCAAACCGTGTACCACCAACAAAGGCATATGAATGTCGGCAATCTTGTCGATCGAATCGAATTTCTGCGAGAGCAACCAGCGCACCGGTAGCGAGGTGTTGGCCACAGACGCGGCGACGTCCGCCAGTGTGGTGAAGGTCGATTCAATCACCAATCCACGAACCGGCAGCGGTGTGTGATTACGCTCGGCGTCCTGGCCAAGTTCTGCAGCCAGATCGATCGCCACTGCGCCGCCAAGAGAATGGCCGTAAATCAGGCGTTTGTTCGGATCCGGTTGCAGCAGTTTGAAGCGCTCCCAGGCGACGCGGGCATCTTCGTAAACGCTGCTTTCCGACGGCAGATCACCGTGGCTCTGGCCGAACCCGCGATAGTCGATGGCCAGCACCGAGTAACCCGCTGCGCGCAATTGCTCAATGCGGAACAACTGCCCAGTCAGGTTCCAGCGCACGCCGTGCAAATAGAGAATGGCCGGGGCATTGGCTTTTTCCGCCGGCCACCACCACGCGTGAATGTTTTGCCCGGCCTTGAAGCTCTTTGGTTGCAAGTCGAGTTCCTGCACGCTGCCGGGCAAGCCGTGATACCAGCCGGCCGTGCCCGGTTCGATGCGAAACAGCAGTTTGCGTTCGGTGTGTTCGAGCACGGCACAACTCGTTGGCACGCCGATAATCAGCGCGGCCATGCAGGCGAACGCCAGACGGCGGCGGCGCAGACGAGTCATGAAGGACTGGAACATTAAACGTTTCACCACGCAGACAAAGAACGCTTTTTACCAGAACCCTCGGTCTGCGCGTGACAATTTCGACCAGCGCCCGTGGGCAACGATTACAAAATGCTGCAACGGCTTAAATCACCCGCAACACGATCTTGCCGATATGGTCGCCGGCCTCCATGTGCGCGTGGGCCTGGGCCGCGTCGGCGAGCGGGTAGACCTTGTCGATGATCGGCAGGCAGCGCCCGGCAGCCAGTGCTGGCCAGACGTGCTCGCGCAGTTGGCTGGCGATCTCGGCTTTTTCCGCCGCAGTGCGGGCGCGCAGCAGCGAACCGGTGATCACCGCACGTTTGGCCATCATTGCTAGCAGATCGAAGTCATTGGCACGGGCGCCGCCGAGGAAGCCGAGCATCACCAACCTGCCGTCCATCGCCAGCGCGCTGACATTACCGTTGAGGTACGAGCCACCCATGATGTCGAGAATCGCATTCACGCCTTTGCCCTCGGTCTTCTCGGCGATCACCGCGGCGAAATCCTCTTCGCGATAGTTGATCGGCTGGCCGCCGAGTTTGCTGATTGCCGCGCATTTGTCAGCGCTACCGGCGGTGGCAAAGGTTTCGATGCCGAATTCGCGGCAGAGCATCAGCGCGGTGGTACCGATGCCGCTGGTGCCGCCGTGAATCAGCACGCGTTGACTACGGCTGGCGGCCCCGAGCACGAACAGATTGGCCCACACGGTGAAGAAGGTTTCCGGGATCGCTGCCGCTTGAATCCAGTCGATGCCGTCGGGAATCGGCAAGGTCTGGCCTGCTGGAACCGCGCAGTACTCGCCGTAGCCGCTGCCGTTGGTCAACGCGCAAACCCGGTCGCCCACGGCAAACTGGCTGACGCCGGCGCCCAGCGCCACGACTTCACCGGCCACTTCGAGCCCGGGAATCGGATCCATGCCTGGCTTCATCGGGTATTTGCCGGCACGTTGTAAGGCATCCGGACGATTTACGCCGGCTGCGTGTACGCGGATCAGTACTTGGCCTTCAGCGGCGACTGGCAACGGTACGCGTTTGGGTTGCAGGACTTCCGGGCCACCGGGTTCGGTGATTTGAATTTGGGTCATTTCGTTAGGCAAAGACATGCAGAGTCCTCTCAGCAAAGGTTTGTGTAAATGGGAGTGCTGCGTCGATCAATAAATTCAGGTCAATCCCCGCACCCCTGTAGGAGTGAGCCTGCTCGCGATGGCGTCGGGGCAGTCGATGCAGGGTTGCCAGACACACCGCGTTCGCGAGCAGGCTCACTCCTACATTGTTTTGTGCGTATCCAAAGGTTCATGGCTAGCTCCAGGATGAGCGCCAGCGCAATCGCACCAGCAGCAATCACAAACAGCAACGCGTGATGGCCGCCCGTGGCATTGAACAGCGCCGAATAGGCAAACCCGGCCAACGCCTGAAACGTGGCAAACGACACCGTGGCGCGGCTCCAGGCGATTTGCTGGCGATGATGATTCGGCACCAGTTCATGCACCCGAGCCAGGGCCAGCGGCACGATGCCCGGCGGGAATGAACCGAGAATCACCGCGAGCAGCGCCAGTGCCAGAAAGGAATGCGAAACCGCCAGCAGCCCCAGCGTGATCGCTTGCACGACGAGCACCAGCCGAATACTTTTACGTGCGCCGAATCGATCCGCCAGAAAGCCATAACTCACCGGCCCGACAATCGCGCCCACGCCATACATCACCCACACCAACGCGCCGACATGCGCCCCGGCACCGAGTCCACGCGCCACGTAATCCACTAGAAAAACCATCGCCGGCACCAGACCCGCCGCCATGAAGGCGTATTGAGCGAACAGCAGATAAACGCCGGGCGGAGTCGCTTGAGTCGCCGCCATATCATGTGAGACGGTCGGCTGCGGCAGATCCGCAGGCCAGCCGAACCAGCTCAGCGCCGTCAGTACCAGCGACAAAGCGCCCAGTCCCAGCCAAGTCGCCTGCAGACCCAAACTCAACAGCGGCGGCACAATCGTCCCCGAGCCGGCGATGCCCAAACCGATCCCCAGAAAAATCGCGCCACTGGCCAGCCCTTTGCGCGCGGCCGGCACATGCGGCAGCACGGTCGCAGCCACCAGCACCATGATCGCGCCACCGGCAATCCCCGACAGCAGTCGCCAGCCGAAAAACCAGCTCACTGACAGCGGATAGGCACAGGCGAAAAATGCCGCTGTCACCGCGAACATCATCAGGCGCAGCGCATTTTTGTTGCCAAGTTGCCGCGCCACAGGACGGCCGAGCAGGGCACCGATCAAATAGCCGACAAGGTTGGCGGCGCCGAGGTACACGACGTCGTTGGCAGAAAACCATTGCGCTTGAATCAGCGCAGGAATCAGCGGTGTGTAAGCAAACCGCGCCAGCCCGATGCTGACCAGGCTGGCGCAGAGTCCGGCGAAGATCGGCAGCCAGAGGCCGGTGGATGATGAAGTACGCATGAGAGCGATCTCGAGGAAGGTATATGGCGCTGAGGATATCGGCTATCGTTGCTGCATTCGCGCAGCGATTAAGCGGCGCACTGATGCGGATATGCATCATCAGGAGACAGCATGAATTGGGATGATGCGCGGGTGTTTCTTGCGGTTTGTCGCGAGTCGACGTTACGCGGCGCAGCGCGGGTGCTGGGAGTTGATCAAGCGACAGTAGGGCGACGCATCACTGCGCTGGAAAAGTCCTTGAGTGCGACGTTGTTCCTGCGCACCTCCGACGGTTACGCGTTGACGGCGGTGGGTGAGGCCGCGCTGAAGAACGTGGAGAAAATGGAGCACTCGGCGCTGGAGCTTGAGCGACAGATTCAGGGGCTCGACGATCGCCTGACCGGCAATGTGCGCGTCAGCACTACCGATTCGCTGGCCATCGATTTTCTGATTCCGGCCATTGCCCGCCTGCACGAGTTGCACCCTGACGTACGCGTGCAACTGGACGCGTCCACGCAGATTCTCAGCCTGGCCAAGCGCGAGGCGGACATCGCCGTGCGCAACACGCGGCCGGACAATCCGGATCTGATCGCCCGGCGAATTGCCCGATGGCCGGTGGGTCTGTTCGCTTCGCAAGCGTACGTCGATGCCAAGGGCATTCCGCAACCGGGCTCGGCGTTCGAGGGGCATGATCTGGTGGTCTATCAGCCGTATTTGCAGGGCAACAAAGACCTGACGCTGGTCTCTGAACCGATGACTCGCGGGCGGATTGTTGCCGGGCTGGGTTCCAGCTTATTGGTGCGCCGGGCAATGGCGGCCGGTCTCGGTGTAGGAGAAATTCCCGTGTACATGGGCGAGCGCGATGGTCTGGTCAGGCTCTGGCCCGAACGTACTCGACCGTTACCGTACGACGTGTGGCTGGTGACCCACGCGGATCTGCGCCATACCGCGCGGGTGAGGGCGGTGATCGAGCAGATTGTCGGTGTGTTTGCAGCTGAGAATGACTAGATGCAAGGGCTACGTCTTCTGACGAAACGGCCTACAAAACAGGCAGAATCGGCTGGCTTGTCAGCCGACTGGGCGAGTTCTATCGTTACGACAGCTCGGTGAGAGGCCAAAGGCTCGCACTGATGTGGAGTACCAGGGACGGTATCGGTAGACCCAGGAAGGTGTCGAATTGAAAACTACGGAACTCAGTCAAAACTTAATCAGTGACCTGTCGAGACAAGGTCGGAATACCCAAACCATGAGTGCAATCAGTCGCGAAGAATTCAATGCAAAGATAGAAACCATAGAAGCCAGAATGGATGCTCGGCTTGAGGGTGTGTCGGCGAGATTCGATGCCTTTCTTTCGGCCCAGGCCGAGCGGGACAATACTCGATTGGAGCGGGATCAGACTCAAGCAGAGCGCGATAAACGCTATGATTTGATGTGGGCCGGAGTGCAAAAAATCGCCGAAGAGTCGAAAGAAGCCATCAAACAGGCCTCGACTGTGAAGGCTAATTACTGGGCAGCGACTGCCGTACATTTTTTCGGAGTGATCACCATCGTCGTGGCCGCGCACTTCGCCAATCAAGCCGCCGTGCTGACTACCCTGCAGACTACGCTCGCAGCAATTCAACTTGGCAAAGACATCAGCGTGCAAAAGCCGGCCTCGTTGCAAATACCGGCACCACCCCAATAAAAAACGGCCTTCAAAAGAAGGCCGTTTCTGTTGGCGTTGAAATACTGCTTATGGCATCTGCGGCAATTCCTGCGGGCGCAAGTCAAACACCAGCACCTCGGCGTCTACGCCATTGCTCAAGGTCAGTGCCTGTTCCTCACGAACCCGCATGCCATCGCCTTCCTGCAATTGCACGCCATTGAGTTCAACGCTGCCCCGTGCCACATGCACGTAAGCATAACGGTCAGCGGCCAGTTTCAGTGTGGCGCTTTCCTTGCCATCGAACAGGCCGGCATACACTCGCGCATCCTGGCGCACTTTCAGCGATCCATCTTTGCCGTCCGGCGAGATGATCAATTGCAGGCGACCGCGTTTTTTCTCGGCGCTGAAGTGCTCCTGCTGATAACGCGGTTTGGCGCCACTGACTTCCGGCACAATCCAGATTTGCAGGAAGTGCACAGGCTTGGTCGCCGAGTGGTTGAACTCGCTGTGCGCCACGCCGCTGCCGGCGCTCATCAGTTGCACATCGCCGGGGCGGATGACCGAACCGGTGCCCAAGGTGTCTTTGTGTTCCAGCGCGCCTTCCAGCACGTAGGAAAAAATCTCCATGTCGCGGTGCGGGTGTTGGCCGAAACCCTTACCGGCAGCAACGCGGTCATCGTTGATCACCAGCAGGTCAGAGAAACCCTGTTCACGCGGGTCGCGGTAGCTGGCGAAGGAAAAGGTGTGGAACGACTTCAACCAGCCATGATTGGCGAGGCCACGATCGGAGGCTTTGCGAAGAGTCAGCATGATGAAATCTCCTTACGGGACGTTAATTCGTCCGAGTGAGAAGAAGGTTACTGGTAATTGCCGAGTGCAATAAGTAGATGAAAATTGAAAGACTGTCCTGATCAGGTTGACAGTTTTGCGCGGTGGTTCACGCATTTTTTCCGACGTCTGCGCTGCAGTTGGCCATAATGCCTCGCGTATCCGGTGCGTCTTTCTTTCTTTGAACTCAGTGAAAACTTCCATGAAAACCGTGGCAATGGTGCTGTTCCCCGACTTTCTTCTGCTGGACATGGCCGGGCCGCTGGAAGTTTTTTCGGTCGCCAACCGCTTTTTGAAGGCTGAAGCACATTACCAATTGACCACTCTGGGTACCGAGCCCGGCCCCCTGCGCGCTTCAAATGGCGTGTTGGTACACGCCGACCGCCATATTGAGCAGACAGACGAGTACTACGACTTACTGTTGGTGCCGGGCGGCCCCGGTGCCTACAACGACAAGTCTCCGCCGTTGCTCAATTGGTTGAAGGGCGCGGTCAGTCGGGCCGAGCGTTACGGGTCAATCTGTACCGGTGCATTTGTGCTGGGACACGCCGGGTTGCTCGACGGCTATCGCGTGACCACCCACTGGAATTACACCGAACGTCTGATCAAGGGATTTCCCAAGGCAGACGTCGCGACCGATCAGATTTTCGTCGAGGATCGCAACCTGATCACTTCGGGCGGGGTCACCGCGGGCATCGATCTGGCGTTGGCCGTAGTCGCTCAAGACCACGGCAAGACGCTCGCGCAGAATGTCGCCAAAGTGTTGCTGGTCGTCATGAAACGCCAAGGTGGTCAGGCGCAGTTCAGCCCATTGATGGCAGCGGTTGCGCCGCAGGAAACGCCGATTACCCGCGTGCAGAATTACGTCCTTGAACACCTCGACGAGGCTTTCACCATCGAGCGCATGGCAGGACTGGCGAACATGAGTGCGCGGCATTTCGCGCGCCTGTTCAGCCGTGACGTCGACATGACGCCGATGGAGTTTCTGCAAAGTGCGCGCATCGATTGCGCCCGTAATTTGCTTGAAACCAGCGACTTGCCGCTGAAAACCGTGGCTTACAAAAGTGGTTTCGGCAGCGTCCGCCATATGCGTTTTCTGTTTGCAGAAAAGCTCGGTCTGACCCCCGCGCAGTACCGCGAACAGTTCAGCTAGAGCGGTTCTGTCCGTTTCGCGCACCCGGAAGTCCGTGTTGCGCCCCGCGTGGCAGTTGTACCGTCACTTGAGGCTGCCAAGATGATGGCATGAACAGCCCCATCGATTTGACCTCGGCGTCAGTGCTGCATTTTGGCCCTTACGCGTTCCACTTGCGCCAGCGGCTGATCCTGGAAGGGGATCGGCAATTGCGCATGGGCGGGCGCGCGCTGGACATTCTGCAAGTGCTGGTCGAGCGCGCCGGTCGAGTGGTCAAGAAGGAGCACTTGATTGCGCTGGTCTGGCCGACGTCGGTGGTCGAAGAGATCAATTTGCGCGTGCACATTGCCGCGCTGCGCCGGGCGCTGGGTGACGGTGAAAATGGCCAGCGCTACATCGTCAATGTGCCGCAATGCGGTTACAGCTTCGTCGCCCCGGTGCAGGGCGACAATGCCGCGCAAGTGGTGTTCGAAACCCTGCAAGCGCCCCAGCACAATCTGCCTGCACGCCTGACGCCGGTGACCGGCCGCGATTCGTTAGTCGGTTCGATGGTGCGGCAACTGCCACTGTGCCGGTTGATGAGCGTGACGGGCCCGGCCGGGGTCGGGAAGTCCACGGTCGCTTTGCGCGCGGCCGAGTTGTTGCTGCAGCACTTTCGCGATGGCGTGTGGCGTGTGGATCTGGCGCTTGTCGACGATGGCACGGCGCTGTTTGATCACGTTTTGCAAACGCTAAATACCGATCTCGCCACGTTGGCCAGTCGTCACACGCTGTTGCTGTTCGACAACTGCGAGCATCTGCGCGACGCCTGCAAGACTCTGGTGGAGAAACTGCTGAATGCGGCGCCGCGCTTGTCGATCCTCGTGACCAGCCGCGAAGCGCTGCAAGCCGATCTGGAAATCGTGCAGCACCTGCCACCGCTGAGCCTTCCCCCGTCGAGCGTGCTGGACAGTGTCGAAGAAACCATGGGTTATTCGGCGGTGCAGCTGTTTGTCAGCCGCGCCCGCGCACGTCAGCAGGGATTTTGCCTGCGGCTTCAGGATCTGGAAGTCGTGCGCGATATTTGTCGGCGCCTCGACGGTTTGCCGTTGGCGATAGAACTGGCGGCAGCGCAAATTGATGCGCTGGCGCTGGTGGGATTGCAGGCGCAGTTAGGCAATTGTCTGCAGTTGCAGGGCCGGCGTACTGCTGAGCCAAGGCATCAGACCCTGCAAGCCGCGCTGGACTGGAGCTATCAGCGCTTGAGCGAACAACAGCAGCGGGTGCTGCAACGTTTGTCTGTGTTCAAAGTGGCTTTTACGCTTGAGGCGGCGCTGGCGGTGCTCGCCGAGGCACACGGGCAGTTGATCATTGATCAACTGGTGCAGAAGTCATTACTAACGGTAAAGCGCGGGGAGGGGGCGTTGTACTATCGAATGCTCAACACCACTCGTTTGTACGCGCGGGCAAAACTCATCAGCGGTGATTTTGAACATCGCCATCTACATTTTCTGCGGCGGTCATCCCGGGTTTCAGGCTTGCGTTTGATTGCGCAACTTGTCGAGTAGCTGGCGCACTTTGCGCAAGTCCGGGGTGGCGTAGCCTTCGGTAAAGCGCTGATGGATCGGGGTCAGCAGATCAAGGGCTTCGTGGTAGCGCGATTGTTGCTGCCAGAGCTGGGCCAGTGACGTGGCGCTGCGTAGCTCCCAGGCTAGTGCGCCTTGGGATTGGGCGATGGACAGGGCCTGGAGCAAGAGATGTTCTGCTTCTTGGGATTTTGTGGTGATCGGGCTAATGCCTTCGCGAGCAAGCCCGCTCCCACAGGGATCTATGCCTGACACAAATCCAATGTGGGAGCGGGCTTGCCCGCGAAGAGGCCAGTCCAGACACCGCAAATCTTCAGCCAAAAGCTGCTCTGCCCGAGCCCGCAATATCTCCGCCGTGCTCCAACCCGCCGCACCACTGCGCGCCCGCTCCAGCAACGCGTCATCCACAAAACCACTGTCCAGCGTCACCATGATTTCCCGGATCAACCCGCCACCCTCCGCCCGCACAACCGTCGGCGTCTCAGCATCAATCACCTGCGCGTAATGCTGCCCCCACGTATGAAACAGCAGCACCGAATGCTTCTGCGATTGCTCCAGCAGCAGACGCAGCAAAGCCCGCGCGTTCTGTTGGTCACCGTTGTAATGCGCGATCAGACAAGTGGCCAGCGCCAGGGTGTAGCAAATCGAGGTGCCGTGATTGATCTGCACCGCGATGTCCAGCGCCTGCCGCGCCGTATTCCACGCCTGTTCGGGAAAACCCTGCAACCACAACACGCGGGCGAGTACGGTCAGCGAAGCGACGCTCTGGTCATATTGCACGCCGAAACCGTGGGTAAAGCGATTGAGGTGACCGCTCTGCGCCATGCGCTGAATCACTTGTTCGGCGTGGACGCGCGCCTGCGTCTGGTCGCCGGCGTAGTGCAGCGCCAGCACGCGCAAACGGTGAGTACTTAATGTCAAAAGCGGATCGCCGTGCAGGCCGAGGCGATCGAATTGTTCGCTCTGCTCAAGGGCCATTTGGTAATGCCCACAACTGAGATTGACCGCCATGTGCCCCGACACCGCCCGCAGTTGCCCGGCGACATCGCCATGCTGATGGGCCAGTGCAGTGGCACTGGCGAAAGCCTCAATGGTTTCCGGGGTGCCGCCCCAAGTGTGATAACAGGCGCTGCCGAGTGCGAGATTCAAAGCAATTTGCAGACGCGGACACGGCGTTTCGGCATCCTCCAGCAAAGCCAGCGCCTGACGTACGTAACCGCCGTATTCCTTGAGCAGCGACAGTTCCTGCCATAACGGCGCGGAAGCGGCGGCCAATCGAATCGCCAGCTCATCCGGGCCGTCACCGTTCAGGCTCCAGTCCAGCGCCGCGCGCAAATCTTCCAGACCTCGCGCATAGCGCTCGATCCACAGCGTGGTCGGCGTGTGTTCCCAAGCGCTCTGCGCCTGATGCATCAGCGCCAGACAGCGCTCCGCGTGGCGCTTGCGGGTCTGTCCAAGCTCGCCCGACATATAGAGTTTTTCCAGGGCATAACGGCGGGTGGTGTCGAGCAAACGGTAGAACACCTCTTCATCGCCGACTTCAACGTTCAGCAGTGATTTGGCGACCAGTTGCGTGATCGAGCCAAACACTTCACCGGGCGTGAGGTGCTGGCCACCAATGACTGCCGCAGCGGACTCTAGCGTGAAGCCGCCGCGAAACACCCCCAGCCGGCGCAAGCAGGTTTGCTCACAAGCGGTGAGCAAATTGAAACTCCAGTCCAGCGTGGCCCGCAGTGTGACGTGACGATCCTGATTGTCCGGCGCCACGGGCGGCAAACGCCCCTGCAACTGCTTCGACAAACCGCTCAATCCCAATTCGCCGATCTGCGCTGCCGCCAACTCCAGCGCCAGCGGAATACCGTCGAGGCGTCGGCAGATTTCAATCGCCAGCGGCAGTTCGGCGTCGCTGATTTCAAAGTTTTCGCAAGCGGCCATGGCCCGTTCGACGAACAGTTGCAGGGCTGCAAAACTCAATGCCTGCGCGCGGTTGAGGACGATGTCCGGCGGGCAGTCGAGGGATTCCAGCCGCTGCACATACTCGCCCTCGGCGCGCAGGCTTTCGCGACTGGTCGCCAGAATGTGCACCTGCGGCGCGCCGCGCAAAATGCTCTCGCTGAGCAGGGCGACGGCGTCGATCAAGTGCTCGCAATTGTCGATCACCAGCAGCATCTGCCGATCGCGCAGGGCGTTGATCAGACTGGTCTGCGGATCGTGATCGTTGAGCAACGTGTCGAGGAGGGCGGCGAGGTGCGAGTAGATCATTCGCGGGTCGGACAGCGGTGCCAGATCGAGCAAGCGAATGCCGTCTCGATAATGCCCGATCAATTGCTCGGCAACGCGCAGGGCAACCGTGGTTTTGCCGATTCCGCCGGGGCCGACCAAGGTGATGCAGCGCTGACGCGGCAATTGCGTCATCAGGCTGTCGACCAGCATTTGGCGGCCGATCATCCGTGTGCGCCGCAGCGGCAGGTTATGTCGCCCAACGTGCGTGCCAGCGGGTTGTTGATCGATGTTCTGTTGCAGAATCGGTGCGACAAAGCTGTAACCCCGCTGCGCCACGGTGACGATGTAGCGCTGACCGGCCTGACCATCGCCGAGTGCTTTGCGCAAGGCGGCCATGTGCACGCGCAAATTGATGTCTTCGACAACGCTGTCCGGCCACACTCCGGCCATCAACGCCTGCTTGCTCACCACTTCGCCGGCGTGCGCCAGCAAAATCAGGAGAATGTCCATGGCCCGGCGACCCAGACGCAACGGTTGCTCACCCTCAAGCACCAGCCGTTGTGCCGGGTAAATCCGATAAGGGCCGAAACCGATGGCCTGATTTGACGGAAGACTCAACCACTCACTCCTGCGGTGCTGCAGCGGACAGGACGAAACAGCACTGGGCGAGCGCGCAGGGCGTCTGTTTCGCGGTGTCCGGGCATAATCCTCAGGTTTGAGCATCGGTGCAACGGCTGGTGTGAGTGGTGGGTTCAAAACAAGTCTGGCGTGGAATCGGTTTTACCCTGTGGCGAGGGAGCTTGCTCCCGTTGGGGCGCGAAGCGGCCCCTTTTTTGATCAGCAAACATTGGGACTGCTGCGCACTCCAGCGGGAGCAAGCTCCCTCGCCACAAGGCTCTTTGGTTCACGCATGACCTGGCAGCGCCAGGCGAACGGATTGATCCCTTCGCTGCGAGTAAAAATATGGCAGAAGTGCGCTTGATCGCAGAAACCGCATTCCAGGCTTATTTGCGTCAGGCTCAGGTCGGTGTGCTGGATCAACAGTTTGGCGCGGGCGAGGCGTTGGCTGCGTATCCAGTCTTGTGGCGACACGCCGGTGCTGCACTTGAAGGCTCGCGAAAAATGACTGCGCGACAACGAGCACGCCTGCGCCAGTTCGGTGACTTCCAGACTTTCGCCGAGACGGTCGAGGATCAGTTGCTTGACCCGCCGCACCCGTTGCGGGCTGAGGCCACCGGTGCGTGGCACGACGGGTTCGCAGGCAGGGGCGAGGGCGACGGTTTGCAGAGAATGAGCCATGGCCAGGATCCGTGTCGATGGGGAACGCACACTTGGCGCTTTCCCTCAGGTCAAAAAACAACGCTGCGCAGGCCACCGATTGTTGTGCGCGGGCTGACGGCTGACGAGTTAATCGTTGTTAATTCGCTTAACAGACCCGCGCTGGATGGGCTGTTGATCGAGTAAAGTGCGTAGCACTTGCGTCTGGCTGGTCATACAAGGAAATCGAGCCCATGAACCGTAACGATCTGCGCCGCGTCGACATGAATCTGCTGGTGATTTTCGAAGCCTTGATGTTCGAAAAGAACCTGACCCGCGTGGCCGAAAAACTGTTCATGGGCCAACCCGCCGTCAGCGCCGCGTTAGGCCGTTTGCGCGATCTGTTCGATGATCCGTTGCTGCTGCGCAACGGTCGCGCCATGGAGCCGACGGCGCGCGCGCTCGATATTCTCAAAGAGCTGCAACCGGCCATGGACGTGATCTCCGGCGCTGTCAGCCGCGCCAAGGAATTCGAGCCAGCAAGCAGTTGCGATGTGTTCCGGATCGGCTTGTCGGACGACGCGGAATTCGGCCTGTTCCCGCCATTGTTGCGTCAGCTTCAGGAAGAGGCACCGGGCATCGTCGTCGTAGTGCGCCGCGCCAACTACCTGCTGATGCCGGCGCTGCTGGCGTCCGGCGAGATCTCCGTCGGTGTCAGTTACACCACCGACCTGCCGGCCAACGCCAAACGCAAAAAACTCCGCGACATCCCCTGCAAAGTCCTGCGCGGCGACGGTCGCCCAGGCCCGCTGACGCTCGACGAATACTGCGAACGCCCGCACGCGATGGTCTCGTTCTCCGGCGACTTGAGCGGCAACATCGATCTCGACCTGGCCAAACTCGGCCGCAGCCGCCGCGTCGTGCTCGGCGTGCCTCAGTTCAGTGGTTTACGCGCGTTGCTGGCCGGCACTGAAATGATCGCCACCGTGCCCGATTATGCGGCGTGTGCATTGGTTGAAGGCTGTGCGTTGCGTGCCGAAGACCCGCCGTTTCCGATTGATGCGGCGCAGTTGTCGATGGCGTGGAGCGGGGTGCATGACAACGATCCGGCGGAGAAGTGGTTGCGGTCGCGGATCAGTCAGTTCATGGCGGCGCCGCTGGATATCCCAACGGTCTGACTCCTTTCGCCGATCTCACAAACAACAAAAATCCCCTGTGGGAGCGTGCTTGCTCGCGAAAGCGGTGTGTCATTCAAAGTATTTTTCGACTGGCCCGACGCCTTCGCGAGCAAGCCCGCTCCCACATTGGTGCTGTGTGATGCTTGAGTTTTTGGTGTTTTAAACACCGCTGTTTAAGCAACACCAGCAGACACTCTTTCAGGCTACACAACCTTGCGCCTTTGCCTACAGCTAAGACAGAATCCGCCGGCTTGTGCGCTTGTGGCCCGGTCTCTATCGTTTGGCGGTCGCTGAAATATTCAGCGATCGGGTTTAGCGACTCGGATCAAAAAAGTGCATCAACGCTCCATGCTTCGTTGCGGGCTATCGTCTGCACCTCGCTATGGCGGCTGTATGCGGGAGACCTTCGGGTCTACCGGGTTGCCTTTTTTCCGGTTCGCTAACCTGCATACGGTCGCCACCCATCCTGTTTAGCGACTGGACGTGGTGATCCCTGCGCTAAAAAGGAGATTCACCATGTTCAAAGTCACCCCCAATCCACCAGACATCGACCCTACATCCCCCTACGCATCCATCGATTCCAGAAAACTCCACCAAGCCGCCGACCGCGCCCTCGACCATTACCTTTGCCCACCCGGCTCTACGCCGCCTCCACGTAAAACCCGTGGGATGTACGCCGTCACCGCCGACACCAAAAACGAAGATCTACTGACCGACGCCAGCGAAACCCTCGCCTCAGCCAAAACCATTGCCCAAGACGTCGCCCACCTCTTGCCCGCAGCGCAGCGCCGGGCGTTGTTGGGAATTGCGCAGTTGATCATGCTCGGCGAGCTCGCGGTGAATCGGGTGCTGGATAACCTCAATCCACCTGCCTGAACATGATCGTTCCCACGCTCTGCGTGGGAATGCCTCAACGGACGCTCCGCGTTCGGCCCTGGAAGGGACGCGGAGCGTCCCGGGCTGCATTCCCACGCAGAGCGTGGGAACGATCAATCGACTGGCCCGACGCCTTCGCGAGCAAGCCCGCTCCCACAGGGTTTTGCGGTGTGCTGAATATCCCGGCACGCTGGTGAACTGAGCACACCCGTTCAATTTTTCCCTTCCCGGCATCGGCATTATTCAGGTCGATGAAGTTTCCAGGATGGGGTCATGAACGCTTTGCAACGCGATGAACGGGCGCGCGACGCCGGTTTGCTGTTTCTGCGGGTCAGCGGCGGGTTGTTTTTGCTGTGGGTACACGGCTTGCCCAAGCTGCTGGATTTCAGCGCGCAATTGCAGCTGATCGAAGATCCGTTCCACCTCGGTTCGCACCTCACCCTGATGCTGGCGATCTTCGCCGAAGTCGTCTGTCCGCTACTGATCGTCGCCGGGGTACTGGCGCGATTGGCCTGCGTGCCTATTCTCTTTGTTCTGCTGGTGGCGTTGTTGGTCGTGCATCCGCAATGGAGTGTGGCCGAGGGGCAGTTCGGCTGGTTGCTGTTGATCCTGTTTGCCACTGTGTTTATCGCCGGGCCGGGACGGCTGGCGCTTAATGTCCGATTGCCCGGAGTGCTGCGTTATGTCTGAAGTCCTGAGTCCAAAAGCACCGGGGTCTGATGAGACCGTGACGTTGATCGTCAAGCACCGGGTCAAGGCCGGGTTTGAGGCGGCGTATGAAGCCTGGCTGCGCAATATCGTGCGGGTCGCGGGCCAGCGGGAAGGGCACTTGGGGGTTGATGTGGTGCGCGGGAAACGTGCCGGTCTCGACTTCTACACCTGCGTGCTGCGCTTTTGCTCCACCGACGCGATGCAATCGTGGCTGGAATCGCCGCAGCGTCAGGCGCTGGTCGATGAAGCTGCGCCGATGCTTGCCGATGGCGACCAGACCGAAGTCGCGCCGGTCAACGAGTTCTGGTTCTCGCCGCTGGCCGAAGCCGCTTCGCCACCGCCGCGCTGGAAACAAGCAGTGATCACGCTGCTGGTGATTCTGCCGCACACCTTGCTGGTGCCGCTGATCTGGGGGCCGCTGCTCAGATTGCATCCGCTGCTTTCCAACTACGTGGTCGCCACGTTTCTGATCACTCTGACCATCGTCGTGTCGGTGGTGTACGTGTTCATGCCGCGCGTGACGCGCTTGTTCGCGCCGTGGCTCGAAGCCAGTCAGGCCCATGAACACCTCGATTCCCAAGAAACCTCGCCACGCTGAGCGCGCGGGGTTTGCTTCTTTTTACTTTGCTTGAGGAACTGCGATGAGCGCCGATCTGATTCTGTTCAATGGCCAATTTCATACCGTAGACCGCACCAAACCGCTGGCCAGTGCCGTGGCGATTACCGACGGCCGTTTCGTGGTCGTCGGCAACGACAACCAGGCCATGGCCCTGCGCGGGCCGAACACGCAAGTGGTCGATATGCACGGCCGCTGCGTGATCCCCGGACTCAACGACTCGCACTTGCACCTGATCCGTGGCGGTTTGAACTACAACCTCGAACTGCGCTGGGAAGGCGTGCCGTCGCTGGCCGATGCGCTGCGCATGCTCAAGGATCAGGCTGACCGCACGCCGACCCCGCAATGGGTGCGCGTGGTCGGTGGCTGGAACGAATTCCAGTTCGCCGAAAAACGCATGCCGACCCTTGAAGAAATCAACCAGGCCGCACCGGACACCCCGGTGTTCATCCTGCATTTGTACGACCGCGCGCTGCTCAACCGCGCCGCGCTGCGCGTGGCCGGTTACACCCGCGACACGCCGAACCCGCCGGGTGGTGAGATCGTTCGCGACAGCAATGGCAACCCGACCGGAATGCTGGTCGCGCGGCCGAACGCGATGATTCTCTATTCGACGCTGGCCAAAGGGCCGAAGCTGCCGCTGGAATATCAGGTCAATTCGACCCGCCAGTTCATGCGCGAACTCAATCGCCTCGGCCTGACCAGCGCGATCGATGCTGGCGGCGGTTTTCAGAACTACCCGGACGATTATCAAGTGATCGAGCAACTGGCCAAAGACGACCAGTTGACCGTGCGCATCGCCTACAACCTGTTCACGCAGAAACCGAAAGAAGAACTGAGCGATTTCCAGAACTGGACTGGCAGCGTCAAGTTGCATCAGGGCGACGACTACCTGCGCCACAACGGCGCCGGCGAGATGCTGGTGTTCTCCGCAGCGGACTTCGAAGACTTCCTCGAGCCGCGCCCGGATCTGCCGCAGACCATGGAAGAAGAGTTGGAACCGGTGGTGCGCCACCTGGTTGAACAGCGCTGGCCGTTCCGTTTGCACGCGACGTACAACGAATCGATCAGCCGCATGCTCGACGTGTTCGAGAAGGTCAATCGCGACATTCCTTTCAACGGTTTGCCATGGTTCTTCGACCACGCTGAGACCATCACCCCGCAGAACATCGAGCGGGTGAAAGCGCTGGGCGGCGGCATTGCGATTCAGGATCGCATGGCGTTTCAGGGCGAATATTTCGTCGACCGTTATGGCAAGCAAGCCGCCGAAACGACCCCGCCGATCAAACGCATGCTCGCCGAAGGTGTCCCGGTCGGCGCGGGTACCGATGCGACGCGGGTTTCCAGCTACAACCCGTGGACGTCGCTGTACTGGATGGTCAGCGGCCGCACCGTCGGCGGGCTGGCGCTGTACGAAGAAGGTCTGCCGCGCACCACCGCGCTGGAACTGTTCACCCACGGCAGCGCCTGGTTCTCCTCGGAGCAGGGCAAGAAAGGCCAGATCAAGGTCGGGCAACTGGCGGATCTGGCGGCGTTGAGTGCGGACTTTTTCCATGTCGAGGAAGAAGCGATCAAGTGGATCGAGTCGGTACTGACCGTGGTCGGCGGCAAGATTGTTTACGCCGCTGGTGACTTTGAAGACCTCGGGCCGCGCTCGATTCCGGTGCTGCCGGACTGGTCGCCGGTGGTCAAAGTCCCAGGCCACTGGCGGCCGAACTCGCCGTTGCAGGCGCAGGTTCACCAGTGCAGCGGCCCTTGCGCGGTGCACACCCACAGCCATGAAAAGGCGCGGATGTCGAACGCACCGGTCAGCGACTTCGCCGGTTTCTGGGGCGCGTTTGGCTGTTCCTGCTTCGCCTTCTGATTTCCCCTAAGGCGCCGGCCGTCCGGTCGGCGCTCAACGCTTCATCCATCCGTCCATCAGGAGTTTTCCCATGAGCGTTCCTTACACACGTCTGAACAAAGATGATGCGGTTGTACTGCTGGTCGATCACCAGACCGGCCTGATCTCGCTGGTCCAGGATTTCACCCCTAACGAATTCAAGAACAACGTGCTGGCGCTGGGCGACATCGCCAAGTTCTTCAAACTGCCGACCATCCTCACCACCAGTTTCGACGCCGGCCCGAACGGCCCGATCGTGCCTGAACTGCGCGAGCAGTTTCCGGATGCGCCGTTCATTCAGCGTCCGGGGCAGATCAATGCGTGGGACAACGAAGACTTCGTTAAAGCGATCAAAGCGACCGGTCGCAAGCAACTGATCATCGCGGGTGTGGTGACGGATGTATGCGTGGCGTTCCCGACCTTGTCGGCCATTGCTGAAGGGTACGAAGTGTTTGTGGTGACTGACTCGTCGGGCACCTTCAACACCACCGTGCAGCAGGCGGCGTGGGCGCGGATGTCGGCGGCGGGTGCCCACCTGTTGAACTGGTTCTCAGTGGCGTGCGAGCTGCAGGGTGACTGGCGCAACGATATGGAAGGTTTGGCGCACTTGCTGTCGGAGCGTCTGCCGAACTATCGCAATTTGATTAACAGCTATACCAAGTTCACCGCCAAGTAATTGGGTGTGAGCTGGAAGAGCCCCTCACCCGAGCCCTCTCCCGGAGGGAGAGGGGACTGACCGAGGGGATCTTGCGATGTACGCCGACCTGCAATACCGAGCCGAACTTCAATTTTGAAAAGCTTGAAGATCGGCTCCCTTTCCCCTCTCCCGGAGGGAGAGGGGACTGACCGAGGGGTTCTTGCGAGGTACGCCGACGTGCAATACCGAGTCGAACTTCAATTTTGAAGCCCACCTTGATCGGCTCCCTTTCCCCTCTCCCAGAGGGAGAGGGGACTGACCGAGGGGTTCTTGCGAGGTACGCCGACCTGCAATACCGAGTCGAACTTCAATTTTGAAAAGCTTGAAGATCGGCTCCCTTTCCCCCTCGCCCCCTTGGGGGAGAGGGCTGGGGTGAGGGGGTAGGCTCTTG
This sequence comes from Pseudomonas rustica, assembly GCF_018336155.1. GTDB lineage: Bacteria > Pseudomonadota > Gammaproteobacteria > Pseudomonadales > Pseudomonadaceae > Aquipseudomonas > Aquipseudomonas rustica. The sequence goes on along the minus strand of NZ_JAGYHF010000014.1, from coordinate 77,143 downwards.
ATCTTAAAAATCTACGCCTCAACGCTTTTGAAGCCACCCCAAAAACCCGCCTTTCCGCACCGCCACCGGTTTAGCCATCAACGCGAGGCGACTGTTCTGTTGACGTACCGCCTGCAATTTATTCAACGCTCGACCCACCTCCGTGCGCTGTTCCATGCACTGACGAGTGAGGTTCTTGTCGAGACGATAAATGATGCTCGACGTCAGCGCGGTAAACGTAGCCTGCGACGGCGTATCAGCCAGAATACTCTGCTCACCCATGACCTCACTCGGGCCCATGCGCCCGGCTTCAGCCTGCTCATTACCATCCGGCACCGTCGCACTGACCACGCCCGTGGCAATCACGAACAGACTGTCCGGCACTTCATCCAGCCCCAGCACCACCTGGCCTGCTGTGTACTGCTGAGCGACCATCGATTCGGCGAGGCGATCACGTTCTTCGCTGCTCAGCGAACGGAAGATTTTCACTTCATCAAGCAGCGCACGTGCGCGGGTCGACGGTTCGATCACGCCGTCCGGATGCCGCGAAATCCCTGCAGCTTCGAGATGCCGGTGGGCGAGGTCGAACAGTTGATTGCGCACTTCGCCTTTCTTGCTCAACTCAGCGATGAAACCGCTGGCGACGTATTCCGACATGGTTTCGCCGGCCTCTTTCAGCACGGCTTTTGGCGCCGGACTCAGCAACAGCGAGCTGCTGCCTTGCAGCGTACGATCCAGTGCATCGAGCACCCGACGTGGGCGAATGTGATTGGGCACCTGAATGCTGATCGACACGCCGTGCATGTTGTTCGGGCGGCTGAGGTTGACGATCTTCGCCTTCGCCGCCACCGAGTTGGGCACTACGGCCATGGTGCCGGCGCTGGTCAGCAGATGCGTGGCACGCCAGTCGATGTCGAAGACCTTGCCTTCGACGCCGTCGATCATCACCAGATCATCGACCTGATAAGGCTTGGTGGTGTTGAGGACGATCCCGGAAAACACGTCGGCCAAGGTACTTTGCAGCGCCAGACCGACGACGATAGCGACCACACCGGAGGTCGCCAGCAAGCCTTTGACCGGCAGTTCCAGCACGTAACCGGCGGCGGCAACGATGGCCACGAGAAACACCAGCGCACCGATGACATCCTGCAGCAATCGACCGCTGTGGCCGATGCGGCGCATCAGCGCCAGGCCGATCACTTCCGTCAAAACTCGTGCGGCGTACAACCACCAGAGAATCCCCAACGCCGTTGCACCCAATTGCGCGACGCGGTCATCGGCGAACAGCGGGGCTTGCAGCGGGCTGACACCGGCATTGATCACCAGTGCGGAGAAGGCCAGAAACAGCGCCAGCCGCACAGCCACTCTTGGCGCACGATGGGTGAACGGCGTGAAGTGCCAGAGCACCGCGTCGAGCAGCAGCAGGGCGGCGCTAAGAGACAGCAGGTGGGTGTAGAAGAATGTCATGACCGAAGCTCCGCGGTGCTTGCCAGTAAAAAGATCGCCGCCTGCGGCAGCTCCTACAGAAAATTGCATTCCAATGTAGGAGCTGCCGCAGGCTGCGATCTTTTGTTTTTAAGGATTCAGATGAGTCTTCAACTCAGCCGCCGCCTGACGCACCGCCGCTTTCACCTCAGGAATCTGGCTCAGCGGGTTGAGCAAACCAAAGTCATGAATCATCCCGTTGTAACGCACCGAGGTCACCGCCACGCCGGCCGCATCGAGGTGCCGCGCATAGCCTTCACCTTCGTCACGCAACACGTCGAATTCGGCGGTCTGCACCAGTGCAGCAGGCAAGCCTTTGAGCTGTTCGGCGCTGGCGTTCAGCGGCGAAGCATGGATCTGCGCGCGCTCGGCCGGGTTGGTGGTGTAGTTGTCCCAGAACCACTGCATCATGCCTTTGGTGAGGAAATGGCCCTCGGCAAATTGCTGGTACGAACCGTCGTCAAACTGCGCGTTGGTCACCGGCCACATCAACAACTGGAAGCGCAGTGCCGGGGTTTTCTGTTCCTTGGCCATCAACGCCACAACCGCCGCCATGTTGCCGCCGACACTGTTGCCGGCCACCGCCAGACGCTTGCCGTCGACACCGATGTCCTTGCCGTGCTCAGCCACCCATTTCGTCGCGGCGTAAGCCTGGTTGATCGCGGTCGGGTACTGCGCTTCCGGCGACGGCGTGTAATCGACGTACACCGCGACAGCGCCAGAGCCCACCACCAAGTCACGAATCAAGCGCTGGTGCGTCGGGTAATCGCCGAGCACCCAGCCGCCACCGTGGAAGAACATGAACACCGGCAACTCACCTTTGACCTTGGCCGGACGCACCACTTTCAGGTTGATCGTCTGGCCATCGACCTTGATCGCCTTGTCGCTGACTTCAACACCGGACAAGTCCACCTTCACCGAAGCCTGCGCTCCGGTCAGCACCGCACGGGCATCCTTCGGGCTGAGTTGCTCAAGGGGTTTGCCACCGCCAGCGGCGAGGGCGTTGAGGAAGGCCTGGGTGTTGTGTTCGACACCGGAGGTCTCGGCGGCGAACGCGTTGCCGATGGACAGGGCGAGGAGGGAAGCGGCGAGGGTCTGTTTAATGTTCATGTTCAATTCCATTTTCGAATGTGTGATGTAGGAGCTGCCGCAGGCTGCGATCTTTTGATCCTGTTTTTGCCTTTTACCCGCGTCACCGCAGATCAAGATCAAAAGATCGCAGCCTGCGGCAGCTCCTACGTGTTCAGGGTTATTTTCAAACCGTGAGCACAGATTAATGAGCTGCTCGAAAGTGAAAAAGCGGCTATAAAGCGTTTAACTGTCCACCAGAGAGTGACAATGAACCCGTTCGAAGACATGCGTATTTTTTGCCAGGTCATGGACTCCGGCAGCTTCACCGCCGCGGCCGATCAGTTGGGCTTGTCCAAGCAGTTCGTCAGCCGGCGTTTGATGCAGTTGGAAGAACGCCTCGGCGTGCGATTGTTGAATCGCTCGACCCGGCGCCTCGACGTCACTCCGTTGGGCCAGAGCTACTACGAATCGGCCTTGCGCCTGCTGGGCGAAGTCGAACAGGTCGAGCAGGGCATCGCCGGGCAGACCGCCGAGCCGCGCGGAACGATTCGCGTGAGCGCGCCGCTGTCGTTTGCCGTCGCGCACCTCGGTTGTCTGCTGCCGATGTTTTTGCAGCGCTATCGCGAGGTCACGGTAGAGGTGGATCTGAGTGATCGGCCGGTTGATTTGCTGGGCGAGGGTTATGACCTGGCGCTGCGCATTGGTGTGCTGGAAGACTCAACGTTGATCGCCCGGCGCATCGCGTCGATCGAACGGGTGTATTGCGCGAGTCCGGCTTACCTGGCTGAGCGCGGGACGCCGTTGAAACCGGAAGAACTGCTCAACCACGATTGCCTGCCTTACGGCCACGGGCGCTCGGTGCAATGGCGGTTTAACGCGGGGCAGGGCAAGCCGCTGCTGGTCAACGTCACCGGGCGCATGCGCGTGAACAACGGCGAGTTGCTCAGGGATGCGGCGGTGCAGGGAATGGGGATTACGTATTTGCCGACTTTTATTGTCGGCGCAGCGCTGAAGGATGGCCGGCTGGTGCCGGTGCTGGATGATCTGCGTCCGGAGCCGCTGACGTTGTCGGCGGTGTACCCGCAGCATCGTCAGGCCTCGCGCCCGGTGCAGGCGTTGGTCGAGTTTTTGCGCGAACGCCTGAACCAGAACAACGTCGCCCTCTAAACCTTACAGTGGTTTTTTCAAACCCTGCAAAACCCAGTGGGAGCGGGCTTGCTCGCGAAAGCGTCGTGTCAGTTAACCCATCATTGGCTGACCCAACGCCTTCGCGAGCAAGCCCGCTCCCACAGGGTTCTTCGGTGTCTGAAAAATATTCGTGCAACCCGAATCAACGCTGCTGCCGACTCAAACACTCCAGCAAACAACCGGGATCCAGCACTTCATCATTCACATAAATCCCGCGCTCGGCATCGTACGTGCGAATAAACACCCGCACCGTCGCATCCGCCACCGTCGGCAGTTGCGAATCGTAGAACTCATGGTCACCCGGGATCACCACAAAATCCTGCGGCGCCGCCTCTTCATACGATCGCGGCGGCGTCGCATTCAGTGAATACGGGGCAGGGTGGGCAAAGGGCTGGTTAGGCCCGTAGTACACAAAATTGCTGTCCAGCGCCTGCGCCTGAGTGGCAGCAAGCAGACAACCCATCAACAACAGCCGTTCGAGCATCAGCATGGCGGCACCTGCGAGTGCGGTATTCCCCAAGGCTATTAACTATAGCTGGCCTGCATTCAAGCGACTGGGTGATTGATCGCATGCCCTGGCTGTGCGTAAAGATCAATGCCGAGGGCATGCATAACTTTCAAAACCGTGTCGAAGCGCGGTTTTGCACCCGGCGCGAACGCCTTGTACAGACTCTCGCGACCCATGCCTGACGTTTTGGCTATCTGCGTCATTCCGCGTGCCTTAAGCACATAGCCGATTGCACGAAGAAACTCTTCGTTATCCCCGTCTGCGAGTACCTGAGACAGGTATTCGCTGATGGCTTCGTCACTGTCCAGCAGTGCTGCCATGTCGAAATTCGTCAAAGTCTGGCTCATGGTTAAACCTCCTTAGCCATTTTTTGTGCGCGGCGGATGTCTGCGCTTCGTGAGGATATCCATGTGAGCCGAGTTGAATAGTCAGCCGTGTCCGCTATCTGTTTTGATAATTCGCCGACACTTGTAGGCATAAACACTCAGATATGTAGGAGCTGCCGCAGGCTGCGATCTTTTGATCTTTAAAAGCAGGATCAAAAGATCGTCCGAACGCGGCCCGAGCCTGCGGCAGCTCCTACACGGTGTGGCTTACAAGTTTGCAACAATCGCGATTGGCGGGGTGATTTAGACTCGGTTTCGCTCAATTACGAGCATCGTCCGGAGTGCGCCATGGAAGTGCCTAATAACAAAACCGCCATCGAGAGCAATCGACAGGCGTGGAACGATTCCGCCCGCCATCATGAGGATTCGCCTGACTGGCAGGACTTGCTCAGCGAAGTTGCGCAGGCGGATTTCTCTTGTCTTGATGAGACCTTGAGCGGGTTGCTTGAGGTCGATGGTAAGGATGTGATTCAGCTGTGCTGCAACAATGGCCGCGAGAGTCTGTCGCTGTTTGCCCACGGTGCGCGGAGTGTGGTCGGTGTCGATCAGTCGGCGGCGTTTCTCGAACAGGCGCGTGAGCTGAACCGCCGTTCACCACACAACGCCGAGTTCATCGAGACCGATATCCATCATTTGCCGGCGTCCTTGCACAACCGTTTTGACTTGGCGCTGATCACCATTGGCGTGTTCGGCTGGATGCCGGACATTGGCGAGTTTTTCCGTCATGTCGTCTCGACGCTGAAACCGGGAGGGAAACTGGTGATCTATGAAACCCATCCGTTTCTGGAAATGGTTGATCCGGATGCGGAGGATCCGTATCAGCTCGCCAGTTCGTACTTCCGCACCGAGCCATTTGTGCAGGAGGAGCCGATTGTGTATGTCGGCAAGGTTGAGCAGCAGGCGGCGAAGTCGTATTGGTTTGTGCATACGTTGGGGGCGATTTTCAGCGGCGCCATCGGGGCAGGGCTGAACATTGCGCACTTCAGGGAATACCCGCATTCGAATCGGGAAGAGGTGTATGACCAGTACCTGAATCGCGAGGCGCAGATGCCGATGTGCTTTACCCTGGTCGCCATCAAGACCTGATAATAATCTGCGCGGCTACCGGCCTCATCGCGAGCAGGCTCACTCCTACAGGGGAATGCATTTCAAATGTAGGAGTGAGCCTGCTCGCGATGACGACATCAGTGCCGATACAAATTCCGGAACTGAATCAAGCCTGCGCCGCCGCACTCACCACCGGCCGCCCCGGTTTGCGCAGCGGTTCAAGCCGCGAACCCTCATACCGCGTCTCACGGAAAAACTTCCAGCGTCCGAACAGGCAATACACGTGCATCACGCGCCCCTGCTCGTGATAGCCCATGCGAATGTGCAGCTTCAGCGCCGGAATATTGTGCGTCTCACAGACGTCCACCACTTTGTTGCAACCCTGCGCCGCCATCGCTTCCCACAGCGCCACCTGCACGTCCACCGACAGGCTGCTGCCGAAATACGCGCGGATCATCTCACCGCCAAACTCAAAGAATTCACCCTGCTTCACCGGGAAGGTGCAGCCGTAATAATGACGGTCGTGATAGTCGCGAATGCTGCCCCAGATAAACCCGACCGCATGCCCCTCCGCATCGAGGTACATATGCCCGGTGTGACCCTCGGCGGCGAGCTCCGCCATGGTCTCCACGCGGTCACCAAAATGCTTGCTGAACGCGATCGCATTCTCCGGCGTAATGTCGACTTTGCTCAGGCCCTCGTACGGACGCAGCTTGTGCGGCGGCACCGGAGTGACCAGGTCGCGCTCCATCCACAACAGTTCCCAATGGAAAAACACGTAACGTTTCCACAACGTGCCGAAGGTGCGGCCCAAGCCTTTTTGGCGGATGCGTTCTTGTAGTTTTTTGATAAAGCTCATGATGCCCTCCGTGGCCGAAGCCCGGTGTTGTGGATGTCGCTTTTGTGGGTATAGATCACCCTTGCCAGTTCATTTCAAAGTGCCATCTTCGAAAGTGTTGCAAGGTATGTAACTCAATCGAGTGCGGCGGTACCGCGTAGAAAATCCTTGTTCAGATCGGCATAGGAAACCCGTGGAACGCCCGTCAAACTCTGCTCTAGCACGCGGCTCAGGGACTCGTCAGGGTTGAGATAAGCATCACCAAAATCGCTGCCAAGTTGCGTCGGGTGCGCGACGATTTCCAGCACGCCGTCGGTCGGCGAAATGTCATTGCGCAGGTCGATCGGCGTGCACACATAGTCAGCCGTCACACCCGCCAGACTCTGCAAGCGCCAATTGAGCAAACCCTTGAACACGCGCTTGGGCAGATTGAGGTTTTGCCCCAGATTGCGCGCCAGTCGAATCGGCACACCTTGATGCGCGGCAAACCGCGCGACGATCTCGCCGATCGGCCAGATGTTGTGCACGTGCTGGTGCGAATCGATATGACTCGGCCGCACACCGTGATCGACGCAACGCTGCCACTGCGCTTGCAATTCTTCACGCACCGCCTCGCGGTCTTCGCGACTGAGCCACAACCGACGGCGCGGCAGACTCAGGTCGAACACGCCATGGTCGTCGCAGAAGGTACGGCGCTTGAGAATTGCCTGACTCAACGGTCGCCCGTAAGTCAGGTTGAAGTGCAATCCAACCCGGCCTTGCAGCGTCGGATGCCGGGCCATCGCGCACGCCGCTTCGAACGCCGGCATGTTGGCCATGGCCGTGGCAGAACTGATGACCCCGGCCTGAAAGGCAGCGAAGATCACCGCGTTTTCGTTCGGGCTGAGGCCGAAATCGTCAGCGTTGACTATGACTTGGCGTGGCATGTTCGCCCTCCGTGGTGATCGCGACAGGTTTCAAAACAGGTTTCGCTTGCTCGGCACGCCGCGCCCGCCAGGCTTGTACGCGCGGCTTGAGTCGATGCCACAGGCGCAAGCCCAGGCCGAGGACAAGACCACTCGGCCGCCAGGAATAAAAACTCCAGCGCCAGTGCTCCAGTTGTCCGGTCATGCGTTCGTGCAGTTGATGGCTGGAGTTTTCCAGGCTGACCCGCGAGGCATCGATCCAGTGCCAGTGATCGTCGAGCCCCCAGCGAATCCATTCCTCCAGCAGCACCCGGCCACTGCCCAGATCGGCGTACTGCGGCAGGAAGGCGAGGTTGTAATCGTAGAGCCGGCCTTGTTCCAGCAGGCCGAGGCGATAGCTGATGCAGCGCCCGTTCAACTCCAGCGTGACCACCCGAACCAGGCCTTGGCCGGCGAGGGCGATGAACGCGCGTTCGATCAATTGGCGACTGGGTTCGCTGGCAAAAATACCTACGCCTTCGTCACCTTTCCAGCTCACCGCTTCGACTTCGCTGATGGCCTGCAACAACGGGCCCATGCTCATCGCGTCGGGAATAATTCTGCGCACTTCAGCGCCACACGCGGCGATCCGCTTGCGCGCCCGTCGCAGTTTGTAGCGCGGATCACCGGAGACTTCCTGATGATCGGCCTCGCTGATCAGGTGCACCGGCACTCGACAACTCAGCCGTCGTTCACCGGTGGAGCTGTGCGCCATCCATTCGGTGAGCGCACTTTCTTCACCGGCAGGTTCGGACAATTCATTGAGTTGCAGCAGCGCGTGGGGCACACGTTGGCGAATCATATTCAGCGCCTGACGCATGTCCTCAGCGCCCAGCAGCGACAACAACGCCAAGCGATCTGCCAGCGGATAACCCAAGTGATGCAGCACCCGAAACGGCACGCCGGCAAAGCGTTCGCGACTCGCCACCAGCGGCAGGCACAGACGCAATTCGTCCGCTTCCCAACCCAGCAGGATGTGCAGACGCTCATCCGTGCCAAGGGCCTGCTCGGCCGCGCACAACCAACCGAGGTTGTTGAACGGCGTGTGATCCGTCACCCGCAGACGCAGCGCTTCATACGCTGCTTCGGGGAAATCGGCGGCGCACAGTGAAGTGCGCCATTCAAATCGCGTCACCATAGGCTCAGGCCGCCGTTGCTGTTACGGGTGGACGGGACGGTTTGCGCAGTGCGTCCAGACGCGAGCCGCTGTAGCGGGTTTCGCGGTAGAAGCGCCAGCGACTGAACACGGTGTAAACATTCATGATCCGTCCCTGTTCGGTATAGCCCATGCGCAGGTGCAGCTTGAGCGCCGGGATATTGTGAAATTCGCAGACGTCGACGACCTTGTCGCAACCCTGTGCAGTCATGGCTTTCCACAGCTCCAGTTGCAGATCCACCGACAGCTCGGTGCCCCAATATTTGCGGGTCAACTCGCCGCCAAACTCGAAGAACTCGCCGGGTTTCACCGGGAACAGACAGCCGAAGTAATGCCGGTCGAAATAGTCCCGCGAACTGCCCCAGATGAACGCCACGGCAGCGCCTTGATCGTCGAGGTGCATGTGCCCGGTGTGGCCTTCGTTGGCCAGTTCAGCCATGGTGCCGACGCGGTCACCGAAGTTGCGGGCGAAGGCGCTGGCGTTGTCTGGCGTGATCTTCACTACCTGCAATGGCGGGTAGGGTTTGAGGTTGTGCGGCGGCACCGGGCTGACCAGATCACGCTCCATCCACAGCAGTTCCTGATGGGAAAAAACGTAGTGTTTCCAGGCTTTCGCCAAAGTGGCGCGCAGGCCTTTTTGTTTGATGTGCTCGCTGAGTTTGCTGACGATGCCCATGGTGTGTGCTCCTGAACCCTGGCACGGCGAACCCTGTGGGGTGAGGCTTTTGTGGTGAGGCTCCTGAGGTAATGGGGTTCTGTGGTGATGAGCTTTTGTGGTGAGGGGATTTATCCCCGATCGGCTGCGTAGCAGTCGTCGCTTCTCTAACCTGAAAAGCTGGGGCCGCTTCGCAGCCCATCGGGGATAAATCCCCTCGCCACAAAAACTGTTCAACACAACTTCCATCACCACAAATTCCCTTCATCAAAAAAAAGCTCCATCACCACAGTTTTCAGGTTCACCTGGCCTTTCTCATGAATGTTCGGAATTGGCTTCATGACGCGATCCAGCTCAGTGCAAACAGGGTCTGGCCTGGCAGATCAAAGCTGACGCGTCCATCGCGGCAGGTGAACGGTGCGTCGCGGCTGCGGTTGTCGGTGCCGAAGTAGCGCAGGGCGCCGTTGTGCAGCGGGCACTTGGCGCCGCTCAGTTCCATGCGCTGCAGGCGTGTGCCTTTGTTCACCCCGAGCAAGCCACGCTGATCGTCGCCGGCCATCGCCAGCACATCGACTTCAAACGAATCGTTCTCCAGCCACAACACCTGATGCAGCCAATGCTGGGCGATAAACTGCTGCGCCAGGCCGACCGGTTTCAACTCGAAACGTTGTTCATCCGCCGAGACCCGCAGCATGCCCTTGGGGTACTGCGGCTCATCGGCAGCCTGGAACCAGTTGAGCATGCTCAACAAGCCGTCCTGCGAGGCGTTGATCACCACCGACGCCCACCACAGCGAAGCGTAGTGGGTTTCCTGATCGTAGGGGCTGAGGCTGGAGCCGCTGGACATATTGGTCTGATCGAGCAGCAAGGCCTTGCGCGGCTGACCTTTGCTGTCGAGGCCGACCAGGTCGGCGGCGCGGCGCACGCTGTCGCGATAAACGCGCGTGGCGAGCAGGTCGCGAATCATCCATTCGTGCCACGCCAGCGCATCGACCTGATCGCCTGATTCGCTAAGCAAGCGCCGCGCCCAGTCGATCCCGCGTTTATCCGCCGCGTTGTCGGCGAACGGCCCGTTGACCAGTCGCGAACTGGCCGGCATGGCAATGCGCACACCAGCCTTGGCATTCGCTGGATCGCTGCGCACCTGCCGAGCCATGCTGGCGAAAATCGCCTGATACTGCGCGTAGCTCGAATAGTTGAGGTTCGGCTCATCGGCAAACCCAATGTAGTGCGTACCTTTGCCGCCCAGCTCACGCGTCCCGGCCAGCCACGCATCGAGGCCGCTGTTGCTCTGCACATCGGCGCGCAGATCGGCCTGACGCTGACTGCCGGCCAGCAAGGTGATGTCCTGCTTGATGCCGAAACGCTCCTGATACACCTGACGGAACGCGTCTTCGAAATGCGGATTCTTCGCCATCACATCAACAAAGCTGTAATAACTCGCTGCCGTCGGTTTCAGCGCATCCAGCGCCGCGTGACTGGCGGGCGGCGGCATCACGTAGGGCAGGGCGATGCCCAGATCCGGCGTGCGCCCGAGGACTTTGTCGTGCAGGGTCAAACGGGTGTGCCCGGCGTCTTCGCGCAGCGGCTTCAGTTGCTGCGGATTCTGCGCAAACAGGTTGGCCGTGCCATCCAGCCAGAACGCTGCTTTGCCGCTGCCCTGCAAACGCAGGCGCCAGACCTGTTCGCGCTCGCTGACAGGCAGGGCGACCTGATCGAATTGCCAATAGGCGCGATAGGGTTTCAGTGCCAACGTCAGTTGTTGATCATCGCCAACGCGCTGCGCCTGCAAACCGCTGACGCCGCCATGAAACTTGCCGGCCAGCACCGCGTGCTCGCCCGCTGCGACTTTGAAATACAACTCGTCGCCATTGTGCGTATCAGCGCTGAAATGCACTTTCGCTGGGGCGAACAACGCCACCGTGCGCTCGTCATGTTCGACGCGATAATTGCGGAAGCTGTAGCCGGGAATTTCCAGTCGATAACTCGCCGCGCCGGGCAACAACGGCCAGCTCTGACTGCCACGGGTTTCACTGGCCTTGATGAACCGATCACCCTGTAACTTGCCTTGGCCATCGAGCAAATACACATGTTCTTCATTGGCCTCAGCCTGCCACGCCGGTGTCCAGCGCACGGTTACCGTGTCCGGACGATCCGCTTGCAGATACAGGCTGCCGTCGCGAATCTCGCCCCAGCGCATCGGCGCCGCAAAGGCGTCCAGCGACAGGCCGAGACCGATCAGCAGGGCCAGGCCTTTCATGCGGTTTTCCGCCGTTGCAGCATCAGCCACATCGGTGTGACGTCGCGCGGCAGGATGATCAGGGTTTGCCAGAATGGCACGCCGCTCAAGCGGCAATAAAGCACCAGCATCGCCACCGTCACTGCCAGATAGGCAATCGACGAAGCCGCCGCCGCGCCGACAATGCCGTACGCCGGAATCATCACCAGGTTCAGCGCCAGGTTCAGCAGCGCGCCCAAACCCATCAGCATCGATACCGTGCCGGGGCGATTTTTACCGAGCAAGTCCAGGCGCAAAATGCTTGCGTAGCACAGGCCCAACAGCCCCGGCAGCAACGCCAGCAGCGCCGGGTAGGCCGGTTGGTACACCGCACCAAACAGCGTGACGATCAGCCATTCGCCAATCACCGCCATGGTCAGGCACGCGCCGAGCATCACCGTCGCGGTCAGGCGCAGGGCCAGCGGCGTGACCTTGTCCATGCCTTCGTCCTGTTGCAGCAGGCGTTTCATCAGCGGCGTGGTTACCGCTTCCGGGACGATCAGCAGCAGTTCGGCGGCGGCGCTGGCCATTGCGTAATGACCGAGGGCGGTGCTGCCGAGCAGGGCGCCGATAAACAGATAATCCGAGCGCAATATCACTTGCTGAAACAGCAGATCCGGATGACTGCGCGCGCTGTAGCGCAGCAGTTCTTTCTGGCTGGCGCGATCCCATTGCAGCTGTAACGGCTGTGCGCGTTTGAGCCAGACCCAACCGGCCAGCACCACCAGACTGATCCCGGCCAGCCAACTGATCAGCGCGGCTTCGAGGGCGGCGCTTTTCCACATCCAGAACAGTGCGAGAAACAGCAACAGCGGCGCCAGCGATTCGACCAGACGCAAGGCATTGAACGCGACCACGCCACCCGAGGCGTTGTGCAGCGTCAGCAGGCCGCTTTTCAACACGGTGAGCGGCACCGCCAGCAGCAACAGCCAGGCGAGCAAACCGAGTTGCATCGTCACATCCAGTTCACTGCCAAACTCACGCACCAGCGCCACCACCAGCAAGGTCAGCAGCGCCGCCAGCAAGCAACCGAACACCAACACCTGACTCAGCAACAACCCCATCGGCCGCTGCTTGGCAGCCTGAAAACCCACCGCCGAATTGAGCCCGCCACTGGTGGCGGCGCTGATCAAGTCGGGCAGGGTGCTGAGCAGCGCAAACAAGCCGCGCTCACTTGGCCCGAGAATCCGCGCCAGCAGCACGTTGCGCAGCAAACGCAGGGCGATCATCGCCAGTTTGGTGCCCATGCTCAGCGCCAGATGTTTGAGGTAGGTGCCTCGGCTCATGGTCGCGCCCCGCGAAAAATCCGCCACGACAACAATTCCGGATTGCGCGCGGTGCGCTGACTGACGCCGAAACGCGGCAGGTTCAACGGTTCGCCTTCGCCTTCGCCGCGATAGATACCGGTGCCGGTGCCGAGCGCGAACGGATAATCGTGATTGGCGATCTGCTCGCGCACGCGTTCATCGTTGTCGCCGTTGGGGTAGCAATACACCGGCAGTGGCCGGTTGCAGCCTTTGTACAAGGCATCGCGGCTGCGGCTGATTTCTTCGTTCAGGCGCTGATCATCAAGGCCGGTGAGGATGGCGTGACTGGCGCCGTGCGGGCCGAAACGCACCAGTCCCGAAGCTTCCAGCGCGCGGACTTGATGCCAGTCCAGCGCTTGCGGTTGCGATTCCGTTGGGCATTCGTCGGTGAGCTTTTCCAGCTCCTTCGGGTCAAGCGACTTCAGCCCTTGCAGGTAATGCAGCAACGCCAGGCTGCGGCGGTCGACATCGATGTCATCGAGCATCACCGGCAAGGGGTGATGCATCATTTGCAAGCACTCGATCAAATGCATCCGCGCCTTTTCGCCGTGGCTGCCCCACAGGGTTTCGCCGAGGCTTTCCCACCAGAAACGCTGACGGCTGCCAATGAAATCGGTGGAGAGGAAAATGCTCGCCGGTACCTGGTGTTTTTGCAGGAGCGGGAAGGCGTTGACCGCGTTGTCGCGCCAGCCATCATCAAAGGTCAGCGCTACGCGCGGGCGCTCGCTGCGCAGCGAATTGGGCTGAAGGATTTCCATCAACGGCACGCAATCGAAATGTTTGCGCAACCACACCAGCAAATGCTCGAAGGCCTTGGGCCCGACGCACAGTTCATTGCGGTGCGGCAGGTTGGCCGCGCGGTCGTTGGCCAGCACCCGGTGCAGCATCAGAATCACCCCGGCGCCGTGCAACTGGTTGCGGCCCATCGACGAGTTGAGATAGAGCCAGCCACTGGTGCGTTTTAGCAGTTGTTTGATCGCCATGGCTTCAGTCCTTTTAACGGTTCTGTTCGGGATTCCACTGGGCATACCGCTGACCGCGCAGGAACTGCCACAGGCCGAGACTCATCCCGGCGAGGGTGACCAGCAGAAACGCAGCGAGGCGGAAGGGTTTTGGCAAACGGTGTTGTGAATCCAGCAGCCCGGCAATCGCGATGGTGTAGCCGATCAGTTGCGCGATCAGGGCGAGGCGGTAGAAACCGTGTTCTTGCCACAGCCAGAAGTTGCTCAGCAGCAGCGGCAGCAACAGGATCGGCGCCAGTCGGCGGATCAGTTTGTGGCTGATCAATGCGATCGAGTACAGGCCATATTTCAGCGGATTGAGCAGCTCGCGACGTTGCGCGAGGCTTTGCAAACCGCCGACGGTGACGCGCTGACGGCGCCGGAATTGTTTGTCTGCTTCATCGACACCGTGGTCGATCACTTGCGCTTCCGGCACATAGACGATGCGTTTGTGCGCCACCGGTGCGCAGGTGCTGATAAAGAAATCGTCGTTAACCTCGGCCGGCACGTTCTGGAACAACTCGCGGCGCAGGGCGAGCAGGGCGCCGTCGGCGGAGACCATGCAACCGGTGCGGTTCTCGACCCGGCGCAACCAGCCTTCGTAATGCCGATAGAGACTGTCGCCGACGCTCAAGCCGCCGCCGGTGACCGGGATGACCATGTGCCCGGCACAGCCGCCAACCTGCGGATCATTCAACGGTGCGAGCAGGTAGCCGAGGGTTTCGCGGGACCATTGGTTATCGGCGTCGGTGAACACCAGAATGTCGCCAGTGCTCAGGGCTACGCCGGCATTCAGCGTCGCCGCTTTGCCCTGACGCGGCAGGTCGAGGACGGTGATGCGCGGGTCAACGACTTTGTGCGCGCAAGCCACGGTGTCATCGGTCGAACCGTCGCTGGCCAGAATGATTTGCAGGTTTGCTGGCTGATAATCCTGCGCCAGCAACGTGCGTAATTTGTGCTCGATATGCCGTGCTTCGTTGTGCGCCGCAATCACGATGCTGACATTCAGCGGCGGCGCCGGGGTGTGCCGCCAGGCCGGAAACAGCGGCGCGACCAGCGTCAGCAGCAGCGGGTAGCCGACGTAGGCGTAGACCGGCAGCAACAGGCACATCCAGAAAATGAATTCAGCCACGGGCAGGCCTCCTGGCGTTCCAATGACACAGACTCAAAATGAACGCGGCGCCGGCCAGATGCAGGCGCACCCAGTGCAGGCCCCACAGTTGCAGGGTCAGGCCGATATCGTGGTGTTTGGCGCTCTGGCGCAGGCTCAGCACCAACCCCGGCAGACTGGTGATCGCCACCATGATCGCCGCGTGATGCGGAAAGCCATCAAGCAGCGCCGAAATCGCCAGAAAATCCAGCAACCATACGAACAGCGATAGCATCGGAAAACGCAGCAAGCGCAGGCTGAAACCGTGGGTACGCAGCAGTTGCAGATGACTGCCCTGACGCCACAATTCCTTGCCCATCCACTCGCGCCAATTCATCTCGTAACCCCAGTGCAAGGCGACGCTGTTGTTGATCGAGAGCAGGCGCGCGCCCTGTTCATGCAAGCGCAAAGTGAACTCCTTGTCCTCGCCGGTGCGCAGGGTTTCGTTGAAGCCACCGACCTTGTCGAACCAGCGCCGGCGCATCAGCAGGTTGGCACTGGGTAACCAGTCGACAACATGCGAGGTCTGCGACGACACGCGCAAGGTGCGCCGTTGCCACGCGGTGGCGTACCACGGCGCTTCGGCGGGGGTGTGCAGATCCAGCGCAAATACGTCGGCCTGACCGCTGGCCTCGATGTCGAATAAAGGTTTGAGCCAGTTCTCCGGCATTTCGATGTCGGCATCGATAAACGCCAGCCATTCACCGCTAGCAATGGCGGTACCGCGATTGCGCAACGCGCCGATCAACAACCCCGGCAATATCAACACCGTCGCGCCGAATTGCCGGGCGATGTGCGGGCCTTCATCGGTGGAGCCGTTATCGACCACGATCAGTTCGCACTCGATATCAGCCGCGTGCGCGGCTTTTTGCGCCGCGAGCAGCGTGCGGCCAATGTGCCGGGCTTCGTTGAACATCGGAATGACGATGCTGATTCGGCTCATGCTCTGGCCTCCGTGGTCAGCGCTGCTTGCTCGGCTTTCAGACGCAGGACACTGGTCAGCGCGAGCATGATCCACACGTATTTCTGGTTCGGTGCGCTGAGGAACATCAGGAACAGCGTCAGCGACAGAAAACTCACACCGAGATGGGTCATCAGATCCGCCTGATACGCATCGCGGCGCAGCATCCACGCCGCCCGCGCGCGAATCAGGTTGTACAGACCGAGGGCAAGCATGCCGACAAACAACAGCCCGGCAGGCACCCCGAGTTCACTGAAAATCTCCAGATAGGTGTTGTGTGCGCGACGGTACAAGTCGCCGATTTTGCGGTTGGCGGAAAACGCCTTGGCGTAACCGGTGGTCGCGTAATGCAGCGGGAAGGTGCCGGGGCCGGAGCCGAGCAGTGGGTTCTCGCGGATCATTTGGCTGCCAACGACGATGTACGAAGCGCGGCGGCCGAGGGATTCGTCCTGCGCCTTGGAACCGGCGCTGAGAATACTCAAGGACTGGATGCGCGCCATGTAACCGGCCGGCATCGCGTAGATCGCCAGCGGCAGCACGATGGCCGCACCGAGCATGGCAAAACCCAGATGCCGTGGACGAATCCGCGTCAGTTGCGAGCGGTAATGCCAGCAGCCGATCAACAAGCTCAGCGCCAACACCACCAGCCCCGAGCGCGATTCGGTTTTGGTCATGCCGCCCAGCAACAGCAGGCAGCAACCGCCCCAGAACAATCGGTGCAGGGTATTCGGGCTACGTATCACCAGCAGCAAACCCATCGGCACCGCGAAGGCAATCAGCATGGCGAAAGCGTTGGGGTCTTCGAGCAAGCCCGCCGCGCGGCCCTGATCCTGGAATTTGGCCGAGAACATCGCCATCGCGCAGGTGGTGCTGACGGCAAGGGTGACGAGGCGGGCGAACAGGTCGAGATTAAGGTCGCGACCAATCAACAGGGTAATGACAAACAGAATCAGGCCGACGCTGAGTTCACGCAGATGCCCTAGTGACATGCCCAGATCATCGGTGTTGAGCATGCTCAAAAAGTACAGAACCATGAACCAGATCAGGTAGCGCCAGATATTGCTGCGCAGGCGCTCCGAAGGAATTTGATGCAGCGCCAGTTGCAGCATCAGGATCACCGCCAGCCCGGCACCGAGCAATTTACTCCCGGAAAACGAACTGTCCTTGAAGAAACCTTCGAACGGCACCAGTGCAGCGATACCGAGCAGGCCCCAGGTCGGCTTGCGGTACAGCACCGCAAAACCGACCAGGCCAAGCACCACTCCCGGCGCCAGAAACGGATAAGGGCTGGCCAGCAAAGCGATGCAGACCAGACCGAGCAAACTGACGATCGAGAGCGGGAAAATCATGCGCGTGCCTCCCGTGCCGTGCGGATGTACAGCTGCGACCAGCGTTCGGCCAGGGCCTTGAGGTCGTAGCGATCCTGTTGCGTGCGTTTTGCGTTGTCGCGCAGTTGCCGGGCCAGTTTCGGCTCGCTCAGCAAGGTCTCGAGCTGACGGCTGAGGTCGGCGCAATCGGCCGGCGTGGCAAGCAGGCCGTTGTGCCGATGTTCCAGCACATCGGGAATCCCGCCGACGCCGAACGCCACCACCGGCACCCCGGCCTGCATGGCTTCGAGCAAAATCATCGGGGTGCCTTCGGTGCGCGAGCTGATCACCAGCGCATCGAGTTGCTGCCACCACGGTTGCATCGCCGTCTGATAACCCGGCAAACGAATGCGTTGCTGCAACCCGGCGTTGTCGATCCGCGCCTGCAACGCCTCGCGTTCCGGGCCATCGCCGAGCATCACTGCGTCCAGTTGCGGATGCTGGTGACACAGCGGAATCAGCGCGTCGAGAAACATATCCGGGCCTTTCTCGCTGCTCAACCGGCCAACGTAACCGGCCAGCCAGCGTTGCCGATCGGCATCCGGCACCATCGCCGCAGCCGCCGGCAAACCGTTGGGAATGACCTGCAATTTATCCGCGCGCACACTGGCCTCACGGTGCAGCGTGGCGATGCTTTCCGCCACGCAGACGACTCGATCCACCGACGCGGTGCGGCACAGTTGCAGGCTGAGCCAGGTGTAAAACTTCTGCTTGCGGCTGCGCGGTGTGAAACCGTGTTGGGTGATCACCAACGGCAGGCGCAACAGCGTCGCGCCAACCCAACCGAACAACAGCCCTTTGAAATTGTGCGTATTGAGCAACGGTTTTTCAGCGCGACGCTGACGCAAGTGCTGCAGCAATTCCGCTAGTCCGGCACAACCGCGGCAGTCCACCCCAGCCTCGCGAAAGCGCGCGATCAGGTCTGCTGGCGCGTCGAGGAACAGCACCTGATGCTGCCCCGGCGTCGCCAGACAATGATCCAGCAACATGCGCTCGGCCCCATAGAAACCGCCGCTGCTGAGCAAATGAATGATCGGCAGCGCGGTATTCGGGGCGGATGCGCTGCTCAATTGCGCACCCAGTGCAGGAAGCTTGGCACGGTCCAGTTCTTGTGCGGATTGCTCGGCAGCACGTTCTGGTCGTTGATCACCAACAGCACCGGAATGCCCAGCTCGTGGCTGATTTGCGCCGGGTGTTTGAAGCGGTGATCGAAGAACTCACGCACGTAGACGAAGGCAATCGCCAACAGCAACCCGGTGAGCATGCCGAATGGAATGATCAGGCCCGGTTTCGGGAACGCCGCTTCGGTCGGTTCGAACGGCGGGCTGAGCACCCGGGCGTTGGACAGGTCGTCGCTGAGCGAACGGGTGGTGCTGCTTTCGGCGAACCTCTGGGCGTAGGTCGAGAACGCGGCGTGCAGCGCATCGATCTCGGTGTCCATCTGCCGCAGCTTGCTCTGAGTCTGCTGCAACTCGTGGATGCGGTTCTTGAACTGGGCGATGCGCGCGGTTTTCTGATCGATCACCTGCTTGACCACCGCCAGATCGTTGGTGCGTTCCTGAATGCGGTTGCTCACCACTTTGAGGAACTGGCTACGGGTGCGGGCGATTTGCTCGCGGGTCAGCAGCATCGGCTCGCTGCCAGGCTGGAACACCGCCAGATCATTCATGTAGCGGCTGACCTGAGTGGTCAGTTGCTCGCCCATCTGTTTGATCTCCCGATCTTCGAACGCCACGTTGTCGACGGTGGTGGTGAAGGTGTAGGGGAAGGTGTAGTCGTTGAGCTTGTTAGTGCTCGCGGCCGCCAGTGCGGTTTTCAGGTACTCGAGCCAGCGCTGGCTCTGCAGCAGGCGATCCTGATACAGGTTCAGCGCTTGTTCTTCGGTGTTGATCGCGTTGAGGCGGAAGGTGATTTCTTCCTTCGGATCCGACGCGCCGACGCTTTCCAGCAAGGCCTGACGGTTACCTTCCAGGCCATCGAGACGCACTTGGTAGAGCTGCTTTTTCGACTCATAAAACGACTGCGGCAAGTCGATCGATTGCAGCGCCTGACGGCTGACCAGGTAGTTCTGCAAGAGGGCGGCGACAAACGTTGTGCCCTGGTGCGGATCGGGGAAGCTGTAGATGATCGAGATCACGTTTGAGCCCGGCAGCGTCTCGATTTTCAGGCTGTCGATGGCTTGCTGGGTCAGGGCGTCGAGCGCGGTGTCACGCACCGGATCGGTCTCCAGCCCGAGCATGTTGCGCACCGGGTTGATCACGTACTGGCGCAGCGGCGAACTGACGTAGCGCTTGAACGGATCGGCCACCAGTTTGCTGAACATGCCCGGCGAAGGCGTGTATTCGCCCTTGTCGCGCAGTTCGCTGATGGTCTGACGGATCAGCGCCGGCGAACGGAGGATATTGCTCTCGGTTTCCATGTCCGCCAGCGACGGCGGAATGAACGTGGCGTTGTCCACCGTCAGCGACGTGGTGGCGTCACCCTGGGAGAGTTTTTTCGACTGCACGATCACCTGCGCGGTGATATCGAAGCTCTGTTTGAGCAACAGCGGCAGGAGCAGGGCGATCACTGCAAAGATCAGGAAGACCCGTTTCACCAGTTGCTTGTTGGCGAAGAAGATCCTGAAGAACTCGTGCAGGTAGTTTTCCTTTGGATTCATGTCGGTCACCTGAGAGTTAGTTGCTGTCACTGTCTTTGTTGTCGACGCGGTAGCCGAAGCTGAACCCGACGCCCTGGAACAGCACCACGTCGGCCAGTTGTCGGGCGAGTTCGCCGGCGCTGGCCAGTTTGGTTTTCGGCACGTAGAGCATGTCGTCCGGTTGCAGGTAGGCGATTTGCGGCGCCTCGCCCGACAGGGCCTTCTCGACGTCGTAACGCACGGCCTGCACCTGATTGCCGTTGCGGCGCATGATCACCACCGAATCAAGGCGCGCCTTGACGTTGGTGCCACGGGCCAGGGTCAGCGCTTCAAGTACCGATACCGGCCGACGGATCGGGTAGGAACCCGGTTGGCCGACTTCGCCGAGCACATAGATTTCGTTGCCGGCGGTGGACTTCAGCAGCACGTCCACGGTCATCCGGCCCGGCAGTTGCGCGTACTTCTTGTTGAGGAAGGTTTCCAGTTGATTGACGGTCATGCCTTGCAGCGGCACAGCACCGATTTCCGGGAAACTCGCGTAGCCGTCAGTGCCGACGGTGATCTCGCGGCTCATGCCGGTGGCCGGGTGATTCAGCGCGCTTTTCAGGTTTTGCTCATTGGTCAGCGGGCTGATGATCTGCACGGTCAATTGATTGCGATTGGGCTGGAACAGCTGTTTGCGCTGATAGGCACGCTGGATTTCTTCGCGTGCCTGATCACTGGTCAGCCCGGCGATTTTCACCGAAGTGTTGGCGCCCGGCAGTTCGATGCTGCCATCGGGCAGCACCAATTGGTTGCCGTTGAGCTGGCTGGCGGCGGTGAAGTTCAGGCCGATCTGGTCACCCGACTGCACGCGGTAAGCGTCCGAGCCGCTGGTGCTGATATGGAAGATCACGTCGAGCACATCCTGCGGGCGCAGGGTCTGCTCGATCTTCGGCATATCCGTCGCTTGGGCGTTGGCCGGCGCGGCGGTGAGGATATTCACCGGCATGTTTTGCGTTTCAGAATTGCTGGAGCAACCCGCAAGCGGCAGCAACAGCAGGACAAGCATTTTGGCGTTCATGGCGTCATCCTTCGCGGTTGCTTACAGGTTTTTGTAAAGCCATTTGGGCATGTAGTACTTGCGCCGGTTGAACACGCTGCCGACCACTTTCGCGCCAGCCTGCGTCAGCCGTTGCACGGCGGCCTGAGCGACTTCCCAGCGGGTGTCTTCAGCGCGAACCACAAACACCACGCCATCGACCTGAGTGCTGATCACCAGGGTGTCGGCGGCGGAATACACCGCGTCGCCGTCGATCACGACGAAGCGATACTGGCTGCCCAGTTGATCAAGCAACGGGCTTAGACGCTCGGCGGTCAGGTGCTCCATGGTGCGGATCGGCCGGCCATTCGGCAGTACGTGGAACGGCAGGCTTGAGACCTGCACCACGCAGTCCTGCAACAGCGGCGGGTTGTCCGGGTTGAACAGCAAGTCACGCAGGCCGCGCTCTTTGCTCAGGTTCAGCTGCTGCGTCAGATTGCTCGCCGACTGGCTGGCGTCGACCAACAGCACCTGGCCGCTGCTCATTTGCGCCAACTGGCTGGCCAGCGCCAACGCACTGGTGGTGGTGCCGGCGCCCGGGTTGGCGGCGGTCAGGAAAAGGATCCGCAGATCAAGATCCAGCACGGTCGAGGTCAGGTTCGATTCGCTGGGGTTGGCAATGCTCAGGCTTTTGTTGGTTGAACCGTCCATTAGCTTGCTCCGTGGCCGCTGAATACTTTGAAGGGGGTTTTCAACAGAATCTTCAGATCAAGCAAAAGGCTCTGCTCGGCGATGTAGCTGAGGTCCAACTCAACGCGCTGGTCGAAGTCGATGTTGCTGCGCCCGGAGATCTGCCAGAGGCCGGTCATTCCGGGATAAATCGCCAGACGGGCGAGGTGACTGTCCTTGTAGCGATAGGCGTTGAACGAGGTCGGACGCGGGCCGACCAAGCGCATGTCGCCGGTCACTACATTGATCAGGTTGGGCAGTTCATCGAGGCTGGTGCGCCGCAGAAAACCGCCGATACCGGTGATGCGTGGATCCTGATCAATCTTGAAGTCGATGGCGTCGGCACCGTGCTTGTTCAGGTGGCGCAGCGACTCTTTCAATTCTTCGGCGTTGGCGACCATGGTGCGGAATTTGTACATGCCGAACTTGCGACCGCGATAACCGGTGCGTTTCTGCACGAACATCACCGGGCCTTTGCTGGAGTACTTGATGGCCAGCGCCAGCCCGAGCAGCAGCGGCGAAATCAGCAGCAGAATCATCAGCGCACCGAGGCAAGCGACCACGCGGTTGGTGCGCGACAGTTGCCATGGGCGACCGCCGTCACGGCCGGTGAACCAGCCACGGCCCTGACGATGAATCGCTGCATCGAGGCGCATTCGCTGCTCCGGATCCATGCGTTTATCACGCTGCAGTTGTTGGATCGGTACACCTTTTTCATGTCCAGTCATAAAGTCCTCCGCTGATGTTCAGCCGCGAGCGGCGCGTGGGCGATAGGCAGTCGGGTAGTAATCGCGAAACCATGCGATGAAGCGTCCAAGTCCTTCGTCCAGCTCTATGCGTGGCTGGAACCCGGTGGCCTGGGCCAGATCGCTGGCGTCGGCACAGGTGTTGAGCACGTCGCCCGGTTGCAGCGGCAGCAGCTCGACAATGGCGTTCTGGCCGAGGTGTTTTTCCATCAGCGCCAGATAGGTTTTCAGCTCGACCGGGTGTTGCCCGCCGATGTTGAACAGCCGCCACGGCGCCATGCTGCTGGCCGGGTCAGGCTGCTCGCGATCCCACAGCGGTTGCGCTTGTGGTGGGCGATCGGTGAGACGGGCAATGCTTTCGATGATGTCGTCGATGTAGGTGAAGTCGCGTTGATGCTCGCCGTAATTGAACAGCTTCAGCGGCTCGCCTTCGCTGATTGCCCGGGCGAACTGGATTGGCGACATGTCTGGCCGGCCCCAAGGGCCGTACACGGTGAAAAAGCGCAGGCCGGTACAGGGAATGCCGAATAGATGGCTGTAGCTGTGCGCCATCAGTTCATTGGCTTTTTTAGTGGCGGCGTACAGCGACAGCGGATGATTGACGCCGTCCTTCACGGAATAGGGCGTGTGCTGGTTGGCGCCGTACACCGAACTCGACGAGGCGTAGATCAAGTGCTCGACCGGGTGATGCCGGCAGCTCTCCAGAATGTTGAGGAAACCATTGAGGTTGCTGTCCAGATACGCCCGTGGATTTTCCAGCGAATAACGCACCCCGGCCTGCGCCGCGAGGTGAATCACCACCTGCGGGCGTTCACGGACAAACAGCGCGTCGACGGCCGCGGCATCAGCCAGGTCAACCGTCGCGAGCTGGAAATCGCCGACCTGCTCACGCACCCATTGCACGCGGTCGTGCTTGAGTTGCGGGTCGTAGTAGCTGTTGAAATTATCCAGGCCGACCACCGAGTGGCCGTCGCGCATCAGCCGCAACACGCAATGGGCACCAATGAAACCGGCCGCACCGGTGACCAGCACCTTCATGGCCGTGGTCCTTCGGGCGCGATATGTCGCAGGCCGATGCCGCTGTAGTGCAGGCCGGCGGCGGCGACGTGTTCCGGGTTGTAAAGGTTGCGCCCGTCGATGATCACCTTCGAGCGCAGTTTTTCCGCGAGCAGCTCGAAATCGACCACGCGGAAGTTTTTCCACTCGGTGCAGATCACCAATGCATCGGCGTCTTCAAGGGTGTCGTCGCGGGTGGCGCACAGGTGCAAATCGTTGCGGTAGCCGTAGAGGCGCCGGCATTCGGACATCGCTTCCGGGTCGTAGGCCTGCACGCTGGCGCCTTCGGCCCACAGTGCATCCATCAGATAACGGCTCGGGGCTTCGCGCATGTCATCGGTGTTCGGTTTGAACGCCAAACCCCAAATGGCGATGGACTTGCCGGCCAGGCCTTGCGGAAATTGCGCTTTGAGTTTGCTGAACAGGATGTGCCGCTGCAGGTCGTTGACGTCGGTGACGCTGCGCAGCAATTTCAGCGGCATGCCGTTGTGTTCGGCGGTGTGCAGCAGGGCGCGCAGATCCTTGGGAAAGCACGAACCACCGAAGCCGCAGCCCGGATAGATAAAGTGGTAACCGATGCGCGGATCAGAGCCGATGCCTTTGCGCACGGCTTCGATATCGGCGCCGAGCAGTTCGGTGAGGTTGGCCAGCTCGTTCATGAAGCTGATACGCGTGGCGAGCATCGCGTTGGCGGCGTACTTGGTCAGCTCGGCGCTGCGGTTGTCCATGAACATCAATTTTTCGTGGTTGCGGCAGAACGGCGCGTACAACTCGCTCATCTGCTCGCGGGCCGCTTCGTCGCGGGTACCGACGATGATCCGGTCAGGGCGCATGCAGTCGGCGAGTGCGCTGCCTTCCTTGAGGAACTCAGGGTTAGAGACCACGCGTACGTTCAGCTCGGATTTGCCGCGACGCAGCAGTTCACTGTTGGCTGCGGCGAGCACCTGATCCGCCGTGCCGACCGGCACCGTCGATTTGATGATCAGCGTGCGATCAGCCTCCATGAACGAGGCGATTTGCCGGGCGACGTTGAGCACGTGGCTCAGGTCAGCAGAGCCATCCTCATCGGCCGGCGTGCCCACGGCGATGAAGATCAGCTCGGCGTGCTCCACCGCATCACTGGCCTGAGTACTGAACAATAAGCGCCCGGCTTTAATGTTTTCTTCCAGGGTGCTGGATAAACCCGGTTCACTAATCGGAGGAACTGCTTGTTGCAGTTGCTTGATTTTATTCGGATCAATATCCACGCATAAAACGCGGTGTCCAACATCGGCAAGTGCTGCTGCTTGTATCAGGCCAACATAGCCCGTACCAAATACGCTCACGTCCATATTGGCGTGCCTCGTAAGACGGTGGAAAGAGTTCGAAATGAGACTGTCAAAAGGGGTATAGCGCAGGGTGAGAAAAGCGTGTCAGCAAAATGACATGTTGCACCTGTATAACAGGCCCATTTTTGGGGGCGAATGGCCATCAAGTGCTTGCTATTGCTGGATTTGTCCCGTTCTTGACGCTTTTTTCACAATTCCATTAATGCGATAAACGGTCGCAGGCCGCGAAATTAGAGGCTTGCAGCAACTGGAGTGTGTCAGATTTGAGTCAACGTTTTTTTGACGCTTTAGGGAAAAGTCAGCCATTTCTTGCGCTTTGATGGCCGGGTGCTAGTGTCAGTTTTTGACCGACAAAACCTTGACCCTTTGCCGTTTCGCGTGACCGGAAAAGCCATGTTTCGATACCTGAAAGAACTGCTTTTAATTATTTATCTGCTGCTTTATTGCGAATATTACATTGAGCGGTTAAATGCTATCGGCCTCGGTTTTCCTGCACTTCTTTTTGGCGCGATGTTTTTGGCGCTTACTTTAGCGTTATATCTAACGGCCTATATACGCCAGACACTCATACGACATCTATTCGCATTGGCAATGTTTGCCTCGGCGGTGTTTTTTGATGTCTATACCCGCGTTACCGCGGATTACCTGAACTACAGCAGTTTCGTCTCGCTGGTGTATTCCGGTGGCTTTATTCAGGAGGCGGCGTATCAGTACCGCGATGCGATCCTGCGCGGGGTGCTCAGTGGGCTGTTGTTACTGTTCGGCATCGGCCTCAAACCTCGGCATGCGCTGGTGGTGCCGAACGCCTTGCGCGTGGCCGCGCCGATTTGTGGGGTTTTGCTGCTCAGCGCCGTGCTGTTTTTACGCGCGGGCGAGGGCGCCCGTGGCTTGCCGATCATGTACACGCCGCTGGCCTATCTGAACCTGTTTGCCTATGAGGCGCTGCACAACACCGTCGGCCCGCGTGAACCAGTGACGCTGGCGCGCGCCTCGCAACCGGTCGGCCATGACATTGTGCTGATCATCGACGAAAGCATCTCCGGCAATTACCTCGACATCAACGCGCCGTTCGGCGTGCACAGCAACCTTAAGCAGGCGCACGCTGGCGTCGATATTTTCAATTACGGCTACGCGGCGTCCATCGCCAATTGCAGCGCCGACACCAACGTCACCCTGCGCTACGGCGGCACCCGCGCTGATTACATGCGCATCAATAGCACGCTGCCGTCGATCTGGCAGTACGCGAAAAAGGCCGGGCTGCGCACGGTGTACATCGATGCCCAGCGCACCGGCGGCAATCTGCAGAACCTGATGACCGATACCGAGAAGAAGGACATCGACGAATTTGTGCAATTCGACAAGACCAGCGTGCGCGACCGCGACATGGCGGCAGCGGCGAAGCTGATCGAGCTGCTCAACGACGACAAAGCGGAGCTGGTGGTGATCAACAAGGTCGGCGCGCATTTCCCGGTGCACGACAAATACCCCGATGCGTTCATGGCGTACCGCCCGACGTTGCCGCGCGGTCAGTTCACCGAGGTGGCGGATACTGGTGAGCGCACCGGTTTCAATGGCCAGCCCGATGATTGGGTGCTGTACCGCAACGCCTACAAGAACACCGTGCTGTGGAACGTCGGCGAGTTTTTTGCGCGGGTGTTTGCGCAGGCCAATCTGAACAATGCGTTGCTGATTTATACGTCTGATCATGGCCAGGATTTGCATGAACGCGGTAATCCCGGGCTCAACACCCATTGCGGTGGCGATCCGGTGGAGGAGGAGGGCTTGGTGCCGTTGGTGGTGATTCAGGGTCGCGATCTGAAGACGCTGGATTGGTCGGCGCAGTTGGCGGTGAACAAGGATCGCTCCAGCCACTACAACATTTTCCCGACGCTGTTGCAGTTGATGGGGTATGACCTGGCAGGGGTTGAGGCGGTGTATGGCAAACCGCTGAGCGTGGCGACTGGCGATGAGTTCACGTTTAACTACCGGTTTAATGCGCGGCTGGGGGCGAAGCCGGAGTGGAAGCATATTGATTTGGGGAGCATTGTCACGCCGACGCAGGCGCCGGCGAGTGTGGCGGCGGGGCAGTGAGTTTTGGGTTGGATGGGCGGGCCCTTTCGCGAGCAAGCCCGCTCCCACAGGTTGATCGCATTGCAAAATGTGGGAGCGGGCTTGCTCGCGAAGACGGTGTGGCTGTCACTGCCAATATTGAGTGTGGTACCGAGCCCGATAAACCCCCGGCGCACACCCCAACCATCTCAAACACGCGCGGTTAAAACTCTGCACATCGCTATACCCCAACCGATCCGACACCTCGACCAACTCCAGCTCTCCGGCCTGCAATAAATCCTCAGCCCGATAGCGCCGATACTCATCCAGCAATTCGGAAAAACTCCAGCCCAACGCCTTCAAGCGTCGCGCCGCCGTGCGTTCGATCAAATGCTGCGCCGCACAAAACTGCTTCCAGTCCGCCGCTGCGAGATCCTCGATCAGGTAATCGCTGAGCTGCTCCAGCAACGTCGATTCGCTGTTACGCCGCGTTTGCTCCAGCAACTCCACCAGCGTCTGTTCCAGCCCCTGATTGCCCGGCGTCAGCGCCGCAACAAACAGCTGTGGATCCAGCCGAATCGCCAGATAAGCCCGCTCACCCAGCACCGGCGCCCGAAAGGCGCGCTCATGTTCCTCGCTAGTCGCCGAAAGCAGCGACACGCCCACAACAGGATCACGCCCCAAACCGCTGGCGAGCAATTTGCGCCGCAACATGCTGCACAGGCTGACCAGAATGTAATCGGCAATCGGCGCCGCCGCGCGCAGGCTGCCGGTTTCGACCAGACGTAATTCCACGCGGTCATCCTCACGCACGATCTGCGCGTGGAAATGGCCGTTGAAGAAAGGGAAGAAACGCACGAAATAAGCGCAGGCACTTTCCAGCGACACCGCGACATCGAACAGATAGGTCAGGCCATTGGTGGCCGTCGAGACAAAGCGCCGTCCCGCCGCCAGACCGATCAGCGGGTCGCCGGTCTGCTCCAGCGCGAACGCCCAGAAGCGTCGCGACAGCACCAGCGGAATGCGCATGAACGGCGTGCGCAAGCCAAACAGGCTGCGATGAAATTGCGCTTCGATGGCGTCCTGCGGGATGCCGCGCGCGAGCAGTTCTTCGATGGCCGGCAGTAGGGTCGGCGCGTAAAAGGCGTTGGCGGGCGGCTGATTGATTTTTGTCATGTAGGGCTCACCGCTTGATTCGGGACACTGGTTAGGCTGGCCGACGTTAAGCGATTTGCCGGAGCAAGACCATGCTTGATTTACGCCAGCTCGACCTCAACCTGTTGCTCGCCTTCGACGCGATCTACCAACAGCGCAGCGTCACCCGCGCCGCCGATGTGATGAGCCTGTCGCAACCGGCGATGAGCAACGCGCTGCGGCGCCTGCGTGAATTGTGCGGCGATCCGCTGTTTATCAAGAGTCGCTTGGGCGTGACGCCGACGCTGGTCGCGCATCGGCTGGCGGACTATGTGCGTGCGGCACTTGAGTCTTTGCGCGATGGTTTGCGGATGATCCCGGCGGCGCGGCAGAACAATCCGTTGCTGCGCATCAGTTGCCTGGATTGCCTGCAACCGGTGTTGCTGGATGCGCTGCTTGAAGCGCCGCATGCCGATTGGCAAGTGCGCTATTTCCAGCCGCGCCGGCGTGATGCGCTGCAGGAACTGGCCAGTGGCAAGCTGGATATTCTGATCGACATTGATCAGCCGTTGGCCGGGTTGAGCGGCTTGCATAAACGCACGTTGGCGGCGGATCACTATGTGTTTGCTTACGGTGCTGCGTTGAAAGAGCCGCCGCGCACCTTGCAGGCATATTTGCAGCAGCCGCAGATTCAGGTTTCGAGTCGTAGGGACGGGTTGAGTCCGGTGGATTTGCAACTGGGGCTTAAAGGACTGCGCCGTACGATCGCGGTGACCACACAAAGTACCCTGGCGGCGAAGCTGATTGCTGATCGTCAACCGTTTGGCTTGAGTTTGCCAAGTCGAGTCGCCAGCGCATTGGGTTTGCAGCAAGCGCCGCTGCCGCTGGAGGATGCGGTGGAGCTGAAACTGGCGCTGTACATCGAAGCGCGATACCGCTTCGAGCGCAGTCGCGAAGAGGCCATGCATTGTTTGCTCAATGCCCTCGGCGAGCCCCAGCAAATCCCGGCGAAAACCCAGCACTTGTGGGAGCGCGCGGGCTCACGATAGTGGAGTGTCAGATCCCGGGATGTTGGAAGCACCGACGCCTTCGTGAGCAAGCCCACTCCCACATTCGACCGTGATCCTCCTGCCGGAATGCAATCACCTGTGGGAGCGGGCTTGCCCGCGAAAGCGCTATGTCAGACACCGGGATGTTGGAAGCACCGACGCCTTCGTGAGCAAGCCCACTCCCACATTCGACCATGTTCCTCCTGCCGGAATGCGATCCCCTGTGGGAGCGGGCTTGCCCGCGAAAGCGGTATGTCAGACACCGGGATGTTGGATGCACCAACGCCTTCGTGAGCAAGCCCACTCCCACATTCGACCGTGTTCCTCCTGCCGGAATGCAATCCCCTGTGGGAGCGGGCTTGCTCGCGAAAGCGCTATGTCAGACACCGGGATATTCAATGCACCGACGCCTTCGTGAGCAAGCCCACTCCCACATTCGACCGTGTTCCATCTGCAAAAATGCGATCAACTGTAGGAGCTGCCGAAGGCTGCGATCTTTTGATCTTGATCTTGAAAAACAGATCAAAAGATCGCAGCCTTCGGCAGCTCCTACAGGTGCGACGAGTTGGAGGTGTCGTTGGATTAGTGGTTGGCCGCGAGCAGGCGTTGGTCGACGCTGAGGATCGCGTCAACCATCGCCCGCGCCGCCGGGGTCATGGAGTAGCCGACGCGGCTGACGATGCCGTAACCCAATTGCAGCGCCGGGTCGTTGCGCGGCACGTCGGTGAAATCGAGCAGATGAATCAGCCCTTGATCAACCTGTTCACGCAACGCTTCCAGCGTCGCCAGACCAATCGCATCAGAACGCAACACCACCCGTTGAATCGCGTCAAACTGCGCGCATTCCACGCTCGGATTGAAATCCGGTTCACCCAAAATATCCGCGAGGATCTTGCGAATCATCGGCGGAATCCGCGTGCCCACCACTGGATAATCCAGCAGCGCGCGCAATTTCAAACCCTTCTGCCCGGCCAGTGGATGCCCGGCTCGGCAGAAAAACCGCCCCGGTCGCGTGCGCAGCAACTGCACGTGATACTGCGGATCGCCGACAAAATACCGCGCGTCCGCCACCAGAAATTCGATCTGCTGCTCACGCAACCACAGCGACAATTGCTGCCAGTCACCCTGATGAAAACGCGTGCGAATCGCCGGGTGTGCCTGAATGAATTCCGCCAGCGCTTCCGGCACCAGCACCTGCGCCGGATACGGCCCGCAACCGAATTGCAGTTCGCCGCCGGTGAGGCCGTTGTACTGGGTCAATTCGTTCTGTAACGCCTGACTGCCGGCAAGCAAACGCCGCGCATGCTGCAGCACCAGTTCACCCTGGCCAGTGAGGCGAAACTCGCGGCTGCTGCGCTCGACCAGTTCGCAATCGAGGTCACGTTCCAGCGTCTGAATGCTACGGCTGAACGCCGGTTGGCTTAGGTTGATCGCTTCCGCCGCGCGGCCAAAATTGCGGTAGTCGGCGAGGGCCACGAGGTGGCGAAGCTGGCGTAAATCCATCATGCGTCTCCTGCATTCTGCGGATACTTTTAATGCATTGGATCGATAACACGTTGACTGGCATAAGTACACGCCTGTCCCTCGGTAAACGTCGCCATGTCGCATCCCATGTTCGCTTCCAGCGCCTTCACCCGCACCATTCTCGGCCACGCCGAACAGTCAGGCCTGTGCCCGCAAACCCTGCTGGCACGGGCCGGAATCTGCGCATCGGCTCTCGACGGTCACGACCAGCAAATCCCCGCGCACGCGGTCGAGAAACTATGGCTTGAATGCGAGCAGGCCGGGGCTGCGCCGACGTTCGGTTGTGAATTGGTCAACGGTCTGGCGACCACGTGTCTGCAAGGCCTGAACATTTTGCTCGACTCGGCACCGACGTTGCGCGCCAGCCTCGATTGCTTTGTGGCGTTTGCGCCGCGCGTGACCAATTACGTCGCGGTCGAGTTGCAGGAGTCCGGCGATGACGCGCATTTGCACCTGCGACCGGTGCAAGGCCAGGCCCATCACTTCGGCCTCGATGCAGCAACGATTACCTTGGTGCGCAACATCGCCCGGCGATTGGGCAAGACGCCCGATGCAGTGTTCGTCAGCGTCACTCTGTGCCCAGCGCAAGCCGCCGGACACTGGCTGCACAACAACGGTATTCGCGTCGAACAAGGCGCTCATCCGCGCCTGACCTTGAAGCGCTCAACCCTCGAAGAACCACTGCTCGGCGCCAATCCGTTTCTGCACCAGAGCATGCTTCGCCATTGGCAAACCGAGTCCTCCGCGCCGAGTCGCAACGACAGTCTGGAACTGGCGCGGCACTGGCTGACCGCCGGCGATCAACCGATCGAACGCATCGCCGAACGCCTCGGTTATCGTCAGCCGAGCAACTTTATTCGCGCCTTCCGCAAACAATTCGGCATCACGCCGAAGCAGTTCCGCCTCAATCCGCTGTAAGCACGCCGATGATTGGTTTTTGTCAGCCATCGCTTGTGTGTCAGTGCTGAGGGTTGGGCACCGTGTCAGTGCTGAGCAAACCTGACCGGAGCCCAATAATGATAAGAAAAAGCTCGGTTACGCCCCAAGTCCGTCCGCGACTTGCCCGGCGTGGCCACCCCCGTACGCAACCCCTGACCCTGGCGATTCTCGCCGCACTGTCGAGCCCCGGCTACGCCACCAGTTTCGACCTCAACGAAGACTGGAGCCTGTCGACCAAAACCACCCTGACCCTGGGCAGCAGTTGGTCGACGCAGAACCCCGACAAAAGCCTGATGACCCGTGCCAACGCCTTGCAAGCACAAGGCGTGCGCGCCAATGGCACCAGTGTCAGCGCCGACGACAACCGGCTGAACTTCGAGAAGGGCGACCCGATCTCGCAGAACTTCAAAGGCCTGACCGATTTCAGTCTCGATGGCCAAGGGCAGGGCGCGTTCATTCGTTTCAAATACTGGTACGACCACGCCTACGAAACCCGCAATGGCCGCTTCAAGGATTTCGACGATTCGGGTTGGGATGACCTGAGCAAGTTTCAGGGTTTCAAAACCCTCGACGCTTACGTCTGGAAGGACTTCCAGATCGCCGATCACCCGCTGAACGTCAAGGTCGGCAACCAGGTGTTGTCGTGGGGCGAATCGCTGCTGATCCAGAACGGCATCAACGTGATCAACCCGTTGGACATTTCTGCCTTCAACCGTCCAGGGGTGGAAATCAAAGAAGGCCAGTTGCCGGTGGAGATGATCTCGTTCAGCTTCGGCCTGTCCGACACCCTCAACCTTGAAGGCTTTTATCAGTACAACTGGCGCGAAAGCGCACTCGACGGATGCGGGACTTTTTTCGCTTCCAGCGATGCGATTCAGAAGGGTTGCGGGCCGCTGTACCTGAGCCAGGTGCAGACCGATCAACAGATGCAAGCCGCCGGTTTATACGCCTATTCGCGCGGCAACGAATCGCCGTCGGACAACGGCCAGTTCGGCTTCGCGTTGCGCAACATGATCCCGGCGTTGAACGATGCCGAAGCGGCGATTTACTACATCAACTATCACTCGCGGCTGCCGTATTTCACCCTCGATGCGCGCAACACCTCGCTGCCCGGCACCTTTCCCGGCGGTATTCAGGCGCCGAGCTATGCCGCAGCGTTTCCGGAAAACATTCACCTCTACGGCATCAGCCTCAACGGTGTTGAGCCGATCAGCGGCATCTCGCTCGCGGGCGAGTTGAGCTATCGGCCGAACATGCCGCTGGCGATCAATGCGCCGGACATCAACGTCGCGGTGATCTCCGGGCCGGGCGGCAATTCTTGGGTCGATCTGCCGCCGGGTTTCAACACCAATGCCGGCAGCCGTTACGACGGCTGGGTGCGCAAAGGCGTGTGGCAGATGACCGGTTCGGCGACGCAGGCCTTCGACAACATCCTCGGCGCGACGCGTTTGAGTCTGTTCGGCGAGGCCGGCGTCGTGCACATCGACGACCTTGGCGACGAACGTCTGGGCCGCAACGCCGCGTTCGGTCGCAGCGCCCCGCGCAATGGCTCCGCGTGCAACACCGTGGCGTCGGGCGTGACCAATCAGTACTGCACCGACAAGGGTTTCGCCACCGAATGGTCGTGGGGTTATCGCCTGCGCGCGAGCCTTGAATACAGCGACGTGTTGCCGGGGATCAACCTGATTCCGGCAGTCAACTGGCGCCATGACGTCTCCGGTTATTCCTACGATCCGCAAGGGCCGTTTCAGGAAGGTCAGCAAGCCCTCGGCCTCAGCCTGACCGGCGTCTACATGAACGATTACAGCGTTGAACTGGCTTACAACACGTTCTTCGGTTCCAACGATTACAGCACCCTCGATGACCGCGATTTTGCCTCGGTCAGCTTCAAGGCCGACTTCTAAGGAGAACCCTCATGCGACTGCAATTGTGTGTACTGGCGCTGGCCTGCAGCGTTGGTCTGGCGCAAGCCAAAGGTAACGATCCGGCACCGCTGGGTAAAACCCTGACGCCGATGGGCTCGGAAATAGCCGCGAATGCCGACGGCAGTATTCCGGCGTGGAGCGGTG
The DNA here is from genome assembly GCF_018336155.1 of Pseudomonas rustica. Classification (GTDB taxonomy): domain Bacteria; phylum Pseudomonadota; class Gammaproteobacteria; order Pseudomonadales; family Pseudomonadaceae; genus Aquipseudomonas; species Aquipseudomonas rustica. The sequence goes on along the minus strand of NZ_JAGYHF010000014.1, from coordinate 43,540 downwards.
GCCTGGCGAGCAACGCCGGCACCGTCGACAGCAAGGGCAGTTACAGCGATCCGTATGCGGCGGAAAAACCGCTGTTCACCGTCACTGCGCAGAATCTGGCGCAGTATCAGAAGTTTCTCAGCCCCGGGCAGATCGCGCTGTTCAAGCGCTACCCGGACAGCTACAAGATGAACATCTACCCGACTCATCGCAGCGCCAATCTGCCTAAAGACGTGCTGGAACAAAGTCGCGGCAACGTCGCGAAAACCAGCATGGCTGACGGCGGCAACGGCTTGCACGACTATGCGCGCGGCATTCCATTCCCGCTGCCGACCGAAGGCCTTGAGGTGATGTGGAACCACATGACCCGCTATCGCGGCGGCAGTTACGAACGCATCAGCAGCTCGGCGCTGGTGCGCGAAAACGGCGCGACCAGTTATGTGCGCAACCAGTCGCTGATCAACTTTGCCGACACGGTTTCCGGACTGGAACCGGGCGCCAATACGCTGTTCCTGTTCAAGAGCCGCGTGCTCGAGCCGGCACGTTTGTCCGGTGAAGCGGTGCTGGTGCACGAACCGATCGACCAGGTCGCCGAGCCGCGTTCGGCCTGGCAATACCTGCCGGGGCAACGCCGGGTGCGTCGCGCGCCGATGATCGCTTACGACAACAGCGCGCGCTACAGCAACGGCCTGATCACCGCCGACAACATCGACGGCTACAACGGCGCGCCCGATCGTTTCGACTGGAAGCTGATTGGCAAACAGGAGCTGTTCATCCCCTACAACAGCTACAAGATCGGCAGCCACGCGCTCAAATACGACGAGGTGATCAAGCCCAATCACATCAATCAGGATCTGGCGCGCTACGAGAAACATCGGGTGTGGGTGGTGGAAGCCACGCTCAAGCCAAACGCCCGGCACATCTACGCCAAACGCCGGTTTTATGTGGACGAAGACAGTTGGCAGATTGCTCAGTCGGATCAGTACGACAGCCGTGGCGAGTTGTGGCGCAGCGGTGAATTGCACGCGATTCAGCAGTACGACCATGGTTTCACCTACAACGTGCTGGAGACGTCCTACGACCTGATTGCCGGGCGCTATTACGCCGGCGGCCTGGCCAACGAAGAGACCCAGCCAATGCGCGTCGGGTTCGCGGCGAAGACCGACGACTACACCCCGTCGGATCTGCGGCGTTGGGCTAAATAACCTCTCACCATCACACAACCCCTGTAGGAGCTGCCGAAGGCTGCGATCTTTTGATGTGGTTTTTCAAGATCAAAAGATCGCAGCCTTCGGCAGCTCCTACAGGGGATTTGTTTTCTGTCTGGAGATTGTTTATGCGTCACTGGATTTGTGCTCTAGCGGTCGGCGCCAGCCTCGGCACCGTTCACGCTGCTGACCTTGATGTGAGCCAGGCCAAAGCCCTCGCACAAGAGGCTTACGTCTTCGCCTACGCCACCGTCGAACACGACAAAGTACTCACCGCGATCAACGCCAAACTGCCGTCCAATCGCCTCTACAGCGAACCGCGTCTGCTCGGCCCGCAAGACAACAAAGTCGTCTCGCCGAACAACGACACCTTCTACTCCCGCGCCTTGCTCGACCTGCGCGCCGAGCCGATGGTGCTGCAAGTGCCGGCGATCGAGGATCGCTACTACAGCTTCCAGTTGGTCGACCTGCGCACCGACAACCTCGACTACATCGGCACCCGCGCCACCGGCAATCAGGCCGGGCGTTATCTGATTGTCGGGCCGGACTGGAAGGGTGCAGCGCCGACGGGTTTCAACGGCGTGATTCGTTCGCCAAGTCGCGTGGTGTTTTTGCTTGGGCGCACCGAAGTCAAAGGCGAGGCCGATCAAAAAGACGCCGCCAAAGTGCTGATGGGTTATGCCCTGCAGCCGTTGTCCCGCGCCACCAACAGCGTTGCACCTGACGCACCTGCGCCGTTGCATCTCCCGGCGTATCTGGACACCAAACACGGCGAAGCGCAGGCCCTGTTCAACACCTTTAATGCCTTGGCACCGCTGCATCAATGGACGCCCAGCGAGCAGGCCAAACTCGCTCGATTCGCCGCGATTGGCGTTCTGCCCGGCAGCGCGTTCGCCCCGGCCGATACCCTTCGCCAAGCCATCGCAGAAGGCGCTGAAGCCGGCCGCGAGCAGGTTCGCATCGCCTCCAGCCAACTGTCGAAAGAACAGAACGGCTGGTTTCCATCACCGACCAACATCGGCAAATTCGCTGACGATGACCTGACCCGCGCGGCCGTCGCCTGGCGCTACATCTACGCAAATGACGCGGTCGAAGCGGTTTACCCGATGGCCCTGCACGATGCCGAAGGCCAGTTGCTCGACGGTCGCCAGACCTATCGCCTGCATTTCCCCGCCGGGCAGTTACCGCCGGTGAACGCCTTCTGGTCGCTGACCCTGTACGACGGCAAAACTCAATTGCTGGCGAGCAATGCCATCGGGCGTTACGCCTTGGGCGATCGCAGCGCCGATTTGCACTACGACGCCGACGGCGGCCTCACGCTGCTTCTGCAACCGGACGCGCCGGCACAGGCCGAGCAAGGCAACTGGCTGCCGACGCCACAAGGCCCGTTCAACCTGCTGCTGCGTTTGTACCTGCCGAAAGCCGCTGCGCTGGATGGCAGTTATCAGTTGCCGACGATTGCGAGAGTCGAGCCATGAGTCTGACGATCAATCGTCGCCAGATGTTGGGTGGCATGAGTGTGCTCGGAGGAGGGCTGATGATGCCGCGCTGGTTGCTGGCCGATGAAACCCAAGCGGTCGCGCAAGAGGCGTGGATCTACGCTTTTCCGATGCTGATGCATTACCAGACGATGGAGAAACAACTGCTTGATCCGAGCGCGGCGGAGTACGTCGGCGGCTTCAATCGTTTCCGCCATTACAGCCAGCTCTACACCCCGGCCAATCGCGAAATCGTCACGCCGAACAACGACACGCCTTACTCCTGGGCCTGGCTCGATCTGCGCACTGAGCCGCAAGTGTTGAGCGTGCCGGCGGTGGATGCCGATCGTTATTACGTGCATCAACTGGTCGATCAGTACACGCATAACTTTGCCTATGTCGGCGTGCTCAGCACCGGACGCGAGGCAGGGGATTATCTGATCGCCGGGCCGAACTGGCAGGGGCCGGTGCCGAAGGGCATCAAAGCCGTGCTGCGCAGCGAAACCGAGATCGTCATGCTGCTCGGGCGTACCGGGTTGAAGAACGCCGACGACATGCCAGCAGTGCGTGCGTTGCAGCAGCAATACCGTTTACGTGGGTTGCATGAATACAGCGGCAGCCCGGGCCCGCTGGCCGCGCCGGCGATTGACTGGCCGGCGTGGGAGAGCAAAACCGGGTTGGGGCCGTCGTTTATCGCAGTGCTTAATCAGATCCTTGCGCTGTGCCCGACTCAACCTGCAGAACAAGCATTGCGCGAACGCTTCGCACGGATCGGCATTGTGCCGGGGCAGGCGTTCGACTTCGCCGTGCTGCCGGTCGAAAAGCAGCAAGCGATCGCCGCCGGAATCAAACTGGCGCAAGCGCAACTGCAAGAGACCGCCGCGCAAACACGCTCCACGCTTGGCCTGTTTGGTAACCGTGAGGCAATGCATGGCAATTATCTGAATCGCGCGGTCGGGGCGTATCTGGGGATTTACGGCAACAGTGTTGAGGAGGCGTTTTACGCTGGCAGCCGACTGGATAATCAAGGGCAACCGTTGCAGGGCGGCCGGCGTTATCGTCTGCGTTTTGCACCGGGGCAATTGCCGCCGGCCAGCGAGTTCTGGTCGCTGACGTTGTATGACTTGCCGGATCGGCAGTTGGTGGCGAATCCGCTTGATCGGTATTGTTTGAGCAGTCGCGATCAATTGCAGCGCGATGCGGATGGTGGGCTGACGTTGTGGATGCAGGCGAATTCTCCTGGGGCGGGGCAGGAGAGCAATTGGCTACCGACGCCGCAGAACGGGGCGTTTAACGTGATTTTGCGCTTGTATGGGCCGAAGCAAGAAGTGGTTGAGCAGAAATGGCGGATGCCGGTGGTTGAGGTTATTTAGAAGCAAAAGATCGCAGCCTGCGGCAGCTCCTACAGAGGAATGCAATCACCTGTAGGAGCTGCCGAAGGCTGCGATCTTTTGACCTTAAGGCGTAACGATATTGAACTGCGGCCCAAACGTATCCAGGCTGCCCATCAACTCGCCCAGTTTCTTGCCGTTGCCTTGCAACTTGATCAAGCCTTTCTGCATCGCCGTCGGGAAATCCAGTTGCTTGAGGCTGATCTTCTCCAGCGTGTCTTTGCTTAAACTGACACTCGCATCCGCCGCTGGATTGAGCCCGGCCCGATGCGTCAGCACACCGTTGCGCAAGGTCAGATTAAAGTCTTTCTGCAAGTCCTCGAACGTCCAGTTCAACGTCAGGTCGTGATTCACAGCCTTGTCGCTGTCCAGCCGCACCGCCAGATAATCAAAGAACATTTCCGGGCTCATCGCCCGCACCATGTCCACCGACACCGACGTGCCCGCATGGGGCGGCACGCCGTTGCGCAGTTCCATCGCGCCAGTCAGGTACATGTTGCGCCAGGTGGCGTTCTCGCTTTGATAACCCAATTGCTCCAGCGTTTCGGCCTGCGCTTTGTGCGCCTCGGCGTTGTCCGGCTCGGCGAATAACAACTGATTGCCCAACTGTGCCGCCCAGCGATAGTCACCGCTGGCCATGGCTTTGCGCATTTTATCGAGCACTGCCGCGCCGCCGCCCATGGCCTCGACCGTGCGTTTGGCGGTGTCCACCGGCGGCAGCGGATTGAGGTTGGCCGGGTTGCCGTCGTAGAAACCCATGTAGCGCTGATACACCGCGCGGGTGTTGAAACTCAGCGAACCGTAGTAGCCACGGGTGTACCACTTCTGGTCGAGCGAGCCCGGCAGTTTGGTGATGGTGTCGGCTATTTCCTGTGGCGTCAGGCCCTGATTGAGCAGGTGCAAGGTGCGGTCATTGAGGAACGCGTACATGTCGCGCTGGTCGGCAAGGAACGTACGAATCCGCTCGCCGCCCCAGGTCGGCCAGTTGTGCTGGGCGAACAGCACGTCAGCCTTGTCGCCGTAGCGCGCCAGGCTGTCGTCGAGGTATTGCGACCAGGCCTTGGCGTCACGCACTTGCGCGCCGCGCGGGGTGAGGACGTTGTGCATCATCTGCGTGGCGTTTTCGGCCATGCACAGTGCTTTCAGCTCCGGCAGATACATGTTCATTTCCGCCGGTGCTTCGGTGCCCGGCGTCAGCTGGAACTCAAATTGAATGCCGGCGATGGTGCGGGTCTCCAGCTCCTTGGCGATCAAATCGGTCGGCGGGATCAGCGTGACCGTGCCGCCGGTTGGCGAACTCTTGCCCAGACCGGCATCGACCTGACCGTTTTCACCGCGCGGCAACAGGCTGCCGAACTGGTACTGCGCGCGACGGCTCATGGCGTTGCCGGCCATCACGTTTTCGCTCATCACGTGCTCCATAAACCCGGCCGGGGCGAACACCTTGACCTTGCCAGCCTTCACATCCGCCTCGTCGATCACCCCGCGCACGCCGCCGAAATGGTCGACGTGGGTGTGGCTGTAAATGACGGCGACCACCGGTTTGTGCGGACGGTTAGCGTAGTACAGATCCAGCGCGGCTTTGGCGGTTTCGGCCATGGTCAGCGGGTCGATGATGATCAGCCCGTCGTCACCTTCGATGATGGTCATGTTGGCCAGATCGAGACCGCGCACCTGATACAACTTCGGGCTGACTTCAAACAGACCGGCGTGCGCATTGAGCTGGGCCAGTCGCCACAGGCTCGGGTTTACCGACTCTGGTGCTTGATCCTTGGCGAGGAAGTCGTAGGCCTGCACGTCCCAGATGACCTTGCCGCTGGCGTCCTTGATCTGACCCTTGAACGGCGCGATCAGGCCTTTGCTGATGGATTCGAAATCGGTGCGGTCGCTGAAGGGCAGTTGCTTCAGAACAGCGGCGTTGCTGGCGATGGTCTGTGCGCTGGGGGCGACGGGCGCGTCGGCAGCGAGCACCGACTGGCTCAGACACGCGGTGATCAGGCAGGCCAACAGGCCGCGGGGGCTCAAAGTGAAACGTTGCATGGCGTCTCCGGTTTTTATCGTTATGGGTGAACCAGTTTCAGAGGGTAGGGCGGCGCTCTGGCGCGGCGGTGATCGTCAACGGACAAAAACCATTCAGGGCCGCTATCCTTGGCGCAGGTTCATTGATCAGGTTTCGCCATGCTTGAGGTTCGCAACGTCTTCAAAAGCTACGCCACCCCCCAGGGCTCCTTGCCGGTGCTGCAAGGCGTCGACCTGACGCTGGAGGCTGGCAGCAGCCTGGCGCTGATGGGCGAATCGGGCAGTGGCAAAAGCACTTTGCTGCACCTGGTGGCCGGTCTGGACAAGGTCGATCGCGGCAGCATCCGCAGCGGCGAGCATCGGCTGGAGGAGATGAACGAGGCGCAACTGGCGAACTGGCGGCGTACTGAAATCGGTCTGGTGTTCCAGCAGTTCAACCTGATCGGCAGTTTGCGCGTTGAGGACAATCTGGCGTTTCAAGCGCGACTCGCCGGGCGCCACGAGCCGCGCTGGCAGGCGCATCTGGTGCAGCGCTTAGGCCTTGGCGATCTGCTCAAACGCTATCCGGAACAGCTTTCCGGTGGCCAGCAACAGCGCGTCGCGTTGGGCCGGGCGCTGGCGTCGCAGCCGAAATTGCTGCTGGCCGATGAACCGACCGGCAGCCTCGACGAAGCGACCAGCGATGAAGTCCTGCGGCTGTTGCTCGAATTGCTCGATGACACGCCGACCACTTTGTTGATGGTTACTCACAGTCAGCGGGTCGCAGCGCAATTGGCGCAGCGCGTGGTGCTGTCCAAAGGTCGGCTGACGTGATGGTTTTTCGCCAGACCCTGCGCGCGCTGCTCAGCCATTGGCGGCGCCATCCGGTGCAGTTTTTCAGTGTGCTGACCGGGTTGTGGCTGGCGACCAGTTTGCTGACCGGCGTCGAAGCGCTGAACAGTCAGGCCCGCGACAGCTACGCCCGCGCCAGCCAGATGATCGGCGGCGAACCGCAGGCCAGCCTGAGCACGCCGAGCGGCGCAACGTTCACTCAGCAATGGTTTGTCGATCTGCGTCGACAGGGTTGGCCGGTGTCGCCGCTGTTGCAGGGCCGTTTGATCCTCAAGGATCACGAAAATCAGCGGCTGCAATTGATGGGCATCGAGCCGGTATCGCTGCCGACGGACTCGGCGGTGGCCGGGCAGGCCATGCCGATCGAGCGCATCGTCGAGTTCTTCTCGCCACCCGGCAGCACATGGATTTCCCCGGATACCTTGCAGGCCTTGAACCTCGCAGAGGGCGCCACGCCGCAGACAGTCAACGGCTTGGTCTTGCCGCCGCTGCGAATGCAAAAGGACATGGCGCCCGGTGTGTTGCTGGTCGACATCGGTATCGCGCAAACCCTGCTCGAACAGCCGGGGCAACTGTCACGGCTGTTGCTGCCCAAGGACTTTCACGCCGAGTTGCCGGCCTCGTTCACAGGTCAGTTGCAGCTGAAAAGCAGCGGCGAGGAAAACAATCTGGCGCGGCTGACCGAGAGCTTTCATCTCAACCTTGATGCCTTGGGATTTCTCTCGTTTCTGGTTGGCTTGTTCATCGTCCACGCGGCGATTGGCCTCGCATTGGAGCAGCGTCGGGGCCTGCTGCGCACGTTGCGCGCCTGCGGTGTCAGCGCGCGAATGTTGATCCTTTGCCTGATCGTTGAGTTGGGCATGCTGGCGCTGATCGGCGGAGTGTTCGGCGTGATCAGCGGCTATTGGCTGGCCAGCGTGCTGCTGCCGGATGTCGCCGCCAGCCTGCGCGGTTTGTACGGCGCGGAAGTGGCGGGGCAGTTGCGCCTGAGCCCTTGGTGGTGGTTCAGCGGCATCGGTTTAAGCCTGTTCGGCGCCTTGCTCGCCGGCGGCAACAGCCTGCTGCGCGCGGCACGATTGCCACTGTTGGCCGTGGCCGATCCGCAAGCCTGGCATCAGCAATATGCGCGCTGGTTGCGGCGGCAAGGTTGGTTGGCGGCAGTGCTGCTTGCGATTGCACTGGCTGCGTTGATCTGGGGTGACAGCCTGGCCAGCGGTTTTGTGTTGATGGCTGGGTTGCTGCTCGGCGCCGCGCTGGCGTTGCCGGTGTTGCTCAGCGCGATACTCAATCAATTGCTCGGGCGCAGTCGTTCGGTGCTCGGTCAGTGGTTTCTCGCCGACTGCCGGCAGCAATTACCGGCGCTGAGTCTGGCGCTGATGGCGTTGCTGTTGGCGCTTGCCGCCAACATCGGCGCCGGCAGCATGACCTCGGGTTTTCGCCAGACCTTCAACGATTGGCTCGAACAACGTCTGAGCGCCGAGCTCTATATCAACCCGAGCAATCCGGCGCAGTCCCGCGAAATGTACAGCTGGCTGCGGCAACAGCCGAACGTCGCAGCGGTGCTACCCAACTGGCAGGTGTCGGTGACGCTGCAAGGCTGGCCGGCGGATGTCTTTGGCGTGATCGATCACCCGCATTATCGCGAGCACTGGCCGTTGCTCGATTCCAGCGGCAGCGATCCATGGGGCCATTTGGCGACGGACGATGCGGTGATGCTCAGCGAACAACTCGCTCGTCGCCTGAAACTGCAGGCCGGCCAGCACCTGACGATCCCCACGCCCAACGGCCCATGGTCGCCGCGCATCGTCGGCATCTACGCCGATTACGGCAATCCGAAAGGGCACCTGCTGGTCAACGTCAATCACCTATTGCGCGGCTGGCCGCAACTGACGCCGAACCGCTTTAACCTGCGTATCGAGCCGAAAAATATCCCGACGCTGTTGAGCGCGTTGCAGACGCGGTTTCAGCTGGATGACAGCCGCATCGTCGATCAGGCGCGGCTCAAGGGCTGGTCGGTTCAAGTGTTCGAACGCACCTTCGCGGCGACGGCGGCGCTGAACAGTCTGACCCTCGCGGTCGCTGGCGTGGCGCTGTTTATCAGCCTGCTGACCCAGAGTCAGAGTCGCCTCGGTCAACTCGCGCCGCTGTGGGCGCTGGGCGTGACGCGCAAACAGTTGATGCTGCTCAACCTCGGTCAAACCTGGCTGCTGGCGGTGCTGACGCTGGTATTGGCATTGCCGCTGGGGATTGCGCTGGCGTGGTGCCTGGACGCGGTGATCAACGTGCAGGCGTTTGGCTGGCGCCTGCCGTTGCGGGTGTTCCCGTGGCAACTGCTGCAACTGATGGGGTTGGCGTTGCTGGCGACATTATTGGCTTCGGCATGGCCGCTGTATTCGCTGTACCGCACGCAACCGGCGGATTTGTTGAGGACGTTTGCCCATGAGGATTAACCGCGTGGTGCTGATGCTCGCGCTGCTGCTCGGCGGTTGCGATCAACCGGCGCCTGAGCAGAAGGGCTTTGCCGGGATGGGCGATAAGGCTGAGGCGTACACAGCGGTGGTGCCGGGGCGGGTGTTCAGCTTTCCAGCGGATCACGGCGCGCATGATGGTTTTCGCATCGAGTGGTGGTACGTCACCGCCAATCTCAAGGATCGGCAGGGCAATCAGTTCGGCGTGCAATGGACGTTGTTTCGCAGCGCCCTGAAACCCGTGCCGGAGCAAGCGGGGTGGAGCAATCAGGTGATCTGGCTGGGGCATGCGGCGGTGACGTCGGCGTCTGCACATCACGCCGCCGAACGTTATGCGCGCGGTGGCGTGGGCCAGGCCGGCGTTCGCGTGGCGCCGTTTGAGGCGTGGATCGATGATTGGCGGTTTAGCAGTCAGGCTGCCGATCCCTTGAGCGATTTACAGCTCAGCGCTCGCGACAAAGACTTCGCCTATCAACTACACCTCACCGCCAATCGCCCGTTGGTGTTGCAGGGTGACAAAGGCTTCAGCCGCAAATCCGCAGAAGGGCAGGCGTCGTATTACTACAGTCAGCCGTTTTTTCAGGCCAACGGTACGTTGCAGATCGACGGGCAGACCTACACCGTCAGCGGCCCGGCGTGGCTTGATCGCGAGTGGAGCAGCCAACCGCTGAGTGCCAACCAGACGGGCTGGGACTGGCTCTCGTTGCATCTGGACAGTGGTGAAAAGGTCATGCTCTTTCGCACCCGCCAGAAGGATGGCGCGCCTTACCTGACCGGCACCTGGATCGCTGCCGATGGCCAGACGCAAACCCTGAGCGGCGATCAGATCGCCCTCACACCGCAAGACACCGTCAACGTCGCCGGGCGCAAAATGCCGATCCGCTGGGTGATCAGCATCCCCGACAAACACCTCGATATTCAGGTCAACGCGCTCAACCCCAAAGCGTGGATGAACCTGCGCATCCCCTACTGGGAAGGCCCGGTGAACATCACTGGCAGTCACCCAGGCCAGGGCTACCTGGAAATGACCGGCTACTAACGGCCACCTACAACCCCTGTGGGAGCGGGCTTGCTCGCGAAGGCGTCATCCCGGCTATTCCGGTGACTGACCCACCGCTTTCGCGAGCAAGCCCGCTCCCACAATGGATTTGCTGATTGCCCCCAAACACCACAAAACCCTGTAGGAGCTGCCGAAGGCTGCGATCTTTTGATCTCGCTGGTTAAACAATCAAAAGATCGCAGCCTTCGGCAGCTCCTACACGGATCGGTTTGAACTCGGGTTGCTGTGGTGTCCTCTATAGAGAAACCTGTCGAGGATTGATCATGAGCGACGACCTGCAACCCCCTGATCTCACCACCTGGCAGCGTCTGTTCGACGACGAAACCTACTGGCAACAATCCCCCGACGCTCACTACCTGGATCTGCAACGCATCGCCGACGACTTGCTCGGCCAAGGCGCCATTGACCTTGAGCAATGGCAGATCCTCCGCGCCAAAGCCGCAGACCTGCACAAGGATTCGCCCGCCATCAACGTCGCCCGTGAACTCGACGACCCCGAAGCCTGAGGACACCCACCATGAAACCCATCACCCCCAGCGAACACCCCGACGAACCGCGTCCCGCCGGCGAAACCGAGCGCGACAACGACGCCCTGCGCCCCACTGATCCCAAGCAGCGCCAAAGCCACGGCAAAGGCACCCCCAGCGGCGAATCCACCGCACAAGACACCGCAAAACAATCTCAAACCAAGCCCTGAACAGCGTCTATGCTCAATCGGACATCCGTCGCCAAAAACGTTTTGGCGACGGTGGCTGCCATTCATCACAGGGAAAGTATTGCTTATGAAGCTCCACGCACTGGCCAAAGCCATCACCCTCGCAACCGTACTGTCCGCCACCAGCTTCGGAGCATTTGCCGCCGATATTCCGCTGTCCGCCACCATCGAAGCGGATCAGGTCACCACCAAAGTCGTCTCCGTCGATCCCGCCAACCATCAGGTTGTGCTCGAAGGCGCGGAAGGCCGTCAGGTTCACGTACAACTCACCGACAAGGCAAAAAACCTCGCCAACCTGAAGGTCGGTGATCTGGTCAAAGTCCAAGTCCAGCGTTCTGTCGCCGCTTACCTGGATACCGACGTGGATAAAGGTCTGCCTGGCACGACCGAACGCACCGGCGAACTGCGCAAGGCGCCGGGCACTGATAACCCTGGCGGCGAAGCGTTTCGTCAGGTTCAGGTACAGCTGAAAATCACCAAAATTGATTTGAAGAAGAATCAGGTAACACTGGAAAACCCGTCGGGCCAATCGAAAACACTCGACGTGAAAAAGCCTGAAATTCAAGCCAAACTGAAAGATCTGAAAGTAGGGCAGAGCGTCATCGTCACTTACACCGATATATTAAAAGTGACCAGTCAGCATGAAAGCTGAGTATTAACTCTACAGGATGATTGTTCTTGTACAGCTTTGTGTATGAGAACAATCATATAAAAGATTCTGTAGGAAGTTTGTCGGTAAATATCGGAGTGACGGAGTTTTAACTTTCCAGTACATAAATTTCACAATTCTTCATGACGACATAACCGCCAACTTCAATTAAAATCCCTTCCGTTCGCCCAGTGTCAGGGCTCTTTACCGGTGCATGGATTGCCAGGCCATAACACTGGGCGAACACTTTAAACGAAGCGTATGTATACAAAATTCGGCAACAAAAAAGGGCGACTGAATAGTCGCCCTTTTTTGTGTCTTTAAATTATGCCGACGCTTGCATCCCGGCCTTGCCTCTCTGCTGTTCAAGACGCTTGATCGACGCCTCGTACATTTTCGTACGCCGATGATCCTTGCCGTAGGTGCCTGCGGCGGCGACGGTGCCTGACTGAATGTGATCCAGATAGCTGAAGATCTTGCGTGGCGACAGAAACTTGATGCCATAGCCCAAGCTCACCATGCGATCCTGCAGCGTATATCCAGGCACCCGATCATCCATGCAAAAGTGCAAACCATGAGACTTGGCCAGACGAGCATTCCACAACGTGCAGAAACTCTTCAGATGAGTTTCCCGATACGGCTTCGGCTCTTTGGTTTTCAAACCCAACTGAGTTTTAGCGCGACGGACATAATGCTTGCAGAAACGCGAAGTTAATCGCCATGTCTCTCTGAGCATTCCGCGATTGATTTGCTCGACACAACCGACGGCGGCGATCTCCGGATTATTCGCGCACTCACGCATCATCATCGCAAATACCTCTTTGTCATAAACAAAGGTATCGGTGTGCAACAGAAACAGATAATCGGTTTCAACCCTGTCCAGCACCAGATCCAGCGCCTTGCCATGCGCGATATGACCCTGCTCACCTTTTACAGAAGGGCGCTCGATCAAATTGATCCAGTCGAGCGTACGCAGATAATCGAGGCTAGCGTCTGCGGAATCGTTGTCCACCACCCACACCGGAATGCGCTGCTCCTGAGCGTGCTCACGCAGCAGCTCAAGGCACATTTTGGTCAAGTCCGGCGTCTTGTAATTCACCAGCACAACGCTGAAATTCGCCTGCTGCTGGGCTGGAAAATCTAAGGCTTTCATATCAGAAGGTCTCATCCGCGACTCATGGGCGACAGTGGTTCATGGGGCGGGATGGTAACGATGGAACCTTAGGTGAACCTTAATTTTGGGGTTAAGGAAGGGGGCGGGGTGTGTCGCGGGGGCGGCAGGCTGGTAGGTGAGTAAGAGAACAGTGGTGCCATCGGGACGTTGCTATGGACGAAGTGACGACGCGACAGCATTGAAGGCGATTGAAAAAAGAAGTAGCAGGAGCGGGTTATTTTTCTCAAGTCACAGTGCTTTTTATTGAAAGTTAGGATTGGGGAAGTTTTAGCGTAAGTAGGTCTAAATGGCACCATCGTTGCGGTAGGCTTTAATGTTAGCGATTGTAATGCTTTCTGCTTTAAAGGTGGCGCTGCATGAGTCATTGATCTCAAGTTTAAATTTGTAGATTTGATCATTATTTGTAATCGATATGCGTGCCACTCCAGTAAAACTGAAATTTTCTACCTTGATGTCTTTGACATTATTAATATAGATACCAAATTCATACTCGTTATATTGTTTTTCTAGCCATTTTTTGGGTGCGAATGCCTGCTCTATTTCGCTATGTAGTTTTAAATAAATGCAATTGCCTTCAAACCGTGCATAGGAAATACACATTTTTGCTGGCGAGTGGCTCTCTCCAAAAATAGAAGTCCACTGTTTTTTGTTAGAAATTGAAGATGTCCACATGCTTTTTCACTCTGATAAGTGCTGGTATCCAAGTTTTTTCAGTAGAAGGCTATTAACATAGCCCGCTTAGAGAAAATAGCGGTGTCACGTGCAAGAAGCATTATTTTGTTTGATTTCGTGAAAACAATGTCGAGCTTCTTGAAATTAGTTTTTTAATATGTTGGAAGCTTCTTTTTTGCGCTGGGTGGGAATATTGGTTCTTGGATCGGTTTAATGGATGCTGAATTTATTGTCGAGAATGTGTGAAATTAATTTCCACGCTGGGAGTGCAATGGTTCACTATTTGGTGATTGGAAAAATAATGACGACCAGTCCATTGATTTCCGCATGTTGTAGATGTGGCATTGATTAAAGTTGTGTTGCCAATTGATTTTTTTCCGCTTGTGAACGGTGATAGATTCATTTTGATGCTTTCGAAAATGAATCTATACTATTTTGCCGTGGTGAATATTTTGTTTTTTTGTTGGGTTGGTTACTTTTTAAAGTTATATGGCTGTTATGTTCTAAGCTCGACGTATTCTTTGAAAAAAGAATAAAAATTATCAGCTATTTCTTTTGATGGTTTTTTCTTAAACAAGTCATAGCTAATGATTTTCCCGTTTTCAGATGGGCTGCAGTCAATTGCCCAGCAAATTTCATCGTCCTTGAAGTAGATGACTGCATATTGCCTTGGTAGTTCGAATTCTGCTCGGCAGCGCGTGGTGCTGTAATTTACTGTTCCGCCATTGTCTATAGTTGCATCGTTGTCCTCAATTCCGCATATTTCTGAATCCGCTGCGCCACCACCACCGCATACAACCAAAAAATCAAAAAAGTCTTGAGGCAATTTTAGTCCAAGAATACTTTCGAGTTTTTCAACTTGCTCGGTACTTGTTGGGCCAAGCCAAAAAGTTTCTTCGTCCGAATTGTCTAATTTTGTTATCAGATCTTGATAGTTATGCATGGTTGTACTCACTCAAAGTCTTTGGCTCGTTCCTTCCAGTATGCTTTCCTGAATTTTGCATACTGCAATTCAAGTTTTGGATCATTCCTGAAACTGTCGCCATCTTCAATAGTACCATGTAGTTCTCTATGGTATTTCTTATGTACGGTGCCGGTAAGCTCTACCATTGGCCCTGGTTCATCACCCGTCACGTGGTGAAGGTTTATATATTTTCCATCTGGACCAATTGGGGCGTTCCCGTTTTTCATAAGATCCAGGTTGCTCCACCCGTCCTCTTCGATTTTTTTGCGTATCCGAGGGTCAACGCTTTTATCTATTGTGCTAGGGATCCCAGGCTCCACGTCTACAGAATTTTTATAGACTTTACGACCCAGTACTTCCTCGGGTTTGTATTTGGTGCTCGAAAATTTGCGAATATCTTTTTCGGGAGTACCCGGCTCCTCCGGGCAATCACCAGGAAAACAACTCAACCCCAACGGATCCACCCACCCCGTAGGGTTAGGCACGTACTGGTAGTTATTCAACCCACCCGCAAGCTTGATCGGATCCGGCGTCAAAAACCGTCCAGTCCCCGGATTGTAGTAGCGGTGCCGGTTGTAATGTAACCCTGTCTCCGCATCGAAATACTGACCTTGGAACCGTAACGGGTTATCGATTTCGCTGATGTCCAACTCGGCGAGGTTGCCGTAGGCACGGTATTTCGCCGACCACATGATCTCTCCGCTGTAGTCGGTGAGTTCTTGAGGGGTGCCTAGGTGGTCGAGTTGGTAATAGAACGGCGTTGCCTTTATGGGGCCTTCGCCATCGAGCATGGCCAGTGGGCGGAAGCTGCCGGGTTCGTAGATGTAGGTGCGATAGCGATTCTCGGCGCTTTCGGCGATCAGGCGTTCACCTTGCCAGAGGAACTCGGTGGTCTGACCATTAACGGTTTTCTCAATGCGACGGCCAAAGGCGTCGTATTTGTAGCTGGCATTGCTACCACCGGGCAGGCTGACACCAATCAAACGGTGCTGGCAGTCGTATTGGTATTCGGTGACGATTTTTTGTCCGGCACCGCGGCGTTCGCGGGCGAGATTGCCGTAGGCGTCGTAGTCGTAATGCCGGTCGCCTTGCATAAGCAGGCGATTGCCTTTGACGTTGGCGAGGTTGGCAGCCGGCAGGTCACTTTGACCCAGCAGGTTGCCGGCGGGGTCATGGGCGAAGGTTTCGGGTGTGGCGCCGCGAACGCTGATCAGCCTATCGAGCGGATCATAATGGTAGCTGCGATTGCCTTTGCGGCTGTCGTCAATGCCGGCGAGGTTGCCGTTGGAGTCGTAGTTGTAGCGACGCTGGAACAGATTGCGATCCTGCTGACCTACGGTGTGCGCTTGAAGCCTTCCCTGTTCGTCGTATTGGTATTGGCTGAGCAGAACGCCTTGTTGGCGCTGTTGCTCACGGCCAGCATCGAACTGGTGCGTAGTCAGGCGCGAACCATTGAGGTCGATACTGCTCAACCGACCGCCGGACAAGTGGCGATAATCGAGCGTGCTGCCGTCGGGGAGTCGGCACTGGCTCAGTTGGCCGACGCTGTCGTACTCGTAACGCGTGGTACCCCAGCCCTGGTGTTCCGTGATCAGTCGGTCTTGTACATCGTATTCATAGGCGAGGGGCCAGAGGCCATCGTTAACGTTTACCAGGCGACCCAATGCGTCGTAGCTGTAATGGATTTCTTCGCCGTCAGCGAGGGTTTTGACCAGCAAGCGGCCAGAGGTGTCGCGCTGATACGCGGTAACCAGCTCACTGCCATCGTCGCCGAATTCAGTTTTCTTCAGCAGCTTCCCGTTGAGATCGTACTCGTACGCGGTGCGGCGCCCGTCGAAACCGGTTTCCTGCTGGATCAGGCCGTTGGCGTAGTAATCAAGGTGGTAATTTTCGCCGCGTTCGTTTTCGATCTCAGTAAGCAGCAGGCGCGCATTGTCGTAGCGATAACGAAGTTGGCTACCATCCGGGTTGATTCGACGACTGACCAAGTGGAGATTGTCGGCGTATTCATAGCGAGTAATACGCCCAAGCTCGTCGCGTTCTGCGGTGACGCGCCCGTACGGGTTGTATGTGAACGCGCGGTTAGCGCCTCCCGGCAGGGTGATCTGTGCCAGACGGTTAGCGGCATCCCATTGGTAATGAGTGATCGCTCCGGTTTCTTCCTGACGCGTAATTTGCCTGCCGAGGGCATCGTAGCGGTACTTGCGCTGGCCACCGTCGGGCAGACGTTCCTCCAGCAATTGGCCGAGGTTGTTCCAACCTAACTGGTGGCGGCTGCCGTCGGGATGACGGATCTCCAGCAAGCGGCCTTGGCGGTCGTAGCTGTAGTGTGTCGAGTTACCATCAGGGTCGATTTGTTCGGTGATATCGCCTTGGTCGTTACGCCAGTAAATCCACTTGGCAGTACCGCGATTCACGACTCGGACAAAGCCGTTGTAGTACTCGTAGGTGGTTGGCGCGTCTTCTGGCGGAATCACCGCGACCAAGCGACCTGCTTCGTTGTACTGATACTCGGTGACCGCACCCATCGGATCTTTTTCTGCGATCAATCGGCCCTTGTCGTCGTAGGCCTTTAAGTGCTCAGCACCATCCGGATCTACTTTGGCGACGAGTCGTGCCTTGTCATCGTGGGTGTAGACCTCTTCGCTGCCATCGGCATTGGTAACCGTGACGCTGCCTTTGTCATCCCAAGCGTAGTGCGCATCCATCTGAGAGAAACTTGCCCAGTGATGAATGCAACGCGCGGACTTGCCTTCCTTTTCCCATTCCCAGTAAAAACTTGCGCCGCCGGCGAGTTGCCGCTCAAGAATGACGTTTTGCTCGTTGTAGGCGTAACGCTCGGACTCTCCCAGCGCGTTAGTGGCTTTGATCAAGCGATGTTGAGCATCGTATTCATAAGTGGTCAGCGTCTGGACGGTGTTCCAGGCGTCTTCAAGATTGTCAGCCGGAATAAATTGCTGATAATCGATGGCGACAATGTGCTTGCGGTCGTAACGGACGAGTAGGGCGCGGCCGGCCCCATTATCCACGCGCTTGATACGCCCATGGATGTCTCGCGTGATATGCAGGCGGTTGTCGTAGTGGTCGCTTATGGCGATCAGCGTCGCGCCTTTGCTGTTGAAGCGGAAGTGATAGAACTGCGGTTTATCGCCAGCTTGTGTCAGCACGAGTTCGGATGGATCGTCGCCAAGAAAGATCGCGGCTTCCGAAAGGCTGTTAGTGATCGCCGGCCGTTGTACGCTGGGCAGTGGGAAAGTGGTGACCCGGTTTTCGTGATCGGTCCATACAACTTCATCGCCGTTGATGTCCACTCGTTGTGCGAGCGCATGACTCCAGCCATAGCCCAGGCCGCAGTCGATCTCAGCTGCACTGGTTCGGTAAAGGCGAGTCCAACTGAACGGCAGCAAGCCACCGAGCTCACCATCAGTAATTGTCAGCAACTCTTCGCCCGTAACCATAGAGACAGGGCAGCCATTGGTGCAGGTCTTTTTGGCGCACGTAGCACTTTTGTCATCGGGTGTTTTGGACTGATTAGACGCGTCGTCGACTTTTTCTTTCGGTTGTAACGAGCCGCTATGTTTTTTGTCTCGTGGAAACGAGGAGGCATCCTTGACCTCTTGCTTCGGAGTGTCCGCCGTTTTAGGTAGCTGCTTCTGGGGAGGCTTTTGCGCCACTTGGTTCCGCGGAGCCCCTTTCGACGCTTCAGCAGCGGCTTCATCGATCTTCAATGCAGCCGTTTTAGCAGGCTTCATCGGGACGTTTTTGGCGCTAGCGATGACGGGTTTCGACACTTCCGCGTGCGCTGGCAGGCTGTGCTTGTTGCTGAGGGTCATCAGCGTTGAGGCGAGATCCTCAAGGTACTTGACCGCTTCGCCGGACTTCACGGTAGACAGGGCTTTCGTTCCCAGTCGAATGGCGAGACCAGCGCCGCCAGTGAGGCAGATACCGAGTACTACGTTGATCAGAAACTCCGAGGCGATCCCTCCGATGACATCAACCACAACTTGTGGCGGCAACATACCGACCCACGCCACGATTGCCGATACGTAGATGAACATCAGGGGTTCGTCGCTAAGGATCAGCAGCCCCGAGGCGATCGACTCTTTAGATGCCGCGTAAAGTTTGTCGATCTCAATATCTGTCAGGTAGTTCTTCAGCTTTTGATAGTTTTTCTCCGGATGCGCTAGCAGCTCGAAGAGACTCTTGATGTCATCCCAGAGTCGCAGCAGGGCTTCTTCGAAAGTTTTCAACGCTCTTTTGAGCAAAATCTCCGAACGTCCGATACGATCCGCTGCCGAGTAACTGGCCCACTGTGGCTGGAACTTGCCCGACCATTCGCTTTGCAGCCAGCCGCCAAGTTTGCCGATGACACCTTGATACGAATCATAGAGCGCCTTCACATCGCTCTGAGATACGTTGGGGAAAAAGGTGATGCGATAGGTTTGCCCTTTCTTGGCGCCTTCGATCACTTTGATACCGCTTGGGCCGATCATGGTTTCGATAACCGGGCCGGTGACGTCGTCGTAGAAGGTGCCTTTGGTGACAGGCTCCAGTTTGACGGGGGTATTACCAATGGGCACGAAGCGCGCTGACTCGAACATGTGAATCAGCGTGAAGTCACCTACCAAAGGGCAGGTAGCATAGGTTTTCACCGCGCCCGTTTCGGTTTTCCGTTCGGTGATAGTCACTTCGTTACCGACCTTGAAGGTCTGGTCGACATCGAGCGCCCAGCCAGTCCAGAAGCCGTCTGCCCATTCCTTGTAATCGCTCAGGCAGTTTTTGAAGTCATTGAGAATCAGGTTCACGTCAGGCGCTTTCGCGTCCAGCACGCGCAGAACCAAGGTACCAATTGGGTCGTTCATGACGTGACTTCCTTTGTCAGCTGTGCAGCGAGACGCTCTGCCATATCTTCTGTGTTTGGGTTCTGGCGCACGAAGCGCTCAACCTTTCTGCGCAAGTTGGCTTCAGGGAATTCGAAGTACAACTGCGGGCAATCCTCTGATAGCCACTGCATCAGGTTCTCGACGACGGTGGTGTGATCCTTTTGCGCGAGGGTATCCAACAGCGATTGGGGCACCTCCCACCACGGCCACTGTTTTGCGGGAGGCACAGTTCTTATGCCGACCTCAAGGGTTTGTCCGTTGATCAAATAGCGTTGGAATACCGGGAGCAACTCGCCTGCTGAGGCGCCTAAACCTTCGATGATCGGGTAGATGTGTCGACCGTCCCAGAACCTGAAAAACACCTCAGTAGCGTCCGGCATTTTTACCTGAGTCAGGCTGCGCAAATGCTCCAGCACCGTTTCCGGCGCGCTGGTGGATACCGCCAGCCAGCCCCAATCCAATGCATCGGTTTCGGCCACCCATTCGAGGAAACGCGTACCGGCCGTGATCTCAGCGAGATAAGGCATGACCGGAAGCCAGTCGGCGTAAGGCGTTCCGCCCCAGATGGGCAATAGTTGTGGCGCGGCATTTTGCTGATAAAAAGGTTTTAGCGGCGCGCCATCGCTCGCCGCACTAATCACCAAATACAGTCGCTCACCAGTTTGCAGCGGCTGTTGTGCCAGCCAGTCCTTGGGTGTCAGTCGATCAGATGGCACAGGCACCTGCCTTGCATTTTTCGCACTCTTCGCAGAATGGCGCGTTGCGTTTGAGGGTGTTGGTTTGCGCCGGTGTCAGGACTTGGCCGGCCTTGTCGGCGTCGGCCTGTTTGAGGATGCCGGGCATCAGCGGGGCGGCGCCGGTTCCGGTGCCGGGGCTGCCGCCGGAGTTCATGTTGATCACCGGGCCGCTCATGGTCACGCCGCCGGCGTCGATTTTGATGAAGCTACCGCCGCCGATGAGGGTCAGTTCGGCGCCGGCTTCGAGCACGACTTTCATGCCGCTGCTGAGGTGGATTTCCTGGCCGGCGTCGATGAATTGGCCGGTGCCGATTTTGATGTGCTGGTTGACGCCCACGGTGAGGTGGTCGTTGGCGCGCGCTTCGACTTTGCGGTCGGCGTAGACGGTGTGGTGTTCTTCGGCTTTGAATTCGCTGTAGCTGTTTTGCTCGACGGTGTCGTGGCGCTCGTTGCCGACGCGGATTTTCTGGTCGTGCTCGATGTTCTCGTCCCAGTCGCGCTGGGCGTGCAGGAAGATCTGTTCCTGACCTTTTTTGTCTTCGATGCGCAGTTCGTTGTAGCCGCCACCGCCCATAGAACTGAGGGTCTTGAACGTGCTGCGGGTTTTGTTCGCCGGCAGCTCATACGGGACGGTGTTTTCCTTGTGGTACAGGCAGCCGCTGATCAGCGGTTGATCGGGGTCGCCTTCAAGGAAGGTGACCAGCACTTCCATGCCGATGCGCGGGATGGCGATGCCACCGTATTGCGCTCCGGCCCAAGCGCTGGAGACACGCAGCCAGCAGCTGGTTTTGTCGTCGGCCAGGCCTTCGCGATCCCAGTGGAATTGCACTTTGACGCGGCCGTATTCGTCGCAGTGGATCTCTTCACCTTTGGGCCCAGTGACCACGGCGCTCTGACTGCCGAGGATGCGCGGTTTCGGGTGGTTCAGCGGCGGGCGGTTCGGCACGTCCCACGGCGTGGCCTGAAAGCGGTTGCGGTAACCCTGATGGAAATCGTCTTTCAGCGCGGTGGTGTCACTGGTGACCGATTCTTCCAGCACCTGCGGCTGCTTGCCTTCGTGGAGTACTTCGGTGAGCAGCCAGAGGTCATTCCATTTGGCTTTCGGGTGTTGCGTCAGCGCGAGAAAGTGGCCGCTGACCAGCAATGGCTGATCGCTTTTGCCTTCGGCGAGCTGGAAGTCGCTGCGATGGCGTTCGAGGGCGCGTTTGGCCAGGTGTTTGCCGCGCTCGCGGTCAACGAAACGGCCTGGGTAGTCGTAGTCTTCGAGGTCGGGCAGGGCGTCGCCACGGTTTTCGCTTTCGAGGGTGAGGCGCGGTTTTTCGAAGTCGTAATCGCGGCGGGTGGTGCGGCTGGTGCGAGTTTCCAGGCGCAGGTCGAAGCGCTTGATCACCGGGTCGCTGGCGACCATGCCGGAGTCTTGCTGATAGGCCACGGGCGCGAGTTTCGGGAATATCGTCTGGTCATCGCCGAACAGCAGTTTGTGGCCCATGGCGCTGTGCTGGAAGTGGTAGTGAATGCCTTCTTCTTCGCACAGGCGCTGGATGAAATGCAGATCCGATTCATCGTATTGCACGCAGTAAATGCGCTCGGGATAAATCGAACCGGTTTTGAATTCGTAGGCGTTGCCTTGGATACCGTGCTCTTCAAGCACCATGCCGATGATTTTCGGCACTGTAAGGTTCTGGAAGATGCGCTGGTTGACGCGGTGCGCGAGGTACGCGAGTTGCGGGCGCAGGGTCACGGAGTAGCGAGTCAGGCGTTTGCCGGAATCGCCTTGCGCGGCGCGGTAGATCTGGCCGTGAATGCCGCTGCCGTCGGGTGACAGTTGCAGAAAGGCCGGTTTGTGCAGCAGGGTTTCGAGATCCAGCGACGGCTGCTCACTGACCAGCTCCACCTCGAAGACAAAAGGCTGGCTGATGGCTTCCCGGCCTTGCAGGGTAAACACCTGAAAGTCAGCGGAAAGACCTTCGATGGTCAGGGCAAAGTGGGTTTCATTGGCCGGCGCGAACATCCCTTGTTCCTCGTGCTGTCACAAAAATCTGGAGTTGCGAAAACAACATCGACCAGCAGAGCTGGCCGATGCTTGTAACAATCAGCCGTAATTAAACGACTGGAGCACGCCAGTCATCGGAACCCGAAGTACCGGATACTTCGTGGGTCCAGGTGATTTTGCGGTAGGTGAACTGCACTTCTTCCAGGTGGGTGAAGTGCGAGTTGCCTGGATCCTGGCAGTTGTGCATTTTGTTGTTGATGGCGACGATGATCGCGTCTTCCAGTTTGGTGGTGTAGTAGTGCTCTTGGGTACCTTGAGCAGAAGTACGGAACCACTGGATAACGATTTCGCTCATGCGCTCGCCGGAGGTCAGAGCAGCTTGCAGCAGAGGCGAAGCCTTGTCGTAGACCTTGGTGATCACAACTGGCTTGTGAACGCGCTGACCGGTTGGCTGACCGGATTGTGGGTCACGCGGGATGATCACGTCGTGGCTGAAAGCCTGAACCATAACCTGGTCTTCGTGGCCTTCCTGGTAGGTGTTGCCAACGGAGTCGGCGGTGAAGGCGCCGGCAGTGATCAGGCCTTGTTTTTCGCCGGTAACCGACATGTACGCTGGTGTTGCCATGGGGTGCTCTCCTTGCGGAATAAAGTTTAGGTGCCCGGAGGCGAAAACGCCCGGTGGGTGCCTGACAGTTATCAAGGAGCGTGCCAACAGGTTTTAGAGCCAGTGAAACCGGGGAGTTCGCTAATGCGCAGAGCTGAATTCAGGATGACTTACGGTGATTCATGGCGAATGTGCGCAAGAAGTTGCGCAGTGGTGCGCAACTTCTTGCGCACTCGCCTGAAGCCCTTGTCGCCTCTAGTGTGTAGCGGGATTGATGGCCGCGGATCATCAACAAGTGCGCAACTTCTTGCGCATCAAGGCCTGATGCCATCACCCGCTCATTTGAAACGATCCTGCGTTACTGAGGGTCAATCACTCACACCCGCAGACCTGCGTCTGAAAATTCCTCAAACCGAGTGAGACCGAACGACATGAAAATTCTGATGGTTCTGACCTCCCACGATCAATTGGGCGACACCGGCAAGAAAACCGGCTTCTGGCTGGAGGAGTTCGCTGCCCCGTATTACGTGTTCAAGGATGCCGGCGCGCAGCTGACACTGGCCTCGCCCAAGGGTGGTCAGCCGCCGCTGGATCCCAAGAGCGACGAGCCGGCTGCGCAGACTGAAGCGACCGGGCGCTTTCGCAAGGATTCTGCGGCGCAGTCGGCGTTGGCTTCGACGGTGAAACTGGGCTCTGTGAAAGCGGCGGATTTCGATGCGGTGTTTTACCCGGGCGGTCATGGGCCGCTGTGGGATCTGGCCGAGGATCGTCATTCCATCGCGTTGATCGAGGCGTTTTATAACGCGGGTAAACCGGTGGCGGCGGTGTGTCATGCGCCGGGCGTGTTGCACCATGCCAAAGGTCCGGACGGTGAACCGCTGGTCAAGGGCAAGCAGGTGACTGGGTTTACCAACAGTGAGGAAGAGGCGGTGCAGTTGACGAATGTGGTGCCGTTTTTGGTTGAGGATGAGTTGAAGGCCAAGGGCGGGATTTTTTCGAAAGGGCCGGATTGGTCGGTTTACACCCGTGAGGATGGGTTGTTGCTGACGGGGCAGAATCCGGCTTCTTCGGAAGAGACGGCGTTTGCGTTGCTTTCAAAATTGCGCTGAGGTTTTTTTAAGATCAAAAGATCGCAGCCTTCGGCAGCTCCTACAGGGGAGTCCACACCCTAATGTAGGAGCTGCCGCAGGCTGCGATCTTTTCAGCGGTTACCCGAAAGTGCGGCCAGGCTCTCATCAATTGAGCGCTTTTGGGTTTCGGCATATAAGCCCAGCTCGTCGATGGTCGTGCGGCCCAGTGCCTGTTCGAACGCCTTTCGGTTGGAATGCTCGCCGTAGTGCGTTTGCGCGGCATCGCCAAGGTTCGAGTGAAAAATCCCCGCCGCGCTAACCGGCAGGAAATCTTCGTACACCAGCGGTTCTGCCTTCACGTAGCCATCGCGCAGTAATTGCTCCAGTGACGCGTCGCCAAGTCCTCCCGCCGCCAGTCCTTTTTCCGTAGCGAAATAGCGAAAATACGCCAGCTCTTGTTCGCGCATGCCCTCGACGCTGTCAGGAAATTCGCCAAAGTGCTGAGTCATCAGCGCGTTGTAGTGTGCGGCGTTGGCTTCGTTGGGGAAGTCCCCCAGTTCATCGCGAGCAGCATTCAACAGTAAGTCATACAGTGCGCGACCCTTGGGTGTGAGTGCTGCACCGCGCTGTTCGATTTCGCCGAAACGCGCGCTGTGGCTGCCTCGGATTTCGTCCTGGTCGGTAAAGGCGATTGGCTCATCCAGCGCTTTGAAACTGGTCTGGCGCAGCAAGATCGGGCACTGCCGGCGCGGCGGGCCTTCAATCACGGCTTTCGGGGTGATGCCATGGGCGGGCATTTGCTCTTGCACGCGGTCGATGTCCAGCGTGCGCGGCGTCAGGTGGTTGATGTGCGGGCCTTTGAAGGCAACCACGTCGGCAATCAATCGATGTTGAGCGCTGAGCGTCTGGTACTGCGCGGCGGTGACCGTTGCGCTGTGATGCCAGCGAAAGGTCTCCAATGCCTGTAGGACGAATTCCTGCGCTTCGCTTTCCGCCAGTCCGCCAGCGGTTTCTGCCTGGGAAATTAGACGCAACGCTGTAGGCGTAAAGATCGAACGCTTGGCCAGCACGGATTCAGCGAAGGTGCGCAGCTCAAGGTCTTTGATCAACTCCAGTCGCAGCAACGACGTGAAGACCCTGAACGGGCTGACTTGCAGCGAATCCTCATGCACCGCGCGAAACGCCGTGGAATGCACCGGCACACCCGCCGGCGTCAGATCGTAATAACCCACCGGTTGCATGCCCATCACCGCAAACAGGCGGGCGAGGGTGGCCAGTTCGGTCGCGGTACCGACGCGAATGGCGCCGTGACGTTCCATGTCCAGTCGTTCGATTTCGCCGGTACTTTCCAGTTGCCGGGCAATTTGCGTGTCCCGGTCAAGAACGCTGCGATTAGTCTGTTCGACCAATTCCATCAGCGCGCCGTACAGCGGCACTTCTTCTCGGTACATGTCGGACATCGCTTTGGAGAAGCGTTGGCGGATCAGGTCGGGGCTGACGAACGGCTGCACGGTCATGAAAAAAATTCCTGCCACGGTCACGTATTGGATAGATGAAAAGATCGCAGCCTTCGCCTACGTCGGCAAACGAAGAATCCTACGAACTTCATTCTGCCAACGACTGATCCACCAGTTCGATCCAGTGCATGACTGGCGTGCGGCCGGCGCTGGCCAAGTGGCTTTGGCAGCCAATGTTTGAGGTGACGATCAGCTCAGGACGGCCGCTCTCCAGCGCATTGAGGCGGTTGTCGCGCAGTTGCCGGGCCAGCACCGGTTGGGTCAATGAGTAAGCCCCTGCTGAACCGCAGCACAAATGGCCATCGGGGACAGCGGTGAGGTTGAAACCGATGCGGGACAAGACTGCTTCGACGGCGCCGTCAAGTTTCAACGCGTACTGCAAGGTGCACGGGCAATGCACGGCGATGCGTCGTTCGCTGGCGGCGCACACTTGCTCCAGCGGTTCTCGGGTGAGGATCTGCACCAGATCCACGGTCATTTCGCTGATGCGCTGCGCTTTCGCCGCGTACAGCGGATCGTCCGCGAGCAAATGCCCGTAATCCTTGATGAACGCGCCGCAGCCGCTGGCCGTTTGCACAATTGCTTCGGCGCCGTTTTGCAGATGTGGCCACCACGCGTCGATGTTCTGTCGGGCGCGGGCGAGGCCTTTGGCTTGGGCGTCGAGGTGATAATCCAGCGCACCGCAACAACCGGCCTCGGCCACCGGCGTGACGCTGATGCCCAAGCGATCCAGCACCCGCGCCGTCGCGTCGTTGGTGTTCGGCGACAAACCCGGTTGCACGCAGCCTTCGAGCAACAACACACGGCGAGCATGCCGAGGGGCAGGGCGCGAACCGTTGACCAACAGATGCTGCGGCAGTTTGCTCTCAAGCAAGCGCGGCAGCAGCGGGCGAAACGTTGTGCCCACTCGCAGCAGTCCTTTGAACAGTCGCGGATTCGGCGCCAATGCGCGTAGGCCTTCGCGCAATAGACGTTGAGCGGCCGGGCGCGGCACCGCGTGGTCGACCACCGCGCGACCGATGTCGAGCAAGTTGTGATAGTCGACGCCGGACGGGCAGGTGGTTTCGCAGTTGCGGCACGACAGGCAGCGATCCAGATGCAGTTGTGTCTGCGCGGTTGGCGGCGCGCCCTCGAGCACCTGCTTGATCAGGTAGATGCGCCCGCGCGGGCCGTCGAGTTCGTCGCCGAGCAATTGATAGGTCGGGCACGTCGCGTTACAGAAACCGCAATGCACACAGGTGCGCAGGATTTTTTCCGCCTCGGCGGCGCGGGGCAACTGTAGCGATTGTTCGCTGAGGGTGGTTTGCATGGCTAGAACTCCGCGTACATCCGCCCGGGATTGAACAGCCCTTGCGGGTCGAGTTGCGCTTTGAGCTGGCGGTGATAGCGCGGCAATGTCGCAGGCAAAGGCTGAAACGGTGATTCGCTGGCACCATGGGTGAAGCAGGTCGCATGGCCACCGAGTGACTGGGCGAGGGCATGAATGTCGGTGCTGGAGGATTTCAGCCAGCGTTGCGCGCCGGCCCAGTCGATCAGTTGCTCGCCGGGCAAGTCCAGCGGCCCGAGATTGTTTGGCAGCGACAGGCGCCACAGGGGCTGGCCTTCGTCGAAAAAGCTCAGGCGCTGCTCATTCAAATCACGCCAAAACGACGAGTCCAACGCTTCGCCACCGAGGCGTTGATGCGCTGCGGTCACCGAGCCTTCGCCGCCCTCAAGACGCAGATAAAGGCTTTCGCCATCGTGACACGCGGCGCTGATCGGCAACGGTTGCTGGCCCCACTCGGCCAGTTTGGCCAGCGCCCGCGCACAGTCGATATCGAGGCGAATGCTCAGGCATTGGCGGGGTTTGGGCAGGACTTTCAACGAGACCTCGGTGAGCACGCCGAGGCAGCCGAAACTGCCGGCCATCAGCCGCGACAGGTCATATCCGGCAACGTTTTTCATCACTTCACCGCCGAAACGCACATGCTGACCGAGGCCGGTGATAACGCGCGTGCCAAGCACGAAATCCCGCACAGACCCCGACCACGGTCGCCGAGGCCCGGACAATCCTGTCACGATCATTCCGCCGACCGTGGCGCTGTCGGCAAACGACGGCGGTTCGCATGGCAGCATTTGCCCATTTTCATCCAGCGTCGCGAGCAGTTCGGACAACGGCGTGCCGGCGCGCGCAGTGATCACCAGTTCGGTGGGGTCGTAAGCCACGATGCCGCGATGCGCGCGGGTGTCGAGCACTTCACCGGCCACCTCGCGACCGAGAAACGCCTTGCTGTTGCCACCCTGGATTTTCAGCGGTGTGGCATTGGCCCGCGCTTCGTTGACCTGATCGAGCAAGGCGTCGACGTCAGCCATCAGAAACGCTCCAGTTCGGGGAAGGGCAGTTGCCCGGCGTGAATGTGCATCGCACCGAATTCGGCGCAACGGTGCAGAGTCGGAATGTTTTTGCCGGGGTTGAGCAGGCCTTTCGGGTCGAACGCGGCTTTTACCGCGTGAAACAGGCTCAGTTCGTCGCTGTTGAATTGCGCGCACATCTGATTGATTTTCTCGCGACCGACGCCGTGTTCGCCGGTGATGCTGCCGCCGACCTGTACGCACAGTTCGAGGATCTTTCCGCCCAAGGCTTCGGCGCGATGCAGTTCGCCGGGTTGGTTGGCGTCGAACAGGATCAGCGGGTGCATGTTGCCATCGCCGGCATGGAACACGTTGGCCACGCGCAAGCCGTATTCTTCGCCAAGGCGCGCGATGCCTTGCAAAACGCCGGGCAATTCGCGGCGCGGGATGGTGCCGTCCATGCAGTAGTAATCGGGTGACAGCCGACCGATGGCCGGGAAGGCGTTTTTGCGGCCGGCCCAGAAACGCACGCGCTCAGCCTCGTCGCGGGCCTGGCGCACTTCGGTGGCGCCAGCCAGATTCATGACCTCGCGCACGCGTTGGCAATCGTCGTGGACGTCGGCTTCGACACCATCGAGTTCGCACAGCAGAATCGCCTCGGCATCCACCGGATAACCGGCGTGGATAAAGTCTTCAGCGGCGCGAATGGCGAGGTTGTCCATCATTTCCAGGCCGCCGGGAATGATCCCCGCCGCGATGATTTCAGCGACCGCGCGGCCAGCCTTTTCCACCGAATCGAAACTGGCCAGCAGCACTTTCGCCACTTGCGGTTTGGGCAGCAGTTTGACCGTGACTTCGGTAATGATCCCGAGCAAACCTTCGGAACCGGTGAACAGCGCGAGCAGGTCGAAACCTGGCGAGTCGAGGGCGTCGGAGCCGAGGGTCAGGCGTTCGCCTTCGATGGTCAGCACTTCGATTTTCAGCAGGTTGTGCACGGTCAGGCCGTATTTGAGGCAATGCACGCCGCCAGCGTTTTCGGCGACGTTGCCGCCGATGGAACAGGCGATTTGCGAGGATGGATCCGGCGCGTAATACAAACCAAACGGCGCAGCAGCCTGGGAAATCGCCAGATTGCGCACCCCGGGTTGAACCCGCGCGGTACGGGCGGCGGGGTCGATGTACAGGATGTTGTTGAAGCGTGCCATGACCAGCAGCAGGCCTTTTTCCAGCGGCAAGGCGCCACCGGATAAGCCGGTGCCGGCGCCGCGAGCGACCACCGGGACGTTGTTTTGGTGGCAGAGTTTGAGCAGGGTTTGCACTTGCTCGATTCGCCGGGGCAGGGCGACCAGCATGGGTGTGGTGCGGTAGGCGGAGAGGCCGTCGCATTCGTAGGGTTTGAGTTCTTCTTCGCGCCACAAAATGTCGAGATCGGGGATGGCTTGTTGCAGGGTTTTCAACAGTTGGACTTTATTAACGTCCGGCAGCGCACCGTCGAGGCGTTCGTCGTAGAGGATGTTCATTTCACCCCCTGCTCCTTGGATGAACACTTTCCCCTGTGGCGAGGGGATTTATCCCCGTTGGGTCTCGCAGCGGCCCCAATCCTGAGAGTCCGGTGTGTCTGATACCCCTCAATGGAAGAGCTGGGGCCGCTTCGCAGCCCAACGGGGATAAATCCCCTCGCCACAGGAATGGGTTGATTACATTCATGCGCGTTGATTACCCAAAAACTCCCGATACAACCGCGCGGTATTCGACGGCTGTTCGACCATCGGCATGTGCCCGACGTTATCCCACACGTCCACGCGCAAATTGGCGATGCCCTTGCTCCAGACCGGCACGCTGCTGACGTCGATCAGCCGATCCTTGCGCCCCCAGAGCAGCAGCGCCGGGCATTTGATGTCTGCGAGTTTCGGTTCCATCGGCGGGCTGGCGCGGAAATCGCGGAAGATTTCTTCGAGGTCATCGCGATTTTGTTCGTAGCGCTGAGCGATCGCGTCGAGCACCAGTTTCGGCACCCACGGCGGCGATTCCATGGTCATCGCGTAGAAGTTTTTGAACTCTTCGCGAGAGTTAATCAGAAACGGGTTATGCCCGCGCGCCAGATGCCGTTCCATGTCGCTGGCCTGCGGTGCCGTGACGCCGGCCGGGTCAATCAACGCCACCGAGGCGATGCGATCCGGGTACGTCGCCGCCAGCCACGCCGCAATGTAGCCGCCCATCGAGTTGCCGATCACATGGACTTTCTCTACGCCGCAGACGTCGAGCAACTGAATCATGCGTTTGGCTTGCAGCGGAATGTCATAACCGCCGCCAGCCTTGAAGCCGGTTTCGCCATGGCCGGCCAGATCCGGAATGATCACTCGATACTGCCGGACAAAATGCCGGGCGAAGCGCAGCCACAAATTCTTGTCGGCGCTGTAGCCGTGCAACATCAGGATCGCGCTGGACGCTTCATAAGGCCCGCCCTGCCAGGTCGACACCGTCATCTCGGCGATCGGCACTTCGATTTTGTGCAACTTGTACAACTTGGCCTCGATGGCCATGTTCAGGTCGTACAACCAATGGCCGACCGCCGGGTAACTCAACCAGCTCCAGGCCACGAATACTGCGAGGGCGACAAACAGCAAAAGCATCGACGTCTTCCTTTTACGTGTTCAGGACAGAATGTGGTCGGCCGGTTTCAGCGCCCGGGTCAACCGGTAATAACTGAAACTGAAGCCGGGAAACATCGCGATCACATGACCGCTCTTGCTTTGATACCAACTGTGGCAACCGCCGGACTTCCAGACCGTGCGCTCCATCTCCCGATGGATCATCTCAGTGTAGGTACGTTCCGCTTCGGGGCGCACTTCGATGCTGCGCAAACCTTTGGTTTTGAGCGTTCTTATGCAGTCGATGATGTAGTTCATCTGCGATTCGATGATGAACAGCGCCGATGTATGGCCAATGCCGGTGTTCGGCCCAGTGACGATAAACAGGTTGGGAAAGTCCGGCAGACTGGTGCCGAGGTACGCGCGGGGATATTCGGCCCAGACATCTCTGAGTTGCACAGCGTTTTTGCCGCTGACGGGGTAGGAAATAACGCCGTCGGTGGCGTCGTAACCGGTCGACCAGACGATCAGATCCACATCGATGTGTTGGCCATCAACCGTGTTGAGTCCGCTTTCATCGATTGAGGCGATGCCATGGTCGCGGTTGTGCAGCGTCACGTTGGGTCGAGTCAGCGCCGGGTAATAGGTGCTGGAGACCAACACCCGTTTGCAACCGATGGTGAAGTCGGGCGTGAGTTTTTCGCGCAGCACCGGGTCAGGCACCTGGCGTTTGAGAAACTTCAACGCTTGCTTTTGCACCATGCGAATCGCCGGTTTCGAGTATTTGAAAGCGATTACGCGGGTTTCGAATTGCCAGTAAATCAGCCATCTCAGCAGCTTGTAGGCGGGTTTGATGCCGAGCAGCCAACGTTGAAGCGGCCCGAAAACGCGATCCGCGCGGGGTAATACCCAGTGCGGCGTGCGCTGGAAAACGTGTAGTTGCTCGACCTCCGGAGCAATCGCCGGAATCACCTGCGCCGCGCTCGCACCGCTGCCAATGATGGCGACGCGTTTACCGCGATAGTCGTAGTCGTGATCCCAATTATTTGTATGAAATGTCTTGCCCTGAAAGCGATCCTGCCCCGCAAAGTGTGGGATCACCGGTTGGCTCAGCGGGCCAGAGGCGTTGATCAGAAACTGCGCGTAGTAAATACCTTTGGCGCCGGTGTAAACCGTCCAGCGTTTTTCCAGCTCATCCCACTCGACGCGCTCGACATTGGCCTGCAGTTCCACGCGCTCGCGGAGGTTGAATTGGTCGATCACGTGTTCGGTGTAACGCTGTAATTCCGCTTGCCCGGCAAACATCTGCGACCAGCGATACGGTGCAAACGACAGGGAATACAGCGGCGACGGCACATCCACCGCTGCGCCGGGGTAGGTGTTCTGGCACCAGGTGCCACCGAAAAAATCGCGTCGCTCCAGCATGCGAAAATCGTCGATCCCGGCCTTGAGCAAATTGACCGCCGCGCACTGGCCGCCAAAACCGCTGCCGATGATCAACACTTGATAACTGCGCATGGGCCTCCTTCTTATAGTTGTTTTTCCGTTTTGCTCCTTTCATGTATAGCCAAATATTCGGCCTGTAGGAGCTGTCGAGTGAAACGAGGCTGCGATCTTTTGATTGTTGTCAGAGCCAGGATCAAAAGATCGCAGCGTGCCGCAGCTCCTACAGGAAGTGTGTTGTTGCCGTTTTGTGGCCGCTGGCCGGTGATGGCTATTTAACGTTGCCCTGATAGACTCCCAGCACATCTATTCAACGCAGTGCGCAGGTTCCGTCGAGTCATCGAGGCCCTTATGGGAAACACCGGGGGAAAAGGACTTTCATTGGCCAGGAGGCTTTATACATCGCGCACCATTGGGCTGGCGCTGGGGCTCGTTTGCGTCAGTGTGGCGATGTATCCGCTCGATCCGCCGGCCTGGGTGTGGGCGGTGATGTTGATCAACGGGGCCGTCTGGCCGCATCTGGCGTTTCAATGGGCGCGACGCTCACCCACGCCGTATCACGCGGAACACCGTAATTTATTGATCGATGCCTTTTTCGGCGGCTTTTGGGTCGCGGCGATGCATTTCAATCCGCTGCCCAGCGCCACCACCGTTTCGATGATGGCCATGAACAACGTCGCCATCGGCGGGGTGCGTTTTCTGCTGGCAGGCCTGGCGGCGCAGATTCTCGGGGTTGGCGTTGGTCTTGTGGTGTTTGCCCCGGCATTTGTTGCTGTGACTTCTCCCACACAACTTTACGCCTGCTTGCCGCTGCTGATGCTGTATCCGCTGGCGTTGGGCTGGATCTGTTTCCGTCAGGCCTACACGCTGGGACAGCACAAACGCGAACTGCTGGCCCTGAGCCGCACCGACAGCCTTACCGGGCTGCTCAATCACGGCGCCTGGAAGGATCAACTGGACAGCATGTTTCAACGTTGCAAGCGGCAAACTCAGGGCGCGGCGATTGCCTTGATCGATATCGATCATTTCAAGTCGATCAACGACACCTACGGCCATGTGGCGGGGGATATTGTGTTGCGGCAGTTGAGCAAAATGCTCAAGCAGAACCTGCGCTCCACTGATGTCGCGGGGCGTTATGGCGGTGATGAGTTTTGCGTGATTCTTCCGGACTTGCCGCTGTTCAATGCCGCGCAGGCGATGGAGGCGTTGCGCGAGCGTTTTGCCACGATGGTTTATGAGCAGAATCCGGCGCTGAAGGTCAGTTTGAGTATCGGCCTGGCGGCGTACGACCCCGCGCATGCCGACGCGACCCGTTGGCTCAATGATGCCGATCAGGCGCTGTATGAAGCGAAGGCGGGCGGGCGCAATCGGGTGATCTGCAATTGCGATAGCAAACCGCGACACGAGTTGCTTGATTCGGTCTGATAGCTGCAGCGCATTACCCTTGTGGGGGCGGGCTTGCTCGCGAATGCGGTGGGTCAGACGCTCAAATTGTGCCTGACACGCCTTCGCGAGCAAGCCTGCTCCCACAGTTGACCGCGTTCCAATGTGGGAGCGAGCTTGCTCGCGAAGGGGCCAGCCGACCCAGCGCTTTACTCTTTGACACTCATGTATTCCTTAGCCCACAGAATGTATTCCTCAGGCTGGGTATAGGTGTGCGTCAATTCGGTCGCGCTCAGATCCGATGCCTGAGTGAAAATCTGCCGCTGTTCGCGCAGGCTGTCGTACGTCGCTTTGATCGCCGCAAAGTACGCGCCATGACCGTCGATGGTCACGCGCACGCCGAGCTCGGCCAGACGCTTGTCGTCGCGCAGCGCCGGGTTGCCGTAGGTGACCAGCATCAGCGGCACAGTCAGGTGTTCGGCGATCTGTTCCAGTTGATCGAAGTCTTGAATGCCAACCATGCAGATGCCGTCGGCGCCCGCCGCTTGGTATTGCTTGGTGCGGCTGATGATTTCCTGGTTGGGCAGGATGCCGGCGTTGGTGCGCGCGATGATCGCCATTTCCGTGTCGACCCGGGCTTCCAGTGCCGCGCGAATCTTGCCGACGCCTTCGGCGACGGTGATCAGGTCGGTGGATTTGCGGCCGAATTGCGCGGGCAGCAAGGTGTCTTCGATGGTCAGGGCGGCGACGCCGGCGCGTTCCAGTTCGACGATGGTGCGCATCACGTTGAGGGCGTTGCCGTAGCCGTGGTCGGCGTCGGCGATTACCGGCAATTGCGCAACGCGGCCGATACGGGTGGCCTGTTCGGCGAACTCGCTGAGGGTGATCAGGGCAAAGTCAGGGGCGCCGAGCACCTGCAACGAGGCCACGGAACCACCGAGAATCCCCACTTCAAAACCCAGGTCAGCGGCGATGCGGGCCGACATCGGGTCGAACACCGATGCTGTGTGGTAGCAAGTGTCGGAGGCCAGCAACTGACGGAAGTTACGGCGCAAATCTTGATGAGAAAGCCTGGACATACGAGTTCCACCAATACAAAGGAATGGAAAGGCTTGAGCAAATGTGTCAACG
The DNA here is from genome assembly GCF_018336155.1 of Pseudomonas rustica. GTDB lineage: Bacteria > Pseudomonadota > Gammaproteobacteria > Pseudomonadales > Pseudomonadaceae > Aquipseudomonas > Aquipseudomonas rustica. The sequence continues at coordinate 9,249 of NZ_JAGYHF010000014.1, read as the reverse complement.
CCGAAGGTTTAAAAGGCTATCACGCGAATGGGTCAAGGATCATGACGAATTTGCGCGGCTGGTCAGGCGGGGAGCCGTTTGCTGAAAGGTATCACCTGTGGGAGGGGGGTTCTGGGGTGAGAAGATTTTTGTGCTGATGAGATTATTGTGGCGAGGGGATTTATCCCCGATCGGCTGCGAAGCAGTCGTAAGACCGGCAAATGCGGTATGTCTGGAAGAATGAGGTGGCTGGTTTTGGGGCCGCTTCGCAGCCCAGCGGGGATAAATCCCCTCGCCACAGGGGTCTCCTGGGGACAGGTGATCTTCATACCCACTCGAAAGCAGTGAGGGGTTAAGCAGCCACAGCCTGCTGCTGTTGATTCGGCAGCATCACCGCGCGTACCGAATTGCCCGGTTGCAACTGCAAACGTTGCGCCGTGAGGCGATCAACCACCAGGCTGCTGCCGACGCGGCGACCACGGGCGACGGTGATGCGGCAGTTTTCCAGACGACGGTTGTGGATCAGCCACAACGGCGCCTGCTCATCTGGCGTGCCAAGGCTCAAGGTCAGTTCCAGGCTGTCGCGCACGGTGCGGATGTTGCGGATCGGCGCCTCAATCACCGGGCCGCCGTCAAAAATGTCGATGTAACCTTTGTGCGCAAATCCTTCGGCTTGAAGAATCTTCAGTGCCGGCTCGGTATTCGGGTGCGCCTGACCGATTGCAGCCTGCGCCTGTTCGGTGAGCAGGCAGGTGTACAGCGGCTGACGCGGCATCAGTTCGGCGATGAAGGATTTGTTGCCCAAGCCGGACAAGTGATCGGCATGGGTGAAATCCATCTGGAAAAAGTGTCGCCCCAGACTGTCCCAGAACGGCGAACAACCCTGCTCATCAGCGCTGCCGCGTAATTCGGCGATCATCCTTTCACCAAACAGATGCGGAAACTCGGCGACGAACAGCAAACGCCCCAACGACAACAATCGTCCGTTGCTGCCGGTGCGCTGATCATGGCGCAGGAACAGCGAACACAGCTCCGATTGCCCGGTCAGTTCGTTGTTGAGGAACAGCGTCGGAATCTGCCGCTGAATCCCCAGATCCGGTGCCGAACTCACAGTCAAACCAACGCGATAGTTGTACCAGGGCTCGCGCAAACCGACCGCGCCCGACATCGCGCTGACGCCGATCACCCGCTGGTCATCGTCTTCGAGCACGAACAGATAGTCGGCGTCGGCGCGTTCCACCTGTTCGGCGAACGCACGTTGCGCCCAGCGCACCCGGTGCGCCAGGCGATCTTCGTTGGCCGGCAGGGTGGTAAACCCCGGGCCGACCTGTTGAACCAGCGTCATTAACGCGGGCAGGTCGCTGACTTTGACCGGGCGGACAATCATGCGGTAACTCCTTTTACGCGCCTGTTCGGGCGGCTCACAGGGCAATCAGCCGGATCGGGCTGCCTTCGCTCACGTGCAATGCGGCACACATGGCCGGGGTGAGGGCCAGCGGTTGCCCCGGCTGATAATCCAGTTCGGCAACAATCGCGCGGTAACCGTGCAGCGCATCATTGCTCAGCAGATAACGGCCACGCGCATCGATCTGAGGTTGCGAATGGACTTGAGCGGTCTGGCTATGGGTGATCGAGCGAATGTTCGCTGTGCGCGCATACAGCGTCGGGCCAGCGTCGAACAGGTCGATGTAGCTGTTGGTTTCGAAGCCTTCGCGCTGAAGAATGTCGAAGGCTTCCTGACCGTCCGGGTGGATGCGACCGATACATTCCTGTGCCGCCAACGGCAGCATCGGCACGTAAATCGGGTATTGCGGCATCAGTTCGGCGAGAAAGCGCCGGCTCTGTAAGCCGCACAGGCGCTCGGCTTCAACGTAGGGCAAGTCGAAAAAATGCTTGCCCAGTGCATCCCAGAATGGCGAGTTGCCGTCCGCATCGCTGTATCCGACGATTTCGGTAATCACTGCCTCGGCAAAACGTTGCGAATGAGCGGCGATAAACAGCAAACGCGCTCGCGAGAGCAATTCAGAAAATGGCGTGCGCTCCAGCGCCGCGTCGATGTGGAAACCGCGCAGCAAGGTGTGATCGTTGAGGTCGTGGCACAGCGACAACGCAGGCACGCCGTGTTCGATGTTCAGCTCGCGCGAGGCACTGGTGAAGTGGCGATTGCGCAGGCTGTAGAACGGTTCATCAAAACCCGCCGTCGAGACAATCTCGGAGCAACCGACGAGGCGCTGGTTATCCAGATCTTCGAGCACGAAAAAGTAACTCTCCGGGCCGTGCGCGCTCGCATCGCGATCGAACGACGCACAGGACGCGGCGATTTTCTCGCGCAACCGTTCGCTGTCATCCGGCAGGGAGGTCACGCCCACCAGACTGTCACGGGCCAATTGTTGCAACTGAGGCAGGTCGGTTATCTCGACTGGGCGTAAGACCAGCATGGATGTACTCCTGTATCAAAAGGTTCGGCGAATTCGCCGAACCTGACTATCACTGTCGGTTTCCACGCGCGAAATCAGCGGTCGCCTGATTTGTTGTCAGACGCCGCCCTTTTTTATGTCAGCCATTGCTCGGATCGGGCAGTGCGGTGCTGGCGCCGAGCTTGTTGAGAAAGAACAGGTACACCAGCCCCAGTGCGATCCAGATCAGGCCGAGTTTTTGTGCATCGACGCCCATGTTGTACATGATGGCCGCGACGATGATGAAGCCGATCACCGGGCAGATCAGGTGGCGGATAACCTGGCCGGATTTCTGCCGACGCCAGTAGTAGTTGATCACCGTCAGGTGCAGTAGCATGAAACCGCTGAGTGCGCCGAAGTTGACCAGCGAGGTCAGGGTGTCGACCGAATTGATGAACAGGTAGCAGATCAGCAGCGACAGCGCGGCCACGAGATAGATACTCAGGTACGGCGTGTTGTGTTTCGGGTGCACCTTGGCCAGCACTTTCGGCAGTTTGCCGTCGCGGGCCATGCCAAACAGCAGACGCGACACGGCGGCTTGCGAGGTGATCGCCACAGCAACGCCCCACGCCAATGCAGTCGCTACGCCGGTGACGGTTGCCAGCCAGCTGCCAGCGGCGATTTCGGCGATTTCATAGAATGCGGTGTCGGCGGATTTGAAGCCCATACCGGCTGCCAGATCGGTGGCAATCCAGGTTTGCGCGACGAAAATCACCCCCATCACGATCAGCGTGATCAGTGCGGCTTTGCCGACGCTTTTGCCCGGATCACCTTTGATTTCCTCGGCGAGCGTCGAGATCGCGTCGAAGCCGAGGAACGACAGCACGGCAATCGACACCGCTTGCATCAGCAGGGCAAAGTTGAAGGTTTCCGGGTTGTACAGCGGCGCCAGGGTCAGCTCGCCGTTACCGCCACCGTTGTGCAGGGCCGTCCACGCGTAGAACAGGAAAATGCCCAGCACGACCAACTGCGCCAGCAGAAAAATGATGTTCATCCGCGCCGTGAAGGTGATGCCGCGCAGGTTGACGAAAGTCGCGCTGACCAGGAACGCCAGAATGAAGCCGACTTTCGGAATGTCTGGATACAAATGGTTGAGTGCCATCGCTGCGTACACATACAGCAGCGGTGGAATCAGTAGATAGTCGAGCAGCATCAGCCAGCCCGCGATGAAGCCGACGTGTTGATTGAGGCCGCGTTGCGCGTAGGAATACACCGAGCCGGCAATCGGAAAAGCCTTGGCCATACTGCCGTAGCTCAGCGCGGTGAACAGCATTGCCACCATGCCAATGATGTACGCCAGCGGCACCATCCCCGGTGCCTCGGCGTTAACGTAGCCGTACACGCCGAACGGGGCGATGGGGATCATGAAGATCATCCCGTACACCACCAGGTCGGTGAGCGTCAGGCTCCGTTTCAACTCTTGCTTGTAGCCGAATTCTTCAATTTCCATGAAGCGCAACTCCTTGTCAGCCAATCGGTCGTTTTAGTTGTTATGTCGGTCCATCGTTTACAGCTTCAGCGATCTTTCGTTACAGCAATGGCGCGAGGTATCCGGCCCAGCGCGATACGGCTTCGGGGCTGCGCAGCAAATCGTTGCGCACCTCGATCAGCACCGAGTCTAGGCCTCGCGCATCGCCGTGTACGGGCACGGTCATGTCACCCAGTGGATCAATCTTGTACGGCTGATTGCCCGCGACTTTCAGCGGATGTTCGCCGAGGCCATCGAGCAGACGTTGCGCGTACTCCTTTGCTTGACCGAACAGCACGCCGATTTCCAGTGGTCGTGGCTGGCCGTAATACACCGGGGTGAAACTGTGGATCCCCACCACGCGCACCGGTTGTCCTTGTGCAACGCGTTCATCGATCAGCGTCTGCAAACGCGCATGAAACGGCTTGAACAGTGTCTGACGCCGGTATTCGCGCGTGGCTTCGTCGAGCTCGCGGTTACCCGGAATCTGATAAATCTCGCTCTGTGCCGGAATGCTGTCCGGCGCATGGCGTGGGCGATTCAGGTCGATCAGCAACCGTGAATAGTTTGCGCTCAACAGCGTTGCGCCAAGTTGTTCCGACAATTGCTCGGCCAGTTGCAGTGCGCCAATGTCCCAGGCGATGTGTTCACGTGCGGCGGCATCGTCCAGGCCTAGATTATTCAGGGCCTCGGGGATGTAGCGGCTGGCGTGCTCGCATACCAGAATCAAAGGATGCGTCGAGTCGGCGCGGCTCAGGTTGTAGACCGGTCGGGTAAACAACCCCAGCTCGGCGGATTCAGTACAGGCGTGCATAGTGCTCACACAGGTCAGCGGGCGAGAGCTGTTCCGTCAGCGCCAATTCCTCGGTTTTAAGGGCGTGGTATGTGTCGAGCAACGGCTTGGGCAGCCATTCGTTGAAGGCTGCACTGTCGCGCAGGCAATCCAGTGCCTGGGCCAGCGAGGCGGGCAGGGCGACAATGCCCCTTGCCTTGCGTTGCTCGTCGTTGAGTGAATCGGGAATTTCATCGGTGATCGCGTTCAGCGCCAGACGCTGTTCGATGCCCAAACGTCCGGCGATCAGCAAGGCGGCCATGGCCAGATGCGGCGAGGCAGTGGCGTCCATGGCGCGGAATTCGAGGTTGAACTGGTGGGCCACGGATTTGCCGCCGAGAGTCACGGTCGGGCAGATGCGCAACGCCGCTTCCCGATTTTGCTGGCCGAGGCAGGCATAGGACGCGCTCCAGTGATGTGGCTGCAAACGCTCATACGAAACCGGCGTTGGCGCGGTGAACGCACACAGCGCTGGCAAATAGTGCAGGATTCCTGCGGCCCAATGCTGACCGATGCTCGACAGACCGTTGCTGGTGCCAGCGTCGTACAGCATCGGCTGACCGCCCAGATCGAGCAGGCTGACATGCAGATGCACACCGTTGCACACCGCGTCCGCCGCAATTTTCGGCGCGAAACTCAGGTCGAGGCCCATTTGCCGGGCGATCTCCCGGGTGATCTCGCGCACGTTCACCGCGCGGTCTGCGGCCGCTACGCCGAGCGTCGGACGGCAGGTGATTTCGTATTGATGCTTGCCGTATTCGGGCAGGAACATTTCCGGCTCGACGCCGCCAGCACGCAGGGCGCTAAGCAACCAGCCAGCGAATTCGGCACCTTGACGCTGGGCTTCGAGGGAGAACGCCAAGTGTTCGGCTACACCTGCGTGAAGGTTGAATTCGTGTTCAAACGCGGCGTTAACCTGCAACCCCAACTTATCGCGATAACGCTCGATTTCATCGCGCAGCAGCGTGCGTGGGCAGGCGCCCCAAGGGCGGCCATCGGTTTCGCGGATATCGCCGTGAATGAAGTCCAGCGCTGGCGCACTCGCGTCCGGGCCATTACTGACGGTGACGCGGCTGCTCAGATCCGGGATCAGCCGCAAGTCGCCATAAGCGCCCCATGGATTGGTCGAGGCGATGATGTCCTGTGGCGTCAACGCACTGTTGGCCGGCACCCAGCCGCAACCCGCCGCTTGATAATGCTCAAGCTCATCGGTGGGAAACGAGCGGCCACGGGTGATGCCGATCAAGTCAGTGGTGACGATGGTGGTCATCGGCAGCGGCGTCAGGCGCGCACTCATGGCTGCATCTCCTGCAACCGGCCGAGTATGGTTTGGGTGTCGGTGATCCAGCAATAACCCTTGATCGCGTTCAGGCAGGCGTTGTGCCGTTCGGCGCTGTAAGTGGCGCAGGCGTCTTCGACCAGCGTGACCAGATAACCGCGATCGGCAGCATCGCGCACGGCCATGTCGACGCATTGATCGGTGACAATGCCGGCGATGATCAGGTGACGGGTTTCGAGGTTGCGCAGCACGTAGTCGATGTTGGTCGAGTTGAACACGCCGGACGAAGTTTTCGGCAGAACGATTTCGTTTTCTACCGGCGTCAGGTCTTCGATGATCCGCGCCTGCACGCTGCCTTTGGGAAGGTGCATGTCCGAAAGTTTGTGGTCGAGCGAACGGTCGCGACCATCGGCGGTGAGGCTTTCGATAATGGTGTGCAGCACGTTCTGCTGCGCTTCACGAAAGGCACTGAGCAAGCGCCGTTGATTGGGCACCACCTGCATCTGCGTTCGGGTCAGGAAGTACTCGGCGTCCGGATCGTTGAGGTGCGGATCGAACTGCGGTTCGAGCCAGGCACGCTGCATGTCCACCAACAACAGCGCGGTATGGTCGGTGACAAACGGCAAGTCCCGCGGCGAGCGGTGGGGAAGGCTGAACATCCTTATTTATCCTCCAGCAAGTGGGTGGCGAAGTCGTTGCGCAAGGCGTCGATGCCGTCCAGGCGATCGGCGAGGTTGTCAGTGCGCAAGGTCAGGCAGGCGATCAGCGCCTCGACCTGGGCCAGCGCCGGCACCATGGTGTCGAACGGCGAGGCTGATTCGACCGGGGCGCTGATGATCAAGTCGGCCAGTTCGCGCAGCGGCGAGGCATAAATGTCGGTGAACAGCACCACCCGTGCGTTGTTGGTTTTCGCAGCGGTGGCCACGCGCAGCGCTTGCGTCTGATAGCGGCGATAGTCGAACAGCAGGACGACGTCCTGACGTTGCAGGTCGAACAGCCTGTCGGGCAATTGCGCGTTGTCTTCCAGCGCAAAGCAGCCGGGGCGCAGCAGACGCAAGTGATTGAGCAGGTAAGTCGCCATCAGGCTGCTGAAACGGCCGCCAAAGCAATACACCTGATGCCGCGCGTCGAGCAGCCAGTCGGTCAGGATGCGCACGTCTTCGGGTTGGGTCAGCGATTGGGTTTCGACCAGCAATCGATGGCTGTCGGCCAGGTAATGGCTCCAGGCGTCGTCCTTGTTTTGCTGTGCGCGAGGCTGCAACAGCGTGCGCGGTGAGCGCAGGCGATGATCCATGTCGCTGAGGAGGGCGTCCTGGAATTCGGCGTAACTGCCAAACCCGAGTTTTTTCACCAGACGGACGATGGTCGGATCACTGACGCCGGCATGATCGGCCAGACGTGCCATCGGCCCCAGACCATTGCGCGGGTACTGATCGAGCAAGGCGCGAACGACTTTGCGCTCCGACGGCGTAAGATCCAGGCCGGGATCGGTGATCAGGTCTCTGAGAGGGGGCATCCGGGCTCCTGCTGGATGGGTTTGTCGAATTTGCTTCACAATTCGCCAAAACAGTATTTATGTAACTGAGGTTACATGTCTAGCGAATTTTTCGTGGGTTGGCCAAGCTGTGAAACAGGTGCGAAACGCCCGTGTAACAGGGTCTACGCGGTGGTCGACTGGGCTTGTAGTCCATTGCCCATTGTTGTGTCAGACATTACCGATATTTGCTGACGCGGATCATCAATGCCTGAACAGCGAGTTGCCCGCTAAGCCCCTGTTTACGGCACAATTGCCGCCCGCGAAGATTGCATTAGTCCATTTCAGACCCTTCGAGTGAGTGATCCCCTGTGCAAACCACCCGGTTGACTCTGATTTGCCATGCTCGAACCGTCGCACAGAAATTGGCGTGTTTTCCTACAAACGAGCCTGTTGAAAATCCGCTGGCGGCGTCCGACTTGCTGGCTGATCGATATGCCACGGCGTCCCGTATTCTGTGCGGGCCGGAATTACGCACACAACAGACCGCTGCGTGGTTTGGCGCAAACGCGCAGATCGACGAGGCATTGCGCGATTGCGATTGGGGTCGCTGGCACGGGCGGTCGATCAAGGATCTGCAACATAAGGAAGGCGAAGCGCTGCAAGCCTGGCTGGCAGACCCGAGTGCCGCACCACATGGCGGCGAATCGGTGGTTGAGGTCTCTGAGCGCGTGGCGAAATGGCTGGACGAATTGAAAGCGACGCCTGGCCATATCGTCGCGGTGACTCACCCCTACATCGTGCGCGCGGCGCTGATGCAGGTGGTGCAGGGCGCAGCCTTCAACGCGATAGACGTCGAACCGCTGGCGGCGGTCGAATTACGATTTAACGGTATCTGGCGTTTGCGTTTGCCGGGTATTGATCTTGAGGAAAGATTTTGATGAAACAACTATTGGTCATCGGCATCGGCGCCGGCAATCCCGACTACATCACCATGCAAGCGGTGAAAGCGCTGAATCAGGTCGACGTGTTCTTCCTGATGGACAAGGGCCAGAGCAAGGACAAGCTGATCGACCTGCGCCGGGAGATCTGTGATCGCTACATCACCGACCCCGACTACCGCTTCGCCGAAGCGCATTGCCCGGAACGCGAGCGTGGCGACGTCGATTACACCTCGGCGGTGGTGGATTTGAACCAGGCCAAGCAGCAGACCTTCGAGCGGATGATCAACGAAGAATTATCCGACGGCCAATGTGGCGGTTTCCTCGTCTGGGGCGACCCGGCGTTGTACGACAGCACCGTGCGTATTCTGCAATCGATTCTGGCCGAGAGCCGCTGCGAGTTCGAGTTTGAGGTGATTCCGGGTATCACCAGCGTTCAGGCGCTGGCGGCGCAGCACAAAGTGCCGTTGAACACCATCGGGCGCTCCATCGAAATCACCACCGGCCGGCGTTTGGCGGCGGGGAAGGTGAGTGACTCTGACAGTCTGGTGGTGATGCTTGATGCGGAAGATTCCTACCATCATGTGGCGGATCCGCAGACGCAGATTTACTGGGGCGCTTATCTGGGCACGCCGGATGAGATTTTGATCAGCGGCAAGTTGGGGGAAGTGGCTGACGAGATAGAGCGCGTGCGCAAGGCGGCGCGGGCTGAGCATGGGTGGATTATGGATACCTATTTGTTACGCAAGCCTTAGGTCTTCGCTGGTCGGGCGGGCCTCTTCGCGGGCAAGCCCGCTCCCACAAGGGAATGCATTCCAAA
>NZ_JAGYHF010000013.1 GCF_018336155.1 Pseudomonas rustica | reverse complement strand
CCGGTTTGCTGCGCTGCACCTCCTCTCGATGTGTTTGGCTGCGCCAAACGGTCGCTGCGCTCCCACCCCCGGATAAATCCCTCCACTCAGCCTTCCGACGGGGCCTGTGAATCAAGATCAAGAGCAGGCGAGCTGACACTCGGCCTAATGGTCAACACTTCCGGATTTTGGTGTGCCGGCCTCATCGCTGGCAAACCCGCTCCCACAGGGACTCGAGGTGTATGCGGATGCATTGACTGGCACAGAACCAATGTGGGAGTGGGCTTGCTCACGAAGGGGGCGGCACATTCAGCATTGATGTGGCTGAGCGGACGCTTTCGCGAGCAAGCCCGCTCCCACAGGGACTTGTGGCGTATGCGGATGCATTGACTGGCACAGAACCAAGGTGGGAGTGGGCTTGCTCACGAAGGGGGCGGCACATTCAGCATTGATGTGACTGAACGGGCGCTTTCGCGAGCAAGCCCGCTCCCACAGGGACTTGAGGCGTATGCGGATGCATTGACTGGCACAGAACCAAGGTGGGAGTGGGCTTGCTCACGAAGGGGGCGGCACATTCAGCATTGATGTGACTGAGCGGACGCTTTCGCGAGCAAGCCCGCTCCCACAGGGACTTGTGGCGTACGTAGATGCATCGAGTTGCACAGAACCAAGGTGGGAGTGGGCTCGCTCACGAAGGGGGCGGCACATTCAGCATTGATGTGGCTGAGCAGACGCTTTCGCGAGCAGGCTCACTCCTACAAGGGATCAGTGCTTGCTCATCAGGCCGTGCAGGACGCCGAGGCGCAGGCCGGGTTCGGAGGGGGCCATTTGCGAGATGCCGAATACTTTGAACGCCGCGAGCATCAATACCAATCCGCCGGGCAGGATGCTTTGACGGTGCGGTTGCAGGCCGGCGAGGTGCAGCTGTTGCACATTGCTCACTTTCAGCAGAAGCAGGGCCAGGCGCAACAGGCCGGCGTAGGTGATGCCGTCCTTGCCGAAGTCATTGAGGTGATTGGCCTTGAGCACTTTGGCCAGCATGCGGGCGGTACCCGACGAGCCGATGGTCTGCTGCCAACCCTGACTCCGATAACGCCGGGCAACCCGTTCAAATTGCAGGATGGCGAAACGTTCGGCTTCTTGCAGGGCACCGGCAGAAATATCACCGCAGCGAAAGAACCGCGTACTCAACGTGCCGCTGCCCATCGCGATGCTTTCGGTCAGCAACGCTTGCGAGCCCTGGCCGAGAATCAGCTCGGTGGAACCGCCGCCAATATCCACCACCAAACGCATTTCCTCAGCACCCGGCAGCGCATGCGCCACACCGGCGTAGACCAGTCGCGCTTCTTCTTGCCCGGAAATCACATCAATGGGAAAACCCAGATGCCGCTCGGCGCTGGCCAGAAACAACTGCGCATTGTCCGCCTCACGCACCGCACTGGTCGCCACTGCGCGAACCCGACCGGCCTCGAAACCGCGCAATTTCTTGCCGAACCGCGCCAATGCTTGCCAGCCTCGATCCAGTGCCAGCGCATCCAGCACGCCGCCGTCAAAACCTTCGGCAAGGCGCACCGGTTCGCGCAGGGTTTTCACTTCCTGAATCAGCAAACCCTTTCGACTGCGCAGCGACTGGCCGATCATCAAACGAAAGGCATTCGAACCCAGGTCGATGGCGGCAAACAGCGGGGCGTCTGGTTTCATGGGAATCCTTGCTGAATATCCGCCGGAAGGCTCAAGACGGTTTGCGAGGATTCTGCCGTTGCGTTGATGACATCCTGATGACGGGGCAGGGCGGTTCAGTGAATTTGTCGCTGTCATGACACTGTCATTATTCAGCGTCTATGCTGGGGTCAATACATCGCGTGTTCTTGAAGTTTCTGCTGCCAGTTTTGGCAGCTTTTTTTTGCCTGCGATTTGAGCGCGGTCACCGATCGTTCCCATGCTCCGCGTGGGAATGCCTCTAGGGATGCTCTGCGTCCAGTGACGCGGAGCGTCACGGGCTGCATTCCCACGCAGAGCGTGGGAACGATCAGGTGTCAGCAGGCTTGTGGGGTTTCACCTCGGGCCAGGCGCGCATTGATGTCGTCGATGACTTCAGGCAAATCGGCAATGGTGTCGATCAAGTAATGCGGACGCGATGGCGCGAACATCTTGCCGATGCGCTCACGTTCTTCCGCGAGACGATCCGACGGCAGCGCCTTGAACTGTTCGTAGGTCAATCCGAGCGCATTCCCCGAGCAAGTCAACGCCACCGTCCACATCCCCGCGCTACGCCCTTCGAGAATCCCCGGCCAGGTGTCATCAACCTTGACGCACGCGGCCACATCATCGATGCCCAAGGCAATCACGTTGGCCAACGACTGCGCCGGATACGGCCGGCCATTCGGCACTTCATCGGTGGCGACGACATGGTCAGCGACATAACCATTCTCTCGCGCCAACTCGACAACCTTGGCCATCACCACCGCCGGATACCCGGAGCACGAACCAATCTTCAAACCCTTGTCGCGCAACGCCGCAATCGCTTCGAGCGCACCTGGAATGACCGCCGAATGCAGAGCGATTTTCTCGATCTGCAACGGCATGAAGCGCTCGTAGATCGCTGTCACATCTTCATCACTCGGTAAGCGATCGAACGCGGCGCGATAGCGCTCGGCGATCTGCGGCAGGTTGCATAGCGTGCGAATGTGATCCCACTTGCCCATGCCCATCGGGCCACGCGCTTCTTCCAGCGATACCGCGACGCCGAACTCGGCAAAGGCCTCGACGAATATCTGCGTCGGCGCAAACGAGCCGAAATCAACAACGGTGCCAGCCCAGTCGAGGATAGCGGCTTGCAGGTGAGTCGGGTTTTTGTACTGCATGGTCAAATCTCCGTTTTCGGGTAAGCGTGGGCCGTCCCTCGGCAATGAGGTAGGCGGTTTCAAGGGTCAATGCTGATCAGCTCAGCGGTGGACTCGAATCAAACAGTTCGGCAATCACCGGTCGGTTGCGGCGGATGCCGAGACAGCACAGGTGGTATTCGATGAAAAACGGGTGATCGACAAAGGTGATCGGCGTGGTGCCCGGGGTTTCGGCGTACTCGACCGCCGAGACAAAACCGATGCCGATGCCTTTGACGATCGCGTGCACGATGGCTTCGCGGCTGTTCAGTTGCATGACGCGGTTGAGGTCGATGTCGAGGCGCTTGCAGCTTTCTTCGACCAGTTGCCGGGTGCGCGCACTTTGCTCGCGCATCACCCATTTCTCGCGGCTGATTTCGCTGATGTGAACCTGCGACTGGCTGGCCCACGGATGGTCATCGCGCACCACGGCAATAATCGGATAGCGGTGATACAACCGGGTGTGGAAGCGCTCATCGAATTCCGACAACGCCAGAATCGCCACGTCGATATCGAAGTTGAACAGCCGCGCGAGGGTTTCCTTTTCCGAGGAAAACGAGGTTTCCAGTTCGATGTCCGGGTGCCGCTGCATCAGCTCGTAGGTCAGGTTCATCGCAATCGGCGGCGACACCGCGCCGAGCCGCAGCATGCCGTTCTTGCGTTGCTTGAAACTCTGCAGCAGTTGCACCGCTTCGTCCTCCTGGCCGAACAAACCTTGAGTGATTGCGTAGAGATTGTGCCCGGCGGAACTCATCTCGATGTAGCGCCCGCGCCGATGGAACAGCTCGACCGAGAAGGTTTTCTCCAGCGCGTTGACCTGCTCGCTGACGGTCGGCTGACCGACGCTGAGGTACTCCGCTGCGAGGGTAAAGCTGCCGGTTTTCGCCACCGCATGAAACGAACGCAACCACTTGTGATACTGGTACATGCAAGCCCCATCAGCGTCGAATGAACAATGCCACTGCCGCGCTGCACAGGCAGGCGCTGGTGACCACTATGAAGATGAGAGACGTGTTTGCCGTGGTGTCAAGCAAACGACCGATCAAAGGCTCGGCGAGGCCGGCAAACAGATAGGACGAAAAGTTCATGATCCCGGTTGCAGTGCCGGCGCGTTTGGCACCGACCAGATCCGGGCACAGCGCCCAGAAACTCGACGCCGGGCCATAAACGAAGAAGCCGCAAAGGAACAACGCGACCAGGCCGATCACGCTGTGCGGCGGCAGGCTCCACATCCACAAACTCGTCGCGGCGCCAAGGAACATGTAGAGCATGATCGCCAGATAGCGCTTGGAACCGAACAGCTTGTCCGACACCCAGCCGTTGCTCAACGCGCCAACCGCCATGCCGACCGGGAGGGCGACGGTGATCCATTTCGGATCGATCATGCCGTCACCGCTTTTCCAGTCGGCGCCGAGAAAGTGCACCGGCACCCAAACGATCAAGCCGTAGCGCGCCGCGTTCTGAAAGCCCAGTGACAGCGCGGCGATCAGCAGGCGCGGATTCTTCAACACGGCTTTATAGCGTTGCGCCGAGGTCTCGACTTCGCCATGCGCGGCTTCCTGATGTTTGTCGTCAGCGTTGGCCACGCCGGTATCGCCTACCGGTTCGAAGCCCAGATCCTGCGGGCGTTCGCGGGCAACCAGATAGAAAATGATCCCGCCGGCGAGCATCAGCAGTACCGGTAAACGGAAGATCCAGCGCCATTCCAGTTGCAGCACTTCAAGCACGACGATGGAGGTGACGTACGACAGAATCGACGCGCAACCGGCGGCGAAGGTGTAGAAGCCATAGTCCTTGCCGCGCTCGCCGGCCGCCCACCAGTTGGCAATCAGCCGACCGCCCGGCGCCCAGCCCAAGGCCTGAAAGTAGCCGTTGACGCCCCACGGCAGGATCAGACTGGTGAAACCGCCGGCAAAACTGGTCACCCAGTTTGCCGCGCAGGACAGCACCGCACCGAGGGTCATGATGCGCCGGCCACCGAACTTATCGGCGAGGTTGCCGTTGATGGCCTGGCCGACGGCGTAGGCCCAGAGCATCGCCGCAGAAGCCCAGCCAAGAGTTTCCTTGCTCAAACCGAACTCGGCCTGAATGCCCGGAATGGCAAAACCGAAGGTCTGCCGGCCGGTGTAGAAAAACAGGTAACAGAACATCGCCGCCAGCAGCATGCGCCACTGCGCGACCCGGAACGAGGCAGAACGTACGGCGAGACCAGGCATTGTTTCGGCACGATTCATGATCTTTTCCTTATTGTTGTGGGTTCCCGCCGTTTGTCGTCGGCGGGTGCACTCTTTTTCGGTGCGGCAGGAAATCACCACGGCTATGAGCCGCAGGCGGTGCTTGGGTTGATCGGGTGGCGTCGGGCGTCAGGCAGCTTGCGAACCGATGAAGTTCTTGCCGCGCGCGCCCTGCATCGCGAGGTGGATGATGTCTTCGGCGTCCTTGGCCGAGACGCCGTAATCGGCGAACTCGGTTTTCACTCCGAGGCTGTGGAGGAACTCGCGCAACTGCTGTTGCGCGGTGAGCAGATCCTCGCCGAATACCCGTTGCAGGATGCGGTCACGCGTCGCGTCGTGACCCCAGGCCAGACCGAGCACCAGCGGCAGGGTGAAGGAGCAGGCGATGCCGTGGGGCAAGCCGTGGCGCAAGGTCATCTCGTAGGAAATCGAATGCGCCAGCGCGGTTTTGGTGTTGGAAAACGCCAGCCCGGCCTTGAGCGCGGCGAGTGCCATGCGTGTGCGCAACTCTTGGTTCGACAGATCTTTTTGCAGACGCGGCAGGCATTCGAGAATGTCTTCAATCGCAGAAATGGCGAAAGTGTCGGAAACCGGGTTGGCGTTAACGTTCCAGATCGCTTCCAGCGCGTGGGACAACGCATCGAGCCCGGTGGACACGGTGACGCTGGCCGGCACGGTGAGCATCAGTTGCGGATCGATGATCGCCACGCGCGGCCAGGTGCAGTCGAGGTGCAACGAATATTTTTTCTGGCTTGCGCTGTCCCAGATCGTCGCCCACGGCGTGACTTCGCTACCGGTGCCGGCGGTGGTCGGCGCGGCGATCAGCTGTTTGCAACGCGCGGGAGTGAACGCCTTGCCGGTCGCCAGCAGGGTCAACAACTCATCGAAATGCCCGGACTCGGTGCCGACGATCAACGCTTTGGCGGTATCGATGGCGCTGCCACCACCGACCGCGAGCACCACATCGCAATCACCGGCCTGCTGCCAGAACTGCTCATAAGTGCTGCGCAGATGGGCGACGTCAGGATTGGGCTGAACGTCTTCGAACACGTAGACCAGACGCTCACCGAGCAACGCTTGCAGGCGATCGACCAGCCCCAGCCCACGGGCCTCAGGGAAGGTGACGAGGGCCACGGTCTGCTGGTCGGTAATGGCAGCGAGGTCTTGCAGGCTGCCCCAGCCGAAACGGGTATCAACTGGGTTCTGGAAGCGGGCAGTCATGGTGGATCCTTATTGTTGTTGTCGTGTGGCGCCATACTCAGCGCCCGTCGACAACGGCTCAAATCGATAATTCGCAGGTTTGAATCGGCTCAGCCGATAGCGGTTAGATGTCAGTGCGCCGAACCGCTCTGGATCGCCGCACGCAGGCGGCTGGATATGGTGTCGGCGACGATCACCATGAAGGTGATGACGATGATGCACGTCGCGGTTTCCGGGTATTTGAACAGTTTCAGGCTGCTCACCAGTTCGAAACCCAAGCCGCCGGCGCCGACCATGCCCAGCACCGTGGCCGAGCGCAGATTGACTTCGAAGCGGTACAAAATCACCGCAATCCACGCCGTGATCACCTGCGGCAAAACGCCAAACACGATCACCTGCAACGGTCGTGCACCGGTCGCCTGCAGCGCTTCAATCGGGCCTTGATCGATCTCTTCGATGCTCTCGGCGAAGAACTTGCCGAGCATGCCCAGACCATGCAGCGCCAGCGCCAACACGCCGGGGAACGGGCCGAGGCCGACCGCCGAGACGAAGATCAGCGCGAGGATCAGTTCGTTGATGCTGCGGGTGAAATTCAGCCCCTGACGGGTGATGTGAAACACCCAGCGATTGCGACTCAGATTGCGCGCGGCGAGAAACGACAGCGGAATCGCCAGCAACACGCCGAGCAGGGTGCCCCAGATGGCGATCTGCAAAGTCTCCACCGCTGGCGCGACCAGACGCGGCAGGATGCTCAGATCCGGCGGAAAGGTGCGCGAAAGAAAGTCACCGATCTGCGGCAATCCGGCTGCCAGTTCACCGAGGCTGAGTTGCGCACCTTGCGCGCTCCAGTTCAGCGTCCACAGCACGATCAGGACGATGCCGGCGGTGGTCAGCCAACTGCGTGTGCCACGGGGCCGTTCGCCGACCCACTGATAGTTTTGCGATGGCATGCTCAGGCCCTCGAGGCGGCGCGGTAGGACAGGGTGGGCGCCGGGACGTCAGCGGAGTGTTCTGCAGATTGCCCCGGATAGATTCGCGCCAGATCGGCGTCGGTCATGCTCGACGCTTTGCCATCGAACACCAGATTGCCGTGAGCGAGGCCGACCACGCGGTCGCCGAACTCGCGGGCATATTCGACCTGGTGCAGATTGCACAGCACGGTGATGCCCAGTTCGCGGGTGGCATCGCGCAGGTACTGCAACACCAGTCGCGCGGTTTTCGGATCGAGGCTGGCGATCGGTTCATCGGCCAGAATCACCTGCGGCCGTTGCGCCAAGGCGCGGGCAATACCGACGCGTTGCTTCTGCCCGCCAGACAATAAATCGGTGCGCTCACCGGCCTTGTGCGCCAGTTCGACGCGTTCCAGGCATTGCATCGCCAGCGCCACATCGTCACGGCGAAACAGTTGCAGAATCGAGGCGAGGGTGCCGACGGAACCGAGGCGCCCAGTCAGCACATTCTTCAATACGCTGAGGCGCGGCACGACGTTGTGGTGCTGAAAAATCATCGCCACTTCACGGCGCAAAACGCTGGTGTCGGGGCAGGCGAGGGCATCAATGCCCGCCACGTTCAGCGTGCCGCTGTCGGCCTGTGCCAGGCGATTGATGCAACGCAGCAAGGTCGATTTGCCGGCGCCGGACTGACCGAGCACCACGACGAATTCGCCCGCAGCGACGTCAAGGTCGATGCCGCGCAACACCGGGTTGCTGCCGTAGTGTTTGCTCAGTTGGCGGATGCTGATCATTTCATGCTCCGCAAATCGAGATCGAGCACCTTGGCGGTTTCGCGCACCACGTCATAGGACGCGTCGGTGGTGGGCTGGAAGCCATTGAGCACACCCTGATCGCCCCACGGCACGTCCTTGATCGAAGCCAGCGCGTCGGCGATTTTCTTCTTTAGTTGCGGATCGAGCGCCTTGCGCCAGACCATCGGCGATTCGGGAATCGGCTTGGAACTCCAGACAATTTCGAAGTCATCCTGCTTGACCACGCCTTTGGCCACAGCGCTGGCGAAGATGCGGTCAGCCACGGCGGCGGCGTCGACTTTCTTGTTTTCCACCGCGAGGATGCTGGCGTCGTGGGAACCGGAGAAAATCACGCGTTTGAACAAAGTGTCCGGCACAAACCCGGCCTGCTCCAGTCCTGCTTTCGGGAACAAATGACCGGACGCCGAGCTTGGGTCGACGAACGCGAATGTATGGCCCTTGAGGTCGGCCAGCGAATGAATGCCGCTGTCCTTGCGCGCCAGAATCACGCTTTTGTAAGCGCTCTGGCCGGTCTTCTTGGTCACCGCTACGGAGAACGCTTCGACGTCCGCCACCGAGGTCGCCAGCACGTAGGAGAACGGGCCGAGGTAGGCGACGTCGAGTTTGCCCGAGCGCAGCGCTTCGATGATGCCGTTGTAATCGGTGGCCACGAACGGCACCACCGGCATGCCGATTTTTGCTTGCAGATCGTCGAGCACTTGTTTGCTCGATTCGATCATCGCTTGGGAATCTTCGGAGGGGATCAGGCCAATGGTCAGTTTGTCCTTGGCCCAGCCCTGGCTGGCACTCAGGGCAAGTACGGCAAGGCTGGCGGCACGCAGAAACTGGTTAATTGTTTTCATGGCATTCCACGGTGTGGTTGGGAGTTGCCACAGGCTAGGTCTGTCACGTGACAGTCATTCAATCAATTCAATATGCGAAACCGCAGCTAACTATTGATGGAGTCTATGGATGTCGAGCGCCAAATTGCGGGCCTTTCTCGCCGTCGCCCGCCACGGCAGTTTCAGTGCCGGGGCGCGGGCGTCGGGGCTCAGTCAACCGACACTGACCACGCAGGTGCAAAGTCTGGAGCGACAGCACAACGTCGAACTGTTTCATCGGCGTGGGCGGCGGATTGAATTGTCGGATGTCGGGCGGCAATTGCTGCCGATCGCGCAACGGCTGGCCTTGCTGGAACTGGAAGCGCACAACCTGCTGCGCGACTCCGGGCGGCTCGACAGCGGCCAGCTCAAGGTCGGTGCGGTGGGGCCGTTTCATGTGATCGAAATGGTCGACAGTTACCTGCAACAGCATCCGAATATCGACGTGTCGATCCGCGTGGGTAACTCGGCGCAAGTGTTATCGGATCTGGAAAATTACGTCACCGACATCGCCGTGCTGGCCGGGCGTCAGGACGATCCGGCGTTGTGTTCGGTGCGTTATGCGCGGCACGCGATCATCTTGTTTGCCCACCATGAGCATCCGTTGGCCAATCGCGGCAGCGTGCGCCTGGAAGAACTGGAAGGGCAACGGCTGCTGCAACGTGAGCCCGGTTCGACCACGCGGCTGGTGCTGGAGCAGGCGCTGAATGCGGCGCAAGTGAAACCGAGGATCGCCATGGAAATTGGCAGTCGCGAGGCGTTGCGTGAAGCGGTGGTGCGCGGGTTGGGATTGGGTGTGGTGTCGGAAGCAGAGTTCATTGCCGACCCGAAAATCCGCACGATCAGAATCGAGGGCGAAGCGCTGTTCACCGAGACGTATCTTTATTGCTTGGCCGAACGGCGTTCCAGTCGGCTCATTTCGTCGTTTTTCGATGCGGCACTCGGCTGAGGGTTTGCAATCTCCGACGAGGCTTGGCTAATATACGTTCCATATACACATCGTATCGGATTCATATATGGGCATCGTAAAGATTTCAGAGGACATGCACGAGAATCTGCGGATCTCCAGCAACGCCCTCAGCCGCTCGATCAACGCGCAAGCCGAGCACTGGATGCGCATCGGCATGCTCGCCGAACTGCACCCCAACCTCGACCACAGTGCGATCTGCCGCTTGCTGATTCGCGCCGAACAAAATGGCGGGCTCGACCTGCAACAACTGACTCAGGAAGCCGTCAGCGCATGAGAAACCAGATCAAGATCAACACCCCGGCCGACATCGCGCAATCGCGCGCTGCCGGCAAACTCGCCGCTGAAGTGCTGGCAATGCTGGTGCCGCACGTCAAGGCCGGCGTGACCACCGATGAACTGGATCGGCTGTGCAACGACTACATCGTCAACGTGCAGAAAGCGGTGCCGGCCAACGTCGGCTATCACGGCTTTCCGAAAACCGTCTGCGCCTCGGTTAATGACGTGGTCTGCCACGGGATTCCATCGGGGACGCCGTTGAAGGATGGCGACATCGTCAACCTCGACATCGCCGTGATCAAGGACGGCTGGTTCGGCGACACCAGCCGCATGTACGTGGTCGGTGAGGCGACGCTTGAGGCGCAGCACTTGATCAAGACCACTTACGAAGCGATGTGCGCGGGTATTCGCGTGGTGAAACCGGGCGCGACGTTGGGCGACATCGGCCACGCGATTCAGAGCCTGGCGGAGAAGGAAGGCTTCAGCGTCGTGCGCGAGTATTGCGGGCACGGGATTGGCAAGGTCTATCACGACGAGCCGCAGATTCTGCATTACGGCTTTCCCAATCAGGGGATGAAGCTTAAGGCCGGGATGATTTTTACCGTGGAGCCGATGCTCAATGCCGGCAAGCGTCATGTGAAAAACATGCCCGATGGCTGGACGGTGCTGACCAAGGATGGCTCGTTGTCGGCGCAGTGGGAGCATATGGTCGCGGTGACCGAAACCGGCTTCGAAATCCTCACCGCCTGGCCGGACGAAATCGAAGGCTATTCCCCGATCACCTAAACATCACAAAACCCCTGTAGGAGCTGTCGAGTGAAACGAGGCTGCGATCTGTTGATCTTGTTTTTAACAGCGAGATCAACAGATCGCAGCCTGCGGCAGCTCCTACAAGTTATGTGGTGTGTGCAGGGACGCTTTGCAGCCAATCAAGCACCTCATCCCACAACGGCTGTGCGCTTTCGCGGAAGTAACCCATGTGCCCGTACGGTTTGCTGCCCGCCGG
The DNA here is from genome assembly GCF_018336155.1 of Pseudomonas rustica. Taxonomy (GTDB): domain Bacteria; phylum Pseudomonadota; class Gammaproteobacteria; order Pseudomonadales; family Pseudomonadaceae; genus Aquipseudomonas; species Aquipseudomonas rustica. Next base: position 157,775 of record NZ_JAGYHF010000013.1, on the reverse strand, counting down.
CGGCTGCAGATCCAGCAATGTCAGCGGTGCATTCACCATGGCTTTGACAAACGCATCGCGCGAACGCGGCGGCGCCCACGGATCATCGACCGACGTGGCGAAAACGCATGGCGTTGTGACCTCGGCGTAGAGCGCATGCAGATGGCTCATCTCGGGGTCGTCGAAGTAGTAGTGGGGGAATTTGCACCAGCGTTTCCAGTCGTTGTAAACGCCCAGCGGCAAATCATCGCCCATGCCCAGCATGCTCCAGGCCATGTAGCCTTTGCGGGCGACAATCACCGGCAGCACAAACGTCCACATCAGACGGATTTTCCAGGCCTCGGTTCGGGACATCCAGCCGCTCCACCCCGCGCCACTGCCCAGGGTGTAGCAAGCTGTCAGGGCGGGGTGATTGGGCAACAGACCAATCGCATGACCACCAAACGAATGGCCGACCCAATACAGCGGCAATGCTTCCTGGCTTAGCAGATCCACTGCCGCCGCCAAATCCTGATAAGCCCAATCCAGATAAGACATCTCAAAGCCTTTGAGCGAAGCCGGTTTCGACTCACCGATGCCCCGGTAATCGAGGGTCAGCACGTGAAAGCCCTGGCGCGCCGCGTGCTCGGCAAAACGCCGATAAAAGCGCTGCTGGACCCCGGTGGCACCGGCCATGATCAGGTTACCTTTGACGACGCCCGCTGCGCCGTAGCGCTTGGCGGACAACGGATAACCATCGCGGGCAATGAGGGCGATGTCCTGTCTCTGGATCGATTCGGCAAAGGCTGCGGCCATGGTGTTCATGAAATTGTTCCGAGTGAGTTGAGCAAAGCCTTCAGCGACCTTTGAACTGCGGTTCGCGCTTTTGCATCATCGCCATGACGCCTTCGCGGACATCCTCGGTTTTGATCAGGGCCAGCAGTTGTTCATCAAGCGTCGACAGTGCCGCATCGTCTCCCTGATCCTGCGCCAGAAACGCCGATTGCAGCGTCGCCTGAATCGCCAGAGGCGCAGCCTTGGCAATGCGTTCGGCGTATTCGATGGCGCGTGCCAGAGTCTGGCCGGGTGCGACCACTTCGGTCAGCAGGCGCATGTGCAGGGCGGCATCGGCATCGAACTCTTCCGCCGTGAGCATGTAGCGCATGGCGGCGGTCCAGCCCGCTGCGCGGGTGAAGCGCACGGTGGAACCGCCGGCGGGAGAGATCCCGCGCAACACTTCCAGATGAGCGAAACGGGCATTGGTGGCGGCAATGCTGATATCGGCGTTGAGCATCAATTCGATGCCCGCCGTCCAGCAAATGCCTTCAATGGCAACCACCACCGGTTTACGCCTGCGCGGTTTGGAAACGCCCCATGGGTCGATGCCTTCTTCAGGATACTTGAAGGCGCCTGACACCAGTTTCGGCGTCAGCTCCATCAAGTCCAGGCCTGCGGTGAAGTGCTCGCCATGCGCGAACAGCACGGCGCAGCGGAGTTCGTCATTGCGCTCATACTCGCCGATGGCCAATGCCAGGTCCGTCAGCATTGCACTGTCGAATGCGTTGCGTTTGCCGGCGCGATCCAGACCGATCAAAAACAACTGACCGCGTTGTTCGCGGGTGACTCGGCCGGGGCCACTGTTGGCTTCGTTCATCTCTGCTCTCCCTGATTTTTTGTCGGCGGCCAGTTACTGACCATCTGTTCGGTAAATAGAAACTAAACGAACAGTTGGTAACCGTCAAATTGAGAAGGGCAGGCTTATGTCATAGAATCACCGCCAGTTATCCGGATCAGGAAATACCCGTGCGACCGTTGAAAATCCCCCGTGAAGAGCTGCTCCTGCGGTGCGCCAATACCTTCAAACGCCTTGGCTACCATGGCACCACCATGGACGTACTCGCGTCCGCTTGCGGCTTTACCAAGGCTTCGTTCTATCACCACTATCCGAATAAGGAGGCCTTGCTGCGTGACGTGCTCGACTGGACGCATCAGGTCATCAACCAGACCTTGTTTGCCGTGGCCTTCGACGAAAAACTCACGCCACAAGAACGCCTGAGCAAAATGGGCCGCAAGGCTGCGCGGCTGTTTCAGAATGACTCGATTGGTTGCCTGATGGGCGTGGTGGCGGTCGATGCTGCGTACGGTAAAAGTGAATTGCTGGAGCCGATTCGCGGCTTTTTCGATGCATGGGCCAAGGCGTTTGCGCATTTGCTGGAAGGCGAGGTCGATGAGGGACAAGCCTTGCTGACCGCTCGACAATGGGTGGCGGATTACGAGGGGGCGATTCTGCTGGCTCGGGTCTATGGTGACGCGGCTTACATCGATGCGGTGACGCGTCGGGCGCTGGAACACTTGAGTGCCTGTCAGGCACCGACATAAGGCTTACGCGCTGTGTGTTGTGTCCTCGACAGTGTCAGCCACGACGCACACTGACTTTTTATCCGATCAGGGAGCAACACCATGAGTGCAATCACCCCGGCCGTGATGGCCGATCTCGCGCCCGACGGCGTGCTGCATGCCGCCATCAATTTTGGCAACCCGGTGCTGGCACAGCGCGGGGCGGACGGTGCGCCGCAGGGTGTTTCGGTGGCATTGGCCAGAGCATTGGCTGCCGAGCTGGGTGTCGAATTGGAGCTGCGCACCTTTGATGCGGCGGGCAAGGTTTTCGCGGCGTTGGAAGAGGGCGTATGGAATCTGGCGTTTCTCGCCATCGAGCCGGTGCGCGAGGCTCAGATTGCGTTCAGCGCGCCTTACGTGATCATTGAAGGGACTTATCTGGTTGAGGCGCAGGCCGCGTATCGCAACGTCGAGGATCTCGATCAGCCAGGATTGCGATTGGCCGTTGGCAAAGGCGCAGCCTACGACCTGTTCCTCAGTCGCACGCTGCAGCACGCACAATTGGAGCGTGCCGAAACCTCGGCGGGTGCCGTTGACCTGTTTATCGAGCATCACCTGGATGCCGCCGCCGGTGTCCGTCAGCCCTTGCAGAAAGTCGCGGATGCCGACGCGCGTTACCGCGTGCTGGACGGCGCGTTCACGGCGATTCGCCAAGCCATGGCCGTGCCCCGTGGGCGCAGGGCCGGCGCGGCGTATGTGCGGGCGTTTGTCGAGCGCAAGAAGGCTGAGGGGTTTGTCGCTGCAGCGCTCGCCGAGAGCGGGCAGGGCGATGTGACCGTTGCGCCTTGAGATGAAAAAAAGTGCCACCGCAGCCTTGAGGGAAGATTCTTGAGACGTCTACAGACCCGTGGGAGCGGGCTTGCTCGCGAAGAGGCCGTGTCAGTCACCAACAATGTTGAATGCCACAGCGCATTCGCGAGCAAGCCCGCTCCCACATTTGCAATGCATTCCTGTAGGAGTTGTCGAGTGAAACGAGGCTGCGATCTTTTGATCTTGTTTTTAACGGCAAGATCAAAAGATTGCAGCCTTCGGCAGCTCCTACAGGGGGTTTCAGTGGGAACCGGCGGCTTTGTTGAGGTCGCTTTCGCTCCATTCGGTGTAGACGCAGGCATCAGCCGTGGCCCAGCGCACTTGTACCGGGTCGCCGGCCTTGAGCGGCATGCCCGCGGCTGACAATGCTTTCACCGTCATTGAGGTGCCGCCGGAGGTGACCACGCTGCACGTCTGGCTCTCGCCGAGGAACAGCACCTCAACCACCTTGGCCGCCACTTCATTCCACCCCGACGGCAACGGTTCGCTGATCGCTTGCGCCACGCTCAACGCCTGCGCTTTTTCCGGCCGCACCATCAGCAACACATCCTGATCGGTGTGCAACCCAGCGGTCAGGCGAATCGATAATGACTGCCCTTCAAACGAAGCCGCCGCATTGCCCTGCGCCTTGAGCTTGAGGAAGTTCGAGTTACCGAGGAACGACGCAACAAACGCATTCGGCGGATTCTGATACAGGTCATAACCGCTGCCCAAACCAACAATCTTGCCGTGACTGAAAATCGCGATGCGTTGCGACAAACGCATGGCTTCTTCCTGGTCGTGGGTCACGTAAACGATGGTGATGCCCAGACGGCGATGCAATTGGCGCAGTTCGTCCTGCAAATCTTCGCGCAGTTTTTTGTCCAGCGCGCCGAGCGGTTCGTCCATCAGCAGAATGCGCGGTTCGTAAACCAGCGCCCGGGCAATAGCCACGCGTTGTTGCTGGCCGCCAGACAGTTGCGAAGGGCGGCGATGGGCGAATTGCTCAAGCTGCACCAGTTTCAACATCGCATCGACACGCTTCTCGCGCTCCGCCGTCGCCAGTTTGCGAATCGCCAGAGGAAACGCAATGTTGTCGCGCACCGACAGGTGCGGGAACAGCGAATAACGCTGAAACACCATGCCGATGTCGCGCTTGTGCGGCGGCACGTTCACCAGCGATTCACCGTTGACGAGGATCTCGCCGCTACTCGGCGTTTCAAACCCGGCGAGCATCGACAGTGTGGTGCTTTTGCCCGAGCCGCTGGAACCGAGAAAAGTGAGGAATTCACCGTCCTTGATGTCAAGCGAGATGTTGTCGACGGCAGCAAAGTCGCCGTAGTGTTTGTTCAGATTGCGCAGGCTGACCAGGGGTTTGTCGTTCTGCTGGGATGCGTCTTTGATCACGGCACTCATGTCGTACTCCTGGCGCTCAGGCGCTGATTTCGTTGCGCCGGCGCAATGCGGCGGCGATCACCATGACCAATACCGACAAGCCAATCAGCAGCGTCGAAGCGACGGCGATCACTGGCGTCAGATCCTGGCGCAGGGTGGTCCACATTTTCACGGGAAGGGTTTGCAAGGTTGGGCTGGCCATCATCACGCTGAGCACCACTTCGTCCCACGAAACGAGGAAGGCGAAGAGGGCGCCGGCAACCATGCCCGGACGGATCGCCGGGAATGTCACCTTGAACACCGCTTGCAGGCGTGACGCACCGCAGATCACCGCCGCGTCTTCAATCGACTGATCGAATAGCTTCAACGAGTTGATGATCGAGATGATGGTAAACGGCAGCGAGACGATCACATGGCTGACCACGAAGGCGAACATCGTCCCGGTGTAACCGAGCTTGAGGAACAGCGCGTACACCGCCACGGCGATGATCACCAGCGGCACGATCATCGGCAGGGTGAACAGGCCGTAGAGCATTTCCCGGCCGGGAAAACGTCCGCGCACCAGCGCAAACGCCGTCGGCAAACCAAGGGCTACGGCGCAGATCGTGGTCAGCACAGCGACCTTGAGACTGGCGGCTGCGGCGTTCATCCAGTCCGGGTTGGAGAAGAACTGGCCGTACCATTTCAGCGTCCAGCCCGGTGGTGGAAACACCAGCCACTGCGAGGAACCGAAGGACAAAAGCACGATGAACACGATCGGCAACAGCAGGAACAAACCGATCAGCCCGGTGGTTGCATACAAGCCGAAACGCATCCGGCGGCTCATCGCATTGGGGGTCAGGAGCATGTCGGCTTACCTCGCGTTACTGGCGCCAACCGGGGATTCCGGTTGAAGCTTCAGGTAGAAGTAGAACAGCACCAAAGTGATCGCGATCAGCAACGCGGCGCCGGCACTGGCCAGGCCCCAGTTGAGGAACGATTGCACCTGCTGAATGATGAACTCCGGCAGCATCATGTTCTGCGCCCCGCCGAGCAGCGCCGGGGTCACGTAGTAACCGAGCGACATGACGAACACCATCAAGCCACCGGAGGCCAGACCCGGCCGGCACAGCGGCAGGAACACCCGGAAGAAGTTGCTCCACGGACTGGCGCCGCAGATCGATCCGGCCTGCAGGATCATCGGGTCGATGGCCTGCATGGTCGCCTGCAACGGCAGCACGATGAACGGAATCATGATGTAGCTCATGCCGATCACCACGCCGGTGAGGTTGTGCACCATCTCCAGTGGCTGATCGATGATGCCCATCGCCATCAACGCCTTGTTGATCACGCCCGACGCTTGCAGCAGCACCAGCCACGAATAGGTGCGGGCGAGCAGGCTGGTCCACATCGACAGCAGCACGATGTTGAGGATCCAGCGCCCCCAGCCGCGCGGCACCAGCGTGATCGCCCAGGCCAGCGGAAAGCCCAGCAGCAAGCTGAACAGCGTCACCAGCCCAGCCACCGAAAAGGTATTGAGCAGCACCCGGGCATAGGCCGAGTTGGCGAACAGTTGTTCATAGTTGCCAAGGCCCGGGGTCGGTTCGAGCACGCCGCGCAGCAGCAGGCCAATCAACGGCGCGAGAAAGAACAGGCCGATGAACAGCAGCGCCGGCACGAGGTTGCCGGCGCCGCGCCAGCGTTGTCTGAGGGACGGGGCTTGCTGCATCGCAACCGCCTGTGTTCCGTGGGCCGAACCGGCAGCGCTTTGGGCGCTGTCGGTGGCAGTGGAGGGACGGGACGCGGTGGCCGCCATTTTCATTTGACCAGCCATTCGTTCCACCGTGTCGCGATGGCCTGGCCGTTTTTGGCCCAGTACGCGAAATCAAGAGTGATCTGATCCTTAGCGTAGGCAGTCGGCAGGTTGGGGGCCAGCGCCGAATCCAAACGCTCCACACTGTCGAGGTTGACCGGGGCGTAGGCGGTCAGGTTGGAGAAGTCGGCCTGGCCTTTGGCGCTGCTGGCGCTGGCGAGAAACTTCATCGCTGCGTCCTTGTTTTTCGAGCCCTTTGGAATCACCAGAATGTCGGCCATGACCAGGTTCTGTTTCCAGCTCACGCCGACCGGCGCGCCGTCTTCTTGCAGGGCGTGAATGCGACCGTTCCAGAACTGACCCATGCTCGCTTCACCGGACGCCAGCAGTTGCTGCGACTGCGCGCCGCCGCCCCACCAGACGATGTCTTTCTTGATGGTGTCGAGTTTCTTGAAGGCGCGATCGAGATCCAGCGGGTAGAGCTTGTCGGCAGGTACGCCATCGGCCAGCAGCGCCAATTCGAGCACGCCGGGGCTTGGCCATTTGTAGAGGGCGCGTTTGCCCGGATAGGTCTTGGTGTCGAACAGGGCGCTCCAGTCCTGCGGCTTGTTGGCGCCGAGTTTGCCCTCGTTGTAACCGAGGACGAAGGAGAAGAAGAACGAGCCGACGCCGTAATCGCTGACGAAACGCGGGTCGATCTTGTCGCGCTGGATGACTTTGAAATCGAGGGGTTCGAGCAGGCCTTCAGCGGCGGCGCGCAGGGCGAAATCGGCTTCGACATCGACCACGTCCCACTGCACGTTGCCGCTCTCGACCATGGCTTTGAGTTTGCCGTAGTCGGTCGGGCCGTCCTGCACGACGGTGATGCCGCTGGCCTTGCTGAACGGATCGGCCCAGGCCTGCTTCTGCGCGTCCTGGGTGCTTCCGCCCCAACTGACGAAGTTCACGCTGTCGGCCGCCATTGCAGCCTGGCCGGTGACGCTGAGCAGTCCCGCGAAAAGGATCGCGGTTGCAGCTTTGTTCAACACCATGTTCACGCCCTCATTGTTGTGTTTTTGAGCGGGCTTGCGTTGTTGCCCGCCTATCGGGAGCAGTAGATGGACGTTCGTTGGAGTGTCCGGTCTATGGAATATCATATTATGGTATTCCAAGCTTTGTGCAAGCACTTTGCCTTACCGGTTATCTGGCGGCTGATGGTTTTTCACTAGAGAGATGTGGAGAAATTTTAGATCCAGCCCCTCACCCCAGCCCTCTCCCAGTGGGAGAGGGGGAAAGGGAGCAGATCTTCATGCTGTTCAAAACTCGAGTTCGACTCGGTATCTCAGGTCGGTGTATAGCGGGCAAACAACTCGGTCAGCTCCCTCTCCCTCCGGGAGAGGGCTGGGGTGAGGGCAGCTTCATTCAGTGAACGGAATACTCTCTACCACCTCCAGGTCATACCCGGTCAACCCGGCGTACTTGAGCGGCGGCCCAAGATGCCTCAGCTTACCCACCCCAAGATTCTGCAAAATCTGCGCCCCAGTCCCCACCTCGGAATAAATCCGCGACTGCGAACGACTGAACTGCCGCGGCGGCTGGGTCAATTGCGGCACGCGCTCCAGCAGCGCCTGCGACGACTCGTGATTGGCCAACACCACCACAACCCCATGCCCCTCAGCCGCGACCCGTTGCAACGCCGCCCACAACGTCCAGTTCGCCGGCCCGCTGTACTCGGCGCCAACCAGATCCCGCAGCGGATCAATCACATGCACACGCACCAGCGTCGGCTCTTCGCGGCGCAGATCGCCCATGACCATCGCCATGTGCACGCCGCCCTCGATGCGATCCTCAAAGGTGATCAAACGGAACGTGCCATGCACCGTCGGCAGCTCACGTTCGCCAATCCTCTCAATGGTGTGTTCGGTGCTCAGGCGATAGTGGATGAGGTCGGCGATGGTGCCAATCTTGATCCCGTGCTTGCGCGCGAACACTTCCAGATCCGGACGCCGCGCCATGGTGCCATCGTCGTTCATCACCTCGACGATCACCGATGCCGGCGTAAACCCGGCGAGGCGTGCCAAATCACAACCCGCCTCGGTATGACCGGCGCGGGTCAGCACGCCACCTTCCTTGGCGCGCAGCGGGAAGATATGGCCCGGCTGCACCAGGTCTTCAGCGCGGGCATTCGGAGCAACGGCGGCGGCAACCGTGCAGGCGCGATCCGCTGCCGAGATACCGGTGGTCACGCCAACTGCCGCTTCAATCGACACGGTAAACGCGGTGCTGAACACGCTGCCGTTGGCCGGCACCATTTGCTCAAGACCCAGACGCTGGCAGTGGTCGTCGGTCAGCGTCAGGCAAATCAGCCCGCGTGCTTCACGGGCCATAAAGCTGATCGCTTCTGGCGTGCAACGGTCGGCGGCCAGTAACAGGTCGCCTTCGTTTTCGCGGTCTTCGTCATCGACCAGCAAAACCATTTTGCCGAGACGATAATCTTCGATGATTTCTTCGATGCTGTTGAAGGCCATGCTGGACTCTCAGGGTTCGTTGGAAATATATTGGTATACCATAATACAAAATCAACAAAGAGGTCACTATGAAGGCGTACTGGATTGCTCATGTGGACATCGCCGATGCCGATCACTACAGCCAATACACACAGCGCGCCCCGGCGGCTTTCGCAGCGTTCGGCGCGAAATTTCTGGCGAGGGGCGGGCGCAGCGAAGCGATGGAAGGGCGCAAGACGCCACAGCGCAGCGTGGTGATCGAGTTTGAGAGCTACGAAAAAGCCGTGGCGTGCTACCACTCGGCGGCGTATCAGGAGGCGAAAAGTTACCGCGAAGAATGGGCGAAGGCGGAGATCATCATCGTCGAAGGCATCGCCCCAATTTAAGACTCACCGTGAAGCCCCTGTAGGAGCTGACGAAGGCTGCGATCTTTTGATTGATCGTTCCCACGCTCCGCGTGGGAATGCAGCCCGGGACGCTCCGCGTCCCTTTTAGAGCCGAACGCGGAGCGTCCGAGGAGGCGTTCCCACGCGGAGCATGGGAACGATCAATGTGATCAGCGGATAAAGTGGATCTTGCCGCTATCATCATTGCCCATGTAAATCCCATAAACCCCAGCCTGGCGCTCTTCGATATAGCGCTCAAGAATCTGTCGGATCGCCGGGTAATAGATCTGCTCCCACGGAATGTCTTCCGGCGCGAAGAACTTATAATCCATGGTCTCCGGTCCGAACTGCCCGGTAATCTCCAGGGCGATCGCGCGGAAGATGATGTACACCTCGCTAATCTTCGGCACGCTGAAAATCGAGTACGGCGAAACGATTTCCGCGCGCACGCCGCTTTCTTCCCAGACTTCGCGAATGGCCGCTTGCTCAGTGGTCTCGCCGCTTTCCATGAAACCGGCGGGCAGCGTCCAGGTGCCCGGGCGCGGGGGGATCGCCCGTTGGCACAGCAGATATTTGCCGTCCTGCTCGATGATGCAGCCGGCAATGATCTTCGGATTGACGTAGTGGATGTAGCCGCAGCCGCGACACATCAGGCGCTCGTGCGTATCGCCCGCCGGTATCTGCTGACCGAGGTCAGGGCCACCGCATTTCGGGCAATAGCTCGGGCTGAACATATCAGTGACCTATACGCGGTTCTTTCAATGCGATAGGCAGGGTCATCGCCGGCGTGCCTTTAACGACAGAGCCGGTCTCTTCCTGCTTGCGCTTGAGATAGTCGAGCGCTACCGCAGCGGCAGCGCGAACGTGATCAACACAGGCTTGATGCGCCACCAGCGGATCGCCGCTCTTGATCGCCTCGACCATTTTTTCCATTTCCTGATTACTCGCGCCGCGCCGGTTTTCCTGGGAAACCGAAGTCGCGCGCAGGTAGCTGATGCGCGCCTGCAACTGCCGCAACTGAGTGGCCGCGACATGATTGCCCGAGCCTTCGAGCAGCACGTCGTAGAAACCTTGCACCGAGTCGATCACCTGTTGCAGTTCGCCGTCCTTGAGGGCCTTGCGGTTCTCGTCGAGGGCTTTTTCCAGGGCTTTGATGTCCTTGGCTTTGGCGCGCAGGGTGAACAGCTGCACGATCAAACCTTCGAGTACGCAACGCAGTTCGTAGATGTCGACGGCATCGGCGAGGGTGATGATCGCCACGCGCGGGCCTTTGGCATCGGCGAACTCAACCAGACCTTCGGATTCCAGGTGACGCAAGGCCTCGCGCACGGAGGTGCGGCTGACGCCAAGGCGATCGCACAGATCGCGCTCGACCAGACGATCACCGGGCATGAGCTGGAAATTCATGATCGCGCTACGCAGTTTATCCAGCACGATTTCGCGCAGGGTAACGGGGTTGCGATTGACCTTGAAGCTGTCGTCGAGTGGCTGGCGTTTCATGGGATCCGCTCTTTCGGTTGGCTGTCCATGCCAGACGGGCATCTAAACAGCCGAGGGGTTAACTGGGGCTTCGGCGTCGGCTTCGGCGAAGGCTTCACGGGCCAGCCGGAAACTGTCCACGGCTGCCGGAACGCCGCAATAAATGCCGACCTGAAGCAGAATTTCGCGTATTTGCTCACGACTCAGGCCGTTACGCAAGGCGCCACGCACATGCAGCTTGAGTTCGTGCGGACGGTTGAGCGCCGAGATCATCGCCAGGTTGATCATGCTGCGCTCCTTGAGCGACAAACCTTCACGACCCCAGACATGGCCCCAGCAGTATTCGGTGACCATTTCCTGCAGCGGGCGGGTGAAGTCGTCGGCGTTCTCGATTGAGCGCTGCACATAGGCTTCGCCGAGCACCTGAGTGCGGATCTTCAGGCCTTTTTCATACTTCTCGTTACTCATCATTCCTCCAATCCCCCAATCCCCCTGTAGGAGCTGCCGAAGGCTGCGATCTTTTGATCTTGCTCTTGAAAATCAAAGTCAAAAGATCGCAGCCTTCGGCAGCTCCTACAGGGAATTGAGTGTGGCTATCAGGCCAGTGTCGGCAACGGGCCGAGCTTGCCTTTGTGGTAGATCATCGGTGTCACCGGTTGCGCGGGCAGGATCAGGTTCTTCACCGCGCCAACGATGATCGCGTGATCGCCGCCGTCATATTCACGCCACAATTCGCACTCGATGATCGCGGTGGCTTTGGCGAGAATCGGGTTACCGAGTTCGCTCAAATGCCACTCGATACCGGCGGCCTTGTCCTTGCCTTTACCGGCAAAAGCATAGGCCTCGGCGGTCTGGTCAGCGGACAGCAAATGAATCGCAAACTTTTTGCTGTCACGCAGAATCGGATAAGTGTCGGAGGCGTAGTTAGGGCAGAACAGCACCAGCGCCGGGTCAATCGACAGCGCGCTAAAAGCGCTGGCGGTGATGCCGACAATGCCGCCCTCCGGGTCAACAGTGGTAACCACCGTGACGCCGGACGGAAACGAGCTCATGACGTCTTTGTAAATGCCGGGTTCGATCATTTCGCAGGACTCCTAGCGCATCACAAACGGATCAGGCATTGGCGCCTGAGACAAGTTGATCCACACCGTTTTCAGTTCGGTGTAGGCCAGCACCGAATCGATGCCGCTTTCGCGTCCATAGCCACTGTTCTTGAAGCCGCCGATCGGCGCCATCGCCGACACCGCGCGGTAAGTGTTGACCCAGATAATCCCCGAGCGCACATCACGAGCGAGGCGATGCGCCCGGCCCAAATCACGCGTCCAGATGCCGGCGGCGAGGCCGAACTGCGAGTCGTTGGCGATGGCCAGCGCCTCGGCTTCATCTTTAAAGCGAATGACCGAAGCCACCGGGCCAAAGACTTCTTCCTGCATGATCTTCATCGAATTGCGATCGCATTCGAACAGCGTCGGTTCGTAGAACCAACCGTCACCGAGATCGGTCGGCCGCTTGCCGCCAGTGCGCAACCGCGCGCCCTCAGCGATGGCATCAGCGACCAGACCTTCGACCACCGCCAGTTGCTGCGCGGTGGCCATCGGCCCCATTTCGCTGGCGTCTTCCTGCGGGTTGCCGATGCGAATGCGCTGGGCGCGTTCGACCAGTCGATTGACGAATTCGTCGTAGATTTCATCCTGCACCAACAGCCGCGAGCCAGACACGCAACTCTGCCCGGACGCCGCATAAATCCCGGCAATCGCGCCGTTGATCGCGCTGTCCAGATCGGCGTCGGCGAAGATGATGTTCGGCGACTTGCCACCCAGTTCCAGCGACAGCTTGGCGAAGTTCTCGGCGCTGCTACGCACCACATGCCGCGCCGTCGCCGCGCCGCCGGTGAAGGCGATTTTGCGGATCAGCGGATGGCGGGTGAGGGCGGCGCCGGTGCTCGGGCCGTAACCGGTGACGACGTTGACCACACCCGGCGGAATCCCGGCTTCGAGGGCCAGACGCGCCAGTTCCAGAATCGTCGCCGAGGCGTGCTCGGACGGTTTGATCACAATCGTGTTGCCAGCGGCGAGGGCCGGGGCGAGTTTGATCGCGGTCAGATACAGCGGGCTGTTCCACGGAATGATCGCCGCGACCACACCCATCGCTTCGTGCACGGTGTAGGCGAACAGATCGGGCTTATCCAGCGGCAGCGTGCCGCCTTCGAGCTTGTCGGCAAGACCGGCGGTGTAGTGGAAAAATTCGGGCAGATAGCTGACCTGGCCACGGGTTTCGCGGATCAGTTTGCCGTTGTCGCGGCTTTCCAGCTGCGCCAGTTGTTCTTTATTTTCGGCGATCAAGTCACCGAGACGGCGCAGCAACTTGCCCCGTGCGGTGGCGGTCAGGCCGCGCCAGGCCGGGCTGTCGAAAGCAGTCTGTGCCGCTTGCACGGCGCGTTCGACGTCCGCTTCATCAGCGTCAGGCAATTCTGCCCAGGCTTGCGCGGAGGCCGGGTTGAGGCTTTCGAAAGTCTTGCCGGAGAGGGCGTCGACCCATTCTCCGCCGATGCACATCTGGAAGCGTGCGAGTGTCATGCAACGATCCCCTGTATAGGGTTTTGTCGGGAGTGTGCGAATTGGAGAAATTCCAGCAGCGTCTGATTGACCAGACGCGGCGACTCTACGGGCATCATATGCCGTTGCTCGGCCAGCACGGCAACCTTCGCACCGGGGATGCGTCGGGCCAGTTGCTCGGCCATTTCCGGGGTCGAACCCGGGTCGAGTTCGCCGGTGGCGATCAGCGTCGGCGCTTGAATACTGCCCAAGTCGTCAACGCGGTACATGTCTTGGGTGGCGAACAATTCATAAGTGGTCAGATAGCCTTGCGGATCATTACCGGCGAGGGTCTGGCGGATCGCCGCGATCTGCGCCGGGTTGGCAGCCTGATATTCGCGGCTGAACCAGCGCGACAGCGCCGCTTCGGCATTGGCGTCCGGGCCGTGCTCGGCTGCTTGCGCGGTGCGAGCAATGACGCCGGCACGCTGTTCTTCGCTGCGGTTGAACACGCTGTTCAACACCACCAGGCTTTGCAGGCGCTGCGGGTAATGCAGGGCAAAGGCCCGCGCGACCAGACCGCCCATAGAGAAGCCGATCACCGCTGCCTGTGGCAGATTCAGGTGATCGAGCAACTCCAGCAACTGGTCGGCGTAACCGAGCAGGTCGGTGCCGCTGGCTGGTCGCGGGCTGGCGCCATGACCAAGCATGTCGTAGGCGATCACCCGGTATTGGCTGGACAGGCCGACAATCTGGCCGCCCCACATTTCTTTATTCAGGCCCACGCCGTGGATCAAAACCACGGGCTGGCCTTGGCCGGTCGCCAGGTAACTGGTGCCAGCCGGGGTGAGTTCAGCGGTGAGCCGAATCATGGAGCGCTCCTGCAATGCCTTTTTATTGTGATTACTGGGCTTTTTCGGCGGCCAGCTCTTCCAGATCGATGTAGCGGTTGCCAATGCGCGGGTGCAGGCGACCACCGTCGGCGCAACCCAGCACGACAACGATTTCGTCGGCACGCGGCGCGTCTTCGATCTGCATTTCCAGGGTGATGTAGTGCGAACGCTGACCTTCGTCGTCCTTGTGCATCATCGGGATCTGGATCGAGGTGCCCGGGCCGCCGCGCTTGTTGGTGAAGCTCAGGTAGCTCTTGGCGTTGACGGCTTCGCGGTAGTGGTTGCCGAAGCGCAGGGTGTGGATCACGGCGGAGGCGTGTTCGATCTCGCCATCAGCACCGACCACGGCGGCTTTGCCGTAGGCCTCGATTTTGTCCGCGCCACCGATGATGCCGACTAGACGCTCAACCATCAGCGCACCGAGGTCGGAGCAGTTGGCGCGGATCTGCGGTTTGAGGTCTTCGACGAAACCGTTGCCCACCCAAGGGTTTTTCATCACCACGGCGAGGCCGACCATGGTCACTGGCTTGTCAGTGGCTTTGCCGCCTTCGATGAAGGTTTCTTCGACATAGCTGACGATCTTGCGAATTTCGAAACTCATGAGCTGCTCCGTAGGGGGATTGAGAGTGTCTGTGCGTCTGATGGTATACCATAATACCGATCGTGCAAGTCCCTCCGGTAACTTTTGCCGCATCACCCCGGCGAATGGTCATGCATTCGAATCTCCAAGCCACCATGACCCCTTGTGGGAGCGGGCTTGCTCGCGAAGGCGTTATGTCCGGCGACATCTATACCGGCTGACACGACGCCTTCGCGAGCAAGCCCGCTCCCACAGGGAACTTCATTCGTTACAGAGAACGGCTTTCGGTTAACAAAAGATAACGTGGCGCCGATTGTCAGACGTTTCTAAAGCCCGATAGGATGAGCCAGCTTCCGAAGTGGCTCTGGATTGCGGGTTTCAGGACTATGCTTCTGATCTGCCATCAGCGGAGCACACTTGCGGCGCCCTTGAAGGCCAAATGGCCTAACAATAATAAATAGGGGAAGGTCTATGAGTCGTTGCCGCCCGCCGGCGTTACGCAACACCGCGTTGCTGGCCACAGCACTCTCTCTGCTGGGCTTTGCCACGTTGTCGGCACCCGTAATTGCCGCTGAGGCCCCGGCCGACGTGGTCTATGCCACCGAATCCAGCAAAGCCGCGAAAAGCCTGATTCTTGATGTCGTCCACGCCGGTGCGCGTCTGGTCGCGGTCGGGGATCGCGGGCACATCGTCTATTCCGATGACCAGGGCAAAACCTGGAAGCAGGCCAAAGTGCCGAGCCGGCAACTGCTGACTTCCGTGTATTTTGCCGACGACAAACACGGCTGGGCGGTCGGCCATGACGCGCAAATCCTCGCCAGCGAAGACGGCGGTCTGACCTGGACCAAGCAATTCGAAGACCTCAAACGTGAATCGCCGCTGCTCGACGTCTGGTTCAAGGACGTCAACAGCGGCTTTGCCGTGGGCGCTTACGGTTCGCTGATGGAAACCACCGACGGTGGCAAACACTGGGAAGACGTCAGCGACCGCCTCGACAACGAAGACCAGTTCCACCTCAACGCCATCGCGGCGGTGAAAGACGCCGGACTGTTCATCGTCGGCGAGTCGGGCAGCATGTTCCGCTCCGCCGACTGGGGCCAGACCTGGGAAAAACTCGAAGGCCCGTACGAAGGTTCGCTGTTCGGCGTGATCGGCACGGCCCAGGCGCAAACCCTGCTGGCTTACGGCTTGCGCGGCAACCTCTACCGCTCGACCGATTTCGGCAGCACCTGGGAACAGGTCGAACTGAAAGCCGCGCGCGGTGCGCTGGAATTCGGTCTGTCCGGCGCGACCTTGCTGCCGGATGGCTCGATCGTCATCGTCGGTAACGGCGGCTCGGTGGTCAGCAGCAGCGACAACGGCGAAACGTTCAGCGTGTTCAACCGTCCGGATCGCATCTCGCTGTCTTCCGTCACCGCGGCCGGCGACGGCAACCTGATTCTGACCGGGCAGGGTGGCGTTCACACCACTCAGCCAAACGGCGCCGAAGTTAATAATAAGAAGGCGGGGCTATGACTTCCTTGATCACTCCTCAGCAGGAAAAGGCGACGTTCCTTGAACGCCTGATCTTCAACAACCGCCCGGCAGTGATTCTGATCTGTCTGGTGGTGAGCATTTTCCTGTTCTGGCAGGCGACGCTGATCCGCCCGTCGACCAGTTTCGAAAAAATGATCCCGCTCAAGCATCCTTTCATCGAGAAGATGATGGAGCACCGCAACGACCTGGCGAACCTCGGCAACACCGTGCGCATTTCGGTCGAAGCGACTGACGGCGACATCTTCTCCAAGGAATACATGGAGACCCTGCGTCAGATCAACGACGAGGTGTTCTACATCTCCGGCGTTGACCGTTCGGGTCTGAAGTCGTTGTGGAGCCCGAGCGTACGCTGGACCGAAGTGACCGAAGAGGGTTTTGCCGGCGGTGAAGTGATCCCGCAGAGCTACAACGGCTCGCAGGACAGCCTCGATCTGCTGCGCAACAACGTGCTCAAGTCCGGCCAGGTCGGGCGTCTGGTGTCCAACGACTTCAAGTCGAGCATCGTCGATATCCCGCTGCTCGAGTCGTACCCGGATCCGCAGGATCAGGGCAAGCTGCTCGCTCTGGATTACCGCCAGTTCTCCCATGAACTGGAAGACAAGATCCGCACCAAGTTCGAAGCACAAAACCCCAACATCAAAATCCACATCGTCGGTTTCGCCAAGAAAGTCGGTGACCTGATCGACGGTCTGGTGATGGTGGTGCTGTTCTTCGGCATCGCGTTTGTCATCACCCTGATCCTGCTGCTGTGGTTCACCAACTGCGTGCGCAGCACCATCGCGGTACTGAGTACGACGCTGGTGGCGGTGGTCTGGCAGCTCGGGTTGATGCACTTCTTCGGCTTCGGGCTCGATCCGTATTCGATGCTGGTGCCGTTCCTGATCTTCGCCATCGGTATCTCCCACGGCGTGCAGAAGATCAACGGTATCGCCCTGCAATCCAGTGAGGCGGATAACGCCCTGACTGCTGCGCGACGCACCTTCCGGCAACTGTTCCTGCCGGGGATGATCGCGATTCTCGCGGATGCGGTGGGCTTCATCACGCTGCTGATCATCGATATCGGCGTGATCCGTGAACTGGCGATCGGCGCGTCCATCGGCGTCGCGGTAATCGTGTTCACCAACCTGATCCTGCTGCCGGTGGCCATTTCCTATGTCGGCATCAGCAAGCGCGCAATTGCCAAAAGCAAGAAAGATGCAAACCGCGAACACCCGTTCTGGCGCCTGCTGTCGAACTTCGCCAACCCGAAAGTCGCACGCATTTCGGTGGTGCTGGCGCTGATCGCTTTCGGTGGCGGCCTCTGGTACAGCCAGAACTTGAAAATCGGTGACCTCGACCAGGGCGCACCGGAACTGCGTCCGGACTCGCGCTACAACAAGGACAACAACTTCATCATCAACAACTACTCGACCAGTTCCGACGTGCTGGTGGTGATGGTCAAGACCAAGGCTGAAGGCTGCTCACGCTACGAAGCCATGGCGCCGATCGACGAACTGATGTGGAAGATGCAGAACACCGAGGGCGTGCAGTCGGCGATCTCCCTGGTGACCGTGTCCAAGCAGATGATCAAAGGCATGAACGAGGGCAACTTGAAATGGGAAACCCTGTCGCGTAACCCCGACGTGCTGAACAACTCGATTGCCCGCGCAGACGGCCTGTACAACAACAGCTGCTCGCTGGCGCCGGTGCTGATCTTCCTCAACGATCACAAGGCTGAGACCCTCGATCGTGCGGTGGCTGCCGTGCAGGAATTCGCCAAGGACAACAACAAGGACGGTCTGGAATTCATCCTCGCGGCCGGTAACGCCGGGATCGAAGCAGCCACCAACGAAGTCATCAAACAGGCTGAACTGACCATCCTGATTCTGGTGTACATCTGCGTGGCGGTGATGTGCATGATCACCTTCCGTTCGTGGGCGGCGACCCTGTGCATCGTCCTGCCGCTGGTGCTGACCTCGGTACTCGGCAACGCGCTGATGGCGTTCATGGGCATCGGCGTGAAAGTCGCGACGCTGCCGGTGGTGGCGCTGGGCGTGGGGATTGGCGTCGACTACGGCATCTACATTTACAGCCGACTGGAGAGTTTCCTGCGTGCGGGCCTGCCGTTGCAGGAAGCCTATTACCAGACGCTGAAATCTACCGGTAAAGCGGTGCTGTTCACCGGTTTGTGCCTGGCGATTGGTGTGTGCACGTGGATCTTCTCGGCGATCAAGTTCCAGGCCGACATGGGCCTGATGCTGACCTTCATGCTCCTGTGGAACATGTTCGGTGCGCTGTGGCTGCTGCCGGCACTGGCGAAGTTCCTGATCAAGCCGGAGAAACTGGCGGGGCAGAAGGGTAACTCGCTGTTTGCGCATTGATCTGAAGGGCTGAAACGACAAAGCCGCAACCTTAGGGTTGCGGCTTTTTTGTTGTTTGAGATCAAGAGCCCCTCACCCTAACCCTCTCCCGGAGGGAGAGGGGACTGACCGAGGTGTGCGGCTTGATCCATCGACCTGAAATACCGAGTCGATTATGGATTCACAGCAAATCGTTCAAGTCGGCGCAAATCTCGAATATCCCCCAATCGGTTCCCTCTACCTCTGGGAGAGGGCTAGGGTGAGGGCAGAGGATCTCAAGCGTTAAGTGAGTTCAGCGCCAAGCACAACACTCAAAGCACTACGCGCATCATCCAGCTGCACCAACGTCGCATGCCGAGCCCCCAGCGCATCACGGTTCTCGATCGCCGTCAAAATCGCCTTATGCCGCGGCAACGCCAACTCATGCAGATTCGGCCGCTGATTCGAATGCTTCAACGCTTCAGCAATCGCCACTGACAACATATTGCACAGATTCGCCAGCAAATCATTGTGCGTCGCATCGGCAATCCGGCTATGGAAATCCAGATCCGGCTGCAACAGCGCTTCCGGCGTCGGCGCCGCTTCCATGCGCTGATACGCTTCACCAATCGAAGCAATATCCGCCTCGGTCGCATGCTGAGCGGCGAGGGCGGCTGCCGCCGGTTCAATGATGCTGCGCACACTGGTCAGCACATTGAAGAATTCATTTTGCGGGCTGCTTTGCATCAGCCAGTGCAGAACGTCCGGGTCGAGCATATGCCACTCGCGGCGTGCCTTGACCACCGTGCCCACACGCGGCCTGGAATACACCAGACCCTTGGCCACCAGCACTCGCGTGGCTTCACGCAACACCGGGCGGCTGACCGCGTACTCTTCGCAGAGCAAGGCTTCGGCGGGCAGTTTGTCGTCGGGCTTGAAGCGTCCGGAGACGATCTGCATGCCCAGTTCCTGGACGATGCGCGAGTGCATGCTTTTGCGGTCGGAGGGTTTGCGGTAATCCATGGGGAACGGCGCGATCCTGAGCGATGGAGATGCCGCGCATCATAGCAGGCACCAGACAATCTTGAGGCAGACACACAGCCAAATGTGGGAGCGAGCCTGCTCGCGAAGGCGGCATATCAGTCAAATAGATGTCGACTGACACTCCCTCTTCGCGAGCAGGCTCGCTCCCACAGTGGAAATGCATTCCAAGGTAGGAGCTGCCGAAGGCTGCGATCTTTTGCTCTTAGTGGGAATGACGAGGCACTTCAGCCCCACGGCAACCCACCAAAAAGTCAAAGTCACAACCCTGATCCGCCTGCAGCACATGGTCGATGTACAGCTGACGATAACCGCCCACCAACAATTGCTGCGGTGGCTGCAGATCCGCCATGCGCGCCGCCAGTTCGGCATCCGGAATATCCAGATGCAAACGCCCGGTCGCGCAATCCAGCTCGATCCAGTCGCCTTCCTTCACCGTCGCCAAAGGCCCGCCAGCCGCCGCTTCCGGCGCCACGTGCAAAACCACCGTGCCGTACGCCGTGCCGCTCATCCGTGCATCGGAAATGCGCACCATGTCGGTCACACCCTGAGCCAACAGCTTTGCCGGCAAGCCCATGTTGCCGACTTCAGCCATGCCCGGATAACCCTTCGGCCCGCAGTTTTTCATCACCAGAATCGAATCTTTATCGACATCCAGTTCCGGATCGTTGATCCGCGCCTTGTACATATCAAAGTTCTCGAACACCACTGCGCGACCGCGATGCTGCATCAGTTCCGGGGTCGCGGCGGATGGCTTGAGCACCGCACCGAGCGGCGCCAGATTGCCGCGCAAAACGCAAATGCCGCCGTCGGCGCGAATCGGGTTGTCGAGCGTGCGGATCACTTCGTCTTCGCCATAGATCGGCGCGTCGTTGGTGTTCTCGCCAATGGATTTGCCGTTGACGGTCAACGCATTCGGATGAGGAATCAGATTGGCTTCTCCAAGGCGACGCAACACCGCCGGTAGACCGCCAGCGTAATAGAACTCTTCCATCAGGAAACGCCCGGACGGTTGCAGGTCAACGATGGTCGGCATGCCGCGACCCATGCGCGTCCAGTCATCCAGATCCAGCTCGACGCCGATGCGCCCGGCGATGGCTTTCAAGTGAATCACCGCGTTGGTCGAACCGCCGATGGCCGCGTTCACCCGGATAGCGTTTTCAAAGGCTTCTTTGGTCAGAATTTTCGACAGCTTCAAATCTTCGCGAACCATCTCCACCGCGCGCATGCCGGACATGTGCGCCAACACATAACGTCGCGCATCCACCGCCGGAATCGCCGCGTTGTGCGGCAGCGAAGTGCCGAGTGCTTCAGCCATGCAGGCCATGGTCGACGCGGTGCCCATGGTGTTGCAGGTCCCCGCCGAACGCGACATGCCGCCCTCGGCCGCAAGGAAATCGTCGATGGTAATGGTGCCAGCCTTGACCTGTTCGCTGAGCTGCCAGACCACGGTGCCGGAACCGATATCTTTGCCTTTGTGCTTGCCGTTGAGCATCGGCCCGCCGGTGACGACGATGGCTGGCACGTCGCAACTGGCGGCGCCCATCAACAGCGCCGGGGTGGTTTTGTCGCATCCGGTCAGCAGCACCACGCCGTCAATCGGGTTGCCGCGAATCGCTTCTTCAACGTCCATGCTCGCCAGGTTGCGGGTGAGCATGGCGGTGGGGCGCAGGTTCGATTCGCCGTTGGAGAACACCGGGAATTCCACTGGAAAACCACCGGCCTCGATCACCCCGCGTTTGACGTGCTCCGCAATCTGGCGGAAGTGCGCGTTGCACGGGGTCAGTTCCGACCAGGTGTTGCAGATGCCGATGATCGGCTTGCCATGGAACTGGTGGTCGGCGATGCCCTGATTCTTCATCCAGCTGCGGTACATGAAGCCGTTCTTGTCGGCCGTGCCAAACCATTGGGCGGAACGCAGGGTGGGTTTCTTATCAGACATGATCGATTCTCTTATTGTATGACTATAGTGTTCCAGCTACGGCCTAATCTAAGCGCAAAATCCTAGGTTTGGAAGTGTTGTTGTTGAATTAGTATTACTATATAGTCGTTTTCGACGGAGGGATGGCCCTGGCGGTTTTCCGCGAGAGGCGTCCCCCGAGGTTCTATAAAAACAACAATCGGAGACCGATCTCATGAGCCAGGAACTGCGGCTAATCCGGCGCATAACGCTGAAACTGATTCCCTTCCTGATCCTGCTGTACCTGATCGCCTATGTGGATCGCTCCGCCGTCGGCTTCGCCAAGCTGCACATGGGCGCCGACATTGGCATCGGCGATGCGGCTTACGGCCTCGGCGCCGGGCTGTTCTTCATCGGCTACTTCCTTCTCGAAATCCCCAGCAACCTGATGCTTGAACGCTTCGGCGCACGCCGCTGGTTCGCGCGGATCATGATCACCTGGGGCGCGATCACCATCGGCATGGCCTTCGTCCAGGGCCCGCACAGTTTCTACGTGATGCGCTTTCTGCTCGGCGCGGCCGAGGCGGGCTTCTTCCCGGGCGTTCTCTACTACATCACCCAATGGTTCCCGGTGCGCCATCGCGGCAAGATCCTCGGGCTGTTCATCCTTTCGCAACCGATCGCAATGATGATCACCGGCCCGGTGTCCGGCGGTTTGCTCGGCATGGACGGCGTGTTGGGCCTGCACGGCTGGCAGTGGCTGTTCATCGTCATCGGCACGCCGGCGATCCTGCTGACCTGGCCGGTGTTGCGCTGGTTGCCGGACGGCCCGCAACAAGTGAAGTGGATGGATCAGGCGGAAAAAGACTGGCTGACCGGTGAACTGAAAAAGGATCTGCAGGCATACGGCCAGACCCGCCACGGCAATCCGCTGCATGCACTGAAAGACAAGCGCGTGTTGCTGCTGGCGCTGTTTTACCTGCCGGTAACGTTGAGCATTTATGGATTGGGTCTGTGGTTGCCGACGTTGATCAAACAGTTTGGCGGCAGCGATCTGGTCACTGGTTTCGTGTCGTCGGTGCCGTACATCTTCGGGATCATCGGCTTGCTGATCGTGCCGCGCAGTTCCGACCGCTTGAATGATCGCTACGGGCATCTCGCCGTGCTTTATGTGCTGGGTGCGATTGGCCTGTTCCTCAGCGCGTGGCTGACCTTGCCGGTGGCGCAACTGGCGGCGCTGTGTCTGGTGGCGTTTGCGCTGTTTTCCTGCACGGCGGTGTTCTGGACATTGCCGGGGCGGTTCTTTGCCGGCGCGAGTGCGGCGGCGGGGATTGCGTTGATCAATTCGGTGGGGAATCTCGGCGGGTACATCGGGCCGTTTGTGATTGGGGCGTTGAAGGAATACACCGGCAACCTCGGTTCCGGCCTGTATTTCCTCTCGGGGGTGATGGTGTTTGGCTTGATCCTGACGGGCGTGGTTTACCGCGTGCTCGAGCGCAAACACGTCCTGCCGGTTGACCAGTTCGCCGCCAGCGCCCGCGGCGCAACCCGTACCTGATTTTTGGGAACTACGTAAATCCCTTGTGGGAGCGGGCTTGCTCGCGAATGCGGTGGATCAACCACCATCACCGTTGACTGACACACCGTATTCGCGAGCAAGCCCGCTCCCACATTGGGTCGTCGCAGCGTTCAAGATTGACGTAAAGGAGAGAAATTTCATGCATCTGGTTCAATTCGAATTAAGCAACCGCGAACGCCGTGTCGGCGTGGTCGACAACGGTGTGGTGCGCGAAGTACAGGACGCCCGCAGCGTGCGCGATCTGGCGCTCGCCGCCATCGAGGCCGGCAACACCCTCGAGCAGCAAGTGCAAACCCTCGGCCTCGGCAGCAGCCACGACTACGTCGAACTGCTGTCGCAACTGCGCATCCTGCCGCCACTTGATCACCCGGATCCGGCGCACATGTTGATCAGCGGCACCGGCCTGACCCACCTCGGCAGCGCCTCGGCCCGCGACAAAATGCACCAGCAGGCTGGCGACGAAGCGACGATGACCGACACCATGCGCATCTTCAAATGGGGCGTGGAGGGCGGCAAACCCGCGGCGGGGCAGGCCGGTGTGCAACCGGAATGGTTCTACAAAGGCGACGGCAGCATCGTCGTGCGTCCGGGCCAACCGTTCCCGGTACCGCCATTTGCCGAAGACGCCGGCGAAGAACCTGAAATGGCCGGCCTTTACATCATCGGCAACGACGGCAAGCCGTATCGCCTCGGTTTCGCGGTCGGTAACGAGTTCTCCGACCACATCATGGAACGCAAGAATTACCTGTATCTGGCGCACTCGAAACTGCGCAGTTGCAGCTATGGCCCGGAACTTCGCACCGGTGAATTGCCTCAACATCTGGCAGGCACCAGCCGCATCCTGCGCGACGGCGAAGTGCTCTGGCAGAACGAGTTTCTCAGCGGCGAGGCGAACATGTGCCACAGCCTCGCCAACCTCGAATACCACCACTTCAAGTACAGCCAGTTCCTGCGTCCCGGCGACGTGCACATTCATTTCTTCGGCACCGCGACCCTGTCGTTTGCCGATGGGATCCGCACACAGCCGGGTGACGTCTTCGAAATCAGCCAGGCCGAATTCGGCGCACCGCTGGTCAACGGCATCGTCCCGGTACCAGCGGCGTTTGAACCGGACAGCATCGGCACCCTTTAAGGAGATCCCATGACTCAGATTCTCGGTCACAACTACATCGGCGGTCAGCGCAGTGCCGCTGGCGACGTAAAATTGCAATCGGTCGACGCCACCACGGGCGAACCACTGCCCCACGATTTCATTCAGGCCACGCTGGAAGAAGTCGGCGCTGCGGCAAAGGCTGCCGCTGCCGCCTACCCGGCGTATCGCAGCCTTAGCGCTGAGCGCCGCGCGCAGTTTCTCGATGCGATCGCTGATGAACTGGATGCCCTCGGTGATGATTTCGTCGCCGTGGTCTGCCGCGAAACCGCATTGCCGGCCGGGCGTATTCAGGGTGAGCGCGGACGCACCAGCGGACAGATGCGTCTGTTCGCCAAAGTGCTGCGTCGTGGCGATTTTTATGGCGCGCGGATTGATTTACCGTTGCCGAATCGTCAGCCATTGCCACGTCCGGACTTGCGTCAGTACCGCATCGGTCTCGGCCCAGTAGCAGTGTTCGGTGCGAGCAACTTTCCGCTGGCATTTTCCACTGCCGGCGGCGACACCGCTTCAGCGCTTGCCGCCGGTTGCCCGGTGGTGTTCAAGGCCCACAGCGGCCATATGGCCACCGCAGAACTGGTTGCTGATGCGCTGATCCGCGCCGCCGAAAAAACGGCGATGCCGGCCGGCGTGTTCAACATGATCTACGGCGGTGGCGTCGGTGAATGGCTGGTCAAGCATCCGGCGATTCAAGCAGTTGGTTTCACTGGCTCGCTGAAGGGCGGTCGTGCGCTGTGCGACATGGCGGCGGCGCGCCCACAACCGATCCCGGTGTTCGCCGAGATGTCGAGCATCAACCCGGTAATAATTTTGCCGCAGGCACTGGCCGAGCGTTCCGAAACCATCGCCCGCGATTTAACTGCTTCGGTGGTGCAAGGCTGCGGCCAGTTCTGCACCAATCCTGGCTTGGTGATCGGCATTCGTTCGCCAGAGTTCAGTGCGTTTGTGCAGCAGGTTTCTGGTTTGATCGGTGATCAGCCAGCACAAACCATGCTCAACGCGGGCACCCTCGGCAGCTACGGCAAAGGCTTGCAGAAGCTGCTGGCGCATCCCGGCATCGAACATCTGGCCGGTAATCCGCAGCAGGGCAATCAGGCGCAGCCGCAGCTGTTCAAGGCTGACGTCAGCCTGTTGATCGAGGGTGATGAAGTCCTGCAGGAAGAAGTGTTTGGCCCGACCACGGTGATTGTTGAAGTGGCGGACAAGGCGCAACTCAGCGCGGCGTTGCAGGGTCTGCACGGTCAACTGACGGCGACGATTATTGGTGAACTGGCGGATTTCGAGCGCTTCGCTGAACTGACGCCGCTGCTGGAGCAGAAGGTCGGGCGGATCTTGCTTAACGGCTATCCAACTGGCGTTGAGGTGTGCGATTCGATGGTGCACGGCGGGCCGTATCCGGCCACCTCCGATGCACGCGGCACTTCGGTCGGCACGCTGGCGATCGACCGCTTCCTGCGCCCGGTGTGCTTCCAGAACTACCCGGACAGCTTGTTGCCCGAGCCACTGAAAAACGCCAACCCGCTGCGCATCCAGCGCCTGGTTGACGGCAAACCCTCGCGCGACGCGCTCTAAAACCACCCCCAATCCCCTGTGGGAGCGGGCTTGCTCGCGAATGCGCTGTATCAGAAACACATTTGTAGACTGACACAACGCATTCGCGAGCAAGCCCGCTCCCACAGGGGTTGTGCGTTCACAATGAGCTATCATTGCCGGTTTCCCCCTGAAAGACTTGATTGCCATGACTGCCCAAACCCTTCTCAACGCCCTCGAACACTGCGGTATGGTCGAAATCGACGGCCTGCATGCCTTCGAATTCGCCCTCGACGAAGACGACAATCTGCACATCGAATGCATCGATGGCCGAGCGGCCAAGCATTGGGAATTTACCCCGGCTCAAGTTGCAGCGGCGACTTTTGATGACTCGCTGCAGAGCTGGCTGATCGTCGGCTATTTCAATGAAACCAAAGCGATCGGCGAACACCGCCTGGTGTGCCATGGCGATGTCGTCAGCAGCAGCGATGATGAGGATGACACTGATGAAAATGCGTAAATTCTGGCCACTGCTGATGGCCGGCAGCGTAGGTGCCATGGGCCTGTCCACGGCATCGGCAGAAAGCTTTCAATTGTTGGTCGGTTCTTACACCGCCGGCACCAGCCAGGGCATCTATCGAATGAATTTCGACAGCGCCACTGGCCAGATCGACGCCAAGCCGCTGCAAGTGGTGAAGAGCGAAAACCCGTCGTGGCTGACCCTGTCCAAAGACCAGCATCGCCTGTTCGTGGTCAATGAAAACGGCCCGGGCCAGAAAGACCCGGTCGGCCGCGTCAGCAGCTATTCGATCGATCCGAAAACCCACGCGCTGACCCTGATCAATCAAGTACAGAGCCTGGGCAACGAGCCGACCCATTCGAGCCTCAGCGGCGACGCCAGCCACTTGTTCGTCAGCAACTATTCGGTGGTGGAAGATCCGGGCGGAACCCTGGCGGTGTTGCCCGTCGGTGCTGACGGCAAGCTGAAACCGGTAGTGCAAATGAGCGCGCACCCGGCGAGCCGGGTCAACCCGGAGCGTCAGGCGTCGAACCACGTGCACTCGACGATTTCCTCGCCGGACGGTCGCTACGTGTTCTCCAATGACTTGGGCGCCGACAAGGTCTTCATCTACCAATTCGACCCGAAAGCCAACCCTGATCTGCCGCTGACCCCAGCGAAAACCGCGTTCGTCGCCATGCCAGCCGGCAGCGGCCCACGTCATTTGCTGTTCAGTGCTGACGGCAAACATGCCTGGCTGACCATGGAAATGAGTGCGCAGGTCGCGGTGTTCGATTACAACGATGGCGTGCTGAAGCAAACCCAACTGGTCGATCTGGCCGCCGGTCAACCGACCTCGGACAAGGCCGGCGCGGCGCTGCACACCTCGGCGGACGGCAAGTTCCTCTATGTCAGCAACCGTGGCACCGCGAATCAGATGGTGGTGTTCAGCATCGATCCGGCGACCGCCCAGCTCAAAGAGCTGCAAAAGCGTTCGGTGGAAGGTGATCATCCGCGCGAATTCAGCCTCGATCCGAGCGGCAAGTTCCTGCTGATCGCCAACCAGAAGAGCAACCAGATTGTTGTCGTTGAACGCGACAGCAAGACCGGTCTGCTCGGCAAAACCGTGCAGAAACTGCCAATGGACGCCCCGAGCGACCTGAAGTTTATGGTGCGACAATAAGCCACAGGCCCCGGTTTACGGGGCCTGTCTCTTTGTATCAATCGCGCTGATATTCGGTAATGCTACAAAGCATTTCAGGCGAGTAACCGTCGAGCGTTAAGTTTGCTTCACAGCCCAACCGGGCAATCAAGCCAACCGAACACGAGGGTTACCGCCATGAACTTCAATCTCTTCTCTGTTATCGCCGCTTCCGCCATCTCCGCCACCGTTGTGCTGCCAGCCAGCGCCAACGTTGAAATCAACAGCAAAAAATCCCACACCCAGAGCTACACCCAAAAATACCTGCAACAGAGCGCCAACTTCTACGCTGCTCTGGATCACAAAGCCCAACACTGAAAGTCCCATTCTGCCTCCGCACCATTCGGGGGATTCACACGATCTCCTGTAGGAGCTGCCGAAGGCTGCGATCTTTTGATCTTAAACGTCAAAAGATCGCAGCCTTCGGCAGCTCCTACATGTTTGTGCGCGTGTGGTTTGATCGTTCCCACGCTCTGCGTGGGAATACCTCTAGGGACGCTCTGCGTCCAGTGACGCGGAGCGTCACGGGCTGCATTCCCACGCAGAGCGTGGGAACGATCCGTAAAGACCGTCGCCCCCGTGTGCGTGAAGCACGGTCATAGGTTTTCTCAAACGCGCAAATAGACCGGCTAAATAATCAACGCAGCTGATGTTCACTATGTAAAACCCTGAGTGGTTGCCCGTGCTGTTTTGATCGATTCTGTGGTCATCGAAACATGCCCACGGGAGAACACCATGGCCAGCGCAATCATCACTTCAGCCAAACGCGGCGCCTACCTGGCCATCGGTCTTTACCTGGCCGTTGTACTGGTCGTCAGCATCGCCTCGCAGATGGAGCACCGCTTCGACGCACCGATCGACGTCGCCCATCCCGGCATTCAGTTTGAAGTCCGCTCGCAGAGCGTGATGGTCGACCGGGCTGAACTCGCAGGAGTCGGCGGCGCATGAAAGGCTACAGACTTTGGGTCATCGCCAGTCTGGCGGTCATGACTAACGGCGCTTCGTTATTAGGGATGGGTCAGGGTTCGGTGGGCGGGTTGGCGCGGGCCATAGAGGCCAATCACAGCATTGCGCACAACATTGAACGGGCGAATACCCTGGGGCTGATGGCGGGGAATCCGCCGGTGAAGGTTTCGGCGGATTTCCTTGGGCCTTTCGAAGTGGATTGCATGGCGCTTGGGATGTGCAATGCGCTTGCCTAGACACCACAATAAATCCCCTCACCACAGGGTTGATCGTTCCCACGCTCTGCGTGGGAATGCAGCCCCGGACGCTCTGCGTCCAATTGGAACGCGGAGCGTCCCTCGAGGCATTCCCACGCGGAGCTTGGGAATGATCAATCAGGCAGGAAGTTGAGGGTTACTTCTTCATGATCGAGGTGAAGAGGTCGGACTCGAGGAAGTTGTTCAACCAGGCCTGCAGACGCGGGTAAGGCGTCTGCGCAAACCACTCGCGATCGACATGCGCGAACTGCCGAACAAACGGCAGCAGGGCGATATCCGCCAGGCTCGGATGATCAGCCAGCAAATAATCGCGATCCTGCAACAACCCCTCCAACCGCTGCAAAAACACCGCGCCCTGAGCCCGATAAACCTCCATTGGCTGTTCCGGATACCGCTCGGCATACTTGTAGCGATTCAAATCAACCTTGAACCCCTGATCATTCGCCTCGATCAACTCGGCAATCCGCGAATCGCCGTCAAGCAACCAACCCTGCGGATCATTCTGCGCCAGCGCCCAGCGCATGATTTCCAGGCTCTCATCAATCACCCGACCATCCGCATCCAGCACCGGCACCGTGCCCTTCGGCGAGATCGCCAGCATCTCCGCCGGTTTGGCTTTAAGGCTGACCTCGACAATCTCCACCGGCACGCCCGAATAACGCAGGGCCATCCGCGCGCGCATCGCGTACGGGCAGCGGCGGAAGGAATACAGCGTGTTCATTTCACCTCCAGGGTGCTCAAACCATTGCCCTGACGCTGCACCTGAATCTGCACCGGAATCCGTTCGTGCATTTCCTGTACATGGGAAATCACCGCGACCTTACGGCCCTGCGCCTGCAAACCATCCAGCGCATCCATCGCCAGTTGCAGCGACTCCGGATCGAGGCTGCCAAAACCTTCGTCGATAAACAGCGATTCGATTTTCAGCGTGCTCGACGCCATCGACGCCAGACCCAGCGCCAACGCCAGCGATACCAGGAACGTCTCGCCGCCAGACAACGAATGCACCGAGCGCAGTTCATCGCCCATTTCGGTGTCCATCACCAACAAGCCGAGCATGCTGCCGCCGCGTTTCAGGCGATAGCGTTTGACCAGTTGGCGCAGTTGCACGTTGGCGTGATGCACCAGCAAATCGAGGTTGTAGGCCTGGGCGATCTTGCGGAACGTATCGCCGGTGGCCGAGCCAATCAGCGCACTGAGCCGCGCCCAACGCTGATACTCGGCGTAGGCATCAGCAATCTGCTGCGCCAAGGCCTGATTGGCATTCTGCCGGCGCTGATCTTCGACCTGTTCTGCACGCAGTTCAGCGCATTGCTGCTCGCTGACGTTGAACTGGTTCTGCAAATCCGTCAGGGCCGTGGCGAGTTGCTCGGCATCAAGATTGCCGTTGTGCTGAGCTTGATGCGCGGCTAAGCGCTCGTCACGTTCTTGCAAAAGCACTTTGGCTTGCTCGATGGCTTTTTCGTTTTGCTGCAAGCGTTGGCGCAGTTCAGCGAGTTGCGCGTCGTCAACCCGCAACAGATCTTCGAGGCCACCGTCATCCAGCTCCGGATGACGAGCGCGCCAGTCGGCAATCTTGCTGGCCAGATCCTTGTCTTCACTTTCCAGAGCCTGCAAACGTTGTTGCTGCGCTTTGAGTTCGGCGGCGATTTGCACAAGCTGCGTGCGCACACTTTGCAGTTCTTGCGCAGTACTGGTTTCGGCGGCGCGCGCCTGTTCCACAGCCTGTTCCAGTTGCTGCTGCCACTGTTCGGCGCTGCTGTGCTCACCGAGCAATTGCGCCAGTTTCTGCTGGCACAGTTGCTGTTGCTCGGCCAGCGCATTGAACTGCTGTTCAGCGGTTTGTGCCTGCTGCGCGCGGGTCTGCTGACGATCCTGTTCTTTATCCAGCGTCTGCTGCCGTTGCTGCTGTTCGCTCAGTTCTTCCTTTTGCTGATCGAGTTGCGTCAGACGCTCGGCGATCTGCCGGTCAAGCTGCATAAACGTCGCCGCCGGCTCTAGGCGCAGGGCTTCAAGGGTCTCGGCCGGTAGGAGAGGGCCGAACGCCGTCAGCTCTTCGTCGAGACGCTGACGGTCGCTGCTCAGTTCGCGCTGTTGATTGCTCAAGTGCTGCGCGGCTTGTTGATGCGCGGTTTCCGCCTGACGCAATTGTTGAGTCAACCGCGCGGCATCCTGTTGCAGGGTGAGCAGGGCGCTCTGGCGCTGTTCGTCCTGCGTGATGCTCTGGTTCAATTGCTCGTTCTGGCGCATGAGCCAAGCGTCGCGTTTGTCGGCGTCCTGATTCAACAACTGCGCGGACAGCGGATGCGCGTCGAGGCTCGGCGCGAGGGCCTGTTGCTGGTTCGCCAGTTGCTCTTGTTGTTGCAGCAGTTCTTTCTGCTGAGCAATGACAGCGCCGACGTCGGCGCGCAGTTCACTGAGTTTTTCCTTGAGCTGATCGACGACTAGCTGAGCGTTGGCCTGTTCGCTTTCATCGTGGCGACCGAGGCTTTGCAGCAGCGCTTCCGGCTGGTGATAAGGATGCTCATTGCTGCCACACACCGGGCACGGTTGATCGTCCTGCAACTGCGCGCGCAACTCTTCGACACTGGCACTGCGCGCCAGACGCTGCCGTTCAAGCAGTTCGCGGGTGACGTTGAGGGTTTGCTCGGCGACGGTCAGCTCAGCTTTGGTTTTGACGCCGTCCTGCGTCAGGCGCTCACGCTCCTGCTGCGCGTTGAGCTGGCGTTGTTGCAACTCGGCGCCGCGCTTGTCCAGATCCTGTTGAGTGGCCCACAAGCGCGACAGGTCTTCGAAAGCGCGCAGTTGTTTGCGGTTGTCCTGCAACAGCGTACCGAGAATGCCGATCTGCTCGGCGACGGCATCCGGTTCGGCGCCTGCCTCTTTGAACAGCACTTCGAGTTGTTGCTTCTGGCTGGCAAATTCTTCAGCGCTACGCGTGGCGTTTTGTTCGAGGTTAGCCAGTTCGGCCTGACCTTTGTTCAGGCGATTACCAATCAACATAAGCTGTTGCAGGCGATCGCGATAGGCATTCCACGCATCGCTCAGTGGCGCCAGATGAGCGCTTTGTTCCAGCTCAGCGGCGATGCGTTGCAAGCGTTCGGCGACCTGGCCCTGCTTTTCCTGCAAGGCTTGAATAGCGCTCTGGCCGTCGGTGCAGGCCTGTTGCGCAGTGGCTTTGGCCTCAGCGCTCGCGGCCACATCTTTGGCCAGACGGGCGAGGGTGCTTTGCTCTTCGAAGGCCTGACGCAACAACGGCGCGTTTTCAGATTGGCGTTGCTGCGCCTCGGTCAGTGCGACTTTGGTGGCCTCAAGATTCTGCTCGAGTTGCGTCTGACGTTCAGTCAGTTCGGCGTGCTGGCGGGTGTGCTCGGCAATCTGCGCGGCCAACGGCGTCAACAACGCATCGAGTTCGGTTTTGCGGGCGAACTGGTGCCGTTGCGGGCCGAGTTGTTCCAGACGCGTCAGCTTGATGCGTTCGCCGGCCAGCGCTTCCGATTGTTGCTGGGCGCTGCGCAATTGCTCGCTGGCGGCTTGCTGCGCGTCCTGCAACAGACGCAAATCCTTGAGCCAACTGTGTTGCTGCTCCAGTTGCTTCAATTGCGCCTGCTGCAACTTGAGTTGCTGCTGTGCAGCGTTGAAATGCTCATCCAGTTCGGCGCGCGCTTCGGGTGCCAGCGGGGTAACGCCAGTGGCCTGATCCTGCAACAGCTTGTGCGCTTCGCGGGCCTCTTTGGTCTTGTCGAATGCGCGACGGCCGAGGCGGGTATACAGCGCGGTGTCGGTGAGTTTTTCCAGCAGTTCGCTGCGATCGTTGTCGTCCGCTTTGAGGAACGCGCTGAACTCGCTCTGCGCCAGCAGCACGGCACGGGTGAACTGTTCGAAGTTCAGGCCGAGTGCGGCTTCCAGTTGGGTTTTGTATTCGCCTTTCTGGCTGGCGAGCAGTTGATCCTGATCGATGTCACGCAGGCTCTGACGGCTGGCCTGCAACTTGCCGCCAGCCTTCTCGCGGGCGCGGTTGGCTTCCCAGCGCGCCCGATAGCGACGGCCATCAACACCGACGAAATCCACTTCCGCATAACCTTCACCGGTGCCGCGACGCAGCAGTGTGCGCGGGTCACCGGTGGCGATCTCGCCATCAGCATCCGGGACTTTGGCGTCACGGCCGGTGTTGTTCAGGCGCGGAACAGCGCCGAACAGCGCCAGGCACAAGGCGTCGAGCAGGGTACTTTTACCGGCGCCGGTCGGCCCGGTAATCGCGAACAAACCGGCGCTGGCCAGCGGTTCAGCGGTGAAATCGATCTCGAACGGCCCGGCCAGCGAAGCGAGGTTTTTCAAACGAATGGCGAGAATTTTCATGGCTGCTCGCCCTCCAGTTGCACGTCTTGCAGCAGTTCGGCGAAGTCCTTCAGCGTTTGTTCATCGACCTCGTTGCCATAGTTGTCGAGCCAGGCGCGGCTGAACAATTCCTGCGGGGTGAGTTGATCGAGTTCGATGAGCGCGGTGCCATCCTCCTCGCCGTCAGCGCCACGCTTGCCGGCGTATTCAGCAGCGATGCGCACCAGGCGCACGGCTTTGCCTTGCAGAGCGTTTTCCACTTGATGGCGCAGATCCGGCTGCGGCTCGTCGAGGGTCACACGCACTTCCAGCCACGGCTGGCGCTGGGTTTCAGCGAGCAGGTCGATGTTCGGCAGGTCGGCCAGTTGTAGCAGAATCTCGGCCAGCGGTGCCGGGCCGATGCGTTGCAGGTTGACCGAACGCGGGATCAGTTTTGGCTCGACGCTGACCAGGGTTTCGCCATCAAGCGTGACGTCGAGAATCTGATGCTGATAACCGATCTCCGAGAACGACAACGGGATCGGCGAACCGCTGTAGCGAATGCGCTCCTCACCGTTGACCTTCTGCGGCTTGTGCAAATGGCCGAGGGCGACGTAGCTGATGCTTGGCCCGAACAGGCTGGCAGGCAGCGCTTCGGCGTTACCGATGATCAGGCTGCGCTCGGAGTCTTCAGAGACCGAGCCACCGGCCATATGCGCGTGGCTGATGGCGATCAGCGCCTGACCTGGTTGGCGTTTGGCGTTGGCCGCTTCGATCAGCCATTCGTGCACCTGACCGATGCCGCGCAAATAGTTGTCGCCCAGGTGTGCACCGGTGACTTCGGCCGGGCGCAGAAAAGGCAGCGCCAGGCACCACGCGGCGATGTCGCCTTTGGCGTTCGGCAATGGCAGCAGCAGACGTTCGGAATCGAGCTGGCCGTCATCCAGCCACAGCACGCGACCCAGCGCATGGGTGCGCAAGCGGCGCATCAACGGCGCGGGCAGTTCGATGCGCGAGCCGGAATCGTGGTTACCGGCGATCATCACGATGGTCAGCGAGGGCTGCTGCTCGTGGGCGTTGACGATGAAATCGTAGAGGCATTCCTGGGCTTTGACCGGCGGATTGACCGTGTCAAAGATGTCACCGGCAATCAGCAGCACATCCGGCTGCGCCAGTTTCAGCTGGCGCAGCAGCCATTCGAGAAAACAGGCGTGCTCGAAATCGCGCTCCTGACCATGCAGGTTTTGCCCAAGGTGCCAGTCGGAGGTGTGAAACAGACGCAAGGCGGACTCCGCAACAAAAAAAGATGATGGCCGCGCGGGAATGAAGAGGCGGCGAAAGAGGGGGAGAGTTTACTGGCAAAACCACACCCTGTGGTCGAAGTCAGTCTGTTGGAATGGAGATGCAGGTTAGAAAGGGAACCCTGTGGCGAGGGGATTTATCCCCGCTGGGCTGCGAAGCGGCCCCAAATCCTGCAACTCAATATGCCTGACACACCGCATGGTCTGATTTTGCGGCTGCTGCGCAACCGAACGGGGATAAATCCCCTCGCCACAGGGGGCGGCTCCTACATTCTAGAGAGGGGGTTATTTGGGGTAGAGCGGTGGCAAGCCGCTGTCGCCCACCGGGTCGTGCACGCGCTCGGCGGTCGGAATTGCGCGGATTGCTCGCCACAAATCCTCGCCCTGCCAATGCTGCCCGGTTTCGCTATACAAGGCGCCATTGAGCCCATCCAGCGCATCCGACAACGGCACAAACCGCGCCGCCATGTCCGCCAGCGTCTCCGGCTGCTGACGCGCCCAGGCATCCAGCGCCTGCCGCGTTGCCTGCGGGTCATTGGCCTGGCTCGCGCGTTTGATGTCGTCGAGCAAGGTGCGCGGGCTAGGGCCGGTTTGTGCGGCGCGCAGGATCGCCGGCTGCCAGCGCGCTCGCCACCACAGACCAAATCCGAGCAGGGTGGTGCAGGCCAGTATCAGCGTGCTGAGTTTCCACCACCACAGCGTGTCGTTATCGACAATCCCAGGTTGCAGATTGCCCGTCGGCGTGTCGACTTGCAGGCTCGGGTTATTGGCGACTTGCAGGGTGCGCGCCGGCAGGCTGCTGTGTTCCAGATGATCTTCGAAGGTGTTCCACCACACCACGTCCACCGTCGGCAGGTCGATCGAGCCGCTGCGGCTCGGCACCAGTGCTTCGCGTTCTTCACGGCTGCCGATCATGCCGCGGTCGTTGCTTTGATTGCTCAGCACCGGTTGATCGGGGTAGCGGCGCAGGCCGTTGACGTCGGTGGCGGGCAGGGCGGGCAATTGCGAGGCGGCCAGACCTTCGACTTTCAGGGTCAGGCTGCGGGTCAGCGAATCGCCGATCTGCGTGTGCTCCGGCTCCGGGTTCCAGCTCTCGCTCAGGCTCAGGCTGCGTGCCGGCAGCCATGGCGCATCGGCAGGATAAGTCAGCGGTTTGGGCTTGACCGTCAGCGGGATTTCCGAAGAGGTGACGCGCATCAGTTTGCCCGGCTTCGGCCCTTGTGGGCTGGTGTCCTGGGCCGGTTGCGTGTCGACCAGCGTGGCGCTGAAGGTCTGCGGGGTGATCGTCAGCAAACCGCTGTGCTGCGGATAGATCGCGTAGCGCATTTCGATGACGCCGTGGCGCACACCGTTGATGTCTTTCTCGTAGGTGCGCGTGTCGCCGAGCTGCTCAACCCGCGCATCGACGATTTGCAGCGGCGACAGGCTGCTGTCGTCGTACAGCGAAACCGAGTGGTAGACGCGCACGGTGAGGATCGCCTGCGCCTGCACATACACGCTGGACTGATCGAGACTCGCTTCGATAAACACCGGATCAAGGCTGTTTTTGTCTTCGCGGGTGTCGCTTTCGACCACTTGCACGGTGATCGGCTGGCTCTGCACCTCGCCCATTTGCAGCGAGGGAATCACCACGCTGCCGTTCTCTTTCGGCAGCAACGTGATGATCCAGCGTGTGGTCGCGCGGTTGTCGCCGTTGAGGGTATTGAGCTGGTTGACCTGCCGCGTGCCGCGCACTTCGAACAGCGGCTCCAGCGGGGTCAGGTCGGGTTTGCCGAACTGGGTGACGTCGCTGATTTCGAGGGTGAGCTCGACCGTCTCGCCGGAATTCAGGCGACTGCGATCCACACTGGCGATCAGCTCGGCCGCGTTGGCGGTCGTGCAGAGCAGCAGGGGCAGCAAGAGAGCGGTGAAGCGGGTCATCGAGTGTTTTCCTGATCCTGATGTTGTTGCTGTTCGTACCAGAATTTGCGTCGCAGCAGTTCGCCCGGATCGTCCGGGATTTTGCCCAGCCATTGTTCCAGTGCCTGACGTTGCTCGCCTTCAAGGTTGTCCTCGGTCGGGCGCAGCGTTGGCACGGTGTTGGTTTCCTCTTCCTCATCGTTGCTGCCCGGCACCTCATTCGGGCCTGGCTGCGGCGGTGTGGTCGGCGGCGGTTCACTGGCAGACTCGCCGGATTGCGCCTCACTCTGGGTTTCGCTTTTCACCGCTGGTGGCGGCGCGGTCGGCGGCGGCGGTTCACCGCCCGGCAGATTCTGTTCGGGCTGCTGGCTTTCCGGATCGACCGGTGGCGGGGTGCTTTTCTGCTTCAGCAGATTTTCCACCAGCGCCTTGTTGGTCTGTGCCGGACGCAGATCCGGTTGCAGCTCCAGCGCCTGTTCATAGGCGTCGATCGCCGCGTCCAGCTCACCGCTTTTCGCCAAAGCGTTGCCACGATTGTAGTGGGCGCGGGCATCGCTGCCTTCGGCAAAACGCTGGGCGGCGCCACTGTAGTCGCCGGCCTCGTACAACGCCACCCCTTGCCACTGGTGATCGTCAAAATGTTCTGCGGCTTCGGCGGGGCGTTTCTGTTTGAGCAAGTGCAGGCCTTGCTGATCGGGGCGCAGCCACAAGTCTTCGAAGTCAAAAGCGTAGCTCGGCTGCGGCAGGCAGAACAGCAGCGGCAGGCAAAACAGCCAGCCACGCCGCCCGGCACAGGCCGCGAGCAGCAGCAGTGGCAGCAGCAACCAATAACCCTGATCAGCCCACGTGTCGAGGCGCACGGTCTGGCCATCGCTGCGCAAACTGCGCGGGCCGTTGAGCAGGCCGAGTGCGCCGAGATCGGCTTCATCCAGACGCGCCGCGTGGTAGTCACCGCCGACGCTATTAATGAATGCCGCCAGGCCCGGGCTGTCGAGTTGCGGCACACGGATCGCGCCTTGTTCGTCTTTGAGGAAACTGCCGTCCTCCTGCGCAATCGGCGCGCCTTCGGCGGTGCCGATACCGAGCATCAACAGCTGCGCAGATTGCCCGTTGAGCGCCCGGCGAATGCCTTGCCGTTCATCTTCGCTCAGTGACGAACCAACCAGCAGAATCCGCCCTTGGCCGAGTGCACCTTGTTTGAGTAAGTCCAGCGCTTTGGCGACGGCGAGATCGGCGCGATGGCCGCTTTCCGGCATCAGCGACGGCTTGAGTGCATCAAGCAGATTGCGGCTGGTCGCCAGATCATCCGACAGCGGCACCAGCGTGTGGGCGCTGCCGGCGTAAACGACGATCGCGGTCTGCGCATCGCTGCGCGCCTGCAACAGGTCGAACACCTTGCGCCGCGCTTGTTCCAGTCGCGTCGGTGGTGAGTCGGTGGCGAGCATTTCCGGGGTCAGTTCCAGCACGATCACCAACGGATCGGCGGGTTTTTGGCTGGTCTGTTCGACGCGCTCCCAGCTCGGCCCGAGCAACGCGAGAATCGTCAGCAGCCACGCCACGCCAAGGGCCACCCACGGCAGTTTGCTGTCGCGACCGCTGCCGCCACTGAGCAGGGTGGCGTGGAACGCCGGCGGCAGAATCATCTGCCAGCGTCCGGCGCGTTTTTGCCGGTGCCAGAGTTGCCAGATCAGCCAGCCGAGCAGCGGCAACAGCAGCAACCACCACGGACGGAACCAGTGCGGCCAGAGGGCAATCATCGACGCCTCCGCAGACGCAGGCGTTTGAGACGCTCGCGCCAGTCAGGCAGCGGACTTTGCAGATTAAGCTCCTTGTTGAACAGGCGTTGCAGCGGGTTGTCCGGCCACAATTCGCGGGCAACCAACAACAGGCTCAACCACAGCGCCAACGCCAGCGGCCAGTGATACAAGGCTTGCGCAGGACGTGCCTGGGTCGGTTGTTGGGTCACCGGTTCGAGCTGGTCGAGGGTGTCCTTGATCGCTTGCAGTTCCTGGCCATCATGCGCGCGGAAGTATTGCCCGCCGGTGACTTCGGCGATTTCCTTGAGCGCCGGCTCATCGAGATCCAGGCTTGGATTGACGCCGAGCAGGCCGGTCGAACCGCTGTCCTCAGGATTGGCGCCGATGCCGATCGGGTAAATCTTCACGCCTTCACTGGCCGCCAGTTTTGCCGCCGTCAACGGATCGATTTCGCCGCCATTGTTGGCGCCGTCGGTGACCAGAATCAGCACACGGCTTTGTGCTGGACGCATGCGCAAGCGTTTCAGGCCCAGACCGATGGCGTCGCCGATGGCGGTGTTCTTGCCGGCAATGCCGATCCGCGCTTCATCGAGCCAGACGCGCACGGTGTGGCGATCAAAGGTCAGCGGCGCTTGCAGGTAGGCCTGACTGCCGAAGAGGATCAGGCCGACCCGGTCGCCGTCACGGCTTTCCAGGAAGTCACCGAGCAGATGCTGCACCAAGGACAGGCGACTGACTTCTTCGTCCTGCCACTGCATGTCGGGAAAATCCATCGAACCGGACACGTCCACCGCCACCAACAAATCTCGGCCACTGGCGGCAATTGGCAACGGTTCGCCCAGCCATTGCGGGCGCGCAGCGGCAGTCAGCAGTAGCAACCACAACAACATGAACGGCGCTTGCTGGCGCCACGCAGGCAAATTGGCGCGGGCACGACGGCGGGCGAGGCCTTCGAGGTCGGACAGAAAGCTGACTTTCAGCGCCGGTTCGCCGCTGTCGGCCACCGGCAATACGAGGCGCATCAGCCACGGCAGCGGTAACAGCAGAAAAATCCACGGCCAGGCGAACTCAAACATGTTTGCGAATCCACGTGTCGACGGCTTGCGTCAGGCCGGCGATGGCCTTGTCGTCGAGTTTGCATTCCGGTTTGTACGCGCCTTCGACCAGCACCATCCAGCGCGTCAGGCCAGCGGCGGGGCAACGGTTGTCGAGGAACGCCAGCCACTTTCGGCCATTAAGGGTGTGGCTCTGGCTGTAGGGATAATGGTTGCGACACAGGCGTTTGAGCAGGCCATTGACCTGTTGCAGCCACGCGCCGGCCGGGGCGCCGTCGTAGGGTTTGGGCATCTGCGCCAGTTCTGCGAGGGCAGCGACGCGCACCGGATCGAGTGGCTGTTCAGCGCGCACGATCGGGCGTTTCTTCATGGGAATGAAACGGCGCAGGCGCCATACGGCGTAACCGAGCAGCGGCAATAACAGCAGTAATAACCACCAGCCCGGCGCCGGAGG
This sequence comes from Pseudomonas rustica, assembly GCF_018336155.1. Taxonomy (GTDB): domain Bacteria; phylum Pseudomonadota; class Gammaproteobacteria; order Pseudomonadales; family Pseudomonadaceae; genus Aquipseudomonas; species Aquipseudomonas rustica. Next base: position 118,326 of record NZ_JAGYHF010000013.1, on the reverse strand, counting down.
CCAAAAAGCAATCGGCGGCGGCGAGATCAGCGGTTGCAATTGGTCGAGTTCGTTCATCGACCTTTCCCCGGACGCTGCGGGTTGAGGAATTCGCGCATCTGTTCGACCATTTCACTCTGCGTGCTCAACGGCATCAGCAGCACCCGCAACTTCTGTGCGAGCAATTCCCAGCGAGCGATGCGCGCTTCGGCCTGCGCGCGATAGGTTTGGCGCAAATCAAAATTCAGCGTGTCGAGCTCAAGTTGTGCGCCACGTTCGGCGAATCGTAAAAGGCCGGCGGCGGGGAGGGCGTGATCGAGTGGATCGGAAATCGGCAGCATCAGCAGGTCGCAATGACGTGCTAACAGGCTCAGTTGTTGCTCGGCGCTGTCGGACAGCGCGCGCTCATCGCAAATCACAATGGCCAGACTGCCGGGGCGCAGCACTTCGCGGGCGCGGCGCAGGGCCACGCCGAAGGCATCGCGATCCGGCTCACGTTCGCTGTGCAGCGATTGATTGACCTTGACCAAACGGTTGAGCAATTGCAGCAGGCTCTGCTTGCTGCGCCGTGGTTTGATTTCGTAGTGCTCGTTGTCGCCGAACACCAGCCCACCTACCCGGTCGTTGTGGCCGAGCGCGGCCCAGCCGATCAGCGCCGCGACTTGTGCGGCCAACACCGATTTGAACATCAGCCCCGAGCCGAAAAACAACCGCGTGCTTTGCTCGACCATGATGAAAATCGGCCGTTCGCGTTCTTCATGGAACAGCTTGGTGTGCGGCTCTTGTGTGCGAGCGGTCACGCGCCAGTCGATGGTGCGCACGTCGTCGCCGGCCTGATACACGCGCACTTGATCGAAGTCGACACCGCGACCACGGAATTTCGAGTGATGCAGGCCGATCAGCGGGCTGCGCTGACTCGGCGTGGAAAACAGCTGCACTTCGCGCACCCGGTGACGCATCTCGATCAGCTCGGCGAGGCTGACACGGATGCCCGGTTGGGAAGGCTGGGGGGCGTTCATGGGGGTCAAGCGACGGCTACGACGTCGAGAATCCGCTGCACCACCCGATCCTGATCGATGCCGGCGGCTTCGGCTTCAAACGACAAGATGATGCGGTGACGCAACACGTCGAACAGCACCGCTTGAATGTCTTCCGGGCTGACGAAGTCGCGACCGGCCAGCCAGGCGTGGGCGCGGGCGCAGCGGTCAAGAGCAATCGAGCCGCGTGGGCTGGCGCCGTAAGCAATCCACTCGGCCATTTCCGGATCGAACTTGGCCGGCGTACGGGTGGCCATGACCAGTTGCACCAGGTATTCCTCCACGGCATCGGCCATGTACAGACCGAGAATTTCCTTGCGTGCAGCGAAGATCGCCTGCTGGCTGACCCGGCGCTCGGGCTTGGTCTCGCCATTCAGCGCTTCGCCACGGGCCTGTTGGAGGATGCGGCGTTCGACGGCGGCATCCGGGAAACCGATTTTTACGTGCATGAGGAAACGATCGAGCTGCGCTTCCGGCAGCGGGTAGGTGCCTTCCTGCTCGATCGGGTTCTGCGTGGCCATCACCAGAAACAGCGGCGACAGCTCGTAGGTGCTGCGGCCGACGCTGACCTGACGCTCGGCCATGGCTTCGAGCAGCGCCGATTGCACCTTGGCCGGCGCGCGGTTGATTTCGTCCGCCAGCACCAAGTTGTGGAAGATCGGCCCTTGCTGGAACACGAAACTGCCGGTTTCCGGGCGATAGATCTCGGTGCCGGTGATGTCGGCGGGCAGCAGGTCAGGGGTGAACTGGATGCGATGGAACTGGGCTTCGATGCCCTCGGCGAGTTCTTTGATCGCTTTGGTCTTGGCCAGACCCGGGGCGCCCTCGACCAGCATATGGCCGTCGGCGAGCAGGGCGATGAGCAAACGCTCGATGAGTTTTTCCTGGCCGAGAATCTGCGTTGAAAGAAAGGTTCGCAGCGCCAGCAGCGCTTCACGATGTTCCATCGGTGACTGTTCCTGGAAAGGGGTGGCCACGGGCGTTCGGATAACGCCGGGGCTGGGGGCGTTACTTTAATCCATCGCGGGGGGTGGCGACTAACGGCATTTTGTAGAAAAGGGCAAAAGATCGCAGCCTGCGGCAGCTCCTACACGTGATTGCATTCCAATGTAGGAGCTGCCGCAGGCTGCGATCTCTGACGGTCTGTCAGAAGGGTGTTGTTGGTGGTGTCCTCTTCGCGGGCAAGCCTTGCTCCTACAATCGATTGTCGTGCACCGAAACGTAGGAGCAAGGCTTGCCCGCGAAGAGGCCCTGCCGGACGCCATCAAACCTCGTTAATAAACGTGCCCGTCCCATCCAGAATATTCGTCAACGTCTCCACCACCTCATCCAGATCAACCATATCCGGGTTAAAGCTGATCTCCAGCACATCATCCCCATTCAGCGCATCAGCATCCGCCGCGCCGATTTCAATCTTCAGCAGCGTCGAGCTCAACGTGACCTTCACGCCGTCCAGCGTCGAAGGCTCGCCGTCCAGGGTGATTTCCAGCTCATCCTCGTCCGGATAGCGGCTCATCAGGAACATGTCGCCCTTGTCGCTGTGGCAGCAGAGCATGGCCATGTTGTCTTCTTCGTCGTCGCATGGGTTGACGATCAATAGGGCGGTGGTCATTTGCATGGGGAATTCCTGGTGGGCTAACGCGGTAGACAGTGCGCAAAAAGTGCGATTTTGCCAGCCTGAGGGAATTTCTGCTGAAACATCGTCGAATGCAGGGCTGTTCTTAAAGACTATTCCCAGAGTCGAGTAAGAAAAATCCGCTGGCCTCGTAGGGTTTTTGAGAAGAATAAAAATAGCGTGAATTGGAGGCCTTTTCGCTTGTTTTGGCGGATGTTTGCCGTCAGATTTTGCTGTTCGAACGCAACGGAGTGCGATGGCCAACATGCAAAAAAGGATGTCTTTTGATGAAGCGATATTTCCAATGGGCGCAAGAAATCAGTCATCTGTCCGAGGAACAGGTGGAACAGCTTTACCAGCGCTACCTCAGCGGCGAAAAAACCGCCGACCTGATCGCCGAGTACAAACTGCCGGATACCGTACGCAGTGTATTGAAAGTGCTGCCGCCGATCGTCAGTGCTGACCTGACATGCCCGTATTGTGAATTGCCGATGTGGATGCACCGACCCTCCCGTGGCACTCCGGTTTCCCTGCGCAGTGCTTACAAATGTGTGAATTGCGAGCATCAATACTTCACCGCCGGTGCGGGCTCGCGGCGCAGCGTGTGTGGTTGTGATGCCTGTGTCCGGCTGCGCAAGCAGCAACTCGCCGATCAGGCCGAACGTGACCGCAGTGATCTGGCCGCGCGCTACGGCACGCCAAGCCCACCGGTGCCCTTTGCCAGTCTTGGATTCCAGCAAAAAGTTGCTCTGCTGGCGTTGCTGGATGACGGCGGTCAAGGCGAACGCGAACGCATTGCCGCGCTTGATGCTGAACTCAGAGGGGAAAAGCTCACGTCCACCGACGCATTCAGTGAAGAACTGGTGAAAGGTCTGCACGAGGCGGGCGCGTTGCAGGTCGATACGGCATCGGACATTCGAGCGTTCAATCGGGCCGACGAGTTCAGCATCAGCACGTATTCGGCCGTTTACTGGCGGGCCAATGTCGCGCTGGACGAAGGCGTACGCTGCACGCGCGATATGCTCTATCTGGCCCTGTACGAAGAGTTGTCCGGGCCTGTACTGCCAGGGTGGAAACGAGAGTTGTACGCATTGATCTTCAGGCTCGCGCGGGAGGAATCCATTCAATACGTTCACCTGCAGGCCAATATGGTCGGTATGGCGTTCACCGCCGAAGCTCGCGCCGACTCAGTGATCGGCACATTGCTGCAGAACTTCTCGGTCAGCCAGATCTACTACTTCGCCAGAGTCGCGGTGAAAAGCGCTGCGCATTTCTATGCCGCCGGCAACTCCAAGGGTCGCACTCACGCCTCCAACACCATTCCGCGCAACATGCAGAGCACCGCGCAGCTCGCGTTGGCGGAGAACTGGCGCAAGGACAGCTACCGCGATACGCGCGTGCCGCAGCCGGCCATGACCCGCCTGCTTTACGACGTCGTGCTCAAAGACAGTGGTGCCGGTTTTGCCAAGTCGCCGGGGCTGTTCTGGCGAGACGAGTTTGTGCCTCGGTTTCTCACCGGTTCGCCGGTCGCCGCACCGCAGGTCGACTATCCGCAGTTGTTCTGCCGCGAGTGCGACTCCAGCAATATCGACGCCAGCATGGACAAATTGACCCTGCAGATGCAGTGCTACGACTGCGCCACCGTGAGCAAATTCCGGGCCTACGAAGAGTTGCCGGACTGATCCGTGTCAAAAGCCAGTGCTGAACCGGATGCCACGCTCAGGGTCGATAGAACGGCCCTGAGGGTTTTCGTTTCTGGATATGTAGCCGCCACGGGGCAGCGATTGGCACGAATGTCCCGTAAAACCGGGCATTCCCCCCGTCGTTTTCCGCCACGGCTGCTAGTGTTTACCGGTGCGAAAGCCTTCATTTACCTGCCTATGAACGAATATGTCGCAGCACCGCAAGCAGACACATTGTCGCAGCCATTAAGCTGCGCAACGGATGAGCACCCGTAAAGGCATTGTCGGCAAGCCTGGCAGTCGCTTTTGCAGATGCCCATTCAATGGAAGGTGAATGTGACCTGAGTGTCTCGTCCAGCTTCACCCACCTGTCCCCCTGTTTCCTCTGCCCGAGAATCAGGAACAGGGCGACACAAGCCCCGAAAGGGGTGTTGCACGCGACGCTTTCCATCAATAACAAGCTTAAGCGGAGTACCACAGATGGCGTTCTTCACCGCAGCCAGCAAAGCCGACTTCCAGCACCAACTGCAAGCGGCACTGGCGCAGCACATCAGTGAACAGGCACTGCCACAAGTGGCGCTGTTCGCTGAACAATTCTTCGGCATCATTTCTCTGGACGAGCTGACTCAACGTCGCCTCTCCGACCTCGCTGGCTGTACTCTCTCTGCGTGGCGCCTGCTTGAGCGCTTCGATCACGCGCAACCGCAAGTGCGCGTTTACAACCCCGATTACGAGCGTCATGGCTGGCAGTCGACCCACACAGCGGTCGAAGTCCTGCACCACGACCTGCCATTCCTCGTCGACTCGGTTCGTACCGAACTGAACCGTCGCGGCTACAGCATCCACACCCTGCAAACCACCGTGCTCAGCGTGCGTCGTGGCAGCAAGGGCGAGTTGCTGGAAATCCTGCCGAAAGGCACCCAGGGCGACGGCATTCTGCAAGAGTCGTTGATGTACCTGGAAATCGACCGCTGCGCCAACGCGGCCGAACTGAATGTGCTGAGCAAAGAGCTGGAACAGGTTCTCGGTGAAGTCCGCGTTGCGGTCGCCGATTTTGAGCCGATGAAAGCCAAGGTGCAGGAAATCCTCACCAAACTCGACAACAGCGCGTTCGCCGTCGATGCCGAAGAAAAGAACGAAATCAAAAGCTTCCTGGAATGGCTGGTGGGCAACCACTTCACCTTCCTTGGCTACGAAGAGTTCGTGGTCACCGATCAAGCCGATGGCGGCCACATCGAGTACGACCAGAACTCCTTCCTTGGCCTGACCAAACTGCTGCGCACCGGCCTGACCTACGACGACCTGCGCATCGAAGACTACGCGGTGAACTACCTGCGCGAACCGACCCTGCTGTCGTTCGCCAAGGCTGCGCACCCGAGCCGTGTGCACCGTCCGGCCTACCCGGATTACGTGTCGATCCGTGAAATCGACGCCGACGGCAAAGTCATCAAAGAACACCGTTTCATGGGCCTGTACACCTCGTCGGTGTATGGCGAGAGCGTGCGGGTCATCCCGTTCATCCGCCGCAAGGTCGCCGAAATCGAACACCGCTCCGGCTTTCAGTCCAAGGCTCACTTGGGCAAGGAACTGGCGCAGGTACTCGAAGTGCTGCCGCGTGATGACCTCTTCCAGACCCCGGTCGACGAGCTGTTCAGCACCGTGATGTCGATCGTGCAGATCCAGGAACGCAACAAGATCCGCGTGTTCCTGCGCAAAGACCCGTACGGTCGTTTCTGCTACTGCCTGGCCTACGTGCCGCGCGACATTTATTCCACCGAAGTTCGCCAGAAGATCCAGCAAGTGCTGATGGAGCGCCTGAAGGCTTCCGACTGCGAATTCTGGACGTTCTTCTCCGAGTCCGTGCTGGCTCGCGTTCAGCTGATCCTGCGTGTCGACCCGAAAAACCGTCTCGACATCGATCCGCTGCTGCTGGAAAAAGAAGTGGTGCAAGCCTGCCGCAGCTGGCAGGACGACTACGCCGCACTGACCGTCGAAAGCTTCGGCGAAGCCCACGGCACCAACGTGCTGGCGGACTTCCCGAAAGGCTTCCCGGCTGGCTACCGCGAGCGTTTCGCTGCGCATTCGGCCGTGGTCGACATGCAGCACCTGCTGAGCCTCAACGAAAAAAATCCGCTGGTGATGAGCTTCTATCAGCCGCTGGGCCAGGTCTCCGGCCAACGCGAGCTGCATTGCAAGCTGTATCACGCCGACACGCCGCTGGCGCTGTCCGACGTGCTGCCGATTCTGGAAAACCTCGGCCTGCGCGTGCTGGGTGAATTCCCGTACCGTCTGCGTCACACCAATGGCCGCGAGTTCTGGATTCACGACTTCGCCTTCACTGCCGCTGAAGGTCTGGATCTCGACATCCAGCAACTCAACGACACCCTGCAGGACGCCTTTGTCCACATCGTCCGTGGCGATGCCGAGAACGATGCGTTCAACCGTCTGGTGCTGACCGCCGGCCTGCCTTGGCGCGACGTCGCACTGCTGCGCGCTTACGCCCGTTACCTGAAGCAGATTCGTCTGGGCTTCGATCTGGGTTACATCGCCAGCACCCTGAACAACCACACCGACATCGCTCGCGAGCTGACCCGGTTGTTCAAGACCCGCTTCTATCTGGCGCGCAAACTCAGCGACGACGATCTGGAAGACAAGCAACAGCGTCTGGAACAAGCGATTCTGACCGCACTGGACGACGTTCAGGTGCTCAACGAAGACCGCATCCTGCGTCGTTACCTCGACCTGATCAAAGCGACCCTGCGTACCAACTTCTATCAGACTGATGCCAACGGCCAGAACAAGTCGTACTTCAGCTTCAAGTTCAACCCGCACGCGATCCCTGAACTGCCGAAGCCAGTGCCGAAGTTCGAAATCTTCGTCTATTCGCCACGCGTTGAAGGCGTGCACCTGCGCTTCGGTAACGTCGCTCGTGGTGGTCTGCGCTGGTCCGACCGTGAAGAAGACTTCCGTACCGAAGTCCTCGGCCTGGTTAAAGCTCAACAAGTGAAAAACTCGGTCATCGTGCCAGTGGGTGCGAAGGGCGGCTTCCTGCCGCGTCGCCTGCCTCTGGGCGGCAGCCGTGACGAGATCGCGGCTGAGGGCATCGCCTGCTACCGCATCTTCATTTCCGGTCTGTTGGACATCACCGACAATCTGAAAGACGGCGCGCTGGTGCCGCCATTGAACGTGGTACGCCACGACGATGACGACCCGTACCTGGTAGTGGCGGCGGACAAGGGCACTGCGACCTTCTCCGACATCGCCAACGGCATCGCCATCGACTACGGCTTCTGGCTGGGTGACGCGTTTGCGTCCGGTGGTTCGGCCGGTTACGACCACAAGAAAATGGGCATTACCGCCAAAGGCGCGTGGGTCGGCGTACAACGTCACTTCCGCGAGCGCGGCATCAATGTTCAGGAAGACAGCATCACTGTTGTCGGCGTCGGCGACATGGCCGGTGACGTGTTCGGTAACGGCTTGTTGATGTCAGACAAGCTGCAACTGGTCGCTGCCTTCAACCACCTGCACATTTTCATTGATCCAAACCCGAACCCGGCGACCAGCTTCGTCGAGCGTCAGCGCATGTTCGACCTGCCGCGTTCGGCGTGGACCGACTACGACACCAGCATCATGTCCGAAGGTGGCGGTATCTTCTCGCGCAGCGCGAAGAGCATCGCAATCTCCCCGCAGATGCAGGAACGCTTCGACATCAAGGCTGACAAACTGACCCCGACCGAACTGCTGAACGCCTTGCTCAAGGCGCCGGTGGATCTGCTGTGGAACGGCGGTATTGGCACTTACGTCAAGGCCAGCACTGAAAGCCACGCCGATGTCGGCGACAAGGCCAACGATGCATTGCGCGTAAACGGCAACGAGCTGCGCTGCAAAGTCGTGGGCGAGGGCGGTAACCTCGGCATGACCCAACTGGGTCGTGTCGAATTCGGTCTGAATGGCGGCGGTTCCAACACCGACTTCATCGACAACGCCGGTGGTGTGGACTGCTCCGACCACGAAGTGAACATCAAGATCCTGCTGAACGAAGTGGTTCAGGCCGGTGACATGACCGACAAGCAACGCAACCAGTTGCTGGCAAGCATGACCGACGAAGTCGGCAATCTGGTGCTGGGCAACAACTACAAGCAGACTCAGGCGCTGTCGCTGGCGGCGCGTCGTGCTTATGCGCGCATCGCTGAGTACAAGCGTCTGATGGGCGATCTGGAAGGCCGTGGCAAGCTGGACCGTGCCATCGAGTTCCTGCCGACCGAAGAGCAACTGGCCGAGCGCATAGCTGAAGGCCACGGTCTGACCCGTCCTGAGCTGTCGGTGCTGATCTCGTACAGCAAAATCGATCTCAAAGAGCAGCTGTTGGGCTCCTTGGTGCCGGACGACGATTACCTGACCCGCGACATGGAAACGGCGTTCCCGCCGACCCTGGTCAGCAAGTTCTCCGAAGCCATGCGTCGCCACCGTCTGAAGCGCGAGATCGTCAGCACTCAGATCGCCAACGACCTGGTCAACCACATGGGCATCACCTTCGTTCAACGACTCAAAGAGTCGACCGGCATGAGTCCGGCGAACGTCGCTGGCGCTTATGTGATCGTGCGCGACATCTTCCACCTCCCGCACTGGTTCCGTCAGATCGAAGCGCTGGACTATCAGGTTGCCGCTGACGTTCAGCTGGAGCTGATGGACGAGCTGATGCGTCTGGGTCGCCGCGCTACACGCTGGTTCCTGCGTGCCCGTCGCAACGAGCAGAACGCTGCCCGTGACGTCGCGCATTTCGGTCCGCACCTGAAAGAGCTGGGCCTGAAACTCGACGAACTGCTGAGCGGCGAAATCCGTGAAAACTGGCAGGCGCGTTATCAGGCGTACGTCGAAGCAGGTGTGCCGGAATTGCTGGCGCGTATGGTTGCGGGCACCTCGCACCTGTACACCTTGCTGCCGATCATCGAAGCCTCCGACGTGACTGGCCAGAACCCTGCCGAAGTGGCGAAAGCCTACTTCGCCGTGGGCAGTGCGCTGGACATCACCTGGTACCTGCAACAGATCAGCGCGCTGCCGGTTGAAAACAACTGGCAAGCGCTGGCCCGTGAAGCGTTCCGTGATGATGTCGACTGGCAGCAACGCGCGATCACCATCTCCGTCCTGCAACAGGGCGACGGCACACTGGACGTGGAAGCACGTCTGGCGCTGTGGATGGAACAGCACGAAAGCATGATCTCGCGCTGGCGCGCCATGCTGGTGGAAATCCGCGCTGCGAGCGGCACGGACTACGCCATGTACGCGGTGGCCAACCGTGAACTGCTGGATCTGGCGTTGAGCGGGCAAGCGGTAGTGCCTGCGGCGACTGCGAATGCCGAGCTTGAAACGGCATAAGTAAGCGCTGAATGAAAAAGCCCCGGTATCGTGAGATGCCGGGGCTTTTTTGTGTCTGCGAGTTTTGTGTTGCCTATTGCGGCCCTTTCGCGAGCAAGCCCGCTCCCACAGGAGGTACGAATTTCAAATGTGGGAGGGGGCTTGCTCGCGAAGAGGCCCTTACATTCAATACAACTTCTGAGCCGGTTTAGTATCAAGCATCGACACTTTATCCGCAGGCCGTGCGACTAAATTGTTGAGCGATTGGTCAAACTTTTGCAGCGCCCGAACTTGCACGTCCTGCTGCTGGTTAATATCGGCAACAATCTCTTCCGAGCGTTTGAAGTCCGCCCACACTGGGGTCAGTTCTTTCGCTTCTGAACCTTTCGCCGTGCCGATGTAGTTCAATCCCGCATCATAAAAATCGGCACTCACGTCAGCCTTGATGTCGGAGCTGCGTGAGGTGATTAGCTGGCTGTGGGTGTCGACGATTGCGGTGACATCCGGTTTGGCTGCACGCAGGCTTTGCATGTCCGGATACACCGTCACCGAGCCGAACTGGCGTTGCAGGGAGGCGTTGACCCATTCCACCGCCATGTCCGGTTTCGAGCTGGCGACGTAGGCGTCGTGGATCGGCTGTACCAGCAGGCTCTGGCCGAAACCGGTGCCGGCGTTGGCTTGATAGTCGCGCAGGTATTCGCGGTTGCTCTGGGTGCTTGGGCTGTAAACCACGCCGAGCGACACGCCGGGACCGCTTTTTACCTGAGTGGCGCTACTGCGACCGGTTGGATGCGGCAGCAGGGTATCGAGAGACGAGACTGCTTTTGGCGCCGTCGGCACTGAACAGGCGGAGAGGGCTAAAACCGATATCGCCAACATACTGGTGAACGCAAGTTTCATGGTGTTTCTCCCGTGAAACAACATCAGTCGGAAAGTTTAAAGTTGCCATCAGTGACGGCAGTTAATTCAGACTACCCCCGTCGCGCGGCAAATAAGCTGACAATTTGCTGACTGGTTTTGTATTGAATAGTTTTATTTGCTGTAACCCGATCCGGTTAATTGCATCGGGATATAAAAAGGCGCAAATCGGCAATTTGCGCCTTTTTATTTATGGCTGGCTAAACAACCATCAGTTTTTCAGCGGAATCAGCACTTGCTCATCCGGGGACAGCACCATGAACACCAGCAACTTGGCTGGCTTGGTTTGGCTGGCGTTTTTCGAGACCAAATGCTCGGAACCGGCCGGTTCGTACCAGAACTGACCTTTCTTATAGGTGATCGCCTGTTCGCCCTTCACCTGAGAGATCACTTCGCCTTCGAGTACGTAGGCCATCGCGGTGCCGTCGTGTTTGTGGGCAATGGAGGATTGGCCGGGTTTGTAGTCGACTTCGATCATCATGGCTTTTTTGCCGGGGGCGTTTTTCAGCATCTGGTCTTGCAGTACGGTGACTTTTTCCGAGGGGTCGTGGGCGAAGGCCGAGGTGGAGAGGGCCAGAGCGAGGGCGGCAGCGACAAGGTGCAGGGTTTTCATGGTGGATTACCGGTTGGGGGGTGGTTGGTAATCACAGTAGTCCGAGGGGCGGGGCAAGCAAACGGCCAATATTCGGGAAGATTGGGTGACCAATTGGCGGGGTTTATGGGAAATTATCGGTGGGCCGGAAACCGCTTTCGCGAGCAAGCCCGCTCCCACAGTGGAGAGCATCTCAAATGTGGGAGCGGGGCTTGCTCGCGAAGGCGTCAGATCAGACGATGGGGAAACTGTTGAAGTCGACACTATTGGCCAGCCGGCTATCGATCAAGTCTATAAAGCCCTGCGCTTCGGGCCGGTTGAAATGCGCCTGCATCGCCGCTTCCGACTGCCAGCGCGCACTGACCGTCCAGCGATGGCTGTCCTCGGGGCAGCGGTCGACCAGGTAGGAATCGCAGCCCGGCGTTTCCCGCAGGGTTTCGACGATCCTTTGCAGTTGCTTGCCCAGCTCGTCAGAGCGGCCGGCAGCAGCCTGCACCTGCACCGTGTTGATCACTTCATTGGACATTGCTCACACTCCTGAATCAGGCCGGACGAATCCTGCTCATTGAGGGATAACGCCTGTGCAGAATAGGCCTGCCCCCGCCGATCACCAATAACCAATCGGCGGTTAATCCGTTAGGCCAATCGCTCAGGCGACTTGCTGGAGAATGTCGCGCAGGCGATCGAGGGCGATATCAATGTCCAGCGTCTCAATCGCGCCGAAGCCAAAGTACAAACCATCACGCGGCGTCTGCTGGTAATAAAAGCCATTGATCGCGTACAGACCGACTTCGACCTTTTTCGCCAGTTCGATCACCAGCGGCAGGTCGATCGGCACTTTGCAAAACACCGCCATGTGGAATCCGGCACTGGCCGGCACCGCATCAAGCCAAGGCGATAGATCGCTGGCCATGCGCGCCAGAATCCGTTCGCGGCGCTGCGCATAAATCGTGTGGCAGCGGCGAATATGCTTGAGCAAACAGCCCTCGGCGATGAACTTGGCCAGCGCCCATTGCGGCAGGGTGGACGCGTGCAAATCGGTGAGCTGCTTGGCGCGGATCACCGCTTCGAGGATCGCCGGCGGCAGAATTCCGTAGCCCAGGCGTAACTCGGGCAGCAGGGTTTTCGAGAAGGTGCCGACATACGCGACGAGACCGCGCTGGTCGAGGTTGTACAGCGAATCAGTGGGCCGGCCTTCGTAGCGAAACTCGCTGTCGTAGTCGTCCTCAATGATGATTGCGCCGAGCTCATGCGCACGCACCAGCAAGGCTTCGCGGCGCGCCTGACTCATCGGCATGCCCAACGGAAACTGGTGCGACGGCGTCACGTAAATCAGCCGCGTGCCTTCGGGAATGTGTTCGACCTGAATGCCCTCGGCATCCACTGGAATACCGACCACGGTGGCGCCGTGCGTGCCGAACAGCAGGCGAGCCGGCGGATAACCCGGGTCTTCCATCGCCACTAGGCTGCCGGGACGCAGCAGCACACGGGCGATCAGATCCAGCGCCTGCTGCGCGCCGTTGCAGACCACGATGTCTTCGTCCTGACAGTTCACCCCACGAGAAAATGCGATGTGTCGGGCAATCGCGTTGCGCAGCGACGGCAAACCTTCGGCAACGCTGTAAAAGCCTTTCGACTGCGCCATCTGCCGCATCGCATGAGCGACGCAGCGACGCCAGTCATCCTGCGGAAACTGGCCCTTGCTGGTGGCGCCGCCTATGAAGTCGTAACGCAGCGAACCTTCCAGTGTCGGGTGCCGCAGGAATACCGGCAGATTGCGCCAGCTCTCGATCACCTCGGCGCTGGCCAGTTCGCTGTGACTTTGCTTGCGCTGAGCCTGCGCGGGGCGCGCGTTGACGTAGGTGCCTTTGCCGATCACGCCGGTGAGGAAGTTTTCGTAGGTCAGTTGCGCGTAGGTGTCGGAGATGGTTTTGCGCGAGATCCCCAGTTGCTCGGCGAGCAAGCGGCTGGGCGGCAATTGCGTGCCGGCGGCCAGACGCCCGGATTCGATGGCGCCGCGCAGCTGTTGGTACAACTGACCGGCGAGATCCTTGCGGCCGTTGATCACGACATGAAGTTCCATACCGACGTGGCTCCGAGGCAATGTGAAGTGCCCGCCAGATTAGCGCTGTTGGGCGATTGGCAGAAGTTGCGCAGCACAAATACCCGAAATTGGCATAAACCCCTGTAGGAGCTGCCGAAGGCTGCGATCTCTTGATCTTAGAAAGCAACATCAAAAGATCGCAGCCTTCGGCAGCTCCTACAAGGAGTTTGTGTTGAGCCCGCTATTGGTGTGGCACTTTTCCGTGGAATTGGGGCTGTAACGCTAGCCTCTTGGCGCTTACTTTGAAGTCTTTATTGCGCCTGCCGAGATCAAGCCATGTCCCCGCGTCTGGATTACTACAGCGCTTCACCCAAAGCGATGAAAGCGATGATTGCCATGGAGGCGCTGACCAGCAACTTGAGCATCGAACAGCCGTTACTGCAACTGATCAAGATCCGCGCCTCGCAACTGAATGGCTGTGCGTTTTGCACGGATATGCATTCGGTCGAAGCCCGGCGAGCGGGGGAGAGTGATCGGCGGTTGTATGCGATTGCAGTGTGGCGTGACAGCGGTTTTTTTAATCCTCGTGAACGCGCGGCACTGGCCTGGGCGGAGGCGGTGACATTGTTAGCTGAGAGCCATGTGCCGGATGATGTGTATCAACAGGCGCGCGAGCAGTTTAACGAAGCGGAGCTGGTCGACCTGACCATGGCCGTGACCACGATCAACAGCTGGAATCGGCTGGCGGTGAGTTTTCGGAAAACCCCGAGTGATTGAGCCCAGCACCGATCAAAACTGTGGGAGCGGGCTTGCTCGCGAAGGCGTTGGATCAGACAACATCATTGTTGAATGACACACCGCATTCGCGAGCAAGCCCGCTCCCACAGGTTTTGTATCCATCCGTTAGTTTGTTGTTGTTAGTTGGATTTAGTGTTGCCTGGGCAACACTTATGTTGCTCTAAGCACACTCCGCCAAGCCGATATAACCTAAGCGTTATTGGTTCTTTTGCCACAGCTCTCCGCTCGTCTAGCATCGGCCTCCAAGGGGAAAAGCTTACTTTTGGGGATCCTGCGTTCTATTTGCACTTTCCGATCTAACAGCCTTCGCTGCCTTCCTGTTTTATAAAACTACAGCAGACATTGCCGTGCACTGATGGCCGACGACTTTTGGTTGGCAGGGCCGGGTATTAGCTGCGATTCAAGGAGCTGTTGCATGTATTACCGTTCGCGTTCATTACTCGCTGCTGCTGTGCTCACGTCCATTTGGCAACTTCCCGCGCAAGCTGACGATGAAGCCAAACTCGATACCGTATTGGTGACCGGCACTCGTGGCACATCCCGCACCGTGCTGGATTCGCCAGTGCCGGTCGACGTGCTCACCGCTGATGACCTGAAAGCCGCCGGCGCGGCGGATGGCGAATTGGGCGCAGCTTTGCAGACGCTGTTGCCATCGTTCAGCCTGCCGCGCCAGTCCAACTCCGGCGGTGCCGACCATGTACGCGCCGCTCAACTGCGCGGCATGAGCCCGGATCAGGTGTTGGTGCTGGTCAACGGTAAACGCCGGCACACTTCGGCGGTGGTCAACGACTCCTCGAAGATCGGTCGCGGCACGGCGCCGGTGGATTTCAACTCAATCCCGATCAGCGCGATCAAACGCATCGAAGTGCTGCGTGACGGCGCCGGTGCGCAGTACGGCTCCGATGCGATTGCCGGGGTGATCAACATCATCCTCGACGACGCCCCCGAGGGCGGCGAAGTGACGACGAGCTACGGCGCCTATCACACCCATCAGGACGCGATCGGCAAAACCACCACCGACGGCCAGAACAGCGTGACCACCGCCAAGATCGGCACGCGCCTCGGCGAGGAGGGCGGCTTCATTCGCGGCGGCACCGAGTACAAGGATCGCAACCCGACCAATCGCGCCGGTTTCGACGGCTTCGACGACATCCCCAACCAGCGCAACTACGTGATGGGCGACGGCATCGCCCGCGATGTCAACCTGTGGTTCAACAGCGAACTGCCGCTGGCCGGCGGCAAGGCTTACAGCTTCGGCACCTATAACCAGCGCCACACCACCGGCGCCGAATTCTATCGCTACCCGTACGAGCAGCCGCAGTTCTACCCCAACGGCTACCTGCCGCAATCGCTTGGCGACAACAAGGACGTCTCCGCCACTGCCGGGTTCAAAGGCATGATCGGCGACGACTGGGACTTCGACAGCAGCGTCACCCATGGCCGCAATCGCTTCGATGGATCGACCCGACGCACCCTCAACGTCAGTCTCGGTGAAGACTCTCCCACCGAGTTCGATACCGGCGATTACGAGTTGCGCCAGACCACGACCAACCTCGATTTCACCCGCGAACTGCGCCTCGGCGAACGCTCATTTGTGTTGGCCGTCGGCGGCGAATACCGCTACGAAAACTACCTGACTTACGCCGGTGACGCGGCTTCCTATGTCGGCTCCGGAGCCGATGGCGCCAATGGACTGCGCCCGAGCGAAGAGTCGGATCTGGATCGCAATGTGTTCGGTACTTACGCCGAGTTGTCCGGCGATCTCACCGACCGTTTCTTCGTCGACGCCGCCACGCGTTGGGAGCATTACGACGATGCCGGCAGCAAACTCACCGGCAAACTCAGTGGCCGCTACAAACTCACCGAGCAGTGGGCGGTGCGCGGCGCGGTGTCGAACAACTTCCGCGCGCCGTCTCTGGCGCAGAGCGGTTTCCAGAACACCACCAGCAACTTCGGCGATGGCGGCACGCTGACCGACATTCGCGTGCTCTCGGTTAACGATCCGATTGCCCGCGCATTGGGCGCAGAAAAACTTGATCCGGAAAGCTCGAAAAACTTCAGCCTCGGCCTGACCTTCCAGTTGAACGAACGCTTCGATGCGTCGCTGGACGTGTTCCGCATCGACGTCAAAGACCGCATCACCCTGTCGCAACGCATCGGCAGCGATGCGCTGGAAAACTACATCAATGACAACTTCGGCGTGGCCGGCATACATGACGTCAACTTCTTCACCAACGCCGCCGACACCAGCACCCACGGCGCCGAACTGGTGCTCAACTATCATCAGCCGTTCTACGAAGGGCAACTCGGCCTGACCACCGCGTACACCTACAACCACACCAAAGTCACCAGCACCAAAGGCACGCCATCGCAATTGACCGCGCTGGGCATCGGCAATGACGCGCTGGTCGGCGTCGAAGAAACCAACACCTTGACCGACGCCGCGCCGAAGGATCGCTTCATCTTTTCCGCCAACTGGGCCAGCGAACATTGGGGCTTGCTTGGGCGTTTGACCCGTCAGGGTGAGACCACTCGGGTGTTCGATTTCGGCGACTCGCAACCGGAGCAGACCTACGGTGCGGTATGGCAACTGGACGCCGAGGTCGCCTACAAATTCACCCCGAAATTCAACATCGCCGTCGGTGGCAACAACCTCACCGACAACTACCCGGAACGCTCCGGCTCGGCGATCAACTACGGCGGCAACCTGCCGTACGACGTGCTCTCGCCAATCGGCACCAACGGCGCTTACTACTACGCTCGCGCCACCTATGGTTTCTAACGCCGGGCCGGGGCGGCATCTGCCGGTGTTCCAGGCGTTGCTGATCACGCTGGGCATGGTGATCACCACCGACATCCTGAAAACCGCGCCGACCGTGGCGCTCAACGTCGGGCCCGAGCACTTCTACCTGGTGTGGGTGCTTGGCGGCGTGGCGTCGATGATCGGCGCGCTGTGCTTTGCGGAAATGGCCACGGCGTTTCCGCATCCGGGCGGTGACTATCATTTTCTGCGCACGGCGTATGGCGAGCGCATGGGGTTTCTGTTCGCCTGGTCGCGGTTTTCGGTGATGCACACCGGGTGGATTGCGTTGTCGGCGTTTATGTTTGCCGATTACGTGAATGCGGTGGTGCCGTTGGGACAGTATGGATCGGGGCTGTTTGCCGGGGCGGTGATCGCGGCGTTGGTGCTGCTGAATCTGACGGGCAAGCACTCGGTTTCATCACGCAGACATTGCTGGTTGGCTTGCTCGCGTTGGGCTTTTTGAGCATCGCCAGTGCGGGGGTTTTTCTGGCGTGGCAAGGGGTTGAGCCGCCGCTGCCGAATTTGTCGGTTACGCCGGAAAATACCGGTATGGCCGGGTTTTCGGCGGCGATGATTTTTGTGTTTCTCGCGTTCGGCGGCTGGAGTGATGCGGCGACGTTATCGGCGGAAGTGCGCGATGGTCGGCGGGGGATTTTCATCGCCATGATCGGCGCGCTGACGGTGTTGATGATTATCTATCTGGCGCTGAATTGGGCGTTTGTTCAGGGCCTGGGATTTGCCGGATTGGCGGCGAGCAATGCGCCGGCCGTTGAACTGCTCAACCGTGCTTTTGGCGCGCCCGGGGTCATGCTGATTCTGCTGATGGTGGGGATTGCGGCGATCGCCACGATCAATTCGACGTTGCTGGTTGGCGCGCGCACCACTTACGCTGCGGCTCGCGATGTACCGCAGTTGCGCAGTTTTGGTGATTGGGATGATCGCCATGGCGTACCGCGCAAAGCGTTGCTGGCGGAGGGCGCGGTGGCGCTGTTGCTGGTGATGTTCGGCAGTTTTACCCAGAGCGGGTTTAACACCATGGTCGAGTATTTGACCCCGGTGTATTGGTTGTTTTTGAGTTTGAGCAGTGTCGCGTTGATCATATTGCGGCGGCGGTTTCCCGAGGTGGCGAGGCCGGTGCGGGTGCCGTTGTATCCGCTGTTGCCGTTGCTGTTTTTTGGGTTGTGCCTGTACATGCTGTATTCCAGCGTGACCGTGGTGGGGTATGGGGTGTTTTTGGGGATTGGCGTTCTTTTGGTTGGCGCGGTGGTTTTGGCCGGGTTGAGTCGCTTAAAGGCAAACCCTCACCCCAGCCCTCTCCCGGAGGGAGAGGGGGCCGACCGAGGTGTGCTGCGTGATACATCGACCTGAAAAACCGAATCGATTATGGATTCGCCAAAGCAAGTCCAAGTCGGCGAACCTCTCAAATATCCCCCAATCAGTTCCCTCTCCCTCGGGGAGAGGGCTAGGGTGAGGGGCTTTTAAGCTGTGCCTCAATCGACCTGAAAAAACCGAGTCGATGCTGGATTCGCCAAAGCAAGTCCAAGTCGGCGAACCCCTCAAATATCCCCCAATCAGTTCCCTCTCCCTCGGGGAGAGAGCTAGGGTGAGGGGCTCTTAAAACGACACCTCCGCCGGCTGCGACAACCGCAGCACCGACAAATCCCCGGTAATACGCTTATACGCCAACCGAATCGCCTCGATATCGCTGCCACGTTTCGCACTGTTCTCATGCAAAATCACAATGACTTTAGTGCTCAAACGCTCCGGCTCCTTCGCGCCTTTATCGCTCCACTGCCCATAGGCATCAAGTACCGTGAAGCCATCGGGAAACCGCGGCGTCACTTCCTTGTCGAGAAACTCGCGCCAGCGCGCCGGGCTGACCGCGCCTTCCTTGCGATCAATCGACCCCACCGAGAAGTACAACTCAGTGCGCAACCACTGCGCCTGCGCCGGCCGTGAGGCATCGCCTTGCAGGGTTGAACTGGCGGGATCGTGGGTGTGAACGGAAGCAGGAGGAGGGCTGGCGCAACCGGCGACTGCAAGGAACAGTGCCGCCAGTAAAAGACGTTGAGGCATGGAACATCCTTATTGATGATTGGGCGAACCCGGCGAGTATAAGGTCGCCGTTTCATCACCAATAAAGACCTAAAAAGCAGGCTGATAGGCGCTTCAGGAATAACCCTTGGGTCACTGCGCAACGAACGATCCGAAAGCCTGTAGGAGCTGTCGAGTGAAACGAGGCTGCGATCTTTTGATCGTATTTTTTTACAAGACAAGATCAAAAGATCGCAGCGTTCCGCAGCTCCTACAGGGGCATCAGGGTGGGGGCGATGCCAAGGCAATTCCGGCCGCTCCCAGCCGTTTGAGAATCTCGAACAACAGATCACTCTTGGTCACCCCGACAATCCTCGGGCTGCCGACATAACCGGTCACCGTCAGCGTAATCCCGTCCGGCGACAACTTGCTGAAGCGCACAAACGACGCCGGTTTTTCAAGGATGGTTTCGTTCTCGTGGTACGTGTTCAGCAGCAGATCCTTCACTGCCTCAGGATCGATATCCAGCGGAAACACCAACTCCAGCGACGCGACACCCTGAGCGCTGCCACCCAGCGTGACGTTGCGCAGATTCTGCGAGATCAACTGCGAGTTCGGCACGATCACAATCGAGCGATCGCTGAGCTGAATTTCGGTGGCGCGCACGTTGATCCGGCGGATATCACCCTCGACGCCGCTGATGCTGATCAAATCGCCCACCTTCACCGGCCGCTCGGTCAGCAGAATCAGACCGGAAACAAAGTTCTTCACGATCTCTTGCAAACCGAAACCAATACCCACCGACAGCGCACTGACGATCCACGCCAGGTTCGTCCACTGCACGCCCAACGACGACAGCGTCAGCAGAATCACGAACGCGTAACCGATGTTGGAAAACAGCGTGCTCAGTGACGCGCACATCCCCGGATCCATGTCGGTTTTGGGCAGGAATTCATTGTCGAGCCAACGACTCAGGGCGCGGATCAGCCAGATACCGATCAACAGCGCGAGTACCGCGTTAAGCAAATGCGAAGGGACGATGTTGAACTTGCGCAATCCGGCACCGCCGAGGATCGCCATGATGTTGGTCGCCAACTGTCCGAGCGTGGTGCCGATGCCACCGACAAACAACGCGATCACCGCCAGCAGCAACAGCGCCGCGCGGCTGAAACCGGACAATAGAATCGAGATTTGATCGAGGCGCCGATCGCCTATTCCCAGTAACTGTTTGAGCGCCTTGCCGCTCGCATGCTTGGGCGAGAACGCGTATTCGCAGCCGTCCTTGATCACCTGAATCAGCAAGTAAAAGCCCGACAGCACAATGTAGGCCCAGACCACTTCATAGGTGATGAAACGGGCCAGGGACACGTAACCGGTGAGCAGCGCAATCGCCGAGACGAACATCGAAATACTGGCGATGGTGTACATCACCCCGGCGAACGTACTGTTCGCTTGCGTGTCATTGGCGGCGACCAACGCTTTGCGCACCTTGCCGACGCGCAGCAGCAGTGTCACCACAATCACCATGACCACAATCGATGTCACGCCGCGCCCGGTCAGAACGATCTGACTGCTCATGCCGGTGGCGTTGCACACCTGCACCAGCGTCACCAGCACCAGCAATGTGCCGGAAAGGATGCGTGGGAAGCGCTTCAGTGCCTGCGCGACCTGATCATGAATGGCCGGCAACCGCCACGATGGATGATCGATCGACAACAGCGCACGGCTCAGCCCGGTAATCAGCACGCAGGCGTACACAGCCTTTTCGAATTCCTCGGAAAACGTCGACAGCACCGGCGTCAGCGGCGCGTGACGGGTGAGCGCGTAATACAGCACATGCAAGGCGAGGGCAGTGGTCGCAATCGTCGCCAGCGCCGAAGCAAAAGCCAGCGCACTGCGGCGCAAACGACCTTCCGGCATGCGGTGGATGCAAACCCAGGTCAGCCCACGCTCGGCCAGACGACGGCCGAACGTCCACACCACCAGTGCCAGCGCGAGCAACACCAGCGTATAAAAATGCCGCCCCGGCGCCCACACCGTCGCCCAGGTGTCAGAAACTTGATCAACGAAAAAACTGAAACGCTGCCGATCATCCCGCGAAGGATTGACCAGCGGTGCCCAGAAGTCCGGGTTCAACACGCTCAGGGTGCCGAGCGTCAACTCGCTTTCAAGCAATGTGCGGCGGATGCCGGCGATCTGCGTGATCAGATCCGCCGCACTTTGCTTCAGCGCCGCCAGACTTTTCAGCGTGCCGTCGACTTTGTTTTTTTGCTCCGTCAGCGTCGCTCGCTGGGCGACTATATCCGCTTGTTCGGCGGCGATCTCGGTGTCCGGCGCTGCGCCCAAAACGCCCAGTTGCACGGTCAGTTGCGCCTGTTGCGGTAACAACGCCGCCGACAATTTGTCGACGTCCAGAATGAACGCCTGCACCCGATCCTGTGGGCCTTCGAGCTGGTTGTAATTGTTCGCGGCGGAGATTTGCTGTTTCAGGCCATCGAGGCGTTGTTGCAGGGCTTGCAGGTCACTTTGCGAAATGACCGGTAGCGGCGCGGCGGTGGTCGCGGCAGGTGCTGGCAGATCGGCGGCCCACAGCGATGGACTGCCGGCGGTGAGCAGCATGAATGCGATGAGAAACAACGACTTCAACGTGTTGCGCATGGGACAGACCGACTCTCGATGAACACACAGTCTAAGAGGTTAGGTGATCAGGCCGATTGGAGTGAAAAAGTTTCAGGGCAGGAGGTGGATTAATTGCGGTTCCAGAGCTTCTGCGTGGATGTCGAGCAGGGCGAGGGTGACCGGCAGTTTGAAACGCCGCCGCCCAGCGCTGCCCGGATTCAAGTACAGCCGATCGCCACGCCACTCGATCAAGGGTTTGTGGGAATGGCCGGTGATGATGAGGCGGGTAAGGCTGTCGAGAAGGGCGGGGACGTCGGCGATGTCGTGGGTCAGCAGGGTTGGCCAGCCGTTGAGGTTGAGGGTGAGGTGATCGGGAAGGTCGGTGGCCCAAGGCAGGTTCAAGTCGTTGTTGCCGCGCACGGCGTGAACCGGGGCGATTTGCGCCAGTTGGCTGAGGATGTCAGCGCTGCCGATGTCGCCACCGTGGAGGATCAGTTCGACGCTTTCGATCGCGGTTAACGCTTCGGGGCGCAGGAGGCCGTGAGTGTCGGAAATGATGGCGATTTTCATGGGGAACAGATTAGCAGGGTTGGTGTGGATGGCGGTGTTCAGCCGAAAATGCCAGAGTGCGCCTACGCCCCTTTAATGATCTGCCAAGGAACTTGCAATGCCCGCAGGAAAACGTGAACTAGCGCGAATAGAACGCCGGCTGATCACCACGCTGACCGAAGCGTGCGAAACGGCAAAAAGTGAAATCAACGGCTTCACCTGGCTTACCCACACGGCTGACCTGAATGCACTGGCTGAAACACTGAAAATCATCTGGGTGTTCGAAACCCTGGCCGACAGAAAGCTCGCCGAGGTTGACGCAAAAGCCCGGATCTTCGCACTGACGGCTATTGCGCTGGATGAAGCAGGTATCGAGCTGAAACTGACAGATCGCAATGTTCGCTTTGATTCTGAGCAGGAGTGCGAAAACGCTCAGGGTGGCGATTGGCAAAAGCGTCTGGCCAAAGGGTATTGAAGCTGGCTACAGAAATCGAAAACTCTTGTGGGCCTCGGAGCAGGATGTGATCGAGAGGATGTACCACGACTTGCTGTTGATGCCATAAAAAATTAGACATGCGGCAGCGCTTGCATCAACTGTTCAACGACCTTGGCCTCGACAGCACCTTCACTGGTACCCGGCTCAAAAACAGCGCAACACGCTGATGCATCGCCCTCACGAACACGATAGACAGCGATAACACTGCCCGGCCCGCAACCGGTGTGCCCGCAGAGGGAATGCCCGCCGCCAATCGTGCCCTGCATCACCCCAAGCCCGTAGCCCGGAGTGATCCATGGGCGCCCGGGTATCGGGCCGCCCAATGTTCGCGCGGCCTGCATTGCCTGGCGCAAATTCGAGGAGAGCAAGTCAGTGCTGAGGAGGCGATCCAGAAATAGCGCTGCTTGCGAAACCGGTCCAGTCAGCAGACCGTGATAAACCCAGGCAGGGTCGTAATTCAAGGTGCTTCCAAGGTGAGTCGTTTGTAAGTCTGTGCGCGTTTTAGCGAAGCGAACATTCGACAGACCCAATGGTGAAATCGCCCGCTGTAGCACCGCCTCTTCAAGCGTCAGATCAGTTAGCCGCTCAATGAGCCTGCCGATAAACGAATAACCGACATTTGAATAACGCCAACCGGTTCCGGGACTGTATCGAAGTCGAGCAGCGTCAAGCCGTTGCATCATTTCATCTGGCGACCAGGCCGATTCGTCATTCCTGACGGCTGCGTGATATTCCGCAAGTTCGCCGTAATCGGCCAGACCTGCCTCATGCCGCAGAAGCTGACGCAGCGTGAAAAGCTGATCAGGCACGGGCTCGTCTAACGTAGTCAGCCCATCTCGTACCAGCGACAGGGCTGTCGCCGCCAAAACTGTTTTGGTGAAACTCCACCAAGGCACCGTCAGTTCTAATTGTTCAGGCGTTTGTACCTGACCATTCGATATGAGCGAACTGAGCATTGGCTTCCCTAGGCTATTGAGTGAATCAGCAGGCCGACAAGATAGCTCACTTCGCAAAACAATTTGAACCGCCTTTGGGCATTCCGGAGTGGGCGGTGGAGTGGGTTGTCACCGTCGCGCAGACAGCTGTTGCGGCGCCAGAAATGCATCGTGGAAATAGTTACGAAACGCCTGCATCGCCGGGCTGAATTCGCGTTCGCGATGCCAGGCCAGCCCGACACTCATCGGCGTCACTTTGTCGGTGACGGTCAGAGTTTCAATCCGTTTGCCTTCCAGTGACCAGGGGCGGTGTACCAAATCCGAGAGGATTGCCACGCCGCTGCCATTGGCGACCATGCTGCGCACCGCTTCGACTGAACTGGTGCGTACCCGCACGTTGGGTTGCTGATGTGCCTGTTCCCAGTAGCGCTTGGCGCTATGTTCAGCTTCGTCGACGGTCAGCAGAATGTAGGGTTCTTTCGCAACGTCGGCGAGGCTGACTGCCGAGCGTTCGCACAGCGGATGGTGGCTGGGCAGCCATAACCGGCGTTCGGAGTTGAAGAGTATTTCCGAGACGATGTCCGGGTGGGTGAGGTTGGCGGTGAGCACCACGGCCATGTCAAAACGACCTTCCAGCAAGCCTTGTTCGATCGCTTGCCGCTCCTGTTCGTGGACTTCGATGGCCACGTCTGGATGCCAGTGCTCAAGCCGTTGCAGATGGTGTGGCAGGAAGTATCCGATCACCGTGTAACTCGCCGCCAGGCGCAATACACCGCTGGCGCGGATGTCCGGCAACGGGCTGTTCAATGCGTCATCGACGCTGCGCAAAATCACGTAAGCCCGATTCAAAAAGTGCCGACCGGCGTCGGTCAGGCTCATGCCTTGAGCCGAGCGCTGGAACAACAGCGTGCCGAGGATGCTTTCCAGTTCTTTGATCGCCGTCGTCACGGCCGACTGGGAAATATTCAAATGGATCGCGGCTTGGGAAATTTGCCCGATCTCGGCGGTGGCGACGAAATAACGGACTTGGCGCAGGGTCAGTGACATGGGTACTCCGAGTGACGGGGTATCTGTTTTTCAGAAGATACCCTATCTATTAATAGATCTTCCCAAGGGGGGTAGCGGGAATCTAACTTGACCTGCATGAAGTCACAAGCGTCGGGAGCAGGTGCTATGCAGGCAGTAGATTTCAACTCTGACATGGGCGAAGGGTTTGGCCCGTGGACCATCGGCGATGGTGTCGATAATGAGCTGATGGGCTTTATCAGTTCGGCCAACATCGCCACCGGTTTTCATGCCGGCGACCCTTCCACCATGCGCCGCACCGTCGAGCAGGCCAAGCGTCTGGGCGTAGCCATCGGTGCGCATCCGGGGTTTCGCGACTTGGTGGGTTTTGGCCGTCGGCACATCAACGCGCCGGCCCAGGAACTGGTCGACGACATGCTCTATCAGTTGGGCGCCCTGCGTGAACTCGCCCGGGTTCAAGGCGTGGCCCTGCAGCACATCAAACCCCACGGCGCGCTCTACATGCACTTGGCGCGGGACGAGGAGGCCGCCCGTTTGCTGGTGGAAAATCTCCAGCGTCTGGAGCCGGAATTGCTGTTGTATTGCATGCCCGATTCGGTGATCTGGCGGGTTGCCACAGAGCTCGGCCAACCAGTGATTCGCGAGTTCTACGCCGACCGCGAATACGACCTCAGTGGCTCCATCGTGTTCACCCGCAACGTGCGGGCTTACGACCCGGCCCACGTCGCCGAACGCGTGCTGCGTGCTTGCCAGCAAGGCGTGGTGCGCACTGTCGAGGGCGAAGACTTCGCCATTGAGTTTGATTCCATCTGTTTGCACAGCGACACGCCGGGAGCTCTGGCGTTGGTCGAAGCCACGCGTCGCGCGCTGGATGGCGCGGGCATAACGGTTCGCGCACCGCGCTGAGACCTGACGCAAACACCTCGCACAGAGACGCGAGGGTTTGCCCAACGATTCACTTTTTGCCTGCCTTTCTACAACTATTCCAAAAGGAACAGACATGGCCGAACACACAGTCATCACCCCGTTGCCGGGGACCTTCTACCGCAAAGCCACCCCGGAATCGGCGAACTTCGTCGAGGTCGGCGCACAGGTCGGCGCTGACACGGTCATTGGCCTGATCGAGGTCATGAAGCAGTTCTCCGAACTGACCGCCGGGACGGCTGGTCGCCTCAGTGCCTTTTTGGTAGAAGACGGTGATCCGGTGGAACCGGGTCAAGTCGTCGCAACACTCGACGACGAGTGAGGGCGCGATCATGACTCAAACCATTCATAAACTGTTGGTCGCCAATCGTGGCGAAATCGCCGTGCGGATTATCCGCGCCGCCAAAGAACTGGGCATTCCCACCGTTGCTGCGTGCAGCGAGGCGGACGTCGATTCCCAGGCCGCGCGCATGGCCGATGAGATCCACATTCTTGGCCCGGCCCGTGCCGATAAAAGTTATCTCAACGTCGAGGCCTTGCTCGGCGCCCTGAAAGCCACGGGCGCCAATGCCGTGCATCCCGGCTACGGCTTCCTTTCAGAGAACGCCGATTTCGCCGAAGCGGTGGTGGCGGTTGGCGCCATTTTCGTCGGCCCAAGCGCGCAGACGATCCGGCGCATGGGCGATAAAGCCGAGGCGCGGCGTACCGCACAAGCCGCTGGCGTACCGGTGGTGCCGGGTTCGCCGGGTGAACTGTTTGACGTCGAGTCGGCACTCAAGGCTGCTGAGTCCGTGGGTTACCCGTTATTGATCAAAGCGTCGGCCGGTGGGGGCGGGCGCGGTATTCGTCTGGCGGAAAACGCCGAGCAACTGAGCGAAGAATTTCCCCGCTCCCAGCGCGAAGCCCAAGCGGCGTTTGGCAATGGCGCGGTGTATCTGGAGCGGTTTATCAGCCGGGCCCGGCACATTGAAGTGCAGGTATTGGGCGACGGTCAGCACGCCGTGCATTTGTTTGAGCGCGAGTGCTCGCTGCAACGTCGGCGGCAGAAAATCTTCGAAGAAGCGCCGTCGCCAGTCCTCAACCAACAGCAACGGGACACCCTCTGCGAAAGCGCTGTGCGTCTGACCGAATCGTTGGGCTACAAGGGCGCCGGCACGCTGGAATACCTGTATGACGACGTCACTGGCGAGTTCTTCTTTATCGAGATGAATACGCGGATTCAGGTCGAGCACCCGGTCAGCGAACTGATCACCGGTATCGATCTGGTTCAAGCCATGTTACGCATCGCTGGCGGCGAGCCGCTGGGTTTCCAGCAAAGCGACATCCGACTCAACGGCGCCGCCCTGCAAATGCGCTTGAACGCTGAAGATCCGGCGCGGGATTTTTTCCCGAGTCCAGGTCTGGTCGAAGAACTGATCTGGCCGAGCGGCGAGGGCATTCGCGTCGATACGCATCTGTATCAAGGCTACCGGGTGCCGCCGTACTATGACTCGCTGCTGGCGAAACTGATTGTTCATGGTGCCGATCGCGCCGAAGCGCTGGCCCGCGCGCAAGTGGCGGTAGCGAACACCACGCTCACCGGCATGGCCAACACCTTGGCGTTGCACGCTGAATTGCTCGAGCAACCGTGGCTGCACAGCGCCGACTTTCACACCGGCACCCTGGAAACCTGGCTGGCCGAGCGCCGCAGCGGAGGTGAAGCATGAGTACGCCCATCCGATACAGCTTTGGCGCCGATGAGCATTTGTTTGCCGAAGTCAGTGACAGCATGTCTCTGGACGCGTTCTTCAAAGGTCTGGCCGTCACCCGCGCTGTGGAACGGCTGGCGCTGGATGGCGTGCTCGATATCTGCCTGGCTAACGCGTCATTCCAGATTCGTTTCGACCCGGATCGCATCGCCCCTCACACCTTGCTCGAAGCGGTAAAAATCGCCGAGGCCGGAGCCGTCGCCGAGCGCACATTGCAGACGCGGATTATCGAGATTCCGGTGCTCTACAACGATCCCTGGACTCACGAAACCCTGATGCGTTTTCGCGACCGTCATCAAGACCCGAGCGCCACGGATCTTGAATACGCTGCCCGCATCAACGGACTGGCCGACGTCGATGCCTTCATCGCGGCCCACAGCGGCGCGCCGTGGTTTGTCTCGATGGTCGGCTTCGTTGCCGGGCTGCCCTTCATGTTTCAGATGGTCGAGCGTGAGCGTCAGTTGCAGGTGCCCAAGTACCTGCGCCCGCGCACCGATACACCGAAATTGACCCTGGGCCACGGCGGTTGCTTTGGTTGCATTTATTCGGTGCGCGGCGCCGGCGGTTATCAGATGTTTGGCGTCACCCCCGCGCCGATCTACGACCCGCAACAACACCTCGCGTACCTGAAAGAACACATGGTGTTTTTCCGTCCAGGCGACATCGTGCAATTCAAGCCGATGGATCGAGAAGCCTACGACTCCGCGGTGGCAGAAGTGGACGCCGGAAGCTTTGATCTGCGGATTCGGCCGGTGGAATTTTCGCTGGACGCGTTCCTCGCCGACCCCGTTGGCTATCCCAAGTCGCTGCAGGAGGTATTGGCATGATCAAGGTTCTCAAACCCGGCCTCGCCACTTCGGTACAAGACTTGGGCCGCGAAGGTTATTACCATTTGGGCATTCCGCCGTCCGGCGCGCTTGATCAGTACGCCTTGAGTGTGGCCAACCAATTGGTCGGCAACCCGCCCGGTTTGGCGGCACTGGAATGCACGCTGCTCGGGCCCGAGCTGGAGTTTCGACAGGACGCATTGGTGGCGGTCAGCGGCGCGCACATGACGCCCCGGGTCGATGGCGTGGAAATGCACCACGACACCGCCTTCACCGTGAAGGCCGGGCAAGTGCTGCGCTTTGACTTTCCCAAGGCAGGTGCCCGCGCGTACGTGGCGGTGGCCGGCGGCATTGATGTGCCGGTGGTACTCGGCAGTCGCTCCACCTATGCGCTGGGCGCGCTCGGCGGTTTTCAGGGGCGACGTCTGATCGCGGGTGACGAATTGCCCGTCGGCATTGCCAGTGGCAAAAGCCGCGCCGGGGCCAGTTTGCCCATGGCGTTACGGCAATCACTGGGTGGCGAAATCACTCTGCGGGTGGTGCCCGGTTTGTACTACCACCGCTTGACTGAATCGGCGGCGAAGAGCTTTTTTGCCGAGCCGTGGACGGTCGGTTCGGAAGCCGACCGCATCGGCTATCGCTACAAGGGCGGCAGCGCGCTGAGCTTTCAGCCCCGCGAGCAGCCGTTCGGCGCCGGTTCCGATCCGTCGAACATCGTCGACAGTTGCTATCCGATCGGCTCGATTCAGGTGCCCGCCGGGCTCGAACCCATCGTGTTGCATCGTGATGCGGTGTCCGGTGGAGGCTACGCAATGATTGGTACGGTGATCAGCGCCGACCTTGATTTGATCGGCCAAATGCAACCCAACCAGAAGGCCCGCTTTGTCGCGGTGACCCTCGAAGAGGCGCTGGAAGCGCGACGTTCCTATAAGAAAAAACTCAGCTGCCTGAGCAAGCTGTTCCCTTCCTGATTCTGCCCGCCGTCAAGCGCGGGTCATGCCATACGGTACGCCAACGCCGCACTTCGGTGCGGTGACGGCTGCCCGCGCTTCAACCTTCGACTGGTTTTGGAGTTCACGCACATGGCTGCTTTATCGCAATCGAATCAAACCGGGCAAGATCCGGCGCATCATCCCGTTCCCGCCGAAGCACGCATGGGGCGACTGTCCCTGACGATGGCCTGGTGGGCGGTGTGCAGTGCGATGTTTTACATCGTGGTGGGCGCTTCTTTGGCGTTGTCCTTCGGTGCGCGCAATGCGCTGATCGGCATGGTGCTGTCGGTAATCTGTTATGGCCTGGTCAACAGCGTGCTCAGCCGCTTTGCGATTCGCAGCGGATTGTCGGTGGCGTTGTTTTCACGACTATTGTTCGGCAGCACCGGAGCGTGCCTGGCGACGCTGATTTTCTTCTCGACCGCGATCTATTACGCGGTGTTCGAAGGTTCGGTGATCGCTGTCGCGCTTAATCACTTGTATCCCGAACTGATCTATCCGCTGGCCGCATTGGCGGTGGTTCTGTACAGCGTGCCGATGATCTTGGGCAGCGTGCAGCACTGGCTGGACAAGCTCAACGGCGTGTTGCTGCCGGTGTACCTCGGGGGATTGCTGGTGGCGGTAGGGCTATCGATCAGCCGTTATGGCTACCAGCCGCAATGGCTGGACTTCGGCCCGGCAACGCCTGATGCCTTCGGCTGGTGGGATTGTTTTGTCGCCTACATGGGCGTCTGGGTGTTGATGCTGTTCACCTTCGACTATGCGCGTTTCGGCAAGCCTGAAGACGCCAGATACCACGGTCGCTGGAACTTCGGCATGCCGTTCTACGCGGTGACGTTCCTACTCAACGGCGCGGCAGGCATTTATCTGGTCAGCAGCATTCCCCACGAAGGCGCGTTGAACGAAGTCTCGGTGGTGATGGCGATTTTGCAGTTGATGGGCCTGTGGGGATTGCTGTTTGTCTGGGCTACGCAAACCCGTATCAACACCGCCAATTACTACCTGGCGACGTTGAATATGCAGGCGTTCTTTGGTCGATTTGGCCTTCGCGGTTCGTACCTGATGTGGGCCGTAGCGGTGGGGGTGATCGTCTACGGCTTGATGCTGGCGGACGTGTTTGCCTACCTCCTCAAGGCGCTGGCCTATCAGGGGATTTTCGTCGTGGCCTGGGTGGGAGTGGCGTTGGCGCAAATTATCTACGGACGCAGTGACGTGGCAGCGCTCGATCGGGTGGGCGAGTTCAATCCGGTAGGCTTGACGGCCTGGTTTGGCGCGACAGCATTAGGTCTTGCGTTGATGTTTTCCGGCGGCGGCTTCAGCAGCTTTTCCGCGCCCGCTACGGTGATCGTTGCATTTACCTTGCACGCAGGGTTGTCCCATCGAAGCCGGTTGCGGTTAGCGCTGGCCGAGTAAAACGTTGCAGTCACTTATCCCGTGCCCGCCTGCTCTGACAAGGCAGAGCGGGCAGGGGCTAGCCTGTTATGACGCCCGGAAGGCACAGGGGGAGGGCAACCCGTAATTTTCGACTAAGCTCGTTCGATCATTAAACACCAAGCGCTGTGCTGTACTCGCTCAGGGGATCGATATGAAAGCCGTACTCCACACGATCAAGCACGAAGTCATGAAGGCCATTCCGCCGACCGTATTTTTCTTCATCATTCTGCACATCGTCGCCCTCATCCGTACGCTGATGATGAAAGGCACAGGCGTTTCGATGCCGGTCTCCACGTCAATCCTGATCGCGTCGCTGGTGCTCGGCAAATCCGTGCTGGTCGCAGACATGCTGCCGTTCATTAATCGCTTTCCGGAAAAGCCGCTGATCTGGAACGTCACCTGGAAAACGCTCATGTACGCGCTGGTTGCGCTGGTCGTTCATTATCTGGAGCGGCTGTATGAGTTCTGGAAAGAGGCACACAGCTTCATGGACGCGAACGCCACGTTGTGGACTTCGATGAACTGGCCTCAATTCTGGGCAGTGCAGATTCTGCTGATTACTTTGATCTTCGTGTATTGCGTCTTTTCAGAACTGACGCGCGCATTGGGTCGTGATCGATTGAAGAGAATGTTCCTCGGCCCGCTGCCACCAGACATCAACAAAGATTTGTAAGAAGAGAAGAGGCTAGGGCGTAGCGCCCTAGCCGATAGCAGAGGTTACTTTTTCTTCTTCGCCGGCTTGTCGGCCTTCTCTGATTTCTTGGCCTTTTCAGGCTTGCTATCAGCTTTCTTGGTGGCTTTCTTATCGGCCTTCTTATCGGCTTTTTTCGGTTCGGCGTCTTTTTTCTTGTCTTTCTTATCGGAAGATTTCGAAAGCGCCGAGGCTGCCGCGGATTTCTTTTCCGGTGACGACTTCTTGTCCTTCAAGTCCTTGCTGGCCTTGGAAGCTTCACCTTTGCTTTTCTTCTCGTCTTTAGCCACGTTGATCACCTCTCGGAGCATGCCGGTATTGGCACATTGCCTGTGGGAATACTCACAAGCTGATCATTAGGCGAGTGCGTACTGTGGCGGTTCAAATTTTATTGAAGGGTCGCGACAGGCTGTCGGCAGGGGAAGATCAGTTTCAATGTTTGTGACTGTGTTTATTCTTGTGCTTATGGTCATGGCCGGAGTGATGGTCGTTATCGTCAGCCAGGTTATTGCCCACTGCACCGCCGGCTGCGCCGCCCAATCCCGCGCCGATCAGGCCACCTGTTGATCCGCCCAGACTGGCGCCAACGACCTGGCCACCCGCGGCGCCAATACCGCCGCCAATCGCGGCTTCAGTTTTCTTGCCGCTTTTTGCACTGATTGCACCCCCGGTCGCGCCGCCAACCCCGGCACCGATTAACGCGCCAGTGCTTCCTCCGACCGACTGACCGACAACACTTCCAAGCGCACCACCGAGACCTCCGCCCAGTGCTGTGTTGGTGGTTTCACCGGCGACCGCGTAATGAGAAACAAACAGGCTTAATGCAACAACCGATAATGATCTGCGCATCGAACTCACCTCAAACTATTCAAATGAGCAGGAAAGTCTGTTGGCTCGAACTGAGCAGGTCAATGCGCATTCAGCCGTGCATTAATCTGGGTCAAGCAATTGCTGGGTAGGGGGACCGTTTATCGCGTAAGCCGTCAGATTCGTAGTGCGAGTTTTCAAGATCGACGGGGTGCGTATTTCGAGTTTCAAGATGATTTTCTGTGGCAAAAGCGGTCGTTGATGAGTGACTGCTTTCGGCCAAAAGCTGACATTGGCTAACCAAATCATTAAGCGTCGAGGTAACCCATGACAGAGATTGATCACCAAATCATCAAACGCGGAGAAAGCTTGGTACGTAAGACGCAGCTATTCATGCGTTGGGGATCGGTAGTCGCATTGGCGACAATTGGGTCTGTATTTTTAGTTTTGTTTGTTGGCTCTGCGTTCTACGACAAACGCTTTAACGAAATTCTCTATGATCATTTAGCAGCGGCTATAGGCATCCCTCTAGCAGCGTTGACATCACTTACTCTTGTGTTGGCGCTTGAGCAGGTTTCGGGAGACGTCGAAATCGAGGCTTGGGGGCTTAAGTTCAAAGGTGCTTCAGGGCCAATCGTCATGTGGGTCCTTTGTTTCTTAACACTTGTCACCGGAATAAAGGCGCTATGGTGACGGGCAAAAGCAACTCGGACTATCTCACCCAACCCAAGCACACGGAGAGGTGGCCCCCTTTACGCCCATTGACCTTCATTCATTAAACTCGCAGCACCGTTGCTTGAGCGTCGCGTCGAATAGGCCGATTACCGCCCGTGAGAACAGGCCATCGATATTGGGTCGAATCGGTCCTTCATGGCAGGCAGAAACCGGCCAAAAGCAGCCTATCGAGAAATACTTGAGAGCTTTGACGGCTCTGAATCGCTTGCCTGACAAGGTGAATCGACCGAGCTCTGCCTGTCGTGACAGTAAGAAATCGACCCTATGCCAGTAGCCGACGTCATCCAAACCAGGTCGGCTCAGGTTTCCGTGCTTACGGTGTATGATCCTCCCCAGCTTTAGTGATGCTCCCTAGCTGTATTGGGAGCGGTGACGGTCGAAGCTCGTCCGATCTGACGCCAAACTCCTGCTCGGCCCAGAGTAAGGCGCCGCCGACATCGCCTCCGAAATCCTTCTTGCTATATGGCTTCAGGGCAGCAAGTAAAGGGGTGGGATCCATAAGAAAAGGTTGCCCCGCCAAAGTTAGAATCTCGGTGGTCAAGGCTTTATGGCCCTGACGATCTGTATGCTCAAACAATCCAGCTGCCACGTCTGCATAGGACTTCGCCAGGCCATCGGCGCTCTCTTGATCAATCATCTGCTCCAGCAACGTGCGCTGAATTGCGGCGGCGGCACCCAGATCCACTGCGCTCCTCAACTGCACCGCCACAACTCCATAGGCTTTCGCCAAGCCAAGGGTGGCGGCCATGTTCCCCTCAGCCTGCGCCAGCAACGAGCGTAGGCTTGAGGCTTCGCTCCTCAGATCAGTATCTTTCAGCTGCGACGCCACGGCCGCATAGGCTTTTGTCACACCATAGGTGGACGTGAAGTCCTTAGATTGTGCCAAGAACTTGCCCAGGTCTGCGGCTTCAGACTTCAGAAACTCAGTATCTTTCGCCTTTGTCACCACCGCCGTATAGACATCCACCAGGAGATTGGAGCACTGGTTTTCGTTTGGCCTGCAATAAGTTTCGTTTTGCTCCAAAGAAAGACGCAGTTCTGTGGCTATACCCTTCAGGCGCAACTTGTCTTTCACCTGCGCCACCATTTCTTTGTAGGCATGCCCTAAGCTATTCAAGGTCACAGAATTCCTCGTCTGTTTGATAAATTCGCCTAGTAAATTGAGGAATAAATTAGGCTCGGACTGCTGCCCCGATACTTTGTACATACGCACTACCGCCGCCGTCCAGGCTTTCACCAGGCCATTTACCTGCCCTTCACCAGCCGCCTTTGATAACGAATCCATCACCAATATCCAAAGAGGCATGACTTCATTCTCAAGGAACTCTAGGTTGCTAATCCGCGAGATTACATTCTCGTAGGCATACCCCAATAAATCTTTTTTCTCGGTATTTCTTTCTTCCACCATCAACGTATGCAGGATAGTGGCTGAATCTGTAAGGAACGCTGTATCACCCAACCGCGCCGCCACAGCACCATAGGCTATCGCCAAGCCAAAATTGTCAAAGCCGGTTTTTTTTCTCGCCAGCAACGTGCGCAGGCTTGTGGCCTCGGCGTTCAGGTCCGATGGGGTGCTCATTCGCGTTAGCACCGCTACGTAGGCCCTCCCTAAGGCTTCGGTGTCCATTTGCTCTATCCCGCTTGTTTCGTGCGTCAGCAACGTGCGCAGACTTGTCGCCTCGGCCTTCAGGTCCGATGGGTTGCTGAGTCGCCCTATCACAGCTTCGTAGGCTCCCGCTAACTCATCTGCCAAGCCCCAAAGCCCTGTCGCCATCACCGTGCGCAAGGTTTTGGCCGAGTCCTTCAAGTCCGCCACATCACTTAACCGCGGAGCCACGGAAGCGTAGGCAAGCGCCAAGCTACGAAATTCATAGTCAAGGCTCGACTTTGCTTGCAGCATAGTGCGCAGGCTTGTGGCCTCGGCCTTCAGGTCCGATGGGTCGTCCATCTGCGTCACCAGGGCCGCGTAGGCCATCACCAAGCCACTACCAGATCCGCTCACCTTTGTTTGCAACATACTGCGCAGGCTTGTGGCCTCGGCCTTCAGGTCCGATGGGTTGCTTATTCGCGCTATCAGGGTGGCGTAGTCGTACGCCAAATATGCTGGTTGAAGAAAGGAATAATAGGAATCAGCATCTTGCGCCAGCAACGTGCGTATACGTGCGATAGAGGTCTTCAGGTCCTCTGCACTTGACAACCGCGAAGCCACGCTCGAGTAGGCTTTTGCAAGGCCAACGTTAAACGTTGAAGCCCCCGGCTGCTCGAGTGACGTGCCGAGGCTCGTTGCCTCGGCTTTCAAATCCTTAGCGTCGATTATCTTCGCCGCTACAACCTCGTAGGCATTCCCCAGTTGACGTGAGTTACGTATAAATTCCGTCCGCACCAGTAACTCGTGGAGATTTGTGGCCTCCGCCTTTAGATCTGCCGCACTACTCAAGTGCGACAGCAAGGTCAAGTACTGCGGAAACAGCCTATCCATTTTGGGGTACTGGGAAGTCGGTCCCGTCGCGATGTTCAGCATCCGCGCACGCAACGAAGCGAGGGCCTCTCGCACATAGATTGGATCAAGCCCACTGTGAGCCAATGACCAGTTGGTTAAGGTGGCCAACTCCAGCTTGGTGTGATCGTCACTCAAAAGCTGATAGAGGCGTTCTCGCAGGGGGGCAGGGGCACGCCAAACGATCAACACCGCTTTCTCAGCGTTACCGCCGCCAAATGAATTTACAAGCTGGTTGGCCTCGTCTGTCAGTAGGCGATCTCGATTCCAGCAATATGCCGCAACACCGATGAGCAATAGAAATAGTACGGCTCCTGCTGTCTTAAGTGCACTGAGCCACACATAACTCGCAGCATTCCCGTAACTGAGGCGCCCGCACATGCGCTCCCAAATGACCCGTGTAAGCGGACCAAACGACATCAACGCACGCCACCTGAGCCGCCAATTGCCGACCGAATCCTCGTAACGGGACATACCTTCATGTAATGCTACCGACCAACGATCCGCCTGTCGCGCCTCGGCTAGGACAGCACGAGCCAAGTAGTCATGATCCAACTGCCAGGCTATTTCACCACTGAGTTCCTCGGCTGGACGTACCAACTCATCGCGCTGTAGGGCACTGAGGATGGCTTCGTATTGAGTTTTATCGCCAGCGATATTGCTGAGGACTGAAAAGGAGGCGCGCTGTGACTTGGGTGGCTGGTTAGGACCACCCGGAGAGATTAGCGCACTCAACATGGCACGCACCGTACGCCGCCCTTCTTCTCCACCGCTGGCCATCTCACCTGCTCGATTTATGGCACGTGAAACGACCAAGGTCTCGATGCCCCTAAGTCCGCCAGCAGCAAAGTAGTGACGCAGAGTGAGCAGCGGAATTTGACGCAATCCTAGTAGGACGGTCCGCACCTGCTGCATGAGGATCGCGCCTTCCATTTTTAGATCGCGCTCAATTCGCTCCCGTAAGGCATGCCAACCGCCCTCCGGGTGGCTGACAACTGCCGGATCGGCGCCTTCAGGGGCGATGCCTGTTAACAGTGGATGGAGGTAATCAACCTCGACTCGAGCAAGAGTACGTGCGCTGCTCTGATCCTCGCCAAGAAATCTGACGCAAGCTAAGCCCGCGGCGGTATCCGCCCGTGAGATCACCAATAGGTGCAAGCGACCCGCGTGCAACCCTACGCTAACCCATTCCCAGAATCGGTTGTTAGATGTTAGTACGGCAGGGCTCAGCCAATTGCTTTCTTCATCTAGGAAACGGCTGCGATGGCGTGCCTGATAGTCGTCGAATTGGTCGGCGATTAGCAGCAGGCGACGGCCAAGTATCTCAAAGATGGCCTCCAATCGCGCATCTAGATCGTCTGCCAATCTACTTGGTTCGGCAGCCAAATCAGGGGATACGGTCCAATCAAGTCGTTTTCGGTCCGAAGAGTTGACTGCACGTACCAAGGCTCCCAAGGCAGCCGAAAACGGGCCACGAACCCAGTCGTCCCCCCAGTCGCGGATAATCACCGGCAACAGGCCATCGGATTGCAGGAGTATGGGCTCTAGACCTGCGCTGACCAGGGCGGACTTGCCGCAACCAGATTCGCCGTCCATTAGCACTAACCGGTAGTACTGAACGCTATTGATTAGACTTGCCAAGTCATCTGATCGGCCGATAAGCATACTAGGACTGCTTGGCTTTAACGTAAAGGCGTCGGGTTGTTCGAGCCGACTTTCTCGGGAAAATCGTCGAAAACTGCTCCGCAATATGAGCACAGCGGCAATAATCATGGCGAAAGCGGTAGTGCTTGCTGCCCATGCCGGTAGATCGAAATAGGCAATGACAGGCTCAAGTTCCTTGGTAGCCGCCGCCCATATAGTCCCGGGCACGGCAATGATAAAGAGCAGCGCCTTCACTAAGCCATCCGCTGTGCTGAGCCACTCGGTTAAGCGCTTAAGGTCCATCCACTGCCCCTTATAGGGATGCTCTTCGGTGACAAAATCGTTAGGTAGAAATCTAGCGCTTTATATCAGCCGGTCAAACAGTGTCGCGTTCACCACTTCAAGGCCAGGAAATTATCTTGCCAAAGGGTCGCTGCTAAGGGTGCTTATGCATACGAGCACAGAGTCTGGAGAAAAATGATGGCTGTCTGGGTGTTAAACGACAATAACGTGCCCACCTTCATGTTTTGGTTGCAACATGATCCAGTAGCTGTAGCCCTCCTAACACCGCGCGCAACTAACGCTCATTTCGTTCGCAGGATCAGCTTTCTGGACCTCCACTGAATCGCTAGCCACATAGCTGCTTCTGCCCGTTTTCTGTCTGTCGCGAGGGGCAAAAAACGGCCGATTCTGTTGAAAAAGTCGGTTTTTCTGGACTGCCCGCATACTGACCACTGAAAACGCCTGTTTTGCGCGTTGCTACGCGAAATCCGGGTCGGGAATCCTCCGCTCAATGTAAAAATTTCAATCTCGAGCGCGTACTTCTCTACAGTGGAAACCATGGCCGACTTTTTCAACAGAATCGGCCAACAGCGGCTTGTCGCGAAAGGCAGGTTTCCGCAAAAAGCAAACCTTCACTTGCGGAAGCACCTCGCTAAGACCGAGTACAAAACCGCAACCATCGCTGTTTCAAGGCTTTTTAACTACCAACCTCAACGCCACATGCCCACGATTATTGCCATAACAGTTCCAAGCATCATTGGCATACGCATACAAATACCCCGAGCGCTTCGGCACATAGCTGCATCCCTTACCAATCTTGAAAGTCTCGGGCTTGATCAAATAACCCTTGGCATCCACGCCGTCGCCGTTGGCGATGGCGCCCATCAGGCAGAACCAGGGGTGTTGTTCGTGACGTTTGGTGAAGCGGAAATTGGCATCGCTGTTCTTGAAGAGCTTGCCGTACCAGGATTCCACCTGCCCCAGGGCACTGGCTACCAAGTGTGCAACTTCCGCTGGCTGGAAGTTGCCGTCATCGGTGCCATCGGGGCCGCAACTGATGGAGCTGTCCAGCCATTCGCCGGATGCGCTGAAGGTGTAGCTCACGCCCGCTTCCAGCCATAGACCCGTTTCGCTCCAAGGCGAACGTGCCGAGATATCCAGCGACACCGGCGGTTTCGGTGCGATGAGTCGCGACTGCCGATAGGGGTATTGGGTTATAGGCGGATCGTCCTGGCGTTTCAGTGCTGAGTCGTGAAAACGATCAGGTTGTGCCACGAGGTTGGCGATGCTACGCGGCTGGGTCGGCAGCAAGCTGAAAACGCCGTCACAGGAGTCATGCATCATGTCGTGGTAATCGGGTTTGACCTGCTTGATCGCGTTATTGAACTGCAGCCCACACGCGGACGCTTCTTCGATCATCCACTGCAGGGCGCCATCCGCCAGGCCGTTTTCGTGATAGCCGCCACCCACGTCGGAATGCACCCCCGGAAACCACAACTGCTTCACGTCTTGATCGGCTGGCACTTCGGTCCACAAAGTTGGCTGGAACGTTGCTCGACGTTCATCCATGGCCACCGCGTGTCGCGCGGTCTTCACAGAGTTGTGCAAAGTAGTGTCGTGGAAAGTGTAGCGGTTGCGGTCGTCGAGCAAGTTGAGCAAAGCCATATCATCCGGAATGCCCAGCGCGCCAACGGTATCCCACACGCCAATAAAGCGAATCGGAATGCTGGCGCTCGCCTTGTTGTGAAATTTCCAACCCAAGTCATCCCAGTCTGGACGGTCTTCAAGTTTGCGTCGGTAGCCACGTTTCAATAGTTGATCTATCCGCCGCCAAACTTCGGCAGGCTCTAAATCAGCGATCTTCAACAAACCACAACTGGTGATGAAACCGCACAGGCTTCGCACCGTATATGCACCGCGACTGAAACCGAACAGATAGATATCGGAGTCTGCTTTGTAGTTGTAACACAGCTTCTGATAGGCACTTTTGATGTTGTCATCCAACCCGGCTCCGGTGCCACCACCAATCGCCTTGTCCCACCACTTGCCGGAAGTCCCTACGCCTGGGTGGTAGTACTTTTCCTGAGGTGCACCTTTGGCGTCGGTTTCTGCAACGGCGTTGTGCAGTCTGACTACGTTGGTGGGGGCTGGCACGCCTTTGTCGAGCTGATCAGGTGTATTCCAGGTGCCATCGCAGCAAATTACAATGTTGGCCATAGCAGGATCCTTGCTTCAGTGGTTAGTGAAGTCAAAACCAGTTTAGTAAGTGCGTCAAGTGCAAAAAGTGGGGGGAAAGCTATATACCTAATTCCAAAAAAATTGGAGGATGATTTTATTAGCGATTTACTGCATGAGTGTTCAATTGAAACAGAGCTCCCTCAACAGATCTTGTTTCGATTACTAAGAAATGATACGCCCATGGAAAAATTGAAGGCTCTTCACTTTTCCACCGAGGCTCCAGCGCTGCCGGCCTTGATGATTTTCTGCTGCGACACGATTCCGCTGATACTACTTGTCTCTATGGGCTATATTATTCGTGCTCGTAACTTTATTAAGTCACTGGCTCGGAGCTTACTCACCTTTGGCCGGCGCGAAAATGATGCGTCTATAAGGCTGAAAGCTGAATATGAGCTTTAATTTGGGAATTTTAAGCTAGGTACCAATGTGATGGACCTTCAAAAGCTTTTAGGTGCGTTGCCCGACGCTGCAACCTCTCCCTACGCATTCGTGGCATACGTGCTGCTAGTCGCTGCCAGTGCAGCGATTGCCTGGCGTGTAAAGCGCAATAAAAACCTGTTATCTACGCTTGAAAAAATCCCTGTTGAACAGCGCGCTGAACTGGTTGCAAGAGAAATGGGAGCTCCATTGCCGCCTGGATTGACAGCAGAGCAATGGATCGAATACAAAATTCATCAGTACTATTTACTCTCGTTCTTATCGGTTTTAATATGCGGAACAGTGATTTTTGCTATTGCATATTCGAATCCAAAACCTATTCCACCTAAATGGGATAGTTTCGGTGCTCTTTCTGATTTGAAGATAGGGGTCGCCAAAGAATATGTGAGAACTAGGCTGGGTATCCCCCCTGTGTCGGAAGGCATTTCAGATAAGCTTGGGTTGCCTGAGGAAGCTATTTATGAGAGATATTCAGGGGGTGGTAATGAATTGCAGATTGTTTATATGAATAATAAAGTGGTTGGTTATGTGTTGCGGTCATACGGCGAAACAGGTCTTCACAAAATTATTCGTAACGGAAGTCCTGATTGGATAGTTGGTAAAACTAAATTTACGGAAGCAGGTGATGCCCCCCAGTATTCCAACAATGAGTTGCATTGGGGGCAATCATTGTGCCGAATAGAGCAGTATTATTATGGAAAATCAGGAGATTATAACGCCTACTACTATGCGCTAAATAAGACTGGGTCAGATGGAGAGTTAAAAGATGAAAGCTCTCCTAACGCTGTTATGGTGTCCGGAGATATTTGCTCGTTGATAAAAGATGAAGCTGGGGAACAGGAGTGTAACGAAACGCTACGCGGAATGGCATGCACGTCCGCTAGTGATTTTGAGGGGTAGTCCATTTTGCTGATGATTTCTTCAAGATAAAAAGTCTTGTTTTATTGATGAAACGTCAATGCTCGCCGTCATCGCACCGAGCGAGCTCTCGGGTGCCGAGTCGGGGTACCACCTTGGCCATCCTCAGGGCGCGGAGCACCCCCTAGGATTCGAACCAGCGCAACGGCAGCAGCGGCAAGACCGTGCAGACCGATGACGGCCCATTGCGCCTGGACATCCCCAGAGACCGCGATGGTAGTTTTGCTCCGATTCTAATCCCCATAAACGAACGCCGATTTACGGCTTCGATGACAAGAACATTGCATGAACCGCAGGCATGCTACTTTCGACGAATTTCGGTCGCTACCGAACGGCTGCAATGGGTCGAAAGTGGTCAGTCATGAAGGGCAGCAAACGGCCAAAAGCAGACGTTCAAAAAACAGAATTTGTGTACTATTCTCACCAGTATTCCCCTGCCGAGTGCAGCGAGGCTTGTTGCCACGTCACTGGACTTTTGCCATACAGGAGTTCTCGGCAATTGTTCCGCACTACCCAAGGTTTGATATGCTAGCAGTGGCAATTGACGTTTGGCGTTTGTCGGCTCAAGTCGCGATCTGGTAGTCGTCAATAACACCTACGACGCTTTAATAATTAATTCGAGCACGAAGAAATCAAAACATGCTACAAATGAAACTCAGCACGCTTGAGGAAAAATCAAAAAAAATAGTTTTTTCAGTGATAGCGTTTCTGCTCTTTGGTGCATGGTTTTATTATGCTGGCTGGGCTTCTAGTATTTCAGCGCGAACAGTTTTAATGCCTGAAATCCCCGAGTGGACGACATACCTGTTGATCGGTTCTATTAGTGGGCTTACCGCCGTAACTGGCACACTATACCGGCGTCCTGGTGGCAAAATAGCAAAACGAACTTTAGACTCTTTTATTGGTTGGTTTTGCTTAGGGTTTGGCTTGTCTGTCAATATTTATGCGACCGCCGCCTATCTTCTGCCTGGCAAGATTATTAGTTATGAGTCTTCATATGAAATAACCTACCCTGGGCCTTCCATCGGAAGATTTAGTCATTGCGAGGCAGGTCTGTGGATCGAAGATACAAATACGCACCGCAGAATTGAGCTCTGCACGAATAAAATGGACTTAGAGGAAAATATAAAGCAGGGTATGAAGACCGTTTGGGTGAGTGCCCGCGCAAACAAAATAGGTAGCTACATTGTCAGCTATACATTTATCTATAAGTAGATCCACTAGGTTCGACATTTTTTTCGCGAACAAAAGATTAAGCGACAGCTATGGCCGATTTCTGACTTTCGTCAACTTCAGCTTTGGGTCGAAAACGGACATTTACGAATGTCTGCTTATGGCCGAAAGCAGCCAGTCGCTATCAGCCAAATTTGGCTGCCAGCTTTTCTTCCTGCCAAAGCGAACCCAGTCCTCAAGGTTGTCGCAGCCCCGACGAGAGTTGCAATGGGTTCGCCTGCTGAACGCTACAAACACGCCTGCTTACATGGTTCTGCCGATGGCTTGCTCGTAGTAGGAAAGGAAATGCTGCCACTGCGACTCATCCCAGAAAGAATGCCGTCTGAGTTGAGGAATATCGTGACGCGCTGCGCCCATGGCCGTGGCGCGACCGCGAGATTTTTCCAGGTCGAGCAACGCCAGTTCGAAGTCGAAGTCTGCGTCGGTAATCGATGCCTTGATAAAGATGTGCTTGGAACGCATGCAACCGTGCTGCCATTTGCCTGAGTGCATCCGCGCCAGCATTTGCGCTAAACGTTCAAAAAGTCGCTGATGCTGCTCTGTCGTCAACATGCTTGCAGCGCCTTGGCTATACCAGGTATCCAGATCGATGAAGCCACCGAGGTCTTCGGTAACTAAAACACCTTGCCAAGTGCCTTGGACTTTTCTCGCACCGTAAAACACCGGCCGTGGCGCGTTCACGCCCAGTTCCTCGAGCCTGGAAAGGGCAATACCTTCGCGCAGAGCGGTGGGCCGTCCAGTGGGGTAGCGGAGACTGCGAAACAGGTGACCGGTCTGACGCTTCACGAAGAACGTCCTGTTATCGTGAACGATCAGTTGGACGCCGCTGGTGCCGCTCCGGCGCACATTCGGTGGTTCAACCCACGACCCCGACGTACCCCACCAGAATTCAAACTCATCGCGTGCCCGGCCCATTGTGTGCTCCATTTATTGTAGAAATCTGTTTGCTTGCGACGGTTGCATTATGGTCGCAATAGCACCTCAGTCTATTGGTGGACGTCAATAGTTCCCCGTCATTCGCAGATGTTAGTGCTTGGTTTTGGCTTTTACGCAACTACGTGGCGAATATGGGCAATGGGGGGATACTCACAAGTCTCAAGACATCACGGAAGGAGTTGCTTGAATGGAGTGCCTGATTCGAATCGCTATGAATTCGGACGCTGCCGCCATCAGCCAGATCATCATTGGCACCCTTCGCGAGTCCAATGCTCAGGACTATTCAGCCGAAATCATCAACCAAGTGGAGCTGAGCTTTTCTCCACAAGCAATCCTCTCTTTGATGACGCAGCGTCAGGTGTTCGTCGCCCTACTCGAACATCGTATTGTTGCAACGGCCAGTCTTGATCACGACGTTGTTCGAAGTGTGTTTGTCGACCCGGCTTATCAAGGGAAGGGCATCGGGAGACAGCTGATGAAAAGCATTCAATCAAGCGCCATTGCTGAAGGGCGCAACCTGCTGCGTGTCCCTTCTTCGATCACGGCTGAGGGCTTTTATGCTTCGCTAGGCTTTATAAAAATCCGAAACGCATTTCACGAGTCCGAGCGCACGATCATCATGTCGAAGACGTTGGATGTGTAGCTTGACTGTATGAACTCAAATGACGATCGGTATCACGGCTAAAAAGGCTTGAAGTGGCGACGGCAAGTCGCCACTGAACGGGTTACTCAGTCCGTAACTTCAACCCTGTCCAACGCCCGATTCACCGCCAATTCTCCAAGCATCACCACCTGCGCAATGCCCAACAACGTCCTGCGAATCGGGCCATCTACCAACCCCGCTACAAGTGCCAGACGCAAAATTCTACGTTTAGGTCTGGCGCTGAGTGGTTCGGGCAAGCGCGCTGGGTACATAATTGCGCTCCACTTGTCCACCGTTCGCATTCGTCTTGACCAGTCACTTGCATGGGTACTGACCAGCGATCGCATCGGATTTAACCAATACGAATCGTCGGCATGACCGGCAGAGAATGGCCAGAAGCAGCCACCGTAAATGTCCAATTTCGACCCATTGCTGCCCTTTGCCATCGACCGCAATTCGTCGAAAGTAGCATGTGTACGGTTAATGGGCTTTTGCGAGCCTTCTGTAGAATGCCGCCATTCGCCGGCAAGGCGACTTTAACAATAAGAGCCTGAGGCATTTATGATTGACGTTTCTGTAGCATTACTTTTCGCAGGCGCTTGCGTTGCGCTCACACTGACGCCTGGCCCTGACATGCTGTTGATCGCTTCGCGGAGTCTGAGCCAAGGTCGGGCGTCGGGTTTTGTTTCACTTGCAGGTATTCAGGCAGGCACTTATTGCCACGCATTGGCCGCAGCACTCGGGCTGTCACAATTGATGGCCGCGGTACCTGCGGCTTATGACCTCGTCAGATTTGCCGGTGCCGCATATCTGGCATTTCTTGCCTGGAAAGCGCTCACCAGCAGCTCTTCCCCCTTGGCGCCCGATGAAGCCTTGACGCCCACGCCACTGTTGCGCATTTTTCGACAAGGCTTGGTGACCAATTTGTTGAACCCAAAAATGGCGCTGTTTGTACTGGCCTTGTTTCCACAATTTGTGGATCCGACTAAAGGTTCGCTGGTCGTACAAATGTTGGCATTTGCGACCATTTTGAATGCGATTGGATTGGTCGTGAATGGTGCAGTGATTCTCTTGGCCAGCAAAGTCGGGAGCAAGCTGGCGAGCAATGCCAGCATTGCCAAGAGACT
Organism: Pseudomonas rustica; assembly: GCF_018336155.1. Classification (GTDB taxonomy): domain Bacteria; phylum Pseudomonadota; class Gammaproteobacteria; order Pseudomonadales; family Pseudomonadaceae; genus Aquipseudomonas; species Aquipseudomonas rustica. The sequence continues at coordinate 73,730 of NZ_JAGYHF010000013.1, read as the reverse complement.
TAATCAACTCTTAGGCGTGGTTTTCATTGGCTTGGCGACTCGCTTGGCACTTTTTTCCGGGAAGTAAGTGGCCCCATCACCTACGTGCTGCGTATTTCTCCATCTGTCTCGCTCGAATTGAACCCTGCCTTCGATTATTTCGTAATGGTGAAATGAAACGCCTGTTCTTGCAGGCTCGTTTTGATCATTGCGGCCAATTGTTGGGCGGCCGGTGTTGGGTCGTCGTCACTACTGTGAAGCACATAGCCAAGGCTCGGCATCGGCGGTAATCCAGAAACGACGGTGAGATGACTCGGCAGCCCGATGCGGGTTCGCAGGGTCAGGCCCAATCCGGCGGCGACGGCTGCCCAGATACCACCGACGCTGGGGCTGGTCAGAGCGATCCGCCAAGGAATTTGCTCGGCATCCAGCGCCTGAGTGGCGGCGCTGCGCAATACGCAAGGGGCGTCGAACATGATCAATGGCAACGGTGAGTCATCAAGGGTCGTCAGCAATGGGCGATCGCGGGCCCCGATCCAGTGCATCTGTGTTTCGCCCAAGCGAGTGGCGTAGGGCGACAGGGGTCCGGTGTCCCAAGTCAGCGCCAGATCTAGGCCTGCGCTTTGGATCAGTGCAAGCAGTTCTGCATTGCGGGCGATCCTGACTTCGAGATTCACCTTCGGGTAGGCATGGACGAAGCGTCGCAGCAGATCGCTCAGGAAATGCTCCCCAAAGTCTTCTTGAAGTCCGAGTCGTATAGTCCCGGCAGTCTGGCTTTCATGCAGGGTCTGGAAGATGCCATCGTTCATTTCCAGCAACCGTCGGGCATGGCTGAGCAGCGTTTCTCCCGTGGGGGTCAAGACCAATCCGCGACCGGATTTAGCCAGAATCGGCGTACCGATCTGCTCCTCGAGTCTCTTCAATTGAGCGCTTACGGCAGACGTCGACCGACCGAGACGATCTGCCGCTTTGGCAAAACTGTTGAAGTCCACGCCGGTGACGAAAGTGCGTAATACGTCTAGATCGAAGGTGGGGCGGCGCATTTAATGATCCACTAATTCGGGATGATGGGTGCTATTAAATCTGATATTCGGAATTGTCGCGACTTGATAGTTTGCCCTCGTCAATTGGGACATTGGGAAAACATCATGAGTGCATCGATGGTCACGGGGCGAAAACACCAAAGCATCTACCCGAAAAAATTTACCGAACTGACCGACAACATATTGTTTGGCGACATGTGGACGCGTACGCAGTTGGAGCCGCGTGAACGCAGTCTGGTGACAGTGGCCGCGCTGGTGGCGATGTACCGGCTGGAGCAACTGCCCTTTCATTTGGAACGTGCACTGGATAACGGCTTGAGTGTTGACGAACTGGCTGAAGCTATCACGCATTTGGCATTTTATTCAGGTTGGCCGACAGCTGCATCGGCGCTGAAATTACTCAATGAACAACAGGCCAGGCCCGCCAAACCTCGGGAGTAATTGTCGATGCCGTTTTCACGAATTTCACTGCACCGCGGGAAGTCGGCCGAGTATCTACAGGCATTGTCTGAGGGTTTGCACGCCGCCTTGGTCGATAGCTTCGAAGTCCCTGAGACTGATCGTTTCCAGGTCATCCACCAACATGACATTGGTGAGCTGATCTTTGATCCCCACTACTTGGGCGGGCCGCGCAGCCATGACTTTGTGCTCATCGCGATTACCGCAGGCCGTCCTCGAAGTGTCGAGACCAAACAGCAGTTTTACCGTGATCTGGTGGAGAAATTGGGGCGGGCGACAGGACTGGGCGCAGAGGACGTCATGGTGGTAATCACGACTACGGCCAGCGATGAGTGGTCGTTTGGAGGAGGGCGGGCCAACCAGCCTCCGGGTTCGTATAGCGCCTTCATTTCATAGACAAAGGTCACCTGTGTCTATTAACACCATGGTTGATTGATAAGGCCTGTATTCATCACATTTTGAAGAGGCAACAATGGTTCCCACTGCAATCCCGTTCGGTACCACCGATGGGTCCACTGAATCGATGGCGCGTGCCGCTCAGAAACCCACTGCCTATTACAGAGCGTTTATTTTGTCATTGGCGTTCATTGCTCCAGGAGCTGCCCTTTGGACAAGCAACGAGTGTTATGCCGCCCCAATAGCGGGGAAGGCCATCGTAAGAGCTTATGAGGGCAGTGGAGGCGTCAGCGTTGAATTGGTCATGTCAGGCCCACCTGAAAAAGAATGGGCGTTGCTCAGGATTCGAGGAACGGAAACGGGTGCAGCATTGCATCAAGCAAGCGTTCAGCGCTCGCCGGATTCGACATCCTATGTAGAAAGTATCAGCGGGGTTTCACGGACAATTTTTGTGGTACGGATGCATCAAGGTTTTCTTCCGCGTCAAGACCAGGAGCCCTATGCACTGGGAGAAAGCACCCGACTGGAGCGACTGAGCACTATCGCGACAGAGGTTGAGAAGTTTCGGGCTGAGAAATTTGCCGTTCATCAAGCAGGAATACAGACCACGTTATCCGAAGAGTTCATCAAAAGCAGTCCTTAGTCGACTGGCTCCTCTTAGCACCAGTTCAGTCACTCTTGAAGCTAACCCCTGCACATGGAAGCGAGACGTAAAATGAAGCTAATCGATGCGCAAATCATGTCGAAGACACTGGATGTGTAGCTTGACTGTATGAACTCAAATGACGATCGGTATCACGGCTGAAAAGCTTTGAAGTGGCGACGGCAAGTCGCCACTGAACGGGGTTACTCAGTCCGTAACTTCAACCCTGTCCAACGCCCGGTTAACCGCCAATTCTCCAAGCATCACCACCTGCGCAATGCCCAACAACGTCCTGCGAATCGGGCCATCTACCAACCCCGCGACATCGCCCAGCATGATGGAAGCTGAGGCCAGTGATTCGGATGCGTTAACCAGTAATGACTCGGTGTCCGTTTCCGGATTCACCAAAAACATCGTACTCGCCTGATACGGCGCAGCCATGATCGCCGCAGTCGGGTTGAGGTAATGGTCGAGCGCACGCTCAGCTGCGTCGTGAAGCTTTCTTGAATCGAGCGATTCGTAAGGTGAGACCGAATCGGTTTCCGGTGGGTTTGGTGTTGGTTTGAACATTGATGAAACTCCACGTGTGTTTAGAAGAGCCATCACTCTCGCTACCAAACGAGGGGTGGCGACCATACGAAGGTTGGTAGACCGGCCCACATGGAAAAAACCGGCGCGCCCGAAGACGCCCTGCGCATGGCCACCATCAAGCAGATGCCAGAAAGCATCTGCGTTAGGTGACGCGATACGCCATGTGGAGTAGCGGGCTACCAAACCCGATCACTGTGTTCAGTGACCGACCCACGATAGAACCCGCGCTCCAGGCGCACAAGCCGGCGGATTCTGGCGTAGTCGTAGGCAAAGGCGCAAGGTGTTGTAGCCTTTCGGGCGTAACGCCAAGTGTCCTTAAACACAACGCGAAAAACGTTAAACACACTCCTACTCAGCCGCACCCACAACCCCGTCAAAGCGTCGTAATCTGCCCATTCCGATCCAGCTCATACACCTTGTTCCCCTGCAATTTCTCCTTCAGCCAACGCTCCGCTTTGCCCAGCGGACGTTGCCGCGCCCAGAGCAAATCCACGCCAATGTGCCAGTCCGTATGCGGATACGCTGTGAGCTGCAACTCGACCAATTCACCTTTGGCCAGTTCACGTTGAATCAGCTGCCGGGGCAGGGTGGCCCAGCCGAGTCCGGCGCGCACCATTTCCAAGAGTGCCAGATAACTTTCCGCTTGCCACAACTGCGTCGAGCGCAGGTATTCGCTGCTCGGCAGTTTGCTCGCGTGGGCGCTGAAGGCGAGGCGGCGGTGGACGTGCAGGTCGTCGAAGGTGACGTTGTCAAGTTGCGCCAGCGGGTGATCCGGGTGGCAGACGTGCAGCATGATCAGTTTGCCCAGTTGCTGGAACGCCAGTTCCTCAGGGTAGCCCGGTTGGGAGAAGGCGACGCCGAGTACGGCTTGGCCGCTGCTGACCAGTTCGCTGACGTCGCCGTGCACCGGGTGGCGGATGATCAGGTCAACGAAGGGGAAGGTCTGCTCGAAGGCTTTGAGTACCGGCATGATCGGGCCGTACGGTGTTTCGATTGCCAGTGTCAGGCTGGGTTCGACGTTGTCCGAGAGGCAGTCGGCGTGGGCTTCGAAGGTCATGCAGCGTTCGAGCACGGCTTCGGCTTGGATCAGCAGTTTGTGGCCGCTGGCGGTGAGGGTGGGGCTGCGGTTGCTGCGGTCGAACAGGTCGACGCCGAGGTCGGTTTCGAGGTTGGCAATCGCCGCGCTGATGGTCGATTGCGTCTTGCCCAGCTTGCGCCCGGCGGCGGAGAACGAACCGCTTTTGACCACTTGGACGAACATCAACAGTTGATCGAGTGAGAAGCGCAAGCAGTGAACTCCCGGGTCGAAGAAGAGGGGTGAAAAAGCGTCATCAATAACCGATTTCGCCGCGTTCGCGCCATCGAAAAAAGCGATGGTTGCTAATTTGTTTCATCGCTATAAACGTTCAACTATGGCCCCGCATCAAACGATCTCCGGGGCGGTTCTACCCTTCAAACGCCCCTGAGAATGCCCGCGATCTCAACAGATGCCGCACCTTCAGGAGCGTGTGAAATGACCACACAACGCATTCATCCGGTGGACGAGGTTTTGCCGCTGCGACAGTTGTTCACGTTTGGCTTGCAGCATGTTTTGGTGATGTACGCGGGGGCGGTGGCGGTGCCGCTAATTCTCGGCAGCGCAATGGGGCTGACCTCGGCGCAGGTGGTGTTGCTGATCAACGCCAACCTGCTGACCTCCGGTGTGGCAACGTTGATTCAGACTTTGGGCTTCTGGAAATTCGGCGCGCGTTTGCCGCTGATTCAGGGCTGCTCGTTTATTGCGCTGGCGCCGATGATCATGATCGGCAAGGAGTTCGGGCTCAGCCAGATTTTCGGTGCGGTGATCGCGGCGGGGTTTATTACCATCGCGCTGGCGCCGGTGTTCAGCCGATTGCTGCGCTTCTTTCCGCCGGTGGTGATTGGCAGTTTGATCACCATTATCGGTATCTCGCTGATGCCAGCGGCGGCGATCTGGTTGGGCGGTGGCAATCCTGATTCAGCGGATTTCGGTAACCCCGCCAATCTGTTGCTGGGCCTGGCCACGGTCAGCGTGACGCTGGTGATCTACGCCAAATTCAAGGGATTCCTCGGCAACCTCAGCGTGCTGATCGGCTTGTTCGTCGGCAGCCTGATCGCGGCGGCGTGCGGCATGACCCACTTCAGTAAGGTGAGCGAAGCGGCGTGGTTTGAGCTGAGTGCGCCGATGGCATTTGGTGCGCCGGAATTCTCGCCGGTGCCGATTCTGATCATGACTCTGGCGATGCTGGTGATCATGGCCGAGACCACGGGCAACTGCCTGGCGATCGGCAAATTGACCGGCAAACCAACCACACAGCAGACCCTCGGCAACGCGTTCCGCGCCGATGGTTTGTCAACCATGCTCGGCGGCTTGTTCAACAGTTTTCCGTACAACGCCTTCACGCAAAACACCGGTTTGATTGCGCTTTCCAACGTGAAAAGCCGCTTCGTCGTCGCGGCGGCCGGGGCAATCATGGTGCTGATGGGCTTGTTCCCGAAGCTCGGCGCGTTGATCGCGGCGGTGCCGACACCGGTGCTCGGTGGCTGCGCGATCGTGATGTTCGGCATGACCACGGTGGCCGGTATTCAGGAGCTGTCGCGGGTGCAATTCGAGGGCACTCGCAACGGCATCATCGTCGCCGTGTCAGTGAGTGTCGGCGTGCTGCCGATGTCCTTTCCGGCGCTGTTCGAACACGTCGGCCCAACGCTGAAACTGGTGCTCGACAGCGGCATTTTCCTCGGTGCGATCACCGCCATCGTGCTCAATATTCTGCTCAACAATGAAAAAAAATCGACCGAAACCATCGGCGCTACGTCGGCTGAATTGGCCGACTGACTTTTGTTTTCCACTGCCCAGGAGTTACCCATGAATCAATTCACTCAGCTCATTCCAGCAGGCGTCAGCGATCTCGATCTGGCGTTGCTGCGCCAGACCATCGCCTTGTCCGAGGCCTCGAAACAGCGTGGTCGCCACCCGTTCGCCGCGTTGGTGGCTGATCGCAACGGCAAAGTGATCGTCGAAGCGGGGAACAACTCGATGCCGCCGGAAGGCGATCCGACTCAGCATGCTGAACTGGTTGCGGCGGCTGCGGCGGCCAAGTTGCTGGCGCCGCAAGAGCTGGAACTGTGCACGCTGTATACCAGCGCCGAACCTTGCTGCATGTGCGCTGGCGCGGTGTATTGGACGGGCATCGGCCGTGTGGTTTATGCGTTGTCGGAGCACGCGTTATTGGGACTGACGGGTGACCATCCGGAGAACCCGACGTTCTCGCTGCCGTGCCGCGAAGTGTTTGCCAAGGGGCAGCGCAAGGTCAGTGTATTGGGGCCGATGCTGGAGGGAGAGGCGGCCGAGCCACATAAGGGGTTCTGGTCGTAACGTTGAAGCACTGCATTCCCGATGGGAATGCAGTGCATGAAATCATTGAATTTCTCTTGTCACCCTGGCCGGCGTAATTTGCTGAAAAAGGACATGGAGACCTGCCAGTGAAATCATCCTCAGCTGAAAAATTCGATAACTCCCGCGCCAACGAATACGCCCAACAAAGCCGCATCGCACTGGCCGGTTATGACGCCTGTCATGATCTGGCGGCGTGCATGCTGGCTGCGAGTCTCGGGCAGTCACGGCCGGCGAAAATTCTGGTGGTCGGCGCTGGCGGTACGGCGCAGGAAATCATCGCGATGGCGGCACTGGAGCCGGACTGGAGTTTCACTGCAGTCGATCCTTCCGAGCCGATGCTGGACGCGGCGGTGCAACAGTTGCAGGCCAATGATTTGCTGCACAGAACGGAGGTGCATCTCGGTGAGATCAATGACTTGCCGGCGGATCAAACCTTCGATGCCGCGACTCTGATCGGCGTGCTTCATCACCTCAATGGCGACGAACCCAAATGCGAGATTCTGCAATCCATCCAAGCGCGGCTGAAACCCGGCGCGCCGCTGATTCTGGCGGGTAATCATTACGCCTATGCGAGCCAACCGTTGTTGCTGCAAGCATGGGGCCAGCGCTGGCGGCAGCAGGGCGCGAGTGCCGATGAGGTGCAAGCAAAACTCGGAAAAATTCTGCAGGGGGCCGATCCGCCGCATTCCGAGATAGCGGTTCAGACATTGCTGCATGAGGCAGGATTTGGCGAAGCAACGCGGTTTTTCAGCAGTCTTTTCTGGGGGACCTGGCTGACGTGTAAGGCGGTTTGAGTGCAGTTTTTGCGTGGCGCAGCGGCTGATCTATAGTCACTGAACCGGCCACCGGACTCGGCCAGGACGATCCGCAGGAGCGCGAGAATTGATCACTCGACTGCAAGCACTCAAGTTGATGCAACTGGTCATCGCCTTGCCGGCCTATACCGTGCCCACCTGCACGACCATCGCCGCAACACTGTTTTTGGTCTTCGCCGTGCCGTTCAGCTTTGTCACTTCGCTGCCGCCGAGCGCTTTTCTACAGACACTGCCGTGGGTGACGCTGTTGCTGTTTATGCAGTGGGCCTGCTGGAGCATTTTTGCTGACGTGCTGGAAGACATTCCGAGCGTGCGGCATTTGACGTTATTGGTGTTTGGGCTGTTGCTGACGCTGTTCTTCGGCGCGTTCGCCTGGTGGCTGTTTGACGATCACATTCTTGGACTGATGTGCGGCTCGCAGGGGATGGCGGCGGGTGTGCTGTTGGTGATCAATTTGCTGCGTAAACGGTTTCAGGCGGGTCAGCCCTGAATCCCTGGCATCACGATATTCGCTTCAATCTTCTTGCCCATGCTGATGCGCGGTTCGATCGAATAACCCAACGCTTCATAAAAAGCCGCCACGCTCGCATTGGCGCTGATGATCTGCAGATTGATCTTCATGCAGCCGCGCGCAATCAGCGCGTCCTCGGCGTGACGAACCAGTTTGGCTCCCAAGCCTTCTCGACGATGTGCGGGGTGCACCGCCACCGAGTACAACCAACCGCGGTGGCCATCGTACCCGCCCATAACCGTGCCGATGACTCCTTCATCTCGTAGAGCCACGAAAAACAGCTCATCGGCGACGGCGAGTTTTTTGTCGATGGCGAGGCTGGGAGTGTTATGGGCGGTTTCGTAACCGAAGACGGTTTCCCATAACGCTATTACCGCGTGTCGGTGGTGGTTGTTTGAATAATTGGCAATGACGTCCATGGCGCGGCTCTTGAGTTGAATGAGCTGACGCTAGCGCTCTGTGGTTTGTGTGTCCAGGGGGCTTCAGATTGGATGGATGACAAAATTATCTGCAAAAAGCCGCATACATCATTGATGTCCACCTACGCTAAGACCGTTCAGGCCATTGCGATCGTCGTGCAGCAGCGATCAACGGCTTGCGATTGCAACCCATTGGTACAGGCGGAACCTGACCTGAGTGGTTTATTTCCTGGAAACCCCGGAAATCAACGATCAAGTCAGGTAGGGCCGTTTGAAATCCGGCGCAGTGAGATGATCCCAGACCAGATTTACTCGCATATCCGTATCGTCCTCAGCATCATCCTGGGGCTGGGTATAACGACGTTACTCAAGGGGATCGCTTCGATCATCGAACACCCGCGCCAATTTGGATGGTCGTGGATACACATGAGCTGGGTGGTCTGGGCGCTCATTTCAATCATGACGTTCTGGTGGTGGGAGTTTCGTCTTACGCAGGTGCCGGTGTGGACGTTCGAGTCCTACTTTTTCATTGTTTGCTATTGCGCCCTTTATTTCATGGTGTCGACGATGCTGTTTCCGTCAGACGTGAGAGAGTTCGGCAGCTACGAAAACTATCTGCTCGAGCGACGTGCCTGGTTCTTCGGGCTCATCGCGCTCATCACGGCCATGGATCTCATCGACACCTCCCTCAAGGGCAATGCCCGCTGGCATACGCTCGGAGCGGCGTATACCGCCCACACCGCCATCATGCTCGGCATCGTGTTGATTGGCATCACACAGAAACGGCGTCGAGTACAACTGACACTTGCGCTGTTTACCCTGATCTATCAGGTCGGCTACTTTGTCGTGGAGTACTTCACTCTTTTAGCGGATTGAGTGTTAAGAACAGCCGTAGTTGCGCAATGGGATTCTTCCCTGACCGAGCCGATTGGAGTGACGTTTCTGGCCGAATTGCTAGCGGCGACAATGCCCCAAAACATCCGCCACCATTTCATCCGCACCACGCACCCCATCAACCCGTAAAACCGGAATCGTTTGCCCGCTCAACCACGCCTCATGCCACGCTCGATTACGCCCTGAAAAATTCGGATCGTCATACTGCGAAGCCCATTCTCGGAAAGCCACATGTATCTCATGCATGTCGCCCCCTGGGGCGATCCGGTCGCCAAATCGCTCCCTTTCACGCGCGGCCAGACGCTCAAGGCGAACAGGCGTTGGTGTCACAACGAAGACGATCAAATCAGCGTGGGTGATCAGCGCATCGCCCCAGCCCATACAAGAGCCGGTCAGCACCCAGTTGTCGGCGCCCAACTCCTGCTGCATCAACGAAACGCGTTCTTCAGGCGGCCGCTTTGTTGTGAATGGCGGGTTGGTGGGCGCCCAGTAAAAATCATCGACATCGACATGTTTTAAATCGAGCGAGGGCGCGAGGTTGGTACCCAAGGTCGACACGCCTGCGCACGAAGCACCTGTAATGTATATCCGCAATTTTTCCTCCGTGAATACTGTTCGATAGTCCGTCTTATCCAGCCATGCGGCGGCTGACGGCGAGCAGGATATCAGGGTAGCGCGGCTTGAATCCTCGATGAATTTGGAAAGTAGCTAAGCAAGTTAGCTATAGGTTAACGTCCCCGACTCGTCACGATCAGCCCTGAATTCCGGACAGGATTACGCATGAGCGCACCCTCAACGCCAGTCGAAGATCCACGCAGCCTGCAAATTGCCAGCGATGTCGTCGGCCAGCAGCTACAACAAATCGCCATTCTGACGCGCAACGATGTGCGCGGCGCCGGTCGTACGGTGGTTCAGCGCATGGGCATTGAGGCGCTGATCCGGGCGAACTGAGTCGTCACGACGATCATGCCCAAGCGTTCGCGGCCTACGAAAAACTGATGCGCCCCTACGTCAATCAGGCGCAAAACGTGCCCAAGTTCGCGCCCCGACTGGCCTCGCCACATTCGCGGCTTGGCATCGGCCTCGGTCACGCGGTATTAAGGCTGGCCACCGCACCGGGTTTCAAGACGGTATTTGGCAAAATTCTTTCACCGAAAGCAGACGCGATCGAGCTGCCGCGTTATGAAGGTCAACAAGGCGCGTAGCGTCTACTTCGATATAGATTCAATGGATGGTATACGAGCATATGGACATGAAATCAGTCTTCATCGCTGCGCTGAGCGTTTTATCGCTGGCTCAAACATCGCCGTCTCTGGCGGACAACAGCAACGGAAAAAACCTCTTCGTGCAGCGCTGTGCGATGTGTCACGGCGCTGATATCAAAGGTACAGGGCCGCTGGCGCATAAAAGCAATCCGCCGACGCCGGATCTGACAACAGCCGCTTTCAAGCAACGGCTGAGCGATTACCCGGGCGTCATTGTGTCGTCAATCATCCTGCGTCCCAATGGAGACTTGATCCCAAGAACGTTGCGTGAGAACGGCGTGAAAGTGCCGCCGCATGCCTGGAGTGTTGAGGATTTTCGTGATTTGAATCAGTACATGAAAAGTGTCATTTCAAAACGTTGAGGGCTGCGGATCAGGGCCTGCTGCGCGCAGCCCAAACATTCAGTGACCACCTCGGCAGACTTGCGTTATCTTCCCTGCGACTCACCAGCAAAGGGTGATTCCCACAAGTAAGGATGCTTTATGACTCAACTGCCGCAACGCCTCAATCTGTTCGCGCTGAGCTTGATGGGTGCGCTGGCCACCACCTGTGTTCTGGCCCCGCAAAGTTTCGCGAGCGAAGGCTCCGTCAGCGGCCCGGTCGCCAACACCAAGGTCACCGAGCCATACGTGCGCATGATGGCCCGTGAGGCGTATTTCTGGGGTTGGCCGATGGCCAATATTTTCAACCGTCGCCAAGCGTTCAAGGATCTCCCTGAACCTGGCTTGATGGGCGGAATTGTTCCGGTCGCGCCAATCAATCGACTGTCGATGCTCAGCGATTACATCGATCCGGCCGAGCGCCTGGTGGCGTGTCCGAATCAGGACGTGGTCTACGGCGCGGGCAGCATCGCGCTGGATCTGGAACCGGTGGTGTTGCAGGTGCCGGATTTCGGCAGCCGTTTCTGGGTGTACCAAGTGGTGGATTTGCGTTCTGACAGCTTTGCCGAGCTCGGCAAAATGTATGACACCAAACCCGGTTTCTACCTGCTGGTGGGCCCTGACTGGAAGGGCGAAGTCCCGGCCGGGATCACCAAGGTCTTCCGCTCGCGCACCAACACCGGATTCGTGATTCCCCGGGTGTTCCAGGACGATAGCGCTGTCGATCGCGCGGCCATTCAGCCATCGTTGTCGGGCGTCGACATGTACCCGCTGTCGCAATTCGACGGTAAGGTCAAACACCGCGATTGGGCAAAACTGCCGAAATTCCCGGCGCAGGCCGCCGGCAGTGGCGAAACCAAATGGGTGATGCCAGAGAAGTTCTTCGACGAGTTGCCCGCGCTGCTCAAGGACGCCAAACCGTTGCCGGGCGAAGAAGCTCGCTACGCACAAATGGCCGCACTGGCCGCCATTGCCAAGGCCGATCCTCAGCTCAAAGCCGCGATGATCGATGAAGCGAAAAAAGCCGACAGCGAAGTGATCGACCCGCTGTTGCAGTTCCGTAACTACGGCCTGCAATTGCCGGATCACTGGAGCACCATCAGCAACGGCGCGGCGTTCGGCACCGACTATTTCAGCCGTACCGCCGTCGCGCGCTCGAATATCTTCGTCAACCAGCAGAAAGAAACCAAGTACTTCTATCAGGATCTGGACAAGACCGGCACGCGCCTCAACGGGCAAAACAGCTACACCGTGACCTTCGCCAAAGGGCAGCTGCCACCGGTCAAAGGCTTCTGGTCGCTGACCCTGTACAACGAACAGCACTTCTTCTCGCCGAACGACCTCAAGCGCTATTCCATCGGCACCAAAAACAAATCCCTGCAAGCCAATGCTGACGGCTCGCTAACGATTTACGTGCAGAGCGACTCGCCGGGCAAGGACAAGGAAACCAATTGGCTGCCGACGCCTGAAGGTGCGGATTTCTCGCTCTACATTCGCGCGTACTGGCCTGAGCCGGCTGCGCTGAACGGCCAATGGGTGCCGCCCGCTGTTGTCAAAGCCAATTGATCGCAAGGACGTTTACGATGAACACGTTCGCAAAATCACTGACAGCGCTGAGTCTGGCCGTTTCGATCAGCGCCAGCGCCCAGGCCGCCAGCCATTACCAGCAATTGGCCGACCTGCCGTTCGCTGGCGGTTACCCGACGCTCGAAGGCGTGGCGCAGCTGCAAAACGAATTGCTCTTCCAGCGCGCCGTGCAGTCGTACATCTGGGCTCTGCCGGCGTTGAACATGTACGCCATGAAAGAGGGCTCGGAGAAAGCTTTCGGCGCCGGTTACAACGTGCTGCCGATCTGGAAGGATCGCCTCAACGCCAAGACCCGCGTGACCACGCCCAACTCCGACGTGATCTACGCCATGGGCTATCTGGATCTCAAGCAGGACGGCCCGATGGTGATCGAAGTGCCGCCGGGTTTGCAGGGCATTCTGGATGACTTCTTCCAGCGGCCGATTTGCTCCGAGGGCCAGATTGAGGGTCGCCAGTGGTGTGGCGATGTCGGTCTGCCGGGGCCGGACAAAGGGCAGGGCGCCAAATATCTGGTGCTGCCGCCGGATTTCAAGGGCGAGGTACCGCCGGGCTATCTGACGTATCGCTCGCGAACGTACGGCGTGTTCGTGTTCTGGCGTGGCTTCTTCAAAGATCCGAAACAGCTCGATGCGCCGGTCGCGGTCATGGAGAAAACCCGCATCTATCCGTTGGGTAAACAGGCCACGGCCAAAGCGATGGTGTTCCCCAACGCCTCGAACACCCCGGTCAACATGCTGTACCCCACCGATGGCAGCGCTTTCGACATGCTGTCGCGGTTTATCGAACACGAATACGTCGACCCGCAGGACATGGAAATGCGTGGCGTGCTCGCCGCACTGGGCATCATCAAGGGCAAGCCGTTCCAGCCCGACAAGGCCAGCCGTGACCTGCTCGACAAAGCGGCGAAAACCGCCAGCAAGATCGGCCATGCGATCTCTTACACGCCGCAGACGATTGTCGCCAACGGCACGTGGTACCCGGATCGCAAGTGGCTGAATGTATTCCCCGGCAACGCGACGTTTACCGCCGACACGTTCAACTACATCGACCCGCGCACCGGCTTCTTCACCAACGCCTATTCCGCCAGCCCGGGCATGGCCGTGAACATGGAAAACGTCGGCGCCAAGTACCCGGCCACGTTCGTCGATGCCAAGGGTGAATTCCTTTCCGGCAGCAACAGCTACACTTTGAACCTGCCCAAAGGTATCCCCGCAGCCTTGTTCTGGTCGGTCACCGCGTACGACTCGATCACCGCGTCCGGCCTGGACAACGGCCAGCCGTTTCCATCGATCAATACTATGGACAAACCGGTCGCCAATGCCGATGGTTCGATCGATGTGCATTTCGGCCCGGACTCGCCCGGCGCCGGTAAAAACTGGATCAAAACCCTGCCGGGCGAAGGCTACTTCGTGATTCTGCGCCTGTACGGCCCGACCAAAGCGTTCTTCGACAAAGTGTGGAAGCCGGGGGATTTGCACAAGCAATGATTTGAGAGGTTCTTGAGCGGCATGGGAGCCTCAGCGTCCTCATGCCCTCAATACGCTTGCCGACGGCGCCCGTCGCAATGGAAACTTGATCCCCGCAACGTCGCAAGAAATCGTTGAACAGGACACCCCGGTGATCAGAAACATTACGGACATGGATTTACGCCTGCTGCGGATTTTCGCCATCGTGGTGAAGTGCGGTGGTTTCACCGCTGCGCAAGCTGAGCTGAACATGAGTCAGTCGAACATCAGCACGCATATTTCCAGTCTGGAAAAACGTTTGGGCTACCGGATTTGCGAGCGCGGCAAGGGTGGTTTTCGCTTGACCGAAAAAGGTCAGCGGATTCTCAAGGCGTCAGCGGCGCTGTTTGGTGCGGTGGATGCCTTCCGTGATGAGGCGCAGGATTTATCCGGGCGTCTGGTGGGGGATCTGTATCTGGGGCTGGCGGACAATATCGCGACCCTGCCGACCGCGCGCATCGACGCGGCCATTGCACGGTTTTATCAGCGCGAACACGACATGCACCTGCATATCTTCGTGAACTCGCCGATAGAGCTCGAACGCGCAGTGATCGACGGGCAACTGGACGTCGCCATTTCCTATTTCAGCCGTCCGCTACCGACCTTGAATTACCAGCCGCTGTACAGCGAGGAGATCGGTATCTTCTGCGGGCAGGCGCATCCGCTGTTCGCCGTCGAGGCGCCGACGCTGGAACAGCTCAAGGCCAGTGACTGGATTTGCCATGGTTTCTTGCCGGCCGATCAAGTGCTGCCCATTGCGCCTGATCGCGCTTCAGCCACCGCGCACCACATGGAGGCGGTGGCCCACGGCGTGCTCGCCGGGACGCATCTGGGCTATTTGCCTGCGCACTACGCGCGGCCATGGTTACAGAGCGGCAAGATGCGCGCGCTGCACCCCCAGACGCTGCGTTATGACGTGCAGCACAGCATGATCACCCACGTCGGGCACCCGCAAAGCGAGGCCGTGCGTGCCTTTATCGCAGATCTGCTGGCTGAGCACGGTTTGTGAGTTTTATCTCGGCAGCACGCCTTGCACGGCGTTGCGGAAGATTTGCGTGTAGTCGGCGGCACTGAGGACACAGGCGTTGGTGTCGGATGAAGAAACATCGGCCAGCGCCTGTTCGCCAACCCAATCCGCCGCGTCGGTGTCCAGACCCATCTCGCCCAGGCTGTGGGCAATGCCCAACTGCTCGCGCAGCTGCAAGACCCAATCGAGAAAACCATCGAAATCAGGCTGCGGCAACTCCAGATAGCGCGCCAGTCGCGCGATGTCTCGGCTGATTGCCTGACGGTTGGCGACCAACACGTAGGGCAGCAGGATCGCATTCAGCAACCCGTGGTGTTTGTGATAACGCGCGCCCAGCGGATGGGCGAGGGCATGCACGCCGCCCAAACCTTTCTGAAATGCCACCGCGGCCATGGCCGAAGCGATCAACATGCCTTCGCGGGCAACCATGTTCTGGCCATCGCGATGTGCGTTGCACAAGTGCTGCTGAATCAAACGAATACCTTCCACCGCGACACCGGAAGACATCGGGTGATACAGCGGCGAACAGAAAGCTTCGATGTGATGGGTCAACGCGTCCATGCCGGTGGCGGCGGTCAGTGCGGCGGGCAGGCCACGGGTCAGCACCGGGTCGAGGATCACGCAGGCCGGCAGTAATTCCGGGTGGCTGACCACACGCTTGATGTTTTCTTCGCTGAGGGTCAACACCGCTTCGCGACCAAGCTCCGAACCCGTGCCCGCCGTGGTGGGCAGCGCGATCAGACGTGGCAGATCGAGGTGCGGAAAGTCCGCCAATGTTGGATAGCTGGCTATGACATTCGACCATTGATATTGCTCGAGGCCTTGAGCATCGACGGATGCCAGGCTGATGCCCTTGGCGGCGTCCATCGCGCTGCCGCCGCCCAGAGCAATCAGCGAATCATGCCGGCCAGCCTTGAAAGCGGCCACGCCTCGGGCGACGTCATTCAGGCTCGGGTTGCTGTCGATGTCGCTGAACACCGCGAAGGCAATATCGGCGTGCTGCAAATGCGCTTTGATCAGCGCCATAGGTTCCAGCGCAAGCATCCCCGGATCGGTGACCAGCAGCGGATTGCGCATTCCCAACAGTTTGCAGCGTTCGGCCAACACATCCAGCGCGCCGGGCCCGCAGAAAATTTCGGTGGGGTAATTCCAGTAATGAAGAGAAGACATCTGAACTCCAGATTCGCGGGGCGCAAGGGCCCCGCATGACAAGGCGGGGGGTTATTCGGTGCGCAGTTGCAGGCTGCTGCGCAGATAAGGCTTGGCGCGGAACAGGTAGATCAGGCCCAGCAGCGCGAGGATCGAGAACACCAGAATCACCGCCCACACCTGAAACCATGGCGCACCCGGTGGCGCCAGCGACTCCCGTGGCCAAGCGACGTTGATGCTTTCAAACACCAGCCAGAAGAACGCCGCAAGATTGACCGGCAGACCCCAGCGACCAAGGCTGAAAGTCCCGGGTTCGGGTTTCCATTGGCCGCGCAGACGAGCAAGCAGGGCGCAGCTGACGACAATCAGGAACACCATGAAAAAGCCGCCGCTGCCGAAGGCGATCAACGTGCCGACCGCCGTTGCGTTGAGGCCGAGCGCCAGACCGAGACTGGCGAAACAGGTGCTGAAAACCATCGCCGCGAAAGGCACTTTGCGCTTGTCGACTTTACGCAACAGGGCCGACGCCGGGAGCATCGAGTCGCGGGCCATGCCGAACACGGCGCGACCGATGTAGGTCTGCACCGAGACGATGCACGCGATGAACGCCACCAACACGATGCCCACGAAAGGTCGTTCCGACCAGCTACCGAAGGCATCAACGACAGCAGGTGTCACCGGGTCGACGATTTGCCCGGAGACCATGCCTGCGGTGTCGGTAAACGACAGCGTCACGGCGAATGCGGTGAGCATGACGGTGAGGCCGACCAGAATCATCGAGCGCAAAATCGCCCGCGGCGTCGACGTCCGCGCATCGGCAGTTTCTTCGGACACCTGCGAGCAGGCGTCGAACCCGAGGAAGGCCCAGCCACCGACCGCCATCGCCGTCAGAAATCCTGGCAGGTACGAGCCGTCGCCACCCTGACTGGAGGTCAGTCCTTCAAACACCAGCGACAGCGAATGGTTACGGAAGAACAACAGCAACAACACGCCGATGCCGATGGAGGCGATCGCCTCGGCAATGATCCCGGCGTTGACGAAGTACTTCAGCGGGTTGATGCCGAACAGGTTCACCCCCAAACCGAGCAGCAACAGCACGGCGCCGCTGAACACTTGGGCATTCGCCGATGGCGGCGCGCCGGTAAAAAACAGCCACAACCAGAAACCGCCCAAGTAGGCGACAGTGGTCAAGGAAGCCAATGCCGAGGCCAGATACATGAACCCGGTGAACCACGCCCAGCGATCGCCCGCCAGTCGCCGAACCCATTGATAGCAACCGCCGGCGAGCGGGTATTGCGAGGCCAGTTCGGCATAGACCAGCGCCACCAGAAACTGCAGCGCCAGGCACAGCGGAACGATCCAGACCCAGGACGGCCCGGCGTTCATCGCGCCCAATGACATCACCGAATAAATGCCCACCACCGGCGAAACGGTAGCGAACCCGACAGAAAATGAAGACCACAATGACAGACCGCGATGCAGTTCCTGGGCATAGCCTTGGCTGTGCAGCAACGATTCGTCGGCGTTTGGGCGGGAAAGAGGCGAGGTCATTGTCGGCCTCCCATTGAAGCGCTGGCGCTGGAGAGCGCGCAATGACAGGCACGGCAGCGTGCGAGCAGGGCGGACATAAGAAATTCCTTGGTCGGCAGACACATTATTTTTAGGATCGCCTTGTCTCAGGCGTACCGACGAAACGGCCTCCTTCATGAGGAGTGAAGGGAGCTTAAGCCAGGCAAACATCGATAAAAATTCATATGTTTGTAGGCTGGGTTCTGGAATTTCATATGTTTGGAGAAGGGAGCAGAGAAGAACGGCTGACCGTGATCAGCCGTCGTTGATTGGCAAAGCGCAGGCTAGCCCCATTGCGCTCTGGAAAGCCCATAGCATTTGCACATCGCAGGCACTCCAGACAGATCCAGTTCGGCGTCATACAAATGCGTTGCGCCCAGCTTGAGCATGGCGTTTTGCGAACGAAGATTATTAGGCGCGACGTGGAAGTAGACGGTGTCATACGCCTTGAACGCATGCTGCAGCATCAATCGCTTAAGCTCGCGATTGGCCGGCCCGCCCCATTTCGCCCGCGTCAGAAAGGTGTAACCGATGGCGATTGCGTCAGGCTGGTCGGGCGGTGAGTAGTAGCTCGACATGCCGACGATCTGCCCGGAGGCAATCTCTATCACCGCGAGGGCTTTGCCGCTGGCCAGGCGCGCGGCGAAGTAGGGCGCGAAGACCTGTCGTTGATAGCGATCCGTGGCCGGGTGGCCGGCCCAGATCAGCGGGTCACTCGCCGCCAGCAGCATGCCTTCAAAATCACTGTCGGCGAGTGGTCGCAGTTGCAGTGTGTTCCCGCTTAAATCGGGTTGGTTATCAAAGTCGCGCACTGGACGGGTTTCCTTGTCAGGTGAGTCCTGAGAAAGAAACCAGTCTAGGGCTATCGTTGTGCAACGAAAGATCCATTCCACGGATTTTTCATGGAGCCATCGCTACCGGCTTAACGCTGGTAACGATTACCCGGCCGCTGCAATCCCAGATGATCACGCAGCGTGCTGCCGCTGTACTCAGTGCGGAACAACCCGCGCTGTTGCAGCAACGGCACCACGCCGTCAACGAAGTCATCCAGACCTTCCGGCAGGAACGGCGGCATGATGTTGAAGCCGTCAGCAGCCTGGCCGACGAACCATTCTTCAAGGGTGTCGGCGATGGTTTTCGGCGTGCCGATCACGGTGTGATGGCCGCGCGCGCCGGCGACTTTCAGGTACAACTGGCGAATTGTCAGGTTTTCCCGGCGCGCCAGATCGATGAACAACGCCTGACGGCTCTGCATCGAATTGCTTTGCGGCAGCTCTGGCAACGGGCCGTCCAGATCATATTCGGACAGGTCGAAACCACCGGCCATGCCCGCGAGCATCGCCAGTCCAACCCGTGGCTCGACCAGATCCTGCAACTGTTGGTATTTGTCTTCCGCTTCACTTTGCGTGCGGCCAATCACCGGCGAAATCCCCGGCATGACTTTCAACTGCTCAGGACGGCGGCCGTAGCCGGCGAGGCGACCTTTGACGTCGGCGTAAAAGGCTTGGGCATTGCTCAGGGTCTGTTGTGCGGTGAACACCACTTCAGCGGTGCGCGCGGCCAAGGCCTTGCCCGGTTCCGAGGAGCCAGCCTGAATCAGCACCGGGTAACCCTGTGGCGTGCGCGGAATGTTCAGCGGCCCGCGTACCCGGTAATTTTCGCCGTGGTGATTGAGTACATGCAGTTTGTCCGGCTGGAAAAACACGCCGCTGGATTTATCGCGGATGAAAGCGTCGTCTTCGAAACTGTCCCACAGGCCGGTGACAACATCGATGAATTCTTCAGCGCGCTGATAACGGTCGCCGTGTTCGAAATGCTTGTCGCGGCCAAAATTCAGCGCCTCCAGATCGGTCGCCGAGGTCACTAGATTCCAGCCACTGCGCCCGCCGCTCAAGTGATCGAGGGAGGCGAACTTGCGCGCCAGTAAATAAGGTTCGTTGTAGCTGGTCGAGACCGTCGACACCAGGCCGATGCGCTCGGTCACCGCTGCCAGACCCGAGAGCAGCACCAGTGGATCGAAGACATCGCCAGCGGTGGTGAACTGGCCCAGTTCCGGCGAGCCCATCAACGCCAGGTTGTCGGCGAAAAATATCGCATCGAACTTGCCGCGCTCGGCGGTGGTGGCGAGTTTTTTGAAGTGCTGGAAATCCAGTCCGCCGCCAGCCCAGGCACGCGGGTGGCGCCAAGCGGCGAGGTGATGGCCGCTGCTCATGAGAAACGCGCCCAGGCTCATTTTTGCTGTTGTCATAGTGTCCTCAGAAGTCATAGCGCAAGGTCAGGCCGGCAGTGCGCGGCTGGCCTGGCGAGGCGGTGTAAAGACCGTTGGAACCACTGCCAACAGCCAGGTAATACTCACGATCGAAGGCGTTTTTTACCCACAGCGAGGCGTCCAGCAAACCGTCGCCGTAGTCCATGCGCGCGCCGACCGAGAAGTTGGCGAGGCCGTAGCCGTCGATCTTCGCCAGGTCGGAGTTGTCGAGGGTGCCTTCGCTCTCGGAGCGATAGGCATAGCTGCCGGTGGCGTAAGGTTCGATGCGGTCAATGCGCGGCCACTTGTATTCGCCGTTGATGTTGCCGATCCAGCGCGAGGCGCCGGCCACACGCTGGCCGCTGAGGTCGCAGTTGGTCTGGCCGGGGTTTTCCGAGGGGCAGGGCGCGTCTTTGAACGACAGATAGGTGACGTCGTTGAACGAGCCGTTGACGTTCAGCGTCAGCCCGCGCACCGGCACGGTGGTGGCCTCAAATTCGAGTCCACGTGAGCGCACGGTGCCGGCGTTGGTCAGCAATTGGTAACCGGTCAACGAGCCCGGCGGCTGGTAGTAAGTGGTGGCTTGATAGCCGTTCACGCCAGTCCAGAATACGTTCGCGTTGAGTTGCAAACGCTGGTCGAACAGCTGACTTTTGATCCCCAGTTCCGCGTCGTTCGCCCGCTCGGGGCCGACCAGCAATGACTCAGCGCCAGCGCTCGGAGCCGAGCCGACCGCAAGGTTGACGCCGCCGGATTTTTCGCCGTGGGACAACGAGGTGTAGCCCAACACATCGTCGCTGAAGTGGTAGCTCAAGCTGGCCAGAAACGACGGTGCGGCGTTGTACAGGTGCAGGTCGCCGGTGTCGTAGGCGCCGACCTGGCCGGCGCGGATCGCGTTGCCATCGACCACGCCCGGGATCACCACTGGCGTGCCGCCACCCTCAGGGGCGAAGCGCTTAACGTTGGCTTCTTTTTCTTCGTAAGTGCCACGGATGCCGGCGCTGAAATCGAGGCGCTGGGTCAGGTGCCAGGTGCCTTGGGCAAACAGCGCGTAGCTCTCGGTGTCGATCTTGCCGTTGACCTTACTGCTGACGTTGTTCAGCGCATTGAGATTGGCGCCGATCAGGTTGAGATCCGCCAGCGGCCCGAGGTCGGTGAAGATGCGGTTGCCGAGGTCTTGCTTGAACGCGTAGGCGCCAACCACGTAATCAAAGAACTCGCCTTTAGGCGAAGCCAGGCGCACTTCCTGCGAGAACTGCCGGTCGTGGACTTCGTAGCCGAAGTCGTTGATCACCGGCACTTCCAGTTGGTCGGCGTCGTTGGCCGGGTTGAAGTGCCAGCTGCGATAAGCACTGATCGAGGTCAGCGTGTAGCCGCCGGCCAAGTTCCAGTTGGCTTCAACGGAACTCGCATTCTGGTGCACGCTGACGTTCTGGCGGCCATCGATGTTGCTCTCGCCCACCTGCGGATTCGCCCCGACCAGTGCCGCGCGGCGCCAAAACACGGGCCCCGCGCCGTAAATCACGCTGCTGCCGCTGCTGGAGTTTTCGCTGTTGTATTCGTTGATCCAGCGCAGGCTGAAATCGTCGTTGGGTTTGAACAGCAATTGCCCGCGCAAGCCTTCGCGCTCGCCACCGAGCAGTGTGCGGTCGTCGTGGCGATTGTTCAGGTAGCCGTCATCGCGGGTGCGATAGAACGACAGGCGACCGGCGAGGGTGTCGGTCAACGGCCCGGACACTGTGCCTTTGCCTTGAAAGTAGCCGTCCTGCCCACCCGACACTTCGAGGCTGCGCTCGGGGGTGAACGTCGGGCCACGGGTGGTGATGTTGAGCACGCCCGCCGTGGTGTTTTTGCCGAACAACGTGCCTTGCGGCCCGCGCAGCAATTCCAGTTGCTCGACGTCGAGCATGTCGAACGCGGCCATGCCGGGGCGGCCGAGATAGACGTTATCCAGGTAAATCCCGGCGCTGCCTTCGAGGCCATCGCTGGCCGGGTTGTTGCCGATCCCGCGCACGGCAAAACTGGAAACCCGCGCATGGACATAAGCGACGTTGACGCTCGGCAAGGCCTGTTGCAGATCCTGAATCTTGTAGATGCGCTGGGTTTCCAGGTTGGCGCCGCTGAGGGTGGTGATCGGCGTCGGTACGTCTTGCGACTGTTCTTCGCGACGGCGCGCGGTCACGGTGACCTGTTCAAGCCTTGGTGCTGAGTTATCGGCTTGAGTTGCCGTCGGTGTGGACGCTTCGGGCTCATCGGCGGCGAAGCTCTGGGTCGAGCAGAGGACACCGGGCAGCGCCAGCCATAAGGAAAAGCTCAGGGGCTTGAGGCGATGGGCCGTGGTGGCCGAGTAACGTAAAAGCATGGACGCAGAGCTCCTTTTTTTGCCGCGCGACGCAATCGGTCGGGCTCGGTAGGAGTGCCATGCTAGAGCGTGTGAAGGAGAGAAAAGGGGCCTGCGCGGACAACCTATGGTCCGGCGCAGACAAGTGACTCAAACCGCGATCGACAGTGCTCGCTCAGCCGCGAAAACAGTGGGCCGTGGCACGTAACGTTGAGGTTGCAAAGGCACATCATCACGCCGCCATTTGCCCGGACTTTCGCCGGTCCAGCGACGGAACGCGCGATTGAAACTGCTCGGCTCATTGAAGCCCAGTCGATAGCAGATTTCGTTGATCGAGCAGTCGGTCTGGCGCAGGTAACTGAACGCCAGTTGTCGCCGGCAATCGTCGAGCAACGCCTTGAAACTGCTGTCGTGTTTGAGCAAGTGCCGATGCAGA
Source organism: Pseudomonas rustica (assembly GCF_018336155.1). Classification (GTDB taxonomy): domain Bacteria; phylum Pseudomonadota; class Gammaproteobacteria; order Pseudomonadales; family Pseudomonadaceae; genus Aquipseudomonas; species Aquipseudomonas rustica. The sequence continues at coordinate 51,058 of NZ_JAGYHF010000013.1, read as the reverse complement.
TTGCGCACACTCATGCCGAGCTCGTCGGCGACACGACTTTGCTGAACTTCACCCAGAGGCAAGTAACGAATAATCGCCGCGCGCACCCGCTCCGGCAGATTCAGACGTCGTTGCCGTTCGAGGTAGTCGTTGAGCACGCCATCGAGTCCTTGGGCCACGGCGTGATTGGCCGTGGTCAGCGGCGCATCCAGCCAGCGGTTGCTGTATTCGATGGCATTTTCGCCGGCGTCGAAGCGGATCGGGCAACCGAGCAAACGTGTCCAGCGCAGCGGATCTTGTGGGGCAGGGCGGGCCAGGCGCACGCCGTGCACGATCGGCAAATCCACCCAGGTTTGCCGGGTGAAGCGCACTGCGCAAGCAATCGACGCTTCGGTGGCGATCTGCTCCACCTCCGCGCCGTCGGCCACGCCGTAAACCATGCGCGTGGTGTGCGGCCCGCGAACCAGACTCATTGCCGCTGACGTGGTGATCACCGGGGCGTAACGCACGCCCCGTTGCAACGCTTCAATCACCGTCGAACTGCTTTGCGCGGCGAAAAACAACCCGTGAAAATCGGTCGGATAACTGTGCTGCGCCACTTGCAGACCAAAACATTCGTCAGCACTGATGCGCCGCGCCGCCCGCCAGAATGCGCTCATGGCGGGAAGGGCGATGCGTTGATCAGGGTCATGCAGATGACAACGGCTGATACCGGCCTCGCTCAGCAGCGGGGCGGCGTCGATGCCCTGTGCTTCCAGCGTGCGGGCGATGACTTGGGCCCAGGTGGCAATGGTATCGGTGCTTGGCATGGTGGTTCTCCGGCGTATTCGGTTATCCGTCCTCGGGGTGATTCAGGCGAGGCCTTCGGCGGCCAAGGTCTGCACCACTGATTCCCGCGCGCGGAAGCGACCGAGTGCGGCCTGCAGCGCAGGGAAATCGTTGAGCACACCGACGCGAGCGCTCCAGCCAAGGAAGACGCCGAGGTAGGCGTCCGCCACGGTGAAACGATTGCCGACCAGATACTCGGTTTTCGCCAGTCGTGCTTCGATCGGTTTCAGTGCGTTGGTCAGTTGTTCCAGCGCTCGCTGGCGAATGCCGGGGAATGCGCTTTCGTCAGCGCTGTAACGCTCTGGGCGATTGATCGGGCGAAACGCGCCAACGTGTACTTCCGTCGCCACGTAACCGAGCCAGCCTTGAATCTGCGCGCGCTCGACTGAACCTGCCGGTGCGAACAATTCTGTGCCGGGTTTGAGGTCGGCGAGGTACGGCAGGATCGCGGTGTTTTCGGTGAGCAGCGTCTGGTTATCCAGCAACAGCGCCGGCACGCGACCGGTCGGGTTGATCTGGCGATAGGGCGAGTTCGGGTCGCCGAGGGTCACGCGCTCGACGCTGATGGGCAGTTGCAATTCGTGGATCACGACATGGGCAGCGAACGAGCAGGCACCGGGGAAAATGAACAACGTGGTCATGGAGAGTCCTTGTTTTAGCGGCTGGCTTGTGGGGTTTGCGAAGCGGTGTCGGTGTGTTGCAGGGCTGCCTCGATGAAGCGCGGCTCGGCCCAGGTTTTCACTTCAAAGCCTTTGCGGATCAGTTTCGCGTTGAGCGCCAGATCGACGCTGCGCTGCAAGTTGTCGAGGAACGGCGCGTCGAGCTGCGGGGCGAAAATCTTTACCAGCGATTGGTCTTTGGCATCGGTAGTGAGGATGTCTGCGGGGAAACTGGCGAGTTTTGAAACCAGGTTGATGTAGTCCTGTTTGTGGTCGTCGTTGCGCAGCCAAGTGATGGCGGGTTGTTGCGCTTTGATCAGGCGCGCGACCAGTTCCGGGTGTGCGTCGACAAAGGCGCCACGGCCTAACAGCACGGCTTGCATGCTGCCGGCGCCATCGAGGTCGACGGTGGTCAGCGGCAATTCGGCGAGGCCGCGTGCCTTCAGCGCTATCACGCCGGCACCCGACCAGGTCGCGTCGATTTGCTTGGCGGCGAGTGCCGCGTTGGCGGCGTTGTAGTCGAGGTTGACGACTTTGTAGTCGCTCTCTTTCAAGCCTTGGTGCGCGAGTGCCGAGGCAAACGAAAGTTGCGTGGCGGTGCCTCGGAAGATAGCGACGCGTTTGCCTTTCAGCGCTTCGAGGGTGGTGATGCCCGAGCCCGGCTGTACGGCGAGATAGAGTTTGACGTCGCGGGCCGTCGCACTGAGCAAACGCGTGTCGAGGCCACCGGCCTTGCCGATGATCGCTGGCAAGTCGCCGAGGTAAGCGAAGTCTTCCTGGTTGTTGGCCAAGGCCTCATTGATCGCCGGCCCCGCGCCTTTGAAGAAGTCCCAACGGATCTTGATGCCGTCCTTTTCGAACTCCTTTTCCAGGGTTTGTCGGTCGCGTAACACATCGACAATCCCGGCGCCGCTGGGCGTCGGCCCGGCGCTGATGTCAGGCACGGCGATACGGATTTCCTTGACCGTATCGGCCAGCGTCAGACTGGAAACGAGTAAAGCGGCGAGGGTAAGCGCGGCTTTCGGAAGGGAAATTCTGCTAAACGACGTCGTTCGACTCACACGGATGCTCCTGCAAATTCCAGCGAGGTGCCGGATCGAAGGCGCAGGTATAGCGGCGTACACACGCAGAAATAAAATAATTAAAAATGTGCTGGTTAGTCGCTTTGGGCATATGACCGACAGCGCATAGCTTGGGACAGCAATGCTTTTCAGGCATAAAAACTATGCCGAGCCAAATCCCCCTTAGATACCCCGTCGTTCACTGTAGGAGCCGTGCTTGCTCGCGAAGGCGACAGCCCAGGCAATGCAGTGTTGAATGACCCACCGCCTTCGCGAGCAAGCTCTGCTCTACAAGTTTTCTGCCGTACACAAAACCCCCGGCACGCCCCAACCCCCTGTAGGAGCTGAGCTTGCTCGCAAAGGCGTCAGCTCAGGCAATGCATAGTTGAATGACCCACCGCTTTCGCGAGCAAGCTCGCTCCCACAGGTTTCTTTGTCGCTCACAAAACCTTGGGCACGCCCCAAACCCCTGTAGGAGCTGAGCTTGCTCGCGAAGGCGTCAGCTCAGGCGATGCATTGTTGAATGACCCACCGCTTTCGCGAGCAGGCTCTGCTCCTACAAGTTTTCTGCCGTACAAAAAGTCCCGAGCACACCCCAAATCCTTGTGGGAGCGAGCCTGCTCGCGAAGGCGTCAGCTCAGGCAAATGCATTGTTGAATCACCCAACGCTTTCGCGAGCAAGCTCTGCTCCTACAAGTTTTCTGCCGTACACGAAACCCCGGCACGCGCCACCCCCCCAGTGGGAGTGAGCCTGCTCGCGAAGGCGTCAGCTCAGGCAATGCATAGTTGAATGACCCACCGCTTTCGCGAGCAAGCTCTGCTCCTACAAGTTTTCTGCCGTACACAAAACCCCGGGCACGCCCCAACCCCTGTGGGAGCGAGCTTGCTCGCGAAGGCGTCAGCTCAGGCAATGCATAGTTGAATGACCCACCGCCTTCGCGAGCAAGCCCGCTCCCACAGTTCGTAATGTCATGCACACATTCCGGGGCGCGCTTCAAAACCGCTGCGTCAGCGTTGGGTCTCACCCGGCTCCACTTCGGCGGCGGCAGCTTTGACAGGCACGCCATCTACAAACGCTTCATGCGCTTCAGGGTCGAGATTGACCTGGTGACGCTCACCCAGCGAGCTATAGCGATCACGCAGTTTGCGCAGATCCCGTGAACCCATTTTATCCAGCCCCAACGTCGCATTCTGCGCCGCCGTGGTCGCGCGAATCAGTTCATCAATCTTCAGATGCAAAATGTCGTTGTCGCGGTTTTGTGTGTTCTGGATCAGAAACACCATCAGGAAGGTGATGATGGTGGTCGACGTATTGATGATCAGTTGCCACGTATCGTTGTAGTGAAAGTACGGCCCGGTCAGTCCCCAAACCCCAATCAAGACGATCGCGAGAAGAAAAGTTTTCGAGCTGCCGGCCCAGTTTGAAAGGCCTTGGCAGAAACGTGCAAAAGTCATGAGTGCGAGCTCTCGTTGAATGTAACGAGTCTGACCGCAGCCAGTTCTTGAAATTCTTTTTTACATTTAGACCGCTCGTCGCCATGTTTGCGCGCGACCGTCGCTGCTGGAAAACCTTCTTGCAGGTCGCCCATCATCCTCTTTGAACTCTGCGTCAAACTCCTCCGTCCTCTGCAGTGAGGGGCTCAGGGCAATCCTTGCTGCGCAGTCCCGTAAAACGTTTTCATTCAGAAGGCGAGGGACGACATGAATACTTCAGACAGCAGAGCAGGATCTCAGACCGGCGATCCGGCAGGCAGCAAGCCTGAGCACGACTTTGAGCATTTAAAGGAAGAGGTCACCGAGGCGTTGGGCGGCGCGAGGCATCAAGCCGATGCGCAGTTTGGCCAATATCGCGACACCGCCGCCGATCAGATCGAGGCATTGGCGCAAGGTGCGAAAAGCTTTGTGTCGGAACTGGAGGACAAGGACTCACTGGGCATGTCCGACTACCTCAGCGACATGGCGGAGTCAATGACGGGGCTGGCCGGCAATCTTCGCGGCAAGAGTGCCGAACAGCTCTTGCACGATGCGGCGGATCTGGCGCGCAGCAATCCCGCGCTGTTCATTGCCGGGAGCATTGCCGTGGGGTTCGGATTATCGCGATTCCTCAAGGCCGGCACGGGCGCGGCGGTCACCGTCAGCGCCCATCACGATCCGGCAGCAGGCAGTTCCTCCATGCCGCCATCAGACGGTTATGGCGCCCATCGGCCTTATGAAACGTCGCCCGCACCGACCCCCGTTGCGCCAGTCGCGAAAGGAGAACTGTGATGAACAGAGACGATCCGGATCTGCCGGGCACAAGACCTCTTGCGCAACCAGACGACGCTTCTGTCGTCGGTCTGCTTCGACAGCTGTCCCGCGAAGTGCCCGCGTTATTCACCAAGGAACTGGCCTTGGCCAAGGCCGAGCTGCAAACCAGCCTCACCACGCTGAAGGCCGGCATTGCAGCAGTGGCGGGCGGTGCAATCGTTTTTCTGGCGGGTTTCATCATCCTGCTGATGTCGGCGGTCTACGCTTTGAGCCTGTTCATGGCGCCGTGGCTGGCAGCGTTGATCGTCGGTGTTGTGGTGATGATCATCGGCTTCGCCATGTTGCAAACCGGCAAAAAACAATTCGAGCCGTCCCATTTCAAACCTGACCGGACGCTGGACGCTCTGAACAAAGACCAGGAAGCGCTGCGGAGGAAAGTCTCATGAACACTGAACTGGATATCGAATCGCAAAAAAGTCCCGAGCAGATCGAACGGGAAATCGACGCGCAGCGCGCCAGCATCGGCAACATCGTCGACCAGCTGGAAAGCAAGTTCACCCCCGGTCAGATGTTCGACCAGGCCTGGGGCCTGATGCAAAACAATGGCTCGACGTTTATCACTAACCTTGGCACCAGCGTGCGCAACAACCCCGTGCCTGCGGTGCTGACCTCGGTGGGTCTGCTGTGGCTGATGATGAGCCAGAACCGGCCGCCGGTGCCGCAACCGGTCTATCGGACCGGGCCCGATCAGGACAGGGCCGGGGAATGGGCGGATGGTTTGGCGGACGGTATCGACAGTGCGCGCGACCATTTGCACCAGACGGCCGATTCGCTGAAAGAAGGTTACCAATCGCTGAAAGGCAAAGCCGCACACTTGGGCGACAACGTCGGTGCCGCCAGTGAGAATCTCAGCCATGCGATGCACGATGCCGGTGATCGGTTAGCACGCAACTCACAGGTATTGGGTCAGCAGTTCAATCAATTGCTCAAGGAACAACCCTTGGTAGTCGCCGCCGCCGGCATCGCACTGGGCGCCTTGCTCGGTGCCGCGTTGCCAACCACCAGCACCGAGCAGCGCATGATGGGGCGAACCAGCGCCGGGCTGGTCGATAAAGTGAAAAAGCAGGCGCAGGAAGGCTACGAAGCAGTTCGCGATACCGTGACGAAAACCACTGAACAAGAGGCTGTCGCCGCCCGTTCAGACTCCTCGCCTGCAACATCGTCGCCCCCGTCCGCCGATCTTTCCCAAGGCTTGGGAACCTCCTGATCGCGGAGAACCGGAGGCCCGCAATGGGCCTCCTTGCCTGGGGTAATGATCGTCGCTTGATCAGTGAAAACACATTGAATGGTGGGAATGATGTCCGAACCTGCAACGCCTTCTGAAACGTCTTCACGAAACTGGTTTAGCCATCTCACAAATTCTGGCTGGGGAGGTCGCGCCTTCTGGCTAGCGCTGGCGTGTGTGTCTGTTTTGTTGATGGTCAGCGGTTATGGCGCATTCGTCGGCGCCAACAAGGCGAATCTTTATTTTGCTTTTCTGGGCGGGCTGTCCGGATTTGGCGCCACCGCATTAGGGGCGGTGGTGGCGATAGCGTTGCGCGACATCGCTGCGCGTACGCAAGACATCATGCTTGGGTTCGCGGCCGGCATGATGCTTGCCGCCAGTTCTTTTTCGCTGATTCTGCCGGGCATCGAAGCGGCACAGGCCTTGTGCGGCAATCAGTTGCTGGCGGCTTGTGTGGTGGTGGCCGGGTTGGCGCTGGGCGTGGCGCTGATGGTCGGACTGGATCGCTTCGTGCCGCACGAACACGAAAAAAGCGGCCGGCGCGGGCCTGAAGCGAAGCGCATCAATCGAGTCTGGCTGTTTGTATTGGCAATCACTCTGCACAACCTGCCGGAAGGCATGGCGATTGGTGTGAGTTTCGCCAACGGCGACATGCAGGTGGGTTTGCCGCTGACAACCGCCATTGCTATTCAGGATATTCCCGAGGGGCTGGCGGTTGCGCTGGCACTGCGTGTAACGGGGCTTTCGGCATTGCGAGCGGCGCTGATTGCCGTCGCTTCAGGTCTGATGGAACCAATCGGCGCCATCGTCGGTTTGGGCGTTTCCAGCAGCTTCGCGTTAGGGTATCCGATCGCTCTTGGTCTGGCGGCTGGCGCGATGATTTTTGTGGTGTCCCATGAGGTCATTCCGGAGACCCATCGCAATGGTCACGAGACGCCCGCGACTCTTGGATTGATGCTCGGTTTTGGAGTGATGATGTTTCTCGATACGGCGTTGGGTTAACGCGCGTTACTTGCCCTCAAGAATCTTGAAGGCATCATCCAGCGGCGCATAGCCGACGACTTTTCGCGTTTCATCGATCGAAAGACGCTTGTATCGATTGTCCGAAACGCCATGGACAACGTGGAATCCGTTCAGCTCGGCATCCACGCAATCGCGCAGCAACGCGACGACATCCCGCACACTGATAAACGCCGCAACGTCCCTGTGGCTGTGCGCTTCACCCGGGTGAAACTCGTTTACGTTGGCAATGCGCACGGCGACGGTGGTCATCGCACCGTCGTTGGCATGCAGCGATGCCAGTGCTTCGCCGAACGCTTTGCCGACCCCGTAAAGATTGCCGGGCCGGGGCGCCATGTTTTCGTGGACTTGTACATCCTTGGGGTAGCCTTCGATGGCCTGAGCGCTGCTGGCGAAGATGAAGCGCTTGCAGCCTTGCGTCTTCGCGGCGAGCAGCATGTTGTAAGTGCCGACGATATTCACCGGCAGGACGGAGGTCATGAAATCCGCGTCCGGATTCGGATCGGCCGCCAGGTGAATGACGGTGTCGATGCCTTCGCAGGCTTCATGGCAACGGGATAAATCGGTGATGTCGAGGGCGAAACGTTCGCTGGAATCGGCAAGTTTTGATACGTCTATATCGGCTAAGCGCAGAACCAGTTCATCGCCATACGCTTTGTAGAAGGCGCTGCCGATCTTGCCGGCAGCACCCGTGACTAATATTTTTTGTGCGCTCATGTCCGTATGTCCTCAGGGTGAGATTCCATTCTGGTTCTCGACCGACCGATGAGTACCATCCTTCTTCGCTTCCAATCAAGGTGTTTGCCAAACCCCACCCTCGGCGACAGGCACATCGTCCAGATCGTAAGGGTTGACCCCTTCGAGGCAGCCCACATTGAAGCCGAACTCTTGCGGGTTGGTGCTGCGTCGATGGTGTGTGTAGATCCCGCAGTTGCCACAGAAAAAATGCTCGGCTACGTGCTTGCCGAACTGGTAGATCCGGAGCGCCGATTCGCCCCGGATCACCTTTAAGTCCACCGCCGGAACTGCAGCCACGACCGCGCCTTTGCGTTTGCAAAACGAACAATCGCAACGGTGCGGGGCCGGGAGACCCTCAGGCAAGTGCAGCTCAAGAATCACCGCGCCACAGTGGCAGCTGGCGCGGTGATCGACGCGGATTTGGGTGTTGCCGATTTGTTTAAGCATCGCAGTCCACCTCTCTGGTCTGCCGCATTAAGCTCAAGCCTCTGTCCAGTCCACAGTCGCCGTTTCACGCCACTTCACCTCCGTGACGCCGAATCGCTCGGCCTGAGGCTTGGATACGGCTTTCAACGGCGGCTTGCCCGGTTTCGGAATCGGCGCGATGCCGGCATCACAACTCGCCCAATGCCAGGCATCGGCATTGCGCATGGTTTTCGCGCGTATGACGAAAGACTTCGGCTGCCCGTGAAGTTTGTATTCAATGACGAAAATGTCTGTCTGGCTCATGAGTTACTCCTTACGCTCATACGCCAATGAGTGGTGTCGAGAGAAAAAAATTCCAAGAATTTTTACGACGCGAACGACGCGGATAACAGCGCCGCGAAATCAACGCAAACTGCTTAAAAAAAGGAACCAGAGGACTCGCAAAAACTCTGAATCCTCTGCTCCTTTTTTAGCCGCTGAATGAAGCTTACGTAGCCAGAACCGCAACGCCGTCATCGAGCTCGGGCAAGGCAATGTGGCTGTCGCCTGGCGTCAGAATGACCTTGCGGCAATCCTCCTCACGTTTATCGAAAATCCTGTAGCCCTCGGCAGCCTGTTCGAGCGACATGCGATGGCTGATGATCACATCGGGGGAGAGCCGGCCGGTTTCGATGTGCCCGAGCAGTTCCGGGAGGAAACGATGAACGTGGGTCTGGCCCATTTTGAAGGTCAGGCCTTTGTCGAACGCGTCGCCGAACAGAAAGCCATGAATGAACCCTGAGTAAACGCCCGGGACACTGACAATGCCGCCGCGTCGCACGGCGGCTATGCACTGGCGCAACGCTTTGCCGCTGCTGCCTTCGAGTTTGAGGGTGGCGAGGACGGTTTCGGTGGTGCTACCTTTCGCTTCAAAACCTACCGCATCCACGGCGCCGTCAACGCCACGCATGCCCTTGGTCTGGCGGATGATGGTGTCGGCGGGGTCATCGTCCTCATCGAAATTGATCGGGATCACGCCATAGGTTTTCTGCGCATAGGCGAGGCGATAGGGGTGGTGGTCGACCATGAAAATCTGCTCGGCGCCGAGCATCCGCGCACACGCGGCGCTCAACAGACCCACCGGGCCGGCGCCATAGATCGCCAGGCTCGAACCCGGCCCGATGTCTGCGTTGGTGACCGCTTGCCAAGCGGTGGGCAAGATGTCGGAAAGGAACAAAACCTTCTCGTCCGACAGGGTGCCCGGCACCTTGAACGGCCCGGTGTTGGCTTTGGGGACGCGCACGTATTCTGCCTGGCCGCCGGGCACGCCACCGTACATGTGGCTGTAACCAAACAGCGCCGCTCCGGAAGGAATGGCCTTTTTATTGAGGATCGCGCCACGGCCGGTGTTGGTGGATTCGCAAGCGGCGAACAGATCCATCTGACAGAAAAAGCAGCTGCCACAGGCAATCACAAAAGGGATCACCACGCGGTCGCCCGGCTGCACGGCAGTCACCGCTGACCCTGTCTCTTCGACGATGCCCATGAACTCATGGCCGAAAATATCGCCGTGCTCGACGGTCGGTATTTTCCCCCGATACAGATGCAGGTCAGAGCCGCAGATCGCCGTCGCGGTCACGCGCAGGATGATGTCGTCGCTTTGCTCGATAACCGGATCAGGAACCGTGTCGACCTTGACGCTGTGCGCGCCGTGATAAGTGAGTGCTCTCATGACGTCTTACCCGCTTCAGCTGGATGGTAAGTGGGAGAGGAGGAACGGCGAACGTAAGTTCATAGATTCAGGGACACAAATGACTGGCGGTCGCCGACGCGGCCACTTGTGCGATTTTTTAAACCTAATGGCTTAGCCACCGGTCGACTGCAGGAGCCTGTAACTCTGATAGTCGGAGGTAGCGTTAATGATCGGTGTCGTGATCCCTGCACATAATGAAGAGCGCCATATCAGTGCCTGTCTTGAGTCGGTTCTGTTCGCGGCGCAACATCCTGCATTGGCGGGCCAGTCGGTCTCGGTAGTGGTCGTCCTCGACGATTGCACCGACCACACCGGGCGGATCGTTTCAGCGCTGGGCGTGAGCACGATCGTGGCCTCTTTTCAGAACGTGGGAAAGGCCCGAGCCACCGGCGCAGAGCACTTGCTGGCCGCCGGCGCGAAATGGCTTGCCTTCACAGATGCCGACACCGCCGTGCCCGCCGATTGGCTGGCACGGCAGATTGAATTCAAAGCCGATGCCGTCTGTGGCACCGTCGAGGTGGACAGCTGGAACGAACACGGTGAGTCGGTTCGCTCAAAGTACCTGGAGCATTATCAGTTCATCGAAAACCATCGGCACATCCACGGTGCCAATCTCGGTCTGAGTGCCGAGGCCTACCGAAATTCGGGTGGGTTCCAGCATCTCACTGCCCACGAAGACGTCCATCTGGTGGGTGATCTCACGCGGATTGGCGCTCATATCGTCTGGACGGCGACGAACCCGGTGGTCACCAGCGCTCGCAAGGATTACAAGTGTCGCGGCGGATTTGGTGAGTACCTGGCTAATTTGAGTACGTCACTGGCCGTGCCTGTGCTTGATCAACAAGTCAGTACCGGTGTTTCTCTTTGACGCGGATGTAGGCGGGAGCGGAAATTGCAGTACATCGATTGGATGCAGTGGCCGGCCATGGTCATTACGGTAGCCTCTGCCTGGTTTATCGGATCGCAACGAGCCTACCGGCGAATGATCGCTTTCTGGGGATTCATCCTCAGCAATGCGCTCTGGGTGATTTGGGGGCTGCACGCCGACGCCTACGCGCTGATCCTCCTTGAGTGCATCCTTTTGGGGATGAATGCCCGAGGCTTCAAGAAGAATTTTGATGGCCACCGTCAATCTTGAGCTTGTTGGTTTTCCTTGCCCTTCGCGTTTTTCCTCAGCCCGCGCAGGTTCATCAGAAACAGACAAATCTGCAAGACGATCAACGCGTACGCCCCGGCATAGGCGCCCCAAATCACCCACAACACGTTGCTCAGGCTAAAGCAGATAAAGCCGAACATTCGCCTTGCCGGTCGCTGCGACCCGATCAGCCATGCGGCGAGAACGGTCACAACCATCGCTGGCCATTGCACCCAATCCAGATAAGCCAAAATATCCTCCTGGCACACTACGGTTTATGCATTTGGGCTTGACCACCTTCCTGTAGCTAAACCTTAGGCGTCCTGCACGAATAAGGGTTCCTTCACCGATTCTCGCCACTGGATCGTTCGCAGTCGTGTCGGGTCTAGATGCTGACTGAGAGATATCGCAAAGGGCCAGACAGGTGAACAAAGCAATCAGCGCACACGAGTTGAACATCGACCTGCAGGGTGGTGAAGAAACGGCCCTGTTCAAATGGCTGCTCGCCAGTTTCTTGATGGGCAAGAGGATTCAGGGCGCTATCGCTGCCAAGGCCTATCAGGTGATCGTTGAGCAGCACCAGCGCGATACACCGCAGAAACTGGCGCACTGCAGCCATCGACAATTGGTGGTGATGCTCGGCCAGGCTCACTACGTGCGCTACGACGAATCAACGGCATCGCGGTTGCTGGCATTGGCGCACAAGCTCAACGCCGAATACGACGGCAAGATCGGCAACATCGTTGAGGCGAGCGCCGATCGTCAGGCCTTTGAAAAACGTCTGGGTGAATTCGAAGGGATCGGGCCCAAGACCGTCGAGATTTTTATGCGCGAAGCCGCCGCAGTGCTTTTTTGAACCGGGCAGCGAGCGCGGAAATAGAAAGCACCATCCTCAAATAATTCATTGTTTTCGACGTTCACTATCGTCGCTGACCGTCCGTCGTCTTGCCGCTCACTCGATTGAACATACGTTCTTGCTCCCCTGACAGATAAGTCTGCGCCGACGAATTTTTCCGTCGTCTGGCTAACGTACAAGCACTTCGATGCGCGTGATAACGGCTGGACAAAAGTGGTACTCAAACCAACGGCTTGACGCTCCACGCGTTGCCTTCGCCAGCTGTAACACGGCCGGCGTTTTTCGCTATTCGATCGAGCGGAGAGACCTTCCATGAATGACCTTCCAGTAGTGAGCATTGCCGCCAGGCCGTTGCCATTCGAGCCTGCTTTCGAGCAGATCCCCGACGACGAGGCACAGACCAGCGAGGAACTGAACAAAGCGCTGCATGCCATCATGGAAACTACGTTCAAGGACAATGGACACGCCACGCGCAGCGTTCACGCCAAGGCCCATGGCGTGCTGCGCGGGCGGATCACGGTGCTCGATAATCTTCCGGCCGAACTTGCTCAAGGCGCCTTTGCGACGCCGGGAACGTTGCCGGTGGTTTTGCGTTTCTCAACCAATCCGGGCGACATTCTTGATGACAAGGTGTCGACCCCGCGCGGGTTGGCGCTGAAGATCATTGGCGTGGACGGCCCACGGCTGCCGGGCAGCGATGGGGTGGTGACGCAGGATTTTGTGATGATCAACGCCAAAGCCTTTACGTCGGCCACGCCCAAAGCATTTCTTAAATCACTGAAGTTGCTGGCGAAGACGACCGATAAAGCGCCCGGGCTGAAGAAAGCGTTTTCTGCATTACTGCGCGGTGTTGAGGCGGCGATTGAGTCAGCCGGCGGCGAAAGTGGCACGCTGAAGAGTCTCGGCGGCCACCCGCAAACTCACATTCTCGGCGAGAGTTTCAGCACGGTCGCGCCATTACTGTATGGCGCGTACTACGCAAAAATTGCAGTCGTGCCGATTTCTCCCTCACTGACGGCGTTGACTCATCAGCACGTCGACTTTGCCGACAACCCCAATGGCCTGCGCGCAGCGGTCAAAGCGTATTTCGCGCAGAACTCGGGGGTGTGGGAAGTGCGGGTACAACTGGCCACAGACCTTGAGAAAATGCCGATCGAAGACGCCTCGGTCGAGTGGCCGGAGAAACTCAGCCCTTACCTCACCGTCGCGCGAATCGAAGTCGATGCGCAGGACGCCTGGGCCAGCGACAACGTCGAAGCAATTGACGACGGTATGTCGTTCAGCCCGTGGCATGGTTTGGCTGCGCATCGGCCGTTGGGCGGAGTCATGCGGGTACGTAAACCGGCCTATGAAATGTCGGCCGGGTTTCGCGCGGAGCACAATGGTTGTCCGATGCAGGAACCTCGTTGAGCTCGATCATCGGGTCTGGCGCGAGCGGTTGCTTGGATCACCTTCTGCCAACATGCGCTTCAGGCATTCCCGCTCCGGCGCGCCGGGCAACACACCGGTGGTTGTCGCCAGCAGTACAGTGACGCCTTCGCCATTGACGACGCTGACCTCGGCTCTCGCGTGCCCGCGCTCAGCAATGTCGGTGATCAACCACTGGCAGGTGATCTGTTCTTCGGCGTACACCGGGCGCTTGAATTCGAAACTCATGCCACTGGCCAGCCAGCCAATCTGCCCGCCAATCTCGGTCATCAGGCTGGCCGTCAGCAGGCCGTGGGCGACGGGCGCCTTGAACCGGCGTAATTGCGCGTATTCAGCGTCGCAGTGCACCGGGTTGTAATCCCGCGAGATCTGCGCAAATTGCTGGATATCGTCGTAGGAGAAACAGCGGACAACGCTGAAACTGTCTCCGACCTTCAGGCCCTCGGCGGCACGTTCTCTCGGCGTTTTCATAGGCTTCCTTGAATAGGCATTGGCTCGAAGGATAGGTCAGGCACGCAGTTGTTCAATCAGCAGCACCAGCGCGATCACGATCATGATCGCCCCGGCCAATCGACTGACCACGCGTGCGGCGGCCGGACGGGCCTGAAGCACGACTTGCGAGCCGAAACCCACCAGCAGATAAATCACTCCGCAACTGACGGTGTGCACCAGCCCGAGCGCGATCATCTGCGCAGGCACTGGCCAAGCTGCGGCGGTGCTGGTGAATTGCGGCAGCAGCGCGAGAAACAGCAAGAACACTTTCGGATTCAACCCGCTGACACAAAAGCCCTTGAAGGCCCAGCGCGCCCACGAATCAGTGCTCTGGCTTGCATCAGCGTGCGGCGTGGGAGGGCGGGCTAGCAGATTAGCGCCTAACCACAGCAGATAACCGGCGCCGGCCACCGTCAGCACCGACAAGGCCAGAGGATGATTGGCGACCAGTGAGCCGACACCCGCCGCGACAATGACGGTTGCGAGCAAATGCCCGGACAACAGTCCCGCCACGGCAGGCAGAACGACGCGATGCTTCAAGCCTGCGGAGATCGCGTACGCCCAATCGGCCCCTGGCGTGATGACAAACAGAATCGACACCGCCCAGAACGCGGCAAACATGCTCAAAGTCATGGCGTCACCCAGGGTCGTTGATTGGAGGTGGTTTTGATCATCGTTGCTTCCTGAACAGTGTTTTGTGCCAAGGAAGAATAATGAAAACCGGCTAGAATCTTCTTTCAAAGATGATCGTTGTGGCGTCGCAAATTGGAAGGTTTTACTGAATGGACAGAATTGATCGCAATATTCTTGCTGAGCTGCAAAAGGATGGTCGGTTGTCGGTGACTGAACTGGCGGATCGCGTCGGGTTGAGCCTTTCACCCTGTCATCGCCGCGTGCGGGCGTTGGAGGAGTCGGGGGTGTTGCTGGGTTATCGCGCGCAACTCGATCCTGCTGCGCTGGGCCTCAACTTTTCCGCGATGGTGTTCGTCACCCTGCGCGAGGGCAATCGTCAGGCTGTCGAAGCGTTTGAGACGGCGCTGGTGGAGATTCCACACGTGGTGGATGCGCAACGGCTGTTTGGTGAGCCTGATTATTTGCTGCACGTCATCACTGAGGATCTGCCGGCGTTTCAGCGTTTGTACGACGAGAGCCTGTCGACGTTGCCCAATGT
The DNA here is from genome assembly GCF_018336155.1 of Pseudomonas rustica. GTDB lineage: Bacteria > Pseudomonadota > Gammaproteobacteria > Pseudomonadales > Pseudomonadaceae > Aquipseudomonas > Aquipseudomonas rustica. The sequence goes on along the minus strand of NZ_JAGYHF010000013.1, from coordinate 36,001 downwards.
GCAGCGGCTGACATCGACGTTGGTGATGAAGCGGGTGGTGCAGGATCGGCCGTTGCCTTTGGGCGTTTAAGAGAGGGGCACTGCGCACCCCAACGGGGATAAATCCCCTCGCCACAAGGGGCTACATTGTGATTCGGTTGAACTAAAAGCTGACCGGCTCGTCAGGATATTAAGTTGTCCATTCAACCACTGACGGATATCCGCATGCACACCTATACCCTGGAATACCTGTTTAACGGCGAGCCGCGTAGCCACACCTTCGAACTCAAAGAAACCCATCTGGCCGAGCATGAAGCGGCCATGCATCTATTGGAGTTGCATTTGGGCGATGCCGAAAACGGTTTGCTGATGCCCACGGCAGACGCCACTCCGGAAGAAATTCTGGAGCAGGCCGAGCGGGTGGGGTTGACGCAGATTCGTGTGGTCAATCAAACGCGATGAGGGCGGCGCCGATTGCAGTGTGCGTTGCAACACTGCGATCGGGCCTGAAACGCGGGGATCAGCTTTCGGCGGTTTCGCTTGGGGTTGCAGCGGCCTCGGCGTCCAGCTTCAGGCGATCAGCCTTGCTGATGTATTTCGGCTTTTTTGGCGCCAGTTTGGCGCTGGCCTTTTTGGCCTTTTCCTTGAACAACTGCTTGAGTTTCTTTTGACGGTTCATCGGTTTTACTCGGTTTTATAGGCGCAATAGCAACTAGCGAAGAGCGTACACGTAAGCGTCGATGGTTGAGCCGTCTGCCAGCGTTACCTGCGTCAGCAGGCGCTGATATTCAGAACCTTCGAATTCGTCGAGCGCTGCCCAGTGTTCGGCGAAATGCTCGGAAGAGAACACGTAGCCGGCAATGTCGTCGCCATCGTCGGCAATGATCAGGCCGGGATAACCCAATTCCGCGCCCCAACCGGCTTCGGCCAAACGGCCCTTGAGCGTGGCAGTTTCCCAGACGCCGCCGATCTTCAGCATGACATGCTCATTCGGTCGCCCCGGGCCCAGGGTTCCATAAACGAATAGACGCTCCACGTTTGCTCTCCGCTGGAAAAGGGGTGAATCCTGACCTATGGATCGAGTCCAGGCAATCAACAACTGGGGTCACAGCGATATAAAATCCCGAACGGCTTTAATCGTCGGCACCGGCGCCTCTTCCATTAGCCAATGACCTGCCGCAGGAATCACCACTTCCGTGACGTTGTCGGCCGCGTTGCGCATGACGATCGCCTCGTTATTGCCGAAGGATTTCTCGCCGCCCACCGCCAGCACCGGCATGCTCAAGTGCTTTTGCAGCACCGGCTCGTTGTCGAGGGCATCCTGACGAATGCTGCGAAATTGCGCGAAAGCGGCGTGCATGGCACCCGGGCGCGCGTAGAGTTTGGCGTAGTGCTGACGGGTTTGTTCATCGACCTTGGCCGGGGTGCCGGCGAACTCGTTCCAGAAGCGGTCAAGGTAGATGCGCTCGCGGCCAGCCACCAAGCGCTCCATGTCCTTGCCACCAAAATCGAAGTGCCAAAGCATCGGCGAACGCACGATGTCGTTCCATGGCGTAATGCCGGGCACGGGCGCGTCCATCACCACCAAACGATCGGTGAGCTGCGGATAGCGTGCGGCGTAGGCAAACGCGACCATCGTGCCGATGTCATGGCCGATGACCACCGAGTGTTCGATCTTCAGCGCGCTCAACACGCCGCGAATATCGCCGGCCTGTGTCTTCTTGTCATAACCGCCCTCGGGGATCGACGACAAACCCATACCGCGCAGATCCGGCACCACCACCGTGTGATCGCGCGCCAGATCCGTCGCCAGCGGCGCCCACATGTCGCCGGTATCGCCAAAACCATGCAGCAACACCACCGCCGGGCCTTTGCCGCCGACCCGAACGTGCATCGTCGCGCCTTCGACCTTGATGTCCTGCGTCTTGAAGCCTGCGGGGAATGGCGTGATGTCAGCGTGGGCTGGGAGGCTCAGCGCGAGGAGGGTGAGGGCGGTCAGCAAGGGACGGATCATGTCGGTGGCTCCGGATGCGGGGGCGCTGTTGGGGGAATGGAATGAGCGTAGACGGATCCATGGGGGCAGGAGGGTTTTTAATCGACAGCCAGAAGCTGGGTCAGGGACGTCAAATCGCTGTGCAGTCGCCTCCTGAACTTGTGTCCGTTCAATCATCTAAGCTGAACGTGCAGCGTCCGGAATTCACAGGAGCACGCAACCATGTAGGAACCTCTCATGTTCAGATTACGCTCAACGATTGCAATGCTTTCATGCGTCGCGCTGATTGTCGGTTCTACCGCCGCGCTGGCCGATCCCGGTAACGGAAAGGGCCAGGGCAACGGTAAAGGCAACTCGCAAAACGTGCAGAACCAGGGTGGACAGGACGGGCACGGCAACAAGGGCAAGAAGTCCGGTGGCGACTGGGGCAATGGCCCAAGCATCGACCGCGGCAACGTGCTCGGCATTGTCGGTGGCTATCGCGATTACTGGAGCCCGGGGCCGTCGTTGCCGCCCGGGATCCAGAAAAACCTCGCACGCGGCAAGCCCCTGCCACCGGGGATCGCGAAGAAACTGGATGGACGACTCGTCGGCCATCTGCCGCATTACGACGGCTATGAATGGCAGCAAGCGGGCACGGATCTGATCCTCGTCGCGTTGGCGACGGGTCTCATCTACGAAGTACTCAACGGGGCTTTTGATTAGCGAGGGGAGATGGGGGACAGGCCGTACTTTAGTCAAACACGACAGTGGCGGCCTGCTCCGGGAACTCGGTCGTCATCTGCTCGAGGCATTTTTGCATCAGCCGCGCATCCCTAGGCAAGTGGCTGGAGAACGCCTGCCATCCTGAAATCTGCAGCTTGAGCGGCATTTCAACCAGCCCAGTGATCGCGTCCCAGAAAGCATCCCAGTTACAGCCGTACCAATCAGGGAAACCCAGGCTTTCGCGCAGCAACGCGTGAAGTTCGGCGGAACTCGTCACTTCACTCAAATCAATGTTTACAGTCTGTGCTCTAGGCATCATCAGCACCTGAACTCGGATCGCGGAAGTGAACGGGACAGCATTGTTTATCACCTATCCTGTGGGAGCCGAGCTTGCTCGCGAAGAGGCCGGCACATTCAACATTTCTATCGACAGTTACGCCGCCTTCGCGAGCAAGCTCGGCTCCTACAAGGGATCAGCGTTGATTGAGGTACCTGCGTTCAAACTGCCCGCTCACCCAACCGCTCCACCAGCCTCACCAGATACCCGTCCGGATCCTGAACAATAAACTCGCGCTGACCCACCTCGACTTCCGCCGCCCGGTACCACGTGTCCTTGCACTCGCGGTACAGCGCAATCCCGGCATGACCCAGTTTCTCGATGACGGGGGCGACTGCCACAACATCAATCTGCAGGTTGATACCTCTGCCAAACGGCTTGCTCAACGGCGCGGTCAGCCATTGACCCGCCTGCGGATCGACTTGCTCCAGCATGACTTGGGCGCCATTGAGATCCAGATACGCAAAGCCGTGTTCCGGGCGTTGGTAGGCGATGCTGAACCCCAGGCAGGAGACCCAGAAATTCAGGCTATCCGGCAGGTCAGTGACCATCAATTCCGGGACGAGCGTGTTGCGTTTGAACATGAGGTGAATTCCGTTTCGTTGGATATTTCGTCGCGAGTTTATCTCGAATCGCTATCCAATCCACACACTCAACACCCCGGCAGCCAAAGCGACCAGTGCCGTATTCAGACACACCAGCGCAAAGCCAAACCTGACCAGTTCACTCTCTTCTTTGGCCTGTGTTTTGGCTAACCCCAAAATCAACATGACGATCGACAGCGAGCCCAATGCCGCATGCCCGGCTGCGCTGTTTTGTACCGCTGCCAACAACAGACGCGAAGACTCGGGCAGCATCGCGATGGCGGGCATGAAGATCGCGTTGCCGCCGACGTTCGACCCGGTCATGTAGCCTGACAGCGCACCCAACAGTGCAACCAGCGAGGTCGCGGCGCTGGGCGATAGACCTGAGAGCAATTGCATCAGGCCCGCGAGAAAACCCGCTTTGACCATCATCTGCGACATCGCCAGAAAGAAGAAAATCGTCAGCAACGGCCGTTCGGCGCGCGCAGCCAATCCGCTCAGCATGCCGCTGTCGGTAACGTTTTTTCGCGTGTGAAAGCCTAACCCGATCAACACCAGAATCAGTGCCACACCGGGTGACGCCAATGGTTTCCAGCTGACCTGAGCACCTTGTACCACCCAGTGATTTTGCCAATCAGTGATTGCCCACAACACTTTCAGCGCGACGATGCTGACGATCAACAACAGATACGGCCAAGCCTGCCGCGGCCAATGCAGCTCATCGCGTTCGCTCGTGTTGCGAGACCGTCGCCATAGTCCGGCAGACAGTGCAGCGGTCGCCGTCACCAGACCTGCGGCAACACCGGCGACTTCCGGCCCCAGCCAGCGACTGGTGACATACAGCACGATGATGAACAGCAGCCAAAACGCGCCCAGCGCCCGCCATTCCTGCCATTGCCGCGCACCCGCCAGATACAACGCCAACGCTGCCAATCCGAGGAAAACCAGCGCACTGGTCAGCGCCGACGTCTGCGCCAGTGCGGCGGCATCCAGATGCGCCAGCGAAGCACCGATTACCGAGGCCAGGCCCAATGTGCCCCACGGCATGATCGCCATCCCGGTGAGCGCAATGCGCAAGGCAACCCGGCGTTCGAATAGACTTAACAGCAGCGGCACCGTCGCAATCAGCGACACACCGAAACCGGTCATCGCCTCCAGCAATGGCGCCAGCCCGAGCACGATAAACACCACCTGATCGCCGCGCCCCAGTCCCAGCGAACGCACCCATTGGCTGACGGCCAAATTGACGCCCAGCCGCTCGATCACCATCACAAACGCCAGCCCCGGCACAATCACGAATGCAGTGCTGGCGAACAACACGGCGGTGTCTTGAGCGGCGGCCAGCAGGCTGCTCGATTGCCAGGCATCAGCTGCGCCTGCAATCCAGAGCACCATCACCAGCAGCGTGCCAGCGACAGCGGCCTGAACCGGAGGCCGGCGCAGCACGACCAACATGGCGGTCACCAGCAAAACAGGGGAGAGATGAAACAGTGCGTCCATGGCCAACATTACCCTGTGCAAATTCTCGATCAGCCGGCGAATGCCGACTGCGAGCAAGATAATATTTCGCACGACTGGATAAAGGTGCGCAGTTTTCTGCTAGTTTTCGAGAAATTTTCTCGCGAGCCTGACATGGTTAAAAGCGCCGCTGCACCCCAATCACTGGATAAATTCGACCGCGCCATCCTCGAACTCGTCCAGCGCGACAACGCCATGCCGCTGCGCCTGATGGCCGAGCAGGTCAATCTGTCCACGGCGGCGGTTCAGCGCCGCATCAAGCGGATGGAAGAGGCGGGCGTGATCACCGGCAATGTCGCGGTTGTCGATCCGAATGCGGTGGGTCGCCCGATCACCATCATTGTTGAAGTGATGGCCGAGCGAACCAGCATTGAGGCGCTGGAGGCAATGAAGGCGCACTTCCGGGTGCCCGAGGTTCAGCAGTGCTACTACGTCACTGGCGAAGTGGATTTTGTCTTGGTGCTGACGGTTGCCAGCATGCAGGAATATCAGGCGCTGGCGCGGCGATTGTTTGCCGAGAACACCAACGTAACGTGGTTCAAAACCATTGTGGCGCTGGATCGGGTGAAGGTCGGGCTTGAGGTGCCGGCGGGTTGATGCGGCGCGGCTGAAAAAGCTATCGCGAGCAGGCTCACTCCTACAGTTTGAAATGCGTTCCCCTGTGGGAGCGGGCTTGCTCGCGAAGGGGCCAGTCGGGCCACCGCGAAATCCGCCGCTTCCGACGAAGCCGAACCACCGACACCTGCGGCGCAACCGCCAGACGATTCGCTTGAGATGTCCGCAACCGTTGGGCAAACTCCGCCGTTTGACTGGCTGCCACACCTTCGCGAAGGGTCGCAAACCGCCAAAAGCCGTCGCTCGAAGGAGTCTTTTGTTGAACCACAACACCTTGTCCCAGCGCCTGGAACGCGTGGCTACGCACGTGCCGGCGGGCGCACGCCTGGCCGATATCGGCTCTGATCACGGCTATTTGCCGGTGGCGTTGATGCGCCGTGGCGCGATCACCTCGGCGGTGGCGGGGGAGGTCGCGTTGACGCCGTTTCGCGCCGCTGAACGCACCGTGCGCGAAAACGATCTTGAGCAACACATCACCGTGCGCCATGCCAACGGTCTGGCGGCGATCAAACCGGGCGACGCGATCACTGCGCTGACCATTTGTGGCATGGGCGGCGAGACGATTCGCGACATCCTCGACAGCGGTAAAACCCATCTGAGCGGCGAAGAGCGTTTGATCCTGCAACCCAACGGCGGCGAGCAGCCGCTGCGTCAGTGGTTGATGGACAACGGCTACACCATCCGCTGTGAAGAGTTGCTGCACGAAAACCGTTTCTACTACGAAATCATCGTCGCCGAGCGTGCCGGGCCAGTGGCTTACACCGACGAAGAACTGTATTTCGGTCCCTTGCAAATGCGCGCCCGCAGCGCGGCGTTTCTGAGTAAGTGGCAGCGCAAGTTGAAGTACAAACAGAAAACACTGGCGCAGTTCGCCCACGCGCGCGATGCAGTGCCTGAGGCGAAAGTGCAGGACACCGCTCGGCAGGTGCGCTGGATCGCTGAACTGTTAGCTTGAGCGGCAGAACCGATCGGGGCGGCACGCCTCAAGTGCCGCCGATACGCGGCCCTCGCCGATCTCTTCACTCGCTAGTCGGCCGACGATGGCGGCGAGTGTCACCCCCGGATGCATCGCGCAAACATAGACGCCGTTGATATTCGGCAAGAATCCAACGATGGGGACGCCATCGACAGGCATGGGTCGAAGGCCGACGAAAACGCCGTCCGGCTCAATAGAAATAACCCCGTCCAACTCGCTTTGAATGCCTTTGGCTGTGCGCAACGCAATCTGCGCTGGCTGGTTTCCGAAGGCTTCTCCCAAATAATCTTCCGCCGCCAGCAACGTGCCGTCGACGCGCTGCCGAACTTCCATCGCGGAGTTGGAGATGACGCCGTTCACAAGGCTGGGCTGAGTCTTGTAGCGAATGAAAATGGCGGGTGATGCGTCCACCGGCAACGCAACGTTGAGCATCGCCGCCAGCGCCGGGATCGCTGTGCCGGCGGCCAGCACCACTACATCGGCATGGACTGTGCCTGTTTCCGTTTTAACGCCGATAACGGTTGAATCGCGGGAAATAAAGCCAAGCACTCGGGTGTGAGTCAGCACTGTCGCCCCGTGAGTCTTGGCGCCGGAGAGCAGTGCGTGAGTCACTTGCACAGCATCAACTGCGCCTTCTTCGGCTCTATAGCTCGCCTGCTCTGGTGGATTTTTCAGTTTGGGTTCAAGACGTCGGATATCATCCCGATTCAGCCGCGATGCCGAACACGGGAGGCCCGCGCCGTACGTCAGAGCGCCAGTCCACTGCACGTTCAGGTCGGGCAACTCGGCTTCGAGCCGATGATATTCGGCGATGGCGGCGCTGCGTAACGGCGCGATGGGATCAGGCCCGGAATGTGTCGTGTTGAGCCACGCGAACGAATGTCCAGTCACGCCGCTGGCAATTTCCCCAGCCTCTATCACGATGACTTTTGCGCCTTTGCCCGCCAAGTGATAAGCCACGGACGCACCCACAATGCCCGCGCCGATCACCACGACGCGTTTGCCTGCTGCTCCATTTCCCATTTCAACGTCCCTGTACGCAGCGAAAAAAGTTCGAACTGATGGGTGATTGTAGCGTCCACCCACAGAGGCAACGCATCGCGCGCACATTCGCGGCGATGGCAAATTCAGTGTTCAGGAGACGATCATGAAGAAAATCTGCGCGTGTCTGGGGATCTGCAGCGTGATGCTGCTGCAAGGTTGTTACGAGGGTTCCAACGATGCTCCCAACAAGGAAGGCGACAAGAGCAAAGCGTCATTGCAAATACAGCAGGACAAGCCTGAAGACAGTAAATGAACCCGATGGGTGAGGGAGCAATCTCCCTCACCCTCTATCGGTTTAGCGGCTGGAATTAGAGGTCGCGCCATGGGTAATGTGCTTGGGCCCCGCCAACGCCCAGGCAATCAAACCGAACAACGGCACAAACACGATCAGCACGATCCACACGCCCTTGGTACTCGATTTCCCCTCGCTTTTGCGCACCCGATTGATGGCCCAAAGCTCGATAAGCAGAAGAACTGCCGCCAGTACGATCCACACGGTTTCGATATGCATTGGCTACCTCCTGATGGTCTATGCGTTAGGTGGCAAGAGGTGCGCTGGGTTCATTTATTTTGTGGAATGCCTGTTCACACGGTCGACTCCAGCGCAGCGTGGTCGCTGACCACGTTTGCCCGCGCGTGTTGAAAGCGCAAAAAATCCTCAACCGGCATCGCTTTGCCAAACAGCCAGCCCTGACCGAAGTGCACACCATTGGCGCGCAAGTAATCCCGTTGTGCCTCGGTTTCGATGCCTTCGGCGACGATCTTCAATTGCAGACTCTTGGCCATCTCAATGATGTGGCCGGTGACCGATCCGGTCGCTGCATCCTGTTCAATGTTGTCGACAAACGATTTGTCGATTTTCAGCACGTCCAGCGGCAGCCGTTGCAGGTGTTGCAGGCTGGAGAATCCGGTGCCGAAGTCGTCGATCGCGGCCAGATAACCCAGTTCGCGGGCGTGATTGACCGTGGTGCGAGCGGCGTCGATGTCGAGGAAACCGCGTTCGGTGGCTTCCAGCCAGATCTGATTTTGCTGCACACCAGCCTTGTGCAGCGCAGCCTCCAGCCCGGGCAGGAAGCGCCCGCTGCTGACGTCCCTGGCGGCGAGGTTGATCGCCACGCGCAGGCTGCGCTCCTTGACCAGCAAGGGGCCGAGGTCGCGCATCACTGAATCGATGACTTGATCGGTGATCGGCAGAATCAGGCCACTGCGCTCGGCCAGCGGGATGAACGCGTCGGGGCAGACCATCGAACCGTCGGGATGCTGCCAGCGCACCAGGGCTTCGGCACCGACACAGGCGCCACCGCTGAGGCTGACAATCGGTTGATAGTGAACGACGAATTCGCGATTACGCACCGCCAGTTTCAGCTCGGCCAGCGGCGACAGGCGTTGGCGTGTGCGGCGCACAATCAGCAACACCAGCAGGCCGGCGAGCAAACCGCCGATGGGCAACAGCAGCATTTCCCGGCGAACCAGCCCCTGCATCAATTCATGCCGGGAGATCGCGGCAATCGCCACCCAGTCACCGCTGTGCACGAGGGTGTAGAGGTAACCTCCGTCGAGAGCCGAATGCGAACCCGAGTGCACGCGGCTGAGAAAATGCTCCGCTCCCGGTCGCGAGGCGCTGACCAACTGGCCGGCAGCGGTGCCGACCGTCAGGTGCATATCCTCTTCGAGCATCACATGAAGAAATTGTGCGGGGTCGACCAGCACATTGAACGCCGCGTATTGCAGCGCCATCATCGGCTTGGCCGGGACGATGCGTGACTGCACACCGAGCGACACGCGCACGCCGTCGGTGGTGGTGAAGTCCTCCGGCCATGGCGTTGCGTGGTGTCCGACCGGGCCCCAGGAACCGCAGGCATAAATCTCTTGTTCGACATAACCGACCGACTTCACTGAAAAGGTGTTGATGGTCAGCAGGCGCATCTCGTCGATGCTCTCGGGTGTGCAGGGCGCGAGGTGTGATCCGGCGATGGTTTTGAGGGCGCTGGCAGCTTCGTTGAACGTGCCGCTGGCCCGACTGGAGGCGACGGCCGCGAGGGTTTCCAGACGTTGTTGCGCGGCGTGCAGATTGAGTACCCAGGCCAGATAACCCATCAACAATACGGGAAGCAAGACACACGGAAACCCCAGGAGAATGCTCCCCCAGACGATGCGTTTTTTATTCATTTGTCGCCACCTTGGCCCAAGGCCTGTGACGTGCGCACAGCACGGCTGTCTTCCAGCAAAGACAGATTACGGCGGCGCTGGCGGGCAAATATTGCTGTGGATCAAAAAGTCAGCTGAATGGATAAAGCCGTGCAGAAACACTGCGCACGCTGCGGGTTTTCCGCCATCTTTCGAAATAGCTACTAAGGTTTAAAGCTGTATTTACCACGCAAGACTCCGGTGGTGCCGTCAGTCGCCTGCCACGGGGGAAAACGCTGGGACAAGGAGGTTTTCATGCAAAGCGCTTGTGTGTATCCATTCAGCGGGCATGCCCCGCACTTTCTTCGCAGTGCCTTGCTGATTGCCATGGCCAATGCCCTGACCCTGACCGATGCTTACGCGGCCTGTGGTCCGCTGGCTGCTGGCGCCTATAACGTCTCGCAAACCTGCACGCCGACCGTCGGTGTCGCCGCTGCGATCAGCACGCAAGCGGGCACGAGCATCACCACCACGGCTGGCTCCTCGGTGCTCGTTCGCGGCAACAACAGCAACTCGGCGCTCAGCCTCAGCGGCACGACCGTCAACAGCACACCACCGACCGCCGCCAACGCAGTGTTTTCCAATGTCATTGGCACAACCGGCAACGCGACGCTGACCGTCGATGGCGTTATCAATACCGTCAACATCGGCGGCAGCGGCCTCGATGCGCTGGCGATCACCAATGCCGGCGCGGGTTCTTCGACGGTGACGGTGACGTCCGGCACCACCCTGAACATCCTCAACACGGTCGTCGGCAACGAGCATGACGGCATCGACGTCAACGGCAGCGGCGGCGGGGCGATCAATGTCAGCCACCAGGGCAATGGGCAGATCACCCTGCTGGGCGGTAACGGAATCTGGACGAAGGCCACGGGCAGCGGCGACAACAACGTCAACGTCGGTGCCGGGGTGAACATTCTGGTGAACAACGACGATGCGCTGTCGGCCGGTCTGCCGATCATCGACGACACCTTGCCGACCGCTGGCGTCGGCAATCACGCCGGGGTGCATACGCGCGCGATCAATGGCAACACCACCGTGCTGAATGCGGCCAGTGTTCAGGGACTGGGCATGAACGCCTTCGGCATCTTCACTGAAGGCGGCGCTGGCAATACGCTTCTGAGCAACAGTGGCACGATCAATACCGACGGCCTCAACGGCTTCGGCATTCGTGCGATTTCGACCGTTGGCAGTATCAATGTCGTCAACAACGGCGCCATCACCACCACTGGCGGCGGTGGCCACGGGATTTATGCCAACGACAATACTGGTGGGCTGGGTTCGATCAGTATCGAAAACAATGCGTCGATCAACGTCGGCAACATCGCCAGTAATGTCGGTGCGCGGGCGATCTATATCATCAAGCGCGGTACCGGCGATGTCACCGTCACGGGCAGTGGCGATCTCACCGTGCTCGGCGCGCAGAGCACCAATCGCGCTTACGGCATCATCGTCAGCGCCGAACAGAATAATGTGTTGATTGATTACTCCGGCAACATCACCGCCAGCGGGTTTGGCGCGGGCGGCATTCGGGTGGACTCAACGGGGGGCAACGTCCGGGTCAACTATTCTGGCGATCGCATCGAAACCTTCAACAGCAATGCGAACGGTATTTACGCTTCCACGCAGGCGCCAACGGGCACGGTCGACATTAGCGCCAGCGGCACGATCATCACGCACTCCGACGCGGGGACGGGCGACGGCAGTGGCATTGGCTCCTTTGGTTTGCAGGCGCTGACGCTGGGCGGAAATGTCAGCGCGGTGTTCACCGGCACCTTGATTGACGTCAACGGGGCAGGCGCGGCGATTCTTGCCGGTAGTGCGTTCAACGGCGGCACGGGCGCGGGCACGGTGAATATCAGCAATAGCGGGCAACTGATCGCTCGCGGTGATCAGCAGCGTGGCATTCGCACCTTGTCCGGCGATGGTACGCAAACCATCGTCAACACCGGCTCGATTCAAACGCAGGGCGCCAGCAACAGTCAGGGGATTCTGGCTGAAGCGTCGGGTGCGGCGAATGTTTCGGTCACGAACAGCGGAGCGATCACCTCGCGAGGGACGAATTCATCGGGCATCGCCGCGTTGACCGAGGGCGGCGTTGCCAACGTCAGCAACAGCGCAACGATTCAGGGGGGCTGGGCCGACAGCAGCGGTATCGCCTTGGGTGGTGCAACGCAATCGCTGAACAACACCGGGGTCATCGGTGCGCTCAGCGATGTCGCTGTGCGTGGTGATGCGACCACGCCCGGCACGACATTTACCCTCGACAACATTGGGCAGATGACCGGCTCGGTGAACGCTGTGAGTGCGGCGAGCACGGTGGCCAACCGCGGCACCTGGACGCTGCGCAATTTTACCGATTCAACCGGCAGCGGCACGCGGGACACGTGGGGAGTGGCGACCAGCAACCTCGGTACTTCGGGTGCCAACAGTATCGACAACAGCGGCGTGATCCGCCTGGCAGAGCAACCGGCGAGCGGTATCGTCAATTTCATTAGCAGTGGTGCGTATCTGCCGTTTGGGCAGACGTTCAACACGCCGACTGCGGGCGGTGCGGTGCAGGGGCAGTTGCTTGGCGTTAATCGCTTCACCAACAGCGGCACCCTCGATCTTCCGGGCGGGACCAACACGGTTGGCAACGTCCTGTTGATCAGCGGCGCTTCAACTGCGGGCACTAACGGTGGCGGGGTGTTTGTCTCCAATGGCGGTCGCTTGCTGCTCAATACCACGCTGAATGCGGGAGGTGCCGACAGTCGTTCTGACATGTTGGTGGTCGACTCGATCGCGACCGGCAGCGGCGGCGCCACGGGGCTTGCGGTGCGCAATGTCGGCGGGCAGGGCGCGGTGACGCAGGGCAACGGTATCGCGGTGGTCGAGGCGCTCAACAACAGCGCCGGGGCCGGTGATGCCAACGCGTTTCGCCTGGCGAGCCGCGTGGTCGCCGGGCCGTATGAGTATCGCCTGCAGCAGGGCGGCGATGATGGCAGCGCGCGCAACAGCTGGTTTCTGCGTTCCGATGCGCCCGTGCCGGATGGGCCGCCAGAGCCGCCTGCGCCTCCGACGCCTCCAGATCCGGATCCAACGCCCGATCCCGACCCGACGCCAGACCCCGATCCAACACCTGCACCTTCACCTGCCCCGGTGCCCAACTATCGCCCGGAAGTTTCTCTGTACGGCGCGGTACCCGCATTGGCGCTGGTTTACGGGCGGACGATGGTCGACACCCTGCACGAGCGCGTGGGCGAAGAACGCCTGAACGCCGGCGATCCACTGCCCAAGGAAGATGAATCGACGACGACACCGTCCATGGGCTGGGGCCGGGTGATTTATCGCAGCGGCAAGCAGGATGGCGATCGCAAAAACGCCCTGGGCAACACACCGGAATATAACTATGACCTGACAGCATTTCAGGTCGGCACTGACCTCTATCGCAAAGTCAGAACCGACGGCAGTCATGAGCAGTCCGGTATCTCGCTGTCGGCGGGCACCATCGACGCGGGCGTCAGCCATTACACCCGTCGTAATGCCGGGGAGGACACCTTGCGTGCTTATGGTTTGGGCGCCTACTGGACGCACTTCGGCCCGTCCGGTTGGTATCTGGATGGCGTGTTCCAGGTCAATCGCTTCGACGTCGAAGCCAAGCCGAGCAACCTGCCGAAACTGAAAACCCGTGGCTGGGGCTACACCGCTTCGCTGGAGAACGGCTACCCGTATAAGTTCGACAAAAACTGGTACATCGAACCGCAATTGCAGGCGATCTACAGCTACGTCGACCTCGATAGCAGCGACGACGCCGGCGCAAAAATCCGCTTCCGCGACGTCGACTCATTGATTGGCCGCGCGGGTGTGCGCATCGCCAAGGATTGGGACACCGAAGGCGTCGACAAAAGCGCACGGCGCACCAATGCGTGGATTCGGCCGAGTGTCTGGCACGAATTCAAAGGGCAGCCGAAGACCGAGTTTTCTTCGGAGACGGGCTACATCCCGTTCGAGTCGGATATTCAGGGCACGTGGGGCGAAGTGAATGTCGGGGTGGATTATCAGGCGAATCGGCGCACGACGTTTACCGCTTCGGCGGGGTATCGCCAAGGGTTTGATGGCGACAGTCATGGGTACGACGCTATGTTGGGGTTCAAGATTAATTTTTAGCGTACACCCACTGTGGGAGCGGGCTTGCTCGCGAAAGCGGTCGTCCTGCAACAATGATGCTGAATGTGCTATCGCCTTCGCGGGCAAGCCCGGCTCCCACAGGGATTATCGTCGTTCACAAAATCCGGCTACACCACAAAACTGTAGGAGCCGAGCTTGCTCGCGAAAGCGGTAGACCTGCCACAGAGATGCCGAACCTGCCTCCGTCATCGCGGGCAAGCCCGGCTCCCACAGGGTGCTGCGTCGTTTACAAAATCCGCCTACACCACAAAACTGTAGGAGCTGAGCTTGCTCGCGAAAGCGGTAGACCTGCCACAGAGGTACCGAGCCTAGACCGCATCTGGCGGCACGGGCGCTGTGATCAGCCCTTGTACGGCAGATTGCGCATGGTCACCAGCGCCGTGGCGCAGAGTGTTTCCTTGCCATCCTTGACCGCAAACAGATCAGCCGCCGCCACGGTGGTGTTGTTCGACGCATTGATCACCCGCCCTCGGGCGAGCAGTTTTTCGCCGTCGGCCGGGGCGATCAACTTGACCGTAAAATCCGTGGTCATGTTGATCCAGCCCGGCGGCAGCAATGTGCCCGCCGCCGAACCACCGGCAAAGTCTGCCAGCGCTCCAATGATTCCGCCCTGGAAAAAGCCGTTGTGCTGAGTGAGTTCTTTGCGCGTCGGCTGCTCGATTTCACAATGACCCGGTTTCAGGTAATTAAAGTGAAAACCCAGCAGTTTCGCCGCCGGCATGCTGAGCACAGCGGCGGGCACGTGCTTGTCGTAATCGGGGTTGCTGGCGGTGAAATCTTCCATGGTATTGATCCTTGTCGTGACATGAGTCACTGGGTATAGCGGCTCAGCGGCAGAAACCAAGGTTTGTGCGGGTTAATAAGGCTTTTGAATATCCTTCGATAACGGGATGCGGTGGGTTACGCCTGCGTTGAAGGCTTTGAGGAAACGCCGTTCGTGATCGGCACTGGGCAACAGGCAGGTGTCGTACTTGCCGAATAATCGATAGCGATTGCGCGCAATGCGGTCGTAGGCCCAATCGCGTAACGCACGCGGGAAGATGCGCAACAGCCTTAGCGGTTGCCAGCGCCCGGGTAACTGGCTGATGACTTCGAAAAAGGCCTCCGAACGTTCCCAGTAATGCCGGTCACGAATCACCGCCATGGTGTCGAACTGATCAATCGGCAAACCCGCCCATGCCAGCAGCGCCTGACCCTCGGGCGATTGCACCGCCGCCAGCCGCACGCGGCGTTGCTGATCATGACGAATCAAGAAACGCGCCCAGCCGTTGCACAGTTTGCACACGCCATCGAACAGCACCACGGTTTCTCCGGGTTGCAGCAAGGGCGCGGGGGTAGGGCGGGTCTGTGTGGCGGGCATAGGGGCTGATTCTTGGCAGAGGGGCACGTCGGATCATAGCCGGGTGTTGGGTGAATCAAAAGATCGCAGCCTTCGGCAGCTCCTACTTGGATCGGCATCTAACCCTTTGGGGGTACTCCCTCAGCGTGATAGGAAGTTTCGCCACGATCCGCATACTGGTCGCACCTTTGACAAAGCCTTGCTTCCTGGCCAGGACGCTATATTCCGAAAGGTCTGACAATGAAACTAGAACTCGTACAGCTGGCAGGACGCGATGGCGACGCTGCGCACAATCTGCAACGCATTCTGCAAACGATCGCCGACTGCCAGCCGGACACCGACATCGTGGTGTTTCCCGAGGCGTACCTCACCGGTTTTCTCGGCCATGACAACATTGCCCAACTCGCTGAAAACCTCAGCGGGCCAAACGTGCAGACGATTTGCACCGCCGCCCGCGAATGCGATATCGCGGTGGTCGTTGGCCTGATCGAACGCGACGGCGAGCGCCTCTACAACACCACGCTGTTCATTACCCCAGAAGGCATTGCCCTGAGTTATCGCAAAACCCATCTATGGGTTGGCGAGCCTGAACTGGTGTTGCCCGGCGACCGCTTCGCCACCGTGCAATGGCGCGGCGTGCGCATCGGGTTGTTGATTTGCTACGACATCGAGTTCCCGGAAAGCGCCTGCGCACTGGCCGCGCTCGGCGCCGAACTGATCCTGATCACCGACGGCAACATGCAGCCTTACGGCCACGTTCACCACACCGCCGTGGCCGCCCGAGCTCAGGAAAATCAGCTGTTCGCCGCCATGGTCAATCGCGTCGGCGATGGCGTTGGCGAAGTGTTTGCCGGCGGCAGCACCGTCGTCGATCCGTTCGGCCAGCGTCTGTTTGAAGCCGGCGCGGAGGAATGCCGGCATGTCATTGAACTGGACATGACGCGCATCGCCCCGGCCCGCTCGCTCTACGACTATCGCGCCGAGAAACGTTTGAAACTCGCCGCTGACATCACCGAACACCCGGACGGTCGCCGCGAGCTGCTGATCCCCTGAACCTTGCGCTATCCATAACAACAATGTCGCGGCGAACGGCCAAGCGCTGGCCGATTCCCCAGGAGCTCCTATGAAACTCAAGCGTTTGCTGCACCTTGGCGTGTTCACCGTTTGCGGCTTGGTGGCGGCCGTCAGTTCGGCGCAGGGCCCCACGGTGAACTTCTACAACTGGTACGACTTCATCGCGCCGGAAGCGCCAAAAGACTTCGAGAAAGAGACCGGCACACCGATGCTGCTCGACACCTTCGACAGCGCCGATGTCATGCAAAGCAAATTGATGGTCGGCCGCAGCGGCTACGACGTCGCTGTGGTGACCAACAGCGCGTTGCCCAACCTGATCAAGGCCGGCGTCTTGAAGGAACTCGACAACAGTCAGTTGAGCAATCGCTCGAACCTCGATCCGGACATTCTCGCCAAAGTCGCGCAAAACGATCCCGGCAACCGCTACTCGATCCCGTATCTGTGGGGCACCACGGGGATTGGATACGACGTCGATCAGGTGAAGAAAATCTTCGGTGACGAGACGCCAGCGGATTCCTGGGATCTGATCTTCAAGGAAGAAAACATCAAGAAGCTCAGCCAGTGCGGCGTGGCGATGCTCGACTCGCCGAGCGAGATCATCCCGATCACCTTGCACTACCTCGGCCTGCCGCCGGACAGCACCAACCCCGCCGACTACGAAAAAGCCGAAGCGCTGCTGCTGAAAATCCGCCCGTACATCACCTATTTCGACTCGTCACGCTTTATCACCGATCTGGCCAACGGCAACATCTGCGCGGTGGTCGCCTGGTCGGGCGGCGTGTACGACGCGAAAACCAGCGCCGAGCGGGCGAAGAATGGCCGACAACTGGCCTATCGCATTCCGCGCGAAGGCTCGTCGGTGTGGATTGAAAACCTGGTGTTGCTGAAGGATGCGCCGCACCCGGAGCAGGGCATGCAATTCATCAATTACATGCTGCGCCCCGAGGTCATTGCGAAAAGCACGAACTACCTGAGCTATCCGAATGGCAACAAAACGGCGCTGGCCTTCGTCAATGAGAACCTGCGGAACAATCCGGACATCTATCCGCCAGCCGCGACACTGGCGACGCTTTTTCCTTCGCAGCCATTGCCGCTGAAGATCGAACGGGTGCGTACGCGGGTGTGGAGCAAAGTTAAAAGCGGCACCTGAATCTATTGATGAAACATTACCTGTGGCGAGGGAGCTTGCTCCCGCTGGGGCGCGTAGCGGCCCTCGCTTTTCAATTCCGAAGAGCAGGAGCCTGCTGCGCAGTCCAGCGGGAGCAAGCTCCCTCGCCACAATTACGGTGTTGTTCGTTGTGTTGCGGGATAGCTTGCGATGCCCTCTACATCGGCGGCGCCATCCGCGATCCGCGCCGTGATCCACTCACGACTGTACGCCAGCACACTCTGCGCAAACGCTGTCGGAAAGTGAATGAAACCGTGCGGCGAGGAAGGCAGCAGGTACACCTCGACCGGCGCCGATTTGATCCAGCGTTCAGCGATGTCGAGCGTGTCGTCACGCAGAGGATCCAGTTCACCGGCAAACAGCAACGCCGGCGGCATACCGTTGAAATCGCCGTAGAGCGGTGAAAGTGGCGACTGACGGCGTTGTTCATCGCTCATGTCCGGCGTCAGCATGCGCAGCGCTTCAACCATCCCCGGCCCGTCCAGCACCAGCGTATCTGCCCGCGCATTGCGCACACTCGGCGTTCCCGTCAGGTCATAAACGCCGTAGTACAACAGCGCCCCGCAGATTCGTTGCAGCAATGGCGGTGACTGTTTCAGTGCCAGCAAAGTCGCTGCAGCCAGATGACCGCCCGCCGATTCGCCGACGACGATAACCGGCAGGTCGGCAAACTCGTCCTCATTGAGCAACCAGCGTGCGGCGTTCAGACAGTCCTCGAGCAGGCCATCAATCGGCGTCGACACGGCCAGACGATAATCGACCGACACCACCGCGACGTCGCAGGTGTTGACCATGGCGATGTTGAAGGTGTCGTTCATCTGCGCGTTGCCGATGACCCAACCGCCGCCATGAAAATCCAGCACCACACCTTTCGGCTGGCCTTTGGGGCGGATGATCCGAACCGGCACCGCGACGCTGCCACTGCTAATCATTCTTCGCTCAGCCGTCAGGCCGTGTTGACGCAATTGCTTCGCGCCGCCGCCCACCTGACTGACCCGCAACAACGCCTGAATCAGCCGCGGCGTGAATCGATTACGAATGCGGAAGCGCGGCAACCAGGCGAGTTTTTTATTGAAGGCGTGCACCTCCGCCAACTCCCGCTCGCCCTGCGGCCACGGTGCTTTTCGAGTCGACCTGAAGCCGCCCATCAACGGTTATTACGCAGAATGGAGAAATTCAGCGCCGCCGCCACGCACAACCACACGAGGTACGGAAACAGAATCAAACCAGTGATCACATCCAGCCGCAGCGCCATCACCACCATTACCGCCACCACCAGCCACAGCAGCACCAGAATCACCATCGCCGCCAACACCTGATGCGCGCCGAAGAACACCGGCGTCCACAGCGTATTCAGCGCGATCTGCGCCGCCCACAACGCCAAAACCACCTGACTGCCAGGAATCAGCGTCAAGCGGTAACCGGCCCAGGCCAGCAACAGATAAATCACCGTCCATGCCAGCGGAAATGCCCAGTTGGGCGGGGTGAAACGCGGTTTGTTCAGCGACGCATACCATTCGCCCGGTTTGAAAATCACACCGGTGGTTGCCGCCGCCGCGCAGGCCAGAAGAAAAATGAACAGAGTCATCGCCAGTCCTTAGCTGTGATCAGCTGGTTAGGGGAGGAGGGCCGAGTTGGCCGTGTTAGAGAGAAGACGCCTGGCGTGACGAAAAGTTTGGAATTGTCTGCGGTTCAAGCACTGGCGGGTCAGCTACGCTCAGCGCAGGGATATTGTTTGGGATTGCTAAGCACAATGCATAAACCTATCGGGAACCCGCTCTGGCTCTGGCTCCTCATTCTGACGTTCAGCGTGTTGTGCCTGGCGATATACCGCGCGCACGTCAATCACCAGCGCCGTAATAGAAAACGCATCGACGAAGAATTTAGCAAAACCATAGCGCAGCACGGTATTGAGAATGTGCAGATCCACAAAGATCACACCCGGTTGGGCTACCGAAGCAAAGGTGGAAAAAGACCGTTTGAAGTCCACCGAATTCTTCACGATCCGCCTGACCGCTGGTTTGTTTATTCGCATACCGAAGACAGCGATCCGGTGCTGATGCCTATTTCACAACAGCGTGCGGTGGCCGCACGAGGATAAAATGGACTTCATCCTGGATCTGATAGCCCATCGCATCGGCGTGTTTGTGCTGAGATTGCTCAGCGGTGGCCGCTTCAAGGGCGAGAGCGGCTTTGCCTGGGGCTGGGCGGTCGCGGTGGGCGGGGTGATTCTGTTCGCGCCATTCGTGGCGTTTATCGCGTTGCTCATTCATTACAGTGGCCCGTAGCGTTTGTCGGCTACGGGCCATTCACGCTTAGTCCTGATCCATCGCCTCGGCAATCCCTTGATCCTCACCGAGGAACCCGCCGCTCTGATGGTGCCAAAGCCGTGCATAAATGCCGTTTTTGGCGAGCAGTTCGGTGTGGGTGCCTTGTTCGATGATGCGCCCGTCGTCCATGACAATCAGTCGATCCATCGCCGCAATGGTCGACAGTCGGTGGGCAATGGCGATGACGGTTTTGCCTTCCATCATTTTGTCGAGGCTTTCCTGAATGGCCACTTCGACTTCCGAGTCCAGCGCGCTGGTGGCTTCGTCGAGGAGCAGGATCGGCGCGTTCTTGAGCATCACGCGGGCAATCGCCACGCGTTGACGCTGGCCGCCAGACAGCTTGATGCCGCGCTCACCGACCAAGGTGTCGTAACCGCTGTGGCCCTGGCGATCGCTTAATTGACTGATGAACTCATCGGCCTGCGCGTTGGCGGCGGCAGTGCGCACTTGCGCATCGGTGGCATCGGGGCGGCCATAGGCAATGTTGTCGCGAATCGAGCGGTGCAGCAGGGACGTGTCCTGCGTGACCATGCCGATGGCGCTGCGCAGGCTGTCCTGGGTGACGTGCGCGATGTCTTGCCCGTCGATACGGATCTGGCCTTTGTCGACATCATAGAAGCGCAGCAGCAAGTTGATCAGCGTGGATTTACCGGCGCCGGAGCGACCGACCAGACCGATTTTTTCGCCCGGACGAATGTTCAGGCTCAGGCCATCGAGCACTTGGCGTTCGCCGTTGTAGTTGAAGCTGACGTTGTCGAACGTGACCGCGCCGCCGGAGGTGACCAACCCCTTCGCGTCCGGCGCATCCTGCACTTTCGGGCTGCGCGTGAAGGTCGCCATGCCGTCCTGCACGGTGCCGATGCTTTCGAACAACGCGGTCATCTGCCACATGATCCAGTGCGACATGCCGTTGATGCGCAAGGCCATGGCGATGATCGCCGCCACGGCACCGGTGCCGATTTCGCCCAAGTGCCACAACCACAGCGCATAGCCGCCGGCGCTCATGATCAAGCCGACGACCAATGCTTGGTTGACGATCTCGAACTGGCTGACCAAGCGCATCTGACGAAAACCGGTCTGTTTGAAATCCTCCATCGCCGCGCGCGCGAAGTGCGCTTCACGGTTGGAGTGGGAGAACAGTTTTACCGTGGTGATGTTGGTGTAGGCGTCGGAAATACGGCCGGTCATCGACGAGCGTGCATGCGCCTGTTCCTGACCGACTTTGCCCAGACGCGGGACGAAATAGACCATGGCCAGGCCAAACAACGCGATCCAGCCAACGAACGGCAGCATCAGTTTCAATGCAAACCCGCCGGCCAGCGCGATGATCGCGATGAAATACACGCCGATGCCGGGAAGAATTTCGATCAGGGTGAACAGCACGTCACGCACCGCCAGCGCGGTCTGCATGACCTTGGTGGTGACCCGGCCGGAGAACTCATCGGAAAAGAACGAAAGGCTCTGCCGTAGCATCAGCCGGTGGAAATCCCAACGCAGGCGCAGCGGCAAATTGATCGCCAGAATCTGGTGCTGCACCATCGTGCGCAGCGCGACCAGGCCAATGCTCGCCACCATGACGATGCCCATGCCCCACAACACGCGGGTCTCCTGCGCGCCGGCGTCGCCACCAGCCTTCCAGGTCGAGAGCAGGTCGACGACCTGACCGAGGAACGAAAATAGCCACGCTTCGTAGATCGACACCGCGGCACTGAGCAGCGCAAACAGCAGGATATAGCCGCGCGCGCCGCGAGTGCAGGCCCAAAGGAACCGCGCCAGACCTGCGGGTGGTGGCGGTACTTCGTCTGGTGGGAAAGGGTCGAGTCTTTTTTCAAAAGCGCGAAGCATGGTGGTTTCCGAAACGATAAAGATGAGGGCGATTTTGCCACTTTAAGACTGCATCAGGGTCGGAAGCCGTCATTTACCGATGACTGATTTCGACCCCGACGCAGTGTGGCGCCTAATGGAGATGCCCGTTGCGCTGACCCTCAGGCGCGCTTTGGCAGTTTCCAGTTCGGCCGGATGAAGTGGCAGGTGTAGCCATTCGGGATACGTTCGAGGTAATCCTGATGCTCAGGTTCCGCCTCCCAGAATGGCCCCGCTGGTTCGATTTCAGTAACGACGCGGCCCGGCCACAGTTTTGATGCGTCGACATCGGCAGCGGTGTCTTCGGCAGTGTCGCGTTGTGCTTCGCTGAGGTAATAGATCGCCGAGCGATAGCTCGGGCCGAGGTCGTTACCCTGACGGTTCGGCGTGCTTGGGTCGTGGATCTGGAAGAAAAATTCAAGAATCTGCCGATAGCTGATCACCGCCGGATCGAAGATGATCTCGATGGCTTCGGCGTGGTTGCCGTGATTGCGGTAAGTGGCATTCGGTACGTCGCCGCCGGTGTAACCGACCCGCGTTTGCAACACGCCCGGATAACGCCGCAGCAGATCCTGCATGCCCCAGAAGCAGCCGCCGGCGAGAAGGGCAGTTTCGGTTTGAGTGGTCATGTCAGTGCTTCCTCTTGAGGGCATTGGTGTCTGCGTAGTTATGAGGGCGGGTTGGCGGATTCCAAGGAAAAAGGCACGGATTAGTTTTCCGGTCTTTCGACGGCGCTCACAAAGTGGTGTTCATCATCCCACCGACAACACCGCTGCCGATCACGACCAGCCACGCGGGAAGCCGCCAAAACATCAACGCGATCAGGGCTGCCAGCGCCAGTCCGAAGTCTTCAAGCGTGAAAATGGCGTTCGTCCAGACGGGGTCGTACAGCGCCGTCAACAGCAAACCGACCACCGCCGCATTGATTCCGGCAAGCGCAGCCCGCGTGCGCACGCTGTGTCGCAAGCGCTCCCAAAAAGGCAAAACCCCTGCGATCAATAAAAAGGACGGGGCGAAGATCGCCAGCAAGCAAAGCAGGCCGCCTGTCCAGCCGGACGGTGCCTGGTTCATCGACGCTCCCAGAAACGCTGCGAACGTAAACAATGGGCCTGGAACCGCCTGAGCAGCCCCATAACCCGCAAGAAAGGTTTCATTACTGACCCATCCGGGCGGCACCACCTCGGCTTGCAGCAGCGGCAAAACCACATGCCCGCCGCCGAATACCAGAGAGCCTGTGCGGTAGAAGGCGTCGATCATTGCCACGCTTCTGTCAGCGGTCAGTCCGGCTAACAGTGGCAGGCCAAACAGCAGTGCAAAAAATAGCGTCAGCCAGATTGCGCCGGACTTGCGGCTGATCGGAATTGGCAGTGAATCGTGCGCATCACTTGGCCCGGGTTTGCACAGCATCACACCGGCAAGTCCGGCAATGACGATCACGCTGACCTGTCTCCACGCAGACGGTTCAAGCAGGGCGCCGTACGCAGCAATAACCATGAGAGCAATGCGCGTGAAATCAGGGCAGAGGTTTTTCGCCATGCCCCAGACGGCTTGGGCAACGACCGCGACAGCGACCACTTTGAGGCCGTGAAGGGCGCCGGGCCCAAGTGCGTCGGCATAACGGGAAACACCCAAGGCGAACAAAATCAGTAGAGCGGCCGATGGCAACGTGAAGCCGGCCCACGCCGCCAGCGCTCCGCGATAGCCAGCGCGGGACATGCCCAATGCGATGCCCACCTGACTACTGGCCGGTCCTGGCAGAAACTGGCAGAGCGCTACCAGATCGGCATAACTGCGTTCGCTCAGCCAGTGTCGTTTTGTGACGAACTCATGGTGGAAGTAACCCAAATGCGCGATGGGGCCCCCGAATGAGGTCAAGCCGAGGCGCAAGAAGATTGCCAACACCGACCAGGCACTGCTGCGCATTTCGTTAGGGGATTGGGCCATTAATACGGTTACTCAGCAGGGTGCCCAGAACTTTTTTCAATGGTGTCTTCCTTGAGTGGAGCGTTTTCAGATGTTTTGAGGGTGAACGGGCGGGCCCCTTCGCGAGCAAGCCCGCTCCCACATGGGTTCTGTGTCGGGCTCAAAATCCGCGTTTAACACAGAGGTTACTCAGCAAGGTGCCCAGAACTTTTTTCAATGGTGTCTTCCTTGAGTGGAGCGTTTTCAGATGTTTTGAGGGTGAACGGGCGGGCCCCTTCGCGAGCAAGCCCGCTCCCACATGGGTTCTGTGTCGGGCTCAAAATCCGCGTTTGACGCAGAGGTTACTCAGCAGGGTGCCCAGAGCTTTTTTCAATGGTGTCTTCCTTGAGTGGAGCGTTTTCAGAAGTTTTGAGGGTGAACGGGCGGGCCCCTTCGCGAGCAAGCCCGCTCCCACATGGGCTCTGTGTCGGGCTCAAAATCTGCGTTTGACGCAGATCCCCTGTGGGAGCGGGCTTGCTCGCGAAGAGGCCGGCCGCGCCACCACAAACCTACTGTTTAGCAACCAGTATGTCGTCGAGGGCGCGATAAATCGGCAGCCCCAGTTGCACAGCCAGTTCTTCGATCAGATCGGCGCTCCCGGCGGTACCACCAACATGCAAAACCCCATCGCAGCGCTGCAACAGCGTCTTCGCATAGTCGCGATAAACCTCGCCACCGAACCCTGTCGACGCCACCAACGGAAAATGCCCGGCCTGCAGCAACTCGCTACCAGTGGCCAGCGCTACCCGATCATCTGAACCACACACCACGATCGTCCGTGCCAGCGACGTCGGCATCACTTGCTTGAGGTACTGCAAAAGCATGATGGTCTTGCCATCCATGATCCGCCCGTCATCAACCATCGCCAGTGCTTCGGCAAACGGCAACTCCAGTACCTCGATGTCTTCGCCTTCCTCGGCCAGACCACCGCCATCGCTGATGCGATCCTGCGGCTGATACTCACCGACAAAAAAATGCAGGCGTTCAGTCACCGAGCCGGGGCTCATGAACGCTTCGTAGACCTTACGCACCGATTGCACGCGATAGCCGGTTTCTTCTTCGGCCTCAAGGCGCACGCGCTCTTCAGGGCTGGCGTCATCCAGCAATCCGGCAGCGGTTTCGATCAGGTAGCCGTCATGGCCATTGACGAACGTCGGGATGCGGAACTGACGAATAAGAATGACGGTGCGTTTCGCCAGATTGTAGAGACCGATCGTGGCGCCATTGCCGCGATCGTAGACCTCGCGGGTGAGCGCCTGCCAGCTGCCGTCACGACGTTGCAGTTCGAAATCGATTTTCTTCAGGATGTACCAGTTGTCCGAGAGCAGATGCTGGGCGACGATGCGCACATTGCGGTGATTCATGAACAAGCAGCCTTGCTGGAAATTTATGAATTAATACCACACGTCTGCACGAAACTTCGCTAATCGACAGACACGCCTTGCACAGCCCCGTTGAGCAGGATGAGTTCGACGGCTTGATCGATGCTCAGTTGCGCCGTATCAACCGTGAGCGGTGCTGGCGACCAGGGTTCATAGTCATGATCAAGCACCGATTGCCACGAGGGTGGGATCAACCCCGGAACATCTGACTGCCGCTGTTCAACGCGCCGACGGTGCTCTTGCGGGTCTGAGCAGATCACTTCGATATTCAGCAGCGCAGCGTTAGCACGGGCGGCAACATCGGCCCACGCTTGTCTGCTTTCAGCCACAGGATTGACGCAGTCGACGATGACAGTGTGACCCGGTCGAAGATTGCCTAGCGCCAGTTCAAGCGCAACAAAATAACCACTGCGGCCGACATCGCCTGCGAGAACGTCGGCGTTACGGATCGCTTGTTCAATCGTATCAATCCTCAGGTACGTGGCTTTTAACCGCGTCGCGACTGATTTGGCGAGGGTCGTTTTGCCGGTGCCGGGCAAACCGCTGAACACAATAAGCATGGGGAGCTCCTCAACTTTGACTCAGCCATTCTTCGCGGCTGATTTCCCAAAGATCCCGGGGCCAGCGGCCGCTGACGAAGTCGCCTTCATCGCTGCCGATCAGGCGCATGCCGCTGCGTTCGGAGAGCCGGCGCGAGGCGATATTAGGCGCCGCTTTCGGCACGCGCATGAGCGGGCGATCAAGGGTTTCGAACCAATAATCGGTGACGGCGGCGCAGGCTTCGGTCATCAGGCCTTGACCGTGCCATGCCGGCGCGAGCCAGAGCCCACGGTTGTTGTCCTGCTCATCCATCAGGCTGATGTTGCCGATCAATTGTTCAGGTGCCGATTTCAGCCGCAGCGACCAATGCCACTCCTTGCCAGCGGCCATCGCCGGCAGTGCAATGTCGCGCAGGTAGGTGAGGGCGCCGTCGGCGGGGTAGGGCCAAGGGACGAGGGCGTTCAGGTAACGCACCACTTCCCAGTGCGCAAATCGCTGCTGCACGGCATCAGCGTCGGCCAGTTCCAGCGGGCGCAGGATCAGCCGTTCGGTGTACAACGTCGGTATCTCTTCCATAATCGTGCCGCCTCCTTGAGCATTTCCAATGAACGCCCAAGGCTAACCCATCTTTACCAGGTCGCGGCAGTGGCTTTTGGCAAACTCAGCTTGCCGCTGTCGACAAAACGCATGGTGCCGAACAAGCCGCCGGCGAGTTTGCCACGCAGCACGTACGGCAGATTGTCGAGGGTTTGCGTCTGGCTGAGGCCGAGGGTTTGGCGCAGTACCGAGAACGCGGAAATGCTCACCGGCACGCTGACGATGGTTTCGGAGAAGCGCGGAATCGAGCCGCTCTGATCGCTCACGCCGGAGGCCAGCGAATGGCCGTTGACTTCCAGATCGAGGGCGATGCCGTTGTAGTCGATGGCGGTTTCGTTGGGGTTCTGCACGCGGATCTTGATCGCGAAGCGCACTTCCAGATCCTGGCTCGGCAACGGTTCGAGGCCGACCACGTTGATGTTTACCGGATCTCGGTTGGGAAACAGCGCGCAGGCACTGAGGGACAGCAACAGTAACGACAGAATGACGGCGTGGACGCGGCGCATAAACGGTCTCTCAACAAAAAAGGGCTGAACCGTTGCCGGTGCAGCCCTTTCTGTTAAAGGCCGGACGTCAGCGGTTCAACTGTGCGACAGCCGCCGGTTGGCCAGGTTCAGCTTTGGACGGCATGTCCGGGTTTTCCATGACCTGAAGAATAGAAGCTTCCGGGTCGAAATCGTCTTCTTCCAGCTCGATGAATTCTTCCGGCAGGAAGACGTTCAGCACGATAGCGCACAACGCACCGACGGTGATTGGCGATTCGAAGATGTTGCGCAGCGCTTGCGGCAGCTCACGCAGCACCTCCGGCACAGCGGCGATGCCCAGGCCCATGCCAAGGGAAATCGCCACGATGAGCATGTTGCGACGGTGCAGGCCGGCTTCGGCGAGGATCTTGATCCCGGCCACCGCGACGGTGCCGAACATCACCAGCTCAGCGCCGCCGAGCACCGGTTTTGGCATCAATTGCAGCACCGCGCCGATCATCGGGAACAGCCCGAGCAGCACCAGCAGACCGGCGATGAAGAAGGCGACATAGCGGCTGGCGACGCCGGTGAGCTGGATCACGCCGTTGTTCTGCGCGAAGGTCACCATCGGCATGCTGTTGAACACCGCCGCCATGGCCGAGTTGAGGCCATCAGCGAGCAGGCCGGACTTGATCCGGCGGATGTACAACGGGCCTTTGACCGGTTGGCGCGAGATCATCGAGTTGGCGGTCAAGTCGCCTGCAGCTTCGAGCGGCGACACCAGGAAAATCACCGCGATCGGCACGAACGCGACCCAGTCGAAATTGAAACCGTACTTGAACGGCACCGGCACGCTGACCAGCGGCACTTCTGGCATCGAAGCGAAGTCGACGGTGCCCATCAGCCATGCAACGAAGTAACCGAGGGTCAGGCCGATAACGATCGCACCGAGGCGCAGGAACGGCACGTCAACGCGGTTCAACACGACGATGGTGCCGATCACCAGTGCGGCCAGAAACAGGTGGCTGGACGCGCCCAAGTCCGCCGCGCCGAAACCGCCGGCAATGTCGGTCATCGCCACTTTGATCAACGACAGGCCCATCAAGGTGATGATGGTGCCGGTGACCACCGGGGTGATCAGCATGCGCAATTTGCCAATGAATTGGCTGAGCGCGACCTCGATGAACGCGGCGAAGAAGCACACGCCGAAGATCGTCGAGAGGATTTCATCGGTGCCACCACCGCGCGCCTTGAC
Organism: Pseudomonas rustica; assembly: GCF_018336155.1. Lineage (GTDB taxonomy): Bacteria > Pseudomonadota > Gammaproteobacteria > Pseudomonadales > Pseudomonadaceae > Aquipseudomonas > Aquipseudomonas rustica. Next base: position 7,919 of record NZ_JAGYHF010000013.1, on the reverse strand, counting down.
CATGAAACCGGCACTGAGAATCACGCTGATAAACGAGAAACTGGTGCCTTGCAGACACAGCAATCCGGAACCGACCGGGCCGAAACGCTTGGCCTGGACAAACGTGCCGAGGCCGGAGACGAACAGCGCCATGCTGATCAGGTAGGGAATTTCGCTTTGCAGACCGAGGGCGCCGCCCATGATCAGGGTTGGCGTGATGATGCCGACGAAGCTCGCCAGCACGTGTTGCAGCGCGGCGAACACGGTGGCGGTGAGGTGCGGACGGTCGTTGAGACCGTAGATCAAGTCGTTGTTGCGCGGGGCTTTTTCAGAGGCGGTCATGGTGATTTATGCGCCGCGAGGCGGGGCCGGGTCAGAAAATGGAGGCGCAGGATGCCGCAAGAGCGCGGCGAGGGCAACGAGCAAAAATTGCCTGAAAGGTCAGGTTTTATTGGGGGTTGTACCCAAATCCCTGTAGGAGCTGTCGAGTGAAACGAGGCTGCGATCTTTTGATCTTGAATGGCAAAGTCAAAAGATCGCAGCCTTCGGCAGCTCCTACAGGGGGTTGAAGGCAGCCAATAGGTCTTCTTCGAAGGCTTTCTGCGCATCCCCCGGCACTTGCGCCCGGTGCCGCGCCAGGTGAAACGCCACATCGAAACTCAACTCACCTTCACGCACCGGTCGCAATAAACCCTTGTCCTGCAAACCCCGCGCATAGTGATCCGGCAAATACCCCACATGCTTGCCCGACAAAATAAACGCCAATGTGCCTTCTACCTGCTCAGACCGCGCCGAACATACCTTGCCCTGAAACGGCTCGTCACTGCGCAGAAACCGGTACGGATGATCGACCCGATCACACGCCGCCAGCGCCGCATCGCTGGGCGCATCATCGGTGAACAGTGGATGCCCCGCCGCGCAATACAAATGCTGGGTTTCGCTGAACAACTCGTGATAGTCGAACGCACTTTGCACCTGCGAAAAATAGCCGATCGCCAGATCCAGCCGCTGCCGCAACAACAAGCGCTCCATCTCCCCGGGCATCGCACTGATCACTTCGATGCGCACCGACTCATCACGCTCGCGAAAGCGCCGAATGGCCTCGGCCACCCGTTGCAGCACCGATTGATCGACCGCCTCAGAAATACCTAGCCGCACTTCACCGATCAAGCGTCCGGCGACGCCGTTGGATTGATGGCGAAAGGTTTCAATGGATTCAAACAGCGTGCGCGCGGCGATCAGCAGTTGCTCGCCCTTGGGCGTCACGCTGAAGCCGCCCTTGCCACGGCTGCACAGACGATAACCGAGGCGGGTTTCGAGCTTGGCCATTTGCTGGCTGATGCTCGACTGGCTGAGCCCCAGCTCACCCTGCGCCGCGCTGAAACCGCCGCACTCGACCACGCTGACAAACAGGCGCAACAGCTGCAAATCGACATCGTGGAGCTGACCGAGCATCACATTACTCCGCAATAAAGTCAGGATAACTATTCAGGTATTTTTCTAATGTATCCGACGGCGCACGCTGCAACCACTTCCCTCGGTCAGGTGTGCGTCATGGCTCCCATGTTCAAGCTGTGTTTCCCCGCGTTGCTGTTTACCGTTGTCAGCATGGCTCAAGCCGAGGACAAGACCCTCAACCTCTACAGTTGGGCCGATTACGTGCCGCCGCAGACGCTGCAGCGTTTCGAGAAAGAGACCGGTATTCACGTGCGTTACGACACGTTCGATACCTCCGAAGTGCTCGAGACCAAACTGCTCACCGGCGGCAGCGGTTATGACGTGGTGGTGCCGTCGTCCAGCGTGCTGGCCCGTGGATTGGCCGCGGGGGCGCTGAAGGAAATGCCTCACGAAGGGCTCAAGGGTTACGCCAACCTCGATCCGGATTTGTTGACGAAACTGGCGGCGGTCGACCCCGGCAATCGTTACGCCGTGCCGTACACCTGGGGCACGCTCGGGTTGGGCATGAACGTCGAAGCGGTGAAAAAACGTTTGCCGGACGTGCCGTTGAACAGCCTCGATTTGCTGTTCAAACCGGAATACGCCAGCAAGCTCAAAGACTGCGGCATCGCGATTCTTGATTCGCCGCAGGAAGTCATCGGCCTCGCGCTGCACTACCTCGGCAAAGATCCGTACAGCACCGACAAAACTGATCTGGCCGCCGCCGAAGCGCTGCTGCAAAAACTGCAACCGTCGGTGCTGTATGTCGCCACGGGTCGGCAGATCAGCGATCTGGCCAACGGCACAGTCTGCCTCGCGCTGACCTACAACGGTGACGCGAGCATGGCGGCGGATCAGGCGCACAAGGCCAACAAGCCGTTCGAAGTCGCTTACCGCATTCCCAAGGAGGGCACGTTGATCTGGCAAGACAACCTGGCCATCCCCAAGGACGCGCCACACCCTGAAGCTGCGCGGGCGTTCATCGAATTCATGCTGCGGCCTGACTCGGTCGCCGAGCTGACCAATACGCTGTTTTTCGCCACCGCCAACCAGGCTGCGACGCCGCTGGTGGATGAAGCGGTGCGCAACGATCCGGACATCTATCCGCCGGCCAATGTGCGCGAGCTGCTCTACGCCGACCGCAGCATGAGCCTCAAAGACATGCGTCAGCGCACGCGTCTGTGGACCACTTTCCGTAGCCATCAGTAACGATAAAAAAGGAGCACTCCGATGGACGTGCCGATGCTCAACGACCAAGCCCTGACTCGCGACAGCCTGTATGGCACCTCTGCCGAAAGCACTTACGCCGGTATCACCAGTTTTATGCGCCGGCGTTACAGCCGTGACCTGCGCGGTGTTGATGTGGCGGTCAGCGGTGTGCCGTTCGACACCGCCACCAGCAACCGCCCGGGCGCACGTTTCGGGCCGCGCGGGATTCGTGCGGCGTCGACCGGGATCGCCTGGGAACGCCACTGGCCGTGGACGTTCGACCCGTTCGATCATCTGGCGGTGGTCGATTACGGTGACTGCGATTTCGATTACGGCTCGCCACACAGCATCCCGGAAAGCATCGAGGCCCACGCTGAGCAGATTCTTGAATCCGGTGCGGCCATGCTCACTTTTGGCGGCGACCATTTCGTCAGCTATCCGCTGCTCAAGGCCCATGCGCGCAAGCACGGCACGCTGTCGCTGATCCACTTCGATGCGCACAGCGACACCTGGCCGGACGAGGAGGGCAAACGCGTCGATCACGGCACCATGTTCTGGCACGCCGCGAAGGAAGGTCTGGTGGATCCGTCGCGTTCGGTGCAGATCGGTTTGCGCACCACCAACGACGACACTCTGGGTTTTCAAGTGCTTGATGCGCGGCAAGTGCATCGGCGCGGTTGCGAGGCAATTGTCGAAGCGATCCGCGCAAGGGTGGGCGATAACCCGGTGTATTTGACGTTCGATATCGACTGCCTCGACCCGGCATTTGCGCCTGGCACGGGTACGCCGGTGTGCGGCGGTTTGAGCACGGTGCAGGCGCTGGAGATTCTTGGCGGATTGCGTGGGATCAATCTGGTGGGTATGGACGTCGTCGAAGTGGCCCCGGCCTACGACCACGCCGAAGTCACTTCACTGGCCGCCGCCACGCTGGCCATGGAAATGCTCTGCCTCTACGCCGCGAAACACAAAGTCGACCTCTAACCGCAATTGCCTGTGTAGGAGCAGAGCTTGCTCGCGAAAGCGGCATATCAGTCGATGCATGAGTTGACTGAACCGCCGCCTTCGCGAGCAAGCTCTGCTCCTACAAGAGTGTGTGGCGTTGCGGGTGTCAGGCCACGGGGATGATCGGCCGATCCAGCGTCTCCGGCCCGGTATAGCGGGGTGCTGAACTGGCAATCGTCTCGAACGGCACGCCCGCCGGCACGCTACTCACACCATCCAGCATCGCCAGTTGTTCATCGCTCAGTTGCACCGCAAGCGCACCCAACGTCGCATCCAGTTGTTCACGGGTACGCGAACCCAAAATCGGGATCAGCGCCGTGGTCGAGCGCTTGGCTTTTTCGCGCAGCCAGGCAATCGCGACGTGAGTGGGGCTAACGCCGATCTCACTGGCAACCGCAAGCAAGGCATCAAGCAAAGCCGTTTCTCGTGCGCTTTTTTCCGCATGCACCAGCATGCCGAGTTTGGCCGCGCGGTTGTTGTCATCGTTGCCGCGATACTTGCCGGTCAGGAAGCCGCCGCCCAGAGGCGACCACAGTGTTGCTGCCAGACCGAGGGCTTCGGCCATCGGCAGTAATTCCCGTTCGGCGGTGCGTTCGGCGAGGCTGTACTCGACTTGAATCGCAGCAATCGGCGCGAACCCGCGCACCTCTGCCAACAAGTCGGCGCGAGCGATGCGCCAGGCCGGGAAATTCGACAAACCGGCGTAGTGAATCTTGCCGGCGCGCACCAGGTCGTCGAAGCCGCGCAGGATCTCCTCCATCGGCGTGACGCCATCGCTGATGTGCGCCCAGAACAGATCGATGTGATCGGTCTTCAAGCGCTTCAGGCTTTCTTCGACGGCGCGCACCATGTTTTTGCGGCTGTTGCCGGTGTGGGAAATATCGGCCGCCGGCGTGGTGCCCATGCTGTATTTGGTGGCGATGACCAGTCGATCGCGTTCCGGGGCGATGAACTCGCTGAGCATCGACTCCGATTGCCCACCCTGATAACCATTGGCGGTGTCGATGAAATTGCCGCCGGCCTCGAGGTAACCGTCGAAAATGCGTTTGGCTTCGTCACGCTCTGCGCCATGCCCCCAACCGGTGCCGAAGTTGCCGGCGCCAAGCGCCAGTTCCGAAACGCGGAGGCCGGTTTTACGGCCAAAAACCTTGTAGTGCATGGCGATGCTCCCGATCCGATTCAGTAAGATTACGGTTGAAATATGGCGACAATATGATGCTGGTAATATTCCCCTGTCAAGACACACTCCGCTGAACGGTAAACACATAAACCCTGTGGGAGCGGGCTTGCTCGCGAAGACGGTGGATCAGTTAGCAAATGGCTGCCTGACACCACGCTTTCGCGAGCAAGCCCGCTCCCACAGGTTGTTGTGTGTTCGATAAATCCGTTTTGCGGGCCGTCGTGGCATACTCCCGCGCATGACTTTCGACTCCCCCCTCAGCGCCTGGCAACACGCCATCGAGCACAAGGGCTTCATCCAGGATGAAGCTCAGGAACACGCCGTCTGGGCGTTGCAAAAATGCCACGAAGCTTTGCACGCCGGGGCCAAGTCGGTCACCGGCGTGTACCTGTGGGGCCCGGTCGGGCGGGGCAAAACGTGGCTGATGGATCAGTTCTATCAAAGCCTGCGCGTGCCGGCGCGGCGACAGCATTTCCATCACTTCATGGGCTGGGTGCATCAGCGTTCGTTCCAGTTGACCGGTATCGCCGACCCGTTGCGCGCGCTGGCCAAGGAACTGGCAGCCGAAGTGCGGGTGCTGTGTTTCGACGAACTGTTCGTCAACGACATTGGTGACGCGATCATTCTCGGTCGGCTGTTTCAAGTGATGTTCGACGAAGGCGTGGTGGTGGTTTGCACGTCCAATCTGCCGCCGGATGATCTGTACGCCGATGGCTTCAACCGTGATCGCTTCACGCCGGCAATCGCTTCGATCAAGGCGCACATGCAGGTGGTGCCGGTGAACGGCGCCGAAGACCATCGTCTGCACCCCGGCACCGGGCTGCAGCGCTACTTCGTCGCCACGCCGGAGCAGGGCAGCGCGCTGGATGAGGTGTTTCAGACACTGAACGCCGGGCAACCCGCCAGCGCCGAACCCGTTGCCGTCGGCCACCGCGTGCTGAACGTAGTGCAGGCCAGTGCGACGGTGCTCTGGTGTCGCTACGCCGATCTCTGTGAGCAACCGTTCGCCGCCATGGATTTCATCGCGCTGTGTGATGCCTATCAGGCTATTCTTTTGAGCGAGGTGCCCAACCTTAGTGCGCAGAAACGCGAAGGGCGCATTGCCCGTGGCACCGAGGACAACGCCGAGCGCGTGGCGGCGGGGGATCGCGAGTTGCCGCAGTTGTCGGTGCATGACGACGGTGTACGGCGCTTCATCGCCTTGGTCGACGAGTGCTACGACCGCAAGGTGCCGCTGTACATTGAGGCGCAAGTGCCAATGGATGCGCTGTACACCGAGGGTTATCTGGAATTCCCGTTCCGTCGCACCCTCAGCCGTTTGCAGGAGATGCAATTGCAGCGCTTTGCCGAAGCGTGAGTGAAGAGGGCGCCAACATGACCCAGCCGCTGTCCCATCATTTGCTGACCATGGCCTATCAAAATGCCTGGGCCAACCATCGTCTGGCCAAGGCCTGGATGCAGCTCGATGGCGCGGATCTCGCCGCGCCCCGCATCAGTTTTTTCCCCAGTATTCGTCTGACCCTCAATCACATCCTCACTTGCGACTGGTTCTATGTCGACGCGCTGGAACGCGAGTTGCGCGGTGACGAACCGCACCCGGATTGCTACGTGTTTTTCAATCAGGACGAGCCGTTTACCGAGGCTGCGTCCCTGCGCGAAGAACAGGCGCATGTGGATCGTCGGCTGATCGCCTATTGCGAGCAGATGCGCGATGCCGATCTGGGCCGAATCGTCACCATCGCCCGCGATACGCCGCAACATGACAGCCGATTGCGCATGCTTTCGCATCTGTTTGAACATCAGATTCATCATCGTGGGCAGGTGCATACGATGCTCACTGATACCGCGGTGAAGCCGCCGCAACTGGACGAGTTTTTCTGCGCGGGAGAGGCCGGGTTGCGGGCTGAAGACTTCGCCGAACTCGGCTGGACGGAAGAGCTGATTTGGGGGCATTGATTTTTCAAAAGCAAAAGATCGCAGCCTTCGGCAGCTCCTACAGGGGAATGGGATCAATGTAGGAGCTGCCGAAGGCTGCGATCTTTTGATCTTGTCGACAACACCGTGCTCGCGCTAAGGTCAGGCAGCCTATCAGTGCGCACTTTGCGTGCCGGGGTTGTGTGTTTGGGGATGGAAATGGATTCCGCAGAAATTCTTGTACTTCAGGCCAGTTACACCAATCCAGTGCATGCCGAGGCCATCGGCGTGGTACTCAACAACTATGCAGAAGATCCCATGGGCGGCGGTCATCCGATTGCCCCCGAGCTGCTGCAACGTCTGCCGGAAGAACTGGCCCGGCGACCGCATGCGTTCAGCGTGCTGGCGTTCGTTGGCGGTGAGCCGGCCGGTTTGGTGAACTGCTTTGAAGGCTTTTCGACGTTCGCCTGCCGACCGCTGGTCAACGTTCACGATGTGGCAGTGGTGAACAAGTTTCGCGGTCTCGGCTTAAGCCAGAAGATGCTGCGCAAGGTCGAGGACATCGCCCGTCAGCGTGGCTGCTGCAAGATCACCCTTGAAGTGCTCGAAGGCAACGATATCGCCCAGGGCTCTTACCGCAAATTCGGTTTTGCACCGGGGATGTTTAACCCGGAGCACGGCCGCATGCTGTTCTGGATCAAGGATTTGCAGGCATAAAAAAAGGCGCCCCAACAGGGCGCCCAACTGTCATCTGCGGTGACCGGAGCACAGTCCTCGCAGGTCCATCGGTGATTCAGTTGCGATAAGACTCGGTCACTTGGGCCGTCTGGTCGTCGGGAACCCGCAGTTCTTTGGTCTTGGCGTCGCTCACCTGTTCGCTTTGCGCGTGGTGAACGGGGAAGTTGTTGAAGTAGTAGCGCATGCGTTCGGCGCCCCCTTCGGCAAAAGCGCTGGCAGAGCCAAGGGCAAGCAGCCCGGCAAGCATTACAGTCGTGGTTTTCATGGTGCCTCCTACTGAACAAGTCGGAGCCGTTCGTCCATGAAGCAGAACTCGAAAGCGAGTGTGTTCTTCAGGAATTAACTCGGGGTTAACACCCTAATACTTGTGGCGAGGGGATTTATCTGTGGCGAGGGGATTTATCCCCGATGGGGGGGGGCGGGGGGCCCCCCTTTTTTTTTTATAAAAAAGGGGGGGGCC
>NZ_JAGYHF010000012.1 GCF_018336155.1 Pseudomonas rustica | reverse complement strand
CCCGTCTAAACCCGCCTTCAGGGGGCGAGTATGCCCGGTGCGGAGAGGGGTTTTTCCCGCGGTGGGGTGCGCGGCGCGCCTGTCTTTTTGCCGACTGCTGCGCAGCCGATCGGGGATAAATCCCCTCGCCACAGGAACGGTTTCAACTTTGAGGTTGGGGCGTTTTAGAGGAAGGAGGTTTTGCCAGCAGCTTGCGGGTAACGCCAAGCATCGCCACTGAAACCGCCACACCCACCGCAAACCCACTCAAGCCCATGCTCGGCAACGTCAGCGCCGACACCAGACAAAACGCCGAAAACGAATACATCCCCGTCGCCGTCGCGCGCAGCAATGCCGCTGTAAACGCCGGCCCGCGCGTCTGCTGGGAAAACACCGCCATCACACTGCCAAGCACCGGGAACACCGCGAGCAAACCGCTCCAGCGTTCACCGACGGTGCTGGCAAGCATCGTCACCACCAGCGTCAACGCCGCGCCAGCGATCATCCGCCAGATCAATTTGTCCGACTTCGGTGCCGTACCCTTCAGCACTGGTTGCACATCCGGAAACAGATAAGGGGAGGCGAGCAGGGCAACCGCTGCGGCCACCACCGAAAACGGCAGCGACGGTGGAATCAGCGACAGCACCAGCGCCAACACAGCCCAGACCGTCATCGATATCGCCAGCGCCCATGGCCAGTTCGCCCGTTGCGCGACCTGCGCATAGGTAATGCAGAAAGCGATCATCGCGAACATTGCCGACAACGCCGCCACCGCCGAATGCGCGGCAAACTGCGGCCCCTGTTCGATGGCGAGGAAAAACAGAATCGGCCCGACCACCACCGGCAACCCCGACAGCCACCCGGCCACGCTCGGCCCCCAGCGCTTGCCCGCCAAAGAAATCAGCAAGAGAAAACCGGGAATCAGCAGCAATTTGAGGATCAGCACGCAGGTGGCTCCGTCGAGTGAGAGACGCTCACGTTAGCATCGACGAACGGGGATTGCTGCATCGTTGTACAAAAATTGTATACAAAGTGCCTTGCCGGATAGCCGACTATGCTCTGATTATCAGGGCTTGCGGGAGTCGATGCCGCGATGAACAGAACACCGAAGGTGTTACGTGGATGCTGCGGCATAGGCTTGTGGGCCTTGTTGCTCACGCCGACCTGGGCCAATTGGCAGGACGCCGTGCCCGGTGCGCAAATCATCGGCACCGGTGATTTCAGTGTGTTCGGTTTCGATGTCTACAACGCGCGATTGTGGAGTGCCGCGCGACCGCTAGCGGACGGTCAGCCCTTCGCGCTGGAACTGATCTACCGCCGCACCATTTCTCGCGATGATCTGGTCAAGGCCAGTGTCGACGAAATCAAACGCCTCGGAGGGCCCAGCGTCAGCCCTGCACAGCTGGCCGGTTGGCAAATTCAGATGCAGCAATCCTTCGTCGATGTGCAGGCCGGCACGCGGATCACCGGTGTGTACTTGCCGGGGCAGGGCGCGCGGTTTTTTGTCGGGCAACAGTTGCAGCATGAGGTCGATGATCCGCAGTTCGCCCGGGCGTTTTTCGACATCTGGCTGGATCCGCGCACACGCAGTCCCGAATTGCGCGAGCAATTGTTGGGCGCGAGCCGATAAGATCAAAAGATCGCAGCCTGCGGCAGCTCCTACAGGTGCGATCTTTTGATCTTCAACGTGAACGTCTAAGCTGCGTCTTTCCGACTTGTTTCTGGATGTGTGCGTGAAATTCAGTGTGCCCAAAATCGCCACCGCGCCGTTTTGCCCGCCGGAAGTGGCCGGCAGTGTCGAGGTCGACCCCAACGCCCCCTTCTTCAAACGCGTACTGCGTTTCGCCGGCCCCGGTCTATTGGTGTCGATCGGCTACATGGATCCGGGCAACTGGGCGACTGCGATCGAAGCCGGTTCGCGCTTCGGCTACAGCCTGTTGTTCGTGGTGTTGCTGGCGAGTCTGGCGGGCATGGTGGTGCAATGTTTGTGTTCGCGGCTGGGCATCGCCACCGGCCGCGATCTGGCGCAATTGTCCCGCGAACGCTACAGCACGCCGACCGCACGCTTGCAGTGGATATTGGCGGAGATTTCTATCATCGCCACCGACCTCGCCGAAGTGCTCGGATGCGCACTGGCGTTTCACCTGCTGCTCGGTTGTTCGCTGACCTTCGGCATCGCCCTGACCGCGTTCGACACGCTGCTGGTGCTGGCCCTGCAGAACCGTGGATTTCGCCGACTGGAAGCGATCATGCTGGTGCTGGTCGCGACTATCGGCGTGTGTTTCTTCGTTGAGCTGGTGCTGATCAAACCGTACTGGCCTGACGTTTTCCAAGGCTTCAAACCGTCGCTGTCGGCGATCAGTGATGCAGCGCCGCTGTACCTGGCGATCGGCATACTCGGCGCGACGGTGATGCCGCATAACCTCTACCTGCACACCTCGATCGTGCAGACCCGGATGATCGGCAAGGATCTGGCGAGCAAGCAGGACGCGGTGAAACTGGCGCGCATCGACACAATCGGCTCGCTGGCGCTGGCGCTGCTGGTCAACGCGGCGATTCTGATTCTCGCGGCAGCGGCGTTTCACCAGTCCGGGCATACCGACGTGGTCGACATTCAGGACGCCTATCACTTGCTCGACCCGCTGGTCGGTGGCGCGCTGGCCAGTGTGCTGTTCGGCGTGGCGTTGCTGGCGTCGGGGCAGAGTTCGACCTTCACCGGCACCATCGCCGGGCAGGTGATCATGGAGGGCTATCTCAATCTGCGGATTCCGTGCTGGCAGCGGCGCTTGATCACGCGCGGGCTGGCGCTGATTCCGGCGTTTATCGGCGTGTGGTTGATGGGCGATAACGCGGTGGGGAAATTGTTGGTGATGAGTCAGGTGGTGCTGAGTTTGCAGCTGCCGTTTGCGCTGTATCCGCTGATTCGCATGACCAATGACAAACAGCTGATGGGGCCGTTTGTGAATCGGTCGCCGACAAGGGTGTTGGCGTGGGGGTTGTTTGTGGTGATCAGTGGCGCGAATGCTTGGTTGATTCTGCAATTGGCTGGCTGATCAGAAATTTGTAGTGGCTGGACTGGCCCTTTCGCGAGCAAGCCCGCTCCCACAGTGGTTGGTGTTATTCACAAATATTGTGTACACCCACCAACCCTGTGGGAGCGGGCTTGCTCGCGAAGGGGCCTTCAAGGCCAGCCTATAAAATCCAGACAAAAAAAGACCCGGTGCAACCGAAGCTGCACCGGGTTTTTGTTGCCAGCAACCAACGGATGTCGTGGATCCGCCGCCTGCCGTTGAACTCTTGCTTACGCGCGTTCCAGCGCCAGCGCCACGCCTTGACCACCGCCAATGCACAAGGTCGCCAGACCCTTTTTCGCATCACGCTTGATCATTTCATGCAGCAGCGTCACCAGCACACGGCAGCCCGATGCGCCGATCGGGTGGCCCAGCGCAATGGCGCCGCCGTTGACGTTGACCTTGCTCAGATCCCATTGCAGATCCTTGGCCACCGCCAGCGACTGTGCAGCGAAGGCTTCGTTGGCCTCGATCAGGTCGAGCTGGTCGATGTTCCAGCCAGCCTTGTCCAGGCAGCGGCGAGTCGCCGATACCGGGCCGATGCCCATGATCGCCGGGTCAACGCCGGCGTTGGCGTAAGCGGCGATTTTCGCCAGCACCGGCAAACCGAGGGCTTTGGCTTTTTCCGCGCTCATCAGGATCACAGCGGCAGCACCGTCGTTCAGCGACGAAGCGTTGCCGGCGGTGACACTGCCGTCCTTTTTGAACGCCGGACGCAGTTTCGCCAGCGATTCAGCGGTGGTGTCGCCGCGTGGCTGCTCGTCGACCTTGAACGCGACCGGATCGCCTTTGCGCTGTGGAATCAGGATCGGCGTGATTTCATCGACAAAGCGACCGGCCTCAATGGCGGCGGCAGCTTTCTGCTGGGACGCGGCAGCAAAGGCGTCTTGCTGCTCGCGGCTGATTTCGTATTTGTCGACGAGGTTCTCGGCAGTGATGCCCATGTGGTAATCGTTGAACGCATCCCACAGACCATCGCTGATCATGGTGTCGACGATTTGCGCGTGGCCCATGCGCAGACCGGTGCGGGCGCCCGGCATTACATAGTTGGACAGGCTCATGTTTTCCTGGCCGCCGGCGATGATCACGTCCGCGTCGCCGCAACGGATTGCTTGCGCGCCGAGGTGCAGGGCTTTGAGACCCGAACCGCAAACCTTGTTCAGGGTCAGCGCCGGTACCGCGTGTGGCAGGCCAGCCTTGATCGCCGACTGACGCGCGGGGTTTTGACCTGCGCCGGCGGTCAACACCTGGCCCATGATCACTTCATCAACCTGCGCACCGTCCAGACCGGTTTGTTCGAGCAACTGGCGGATCACCGCCGCGCCCAGATCCACCGCAGAAACGCTGGCCAGGGCACCCTGGAAACTGCCGATCGCGGTACGCGTGGCGGCAACAATGACGACGTCTTGCATTTTCGAATTCCTCACTCGGCAGCGAACTGCATTTCCGGTATGTGATCCGGGACGATCAGTTTACCAGCGGTTTTGGCGACGATTTCCTCGACGCTGACGCCAGGTGCGCGTTCCTTGAGGACAAAAGCGCCATTTTCGATTTCCAGGTAGGCGAGGTCGGTCAGCACACGCTTGATGCAACCGGCGCCGGTCAACGGCAGGCTGCATTTGGACAGCAGCTTGGACTCACCGTCCTTGGAGGCGTGGGTCATGATCACGATAATGTTGTCGGCTCCGGCCACCAGATCCATCGCGCCGCCCATGCCCTTGACCAGTTTGCCGGGGATCATCCACGAAGCGATGTTGCCCTCGACGTCGACTTCGAACGCGCCGAGCACGGTCAGGTCGACGTGGCCACCGCGGATCATCGCGAAGGATTCGGCGGAGTTGAAAATCGACGCGCCGATGCGTGCCGTCACGGTCTGTTTGCCGGCGTTGATCATGTCGGCATCGATGGTTTCTTCAGTCGGAAACGGGCCCATGCCGAGCAGGCCGTTTTCCGATTGCAGCATGACTTCCATGCCTTCGGGGATGTAGTTGGCGACCAGGGTCGGAATGCCGATGCCGAGGTTCACGTAGAAGCCGTCCTGCATTTCGCGGGCGACGCGCTGAGCCATTTGTTCGCGGGAAAGTGCCATGTTGTTATTCTCCGTCAGCCTGAATTATTTGCGGATGGTGCGCTGTTCGATGCGTTTTTCGAACGTGCCGCAAATGACCCGATCGACGTAGATGCCCGGGGTGTGAATCTGCGTCGGATCCAGCTCGCCGGGTTCGACGATTTCTTCGACTTCGACCACGGTGATCTTGCCGGCGGTGGCGGCCAGCGGGTTGAAGTTCTGCGCGGTGTGACGGTAAACGACGTTACCGAAATGGTCGGCTTTCCAGCCTTTGACGATGGCGAAGTCGCCGGTGATGGATTCTTCCATCAGGTACTTGCGGCCCTTGAACTCACGCACTTCCTTGCCATCGGCAACTGGAGTGCCGACGCCGGTGGCGGTGAAGAAGGCCGGAATGCCGGCGCCGCCCGCGCGCATTTTTTCAGCGAGGGTGCCTTGCGGGGTCAGGATGACTTCGATTTCGCCTTTGAGCAGTTGCTCTTCGAACAGCTTGTTTTCGCCGACGTAGGAGGCGATCACTTTGCTGATCTGGCGATCGGTGAGCAGCACGCCAAGGCCAAAGCCGTCGACGCCGCAGTTGTTGGAGACGACGGTGAGGTCGCGGGTGCCCTTGCGTTTGATCTCGGCGATCAGGTTTTCCGGAATGCCGCACAGACCAAAGCCGCCGGCGATGACGGTCATGCCGTCCTCAAGCCCGGCCAGGGCTTCCTCGTAAGAACTCACGCGCTTGTCGAAACCTGCCATATGCACCTCTTTTATTATTTGCGGGCGGCTGGCTAGCCGAATGGTTGGAGTGTCGCGCTGGGGGATATATTTGTTAAGTTGATTTTTAAGGTTGATTGATTGATAAAGCTCAATAATCACCACGTTATGGCTGATCGTTCCCACGCTTCGCGTGGTAGCGCCTCCATGGACGCTCCGCGTCCAGTGACGCAGAGCGTCACGGGCTGCATTCCCACGCGGAGCGAGGGAACGATCATGCATCGGGCTTCATGCTCAGAGGCTTTATTATGACCATCAAACAGATCCGCGCTTTTCTTGCCGTGGCGCAGAGCCTCAGTTTCGCCGTGGCCTGCGAGCGGCTGCACCTGTCGCAATCGGCGTTGAGCCTGACCATCAAAGCTTTGGAAGAAGGTTTGGGCGGGCGCCTGTTCAGCCGCAACACACGCAACGTCGCGCTGACCCCGGAGGGTGAATCGCTGCTGCCATTGGCGCGACGGCTGATCGCCGATTGGGACAACGCCGAAGACGAAATGCGCCAGCGCTTCAGCCTGCAACGCGGGCGCGTGACGCTGGCGGCGATGCCGTCGTTTGCCGGCAACTTGCTGCCGCCGATCCTCAAGACGTTTCGTGCGCGCTATCCGAACGTCAACGTCACGGTCAACGACGTGATCAACGAGCAAGTGCTGGAGATGGTGCGCGATCGTCAGGTCGAGTTGGGCGTGGCGTTCGAGCCGATGCAGAACACCTCGATGACCTTCACGCCGCTGTATATGGATCGCTTCGTCGCCGTGGTGCCGAAGGATTCGCCGCTGGCCGGGCGTACCGAGATCGATTGGCAGACATTGTTGCAGGAGCCGTTCATTACCTTGCAACGGCCGTCGACGGTGCGGGTGATGCTTGAAGAACACTTGCAGGCGCGCGGGATGAAATTGCCGGTGGAGTTTGAGAGTCATCAACTGGCGACGGTGGGACGCATGGTAGCCAGTGGGTTGGGAGTGAGCGCGGTGCCGGCGTTGTGTGTCGAGCAGATGCAGGAACTGGGTGCGCATTGCCTGACGTTGATTGATTCAGTGGAGCGGGCGATTGGTGTGCTGACGGAACCGGGGAACGAGCGCTCGGCGGCGGCGCAGGCGTTGTTCGATATTCTCCAGCAGGAAAACTATGCCTGAAACGCATCCCGTGTAGGAGCTGCCGAAGGCTGCGATCTTTTGATCTTTAAGACAAAATCAAAAGATCGCAGCCTTCGGCAGCTCCTACAGGCGGTGTGTCAGTGAAGGGGATTTTGGCTGACAGAACGCCTTCGCGAGCAAGCCCGCTCCCACAGGGGGAAATGCGGTGTCAGGGAGTCAGGTTTTGTGTCAGCAGGGGCAAAACCTGTTCGCAAGACGCTTCGATTTTCAGATCGAGCAAATCATCCGCTCGCGTCTTGCCCAGATTAATCGCAATCAACGGTTTACCCCGATCCGCGATCACCCGGCACAAGCGAAACGCTGAATACGCCATCAACGACGAACCCACCACCAGCAAGCCCGCAGCACTTTCCGCTGCGGCCATCGCCCGGGCCGCCGTATGGGCCGCGACGTTTTCGCCGAAAAACACCACATCCGGTTTCAGCCGTTCGCTGTCGCAATGCGGGCAGCGCGGCGATTGAAAGCGTGCTTCAAACGCCGGGTCGAGCAGGGTATCGCCATCGGGTGCCTGCACCGCATCGACGCCGGCCAGATACGGGTTCTGCGCTTCCATCACCTGCTGAATGGCGTCGCGCTCGCTGCGTTGGGCGCAATCCAGACACAACACTCGGTGCAGGCTGCCGTGCAGTTCGATGACATCGTGACTGCCGGCCTGATCGTGCAGGGTGTCGACGTTTTGCGTGATCAGTCCGCTGATTCGCCCGTGACTTTGTAACGTGGCCAGCGCCTCGTGCGCAGGATTCGGCCGCGCCTGACGCACTCGCGGCCAACCCAGCATCGCCCGCGCCCAGTAGCGGCGGCGTGACTCCGGGGCGGCGAGGAATTCCTGATACATCATCGGCTGCCGGCCCCGGCGCACACCGTCGCTGTCGCGGTAATCGGGGATGCCCGAAGGCGTGCTGATGCCGGCACCGGTCAGCACCAGAAAATCGCCATCGGCCATCGCCTGTTGCAGCGTGTCGAGGTGTTCGCGGGTCGGGCTGTCGAGCATGGCAAGCGCTCCGAAGGCTGGAGGATGACATGCAGGTTAGCACTGACTTTTCTGGCCGGGTTATTTACGCGCCTCCAGTATCAGGTTGAACGGTGTCTGTGTGGCGCGGCGAAAATGCTTGAAACCTGCCTCGGTAAATACTTTGCGCAAACGCAATTCCCCAGCCTGCGCACCGAGACCCAAACCCACCTCCTGCGACAACGAATTCGGCGTGCAAATAAACGTCGACGCCGCGTAAAACAACCGCCCGACCGGATTGATGTTGTCGTCCAGCGTATCGTTGGCGAATGGCTCGACCAGCAGCACCGTGCCGTCATCCTTCAACGAATCGTAGGCATGCCGCGCAGCACCGACCGGGTCGCCCATGTCGTGCAGGCAGTCGAAATAGCAGATCAGGTCATAGTCATTGCCCGGATAACTTTTCGCGGTGCCCTGAAAAAACGTCGCCCGACTGCTGACGCCACCTTCTTCAGCGCGCTGAGTGGCGACGGTAATCGACGGCGCGTGGTAGTCGAAACCGACAAAACGAGAATTGGGAAACGCCTGCGCCATGATCACCGTCGAGGCGCCGTGTCCGCAGCCGACATCAGCAACTTTGGCGCCGGCCTCCAGTTTTGCGACCACGCCGTCCAGCGCCGGCAGCCATTCGGCGATCAAGTGGCCTTTATAGCCGGGCCGAAAGAAGCGCTCGGTGCCGGTGAACATGCACGGATGGTGATCGCCCCAGGGCAGGGCGCCGTTGCCGCGCATGGCTTTGACCAGTTTGTCTTTGTCGTGGAAAAACGATGCCACCACGCCCAGTCCGCCGGCGACGTATACCGGCGAATCTTCCACGGCCAGCGCCAGTGCCTGTTCTTCCGGCAAGCGGAATTGGCCGTCGAGGTGCTCCATGTAGCCGGACGCCGCGTGGGCGCTGAGCCATTCGCGCACCAGACGTGGGTTGCAGGTGGTTTTTGCGGCGAGGGCTTCGGGGCTGATTGGTTGGCTGTCGGCCATCGCCCGGTACAGCCCGAGCTCTTCGCCGACGATGACATTGGCCAGCATCGCCGCGCCGCCCATGTCGTTGACCAGTTTGCCCATGAAGTCGTTGAGTCGGGCCTCGTCCATTGTGTGTGCTCCTGAAACAGGATCACAGTCCGGCGGCGTTGACGGTCGAGGCATGCGCCACCGGGCGGTGGTCGGGGATTCGGGCAGGGCGTTCGCTGCGCCCTGCGGCCCCCTCGACTGGGTATAAATGAGTGTAGGAGCTGTCGAGTGAAACGAGGCTGCGATCTTTTGATTTTGATGCTGATTTTTAAGATCAAAAGATCGCAGCCTCGTTTCACTCGTCAGCTCCTACAGGGCAAGGGGTGTGTTTTAGAGGTCGCGGGCCATCAGCGCGTGTTCACTGTCCCACGCGCGGAAGCGTTCCATCACTTGCCAGCCGCGTTTGGCGTAGTAGTCCTGCTTGGATTGGGTGTGCAGGTACAAGCGCGCAAACCCGCAGTCCTTCGCCTCCTGACAAATCCCGTCAATCAAACGCTCCGCCAAGCCTTGCCCGCGCGCCTCGGGGCTGACGAACACGCAGGCCAGCCACGGGCCGAGATCCGGCCGATGGGCCAGATCATCGCGGGCCAAGGCCGCACCGCCGACCAGCCGTTCGCCGTCGATAGCAATCAGGCACGACCATTCACCATTGCTTTGCCCTTGAGCAAATTCACGCTGCCAATCGGCCAGTGGTTGATGCGTATATTCGTAGTGAAATTGCTGATGAATCCATTTGGCATAGCGGTCGCTGTGTTGCATGTGATGTGCGAGCCAATCGATTTGCAGTGACATCGGTCGAGTCCGTTCCAGAGGCGGTCGTGCATCAAAAACCAATCCACCGCCGCTGGCAATCCCGAGGCTGTTGCAGCGGCTTTACAGATTTCCACCATTCATCGGCAAAGCAGCGGTTTTGACGGGTTGCCGGACGATTGGCCGGGACGCCAGGCAGACGCGGCGCGATAGTGATTGAGCGGGGTCACTGCCGGCCCGGTTTTCTATGTCCATAACAAGAACGCAGCGGAGCTCGAATTCATGACTGCACCGATTGATCTGACTGCCTTGAAAGAACGCCAGAAGGTCGCCTGGGCCAGTGGCGATTACGCCGTGATCGGCACCACCCTGCAAATCGTCGGCGAAAACCTCGCCGAAGCCTGTGATCTACGTTGCGATGAAGAGGTGCTGGACGTCGCTGCCGGCAATGGCAATGCCACACTGGCGGCGGCGCGGCGGGGTGCGTTGGTGACGTCCACCGATTACGTCGCAGCGCTGTTGGAACGTGGACAGGATCGGGCGCGCGCCGAACATCTTGACGTGACTTTTCAAGTCGCCGACGCCGAGGATCTGCCGTTCGAAGATGAGAGTTACGACGCGGTGCTGTCGACGTTCGGCGTGATGTTTGCTCCGGATCAGGACAAAGCGGCCGCTGAGCTGGGTCGGGTCTGTCGCCGAGGTGGACGGATCGGTCTGGCCAACTGGACGCCGGAAGGTTTCGTCGGCCAGATGTTCAAAACCCTCGGCCGGCATGTGCCGCCCCCAGCGATCGCCCAGCCACCGTCGAACTGGGGCACGGAAGCGTGGCTGCATGAGCATTTCGATGATCACGATTTTGTCGTGCAGGTAACACGCCGCGAGTTCAATTTCCGCTATCGCTCGGCGGCGCACTTTATCGATATCTTCCGCCATTGGTACGGGCCGGTGCACAAAGCGTTCGCCGCGCTGCCGCCGGAGAGTGGGCAGGCGCTGGAAAGTGATCTGGCGGATTTGCTCAATCGTATGAATCGAGCAGGAGAGGATTCGCTGGTGGTGCCGAGTGAGTATCTGGAGGTGGTGATCAGCAAACGCTGACCCGCACCCTCATTCAGAGACCCATGGAGATCAAAGTGTGGGAGCGGGCTTGCTCGCGAAGGCGGCGAATCAGTCTCCACATCAGTCGACTGAAACACCGCTTTCGCGAGCAAGCCCGCTCCCACATTTGGATTTGTGATGGTCTGCAATATCTACTTCTGATGCGCCCGATCAAACCATTCCAGCGCCGTGCGCCAGATGCAGATCCCCAGAAAGTAAGCCGACATCAGCAACCACAACCCCATCACCAACGGGTTGATCACCGGGTGATTGAGCACCAGCGACAAGCTGCACAGCAGCCAGATCGCCGTCACCGCAATGTTGATCGGCATAAACCGGCGCACGCGGAATGGATGCAAAAACTTCATCCGAGTCACCGTCAACAGCGCCAGCCCGATCACCGTCAAAAACGTGATCCAAGGCCCCGGGCCGATGATGTACAAACACAACGCAACCACATTCCACGCTGCCGGAAACCCGACAAAGTAGTTGTCTTTGCTCTTCATATTGACGTTGCAGAAGCAGAACAGCGATGACACGAGAATCAGCGACACGGTCAGCAGCAGGGTGTAATCCGGCAGCGGAATGTAGCGATAGATGAACAGCGCCGGGATAAACACGTAGGTCAGGTAATCGATCACCAGATCAAGGATCGAGCCGTCGAAACTCGGCAGCACCGATTGCACATTAACCTTGCGCGCGAGGGCGCCGTCGAGGCCGTCGACGATCAGCGCCACGCCCAGCCACATCAGGCAATGGGTCGGCTGGTTTTCCAGCAGGGCGAGGGTGGCAAGAAAAGCAGTGACCACGCCGGTCGCGGTAAAACCATGGGCGCCCCATGCTTTGAGCCTGGCGATGTGTACGGTCGATATCACGGGGGCGTTCTCCAGAAAGTGAAGCAAGCCGGGTATCACCCTTGAGTGGCAAGGGCGCCGGCAAACCGGGTCGGGGTTGCAGCTATCGACCGGTCTGGCCGGGATAAGGTTCACCACCCTTGAATCTTAGCTGGCCGATGGAAAAATTCCCGGGGCAAACCGGCGAGGGCCTTGAGTGTCGGCCAAACGGTGCTGGCGCTATGGCCGCAGGGGTCTAGAGTTGCCAGACGCAGTCACTGCCAATGTCTGAGGATGACGCCATGAACACCACTGATTTACTCGAACAACTGCTGCGAGGCCAGGCCTCGGCGGGACAACAAAGTAACGCCTCGGCCGGTGGCGGTCTGGGCGGGCTCGGGGGCTTGCTGGGTGGTCTGCTTGGTGGCGGCTCGGGCGCGGCCAGCGGCGGCGGGTCTGCCGGTGGTCTAGGCGGACTGGGCGGTTTGCTCGGTGGATTACTCGGCGGCGGTTCGGCTGGCGGTGGTGGGTTGGGTGGCGCGCTGGGTGGCGGCACGCAAAGTCGTTCCGGCGGCGGCACCAATTACGCGGCACTGGCGTCGCTGGGGATGATGGCGTACCAGGCGTATCAAGCCTGGCAACGCAGCCAGGCCAGCACGGCGCCACAACAGATTCCACAAACGGCCAACCTGCTCGCGGGGCCGGACGTCGAAGAACACAGCCACGCAGTGCTGCGCGCCTTGATCGCAGCGGCCAAGGCAGACGGGCGTATCGATGAATCGGAAAAACACCTGATCAGCGCAGAAATCGGCAAGCACACCGACGATCCACAATTGCAGCAATGGCTCGACGCCGAAGTCGCCAAACCGCTGGACGCCAGTGAAGTCGCCCAGTCGGCAAACGGTGACCCCGCCATCGCGGCCGAAATGTATTTGTCCAGCGTATTGCTCGTGGATGACCAGCAGGATGCCGAACGCAGCTATCTGGATGAACTGGCAGCAGCATTGCAGATCGATCCGGATTTGCAGGTGCATCTCGAGCAACAGGCCAAAGGGCAGGCGTAAGCCAACGTCAAAAGATCGCAGCACATTGAGTATTTGTACCTGTAGGAGCTGCCGAAGGCTGCGATCTTTTGATCTGGATTTTCAAACCCAAACCGCATCCCACAACGGATAATCCCCCAACCGAGCAACCAACCCGGCCCGCAAAGGGTTCATCACGATATACCGCGCAGCCGCTTTCAAGTCCTCATCCCGCCGCAATGCCCGATCGTAATACCCACGCTGCCACAGCCGCCCCTGACTGCCCCGTCTGAGATTGGTCGAACGACAACTCCGCGATTTGACGCGGCACATCAGTTGCGCCAATGAACCTTGTTTCAGCTCAACCAGCCAATGCAAGTGATCCGGCATGACGACCCAAGCTAGTGATTGAACCGATCCTGATTCTTCTGCAAAACGTAACTGCTGAACCAGTAACCGACCTAGCTGCAAATCGCAAAAAACGGGCAATCTCTGATCAACCACCACCGTCAGCAGATAAACCTGTCCCGACTCCGAATACCGCCCCTTCCTCAATCCACATCCTTTTGCCGCAACAGGCATTCCTTTGCCCTCCAAAAATCATCGTCGTTAAACCCTAGCCATCCCTCGCCCAATCGCGAATCCAACCCGTTGCACGATGTAACCTCATTACACGATCTAATCCCGTAATACGATGTTTGCCCATGTAGGAGCTGCCGAAGGCTGCGATCTTTTGATCCTAAAAAATCAGCATCAAAAGATCGCAGCCTTCGGCAGCTCCTACAGATAATTTCGGCAGTTTCAGCAGTTTCAGCAGTTTCGGCAGTTTCGGCAGTTTCGGCAGTTTCAGCGGTTTCATCAGTTTCATCAGTTTCATCAGTTTCATCAGTTTCATCAGTTTCAGGTGTAGCAGGAGATTCATTGGCTGCAAACGCTTCGAAAGGGCCGTCCGTCCGGGCAATTTTCACGTCGATTGAATTTTTCACAGGCGCGACGCCTCTGCTGCTGTAGAGGCGCGTGAACAGCGTCCTGCCAATTGACCGAGAAAACTGCCATGACTGTCCTGACACGCCTGCATTCCACGCCTGCCCAGCCGCAGGCGATCAATCCTGCCGGGAATATCCGATGCATTTATGACGCGTTGCTCAAGGATGAAAATCCGCAGGCGTTGGCGCAGTCATTCCTGCACGAGCAACTGCAAAACGCCGGGCAACTCCCGGATACCCTGCCGCAAGACCCGACGACGTGGCACGCCTGGGTGGCCGAACATTGCACCGATGTCGCGCAGCAATACGCCGAATATCTGCAACAACGTAAAGCCGGCGGGGCTCGGCAATTTTTCACCTGCAAGGCGCAGGCGCTGTACTTTCTGCAAGCAGTGGCGCCGACCAAACTGGTCGACGGCGCGTGGTTGTATGGCTTGCTGGCGCAGTGGCAGGATCCGCGTTTCGCCGGTTTGCTCACCACCTATCTGGAAGAACTCGGCGACGGCAACCCCGCGCAAAACCATGTGGTGATCTACCGCAAACTCCTTGCCGAACACGACTTGCAGGACAGCGCCGCAATCGCCGATGAACACTACCTGCAAGGCGCGTTGCAACTGGCGCTTGGCATTGCCGGTGTCGATTGCTTGCCAGAAGTGATCGGCTACAACCTGGGTTACGAGCAACTGCCATTGCACCTGCTGATCACTAGTTACGAACTCAGCGAGCTGGGCATCGATCCCTACTATTTCACTTTGCACGTGACCATCGACAACGCCAGCACCGGCCATGCGCAAAAAGCCGTGCAGGCGGTGCTCGATTTGTTGCCACTGGAGGCTGATCGCGCCGATTTTCTGCGTCGTGTATCGCTCGGTTATCGCCTTAATGATCTGGGGCAGGGCAGTCGCGCGATCATCGAAAACTTCGACCTTGAGCGTGAATTGTTGGCGATGCTTGAACGCAAGCGGCCGTTCGGCCAGCACATGCATTCTGACTACTGCCGCTTTGAAGGCCAGACCGTCAATCAATGGCTGTCGACGCCTGAGCAACTGCCCGGCTTCATGCAAGCGCTGCAGGACAAAGGCTGGATCAAACGCAACGAAGACCCACAGAACAGCCGCTTTTGGCAACTGATCGCGGGTGACGGTGCGGCGATGTTCGGCGTGTTCAACGCCTATGAAAAACAACTGGTGCATGACTGGATTGCCGGCGATTGGAAATCCTCCGAAAAGCCGAAAGTCGCTCGGCGTCGGCCTCAAACGGCGGCATCGATCGCGGTGCCCGAGCAGGATCCCGATGTGCAGCAATTGAACGCGGCGTTGCAAGGTCAGGACGGTCTCACGCAAATCGCGACGCTGATTCCGTGGCTCGCCCCGGATCGCCATGCACACCCGGCCGGGTTACTCGCCACCCGACGATTTATCGAACTCAAATCACGCCAGCCGTAAGGAAATTTTCAATGAGTCAGGAAGAACAATTCAGCAGCCATGATCTGGCGCTGCTGCAACTGGGCCGGCGCCTTCAGGCCGATGGCTACCGTTTCATCACCCCGACGCCGCTGACGCATCAGCGCGTCAATCAGCGCGACGAAGGGCAAATGGCTGACAGCCTGCGTGATGTGTTTGGCTGGTCGCGGCCGTTCGAACCCGGATTGTTGTCCGCCGACGAACAGCGCCAGTTACAGGCGGCGCAAGTCATCGACACCTACGAAGGCCAACTGAAAAGTCGCGTGCGCTGGTCGAGCCTGGATGATCTGTTGTTCGTGCATTCGGCGTTCCCGACCGACGCGGCGGACTCGGTGTTCTTCGGTCCCGACACCTACCGTTTCGCCCAGATGATCCACGCTCATCTGCAACAGAACTTCGCCCCGATCCATCGCGCGGTCGACATCGGTTGTGGCGCTGGCGTCGGTGCGATCGTGATCGCCCGAGCCCGTCGCGAGGCGCAAGTCCTGGCGCTGGATATCAACCCCGCCGCGCTGCGCCTGACTGCAATTAACGCGGCGCTGGCGGAAGTCGCCAACGTTGAAGTTCACCCCAGTGATCTGTTGCAAGGCGTCGACGGCGAGTTCGATCTGATCGCCGCCAACCCGCCGTACATGGCGGATCCGGCGGAGCGCGCCTATCGCCACGGTGGCGGAACACTCGGCGCGGGACTGTCACTACGGATCGTCGAGCAAGCGCTAAATCGGCTGGCTCCCGGTGGTTCGCTGCTGCTCTATACCGGCGTGGCGATGGTCGATGGCCGTGATCCATTCCTCGACACGGTGCTGCCGCGACTCGATGAAAAACGCTTCGCCTGGACGTACCGTGAAATCGATCCGGATGTCTTTGGCGAAGAGCTGCTGAACCCCGGATATCAACGGGTTGACCGAATCGCCGTGGTGGCGCTGACCGTCACCCGAATGGGCTGAAATCAGGCAGGTGCACGATGAACAGGAACCTCGACGACTACAACCGCATGCGCGATTTCTCGGCAACCTCGGAACCGGCGGCAGTCAAACGCTCGGGCCGCAAAACCGCCGCCGAGCACGCCTTGCAGTTCTGCATCCAGAAGCACGACGCTTCGCACCTGCATTATGACTTTCGCCTGGAACTCGATGGCGCGTTGAAGAGTTGGGCCGTGCCGAAGGGGCCGTCGCTGGATCCCAAGGTCAAGCGCCTGGCAGTGCACGTCGAGGATCATCCGCTGGATTACGCGACCTTCGAGGGCAGCATTCCCGAAGGGCATTACGGCGCGGGCGATGTGATTGTCTGGGATCGCGGCGTGTGGATTCCGCAGGAGGATCCGCAACAGGCCTACGCCAAAGGCAAGCTCAAGTTCGAGCTGCAAGGCGAGAAACTCGGCGGGATCTGGAATCTGGTGCGCACGCACATGCCGGGGAAAAAGGAGCAGTGGTTCCTGATCAAACATCAGGACAGCGCCGCGCGGCCGCAAGATGATTACGACGTGCTAGTCGCTGAGCCGGACAGCGTGTTGAGCGAACGCACCCTCGTCGACAAACCGAAACTCGCCGCCGAGCAAAGCAAACCGGTGAAGAAACCCGCCGCCAAATCGCGAAAAAAAGCCAGCGGCACGCTGACGGGCGCGCATAAAGCCAAGCTGCCGGCGCAGCTCAAACCCGAGTTGGCCACACTGGTTGATAGCGCGCCTGAAGGGCAGTGGAGCTACGAAATCAAATTCGACGGCTACCGGATCATGGCGCGGATCGATCACGACCAGGTGCAACTGTTCACCCGCAACGGCCACGATTGGACGCACAAGTTGCCGCAACAGGCCGAAGCCTTGGCCGCGCTGGGTCTGGAATCGGCCTGGCTGGACGGCGAAATGGTCGTCGCCAACGAACATGGCGTGCCGGATTTTCAGGCGCTGCAAAATGCTTTCGAGGCTGGGCGCAGCGGCAACATTCTCTACTACCTGTTTGATCTGCCGTATCTCAACGGCGTCGACTTGCGTGAGGTGCCGGTTGAAGAGCGTCGAGCCGCGCTGGCGACCATCCTCGGCGCGCAGAAAAATCCGCTGCTGCGCTATTCCGAAGCCTTCGACGAAACCCCGGATGCGTTGCTCAACAGCGCTTGTCAGATGCAGATGGAAGGCCTGATCGGCAAACGCCTCGGCTCGCCTTATGTGTCGCGACGCAGCGGTGACTGGATCAAACTGAAGTGCAAGCATCGGCAGGAATTTGTCGTCGTCGGCTACACCGATCCGAAAGGTTCGCGCAGTGCCTTCGGAGCGTTGCTGTTGGGTCTGCATGATCGTGACAGCGGCGAGTTGCGTTACGCCGGTAAGGTTGGCACGGGCTTCAACGAAGCGACGCTGAAAAGCATTCTGGCGCAGTTGAAACCGTTGCAGGTGAAGAAGGCTGCCGTGGTCAATCCGCCGAGCGGTTTTGAGGCCAAAGGCGTGCACTGGCTCAAACCGAAATTGTTGGCCGAAATCGCCTTCGCTGAAATGACCAAGGACGGCTCGGTGCGCCACGCCGTGTTCCATGGTTTGCGCGATGACAAACCGGCCAAGGACATCACTGAGGAGCGAGCGAAACCGGTGAAGACTTCAGAGACGAAAACTGCAGCGAAAAGCCCTGCAAAAAAAACGGCGAAAAAAGTGGCCGCAGAAAAGGCTGAGACTGCGCCGTCGCAACTCGGTCTGGCCAACGGCAAGGTTCGCATCACTCACCCTGATCGGGTGATCGACGCGGTCAGCGGCACGACCAAAATGCAACTGGCCGAGTACTACGCCAGCGTTGCCGAATGGATTCTGCCGCAACTCAAGGATCGCCCGGTGGCGCTGGTGCGAGCGCCGGATGGCATTGCGGGTGAACTGTTCTTCCAGAAGAACGCCGAGCGCCTGGCGATCCCCGGCATCAGCACGCTGGACAAAGACGTCACCGGCCAACCGGTGATGCTGATCAACAACGCCGAAGCACTGATCGGCGCGGTGCAGATGAGCACGGTCGAGTTGCACACCTGGAACGCGACCACGGTGGATCTGGATAAACCCGATCGCTTCGTGCTCGACCTCGACCCGGATCCGGCGCTGCCGTGGAAAAGCATGGTCGAAGCCACCGCGCTGACCTTGACCGTGCTTGATGAACTGGGCTTGAAAGCGTTTCTTAAAACCAGTGGCGGCAAGGGTATTCACTTGGTGGTGCCGATCACGCGCAAGCTCGGCTGGGATGAAGTGAAGGATTTCAGCCACGCGATTGTCAGCCATATGGCCAAGCTGTTGCCGGATCGATTTTCGGCGGTGTCCGGGCCGAAAAACCGTGTCGGGCGGATCTTCATCGACTACCTGCGCAACGGCCTCGGCGCCACCACCATCTGCACTTACTCGGCGCGTACGCGCGAAGGGCTACCGGTGTCGGTACCGCTGTTTCGTGAAGAGGTTGGGGAGATCAAGGGCGGCAATCAATGGAACGTGCATAACGTCCACGAGCGGTTGGCCGAGGTTGGCGATGAGCCGTGGGCTGACATGAAGAAGACCCGGCAGAGCATCACCGCCGAGATGCGCAAACGAGTCGGCATGAAAAAGTGATCAGCTGTCGCGCAGCAAGTCGTGGGCGTTAAGCAATTCAAAAGCGATTTCGGGGTTGTTGTTCAAGCCCCGTCGAATCGCCGTTGGAATCGACTTGCGCGTTTTGCGGCACAGACCTGGCAGCGCGTCGATTTCGATCTCGATGCCGAGCATGGTGCGCACTTCGTGAAAACCCGGAGCGACGTCAACGCGAATGCCCAACTGCTCGAACATGCGTTTTTGCAGATGTCGCAGGTCTTCAAGGTTTTTCAATTGCTCCAGCCGCGCGAGCAAGACTTTTTCTTCCTCGCGGGTCAGGCGCAGGATGCGCAAATCCGCGCCGGGCGTTTCCAGCAACGGGTCGCGCCCGCAATCGCAGGCGCCGGGCGGGCAGGGGGAGCGCAAAGGCGCAGTCGTCGTCATGGCCTCCATCATAGAGGCCGCCGGACAGTTTTGCCTATGCGCCTTCAGCAGCCATCCATCGGCTGCCTGCTCCGTACCGGTTACTGATTCAAGCCTTCGTAATGCACCAGAATCGCATTGGCGAGGTCTTCATCGCTGGCGTTTATTCCGGGATTTTCCTGGCGAACCTGTTGCAACACCGATTCAAGATAAACCCCGCGAATGGCTCCGCCGCTGGCGACAAAGGCAGACAAGTCGTCACGCGCCGGGATCACCATTTTGTGATCCTTGAAGGTCGAGTACAGCGAAGCGGAAACGCCGGCCGAAGTGGCCACATCCCCCGCATCGACCTTGGCCATAGCGGAGCCGACGGGCAGGCATAAGAGTAAAGAAGAAACGAGCAATAACTTGCGCATGACGGGGTTCCTCCACAAGCGCTAAGCAAAAAGGGAAGGACTGCATAATGTGAGAGGTGCGCGGAGGGCGGGAGTTCCGTGAGGCGTTAATTCTGCAGACGCGGGCACCCCATGGCGGGTGCCCGGTCTTGACGCGAGTTCTATCAAATCACGCCACAGGCCATGCGATCACCGCCACCACCGAGGGGTTTTGGCATGTCGGAATGGTTGTCGCCACCGGCGTGAATCATCAGCGCGTGGCCCTTGATCTCGGAGATTTTCTTCAGGCGCGGCGCCAGCACCGGATAGTTGGCGATACCGTCAGTGGTCACGTACACAGCCGGCAGGTCACCGAGATGGCCGTCTGCGTACGGGCCGAGATGCTTGCCGGTTTTCTGCGGATCGAAGTGCCCGCCAGCTGCCAGCGCGGCGCCTTTGACGCCGTCCTTCATGCCCGGCTCGCAACTGCCGTTTTCGTGCACGTGAAAACCGTGCACGCCGGCCGGCAGGGATTTCAGATCAGGAGTAAACAACAGGCCATACGGCGTCTCACTGACGGTAATCGAGCCGATCGCCTGCGGTGCACCGTCGGCGCTGACCAGATTGATCGCGACTTTTTCCGTCGCTGCCTGAGCAGTGCCGATTGCGAAGGTGCCGAGCAGGCCTAACCACAGTGCGCGTTTCATAAGCGTTTCCTTGTGCTGCATGAGTTTTCAGAACGACGGACTCAATAGCCTGCCGGCATTAACCGGCGATGAAGACCTTGTCCGCGTGCGTTGAAAAATGAGACTTGCCGCTCAAACTGAAAGTTTTATCGCCGTTGCCCTGCGCGCAGACATCTGCCGACACGCTCTGGCGCGGCAGACCGGCGCAAATAAGCTTAACTCTAGGACTGACAGGCCTTTACCGGCGTCCCCCAAGGAGA
The DNA here is from genome assembly GCF_018336155.1 of Pseudomonas rustica. Classification (GTDB taxonomy): domain Bacteria; phylum Pseudomonadota; class Gammaproteobacteria; order Pseudomonadales; family Pseudomonadaceae; genus Aquipseudomonas; species Aquipseudomonas rustica. Next base: position 214,185 of record NZ_JAGYHF010000012.1, on the reverse strand, counting down.
AACCCACGGTGTCGATCAAACTGCGTTTAGTGTTGCTGATTGTTACCAGTCTGCTGACGGCATTGATCGTGAGTCTGGTCAGCTACGTCGGTAACCTGCACATGGCTTCGGCGGTGAGCGACAACGCGGTGAGCATGAGCGCGCTGCGCAACCACATGGAAGCGGACATGATGCACGACGCCCTGCGTGCCGACGTCTATTCGGCAATGTTGGTGGGGCTGGGCAAAAGCACCAGCACGCCGGCCGAGGCGCGCAGTTCGATCGAGGAGCATGCGCGGCATTTTCGTGAAGTGCTGGAAGAAAACCTGAAACTGCCGATCAACCCGACGTTGCGATCGGCGCTGGAGCAGATCAAACCGAGCCTTGAAACTTACATCAATGCCGGGGAACGCATTGTCGGCCTGGCGCTGGATAACCCGGACGCTGCGCAGCAGGAACTGGGCACGTTCAATTCGGCGTTCAGCCAGCTGGAAACGCAGATGGCCGCGTTGAGTGAATTGATTGAAGCCAATACCCGTGAGACCAGCGCTGGCACCGAAGCCGCGATCCGCAATGCCAATATTGCCCTCGGCGTGGTCTTACTGGCGGGGCTGTTGCTGCTTTTGGTTGAGGGACGCTGGGTGATCAGCAGCATTCTCGGGCCGTTGAAAACCGCCAGCCGCATCGCCGAAAGCATCGCCCACGGCAACCTCAGCGAGCCGATCTCCGAACCGACCGGCAAGAACGAAGCGAGTGCCTTGATTCGCACGCTGGCGACCATGCAGCGCGATTTGCGCAACATGATCGACGTGGTGCGCAGCAACGCCCACGGCGTCAGCGGCATGAGCGAACAACTCAGCCACGGCTGCCATCAAGTCGCCGACAGCAGCCAGCAACAAAGCGTCGCCGCCAGCACCATGGCCGCTGCCGCCAGCCAGATGACCGCCAGTATTGAAGAAATCACCCGCCACGCCGAACGTGCCCTGAGCATGGCCAATCAGGCGGAAACCCTGGCGAAGGAGGGCGGCGGAGTGATCCATCAAGTGGTCAGCGACATGGACGACATCGCTCGCTCGGCACAACAGTCGGCCCAGGTGATCCGTACGCTGGATCAGGAATCCGAAGGCATCTTCAACATCATTCAGGTGATTAAAAGCATCGCCGACCAGACCAATTTGCTGGCGCTTAACGCTGCAATCGAAGCAGCACGGGCGGGCGAACAGGGTCGTGGTTTTGCCGTGGTGGCGGATGAAGTGCGCAGTCTGGCGGCACGCACCAGTGCCTCGACCCAGGAAATTGCTGCGATGGTCGCGCGCATTCAGCACAGCACCCGCGAGGCGGTGAGCAGCATGGAAGCGGGTGTGGCGCAGGTCGACAAGGGCATGGCGGTGACGGCGGAGGTTGAACGAGCGATCCGCGAGATTCTGGAGGCCACATTAAGTACCACACAGTTGGTCAATGACATTACCCGCACGATTGGTGAACAGAGCTTGGCCAGTAACGAGATTGCTCATCAGGTCGAAATGATTGCGGGGATGTCCGAGGGCAATAGCCGGGTGATCGGGCAGACGGCGACGACTACGGATGAGCTGTCGAGTCTGGCGGGGCAGTTGGCGCAGTCGGTGGATCGGTTTCGGTTGTAACAGAGTTTTGCAGTGATTGAGCGGCCGCTTTCGCGAGCAAGCTTTGCTCCTACGGGGATCGTTGATACCCGCTTTTCGTAGGAGCAGAGCTTGCTCGCGAAGAGGCCCGTCCAGTCACCCCAATACTTAAATGCCCGCCCCAAGGTTCATGTTCAACCCCCTCCAGCCGATAAGCCCCTGAACGCAAAAGGACTATCAAGTCGGGAACAGACGCGCGGGTTTGTCCTGACGTGATATTCTTCGCGCCAACTTGGTTTGACCTAATTCAGTCTGCTTGCCGCGTGGCGAGCTGACGGAATCCCTGTCGCTCAAGTAGCTGATGCCAATAATGATAAGAAACCAGTTCAGAAGGGACATTAACTGAGGTCGATGCGGTACGTCGGCCTTGTGTGCCCACCCGTCAAAATTGCAGTGTGCCGGAATCTGCGACGCCAGCCTGAGCGTCACCAAAGCGGATCGCATGCTGATAACAGCGACGGGCGGAAGGCGTTTTATCATAGGTGCTACGGATGTTTAAGAAAGTGAACACAGCTCTGCTGGGGCTGGCTTTGGCGATGGGGATGTCGTCCGCCAATGCTGAAGAAGCAAAGAAAGTCGACGTGCTGTTGATCGGCGGCGGCATCATGAGCACCACCCTGGGTGTGTGGATCAATGAGCTGGAGCCAAGCTGGTCGATGGAAATGGTCGAGCGCCTCGACGGCGTCGCCCTCGAAAGCTCCAACGGCTGGAACAACGCCGGTACCGGTCACTCGGCTCTGGCTGAGCTGAACTACACCCCGGAAGATGACAAAGGCAACGTGACGATCCCGAAAGCCGTCGAGATCAACGAAGCGTTCCAGGTGTCCCGTCAGTTCTGGGCCTGGCAGGTTCAGCAAGGCGTTCTGAAGAACCCTCGCTCGTTCATCAACACCACGCCGCACATGAGCTTCGTGTGGGGTGATGACAACATCAAGTTCCTCAAAAAGCGCTACGAAGCCCTGCAAGCGAGCCCGCTGTTCGCCGGCATGCAGTACTCCGAAGACCCGGCTGTGATCAAGAAGTGGGTTCCGCTGATGATGGAAGGGCGTGACCCGAACCAGAAAATCGCGGCCACCTGGAGCCCGCTGGGTACCGACATGAACTTCGGCGAAATCACCCGCCAGTTCGCTGCCCACCTGCAAACCAAGCCTAACTTCGATCTGAAACTGTCGAGCGAAGTGCAGGACATCACCAAGAATGCCGATGGCACTTGGCGTGTCAGCTACAAAAACCTGAAAGACGGCACTAAAACCGAAACCGACGCCAAGTTCGTGTTCATCGGCGCGGGCGGCGGTGCACTGCACCTGCTGCAGAAGTCGGGCATTCCTGAAGCCAAGGAATACGCTGGCTTTCCGGTAGGCGGCTCGTTCCTGGTGACCGATAACCCGACCATCGCTGAACAGCACCTGGCCAAGGCCTACGGTAAAGCTTCGGTTGGCGCGCCACCGATGTCGGTTCCACACCTGGACACCCGTGTTCTGGACGGCAAGCGCGTCATCCTGTTTGGCCCATTTGCGACCTTCAGCACCAAGTTCCTCAAAGAAGGCTCGTACCTGGATCTGCTGACCAGCACCACCACCCACAACATCTGGCCGATGACCAAGGTCGGCATCAAGGAATACCCGCTGGTCGAGTACCTCGCTGGCCAACTGATGCTGTCGGATGAAGACCGTCTGAACGCGCTGAAGGAATACTTCCCGAACGCCAAAGCCGAAGACTGGCGCCTGTGGCAAGCCGGCCAACGCGTGCAAATCATCAAGCGTGATGAAGCCGCTGGCGGCGTGCTGAAACTGGGTACCGAAATCGTTGCTGCACAAGACGGCTCCATCGCCGGCCTGCTGGGCGCATCGCCAGGCGCGTCGACCGCTGCACCGATCATGCTGAGCGTGTTGCAGAAAGTCTTCAAAGACAAAGTGGCTAGCCCAGAGTGGCAAACCAAGCTGCACCAGATCGTGCCAAGCTACGGCACTCAGTTGAATAGCGATCCAGCGAAAGTGGCTGAAGAGTGGGCTTACACCGCCAAGATCCTGGAGCTGCCGACGCCTCCAGTGATCGGTCAGGCTGCTGCTCCGGCTGCACCTGCGGCTGAAAAAGCTGAAGCACCGAAGGAAAACGCTGCACGTGACATGGCTCTGTAATTAGACCCCTGACACACAAAGCCCACTGCACCGGCGACGGTCAGTGGGCTTTTTTTATCCCTCGATATCCCTCGATATCCCTCTGTATTCCCTGTAGGGGCTGCCGAAGGCTGCGATCTTTTGATCTTGTTTTAGAATCAAAAGATCGCAGCCTTCGGCAGCTCCTACAGAATTGTTTCGGTGTTAAGACGTTAAGACGTTCAGGTGTTCAGATGTCAGGGTTTCGCGGAAGCCAGATAAGCGCCAAGCCGCCGCCCCATTTCCTCGCCCAACGCCTGCAACCCGCTCAACGGCCGCACCATCACTTCAAACTCGACAATCTTGCCCTGCTCATCAAAGCGAATCATGTCGATGCCTTTCAGTTCCTTCGTCCCGACCTTGGCGCTGAATTCCAGAATTACATTCAAACCATCCGCCGTCGCCAGCTCACGGTGATATTCAAAGTCTTGAAACACCTCGAACACCGTATTGAGGATCATCGACACCACCGGCGCGCCAGGGTAGGGCGTGTGCGCCATCGGTGAACGGAATACGGCTTTGGCGTCAAGCAACTCGGGCAGGGCGCTCAAGTTGCCGGTGCGGATCATCTCGTGCCAGCGTTTCAGCGATTCGGCGACGTTGGGCTGCAGGTTCAGTTCGGACATGGATTTACCCCAGAGTTTTTATTGTTTTTGCACGACCGCAGTCACTCTAGCCTGTAGGAGCTGTCGAGTGAAACGAGGCTGCGATCTTTTGATCTTGATGTTCAAGGATCCAGATCAAAAGATCGCAGCCTTCGGCAGCTCCTACAGATCAGATGTCATCTGATACGCTTTTTTCGATTCTATCTGCCTCTGTAACCGGTTCAGTCACCGGCTCAAAATACCCCGGCAGTGCGGTCACTCACGGCAGTCCTTCATTCCGAAGCGTCCAGTGCACCGCAAACCCTGCATTGAGGAGAGCTCTATGTTCAAGATGGCGATTTTCCTGGGTGGATTTCTGACACTGACCATTCTGATCGGCGTGCTCGCGACAATTTCTCCGGTTTGAAACGCGTCGTGAACAGTTTTCACGACCCGATCCAGCAACAAACCCTAAGGGGTTGTTAGAACTTTTGAAGAAAACCGAACAGCTCAAGTGACCGGTATTAGACTCCCCTGAAGCTCCAATTTTATTTAGGGCTGAGCCCCGATCCATTGTGGCGAGGGAACTTGCTCCCGCTGGACTGCGCAGCAGGCCCTGTTTTGAACTGAAGAGCGGGGGGCCGCTCGCACCCCAGCGGGAGCAAGCTCCCTCGCCACAGGTTCGGCGTCGTCCTTAACTTTTCGGGGAACGTCCGCCATGCGTCATTCACCATGGACTCACTGATCACCGCCGCCAGCCGTGCGCTTGCGGCGGGGGATCCGTTGGCGGCACTGAATATCGTCGCCCTGCGCGAGGATCCGCCGGCGCTGGCGTTGCGCGGTATTGCCATGGCGCAGTTGGGCGATCTGCCGCGTGCCAAGGCGTTGTTGCAGCGGGCGGTGAAGGCGTTCGGTCGCAATGAGCCGCTGTCGCGGGCGCGGTGTCTTGTTGCCGAGGCCGAAGTGGCGCTGGCGGCACGCGATCTGGGCTGGCCGGTGAAGGTGCTGGAGGCGGCGCGTCGGTTGCTGGAGGATCACGGCGACCGGCTCAACGCGGCGCACGCGCGTTACTTGCAGATTCGTCGATTGTTGTTGATCGGTGAGCTGGATGACGCTGAACGGTTGCTCGCTGAACAGGATCCTGCACCACTTCCGCCAGCCTTGCGTGCCGCCCATGCACTGGTGGCGGCGGGCATTGCGTTGCGCAGGGTTCAGGCGCACAGGGCGCAGGCGGCATTGGTTCGCGCGCAACACGCGGCGCGGGAGGCTGGCATTGAGGCGTTGAGCGTTGAAGTCGAGCACGCCGCGCAAATCCTTGAGGCGCCGGTTGCGAGATTGATCATCAGCGGAAAAGAGCAACCGCTGAAACTCGCAGAAGTAGAAACCCTGTTCGCTTCAAAAGCGCTGGTCATCGATGCCTGCCGCTACAGCGTGCGCGGCGCCGGCATGACGGTTGCGCTTGCCACTCGCCCGGTGCTGTTCCATCTCGCCCGGTTGCTAGCGGAAGCCTGGCCGGGCGATGTCTCGCGAGAGGCGCTGATTGCCAAGGCTTTCCGTTTGCAACTCAGCGACGAATCGCACCGGGCGCGGCTACGCGTTGAAATCGGCCGCTTGCGCTCAGCGCTGCAACCGCTGGCGAACATCCGCGCCACGCCTCGCGGGTTTACGTTGGTGGCCGAAGAGGTGGCGCTGCTGACGTTACCGGTCGAGGACAAACACGCGGCGCTGCTGGCCTTGCTCGCGGATGGCGAAGCGTGGTCGAGCTCAGCACTGGCACTCGCATTGGGCAGCAGTCAACGCCAAGTGCAACGAGCGCTCGAGACACTGGCCTCGGAAAACAAAATCCAGTCCTTCGGTCTGGGCCGATCACGGCGCTGGATGACGCCGCCGGTGCCGGGTTTCGCGACGATCTTGTTACTCCCGGTGTCGCTGGGCAATGGCTAGGCTGGTCTCAACCAACACGAGGAAGCCCCCATGAAACACGCAAACGCAGAAATCCTTCGCGAGTACGGCCCGTTCGAAGGGATCGACGGCATTCACGGCGTGACCTTCGACGGTCAGCAAGTCTGGTTTGCCAGCGATGGTCAACTCAATGCGCTGGATCCGGCCAGCGGCGAAACCGTGCGCACGCTCAAGGTCGGCGCTGATGGCGGCACCGCGTTCGATGGCAAGCATCTGTTCCAGATCGCCGACCGCCATATCCACAAAATCGACCCGGCCACCGGGCGCATCCTCAACACCATCGCCGCGCCCGGTGGCGGCAATGATTCCGGCATGGCCTGGGCCGAGGGTTCGTTATGGGTTGGTCAGTATCGCGACCGTAAAATCCATCAGATCAACCCGGAAACCGGCGAGATTTTGCGCACGCTGGAGTCCAACCGCTTTGTCACCGGCGTGACGTGGGTTGATGGCGCGCTGTGGCATGGCACGTGGGAAGGCGAGGAGAGCGAACTGCGGCGGATCGATCCGGGTAACGGTGAGGTACTGGAAAGCCTGACGATGCCCGACGGGACTGGCGTGTCGGGGCTGGAGGCGGATGGCAAGGATCGGTTCTATTGTGGTGGCGGGAATAGCGGGCGGGTGCGGGCGGTGCGTCGGCCCAAATAAATTGAGGGTGGCTGATCTGGCCCCTTCGCGAGCAAGCTCTGCTCCTACGATGATGGTTGATCACCGGAAAATTGTAGGAGCCGGGCTTGCTCGCGAAGAGGCCCGTCGAGTCAACGCAAAATCACGGTGCACCAAACAGCATCGTCCAGTAAACCCCTTCATCACTACGCGCCTCGCTGGCAAAACCCGCTCCCACCTGGGTAAACATCGGGTTCATCAAATTGGCGCAATGCCCCGGACTGGCCAGCCACCCGGCCATCGCCTTGCCCGGCGAACTCTGCCCGGCGGCAATGTTTTCACCAATTTGCCGGCCACGATAACCCGCCGCTCTAGCGCGATCTGCCGGCAAATCACCGTCCGGATCACGATGCGCAAAATAATTGCCATAAGCCATGGCCTTACTGTGCCCTTGTGCGGCCGCGCCCAGCGCAGCGTTCCAGTTCAGCGGTCGGGCGGCAGCGAAGCGTTGACGCCCACACATCCGTGGCCGGGCGCGAGCGGCATTGACCTCGGCGAGCAGCGCTTTGCCGACGCTACGATTATCGCCGACGCGGTTGTCGAGCACCGGCCGCGCCAGCACCACTTGCCATTCACTGCGCGAACGGCTGATGCCGATGTCGGCGTACTGACTGTCGAGCAATGCGCCGCAGTAGTGGTCTTGTAGCTGGTCGAAGGCTTCGTCGGCATCCTCTGCACCGACGATGCGGATGCTGCGTACCGTCATCGCTGCATATCCGGACGATTTCAGCGCCTCGCGCATGCCGCCGCCGTAGCCATAGCCGATGGGCAGCGCGAGATTTTCTTTCAACGCCAGCGGAGCCAGGCGCTGCGCGGGGCGACGGTCGCAGCGTTGCGGGTGGGCGCGGTAGTCGTTGATGGCCGCGACCAGTTGGCGTTCGGCGCCGGCGTGGGCGGATTGAGCAAACAAAGGCGAAAGCAGCAGGCACAGCGAAACCAGACGAAGGGGGCGGGCGGTGTGGCGCATGGAGTGGACGGCTCAGGAGAGGAAAAAGCGGCGCGTGTAGGACTGGGCTTTTTGGACTTGGTTCAGGGTGGCAGGTGTGGTTTTTTTCTGGGGTATTGATGTGATTTGGCCGGCCCCTTCGCGAGCAAGCCCGCTCCCACACTGGTTTGGTGTACACCGGACAAAATGTGGGAGCGGGCTTGCTCGCGAAGAGGCCAGACCCGCCAACACAAAACTCAGCGATTCAACACATCCCCCATCCACCGCAAATACTCCCCCCGCTCGGAAATCGAGTTATGCCCCGAATCCGGCACCACCTTAAGCACCGCCACCCCCTTGGGGAAATTCCCTAACAACCGCTCGGTACTGTCCCGCGCAATCACCTCGTCATCACTCGCCGCCAGCAACAACGTCGGTACGCGAATATGCGCCGCGTATTTGCCTGATTCATAACGATCCTTGAGCAACCACTTCACCGGCACCCACGGATATTGCTTCACGGCGACTTCTTCGAGGCTGTTGTACGGCGTCACCAGAATCAAATTCTGCACCGGCCGTTGACTGGCCAGACGCACCGCAACGCCCGAACCCAGGCTGCGCCCGATCACCGCCACCTGCGGATGGCTGGCGTACACCTGATCAAACAGCGCCAGCGCATCCTCGGCAATTGCCTCCTCGGAAGGCTTGCCGCCGCTGCCGCCAAACCCTCGATAATGCAGAAAGTACAGCGCGTAATCCGGGAATGCCGCGGCGAACTCCGGCAGATTGTGCGAGACATCCTCGGCATTGCCGCCGAAATAGATCAGCGCCCGTTGCCCGACACTCTCGCGAGTGGTTACCCAGACGTCGGCATCCGCCATCGATAATTTCAGCCGTGACTCCGCCGACTCCACCGTGCCGGCCTGCGGAAAATAGATCAGCGAGCGCTGAAAAACGAACAGCGCCGCGCACAGCACCAGGTACACAGCGACGATCAAAGCGACGAGTAACATCAGGGTTCGGGACATTCGGCTACTTTTAACGGGGTAAGGAAGTCGGCAGTCGCAGTGTAGTCCAGCGATTTCGCCAGACAGTCTGCGCACACAACATGCAACAGATTCACGCAGCAGGGGAACCAGCATGAGCCACACTGAGGGTTACTCCCGTCGCCGATTGCTCACGCTGGCTGCCGGGGTTTCGGCAGTCTTCACTTTTGATCGGGCGTTGGCCACTGCCGCGCCACCCGCGACTATCCGAGGCCAAGCCATGCAGACCCGCGCCATCCCCTCCAGCTCCGAGTCATTGCCCCTGGTCGGTCTGGGCACGTATCGCGGATTCGACGTCGCGCCGGGCGACCCGGCTTATCGGCAACTGCCGGCGGTGCTCGATGAGCTGTTCACCAAGGGTGGCACGGTGATCGACAGCTCACCCATGTATGGCCGCGCCGAGCAGACCACCGGCGAACTGCTGTCGATCCATGAACCGCGTTCGCCGGCGTTTCTGGCGACCAAGGTGTGGGTACGCGGGCGCGAGGAAGGCATCGCGCAGATGGAGCAGTCGTTCAGCCTGCTGCGCACCGAGCGCATCGACCTGATGCAGATCCACAACCTGCTCGACTGGCAAACCCACCTGCCGACCCTGCGCGAATGGAAAGAGCAAGGGCGCATCCGCTACATCGGTATCACCCATTACACGTCCTCGGCCTATGACGAAGTCGAAGCGGTGCTGAAGGCTGAACAACTGGATTTTCTGCAAATCAACTACGCCCTCGATGATCGAGGTGTGGAGAAACGTATCCTGCCGCTGTGCCGCGAGCGCGGGGTGGCGGTGATCTGCAATCGGCCGTTTGGTGGCGGTGCTTTGCTGGGCCGGCTCAAGGGCAAACCTTTGCCGGCGTGGGTGTCGGACGTCCAGGTCAACAGCTGGCCGCAACTGGCGCTGAAGTTTCTGCTGGCGCATCCGGCGGTGACCTGTGTGATTCCGGGGACGAGCAATCCGCGTTATATGGCCGACAACGTCAGGGCCGGATTCGGGCCGATGCTCACCGACGCGCAGCGGCATCAGTTAATTGCGTTGGTGGGTTAGTCCGTGGCGATATCCAGCTTGTCGATGTGCTTGAAACGCTCCACCAGAAAGTCGATCAGGCTACGCACCCGTGCGGAACTGATGGCGATCTTTTTGTGGGAGCGGGCTTGCTCGCGAAGGAGTCGTGTCAGCCAACATTTCGGGTGCCTGGCGCAGCGCTTTCGCGAGCAAGCCCGCTCCCACAGTAGATTGTGTTTTCTCAGAGAGGTTATGCCTGATTCAAATCCCGGCAACATCAAAAACATCTGAACAACTGTCAGATCTGACAGTTGGCGGAATTCTTTCTGCGATCAATCATGGGGGTCTACGGTTTCGACAAGGAAGACTCTCCATGAACATGGCCAGCCAAACGCTGACCGGCAGTGTCGCTGTCTGTCTGTTGGCAATTTCACTCAACGCTCGGGCAGAAACGGCGGAGTACATCTGTCTGGGTCAGGAGCGCGGACAAGAAGTAACGGTGATTGCCGGCTCGGAGGCACAAGCCGTCGCGCTGGTTAAAACTCACTGGCGAACCGCCGGTTGTTTTAAGAAGTGATCGGCGCAATCAACCGCGATAGCGCAACGCCTCCAGCAACAACGCAAACGCCGGTGCCGCCTGACGCCGGCTCGGGTAGTAGAGGTGATACCCGGCGAATGTCGGGCACCAATCCTCAAGCACTTGCTGCAAGCGACCATCGGCCAGATACGGGGCGACGATGTTCTCCGGGATGTAGCTCAAACCGAAACCATCCAGCGCGGCATCAAGCAACGGGTAGACGCCATTCAACGTAATTTGCCCGGATACTCGCACCTTAAGGCTTTCGCCATCCCTCTCGAACTCCCAGCTATAGAGCCCGCCGTTGGTGGGCAGGCGCAAGTTGTTGCAGCTGTGGTCGGTCAGGTCGCGTGGGGTTTGCGGGGCGGGGCAGCGGGCGAAATACGCGGGCGAGCCGACCACCGCCATGCGCATGTCCGGGCCGATGCGCGTGGCGATCATGCCTTGCGCAACGTCTTCGCCCAACCGAATGCCGGCGTCGAAGCCCTGGCCGGCGATGTCGACGAAACCATAATCACAGCTGACTTCGACGGCGATGTCGGGGTACTTGGGCAGGAACTCCTTGAGTACCGGGCGCAGCAGCCAGTCCAGCGAATGGTCAGTGGCGTTGATGCGGATTTTGCCCGCCGGGGTTTCGCGCAGGTTGCTCAGGGCCGCCAGTTCCACTTCGATCTCTTCGAAACGCGGGCCGATGGTTTGCAGCAGGTGCTCGCCAGCCTCGGTGGGAGAGACGCTGCGCGTGGTGCGCGTCAACAGGCGCAGGCCAAGGCGCGCTTCGAGGGCGCGAATGGTGTGGCTCAGCGCCGATTGCGAGACGCCGAGCTTGGCGGCAGCTTTGGTGAAGCTGCGTTCGCGGGCCACGGCGAGAAAGGCGAGCAGGTCGGTGGCGTTTTCCCGAAGCATTGATGAGTGTCCCGCATAAGTTTTTTCGAATTCTAGTCGATTATCTGAAGAGTGCGGGTCGGTAAAGTGATGGCATTGATTCTCTGGAGGAACTTGCCATGAACCCGATTGCTGCTTCTGCTCTGACCCTCTCCCTGTTGGCAGGTGAAGTGCAGGCCAATGAAAATCCTCGCGTGAGCGTTACGCCCAACGGCTCGCAACCTTCGGCCCGTGGCCCGGCGGATTGGTTCACCGGCACTGTGCGCGTTGATGCACCGTTCAAGGGGTCTGATGAAGCGCGGGTCAGTGGCGCAACGGTGACATTCGAGCCGGGCGCGCGCACGGCGTGGCACACCCATCCACTGGGGCAGACATTGATCGTCACCGCTGGGGTGGGTTTCGTGCAGGAATGGGGACAACCGGTACGCGAGATTCGCCCGGGGGATACTGTATGGATTGCGCCGGGTGCCAAACATTGGCACGGGGCGGCGCCAACCACGGCGATGACGCATATCGCGATTGCTGAAGTGCTTGATGGCAAGGTGGTGGAGTGGATGGAGCAGGTGAGCGCCGAGCAATACCCGCAGATCGACTGAGACTACCCCGTGATCCATGTAGGAGCTGCCGCAGGCTGCGATCTCTTGATCTTGCTTTTAAAAATCAAAGTCAAAAGATCGCAGCCTTCGGCAGCTCCTACAGGGATTTTGTTTAGATCATCTCGGGGAGTGAGGAGAGGATTTTATCCAGCGTAATCGGATACTCCCGCACCCGCGCGCCCGTGGCGTTATAGATCGCATTCGCCACCGCCGCACTCACCCCGCAAATCCCCAACTCACCCACACCCTTGGCCTTCATCGGCGAAGAAATCGGATCAGTTTCATCAAGAAAAATCACCTCCTGATGGGGAATGTCGGCATGCACCGGCACTTCATATCCCGCCAGATCATGGTTAACAAAAAAACCGAGCTTCTTGTCGATCGACAGTTCTTCCATCAACGCCGCACCGACGCCCATGGTCATCGCGCCGATCACCTGACTGCGCGCCGCTTTCGGGTTAAGAATCCGTCCCGCCGCACACACCGCGAGCATGCGCCGCACGCGGATTTCGCCAGTCGCCGCGTCCACAGCCACCTCAACGAAATGCGCACCAAACGTCGACTGTTGATATTGCTTGGCAAGGTCGGCAAATTCGATGCTGTCCTCGGCCACCAACACGCCGTTTTGCGCAGCATTACGCAGCGGCACACGCTTGTCGCCGACGCGTACTTCACCGTCGACAAACTCAGCCTGATCCGCCGCCAACCCGAGCTTGCCCGCCACCGCTTCACGCAGTTTCATGCACGCGGCATACACCCCGGCGGTCGAGCAGTTGGCGCCGAATTGGCCGCCAGAACCCGACGAAACCGGGAAGCTCGAATCGCCCAGGTGCACCGTCACGTCCTTCAAACCCACGCCCATCATCTCGGCGGCCGTCTGCGCGATGATCGTATAGCTGCCGGTACCGATGTCGGTCATGTCGGTTTCCACGGTGACTTTGCCGTCGCGTTCCAGCTTCACCCGCGCGCCCGATTTGACCAGCAGGTTGTTACGGATCGCCGCCGCCACGCCCATGCCGATCAGCCAGCGACCTTCGCGGCGGGTGCCCGGCTGAGCATTGCGTTGGCTCCAGCCGAACTTGTCGGCGCCGGTTTGCAGGCATTCGATCAAGCGGCGCTGGGAAAACGGCCGCTCGGTTTTCACCGGATCGACCTGAGTGTCGTTGAGGATGCGGAACTGGATCGGATCAAGTTTCAGCTGCTCGGCCATTTCGTCCATGGCGATTTCCAGCACCATCAGTCCGGGCGTTTCGCCGGGGGCGCGCATGGAATTGCCTTCGGGTAGATCAAGCGGCGCGAGGCGCATCGTGACCAGACGATTTTCAGCGGCGTAGAGTAATTGACTCGGCTGCGCCGCGACCTCGACTTTGCCGTCCTCCAGGTTGCCCGACCAGCCTTCGTGGGCGATTGCCGTGAGTTTGCCGTCCGCCGTCGCACCCATGCGAATGCGCTGAATGGTGGCGGGGCGGTGGGTGGTGTTGTTGGCCATTTGCGGGCGGGCGAGGGCGACTTTCACCGGTCTGCCGGCCATTCGTGCGCCGAGTGCAGCGAGGATGGAGTCGGCGCGGATGAACAGTTTGCCGCCGAATCCGCCGCCAATGTACGGCGAAATCAGGCGGACTTTTTCCTTCGGCAAACCGAGGGTGGTGGCGATATCGTCGACGCTCCAGGCGATCATCTGATTGGACGTCCACAGCGTCAGCTCATCGCCTTTCCACGCGGCCAATGTGGCGTGCGGCTCCATCATCGCGTGTGACTGATCCGGCGTCGTGTAGGTCTGATCGAACTGCACCGGCGCGGCTTCGAACGCCTTGGCGAAATCACCGTGGCTGACGTCGGGCAGCTCTTCTTTCGGCTCGACGCCTTTGTCGCGCACGCTGGCCAGATCGAACTCACCAGTGGCCGCTACATAATCAACCTTGACCATTTGCGCGGCGGCGCGCGCCTGTTCGAAAGTCTCGGCAACGACCAAGGCGACAGCCTGGTGATAGTGCTGAATCTCCGGCCCGGCGAGCAGGTGCGCGGCGTTGTATTTGCCCTTGCCGAGTTTGCCCGCGTTGGCGGCAGTGACGATCGCCAGCACGCCCGGCGCGGCTTTCGCGTCTTCAAGGTCGATGTTGTTGATCCGGCCCTTGGCAATGGCTGAGCCGACCATGAAGCCGTAAGCCTGATTGGCCACTGCCTCGTGTTGCTCGTAGGCGTACGGCGCCTGACCGCTGGTTTTCAACGGGCCTTCGACACGGTCGGTGGGTTTGCCGATGACCTTTAACTGGTCGATCGGGTTGGTGGTGGCGGGCGTGTCGAATTTCATGCTTGTTCCCTCGCTTGCGCCAACACCGAACCGAGCGTGCGCTCGACCAGGGTCAGTTTGAATTGGTTATCGTGGGTCGGCGTCGCGCCATCGAGCAGGCGTGCGCTGACGGCTTTTGCGCCGTCGGGCAGCAGCGCTTCGGCGGCTTCGACGCGCCACGGTTTCGGTGCGATCCCGCCGACAGCGATGCGGCCGCTGCCGTCCTTTTGCAGAATCAGGCCGACCGAGACCAACGCAAATGCGTACGACGAGCGATCGCGCACCTTGTGATAAATGTGCGTGCCGCCGACAGGCGCGGGCAGGGTCACGGCGGTGATGAATTCGCCGGGCGTGAGGCTGGTTTCAATGTTCGGCGTGTTGCCGGGCAACTGATGAAAATCGGCCATGGCGATGCTGCGGGTGCTGCCGTCGGGCTTCACCGTTTCGATCTGTGCATCGAGGGCGCGCATGGCGATGGCCATGTCACTCGGGTGCGTGGCGATGCAAGCGTCGCTGACGCCGATGATCCCCAGTTGCCGACTGACGCCGCCAATTGCCGCGCAACCACTGCCGGGTTGGCGTTTATTGCAGGCCTGATTGGTGTCGTAGAAGTACGGGCAGCGCGTGCGTTGCAGCAGATTGCCGGCGGTGGTTGCCATGTTGCGCAACTGGCCGGACGCGCCGGCGAGTAAGGCGCGTGAGAGCAAAGCGTAATCCTTGCGCACGCGGCTATCGGCAGCCAGATCGGTGTTGCGCACCAGCGCGCCGATGCGCAAACCACCCTCGGGAGTGGCTTCGATCTGATCCAGGCCCAAGTGATTGACGTCGATCAGGTGCAGCGGTGTTTCGATGTCGAGCTTCATCAAGTCCAGCAGATTGGTGCCGCCGGCAATGAACTTGGCGCCTTCAATCTGCGCCGCTTGCGCAGCGGCAGCGGGGGAGTCGGCGCGGCTGTAATTGAACGGTCTCATGCCGGCACCTCCGCGACTTCAGTCATGGCTTCGATGATGTTTGAGTAAGCACCGCAGCGGCAGATATTGCCGCTCATGCGCTCCTGAAATTCACTGGCGATCAGTTGCGGGGAATCCGTCAGGCTGGGGCTGACATGGCTGGGAATGCCATCGCGGATTTCTTTGATAACTGACACTGCCGAGCAGATTTGCCCGGGCGTGCAATAGCCGCACTGATACCCGTCGTGCTTGATGAACGCGGCTTGCATCGGGTGCAACTGGTCGGGCATGCCAAGGCCTTCGATGGTGGTGATTTCACTGCCTTCGTGCATCACCGCCAGGGTCAGGCAGGAGTTGATCCGCCGACCATCGGCAATCACCGTGCAGGCGCCGCACTGGCCGTGGTCGCAGCCTTTTTTGCTGCCGGTCAGGTGCAGGTGTTCGCGCAGGGCGTCGAGCAGAGTGGTGCGGTTGTCGACCTCCAGCGCCTGGGGTTTGCCGTTGACTTGAATCGTCACTTTGCTCATGGCGGGTTGCTCCAGGTTGGCCGCATAGGCCTTGAGGCTGATAAACGGGGGCATCGCGAAGGCTGTCGCGGTCACGGCGCCGAGGATTAAAAATCTGCGTCGGGAAATCGTCATGGTTCGATTCCTTGTCTCTCTCAATCAGGGCAGCGGGGTTGCGAATGGCCCAAACGGGCAGCCAGCGTGATCGCCGGTCTCGTTAAGGAGTGACCGCGGGGGGCAGGGAAAGGTTTTGTTGGATTTACGCCAGACTGTTATGTGTGGTGTTCGGTAATCTTTTGGCGGGTTGGGATTTTGCGGTGACGGGGCTGGCCTCTTCGCGAGCAAGCTCGGCTCCTACAAGGAAAGCGGCGATGCGATGCGCTTTGTAGGAGCAAAGCTTGCTCGCGAACGGCGCTACGCCGATCCGACAGGCCGACTAACGGTCGATAGTGGCCACTGAATCAACACGGTTTTGTCCGGTCGTATCTGCGGCTGCGCGCACCGTGTCCTGAAGGCAAGGGCAGCGTGGCCGATTCCGTCGTCAAGACCTTGGTTTTAGGGAAGTGTTGAATGAAGCGCGCTACAACGATATTGCTGACCGTGACCGCCGCCGTTTTGCTCGGTGGTTGTGTGGCGGATTTTGATGATGACCATCGCCATGGCTAGCACTACGACCGCGATCATGGCCGTGATTACGACCACGACCGGCGCTGGGACGATCGCGATGATCGCCGCGACGGCCGTCGCTACTACCGTGATCGCGATGATGATTGATTGAATGAAAAGGGCGTCCCATGGGACGCCCTTGTTGTTAAAAGTGAGCGCTCGCCTGGACGCGGGATCGCGTAGGCACGGAGGCCTCGATGTCCAGCAAATGGGTGGCGAGAATGTCGCTCAGAAAGCGGAACTGATCATTGATGCCGACCACTTCATTGCTGAAATGATTGATCGCGGCGGGCATCAGCAGATCTTCGAAAGCTTCGTTGAACACCAGCGCCTGCGTCTTGTGCGACACGTAGTTCTGGTCGTAGTAGTTGCTGCCGAACACCGGGAAACTCACGGAGAGTGTGATGGTGTGAATCATGATGTGAACTCCTCGTTGCGTCTCGGATGTGGCAATCGTGCCTTTGATGGGCGGTGGGCGGAAGGCAATCGTGGCGATGGTGGATATCGATGGCAGTGATGGTTGCGGTTTTTTGTTGCTGCTGATGGTTTCTTCGCGAGCAGGCTCGCTCCCACAGGGGATTGCATTCCAAATGTGGGAGCGAGCTTGCTCGCGAAGGCGTCCGGTCAGTCGATTGATAGGTAGCTGATACACCGCCTTCGCGAGCAAGCCCGCTCCCACAATGGATCAGTGGTGTTTTCAGGTGAGCGGGCCAACGGCCCATCCCCGCACCTATACTCAAATCTGCCTCTTCCTGTTCAAAGGACTCCACCACCGTGAACCTGCGTGCGCTGCTCGTCGCCGCACTGTTTCTGCTGGCCGGCTGCGCCACGTCGGCCCGTGCCCCGGTGTCAGCGCCTAAAGCCGTGTTCGTCTCGCCTGCAACCTGGCAGCAGATCGACCGCGAGATCGTCAGCGCCTCCCAGCAGGCCACCGAGCAGGTCAAGCTGTTTGCCCGCGGTTCGATGGAACATTGGCGCATTCGCGTCTATGAGCAAACTGAAGAAAATTTCATCCCGTGGTTCAGCAGCTACTGGACGCAGGAATGGCTATCGATGAAGGTCAGTTGGTACACCGTCAGTGCCGGTGGCGAACAGGACGCTTCCGCCAAGCGTCTGGCGGCGTATCTGCTTGAGCAGTATCAGAAAAAAGTACTGGCGCCGGTGGCGGTGGAGGTCGACCCGGACGCGATTCTCGGTCAGGCCACGGCGTTCTATGCGCAGTTGATGGCCCAGCAGATGCCGCTCATCGCCCAGCGTCATGGGGTGCCGGTTGCTCAGCTCAATGGGCGGTTGCAGAAGATTCCGGCGATCGCGCTCGGCCCTCCGCCAGCGCGCGATGCTTCGTTGTATCAAGTCATCAGCAGCGAACCGCTGAACACGCTGCCGGCGTATGCCGCGCTCATCGACAAGATCCATACCGACGGCGGCGCCAAGGGGATTGCCTCGACGGACGCCGGCATGGCGCCGGTGGCCAAACGCGCGAGCCAGCGCATGGAAGCGGAGATGGCCCCGCGCGGGGCTGCCAGTGCCGTGGCAGCCGCCGCTGGGAAGTTGGCCGGTGGACTGATTTCGGTGGGTGTCGCGGGGATCCGCGCGATCATTCAGGCCAACGATCGCCCAGACAGCGAAGCGTTGATCCGCAACAGTCTCGGCAGCACCTTTGATAAGGCCTGGCTGAAACTGGTGCAGAACCCGACGACCGGCGTCATGGCCGGCACGCTGCACATGGCCGGTCAGGTCGAACGCAATCTGGGTGCGCGGGAGGAACCGTCGGTCGGCTTGGGCGTGAACCGTGTCGAATGGCAGCCGCCGGATTCGACTACTCAGCAGATCGAACCCAACGTACAAGGAGAATGATCATGGCTTACATCGATATTTTCGTGGCGCCTGTGCCGACTGCCAATCGTGAACAGTACAAACAACACTGCGTGATCGCGGCAAAACTGTTCAAGGAATACGGCGCGCTGAGCGTGGCTGAATGCTGGGGCGATGACGTGCCGGACGGCAAGCTCACGTCGTTCCCGATGGCGGTGAAACTCAAGGAGGGCGAAACCGTGGTGTCTGGCTGGCTGATCTGGCCGGACAAAGCCACCCGCGATGCCGGCATGGCAAAAATGATGGAAGACCCGCGCATGCAACCCGACGTCAACCCGATGCCGTTTGATGGGCAGCGCATGATCTACGGCGGCTTCCAATACCTCCTTGAACCTTGACCCCACACCATCCCCTGTAGGCGCTGCGGCACGCTGCGATATTTTGATTTTGATTTTAAAAACAAGATCAAAAGATCGCAGCGTGCCGCAGCTCCTACAGGGATATCGTCACTCGGGTGAGGGAGTGATTCGGCAGCTTTTGCGCTGGCGAATTTCTTCGTCGCTTGGACGTTCGCGGACGAATTCAAAACGCGGTTCACCCTCGCTGTAATGCACCAGCCAGCCCCATTCCAGTTCCTTTTCATCCTGCCCGGGATTCGGCGGTCGGGCCCACCATGGCTCTTTGCTGAGGATCTCGCGCATGGCGGCCTCCGGTTGATGGCAATCCTTGAACTATAGCTGCCTGTCGCGAGTCGTCAGTTCAGGCTGTGTAGAATCTGGCGGATTGCGATGAACAAGGAGCAGGGACATGACCGATGAAGTGAAGCGACTGTTTTTCGCCCTCGACTGCCCGCCGGTGCAGCGCAAGGCGATTGCTCAGTGGCGCGGCGAGTTGGGTTTGCGCACCGGCAAACCGGTGCCGGCCGATAACTTTCATCTGACGCTGTTGTTTCTCGGTGCGGTGCCGTTGGCGCAGATCAATGAAGTTTGCCAAGCCGCCAGCAAAGTGCGCACGCCCGGGGAGGCGTTGAGGATTTCGCTGGATCGCTTGCAGGTCTGGCATCGTCCGGGCGTGTTGTCGCTGGCGCCTGAGCAGGCACCGCAGGCGTTGTTGCGCTTGGTCTATGCGTTGGAACAGGCGATGTTGCCTTTCGGTTTTGAAGAGACACCCCGCGAGTTTCGCCCGCACCTGACGTTGGTCCGTGATTACCGCGCGCCGGAGCCGGAATCCGCTATGCCACCGGAGTTCTTTTTGCGAGCTGAACGCTTTGCCTTGTTTGAATCGCACAAGGGCCGTTATCGCGTTTTGCAGGATTGGCCGCTGACCTGACGCGACAAAAAAAGGCGCCCGAAGGCGCCTGAGAATTCACCTGAGCCGAGGGAGCCAGGTGAGGCCGTTCATAGAGAGGTTGCAGCGGTGGTAAGGCGCTGCGCGAACGGGAAATTTTTACACTGATCGTTCCTACGCTCTGCGTGGGAATGCCTCTTGTGACGCTCCGCGTCACGCTTTGGGACGCAGAGCGTCCCGGGCTGCGTTCCCACGCGGAGCGTGGGAACGATCATCGCGCGTATCAGTTATTTACCGAGCTTCACCCGGGTCCAGCCGCGCGTCATGATCCGCTGCGTGGCAATCGGTTGATCCGGCACGGCGTACAACGTCGCCATCACCGCGTCTGTCGGGTACGAGCCCGGGTCGTTGCGGATCGCTTCATCCACCAGTGGCGTGGCCGCCGCGTTGGCGTTGCTGTAGCCGATGCTGTTGGTGACTTCGGCGATGATGTCCGGGCGCATCAGGAAATTCATGAACAGATAGGCGTTGTCGACGTTGCTGGCATCGCGCGGAATCGCGACCATGTCGTAGAAGCTGCCGGCGCCTTCCTTGGGAATGCTGTAATCGATCACCACGTTGTTGCCCGATTCCACGGCGCGGGCCTTGGCCTGCAGCACGTCACCGGAGTAACCGACCGCCACGCAAATGTTGCCGTTGGCCAGATCGGAGATGTATTTCGAAGAATGGAAATACGCCACATACGGACGGATTTTCATGAACAGCGCTTCGGCTTCGGCGATGTGCGCGGTGTCCTTGTCGTTCACCGGGTAGCCCAGGTAGTGCAGGGCGGCCGGGAGCATTTCGGTCGGCGAATCGAGGAAGCTGATGCCGCAGGCTTTGAGCTTCTCGGCGTTCTCAGGCTTGAACAGCAAGTCCCAGGAGTTGGTCGGGGCGTTGGCGCCGAGCACTTCCTTGACCTTGGCCGGGTTGAAACCGATGCCGATCGAGCCCCACATGTACGGGAACGCATGAGCGTTGTCCGGATCACTGGCGGCGGCGTTTTTCAGCAGCACCGGGTTGAGATTCTTCCAGTTCGGCAGCTTCGATTTGTCCAGCGTCTGATAGACGCCAGCCTTGATCTGTTTGGCCAGGAAACTGTTGGACGGCACGACGATGTCGTAACCGGATTTGCCCGCCAGCAAGCGCGCCTCAAGGGTCTCGTTGCTGTCGAAGACGTCATAGGTCACACGGATGCCGGTCTCGTCTTCGAATTTCTTGACGGTGTCCGGCGCGATGTAATCGGACCAGTTGTAAACACGCAGCACCTTGTCGTTGGCCTGGGCGCCCATGACGATTGCGCCCATTAAGGACAGTGTCAGCAGAGTCCTGCCAAACATTTTCATCGGTACAACTCCATTCTTTTTATTCACATTACGTAAAGCCCCCTCATCCGACTGACCGAGGGGCTGACTACATTTTTGTAGGAGCTGCGGCACGCTGCGATCTTTTGATTTTGTTTTTCAAGATCAACAGATCGCAGCGTTCCGCAGCTCCTACAGAAGCTATCGGCTGTACATGGAACTATGTGGCGAGGGGATTTATCCCCGCTCGGCTGCGAAGCAGTCGCAAAACCTGAATACAGAGTTTTCAGGTAGAACTGCTGGGGCCGCTTCGCAGCCCAACGGGGATAAATCCCCTCGCCACAGTTGTTCATCGGTGTTGCTTAGGCAGTCGCCGTTGCCGGCTGCTGCCACGACTCATTCGCGGTCTGATCCATTGCTTCCTGAATCGCACGCTTGCGGTTGGCTTCTGCCTTGCGGCCGAAGTACCAGACGAGGAAGGTCACCAGCGACACCGCCAGCAGAATCAGGCTCGCCACTGCGTTGATCTCAGGTTTCACGCCCAGACGCACGGCCGAGAACACTTCCATCGGCAACGTCGTCGAACCCGGCCCGGACACGAAGCTCGCCAACACCAGGTCATCCAGCGACAAAGCGAACGACATCATGCCGCCCGCGGCCAGCGACGGCGCGATCATCGGGATGGTGATCAGGAAAAACACCTTGAACGGCTTCGCACCGAGGTCCATCGCCGCTTCTTCGATCGACAGATCCAGCTCGCGAAGGCGGGCGGAGACTACCACTGCCACATAAGCGGCACAAAACGTGGTGTGGGCGATCCAGATGGTGACGATGCCACGCTCCTGCGGCCAGCCGATCAACTGCGCCATTGCCACAAACAGCAGCAACAGCGACAGACCGGTGATCACTTCAGGCATCACCAACGGCGCGGTGACCAGACCGCCGAATAGAGTGCGGCCCTTGAAGCGAGTTACACGGGTCAGCACGAATGCCGCCAATGTGCCCAATGCCACCGCAGCAATCGCGGTGTAGCAGGCGATTTCCAGCGAGCGCACCACCGAGCCCATCAGTTGCGTGTTGTCGAGCAGGCCGACATACCACTTGATCGACCAGCCACCCCACACCGTCACCAGTTTCGAGGCGTTGAACGAGTAGATCACCAGAATCAGCATCGGCAGATAAATGAACATCAGGCCGAAGATCAACATGAACTTGGAAAAACCGAAGCGTTTCATCCCCGTGCCTCCATCTCTTTGGCCTGGCTGCGGTTGAACAGCAGAATCGGCACAATCAGGATCAACAGCATCACCACCGCCAGGGCAGATGCCACCGGCCAGTCGCGGTTATTGAAGAACTCTTGCCACAGCACGCGACCGATCATCAGCGTCTCCGGGCCACCCAGCAGTTCTGGGATCACGAACTCACCGACCACCGGAATGAATACCAGCATGCAACCGGCAATAATCCCGTTCTTGGCCAGCGGCACGGTGATTTTCCAGAAGTTGTTGAAGTTGCTCGAACCCAGATCCGACGCGGCTTCCAGCAGGCTGCCGTCGTGCTTGACGAGGTTGGCGTACAGCGGCAACACCATGAACGGCAGGTAGGCGTAAACCACGCCTATATAGACGGCGGTGTTGGTGTTGAGGATCTCGATCGGGTGATCGGTGAGCCCCGTCCACATCAGAAACGCGTTGAGCAGACCGTTGTTGCTGAGGATGCCCATCCACGCGTAAACGCGGATCAGGATCGCGGTCCAGGTTGGCATCATGATCAACAGCAGCAGGACGTTTTGCGTTTCCTTGCCGGTTTTGGTGATCGCGTACGCCATCGGGAAACCGATCAGCAGGCACATCATCGTGCTCAGCGCGGCGACCTTCAGCGAACCGAGGTAGGCCGACAGGTACAGCTCGTCTTCGCCGAGCATGGTGTAGTTGCCGATGTTCAGCAGCAGCTGGAATTTCTGTTCGGCGTAGGTGTAGATCTCCGAGTACGGCGGGATCGACAGCGCGGCTTCCGAGAAGCTGATCTTCATCACCAGAAAGAACGGCAGCATGAAGAACAGGAACAGCCAGATGAACGGAATACCGATCACCAGTTTTCGTCCGCTGGGCACCAGGCGCAGGAATTGCTGATTGAAGGTTCTCATGAGCGCAGTACCACGCCGCTGTCGTCTTCCCACCAGACGTAGACTTTGTCGTCCCAGGTCGGACGCGCGCCACGGCGTTCGGCGTTGGCCATGAACGACTGGACGATTTTGCCGCCCGGCAGTTCGACGTAGAACACCGAGTGACCGCCGAGGTAAGCGATGTCATGCACTTTGCCTTCGGACCAGTTGTAGCGGAACTCCGGTTTAGTGGTGCTGACCAGCATTTTTTCCGGACGGATCGCGTAGGTGATCGACTTGTCCTGAACCGAGGTGCTGACGCCGTGACCGACGTAGATCTTCTGCTGCAAATCCGGGCTGTGAATGATCGCGTGGCCTTCAAGGTCTTCCACCACGGTGCCGTCGAAGGCGTTCACGTTGCCGATGAATTCGCAAACCATGCGGCTGACCGGTGCTTCATAAATGTCGATCGGGCTGCCGATCTGCGCGATCCAGCCCAGGTGCATGATGGCGATGCGCTCAGCCATGGTCATGGCTTCTTCCTGGTCGTGGGTCACCATCACGCAGGTCACGCCGACGCGCTCGATGATTTGCACCAGCTCCAGTTGCATCTGCGAACGCAGCTTTTTATCCAGCGCACCCATCGGTTCGTCGAGCAGCAACAGCTTTGGACGTTTGGCCAGCGAGCGGGCGAGGGCGACGCGTTGACGCTGACCGCCGGACAACTGATGCGGTTTGCGTTTGGCGTACTGGGTCATGTGCACGAGGCGCAGCATTTCATCGACGCGGGCATCGATTTCACTGGCCGGCAAACGGTCCTGCTTGAGGCCGAAGGCGATGTTCTGCGCGACGGTCATGTGTGGGAACAGCGCATAGGACTGGAACATCATGTTGATCGGCCGCTCGTACGGCGGCATGTCGGTGATGTCCACGCCGTCGAGCAGAATCCGCCCTTCAGTCGGCCGCTCGAAACCGGCAAGCATGCGCAGCAGGGTCGATTTGCCCGAACCGGAGCCGCCGAGCAGGGCGAAGATTTCGCCCTGATGGATCTCCAGGGACACATCGTCCACTGCCGTGGTTTCGTCGAACTTCTTGGTGACACGATCGACTTTCACCAGAACCTTTTTCGGTTGCTGATGACCTTCAAGTGCCTTCCGGTAAGTGCTGGAGGCGTTTGCCATGTGAAACTCCCAACAGGTTTCGTTCGCTCAGCCAACGTGGCCGGGCTTAAGTGGATTGCAAGCCTGCAGGTGCATTTCCGGTCGGATCACATCCCCCTGTGGGAGCGGGCTTGCTCCTGCCATCCGGCTTGTTCGGCGCCGCCGTCCTGGCTGCCTGGGTCGTACTTGTTGTTATTACAGGTGTTGCTGTTCACGAATGACGGATGTGCGCAGGCACACCCGACATCCGAGGGGGCAGTAAATCGTTACGTATTCTTGGGTTGGATCAGCGTTGGTTGCGCTGCGCCGCCCGTTGCCGGCAAGCCGCGCCGAATGCCTGGAAAATCTTCAGGTAGTTCGGGTTGTCCAGCACCTGCCATTCCGGGTGCCATTGCACGCCGAGGGCAAAGGTCGGGCTGTCGGCGACCGAGATCGCTTCGATCAAACCGTCCGGCGCCACGGCTTCGGCACGCAGGCCGGGCGCGAGGCGGTCGATGCCCTGGCTGTGAATCGAATTGACCTGAAACTCACCCGGCAACTCGAGCGCTTCGAACACGCCACCGCCCAGTACCGTCACGGCATGCGCCGGCGCGTACTGCACGGCGAGTTCCGGGCTGTCGGCCTCGCGGTGATCAAGCATGCCCGGCAGCTCATGCACCTTCTGATGCAGGCTGCCACCGAACGCGACGTTCATTTCCTGAAAGCCACGGCAGATGCCGAGCACCGGAACGCCCGCCGCGATGGCTGCACGTAATAAAGGAAGAGTCGTGGCATCCCGCGCCGGATCGTGATCCGTGCCGGGTGCGCTGGCCGGGCCTTGATAGTGGAAAGGTTCCACGTTCGAGGGCGAGCCGGTCAGCAACAGACCGTCGAGTTGACCGAGCAGGTCATCGATTTCAGTCAGGTTGCCAAGGGAAGGAATGACCACTGGCAACCCGTTGGCGCCAACGCTGACAGCACGTAAGTACTTGTCACCGCTGATGTGATAGGGGTGCAGGCCAATCTGTTTGACGCACGCTGTAACGCCGATCAATGGCTTGAATGCCATTTTTATTCACCTCGAAGTTTGACACTTGAACGAGCTTTTCCGGAGCTTATCCGCGTTTATTTTAATTAACAACTGCCATGTAAAAAATACTAAACGCCGTTCATCAAATCTTCATGAATCTAGGGGCTTTGGCGCCTGTGTTGGCACGAGAGTGTTAATAAAAGCCCTAAAAATAAACCCTTGGAGGCCAGCTGTTCGCTATTGACTTCACTTTGCCTTTCGGATTGACTGGCTGCGCAACACGGTAGTGAACATAATAATTAACAGCTAAATAGGTGCATCATGTCGGTCCCTCTGCGTACCGTTCAACTCAACGAAGCAAACGCATTCCTTAAGAAATATCCTGAGGTTTTGTACGTCGACCTTCTGATTGCGGATATGAACGGTGTGGTGCGCGGCAAGCGCATCGAACGCACCAGTCTTCATAAGGTTTACGAGAAAGGCATCAACCTGCCGGCCTCGCTTTTCGCCCTCGACATCAATGGCTCCACGGTGGAAAGCACCGGTCTGGGTCTGGACATCGGTGATGCTGACCGCATCTGCTACCCGATCCCCGGCACCCTGAGCATCGAACCTTGGCAAAAGCGCCCGACCGCACAACTGTTAATGACCATGCACGAACTGGAAGGCCAGCCGTTCTTCGCTGACCCGCGTGAAGTGTTGGCCAACGTCGTGCGCAAGTTCGACGAAATGGGCCTGACCATCTGCGCCGCGTTCGAACTCGAGTTTTATCTGATCGACCAGGACAACGTGAACGGCCGTCCACAATCGCCACGTTCGCCAGTCTCCGGCAAGCGTCCGGTGTCGACTCAGGTGTACCTGATCGACGATCTCGACGAATACGTCGACTGCCTGCAAGACATCCTTGAAGGCGCGAAAGAGCAGGGCATTCCGGCTGACGCCATCGTCAAGGAAAGCGCCCCGGCGCAGTTCGAAGTCAACCTGCATCACGTGTCCGACCCGATCAAGGCGTGCGACTACGCCGTCCTGCTCAAGCGTCTGGTGAAGAACATCGCCTACGACCACGAGATGGACACCACCTTCATGGCCAAGCCGTATCCGGGCCAGGCGGGCAACGGTCTGCACGTACACATTTCGATCCTGGACAAAGAAGGCAACAACATCTTCGCCAGCGAGGATCCCGAGCAGAACGCCGCGCTGCGTCACGCGATCGGCGGTGTGCTCGAGACCCTGCCTGCGCAAATGGCCTTCCTCTGCCCGAACGTCAACTCTTACCGCCGCTTTGGCGCGCAGTTCTACGTACCGAACTCGCCAAGCTGGGGCATCGACAACCGCACCGTGGCCGTGCGCGTACCGACCGGTTCACCGGACTCCGTGCGCATCGAGCACCGTGTTGCCGGTGCCGACGCCAACCCGTACTTGCTGATGGCGTCTGTCCTGGCCGGTATTCACCACGGTCTGACCAACAAGATCGAGCCGGGCGCGCCGGTTGAAGGCAACAGCTACGAGCAGAACGAACAGAGCCTGCCGAACAACCTGCGCGACGCATTGCGCGAGCTGGACGACAGCGAAGTCATGGCCAAGTACATCGACCCGCTGTACATCGACGTCTTCGTCGCGTGCAAGGAAAGCGAACTGGCCGAGTTCGAAAACTCGATCTCTGACCTTGAGTACAACTGGTATCTGCATACGGTCTGAAAAACCCCCTCACCCTAACCCTCTCCCAAAGGGAGAGGGGACTGATTCGGGGATGCTCGGGCAATCCGCCGACCTGAACGATTTTTGCCGAATCCATATTCGACTCGGTCGTTCAGGTCGGTGCCGATCCCAAGACACTTCGGTCGGTTCCCTCTACCTCCGGGAGAGGGCTAGGGTGAGGGCAGCCATCCAAGCCAGACATCGCAGCCAGACAACACCCCCAATTCCCCCTTGTCGAGCCACAACAATGACAACTACCCGCAACGACTGGGAACAACGCTTCCAGTCTCTGACCATCGAGTCCCGCGCGTTCATCAACGGTGAATATCGCCCGGCGATCAGTGGCGATACCTTCGAATGCTTGAGCCCTGTTGACGGCCGTTTCCTCGCCTCCGTGGCCAGCACCGATGAAGCCGACGCCAACCTCGCCGTTGAAGTCGCGCGCCAGTCTTTTGAGTCCGGCGTGTGGGCGCACAAAGCCCCGGCCGAGCGCAAGCGCATCCTGATTCGCTTCGCCGATCTGATCCTGCATAACCAGGAAGAACTGGCGCTGCTGGAAACCCTCGACATGGGTAAACCGATCAGCGATTCGATGAGCATCGACATCCCGGCGACCGCTAACGCGATCCGCTGGAGCGCCGAAGCCATCGACAAGATTTACGATGAAGTCGCCGCGACTCCGCACGACCAACTCGGCCTGATCACCCGCGAGCCGTCGGGCGTCGTAGCGGCCATCGTGCCGTGGAACTTCCCGTTGATCATGGCCAGCTGGAAATTTGCCCCGGCACTGGCGGCGGGCAACTCGTTCATTCTGAAACCTTCGGAAAAGTCGCCACTGACGGCGATCCGCATCGCGCAACTGGCGCTGGATGCCGGCATTCCGAAAGGCGTGTTCAACGTGCTGCCAGGCTTCGGCCACACCGTCGGCAAAGCGTTGGCGTTGCACATGGACGTCGACGTGCTGGCCTTCACCGGCTCCACGGCGATTGCCAAGCAACTGATGATTTATGCCGGCCAAAGCAACATGAAACGCGTCTGGCTCGAAGCAGGGGGCAAGAGCCCGAACGTGGTGTTTGCCGACGCACCGGATTTGCGCGCGGCAGCACAAGCAGCGGCCGGCGCCATTGCGTTCAACCAGGGCGAAGTCTGCACTGCGGGTTCGCGCCTGCTGGTCGAGCGTTCGATCCGCGAGCAATTCATTCCGCTGCTGGTGGAAGCACTGCAAGCGTGGAAACCGGGGCACGCCCTCGATCCAGCCACCACCGTCGGCGCCGTGGTCGATCAGCGTCAACTCGACAACGTGCTGCGCTACATCAGCATTGGTCGCGAGCAGGGCGCCGAGCTGATTGCCGGCGGCCAGCGCACCCTCGAAGAAACCGGCGGCCTGTACGTGCAACCGGCGCTGTTCGACGGCGTGACCAACGCGATGACCATCGCTCAGGAAGAAATCTTCGGCCCGGTGCTGTCGCTGATCACCTTCGACACCGTTGAAGAAGCGCTGCAGATCGCCAACGACAGCATCTTCGGCCTCGCCGCCGGTGTCTGGACCAGCAACCTGAGCAAGGCGCACACCTTCGCGCGCGGCTTGCGTGCCGGCAGCGTCTGGGTCAACCAGTACGACGGCGGCGACATGACCGCACCGTTCGGTGGCTTCAAACAGTCGGGCAACGGTCGCGATAAATCGCTGCACGCGTTCGACAAGTACACCGAGCTGAAAGCGACCTGGATCAAGCTCTAACTCTTTTACCGCGGCGGTCGCCGGCAGTGATCGGCGACCTTCGGAGAACAAACATGAAACAGCAACACGTCAACAGTTACTACGCCGCCACCCGCAACGAAGTCATCGATTTTCCGATTCTCGAAGAAGCGGTGGACTGCGATGTCTGCATCATCGGCGCCGGTTACACCGGCCTGTCCTCGGCGCTGTTCCTGACCGAAGCCGGCTATAAAGTGACGGTGCTCGAAGCGGCGAAAGTCGGCTACGGCGCCAGCGGTCGCAACGGCGGCCAACTGGTCAACTCCTACAGCCGCGATGTCGACGTGATCGAAGCGCGCTATGGCGACAAGACCGCAGAGATCCTCGGCAGCATGATTTTCGAAGGCGCCGACATCATCCGTTCGCGCATCAAGGATTACGACATCAAATGCGACTACCGCCCGGGCGGCATCTTCGCAGCGATGAACAAGAAACAACTCAACGGTCTGGCCGAGCAAAAGCGCGGCTGGGAACGTTATGGCAACAACAACCTGAAGATGCTCGACGCGGCTGAGATTCGTCGCGAAGTCGGTTCCGACGCTTACGTTGGCGGCTTGCTCGACATGCAGGGCGGCCACGTTCATCCGTTGAACCTGGCACTCGGTGAAGCGGCAGCCATCGTGCGTCTGGGCGGAAAAATCTACGAGCAGTCGGCTGCGGTGGAAATCAAATACGGTGAGCCAAACGTTATCCGTACTGCCAAAGGCCAAGTGCGCGCCAAGTACCTGTTGATCGCCGGCAACGCTTATCTGCCGCAAGGTCTGGACAACCGCGTCACGGCGAAAAGCATGCCGTGTGGCTCGCAGATCGTTGTCACCGAACCGTTGACTGAAAAGCAGGCGCGTAGCCTGATCACCAACAACTATTGCGTCGAAGACTGCAATTATCTGTTGGATTACTACCGCCTGACTGCCGACAACCGTCTGTTGTACGGCGGCGGCGTGGTCTACGGCGCGCGTGAACCGGACGACATCGAACAACTGATCCGCCCGAAGATTCTCAAGACCTTCCCGCAGCTCAAAGACGTCAAAATCGACTACCGCTGGACCGGCAACTTCCTGCTGACCATGTCGCGCATGCCGCAATTCGGTCGCATCGAGAAAAACGCCTATTACATGCAAGGCTACAGCGGTCACGGCGTGACGTGCTCGCACTTGGCCGGCAAGCTGATCTCGGAAATGATCCGTGGCGATGCCGAGCGTTTCGATGCGTTCGCCTCGTTGCCGCACATGCCAATGCTCGGCGGCCGCACGTTCTCCGCGCCGTTGACCGCTCTTGGCGCCGTGTACTACTCGCTGCGCGACCGTTTCGGCATCTAAAGTTACCTCCCCGGCGACGGTCGCCAAGACCGCGCCGGTTTTTATTCTCGTATCATCTGGTACTGATACAGCAGAGATCCAATTGTGGGAGCGGGCTTGCTCGCGAAGAGGCCATTTCCGCCAATACAGATGTCGCCTGACACATCGCATTCGCGAGCAAGCCCGCTCCCACATTTGCTGTATTGCCAAGGCGAGAAGGACTTTTGCCCCACCGTCCATCGAACCTGCTGAGCAACACCACCAAACGTGATTTAATAGCCGCCTTTCACGGTTCCGGGACACGGGAGCAACGTGATCCGCGCCCTCGGCGCGTCACCCGCCACCCACCCCCATCGCCCTTAAGTCGTTCTCACATAAGGCTGTCATGGATACGGGTTCTCGACTCAAACTAGTACGCGAAAGCTACAAACTCTCCCAGCGCGAGCTGGCCCGGCGTAGCGGCGTGACCAATGCCACCATTTCCCTGATCGAACAGAATCGCGTCAGCCCCTCCGTCAGCTCACTGAAAAAGCTGCTCGAAGGCATCCCGATGTCCCTGGCCGACTTCTTCACCTTCGACCAGCCGCCGCGCGAACATCAATACGTCTTCCGCGCCAATGAACAGCCGGATCTCGGCCGTCATGGCCTGCGCCTGCTGCTGATCGGTGCCTCGGTGCCAAGCCGCCAGATGCGCTTGCTGCGCGAGCAATACGCGCCGGGCGCAAGTTCCGGTGAAGAGCCGATCGTGCACGCCGAAGGCGAGGAGTGCGGGCTGGTCACGCGCGGCACTGTCGAGTTGACCGTCGACGGCCAGGTGAGCGTTTTGGGCGCGGGGGATGGTTACTACTTTCCCACCACGTTACCGCACAAGTTCCGCAATATCGGCGCCGATGAAGCCGAGATCATCAGTGCGAACACGCCGGCGAACTTCTAAGGCAGTCACTCTGAGCACACTAAAAACCGCAGCGATGCGGTTTTTTTGTGGGCACAAATCGAGCGATCAAAGTTTCAACGTTTAACTACTTCGCCTTCCACTGCCCGCCGCCATTCTCACAATCAATCCGCGCCTGGGCCAAATGCTCAACGTCGTAGTAATACGTGGTCACTTGCGCATTGTCGGGGATGTTTAGCGCCTTGGCGTTTTTGTCCTTGCTGGTGGAGTGCGGGTTGGCGAGCGATTCCTGAGTGATGGTCGCGATGCACGCGGCCTGATAGTGATCCGCACAGTTTTCCACTTTGTTTTTTGTGCTGCTGAGCATGTCTTTGCTTTCGTTGCTGCACGACCAGTCGATGGCATTCACCGGCATGCCTTCGTATTCGTAGCAGCTATGGGTTTCGATGGCCGGCACCGAGGCGCTGGAAGATTGGGTCTGGACGTCGCAACCCTCGGCCATGACGCAAGTCGGGATGATGGCGAACGTGGCGATCAGCAACAGAAATCGAATGTTCATCGGGATTTCCTCGAAGAGGGCGCCGCGTCTAACGATGAATGGGCGCTATAGAGTTTCGAGGCAGTCCGGAGGAAGGAGGTTCAATCGCTTTGCGGGCGATCGGACGCCTGTGGCGAGGGGATTTATCCCCGTTGGGCTGCGAAGCAGCCCCAAAACCATACAACTCGGTCTGTCTGGAAAAATCCGTTTGCAGGGTTTGGCGCTGCTGCGCAGCCCAGCGGGGACAAATACCCTCCAAAGGTTTGCGGCAAACATCAAATAATGTGCGCGGAAAAACCCTGTTGATCGGGCGCGACATCATCCTTCAACGTCAACGCCGGAATCTCGTACTCCCCGGCATTCTGCTGGCGAAACGCAATCGGCCGCGTGCTCCACAATTCATCCAGCCTCCGCCCCAATTCTTCACACGTCTCGGCATAGCGCGCCTCATCCATGCGGCTGGTGCGATACACCACGAACGGCGGCACCACTTCAAAACCGGGGTAATACAAAATCCCGTGCTGGATCGGAAACAGCAGATCATCCATCGGGCCGTTGATCCCGCGTGAAGCGTAGTGCGACTCCCAGCCGCCGGTGGTGACCATCAACATCGCCCGCTTGCCTTGCATTTTCCCTTCGCCATAACGCTCACCCCAGCGGCTGTCGGAGTGTTCGCCAACGCCGTAGGCAAAACCGTAGGCGTAGACGCGTTCGACCCAGCCTTTGAGGATCGCCGGCATCGAAAACCACCACATCGGGAACTGCAGAATCAGCGCGTCGGCCCACTGCAGTTTTTCCTGTTCGCGAGCGATGTCGGCGGCTTGGCTGCCTTCGGCGTACGCCACTTTTGAGTCGAGCGAGGCGTGGAACGGTTTTGTGGTGTCGCGCTCCGGGGCGTCGTTGGCGTCAAGGGTGGTTTTCCAATTCATCGCGTAGAGGTCGGAGACCTGCACGGTGTGGCCGGCGGCTTGCAGGCGCTGGACGCTGAAGTCGCGGAGCGAGCCGTTGAGGGAAGTCGGTTCAGGGTGGGCGTAGACCAGTAGGACATTCATGTTGTAGCTCCGTTGGCTGAATGACGGCAGGATCGGCGTTCAAGCGGTATATTGGAAATGAATGTCTGATATGTCTGGTATAGCCATGAATAATTTGAGACGCCTCGATATCAATCTGTTGCTCACCCTCGACGTGTTGCTGTCCGAGCACAACGTCACCCGCGCGGCGCAGCGGCTGAACCTGTCGCAGCCCTCGGTGAGTGTGCATCTGGCCAAGTTGCGCGACATTTTTGGCGACCCGTTGCTGCTGCCCGGGCCGCGCGGGATGCGCCCGACGGTGCGCGCCGATGAATTGCGCGAGCCGTTGCGCGAAGCGTTGGAGGCGTTGGAAAGGGCGGTCGCGCCGGCCAGCGCGTTTGATCCGGCGCAGGCGACGCACACCTGGAAAGTCGCTGCCACCGATTACGGTGAAACGACGGTGGTGTTACCGGCGCTCAGCGGATTACGCAAAGAGGCACCGGGCACGCGATTGGCCGTGATCGATCTGACACCTGCGCAGTTGGTGAAACAGGCGGAGCAGGGCGTCTTCGACATCGCCCTGCACATCAGCGAAGACGCGCCGCTGGAGTTGCACTCGCGGCCATTGTTCACCGA
Organism: Pseudomonas rustica; assembly: GCF_018336155.1. GTDB lineage: Bacteria > Pseudomonadota > Gammaproteobacteria > Pseudomonadales > Pseudomonadaceae > Aquipseudomonas > Aquipseudomonas rustica. The sequence goes on along the minus strand of NZ_JAGYHF010000012.1, from coordinate 181,199 downwards.
ACGCTATGTGCTGGCCGGTCGCGTCGGTCATCCGGATTTGCAGCGCGTGCCAACGCGCAAACAGTTCTGCGCGTTGGAACACGTCCTGGTGTCGCGGGAGGGCGGAGGGTTTTTCGGGGTGACCGACAAGGCGTTGGCAGAGGTCGGTTTGCAACGAAAAGTGGTGCTGTCGGTGCCGCATTTTCTGATGGCGATGTCGGTGCTGGTCAGCACCGATCTGGTGGCGATGTTGCCGTCACGTCTGGTGCGCGGCAATCCGGCATTGCAAGTGGTCGACGCACCGCTGCCAGTGCCCGGTTACGAAATGGCGATGTTCTGGGGCGAACGCGCGCATCGCGATCCGGCGCACAAATGGCTTCGTGAACACCTGTTGGCGTCGGTCTGAGATGCTGTCAGGCGTGACCGAGAGCCACCGCAAACGACACGACGATCATGCACGCAAACGCAAAATTGAGATTCATGAGGTGTTCATCCTGAGCCTTTTAAAGTCGGGCCATTCTGAACAGGCTGAAAGCAAAGAAAAAATTCGCCTTGTTGATTGCAATGATCGAAGTAATTGATACCCGCCGGTTTGTGTTTGCTCGAGGGTTTCGCTAGTCTCGCATAAACCTGCAACTACAAGCACAAACAGGCATATCCATGCACGATCATTCCGCAGCCGAACTGCCTTCATTGCGCCGGCAAAAAATCCTTCTGCTCCTCGAACGCGACGGCAAAGTCATGGCCTCCGAGTTGAGCCAACACTTCGCCGTCTCCGAAGACACCATCCGCCGCGACCTCGCCGAGCTGGATAACGCCGGCCTCGTGCAGCGGGTTCATGGAGGGGCGTTGCCGCGTCCGAAAGATTCAGGCAAGGATTACTTCACGCGGCTGGATGAGACCGATGAGGTGAAAATCCGTCTGGCGCAACTGGCGGCGCAGCAGGTCGAGGACGGGCAGATTGTGCTGTTTGATTCGGGTTCGACGACGTTGCAGGTCGCGCGGTCGCTGCGCGCGGATATCCAGATCACGGCAGTGACGGCTGCGCCGATGACGGCGATTGCGCTGGCGGAATTCAAGGGTGTGAAAGTGATTCTGGCAGGCGGGACGTTGAATCCGCGAACGATGTCGGCGGGTGGGCATGAGGCGCTGCGCTTGCTGGCGGGGATCAAGGCGGATCTGGCGATTACCGGCGTCTGCGCGATTCATCCGGAGGTGGGGATTACTTCGCTGCATTTTGATGAAGTGCCGGTGAAGCAGGCGATGCTCGATGGCGCGACGCGGGTGATTGCCGTGACTACGGCGGACAAGTTGGGCGCGGTGGAGCCGTTTGTGGTGGCGCCTTGTACGCGCCTGCATACGCTGATTACCGAACGGCATCTGGCGTCGGGGAGTGTTGAGGATTATCGACGGTTGGGGATTGTTGTGGAGCAACTACAAGACTGAAGCCGCCTCCTGTAGGAGCTGCCGAAGGCTGCGATCTTTTGATTTTGATTCTAAAAACAAGATCAAAAGATCGCAGCCTTCGGCAGCTCCTACAAGGGAAGGTGTCGGTTCAACGCAACTTTTCAAGCATCTGGTAGTACCACATCCCCGCAGCCAGCATCGGATTCCCGAGCAAATCGCCCATCGGTACACGAATGTGCTGGCAACCCGCAAACGTGTCGAACTGCTCCATCTGCCCGGTGATCGCGCGGCTCATGATTTCGCCCATGATGTGCGTGGTGGCGATGCCGTGGCCGGAGTAGCCCTGGCAGTACCAGACGTTGTCCGAGAGTTTGCCCAGTTGCGGGATGCGGTTGATGACGATGCCCATCGCGCAGCTCCACTGGTAGTCGATCTGCACGCCTTTGAGCGCCGGGAAGGTTTGCTCGATGCACGGGCGCAATTCGCCGGCGATGTCCCTTGAATCCTTGCCGCTGTAGTTGGCGCCGCCGCCGAACAGCAAGCGCCCGTCGGCGGTGAGGCGGTAGTAATCGAGAACGAAGCGGCAGTCGTAGACCGCGAGGTCTTCGGGGTTGATCTGTTTGGCCAGATCACCGAGCGGCGCGGTGGTTACGATGCCGCCCATGGCCGGGAAAATCTTGCCCTTGAGTTTGCCAGGTTCGAGCTTGTGGTAGACGTCGCCGGCGAGCATGACTTGCTTGGCGTCGATCTGGCCGTGAGCGGTTCTTATACCAGGCTTATCGCCATGAATGATCTCCAGCACTTCGCTGTTTTCGAAGATCAGCGCGCCGAGACTTTCCGCTGCCCGCGCTTCGCCGATGCACAGATTGAGCGGGTGCAGGTGCATGTTGCGAGTGTTCTTGATTGCGCCGTGATAGAGGTCGCTTTGCAGCAGATCGCGCACCTGGCTACGGTCGAGCAGGCTGACTTCATCGCCCAGTCCGCGCCGCACGGCTTCTTCGTAATCGTTGCGCAAATCCGGCATGTGACTCGGCTTGTAGGCCGCGTGCAGATGACCGTGTTTGAGGTCGCATTTGATGCCGTACTTCTCGACGCGTTGCTTGATGATTTCGTGGCCGCGCCAGCGCAGGTGCCAGATGAAATCGTCGACGTCATCGCCGAGTTTCGCGCGCATCTGTTTGCGCATCGCACCATCGCCGGAGAGGCTGCCGGTGACTTGCCCGCCGTTACGTCCGGTGGCGCCCCAGCCAATTTTGTTGCTCTCGACGATGGCGACTTTCAGGCCTTTTTCGGCGAGCTCGACGGCGGTGGCAACGCCAGTGAAACCACCACCAATGATCACCACGTCGACCGTGTGCCGACCTTGCAGGGTCGGGTAGTCGGTGTCCTGGTTGAGGGTGGCGTTGTAGTAGGAATTGCAGCGTTCGGTCATGTCAGTGTCCACACAAATTCGAGTTCGTACGCAATCCCCTTGTGGGAGCGGGCTTGCTCGCGAAGGCGTCAGCACATTCAATATTTCTAGTGACTGACACTCCGCCTTCGCGAGCAAGCCCGCTCCCACAGGGGGGAGGGGGGAGGGGTGAGGGTTTAGGCTTCGGTCAGGTACCAACGCCAATCCTGCTCACCCACTTCAGCCATGAACTGCCGATACTCGGCACGCTTCACCGCCAGATACACCCCAAGAAACTCCTGCCCCAAGGCATCCCGCGCCCACGCCGATTTCTCCAGCGCCTGCAACGAGGTCAGCCAATCAGTCGGCAGCAATTCCTTCGCCTGCGCATAACCGTTGCCTTCAACCGGTGCGCCCGGCTCAATGTTTTCACTGATGCCGCGATGAATGCCGGCAAGGATCGCCGCCGCTGCCAGATACGGGTTGGCATCGGCGCCGCAGATGCGGTGTTCGATGTGGCGGGTATTGGCCGGGCCACCCGGTACGCGCAGGCTGACGGTGCGGTTGTCGACGCCCCAGGTCGGCGCCAACGGTGCGTAACTGTTGGCCTGGAAGCGGCGGTACGAGTTGGCGTTCGGGCAGAACATCAGCAGCGTGTCGAGCAACGACGCGAGCATGCCGCCAATCGCCGTGCGCAGCAGCGGCGTGCCGGCCGGGTCTTCGGAAGCGAACAGATTGCGCCCCTCGGCATCCGCCAGACTGACGTGCATGTGCATGCCCGTGCCGGCTAGATCATCGAACGGTTTAGCCATGAACGTCGCTTGCATGCCGTGCTTGTGTGCGACCGCTTTGACCAGACGTTTGTAACGCACAGCCTGATCCATCGCTTCCAGCGCATCGCCGTGTTCGAGGGTGATTTCCACCTGGCCCGGGGCGTATTCGGAGATCGCCGTGCGCGCCGGAATACCGTGCAGTTTGCAGGCGCTGTAGAGGTCGGCGAGGAACGGTTCGATCTGTTCCAGCTCGCGTAAACCGTAGACCTGTGTGTGTCGCGGTCGCCCACCGTCGGCATCCAGTGCCGGTTGCGGACGACCGTTGTGATCGCGTTTGGCGTCGAGCAGATAGAACTCCAGCTCGCAGGCCATCACCGGGTGATAACCCTCGGCTTTGAGGCCGTCGATAACCTTGATCAGCAGGTGACGCGGGTCGGCGATGCTCGCTGGCATGCCTTCTTTCGGGTGCATGCTGACTTGCACGGCGGCGGTCGGAATCTGCCGCCACGGCAGGCGCACCAGGCTGCCTTCCAACGGATAGGCGCGGCAGTCGATATCGCCGACGTCCCAGACCAGACCGGAGTTTTCAACGTCTTCACCTTGCACGGTCAGACCGAGGATGGTGCTTGGCAGCGGCCGACCACTTTCGTAAACGGCGAGCAGTTCTTCACGGTGCAACAGCTTGCCGCGCGGCACTCCGTTGGCGTCGAGAATGAACAGCTCGATCATGTCGATATCAGGGTTTTGGTCGAGGAACAGGCGTGCGTCTTCAATCGCTGCGAATTTCATGGCAATCACTCAGAGTTGCGCCGCACAGGCGCGCAGATTCGGGCCAAGAGACAGTAATGGGCGAAAGCCCAGGTGTCCTGGCAGGGATATCGAAAGAGAAAAGGCCTACACGTTTTTCAGACGTGATCAGGCAGAAACGCAGACATCCGGCGGGCGTGCGGAGTGACGCAACTTGGAACGGCGCAGGGCCATGGGGAGATTGACGATACGATTCATGCGCGGCCCCTATGACAGAGGGCGCACACAGCGGAGACGTTCAACGATTTTAGTTGTTGTAGATACGTACTCATAACGCGTGTTTCCGTTGGCGGAAAACGTCGGTGTCGGGGCTGACCCGTCGACCGGTGTGCCCGGATAGTAAGGGGGAATCCGCGGGCGTGTAAACGATCAATGTGAAATATCTTGAACACTCAAGTCGCAAGGTGATTCTGTGGCGAGGGGATTTATCCCCGTTGGACTGCGAAGCAGGCCCAGATTCTTTTGGGGCTGCTGCGCAACCCAACGGGGATAAATCCCCTCACCACAAGTTTTGCATTCAATCTTTGTCAGTGCGGCGACTCTTGCTCAAGCATCTTTCGCGCTTCAGCAAAACATTTTTCAGCAATCGCCGAACGCGGTTCGGTCTTGCGCATCACCATCCCCAACGGTGCGAGCACGCTGGCGTCCGGCAGGGTCATGAACGACAGGTGTTCAATCGGCTCCTCCATTCCGCTGTCCAGCGGCATGATTGCGCAGCAGAAACCCTGGTGAATCGCCTGTAACAACTGATAGGTCGAATCACTCTCCATGATCGGCTGCGGACTCAAGCCGCGACTGCGAAAACTCAGGTCGATGGATTTGCGGTAATGCATGCCGGTGGTGATCATGCCCAGCGGCAATTGCGCGGCTTCTTCCCAACTCATCTGAGTGCCTTCGAACTGGAAATGCCGGTTGTCGTAGAGCAATCCGACGCGGGTTTGACCGATCTCGAAGAACTCGAAATAGGCCGGATTGACGTGATCGAGATAGCACACGCCCAAGTCCAGCTGATTGTTGCCCAGACTGGCGATGATCTCATCGGAGCTGAGCGAGGACAGGCTGAACTTCAACTCGGGATAAGACCCTGACAATCGCTGAATATAATCGACCGGATTGAAGCTGCTCAGCGGCACCAGGCCGAGGCGCAAACTGCCGACCAGTTGCCCGCGACAGGCTGCGGCTTCGGCGAATAAACCATCATGCGCCGCCAGCAACGTCCGGGCCCAAGCCAGTACGCGCTCGCCAGCCTCGGTGAACCCCTCAAAGCGCTGACCACGGTTGACCAGCACCAGATCCAGCTCCTCTTCGAGATTGCGCAGGCGCATCGACAGGGTCGGCTGAGTGATGTGGCAGCGGGCGGCGGCCTGACCGAAGTGACGGGTTTCGTCCAGTGCGATCAGGAATTTGAGTTGTTTGATGTCCAGGACGGCACCTGCTCGATGGGATTTCTGGGTGGAGTATTGACGCAGATGCGTACAGCGCACCAAGGGTGCAGGGCGCGACGATCTCATCTGAGGGCGTATTCGTCCAATCGGAAGTGTTTAAAGGCTTATCGACCGCCGGCAAAGTGGCCGATGCGCAGCGTCTGGCGGACAGCGAACTCTTCAAAGCCCTGCAAAAAACACAACAGTAGGAGTGAGCCTGCTCGCGATCGCGGCAAGTCAGGCGACAACGATGTTGGCTGGCAATCCGCTTTCGCGAGCAGGCTCACTCCTACAAGGGTTTTGTGGTGCTCGTCTATATTGGGGTGTTTGGGGAAATTTGGGGTCAGCTCAAGACATAGTCCACAGGCTTAAGCGCCGGCGGCATTTCTGCGCCGAGCTCCCAGAGAATATCGCGCTCCAGCGTGCGCACCAGCGCATCCGTTGGCAGATCATTCTCGTCGCGGCCAAAGGGGTCTTCCAGCTCATCGGCAATCGCGTCGAGGCCAAAAAACGTATAGCTGACAATCGCCGTGAACAGTGGCGTCAACCAGCCCAACGGTTCGGCCATGGCGAAGGGCAACAGGATGCAGAACAGATAAATCGTGCGATGCAGCAACAGCGTGTAGGGAAACGGCAGCGGCGTGGTTTTGATCCGGTCGCACACCGCCTGCGCTTGGGTCAGGCTGGTCAGGTGATTGGCGAGCAGCATGTAGCGCCACTCCGTCAGCTCACCGTTTTGATGCAAGTCGGAACACTGCTGGCCAACTGTTTGCAGAATTCGCCCGCTGTAGTCGGGCGTCTGCGGATCGGGCTTGGGCATGACCCATTGGCTGCTGGCATCCGCTTCGCTTTCTTTACGTAACCGGGCGTTCAGCGCATGGGCGAAGCCACACAGATTGAGCAGCAACGGCTTGCGCTCGGCGGAGTCACGGATGCCGTGGGTTTCGCGAATGATCGAACGAATGTGCACGATCACCTCGCCCCACGCCTTGCGCGCTTCGTACCAGCGGTCATAACAGGCGTTGTTGCGAAAACTCATGAAGATCGACAGCGACAAACCGAGCAGCGTAAACGGCGTCGCGCTGACACTGGCGAAATAGCTCGGATGGAGGATTTCCACCAGCACAATGGCCGACGCCAACAGCGTGATCATCAGCGCGCGCAACGCGATGCGTTTGGCGATCGAACCCTTGAGGGTGAACAGGATGGCAATGGGATGAATCTTGGGTCGGACGATCATGCTGTTCTGCCCTGGTTATGCATGGGGGCGTGGCGGATCAGCCGGTTGTGCAGCGCCACGCCGATGAGTCTAGTTGGCTGCAATGGCGGCGCAGAGTAAGAGCGCCAGAAAGGCGCGTCCAATCAGTTTGAATGACCGCACGATTGATCAAATTGATGACCCCTGAACCCCCTGTAGGAGCAGAGCTTGCTCGCGAAGGCGTAAATACAGTCAATGCATATTTCGACTGGATAGACGCCTTCGCGAGCAAGCTCTGCTCCTACGGATTTTGCGGTGTTTGAGGACGCGGAGTTACTGCGCGCCGAACATGGCGGTCCAGTAGATGCCTGCGCTGCTTTTCGGGTCGGTGGCGTAGGCGGCGCCGAGTTCTTTGTATTGTGGGTTCATCAGGTTGGCGCAGTGGCCGGGGCTGGCGATCCAGCCGTCGACGACTTTGCGCACGGTGTCTTGGCCGGCGGCGATGTTTTCGCCGACCAGTTGACCGCTGTAACCGGCCAGTTCAGCGCGGTCGCCGGGGGTGCGGCCGTCGCGATCCTTGTGGTCGAAATAATTGTTGTTGGCCATGTCGCGGCTGTGATCCTGGGAAATCGTGCCCAGCGCAGCATTCCAGGCCAACGGTGCGGCAGCGGCGAAGGCCTGACCACCGCACTGACGCGGCTGACTGCGGGCGACGTTGAGTTGCTCCAGCAGTTTTTGCCCTTCACTTTGCGCATCGCCGAGTTTGGCCGACAACAGCGGTCGCGCCAGCACGATGCGCCAATCGCGATCGGCGCGGCTGACACCGACATCGACGAACTGCGGATCGAGCACCACCTGACAAAAACTCTCCTGAATCGCCTGCATCGCCGACGCCGCATCGCGCGGGCCATTCAGCGTGATCGCCTGCACATTGACCATCGGGTAACTGGCGCTGGCCATGGCTTGCTGCAAATCCACAGCGCCACTGGCCGGCAGGCGCAAGCGGGGATCGGCCGACAGCGGCGGCAGCTCATTGGAGGCTTGCGAACCGCAGCGTTGCGGCTGGCTGCGGTAGCTGTTGATCGACTCGATCAGTTGCGATTCATCGCTGGCCAGCGCCGGGATGGCCAACACAACGCCAGCGGACAACGCGGCACAACGTAAAACGAATGGCATGAAGCGCATGGAAATCTCCCTTGAGCTGAATGCGCCCATGATGCGCGAAAGGCCCCCGGTGGGTGCAATGTCTTTTTCTTCATTCGACGGTTTTTTCTGCGCAACTTTGTCTGGCGTTTTGCCGTCTACACTCACCGAAGACCCCGGGAGCCGGGCGTCTCACCCACGCAACACGTTGCCCTTAGCGGGCGCTGCCGGAAGAACTGACATGGGATTTAAAGGCTTGGCTGGCTGTTTGGTTTGCATCCTGTTGGCGGGCTCCGCATGGGCCACCGATCAGGCCCCGATCAAGGCGAAGGCTGAAGAGAAAGCGCAGGTGCTGGAGGAGAAAGCGGCGGACAAAGTCAGCAGCGCACCGGCGCCGAAAGCCGAAGCGATTACCCCGACCGAGGCGCAAGCGGTCGACCCAGCCGGCGCTGCACCGCTGGATGATCCGCTGACCTGCCTGGCGCGCAGTATCTACTGGGAAGCCAAGGGCAAGGACACCCCGGAAATGGAAGCGGTGGCCAGCGTGGTGATGAATCGACTCGGCCACGAAGGTTTCCCCGACACCGTATGCGCAGTGGTCAAACAAGGATCGGAAACCAAGAGCTGCCAGTTTTCCTGGTGGTGCGATGGCAAGGCCGATCAGGTCAAGGAGGACTCCGAATACGCGCTGGCCAAGGAAATCGCCGGCAAAGCGCTCAACCGGCAACTCCCGGATCGCACCCGCGGCGCGCTGTACTTCCACGACCGCAACGTCCACCCGAGCTGGGCCAAGGAATACCGCAAAACCGCCGAAACGAAAAAATTCCTTTTCTACAAACCGGCCGGTGGCGACGCGCGTTAGGCGCAGACTTGACGCACACAATCGCGCAACCAGCGGTGTGCCGGATCAGCGTCCATGCGCGGATGCCAAAGCATTGAGACGCTGATCGGCGGCATCTCGAAGGGCAGAGCGAAACTGTGCAGGCCGCTGCGCAATTTGCTGGTGTGGCGCTCCGGGACAGTGGCGATCAAATCCGATTCACGCACCAGCGTCAGCGCCGCCGAAAAACCGCCGAACGAGGTGACGATGTCCCGCGTCAGCCCGAGCGCGAGCAGCGCTTCGTCTACCGGGCCGCTGCTGCGCCCGCGTCGTGAGATCAGAATGTGCTCGCCACCGGCAAAACGCTTGCTGCTGACTTTTCCCGAACTCAAGGGATGCCCCTCACGCACCACACCGATCCAGTGATCCTGAAACAGAATGCGGCTGTGCAGCGTCGGGTCGGTGCTGTCGTCGATCACGCCGGTTTCAAGATCGACGCGGCCCTCGCGCAGCGGCGTGCTGTCCTTGTCGGCCTTCTGCACAAAGCGCAGGCGCACGCCGGGCGCTTCTTCAACGATGCGTGCGAGCAGGGCGGCGGCGAAGGTTTCGACAAAACCGTCGGTGTTGCGCAGGGTAAAGGTGCGTTGTAAACGGCTTGGGTCGAGCACCTCGGCAGGGCGCAAAACCGCCTCGGCTTCCTGCACCAGATGACTGACGCGTTCGCGTAATTCCAACGCACGCGGCGTCGGCACCAGACCGCGACCGGCCCGCACCAGCAGCGGATCGCCGGTGGTCTCGCGCAGACGGGCCAGGGCGCGACTCATCGCCGAAGGACTCAATCGCAGGCACTTGGCCGCGCGGGCGACGCTGCCTTCACGCAGCAGCACGTCGAGGGTGATCAACAGGTTCAGATCGGGTGCGGACATGACATGGCGTTCCATGCAGGTATCGAGTGCAAAGCATGCGTCTTGTGCCTTGTATTGTCGAGGCTCAGGCTATGCAGCATCACCTCTGCCAAGTGAACGCACGATGCCCCGAGAACCCCTGAACACTTCAGCCCGCTGGGCGTTGACCAGTCTGGCCCTGTCGATGTTGATGCCGTCGCTGGACACCAGCATTGCCAATGCCGGCTTACCGATGCTGGCGGCGGCGTTTGATGCGACGTTCCAACAGGTGCAGTGGATCGTTCTGGCTTACCTGCTGACAGTCACCACGCTGATTGTCAGCGTCGGGCGGCTGGGCGACGGCATCGGTCGGCGCCGATTGCTGTTGATCGGCATCGGCGTTTTCACCGCGGCCTCGTTGTGTTGTGCGTTGGCACCGGGACTGGGTTGGCTGATCGGCGCGCGAGCGGTGCAAGGCGTTGGCGCGGCGATCATGTTTGCCTTGACCGTCGCGCTGGTGGCCGATGCGGTGCCGAAGTCGCGCGCGGGCAGTGCGATGGGTTTGTTGGCGACCATGTCAGCGACCGGCACCACCCTCGGGCCGTCGCTGGGCGGGTTGTTGATGGCGCATCTCGGTTGGCATTCGATTTTTCTGCTCAACGTACCGCTGGGTTTGCTTAATGCGTGGCTGGTGTACCGCTATCTGCCGGCAGATCGAGCGATCAGCACACGGGTTGCCTTTGATTATTTCGGCACCGGGGTGCTGGTGTTGACGCTGGCAGCTTATGCGCTGGCGATGACGCTGACAGGCCTTGCCCTGCCGTTGTTGCTGGTCAGCGCGTGCGGTGCGGGGCTGTTTGTTTTTATCGAGATGAGAGTCAAAGTGCCTTTGATTCGCTTGTCGCTGTTTGCCGACCGGCGATTGAGCAGCAGCCTCTTGCTGACGTTATTGGTGACTACCGTGATGATGACCACATTGGTGTTTGGGCCGTTTTACTTGAGCCGAGGTTTGGGTTTGAGCAGCGCCACGGTCGGATTGGTGTTGTCGATCGGGCCGTTGTTGGCGGCGTTTGGCGGTGTGCCGGCCGGGCGTCTGGTGGATCGCTTTGGCGCGCGCCGGATCGTGCCGGGTGCGTTGCTGGGCTTGGCTTGTGGTTGTGGCTTGTTGGCGTCGTTGCCGATGAGCCTTGGCGTGTTTGCGTACGTGTTGCCGATTGCGATGGTTGCGGTCAGCTATGCGTTGTTTCAGGCAGCCAATAACACCGGGTTGATGGCCGGCGTAAGTCAGGATCAGCGCGGAGTGGTCTCGGCGTTGCTGGGGCTGGCGCGTAATCTGGGCTTGATCACCGGGGCGGCGGTGATGGGCGCGGTGTTTGCACTGGCGGCGGGGGATCCGACGGAGGCGCCGGCAGCAGCAATTGCCAGTGGTTTACACACCACCTTCGCGGTAGCCACGGCAATAGCGTTCATGGCATTGATCATAAGCCGAACGCAGTTCAACTGTGGGAGCGGGCTTGCTCGCGAAAGCGGTGAATCAGGCAACACTGTGCTGACTGACACGCCGCCTTCGCGAGCAAGCCCGCTCCCACAGGGGAATGGCGGTGATCGTTAGTCTCGGGTTTGGCGGGCGGGGAAGAACAGTTCGAAACAGGTCACGCCATCCGCACTGCTGGCGCTGTACCGGCCCTGATGCAACTGCATGATCGTCGCAACAATCGACAGGCCCAAACCATTCGATTGTGCCGAACGCTCGCGCGACTGATCCACGCGATAAAAGCGCTCAAACAACCGCGCCAGATGCTCAGGCGCAATGGTCGCGCCGTGGTTGCGCACCCGCAGATAACTGCCCTCAGGCTCAGCGATCGCTTCAACCTGCACTGTCGAATCCGCTGCACCGTACTTGATCGCATTCGCGCAAAGGTTCGCCAGCGCACGCCGCAATAACATTGGCTCCGCCCAGATCACACCGCTGCCACGCGCCTCAATGCACACGCCCACATCCGCCGCCAACCCTTCAAAATAATCAGCAATGCGCTGCATCTCGTCCGCCGCATCCAGTTCCTGACGCTGGCTCAGCGCACTCGCCGGATCAGTGCGCGCAAGAAACAGCATGTTGTCGAGCATCCGCGTCAGCCGTTCCAGCTCTTCGACATTGGAGGCGAGCAACTGTTGATAGGCTTCGATGCTGCGGTTCTGATGCAGGGCGACCTGGGTTTCGCCGAGCAGGTTATTGATCGGCGTACGCAGTTCGTGAGCCATGTCGGTGGACACCTGACTCAACTGCGCAAAACCTTTGGCGAGGCGATCGAGCATGGCGTTGAACGCATCGATCATCGGCAGCAATTCCCGAGGCGCGCCCTGGCTGTCGAGGCGTTCGCCGAGATTGCCGACACCGATGCCATGAGCGTGCTTGGCCAATCGGCGTAACGGCAGCAAACCGCGATACACCAGCAAACAACCAATCACCGCGAGCAGCAGCGCCGCCAACGTCGCCAGGCCATAAACACTCAAACGATAATTGGCGAGCATCGCCGTGCGTTCGCTCATCAGGCGTCCGGTTTTGACTTGCAGATTGCCCAGTTCACCAGAGTCGATCTCAGCCGCCACCGCCGAAAACGGTACGCCGTTAACGTTCGGCAGATGCTGTACATCGTTCAGCGTCATCGTGTGATTGATCGGCACCGCTGGCAATGTCGGCGTGGTCAGGTTGCCCGGATTGACCACCAGCAATGGCGGTTCACCCGGCGCGCCGATGGTCAGCAGTGCCTCGCGGTTGCCGAGCATGTTCTGGAACAGCGCCGGTTTATTCTTGATCAGCTCGAGGGTGTTACTGTCGTTAAGGAAGGTGCGCAACTGGTCGACGCGGCTGACCAGCGAAATGTCGTCGCGGCGAATCAGCTGTTCTTCCAGCTCGCTGTACAGCGCCGCGCCGAGCCCGGCCAGCGACGCAAAGGCGAGCAGGGCGAACACCAGCGCCAGGCGCAGGGTCAGGGAATACGTACGTTTCGCGCTCATGGCTGCGTGTCAAAACGGTAGCCGATGCCGCGCACGCTGTGGATCAGCTTGAGCTGGAACGGGTCATCGATTTTCGCCCGTAAGCGGCGTACGGCGACATCGACCACGTTGGTGTCGCTGTCGAAATTCATGTCCCACACCCGCGACGCGATCAGCGAACGCGCGAGCACTTGCCCGGTGTGCGTGGCGAACAGTTGCAGCAGGGCGAACTCTTTATTGGTCAGGGTGATGCGCACTCCGCCGCGACTCACTCGGCGTTTGAGCACGTCGATTTGCAGGTCGGCGACTTGCAGTTGTTCATCTTCATGAATCGGCCCGCGTCGGGTCAGGGTGCGCAGACGCGCCACCAGTTCGGCGAAGGAAAACGGTTTGATCAGGTAATCGTCCGCGCCCAGTTCGAGGCCTTTGACGCGGTCGGCGATGTCGTCGCGGGCAGTCAGGAACAGCACCGGCGTGTCGGCCTCCTTGCGCAGTCGGCGCAGGACTTCCCAGCCATCCATTTTCGGCATCATCACATCGAGCACGATCACGTCGAAGCTGTGTTCCAGCGCCAGGTGCAAACCATCGGCGCCGTTGCGCGCCAGGCTTACGCTGTAGCCGAGTTCCTGCAAGCCGTTGAGCAAGTAATTGCCGGCCTTGGGTTCGTCTTCGACAACCAGAATATTCATCGATCACTCTCAATGGTCATTGATGCAGCCGCTGCCTTGCACGTCATAGTTCAGCACATGTTCGCGGCCCTGATGGTCGAGGTAGTTGAGTTGCGCCGGAACCACACCGCAGGCCTGAGAAATATCGGTGCTGGAGAGTACTTTGTCGACATCCAGATTGACGTAGAAGGCGGATTTGTCATGGATGACGGCGGTGTCGGGCATGTTCGCGGCGAACACGGAGCCGGTGGCGAGGAGGGTGGTAAGGGCGAGCAGGAGGGTTTTCATGGTCAGTCACTCAGTGGTTGGTGTTGATCGGCGTTAGCGCCGGGACAACATCAGGCTACCGAGCGATCCGCACGGCAAACCGACAGCTGAATGACAAAGTTGTAATGAAACACACCCCTGTAGGAGCTGCCGAAGGCTGCGATCTTTTGATCTTGTTTTTAACAGTCAAAATCAAGAGATCGCAGCCTTCGGCAGCTCCTACAGGGGGATTTGTGTTGGTTAGCTCGCGTGGGTGCTGAGGATGCTCGCCACCTGCTGCGGCTGGCAGTTGAGGTACGGCGAGGATTTCAGCCAGCGCTGATCCGGGTACCAGGAAAACATGAACTGGCCATCCTTCAGTCGATCAATCACTTGCTTGGCAATCTGCGGCCGAACCGCCGGGCAACCCTGGCTGCGGCCGATGCGTCCCTGTTTCTTGCTCCACAACGGATTCACATAACTGGCGGCGTGAATGACGATCGCGCGATCGCGGGCCATGTCATTGAAGCCCGGTTCCAGACCGTCCATGCGCAACGAATAACCGTGGGCGCCGCTGTAACTTTCCTGGGTGCGGAACAGACCGAGGCTGGATTGGTAACTGCCTTCACGGTTGGAAAACTGCGTGGCGAAGTTTTCGCCGGAGTTGGAACCGTGCGCCACCAAATCGCGTAGAACCAACTTCTGTTTGCTCAGGTCGAAAATCCACAAGCGGCGTTCTGTGGACGGTTGCGAATAATCGATGACGGCCAGGTGGCGGGACGGCTTCGCCCCATTATTGACCGCGCATTGCATGGCGCTTAATGCACCTTTCAGCGCCTGGGGATTGAGTTCTGGCGCGGCGTGGGCGAGGCTGTTGTAGAGAACCGGCGATGGTTTGCCGGCGGCAAAAACTGGACTGGTCACAGCGACAAGGGTCGCGGTGGACAGCAGAAGTCGGCGCAAAAACGTCAACATTTATAAAGTGTCCTCACTTGCTACTCATTTGGCACTTTGGCTCCTGACTCCCAGTCATAACCGCCACGCCCGAAGATCGAGCCTGACTGTTCAGCACACCTGATGTAAGGTTGACCGTCATCTGGACGGCCATGGATTGGAGTAAAGCAGTTGTTCAAAAAGTACGCATGCTACTTGAGCATTTGTTTGCTCGCTGCGCCGTTTGTCGCTTGTGCCGATGAGCCGCTGCCGCCCTTGCAGACGCTGCCGACGCCACCGGCCGAGTTGCCGGTCGAACCGCAGAGTCCGTTGCAGGCTGTTTTGATCAGTCTGCCGCAGGCCTGTCCGGCGATTGCCGCGCGTCTGAGCGTGGCGGCGTTGACCCAGTTGCAGGCGTTCTATGAACAGCAGGACTGGATGCCAGTGTGGGCCAGTGAATCCGGACGTTTGCAGGCTTTACAAGCGCAATTGCCGCTGTTGGCCGACGATGGCCTGAATCCAAAACGCTACCCAGTAGCGAGCATTCCTCCGCAGGATGGCGAACTCTGCGCCGACATCGACATCAGCCGCTACTACCTGCAAGCCCTGCAGGATCTGCATTACGGCAGCCTGTTGCAGTCGCACTTCGAGCCGCTGTGGCATGCCGATGACACCCCGCGTGACCGTCAGGCGGAATTGTTGGCGATTGCCGTGCCGGGCATGCAGGACATTCCCGGCGCCTTCGATCGCGCGCGTCCACACCTCGCGCAGTATCAGAGCCTGCGTCACCTCTACGCCGCACAACGTCTCAAGGCCTTGCCGCAGTGGCAATCGGTCGGCAATGGCCCGTTGCTGCGTCCGGACATGGAAGACAAACGCGTGCCGGAACTGGCGCAGCGTCTGTACAGCGAAGGCTATCTGGCCCACGCCGGCAGCACGCCCGGCAACGCTTACGAGGGCGTGCTGGTCGAGGCGGTGAAAAGTTTTCAGGCCAACCATTCGTTGCAGGCCGACGGCGTGGTCGGGCCGGGGACGATTGCCGAACTCAACATCAGCCCGCTGACTCGCCGCGAACAGCTGCGGGTCAACCTCGAACGTTTCCGCTGGATGGCGCAGGACATGGAACCGGATGGGTTGCTGGTCAACGTCGCCGCTGCTGAACTGACTTTGTATCAGGGCGGCCAACCGGTGTGGCAGACCCGCACCCAGGTCGGACGCGCCGAGCGGCAGACGCCGCTGCTGAAATCCCGCGTCACGCGCCTGACCCTCAACCCGACCTGGACGGTGCCGCCGACCATCTGGAAAGAAGACAAACTGCCGGCGATCCGCAAGGATCAGACTTTCCTCAGCCGCCAGAATCTGCAAGTGCTCGATGCCAACGGCCAGCCTTTGGCTGCGGCGGATGTCGACTGGGACAATCCCGGCAACATCCTTTTGCGTCAGGACGCCGGCCCGCGCAATCCGCTGGGGCAGATGGTCATTCGTTTTCCCAATCCGTTCTCGGTGTATCTGCATGACACGCCGAGCAAGGCGCTGTTCGACAAGGGGCCGCGTGCGTTCAGCTCAGGTTGCGTGCGGGTCGAGCACCCAATGCAGCTGCGGGATTTGTTGCTGAGCCCGTCGGAAAAGGCCCGCACCGAAACGCTGTTGGCGACCGGGACGACTCACGAATTTCGTCTATCTGCGCCGGTGCCGATCCTGATGACCTACTGGACGGCGCAAGTCGGCAGCGACGGCCACGTGCGCTATGCGCCAGACATCTACAGCCGCGACAGCGCCTTGCTCGCCGGCCTCGACCGCGCACACTGACTCCCCAGCCATCCCCCAATCCCCTGTGGGAGCGGGCTTGCTCGCGAAGGCGTCGGCACACATTGCACTGATGTGGCTGACACACCGCCTTCGCGAGCAAGCCCGCTCCCACATTTTGTTCATCAGGGTGTCAGTGAGGTGTGATCTGATTTGCCCGCGCAACGTCTAGCCCCAGTGTCCCCGCAATCCCATGGGGCGAGACTTCGGAACCCGGCATGCAAGCGCTGTTGAACGAGATCCTTGACGCTGTCCGTCCTCTGATCGGACAGGGCAAGGTGGCTGACTACATCCCCGCCCTCGGCACTGTGCCGGCCAATCAATTGGGCATCGCTGTGTACGGCAATGACGGCGAAATGTACTGCGCCGGCGACGCCGACACGCCGTTCTCGGTGCAGAGTATTTCCAAGGTGTTCAGCCTGGTGCAGGCCATCGAACATTCCGGCGAAGCGATCTGGGAACGTCTGGGTCATGAGCCGTCAGGCCAGCCGTTCAACTCGCTGGTGCAGCTGGAGTTCGAACGCGGCCGACCACGCAATCCGTTCATCAATGCTGGTGCGTTGGTGATCTGCGACATCAACCAGTCGCGCTTCGCCGCGCCGACCCTGTCGATGCGTGATTTCGTGCGGCGCCTGTCGGGCAACCCGCAGATCATGATCGACGGCAAAGTCGCCGAGTCCGAATACCAGCACCGCGCGCGCAATGCGGCGATGGCGTATCTGATGCAATCGTTCGGCAACTTTCACAACGACGTTGAAGCAGTGCTGCGCAGTTACTTCAGCCACTGCGCACTGCGGATGAACTGCATCGATCTGGCTCGGGCGTTTTGCTTTTTGGCCAACGACGGTTTTTGCAAACACAGCGGCGAGCAGATTCTCGCGCGGCGACAGACTCAGCAGGTCAACTCGATCATGGCCACCAGTGGGCTGTATGACGAGGCGGGCAATTTTGCTTATCGCGTGGGTTTGCCGGGCAAGAGCGGCGTCGGTGGCGGGATTGTCGCGGTGGTGCCGGGGCAATTCACGGTGTGCGTGTGGTCGCCGGAGCTGAATGCTGCGGGTAACTCGCTGGCGGGGATGGCGGCGCTGGAGATGCTAAGCGCCAGAATTGGCTGGTCAGTGTTCTAACCCAAACACCTCAATCTGTAGGAGCAAAGCTTGCTCGCGAAAGCGTCCTGACATTCAACAAACCCGTTGCCTGATAAGCCGTCTTCGCGAGCAAGCTCTGCTCCTACAAGGGTTTTGTGTTGCCTGCGGGGAGGGTGTTCCTATACATTTTCCGGCCGCTCCCTGCATGGTGAATCCGCTTCATGTCTCTTGCACTCGAACGTCTCGTCGCTGGCACCCCGATCCCTTTCGCTGGCAACCGCGTCACCGTGGTCAGCCCCGAACTGGCCGCGCGGTTTCAGCCCGGAGACCACCTGCTGGTCGAGCAGGTGAGTGGCGAGTTGCTGCTGATTCCCGTGGTCGATCAACAAGCCGCCTCGGTGGCGATCGAACGCGCGGCCTCGGCTTTCATTGCGTTGTCGGCAGTCTCTGATGAAGCCATCAGCCAGTTTTTCGACCTGTTCGCACAGCGTCTGGAAACCGCAGAGTGCTGGGCGCAGATCGAAGCGGCGAACCTGGCCGACATCGAACGTGCCAAGTCCCGCGGCCGTTCCACCACCCGATTGCTCGCCGATGAGCGCATGCGCCGCGACATGATCGCCGGCCTGCGCGCCTGGCGTGATGCCGCCGCGACGCGCGGCAAAGTCATCAGCAGCGTCGAGCACGATGGCTGGAAAGTTGAGCAAGTGGTCTCACCGCTGGGCATCGTCGCATTTGTCTTTGAAGGTCGACCGAACGTGTTCGCCGACGCAGCCGGCGTATTGCGCACCGGCAACACCGCCGTGCTGCGCATTGGCAGCGATGCCTTGGGCACCGCGCAAGCCATCGTCACCCACGCCTTGAATCCAGCGCTGGCCGAGGCAGGTTTGCCGGCCGGTGCGGTGTCGTTGGTGGAAAGCGTCAACCACGCCGCCGGTTGGGCGATGTTTGCCGATCGGCGTTTGTCGCTGGCCGTGGCGCGCGGCTCGGGCCGTGCGGTGAGTCAATTGGGCAGCATCGCCCAGCAGGCCGGCACCGCCGTCAGCCTGCACGGTACGGGCGGGGCGTGGCTGATTGCCGATCGTCACGCCGATGCCAAACGCTTCGCCGCGGTGGTGCGGAATTCGCTGGATCGCAAAGTGTGCAACACGCTGAACGTCTGCCTGATCCAGCGTGAGCGTGCGGCAGAATTGGTGCCGCTGTTCCTCGATGCGTTGCAGCAGGCCGGCACCGCACGCGGTCAGGGCTGCAAATTGCACATCGTCGAGGGCAGTGACAGTTGCCTGCCGAGTGAATGGCAGAACGCGACGGTCGAGGTGTATCGCGCCGAGGGTTATCAGACTGAAGCCTTGGCTGAACCGCTGGCGCAATCGGCATTGGGCCGCGAGTGGGAGTGGGAAGAAACCCCGGAAGTCAGCCTGATGATCGTTGACGATCTGGATCAGGCAATTGCGCTGTTCAACCGCTATAGCCCGCAGTTCACGGTGTCGTTGATCAGTGAAGATGCGGCGGTTCAAGAGCGTTTTTACAACGCGGTGAATGCGCCGTTTGTGGGCAATGGCATCACCCGTTGGGTCGATGGGCAGTACGCGCTGAACAAGCCGGAGCTGGGGCTTTCGAACTGGGAGAGTGGGCGCTTGTTTGCGCGCAGCGCGATTCTTTCGGGGGATGGCGTGTTCACGGTGCGCAGCCGCATGAGCCAAATCGACCTCAGCGTAAAACGCTAACCCCCATCGACACGATTCGCTTCCTGTAGGAGCTGCCGAAGGCTGCGATCTTTTGATCTTGTTTTTTAAGATCAAGATCAAAAGATCGCAGCCTTCGGCAGCTCCTACAGGGGTGTTTCAGGCTGCGTCAGCGCTGTTTGCGTAAACCGCACACGTCGCCGGCTGTTCCGCCAACGGCACAAACGTGCGCCGATCCGACGACAGCGCATCGATCGATCCCGTCTCGATGTCGTACACCCAGCCATGCAGATTCAGCAGGCCTTTCTCCTGGGCCAGGCGCACGCTCGGATGCGTCTGAATATTCGCCAGTTGCGCGATGACATTTTCGCGCACCATCGAACTCAACTTCGCCGCATCACTGGCATGCGCTCGCGCTTCATTCACCACTTTCGCCGACTCGGCATGCTGCAGCCAACCGCTGACGGCCGGCAGGTGATCCATGCATTTGCACTGGGCGATCGCGGTCATCGCGCCGCAATCCGAATGCCCGCAAATCACAATGTCGGTCACACCGAGCACGGCAACCGCGTATTCCACCGTGGCCGAAACCCCGCCCGGATGCGGGCTGTAGGACGGCACGATATTGCCGGCGTTACGGATCACAAACAGCTCGCCGGGCTCTTGCTGGGTCAGCAATTCCGGCACGACTCGGCTGTCGGAACAGGTGATGAACAAGGTGCCGGGCTGTTGGGTTGTCGCCAAGTGTTTGAACAGTTCGCTGCGTTGCGGAAAGGCTTCGTGCTGGAATTTCAAGAAACCGTCGATCAGGGCTTTCATGTGCGTGTCCTCTTCAGGGGCGATCGGATGGCCCGCACGCGGGGTGCGGGCCGGGGCAGATCAGAACGGACGCAGCGGCAGGAATTTGCCGTCGAGGGTAACCACGGCGCGAGAACCGCCTTCCGGGTCTTCGACTTTTTTGATGTCGAGTTTGAAGTTGATTGCGCTGATGATGCCATCGCCGAACTGCTCGTGAACCAGTGCTTTCAGAGTGGTGCCGTAGATCTGAATCATCTCGTGGAAACGGTAGATGGTCGGGTCGGTCGGCACGCCGCTGAGGCTGCCACGCAGCGGAATGATTTGCAGCGATGCAATCGCATCGGCGTCCAGTTCCAGTTTGTCGCCGACGACCTGAGCAGCATTTTCCGGTAGCGGATGTTGGCCGAGCAGGGCAGCGGTGACGTAGGCCAGGCTCAGGCCAGTGCCGTCGGCAAGATCCTGCCATGAGAGATTTTTGCGCGCCTTGATGTCGAGAATGCGAGTGGTCAGGGCCAGGCTTGCGTCGTTGTAGGCGTGGGACTGTTGCATGGTGTCACTCCTTTCAGGGTTGGCTTGCTGTGTGGGAGCAATCTTCTGCCGATTGATCCATAGCGTCCAAGACCGATATACAATGCTTCGCATAAGCCCTGCCTATAGATGGTGTGCCCCATGCTGCTGCGACATTTGCGATACCTGCTGGCCGTTGCCGATCACGGCGGCTTTACCCGTGCGGCCGAGTCGCTGCACGTGTCGCAGCCGACGTTGTCGCAGCAAATCCGCCAGTTGGAAGAAACCCTTGGCGTGACGCTGTTTGATCGGACGTCGCGCACAGTCAAACCCACCGATGCCGGCGAGGCTTACATCGAATGCGCGCGGCGAGTGTTGGTTGAGCTGGAGGCAGGGCAGCGCGCGTTGCATGACGTGAAGGATCTGTCGCGCGGTAGCTTGCGCCTGGCGATGACGCCGACGTTTATGGCGTATCTGGTCGGGCCGTTGGTGCGCGACTTTACGGCGCGGTATCCGGGGATTCATCTGCAAATTTTCGAATTGTCGATGGACGACATCGAGGCGGGATTGGCGGATGACTCGCTGGACATTGCGATTGCATTTACGCCGGTGCGCAGTCCGGATATCGAGTGTATTCCGGCATTTACTGAGACGTTGGGGGTTATGGTCGGGCGTGAGCATCCGCTGTATGAGAGCACTGCGGTGCTGGCGCCGGATGACATTGCGCAGCTGGATTTCGCGTTGCTGGCGTCGGACTTCATCACGCGGTTATCGGTGGATGAGTATTTTCGTCAGCACGGGATTACGCCCCAAGTGCGGATCGAGGTGAACTCGGTGAGTACGTTGCTGGAAGTGGTTCGGCATTCGCCGATGGCGACGATGTTGCCGGAGGCGATTGCCACGGAGGATCGAGCGCTACGCCGGTTGCGGGTGGCGAGTGAGGCGCCGCAGCGGGGCGCGGCGTTGTTGCGGCGACGGAATAATTATCACAGTGCGGCGGCGGTGGCGTTTGTTGAAATGGTGTTGGAGCGGGAGATGCCCTCACCCTAACCCTCTCCCGGCGGGAGAGGGGACTGACCAAGGTGTTTGTGCAAGTTACGCCGACCTGAAAATGCTGTGCCGAACTCATATTTTGAAAGCACCACAAATCGGCTCCCTCTCCCTCGGGAGAGGGCTGGGGTGAGGGGCTACAATTCCAGTCAAGCCATATCAATAAAGCGAACAAAAAAGGGCCCGCTTCTTTATAAGGAAGCAGGCCCTTTCAATTATTAAAGTAGTGAATCAGCAGAACCGATCAATCACCCGAACTTCGTTCTTGTTCTGCATCGAGTCCCACGCCTGTTTCAGCGTTTGCAGAACATTACCGATGAAGTCCCGATCGGCCGCGGCTTTCTTGCCGACATAGCCGTGGCCGCGGCGGTACATCTTCAGGCGGGCCAGCAGGTTCTGGTTGTTCTGGTCGAACTCGTCTTCACCAGCGTGCGGCGCCAGGCAGTCGATATGCACCTGACCCGATTTGCTGATCCACAGAATGTGGCTGTCGTGGCTGTCTTTTTGCGCAGCGAACATACGAGCCAGCTCTTCGATAGTAGGTTGATTGTTCAGATTCATATTGTTGCCCCTTGACCAGTCTGGTTATCTTTCAAAGTTGATTCGCTAATACAGGTAGCCCATCGGTTAGTTGATCCCTGGCACCGAAACCAGGACGTCAGCGCTCGCCCGTTGAAATACGGGGTCGTGCATCTGTTGCATGTAGTCGTGTTGAATAACTGCTACGCAATAGCGTCACAACGAGGAGAAGCAGCGAAAACCGGGAGGCTCCTTGCCGACCTGTGCAGCGTCGACCACAAGCGTCTTGAGAATTTTCGCCAGCGCTTCTCGTCCTTGTACTGGACGTTCAGGCCAGGTCAGCTTCTTCAATCTGCCTTGTGGGCAGCGTGTATCCGGAAAAAACAACTCGGCGGTCAGACGAGTTTGCTCAAGCGTGTTACCGATGTTCCCGATCGGGGAACGTCTTCATCATGCAAAAGCAAAACGACGCCGTCAACAGTTATGTAGTGATTATTTTTGCTCACTACATATTGTCGGACAAAGCTGTTTTGGAATGAGAAAGGATCCGTTCAAGCAACGGAAAAAGGTGCGTGCAGGACGTAAAAGGTGCAAGGGTAACCGTCCACTTCGCGCTGCTGCCGGGTGAATTCGCCACCGCTCAATCGAGGGATGAGCCCGGCCCATAAGCGTTTTGCGGGCAGATTGGCGTCTATATGGAAAATTTGCCATTGCCCGGGGATCCGGCTCAAGAGGGTGGAGACGACAAACTGGGCGACACCTTGGCCACGCCAGCGTCGGGCGAGGAAGAAATAGCTGATGTTGTATTCGGTGTCGGGGAGGTGGGTCTGGTTGTCGACGATGATGAAACCGGCGAGTTCGTCGTCGACGTGGATCAGGAAGGGTTGGGTGGCAGAGTGGCGCCAGTAGCTTTCTTCGAGTTGGTTGGGGAAAAAGCCGTGGTGGGCTAGTTTTAGCGGGAGCCATTCGCTGAGATCGTGCAGATAGAACTGCATGAGATTGTTGACGGTGTCGAGGTCGTCGCGTTGGGCGGGGTGCAGGGTGATGATGGGCATGGCGTCGGCTCCGCAATGGCATTCCCCCAGTGTGGACTCTGTACTCTGTGGCGAGGGGATTTATCCTCGTTGGGTTGCGCAGCAACCCCTCTTTTGACTCTTAAAAAGCAGGGGACTGCTGCGCACTCCAGCGGGGATAAATCCCCTCGTCACAAGGTTGCAACAATCAGAATTATTTGGCTGTGCGCTTGGCCGGGCTGCGGGTGGATTTGCGCTTTTTCTTCCACGGTGTCGCCGCTTTGCCGGTCGGCGGTGGGCCGCTGATGGTCAGGCTCAGCGCGGAGCAGCGTGTCACTTGCTTGCTCATCCACGCCGCTTGTTTGGTGACGAATTCTTCCAGACTCATCTCGCCGCTTTGCACCATGTCCAGCGCCTGTTCCCAGATCGCCGTGGTGCCGGGGTCGGCAATCGCGCGGGGCACGGCGTCGATCAGGCTGAACGCGGCGGGTGTGGCGGCCAGCGCCTTGCCGTTCTTCACCAGATAACCACGATCGAGCAATCCTTGAATGATCGACGCGCGAGTAGCCTCGGTGCCAATCCCGGTGGTGTCCTTGAGTTTCTGCTTGAGCAGCGGATCTTCCACCAGTTTGGCGACGTTCTTCATCGCCTTGATCAGATCGCCCTCGGTGTAAGGCTTGGGCGGCTGCGTCCACAGATCCTTGAATTTCACATCGGCCACCGCGCACTCAACACCTTGGCTCAGCGCTGGAAGCGTTTGCGGTGCTGGCGCCTCACGTCCCTTGGCCGGTGCGAGTGCTTCGGGCAGTGCGCGTTTCCAGCCCGGCTCAATGATCTGCTTGCCCACCGCGCGCAGCGCTTCACCGGCGCAATCGAAGTCGGCCTGAGTGCGATCGTATTCGTGGTTGGGCAGGAACTGCGCCAGATAGCGCGCGCGAATCAACGTGTAGACCGCGCGATGTTTGCCGGTCAGGCGCTCAAGGTTCTTCGCTGCTGCTGTGGGAATGATGCCGTGGTGAGCGCTGACCTTGGCGTCGTTCCACGCCCGCGACTTGCGCTGAGGCTCGAGAAAGCCGTTCAACGCTTCAAGGCTCGGGTCGGCCTGGCGTAACGCCGCAAGAATCCCCGGCGCCTCGCTGTGCTGACTCAGCGGCAGGTAACCGCAATCACTGCGCGGGTAGGTGACGACTTTGTAGGTTTCGTAGAGTGCCTGGGCGATGTCGAGGGTTTCCTGCGCGCCGAGGCCGAGTTTCTTCGAGCAGACTTCCTGCAACGTGCCGAGATCGAAGGGCAGGGGGGCCACTTCGCGCATACGTTCGGTGCGCAGTTTGACCACTCGGGCAGTCGCCGCATTGCCGATGGCCGCCGCCGCTTGCTGGGCCAACGCTTGATTGAGGCAACGATCCTGATCATCACAAGCATCCGACGGCGCCCGCCACTGCGCAGTGAACGGCGTGCCGTTGTGCAGCAGATCCACGTCGATCGCCCAGAACGGCACCGGCACAAAATCGGCGATGCTGCGGTCGCGATCCACCACCAGACGCAGGGTCGGTGTCTGCACGCGGCCCACCGGCAATACGCCTTGATAACCCGACTGACGCCCCAGCAGCGTGAACAGCCGACTCATGTTCATGCCGATCAGCCAATCTGCCCGCGATCGCCCCAGCGCCGAGTGATACAGGCTGAAGGTTTCGGCACCCGGTTTCAGCGCGGCGAGCGCCTTGCGGATCGATGCTTCGTCCAGCGCCGACAGCCACAAGCGCCGAATCGGCCCGCGATAGCGGCAGTGCTCGACCAGTTCGCGGGCGATCATTTCGCCCTCACGGTCGGCATCGGTGGCGATGATCAGCTCGCTGGCCTCGCCGAGCAGACGCTTCACCGCTTTGTACTGGCTCGCGGTGCGCGGCTTGACGGTCATCTTCCATTTTTCCGGAATGATCGGCAGATCGGCCAGCACCCAGCGTTTATAGCGTGCGTCGTAGGCATCCGGCGGCGCGGTTTCCAGCAGATGGCCGATGCACCAGGTCACTGTGACATCCGTCCCCAGCCAGCAGCCGTCGCCCCGGCGCTTGGCACCGAGTACGGCCGCAATGTCTTTGGCCTGGGAAGGTTTTTCACAGAGGTACAGCCGCATAACCACCATCGTTGATCGTTGTTCTGGAGGTGCACAGGATGGCTTTTGTTGCGCTGGGGGGCAACTTTTATCTGTATGGATATACAGATAAAAAGTGTTGCGGGGTCTGTTGGCCCTCACCCTAGCCCTCTCCCAAAGGGAGAGGGGACTGATTGGGGGATATTGGGGAAGTACGCCGACTTGAATGATCGGTTGGGAATCCATAATCGACACAGCACATCCAGGTCGGCGCTTGACGCAAGACAACTTGGTTGGCCCCAGAGGGCTGGGGTGAGGGGCTCTTGCCGTTCGGCTGTCAACCACCCGCAACCACATCACTTGGGCTATACCTGAACCGGTCTCTTCGCAGTCCTCAGGAGAAACCCCCATGAAAACCTCCGGCCCCAGCCCTGTCATCAACCTCGAACAACTCGTCGGTTGCCTGCTGGTGAAATTCCACGGCATCCAGGTCGCCGCTTCCTCACACGTGCTGATCCTCAACGAAGCCAATTACCCGCCGGTCTATTACGTCCCCCGCGAAGACATCGACGAAAAATATTTCGCCCGCACCGACCACACCAGTTATTGCCCATACAAGGGCGACGCCAGTTATTTCAGCCTGCAAATCCCCGGGCACGAAGGCGCCAACGCCGTGTGGACATACGAAAACCCGAAAGTCTCGGTCGCGCCGATCCGCGATTACGTGGCGTTCTACCCCGATCAAGTGAAGTTCGAAGTGATCAAGGCCGAGCCCTAGTAGTTCAGGTCGATAAATGGCTGATCCAGTTTCGCATCGGGGCCGAGCCGCAGAATCGTCTTCAGCGTGGTGGTCATCGCGTTCAAGTCATTATCAAAACCACCGTGCGAGGTGTCTGCTTTAGTGCCCGGCCCATAGGTCATTTTCACGTCGTTGTAGAGGTGCAGGGTTTTCGCCGACTCTGCACTCAAGCCGTTGCCGGTCAGGGCAAAACCTGTGGGGATTTTGTTGCCCCAGTAGAAATTGTTCCATTGCACGGTCATGTCCTGCGCGGCGATGTTCCACTCGCACAAATCAGGTTTGCTGAAGTCCTGATACGCGCCGTCGAGACTCTTGGCCATGCCCAACAACGGCATGCGCTGCAATTCTTCATAGGAGCGCGACACCAGATAGAGCAGCGACTTGTGATAGATACCGATGACGTTGTCATCCTGCTCGCGGTTGTCCGACATCATGTGCAGGTGGAAGTCCTTGCGCTTGAGGCCGCCGCCCTCGATGACTTTGCGGAAGGTCGAGTTGGCGAAGTCGAGCGTGCAGGCTGGCGCGAGCAGCGTTGAAGTCGCAATCGTCAGGCCTCTCGCCCAGAGCAACTGGATCAGGTGGCCATTAATCAGCGAGCCGGCGGAGTGGCCGATCAGGTGCAATTCGATCTTGTCGGCGCCGACATCCGCCGTGAGTTTTTTCAGGTTATCAGCCGTTTCAATCAGCCCGCGCGGGGTGAATCCGGCCACCGACGCGGCCTCGGCGTTCTGCTTCATCTGGCTCCATTGATCGCCACCGAGTTTTTTCGTGGCCATTTCCACCGTGCGATCCAGACCTTCGGTGGCTTTGTCCTTGATCACTTTGAACACGTCGCCCAAGCCACCTGAATCTGGAAACAGGCCGGGCAGGGCATCTTTGACGATGTCGGCCAGCGTCTCCAGCACCCCGGTGCGCCAAGTGATGAACAGCGGATAGACGCCGTTTTCGAGGAAGTACGGCGCCATCGCGCAAATGCGTTTGATCGAATCCTGCTCCGAGTTGAGCCCGCCGTGGGCGTAGATCGCGATGCGCAGAATTTTCGGTTTTTGCCCGGCGGGGAGTTTGTCGAACCAGGCTTTGGGCGATTCGCGGACGATGCGCGCAACGGCGGCGCGCACGTTTTCCACATCGGTCAAGCGTGGGCCGATGCTGCCGTTGTTTTCCATGACGATGGTCAGCCCGTAAGCCTGATCGTTGGTCAGCGCGGCCGGGCCTTTGCGGGCGGCTGTCGGTGCTTCAGCGGAGAACAGCGAGACACCTTCACGCTTGGCGCTGGAGGTCGGCAAGGCATCGCGGAACACCGATTCTCCCTGCGCTTTATCGGGCCGCGCATTGCGTGAAATCGCGCCGTGTCTGATTGGCACACCGAGGCCGACGGCCCAGGCATCGGTGCCGTTGGCCAGCCAGTCCTCGTAGGTGAGAATCGCAAAACCCGAGTAACCCCAATCGGTGGACCAGGAGTTCTGCACGATAAAACCATCATGGGTGTAGCCGATCAACGCGAAGGCGTGGCCGCCCTGAGGCTTGGCGTTCCATTTGATCACCGGCAACTGCGCCGTGCTCTGGAAGGCTTTGGTGTTGGCCTTGGGTTTCAGCGCCCAACCGGAATGGACATTGGCCGACACGTACAGCGCGCCGGTTTCGTAGAGCGCCGCCATCATCGACGTGATGTCGTCTTTTTCCACACGGTAATAAACCCCGAGCGGGCGAGTGACGGCGTCTTCCGCCCAGTTCGGCGCGGGGGCTTCAAAGTCCGGCACCGAGCCGTCGGCGGCGACGGTGTAGGGCCACAGACTTTTCTCGCAGACGCCGTGCTTGTGCCAGCCTTTGAGCGCGCCACGGCAACTGGAACCGGCGTAATCCTCGCCAGGCCATTCGTCGTAGAGCTTGGCCAAATGGTAGAGCTGACGCGGGCTGGTTTTCACCGAATCGCGATCGCGGCGCCACAGCAAATAGTTGATCACGGCGGACAGGCCGAAGCCGGTGCAGGCGCCTTCCTTGCCTTGGTACAGCACCATTTCGCGGCCGAGATAATCGGCCAGTTGGCTGCTGACTTCAGTGTCTGCCGGGAACGAGGCGGGCAGTGATTGCACGCGCGCGGTGAAGATCCGGTCGCGCAGGTCGAGGCGATCAGGACGGGCGTCGAGGGTGATGGTGGTTTGCGCGAGGGCGAAGCGGGAGGCGGGCATGATGGAGTGCTCGATTCGACCCCACGTCACCAACGCAGTCCTGCGCCGCAGGGATTAAAAAGGGTGAGGGTTATCGTAGACGAGATTTGGCGGGTGGGCGCGAAACGCGATGGCCGAGCTGAGCCCCTGTGGTGAGGGGATTCATCCCCGATGGGTTGCGAAGCAGCCCCAATGCCTTCAACTCGGTGTGTCAGGTACACCTTGGTTGCAGGTTTTTGGGGCTGCTTCGCAACCCAGCGGGGATAAATCCCCTCGCCACAGGTTTTCTTTCTACTGGGAAATAATGGGTGGGGTTAGTTTTTATCGAGGTCGATGTTTTTGGTCTCACGCAAAAAGATCATCCCCACCACCAGGCTCACGCCGGTAATCAACACCGGGTACCACAGCCCATAAAAGATATCCCCGGTGTACACCACCAACGCAAACGACACCGTCGGCAGAAACCCGCCGAACCAGCCATTGCCGATGTGATAAGGCAGCGACATCGAGGTGTAGCGGATGCGCGTCGGGAACAACTCAACCATCAGCGCCGCCAGCGGCCCGTAACACATGGCCGAAATAATGATCAGCGCCACGATCAGCGCGACAATCATCGGCTTGTTGATCTGTTGCGCATCGGCCTGTTGCGGGTAGCCGGCGAGGGTGATCGCGCCGCGCAAAGCGGCTTCGTCGTAGCCGTCGAGCTTCACGTCACCGACGCTGATTTGTATCGCACTGCCAGCCGGCGCAGCGACGCTGGAGTAGGGCAGGCCTTGCTTGACCAGGAAGGTTTTCGCCTTGTCGCACGGACTGTCGAATTTCGCCTTGCCGACCGGATCGAACTGGAAAGTGCAGGTCGCCGGATCCGCCATCACCGTGATCGGCGCCTGACGGCTGGCCTGATCGATGGCCGGGTTGGCGTAGTGCGCCAGCGATTTGAAGATCGGGAAGTACAGCGCCGTCGCCAGCAGCAGGCCGAGCATCAGCACCGGTTTGCGCCCGACCTTGTCCGACAGCCAGCCGAAAATGATGAAGAACGGCGCACCGATCACCACGCTGATAATCAGCAAGGTGTTGGCCACCGCCGGATCCATTTTCAGGAACTGGGTGAGGAAGAACAGCACGTAGAACTGCGCCGCGTAGAAGGTCACCGCTTGCCCGGCGTTGATGCTGAACAGCGCGATCAATACGACTTTGAGGTTTTCCCATTTGCCGAAGGATTCGCGGATCGGCGCTTTCGAGGTTTTGCCTTCTTCTTTCATTTTCAGATAGGCCGGCGACTCGTGCAGGCTCAGGCGAATCCAGGTGGAAATGCCCAGCAGCACGATCGACAGCAGGAACGGAATGCGCCAGCCCCACACTTCGAACTGATCGCCGGTAAAGTAGCGGCAACCGAGCACGACGAGCAACGACAGCAACAGGCCGAGGGTCGCGGTGGACTGAATCCAGCTGGTGTGGAAACCGCGTTTACCGATCGGCGCGTGCTCCGCCACGTAGGTCGCCGCGCCGCCGTATTCACCGCCGAGCGCCAGGCCCTGGAGCATACGCAGCACCACCAGAATGATCGGCGCGGCGATGCCGATGCTGGCGTAGGTCGGCAGCAGGCCGACGCAGAACGTCGCCACGCCCATCAAAATGATCGTCGCGAGGAAGGTATATTTACGCCCGATCATGTCCCCCAACCGACCGAACACCAGCGCCCCGAACGGCCGCACGATAAAGCCTGCGGCGAACGCCATCAGCGCAAAGATGAACGCCGTGGTGTCGTTGACCCCGGCGAAAAACTGCTTGCTGATTACCGCCGCGAGGGCGCCGTAGAGGAAGAAGTCATACCACTCGAACACCGTCCCCAGTGATGAAGCGAAGATGACTTTTTGTGTGTCGTTGCTGGTTGTGGCGCTGCTCGCAGCGGCCAGCGGCTGAGCGTGTTCTGACATATCGGTATCCCTCACAGTGATTGTTTTTGTTGTTCCACTGATGCTCGATGTCCATGAATCAAACGCATATCCCTGTAGGAGCTGCCGCAGGCTGCGATCTTTTGATCTTGGTTTTGATTTCAAAAATTCAAAGTCAAAAGATCGCAGCCTTCGGCAGCTCCTACAGGGTTTGGGCCAGTTCCGGTTTTGCGGTGCTGCTCCTGGTGTTGGGGTTGAGAATGAGTTGTGCCGCTTTCTCGGCAATCATCAGCGTAGGCGAACAGGTGTTGCCCGAGGTGATGCGCGGCATGATCGAGGCGTCGGCGATGCGCAATCCGGGCACGCCGTGGACGCGTAGTTGCGCATCCACCACCGAGTCACCGTCGTTACCCATCCGACACGTGCCGACCGGGTGGAAAATCGTCGTGCCAATCGTCGCTGCCGCTTGCTGCAATTCTTCTTCACTTTGCAAACTCGCACCCGGCAAATACTCGACCGGTTTGAAGGCTTGCAAGGCAGGGGCGCTGACGATGCGCCGGGTCAGCCGAATCGCATCCGCCGCCACACGCAAATCCTCTGGATGACTAAGGTAGTTGGGTTGAATCAGCGGCGCTTCCCGCGGATCCGCCGAACGAATGTCGATGCGCCCACGACTCTGCGGACGCAGATCGCAGACAGAAGCAGTAAACGCGGGAAAGCTGTGCAACGGCTCGCCAAAGCGCTCCAGCGACAGCGGCTGCACGTGATATTCCAGATTCGCCGAGGTCTGCTCCGGCCCCGAGCGCGCAAACGCGCCCAACTGACTCGGCGCCATCGACAGCGGCCCGCTGCGGTCATACAGATAACGCAAACCCATGCCCATCTTGCCCCACACACTGCCGGCGATTTGATTCAGGGTGCGCGCGTTTTCCAGCTTGTAGATCAGCCGCAGTTGCAGGTGATCCTGCAGGTTGCCGCCGACGCCCGGCAACTCATGAATCACGCCGATACCAAGGCGTTCCAGCAGCGGTCGCGGGCCAATCCCGGAGCGCTGCAAAATGCTCGGCGAACCGACCGATCCCGCGCACAACACGATCTCTTTGCGCGCCTTGAACTGTTTGACCTGGCCTTCATGCCGCGCACTGACTTTTGAAGCGCGACCGTTCTCCAGCAGAACACGATCCACCTCAACCCCGGTCAGCACCGTCAGGTTCGCCCGGTCGCGTACCGGTTTCAGAAACGCCTTCGCCGCGTTCCAGCGCACGCCGGATTTCTGATTGACCTGAAAGTAGCCGCACCCCTCGTTGTCGCCCTGATTGAAGTCGTCGATGCTGGCGATGCCGCTCTGTTCCGCCGCACTGCGAAACGCATCGAGAATCGGCCACGACAAGCGCTGTTGTTCGACCCGCCATTCGCCCTTGGCACCGTGAAAATCAGCGGCGCCGGCATAGTGGTTTTCGCTCTGTTTGAACAGCGGCAGCACGTCGTTCCAGGCCCAGCCCGGATTGCCCTCGGCCGCCCAGCCGTCGTAGTCGTTGGCCTGGCCGCGCATGTAAATCATGCCGTTGATCGACGAGCAGCCGCCCAGCACTTTGCCGCGCGGATAGCTCAGCGCGCGGCCATTGAGGCCGGCTTGTTGTTCGGTTTTGAAGCACCAGTCGGTGCGCGGATTACCGATGCAGAACAGGTAACCCACAGGAATGTGAATC
This sequence comes from Pseudomonas rustica, assembly GCF_018336155.1. Taxonomy (GTDB): domain Bacteria; phylum Pseudomonadota; class Gammaproteobacteria; order Pseudomonadales; family Pseudomonadaceae; genus Aquipseudomonas; species Aquipseudomonas rustica. Next base: position 149,407 of record NZ_JAGYHF010000012.1, on the reverse strand, counting down.
CACGCATAGTTGTCGCGTCCGCCGGCTTCGAGCAGCAAAACGCGCTGCTGCGGATCAGCCGACAGCCGATTGGCCAGCAAGCACCCGGCGGGGCCGGCGCCGACCACGATGTAGTCGAATTCATCGAGGGAAGTCTGCATTCGCTGACCTCACTTATTGTTTTTGTTGTCGGACACTCTAGTTGTTAGCTTTCGTCAAAAGAATGTTAGTTTTTGCGCAGCCGCTGTGCGTTTTTAAACAGCCTCACTAGACAATAGCCGACAAGGACACAGCATGTTCGACTGGAACGACCTGCGGTTTTTTCTCGAACTGCAACGCAGCGGCCGCCTGCTCACCGCCGCCCGGCGCCTCAACACCACCCACGCCACTGTCGCCCGCCACATCGAAGCCATCGAAAAAAGCCTCGGCACTGCGTTGTTTGTCCAGCACGCGCAAGGTTATGAAATGACCCCGGCGGGGGAGGCGCTGCTCAAGCATGCGGAGGCGATGGAGAACGTGGCGTTGCTGGCGCAGGAAGAGATCACTCAATCGACGGCGCCGCTGGGCAAGATTCGCGTCGGCGTGACTGAGGGGCTCGGCATCAAATTCCTCGCCAGCCGCATGATCGGCTTGTTCGAGCGCTATCCGGGACTGGAAGTGGAACTGGTCGCCGTGCCGCGATTTGTCAGCATTCTTAACCGCGAGGCGGAGATCAGTATTCATCTGGAACGGCCGGCGGCGGACATGCTGGTCACGCGCAAACTCACCGATTATCGATTGGCGCTTTATGCCAGCCAAAGCTACCTCGACAAGGCGCCGCCATTGAACAGCCGTGAGGATTTGGGAAGGCATGCGTGGATCGGTTATGTCGACGATTTGCTGTTCAGCCAGGAACTGATGTTCCTCAACAGCTTCTGCCGCAGCCCTCGGGTGGTGTTTCACAGCACCAGCGTCATCGCCCAGCAGGAAGCGGCGCGGTCGGGGTTAGGGATTGCGGTGTTGCCTTGCTACATGGCGGCGTCGGATCCTGATCTTGTGCCGTTACTGCCGGATGAAAGCATCGAGCGCAGCTACTGGATCAGCACTCGGCGGGAGCTGCACAAGTCGGTGCGGCTGCGGGTGGTTTGGGACTATGTGGTGGGGTTGTGTGAGGCGGAGCAGGGGTTGTTGCTTAACCTTTGAAAATCAAAAGATCGCAGCCTGCGGCAGCTCCTACAGAGATTGGTGTAGGAGCTGCCGAAGGCTGCGATCTTTTGATCTGGGTTGATTAATATATGGAAATCCGTATATTCGATTTTCCATATGTATCGAGCCCGCCCGATGATCAGCCCCACCGAAGTCTTCAAAAGCCTGGCCGATGAAACCCGTGTCCGCGCCATTCTGTTGATCGCCAGTCAAGGTGAGCTCTGCGTCTGCGAGCTGATGTGTGCGCTCGATGACAGCCAGCCCAAAATCAGCCGCCACCTCGCGCAACTGCGCAGCAACGGTCTGTTGCTCGATCGCCGTCAGGGCCAATGGGTCTATTACCGCCTCAATCCGGATCTGCCGGCGTGGATTGGCGACATCCTGCAAGTGACGGCCAAGGCCAACACCGAGTGGCTCAAGGACAACGCCGCACGCCTGCACAACATGGATGGCCGTCCCGTGCGCGACGCCGCTTGCTGCTGAATCTTCTACCGGAGCAACCCATGCGAATCCTGTTTATGTGCACGGCCAACAGCTGCCGCAGCATTCTCTCAGAAGCCCTGTTCAATCATCTGGCACCCGCCGGATTCGCAGCCGTCAGCGCTGGCAGTTTCCCGAAAGGGCAGGTGCTGCCGCGCAGTCTGACCACGCTGCAACAGGCCGGCATCGCCATCGACGGCCTGCACAGCAAAGGCAACGACGCCTTCGAAGATAACCCGCCCGACATCGTCATCACCGTCTGCGACAAAGCCGCTGGCGAGACCTGTCCGGTGTACTTCGGCCCGGCCCTCAAAGCCCATTGGGGACTGGAAGATCCGTCCGAAGTCAGCGGCGACGAAGCCGCGATCAACGCCGCTTTCCACGCCACCCTCGCGCGCATCGAACTGCGCTGCCAAACCTTCCTCGAATTGCCCTTCGCCCGACTCAGCCGCGAGCAACTGCAACGCGAGCTTGACCGCATCGGCGCGCTCTAAGGAGAACCCATGTCCGACCATTTGCCCAACCTCGACCCAAGCCTGTTCGACGACGTCAAACCCTCGACCCCAGGCGAACACAAGCCGCGCATCCTGCTGCTCTACGGCTCGACCCGCGAGCGCTCCTTCAGCCGCTTGCTGGTCGAAGAGGCCGCACGCCTGCTCGAACACTTCGGCGCCGAAACACGCATCTTCAATCCCTCCGGATTGCCGTTGCCCGATGACGTCCCCGTCGATCATCCGAAAGTACAAGAGCTGCGTGATCTGGTGCTGTGGTCGGAAGGCCAGGTCTGGTGCTCGCCGGAACGTCACGGCGCCATGTCCGCCGTGTTCAAGGCACAAATCGACTGGATCCCGCTGGAACTCGGCGCCGTGCGCCCGACCCAAGGCAAAACCCTCGCGGTGATGCAAGTCTGCGGCGGTTCGCAGTCGTTCAACGTGGTCAACCAATTGCGCGTATTGGGCCGCTGGATGCGCATGTTCACCATCCCCAACCAATCCTCGGTGCCGAAGGCCTACATGGAATTCGACGACGCCGGGCGAATGAAACCTTCACCGTTCTACGACCGCGTCGTCGATGTGATGGAAGAACTGGTGAAATTCACGCTGTTGCTGCGTGGCCAACAAACGCATCTGGTCGACCGCTATTCCGAACGCAAAGAAAGCGCCGAGCAACTCATGAATCGCGTGAATCAGCGTTCTATCTGAACTCGCCCGGCCGGCTGCTCGCCGCCGGCCCATGCAACTAAGTTCTCGCGCCGCAGGTCACTCACTCAGCGGAGGTTGATTCAATTCCCACGACCTCGAACATTGAAGACGCTGCCCGTGGCCACACACCTCGATCGTCGCAACAACCTGTCGCTCGACAGCCTCAACTTTTTCCTCGCGGACGTACGCGACGGGCTCGGCCCCTATCTGGCGATTTACCTGCTGGCGGTGCATCACTGGGATCCGGCGAGCATCGGACTGGTCATGACCATCGCCGGCATCGCCGCGCTCGTCACGCAAACGCCGGCGGGTGCGTTGGTCGATAACACCCGGCGCAAACGGGCGATCATTGCGATTGCGGCGCTGCTGGTGACAGGCAGTTGTCTGCTGCTGCCGTTCGTGACGTCCTTCAGCCTGGTCGCGTTGACCCAAGCCCTCAGCGCCGTCGCCGCTTCGATTTTTGCCCCGGCTATTTCCGCGATCACCCTCGGCATTACCGGCCCGCGCGCCTTCACCCGCCGCACCGGGCGCAACGAAACGTTCAACCACGCCGGCAACGCCTGCGCGGCATTGTTGGCCGGGGTGTTCGCCTACCTGTTCGGCCCGGTCGCGGTGTTCTATCTGATGGCGGCGATGGCGATTGCCAGCGTCATCGCCGTCTCTTTCGTTTCGCCCAAAGCTATCGACCACGACGTCGCGCGGGGCCTCGATCCCGGCGGAGCAGGGCACGCCACGCAACCGTCGGGGCTGACGGCGTTGCTCAAAAACAGACCGCTGCTGTTGTTCGCCATTTGCTGTGCGTTGTTCCACTTGGCGAATGCTGCGATGTTGCCGCTGGTGAGCCAGAAACTCGCGCAGGCCAATCTGCAGATGGCCACGCCATTGACCTCGGCCTGCATCGTCGCGGCGCAATTGGTCATGGTGCCAGTCGCGTTGCTGGTCGGGGCCAAGGCCGATGTCTGGGGACGCAAACCGCTGCTGCTCGCTGGCTTCATGATCTTGCCGTTGCGCGGCGTGCTCTACATCTTGTCCGATGACCCTTATTGGCTGGTTGCGGTGCAATTGCTCGACGGCATCGGGGCGGGGATTTTCGGGGCGCTGTTTCCGGTAGTGGTGAAGGACCTGACGTTGGGTACCGGGCACTTCAATGTCAGTCTGGGCGCGCTGTCGACCGTGTTTGGATTGGGCGCGGCGTTGAGTAATAGTTTGGCGGGGTTTGTGGTTCAGGCGGCGGGTTACAGTGCGGCGTTTTTGACGTTGGCGGGGGTGGCGGCGGTGGCGTTGGTGTTGTTGTGGGTGGCGTTTCCGGAGACGTTGCAGCGTTCAATAGTTGAAACTAATGATCGGCAAAACGAGAGGCCTCGAGCGACGGTGCCTTGAAGATCAAAAGATCGCAGCCTTCGGCAGCTCCTACTTTGATCGTGTGTAGGAGCTGTTGAAGGCTGCGATCTTTTGATTCTGGCGGCCTGAAAGCGCCAGAATCAGGTAGATTCTTCGGCAGCTTTATTGATGAATATTCACAGGGAGGCACCACCATGAGCGAAGACAACAAAGTAAAAGGCCCGGCGTCCTACTTCCCCTCCATCGAAAAGAACTACGGTCAGCCCATCGACCACTGGCTCAACCTGCTCGCCGGCCACACCGACAAAAAGCACATGGAACTGGTCACCTGGCTCAAGACCGAGCACGGCATGGGCCACGGCCACGCCAACGCACTGGTCGCGCATCATCTGGCCAACAGCAAAAAGTGAGGGCAGTCCTCATTCACACGACACACAGCCAAGGCGCCACCGATGCCGCTCAGCTTCCATAAAATGCACGCCAACGGCGACGACTTCATCCTCGTCGACGCCCGTCACAGCGCCAACCCGATCACCAGCGCAATTGCCCAACGACTGGGCGACCGCCACCGAGGCATCGGCTTCAACCAACTCGCCGTGCTGCTCGACTGTGCGGACGCCGATGTACGGCTGGAATTCTGGAACGCCGATGGTTCGGTGCTCGACGTTTGCGGCAGCGCAACCCGTGGCGCTGCCGACCGATTGATGCGCGAGGCCAGCCGAAAATCGATCACCCTGCGCACAACGCGCGGCCTGCTCAATTGCGAACGCACGTCCAGCGGATTGATCTCGGTTGATATGGGTGAGCCGCTTTTTCACTGGATGGACATTCCGCTGGCCGAGGAACACGAAACGCTTGCATTGCCACTGCCTGGCAATCCGGTCGCGTGCAGCATGGGCAATCCGCATTGCACGTATTTCATTGACGACCTCAGTGGCCTCGACATCGCCGCGCTTGGCCCGGCGATTGAAAGCAATCCATTGTTTCCTCGCAAAACCAATGTGCACTTCGTGCAGGTGATTGATCGTCAGCACATTCGCTTACGAATCTGGGAGCGTAACGGCGGTATTCCGCTCGGCTCCGGTTCATGCGCCTGCGGTGCAGCGGTCAATGGCATCCGCAAAGGCCTGCTCGATCACAACGTCGAAGTCGAATGCGACGGCGGCAGCGTTCACGTCCAATGGAACGGCAAAGGCAACGTCACCCTCAGCGGCCCGGTAGAACCGATCTACTCCGGCACAATTCCGGATAGCCAACTAAAACCCAACGCAACCCCACTGTAGGAGCTGCCGAAGGCTGCGATCTTTTGACCTTAACGCCGCCACATTCCCCCAATCCCAACACGTCACCAACCCTCAAACAAACACCCCTTCTCCCTCCGGGAAAGGGCCAGGGTGAGGGCCATCCCAAACCATCCAAAATCCCCCAAAACACCGCGCACACCATCGTTCTAAACAACAAAAACCAAACCTGTTTAACCGAAGCCTCCAGTAACCACCCAAGCCCTACAACGCCTTGCGCCTTTGCCTACGACTAAGCCAGAATCGCCCGGCTTGTGCGTCTAGGGCGTGGGCTCTATCGTCTGCCGGTCACTGAAAAACAGTGATCGGGTTTGGTAGCCCGCCATAACTAGTCGCATCGCGCACCGTTCGCAGACCGCTTCAGGTTTGTCGTCAATGGTGGCCATGCGCAGGACACCTTCGGGTGTGCCGGTTTCCTAGTTACCGGTCTACCAACCCGCGTGTGGCCGCCACCCTTCGTTTGGTAGCGAAGGTGAAGGCTCCTCTTTAATAACTAGGAGTTTCACCATGTTCAAAGTAACCCCCAACCCTCCTGCAACCGACACCACATCCCCTTACGAATCCCTCGATTCGAAAAAACTCCACGAAGCCGCCGACCGCGCCCTCGACCACTACCTCGGCCCCGCCGACATCATGGCCACCACCAACGAACCCGAATCCATGTTCCTCGCCAACCCGGCGTACGACACCGAATCACTGCTGGCCAACGCAAGCGAATCCCTCGGCAGCGCCACCACCATGCTCAACGACTTCGCAGCCGTGCTGAACACCTCGCATCGCAAGACATTGCTCGGCATCGCCCAGGTCGTGATGCTCGGCGAACTCGCCGTGAACCAGGCGCTGGACAACGTCGAAATCGCTAAATAGCCAGCCATCCGGTCGAGGAGGAAACCCTCCTCGACACACGGTGTCTCACGGTGGCTGGCACAGGGCCACGCCTTGCGCCCCCCGGCCTCGACTGTCACCCTTCGGGCCGTTCTTCAAGGATCAGAACAAGGAATCATGGATGAGTGGATACGTTCCCAACCCGCCTAAAAACTACCGCTACGAAGAAGCCAAACCCGTCGATATTCATGCCCAGCGTTGGGCTGAGTATGAGAAATATGGGAAAGCGCCTGCGCCTGAACCTGAGAAGATCGGGATCGCGTTGAGGATTGGGGTTTTCTTTGATGGGACGGGTAATAACGCGAATAACACAGCGGCTGGCTTGCTGTGTGGCGCGCAGCATCCGATTGCGCCGCAGGATATTCCTGCGAGTTGCAAACCGTATATGGGGGATCCGGATAGCAGTTATGGTGCTGGCGCGACCAATGTTAAAAAATTGGCTGACATGTATTACGAAGCCCCGATTGCAGAAGGCGACGGGTCATTAAAAACTGTTTCTCGCCCCATTTATATCGAGGGTATTGGTACCCGTGCCAATGAAGAGGACAGCATGGTCGGACAGGGTACCGGCCGTGGTGAAACAGGAGTAGCCGGGCGCGTGCAGACTTCTTTCACCTTCATCAAGCAGATTGTTATTGACGCTATCCAAGAAAATCCAGGTAGCGAGATAGCGTCCATTACTTTTGATACGTTCGGTTTCAGCCGTGGCGCTGCAGCGGCTCGTCACTTTTCGAATGAAGTAGTAAGGGGAAAACAAGGGCCGCTGGCGGAACTGCTCATCAGTCACGAGGCTGACTTTAGCCGTACGTTTGTCGCCCAGTACGGAAGCGGCATCACAATGGGCTTTATAGGGCTGTTCGACACTGTTCCGTCCATCGCAGGCTTTACCAATTTTGGGAGAGTGAAAAGCCCAATCGCTCCAGGTGTAAAACTGTACCTGGATCGGCGGTTCTTCAAAGATGTCGTTCACTTGGTGGCCCGAGATGAATGCCGGGCAAACTTCGCTTTGAGCCGAGTCAAACCTGATCATCCGGAGTATTCATGCCCCGGTGTCCATTCGGACATCGGTGGCAGCTACTTGGATCAGGTCGAAGAGTGCGTTTTGATCAGTCCCATGCAAACACTTGAGGTGTCGTTCAATACAGACGTCACATCCACCTCAATCTATCGAGACGCGGCCAAAGTAAAGAATCAATGGATAGCCAACGGATGGCCTGCCCATTTATTGGAAATTGTGACGCCCGAAGCATTCGACATTCCAATGGATCACCAGGACAGACTGGGGCCGAAGCAAAAACGTGTATACGCGGGGCTTCAGCTCAAGAGGCCCGTCAGTGGCAAGCTTTCTACGGTGTATCTGAAGTTGATGCACCAGCTAGCGAGGGAAAAAGGTGTTCCCTTTACCGATATACCTGCTAGAGCTGAGTATGCCGTGCCCAGCGAGCTACAAGGTCTCTACGACAAATTTTTAACGGGTAATTACGTCACTACTCCAGAAGAAGAGCAATTGCTTAGGCTGAAATACATCCATACCTCCGCTAATTGGAATCATCCTCTAGGTAGAAGAGATGGCAGCGGTCTTCGGGCCGTGTACATCAACGCCCCCACCGAAAATGGTGTCCGTGTACAACATCCTCACGTAGCTGATTGGAAACTCTGGTAAATGAGAATACTTGTAGCCCTGCTGGGCGCTTTATTTATCTCGGGATGTCAGGCCTCAAACTCACAATCGGGTGAAGATGACCCGAAATACGAGTGGTGGGAATTGGCATTCATCAAACCCAATTTTATGAATGTCTGGGTTGAAGACAGCGCCGTGGAAGACATCAACGGCAAAACTTATTTGCGGGCAGGAGGGGGGAACGCAAGTGGTGCCGAACCGAACGACGGCAAAGAGTCTGCGCGTGGATGGATCGGTGTGGGCGGCACTGGAAAACCGGTGATCGGCGCAGATCTTCCAAAACGTATTTTTGTGCGTTGGCAATCGATACCAGAGCGGAAGACCTATCGGGCATGGGTGGATATCCCTGAAGAGGCGAGGCAAGTGATGGTGACATCTACCCATCAACGTTGCCCGGAAACACCTGATAAAACTGCACGTTTCATGGCATCGGTCTATTTGGGATTGGCACCTGGTGGCGTTGTGCAGGTTTGGGTGAGGGATTTGTGTCGACGTCCGGTAAAAGTTGCTCGAGCACAAGCGGACTTAGAGCCGCTAGGGCCGGAGCAGGGTAAAAACGGGGGGCAGTATGCTTACCCTGTCAGCGAAAAGGCTCAGCTTTATATCGACAAGTACGGCATTCCATATGGGAGTTGGTAATCCGATTTCCTTTATCAGAAATGTCATCGTGGTGCTGTGCGTGTTGTTGACTAGTGGATGTCAGACTGCCGATCCATTTTCAGCGAAAAATGATCCTAAGTCTTCTTCGTGGGAACTAGGATTTACCGAGCCTTACTATATGAAGGTATGGGTCGAAGACAGTGCCGTAGAGGACATCAACGGCAAGGTATTCAGACGCACGGGCGGAGGTACTGCCGCAGGTGGGGAACCGGAAAACGGTAAAGAATCCGCACGAGGCTGGCACGCCGTGGGTGCTGCCACAAAAGCAGTGACTGGAGCAGATTTGCCCAAACGCATTTACGTGCGTTGGCAGTCCATCGTTGAGCCGCGAACCTATCAGGTTTGGGTAGATGTACCCGAAAAGGCAAGACAATTGATGGTTGCGTCGGTGAATCAACGATGCCCAGAAACGCCAACGCAACAGGCTAGCTACAGCGCCTCTATCTATTTGGGATTGGCTCCTGGGGGAGTCGTGCAGGTGTTTGTTCGTGACTCATGTCACCGTCCTGTCAAGGTAGCTAAAGCACAAGCCGAGATCGAACCTTTGGGGCCAAGTCTGGGAAAGAACCAAGGACGATACGCGTATCCAGTCAGTGAAAAGTCAAAGAGTTACATTGAGAAGTACGGCATCCCGTATGGGAGTTGGTAATCCTTAGGTGGGCATTAACGCGGCCCCTCCGAATGGAATATGCGTACAACATCCCCACGTACCTGATTGGACGCTCTTGTGATGAAAGTTCTTTTGGCTCTACTTTGTCTGACGTCTGTAGCGGGTTGTCATGCTGATCCTCTATCAGCAAAGAACGATCCGAAATCTCCATGGTGGGAGCTCGCCTTTACAGAACCTCGTTACATGAAAGTCTGGGTTGAGGACAGTGCCGTAGAAGACGTCAAAGGCCAGTTGTTCTCGCGTACTGGCGGAGGAACTGCGTCGGGAGGAGAGCCGGAAGACGGTACTGAATCTGCACGTGGCTGGCATGGCTTGGGTAGCTCCGCAAAAGCAGTGGTAGGTGCGGATCTGCCGAAACGAATCTTTGTCCGTTGGCAATCCATCGTAGAGCCGCAAACTTACAAAGTCTGGGTGGACATACCCGAAGAGGCGAGGAAGTTGATGTATACATCAGTGAATCAGCGCTGTGCAGAAACCCCGAATCAGACGGCTAGTTTTATCGCGTCGATTTATTTGGGCTTGGCTCCTGGTGGGGTCGTACAAGTATGGGTTCGTGACTCGTGTCACCATCCGGTCAAAGTGGCTAGAGCTCAAGCTGAAATCGAACCTTTGGGGCCGAGTCAGGGTAAGAATCAAGGGCGGTATGCCTACCCTGGCAGTGAAAAGGCCAAGCGGTATATCGACAAGTACGGCGTCCCGTACGGGAGCTGGTAAGTAGCTGATGTCCCGATTGATTGTTTTGTGCGCTCTGTTCATTGCTGGTTGCCAGTCAAATGATGCGCAGTCCGCCAACAACGACCCTAAATCCCCATGGTGGGAACTCGGCTTTGTCGAACCTGATTACATGAAAGTCTGGGTTGAAGACACGGCAGTCGAGGACATCAAGGGAAAAACGTTTCTGCGCACAGGCAGTGGATCTGCATCAGGTGGGCAACCAGAGGATGGAACCGATTCCGCCCGAGGTTGGGATGGTGTGGGCGCCTCTGCGAGACCAGTGGTTGGCGCCGATCTCCCGAAGCGAATCTACGTTCGCTGGCAATCTATCGTAGAACCTCAAACCTACCGCGCCTGGATTGATATACCGGAAAAAGCCAGGCAACTGATGCTTACTTCAATTAACCAGCGTTGCGAGAAAACGCCAGATCAAACAGCCACCTATATATCTTCGGTCTATCTTGGCTTGGCTCCCGGGGGCGTTGTGCAAGTGTGGGTCAGAGATTCCTGCCACCATCCAATCGAAGTGGCCAAGGCAAAAGCCGAGGTCGAACCGCTGGGGCCGAGTCAGGGGAAAACCGAAGGGCGTTACGCATACCCCATCAGTGAAAAATCTAAACGCTATATCGCAAAATTCGGGATTCCGTATGGGAGTTGGTAATCCGATTTCCTTTTTTAGGAACGTAGTATCCGTGCTGTGCGCGTTGTTGATTGGTGGGTGTCAGACCGCCGACCCACTTTCAGCGAAAAATGATCCCAAATCCCCATGGTGGGAAATGGGATTCATTGAGCCGGACTATATGAAAGTTTGGGTAGAAGACAGCTCAGTTCTTGATATCAACAACAGAGTGTTTTTCAGAGCGGGCGGAAGCTCAGCGGCTGGAGGTGAGCCGGAAGATGGCACGGAGTCTGCCCGTGGTTGGGGGCCTGTTAGCGGGTCCGGGAAGTCAGTAACCGGCGCTCAGCTTCCGAAACTGATCTTTGTGCGGTGGCAGTCCATATCCGAGCAGAAAACCTATAAAGGATTCATAGAGATTCCGGAAGAAGCGAGGCAACTGATGGTGAAGTCAACACATCAGCGCTGCCCGAAAACACCCGAAAGAGACGCGCGGTACAAGGCAACGCTTTATGTAGGTCTAGCGCCGGGAGGAATACTTCAAGCTTGGGTCAGAGACTCGTGCCACCGTCCAGTCAAGGTGGCTAGAGCTCAGGGTGAAATTGAACCGCTAGGTCCCGAGCAGGGGAAAAACGGTGGTCGCTACGCTTATCCAGTGAGTGAAAAAGCCAAGCGTTATATCGACCAGTACGGTATCCCTTACGGGAGTTGGTGAGCCGTACATTAATGAAGAAAATTATTTATCTGCTAGGCGCGATTTTCATTACGGGCTGCCAATCTGCTGATTCGCTTTCAGCGAAAAATGACCCGAAATCTGAATGGTGGGAGCTGGCGTTCACTGAACCGGACTATATGAAAGTCTGGGTAGAGAACAGCTCTGTGCAAGACATTAATGGCAAGATTTTCTTAAAGGTTGGCGGCGGCACCGCTGCGGGGGGAGAGCCTGAGGACGGGACAGAGTCAGCCCGGGGTTGGACTGGAGGAGTAGGGGGCAGTGGCAGGAGGGTAGTGGGGGCAGATTTGCCCGTTCGGATATGGGTTCGCTGGCAATCGATCGTCGAACAGAAAACGTGGCAAGCCTGGGTAGATATTCCAGAGCAGGCCAGGCAGTTGATGGTGCAATCCGTCAACCAGCGTTGTCTACGAGCCCCTGATCAAGAGGCCAGGTCTATGGCATCGGTCTACTTAGGTCTAGCACCCGGTGGTGTCGTGCAGGTTTGGGTAAGAGACTCTTGTAATCACCCGGTTAAAGTCGCGCGAGGGCAGGCCGAGATCGAGCCACTGGGGCCGAGCCAAGGAAAGAACGAAGGGCGTTATGCTTATCCGGTCAGTGAAAAGTCGAAGCGTTACATCGAGAAGTACGGCATCCCTTATGGGAGTTGGTAGCCGAAGGGCCAAAGTGTACGTTTTCCGAATATTGCCGCAAAATCTTATTAAGCAGAGGGTTTCGATTTCTTGCGATTGAACGTTTGCTTTGAACGTAAGAGACCGCTTTTGGCCGAAGCTGCTTTCGAACCAAAGCGGACGTTCAGCAGTAACTCCGGCAATGTGTTTTCTGACATGCTTTCCTTGAGTCCATCGCAAAACTGAATTCACGGGTACTTTGATCCCATGGCCACAGGTCTTAGTGATGCCAACCTTGATTACGTACTGGGGATCATTCAAAAAAACCCAAATACCGAATTAAGTGTTATGTGTGAGCACCTGCAGATCGACAGTCGCGATCTTCTGAATCAATTGGCGATCTCAGTAGCAAGACTGTTTATTACGGGCGCCCGCGATTTTCATTACTGTGATGAGGTGATGAATATTGTCATCAGGGATATCGTCGATTTGTCCCTGCACGCGGATATGCCCCAGCCGGCATTCTCTATCTACCAGGCATTTGATGCAGGCGAGTATTGGCACAGCGGCGATGACCGCAACGTATTTCCTTGGGAGAAGTGGACAAGGCCTGAGCTCGATAGAATTTTGTGTGAGGTCAATGGCGGCGTTACCGGGCTTTCGAAGTAGGGCCTACTGAACTCCCGAAGGATCGCTTCTGACCGATAGCTGCCACTCACGAACGACAGCTTTCGGCCAGAAGCGGATGGTCGCGACTGACCGCTTTCGACCCATAGCTGCCCTTCGCGAATGGCTGCTTATGGCCGATTTCCTGCTTGTCGCGAAGTCCTGAAAAATCGACCCTTGGCTGGCAGCAAAGGTCGTCCGATAGCGGGCTATGAACGCGGAAATGTCGCAGTATGACCTCCCCCGTTTTTGTTTCTGCAAATCATCGAGATTTCAGGCGTTTTTGAACAACGCCTTTGTCGTTTCGTACACGCGCACGATCACGAGGAAGCCTTTAACCAATACTCGTAAGCTATGAAAGGCGGCTAAGCGCCTGCCGTGGACTCAGATCTACCGTTGCTCCTCATGCTTAACAACGACGACTTGTGTATAGAAAGTCCTCGGTCAGAGTGAACGGTTTGGCATGAAATGTCGGTTTTTCGGCTTATACGGTTAAATCCTCAGGACTAGGATGTATTGCCTACAGCGTGCGGAACTCTGATGCGTTGTCCTTTGTTCGCTCTTTCACAACCGGACTTGACGGAATTTGAAAGCGCTCTAGAGGCCAACCCTGTCGTTTTAACTGTCCATTAGGACTCGCATGGCCTGCGTTCTATTTCCCTAAGCTCAACATACAATCAGGAGCAACTATGAATATTGAAGAAAAAAACAAATCTATCGTACTTAAAGCTTTCGATGCTTTATTCAATCAACGTGACTACGATGCAGCCGAGGACTATTGGTCAGCGGACTATATTCAGCACAGTGCGCTTATCCCTCAAGGACGGCAGGGTTTATTTGACTTGATCAAAAGTCTGCCCAATACACTGATGTATGAACCCAGCGTCATAATGGCAGAGGATGACAAAGTGATGGTTCATGGCCGTTTCTCTGGAAACGGTAGTCCGACTGCGCTCATCGCAGTAGACATTGTGCGTCTCGAAAATGGCATTCTGGTCGAACACTGGGACGTGCTCCAGGACGAGGCGACCACAGTCAGTTCTGCCAGCGGCCTACCGATGTTCGGCGCACGTTTCCCGGATTCAATTGAGTAAAAGGGCGGGCTGCGACGATCCAATTATGGCCTCTGAGATTAAATGGCGCTTCGGGGCGGGCATGTGTCCGCCCCGGCTGCGCCAACGAGGTTTCATACTCGATAGTTCAATATCGAGGGATTTCACAAGCATGAGTCGTCACACGATCCGTTTCAGGGGAGTTTGAGTCCCGCTCTTTGCCGCATCCAGCAACTGATGCAGGCGCAATGCATCGTTGAACGTCGCCGCCGCATGGGTGCCTTCGGCAACATCCTGCGCATACACGTGATAGAGCTCTGCCAGTTCAAGCACGGCTGACGGCAATGACGAGGCCGGCAGGCGCTGATAATTCTCAGGCACGGGCAACACTTCCAGCGTCAGGTTATCGCCATGCGCGCCCTCGACGACATAGTCGTCGCCGACATCGCCAAACGCCGAACGGTTGGTGATTTTCAGATCCCCCTGGTCGCCGGTGATGTCGATCTGCACACCCGAGCCGTTGCGTTTGCCGCCTTCGATGTGGATCGAAATGACGGCGCCGTCTTCGAGCATGCCGCTGAGCACGAGCTGGTCGGGGGCGGTGCTGTCCAGCACTTCGCCGGTTTCCTTGATGGTCACTTTCGGGAACTGGTTGACCATCAGCCCCGAGACGCTCACTGGCCAGCCGGTGGCGGTGAAGAGCATGTCGAGGAAGTGTCCAGCGTAGATGGCAATGACGCTGGAGAAGTTTTCCTCGGGGGCGGTCCAGCGCAGGGCGTTGGGGCGCAAGGCCTGGAAGTAATTCATGCTGACGTGCATCCGCACGGACCGCACCTTGCCGACGTAGCCTTGTTGCAGCAGGTCTTGCAGGTAGCGGTTGTGCGGCGCGTGGCGGCGTTGCAGGCCGACGATGTGACGCACGCCGGCGTCTTTGGCCAGGTGCAGCAATTGTTCGGAGTCTGCGGTGGTGGTGGTCAACGGCCATTCGCAGTAGACGTCTTTGCCGGCAGCGATGGCGGCACGCACGGTTTTTTCGTGTTGCGGGGCGGTGTTGAGCACCACGACCAGATCGACTTCAGGGTTATTGACTAACGCGTCGACAGAGTCGGCGACCTGGCTGATGGCGTACTCGCTGGCCGCGGCTTCGGCGCGTTCACGGCGTTCGCTGTACACCGCTTGCAGGTGATATTGCGGCAGCAGATTAAGCACGCGCAGGTGGCCGTGGCGAGCCCAGTTGCCAACGCCGATGATGCCGACGCGAATAGGGGAGTGTGCAGTTGTCATGGGAATGTCCTCGTAGGGTTTGGCTGACGAGGTGAAGTCTAGGGAGCGCAGCCCTGCGGAAAAACCGGCCAAAGGGCCGAACACTGCGGACAGGAAAGGCGCTAATGGCGGCACGCCTGTTCGATTGCGGAACGATTGATCCGCAGTGATCGGAGCTGCGCACTGTTTTTCCGCAGTGATCAGATACCTAGCATGGCGCCACTCATTACTGTGGAGCTTTGCCATGAACGATCTGTCTGCATCACCGGCCACCGCTGCGCTCGCGCCAGCTGAGCCGTCCTCCTGGCGCGACTGGCTGTCGGTGTACGCGGTGGCCCTGGGCGCTTTTGCCTTTGTCACCACCGAATACCTGCCTGTCGGCGTCCTGCCGCAAATTGCCAATAGCCTGGGCATCACCGATGGTATGGCCGGGTTAATGGTGACTGTGCCGGGCATGGTAGCGGCAGTGTCGGCGCCGGCGATCATGCTGGGCGCGGGGCGAATGAACCGGCGACATTTGTTGCTGCTGCTAACCCTGTTGCTGGTGGCGTCCAACGTCGTCTCGGCGTTGGCGCCGTCATTGCCGATCATGTTGTTGGGGCGCGGCTTGTTGGGGGTGGCGCTGGGTGGTTTCTGGGCGGTGGCGATTGCGGCGGCCGGGCGGTTGGTCAGCGAGTCAAAAGCGGCGAAAGCGACGGCACTGATCTTTGCCGGGATTACCTTGGCGACGGTGTTCGGTGTGCCGTTTGGTACGTTTGTCAGCACGCTGTTTTCGTGGCGGATGTCGTTTGCCGTGACCGCAGGGCTCGCGCTGCTGGCGCTGATTGCGCAAGCGTTGACCTTGCCGTCATTGCCTTCCAGTGAAGGCTTGAAGTGGCGCGCGCTCGTGGCATTTGTGTCACGCAGCAATGCCCGCCGCAGCATGCTGTTGCTCGGTACGGTGGTGGCGGCGCATTTCACGGCGTACACCTACATTGCGCCGTTCCTTGGGCATGACGCGGGTTTCTCGCCGAGTGCGATCACTTCGATTCTGTTGGGCTTTGGCCTGGTCGGCATGTTGGCGAACTTCGCCATGGCCGGTAGCATCACCACGCACTTGCGTGCGTCGCTGGGCGCCGTGGTGCTGCTGATGGTGATCGCGCAATTGGCCTTGCCCGGGTTGCAGGGTTGGGGCGTGACGTTGGCGGTGCTGGTGTGGGGTGTTGCCTACGGCGCAATTCCGCTGGGCGTGAGCAGTTGGATGCAACTGACGTCGCCGCAATTGCCGGAAGCCAGTTCCGCCATGTTGGTGACCACGTTTCAGGTGGCGATTGCTTCGGGTTCGCTGTTTGGCGGCTTGATGGTTGATCACGCGGGCGTGTCTTCAGCGTTGTGGCTGGGCGCCGCCATTGGTGTGCTCGGTTTGGCGGTGATGCTCAGTTTCGGTCTCGGCAAAGCGCCGATTGCCGAGGCACTGCAACGCTGATTCAAACCTTCAAGATGTTGTCTTTGAAAAAATCGATCAACACTCGCAACCTTGGTGCGGTCTGCTTCGACGCAGGCCAGAGCATCCACAGGTTGCCAGTGTGGTCGGTGTAGTCCGCCAACACCACTTTCAGCCTGCCATCGGCCAACGGCTGACGGATTGAAAAATCCGGTAGGCAGGCAATCCCCACCCCATCGATCGCCAGGTACGTCAGCGGGTCCATCGTGGTGCAGGTCAATGCTCGCGTCAGGTTCGGCTCGATGTGCGTATCGTCGACGCGCAGCGGCCAACGCTCGATCATCCCGGTGGCCGGAAACTTGTGCAGCAGGCACACGTGGCGGATCAAATCGTCCGGGTGTGTCGGATCGCCATGGCGCTCCAGATACGCTGGCGATGCCACCAATTGCAATTGATAACCCCCCAGCTTGCGCGCCATCAGCCGCGAATCCTGCGGCGCGCCCGTGCGGATCACCGCGTCGAACCCTTCCTCGATCACGTCCACCATGCGGTCGGACATGTCCACGTCCAGCTCGATGTCCGGGTAGGCACGCATGAACCCGGCCAGTACCGGCATGATCAACACGTTCTGGATCGGCACGCTGATGCGTACCTTGCCGCGCGGGGTGGCGGACAGTTCCAGCAATTCCATTTCTGCCGCTTCCACTTCGCTGAGGATGCGTTTGCAGCGGTCCAGGAACAGCTCGCCTTCGGTGGTCAGGGTGACACTGCGGGTGCTGCGATGGAACAGCCGCACCCCCAGGCGTTCTTCCATGCGCGCCACGCTCTTGCCGACGGCGGAGGAGGAGATCTCCAGCAAGCGACCAGCTTCGGTAAAGCTGCGGGTTTCGGCGACTTGAATGAAGGCCGTGATGCCGCTGAGGCTGTCCATCATTTGAGGTGTGCTCGGTGCTGGGAAAGGGTTCAGGCAGAGTAGAGGCGGGCGGGGAAATTGGAAAGGGAAGTAATAGGGAGCGAGGCGTTGGCGTTGGCCGCGTTTTTAATACGACCTCTCGAATGCTGAACTAAGATCAACAGCCAGTACCGTAGGTCGCTAGTGGGAGTTGCCGGTTGGCTTAGTCCCTTTGCAGTGCTCCTCTACCAACGAAAAGGAATGGGAATGAAACTCTCCACGCTAGCTTCTCGCGCCGCCTTTGCAGTAACGCTGGCTATCGGCGCAGGACTTTTCGCAGTCGAGCCGGTTCAGGCCGCAGCGCCTATGCAACACAAGCAAGTCCCGGGCTTCTATCGCATGATGATGGGCGATTTCGAGGTCACCGCACTCTTCGATGGCGGCATCAGTATTGATTCATCGCTACTCAGCGGCGACCCGGCTCTCATCCAGTCGCTGCTGCTGCGATCGTTTTTCGATGATCCGCAAAAGGTGTCCGGTTCGGTAACGGGCTATCTCATTAATACGGGTTCAAAACTCATCCTCATCGACACGGGCACCGGAGGCCATTGGGGAGGGCCGTCACTTGGCAAGCTCACTGACAACCTGAAGGCTGCTGGCTACAAACCCGCACAAATCGACCTGGTGTTGCTGACCCATATGCACGCCGACCACATTGGCGGAATCTACGACGCCAAAGGCCAGCGCGTGTTCTCGAAGGCACAGATTTCCATGATGAAGACCGAGAGTGACTTCTGGCTGTCGAAGGACATTGCGGAAAAAGCGCCGGAGGGCGCAAAAATATTCTTCCAGATTGCCCAGGCTGCTGCTGCGCCTTATCTGGCGGCTGGGAAATGGAAGCCATTGCAGGGCATGGATGAAATCGTGTCGGGCATTACTCCCGTTGCCATCCCGGGGCATACGCCTGGGCATGTGGGCTACAGGGTTTCGTCCAAGGGCCAATCGCTGCTGATCTGGGGCGACGTTGCCCACGTCGTCTCTGTGCAAATGCCACATCCCGAAGTGGGTATCGCGTTCGACGCTGACGGACCGACCGCAATCAAGACCCGCGAAGACCTTTTCGTGAAGTTGGCAGAGGGCAAAACCCTGGTCGGTGGTGCTCATATGCCGTTCCCTGGCTTTGGGCGCCTGCGCAAGGAAGACACAGGCTATTCATGGGTGCCGGTAACCTTCATGAACCTGAACTGATGGCCCAATCGACAAGGGATAAAGCCACCTGTAGATGATCATTCAAACCAAGAGTGACCACTGTGCAGAAAGTTGCCTTAATGCTGGCTGCACTCTCTGCAGAGTATGCCAATGCTGCAACCAGTGAGATGTCCCGAAACGTCGGTATTTCGACCCATCTGCTTCTTAGCTCGCGCCTAGCATAGACCCTGAATTCACAGCACGGGCAACCCGCCCGTCTACCCGAAATCAGGAGAAGGCATGAGCACTATCGAACACGTCATTCTTGTACACGGTGCCTGGGCCGACAGCACCAGCTGGAACAAATCGCGCGCCTTGATCGAAGCCGCCGGCCTGAGTACGACCACGGTCAACCTGCCGCTGACGTCGCTGGCAGCAGATGCGGACGTCGTGTCCCAGGCCATCGCCGCCGCTCCAGGACCGGTGTTGCTGGTGGGCCATTCCTATGGCGGTGCGGTCATCAGCGAGGCAGGTGTTCACGCCAAGGTGGCGGGCCTCGTCTATATCAACGCCTTTACCCCTGACATTGGCGAATCAGCTTTGGGGCTGACCGCATTGGCCGAGCCGTCGCTGATGAGTGCCGAGATCCGCATAGATCAGGCGGGTTCGTCGAGCCTCACTTACGAGGGTGTCCATGAAGGCTTTGCTCAGGATTTGAGTGCGCAGGAGAAGCGTCAGCTGTTTGAAAACCAGCGTCCGACCGCTGTAGCGGCACTCACCGCACCACTCACTCAAGCCGCCTGGCAGGACAAGCCCAGCTGGTATCTGGTGGCGACCCTTGATAACGCCATAGCACCGGCACTTCAAGAGCTGATGGTGAAGAAGATTGGCGCCGTCAGCGACCATGTCAATGCGGGCCATTGCTCAATGATTTCCAAACCTACGGTTGTCGCCGACCTGATCATTCGCGCCGCCAAGTAACCGATATTTTCCCTCCATTGTTCACGCTTTGCATTTCTGTAATCTCAGAGGACTCACCCATGAAACTCACTCAAAACACCATCTTCATTACCGGCGGCGGCTCTGGCATCGGCCGTGGGCTGGCCGAAGCACTGCACAAACTGGGAAACCAGGTAATTATCTCAGGTCGGCGCAAGGGCCATCTGGAAGCCGTCGTTGCGGCCAACCCGGGCATGCACGCGGTCGAATTGGATATCACCGATCCAGCCAGTATTACCGCGGTCGCGAAACAGTTGATCAACGAATTCCCGCAGCTCAATGTGCTGATCAATAACGCCGGGATCATGTTGCCGGACACCGCGGCCGGCCAAGTGGATGACGAATTGCTGGCGTCGACCATTACCACCAATCTGATGGGCCCCATCCGCATGACTTCGGCGCTGATCGAGCACCTCAAGAAGGCCGATGACGCCTATGTGGCGTACACCTCTTCAGTACTCGGTTTCGTGCCCATGGCGCTGACGGCGGTGTACAGCGCCACCAAGGCCGCGCTGCACTCTTATGCACTGTCTCAGCGCTTCATGCTGCGCGATACCTCGGTCAAGGTGCTGGAAATCGCGCCGCCATGGGTACGTACTGAGCTGATGGATAGCTCCGAAGCGGAATTGGCGATGCCATTGGATGAGTTTATTGCCGAGACGATAGCGGTGCTGGGCACGGACGCGGTGGAAATTCTGGTCGAGCGGGCCAAGCCATTGCGCGCTAATGCGGGGGCGGATGAACACGCCTTTGTCACTGAGTTCAATGCTCAGCTATTGGCACTCTACGCCCAGTGAGCACCTCGCGGCGCTCGCATGAGTGCGGGCGCCGTTATCCGGACATCGACAGTTCGATCTCCATGATTGCCAGCATTACAGCCAAAAAGTCCGAAGTGATGGGAAACGCGGCCCATTTATTCACTCCGGAAAATCACCTTTACTGATGCCAAGCGCCCCGCCCCCCGAAAGCCCACATGGCTATCGACCCGGGCGAATATCCAATGGTTCTACACATACACTTCAATCGAGGCAACCATGTCCAAACTTCATTCCCCAGTTAAAGTCGGGCGGTTCACCTTCGCCCACCGCATTGTATTGGCACCGCTGACCCGCATGCGTGCCGAAGAGGGCGCTCGTCCTGGCGCCCTGATGGCCGAGTACTACGCCCAGCGCACTTCCGAGGGCGGTTTGCTGATCGGTGAAGCCACAATTGCCGCGCCAAACGGCAACGGCTATCTCGGCGCACCTGGCCTGTTCGACGACAGCCAGATTGTGGGCTGGAAACACGTCACTGACTCCGTGCACGCTAAAGGCGGCAAGATCTTTCTGCAGCTTTATCATGCCGGTCGCCAATCCAATGTCGACGTGCAGCCTGCAGGCAGCATCCCCGTCGGCCCATCGGAAGTCCTGCATGGCGGCGTTGCTTACACCACCGAAGGTTGGGTACCCAATACCCCGAACCGTGCCCTGACCATCGAAGACATCTCAGGCCTGGTGGAAAGCTTCCGCACTGCTGCCGAACGTGGCGTGAAAGCCGGTTTTGACGGCGTGGAACTGCATGGTGCCAACGGTTATTTGATCGACCAGTTCCTGCAGGACAACAGCAACAAGCGCACTGACATTTACGGCGGCTCGTTCGAAAACCGCGCACGCTTTCTGCTGGAAGTGACCAACGCGCTGATTTCGGTGTGGGGCAGTGACCGGGTGGCAGTACGTGTCGGCCCGAGCGGCACTTGGGGTGACATGGGCGACAGCGATCCAGAAGGCCTGTTCACCTACGTCGCGCAACAACTGGCGCCGCTGAACCTGGCTTACCTGCACCTGATCGAGCCGCGCATCCTGGGCAACATCGAGGACGAGAATGCCGACCCGGCGCCGGTCGCAGCCCAACTGATGCGCAAACACTACAAAGGCGTGATCATTGCTGCCGGTGGCTTTGACGGCAAATCCGCCGAGGCCATCCTTCAGGCGGGCGACGCCGACCTGGTGGCCTTCGGTCGCCACTTCATCGCCAACCCGGACTTGCCGGAGCGCCTGCGCCACAACCTGCCGCTGAACGCGTATGACCGTCCGACCTTCTTTGGCGGTACCGAAGTGGGTTACACCGACTACGCGTTCTATAAAGAAGAAGCGACTGCGTAACGTCTTTCGCCGAGCTCGATTTGCTTTAGCGCAGAGACCAAGCGAAGCCCCCTCGCGGGGGCTTTTTTATGTGTACACGCGATCTACAGGGCGCCATCACTTTTTCACAGCTGGAATACCATGAACTCAACCCAATACATCAAAAGCAACCGGCCGCTGTATTGGCTGGCGTTAGGCACGTTCGCCGTCGGTACCGAAAGCTTCATGATCGCGGGCCTGCTTCCCGGCATGGCGAAGGATCTTGACGTTAGCGTTTCCATGGCGGGCCAGTTGGTCACAGTATTTGCTCTTGCCTATGCACTGAGCTCTCCGGTGCTGGCTGCACTGACGGGGAATCTCAACCGGCGCAGGCTGCTGATCGGTGCCATGGCGTTATTTGCGCTGGCCAATCTGCTGGCCTTCACGGCCAGTGGCTATTGGTCGTTGATGGCCGCGAGAGTGGTGCTGGCACTCGCGGCGGCAGTGTATGTACCCGGTGCGAACGCACTGGCCAGTGTGGTCGTGCCGCCCGAACAGCGTGGCCGCGCCATCGCTATCGTCAACGGTGGCCTGTCGCTTGCCATTGCCTTGGGTGTTCCGGCGGGCACTGTACTGGGGGCGGCAATGGGTTGGCGCGCCACGTTCGGCAGCGTCGCGATCATTGCCGCGTTGGCCGTTGCCGGTTTGCTGATAGGCCTTCCACGCGAGATAGGAACCGGACTCGCTACTGCCAGCCTGCGCCAGCGAATTTCCACTGCGGCTCAGCCTGCGGTATTGCATACGTTGCTGATCACTACGTTGTGGGCGATGGCGAGCTACACCACTTACACCTATCTCGCTCCGCTTTTGGAGGCCACCACCCTTATAAATGGCCCGGCAATAGGTTTCGTGCTATTTGGCTGGGGTGTTTCAGCCGCAATCGGCCTGGCCATCAGCGGCCGGGCGGTAGACCGAAGAGGTCCGCGCGCAGTGATCCTGCCAGCGTTGGCGACATCCACTACCGCATTCGTCGTCGTGTCGCTGGCGCCGCACTTTATCGGCAAACAGTTTGTCATTGTGCCGATTGTCCTCGCCATCGCTGCCTGGGGCGTGGCGCACTGGGCTTTTTATCCTGCACAGCAAACCACGCTGGTCGGCGTGGCTGGCGTTGCGAGCGCGCCAGTGGTGTTGTCGCTCAACGCCTCCTTCATGTACCTCGGTTTCTCACTGGGTGCGGGTCTCGGCTCTCTGACATTGCACTACAGCTCATTGGCCAACCTTGGCTTTGTCAGTGCCCTCTGCGCAGCAACGGCCTTGGCCTTGGCCTATACATCCGGCCGCCGACCTGCACCGCAACTTCAACCTTCAAATTAAATAATCTACACGCTCAAAAAGTAGCGTTCCAAGAATGAATAACGGCGGCCAATGGCCGCCGTTATTCTGCTGCGAAAAATAGAAGCTTATACCTCAGCGTTGGAACCGAAGGTCCGGCGCAACGATTGCGGGGATTGACCATACACGCGCAGAAAGGCCCGGCGCATGCGTTCACGGTCGCCAAAGCCGGTCTCCGAGGCCACCGCCTCAAGCGTTAGTCGTCCCTGTTCGATCATCAATCGGGCGGCCTCCAGACGTAGATTCTCAATGGCCTTGGCGGGTGAGCTTCCGGTCTGCTCGCGAAAGCTTCGACTGAACTGCCGAGGGCTCAGGCACGCTGCATCCGCCAGGTCTTCTACGGAAAGGTCGCGGCGCAGGTTTTTTCGAGCGAAGTCCAGCGATTGCTGAATGCGGTCGGAGCTCGGACTCAGTTCCAGCATCGCCGAATGCTGGGACTGCCCACCCGCGCGGCGATGGTATAGCACCAGCCGCTGCGAGACGGTCCGGGCCAGCGCGGCACCGTAATCCTTCTCGACCATACCGATGGTTAAATCGAGCGCAGCGGTCATGCCTGCCGAGGTCCAGATCTTGCCATCGATGATGAAGATGCGATCTTCTTCTACCTTAATTGCGGGGAATCTATCGCGCATTTCCTTGGCGCGAGCCCAGTGCACTGTGGCTCGACGGCCATCGAGCAATCCGGACTCGGCAAGCGCGAAAGCACCGACGCACAAAGCGCCTACCCGCCGTGAATGTGCATTGGCTTCAACCAGAAAGGAGTGAATACCGTCCGACGCCGAACTGCGATCCATTGCACCACTGATCAAGACGGTATCGAAATCAGTCTTGTTGAACTGCTGAGTATCAACCGACGTGAACAGGGAGCTGGCGACCAAGCCACCATGCTCGGATAGCACACTGATGTCGTAGAGTTTTTCACCCGCGGCCAGGTTGGCAAACTCGAAAGCTGAAAGCGCAGCAAGGCTCATCACTTGAAAATCGGGCCGTACGATTAACGCCACACTTTGCATAAAAACTCCCGTTCGCCCAGTTGAACACTGGCTTGACGCATGAATGTCTGGTGACAGGCGAAACGTAAGCATGCGCGAAAATCGTGGGACTGCAAGCAGAACCGCGATTTCGAGGGGGTTAGCGTTTTGCGCCGGATAAATTCAGTAAGACCGATACTGAGCTACGAGGAACTTCGGAATGCCAACATTTCCGGCCATAAACTTGACCAGACCAAGGCCGAAAATGATGGTTTTACGGCCTTTACCGACATACGGGCGTTCACTACTCTGGCCCTATTTCATGCACCGCCTTTGGAGCAAACCGCATGACTCATAAAGGCACGGCCGTTATAACGGGCGCTGGTACAGCAATAGGCATAGCTTTCGCCCACCGACTGACTCAACGGGGCTACGACTTGATTTTAATCGCGGTGGATCGGCCGCAATTAATGACGCTTGCTGCAGCGCTCACTGACTCCAGCGGACGATCGGTGGAAGTGCTGAATGCTGATTTGGCAGTGTCCGCCGAAGTTGTCCGCATCGAGACCTTGTTAAGCCAGGACGCCAGTATCACATTGCTCATCAACCATCACGACATCACTGAGGAAAATGAGATAGGGGCCACAATCGCCTTGGGGATCACTGCTCCCGTACGCTTGTTCTACGCATTGGCAAATGGTTTCGTAAAGAGGGGCGCCGGAACGGTTATCAATCTGGTGCCCGTGTTCGAGGCGAGTTCCGGTGCTGCCATTGAGTCGGCGAACAGCGCTTTTTTACTCTCGCTATCCCACGCGCTGCGGCAGCATTTCAATAAAGTCGCAGTACGCGTTCAAGCAATTTTGTATGCAGGTTCACAGCAAACCCAATATCAAGGCGCAGTGGCCATTGTGGATGCCGCGCTAGAGGATTTTGATTCTGGAGAAGCCATCTCGCTACCCAAGTTTGCCGATCGGGTGATATGGAATAAATTCGAGGTTGCCCGACTGGAATTGCTCAGTCGGGTAGCAGGGGGGCCCAATATCGTCTCACCTGCACGTCTGCTCCATTGACCTAGGGTGGGTAGCGAATGCATGTCTCCCCGTTAAGTGATTACAGGTATCCTCGTCCAAATAGAGCGGATATCCGACCATCTTAGTTCAGGACCTCTGGGCACGACATAGGTCATCCTGTTAACCAAGCTGTTGGACGCGGCGCACCTATCCTGGTTTGCTAATGATGAAAATCCCCGGGTCGCTTCTGCCGGGTAGACTGCTCATGACGGTGAGCCACTTTCCGCAAACGGCCGCTTTGGGGCGATTTCGGCTTGTGACGACAGGCAGCTATTGGCCGAAAGCAGCCCTACCAACACATTCATCTTCACGAGCTGTTTCCGGGCAATCACTGGCTCGCTTGGTATTCCTCAACCAACGATCGTGAACTCAGCCCCACCCAAAACCTCCCCATTAACCATCACCCACACCCCATGCACCCCACCAAAATGCTTCCGCGTCGTAAAATCCTTTATCACCTGCCTTCTACCCACAACCACCTCCCCAAACCCCACCAAATCCACCACCTTCAACTTAAAAACCTTCCGCGAAACCCCGCCATTCGCCTTCACATAGTCAATCGCATAATCAATCACCAGCCGCTGTTCATGTGCCACCGTCGACTTCACCGAAAACGATAAACCAATCGCATCCCCCAACCGCACCACCCCCGGCTCAACCCGCACATCCACCAACTCAACCTCAGCCTTCTTCCCCGCACCAATCACCGCCAACGCCCGCATATCTCCCTGCTTAATCAAACTCCTCAGCGCATGCTTGGCAATCCAGGCCGTATGCTTTTCCTCCAGCGACCACCCCTCAATCACGTCCAGCACCCAACCCGGATGTTCCTTCGTTACATCATTCAAATGATTTGCCACGGACTTGCGCACGTACAAACTCTCGTCCGCCTTCAACCGATCCAATATCCCCGCCGCTAAATTCGGATTCGCCTGCACCGCTTCCAGTCGAAACGACCAAGGCAGGCGAGGGCGGCTGCCTTCGCTGGCCAGGCGACGCACATGATGGTTCTCATCCAGCGCCCAGTCATGCATCAGTTCCAGCGAGCGTTCCAGGTCACTGCGCAGAAAGTGGCGGATGGCGAATTCAGAAGAACCAAACGTGGTGAAGTACTTCAGCGCCTCCATCGAGGTATCGAACGCATGTCCGCCATAGCTGGCGACGTAGTTCGGCAGGCACATGCTGACGAATCCGCTGTTCAGCCTCGGAGCAAGTTCAAACAACACTTCGAGGGAATCTTCATACCCGAGCGGCAAAACAGCGTGCAGGCTTTCGCTGACGCGGGCCATGCGTTGCATCACCGATAGCTCGGCGAGTCCTTGATTGGCATGTTTGAGAAACGCTTTGACCTTGAACGCGGGGTACACCGCGCTCATTTCGTCGGCGATGTGCTGCAGGCGTTCGGCGTTGAAGATTTCTTTGAGCGCCGGTGCGGCGGTGTCGGTCGTGCTCATGGTCAGGTCATCGGGGTGTTGATGAAGGCTTCGAGGCTTTCCGCGTAGGCGGTGTATTGGGCGATGCGCGGGTAGCGGTGGTTGTCGATCTGGTCGGGTACGACGAGGCCGGTGAAGCTCCACGCGACCGCGAGGCTGATGCCGTCCTGGGCGAGCGTGCCGTCGGTGGGCAGGTGGTAGGTTTCAAGTTGTTTTTCGAGGGCGGTGAAGGCGGCGGCGAGTTGGCTTTCGACGCGTTCGACCCACGGTTGGTATTGGATGTCGGCCGGGCGCAGGTTGCGTTCGTAGTAGAGCTGCACGGCTTTTTCGCAGGCGGCGAGGCTGAGGCCGATCAGGCGCAGGGCTTGGGCGCGTTGGCTGAGGTCTTTCGGCAGCAGGCTTTTGCCGGTGGCGGCTTCGAGGTAGTCGAGGATGAGCGTGGAGTCCATCAGCACGATGCCGTCGTCGAGGATCAGTGTCGGCGCTTTGACCACCGGGTTGATCTGCTGGAATTGTTCGAAGTGGCGGAACACCGAGACCGACTCGTGTTCGAGGTCGATGCCCAGGCGCTTGGCGGAGATCGCCACGCGCCGCACGTAAGGGGAGTCGAGCATGCCGATCAGTTTCATGACGCGTTCCTTCAAGTCGAACCGGTGGGAAGGCATAACCTAGCCGAGCTTGAAGCAATTGTCAGTCGCCGAAGTCTACCTGTTGGTGAATTCATCGACCCTGATCCGCTCGCTTTGCGGGCGCCTGTCGCTGGCGATGCGTTTGGTGCAGATCTGTACTGGATATGGGCAATCCTGCTGATCTGTTCTTTTATATGGACGGCAGCGCCCCTGAATCCGGGGGGATGCGAAGGCTACAGGGCAGTTCTGAATGAAAACTCTGGCGGTCGAGAGTCATCGGTCGCAGGTCTTCGTTAGCCGTTTGTCTTCTATATACAGCCGCTCGATTGAATTTCTTGCTATAAACGCACTCCGAGTACCGCCATGAAGCCTGTGTCAGAGCAGTTTCCGGGCTTTGTCGGACGAATTCGCTGGATTTTCTGTTGCTGAGGTCGCAAGTCGGCCTTAGACTGCCGCCCCTCGTAAATTGAGTGCCGGGTGGCATTTGCAATAAACGATGCCTTTTCGACGGCCGCACGCGGTTTGCCGAAACGCTCCCTAATTCGCCTTAATGCACGTTTTTTTATAGAGATATCAATGACAAAGGACAAGTTGCTGGCCATGCCGGCAGATGACTACATGAATGCCGAGCAGCACGCTTTTTTCTCCGAGCTGTTGCAGAACATGAAAGTCGAAACCCACGAGCGCATTGAGCAAAATCGCATCGCCATCGAAAGCCTGGACACTCCGGCTGATCCGGCGGACGCGGCTTCGGTTGAAGAAGAGCGCACTTGGCTGGTGAACGCGATCGATCGCGACCAGCGCATGCTGCCGCAACTGGAACAAGCCCTTGAGCGCATCAAGGAAGACAGCTTTGGCTGGTGCGACGACAGCGGCGAGGCCATTGGCCTGAAGCGTCTGCTGATCAGCCCGACCACCAAGTACTGCATCGAAGCTCAAGAGCGTCACGAGCAGATCGACAAGCACCAGCGTCAGGCTTGATGCTGTGCGGTGACCCATGAATGTGGGTCGCCAGCAAAAGATCGCAGCCTTCGGCAGCTCCTACACGGAGATGTCGGGGCTGCGATCTTTGCTTTTGCTCGTCCGCAACATTTCCCGCCGATTCATTGACCTGCTGCAAGACCCCACGACTAACGGACCATGGATAATGGCGTTGTAGTGGCGTTTAATGCAGTCACAACAATGAAAACAAGCGTGGGGTGATGATATGACGAGAGATGGATCTCTGGTTGGGGCTCTGCCTGCACCAGTGCTGTTGCCGAAAAACCGCTGGCTCGCACCGACCCTGCAAAGCATCGCCCTGATGCTGTTGTTGGCCGGCATGACCCTGGGTGAGTGGTCGCTGTACCTCGCAATGCCGTTGGCGGTGCTGATTGTCTGGCTGCCGCGCCTGCGTTCCCGAGCCGTCCCCGCTGCACAGCCTGCCGATTCCGGTAGCGCTATTTCTGAATTGACCCGCGACCTTTCCTACACGACCAGCCATAACGCCTTGTCGGCGGCCGGCGTTGCCTTTTCGGTGAAGGAACTGGCGAGCAAACTCGAATCGCAACTGAATGCCGCCGCGCAAATCGTCAGCAACGCCGAAGTGATGATCGCCACTGAACACGCGACCTCGCAACTCAGCCGCGAAGCGCTCAGCGCTGCCAGCGAAGCCCATCACAGCAGTGCGGCGGGGCGCACGCAATTGCTCGATTCGATCTCGCGCATGCACCAACTCAGTCAACGCGCCAACGCCAGCCGCGAGCTGATCGAAGCCTTGAGCGTGCGCAGCGATGACATTCAGCGAGTGACGCTGGTGATTCAATCCATCGCCAGCCAGACCAATCTGTTGGCACTCAACGCCGCCATCGAAGCAGCCCGCGCTGGCGAACACGGGCGCGGTTTTGCCGTCGTTGCTGACGAAGTGCGTGGATTAGCAGCGCGAACCGCGTCGGCGACCGGCGAAGTCGGCGAGATGGTTGCCGACATTCAGCAACGCACCGCGCAAGTGGTCGAGCAGATTCGCGAGTTGTCCAGCGACCTGCACACCGGCGTAGAGCAGGTCGAGCACACCGGTCAGCACCTGGAAAACATCGCGCGACTGGCTGCTGGCGTGGAAACCCAGGTCGGCGAAATCGCCCGGGGCGCGGAAACCAACCGCGAGCAACTCGACAGTCTGTTCAAAGCCATCGAGCAGATGCGCAGCGATCTGGCGATCAGCGATCAGCAAACCCGCCGCCTCGCCGACGCCGCCGTGCAGATGGAAGGGCAGGCGGAAACCATCAGCGAACGGCTCGCCGAAGTCGGCCTCGATGACTATCACCAGCGTATCTACGACCTGGCGCGCGAAGGCGCTAATCGGATTGCTGCGCAGTTTGAAGCCGATATAGATCAGGGCCGGGTCAGCCTGGAGGATCTGTTTGATCGCCAGTACCAACCGATCCCGAATACTCAACCGGCGAAATTTCAGACGCGTTTCGATCGCTACACCGATCAGGTGCTGCCAGCGATTCAGGAGCCGTTGCTGCCACGTCACGAAGGGCTGGTCTTCGCCATTGCCTGCACGCAACAGGGCTATGTGCCGACGCACAATCAGGCATTCAGTAAGCCGTTGACTGGCGATGCGCAGGTCGATGCGCTGAACAGTCGCACCAAACGCAAGTTTGCCGATCGCACCGGGATTCGCTGCGGTAGCCATCAGCAACCGGTGTTATTGCAGACCTATACCCGCGACACCGGTGAGTTGATGCATGACCTGTCGGTGCCGATCATGATCAAGGGCCGGCATTGGGGCGGTTTGCGTCTGGGCTATAAACCCGAAGGTGCGCGCTGAGCGATTGTTACCTTTGCTGCAATGAATCTGTGCACGGCCGTTGCTGTTTCCTCCCGTAGAAAACCATTAATCTAACTACGTAGTTAGCTAGCTAATGATTTTGGGAGGTCAGCATGCAGTGCAGAGTTGATGTCGCCGTGATGATCGGCAGCGGTGTCCCCGAGGGTTTGCGCGCGATGGGGCAGAGCGTCTGCTGGGTGGTGTTATTGAATGGAGAGCGGCGCGGCACCGCGTTCGCCAGTCGCGATGAGGCGGAAGAGTGCAAGGCCGCATGGCTTGCAGAATTACAAGCCAAGGCGGGTGACAGCCTGCACTGATCGGTTTTACTTGCCGCGGTGCAGGCGAACGTTCAATTCATCGACCATGACCGCTTCATCGCCGTCGGCACGTAACCATTCCTTGAGCAATTGCGCTTGTTGCGGCTTCCAGAAATCGGCGTCGATCAATTTAACTTCGGCAGGCAGTGGGTGGGCCTCGATGAAATCGTCGATAGCGGAGCCTTCTGAAGGCAATCCCAGTTGGTCGAACAGGGTCGTCAGATTGTTTGCTGTCAGTTCCATCGTATGCTCCTTGGTGTGGGCGCCGGGGTGACGCGATCGAACACTCTCTTTATCTGAGGCAGCCGTTCGCCAGGAGTTCGATTTTCGATTCAAGTGAACGGGCGAGCGCACAGGCTTCGTTATGGTCTTCGCGGAAACCTCTTACACGACCCGTCGATTTTTCCTTGATGTGAAAAAACGAGTTGCCGGCCGGTACCACTTGAAAACGAGGTGTCTGATCATCTGGTGTGGCGATACGCAGGATCAGCGGCGATGTGGTGCGTGCATCAGAGGGCAGGGCAAAGTGGGTTAGAGTGCACATATGAAGTCCTTTTCATCGTTCGACCCCTATTTACAGGTCGTTTCGGGTAGTCGTAATGAGCATTGCTGCTCTAGAATCGCCAATACCTGTTGACGACGGGGGTTATCTAAAGCAATTTTTCAGTTGCGATATGTCGGAAAAGTGCTTTTTTTCGTGAGAATTTTCCCTAAAGTTCGTAGTCAGTTTTATCTGTCGGCCACTGAGGATTTTTCCTTCAAGCTCTGGCGACAGTTGAGGCAAGTTTCGCGAGTGACATTCCAGTAGTCTAAGAACCTCGCGAACGATGAGCTGTCTGCTCGCTTCGGACTTTTATTTGAGTTATTTGGCAACACTGTCGGCCTGGCCGTTTTTTTGCCGTGCGCGTTTTCCGTGTGCGGCTTTTTCAGATGTGGGGATGTTTCTTTGGCAGTCAGTAACCTCGATATGCATGCTTTGTTCGTGCTGGGTGATTTGCGCGCGAAGCTGGTCAAGCTGTTTCAATCGCGTTTTGTTTACATCACCGAGCAGAGCGCCGAAGGCATTTACGTCGCCGAAATCGACACCGAAAGTGCCTTGGTGGTCGATGACAAACCCGGGCTCAAGCTCAAGGTTGGCGATCATTTCAGTGCGTCGGTCTTGCCCAGTCGTGAAGGCGGCAAGATGGACATCCGTTTTCGCGAAATCAAACTGACGGTCTATGGCTTGGGCGACTACGCCTTTGTCACGACGGCCGATGGCCAGGCGATTCTGTTCAAAGAAGGCCACAGCGTAGTCACGGTGTTCGCCGCCAATGAGCAACTGCAGGAAGGCCTGACCAAAACGCTGAAAGCCGTCACCGCCAAAGCCGCCAAATGGCGCAAAGGCGAACTGGTGACCTTCAAGGCCAGCGAGTGAGCCGGGCGGATTTCCACTCGCAGAACCTCGACACGGCGCGCGAGGAAGCCCAGCGTTTGTACGCGGCGAAGGCGCCAATGCAGGGCGCCTGGCTGGGCTGGGTGGCGTCGCAGATCTACACCTTGCGGCCGGCGGAATACGCCGCCATGGTCAGACGCGAGCTACAAAGCTTGCAGGAAAAATCTGAAACATAACCTCGACCGGATCATCTACCTGAAAACACTGGAACCTCGGCTACAGTCAGTTGACTGAGTATTCAGAGGCTTGCGGTCTTCTGTCAGGCCATCCTGCCAATGCTGTGAACAGCACGAGGGGTAATAGATGAACGGATTTCGACGGTTATTGGCCGCCAGCGTGGCGACATTCGGGATGCTGACGTCGGCGCAAGCGGTGATGGCGGCCGAGACGCCAATCCATTTCGCTGACCTGAACTGGGAAAGCGGCAGCCTGATCACTGATGTGTTGCGCATCATCGTCGAGAAGGGCTACGGGCTGCCGACCGACACGCTGCCCGGCACCACCATCACGCTGGAAACCGCGCTGGCCAACAATGACATTCAGGTCATTGGCGAGGAGTGGGCCGGGCGCAGTCCGGTGTGGGTCAAGGCTGAGGCGGAAGGCAAAGTGGTCAGCGTCGGCGATACCGTCAAGGGCGCGACTGAAGGTTGGTGGGTGCCGGAATACGTGATCAAGGGTGATGCGGCCAAAGGCATCAAGCCGCTGGCGCCGGACTTGCGCAGTGTCAGTGACCTGAAGAAATACAAGGACGTGTTCAAGGATCCGGAAAACCCGAGCAAGGGCCGGTTCCTCAACAGCCCGATCGGCTGGACCTCGGAAGTGGTCAACAAGCAGAAGCTGACGGCGTACGGGTTGCAGGACGACTACACCAATTTCCGCAGTGGTTCGGGCGCGGCGCTGGATGCGGAAATCAGTTCGTCGATTCGTCGCGGTAAGCCGGTGTTGTTCTACTACTGGTCGCCGACGCCGCTGCTGGGCAAATTCAAACTGGTGCAACTGGAAGAGCCGGCGTTTGATGCCGAAGCGTGGAAGACGCTGACGGATGCCGATAATCCCAATCCAAAACCGACCCGTTCGCTGGCTTCGAAGCTGTCGATTGGCGTGTCGACGCCGTTCCAGAAACAGTATCCGCAGATTACCGACTTCTTCAGCAAGGTCGATTTCCCGATTGAGCCGTTGAACAAGGCGCTGGCCGAGATGAGCGAGAAGCACACGGCACCACGGGAAGCGGCGGTGGCGTTTATGAAGGCGCATCCGGATGTGTGGCAGGCTTGGTTGCCGAAGGATGTGGCAGACAAAGTATCCGCAAGTCTATAGCCGACCCGATCCTGTAGGAGCTGCCGAAGGCTGCGATTTTTTGATTTTGATTGTTTTAAAAGCAAGATCAAAAGATCGCAGCCTTCGGCAGCTCCTACAGGTTTTTTTAGAATTTAGTTGCCACCGCCAATTCAAAGGTACGCGGCGTCCCGAGGTAATACGCCGGCGACACATGCGCAAATTCGGCATACACCTCATTGGTCAAATTGCGCACCCGCCCGGTCACAGTCGTGTGCGAATCGACCTTGTAGCTGAGGAAGCTGCCAAACAACGTATACGACGGCACCGTCATCGTATTGGCCGTATCGGCAAACACCGACGCCACATACCGCGCATCAACCCCACCTTGCCATTGCGGCGAAAAATCATAAGTCAGCCACAGATTGCCGACCCGATCCGGCACGTTTGTCGGCGTGTTGCCCTTGCGCGACACCACCACGCCGGCAGCGTTTTTCTCGGTGAAATCGTCGTACTGCGCATCGACCCAAGCGAAGTTGCCTTCGGCCAACAGCTTGTCGCTGATCCGCAGCGAACTGGCGATCTCAATGCCTTTAGAGGTTTGCTGACCCACCGGAATGCTGCTGGTCGGATCCAGTGGATCGGTCACGGCGAAGTCTTTGCGCTCAATCGTATACGCCGCCACCGTCGCCGAACCGCGCCCGTTCAGATATTCGAACTTGCTGCCGATTTCCCATTGCTTGCCCGTCGAGACGTCGAAGTCCTGGGTGCCGTTCGGCTGCTCGGCGGCGGTGCTGTATTGCACGTAAACGTTGGACGACGGGATGAACTGGTACGTCAGGCCGGCGCGGCCGGTGAGCGGCTCCCAACTGCGCTTGAGGTGCTTGGGATTAGCGGCGGTCACCACTCGGTGGTTGGTCACGTCGAGGTCGATATCGTCATAACGCAGACCGGTGAGCAGCGACAGTTTGTCGGTGAGCGCCAAGCGGTTTTCCATGAACAGCGCTTTGGTGGTGACCTGGTTGGTCTTGTCGCTGATCAACGCCGGGTTGGTGCCGGGTATGTCGTAGAAATGCCCCGGCCGGTAGTTGTTCGGATCAACCGTGCTGGCGCCTTTGACGTTCAGCGGGTAGTTGGTGGTCTGGTTGACCTTGTATTCGAAACCACCCGACCACGTCGTCTCAAGTCCCAACAGCGTGTTGTCGTGGCGCAGTTCGAACTGGTTGCCGTTCTGCTCGCCCTGATGGCGCACTTGATACGCGGTTGAGCGGTTCACCGCCGTGTTGTCGGCGTTGTACTGGTAGGTTTCGAGGTTGCGGTAATCGCGCTGGCTGTCGAGGTGATACAGCGTGTTGCGCAGGGTGGTGCTGTCGTTGATGCGGTAGTCGATGATCGAGCGCACCCAGATCGTGCGCTGCTCGTAGCGACCATCTTCGACGTTGTAGTTGTTGAAGCGGTTGTGTTTGTCGATCTTCAGCTCGCCGGCCTTGGGATTGAGCACTGGGGTTCCCCAATACGGACTGTCCTCGTGCTCGTCCTGGTACTCCAGCGCCAACGTATGTGACAGATCCGGCGTCAGGTCGCTGAGCAACGAGAACGCCACGCTCCAGGCATCGCGTTCCTGGCGGTCGATGTAGCCGTTGCTGGTGTTGTGGCTAACGTCGAGTCGGGCGTAGTGCTGGATGTCGGCGCTCGGGGCGGTCAGCGCATGGTTGAGGCCGAACGCGGTTTCGGTGGTGTCGTAAGTGCCGTAGCTGACCCGGCCTTCGATGGCTTGTTCATCGCGCGTGGCGAGTTTGGTCACGTAGTTCAGCGAACCGCCGACCGAGCCTGCGCCGTTGATCAGCGACGACGGGCCGCCGACCAGTTCCACCCGGTCGTAGATCCACGCGTCCACCGGTCGGGCGAGACCGCCGGAGACGTTGATGCCGTTGAACATCTGGGTGATCTGGCTGCTGGTGAAGCCGCGATAAGAGACGAATCCGCCGAAACCCGGCGGTGCGCTGGCATTGACGCCGGGCAGGGTGTTGGCGGCGTCCTGGAAGTTCTGCGCGCCGTGGCGTTCGATGTCGTTGCGGTTGGCGATGGCCACCGAGGCCGGCGTGTCGCGCACGCTTAGACCGAGGCGCGAGGCCATGCCGCTGGATTGGTCGAGGCTCAGGCCCGGTTCGGCGCCGGATTCGCCATCGATGGTGATGGGCGCCAGATCCACGGTGGATTGCGCCCAGACGTTAACGGACAGGCAGCCGCACAGGCTCGCCAGCAAAGTGAGTTGTTTCATCATTGAATCCTGAATGCTTGTCTAGGCGTCAGCGCACAGGCACAGGCACACGCCGCGCATTGGCGCAGTGGGCTGACGGATCAAAAAAGGCAGAAACACTCAGGCGAGCGGTGGGGCGCGAGGGTTGGCCGAGGGCCAGGTGAAGCGGGCAGGGAGGTCGGCGCTGACGATGGGCGCCAGCGGTGGGCTGTGTTGCTCCGGCAGAACGGCGAGGGTCAGGCTGGAGTTGAACGCCGGGCCCATGCCGCCGCCGACCGAGCACAGCGGACAGCCGAACGCCTTGGACAGGGTCGGCAGTTTTTCTTCGGTGGGGTTGCTGGCGATTGGCGCTTGCGTGGCCGGGTCGACCGTACAGAACTGGCCGCCGATACCGTTCAGCTGCATGCCGACCATTTGTCCGTGACCGATGCTGCAGGCGAACACGTTGAACAGGACGCAGCAATACAGCATCCAGGCCAGCAGTGAGCGATCGGTACGGGAGAATTTCATGGGGCGGCACTTTACCGTACCGCCGATCGGTCGTGCACTTCAAAAAATGCCAACTAGGATGATTTGTTCAAATCCCTTTCCAAGGATTCTCGACCATGACCTTTGTGTTGGCTCAATGGCTGGTGACGGTTTTTGCGGTGATCGCCCTGGTGCATGTGTACTGGGCGCTGGGCGGACAATGGGCGGCGGTGGCGGCCGTGCCGCAAGTGCCGGTGCAAGGTTTGGTGGCGACGGTGCGCCCGGCGTTCAAACCCTCCGGCTGGATCACGCTGCTGGTCGCGGCGGCGTTGTTGGTGATTGCGGCGCTGGTGTGTATGCGCGTGGGTTGGGGCTTCGCGCCGGTGCATCACTGGTCGCTGCAATGGGGGATCAGCGCGATTGCGCTGTTGCTGTTCGCCCGGGCGATTGGTGATTCGAACCTGGTGGGGTTTTTCAAAGAGGTCAAAGGCTCACGGTTTTCACGGCTTGATACGTGGGTGTATTCGCCGTTGTGCGTGGTGCTTGGCGCGGGATTGCTGGCTGTTGCGTGGGTGTGAGCAGACGCCCACCCAGAGGCCGAACTCTCATTTCCACTGTAGGAGCTGTCGAGTGCAACGAGGCTGCGATCTTTTGGCTTTTAAAAGATCAGGATCAAAAGATCGCAGCCTCGTTGCACTCGACAGCTCCTACAGACCCACAATCACACAGTCCCATGATTCCGCAGCACCTATAAGCGTTGGGGTTTCAGGGTTTGGCCACGCGCCATAGGTACCATGCGGCGACTGTGCGGTGTGGGCTCCAGCCCTGGCCGATGTCGATCATTTGTTTGCGTGTCGGTTGTAGGTCGAGGCTTTTCAAGCGCCGATAACCTTCACGCACGCCGAAGTCGTCCGCCGGCAGAATGTCCATGCGTTCAAGGCTGTAGATCAGCAGCATTTCCACCGTCCAGCGACCGACCCCGCGCAGGCTGATCAAGCGTTCGATCAGCGCCTCATCGTCCATCGCCAAGGCCGTCGCGTAATCCGGCACCACACCGTCCAGCGTGGCTTGGGCGATCCCTTGAATGGTCGCGATCTTGCCGCCCGAAAAGCCGCAACTGCGCATTCGATCAAAATCGGTCGCAAGAATTTGCTCAGGGCGCGGAAACGCTTGCCCGCCAAACAACCCCACCAGCCGCCCGACGATCGCATCCCCAGCCTTGGCGTGCAGTTGCTGATAGGCGATCGCCCGCACCAGCGACTCGTACGGATCACGCGCCGGATACGGTTGATGCAGGCAAGGGCCGACAGCGGCGATGTGTCGCTGCCAGTCTTCATCGAGCGCGGCCAGAAATTCGCTGGCTGCTTGATAGGCGGGCATGCTTTTCAAATATCCCCTTTTGCTGATCGATCAATTCGTCAGAAGGCCAAGGGTTGCGTGAGCTGTACCGCGGCGTTTTCCAGCCTCAGTAGAAACGCCTTGCGCGGCTGTCCTCCACCATAGCCGGTGAGCGAGCCATCCGCGCCAATCACCCGATGACACGGCACCACAATCGATAAACGATTGTGTCCGTTGGCCAGGCCCACCGCGCGACTCGCGCCGGGTTTGCCCAGCGCTGCGGCGATGGTGCCGTAGGTGCTGGTCTGCCCGTAGGGGATTTGCCGCAGCGCCGACCAGACCTGCCGGGCAAACTCGCTGCCGGGCAAATGCAGCGCCACGGTAAATTCGCTGAGTGTGCCGGCAAAGTACGCCGCCAGTTGCCGTTCGATCTGCTGCAGATGCCCGTTGTGTCCCGGCACGACCGCATAGCCGTAGCGGTTCTGCAATTCCTCGACTTCGCGGGTCAACGCCGGGCGATCAAGAAACTCCAGCAACACCAGCCCACGACGTTCGGCCATGGCGATCATCGGCCCCAGCGGCGTGGTCAGGCGGGTGAACAACAACGGTTCACTCTGCGCCGCCCGTCCCGGCGTGATGTGGAAGGACTTCTGGAACGCATCGCGAAAACCGCTGAGCGATTCATAACCCGAGTCGAACGCGGCGTGATCGATCGACGTGCCTTGCTTGATCCCGCCCAATGCCATGCCCAATCGACGCGTGCGCAACCAGGCATGGAAGGTCATGCCGAAATGCTGTTTGAACCAGCGCCGCAGCATCAGCGGTTCGATGCCTTCAGCGAGCAGTTGTGCATCGCTCCAGCGCACCTCGGGATCGGCCTCGACCGCTTTGAGCAGTGTCTGCACCCAGTCCGGCGCAATGGCGGCGGCGTCCAGCGGTTTGCAGCGCAGACAGGCGCGATACCCGGCCGACAGGCATTCATCGGCATGGGCGAAAAACTCGACGTTCTCCGGTTTCGGCTTGCGCGCCGTGCAACTCGGGCGGCAGAAAATCCCCGTGGTTTTCACGGCCGTGAAGAACACGCCTTCATAGGCAGTGTCGCGTTCAAGCATGGCGCGAACCATCTCGGCGTGGGGCGGCAGGACAGCGGTTTGTATGTTCATGGCTTGAGAGTAAAACCAGATTGTCGATAGCTCCACCGAAAAATCGACAGTGAATTTCCACATCGCCTGAACTACCGTGTAGGAGCTGCCGAAGGCTGCGATCTTGATCGTTCCCACGCTCTGCGTGGGAATGCAGCCGCGGACGCTCCGCGTCCAAAGATCAAAAGATCGTCCGAACGCGGCCGAGCCTTCGGCAGCTCCTACACTGTGTGAGGCGTTGAGTTATGCATCCGTTTTCCATTCATCACATCGATCACATCGTCCTGCGCGTCGAGGATCTGCAACGCAGCATCGATTTCTACAGCCAGGTTTTCGGCGCCGAGGTGGTCAAGCGCAACGAGCCGCTGGGCCTGATCCACCTGCGCGCCGGCACCTCATTGATCGACCTCGTTGACCTGCAAGGCGAACTCGGCCGCAAGGGCGGTGGGGCGGCCGGGGTCGAGCGGCGTAACGTCGATCACTTCTGCCTGCGCATCGAACCGTTCGATGAAGCCGCGCTGACCGAACATCTGCAATCCTTCGGCCTGACCGTGGCCAAAGCCGAATCGCGTTTCGGCGCCGAAGGAAAAGGTCTGTCGCTGTATTGTTTCGACCCTGACGGTAATCAGGTCGAACTCAAAGGCCCGTCCGAGGCGTAAACCTCACGCCCGTTTCGCCAGCAGCAGCACCGAAGCCGCCGCCGACAACAGCCCCGCGCAGCAGCGATTGAAAATACGCTTGCCGCGCGGCTCGGCGAACCAGCGGCGCATGTGCAGGCCCATGTAGGCGTAGGCGCTGATGGCGATCCACTCCAGCGACAGAAACAGCACGCCCAACACGGCGAACTGTGCTGGCACCGGGCGGCCAGGGTCGACGAACTGCGGCAAAAACGCGGTGAACAACAGGATCGCTTTCGGATTACCGGCGGCCACCAGAAACTCCTGTCGCGCCAACGCCCAGAATCCCACCGAAGCTCCGGCTATTTCCTCCTCGGTTTCGGTATTGGCGCGCCACAGTTGCCAGGCCATGTACAACAAATACCCCGCGCCCACGATCTTGATCGCCTGAAACAGCCATTCCGACGTCTGCAATACCACCGACAGACCGGCGCCCGCGAGCGCAATCATCCCGGCAAACGCCAGAATCCGCCCGACGCCCGCCGAGCAGGCGCGCTGAAAGCCGTAACGCGTGGCGTTGCTCACCGACAGCAAATTGTTCGGGCCGGGGGCCATGTTCAGGGCGAAGCAGGCGGGGAGAAACAGCGACAGCGTGGCGAGATCCATGACAGCACTCCAGAAACCAGAGGCGCATTTTTATCACAGCCCCCGTGCGGCCCGACCCGTACAGTCAGGCAGTGCTGTCGCGGTACAGCGCCCGGCGGAACAGGCGAAACCGTTCGAACTTTTTGCGAAATCTGAAACTCTGAAAGGTCAGAGGGCAGTGGTTTCGTCTGAAAAAACTAGTCGTTGGGTCAGAAAAATGACCTGTGCCGTGTAAAATCCCTCGATGCGATGCCAACCCCGAATGGCCCCAGGCGGCCTCACCAAGAGCGATCTACATGCAAGCAAAGGCCCGTGAAGTTTATGTGCCACCGGTGCTGCAAGATCTGCGAGCCGGCACTGCCGACCTGCACATCGCGCTGGAAAAACGCCTTCCTTTTTTCTCCGACGCCCTCGATATTCAGGCTTTTCAACGGCTGATGCAGGCTTACTACGGCTTCTACCTGCCGCTGGAAAGCGCATTGCTGGACAGCCACTGCATCCCCGCCGATTTTGATCTGACGCCACGTCTCAAAACCGCCACCTTGCACGGCGACCTGCAAGCGTTGGGCGTCGCGGATGAAGCCATCAACCGCCTGCCGATCTGTAGCCAATTGCCGCAGATCAATTCCGGCGCTAGCTGCCTCGGCATACTGTACGTGCTCGAAGGCGCAACGCTCGGCGGGCAAATCCTGCGCCGGGAAATCTCTGCGCGGTTAGGCCTGGAAGCCGATAACGGCGCGGCTTTTCTCGATGTCTACGGCGCCGCCACCGGCCGTCGCTGGCGCGATTTCATGGAATACCTGGGCAGTCGACCGATGGATGCGGACGAGCGCAAGGCCGTAGTGGCGGCCGCACACACCACATTCAGCTGTTTCGAGCGCTGGCTCGAAAGCCGGGAGGTACTGGCATGACTCCGCAAGACAAACAAGCCTTTGAAGAACTGCTGGCCAACTGTGCCGACGAACCGATTCGGTTCCCCGGCGCGATCCAGCCGCACGGGTTGCTACTGACCTTGAGCGAGCCCGCGCTGGAGATCATTCAGGTCAGCGCCAACGTCGAGAGCCTGCTCGGCCGTCCGGCGCTGGCGCTGATCGGTCAACCGCTGCAAAGCCTGATTGGCGATGAACACGCCGCGCAAGTACGCCAGACGTTGCAACAGCCGACGCTGTCCGACTCGGCGCCGCTGCTGTTTCGACTCAACGACATGGCGTTCGAAGGCTTGCTGCACCGTCATAAAGGCGTGTTGATTCTCGAACTGGAAATACACGTCGAGAACTTCCAGCCGCGCAACGTCGCCGGCAGCGAAACCCATTTGGGCCGCATGCTCCAACGGCTGCAGGGCGCGACGACGTTGCAGGCGCTGTACGACATCAGCGTCAAAGAAATCCAGGCGATGACCGGTTACGACCGGGTGCTTATCTATCGTTTCGAAGAAGAGGGTCACGGCCAAGTCATTGCTGAAGCCTCCGATCCGTCGATGGAAGTGTTCAACGGTCTGTTCTTCCCGGCGTCCGACATTCCCGAGCAGGCCCGCGAGCTGTATCGCACCAACTGGCTGCGGATCATCCCGGATGCCGCGTACGAGCCGGTGCCGCTAGTGCCGAAGCTGCGTCCGGACACGCAAACGCCGCTGGACTTGAGTTTCGCCACGCTGCGCAGCGTGTCGCCGATTCACTGCCAATACATGAAGAACATGGGCGTGCTGTCGTCGATGAGTATTTCCCTGCTCAAGGGCGACAAACTCTGGGGCCTGATCAGCTGCGGCAACCGCGAACCGCTGCATGTGCCGCACGAATTGCGTGCCGCCTGCCAGACCATCGGCCAGGTGCTGTCGCTGCAAATCAGTGCGATGGAGGCGCTGGAAGTCAGCCGTCAGCGCGAAGCAAAAGTCGACGCGCTGGCGATGCTCAATCAAGCGATGATCGACTCGCCGCAGAATGTATTCGACGGTCTGGCTAACCAGCCCGAAGTGCTGATGGCACTGACCGGCGCCGGCGGCATTGCGATCATCGAAGACAAGCAATTGCACCGTTATGGCAACTGCCCGGAGCCGGACGAAATCCGCGCCCTGCACAAGTGGTTGCAGGACAGCGGCGAGGCGGTGTTCTCCAGTCATCATCTGGCCAGCGTTTACCCGCCGGCCGCGCACTATCAGCAAGTCGCCAGCGGTGTGCTCGCCATGAGCCTGCCGAAACCGGTCGACAACGGCGTGCTGTGGTTCCGCCCCGAGGTGAAGGAAAACATCAATTGGAGTGGCGATCCGCGCAAGCCGCTGGATCTGGAAAACTCCGACGCCGGCCTGCGGCTGCGCCCGCGTACGTCGTTTGAAATCTGGAAAGTCGAGATGGCCGGGATCTCCACCAAATGGAGCCACGGCGATCTGTTTGCGGCCAACGATCTGCGGCGTTCGGCGCTGGAAAATGATCTGGCGCGGCAAGTGCGCCGCGAGCAGGAAGCGGTGCGTGCCCGTGATGAGCTGGTGGCGGTGGTTTCCCACGATCTGCGCAACCCGATGACGGTGATTTCGATGCTCTGCGGCATGATGCAGAAGGCCTTCAGCTCTGACGGCCCGCATACGTCGCGACGGATCTCCACGGCTATCGACACCATGCAACAAGCGGCCGGGCGCATGAACACGCTGCTGGAAGACTTGCTCGATACCTCGAAAATCGACGCCGGGCGCTACACCATCACCCCGCAGAAACTCGACGTCGGGCAGATGTTCGAGGAAGCGCAATCGCTGCTCGCACCGTTGGCAATCGACAAGGACATCAGCATTTCCTTTGAGGCCGACGCGGATCTGAGCATTCATGGCGATCCTGAGCGGTTGTTTCAGGTGCTGTCGAATCTGATCGGTAACGCGATCAAATTCACTCCGCGTCTGGGCACGGTCGGCGTGCGTGCGAAGTCGGTGGGCGATGAAATTGTCTTCACCGTGCGCGACAGCGGCGAGGGTATTCCCAAGGAAAACCTGCCGCACGTGTTCGATCGTTACTGGACGGTGAAGGACGGCAACCCGACTGGCACGGGATTGGGTTTGTACATCACCCAAGGCATCGTCGAGGCCCACGGCGGGCGGATCGTCGCCGAGAGCGAACCGGGGCAGGGCAGCGAATTCCGCTTCACCGTGCCGCGCCTGGACTAACCCACAAAATCCCCTGTAGGAGCTGCCGAAGGCTGCGATCCTTTGATCCTGTTTTCAAAAGACAAGATCAAAAGATCGCAGCCTTCGGCAGCTCCTACAGGGGCAGGGGCATTTTCTTCAATACTGGGAACCGGGCGCTGGTTAGGGTGGGCGCCTTGTTCCTCGTTTTGAAGCAGGTGTGCGATGAGTCTGATTGTTTCGATGGCGGCGTTTGCGCTGGCGGCGTCCATCACGCCGGGGCCGGTGAATATTGTGGCGTTGAGTTCGGGGGCGCAGTTCGGCTTTCGCGCCAGTCAGCGGCATGTCGCCGGGGCCACGTTAGGATTTGTGTTGCTCTTGGTGCTGATGGGGTTGGGGCTGCATGAAGTGCTGCAGCTGTGGCCGTTCATGACCCGCGTGGTGCAACTGGCCGGTGTGGCGTTTTTGCTGTTCATGGCGTGGAAACTGGCTACCGATGATGGGCAACTGAACGCCAAGGATTCAGCGCGGGCACCGTCGATGCTGTACGGCGCGGTGATGCAATGGCTCAACCCCAAGGCGTGGCTGGCCTGTGTGGCGGGGATGGGCGCGTTTGTCGCCGATGGTGAGGCGCGGCTGGTCTGGCAGTTTGCGGCGGTGTATCTGGTGATCTGCTATGTGTCGGTGGGTTGCTGGGTGTATGCCGGGACGTTCTTGCGCGGGTATTTGAGCAATGCGGCGGGGATGCGTTGGTTTAACCGCAGCATGGCGCTCTTGCTGGCAGTCAGCGCAATCTACCTGCTGATCACCTGACCCCTTGTAGGAGTGAGCCTGCTCGCGACAGCGGTCTTTCAATAAAAAATGTGTGGCTGACACACCTCTATCGCGAGCAGGCTCACTCCTACATTGGATCGCGGTCAGCCGCGATACTGGCCGGGGGTTGCGGCCAGGTGTTGTTTGAACGCGCGCTGAAAATGCGCTTGATCAGCAAACCCAGCCTCCAGCGCCACATCGGCAATCAACTGCCCGCCACGCAAACGCTCGCGGGCGAACTGGATGCGCTGATTGACCAAAAACGCATGCGGGGTCATGCCGTAATGCTGCTTGAACGCGCGGATCAAATACGACGGTGACAACTGCGCCGCCGCGCAAATATCCTCAAGGCTGAGCAGTTCCGTGCAGTGCTCACGAATAAAATCCGCCGCCCGTTCCAGCTTGAAATTCGGCTCGCGCAACGCTTGCCCGGCCGGGTTCAGGCGC
Organism: Pseudomonas rustica; assembly: GCF_018336155.1. Taxonomy (GTDB): domain Bacteria; phylum Pseudomonadota; class Gammaproteobacteria; order Pseudomonadales; family Pseudomonadaceae; genus Aquipseudomonas; species Aquipseudomonas rustica. The sequence continues at coordinate 105,600 of NZ_JAGYHF010000012.1, read as the reverse complement.
CATTGCAGATCACTGAAAAACTCCACCGCCGTGCTCTGTTTACGCAGCACATCCTGCTGATCGTCGACCAACACTTCGTACAGCGCCATCAAACCGCGAAACAGCGCCGCATCCTGCAAGTGCGTGGCGGAAAACCGGCGAAATTCCAGATCCTCACCAAACCCCAACTGATGCTGCAAATCCGTCAGCCACGGCGTCTCGACGTACAGCATCACGTACGACCATGGCTGATCATCAATCGGATTGCAGGCGTGCACATCGCCCGGGTTCATCAACACCACCGTGCCCGCCGCGACCTCGAACTGCGCCTGTTCATGCACATAAGTACTGCGCCCGGCAGTGATCGCGCCGATGGAAAAGTGCGCGTGGGAATGCCGGGCGTAACAGACTTCGCGACCATCGGCGATGGCCCGTGCTTCGATGAAGGGCAGGGCGTCGTCGCGCCAGAAGCGCGGGGCTTTTTCAGGGTTTTTGGCGGCAGCGTGTTTCATTATGGTTATTCCCGGCAGGCCAGTGCCCGAGTGTATTAGCTCTGGCCGGCAAAGGCCCGTTCCAGTTCGGCAATGTCGAGTTTTTTCATTTTGAACATCGCCTGCATGGCCCGCTGCGACTTGCTGGTGTCGGCGTCCAGCATCATCTGCATGAACGCCACCGGGACGATTTGCCACGACACGCCGAACTTGTCCTTGAGCCAGCCACATTGCTGCGCTTCGACCGGGCCGCCCGCAGACAGTTGGCCCCAGAAATGGTCGACTTCTTCCTGATTCTGACAATTGACCTGAAACGAAATCGCTTCAGTGAACTTGAACATCGGCCCGCCATTCAGCCCGGTAAACGTACGACCATCGAGCTCGAAACTAACGGTCATCACCGCGCCTTCCGGCTTGCCGTGAAATTCCTGACCGACCTTGCTGTAGTGGGTCAGGCCGGTGATTTTCGCGTGATCGAAGATCGAGCAATAGAACTTCGCCGCCGCTTCGGCCTGATCATCGAACCACAGGCACGGCGTGATTTTTTGAAAGCGTTGCATGGCAGTCATCCTCGGCAGGTTAGACACGCTGGACTTTCAGCGTAGACAGTCCTTGGTCGAATGGCAGTGCCGTAGATCGACAAGTCGCGGCGTCAAAAATCCCAGCGCGCTGCCAGTTGCAGGCTGCGCGGTTCGCCGTAGAAGCCGGTGCCGAAGTTGCCGAGGCCGGTGTAGTAGGTTTTGTCGAAGAGGTTTTTCACATTGAGCGTGGTGCTCAAATGTTCGTTGAAGCGGTAGCGCGCCATCGCGTCGACCAGGTAATAACTGTCCTGAGTGATGCGCACGTTCTGATCGGCGCCGGGCTGGAACACGTTGCCGAAGAATTCGCTCTGCCAACTGATGCCGCCGCCCAGGGTCAGGTTTTGCCAGACACCGGGCAGGTGATAGCTGCTGAACAGGCGGACTAACTGCTCCGGCGCGGTGGTTTGCAGGATTGAGGCATAGACCGGATCGCCGTTGGCATCGCGTGTGTGGTTGTAGGCGTAACCGGCGGAGAGGTTCCAGCCGTCGGCGACTTCGCCAGCCAGTTCCAACTCGAAACCTTTGGTGGTCGCGCCTTGCACCGCGCGATAAACAGCCTGCGTGTCGAAGCCGCTGACCTGCTCGGCGACGTTGTCTTGTTCGATGCGAAACACGGCAAAACTGGCGTTGACCCGACCGTCGAAGTATTCGGCTTTTATCCCCGCCTCATAGCTGTCGCCTTGCACCGGGTCGAGCACTTGGCGCGCGGCGTCCTTGCTCAGTTGCGGCTGATAAACGCGCGTGTAACTGGTGTACAGCGAGTAGGTAGCGTTGAGATCGTAGACCGCGCCGGCGTAAGGCGTGACCACGCCGGTCTGGCGGTAGCCATCGCGCACATCGGCCGTGGCCGGGTCGCTGTAGTCGAGGTGGTCGCTGGCGGTGAAATCACTGACGCGTCCGCCGAGGATCAGCGCCAGATCGTCGCTGGCCTTGAAGCGGGTCGAGACGTACGCGCCGGTCTGGCGTTGGCTGATGTCGTCGGTGCCGATCTTCGGGATATCGGGTTTGGCGAACTCGCCGTGCCAGTCGAAAATACTGCCGTCCAGCGGCGGATAAACCGAGCCGTACAGCGGGTTGTTCTGGCGCGTGTTCATCGACATGAAACCGACGATCATCTGGTGCTCGCGACCGAACAACGAGAACGGCCCGCCGAGGTTGAGATCGACGTTGTCCTGCACCTCGTCGCCCTTGAATTTGCCCATGTAGAGGAACATGCCATCGCCGGTCACCGGATCTGGATTACCGCCGCTGGCCGAGCCGAGCAAGGTGTCGTGCTCGCGGTGTTTGCGGTCGTAGCTGAGTTTCAGCGTCCAGTCGTTTTGCAGTTGTCGGGCGACGGAAGCGAACAAGGTTTGGTTGCTGAAATCGCGGCGGCTCCAGTCAGTGGCCGGGTTGAACGAGCGAGAGAAATTCGTCCGCGAACCATCGCTGTAGAACATCGGAAAACCCGTCCAGCTCGCGCCGCGTGAGCGAGTGTTTTGCTGGTCGAAACCGAAGGTCAGCAGAGTGTCCGGACTGAGATCGGCTTCGACGATGGCGTAGGCGATGTCCTTGGTGTTCTGGTAGTGATCGGCGTGGGCGCTGCGTTCCTGATGAACGCCGACAAAGCGTGCACGCAGGTTGCTGTTCAGAGCGCCGGAGATATCGGCTTCGCTGCGGTAGTTGTCCCACGACCCGACGCTGCCGCTGAGCGCGGCTTTGAAGGCTTGCGTCGGGCGTTTGCGGATCAGGTTCACCGTGGCCGAAGGGTCGCCCGAACCGGTCATCAATCCCGTCGCGCCCTTGATGATTTCGACGCGGTCGAAGGTCGCCATGTCGGTGCTGGTGGTGCCGTAATCGTAAACGCCGTCGTAGTCGGTATTGACGCCGTCGTACTGGAAATTGGTGATCGGCGCGCCACGGCTGGAAAACTCCCAGCGCTCGCTGTCGTAGTTCTGCACGCTGATCCCCGGCGAGCGGCGCAGCACATCGGCGATGCCGTTGGCGCCTTGGTCATCGATTTGCTGGCGGGTGATCACGGTCACCGACTGCGGGGTTTCGCGCAGCGACAGCGCCAGGCCGGTGGCGGATGCGCTGACGCCGGTGGTGTAGGCGTGAGTGTCCTCGGTGATCGCGCCGAGGGATTTGCCGTTGATGGTGGTGGCGTCCAGTTGCAGCGGATCTGCGTTGGCTGAGCGGCGTAAAACGTAACCGCCACCCGCTTGCCGCATAGCTTGCAGGCCGCTGTCCTTGAGCAGGATCTGCAAGGCTTGCTGCGGCGTGTAGTCACCGCTGAGGCCGAAGCTGCGTTTGTCTGCTGCAAGGTCATTGTGCCCGGCGATAAACACGCCGCTTTGTTCGGCGAAGCGGTTGAGCACTGTGACCAACGAACCGGGCGCAACCGAATAATGCTGTATCTGCCCCTCCGCTAACGCACACATCGCCGGCATGGCAGACGCCAGGGCCAAGGCAAAACGAGTGCGGGCGAGGGTAGAGCGCAACATGGAGTTCCCGGGGCAATCAACGAAATGAGGGGGCTAATGGTTAACCGAATGAACCAGCGAAAAGGGAACCGCGATATGAAAAAAAACCTCAGGCTTTTGGCCCGACGCTAACCCACCAATCGAAGGTTTTGTTGATGCGGATCGGCAGCGCCGCTTCCAGCAGACGCAAGGCTTGATCGGTGTCCTTGAGCGGGAATGAACCCATCACCGGTAACGCGGCCACGACCGGGTCGCAATGCAGATGCCCCGCTCGATAGCGGCTGAGTTCTTCGATCAACTTGCCCAGCGGCAGGTTATCGGCCAGCAACACACCCCGGCGCCAGGCTTCGCGAGAAGGATCGGCAGCGCTGGTGATGTTCATGCGGCCAGTGCTGAAGTTGATTTGCTGGCCGGCCTGAATCACGGCGGTTTCGCCCTGACGATTAGTGGCTTCGACCGCGCCTTCAAAGACATTCAGTACGGTGTTGTGCTCGTTCTGCCGTACGCTGAAACGCGTGCCCAGCGCACGCATGCGGCCATGTTCGGTCTCAACCCAAAAGGCTCGGTCGAGGTCTTTGGCGGTGTCGATCAGCACTTCGCCGGCACGCAGTTGCAGCAGGCGCTGGTGCGCATCGAAACGCACATTCAGGGCACTCAAGGCGTTGAGCCAGATGCGGCTGCCGTCGCTTAACGTCGCTTCGCGGGTTTCGCCGGTGCCGGTGGAAAGGTCGGCAGTCAACCGCTCGACTGAATCCATCAGCGGCGTGTTGCGCTCGATGGCCCATCCGGCCATGCCGGTCGCGGCCAAAATCAACAAACCTTTGAGCGACTGACGACGGCTGATCGACGTGCGCGCGCTGCTGCGCAAGGTGTGGCTGACGGCTTCGGTCTCTTGCTGCAACGGCGCAAAACGCTGGCCGACCCGTTCGATATAACGCCAGGCGGCCTGATGCTCGGGGCTCTGTGCGAGCCAGGCCTGCCAGCGCAGATGTTCTTGCTCGGCGACCGGCTCGTCATGTAATTGCACGTACCAGTGCGCCGCTTGTTCGAGGCTGGCGTGGCTGAGTGTTTGCGTGGCGTTATTCAATCAGCAGACCATCGAGTTCGGCTTCAAGGATGGCGCAGTGCATCATCGCTTGCGCCAGGTATTTCTTGATCATCCGCTCGCTGACGCCGATCTGTTCGGCGATCAGTTTGTAGGGCATGCCGTGCAATTGCGCGAGGATGAACGCGTCGCTGACCCGCTGCGGCAGGCGCTGGAGCATGGCGTCCACTTCCAGCAGGGTCTCGACGATGATCGCCTGTTGCTCGGGCGAGGGCTGCAGGGCCGGCGGGCGATTGGCGAGGGTTTCCAGCCAGGTCTGTTCCAGTTGCCGACGGCGCCAGTGATCGACGCACAAGCCACGGGCAATGGTCGCCAGATAAGAGCGTTCGTGGACTTCGCCGTTGAAGGTTTGCGGACGCTTGAGCACGCGGATGAAAGTGTCATGCGCAAGGTCGGCGGCATCCATTGCGTTGCTCAGGCGCCGACGCAATAGCTCGTGCAGCCAGCGGTGATGGCTGAGGTAGAGATTCTGCACGAGTGAGGTGTCGGCGACCGTCATCAGAGCAAGCGTCCAGAGTGACCGTTGCGGGTCTAAATAGGAATGGGTCGCGATTAAAGCAAAAGGACGCAGGTCGCGCAAATGATATTGGTTTGCTTTTAGGCGATGGCGTTGATGGTTTGAGCTGAATGTAGTCTTAATGACAAATACCCGAGTCAAAAAGACCTTTATTGATCTGTGTCAATTTGACTCTGATTTTTGCAGGTGGCTGATTTTGTTGGATTATAAATCTGGCACGAGACTTGAAGTGGTCAAGGTACAAAACTGAACAGCTCAGGAGACCGCCACCATGCTCACTTTCTTCGAAAGCCCGCTGAACGTTCTGAACCTGTCGAGCAAAGTCCTCGTCGCCGGTCTAGTCATGCTGCTGGCCGGGATCTACGGCGCTTATCTCTACGAGGGCCACATGGCGATTGCGCTGCTGGTGGCGATGCACGCGCTGACTATCCTCGGCCCGACCCTGATTAAAATCGGCTACGTCATGCGTTTGTTGGCGCAGTATCGTCTGCGCGGCCCGCGATTGATCCTGCAAACCGCGTAACCCTTGTAGGAGCCGAGCTTGCTCGCGAAGGCGGCGTATCAAGCAACACAGGCTCAAGCCGTGCCGACGCCTTCGCGAGCAAGCTCGGCTCCTACAGGGTTAGCGGTGTTTTTTGGATATCAGTTGCGCTCAGCCACCATCAGTAGTGACTGCGGCACCGGGCTTTGCGGGTGCTGCGGCTCTTGTAGGCCGACCAGCCGCAACCCGGCCATATCCAGCGCATTGAACCAACTCGACAACGTGCGGAAATACCACGGCATCGGCTGCCACTGGCCCTTGAACCCGGTGAACGATTCTTCGCGCCAGCCGTCCTGATATTCGCCTGCCGCAACGGCCCATGGATGCAGGGTCTGGATGATCAGGGCGCCGCCAGGAATCAACAGCGCATTCATCGCAGCCAGCAATGGAATGATGTTCTGATGCAGCAGCGAAAAATTCGCGCAGATCAAATCGTAATCCCCGCCAACATCAACCTTCGCCTCGACCAACGCGTCGTAGTCGGCGACATGCACGGTGCAAGTGCCGGCCAGACGTGCCGCGTCCACCAGCGTCGCATCGCCATCGACGCCCACCGCCTCAATCCCCCGAGCCGCCAACGCCCGCAGCAACCAGCCTTCGCCGCAACCCAGATCAAGCACACGCGCCGGCTGACGCCCGATGATCGCCAGTAGAACGGCTTGATCAGTCACCTGCTGCCGGCTCTCAATGGCACCGCTGCGGATGACGTCGATCCACGCGTCGGCGTTGTCGTGCCAGCTCTGCAGCAGGGCGGATTCGGGGGAGGGCATGTCGGTCTCCGACAGGGTTGAAAGAAAGCAGTCCGGGAGAACCACAGTATGGACGCGGCGCCGCATTCAGCGAGCTTACCAACGGGCATCAGTCTGCACGGCGGGCAGACATCGATTGCGTGTATGCTCTGCTCCTTTCCTGTCTCACTGCGTACGCCTGCATTCGATTCCTTGCGTTTTGAACCCATGGCGCGTGCCTCTCTATGCTGGAGCCCTAATGATTTCGCAGAGCTTCATCGACCCGTGCGACTCGCCCGAACGTCTTGCCGTGCTGCACGGCTATGAAATCCTCGATACCCCACGCGAAGCGGATTTTGACGAGCTCGTGAGCCTGGCCGCCGCCATCTGCGACGCGCCAATTTCGGTGATGAACCTGATAGACCGCCACCGCCAATGGTTCAAGGCGGAAACAGGCTTGGGAATCCGCGAAACACCCTTGGACGTTTCCATCTGCCGTCACGTCCTTCTGCAGCCCGGCATCACCGTCATACCCGATCTGCGCGCTGACCCGAGGATGAGCTCCAACCCGCTGGTGACGGCCGATGAAGGTTTGCGCTTCTACGCCGGCTGCTTGCTGGAGACGGCGGAAGGCTACGGCCTCGGGACGCTGTGCATTCTCGACCGACACCCGCGACAGCTGAGCCCGCAACAGAAAATCGCCCTGGTGACGTTGGCCAAACAGGTCATGGCGCAAATGGAGCTAAGGCGCTCGCTGCGGCAGAAAAATCAGCTGCTCGAGCAAAAGGACATGCTCCTCAAGGAAATCAACCATCGGACGAAGAATCACCTGCAACTGATCATCGGGTTGATCCAACTGCAAATACGCCAATTGGCAGATCCCGTCGCCCGCGCGGCACTCGTCGATACCAGCCGACGGATCATGAGCATCGCCGCCGTCCACGAAAAGCTGTATCAGGCCGATCAAGTGGAAACGGTCAACGCAGGTATTTATCTGGCCGAGTTGATCGATGGACTGCGCGGTTCAGCCTCGGCGCAAACACGCTTCGTGATCGACCTGGACGACGTCATCCTGCCGCTGGACAAGGCGATCCCGTTGGCGTTGGTGCTCAACGAACTGGTCACCAATGCCCTTAAATACGCCTACGCCGACAAGTCGGCGGGGGACGTGTTTATCGAGCTGAAGGCCGCTGCTGGTCAGGTGCTGCTGAACGTGACCGATAAGGGCGCGGGGCTGCCTGCGGGGTTTGATCTGAAACAGCATTCGTCCGTGGGAATGAAGATCATCAAATCCCTGACCCGCCAACTGCGGGGCGAGATGTCGATGCTCAATATGAGCCCGGGGTTGCAGTGTTCGCTGAGATTTCCGTTTTAAAGCCGTAAGTATCGCCATTGCGCAAAACCATTCGCCATGGAGGGCTCGTCAGGGCTTGAACCGCAACGCATCGACAACAACGCCGAATGCCGTCGGCCAGATGGCTGGCGACCATGTCTTCCGGCAGAAAGCCCAGACCGCATCCTGCCACCGCAGCGCGCAGAATCGGTTTGGCTCAGTCCGGCTATTTTTCGATGAAGAATTGCTGCGTTAGGTCAAACGGGCGATCACTTGTTTGAAGCCGCGAGTGCCTCTTTCAGCGCCCCATCTGCACGTTCAGCCGTCTGCGCGTCGCCGTGTTTTTTCAGCAGTTCACTGACCTCGTGCAACTGTGCTGCGCTGAGTCCCACGCGCAGGCTCGCCGCCATGTGCGAGCGCAATTGCGATTCCACCCCCGGCGTTGCCGCCAGCGCCCCGACGGTCGCCAGTTCGCGGCTTTGCCAGTCGAGGTTGTCGCGCTCGAAGATGTCGCCGAACAGGTGGGTTTGCAGGAACTGGTTGGCTACCGGGGCGAACTCGAACACCGGGCCTTTGACCGGAGCGCCGGAGATCTTCGTTTGATTGGCGGTGCCGGCGGCCAGCAGTTCATCACCGGTCGGAATCGCCCGGCTCGGTTCACGCCCCGGCGCATCGTCAATGCCGCGCTGTTTGCGCGCTTGCACCACAGTCATCAATTCGTTCAAGGCGTTCAGGCTGCGCGGGAAGCCGACATAGGCGTAGAGCTGCACGAGAATTTCCCGGGTTTCGCTGATGGTCAGGCCGGCATCGAGTCCCTGGTTGAGCGCCGTGTTGAGGTTGGGCATGTCGCTGGCCGCCATGAACGCGGCGATCAGTGGAATCGATTGTTGTTGGCTGGACAAAGTTGCTGCGCTTGCTGGCGTGCTGGTCATGGGTTGCGATGCCTCGGCTGCGTGAGTGGTAACGCTGAACATTGCCCCGACACTCAGACAGAGCGCCATGAGTGCGGGAAGGGCGGTATGGTTGCGGACATCGATGTTCATCAGATCAACTCCGTTCAGGTCGTGACGCGGTGCCGCGCGGGGGCCGTGGCCAGCGTGCGGATTTTCAAGATGTCACTCGGTACAAAAATTCAATTAACGCGTGACAGGGTGATCGCTCAGCCAGCCGTTCACGCGTTCCATGGTCTTGCGCTCCTGCTCACCCTCCATCACAAAACCTTCCAGCACCTTGGCTTTCGGCGCGTGCTGGACGAGGATGCTGCGGCTATTACCCAAGCCATAGCCGCCGTGGGTGTTGAAGGGGATGAGCGTTTTACCGGTCCAGTCGTGAGCGCTCAGAAACGCGCGGATGATCGGCGGGGCGGTTTCCCCCCAGATCGGAAAGCCGAGATAAATCGTGTCGTAGTCGCTGAGGGCGTGAACCGTGTTTTGCAGTTCGGGTTCGAAGCCGCTGTCACGCTCCTGATGCGCCTGTTCCACGGTTTGCAGATAGTCCTCGGGGTAGGCATGGACCGGGCGAATCTCGAAGAGATCGGCACCCAGTCCACGTTGAATCAGCCCGGCGACCACGCGGGTATTGCCGGAGCGCGAGAAGTACGCGACCAGAATCCGCGAGCCTGAGCGCGGTGTTTCACTGGCACTCTGCGTGTCGGCGAGCGACAGCAGTGGGGCGCTGGCCAGTGCGGCGATCACCGTGCGCCGCAGCGGATCGTGATCGTGGCTCATCGGCCGACGCGCGCCTTGAGGGCTTCGGGATAACGCTCGCCTTCGATGCTTATTTGCGCCAGCGCTGAGTCAATTGCCTTGAGTTCAGCAGCGTCGAGCGTGATGTCCGCGCCGCCGAGGTTTTCTTCCAGGCGATGCAGTTTGGTCGTGCCCGGAATCGGCACAATCCACGGTGCCTGCGCGAGCAGCCAGGCCAGCGCGATCTGCGCCGGGGTGGCTTGTTTCTGCGCGGCGATCTGGCGGATCAACACCACCAGCCCCTGATTCGCTTGCAGCGCCGACTGGCTGAAGCGCGGGACGATGCTGCGGAAGTCATCGCTGCCGTAAGTGGTTTGCGCCGACACCGTGCCGGTAAGAAAACCCTTGCCCAGCGGGCTGAACGGCACGAAGCCGATGCCCAATTCCCAAAGCGTCGGCAGGATTTCCTGCTCGGGCTCGCGCCACCACAGCGAGTATTCGCTTTGCAGCGCGGTGACCGGTTGCACCGCATGGGCGCGCCGAATGGTTTGCGCGCCGGCCTCCGACAGGCCGAAGTGCTTGACCTTGCCTTCGCCGATCAAATCTTTCACCGCGCCGGCGACGTCCTCGATTGGCACGTCCGGATCGACGCGGTGCTGGTAGAGCAAATCGATGTAATCAGTCTTCAACCGCTTCAACGATCCCTCGACGGCAACCCGGATGTGCTCGGGGCGGCTGTTGAGAATCTGCTGCTTATTGTCGTCACCGAAGGTGAAGCCGAACTTGGTGGCGATGACGACTTTGTCACGAACGGGCGCTAGTGCTTCACCGACCACTTGCTCGTTCAGGTAAGGGCCGTAGACCTCGGCGGTGTCGAAGAACGTCACGCCTCGGTCAACGGCTGAACGGATCAGTGCGATGGCTTGCTGGGTATCCGTGGCCGGGCCATAACCGTGACTCAAGCCCATGCAGCCAAAGCCGAGGGCGGATACTTCGAGTGAGCTGTTGCCGAGTGTGCGCTTGTGCATGTCGATCTCCCGTTGGGCGTTGGGAGAACAGTAAGCGAGCTGACTGGTGAGGACTAGACGGGTAAAACAGGATGGCTTGATGAGTTGTGCTCATTAATAGACTGGAAGACGCAGGATCAAGACCGTCCGTGGCAACCGAGCAAACCTTTTCCAGACTGAATGATCTCTAACTTGAAGTTGAATAGCTGAGGTGCACCATGAACAAATCAACCGGCGGCTGCCTGTGCGGCGATGTCCGTTTCGAAGTGTCCGGCCAGCCTTACCGCGTCGGCATCTGCCATTGCCTCGACTGCCGCAAACGCCACGGCGCGCTGTTCCACACCTCGGCCATATTCCCCGAAGACGCGCTCAAGGTCAGCGGCGAAACCCGTGACTACAACGGACGATTCTTCTGCCCGCGCTGCGGTTCTCCCGTATTTACGCGTTCGGAAGATGAAGTCGAGGTTAACGTCGGATCGCTCGATGAGCCGGATCAGTTCAAACCCACTTACGAACTCTGGACGATACGCCGGGAGGCGTGGTTGCCGGCGTTGCCGCTGGCCCACCACTACGAACGTGACCGCGAAAGCACGGGCCGAACCGAACAATAATTGCAGCCCACCATCTGCCTTTGTGGGAGCGGGCTTGCTCGCGAAAGCAGTGGATCAGTCGGCCCAACATTGACGGACAGACCGCATTCGCGAGCAAGCCCGCTCCCACAGGGGATGGGTGTGGATCTCAGAATTAAGGATTAGCACACGTCATTGTGGGAGCGAGCCTGCTCGCGAATGCGGTGTATCAGTCGGCCCAACATTGAGTGACAGACCGCATTCGCGAGCAAGCCCGCTCCCACATGGGATGGGTGTGGATCTCAGGGTTGAGGATTGGCACACGTCATTGTGGGAGCGGGCTTGCTCGCGAAAGCGGTGTATCAGTCGGCCCAACATTGAGTGACAGACCGCATTCGCGAGCAAGCCCGCTCCCACAGGGGGTGGGTGTGGATCTCAGAGTTGAGGATTGGCACACGTCATTGTGGGAGCAGGCTTGCTCGCGAAAGCAGTGGATCAGTCGGCCCAACATTGACTGACAGACGGCATTCGCGAGCAAGCCCGCTCCCACATGGGATGGGTGTGGATCTCAGGGTTGAGGATTGGCACACGTCATTGTGGGAGCTGGCTTGCCAGCGAAAGCAGTGGGTCAGTCAGCACGGCAATGTCTGATTGAATGCTTTCGCGAGCAGGCTCGCTCCCACAGGGGAGAGTGTGTATGACCAGCAATTTTAGCCGCGAATAAATGCCAGCAGATCCGCGTTAATGGTATCCGCCTCCGTCGTCGGCATTCCGTGTGGAAACCCCGGGTACGACTTCAGTGTGCCGTTGGGCAGCAACTTCGCCGACAACGGCGCCGAGTTGGCGTACGGCACAATCTGGTCATCCTCACCGTGCATCACCAACACCGGCACGGTGACTTTCTTCAGGTCTTCGGTGAAGTCCGTCTGCGAAAACGCCACGATCCCGTCGTAATGCGCCTTCGCCCCGCCAATCATGCCCTGGCGCCACCAATTGGCGATCACCCCTTCGGACGCCTTCGCCCCCGGCCGGTTGTAGCCATAAAACGGCCCGGTCGGAATATCCCGGTAAAACTGCGCGCGATTTGCCGCCAAATTCGCCTGAAACTCATCGAACACTGATTTCGGTAACCCACCCGGATTACTCTCGGTCTGCACCATCAACGGCGGCACCGCGCTGATCAACACGCCTTTGGCGACGTTGTCCTGGCCATGCCGGGCGATGTAATGAATGACCTCACCGCCCCCGGTCGAGTGGCCGACGTGCACCACGTTCTTCACGCCCAAGTGATTAACCACCGCCAGCGCATCATCGGCGTAGTGATCCATGTCGTGGCCGTCCCAGACCTGGCTCGAACGCCCGTGGCCACGGCGGTCATGGGCAATCACCCGAAAGCCTTTGCCGAGGAAAAACAGCATCTGCGCATCCCAATCGTCGGAGCTCAGCGGCCAGCCGTGGTGGAAGTGGATCACCGGCGCATCTTTCGGGCCCCAGTCTTTGTAGAAGATTTCGACGCCGTCTTTGGTGGTGACAAATCCCATGTTCGCTACTCCAGACCAATGTGATGGATAACCCGCGCGGTGGGCGCGGACCGGTTTCGCTCATGACGAGTTTTCTAAGGTGATGGCTCGGGTGCGAGCCGTTATCAACTGTAGGATTAAAGTCGACATCTGCATGACCGGTGGTCGCAACGTCTGGCTTCATGCGCAATTTAGGCTTTGCTGAAAGGGATAAGCCGAGGCGCGCGTAGGCATGTTTGGCCACAGCGGCGCCCCTTCAGAACACCGTGAGTCTGAGGAAATTCCCCGATGCTGACCTTGAATATCAATGGCAAGGATCAGGAGCTCGATGTCCCCGCGGACATGCCGTTGCTCTGGGTTCTGCGCGATGTCGCGCACCTGACCGGTACCAAATTCGGCTGCGGCATGGCCCAGTGCGGGGCCTGCACCGTGCACGTCGACGGGGCGCCGTTGCGCGCCTGCATTACGCCGGCGACCGCCGTGGCCCACGGGCAGAAAATTCTCACCATCGAAGGCCTGTCCACCGACGGTTCGCACCCGGTGCAGCAAGCCTGGGCTGAACTTGACGTGGTGCAGTGCGGTTACTGCCAGTCGGGGCAGATCATGTCTGCCGCCGCATTGTTGGCGAAAATCCCCAAACCCACCGACAGCGATATCGATCAGGCGCTCTCCGGCAATATCTGCCGCTGCGGCACCTATCCGCGAATCCGCGCAGCGGTGAAGCGTGCATCGGAAATCGGCTGATTGATTACGTGGGAGTCGGGTGATGAACAGTCCTGTATCGCGTCGGGGTTTTCTCAAGGGTAGCGCCGTGTTGGGCGGCGGTTTGGTGGTGGCGTTCGTCGTCCCCGGCGGACATAAGTTTGCCTATGCGGCCGAGAACGAAGGCAAGGTCTTTGCGCCGAATGCGTTTTTGCGCATCGCGGCGGACAACAGCGTCACCGTGTTGCTCGGGCATTCGGAAATGGGCCAGGGCATCTGGACCGGCCTGACCATGTTGATTGCCGAAGAGCTGGATGCCGACTGGTCGAAGATCCGCGTCGAACATTCGCCCGCATCAGCAGCGGACTACGGCATGCCGGGGTTTGGCGGCATGCAGATTACCGGCGGTTCAACGTCGACATGGATGGAGTTTGATCGCTATCGGCTGGCAGGCGCGACCGCTCGGCAAATGTTGGTTGAAGCAGCGGCGAAGCGTTTTGAAGTGGCGCCCTCGGCGATTCGCACTGAGTCGGGCGTGGTGATTGCCGGCGATCAACGTGCAACTTACGGCGAGCTGGCGGACGCCGCCGGGCAACTCCCCGTGCCGGATCCGAAATCGATCACCTTCAAGGAAGCCAAGGACTGGAAAGTCATCGGCAAACCGACCAAGCGCCTCGACACGCCGGAGAAAATCACCGGCCGAGCCAAGTTCGGCATGGATGTGCAGTTCGAAGGCTTGATGACGGCGATGGTCGCGCGCGCCCCGGTGTTTGGTGCCAGCGTCAAATCCTTCGAAGGCGCCGAAGCGTTGGCGGTGCCGGGCGTGCACAAAGTGCTGCAAGTACCGACCGGTGTCGCGGTGATTGCCGATCATTATTGGGCGGCGAAGCTCGGGCGGGATGCGCTGAAGATTGACTGGGATCTAGGCCCGCATGCGGATCTGAGCAGTGAAAAATTGCTGGAGAGTTTCCGCAAACTGGCCACGACGCAAGGCACGTCAGCCAGTCAGGCCGGGGATGCCAAGGGCACTTTTGGCAAAGCCACGAAGAAAATCGACGTTGAATACAGCGTGCCGTATCTGGCCCACGCGCCGATGGAACCGCTCAATTGCACGGTGAAGATCAGTGCCGAGAAATGCGAGATCTGGACGGGTACGCAGTTTCAGACGCTGGATCAAATGGTCGCCGGCAAGATCACCGGGTTGAAGCCTGAACAAGTGGAAATCCACACCGAATTTCTTGGCGGCGGTTTTGGGCGTCGAGCCAATCCAACGTCGGACTTCGTTGCCGAAGCCGTGCAAGTGGCGAAAGCCGCGGCTATGCCGGTGAAAACCGTATGGTCGCGGGAAGATGACATTCGTGGCGGTTACTACCGGTCGATGTTCCTGCATCAGGCGAAGATCGGTTTGGGCGCTGATGGTTTGCCGTCGAGTTGGCAGCATGTGTTGGTTGGGCAGTCGATCATGGCGGGCACCATGCTGGAGCAAACCATGGTCAAGAACGGCATCGATTCGACGTCGGTCGAGGGCGTGGCCGACAGTCCTTACGTCAAAGGTCTGGCCAATCATCAAGTGGATCTGCATTCGCCGCAGACTGGCATCAATGTGTTGTGGCTGCGTTCGGTGGGCCATAGCCACACCGGTTTTGTGATGGAATCGCTGATCGATGAAATGGCCACGGCGGCGGGCAAGGATCCGGTCGAGTACCGACGAACCTTGCTCAAGGACCATCCTCGGCATCTAGGTGTTTTGAATCTGGCGGTGGAGAAGGCCAATTGGAAGGCTCCGTTGCCGGATGGTCATGCACTTGGCGTGGCGGTGCACGAATCGTTCGGCAGCTACGTGGCGCAGGTCGCCGAGGTGTCGCAGGACAATCTGGCGATTCGCGTGCACCGCGTGGTTTGCGCCGTGGATTGTGGGATCGCGGTGAATCCGCAGAGCATCGCCGCGCAGATGGAGTCGTGCATCACCTTCGGCCTGGGCATGGTGCTGCACAGCAAACTGACGCTCAAGGACGGCGCGGTGGTGCAGTCCAACTACCACGATTATCAGGTGCTGCGGCTCAACGAGATGCCGGTAGTGGAAGTGCACATCGTGCCCAGCAGCGACAAACCCGGCGGCATCGGCGAGGCCGGTGTGCCGCCGACTGCGCCGGCGGTGGCCAACGCGGTGTTCGCCCTGACCGGGCAACGTCTGCGCGAGTTGCCGCTGCAACTGTCGGGGGTGTGAGATGAAACGACATCTAGTGTTGGGCACGGTGGTTTTGCTGGGGCTCGGCGGTTATGCCTCGGACTTGTTTGCCGATGATCAGGAAGCATTGAAGGCGTTCGGCACGGTGCAGAAAGTCTTCCAGAGCCCGCGCTGCCAGAACTGCCATATCCCCGGCGATTCGCCGCTGCAGTTCGACGCGGGCGTTACGCATGCGATGAACGTGGTGCGCGGCATGGACGGCAAGGGCGCGGCCGGTTTGCCCTGCGCCACCTGCCACGCGGAAAACAATCCGCCGGCCAGTTACGGCCCGCATGCACCGCCGGGTGCGCCGCATTGGAGCCTGCCGCCGGCGGCGCACAAAATGGCCTGGATCGGCCTGCCACCGGACAAACTCTGCGCGATGATCAAGGATCGCTCCAGCAACGGCGATCGCGATTTCGCGGCGCTGATCAAACACGTCAGCGAAGACAAACTGGTGTTGTGGGGCTGGAATCCCGGGGCAGGGCGCGCGCCGGTGCCGGTGCCGCATGACATTTTTGTCGAGCAATTCAAGCTCTGGGCCGACGCGGGCGGGCCGTGTCCGGTGGCGGGCATCTGATGGGGTGACCCTGCGCTGATTTGCGCTACGCTGAAAGTCATTGATGCCAACGGAGTGTGCGAATGCTGGTTCCAGGAAAACCTGCCAATGAAGCGGCGCGAATTCAGGTGCTGCACGGCCTCGACCTTCTCGATTCAGCGCCGGAGGAGCGTTTCGATCGGCTGACGCGGCTGGCCAAACGACTGTTCAATGTGCCGATTGCGCTGGTGACGCTCGTCGACAAGGATCGTCAGTGGTTCAAGTCCTGCGTGGGCCTGGCGGCTACCGAGACACCACGGGATATCTCGTTCTGCGGGCATGCGATTCTCAATGATGGTCTGCTGCTGGTGCCCGATGCGCGGGAGGACGTGCGCTTCCACGATAATCCGCTGGTGACCGGCGAGCCGAATATTCGCTTCTACGCCGGCTATCCGCTGACCGTGCCCAACGGCAATAAAATGGGCACGTTGTGCCTGCTCGACACCAAACCGCGCGAACTTGATGACGAAGAACGCGCGCTCTTGCGTGATCTTGCGGAAATGGCCGAGCAAGAACTGACGGCCGTGCAGATGGCGAGCATGGACGAGCTGACGTTGCTGTCCAATCGTCGCGGATTCAAGCAACTGGCGCAGCATGCGCTGGACGCCTGCGCACGACTGGAGCGGCCGGCGACGTTGCTGTTTTTTGATCTGAATGATTTCAAGCAGATCAACGATCTATACGGGCATGCCGAGGGCGACAGCGCGCTGAAGACCTTTGCCGATGTGCTGCGAATTGCCTTTCGCGAGAGCGATGTGGTGGGGCGGTTGGGTGGGGATGAGTTTGTCGCGCTGCTGACGGGGTCGAGTCATATCGAAACCACGGCGATCATGGCGCGGCTCAAGGAGATCCTTGAAGAGCGTAATGCCTCGCTGCATCGGGGTTATGCGATTCGCTTCAGCGTCGGGCAGATCGAGTACGACGCCAAACGCCATGAAACCGTGGATCGCTTGCTGGCCGACGCGGATGGCGCGATGTATGCGCACAAGCAGGCCCTGAAGCGCTGTTGATGCGGGTTCCCATCGCTGGCAGGCCAGCTCCCATTGGTTTCTCGGGTGCTCTCGTTATCCCGTCTCTCCACAAATCCCCTGTAGGAGTGAGCCTGCTCGCGAAGGCGTCCATCCCTTCAACATCATCATTGCCTGACCCACCGCTTTCGCGAGCAAGCCCGCTCCCACAGGTTGCGCGGGTGTTCACAAAACCCCGTTCCACCACAAACCCCCTGTAGGAGTAAGCCTGCTCGCGATAGCGCCCGGCCATTCAACATCGTCATCGCCTGACCCACCGCTTTCGCGAGCAAGCCCGCTCCCACAGGTTTCGCGGGTGTTCACAAAACCCCGTTTCACCCCAAACCCCCTGTGGGAGCGGGCTTGCTCGCGAAAGCGTCCATCCATTCAACATCATCATCGCCTGAATCACTGCCATCGCGAGCAGGCTCACTCCCACAGGTTTCTCGGGTGTTCACAAAACCCCTTCACACCACAAACCCCCTGTGGGAGCGAGCTTGCTCGCGAAGGCGTCCATCCATTTAACATCGTCATTGCCTGACCCACCGCTTTCGCGAGCAAGCCCGCTCCCACAGGTTTCGCGGGTGTTCACAAAACCCCGTCACACTACAAATCCCGGGTGGGAGCGGGCTTGCTCGCGAAGGTGTCCATCCCTTCAACATCATCATTACCTGACCCACCGCCATCGCGAGCAGGCTCACTCCTACAGGTTTCTCGGGTGTTCCCAAAACCCCGTTTCACCACAAACCCCCTGTGGGAGCGGGCTTGCTCGCGAAGGCGTCCATCCCTTCAACATCATCATTGCCTGACCCACTGCCATCGCGAGCAAGCCCGCTCCCACAGGTTTCGCGGGTGTTCACAAAACACCGTTTCACCCTAGATCCCTGTGGGAGCGAGCTTACTCGCGAAGGCGTCCATCCATTCAACATCCCCATTGCCTGACCCACCGCTTTCGCGAGCAAGCCCGCTCCCACAGGAGGCGGGGTTGCGGGCATAAAAAAACCCGCCAGATTGGCGGGTTTTTTTATCGGCTAAGCGAAGATCACTCTTCGATGTTGCCCATGGCGGTGGTGTTGAAGCCGCCGTCGACGTACATGATTTCGCCGCTGATACCCGACGCCAGGTCGGAGCACAGGAAGGCGCCGGCGTTGCCGACTTCGTCGATGGT
The DNA here is from genome assembly GCF_018336155.1 of Pseudomonas rustica. Lineage (GTDB taxonomy): Bacteria > Pseudomonadota > Gammaproteobacteria > Pseudomonadales > Pseudomonadaceae > Aquipseudomonas > Aquipseudomonas rustica. Next base: position 87,380 of record NZ_JAGYHF010000012.1, on the reverse strand, counting down.
GACGTTGCGACGCAGCGGGGTTTGCGCTTCGTTGGCGGCCAGCATTTTACGGAAGTTCTTGATGCCCGACGCTGCCAAGGTACGGATCGGGCCAGCCGATACGCAGTTGACGCGGGTGCCGTCCGGGCCCAGGGAGCCGGCCAGGTAACGCACGCCAGCTTCCAGCGAAGCCTTGGCCATGCCCATGACGTTGTAGTTCGGCATGGTGCGCTCGGCGCCCAGGTACGACAGGGTCAGCAGGCTGCCGTTGCGGCCCTTCATCATTTCGCGGCCGGCTTTGGCCAGGGCCACGAAGCTGTAGGCGCTGATGTCGTGAGCGATGCGGAAACCGTCACGGGTGGTGGCTTCGGTGAAGTCGCCGTCCAGTTGGTCGCCCGGGGCGAAACCAACGGAGTGGACGATGCAGTCCAGGCCATCCCACTTCTTGCTCAGTGCTTCGAAGACCTTGGCGATTTCTTCATCGCTGGCCACGTCGCACGGGAAGCACAGCTCAGGGCTCGAACCCCAGCCTTGGGCGAATTCTTCAACACGACCTTTCAGTTTGTCGTTCTGATAAGTGAAGGCAAGCTCAGCGCCCTCGCGATGCATGGCGGCAGCGATGCCGGATGCGATGGACAGCTTGCTGGCGACACCGACGATCAGTACGCGCTTACCGGCGAGAAAACCCATGTGTTGCTCCTCTTTCAGGTTATTGCGCAGTGGCTGGTGCCAAAAAAGCGGCTTCCAGCAACTGCTGTGTATACGGATGTTGGGGGGCGGCAAAAATACTTTGCGCGTCTCCCTGTTCGACCACTTGGCCATGCTTGACCACCATCAACTGGTGGCTCAGCGCTTTGACGACAGCCAGGTCATGGCTGATAAACAAATACGTCAGGTTGTACTTGGCTTGCAGTGAACGCAACAGCTCCACCACTTGCCGCTGCACCGTCCGGTCGAGCGCCGAAGTCGGCTCGTCCAGCAGGATCAGCGCCGGTTTCAGCACCAAAGCCCGGGCAATGGCGATTCGTTGCCGTTGCCCACCGGAAAATTCGTGGGGGTAGCGGTGCCGGGTTTCCGGATCCAGACCTACCTCCTTCAATGCCGCAATAATCGCCGCCTCTTGCTCCTCGGCGGTGCCCATCTTGTGAATCCGCAGGCCTTCGCCAACGATGTCACTGACGCACATGCGCGGGCTCAGGCTGCCAAACGGATCCTGAAACACCACCTGCATCTCCCGCCGCAACGGACGAACCTCGTTCTGCGTCAGGCAGTCTAGCTGCTTGCCTTCAAAGCGGATCGCGCCTTTGCTGCCGATCAAACGCAAAATCGCCAGACCCAGCGTGGATTTGCCGGAACCGCTTTCCCCCACAATCCCCAGAGTCTGACCCTGAGGCAGGCTGAAATTGATGCCGTCCACCGCTTTAACGTGATCCACCGTGCGTTTGAGCAGGCCTTTCTTGATCGGGAACCAGACTTTCAAGTCCTCGACCTCAAGCAGCGGCGCGCCGATTTTATTGGTCGCCGGGCCTCCGCTGGGCTCCGCGCCGAGCAATTCCCGAGTGTACGGATGCTGCGGCGAACGGAACAGCTCTTCGCACGATGCCTGTTCGACGATGCAACCGCGCTGCATGACACATACACGATGCGCAATTCTTCGCACGAGGTTCAAATCGTGACTGATCAGTAACAGCGACATGCCCAATCGCGCCTGTAATTCCTTGAGCAAATCGAGAATTTTCAGCTGAACGGTCACGTCCAGCGCCGTGGTCGGCTCGTCGGCAATCAGCAGTTCCGGCTCGTTGGCCAGCGCCATGGCGATCATCACCCGTTGGCGTTGGCCACCAGACAATTCATGGGGCAGGGCCTTGAGGCGCTTGTGCGGCTCGGGGATGCCGACCATCTCCAGCAGTTCAAGCGTACGCTTGGTCGCGACTTTGCCGGTCAGGCCTTTGTGGATGCCGAGCACTTCGTTGATCTGCTTCTCGATCGAGTGCAACGGGTTCAGCGAGGTCATCGGCTCCTGAAAAATCATCGCGATGCGATTACCGCGAATATGGCGGATGGTTTTTTCACTCAAGCCCAGCAGATTTTGCCCGGCGTAATTGATGCTGCCGGCTGGATGGCGGGCCATCGGGTAGGGCAGCAACCGCAGGATCGAGTGTGCAGTCACCGATTTGCCCGAGCCGGATTCGCCGACCAACGCCAGGGTTTCGCCACGCTTGATGTCGAAACTCACGCCCTCGACGACGCGGTGTATGCGCTCACCGAAACCGAATTCGACGGCGAGGTCGCGCACTTCGATCAGATTGTCCTGATTCATTTCACTTCCTCGGGTCGAAGGCATCGCGAGCGGACTCGCCGATAAACACCAGCAAACTCAACATTAAGGCCAGCACGGCAAAGGCGCTGATGCCCAGCCATGGCGCTTGCAGGTTGGATTTGCCCTGCGCGACCAGTTCACCCAGCGACGGACTGCCGGCCGGCAAACCGAAACCGAGGAAGTCCAGCGCGGTGAGGGTGCCGATGGCGCCGGTGAGGATGAACGGCATAAACGTCATGGTCGAGACCATCGCGTTGGGCAGGATGTGGCGGAACATGATCGCGCCGTTCTGCATGCCCAGCGCCCGCGCGGCGCGCACGTATTCGAGGTTGCGACCCCGGAGGAACTCGGCGCGCACCACGTCGACCAGGCTCATCCACGAGAACAACAGCATGATCCCCAGCAGCCACCAGAAATTCGGCTGCACAAAACTGGCGAGAATGATCAGCAGGTACAGCACCGGCAGCCCCGACCAGATCTCCAGAAAACGCTGCCCGGCCAGATCGACCCAGCCGCCATAAAACCCCTGCAGTGCGCCGGCAATCACGCCGATGATCGAACTCAACACGGTCAGCGTCAGCGCGAACAACACGGAAATACGGAAGCCGTAAATCACCCGCGCCAGCACATCGCGACCCTGATCGTCGGTACCGAGCAGGTTGTCCGCCGACGGTGGCGCCGGCGCCGGGACTTTCAGGTCGTAATTGATGCTCTGGTAGTTGTACGGAATCGGCGCCCACAACACCCACGCATCCTTGGCCTTGAGCAGTTCGCGGATGTACGGGCTCTTGTAGTTGGCTTCCAGCGGGAATTCGCCGCCAAACGTCGTTTCCGGGTAGCGCTTGATCGCCGGGAAGTACCAGTTGTTGTCGTAATGCACCACCAGCGGCTTATCGTTGGCGATCAGCTCGGCGCCGAGGCTCAGCCCGAACAGGATCAGAAACAGCCACAGCGACCACCAGCCACGCTTGTTGGCCTTGAACAGTTCGAAGCGGCGGCGGTTGAGAGGGGACAGGTTCATCTCAATGCTCCCGGCTTTCGAAGTCGATGCGCGGATCGACCAGGGTGTAGGTGAGGTCGCCGATCAGTTTCACCACCAGCCCGAGCAGGGTGAAGATGAACAAGGTGCCGAACACCACCGGGTAATCGCGGTTGATCGCCGCTTCGAAACTCATCAGGCCGAGACCGTCCAGAGAGAAAATCACTTCCACCAGCAGCGAACCGGTGAAGAAGATGCCGATGAACGCCGAGGGGAAACCGGCAATCACCAACAGCATGGCGTTGCGAAACACGTGGCCGTAGAGCACGCGATGGCGGGTCAGGCCTTTGGCCTTGGCGGTGACCACGTACTGTTTGTTGATTTCGTCGAGGAAGCTGTTTTTGGTCAGCAGGGTCATGGTCGCGAAGTTGCCGATTACCAGTGCCGTCACCGGCAGCGCAAGGTGCCAGAAGTAATCGAGGATCTTGCCGCCGAAACTCAGCTCATCGAAGTTGTTCGAGGTCAGCCCGCGTAACGGAAACCAGTCGAGATAACTGCCGCCGGCAAACACCACAATCAGCAGGATCGCAAACAGGAACGCCGGGATCGCATAACCGACGATGATCGCCGAACTGGTCCACACGTCGAAGTGGCTGCCGTGTCGCGTGGCCTTGGCGATCCCCAGCGGGATCGACACCAGATACATGATCAGCGTGCTCCACAGCCCCAGCGAGATCGACACCGGCATCTTTTCCTTGATCAGGTCGATGACCTTGGCGTCGCGGAAAAAGCTGTCGCCGAAATCCAGCGAGGCGTAGTTCTTGACCATGATCCACAGGCGTTCCGGGGCCGACTTGTCGAACCCGTACATGTGCTCGATTTCCTTGATCAGCGCCGGATCCAGCCCTTGCGCGCCGCGATAAGAGGAACCGGCCACCGAGACCTCGGCACCGCCGCCAGCGATGCGACTGGTGGCGCCTTCGAAGCCTTCGAGCTTGGCGATCATCTGTTCCACCGGGCCACCGGGCGCGGCCTGAATGATCACGAAGTTGATCAGCAGAATGCCGAACAGGGTCGGAATGATGAGCAGCAGTCGCCGAAAAATATACGCCAGCATCTGATTACTCCGTGCCCGCAGGGTCGGCTTGCAGTTTGGTTTCGACTTCTACCGCCGGTTTAGCGTCAGGCTTGACCCACCAGGTGTTGATGCCGATGTCGTACTTGGGTGAGACCTTCGGATGGCCGATGTGATTCCAGTACGCCACGCGCCAGGTCTTGATGTGCCAGTTGGGCACCACGTAGTAGCCCCACTGCAACACGCGATCCAGCGCGCGGGCGTGGGCCACCAGGCTGGCGCGCGAGTCGGCATTGATCAGGTTCTCGACCAGTTGATCGACGATCGGATCCTTCAAGCCCATGGTGTTGCGGCTGCTGGCCTTGTCGGCAGCGGCGCTCATCCAGAATTCGCGCTGCTCGTTACCCGGCGAATTGGATTGCGGGAAGCTGCCGACGATCATGTCGAAGTCCCGCGAGCGCACGCGGTTGATGTACTGCGAAACGTCGACGCGGCGGATCACCAGTTCGATGCCGAGGTCGCTGAGGTTGCGCTTGAACGGCAGCAACACGCGTTCGAATTCGGTCTGGGCGAGGAGGAATTCGATCACCACCGGTTTGCCGGTGGCGTCGACCATTTTGTCGTCGACGATCTTCCAGCCGGCCTCTTGCAGCAGTTGATAGGCCTCGCGCTGGTGATTGCGGATCATGCCGCTGGCGTCGGTCTTCGGGTTGTCGAAGGCTTCGCTGAACACCTGCGCCGGGAGCTTGTTGCGGAACGGGTCGAGGATCGCCAGTTGATCGGCGTCGGGCAGGCCGGTGGCGGCCATTTCCGAGTTTTCGAAATAGCTGCGGGTGCGGAAGTAGGCGCCGTTGAACAGTTGTTTGTTGGTCCATTCGAAGTCAAACAGCAAACCAAGCGACTGGCGCACCCGTATGTCCTGGAACACTGGACGGCGCAGGTTGTAGACGAAACCCTGCATGCCGGTCGGGTTGCTGTTGGGGATCAATTCCTTGATCAAACGGCCCTCGGTGACCGCCGGGATGTTGTAAGCGTTGGCCCAGTTTTTCGCGGTCATCTCTAGCCAGAAATCGAACTGCCCGGCCTTCAGCGCTTCGACGGCGACGGTGTTGTCGCGGTAGTAATCGCTGGTCATCGTGTCGAAATTGTAGAAGCCACGGTTGACCGGCAGATCCTTGCCCCAGTAATCCTTGACCCGCTCGTACCGTATCGAACGGCCGGCCTTCACTTCGGCAACCTTGTACGGGCCGCTGCCGAGCGGAATTTCCAGATTGCCCTTGCTGAAATCGCGATCGGCCCACCAGTGTTTCGGCAGCACCGGTAATTGGCCGAGAATCAGCGGCAACTCGCGATTATTGTTGTGCTTGAACTTGAACAGCACTTTCAGCGGGTCTTCGGCGATGACTTCGGACACGTCGCTGTAGTAGCCGCGGTACATCGGCGAGCCTTCCTTGGTCAGCGTGTTGAAGCTGAACACTACGTCGTCGGCGCGCACTGGATGACCGTCGTGGAAACGTGCTTCGGGGCGCAGGTAGAACCGCACCCAGCTGTTGTCCGGGGCCTTTTCGATCTTGCCGGCGATCAGGCCATATTCGGTGAACGGCTCGTCGAGGCTGTGCTTGGTCAGGGTGTCGTAGATCTGCCCGATGTCATCGGCCGGCACGCCTTTGCTGATAAACGGGTTGAGGCTGTCGAAGCCACCGAAACCGGCCTGACGGAACACGCCGCCCTTGGGCGCGTCGGGATTCACGTAATCGAAATGCTTGAAATCGGCCGGGTATTTCGGCGGCTCGTTGTACAGGGTCACGGCGTGTTGCGGGGCGGCCAAGGCCAGCCCGGCGAACAGCAAGCCGCTGGCCTGGACGAGCAGGGCGCGGATGGGTTTCATCGATCTTTCTCCGAAGACTTCAGCCACCACGCGCTCAGGCCCAGGGTGTAGGGCGGCGTGGTGACGAAGGCCAACCGGTTGCGGTAGGCCAGGCGGTGATAATTCAGGTACCAGTTGGGAATGCTGTAGTGCTGCCAGAGCAGCACGCGGTCGAGCGCTTTGCCGGCGGCGACCTGTTCATCGCGGGTGCGCGCGGCGAGCAATTGTTCGAGCAGGTGATCGACCACCGGGTTGGCGATGCCCGCGTAATTTTTGCTGCCCTTGACCCCGACCTGACTGGAATGGAAGTACTGCCACTGCTCAAGGCCCGGGCTGAGGGTCTGGTTGAGCGTCATCAGGATCATGTCGAAATCGAACTGATCGAGGCGCTGTTTGTACTGCGCGCGATCGACCGTGCGCAGGCGCGCGTCGATGCCGATGCTGTTGAGGTTCTCAATGTACGGCTGGAGGATGCGCTCCAGATTCGGGTTGACCAGCAGCAGTTCGAAACGCAGCGGCTGGCCGTCGGCGTTTTGCAGGCGCTGGCCGTTGAGCTTCCAGCCGGCCTCGGCGAGCAGGGCCAAGGCTTTACGCATGGTTTCGCGAGGAATGCCGCGACCGTCGGTTTGCGGCAACGTGAACGGCTCGGTGAACAGCTTGGCCGGCAGTTGCTCCTTGTACGGCTTGAGCATCAGCCATTCGTGCCCGACCGGCAGGCCGCTGGCGCTGAATTCGCTGTTCGGGTAGTAACTGGTGGTGCGCTTGTAGGCATCGCTGAACAGCGCGCGGTTGGTCCACTCGAAGTCGAACATCAGCCCCAGCGCTTCGCGGGTTTTGACGTCGGCGAACGTGGCGCGGCGGGTGTTCATGAACAGGCCCTGACTCTGGGTCGGGATCTGGTGCGGGATCTGCGCCTTGATCACGTCGCCACGGCGGATGGCCGGGAAGTTGTAGCCGTTGGCCCAGTTCTTCGCCTGATGCTCGATGTAGATGTCGAACTCGCCGGCCTTGAACGCTTCGAAGGCGACATCGCTGTCGCGGTAGAACTCGACTTCCATGCGATCGAAGTTGTACTTGCCGCGATTGACCGCCAAGTCCTTGCCCCAGTAATCCTTGACCCGCTCGAAGATCAACTGTCGGCCCGGCGTCACCGAAGTGATGCGATACGGGCCGCTGCCCAGCGGCGGTTCGAAGGTGGTGGCTTTGAAGTCGCGGTCTTTCCAGTAGTGCTGCGGCAGCACCGGCAATTCCCCGAGGCGCAGGATCAACAGCGGATTGCCCGAGCGTTTGAGCACGAAGCGAATGCGCTGCGGATTGAGGATGTCGACGCGCAGCACTTCCTGAAGGGCGGTGCGGTACAGCGGATGACCTTCCTTGAGCAGCAAGCGGTAGGAGAACGCCACGTCGTAAGCGGTGATCGGCGTGCCGTCGTGGAAACGTGCCTCGGGGCGCAGATTGAACACCACCCAGCTGCGATCTTCGCTGTATTCCACCGATTGCGCGATCAAGCCATAGCTTGACGCCGGCTCGTCACCGGAAGGCGAATACTGGCCAGTGCCGACCATCAGCGGCTCGTTCAGCTCATTGATGCCGTACTGGAGGAAATTCGGCGTGGTGACGGGGCTAGTGCCCTTGAAGGTGTATGGGTTGACCGTATCGAAGGTGCCGAACGCCATCACCCGCAACGTACCGCCCTTGGGCGCTTGCGGGTTGACCCAGTCGAAGTGGGTAAATCTGGCCGGGTACTTGAGCGTACCGAACTGCGCATAACCGTGACTTTCGGTAATCGTCGCGCTTGCGGTTGAGCTCAAGGCCAGGCTGATCAGGAGCAGGAGGAGGGGACGCTTCAAGTCAGATCTGATCCAGGCGGCTTGGGCTTTGTGGGCCGTACAGTAACAGCTTGTCTGGACAGGAAAAAGATCGCGGGTTAATGGGGGGTTAATCCACTTGCCTGACAGCCCCTCACCCTAGCCCTCTCCCGGAGGGAGAGGGGACTGACCGAGGTGTTTGCGGGAGGCACGCCGACTTGCGATACCGAGCCGAACTCAAATTCTGAATAGCCCCCGATCTGCTCCCTCTCCCCTCTACCCCTTGGGGGAGAGGGCTGGGGTGAGGGGGATGGATCTCAATAACACCAAAAAAACCGAACTCAAAAAAAGCCCCCGAAATTTCAGGGGCTCTTCTATCAGTGCGGCTGATAAACCGTAAGCATCTGCCCCGGCTTCAAAGCCTTGCTCGCACCCGGATTCCAGCGCTTGAGATGCTGCATCTCAACATTGAAACGCTTGGCCACCACGTACAACGTGTCGCCGCGCTTAACCTTGTACTGAGTCTGCTGCTTGCTATCGCTTTTTTTGCTCTTGCTGTTGGCCGCAATCACCGTGTTGACCCGGCCCGAGCTGCGGCTCTTGCTTGGCTTGCTCGTGTCGCGCATCACTAGGGTCTGACCAACCTTGAGGTTTTTGCCGGTCAGCTTGTTCCAGCGTTGCAGATCCTTCACTTCAACCTTGTTGGCCTTGGCGATGGAGCCGAGGTTGTCGCCGCGCTTGACGCGGTAGGCGCGTTTCAGCTTCGCCACTTCCGTCGGATCAGCGCCTTCAAACACCGGTTTCAAAGAGCGTTTGCTGATCAACTCGTCCGGCGACATGGTCTGCAGGCTGGTGGTCAGCAATTGCGCCTTCGACGTCGGCACCAGCAAATGCTGGGGGCCGTCGACGGTAATGCGCTGTTTGTAAGCAGGGTTGAGCTGGAACAGTTCGTCTTCGTCGATGTTGGCCACTTCAGCGACTTTGGACAAATCCATACGCTGATTGATTTCGACGACCTGGAAGTACGGTTCGTTGGCGATCGGGTTGAGGTTGACCCCGTACGCTTCCGGCGACTGCACCACTTGCGACAGCGCCAGCAACTTCGGCACGTAGGCCTGGGTTTCGGACGGCAGCGGCAGGTTCCAGTAGTCGGTTGGCAAACCGAGTTTCTCGTTACGTTCGATGGCGCGGCTGACCGTGCCTTCACCGGCGTTATACGCGGCGAGCGCCAGCAGCCAGTCACCGTTGAACATGTCGTGCAGACGGGTCAGGTAATCAAGTGCGGCGGTGGTCGAGGCGGTGATGTCGCGACGACCATCGTAGAAGCGGGTCTGGCGCAGGTTGAAGTAACGCCCGGTGGACGGAATGAATTGCCACAGGCCAACCGCATCGGCACGGGAATAGGCCATCGGGTTGTAGGCACTTTCAATCACTGGCAGCAGCGCCAGTTCCAGCGGCATGTTGCGTTCTTCGAGGCGTTCGACAATGTAATGAATGTAGAGACTGCCGCGATCGCCGGCGTTCTCAAGGAATGAAGGATTGCTGGCGAACCACAGGCGCTGCTGCTCTATGCGCGGGTTCACGCCCAGGCCTTCCTGCAACTGGAAGCCCTCGCGCATGCGCTCCCAGACGTCCTGAGGAATCTGTGGAGTGGGCTTTTCGCTGAGCCAGATCGGCTTTTGCTTGGCTCGCGCAGCAATGTTCGGCGTATGGGTCGCTTCAGTCTGCGGAGCATGGCTTGAACAGCCCGCCAGCGTGGCGGACACAGCCACCGCGATGGCTTGCGCCAAGCGGGTCAATGCGTCTGAATTGACGGACTTACGTATGGATGACGACATTGGCTGGAAGTAAGTTCCGGGCAAAAATGTCGGGCGATTCTAGAAAGCGCACCCCTTGCGGTCAACCATTCAGAATTTTTGTACCAAGCAGGCCACTGCTTAGAACTTATCTTTCCAAGCCCGCAGAGCCGCAAAAACCTCACTCGGCGCCCGGTTTTGAGCGCCTGCCCGTTCGTCCACTTTTTGTTTAACTAATGTTTCAGCGGTGCGTAAAAACGGATTTGTGAGCTTTTCCAGTGCCAAAGTTGACGGCAGGGTCATCACGCCGTTTTGCCGTTGTTGGGTAACTTTTTCCAGACGGGCGGCAATATCGGCATTGGTCGGTTCGACCGCTGCGGCGAATTTGAGATTGCTCATGGTGTATTCGTGGGTGCAATAGACGAGGGTGTCTTCGGGCAGTGCGGCGAGACGGCTGAGCGAGTGGTGCATCTGATCGGGCGTACCCTCGAACAGGCGACCGCAACCCGCGGCAAACAGAGTGTCGCCGCAGAACAGCAGACCGTGGTGATAATAAGCAATGTGTCCCAAGGTGTGACCGGGCACCGCATAGACATCAAACTCCCAGCCGAGCACGCTGGCGGTGTCGTTGTCGTTCAGCGCCACGTCGCGCGCCGGGATATTTTCGCTGGCCGGGCCATAAACAGTGGCGCCGCTGATGTGTTTCAGGCGTTCGACGCCGCCAACGTGGTCATGGTGATGGTGAGTGATCAAAATGTCGCTCAAGACCCAGTCCGGATGTGCATCAAGCCACGCCTCGACGGGCGCGGCATCACCCGGGTCGACCACGGCGCAACGTTGGCTGCGGTGATCCTGTAACAACCAGATGTAGTTATCGGTGAACGCGGGCAGGGCACTGATCTGTATCATCGTCGGAATTCGCCAAGCGGGAAACATTGGCGCATCTTAGTAGTTCCTGGCGCTTTGGAGAATGCGATGAGTGATAAAGCGTTCGCACAGGCTGATCCTGACTGGCTGGCACTGATCGGTGCCGCCCGTGAATGGCTGTCCGGCCCGCTCGGGCAATTTTTGCTCGACGAGGAGCGGCGCATGCTGGAAGACGAGCTCGGCCGGTTCTTTGGCGGTTATCTGGTGCATTACGGCCCGTCCGCTGAAACGCCACCGTCGGCGCCGCAAGTGCAGCGCAACGTCCGCCTTGGCGCGCCGCTGCCGGGGGTTGAGATTGTCTGCGAAGAGCAGGCCTGGCCTTTGAGCGAACACGCGGCGGATGTGGTGGTGATGCAGCACGGTCTGGATTTCTGCCTGTCGCCCCACGGTTTGCTGCGTGAAGCGGCGAGCAGCGTGCGCCCCGGTGGCCATTTGCTGATCATCGGCATCAACCCGTGGAGCACGTGGGGGCTGCGTCATGTGTTCGCCCACGACGCCTTGCGTCAGGCGCGCTGCATCTCACCATCGCGGGTCGCCGACTGGCTCAACCTGCTGGGCTTCGCGCTGGAGAAACGCCGCTTCGGGTGCTATCGTCCGCCGCTCGCGTCAGCCAAGTGGCAGGGCCGTCTGGCCGGCTGGGAACGCAAGGCCGGTGACTGGCAATTGTCGGGCGGCGGCTTCTATTTATTGGTCGCGCGCAAGATCGTGGTGGGCCTGCGGCCGTTGCGGCAGGAGCGTCGCGAACCGATGGGCAAGCTGATTCCGCTGCCGATGGCCAAGGTCAATCGCCGCCGCGTCGAACCGTAAACCTTCTTTTAATTGTGGCCGGGTTTGTCCCGGCCTTGGTCATTGTCGATCCGTGATCGGCAAGGCACGTATTTTTCTGGATAAAGTGGCATGAGCGAAAGCGTTGAAAGCGTCGACACCGTAGAACTGTTCACTGACGGCGCCTGCAAAGGCAATCCCGGCCCGGGCGGCTGGGGCGCCTTGCTGGTGTGCAAGGGCGTTGAAAAGGAACTGTGGGGCGGCGAAGCCAACACCACCAACAATCGCATGGAATTGCTCGGCGCCATTCGTGGCCTCGAAGCCTTGAAGCGTCCGTGCGAAGTGCTGCTGGTGACCGACTCGCAATATGTGATGAAGGGCATCAACGAGTGGATGGCCAACTGGAAGAAACGCGGCTGGAAAACGGCGGCGAAAGAACCGGTGAAAAACGCTGATTTGTGGAAAGAGCTCGACGAGCAGGTCAACCGCCACACCGTCAAATGGAAGTGGGTGCGTGGGCACATTGGCCATCATGGTAACGAGCGGGCTGACCAGTTGGCGAACCGTGGTGTGGACGAGGTTCGCGGGTACAAGCAGAGCTGATTTCTTCCGTTGTACCGTGGTGTTGCCATTCGCGAGCAAGCCCGCTCCCACATGGGCTCAGTGTTGAACTCAAAATTTGTGGGCAACCAAAATCCCTTGTGGGAGCGGGCTTGCTCGCGAATGGGGCGCCACGGTCTGACTGAACCCCCCCGCCGAGCGTGTTAACATCCGCGTTTTTGCACGATTGACCCGTTGAGAGCTGAGCACTGATGGCCACCAGATCCGTTGTACTCGATACCGAAACCACCGGCATGCCGGTGACCGATGGTCACCGGATTATCGAAATCGGTTGTGTCGAACTGATCGGTCGGCGCCTGACGGGCCGGCATTTCCACGTCTATCTGCAACCGGATCGCGAGAGTGACGAAGGCGCGATTGGCGTTCACGGCATCACCAACGAATTCCTCGTCGGCAAGCCGCGTTTCAATGAAGTCGCCGACGAGTTCTTCGAGTTCATCAAAGGCGCGCAACTGATCATCCATAACGCGGCGTTCGACGTTGGCTTCATCAACAACGAATTCGCCTTGATGGGCGCGAAGGATCGCGCTGACATCACGCAGCACTGCTCGATCCTCGACACCCTGATGATGGCCCGGGAACGTCACCCGGGGCAGCGCAACAGCCTTGATGCCTTGTGCAAACGTTACGGCGTCGACAACTCCGGTCGTGAACTGCACGGCGCGTTGCTCGACTCGGAGATTCTTGCCGATGTCTACCTGACCATGACCGGCGGCCAGACCAGCCTGTCGTTGGCGGGTAATGCCTCTGACGGTAACGGATCGGGCGAGGGCGCGGACAACTCTGCCACCGAGATTCGTCGGTTGCCGGTAGATCGCCAACCTGCGCGGATTATTCGCGCGACTGAGGATGAATTGGCGGCGCATCTGGTGCGGTTGGAGATTATCGCCAAGTCGGCGGGTGGGCCGGCGATGTGGACACAGATTGCTGAGGCTGACGCGCAGGTTTAAAAGATCAAAGGATCGTCCGATCGCGGCCCGAGCCTTCGGCAGCTCCTACATGAGAATGCATTCCCTGTAGGAGCTGCCGAAGGCTGCGATCTTTTGCTTTTACAGGCATGAAGCCAACTAGCCACCCTCGCCACATTCGCTGCAACCCTCTACCCTGAGTGCATTGGCAGATTCATTTCTGCCGCCTCAGGACACTGAGCCCCATGTACAAAGATTTGAAGTTTCCGGTGTTGATCGTCCATCGCGACATCAAGGCCGACACGGTCGCCGGTGACCGCATCCGTGGCATCGCCCGGGAACTGGAGCAGGAAGGTTTCAGCATCGTCTCTGCCACCGACTACACGGAAGGGCGTCTGGTCGCGTCGACCCATCATGGCCTCGCGTGCATGCTGATTGCCGCCGAGGATGCCTCAACCAACTCGCATCTGTTGCAGAACATGGCTGAACTCATTGGCCTCGCGCGGGTGCGCGCCCCGGATCTGCCGATCTTTGCCTTGGGCGAACAAGTCACCCTGGAAAACGCCCCGGCCGATGCCATGGCCGAGCTCAATCAACTGCGCGGCATTCTCTATTTGTTCGAAGACACCGTGCCGTTTCTCGCCCGGCAAGTGGCGCGGGCGGCGCGCAAGTATCTGGATGGTTTGCTGCCGCCGTTTTTCAAAGCGCTGGTGCAGCACACCGCCGACTCCAATTATTCATGGCACACCCCCGGCCATGGCGGGGGCGTGGCCTATCACAAGAGTCCGGTGGGGCAGGCGTTCCACCAGTTTTTCGGGGAAAACACACTGCGTTCCGACTTGTCGGTGTCCGTGCCCGAACTCGGCTCACTGCTCGATCACACCGGCCCGCTCGCTGAAGCCGAAGCCCGTGCGGCGCGCAATTTCGGCGCGGATCACACCTTTTTCGTGATCAATGGCACCTCGACCGCCAACAAGATTGTCTGGCACTCGATGGTCGCTCGCGATGATCTGGTGCTGGTCGACCGCAACTGCCACAAGTCGGTGCTGCACGCGATCATCATGACCGGTGCGATCCCGTTGTACCTGTGCCCGGAGCGCAATGAATTGGGGATCATCGGCCCGATCCCGCTGAGTGAATTCAGCCGTGAATCGATTCAGGCCAAGATCGATGCGAGCCCGCTGACCAAGGGTCGCGCGCCAAAAGTCAAACTGGCGGTGGTCACCAACTCAACCTACGACGGCCTCTGCTACAACGCCGAGCTGATCAAGCAAAAACTCGGTAACAGCGTTGAAGTCCTGCATTTCGACGAGGCCTGGTATGCCTACGCGGCGTTCCACGAATTCTTTGCCGGACGTTACGGCATGGCCACCTCGCGCAGCGAAGACAGTCCGCTGGTGTTCACCACCCATTCCACGCACAAACTGCTCGCGGCATTCAGTCAGGCCTCGATGATTCATGTGCAGGACGGCGGTGCACGGCAGCTGGATCGTGACCGTTTCAACGAAGCGTTCATGATGCACATCTCGACCTCGCCGCAATACAGCATCATCGCCTCGCTGGACGTGGCGTCGGCGATGATGGAGGGCCCGGCCGGACGTTCGTTGTTGCAGGAAACTTTTGATGAAGCGCTGAGCTTCCGTCGTGCGCTGGCGAATCTGCGTCAGCACATTGCTGCGGATGACTGGTGGTTTTCGATCTGGCAGCCGCCCGGCGTCGAAGGTATTGACCGCGTGCAGACCGAAGACTGGTTGCTGAAACCCGATGCCGACTGGCACGGTTTCGGCGATGTCAGCGACGATTATGTGCTGCTCGACCCGATCAAAGTGACCCTGGTGATGCCGGGCCTCAACGCGGGCGGCGCGTTAAGCGAAAAGGGCATCCCGGCCGCAGTGGTCAGCAAATTTCTCTGGGAACGCGGCTTGGTCGTCGAAAAAACCGGCCTGTATTCGTTTCTGGTGTTGTTCTCCATGGGCATCACCAAAGGTAAATGGAGCACGCTGCTCACCGAACTGCTGGAGTTCAAGCGCAGTTACGACGCCAACGTGCGCCTCGATACTTGCCTGCCTTGCGTAGCGTTGGAAGACGCCGTGCGTTATCGCGGCATGGGCCTGCGCGACCTCTGTGATCAACTGCACGCCTGTTATCGCAGCAACGCCACGGCCAAACACCTGAAACGCATGTACACCGTGCTCCCCGAAATCGCCATGAAACCGGCTCACGCCTACGATCATCTGGTGCGCGGCGAAGTCGAGGCGGTGCCGATCGATGAATTGGAAGGAAGGATTGCCGCCGTGATGCTGGTGCCGTATCCCCCGGGAATTCCGCTTATCATGCCCGGCGAACGCTTTACCGAATCGACCCGTTCGATCATCGATTACCTGAAATTTGCTCGCACGTTCGATAGCAGCTTCCCCGGTTTTGTCGCGGATGTGCATGGATTGCAGCACGAAGACGAGGGCAATGGGCGGCAATACACCGTCGATTGTGTGAAGGAATGAGGACTTTTCCCAGTATGCAACCGGCCGTGAATCCAAAATACCCAGGCCTGTCGGTGCGTGTCGCCGACGAAGGTTTTGCGCCCTATATCTGGGGCAGCGACTTCAGTTTTGAGGTGGCCGCTTACGGCGCGGCGGTGATTGGTCAGCCTGTCGAGCAGTGGCGGGTGACGCCCATCGTGCCGTACCGCAAGTGCTACGGCATCGACCCCGAAGAATTCAGCAGTTTCCGCGATGCGCCGGACAGTGCGATTTTCATGGCGTATCTGGATGACGAGGCGGTGGGCCATTTGGTGATCAGCACCAACTGGAACGGCTTCGCCCATATCGATGAATTGGCGGTGCACGCGCCGGCCCGGCGGCATGGCGTGGCCAAAGCGTTGCTGGATGTCGCTCAGTTCTGGAGCCGCAAGAAGAAGCTGCCGGGGATCATGCTCGAAACGCAAAACAACAACCTCGGTGCTTGCCGGTTGTATGAGCGTTGCGGCTATGTGATTGGCGGTGTCGACGAGCTGCGCTATCGCGGCATTGATCCGAACACCGCCGAAGTGGCGCTGTTCTGGTATCGACTGTTTGATAATCCGCTGGAAAACCCGCTCAGCTCGACAGCATCGCCTCGGCTTGTTCCGTGACGATTGTCAGCAAGGTCTGAATTGCCGCTGACGGCGCGCAGTGTTTGAAGGTCAGCGCGTAGAGGCTGATCGGCACCGCTGGCGACAGTGGGCAGACATCGAGCCCGCCGGCGCGCGCACCGAGGGCGGTGAACGGGTCGACGATGGCCAAGCCTTCGCCGGCCTCGACCATGCTGCGCATCATCTGATGGGTTTGCACGCGAGTCTGGATACTCGGCGCCGGGCGCAAGGCCTGGAGCTTGTTTTCCAGTGCCGGGCTCAGCGGATCCTGACCGTCGAGGCCGACCATCGCCTGACCGGCCAAATCCTGTAGAGAAATGTATTTCTGCTTCGGCTGCAGCCAACCGTGGGGCGCGAGCAGTTGCAGTTTGCCGTGGGCCAGTGGCTGGCAATCAATGTCGGAATGTTCGGGATCGTGCAGGCTCAGGCCCAGATCGCTTTCGCGCAGCAACAGGCTGCGGACGATGTCGCGGGTCGGCGCACTGAGCAGGCTGCACGGTGCATCGGGCAGGCGTCGGCGCAGGGCGGCGAGGCTTTGCGGTAATAGATGTTGGGAGAGCGGCGGGGTGCCGATGATGCGCAAGGGAGGGGCGAGGTACTGTTTGAGGCTACTGGCCAGACGCTGAACCGGCTCGAGCGCTTCATAAACGTGGGCGATTTCGACTTGCAGCGCCCGCGCTTCCGGCGTTGATTGCAAGCGCCCGCGAACGCTGGCGAACAGCATGAACCCCAACTGACTCTCGGCTTCGCGCAAACGCTCTTCGACCTCGGTCACTGGCAACTGCAGCCATTCGGCGGCGGTGCCCAGGTGACCGGTCTGCAAGAGCGCCTGAATCACTTCGATATGGCGTAAACGCATGCGTGAAGTCCATGTTCAGCAGGTGGGGTCAGTGACTGATCCTAACCCAACTCTGCGCATATGACTTCTGCTCATAACGACGAGTTATGAAGCGACGGTTGGCTCAGGTTCGCGGGTCAGGGTGATACCCGACTGAACCAGTTCGAACGTCTGGTCGTCGATCTTCTTGATGCGATCGCCGATGGCCAGTTTGTAAATCGGCTCCGAGCCAGTGAGACCGTCTACCGACGGGTTGGATTCCTGGAATTCATGCACGGAATAAACGCGGCCTTCCGCATCTCTTGCATGGAACTGACCGACGAGTACTGCTGCCATCTGTTTAGAACCTCTGGAGATAAAACGCTTGATTTGCGGTTTTAAGACCGCCATCCAGCGCTGTAAGTTTTCCTGCACGAAAAAAATATTCAGCAGCCGGGATTTTTCCCTCGTCTGCTGGTGGAATTGTCACGGGATCATCTATAACTACAGGCTCCCCCACGGACATCGAGAGTCTTCCATGAGCAATGTCTATAACGTCGCCGTCATAGTCGGTAGCCTGCGCAAAGCATCGATCAACCGCAAAGTCGCCCTGGCGCTGGCGGAACTGGCACCGGCGAACCTGAAACTGAGCATTGTCGAGATTGGCGATCTGCCACTGTATAACGAAGACATTGATGGCGATTCACCGCCGGCAGCCTACAGTACTTTCCGGCAAAAAGTCGGTTCTTCCGACGCGGTGCTGTTTGTTACGCCGGAGTACAACCGCTCGGTGCCGGCGCCACTGAAAAATGCCATCGACGTCGGCTCGCGGCCCTACGGCAAGAGTGCCTGGAGCGGCAAGCCGGGCGCGGTGATCAGCGTTTCGCCGGGGGCCATTGGCGGTTTCGGCGCGAACCAGCACCTGCGCCAGTCGTTTGTGTTTCTCAATGTGCCCTGCATGCAGCAACCAGAGGCTTATCTGGGCGGCGCGGGGACTGCATTTGATGAGGCGGGGAAGTTGAGTGAATCGGTGAAACCTTTCCTGCAAAGCTTTATCAATGCTTACGGACAGTTCGTCGAGCAACACAAAAAATAGTTTCTCCCGAGTTTCCTGATGTAGGCGGACAATGTGGGAGCGGGCTTGCTCGCGAAGGCGGTGTATCAGTCGACATCTGTGTTGGCTGACACACCGCCTTCGCGAGCAAGCCCGCTCCCACATTTGATTTTCTTAGTTCCTGACTTTTGAAGGCTGTTGCGGATGCTTGCTGCGTCACTGATTTTCCTGCTGACCATTACCCTTGTCATCTGGCAACCCAAAGGCCTCGGCGTCGGCTGGAGTGCGACGCTCGGCGCCTTGCTGGCGTTGATCTTTGGTGTCGTGCATCTGAGCGATATCCCGCTGGTCTGGCAGATCATCTGGAACGCCACCGGCACCTTTGTTGCGCTGATCATCATCAGTCTGCTGCTCGACGAAGCCGGGTTCTTCAACTGGGCTGCGTTGCACGTGGCGCGTTGGGGGCGGGGCAGTGGGCGCAAGCTGTTTGCCTTTATGGTGCTGCTCGGCGCGCTGGTGTCGGCGCTGTTCGCCAATGACGGCGCGGCGCTGATCCTCACGCCAATCGTGATTTCCATGCTGCTGGCGCTGCGCTTTTCCCCGGCTGCGACCCTGGCCTTCGTCATGGGCGCAGGCTTTATCGCCGACACCGCAAGCCTGCCGCTGGTGGTGTCGAACCTGGTCAACATCGTCTCGGCAGACTTCTTCCACATCGGCTTCAACCGCTACGCGGCGGTGATGGTGCCGGTCAACTTCGTCAGCGTCGCGGCGACGTTGGGCATGTTGTTGTGGTTCTTCCGCCGTGACATTCCCAAGGCCTACGACCCCGATCACCTTGAACGTCCTGAAACCGCGATCCACGACAAAGCCACGTTCTATGCGGGTTGGGCGGTGTTGGCGATTCTGTTGATCGGCTGTTTCGCCCTTGAGCCGTTGGGCATTCCGATCAGCGCGATTTCCGCAGTCTGCGCCGCACTGCTGCTGGGCATCGCCGCGCGCGGTCACAAGATCTCTACGCGCAAGGTGATGAAAGAAGCGCCGTGGCAGATCGTGATTTTCTCGCTGGGCATGTATCTGGTGGTCTACGGCTTGCGTAATGCCGGGCTGACAAGCTATCTGGCCGGTTGGCTGGATGTGTTTGCTGGCCACGGAGTGTGGGGCGCGGCGCTGGGCACCGGTGTGCTGACGGCACTGTTGTCGTCGATCATGAATAATTTGCCGACGGTGCTGATTGGTTTGCTGTCGATCGATGCGAGTCAGGCGAGTGGGGTGATCAAGGAAGCGATGATTTACGCCAACGTGATCGGCAGCGACTTGGGGCCGAAGATCACGCCGATTGGCAGTCTGGCGACGTTGTTGTGGTTGCATGTGCTGGAGCGCAAGGGGATTCACATTGGTTGGGGGTATTACTTCAAGGTCGGGATTGTGTTGACGGTGCCGGTGTTGTTGGTGACGTTGGGGGCTTTGGCGCTGCGGCTGTCCATTTGAGATCAAAAGATCGCAGCCTTCGGCAGCTCCTACATGGGTATGCGTACATCTGTAGGAGCTGCCGAAGGCTGCGATCTTTTAAACCTGCCCCGGCACATTCGGCCAAAGATCCGACACCAGAAACAACCGCTCCGCCTCTTCCCAATCGCCCCGCGCATTCTCGGTCAGGCGCACCAGCAATTGCGCCGGCGCCATCGGTTCCAGTTCCTCCAGCCACGCCTGCAAATGCACTTCGCTCCAGGTCTGATCCGCCGGGTAATGCGCCGGCGCCAGCCACGCGTGACGGGGCAGGGGCTGCCAGCGACCGGCCGGGCGTTGCGCGACGAACGCTGGCCAATCCTTTTGATGCAACCAACTGCCGCGCAGATGCTGCGGGTGCGCGCCGCTTGGCGACTCAGCCTGACCGGGCCACGGATACAGCAGATAACCGCCCAGCCACAATTGCGCGCTGAACGACTCGATATCCAGCGCCGCCAAGGCTTCACGGCTTTCCGGTCGTGCCGAGATCGGCAGTTGATGACCGGCCAGATGCGCCAGTTTGCGATCCAGCCGATCATGACAACCCGGCCCCAGCCATTGCGCCGAATCACGCCCGTCGCCCTGTTGCGGGCCGAGGTAAAGCTTGATCGCCAGCTCCAAGTGATGCACGCCATCACGGTCACGCAGCAGCATGTCCAGTTCGCCGAGGGTATGGCCTTCGCGGCGGATCGGCAGGTTGGCGGCAATCAACTCGATCCCCGGCGCCTGCGCCACGGCAAATTGCCACAGCCGTTCGTAATACAGACCCAGACGCCGCGTGCGCGCCTGCGATAACCAATGCAGCAAACCGTAGCTGTCGCGGTCGAGTTGTCGCAGCCAATGCTCAAGGCGATGCGGGTCATTCACCCAGTCGCTGCCGGCCAGCGGATGGCGCTGCGGCCACGGGGTGGTGGCGAGCATCGGCGGGGCGAGGATCACCCACGCCAGATCCCGCACTTCCGGATGGCGCAATTGGTGAGGCAACTGGAGCAGGTCGGGAAATAGGATCATCTTGCGAGCATAGCCGTAAACACGAGCGCGCCCTTGAGGCTGAAAGGATTTTGTCTATCTGGCGCTTTCGCCCATAATCCTGTTTTTCGCGTTTTCGATTGTCCGCAGAGGTCCCATGGAGCAATTTCGTAATATCGGCATCATCGGTCGCCTGGGCAGTTCCCAGGTGCTGGATACCGTCCGCCGACTGAAACGGTTTCTGCTCGATCGTCACCTGCATGTGATCCTCGAAGACACCATCGCTGAAGTGCTGCCGGGCCACGGCCTGCAAACCTCGTCGCGCAAGATGCTCGGCGAAGTCTGCGACATGGTCATCGTCGTCGGCGGTGACGGCAGCCTGCTCGGCGCCGCGCGTGCGCTGGCCAAACACAATATTCCGGTGCTGGGCATCAACCGTGGCAGCCTCGGCTTCCTCACCGATATTCGCCCGGATGAACTGGAAGTCGAAGTCGCCAAGGTGCTCGACGGCCACTATCTGGTGGAAAACCGCTTCCTGCTGCAAGCCGAAGTGCGCCGTCACGCCGAGGCCATTGGCCAGGGCGACGCGCTCAACGACGTGGTGCTGCACCCCGGCAAATCGACGCGGATGATCGAGTTCGAGCTGTACATCGACGGCCAGTTCGTTTGCAGCCAGAAGGCTGACGGCCTGATCGTCGCGACGCCGACCGGTTCCACGGCTTACGCGCTGTCCGCCGGTGGCCCGATCATGCATCCCAAGCTCGATGCCATTGTGATCGTGCCGATGTACCCCCATATGTTGTCGAGCCGGCCAATTGTGGTCGATGGCAACAGTGAGCTGAAAATCGTCGTGTCGAAAAACATGCAGATTTACCCGCAAGTCTCCTGCGACGGGCAGAACCACTTCACCTGCGCGCCGGGCGACACCATCACCGTCAGCAAGAAAGCGCAGAAGCTGCGCCTGATTCACCCGCTCGACCACAACTACTATGAAGTCTGCCGCACCAAGCTCGGCTGGGGCAGCAAGTTGGGTGGTGGAGGCGACTGATGCTCGATCCCGCGCGCAGTTATGACCTGATTGGTGACGTGCACGGATGCGCCCTGACCCTCGAACACTTGCTTGACCGACTCGGTTATCACAAGCAAGGCGGGGTCTGGCGGCATCCATCGCGCATGGCCGTGTTCGTTGGCGACATCATCGACCGTGGCCCGCGCATTCGCGAGGCGCTGCACATCGTCCACGACATGGTCGAGGCCGGGCAGGCCTTGTGCATCATGGGTAACCACGAATTCAACGCACTCGGCTGGAGCACCCCGGCGCCACCGGGCAGCGGCAAGCAATTCGTCCGCGAGCACACCAAGCGTCATGCGCGCCTTCTCCACGAAACCCTGACCCAGTTCGAAGGCCATCCCGGCGACTGGCACGATTTCCAGCGCTGGTTCTATGAGCTGCCGCTGTTTGTCGACGCCGGACGTTTCCGCGTGGTGCATGCCTGTTGGGATGCCGGCCTGATCGAACCGCTGCGCGCGCTGTTCCCTAATGGCTGCATCGACGAGCATTTCCTCCAGGCCTCGGCCGTACCGGACAGCTTCGCCTGCACCGTGTTCGACCGTTTGCTGCGTGGCACCGACATGCGCCTGCCCGATGGTTTGACCATGACCAGCGGCGACGGTCTGGTGCGTTCGTTCTTCCGCACCAAGTTCTGGGAAGACGACCCGAAAACCTATGGCGACATCGTCTTCCAGCCCGATGCCTTGCCGGAACCGGTGGCGCAAACGCCGCTGACCTCCACTGAAAAGAATTCCCTGCTGCGCTACGGCGTCGACGAGCCGTTGCTGTTCGTCGGCCACTACTGGCGCAGCGGCAAACCGGCGCCGATCCGGCCAAACCTCGCGTGTCTGGATTACAGCGCCGTGCTCTACGGCAAACTCGTTGCTTATCGCCTGGATCAGGAAACCTTCCTCGATCCAAATAAATTTGTCTGGGTCGATGTTGAGCGGCCGGAGGTGCTGCAATGAGTTCGGTAGCGGTATTACGTCTGCCTTTAGGCGTGGATCTGAGCGGTTTCGTCAAACTGCTGCAACGCATGCAAGTGCCGCATCGCGTCAGTGAAGAGGCGGGCGAGCAAGTGTTGTGGGCGCCGTCGGAAATCAGCGAAGACGTGCGCTCGTTGTACGAACGCTTCCCGACCGGTGATCCCGATCAGCAACTGGACATTCCCGTCGCGCCGACCGTCAAACGCCCAAGCTTCGCCGAACAACTGAAATACGCCAAGGCCACCGGCTTCATTCTGCTGCTGTGCCTGATCGTCGGCGGCCTGACTTACCTCGGTGAAAACCTGCAAACCCTGCGCTGGCTGACCTTCCTCGACTTCCAGGTGGTCGGCGAATACATCCATTTCACGCCGTTGGCCGACAGTCTGGCAGCGGGGCAGTGGTGGCGTCTGGTTACGCCGATGCTGATCCACTTCGGCATCCTGCACCTGGCCATGAACGGCATGTGGTATTGGGAGCTGGGCCGGCGCATCGAGTCGCGGCAGGGCAGCATCAACCTGATCGGCCTGACGCTGCTGTTCAGCCTGGTCTCTAACTATGCGCAATACATCTGGAGCGGCCCGACGCTGTTCGGCGGCCTCTCTGGCGTGCTGTACGGTTTGCTCGGGCATTGCTGGATCTTCCAGTTGCTGGCGCCGAACCCGGCCTATCGCCTGCCGCGCGGCGTGCTGGTGATGATGCTGGTGTGGTTGCTGGTGTGCATGTCCGGGGTGATCTCGGTCATCGGTTTCGGCGAAATCGCCAACGCCGCCCACGTCGGCGGGTTACTCATCGGATGCTTCACCGGTTTGTTGGGTGGTTTGTATAACCGCCGTAAACTGGCCGCCTGAATTTTTTTGTAGATAAAGAGCACGGAGACCCTGATGTCCTCTTTTAACGACATGATCAACAACATCACCCCGGACATCTACGAGAGCCTGAAACTGGCCGTGGAAATCGGCAAATGGTCGGACGGTGGCAAACTCACCGCCGAACAGCGCGAGTTGTCGTTGCAGGCGATGATCGCCTGGGAAATCCAGAACCTGCCTGAAGATCAGCGCACCGGTTACATGGGCCCGCAAGAATGTGCATCGAAGTCGATCGAAGTGCCAAACATCCTGTTCAAGTCGGATGCTATCCATTGATCGAGATTGGCCGCGGTGCAATCAGCAAAATGTCGGCGCGCCTCGACGGGCCGAACGTGCAATACGCGTTTCGTCTGGATGACGTCGAGGTGCCGGTCAATCCCATGATCGGCACCACGGTGCGTCTGGAGTACCTGGGGGCGATCCACTGCACCCATTGCGGGCGTAAAACCAAAACCAGTTTCAGTCAGGGCTATTGCTACCCGTGCATGACCAAACTGGCGCAATGCGACCTGTGCATCATGAGCCCGGAGCGTTGCCACTATGACGCCGGCACCTGCCGCGATCCAGCGTGGGGCGAGCAGTTCTGCATGACCGATCACGTCGTGTATTTGTCCAATTCGTCGGGCATCAAGGTGGGCATCACCCGTGCGACGCAACTGCCAACGCGCTGGATCGATCAGGGCGCGTGTCAGGCGTTGCCGATCATGCGCGTGTCGACGCGGCAGCAGTCGGGCTTCGTGGAAGACCTGTTCCGCAGCCAGGTCGCGGACAAAACCAACTGGCGCGCGTTGCTCAAGGGCGATGCGGCAACGGTGGATCTGGCGCAGGTGCGCGATCAGCTGTTTGAAAGCTGCGCCGAAGGCCTGCAAGGTTTGCAAGAGCGATTCGGCCTACAAGCTATTCAGACGATTGCCGATGTAGAACCTCTCGAAATCCGCTATCCGGTCGAGCAATACCCGGCCAAAATCGTCAGCTTCAACCTGGACAAGAACCCGATTGCCGAAGGCACGTTGTTGGGCATCAAAGGCCAGTACCTGATCTTCGATACCGGCGTGATCAATATTCGCAAGTACACGGCTTATCAGCTCGCCGTGCATCAATAAGGACTCCAGCATGCGCACCGAACAACCGAAGATGATTTACCTCAAGGACTATCAGGCGCCCGAGTACCTGATCGACGAAACACACCTGACCTTCGAGTTGTTCGAGGATCACAGCCTGGTACACGCGCAATTGGTCATGCGCCGCAACCCGGCGCGTGGCCCGGGCCTGCCGCCGCTGGTGCTCGACGGCCAGCAACTGGAACTGCTCTCGGTGACCCTGGCCGACAAAGAGCTGGGCGCTGCTGACTATCAATTGTCCGAGAACCATCTGACCCTGCAGCCGACCGCCGAAACCTTCACGGTCGACACCAGCGTCAAGATCCACCCGGAAACCAACACCGCACTGGAAGGCTTGTACAAGTCCGGCACGATGTTCTGCACCCAGTGCGAAGCCGAGGGTTTCCGCAAAATCACTTATTACCTCGACCGCCCGGACGTGATGAGCAAGTTCACCACCACCGTGGTCGCCGAACAGCACAGCTATCCGGTGCTGCTCTCCAACGGCAACCCGATTGCCTCGGGCCCTGGCGAAGACGGCCGGCACTGGGCAACGTGGGAAGACCCGTTCATGAAACCGGCATACCTGTTCGCGCTGGTGGCCGGTGATTTGTGGTGCGTTGAAGACACTTTCACCACCATGACCGATCGCACCGTCGCGCTGCGTATTTACGTCGAGCCGGAAAACATCGACAAGTGCCAGCACGCGATGAACAGCCTGAAGAAGTCGATGCGCTGGGACGAAGAGGTTTACGGTCGCGAGTACGATCTGGACATCTTCATGATCGTCGCCGTCAACGACTTCAACATGGGCGCGATGGAGAACAAGGGCCTCAACATCTTCAACTCCAGCGCCGTGCTCGCTCGCGCCGAAACCGCGACCGACGCTGCACACCAGCGCGTTGAAGCGATCGTCGCTCACGAATACTTCCACAACTGGTCGGGCAACCGCGTGACCTGCCGCGACTGGTTCCAGTTGTCGCTGAAGGAAGGCTTCACCGTATTCCGTGATTCCGGTTTCTCCGCAGACATGAACTCGGCCACGGTCAAACGTATTCAGGACGTCGCCTACCTGCGAACCCACCAGTTCGCCGAAGATGCCGGCCCGATGGCTCACGCCGTGCGTCCGGACAGCTTCATCGAGATATCCAACTTCTACACCCTGACCGTGTACGAAAAGGGCTCGGAAGTGGTCGGCATGATCCACACCTTGCTCGGCGCCGAAGGCTTCCGTAAGGGCAGTGATCTGTACTTTGATCGCCATGACGGCCAAGCCGTGACCTGCGACGACTTCATCAAGGCCATGGAAGATGCCAACGGCGTTGACCTGACTCAGTTCAAACGCTGGTACAGCCAGGCCGGTACGCCGCGTCTGGCGGTGAGCGAGTCTTACGACGCCGCCGCGAAAACCTACAGCCTGACCTTCCGCCAGAGCTGCCCGGAAACCCCGGACAAAGTTGAAAAACTGCCGTTCGTGATTCCGGTCGAATTGGGCCTGCTCGACAGCAAAGGCAACGAAATTGCCCTGCGCCTGAGCGGCGAAGCATCGGCGCAAGGCACCACCCGGGTGATCTCGGTGACTGAAGCCGAGCAGACCTTCACTTTCGTTGACATCGCTGAACAGCCGCTGCCATCGCTGCTGCGCGGTTTCTCGGCGCCGGTGAAACTGAGTTTCCCGTACAACCGCGATCAGCTGATGTTCCTGATGCAGCACGACAGCGACGGTTTCAACCGCTGGGATGCCGGTCAGCAACTGTCGGTGCAAGTGCTGCAAGAACTGATTGGCCAGCAGCAGAAGGGCGAAAGCCTCAAGCTCGACCCGCGTCTGGTGTCGGCGCTGCGTACCGTGCTGTCGGACGAATCGCTGGATCAGGCGATGGTCGCCGAAATGCTCTCGCTGCCGGGTGAGGCTTACCTCACTGAAATCAGCGAAGTGGCTGATGTCGATGCGATCCATATCGCCCGTGAGTTCGCGCGCAAGCAATTGGCCGAAGGCTTGTTCGAGGCGCTGTGGCTGCGTTATCAGGCCAACCGTGACCTGTCGAAGAAGACCCCGTACGTCGCCGAAGCCGAGCACTTCGCCCGCCGCGCGCTGCAGAACATTGCGCTGTCTTATCTGATGCTCAGCGGCAAACCGGAAGTATTGGCGGCGGCGCTGGAGCAGTTTGAAAACGCCGACAACATGACCGAGCGCCTGACTGCGCTGGCGGTGTTGGTCAACTCTCCGTTCGAAGAGCAGAAAGCGCTGGCGCTGGCGAGTTTTGCCGAGCACTTCAAGGACAACCCGCTGGTTATGGATCAGTGGTTCAGCGTGCAGGCGGGCAGCACCTTGCCGGGCGGTCTGGAGCGCGTGAAGGCGCTGATGCAGCATCCGGCGTTCAACATCAAAAACCCGAACAAGGTGCGTGCGCTGGTCGGTGCGTTTGCCGGGCAGAACCTGATCAACTTCCATGCGGCGGATGGTTCGGGTTATCGCTTCCTCGCGGATCTGGTGATTGAGCTGAACGGCTTCAACCCACAGATCGCTTCTCGCCAATTGGCACCGCTGACGCGCTGGCGCAAATATGACGATGCGCGCCAGGCGCTGATGAAAGGCGAGCTGGAGCGGATTCGGGCGTCGGGGCAGTTGTCGAGTGATGTGTTTGAGGTGGTGAGCAAAAGCCTGGCGTAACGCCGATCCCTGTAGGAGCTGACGAGTGAAACGAGGCTGCGATCTTTTGATCTTGATGTTTAAAATCCAAAGATCGCAGCGTGCCGCAGCTCCTACAGGGTTTAGATGGCCTGCACGTTAAAATGTGGGAGCGGGCTTGCTCGCGAATGTGGAGTGCCAGAGACGAAGATGTCATCTGATACACCGCATTCGCGAGCAAGCCCGCTCCCACAGTTGGTTTTGCGTACTGTAGGCGCTGACGAGTAAAACGAGGCTGCGATCTTTTGACCTTGATGTTAAAGATCAAAAGATCGCAGCCTTCGGCAGCTCCTACAGGGTTTAGATGGCCTGCACGATAAATGTGGGAGCGGGCTTGCTCGCGAAAGCGCAGTGCCAGAGACGAAGATGTCATCTGATACACCGCATTCGCGAGCAAGCCCGCTCCCACAGTTGGTTTTGCGTTCTGTAGGAGCTGACGAGTGAAACGAGGCTGCGATCTTTAGATCTTAATGTTTAAGATCAAAAGATCGCAGCGTGCCGCAGCTCCTACATATTTCAGTTTTTCAGGTCGAAACGGTCGAGGTTAGTGACTTTCGTCCAGGCAGCGACGAAGTCCTTAACGAACTGCTCCTTTGCATCCGAACTGGCATACACCTCGGCCAACGCCCGCAACTGCGCATTGGAACCAAACACCAGATCCACACGCGTCGCCGTCCACTTCACATTCCCGGTCTTGCGATCGCGTCCTTCAAACTCATCCGCATCCCGCGATGTCGGCTTCCACTCCACGCCCATGTCCAGCAGGTTGGTGAAGAAGTCATTGGTCAGCGCTTCAGTCTGGCTGGTGAAGACGCCATGACGGCTCTGCCCAACGTTGGTGTTCAACACCCGCAAACCACCCAGCAACACGGTCATTTCCGGCGCGGTCAACGTCAGCAGTTGCGCCTTGTCGATCAACAGCGCCTCCGCCGATACCGTGTATTTGCCCTTGCTGTAGTTGCGGAAACCATCGGCAATCGGCTCAAGGAAACCAAACGACTCGACGTCGGTTTGCTCCTGCGAGGCATCGGTACGCCCCGGATGGAACGGCACGCTGACCGAGTGACCAGCGTTTTTCGCCGCTTGTTCGATGCCCGCGTTGCCTGCCAGCACGATCAAATCCGCCAGCGAGACTTGCTTGCCGGCTGCGCCGCCATTGAACTGGTTTTGGATCCCTTCAAGGGTGCTCAGCACTTTATCCAGTTGCTCGGGCTGGTTGGCCTGCCAGAACTTCTGCGGTGCCAGACGCAGACGACCACCGTTGGCGCCACCGCGTTTGTCCGAACCACGGAACGTCGAGAGTGCCGCCCAAGCGGTCGAGACCAGTTGTGAAACGGATAGGCCCGACTCCAGAATTTTGCTTTTCAGTGCTGCGGCGTCGCCATCGTCGATCAGCGGGTGCGTGACGTCTGGAATCGGATCCTGCCAAAGCAGTTCTTCGCTCGGCAGTTCCGGGCCGAGGTAGCGCGACAGCGGGCCCATGTCGCGGTGGATCAGTTTGTACCAGGCGCGGGCGAAGGCGTCGGCCAGTTGCTCAGGATTGGCGAGAAAGCGCCGGGAGATCTGCTCGTAGGCTGGATCGAAACGCAGCGCCAGGTCAGACGTCAGCATGGTCGGCGAAAGTTTTTTGCTCGGGTCATGGGCATGTGGAACCGTGCCGGCACCGGCGCCGTTTTTCGGGATCCACTGGTGCGCACCGGCGGGGCTTTTACTCAGCTCCCACTCGAAGCCGAACAGGTTTTCCAGATAGTTGTTGCTCCACTTGGTCGGCGTGGTCGTCCAGGTCACTTCGAGGCCACTGGTGATGGTGTCGGCGCCTTTGCCGGTGCCGAAAGCGTTGCGCCAACCGAGGCCTTGCTCTTCCAGCCCTGCCGCTTCCGGTTCCGGCCCGACATTGTCGGCAGGCCCGGCGCCGTGGGTTTTACCGAAGGCGTGACCGCCGGCGATCAGCGCCACGGTTTCTTCGTCGTTCATGGCCATGCGGCCGAAGGTTTCGCGGATATCGTGGGCGGAGGCGACGGGATCGGGATTGCCTTCAGGGCCTTCCGGGTTCACGTAGATCAAACCCATCTGCACAGCGGCGAGGGGATTTTCCAGATTGCGTTCGCCCTGATCGGTACGGCTTTCTTCTTTACCGTGCAAATCCGGCTCAGCCACCAGCGTGCCGTCACCGGGCTCCTGCATCGGTGCGTTGTCTTTGCCATAGCGACTGTCGCCGCCGAGCCATTCGTGTTCCGAACCCCAGTAAACGTCCTCGTCCGGTTCCCAGACATCGGCGCGGCCACCGGAATAGCCGAAGGTTTTGAAGCCCATCGATTCCAGCGCGACGTTACCGGTGAGGACAATCAGATCCGCCCAGGAAATATTGCGGCCGTATTTCTGTTTGATCGGCCATAGCAAGCGGCGGGCCTTGTCGAGGCTGACGTTGTCCGGCCAACTGTTGAGCGGGGCAAAACGCTGTTGACCCGAGCCAGCGCCACCACGGCCATCCGCGGTTCGATAGGTGCCGGCGCTGTGCCAGGCCATGCGCACAAAGAGCGGGCCGTAATGGCCGAAGTCTGCCGGCCACCAGTCCTGGGAGTCGGTCATCAGCGCGGTGAGGTCTTGTTTCAGGGCTTGAAAATCGAGGCTTTTGAAGGCGCTGGCGTAGTCGAAGTCCTTGCCCAACGGATCGGACTTGGGCGAGTGCTGACTCAGAATTTTCAGGTTGAGTTGATTCGGCCACCAGTCACGGTTCGTCGTACCACCACCGGCGGCGTGGTTGAACGGGCATTTCGATTCGTTTGCCATGTTCGAGTCCTTATCAGGTCTGCTACGGCCGGCTCGTGCCGACTTCGGACTAGTAAGGCTAGACCCGACTGGGCAAGTCAGCTAATAGGCCGACTGATGGACACTGATAGGCAAAGTCTTTTATTGCCCTGCACGTGCAGGAGTTGCCGAAGGCTGCGATCTTTTGATCTTTTCTCTAAAAGATCAGGATCAAAAGATCGCAGCCTTCGGCAGCTCCTACATTGGCATTGAGGCGAAAAATATTCAGGTGGATTGGGCGGTGTCGTCTTCTGGCACTTCGTCCAGGAGGTCTTCCTGGCCCGGCAGTTCAGTAATCACGCTGAAATCCGTGACCTCAACCGCGCCTTCCCCATATCCCAGCAGATGAAAAGAAAACGCCTTTCGCTGCTGCGGGTTATCAAAGCTGAAATCCATCTCCAGCGGTTGATCCGCCGTGGCGACCATTTCCGTCGGCAGACCCAACTGCACGTCTTTCTCGAATTCCTTGGCCTTGAGCTGAATAAACGCCGTTTGCTGCGGATCAACCGCACGCACTGTCAGGCGTACACGCGTGTAAGACCCTTTGGGCATTTCCAAGTATTGCGCGCCGATCAGGTTGTCGGCCCAGTCGTCCTTGATTTGCGCCTGTAGCGGGATGACGTTGGTACTGCCGAACTGATAGCGCTGATTGAGTGGGGTGCGCAGCAGTGACAGGTCGAGTGCGTTGGCGCGGGCGGCGATCTGGCGGGCAGGCTGGCCGCTGTAGTTGCCTTTGTAGGTGGCGCTTTCGGCGATGAATCCGGCGCTTTCGTAATAGCGGCAGCGGCGTGGCATGTCGCATTCGGAGAAGATGCCTTGGCCATTGTGGTAACGCAGTTTGCCGTTGGTGAAGGACATGATTTCGCGACCGGAATCGTAGTCGCGGAACAGCGAACGACCGCTGAGTGCCGTGGGTACCGGCAGGTCGAAATAGTCGAGGATCGAGGTGCTCAGGTCGACGTGGCCATACACGCCTTTGTTCAGCCGTGGCAGTTGTTCGTGCTCGGGAGCCAGCGTCAGGTTGAAACCCCAAGAGGAGGCCAGGCGAACGCCATCGATGCCATGGGATTCATCCGAAGTAATCACTACCAGCGTGTCTTTCAACACGCCTTGGCGTTCGAGACCGCTGAGGAACTGCTCCAGCGCGTCATCGAGATAACCGACGGCGGCTTGTTTGGGGGTTTCATAACGCTCCAGATATTCCTCCGGGGCGGAGTAGGGCTGGTGCGTGCCAACGGTCAGTAGCGTGAGCATCCATGGCTGTTTCTGCTTCTTCAGTTCACCGACATAGTCCAGCGCACCCTCGAAGAAGGCCTTGTCATCCTTGCCCCAAGGGAATTCCAGGTAGTTACTGTTGGTGAACCATTCCAGACCATGGGTCGCATCGAAACCGATGTGCGGCATGATCTTGTCTTTGGCCATGAAGCGCAGCCCGGCGCCTTGCAGGTAATGCGTGCTGAAACCGTGCTGGCGCAGTTGCGCCGGCAGACAGGCTTGATTGCGTTCGTTAAGGGTGAGCATTTCCACGCCTTTGGGCGTGCCGTTGTTGAGCTTGTCGTAATCGCCGCAGAGCATCGCGTACAGGCCGCGAATGGTCTGGTGCGTGTGCAGCACGTAATCCGGAGTGTTCATGCCGCGCTCGGCCCAGCGGCTGAGGTTGGGCATCAGGTCTTCCTGATAATGGCTGCCGATGGCTTCGCGGTTAGCGCGGAGGTAGGCGCCGGGAATGCCTTCCAGCGCGATGATCAGTACGTTGCGCGCCTGGCCCGGCGCGGCCAGCAATTTGTGGCCATTGAGGTCGACGTCGGTGAGCCCGGCCATTGCCGGCGCGGGTTCTTCAATATCGCCGTCGAGCCATTCTTCGCCCTGAATCTGCAGATCGGCGACTTCGCTGGCGAGCAGTTGGTGCGGCAAGTTGTACAGCCGCCACGGATCAGCTTCGTTCGGCCACAGATTCTGTGCGCCCCAATGCGCGGCGAACAACACCAGTGGCACGCTCCACACCGCGCGGGGCAGGGCTGGGCGAGTGACGCCGCGCCCGAGATGCCGGGTCAGCAGCCAGACCATCAGCGCCAACAGCAAAACAGCGCCCACCGCCGGATGCGCCAAACCGCCGCCGGTAGAGTTTTCGACAAATTGCGGATCGATCAGGTAATGAATGTCGGAAGGTGTCGGCAAGCGGCCGACTGCGCTCACCAGTTCAGCAGTCGCCACCGCCAGCAGGCCCCAGAACAACAGCACCGGCAGCGCCAGCCACCAGGCGCGACGATGCAGCAAAACCACCAGCGAACTGCCAATGGCCAGATCCGACAAATACCCCAGCGGTGACGACCAGCCCAATACCGCGCGCAGGCACACCGGTACGATCAGCACCAGAATGATCAACGAGACGAGGCGGGCATGCGGATGCCGCAAACGGTGAAAAAGAGCGCTCACAAAAAAAAGACCTTAGCGTCATTAAAACGTCAAAAAAGTGTGGGCGATGATACCAAGGGTGGGCGGACTGATCGCCCTTTTAAACTATTGGGCGATCTGCTTTGGGCAGGTGCTGAATGGCTTGAAGCCCACAGCGGCTCTACAGTTGCCCAACAATCGTCGATATTTCTATCGGCGTGTTTATTGTTTCAGTCTGTTTAATAACTCCAGAACCCAATCAATTCCCCTGTGAAAGCGGGCTTGCTCGCGAAGGCGTCGGATCAGTCAATTCATACGTGGCTGATACACCGCTTTCGCGAGCAAGCCCGCTCCCACAGGTGGATTTGTATGGGAAAGGGGCAACCTTGCGCTGCCCCTTTTTTCGTTACGCTGCGACTTCTTCGCGCTTCACCACCAAGGTCAAAATGTCATAACTGGCCACCAGTTCACCAAGCTGGTTGGTGACTTCCACATCCCACGCCACCACGCCTTGCGGAATGCCTTGCGGGCTCTTCTTGCCTTGATCGATCTTGCGTTTGCAGGTCAGGCGCGCCTGAATGGTGTCGCCGATACCGACCGGGTTGATGAAACGCAAAGTGTCGAGGCCGTAGTTGGCCAGCACCGGGCCGGGCGCAGCGGAGACGAACAGGCCAGCGGCCGCGGACAGCACGAAATAGCCGTGGGCGATGCGTTTGCCGAACTGCGATTCCTTGGCGGCGATGTCGTCGAAGTGCATGTAGAAGTGGTCACCGGACAGACAGCCGAAGTTGACCAGATCCGCTTCGGTGACAGTGCGGCGGTGAGTCAGCAGCGACTCGCCGATCTGCAGATCCTGGAAGTGTCGACGGAATGGATGCACTTCGGTCTCGATGACTTTTGCGCTGCGCACGTGTTCACCGGTGACGGCAGCAAGCATGGTCGGCGAGCCCTGCACGGCGGCGCGTTGCAGGTAGTGTTTGACCGCGCGCAGGCCGCCGAGCTCTTCACCGCCACCAGCGCGACCCGGGCCGCCGTGTTTCAGTTGTGGCAGTGGCGAACCATGGCCGGTGGATTCGGCGGCGGATTCGCGATCCAGCACCAACAGACGCCCGTGCCAGGCTGCGGCGACCGGAATGGCTTTGGCGGCGATTTTCGGATCCTTGGTCACCAGGCTGGCAACCAGACTGCCCTTGCCGCGCGCGGCCAGCACCAGCGCTTCATCGAGATCGTCGTAGGCCATCAGTGTGCTGACCGGGCCGAAGGCTTCGATGTCATGCGCGCCACCTTCGGCGTGCGGATCACGGGCCAGCAACAGCGTTGGAGCGAAGAATGCGCCTTGGCTGACGTTTGCGCCGCGCGGTTCGAAACCGTCCTCAGCGCCGAACAGCTGATCGCAGCTTTGCAGCAAGCTTTGCAAGCGTTCGCCGACGTCCTTCTGCTGATCATGGGAAGCCAATGCACCCATGCGCACGCCTTCCACGGATGGATCGCCGACGACGACTTTCGCCAAACGATCGCGCAGACGTGTGGCGACGGCGTCGATATGTTGTTTGGGCACGATGGCGCGGCGAATCGCGGTGCATTTCTGCCCGGCCTTGGTGGTCATCTCGCGGGCGACTTCTTTGATGAACAGCTCGAACTCTTCGTCGTCCGGGGTTACGTCAGGGGCGAGGATCGCGCAGTTCAGTGAGTCGGCCTCGGCGTTGAACGGCACCGAGTTGCGGATCAGGTTCGGGTTGACGCGCAGCTTGGCGGCGGTGTCGGCGGAACCGGTGAACGTCACCACGTCCTGGCCTTGCATGCGGTCGAGCAGGTCGCCGGTGCTGCCGATTACCAATTGCAGGCTGCCGGTCGGCAACAGGCCCGAGGCATCCATCATGCGTACCACGGCTTCGGTCAGATAACTGGTGGCGCTGGCCGGTTTGACAATGCACGGCATGCCCGCGAGGAAGCACGGCGCGAATTTTTCCAGCATGCCCCAGATCGGGAAGTTGAACGCGTTGATGTGCACCGCGACGCCGCCGCGCGGCACCAGAATATGTGTGCCGGCAAAGGTGCCGAGTTTGCCCAAGGGCAGCGCCGGGCCTTCGTGGACGATGTTGCCCGACGGCAACTCACGCGCGCCGAGGCCGGCGTAGGTGAACAGCGTGCCGTTGCCGCCCTCGATGTCGATCCAGCTGTCGGCGCGGGCGGCGCCGCTGTGGTGCGAGAGCGCGTAAAGCTCTTCCTTGCGTTCGCTGAGGTACAGCGCCAGGGTTTTGAGGCGTTGCGCGCGTTGCTGGAAGTCGAGCTTCATCAGTTCGGTGACGCCTTGGCGGCGACCGAAGTCGATAGCTTCGGCGAAGTCCGGGCGCTCTTCATGCGTGCGCGCCAGTTCGTGGCCGTCGATGGCGCTGCGCAGGATTTGCGCGCCGTGCTGGCCAATCCAGCGGCCGGCGAGGAAGCTTTGCAGGGTAGGGGCGTGGGACATGAAATAAGCTCCTGTGCTTGAAATTAGTGTTGGCTGGCGCCGGACGCGCCGATGCCGGTCATCGAACGGATGAACTGAGCAAGCCCGCTCCCACATTGTTTTGTGTTGTTGCTTGGCTCTGTGAGCACCACCGTTCCCCTGTGGGAGCGAGCTTGCTCGCGAAAGCGGTGTGTCAGGCGAAATCAATGTTGAATCTGATGACGCCTTCGCGAGCAAGCCCGCTCCCACATTGTTTTGTGCTGATGCCTGGCTCTGTGAGCACCGCCATTCCCCTGTGGGAGTGAGCCTGCTCGCGAAAGCGGTGTGTCAGGCGACATCAATGGTGAATCTGATGACGCCTTCGCGAGCAAGCTCGCTCCCACATTGTTTTGTGTTGTTGCTTGGCGCTGTGAGAACCACCATTCCCTTGTGGGAGTGAGCCTGCTCGCGAAAGCGGTGTGTCAGGCGACATCGATGTTGAATCTGATGACGCCTTCGCGAGCAGGCTCACTCCTACAGGGGATAGGTGTGAATCCTTTAGAACTGGTCGAAATCGAGGACGACTTTGTCGCTCACCGGGTACGCTTGGCACGACAGCACATAGCCCGCCGCGACTTCGTAATCTTCCAGCGCATGGTTGCTGTCCATGTCGACTTCGCCTTCGATGACTTTGCACTTGCAGGTCGAGCACACGCCGGCCTTGCACGAGTACGGCAGCTCCAGGCCTTGCGCATTGCCGGCATCGAGCAGGCTCTGGCTGTTGCGCGGCAGTTCGAACGCCACAGCGCGGCCGTCGCTGATCACGGTGATCTGGCTGACCCCGGCGTCGAGCATCTGCGCGGCCTCGCGGGCTTCGCGTTTGTGCTGGCTGCCGGCCGCGGCGAACAGTTCGAAGTGGATGCGCTCGGCGCCCATGCCTTTGGCCTTGAGGCTGTCGCGCACGGTTTCGGTCATCTCTTGCGGGCCGCAAATGAACGCTGCGTCGAGGGCTTTGACGTCGAGCCAGCGGCTGAACAGTTGCTCGCATTTCTGCGCGTCGATGCGACCGTTGTAGAGGTCAACATCCTGTTGCTCACGGCTGAACACGAAGATCAGATTGAGACGTTGCAGGTAACGGTTTTTCAGATCCTCCAGCTGTTCACGGAACAATGCACCGGAGCTGGAACGGTTGCCGTACAGCAACGTGACGCGGCTGTGCGGTTCGTTCTCCAGCGTGGTTTTGATGATCGACAGAATCGGCGTGATACCCGAACCTGCTGCCACGGCGAGATAATTACCGTGCCGCGCCGGATCCAGATCAACATGGAAATGCCCGGCCGGCGGCATCACTTCCAGCGTGTGCCCGGGGTGCAATTGCTCATTGGCAAACGCCGAAAACCGCCCGCCGGCCACGCGTTTGATCGCAATGCGCAGTTCGCCGTCATTGACCCCGGTGCAGATCGAGTACGAGCGGCGCACTTCTTCACCGTCCATCTGCGTGCGCATCACCAGGTGCTGGCCTTGGGTGAACTGAAAACTGTCCTGCAGGTGCTGCGGAATGTCGAAGGCGATGGACACGGCGTCACGGGTTTCGCTGCGCACGTCCTTGATGGTCAGGCTGTGAAATTTGCTCATTATTATTCTCCCGACACGGCGCTGTGCCGTTCAGATGCACTTGAAATAGTCGAAGGGCTCGCGGCAATCGCAGCAGCGGTACAAGGCTTTACACGCGGTCGAACCGAACTCGCTGAGCACTTCGGTGTGGGCGCTGCCGCACTGCGGGCAGAGCACCGTCGGACTCTCGCCGAGCAGCGTGCGTTTGCTCGCGCTGCCATCGGGCGGGGCGATGCCGTAGGCGCGCAGGCGTTCGCGACCATCGGCGGTGATCCAGTCGGTCGACCACGCCGGGGTCAATTTGCGCTCCAGTTTCGGCGCATTGAATCCGGCCTGTTCCAACGCGGTGCGGATGTCATCCTCGATCACTTCGGTGGCCGGGCAACCGGAGTAGGTCGGCGTGACCACCACGTGCAGATGCCCGGCCTGCCAGTCGAGATCGCGGACGATACCCAGATCGACCACGCTGACCACCGGCACTTCCGGATCCATGACTTCGGCGAGGGTCGCCCAGGCCTTGTCCAGATCACCGAGCAGCGCCGGCCGGGCGCCGCGATCGCTGGTGATCAGCTCACCAGGTTGCATCGGGGTACGCTCGGGGCAGGAACTGCATTTCTGCGAGCAAAATGCCCAAGTGTTCGCTGTGCAGACCGCGACGGGCATTCAGATAGAAGTAACTCGGCGCCGCCGGGACGGGCAGGGTGGCGCGAGTGAACACGTCGTTGACCGTGGTTTGCCATTGCGCAGCGACGCTGGCGATGTCCGGCGAAATACCGGCCGCGCACAGACGTTGTTCGCTGTCGTCAGCGGCGATCAGTTCGACGGTAAAACGCCAGACTTCCGGAATCGCCGCGAGCATGCGCCGATGGCTTTCTTCGGTGCCGTCGCCCATGCGTTCGATCCACTCGCCGGAGCGGCGCAGGTGATAGGTGACTTCCTTGACCGCTTTGGCGGCGATCCCGGCAATGCGTTCGTCGCTCGACTGGCTCAGGCCCTGCAACACCGGCAGGTGCCAGGCGTCGTAGAGGAATTGCTTGAGCATGGTCACGGCGTAATCGCCATTCGGTTGCTCGACCAGCAGCAGATTGCGGTAGGCGCGCTCGTCGCGGCGGAAGGCCAGATCATCGGCATCGCGGCCGTCATCCAGCAACTCGGCAGCGTATTCCAGCCAGTGCCGCGCCTGCCCAACGAGGTCGAGGCCGACGTTCATCAGCGCCAGTTCTTCTTCCAGCGCTGGCGCCTTGCCGCACCATTGGCACAGACGCTGGCCCTGAATCAGGGCGCTGTCACCGAGGCGCAGCAGGTATTCGATCAGATCGGTTTTATCGTTCATGGTCGACCTCACATGTGCCCGACTTCGGCCGGCAGTTCGTAGAAACTGGCGTGGCGATAAACCTTGTCGTCAGCCGGGTCGAACAGTGGGTCTTTTTCATCTGGGGACGAGGCGGTGATCAGCGCCGAAGGCACCACCCACAGGCTCACACCCTCGCTGCGACGGGTGTAGAGCTCGCGGGCGTTTTCGATGGCCATGGTGGTGTCGGCGGCATGCACACTGCCGACGTGCTTGTGATTGAGGCCGTGCTTGCTGCGCACGAAAACTTCGAAAAGGGTCCACTGGGACATGTCATTCACTCCACATCAGTTCGGTTAGTGCGGCTGACAATCGATCGTTCCCACGCTCCTGCGTGGGAATGCAGACGGTGACGCTCCGCGTCACTGGACGCAGAGCGTCCCTTGAGGCGTTCCCACGCAGAGCGTGGGAACGATCAGCAGTCGTGCCTTGTGTCAGGCGGCGTTTTTGTTGTGTTTTTTACGGGCGTGGGCGACGGCGGCTTCGCGTACCCAGGCGCCGTCTTCAATGGCTTTGCGGCGGGTGGCGACGCGTTCCTGATTGCACGGGCCGTTGCCCTTGAGCACTTCGTAGAATTCGTTCCACTGGATTTCACCGAAGTCGTAGTGGCCGCGCTCGGCGTTCCACTTCAAGTCAGGATCGGGGCAGGTGCAGCCGAGCAGTTCGAGCTGCGGGATGGTCTGGTCGATAAAGCGCTGGCGCAGTTCGTCGTTGCTCTGGCGTTTGATCTTCCAGGCCATCGATTGCGCGCTGTTCGGCGAGTGCTCATCGCTCGGGCCGAACATCATCAGCGACGGCCACCACAGGCGATTGATCGCGTCCTGCACCATGTCTTTTTGCGCCTGAGTGCCGTGACGCATCATGGTCAGGAGGATTTCGTAGCCCTGGCGCTGGTGGAAACTCTCTTCCTTGCAGATGCGCACCATGGCCCGCGAGTAGGGGCCGTACGACGTACGCTGCAACACCACCTGATTGACGATCGCGGCGCCGTCGACCAGCCAGCCCACCGCGCCCATGTCGGCCCAGTTCAGCGTCGGGTAATTGAAGATGCTCGAATACTTGGCTTTGCCGCTGTGCAGCTTGGCGATCTCTTCATCGCGGTCGGCACCGAGGGTTTCCATCGCGCTGTAGAGGTACAGACCGTGGCCAGCCTCATCCTGAATCTTCGCCATCAATTGCAGTTTGCGTTTGAGTGAAGGTGCGCGAGTCACCCAGTTGCCTTCCGGGAGCATGCCGACGATTTCGGAGTGGGCGTGCTGGGAAATCTGCCGGATCAGCGTCTGGCGATACGCATCGGGCATCCAGTTCTTCGCTTCGATCTTGATTTCTGAATCGATTTTTTCCTGGAAGGCGCGTTCCTCTTCGGACATCTCCGAAAGGTCTTTGATGCGCTTGACGCCGGTTTCTACAAGCTGTGCGTACATTATTGTTCTCCTGCCTCAGGTTTTTCGAAGGCATGTTCGAGGGCATGGAGAACTTTATAAGTGATACGGAAATTAATATCAAACACAAAATAACGTGTCGTATGATTTTCTGTATCGCTTCAGATGAATGGTGAGCGTTGCCGCGCATTTGCAAAGCGGAAAAACGCGCACGGCGATGCTCGGCAGAGCATCGCCGTGGTTTTGCAGGGGGAGGGAGGGATTGCAGCGAGCAGCGAAGGCCTTGCACCTTCGCCGCTGTTATTGCTTTTAAGCTTTCACGCGTTTATCGATCACATGGCAGGCCTTGCCTTCCGAGCGCTTGATCGAGAATGGAGGCTGCAGCAGCACCCGCGAACTGATACCGATGTAGGTCTTGATGTGCTTGCTCAGCTCGCCGCACAAGGCCTTCTGCTGTTCATCACTCAAGCCTTGATGCTCGGCCTTGAGCTCGACGTGGACATCGACGCTGTCGAGATTGCCGTTGCGATACAGGTGAATCTCGTATGACTCCGACAGCTGTTTGACTTTCAGCACCTGCTCTTCGACCTGGGTCGGGAACACGTTGACGCCACGGATGATCAGCATGTCGTCGCTGCGGCCGGTGATCTTGTCGATACGGCGCATCGGGCGTGCGGTGCCCGGCAGCAGGCGAGTGAGGTCGCGGGTGCGGTAGCGGATCATCGGCAGGGCTTCTTTGCTCAGCGAAGTGAACACCAGTTCGCCCATCTGTCCGTCCGGCAGCACTTCGCCGGTGATCGGGTCGATGATTTCCGGGTAGAAATGGTCTTCCCAGATCGTTGGGCCATCGCGGCTTTCCGCGCATTCCATGGCCACGCCCGGGCCCATGATTTCCGATAAGCCATAGATGTCCAGAGCAGTGATGCCCAAGCGTGCCTCGATGGCGCTGCGCAGTTCGGCAGTCCACGGCTCGGCGCCGAAGATGCCCAGGCGCAGGGCCAGTTTGTGCGGGTCGATGCCCTGACGTTCGATCTCGTCAGCGATGTTGAGCATGTACGACGGCGTGACCATGATGATGTCGGGCTGGAAATCTTTGATCAATTGCACTTGTTTTTCGGTCTGGCCGCCGGACATCGGAATCACCGTGCAACCCAAGCGTTCAGCACCGTAATGCGCGCCGAGGCCGCCGGTGAACAGGCCGTAACCGTAAGAGATGTGCACCTTGTCACCGCGGCGGCCGCCGCCGGCACGAATCGAACGGGCAACGATGTTGGCCCAGGTGTCGATGTCGTTCTGCGTGTAACCGACCACGGTCGGTTTGCCGGTGGTGCCGCTGGACGCGTGCAGGCGCACGACGTCATGCATCGGTACGGCAAACATGCCGTAGGGGTAGTTGTCGCGCAGGTCGGATTTGGTGGTGAACGGAAACTTCGCCAGATCGTCCAGCGAGCGAATGTCGTCCGGGTGCACGCCCAGCGCATCGAAGCGTTGGCGGTACAGCGGCACATTGTTGTAGGCGTGGTTGAGGCTCCAGCGCAGGCGCTCGAGTTGATGCTGACGCAACTGGTCGACGCTGGCGGTTTCCAGCGGATCCAGTTCAGGGTTGAGCACGGCTTGGGCAATTGGCATGTTCATGACTTCACTCGAATTATTTTTGTGTTTCCGCCCCGGTGGCGCGGGGCTCTGAGTGCATGCCCCAAGGATACCTGTCGGCACCTCGGGAATCGCGGTTCTTTAGTCGGATAAACGCTCGATCACCAGCGCGATGCCTTGACCGACACCGATGCACATGGTGCACAGCGCATAGCGGCCCTGACGCTCTTCCAATTCCTGCAGCGCGGTGGTGACCAGTCGCGCGCCGCTCATCCCCAGCGGGTGGCCGAGGGCAATGGCGCCTCCGTTCGGGTTGACGCGTGGGTCGTCATCGCCCAGACCGAGTTCACGCAGCACCGCCAGGCCTTGCGCGGCGAACGCTTCGTTGAGTTCGATGACGTCCATGTCGGCGAGGCTGAGGTTGGACAGTTCCAGCACCTTGCGCGTCGCCGGCACCGGGCCGATGCCCATGATCCGTGGCTCGACGCCGGCAGTGGCCATCGCCACGACCCGGCCGCGAGCCTTCAAACCGTAACGCTGTGCGGTTTGCGCATTGGCCAGCAGCAAGGCGCAGGCGCCGTCATTCACGCCCGAAGCATTGCCGGCGGTGATGCTGCCGCCCTCGCGGAAGGGTGTGCCGAGTTTCTGCAGTTGCTCCAGCGTGGTGTCGGCGCGCGGGTGTTCGTCGTGCTCGACGACTTTGGCCGGGCCTTTGCGCTGGGGGATTTCCACGGCAACGATTTCTTTCGCCAAGCGTCCGCTGGCCTGCGCGGCCGAGGCGCGTTGCTGGCTGCGCAGGGCGAAGGCGTCCTGGTCGGCGCGGGAAATGTTGAACTGTGCGGCGACGTTTTCTGCGGTCTCCGGCATCGAATCAATGCCGAAGATTTTCTTCATCAGCGGATTGACGAAACGCCAGCCGATGGTGGTGTCGTACATCTCCGCCGAACGGGAAAACGCCGTCTCGGCCTTGCCCATCACCAGCGGCGCACGCGACATCGATTCGACGCCGCCGACCAGCATCAGCCCGGCCTCACCGCTGCGAATCGCCCGTGCGGCAGTGCCGATCGCATCCAGCCCTGAACCGCACAAACGGTTGAGCGTAGTGCCTGGCACGCTGACCGGCAGCCCGGCCAACAGCGCCGACATGCGCGCAACGTTGCGGTTGTCTTCGCCGGCCTGATTGGCGCAGCCGTAGATCACGTCGTCGACCTGGCTCCAGTCGACTTGCGGGTGGCGGCGCAGCAGTTCACGCAGCGGCACGGCGCCGAGGTCGTCGGCGCGCACGCTGCTCAAGCTGCCAGCGTAGCGACCAATCGGGGTGCGCACGGCGTCGATGATCAGAGCGTCATTCATGGGGAGTCTCCGGCGTCAGCACGGTGCCGCGCACTTTGTAGGATTTGCCGTGGAACAGGGCGATCAACTGGCCCTGCTGGTTTTCAATGCGCACGTCGTAATTGCCGGTGCGGCCCGAGCGTGATTGCTCGGTGCAGCGTGCGGTGAGCGTGTCGCCCAACTGCGCGGGCGCGATGTAATCGATGCTGTAACCGATCGCCACGGTGGCGTCGTTGTAACTATTGCAGGCGAAGGCGAACGCCGAGTCGGCGAGGGCGAAGAGGAAACCGCCGTGGCAGGTGCCGTGGCCTTGGATCATGTCGGCGCGCACGCCCATGCCCAAGGTGCAGCTGCCGGGCGCGGCGCTGATCAGGCGGATGCCCAAACCTTGGGTGGCGGCATCGCGGTCGAACATGGTTTGTGCGCAACGGCTGGCGAGGCTCATGGCTTCAAGGCTGGTCATGGAATGTGCTCCCTTCGGCGACTTTGCGGCGTAACAGCAGCGATGGCCGATAGCGCTCTTCGCCGTAACTGGCTTGCAGGTGATCGAGGACTTGGGTGATTGGCGCCAGGCCGATGCGCTCGGCCCAGGCCAATGGGCCTTGCGGGTAATTCACTCCAGCGCGCATGGCCAGATCAATGTCTGCTGCCGAGGCAACGTCGTGCAGCACGGTGTCGGCGGCTACGTTGGCGAGCATGGCGACGGTGCGCAGCACGGCGAGGCCCGGTGTGTCGCTGAGCAGACTGACCTGCAGGCCGGCGCTTTGCAGCAGGGCGATGCCTTGTTCGCGGGCGTCAGTGCTGATATCCGCCGAGCAACTGATGGCGATGCGTTTGGCGCTGGCGTAATCGAAAGCCAGGTCGATCAGGATCAGATTGCGTAGGCCATCTTCTTTGGCGCGTTGGCTGGCCATGCGCCCGTCGCTCAGGGCCAATACCGCGTCGCCGACCCTTAACAGGCCTTTGCCATCGCGCGTGATCACGCTGGTTTTCAGGCGTGGCAGCAAATCGTTAAGGACGCCGAGATCGCCTTCGACCACGCAGCTATCGACGCTCGCATCGCTGCTGATTTGTTGCGGCTGCGGACGTTGCGCGCCTTCGCTGTAATCGTAAAAACCACGACCGCTTTTGCGGCCGAAGCGTCCGGCGTCGACCAGTTCTTTCTGGATCAGCGACGGCTGAAAACGAGTGTCGCCGTAATAGGCGTCGAACACCGAACAGGTCACCGCGTAATTCACATCGTGGCCGATCAGATCAGTGAGTTCGAAGGCGCCCATAGCGAAGCCGCCAGCCTCACGCATCAGCGCGTCGAGCGTCGCGCAATCGGCTGCGCCTTCTTGTAGCAGGCGCAGGCTTTCGGCGTAGAACGGCCGGGCCACGCGATTGACGATGAAACCCGGCGTCGAACGGGTGTGCACCGGTTGCTTGCCCCAGGCTCTGGCGGTGTCGAACAAGGTCTGAGCGAGGGCGGGATCGCTGGCCAATCCGGAGACAATTTCCACCAATGGCATCACCGGCGCCGGGTTGAAGAAGTGCAGCCCGAGCAGACGTTCCGGGCGTTGCAGGCCTGCAGCAATGCTGGTGATCGACAGTGAAGAAGTGTTGCTGGCAAGAATGCAGTCGTCGCCGCAAAGACCTTCCAACTGTTTGAACAACCCGCGTTTGACTTCAAGGTTTTCGACAATCGCTTCGATGATCAACGTGCAGTCGGCCAGCGTTTCGATGGCTTCTACCGCGTGCAGG
This sequence comes from Pseudomonas rustica, assembly GCF_018336155.1. Classification (GTDB taxonomy): domain Bacteria; phylum Pseudomonadota; class Gammaproteobacteria; order Pseudomonadales; family Pseudomonadaceae; genus Aquipseudomonas; species Aquipseudomonas rustica. The sequence goes on along the minus strand of NZ_JAGYHF010000012.1, from coordinate 43,522 downwards.
CGAGCGACGATGGCGCCGCGCTCATCCGCCGCGAGTTTGCCTTTCTCCACGCGTTTGCCGAGCTGGCGGTCGATGCCGTCGATGGCTTGCGCGGCGGCGCCGGGACGATTATCCAGCAGCAACACCGGATGTCCGGCTTGCGCCGCGACTTGCGCAATGCCGGCGCCCATGGCGCCGGCACCGATCACGGCGATTTTTGCGTTGCGGTCGAGTGCGCTCATGTTCAGCGACCTTTGAACGCTGGGGTGCGTTTGTCCATGAAGGCGCTGACGCCTTCGCGGTAATCCTCGCTGCGCCCGGCCAGCCGTTGCAGGTCGCGCTCCAGCTCAAGCTGTTCATCGAAGGTGTTGCTGAGGCTGGCGTTGAGGCTGCGTTTGATCAGCGCCAGACCATAAGTCGGTTGTGTGGCCAAGTGGCGGGCGAGGGTCAGCGCTTCGTCGCGCAATTGCGCGTCATCGACGCAGCGATAGATCAGCCCCCATTGCTCGGCCTGTTCGGCGCTCAAACGGTTGCCGAGCAAGGCCAGGGCTTTGGCGCGGGCCATGCCGACCAGTCGCGGCAACGTCCAGGTGCCGCCGGAATCCGGGATCAGGCCGATTTTGCAGAACGCTTGAATGAAGCTCGCCGAACGCGCCGCCAGCACCAGATCGCAGGCCAGCGGAATGTTCGCCCCGGCCCCGGCTGCAACGCCGTTGACCGCACAAATCACCGGCATCGGCAGATCGCGCAACTGGCGGATCAGCGGGTTGTAGAAGGTTTCGATCGACACGCCGAGATCAGGCGCTTCAGTGCCTGGCGCGACGTTGCGGTCGCTGAGGTCTTGCCCGGCGCAGAAACCACGACCTTCACCGGTCAGCAGCAGCACGCGCACTTCCGGGTTCTGCCGCACCTGCTTCAGCGCTTCCTTGACCTCCAGGTGCATGGAGGTGTTGAAGCTGTTCAGTTGCTCGGGCCGGTTGAGGCTGAGCAGGGCGACGCCGGCCTCAATGGAAAACAGGATGTGTTCGAAGTTCATGGGCAAGGCTCTCCGGGAGATCGTTCGATTCGATTACTGGCCGCGAAACTGCGGCGCACGCTTGTCTTGAAAGGCGCGGATGCCTTCGTCGCGGTCGGCGGTGCCGGCCAGCAAGGTGAAGGCGTGGCGCTCGAAGCGCAGGCCGCTGGCCAGGTCGGTGTCCATCGCCTTGAGCAGCGCTTCCTTGGCCAGACGCACGGCCAATGGCGCTTTCGCGGCGATGGCGTGGGCGATCTGCAGGGCGCGTTCGACGGTGAATTCCGGCTGGGTGATTTCGCTGACCAGGCCGGCGCGGAGCGCATGGCGGGCGTCGATGGCTTCGCCGGTGAGCACCATTTGCATCGCCAGGGATTTACCCACGGCACGCAGCAATCGCTGGGTGCCACCGGCGCCGGGCATGATCCCGAGGTTGATTTCCGGCTGACCGAAACGCGCGTCTTCACCGGCAATCAGGATGTCGGCGTGCATCGCCAATTCGCAGCCGCCGCCGAGGGCGAAGCCGTTGACGGCGGCGATCAGCGGCTTGCTGAAGCGGGTGATGGTTTGCCACGAGGCTTGGCGCGGGTCATTGAGGATGCCGACCAGATCGCGCTCGGCCATTTCCTTGATGTCGGCGCCGGCAGCGAAGGCTTTGCGGCTGCCGGTCAGCACCACGGCGCGGGTCTCGGGGTCGGCTTCGGCGGCGCTCAGTGCAGCGGCGAGTTCGCCGAGCAGTTCGGTGTTGAGGGCATTCAAGGCCTGCGGACGTTGCAGGGTGATCAGGCGCACAGCTTGCAGCTGTTCAACGGCCAGGGTTTGAGGCATGGCAAAGGCCCTCACGGAGCACGCTCGGCTAATGCCGGCTTGTTGTTGGTTCGACGTCAGGCGTCGGTTTTGCCGGAGTATAGGCTTAACGTGATACGTAAATGCAAGATTGAAATGTGATTAATGTGTCTCAAATGGAAGGTTGTGGAATTTGCTACAGCTCGTTGGTTCTTGGTTGGAGTTGAGTAACTAATTGAAAACAAACGAATGTTGTTTGGTTTTGTGAGGCCGAGATTGCCGATGAACGGTGTTCGACAAAAGCGATACGCTTTTCTCTCTTCACTGCATCGGAATGATGTGATACAAATCAAGCCTGTTTACGCATCGCTTTGCGTATCTCACCGCACAACGTCCACCAAAGGAGCCTGCGATGACCTGTTACAGCCTTGATGGACTGACCCCGGTGGTTGACCCTTCGGCTTATGTGCATCCGTCAGCGGTATTGATCGGCGACGTGATCATCGGCCCGCATTGTTATGTTGGGCCGCTGGCCAGTTTGCGCGGCGACTTCGGCCGCATCGTGCTGGAAGAGGGCGCTAACTTGCAGGACACCTGCGTGATGCACGGCTTTCCCGACAGCGACACGGTGGTCGAGCGCAACGGCCATATTGGCCACGGCGCGGTGCTGCACGGTTGCCGGATCGGCGCTGATGCGCTGGTCGGGATGAATGCGGTAGTGATGGACAACGCACGAATTGGCGCACGCTCGTTTGTCTCGGCGGCGGCGTTCGTCAAAGCGGGTTTTGAATGCCCGGAACAGTCATTGGTGATGGGCGCACCGGCGAGTATCAAGCGCGTATTGAGTGATCAGGAAGTGGCGTGGAAACAGGCCGGTACTCGCGAGTATCAGGCGCTGGCCCAGCGCTGCCTGACGCAGATGCAGGTGTGCGAACCGCTGAGCGAACCTGAAGCGGATCGCCCACGGATCAGTGACAGCGGCTTGCGCCCAAAAGCATCTCAATCCCAGTGAGATCAGGTCTTTGTGTGGTTGCAGGACTTTGTGGTGAGGGGATTTATCCCCGACGGGCTGCGAAGCGGCCCCAAAAGCCGGGACTGCTGCGCAGTCCATCGGGGATAAATCCCCTCGCCACAGGGTTCACTCATAAAGGTTTTGATTCGGTATATTCCTTCCTTTTTCATTGTCCGGTACGCCCATGTCATCGCTGACACCTTTGAACCACCTCATCACCCGTTTCCAGGAGCAGACGCCGATCCGCGCCAGTTCCTTGATCATCACGCTGTACGGGGATGCCATCGAGCCCCACGGCGGCACGGTGTGGCTGGGCAGTCTGATCCAGTTGCTCGAACCGATCGGCATCAACGAACGGCTGATCCGTACTTCGATTTTTCGCCTGACCAAAGAAGGCTGGCTGACCGCCGAAAAAGTCGGCCGCCGCAGCTACTACAGCCTCACCGGCACCGGGCGCCGGCGCTTCGATAAGGCCTTCAAGCGCGTGTACAGCTCAACCGTGCCGGCGTGGGATGGTTCGTGGTGCCTGGCGATGCTCACGCAATTGGGCCAGGACAAGCGCAAGCAAGTGCGCGAAGAACTCGAGTGGCAAGGTTTTGGTGCGATTTCTCCAGCCGTGCTGGCGTGCCCGCGCAGTGATCGCGCCGACGTCAACGCGACCCTGCAAGACCTCGGCGCGCTAGAGGACACCATCGTTTTCGAAACCACCGCGCAAGACGTGCTGGCCTCCAAAGCCCTGCGTGCACAGGTGCGCGAGAGCTGGAACATCGAGGAACTGGCGGCGCATTACAGCGAGTTCATCCAATTGTTCCGACCGCTCTGGCAAGCACTGCGCGAGCAGGAAAACCTGCTGCCGGCCGACTGCTTCATGGCACGTCTTCTGCTTATTCATGAATACCGCAAACTGCTGCTGCGCGACCCGCAACTGCCTGACGAATTGCTCCCCGGCGATTGGGAAGGCCGTGCCGCCCGCCAGCTTTGCCGCAACATTTACCGATTGATCTACGCCAAGGCCGAAGAGTGGCTGAACACTGCGCTGGAAACCGCGGACGGGCCGTTGCCGGATGTCGGCGAGAGTTTCTATCGACGTTTTGGCGGCTTGAAATAAGCGCCACAACGAGGGAGCCGCACTGTTCAGGAAGAACGCTTGGATTGACGTAGATAATAAAAACAAGCCTGCGTGAGGCCAGACATGATTTCTTCAACTGCACAACGCCGTGACGGCTTCGATCAATGGATCCACCAGATCAACCAGATCTGTGGCGCCTTCAACGCGCAAACCCTCGGCACCGATTTCTCCGGGCGCATTCGCGAGTACCAAAGCGGTGCGCTCAAACTGAGTTTTGTCGACGCCTGCCAGGCGCGGCTGTATCGCACGCCGACGGAAATCGCTGCCGGCGAGGGCGGTAAATATTTTGCCGTGTTCCAGCTCGAAGGCTCGGCGGGCATGGCTCAGGGCGACAACAAAGCGCTGCTCTCGGCGGGCGACATCACCCTGATCGACGCCTCGCGCCCGAGCGATTTCACTTACCACGAAAACTCGCGGCAGTTGTCGCTGATCCTGCCGACGCACCTGGTCGAGAAGACCCTGCGCTTCAATCAGGTCAAGTGCGGCCACCGCATTCCGGCGAGTTCGCCGATGGCCATGCTCTCGCACCATTTGATTCTCGACGCGACGCGGCAGAAGAACCTCAGCCTCAGCGAAAGCGAAGCGACGCTGGAGGCGATTGTCAGCCTGCTGCGCCCGGCGATCAGCCACAGCGAAGATTGCAGCGATCTGCATGAACGGATCTTTCAGAAGACCCTGGCGTGCATCGACGAGCACATTCGCTGCGAGGAACTCTGTCCGGAGTGGCTGGCGCGGGAAGTCGGCATGTCGGTGCGCGGGCTGTACCGGATCTTTGCAAAAAAGGGTTTGGTGGTGGCGCGCTACATCAAGAATCGGCGGCTGGATTTGTGTGCCGAATCGCTGCGTCAATCCGGGGCTGAGCAGAAGCTCTCGGTGCTCGGTTATTCCTGGGGCTTTTCCGATTCGAGCCATTTTTCCACGGCATTCAAATCACGTTTCGGCATTGCGCCGGGTGAGTACCGCAGGCAGCACGCCTGAGGCTCAGTAGTGCATGCCGTCATCAATCGCGATGCCTTGCGCGCGCATGGCTTTGATCAGCTCCGCGCGGGTGCCGGGCAGGTTGAGCATGGTTTCGTGGCGCAACTGCGCAATCTCGTCAGCGCTGTACGGCTGATAGTGCGCAGGCGTGCTTTTACCGGCCATGCCATCCTCGCGAATCAGCCAGTTGAGCAGGTCGGCCAGTTGCGCGTTGTTCAGCGCTGATTGCGACATGCCCGGCACGCGCACCAGAAACTCCCGGCCACCGGGCACCTTCAGAAAGTTACCGACGAAACCGGTCAGACGCGGCGTGTCGTTGGCGGCTGAGCCTGTGCCGTCGGGCAAATGGCAACCTGCGCATTGCAATTGGTAGTTCACGCCGACGCTGTAACCCGCCTGAGCGATGGGCGTTTGCGGCGATTCGTTACCCGGCGCATGCCGCTGATTGGGCTTGGGAATGGCCCGGGCGTAAACCGCAGGCGCGGCCAACACCAAAGCTAGACCCATCACGAACAAATGACGCATAACAACATCCTCAAAAATTACACAAAACCCCGTAGGAGCTGCCGAAGGCTGCGATCTTTTGATCTTGATCTTGAAAAACAAAGTCAAAAGATCGCAGCCTGCGGCAGCTCCTACAGGGGGTTTTTGGTGATCAGGTCAGACGGCGACGCCGCGAATAATCGAAACCGTGCAGTGGTAGATGTGCGATTTCGCCGCCAGGCACCAGTTCACGTCGTTGTTGTTGAACGGTCGATACGCCGGTTCTTCGCTGTCGTTGCGCGTACAGGCGCACTGCGCGCAGCTCTGCTTACCGCAGCAATCGTTGTACGAAATGATGTAATCCTTGCCGTCCGCCGGGTTGCGGCAGGTGCCGATCCACGTCACTTGCGAGGCTTCGGTGCCGGGTGGGCACGAGGTCACCGAACCGCCGCAGCAACTGCACAGAAAGCCGTCGATCGAGCAGTAGCGCCAGTAGTCGCAGCTGTTCGGATCACCGGGATCGCCGGCCTTGGGATTGTCCGCCGCCAGCGCCTTGCTGGTGCGATCCAGTGGCAACAACAGCGGCAGTGCGGCGCCGGCGACCATCAGCGAGCCCATGCGCGCCAGCAATTTGCGTCGCGATGTGGTGTCGGCCACGCGGCGGGTCGAGCGCTCAAAGAGCAGATCCAGCAGTTTCATAAATGTCTCCCTGCTCAGTGGCTGTGGCTATGGCCGTGACTGTGGTCATGCGGCTGCGGCTGGCTGTTGAGGTATTCCTGCAGCGTGGCGCTGTGCAGGTGTTCGACCTCGAACAGGCTGTCGAGATGCTCACGGGAATTGACCAGACCTTTGGCACGCAAGGTGCCGGATTTGTCGATCAGCGCGGCGTACGGCAGCTTGCCGATCTGGTAGGTCATGCCGACTTCCGGGCCGACCACGTAGGTCATGTCATCGAGTTTGTGTTCGCGGATCAGCGCTTGTTGGGCATCCATGTCGCCGTCGCTGATAAACACCACGTCGAGGCGATCAGCTTGTTGCTTGGCGATGGATTTGATCGCCGGCAGCAGCGATTTGCAGATCGGGCAGGTCGGCGAGAGGAAGAACAGCAACTGGTTCTTTTCCCCGGCATAACCAAAATTGACCGGACGACCATGACGATCAGCAGCGGTCACTTGCGGCGCCGCTTCGTTGACCGCCACACCCTTATCGACCATCAGCGCACCGGCCGGAGCAATGCGCCCGTGCAGCACGCCGATCTGCCGCACCAGGCCCATCACCGCGAACGCCAGCGCAATCAGCAGCACCCACAACAGCACGTTGGAAATCATCAGACCTTGCATAAATCACCTACCAATCAATTTGAGCAGAAGAGGGGAGTTGGCCAGCAAGCCGTCGGCGGCCGCGTAGATCAGCAGCGCAACAGCACTGGCGGCGACGGTGACAAAACCGTCGAACAAACCAAGGTCGCGAACGATCGGTGTGGTGCTCGCCAGTAACGCCAAAGCCACTAACACCGCGTTGCGCGTCAGCAGAATCGGGCGCAGTGGCTGTGCTTGATCCGGCCCGGCACAGCCGCAGTCGATGTCGCGGCGACCGCGCCACAGGTTGATGCCGATGGCGGAGGCGTACAGCGCGATCAACGCAGCTGCGCAGACCGCTGCAATGGCGCGGCTGAACGGCACCAGCAGGGCAAAAGCGATGAGCAACTCCAGCAGCGGAATCACTCGGCCAATCGGCCGCACCAACGCTTCAGGCAGCAACTGATAGTCCGCCAGTTGCCGGGCAAACCGGCCCGGTGCGCGCAGCTTGTGCGTCGCCGCGCTGGCCAGCAGCACGGCGACGGCCAGCGCACTGGCGATGATGAAAATCGGGTCAAGGGTCATGACTGAACCTCCTCAGTAGCTCATGACTTGCGCCGCGGTTTTCGCGACTTTCGGCATGCTCGATTGAAGCTTGTTGGTGCTCAGATCGAAGACCTGCAAACCGCCCTCGACGTCAGCGCCGAGCAGCAACGGTTTGTCGTCGCCGGTGGCTTGCAGGCTCCAGACCGGTGTTGGTGCTTCGAGGGTCGCAACCTTCTTGCCGGTCTTGATATCGAAGGCCCAGATCAGCGTGCTCGGGTCTTCCCACTTCATCGCGTCGTGGGCGTCGTGCATCAACACGTACAAACGATCGAGCTTCGGTGCGACCGCCATCAACTGCCAGCCGCCGGGGGCCCAACCGGTTTTCTTTTCGGCGTCGTTGACCAGCGACCACGACGGCAGAATCTTCGGCGCGTCGCCGGCGAAATCGACCGGGCGCACAGTGCCGGTGGTGGTGACGAAGTAGTAGGTGTCGCCGACGTTGACCGCGCGCTCGTTGAGCTTCTCGGCGTTCGGGTCGAAGAACGGCGTGCGGCTGCGCGCGGTTTCCTGGCCCTGATCATTGAGGGTGACCACTTGCAGGCTGCCGTCGCCGCACAACGAGGCGAAGCGGCGGTTGCCGACCGGGTAATTGAGCACGCAACCGGGGATGGCGATTTCGCTGCTGACCGCGTGGGACTGGGTGTCGACCACGGTCACCGAAGTCGATGGGGTGAAGTTGTAGACGTACACGAAGCGGTCATCGCCACTCGGTTTCAGGCCGTAGCGCTGGGTCAGGGATTCGGCGCGTTTGCTTGGAATCACCACTTCCCACGAGGGCGACAGCGTCGAGGTGTCCCACGCGGTGAGCACGTCGGTGCGGGTGCCGCGAGTGCCGCGTGAGTAGAACAGGTCGGCGCTGTACAGGGTTTTGCGGTCGTGGCTCAGGGCCGATGGCGCGGCAAAACCGGTCGGCACCATGCCGAGGATTTTCTTCTTGTCGGGATCGACCACGGTGACGCGGCCCATCACGAAACTTTCGAATTCGACGTCGACCACGTAAGCGCGGTGCGCTTCGGGCGGGAACGCCAGCGTGGTCTGGCCGATGGTGTCGGGTGGCAGATCGGCATGGGCGCTGTTCAAGCCGAGCATCAGCAGGCTCAAGCCCAGCGCTGACGGTACGGTGATCCGGTTGGTTCGCATTGAAGGGGGACTCCCTGACTGGTGCCCTGAAAAGTGGGTGCCAGTGGATTCTGCCTCTGCGGCGAAACCGGGGAATTGCTGTGTCTGCCAAGTGCTTGTGTGTCTGTGCCAGTCGCAATTGGCAGCCTTGCCAACACGACTGGCAGGCAGGGCAAAACCTGCTTTGGCGGCAGGCCAGACAATCCCCATCAGCTCCCGTCGCCACCAATCCCTGTAGGAGCTGAGCTTGCTCGCGAAAGCGGTGGGTCAGGCAACCCCTGTTCTGAATGTGCTGACGTCTTCGCGAGCAAGCTCGGCTCCTACAGGGATTGGTGTGTATTCACTGATTTTTTGGATGTGTCTTCTATGTCCCTGCTCAAATTCGCCTGTGCTTCGTTGTTTTCTCTGACGCTCGCCCAAGCCGCCGTCGCCGCCGATTGTGCGGCGGATTCATCCCACGGCGCACAAATTTTCAACACCGAATGCGGCGTCTGCCACGCGGTTAAAAAAGACGTCACCGGCATGATGGGCCCCAACCTTAACGGCGTGATCGGGCGCAAATCCGGCTCACTGGCAGGCTTCAGCTATTCCCAGGCGATGCGCAGCAAAGACGTCACCTGGCAGGCCGAGACCATCGCCGAACTGATCACCCAACCCCAGGCCTACGTGCCCGGCACCTACATGCCCTACATGGGCCTGGCCTCGAAAGATGATCGTGAGGCCGTGGTGTGTTTCCTCAAATCCAAGGAGGCTTTATGAGCAACGTTGCAATGCTGCCGCAAGTCGCGGCGTTCATTGATCGTCGACATGGCTGCTTTATCGATGGCCAGTGGCAATTCGCTGAAGGGCCGACGATTGCCGTGGTCGATCCGGCCACCGGCCAGACCTTGTGCGAAACCCTCGATGCGCCGGCCGAATTGGTCGAGCGCGCGGTGCAGTCTTCGCATGCCGCGTTCAAGTCTGGCGTGTGGTCGGGCCTGCGCCCGGCCGATCGCGAGCGCATCCTGCTGAATTTCACCCGCCTGGTCGAGGAACACGGCGAAGAGCTGGCGCAACTGGAAACCCTCAGCCAGGGCAAGTCGATCAATATGGCCCGCGCGCTGGACGTCAACGCCACGGTGGAATTCATGCGCTACATGTCGGGCTGGGCAACCAAGATCGAAGGGCAGACCTTCGACGTGTCGATTCCGCTGCCGCCGGGAACAAAATTCACCACGTTCACCAAACGCGAACCGGTGGGTGTGGTGGTCGGCATCGTGCCGTGGAATTTTCCATTGATGATCGCCGCGTGGAAGTTGATGCCGGCGCTGGCCACCGGTTGCACGGTGGTGATCAAACCGGCGATGGAAACTCCGCTGACGGCCATGCGTCTGGCTGAACTGGCGTTAGAGGCGGGCATTCCGGCAGGCGTGTTCAACGTGGTCACGGGCGGCGGGGCTTCGGTCGGCGGCGCGCTGACGGCGCATCCACTGGTGAGCAAGGTGTCGTTCACCGGTTCGACGGCGGTGGGCAAAACCGTTGGTGTCGCGTGTATGGCCAACATGACCCGTTTTGCGCTGGAACTGGGCGGCAAGAATCCGATGATTCTGCTGGCAGATGCCGATGTTGAAAAAGCCATTCAAGGCGCGATTCTCGGTGGTTTGCTGAACAACGGTCAGGTGTGCGCGGCGGCGTCGCGCTTCTATGTGCATCGTTCGATTCACGACCAGTTTGTCGAAGGTCTCGCGGCAGTGGTTTCGGCCATGCCGATTGGCGCGGGGATGAACTGCGAGGCAGCGATCAATCCGCTGGTGTCACGCAAGCAGCAACAGAGCGTGCTCAAGCACATCGAACTGGCCAAGCGTGAAGGCGCTCGAGTGGTGTGTGGCGGTGAGCTGCTGGAGGGCGAGGGTTTCTACGTGCAGCCGACGGTGTTGGCGGATGTCGATCACAGCATGGCCGTGGCCCGTGAAGAAGTGTTCGGCCCGGTGTTGGCGGTGATTGCGTTTGATGATGAAGACGCGATGATCGAGTTGGCCAATGACAATCCGTATGGTTTGGCCGCGAGTTTGTGGACGAACGATTTAAGCAAGGCAATGAACCTGGTGCCGCGTATTGAAGCGGGCACAGTGTGGGTGAATGCGCATGTGCTGCTGGATCCGGCAATGCCGTTTGGCGGGGTCAAGCAATCGGGGATGGGGCGAGAGTTTGGCAGGACGGTGATTGAGGCCTACACCGAACTAAAATCCGTGTGCATCGCCCATTGAGCCCCCGTCGCACCTTTTACATTTGAAATGCATTCCCCCTGTGGGAGCGGGCTTGCTCGCGAAGGCGGTGTATCAGTTAAACAAATGTCGACTGACACGACGCCTTCGCGAGCAAGCCCGCTCCCACAGGGGGCCGGTGTTAATTCTCTTTGTCGTCGAAGATGTCTTCAATGGGCATTTCGAATGCGCGGGCAATCTGGAATGCCAGTGGCAAACTCGGGTCGTAGCGTTCGTTTTCGATCGCATTGATGGTCTGCCGCGATACGTTCAAGCGTTCTGCCAGATCAACCTGCGACCACTTGCGCTCGGCGCGCAGTGCCTTCAGACGGTTTTTCATTGGTAGCGGCGTCGCGCAATCTGCAGCCCAACAATCCACATCAGACCCATCACCGGCCACACGCATGTCCACGGAATGTGCGGCGCGCCGACGTTTTCCAGAAACCCGTAACTGAAGGTCAGCAGTGCCGAGGCGGCGAAGGCAAAACCGAGGGCTTCGAACTGGATGCGCAGATGCATTTCATCCATGCGCCGCATGTTGCGCATGATCGCCCAGCACATTAGACCTGCCGGAATAATCGGGGTCAGGGCCACCACGGATCGCAGAAAAATGTTGGCGTCCAGCAGGGATTGGCTGGCGATCAGGGAAAGGCTCAACACCAGCACGTAGAGAACCGATGCGGCGCCCATTTCGAGGTAGTAGCGGTTCATTCTTCACTTCCTATGTAAAAGACCCTTTACATCCTCGCCGAAGAATTTGCCGATGTAAAGCACGCTTTCCATTGGCTCAAAAAAACGGGGCGGCATGATCGTTGATCAGGCCGCCCCGCAGGTGTTTCAGTCAGTCAGATCAGTGCATTTTGCTGTGATCGTGACCTTCCATGTTGGTCAGCGAGCGAACCGGCGCTTTGACCTCGAGGGTTTCTTTCTCGCCCTTGGCGTTCTCGACGGTCAGGGTCAGCGGCACGGTTTCGCCTTCTTTCAACTGCGCGCTCAGGCCCATCAGCATCACGTGGTAGCCGTTCGGATCGAGCTTTACGGCTTTGCCCGCCGGCAGCTCGACGAACTTCACCGGGCCCATGCTCATGACGTCATTCTTCATGGTCATTTCGTGGATCTGCACGTCTTTGGCGATCGGTGTGGCAACGCTGAGCAGCTTGCTGTCGCTGTCGGCCGTGACGGTCATGAATGCGCCGCTGGCGGTCTGGGTCGGCACGGTGGCGCGAACCCAGGCGTCGTCGACTTTGGTCTGCGCGGAGGCCTGAAACGCCAGGCCCATCAGCGACAGGGCAATCGCAGCACGTTTGATGTTGTTCAGAACAGGGTGCATCAGCAAACCTCCATAACGGTAAGCAAGTCTTCCGTGCATTCTTCTGCCGAAAGCGAGGTGGACAGGCCCAGGCGCAGGCCGCCACGGGAGTCGTAGACGTAACTGGTCGACGTGTGCGAGATGGTGTAGGTGTCGCCGGCCGGGACTTTCTCGTAGAACACGTCGAATTCCTTGGCGGTGGCCTTGGTTTCTTCAACGGTGCCGTACAGCGCGACGAAGCTCGGGTCGAAGGCTTTCATGTAGGCGTCGAGGATTTCTGGCGTGTCACGTTCGGGGTCGAGGGTGATGAAAATCACCTGCAAACGATCGCCGTCCTTGCCCATCAGTTTCTTGATTTTCGCCGCGCGGGCGAGGGTGGTGGGGCAGACAGCCGGGCATTGAGTGAAGCCGAAGAAGATCATCGGCATCATGCCGCGAAAGCTCGACAGCGACATGGTTTCGCCGTCGGTGTTCTTCAGCTTGAAAGTGCGTCCCAGGATCTTGTCGCTCAGATCTTTGCCGTACTTGTACGACAGTTCGCCGCGGGTGTCGCAGCCGGCGAGCAGGCCGAGCCCGAGTACGCCCATTCCCGCAAGCACCTTGCGGCGAGTCAACAAAGCCGTCATCTAATACCGCCTTTTGCAGCCCGCCCGTCGACAGGACGGGCGGTGGTTAACCGTAAAAGCGGCGCATGATACCAAACTGACGGCAACGACCGGCTCCGGATCGCCGTACGGCGTAGGATCTGGCGACAAAAGGTGTAAGAAAAAGTGACGACACAAGCTGCCAAGACGCTTGTGTGGCGAGGGAGCAAGCTCTCTCGCCACAGGTGTTGGCATCAAAACTCAGGCGTGTACTTCACGCTGAACATCACGTTGCGCGGGTCGCCGAAGTTGTTGTTGCCGTTGAGCTGGTTATACGCGGAGGTGTAGTAGCGTTTGTCGAACAGGTTGTTGGCGTTCACTGCCAAGCCGATTTCCTTGCTCAACTGGTAGCCGAGGCGTGCGCTCCACACGGTGTAACCCGCCACGTCGTAGGTGTGTTCGTAACCCAGCGTATGGCTTTGCGTGGTGAAACCGAGGCCGGTGCTGACGCGTTCCCAGTCGCCGCTGAACTGGTAATCGCCCCACACGCGCAGCATGTGTTTCGGTGTCCAGGTGCTGAAGACTTTGCCTTCGTTGTCCGGGTCATCGAGGTACTTGGTGGTGTTGTAGGTGTAGCCGGCGAACAGTTGCAGGTTGGTCAGCACTTCGCCGCTGATCTCGGCTTCGATGCCCTGGCTGCGGACTTTGCCGGCGGCGTTGGAGCAATACCAACCGTCGCAGATCATGCCCGACGCGAGGTCGTTGACGGCACGGTTTTCCTGGTCGTAGCGGAATACCGCCAGCGAGGTGTTGACCCGGCCGTCCATCAATTCGCCCTTGAGGCCGACTTCGTAGTTGCTGCCGACCACTGGTTTCAGCGTTGAACCGCTGGCGTCGCGATTGGTTTGCGGTTCGAACACGTCGGTATAGCTGGCGTAGACCGCCCATTCGCGGCTCAGGTCATAGACGATGCCGGCGTACGGGGTGACTTCGCCGGTTTCGTTCGCGGTGCTTTCCGGTTGTTGGATTGCCGCACCGAAGGCTCTCTGTGTCGCGTACTTGTAGCTGTAGTCGTACCAACTGACGCGCGAGCCGAGCACCAGGGTCAGCGAGTCGATCGGTTTGACGCGCCAGCTGCCATACAAACCCTTCTGGCGAACGTCGTACTTGCTCGGTGTGGCTTGGCCGCCCGGTGTATTGAGGATGCCTTCGTAGCTGATGTCCGGGCGGTTGTGATCGATGTCGAAGATCGTGTCGGTGGTGTTGTTGTTAAAGGTTCGGGCGAATTTATCGTCGGAGGTGTATTTGGAATAGTTGCCGCCGAGCATCACTTCGTGGGCCATGGACAAGGCGTCGAAGTGGCCGGTGACGTTCATGTCGAGACCGAGTTTGGTCGCGTCGAAATCGGTGGCGAAATCGGCGTACTGAATGCCGCTGCCATCGGGATTGATCCCGTCGCCGCTGGTTTGCAGACGTTGACTTTTGCCCTTGTTGGTTTCGTCCATGCGCACCGCGCCGACCTTGAACGCCCAATCGTCGTTGAAGCTGTGCTCGAGATCGGCGTACAGCGTGGTGACGTCGATGTCCAGATGGTTCCAACGCGCGCCGCCGTAGGTCGAGCGCGGCACATTCAGCGGCTTGCCGTCGGAGTAGCGGGGCAGGCCACGGATCATCGGGCGTGACTCGCCATCGGAGTTGCTGATCGCCAGACCGAGTGTGGTGTCGTCACGCAGGTCGAAGTCCAGTGCGCCGTACAGCGAGTGGGTTTTGCTCCATTCGTAATCGACGAACGATTGGCTCTGGTCTTCGTCGGCAACGAAGCGACCGCGCACGCTGCCCGTCGAATTCAACGGGCCACCGGCGTCCAGTTGCAGGCCGTAGTGATCCCACGAACCGGCCTTGCCAGTGATTGTCACGGTGGGCGAGGTTTGCCCGCGCTTGCGCACCAGATTGATCGCGCCACCCGGGCTGCCGGTGCCTTGCAGCAGGCCGGAAGCACCACGGAGGATTTCCACGCGGTCGAAGAAAATCAGATCCTGCGTCGCCCAGTTGCCCAAAGCGTAAGTGTTACGCGGGATCGGCACGCCGTCGTACTGCCAGTCATCGATCTGAAAGCCGCGCGAGGTAATGATCATGCCTTTACCCACGCCCTGAACGCCGACCAGACCGGTGGTTTTGTTGACCGCGTCTTTCAGATCAACCAGATCCTGATCATCCAGCTGCTTGCGCGTCATCACGGTGATCGACTGCGGAATTTCCTTGAGCGTGTGCGTGCCTTTGCCGATGGTCACAGCGCGCGCGGCGTAGGAGCCCGAACCTTCGGTGGTAGTAGCGTCGAGGCTGCGTTCAACGATGTTGGTGGCGTCCAGTTGCAGCGAGGCGCTGTTGTCGCTGGCCGGCTCGACACTGAAGTTGCCTTGCCCCGTGACGCGCAGCTGCAAACCGCTGCCGGCGAGTGCCTTTTGCAGCGCTTGCTCGGCCGGCATCTGCCCGATCACCGCCGGCGCGCGCTTGCCCTGCACCAGCGCGGGTTCCAGCGAAATGATCTGCCCGCTCTGGCCGGCAATCGCATTTAGCGTACTGGCGAGTGGGCCGGCCGGCAGGTTGAACGATAAGTCTTGCGCCAGCGCTGAGGTGCTCAGTGTCGCCAGAGCAACGGCTGCAGAAAGGTTACGGGGCCACGTGTTGAACACAACAATCTCCTGTTTTTGTTAAAGCGTCAGGAGATAGGTCGGATGAGAAATGAAAACCGGACACAAACAAGAATGATTTCCATAAAATATTTTTTCGCATTCATCTTTTGCTGATCATGGTCAGCCACGGGCTGTAGCGGTTGATGCGGATTGGCAGGGTTTCGGCCAAGGCGTCCAGGGTTCGATCGGGGGCGTCGAGCGGGAACACGCCTTGCACGCGCAAGCCGCGCACTTCGGGGGCGACGCGCAGGAATCCGCGATGATAAGGGCGCAGTGCGTCGATCACTTGTTCGAGGGATTCATCGAGCACGTTCAAGCGGCCGTTCAACCATTCGGCGCGACCGCGTTCATCGTCGCTGGCCAAGGTGATGTTGCGCGTGGAGAGCAGCGCTGCCTGACCTTCCTTGACCACTCGCGTGGTGCCATCGAACAACCGCGCTTCGACCGAATGCTGCAACACCACCAGGCGGCTGGCGTCCGCTTCCTGAGCGACGAGGAAGCGAGTGCCCAACGCGCGCATTTCGCCCTCGGCGGTGCGTACGATCAGTGGGCGATTCGCATCCGGCGCGACATCGATCACCAGCTCGCCCCGGCGCAGGATGACCAGGCGCTGGCGGTCATTGAAACGCAGATCCACCGCGCTCTCGGCGTTCAGGCTCAAGCGGCTGCCATCGGCCAGATTGAAGTTCTGCCGATGACCGCGAGCGGTGTGCAAATCGGCCAGCAGCGACTCGCCGAGCTGAGTTTTGCTGCCCAGCAACAGACCGCCGCCAAGCAGGCCGAGACCGGCGATTACGCGCAAGGCGTCGCGCCGCGAAGCCTGTGGCTTCAACAAGACCTGACGAGCTTCGCCGGCCTGACCGGGTAACCGTTGATCCAGCGTGCGAAACGGTTTGAACGTATCGCCGAGGCGTTCCTGCAATGTGTCCCAAGCCTGACGGTGCGCGCGATCCATCAACAACCAGGCGTTGAAACGCTCCTGCAGTCTGGCGTCGGGTGTGCCGGCGCGCAGCTTGACCATCCAGTCGATGGCCTGCTCGGTGACCGGGTCGATGCGCCGCTTGCTCATGGCGCCACCTCGCACAGATAGCACTGCAGCAACGCCTGTTTCATGTAGCGACTGACCGTGCGCTCCGACAACCCGAGTTTCTGCGCAATCGCCACATAGCTGAGGCCATCGAGTTGACTGTAAAGGAATGTTGTTTTGACGATCAGCGGCAAGCCATCAATGGCGCGGTCAATCGCGACCAGCGCTTCGATCAGTTGCAGTTGTTCTTCAGGGGAGGGCGCCAGTGCTTCGGGCAGCGTCGACAAACGCTCAAGGTAGGCCAACTCCAGCTTGCGCCGGCGATGACGATCAAACACCAGACGACGGGCAATGGTCGACAGGTAAGCGCGCGGCTGTTCGATACTGTCCGGATCAACGCGCGCCACCAGCAATTGGCAAAACGTATCGGCAACGGTGTCCTCGGCGTCCGCATGGTTGTGCACCTGGCGATTGATATGTTGCAGCAGCCAACGGTGATGATCGCTGAAGAAAAATCCCAGCTTGCTGGACGGAGGAGAGTGCACTGGTGGGCTTTTCCAGATGTTAGTGAGAATCTCTCTCAATATTACCTGTGTGGCCAGAGACTGCGCAATGCTGGAGAACTGTAGGAGCAAGGCTTGCCCGCGAAAGCGGTGTCAATCTGTACCGGCCTCTTCGCGGGCAAGCCTTGCTCCTACAAATATCTATTGTCCCATTTGAGTTGACGGTGAAACACTTTTCAGCCGATTTATCCTTTTTCAATGCGTCAGTAATCTGTACCCAACTTGAACGCAACAACAAATCCAACATTGAAAAAGGACGCACACCATGACCACTCCAACCTACAACCGCTTGAACAAAGACGACGCTATCGTGCTGCTGGTTGATCACCAGACCGGTTTGATTTCGCTGGTGCAGGACTTCTCGCCGAACGAGTTCAAGAACAACGTGCTGGCACTCGCTGACCTGGCGAAGTTCTTCAACCTGCCGACCATCCTCACCACCAGTTTCGAACAAGGCCCGAACGGCCCGTTGGTACCGGAGTTGAAAGAGATGTTCCCGGATGCGCCGTACATTGCTCGCCCAGGTCAGATCAACGCTTGGGATAACGAAGACTTTGTTAAGGCGATCAAGGCGACGGGTCGCAAGCAGATCATCATTGCCGGTGTGGTGACGGATGTGTGTGTGGCGTTCCCTACGTTGTCGGCGCTGGCGGAAGGGTTTGAGGTGTTTGTGGTGACGGATGCGTCCGGTACTTTCAATACCACCGTGCAGCAAGCGGCGTGGAGCCGCATGACGCAGGCCGGTGCGCAGTTGATGAACTGGTTCTCGGTGGCGTGTGAGCTGCACCGCGACTGGCGCAACGATATCGAAGGGTTGGGTAACTTGCTGTCGCAGCGGATTCCTAACTATCGCAACCTGATGAATGGCTACTCGGCGCTGACGGCTCAGAAAAAATAAACTGACCTGCTAAACCAAAGCCTGCCCTGAAAAGCAGGCTTTGTCGCACCGACGATTAACTTGTGGCGAGGGGATTTATCCCCGTTGGACTGCGCAGCAGGCCCGTGCTTTTTCAGTTAAGAAGCGGGGGCCGCTGCGCAGCCCAACGGGGATAAATCCCCTCGCCACAGTTACGGCATCATCCTATTCACCGGTGGTGGCCATCAGGCCACTGACGCGAGAAACCAGTGTTTCGATAGCAAACGGCTTGGTCAGCACCTGCATCCCCGGGCCGAGTTGGCCGTTGCCGATCACTGAATGTTCTGCATAACCGGTAATGAACAAGGTCTTCAACTGCGGGCGGATCTCCCGGCCGGCGTCGGCCATTTGCCGGCCGTTCATGCCGCCCGGCAAGCCGACGTCGGTAACCAGCAAATCGATCCGCGCATTGGAGCGCAGTGCCGCCAGCCCTTCAACGCTGTCGGCGGCGACGAGCACGTCATAACCGAGGTCGCACAGCACATCCGCCAGCAGCAGGCGCACCGTGGGTTCGTCGTCGACAATCAAAATCGTCTCGCCCACAGCGGTCACCGCAATCGATGTGCTTTGCGTGTCGTCGTGATTTTGCGGCGCCTGGCCGTGATAGCGGGGCAGGTAGATCGACATCGTGGTGCCTTGGCCCACTTGCGAATGGGCGCGCACCTGGCCACCCGATTGCTTGGTGAAACCGTAAATCATCGACAACCCCAGGCCCGTGCCCTGACCCAAAGGCTTGGTGGTGAAAAACGGGTCAAAGGCTTTGGCGATGATTTCGGCGGACATCCCGGTGCCGGTGTCGGCCACACTCAGGCAAAGGTATTGCCCGGCGGGCATCTCCAACGCCTGAGCAGATTCGTCATCCAATGTTCGATTGGCTGTTTGCACGGTGATGCGTCCGCCATCGGGCATCGCATCACGGGCGTTGATGCATAAATTCAACAGTGCATTTTCCAGCTGACTCCCATCGACCAACGCTGGCCAGAGGTCGCTTGCGCCTTCGGTTTTCAGCAGGATGCTCGGGCCGACGGTGCGCTGGATCAATTCAGTCATGCCGACAATCAAGGTATTAACGTCGGTTGGCCGTGGATCGAGTGTTTGCCTTCTGGAGAACGCCAGCAAGCGATGGGTCAGAGCAGCCGCACGTTTGGTGGCGCCCTGCGCCGTGACCATGTACTTGCCGACGTCCTCAAGACGACCTTGGGCGATGCGCCTTTCCATCAGCTCAAGCGCTGCCGAAATGCCCGCCAGCAGGTTATTGAAATCATGCGCCAGCCCACCAGTAAGTTGCCCGACGGCTTCCATTTTTTGCGATTGACGCAACTTCTCTTCGGCCTGCATGAGGTCAGCCGTGCGCGCCGTCACCCGTTGCTCCAAAGTGTCATTCAGCGCACGCAGTGCCGAAATCGCGCGGTCTCGGTCAGCCTCGACATTGCGCCGGTCTTCGACATCAATGAGTACGCCGGGAAAGCGCAACGGGGAACCATCATCGTCACATTCGACGCGTCCGTTAGCCTCAATCCAAGTGTATTTGCCATCCGCACCGCACACCCGATATTGGTGGGAATAGGGGCCGCCACGGGCGATGACTTCGTTGATCGCGCGGGTGAGTCCGTCCCTGTCATCGGGGTGCACGGTTTGCACCACTTGCTCCAGACTCAAACCGTCGCGCCCCAGCGCCGGATCAAGGTTGAACACCCGGGCAAAGGCTTCATCGACGGTGAAACGGTCGGTCGGCAGATGCCAGTGCCAAGTGCCGATAATCGCACCGGCGGCGAGGGCGAGTTGCACACGCTCGACGTTCTCGCGGGCAACGGCCTCGCTGACCCGCAGACGCTCCTCGGCGTCGCGACGCGCGGTCACGTCGCTGAAAAAAATTGCAATCTGTCGATCGGCAGGATCGCCAACGCGCACTGCGCGCACGTCGAACCAGCGCTCAAACGTATTCGCGTAATTCTCGAAATTCGCCGGCTCGCCGGTTTTGGCCACGTGCCCGTAAGTCTCGAACCAGAAGCTCTCCAGATTGGGCGCAAACTCGGTGACCCATTTACCCCGCAAGTTGACCCCGGCCTGCCGTTCGAACGCCGGGTTGGCCTCAACAAAGCAGTAGTCGACGGGACGGTCGTCAGCGTCGAATTTGACTTTGACGATGGCGAACGCCGCTTCAATGGTTTCCAGAATCGTGCGGAAGCGTTCTTCGCTGAGGCGCAAGGCGTTTTCGGCATGGCGTGAGCGCGTCAGGTCGAGCATGGCGCCGATCATGCGTACGGCGCGACCGTCGGCATCGCGCATCAGATACCCGCGATCGACGACCTCGGCGTAGGAGCCGTCTTCGCAGCGAAACCGGTATTCGGCGCTCCAGTCGGTAGACGTGCCATCAATGACGGCGCGGATCGACGCCTCAACGCGCGGCCGATCCTGCGGGTGAATCCGCGCAAAACACCAGTCACTGTTGGTCTCGGTGGCGGTTGCCGTGTAGCCGTAAGCCTGTTGCAGGGCTTCGTTCCAGGTGATCCGGTCAGCGGTCAGATCCCAATCCCAGACCGCATCGCTGGTCGCCTTGACGGCCAACCGATAGCGCTCCCGGGTTTCGGCAACCGCACGGCTCGCCAAATGCAATTGATCAGCCAGATCCTGCGCGGTGTCCTGCTTGGCGGCTCCGACGTTGCCCAACGCCAGACGCAGCCGCGTGACCTCGGCCTCAAGCTCCTCGCGAGTAAGATGTTCCAGGATGTCACCCTTCGTGCGTTATTGGTTTTGGGGTCTGACTGCCATTGCTCGCGCAGACGCATCACTCATTGACACGATTGACCTGCCGCACAGAGGTTAAGTTGCACCGGGAAAGAAGGGCAATCCCCGGTGCGTTGTTTGACGCTGGCCGCCGTCAGCCGTGCACGGGGTAATCGACATACCCTTCGCCATTGCCGCCATACACGGTGGCCGGGTTCAGCGCATTGAGGGGCCAGTCATTGGCGATACGCGCGGGCAGATCCGGGTTGGCCATGAACGGGCGTCCGAAGGCGACAAAATCAGCCAGTCCGGATTCGAGCAAGCGGGCCCCGGATTCAGCGTTATAGCGTCCGGCATAAATGATCGCGCCGCTGAAGGTGTCGCGTACGGCCTGACGAAACGACAATGGCATCGCCGGCGCATCGTCCCAATCGGCTTCGGCGATAGACAGGTAGGCGATGCCGACGTCTTGCAAAACTTTGATCGCTTCGATGTAAGTGGTGTGTGGATCTTCTTCGACCATGCCGAGGTAAGTCCGCGCTTCATCGGTGGTGGTGAACAACGGCGCGAAACGCACACCGACTTTTTCCTTGCCAATGCACTCGGCGACACCCGCCACCACTTCACGCAAAAAGCGCAGGCGATTGTGCAGCGAACCGCCGTACTGATCGTCGCGAAGATTGCTGTGCGCGGAGATGAACTGGTTGACCAGATAACCGTTGGCGCAATGCAGTTCGATGCCGTCAAAACCGGCGTCCATCGCATTGCGCGCGGCTTGAATGTACAGCTGAATCAGTTCCTGAACTTCATCGGTGCTCAATGCACGCGGGGCCGACGGGGCGACCAGTTCACCCACGCCCGGCGCGGTTTCGATGAACACGCTGACACGCTCGGTGGCCAGCGCCGAGGCCGATACCGGCGCTGCGCCATTCGGTTGCAGTGCAGTGTGGGAGACGCGGCCGACATGCCACAGTTGCGCGAAAATCACACCGTCCACGGCGTGCACCGCTTCCGTGACTTTGCGCCATCCAGCGATTTGCTCCGGGGTATGAATGCCGGGTGTCCAGGCGTAACCCTGGCCGCGTGGTTCGATCTGCGTGCCTTCGGTCACCAGCAGACCGGCGCCGGCCCGTTGCTGGTAATACTCGGCCATCAACTCATTGGCAATATTGCCCGGTTGCGTGCTGCGCTGGCGGGTGAGAGGCGGCAGCACGATACGGTTTTTCAGGGTGTGCAGGCCGAGCGTCGCGGGTTGGAAATAAGGGCTGTTGTGCATGGAGGTACCTTGTTCGACTGGTCTTATTAGACCAGTCGACTATTTCTAGGATAAAAATAAAACCGCGTAGCACGGTGATGAGGTTGAGCGTTGAATCAGCCGAGCATTTTCAACAGTTTCTCGGCGACAGCGGCAGAGCTGGCAGGATTCTGGCCGGTAACCAATTGGCCGTCCGCAACCACATGCACCTGCCAGTCAGCGACTTTGGAGTAACGCCCGCCGAGACGCTGAAACTCGTCTTCGATCAGGAACGGCACCACGTCGGTCAGTCCGACGGCGGCTTCTT
Organism: Pseudomonas rustica; assembly: GCF_018336155.1. Classification (GTDB taxonomy): domain Bacteria; phylum Pseudomonadota; class Gammaproteobacteria; order Pseudomonadales; family Pseudomonadaceae; genus Aquipseudomonas; species Aquipseudomonas rustica. Next base: position 21,496 of record NZ_JAGYHF010000012.1, on the reverse strand, counting down.
CCGAATTGGTGAAACCGGTCACCTGGCGATGCTGAATCAGCGGTTTGCCTGCCGCATCGACGACGTGACGCAACACGCCCGGCGCATGGCAGACAAAGCCGTGGGGCTTGTTGCTGCGGGCAAAGGCTTCGATCAACGCGATCGAGTGCGAGTCTTCGGCCAGATCCCACAGCGGACCATGGCCGCCGGGATAAAACACAGCATCGAAATCCTCTGCGCTGACCTCGGCCAGACGCCCGGTGCTGGCCAGTGCCTGCTGCGCTGCCGGGTCGTTGCGAAAGCGATCGGTCTCGGCAGTCTGCGCGCCGGGCTCATCGCTTTTCGGGTCGAGCGGCGGCTGGCCACCGGCCGGCGACACCAATGTGATCTGCGCACCGGCATCCTTGAAGGCGTAGTAGGGCGCGGCAAATTCTTCGAGCCAGAAGCCGGTTTTACGGCCGGTGTTGCCGAGCTGATCGTGGGAAGTCAAAACCATCAGAATTTTCATAGAGCACCCTGGTTTGATCGGTGACGTCGTGGCGCAAAGGATTCGCGTCACGCTGATACCCGCAAATGCGGTTGACGAGGCGCAGCATAGTTTCCAATTAGACCAGTCGTCTAGTAATTTTTTCTCAACAGGTTTTTACTCGGCAGGTATGGCAAACTCGCCATCCTCTGAAATAAACGACTGGTCTATTGCCTGGTAATTTGCGCCCCATGAAACCGACCTACGACGACACCCGCCAACACTTGCTCGACACCGGCCACCGGATGATGGCCGAGAAGGGCTTCACCAGTGTCGGCCTCAACGAAATCCTGCAAACGGCTGGCGTGCCCAAGGGCTCGTTCTATCACTACTTCAAATCCAAAGAGCTTTACGGCCAGGCCTTGCTCGAGGATTACTTCGTCGGTTATCTGGCCGACATGGAGCGGCGCCTAACCCTGCCGGGGCTGACCGCCTATGAACGGCTGATGGATTACTGGCAGGGCTGGCAAGACCGCTGCACCCTCGAAGGCCACGGCGATGAGTGCCTGGTGGTAAAACTCAGCGCCGAAGTTGCCGACCTGTCCGAATCGATGCGCCTGACCCTGCGCGACGGCGCCGAGCAAGTGGTCTCGCGCATCACGCTGTGCATCGAGCAAGGCCAGGCCGAAAAGACCCTGCCGACCGGTGATGCCCGGCATCTGGCGGAAACCCTTTATCAGCTGTGGCTGGGCGCCAGTTTGCTGAACAAACTGCAGCGTACGGGGCAGTCGCTGAACACCTCGATGGCAATGACCAAAGCACTGTTGGCCCGCTAATTTGGCTTGATGGTGAGCACGTGCACCGTTCGTCCAGTACCCGGCACTTGCGCGGTGCCGTTGTCTCTCACCTTTAAGCGCGGATTTTCCGTGCGGCCGAGCGGAGAGCCAGTCATGGACATTGATGAAAATGCACCGGGCAACAAGTCGCAGCAAGACGTGACGCGCACCACGGACAATGAAACGGGACACGACCCGAAACGCGATCAACCAGAGGCTCCATTGCCTGCCGATGACGAGTCACCGCTCGACGAGGACATGACGGATGTGGACGCCGCCAACTCGGTATCGAGTGAGCATCCGCCAGCGCAGTGAGGGGATTGCCATGAGCACGTCATTCAAGGTCGGCGACGCGGTGCGCTGGAACAGTGAAGCCGGCGAGATTCGCGGCACGGTGGTCAAGGTGCATACGCGGGATGTCGAGTTCATGGGACGGCATCGACCGGCCTCGAAGGAAGAGCCGCAATACGAAGTGAAAAGTGCCAAGACCGGGCATCTGGCGATGCATCATGCGGCGGCATTGCAGGTGAATCACAGCGTGAGCCACCCAATAAAATAAACAGTGGGGAGAAGGTTTAACCCAATGCTTTGTGCTCCTGTCAGGTATTCACCTGCTGACGGGTAGCCCCCCAGCACAGCAATGACCCTACCGTCACCAGCACCGCACCCTGCCAGAACTGCGCATTCAGTGCCGCGCCCAGCCACACCGCGCCAAACGCCGATGACAGCACCGGCGCGGAATACGAGGCGGTGGCGAGTAACGTGAGGTTGCCGCGCAAAATACCCATGTTCCACAACGCATAGCCACCGGCCATGGCCGTGCTGGCGGCGATCAGCTCCAGACTGTTGCGCAGGGAGAATGCCGGCATTATCTCGCCGCTCACTGCGTATTTGCCCCACAGGACAATGGCCGTCAGCACGAAAAACAGCACCACAAGATTCTGTCCTCCGGCATAACGCCGGGTGATGTTGCAGTACAACGCGAACGTGATCGCACAGGCCAGCGCCAGACTGTAACTGAGCGGATTGGACTGAACGTTGGCGACAATGGAGTCCACCGACAAGCCCTCGCCGCTGACCACCCAGACTATGCCGAACAATGCCAGCGCCGTGCCTGGGACAATCATCCAGCGCGCCTTTTGCCCGTTCATGACAATCGCCAGCAACACGGTCAGGCACGGCCACAAGTAATTGACCACTCCCAGCTCAATCGCTTGATGACGACTGTTGGCGAACCCCAGCGCCAGCGACAGGCACACTTCGTACGCCACAAACAACGCGCTGCCGCCGATCAGATAACGCCACGATGTCGCCCGCAAACGCGGTCGCCCCAACAGGGCCACGAGCATGACGGCCCCTAGCGAGTAGATCAGTGCCGAACCCGCCAAGGGGCCGAACATCTCACTAACGCTGCGGATCAATGCGGCGGCGGTGCTCCACAAGACAATCGCCAACAAGCCACAGGCTGTGGCGCCACGTTCACTTCTGACTGACATCAACGCTCTCTGAGTTAGCGGTTCGGATAAGGGCGCTACACCTTCAGTTCAAACCGTGTCGTTGCTTCCAGTCACCCGGATAGACCACGTAGCCAAACAAGGCATGACCGCCGTAAATGAGCTCAGTGCCTTCAGGAATCCACAGCATCTGCCCGGGTTCGACCCGGTGATGCTCGCCGTTGGCCGTGAGCTCAAAGCAGCCTTCGATGACGAAGATGACTTCGTCATACAGCAAAGTCCAGCTGACTTCGGCGCCTTCCCAGCGAGCGAAGCCGACGCCCAGGTTCGGCGAGACCTCATTGCTCAGCGCCCGCGCAACCATCGCTGCGCCGGGCGGGCCGCCGCGATGGATAAAGTCGAGATCGCGATGGTCGATGCGGTGTACCGGGCCTTTGCCAGTCAAGGTTTTCACAGTTCGCTCCGGCTGTTCCACGCGGCCAGGCGGATGCGGGTACGCACGCCCAGACCGAGCAACGGTTCGGGTGGATTGCGTGACGGCATGCCGGTGACGTTGCGAATATCACTCAGCGATTGTGAGTCGGCACCCACGGCCAGATCCGCCAGCAACGTGCCGGAAATCGTGCCCCATGCCGCACCGACACCATTGTCGCAAGCGGTCGCGTAGACACCGTCTTCCAGCTCACCGAAGAAGTTGGTGAAGTTGCGCGAAATGGCGTAGACGCCACCCCAAGTGTGCGTGAATTCAACGTTAGCCAATTGCGGATATCGCGAGATCAACGCCTTGCGATGGCCAGCACGAATTTCCTGCCGAGTGCTGTCGCTGACGCTTTTGCCGTAACGCGGCACATGCTTGTACGTGTTGCGGATCATCAGGCGTCGATCCTGGGTCATGCGCACGGTGGTGCCGGCATGGTCGGCCGGCGTCAGCCCCCAATCAGCCTGCATGCCGATGGCGTCCATTTCTGCCTGAGTCAGCGGGCGCGTCCAACTGGCAAAAGTCATCACTGGCAGCAGACGACTGCGCAGGTAGCCGAACTCCTGGGTGAAAATACTCGTTCCCAGCAACAGGCGCGGCGTGCGGATTTGCCCGTCGCGACCTTGCAGCAGCCATTGTCCCTGAGCATCACGTTGCAAACCCTGAATCGGCGACTCTTCGAGCAACTCGACGTTGCCCGGCAGCGAGTCGGCCAACCCCCTCACCAACGCGGCCGGCTGCATCAGATAGCTGCCCGGCGTGTACACCGCGCGACGGTAGTGGCGGGTGCCGAGAACGTTGGCCAGTTCATCGCCCTCGACGCTGTGAAACGGCTCACCGAGTTCACGCATCAAGTGTTCGAAATGCTCCAGATACGCCAAACCCCGTGCACCGACTGCGCCCTGATATTTACCGGCGTGTGACCATTGGCAATCGATCCGGTGTTCGCCGATCAAGCGTTGCAACTGCGCGATGGCGCTGCGGTTCAACCCGAGCAGGCGCTGTTTGTGGGCCGGATCCGGATGTTCCAGAGCCATCTTGTGCGGCAAGTCGATAACGAAACCGGAGTTGCGCCCCGACGCGCCGTAACCAACACGCTGGGCATCGACCAGCACGATACGTGCGTCCGGTACATGTTCGGCCAACTGGCGGGCGGCGGCCAGCCCGGCAAAACCGGCGCCGATCACGGCGTAGTCAACCTGTTGCCGACCCGTCAGCCGACGCGGTGCAGCTGGCGCGGGCAGGGCGGCGTACCAGCCGCAGTCCTGGTCATCGTGTGGCAAGTGAATTGCGCGGTTGTTCATAGTGTTGTTCTCAGGCCACGTTGGATTGGGCGAGTTGGCAGGTTTGCAGCCAGGCGCTGCGCTGTTGTTGTGCCTGGCGCCCGAGCAAGGCGAAGGCGCGCAAGGCACCGCTGTCATCGTGGAACGCCGCACTCAAGCCGTCGGCGGTCGGTTCGATTCGCCATTGCCCCGCGCAGTCGGGCGGTGCCGGCAGCAGGCAAAGTGGCGCGGCGGGGGTTTTCACCGTTACCGGCATCAGCGGGTAACGCACGGCGGTTGGCTGCCCGAGCAGTGTGCGGGCCAAGGCATCAATGCCCTGATTGATCGGCGCCAGATACGGCATCAGTTGCCCGTTGATTTCGATGCAGTCGCCCAAGGCATAAATGCCCGGCGTCGATGTCTGCAAACGGTCGTCGACCTTGATCCCGCGTTCGCACGCGATGCCGCTGGCGGTGGCCAGATCATGGTTGGGTCGCAGCCCGATCGCCGATAGAACCAGATCAGCCTGATGCATTTCGCCGTTGGCCAGGGTCAAGTCGAAGCCGTGTTCGCCACGTTCGATGCGCTGCAGGGTGGTCTGCAGGTTCCATTGCACACCCAGTTCGCCAAGGGCGTTTTGCAGATGCTGACCCGCCGCTTGCGGCAATAGACGTTCCATCGGCCACGCGCCGAGGCCAATCACGCGAACCTCGTAGCCGCTGCTGGCCAGGTCATTGGCGAACTCACAGCCAATCAGCCCGTCGCCAAGGATCGCGATGCGCCGCACGCCCTCGAGGTGAGAGCGGAAGGCCCGATAGTCGGCGAGATTATTGACGCTGACCATGGCTTCCGAGCACCCTTCGACCGGCACGCGGATCGGCGCCGCGCCGCTGGCCAGTACCAGTTGCCCGTAACTCATTTCCCCCAGATTGGTGTGCAAACGCCCGGACGCCGCGTCAATTCGCTCGACATGGCAGTGCGGGTAAACGCGAATGCCCAAACGCTGCTCGATCGCCAACGGACTTTCACTGGCCAGCGCGGTCGCACTGCGTCCCTGAGCCAAGGCAATCGACAGGGCAGGTTTGGAATACACGTGCCCGCATTCACGCGTCAGCACGCGAATCTCTATATTCGGATCTTGCTTGCGCAGCGCCGCTGCCAGGCCGTAGCCGGCATGACCGCTACCGATGATGACCACCGCCCCGGCCACTGCGGCCATAGATTTCGCGGCGGTAACGGGTGCGATAACAGGCTTGACGCCGATGACGGCGATCGGCGCGGGGGCGGGGGCTTCGCTGATTTCGATCATCTCGAAATCGCTTTTGCCAACCTTGCATTCCGGGCACAACCAGTCATCGGGAATGTCCTCCCAGCGGGTTCCGGCGACAATACCGTCCTCGGGCCAGCCGAGGGCTTCGTCGTAGATCCAGCCACAAATAATGCACAGCCACTTTTTCATGGTTCAGTCCTCACTCGCCCTGAATGCGCACGGCCAGGTTCTTGGTACGCACATAGCTGTAGAGCGCTTCCTGACCTTTCTCGCGACCGTAGCCGGACAGACCGACGCCTCCAAACGGTGTCTCGATGCCGCCGGCATACCACTCGTTGATGAATACTTGGCCTGCGCGCAAACGCCGCCCGCAGCGCAAGGCGCGGTTCAGATCTTGGGTGAAGACACCGGCCACCAGACCGAAATCGGTACCGTTGGCCAAGGCAATCGCTTGCGCTTCAGTGTCGAACGGCATGATTGCCAGCACCGGGCCGAACACTTCGCTTGAGGCAATTTCCATGTCGGGAGTGACATCGCAGAACACTGTCGGCTGCATGTAGTTGCCGGTGGTTCCGCTAAGCGCTTCGCCACCGGCGACCACTCGCGCGCCTTGCGCTTGCGCCCGTTGGCACATCGCTTCGATGCCGCGTAACTGGCCCGAGGAAATCACTGGCGTCAGCTCGGCGTTTTCCGCGCCGGGGCCAACGCGCAAGTTGCGCGCCATTTGGGCAACCTGTTCGACCACTTCAGTGTAAATCGAGCGCTCTACCAGCAACCGCGACATGGCCGAGCAGACTTGCCCGGCATTGAAGAAAATGCCGTTGCGCACACTGCTCAGCAGTTGCTCACGATCAACATCGGCGAACACCAGTGCCGCGGATTTGCCGCCCAACTCCATCACGCTCGGCACCGCGTTTTCAGCGGCGGCGCGCAGGATGCTCTGGCCGGTCGGCACCGAACCGGTGAAGACGATCTGGTCAACCTGTTTGTGCCCGGCCAGATAAGCGCCGACTTCGCGGCCACGCCCGCAGATCAGATTGACCGCGCCCTGCGGCAGGCCCGCGCGCTCGATGGCCTGCATCAACACACACAGACCCAACGGCGAAAGCTCCGGCGACTTCACCACCACGGCATTGCCTGCGGCGAGTGCCGGTGCCAGGGAGCGGGCACAGATGGATACCGGGAAATTCCACGGCACAATCTGCAGGGACACGCCCATGGGTTCGTAAACGGTGAAATCCATATAGCCGTTGCCCAGCGGCACGGAAATACCTTCGATTTTGTCGGCCATCCCGGCGTAGTACTCGAAGTACCGCGCTGCTTCGGTGAACTCGTCGCGGGCGTCGTTCAGGGTTTTGCCGTTTTCGGCACAGAGAATCTGCGCGCCTTCTTCGGCGACCAGACGAATCTGTCGGGCAATCTCCAACAACCAGGTGACCCGCTGCGCCGGACGCACGCGCATCAGGTCGCCGCCGTCAGCGCAACGGCGCGCGGCCTGCAAGGCGCGCTCGGCATCGTCGACACTGGCCTGGGCCATGGTCGCGACCGGCTGATTGTCTGCCGGGTTGAGAATGGTCAAGTGTTGGTCGCTGTCGACCCACTGCCCGTCGATGAAGTTGAGCCAATGTGTGGTGGTCATGTTCATTCTCCCGCAGAGGCTGGCTTGACGCTGTCGAGCAGCGAACGCGCGGCCCACTTGTGGAAGTAATGGGTTGGCAAATCCATTTCCGGAGAGAATGCACCGCCGTTGTAACCCGGCGAACTGCGACCTTTTTGCATGCCTTCAACTGAAGCGATGTCCTCGGCGAACACCACACGCCACGACGCCATGACTGCATTGCGAGCGGCTTCGTAATGCGGGTCGAGCGCCTCGTCACCGACATAGAACAAGCGCAGATGCTCAACGGTTTTACCCGGAGCGATCGGCTCGAGCATCATCGCGAAAGCGTGGTCGGCCTGGATGCCGAGCAGCACGTTAGGGAAGAACGCCACGTATTCGGCGTTGCGCAGGCGATCCGCTGGCCACGACGGGAAGGTCGGCAGGTGCGTACCGGCGACGTCCGACAGGTTGTAGGCGTAGCTGCCCTGACCGGCAAATTGATCAAACAGAATGTTGTAGTGGTCTTCCAGGCGCGAGTAGGTGTTCAGGCTCGGGTGCACCCACGGCAAGTGATAGGCCTCGCAATAGTTCTCGACCGCCAGTTTCCAGTTGCAGTTGACTTCGATCGCCATGGCACCGCTGTTGCCTTCGCGACGCATCAGGCTCATGCCGTCGTCGCCAAGGAACTGCTTCCAGCGTTCGGTCAACGGGGCGAGGGCGTCTTCCAGTGCAGGGGCGTCGCCAGACAGATTGATGAAGACCATGTCCATCCAGATCGCGCTGCGCAGCGCTTTCAAACCATGTTTTTCACAGGCGAAACGTTCGTCTTTGTGCTGGTTGATACCACCCACGTGCGGGGTGCCGCGCAAGGCACCATTGAGGTCATAAGTCCAGGAATGGTAAGGGCAGCGGATCATGCCCTGGACGGTGCCGGCTTCCTGCACCAGTTTCACGCCCCGGTGGCTGCACACGTTGTGGAAGACCTGCACCTGACCTTCACGGTTGCGCATCATCAACAGCGGCAGTCCCATAAAGTCCACGGGTTTGACGTAGGCATTGGTTGGCAAGTCGGTGGCGAAACCGATGCACGCCCAGTTCTTGCCCATCACCTGATCACGGTCGAGTTCGAAGTAGTGTTGCTCGGTATAAAAATCGTTGGTCAGGCCGTGAGCGTGCTCGATAGGGGCGAGGACGTTTTCCAGACTGTGTACGGGAATGAGGTTGGCGATGCCCATTATTGTTTTCTCCAGATCGCACGGTAGGTCGGCCTTTTCGGCCTGTGGCTGGAGTGATTCTTGAGGTCGGGGCAGGGCGCGAACAAACCATTTTTCGACGCGGATTGATGAGAAAAAGTCATTTGTGAGCGGTGCAGTCATTCATGCCGAAATCTCATCAATCGATGAGATTAAATGGTTTGTTGCGTGCCGATGGCTCGCTCATTGTTGGTCGCGCAATGGGTGACAGACGTTGCCTACAAAAATCCCGTACAGCGCCTACTACAAAAACAAGGGAGATAGCTGATGCGTGCCAAAAGTGGCCTCTTCAAAGGGCTCAATCCAACCGTGACTGTCGTGTCGGTTGCCATGGTCGTTGCCTTCGTTCTGCTCTGCGCGTTGAAAGGCGATCAGGCAACGGTGGTGTTCAAGACCGCATCCGATGCCATCCTCCACAACTTCAAATGGTTTTATCTGGCCCTGGTCAGCGGCCTGCTTGGCGTGTTGCTGATGATTGCGTGCAGCCGTTACGGCGCACTCAAACTGGGTCGAGAGCATGACGTTCCGGAGTTCAGTTTCAGCGCATGGATTGCGATGCTCTTCAGTGCCGGCATGGGCATTGGCTTGATCTTCTGGTCGGTTGCCGAACCCGTTCTGCATTACGCCAATAACCCCTTCGCGCCGGGTCTGAGTGATGAAGCGGCAACGGTTGCGATGCGCCTGACGCTGTTTCACTGGGGCCTGCACCCGTGGGCGATCTTCACCATGATTGGCGTCAGCCTGGCTTATTTTGCTTATTGCAAAGGCTTGCCACTGGCGCTGCGCTCGATCCTCTATCCGCTGATTGGCAAACGTATCTATGGGCCGATCGGTCACGTGGTGGATATCCTCGGCGTGGCAATCACCGCGTTTGGTGTCTCGCAATCCCTGGGCCTTGGCGTGGTGCAAATCAATACCGGTCTGCATCAGGTATTTCAGATACCGGTGAGCATCGGTTTTCAACTGTCGATCATTGCATTTGTCAGCTTCATCGCAGCGGTGTCGCTGGTGGCGGGTTTGTCCAAAGGCATGAAACGCCTGTCGACCTTGAACATGTGGCTGTCATTCGGGCTGATGTTGGTGGTGCTGTGCCTGGGCCCGACGCGCTATATCCTCAATTTTTTCTTTGAATCGATGGGCGATTACGTCCAGCACATTGTCGGTCTGAGTTTCTGGACCGACACCCAGGCCGACACGCCGTGGCAGAACAGTTGGACAGCCTTTTACTGGCCCTGGTGGATGACGTGGGGGCCGTTCGTAGGCTTGTTCATCGCGCGGATTTCCAAGGGACGAACCATTCGCGAACTTATTCTCGGGGCGTTAGTGGTGCCGACGCTGGTGACCATTTTGTGGATGTCGGTATTCGGCGGGGCGGCATTAAAAGACGAGCAGCAGGCCCGTCATGCCCATGCACAATTGCCGGTGGCCGAGCAGGTTGAAGCGCAGCCATTTACCGGCGGCCCGGTACTGCAAGCTACCCAAAAAGAAACCACCGCCGCGATGTTCACGTTGCTGGAGCGGCTGGACGGCCCGGTCACTGGCGCTATCCTTTGTGTGATCGTTTGTTTGTTGCTGGCCGTGCATTTCGTCACGGCGGCCGATGCCGGGACGCAAGTGCTGTGCATGCTCAACTCGGTCGGCAGTATCAACCCGCCCAACTGGATTCGGGTGTTGTGGTGTGTGCTGGAGGGGGCGATTGCCGGCGGGTTATTGCTCGCTGGAGGGCTGGTGGCAATTCAGATGGCAAGCATCATTATCGGCCTGCCCATCGCCGTGTTTCTCTTGGTCACTGTCTACAGTCTGATCCGCAGCCTGCGGGCCGATACCATGAGTTCGGTCGAGGGTCTGATGGTGATGCGCGCCACCGCCAACGATTCGACAACGCAAGCGGAGAACGGCGCTTTCGCAGCGGTAATGGCGCCCCGCGAACTGGCGTGAATTGACAGTTTTTCAGAAGTAAAAAGGCACCGGCGTTTATATCGCCGGTGCCTTTTTTTCAAGCTGCGATCGTTTGCCCAAGATGGCTCATCAACCACTGCCGGAAGCGATTGACGCTTTGTCTGTTCGCTGCTCGGCCCATGGGCTCGAGCATGCAGAACTGCGCATCGGTGCGAAGATACACATCAATCGGTTTAACCAGATTGCCGTTGTGCAGATGGTCTCCCATCAGGTTCGACCAAGCCAACGCAATGCCTTGTCCGGCGAGCGCCGATTGAATCAGCATTGAATAGCTATTGATGTTGATCCGCCGTCGCGGTGTCGGCACCGGGTAGCCCAAATGATCAAACCAGTCCTTCCAGCCGATCCAGTCACTTTGCGGATCCTCCAGCCACAGCCAGGTGCATTCACCCAAGTGCTGTGGATCACTGATTTCTGGGTGCTGAGCGAGATATGCAGGGCTGCACACCGGGAAAATTTCCTCACTGAACAGCGGCGTAACCAGCATATTCTTCGGTGGTGTGCTGCAGTAATACAGCGCCAGATCACAATCAAGGCGCGAGAAATCGCTGATCTGATCCGTAGCGATAATGCGCAGGTCAATTTCTTCGTTCTGTCGCTGAAATTCCGAGACCAGCGGCAATAGCCATAGCGACGCCATCGCGGTGCTGGTCACCACCGTCACCTGCTGCGCGCCACGCCAATGGCGGACACCGGCCGTCGCGTGGGCGAGCTGTTGCAGATTCTCGCGCACGCTTTCACAGTATTTTTTGCCAGTGACGGTCAGGTTGATTTCACGCGTGGTACGCGCGAACAGCGGTGTGCCCAGATAATCCTCGAGCACACGAATCTGTCGGCTGATTGCGCCTTGCGTGACGTTGAGTTCACGGGCGGCCAAGGTAAAGCTCAAATGCCGGGCGGCGGCCTCGAATGCCACCAGACTGTTGAGCGGTGGCAGCGGTTGCAGTTTCATCAGGCGATCACTTTTTTATAGGTTTTGTGCAGCGTTCGCGGATTGTGCAGAAGGCGCCAAACCGCCGCTACTTTTTTGTGACCGATCAGTGCTGATGACGACAGAAGGCAATGCGGGAATGGCAGATTCGATGAGATTACGATGGCAGCGCCGCTACGACAGCGCTGCCACCGATTTGATGTTTAGCCGGCCAACGTCGCGTTATCGATCACAAACCGATACTTCACATCACCCTTGAGCATCCGCTCATACGAGGCATTGATCTGATCCGCGTGAATCAATTCGATATCCGAAACGATGCCGTGCTCGGCACAGAAATCCAGCATCTCCTGAGTTTCAGCAATACCGCCAATCATCGAACCCGCAATCGTGCGGCGTTTCATGATCAGATTGAACACGTTCGGCGCTGGGTGCGACGTGGCCGGCGCGCCGACGAGGGTCAAGGCACCATCACGTTTGAGCAGCACCAGAAACGCATCGAGATCATGCGGTGCCGCAACAGTGTTGAGGATCAAATCGAAACTCTTCGCGTGCGCAGCCATTTCCTCAGGATTGCGCGACACCACCACTTCATCGGCACCCAGCGCCAACGCCGCTTCGCGCTTGGATTCCGAAGTAGTGAACGCCACAACGTGCGCGCCCAAGGCGTGCGCCAGTTTGATGCCCATGTGGCCGAGGCCACCGATGCCAACCACGCCGACTTTTTTGCCAGGCCCGGCGTTCCAGTGGCGCAGCGGTGAATAAGTGGTGATGCCCGCGCACAGCAGCGGTGCGACGGCGGCCAATTGCGCTTCGGGATGGCGGATGCGCAACACGTAGCGTTCATGCACGACGATGTTTTGCGCGTAACCGCCCATCGTCCAGCCCGGCGCGTCCGGGGTCGGGAAGTTGTAAGTGCCGATCATGCCGTCGCAGTAGTTTTCCAGCCCGGACTCACAGTCATCGCAGTGTTTGCAGCTGTCGACGATGCAACCGACGCCGACCAGATCGCCCACCTTGTAATCGCTGACATGCGCGCCCACCGCCGACACCCGACCGACAATTTCATGCCCCGGCACGCAAGGGAATTGCGTGCCGGCCCATTCCGCGCGCACCTGGTGCAGGTCTGAATGGCAGATGCCGCAGAAGGCGATATCGATCTGCACGTCATGGGCCGCCGGGGCGCGGCGGTTGATCTGCATTGGCTCAAGGGGTTTGTCGCCAGCGTGGGCGCCGTAGGCTTGTACAAGCATGGGAACATCCTCAATCGGTTTGTCGTGGTGACATTCTTCGCTTTTCGGTGGGCCGGGAAGTAGTGCATTCCTGTGCGATCCTTGCCTGATCCTGTGCGCCGTTGTGACTTTGCGGTGACAGACGCTCGCGGCGTTTGCGGGTAATCTGCCGGTTCGCTGCATAAAACAAAAAACTCAAGCAGGAGTCATTGATGCAACCAATCCGTCTCGGTCTGGTGGGCTACGGCAAGATTGCTCAGGATCAACACGTCCCGGCGATCAACGCCAACCGCGCATTCCAGTTGGTGTCCGTCGCCACGCAAGGCAAACCTTGCGCCGGCGTAGAGAATTTTCAGTCGCTGAGCGAGTTGCTCGAAAATGGTCCGCCGGTGGATGCGATTGCCTTTTGCACCCCGCCGCAAGGTCGCTTCGCCCTGGTGCAGCAAGCGCTGGCGGCGGGCAAACATGTGCTGGTGGAAAAGCCGCCTTGCGCAACGTTGGGCGAGGCCATGGCCTTGGTCGATCAGGCAAAAGAGCAGGGCGTCAGTGCCTTGTTTGCCTGGCATTCACGCTATGCGCCGGGCATCGAAATCGCCCGTGACTGGCTTGCCACGCGCACTTTGCAAAGCGTGCAGATCGACTGGAAAGAAGATGTGCGCAAGTGGCACCCCGGCCAGACGTGGATCTGGCAACCCGGCGGCCTCGGCGTATTCGACCCGGGCATCAATGCCTTGTCGATCGTCACTCACCTTTTGGCGCTGCCGCTGTTTGTCGAATCCGCAGGACTGCGCGTGCCGGAAAACTGCCAATCACCGATTGCCGCTTCGATCAAAATGTCGAATGCGCAGCAGCTCGATGTGCGGGCGGAGTTTGATTTTGATCACGGACACGATGAGTTGTGGAGTATTGAGGTTCGTTGCAAGGAAGGCGTGCTGCGACTGGATAACGGTGGGGCGCTGTTGAGTATTGATGGCGTGCGTCAGGCCGTATCGGAAGAGGGCGAGTACGCGGCGGTGTATCGGCATTTTCAGCAGTTGATTGCCGAGAAGGGCAGTGATCTGGATTTGCAGCCGTTGCGGTTGGTGGCGGACAGTTTCTTTGTCGGTAGCCGGGTATCGGTCGCCCCTTTCTACGACGCCTGAATACAAAGCCGTGCACATAACCGTGTAGGAGCTGCGGCACGCTGCGATCTTTTGATCTTAAAAAATCAGGATCAAAAGATCGCAGCGTGCCGCAGCTCCTACAGGGCGGTTTTTAGAAACGGTCAAGCCTGTATGGCTCGTTTCTCGGCATCTCACGCAACGCCATCCCGACAACCATCTCCGCCGTCACCGCCGCCTGCGTCAGCCCCAAATGCTGATGACCAAACGCCAGCAACACCTTGCCCCCGCAAACCTGATCAATCACCGGCAGCGAATCCGGCAATGACGGCCGAAAGCCCATCCACGGTGTCGCCGCTTCAGCACTCAGATCCGTGCGAAACAAGCCCTGACTCAACCGATGCAACTGCCACGCGCGTTCCATGCTCGGTGGTTTCTCCAGCCCGGCGAACTCAACCGTACCCGCCAGCCGCAACCCTTCGGTCATCGGCGTCATGATGAACTTGCGTTCCAGCGAGGTGACCGGGAAGGGCAGTCGACCCTGTTCCTGCGGCAGCATCAAGTGATAACCGCGCTCGGTGTCCAGCGGGACTTTCTTGCCGGTCAGCGCAGCGGTCAGTTTCGCCGAGTGCGCGCCGCAGGCAATCAGCACGCGGCTTGCGTTCAAGCCACCATTACCGGTAATCAGCGAAACACCGTTTTCCTGAACATGGCCGCCCTGCACCTGCTGTTGCAGAAAGCTCACGCCGCAGGCTTTTGCCGCTTCAACCAATTCGCACACCACCCGGTACGGGTCAATGAAATGCCCGGTGCGCGGAAAGAACAAACCGCCCTGAATCTGCTCGCTGAGTTGCGGCGCCGTGTCCTGAATTGCCTTGGCCTGCCAATAATCGACAGGCACTTCCTGCTGTCGCAATCGAGCTTGCAACGCGCCGATGGCCTGACGTGATTCCGGGCGTTCGAACACCAGCAACGAGCCATCGACTTTGAGCAAGTCCGGCCGCTGGATGTCGACGAGCAAGCGCTGCCAGGCATCCAGACTGCTTTCATTCAGCGCGCGTAATCCGGCCACGGTTTTCTGAAACGGTTCCGCCCGCAGGTTCAAGAGCAGCCGCGTGAACCACGGCAAGGCGCGGGGCAGGTATTTCCAGTCCAGCCGCAACGGCCCCATCGGGTCGAGCAGCATGGCCGGCAGGCGTTTGAGGATCGACACATCGGCAATCGGGAACACCTGTTCGGTCGCCAGATGACCGGCGTTGCCGAAAGAAGCGCCGTGGCCCGGTAGCTGTTGATCGATGACGACCACGCGCAAACCCTGACGCGCAAAGCGCAAGGCGCAGGCGACGCCGATGATGCCGGCGCCGACCACAGCGATGTCGTGGGAGACGTTATTCGTCATTGGTCAGTGCTTCCCTGTGCCCATCGAGCAGGCGACTCAGGTGCAACGGATTTGCGTGTTTCAGTGCTGTCGGCAACAAGCTGTCGGGGAAATCCTGATAACAGACCGGGCGCAGAAAACGCAGGATCGCCGCCGTGCCCACCGACGTTGTGCGCGAGTCTGACGTCGCCGGGAAAGGCCCGCCGTGCACCATTGCATCGCAGACTTCGACGCCGGTCGGCCAGCCATTCACCAGCAAGCGTCCGGCCTTGCGCTCCAGTGTCGGCAGCAGCGCGCGGGCGTGATCAAGGTCTTCATCATCCAGGTGCAGCGTCGCGGTCAACTGACCTTCCAGACGCTCGGTGACTTGGCGCATTTCATCCACGCTGGCGCATTGCACGATCAACGATGCGGCGCCAAAGGCTTCTCCCTGCAGATTGTGATCAGCGAGGAAGTCAGCGGCGTCGCTGACAAACACCTGCGCCTGACCCTGATTCGGGCCGCTGCCGATCTGGCCGACGGCGGCGACATTTGCCCGAGTGTTGTCGGCCAGCGCATTCACCGCCGATTCATAGGCGTTGAAGATCGCCGGGGTGAGCATCGTCTGCGCCGGACTGTTTTTAATCCGTTCGGCCGTAGCGGCGATAAAACTGTCTAGCGCTGTACTTTTCAGCGCAATCACCAATCCCGGGTTGGTACAAAACTGTCCGGCGCCCAATGTCAGCGAAGCCACAAACCCATCGGCCAATGCCTGAGTGCGCTTCTGTAATGCCGCCGGAAACAGCAGCACCGGGTTGATCGAACTCATTTCCGCATACACCGGAATCGGCTCGGGCCGCGCCTGTGCCGCTTGAATCAGCGCCAGACCACCGCTGCGCGAACCGGTAAAACCCACAGCTTTGATGCGTGGATCGCGGACCAACGCAATGCCCACTTCGCGCCCGGACCCGCACAACAGCGAAAACACGCCGTCCGGCAAACCACAGGTTTTCACCGCCTGTGCCACCGCGCGGCCAACCAGTTCGCTGGTGCCGGGGTGCGCGCTGTGCGCCTTGACGATCACCGGGCAACCGGCCGCCAGCGCCGAAGCGGTGTCACCACCCGCGACCGAAAACGCCAAGGGAAAATTACTCGCGCCGAACACCGCCACCGGCCCCAGCGCAATCTGCCGTTGACGCAGATCCGAGCGCGGCATCGGTTGACGATTCGGCTGCGCGTTATCGACGCGCACATCCAGCCATTCGCCCGCGCGCACGGTGCGCGCGAACATTCGCAATTGTTGGCAAGTGCGCCCGCGTTCACCCAGCAGGCGAGGGCGCGGCAGGCCTGTTTCAGCCATGGCGCGCTCGATCAATTCATCGCCGAGGGCTTCGATTTCTTCGGCGATGCTTTCCAGAAATTCAGCGCGGACATTCAGGGGTGTCTCGCGATAAGCGTCGAACGCCGCCCAGGCCAGCGCGCAAGCCTGCTCGACATGTTCCGCCGAACCGCCGGCATACGCCGGTTCCAGCGTGGCGTTCGTGGCCGGGTTGATGCCCCGAATGGCTTCGCGGTTGCCCGCGACAATGTGCTGCCCGATCAGCATGTGGCCCGTCAGCGTCATGGTGTTTTCCCGATAAAAAAGTGATGCCTGCCGTGAGCTAAAAACTTCACGGCAGGCGAAAGCAAGGATCAGGCGAAGTTCTGTTCCGCCGACCAGTTCTCGTACCAGTGACGGAACAGCGCGTACTGCTTCTCGGCATAACGCCGCTGCGAGTCGCTCAACGCATCGGTTTCGTTGAAGTGCAGGGTGTATTCCTTGTCGCCGTTGAGCACCATCAGATGCTTGTAATACAGCACCAGATCGCAGCCTTCATCGAACGACGACAGCACCGCCAATGCCGATTCCAGCTCCCGCGCCTGACGCCGCGCCTTCGCATCACCTTGGGCCGCCTTCTTGCTCAGCGCGACCAATTGCAGCACCTCGCGGGGCAGGGCGTTGCCGATTCCGGTGATCGCGCCGGTGGCGTTGCAGTTGACGAAACCGTGCACCAATTGCGTGTCGACGCCGACCATCAGGGTCACGTTTTCATCTTTGGAGGTGATGTTTTCAGCGGCGTAGCGCAGGTCGGCGCCGCCGCCAAATTCCTTGAAGCCGATCAGGTTCGGGAACTCGCGGCGCAGTTCGAAGAACAGGTCGGCGCGGGTGGCGAAGCCGTAGTAAGGGCTGTTGTAGATCACCGCCGGCAGGTTCGGCGCCGCTTGCAGAATGGCTGCGAAGTGGGCCTTTTGCGCAGTCGCCGAAGCGCCACGGGACAGTACGCGGGGAATCACCATTAAACCTTGCGCGCCGACTTTTGCCGCATGCGCCGCGTGGGCGACTGCTTCACGGGAATTCACCGCGCCGGTGCCGACAATCGTTGGAATACCCGCCGCCACCAGACGCGCCACGCCTTCCTGCCGCTCGGCCTCGGTGAGCAGCGGCCAGTCACCCATCGAGCCGCAATACACCACGGCGCTCATGCCGATATCGATCAGTTCGCGACCCTTGGCCACCAGCGCGTCGAAGTCCGGTTGGCGCTGGGCGGTGCACGGGGTCATCAGGGCCGGCATGCAACCGGTGAAGATGTTATCGCTCATTGTTTTAACTCCTTGGCACATCGTTCAAATTGAGGTGAAAAGTCTGCGTGGCGGTTTAAATGCCCCACGCGAACGGGTCTGTTTCGTCGATCAGCAAGGTGCTGTCGGCGGTCATGTAAGCGCGTCCGGTGATGTACGGGCGAATGCGCTCGCCCTCCCATTCGAAGCGGCCTTCGAATTGGCTGCCGGTGATGCTCGCCTGCACCCAGATCGCGCCGGGTTGCAGCTTGTCGTCGGCGGCGAGGCAGGCGAGTTTGGCGCTGGTTCCGGTGCCGCACGGGGAGCGGTCGTAGGCTTTGCCGGGGCACATGACGAAGTTGCGGCTGTCGGCGTTGGCGTCATCGGCGAACAGTTCGATGTGGTCGATCACCGCACCGTCTTCGCCGTAAATACCTTGGTCTTCGAGGGCCTTGAGCATCGCCCAGGTGTAGGCGGTGAGGTGTTCGACGTTGTCCATCGTCAGCGTCTGGCCGTGTTCGGAAACGAGAAAGAACCAGTTGCCGCCATAGGCGATGTCGCCGAAGACGCGGCCGAACCCCGGCACGTCCACCGGCACTTGTTTGCGATGACGGTAAGCAGGGACGTTGCCCAGCGTGACCGAGCCGTCGTCATGCAACGTGGCGCTGACCGGGCCGACCGGTGTGTCGATCTTGTGCACGCCGGGCTGGATTCTTCCCAGGTACTGCAACGAGTTGATCAGGCCGATGGTGCCGTGGCCGCACATGCCGAGGTAACCGGCGTTGTTGAAAAAAATCACTCCGCATGTGGCGTCCGGCGACACCGGTTGGCAATACAGCGCGCCGACCAGCACATCGTTACCGCGCGGTTCCAGCAGGCAGGCACGGCGCCAGGCATCGTGCTGATTGCGCAGGGCATCGCGCTTTTCCACCATCGTGGTGCCGGCCAGATCGGGGAAACCGCTCATCACCAGACGCGTGGGTTCACCGCCGGTGTGGGAATCAATGACGTGTACTTCTTTCATGAATAGATCCCGTTGGATGATTTCAGTAGGCGCCGGCAGGGTGCGCGGTCACGGTCGAGGCAGGGGCGGCGACTTCGCTTTCTTCATCGTCTTCTTCCAGACGCAGCAGGTGCGCCGGTACGCCCGTCGCGGCGCCCCAGTAATAAATACCGGTGGCGCAAACGGCGACGACAATGGTGTCGAACGGATGAGCGAGGATGCCGAGGCCACCGAAGGTGCCGAGTTTCGACAGGACGATGGTTACTGCGTAGAAGGCGATCAACCACGCCGAAGAGCGCACCTGGCTGGCAAGACTTAGGTGCGCGGTCGGCACGAAACGGCCGCACAGCAGGTACACAACGAACATCAGAATTTGCAGGCCAAGCAGCCACGACACGGTGTTCCAGCCCGACCAGTAGACGATCAGCGCGGCGATGATGAACGACACCGGCCCGAGCACGCCCATGCACTTGACCCGGAACGGACGCGGCATGTTTGGCGCATTACGGCGCAACGCTGCCACCGTCACGGGCGCCACGGCGTAGCTCAGCACCAGCGCGGCGGAGACCACGTTGATCAGCGCTTCCCACGACGGAAATGGCAGCGTCCAGAACACCGACAGGGCAAAGGTCAGCCACAGCGCTGGGCGCGGAATGCCAGACTTCTCGTCGATGTGGGTGAAGACTTTGAAGAAGGTGCCGGTCTGCGCCCAACCGTAGATCACGCGCGGCGTGGCGTTCATGTAGATGTTGCCGCAACCGCTTGGCGAGATCACCGCGTCGGCGACCACCAGATAGGCCAGCCAACCCACGCCAAGCGCCAGAGCGATGTCGCGATACGGCAGGGAAAATTCCTTGCTGATACCGGCCCAGCCATTGGCGAGCATTTCTGTCGGGATGCTGCCGAGAAAGGCCATTTGCAGCAGCACATAAATCAGCGTCGACAGCAACACCGAGAGAATCAACGCAATAGGAATGGTGCGCTGCGGATTCTTCACTTCACTGGCCACCGAGATGATCGGCGTCAGCCCCAGATAGGCGAAAATCACGCCGCCCGCCGACACTGCCATTTCGATACCGGACAAGCCGAACGGCGCAAAACCTTGCACCTGGAAGTTGGCCGGTTTGAAGAAGGTGAAGAGCACGCCGATCACCAGCAGCGGCACGATGAACTTGAACACGCTGACCAGATTATTGGCCTTGGCGAAGGTCTTCACGCTGCGGTAGTTGAGCAGGAAAAACACGCAGAGCAGGCCGAACTGCACCATCCAGCCGAGGATCGTCGGGTTGCCGCTGCCCGTCTGGGTCAGCTCGGGAAACCATGCCGCCGCGTATTGGCGCGAGGCAACCACTTCGATCGCTACCAGACTGGAAAACGCGATCAGGGTGATGAAGCCCATCAGGTAGCCGAGCAGCGGCCCGTGGGAGTAAACCGGGTAACGCACCACGCCGCCGGCACGCGGTAAGGCCGCGCCCAGTTCGCAGTAAACGATGCCCAGCAACAACACGGCAAAACCGCCCAGCAACCAGGAGAAAATCCCCGCCGGCCCGGCAATCGCCGACACGTGACTGGCCGCGAACAACCAGCCGGAACCGAAGATCGCTCCGAGCCCGATAAATGTGAGGTCGATCAGTGAAAGCTGTTTTTTGAACTTGCCTTGGCCTGACATGGCATCGCCTTCTTGTGAGTTATTGGATAGGCAGTTGTGTCACTGGGACGGCCAGACTTTGAACTCATCGACGGCATGGCGATTGATGTTTTGCGGCGGGTTGGATGACGAAATCAGCACAATGGCGCAGATTAATCGCGGCCCTCGACAGGCCTGCATTGATCCTGCAATCTGCACGCGAACGCCGCAGGGCGGGCACTTGGCCGATCCGCGTTTGAAGAGGAATCCGTAATGCAGCAAGCGTTTTCGATCCTGTCCCAAGGCATCGGCGGCCATCGTCCGCAGACCCTGGAGGAGTTACTGGCCGGTGCGGCGCTGCTGTTGCCGATGCTCGACGTGATCCCCAATGCGGCGATTTTCATCAAGGACACGCAGGCGCGTTACGTGCTCGCCAACCGCACCTTGGTGCAACGTTGTGGCTTGAAGGATTTGCGTCCGTTGCTCGGTAAAACCAGTGCGCAGGTGTTCCCGGCGCAACTAGGCCCGGGCTATACCGAGCAGGATCGCAAAGTGCTGGAGGAGGGCTTTGTGCTGGAGGATCAGCTTGAGCTACACCTGTACGGCAGTCGCGAACCGGGCTGGTGCCTGACGCACAAACAGCCGCTGTATAACCGTGACGGGGTGATTATTGGGCTGGCGGGGATTTCGGTGGATCTGCAATCGGCCAGTGAAACGCATCCGGCGTTTGAGCGATTGGCGGCTGTCGATGAGCACATTCGGGCGAATTTCAATCGTCGGGTGACTTTGGTGGAATTGACCCGGATTGCTGGTATTTCCGTTGCGCAACTGGAGCGTTACTGTAAGCGCGTGTTCCATTTGACGCCTCGGCAGATGATCCAGAAGGTGCGGCTGGAGCATGCGCATCGCTTGTTGCATAGCGATTTGCCGATCACTGACGTTGCGCTGCAATGCGGGTACACCGATCACAGTGCGTTCACTCGCCAGTTCAAGGCCTCTACAGGCTTTACCCCTCGCCAGTACCGACAGGCCACTTCTCAGTGAATGACTGTAATTCTCTGTGGGAGCTAGCCTGCTGGCGATGGCGTCCT
>NZ_JAGYHF010000011.1 GCF_018336155.1 Pseudomonas rustica | reverse complement strand
CAAGCAACCTGCCGTCGAAAACTGCGCAACTCATTGAATCTCAAGGAGTTTTCCGTTTCGACTGCGCCGGAAGTGGGGCGAATTATAGACGCCTGGGATCTGCCGTCAACCGTTAATTTCGCTTTTCTTGCAAAACCGGCTTTTTGGCCAGCAAACGCGGGATACGCCGCGTCACGGGCGGAATACGCAGTATCAGAAGCACTGCACCTATAAAGGCATAGATCGCCCATTCCTCAAGATCAGCGCGCACGATCCACAGCATATGCAGCAAACCCAAACCCAGAATTACGTACGCCAGGCGATGCAGCTTCTTCCAGCGCGAGCCCAAATGCCGCTGACTGTAGCGATTGGACGTCACCGCCAACGCCAACAATCCTAGAAAACCCAACGCCCCTACTATTATGTAAGGCCGCTTGCGCAACTCGACCGCCAGCTGCGACCAATCAAACCCCAGGATAAACGCCATATAACTGCACAGGTGCAACACCACATAGGCGAAACACCAAAGCCCCAACTGCCGGCGAACCGCAATCCACCCCGCCCAACCGGTGAGTTTCTGCATCGGCGTCATGCTCAGGGTAATCAGCAACAACACCAAGGTTCCCAACCCCAGCCGATCGACCAACACTTTGCCGGGATCAGGGCCGAGCAAATCCTCAAGCGCTTGATACAACCAGAGCATCGGCCAGATCGCTGCCGCAATGAAAACGCCTATACGCCATAACGGAAAGCGCATCAGTAGTTCTTCCGCAGATCGAGCCCTGTATATAAAGAAGCGACTTCATCCGAGTAGCCGTTGAACATCTGCGTATCGCGCACGTTCGGTTTGAACAGGCTGTTCGGCAACCGTCGCTCCCGTGCCTGCGTCCAGCGTGGGTGATCAACCGTTGGATTCACGTTCGCGTAGAACCCATACTCATCCGCCGCAATGCTTTGCCAAGTGGTTTTCGGCTGCTCGCTAACCAGACTGATACGCACGATGGATTTGACGCTCTTGAAGCCATACTTCCACGGCACCACTAAACGAAGCGGCGCGCCGTTCTGATTTGGTAACTCGCGGCCATACATGCCCACCGCCAGAATCGCCAACGGATTCATCGCCTCATCCAGACGCAAGCCTTCTACATACGGCCAGTCGATCAAGGCAAAACCGGAGCGCTGCCCCGGCATGGTTTTGGGATCCTGCAGAGTTTCAAAGCGGATGTACTTGGCATTAGCGTTTGGCTCGACTTGCTTGAGCAACGCCGAGATTGGAAAACCGATCCACGGAATCACCATCGACCACGCCTCTACACAGCGTAGGCGATAGATTCGCTCTTCCAGTTGATACGGTTTCATGAAGTCTTCCAGCGCATATCGCCCCGGCTTACCCACCTCCCCGTCTATCACCACACTCCACGGTTCGGTTTTCAGCGAGCCGGCATTTGCCGCCGGATCCCCCTTGTCGGTGCCGAACTCGTAGAAGTTGTTGTAGTGAGTGGCGTCTTTAAAAGGCGTGATCGCCTCATCCTTGACGTTGACTGCTCCCCATTTAGTAGAGGACAGCTTCTCGTTAAACCAGGCAGGCGCTTTACCGGGTTCGACATCGGCGTACCGAGCGGCATCCTCGGCATTGGCCCAACGCGGCAGGCTACTGACGGCGATACCGGCAGCAGTGGCACCGAGCAATTGGCGGCGCGAGAGATAAATGGATTCAGGCGTGACATCCGACTCGTTGCAGTCAGACGCTTTGGGGATTTTGATCAGCATGACAACTCCGCAGCTTTGGAGGACAGATGCACCCATAGACTGCGGAGTATGCGTGAAATTACATCACTCGGCTTTTTTGTGCCGACGAAGGTGCAACAAGTATTGCACCGGGCCGGATGCTGCATAGGCGAGGAACACCAACAGCAGAATGCGCGGCGGATCGCTGAACACAACGGCAAACACCAGCACCACGGCAAGAATCGCCACGAATGGCACGCGCCCTTTCAAGTCCAGCTCTTTAAAGCTGTTGTACTTGATGTTGCTGACCATCAGCATGCCGGCCGCCGCAACCATCAGCGCAACGAGGAACGACATCTTCGAACCCTGAATGCCGTAATCGCTGAACGCCCAGACAATACCCGCCACCACACCCGCCGCTGCCGGACTGGCCAGACCGATGAAATAGCGCTTGTCTGCCGTGCCGACCTGGGTGTTGAAGCGCGCCAGACGCAATGCCGCGCCCGCGACATAGATGAAGGCGACCATCCAGCCGACCTTGCCCATATCACCCAACGCCCAACCGAAGGCCAGCAGCGCCGGTGCGACACCGAACGCGACCATGTCCGACAGCGAGTCGTACTCGGCGCCGAAGGCACTTTGCGTATTAGTCATGCGCGCCACACGACCGTCGAGGCCGTCGAGCACCATGGCGACGAAAATCGCGATTGCGGCAAAGGCGAAATACTTGCTCGCGTTGACGGAATCCCCGGCACTCAATGCCGCCTGTGCGCTCATCGAGTTGATGATGGAGTAAAACCCTGCGAACAGGTTCGCAGTGGTGAACAGATTCGGCAGCAGATAGATACCACGATGCCGGACTTTACGACCTTCTGCGTCGTGCCCTTCTTCGATATGTTCATCGATGGGCAGCAGGCTTTCGGCGTCAGAAGCCTTGTTCGGCTCTTCGGGACGTTCGCTCATGGACATTACCTTGCAACGGTTTGGAGAAATTTCGACAGGTGCTTGAGGACGACAGTTCGGCCACAAACGCTGCAGCTTTATACCAGAACCACCGGCTCAAACGAAAAAACGCGGCCGAGGCCGCGTTTTCCGTACAAGAAGGACGACTTAGTTTTTGGCTTTGTCGACGATCTTGTTGGCACCGATCCACGGCATCATGGAGCGCAGTTGCTCGCCGATGATTTCGATACCGTGAGCGGCGTTGTTACGACGCTTGGCGGTCATCGAAGGGTAGCCGGTTGCGCCTTCGCTGATGAACATTTTGGCGTATTCGCCGTCCTGAATACGTTTCAGGGCATTGCGCATGGCCTGACGGGACTCGGCGTTGATCACTTCCGGGCCAGTCACGTACTCGCCGTATTCGGCGTTGTTGGAGATCGAGTAGTTCATGTTGGCGATGCCGCCTTCGTACATGAGGTCAACGATCAGCTTCAGTTCGTGCAGGCACTCGAAGTAGGCCATTTCCGGCGCGTAGCCAGCTTCAACCAGGGTTTCGAAACCGGCTTTAACCAGCTCAACGGTACCGCCGCACAGAACGGCTTGTTCGCCGAACAGGTCGGTTTCAGTCTCGTCCTTGAAGGTGGTTTCGATGATGCCGGTACGACCGCCACCAACGCCAGCAGCGTAGGACAGTGCAACGTTTTTGGCGTTGCCCGAGGCGTCCTGGTAGATCGCGATCAGGTCAGGGATACCGCCGCCTTTCACGAACTCGGAACGTACGGTGTGGCCTGGTGCTTTCGGCGCGATCATGATCACGTCGAGGTCGGCACGCGGAACAACCTGGTTGTAGTGAATCGCGAAGCCGTGGGAGAAGGCCAGGGTGGCGCCTTTCTTGATGTTCGGCTCGATTTCATTCTTGTACAGCGAAGACTGGAACTCGTCCGGGGTCAGGATCATGACCAGGTCGGCAGCCGCAACAGCGGAAGCAACGTCAGTCACTTTCAGGCCGTGAGCTTCAGCTTTGGCAACGGTGGCCGAACCTTTACGCAGACCAACAGTAACGTCAACGCCGGAGTCTTTCAGGTTGCACGCTTGAGCGTGGCCCTGGGAACCGTAACCGATGATGGCAACTTTCTTGCCCTGGATGATCGACAGGTCGCAGTCTTTTTCGTAATAAACTTTCATGAAATTCCCCTATATATCCAGGCCGTTCAGGCCATTCGCTAATTTGGTTTAGATGCTGAGTACTTTGTCGCCGCGGGCAATGCCGGTCACGCCGCTGCGGACGGTTTCCAGAATCGATGCGGTGCCGATGGACTGAATGAAGCTGTCGAGCTTGTCGCTGGTACCGGTCAGTTGAACGGTATACACGCTGGCGCTGACGTCGACGATCTGTCCACGGTAAATATCGGTGGTGCGTTTGATCTCGGCGCGCTGGGCGCCAGTGGCCTTGACCTTGACCAGCATCAGTTCGCGCTCGATGTGAGCACTTTCCGACAGGTCCACCAGCTTGACCACTTCGATCAGCTTGTTCAGGTTTTTGGTGATCTGCTCGATGACTTCATCGTGGCCAACGGTGGTCAGCGTCAGACGCGACAGGGTCGGGTCTTCGGTCGGGGCCACGGTCAGGCTTTCGATGTTGTAGTTGCGCTGCGAGAACAGGCCGACTACGCGAGACAAAGCGCCGGGTTCGTTTTCCAGAAGCAAGGAAATAATGTGCCGCATGATTAAGTACGCTCCGTCTTGCTCAGCCACATATCGCGCATGGAGCCGTCTTTGATCTGCATCGGATAGACGTGCTCGCTGGTGTCGACCGAAACATCGATGATCACCAGACGATCCTTCATGGCGAACGCTTCTGCCATCTTCGACTTCAAATCTTTCGATTCGGTGATGCGTACGCCGACGTGGCCGTAGGCTTCAGCCAGCTTGACGAAGTCAGGCAGCGATTCCATGTAGGAGTGCGAGTGACGGCTGCCGTAGCTCATGTCCTGCCACTGACGAACCATCCCCAGAACACCGTTGTTCAGGATGACGATTTTCACTGGCAAGCCGTATTGCAGGCAGGTCGACAGTTCCTGGATGTTCATCTGGATGCTGCCTTCGCCAGTCACGCAGGCAACGTCGTCATCCGGGAAGCTCAACTTGATGCCCATGGCCGCCGGGAAACCGAAGCCCATGGTGCCCAGACCACCGGAGTTGATCCAACGATTCGGCTTGTTGAACGTGTAGTACTGCGCAGCGAACATCTGGTGCTGGCCCACGTCGGAAGTGATAAAGGCATCGCCCTTGGTCACTTCGCAGAGGGTTTCGATCACGGTCTGCGGTTTGATCACGCTGCCGTCGCCCTTTTCATAAGGGAACAGGCCGCGATCACCGCGCCATTCATCAACCTGCTTCCACCAACTGGCCACGGACTCCTTGTTCGGGGTCTCGCCGATTTCCTTGAGGATCGCGACCATTTCGGTCAGGACGCTCTCAACCGGACCAACGATAGGCACGTCGGCCTTGATGGTCTTGGAAATCGAAGCCGGGTCGATGTCGATGTGGATGATCTTGGCGTTCGGGCAGAACTTCGCCGGGCCGTTGATCACGCGATCGTCGAAACGCGCGCCGACCGCGAGGATCACGTCAGCATGGTGCATCGCCAGGTTGGCGGTGTAGCTGCCGTGCATGCCGAGCATGCCGATGAACTGACGATCAGTGCCGGGGAAACCACCCAGGCCCATCAAGGTGTTGGTCACGGGCAGGTTAAGCATTTTCGCCAGTTCGGTCAGCGGTGCGGAACCGTTGCCGAGGATCACGCCGCCACCGGAATAAAGCACTGGGCGCTTGGCCGCGAGGAGCATTTCGGCTGCCTTGCGGATTTGCCCGGAGTGACCGCGAACGGCCGGGCTGTAGGAACGCAGCTTGGCTTTCTTCGGGAAGATGTATTCGAATTTCTCGGCCGGGTTGGTCATGTCTTTCGGGATATCGACCACGACCGGGCCCGGACGACCGGATTGCGCCAGGTAGAAGGCCTTCTTCATGACTTCCGGGATTTCCGAAGCGTGCTTGATCATGAAGCTGTGCTTCACGATCGGCCGGGAGATACCGATCATGTCGGTTTCCTGGAACGCGTCGGTGCCGACCATGGTGCTTGGCACCTGACCGGAAATGATCACCATTGGAATCGAGTCCATATAGGCCGTGGCGATACCGGTGATGGCGTTTGTGGCGCCTGGACCGGAAGTCACCAATACCACGCCGGCTTTACCGGTGGCACGGGCGTAGCCGTCAGCCATATGGGTTGCCGCTTGTTCGTGACGAACCAGGATGTGATTCACTTCCGGTTCTTTGAACAGGGCATCGTAAACATGCAGGAGAGCACCACCCGGGTACCCGTAGATATATTTGACGCCTTCGTCACGCAAAAAGCGGACGAGCATCTCACCGCCAGATAAAAGCTCCACGTTGTTCACCTCTAAAACGCCAGAATACCGTCCACAAAAAAGGGGCGGGTCTTAATAGGTTTACTTCTCGGCAGAGCATGAGCGACGGTGGTCGCCGACTACGTCAGCACTGACTGAGCAAGTATTGGGATCGTCCCAGTGTTGCGGGCCTTTCCCACCCAGCGCGAGGTAACGCGTTGCGGGTGTAACAGGTCGGCGCGGATGTGCGCCTCATGATCTACCGAGTGGGTCTGCTTCTGGCAGTCCCTCTACAGCGGACTTTGGATTCTTCTGTTTCGCCCTCTCCAAGTCAAGCTGTCTATGTCACTAATTGTGGGTAAGCACATGAGAACGCAAGAAAAAACCTGAAAACCGCTACTCTGTTAGCGTCAATTGCGCAATTTTGCCAAGGAATCAGCATGCGAACGCTCCTCCTCACCCTGCTGATCGGCCTCAGCCCCTGGTGCATGGCCGCTCAGATCTACAAATGGGTCGACGCCCAAGGTGTCACGCATTTCGATGCGCAGCCGCCAGCGGGCCAGCCGTCGACGACGTTACAGACGCCCTCCTCGCCCCCGCCCAAACCGGCGCCAATGCCGGGCAGCGGCGTGCTGGGCAATCAGAAGGCGATTGATGACAAGGTGAAGAAACAGGTCGCGGATCAACAGGCGCAGCTCAAGCAGTTTTGTCAGCAGGCACGGACGAACCTTGCGCAGTTGCAGAACAATCCGCGTTTGAGGGAGGAAGTGGAGGGACAGATGCGACGGCTGGATGATGCGCAGCGTCAGGAGCGGATTGTTGAGGCGCAGAAACAGATTGCACAGAATTGTGAATAGATATGTGTAGGAGCTGCCGAAGGCTGCGATCTTTTGATGTTGTTTTTAAAACAGGATCAAAAGATCGCAGCCTTCGGCAGCTCCTACAGTTTCCGGTGTACACGCCGACAGGATCGGAGTTACCGGGCCCCGAAAAGGATCGGGGTTAACGTGAGGCGGTGATCAGCAGGTCGAACTCTTTGAGCAGCACCTGCAGTTGACGATCCTTGCCACCCAGGTTGCGCTGGGCGAAGACCATCTCGGCCATTTCCTGAATGCCCGAGGCATTCGGCAGTGGCAGATCCTGCTCGAGGATCATTTTCATGCGCGGCAGGAAGATCCATTGCAGCCATTGTTCGAAGTCCAGCGTATCGACCGAAAACGGTTCGACACTGCTCAAGGCTTCTGCCGACGGCTGCACCTCATCCCACCAGCCCTGTGTGCGCAGTTCGCGCTCGATCAGCAGTAACTGATCGGCGATTTTCGGGAACCGTGCATCCATCACAGCGAAACCTTGGCCTTCTGACGGGCCTGAGCGGCGCCGGCGGAATCGCCTTGTTTCTCACGGGACTGCGCGATCAATTCCCACAGGCTCGCCTGCAGATCCGGACGACCATTGGCCATGGTCAGGGCGCGACGGGCGAACTGCTCGGCTTGCGGTGCATCGCCTTGAGCCATGCGTACCTGCGCGAGGCGATAAAGCACTTGCGGCTCACGCGGCGCGACACGTTGCGCACGCTCGAGGCTGGAGGACGCACCGTTGAGGTCGCCACCGGCCTGTTGCTGTTGCGCAGTGGTCAGCAAGGCGAGCACCGGGCCGTCCAGTTGCTCGTCAGCCGATAAACCGCCGCCGCTGCTGGCCGACGGAATCCCGCTCGGCGTCGACGGCATGTTGTAGGTGCCGGTATTGACCGGCGCCGACTCGACTGGCGCAGGGTTGTAAGGCCCCGCCGTGATACCGCCGGACGCCGGGCCGGGCACGATCGGCGAAGAGCTGATCGGCGTCGACACGGCAGCGCCGCCACCCGGCACCATCACCACCACGCCGGTATCACCCTGCGGAATGGCCTGAGTCTGGCCCTGCGCAGGACGCTTCACCGTGGTTTGACGGAAACCGCCATTGGCCGAAATACGTTCGCTGTTGGACACCGCAGTCCCGGAATCAACCACCGGAATCGAACCACGCTGTACGGTAGAGCAGCCGCTGAGCAAAGCCACGGCGGTCACCGCTGGAATCAACCACTTGTTCACTTGAAACCCTCTTTGCTTAATTCATCCAGCCCTTGACCCAATCCATCACCGACTCGCCGGAAGCAGGCGTTTCGCTTGCGCACGCGGCGCCGGGTGGTGGTTCGCTGCCGCGAATATACGGCATCTGCACCGCGCCCGGGCAGTTGGCATCGGAGCCTTGTCCGGTGCGCGAATCCACCCATGCCTGAACAATGTTGTCCGGTTGCGGCATGTCCAGCGGCAGCGGGTCGGCCTTGCGCATGAAACTGGTCCAGACCTGCAATGCACCGGTGGCGCCGGTGAACGGCGTCTTGCCGTTATCGTCGCGACCCAGCCAGACCACGGCCAGCAAGTCCTGGCTGAAGCCGGCGAACCAGCTGTCCCGCGAATCGTTACTGGTACCGGTCTTGCCCGCCAGCGTCAGGGTTTTCGGCAAGACGTTGTAAACCGAGCTACCGGTACCTTCACGCATCACGCGTTGCATGGCGTTCTGGATCAGGTAGATCGACGCCGGATCGAAACGCTGCTCGATCTGGAACGGATAACGCTTGAGCGGTTCGCCCTCGGCGGTCAATACGCTGCGAATCCCGCGCATCGGCGTGTTGAAACCGCCGTTGGCGAGGGTCTGGTACATGGTTGCCACTTCGATCGGGGTCATGCCGCCGGCCCCCAGCAACATCGACGGGAACGCCGGGAACTCACGGGTTACGCCGAGGCGCCCGAGGGTTTTCAGCACGTTCGACACACCGACTTCCAGACCCAGGCGCGAGGTCGACAGGTTGTAGGAATGCGCCAGACCCTGATAAAGGAACACCGTGCCGTGGGAGCGACGATCGTAGTTCTGCGGTTTCCACACCTGACCGTCCGCGCCTTTGACCGACAACGGGTCATCCGACAACCAACTGGTCAGCGTGTACTTGCTCGGTTTTTCCAGCGCGGTCAGGTACACCGCCGGTTTGATTAACGAACCCACCGGCCGCACGGCATCGAGCGCGCGGTTGAAGCCTGCGTAACTGGCCTGACGGCTGCCGATCATCGCCTGCACTTCGCCGGTTTCCGGGTTGGTCACGACCATCGCCGCTTCAACATCGTCGGAGCCTTTGCGCCCGGACAGACGTTTGAAAGTGTCGTTGACCGAGGCTTCCGCCTTCATCTGCAGAATCGGGTCGAAACTGGTGAAAATGCGCAGGCCTTCTTCGGTCAAGTCTTCGTCGCGATAGTCTTCACGCAACTGACGTTTGACCAGATCGATAAAGCCCGGGAAGGAACTGTCGGCCAGTTTGCCGCGCGTGGTCACACCCAGTGGCATTTTCTTCGCCGCTGCGACTTGCTCGGCGGTCGCTACACCTTGTTGCTCAAGCACGTCGAGCACCAGGTTACGACGCTCAAGTGCGCGTTCCGGGTTGCGACGCGGGTTGTAATAGGACGGGCCTTTGACCATGCCGACCAGCAGCGCAACCTGATGCAGCTTCAGCTCGGACAATGGCTGGCCGAAGAAGAACTGGCTGGCCAGACCGAAACCGTGCACCGCACGCTGACCGTCCTGACCGACAAAGACTTCGTTGAGGTAGGCCTCAAGAATTTCTTTTTTGTCGTAATGCAGCTCCAGCAGCATCGCCATCATCGCTTCGGTGAGCTTGCGGGTCAGGCTGCGTTCGCTGGTCAGGTAGAAGTTTTTCACCAACTGCTGGGTCAGCGTACTGCCGCCCTGAGTCATTTTTCCGCCCGAGGTGTTGACCCAGACAGCGCGGGCAATCGACTTCGGCGACACGCCCCAGTGGCTGTAGAAATCGCGGTCTTCGACAGCCACCAGGGTTTCGAGCAGGTACGGCGGCACTTGATCAAGTTTGATCAGAATGCGGTCTTCAAGATTTTTCGGATAAATGCCGCCGATCATCAGCGGTTCAAGACGCACCACCGACAGCTTGGAACCGTTGGTCGCCGACAACTCGGCGACGTAATCGCCGGAGAAGCGCACGCGCACCGGTTGCGGTTTTTCCAGGCCTTCATAGAACTGGAAACCACGGGTGTTCAGATCAACCGTGTTGCCATTGACCGCAGCAGCACCGGGGCCGTTGCTCACGGCTTCGCGGCGATAGCCGAGGGCATCGAGTTCAGTGAGGAAATCGTCCTTGCTGAGCTTCTGTCCGACGAACAGCTCAAGCGGGCGCGCGTAAACCTTGGCCGGGATGGTCCAGCGCTTGCCGGAGAACTTCTCCTGCACCACGGCATCGAGGTAAACGGCGAAGCCGGCCAGCACGACAAGGCCGACCAGACTGAGTTTAATGGCCCAGCTCAACCACGGGCTAAGGCCCTT
This sequence comes from Pseudomonas rustica, assembly GCF_018336155.1. Taxonomy (GTDB): domain Bacteria; phylum Pseudomonadota; class Gammaproteobacteria; order Pseudomonadales; family Pseudomonadaceae; genus Aquipseudomonas; species Aquipseudomonas rustica. The sequence goes on along the minus strand of NZ_JAGYHF010000011.1, from coordinate 224,858 downwards.
GGAAGGTGGTTTTTTCTTGGTACGGGGAGATCGAGTTCGAGTCATGGCGGCGGATTATACGCACTTTATTCATCCTCAACAGGAGCGCTCCGAGGTTTGCGTCAGGCTGGCGAGCGGCCATAATAGCCGCCTCGAATTTCCCCCCTCTCTGAAGGATCGCCCGTGAGCCAGTCACTGATCGCTGCCCTGCAAAACCCGGCCCTCTACCCGCACCCTGTCGAAGGGTTTCAGGTCATCGAAACGCACATCTCGTGGGTAATCCTCACCGGTCCGTTTGCTTATAAAGTGAAGAAGCCCGTGAATTTCGGCTTCCTCGACTTCACCGGCCTCGAATCGCGCGCGCACTTTTGCGCCGAAGAACTGCGCCTGAACCAGCGCCTGACCGATGATTTGTATCTGGAAGTGTTGCCAGTCACCGGCAGCGTCGAAGCACCGCAACTGGGCGGTGACGGCCCGGCCATCGAATACCTGCTGAAAATGCGCCAGTTCCCGCAGACCGGTTTGCTCAGCACCCTGCAAGCGAATGGCGAGCTGACCACCCAGCACATTGATGAGATGGCGCAGCAGATCGCGCACTTCCACCTCACCGCGCCAAAAGTCCCGGCCGAACACGATGCTGGCACCCCGGAAAGCGTGATGGCGCCGGTGTCGCAAAACTTCGAACAAATCCTGCCGTTCCTCAGCGACAAAAATGACCTGCTGCAACTCGACGCACTGAAAGCCTGGGCCGAAAGCAGCTTCGAGCGCCTCAAGCCGCTGTTCACCCAGCGCAAGGCCGACGGTTTCACCCGTGAATGTCACGGTGACATCCACCTCGGCAACGCTACCGTCATCGACGGCAAAGTGGTGATCTTCGACTGCATCGAATTCAACGAGCCTTTCCGTTTCACTGACGTCTGGGCCGACACCGGTTTCCTCGCGATGGACCTGGAAGACCGTGGCCTGAAATCCCTCGCGCGCCGCTTCATCAGCCAGTACCTGGAGCTGACCGGCGATTACCAGGGTCTGGAAGTGCTGAACTTCTATAAAGCCTACCGTGCAATGGTTCGCGCAAAAGTGGCGCTGTTCAGCATGCCGGCCGACGCGACTCCGGTGCAGCGCGCGACCACCCTGCGTCAGTACCGCAACTACGCCAATCTGGCGGAAAGTTACAGCACCATTCCTTCGCGTTTCATGGCCATCACTCACGGCGTTTCTGCTGTCGGCAAGAGCCACGTGGCCATGCGTCTGGTTGAAGCACTGGGTGCCATTCGCCTGCGTTCCGACGTTGAGCGCAAGCGTCTGTTCGGCGAGCAAACCGTTGCCAATGATGTACAGGCCGGCATTTATAGCGCCGACGCCAGCACCGCGACTTACGCGCGTCTGCATGAAATCGCTGAAGTGATCCTGCACGCCGGTTTCCCGGTGGTCATCGACGCGACTTACCTCAAGCGCGAACAACGCGACAACGCGGCGAGAATTGCTGAAGCCACTGGCACGCCGTTCCTGATCCTCGACTGCAACGCGCCGCAAGCGGTGATCGAGAGCTGGCTGGCGATGCGTCAGGCCGACAAACAGGATCCGTCCGACGCCACGCTGGCCGTGATTGAAGCGCAACAAGCCAATCGTGAAGCGCTGACGCCGGAAGAAATTCTGCGCAGCAAACGCGTGCAGACCAACGAATCCGGCACCCTCGATACTGTGGTCGCACAGATCCGTCAGCGCCTGCCGGGCCTGTAAGAAACTATTTCGGCCGTGAAGCCCTCGCTTGCTTCACGGCCGTCAAATAGTGGCACTATACTGGCGTCATAAAACCAACAGGTGATGTGACATGAGCCAGCCGAAACTTCTCGACACCCCGCTGTATGCCTTGCTGCATAAAGACGACATCACTGGTTTCAACAAGGAACGCCCGCAGGACGGCCCGATCGACATGGTCGGCGGCGATTTTCGCGGTCTCGATCTGCGCGAGCTGAATGCCGACGGCGTGGATTTCCGTGACGCGTATTTCCGTTCTGCTGATTTGCGCGGGATTGATTTCCGTAATGCATCGCTTGAAGGGGCGAGCCTCGCTCATGCGCAGATTTCCGGCGCGTATTTCCCGGCGGAGTTGAGTGCGGACGAGATTTTGATGTCGATGAATTTTGGTACGCGTTTGCGTTATCGCACTCGCTGATATTCTTGATCGGCCCTTGTGGGAGCGGGCTTGCTCGCGAAGGCGTAGTGTCAGTCGATACATCCGGTGACTGATACGACGCCTTCGCGAGCAAGCCCGCTCCCACATTTGTTTCCGCGTTTCTTCCCGCCTTTCTGCGTTTGCAGCCCCTTTCTTAGAAGCTTTTGCGTCGAATCCGACCAAACAACCACGCTTTTCCTACTGATGGCTACACTCCTGAGAAGCTCGCCCACGCACCGTTCGGCCGTCGCAAGGAGGCTTGATGAATGATGAACTGCAACACCTGAAGAATCTTGGCAAGACGTCGGCGCAATGGCTGCATGCTGTGGGCATCCACAGCGCCTCGGACTTGCGTCGCCTGGGCGCGGTGGACGCCTACCGGGCCGTGCGTACCCGCGGGTTTCGCGCATCGAAGGTGTTGTTGTATGCGATCGAAGGCGCGCTGATGGACGTGCACTGGAACGACATTCCCGCCGAGCGCAAAGACGCGTTGAACAAGCAACTCGACGCCATCTCCGCGCGCCACAAGAACTGACCGCTATGTATTTGCTGGGGGAACAATCGGCGCCAGTGGATGCGCTGATCAATCGCTTGCAGACTCTGCCCGCGCAATGGCTGCAAGGCCTTGAGCCGTGCGGTTTGGAGATTGAAGTCGAGGCGACTGAGGATTTGCTGGGGCAACTGCCGAGTGATCAGCTATTTCTGCTCAACGAAGGCGTGATCAGCGGAAGTATCGCTGGTCGAGCCCTGTTCTATTGGCAGGAAGGCGACTTGATCGGTCTGCAACGTGGCGAAGCCTGGATGGATTGCCGCTTGAGCAGTGACGGCGCCCTGCGTCTTCTGCCTTATCGGCGCCGTGATCTGTTTCAGCATTTGTATGCAGAGCCCGCTCGGGCTGAGCAATTTCTCGAATACCTGCTGGGGCACACCGCGATACTGGCCCACGCCGTAGCAGAACTGAAGCCGCGCGAGTTTCGTAGCACCAATGGTTTCAAACGGGTCGAGGCCGGCGAAATCCTGATTCAACAAGGTGACGCCGCTGATCATGTCTTCGTGATCATCGACGGGCACGCCGAAGCGTTTGTTGATGGGCAGAAAGTCGGCGAAGTACCCAAGGATGAAATTTTCGGCGCGATGGCGGTGTTCACCCGCGAGCCGCGCAACGCCACGGTGATCGCCCGTGAGCCGAGTACCATCATGCTGATCCCCGGTGATCAATTTTTGAGCATGACCCGCAGCAATCCAAAGATCGCTCACAGCCTGATCGAGAGCATGGCGCGGCGCATCGGCCAGCTCAACCGGCAGATCACCCAGTTGACGTCGACTAATGGTTAACGCTCAAGTCCTTTGTTTGCGGGGCGTTCCGGCCATTTCACAGACTAAATCAAATAAATCCAGAATCAGGTGTTGACTCGGTAATGAGAATCGCTATGATTATCACAACTGGTCGCGAGATCAGTCGATATTCTGAAAAGCCCTTGGTTCGGACTCTCAGATTATCTCCTCATCAGGCTAATCACGGTTATTTGACCCGGTTTTTACCGGGTCTTTTTTTGCCTGTGGAAAAGTCATTTGCCGAACTGTTTGCGCATTTGCTCGCAGTAATCCTGCTTCGGCGTGACAGGAGTGAACCAGACGTAATCGGCCATTGCCGCAGTCGCCTCACTGCCCTGCTCTGCCAACATCAAAACCGTCGGTGCCTCAGTGGCGCCCAAATCCTCGACATGCACCGGCACACCGACATCCTTGCGCGCATGCCAGGCACCGGCCAGCAACAGCGAAGGCGTCGGCGCGGCCAGCAAACGCTCAGCCATACGCCGATCACGCTGTTGCTGCACCGCCAGCATCGCCGGCATTTGTGATTCCGGAAGCAGGCCACAGTGCGAATCACTGATCTGCTCAAGCAACGTGCTTTTTACCGAGGCGGCATTGCTACGCTCCCCCTTCAAAACCGGCGGGTTGCGGTAGAAGGTGTGGATTTCGGCGGTGTCGAGATTTGCCGCCAGCAGCGGATACGGTTGCGTGAGCGCGAAACGAACGATCGGCCCGTAGAGATTCCAGTCCCAGCCATCCTGCCAAGCCAATGCGGCAGGCAGATCTGCGGGCGGCGCTGCGGCACGGCGCACTTGATCAACTTTCGATTGCTGCTCCGGCGTGAGCATTTCCAGCAACAGACTGCCCTGCGGCCGTTGCTCGCCGAGTGCCTGCAATAACCACAACTGCACCGCGTGATGATCGGCATTGTCATGTTGCTCGCCGACGATCACACGCTCAGGCTCGGCCAGTCGCATCAGCAATTGCTGCGCCGTCAGCACTTGACCGTTGCGCAGATCAAGAATTTCTCCAGCGGGCGGCGGCGCCACAGCCACATGCTGACACCCCGCCAACCACAACACCGCCAACAACCAGATTGCGCGCATGCACTCACCTCGATGAAAAACTCAGCGGGCGATGATCAGCGGATGCCCACGCTCCGGGTGCGGTTGCACCAATACTTCCAGACCGAACACCGCTTTGAGTGCGTCCGGACGCAGCACTTGCTCCGGCGTATCCAGCGCGACCGGGCGCCCGCCTTCGAGCAGCAACACCCGATCACAATAGCGCGCCGCCAGATTCAGATCATGCAGGATGACCAACACCGCAGTGCCGCGATCAGCGAACTCGCGCACGGCCTGCAACGTGGTGTGTTGATGCAGCGGATCGAGCATCGACGTCGGCTCGTCCAGCAACAACGTTTGCCCGGCCTGCCCCGGCCACAGTTGCGCCAACACCCGCGCCAGATGCACGCGCTGACGTTCGCCGCCGGACAACGCCAGATAACTGCGACCGCTCAAATGCCCGGCATCGGCGGCGGCCAGTGCGGCAGCAATAATCTCGTCATCGCGCACTCGACCGCTTTGATAAGGCAAGCGGCCCATGCCGACCACTTCTTCAACGCGAAACGCAAAATCCAGCGTCGACACTTGCGGCAGTACGGCCAGACGTTGCGCCCGTTGCGTGCCCGTCCAGTGCGTCAGCGCCTGGCCGTCGAGCGACACTTCGCCCTCGCTCGGTTTCAATTCACCGCACAAGGCGCCGAGCAAGGTACTTTTGCCGGCACCATTGGGCCCGAGCACACCAAGCACTTCACCCGGTTCGAGTTGCAGCGAAACTTCGCTGAGCACCGTTTTGCGGCCGCGATGGATGTGCAGATTGTGCGCTCGCAGCATCAGGCACGTCCTCGCAACAGCAAGTAAAGGAAGAACGGCGCACCGATAAACGCGGTGACGATACCGATCGGCAATTCCGCCGGCGCCAGCGCCAGCCGCGCCACCAGATCGGCGAGCAACAACAGGCTCGCCCCCGCCAGCACCGAGGCCGGCAACAACACCCGATGATCCGGCCCCGCCAGCAAGCGCACCAGATGCGGCACTACCAGGCCAACAAAACCGATCATCCCGGCCGCCGCCACCGCCGCGCCAACACCCAGCGCCGTGCAGAACACCAACTCACGCTTGAGCTTCTCGACATCGATTCCCAAATGCCCGGCTTCCGACTCGCCGAGCAATAACGCATTCAACGCCCGCGCCCGACGCGGCAGCCACAAGGCGACAGCGGCGCTGATGATCAGCAACGGCCACAACCGCGCGTAACTCGCACCATTGAGGCTGCCCAGATTCCAGAACGTCAGCGTGCGCAGAGTCGCGTCATCCGCCAGATAAGTGAACAGTCCAACCGCCGAACTGGCCAATGCGGTCAGGGCAATACCCGCCAGCAGCATGGTGGCGACATTGGTCTGGCCATTACGGCGACCGAGTCGGTACACCAGCGCCGTCACACCGAGGCCGCCGAGAAACGCGCACACCGACAACAGGTAAGGCCCGAACCACTCAGGCATGCCGCCAAAAAACGAGCCGCCGACAATCGCAATCGCCGCGCCCAACGCCGCGCCACTGGAAACACCGACCAGCCCCGGATCCGCCAGCGGATTGCGAAACAAACCCTGCATCGCGACGCCGGACAACGCCAACACACCGCCGACCGCCAGACCAAGCAAGGTTCGCGGTAGACGAATCTGCCCGAGAATCAGCTCAGCCTGTTCCAGCCCGTCCGGCGCCAGCGGCACACCGATCAGGCGCAACGCCGCCCGCAGCGTGTCGAACAGCGGCAGGCTGACCGGCCCCAATGCCAACGATAGCCAGATCGCCAGCAAACACAGGAGGGTCAGGCCGATGAACAAGCCGCGGGGTTTGACCAGTGTGGTCATTGGCCGCTCTTGGCCGGGTAGAAACCGTCAGACAGGGTTTTCAAAGCCGCCGGCAAGCGCGGGCCGAGGCCGCCGACCAACAGCGTCGGATCCAGCTCCAGCACCCGCCCGGTTTTCGCCGCGCGGCTTGAATTGAGAATCGGGTTTTCCTTGAACAACGCCGCTTTCGCCGCGTCACCGGTCAAGGCACGGTCGGCGAATACCAGGACTTCCGGATCAAGACTGGCAAGGGATTCCACCGAGAACGGTTTGTAACCGGTGTGCGTCGCGAGGTTATGCCCGCCCGCCTGTTGCAGCAGCCAGTCGGCGGCGGTGTCCTTGCCGGCGATCAACGGTTTGCCACCGGCATGGCCGAGCAAGAGCAGCACACCCGGGGCTTTCTGCTTGGACTGCGCGTCGGCAACCCGCACTTTTTGTGCGTCGAGTTGCTGTTGATAACTTGCCAGCAGTTGTTTGGCCTGAGCTTCAGCGCCGAGTAATTGACCGAGACGGGTCACGTTTTTCTCAACCGTCGGCAGATCGGGCTGCGCCGAGAACAATTCCACCTGCACCTTGGCCGCTTTGACTTGCGACAGTACCGGCGGCGGGCCCATTTCTTCGGTGCCGATCAGAATGTCCGGGCGCAAACTGAGAATGCCTTCAGCGGAAAGGCTGCGCTGATAGCCGATGCTCGGCAGCGCTTTCAAAGATTCCGGATGCTGACTGGTGGTGTCGACGCCGACCAGTTTCGACTCGCCGCCCAAGGCCGAAACCCACTCCGACAGCGCGCCGCCGGCACTCACCCAACGTTGCGGCAGATCAGCCGCTGCAGCCTGGTGGCTGACGAAAAGTCCGACACACAGCACAGCAACGCGGGTACTCAGGCGCATACACAGCTTCCTTGAACGTGGTTTTCCCGGGCATCGGGACGACAGGCCAAGTATCCTCGGCATCTGCCAGCCGCCCTGCGGACGAAGGCCGTCATTTGATAATTGTTTGCATTTAAACGTCAAGCTCGGACATATCCGGACACGAGCGGACACTAGAGGATAGTCATGAAGTTTCTCTGCGCAGGTGCCGAGCTGGCCGAAGCGAAAAGCCGTGGTTTCGAGATCGACGGCAACAAGCTGTTCGCCGTGCGCCGCAGCGGCCAGGCCTACGTCTACCTGAATCGCTGCCCGCACCGGGGCGTGGGGCTGGAATGGCAACCCGACCAGTTTCTCGACCCGAGCAACAGCCTGATTCAGTGCGCCACCCACGGCGCACTGTTTCTGATCGAGGACGGTGAATGCGTGGCCGGGCCTTGCGCCGGGCAATCACTCACCGCCATCCTTTGCCGCGAAGACGCGCAAGGCCTGTGGATCGATGTTTAACCGTTGAGCAACACGTCGAGGCGCCGGTCGATAACCATCTCTTCATGGCTCAAGCGCACGCCGTACGCCAGCACCTCGACGCCACACGCGACCGCTTCATGCAGTGCTTCGGCATACGCTGAATCAATTTCCTTGGCCGGGCGCACCGCCTCGATCCCGCTGAGATTGACGCAGTACAACTGCACCGCGCGAATCCCGTCCCGCGCCAGATGCGCCAGCTCCCGCAGATGCTTGGCGCCGCGCTGGGTCACCGCATCCGGAAACGCTGCCACCGGCGTACCGTCGAAACCCAGCGTGACACTTTTCACTTCCACGTAAGCCGGGCCGCTCGGGTATTCGAGGCGAAAATCGATGCGACTTTTTTCCTGACCGTAAGCGACTTCACGCTTCAACGCGGTAAAGCCGTTTAGCTCGGTGATGACGCCAGCTTGCAAGGCTTCCTCGACCAGGCCGTTGGCCCGCGCGGTGTTCACGCAAAACAGGCGGCCCTGCGGTGTTTCGCCGATTTCCCAGGTACCGGGCAACTTGCGTTTGGGGTCATTGGAGCGGCTGAACCAGACCTGCCCGCCCTCGACCTGACAATTGAGCATCGAACCGGTGTTCGGGCAGTGAATGGTCAGTAACTCACCGTTAACCGTTTCGATATCGGCGAGGAAACGTTTGTAACGACGGATCAGTCGCGCTTCTTCAAGCTCTGGATAAAAGCGCATCAGCCTTGCCAACTCTTCAAACCAAGCGCGATGCGTTCCACCGCTTCTTGTAGGCGAGGGAGGTTTTGCGTGTAGGCAAAACGCACATGATGACTGGCCTGATAGCGACCGAAATCCAGCCCTGGCGTAAAAGCGACGTGCTCGGTTTCGAGGAAATGTCGACAGAACGCGAAGGCATCACCGCCGAACTGGCTGATATCGGCATACAAGTAGAACGCGCCTTCAGGCTCCACGGCAATGTTGAAACCCAACTCGCGCAAGGCCGGCAACAGGAAGTCGCGACGACGGCCGAACTCGGCGCGGCGTTCTTCGAGAATGGCGATGGTGTCCGGTTCGAAACAGGCCAGCGCGGCGTACTGGGCCATGCTCGGGGCGCTGATGTAGAGGTTCTGCGCGAGTTTTTCCAACTCGCTGACTGCTGCGTCCGGCGCCACCAGCCAGCCGAGTCGCCAGCCGGTCATGCCGAAATACTTGGAGAAACTGTTCAGCACGAAAGCACTGTCATCGACTTCCAGCACGCTCGCCGCATCGGTGCCGTAGGTCAGGCCGTGGTAGATCTCGTCCACCACCAGATGCCCGTGTCTGGCCTTGATGGCTGTGGATAACCCGGCCAGCTCATCGCGGGTCAGGATGGTGCCAGTCGGATTGGCCGGTGAGGCGACCAGTGCGCCGACGCTGTCGTGATCCCAATGACGCTCGACCAGATCCGGGGTCAGTTGATAACGCACGTCAGGCCCGACCGGCACCAGTTGCGCCGCACCTTCAACCAGACGCAGGAAGTGGCGGTTGCACGGGTAACCCGGATCCGCCAACAGCCAGTGTTTCCCGGGATCGACCAGCAACGCACTGGCGAGCAGTAACGCCCCGGAACCGCCCGGCGTGATCAGAATCCGCCGTGGATCGATGTTCAAACCATAGCGCGATTGATAGAACCCGGCGATCGCCTCGCGCAGCTCAGGAATGCCGCGCGCGGCGGTGTAACGGGTTTTCCCGGCGGTTAGCGCCGCCTGCCCTGCGCGAATGATCGGTTCAGCGGTGGTGAAGTCCGGCTCGCCGATCTCCAGATGGATCACGTCGTGGCCTTCCGCCTGCAACTCATTGGCCCGCGCCAGCAACGCCATGACATGAAACGGTTCGATCGCACGACTGCGCGCACTGTAGGGCTGAGCCATTGGGCCTTTCCTTCAACGGAAAAAAAGAGACGATTCTACCCATCTGCCGGAACGAGCGAGAACCCGCAGCGGTCACAGCCTCAAGAACGCTGGACTGTAACGATACGAGCGTACGCTCCAGGATTGACTAAAATCAGTGATTGAACAGGTCTCCACCACCGCCAGACACAGCTTGCCTGACTTTTACAAGCGCCACCCGCCGGGGCCTCGACATCCGGGAGTAGCGCGGGCCGAATTGATCTGGTAAGTTCGCCCGCTTGCAGCCGCAGGGCCGGCAGGTGTCGGTGATGGAGCAATCCTGCGCAATGGATTACAAGAGTAGAGGCGGTCCATTTCATGCCCACCCAAGCAAAGCAACAGCAGCAAACCACGATCAGCGGTTTCGAACCTTACGTTCCGGCGAAAGGTGAAGAGTACATGGGCGCCCCGATGCGCGCGCACTTCACCAAGGTTCTGAACAAGTGGAAACAGGAGTTGATGCAGGAAGTCGACCGCACTGTTGACCACATGAAAGACGAAGCTGCGAATTTCCCGGATCCGGCCGACCGTGCCAGCCAGGAAGAAGAGTTCGCTCTTGAGCTGCGCGCCCGCGACCGCGAGCGCAAGTTGATCAAGAAGATCGACAAGACGCTGCAACTGATCGAAGACGAAGAGTACGGCTGGTGTGATTCGTGCGGCGTCGAGATTGGTGTGAAGCGCCTCGAAGCACGCCCTACAGCCGACATGTGTGTCGACTGCAAGACCCTGGCGGAAATCAAGGAAAAGCAGGTCGGCAAGTAATCTCGACCTGAACGAAGAACGGAGCGTGCGAACGCTCCGTTTTTGTTTCTGCGGTTCCTGCTTTTGTGGGAGAGGGCTTGCTCCCGAATGCGGTGTGTCATCCAACATCCAGGTTGTCTGAACCGACGCTTTCGCGAGCAAGCCCGCTCCCACAGGGGTAATCTGCGCAAATTCTGAAAAGTTTTATCGCCCCCATGACTGCCAAAAAATCCCCCGCCTACATCGGCCGCTTCGCCCCGACCCCCAGTGGCCATCTGCACTTCGGCTCGCTGGTAGCCGCCCTCGCCTCTTACCTCGACGCCCGTTCAGTCGGTGGTCGCTGGCTGGTGCGCATGGAAGATCTCGATCCGCCGCGTGAAGAACCCGGCGCGCAGACTGCGATTCTCAAGGCGCTGGAAAGCTACGGTTTCGAGTGGGACGGCGACATGGTGCGCCAGAGTGATCGACATGACGCCTACGCCGACGTGCTCAACAGCCTGTTCAATCACGGTCTGGCCTACGCCTGCACCTGTTCGCGCAAACAGCTCGAAGCGTACAACGGCATTTATCCGGGCCTGTGCCGTAACGCCGGCCATGATCAACAAGACGCAGCGATCCGCCTGCGCGTGCCGGAGCTGGAATACCATTTCATCGACCGCGTGCAGGGCGAGTACCGCCAGCACTTGGGTCGCGACGTCGGCGATTTCGTCATTCGCCGCCGTGACGGGCTCTACGCCTATCAACTGGCCGTGGTGCTCGATGATGCGTGGCAAGGCATCACCGACATCGTCCGTGGTGCCGATCTGCTCGACTCGACACCGCGCCAGCTCTACCTGCAAGAACTGCTCGGCCTGCGCCAACCGCGTTACCTGCACTTGCCGTTGATTACCCAACCGGACGGCAACAAGCTCGGCAAGTCCTATCGCTCACCACCGCTTGAAGCAGATCAGGCCACGCCATTGCTGCTGCGGGCCCTGCGTGCTTTGGGGCAAAATCCCGGCGCCGAACTGGCCCACGCCTCGCCGCAAGAATTGCTCAGTTGGGGCAGCAAGCATTGGGATGCGACGAAGATCCCGCGCACACTGACCCTGCCCGAAGCGCAACTGCTATGACGACACTTGCAGTCGCGCGCCCATCCGTTACCATCGCCGCACGTTTTCGGGCACGCGCATAAAAAAGAGAGGCCGGGATGTACATCTATCGCTTGGTCCTGCTTTTAGTCGTGGGGATCTACCTGTTTTCCCCCGCCATCATGGATTGGTGGATCGACGCTACGGGCGCCTGGTATCGCCCCTATCTGCTTTGGCTGATCCTGATTGTTGTGACCTTCATCCTGCAGAGCCAAAAAGATGCCGATGAGCTTTAGCCTGACCCAGATGATCCTGATCAGCGCCGCGTACCTGGCGGTGCTGTTCGGCGTTGCCTGGGTCAGCGAACGGGGCATGATCCCGCGCGCGATCATTCGCCACCCGCTGACGTACACCTTGTCGCTGGGGGTTTACGCCAGTGCGTGGGCGTTCTACGGCACGGTCGGCCTCGCGTATCAGTACGGCTACGGTTTTCTGTCCAGTTACCTCGGCGTGTCCGGCGCGTTTCTGCTGGCGCCGGTGCTGCTCTATCCGATTCTGAAAATCACCCGCACCTATCAACTGTCGTCGCTGGCGGATCTGTTTGCCTTTCGCTTTCGCAGCACCTGGGCCGGTGCGCTGACCACGATCTTCATGCTGATTGGCGTGTTGCCGTTGCTGGCGTTGCAGATTCAAGCGGTCGCCGATTCCATTGGCATCCTCACTGGCGAGCCGGTGCAGAGCCGCGTAGCGCTGGCGTTTTGTGCGCTGATCATCCTGTTCACGATTTTCTTCGGCTCCCGCCACATCGCTACCCGCGAGAAACACGAAGGACTGGTGTTCGCGATTGCCTTTGAATCGGTGATCAAACTGGTTGCCCTCGGCGGCGTCGGTTTGTATGCGCTGTACGGCGTGTTCGACGGCCCGCAACAACTTGAGGTGTGGCTGCTGCAAAACCAGACCGCCCTCGCCGCGCTGCACACGCCATTGCAGGAAGGCCCGTGGCGCACGCTGTTGCTGGTGTTCTTCGCTTCGGCGATCGTGATGCCGCACATGTATCACATGACGTTTACCGAAAACCTCAATCCACGCTCGTTGGTCAGTGCGAGCTGGGGTTTGCCGCTGTTCCTGCTGTTGATGAGCCTGGCGGTACCGCTGATTTTGTGGGCCGGTCTGAAACTGGGCGCGACGACCAATCCGGAATATTTCACCCTCGGCATCGGCATCGCCGCCAACAGCAAACCGCTGGCGTTGCTCGCCTACGTCGGTGGCTTATCAGCGGCCAGCGGCCTGATCATCGTCACCACGCTCGCGCTGTCGGGCATGGCGCTGAACCACCTGGTGCTGCCGCTTTATCAGCCGCCGGCTGAAGGCAATATCTACCGTTGGCTGAAGTGGACGCGCCGCGCGCTGATCGTCGCGATCATCATGGCTGGTTTCGGTTTCTACCTGATGCTCGGCGCCGAGCAGGATCTGGCCAACCTTGGCATTGTTGCCTTCGTCGCGACCCTGCAATTCCTCCCGGGCGTGCTGTCTGTGCTGTATTGGCCGACCGCCAATCGCCGGGGTTTTATCGCCGGTCTGCTGGCGGGGATTCTGGTCTGGGTCGTGACCATGCTGTTGCCGCTGGTCGGCAATCTGCAAGGTTTCTACATCCCGCTGCTGAACATGATTTACGTGCTCGACGACACCAGTTGGCACATGGCCGCGATTGCCTCGCTGGCGGCCAACGTGTTGATGTTTACGCTGATCTCGCTGTTCACCAACGCCAGCCCCGAAGAAGCCAGCGCCGCCGAAGCCTGCGCTGTGGATAACGTGCGTCGCCCGCAACGCCGCGAACTGCACGCTGCTTCGCCGCAGGAATTCGCCACGCAACTGGCGAAACCGCTGGGCGCCAAGGCTGCGCAGAAAGAAGTCGAACAAGCGTTGCGTGACCTTTATCTGCCGTTCGATGAACGTCGTCCGTACGCGTTGCGCCGTTTGCGCGACCGCATCGAGGCCAACCTTTCCGGCCTGATGGGCCCGAGCGTGGCGCAGGACATGGTGGAAACCTTCCTGCCTTATAAGGCGGGCGGCGAAAACTATGTCACCGAAGACATCCACTTTATTGAAAGCCGTCTCGAGGATTACCACTCGCGCCTCACAGGTTTAGCCGCCGAACTTGATGCCTTGCGCCGTTACCACCGGCAGACCTTGCAAGAATTGCCGATGGGCGTCTGTTCGCTGGCCAAGGATCAAGAGATCCTGATGTGGAACAAGGCCATGGAAGAACTCACCGGGATCGCCGCGCAGCGCGTGGTCGGTTCGCGCCTGAGCACCATCGGCGAGCCATGGAAAGAATTGTTGCAAGGCTTCATCAATCTGCCCGACGAGCATTTGCACAAACAGCATCTGGCCCTCGACGGCCAGACCCGCTGGCTGAACCTGCACAAAGCGGCCATCGATGAGCCGCTCGCTCCGGGTAACAGCGGTCTGGTGTTACTGGTCGAAGACTTGACCGAAACACAGATGCTCGAAGACAAACTGGTGCACTCCGAACGGCTGGCGAGCATCGGTCGCCTCGCAGCGGGTGTGGCCCACGAAATCGGCAACCCGGTCACTGGCATCGCCTGTCTGGCGCAAAACCTGCGCGAGGAGCGCGAAGAGGACGACGAGCTGACGGAAATCAGCGGGCAGATTCTCGAACAGACCAAACGCATATCGCGCATCGTCCAGTCGTTGATGAGTTTCGCCCACGCTGGCAGCCATCAACACAGCGATGAGCCGGTTTGTCTGGCGGAAGTGGCGCAGGACGCGATTGGCCTGCTGGCGCTGAACCGACGCAATTTCGAAGTGCAGTTCTACAACCTGTGCGATCCGGATCACTGGGTCGAAGGCGATCCGCAGCGGCTCGCGCAGGTGTTGATCAATCTGCTTTCAAACGCCCGCGACGCCTCGCCGCCGCACAGTGCGGTACGGGTGAAAAGCGAAGCCGGCGAACACACGGTCGATCTGATCGTCGAAGACGAAGGCAGCGGTATTCCGAAGAACATCATGGACAGATTGTTCGAACCCTTCTTCACCACCAAGGATCCTGGCGAAGGCACCGGTCTGGGCCTTGCACTGGTCTATTCCATCGTTGAAGAGCATTATGGACAAATCACCATCGACAGCCCGGCTGATGTACAAAGCCAACGCGGCACCCGTATTCGGGTGACATTGCCGCGTCATGTCGAAGCGACGTCCGCTGTGAACTGAGACCGTCGAGAGTATCGAATCAATGCCGCACATTTTGATCGTCGAAGACGAAACAATTATCCGCTCCGCCTTGCGCCGCCTGCTGGAACGTAACCAGTATCAGGTCAGCGAAGCCGGTTCAGTGCAGGAAGCACAAGAACGCTTCACCATTCCTACGTTCGACCTGATCGTCAGCGATCTGCGTTTGCCGGGCGCGCCGGGCACCGAGCTGATCAAGCTCGGCCAGGGCACGCCGGTGCTGATCATGACCAGTTACGCCAGCCTGCGCTCGGCGGTCGACTCGATGAAGATGGGCGCGGTGGATTACATCGCCAAGCCTTTCGACCACGATGAAATGCTCCAGGCCGTCGCGCGGATTCTGCGTGATCGCCAATCGGCCCCGGCTGCCGGCGAAGCGCTTGCCAGCAAACCGGCCAATGGCAGCGGCAAACCCGCCACCGACAACAGCAATGGCGAGATCGGTATCATCGGCTCGTGCCCGCCGATGCAGGATCTGTACAGCAAGATCCGCAAGGTCGCGCCGACCGATTCCAATGTGTTGATTCAGGGCGAGTCCGGCACCGGTAAAGAACTGGTGGCCCGCGCCCTGCACAATCTGTCGAAACGCGCCAAGGCACCGATGATCTCGGTGAACTGCGCGGCCATTCCGGAAAGCCTGATCGAGTCCGAACTGTTCGGCCACGAAAAAGGTGCGTTCACTGGCGCTAGCGCCGGGCGTGCCGGTCTGGTCGAAGCGGCGGACGGCGGCACGTTGTTCCTCGACGAGATCGGTGAACTGCCACTGGAAGCTCAGGCCCGCCTGTTGCGCGTGTTGCAGGAAGGCGAAATTCGCCGTGTTGGTTCGGTGCAGTCGCAGAAGGTCGATGTACGCCTGATCGCAGCAACGCACCGGGATCTGAAGAGCCTGGCGAAAATCGGCCAGTTCCGTGAAGACCTTTATTACCGTCTGCACGTGATTGCCCTGAAATTGCCAGCGCTGCGCGAACGCGGTGCCGACGTCAACGAAATCGCCACAGCCTTCCTCGCTCGCCAGAGCGCGCGCATCAACCGTACCGACCTGAAATTTGCTGCCGATGCCGAACAGGCCATTCGTCACTATTCCTGGCCGGGTAACGTGCGCGAGCTGGAAAACGCAGTCGAGCGCGCGGTGATTCTCAGCGAAAGCCCGGAAATCTCTGCGGAACTGTTGGGCATCGACATTGAACTGAGCGATCTGGACGACGACGAGTTCATCGGCCTGCCACCGCAAACCGGTGGTAACGCCAGCAACAGCAGCCATGAGCCGACCGAAGACCTGTCGCTGGAGGATTACTTCCAGCACTTCGTCCTTGAGCATCAGGATCACATGACCGAGACCGAACTGGCGCGCAAACTGGGCGTCAGCCGTAAATGTCTGTGGGAACGCCGTCAGCGTCTGGGCATTCCACGGCGCAAGACCGGGGTCGCCAGCGAGAGCTGAACGTTACCTGTCGAGTGTGCGGGTAACGCTTGAAGAGGTGAAAAAACTGTTACCTCAGTCTTTTCACGTAACAGAAGCCGGGGTTATCGGTAACGAAACCCCGGCTTTTTTTCGCCCCGAGAAAACGGTTATATCGATCTAACCCTTTGTTTTACGGGGTTTCGCAAAAGTTGGCACGACCCCTGCTATATGTTTGGTACAAGAACAATAACAAGCAATGCACAAGACAATAAAAATAAGACGAATCGACTCACGCACAATAAAAACAAGACGGCGAGAGGCGCAGCTAACTGATTCTTTTGGAGAGGCGTTGTATTTGGGGCTTGCCCCACGACCAGGCCGAGAACAACAAAAACTGTCCTAAGACAGAGCCTGTACTGGTTGGATCGTAAGATCACTGCAATTCAGCGACCAAAGCAATCCGTTTGCTCTTGGCTCCCGATTGGGAGGGTCACGAAGGAAAAGCTTCGTGGCGAGGGCACTCAACAAAAACAAGAAGCCCGAATCAATAATAAAAAGAGCACGCAACTACTTCTTGGGGAGCCTCGGCTCCCCTTGTAGTTTCTCCCTTCTGTAAAAAACTCCCTGTTTTACCCCCGTTCACCCTTGTAGCTTGCGGCTTTCAGCTCGAAGCTGCTGTCTCCTACACCATCCCCCGACTAAATGCTAGAATCTGCGCCCATCATGCGGTCATTCTTTGGTATGGCCGAACATTCCTTCAAACAGTGCATCCCATGCTGAAGAAGTTGTTCCAGTCATTCCGAACTCCCGTGCGTCGTACGCAACACATCCGTAGCACCCCTGAAGTGCTCAACAGCGGTCAACATTCGCTGCAGAAAACGCAGTTCAGCCGCTATGCGGTGAATATTGTCGAACGCCTGCAAGGTGCCGGTTACCAGGCTTATCTGGTCGGTGGTTGCGTGCGTGACATGCTGCTGGGCATCACGCCCAAGGATTTCGACGTCGCCACCAGCGCCACGCCCGAGCAAGTCCGCGCCGAATTCCGCAACGCGCGGATCATTGGCCGTCGCTTCAAACTGGTGCATATCCATTTCGGTCGCGAAATCATCGAAGTCGCGACCTTCCGTGCCAATCACCCGGTCAATGAAGACGACGAAGACAGCAATCAGTCTTCGCGTAACGAAAGCGGGCGGATTCTGCGCGACAACGTTTACGGCACCCTGGAAGAAGACGCGCAACGCCGCGACTTCACCATCAACGCCCTGTATTACGATCCGGTCAGCGAGCGCATCCTCGACTACGCCAACGGCGTACACGACATCCGCAATCACCTGATCCGCTTGATCGGCGATCCGAAGCAGCGTTATCAGGAAGACCCGGTGCGCATGCTGCGAGCCGTGCGTTTCGCCGCCAAGCTCAACTTCGGCATCGAGAAGCACACCGTGCAGCCGATCCGCGAGCTGGCGCCGATGCTGCGCGAGATCCCGTCGGCGCGTCTGTTCGAAGAAGTGCTCAAGCTGTTCCTCTCGGGACACGGCGCAATTACCTTCGAAATGCTGGTCGATCTGCAACTGTTCGCCCCGCTGTTCCCGGCCAGTGCCGATGCGCTGGAACACAACCCGGAATACACCCACACGCTGATCAGCGAAGCTCTGACCAACACCGACCTGCGCATCAAGCAGAACAAACCGGTGACCCCGGCGTTCCTGTTTGCCGCGCTGCTGTGGCCAGCCCTGCCGGCCCGCGTGTTGCGCTTGCAAGAACGTGGCATGCCGCCAATCCCTGCGATGCAGGAAGGCGCCCACGAGCTGATCGCCGAACAGTGCCAGCGCATCGCGATTCCGAAACGTTTCACCATGCCGATCCGCGAGATCTGGGACATGCAGGAACGCTTGCCACGCCGCAGCGGCAAACGCGCCGACCTGTTGCTGGACAATCCGCGTTTCCGCGCCGGTTACGACTTCCTGCTGTTGCGTGAAAGCGCCGGCGAAGAGACTGACGGCCTCGGCGAATGGTGGACGGATTATCAGGACGCTAACGAAAGCGAGCGTCGCGACATGATTCGCGACCTCAGCGGCAAAGGTGATGACGCCAGCGGCGCACCGCGCAAACGTCGCCGCAGCGGCGGTTCCAAGCGCAAACGCGCCGGCGCCCCGAGCGCTTCGACCGGCGAGTAAAAGCATGGAACGCATCTACATCGGCATGGGCAGCAACCTCGCTGACCCCGCCGAACAATTGCGCAGCGCCGTCGAGGCGCTGGGGCAATTGCCGCAAACCACGCTGGTGGGCGTTTCGGCCTTCTATCAAAGTGATTCGTTGCTGCCGGGCCAACCGCGTTACACCAATGCGGTCGCGGCGCTCGACAGCTCGCTCTCCCCGATTCAGTTGCTCGATGCCTTGCAAGCGATCGAGAATGATCAGGGCCGCGAACGTCTGGAACGCTGGGGCCCGCGTACGCTTGATCTGGATATTCTGCTGTTCGGTGATCGCTTGATCGACGAACCACGGCTGAAAGTCCCGCATTACCAGATTCAGGAACGCGCGTTCGTGCTGTATCCGCTCGCCGAACTGGCGCCGGCGGATCTCCATCTGCCCGATGGCCGCACCTTGGCCGACCTGCTCGCCGCCTGCCCGTTCATCGGCCTCGAACGCCTGCCCCACCCCTGACACAACTCCTCCTGTAGGAGCTGTCGAGTGAAACGAGGCTGCGATCTTTTGATTTTCAAAAGCAACATCAAAAGATCGCAGCGTTCCGCAGCTCCTACAGATGGGGGTTGATCCCCACATCGGTTTTGTCGGACAAAAATTCCTCGAATCAGGCCCGCCGCGCCGCTGAATCGCATCAGTAACGTCGGTAACACTCGCCTCGTAACAATGCGGTAACACACGCAATTGACTTCCTCGGTTCTCCTCACGACTATAGGCGTCCCGCTGCCGCCAACCCGGCACATACGGGCGCAATCCAGGCCTTATAAGCACGACAAAAGAGCGTGCGCCTGAGTAAATGAAGAATCACGCGCGTTACTCGCAGTAGTTTCCAGAGCGCCTGAACGAGGATTTTTTACATGCCAGCCATCACCCTGACCACGCTCCAGAGCCTCAAGCAGAAAGGTGAAAAAATCACCATGCTGACCTGCTATGACGCGACCTTCGCCCACGCCTGCAACGAAGCCGGTGTCGAAGTGCTGCTGGTGGGCGACTCCCTCGGCATGGTGCTGCAAGGTCACGACAGCACCTTGCCGGTGACCACTGCAGAAATGGCCTACCACACCGCGTGCGTCAAACGCGGTAACACCGACGCCCTGATCCTGGCTGACTTGCCGTTCATGGCCAACGCCACCCTCGAACAAACCATGATGAACAGCGCCATGCTGATGCAGGCCGGTGCGCACATGGTCAAGGTCGAAGGTCAGCTGTGGCTGGCGGAGTCGATTCGTCTGCTCGCCGAACGCGGTGTGCCGGTGTGCGCGCACATGGGCCTGACCCCGCAAGCGGTGAACATCCTTGGTGGCTATAAAGTGCAGGGCCGCAACGAAAACCAGGCGCGGCAGATGCGTGCCGATGCGATCTCGCTGGAGCAGGCTGGCGCGTCCATGCTGCTGCTCGAATGCGTGCCAAGCGAACTGGCTGCGGAAATCACCCAGGCGGTGAAAATTCCGGTTATCGGCATTGGCGCCGGCGCGGATACTGACGGCCAGGTGCTGGTGCTGCACGACATGCTCGGTCTGTCGATCACCGGCCGTGTACCGAAATTCGTCAAAAACTTCATGCACGACCAGGACAACATCCAGTCCGCATTGAAGGCTTACGTTAGCGAAGTCAAAGCTGCCACGTTCCCTGGCATCGAACACGGATTCTCTGCATGAACACCGTAAAAACCGTACGCGAACTGCGCGCCGCCGTGGCCCGCGCGCGCAGTGAAGGCAAGCGCATCGGCTTCGTGCCGACCATGGGCAACCTGCACAGCGGCCACGTCGCCCTGGTGACCAAAGCCACGCAACGCGTGGACTTCGTGGTGGCGAGCATTTTCGTCAACCCGCTGCAATTCGGCGCCGGCGAAGACCTCGACAAGTACCCGCGCACCCTGGCAGCGGATCAGGAAAAACTGCTTGAAGCCGGTTGCTCCCTGCTGTTCGCGCCGACCGTTGAGGAAATGTACCCCGACGGCATGGCCGGGCAGACCCGGGTCAGCGTGCCGCAACTGTCCGAAGGCCTGTGCGGCGCCAGTCGTCCGGGACACTTCGAGGGCGTCGCGACCGTGGTCAGCAAGCTGTTCAACATGGTGCAGCCGGATCTGGCGATTTTCGGTCAGAAGGACTTCCAGCAACTGGCGGTGATCCGCGCGCTGGTGCATGACCTGAACATGCCGATCCAGATCATCGGCGAACCGACCGTACGCGCTGCGGACGGTCTGGCGCTGTCGTCGCGCAACGGCTTCCTTAATGAAGAACAACGCGCGGTAGCCCCTGTGGTGTATCGCACGCTGAGCACTATTGCCGAGTCGATCAAGCAAGGCGAGCGTGATTTCCCGACGCTGATCAGTGCCCAGCTGCAACAGCTGGAAGCGGCGGGCCTGCGTCCGGATTACCTGGAAATCCGCCATGCGCTGACGTTGCGTCCGGCGACGGCTGAAGACCGTGATCTGGTGATTCTGCTGGCCGCATTCCTCGGTACTACGCGATTGATCGACAACCTGCACCTGAATCTCGACACCCCCTCTTAAAAACACCGCAGTCCCCCCTGTGGGAGCGGGCTTGCTCGCGAATGCAATCTATCAGTTGACCAACATGTCGACTGATACGACGCCTTCGCGAGCAAGCCCGCTCCCACAGTGGTTTTCGGCGCATGAACGATTGCATAGCAGCTGTATTGCCGCCCCCAGAGCCTTCGGGCACACTGCCCGCCGTTCGATTCCAACCCGGGAGGTTCAGCTTGCCCGACCTCGCCCTCCCCCTCCGTTTGTCGGCCACTCCCTGTATTAAATGTTAAAAAAGTACAGGGATCAGGTCAGAAGAAGTCAAGACAGATCGCAGCGCGAGGTTTACTGTATTCGCCCTGCGTCGATAAATCGTGTAGACGCAGTTGACCGCGCCCCCAAACATGGCGCGCCGGTCTGATCCGTGTTCAGAAGCCGTTCAAGTAAAAAGGAAAACCGCAGCGATGGCGTATTACCTCACTCCTCAAGACGTTACCGCTCTGCCCGCCTGGCAAGCGTTGAAAGATCACCGCCAAGCCATGCAGGATTTCAGCATGCGCGAGGCCTTCAACGCCGATCCGCAGCGCTTCAATCAGTTCACCCTCAGCAGCTGCGGCCTGTTTCTCGATTATTCGAAGAATTTGATCAACGCCGAGACCCGTAATCTGCTCGTGGGTCTGGCCAATGAAGTCGATCTGAAGGGCGCGATCAAAGCGCTGTTCGAAGGCGAAATCGTCAACACCTCCGAAGGCCGCCCGGCGCTGCACACCGCCCTGCGCCGCCCGGTGGGCGACAAGCTGTCGGTCAACGGCGTCAACGTGATGCCGGAAGTCCACAAAGTACTGAACCAGATCACCGACCTCGTGGGCCGCATCCACGACGGTCTGTGGCGCGGTTACACCGAGAAGCCGATCACTGACGTGGTCAACATCGGCATCGGTGGCTCGTTCCTCGGCCCTGAGCTGGTTTCCGAAGCACTGCTGTCGTACGCGCAAAAAGGCGTACGTTGCCACTATCTGGCAAACATCGACGGCAGCGAATTCCACGAGCTGACGCAGAAACTGCGCGCCGAGACCACGCTGTTCATCGTTTCGTCGAAATCCTTCAACACCCTCGAAACCCTGAAAAACGCTCAGGCCGCACGTGCCTGGTATCTGGCGCAGGGCGGTTCGGAAGCTGAGCTGTATCGCCACTTCATCGCCGTCTCGAGCAACAACGCCGCGGCTGTGGCGTTCGGTATTCGTGAAGAAAACATCTTCCCGATGTGGGACTGGGTTGGCGGTCGTTACTCGCTGTGGTCGGCGATCGGTTTGCCGATTGCGCTGGCCATCGGCATGTCCAACTTCAAGGAATTGCTGTCCGGTGCCTACACCATGGATCAGCATTTCCAGACTGCGCCATTCGAGCAGAACATGCCGGTGCTGTTGGGCTTGCTGGGTGTGTGGTACGGCAACTTCTGGGGCGCGCAAAGCCACGCGATCCTGCCGTACGACCACTACCTGCGCAATATCACCAAGCACTTGCAACAACTGGACATGGAATCCAATGGCAAGAGCGTGCGTCAGGACGGCACCCCGGTGTCGACCGATACTGGCCCGGTGATCTGGGGCGGCGTCGGCTGCAACGGTCAGCACGCTTACCACCAGTTGCTGCACCAAGGTTCGCAACTGATCCCGGCTGATTTCATCGTGCCGATCGTCAGCTTCAATCCGGTTGCTGACCACCATCAGTGGCTGTACGCCAACTGCCTGTCGCAGAGCCAGGCGCTGATGCTCGGCAAGACTTTGCCGGAAGCAGAAGCCGAGTTGCGCGAAAAAGGCATGAGCGAAGAGCAAGTGCACAAACTCGCACCGCACAAGGTGATCCCGGGCAACCGTCCGAGCAACACCCTCGTCGTTGAACGCATCAGCCCGCGTCGTCTCGGCGCACTGGTGGCGATGTATGAACACAAAGTGTTTGTGCAGAGCGTGGTCTGGGGCATCAATGCCTTCGATCAGTGGGGCGTGGAGTTGGGCAAGGAACTGGGCAAAGGCGTTTACAACCGTCTGGTGGGCAGCGATGAAAGCACCGCTGACGACCCGTCCACTCAGGGCCTGATCAACTACTTCCGCGGTCGTCACCGCGGGTGATAGGCTGAAGGGGCGGTTTGCCTGCCCCTACAGCTTGCAACATCGACAGTTCCACGGCACCGGGCTAATCGCAGAATCGGTGGCGTACACGATCCCTGTAGGAGCTGCCGAAGGCTGCGATCTTTTGATCTTGACCTTAAAAAACAAGATGAAAGATCGCAGCCTTCGGCAGCTCCTACGAGGGTCGTACAGCTCCCCTCTTGTCGCACAACAAGAATAAGGAACCGTCATGTTCGATATCAGCACGTTCCCCAAAGCCGATGCCGTCCGCCGGGCTGCGCAATTGAGTCAGGATGACTATCGGCGCCTGTACCGCGAATCCATTGAACACCCCGACACCTTCTGGGCCGAGCAAGCCACGCGCTTCCTCGACTGGAGCACGCCGTGGCAAACCGTTCAGCGCTGTGACTTGAAAACCGGTGAAGCCGCCTGGTTTGCCGGGGGCCAACTGAACGTCAGCTACAACTGCATCGACCGCCATCTCGAACAACGCGGCGAGCAGACCGCCCTGCTCTGGGAAGGCGACGATCCCGCCGAATCGGCACAAATCACTTACAAAAAACTTCACCACCATGTCTGCCGCCTGGCCAACGTGCTGAAAAGCCGTGGCGTGAAGAAAGGCGACAGGGTGTGCATTTACATGCCGATGATCCCCGAAGCTGCTTACGCGATGCTCGCCTGCACGAGGATTGGCGCGGTTCATTCCGTGGTGTTTGGCGGTTTCTCTCCCGATTCCCTGCGTGACCGCATTCTCGATGCCGACTGCCGCACCGTGATCACCGCCGACGAAGGTGTGCGCGGTGGCAAGTTTGTGCCGCTTAAACACAACGTCGACAAAGCCCTGCAAAGTTGCCCGGGCGTCAGCACCGTCGTGGTGGTTGAGCGCTCTCAAGGCAAGGTCGACTGGGTCGAAGGTCGCGACCTCTGGTATCACCAGGCCGTGCGCGACGTAAGCGACGATTGCCCGCCGGAACCGATGGACGCCGAAGATCCGCTGTTCATCCTCTACACCTCCGGCAGCACCGGCAAACCCAAAGGCGTGCTGCACACCACCGGTGGCTACTTGCTGCAAGCGGCGATGACCTTCAAATACGTGCTCGATTACCGTGACGGCGAAGTGTTCTGGTGCACCGCCGACGTCGGCTGGGTCACCGGCCACAGTTACATCGTCTACGGCCCATTGGCCAATGGCGCGACCACGCTGATGTTCGAAGGCGTGCCGAGCTATCCGAGCAGTTCACGTTTCTGGCAGGTCATCGATAAACACAAGGTCAACATTTTCTACACCGCGCCCACCGCCCTGCGCGCATTGATGCGCGAAGGCGCCGAACCGTTGCAGGAAACGTCGCGCGCCAGCCTCAGATTACTCGGCAGCGTCGGTGAGCCAATTAACCCGGAAGCGTGGGAATGGTATTTCAACGTGGTCGGCGAACAGCGCTGCCCGATTGTCGATACCTGGTGGCAGACCGAGACCGGCGGCATCATGCTCAGCCCGCTGGTCAGTGCGCAGCGGATCAAACCGGGCTGCGCCACACAGCCGATGTTCGGCGTGCAACCGGTGTTGCTCGACGAGCAAGGCAAGG
Organism: Pseudomonas rustica; assembly: GCF_018336155.1. GTDB lineage: Bacteria > Pseudomonadota > Gammaproteobacteria > Pseudomonadales > Pseudomonadaceae > Aquipseudomonas > Aquipseudomonas rustica. Next base: position 200,332 of record NZ_JAGYHF010000011.1, on the reverse strand, counting down.
AAATCCAAGGCGCCGGCAGCGGCGTGCTGGCGATCAAATCGAGTTGGCCGGCGCAGATTCGCAGCGTCTATGGCGACCCACAACGGATGGTCGACACCTATTTCAAACCTTACCCCGGCTATTACTTCACCGGCGACGGCGCGCGGCGCGATGAGGACGGCGATTATTGGATCACCGGGCGCATCGATGACGTGATCAATGTGTCCGGCCACCGCATTGGCACCGCTGAAGTGGAAAGCGCTTTGGTGCTGCACGACAGTATCGCCGAGGCCGCCGTGGTCGGTTATCCGCACGACGTCAAAGGTCAGGGCATCTATGCCTTCGTCACGCCCATGAACGGCACCGAGCCCAACGACGAACTGAAGAAAGAATTGCTCGCCCACGTCAGCAAGGAAATCGGCAGCTTCGCCAAACCGGATCTGATCCAGTGGGCGCCGGCCTTGCCGAAAACCCGCTCAGGCAAGATCATGCGCCGCATCCTGCGCAAGATCGCCTGCAACGAACTCGACAGCCTCGGCGACACTTCGACCCTGGCCGACCCGAGCGTGGTGCAAGGCCTGATCGACAAGCGCCTCAATCAGTAACACGTCGGGCGCGGTCAACCGGCCGCGCCCGCCCTTCTTCACTGAGTGGTCATGGAATTCATCCGCAGTCGCATCGAAAACCAACTCATGAGCCTGACCGGGTTATCCCTCGGCCAGCTCGATCTGGAAAACCCCAAGGGCGATCCCGGCCTGTTCGGCCCCGAATCGGTCAGTTGGCAGGTGCACGGCGATTTCAGCAGCATGTTGATCGGCGGCATCAGCGCGTTGTTGCTGCGAGCCCTGCATCCACTGGCGCTGGCCGGGGTTTGGGATCATTCGAATTTTCGTCAGGACATGCTTGGGCGCTTGCGGCGTACCAGCCAGTTTGTCTCCGGCACCACGTTTGGCTCCCGGCGGGATGCCGACTGGTTGATCGAGAAAGTCCGCACCATTCACCTGCAAGTGGTGGGCACCGCACCGGACGGCCGACCATATGCGGCCAGTGATCCGGATTTGCTGACGTGGGTGCATGTGGCCGAAGTCAGTAACTTTCTGGCGGCGCATTTGCGCTATCGCAATCCACAGTTGTCGCTGGCTGATCAGGATCGTTATTACGCCGAGATCGCCGTGGTCGCCGAACGCCTAGGCGCACGCGATGTGCCCAAGTCGCGGCAGGCCGTGGCCGATTATCTGCAACGCCTGCGCCCGCATTTGCTGTGCGATGAGCGCAGCCGCGAGGTTTTACGTTTGCTGCTGGCCGCACCGGCGCCGAGTGTTCTGGCGCGACCGTTTGGCGATCTGATGATGAAGGCTGGCATTGATCTACTGCCGAACTGGGCCAGCGACATGCTCGAGGTGCGGCAGAGTTCGCTGCAACGCCAGTTGATTCGCGCCAGCGTCAAGCGCAGCGCACCGATGCTGCGCTGGGCGATGCGCAATGGCTCGGTGCAGAGAGCCAAACGTCGTATGGGCCTGCCGACCTGAAAAGCTTCGCGAGCAAGCCCGCTCCCACATTTGGAATGCGTTCCCATGTGGGAGCGGGCTTGCTCGCGAAGGGCTTAACTCGGTTCCCCGCCAAGCTGTTAAACTCCCGCGCCCCAATTCTCTCCAGCAAGGCGCATGCATGTCTTCCTTGAATCAGGCGCTGCGCGCCGCCCTCGATCAACGCCAGGACTTGCTCGCTGTGCTGCACAGCCAGGGCACCGATTGCTATCGGCTGTTCCACGGCAGCCAGGAAGGCGCCGGCGGTCTGACCATCGACCGCTACGGCCCGCAACTGCTGGTGCAGAGTTTTCACCAGACGCTTGAGCGTGACGACCTGCTGCAACTGCACGCGATGGTCAATCAAACCCTGGGCCTGGAAACCTTGCTGGTCTACAACGACCGCTCCCGTGGCAACTCGCGCATCGACCGTGAAGACAGCGTCTACAAAGCCGAAGACGCCGCACTGGTTGATCTGGTCGGTCACGAATGGGGCCTCAATTACCGCGTGCGCGGGCGGCACGCCGGGCAGGATCCGCTGTTGTTCCTCGACCTGCGCAACACGCGCGGCTGGGTCAAGGAGCACGCCAAAGGCAAATCCGTGCTCAACCTGTTCGCCTACACCTGCGGCGTCGGCCTCAGTGCCGCAGCCGGTGGCGCTCGTGAAGTGTGCAATCTGGATTTCGCCGAAGGTAATCTCGCGGTCGGTCGCGAAAACGGTCTGCTCAATCCGCAGTTGCCGGAGATGGAATTCATTCAGTCCGACTACTTCCCGGCGATCCGCCAACTCGCCGGCCTGCCGATCAGCCAGCGTCGCGGGCAGAAACTGCCAAGCTACCAGCGCCTCGAACAGCGTCAGTACGATCTGGTACTGCTCGATCCGCCGGCCTGGGCCAAGAGCGCGTTCGGCACCGTTGACCTGCTGCGCGATTATCAAAGCCTGCTGAACCCCGCGCTGCTGACCACCGCCGATAACGGCGTACTCATTTGCTGCAACAATCTGGCGAAAGTCAGCATGGACGACTGGCGCGAACAAGTCCTGCGCTGCGCCGAAAAGGCCGGCCGCCCGGTGCGTGAGTGGAGCGTGATGACCCCGGGTGCAGACTTCCCGTCCATGGATCAGCAACCGCCACTGAAAACCCTGATCCTGCAGCTATAAGAAGATCCCTGTAGGAGCTGCCGAAGGCTGCGATCTTTTGATTTTGTCTTTTTTTAAAACAAGATCAAAAGATCGCAGCCTTCAGCAGCTTCTACACAGTCGTGCATATTTCCAGACAAATCTGAACAATCCTGACCCATGCGATGTACTTCGGAACCAGATTCGCGTGCCATACTCCAAGGCACTTCGATTCAGACAGATGAAGCCGCACATGACCAAAGGATTGATTCGCGCGATTGGCGCCTTGTTGACTGCGCTGGCCCTCTACAGCCTGCTGGGGTTTCTGATTTTGCCGGGCATTGCCCTGCGAGTGGCCAACCAGCAACTGGCCAATTACGCCACGGTGCCGGCGCATATCCAGCGCATCGAACTCAACCCGTTCAGCCTTGAGGTCACCTTGTGGGGCCTGGTTATTGGTGAACCGGGCAAAGAGCAGGTGGGCTTCGAACGCCTGTACGCCGACCTGCAAATCGACAGTCTGTGGACCAAAGCCCTGCATCTGGCGAACATCGAACTGGACAAGCCGAAGACCGAAATCCTCTTCGCCAAAGACGGCAAGCTCAATCTGCTCGGCCTGTTCAACGTGCCGGCCAGCGAACCGGTCCCGGCCGATCCCGACGCCAAACCGTTCCCGCTGCGCATCGACAACATCAAACTGGCCAGCGGCGTCGTGCACTTTCAGGACGTGCGCCCAAGCGAGCCGATTGAATTCCTTTACGACGACCTCAGCTTCGAACTGAAAAACCTCAGCACCCTGCCCGAAGACAGCGCCGACATGACCCTCGTCGCGATCGGCCCGGCCGGCGGACGAATCGACTGGAGCGGCAATTTCAGCCTGATCCCGTTCACTTCCGAAGGCACCCTGAAAGTCACCGACGGCAAGATGAAAGCCTTCTGGCCTTACGTGCGTGACTCGGTGCCTTTGGTACTCAACGACGGCGTGGTCAGCCTCAGCACCGAATACAAACTCAACCTGTCGAAAGAAACCGAACTGCTGCTGAACAACGTCAACGTCAGCATCGCGCCGTTCGCGATCAGCGCTCCGGATGGCCGCCCGCTGGCCAAGCTTGAGCGCCTCGACGTCAGTGACACCAGCATCGATCTGGCCAAGCAACACGTGGAGGTCGGCAAGATCCGCAGCCAGAAACTGGAAACCTGGGCCGCTCTCGAAGCTGACGGCCAGCTCGACTGGCAAAAACTGTTCGCCAGCCAACCGTCAAAACCCGCCGCCAAAGCCGCCGCCGAACCGGCCAGCACACCGGCCGCTGCCGATTCGCCGAAAGCTGAACCGACGGCGCCAGGCAAACCATGGCAAGTGCTGCTCAAAGACGTGCAACTGCGCGACTACACCGTTCACCTCGCCGACCGTTCCGCCACGCCTGCGGTGGCGCTGGATATCACGCCGCTGAACATTGATCTGCAGGATTTCGACAGCCTCAACGGCTCGCCCTTCAAGGTCAAACTCGACAGCGGCGTGGGCAAATCAGGCAAGCTGAGCGCCGACGGCGCGGTCAATCTGGCGCCGGTCAACGCCCAACTCAATGTGAAAACCCAGGACATCGACCTGCGTGTCGCACAGTCCTACATCAACCCGTTTATTCGTCTGGAACTGCGCAGCGGCATGCTCGGCAGTGACCTCAAGGTCAACCTCAAGAGCACCGAGCCGCTGGCCCTCAGCGTGACCGGCCGCGCGCAGATCGATCAACTGCACACCCTCGACACCCTGAAAACCCGCGACTTTCTCAAGTGGCAGCAAGTGGTGGTCGAAGGCCTGAATTATCAGCACGGTGACAGCCTGTCGATCGACAAGGTCAACCTGTTCCAGCCGTACGCGCGCTTCATGATCAACGATGATCGCACCACTAACATCGACGATCTGCTGATCCCGCAACCGGCCGACAGTGGCGCGAAATCCGCTGCGGCGAAACCGGCCAGCAAGGACAAGCCGCTGGGCATTCATATCGGCGGCATTGCGATCAATGACGGCTCGGCCAACTTCGCCGACTTCAGCCTGACGCCTAATTTCGCCACTGCGATCCAACAACTGAACGGTCAGATCGGCACCATCGACAGCCGTCAGGCGAAACCGGCCAGCGTCGACATCAAGGGCAAGGTCGACCGCTATGCACCGGTGACCATCAAAGGTGCGGTCAACCCGTTCGACCCGATGGCCAGCCTCGACATCGCCACCAGTTTCAAACGCGTCGAGCTGACCACGCTGACGCCGTATTCCGGCAAGTTCGCCGGTTACCGCATCCGCAAGGGCCGGCTCAATCTCGACCTGCATTACTTGATCACCAAAGGCCAACTGAAAGCCGAGAACAAAGTGGTGGTCGAGCAATTGCAGCTCGGTGAGAAAGTCGACAGCCCGGACGCCGTGAGCCTGCCGTTGAAACTGGCGATTGCGCTGCTCAAGGACGTCGACGGCAAAATCTCCATCGAATTGCCGGTGACCGGCGACCTCAACAACCCGCAATTCAGCGTGATGCCGATTGTCTGGCAGACCCTGCGCAACCTGATCGTCAAAGCCGCAGCGGCGCCGTTCAAGCTGATTGGCGGTTTGGTCAGCGGTGGCGGTTCCGAAGACCTCGGCACCGTGTCGTTCGCGCCGGGCTCCAGCGAATTGAGCAAAGACGCCGAAGGCGCGCTGGTGAAACTGTCGCAAGCGCTGAAAGAACGCCCTGCCCTGCGTCTGGAAATCGAAGGCACCGCCGCGCAAAGCAGCGATGGCCCGCTGATTGCCGAACAGCGTCTGGAACGTGAATATCAGTACAACTACTACAAGATGCTCCAGCGCCGTGGCGATAAAGTCCCGGCTCAAGCATCTTTGATCGAAGTACCGGAGGGCGAAAAAGGCCCGCTGCTCGAAGGCATTTATCGCACCCGCCTGAAAACCCAGCCGCCGGCTGAGTGGAAGGATCTGGGCAAGGAAGAACGCACGGCGAAAATGCGTGAAGGCGTGATCAAGTTCTGGAGTAGCAGCGATGTGTTGCTGCGTCAGTTGGGTCAGGATCGCGCCAGCAGCATCAAGGATTATCTGGTCGACAAAGGCCAACTGGCCGATGACCGCGTGTACTTCATCGACGCCAATCTCGGTCAGGCTGAAAGCGATGGTCGGGTGATCACACCGCTGCATCTGGACGCCGAGTAATGACGGGCAAGTGGCTGGCGGCGATCGCCCTGACGCTGGCTGCCAGCCACGTCTGGGCGTCGGATACGTTGCGCTGCGGCAGTCAACTGGTCAGCCTCGGCGACCGCGCCAGCGAAGTGCTGCAGAAGTGCGGCGAACCGGTTGGTCGCGATCCGCTGGGTTACAAGCGCAGCGCCAATCGGCGTGAAGAGTTTCAGGTCGAGGAATGGACGTACGGGCCGAACAACGGCATGTACCAATACCTGCGCTTTGAAGGCAATCGCCTGCGGCAGATCACCAGCAAACGCGGTAACTAAAACACATCAAAAGATCGCAGCCTTCGGCAGCTCCTACAGGGAAATGCATTCCAAAGTAGGAGCTGCCGAAGGCTGCGATCTTTTTTTGCGCCTGAAATAGAACGGGCCCCGACACAAGTGTCGGGGCCCGTAATGACCACATCCGTGTGGCCGTTCGCATGAACTCTAAAGGTGCGGCAGACGTATTGCTCGGCCCGCCTGTCGCGTCTTCTCCCGGTTCAGGCGAGAAGCCTTAGCCTTACTCGGCTTTCAGGCCGTCAGCGGAGACCGCTTTGACGCCTTTGATTTTCTTGGTGATGTTAACGGCGGTGGTTTTCTGAGCTTCGGTGACAGCTACAGTCGACGACAGCGAAACAACGCCTTTGTTGGTTTCTACTTTGATGTCGGTGCCTGGGATGCCTTTTTCGGTAACCAGGTCGCTTTTGACTTTGGTGGTGATCCAGGTATCGGAAGTAGCTTCTTTAGCTTGGGTAACTTCACCAGCAGCCAAAGTCATTGGAGCAGTCTGAGTGGTTTGGGCGAATGCGCCGGAAGCCATGGTCAGGGTCAGCGCGGTAGCAGCAGCGGCAGTGATAGCGAACTTCTTCATACGAGTAACTCCTGTTTTTCTGGAAAGTCTGCTGCGTGTCTTGTCAGCAGGGTTGCCATATACATTGCGAACGCTGTGCCAACTTTTTCGACGACATAAAAACCTTATGAATCAATAGTTTAGTAAAAATGTAAATTCCCGGATTCATGCAATTTGCATGACTTGCAGATAAATCGCATGCAAGTTGCGGTTTTTTGGAAAGTTCCTAAGACGCTGAAATTATTGAAGCTTTTATTTAGCCCCGGCCAAAGAAAATGCCCCGTAAACGGGGCATGTTTCAGTCGAAGGTCAATGTAGGATCGCTATTAAGTACCGCTACCTGGGCAGCCTTTAGGCGCGTAATCGGCGTTGACCGTCGAAGTGCAGCTCCAGACACCTGCTGCCGAGCCGGTCCCGGAAGAGCGAGCTAGCGTGATCGTTTTGCCCAGCACCGGAGCGGGTGCGTTAGCGAGTGTGCAAACGATACTGCCTGCCCCGGATGAGGCAGTACCTGACGCCTCTACTTTCCCGCAGTTAGTGGTGGTGAACGTAGTGTTGCCGGCGACTAGCGCAAGTGTTGGGTCAGTCCCTTGGTTAATCGTGTCTTCAAACGGAATCTTCAGCGCGCTGATTTCCGCCAGACCCGCCGTGACCTTCGCCCGCGCTTGATACTTGGTGTACTGCGGCAGGGCAATGGTCGCCAGAATCCCGATGATCGCCACTACGATCAGCAGTTCGATCAGCGTAAAACCTTGTTGTTTTTTCATAGACACGCTCCATGCATGAGTCGAAATCTCATGATCTGCAAGGGACGCAGCATAGCCCATGCCAACGGCCGCCAGACCCCGCACGCTGGGCGCACAGCGATCGTGACGCCGTTTCCTACAACCTCTGACCGCACTATCTGACACTTTTTGTCACCTGCGCCCGGCATGTTTGGCGCTGCCGGTTGACTAGGCTATAAGTCATGAACGGCAAGCGTGCGGAATCCCCATGAATGACATCGCTCTGAGCGGTCTGGCCAAGCAATTGGTGCAGGCCGAACTGCTCACGGAAAAAAGCGCCCAACAAGCCTGGCAACAGGCCCAGCGCAATCGGCTATCGCTGGTCAGCTACCTGGTGCAGAACAAACTGGTGAAGAGCTGGCAGGTCGCCGAGATCGCCTCGGAACACTTCGGCATGGCGTTCCTCGACCTCAATTGTCTGGACAAGGAAACCCAGCCCAAAGGCCTGGTCAGCGAAAAACTGGTGCGCCAGCACCACGCCCTGCCCTTGTGGCGGCGCGGCAACAAACTGTTCGTGGGCATTTCCGACCCGAGCAATCATCAGGCGATCAACGACATTCAGTTCAGCACCGGGCTGAACACCGAAGCCATTCTGGTGGAGGACGACAAGCTCACCGATGCCATCGAAAAGTTCTTCGACACCCACGCCTCGGGGCTCGAAGACATGGCCGACGTCGACCTCGACGGCCTCGATGTCGAGGCCGTCGACGATGCTAAACAGGAGAGCATGGGCCCGGATGCCGACGATGCGCCGGTCGTGCGTTTCGTGCACAAGATGCTGCTCGACGCGATCAAAAGCGGCTCCTCCGACCTGCACTTCGAACCCTACGAAAAAAACTACCGCGTGCGCGTGCGCACCGACGGCATTCTGCGCGAAGTGGCGAAACCACCGATCCAGTTGGCCGGGCGCATCGCTGCGCGCCTGAAAGTCATGGCCAGCCTCGACATCTCCGAGCGGCGCAAACCGCAGGACGGGCGGATCAAGATGCGCCTGTCGAAGAGCAAGTCGATCGACTTCCGCGTAAACACGCTGCCGACCCTTTGGGGCGAAAAAGTGGTGATCCGGATTCTCGACCCGTCCAGCGCGCAGATCGGTATCGACGCGCTCGGCTATGAGCCAGCGCAAAAAGACTTGTACATGGCCGCACTCAAGCAGCCACAGGGAATGATTCTGGTCACCGGCCCTACCGGTTCGGGGAAAACCGTGTCGCTGTACACCGGGCTGAATATTCTCAACACCGTCGACATCAATATCTCCACCGCTGAAGACCCGGTGGAGATCAACATGGAAGGCATCAATCAGGTCAACGTCAATCCGCGCCAAGGCCTCGACTTCGCTCAGGCATTGCGCTCGTTTCTGCGTCAGGATCCGGACGTGATCATGGTCGGTGAGATCCGCGATCTGGAGACCGCCGAGATCGCGATCAAAGCCGCGCAGACCGGTCACCTGGTGCTCTCGACCCTGCACACCAACAGCGCCGCGGAAACCCTCACGCGTCTGCACAACATGGGCATTCCCGGTTTCAACATCGCCACGTCGGTGAGCCTGATCATTGCCCAGCGCTTGGCGCGCAAATTGTGCAGCCACTGCAAGAAACCCATCGAGATCCCCCGTGAAACCCTGATCAAGGAAGGTTTCCCCGAGGAACGCATCGGTCATTTCACGATCTACGAGCCGGTCGGCTGCGATCATTGCAACGGCGGGTATAAAGGCCGCGTGGGGATTTATGAAGTGGTGAAAAACACACCCGAGCTGCAACGGTTGATCATGGCCGAAGGCAACTCACTGGAAATCGATAGTCAAATGCGCCGCGACGGCTTCGATGACCTGCGCACCTCGGGTCTGCACAAGGCCATGCAAGGCATCACCAGCCTTGAAGAAATCAATCGGGTCACCAAGGACTGAACATGGCGGTCAAGGCAGCGAAAATCAGCATCTATGCCTGGGAAGGCACGGATCGCAAAGGCAGCAAAGTCACCGGCGAGCTGAGCGGGCAGAATCCGGCGCTGGTCAAGGCGCAGCTGCGCAAACAAGGGATCAACCCGGGCAAGGTGCGCAAAAAATCCGTGTCGTGGCTGAGTCTGGGCAAACGCATCAAGGCGCAGGACATCGCCCTGTTCACCCGGCAAATGGCGACCATGATGAAGGCCGGCGTGCCGCTGTTGCAGTCGTTCGACATCATTGGTGAAGGCTTCGATAACCCGGCCATGCGCAAACTGGTCGACGAGGTGAAGCAGGAAGTTGCTGCCGGTAACAGCTTCGCCGCCGCGCTGCGCAAAAAGCCGCAGTATTTCGACGAGTTGTATTGCAACCTGGTCGACGCGGGCGAGCAGTCCGGCGCCCTCGACACCTTGCTGGAGCGCGTCGCGACCTATAAGGAAAAAAGCGAAGCGCTTAAAGCCAAGATCAAGAAAGCCATGACCTACCCGACCGCCGTAGTACTGGTCGCTGCGGTGGTCACCGGGATTCTGCTGGTCAAAGTGGTGCCGCAATTTCAGTCAGTGTTCTCCGGTTTCGGTGCTGAGCTGCCGCCCTTCACTCTGATGGTGATCAGCCTTTCAGAATTCATGCAGCAATGGTGGTGGGCGATTCTCGGCTTACTGATCGCGGCGTTTTTCGGCACCCGTCATGCGCTGAAAAAATCTCAGGCGTTGCGTGATCGGCGCGATACCTGGCTACTGAAACTGCCGCTGGTGGGCACGATGATGTACAAGTCCGCCGTCGCGCGTTTCGCCCGAACGCTGTCGACAACATTTGCCGCCGGCGTGCCACTGGTTGAAGCGCTGGACTCGGTGGCTGGCGCCGCCGGCAACGTGGTGTTCAAGCGCGCGATTCTGCGTATTCGTCAGGATGTTTCCACCGGCATGCAGCTGAATTTTTCGATGCGCACCACAGGCATTTTTCCCAACATGGCCGTACAGATGACTGCGATTGGTGAAGAGTCCGGTGCACTCGACGAGATGCTCGACAAGGTTGCGGGTTTCTATGAAGAGGAAGTCGACAACATGGTCGACAACCTCACCAGCCTGATGGAGCCGTTCATCATGGTGGTACTCGGGGTGATTGTTGGCGGTCTGGTGGTGGCGATGTACTTACCGATCTTTCAACTCGGCTCAGCGATCTGATATGCCCATCGACGAACTGTTTGCCCTGTATCCGCTGGCCTTTGTCATCACCGCGCTGTTGCTCGGGCTGGTGGTCGGTAGCTTCCTTAACGTGCTGATCTGGCGTCTGCCGAAGATGCTTGAACGCGATTGGCGCCAGCAGGCCCAGGACGTCCTCGGCCTGCCCGGCGAAACGCCGCTGCCTACCTACAACCTGATGCTGCCGCACTCGCAATGCCCGCACTGCGCGCATCGAATTCGGGCGTGGGAAAATATTCCGCTGCTCAGTTACCTGTGGCTGCGCGGCCGCTGTTCCGCGTGTGCAGCGCCGATCAGCAAACGCTATCCGCTGACCGAACTGGCCTGCGGCCTGCTCTCGGCATTTATCGCCTGGCACTTCGGCTTTGGCTGGCAGGCGTGTCTGCTGATCTTCCTGACCTGGGGTCTGTTGGCGATGAGCCTGATCGACACCGAGCATCAATTGCTGCCCGATGTGTTGGTGCTGCCCTTGTTGTGGCTGGGATTGATCGTCAACAGTTTCGGCTTGTTCGTGCCATTGCACGCTGCGCTGTGGGGCGCGGTGGCCGGTTATCTGCTGCTGTGGTCGGTGTTCTGGCTGTTCAAATTGCTCACCGGCAAGGACGGCATCGGCCACGGTGATTTCAAGTTATTGGCGCTGCTCGGCGCGTGGGGCGGCTGGCAGATTCTGCCGCTGACCATTCTGTTGTCATCGCTGGTCGGCGCGATCATCGGTGTGATTTTGCTGCGCCTGCGCCAGCAGGAAACCTCGACGCCGATCCCCTTCGGCCCCTATCTGGCAATTGCCGGCTGGATTGCCTTGCTCTGGGGTGGTCAAATAACCGACTTCTATTGGCAGTTTGTCGGTTTGAAATGAATACCCCTGTGGAAAAACCCTGGATTCTCGGCCTGACCGGCGGCATCGGCAGCGGCAAAAGTGCCGCTGCCCAGCACTTCATCGACCTCGGCATTCATGTCGTCGACGCGGATCACGCCGCGCGCTGGGTGGTCGAACCGGGCCGGCCGGCGCTGGCAAAGATTGCCGAGCATTTCGGCCCCGGCGTGTTACAAGCGGACGGCACGCTGGATCGTGCGGCCCTGCGCAAACTGATCTTCGAGATTCCAGAACAGCGGCGCTGGCTCGAAGCCTTGCTGCATCCGTTGATCGGCGAGGAAATCGCTCATCATCTGGCGCTGGCAAAATCGCCTTACGCGATTCTGGTGTCGCCGCTGTTGATCGAATCCGGGCAATACGCGATGACCCAGCGAATTCTGGTGATCGACGCCCCGCAACAACTGCAGATCGAACGCACCTTGCAGCGTGACCAGACCAGCGAACAGCAGGTTCAGGCGATCCTCAAGGCCCAGTCGAGCCGTGAAGACCGCGTGAGCCGCGCCGACGACGTGGTGGTCAACGCCCGCGACCTCGCCTGGCTGCACAGCGAAGTCGAGCGTCTGCATCACTTTTACCTGACTTTATCCGGAGGCCAAGCATGAGCCAGATTCCTACCGTTGAATGCCCAACCTGCGGCGCCCCCGTGGAATTCACACCTGAAAGCGAATTTCGTCCGTTCTGCTCCGCGCGCTGCAAACTGATCGATCTCGGCGCCTGGGCGTCGGAAGAACACAAGATTCCGGTCGCGCCGGACGCTGAAGACGAACTGTTTTCCGGCGATTTCGATCCTCGTCACTGATCGCGATGAGGGCAGATCTGCTGGGGATCAACGCTTGGGATCGTCGTCCTTCCACGGCGCCGAAAGGTAGCGTGTGCGATTGAAGGTCTCCAGCCATTCCGGGCTGAAGACCACCAGCGCGCTAATGACCATGCCGTTGATAAACGCCTCGGGGAAAATGATCAGCCACAGGTAACCGATGAAATCTTCCAGCCATTCCGGCATGGCGAAGACGCCGTCGTACCACAGCAGCGTCAGACTCAGCAGCAGGCAAACCAACGCCGACAGCGCGGCAGCCAGAAACCCCGAACAGAAGATATACACGAAGGGATTACGCGGTTGTGCACGCTCGACGAGTATTGCCACGCACTCGGTGATCAGCACCGGCAGCAGAATAAACAGCGAGCCGTTGACCCCCATCGCCGCGAGATCCTGACGCCCGAGCAACACCAGACCGATCTGCGCCACCAGCCCGCCGACAATCGCCAGCGGCCAGTCCAGCAGCAAGGTCACTGCGGTCATGCCGATAAAGTGATACGACACGCCGGTGTCGAAATCCCTGCGCACCAGCCACAGCAGAAACAACGCGAACACCGTGCCGAACAGCAAATGCTGACGGCGGCTGTCACTGAACAACTCGACCCACGGCGCACGCACGATCGCCCAGAGCAGCACCGGCAGGTAAATCAGCCAGCCGAGCGTCAGGCTTGCCGTCGACAGCAGTTCAGCTCCAATCATGACTCCCTCACCTTTCTGCGCACATCCCCCCGTAGGAGCTGCCGCAGGCTGCGATCTTTTGATCTTGTTCTTTTTACAGTCAAAAGATCGCAGCCTTCGGCAGCTCCTACAAGGGCGAGGTGAACGGGCGGTTCAAGCAAAGCTTTCTGCTTGTCGCATTTGAACGCTAAGCTTGGGCCTATGGATGACTCAGATTATTTACGCCTGCTGACCATCGCGGCCGAGCAAGCCAACGCGTTCCTGTCCAATGCCCGCAAATGGGAGCGTGAGCGTTGGGTCTGCCAGCGCCTGCTGCAAGGCTTGAATATCCCCTATCGCGCCGACGAGTTCGCCCCGGCCGGTGAGCCGCCGGACGTATTGTTTCGTGATGCCAATTTCGAAGTGTTCTTCGTTCTTGATGAAGGCCGTCGCCTCAACGATGAATGGCGCGACGAACTGCAGCGTCGGCGCAGCGCGTTTTCCCTCAGCCAACTGGTGCGCCGTGAAGCCAAGCCCAAGCGCATCCCGGCCAATGAATTCCTTATGCGACTGGCGCCGACCTTGCGTAAAAAAGCCCACAACTACAAAGAACGCGGCATGGATCTGGGTGAGCTGGACATCATTGCCTTCGCCAGCCTCAAGCGCGAAGTGCTCGACTTGAACAGCCACTTCCCGCCGCCCACCGAATATTTGCGTCAGGGCTGGCGCTCGCTGTCGCTGGTCGGCCCGACCTTCGCCCGCGTGCTGTTCGCCCATCCGGATGCGCCGGATTTTCTGCGCAGCAACCTTGGTCGCAGTATCGTTTTTGATGTGGGGATCAGCCTGTGACGCCGCTTCAGCAGTTGATCGCCGATGTGCCGCAAACCGGACGTGTGCGCTGGATCGGTGTGCGTCCGGAGTCTCGTGGGCCGATGATTGAGCTGGATGCCGTCGAGGCACGACTTGAGGCCGGGCTAACCGGCGATCATGCACGCCCCGGTGTGCGTAATGCGCGGCAGGTGACGCTGATTCAGTGGGAGCATCTGGCGGTGATCAACGCATTGATGGGCCGCCCCGACGATCAACCGGTCAAGCCTGAAGATCTGCGGCGCAATCTCGTTATCAGCGGTATCAATTTGTTTAGCCTGAAAGGTCGGCGCTTTCGCATCGGTCAGGCCATCTTCGAAACCACCGGTTGGTGTCAGCCCTGCGCACGCTTGCAGAACAACCTCGGCCCCGGCACCTTTCAAGCGGTGCGCGGGCATGGCGGAATTACCGCGCGGGTGTTACAAAGCGGGATAATTCGCCTCGATGATGGCGTGTCTGTCGAGCCGGTTCCGGACAGCGGCTATGCTGCGTTCAACCCCGGATAAAAACCGCTGTAGCTTCTGCCCATTCAGCAACGTCTACCTGACGAGGCATTTATGACCAGCCGCCTGAACCCCGAAGACCAGAAACATGTCGAAGAGTACCTGCAACTGTCCCAACACCGAGTCGAGCGCCGGCCTTTCCGGCCGTGGATGCTCCTCGTGCTGGTGCTGGCAGTGACCATTGGTCTGGGCCTGTTGAGCCGATTTATCAGTTACCTGACGCTATGAGCAGCTTGGCGCTCGCTTGGGTAACCGCACCGATTTCCTTTAAAAACCTTGCGAGTTATCCCTATGTCCCATCGTATTGTTATTGTCGGCGGCGGCGCCGGCGGTCTGGAGTTGGCTACCCGTCTGGGTAAGACTCTGGGCAAACGCGGCACCGCCAGTGTGATGCTGGTCGACGCCAACCTGACGCACATCTGGAAGCCGTTGCTGCACGAAGTGGCCGCCGGATCGCTGAACTCCTCCGAAGACGAACTCAACTATGTTGCCCAGGCCAAATGGAACCACTTCGAGTTTCAGCTGGGGCGCATGAGCGGGCTCGATCGCGCGCAGAAGAAAATCCAGCTGGCCGCGACCTATGACGAAAACGGCGTCGAACTGGTACCGGCGCGGGAAGTGCAGTACGACTCGCTGGTCATCAGCGTCGGCAGCACCACCAACGATTTCGGCACTCAGGGCGCGGCGCAGCACTGCCTGTTCCTCGACACCCGCAAACAGGCCGAGCGTTTTCATCAGCAATTGCTTAACCACTATCTGCGCGCACATGCCGGGCAAACCGATGTGGTCGAGCAGATCAGCGTGGCGATCGTGGGTGCTGGCGCCACTGGCGTTGAGCTGGCGGCAGAGCTGCACAACGCGGCGCATGAACTGGCGGCGTATGGGCTGGATCGGATCAAACCGGAAAACATGCACATCACCCTGATCGAAGCCGGGCCACGGGTGCTGCCTGCCCTGCCGGAGCGCATCAGCGGGCCGGTGCACAAGACCCTGGAGAAACTTGGGGTCAATGTGATGACCAACGCCTCGGTCAGCGAAGTGACGGCGGACAGCCTGATCACTGCCGACGGCAACGAGATCAAGGCCAGTCTGAAAGTCTGGGCCGCCGGGATTCGCGCGCCGGGTTTCCTCAAGGACATCGATGGTCTGGAAACCAACCGCATCAACCAACTGCAAGTGCTGCCGACGCTGCAAACCACCCGCGATGAAAACATCTTCGCCTTCGGTGACTGCGCGGCCTGCCCACAACCGGGTTCGGATCGCAACGTACCGCCGCGTGCACAAGCGGCGCACCAACAGGCGTCGTTGCTGGCTAAATCGCTGAAGCTGCGCATCGAAGGCAAAACCCTGCCGGAGTACAAGTACACCGACTACGGCTCGCTGATCTCGCTGTCGCGTTTCTCGGCTGTGGGTAACTTGATGGGCAACCTGACAGGCAGCGTGATGCTCGAAGGCTGGCTGGCGCGGATGTTTTACGTCTCGCTGTACCGCATGCACCAGATGGCGCTGTACGGGCCGTTCCGCACGGCGATGCTGATGCTGGGCAGCAAGATTGGTCGCGGGACTGAGCCACGCCTGAAGCTGCATTGATGATCTAAAAACTGTGGGAGTGAGCCTGCTCGCGAAAGCGATGTGTCAGTCGACATTGATTTCGACTGTGCTACCGCCATCGCCAGCAGGCTGGCTCCCACTTTTTTTTGCGCTGCCCATAAAACCGCCAGACAACCGCAATCAATGTAGGAGCTGCCAAAGGCTGCGATCTTTTGATCTCGCTCTGATCGGCCTGGGTTCACAGGACTTGACGCAGCAGAGCTTTGAACTGCTGTAACCCTTAAAAGCCAAAGATCGCAGCCTGCGGCAGCTCCTACAGTGGATCTGGGTTACACACAGACAATTCTTCTCCTCGAGATTGCTGAAGGTGGCTGAGGTTTTTCGCGGACAAAAAAAATCCCCGTATCTTTCGATACGAGGATTTTTAATATGGTCGGGGTAAGGGGATTCGAACTCCTGACATCCTGCTCCCAAAGCAGGCGCGCTACCGGACTGCGCTATACCCCGGTAAAAAAAAGGCGACCTTTCAGTCGCCTTCTTCGATCAGCGCTTTTGGCCTCTGATCTTAAGATTCGATTCCAGCGTTAACTGGTTTCAAAAATGGTGGGTCGTGTGGGATTCGAACCTACGACCAATTGGTTAAAAGCCAACTGCTCTACCAACTGAGCTAACGACCCAAAAATGGTCGGGGTAAGGGGATTCGAACTCCTGACATCCTGCTCCCAAAGCAGGCGCGCTACCGGACTGCGCTATACCCCGGCTTGAAATTGGCTCCGTGACCAGGACTCGAACCTGGGACCCAATGATTAACAGTCATTTGCTCTACCGACTGAGCTATCACGGAACTACATATTTCAATTTACAACGGTGAAACTTACTGCTTCCAGTCACTCGTTCGCATCGCTGCGTTCGTGTGTCTGAGGCGCGCTATTCTACAACCTAGAACACCTCTGTCAACCCCCTAAATTGCTTTCAAGTTAATGATTTGCAACTTATTTCAGATTTCAGCTCAGTGAGTTGAAACCGTCTTGGCGACTGACTGCGGGGCGCACTTTACAAGCCTTTTCCTTTGAGTTCAACAGCCTAACGAAAAAAAAGGCCCCACAATGTGGGGCCTGCCAATTTTCATTGGCGTTTGGACTTAGTTGAAAACGATTTCGTCGTTCTCAACCACGCCGGTTGCCGTGTCACCTGGCAGGAAATGCCCCGACAGGATCAGCTGCGCCAACGGGTTTTCGATCCAGCGCTGGATCGCACGTTTCAACGGACGTGCGCCATAGACCGGGTCGTAGCCCACCGCAATCAGCTTATCCATGACTTCCGGGCTCAGTTCCAGCTTCAGCTCACGCTCAGCCAGACGCGTACGCAAGCGACCCAACTGGATCTCGGTGATGCCCGCGATCTGATCCCGTGCCAGAGGCTCAAAGATCACCACTTCGTCGACCCGGTTGATGAACTCCGGCCGGAAGTGCGACGTCAGCGCGTCCATTACAGCTGCACGCTGTGCCTCACGATCACCGACCAGTTCCTGGATCTGTACAGAGCCAAGGTTGGAGGTCATCACGATCACCGTGTTGCGGAAGTCCACCGTACGGCCGTGGCTGTCGGTCAGGCGACCATCCTCAAGCACTTGCAGGAGGATGTTGAACACATCCGGGTGCGCCTTCTCGACTTCGTCCAGCAGGATCACCGAATAAGGCTTGCGACGCACAGCCTCGGTCAGGTAACCGCCCTCTTCGTAGCCGACATATCCTGGTGGCGCACCGATCAAGCGAGCCACGGAATGTTTCTCCATGAACTCGGACATGTCGATCCGCACCATCGCCTCTTCAGTATCAAAGAGGAATTCGGCCAGCGCCTTGCACAGCTCGGTTTTACCGACACCGGTCGGGCCGAGGAACATGAACGAGCCGCTTGGACGATTCGGGTCAGACAACCCGGCTCGTGACCGTCGCACGGCGTTGGCCACGGCGACCACGGCTTCTTCCTGACCAATCACACGTTTGTGCAACAGGCTTTCCATCTTCATCAACTTGTCGCGCTCGCCTTCGAGCATTTTCGACACGGGGATGCCGGTCCATTTCGACACAACCTCAGCAATCTCTTCCTCAGTCACCTTGCTGCGCAGCAACTGATTTTCGCTCTTGCCGTGCTGATCGACCATTTGCAGGCTGCGTTCCAGATCCGGGATCACCCCGTACTGCAACTCGGCCATGCGGTTCAGGTCGCCTTTACGGCGTGCCGCTTCCAGTTCCTGACGCGACTGTTCGATCTTCTGCTGAATCTGTGCAGAACCCTGCACCTCGGCTTTCTCCGAGTTCCAGATTTCTTCCAGATCGGAATACTCGCGTTCGAGGCGGACGATTTCTTCCTGAAGTTTCTCCAGACGTTTCATCGCCGCTTCGTCGCTTTCTTTCTTCAGCGCCTGCGATTCCACCTTCAACTGAATCAGGCGACGTTCCAGACGATCGAGCACTTCCGGCTTGGAATCGATTTCCATGCGGATGCGGCTCGCGGCCTCGTCGATCAAGTCGATGGCCTTGTCCGGCAACTGCCGGTCAGTGATGTAACGATGGCTGAGCTTCGCCGCCGCGATGATCGCACCGTCGGTGATCGCCACCTTGTGGTGAACCTCATAACGCTCTTTAAGGCCGCGCAGGATCGCGATGGTGTCTTCTTCGCTCGGCTCATCCACCAGGACTTTCTGGAAGCGTCGCTCGAGCGCCGCGTCCTTCTCTATATATTGGCGGTACTCGTTAAGCGTGGTCGCGCCAACGCAGTGCAACTCGCCGCGAGCCAGTGCTGGCTTGAGCATGTTGCCAGCGTCCATCGAACCTTCGCCCTTACCGGCGCCGACCATTGTGTGCAGTTCGTCGATAAACAGAATGATCTGCCCTTCCTGCTTCGACAGCTCGTTGAGCAGCGACTTCAGGCGTTCTTCGAACTCACCGCGATACTTGGCACCGGCGATCAGCGCGCCCATGTCCAGCGAGAGCAGACGTTTGCCTTTAAGGCCGTCCGGCACTTCGCCGTTGATAATGCGCTGGGCCAGACCTTCGGCAATCGCGGTTTTACCCACGCCAGGTTCACCGATCAGCACCGGGTTGTTCTTGGTGCGGCGTTGCAGAACCTGAATGGTGCGACGAATTTCGTCATCACGGCCAATCACCGGATCGAGCTTGCCGTCTTCGGCGCGCTTGGTCAGGTCGACGGTGTATTTATCCAGCGCCTGACGCGACTCCTCGTGGTTGGCGTCATTTACCGCTTCGCCGCCACGCAGGTTAGTGATCGCGTTTTCCAGAGCTTTTTTGCTCACGCCCTGGCCGAGCAACAACTTGCCGAGCTTGCTGTTCTCGTCCATTGCCGCGAGCAACACCAGTTCGCTGGAAATGAACTGGTCACCCTTCTGCTGCGCCAGACGATCAGCCTGATTGAGCAGGCGTGCCAGATCCTGCGACATGTTGACGTCGCCAGTCGGGTTCTGGATTTTCGGCAATTGGTCGAGCTCTTTGGTCAGCTCTTTGCGCAAGCTGTTGACGTCGAAGCCCACCTGCATCAGCAGAGGTTTGATCGAACCACCCTGCTGTTCAAGCATGGCTTGCATCAAGTGCGCCGGCTCAATCGCCGGATGATCGTGGCCGACTGCCAACGACTGGGCGTCGGACAAGGCCAACTGTAATTTACTGGTTAAACGGTCTATTCGCATAAGTCACCTTCCTTTTGAGCAGGCCGGACCTAAGAAACCATCCTGAATAAAGAAACCTGCCAGATACCCCTATAGATGCGGTCGATTCTGGAAGATTCAAGCGTCAGAGAGTTGATGCAGATCAGACAGTCTAGCGGGTGAGCCAAACTAAGGAGGCGAAGCGTCCGGTGCGCGAAGCACGGCGATAGGAGAAGAAGCGCGGATCGGTCACGGTGCAGAAACCGCCACCATAAATAGCTGTGACTCCACGGGCTGCCAGACGCAGGCGCGCCAGCAGATAGATGTCCGCCATGAACTTGCCGGCATTGGCGCTCGGCACGAAGGCGTTTGCCGCTTCCGGCAACTGACTTATGAAGACTTCACGAACTTCCGGGCCGACTTCAAAGGCTTTCGGGCCAATCGCCGGGCCGAGCCAGACCAAAACGTCGTTAGCCGGAATATCGAGGCTATCGAGCGTCGCTTCAAGGACACCCGCCGCCAGACCACGCCAACCGGCATGGGCCGCCGCCACGCGAGTGCCAGCGCGATCGCAGAACAATGCCGGCAAGCAATCCGCCGTCATCGCCGCGCAGGCAATACCGGGCGTTGCCGTCCAGCTCGCATCAGCGGTCGCAACAATGCCCGGATCAGCATGCGCCACGGTAATCCCGTGAACTTGCTGCAACCAGGCAGGCTGTATAGAGAAGTGTTCGGTGAGACGTCGACGGTTTTCGGCAACTGCCTCAGGACGATCATCAACGTGATCGCCCAGATTGAGGCTGTCGAACGGCGCCTCGCTGACACCGCCCTCGCGGGTGGTGACGCAGGCTTTGACGCTGGCCGGCGCGGGCCAGTCCGGCGTCAGCCAATTCATCCGATGAAGGCCTCACGATCCTGCTTGAGCAGGGTCAGCAGCCAGACGAAATCTTCTGGCAGCGGCGATTCCCAGCTCATGCGCTCACCGGTCGTCGGATGATCCAGCTCAAGGAAGCGCGCGTGCAGGGCCTGACGCGGGAAATGCTTGAGCGATTCCACCATCGTCGGGTTGGCCGCTGGCGGAATGCGGAAACGACCGCCGTACGCCGGATCGCCGACCAACGGGAAGTTGATGTGCGACATGTGCACGCGAATCTGGTGAGTACGACCGGTTTCCAGTTTCACCCGTACATGGGTGTGGGAACGGAAACGCTCCAGCACGCGGTAGTGGCTGACGGCAGGCTTGCCGCCTTCCATCACCGCCATGCGCTGGCGCTGCTGGCCGTGGCGACCGATCGGGGCGTTGATCTTGCCACCGGCCGTTACCACGCCAATCACGATGCACTCATAGATGCGGCTGACGCTGCGACTCTGCAATTGAGTAACAAGCTTTGTCTGCGCCTGAATGGTCTTGGCCACCACCATCAAACCGGTGGTGTCCTTGTCCAGACGATGCACGATACCGGCGCGCGGGACATTGATGATGTCCGGCACGTGGTGCAGCAAGGCGTTGAGCAACGTGCCATCGGCGTGACCGGCAGCCGGGTGCACCACCAGGCCCGCAGGCTTGTTGATCACCAGAATGTCGTCGTCTTCATAGACGATGTCGAGCTCGATGTCCTGGGCGATCCACTCGCCCTGGGCTTCCTGCTCGGCAGTCAGCTCAAGGATGGCACCGCCGTGCACGATGTCGCGAGGGCGGATGACCGCCCCGTCCACAGTCAGGCGACCTTCTTTGATCCAGGCGGAAAGGCGCGAGCGAGAGTGCTCAGCGAAGAGTTGGGCAGCGACTTGATCGAGGCGTTGGCCGCCCAATTCGGACGGCACCTCTGCGCGAAGTTCAATTTTATCGGACATGCTCTGACTGTGCGTCGGCACAGCTTTTGGTTTCGGCTGCGCGCTTGTGGTTAAATACGGCGTCTTTTGCCCCGAGGCTTTTCAACGGGGCGCTCATCATAACAGGACGGCCCCGCCCAAGACAGCGGCCGTCATAGGGACGCAAGCCGCCATGCAAGTGAAACACCTGCTGCTGATCGCCATCCTCGCATTGACCGCTGCTTGCTCATCGAAGGAAGTCGTAGACGAAAACCTCAGCGAAGCCGAGCTGTATCAGCAGGCTCAGACTGACCTGGACAACAATAGCTACACCAGCGCCACAGCCAAGCTGAAGGCTCTGGAGTCGCGTTATCCGTTCGGTCGCTACGCCGATCAGGCACAGCTGGAGCTGATCTACGCCAACTATAAGAACGCCGAGCCGGAAGCTGCAAAATCCGCCGCCGAGCGTTTTATTCGTTTGCATCCGCAGCACCCGAACGTGGATTACGCGTACTACTTGAAAGGTCTGACTTCTTTCGACCAGGACGTCGGCCTGCTGGCGCGCTTCCTGCCGCTGGACATGACCAAGCGTGACCCGGGCGCTGCCCGCGACTCGTACAACGAGTTCGCCCAGCTGACCAGCCGCTACCCGAACAGCCGCTACGCGCCGGACGCCAAGCAGCGCATGATTTATCTGCGCAACCTGCTGGCAGCCTACGAAATCCACGTGGCCGACTATTACCTGACCCGTCAGGCTTATGTAGCCGCTGCCAACCGTGGTCGTTACGTGGTGGAAAACTTCCAGGAAACCCCATCGGTCGGTGACGGCCTGGCGGTGATGACCGAGGCTTACCAGCGTCTGCACCTGGACGAACTGGCCAACACCAGCCTGGAAACCCTGAAGCTCAACTACCCGAACCACCCTAGCCTGCAAGACGGCCAGTTCGTGCCTTCGGTGGCTGAAGCGGACAACCGTTCGTTCCTGAGCAAGGCGACCCTCGGTCTGATCGAGTCGCGTCCACCGCTGCCGCCGGGCGAAACCCGCGCCAACCAGGACGTGCAGAAGCAGTACCAGGACGCGAAAGATGCGATCCCGAACGAGCTGAAGCCTAAAGACGAAAACGGCGACGTGATCGAAGAGCCGGAGCCAGAGTCGAGCGACACTGACCGTTCGTGGTTCAGCTACATGACCTTCGGCGTGTTCGACTGATCACACCGGATGGACAAAAAAAGGGAGATCTCAGGATCTCCCTTTTTTATTGCCGCGCGTTAATAGGCTGTGCGCTTGTCGGGAGCTTGGCTAAACTGCCGGATCATTAGTCGGAAAGCCGCTCATCATGCTTCGTATATTGTTCTGGATCGTCCTGATTTTCGCCGCTGTCTGGCTGTGGCGTAAATTCAAGGCGCCCGCCGCCAATCAATCCAATCGCGCCCCTCGCGAACAGGACGCCGCGCCGATGGTGCGTTGCGCCCACTGCGGCGTGCACCTGCCGCGCGACCGTGCATTGAGCGTTCAACAACAGTGGTATTGCAGCCAGGCTCACCTTGAGCAAGGCCCGGGCCCCCGTGATCGCTGAGGCCAACGCCGACAGCAAACAGGCTCAGCGCCTGCTGCGCCTTTATCACCTCTACCGTTTAAGCGTCGGCATCATGCTGGTGCTGCTGATCTCCAGCAATATGGACAACCGCCTGCTGACGTCGATCGACGACGATTTGCTGCGCAGCGGCAGTTGGCTGTACCTGGTGCTGAATATCCTGCTGGTGGTGTTCCTAGAGAGCACCCGGCGCCCGGCGCAGTTGTTCAGCCTGGCGCTGGTCGACGTGTTGCTGCTGTGCGGTTTGTTCTACGCCGCCGGCGGGGTTGCCAGCGCCATCGGCAACTTGCTGATCGTTTCCGTGGCGATCTGCAACACCTTGCTGCGCCGGCGCATCGGTTTGCTGATCGCTGCCATAGGCGCGCTCGGCATCGTCGGCTCAAGCTTCTTGCTGAGTTTCAGCCATCCCCTCACGGCCAACGATTATCTGCAGGCCGGCACCCTCGGCGCACTGTGCTTTGCCGCCGCTTTGCTGGTGCAAGGGTTGATTCGTCGGCTTGAAGTCAGCGAGACCCTGGCCGAACAACGCGCCAGTGAAGTCGTCGGGCTTGAGGCGCTCAATGCGCTGATCCTGCAACGCATGCGCACCGGCATTCTGGTACTCGACGAGCAACGCCGCGTGCAACTGGCCAATCACAGCGCGCAGACCTTGCTGGCGCGCACACACCTTCAGGGCCATTTGATCGACGACTATTCGCCCGCCCTCGTCGATCGCCTGCAACTGTGGCTGAACAACCCGACCTTGCGCCCACAAAGCCTGAAGATTCCCGGCAACGGTCTGGAATTGCAGCCGAGCTTTATCGCCCTCGAACAAAGCCCGAATCAGCAAACGCTGGTGTTTCTCGAAGACCTCGCGCAAATCGCTCAACAAGCGCAGCAACTCAAACTCGCTGCGCTTGGACGACTGACCGCCGGCATCTCCCACGAAATCCGCAATCCATTGGGCGCCATCAGCCATGCCGCGCAGCTATTGGGTGAATCCGAGGAACTCGATGGCGCCGACCGGCGTCTGACGCAGATCATTCAAGATCACTCCAAACGCATGAATCGAGTCATCGAAAACGTCCTGCAACTGTCCCGCCGCCAGCAAAGCGCACCGCAACGGCTGGATCTCAAGCCGTGGCTGGAAAACTTCGTCAACGAAAGCCGCGAGCAGGCCAATGAACAGCAACAGATTCATCTGCGGATCAATTCAGGGGATTTCACCACGCTGATGGATCCTGCGCAGCTCACGCAAATTCTCGACAATCTGCTGCGTAATGGCTGGCGCCACAGCGCCCTGCTGCACGAGCAGGCCGAGGTCTGGCTGGCGTTGTTTGTCGACAACGAAAGCCAACTGGCAGTGCTAGAAGTGCAGGACAACGGCCCCGGCGTGCCCGTCGATGAGCAGGCGCATCTGTTCGAACCGTTCTTCACCACCAGCAGCCAGGGCACCGGTCTTGGGCTTTATCTGTCCCGTGAGCTGTGCGAAAGCAACCAAGCGCGCCTAGACTTCAAACCACGCCAAGGCGGCGGCTGCTTTCGCATCACTTTTGCTCACGGACGGAAACAAAGTTGAACACGAGCCCACGGCAAAAAATCCTCATCGTCGACGACGAACCGGATATCCGCGAACTCCTGGAAATCACCCTGGGACGGATGAAACTCGACACCTTCAGCGCCCGCAATCTGGCTGAAGCCCAAGCGCTGTTACAGCGCGAGCAATTCGATCTGTGTCTGACCGACATGCGCCTGCCCGACGGCACGGGGCTCGATCTGGTGCAGCACATTCAACAACGTTATCCACAACTGCCGGTGGCGATGATCACCGCTTACGGCAGCCTCGAAACGGCGATCAATGCGCTGAAGGCCGGGGCGTTCGACTTCCTCACCAAACCGGTGGATCTCACCCGCTTGCGCGAACTGGTCGCCACCGCGCTGCGCATGCCGGTGGCGGGCGCCGTGTGCACGTCGATTGATCGACGTTTGCTCGGTGACTCCCTGCCGATGCGTAGCTTGCGCAAGCAAATCGACAAACTCGCCCGCAGTCAGGCGCCGGTGTACATCAGCGGTGAGTCCGGCAGCGGTAAAGAACTGGTCGCACGACTGATCCACGAACAAGGGCCACGCGCGAGTCAGCCGTTTGTACCGGTGAACTGCGGGGCGATTCCGTCGGAACTGATGGAAAGCGAGTTTTTCGGCCATCGCAAAGGCAGTTTTACTGGCGCAGTTGAAGACAAGCCGGGACTGTTTCAGGCGGCGAATGGCGGCACCTTGTTTCTTGATGAAGTGGCGGACTTGCCGCTGTCGATGCAGGTGAAACTGCTGCGCGCCATTCAGGAAAAAGCCGTGCGTAGCGTCGGTGGGCAGCAGGAAACCGTGGTCGATGTGCGGATTCTTTGCGCGACGCACAAGGATCTTGATGCGGAAGTGGCTGCCGAGCGGTTTCGGCAGGATCTGTATTACCGGCTCAACGTGATCGAATTGCGTGTGCCGTCCCTGCGTGAACGGCGCGATGACATTGAAGTGTTGGCGGCGCACATGCTCAAGCGTCTGGCCAAGGACACCGGGCAACCGGCGGCACGCTTGCATGCGCAGGCGCTGGAAGCGCTGAAAAATTACCGCTTTCCGGGGAATGTGCGCGAGCTGGAAAACGTGCTCGAACGCGCGCACACCTTGTGCGAGAACCGCACGATCGAGGCTGGGGATTTACGCCTGAGCGAGGGTAATTGCGCGGCGGAAGGCGGGATTGCGGATCTGACGCAGATCGACAATCTTGAAGATTATCTG
This sequence comes from Pseudomonas rustica, assembly GCF_018336155.1. Taxonomy (GTDB): domain Bacteria; phylum Pseudomonadota; class Gammaproteobacteria; order Pseudomonadales; family Pseudomonadaceae; genus Aquipseudomonas; species Aquipseudomonas rustica. The sequence continues at coordinate 174,615 of NZ_JAGYHF010000011.1, read as the reverse complement.
GAGAACGTTGAGCGGAAGCTGATTTTGCAGGCGCTGGAGGAAACGCGCTGGAATCGCACGGCGGCGGCGCAGCGCTTGAGTCTTTCGTTTCGGTCGATGCGGTACAGACTGAAAAAACTCGGTCTGGATTAGATCGCAAAAGATCGCAGCCTTCGGCAGCTCCTACAGGAAACCCATTCCAAGGTAGGAGCTGCCGAAGGCTGCGATCTTTTGATCTTGCTTTAAATGCGGCCCGCAGGCGCATAAGGCGCCGGATCAATAATCGGCGCACGACCCAACATCACATCCGCAAACAACTGACACGACGCCGGTGCCAGCACCAATCCGTTACGGTAATGCCCGCAGTTCAGCCACAAGCCTTCATACCCCGGCACCCGGCCAATGTACGGAATCCCTTCCGGCGAACCCGGACGCAACCCCGCCCAATGCCCGACCACTTCAGCATCCGCCAACGCCGGAATCAGCTCGACCGCTGAAGCCTTGAGGCTCTCCAACGCCACATCGGTCGGCGTTTTGTCGTAGCCTTCATGCTCCAGCGTGCTGCCAATCAGAATATGCCCGTCACGCCGCGGAATCGCGTACCGCCCCTTCGCCAGCACCATGCTCGGCAAGAAATCCGCCGCGCACTTGTAGAGAATCATCTGCCCTTTCACCGGTTCGACCGGCAGTGTCAGATCCAGCGTCTTGAGCAGATCACCGCTCCATGCACCCGCCGTCAGCACGACCTGATCGCCCTTGATCACGCCGCCGGAGGTTTCGACGCCGATGACCTGCCCACCTTCACGAACAAACCCGCTGACTTCGCACTGCTCATGAATCGTCACGTTCGGCATCGCTTGCAGCGCCGCTTTCAACGACTTCACCAGGCGCGGATTACGTACGTTGGCAACGTCAGCCATGTAGATCGCCCGCGCGAACCCACCGCCGAGTACCGGCACCGCATCGTGCGCCGCCGAGATATCCACAGCCCGCAGCGGACGGTTCTCGCGTTGAGCCCAAGCGAGCGCTTCGGCTTCATCGTCCAGATCCAGCCAGTACAGGCCGGTGGTGTGGACTTCAGGATCAACCCCGGTATCAGCAAACAGACGCTCGCCAAGCTGTGGATAAAAATCCTGCGACCAGTGCGCCAGTGCGGTGACTGCCGGGCTGTAGCGCCACGGGTACAACGGCGAAACGATACCGCCGCCCGCCCAGGACGATTCCTGGCCGAGGTTCGAACGATCGAGCAGCACCACGCTGCGCACTTCGGAGGCGAGGTTGTAGGCGGTCAGCAGGCCAATCACCCCGCCACCGACTATCACCACTTGCTGTTGCCTGGTCATGTTTGATCCAACCGTAAAAAAGACAGTGGGCGCAAAAGGCGCCCGAAAGAAAGCGCCTCAGCGGCCCCAGCAATCCTTGGTGGTCAGCCCGGTGGTCGCGTTGTTCATGCTTCTGACACCGGTGTTGGTCAGGGTGAAATCCCCGCACTTGTCGGTGGCCATGGTCGTACCGGTTTTACGCGTCGCGGTCAGCAGGAAAGTCTGGTCAGCGATGGTCGGGGTGATGGTGTAGAAATCATTGCCCGTGCTTAGCCCGGTGATGCCGGTGTAGACATTGTTCTTGGTGTAGAAGCGCTCGAGGGACTGCGCCTGCTCCGAGAGCAATGACACCACTTCGGCGCGGCGGCCCTTTTTCAGGTACTCGGTGTAGCTCGGTGCGGCGATGGTGATGACGATCCCGATAATCGCAATCACGATCATGATTTCGATCAGGGTGAATCCGCGGTTGGATCTGCGCATGCCTCAAACTCTCACTTACTGTATTTGTCGCCACATGATACGACGGCTGCCGCCGCCGGGTTTTTCCACCAGTGTGGTAATGCCGCCACTGGAGTCGTTCACGATCTTGCGGGTTGCGCCGTTGACGATGGCGTTCAGGGTCGGAATACCGCCGGTGAGCACCACGCCACTGGAAATTGTGTCGTTGCTGTCGACCACGCCATCGGCGTTGGTATCGAGCACCGCGTAGTTGAGCATCTTACCGCTGAACGCATCGAGTTCGACCAGTTTGCCGGTGCCGAAACTGGAGCAGGGATCAGTGGTATCGACGCTGGCGGTGGTAAAAATGATTCGCCCCAGCACCAGACTGGCCTGATTGATCACCCGCTCGCCGGTCAGCGCGTTGTTATACACCAAGGGCAAATACCAGCCCTTCTCCGCCGGGTACGTCGTGTCATTCTGCGAGGTGCTCACGAATTGCCCGGTACTGCCCGAGAACACACCCGTGACTGCCTGCGCCTGCAAACTGCTGACGGTCAATTGTCCGGAACCGCCATCGGCATCCCACACCGAGTAGAACGCTTGCAAATCCTTGTTGGTTTTGTCGGCCGTTTCGTTGAATTTTCCGGTGCCGAAGAAAATCTGTTTGCCGCCGACTGAGTTGTCCGCCAGTAGCGGTTGCGCGGTAATCGGCTGAGTCGCGCCGCCAGCCGTGGTGAATAGCGGTTTACCGGAAAACGCCACGCCCCAACTGTCGGTCGACGTCGCACTCAGGTCGAATTTCCACAGGCGCCCTTTCAAGTCACCGCCGTACGCGGCCTGCACGACATTGGAAGAGTTGACCTTGAGCTTAACCGAGGACAAACCGTTGGTGGTTTCCGTGCTGTCGATGACGATCTTCTTGATCAGCGAGCCGTCGCGTACATCCAGCACATACAACGCGGCCACGCCAGAATTGCTGCCGTAACCGTTGGAAATAAACGCCGCCCAGCGACCGTCGGCCAAGCGTGCCACTTCTGGTCGGGCGTAGGCGTAACCCAGATCATTAAAAGCGTTGGCGCTGTTGGCGGTGGTCGGCGCACTGACTTCCCACAAGGCCTTGATCACATTGCCCGCCGATGCATCAAACAACTGCAGCCCGTAGAACGTTTTACCTCCGGCACCCGTGCCACCAATGGCCAGGGTTTTCCAGGCCGTGCCGGACTGCGCGTCGAACACTCCGACTTGCCCGTCGACGAGAAACTTGTGGCTGACGCCATTGATGTAGGTCGGATCAGCAATCAGCCGTAGCGACGGCAACACACTGGACGGCATGTAGGCGTAGCGCCGGGTGCCATTGGCCGAGTTGATGATGTTGACGAATCCGTCGTTGGCATTCACCACCAGATTGGCGTTCATGTTCGCGGCTTTGGTCGTCAGATAAGCGCTATAAGTGCTATCGCCGGACAAGTCAGCAGCGGTCTTGTCCGTGGGAGCCGCCAGCACCAATGGCGAATTGATGATGTCGCCGAGCAATACGCTGCGTACCTTGAGCCCGGTTTTGTTGGTGCCTTTGCTCCACTCCACCAGATCATTGCCGGTGATTCCAGTGGGCAGACTTTGACTGAGCGTGGTTTGTTGCGCTGGGGAAAAGTTGCCGTAAGCCAGCGTCACGGCGGCGTTGCTCGTGGTGTTCCAGGATTGGTAAGTCGGCGCAGTCGCTCCGGGCACTATGGTCGTATCAGTCGTCCAAAGCGTGGTCGACGTATTCACCGCCCCGGAAGACGTGAAGCCGAAAGACTTGATGGTGCCGCGCCAATCCTTGGGGTCGTAACTGGTCTGGAAATAGCTGGTGCCGCTCGCCAGCGTGGTGCCGCTGGCGACGCCGCTGCCGCCGGAGCCCGCCTTGGAAGTGATATCACTCAACGCCGACGACAGTGCCGCATTCAGCCCCGTGCTGTCCGTCGCCTGATAATACTTGCCCTGCCCATAACTGGCCGCATCCGACAACATGTCGTTGGCCGCTGTGAAACCGACTGTGTAGGTGTTCATGTTCTGCTTGGGAAAATCCACCGCGTTCCAGCTCTTGCCCGCCGCGTCGGTGCCGGTCGAACGCATGTCGATGTCGAAGGCGAATTTGGCGATGTCGTCCAGATACAGCGTGTCGCCCTCACCGTCACCATTGAGATTGTTGCCGTCATTATTGACGCCATCCCAGTTCGGTAGACGACTGCCGCCCAGCGGATCGTTGGTCGGGAAAGTTCGGTCGAAGGTGGGTAAGCCGTCAGTGATCACCACGCCGTAGTTTTTCTGGCAGCGATACTGGATCGGGCTGGTGTAGGTCGTTGGCGTGCTGTTGTAGTACGGCGCCATGCCGCGCATGTAGCGGGTGATCTCGTAATAGGTTTCCGCCAACGGCGTGTTGGCCACGGCGCTCAAAGCGTTGATCGATGAGATCAGCGCGTTGTAGTTGGTATCCGCCTGGGCCTGCGTCACGCTGCCGGAGACCGGGGCCAGATCGCTGATCGAACGCGCGATGTATCCGCCATTGCCGGAGTTGTTGCTGGTGGCCGGATTGAAGGTCGACAGACCCATTCGCAAGGTGCGGTTGCTGGTCACCAGTGCCGTCGATACGTTGCGTGCCACGTTGATCCGGTAATCGTTGGGAATCGCCCCGGTGGTGAAATCGCGGGTGCCGTTGTTGATGGCCAGACTGACCACGTAAGAAATGTAATCGCCCGAATAACGCGTGTTGCCGCTGCCCACGGGATCCGGCAGTTTCAGGCACAACGGCGCGATGCTGTTGTTGTAGAACGCATAGGCGCCACCGGAACAGCCGGAAGTCGGCAGGCTCGACAGAAAGATCGTGTCACCGGTGATCGCTGTCGAACTCAGACACAAGCCGAGCAAGGCGTTGCACTGCCGCGCCGGCGTGGGGTTGTCAGCGGGGTTGAAACCGGACGCATAGATGATGCTGTTCATGCTCCCCGAATCATCGATCAACAGCATCACATTTGGCGGAACCGCGGCTGCACTTAACAACGGCGAGTCCGATGGCGTGAACGCATACGCCGGTGCCGTCAGATAAAAGCTCAGCAACAGACCGAGCAGCAGCGATCCATAGCGCTCAATACTTCGCATAAACACTCTCCACCACGCTGCGCGAAGTGCCGGCGATGCCGACGGCGGTCACTCGATACAACGTTGCCGAGGTATTGCTCGGCACATTCACCGCCGTGAGTGTGGTGCCAATGTTTTGCACACCATAGAAACCATTACCGGTCGCGATCCACGTCACCCCCGAGGTGGAATTGAGCCCTGCCGCACTGACCACCGAAGATTCCGCCGGCGGCGCACATTGCGTCGTGCCGCTGCACACCGCCAAGGTGTAAGTATCGAGCTGCACCGCGCTTTCGCCCACCCGCAACGCCGCTTCCGCAGTCTGGAACGACTGATTACGCAAACTCACACTACCGGCCATTTTTTCCTGCAGGTTGGCGCTCTGCATCGACGACAAACCAATCAGCGTCAGTAACAACAAAAACACCAGACTGACCAGCAACGCCATGCCGAGCTGGGCCTTCCTGTTGTGAAGAGAAATCCGCATCACCCTGGCCCTCACTGCAAGCGGTTGCGCAAAGCGGCAACCACGTTGAAGGTTTGTGGGGCGACCCGGCTGTTGGGGTCGAGCAGGGTCAGGCTCAGGCGCACACTGCGGATGCGTGCCGGATCGCTGGGGTTGGCGCTGTAAGTTGAAGCGGCCACATCGGTCGCAGAACTCGCCAGGCCGAAGGTAACGGTGAAAGCACTGACGTTGTTCACCAGCACCTGCTGGGTCGGCGTGCCGCTGCCGGTGCCCATGAGTATCTGGTTGTTGCTGAAGCTGTAGATCAATCGGCGAATCGGAAAGGCAATCTGCCCGGTCGCCGCCGTTCGTAAACCGGTATACGCCGTGGCGCTGTTGCGGCAATCGGAGAGCACCGTCCAGGTCGGCGTGCCACCACCGCTGCCGATATCGGCGGTCACCAGCGTCAGTTTGAGGTTGGCGTTATCCCAGCCGATCGGAGCGATCTGCGCGGCATTGAAATCCCCGGCCGTGCTCGAATCGGTAATCGTGCCGAGGCAACCGAACATGCCGACCATGCGGATTTCCTGAATCATTTTGCTCAGCACAAAACGCGCGTCCTCCTGCATCGCGGCGGCGCTGTTCTGACTGACATAGGTATTTTTCGCCGCGATGAAAATCTGCACGACACCCAGCACGATGATCAGACCCAGCGCGAGAGCCACGAGCAATTCGATCAGGCCGAAACCCCGATTATCGCGCCTCATGGCGTGGCCACCGGATCGACCGCCGCACGGCTGCTGAGGACGAAACTGCGCGGCGCGCTGGCGGTGTTGGCGGCCCGTGCGTCACTCCAGTTGATGGTGATGGTGTACACCCGCTGATTGAGGGTGATGCTGCCGGTAGCGGTGGGCCCGCCGAAAGCAATGATGTTGGTGGTGAAATCGTAGAGATCCTGATCGCGAGCGACGCTGAGATTGCCCGAGGTCGGCGGCGTCACGGTGTAGTCGGCGCCGGAGTTGGCGCGAATGCGATCCATCATGTCGTAGGCGATAAAACTGGCCTGACTGGTCATCCGCGAGCTGTCGGTGTACTTCAGCGCATTCAGTTGCACCGCCGCCGCGCCCAATAACCCGACGGTCAGAATCAGCAACGCGACCAGCACTTCGATCAGCGTCATGCCCTCCTGTGCGTGTTGACTCCCTGCCCTCATCCGCAAATTCCACCCAATTGAATTCGTCCGTTCAAACACACGTTCAGCGTCCTGCTTTGCGTGCCCAGCGTGTAACTGATGACCACCGCCGTGGACGGTGCGGCCAGACCGCCGAGATTGTTGAAATCCAGCGCGGTCACTCCAGAGGGTAGCGCCAGAGTGGCGCCGCTGCTCATCGCTGGAACAACCCGCAATACATTCGCCGGCGTGCCAGTACTGTCGTAAACCGCCAATTCGCCCGTCCAGACGCTGCCGCCGGCGCTCGGGCGCAAGCGAGTGGTCACGCCACGATCAATCGCTTCAAGCCGGGCAAAATTGATTGCCCGTTGCAGATCGCCCATTTCGGTATCGGCCTTGCTGCTCTGGATCGACTTGGTGAACGCCGGCACGGCAAGGGTGATCAGAACAACGAAGATCGCCATCGCCACCAGCAACTCGATCAGCGTGAAACCTTTTGTACGAAGATCCATCGATGCCCTCCGTTGCCGTCGGCTATACCTGCTTCTACACGCTAGAACATTCAACCGACCCGCGTCGGTTGATTTGCCCTGCGCGGCGTAAGGATCGCGCCGCTCATCACACTCCACGGAGGGAGTTTTCATGACGCAACATGGTTTCAGCCTGATAGAACTGCTTATGGGACTGGCGATCGGCGCAATTGTTCTGCTGTTGGTCAATCCGGCGTTCGCAACGCTGCGCGAATCGAACCAGCGGGATCTGGCCGCGCAGTCGCTGCTCGACGGTATTCGCAACGCACGCAGCCTGGCCATCACGCGCAATCAGAGCGTGGTGATTCATGGCATCAACGGTGACTGGAGTCAGGGCTGGCGGATCATTGTGGATATCAGCGGCAAAGGATCTGCGGACAGCAGCAATCCCTTGTTGGCAGAACGTGCGAGTGACGCAAAGGTGCCGATTGTCGGTAATCGATCAGTGAGTCGATACGTGCGCTTCAGCAGTCTGGGACAACCGCTGATGCCCGGGCGGGCGTTTCAGGCAGGGACATTACATATTTGCTCGACTCACGAGCCGGTCAGCCAGCGCCAGGTGGTGCTGGCGGCGACCGGTCGCGTGCGCCTGAGCAGCAAAAGCGCTGAACAGGCGTTGTGTCAGAAAGCCAAAAACGTCAGATCGAACGAACGCGCAACTCTTTCGGCATCGAGAACGTGATGTTCTCTTCGCGCCCGGCCAGCTCATCGGCGCCGGTCGCACCCCAGGCTTGCAGTTGCTGAATCACGCCACGCACCAGCACTTCCGGTGCGGAGGCGCCAGCGGTGATGCCGATACGCTCGACACCGTCGAACCAGCTCTTTTGCAGGTCTTCGGCGCCGTCGATCAGGTAGGCCGGGGTAGCCATGCGCTCGGCCAGTTCGCGCAAGCGGTTGGAGTTGGAGCTGTTCGGGCTGCCGACCACCAACACCACATCGCATTCGTCGGCCAGTTGCTTGACCGCGTCCTGACGGTTTTGCGTGGCGTAACAGATGTCGTCCTTGCGCGGGCCGCCGATAGCCGGGAAGCGTGTGCGCAAGGCATCAATGACGCGACTGGTGTCGTCCATCGATAGCGTGGTCTGGGTGACGAAAGCCAGTTTTTCCGGGTTGTGAACCTGCAATTCGGCGACGTCTTTTTCGTCTTCAACGAGGTAGATCGCGCCGCCATTGCTGGCGTCGTACTGGCCCATTGTGCCTTCGACTTCCGGGTGACCGGCGTGGCCGATCAGGATGCACTCACGACCATCGCGGCTGTATTTCGCGACTTCGATGTGCACCTTGGTCACCAGCGGACACGTGGCGTCGAAGACTTTCAGACCACGGCCAGCGGCTTCGGTACGCACGGCCTGGGAAACGCCGTGGGCACTGAAAATGACGATGACGTCGTCCGGCACCTGATCCAGTTCTTCGACGAAAATCGCGCCACGACTGCGCAGGTCTTCAACGACGAACTTGTTGTGCACCACTTCATGGCGCACGTAGATCGGTGGCCCGAAGACTTCCAGGGCGCGGTTGACGATTTCGATCGCCCGGTCCACACCGGCGCAGAAGCCACGGGGATTGGCGAGTTTGATTTGCATGCTGTGCCTCGTGTCTTGCGCGCGAAAACAATGAAAAACCATTGTAGGGATCAGCTCTCTGTGGCGAGGGGATTTATCCCCGTTCGGCTGCGTAGCAGTCGTCGACCTTTCAGCGCATTCATTCAGAATTGCGGTGCCTGGTTCGGGGGCGCTTCGCACCCCAACGGGGATAAATCCCCTCGCCACAAAGGCTCACTCCTACATTTTTATAGCGCTTTAACGGAAATGATTTCCACGTCAAAGGTCAGCGTTTTGCCTGCCAGCGGGTGGTTGAAGTCGATGGTCACTTGCGTGTCGTCGAATTCTTTCACCACGCCCGGCAGCTCAGTATTGGCCGCGTCGTTGAATATCACCAGCAAACCCGGCGACAGCTCCATGTCGACGAACTGCGAGCGCGGGATGATCTGCACGTTCTGCGGGTTCGGCTGGCCGAAAGCATTTTCCGGCTCAACAGTCAGCGTGCGCTTGTCACCGGCCTTGAAGCCGGACAACGCCGCTTCGAAACCCGGCAGCAGGTTGCCGTCGCCGACCTTGAAGGTCGCCGGGGCTTTGTCGAACGTGCTGTCGACGGTGTCGCCGTTCTCCAGGCGCAATGCAAAGTGCAAAGTGACTTCCGTGTTCTGGCCGATGCGTTGCTCAGCCAATACCTGTTCAGTCATGAACGGCCTCTTCGGTTTTCTTGGTTTTGAACATGTCCAGTGCCAGCATTATCGCGCCAACGGTAATCGCGCTGTCGGCGAAGTTGAACGCCGGGAAGTACCAGCGGTTCTGCCAGTGCACCAGAATGAAATCGATCACATGCCCCAAGGCAATGCGGTCGTACAGATTGCCCAGCGCGCCACCCAGCACCAGCGCCAAAGCGACGGCCAGCCAGGTTTCATTGCGGCCCAAGCGCTTGAGCCAGACAACCAGCACGGCACTGACCACAATGGCGATCAGGGCAAACAGCCAGCGCTGCCATCCGGAGCTGTCAGCGAGGAAGCTGAAGGCAGCGCCGGTGTTGTACGCCAGCGTCCAGCTGAAGTAATCAGGAATGATCACGATCTGCTGGAACATTTCGAGCTTGCCTTCGAAGTAAAACTTGCTGGCCTGGTCAATGACCAGAACCAGCAAACTCAACCAGAGCCAGCTCAACCGTCCGAAACGGCCAACGGCATTAGGCATAGTGACGAACCTCGCCAGCGCCGCTGATGTTGTCGACGCAACGACCGCAGATTTCCGGATGCTCCGGGTTCACACCAACGTCTTCACGGCAGTGCCAGCAACGGGCGCACTTCGGGAAGGCCGATTTGACGATCTTCAGCTTAAGGCCGCTGACTTCAGTCACGACCGCGTCTTCAGGTGCGCTGACAAAAGGCGCAACGCTGGCCGTCGAAGTGATCAGGACAAAGCGCAGTTCGTTGCTCAGCTTGGCCAGATCGGCGCTCAGGGCGTCTTCGGCGTACAGCGTCACTTCGGCTTGCAGGTTGCCACCGACGGCTTTGGCCGCGCGCTGGATTTCCATTTCTTTGTTGACCGCTACTTTGACCGCCATTACGCGCTCCCAGTAGTCGCGGCCCAGTTCAACGTCAGCTGGCAGTTCGGTCAGGCCTTCGTACCAGGTGTTGAGCATGACCGATTCGTTACGCTCGCCCGGCAGGTATTCCCACAGTTCGTCGGCGGTAAAAGCGAGGATCGGCGCGATCCAGCGCACCAGCGCTTCGGAGATGTGGAACAGCGCGGTTTGCGCCGAACGGCGAGCCTTGCTGTTGGCGCCAGTGGTGTACTGACGGTCCTTGATGATGTCGAGGTAGAAACCGCCCAGCTCCTGCACGCAGAAGTTGTGGATCTTCGAGTAGACGTTCCAGAAACGGTATTCGCCGTAATGCTCTTGCAGCTCGCGTTGCAGCAGCAAGGTGCGGTCGACCGCCCAACGATCCAGCGCGAGCATTTCTTCAGCCGGCAGGATGTCGGTGGCCGGGTTGAAACCGCTCAGGTTCGAGAGCAGGAAGCGCGCGGTGTTACGGATACGACGATAGGCGTCCGCGCTGCGCTGCAGGATCTGGTCGGAAACCGCCATCTCGCCGGAGTAGTCAGTCGAAGCCACCCACAGACGCATGATGTCGGCGCCCAGGGTGTCGTTGACTTTCTGCGGCGCAATCACGTTGCCCAGCGATTTGGACATCTTGCGGCCGGCTTCGTCGACGGTAAAACCGTGAGTCAGCAGTTCGCGGTACGGCGCGTGATTGTCGATGGCGCAACCGGTCAGCAGCGACGAGTGGAACCAGCCACGGTGTTGGTCGGAACCTTCCAGGTACAGATCGGCGCGCGGGCCGGTCTCGTGACCCATCGGGTGCGAACCGCGCAGGACGTGCCAGTGCGTGGTGCCCGAATCGAACCAGACGTCGAGGGTGTCGCTGATCTTGTCGTACAGCGGCGCTTCGTCGCCGAGCAACTCGGCAGCGTCCATCTTGAACCAGGCTTCGATGCCTTCGACTTCAACGCGTTTGGCGACTTCTTCCATCAGCTCGACGGTACGTGGGTGCAGTTCGCCGCTTTCCTTGTTCAGGAAGAACGGGATCGGCACGCCCCAGTTACGTTGACGCGAGATGCACCAGTCAGGACGGTTGGCGATCATCGAGTGCAGACGCGCCTGGCCCCAGGCCGGGACGAACTTGGTGTTTTCGATGGCTTTGAGCGAACGTACACGCAGGGTGTCGCCGCTGGTTGGCTCTTTGTCCATGCCGATGAACCACTGCGCGGTGGCGCGGTAGATCAGCGGAGTCTTGTGGCGCCAGCAGTGCATGTAGCTGTGTTCGATGACGGTGGTGTGCATCAGCGCACCGACTTCGGTCAGCTTGTCGACGATGGCCGGGTTGGCCTTCCAGATGAACTGGCCGCCGAAGAATTCCAGCGACGGCACGTAAACGCCGTTGCTTTGTACTGGATTGAGGATGTCGTCGTTGACCATGCCGTATTTTTTGCAGGTCACGAAGTCGTCCACGCCGTAGGCCGGAGCGGAGTGAACCACGCCGGTGCCAGCGCCCAGTTCAACGTAGTCAGCCAGGTACACCGGCGACAGACGGTCGTAGAACGGGTGACGGAAGTTGATCAGCTCCAGCTCTTTACCGGTGGTGGTCGCGATGACCGAACCTTCGATGCCGTAGCGCGCCAGGCAGGCTTCAACCAGCTCTTCAGCCAGCACCAGCAGCTTGTCGCCGACATCCACCAGTGCGTAGTTGAATTCCGAGTGAACGTTCAGTGCCTGGTTGGCCGGGATGGTCCACGGGGTGGTGGTCCAGATCACGATCGAGGCAGGTTTGCTCAACGATGGCAGACCGAACGCGGCAGCCAGTTTGGCTTCGTCAGCGATCGGGAACGCAACGTCGATGGTCGAGGACTTTTTGTTCTCGTACTCAACTTCCGCTTCAGCCAGGGCCGAACCGCAGTCGAAGCACCAGTTCACCGGCTTGAGGCCCTTGAACACGAAACCGCCCTTGACGATTTCAGCGAGGGCGCGGATTTCACCGGCCTCGTTCTTGAAATCCATGGTCTTGTACGGGTTGGCCCAGTCGCCCAGCACGCCGAGACGGATGAATTCGGACTTCTGCCCTTCGATCTGCTCGGTGGCGTAGGCACGGCACAGTTCGCGGGTCTTGTCCGCGCCCAGATTTTTGCCGTGGGTCACTTCAACCTTGTGCTCGATCGGCAGGCCATGGCAGTCCCAACCCGGAACATACGGCGCGTCGAAGCCCGACAGGGTCTTCGAGCGGATGATCATGTCCTTGAGAATCTTGTTCAGTGCGTGACCGATGTGGATCGTGCCGTTGGCATACGGAGGGCCGTCATGCAGAACGAACTTCGGACGATCCTTGCCAATCTCGCGCAACTTTCCGTACAGGCCAATACTGTCCCAGCGCTGCAGAATCTGCGGTTCGCGCTGTGGCAGGCCGGCCTTCATTGGGAAGGCGGTGTCCGGAAGGTTAAGCGTGGCTTTATAGTCGGTCATTTAAGGCTCTTCATTAGCGATGGGCGCTAGGTGCGGCTAGTGCACGGGCGGTGGCGACATCCGCATTGATCGCCGTTTTCAATGCCTCCAGGGAGGCGAAGCGCTGCTCTTCACGCAGCTTTTGGTGGAAAACCACCGTCAAACGCCGGTCATACAGATCGCCGGCAAAATCTAAAAGATGGACTTCAAGGTGGGCCTTGCCATCACCTTGTACCGTAGGCCGCACGCCGATATTGGCGACGCCTGGCCAGGTCTTGCCGTCGATATCGACATCCACCAGATAGACCCCGGTGAACGGCACGCGACGACGCTTGAGTTGAATGTTGGCAGTGGGCGTGCCCAATTGCCGGGCCAGTTTCTGGCCATGCAGCACGCGACCGGCGATCCGGTACGGGCGACCGAGCAAACGTTCGGCCAAGGCAAAATCGGCGGCGGCCAAGGCATTGCGCACTTGCGTGCTGCTGACGCGAATGCCGTCCAGCTCGACGGTTTGCGCCGCTTCGACGGTAAAACCGTGAACCTGCCCGGCCTGCATCAGGAAATCGAAATCACCGAGGCGGTCGCAGCCAAAGCGGAAATCGTCACCGACTTCCAGATGCTGCACGCCGAGGCCATCCACAAGGATGGTGTCGACGAACTCACTGGCGCTGAGTTTGCTCAAGCGCTGGTTGAACGCCAGACACAACACCCGGTCGACGCCTTCGGCGGCCAACAGTTGCAGCTTGTCGCGCAACCGGGCCAGACGTGCCGGCGCGGTCTCGGGGGCAAAGAATTCCCGTGGCTGCGGCTCGAAAATCACCACGCAGCTGGGTACGCCCAACTCGAGCGCACGCTCACGCAGTCGGGCCAGGATAGCCTGGTGACCACGGTGAACACCGTCAAAGTTGCCAATAGTGGCGACGCAGCCCCGATGCTGGGGGCGCAAGTTGTGGAGGCCTCGAACCAGCTGCATAACGCGCTTCTTGCTCATAAAGTGGTCGATTATAACCACACCCGACGGCCGACGACAGGCAACACCGTAACGCAAAGTGAACGAGCCGACAAAACTGCCGGCCCGCGCCCATCCATAAAGAGAAAAACCTTAGCTCAAGGCCTTGCGATTGAAGTCGCGCAGGCGGAAACCGAGCAGCAGCAACATACCGAAATAGGACACCACGCCAGCCGCGACCAAGGCGCCCAGACGCAGGAAGCGCTCAAGCATGTGCCCTTGATCCCATGGCGGCATGAAATGCATGCCGATCAACAGCACCACGGACATCACCGCCACCGCGACCACCAGTTTGAAAGCGAACTTGGCCCAACCCGGCTGCGGCTGGTACATCTGCTGCTTGCGCAGTTGATAGAACAGCAGTCCGGCGTTGAGGCAGGCACCGGCACTGATCGCCAAGGCCAGACCGGCGTGAGCCAGGGGGCCGATCAGCACCAAGTTGAACAACTGAGTAACCACCAGCGTGAAGATTGCGATTTTCACCGGGGTGCGGATGTTCTGTTGCGCATAAAAGCCCGGCGCCAGCACTTTGATCACGATAATCCCGAGCAGGCCGACAGAATAAGCAATCAGCGCACGTTGAGTCATTTCTGCGTCGAAGCCACTGAACTGACCGTACTGGAACAGCGACACGGTCAGCGGCTCGGCGAGAATCCCCAACGCCAGCGAGCACGGCAGCACCAGCACAAAACACAGACGCAGGCCCCAATCGAGGATCCGCGAATACTCGTGGCGATCCTTGCTCGCATAGGTTTTTGCCAATGTCGGCAGCAAAATCGTGCCCAACGCCACGCCAAGCACACCGGATGGCAACTCCATCAAACGGTCGGCGTAGTACATCCACGACACCGAACCTGCGACCAGAAACGAGGCGAAGATAGTGTTGATGATCAGCGAAATCTGGCTGACCGAGACACCGAGGATCGCCGGCAGCATCTGCTTCATCACGCGCCACACGCCGGTATCGCGCAGGTTCAGACGCGGCAGCACCAGCATGCCGATCTTTTTCAGGTGCGGCAGTTGATAGAGCAGCTGCGCCAGACCACCAACCAATACCGCCCAGCCAAGGGCCATGACCGGCGGATCGAAGTACGGCGTGAGGAACAGCGAGAACACGATCATGCTGACGTTAAGCAAGGTCGGCACAAATGCGGGCACCGAGAAACGGTTCCAGGTATTGAGGATCGCGCCGGCCAGCGATGACAGCGAGATCAGCAATATATAAGGGAACGTCACCCGCAACAGATCAGAGGTGAGCTGGAATTTTTCCGGCGTATCGGTGAAACCGGGCGCCGTGGCCCAAATCACCCAAGGCGCCGCGATCATGCCCAGCGCGGTGACGATCGCCAGTACCAGCGTCAGCAGGCCCGATACGTAGGCAATGAAGGTACGGGTCGCCTCTTCGCCCTGCTGACTTTTGTATTCGGCCAGAATTGGCACGAATGCCTGGGAGAAAGCGCCCTCGGCAAAAATTCTTCGCAGCAGATTGGGCAGTTTGAAGGCGATAAAGAAGGCGTCTGTCGCCATCCCGGCGCCGAATGTGCGGGCGATAAGCGTGTCACGAACAAAACCCAGAATCCGGGAAAGCATCGTGATAGAGCTGACGGCGGCCAACGATTTGAGCAGATTCATTGAGGGAATTTGTGCCTGTCGATAAACAGCAGGCGAATTAAGCGCCTACTTATGCGATACTCCGCGCCGCAGCAGCACAGAGCCAAAGCTCGCGAGTTTACAGGTCAAGCGCCGGAAATAAATATCCCGCCTCTTTATACCTACCACTTAGCGGAACGATTCAAGTGCCCTTGACAAGACTTCTCTTCATCGGCATGATTCGCGGCCTATTTTGTTTGCTATTTCCTAAAAAGTCTTTCGAGGAGCTCGACGGTGGCCAACTCACCTTCCGCCAAAAAACGTGCAAAACAGGCTGAGAAGCGTCGCAGCCACAACGCCAGCCTGCGTTCCATGGTTCGCACCTACATCAAGAATGTAGTTAAAGCCATTGACGCAAAAGACGCTGAAAAAGCTCAAGCTGCATACGTTCTGGCTGTGCCAGTTATCGACCGTATGGCCGATAAAGGCATCATCCACAAGAACAAGGCTGCTCGTCATAAGAGCCGTCTGAATGGCCACGTTAAAGCGCTGAAAGAAGCCGCTTAATCGACGTAGTCATTAAAAAACCGACCTTAGGGTCGGTTTTTTATTGCCTGTGATTTAACAAATCCAGCGCAAAAAAAAGTGGGAGCGGGCTTGCTCGCGAATGCGATCGGTCAGTGGATATTCCTATCGACTGACACGACCTCTTCGCGAGCAAGCCCGCTCCCACATTTGTATCTGCGGAGTTATTGCTGGACGGGCACCCATGGCAGGATCGGGATCGCCGTCACGGCATTCTGTGGACTGCCTTCGATCAAGCGATCGCTATAGACCAGGTACACCAGCGTATTGCGTTTCTTGTCGAGGAAACGCACCACCTGCATGGTCTTGAACACCAGCGACGTGCGCTCCTTGAACACCTCATCGCCATCCTTCAGATCGCCATTGAACTTGATCGGCCCCACCTGACGACAGGCGATCGACGCTTCTGCGCGATCTTCAGCCAGACCCAAACCACCCTTCACCCCGCCAGTCTTGGCGCGCGACAGGTAGCAGGTCACGCCTTCGACCTTCGGATCATCAAACGCTTCGACCACGATCCGGTCGTTCGGGCCGACGAATTTGAACACTGTCGACACCTGACCGATTTCCTCGGCCGAGGCCAGCAATGGCATCGCCATCAGTAGGCCCAACAATCCTTTTGCTAAACGCATCGAGTTTTCCTTACACCAGGATCAGGTTGTCACGGTGAACCAGTTCTGGCTCCGCCATGTAACCGAGCAAACCGACAATCGCATCCGACGACTGACCGATGATTTTTTGTGCTTCCAGCGCGCTGTAGTTGGCCAGGCCACGAGCGATCTCACGACCGTCCGGCGCCACGCACACCACCATCTCACCGCGACGGAAGCTACCCTGCACCAGTTTCACGCCGACCGGCAGCAGGCTTTTGTTGCCTTTGGACAGCGCCGACACCGCGCCATCGTCCAACACCAGGGTACCGCGCGTTTGCAGATGGCCGGCCAGCCACTGTTTACGCGCCGCGAGCATGCCGCGCTCAGGCGACAGCAAGGTGCCGATGCGCTCGCCCGCTTTCAGGCGATCAAGCACGCGCTCGAGACGCCCGCCAACGATGATGGTGTGCGCACCGGAACGCGCCGCCAGACGCGCCGCGCGCAGCTTGGTCTGCATGCCGCCACGCCCCAACGCACCGCCGGTACCACCGGCAACCGCGTCGAGACTCGGATCATCGGCGCGCGCTTCGTAGATCAACTGCGCATCCGGATTGTTGCGCGGATCGGCGTCGAACATGCCGTCGCGGTCGGTAAGGATCACCAGCAGATCCGCTTCGACCAGGTTGGCCACCAGCGCCGCCAGCGTGTCGTTGTCGCCAAAACGGATCTCGTCAGTCACCACGGTGTCGTTTTCGTTGATGACCGGAATGACTTTCAGCTCGACCAGCGCGCGCAAGGTGCTACGGGCATTGAGGTAGCGCTTGCGGTCGGACAAGTCGTCGTGAGTCAGGAGAATTTGCGCCGTGTGCCGGCCATGCTCGGCGAAGCTTGATTCCCACGCCTGCACCAAACCCATCTGACCGATAGCGGCGGCCGCCTGGAGCTCGTGCATCGCGCTGGGTCGCGCGGTCCAGCCCAAACGGCTCATACCGGCCGCCACTGCCCCGGAGGACACCAGCACCAGCTCGACGCCCGCTTCATGCAGCGCCACCATTTGCTCGACCCAGACACTCATTGCCGCGCGATCCAGCCCTTTGCCATCTGCTGTCAGCAAAGCGCTGCCGATCTTCACGACCCAACGCTGCGCACCTGTCACCTTGCTCCGCATCATCTTCAACCTTAGCTTGAGGGCAGCGCGACCCAGCGCCGCCCGTGACGTTATTCGTGGCTATGCCTTACCAACGATCGATTTCCAGATACTAAAACGCCGCTCGATTGAGCGGCGTTCAAGTTTATCGCAACGGATCAGTCACGCACGTAAATGATTTCCGGACCGTCTTCGTCATCTACATCTTCTTCGTCCCAATCATCGTCGCCGATGTCGTGAACCGACTTCACGCCGCTGCGGCGCAGGGCACGCTTGTCGTCCAGCGCCTGCAACTGGGCGCGAGCTTCGTCTTCGATGCGTTGATCGAGGTCTGCCAACTCTTCCTTGTAAGCCGGATCAGCAGCAAGGCGATCGGCACGATCTTCCATGTAACGCATGATGTCGTGGCACAGACGCTCGGTACCGATCTTGGCGATAGCCGAAATCACGTAAACCGGGCCAGTCCATTCCAGACGATCAACGATCTCCTTGACGCGCTCTTCGTGCTCTTCTTCAAGGATCTGGTCGCACTTGTTCAGCACCAGCCAGCGATCACGCTCGGCCAGGGACGGGCTGAACTTGATCAGCTCGTTGACGATCACTTCTGCCGCGTCCGGAGCGCTGGCGTCATCCAGCGGCGCCATGTCGACGAGGTGCAGCAGCAGACGCGTACGCGCCAGGTGCTTGAGGAAGCGAATACCCAGACCGGCACCGTCAGAAGCGCCTTCGATCAGACCCGGAATGTCCGCAACGACGAAGCTCTTCCAGCGATCGACGCTGACCACACCGAGGTTTGGCACCAGCGTGGTGAACGGGTAGTCGGCGACTTTCGGCTTGGCCGCCGATACCGAACGGATAAAAGTACTTTTACCGGCGTTCGGCAAGCCCAGCAGGCCAACGTCGGCCAGTACTTTCATTTCCAGTTTCAGGTCGCGCTGCTCACCCGGCTTACCCGGCGTGGTTTGACGCGGCGCACGGTTGGTACTGGATTTGAAACGGGTGTTGCCCAGACCGTGCCAGCCGCCCTGCACAACCATCAACTTCTGACCAGCCTTGGTCAGGTCGCCGATAACTTCCTGAGTGGCGGAGTCGATCACTGTGGTGCCGACTGGCACACGCAGGATCAGGTCTTCGCCCTTCTTGCCGGTACAGTCAGTGCTGCCACCGTTGGAACCGCGCTCGGCATCGAAGTGCCGGGTGTAACGGTAGTCGACCAGGGTGTTGAGGTTTTCGTCAGCCATCATGTAGATGGAACCGCCGTCACCGCCATCACCACCGTTCGGGCCACCGTTTTCGATGAATTTTTCCCGACGGAAACTCATGGCACCGTTGCCACCGTCACCGGCCTTTACGCGAATCGATACTTCATCAACAAACTTCATAACCAACGCCTCTCGCCGTACGGACGAGCCGAAAAACAATCAAGACATAAGACTCTTGCAAAAATGAGCGCAGCGACCCCAAAACACGACCTGCATCGCACGCCGACAGCCCATACAAACAGTTTTGCAAGAGACTCACCCCACAAACGAAAAAGCCCCGTCGCGAGACAGGGCTTTTCCAGCGATTGCGCAATTAAGCTGCGACAACGCTCACGTAACGGCGGTTGAACGCGCCCTTTACTTCAAACTTGATCACGCCTTCGATTTTCGCGAAGAGGGTGTGATCTTTACCCATGCCAACGCCGTAGCCAGCGTGGAATTGGGTGCCGCGCTGACGCACGATGATGTTGCCCGGAATGATTTTCTGGCCGCCATACATCTTAACGCCAAGGCGTTTGGCTTCTGAGTCGCGACCGTTACGGGTACTACCACCAGCTTTTTTGTGTGCCATGAGTCAATTCTCCTAGTGAGGAATTAGGCTGAAATTAAGCCTGAATACCGGTGATTTTGATCTCGGTGTACCACTGGCGGTGGCCCATACGCTTCATGTGGTGCTTACGACGACGGAACTTGATGATGCGGACTTTATCGTGACGACCTTGGGAGATCACTTCAGCCACAACGGTAGCGCCAGCAACAACTGGAGCGCCGATGTTCACGTCATCGCCATTGGCGACCAACAGAACGCGATCAAAAGTAACGGATTCGCCGGTAGCGATTTCCAGTTTTTCGATCTTCAGGTATTCACCTGGGGCGACTTTGTATTGCTTGCCACCAGTAACAATTACTGCGTACGACATGGTATTTCTCCGATAATCCTGCTCACCCAGCTCTTTATAAGAAGAGGTATTGGCTGGCATGGCTGCATAAGGCTGGAAGGCCTGATTGCAATTGCGTAAGGCAGGTGCTGCCCAGGAAGTTCAGGGTGCGCGATTGTACGCAAGCTGTTGAAGTGTTGCAAGAGGCCGTCCATCGCGCCTTGACAGGTCCGGGTGGGGGTCCTAGCATGCCGCGCAACCCTTCTGGAGCAACTGTCTCTGATGCAACCCCAAGCTTTCTACCGCGCGGTGGCGGACGATTTTAGCGCCGTCGACGGCATCATCAAGAAGCAGCTGACTTCCCGAGTACCGCTGGTATCGAAAATCGGCGATTACATCACCTCGGCCGGCGGTAAACGCCTGCGTCCTTTATTAGTGTTGCTGTGTGGCAAGGCATTGGGTCGCGAAGGCGACGACATGCGTCTGCTCGCCGCCACCATCGAATTCCTGCACACCGCGACCCTGCTGCATGACGACGTTGTCGACATGTCCGGCATGCGCCGTGGCCGCTCGACCGCCAACGCCATGTGGGGCAACGCTCCGAGCGTGCTGGTCGGCGACTTCCTGTACTCGCGCTCGTTCGAAATGATGGTCGAACTGGGTTCGATGCCGGTGATGAAGATCCTGTCCCAGGCCACGCGCATCATCGCTGAAGGCGAAGTGTTGCAACTGTCCAAGGTTCGCGACGCCAGCACTACCGAAGAAACCTACATGGAAGTCATCCGCGGCAAAACCGCGATGCTTTTCGAGGCTTCGACCCACAGCGCTGCGGCGCTGGCCGGTGCCACAGCTGAGCAGAGCGAAGCCCTGCGCACTTTCGGCGATCACCTCGGTGTGGCGTTCCAACTGGTCGACGACCTGCTCGACTACAAGGGCGACGCGGAAACTCTTGGCAAGAACGTCGGTGACGATCTGGCCGAAGGCAAGCCAACCCTGCCGCTGATCTACACCATGCGCGAAGGCACGCCGGAACAGGCTGCACTGGTGCGTCAGGCGATTCAGAAAGGCGGGATCGAAGACCTGGAAAGCATCCGCATTGCCGTGGAAGCCTCCGGTTCGCTGGAGTACACCGCGCAACTGGCCCGCGATTATGTGGCCCGTGCGATCAAGTGCCTCGAAGCGCTGCCAGCAAGCGAGTATCGCGATGCACTGGTTGAACTGAGTGAGTTTGCGGTCGCCCGCACGCACTGATATCGCTGTAGCAAGATCAAAAGATCGCAGCCTTCGGCAGCTCCTACAGGGGTTGTCGGGGCTGCGATTTTTGCTTTTGACTGCCTGAACAGCTAAAACCCTATACAATGTGCGACTTTTAGCGATCCCTCCCAAGGAGCCTTAGTGAGCACGTTGCCACCCTGCCCGAAATGCAATTCCGAATACACCTACGAAGACGGTACCCAACTGGTGTGCCCGGAGTGCGCCCACGAGTGGTCCGCCAGTGGTGAAGCCGAAGTGGCCGCCGATGACACCGTGAAGAAAGATTCGGTCGGCAACGTCCTGCAGGACGGCGACACCATCACTGTGATCAAGGATCTGAAGGTCAAGGGCACCTCGCTGGTGGTCAAGGTCGGCACCAAGGTCAAGAACATCCGCCTGTGCGATGGCGACCACGACATCGACTGCAAGATCGACGGCATCGGCCCGATGAAACTCAAATCAGAGTTCGTCAGAAAAGTCTGATTGCGCTGTCATCCATCCCGCGCCAGCCGTGGGATGGAGCTTCACCCTCCCCCGCCGTACCTCAATAAATCCACGCAATAGCCAAACGCCAGCCGTTTTGACCTTACGCAATCTTTACCCGGAAAAAATCAGAATCCGCCAATAGGCGCTTGCTATTTCGATAATAAGAATTATTCTCATCAAACACCTTCAATGGAGATGAGAACCATGACTTATTTGATCGACGCCTGGCTGGATCGCCCACACCCTTACCTCAGGATCCTCCACCGGGAAACCGGCGAGGTCTGTGCGGTGCTTGAAGAGGAAGCCTTGCATGAGCTGCAGGATCAAGGGGATCTGGATGTCAGCAGCCTGAGTTCCAGCGAGCCGATGGTGCTCAAGGAACTGGTGCGCAATCTGTTCCTGTTCTGCTACGCCCGGGCGTTGCGCCCGACCCATGAACTGCATCACAAGATCGAAATATGAAACACGACACAAACCCTGTAGGAGCAGAGCTTGCTCGCGAAAGCGGTCTTTCATTCAACATTGATGTCGATTGACCGGACGCCTTCGCGGGCAAGCCTTGCTCCTACAAGGTCACGGGATTACAGAACGTCCAGCAGCTCGACGTCGAATACCAGAACGCTGTGCGGCGGGATGCTGCCAACGCCTTGCGCGCCGTAAGCCAGTTCGCTCGGCACGTACAGACGCCATTTGCTGCCGGCATTCATCAGTTGCAGGGCTTCGGTCCAGCCGGCGATCACGCCGCCAACCGGGAATTCTGCTGGCTGGCCGCGCTCGTAGGAGCTGTCGAACACAGTGCCGTCGATCAGCGTGCCATGGTAGTGAGTACGCACCTGGTCTTCACGGGTTGGCTTGGCGCCTTCGCCCTGAGTCAGCACTTCGAATTGCAGGCCGGAAGCCAGAGTGGTGATGCCGTCACGCTTGGCGTTTTCAGCCAGGAATGCCAGACCTTCGCCAGCAGCGGCTTCAGCTTTGGCAGCCGCTTCGGCTTGCATGATTTCGCGGATAACCTTGAAGCTGGCGGACATTTCTTCCTGACCAACACGGCTTTCCTTACCGGCGAAAGCGTCGGTCAGACCGGCCAGGATCGCGTCCAGGCTAACGCCCGGTGGCGGGTTGTCGCGCAGCTGGTCACCTAGCTGACGGCCGATACCGTAGCTGACGCGGGTTTCGTCGGTGGACAGATTTACTTCGGACATGACACTGCTCCGCTGTGCGGACGGCCACAAGACTTGCCGTGCGTGCACAGCGCGTCCCGGCGCGCCCGGAACCAAAAGGGCGAGCAGACTAGCACAGATGCTTCGGCGATGGGACGCAGCGCCTACAGGGCGGAACGCCAGGCCAGCGGTACCTTCAGACTTTCCTCGCCACTGGCGCCCAGGCCACACATTTCATCATGTACCGAGGTGTGTACGAGGTTGAACGGCAGCACCGGAAAGGCATGCAGCAAATCTCGCGCATGCTCCACCGAACGCAGCGTCAGCATGTTGCCCTTGGGATCACTCAAAGGATACGCCGCGCCATGCATGCGCGCTTCGAGCAGATAAATCCCGCCCTCCATGGAGATCAGATTCAGCTCATCGACCTTCCTGGCAATGGCAAACGCATTCAACTCTTGCAGGTTCATGTGCGCACCTCTCGCGGTGGCGAATCAGGACGTCTACAGGGATATGCCCGCGCGCCCGAAAGCACAAGCCACAAACGACACCGCCCGTCTGTTTCGCAACAGACGGGCGGTGTTTTGCAGCGTTCAACAAACGATCAGTGCTTGGTGAGCTTGTCCAGGTAACCCATGGCGAAGGCCGAGATCACGAAGGTCATGTGAATGATCACGTACCACATCAGGTGCTCGGGATCGACGTTCTTGGCGTCCATGAAGATGCGCAGCAAGTGGATCGAAGAGATCGCCACGATCGACGCCGCGACTTTCATCTTCAGCGAAGACGAGTCCATGGTGCCCAGCCAGCTGAGCTTCTCCTTGCCCTCGTCGATGTCCAGTTGCGAGACGAAGTTCTCGTACCCGGAAATCATCACCATCACCAACAGGCCGCCGACCAGCGCCATGTCGATCAGCGACAGCAGTACCAGAATCAGATCCGACTCGGCCATCGCAAACACGTTGGGCAGGATATGGACGATTTCCTGGAAGAATTTCAGTGCCAACGCGAGCAGACCGAGGGACAAGCCGATGTAGATCGGCGCCAGCAGCCAGCGCGTGGCGTACATTGCGTTTTCGATAAAGCGTTCCATTGAATCTCACACTGGGGGCTGGAAATGGCGGCGAGTATACCAGCCCGCCATGACCGCCAGAAACCGTCCTGAATCCGCCGTTTGCGCACGTATGACAAAGAATTTCTGCTAGTGTCCAAACCTATGAAAGCCCAGTGACGTTGGACAGGATGCGTGGAAATGGATGTGCGATTGCCGATAACAACTGCCGGAATTTGCTTCGCGCTGCTGATGAGCGGTTGCTCGCCCGGCGATGAGAAGCACGCGACAAGCCTTGAAGAGAAAACCGCCAAGTTCGAACAGTCACTGGACACCATCACCGATCCGAAACTCAAGGACGCCGTCAGCGAACTCGGCGGCTCATTGCTGTTACTCCAGCGCGCAAAACAGAAACTCGACAGCAACCCGGCGAAAACCGAATACGGCGAAGACGCCCTCGGCGTGCTCAAGCACTACCCGACCCCGCAGGCATTGGTCGACACCTTTATCAATGGCCTGTTTGTGCTGCACAAGGATTCCAGCTCCGACTACCTCACCGACCTGCAACCGGTGTTCCCTTTCAACCTCAATATTCCCGGCGGCTTCCTTTTCCCTCACGGCGTCGAATGGCAGTCGGTCACGCTGAGTAACAAACGCGTCATTGGCTACCAGCCGGAATGGTCGGAAACCGATCCCGGCATTCAGCTCAGCCCGTCCAGCTCCAACGTCACCAACCCCGATGACCTGACCGTGACCTACCCGTTCATCGACGGTCTGAACGTCGACAAGAAGAGCCTGCCGCAACCGGTCAGCCTGCAAGGCAAGCTCGAAGTCATCGCGCCGCGTCGCCTGTACAGCTTCGACCTGACGCAGAAAGACGTTGGCCAGACCCGCACCAACGACAACCTCAGCGTGAAACTGCTGAAGCTTGAAAAGAATTCCGCCGAAGTCGAATTCAGTAACAGTCAGCCATTGGCCCCGGAAGTGGCTGAGGCGCAGCTCAATCCGATGATCGTTCAGGCCCGCGATGCCAGCGGTCAATACCTGGTGCGTGCCGGCTCGATCAACGAAAGCCCGGAGCAAGTGGCGTTCTACGAAAAACAACTGACGAACCTGCAACAGCAGAAAGCCTGGAGCGATGCGCTGGACAAGCAGCTCACTGCCGAGCAACAGGCGTTCGAGGAAAAACATCCAAAGCGCTACAACAAGGTCTACTTCAACGGCCCGATCGAAACCCTGGAAGTCAGTGTGCTGGATTTCTCTTCGGTGACCGTATCGCGTAAAGCGCTGGACTTGCCGATCCGCGCCTTCAAACAGCACACCACGGAAAAAGCCATTCAGCCGCTGGATCTGCCGGTGACGGTTTACGACGATCAGACGGTGAGCTGGCTCAAGGGCGCGAGCCTGACCGAAGAGCAATTGAAGGCCGGTGTGCGCATCCATCAATCCGTCGAAGAACCGAGCGCCGCACGCATCGAGTTCTCCCACCGCCGCACGTTCAACGATGAATTGCTCGGTGACGATTTCAACCCCGGCGAAAGCCCGGTGACGTTCTTTACCGAGAAGCACAACGGCAAACTCGACGAGCCGATCGAACTGCCGCCCGAGGCGTACCAGGTCGATCCGTTGCGCGCGACGATTACTTACGATTTGAATCTGTTCCCGGAAACCCCGGCGATTGCCGTCGGTTCGATGCCGCTGTTTTTGGCGACCGTGGCCAAGCAGGCCTACGACGAAAAATCGTTGCCCAAAGGGCTGGAGATCAAGAACAACACGCTGCTGGTGGATCTGAAATTGTTTCCGGCCAACGAATATCGCTACTTCGTCAAAGACGACAGCGGTAATTATTTGAAGGAAATTCTTTCGGTCAGTCACGACGCCAGTGCAGAGGGCCCGGCGTTAGTTGGCGTGCATTATTTTTATGGTCGCCCGACTCACGTGGAAACCTATCAGCGCACCGACCTCGCCACCGTGCAATATGGTTTTGAGGTCAAACTCGACAAGGCGCAGACGTCCGACGCGGCGCCTTGAGGAACAGGATCAAAAGATCGCAGCCTGCGGCAGCTCCTACAGGGCGCGGCTGCGGCCTCCGTTGATCTGGCGCAGCTGGGCTTGCAGGTGCAGGCTCCAGATTTGCGGATCGTCGGCCAGTTCGTAGCCGTGCAGCGTCAGGCTCTCAACGATGGTGTCGAGAATCGACTCGGCCGCGATCGGCCCGTGAAACGGTCCCTGGGCTTTGATGGCGGAAGGTTGTTCGCCGGCCATACCGGCGGCGAAGAGTAGCGTCCACATGCCGTTATCGCCGGCCAACGGCTTGATGGCGCATTCGATGCGGGTCACGAGACCCAGGCATTGACGGGTGAGGCAGAGGTTGCGCGACATGGCGGCGACCCTCGGTGAAGCCGGTATTCAGCCCCCACGGGAGGACTGGCTCGATCCAGTGATACTGTCGATATCCTTGAGCTGAGAATAGAAGAAAAGTCCGCTGCGCAAGCCAGATAGAACCAGCAGGCGCCGAATGGTCATTGTGTGAAGTTTGACGTCAGAGTAGTGGCGAATTTTGATGTCATTACACAAAACAAATGTGGGAGCGAGCCTGCTCGCGAATGCGGAGTTTCAGGCAACTTATTCGTCGTCTGATACACCGCTTTCGCGAGCAGGCTCGCTCCCACAGTTTTGACCGCGTTTGACCTTAGGCCGGTTTTGCTTCGGCTAACGCCTCTTGGGCCAGTTCCTTTTCCGCTTCCTTGAGGTCTTCTTCGCTGATCATTTCAGCGATGTCGCGCAAGCGCTCGACCACCCGTGCATTGATGCTGCCTTCCGGAAATTCGCCGTCGGCATTCGGCTCACCGGCCGGTTCGCCGACCAGCAGGCTCAACGCCTCGTCGGCCTGACGCACCGCGTAAACGTGGAACTGCCCGGCACGCACCGCCGCCAGCACTTTCTCATCGAGCATCAACGTTGCCACGTTGGCCTGCGGAATGATCGCGCCCTGCTCGCCCGTCAGCCCGCGTGCTTCGCAGAGACGGAAGAAGCCTTCGATCTTCTCGTTGACCCCACCGACCGCCTGCACTTCACCGAACTGGTTGATCGAGCCGGTGATCGCGAAGCACTGCTTGAGCGGGGTTTTCGACAGCGCCGAAATCAGCGTGCACGCCTCGCCCAGCGATGCACTGTCGCCATCGACGTAACCGTAGGATTGCTCCAGCGCGATGCTCGCAGAAATCGCCAGCGGGAATTCCTGCGCGTAACGGCTGCCCAGATACCCGGTGAGGATCATCACGCCTTTGGAGTGAATCGGCTGGCCAAGGTTAACCTCGCGCTCGATGTCGACGATGCCACTGCCGCCCGGGTACACCGTGGCGGAAATCCGCGCCGGCACACCGAACGCCGAGTCGCCGACTTCGAGCACGGTCAGCCCGTTGCACTTGCCGACTGCTGCGCCATCGGTGTCGATGAGGATGATCCCGGCGAGCATGTCGTCGAGAATCCGCGCCGACACGCGACCAGTGCGCGTGGCTTTGGCTTTCAGCGCACGCTCGATGTGGCCGGCATCGGTCATTTCATCGCCAGCCAGATGGCGGATGAAATCCGCTTCGCTGACCAACTGGAACAGATCGCCGATACGCGCCGACAAACGCCCTTGGTGCTCGGCCAGCCGTGCGCTGTACGTCGCCAGACGCGCCACCGCGTCGGCGGTCAGCGGCGCCATGCCTTCTTCCGAGGTGCGGGTTTTCAGCAGCTGGGCAAATTGCTCCAGGCTCTCGTCGACCATCGGGATGTCTTCGTCGAAGTCGACCAGAACGCGGAACATCTCCTGGAAGTCCGGATCGAGGTCTTGCAGCGTGTAGTACAGCGACCGCGCACCGATGATGATGACTTTGACCTGCAACGGAATGTGCTGCGGGTTGAGCGTGACCGTGGCGAAACGGCCCATCTCGCCCAGCGGCGATTCCATTTTCAGCTTGCGCGATTGCAGGGCGCGCTTGAGCGCATCCCACACGAACGGCTCGCTGAGCATTTTTTCCGCTTCAAGAATCAGGAAACCGCCGTTGGCACGGTGCAAGGCACCCGGGCGCAACTGACGATAAGTAGTGTAGAGCGCGCCCTGATCGGTGGTGTATTCGATACGACCGAAGAGGTTTTCGTAAGTCGGGTGCGGTTCGAATACCACCGGCGCACCGCCGCTGACTGGGTGACCGACGACCAGACTCGGCGCGTATTGCTCTTCGAGCAGCTTGCGCGCCACGGCGTCGGTCTTGCTGTCGTCGACCAGTTGCTCGACCACGGTTTTCAGCAGGTACACCTGCATCGCTTGCAGGTAACCGCAGACCGCAGCGTTCTCGGCGTACTTCTCCGACAGCGGCGACAGCAACGGCTGCAGCGCCAACGTGATGGTTTCTTCGTTGAGCGAACGCAGCTGATTGTTCGACTCGCGCTTCCATTGCGGCAGGCTGGCGAGTTCTTCGTTCAGGCGTTCTTCAAGCCCGGAAATATCATCGTGAAAACGCTCGCGATCAGCTTCTGGCAATTGGGCGAATTCGGCTTCGTCCAGCGCCTTGCCGTCGAGCATCGGCGTGAAGGCGATGTTGCTGCTGTCGCGATAGAGGGCGACGTCTTTTTCCAGGGCCAGGCGCTCGATGATGTCGAGGGCCTTGTCGTAGCGCTGGTTGAAGGCGCGGTCGATGGCGCTTTTCTTTTGCTGGTAGGACGGGTGCTCGAAGACGGCCGGAAACGTTGCCAGCAGGTTGTCGATCAAACCGTTGATGTCACCGATGAACGAAGCGGCGGTGCCGGATGGCAACTCCAGTGCGCGGGGTTCGCGCGGCTCATCGAAATTGTTCACGTAGACCCAGTCCGCCGGGGTCTGCAGGCGTTTGCCTTCGGCCTTCAGATAGCGTTTGACGAACGAGAAACGGCCAGTGCCGGGCTCGCCCATGACAAACACGTTGTAACCGGGGCGTGGCATGGCCACACCGAACTGCAAGGCTTCGACCGCGCGTTCCTGGCCGAGCACACCGCGAAAGGGCTCCAGATCATTGGTGGTAGTGAAGCTGAACTGTTCAGCGGAAAACGGACGGGTCAGCGCTTCGGGCGCAAGACGCAAGCTGGCAGCAACAGGATCAGGCATCGGGCTTCCTTAACAATCAGGCGGGGCAGATAGCCGCATTCTGGCGCTGCCCGTGCCCCACTGGCAAGGCGCGCCATGTGACAAAGCATAGACAACCGGATCTCTGCGCACCGGCTCCCCTGAAACCGGGGTTATTACCGAATCTTTTGTAAAAAATCACGGAACCGCAGGAACGTGCCTAAACTCCAAACTGCGCGGCTGGAACTAATACCGGCCCACTGGCTTCGTTTGGGTCTGTCTTGTACAGCGCTTGGGGGCCAGAACCCTGTCCATTGGTATGCACACAAAGAGAACAAAGCTATGAAACGGATTCTTCTCGGTACTCTCTTCACCGCTGTATCCATCAACGCAATGGCGCAAGCTCCAGGCGGCCCGGATTGCGGTTGGGGCAACATGCTGTTTGAAGGTCAGCGTGGCACCCCTGCTCACTTCCTCGCTTCCACCACTAACGGCACTTCCGGTAACGCTACGTTTGGTATGACTTCCGGCACCAACGGTTGCTCGACCAATGCGTCGCTGACCTACGGCGGCAAATCCTGGTTTGCCATGAATGGCATGATGAACGAGCTGTCCGAAGACATGGCCAAAGGCAACGGCGAAGCGCTGACGACTTATGCCGTGGTACTGGGCGTGGCGCCGGAAGATCGTGCGCACTTCGCTGCTGTGACTCACGAGCACTTCCAGCAGATCTTCAGCAAAGCTGACGTGACCGCTGAAGACGTGCATACCAACACCCTGGCCGTACTGAAATCGGATCCTCGTCTGGCCAAGTACGCAACGCAGGCTTAAGCTCGACCCCTGCCCGCTTCCTTCGGGGAGCGGGTTTTATTTTTTATGCAGTGATTCCACCGTGACGCTGAACCTGTGGTGAGGGGATTTATCCCCGATCGGCTGCGCAGCAGTCGTGAACCTGTGCATGCGGTATAACTGGTGCATTGGGGATATAGGTTTTGGGGCCGCTTCGCTGCCCAACGGGGATAAATCCCCTCGCCACAAGGGTGGAGTGTTAACCCCCGATTCGGGTTTTATTTTCTTTCGACTTAAGTTGCCACTTATGCTCAAACGCCTTGCCTGGCTGGCGCTCTGTGTCTGCGCCCCGCTGTCCGCCGCGCCCCATGTCGACCCTCAACGTTTGCAGCAACTGGCCAACGACCGCTTCTGGATTTCCCTCGGTCATTACGAAACCGCCAAACTCGGCGGCTGGCGCAGCTATGTCAGCGACAAGAAATTCTTTCTCGCGCCTGATGGCAATGAACATCCCGATCACGAATTGGCGGCGACCGTGCAAGCGTTGTACGCCCCGGCCAGTCTCGGTGAAAAGCACGCGCAGTGCATTTACCCGGCGCGCACGCGCTGGCTGAAAGCGCAACTCAATCTGAAAGATCTGCCGGCACCTGATTGCGCCGAGTACAAAAAATGGATGAAGGACGTCTCGCCGCACAGCGCGGTGATGATCTTCCCGGCGGCGTATTTGAACAGTCCGTCATCGATGTTCGGCCACACCTTGCTGCGCATCGACCAAGCTGACGTGCAGGCCGACAAGACCTCGCTGCTCAGCTACGCGATCAACTTCGGCGCCTATATCGAGGGTTCCGACAACAGCATCCTCTACGCCTGGAAAGGTTTGATGGGCGGTTATCCGGGCCTGTTCGCGCTGGTGCCGTATCAGGAAAAACTCTCCGAATACCGCAGCCTGGAAAACCGTGATCTGTGGGAATACCGACTCAATCTGACGCAAGAAGAAACCGCACGCATGGTCGAACATGTGTGGGAGTTGAAGCAGATCCAGTTCGACTATTTCTTCTTCGATGAAAACTGCTCGTACCGCTTGCTGGAGCTGCTGCAAGTGGCTCGCCCAAGTCTGCGCCTGACCGAGCAATTCCCGCTGACCGCAATTCCGACCGACACCGTGAAAGCGGTGAAAGAAGCAGGGCTGGTGGAAAGTATTGAATATCGTCCGTCCCGTGAGCGCGAGTTGCTGAGCCGCGCCGAGCCGTTGACGGGTGAAGAACAGGATTGGGTGCTGAAAGTCAGCGCCGATCAACAAGTGCTGCAAGAGCCGACCTTCAAAGCCCTGCCCCGCGATCGTCAGGCACTGATCATCGACGCGGCGTATCGCCTCGAACGCTACCGCGCCAACGGCCAGGAACGTGATCCGCAACGGGCGCAGCGCAGTTTCGAACTGCTGCGAGCGATCAATAAAAACCCGGCACCCGATCTGCAGATTCCGCAACCGGGCTTGCCGGAAGACGGCCACGAATCGCGCACCTGGCAGGCCGGTCTCGGCACCCGTGGCGACCGTGCGTTCGGTGAGTACGGTTTGCGTATGGCTTATCACGATCTCAACGACAACGCCGAAAGCTTCCCGCTCGGCGCGCAGATTGAAATCCTGCAAATGAAGCTGCGTCAGTACGAGGGCAATCACTGGCAGTTCCAGCAACTGGATCTGGCGACGATTCGCTCGCTGACGCCGCGTAATGAGTTGTTGCAGCCATTGTCGTGGCAAGTCACCGGTGGTCTTGAGCGCGTGCCGGGCAAGCATGATGACGAAACGCTGGTCAGCCATGTGAATGGTGGCGGCGGCGGCACGTGGGCGCTGGGTGATGATGTGTTGGGGTTTGCACTGGGCACCGTGCGGGTTGAGCACAACAATGACTTTGCTGAATTTGTTTCGCCGGCCGGTGGTTTCAATACCGGCGTGCTGTGGCGCAATCCTCTGGGAAATATGAGCCTGGAGGCCAAGGGTGATTACTTCACCAATGGCGAAGTGCGGCGCAGTTTGAGCCTGAATCAGCAGTGGGAACTGTCGCGCAATCTTGGTTTGCGCTTGAGTGCGCAGCGCGAGTTCAGCCACATCGCCACGCCGGAAACGGAAGTCATGCTCGAAGTGAAGTGGTATCACTATTAAAAGATCGCAGCCTTCGGCAGCTCCTACATTTGCAATGTGCTTCACCTGTAGGAGCTGCCGCAGGCTGCGATCTTTTGATCTTTCTTTCACACCCCACTAATGAATCTGCTTCTAGACTCTCCTTATAAGCCGGACAACCGGCTCAGGAGAGTGCGATGTGGCGGTGTGCGGGTTTGCTGGGGGTTTTGCTGTTCGTGAGCGGTTGCCAGACCACCCACGATGATTTGATCGCCAAAGGCTACCCACCGGCCTTTGCCGACGGTTTCGATGACGGTTGCGTCAGTGGTCGCCAGGCTGCCGGTTCGATCAGCGGCGAATTCCGCAAAAACGTCCCGCGCTATCTCAAAGACAAGCAATACGCCGAAGGCTGGACTGACGGCTTCCGCCAATGTCAGGCGATGCTCGAAAACAAGGATCGCGACGAGTACCGTAATGAGCATTGGGACGAACGCGAGCGCGCCTGGCAGCAGCAAAAAGATCAGGACGCCGCGCGGGCTTACCGCTCGCCCTAGGTCGCTCCCAGACATCCAGTGAAACCAAATGCCTGCGAGCATGGCCCAAACCTCATACGAGGAGGAATCCATGAGCCGTGCTTTCGTCAACGAAGACAACGCCGCCGCACAAGCCGATCAACCGGTTGAACGGCAGGTCAGTGACCAGCCCAATTACGTCACGTCACAAGGCTTGGCGCAGTTGCAGGCAAAAGTCGCCGAACTGCAAAGTCTGCATGCCGAACAATCAGCCAAGGGTGAGCAAGCCGATAAGCAACGGCTGGCCGACCTGCAAAGGGATTTGCGTTATTTCAATCAGCGCTTGAGCAGTGCGCAAGTGGCTGTGCCGGCAACGTCCAGAGACAAAGTGCAGATCGGCAGTTGGGTCACCTACGCGGATGAGCACGACACAGAACGCCGCGTGCAATTGGTCGGTGAAGATCAGGCCGATGCCGCGAAGGGCCTGATCAATTGGGGTTCACCGCTGGGCCGGGCGCTGCTCGGTGCCCGGCTGAACGACGAGGTGCTGTGGCAGCGCCCCGCCGGCGATCAAGTGATCGAAGTGATCCGCATCGAACCGGCTTAAACCACGCCCTGCGCCAGCATCGCGTCGGCGACTTTGACGAAACCGGCGATGTTCGCGCCTTTGACGTAATTGATCCGACCGTTCTCTTCGCCGTAGTGCACGCAGGCGTGGTGGATCGATTGCATGATGTTGTGCAGCTTGCTGTCCACTTCACCCGCCGTCCACAGCAGACGCATGGCGTTCTGCGACATCTCCAGACCACTCACCGCGACACCGCCGGCATTGGACGCCTTGCCCGGCGCGAAGAGAATGCCGGCCTCGATAAAGATATCCACAGCCTCCAGCGTGGTCGGCATGTTCGCGCCCTCAGCGACGCACACGCAGCCATTGCGCAGCAGCGTACGCGCGGCTTCGGCGTCGAGTTCGTTCTGCGTGGCGCACGGCAATGCGATATCGCATGGCAGCGACCACGGCAATTGACCGGCGCGGAATTCCAGACCGAACGCTGAGGCCAATTCGCTGATGCGTCCGCGTTTGACGTTCTTCAGCTGCAGCAACGCCGACCACTGTTCTTCGCTCAGGCCCGCCTCGCAATACAGCGTGCCTTCGGAGTCGGACAGCGAAATCACCTTGCCGCCCAGATCCATCACTTTGCGCGCGGCGTATTGCGCGACGTTGCCGGAACCGGAGATCGCCACGCGTTTGCCTTCCACGGTTTGCTCGCGACGTTTGAGCATTTCTTCCGCGAAGTACACACAACCGAAACCGGTGGCTTCCGGACGAATCAGGCTGCCGCCGTAGGTCATGCCTTTGCCGGTCAGCACGCTAGTGAACTGGTTGCTCAGGCGTTTGTACTGGCCGAAGAGGAAACCGATCTCGCGCGCCCCGACACCGATGTCACCGGCCGGCACGTCAACGTCGGCGCCGATGTGACGATACAACTCGCTCATGAACGCCTGGCAGAAACGCATGACTTCGGCGTCGCTCTTGCCCTTCGGATCGAAATCCGAACCGCCCTTGCCGCCGCCCATGGGCAACGAGGTCAGGGAGTTTTTGAAGGTCTGTTCGAAGGCGAGGAATTTCAGCACGCCCATGTTCACCGACGGATGGAAACGCAAGCCGCCCTTGTACGGGCCGATGGCGCTGTTCATCTGGATGCGGAAACCGCGATTAACCTGAACCTTGCCCTGATCGTCGACCCACGACACGCGGAACGCCACGGCACGCTCCGGCTCGCAGAGCCGCTCGAGAATCCCCGAAGTCAGGTAGTGCGGATTGGCTTCGAGAAATGGCCACAGGCTGCGCAGGACTTCTTCGACGGCCTGGTGGAATTCGGGCTGATCAGGGTCGCGTTTTTTCAGGCGGGCGAGGAAGGATTCGACGGATTCGATCATGGGAAAAGTCTCGGCAAATTTATTATCGTTGGAAGAGATTGGGCCGGACTGTAACAAACCAATTGCGCACAGGAATAGAGCGAAATGTCGCGGATATGAAATTAAATGGTGCACAGGATATAAATCATGAGGATTTTTTGACCTGTTTTGCACCTGAATGGTGATTTACAAAACAAGCTTTGCACCAACCGGAATACAGCCTTCGCGAGCAAGCTCGCTCCCACATTTGGAATGCGTTCCCCTTGTGGGAGCGGGCTTGCTCGCGAATGCCGCGACTCGATCCATCTGAAAAAACCCGGGCAAAAAAAAACGGAGCCCGAAGGCTCCGCTTTTTATGCAACCAACCCGAATCAGGCCAGTTTCTTGTGACGCACCCGGTGTGGCTGGGCAGCTGCTTCGCCGAGGCGTTTCTTGCGATCCGCTTCGTACTCGGTGTAGTTACCTTCGAAGAAGATCGCTTGCGAGTCGTCTTCGTACGCGAGGATGTGTGTCGCCACGCGGTCAAGGAACCACCGATCGTGAGAGATCACAATTGCAGCGCCCGGGAAGTCCAGCAGGGCTTCTTCCAGGGAACGCAGGGTTTCAACGTCGAGGTCGTTGGACGGTTCGTCGAGCAGCAGGACGTTACCGCCCTCCTTCAGGGTCAGTGCCAGGTGCAGACGACCGCGCTCACCACCGGACAGATCCTTGACGAACTTCTGCTGATCGCCGCCCTTGAAGTTGAAGCGACCGACGTAGGTGCGCGACGGGATCTCGTAGTTGCCGATGCGGATCTGGTCGGAGCCGTCGGAGATCTGCTGGAACACAGTTTTGCTGCCGTCGAGGTCGTCGCGGCTCTGATCGACGCAAGCCAGTTGCACGGTTTCGCCGACTTCGATGCTGCCCGAATCCGGTTGTTCCTTGCCCATCAGCATGCGGAACAGGGTCGACTTACCGGCACCGTTACCGCCGATCACACCGACGATCGCGCCCTTCGGCATCGAGAACGACAGGTTGTCGATCAACACGCGATCGCCGTAGCCCTTGGTGACGTTCTTGAATTCGATGACCTTGTCGCCCAGACGCGGGCCGGCCGGGATGTAGATCTCGTTGGTTTCGCTGCGCTTCTGGAATTCCTGCGATTGCATTTCTTCGAAGCGTTGCAGACGTGCCTTGGATTTCGACTGGCGGGCTTTGGCGCCTTTGCGCACCCACTCCAGTTCTTCCTTCATGGCTTTTTCGTGTGCCGACTGCTGCTTGGATTCAGCGGCCAGACGATCGGACTTGGCTTCAAGCCAACCCGAGTAGTTGCCTTCGTACGGAATGCCCGCGCCGCGGTCGAGTTCCAGAATCCAGCCAGCGACGTTGTCGAGGAAGTAACGGTCGTGCGTGATCGCAACCACGGTGCCCGGGAAATCGTGGAGGAAGTGCTCCAGCCACGCAACGGAATCGGCGTCCAAGTGGTTGGTTGGTTCGTCGAGCAGGAGCATGTCCGGAGCGGACAGCAGCAGGCGGCACAGGGCCACACGACGCTTTTCACCACCGGAGAGGAATTCGACCTTGGCGTCCCACGCCGGCAGACGCAGGGCGTCGGCGGCGACTTCCAGTTGACGATCGAGGTTGTGACCGTCGCTGGCTTGCAGGATCGCTTCGAGCTTGGCCTGTTCAGCCGCCAGTTTGTCGAAGTCGGCATCTTCGTCAGCGTAAGCCGCGTAGACCTCGTCCAGGCGGGCCTGGGCGTTCTTGATCACGCTGACCGCTTCCTCAACCACTTCACGCACGGTCTTGGTGGGGTCAAGTTGCGGCTCTTGCGGCAGATAACCGATGTTCAGTTCCGGCATCGGGCGCGCTTCGCCTTCGAACTCGGTGTCGACGCCAGCCATGATTTTCAGCAGCGTGGACTTACCCGAACCGTTGAGGCCGAGCACGCCGATCTTGGCGCCGGGGAAGAACGACAGCGAAATGTTTTTGAGGATTTCCCGCTTCGGCGGAACAACTTTGCCCAGCCGATGCATGGTGAAGACGTATTGAGCCATGGAGAACCTTGGGTCAGTGACAGATGAATGATTGCAGCGCGGGCGATGCCCGGCCAGACCATGCGCGTCGTTCACTTGATGGTTATCAATGCGTGCGCGCTGAAAAAGTCTGAGTCTAGGAGCTGGAACGCTCCCGCGTAACCGGCAAAGCTACCTGAATGACGGAAGGCAGTCCAGCCGAGCGGGGCTGGCACTTCGCCACAACTCAAGGCATGCTAGCCGCCCTTTGGGCGTCCGGCTTATAGTGCACGTCGCGCCAGTCCAGCCAGACCGCAGGATTACAGCTTGTCCAATGTCACTCCGCCAGCCTCTGTGAGCAGCACCCCTCCGGCGCCCGGCTCACCCCTGCGCGGGACATTAAAGGGTGCGCTGGCGACTTTGGTGCTGTTGCTGCTGGCGTTGCTGTTCTGGCAACTGCTCGATCAACTGCGCGAGACCCAGAAAAACCAGCGCCAGTACACCATCGATTACACCGCCGACCTCGCTTCACAAGTCAGCCTGAACATGGCGCTGAACGCGCAAATCGCTCTCAACCTGCTACCGATCGTCGAGCAACCGCAAACCGCCGACGAACAGCAGGCGCTGCTGCGCAAACTTCAGCAATCGCTGCCGGATCTGCGCAGCATGGCGTTGCTCAGTCCTTCCGGGCGAATCCTCAGCGACAGCGCCGCCGACAGCCATGACGCCGATTACCTCACCGAACTGGTTCGGCGCAGTCGTGCTCAGGCGCATTACTTCAGTAACGCCGATGACGGCTCGGTGGTGCATCTGTTGCTGCATCAGGCCAGCGGCAGTTCGCGCGGTTATTGGGCGTTGCGCCTGACGCCGACGTTTTTCGATTCGCTGACCAAACAGGGCGAAACCGGCCTGCGCCCATTGTGGCTGGTGGAAAACCGCATCAACCATCAGATCGTCAGTCGCGATAAAGCGTTGCCCTCGGCCAAGCCCAGCGTGCTTTCCCCTGACGATCTGGCCGACACGGTGCTGACTGTGCCGCTGAGCAGCAGCGACTGGCAGTTGCGCGGTCTGTTCGACCGTCAGCGCGTGCTCGAAGAATTGCTCCCGGCGTTTATCGGCAAATGCCTGCTCGGGCTGGCCTTCTCGCTGCTGCCGGTGATCGCGCTGCTGAACATGCGCCGCCGTCAGCGCCAGTTGCATGAAGGTCGCCGGCGTTATCAGGATATTTTCGAAGGCACCGGCGTTGCGTTGTGTGTGCTCGATCTGTCTGGCCTGAAACAGGTTTTCGAGAAAGCGCAGATCCAGACCAGCGACCAGCTCAAGGCCTGGCTCGACCAACCGGCGCAGCGCCAGCAATTGCTGCAAGAGTTGCGTGTCACCGAGGTCAACCAGGTCGCGTTGCAACTGCTCAACGTCAATTCCTGCGAACAAGCGTGGCAACTGTTGATCGACGGTCATCCGCACCGTCAGTGCGCGATCGGCAATCAAATCCTCGACGCCGTGCTGCAACAGCAAAAGCAGCTGGAACTGGAAATCAAACTGGCGGACATCAATGGCCGCGATCAACACCTGTGGATGGTCTTGCGCCTGCCGACCGAGCAGCACGATTACACGGCGGTGATCCTCAGCATCAACGACATCACCAGCCGCAAACTGGTCGAGCTGTCGTTGCTGGAGCGCGAAGGGTTCTGGTCGGACGTGGTGCGCACGGTGCCGGATCATCTGTACGTGCAGGACGTGATCAGCCAGCGAATGATTTTCAGCAACCACCACCTCGGGCAGACCCTCGGCTACAACCGCACCGAACTGCACCAGATGGGCGAGTATTTCTGGGAAATCCTTCTGCACCCGGAAGACGCCGATTATTACCACCGCTCGCGCCAATCCCAGCGCCATGCCGGTTACAGCCAATTGCTGCAGTGCCAACTGCGCTTCCGCCATCGCGACGGCAACTGGCGGCGCTTTGATATTCGCGAACAGGCACTGGCGCGCGACAAGCACGATCAGGTCACGCGGATCATCGGCGTGGCCAAGGACATCACCGAGCAGATTGAGGCCAGCGAGTCCCTGCGCGACAGTGAGCAGCGTTATCGCATGCTCGCCGAAAGCATCAGCGACGTGATTTTCTCCACCGACAGCAAGCTCTCGCTGAACTACGTCAGCCCGTCGGTGCAGGCTGTGCTGGGCTTTGATGCCGAGTGGATTTTCCAGAATGGCTGGCAATCGATCATTGCCAACCCGCAGCAATTGAGCGGCATCTACACGCTGATGGATCGGGTCAGCAAGTCGCTGAATAAACCCGAGCAACTGGCGCTGTTGCGCAGTCAGGTGCAGACGCAATTGTTTCTGTTCGACTGCCTGCGCGCCGATGGCCGCAAGATTCCAATCGAACTGCGTCTGGTCTTGGTGTGGGATGAGCATGGCGGTTTTGAAGGCGTGCTCGGGGTCGGTCGCGACATCAGCCAGCAGCGCCGCGCCGAAAAAGACCTGCGCATGGCTGCCACCGTATTCGAACACTCGACCTCGGCGATCCTGATCACCGATCCGGCCGGTTACATCGTTCAGGCCAACGAAGCGTTCAGTCGCGTCAGCGGTTACGCGGTGAGCGAAGTGCTCGACCAATTGCCGAACATGCTCACGGTCGACGAGCAGCAGGACGCGCATCTGCGTTACGTGCTCAAGCAGTTGCATCAGCACAGCACCTGGGAAGGCGAAGTCTGGATGAAGCGCCGTAACGGCGAGCATTATCCGGCGTGGGTCGGCATCACCGCGGTGCTCGACGACGAAGGCGATCTGGCCAGTTACGTGTGTTTCTTCAGCGACATCAGCGAGCGCAAGGCCAGCGAACAGCGCATCCACCGCCTCGCTTACTACGACGCCCTGACCCACTTGCCGAACCGCACGCTGTTCCAGGATCGCCTGCACACGGCGCTGCAATCGGCGGAGCGGCAGAAGTCGTGGGTGGTGCTGATGTTCCTCGACCTCGACCGTTTCAAACCGATCAACGACTCCCTCGGTCACGCCGCCGGTGACCGCATGTTGAAAGACATGGCCACGCGCCTGCTGGCCTGCGTCGACAACGACGACACCGTCGCGCGCATGGGCGGCGATGAATTCACCTTGCTGCTGCAACACCGTTCCAGCCGCGAACTGGCGCTGAACCGGGCGATTCATGTCGCCGAGCAGATTCTTGCCAGCCTGGTGCGACCGTTTGTGCTGGAAGGCCGCGAGTTTTTTGTCACTGCGAGTATCGGCATCGCCCTGAGTCCGCAGGATGGCAACGAACTCAGCCAGTTGATGAAGAACGCCGACACCGCGATGTACCACGCCAAGGAACGCGGCAAGAACAACTTCCAGTTCTATCAGGCCGACATGAACGCCAGTGCGCTGGAGCGTCTGGAGCTGGAAAGCGATTTGCGCCACGCCTTGGAACAAGACGAATTCGTCCTGTATTACCAGCCGCAATTCAGCGGCGACGGCAAACGCCTGACCGGCGCTGAAGCCCTGCTGCGCTGGCGTCACCCGCGTCGTGGACTGGTGCCGCCGGGGGATTTCATTCCGGTGCTGGAAGAACTCGGTCTGGTGGTCGACGTTGGCGATTGGGTGATCAGCGAGGCCTGCCGCCAATTGAAAACCTGGCACCAGAACCGTGTGCGCGTGCCGAAGGTGTCGGTGAACATTTCCGCGCGGCAGTTCTCCGACGGCCAACTCGGCACGCGGATCGCCACGATCCTGCGCGAAACCGGCCTGCCGCCGGCGTGTCTGGAACTGGAGCTGACGGAAAGCATTCTGATGCGCGAAGTCAGCGAGGCGATGCAGATTCTTGCCGGGCTGAAAAACCTCGGCCTGAGCATCGCGGTCGATGACTTCGGCACCGGTTATTCATCGCTGAACTACCTCAAGCAGTTCCCGATCGATGTGCTGAAGATCGACCGCACGTTTGTCGACGGTTTGCCATCCGGCGAGCAGGACGCGCAGATTGCCCGGGCGATCATTGCTATGGCGCACAGCCTGAATCTGGCGGTGATTGCCGAAGGCGTGGAAACCCACGAGCAGCTGGATTTCCTGCGCGAGCATGGTTGCGATGAGGTTCAGGGGTATTTGTTCGGGCGGCCGATGCCGGCGAGCCGGTTTGAGGCGCAGTTCAGTAATGACGCCCTGTTCATGTTCGACTGAAGAAAAGATCGCAGCCTGAGGCAGCTCCTACAGGGATTGATGTCGGTCACGGTATTGGTGTGCGCCTCGGATAATGTAGGAGCTGCCGAAGGCTGCGATCTTTTCAGGCTGGCACAATCACCATCTATCCGCGCATGAACGCCACTTGTCTGCGACATGATGCCGTTTCATATGCCATCCAAAAGCCGTTGGGTTAGAATGCCTCCCTTTTCTGCCCCCCGATCCTTGAGGACCGCCATGTTCAGCCGTGATTTGACTATTGCCAAGTACGACGCCGACCTTTTTGCCGCCATGGAGCAAGAAGCTCAGCGCCAGGAAGAACACATCGAGCTGATCGCTTCGGAAAACTACACCAGCCCAGCGGTGATGGAAGCTCAAGGCTCGGTACTGACCAACAAGTACGCTGAAGGCTACCCAGGCAAGCGTTACTACGGTGGTTGCGAGTACGTCGACATCGTTGAGCAACTGGCCATCGACCGCGCCAAAGAGCTGTTCGGCGCCGATTACGCCAACGTTCAACCGCACGCCGGTTCGCAAGCCAACGCGGCTGTTTACCTGGCCCTGCTGCAAGGTGGCGACACCATTCTGGGCATGAGCCTGGCCCATGGCGGTCACCTGACCCACGGCGCCAGCGTTTCCTCCTCCGGCAAGCTGTACAACGCGGTTCAATACGGCATCGACGCCAACGGCCTGATCGACTACGACGAAGTCGAGCGTCTGGCAGTTGAGCACAAGCCAAAAATGATCGTGGCCGGTTTCTCTGCCTACTCGCAGATTCTGGATTTCCCACGCTTCCGCGCCATCGCTGACAAAGTCGGCGCTTACCTGTTCGTCGACATGGCTCACGTGGCCGGTCTGGTCGCCGCGGGCGTCTACCCGAACCCGGTGCCTTTCGCTGACGTCGTGACCACCACCACGCACAAGACCCTGCGCGGTCCACGTGGCGGCCTGATCCTGGCGCGCGCCAACGCCGACATCGAGAAGAAGCTGAACTCCGCAGTATTTCCGGGCGCCCAAGGTGGCCCGCTGGAGCACGTGATCGCTGCCAAGGCGATCTGCTTCAAGGAAGCGCTGCAGCCTGAGTTCAAGGCCTACCAGGAACAAGTGGTGCTGAACGCCCAAGCCATGGCCGAAGTGTTCATCGAACGCGGTTTCGACGTGGTTTCGGGCGGTACCAAGAACCACCTGTTCCTGCTGTCGCTGATCAAGCAGGACATCTCCGGTAAAGATGCTGACGCCGCTCTGGGCAAAGCCTTCATCACCGTGAACAAGAACTCCGTGCCAAACGATCCACGCTCGCCGTTCGTTACTTCCGGCCTGCGCTTCGGTACTCCGGCTGTGACCACTCGCGGCTTCAAGCAAGCCGAGTGCAAAGAGCTGGCTGGCTGGATCTGCGACATCCTGGCTGACCTGAACAACGAAGCGGTGATCGACGCCGTTCGTGAGAAAGTCAAAGCCATCTGCAAGAAACTGCCGGTATACGGCGCTTAATTGCGACGTTAAATCCGCAGCATGAAAAACCGGCCAAGTGATTGGCCGGTTTTTTTTCGCCTGCAATTCACCTGTAGGAGCTGCCGAAGGCTGCGATCTTTTGATCTGGATTTTAAAAACAAGATCAAAAGATCGCAGCCTTCGGCAGCTCCTACATTTGGCTGGTGCCACTGGTCAGACCGGTCATGCCAATTTTCATGTTTTCACTTGTCATCCCGAAAAAACCGAGCGTAGACTGCGCCTGCACTGGACATACCGGTAAGACCACAATAATTAAGTCCTGAATCTGATGCGTTCAAGCGCACGGCAGCCAGGACACCGACCAGGATTCCTCCCATGCTCAGATGGTGCTCGCGTTCAATCTTCCTCCAAGTGGTTCTCGGACTGGTGCTCGGCATCGTCTGCGGGCTGACCCTTCCTGAATATTCGGCCCAGCTCAAACCGCTCGGCGACGGTTTCATCAAACTGATCAAGATGCTCATCGGCCTGATCGTGTTCTGCGTAGTGGTCAGCGGCATCAGCGGCGCGGGCGATCTGAAGAAGGTCGGGCGCATCGGCCTCAAATCGGTCATCTACTTTGAAATCCTCACCACCATCGCCTTGGTGATCGGTCTGGTCTTCGCCTTCAGCACCGGCATCGGCAGCGGCGCGAATATTCATCTGGAGCAGCTGTCCGCTGCCGACATGGGCGACATCGCCCAGCGCGGCCAGCACATGCACACCACCACGCAGTTCCTGATGGATCTGATCCCGACCTCGGTGATCGGCGCCTTCGCCGACAACAACATTCTGCAGGTGCTGCTGTTCTCGGTGCTGTTCGGCAGCGCGTTGAATCTGGTCGGCGAAGCGGCGTCCGGGATCTCGCGACTGATCAACGAACTGAGCCATGTGATCTTCCGCATCATGGGCATGATCGTGCGTCTGGCGCCGATCGGCGTGTTTGGCGCCATCGCCTTCACCACCAGCAAATATGGCCTCGATTCGCTGCAGCATCTGGGCAGCCTGGTCGGTTTGTTCTACCTGACCTGCATGGCTTTCGTCGCGCTGATCCTTGGCACTGTCATGCGCTTGTCCGGCCTGCGCATGTGGCCGCTGCTCAAATACCTGCGTGAAGAATTGCTGATCGTCATGGGCACCGCTTCGTCTGACGCCGTGTTGCCGCAGATCATGCGCAAACTCGAACACCTCGGCATCGGCAGCTCGACGGTAGGGCTGGTGATTCCAACCGGCTACTCGTTCAACCTCGATGGTTTTTCGATCTACCTGACGCTGGCCATCGTGTTCATCGCCA
This sequence comes from Pseudomonas rustica, assembly GCF_018336155.1. Classification (GTDB taxonomy): domain Bacteria; phylum Pseudomonadota; class Gammaproteobacteria; order Pseudomonadales; family Pseudomonadaceae; genus Aquipseudomonas; species Aquipseudomonas rustica. The sequence goes on along the minus strand of NZ_JAGYHF010000011.1, from coordinate 131,667 downwards.
ACGCCACCGGTACGCCGCTAGCGATGACCGATTTGCTGACGATTCTGCTGGTGTCGCTGATCACCTCGAAAGGCGCCCACGGGATTCCCGGTTCGGCACTGGTGATTCTGGCGGCGACACTGACCGCGATTCCGGCGATCCCGGTGGTCGGCCTGGTATTGGTGTTGGCCGTGGACTGGTTCATGGGCATCGGCCGCGCACTGACCAACCTGATCGGAAACTGCGTCGCCACGGTTGCGATCGCCCGTTGGGAAAAAGACATCGACGTACAACGCGCCAACAAAGTACTCAGCGGTCAGCAGGGCTACACCTTTCAACCGCGTAAACCAGCAACTCCCGCGCACCAGCAGGAGTTCTGATTTAACTCTGTAGGAGCTGCCGCAGGCTGCGATCTTTTGATCTTGAGTTTGCGGTGCTGCCCTACAGGCAAATGGAGCGAGACCCTTGATAACCACATCAACCGTAGTCAACTCAGTCGTCGAAAAACTCCGCGCCGCCCTCGCCCGTGGCCAATGGCGCTCGGGCGATATGCTGCCGGGCCAGCGCGAACTCGCCGAACAACTGGGCATCAGCCGCCCGAGCCTGCGTGAAGCGGTGATCGTTCTGGAAACCCTCGGCCTCGTCCGTTCGATGCCGGGCAAAGGCGTGGTCGTCCTCGATGCACAACTCAGCGACAGCCAAAGCCACGACAGCGCAGTCGCCGGGGCGAGCCTCGAAGATGTGCTGCAACTGCGCTACACCCTTGAGCCATTCATTGTCGGTCTGGTCGCGCAGTCGATCAGCAGCAAGGAAGTCGGCCAATTGCGCCTGACCCTGATGGACATGCGCGAAGCCCTTGAGGCCGGCGACAGTGAAGCCGGCGTCAGCGCTTACATCGCCTTCCACGAAGAGCTGTTCACCCTGACGTCAAACCCGATTTTCCAGAGCGTGGTGCAGCAAACCAGCAATGCCCTCAAGCAAAGCGCCGAAGTGTTGCGCAACTCCCCGGAACATCTGGCCGAACGCCTTGAAGAAAACGAAGCCGTGGTACGCGCGATCCGCAGCAAGAACAGCGCGCAGGCCAGCGCGGAAATGCGTCGGCACATTCTGCAAGAAGGTCAGCGCATGGGCATCGAGCTGAATATTCCGGATGACAACCTGAGTCGCTGATTCCTACAGGAGACAGGCCATGAACAGTTTCGCTTCAGCGTCGCACACTCGCGAGAGCACGACGCCCCTGCCCTTCTCTCGTTTGCGCGCGCCGGCGGAGGATCTTTACCCGCGACTGTTCGATGCGATTCTGGAACAGCGCCTTGATGCGGACAGCCGTTTCACCGAAGACAGTTTGAAAGACATGTTCGGCGTGACTCGCGCGGACGTGCGGCGGGTGCTGACGCAACTGAGCCATGAGCAAGTTGTTGTACTGCGCGCCAATCATCGTCCGCGTGTGGCGGCTCCGGATCGCGAGCAAACGCGGCAGACCTTGCATGCGCGGCGATTGGCCGAGAACACGTTGGTGCGGTTGGCGTGTCAGCGTCCGCAGGCTGAGGGTTTGAAACGCTTGCGTGGGTTGATCGAGCGTGAGCGTTTGGCGGTTGAGCAGGATCGGCGCGGGGCGGCGATTCGCTTGTCGGGGGAGTTTCATCTGACGTTGGCGAGGATGGCGGGGAATGTGCCGTTGGCGCATTTTTTGGGCAGTCTGGTACCGCTTACTTCGTTGGCGATTGCGCGGTGTGAGGGTTCTGCGCACAGCTGTTGCGCTTGGCGGGAGCATTTGGCGTTGGTTGAGGCGGTTGAATGTGGGGATGCTTCCAGGGCCGGGATGTTGATGAATCGGCATTTGGATCATCTTGAGCAGACACTATTGGGTTCAGACCTTGAAGTTTGTGTTGCCGGGTAGATTGCCATCGCGGGCAAGCCTTGCTCCTACAAAGTCATACCCATAACTCTGTAGGAGCAAGGCTTGCCCGCGATGGCGTCAGCCCTGACCCAGAAGATCCATCAGGCAGAAACGACTTTGGCAAACCCCGCCCGAATCTTCTCTTCCGGCAAATCATCAGCAATAAACACGATCACACTGTCCCGCGCCTCACCCTCGGCCCATTCGGTGTCCCAGTCGAAACCATAGAGTTTCAGCACGCCCTGAAACACCAAGCGACGATCTTCGCCAGCAATGCTCAGCACACCTTTGTAACGCAGCAATTGCTTGCCGTGCTCTTCCAGCAATTCATTCATGAACTCGCTGAGCTGATCGATATCCAGCGGTTGATCGGTGCGCAGCACCAGGCTGGAAATACGATCGATCGACGGCGCCTTACTCACTGGACGCAAACTCAAGCCGCCGCCCAGATCGGCGTTGAGGTTGAAGCCGCGTACATCGAGCAGTTCAGCCAGTTCGATGTTGCCGTGATCAACCACACGAATCGGCGCGCGACGGTTGATTCGCGTCAGGCGTTCGCTCAACGCCGTGAACGTGGCCTCGTCGACCAGATCGGTCTTGCTCACCAGCAAGCGGTCGGCAAAACCGATCTGCGCCTGGGCGATGGTCTGGCTCAGATGCACATCCGCATGGGCGGCATCGACCAGGGTGATGATGCCGTCGAGCAGGTAACGCTCGCGCAATTCCTCGTCGATGAAAAAGGTCTGGGCGACTGGCGCTGGATCGGCCAGGCCGGTGCATTCGATGACCAGACGATCGAAGGCAATTTCGCCGCTGTCCAGACGCTCGAGCAGCAGGTACAGCGCTTTGGTCAGGTCGGTGTGAATGGTGCAGCAGACGCAGCCGTTGGCCAGGGTCATGACTTGCACCGGTTCGTCGCCGAGCAACTGAGTGTCGATGCCGGCGTCGCTGAATTCGTTTTCGATCACGGCGATTTTCAGGCCGTGCTCGGCTTTCAGAATGTGGCGCAGCAAGGTGGTCTTGCCGGCGCCGAGGAAACCGCTGAGTACCGTGACCGGGATTGGGGCTGACAAATTAAATCTCCCTCACGCAAAAAAACTGTAGGAGCCTGGCTTGCCAGCGAAGGCGTCATCAAGATCGCCTTCGCCAGCAAGCTGTGCTCCTACAGTGCTTGTGTTGCTTGAACCATCATGTGCCTCAACAGCACTTCGGCCCACCCTTGCCACCGTAACGGGCTTCCTGACGTTCGCGGAAGAACATCTCATAGCTCATCACCGGTTTGTCCGGGTGTTTGGTTTGCATATGCTCGACGTAGGTGTCGTAGTCGGGCATGCCGACCATCAGGCGCGCGGCCTGACCGAGGTATTTACCGAGGCGACTCAGGTCATTGAACATGCTGCAATCCTCTGGTTACGCATCCGGCAGAGCCTGGAATGGCGATTCTTTATCCGTACGCTCTTTTTTGCCCCAGGCGGCGATGCCGACTTTGAGCGCATAGAACAGGATGCTGAAGACCACGAACAGGAACAGCGCGGTGAGCGTTGCGTTGGTGTAAGCGTTGAAGATCACGTGCTGCATCTGCTCGACGCTTTTCGCCGGGGCCAGAATCTGACCACTGGCCAGCGCGTCGCTGTACTTCTTGGCCAGCGACAGGAAGCCGATTGCCGGGTTGGCATCGAACAATTTGATGAAGCCCGCCGTCGTGGTGCAGATCAACAGCCAGGTGGCTGGCAGCAAGGTGACCCAAATGTAGCGCTGACGCTTCATTTTGATCAGCACCACGGTACCGAGCATCAGCGCGATACCGGCCAGCATCTGGTTGGAGATACCGAACAGTGGCCACAAGGTGTTGATGCCGCCCAGTGGATCGACCACGCCCTGATACAGCAACCAGCCCCACATCGCCACACAACCGGCGGTGGCGATCAGGTTGGCCGTCCACGATTCAGTGCGTTTCAGCGCTGGCACGAAGGAGCCGAGCAAATCCTGCAGCATGAAACGTCCGGCACGAGTACCGGCGTCGACAGCGGTCAGGATAAACAGCGCTTCAAACAGGATCGCGAAGTGGTACCAGAACGCCATGGTGTTTTCACCCGGCAGAACACTGTGCAGGATCTGCGCGATACCGACCGCCAGGGTCGGCGCGCCACCGGCACGGGCCAGAATGGTGGTTTCGCCAATGTCATGCGCCACGGCTTGCAGCGCTTCCGGCGTGATCGCAAAGCCCCAGCTGGAGACCACTTGCGCAACCGAGGCGACATCACTGCCGACCACAGCGGCCGGGCTGTTCATGGCGAAGTACACGCCAGGTTCAATCACCGAAGCGGCAACCATGGCCATGATCGCGACGAACGATTCCATCAGCATGCCGCCGTAACCGATGTAACGGGCGTTGGTTTCGTTATCCAGCAGCTTCGGCGTGGTGCCCGAAGAAATCAGTGCGTGGAAACCGGATACCGCACCGCAAGCGATGGTGATGAACAGGAACGGGAACAGACCGCCCTTCCACACCGGGCCGGTGCCGTCGACGAACTGGGTCAGCGCCGGCATTTTCAGCTCGGGCATGGTCACCAGAATGCCGATCGCCAGGGCGATGATGGTACCGATTTTGAGGAACGTGGAGAGGTAGTCACGCGGTGCCAGAATCAGCCACACCGGCAGCGATGCTGCGACGAAACCGTAACCGACCAGCATCCAGGTAATCTGCACGCCGGTGAAGGTGAAGGCCTTGGCCCATACCGGATCAGCAGCAATCTGCCCGCCCAGCCAGATCGAACCGAGCAGCAGCAACACGCCGACCACGGAGATTTCGCCGATGCGGCCCGGGCGGATGTAGCGCATATAAATGCCCATGAACATCGCGATCGGGATGGTCGCCATCACCGTGAAGATGCCCCACGGGCTCTCGGCCAGTGCTTTCACCACGATCAGCGCCAGCACCGCGAGGATGATGATCATGATCAGGAAGCAGCCGAACAGTGCGATGGTGCCGGGAATCCGGCCCATTTCTTCACGCACCATGTCGCCCAGGGAACGGCCGTTGCGACGGGTCGACATGAACAGAACCATAAAGTCCTGCACCGCACCCGCCAGCACCACACCGGCAATCAGCCACAGCGTGCCGGGCAGATAACCCATCTGCGCCGCCAATACCGGGCCGACCAAAGGTCCTGCGCCAGCGATCGCTGCGAAGTGGTGACCGAAAAGAATGTGTTTGTTGGTCGGCACGAAGTCCAGACCATCATTGTTGAGCACGGCGGGGGTGGCCCGACGCGGGTCAAGTTGCATCACATTGTTTGCGATGAACAGACTGTAGTAACGGTACGCAACCAGATAAATGGCCACAGCGGCGACCACAATCCACAAGGCATTGATCGCCTCGCCGCGGCGCAATGCCACTACGCCCAGGGCGCACGCTCCTACGATTGCCAGCAATAGCCAGGGTAAGTGGCGTAGCAGGCTATTATTATTTTTCATTTTATTATTCCAGCCAGGGTGGACAAGAAAGACAGCCACCCCGAGTTTAGCGCTTACGGCGCCAAAGGCCATACCCCGACGTTGGTCTGAGTGGCCCGTCTGCGCTGGTACGCTTAGACAATGCGGGTCTATAGTCAGCGAACTTCCGGAGGATTGCGCCATGAGCGAGCACCCAGCCAATCGTCGTCGCTTCAAACGTATTGCGTTCGATGCCAGAACCGAGCTGAGTCAGGGCGAGTACATCTGGCCGGTCAAGCTGATAGACCTGTCGCTCAAAGGCTTGCTGATCGAGCGGCCAGAGCCTTGGCTGGGGGATGCCGAGAAGGATTTCTTCGTCGACATTCATCTGAGCGATGAGATTGATATCGAGATGGACGTGCAGTTGGCGCACGAAGAGAACGGCCAGTTGGGGTTTGTTTGCCGGCATATCAGTCTGGAGTCGATCCAGCGGTTGCGACGCTTGATCGAGCTGAACCTGGCGGATCCGCAGGAGCTGGAGCGCGAGTTGGGTGCGTTGATCGAGATCTGATGGTTGCCCCTGTAGGAGCTGCCGAAGGCTGCGATCTTTTGACTTTGTTTCAAGATCAAAAGATCGCAGCCTGCGGCAGCTCCTACAGGGGATCTCTGGTTATTCGAAGAGGGCGTCGAGGGCCTGTTCGAGGCGCGTTACGGCGATGATCTGCAAACCCGGCGGCGACTCTTTTGGCGCATTGCCTTTGGGCACGATGGCGCGTTTGAAGCCATGCTTCGCGGCTTCCTTCAAGCGCTCCTGACCACTGGGCACAGGACGCACTTCGCCAGACAACCCAACCTCTCCAAACACCAACAAATCATGCGGCAACGGCCGATTGCGCAAACTCGACATCACCGCCGCCATCAACGCCAGGTCAGACGCCGTCTCCAACACCTTCACCCCGCCAACGACGTTGAGAAACACGTCCTGATCGTGCGTCGGAATCCCGCCATGGCGATGCAACACCGCGAGCAACATCGCCAAGCGGTTCTGATCCAGCCCCAACGTTACCCGTCGCGGGTTGGCCAGATGACTGTCATCGACCAGCGCCTGCACTTCCACCAGCATCGGCCGGGTGCCTTCCCACGTCGCCATCACCACACTGCCCGGGACTTCTTCTTGCGCGCGAGTGAGAAAAATCGCCGAAGGGTTGGAGACTTCTTTCAAACCTTTATCAGTCATGCCGAAAACGCCCAACTCGTTGACCGCCCCGAAACGGTTTTTCACCGCGCGCAGCAAACGTAGACGCCCATCCGATTCGCCCTCGAAATACAAAACGGTGTCGACCATGTGCTCGAGAACCCTAGGGCCGGCGAGCGCGCCTTCCTTGGTGACGTGGCCGACAAGGAAAATCGCCGTGCCGCTCTGTTTGGCATAACGCACCAGCAGTGCCGCACTCTCACGCACCTGGGACACGCCACCGGGCGCCGATTGCAGTTGTTCGGTGAAGATCGTCTGGATCGAATCGATCACCATCACCTTGGGCTTTTCCTGGCGGGCGGTGGCGATGATGGTTTCGATGCAGGTTTCGGTCATCACCCGCAGTTGATCCTGCGGCAAGCCGAGACGCCGCGCGCGCATGGCCACCTGCTGCTGGGATTCTTCGCCGGTGACGTACAGCGCCGGCATGCTCTTGGCGAGGTTGCACAAGGTCTGCAACAGAATCGTCGATTTGCCGATGCCCGGATCGCCGCCGATCAACACCACCGAGCCGTCGACCAGACCGCCGCCGAGCACGCGATCCAGTTCACTGGATGCCGTGGAAAAACGCGGAATCTCTTCGACGCTGACTTCGGCCAGGGTTTTGATCTGCGCCTGCTGGCCGGTCCAACCGGTGCGACCGCTTGGCGCCGTGGCACCGCCGCTTTCGATCATGGTTTCGGTGAGGGTGTTCCAGGCACCGCATTCACCACACTGCCCGGCCCACTTGGGAAAGGTTGCGCCGCACTCGGTGCAGCCGTACATGCGCTTGGCCTTGGCCATCAGAACCCCCGGGGCAAAAACCGCGATGATAACGCAGACGGAGCCTGATTCCGGCTCCGTTTGCGCTCCGTCGTTATCAGTCGACCAGTTTTGCCGCCAAGGCCTTGACCCGACTCAGGTCACCATTAGCCACCTTCGTCACGCCGGTGCCGTACTCTGGATCGGCCTTATAAAGGAAGGACAGGATGATGTGCTTGCTCTCGTCATCCGCGCTCGCCAGCGAGCCACCGAAACTGTCGATCAAGTCACGACGTTCCTTTTTGCTGAAGGAGCGATAAAGATCACCGGCCTGCCTGAAGTTCTGCTCCCGTGTAATTTTCGCTTGCTGAGTATTGCCAGACAACGCCGATTGGCTGTAACGCGCACTCTGAGTTTCTTCACGCGGTTGCAGTCGGCTCGGTTGATAATTCACACCGGAGTTGCTCGCCCCGCTATTCATTGCGCCGTCCTGATTGCCGTTATTGACGCCCACCTTTGGTGCATTAATTGGCAATTGCAGGGCGTTAGCGCCCACGCGATACATTTGCGTGTCGGCGTAAGCGAATATTCGTCCTTGCAACAAACGGTCTTCAGAAGGCTCGATGCCGGGCACGACATTGGACGGTGCCATGGCCACCTGCTCGGTCTCCTGGAACACGTTCGCCGGATTGCGGTTGAGCACCATTTGTCCAACTTTTCGCTCAGGGATCCCTGGCCAGATCTTGGTGGCGTCCAATGGATCGAAATCAAATTTGGACAAATCTTGTGGATTCAGCACTTGAATGTACAAGTCCCATTTCGGGAAATTGCCTTTGTTGATGTTCGCCACCAGGTCATTGGTCATATGACTGTAATCTTGACCCTGGACTTTACTGACTTCTTTAGGCGTCAGATTTTTAACACCCTGTACACTCTTCCAGTGAAACTTTACGTAATGCACTTCGTCCTTGGCATTAATCAACTTATAGGCATGAACACTATTACCATCCATTTCACGATAACTGGCTGGCGTGCCTGAGTTGGAATATAACTCGGTCAATGTCCGGGTCGCTTCCGGTACATGGGAGAAGAAATCAAAACGCCGCGAATCATCATCCAGATTAGTTCGTGGATTGGGCTTGAACGCATGAACCATGTCTGGAAACTTGATCGCATCGCGAATAAAGAATGTCGGGAAGTTGTTACCGACTAAATCCCAATTGCCGTCAGCGGTGTAGAACTTTGTGGCGAAGCCGCGAGGGTCGCGCAGGGTTTCCGGCGAATGGTTAGCGTGCACCACCGCCGAGAATCGCACGAACACTGGCGTGCTTTGCCCGGCAGCGAAGACTTTGGCCTTGCTCAGATCACTGAGGTCGTCAGTGACGGTGAAGGTGCCATGAGCACCGGTGCCGCGAGCGTGAACGACGCGCTCCGGAATACGCTCGCGGTCGAAGCGCTGCAGCTTCTGGATCAGTTGCACATCCTGCAACAGCACCGGGCCGTTGGCGCCAGCGGTTTGCGAGTTCTGATTGTCACCAACCGTCGCGCCGTTATCGCGAGTCAGGGGTGTCGCGTTGACGCTAAAGGTCAGCAGGCTGGCGGTGAGTACGCCAAGAGTACGGCGATGGGGAAAAGCCCCTAAGCCAAGGGATGCAGTCATATCAGAGTCCTCTGTTTATTTTGGGCGCATCCGGGTGCGCCAACCAGAGGCTAGAGGGCAAATCCGGAGAACTTAAATAGAATATCCGCAACGCCATGATGGAAAAAAATGGCTTCCTGATCAGCGAGTTAAGGCGTATTTCGCGCGCGATTAGTGGCACTTTGCAAACTATTCGTCGAATAATGGGTCGATAAAAACGGGCATTGTAAGAAGGTGTTTCGCGCAGGACGCGTTTTGCTGATTTACACTGCGTACACCAACCTCATCTGTAACAAGGAAATAACCTATGGGCGTGCTAAGTGAGTTCAAGGCCTTCGCGGTCAAAGGCAATGTGGTCGACATGGCCGTCGGTATCATCATCGGTGCCGCTTTCGGCAAGATCGTTTCGTCGTTTGTCGGTGACGTGATCATGCCGCCGATTGGCTTGCTGATCGGTGGGGTGGATTTCAGTGATTTAGCGGTCACGCTAAAAGCCGCTGATGGCGCCGCGCCTGCGGTGGTGCTGGCTTATGGCAAATTCCTGCAGACCGTTCTGGACTTCGTGATCGTTGCTTTCGCGATCTTCATGGGCGTTAAAGCCATCAACCGCCTCAAACGCGAAGAAGCCGTGGCCCCTACCCTGCCACCGGTTCCGACCAAAGAAGAGGAATTGCTCGGCGAGATCCGTGACCTGCTCAAAGCGCAGAACAACCGGCCGCAATAAACCGGCAGAATTGAAAACGGCGCCTTCGAGGCGCCGTTTTTTTACCAGTAGTTTTCCACCGCCACCTGCCCGGGCCTGCGCGTCAGGCTCAGGCTCATGTTTCGTTGTTTGAGTAAGGCGCGGGTGTCGTCGATCATCTGCGGATTACCGCACAACATGACTCGCGAGTGCTCAGCCGTCAGCTCAACCCCGGCCGCACGCTCCAGCTCACCGTTTTCGATCAGCGTCGTGATACGCCCATTAAGTGCGCCGGGATGAGATTCACGGGTCACGGTGGGGATAAATTGCAGCTTGTGGGCATGCTCGGCCAGATAGTCACGCTGCGCCAATTCCGCAATCAACTGTTGATACGCCAGTTCGCGGGCCTCGCGCACGCTGTAGACCAGAATGATCCGCTCGAATTTCTCCCAGACTTCGAAGTCCTGCAGGATCGACAAGAACGGCGCCACGCCGGTGCCTGTGGATAACAGCCAGAGGTCGCGACCGTCGACAAAACGATCCAGCGTCAGATAACCAAAGGCCTGACGGTCGACCAGCAAGGTATCGCCCGCTTCAAGCCGGCTCAGTTCACTGGTGAATTCGCCGCCCGGCACCACGATCGAAAAGAATTCAAGAAACTCGTCAAACGGTGAAGACACCATCGAATAGGCACGCCATACCGTACTACCGTCGGCCTTGGTGACGCCCAATCTGGCGAATTGTCCTGCACGAAATCTGAAGCCTGCGTCGCGAGTGGTACGCAGGGTGAACAGGTTCGGCGTCAACGGCTGCACATCAAGCAGGGTCTGTCGGGTGAATTTTTCTGCGCTGGCGGTCATAGGGCGCTCCATTCGGCGATGGCCTTAGTCTCTCGCAAAGTAAAGCCTGTTTAAACCGTCATTTTGTAGTGGTATTACGCCGCGCGTTTATACAACTAAAACGATCCGTATTACCAACACAATTAACCGAATAGGACATCAATAAACTGGGATGACACCCTTCATATAAAAACCCAGTTACTAATAACGGTTTATACAAAAAAAGATCAGCACAAAGAGCAAAAAATTCCACAGCACCATGTAGGAAACGTCCTACACTCGACTTCGTGCGCATTGGATCCAACGCACCCCAGCGAAAACCTATGGAGCGTTTGAAATGGAAAAATGGAAGGAGTCGCAGTTAAGGCAACTGACGTTCGCAAAAAAAATAGATAGCGCTTACCCGATTCTGCTCAGCTTTGCTCAGAATATCGGCTTCAACTTTTGTAGTATCACCGTGGCCTCCACTTATCGTGATGCGCACTTCAATACTTTGGAGATCAATAACTTTTCCGACGACTGGAAACGACGATGCGCCCAAGACCCGGTTGACGAAATTGATCCGATTACCAAGCATTGCACGGGGTCAATGTTGCCCTTCATGTGGAACAAAGCCGCTTACGAAAATGCCCCCAAGCGCTGGAATGCATTGCAGAAAGAAGGCCTGCGTTACGGCTGGTCACAATCTTTTCACCGCGAGGAGTTAGGACTCTGTAGCACCTTGAGCCTGGCCAGAGGTGACGGCCCGATCAATTCCATAGAGCTTTATGAACATTTTGGCTGCCTGTTCTATATCACCAGCCTGATGACAGATCTGTTTGCTCAGTCGTTGCCCAAGCCAGCCCTGGCTCGCCGCCCTCATCTGTCCCCGCGAGAACTGGAAGTGGTGGGGTTATCCGCGCAAGGGAAAACCGCTTACGAAATCTCCCAGATTCTCAGCCTCAGCGAGCGAACCGTGAATTATCACGTCCAGCACCTGATCGAGAAATTCAAGGTGTGCAACAAGATCTCTGCGGTCATTGCCGCCGCCCGGGCCGGGTATATCTAAACGGCCGGCCTCGCACAAACAGAAAACGTGCGGGTAATTGAATAGAAAAAAACGTACCATTTGTGGCCTTCCTGAGTGTTAACGCCATCCATCCGCGTTGCAGTCCACTCGGTCGGTTCCGCCGCACAATGCCAGGGCTGCGGGACATCCCTCGATTACCCTGAGTCCCCGCCCCATGCCTTTGCTCGATACACCGTTCGCCCAACTCGACTTGATTCGCCAGCCCGAACAGCAAAACGAACCGCTGCAAGCTTTCGATGCCGCCGACGAATACCTGCTCAATCATCTGGCCGCGCAACAGCCTGCGGCGAGCACGCGGGTGCTGGTGCTCAATGACAGCTTCGGCGCGTTAGCAGCCAGTTTGCTGGGCAAGGTTGAAGTGAGCAGCAGCGGCGACTCGTTTCTGGGTTTTCAGGGACTGGAAAAGAATTTGCTGCGCAACGGTCAGGCATTCGATGCCATTCGGCCGATTCCGGCGAGTGAGCCTTTGGTCGGGCCTTTCGATCGCGTGTTGATCCGCGTACCGAAAACCCTCGCGCTGCTCGAAGAACAATTGATTCGCCTGCAAGGGCAACTCGCTCCCGGCGCCGAAGTCATCGCAGCGGCGATGGTCAAACATTTGCCACGCGCTGCCGGTGATCTGCTGGAGCGCTACATCGGCCCGGTGCAAGCATCGCTCGCCGTGAAAAAGGCGCGACTGTTGATCGCCACGCCGGAAGCGAAAGCCCCGGCTATTTCGCCCTACCCGAGCCGTTACAGCCTCGACGAACCGGCCATCGAACTGCTCAACCACGCCAACGTGTTCTGCCGTGAAGGCCTGGACATCGGCACTCGCGCTTTTCTTCCGCATCTGCCGAAAAACCTTGGCAGCGCACGGGTTGCCGATCTCGGTTGTGGCAACGGCGTGTTGGCGATTGCCAGTGCGCTGCAAAACCCTGACGCGCAGTACACGCTGGTCGATGAATCGTTCATGGCGGTGCAATCGGCCGCTGAAAACTGGCGCGCGGCGGTGGGTGATCGTGAAGTGACTGTTCGCGCTGGCGACGGTCTGGCTGGTCAGGAGCCGCAATCGCTGGACGTGGTGCTGTGCAATCCGCCATTCCATCAGCAACAAGTGGTCGGCGATTTTCTCGCCTGGCGCATGTTTCAGCAGGCGCGTGAGGCGCTGGTGGTGGGCGGCGCGTTGTACATCGTCGGCAACCGACACTTGGGTTATCACAGCAAACTGGCGCGGCTGTTCCGGGGTGTCGAGCAAGTCGCGGCGACGCCGAAGTTCGTGATTCTCAAAGCCCGAAAATAATCTTCAGGGCAAAAAAAACCCTCCATGCGGAGGGTTACAAAACCGTACCCGAAGGCGCCGGGACGGGGATGATTCAGATTCAGTGCGTCGTCAGGCCTGCCGCGTTCATGAACATGCGCATCAGGCTGGCGGCGATGAACAACACGCCAACACTGCCGGCCCAGATCAGGGCCAGCCAGCCGAGCCGCTGCCACAGCGGTTTTTTTTCGGCTTGTTCAATGTCGTGCAGGGAATGTTTGCCGGGCATTGTTTCGATCCTCAGTTAGATCGATGGCGCCGTTGCCGACGCCATCGCGAGCTAGCTCTCTCCACAAGATTAGTGGTAGCCGTCTTCGTGGGTGACCTTGCCGCGGAACACGTAGTAGCTCCAGAAGGTGTAACCCAGAATGAACGGGATGATGAACAGCGTCCCCACCAGCATGAAGCCCTGACTCTGCGGCGGCGATGCGGCGTCCCAGATCGAGATCGACGGCGGCACAATGTTCGGCCACAGGCTGATGCCCAAACCGCTGTAGCCGAGGAAGATCAGCACCAGCGTCAGCAGAAACGGCGTGTAGTGGGCGTTACGCGCCACTGCACGAATCAACCCGTACAGGGTGACCAATACCAGAATCGGCACCGGCATGAACCAGACCAGATTCGGCATGCTGAACCAGCGCGTGGCGATTTCCGGGTGGGCCAGCGGTGTCCACAGGCTGACGACACCGATCACCGCCAGCAGCACGAATGCCAGTGGCCGCGCCAGATTGTGCATCTGCTCTTGCAGCTTGCCTTCGGTCTTCATGATCAGCCAGGTGCAGCCGAGCAAGGCGTACGCCACCACCAGTGCCGCGCCGCAGAACAGGGTGAACGGTGTCAGCCAGTCGAGTGAACCGCCGGCGTATTGCCGATTGACCACCGGCAAGCCGTCAATGAACGCACCGAGCGCCACGCCCTGAAAGAACGTCGCAGCCACCGAACCGCCGATGAACGCCTTGTCCCACAAGTGACGCTTGTCGTCCTTGGCCTTGAAGCGGAACTCGAACGCCACACCGCGAAAGATCAAGCCGATCAGCATGAAGATCAGCGGCAGATACAGCGCCGACAACACCACCGAATACGCCAGCGGGAACGCGCCAAACAACGCCGCGCCGCCCAGTACCAGCCAGGTTTCATTGCCGTCCCAGACCGGGGCGACGGTGTTCATCATTACGTCACGGTCGACTTTGCCGGGGATGAACGGGAAGAGAATCCCGATGCCCAGGTCGAAGCCGTCCATGACCACGTACATCATGATGCCGAAGATGATGATCACGGCCCAGATCAGCGGAAGATCAATACCCATGAGTCAAATCTCCTTGGTCAGGCGAACGTCGTCGCCGTGATCGGCATCGGACGAATCGTCGGCAGCGGACAACGGACGGGCCGGTGTACGTTTTTTGCCAGGGCCACCGTCCGGCGTCTCTGTGCCTTCGCTGATCTTCGGCCCTTTGCGCACCAGGCGCATCATGTAGCCGAGACCGGCACCGAACAGCGCGAAATACACCACGACAAACATGATCAGCGTGATGCTCATCTGCATAAAGCTGTGGTTGGAAGACGCGTCCGCCGTGCGCATCAGCCCGTAGACCACCCACGGCTGACGGCCGATTTCAGTGGTGAACCAGCCCGCCAGAATCGCGATCAGACCGGACGGCCCCATCCACAACGCCAGGTACAAGAACGGACGCGAGGTGTAGAGCGTGTCGCGTTTACGCAGCCACAGACTCCACAGACCGGTGAAGATCATCAGGAAACCGAGGCCGACCATGATCCGGAACGACCAGAACACGATGGTCGAATTCGGCCGGTCTTCCGGTGGGAATTCCTTGAGCGCTGGCACTTGTTTGTCCAGCGAGTGCGTGAGGATCAGGCTGCCGAGGTACGGGATCTCTACGGCGAACTTGGTGCGCTCTTCTTTCATGTCCGGCCAGCCGAACAGGATCAGCGGCGTGGCTTCGTCGCCCTTGTTTTCCCAGTGACCTTCGATCGCGGCGATTTTCGCTGGCTGATGCTTGAGGGTATTGAGGCCGTGGAAGTCACCGATGACTGCCTGGATCGGCGCGACGATCAGCGCCATCCACATCGCCATCGAGAGCATGGTGCGGATCGCCGGGTTGTCCTTGCCGCGCAGCAAATGCCAGGCCGCCGAGGAGCCGACGAAGAATGCCGTGGCCACAAACGCCGCAGTCGCCATGTGCATCAAGCGGTAGGGGAATGACGGGTTGAAAATGATCGCAAACCAATCGGTCGGAATCACCTGACCGTTGATGATCTCGAAGCCTTGCGGGGTCTGCATCCAGCTGTTGGAGGCGAGAATCCAGAAGGTCGAAATCAGCGTGCCGATGGCTACCATCACCGTGGAGAAAAAGTGCAATCCGCGCCCGACCTTGTTCCAGCCGAACAGCATGACCCCGAGGAAACCGGCCTCAAGGAAGAATGCCGTGAGCACTTCATAGGTCAGCAACGGCCCGGTGACGGCACCGGCGAAGTCCGAGAAACGGCTCCAGTTGGTGCCGAACTGGTAGGCCATGACCAACCCCGAGACCACGCCCATGCCGAAGTTGACGGCAAAGATCTTCGACCAGAAATGGTAGAGGTCACGGTACGTGTCGTTATGGGTTTTCAGCCACAGGCCTTCGAGCACGGCGAGGTAACTCGCCAGACCGATGGTGATGGCCGGGAACAGGATGTGGAACGAGATGGTGAACGCGAATTGAATTCGGGCGAGATCTAGTGCCTCTAAACCGAACATATGGCTTCCTCTGTCAGGTAATACCGGCGGCGGGGCTTGTGGCCCCTTGCACTACTGCCCCCACGGATATGGAGTGCGGCGAATTCGGATTCGTTCTTTTTGAAACCATCGCAACGCAGGGAGTCTGGCCAACTGGCCGTCTGATCAATTCCGTTTGGGGTCTTGATCTGGATCAAGCAACGTTGAAAGAGTAGTCCCATTTTTGCCGATGAACCGCGTGGTCGTTTGCCGCGTGACAAGTTGCCTCATAACTGCGGCAAAACTTTGCAACAAATCCCCGGAACCATGTGATGGTGAGGCAACAACACAGAAACCCTGTGGCGAGGGGATTTATCCCCGTTGGGCTGCGAAGCGGCCCCCAATCCATTCAACGCGTTTTTTCAGATCAATCGCGTCGCCTAATTTGCGACTGCTGCGCAGCCGAACGGGGATAAATCCCCTCGCCACAGGGTTAATTTGTGATGGCGAGAATATCGATGTCTGGCTAACTAAATTTTTTGTCATAGCAACTTCCTGTTACAGACTGGTGATAACCTCGCGGTTCCCCTCGAACCAGACCTGCCCTCAGATGCCCAGCCAAGAGCCGTTGCTGTTACGCCACCATCGTCCCTTTCTCGCGTTCTGGATGGCGCGGATTTTCACTGCCAGCGGTTTTCAGATGCTCACCGTGGCGATCGGCTGGAACCTCTATCAACTGACCGGCAACGTCCTCGATTTGGGCCTGGTCGGTCTGGTCGAATTCGCCCCGCGCGTGCTGTTCATGCTGCACACCGGGCATGTCGCCGACCGCTATGACCGACGCAAAGTTGCAGCGATCTGCCAGTCGTTGCAGGCCATGATCGCCCTCGCGCTGGCCATCGGCAGCGCTACCGATCACGTCACCCGCGAGATGATCTTCATCCTCGCCTTCCTGCTCGGTGCGGCGCGCTCCTTCGAGATGCCGACCACTCAGGCATTGCTGCCGAGCATCGTGCCCAGCGCCCTGTTCCCCCGAGCCGTCGCGGCAGCGCAATCGGCGCAACAGTCAGCGACCATCGTCGCCCCGGCCCTTGGCGGTTTGCTCTACGCGTTCGGCAGCGTCTGGGTGTATGGCCCGACCGTGCTGCTCTACGTGATCGCCTGCACGCTGATGCTCAACCTGCCCGCGCGGCAAACACCGTTGAATAAAGGCAAAGCCACACTGGATTCGTTGCTGGCGGGGATCCGCTTCATTCGCAGCCGCCCGGATATTCTCGGGGCGATTTCGCTGGATCTGTTTGCGGTACTGCTCGGCGGTGCGACGGCGCTGCTGCCGGTGTTCGCCAAAGACATTCTGCTGACCGGCCCGTGGGGTCTGGGCCTGCTGCGTTCGGCGCCAGCGGTCGGTGCGCTGGGGATGTCACTGTTCCTCGCACGGTTTGCCGTGGAACGTAACGTCGGTCGGGTGATGTTCACTGCGGTCGGCATCTTCGGCGTCGCGACCATCGCCTTCGGTCTGTCGACCTCGTTCTGGTTTTCGCTGGCGGTGCTGGTGGTACTCGGTGCGGCAGACATGATCAGCATGGTCATCCGCGCCTCCTTCGTGCAACTGGAAACCCCGGACGAAATGCGTGGCCGCGTCAGCGCGGTCAACGGCCTGTTCATCGGCGCGTCCAATCAGCTGGGCGAATTCGAATCCGGCGTCACCGCCCACTGGTTCGGCACCGTGCCCGCCGTGGTCATGGGCGGGATCGGCACGCTGGTGGTGACGGGGACGTGGATCAAGTTGTTTCCGACGCTGGCGAATCGGGACCGGATGCATGTGCCGGTGGAAGAGACGAAGGTTTGAGTTCATCGGCAAAATCGGCAGGCCAAACACACATCAGATGAAAATGTGCGGTACATAGATACCGCACTGAGTGTAATGTATCGCCTTACACTCCCCCATGATCAAATCCTTTCAGCACAAATAGCAAGCAGGCTCATGCCCATGCACAACCCGCCACACCCCGGCGAAACACTGTTGATGGATGTTCTGCCCGATTTGGGCATCAGTGTTACCGAACTGGCACGGCATCTGGGTTTTGCGCGCCCACATCTTTCGCGTGTATTGCACGGTCATGCGCCGATCAGCCCGGATCTGGCTGTACGCCTGGAGCGTGCGGGCATTGGTAAGGCTCGCGTTTGGCTGGGTGTTCAAACTGATTACGATCTGTGGCAAGCAGAACATCGCGAGCAGCCGCCAATTCAACCGATCGCTGCACACGCCTGATCGACTCAGGCCAACAACTTCCCCGCCACTTTCGCCCTGAGCGTCTTGCCCCCCAGTTGCTCAACCAGCGCCAAGGCAAACTCCAGCACCGCACCAGAGCCCTGCGCAGTGATGCAGTTGCCGTCGATCACTACCGGTTGATCAACAAACGTACAGCCCGACAGTTGATGACTGGCGCTGGGCAGACAGGTCATGCGGCGTTGGCGCAGCACGCCAGCAGCTTGCAGGGCGACGGCCGGGGATTCGGCGATGGCGGCGAACAGGCGTCCGGCGCTGGATTGATCCTTAAGTATTTGTTGCAGAGGTTGGTGTGCGGCGAGGTGTTGGGCACCGACGGCGCCGCCGGGTAAAGCGATCAGGTCGAAGGTTTGCGCCAGTACATCGACGAGCATCCCGTCGGCGGTCAGGCGGGTGCCGCGGGCGCAGGTGAGCATGCGCCGGCCTTCGATGCTGGCCGCGACGACTTCAATGCCGGCACGGCGTAGCACGTCGATGAGGGTCACGCTTTGCAGATCATCGATGCCCTCGGCGAGGGTAATCAGGGCTCTAAAGGTCATAGGCTGTGTCCGCTGGGTGATCCTTTAAGCGTAGTCAGCTTCGCCTGGATCGCGCAGCGCCAGCCGTTACTTGATGTAAAGCTGCGTTGAAACCTTGTTGCCCGGCGCGTTAATAGAAGTGTTGCTGTAGGTGAACGTGCCTTCCTGCTTGCCATCCAGATCAAAGATGTACAGCGTGCCGACGACCTTCGACGCGGCGCCGGTGCATTGCGTGAGGTTGCCGTTGCCGTAGGCGCAGACCTGGGTTTTCATTCCGTCCAGTTCAAAACCGTCCAGTGCGGCATTGGGAACGCGGCCGTAGCCCATTTCCAGCACATACACCTTGATGTTGGCACCGCCGTGGTCGCAGGCCGTCTTGTCCTGCCCATCAGAAATATTTTCGATGCCGCAGGCCGCCGACTGCACCTTGAGCACCTGCACGCTGGTCAAGGGTGGCGCCGATGCCGCCATAACGGCTGGCACACTGGCCATAAACGTGCAAAACAGCCCCAACGATCGAACGAAATTGCGCTTGACGCCCATCATGACCCTCCCCCCAAAACAGGCGCGCAGTATGGCTCAGTTCGCCTGACTGCAAAACATCGCCGACGATCGCAGCCAATCCCCCACGCTGCTGGTATGATGCGCGGCTTTTTCCGGCCCACCACAATTTTCCAGGCGCTTGCGACGGTCTGTGCTTTGCTGTTGAGGTCGATACATTCACGGCGCTACGCGCGCCACGGGGAGCAGACATGCTGGAAAGGCTGTTTCAACTCAAGGCACACAACACCAACGTGCGCACCGAGATTCTGGCGGGCATCACGACTTTCTTGGCCATGGCCTACATTCTGTTCGTCAACCCGAGCATTCTCGGCGAGACCGGCATGGACAAGGGTGCGGTGTTCGTCGCCACCTGTCTGGCCGCCGCGATCGGTTCGACGGTCATGGGCCTGATCGCCAACTACCCGATCGCCCTCGCGCCGGGCATGGGCCTGAACGCCTTCTTCACTTACACCGTGGTGCTGCACATGGGCCACACGTGGCAAGTGGCGCTGGGCGCGGTGTTCATTTCGGCGGTGCTGTTCTTCCTGCTGTCGATCTTCCGCATCCGTGAATGGATCATCAACAGCATCCCGCTGCCGCTGCGCTCGGCGATTGCCGCCGGTATCGGCCTGTTCCTGGCGCTGATCGCCCTGCACAACGCCGGCATCGTGGTCAGCAACCCGGCGACCATGGTCGGCCTCGGTGACCTGAAACAACCGGCACCGATTCTCGCCACCCTCGGCTTCGCCTTGATCGTTGCCCTCGAAGCGCTGAAAGTGCGCGGTGCGGTGCTGATCGGCATTCTCGCGGTGACCATCACCTCCATCGTGATGGGTTTCACCCCGTTCGGCGGCGTGACGTCGATGCCACCTTCGCTGGCGCCGACCTTCCTGCAACTGGACATCAAAGGCGCACTGGACATCGGTCTGGTCAGCGTGATTTTCGCCTTCCTGTTCGTCGACCTGTTCGACAACTCCGGCACCCTGATCGGCGTCGCCAAGCGCGCCGGCCTGATGGGCAAGGACGGCCACATGCCGAAAATGGGTCGCGCACTGATCGCCGACAGCACCGCGGCCATGGCCGGTTCGCTGCTGGGTACGTCGACCACCACCAGCTACATCGAATCCGCCGCCGGCGTCAGTGCTGGCGGCCGTACCGGTTTGACCGCCATCGTCGTGGCGATTCTGTTCCTGCTGGCGCTGTTCTTCTCGCCATTGGCGGCCAGCGTACCGGCGTTCGCCACTGCACCGGCACTGCTGTTCGTCGCCGTGTTGATGACTTCGGGCCTGGCGGAAATAGACTGGGACGACATCACCGTCGCCG
The DNA here is from genome assembly GCF_018336155.1 of Pseudomonas rustica. Taxonomy (GTDB): domain Bacteria; phylum Pseudomonadota; class Gammaproteobacteria; order Pseudomonadales; family Pseudomonadaceae; genus Aquipseudomonas; species Aquipseudomonas rustica. The sequence continues at coordinate 111,444 of NZ_JAGYHF010000011.1, read as the reverse complement.
CGCCGGTTGTGGTGACCGCGCTGGCCATGCCGTTCACTTACTCGATCGCCAACGGCATCGCCTTCGGCTTCATCTCCTGGACGGTGATCAAGTTGCTGTCCGGTCGCGCCCGTGAGCTGAACCCGGCGCTGGTGATTCTGTCGATTCTGTTCGTGATCAAGTTGGGTTGGTTCAACGCATGACATTTGATTCCCAGGCTTACGCCGAGCAACTCGAAGCCAAGGTCACGCGCTTGCGTGACCTGCTGGCGCCGTTCGATGCCCCCGAGCCGACCGTGTTCGACTCGCCGCTGCAGAACTTCCGTCTGCGCGCCGAATTCCGCCTGTGGCGCGAGGGCGGCGATCGGCATTACGCGATGTTCGCTCAGGACGACAAACGCACGCCGATCCTGATCGAAGAGTTCCCGATCGCCAGCCTGCGCATCAATCAGTTGATGCCGCAGCTGAAAGCGGCGTGGCAGGCCAGTTCGGCGCTGAGCCACAAGTTGTTTCAGGTCGAGTTTCTGACCACGCTGTCCGGCGACGCGATGATCACCCTGTGCTATCACCGTCCGCTGGACGAGCACTGGCACGCGGCGGCGACCAAACTGGCGGCGGATCTCGGCGTCAGCATCATTGGGCGCTCGAAAGGCAAACGCGAAGTGCTCGGCCTCGATTACGTGGTCGAGAAACTCGAAGTCGGCGGTCGCACCTTCAGCTATCGCCAACCGGAAGGCGCGTTCACCCAGCCGAACGGCACCGTGAACCAGAAGATGCTCAACTGGGCATACGAAGCACTCAGTGATCGCACTGACGACTTGCTGGAGTTGTACTGCGGCAACGGCAACTTCACCCTGCCGCTCGCCACCCGCGTGCGCAAAGTGCTGGCCACCGAAATCAGCAAGACCTCGGTCAACGCGGCACTGAGCAACCTCAGCGAAAACGCTGTGGATAACGTCACCCTTGTGCGTTTGTCCGCCGAAGAACTGACCGAAGCGCTCAACGAAGTGCGCCCGTTCCGTCGCCTGCAAGGCATCGACCTGAAGAGCTACGAGTTCGGCAGCGTCTTCGTCGACCCGCCACGCGCCGGCATGGATCCGGACACCTGCGAGCTGACCCGGCGTTTCGACAACATTCTGTACATCTCCTGCAACCCGGAAACCCTGGCGGCCAACATCGCCCAGTTGCACGACACGCACCGCATCACCCAGTGCGCGTTGTTCGACCAGTTTCCGTGGACGCACCACATGGAATCGGGTGTGTTACTGACCCGGCGCTGAGTGCGAATGCCAGATACAAAAAAGCCGTCGTGATTGACGGCTTTTTTGTGGGTGTTTACAACGCGGGATCGGCCTTGCGTGGTCGCCCGCCCTTTTTGCCATTCGCTCGAGCAGCTTCGGACTTCGCAGCACTGCTTTGACGACCGTTACGCGATGCAACCACCGACGCGGCCATCTTCATGAGTGACGGGCTCGCTGAAATCATCCCGGCAATGGAAACGTCAAGGTCTTTGCCTTCATGGCAAAGCGCAGTGCCTGCGAACCCGACTGTCAGCCCCTCGTAATCGCCTGCATCAAACCCGTCAAACTCTGGATACTGGTTCACCGGAAGCAACACACCGCTGCCATCCTCAAAACGGATGACCAGAGATGATTTTTCAAAGGTTACGGAGACCGCCTGCAAGCTACTCGCCCGGCGTGCCTCCCCTTGCAGGATGGCGGCGTCGATCATCTCCTCCGTCAGGGGGCGACGTGTGGATGGCTTAGCTTTGACGACTTTCATAGATCGATTTCCACTCCTTCGAAATGTGCGAGCGGGATGCCCATCTCGCATCACGATCGCTATTGCATGTTTCTTTTAGCTGCGCACTTATGCTAACCCATCAGTTAGGTTAATTGATTTCAAGTGTGAAACTTATGTCTCATTCCTGCTTCAGAATTTCTACCAAATATTGCTTCTGTGCGATCACCGAACATAAAACGCCACGTGCATTATTTTTCAATTGACCATGGTAACCATCTAGTACATTTTATCTCCACAGGCCGAAACCTCTGGCCAAAGCCAAAAACAATAAGTGGAGTTACCCCTCATGCCCCCTATCGTTCTGGTGCTCAACGGCCCGAACCTGAACCTGCTTGGCACCCGCGAGCCGGCGACTTATGGTCACGAAACCCTGGCGGATATTTCGGCGTTGTGCGGTCGTGCGGCTGAAGAATTCGGCCTGGCCGTGGAGTTTCGCCAGACCAATCACGAAGGCGAATTGCTCGACTGGATTCACGCGGCGCGCGGTCGTTGCGCCGGGATCGTGATCAACCCGGCAGCGTGGACGCACACGTCGGTGGCGATTCGCGATGCGCTGGTCGCCAGCGAAGTGCCGGTGATTGAAGTGCATCTGTCCAACGTCCACGCCCGCGAGCCGTTTCGTCATCACTCGTTTGTCTCGGCGATTGCCACGGCGGTGATGGCCGGGTTTGGCAGTCATGGCTATCGCCTGGCGCTGGAACATTTCAGTCAGCGGCTGAAGGGGTGAATCGCATGTCGCACTCCAACATAATTCTCGCCGGGTTGATCGGTGCCGGTATTCAGGCTTCGCGCACACCGGCGCTGCATGAGCACGAGGGTGATGCGCAGGGCATGCGTTATCTGTATCGATTGATCGATCTCGATCAATTGCAAATGGACAGCACCGCCCTGCCCGATCTGCTGCTGGCAGCTGAACGGATGAACTACACCGGGCTGAACATTACTTTTCCGTGCAAGCAGGCGATTATTCCACTGCTTGATGAGTTGTCGCCGGAAGCCCGGGGCATCGGCGCGGTCAACACGGTGGTGCTGAGGGACGGCAAACGCGTCGGCCACAACACCGATTGTCTGGGTTTCGCCGAGGGTTTTCGCCGTGGTTTGCAGGACGCTGCCCGTGAGCGTGTGGTCCAGATGGGCGCCGGTGGTGCGGGTGCGGCAGTGGCCCACGCGTTGTTGAGCGAAGGCGTCCGGCAGTTGAGCATTTTCGACGTCGACAGTGAGCGTGCGGAAAGTCTGGCGAACAACTTGAATCAGCATTTCGGCTTCGGTCGTGTGGTGGCGGGTCGGGATTTGCCGAGTACGCTGAATCTGGCTGATGGTCTGGTCAACACCACGCCGATGGGCATGGCTAAATTGCCGGGCATGCCAGTGCCAGTCGAGTTGCTGCGCAAGGAATTGTGGGTGGCGGAGATTGTGTATTTCCCGCTGGAAACCGAGCTGCTGCGTAATGCTCGCGCGTTGGGTTGCCGCACGTTGGATGGCGGCAACATGGCGGTGTTTCAGGCGGTGAAGGCGTTTGAATTGTTCAGCGGCGTGGTGCCGGATGCGCAGCGGATGCTGGCGCATTTTCAAAGCATGAATGGTTGAAGATCAAAAGATCGCAGCCTGCGGCAGCTCCTACAGGGATCGGTGTAGGAGCTGCCGAAGGCTGCGATCTTTTGATTGTCAGGCTTGCAGGTAGCGCAGCACCGATTCGCAGATCATCTCGCGATGACGCTGTTTGATGTTTTCATCCGGCAGGTCAATCTGGAAGATCTCGCCAAACGTGTGCCGGTTCGACACGCGATAGAAGCAGAACGAACTGATCAGCAAATGCACATCCAGCGCATCCAGCCCCGCACGGAACACACCTTCATCAGCACCGCGACGCAGAATCTCGCCGAGTGAATCGAGGATGGTGTTGTTCATCGCCTTGATCGCATCGGAACGCTTCACGAATTCAGCGTTGTGGATATTTTCGATGCTGACGATGCGCACGAAATCGACGTTGCGATCGTGGTGATCGAAGGTGAATTCGACCAATCGTCGAATCGCCACCTCTGGCGGCAACTCGGCCAGATGCAGGCGGTTTTCGGTGTTGCGAATATCGCCGTAAAGCTTCTCCAGCACCTCGACGTACAACTGCTCCTTACTGCCGAAGTAGTAATAGATCATGCGTTTGGAGGTGTGGATGCGCTCGGCGATCGCGTCGACGCGAGCACCGGACAAACCTTGCTGGACGAACTCGACGATCGCCTCCTGCAGGATGTTCTCGCGGGTCTTTTCCGGGTTGTTTTTGCGACTCTTGCGCGGCTCTACGACGGGCACGACAGTAGCTGCGGAAAGTTCTGAATTTATCGTCATTGCGGGCTCACGGCCATCACTGCACAGGCGGCGATTATGGGCCGCGCCGCACAGTGAAGGAAGCCGCGCGAGCCGTGTTTAATCCCGCGTTTACGAATTTCCTACAACTTCGCCTGGCGAACGGCGCCGCTGCGTGATTTGGCCATCGCCGCCAAACGCACCGCGACATTCGCTGCGCCGTAACCGGCATAACCGTTTTTGCGCTGGATGATCTCGAAGAAGAAGCGCCCTTCGAACGGCTCGGTGTAGACGTGAAACAGCTCGCCGCCCTGCGCATCACGGTCGTAGAGCACGTTGTAATAGGCCAGCTCGCTGAGGAATTCGTCGTCGAAATCGAAGCGTGCGGCGAGGTCGTCGTAATAGTTGAGCGGAATATCCAACAGCGGCACACCGGCCTCTTTGGCACGACTGACTTCGGCGAATATGTCGTCACAATCGAAGGCGATGTGATGCACACCGGAACCGCGATAACTCGACAGCGCATGGGAGATCGCGGTGTTGCGGTTCTCTGAAATATTCAGCGGCAAGCGGATCGAGCTGTCGCGACTGCGCAGTGCGCGGCTCTTCACCAGCCCGTACGGGTCGGGCAGCACCACTTCATCATCCGCTTCGAAATCCAGCAGGCTCTTGTAGAACAGCACCCAACTGTCGAGGCTGTCGGCCGGCAGCGCCATGGCCATGTGGTCGATGCGCTTGAGCCCGCCACGAGCCGGCGCGTCGGCCAGCAGATTGAAATCGGTGCCGTAGACATCGGCCTGTTCATCGACCAGATAAATCAGGCTGCCATCCGGCGCGCGCACTGCCGCCAGTTCCAGTTCGTTGGGGCCGACCAGTCCGCGATAGGGCTGACCTTTGTAAGCCACGGCGCGGGCCAAAGCACTGGCGCTGTCCTTGACCCGCACGGCGGTGGCGCACAACGACGGGCCGTGGGCTTCGAAAAAACTGTGGGCGAAAGAGTAAGGCTCGGAGTTGAGAATCAGGTTGATGTCGCCCTGACGCAACAGGCTCACGCTCTTGGAGCGGTGCTGGCCCGCTTTGACGAAACCGAGGCGCTCCAGCCAGTTCGACAGCTTGGCGCCGAGGCTTTCATCGACGGCAAACTCCAGAAACTCAATGCCGTTGTACTCGCTGGCCTGCGGCGTTTCGAACAGGATTTCGCGGTTGGCCACAGGCGTCGTGTCCTGCTCCAGACGCTGGCGAGTCTTCTCCTCCAGGTACAGCAGCGAACGCAAACCGTCAGCGGCATTGGCCCGTGGCGGCGCGGCGCGGAAGCCGTCATTGAAGATTTCCAGCGACAGCGGCCCGGTGTAACCGCTCTGAATGATCGGCGCGAGGAAGCCCGGCAGATCAAATTCGCCCTGCCCCGGGAAGCAGCGGAAATGCCGGCTCCACTCCAGCACATCCATCTGCAGAATCGGCGCGTCGGCCATTTGCACGAAGAAGATTTTGTCGCCGGGGATGTCAGCGATGGCGCGCGGATCGCCCTTCAGCGACAAGGTGTGAAAGCTGTCGAGCAGCACGCCGAGGCTCGGATGATCGGCCTGACGCACGATGTCCCAGACCTGTTGATAAGTGTTGACGTGACGGCCCCAGGCCAGCGCTTCGTAACCAATGCGCAAGCCACGCGCGCCGGCGTGTTCGGCCAGCAAGCGCAGGTCATCGACTAGAATTTGTTGATCGCCGACGCTGTCGGCCGAGGCGTTGCTGCAGACCAGCACCAGGTCGGTGCCGAGTTCCTGCATCAGGTCGAACTTGCGTTCGGCGCGCTCAAGATTGCGCGCCAGGCGATCGCGGCGGCAGCCTTCGAAATCGCGGAACGGCTGAAACAGGGTGATGGCGATGCCGAGATCGGCGCACATCTGTTTAATTTCGCGCGGACTGCCGTCGTAGTACAGGAGGTCGTTTTCGAAGATCTCCACCCCGTCGAACCCGGCGGCGGCAATGGCTTCGAGTTTTTCCGGCAGGGTGCCGCTCAAGGAAACGGTGGCAATGGAACGCTGCATGTTTCAACTCCCGGACTGCGCCGCTTGATCTTTACTGTAGGAGCTGCCGAAGGCTGCGATCTTTTGATGTTGCTTTTCAAAATCAAGATCAAAGGATCGCAGCCTTCGGCAGCTCCTACATGGGATGGGTTTTTATAGTGGGGAAATTATTGGCTGCATTGAACGCGGCAGCAATTTAAAGTGTACTACCCGGTTAGTTTTGCGTGCGATTATTGAACACAATGGCGGTTTGGCGAATTGACGATTTTTCGTCCACTGCCCACCATCGACCGCACATTGAGTCCGGATATGAACCACCGGTCGCAGCGTGCAAGCAACACAGCACACCAAATAACAAATCCAAAAACGGGTGGAACACATGATTCCTTCACAGACTTCCCGCATGGCTCCGGCCATGAGTACTGCCTCAGGTGGCATCGGCGACAAGATCCGCGGCGCCATGGCGGTCGGCAAAACCCGCTGGGGCATGCTGGCGCTGGTGTTTTTCGCCACCACCCTGAACTACATCGACCGCGCCGCCCTCGGCGTCATGCAGCCAATCCTCGCCAAGGAAATGAGCTGGACGGCGATGGATTACGCCAACATCAACTTCTGGTTTCAGGTCGGCTACGCGATCGGTTTCGTCCTGCAAGGTCGACTGATCGACCGGGTCGGCGTCAAACGCGTGTTCTTCTGCGCCGTGCTGCTCTGGAGCCTGGCCACCGGCGCCCACGGCCTGGCGACATCGGCGGTCGGTTTCATGGTCTGCCGATTTATCCTCGGCCTCACCGAAGCGGCGAACTACCCGGCCTGCGTGAAAACCACGCGCCTGTGGTTCCCCGCTGGCGAACGTGCAGTCGCCACTGGCATCTTCAACGCCGGCACCAACGTCGGCGCGATGTTCACGCCAATGTTGCTGCCGCTGGTTCTCCACGTCTGGGGCTGGCAAGCCGCGTTCCTGTGCATGTCGGCGCTGGGCGGGATCTGGTTGTTGTTCTGGGGTTTGAAGTACTTCAACCCGGAAGATCACCCGACCGTGAAACAGTCCGAACTGGACTACATCCAGCAGGAAGTTGAACCGGAACAGGCCCGCGTGCCGTTCTCGAGAATCCTGCGGATGCGCGGCACCTGGGCCTTCGCCATCGCTTATGCGCTGACCGCGCCGGTGTTCTGGTTCTACCTGTACTGGCTGCCGCCGTTTCTCAATCAGCAATACAACCTGGGCATCAACGTCACCCAGATGGGTATTCCGCTGATCATCATCTACGTGACGGCTGACTTCGGCAGCGTCGGCGGCGGCATTCTGTCTTCGTTCCTGATCGGTCGCGGCATGAACTCGATCAAGGCGCGGCTGCTGTCGATGTTGCTGTTCGCCTGCTGCATCATCGGCGTGGTCATGGCGGCTGGCTCGGCCAATCTGTGGGTCGCAGTGGCGGCGATTTCTCTGGCGATCGGCGCGCATCAGGCCTGGACGGCGAACATCTGGAGCCTGGTGATGGACTACACGCCCAAGCACATGATGAGCACGGTGTTCGGTTTCGGCGGCATGTGCGCGGCGATCGGCGGGATGTTCATGACCCAGATCGTCGGCCACATCCTGACCGTGACCAACAACAACTACACCGTGTTGTTTACCCTGATTCCGGCGATGTATTTCCTTGCGCTGACGTGGATGTACTTCATGGCCCCGCGCAAGATCCCGACCGTCACCGAATAACCTGCCTACACCCGACTCCCTTGTAGGAGCTGCGGCACGCTGCGATCTTTTGATCTTGATGTTGAAGATCAAAAGATCGCAGCCTCGTTTCACTCGTCAGCTCCTACAGGGGTTTGTGTTTCCGGCTTTGCTGCCACGCTGCTGCCAGTCCGCTGCAGCAGATCACCGCGATACCGATGATCGTCAACACACTCGGCGTGTGATTGAACAGCAGCCAGCCCAACAACCCCGCAAACACGATCTGGCAATAACCGAACGGCGCCAGCAGCGCCGGCGCAGCATGGCGGAACGCTTGGGTCAGGAACAAATGCGCGGTCATCCCGCAACTGCCCAGCGCCAGCATCAACCCGGCGTGGGTCAGCGTCGGCACCTGCCAGAAGAACGGCACCAGCGCACTCATCACCAACGTGTTGCACAACCCGGCGAAGAAGTTGCTGGTGGTCGGACTATCAATCTCCGCGAGCTTGCGGGTGAGTAATTGATAGAAGCAGAAAAACAGCGCCGAGCAGAACGGCAACAGCACCGCTGGTGTGAACAGTTCACCGCCCGGGTGGACGATGATCAGCACGCCGATAAAGCCGCAAATCACCGCGATCCATTGGCCGCGTGTCACCCGTTCTTTAAGCAATGGCACTGACAACGCCGTGACCAACACCGGTGCAAGAAAGTTGACCGCAGTGGCTTCCGCCAACGGGATGTACAACAGCGCCGTGGTGAAAAACAGGCTGGTGCCGAGTAGGCAAAGTGCTCGAACCAACTGCCACAACGGCTTCTTGGTACGTAGGACGCGCAGTCCGGACTGCGGCAGAAAAATCCCCGCCATCAGTAAGGTGTGCACCAAATAACGCGCCCACACCACCATCACGATCGGATAGAACCCGGAGAGGTATTTCGACAGCGCGTCGTGGCTGGAGAACAGGAAAGTCGCCACGACAATCAGCAGGATCCCTTTGAAGGGTTGGTTGACACCGGAGAGCGGGGTGCTGACGGTCATTGGGTTTCCTTGTGTTGCCAAAAAAGATCAAAACCTTCGCGGACAGTCTCGCCCTCCCCCTGTGGGAGCGGGTTTGCCCGCGATAGGTGCGCAGCACCGCTTAAAGCCGCGCCAACAATTCCCGCGTTCTATCGATCGCCATCTTCGCCCGATCCAATCCACTCACGCCCTGCTCCAGCAGTTTAACCGTAGGAATTTCCAGGCTCAGTGGGATATTAGCCGGCAGCGCTTTCAGCAACCCGAGCAAATCGCAATCACCCTCGCCGGGAAACCGCCGCTCGTTGCGCGCCTGACGCAAGATCTCGGCCATGTCTGACGGTCGCGGCCCTGTGACATCACATAACTGCGCATAACGCAGTCGCGACGATGGCACCTTCGCAAGATCCTCAAGCTTTGACGCCGAACGATCAAAGTGGAAGGCATCGACCAACACCGCAGCATTTTCCCGACTAGCGTTTTCCACAATCCGCAGCGCTTGCTCAAGGTTGCGCGCATCCGTCCAGGGCATGAACTCCAGATGCGGATGCAATCCGAGCGGCGCCGCCAAATCGCACAACGCGGCAAAGTTATCCGTGAGTCGCTGCTCGTCAGGATCGTTACCGGCGACGAGCAATTCAGTCGCACCAAACTCCGCGCCGACCGTAAGAAGCTTCTCGAAATCGGCAACAACGGTCTGCGGTTTCAGACGCAGGATTTCCACGTCGAGCACGCGGATGCCAGTGTCGCGCAATCGCTCCATCGTCCTACGCCGCAAATCGTTATCGGCTACCAGTGGGAAGTGATATTCCTCGGGCGTTGCCGGTTCCAGACGCAATCCGACATGGCTGTATCCGGCGCGAGCAGCGACTTCGACCATTTGCGGTGGCGACAACTCCAGCACGGTCAGGCTGGCCAGGGAGATAATACGTTCGCTCATGGTCAAGCCTCGATCAGTGCAGGGGCGCAAGCGCGGCCAGTGGCGGCGGCTTCGCGAATGGCTTCGATCAGCGCGAGGGTGCGTGCGGCATCAGCAGCACTGACCAACGGCTCGACTTCGCGCCGAGCCACGCGGACGAAATGCTCTAACTGCAAGCGTAAAGCTTCCTCACCGCCGTAGGACTCTTCCACACTCAACAACGGTTCATGCCAACCGGCGTCCACCTGATCAGCGGCGTAATGCCAACGTTTGAGCTGCGGAATGCTCAACGCCCCGGCGGTACCGGCCAGCAGATAACACGGTTGATCCGCCTGACGCGGATACGCCGGGTTTTCACCGGAGGCCAGCTCCCAACTCCACGGTGCCGCCACCGCATCGGAGCCGCTCAACGTGCCCAATGTGCCGCCGGCAAATTGCAGCAACACCGCCGCGCTGTCCTCGTTGGCGAAACCGCGCACCGAGTTGTCGGTGAACGCTTGCACCGAACGCACTTCACCGCACAGGTGACGCAACAAATCGAGGTCGTGAATCAGGTTGGTCAGCAACATCCCCGCCCCCGCCTCACGGCGCCACGGGATCTCGAAATAGCTGTCCGGTTTACGCACCTGAAACAGCGCAGTGACCGTGGTCAAACGCCCGAGCGCACCGCTTTGCACCAGCTCATGAGCGCGGACGATCAGCGGATTGTGGCGTCGATGATGGCCGACCAATACCGGCACGCCGCTGCGTTTAACCGCCGCGACCAGATCGCGCACTTCATCCAGATGCACGCCGACCGGTTTTTCCAGCAGCACCGGTACACCGGCCGCCAGACAATCGAGCGCCGTACTGACGTGTTGGTTATTAGGATTGGCGACGATGACTGCATCTGGCTTGATCTGATCAAGCATCTGACGGTGATCGGCGAAATGTCTGACACCCCACTCAGCCGCAAGAGTGGCGGCTTGCGGCCCGGGATCAGCCACTGCACACAGGCTGGCTTCGCTGAGGGTTTGCAGGTGCCGGTAATGTTGTTGACCCATATTGCCAGCGCCGATCAGGGCGATTCGAAGGGGTGAATTCAAGGCGCGATCCTTTTGTGATTGTTGTCGGAAAAACACTCCAGCAACAATTTAGAACCGAGTTCCAGAATCAAACACCCATCAAGCGCAAAACCGTGCGAACACCGCACATTTTTGGACTGAAACCAAAATCCCCTGTAGGAGCTGCCGAAGGCTGCGATCTTTTGATCTTAAAAAACAAAGTCAAAAGATCGCAGCCTGCGGCAGCTCCTACCGGGGATTTGTGGAGTGTCAGATAAACAATTCAGAAGCCAGGCTGGCGGCGGATAATTCTTGCGTAAACCTCAACAACAACGGCGCCAACTCATGCAACCGCGCCCCCGGCATCCGCGCACTCGGCCCGGCAATACTGAGCACGCCAATCACCCGACCATCCGCCGGATGTTTGACCACCGCCGCAATCGCCGACGTGCCGACCGCCGAGCTTTCCTCGACCCAGGCATACCCTTGCTCACGGGCCAGACGCAGGCGTTCCAGCAGTTCAATATTGGAGCGCGGCGCATTCGGCCCGATACCCACCGGCACCTCCGCCGCCTGTCGCTCAACCAGTGACAACGCCTCGGCATCGCTCATGCACGCCAGCCACGCATGCCCGGAAGCGGTGTAAAAAAGCGGCGCATCGCGGCCCATGTCCGGGTCATAACGCAGACCGGTACGCGCACCCTGCGCCTTGGCAATCCAGGTTTGCCGCTCGCCATCAATCACACCGAGACGCACCAGTTCGCCGGTTTCCTGCGCTAGCCGATCCAGCACGGGCTGAACAATATCGGCGCCACTGCTCGACAGGTATTGAAAGCCCATCGCGACCAGTTTGGTCGACAAGTGATAACGCAAGGTCTCGGGATTCTGCCGCACGTAGCCGAGGCGAATCAGCTCGGCGAGCAAGCGGTGAGTCGCGCTTTTCGGAATGTCCAATTGCTCGGCAAGCGTCTGCATCGGCAGCCCGCGCGGATCACTGGTGAGGCTTTCCAGCACGCTGAAAACCCGTTCAATCTGACTGCCGGCCATGGGGAAATCCAAATGAAATTTCGCCGATTCTAGAAGACATCGCCGGTAAAGCGAAATCTGGAACCGGCTGTTCGATAACCGCCCGCGTTGTCGTATCAAGGCTTGTAGGCCGACCGCAGCAATGGTTATTTTCTGGAATCGAATTCCAAAAAAATTTCAGCGCTGGAGCCATGTTTGATGCCTGCCGAACTTCCCGCTATCGACTGCGACGTTTTGATCGTCGGCTCCGGCGCCGCCGGATTGTCGGCAGCCGTCACTGCTGCGTGGCATGGCCTGAAGGTTATCGTTGTCGAAAAAGATGCGGTGTTCGGCGGCGCCACCGCATGGTCGGGTGGCTGGGCGTGGGTGCCGTGCAATCCGCTGGCCCGACGCGCCGGCATCATCGAAGACGTCGAACAACCGCGCACCTATTTGCGCCATGAACTGGGCGAGCATTTTGACCCGGCGATGATCGATGCCTTCCTCGAAGCCGGGCCAAATATGGTCGCGTTTTTCGAGCAACACACCGCACTGCAATTCGCCGACGGCAACGCGATTGCCGACATCCATGGCGACACCCCGGGCGCGGGCACCGGCGGGCGCTCAGTGATTGCCGCCCCCTACAACGGGCGCAAGGTCGGACGCTTGCTCAAGCGACTTCGTACGACCATGCGCGAAACGTCCTTCATGGGCATGCCGATCATGGCGGGCGCGGATCTCTCGGCATTCCTCAATCTGACCCGCTCATTGAAAGCCGCCTGGCACGTGACGCGACGTTTCACCCGGCACCTGTTTGACCTCGCGACGCATGGCCGCGCACTGCAACTGGTCAACGGCGTGGCACTGGTCGCGCGACTGGCGAAATCGGCCGAAGACCTTGGCGTGTTGCTGTGGGAATCGGCGCCGGTGACTGAGTTGCTGCGTGACGAAAACCGCGTTTGCGGTGCAGTGATCAACAGCAAAAAAGGCCCGATCCGCATCCATGCACGCAAAGCCGTGGTACTCGCAGCAGGTGGTTTCGCCAACGACATCGAACGGCGCAAAGCCCTGTTCCCACGCACGCCCACCGGCCACGAACATTGGGCGTTGCCGCCGCTGGCCGTGAATGGCGATGGCTTGCGCCTGGGCGAAAGCGTCGGCGCGCGGGTCAACACCGACGTTGCGTCCCCCGTCGCGTGGGCACCCGTCTCGCAAGTGCCTCATTCCGACGGCAGCATCGGCCATTTCCCACACATCATTGAGCGTGGCAAACCCGGCATCATCGGCGTACTGAGCAACGGCCAGCGTTTCGTCAACGAAGCCAACGGCTATTTCGACTACGTCAGCGCGATGGTCAATGCGGCGCCGCCAGGTGAAGAAGTCACCTCATGGCTGATCTGCACCCACGCCTTTCAGCGCCGCTATGGCCTCGGCATGTCACGGCCGTTTCCGGTTCCGTTGTCAGAATTTATCCGCAGTGGTTATCTGAAAACCGGTAACACCGTTGAGGAATTAGCCAACGCTTGCGGCGTCGACTCGAACGGTTTGCGCCAAACCCTCGACGACTACAACCGCCATGCCCACAACGGCGAAGACCCGCAATTCGGGCGCGGCGCAACGCCCTACAACCGCAAACAGGGCGATCCGGCGAACCTTCCCAACCCCTGCGTTGCCCCAATAGAAACCGGCCCGTTCTACGCCGTGAAAGTACAACCGGGATGCTTCGGCACCTTCGCCGGCCTCGAGGTCAGTCCACACGCGCAAGTACTCGACGCCAACCAACAACCTATCGCCGGGCTGTATGCAGCGGGCGGCGACATGGCCAGCATCATGGGCGGCCACTACCCGGCGGGCGGAATCAACCTCGGCCCGGCGCTGACGTTCGGCTACATCGCCGCTCGGCATATCGCCGGCATCACTGCTTTCGAACAGGAGATCGACCATGCAGCACATCGTTAATGCCCAGGGTTTGAACATGCCGAAACTCGGTCTCGGCACGTGGCCGATGCTCGGCGAAGAATGCACCCAGGCCGTGGAGCAAGCGCTGGAACTCGGTTATCGACACATTGACACGGCTGCGGCCTACAACAATGAGGACGCCGTCGGACAAGCGCTGGCGAATACGCCGACACCCCGCGAGCAGATTCACGTCACCACCAAGGTCTGGTGGGATCAGCTGCAACCCGACGCCATGCGCCATTCCATGGATCGCAGCCTCAAAGCCTTGCGCAGCGATTACGTCGACCTGTTCATGCTGCACTGGCCCACCACCGATTGGGACTTGCCGCGCACGCTCGAAACCTTGGCCTCATTCAAGGAGCAAGGCCTGGCGCGCAACATCGGCGTGGCGAATTTTCCGCTGCCGCTGCTGCGCACAGTCGTCGAGGAATACGGCATTGATCTGTCAGCGATTCAGGTCGAGTACCACGTCCTGCTCGGACAAAACGCCCTGCTCGACTACGCTCGCCAACACAATCTGGCACTGACGGCCTACACACCGCTGGCGCGCAACAAGGTTTCACACATTGCCGAGATCCAGCAGATCGCCGTCAAGCATGGCGTGCTGCCGACACAGGTCGCGCTGAAATGGCTGCTTGATCAAGACAACGTTGCAGCGATTCCCAAGGCGAGCAGCAAAGCCAATCAACTGGCCAATCTCGCGGCACTTGAGGTCAACCTCGACGATGAAGACCGGGCGCTGATTGCCAGCCTGTCGAAGCGCGAACGTCAGGTCAGTCCGGACTTCGCGCCGGTGTGGGACGCGTTTGATCAGTGAGTAGGAAAACAGCGTTTGCCCGGTTCGAAACGCCAGTTGCAGGATCGGTCTTACGCGCTCTTACACATCTGCCCTGCACAACTTGAGCTGTGCGGTTATTCATAGGCGAGGCGAAAAACGCCCCATCAACCTATGAGAGACCGCACCATGCTATGGAACAAGGCAAGACGCAGCGACAACGTCAATGACACGCGAGAGGGCAAGGACGCCCGCACACTGACAGGGAAAAAACTCGGCGCCGGACTGGCCGCCGCCGCACTGACAGGCGTGGCGCTCTATTCGAGCTACAACACCGCACCACAGGCGCCTGCCGCTGAGGACTACATCAGTCAGGAAATCGCGCCGGTCGACGACCCCCAACTCAAATTCATCGAATCGATACTCGGCGACACCGAAGACACCTGGGAACAGGTATTTGCCAGTACCGGGCAACACTACCCGGCGCCCACATTGACCCTGTTCAGCGATGGCATCGCGTCGGGCTGCGGCTTTGCCAGTGCGTCAAGCGGCCCCTTTTATTGCCCCACCAACCAAAACATCTACATGGATCCGGCGTTCTTCGAACAGATGGCCGAGCGCTTTTCGGTGGTCGGTGACTTCGCTCAGGCTTACATCCTCGCCCACGAAGTCGGCCATCACGTGCAAATTGCCTTGGGTATTTCCGCACCGTTTGAAAGCGCGCTGTCCGCCAGGCAGCCTGTGACCGGCGACTCAGGACTGGAGGTGCGCGTCGAACTGCAGGCCGATTGTCTGGCCGGGGTCTGGGCTCACCATGCGCAACAGCGCCATGCGTGGCTGGAACCGGGCGACATCGACGAAGCACTGAACGCTGCCAGCGTGCTCGGCGATGATGCGCTGCAACGTGCGCGAAACCAGACAGTACGTCCCGAGACCTTCAGCCACGGCACATCACATCAGCGCAGTGCCTGGTTCAGCGCAGGATTCGATAGCGGCCGCGTCGAAGCGTGCGATACCTTCAACGCCGCGCAGTTGTAAGCTTGGCAATATCGGCATCTGCTTTAGAACCGGCGTCGATCACGATGGTCTGACGACCGGACTGGCGCCACCGTCGCGCACCAGCAACACTCATCACCACGTACAACGGAGGATTCCCACATGCTATGGAAAAAAGGCCGACGCAGTGACAACGTCGTCGACGCCCGGGGTGATGATGCAGGCGGTGGCGGTGGCGGCATGCGCTTTGGTGGCGGCAAAGGTCTGAGCCTGGGGGCGATTCTGCTGATCGTCGGGATCGGCTGGATCACCGGCCAGGATCCGATGCAGATCCTCGGCCAGCTCGCCGGGCAATCTACTCAGCAAGCGGCACCGACTTCGCAGACCCGTCAGGCGCCGCCGGCCAACGATGAGCAGGCTGAGTTCGTCCGCTCGATCCTTGGCGACACCGAAGACACCTGGGGTTCGATTTTCCAACAGGCCGGTCGCCAATATAAGGATCCGACCCTGGTGCTGTTCAGCAACCGGGTCAATTCGGCGTGCGGTCTGGCCACCTCCGCCACCGGCCCGTTCTATTGCCCGGCCGACCAGAAGGTCTATCTGGACATGGCGTTCTTCCAGGAAATGTCGCAACGCTTCAAGGCGGCCGGCGATTTCGCTCAGGCCTACGTGATTGCGCACGAAGTCGGACACCATGTGCAGACGCTTCTCGGCGTCTCGGCGAAAATTCAGACAGCCCGCCAGCAAGGTCGGCAGATGGAAGGCGACGGTGGTTTGCTGGTGCGTCAGGAATTGCAGGCCGATTGCCTCGCCGGTGTCTGGGCTTACAACGCGCAGAAACGTCTGAACTGGCTGGAACCGGGCGACATCGAAGAAGCCTTGAACGCGGCTAACGCCATCGGTGATGATCGCCTGCAACAACAGGGTCAGGGCCGTGTGGTGCCGGACTCGTTTACCCACGGCACGTCGGCGCAAAGGGTGCGCTGGTTTAAAACCGGATTCGCGCAGGGCCAGGTCGGCCAGTGCGACACCTTCGCGGCGAAAAACCTGTAAATGCATAAATGGCTTTTGGCGTTACTGATCGTTGGCAGCACCGCGCACGCCGCAGGTGTCGATGCGATCAGCCCCGGTCGCTTGCAACTCAAGGCCGGGGAAATGGCGGTGGGCATTGGCCCGGCGCCGGAAAAAATCGAGCGTGTGCTGATCGTCATTCATGGCCGTTTGCGCAACGCCGAGACCTATCGCAAAAGCGCCGAAAGCGCCGCCGAACTGGCCGGACAGACCGCACACACGCTGGTGATCGCCCCGCAGTTTCTCAATGAAAGCGATGTCGCCCTGTACTCGTTGCCCGCCACGTTGCTGCGTTGGCAAGGCAATGAATGGATGGGCGGCGGCTTATCCACAGGGCCGAATCCGTTGAGTTCGTACGCGGCACTGGATGAAATCGTCGCGCGGATCACCGATCGCAAACAGTTTCCCGACGTGAAGCAGATCGTGATTTTCGGCCACTCCGGCGGCGGCCAAGTGGTGCAGCGCTATGCCCTGCTGGCCAAGGATCAGCTGGCGCTGAAGGCCAACGGCATTCGTCTGCGCTATGTGGTGGCGAATCCGTCGTCGTATGCGTATTTCAATGAACAGCGCCCGGCTGCATTCGATCACGCCAAGTGCCCGGGTTTCAATCGCTGGAAGTACGGGCTGGCAGACATGCCGGTGTACGCCGGTGGGCAAACGCCGCTGCAGCTTGAAAGCAGTTACGTCAAACGCGAGGTGATCTATCTGCTCGGGCAGCAGGATATTGATCCGCAGCACCCGGCGCTGGACAAGAGTTGCGCGGCGGAAGCGCAGGGCGCGTTCCGTCTTGAGCGTGGGAAATCTTACTTCGGCTATCTGCTGCGCCGACATCCGGAAGGGGTCAATCAGCGGCTGGTGGAAGTGCCGGGGGTTGGGCATAACGGCGATGGGATGCTGACGTCGCCGGAGGGGCAGAAAGCCCTGTTTGAGCAGTGAATTTTGGGGTGGCGGTTCTGGCCTCTTCGCGAGCAAGCCCGCTCCCACATTAGATCTTCAGTGCACAGAGATTTTGTGCATTGCACAGATCCAATGTGGGAGCGGGCTTGCTCGCGAAGGCGTCCTTTCAGACAGCAAAAATCTCAAACCAAAAGCATCCGCCGCAACTCAGCACAATCTTTAGCATGCCAATCCGTCAACTCCGGCCACGGGTTCTCCGGCAAATTCACCAACACCGTCCGCGCCCCTGCCGCTCTTCCGCAATCCAGATCAAAGCGATAATCACCGACCATCACCATCTCGCTGGCCGGCACGTCCCACGCGTCTGCCAGTTTCAGCAAACCACCCGGGTGCGGCTTAGGCGGCGCTTCGTCGCGACCCAACACATCGTCCACCGCAAAGCAGTCAGCCAAACCAATCGCCTCCAGCGTCACATGCGCCAATTCCCGCGCGTTGCGGGTCAGAATGCCGAGGCGATAACCGCGCGCATGCAGATCACGCACCAGCTCAACCGCGCCGGTGGCCGGGGTCGAACCCAGCGCCAGATCGCGTTCATGCTCCAACAACCAAGCATGTTTCGCCGCCGCTTCATCCGCCGGCAACGCCGCAAGATGCGTGAGGATGTCGTCCTCCGGCGGAATCGCCAGCGCCACGCGAATCGCCGCAAAATCATGCACGGCGACGGTCAGCGTGCCGTCCATGTCGAACACCCAGTGCTTCACCTCTTTCAGGCTCATGCCCAATCCTTGCGATGGCGAATCAAGCCTTCCTGCGTCACCGAAGCGACCAATTGGCCGGCGCGGTTGTACACGCTGCCACGGGAGAAACCACGGGAATTGCCGGCCCACGGGCTGTCCATTGCGTAGAGCAGCCAGTCATCGGCACGCAGATCATTGTGGAACCACAGCGCGTGATCGAGGCTGGCGACCTGCATGTCTTTCTGCCAGACCGATTTGCCGTGGGGCAGCATCGAAGTGGTCAGCAGACCGAAGTCGGACGCGTAGGCCAGCAAGTATTTGTGCAGCGCCGGAATATCGGCCAACGCACCGTCAGCACGGAACCACACGTACTTCACCGGATCGGCCGGTTGCGGGTTGTACGGGTCTTTTTCGGTGACCGGGCGCACTTCGATCGGTTTCGGGCACAGCAGCTTTTCACGCATGTGCTCGGGGATCAGTTGCGCACGTTGCTGGAACAATTCCAGTTCCGACGGCAAATTTTCCGGGCCGACCACCACGGGCATCTGGCTCTGGTGTTGAAAACCTTCTTCGTCGTACTGAAACGACGCGCTGCAGGTGAAAATCGGATGGCCCTTCTGGATCGCGGTCACCCGGCGCGTACTGAAACTGCCGCCGTCACGCACGCGATCAACCGAATACACCACCGGCAACTTGGCGTCGCCCGGACGCAGGAAATAACCGTGCATCGAATGCACGTGGCGCGCTTCTTCAACCGTCTGACTGGCCGCCGACAACGACTGACCAAGCACCTGACCACCGAACAACTGACGGAAACCCAAGTCCTGGCTGCGGCCACGGAAGAGGTTTTCTTCGATCGGTTCCAGGGTCAGCAGGTCGACCAGATCTTCCAACACTTGGCTCATTCAGACTCTCCTCACACAAAGCAATGCCGTGCAGTCTTGGCTGCAACGGTCGATTCAGGTTCTGGCGCGAGCCACTATCGCGCCATTGTAAACGTCTGTGTCTGCTTATCCATGCAAGGTTTCCAGCCACTGCTCCCGCGTGATGCGGTACAGCACGTGGCGGCGCAGCGGGTGATCGACGGCGAGCTTGGGGTGATCGAAATCATCGTCAGGGGCGTGATGCATGCCAATCGCCTGCATGACTTTCTCCGACGGCAGATTGATTTGCGCGGTGAATGAGACGATTTCTTTCAGGGCCATCCGGTCAAAGCCGCAGCGCAGAGCCGTCCACGCCGCTTCACTGGCATAGCCCAGCCCCCAATGTTCCTTGGCCAGACGCCAGCCGATTTCCACCGCCGGAGTAAACGGCGCGTCGAAACCAACCACACCGAGCCCGGTGAAACCGATAAATTCGCCGCTGTCCTTGCGCTCCAGCGCCCACAGGCCGAAACCGTGCTCGGCAAAATGCCCGCGAATCCGCCCGATCAGCGAGGCGCTTTCGAGTCGGCTCAACGCTGCCGGAAAATAACGCATGACCTGAGGATCGGCACACATCGCCGCAAATGCCGGCAAATCTTCGTCCTGCCACTGGCGCATCAACAAGCGTGCGCTTTGCAGTTCCAGTATCGGCTCCATCGTGCCCCTCCGTTTCCATGCCGCAAGTCTACATCGCTGGTAGGATCCTTCACTCTTTCCAACATTTCCTACATGAATACGCCATGCCACTGCCGCTGATCTACCACGAAGACTACAGCCCCGAGTTTCCGGCGGATCACCGCTTTCCGATGGACAAGTTCCGTTTGCTGCGCGATCACCTGGTCGACAGCGGGCTGACCCGCGATGCCGACCTGCTGCGCCCCGAGATCTGCCCCAACGACATCCTCGCCCTCGCCCATGACCGTGCGTATATCGAACGCTACATGAGCGGCGAGTTGTCCCGCGAAGACCAACGGCGCCTCGGCCTGCCGTGGAACGACGCCTTGGCGCGACGCACAGTGCGCGCGGTTGGCGGTTCGATTCTGGCGGCGGAAAAAGCCTTGGAACATGGTCTGGCTTGTCATCTGGCTGGCGGCACGCATCACGCGCATTACGATTACCCGGCGGGTTTCTGCATCTTCAATGACCTGGCGATCATCAGCCATTACCTGCTGCAAAGTGGCCGGGTGAATCGCGTGCTGATCTTCGATTGCGACGTGCATCAGGGCGACGGCACGGCACGGATTCTTCACGACACGCCGGAGGCGATTACCGTTTCCCTGCACTGCGAGAAGAATTTTCCTGCACGCAAAGCGGAAAGTGACTGGGACATACCGCTGCCGAAAGGCATGGGCGATGCCGATTATTTGAAGGTGGTCGATGACACGCTCAACTATTTGCTGCCGCTGTATCAACCGGATCTGGTGCTGTACGACGCCGGTGTCGATGTGCACAAGGACGACGCCCTCGGCTATCTACAACTGACGGATGAAGGCGTCGCCGCCCGTGATGAAAGTGTGATGCGCCATTGCCTGGGTCGCGACATTCCGGTGATGGGCGTGATTGGCGGCGGCTACAGCAAGGATCGCCACGCCCTCGCCCGCCGCCACGGCATCCTCCATCACAGCGCGCAGCGGGTCTGGCAGTCACACGGTTGTCATTGAGCTGTGCTGCGTTACCCACAATCGCTGTGGAACTGCCTGTGGATAAGCTGAGTGAAAGGGCCTACAGCCCATACCGTCCGGGGCCTACAGAACACTGGCTAATTTTTAACCATCACAACCTTGTAGGAGCAAAGCTTGCTCGCGAAAGCGGTCTTACATTCAATATTGTCGGTGGCTGACACACCGCTTTCGCGAGCAAGCTCAGCTCCTACAAGGGATCTGCGCTGTTAGAATGCGCGGCTTATCCCGCCATACCGCAGCGCACGCCATGACCCAGAATTCCGCCTCCTCCCCCGCTCACGTCGCCATCATCGGCGGTGGCCCTGCCGGCCTGATGGCCGCCGAAGTGCTGAGCCAGGCCGGAATCCGCGTCGATCTCTACGACGGCATGCCCTCGGTGGGCCGCAAATTCCTGCTCGCCGGCGTCGGCGGCATGAACATCACCCACTCCGAAGCCTACCCGGCATTTCTCTCGCGCTATGCCGAACGCGCACCGCAAATCGCCCCGCTGCTGCGCAACTTCGACGCCGACGCGTTGTGCACATGGATTCACGATTTGGGCATCGAAACCTTTATCGGCAGCTCCGGCCGCGTGTTCCCCACCGACATGAAAGCCGCCCCGCTGCTACGCGCCTGGCTCAAGCGTCTGCGCGACAGCGGCGTAGTTATCCACACCCGCCATCGCTGGCTCGGCTGGGATGAACACGGTGCGCTGCGCATCGACAGCCCAGAAGGCGAAATCACCGTCAAACCCGATGCCACCCTGCTCGCCCTTGGCGGCGGCAGCTGGTCGCGTCTCGGTTCTGACGGTGCGTGGATGCTGGCGCTGGAGCAATGCGGTGTAGGACTGGCGCCGTTGCAGCCGAGTAATTGTGGCTTTGAGGTGCAGGCCTGGAGCGAATTGATGGTCAGCAAATTCGCCGGCGCGCCGTTGAAAAATATCGCCATTGGTTTGAACGACGACATTCCGCGCTTGGGCGAATGCGTGATCACTGCGACCGGGATTGAGGGCAGTTTGATTTACGCGCTGTCGGCGCCGATTCGTGAGGCGATCAATCAATACGGCGCGGCGGTTATCCACATCGATCTGCTGCCCGGCCGGCCTGTGGATAAATTACAAGCGGCGTTGAGCAAGCCACGCGGTTCGCGCTCGATGGCCAAGCATCTGCACAGTCAGGTCGGGATTGATGGGGTGAAAGCGGCGTTGCTGCGGGAGCTGACAGATGCGGCGACGTTCGCTGATCCGGCGCTGTTGGCGCGGGCGATCAAGGCGTTGCCGCTGACGCTGGTGAAAACGCGGCCATTGGACGAAGCGATCAGCAGTGCGGGCGGCGTGACGTTTGAGGCGATGGATGAGCGTTTGATGCTCAAGGCGTTGCCGGGGGTGTTCTGCGCGGGGGAGATGCTGGATTGGGAGGCGCCGACGGGGGGCTATTTGCTGACAGGGTGTTTTGCCAGCGGGCGAGCGGCGGGGTTGGGAATTGTGCAGTGGCTCAACATCTGAACCCTCACCCCAGCCCTCTCCCAGAGGGAGAGGGGGCCGACCGAGGTGTCTGCCGCTATACATCGACCTGAAAAAACGAGTCGATTATGGATTCGGTAAAGCTCTCTCAGGTCGGCGTAACTTCAAAGCATCCCCCAATCAGTCCCCTCTCCCTCCGGGAGAGGGCTAGGGTGAGGGGCTTTTGACCTTAAGGCTTACGCTTACGCGGCCCAGTGTTAAACACCGGCACCTTGCGCACAGGCTTGACCGAAGGCTCCGGCGCCTGCGTCTCGCCGCTGTCCACCCACTTGCCCAGATTACGTTTGCCACCACCACCGGAAGCTTTCGGCTTCTTCGGTTTTTTCGGCTTCTTGATCACCTGACCGCTGGCATCGGTGTCCGGCACGCGGTGTTCAGGCTCAAAATCCGGCTCGTTCTGACGCTTCAAGGTCTGGCGCGTGAGCATTTCAATCGCCGACAACATGTTCACTTCATCCGCGCACACCAGCGAGATCGCCTCACCGGTCGCACCTGCACGGCCAGTCCGGCCAATACGGTGAATATAATCCTCAGCCACGATCGGCAGATCGAAGTTGATCACCAACGGCAAATCTTCAATATCCAGACCCCGCGCAGCAACGTCGGTCGCGACCAGAATCTGCACTTCACTGAGTTTGAAACGATCCAGTGCACGCTGACGGGTCGCCTGCGGCTTATCGCCGTGGATACCGTCGGCATTCACACCCAAGCCCTGGAGTTTTTCCACTAGCGCATCGACGCCGTTGCGGGTTTTGGCGAACACCAGCACCTGCTTCCACTTGTTCTTGCGCATCAGGTGCACGAACAGTTCGGCCTTGCGCTTCTTGTCCACCGTGACGATCCACTGCTTAACCGTATTGGCGGCGACATTGCGCGGGCTGACTTCAACGGTCAGCGGATCATCGAGCATCTGCCCGGCGAGCAGGCGGATGTCGTCGGAGAAGGTTGCGGAAAACAGCAGCGTCTGACGCTTCTTCGGCAGCGCGCGGTAGATGTTCGACAGTTCTTCGGAGAAGCCCAGATCGAGCATGCGATCGGCTTCGTCGAGCACCAAAGTTTGCAGTTGATTGAATTTCAGCGCCTTCTGGCGGAACAGGTCGAGCAGACGGCCCGGCGTCGCCACCAGCAGGTCAACACCGCCGCGCAGCTTCATCATTTGCGGGTTGATGCTGACGCCGCCGTACACCGCGTAGGTGCGCAGCGGCAGGTTTTCGGCGTACTGGCGCACGGCTTCGTGAACCTGCTCGGCCAGTTCGCGGGTCGGCACCAGAATCAGTGCGCGCACCGAATTGGCGGCGACTTTCGGCCCTTCCATGGCCAGCAACTGCAGCAGTGGCAAGGCGAAACCGGCGGTTTTGCCCGTGCCGGTCTGGGCCGCTGCCATCAGGTCACGACCGGCCAGCACGGCCGGAATGGCTTGCGCCTGAACCGGCGTCGGGGTCTGGTAGCCGAGCTTCTCGAGGGAGCGCAGCAAGGGTTCGATCAGGCCAAGGGTGGCGAAAGTCATGGAAGTACCGTAGGAAAAAATAACGCAGGCATGCAATGCCGCGCAGTTTACCCTAATTCGTACGCGTTTCTGTGGGAACGGCTGTCGGCGCCACGACTGGCGGCTGCACCGGACGACGCCACTGCGGCAGACCAATCAGCACCACGGCGCTGATGATCACCAGCATCGCCAGCGCTTCTTCGATGCCGATGGTCTCGCCGACAAACACGATCCCGAGCAACACCGCCACCGCCGGGTTGACGTAGGCATAACTGGTCGCCGCCGCCGGACGCACGTGCTTGAGCAGGTACATATAAGAATTGAAGGCGATGATCGAGCCGAAGAAAATCAAGTACGCCAGCGCCAGCCAGCCTTCCATCGGCGGCACGGCTTGCAGGCGTTCACCGGTCATCGCGCTACCGATCAGCAGCACCACGCCGCCGACCAACATCTCCACCGCACTGGCCATCGCACCCTGCGGCAACGGCAAATGTCTGCTCCACACCGAACCGAACGCCCAGGTCGCCGCCGCAAAAATCAGCAACGCCGCGCCCAGCGGACTCGATTGCAGGTTGGAGCCCATGTTGAGCATGGCAATGCCGATAATCCCCAACGCGACCCCGGCCCACTCCAGACGCGTATTGCGTGCGCCCCAGAAATAACCAAACAGCAAAGTGAACAACGGCACCGTCGCCACCGCCAATGCCGCCACGCCCGAAGCCACACCGGTGTGTTCGGCCACACTCACCGCGCCGTTACCGAAACTGAGCAACAAAATCCCGATGATCCCCGCCGCTTTCCACTGCGCCCAGGTCGGCGCCGGCGCCCCACGCCAACGCAGGAATGCGTACATCAATGTGCCGGCAATCACGAAGCGCACACCACCGAGCATCAACGGCGGCCAGTATTCAACGCCGATGCGGATCACCAGATAGGTCGATCCCCAGATCACGTACAGCGCAAAAAAAGCGGCGATCAGCGGTAGGGGAAAACGGCGCAGGGCAGGCATGAGCAGCTCGACAGTCAGAGTCTTGGGATTGGATATTCTAGAAAGGCTGGCGGGCAAAAATAAGTTACAAAACCCGTTAATCGCGCCGGTACACTTTTGAGAAATCAGCACTGAACCAATGTGGGAATCAGCCCTGCCGGCGATGGCGGTGAGTCAGTTGATCGTTCCCACGCTCCGCGTGGTAACGCAGCCCGGGACGCTCCGCGTCCCATCCAAAGCCGAACGCGGAGCGTCCGTTGAGGCATTCCCACGCAGAGCGTGGGAACAATCAGGTGGTCGGGATTAGCGATAACGCTGCAGGTGTTCGCTGACTTTCGCGGCAGGGACTTTCTGCAGTTTGCACAGCAGGTCGTGCGATAGCTCGCGCACGCCGTGCTTGCCGCGCAATTCTTCAGCCAGATGCGCCATCAGGTTGGCCGCCATCTCGGCATCGGCCATGGCCCGGTGAGCCTGGCCGGTGTGCGGTAGGCGCGCGAAGGTGGTGAGGGTGCCGAGCTTGTGATTCGGCGCTGCCGGCATCAAGCGTCGGGCCAGCAATAACGAGCAGGCAAAATTCTGCAACCGCGTGCGCTTGATTCGCCCCAGTTCGAAGTCCCAGAACTTCTGGTCAAACGAGGCGTTGTGCGCCACCAGCGGCGTACAGCCGACAAACTCGTTGACCTCGTTCATCACCTGTTCGGCCGGCGGCGCGGTGCGCAGCATGGCGTTGCTGATGCCGGTCAGTTGTTCGATAAACGCCGGGACGCGTACGCCGGCGTTCATCAGGCTCTGGTAACGCTCGACGATGCGGCCGTTTTCCAGCATGACCACGGCGATTTCCGTGGCGCGACAGCTGCTGTTCGGCGAGAGGCCAGTGGTTTCAAAGTCGATGACTGCAATGCGTTCCAAACCGGGTTCAACTCCGTTCAAATCAATTCTTGAGCAACAGTGCGCCTTCGATCGGCACGTAACGGCTGGCGGCGCGGATCAGCGAATTGGCGGTCAGGCCGGGCACACCATAGGCGACCGCTTGCACCCCGTGTTTGCTGATGATGCGTTCGAGCAGCATATCGAAATCACCGTCACCCGAGGCCAGGACGATTTCGTCGACGTGGTCGGCGGCGTCCATGATGTCGAGGGTGATGCCGACGTCCCAGTCGCCTTTGGCCGAGCCGTCGCTGCGCTGGATGTAAGGCTTGAGCTTCACGGTGAAGCCGAGGTTGCGCAGGATCTGCTGGAACTGCTGCTGTTTGCTGTCGCCCCGGTCGATCGCGTAGGCGTAGGCCTCGACGATCTGCCCGTCCTTGCTGATATCGGCCCACAGCGCGGCATAGTTGAAATGGCAACCATAGGCCTGACGCACGGTGTAGTAGAGGTTCTGCACGTCGGCGAACACTGCGATTTTTTTCACCGGAGTTCCTGTGAGCGCGCGAGCGCACGAAGCGGGATCAGGCGCGGGGCCCGAAAAAGGCGCTCAGTATGCCAGTAAAAAACACTGTGGCGAGGGAGCTTGCTCCCGCTGGGGCGCGTAGCGGCCCTTTCTTTTAAAAGAAGGCCTGCTGCGCAGTCCAGCGGGAGCAAGCTCCCTCGCCACAGGGGTTGTGTTGCTTGATGATTGACCGTTGGTCAGACGAAGGAGTCATCGTCATCGAAGAACGATGAGCTGTCGTCGCTGCTGTAATCGGTGTCGGTGAATCCGCCCTGATCGTTGCCGGCCATGCGCTGATCATCGCCCCAGCCACTGTTGCTCTGGTCGGCCACCTGCGCCGGCTCTTCCTTGATCACTTCAACGATTTCTTCCGGCTGCTGGTTGTGATGGAACAAGCTGCTGATGCCTTGCGCCAGCATCACGCCACCCGCCACACCGGCGGCGGTTTTCATGGCGCCGCCGAGGAAGCTGCTGCCGGCTGCCGGAGCCGCTTGTTGCGCGTAGTTTGGTGGTGGTGCACCGACATTCTGTTGTGGCGCGGGCGCCGCATAATTTTGCTGCGGTGCCGGTTCGCGCCAGCCGCCAGTCGACGATGGGGCTGCACTCTGGGTCGGCGCCGGACGCGGGCTGCCACCGAAAATACTCGACAGAAAACCACCGCCACCGCTCGAAGCAGGCGCAGCACTCTGCGCCTTGGCCGATTGCAATTCAGCCTGCAAACGCTGGACTTGCTGGGTCAGTTGCTTGTTCTGCTCATCGAGGCTCTTCAGCGCAGCCTCTTGCACCAGAATCGCCTGGGTCATGAAATAACCTGCCGCCGGTTGGCGTGTCAGGTGTTCCTTGATCCGCGTCTCGGCCTGGGCGTCGCGCGGGGCTGCCTCCGTTTCGGCCTGTTGCAGCCGGGAAAACAGTCCATCGATCAGGGTTTGCTCTTCGCTGTTCATGGCGACCTCGTAGATTGCCGGGGATAACGTTGCCCTCGTCCACGGTGGACAAGGTGCTCTCCTGTAATGGAGACAGTGACAGGATGTTTCAACGACCTTTACCGAATGTTTACGTTTGTGTCGCCCCGCGCCGCATCGGTTAAAGTGAGCCACTGTTTTCGACCTGCGATACCGACTGATGAATGCCTTCGAAGTGCTGCGCGACTCCCTGTATTTCTTCAAACGCCATTTGGCCAGCATCGTGCAGCTGTGCCTGCCGTTGGTGATCTTCGAAGCGCTGCTGCAACAAGTGGTCGATCACAACACCGACCCGGACAGTTTTTCCTCGGTCAGCGTGGTCGTCGGCCTGCTGGTTTATCCGTTGTACACCGCTGCCCTGATTTTGTTTCTTGATGCGCGCACCCGTGGCGAGTCGCCGCGCACCCTGGATCTGCTGGCGATGTCGGCGCGTCTGTGGCCGCGCTTCGCCCTGCTCACCGCACTCAACACCTTGCTGATCCTGCTCGGCCTGTCGCTGTATTTCCTGCCGGGCCTGATGTTGATGGTGATGCTCGCGTTCGGCGAGTACCTGCTGGTGCTGCGCGGCCTCGGCCCGTTGCAGGCGATGAAAGAAAGCCTGCGCCTGACCCGTGGGCATTTCTGGCGGATTCTGTTGTGCATTCTCTGCGTGATGACGCCGTTGTGGCTGCTCAAAGGCGCGACGCTGGCGGTGTATCCGGAACCGCAGAACCCGGCGATCGCCGTGTTGATCGACAGCGCTCACAGCTTCCTGCAACTGTTCACCAGTGTGGTCTTGTTCCGGCTTTTCATGCTGATCAGCGAATCGCCTGACAAAAGTGACAGAGCGGTCTGACACGGCAGCCCTTGGGCTTCGCGCCTGCCGTCAGGTATGCTCGGGGCCACTTTCTGTAACGCTATAAGCCGAGCCATGACCCGCCTACTGCGCTACACCGTTGCGCTTGCCCTGCTCGCCCTCGTCCTGATCGGCGGGCTGATCTACAGCCTGACCTGGCGCCCCGACGCCCGCGAAACCTTGCCGGTCAGTTGCACCGGAACGCCGCCGACGCTGGTGCCGGGCCAAGCCTTGAAGGTCATGACCTGGAACGTGCAATACCTGGCCGGCAAGCGTTACGTGTTCTGGAATGATCTGGCGCAAGGCAATGATGAAGCGCCGACCACGGAAGACATGGCCTTCAGCCTCGACGAAGTGGCGCGGGTGATTCGCGACGAGCAACCCGATGTCGTGCTGTTGCAGGAACTCGATGATGGCGCCAAGGCCAGCGACTATCAGAACCAGTTCAAGCTGTTGCAGGAGCGCGTCGCCGACCTGTACCCGTGCAGCGCCCACGCCTTTGACTGGAAGGCCGATTTCGTCCCCGATCCGCACATCTTTGGCAGCGTTGGCCGGCAACTGGCGACGCTGAGCCGCTACCGCATCGAACACGCCGAACGCCTGCAACTGCCGGTGGCCCCGGCCAATTTCATCAGCCGTCAGTTTCAACCAAAAGATGCCTTGCTTGCGACCAAACTGCCGCTCAGCGATGGCGGGCAACTGACGGTGTTCAACACCCATCTGGAACGCGCCAGCCAACCGGACGACACCTTGCAGGCGCAGGTGACAGCGATGACCAAGGTGCTCGACAAGTACGAAAGTCAGGGTTTGCCGTGGGTCATCGGCGGCGACTTCAATCTGTTGCCGCTCGGACAATACCGGCGCCTGCCCGCCGAGCAACGCACGCCCTACTCCGCCGACAGCGAACTGCACCTGCTGTGGGACAAGTACCCGATGATCCCGAATAACAATGAAGCCAGCGGCATCGACCGCGCGCAGTGGCTGACCCACTACCCCAACGACCCCGATCTGAGAGGCCCGGATCGCACGGTCGATTACCTGTTCTACAGCCCGAAAATCAAACGGGTGGAAGCGACGGTGCGGCAGGACGATACGTTGCGCATCTCCGACCACCTGCCAGTAATCGCCCGCTTCCTGCTCCCCGCCACTCCATAAATCATTGGCACACTACAGATCCCTGTGGGAGCGGGCTTGCTCGCGAAGACGGTGGATCAGTCACACAAAAGTTGAATGACACACCGCATTCGCGAGCAAGCCCGCTCCCACAGGGGGACGTGTTGAATTGGCGATCAATGCACCTCTTCGAGGTCGTCATGCAGCAACCCGAAGATCTGCCGTTTCATGTCGATAAACGAGCGCTCCATCACCATGTCCAGTGAACGCGGGCGTTCGATCGGCACGTCGAGAATCTGCTTGATCCGCCCCGGCTTCGCGCCCATCACATAGACTCGATCCCCCAGCAAAATCGCTTCGTCGATGTCATGGGTGACGAACAGCACAGTCTTCTTAGTATTGCCCCAGACCCGCAGCAACAACTGCTGCATCTGCAAACGCGTCTGGCTGTCCAGCGCACCAAACGGTTCGTCCATCAACAGAATCTGCGGATCATTGGCCAGTGCACGGGCAATCGCCACGCGCTGCATCATCCCGCCTGACAGCTGTTTAGCGTAGTTGTCGGCGAACCCGGCGAGACCGACTTCGTTGACGTAGTAATCAACAATCTCCTTGCGCCGCGCCGCCGGCATGCCGCGACGTTTCAACCCGAACTCGACGTTCTGCCGCACCGTCAGCCACGGGAACAGCGTGTAACTCTGAAAGACCATCCCACGATCGGCGCCCGGCCCCTGCACTTGCTGGCCGCCAACATAGATTTCGCCGGAGGTCGGTTCGGCCAGGCCTGCGGTCAAATACAGCAGGCTCGATTTACCGCAACCCGATGGCCCGACCAGCACCGCAAACTGCTGATCCGGCACTTCGAACGAGACCTTTTCCAGCGCGGTAAATGTGCCGCCGTCGGGCTTCTTGTAACGCAGGCTGACCTTGTCCACCTGCAAACGCGGCGCGGCTTGCGCAGGGGTGGCAACGGGTTCGATAAAACGATGATTGGCAGCAGTCACTGAGCCCATGCGGCAACCCTCAGTCGGAGAAAACGGAACAGTTGATCGGTGACCAGACCGAGCAGGCCGATGATCGCGATGGCGAGGAAAATCACGTCCACCTGAAAGCCGCGCATGGCTTTCAGGCTCAGGTAACCCAAACCGCTGGACGCAGCGACCAGTTCCGCCACCACCAGATACGTCCAGGCCCAGCCCATGGTTACGCGCAAAGTGTCGAGCACGCCCGGCACCGAGGCCGGCGCGATCACATGCAACACCGCATCGCGGCGGCTGGAGCCCAAGGTGTAGGACGCGTTGATCAGATCCTTGGAAATGCCCTTCGACACATCAGCGATCATCACCAGTTGCTGAAAGAACACGCCGAAAATAATCACCGAAACGCGCTGCTCCAGACCGATGCCGATCCACAAAATAAACAGCGGCACGAACGAGGTCACCGGCAGGTAACGAATGAAGTTCACCAGCGGCTCAAGGAATGCCTGAACGATGCGGAAGCTGCCCATCAGCAACCCCAACGGCACCGCCACCAACGACGACACGATGAAGCCGACCATCACCACTTCGACACTGGCCCACACATGTGTGCCGAGCGTGCCATCGCGGCTCAGGCGCACGGCGGCTTCAACCACCGCGCCCGGTGTCGGCAAAAACATTCCCGGCACGATGCCGCCATAAGAAAGTCCGGCCCACAGACCGACCAACAACACCCAGGCCAGAGCGCTGGCGCTCCACACCACTTGCACCGGCAATGCGGTTTTCGGCGTGAGGCTGCGGCTCAGCCACGAATTGCGCTTGAACATTGCGGGCCTCCTAAAGCGGGGTGACGAAACGGTTGTCGACCAGATCGTCGTTGCTGACGTTGTAAGGCTTGCCCTGCAGTTCGCTGGCGGTTTCGTTGGCCAGTTTGATCAGCGGCGCGCTGTCGCCCGGTTTGCCCGGTGAGCCGAGCAGTTTCTCGCTCATCGCCTGATCGTAGAAACGCACGCCTTGTGCAGCGGCGGCCAGTTCCTTCGGATCGGAGAGATAGCCGCCGACGCCTTTGGCCATGATTTTGTAAGCGTCTTCCGGATGATCCTTGGTGTACTGCACGGCTTTGTACAAACCGGCGACCAGCGCTTTGACGTCTTCCGGTTGCTTCTCGATCACGCTGCAATTGAGCGCTACCACATCGACGATCACGCCAGGGGTGCTGCTGCTGTCGATCAGCACTTTGCCTTGCTGTTTGTCGCGCACCATCGACAGGTGCGGTTCCCAGGTCACGGCGGCGGGCACGCGACCGGCGATGAACGCGGTGGCGGCATCGTCAGCGGTCATGTTCTGCACGGTGATGTCGCTCATGCTCATGCCGTTCTTTTTCAGCAGGTACGAGAGCCAGAATTGCGAGGTCGAACCTTCGTTGACCGCCACGGATTTGCCCTTGAGTTCTTGCAGGCTCTTGACGTCTTTGCCGACCAGCACGCCGTCGCCGCCATGGCTGTCATCCAGCGCCGCGACCGCTTTGAAGCAGAACTGCGGACGGTACTTGAGCACTTCATCGATGGTCGACGCCGAACCGGACAATTGCCCGGACGCTTGCGCGGCCATGTACATCGACGCCTCTTCGACCACCGGCAATTCGACGGTCAACCCGTTTTCCTTGAAGTAGCCCAGATCCTGAGCCAGATAAAGCGTGCCGTAACCGACCCACGTGGTGTGGCCGATGGACAGGGTGCCGGCCTGGGCGCTGGTCGCGACCGTGGCGGCAAGGGCGGTGATTGCCAGAGGGTGAGTGAGACGGAGACACAAGGACTTGATCATGGAGCACTCCCGACGCTGTTGATTTAGTTTTGTCATGGGCAGTACGGTCGCCGGCCGTTGTGCAGTTGCTGCCGTTGGTCTCTCGCGGACGCTTGGGCGGACAACATTCGGCTGGCGGGCAAGATCGATGGTGGCCCATGTGCGCGGTGAGGAAAATCAGGAAATTGTTGGCTGCAAATGATGAAAAAACTGGGTAGTGCGCACTGCCAAGGGGCGGTGTTGGCGGGGATGCTCGACTAGGGTGCAGATCGGGGATTTTCGGTGGCTGACCCACCGCATTCGCGAGCAGGCTCGCTCCGACAATGATCTCGAGCGAACCCTGGATTTGTAGACGCCACTGAACCTGTAGGAGTGAGCCTGCTCGCGATGGCGGGGTTTCAGACACAGATGTATTAACTGAAAGACAGCTATCGCGAGCAGGCTCACTCCTACAGGGGATCTTCGGTGTGACCTAGATCCAGTGTGGGAGCGAGCCTGCTCGCGAAGGGGTCGACTCGGTATCAGCGCAACTGAAACCAGGTGGTTTTCAGCTGGGTGTATTTATCGAAGGAATGCAGCGACAAATCGCGACCAAACCCCGACTGCTTACCGCCGCCAAACGGCACCGTCACATCCAGCGCATCAACGGTATTCACCGACACCGTACCTGCGCGCAACCGCCGCGCCACGCGATGCGCCCGGTTCAGGTCATCCGTCCACAACGAAGCCGCCAGACCGTAAACACTGTCATTGGCCAAGCGCAGCGCCTCTTCCTCAGTGTCAAACGGCACCACCGCCAACACCGGGCCAAACACCTCTTCACGAAACAGCGGCATATCCGCCGTCACACCGGTAAAAATCGTCGGATCAATAAAATTGTCCGACCCGTTAAACCGCCGCTGCTGCCCGCCACAAATCCGCGTCGCCCCAGACTCCTCGGCACTGCGAATAAAACCCATGATGCTCGCCGTTTGCTTGCTATCGACAATCGCCCCCGCGCTGCTCTGCGGATCCAGCGGATCGCCCGGCAACCAGCGTTCAGCCTGCGCTTTCAGCCGTTCAACAAACTCATCATGAATCGAACGCTCCACCAGCAACCGCGAGTTGGCCGAGCAGACTTCGCCCTGATTGAAGAAGATCCCGAACGCGGCTTTTTCCGCCGCCAGATCGAGATCCTGGCAATCGGCGAACACCAGATTGGCACTCTTGCCGCCGCACTCCAGCCACACCTGCTTGAGGTTCGACTGCGCGGAATATTCCATGAAATATTTGCCGACCTGGGTCGAGCCGGTGAACACCAGACAATCGACATCCGCGTGCAAACCCAACGCCTTGCCCGTCTGCTCGCCAAGACCCGGCAACACGTTGAGCACACCCGCCGGCAACCCTGCTTCCAGCGCCAACTCGGCAAGGCGCAACGCCGAAAACGGCGACTGCTCCGCCGGTTTTAAAATCACCGAATTACCCGCTGCCAACGCCGGGGCGAGTTTCCACGCGGCCATGTCCAACGGGAAATTCCACGGCACTACCGCCGCCACCACACCGAGCGCTTCGCGAGTAATCGTCGCCAATACATTCGGCGCACTGGGCGCGACTTGGTCGTAGAGCTTGTCGATGGCTTCGGCGTACCAACGGAACACCCCGGCGGCGCCCGGCACGTCGATGTTGTAGGCGTCCATCACCGGTTTGCCCATGTTCAGCGAGTCGAGCAAGGCCAGTTCTTCGCGATGGCTCATCAGCAAATCCGCCAAGCGCAGCAACACTTGCTTGCGCTCGGCGGGCGGGCGTTGCGACCAGGTGCCCGCCTCAAACACTTGCCGCGCATTGCGCACGGCTGCGTCGACATCTTCCTCGCCACACGCAGCGACATTCGCCAGGCACTGCCCGGTCGCCGGATTGATTGCGGCGAAGGTCTGCCCCGACTGCGCGGCGCAATGTTGGCCGTCGATCACGGCGTGATCGGGAAATTTCAACGCAACGGCACGGCGCTGCCACTCTGCAAGCTCGAACACGACGGATGCTCCTGAGACGTTATTGTGAATCGATGGTCGCTCAGGCCCGCGCGGGCTAAAAATAGTAAAAATATCTTCGCAGGCAATAAAAACACTGGGCAATGACTTCCCCCAATCGCTGCGCAGGTGGCTATGGTTGAAGGATAAAAACATCGTCGCGCCATGGACGTGGCGGCGCACAAATTGCTTTGAAGTCGAGTCCGCTCGTCCTGAGGTTTGCCGTGGCCGCCTACAATTTGCGTCAGTTGAAATACTTCATCACCACCGTCGAATGCGGCAGCGTTGCCGAAGCCTCGCGCAAGCTGTACATCGCGCAACCGGCGATTTCCACCGCGATCAAAGGTCTGGAAGACAGCTTCGGCGTGCAACTGCTGATCCGTCATCACGCCCAAGGCGTGTCACTGACGCCCAGCGGCGCGCGGTTTTTCCGCAAGGCACAAGAACTGCTGCGCATGGCCAAGGAGTTCGAACAGAACGCACTGGCCGACAACGACATTGTCGCGGGACAAATCGATATCGGCTGCTTCGAAACCGTCGCGCCGCTGTACCTGCCGCAATTGATCGCCGGGTTTTCCGCACTGTATCCGGGAGTGAAAATCCGCATTCGCGATGGTGAGCAGCAAGAGCTGGTGCAAGGTCTGACCGCCGGTGCGTTTGATCTGGCCATCCTCTACGAACACGACCTCGATGCGACTATTCAGACCGAGCCGTTGATGCCGGCGCAACGCCCTTACGCGCTGCTGCCCGCCGACCACCGCTTCGCCGAATACAAGCAGGTTTCGCTGAGGGATTTATGCCTGGAACCGATGATTTTGCTGGACGTACAACCGAGTCGAACCTACTTCGTCAGCCTGTTTGAAGAGTTGGGTCTGACGCCGCGCATCGAATTCAGCTCGCCGTCGATCGAGATGGTGCGCGGGATGGTCGGTCAGGGGTTTGGTTTTTCGATTCTGGTGACCAAACCTCACTCCGAATGCACCTACGATGGCAAGAAAGTGGTGTGCGTGGAGATTGCCGAGGACGTCACCGGGTCGGGTCTGGTGGCCGCGTGGCTCAAGCGTGGGCAACTGACTAAACCGGCGCAGTTGTTTGCCGATTATTGCCGCGAACACCTGACGGCCAAAGCCGCCGGCTGAAGCCCCAAGCCCGCGCAGACTTCAAGTGCGGCGCTTGACTACGCGACGGTGGCAATCCGCCGGGCTCAGCACCTTGCCCGCCCTGGAACGCACAGCAATGGTCTCGACCGGCTCCGCGTGATCATTGTCCAGAAGCACTGAATAGCTCTCGCCCTTGCTGAACAGGTAACGCTCCCCCCACTGACGCATGCTGATCACGATGGGAAACACCGCACGCCCCATCTCGGTCAGCACGTATTCCTTGTAGGCCGTGCCGTCGGAAGCGGGCTGGATGTCGAACACACCCAGCTCGACCAGCCTCTTGAGTTTCACCGTGAGG
Source organism: Pseudomonas rustica (assembly GCF_018336155.1). Taxonomy (GTDB): domain Bacteria; phylum Pseudomonadota; class Gammaproteobacteria; order Pseudomonadales; family Pseudomonadaceae; genus Aquipseudomonas; species Aquipseudomonas rustica. The sequence goes on along the minus strand of NZ_JAGYHF010000011.1, from coordinate 76,083 downwards.
ATGTTCTTCGCCAGGCCCAGACGTTTCTGGAATTCACTGAAGCGACGCACATCATCAAACGCGTCACGGATGATCATCAACACCCAGCGATCGCCGATAGCCTCAAGCGTGCGGGCCACAGGACATTCGCTTTGTGCCAGTAACTGCTGTCTGGCCATGTTTCTCCAATTTGAGGGAAGTGCGTTGCAAAAGAGTTCTAACGTCAGACAAAAATATTTTGAAAAACTAGTTGTAGATTAAAACCAGTTTTGCTAAAAATCAACGCATCGGTTTCGTTTAGAAACCAGTTATTCCCAAGGATGGAATGATGTCGCTGAACCCTCAAAAGCCTTCGAAGATGGACGTCGAAGCCGAAAACACGGGCGCCGGAGCCGCCGCTTGCGCGCCTTTACAGAGTCCAGACCGTGCCGGTTTAAGTCGTTACCAGACATTTCTCTTCGCCATTACCTGCGCCATGGCCGTGGCCAACGTCTACTTCGCTCAACCGTTACTGGAGTCGATGGCTGCCAGCCTTTCGGTCGCTCCGAGCACGATTGGTATCGTGGTCACAGCGACACAGGCTGGTTACGCAGTGGGTCTGTTGTTCATCGTACCGCTGGGCGACTTGCTCAACCGAAAAGGCCTGATCCTCACGCAGATGTTGCTGAGTGCCGTGGCGCTGTGTGCGGTCGGGCTGGCTCAGGACTGGGGCATGCTGCTCGGCGCGATGGTGCTGGTCGGTTTGATGGCGGTTGTGGTGCAAGTGGTGGTCGCCTACACCGCGACCCTCGCCAGCCCGGATCAACGTGGTCAGGCCATCGGCACCGTGACCAGCGGTGTGGTGCTGGGCATTCTGCTCGCGCGCTTCGTTTCTGGCGCAGTAGCTGACCTCGCCGGCTGGCGCGGCGTCTACTTCGTGTCGGCGGCCTTGATGGTCGGCATGGCGCTGGTGCTGTATCGAACGATGCCGGCCTCGACCACGCCGCCCACCAAAGGCAGCTACTGGCGCCTGCTCGGCTCGGTGTTCCAGTTATATCTCAGCGAACCCACGCTGCGCGTCCGCGGCACGTTTGCTCTGCTGATCTTCGCCGCCTTCAGCGTGTTGTGGACCGCCATGGTCTTGCCACTGAGCGCGCCGCCATTGTCACTTTCACACACGCAGATCGGTCTGTTCGGTCTGGCCGGCGTGGCGGGTGCGCTGGCGGCGGCACGCGCCGGACGTCTGGCCGACCAGGGTCTGGGCAATCGCACCACCGGCATTGCCCTGGCACTGTTGACGCTGTCCTGGTTGCCCACTGCATTTGTTGAAAGCTCGTTGCTCGCCATGGTGGTCGGGGTGGTGCTGCTGGACTTCGCCGTGCAAGCGGTACACGTGACCAACCAGAGCCTGATTTTTGCCGCACGGCCCGACGCGCAAAGCCGTCTGGTGGGCGCCTATATGTGTTTCTACTCGGTGGGCAGTGGTGCCGGTGCAATTGCAGCCACTTACACCTATGCGCATTGGGGCTGGGTGGCTGTTTGTATATTAGGTGCAACTTTCAGCGGCATTGCTTTGCTCTACTGGATGTACCTCGAGCTGACCTCTCGATAACTTTTTCCATCGCGACAAGTAACGTTCATAGCCGACACAGTCCGGCGTGAAACTGTGTGCCTGCCACACGAACTTTACTATTGATAGGGGCATGTATGGCGCTGCACACATTAACCATTAATGCGCACCAACTTGAATTTCAGTTACCGACTAACGCGCCCTTTACCGATATCGAATACGAAGCCGGCGGGAAGAATCTGATCCCGCTGGGCTGTCGGGTCGGGGCGTGCGGGGCCTGTCTGATCAAGGTGACGTCAGGTATCGAGGCGTTGAATCCTCGGGATGAAGATGAAGAAGCATTTATCGAAGTACTGGGTTACAGCGGTGAAGAATACCGCCTGGCATGCCAGTGCCTGCTGAGAGGTGAAGTGGCCATTGACATCATTGGCTGATGTAACGCTGTTGAAATCGTTGTGCAAGTAACACTGAAAGTTTGGTCATTGTTTAAACCGTTATCCATAAACTAAAAAGGACTTGATGATGCTTAACCGTGTAAAGAATGTTGGCTATGGTGATACCACCCCTTTCCTCAACGCTGCTGGCTCGGTCAATCTGCGCGCCGAGATCGACAAGATCATCGACGTGCAAGTAGAGCAGTGGTACGCCACCGTCCCCCAAGCCGCGCATCTGGAAGGCAAGGACGTTAACAGCGAGTACTACAAGCGTCACTTGATCGAAACCGCATGGCGCATCCGTCTGCTGCGCGTTGCCGAAGCCAAGGCACTGGTCGAAGTGGCCAAGGTCAGCCCTGCCGCCGCGCAGATCTGGGCGCACTACGAACAGGAAGAGATGCTCCATGACGAACTGTTCATCGATGACCTGAAGCGTGTCGGTGTCAGCCGCGAAGAGTTCCTCGCCACCGAACCGTACCTGTCGACGAAGCTGCTGGCCGGTTTCTTCTCCTACCTGCTCGACCATGAAGGCCCGCTCGGCGTAATCGCCTATTCCTACCTGGTTGAATACGTCAACGTGAAGCTTGAGCCGCGCAAGCTCGAAGCACTCAAGGCATCGGTGGGCGAGACCAAGATTGTTGGCCAGGTGTCCCATTCGCATACCGACATCAACGATGACCACCCGGGTGAAGTCTGGGCAGCCCTGCGCTTCCTGATCAAAGGCGAGCAGGACATTGCCGCGCTGAAACGCTACCTCGAGGAGCACCAGAAGATCCTCGCGATGTACTTCAGCGAGCTGTACATCAACACCCTGGCCAAGCCGCAAGACAAGGCCGCTTAAGCCATGGAGCAGGCAATGAATTCGAACCAACCCGGTGTTTTGATCCTGAGCCACTGCGGCTTTTCTTTTCTCGAAGATCTGAAGGAGGAGCTGCAGCGCCGCCAGCTCCGGTGTTTCGTGCTGTCTTCATTGCCGCTTCCGGAACATGTACCGGCCCGCCTGGAACAGATTCACGCCTGGGCGGACCGGCTATACACCACTGACAACCATCAGTTGAAGCCGGGGGATGTGCAAAACGCACTGGAGGCCCTGCGCAAGTCGGGCGAACAGGTGACTTGCTGCATCAGCGTATGGGAAGGCTATCGCCACTTGATGGCCACAGCCAATGCGTCGCTCGGTACTTATGACATTGATCCGGGGCAGGCGCTGGCTCTGCGCAACAAGCTCAACGTGCGTAACCGACTGGCTGAAGCGGGTCTGTCGCAAGCCAACGCATTTGCGCTGACGGCTGCGGTGCTGGAAACCTTGCAGGCACAGGATCAGCGGTATTTCATCAAACCAATTTACGGTATTGCTTCCTACGCAGCATTTGCGCTGCGCCAGGACACCACTTGGGATGCACTGGAGGCGCTGCGTCTGGCCTCTGCCGAGGACACGGTGTACGCCTCGGCATTCAACGATGGACTGACATTCATGGCGGAGAACTACATTCCCGGCCACGAGTTCAGCTTCGAGACTCTGTTAGTGGATGGTCAGGTGCACGTCGTGGCCATCCATGAAAAACACGAAGTAACCGAGACCGCCGAAACGGTACTTGAAGACAGCTGCACCACACCCCCTGCCAGCCTTGACCAGGCACAGATCGCTGCCGGCCTGGATTGGCTGAAACAGGTACTCGATTGCATGCAACTGAAATGGGGCTGCTATCACATCGAAGCCCGTTTCACTGGCAAGCACTGGGATCTGATCGAAATCAATCCACGCGTGGGTGGCAGCCTGATCTCGCACAGTGTCGCGGCGGTGACGAACGGCCACAGCATGCTTTCGCTGTGGCTGGATCTGCTGCTGGCCAGTCAGGACGAGAGTCAGCCACGCGAGGCACTGCTCCAGCATCTGGCGGCGTTTGAATGGCAGGCCGATGGCAGCTGCGAGCAAACCCTGGCGACCTTCTTTCGGGTGTACTTCGCCCAACCGGGAACCCTGACTTCGGTGACGCTCAACGAGTTACCGCTGGATCCGGTGGTGCAGCACATCCTGCTGAAAGCCGGCGATGTTATTCCGGCCCATGCGCGTGAAGTGTTTCTGGGGCAATTGTTGTGGACGTTCAAGCGCGCCGATCGCGTTGCCGAACTGCAACGCCTGGCGCACATCTCCGCCACCGCGCTGGATATCCGTTACAAGGCCGACAGCGCCTTGGAACATCGCTGAGCAATCGCCTGGAACATCACCGCTGTCGATGCCACACCCCATGGATGAGGAAGAACAACATGTCGCTGCGAGCGCCTGTATTGCTGATTGTGGACTACAACCTGAGCCGGATCGCCGACGTCCGCCACCTGCGTGACCATGCGCGCCAACAATGGGGCGCGCAGACCTGGCTCGTCAGGGCCAATCCACAGGCTCATGATCAAGGCATCAGCGACCGGGTGATCGATGCCGATCCACTGGCCGCCGATTTCATCAACCTCGCCTTGAATCAATTGGGCGATGACGCTGCGCGGATCAGCGCCGGCATCGTCTTTTCCGACAACGCGGTGGCCAGTGGTGCCGGGCTGCTGGAGCGTCTCGGTCTGGCGGTGGACTGTGCGCGCCTGGCACTCGGCGCGTTCGACAAACTGGCATACCGCATCGCCGAAAATCGCCTGCGCCCGGCGCTGAACCAGTTGGGTGTGAACCTGCCGGATTTCGCGCAGATCGGCTGCATCGACGATGTGCGCCATTTTGCCGGCCGCCAGGAGCGTGGCTTCGTCATCAAGCCTGCGTGCGAAGGCAACAATCGCGGGGTCGTGATGGTCGCGCCGGGCGGTGATTGCGAGCAGGCGTTTGCCGAAGTCGCCCCCTATCTGCACGGCGGTGTGTTGGCCGAAGCGTTCATCTCGTTCACCCGTGAATACTCATACGATGGCCTCGGCAAGCTATGGTTCATCACCGAGAAAGTCAGCGCCACCGGCCGCTATCCGGTCGAAGTCGCACAGATTCTGCCAGCGCGTCTGAGCGAGCAGGAACGGCTGGCGATTCACGTCGCGGGCGAGCAGGTCAACCGTTTGGTCGGCCAGCGTATCGGCCCGTTTCATAACGAGATCAAGCTCAGCGACGATGGCAAGAACACTGCGGTGATTGAACCGAACCGGCGCCCAGGGGGAATGAAAATCTGGACTCTGGCCCAAGCCGTGTACGGGCTTGACCTGTATGCGGCCTGGGTCGATTCGGTGTTTGCCGGGCAAGTTGCAGACGAGCTGCCTGCCGCTACCTGCAGTGCCGCCACGGTGATGTTCGGGGTGCCGCGCGACGTCACGCTCGAAGTCGCTGAACTCGGTGACCTGGCAGGCCTGATCGCTGAAACGCTGGAGCTGGCGGCAGAGACCCTGAACCTGGCGCGCGCCGACATTGCTCTGCTCGAGAGCGCGTGGGTGGCCGGCGAGTCGCGGCTGATCCATGCGACACCGCGTGACAACAGCGACTTCGTCGCTCATGCCTGTGTCGCGCTGCACAACCCGTCTGTGGACATCCGTGATCTGGTGCGAGTCCTGCGCGAGCAGTGGCTGCAGGTGCTTGATCGCGCTCTGAGCGTCGAGCTGCTGTTCAAAGTGGCGTCCTGACTTCCGTCTATAACGTTTCGAGAGTACGCGCATGAAAATTCTGATTCTGCATCGAGTGCCCTATCCGCGCATCGAGTACCACCGTGGCATCGATCATGACCTGCACGAGGTCACCTATCTGGGCAAACAGTCGGCGATCGATACGCTGCCACCGCAACTGCGCTGCACCCGGATCGTCCGGCCGGGGCTGGCCAGCGCCTACGATGAAGCCATGGCATTGCTTGCGAATGATCCGCAACGTTTTGAGCGGATCATTTCGATGTCCGAATACGAACTGCTCGACGCTGCACGCCTGCGCGAAGCATTGAATGTCGAAGGCGCATCGCTGGCGGCGGTCAATCTGGCACGCAACAAGCTCGACATGAAGGCCGCCGTGCAGGCGCGCAAATTGCGCGTGCCACGCTTCATGTCGCTGGAACGCTATCTGGCATTGCAGGGCCACGTGCCATGGCGCGGGGCGACCGTGCTCAAGCCGCACAGTGGCGCGTCGAGTCTTGATGTCAGCATCCACCAGCAGCCGGCCTGTGCCTTCGATGAAATCCGCCACAAGGTCAGCCAGCTGTCGTTGCGCATCGAAGAGTTTCAGGTCGAGGAATTCATCAACGGCCCGATCCGGCATTTTGACGGTCTGGTGCAGGACGGACAAATCCTCACCCTGCTCTCCAGTGAATACGTCGGCACCTGTCTGGACTACATGGAGCGTGGTCAGCCGTTGGGCTCTTGGCATCTTGAAACCACGGCGACCATGAAGGCGTGGGTCAGTGCTGCGCTGGCAGCGGTGCAGATTCGCAACGGTGCATTCCATCTTGAAGCCATCATGGAAGGTGATGAGCCGGTGTTTCTCGAGGTCGGCAACCGGGTCGGCGGCGCTGATGTCGTCGCGACCTACGAGTTGGCCACCGGCATTCATTTGCCGTCGCTGGAGCTGCGTATCCATGTTGAAGGCGCACTCGATCTCGAACACCTGAACCTTCAGGCACCCGACCTGGGTTTTGGCTGGTTTGTGTTCCCCGGACACACGCTGTCCGAGCGCAACTACCAAGGCCTCAACGGCGCAGAAGAACTGCGCGCCAGTCCCGTCGTGGTGCAGTGGAACGAACTGCAGCCGGGCGCGCTGCTGCCGGAACACGTGACCTATTCGGCGTTCGAGGCACCGCTGGCCGGGATCGTCAAGACCGCCGACCCGCAACAGACCCGCGCCTGGATGCAAACGCTGTTTGCCCGAGTGAGCCTTGCCGAACACCTGACATCCGTCGCGTGACACCGCCCACCCTTATCAAGGCGATTCTTTTATGAAACCACTGCACGTCGTATTGGCTGTACTGATCACGGCAATCTGGGGGGTTAATTTCTCGGTGATCAAACTGGGACTGGCCACCGTAGACCCGTTCATCCTCGCGGGGATTCGCTTCAGCCTTTGTGCGTTACCAGCGATCTTTTTCATCCGCAAACCGAATGTGCCGTGGCGCTACATCATCGGTTACGGACTGGTGTTCGGCATCGGCCTGTGGGGCATCGTCAACCTCGGCATCAAGGCTGGGCTGTCGGCGGGGATTGCATCGCTGGTTCTGCAATTCAGCGCCTTCTTCACCATTCTCCTCGGTGGTTGGGTGTTCAAGGAAGCGCTGACGCGTTTTCAGGTGCTGGGCATGCTGATCGCGCTCGGCGGTTTGCTGTGCATCATCCTGATCAGCGACGGTTCGGTGAGTTTGCCCGGTGTGCTGCTGGTGCTGCTGGGTGCCGTGTCGTGGAGCATCGCCAATATCATCAACAAGAAGGCCAGCACCAAGGAGGTTTTTGCTTTCCTCGTCTGGTCCAGCGCCTTCGCGCCGATCCCGTTGTTTGCCCTCGACTACGCGGTTAACGGCAGCGCCGGCTACACCACGTTCGTCAGTCAGGTTGATACGACCGCTGTGCTGTCGATCCTGTTTCAGGTTTACCCCAACACGCTATTCGCCTACTGGATCTGGAACTCGTTGCTCAAGACTTATCCGGTATCGACCGTCGCGCCGCTGTCGTTGCTGGTACCCATCTTCGGCATGCTCGGTTCGGTGCTGATCTTTCACGAAAGCGTGCCGGCGAGCAAAGTCCTCGCGGTGATTCTGATCGTGCTCGGCCTGGCGGTCGGTCTCTATGGCCAGCGTATTTTCAATGCTATGTTTGCGCGTCCTGCGCGCAGTTCAATATGAATCGACAGGGAGTCCGTATGGGTCTGGGAAGACGTGAATTCGTGGGGGCCGCCGTGGGCGCGACCCTGGCTGGAGGCAGCATGATTGCAAGTGTGGCAAATGCACAGGCGAGCAATTCGCCTGTTCACAAAGACGCGGTAACACCCCTGAACTCCAACGATTGGGCTTCAGTGCGGGCGCAGTTCAACCTGTCGCCGGAGTTCGTGCACCTCTCCAACTTTTTCCTCGCCTCCAACCCGAAACCGGTGCGCGATGCGATGGCCCGCCACCGCCAGGCCTTCGATGAAAACCCGTACACCTACCTCGAAGACAACATGTTTGCCAAACCGGAGGACATGGTCTGGCGCAAGGTCTGTGCGGCAGCAGCCGAGTACACCGGCGGACGCCCTGAAGACATCGCCCTGACGACCAGCACCACTCAGGGTCTGGCGATGGTCTACAACGGTTTGAAACTCGCTGCGCACCAGGAAATTCTCACCACTCATCACGAGTGGTACACCCACGACGAGGCGATGCGCCTGGCGGTGGTCAAATGGGGCGGCAGTATTCGCCGGATCGATCTGTACGAAGGTCCCGAGGATGTCAGCACGGATGCCATCGTCACGCGCATTGAACAAGCCATCAAACCTGCCACCCGTATTCTTGCCATGACCTGGGTACATTCAGGCACTGGCGTGCGCTTGCCGGTGCGTGAGATTGGTGCTCTGGTGGCGAGCATCAATCGTGATCGCGCCGAGGCCGACCGGATCATCTACGTGATCGACGGCGTGCACGGCTTCGGCTGTTCCGAGGCGCAAGTGGCGAGTCTGGGCTGCGACTTTTTCAGCGCGGGCACTCACAAGTGGATTTTGGGCCCACACGGCACGGGGCTGGTCTGGGCCCGTGAAGGTCAGTGGGCACAAATCACACCGACCATTCCGACGATCATGGCCGCCGAACCGGCCAATGCCTGGCGCCAGCAACGGGATCCACAGGGCCAAACGCAAGCGGCCTGGGTCAGCCCCGGTGGCTTCCTCGCGTTCGAAAACCAGTGGGCGATGATCGCCGCCTTCGAGTTCATACAAAAGATCGGCCGCAAGCGCATTGCCGAGCGCGTGTCTGAACTCAATGGCCAGCTCAAGGAAGGCCTGGCCAAGCTGCCCGCTGTTTACTTGCATACGCCACAGGCCGAGCAGTTCTCTGCCGGATTCGTCTGCTGTGATGTGAAGAATCGCGACCCCAAAGAGATCGTCGCGCGGCTCAAAGAGCAGAAGATCATCGCCAGCGCCACGCCCTACCGCCATTCGACGGTGCGCTTCTCCGCCGGGATCATCAACACGCCCGAAGACATCGACAAGACCCTCAAAGTCATGCGCTCGCTGGTCTGACACCCAGACCGAATCAACGTCTGCTTCCTGCACTGGCTCACCGCCGGTGCAGTCGCGGGTGTCCGTTGTTTAATTGAACAATCGCCGCGTCTTCAAGGGCAAGGATCGATGACATGAATAAAAACCCCGCTGTCACTCATAGTGCCGCCAAAGAGCTGGCGATGTTCCTGTTCTGCTCGACGGTTTATCGGTTGTTTTCCGGGGCGTTGCTCGTCTCGTTGACGTGGACGATCCTCAACCAGAACGAGGGCGGATACTGGCCGCTGGCGCTAGCGATTTTCTGCTCGTTCATCCCCGCATTTATCACGCCGGCAATCATTAAACGCCTGGCGATTCGCATGAACGGCCGTCAGATGAGCAGCTGGTTTGTGTTCGGGCTGACCGCACTGGCGCTGGTTTCCGGAGTGTCACGTGACTTCACTGTTGGTTTGCTGATCACCAATCTGTTCGTATGGCTGATGATCATGTCGCTCGAGGCCAGCCTGGACATGTGGTTCACCCAACTGCAACGGGGCATGGACGAAACCAAAGTGCGACGCATCAGCGGTGCAACCACTGCCACCAGTCAGGCGGCGCTGATGATCGGTCCATTGCTGGCGGCGGGATTGATGCCGATCCTGCCCGGGATGGGCTTTTCGCTAGTGCTCAGCGGCGGGTTTTTCATGGTCGCGGCGATTTGCTTCACCCGCGCCAGCCTGCCGACGGTGGTGACCGAAACAGACCAGGTCGTCGCACCGGCCAAACTGCCGCTGACGCTGTTTATTCCGATGGTCCTGATCTGGCCGATCCTCGGCGCATTCAACTTCATGCTGCCGGTGTATGTGTCGAACCATGGCTGGGCGCTGTTTGAGCTGGGCGTGCTGGATGCGGTATTCGGCATGGGGATGGCGCTGATCGGTGTGTTGGTGATCATCGCCAATACCGGGCGCAACCTGATGGCGTACTTGTCCGGCCTGATCGCACTGGCGGTGATTTCCACCTCGATGTGGCTGCTGATGCCAGACACGCTACTGCTCAAGGCGCTGAGCCTGTTGATTCTCGGTATGGCGTTCGGTGGCGCACGGGTGCACATCCGCGTGGCCATTGCCTGCCGCTACAGTGAAGCGGCCGTCGGTTTGTATGTCAGCCGGGCGAATGCATTGGCCACGCCGGTGCTGCTGCTGATCCTCAGCCTGCAACTGGCAATGATCGAGAATGCCTGGCTGCTGCCGTTCTTGTTGGTGACCTTGAGCGTCGGGCTGCTATTGCAAACCTCGGCGACGCGCTTTGCCCAAGGCCATTCGCGCGGCGAGGTTGTCAGCGTCTGAAACCGGCGCGGCGCGCAGCCCCGGGTCAGGTGCCCCGGGGCTTCGCCCGCGCAGTAGCCTCCGCCACCAACGGATCATCCGGCCAGTAATGCTTCGGATACCGTCCCTTCAAATCCTTCTTCACCTCGGCATAGGTGCTGCGCCAGAAGTTGGCGAGATCCTGCGTCACCTGCACCGGACGTCGTGCTGGCGACAGCAGATGCAACTTGACCACCTGGCGCCCGCCAGCAATCCGTGGCGTATCCGCCAGCCCGAACAGTTCCTGTAAACGCACCGCGAGAATCGGCGGAAACTCGCTGTAGTCCAGCCGAATCGACGACCCCGACGGCACGCTCAGATGATGCGGCGCCAGCTCGTCAAGCTTCTGCGGCAGCGGCCATGGCAGCAGATTACGCACGATGCTCGACAGATCCAGATTGGCAAAATGGCTGAGTCGCGAGACCTTGCCCAGATAAGGCATCAGCCAATCTTCGAGGGTGTTGAGCAAGGTTGCATCGCTGACGTCTGGCCACTGACTGTCGTTCTGATTCGTCAGATCAAGTTGCCGCAACAGCGCCACTCGCGCCTGCCACTGACGCAGCTCCGGCGTCCACGGCAGCAGCTCCAGACCTTTGCGTCGCACCAGATTCACCAGCGCCTGACTGCGCGCATTTTCATCGAGACCGGTCAGCGGTTCACGGCTGAGAATCAGCTCGCCGACCTTGCGCTGACGCTCGGCGCGCAGCACGCCTTCGCGCTCGTCCCAGTCCAGTTGATCGACGTTGCGCACTTGTTCGGCGAGCACGGAATCGAACAGCGCCGGATCAAAATCCGCTGCCAGATAAATACGTTCTTCACGCTGGCCCTGACGGCTGCCGAGGTCAGCGATGACGATCCACGGTTCTTTCATCAGGCTGTCGGCTTCGGCGAACAGCGCCGCACGACCGTTGGCCAGACGATATTCGGCGCCACCGGCACGCCGCTGTTGCGCGACGCGATCGGGATAGGCCAGCGCCAGCAACGCACCGAGCCAGCGCGGATGATCGGGATCGCTGACCGGCTCACTCGTCTTGCCGCGCAAATATCCGCGATATTGCCGCGCCAATTGCCGGGCACGCTGCACACCGCCCTGAGCACCACGGGCGGCGCGTTCTTCGCCGGACAGCAACACCAGACGACTGTGCAAATCCGCGCCGGCGCCGCGCAAGATATCGCGCTCGCCGAGCAACGCAGCCACATCGCACGCCATGTTGGCCAACCCCAATGCCTGACCGCGCAATAACAAATGGCCAATGCGCGGATGCGCCGGTAACTCAGCCATGGCCTGACCGTGGGTCGTCAGCACCTCACCTTCCAGCGCGCCGAGCCGCTGCAACAAATCCTGCGCCTGTGCATAAGCTGCCGCTGGCGGAACGTCGAGCCACACCAGTTCGCCCGGCGTCACGCCCCAACGTCCCAGTTGCAGCGCGAGGCTGGCGAGATCCGCCGAAAGAATTTCCGCACTGCCGTAAGCCGCGAGCTGTTCGTGCTGATCCTGCGACCACAAGCGATAACAAACACCCGGTTCCAGACGCCCCGCACGGCCCGCACGCTGAGTGGCGCTGGCCTTGGAAATCCGTTGGGTATCGAGCCGGGTCATGCCGCTGCCCGGATCGAAACGCGGCACCCGCGCCAGCCCGGCATCGATCACCACACGCACGCCGTTGATGGTCAGACTGGTCTCGGCAATGTTGGTCGCCAGCACCACTTTGCGCTGGCCGACCGGGGCCGGATCGATCGCCGCGCGTTGCGCATTGAGGTCGAGTTCGCCGTGCAACGGGCAGAGCAACACATCGCTGCGCTCACCCATCGCGTCGACCAATTGTTGATGCACGCGACGGATTTCCGCCTGCCCCGGCAGAAACACCAAGACGCTGCCGGTTTCATCGTGCAGCGCTTCGAGCACGGTTTGCGTGACCCGCTGATCGATGTATTCGCCGGGCTGAAACGGTCGGCCCCAGCGCATCGTCACCGGGTACATGCGGCCTTCGCTGCGCAGGATCGGCGCGTCATCGAGCAACCCGGCCAGACGCTCGCCTTCGAGGGTGGCCGACATCAGCAGAATCTTCAGCGGCTGTTCAGCTCGAAACAGCTCGCGACCGTTCAGACTCAAGGCCAGCGCCAGATCGGCATCAAGGCTGCGCTCGTGGAATTCGTCGAAGATCAGCAGACCTACACCTTCGAGCGCCGGATCATCCTGCAAACGCCGGGTGAGAATGCCTTCGGTGACCACTTCGATGCGTGTGTTGGGGCCAACCTTGCTGTCGAGTCGAATGCGATAACCGACGGTTTCCCCGACCTTCTCGCCCAACTCGCTGGCCAGCCGTTCTGCGGCTGCACGCGCGGCGAGGCGGCGCGGTTCGAGCATCAGAATGGTCTGCCCGGCCAGCCACGCTTCATTGAGCAACGCCAACGGCACGCGGGTGGTTTTACCGGCGCCGGGCGGTGCTTCGAGCACGGCTTCATGGCGAGTCGCCAAGGCTTCACGCAGGGCGGGTAAAACTTCATCGATCGGCAAAGAATTCATGCTAGCTCCCCAGGGCGTGCCCACAGTAAATTGCGAGTCGCGTTAAAGCTGTGAGCGTGCCAGGCAAGGCGCGGGACGCAGGTAAGGGTCGTTTCCTTGCCAAGTCCCGCAACGCAGCATGGCGCGCTCACAGCTTTAGCCCGGAGGGCCGAACCCCGACAGGATTCATTAGCCTTCACGCGGTGTCGATCTGGAGAAAACAACTTCAATCCTCAACGTATTTCGGTAGGGGTGAGACGAGGCCGCAATTTACTGTGGGCACGCCCTGCCAGCGGCGAGTATAACGGCGAACTGCCGGGCGTTCGTCAGGGTCTTAATTCCAGACGACTACGCTTCGTTTTCAAATGACTCAGGAGATTTCCCCATGCGCTTACCTTTTCGCCTGATCGGCGGTGTACTGGTCGCCACCCTGCTCACGCAAATCACGGCGTGCGGTTCGATTTTCTATCCGGATCGTCGCGGTCAGATTGACGGCAAAGTCGACCCGGCGATTGCCGTGCTCGATGCCGTGGGTCTGCTGTTCTACATCATTCCCGGGCTGATCGCGTTTGCCGTCGACTTCGCCACCGGTGCGATCTATTTCGAACCAGGCCACACCGCGCAGATCGATCCGGCCAAACTCAAACAAGCCATCGGCCCGGACGGTCAGGTCGATAACCACAAGTTGCAGGCTATTCTCGAAAGCGAGTTGGGACGTGACTTCCCTCTGGATGATCCGCGCCTGATTCAACACAAGGGCAGCACGCAGCAACTGGCGATGTTCGGCCTGCAACCTGCCGCTTAAAAAGGAAACGCAATGACCTCCAGCCCCGAACACGCTCGCCTGCTAAGGCTGGCGACCCGCGCCTCGGTGGCGGTCGCCTGCACGCTGATCGTCGCCAAAGCCATTGCCTGGTGGCTGAGCGGTTCGGTGGCCATGCTCGCCGGGCTCACCGACTCGGCGCTGGATGGCATCACCTCGATGCTCAATCTGCTGGCGGTGCATTACGCACTGCGTCCGGCGGATGACGATCACCGTTATGGTCACGGCAAGGCAGAGTCGCTGGCGGGCATGGCGCAGGCGCTGTTCATCGGTGGCAGTGCGGTGTTGATCGCGTTTCAGGCGTACGAACGACTGCGCGATCCGCAGCCGCTTGGCGCGCCATGGCTGAGCATCGGCGTGATTGTGTTTTCGCTGCTGCTGACGGCGGCGCTGCTGGTGTTGCAGCATCGGGTGATCAAGCAGACTGGCTCTAATGCCGTACGCGCGGATTCGCTGCACTATCGCTCGGACATGTTGCTCAACGGCAGCATTCTGATTGCGCTGATTTTGGCTGGTTTTGGTCTTGATCAACTGGATGCGTGGTTCGGTTTGGGGATTGCTGCGTACATTCTGTGGAGCGCGATCCAGATCGCCCGGGAAAGTTTTTCGGTGTTGATGGATGAAGAGCTGCCGACGGACGTCAGTCAGCACATGCTCGAACTCGCGTGCAGCGTGCCAGGTGTGTTGGGCGCGCATGACTTGCGCACGCGAATCTCCGGCAACCATTGGTTTGTGCAGTTGCACCTGGAATTGCCGGGAGAGTTGACGCTGTCAGTGGCACACGGCATCAGCGATCAAGCCGCCGATGCCATCCACCAAGCCTACCCGCGCGCCGAAGTGCTGGTGCACGCCGATCCGATAAAAGCAGCGACAAGTCGCGAGCCGCAAGCTTCAAGCTTGTAGCTCGAAACGTGCAGCTCGCAGCTGCTTTTACTGAACCTGATAACCGCGACTGCTCAGGCAATTGCCCTGAGCTTGTCGGTACGCCTGAACCACTTCAGGCGCCGGTTGATAGGTCGCGGTGCGCGGGTCGAAACCGCTTTGCTGCACGGCGTACTGATAGCACTGATAACCATCCTGCTGCACCTGCTCTGGCGATTGGCCGTTGGCCGGATAGGCCTCGACGTCATAGCCCTGGGATTGCGGTTGTGGTTGCGGCTGTTGCTGCACCGGCGGCTCGACCACCACGTAATCCTGCGTCGCTTCCTGATAGGCGTAGTAGGAACCGGCGGCGAGAAACAGCAGCGAACCACCGATCCACACTTCTCGCGAATAGTCCGGCAAGTACTGAATGCGGATCCCGCGCGGCGGTTGCACGACGATGTAGCGCGGGCCTTGCGGGCGGTACCAGTAGCCGCCGGAATAGAAGTAATCCTGCCCGCGATACGGCACGCGATAGTCGCGATCCGGGAAGCGGTCGATCACATGCCCCGGCCGATATTGCGGGCCCGGGCCCCAACCGTTGCCATGTCCGTCGGGACGTCCCGGCCAGCGATTGTCGTTAGGCCGGTAGTCATTGGTCCGGTTGTTGGTCTGCCAATGTTGGTTGTTATTGTTGTAGCCGTTTTGCGGACGCTCGTCGCGGTAGTAACCCTGACGCGGTTCCTGAGTCTGGCGCACGGTGTCGGGCCGCGACTGGATCGGCAAACTGTTGGCCGGCATTTGCGGCGGCGGTGGTGGCTGGCGCACCGGGTTGGGGTTGTAGCCCGGCCGGTTCTGGTCATGGTTTTGCCATTGACCATTGTT
The DNA here is from genome assembly GCF_018336155.1 of Pseudomonas rustica. Classification (GTDB taxonomy): domain Bacteria; phylum Pseudomonadota; class Gammaproteobacteria; order Pseudomonadales; family Pseudomonadaceae; genus Aquipseudomonas; species Aquipseudomonas rustica. The sequence continues at coordinate 60,565 of NZ_JAGYHF010000011.1, read as the reverse complement.
ATTGTGCGGCTGGCCGTTGTGTTCGAACTGGCGGCTGTTGTCGCCGCGAATGACTTCGTTGTTCTGCGGGCGCGGTTGATTCTGCGGCGGCTGATTTTGTGGACGCGGCTGGTTTTGCTGCGGATTGTTCTGCGGACGCGGCTGATTATCGCCGCCATGCCCTTGGTTATTGCCTTGATGCCCCTGCCCGTGCTGCCCGCCATTCGGGCTGCGGCTCTCTGGATCATCGGCCAGCGCTTGCACACTGACACTCACACACAACACACCAACACCGGCCAGACGCCAGATGCGCGACTTCATGCTTTTCCTCACTGAGGCCTGTAATTAAGGGCGGCCTGTAACTAAGACCGGGTCGGGAACATCCGGTTCTGCAACAGGTTATCAGTCGCGCAACTTATTTATTGAGCGCCGCAAGATGAAATCGCAGGCAAGAAAAAAGGGAGACCCGTCGGCCTCCCTTTAGAGAACTTCGTCCTGGCTCGACGCTTATGACGTCGGCTCACCTCACGCCGTCTTCTGGACAGTGTGCAGCTCGGGGGCCGGCACAACCCCGGTGGGGGTGGCGGCCGCGGCAGGCCTTATAGGGCGGGCCGCGTGGACTGTGTTACCGAGCAGTGATTCTGGTAATAAGAATAGGCCTGAGGCCGCGACAGAGGATTGCGAAGATTTCTGAAATAAACACCACTTGCGCAATTTTTAACCCTGGATAGATAATCCGCCGCAATAGTTACAACCAAGGACAGATTGATGAGCAAACTCGACCGTTACGACCTGAGCATTTTGGCGGAATTGCAGCGCGACGCCCGCATCTCCAACCAGGAGCTGGCCGAGCGCATCGGTCTGTCACCCTCGCCTTGCTCGCGCCGGGTCAAGCAACTGGAAGACGACGGCTATATCTCGCGTCAGGTCGCGTTGCTCGATCGCAAGATGCTTGGGCTGAGTTTGACTGCCTATGTGCTGATCGGCATGGATCGGCATACGCCGGAGCGCTTCGAGAATTTCGAAGCGGCGATTCGCACATTGCCGCAGGTGTTGGAGTGCAGCCTGGTGACGGGTGTGGATGCGGATTACCAGTTGAAAGTGGTGGTGCCGGATATGGATCACTATCAGAAGTTGTTGCTGGGGCACCTCACACGCATTGAAGGCGTGACCAGCGTACGCTCGAGCTTTGTGCTGAATCAGGTGCTCAACAGCACCGAACTGCCGCTGACCCACCTGCGCAACTGATACCGCCCCCTGTAGGAGCTGACGAGTGAAACGAGGCTGCGATCTTTTGATCTTTTAAAATCCAGATCAAAAGATCGCAGCCTTCGGCAGCTCCTACAGAGCGCTTTTGTGGCGAGGGGATTTATCCCCGTTCCAGTGCGCAGCACTGGCAGGATTGGTGTTGCAGACCAATGACTGCGGCACACCGACGCAGGTCAATGCCCCGCCATCCGCCCTTGGCGTATACTCGCCGCGCCCTTTTAGCCGCGCCCATGCCGGAGAACCCCAATGGATCCAGCCGTATTTGAAGAGTGGATGATGACCGGTCTGGTCAGCATCCTGATCATTTTCATGGGTTTTATCGTCTGGGATCTGGCGAAGAAGTCCAAGGCCGGGCGCTTTGGCTCGTTCATTTTGTTCTTCGTGCTGGGCCTGGGTGTGGCCGCGTTCATCATTAAAAGTGTGGTGATCGGCCTGATCGAATCCGGCGCTCTATAAGCGCGCTGGCACTTCCTTCCACTGGCCCTGATCGAGCCCTTCGATCGTCCAGTCACCAATCTTCACCCGCACCAGCCGCAACGTCGGCAACCCGACCGCCGCGGTCATGCGCCGCACTTGTCGATTGCGCCCTTCGCGAATCACCAACTCCAGCCACGACGTCGGAATGGTCGCGCGAAAGCGTACCGGCGGATTGCGTGGCCACAACTCAGGTTCATCCAGCTGCCGCGCTTCAGCGGGCAAGGTCATGCCGTCGTTCAACTCAACGCCGTCACGCAGACGCTGCAACTGTTCGGCGGTCGGCACGCCTTCGACCTGCACCCAATACGTCTTCGCCAGTTTATGTTTCGGATCAGCGATGCGCGCCTGCAACTGCCCGTCGTTGGTCAGCAACAGCAACCCCTCACTGTCGCGATCCAGACGTCCGGCCGGATAAATACCGGGCACATCAATGTAATCCTTGAGCGTCGCCCGCCCTTCGCCGTCGCTGAATTGCGTCAGCACATCGAACGGTTTGTTGAACAGGATCAGTTTCGGCTCGGCCGGTGGCGCCTTGGCAACACGGCGCGGCGAAGACGACTGAGGCTTCGCGCCAGGGCGGCGGGAAGGTGGACGCGGGGGACGAGACATAGGGAGAGCAAACATTTAGCGATCAGGGCTGACAATGCTAGTGCCCTGACCGCCAAATGACCACGACTAACCGTTAACGGAACGGCGGTTCGTCGAAGCTGCGCAGTTTGCGCGAGTGCAGCGAGTTGAGTTCAGTGCGCAGCAGATCGACCGCTTCGATGCCGATCTTCAAGTGCTGACTGACCGCGCGCTCATAGAACGCGTTGGCCGAACCCGGCAGCTTGATTTCACTGTGCAGCGGTTTGTCCGATACGCACAGCAACGTGCCGTACGGTACGCGCAAGCGATAACCCTGCGCGGCAATCGTGCCGCTTTCCATGTCCACCGCGACCGCGCGGGACAGGTTGATCAACGGTCGTTCCTGCGCCCAACGCAATTCCCAGTTACGGTCGTCGTAGGTCAGCACGGTGCCGGTGCGCAGGCGTTTTTTCAGATCATCACCCTTCTCGCCGGTGACATTCGCCGCTGCCTGTTGCAGCGCCATTTGCACTTCGGCCAGCGCCGGGATCGGGATGTTCGGCGGTACCACGCGGTCGAGAATGCCGTCGCGACGCATATAAGCGTGGGCCAGCACGTAGTCGCCAATGGTCTGCGACTGACGCAGCCCGCCGCAGTGACCGATCATCAGCCAGCAATGCGGACGCAGCACGGCCAAGTGGTCGGTGATGTTCTTGGCGTTGGACGGGCCGACGCCAATGTTCACCAGCGTGACGCCGTGGCCATCGTTGGCGATCAGGTGATAGGCCGGCATCTGGTAACGGTGCCAAACCACACCGGCGGCGATTGCCGAGGCTTCGCCGTGATCCATGCTCTTTTCGATGATCACGTTGCCGGGCAAGACCATGCGCACAAAACGCGGGTCACTGCGCAATTGCTCCAGACCATGGACGATGAACTGGTCGACGTAACGGTGATAGTTGGTCAGCAGAATCCACGGTTGCACATGACGCCAGTCGCTACCGGTGTAATGCACCAGCCGACGCAGGGAGAAATCCACGCGCGCCGCATCGAACAGCGCCAGCGGCAGTGGATCGGTGTTTTCCCAATCGTAGAGACCGTCGGCGATGCCATCGGTGGCGGCGGACAGGTCGGTACTCGGGAACACCCGCGCCAGCACGGCAGCAGTGACGCCGGAACCGGCGAGTTCATCGCCCTGCTCGACCACGTACGGATACGGAATGTTTTGCTGGCTGACGCCGACTTCCACGGTCACCGTGAAGTCGTGCATCAACGGCACCAGTTGTTCGAGCAGATATTTGCGGAACGCCGCCGGGTGGGTGACGGTGACACTGTAAGTGCCCGGCAATTGCACCTTGGCGTAAGCGCGGGTGGTCTGCGGGACTTCGCCCTGGCAATGGTAGGTCAGACGCAGTTCGGGATAACGAAACAGAGCACGCTGCGCAGCGTCGGGTTCGACGCGATCTTTCAGGTAACGCTTGAGCGCCGAGTTCAGCGCAGTGGTGGCCCGCTCATGCAGCTCGGCGAGACGATCCACGGCTTGTTCGGCGGTTTGAACAACAATAAACGCTTCGGTCACGATCAGCTTCCTGTGTTCTGACTTGCAGAGCTTCATCTTGCCTGCATCGTGGCGTCACGGGAACAGTGGCATGTTGGCAACCGCACAATATATGGGCCACCCCAATCCTTGTAGGAGCTGCCGAAGGCTGCGATCTTTTGATCTTGCTGTTTATAGGATCAAAAGATTGCAGCCTTCGGCAGCTCCTACAGGGGATTTGTGGGGGTCAGAGGGCTTGGGGGGTTGAGCGGGCGACGAGGGCTTCGATGTCGAGGCCGCGTGGCAAGGCGCCGTAGGCGCGGCCACCACCGCTCAGGCGGCTGGCAATAAAGGCATCGCTGACGGCTGAGTTTCCGGCCTCCAACAGGAGCTTGGCCTGCAAACCGAGCGCGATGTCTTCAGTCAACTGCCGCGCCCGATACTGAATGTCACTGGTGTCCTTGAATTGCGCCTGCAACTGTTGAATATGCGCGGCCAAGCGTTTGTCGCCGTGGCCATCACCGAGCTCGCTGAACAACACATCCAGCACGCCCGGTTCTTTCGACAACGCCCGCAGCACGTCGAGGCATTGCACATTCCCCGAACCTTCCCACGTAGAGTTCACCGGCGCCTCGCGGTACAAACGCGGCAGGATGCTCTCTTCAACATACCCGGCGCCGCCCATGCATTCCGCCGCTTCGTTGATCATTCCCGGCGCGCGTTTGCAGATCCAATATTTGCCCACCGCCGTTACCAGTCGTGCAAATTGCGCTTCGTGGCGATCGTCGAGATGATCCAACGCCTTGCCCATGCGCAAGCTCAGCGCCAGCGCGGCTTCGCTTTCCAGGGCCAGATCGGCCAGCACGTTTTGCATCAATGGCTGTTCGCTGAGCAATTTGCCGCCGACCTTGCGGTGCGCGCAGTGGTGGCTGGCCTGGGTCAGCGCCTGACGCATCAGCGAGCTGGAACCGACCATGCAATCGAAACGGGTCATCGCGACCATCTCGATAATGGTCGGTACGCCGCGCCCTTCTTCGCCGACCATCCATGCCAGCGCGCCACGAAACTCCACTTCGCTCGAGGCGTTGGACTGGTTGCCGAGTTTGTTTTTCAGGCGCTGAATGTAGAACTGATTGCGTGTGTCGTCCGGGCGATGGCGCGGCAGCAGGAAGCAGCTCAAACCCTTGTCGGTCTGCGCCAGCGTGAGGAATGCATCGCACATCGGCGCCGAGCAGAACCATTTGTGCCCGACCAATTCATACGCCTCGCCCGGGCCACTGGTGCCGACCGGATACGCCTTGGTGGTGTTGGCGCGCACGTCGGTGCCGCCCTGCTTCTCGGTCATGGCCATGCCGATGGTCACGCCAGCCTTGTGCGCCATGCCGACGTTGCGCGGGTCGTATTCCGTGGCGAGGACTTTCGGCAACCATTGCTCAGCCAGATTCGGTTGCAGACGCAGGGCCGGCACGCTGGCAAAAGTCATGGTCAGCGGGCAACCGCTGCCGGCCTCGGCCTGGCTGTGCAGATAACTCATCGCGGCGCGGGCGACGTGGGCGCCGTCCTGTGGATGCGTCCACGGCATCGAGTGCAAACCATGCTCGATCGCCGTGCGCATCAACTCGTGATAGGCCGGATGAAATTCCACCAGATCGATGCGATGGCCGTAACGATCGTGGCTGACAAATATGGGTTTGTTTTGGTTAGCGAGGAATCCGGCTTCCATCAGCGGCCCGCCGGCCAGCGCGCCGTAGGCATCGATCCGCGACTCGGCCCAACCGGCGCCGAACCTGCGCAACCACTCCTGCAACGGCAGGTCGATGCGGTACAGGTTGGTGCCGTCCAGCGACGGCGGCTGGTTGGTGACTTCGTGGGTTTCGGCGAACTGATGCAGGTTCATGACGGGCTCCTTGGCTCTCCAGAAAGCTCAGTTAAGCACCGGCTCTCTGTCGATCAAAGTGTCATAGACGCCGAATTCGCGGCGCTTTTACCCTGTCAGCAGCACAACACTCGACGCTCCAGCGCCGACTGCAAATCCTCGAATTTCACTGGTTTGTTCAGGTAATCGACCGCGACGCCCGTGGCGCAGACCTCTCGATCGGCACTCAATGCGAGCATGAACACCGGCAAACTCGCGCAGCCCGGCAGCGCGTGAATCTGGCAGCACAACGACGCGCCTTCGTGGCTGGGCAACTGACAATCGATCAGCACCGCGTCGAAGGTTTCTCGCCGCAGGCAGTCCAGCGCCGTCGCGCCGCTGTCGGCGGTGCGCACGCGGAAACCGAGCTTGAGCAGCATGCCGCGCATCACCAGTTGGTTGACGCTGTTGTCATCCACGAGCAATACCGTGCAGTCCTGCGGCGCGCGAATGCAATCGCCGGCGGGCGCAGGGTTCGGCGTGGGCTCAACCACCGGCAATTCAAACTCGACATCCAACTGGAAGCGGCTGCCGCTGCCCGGCTCGGAACGGTGCGTGAGTTTGCCGCCGAGCAGTTCCACCAATTGTCGGCAGATCGCCAGACCGACGCCGAGGCCACCGTATTCGCGAGTCATCGAACCGTCGAGCTGGAAGAAGCGCTGGTACATCGTCGCCTCGCCCAGATCGGTGAAACCGATGCCGGTGTCGATCACCGCAAACGACAGCGCCAGACGATTGCCCGTCGACGGTTTGCCGGTGACCCGCAACGCCAGCCCGCCAACGCGGGTGAACTTGATCGCGTTATCCAGCAGGCATTCGAGGCATTGCGCAAGTTTGGCGCTGTCGCCGTGCAGACGATCCGGCAGGGTTGGCAGCACGTCGACCTTGAAGTCCAGCGACTTGCTCGCCGCGTTGCCGTCGAACTGCGCGCGCAACGATTCGACCACGCCACGCAAACTGAAACTGCCCGGCGAGGCCTTGAGCTTGCCGGCCTGCAATTCGGTGAGGGTGAGGATGCCGTTGACCATGCGCATCATGTCCCGCGCGGAACCGGCGGCGGTTTGCTGATATTGCTCCAGCTCCGAATCCATCTCGACGGTCTGCATCAATTCCAGCGAACCGATCACCCCGTTCATCGGTGTGCGCAGTTCGTGGGTCAGGGTCGCCAGAAATTCATCTTTGAGCTTGTTGCTGTGGGCCAGTTGCTGGTTGAGCACTTCGAGTTTCTGCCCGGCGTCGTACAGGGTCTGCGCCTGCTGCTCACGCATCGCGTTGATGCGGTCGGCCAGCGCCAGCGACAGCAGCGCCACTTCGATGGCCGAACCGATCTGGCTGGCGTACATGGTCAGGAACACGTTTGGCAGCAGGCCGAGCACCATCAGCGTGTTGACGATGCCGCCCAAAAGAAACGCCGACCAGGCAATGATGAAATACCGCGCCACGCGCAAACCGCGCCACCAGGCCAGAATCCCCGCGGCAAAAATCACCACGGTGAAGGTCAGCGCCAGCGTCGTCGCCAGGCGCAGGGCCAGGGCGTAACTGGTCATCAAGGACAGTCCGATGACCAGCGCACCGAACGCGATCAGGCCGATCAAGACGCGATCGAGTCCACGGCTATGGGTTTTGGTCTGCAGGAAACTGCGCGCGAACTGGCTGCCGAACAGGCCGGCGCATCCGATGAAGAACGGTGTCGCGGCGTTGGCCCACCACGGATTGTTCGGCCAGAAGTACTCGACCGCCGCGCCATTGACCGACAGTTGATAGAGGCCAAACGAGGCAATGTAGAAGATGTAATAGAGGTAGCTGGTGTCGCGCACGCTGAGGTAGATGAACAGGTTGTAAACCACCATCCCCAGCAGCACGCCATAAATGATGCCGAGCACATACAGGCGCACGGGTTGATCTTCGAGGTACGCGGTGCTCGACCACAACGTCACCGGCGCCTGGATCGAGCCTTGGCTGGCCAGTCGCAGGTACACGGTTTGTTGTTGGTCGGGTTCGAAGGCGAGATCGAACAGGTAGTTGTTCTGACGGATTTCGCGGCTGGCAAACGGCAAGGCGTCGCCAGTCTGACGGATCAGCTGATAGTCGCCACTGGCGTCGGGCAAGTACAGATCAAGATGGTCGAGCGGTGGGTAAGCCAGCTCTAGCAACCAGGTGCGCTGGGCGGCGGGGTTGCTCGGGCGGTAATGCAGATCAATTTTCAGCCAGAACGCCGAGCGCGAATAACCGGCATTGAGCGTGGCTTTGTCATGGGCTTTGAAATTGCCGGCAGCGGCCTGCGCGCGGACGTCGGCAATGCTCGCCTGACCACTTGGGTCTTCGAACACTTGCAGCGACCGGCCCAAAGGCAGGTTCTGGGTGAATTCGTCGAATTCGACGGCGCTCGCCATGAGGGGCAAGCAAAACAGCAACATCAGCAAATAGCGCATTGAAGCCCCAGCGTGGCTCGTCCGGTTATGTCAGGAAGCCCCCCCATTCCTTGAGTAGACGTAAAACCGGTATTACCTGTTATTGGTTTGGATCCAGACTAGCATAGCCGCTGCTGGCCATTGAGCACCATCGAAATTTTTCCTACAAAGGCTCTAGAACGGGCGTTTCAGAGCAAAGCAGCGGACTAGAGCTGTTGGGTTGGTCAGCTCACTACAACAACCTCTTTGATAGGTGATCAATTGTGGCGAGGGGATTTATCCCCGTTGGGCTGCGAAGCGGCCCCAAACCCTGCAATCCGGTTCTTTCTGACACACCTCGCTGATGGACTTGCGACTGCTTCGCAGCCGAACGGGGATAAATCCCCTCGCCACAAATGTGCTCTAAATAAAGACTGCAGCGTTGTCCGACAATCTGCTAGCAAACACCGTCAGGACTGAACCCGAAAATCAGCTTTGGTGGTAAGCTCGCGCACCATGAATATCTACAGCTCCCGCCCCGTTGTCCTCTGTCTCTCCGGCCACGACCCAAGTGGTGGCGCCGGCTTGCAGGCAGATATCGAAGCCCTGCTCGCGCAGGGTTGCCATGCGGCTCCGGCCGTCACCGCCCTGACCGTGCAAGACACCGTCAACGTCACTGACTTCCGCGTCCTCGACCGTGAGTGGGTACTGGCTCAAGCCAATGCCGTGCTCAACGACTCCGAAGTCGCTGCGGTCAAACTGGGCATGCTCGGTTCGCTGGAGATGGTCGACACCGTTGTCGAACTGCTCTCGGCGCACCCGCACTTGCCGGTGGTCTGCGACCCGGTGCTGCGCGCCGGCGGCGGCGGACGCCTGGGCAAGGACGAGGTCGGCTATGCGATGCGCGAGCGTCTGCTGCCGCTGTCGATCATTGCCACCCCTAACCTCCCTGAAGCGCGCATCCTCGCCGAACTGCCCGAAGGCACCGCGGACGAGTGCGCTGAAAAACTCCTGCCGTTCGTCAAAAACCTGCTGATCACTGGCGGCCATGGCGACGAAACTGAAATCCACAACCGCGTGTACAGCCGCGACGGACTGCGTGAAACCTTTATCTGCCAGCGTCTGCCGGGCAGCTATCACGGTTCCGGTTGCACATTGGCCAGCGCATTGGCCGGGCGACTGGCGCAAGGCGAACACCTCGCCAGCGCCGTGCGCAGTGCACTCGATTACACCTGGCGCACCCTGCGCGATGCCGAACAACTGGGCAAAGGCCAGTTCGTCCCGCGTCGCCTGCCGCTGGATTTCTGCTCGTAACGTCGTGAGGTCTGCCCGATGAAACTACGTGGCCTGTATGCCATTACCGACAGCGAATTGCTGGCCGGTAAGTTTCTGTCTTATGTAGAGGCGGCGCTGGAAGGCGGCGTCACCCTGCTGCAATACCGCGACAAGAGCAACGATGAGGCCCGCCGTCTGCGCGAGGCCGAAGCGTTGCGCGATCTGTGCGAGCGCTACAAAACGCAACTGATCATCAACGATGACGCCGAACTCGCCGCGCGCCTCAACGTCGGCGTGCACCTCGGCCAGACCGACGGCCCGCTGTCACCGACCCGCGCCCTGCTCGGTTCAAAAGCCATCATCGGTTCGACCTGCCACGCGCAAATTGCGCTGGCCGAACAAGCCGCCAAAGAAGGCGCGAGTTACGTCGCCTTCGGCCGCTTCTTCAATTCCAACACCAAGCCTGGCGCGCCGACCTGCAGCCTCGATCTGCTCGACGAAGCCAAACGCACGCTGCACCTGCCAATCTGCGCGATTGGCGGCATCAGCCTCGACAACGCTGCGCCGCTGGTAGCCCACGGGGTCGACCTGCTTGCCGTGGTTCACGGTTTGTTCGGTGCCGAGAGCACCGCCGAAGTGACCCGCCGCGCCCGCGCGTTCAACGAATTGTTCAAATCCTGAAGATTGAGAGCCCGATCATGTCTCGTTCCGAAACCCTGTTTGCCAACGCCCAGAAACACATTCCCGGTGGCGTGAACTCGCCAGTCCGCGCATTCAAGAGCGTGGGCGGCACCCCGCTGTTCTTCAAGCACGCTGAAGGCGCTTACGTCACTGATGAAGACGACAAGCGTTATGTCGATTACGTCGGTTCGTGGGGCCCGATGATCCTCGGCCACAGCCACCCGGACGTGCTCGACGCGGTGCGCAATCAGCTGCAACACGGCTTGTCGTACGGCGCGCCGACCGCGATGGAAACCGAGATGGCCGACCTGGTCTGCTCGCTGGTGCCATCGATGGACATGGTGCGCATGGTCAGTTCCGGCACCGAAGCGACCATGAGCGCGATCCGTCTGGCCCGTGGTTACACCGGCCGCGACAGCATCATCAAGTTCGAAGGCTGCTACCACGGCCACTCCGACAGTCTGCTGGTCAAGGCCGGTTCCGGCGCGCTGACCCAAGGCGTACCGAGCTCGGCCGGCGTGCCGGCGGCGTTCGCCAAACACACCCTGACCCTGCCGTTCAACGACATCGACGCGGTTGAAAAGATGTTGGCGGAAGTGGGCGACGAAGTGGCATGCATCATCGTTGAGCCGGTAGCCGGCAACATGAACTGCGTGCCGCCAGCGCCGGGTTTCCTCGAAGGCCTGCGTTCGCTGTGCGACAAACATGGCGTGGTGCTGATTTTCGACGAAGTGATGACCGGTTTCCGCGTTGCCCTCGGCGGTGCTCAGGCTTACTACGGCGTAAACCCTGACCTGACTACTTTCGGCAAGATCATCGGTGGCGGCATGCCGGTCGGTTGCTTCGGCGGCAAGCGTGAAATCATGGAACGCATCGCGCCGCTGGGCCCGGTGTATCAGGCCGGCACGCTGTCGGGTAACCCGCTGGCCATGGCCGCCGGTCTGACCACGCTGCGTTTGATCAGCCGTCCGGGGTTCCATGCCGAACTGACCGACTACACCACGCGCCTGCTCGACGGTCTGCAACAGCGTGCCGATGCCGCTGGCATTCCGTTCGTGACCACCCAGGCCGGCGGCATGTTCGGTCTGTACTTCAGCGGCGCCGACGACATCGTCACTTTTGAAGACGTGATGGCCAGCGACGCTGCCCTGTTCGGTCGCTTCTTCCACCTGATGCTGGAAGGTGGCGTGTACCTCGCACCGAGCGCCTTCGAAGCCGGTTTCACCTCGATCGCTCACGGCGAAGCCGAGTTGCAACTGACGCTGGACGCTGCCGAACGCGCCTTCGCCGCACTGAAATAATCGCCGTACCGCTGACGTTGGCTATGGCCAGCGTCAGCATTCACCTACATCCGCGCTGTTTTTCCGATGCTCCTGCTAAAAATCTCCCCTAAAGTGGGCGATATATTCCCCGCGCAGCAGAAAAACGAGTAAAGACTTTGTAAGGTTGGCCCTGCTTATTTCATAATGCGCGCTTATTGGATCCCTCGATGGGTCCGCGTGCCCTTCAGAGGTAAGTCGATTCCCATGAACCGCACCGGCCGCACCCTTGCCTTGGGCTGCCTGTTGCTCCTTCAGCCCCTGCTCGCGCATGCACAAGCAGGCGGCAACTCGTTGTTGATCCCGGCGATGGGTCGTTGCACCCTCAATACTCAGCCGCAAGACGTCACGCAGGCACTGGCCGCCTGCCAGAAAGCGGCGGACGAAGGGGATGCGCAAGCGCAATACGAGTTGGGTGAGTTCTACTACGACGGCAAAAATGCGCCGCGCGACCTCAATCAAGCCCTGAGCTACTTCGAAAAAGCCTCGTTGCAAGGCCACGCTCAGGCGCAATTCAAACTCGGCACGATGTTCTTCCACGGTGAAGGCGTGCAGGCCAACAACATTCAGGCGTATATCGTTTTGAAGATGGCCGCGGTCAACGGCGCTGAAGATGCGCTGGATACGGCTGACGAAGTCTCTGAAAAAATGTCCCGCGAAGACCTTGAGACTGCCACGCAGGTGCTCGGGCAAATTTTCCGTAAATACCTGATGGAACTGCAGAGCGCCGATGGGCGTACGCCTTTCTCACCTCTTCCCTGACCGCCGATAGTTCCCACGCTCTGCGTGGGAATTCATCCCGTGACGCTCCGCGTCACCGACGCAGAGCGTCGAAGGCGGCATTCCCACGCAGAGCGTGGGAACGATCAATCCAGGATCTGCTGTTACTTCTCAGGCATCGGCATTGGGAACGGCATGACATTGCCGACCGCGCCACGGGCTTCGCTGATTTTCGGGGTGCCCAGACGTTCCACTTCGTCGATGCGCACAATCGAATGCATCGGCACAAAACTGCGAACCACGCCTTCGAACTGCGCCTTGAGCTTTTCTTCGCTCGGATCGACGACCACTTGCGTGCGCTCGCCAAAGACGAACTCTTCCACTTCCAGAAAACCCCACAGATCACTTTGATAGATCTGCTTGGCGTACATTTCGAACACCTGGCCCTGGTTGAGGAAAATCACCTTATAGATTGGAGCTTCGCGTTTGGTCATGGCGGGGGGATAACATCGGGGATAAAAATGAGGGCGCAAACTATAGCATAGCCACCAGACGCACAGCGGTAGGAACCTGAGGGCTTGTTCCCTATAATGCCGGGTTCTTTGAATCACGTGACGACCCGAATCCATGGCCAAGAAGCTTTACATCGAAACCCACGGTTGCCAGATGAACGAGTACGACAGCTCGCGCATGGTCGATCTGCTGGGTGAACATCAGGCCCTGGAAGTCACCGCGCGCGCGGAAGACGCCGACGTGATTCTGCTCAACACCTGCTCGATCCGCGAGCGCGCGCAAGATCGCGTGTACTCGCAGCTCGGCCGCTGGCGCGAACTGAAACTGGCCAACCCGGACATGGTGATCGCCGTCGGCGGTTGCGTGGCCAGCCAGGAAGGCGCGGCGATCCGCGATCGCGCGCCGTACGTTGATGTGGTCTTCGGCCCACAGACCCTGCACCGCCTGCCGGAGATGATCGACGCCGCGCGCATCACCAAGCTGCCGCAGGTCGACGTCTCGTTTCCGGAAATCGAGAAATTCGACCACTTGCCCGAGCCGCGCATCGATGGCCCGAGTGCTTATGTGTCGGTGATGGAAGGCTGCAGCAAGTACTGCACGTTCTGCGTGGTGCCGTACACCCGTGGCGAAGAAGTCAGCCGGCCGTTCGATGACGTGATCGCTGAGGTCATCCACCTCGCCGAAAACGGCGTGCGCGAAGTGACGCTGCTGGGGCAGAACGTTAACGGTTATCGCGGCACGACCCATGATGGTCGTCTGGCTGATCTTGCTGAACTGATCCGCGTCGTCGCCGCGATTGATGGCATCGACCGCATTCGCTACACCACTTCGCACCCGCTGGAATTCTCCGACAGCCTGATTCAGGCCCACGCCGACGTGCCGGAACTGGTGAAGCACCTGCACTTGCCGGTGCAATCGGGCTCCGACCGGATTCTCGCGGCGATGAAGCGCAACCACACCGCGCTGGAGTACAAATCCAAGCTGCGCAAATTGCGTGCGGCGGTGCCGGGGATCTGCATCAGCTCGGACTTCATCGTCGGTTTCCCCGGCGAGACCGAGAAAGATTTCGAACAGACCATGAAGCTGATTGCCGACGTCGGTTTCGACTTTTCCTACTCGTTCGTTTACAGCCAACGCCCGGGCACTCCGGCCGCCGATCTGGCTGACGAGACGCCGGAAGAGTTGAAAAAGGAGCGCTTGAACGCGCTGCAACATCGCCTGAATCAGCAAGGTTTCGAGATCAGCCGACAAATGGTCGGCTCGACGCAACGGATTCTGGTGACCGATTATTCGAAGAAAGACCCGGGCGAGCTGCAAGGGCGCACCGAGAATAATCGTATCGTCAACTTCCGCTGCGACAATCCAACCCTGATCGGCCAGTTCGCCGACGTGCACATCGACGCGGCCCAACCGCACTCGCTGCGCGGCTCGTTGATCCAATAATCAACACAAAACCGTAGGAGCAAGGCTTGCCCGCGATGGCCGCGCCGCGATCTGTCTGACAGACCGCGCGACCGTTCATCGCGAGCAAGCTTTGCTCCTACAGGCCGGTGTTTGGTGTTGGAATATTTAAGAGCTTTCGCACCCAAGCCTCTGGCGTTATCCTTGATTTCATCTTAATTGCCCTAGGGCGGCTAAATACGACCTTGAACGCACCCATAGAACCACATCGTTTTATCCTCGAGCCCTTTGAGGCTCGCCGCTTCGCCAATCTGTGCGGGCAATTCGACGAGCATTTGCGCTTGATCGAACAGCGCCTGACGATCGAGATCCGCAACCGCGGAAACCAGTTCGAGCTGATCGGCGACCCCAAACACACCACGTCTGCGGAAAATCTGATTCGTCGCCTGTACCGGGAAACCAAAGGTTCAGAGCTGTCGCCAGATACGGTGCACCTGTTCCTGCAGGAATCGGCCGTGGTCGATCTGGACAATCACGCCCCCGCCGAAGCCTCCGTTGCCCTGCGCACCAAGAAAGGCATGATTCGCCCGCGCGGCTTGAATCAGCTGCGCTACGTGAAGGAAATCCTCGGTAACGACATCAACTTCGGCATTGGCCCGGCCGGTACCGGCAAGACCTATCTGGCCGTGGCTTGCGCGGTTGATGCACTGGAGCGTGAACAGATCCGCCGCATCTTGCTGGTGCGTCCGGCGGTTGAAGCGGGTGAAAAACTCGGCTTCCTGCCCGGCGATCTGTCGCAGAAGATCGACCCGTATCTGCGCCCGCTCTACGACGCGCTCTACGAGATGCTCGGCTTCGAATACGTCGCCAAGCTGATCGAACGCCAGGTGATCGAAGTTGCACCGCTGGCCTACATGCGCGGTCGCACGCTGAACAACAGCTTCATCATTCTCGACGAGAGCCAGAACACCACCGTTGAACAGATGAAAATGTTCCTCACGCGGATTGGCTTTGGTTCTACAGCGGTCATCACCGGTGACATCACCCAGGTCGACCTGCCGAAAGGCACCAAATCGGGTCTGCACCATGTGATCGAAGTGCTCAAAGACGTGCCAGGCATCAGCTTCACGCACTTCCAGCCGAAAGACGTCGTGCGCCATCCTTTGGTACAGCGGATTGTCGAAGCCTACGAGCGCTTCGAAAACCGTGACGAAGCACCCAAGGACACCTCGCGAAATGCTTGAGCTAGACCTGCAAATCGCGACTGAAGCGAACGCGCCGAGTGAAGCCGACTTCCGTCTGTGGTGCGAACTGGCCCTGCGCCAGCGCACCGCTAACTCGGAAATGACCATTCGTCTGGTCGACGAGGAAGAAGGCCGCGAGCTCAACCACACCTGGCGCCAAAAGGATTACGCGACCAACGTCCTGTCGTTCCCTGCTGACGTGCCCGACGAGTTTCTCGACATCCCGTTGCTCGGCGATCTGGTGATCTGCGTGGCCGTGGTCGAGCGCGAAGCCGTCGAGCAAGGCAAGGAACTAAAGGCCCACTGGGCGCATCTGGTCATTCACGGCTGCTTGCATCTGCTTGGTTACGACCATATAGATGACGACGAAGCCGAAGAAATGGAAGCACTGGAACGCGAGTTGCTTGCCGAATTGGGCTATCCCGATCCGTACGCGGACGACGAAACCGAAACATCCCCTATCGTTACAACAAAGGATTCAGAGTAATCGCTATGAGCGAAGATCGATCGAGCAACGGGCAGAAGTCATGGCTGGGTAAACTCACCCAGGCTTTTGCCCACGAGCCGAAGAACCGTCAGGAGCTTCTCGAGCTGCTGCGTGATGCACATCAGAACAAACTGCTGGACAGCGAAGCGCTGGCCATCGTCGAAGGCGCCATTCAGGTGGCTGACCTGCAAGTACGCGACATCATGGTGCCGCGCTCGCAGATGATCAGCATCAAGGCGACCCAGACACCCCGTGAATTCCTCCCGGCCGTGGTCGACTCGGCCCACTCGCGCTATCCGGTCATCGGCGAAAGCCATGACGACGTGATGGGCGTGCTGCTGGCCAAGGATCTGCTGCCGCTGATCCTCAAGGAAAACGGCGACAGCTTCAACATCAAGGATCTGCTGCGCCCGGCCACGTTCGTGCCGGAGTCCAAGCGTCTGAATGTGTTGCTGCGTGAATTCCGCGCCAACCACAACCACATGGCCATCGTCATCGACGAATACGGCGGCGTGGCCGGTCTGGTGACCATCGAAGACGTGCTGGAACAGATCGTCGGCGACATCGAAGACGAGCACGACGTCGAAGAAGACAGCTACATCAAGCCGCTGCCAAGTGGTGATTTCCTGATCAAGGCCCTGACGCCGATCGAGAACTTCAACGAGTTCTTCGACAGTGAATTCTCCGACGACGAGTTCGACACTGTCGGCGGTCTGGTGATGAGCGCGTTCGGGCACTTGCCAAAACGCAACGAAATCACTGAAATCGGCGCCTATCGTTTCCGCATCCTGAACGCCGACAGCCGTCGGATTCATTTGCTGCGACTCACGCCAATCGCCCGGTAATACCTCTAAGGATTGAAATGCGCTGGACAACCCGCCCCGGCTGGCCCGGTAACCTGCTGGCCGTGGCGGCCGGTGCAATCACCACCTTCGCTCTGGCGCCTTTTAACATCTGGCCGCTGGCCTTGCTCGCAGTCGGTTTGTTCTACGCCGGTCTGCGCGAGCTAAGCCCGCGTCAGGCGCTGGGCCGTGGCTGGTGCTTCGGTTTCGGCCTGTTCGGCGCCGGCACCAGTTGGATCTATTACAGCATCCACCATTTCGGCGGCGCTTCGGTGCTGCTGGCCGGGTTCCTGATGCTGCTGTTTACCGCCGCGATTGCCTGGTTCTTCGCACTGCCCGCCTGGATTTGGGCGCGCTGGTTGCGTCGCAACGAAGCGCCGCTGGCCGACGCCCTCGCTTTTGCTGCGCTGTGGGTTGGTCAGGAAATGTTTCGTGGCTGGTTCCTGACTGGTTTCCCGTGGTTGTACTCGGGTTACAGCCAGCTCGACGGCCCGCTAGCGGGGCTCGCGCCGGTCGGTGGCATGTGGCTGGTGGGGTTCGTGCTGGCACTGACCGCTGCGCTGATCTACAACGCGCCGCGTTTGCTGCAAAGCCGCCGCAAAGCTTTTGTTGTCGCCGGTCTGGTGCTGTTGGTCGGGCCTTGGGTGGCGGGTTTCGCGCTTAAGGGTCACGCCTGGACGAGTCCGTCGGGCGCGCCTTTGAGCGTTGCTGCGATTCAGGGCAACGTCGCGCAAAGCATGAAATGGGATCCGGCCGAGCTCAACGCACAGTTGGCGTTGTACCGTGATCTGAGTTTCCGCTCGAAACCGGTGGATCTGCTGATCTGGCCGGAAACCGCTGTGCCGGTGCTCAAGGAATCTGCCGAAGGCTACCTGAGCATGATGGGCAACTTCGCCGCCGAGCGTAAATCCGCATTGATTACCGGCGTGCCGATCCGCGAGATGGTTCGTCACGAAAAACGCTTCTTCAACGGCATCACCGTGGTCGGCGAAGGCGATGGCACTTACCTGAAGCAGAAACTGGTGCCGTTCGGCGAGTACGTACCGTTGCAGGACGTCCTGCGTGGCTTGATCGCGTTCTTCGATTTGCCGATGTCTGACTTCGCCCGTGGCCCGGCCGATCAGGCGTTGTTGCAAGCCAAGGGTTATCAGATTGCGCCGTTCATCTGCTACGAAGTGGTGTACCCGGACTTCGCTGCCGGCCTGTCGGCGCGCAGTGATTTGCTGCTGACGATCAGCAACGACACTTGGTTCGGCACCTCGATCGGCCCGCTGCAACATTTGCAGATGGCGCAGATGCGCGCACTGGAAGCGGGTCGCTGGATGATCCGCGCGACCAACAATGGCGTAACCGGTTTGATCAACCCGTTCGGGCAGATCACCGAGCAGATTCCGCAGTTTGAACAGGGTGTGCTGTACGGCGAGGTGGTGCCGATGCACAACCTGACGCCGTATCTGCAATACCGCTCGTGGCCGCTGATGATTTTGTGTTTGCTACTGTTTGGCTGGGCACTGATGGCTAGCCGGATCTCAAAAACCCTTTAAAGCAAAAGATCGCAGCCTTCGGCAGCTCCTACAGGGGATTTGTATTCAACCCTTGTAGGAGCTGCCGAAGGCTGCGATCTTTTGATCTTCAGCGGTAAAACAGCGAATACCCCACCTGCCCCACCGCTTCATTCAGCAACTGCCCGCTCTGCCAGATCGATTTGAATTCCGGCAACCAGCCACCAAATGGCCTCGCGTTATCAGTGCCCAAAAAACCCACCGGCGCTGGCACCACTTCAAATCCTGCCTGCTCAAAACTCCACACCGAGCGCGGCATGTGCCACGCCTGCGTCACTACAACCACGCGTTTGATCCCTTGCGGCAATAGAATGTCGGCGCTGAATTTGGCGTTCTCCCACGTCGTACGGCTTTCCCCTTCCTGCCAACGCACGGTCACGCCGAAATCATCACGCAGCGAATCGGCCATCAACTTCGCCTCGGTCGGCGGAGTGCCGTAATGCAGGCCGCCCGAAGTCAAAATCGGCAAGCCCGAGGCCTTGGCCAGGCGCGCCGCATAACGCTGACGTTCAAGCCCGACGCCGGTCGGCTGGTCTTCGCCCCAGGCCAGATCGCCACGCTCACGTCCGGAGCCCAACACCACAATCGCGTCAGCCCGTTGCGCCAGTGTCGCCCATTCCTCACGCGCCAGCGGCGGCTCCCGCTCCAGCGCCTTCGCGCCCCATTGCACAACCACCGGCAGGCTCATCAGCCAGAACCCGCCAAAACCAATGGCAAAACACAATCCAGCCAATCGCGGTCGCGAGCGGCGCAGCCACCACGCAGCCAGCAACAGCAGCAAAAGAATGCCGGGCGGCAATAGAAGTTGTTTGATGAAATAGCGAAAGGGCATCGGGCATCTCCAAAGATGCCCGAAGCCTAAGAGTGTTAATAACGCGTTACAACCAGTAGGTGGGATCCCGTTGAAAAAGATCCGTTTCTTGACCTGCCATGCGCTTACTTGGCCTGCATAGCCCGTACTTTGACGGTGTCTCTGCCGGGCGCCTTGTCCTTGAGCCAGATGACCTTGGCCGAATGTGCTGCATCGAGCTGCTTCACTGCTTGTGACAGGCAGCCGTGCGTTTCACGCTCACTGCGATCCAGATAGGCCTTGACCAGTTTGAACTCAGCGGGGCTCAAGCCACGCAATTCCAGTTCCAGGGGGCGCTCGTCGCGCAGCCGGTCAGCGGTTTTTACTGCGTCCAGGGCCATACCCAGACGGTCGATCAACCTCTCGTACAACTCGGGTTTATTCACGTTTTTTTGCCGTTGCTCCACCATCCCTCACCTCATTGAAGATAAGACTCACTCCCCAGTTAGAGCTTAGCTTCGCTGCACAAACCGGCTGTACGCCGCGACCAACGGCCCCAACGCAAGTATTGCGGGACATGTAGCTGTAATCAGGGTTTCCCTAGGCCAAGCGCGGTCATGTATGCTACGGCGCTTCCTGTAATTCCACTTCCAGCTCGTCCGGGCCAACCCCGGAACCTGCGTTGAAGAGGATTAGGCCACCCCTATCCAGTACAAAAGTAGCCATGCACGAACAATATCAGCCCCGTGAAATTGAAGCCGCCGCCCAGTCGTTCTGGGATGAGCAAAAGTCCTTTGAAGTCAGTGAACAGCCAGGCAAGGAGACTTTCTACTGCCTGTCGATGTTCCCTTACCCCAGCGGCAAGCTACACATGGGGCACGTGCGCAACTACACCATCGGCGACGTGATCTCCCGCTACCAGCGCATGCTCGGCAAGAACGTTCTGCAACCGATGGGTTGGGACGCTTTCGGCATGCCGGCAGAAAACGCCGCAATGAAGAACAACGTAGCCCCGGCCAAGTGGACCTACGAAAACATCGCCTACATGAAAACCCAGCTGCGCAGCCTGGGTCTGGCGGTCGACTGGTCGCGCGAAGTCACCACCTGCAAGCCGGATTACTACCGTTGGGAACAATGGCTGTTCACTCGCCTGTTCGAAAAAGGTGTGATCTACCGTAAAAACGGCACCGTGAACTGGGATCCGATCGACCAGACCGTTCTCGCTAACGAGCAGGTGATCGACGGTCGTGGTTGGCGTTCCGGCGCGCTGATCGAAAAGCGCGAAATCCCGATGTACTACTTCAAGATCACCGCCTACGCGGATGAGCTGCTGGAGAGCCTCGACGAACTGACTGGCTGGCCTGAACAGGTCAAGACCATGCAGCGCAACTGGATCGGCAAATCCCGCGGCATGGAAGTGCAGTTCCCGTACAACGTCGATTCGATCAGCGAAGCCGGCACCCTCAAAGTCTTCACTACCCGTCCGGACACCCTGATGGGCGCGACCTATGTCGCCGTGGCTGCCGAGCACCCGCTGGCCACCCTGGCCGCGAAAAACAACCCTGAGCTGCAAGCGTTCATCGCTGAATGCAAGGGCGGCAGCGTCGCTGAAGCCGACGTCGCCACGCAGGAAAAGAAAGGCCTGCCGACCGGCCTGTTCGTCGAGCACCCGCTGACTGGCGAGAAACTGCCGGTGTGGGTCGCCAACTATGTGCTGATGCACTACGGCGACGGCGCTGTGATGGCGGTACCGGCGCACGACGAGCGCGATTTCGAATTCGCCCACAAGTACAACCTGCCGGTTAAATCGGTCGTACGTACCAGCTCTGGCGACAGCAACCCTGCGCCGTGGCAAGACGCCTACGGCGAGCACGGCACACTGATCAACTCCGGCGAGTTCGACGGTCTGGACTTCGCTGGCGCGTTCGACGCCATGGAAGTCGCCCTGATCAAGAAAGAACTGGGCGCCTCGCGTACTCAGTTCCGCCTGCGCGACTGGGGCATCAGCCGTCAGCGCTACTGGGGCTGCCCGATCCCGATCATCCACTGCGATGCGTGCGGTGACGTGCCGGTGCCGGAAGATCAACTGCCGGTCGTTCTGCCGGAAGACGTGGTGCCGGACGGCGCCGGTTCGCCGCTGGCGCGCATGCCAGAGTTTTACGAATGCAGCTGCCCGAAATGCGGCCAGCCTGCCAAGCGTGAAACCGACACCATGGACACCTTCGTCGAGTCGTCGTGGTATTACGCCCGTTACGCCTCGCCGCACTTTGAAGGCGGTCTGGTCGAGAAATCCGCAGCTGATCACTGGCTGCCGGTCGATCAGTACATCGGCGGTATCGAACACGCGATTCTTCACCTGCTCTACGCGCGCTTCTTCCACAAGCTGATGCGCGATGAAGGTCTGGTGAGCTCCAACGAACCGTTCAAGAACCTGCTGACCCAAGGCATGGTGATCGCCGAAACCTACTATCGTCGCGAAGCCAACGGTGCTTACACCTGGTTCAACCCGGCGGACGTAGAACTCGAGCGTGACAGCAAAGCCAAGGTCATCAGCGCCAAGCTGAAATCCGACGGTCTGCCGGTGGAAATCGGTGGCACCGAGAAAATGGCCAAGTCGAAAAACAACGGCGTCGACCCACAGTCGATGATTGATCAGTTCGGCGCTGACACTTGCCGTCTGTTCATGATGTTCGCCTCGCCGCCTGACATGAGCGCCGAATGGTCGGACTCCGGCGTTGAAGGTTCGCACCGTTTCCTCAAGCGCGTCTGGCGTCTGGCGCAAGCGCACGTTGGTCAGGGCTTGCCGGGCAAGCTCGACATCGCCAGCCTGAATGACGAGCAGAAAGCCGTTCGCCGTTCGATCCACGTGGCCATCAAGCAAGCCAGCCACGACGTCGGCCAGAACCACAAATTCAACACCGCCATCGCTCAGGTGATGACGCTGATGAACGTGCTGGAAAAAGCCGCACAAGGCACCGAACAGGATCGCGCTCTGGTTCACGAAGGTCTGGAAGCCGTGACCTTGTTGCTGGCACCGATCACCCCGCACATCAGCCACGAGCTGTGGAATCAGCTGGGTCACGCCGATGCAGTCATCGACGCCGGTTGGCCAGCCGTGGACGAAAGCGCGCTGGTGCAGGACAGCCTGACCCTGGTGATCCAGGTCAACGGCAAGCTGCGCGGCCAGATCGAAATGCCGGCCAGCGCCACCCGTGAAGAAGTTGAAGCGGCAGCCCGTGGCAACGAAAACGTTCTGCGTTTCGTCGACGGTCTGACCATTCGTAAAGTGATCGTTGTGCCGGGGAAACTGGTCAACATCGTCGCCAGCTAATTGGATCGGGCGTCAGGTTCGCCTGACGCCGAGTAAAACCTTTCGGGCCGCACGGTCGGCCCACCTGGTTTCAAGGGGAGCAACACAATGATCAAACGCAATCTGCTGGTGATGGGCCTCGCCGTTCTGTTGAGCGCCTGCGGTTTCCAGCTGCGCGGCACCGGCACCAACGAACTGGCGATCAAGGAACTCGATCTGAGCGCCCGTAACGCTTACGGCGAGACTGTGACCCAACTGCGCCAGGTGCTGGAATCCAGCGGCGTGAAGGTCGTTTCCGGCGCGCCTTACAAGCTGTTCCTGTCCAACGAGCAGGAAAACCAGCGCATCCTCAGCTACTCGGGTAACGGCACCACCGGCGAATATCAGGTGAGCACCGTGCTCAGCTACGACATTCTCGGCGCCAACAACCTGAACCTGCTGAGCGACAAGCTTGAAGTGCAGAAGGTGTTCATTCACGACGGTAACAACCTCGTCGGTTCCGATCAGGAAGCCAACGACGCCCGTCGCGAAACCCGTCGCGAACTGGTACAGCGCATGATGCTGCGTCTGCAACAGCTGACTCCGGCGCAACTGGATCAACTGCAGGCGACCGCCGATGCCCGCGCCAAGGCAGAAGCCCAGGCCCTGGAAGCGGCGCAGAAAGCTGAAGCGGAAACCCCGCGTCAGTCGCCGCTCGAAGTACCGCAGCAGTAAGATGTTCGGGGCGCTCAGGCGCCCCGTTCGACCTTTCTTATGAAGCTCGCCCCCGCCCAACTCGGTAAACACCTGCAAGGCGCCCTTGCGCCGGTCTACATCATCAGTGGCGATGACCCGCTGCTGTGTCAGGAAGCTGCCGACGCCATCCGCCGTGCTGCCCGCGAGCAAGGTTTCGACGAACGCCAGGTCTTTGCCGCCGACGCCAATTTCGATTGGGGTACGTTGTTGCAGGCCGGCGCCAGCATGTCGTTGTTCGCGGAAAAACGCCTGCTGGAACTGCGTCTGCCCTCGGGCAAACCCGGTGACAAAGGCGCTGCCGCTTTCATCGAATATTGCTCGCGCCCCGCTGAAGACACGGTGCTGCTGATCAGCTTGCCCAAGCTCGATGGCAGTGCGCAGAAAACCAAGTGGGGCAAGGCGCTGGTCGAAGGCCAGCAGACCCAGTTCATTCAGATCTGGCCGGTGGATGCCAATCAGTTGCCGAGCTGGATTCGTCAGCGTCTGTCGCAGGCCGGGTTGTCGGCCAGTCAGGACGCGGTCGAATTGATTGCCGCGCGTGTCGAGGGCAACTTGCTCGCCGCCGCGCAGGAAATCGAAAAGCTCAAGCTGATGGCGGAAGGCGGACAGATCACCGTTGAAACCGTGCAGGCCGCCGTGGCCGACAGCGCACGGTTTGACGTATTCGGCCTGACCGACGCCGTGCTCAACGGCGAACCGGCGCATGCGCTGCGCATGCTCGAAGGCTTGCGCGGTGAAGGTGTCGAGCCGCCGGTGATTCTCTGGGCACTGGCGCGGGAATTGCGCCTGCTGGCCAATATCTCGCTGCAGTACAGTCAGGGCACGCCGCTGGACAAATGTTTCAGTCAGGCGAAACCGCCGGTCTGGGATAAGCGCAAACCGCTGATGAGCAAAGCCCTGCAACGCTACACGGCGCAACGCTGGGCGCAGTTGCTGCTGGAAGCTCAGCGCATTGATGCGCAGATCAAGGGCCAGGCGGCGGGTTCACCGTGGATGAGCTTGAGCCGGTTGGCATTGTTGATGGCTGGCCAACGCCTTTCACTGCCTGCTGAATAAGACCAAAAGATCGCAGCCTTCGGCAGCTCCTACACCGATCCTTGTAGGAACTGCGGCACGCTGCGATCTTTTGCTCTTGTTTCCTACAATGCGCGCCCACATTTTCCCTATAGACAGACGCCCAACATCGGCAGATTATTTCCCCCGCAAAACCCACCCCAATGAGAGAACCCTCATGAGCAAAAAGCCAGCAAAGCATGGCCCCAACAAGGCCAAATCCATCGTCGCCCAGCCCCTGTTCCGCAGTCGCCAGGAACGACCAACCAAGGGTAAAGGCAGCTACCGCCGCGAAGCCTTCCAGTCTGACAGCTGGGAGGCTTCTTACTTTCTGGCTGCTTAAAGCGCAGTACCCCCTGCTCATGTTAAGGTCTGCACTTGACTCGTTTCCCCTGGAACTGTGCATGCCCCTAAGTCTTTCCCATCGTTGGCCCGTTCGCCAATTGATCGCTGCCTCCAGCTTCATCCTGCTTGTCGCCTGCGCGGAAAAACCCACCGCCGCCGATGCGCAACCTCTTCAAGCTGCCCCTGTCGCCACGGCCCCAGCGATCATCCCGCCGGTAGTGCCGTCCGCCGACTCTCTCGATCTTCAGCCGACCCAGACCTTTGCCGAATGGCAAGCAGGCTTCCGTAAGGATGCCTTGGCCGCCGGCATTAGCCCTGAGCTGTTCGATCGCGCATTTGCCAACGTCAGCTTCGACGCGAGCATCATCCGCGCTGACCGCAGCCAGCCGGAGTTCTCCCGCCCGGTGTGGGAATACCTCGATGGCGCGCTGTCGCCGCTGCGCGTACGCAAAGGTCAGGCGCTGATCAATCAGTACGCCGACATTCTGCAAAGCATCGAACAGCGTTACGGCGTCGACCGTCAGGCGCTGGTGTCGGTGTGGGGCATGGAGAGTAACTTCGGCCAGTTCCAGGGCACAAAGTCAGTGATCAATTCGCTGGCCACCCTCGCCTACGAAGGTCGCCGTCCCGGCTTTGCCCATGCGCAATTGATTGCCGCGCTGCAGATCCTGCAACAGGGCGATATCACGCCGGAGAAGATGCTTGGCTCCTGGGCTGGCGCGATGGGCCAGACCCAGTTCATTCCGACCACCTACAACACGCACGCCGTGGATTTTGACGGTGACGGTCGCCGCGACATCTGGGGCAGCCCGGCCGATGCGCTGGCCTCGACCGCGCACTACCTGCAAAGCTCTGGCTGGCAGCGGGGTCAGCCGTGGGGTTTCGAGGTGCAACTGCCGAACGGTTTCAACTACACACTGGCTGACGGTGTGATGCGTAAAAGCGTCGCTGAATGGCGCCAGCTCGGTGTGATTCTGCCGAATGGCGGTCAGGCTCCGGCGGGCTCCGAGCAACTGTCCGCCGCCCTGCTGCTGCCGGCCGGTTATCGTGGCCCGGCGTTCCTGGTGCTGGATAACTTCCGCGCGATCCTCAAGTACAACAATTCTTCGTCGTATGCGTTGGCGGTTGGCTTGTTGTCTGAGCGCTTCAGTGGCGGTGGTCTGATCAACGGCACCTGGCCGAAAGATGACATGCCGCTCAGCCGCAGCGAGCGCATTGAACTGCAGAACCTGTTGAGCGCGCGCAACTTTGATGCGGGCACGGCGGACGGGATTATCGGCGCTAACACGCGTAAGGCGATCCGCAGTGCGCAGCAGTCGTTTGGCTGGCCGGCGGATGGGTATCCGACGCACAAGCTGCTTGAGAGCTTGCGTACTCAGTAGTGGCTCGGTTGTATGGCGACTGACGCCTTCGCGAGCAAGCCCGCTCCCACAGTTGATCGAGTTTCAGCATAAGAACACGGTCGAATGTGGGAGGGGGCTTGCTCCCGAAGACTGACTGTCAGGCGACTTATTTCTAAGCTTTGATCACCACATCCTGCTCCAGCATCAATTCCTTCTTCCCGGCATCCAGCCTTACCAGCGCGCCCATCGGCAACGTCAGGTTCGGATCACAATGCCCGCTGCGCCACCCCGACAACACCGGAATCCGTAACGGCTCGAACGTCTGCTTGAGCAAACGGTTCAACGCATCAATATCCACCCCCGCCACATCCCCGACCAACACCCCGCGCAACCTGGCCAGCTTCCCGGCCAGGCGCATCTGCGTCAGCAAGCGATCGATGCGATACAGCGGCTCGTTGATGTCTTCGATCAGCAGAATCACCCCTTCGACATCAATTTCGTAAGGCGTGCCCAATGTCGCCGCGATCATCGCCAGATTGCCACCGAGCAAACGCCCATGGGCAATGCCGGGCTCAACCGTGGTCAAGGGGTAAGCCACCGGGTGGCTGAGCACACTCCCCGCTTTCAACTGACCGCGCAGCATGGCGAAGAATGACGTCACGGTCGGTGGTTCTTTGTCACCAAGCAGGTCAGCGTTGAGCAGCGGCCCGTGAAAGGTCACAAACCCGGCGTAACGACTGATCGCGAGGTGCAGCGCGGTGATGTCGCTGTAACCGACAAAGGGTTTGGCGTTACGGCTGAGCAGGTCGTAGTCGATCCGATCCAGCAGGCGCGGCGTACCGTAGCCGCCGCGCAGACAAATGATTGCATCGACCTCGGCATCTGCGAACGCTGCGTGCAGATCGTTAAGCCGCACCTCATCGCTGCCAGCCAGATAGCCATCCTTTTCATAGACGCCGGGAAACACCTTCAGCGCATAACCGCGAGCGCGCATCCACTGCACTGCCTTGTCGGTGTCCAGCGCACCCGGCCCGGCAGGCGCGATAACGCCGATCACGCCCTCTGACGGCAACGCCGGCACGGGTTTATGCGGAAAAAGGCTGTGGGTCGGTCGAACGGTCATCCATGGGGCTCCCAGTGTGAAGTCATGCGCACACAGTAGTCAGGAAAGCAGGCAAAAAAAAGCCCGCCGGACTTAAAGCCACGGCGGGCATTTTATTCAGTGCTGAATCAGGAACCCATCAACTCAGCCTTGACCAGCTTCGCTTGCTCGTCGGCGTGATACGACGAACGTACCAGCGGGCCCGACGCAACGTTTTTGAAGCCCATCTTGTAACCTTCTTCGGCGAACCAGGCGAAGGTGTCCGGGTGCACGAAACGCTGCACCGGCAAGTGGCTGCGCGACGGTTGCAGGTACTGGCCGAGGGTCAGCATGTCGATGTCGTGTTCGCGCATGCGCTTCATGACTTCGATGACTTCGTCGTCGGTCTCGCCCAGACCCAGCATCAGGCCGGATTTGGTCGGGATGTGCGGCATCATCTGCTTGAAGCGTTGCAGCAGGGTCAGCGACCACTGGTAATCCGAACCCGGACGCGCAGCCTTGTACAGGCGCGGCACGGTTTCCAGGTTGTGGTTGAACACATCTGGCGGCTCGGCGGCGGTGATTTCCAGCGCGACGTCCATGCGGCCACGATAATCCGGCACGAGGGTTTCCAGTTGCACGTTCGGCGACAGCTTGCGGATTTCGCGGATGCAGTCGGCAAAGTGCTGGGCACCGCCGTCACGCAGGTCGTCGCGGTCAACCGAGGTGATCACCACGTACTTGAGCTTGAGGTCGGCGATAGCGATGGCCAGGCTTTCCGGCTCGTTGACGTCCAGTGGCTTCGGACGACCGTGGCCGACGTCGCAGAACGGGCAGCGACGGGTGCAGATGTCGCCCATGATCATGAAGGTCGCGGTGCCGCCGGAGAAACACTCGCCGAGGTTCGGGCAGGACGCCTCTTCGCAAACGCTGTGCAGCTTGTGTTTGCGCAGCAGGCTCTTGATCCGGTCGACTTCCGGCGAAACCGGGATGCGCACACGAATCCAGTCAGGTTTCTTCGGCAGCTCGGTGGTCGGAATGATCTTTACCGGGATGCGTGCAACCTTCTCGGCGCCGCGCAGCTTGACGCCCGCTTCTACCTTGGGACGCGGGGCCGGGCGCTCGGTCACGTCGAGCGTCGGGATCATGGTTTGCACTGCATCAGTAGTCATATCAGTCGATTCCGCCCGTCAGGGTCGTCTGCTCAGCATAGTCGAGGTGTTTGACGAGCTGCGCGCGCAGCCGGGCACTTACCTCGGCAAATTCAATCGATCCTGCGTGGTCGCTCAGCTGGGTCATCGCCAGCCCGGCATAGCCGCAGGGATTAATCCGTCGAAACGGTTCCAGGTTCATATCCACGTTCAGGGCCAGGCCATGAAAGGAACAACCGTGGCGAATCCGCAAACCCAGAGAAGCGATTTTCGCTCCGTCGACGTAGACGCCGGGAGCATCTGGCTTGGCCGCTGCGGTTACCCCGTAGCTGGCCAGCAGTTCGATCAGGCAAAGCTCCATGCGGCTGACCAGATCACGCACGCCAAAACCCAGCTTGCGTACATCCAGCAACAGGTAAGCGACCAATTGGCCGGGGCCATGATAAGTCACTTGCCCGCCGCGATCGACCTGCACCACCGGGATATCACCCGGCAGCAACAAGTGTTCGGCCTTGCCAGCCTGGCCCTGAGTGAACACCGGCGGGTGTTCGACGAGCCAGATTTCGTCGGCGGCATCGCTGCCGCGTTCGTTGGTAAAGCGTTGCATGGCATGCCAGACCGGCTCGTACGCCA
This sequence comes from Pseudomonas rustica, assembly GCF_018336155.1. Lineage (GTDB taxonomy): Bacteria > Pseudomonadota > Gammaproteobacteria > Pseudomonadales > Pseudomonadaceae > Aquipseudomonas > Aquipseudomonas rustica. The sequence goes on along the minus strand of NZ_JAGYHF010000011.1, from coordinate 31,946 downwards.
TCTGGCCGAGCTCACGAAAGCCCAGCGTGCCGGACATCACAGCACCATGTGCACGAAACCGGTTGCCCGCAGTTCGCTGTTGATGTTGTACAGCTGATCCTGATCGGTCGCCACGATGTGCAACTGGATGGTGGTGTATTTGCCGTTGGTGCTTTGACGCTCGTCGATGCGCTCATCATTGATGGTCGCGTGTTTTTTGACGATGTCGATGATCTTGTCTTTGTTGCCCACACCGGTATCGCTGATCACCTTAACGGGATAATCCGTTACAGGGAATTCGATCTTTGGCGCCTTTACTTCGGTATCGGTCATGGCGTAACGGCCTCTAGAGCGCAAGCCGTGTTAACGCGCATGGCCCCGCACCGGATCGGGGCGGGGCCATGCAGGTCAACACAAATCAGTTGAACAAGCCGAAGAAGAATAGACGGATGCTATCCCACATGCGGCGGAAGATACCACCCTCCTCGACGCCATCCAGAGCGATCAGGTCAGCGCTGTGCACGACCTTGTCTTCCAGTTTGACTTCGACTTTACCGATCACGTCGCCCTTGGCGATAGGCGCGATCAGTTGCGGGTTCATGGTCATGCTCGCAGCGAGCTTCTTCAGCTGGCCTTTTGGCAGGGTCATGGTCAGGTCTTCAGCCAGGCCGGCCTTGACTTGATTGGTGGTGCCTTTCCACACCGGGGCTTGAGCCAGTTCGGTGCCCTTCTGATAGAAGGTCTGGGTTTCGAAGAAGCGGAAACCGTAAGTCAGCAGCTTCTGGGTTTCAGCGGCGCGAGCCACTTCGCTGTTGGTGCCGAACACCACGGCGATCAGACGCTGGCCGTCACGTACAGCCGAGGACACCATGCAGTAGCCGGCTTCGTCGGTGTGACCGGTTTTCAGACCGTCAACGGTCTTGTCGCGCCACAGCAGCAGGTTGCGGTTAGGCTGCTTGATGCCGTTCCAGAAGAACTCTTTCTGCGAGTAGATCGCGTAGTGAGCCGGGTCTTCGTGGATGATCGCGCGGGCCAAAATCGCCATGTCGTGAGCCGACGAGTAGTGCTCAGGGTTTGGCAGACCGGTCGGGTTCATGAAGTGGGTATTGGTCATGCCCAGATCGGTGACCGTCTTGTTCATCAGGTCGGCGAATGCGTCTTCGCTGCCGGCGATGTGCTCGGACAGCGCGACGCTGGCGTCGTTGCCGGACTGGATGATGATGCCGTGCAGCAGGTCGCTGACAGTCACCTGCGAGCCAACCTTGATGAACATCCGCGAACCGCCGGTGCGCCAGGCGTTTTCGCTGACGGTCACCGGATCGTTTTCACCGATCTGGCCGCGACGGATTTCCAGGGTCGCGATGTACGCGGTCATCAGTTTGGTCAGGCTGGCCGGTGGCAGACGCTGGTCACCATTGTTCTCTACCAGCACGTTGCCGCTGCTGGCGTCCATCAGAACGTAGGCTTTGGCGGCCAGTTGTGGTGGCGACGGCATCATCTCGGCCGCGAAGGCGGCTGGCGAGAGGAGCAGCGGGACTAGCAGACACAGGCGTTTGGCAAAGGTGGTGATGTTCATCCGTCTCTCGAAATCGCTAATGGAAACTGCCCTTGCGGACAAAATTTAATCAGATGGCTTTCTAACGGGCCATCGCGGGTTCAGTTGCTCACTCCAGTCACCCTTGCCGGGCTTTTGTTCTTCGACGAGCCAACAACCTGGTTCACCCCCCAATCGCTGGTGAACCGTCAATCAAGTTCTACGTTGCTACTTATTCAGTGACCACACTTGGCGAACCAAGGTTGGCCAGGCGCACGCTGTTCTGCACCTGGGCAATTTCACCCGGCGAGCCGATCGGCCCCAGGCGAACCCGATGCAGGGTCTGCTGATTGCGCACGATCGAGCTGATAAACACCGGAGCGCTCACCATCCCGCTGAGCTTCGACCTCAGGAGTTCTGCAGCGTCCGGGTTGGCGAACGCGCCCACCTGCAGATACTGGCCAGTTGCTGTTGCAGAAGCGTTTTTTTTTGCACTCATCGGCACGGGGACGGTGTCGGAGGCATGTTGCTGCGGTGGCGGCGTCCATTGCTCGACGGTGCCGGCCGAGGCCGTGATCACCGGCGCGCTGTTCTGCGCGACCTGCGGCTCGTTGAGCATCAGCGGTGCCGGACGGCCCTTGGCGGCCCAGTATTGCTGCGGATCGATGCCTTCGACCTTGACGCGCGCAGTGCCGGTTTCGGCGTAACCGAGTTTTTTCGCGGCGGCGTAGGACAAGTCGATGATGCGATCGGAATAGAACGGCCCACGGTCATTAACCCGCAGAATCACTGTGCGGTTATTGTCCAGGTTGGTCACCCGAACGTAACTTGGCAGTGGCAATGTCTTGTGGGCGGCACTCATGCCGTACAGGTCGTAGACCTCGCCGTTGGCGGTGTTCTGACCGTGAAACTTGGTGCCGTACCAGGACGCCGTGCCAGACGCGACGTAGGTCTTGGATTCCTGCAACGGGAAGTAGGTTTTGCCCAGTACGGTGTACGGGTTGGCCTTGTACGGGCCGGTGTGCAGGGTCGGTGTGGCGTCGGGAATACGCGAGACATCGACGTCCCACCACGGTGCGCCGTCTTTGTGCGCACGGTTGATGTCCAGACCCGGCTGCGCACGCACAGCAGTGGATGAGGTTGTTTTCGGCGTCGGCGAACGGCTGGTCGTGCAACTGGCGACCAGTACTGCCAACGCAGCGAAGGCCACCAGCTTCAGGGGTTTATTGTTAGGCAATGCCTGCATTACTTGACGCCCCGTGCTTGTACCAGCTGTTCAGACAGTTGATGTACGGCCATGGCGTACATCACGCTGCGGTTATAACGCGTGATCGCGTAGAAATTCTTCAGGCCCATCCAGTATTCAGGGCCGTTCTCGCCTTCGAGGCGAAATGCAGTAACCGGCATATCATCGCGCAGCGCATCATGACTTGACCAGCCCAGCGCCCGCAACTCTCCGACCGTTTTTGTCGGCTCGATGCCGGTGGTCAGACCTTCATCGACCTGCTCGCCACGGACATCGGCGCGGCTGACCACGGGCTCACCCGCGACCCAGCCGTGACGTTTGAAATAGCTGGCAACGCTGCCGATCGCATCGTCCGGGTTGTTCCAGATATTGATGTGGCCGTCACCGTCAAAATCCACCGCGTAGGCGCGGAAGCTGCTCGGCATGAATTGCGGCAAGCCCATCGCCCCGGCGTACGAGCCTTTGAGGGTCAATGGATCGACCTGTTCCTCACGCGCCAGCAGCAGGAATTCACGCAGTTCCTTGCGGAAAAATTCGGCACGGGGAGGATAGTCGAAACCGAGCGTCGACAAGGCATCGATCACCCGAAAATTACCGGTATTACGTCCGAAAAAGGTCTCGACGCCGATGATCGACACGATGACTTGTGCCGGCACGCCGTATTCCTGCTCGGCACGGGCCAGCGTAGCCTCGTGCTGACGCCAGAAGTCCACACCACGGGCGATGCGCGCGTCGGTGATGAACATCGGGCGATATTCTTTCCACTGTTTGACCCGCTCGGCAGGTCGGGAGATGGCGTCGAGAATCGACTGCTTGCGCTGCGCCTCGCGGAACACACCCATCAGTTGTTCACCGGCGAAACCATAATCGCGGGTCATTTCACCGACGAACTCGGCCACCTGAGGTGAGCCTTCGTATTCGCCGGCCAGCGCTTCCTGCACGCTCCCAAGGAGGCCAACCAGGCCAACCCACGGCGCGCATCGAGTCGCCCAGCCACGCATTACTTGCATTGAACTCTTCACCTTATTCAAACCTGTGCGATCCACTTGCGATGGGTATGGATCGACATCAAAACCCCAAACGCTGACAGCAGCGTCACCAGCGAAGTTCCTCCGTAGCTAATGAACGGCAACGGCACCCCTACAACCGGCAACAGGCCACTGACCATACCGATGTTGACGAAAACGTAAACAAAAAACGTCATGGTCAACGAACCGGCAAGCAATTTACCGAACAGCGTTTGCGCCTGAGCGGTGATCACCAGCCCCCGGCCAATCAGCAATAGATAGATCAGCAACAACGCGCAGATGCCCACCAGGCCGAACTCTTCGCCCAGTACGGCAATGATGAAGTCGGTGTGGCTTTCCGGCAGAAAATCCAAGTGCGACTGAGTACCGAGCAGCCAGCCTTTGCCGAACACGCCGCCGGAGCCGATCGCCGCTTTCGACTGAATGATGTTCCAGCCGGTGCCTAACGGATCGCTTTCCGGATCGAGGAACGTCAGGATCCGTTGCTTCTGGTAGTCGTGCATGATGAAAAACCACATCGCCACCGACACCGGAATCGCCGCCGCCAGCACGCTGAGAATCCAGCGCCAGCGCAAGCCACCCATAAACAATACGAAAGCGCCGCCAGCAAGAATCAGCAGCGAAGTACCCAAGTCAGGCTGGCGGACGATCAGCACAAACGGCACACCGATCAGCATCAAACTGATACCGACGTGCTTGAGTTGCGGCGGCAACGTGCGTTTGGACAGGTACCAGGCAATGGTCGCCGGCATCAGGATCTTCATGAATTCCGAGGGCTGGAAGCGGATCACCCCGGGAATGTTGATCCAGCGCGTTGCGCCCATGGCGTTGTGGCCCATGATGTCCACGACCATCAGCAGCACCACCCCGACCACATAACCGAGCGGCACCCAACGCGCCATGAACCGCGGTTCGAGCTGGGCGATGACGATCATCGACACCAGGCCGATGCCAAACGAGGTGGCTTGTTTGGCCAGCAGATCCCAGCTCTTGCCACTCGCTGAATACAGCACGAACAGGCTGCCGGCGGCGAGGATCAGCAACAGAATCAACAACGGGCCATCGATGTGCAGACGTTGCAGCAACGTCGCACGACGACGCATCACATCCTCGCTAGAGAGCATGCGATCAAAATTATTCATCACGGGCCGTAGCCTCCGCACTGATTGGGCTGGCGTATTCGGCCTTCAATCGACCTTCGGGATCGAGCAGCCAGGCGTCCATGACCTGACGCACTACGGGCGCGGCAACGCCGGAACCGGACTCACCGTTCTCGACCATCACCGAAACAACGATTCGCGGATCGTCAGCCGGGGCGAAACCGACGAACAAGGCGTGGTCGCGGTGGCGCTCCTGAACCTTGGAGCGGTCGTACTTCTCACCCTGCTTGATCGCCACAACTTGCGCGGTACCGGACTTGCCGGCAATGCGGTATTGCGCGCCGATCGCGGCTTTACGCGCAGTCCCCCGCGCGCCATGCATCACCTGCTGCATGCCGTGGTTGACCTTGTTCCAGTCCGACGGATCGCGCAGAACAATGTCTGGCATCGGGTTTTCGTCCACCGGTTTCTGCCCTTCGAGGGACTTGGCCAGATGCGGACGGTTCCAGATGCCTTTGTTGGCGACCAGCGCGGTGGCCTGCGCCAATTGCAGCGGGGTTGATTGCATGTAGCCCTGGCCGATCCCGAGGATCAGGGTTTCGCCCGGGAACCAGGCCTGCTTGCGCGTCGCTCGCTTCCATTCGCGCGATGGCATCAGGCCGGGGGATTCTTCGAACATGTCCAGCGAGACCTTTTGGCCAATGCCGAACTTGTTCATGTAAGCCGACAACCGATCGATGCCGAGCTTGTGCGCGAGGTCATAGAAGTAGGTGTCGTTGGAACGCATGATCGCCGTGTCGAGGTCGACGAAGCCGTCACCGGTGCGGTTCCAGTTACGGTATTTGTGATCGTAGTTGGGCAGCATGTAGTAGCCCGGGTCGAACACTCGGCTCGACGCCGTAATCACCCCGGAATCGAGGCCGGCAATCGCCACCGCAGGCTTGATCGTCGAGCCCGGCGGGTACAGACCACGCAGTACGCGGTTGAACAGCGGCCGGTCGATGGAATCGCGCAACTCGGCGTAAGCCTTGAAGCTGATGCCGGTGACGAACAGGTTCGGGTCGAAGCTCGGCTGACTGACCATCGCCAGCACTTCGCCGGTCTTCGGATCGAGCGCAACCACCGCGCCACGACGACCGCCCAGTGCGGCTTCGGCGGCTTCCTGCAGTTTGATGTCCAGGCTCAGAACGATGTCTTTGCCGGGAATCGGATCGGTACGCTTGAGCACGCGCAACACGCGGCCACGGGCGTTGGTTTCCACTTCTTCGTAACCGACCTGACCGTGCAATTCCGGCTCGTAGAAACGCTCGATGCCGGTCTTGCCGATGTGGTGGGTGCCGCTGTAGTTGACCGGATCGAGGCTCTTCAGCTCTTTCTCGTTGATCCGCCCCATGTAACCCACCGAGTGCGCAAAATGCGCGCCCTGCGGGTAGTGACGAACCAATTGCGCCACCACTTCGACGCCCGGCAGACGGAACTGATTCACCGCGATGCGGGCGATCTGTTCTTCGCTCAGCTCGAACAGGATCGGCACTGGCTCGAACGGCCGGCGCCCCTGACGCATGCGCTTTTCGAAAATCACCCGGTCTTCCGGCGTCAGCTCAAGCACTTCGACGATGACGTCAAGCACCTGCTGCCAGTCGCCGGAACGCTCGCGGGTCATGCTCAGGCTGAAGCTCGGGCGGTTGTCCGCCACCACCACGCCGTTGCGGTCGAAAATCAACCCGCGCGTAGGCGGAATGGGCTGCACATGGACGCGGTTGTTTTCCGAGAGCGTCGAGTGATAGTCGTACTGGATCACCTGCAAGTAATACAGCCGCGCGATCAACACGCCAATCAACAGCACAATCGCCACGGCCCCGAACACGACGCGGCTACGCACCAGGCGTGCGTCCTTTTCGTGGTCCTTGATGCGGATCGGCTGAGACATGAGGGCAGGATTACTTGTGGTAAGGGTGACCGGACAGCACGGTCCAGGCACGGTACAACTGTTCGCCGATCAGAATCCGCACCAGCGGGTGCGGCAACGTCAGCGGCGACAACGACCAGCGTTGATCAGCGCGGGCACAGACTTCCGGCGCCAGCCCTTCCGGGCCACCGACCATGAAATTGACCGTGCGCGAATCCAGCCGCCAACGATCGAGTTCGACCGCAAGCTGCTCGGTGCTCCAGGGCTTGCCATGGACTTCGAGGGTCACAATTCGCTCATTCGGCCCGACCTTGGCCAGCATGGCTTCGCCTTCCTGACGGATGAAGCGGGCCACGTCGGCATTCTTGCCACGGGTGTTGAGCGGAATTTCCACCAGTTCCAGCGCCAGCTCGGAAGGAAGACGCTTGGCATATTCATGCCAGCCTTCTTCCACCCATTTGGGCATGCGTGAACCGACGGCGATCAGGCGCAGTCGCACAGCAATCCCTTACAGCTGGTCTTTGTTGAGCTTGGTGAAATGCTCGTGGGTGTTTTCCGGGCTGTGATGCTTTGCATCCGCCGCACGGCTTTGCTCGGCGCCGGCCCACAGACGCTCCAGGTCGTAGAACTGACGCGCCGAGGCGGTCATCATGTGCACGATCACGTCGTCCATATCCAGCAGAACCCAGTCGCTGTCGCCCTTGCCTTCTTCACCCAATGGCTTGACGCCCTGGGCTTTGACCGCTTCGCGAACCTTGTCCAGCATCGCGCCGATCTGGCGGTTGGAGGTACCGGTGGCGATGATCATGAAGTCGGTGATGCTTTGCTTGTCGCGAACATCCAGGATCTGGATGTCTTGCGCCTTGACGTCTTCAAGGGCAGCGACAGCGACTTTGACCAGCTCTTCGCCAGCCAGCTCTGGGCCGGTTTTTACTTCGACCGGCAGCGGTGCGCTCTTGAACGTGCCTTTGCGCTTAACTTTGCTTACGTCTTTGTCAGTCATATAAAACTCGTTTTGCTCGTGTATTCGGCGGCTTGGGGACACGGTGATTCGTATCAGTGAAGCACGCCTTGTTCAGTTCGACGCACGGTATAGACCGTGCGCATCGATGTAGGCCAGGACCGCGTCGGGCACCAGGAAACGTACCGACTTACCGCTGGCCAGCAGTTGACGGATCTGGGTGGCGGAAACCGCGAGCGGTGTCTGCCAGACGAATGCAATCTGTCCGCTCGGCCCTTTCAGGGCCAGCGGGTCGCTCACCGAACGCGCTGCCAGCAGGTTGCGCAAGGCATCCGGCGGTTCGCTGTCGGCGTCCGGGCGCTGTAGCACCAGGATGTGGCAATGCTGGAGCAACTCTTCCCAGCGATGCCAAGTGGGCAGGCCGCAAAATGCGTCCCAGCCCAAAAGCAGAAAAACCTGGGTCTCGGCGGGCATTTCGGCGCGCATCAACTCCAGGGTATCAATAGTCCAGGACGGCTTGTCCCGCTGTAACTCACGGGCGTCCACCAGCAGTGGCGGCACGCCGGCCACTGCGCATTCAACCATCGCCAGCCGATCCTGCGCCGACACCTGCGGCATGCCGCGATGCGGTGGCCGCGCGTTCGGCATCAAGCGCAACTCGTCGAGCGCCAGCGCTTCGGCGACTTCCAGCCCACCGCGCAAATGGCCGATGTGCACCGGGTCGAACGTGCCGCCCAGAACGCCAATGCGTTGAGGTCGAACGTCTTTGCCGGCGGGCACCGTGGTCAGGTCGAGGTCGGTCAACTCAGACCGTCGCCTGGCCGCGCAACTGGCCATCACCGACCACGATGTACTTCTCGCAGGTCAGTCCTTCGAGGCCCACCGGGCCGCGGGCGTGCAGCTTATCAGTAGAAATGCCGATCTCGGCACCCAATCCGTATTCAAATCCATCGGCGAAGCACGTCGGGGTGTTGATCATCACCGACGCCGAGTCGACTTCCGCCACAAACCGGCGGGTGTCGGCGAGGTTTTCGCTGACGATCGAGTCGGTGTGATGCGAGCCGTAATGGTTGATGTGTTCAATTGCCTGATCCAGCCCGTCGACCACGCGGATCGACAAAATCGGCGCCAGATATTCAGTGTTCCAGTCGTCTTCACTGGCCGCGACCGCTTCGATGATTGCCCGGGTGCGCTCGCAACCACGCAGTTCGACGCCTTTTTCGCGGAACCGAGCGGCCATCGCCGGCAGGAAATCCTTGGCAACAGTTTGATCGACCAGCAACGTCTCCATCGCACCGCAAATACCGTAACGATAAGTCTTGGCGTTGAAGGCAATGCGCTGGGCTTTCGCCAGATCGGCGTGGGCACTCACGTAAACATGGCAGATGCCGTCCAGGTGTTTGATCACCGGCACACGGGCATCGCGGCTGATGCGTTCGATCAGGCCACGGCCACCTCGCGGCACGATCACGTCGACGTACTCAGGCATGGTGATCATCGCGCCAACGGCGGCACGGTCGGTGGTTTCGACCACTTGCACCACCGCCGCCGGCAGTTCTGCCTCGGCCAGTCCGCGCTGAATGCACGCGGCAATCGCCCGGTTGGAGTGAATCGCTTCGGAGCCACCGCGCAGAATCGTCGCATTCCCGGACTTCAGGCACAGGCTGGCGGCATCGATGGTCACGTTCGGCCGGGATTCATAGATGATCCCGATCACGCCCAGCGGCACGCGCATCTTGCCGACTTGAATGCCCGACGGGCGAAAACTCATGTCACGGATCGCGCCGACCGGATCCGGTAGCGCTGCCACCTGACGCAGGCCGACGATCATGCCGTCGATGCGCGCCGGGGTCAGTTCCAGACGCTCCAGCAGTGCCGGTTCCAGACCATTGGCGCGACCGGCGGCCAGATCCTGCTCATTGGCTGCAGCAAGCTCGGCGCGAGCGGCGTCCAAGGCATTGGCAGCAGCCTGCAGGGCGCGGTTTTTCTGCGCGGTGCTGGCACGGCCGATGACCCGGGAAGCTTCGCGGGCGGCGCGACCCAATCGGGTCATGTAGTCAAGAACGGACTCAGTCATGGTCTGCTGGGGTCTTGGCAAAGAGGAAAGCGGCAGATTATAGCTGTCGCGTCCCGGGACTAACAGCGGTGACGGGCGGATGGTCGAAATGGACTGCAATTTGCCGACGTTCAGCCGTAATTAAGCATTGAATTGTTATCATCACGACCTCATCAGCCCGGATAAACATCGTTTGCCATGTCCAACCTGACTGTTCGCGCCAGCGCCGAGCGCCAGCCTGCGGGGCTTGCCGACGCTTTTTTCGACCGTGACGCACAAGTCCTCGCCAAGGATCTGCTCGGCAAAGTCATTCGCCATCGCGTTGGCGGTCTTTGGCTGAGCGCGCGGATCATCGAAACCGAAGCCTATTACTGCGCAGAGAAAGGCAGCCATGCCTCGCTCGGTTACACAGAAAAGCGTAAGGCTTTGTTTCTGGATGGCGGACACATCTATATGTATTACGCCCGAGGCGGTGATTCGCTGAATTTCAGCGCACAGGGCCCGGGCAATGCCGTGCTGATTAAATCGGCCTATCCATGGGTCGATGAAGTCAGCGGGCCGGCGAGCCTGGCGCAGATGCTGCTGAACAATCCTGACGCTCAAGGGCGTGCGCGACCGTCGCAGAAACTCTGTGCCGGGCAGACTTTGCTGTGCAAGGCGCTGGGGTTAAAGGTGCCGATGTGGGACGCCAAGCGTTTCGATCACGAATTGATTCTGGTCGAAGACACCGGCCCGGCGCCGTCGCAGATTGTTCAAACCACGCGACTGGGCATCCCCCATGGCCGTGACGAACACCTGATGTACCGCTTCGTCGACGGCGCTTATGCGCAATGGTGCACGCGGAACCCGCTGCGCCGCGGTCAGGTCGAAGGCCGGGATTATTTTTTGCTGTAAACACAAACCCCTGTAGGAGCTGCCGAAGGCTGCGATCTTTTGATCTTTTAAAAACAAAGATCGCAGCCTTCGGCAGCTCCTACAGGGGATCATCAATGGTTTGGAGTTTTTTGGTATGGGCCCATGGCTCGATAGCGTGACCGGTTGGCTGGCGGCCAATCCGGAGTGGCTGGCCGTAGCGGTGTTCATTGTTGCCTGCGTGGAATGCCTGGCGATTGCCGGATTGATCGTGCCCGGCACGGTGTTGTTGTTTGCCGTGGCCGTGTTGGCCGGCAGCGGTGCGCTGTCGTTGAGCGAAACCTTGCTGCTGGGTTTCCTCGGCGGGATTCTCGGCGATGCGATTTCGTATTTCCTCGGTCGCCACTTCCACCAGAACATCCGCCGTCTGCCGGGCTTGCGCCATCACCCGGAATGGATGGCCGGCGCAGAAAGCTATTTCCAGCGATATGGCATCGCCAGTCTGCTGGTCGGTCGCTTTATCGGCCCGTTGCGACCAATGCTGCCAATGGTCGCCGGCATGTGCGACATGCCGTTCCCGCGTTTTGCCGCCGTCAGTCTTCTGGCCGCCGCCGGCTGGAGCGTCGCCTATCTGCTGCCAGGCTGGGCCACTGGCGCGGCGATTCGTCTGCCGCTGCCGGAAGGTTTCTGGCTACAGGCCGGGATAGTCGCGGCAAGCATTGCGGTCATGGTCGGCCTCAGCGTCAACAGCAGCCTGCGCCGCCATCGTCGCGCGACGATCTGGATCAGCAGCATGAGCCTGTTGATTCTGATTGGCCTGTTCATTGGTTACCCGTACCTGACGGCGCTCGACCAAGGCGTGATGACGCTGGTGCAGGAGCATCGCCAGCCGCTGCTCGATGAGATCGCGGTGACGTTCACCCTGATCGGCGAATTCCGCAACATGCTGATGTTCAGCGCCCTGCTCACCGGTCTGTTGCTGCTGTGCCGGCAATGGCGCCAGGCAATCTTTGCCGGCGGCGTGTTGCTCTGCACAGCGATGCTCAATACCGGCACCAAGATGTTTTTCGCGCGGGTGCGTCCGGAAGTACTGAGTGATCCGCTGACCAGTTACAGCATGCCGAGCGGCCACGCGTCGGGGTCGTTCGCGCTGTTTCTGGTGCTCGCGGTGTTGGCTGGTCGCGGCCAACCGCCACGCATGCGCCTGACCTGGCTGTTTGTCGGTTGCATTCCGGCTCTGTCGATTGCCTTGTCGCGGGTGTATCTGGGGGCGCATTGGCCGACGGATATTCTCGCCGGCGCGATGCTCGCGGCGTGCGTGTGTGCGGCGGGGTTGTGGTTGAGCCAGCGCAAAGAGCCGCTGAATGCCATGCCGTTCAAGGTCTGGTGGCTGATTTTGCCAGCGTTGCTGGTGTTGTTCAGTTTGTTTGTGTTTAGGCATTTGCCGAACACGATGTTGCGTTACGCGTATTGAAGATCAAAAAATCGCAGCCTTCGGCAGCTCCTACATGGGATTTCATTTCACGCCCGACACATCGCGCGCATGTGAAATCAAACAGTGTAGGAGCTGCCGCAGGCTGCGATCTTTTACGATGTTTCAGGCAAACAACTCGCCCTGCAACTCATCAAGCAGCGCCTGGATCGCATCCAGTCGCTGTTGCGGATCGTCGAGTTGCAGCAGATCGATCTTGTCTTCTTCGGCGAACGGCAGCAGATACGCCAACTGATTGGCCAACGACTGCTGACCGAGCGCGTCAGTGCCCATGTTCAGCGCTTCGACCATCGGGTGTTCGGCCAGCGCTTTGAGCAGCGCGACCAGATCGGCGTCCTCGTCCTGCAGCGGTTGCTCGGGTTCATCGTCGAGCCATTCGACGTCGGCAAGAATCAACTGATCGCGCTGCACTTCAGTGCGCAACACGTTGAAACGCCGCCCGCCCTGCACGCGAATCCCCAGCAAGCCGTTGTCCTGTTGCTGGAAATCGGTGATGCGCGCCTCGCAACCGACCAGCGCATAGCCCTCCGGCGCCAGCCCGACTTCGCTGCCCTGCAGAATGCACACCACGCCGAAACCGCCGCCCTGCTTCATGCAGCGGCCGATCATATCGAGGTAGCGCGCCTCGAAGATCTGCAAGTCGAGGTTGCAGCCGGGAAACAGCACTGTGTTCAGCGGAAAAAGCGGCAGACTCATAGACATTTCCTTACACCACCATCGACACCGCCAACGGCAGGAACACCGCCGTGGCCACGCCCATCAGACTCATCGCCAGCGCCGCAAACGCGCCGCACTCATCACTTTCCTGCAACGCCACCGAGGTGCCGACCGCGTGGGCGGTCATGCCCAGCGCCATGCCGCGCGCTTCGGGGCTGTGTACGCCCAGACGGGTCAACAGCGCCGGGCCGAAAATCGCGCCGATCACCCCGGTGATCAACACGAATACCGCTGCCAGCGCCGCGACGCCGCCGATCTGTTCGGCGACCAGCATGGCGATCGGCGAGGTCACCGACTTCGGCGCCATGGTCATCAAGATCATGTGCTCGGCGCCGAACCACCAGCCCAACAGCACGCCCATGCCGGTAGCGACCACCCCGCCTATCACCAGCGTAGTAAAAATCGGCCAGAACAATTGGCGAATGCGCCGCAGGTTGAGATACAGCGGCACCGCCAGTGCCACGGTCGCCGGGCCGAGCAGAATGCTGAGGATCTCGGTGCTCTTGCGGTATTCGGCGTAGGTCAGGCCGCAGCCGACCAATACGCCGATCACCAACAGCATGGAGACCAGCACCGGTTGCAGAAAGATCCAGCGGGTTTTCTCGAACGCCGCCAACACCAGTTGATAGGCGCCGAGGGTGATGCCGATGCCGAACAATGGATGATGGATTACGGAGGCCCAGGCACCTTGCCAATCGAAGAGCATCAGGACTCCTCCGACGGCGGCGCGTGACGCTTGACCATGCGCTGCATCAGCACACCGGCGAAGGCCATCGACAAGACCAGCGACAACACCAGCGCACCGGCGATTGCCCAAAAATCAGCGGCAATGTCGCTCGCATACACCATCACCCCCACCGCTGGCGGCACCAGCAGCAACGGCAGATAACGCAGCAGACTGCCGGCCGCGAGGTTCAGCGGTTCGCCGACTTCACCGCGAATGATCAGGAAGATCAGCAACAGCAGCAGGCCGATAATCGGCCCCGGCAGCACCGGCAACAGCAAATGATTGAGTGCCGTGCCGAGCAGTTGAAACAGCACCAGCATGGTCAGGCCACGTAACAACATCCGACTTCTCTCCCCGTCTCTCTCCCGTTCATCGCCGGCATTATAAGCACGCCTGCGCTATGGATCGGCATTCGCCAAAAGCATGGTCAGTTGACCGCAGCAAATTGCCATGTTGATCTACAGTGGTTCGCAGGGCGGTCAAATCCCCGACCTGAAAAACTATAAAACCGATGAACCCAAGGAGAGTCTCAATGCCCTACGTTCCAGTTGCAGAGCTCAAAGATTATGTCGGCAAGGAACTCGGACGTTCCGAATGGCTCACCATCGATCAGGAGCGCATCAACCTGTTCGCCGAAGCCACCGGGGATTATCAGTTCATTCACGTCGACCCGGTCAAAGCCGCGCAAACGCCATTTGGCAGCACCATTGCCCACGGTTTCCTGTCGTTGTCGCTGATCCCGAAATTGATGGAAGACATCCTCGTCCTGCCGCAAGGCGTGAAGATGGTCGTCAACTACGGTCTGGACAGCGTGCGTTTCATCCAGCCAGTGAAGGTCAATTCGAAAGTTCGTCTCAAGGTCGATCTGGGCGAAGTGACCGAGAAAAAACCCGGCCAGTGGTTGCTCAAAGCCACCGCAACGCTGGAGATAGAAGGCTCGGACAAACCGGCCTATATCGCTGAGCCACTGTCGCTCTGCTTCGTCTAAGCGTTCCGGATGCGAAGCAGCGCACGCTGTTTCGCGTCACGTCTCTATATATGCGACGCATAGCTGCGGCATACTCGGTCGCCTAATTGCCCGGATCCCGCTATGCGCTCACTCGCTTCCCTCGCACCCATTGCCTTGACCCTGATGCTCACCGCGTGCGGCGACGGCGAATCGCTGTTGCCCCCGGATGCGCGTCTGCCGGACGGCGGACGCTATCGTGGCGAACTGGTCGATGGCTTGCTGCAAGGTCAGGGGCGCGTCGATTATCCCAATGGCAGTTGGTACGCCGGGCAATTCGACAAAGGTCAGTGGCATGGTCAGGGCGAATGGCACGGCAGCAATGGCGAGGTCTATCGCGGCCAGTTCCAGCAAGGCTTGTTCGACGGTCAGGGCAGCCTGACCACCAACGCCAGCAGCTACACCGGTGGTTTCAAACAGGGCCGACGCGACGGTGAAGGCACGCTGAAAGAAAACGCCATGACCTACCGTGGCGAGTTCAAGGCTGACCAGTATTCCGGACTCGGTCGTCTGGAAATGGACGACGGCAGCTCCTATCAAGGCCAGTTCGCCCACGGCAAACCCAACGGCGAAGGCCAGCGTGGCGACTCCAGCGGCAACACGTTCAGCGGGCATTTCGTCAACGGTCAGCTGGAAGGCAATGGCACGTTCAACAGCGCTGACGGTGACATCTACGTCGGCGGCTTCAAGAACAATCAATTGCACGGCAAGGGCCGCTACGAAAACGCTGACGGCGATGTCTGGCTCGGCCAGTTCAAAGAAGGCGCGCTGACCGGCAAGGGCGAACTGATCGGCGCCGACGGCAGCCATTACATCGGCTCGTTCAGCGATTGGCGCTTCAGCGGGCCGGGCCGTTTGAATCTGTCTGATGGCAGTTTCTACATCGGCGGTTTCGACAACGACAGCTACGCAGGGCGCGGCACGTTGGTGCTGACCGATGGCAGCGTCATGAGCGGCACCTGGATCAACGGCCAGCGCGTGCGTGACGCCGATGGCAAGCTGTTGCCCGACACCCTCGAACTCGGTTTGCTCGCGCAGGGCCGTTTGCTCGATGAAGCGTTGGCCGCCATCCCGGCGTCAACCCCGGCCGTCGAGTTGTACACGCTGACTCTAGGCGGCGACGGCAAGCAAAGCGTGTTCCTGCGCGAATCGGACTTCGTCGCCAATATGCTCCGCACGCGGTTCGGTGCTTATGGCCAGATCCGCTTGGTCAACCATCGCGACCACCTCGCCGACCGACCGATGGCCACCCGCGAGAACCTGCGCCGTGCCGCGCAAACCCTCGCTGAACGTACTGGCCCGGAAGATCTGCTGTTTATCTACCTGACCAGCCACGGCACCGCCGAACATGAACTGGTGCTCGATCAACCGCGCATGGAACTGGCCGACCTGCCCGCTGACGAACTCGCCGCTGTGCTCGCGCCGCTGAAAAACCGCGACAAAATCATCGTGATTTCCTCTTGCTACTCCGGCGGTTTCATCCCGGCGCTGAAAGACGAACGCACGCTGATCATGACCGCCTCGCGCGCCGATCGGGTGTCCTTCGGTTGCTCGGAAGAGGCCAATTTCACCTACTTCGGCGATGCACTGTTCGCCCAGGCACTGAACCAGACCGATGATCTGGAGCAAGCCTTCAAACTGGCCAAGGCCACCGTCGCCGAGCGTGAACTGGCGGACAATTTCGAAGCCTCGGAGCCGCAGATCTGGGCGCCGAAAACCGTGCTGTCGCACTGGCAAACGCTGCGCAAACAACAAGCAAGAAAAGCTTTGCAAAGTGCTGCATTGAACGACGGAGCGACAAAGAGCAACTAAGCTGAACAGTATCAAGGGAGAGACACTATGTACTTGACGCCTCAGCACGTATTGCTTGCCGGAGCCACCGGTTTGACCGGTGAACATCTACTCGACCGTTTGCTCAACGAGCCAACGATTTCTCGCGTGCTCGCCCCGTCGCGTCGGCCATTGGCGGAACATCCGCACCTGGAAAACCCGGTCGGCGATCCACAGGCGTTTCTGCCGCAACTCAGCGGCCGCGTCGATATCGCCTATTGCTGCCTCGGTACGACGATCAAACAGGCAGGCTCCGAAGCGGCGTTTCGCGCGGTCGATCTGGACATGGTCGTGGCGTTTGCCAAGCGCGCGCGGGAGATGGGCGCGCGGCATCTGATCGTGATCAGCGCGATCGGCGCGGATCCGAAGTCATCGGTGTTCTATAACCGCGTCAAAGGCGAAATGGAGCAGGCACTGCGCGCGCAGGACTGGCCGCAGCTGACCATTTGCCGGCCTTCGCTGTTGTTGGGCGAACGCACTGAACCGCGTCTGGCCGAGCAATTAGCCGGGCCGTTGTCGAAGCTGATTCCGGGTAAATATCGCGGCATCGAAGCGTGCCAACTGGCGCGGGCGATGTGGCGATTGGCGCTGGAAGAACAGGATGGGGTTCGGGTGATTGAGTCGGATGATTTGCGCAAACTCGGCAAATAATCTTCCGCCGCATGATCGTTCCCACGCTCTGCGTGGGAATGCAGCCACGGACGCTCTGCGTCCCAAAGCGTGACGCAGAGCGTCACCGGAGGCGTTACCACGCGGAGCGTGGGAACGATCTGTCTAACTACAATCCGCCTGTTGCCTGAAAACTCACGCCGATCACGGTAAGAAGCGACAACGGCAACAACAGCGTATCGAGCAACGCACTCCCCGGCAGATCCACACCCGGATAGCTCGGCGCTTCAGCCCCGAACCGATCCATCGCGCAGCATCCGCCATTCATCGCATACAAATCCAGCCGCGTCCCGGAGTACACCACTGGCGCCCCCGGTTTCGCCGCATCCAAGGTGCGCGCCGTGGCGCATCCGGTCAGCAACACCACCAGCCCGATCAGCAGCAGCTTATTCATCGCTGCTCAAATGATGCTCACCCCAACGCGGCAGCATGTCCTGCGGAATACCGAGCAGATTGAGAATCCGCGCCACAACGAAATCGATCAAATCATCAATCGTCTGCGGCTGGTGATAAAAACCCGGCGACGCCGGCAGAATGGTCACGCCCATGTTCGACAGTTTGAGCATGTGCTCCAGATGAATGCTCGAATACGGCGCTTCACGCGGCACCAGAATCAACTGGCGACGCTCCTTCAACGTCACATCCGCAGCGCGTTCGATCAAATTGTTGCAGGCGCCCGTGGCAATCGCCGACAACGTGCCCGTCGAGCACGGCACCACGACCATCGCTGCCGGTGCGCCAGAGCCCGAAGCCACCGGCGACATCCAGTCTTCCTTGCCATACACGCGGATCTGCCCGGCGGCCGCCCCTGTGTATTCGGTGAGGAACGCCTGCATCATCTGCGGTTTCGGCGGCAGCGTGACATCAGTCTCGGTGGCCATCACCAACTGCGCAGCCTTGGAGATCAAAAAGTGCACTTCGCGATCTTCGCGCACCAGACAATCGAGCAGGCGCAAACCGTACTGCGCGCCCGAGGCGCCGGTCATCGCCAGCGTGATGCGCTCCGGGCCGTTGCCCTGCGAAAAAGTGTTCATTGCAGCGCCTCGGCGAGTTTGCCGTGCAGGCCGCCGAAGCCGCCGTTGCTCATGATCACCACGTGCGTGCCGGGCTGGGCCTGGCTCTTCACGCGTTCGATGATGCCTTCCAGCGAATCGCTGACAATCGACGGCACGGTGCACAACGCGGCGGTGCCAGCCAGATCCCAGCCGAGGTTGGCCGGGGCGTACCAGATCACTTGGTCGGCATCGACCACGCTGGCCGGCAAGCCGTCACGGTGGGCGCCGAGCTTCATCGAGTTGGAGCGCGGTTCGATGATCGCGATCAGTGGAGCATCGCCGATGCGTTTGCGCAGGCCGTCGAGAGTCGTAGCGATGGCCGTCGGGTGGTGAGCGAAGTCATCGTAAATGGTGATGCCGCGCACTTCGGCGACTTTCTCCATGCGACGCTTAACGTTCTTGAACGCGCTCAAACCGGCAATGCCCATCGATGGCACCACGCCAACATGCCGCGCCGCTGCCAAAGCTGCCAAGGCGTTGGCAACGTTGTGCTGGCCGGTCAGTTCCCACTCGACAGTGCCTTGCGACACGCCTTCAAACATCACCTCAAATGCCGAACCGTCTTCGCTCAACAGTTTGACCTGCCACTGCCCGCCAGCACCGGTGGTCTGCACCGGTGTCCAGCAACCCATTTCGATCACCCGCTGCAAGGCAGGCTCGGTGGTCGGGTGGATGACCAGGCCTTCACTTGGAATGGTCCGCACCAGGTGATGGAATTGCCGCTCGATCGCCGGCAGATCCGGGAAGATGTCGGCGTGATCGAACTCAAGGTTATTGAGGATCGCGGTGCGCGGACGGTAGTGAACGAACTTCGAGCGCTTGTCGAAGAACGCGCTGTCGTATTCGTCGGCCTCGATCACGAAGAACGGCGTACCGCCCAGTCGCGCCGACACCGAGAAATTCTGCGGCACACCACCGATGAGGAAACCCGGGCTCATGCCGGCGTGTTCCAGCACCCAGGCGAGCATGCTGCTGGTGGTGGTTTTGCCGTGCGTGCCGGCAACCGCCAGCACCCAGCGACCTTGCAGCACGTGATCAGCCAGCCACTGCGGGCCGGAAACGTACGGCAGGCCTTTGTTCAGCACATATTCCACCGCCGGATTACCGCGCGACATGGCGTTGCCGATAACCACCAGATCCGGTGCCGGATCGAGCTGCGCCGGGTCGTAACCTTGCGTCAGTTGAATGCCTTGGGCTTCAAGCTGCGTGCTCATCGGCGGATAGACGTTGGCGTCGGAGCCGGTCACGTGATGGCCCAGCTCTTTGGCCAGAACCGCCATCGAGCCCATGAAAGTCCCGCAGATACCCAGAATATGAATGTGCATAGTCGACCTCGTAAAACATGGCCGCAGGTTAGCGTAGGGAGGGGGAAATCGCACTCTTTAGGTGATGGGGCGGGAATGGCATTTGTGTTCGGCTGTGGATTGTCGCCCCTCACCCCAGCCCTCTCCCGAGGGAGAGGGAGCCGATCTGTGTTGCTTTCATATCCAGAGTTCGGCTGGATAATTCAGGTCGGCGTAAATCGCCAGAACACCTCGGTCAGTCCCCTCTCCCGAGGGAGAGGGCGCCGATCTGTGTTGCTTTCATATCCAGAGTTCGGCTGGATAATTCAGGTCGGCGTAAATCGCCAGAACACCTCGGTCAGTTCCCTCTCCCTCTGGGAGAGGGCTAGGGTGAGGGCCTTCTAACTGACCCGCCGCTCAATCCCATGCTTACGCAGCTTTCTGTAAAGCGTATTACGGCTAACCCCCAACTGCTCAGCCGTATGCGTCATGTGCCAGCGCGTCTGTTCCAGCGTTTTAAGCAGCGCAACCCGCTCAGCATCTTCCAATGGATGCTCAGATACATCAGGTTGCAAAACCGCCACCCGCACCTGCCGAATCATCACCGGCAAATCCTCAAGCCCGATCCGCCCTTCATCACACAACGCCGCCAACGTGCGCAGCACATTACGCAACTGCCGCACATTCCCCGGCCAGTTGAACGCCAGCAACGCCTGCCGCGCCGGCTCTTCGATCAGGATCGTTTCGCCGCCCGCCTCTTCGGCCAGCAGAAAATCCAGCAACTGCGATTTATCACTGCGTTCGCGCAGCGCCGGCAACGCCACTTCCAGCCCGTTCAAGCGGTAATACAAATCCTCGCGAAAGCTGCCGTCCTCAACCCGCGCCAACAGATTGCGGTGCGTCGCGCTGATGATGCGCACGTTGACCGATTCCGGTTCGCCACCGATCGGCACCACCTGCCGATCCTCCAGCACCCGCAACAAACGCGTCTGCAAGGCCAACGGCATATCGCCAATCTCATCGAGGAACAACGTGCCGCCATCGGCCTGCTGCAACTTGCCGCGCATGCCATCCTTTCTTGCACCGGTAAAACTGCCGCCGCGATAACCGAACAGCTCGCTTTCAATCAGACTTTCAGGGATCGCCGCACAGTTGAGCGCGACAAAGGCTTTGTCCGAGCGCTGACTGGCCTGGTGCACAGCTTTGGCGAACGCCTCTTTACCCGAGCCGGTTTCGCCATTGATCAGCAGCGGCACATCCCGCTCGAACACGCGCAGTGCTTTGCGAAAGTCCGCTTGCAGCGCGGCGTCACCCAGGCAGATCCCGGACAGGCGCGGCGCTTCGATAATTTTTGCCAGCGGCATGATCGGCGCGGGTTTACGCGATTCACCGCGCAACACAGCAAACAGATGGCGCCCGTCACGGGTGCGCAGCGGCCAACTGGCGCTGGCATTCGCGCTGGCGCGGCCGAGCAACTCATCCAGCGAGCAATCGAAAAACGCCTCGACCGGTTTCCCGAGCAGCCCACCGCGAATATGCCCGAGCAGGTTCAGCGCACTCTGATTAACCGCGCTGATCCGCCCTTCGCCGTCAAACGCCAGCAAACCTTCGCTGAACAGCCCGACCGACTCGGCCTGCAAGTGGAAACGCAGCAACCATTGGTTATCGAAACAGCGCAGGAAGTAGCAGCTCTCGATCATCTTCGCCGACAGATTGACCAGCGCCATGGTGTGGAACTGGCTCTGCCGCGAGACATCGTGACGGGCCGAGGACACGTCGAGCACCGCCAGCAGTTCGCCATGCGGATCAAACACCGGGCTCGCCGAACAGGTCAGGCCGGTGTGGCGACCGCGAAAGTGTTCGTCCTGATGAATGGTCAGCGCCTGACGCTCGACCAGGCAGGTGCCGATGCCATTGGTGCCTTCGCAGGCTTCGCTCCAGTCGGCACCGAGCCAGAGGCCGGCACGTTCGAAAATTTTCCGTTCAGCGGGTGCGGTGACGCAATTGAGGATCACCCCGCGCGCGTCGGTCAGCAACACCGCGTGGCCGGCGCCGGAAAGCTGTTGATGGAGGCTGCTCATTTCATTGCCGGCGATCTGCAGGACTTGTTGCAAACGCTCACGGCTTTCGAGGACACGCCCGTGTTCAAGCACGGTCGGCGCGATGCTTAGCGCCGGGTCGAGGTGATAGTCCTCAAGACAGCGCAGCCACGACCGGGCAATCGACGGATCAGCTCCAGGCCCGTGCAGGTGCGGTTTGCCCTGACTGACGGTGAGAACCTGCTGGGCATGGCGACTCAAATGGTTGTCGTGCATTTCTTATTGTTCTCCATATTCCCCGTGTAGGAGCTGCCGCAGGCTGCGATCTTTTGATCTTGATCTGCAAAAAAGCAAAATCAAAAGATCGCAGCCTTCGGCAGCTCCTATAGGGGTTGCTGTGGGTTGAGCATCCTCCAGCTCACGCACCAATGCAATGCTGGCAAGACTGCCCGGTCACAGGCTGTGCCAAAAGCGGTACAAACTGTCACCCCGCCTGTACCGATAGCGTCACAGCGCCATTCCGCTCGTCCGACAAAAACCTGCCAACCCCTTGATTTCACGGCTCCGCGCGGCAGTGGCCCGACCCTTGCTCTACGCTTATAGCAAGCGCACTTGCGCGTTTCTCTAATAAGTACAAAGCCAAGGAGAACATCATCATGCGTTACGCTCACCCCGGTACTGAAGGCGCCAAAGTCTCGTTCAAGAGCAAGTACGGTAACTACATCGGCGGCGAGTTCGTCGCGCCTGTCAAAGGTCAGTACTTCACCAACACCTCGCCAGTGAATGGCCAGCCGATTGCCGAATTCCCGCGCTCCACTGCCGAAGACATCGACAAGGCACTGGACGCCGCTCACGCCGCAGCCGATGCATGGGGTTCCACTTCCGTGCAGGCGCGCTCGCTGATCCTGCTGAAAATCGCCGACCGCATCGAACAGAACCTCGAACTGCTGGCAATCACCGAAACCTGGGACAACGGCAAAGCCATCCGCGAAACCCTCAACGCCGACATCCCGCTGGCCGCCGACCATTTCCGCTACTTCGCCGGTTGCCTGCGCGCCCAGGAAGGCAGCGCTGCCGAAATCGACGGCAACACTGTGGCGTATCACATTCATGAACCGCTGGGCGTGGTCGGGCAGATCATCCCGTGGAACTTCCCGATCCTGATGGCCGCGTGGAAACTCGCACCAGCGCTGGCCGCCGGTAACTGCGTGGTACTCAAGCCTGCCGAGCAAACCCCGCTGGGCATCACCGTGTTGCTGGAACTGATCGGCGATCTGCTGCCGCCGGGCGTACTGAACATTGTTCAGGGCTATGGCAAAGAGGCCGGCGAAGCGCTGGCGACCAGCAAACGCATCGCCAAGATTGCCTTCACCGGCTCGACCCCGGTTGGCTCGCACATCATGAAATGCGCGGCGGAGAACATCATTCCGTCGACCGTGGAACTCGGTGGCAAATCGCCGAACATCTTCTTCGAAGACATCATGCAGGCCGAGCCGACGTTCATTGAGAAAGCCGCTGAAGGTCTGGTGCTGGCGTTCTTCAACCAAGGCGAAGTCTGCACCTGCCCATCGCGCGCACTGGTACAGGAATCGATCTACGACGAGTTCATGGCCGTCGTGATGAAGAAAGTCCTGCAAATCAAACGTGGCGATCCACTGGACACCGACACCATGGTCGGCGCGCAGGCCTCCGAGCAACAATTCGACAAGATTCTTTCGTACCTGGAAATCGCCAAGGGCGAAGGCGCCGAGCTGTTGACCGGCGGCAAGGTGGAAAAACTCGAGGGCAATCTGTCGACCGGCTATTACATCCAGCCGACCCTGCTCAAGGGCACCAACAAGATGCGCGTGTTCCAGGAAGAAATCTTCGGGCCAGTGGTGAGCATCACCACGTTCAAGGACGAAGCAGAAGCGCTGGCGATCGCCAACGACACCGAGTTCGGCCTCGGTGCCGGTCTGTGGACTCGCGACATAAACCGCGCCTACCGCATGGGCCGCGCGATCAAGGCTGGTCGTGTGTGGACCAACTGCTACCACCTGTATCCGGCGCATGCCGCGTTTGGCGGGTACAAGAAGTCCGGCGTGGGGCGTGAGACGCACAAGATGATGCTCGATCACTATCAGCAAACGAAAAACCTGCTGGTGAGCTACGACATCAATCCGTTGGGTTTCTTCTAAGCCCGACTTTTGATCGTTTAACGGCGTTCGCGAGCAAGCTTTGCTCCTACAGGGTTACGCAGGATCTGTAGGAGCATGGCTTGCCAGCGAAGGCGTCCTTAATAACACCACCCACAACATGCCTGGCCGCTCTGGCACGGCCCTTGCGTACCCGTCATTCAGGATTTGCAGAAAAACTGCCGCTGCGTGAACAGCCCCATCCACCCCAACCGCATCACCCGAAAGTCCAAAAAATCGAACAATAAAAAGACAGCGAGGACTTATGACTTCAACCACACAGCTCAAACCCACACTCGGCACCCTGCACCTCTGGGGCATTGCCGTCGGCCTGGTGATTTCCGGCGAGTACTTCGGCTGGAGTTACGGCTGGGGCACCGCCGGCACCCTGGGTTTTCTGGTCACGGCGTTGATGGTCGCGACCATGTACACCTGCTTCATCTTCAGCTTCACCGAATTGACCACCGCTATCCCACACGCCGGCGGGCCGTTTGCCTACAGCCGTCGGGCGTTCGGCGAGAAAGGCGGATTGATCGCCGGCATCGCCACGCTGATCGAGTTTGTCTTCGCGCCACCGGCGATTGCCATGGCCATCGGCGCCTATCTAAATGTGCAATACCCAGAGCTTGATCCGAAGATCGCGGCGGTCGGCGCGTATTTCGTGTTCATGACCCTGAATATACTCGGCGTCAGCATTGCTGCGACCTTCGAACTGGTGGTCACCGTACTGGCCGTTGCCGAGCTTTTAGTATTCATGGGCGTGGTGGCGCCGGGCTTCAGCTTCAGTAATTTTGTATTGAATGGCTGGTCGGGCTCCAACGAATTCACCATGGCCTCGATCCCCGGGATCTTCGCGGCGATACCGTTCGCGATCTGGTTCTTCCTCGCCATCGAAGGCGCGGCGATGGCCGCCGAAGAGGCCAAAGACCCGAAACGGACGATTCCCAAGGCTTACGTCAGCGGCATTCTGACCCTGGTGTTTCTGGCCATCGGCGTGATGGTCATGGCTGGCGGCGTTGGCGACTGGCGTCAGCTGTCGAACATCAACGATCCGCTGCCGCAGGCGATGAAAGCGGTGGTCGGCAATAACTCGACGTGGATGCACATGCTGGTGTGGATCGGCCTGTTCGGGCTGGTGGCGAGTTTCCACGGGATCATCCTCGGTTACTCGCGGCAGTTTTTCGCCCTCGCCCGCGCCGGTTATCTGCCTAAAGGGCTGGCCAAACTCTCGCGCTTCCAGACCCCGCACCGGGCGATTCTGGCCGGTGGCGTGATCGGCATGGCGGCAATCTACAGCGATGGTTTGGTTAACCTGCAAGGCATGACCCTGACCGCCGCGATGATCACCATGTCGGTGTTCGGCGCGATCGTGATGTACATCATCAGCATGCTCAGCCTGTTCAAACTGCGCAAAACCGAGCCGAACCTGGAACGCACCTTCCGCGCGCCGGGTTATCCGGTGGTGCCGGCGATTGCACTGTTTCTGGCGGTGGTGTGTCTGGTGGCGATGGCGTGGTTCAACACGCTGATCGGCTGTGTGTTCCTTGGCTTTATGGCCGCTGGCTATCTGTATTTCCAGTTGACCGCCAAGCAACGCGCCGATGCACCGACAGACGCTATGCTCGAAGGTATCTAGCTGACATATAAAAGTGCACAGCGCCCATTCAGGCACTGTGCTGGAACCCTGTAGGAGCTGCCGCAGGCTGCGATCTTTTGATCTTTTAAAAGCCAGATCAAAAGATCGCAGCCTGCGGCAGCTCCTACAGGGGATTATCGTTTACAGGAGGATATCGTGGCCGCATTCGCCCATTCCGTCGGCGCCCAGACCTATCGCTTCGACAGCCTCAAGGACGTCATGGCCAAGGCCAGCCCGGCGCGCTCCGGGGATTTCCTCGCCGGTGTCGCCGCGCTCAATGATGGCGAACGCGTGGCGGCACAAATGGCGCTGGCCGACATCCCGCTCACGCATTTCCTGCAAGAAGCGCTGATCCCCTACGAATCAGATGAAGTCACTCGACTGATCATCGACACCCAAGACAAACAGGCCTTCGCCGTGGTCAGCCACCTCACCGTCGGCGGTTTCCGCGACTGGTTGCTCAGTGACGCCGCCGATGAAACCAGCCTGCGCAACCTCGCCCCCGGCCTGACGCCGGAAATGGTCGCCGCCGTGTCGAAAATCATGCGCGTGCAGGATTTGGTATTGGTCGCGCAGAAGATCCGCGTGGTGACGAAATTTCGCGGCACTCTCGGCCTGCGCGGGCGCCTATCCACGCGTCTGCAACCGAACCACCCGACCGACGAACCCTCCGGCATCGCCGCGAGCATTCTCGACGGCCTGCTCTACGGCAACGGCGATGCGATGATCGGCATCAACCCGGCCACCGACAGCATTGCCTCGATTTGCGCGATGCTGGAAATGCTCGACGCGATCATCCAGCGCTACGACATTCCGACTCAAGCCTGCGTGCTCACCCACGTCACCACCTCGATCGAGGCGATCAACCGGGGCGTGCCGCTGGACCTGGTGTTCCAGTCGATTGCCGGCACCGAAGCGGCCAACGCCAGTTTCGGTATCAATCTGAATGTCTTGCAGGAGGGTTATGACGCCGGCCTGAGCCTTAATCGCGGCACCCTCGGGCAAAACCTGATGTATTTCGAAACCGGTCAGGGCAGCGCGCTGTCGGCCAACGCTCATCACGGTGTCGATCAACAGACCTGCGAGACCCGAGCCTATGCCGTGGCACGGCATTTCAAACCGTTTCTGGTGAACACCGTCGTAGGATTTATCGGCCCGGAATACCTCTACAACGGCAAACAGATCATCCGCGCCGGCCTCGAAGACCACTTCTGCGGCAAGCTCCTCGGCGTGCCGATGGGTTGCGACATCTGCTACACCAACCACGCCGAAGCCGACCAGGACGACATGGACACCCTGCTGACTCTGCTCGGTGTCGCGGGGATCAATTTCATCATGGGCATCCCCGGCTCCGACGACATCATGCTCAATTACCAGACCACTTCGTTTCATGACGCGCTCTATGCTCGCCAGACACTGGGCCTGAAACCGGCGCCGGAATTTGAACAATGGTTGGCGAACATGGGCATCTTCACGCAGGCGGACGGCAAGGTTCGCTTCGGTAACAATCTGCCGCCGGCCTTCCGCCAGGCGTTGGCGCAACTGGGATGAGTCGCATGGATAAACCGCCCGTCGATCCGCAAAACCCTTGGCTGCAACTGCGCCGCCTGACCCCGGCGCGGATTGCCCTTGGCCGCACCGGCACCAGTCTGCCGACCAGCGCACAACTGGATTTCCAGTTTGCTCACGCTCAGGCGCGGGATGCGGTGCATTTGCCGTTTGATCACGCGGGGCTCAGTGCGCAATTAAGTGAACGAGGGCGTGAGAGTTTGCTGCTTCACAGTGCGGCGCTGGATCGCAACAGCTACCTGCAACGCCCGGATCTGGGACGCAAACTCAGCGATGACTCGGCGCAAAGTCTTCGCGACTACTTGGCCGTGCACCCCGGCGGGGTCGATCTGGTCATAGTCGTCGCAGATGGCTTGTCGGCACTGGCAGTGCATCGCCACACGCTGCCGTTTATCACCCGGCTGGAAGAACAAATGAGCGGCGATGGCTGGTCAATCGCCCCGGTGGTCTTGGTGGAACAGGGTCGCGTCGCCATCGGCGATGAAATCGGGCAATTGCTCGGCGCGAAAATGGTGGTGATGCTGATTGGTGAGCGCCCGGGGCTCAGTTCGCCGGACAGCTTGGGGCTGTATTTCACCTACAACCCAAAAGTTGGTCTGACCGATGCCTATCGCAACTGCATTTCCAATGTCCGGCTGGAGGGTTTGAGCTACGGCATGGCGGCGCATCGCTTGCTGTACCTGATGCGCGAGGCGTGCCGGCGGCAGCTGTCGGGGGTCAACCTGAAGGATGAAGCGCAAGTTCAGACGCTGGCGTCGGATGCTGGTCAGGACATGAAAGGAAACTTCCTACTGGATCCGCCGCCAAACTGAACCGTTTCTGCATTGCGTTTCTGATCCTGTTTGAGGCAGGATCGATGCACGGCCGCCAGGGTTTACCGTCGCCGTCACAACACGTGAAGACAGCCACTTGAAGGACGAGACCTGACATGCGGATTATCCAAGCGACCCTTGAACACCTCGATTTGCTCACGCCGTTGTTCGTCAAATACCGCGAGTTTTATGGCTCCCTGCCTTATCCCGACTCGTCCCGCGCCTTCCTCGAAAAACGCCTGCGCCGCAAGGAATCGGTGATTTATCTGGCGCTGGCCGATGATGACGACAAGAAGCTCATGGGTTTCTGTCAGCTCTATCCGAGCTTTTCATCGCTGTCACTCAAGCGTGTGTGGATCCTCAATGACATCTATGTCGCCGAAGACGCGCGCCGACAACTGGTCGCCGACAATCTGATCCGCACTGCGAAGAAGATGGCCAAGGAAACCCAGGCTGTACGCATGCGCGTCTCGACCAGCAGCAACAACGAAGTGGCGCAAAAAACCTACGAATCGATTGGGTTCAAGGAAGACACCGAGTTCAAGAACTACGTGTTGCCGATCAGCGACGAGCTCTGAAGTCAAAAGATCGCAGCCTTCGGCAGCTCCTACGGGGCTGCGATCAACTCCCTGACAATTACTCACACACCGACATCCCTCGCTACAAAACCAACGCGCTTTTGATGTTTCAGGCCGTATAATCTCGAGCTTCCCAGCTTGTAAGAAAAACTACACCTCGCTGTAGGCTTACTCGAAGTTATCCGCACAGGCCTGCCGAGTCGGGCCGCCATACAGGTGCCTCCATGGATTTCAACCCGCTCGACCTGATCCTGCATCTCGACGTTTATCTCGATTTGCTGGTTAACAACTACGGGCCGTGGATCTACGCCATCCTGTTTTTGGTGATTTTCTGCGAAACCGGTCTGGTGGTGATGCCATTCCTGCCGGGTGATTCACTGCTATTCATCGCCGGCGCTGTAGCGGCCGGCGGCGGCATGGATCCAGTACTGCTGGGCGGTTTGCTGATGCTCGCGGCGATTCTCGGCGACAGTACCAATTACGTGATCGGACGAACGGCCGGCGAGAAGCTGTTCAGCAATCCGAACTCGAAAATCTTCCGTCGTGACTATCTGCAAAAGACCCATGATTTCTACGACAAGCACGGCGGTAAAACCGTAACACTGGCGCGCTTTCTGCCGATCATCCGTACCTTCGCTCCGTTCGTGGCAGGCGTTGCGCGTATGCCGTATCCGCGCTTCTTCGGTTTCAGTGTTCTGGGCACGATCCTCTGGGTGGGCGGCCTCGTGACGCTGGGCTACTTCTTCGGCAACGTTCCGTTCATCAAGAAGAACCTGTCGTTGCTGGTTGTTGCGATCATCTTGCTGTCTCTCATTCCGATGATCATCGGCGTGGTGCGCAGCCGTTTTGGCGGCACTAAAGCCCAATCGCACTAAGCGATGTGGTCGCTAAGCGCCTGGCGGCGTCGACGCATCCTCGCCAAGCACCCGATTGCCGACGACATGTGGCAACGGGTGCGCCACCACCTGAGTTTTCTTGACGGCATCACTGCTGCCGAAGATCAGTGGCTGCGCGAAGCCTGCGTCCTGTTCCTCGAAGAAAAACACCTGACCGCCCTGCCCGGCGTCGAACTGCATCAGGAACAACGCCTGCTGCTCGCCGTGCAGGCGCAATTGCCGCTGCTCAATCTTGGCGATCTGAACTGGTATCAGGGCTTCCACGAAATCGTCCTTTATCCCGATGACTTTGTCAGCCCGCAACGACACCGCGATGCCAGCGGCGTCGAGCACGAATGGGATGGCGAACACAGCGGCGAAGCCTGGCAGCAGGGGCCGATTATTCTCGCCTGGCCTGGGGTGATGGCCAGTGGTGGCTGGGAAGGTTACAACTTGGTGATCCACGAGCTGGCGCACAAACTCGACATGCTCAATGGCGATGCCAATGGCCTGCCACCGCTGCACGCGGACATGCGCGTCAGCGACTGGGCCGAGGTGATGCAGGCCGCTTACGATGATCTTGATGGTCAGCTTGAGCGTAATCCCGACGCCGAGACCGCGATCGATCCTTACGCGGCTGAGAATCCGGCAGAGTTCTTTGCCGTCACCAGTGAGTACTTCTTCAGCGCACCCGATCTGCTCCATGAGACTTATCCACAGGTCTATGAGCAGTTGCGACTCTTCTATCGTCAGGATCCATTGAGC
The DNA here is from genome assembly GCF_018336155.1 of Pseudomonas rustica. GTDB lineage: Bacteria > Pseudomonadota > Gammaproteobacteria > Pseudomonadales > Pseudomonadaceae > Aquipseudomonas > Aquipseudomonas rustica. The sequence goes on along the minus strand of NZ_JAGYHF010000011.1, from coordinate 2,054 downwards.
AGGTTGCGGCAACTTCAGGCGAGCGACCCGGTCTATCAGGCTCACGACTAAGGTCTGCACGACCTTCAGGACTTTCGGTGAATGGCGTCGACGGCAGAATATGCCTATAATCGCCGCCACTTTTTGGTCAATCCGGCCAAGTGTTTTTGGTCAACTACGGGGGCAACGCCCAATGAGCTACAGCAAGATTCCGGCTGGCAAAGACCTGCCGAACGACATCTACGTCGCGATCGAGATTCCGGCCAACCACGCGCCGATCAAGTACGAAATCGACAAAGACAGCGATTGCCTGTTCGTTGACCGTTTCATGGCCACCCCAATGTTCTACCCGGCCAACTACGGTTACATCCCGAACACCCTGGCTGACGACGGTGATCCCCTCGACGTGCTGGTTGTAACCCCTTACCCGGTTGCGCCAGGCTCGGTTATCCGTGCACGTCCGGTTGGCATCCTGAACATGACCGACGACGGCGGCGGCGATGCCAAAGTCATCGCAGTGCCACACGACAAGCTGTCCCAGCTGTACGTGGACGTTAAGGAATACACCGACCTGCCGCCTCTGCTGATCCAGCAGATCGAGCACTTCTTCGCGAACTACAAAGATCTCGAAAAAGGCAAATGGGTCAAGATCGAAGGCTGGGCCGGTGCAGACGCCGCCCGCGAAGCAATCACCAAGTCGGTTGCTGCCTACAAGGGCTAAGACGCTTCGGCTCGCGTGATGCTTGAAGAAAACCCCGGATATCCGGGGTTTTTTATCGACGTGAGCCAGCCGCTTAAACAGGCTGTTTATCGCTCTCTTGATATTGTTGTGACCTGTTTAATTTCCCACAAGAACGTCTTACATCCCGTCGTAAAACTCAGCCTGCTTTTGAACGCTCGGTTTATTCAAACCGCTCTGGCACGGCCGTAGACTCCGTGTTTATGAGAAAGAACACGAGCGGTCCAAGATTCAAGGCACTCCTGGAAGCAGCGAACATCTCCACCACGGGATTCGCAAAGTTCTGGGGCACGGAAGCCCAAAATGTCCACAACTGGTACACCCGGGGCGTCCCGGCGTATCGCATGGAAGAGGTCTCACGCCTGCTGTCCGTGAACAGCGAATGGCTGAAGACTGGCGAAGGCCACAAGGAGTCGCCGCGTCTCCATGCCCCTGCCAGCAATGGCGACACCTTCGACGCCCAATCTGTGCGCGGCGTCTATACGGTCATTGATCCCAACGACATCGACCTGGTGTTTTTCAATGAGAAACCGCTCACCGATACCGGCAAAACACACGTCATCGAAGATACGGATCAATCCATCCGCCTGCTTCGCGCACAGCTGGATCAACTTGAAATAAAACACTCTGACGCTATCTGTGCACGCATGATCGGCAACAGCATGGCCGAGCGAATCGAAGACGGATCCATCGTTGCCATTGATCGAGGACTGACTCAGGTCGTCGATGGCGAGATCTATGCGATCGAACACGACGGGATGTTGCGCATCAAGTATCTGCATCGCATGCCGGGCAATGGCTTGCGCCTGCGTAGCCACAACAGTGCCGAGTACCCGGACGAGATCTTCCGTGCAGCGCAACTTGACGAGCAGCGGATTCATATTCTGGGCTGGGTGTTCTGGTGGTCGACACTGAGCAAGCGTCGGCCGGTGGTGCCGTTTCTCTAATGATCGTCAGTGCACAACGCTATTTCTGATGCTTTGACAGCTCTAATCCGCACTTCGGGCTGGGAATATGCGGTAAAAATCAGTATCCTTCGCCCCACATTTGCGCATCGACCCGTCCTGCGGTTCTGATAGCGCCCGACGCGGCAGACCAACCTCTGACCAAGTCCCACAGCCGGACGCAAGATCCGGGTGTACGTTTTGAAGGCTGGCGCGGTTTACCAAAAATGAACCAAGCCAGTCCCCGAGAAGCCGGCCACAAGCCGGCTTTTTAATGCCTGCCAGAAAGACACTCACCTGTTAATTCCCTCGCTGCTGGCTCACTTCGTCCTGTCAGGTTGCGGCGCGCTGGGTGGCGGCTGTCCATTGTCTTGTTAAAAGCGCTTTCGGTG
>NZ_JAGYHF010000010.1 GCF_018336155.1 Pseudomonas rustica | reverse complement strand
GGATCAGCAGCATTTATTCTGAATGACACACCGCCTTCGCGAGCAAGCCCGCTCCCACAGGGGGATTGTGGTTGGCAGGAGCTATCGCGAGAGTTCAGAAACCGACGTCGAGTACTACGTTATCCAGGTAGGTGCCCGCCGGCGGCGTGGTCTGGTCGGTGTAGATTTTTGCGTTGTAGTTGAAGATCTGGCTGCCTGTGCCCAGTCCGTTGCCGGGGTTGACCTCGGCATCGGTGCTCGACCGACGTGCCGTGCCGACACTGCCCCAGCGCGTTGTCCCGGCGCTTTTGAAGATGTCGTAGGCCAGATAATTGCTGCCGGAAATCATCCGCCGCCGCCCGCCAACGCTTACTGCATTCTGCCCGTCGCTCAAGCCCACGGTGTAAGCGCTGCCTTTGGTGCACGCCAGATTGATGGTCTGCCCGCTCACCGGGGTGAATGCACTGATCACTGGCGCGCTGCCGAAAGCGATGTTCGGCGCGGTGATTGTGCAGTCATTGGATACAGTCAGGTTCACCGTCAACGTGGTCGTAGCATTATTGATATCGCGGCCGATGCAGATCGCACCAATGCCGATCCCCGAACAGTAATTCCAGTTCCAGAAAATGCTCAGCGTCTCGGTGTAGACCCCGGCGGCGACGTTGCTGCCAATGGTTGTGCCCAAATACAGCGGCACGGTTTTCGGCGTCGTGCCGTTGAGCAGGCCCAAGGCATCAATGATGCCGTTGCGGGCGAAGTCGTAAGCGGTGCCACGGGTCAGCGGGTAGCTGGTGCTGTTGTTGGCGTAAATCGTGTAACTGATGACGTCGCCGGTCGGCCCGACCAGACCGCTTTGGGTCGAGGACACGGTGCCCCAGAAGTGGTCGTTGCTGGTCAGCAAGGACAGCAGCGATCCGGTGCAGCTCAACCCGCCATTCAATGTCGAACTGGGTTGAGAGGTGGTGCGCACGGCGATCGAACTGATCGTTCCGAAAGCCGCTGGGGTCGTCCCCACCACCGAGCACAACGCCTGCGCCGCCCCCGGCAGCATCAGCGCCAGCCACAAAACCATCCGTGCAACCGTCATTGGCACACCAGTGGGCCGATCAGCGGCACCTGGTTCTGCTGCATATCGACCGGGAATTGCACTCGACAGGTGCTGCCATCGGCCAGCGTCACTTCCAGCGAATTCTGCGCTTCGAGATTTTCCAGATAGACCAGACCATCCCAGCCCACCACCGTCCGCGCACCACTCTGCTCGTGCAACACACCCGCGCCCAACGGCAGTTCGCGTTTCTGCGCGTCGACCAGCACGATGCTCGCGGCAATCACCCGCGTCAGCGGAAACTCCAGCAGATAACCACTGCCACGCCGCACGGCAATACGCTGTTCGACGTTGGGGCTGCGCACATTTGGCGGCAGGTTGAGCGGATCGATCTCGTATTTGCCACGGTAATAGGCGCTGCTCCACGGCACCAGCAAATGGCCGTTCTTGTCCGTCTCGCCGACCTGCTGATTTTCGTAGCGCACCGGAATGTTGGAAAAACCTTCAGTGCTGACCACAACAAAAGCATCGTCGATGCGGTTGGCGGCGAACACCTGCTTGTCCATCCACACCAACGAACCACTGGCATCGGCCCAACGGGTTTCAGCGTCGGACGAACCGTAAACCCCGGCCTGCAACTGCACCGATTGTAGACGCCAAGTCACGTCGGCCTGTCGATAGTCCGGGCCATCGCCCTTGGCGTAACCCAGATTGAAACCCACGCCGCCCTCGGTCGGCACCGCGCGGCTGTAGTTGACCCGCTGCTGGCTCTGCCCGGTTTTGCTGCGCTCGGTGCTGATCGCCAGACTGCCGCGCAGGTCGAACGGAATCACCACTTGCGCCTGCACCGCCCAGTTGCTGTCGCCGATTTCGCGGTTGGCTGACAGGTAGAAACTGCTGTTGCGCCACAACGGTTTGCTCCAGCTCAGGTTGAGTAATTGTGTGCGTGAATCGTCCGCTGCGCGCACATCGAAATACCCGGCGCCGAGGCTGCCCCAACGGTCGAGGTTAACGCTGAGAGTCGCCTGTTCACTGCGCCGACTGAGGCTGATGTACGGCGTGTCGACAACGGTCAGATCGGCGTATTGATCGTGGCGTTGCAGGCGCTGATAAGAAAAGCTGAAACGCTGATTGCTGTACTGATAGCCGAGGCTTAATTGCTGACCGCCCTCGCCGTCGAAACGGCTCTGGCTCATGGCGCTGTTGAGCACGCCGAAATTGCCCAGCCGCAGATTGCCACCGAGGCCGCCGAGGGTCAGCGAGTCGGAGGCTTCAGCGTGGCTTTCCAGGGTAAAGCTGTCGCTGACACCGTAGCGCAGACTGCCGGAGGTCACGCCGGGGCCGTAGTTGAAATCCTTCAAAGCGTAATCACGCCGCAGGGAACCGGCGGCCACGGAAAAATCGCTCAAGCCTTTTTGCAACAAGCTGCTGGTGACATAGAACGGCACCGTGGTCGACACCTGTCGACCCAACGCATCCGTGGTCACCACCACGGCTTCGCCCGCGCCGTTGATGAACGGAATGTTGGTCAGCGTGTACGGCCCCGGTTGCAGTTCGGCACTGCTGGATTTGTAGCCGTTGATAAACAGATCGACCGAGGACGGCACCGCCGCTTCGCCAGCAAATTGCGGCAACGGATAGGTGACCAGATCCGGGCGCACGGCGAAGTCCCGCGAGAACTGCACGCCACCGAGACGCACCGAACTGCTCCAAGGCAAGGCGCCGCTGATCACGTCGCCGGCTTCGTAAGTGAGCATTCGCTCGTCATCGGAATAACGCCAGGTGGTGTCGTAACGCAGGTAACCGTTGTCCAGCGTGCTGATTGAATCACCGGACAATGTGCGTCGATATTGCCCGGTGTTGGACAACGTGCCCCAACTGTCGAACAGGCGCACTTCGTTCCACGCCGCTAAATAGGTGCCGGCATCATCGGTGTCGTTGAGATAGAGGTCGTAGTTGAACAACGCGCCGAAACTGCTCAGCGCCGGGGTGCGCGGATAGGCTTGGCGATTACCGATGAACTGTTCTGGCAGCCATTCCGGCGGCACGTTGAGCAGCAAGCGTTGACCGACGCTGTCGTATTCGCTGTGCAGACCGGGCAGGCTGTCGAGGTCGACTTCAGTGCTGATGTTTTCAGGCAGTTTCATACCGGTTTCACGCAATGCCGTGGCGGGTAAAAACAGGCGCCCGCCGCGCTGCTGCACCGCCACCACTTGCCCGGTATTCATCTGGTTGACCACCAGTTCGAGAAACAACTGTGCATCGCTGACGGCCTCCATGCCGCTGGGCGGTGGCGGCAGTTCGCCGGCCCCGGACGGTTGAACGAACACCAGGCAGCACGCGCCGGTGAGATGCCACAACGGACGCTGAATACGGCGAGCCCATCCTCGGCTCATACGCGCTTTACGTCCGTCAATGGACTGAATCCTCCTGATACTGCGGGTGGCCATGACCACTTTCACTGTGGTCAGTGAACCCTGTGGCACTGGTGAATCCCTTTGCCATGACACCGAATCAGCCCATTCACTTCGCCGGGGTAATGCTCTGCACCTGCGCCCCGCCATTCACCCGCACCTGCAACGCCGAATCCCCCGCCAGCCCTCCCGGTGCCGGCCAGCGCATCACCGCGCCCGGTAGCACATAGCCGAGCAAGCCTTCCGCCAACGGTTTGTTCTGCCCACCCTGTTTGATCGCGACATCCGTCAACCGCGCATGCACCGCGCCCTGATTGCGCACTTCGACATACGGCCGGCCATCCACCGCCACCGTGCGCCAGGTCAATTGTGGCAAACCAATGCCCTTGGGATCGCGCTGGCGGGTGCTGTCTTCTTTGCTCCACAGACCGGCGCCGTAAGCGAACAGCGGTACCGAATAGCGCATCTGAAAACGAATCGCCGCCGCTGTTTTGCCACCTTCAGCACTGGGCGGTTGTGCGGACGGGATTTCGTCGATGATGATTCGGTAGGCCAGTTCCTGCCCGGGCGGCACGTCCTTGGTGCGGGTCAGACGCACCAGTTGTTTTTGACCCGGCTCGATCTTCGCCACCGGCGGGCTGCCGATCACATCGCGCTGGTTCTGGTATTGCTCCTCGTACCCGTTCTGGCTCCAGCCGAACACGCGGATCTGCAGGTTGGCGGTTTCAGTGCCGCGATTTTCCAGCCACAACGCGCTGGCCTGTTGATCAGCCTCCAGCACCGGATCGATCGGCCAGATCAACACCGAACTGGCGGCGTGCGCATAACCTGCCCCGAGCGTGAACAGCGCCAACACCGCGCGCCGCATGAACGTAACTGCCCCCATAAACCTGCTCCTTGTCGGCACATCAAACCTCGCCTCACCACGACAGTTGCACCTGCAACACATCGCTGTACGTCCCCCCAGGCTGATTGCCCGGCAATTGCACCTGACCGTAAATCGGCAGGCGGATGTTGTTTGCATCGCTGTACGCCACAGCCACACTCTGGCCAATGCCCAGACTCTGGCTGTACGCCGCATCGCGGAACAGCGTGTACGCCACCCGCGCGCTGCCGCTATTGACCTGCATGTGCCGGCCACTGCTGTTGTACTGGCCGCCATCGACGCTCATGTTCAACGTCACCCCCGGCGTGCATTGCAACTGCACGCCGCCAGTCAGTGCGACCTGCACCGTGCCGGTGGCCAGCGCCGACCGTGAACCGAAATTCAGCCCGCCATAGTTCGACACCCCGCCCACCACCAGGCACCCCGCCGTGACCGTGGCGCTGACCTGAAAGCTCTGGCTGGTCGCCGCCGTCAGCGGCAGCGGTGCACTGCCCGCACACAGCAGGAGCAACGCGATGCCGCCATGGCGGAACATGGCATCAGAACGTCAGTTCAACAGCAACGGTGTCGGTGTAGGTGCCGGCCGGCAAACCGGCCTTGCCCACGGCCTGACCGTAGATATTCACGGTCTGCGCGACACCGGTACTGGCGGCGAGATTGATCGTCCCGTCGATCGCCAACAGCTGCGAATGCCCGGCATCGGTGTAAAAGTCGTAGGGCACGTAATTCGCCACGCCGTCGTACAACGCACGGGTGCCACCCGGCGACATGCCGTCATGGGCACCGGCGCGCACTTTTACCGTCGGCGTGGTGCCGCTGGAGCACAGAATCGACAGCGCCCCGCCGCCACCGCCCAGCACTTGCCCGGTGGCCGTGGTGAACAGGCTGTTGGCGGTGCCGAAGTTCAAGGCACCGAAGTTCAGACCGGTGGAGCCACCGGCGCCGTTGACCTGACAGCTGCTGATCAGGATCAGGCTGGAGGTGATCTGGCCAGTGACCGTGGTGGCGGCGTTGGCGCTGGAAACCAGCGCCAGACCGAGCAGCGGCAAACCTATCCTTGATGCAAACGTACGCATGGTGTCCGTCCTCTACGGGGTTACCAGTCGAGCGTCACCGTCAGGGTGTCGGTGTAGACCCCTGCCGGAACCGCGCGGGTATTCGCCACCACCGAGCCAAATACCGGAATGGGTATTTGCGCAGCGCTGGTGACAGCGAAATTGTGTTGTTGGCCGATGCTGTAGCTCTGCGCGCCCGAGGGGTCGAGAAACAGCTGATAAGGGAGGGTCTGGCGGCCGTTGCTCAGGCGCCGGGTGTTGCCGTCGCCATGGGTGCCGCCGTCGATGGTGACGGTAAAACCGGTGACCGAAGGGTTGCAGGCGACGTTGAGTTTGCCGCTGGTGTCGCCGTCGAGGGCTGCTTTGATCGGCGCGTTCCAAGTCGGCCCCTGCTGACCGAAATCCAGCGTGCCGAGATCGCTGACCGGACTGGCGGGGTTGGAGGTGTTGGTGACTTCGCAGCCGGCGATCAGGATCAGCCGTGCGTGGATCTGCCCGCTGACCGCTGCTTGCGCATCGTCCGCGAGCAGCGCCAGCGTACCTGCTGCCATGACCATCCAGTATTTGCCTGCCATTGCGCCCGTCCCTACTCCTTCAGCGACTTCATCCATTGCGCTCATCATTGAGCACTGCGTTGTTGCTGTCCGCTGCGATCACCAGGTGACCGTTACTTTCACTAAATCCGAATAGCGGCTGACCTTCGGCACTTCCGCCAGCCGCTCGATCCGCGCATACAACGGCAACTCCACCGTGCCCGTGTCCGGCACCCGCCCGCTGACCGGTACGTCCACCACCAACGGCACTCGCCGCGCCGCATCCTGAAACAAGCGGTAAGGAATCGGCTTGCTGCCCTCCGTCCCGGCCATGTATCGCACCTCACCGACACCGCCGTGCAAACCGCCGTCAACGCGCATCTGATAAGGCGTGTCCGGGTTGCATTCCAGCCGTGGCAAGCGTTGATTGGTCAGCGCCGCACTCAATGGCCCGTCAGGGTCGTCGAGGCGCGCGGTGCTACCAAAGTCGAGCACGCCGAGCTGCTCAATCCCGGCCTCGCGCTGCTGGCCGATCAACTGGCAGCCGCGCTGCACGTCGACTCGCACTTCGACCTGTAGATCCGCCGCGTATGCAGGTGCAGCAAGCACACCCAGCAGGCCCATGACCACTCGTTGATTCACTGCGCCATTCCTTGTCAGCACTGGCTTGCGCTGTCGTGACTGTGTTTCAGGTTAGCAACGCACGGCGATTGCGCCAGTCGATTGGATCCATGGAGCGGTCGGGTTATGTTTCGAAAGGTTGGCAACACGCGGAAAATGTTCTGTCACCGAACGGCCTCGACAGCCCGAGGTAGAAGCCGTTGACGTCGCCTGGTTACAATGTCGCGCCGCACTCCGGGGAGGCGGCATGACCGATACGGAGTGACCGCAGAGTGCCCGCCCGACCGCCCATACGATCACATCTGAGCCAACGATGGCCGGTGCTGCGCCGCTTGTTCGGCAAGGGCATTGGCGCCAGCGCCGGGCACGAGGCGAGCGCACAGTCGATCCGCGATTATTTCCGCAACAAGGCGCACCAGCAGGGTTACACCCTCAGCCACAGTCAGCAGCGCGTCATCGATTGCATGGCGCAACAGGCCAGTCTGCTGTTCGGCGCCACCGCACAAACTCCGCCGAGCCTGTACCTGCACGGCGCGGTCGGGCGTGGCAAGAGTTGGCTGCTCGACGGTTTCTTTAAGGCGCTGCCGATTACGCAGAAGCGACGGCTGCACTTCCATCAGTTTTTCGCGCAATTGCATCAAGGCATGTTCAGCCATCGCGAGCAGGACGATGCCCTCGCCACCACCCTTGATGAGCTGCTGCAAGATTGTCGGGTGTTGTGTTTCGACGAGTTTCACGTGCATGACATCGGCGACGCGATGCTCATCACCCGGCTGTTCAAAGCGCTGTTCCAGCGTGGGATTCTGCTGTTGGTGACCTCTAACTATCCGCCCGAAGGCTTGCTGCCCAACCCGCTCTATCACGCGCGTTTCAAACCGGTGATCGAGTTGATCAATACGCGCATGCAGGTCATGGAAGTTGGCGGCCCGCATGATTACCGCAGTCTGGCGCGTAATCATGAGCATCAAGTATTTACCCATGGGCATTATGTCTGGCCGGGTACGGCCGCTCAGCGCATGGCCCTGAACCTGCCGGCACAGGATGCCCCGCCATTGTCGCTGGCCGTCGGTACCCGGCATTTTCGGGCGCGACGGTGTGACCAAAGAACTGTGGCTTTTACCTTCGATGACCTGTGCGAGCAGCCGACGGCGGTGATGGATTATCTGGAGTTGTGTCGGCGCTTCGACCACTGGGTGATTGATGATTTGCCACTGCTGGGCGACTGCTCGATTGCGGCGCAACAGCGCTTCATTAATTTGATCGACGTGCTTTACGACCAGGATAAACACCTGACGTTGATTGGCCGCTTGTCGCTGTGCGAAAGCCTGGGCGGCGATGCGATTGATCTGGGGCGTACGCGTAGCCGGTTGGGGCAGTTGCAAGTCATCCACGAGCCTACCTGATATCGCAAATCCCCCTGTGGGAGCGGGCTTGCTCGCGAATGCAGTCAGCCATTCACCATTGATGTCGACTGACACGACGCCTTCGCGAGCAAGCCCGCTCCCACACGGGATTATTGCCAGACGCAGAATCCGTAATCACCGCTAAACCATTGTGGGAGTGGGCTTGCTCACGAATGCAATCAACTATTCACCACTGATTTCGATTGACACGACGCCTTCGCGAGCAAGCTCGCTCCCACACGGGATTATTGCCAGACGCAGAATCCGTAATCACCGCCAAACCATTGTGGGAGCGGGCTTGCTCGCGAATGCAGTCAGCCATTCACCATGGATGTCGACTGACACGACGCCTTCGCGATCAAGCTCGCCCCCACAGGGGATTATTGCCAGACGCAGAATCCGTAATCACCGCCAAACCATTGTGGGAGTGGGCTTGCTCGCGAATGCAGTCAGCCATTCACCATGGATGTCGACTGACACGACGCCTTCGCGAGCAAGCTCGCTCCCACAGGGGATTGCGGTGCCGTTATCATGTCGGTCATTTCGGCGCCTTGCGCTTGTCCTCTTTCTAAAGTGAACACCTACATGCACACCCTTGCTCAATTGCGCGCCGGCGAATTGTCGGGCATCACGCGGCTGGATCTGTCGTGCGGGCTGACCGAGTTTCCGCGCGAGATTTTCGAGCTGGCCGACACCCTCGAAATCCTCAATCTCAGCAGCAACAACCTGAGCAGTCTGCCGGACGATCTGCACCGTCTGACCCGCCTGCGCGTGCTGTTCTGCTCCGACAACTCGTTCACCGAACTGCCCGCCTGCCTCGGCCAATGCGCGGCGTTGACGATGATCGGTTTCAAGGCCAACCGCATCGTCAACGTTACCGGTGCCGCGCTGCCGCCGCTGTTGCGCTGGCTGATCCTGACCGACAACTGCATCGAAACCTTGCCGAGCGAACTGGGCGAACGCCCTTATCTGCAGAAACTCATGCTGTCTGGCAATCGTCTGCAAGCGCTGCCGCCGTCGCTGAGCCAATGCCACCGACTCGAGCTGCTGCGCATCTCCGTCAACCAGTTCATCGAATTGCCGCAATGGCTGCTGAACTTGCCGAGCCTGACGTGGCTGGCCTACGCCGGTAATCCGCTGGAAACCGAAGCCGATGCTGCCGCCCTCGAAGCCACGCCGCTGATCGACTGGTCGGCGCTGCGTCTGGGGCAGAAGCTGGGCGAAGGCGCCTCCGGGGTGATTTATCGGGCGGTTTGGCGGCGTGCTGATCACACCGAGGAAGCGGTCGCGGTGAAGTTGTACAAAGGTGAGATGACCAGCGATGGCTCGCCGCTGCATGAGATGAACGCGTGCATCACTGCTGGCCTGCATCCGAATCTGATCCGCGTTGAAGGGCGAATCGACAGCCACCCCGACGGTCAGCAAGGCTTGGTCATGCAGTTGATCGATCCGAGCTTTCGCAACCTCGCCGGGTTGCCAAGTCTGGCGTCGTGTTCGCGGGATGTTTACGCCGATGACCTGCGCTTCACGGCTGACGTTGCGCTGCGCATTGCCAAGGGCGTTGCCTCGGCGGCGGAGCACCTGCATCAGCAAGGCATCACCCACGGCGACCTCTACGGGCACAACATTATGTTGAACGACCGAGGCGATTGTTTATTGGGGGATTTTGGCGGGGCGTCGTTCCATGCCACGACGGATAACGCGCAGACACGGGCGTTGCAACGCATTGAAGTGCGGGCGTTCGGGGTTTTGCTGGGGGAATTGCTGGCGCGTATCGATTCGGGGTTGAGTGACGAGCGCCGCGTGCAACTGCAAGCACTGGAGCGGCGTTGCTGCCAGGCGGATGTGCTGGCGCGGCCGGGGTTCGGTGAAGTAATTGAGGTGTTGGAAAACCTCTGACAGCTAAAAAGATCGCAGCCTGCGGCAGCTCCTACAGAGAACGCGATCTCCTGTAGGAGCTGCCGCAGGCTGCGATCTTTTGATCTTTAGCCAGCCAGACCCACAAACATATCCTGCACGTCATCATGGTTATCGAGGCCTTCAAGGAACGCCTCAACTTCAGCCATCTGCTCATCGCTCAACCCGGTCACCGGGTTTTTCGGCTGGTAGCCAAGCTTGGCCGACAACACGGTGAAGCCTTGCTCCGGCAGCGCTTTCTGCACGGCATCAAGGTCAGTCGGGTCGGTCAGGAACAGTGTCGCGCCGTCTTCGCCCGGCTCGAAATCCTGAGCACCTGCTTCGATCGCGGCCATTTCCGGATCGGCGTCCGGGGTGTCCGGCGACGCTTCGATCATGCCAACGTGATTGAAATCCCACGCGACCGAACCGGAAGCGCCCAATTGGCCCTTACGGAACGCGACGCGGATTTCGGCGACGGTGCGGTTAACGTTGTCGGTCACGCACTCGACGATCAGCGGCACCTGGTGCGGGGCGAAACCTTCGTAGGTCACGCGATGGTATTGCACCGCTTCACCGAGCAGACCGGCGCCTTTCTTGATCGCGCGATCAAGGGTTTCTTTCGGCATCGAGGCTTTCTTGGCCTGTTCAACCACCAGACGCAAGTGTGCGTTGGTGGTGGTATCGGCACCGTTGCGCGCAGCAATGGTGATTTCTTTCACCAGTTTGCCGAAGATTTTGCCCCTGGCGTTGGCTGCCGCTTCTTTGTGTTTAACCTTCCACTGTGCGCCCATTACTCACTCTCTTGATCTGTGGCGCCGAGACATCTATTGGCCGACGCGTGGCGCCAAGTTTATACGGCCTAAAGTCGGCAATCGACCAAAAATATTGATTGGCGAATCGACATCTTCACCACAACGTGTAGGGCGATTCTGAAAAGCTGCCTTGCGGTGACTATTCCGCGCTGCGGTTTCGTACCCTCTGCCGTCCGTATTGACCGACAGAACCTGTACGAATGCTCAATGACATGGAAAGTCCCTTCACCCTGACCCTGATCGATGGCGGATTGTGCCTGCCGGTGGTGCGTTTTAGCGGTGATGAAGCGCTCAATCAGCCCTTTCGCTTCGAGGTCGATGTCATTGGCCTGGCGCCCGCCGTCCTGCCCGACAGCCTGCTGGAGCAAGCGGCGTACTTACGCCTGAGCGAGCAGCACGGTGTGCATGGTTTGATCCACAGTGTCCGTTGCGAACATCGCGGCACGCACCGGATCGGTTATCGATTAGTGCTGGTGCCTTATCTGCAACGTCTGGCGCAATCGCTTAAACGCCGGGTGTTTGTGCAGTTGAGTGTGCCGGCGATCCTTGCACAATTGCTCACCGAGCATGGGCTGCCAAAGAACAGCTTTCGCATCGAAATGACCGTCGGCCACTACCCCGTGCGGGACTTTTGCATTCAATACGAGGAAAGCGACCTGGCACTGCTGCAACGTCTGTGTGAAGAGGAAGGCATTCATTATCACTTCGAGCATCGGCCTGACGGGCATGTAGTGGTGTTTGCCGATGACAGCCTTAGCCTGCCGCAAGAACCCACACTGTTGCCCTTCAGTCTCGACGATGACACGCCGTCGCCACGTGTCTGCGCGCTGTTTCAGCAACATGACGCCGCGCCAATTCGAGCGCTGCATCGGGTGCGCAATCGTGGCCAACAGGCGTCGGGCGAGGACTCGGCCAATCAAACCGTGCCTGTCCTCGCACCGCAGATGTTGTCCCTTGAACAACGTCATGCCGAACAGCGCAGCCGCCGCCATCTGGAGCGCCAGCGCTGCCAGTACCGCTCGATTCACGGTCGCTGCGACAGCCCCGGATTGCACAGCGCCGACCTGCTGCAAGTGACCGAACACCCGGTCAACACCTTCAATGAGCAATGGTTGATCACCTCAGTGCGCCATCAGGGTCAGCAACCTTGCATCCTTGATCCAGCGCCGAGTGTGTATCGCTATCACTGCGAGTTCACGGCTTTGCCATGGTCGACGGATTTTCGCCCGGCGCTGAAACAATCACGGCCGAGCATTCCGGGGATCCACTTGGCGCGAGTGCTCGGCACGAAGGGGCAACCATCGAAACTGGATGACAAGGGGCGCATCAAGGTGAGTTTGTGGCCGAGGCCAACATCGCCTGATTCTGAGGGGATTTGGCTGCCGATCGCGTTGACCAACGCCAATGGCCGCATTGCCGCGCATGAGTTGCCCCGTGCGGGCAGTGAGGTCTGGGTGAGTTTTCTCGACAGTGATCCGGATCGACCGATTTTGTGTTTGGGAGCGCAGCGCGAATCCGCGCCGGTTGAAGCACCGCCAGCACGCGACAGCAGCCTCTTACTCGACTGGCTGATCAACCGCTCCTGACCACAAATCCAGACCTGTAGGAGCTGCCGAAGGCTGCGATCTTTTGCTGTTGATTGTAAGAAATAAGATCAAAAGATCGCAGCCTTCGGCAGCTCCTACAGGGGTTGTTTTCAACCCTTCAGGCTTTGTCGGCTTTGCCGGCGGCAGCGGCGAACTTCGCCAGGCGCACGTCCAGATGCCGTGGCCGGTGGCCGTGATCTTCGGCGCGCTCTTTGCGGCGGATGGCATTGCGCACCATCAACGAGCCCAGATAACGAATCGGCTCCGGCGGGAAATACCCCAACGGCCCATTCACAATCGGCGAACGCGTCCAGGCGTTATCCATCCCCTGCACCAGCGACGCCAGAATCTGCCCGCCCATGTGACAAGGCCCCACCCCGCTGCCGGAATAGCCAAATCCATAAAACACATTACCGCTGCTGCTCATCTGCCCAAAAAACGGCAAACCGGTCACCGAGCGATCCGACGGCCCGTTCCACGTCGCATCGACTTTCACATCGCTGAACGCCGGGAAGAAGTCATCCAGACTGCGCTTGAGCAACCCGGCATACGGCGACGGCTGATCGAACACCGGCAGCATCCGCCCGCCAAAGGCAAAGGTGTTGCCGCCCTTGCCGAGCATGATCCGGCCGTCCGGGGTGTTGTGGTAGTAGTGCACGAAAATCCGCGAATCAAGCACGGTGACGCCGCTGGTCAAGCCGATTTCCTGCAACAGATCCGGGCGCGGCTCGGTGATCAGCATGTCGCTGGAAACAATCGCCACGCTGCGTTCGAACTGCGGAAAAGCACGGGCCATCCACGCGTTCATCGCCAGCACCACGCGGTCGGCAATGATGTTGCCGTTGGGTGTCTGAATGCGCGCCGGGCGTCCTTCCTCCAGCCCGGTCATTGCTGTGTTTTCATGGATCGTCACGCCCAGTTGCAACGCCACACGCCGCAATCCGCGCACCAGTTTGCCCGGTTGCACACTGGCCGCCGCTGGCGAAAACCAGCCTTCCAGATGTTTGCTGGAACCTGCCATGCGCTGCACATCAGCGACTGGCCGCTGGGTGAACGAGTTGATGCCGTTACGTTCCAGCGCCGCGATCACCGCATCGGTCGAGCCGACCTGGGCGCGGTTGGTCGCGGTGTACAGCGTGCCGTCGAGGCGGTAATCGGCATCGACGCCGTACTGCTCACAGAACTCGCCGATCGCATGAATGCTGCGCTCGGATTCCTTGACCAGACGCACCGCCTCCTCGACGCCAAACAGGCGTTCCAGGGTGAAATATTTCGCCGACCACGACAGCGCGCAACCGCCATTACGGCCACTGGCGCCAGCGCCGCAGATGTCGGCTTCGATCAGCCGCACGTCGAGTTCAGGGTTCTGTTGCTTGAGCATGATCGCCGTCCACAACCCGGTGTAACCGCCGCCAACGATGCACACGTCGGTGCGCACTTCGCCTTGCAGCGGCGGGCAAGGCTCGGACGTATCAGCCTGCAAGGCCTGCTCCAGCCAAAACGGTCTCATGGGATTTCTCCAGTCAGTGGGCCACGGCGCAGCCTGCCGCGAACGTCGCAGCAGGCCACGCGGCAGCGGGTTTTCAGGTACGCAGAGGTTTGATGGTCAGCGGGCAATTGGGGATTGAGGCGCGCGGTTCCATGACGCCAACCGGGCGGCTGTTCCAGTGCGGGATCAGCACCAGCGCCGAGAACAGGGCGCAACCGGCGAAGACGATGAACACCGTCACCGAGTCGAAATAACCCGGCAGCAGACCGCCGAGCACCGCACCGACCGAGCCGCAACCGTTAACGAAACCGGCCGCCGTGGCGCCCGCCTTGGCTTTACCGAAATCGATGGCGGCCGCACCGCTGATCATCGAGTCCGGGCCATACAGGGTCAGGCCCATGACAAACAGCAGCGCGACCACCAGCAACACACTGCCGGTTTGCAGCGCGGCCATAAACAGCGCCAGCGTCACGGTCAGCGCCAGCAAACTGATGACGCAGGCCGGCATGCGCCGCGCACCGAACAGTTTGTCCGAGGCCAGACCGATGAGGATCGGCCCAAGCAATCCGGCCAGTTCGAACGAGGTCGGAATAATCGCCGCGCCGACCTTGCCGACACTCGGCATCTGTTCGAACACGATCACCGGGCCCCACAACAGAATCGCGTAACGCGCCGGTTTCAACATGAAATACGCCAGACCGAGCACCAACACCGTGCGGTTGCGCAGGATTTCCTTGAGCGGCTCCCATACGCTGAGTTTGCTGTTGGCTTCGGTTTCCTCAGCGGTCAGTACCGGTTCCGGATCGACTTCCGGCAGGCCGACGTCTTCCGGTTTATTGCGCTGGAAGATAAAGAACAGTACCGCGACCACTGCCACCACCACCGCGCTGGAAATAAACGCCGCGTGCCAACTGCCGATCAACGTATACGCCCACCAACCGGCGAACGGCGACGCGACCAGACCGCCAAACGCGTAGCAGGAACTCCACAAGCCAAGCACCCGCCCGCGTTCCTTCGCAGGAAAGAAACTGCCAAGGTTTTTACACAACCCCGACCATCCGGTGGACTGCGCCAGGCCTTGTATCAGCATGCAAGTGGCGAAAATCGGAAGTGTGGCGTAACTGCCCATCACCAACGCGGCTGCGGCGGAAATCAGCAAGCCACCGAGCACCACGACCCTTGGGCCAAAGCGGTCGGCGAGCATGCCCCAGGTGAATTGGCCCACGGCATACGCCGCCAGATAGATGGCGTCGAGGTTGGCCATGGCCATTTTGTCGAGCATGAAGGTCGGGTCTTCGGCGATGCCCAGTTTGGCCACCGAAAAGGCTTTGCGGGTGAAGTAGAAAGCGGCGTACGCAAGCCAGGTAATCGCGAAAATCTGCACGCGCCAACGTGCGATGGTGCCGATGTGCTTGTTCATTGTGGTTCTGACCTCAGGGTGTGAGTGTGCCGGCAGAATCGTTAAGCAAAACGCCTGTGTTTTTATTGTTGAGCACTGCGATACCACCCTTCCCTCTGGCGGTACCGGTCAGATGAGGCCTGCTGTTGCACGCACAGGCTCATGGCCAACGCCGCTGCTCGACCGAGCAGTCAGCGATGGCGTGAGCCGATCAAAGCAATTACTGTTTAATAAATAAAATCGATTTATCGTATTTCACTCATAAGCTCAGCTTGTTACTGAACTCATCTCGCACCAGGAGTCGCCATGGCAGTCTCCCACGCCCAACTCAAAGCCTTCCACGCCGTCGCGGTGCATGGAAGCTTCACCAAAGCCGCCGAGCGGCTCTACCTCACGCAACCGGCGATTTCCGACCAGGTGCGCAAACTGGAAGAACGCTTTGGCGTTTTGCTTTTTCACCGCAATAAACGTTCCGTGCGCCTGACCGATCTGGGCGAACGCTTGCTGGCGATCACCCAGCGGCTGTTCGTGATCGAAGCCGAAGCGCAGGAATTACTCCAGGAATCCCAGGCCTTGCAGACCGGCAGCCTGATTCTGGCGGTGGATGCGCCGGTGCACGTGCTGCCGCAGATCGCGCGGTTCTGCGAGCGCTATCCGGGGATCAGCGTGAAGATCGAGACCGGCAACACCGACGAATCGCTGTTTCGCCTGTTCAACTATCAGGCCGATCTGGCCCTGCTCGGGCGTGATGTCAGCGATGAACGCTTGCTCTGTGTTCCGTTGCGTAACGATCCGATGGTCGCGTTTGTGTCGCGTAATCACCCGTGGGCCGAGCGCGAATCGATCTGCCTGGCGGATCTCGATGACACGCCGTTGGTGTTGCGAGAACACGGTTCGGTAACGCGGCAAACCCTGGAAGAAGAAATGGCCCGGGCCGGGTTTCGCATTCGTCCGGCGATTCAGGTCGAAGGCCGGGAAGCGGCGCGTGAGGCCGTGGTGGTGGGGATTGGTGTCGGGGTGGTGTCGGCGGCGGAATTTGGGGCGGATTCGCGGGTGTGCGCGTTGCCGATTATCGACTGCACGCGACGTCTGACGGAAACGCTGGTGTGCCTGCGCGAACAGAGTTCGCGGCGCGTGGTGGCGACGTTTCTGGAAATGGTGCGCGAGAGTCTGGCGTAACGTCGGAATTTTCGTATTCAGTCGGATCGAGATCGTCGGCTACACTGGCGCCTGAGCTCCTGTGACAAATTATTTCCCGACCCCTTTCGCAGAGTTGCGATCACGGAATCGAAGAACGCATCGTGAAAAAACTAATCAATTCCGTTCGAGATCATTTCTGGAAGAAATGGATTCGCCAGCACGATTGTAAAGTCGCCGGTGGCATTTCCTCCTTGCACAAGCGATCCAGGCTGACGCTCGAGGAGCACGTGTCCATCGGTTATGTGGTGATCGAGTCGAAACACCTGACCATCGGTGCGCACACCTACATTCGCAGCGATTGCGTGCTGTCCGCCGTGTCCTCGATTGGGCGGTTCTGCTCGATCAGCACCCGCTGCTTTATCGGCCAGCAAAAGAGCTCGCACCCCACTGACTGGCTGAGTTCTCATCCCTTTCAGTACACCGACACCGCCCTGACGTTCGACCCGGTGGTGGCCGACGTCACCATCGGCCACGACGTCTGGATCGGGCACAGCGCGATGATTCTTGAAGGGGTGCAGATCGGCACTGGCGCGATTATCGCGACGCGTGCGCTGGTGACGCAGGATGTGCCGCCCTACGCGATCGTTGCCGGCACCCCGGCGAAGATCATCAAGTACCGGCATGACCCGCAGACCATCGAACGGTTGCTCAAAAGTCAGTGGTGGAATCTCGATGTGAAGCTGTTGCAGACGCTGCCGCTGAACGATCCGGCCGCTGCGCTGGATCTGCTCGAAGGCATGCAGTTGAAGCAGGCGGATTACCCGAGAATCGAGGTCACGCGCAAAACTACAGCGATCCTGCCGGCGCAACCGCAGTTGGCGATTGCTTGATTCAGGCCGGTGCCAAACCGAAAAACGCCTGAATCAAGCGCAATTCCCGCCGCCGCTCCATGCAACCGATCATGTGCCGGTTGACCAAGCCGTCGCCGACAATCGGAATCGCCACCACGCGCGGGTCATGGCTGACCTCCACCGATGACACCACGCCGACGCCCAACTCGGCGGCCACCGCTTCCGTCACCGCCTCGCGGCTGTCCAACTCCAGCAGCACACGCGGATGAATTGCGGCCTGCGCACAGGCTTCGTCAAACGTTCGTCGGGTGATCGAACTCGGTTCACGCAGCACCATGATCACTTGATCCAGCTCCTTGAGTTTCACCTCCCCTTGGCGGGTTGCCCACGGATGCGCGGCGGGCACCAGTGCGCAAATCCGCGACTCACTCAGCGCTTGCAGGTGCAGGCCTTTGCGCGGTTCGACTTCGGTCAGCACGGCGACATCCGCGTGCTCGGATAACAGCGCCGCCAGGGTTTCCTGGGCATTGCCCAAACGCAGATTCACCGTGATCCCCGGATAACGCGCGCGCAGGCTCGCCAACATCGGCATGACCATGTGCGGGCCGTCCGCCGCCACTTCGAGGCGCCCGGTGAGCAATTGCCGATTGGCTTCGAGCATGGTCTGCGCCTCTTCCGCCAAACCGAACATCGCGCGGGTGATCGCCGCCAGTTTGATGCCCTCCTCGGTCAACTCCACCCGTCGCGCGGTGCGCCGCAACAGGGTGATCTGGTAGTGCTCCTCCAGCGCCTTGATGTGTCCGGTGACCGCCGGCTGACTGATGAACAACCGCGCAGCGGCACGGGTGAAGCTGCCTTCACGGGCCACAGCATCGAAGGCGCGCAGTTGGAACAGGTTCATGGATAACTCTCACTGATGGCTGGCATAACAACAAACAATTTGATTGATGCAACGCCGAATTGCAACGTATGCCCCGTAGCTTCATCCCACAGCGCTATCCGAGGACACACGAATGAGTATTGCCGAACCCATCCTGCTCACTCCCGGCCCGTTGACCACTTCGGCCCGCACCCGCCAGGCGATGATGGTCGACTGGGGGTCATGGGATGACCGCTTCAACCAACTGACTGCCAGCCTCTGCGAACAATTGCTGGCGATCCTCAACGGTGCCGCCACTCACCATTGCGTGCCGTTGCAGGGCAGCGGCACCTTCGCTGTCGAAGCAGCCATCGGCACACTGGTGCCGCGTGACGGCAAGGTGCTGGTGCTGATCAACGGCGCATACGGCAAACGACTGGCGAAAATCTGCGAAGTGCTCGGCCGCTCGTTCAGCACCTTCGAAACCGCTGAAGAGGAACCGACCACCGCCGCTGACGTCGACCGCTTACTGCGCGCCGACAGTGATATCACTCACGTCGCGCTGATTCATTGTGAAACCAGCACCGGGATTCTCAATCCGCTGCCAGAGATCGCCCACGTCGTCGAACAGCACGGCAAACGCCTGATCATCGACGCCATGAGCTCCTTCGGCGCCCTGCCGGTGGACGCACAGAAAGTGCCGTTCGACGCACTGATCGCCGCGTCCGGCAAGTGTCTGGAAGGCGTGCCGGGGATGGGTTTTGTCTTCGCTCGCAAGGAAGCGCTGGCCGCTGCGGCTGGCAATTCGCACTCGCTGGCGATGGATCTGTTTGATCAACACGCTTATATGCAGAAAACCGGTCAATGGCGCTTCACCCCGCCGACCCACGTGGTCGCGGCGCTGCACGAAGCGCTGCTGCAATACAACGAAGAAGGTGGTTTGCCGGCGCGGCATGCGCGTTACGCCGCCAACTGCCAGGCGCTGATGGAAGAGATGGGCAAACTCGGTTTGCGCAGTTTTCTGCCGGCGGCGATTCAAGCACCGATTATTGCCACGTTCCATGCGCCGAGCGATCCGCGTTATCAGTTCAAGGATTTCTACGAACGGGTCAAGGCCAAGGGTTACATCCTTTATCCGGGCAAGCTCACTCAGGTTGAGACCTTCCGTGTCGGCTGCATCGGTCATGTCAGCCCGGACGAAATGCGCCAGGCCGTGGCGGCTGTTGGTGAAGTGCTGCGTGAGATGGAAGTCCTCGAAATCTAACCCACACCACAAATCCCCTGTGGGAGCGGGCTTGCTCGCGAAAGCGGTCGAACATTCAACATTGATATCGACTGACCCGACGCCTTCGCGAGCAAGCCCGCTCCCACAGTTTGAATTGCATTGCCAAATCAGGAATTTAATTGCCATGAACTACGTCAATCCAAGCAAGCTGCAAGCCGCGATCCTCGACTGGGCCGGTACCGTGGTCGATTTCGGTTCGTTCGCGCCGACGCAGATTTTCGTCGAAGCCTTCGCCGAATTCGACGTACAGGTCTCCATCGAAGAAGCCCGTGGGCCGATGGGCATGGGCAAGTGGGATCACATCCGCACCCTCTGCGATCAGCCGCAGGTCGCCGAGCGTTATCGCAAGGTGTTCGGCCGCACGCCAACCGATGACGACGTCACCGCGATCTACAACCGCTTCATGCCGCTGCAGATCGAGAAGATCGCCGAGCACTCGGCGCTGATTCCCGGCGCGCTGGAAACCATCGCCAACCTGCGTCAGCAAGGGATCAAGATCGGCTCCTGCTCCGGTTATCCGAAGCAGGTCATGGATAAAGTCGTCGAGCTGGCCGCCACCAACGGCTACGTCGCCGACCACGTGGTTGCCACCGACGAGGTGCCGAACGGTCGCCCTTGGCCGGCTCAGGCACTGGCCAACGTGATTGCCTTGGGCATCGACGACGTCGGCGCCTGCGTGAAGATCGACGACACCGTGCCGGGCATCCTCGAAGGCCGTCGCGCCGGGATGTGGACGGTCGCGCTGATCTGCTCGGGCAACGCGCTGGGCCTGGATTACGAAGGTTTCCGCGCCTTGGGCAGCGATGAACTGGCCAGCGAACGCAAGCGCATCCACGCGCTGTTCGAAAGCTCGCGTCCGCACTATATGATCGACACCATCACTGATTTGCCGGAAGTGATTGCCGACATCAACAAGCGTCTGGCCAAGGGTGAGATGCCGCAAAACGATTAAGGTAGATTGAAAAAAACCGCCAACTGATAAAAAGTTGGCGGTTTTTTATTGATCACATTAAACACCTGATCGGTTTCAAGCTGTTAAACCTGAACAGTCTTTTAAATCAAAACAGTAACATTCAATCAACAACGGGATTGCCATCTGCATCATATTTCAATCCATCGGGATGACGAATCGAACCGTCCGCTAGTTGCTCGGTGCCGTCAGCCCAGACGATACGACCATCTGGATATTCCACGGTGTCATCCGGCCACACGATGCGGCCATCAGGATGCTCGACCCGGCCGTCAGCATGCTGAATGATCCCGTCGGGGCGGGTAACTTTGTTTTTTCCGGCATCGACGATGCTGCCATCGCTCAGTGTGGTCGATCCATCCGGCTGGCGAATACTGCCGAGGGCGCTGATCAGGTTAATCAGTGCCACCGGATCAATGTTGATGTTCAAGGTAGGCCACGGCATTGGCGGACGGGCATTCACGGGTGGTTTGGTGCCCGGTGGCGCTGGTTTGACCGGTGGTTTGGTGCCAGGCGTCCCCGGAGTAACAGGTGGCTTCACGGGTGGTTTGACCGGCGGCTTCACAGGCGGTTTGACCGGTGCAGGTTTGACTGGCGGCTTGACCGGAACCACGGGTGGCTTGACCGGAGGTGTGGTGGGTCGGGTTACTGGCGGTTTGCTGCCCACGGGCTTCGGTCGAGATATCGGTGGCTTTGCCATCGCTTTTTTTACAATGTTTTTACTATGTTTGTGATTCAGAAGAATACAAAAAGTCATATTTAAGTCCTTTTAAGCAAGTTATCAACAGCATCACTTATTAAATCAAGCGATTTGAAAGCAACAACTGCCCGCAACATTAGCGGATCAAACAACGCCAATCAAACTCTGTGCAGATTCAAGATATAAACAACAACCGGTTACACCCGCAGCACCAAAGTCCGCAAACCGCAAACACTAATAACTTTGTAAAAACAGCACATTAAAACTTTTGTTTCGTTAAGCAGAAATGCCCAAGTGGGTTTACAGTTAAGGCATGCCGTCAGAGAAACGGTGCGATGAAACCCTGAACCGAGAGGAACACTGTATGCCGTGGACAAGTTCCGAATCGCGTTACAGCACCGTGTCGGTCATGCTGCATTGGCTGATGTTGGTGCTGCTGGTGCTGGTGTACGCCAGCATGGAATTGCGCGGCCTCTTCCCCAAAGGCAGCGGCGGCCGCACGCTAATCCGCGAAGTGCATTACATGCTGGGCCTGACCGTATTCGTGCTGGTGTGGTTTCGCCTGCTCGCCCGCAGCCTCGGCCCGGCACCGAAAATCTTCCCCGCCTCGCCACAATGGCAAACCGTACTGGCGCGGCTGATGCACTGGGCGTTGTACCTGTTCATGATCAGCATGCCGATTCTGGGCTGGCTGATCACCAGCGCCGAGGGGCATCAGGTGATGTTCTATGGTTTTGATCTGCCACTGCTGGTGGGTGAGGACAAAGCCTTCGCCAAACAGGTGGAGGGCTGGCACGTACTGATCGCCACGATCGGTTACTGGCTGATCGGCCTGCATGCGCTGGCGGGGATCTATCACCATTATGTGGTGAGGGATAACACGTTGCTGCGGATGATGCCGAAGCGCGGGTAAACCCACTGAGGCCTCATTGTGGCTGGCAATGGGATCTATCTGGGTCAATGCAAACCATTGTGGCAAGCAATGGAATCTAGCTGGGGCAATGCAAACCATTGTGGCTGGCAATGGATCTATCTGGGGCAATGCAAACCATTGTGGCTGGCAATGGAATCTATCTGGGGCAATGCAAACCATTGTGGCGAGGGTATTTATCCCCGTTGGGCTGCGAAGCGGCCCCAAAACCTTAGCATGCGGTGAGTCAGGCTGAACTGTGGGGGCTGAATTGGGGGCTGCTTCGCAGCCCAACGGGGATAAATCCCCTCGCCACAAAAACCTCACCTGTCAGGGCTGGAAACCGCGTCTACCCTGCAGGCCGCCGGTGTGGATGAAGATCAGTCGTGTGCCGCTGGAAAATTTACCTGACCCAATTTGTTCCTTAAGGGCCAGCAGCGCTTTGCCGGTATACAGCGGTTCCAAGGGCACACCGCTAGCCTGTTCGGTCTGTTCAATAAGCGCCAACAACCCCGGATCAACCTTGGCAAAACCACCTCGGCTGGCATCAATCAATTCATACCCCGCATCCACCCGCCCCGCTTCTCGCAGAATCGACTCAACCTGCGGCGCCACACCGTGATCTTCCGGCACCGCCAACGCACCATAAACCGTATGCGCCCCCGCCTCGGCAAGCACCAATCCCGCCAACGTCGTCCCGGTGCCGCACGCCAGCCACCAGCCGTGGTAATCACTCCAGCCCAATGAATGCAATTGCGCGTCGACCTGTTCTTTAAGCGCCACACAACCGAGCGCACCCGATAATCCCCCACCACCCTCCGGCACCGCATGCAACTCTGGATACTGCGCCCGCCATGGCGACCAGAACCCCGGCTCATGCCGTGCCCGGTAACCGGCAAACCCCAACCAATGCAGGTGCATGCCGAACGCTTGCAGATCCTTCACCGTCGGCGTTTCCTGCGGATGCCCGCGCAACAGCCCCACGGTTTTGAACCCCAGCCGTTTTCCGGCCGCTGCCAATGCATGCAGATGATTGGAGTGCGCACCGCCGAGGCTGATGATGCCTTCGGCGCCCACACGGTCGGCGGCTTTGAGGTGTTCGCTGAGTTTGAACCACTTGTTACCGCTGATCAGCGGGTCGATCTGGTCGAGACGCAGGATCGCCACTTCGATGCCGGCGGCGGTCAGCCAGTCCAGATGAAGAGGTTCGAGGGGGGCTTGGGGTAGCCAATCGGAGGGAGGCAAAAGCATAAATGCCGGCTCTGTTCAAAGAGCCGGCATCTTAACAGCGACGCGCAGAAAATCTGCCAGTGTTCACGATCCCCTGTGGGAGCGGGCTTGCTCGCGAAGGCGTCGTGTCAGTCAACATTTGTAGTGCCTGACACACCGCTTTCGCGAGCAAGCCCGCTCCCACAGGTTATGCGGTGGGCTTAGAGTTCAGCTGCAAGGCGCGAGCCCTGGTTGATCGCGCGTTTGGCATCCAGTTCTGCCGCGACATCCGCGCCGCCGATCAGGTGCACATTCTGCCCCGCCGCGACCAGGCCATCGTGCAGCTCACGCAATGGATCCTGCCCCGCGCAAATCACGATGTTGTCCACCGCCAGCAATTGCGGCTCGCCGGTTTCGCCGATGCGAATGTGCAGACCGTCATCATCAATGCTCAGGTATTCCACGCTGTTGAGCATCTGCACTTGCTTGTTCTTCAAACCGGTACGGTGAATCCAGCCAGTGGTTTTACCCAGACCGTCGCCGACCTTGGTTTTCTTGCGCTGCAACAGGAACACTTCACGCGCCGGTGCATGCGGCGCCGCTTTGATCCCGGCGACGCCACCGCGTGCTTCCAGTTTCGTGTCGATGCCCCATTCTTTCCAGAACGCGGCGCGATCCTGACTGGTCGCAACGCCTTCGTGAACGAGGAATTCCGAGACGTCAAAGCCGATGCCGCCCGCGCCGATCACCGCGACACGCTTGCCAACCGGTTTGCGCTCAAGGATCACGTCGATGTAGCTCAACACCTTGGCGTTCTCAACGCCGGGAATCGCCGGCAGACGCGGCGCGATACCGGTGGCGAGGATGATTTCGTCGTAGCCGCCTTCAACCAGTTTCGCCACATCAACGCGAGTGTTCAGGCACACCTCAACATTGGTGGTTTGCAGCTTGCGCTTGAAGTAACGCAGGGTTTCGAAGAACTCTTCTTTGCCCGGCACACGCTTGGCGATGTTGAACTGGCCACCGATTTCGCTGGCCGAATCGAACAAGGTCACCTGATGACCACGCTCGGCCGCCACGGTCGCGGCAGACAAACCGGCAGGGCCAGCACCGACCACGGCAATCTTCTTGATCTGCTGCACCGGCAGATAGTTGAGCTCAGTCTCGTGGCAGGCACGCGGGTTGACCAGGCAACTGGTCAGCTTGCCGCCGAAGGTGTGATCGAGGCACGCCTGGTTGCAGCCGATACAGGTGTTGATTTCGTCGGCGCGGCCTTCAGCAGCCTTGTTGACGAAGTCCGGGTCGGCGAGGAACGGTCGCGCCATCGAGACCATGTCGGCATCGCCTTCAGCGAGAATCTGCTCGGCGATTTCCGGGGTGTTGATGCGGTTAGTGGTAATCAACGGAATGCTCACCGAACCACGCAGCTTGGCCGTGACCTTGCTGAACGCGGCACGCGGCACTTTGGTGGCGATGGTCGGAATCCGCGCTTCGTGCCAGCCGATGCCGGTGTTGATGATAGTTGCACCGGCCTGCTCGATGGCTTTGGCCAGGGTGACGATCTCATCCCAGGTGCTGCCGCCCTCGACCAGGTCGAGCATCGACAGACGGAAAATGATGATGAAGTTCGGGCCCACCGCTTCGCGCACACGGCGGACGATTTCCACCGGCAGGCGCATACGGTTTTCGTAGCTGCCGCCCCAACGGTCGGTACGGTGGTTGGTGTGCGCGGCGAGGAACTGGTTAATGAAATAACCTTCCGAGCCCATGATTTCGACGCCGTCGTACTCGGCGGTTTGCGCCAGCACCGAGCAGGTGACGAAATCGCTGATCTGCTTTTCGATGCCCTCTTCGTCCAGCTCTTTTGGCTTGAACGGATTGATCGGCGCTTGAATCGCGCTCGGCGCCACTTGTTTCGGGCTGTAGGCATAACGACCGGCGTGGAGAATCTGCATGCAGATCTTGCCGCCCGCATCGTGCACCGCGCGGGTGACGATGCGGTGCTTGAGCGCTTCTTCCTCGGTCGTCAGCTTGGCCGCACCAGAATAAACGCCGCCCTCGTCATTCGGGCCGATCCCGCCAGTCACCATCAGGCCAACACCGCCGCGCGCACGCTCAGCGAAGTACGCCGCCATGCGCTCGAAACCGCCCGGTTTTTCTTCCAGGCCGGTGTGCATCGAGCCCATCAGGGTACGGTTGCGCAGCGTGGTGAATCCCAGATCCAGCGGGGCCAACAGGTGCGGGTAATGAGCGGCGGTCATCGGTAACTCCACAACGAGCAATCACGGAAAAGTTGCGGGAGCTCTGCGTCCCCCGTCAGTCATGTTCGACAGACTAAGAGCCGCACCGTGATCACTCAATGACCGTAACTGACAACTTAATGATCTAAATGCACACCACCTACGTCGGCGCTGGATCACTCGAACAGCTAAACCCGGACATTGCGCCCCGGCAACGATGTGCGCTGGCTGTTCTCCCAATCCTGCACCAACCCCACCGGCGCCTCTGACGGCGGCAACATCGCCCGCCCGCGCAGCAGATCACTGGCGCGTTCGGCGAGCATGATGGTCGGAGCATTGAGGTTGCCGTTCGGCTCGCTCGGGAACACCGACGAATCGATCACGCGCAATCCATCGAGGCCGTGCACGCGCAGTTCGGAATCCACCACCGCCAGTGCGTCCTCGCCCATTCGACAGGAGCCGCACGGGTGATAGGTGCTTTCGAGGTTTTCGCGAACGAAGGCATCGAGGTCTTCGTCGCTGTTAACCAAAACACCGGGGGCGATTTCGCTGTCGCGGAAACGATCCATGGCTTTCTGGCCGATGATCTCCCGGGTCAGGCGGATACAGCGACGAAAACCTTCGCGGTCTTCTTCGCGTTGCAGGTAATTGAACTGGATCTGCGGATGCTCGTACGGATCCGCCGAGCGTGCGCGCACATAGCCGCGACTTTTGGGCTTATTCGGCCCGGTGAGCACCATAAAGCCATGGCCCTTGATCGGCTTGTTGCCGTCGTAACGCATGGCCGCCGGCAGGAAGTGAAACTGGATGTCCGGCCAGCGCAAACCCTTGTCCGAACGGATAAACCCGCCAGCCTCGAAATGGTTGGTCGCGCCGAGGCCATCCTTGAACAGCAGCCAGCGCAAACCGATGAGCAATTTGCTCAGCGGATCCATTTTGCTGTTGAGGGTCACCGGTTCCTTGCAACTGAACTGGATGTACACCTCGGCGTGATCCTGCAGGTTTTCACCGACACCGGGCAGATCGTGGCGCACCTCGATGCCGGCCTTGCGCAGCACGTCGGCCGGGCCGATGCCGGAGCGTTGCAGCAGGTGCGGCGAGCCGATTGGCCCGGACGAAACCACTACTTCGCGCCGGCAATAGACTTCATGCGTCTGGCCGTTGTGGTCATAGCTGACGCCGACCGCACGTTTACCGTCGAGGAGGATCTGCCGGGTCATCGCGTGGGTGATCACGGTGAGGTTCGGGCGCTCCATCGCCGGGCGCAAATAGGCGTTGGCCGTTGAACAGCGCACACCGTTTTTCACGGTCATGTGCATCGCGCCGAAACCTTCCTGCATGTAGCCGTTGCAGTCGTCGGTCTTGATGTAACCCGCCTCGGCGCCGGCCTGCACCCACGCGCCGTACAGCGGATTTTTCATGTGGTTGCCGTTGGTGGTGTGCAACGGCCCGGTCTGCCCGCGATAGTTGTCGCCGCCTGCTTCATAGTGCTCGGCACGTTTGAAATACGGCAGGCAATTGCGGTAGCCCCAGCCTTGCGCACCGAGGGATTCCCACTCGTCAAAATCGCAGGCGTGACCGCGAATGTAGACCAGCCCATTGATCGATGAAGAACCACCCAGCACCTTGCCGCGCGGGCAATGGATGCGCCGTCCGTTGAGGAATGGCTCCGGTTCGGTTTCATAGCGCCAGTTGTATTTTTTGGTGTTCATCGGAATCGAAAAAGCGCTCGGCATCTGGATCACCACACTGCGATCGCTGCCACCGAATTCCAGCACCAGCACCGAGGTGTCCGGGTCTTCGCTCAAGCGGTTGGCCAACACACAACCGGCGGAGCCGGCACCGATGATGATGTAGTCGTATTTTTGCGTAGCCATGCTTATCTCCCGGCCGTCGATGGCTTGATTGCAGGCGACACGCGTCGCGTCAGCGAGTCGCCGGTGGTGTATTGCGGAGAGGTTTTTTCGATCTGGCGGATCACAGTTTCTTCACTCGCCAGGTCGATCGAGCGGCTGAACCAGTAATACGCCAGCCCCGAAACGATCAGCCCGACCAGCCAGGCGATGTCGATGCTGCCCAGCGCTCTGGCAAGCGGGCCGACATACACCTCGCGCTGTTCAACGCCGTCGTAGATGTAGAAAAACGGGATCATCGCGACAAACCCGATGGCGTACGCGGCGATGCCGCGCAGGCCCCAGCTGCCGTAGATGTTGCCCTTGGGCATGAAGAAGTGCGGGATGGCGTAGCGGCCCTTGCGCACAAAGAAGTAGTCGGTGAGGTTGACCGACGTCCAGGGCACCAGGAAGTACAGCATCACCACCAGGTAAATCCCCAACACCGACAAACCTTTGCCCGTGCTTTGAATACTCAGCGCCACGCCCAATTGCAGGAGGATCACGAAGGTGATCGCCAGCACCCGTGCCTTGCGTGTGGGTTGGATTTTTTTGATCGAGTCGACGCACGTCAGCGTGGTCAGTTTGGCGCTGTAGATGTTCATCGCAATCACCGGCAGGATCGCCAGAATCGTGATCACCACCACGGCCGTGCCAACCAGTGGCGACATCACATTGCCGACCTGTCCGAGCGCTACCAGCACGTCGGTGGAATGCAGGTGATCGGCGAGCCAGCCGCCCACGGAAATCATCCACGCGCCGGACAACGAGGCGCCGACAAACACCACGGCAATCAGCTTGCCGCTGGAGGTGTTCTTCGGCAGATACCGCGAATAGTCCGAGACGTAAGGCGCGTAAGCGATGTTGTAGCTGGCGGCGGCGGCAAACTGCGCGATGAAACCGGTCCAGTTAAACCCCAGTGGCGGTGGCGCGATGTCCCCGGCGGCGAGCACGGGCAGCGGCGCATCCGGCACCCAGCCCATCAGCACGGCCAACGTCACCAGACCGTACAACGGAATCGACAGGCACAACGCCCATTTAAAACTGCGGTGCATCCAGTCATGGCCGAGGATCGCCAGAATCGCCGCCGGGATCGTCACTGCCACGGCAACCAACCATGGCTCGAAACCGAACAGCGTGTGCATGCCCTGCATCATCAACACCAGATTGACGATGTTGAAACCGGCGAACACAAACAGCGTCGCCAGCAGCACCAGAATCACCCCGCGATAACCGAACTGCGCCCGCGACTGGATCATTTGCGGCAACCCAAGGTGCGGGCCTTGCGAGCCATGAAACGCCATGAACAGTGTGCCGAACATGATGCCCAGCGTGCCGGCGAGCGTCGTCCAGAGCGCGGTCAGCCCGACACTCGGGCCAACGAAACCGATGGTCATGGTGAAGAAAGTGAAGTTGCCCAGAAACCAGAACGGCCCCTGACTCGATAACTTGTCGGTGCGTTCATTTTCCGGAATGAAATCGATCGAATGACCCTCGACGACAGGTTTGTCGCCGAGGAGTGACACACCAGGAGCGGCTTTGGCTTCTATGTTCATGATGGGCTCTTATTGTTGGAAGATCATGACGAAGTAACGGCATCCTTTCGGGTTGCCCCTCCCCCGTGGAGAGGGGTTGTTCAGTGCGTTCTCCTTGAGGCCTGCCGGGTCAGGGCAGCGTGATCCAGACCGCTTTGGTTTCGAGCAGATAGTCGAGTTGCTCGGCGCCGAGATCCTTGCCGAATCCGGACTGTTTGTAGCCACCGAACGGCATCGACGGGTCGAGGGTGCCATGGGCGTTGACGTAAACCGAACCGGCCCGCAAACGCGGAATCAGGCTGTGTACCTTGCCCAGATCATTGGAATACAGCGCCGCTGCGAGACCGAACGCCGAGTCATTGGCCAGCGCCAGCGCTTCTTCGTCATCGTCGAACGGCGCGGTCACCAGCACCGGGCCGAAAATCTCCTCCTGAACAATGCGCATGTCGTTGCGGCAATGGGCAAAAATCGTCGGTTCTACAAAGAAGCCAGGGCCTTCAATGAGTTGGCCGCCATAGACCAGTTCGGCGCCCTCCTGCTTGCCGGTCTCGATGTAATCGCGCACGCGCTGCTGTTGCACGGCCGAGACCAACGGGCCGATAAAACAGTCGGGATCCAGCCCCGGGGCGATCTTCAATGTGCGCGTGTAGGCAATCAGTTCACCGAGGAATTGTTCGTAGACGCTGCGATGCACATAGGCGCGAGTGCCGGCATCACAGACCTGTCCCGAGTTGAAAAACACGCCATTGGCGACCGCTTGTGCCGCCGCCGGAATGTCCGCATCGGCGAAGACGATTACTGGGGATTTTCCGCCGAGTTCCAGCGTCAGTCGCTTCATTTCGTCGACGGCTGCACGCCCGACTGTACGGCCGACCGGCGTCGAGCCGGTGAAGGTCAATTTGTCGATGCCCGGGTGCGAGGCCATCGCCGCGCCGACCACGGTGCCGCGCCCGCAGACGATGTTGATGACGCCGTCGGGGATCCCGGCTTCCTTCACCAGTTCGGCAAAACGCAACGCCGACAGCGAGGTCAGTTCGGCCGGTTTGACCACCACCGTGCAACCGGCGGCCAGCGACGCGCCGAGTTTCCAGGCCATGGTTTGCAGCGGGAAATTCCACGGCACGATCGCGCCGACCACGCCCACCGCTTCTTTGCGCGTATACGCCAGATAATTGCCGGGCAGCGAAGGCTCGACCGTACGCCCGTGAAGTTTGGTCGCCCACCCGGCGAAGTAGCGCAGGGTGTCGACGGTGCCCTGAATATCGACGTCCTTGGCGAAGGCCACGGACTTGCCCATGTCGATCGATTCGATTTCTGCCAGTTCGTCGGCGTTCTGCTCAATCAGATCGGCCAGACGCTGGATCAAGCGTTCGCGTTCTGCCGGTTTTGCCTGGCGCCACGCACCGCCGTCGAACTGCGCGCGCGCCGCTTGCACTGCGCGATCGAGATCTTCGACGGTGCCCATCGGAATCCGCGTGATCAGGCCGGCGGTCGACGGTTCGATGACATCAGCGGTTTGCCCGTCGCTGGCATCGACAAACGTGCCACCGATAAACAACTTCTGCGCCTTGCCAAGGAAGGTTTGCGTTGCTTCGGATACACCGAATTTCTGCAGGTACTGTTTGACGATCGTGTCCATGTTTATTCTCTCTGCCGGACGGCTCAGGCGGGGGTGGCAACGCTGTCGGCGGCGCGCACTTTGGCCCGTTCGTGGAAGATGAAACCGATGCTGTTCAGCAACAGTTGCGCGGCCAGAATCGAGGTCATGCCGGTCGGGTCATACACCGGCGCCACTTCCACCAGATCCATGCCGACGATGTTGCCCTGGCTGCGTTTGGCCAGCGCCTGAATGATTTCCAGCACTTCGTAATAGAGGAAACCGCCGTGGCTCGGCGTGCCGGTGCCGGGGGCGATGGACGGGTCGAAACCGTCGATGTCGATGGTGATGTAGTAGTTGATGTTCTGCGGGATCAGCGCCAACACGCCTTCCACCCCGAGGCGGCGTACGTCGCGCACCGAGAGGATCATCGAACCCGCCGCATGGGCTGCTTCGTAGTCATCACGATTGGACGAGGACACGTTGCGGATGCCCATTTGGGTCATACCGACAATGTGGTTCATTTCCGAGGCGCGGCGCAGCGGGTTGCCATGGCCGTAACGAACGCCGTGACGCTCATCGACGAAGTCCAGGTGCGCATCGAAGTGAATGATGTGAATCGGCCCGCGTCCCTCGAATGCCTTGATCACCGGCGCGTGCACCGAGTGATCGCCGCCAAGCACCACCGGCATGACACCGGCATCGAGGATCTTGCGCACCGCGTATTCGGTGTTGAGATTGCTGGTGACCATATCGGTGTGGACGATGTCGGCATCACCGACGTCGACCATGCGCACATCGGCGGCGGTCAGGTACATCACGTCATCTTCGTGATCGTAGGCACCGGCGTGACCGAAGGAGAACAGCGTCGACGCCTCGCGTATACCGCGTGGCCCGAAACGTGCGCCGGAGCGCCATTGCGTGCCCATGTCGTTGGGCACGCCGAGTACTGCGACATCGGCATCGAGCGCGTCCCAGTCGGTGCACACCGGTGATTTGCCGAAGGTGCAATGCCCCACGAAAGGCAGGTTCAGGCGCCCGGATTCATAACCGTTATTGGACATTTCAAGCCTCTCCACTTGTTGTTATCGGCTCGGCGGACTGCAAGGCGACCGTCGTTGCAGTGACTATGGGCGCAGGTTTTCGTGGAAAAAATGCCAAACATCAGATACTCATATCGGCATTACCGATGCATCCACACGCGGGAGGTTCCAGGTGATTCAGCTGCACGATGTCGATTTGAAGTTGCTCAGGGTGTTTGCCACGATTGTTCGTTGCGGCGGCTTTTCCGCAGCGCAGGCAGCATTGAATGCCGGCCAGTCGACCATTAGCGAACAGATGTCGCATCTGGAAACCCGTCTTGGGGTGAAGCTTTGTCAGCGCGGACGCGGCGGTTTTCGCCTGACCGAGCAAGGCGTGGCCATTCATGAAGCGACCCAGCGCCTCTTGTCGGCAGTGGAGAATTTCTGCATGGACGCTGACGTGCTCAAGCAGCACATCAGCGGCAAGCTCAACCTCGGCATCATCGACACCACCATCACCGACCCCGACTCGCCGCTGCCACGTACGACGCAGCGTTTCGTTTCTCGCGGCCATGACGTGCATCTCAATGTGTACGTCGGCACCCCCGCCGAACTCGAAGAACGCGTGCTCGACGGCAGACTGCATTTGGCCATCGGCCATTTCCCGATCCACGTGCCGGGCCTGCTGCACACGCCGCTGTATCAGGAAGCGCTGGGCTTGTATTGCGGGCGCCGCCATCCGCTGTATGGCAGCCAGGCCGAAGGTGCGGAACTGCTCGAGGCGATTACCGAGAGTCGCATTGTCGTGCGCGGTTACATGCAGCAATACGATCTTGAGCACCTGGGCGTGAGCAAAGCGGCGGCCACGGTGGATAACATCGAGGCGCTGGCGATCCTGCTGATCTCCGGTGCCTACCTGGGCTTCCTGCCGGCCCATTTCGCCCGACAATGGGTCAAGACCGGCGAGATGCACCAATTGGCCCCGGACAGCCTGCAACTGGTCTCGCCGTTCGACGTGATCACCCGGCGCGGCATCGCGCCGCCACCCATTCTCGAAGCGTTTCTCGAGGATCTGGCAGCCTGTTCGCACCACGCCGTCGGCGCTCTGCAATGAGTGTCAGGCGCAGGCATGGCCCCGTGCCTGCGCCCTCGCCCGGCACTATTGAGGTATCATCGACCCGCGTCACACCATGCACCCGGTTCTGTTGGAATTCATGCGCAAACTTCTGTACCTGACATTTTCCATGGCCCTTGTGGCCGTCCTTGCTTCCTACGCCATGTGGGCGGCAGACCGCCCGGCGGGACATTACCTGTCGGATCTGCGAATCAAACTCGCGGTCGATCAAGGCACACCCGCCGACCGTGGCAATCTCTTGGGCATCCAGCCCGAACTCTACCCCACCGACTATCAAAGCCCCGAGCGCCTGCACCGCAAGCTCGCCGCGTATCTTCAGCAAGCGCAGGATCAAGGCTTGTTGAATGACAAGACAATCGTCGTATTGCCCGAGCACGTCGGCACCTGGCTGATGATCAGCGGCGAAAAAGACGAGCTGTATCAGGCGCCCACGCTCACCGAAGCGATGAACTGGC
Organism: Pseudomonas rustica; assembly: GCF_018336155.1. GTDB lineage: Bacteria > Pseudomonadota > Gammaproteobacteria > Pseudomonadales > Pseudomonadaceae > Aquipseudomonas > Aquipseudomonas rustica. Next base: position 220,909 of record NZ_JAGYHF010000010.1, on the reverse strand, counting down.
TGGCGGCGAGCAATCCGTTGTTGTTTGCCCGTGCGTGGCTGACGGCCAAGGGCAGCAACCGACTGAACGACGCGCATCTGCGCATGAAGTCCAAGTCGATGGCCAAGGATTACCAGGCGCTGTTCGGCGGTCTGGCCAAGGAATTTCATGTGACGCTGGTGGCCGGTTCCATCGTGCTGCCAGAGCCGAGTATTCGTGACGGTCAACTCAAACCCGGTAGCGGCGCGCTGTTCAACAGCAGCGTGGTGTTTGGTCGTGACGGCGTGCCGCTCGGCCAGCCACAACGGCAGATGCACCCGATCTTCGATCAACGTGATGTGCTTGAAGGCGAAGATCAACACGCCATCAACGTCGTCGACACCCCGGCCGGTCGCCTCGGCATCCTGATTGGCAGCGACAGCTGGTATCCGGACAACTACCGCAAGCTCGACGCGCAAGGCGCGCAACTGGTGGCGGTGCCGGCGTTTGTCGTCGGTCACAACGTGTGGGATCAACCGTGGGGCGGCTACAAGGGTTCGAGTACACCCAGCTCAGTCAGCCTCAAACCCGGCGAAGTCAGCGAAGGCCAAGCCTGGCATCGCCTGACCCTCACCGCGCAACCGCCCGCCAACAACGCGCTGGCCGGCATGAGCGTGTTCCTGCGCGGGCAGTTCTGGGACAAGTTGAGTTCGGGGCAGAGCTTCCTCAGCAGCAACGGCCAACAGTTCGCCGATGGCGAGGCCCGTGGCGCACGTTTGCTGAACGTCTGGTTGTAAGCCATGAAACCGCAGCCGATGCGTCTGGGCGATTTATCGGTGGGTTTCGTGCACAGCCTCGCCGATGCCGTGCGCAGTCATGACGCCGATCCGCTGCCCTTGCTCGAGCAGTACGGTCTGGATGCTGCGCGATTGGCCGAGGCTGGCGCGCGGTTATCGATTCCGCGCTACATGCGTTTGGGCCATGCGGCGATTCAACTGACCGGTGATGCGGCGTTGGGTTTGCGTATGGGCCAGCTCAGTCGCTTGAGTCAGGCCGGATTGGCGGGCGTCACCGCCGCACAAGCGCCGACCGTGCGTGAAGCGGCGCGTTGCCTGATTCGTTTCGAACCGCTGTACGGCTCCAACTATCGTGGCCAATCGAGTTTTCACGAAGACGCGAATGGCGCGTGGCTGCGTTTCTATTCGATCAGCCCGTACAACGCCTACAACCGTTTTGTGGTGGATTCGATTATCGCTGGATGGCTGCATCAGCTCGCCAGTGTCAGCCGTGAACCGCTGCGCGCCGAGCGCATCGAGATCGAGTTCGACGCGCCGGATTATCGCGACGCTTACAGCGTGCTGGGTGAATGCCCGATTCAGTTAGGTGCCGAGCGTAATCAATTGCGCCTGAGCCTGACCAGCCTCGCCCAACGTAACCCCGAACACTGCCCGAGCACCTGGCGGCACTTGCTGCAATTGTGTGAGCGAGAACTGGAACAACTGACCCGCACCCGCAGCCTGCGTGAACGCATCACGCAGTTGTTGGGGCCATTATTGAATGGTGGCCGGGAACCCGATCTGGAAGAAGTGGCGGCGCGCCTGAAACTGCCGACCTGGACGTTGCGGCGCAAACTGACCGAGGAAGGCACACAGTTTCGGGCGATCCTCAATGACACTCGCCGTGATCTGGCGATGACGTACATCCGCGACACGGAACTGGCGTTCGGTGAAATCGCCTACCTGCTGGGGTTTGCCTCAGCCGAAGCCTTTCAGCGCGCATTCAAACGCTGGAGCGGCCAGACACCGGGCGAATTCCGCCGCAGTCACCGTAAAACCGCGTGACGCTTACAGCTCGGTAGCGTCTTCAGCAGGTTCAGGCTGATCCAGTTCGTAGGCGTGAAATTCGAGCAGCTCTTCTTGATAGTCATCCATTGCGTAATCCCCCCTACTGCTCTCTGAAAAATGGCCTGATCAATCGACCCATGCCCCGAGCATAAAGTGCCCGTGTGAAGAAAAAATGAAACGCGCCCTTCATGGATAAAACGTAGCAGCAGGTCAGGAATTTATCGCGGGATTATTGTCAGCGGAATGTAACGAATTCTTATGCCACCCAAAAACCTCGTAGGAGCAAGGCTTGCCCGCGAAGGCGTCAGACCAGCCAACACTTTTTATGTTGACTGGTCTGACGCCTTCGCGGGCAAGCCTTGCTCCTACAGAAGTTTGAGCTGGATTACTGGCCGGAGGCTGGCATCGCCGGGATTGGTTCGGATGCCGGCGGTCAGCGGAGTATCACGCAACCTTTGGCCACACTAAAAACCACTGTGGGAGCGGGCTTGCTCGCGAAGGGGCCGTGTCAGTCAATAAAGCTATCGACTGATACACCGCTTTCGCGAGCAAGCCCGCTCCCACAGGGGATACGGCTCGGTTCTGGATTACTGGCCGGAGGCTGGCATCGCCGGGATTGGCTCGGACGGTGGCGGAATGTCTGTTGGATTGGCCGGTGGCGTGATCACTTCCGGCGTTGGCGCGGGTTCTGCGACTGGAGCCGGGGTGATTGGCGCGGACTCCGCAGGTGGGGCAACAGGTTCAGAGCTGACCGGGGCAACTTCGGCTGGTGCCGGCGCCGGTTCTGCAGCAGGTGCAGGCGTCGCAACCGGAGCAGGCGTCGGGGCTGGAGCGGTTTCTGCCGCCGGCACCGGCGCCAATGGCGCAGCCACGGGTTTCGGCTCAGGCACGCCCAGATCAGCCTTCGGCTTCTCTTCGATGTGCGCCGCTTTCTTCGCATCCGCCGGCAGGAACTGCTCGACCAACGTGAAGAAACGCTCGTAGAACTTCTGCGAAATCACCGTCTCGCTGGCGACTTTCACCATCGAGTCGTCCGACGAGCCGATCGGCATCGACACCGAGCCCAGCACGCCAACACCGAGGCTGGCCGAGTTGTTGGTCTTCTTCAGTGCATAGCGATCCTGCAGGGCGTTGGCGAACATTGTCGCGTGATGTTTGCCGCTGCTGTCTTCGGCGCAGACCACGTTGAAGCTGATCTCCAAGTGCGTATCGCCGGTCTGCTGGAAGCTCTTGTGGCCACTGACCAGTTTCGGGTCGCTGCTGGTGATGATGTAACCCTGGCTGAGCAACGCACGCCGTGCGGCTTCGCAACTGGCGGTGTCGGCGACCGGGTAATTACGCGAAAACATGCCGGAATCGTCGAAATTCTCATGCTCATACATCGGCTTGTCTTTCGAACAGCCGGCGACAGCAGCCACCAACAACGCCAAACCGACAACACGCAAGGGAGTGGAAATCAACATTAAACATCCTGGGGGAAAACAGTCCGGGGCGTATTGTGCAACAGATCGCTGACCCGCGCCGTATGGATTAGTGTCTTGAAACAGTTACAACTCTATCCGACCTTCATTTACCGGAAAAAGTCGCAACGCCAAATGATCGATGAAAACCCGCAACTTCGCGGTGGCGTGGCGACTCGACGGCCACAACACCCAGAACTGCCCGACATGTTGCAGATGCGCATCCAGCACCCGATGCAGCAACCCCTGCGATTCCGCGTCGCGGCTCATGAAATCCGGCAGGCAGGCAATGCCCATCCCCGCCAGCGCCGCGTGGCTCACCGCTTCAATGGACGTACTCACCAGCCGGGTCGGCAATTTCGGCTCATCTGCACCCTCCTCACGCCGTAGCGGCCACGGCTCGAGTTTGCCAGTGGCGTGAAAGATGTGACGCAAACAGGCGTGATCGGCCAGCTCGGCGGGCCGTTGCGGCGTACCCCGCTGCTGCAGATAAGCGGGACTGGCAACTAGTACCATCCGAAATTCGCCCAACGACCGCGCCATCAACCGCGAGTCACGCGGTTTGCCGGTACGGATCACGGCATCGAAACCCTCTTCAACCACGTCGACCATGCGATCGGTCAAATCCAGATCCAGTTCAATCTGCGGGTACAGCGTCATGAACTCAGTCATCACCGGCATCACCAGACCCAACACCTGCGGCACGCTGATACGCAATTTTCCCTGCGGTTGCGCAGCGGCATCACACAGTTCGAACTCTGCAGCCTCAACATCCGCCAGAATTTTACGGCAACGCTGTAGGAACAATGCTCCCTCGCTGGTCAGCGTGATACTGCGCGTGGTGCGATGAAACAAGCGCACCCCCAGCCGCGCCTCCAGACGCGCAATGCTTTTACCAACCGCCGACGAAGACACACCCGTCAACCGCCCCGCCTCGGTAAAACTGCGCGTCTCCGCGACCTGAATAAACACCGCAATATTGCCAAGGCGATCCATACACCCTCCCGATTCAAGACATCCGTGTCCGATATGTTCGGAACCTTAACCTGTTTTTCGCCAAGTCGCAGCGCCCTACCCTGTGCACTCGTTGACCTTTGCCCACGGATGAATGCTCATGAACGACGCACAACTCGCCTGCCGCCCACTTGAAGCTTCGCTCCAGCAACGCGAACGCTTACCCCTCGGCGCCCTGCTGGCCCTGGCCACCGCCGGGTTCATCACCGTAATGACCGAAGCCCTGCCCGCCGGCCTGCTGCCGCAAATGAGCAGCGGCTTGAACGTCTCCCAGGCACTGATCGGACAACTGGTGACGATGTACGCCATCGGCTCAATACTCGCCGCCATTCCACTTACCCTCGCCACCCGCAGCTGGCGCCGACGCCCCCTGCTGCTCTCCGCCATCGGCGGCTTCGCCATCGCCAACAGCATCACCGCCCTTTCGGAGCTGTACTGGCTAACCCTGATCGCACGCCTGATTGCCGGCATATTCGCCGGCCTGCTCTGGGCACTACTCGCCGGCTACGCCAGCCGCATGGTCGCCCCCCACCTGCAAGGCCGCGCCATCACCGTCGCTATGCTCGGCGCTCCCATCGCGCTGTCCCTAGGCATCCCGGCCGGCACCCTGCTCGGCACCTTGATCGGCTGGCGCCTGAGCTTCGCCATCATGACCGCCCTGACCGGGCTGCTAGTGATCTGGGTACGCTGGCAAGTCCCCGACTTCGCCGGAGAACCCGCAGGAAAACGTCTGCCATTGCGCAAGGTATTTATTCTCCCGGGCGTACGACCGGTGCTGTTCGTGACCTTAACCTACGTCGTTGCACACAACCTGCTCTACACCTACATCGCCCCGTTCCTGAAACCGTCCGGACTCGATACCTCAGTTGACCGCGTGCTGCTGGTATTCGGCCTGGCGTCGGTGCTGAGCTTGTGGATCGTCGGCAGCCTGATTGATCGCTGGCTACGCGAATTGGTACTGATCAGCGCAGCACTGTTCATGCTGTCGGCGATTGCGTTGGGTTTGTGGCGCGAGTCCGCCGGCGTGATCTATATCGCTACGGCAGTTTGGGGCCTCGCATTTGGTGCGATGCCTTCGCTGCTGCAAACAGCCTCGGCGAAAACGGCGAAGGATGCTGCAGATACAGCGCAATCGATGCTAGTCACATTGTGGAATGTCGGAATTGCGGGTGGGGGATTGGCGGGAGGATTGTTGCTGGATAATTTAGGGGTTGGAGCGTTTCCGTGGATTGTGGTCGCGTTGTTGCTGATGAGTCTGTATGCCACGGTTACAGCTAAAATCCATGGATTTCCGCGAACCAGATAGGTTTGATAGCGGGCATCTAAACTTTTGCTGGCTGACCGAGCGCCTTCGCTAGCAGGCTAGCTCCCACAGTGGGACTGGAGGTCGGCGGTTAGATAATCGTTGTCTGGTCGGCCGCCATCGCTGGCAAGCCAGCTCCCACAGGGATTGAGTACAAGGCCGCCTTCGCGAGCAAGCTCTGCTCCTACACAAGCAAGATCAAAAGATCGCAGCCTTCGGCAGCTCCTACATGAAATCGCAGCGAACCCAAGCTAACCACTAGGCCGAGTGTCAGCTCGCCTGCTTTTGATCTTGATCTTAGAGCCCGTCGGGAGGCTGAGTGGAGGGATTCATACGGGGAAAGCATCGAGAGGAGGTGCAGCGAAGCAAACCGTAGGCGATGCCCCCGGATGAACCCGGAGCGAAGGAACCCGAGCCTTAGCGAGGGCCGGACGTCAGGGCGAAGACCTTTTGGTTACTTTTGGGGCGTTTGCCAAAAGTGACCCGCCGTAAGGGCGGAACCAACAGCAGCCATCACCCCAAAACGGATATACACCCAACCCCCCAACCAAAAAAAAAGCCCCAACTCACGTCAGGGCTTTCTCTAAAACTCAGTCAACGATCAAAACCGCTTGATCTCAGCCTGAGCTTCCAACTGCTTACGATACGCCGCAAAGTCCTGCTGACCTTCACGCGACGCCAGGAAGCGACGGTACTGCGCCTTCTCTTCCTCAGTCGGTGCAGCCGCTTCATTCACGCCATTCAGACGCACAATCATCAAACTACCGTCCGGCAGCGTCACACTGCTAAACGTAGGCTTGTCCTTGGCAGCCGGCTTCGGCATACGGAACAACGCCTGCAGAACCGCCGGATCAACACCTTCCTGCGCACGAGTGGCCGCTTCGGTAACTTTCCAGTTCTGCGCATCAACCGCTTTGCCTTCACGCAGATCAGCAATCAGCTTCTCGGCCTGAGTCTTGGCAGCCGCGCTGGCGTGCTCTTTGGTCAACTGAGCGCGGATAGCCACGTTCACGCTTTCCAGAGGCAATTGCGCAGGCTTCAGGTGTTCCTTGGCACGCAACACAACCACGGTATCCGGATCCAGCTCGATGGCGGTGCTGTTGGCGCCTTCATCAATCACTTCAGTGCTGAATGCAGCAGTCACCACAGCACGGTTGGCCGCCAGACCTTCGCCACCTTCACGGCCAAACGGCTTGGAGGTGTGCACGGTCAGTTTCAGATCCGCCGCTGGCTGGGCCAGGTCGGAAGCTTCGAACGCGGAGTCTTCCAGTTGCTTGGTCGCCTCGACGAAACGCTGCTCAACCTGCGCGGCTTTCAGATCACGGGTCAGTTTGTCTTTCAGGCTGGCCAGGGTTGGCACTTCTGGCGCTTCAACACCTAGCAGCTTGATCAGGTGGTAACCGAAATCGGTGCGAACCGGCTCGGAGACTTGATCCTTGTTCAGCGAGTACAGGGCTTTTTCGAAGGCTGGGTCGTAGACGCCAGGGCCTGCGAAACCGAGGTCACCGCCATTGTTGGCCGAACCCGGATCCTGCGAGAACTCCTTGGCCAGCGCTTCGAATTTCTCGCCCTTGGCCAAACGCGCCTGGACGTCTTCGATCTTCGCTTTAGCCTGAGCTTCAGTAGTCTTGTCGTTCACTTCGATCAGGATGTGCGCGGCACGACGCTGTTCCGACAGGTTGGCGATATCTTTCTGATACGCCGCCTGCAGGTCTTCATCTTTCACGGTGACCTGGTCGAAGAACGAAGCCTTCTTCAGCTCAACGTAATCGACGATCACCTGATCCGGGGTCATGAACTCTTTGGCGTGTTCGTCGTAGTAAGCCTTGACCTCATCGTCAGTCAGCTTGACCGAGGCTGGGTCGGCTTTGACGCTCAGGGTGGCGAAATCGCGGGTCTGTTTTTCCAGACGGGCAAAGGCCAACACTTCAGCGTCGGTGACGAAACCGCTGCCGCCGATACCGGCACGCAGTTGGCCGATCAGCATTTCCTGAGCCAGCATCTGGCGGAATTGCATACGGCTATAGCCCAGTTGACGGATCACCTGGTCGAAACGATCGGAGCTGAACTTGCCGTCCACCTGGAATTCAGGGGTTTGCAGGATCACCTGATCCAGAGCGCCTTCGGAGAAAGCGAACTTCGATTGTTCTGCGCCTTGCAGCAGCAGCTTGCGATCAATCAAACCCTTGAGGGCCGATTCGCGAAGCATTTTTTCATCGAGCAGCGAAGCGTCGAAATCTTTGCCCAGCTGTTGCATCAGCTGACGGCGTTGCATATCAACCGCCTGACTTAGCTCGTTCTGGCTGATCTCTTCACCATTGACCTGGGCCGCCTCGTTCTTGTGAGTCGTGGCCTGGAAAATGGCGTCGAAACCGGTCAAAGCCATCAGCAAAATGATGGCCCCGATAATGGTCTTGGCAATCCAGCCTTGTGAATTGTCCCTGATATTCTGCAGCATGCGTCCCCCAGAAACGGTTGAACTTCAAATTAGGCAACCGTGGAGCGTGGGTAGAATCCGGATAGAAGAAAGGCGCATCCGAGGATGCGCCTTCTCGTAACTGGCGGAGCGGACAGGGCTCGAACCCTCGATCCCGGCGTTACAGGCGCCTGTTTCAGCGACCTGCTCTACCGCTCCGCTGCCAAGTCAGGGATGACCCCGACCCGGATGGGTAAAAACTTGTAACGAACTTAGTTAACCGCTTCTTTCAGTGCTTTACCGGCTTTGAAGCCTGGTTTTTTAGCAGCAGCGATTTGCAGCGTCTTGCCGGTCTGTGGGTTACGACCAACGCGAGCTGGACGATCAGTTACGGAGAACGTACCGAAACCAACCAGAACAACGGAGTCGCCAGCCTTGAGAGCGCCAGTGACGGATTCGATTACAGCGTCCAGCGCACGGCCAGCAGCAGCTTTCGGGATATCAGCGGATGCAGCGATAGCATCAATCAGTTCCGACTTGTTCACTCTAAGTCCCCTTATATCTATTTTGAGATGATTCTAAGTTTTTTGGTGAAAGCAAAAACGAGTGCTGAATGGCCTACAGACACTTAAGAGCCGCTTTATAACAAGGGCTCTAAAAAGCTGTCAAGGAAGCCACCCAGGCAAAAGCATACTAATGCGTGCTAATTCTTTCCTTAGCATCAGACTCACGTTTTTCATCCTTGGCAACTATCTCCGGAGCCACATCCGGCAAGGGCTCCGGCGCGTATTGCAGCGCAATTTGCAGGACCTCGTCAATCCATTTAACCGGTTTAATCTGCAGATCCTGCTTGATGTTGTCCGGAATCTCCTTGAGATCACGTACGTTTTCTTCAGGAATAATCACAACCTTGATTCCACCGCGGTGTGCCGCGAGCAGTTTTTCCTTCAGACCACCAATTGCCAGCACTTGACCGCGCAAGGTGATTTCACCGGTCATGGCGACATCAGCGCGCACCGGAATGCCGGTCAATGCCGACACCAGGGCCGTGCACATGCCTACACCGGCGCTAGGACCGTCTTTCGGGGTCGCGCCTTCCGGCATGTGAATGTGCGTGTCGCGCTTCTCGTGGAAGTCCACAGGAATGCCCAGGCTCTTGGCACGGCTGCGCACGACGGTCAGGGCTGCGGTGATCGATTCGACCATCACATCACCCAGCGAACCGGTCTTGATCAGTTGACCTTTACCCGGCACGACAGCGGCTTCGATGGTCAGCAATTCGCCACCAACCTGAGTCCAGGCAAGGCCGGTCACTTGACCGATCTGATCCTGTTGCTCGGCCAGACCATAGCGGAATTTACGCACACCGAGGAAATGCTCCAGCAAATCAGCTGTCACTTTTACCGAGAAGCGTTTTTCCAGCGCGTGCTCTTTCACAGCCTTGCGGCAGACCTTGGCGATCTGACGTTCGAGGCCACGCACACCGGCTTCGCGGGTGTAGTAACGGATGATGTCGCGGATCGCTTCTTCATCAAATTCAATCTCGCCCTTCTTCAGACCGTTAGCGGTGATCTGTTTTGGCGAGAGATATTTGACGGCAATGTTGATCTTCTCGTCTTCGGTGTAGCCCGGCAGACGGATGACTTCCATGCGGTCGAGCAGCGCCGGCGGGATGTTCATCGAGTTCGAGGTGCACAGGAACATCACATCCGAGAGGTCGTAATCGACTTCCAGATAGTGATCGTTGAAGTTGTGGTTTTGCTCTGGATCGAGCACTTCCAGCAACGCCGACGCCGGATCGCCACGCATGTCGCTGCCCATTTTGTCGATTTCATCGAGCAGGAACAGCGGGTTGCGAACGCCCACTTTTGTCATCTTTTGAATCAATCTTCCCGGCATCGAACCGATGTAAGTCCGGCGGTGACCACGAATTTCCGCTTCATCCCGCACACCACCGAGGGCCATGCGTACGAATTTACGGTTGGTGGCGTGAGCGATCGACTCGGCCAGCGAGGTTTTACCCACGCCCGGAGGACCGACCAGGCACAACACCGGGCCACGAATTTTTTTCACACGTTTTTGCACGGCGAGGTATTCAAGGATGCGTTCCTTGACCTCTTCGAGGCCGTAGTGGTCGGCGTCGAGAATGTCTTCAGCGCGCGCCAGATCAAGGCGTACCTTGCTCTGTGCCTTCCACGGCACCTGCACCAGCCAGTCGATGTACGAGCGCACCACGGTGGCCTCAGCGGACATCGGCGACATTTGCTTGAGCTTGTTCAGCTCGGCCGTGGCTTTGGCCAACGCGTCTTTCGGCAGACCGGCAGCGTCGATACGCTTTTTCAGGTCTTCGATTTCGTTGTGGCCTTCGTCGCTGTCGCCGAGTTCTTTCTGAATGGCCTTCATCTGCTCATTCAGGTAGTACTCGCGCTGACTGCGCTCCATTTGCTTTTTGACGCGGCCACGAATGCGTTTTTCGACTTGCAGCAGATCGATCTCGGCATCCAGCAGCGCCAGAACGTGCTCGACCCGGGCCGACAAATCGATGATTTCGAGGATTTCCTGCTTCTGCTCGATTTTCAGCGCCATGTGCGCGGCCATGGTGTCGACCAGACGACCCGGCTCATCGATGCTGTTGAGCGACGACAGGACTTCAGCCGGGACTTTTTTGCCCAACTGCACATATTGTTCGAACTGCGACAGCAGTGTGCGCACGAACACTTCGGATTCGCGCTCGGCGGCGTCGACTTCTTCGATCAGCGAGACTTCAGCGCGGCAGTGGCCGTCAACTTCGCTGAAACGTTCGACAGTACCGCGCTGCTCACCCTCGACCAGCACTTTGACAGTGCCGTCAGGCAGCTTGAGCAGTTGCAGAACGGTAGCGATGGTACCTACGCGATAGAGAGCGTCTTCACCGGGATCGTCGTCAGCCGGGTTTCTCTGGGCCAGCAGCAGGATCTGCTTGTCGCCCGTCATCGCGGCCTCGAGGGCTTCGATGGATTTCTCGCGCCCCACGAACAGTGGGATAACCATGTGCGGATAAACCACGACATCACGCAATGGCAGGAGAGGCAATTCGATGGTTGTCTTCATGATTTCGCCTCTACGGCGGCCATATGGCCGTATTCAGATGGAATTGAGCTTGAAACCAAGATGGGGGCTGCCTTGAAAAAAAACAAGCGCAAAGCGGATGTAAAAAATGCCATAAAAAAAAAGAGGCCCGAAGGCCCCTTCTTTGTTGCGGCAGGGTGGACGCTTACGCGTCCGGTGCTGCCTTGGCTGCCGGCTCACTGTTTTCGTAGATATACAGTGGCTTGGACTTGCCTTCGATCACGCTTTCATCGATCACGACTTTGCTCACCTCAGACTGCGAGGGGATTTCATACATCGTGTCGAGCAATACACCTTCGAGAATCGAGCGCAGGCCACGAGCACCGGTCTTGCGTTCCAGGGCACGTTTGGCGACGGATTTCAGCGCGTCAGCACGGAATTCCAGATCGACGCCTTCCATCTCGAACAGCTTGGCATACTGTTTGGTCAGAGCATTTTTCGGCTCGGTGAGGATCTGCATCAGCGCAGCCTCGTCGAGCTCGTCCAGCGTCGCAAGTACCGGCAGACGACCGACGAATTCCGGGATCAGACCGAACTTGACCAGATCGTCAGGCTCGACTTCACGCAGGGATTCACCGACTTTCTTGCCTTCTTCCTTGCTGCGCACTTCTGCGTTGAAACCGATGCCGCCTTTGGTGGAACGGTTTTGAATAACCTTTTCCAGACCCGAGAACGCACCACCGCAGATGAACAGGATGTTACGGGTGTCGACCTGCAGGAATTCCTGCTGCGGATGCTTGCGGCCACCTTGCGGCGGTACGGAAGCGACCGTGCCTTCGATCAACTTGAGCAAGGCCTGCTGCACGCCTTCACCGGAAACGTCCCGGGTGATCGACGGGTTGTCGGACTTGCGCGAAATCTTGTCGATTTCATCGATGTAGACAATACCCATCTGGGCTTTCTCTACGTCGTAATCGCACTTCTGCAACAGCTTCTGAATGATGTTCTCGACGTCTTCACCTACATAACCCGCCTCGGTGAGGGTGGTTGCGTCGGCGATGGTGAACGGAACGTTCAGCAAGCGGGCCAGTGTTTCGGCCAGCAGGGTTTTACCGGAGCCTGTCGGGCCGATCAGCAGGATGTTGCTCTTGCCGAGTTCGACGTCGTCAGCCTTTTTGTCACGCTGGTTAAGGCGCTTGTAGTGGTTGTACACCGCTACGGCCAGAACCTTTTTCGCACGCTCCTGACCAATGACGTATTGATCAAGGATGCCGCTGATTTCTTTAGGCGAAGGCAATTTATGCGCGCTGCTCTCGGCCTGTGCTTCCTGCACCTCCTCGCGGATGATGTCATTGCACAGGTCGACGCACTCGTCGCAGATAAAGACCGAGGGGCCGGCAATCAATTTGCGCACTTCATGCTGGCTTTTGCCACAGAAGGAGCAATAGAGCAGCTTGCCGTTGTCCTCGCCGTTGCGGGTGTCAGTCATTCGTTCGATCCAAATCCGATAGGCTTGCAACACAAGATGAAGGCTATTGCGGGCTTTTTCAAGCCCGCTGGCGAACAGACTCGCCGACCAAGCCTATTTTGAGTTGCTTATTTTAAGCTGGGCGCTGGTTGATCACTTCATCGATCAAGCCGTATTCCTTCGCAGCTTCTGCACTCATGAAGTTATCGCGGTTGGTATCACGCTCGATTTCTTCAAGGGTACGCCCACTGTGCTTGGCCATCAGCGTGTTCAGGCGCTCGCGGATGAAGAGGATTTCCTTGGCATGGATTTCGATATCCGATGCCTGGCCCTGGAAACCGCCCAGTGGCTGGTGAATCATCACACGCGAGTTCGGCAGGCAGAAACGCTTGCCAGGTGCACCGGCGGTCAACAAGAACGCGCCCATGCTGCAGGCCTGACCGATGCAGGTGGTCGACACATTGGGTTTGATGAACTGCATGGTGTCGTAGATCGACATGCCAGCCGTTACCGAACCGCCCGGGGAGTTGATATAGAGATGGATGTCCTTGTCCGGGTTTTCCGCTTCAAGGAACAGCAGTTGCGCACAGATCAGGTTGGCCATGTAGTCCTCTACCGGCCCAACCAGAAAGATCACTCGCTCCTTGAGAAGGCGCGAATAGATGTCGTAGGCGCGTTCGCCACGAGCGGACTGCTCGACAACCATCGGGACCAGGCCGCCTGCGGCCTGGATATCAGAGTTCTGCTGAATATACGAATTACGGAACATGCTCTGCAGTCACTCCCAAATAGTTATGTCTTGAATACGCATAAGCCAGCTCGAAAGCTGGCTTATGTGTGTATTTCTTAACGCAAAAACAATCAGTCGGCTTGTGGAGCTTCTACCGGCTTGACTGCTTCTTCGTAAGAGACCGACTTATCGGTCACACTAGCTTTCTGCAGAACAGTATCCACAACTTGTTCTTCCAGCACAACCGAACGCACTTCGTTCAGTTGCTGCTCGTTCTTGTAGTACCACGACACAACCTGCTCAGGCTCCTGGTAAGCGGAAGCCATTTCCTGAATCATTTCGCGAACGCGAGCTTCGTCAGGCTTCAGGTCGAATTGCTTGACCACTTCAGCAACGATCAGACCCAGCACAACGCGGCGCTTGGCTTGCTCTTCGAACAGCTCGGCCGGCAGTTGATCAGGCTTGATGTTGCCGCCGAACTGCTGAACAGCCTGCACGCGCAGACGGTCAACTTCGTTGGCCAGCAGAGCCTTAGGCACTTCGATCGGGTTGGTGGCCAGCAGACCGTCCATTACCTGATTCTTGACCTTGGATTTGATCGCCTGACGCAGTTCACGCTCCATGTTCTTGCGAACTTCGGTGCGGAAACCGTCGATGCCGCTTTCCTTGATGCCGAATTGAGCGAAGAACTCTTCGTTCAGCTCAGGCAGCTTAGGCTCGGACACAGTGTTGACGGTCACGGTGAACTCGGCGGTTTTGCCAGCCAGGTCCAGGTTCTGATAGTCCTCTGGGAAGGTCAGGTTCAGAACGCGCTCTTCGCCAGCCTTAGCGCCAACCAGACCTTCTTCGAAGCCCGGGATCATGCGGCCGGAACCCAGTACCAGCTGAGTGCCTTTGGCGGAACCGCCAGCGAATACTTCGCCGTCGACCTTGCCAACGAAATCGATGTTCAGCTGGTCTTCGTTCTGGGCAGCGCGATCGGCCACTTCAAAACGGGTGTTCTGCTTGCGCAGGATGTCGAGCATTTTGTCCAGGTCAGCGTCAGCCACGTCAGCGCTCAGGCGCTCAACGGTGATGCCGTCGAAGCCAGCAACGGTGAACTCCGGGAACACTTCGAACACTGCAACGTATTCCAGGTCCTTGCCAGCTTCGAGCGACTTAGGCTCGATCGATGGCGAACCGGCCGGGTTCAGCTTCTGCTCAACCACAGCTTCGTAGAAGGAGGACTGGATCACGTCGCCGACAGCTTCCTGACGAGCATCAGCACCGAAACGGCGCTTGATTTCGCTCATTGGCACTTTGCCTGGACGGAAGCCAGCAATCTTGGCCTTTTGGGCAGTCTGCTGCAGACGCTTGTTGACCTGGCTCTCAATGCGCTCAGCCGGCACGGTGACGCTCATGCGGCGCTCAAGAGCAGTAGTATTTTCAACAGAAACTTGCATGGATATTCCTCGTTGCACAGACGTTAGCCGGCCGTTTCCGACCCCAGAATCAAGGGCATGCATTCTAGTGGGTCAAACTCAAGAAGTCACCCTACTGAAAACGGGTAAAAAAACAGCAGGCAATTTATCGGTGCGAATACACGAATGCATCGCGCACCACAGGCGAATACAACCAATCACGCCAAGGCTCTGCGGCAACCTCTTCTATATATAGAAGGGATGCCGATCATTCCCTGACGGCCGACCCTGCAAGCAAGACCGGCGGGCAGCGCGGCATCATCCAGAAACATCAATACGACGAAACGCCCTGCCCTGCGACCCGAAAACCGCGGTCGCCGATTTCTCAAACCGCTAAAACAAAAAAGGCGCCAGACTGTTAAATCTGGCGCCTTTCGAAATATGGGGTGGACGATGGGGATCGAACCCACGACAACGGGAGTCACAATCCCGTGCTCTACCAACTGAGCTACGCCCACCATATTGCGTAACAAAAAAGCCGTTTAACTTCTTTGTTGAACCTCATCAAGCCAACGGCATGAATGAAGCTTGTTTGGTGCGGATGAAGAGACTCGAACTCTTACGCCTCGCGGCGCTGGAACCTAAATCCAGTGTGTCTACCAATTCCACCACATCCGCGGATGAAGCTTTTAAAGCAAAGGCGCCAGACTGTTACATCTGGCGCCTTTCGAAATATGGGGTGGACGATGGGGATCGAACCCACGACAACGGGAGTCACAATCCCGTGCTCTACCAACTGAGCTACGCCCACCATATCGCGTTACTTGTGCCAAAGCTGCCTAATGGCGCACCCGGCAGGACTCGAACCTGCGACCATCCGCTTAGAAGGCGGATGCTCTATCCAGCTGAGCTACGGGCGCCTTATTAATCTGTACTCTAAAAGAACTACAAACTAAGTGCTTTCCAGTCTTCGCAAAACCGTAATCCTGCTCGACCTTCTTAACCAGTGCTAGGCTGTGCCCGACAAGTGCGACGAATAGTATAGAGCGCTCCGAAGGTCGTCAAATCCTTTTTGAAAAAAATTCATTTAATTAAAGGAGTTAGGGGAATTTGCTGACCAAGCGCCTTTGCCCTCACCGCCCGACATGCGAGAATGCGTTCTCTTTTTTTCCCCTCTCGATGGTTAATCACGCGCAATGACTGCACAACTAATCGACGGCAAATCGATCGCCGCCAGCCTGCGCCAGCAGATCGCCAAACGAGTTGCCGAGCGTCGCCAGCAAGGCCTGCGCACTCCCGGCCTCGCGGTGATCCTGGTCGGCAGCGATCCTGCCTCTCAGGTTTATGTCTCGCACAAGCGTAAAGACTGTGAAGAGGTCGGCTTCCTCTCTCAAGCCTACGACCTGCCCTCCGAAACCACGCAACAAGCGTTGACCGATCTGATCGATCGCCTCAACGACGACCCTGCGATCGACGGCATCCTCCTGCAACTGCCGCTGCCTGAGCACCTGGACGCCTCCAAATTGTTGGAGCGCATCCGCCCGGACAAAGACGTCGACGGTTTCCATCCTTATAACGTCGGCCGTCTGGCCCAGCGCATCCCGCTGCTGCGTCCGTGCACGCCTAAAGGCATCATGACCCTGCTGGAAAGCACCGGTGTTGATCTTTATGGTCTGGACGCGGTGGTCGTTGGCGCTTCCAACATCGTCGGTCGCCCGATGGCGATGGAACTGTTGCTGGCCGGTTGCACCGTGACCGTGACCCACCGCTTCACCAAGGATCTGGCCGGCCACGTCGGCCGTGCTGATCTGGTGGTCGTGGCCGCCGGCAAGCCGGGCCTGGTCAAGGGCGAATGGATCAAGGAAGGCGCGATCGTCGTTGACGTCGGCATTAACCGTCAGGACGACGGCAAACTGGTCGGCGATGTTGTTTACGAAACCGCCCTGCCCCGCGCTGGCTGGATCACGCCAGTCCCGGGCGGTGTTGGCCCGATGACCCGTGCCTGCCTGCTGGAAAACACCCTCTACGCAGCAGAAACCCTGCACGCTTAAGACGGTTTTTTCGCAGCATCAAAACCCCGCCCCGTGCGGGGTTTTTCGTATTCGAGAAAAAACTATAACCGTTCGCCGGAAACCCCTCTTTTTACAGGCCTTTTCACGAGATTTTCAGGTCACTCAAACAACCATCGACAGATCTTCAGCCATACTCCTAGAATGCGACGCTTTGAAGAAATAACCCGTTACAAACTAACGGAATATCCAACCTTTATGAGTTCGCCCGCGTGAAAATTCGTCTTTCGATTCTGAGCCTGTTTTTTGCTTTCACAGGCACATTCATCACGCCAACGATCAACGCTGCGGAAACCACCGCTGCCCCGCGTGACGCTTCGACCCTGAAGATCGCTTCCGGCAGCGCCCTGCTCATGGATATGCAGACCAACAAAGTCATTTATTCCAG
This sequence comes from Pseudomonas rustica, assembly GCF_018336155.1. Classification (GTDB taxonomy): domain Bacteria; phylum Pseudomonadota; class Gammaproteobacteria; order Pseudomonadales; family Pseudomonadaceae; genus Aquipseudomonas; species Aquipseudomonas rustica. The sequence continues at coordinate 203,811 of NZ_JAGYHF010000010.1, read as the reverse complement.
CAACCCTGACGTGATCGTGCCGATCGCTTCCGTCAGCAAGCTGATGACTGGCCTGGTGGTGGTTGAAGCCAAACAGAACATGGACGAATGGATCGATGTCGACATCAAAAACACGCCAGAGATGAAGGGCGTGTTCTCCCGAGTCAAACTGAAAAGTGAACTGCCGCGCCGCGAGATGCTGCTGATCGCTTTGATGTCCTCGGAAAACCGCGCCGCCGCCAGCCTCGCGCATCATTATCCGGGCGGTTATGCAGCCTTTATCGCGGCGATGAACGCCAAGGCCAAGGCGCTGGGCATGACCAACACTCACTACGTCGAGCCGACCGGTTTGTCCGAGCGCAACGTTTCCACGGCGCGCGATTTGAGCAAGTTGTTGGTCGCAGCGAGCAAGCACCCGATCCTCACTGAACTGACGACCACCAAGGAAAAGACCGTGTCGTTCCGTAAACCCAATTACACCCTGGGTTTCCGTAACACCGACCACTTGGTCAACAAGGCTGACTGGGACATCAAGATCACTAAAACCGGCTTTACCAATCCTGCTGGTCACTGCCTGGTATTGGTGACGCGCATGGGCAATCGCCCGGTGGCACTGGTGATTTTGGATGCGTTCGGCAAGTACACGCATTTTGCCGATGCGAGCCGGATTCGTAGCTGGGTTGAGACTGGGCGCAGCGCTAACGTTCCGGCGGTGGCACAGCAGTACAAGGCCGACAAGAACCTGAAGAATCGCCAGAGTGGCGTGGTTGAGGCTTCGAAGTAGGACACTGGATTTACGCTACGTGTGGTGAGGGGATTTATCTGTGGCGAGGGGATTTATCCCCGATGGACTGCGCAGCAGGCCCTTCTTTTAAATCAAAAGCGGGGGCCGCTTCGCGACCCATCGGGGATAAATCCCCTCGCCACAGATAAACCTCTCACCACAGATAAATCCCCTCGCCACATTTAGATCTCACTAATCTGAGAGACCTCAATCATTCGGCAATGGCATCTGTTCATCATCAGGTATGCCATCCCCCTTGCTCGGATCATGCTCCAGATCCGGCGTCAGCACATTCGGTCGGGCCAGCGGATCGCGCAGCGGGCTGTCCGGATCCAGCACTGGATCAACTTCAGGCTCAGGCGTCGTCGGTACGCTGTCAGGTTTTTGATCATCGAAGCTTGAATCGGTACTCATACGCACCTCGCATCAAGGTTTCAGATTGGCTAACGGATCGTAGGGTTTGGCCGGTTTTTTGTCGTCGTCGCCGGGCTTCACGTCTTTCGGCGCTTTGGCCGGGCCAACGGGATCGACTTGCGGGTCGTCGAGATCCGGCGAATCGGGATCGAAACCCAGGTCATCACCCGAGGAATGCTCGGATGAATGCGGGCCTTTAGGGGATGTGGACTCTGCCATGCTTGCCTCCTGATTCACCCGCGAAATCGGGTTATAGAGGTAAGAGGCTTGCCGGACACAGACGTGCCCGGCAGATGACGAACGGAGAACTAGTGCGCCGCCAAGGCCTTTTTCGCCTGCGCCGCTTCGTTTTCCTGACCGGCCTGCGCCAGTTCATCGGCCGCTTTGAGCCAACGCGCACGATCCACCGCAGCGGGAATCTGCGTCGGTTTTTGAATCAGAATTGCCCAGCCGCCGGATTTTTCGAAAGCTGATTCAAAGGAGGCAAAGTCCATCAACTCGCGACGGTTCATGCCGGCACGCAGCAGGACTTTCTGTTTATTGCGGTCGTAGCCGGAAAGGATCGCGTAACGCGGTTCCGCCCAGAACGCCGAGCCTTCGCTGAAACGCACCATCACCGGGTAACCGGCCGCCACCTGAGTCAGCAGCGCGGGCAGATCGCTGTCCAGTGGATAGACGACCATGCCGTATTCACGGGCAAGGTTTTGAATGTTCTGCTGCAACTTGTCTTCAGCGCCCGGCACATGCAACGGTTTTTCCAGCAAACCCGGGGTGATCACCACGCCCTGCTGCGAAAGCAGACTGGCCAATACCTGCGGCCCGCTCTGGAAGGCCTGCCCCCGATAGAACCTGCCACTGAGTTCGACACGCTCCGGCAAGCGCTTGACCTCCGGCGCCACACTGCCCGCACACCCCGTCAATGCAGCCACGCAGCCAGCCACCAACAGCGCCGCACACACTCGAGAAAATACCTGCACCATCGTTGCTCTCTGTTCAGACGCCGGTCATCGTGTTCCGGCAAGGTCACCGATCATAGGGCGGCAAACCGCTGCGGTATAGCCTTAAACCGCAGGGGCTGCGATTGCATAGAGCAAAGTGATTGGTCATCACCGACCTTTGGTCAATAGCGTGTAACACCCGGGCAACTAGACTGTCAGTGAAACAGAGCGAATTGAAAAAGTGTGAGCCCGACGCAGGGCAAAGAGGAGGCACTGATGAGCCTGACCATGACCATTGTGATGTTGATTGCCGGTTGGCTGGCCGTGGCGGCGGCCATGCTGTGGGGGGTGTTGCGGATTTCGCGGCGGCACCATCATCCGGTTGAGCCTTCGAAGGTTGAGAAAGTCGAGAAACAACCCACCCGTCACGCGACCGCGCACTGACCCAAGGGATTTTTCGGAAAGAAAACGCAATTGGACTCTGTAGGAGCTGCCGAAGGCTGCGATCTTTTGACGTTGAAGATCAAGAGATCGCAGCCTTCGGCAGCTCCTACAGGAAGCAAAAAGGCCGCCTGAACTTATGAAGTTCAGGCGGCCTTTTGCATGGTTAGCGGTTACGCCTGCGCAGCAAGTTTCTTCTGCTTGGCACGACGCGACAACATGTTCAGCACCTCAATACCCGCCGAGAACGCCATGGCCGCGTACACATAACCTTTCGGTACGTGGGCGCCGAAGCCTTCGGCGATCAGGGTCATACCGATCATGATCAGGAAGCCCAGGGCCAACATCACCACAGTCGGGTTGTCGTTGATGAACTTGGCCAGCGGATCAGCCGCCAGCAACATCACCAGTACCGACACCACCACCGCGATGATCATGATCGGCAAATGTTCGGTCATGCCGACCGCGGTAATGATGCTGTCGATCGAGAACACCATATCAAGCAACAGGATCTGACCAATCGCAGCAGCAAAGCCCAGAGTCACGGTCGACGTGGCCGACTTTGGATCTTCCGGTGCCGGATCCATGCTGTGATGGATCTCGGTCGTGGCTTTCCAGACCAGGAACAGACCACCGGCAATCAGGATCATGTCCTTCCAGGAGAAGGCCTGGCCGAGGATGTCGATCACAGGTTCCGTCAACTGCACGATAAACGCGATGGTGCTCAACAGCGCCAGACGCAGGATCAACGCCATGCCGATACCGATGCGGCGGGCCTTCTGCTGGTACTGCTTAGGCAGCTTGTTGGTCAGGATCGAAATAAAGATCAGGTTATCGATGCCGAGCACGATTTCCATCACCACCAGTGTGGCCAAAGCAACCCAGGCGGTAGGGCTGGCGGCGAGTTCTAACAAATATTCCATGGGTCAGTCCTGACTCTTCGTGTGACTAAATTAGATGGTATTGGAGGAAGATTCGGATTCTTCCGCGTCTTTTTCCGGGGTTTCTTTTTTCTCGATCAGCCCGCCGGTGGCATCGCTGAGCGCTTGCTCGGCAGCTTTATGGGTGTCGTCGATCGCCTGTTTGGCGCTTTCGGCGGCTTTGCCCATCAGTTGCTGAGCGCTTTTTTCGGCTTGATCGCAACCGGCCAGAACCAGTAAAGACGCAATCAACAGTGCAGTGCTTTTGAATTTCATGAGGCTTCCTTCGAATGAACAGACAGGCTCACAGACCGGCCGTCGATGGCTGGGCATTCTAGGGAGGTGAACACTTCAGGAAAATTCGTATTTTTAGCGGCTATACTTCGGTTTTTACGAACTCATACACTATTCAATGTAGGAGCTGCCGCAGGCTGCGATCTTTTGATGTTTTTTTAAGAGCAAGATCAGAAGATCGCAGCCTTCGGCAGCTCCTACACGGGGGCGCGGCGGATGCTCAATTACCGACAACTGCATTACTTCTGGGTCGTGGCCAAGACCGGCAGCATCGTGCGTGCGTGCGAGCAGCTGAACCTGACGCCACAGACCATCAGCGGGCAGATTTCCCTGCTCGAACAAACCTACGGCATAGAGTTGTTTCGGCGCGTGGGTCGTCAACTGGAGTTGACCGAAGCCGGGCGTCAGGCCCTGCCCTACGCCGAGCAGATGTTTCAACTCGGTGGCGAACTGGAGCTGATGCTGCGCGCGCAACCCAACGAACAGCAAATCCTGTTCCGCGTTGGCGTGGCGGACGTGGTGCCGAAATCCATCGTTTATCGCCTGATCGCGCCGACCATGGAGCTCAGCGAACCGCTGCGCATCACCTGCCGTGAGGACAAACTCGAACGTTTGCTCGCCGACCTGGCGATCCAGCGTCTGGATCTGGTGATTTCCGACAGCCCGATGCCCTCGCACCTCGACATTAAGGGCTACAGCCAGAAGCTAGGGGAATGCGGGATCAGTTTCTTCGCCACCGCCGAACTGGCGGCGAAGTACGGTCAGGATTTCCCGCGCAGCCTGCACGGTGCGCCGCTATTGATTCCCGGCGCCGAAACCGTGGTGCGCAGCCGTTTGCAACGCTGGTTTGCCGAGCAGCAGATTCAGCCGCAAATCGTTGGGGAGTTTGATGACAGTGCCTTGATGCAGGCCTTCGGCCAATCCGGCAGCGGGATTTTTATTGGCCCGAGCGTGATTGCCGATGAAGTGAAGCGCCAATACGGCGTCGAGCTGATTGGCCAGACCGACGCGGTGACCGAGTCGTTCTACGCCATTTCGGTGGAGCGCAAGGTCAAGCACCCCGGCATCGTTGCGATTACCGAAGGTGCCCGACGCGAGCTGTTTACCGCGTTATGACGCTTCGGCGCAGACTTCGCGCGGCTTCAGCGTCATCAACACCATGGCGAGGAACACCGAGAGCAGGATGAAACCGGCAGCCGCAAAGCCAAGAAAGCCCAGACCTGCACCGTCGATAACCCGGCCACCGACCATGGCGCCCAGGCCGATCCCCAGATTGGCCCCGGCAATATTCAACGAGGCAGCAAAGGCCGGTGCTTCTGGTGCGGCTTTCATCAGGCGCACATGGCTGACCAGAAACAATGCTGCCTGGGTAATACCCCAAATACCCATCGCCACCGCCAGCCCCACTGGCGAATGAATGTTCGGCACCAGCGAGACCATGCCGGCAATCATGAATGCGCAGAACAACACCGACGCGCCCAGCGGATGTTTATCGACCGCGCGACCGCCCAGCGAGTTGCCGATCAGCCCGACCGCACCAAAGCCCATCAAGCACCAACCGACCACAGTGCCGTTGAAACCGGCGAGGCGCTCGAGGATGTCGGCAAGATACGTGTAAGCGGTAAACATGCCGCTGAACACCAGAATCGACAGGGCGATATGGCCGATCATCAGCGGGCTGCGCAGGATCTTGAATTGCGACGCGAAGCTGACCTGATGCTGGTGCAGGCTGGTTTTCGGCAGGTACACAAACAGCAGCAAAGCCTTGGCAAACGCGATCACCGCCAGAATGCCGAAGGCACTGCGCCAGCCGAACGCATCGGAAATCAGCGTGCCGACCGGAATGCCGAATACCGTGGCGCAGACGATGCCGAAACCGATCTTGGCAATCGCGCGACCGGCGAAATCCGGGCCGACGATGTCCACCGCTGTTTCACTGGCCAAAGCCCAGAACACCGGCAAACCAAGGGCCGGGATCAATCGGGCAAACGCCATCACCCAGATATTCGGCGCCAATGCTGCCACGGTGTTGGCGATGCCGAACATGATCAGGATGCTGATGAACAACTTGCGTCGTTCGAATCGCGCGAAATACGCGGTAAGGAATGGCCCGAACAGCGCCACCGTGAAGGCGAACAACGTCACCAGCAGCCCGGCCTGCGGGATGCTGACCTCAAGGTCGCGAGCGATCGCCGGCAGCAAGCCGACGATGACGAATTCCGTGGTCAGCACCGTAAAACCGGCGGCGGACAACAGAAGGATGGGTAACAGCATGGGTAACTCCAGCAAAACGACGACACCAGCGTTGACCCGAGGGCCCGCTGGCAGAACTTTAAAATTAGGATGCGCAATCTTAACAGAGTGTGTCCGCAGTGACTTGCACAAACCTGCCGACTTTGCCCGCCAATCGGGTGGCAGATCGTCACACGCCTGAAGGATAACGCCTACGCTGTGATAAAGTCCGCGCCCTGAAAAACGTACACCCCTGATCAACCGCCCGTTTAACGGCGTTGATATCGCCTCACCCTTTCGGTTCGTGACGCTGGTCTGCCCCCGAATTTGCCAGCGCGGTCACTCAACCTTGCGCCTATAAAAAATCAGAGATGCCGTTATGACTGCTTCCTCCCCTTCTCTATTGCAACGCCTGAAGAACCTGAGCCTCGTCGCGCAGATCCTCATCGGCCTGATCGCCGGTATCGCTTTGGCGCTGTTCGCCCCGGAAGTCGCGAAAGACACAGCGTTCATCGGCAAAGTGTTTGTCTCGGCGTTGAAAGCCGTCGCACCGATTCTGGTGTTCGTGCTGGTGATGGCCTCGATCGCCAACCACAAGCACGGTCAGGAAACCCATATCCGCCCGATTCTGTTCCTGTACTTGCTGGGCACCTTCGCCGCTGCCGTAGTGGCCGTGGTCGCGAGCATGGCGTTTCCATCGCATCTGGTGCTGTCCACCGAAAACGTTGCGGTGACGGCGCCGGGCGGTATTGGTGAAGTGCTGCAGAGCTTGTTGTTGAGCGTGGTGGAAAACCCGGTGAAGGCGCTGATCGAAGCCAACTTCATCGGCATTCTGGCCTGGGCGATCGGCATGGGCGTGGCGATTCGGCATGCCGGCGACACCACTCGTGAAGTGCTCGGTGACTTGTCCAACGGCGTGACCTTGATCGTGCGCGTGGTGATTCGCTTCGCACCGCTGGGTATTTTCGGTCTGGTGGCGTCGACGCTGGCGACCTCGGGTTTCGGCGCGCTGATCGGTTATGCGCACCTGCTGGCCGTGCTGCTCGGTTGCATGCTGTTTGTGGCGCTGGTGATGAACCCGCTGATCGTGTTCTGGAAACTGCGTCGCAACCCTTATCCGCTGACCCTGATGTGCCTGCGCGAAAGTGGTATCACCGCATTCTTCACCCGCAGCTCGGCGGCGAACATTCCGGTCAATCTGGAATTGAGCAAGCGTCTGGGCCTGCATGAAGACACGTATTCGGTGTCGATCCCGCTCGGCGCGACCATCAACATGGCCGGCGCGGCGATCACCATTACCGTGCTGACGCTGGCGGCGGTACACACACTGGGCATTGCCGTGGACATTCCGACGGCGATTCTGCTGAGCGTGGTCGCGGCGATTTGCGCGTGCGGCGCTTCGGGTGTCGCGGGTGGTTCGTTGCTGTTGATTCCGCTAGCGTGCAGCCTGTTTGGGATTCCGAGCGAGATTGCCATGCAGGTGGTGGCGGTCGGTTTCATTATTGGCGTGTTGCAGGATTCGGCGGAGACGGCGTTGAATTCGTCGACGGACGTGCTGTTTACCGCTGCGGCTTGCCTGGGTGAAGAAGAGAAAGCCCAACGCGCTTGAAGATCAAAAGATCGCAGCCTTCGGCAGCTCCTACAAAGGCTCCATGTAGGAGCTGCCGAAGGCTGCGATCTTTTGATTTTGCTTGCCAATGAAAGCCCGCCATGGTGTGAACCTTGGCGGGCTTTTTTGTGGCGGAGATCTTTTCCCCCTCACCCCAACCCTCTCCCCCAAGGGGGCGAGGGGAAAGGGAGCTGATTTGTGTGCTGTTCAAAACGAGTGTTCGACTTGATATTTCAGGTCGGTGCAGCTCGAACAAACAACTCCGTCAAGTCCCCTCTCCCTCCGGGAGAGGGTTAGGGTGAGGGGCTTCTGGCCGCTTAGAAAGCGCCCATGTAATCGCGCTTGCCCACTTCCACACCGTTATGACGCAGCAGCGCATAAGTGGTGGTGACGTGGAAGAAGAACTGCGGCAGGCCGTAAGTCAGCAAGTACGACTGACCGCTGAAGCGCTTCTCTTTCGGCGTGCCGGGACGGGTGACGATTTCGATGCCTTCCTTGCCATCGATCTGCTCTGGCTTGATCTCGCCGATGAAGGCCAAGACCTTGGCGATCAGGGCTTGCAGCTCGGCGAAGGAGGTTTCAGTGTCGTCATATTTCGGCAGTTCGACTTCAGCCAGACGCGCGGAAACGCCTTTGGCGAAGTCGACGGCGATCTGGACCTGACGGGTCAGCGGGAACATGTCCGGGAACAGACGCGCTTGCAGGAACGCGTTCGGGTCGATGTTTTTCTCGGTGGCGTGGGCTTCAGCCTTTTTCAGCACATCGCTCAGGGCGTTGAGCATTTGTTGAAAAACCGGGACGGATGCGGCGTACAGGGAAATGGTCATGGCAGTCTCGTGTGGTGGCTGGGTGGAACAAGGAGGCGATTATAGCCATGCTTTGACGACCACACGGCTTGCCTTTTGTTTGGCAAGGATTAGGCTAGGCGGCTTCGACTGCAGAGGGAACGCGCGATGACCACAGAACCAGAATCCACCTTCGACGAGCCACGGCTCAACGCCACGGAAATCCGCATCCTCGGCTCGTTGATCGAGAAACAGGCGACCAGCCCGGAAACCTATCCGCTGACCCTCAACGCGCTGGTCACGGCGTGTAACCAGAAAACCAGCCGCGAACCGGTGATGAACCTGACCCAGGGCCAGGTCGGCCAAAGCCTGCGCGCACTCGAAGGTCGCGGTTTCGCCAAACTGGTCATGGGCAGCCGCGCCGACCGCTGGGAGCACAAGGTCGACAAGGCGCTGGAACTGGTGCCGGCGCAGGTGATTCTCAGTGGTTTGATGTTTCTGCGCGGCCCGCAAACCGTCAACGAACTGCTGACCCGCAGCGGCCGCATGCACGATTTCGAAGATGCCGAGCAGGTGGTGCATCAACTTGAGCGCCTGATCGCGCGCGGGTTGGCGGTGTTGATTCCACGTCAGGCCGGGCAGCGCGAGGATCGCTATACCCATGCGCTGGGCGATCCGGCGGATATCGAGGCGATTCTGGCGGCGCGGAGTAATCCGCAGGAACGCGGTGCGAGTGGCGGTGTTTCGCTTGAGCGTATCGAAGAGCTGGAAGCACGCATTGCCGCGCTGGAAGAGCGCCTGGCCCGCCTCGAATAACCAACGCAGATCAAACTGTGGGAGCGGGCTTGCTCGCGAATGCGGTGTGTCATTCAAAGGTGATTTGACTGATCCAGCGCATTCGCGAGCAAGCCCGCTCCCACAGAGGATTAGTCATCCAATTCAGGATCTGTGGGCTATTCGCCGTCCCAGTAATCCACGCCATCCGCCTGCCGCGCCACGGCGACGAAACCTGAGGCATTGCCCTCGGCATCGACCGCAAAGTTATCCATCACCGCGTATTTATTCGAATCCGGATACTCACAGATCTCCGGCTGCTGCTGGGTGCTCACCGCCAGATAACGCAATTCAGCCTGACTGGTATTGATGATCTGATGCGCCTTCTCCGGCCCACCCGGTGGACAGGCAATCACATCACCCTGGCGAATCGGAAAGCGCTCGGCACCAAGGCGCACCTCGCCCTCCCCGGCCACCACGTAGAACATTTCCTCGTTGACCCGATGGCTGTGAAACGGACTGCCGCGCATGCCGGGTGGCAAGGCGTAGAGGCGATAGCCGAGTTTCTGTGAGCCAAGCTGCTGACCGACCCGCGCCATGCGTTGCTGATAGCGGCCCGCGGTTTCGCCTTCAGGGGCGAGGGCTTCGGGCAAGGGTTCGAGTTCGACCTGATGCAGGTTGAGGATGGGCGGATGCATGGGGGCCTCGGTCATGGTTTTTATCTGTGTTTGCTGAGGAGGGAGTATAGGCAAACAGGATCTGACACCGCGTCGCGGCATTCGCGAGCAAGCCCGCTCCCACAGGGGATCTTCAGTGAACACAGGATCCCGGCATGACGAGAATCAAATGTGGGAGCGAGCCTGCTCGCGAAGAGGCCCGCCCAGCCACTATCAAACCCGGTCAGCTACGCGCAAACGCCACCGCCGCCGCAAACTGCTCCTCATTCGGCCGCACCCCGGTGTACAGCACAAACTGCTCCAGCGCCTGAATCGCGATCACTTCCAACCCGGTAATCACCCGCTTACCCTCCGCGCGACCACGCACGATCAACGGCGTCTCCGACGGAATCGCCACCACATCAAACACCGTCTGCGCCGCTTTGATCACCTCAGGCTCAAACGCCAGTTGCCCCGCCTCCGGCCCGCCGTCCATGCCCACCGGCGTCACGTTGATCAGCATCTGAGGCCGTTCATCGCCCAATTCTGCCTGCCAGCGATAACCGAGCGAGTCCGCCAGCGCACGTCCGGCGCGTTCATTACGGGCCACGATCAGACCGTTTTTGTATCCACCATCGCGCAGGGCACTGGCCACCGCTTTGGCCATGCCGCCGCTGCCGCGCAGGGCGAATGTCGATTCTTTCGGCACGGCGTGGGTTTCCAGCAATTGCGCCACGGCGATGTAATCGGTGTTGTAAGCCTTGAGATGCCCGGCGGTGTTGACGATGGTGTTGATCGACTGAATCGCCGCCGCCGACGCATCCAGCTCATCGACCAGCGCAATGCAGGCTTCCTTGAACGGCATTGACACGCCGCAACCACGGATGCCCAAGGCACGAATGCCGCCGACAGCGCCGGTCAGATCCTGGCTGCTGAACGCCTTGTAATAGAAATTCAGGCCTAACTGCTCATACAAGTGGTTGTGAAACCGCAGACCGAAGTTGCCGGGGCGCCCGGACAGGGACATGCACAGTTGGGTGTCTTTGTTCGGGTTCATCTGCATGAAACTTCTCCTTCTAAACGCACTTTCGGATGGACGGGATTAGCCATTCCATCGGGTCTGTTCGATCATATCGACGTGTCTGCACAGGCTTCGCCACAAGGGTCGAATGCCCGGTAAAGAAACCGGTACAGACCTTACACAAAATTTACCTGGCGGCTGTGCTGAATTTCAGAATTTCGCTGTCTTAGAAGTATCCCCGTGACGTTCATGAGCCTATTGCAGGCCTGGACGACGGGTTGAAGAACCGAGGAATTATCATGATTCGTAAACTCCCCATAGTGGCCCTGTTGATCGGTGCTTTTGCTGTTACGGGGCAAGCGCAAGCCCACGGTGGCAATTACTGGCAAGGCCCTGCGGTGTTTGGCGCAATCGTTGGCTCGGCCATCATTGGCTCGGCGCTTATCAACCAGAACCGTCCGGTGTACGTGCAGCAAGCGCCGGTGTATGCCGCACCGCCTCCGGTGTATGTGCAACAACCGCCGCCACCGGTCTACTACCAACCGGCGCCGGTTTATGTGCAACAACCGGTTTACGTGCCGGCCCCGGTGTATTACGGGCCACCACGCGGCTATTACGGTCGTCCGTATCCTCCGCATTACGGTCACTGGTAAACCAAAGCCCCGCTATTCAAGCGGGGCTTTTTTTTGACCGTTTGTCGGCCATCGTCTGAAAAAATCTCGTCAAGGTCGCTGTGAGGACAGTTTCAAAGGCTAAAGTCGTCATGATCAATCAGGAATCGTTGAAGCTGAACACACAACGGTCATCTTTTTGTCATGACGGAACCGCAAGCTGAATCCGTCCGTAAACAACAGGTTGATAAAAACAAGGACGAGCCATGCCAACACAGAACCCTCACCGCATTGTCGGTTTATGCACCTCGGGCAAGGTGTACAACACCCTCACCGAACTCAAGCACCTGGAAGGTCACCGCTGCGCCAAGTTCCTCTCGTTACTGGCAGAGAATCTGGTGCACAAGGGCCTGCTCAACGAGCGCGAAGTCATGCACATGCTCGATCAAGTGGTGGACTGACGCCAAACCTCATTGGCGTCAATGACCACTATCGAAAACGTTGATTGTCCGTTAAACCGTCGAGTCCCTAAGGTAGCTCCACAGATTGATGGAGGTACTTGTCATGGCTCAGGTTCAAATCATGTCCGTTATCGGCAGCGCCGTTCCCGCCTCGCTCAGAGCGTCGGGTTTGCTTGCCTGCTGGTACCTGATGCGCAACGGCGAACCGATCAGCGGCCCGCTCGCTTCATTGCCAGCCGCTCAGGCGCAGGCTGAGAAACTCGCCAGCGCGCCGTTCCACGCTTAAGGCAACTGAACTTTCGGCTTGGTCTCAATGAACAGCGCCCAGCTCGACATAAACAGCGCAGCGATCAACGGACCGATCACGAAACCATTGAGGCCAAACACGGCCAGACCGCCAAGGGTCGAGATCAGAATCATGTAATCGGGCATGCGTGTGTCCTTGCCGACCAGAATCGGTCGCAACACGTTATCCACCAGACCGATCACAAACACCCCGAACAAACCCAGCACTACGCCTTGCCAGATCATCCCGCTGAGCAGGAAGTAAACCGCCACTGGCGCCCAGACAATCCCCGCGCCCACCGCCGGCAACAGCGACAGAAACGCCATCAACACCGCCCACAGCAACGCGCTGGGGATATCGAGAAACCAGAAAATCGCCCCGCCCAACGCGCCCTGCGTGATCGCCACCACCAGGTTGCCCTTCACCGTCGCCCGCACCACGCGGTTGAATTTCAGCTGCAAGCGACGTTTGTGGTTTTCCTCCAGCGGCACGGCGATGCGCACTTTGCGCACCAGTTCGGCACCGTCGCGCAGGAAAAAGAACAGCAAGTACAGCATGATGAAAAAACTCACCACAAACTCGAACGTGCCCTGGCCAAAACTGAAGGCCTGACTGGCCAGTACCTGGCTGCCCTGCATCGCCGCTTTGACGATTTTCTCGCGCAAACCGTTGAGCTCGCCCATGCCGAAGCGATCGAGCAAATGTTGAAAGTACGGCGGCAAACTGTGTTTGAACTGCGCCAGATACGCGGCGATGTCCAACTCGCCACTTTCGATGTTTTTGTAGACCGTCGCGCCTTCCTGTACCAGCAACACGCTGAGAATGATCACCGGCAAAATTGCGATCACCAGACAGATACTCAGCGTACACAGCGACGTGAAGTTGCGCTGCCAGCCGAATTTTGCCTGTATGCGGCGCTGCATCGGCGCAAACAGAATCCCGAGAATCACCGCCCAGAACACCGCGCCGTAGAACGGCAACAGAATCCAGATAAAGGCCACGGTGACCAACAGCAGCAGCACTGTCAGCGATTTGAATTGAAGACTTTTTGCGTTCATGTCCGGTCCATGTCAGTCAGGCGCCATGCACGCCCCGATGCTTAGTCAGCCGGCGCGCGCGCGAGTGCCATCTTTATTTATTGAGCATAGTTGGGGATTGGCCGGAGCCGTCGGCCGCACAAATGTAGACGCAGATCAATAACCCGCACCGACGTCTGCACTACCCTGCCGGGCTTTTGCGACCGACCTTGCCATGACGCCTACCCTGCCCCTCGCCGCGCCCGAGTTGCTGGCTCCCGCCGGCACCCTGAAAAACATGCGTTACGCCTTCGCCTACGGTGCCGATGCAGTGTATGCCGGCCAGCCGCGTTACAGCCTGCGCGTGCGCAACAACGAGTTCGATCACGCCAATCTGGCGCTGGGCATTCGTGAGGCGCAGGCGCAGGGCAAGCGCTTCTACGTGGTGGTCAACATCGCGCCGCACAACGCCAAACTGAAAACCTTCCTCAAGGATCTGGCGCCGGTGATCGAGATGGCGCCGGATGCGCTGATCATGTCCGACCCGGGGCTGATCATGTTGGTGCGTCGGCACTTCCCACAGATGCCGATTCACCTGTCGGTGCAGGCCAACACTGTGAACTGGGCGAGCGTGGAGTTCTGGCAGCAGCAGGGGCTGAGCCGGATCATTCTGTCGCGGGAATTGTCGCTGGAAGAGATCGGCGAGATTGGCGAGCAGGTGCCGGACATGGAGCTGGAGGTTTTCGTCCACGGTGCGTTGTGCATGGCTTATTCCGGGCGCTGTCTGTTGTCGGGCTATATGAATAAGCGCGACGCCAATCAGGGTTCCTGCACCAACGCCTGCCGCTGGAAATACTCGGCGCAGCAAGCCACGGAAAATCAGCTCGGCGAGATCGTGCAGACCTTTGAGCCCGAGCCCACCCTTGGTATTGGCGCGCCTACCGATCAGGTATTTCTGTTGCAGGAGGCCAATCGCCCGGATGAACTGATGCCGGCGTTCGAGGATGAGCACGGCACGTACATCATGAACGCCAAGGATCTGCGCGCGGTGCAGCATGTCGAGCGGTTGACGCGCATGGGCGTGCATTCGCTGAAAATCGAGGGTCGGACGAAATCGCACTTCTATTGCGCGCGCACCACGCAGGTGTATCGCCGGGCAATTGATGATGCGGTGGCCGGGCGCGAGTTCGATCGCAGTTTGATGACGGATCTGGAGTCACTGGCCCAGCGCGGGTACACCGAAGGTTTTCTGCGCCGGCATGTGCATGACGAGTATCAGAATTATCTGCACGGCAGCTCGGTGTCGGAGCGTCAGCAGTTTGTCGGCGAATTGACCGGGGAGCGGCGTGATCGGCTGGCTGAGGTCAAGGTAAAGAACCGCTTTGCGGTCGGTGATCATCTGGAATTGATGACGCCAAAGGGCAACTTTCACTTTGATCTGCATGAGTTGCACAACGCTCAGGGCGGCGCGATCGAGGTGGCGCCGGGGGATGGGCACACGGTGTATTTGCCGATTCCGGATGCGGTGGATTTGCGCTTTGGCTTGTTGATGCGGGATTTGGCGGTGGCCTGAAAGCCCTGCAAACGCCCCCCTTGTAGGAGCTGCCGAAGGCTGCGATCTTTTGATCTTTTTTACAGGCAACGTCAAAAGATCGCAGCCTTCGGCAGCTCCTACGGAGATCAAAAGCCTAAGTGAATTCCTCCCGCAACATCGCCACAAACGCCTCTCGCGCCGGGTGTACTGCTCACGTATCTGGCGTGGGTGGGGTTGGGTGAGCGGCAGGAGTGATGGTGCGGACTGTTGGGTTTGATCGTTGATGGATGTTGGGGCTGATGCCGCCTTCGCGAGCAAGCTCGGCTCCTACAAGTCAGTGGTGATGCAACTGTTCATTGTGGGAGCAAAGCTTGCTCGCGATGGGGCCGGGACAAACACCCCATCAGTTAACGGCGATCATCCGACAACGGCGTTGGCTCATCCGCTGGCGGCACATCGTCGTCGGCAGCCGGATCCTTCCAGTCGTCAGGCCGGTCGCCATCGCTCAGCGGATCGCGCCCTGGTGGCATGCCCATCGGTGAATCATGATCTCCGAGTGTCGGCTCATCAGTACCGGGCACCGGTTGGGTTGGATCGGTTGGAAGTACACCACCCTGAAACAGCAGATCGTTAGCCATGACACACCTCACCAAGGAGGCCCGGAAAGCCCGGGTCGTACACGTTGGAAACGGTGGCGCACGACGGGTGCTATCGAACAGACCAACGGCGCGAGGAGCTGACTTGTGGTGATCCCGTGTGGGAGCGGGCTTGCTCGCGAAAGCGGTGGGTCAGTCACCGACGACCTGAATGACACACCGCTTTCGCGAGCAAGCCCGCTCCCACACGGGGGATTTGTGTCAGGCCGCCGCGTGTTGCAGCCATGATTTGAACGCCAGCATCGCCGCCGTTTCCGGGCGTGACTGCAAACGTGTCAGCCAATAACTGCCGGTGGTGATTTCAATCGCGAACGGCTGACAAATCGCCTCCGCCGCCAGTTGCCGGGCGAACATCAGCGGTGGCGCCAATGCCACTCCACTGCCCTGCAACGCCGCTTCCATCATCGCCAGCGACGAGTCGAACACGATGCTCTGCGGCGGTGCTGCGTGGGTGGCCATGCCCGCCGCGTGAAACCATTCCGGCCATTCATCGGTGCGATAGGAACGCAACAACATCTGCTGCAACAAATCCGCAGGTGTGTGCAGTTGCCGGGCGATCTCGGGCACGCACAACACCGACAGCGGCGCGTCGAGCAAGCGTGTCGCCTCGATGCCATGCCACGCTCCCGCGCCGAAGCGGATCGCGTAATCCAGCCCTTCCGCCGCGACATCCACGCGATTGTTGTTAGTCGACAGCCGTAAATCTATAAGCGGATGTTTCGCCCGGAAGTCCGCCAGCCTCGGCAACAGCCAGCCCACGGCGAACGTGCCGACCGCGCCCACGGTCAACATTTCGCGGTACTGGCCGTCGGCGAGGCGTTCAAGAATTTGCGCGATGTGATCAAACGACGTGCTCAAGACCGGCAACAGCGTTTCGCCCTCGCCGGTCAGCATCAGCCCACGGGGCAGGCGTTTGAACAGGGTTACGTTGAGTTGCGCCTCAAGGCTTTTGACCTGATGGCTGACGGCAGCCTGGGTCACACACAACTCCACCGCCGCGCGGGTAAAGCTCAGATGGCGCGCCGAAGCTTCGAATGCGCGCAGTGCGTTCAGCGGCAATTGCGGTCGAATCATGCCCAGTCCCAAATTTTTCTAATGACTCATGCGAGATTTCATCGTTTGTCGATTGGCGCCGGACTGCCTAAATTGGCCGCGCTGATCAGCCGCCCGAACGGGAAATCGTCCGCAGTGTAGCGGGATAGAATAATCAACACTCATGGAGAGTGGTTCATTTATGCGTTCAATCATGCCGAGCAAACTCTTTTCCTACAGCGCTTTTGGACTTTGCTTCGGCGCGGCTGCCTGTTCGGCTGCTGCGCCAACCGATGCACAACTGCAAGCCTTGGTCAGCGCTGCCGTTACGCCGGTGATGCAGCAGCAGAACATTCCAGGCCTGGCCATCGCCCTGACTGTTAATGGCCAAGCGCATTACTTTAACTACGGCGTCGCCAACAAGGACAGCGGGCTGAAGGTCAGCGAAAACACTCTGTTTGAAATCGGTTCGGTGAGCAAAACCTTCACTGCGACGCTGGCCGGTTATGCGCAGGCGACGGGCAAACTGGATCTGTCGAGCAAGGCCAGCTCGCTGTGGCCTGAGCTGCACGGCAGCGCATTCGACAACATCAGCGTGCTGCAACTGGGCACTTACAGCGCGGGTGGTCTGCCGTTGCAGTTCCCCGCTGAAGCCGATTCGGCGGACAAAATGCTCAGCTATTACCAGCAGTGGAAACCGGTGTATCCACCGGGCAGCCATCGCCTGTATTCCAATCCAAGTCTGGGACTGTTTGGTTATCTGACGGCGAAGAGCCTCGGTCAGTCGTTTGATCAGGCGATGACCCAAATCCTGCTGCCAAAACTCGGTTTACAGCACACATTCCTCAGCGTGCCCGAGTCCGAAGCCAACCTCTACGCCCAAGGCTACAACAGCGCAGACCAACCGGTGCGTGTTGGCCCCGGCGCCTTGGACGCTGAAGCCTACGGCATCAAAACCAGCGCCGCCGACCTGCTGCGGTACGTCGAAGCGAACCTGAAACCGGCCAGCCTGAAACAGCCCCTGCAACAAGCCGTCGCCGCCACGCACACCGGTTACTACACCGTCGGTGACATGACCCAGGGTCTGGGTTGGGAGCGTTACGCCTATCCGATCAGTCTGGAAAAACTGCAAAACGGCAATTCGAACCCGATGGCGTTGCAGGCGCGCAAAGTGCACTGGCTGACCCCGGCGCAACCCGAGCCGCAGAACGTGCTGTACAACAAAACCGGCGCAACCGGAGGCTTCGGCGCGTACGTGGCGTTCGTGCCATCGAAGGATGTCGGCATTGTGATCCTCGCGAACAAGAACTACCCGAATGCGGAACGGGTGAAGATTGCGCACACGATCCTGAGTGCAATTACTCGATAAAGGCAGGCACCAAACCTGTGGTCCCTTTAGTGACACTAATCCCTAGTGACACTGATCCCCTGTGAAACCGATCCCTGGTGACACTGATCCCCTAGTGACACTAATCCCCTGTGGCGAGGGGATTTATCCCCGTTGGGCTGCGCAGCGGCCCCATCCATACCCTGCATTTCTACTGACACACCGCATGCAATGGTTTTGCGACTGCTGCGCAGCCGAACGGGGATGAATCCCCTCGCCACAGGAGGTTGGGGTAGCCCGTGACTACCCTCTTTTCTTGCATCCCCCCTCAAACCAAGTAGCATCGCGCTCTTTTTTCGCGGTCGCGCCCGCGCCGTGCTCTTCCCGGCGTGCGGGCTATGCTGAAACCGGGCTTGAGGACTGATCGATGAAAGTGCTGCTGGTCGATGATCACGCTGTGGTGCGCATGGCAATCGCGATGATTCTCGCGCGCGAGGGCCATGTCGTGGTGGCTGAATGCGACAACGGCGTCGATGCCTTGAGCAAGGCGTTCGAGCTGCAGCCCGATGCGATTGTGCTGGATCTGGACATTCCGCAACTCGACGGCATGGCGGTGATCGACCGTTTGCGCATCGGCGGCAGTACGGCGCACGTGCTGGTACACACCGGTTTGAAAAGTATGGCCTACGCCACGCAATGCCTGCGCGCCGGGGCGGCGGGTTATCTGTCGAAGGGCGATGATCCGAGGGAGATTCTCACCGCACTGAAAGCCGTGGCCAATGGCGAACGCTGGTTTCCGCCGGGGACGCTGGATTCGGTCAATCACAGTGAATACACCCAGGACGACGCCAAGCGCATCGACACCATCACCCGCCGCGAGCTCAAAGTCTTGCACGGTCTGGCGCAGGGTAAGACCAACATGCAGATCGCCAACGACATGCTGCTCAGCAACAAAACCATCAGCACCTACAAGACCCGCCTGATGCAAAAACTCGACACCCACACGCTGCTTGATCTGGTCGAGTTCGCCAAACGCAATCATCTGGTCTGAGCGATGAACCGGTTCAGACAACTGCTCGCTGTTCTCTGCCTCGGCTGGCTGGCACTCAACGCTCAGGCCGACACGCTGAGCCTGCTCAGCCGCGCGACCAGCAATCAACAAACCCTGCCCCTGAGCAGCACGCAACGGCATTTTTTGACGCAAAAAGCCGTGTTGCGCGCCGGGGTCTATCTGCCGGATCGCCCTCCGCTCGACATCACCGCCGACGGTGGTGAATACCAAGGTCTGTCCGCCGATTACCTCGACATCATCGCTCGCACCTTGGGCCTGCGGGTACAGATCGAACGGTTCGCCAATCAGGCCGAGGCGCTTGCCGCCCTGCAACGTGGCGACATCGATGTGGTGCCACGCATCAATCATCTGGAAAACCAGTACAGCGAACTGCGCATGAGTGCGGCCTATGCGTACGATCAAGCGGTGCTGGTCAGTCGTTTCGGCACCCACTGGGCGAACAATCAGCTGCCCAAGGACACCACCGTTCTCTTCGATTCGGACTGGATGATCCCGGGTCGCGTCGCCGCGCTGTTTCCCGATCATCCCCGTGAGGCGGTCGAGTCGACACCCTACGGCCTCGGCCTGGTGGCTTATGGCGAAAACAAGGTGCTGCTGACCGACGCGATTTCCGCGCAATACCTGCTCGAACGCAGTTACCAGCAGAGCCTCAAACAGACCATTCAGCGCGACTCCGAAGGCCTGGGTTTCAGCTTCGCCATGCAGCGCGAAGACGCGCAGTTGCTCAACCTGTTCAACAACGTTCTGGCAAAAATCTCTCCGGCGGAACGCGCGCAAATCGCCCGGCGCTGGGGCATCGGTTCCAACCCGAAACTCGGTTACGGCCGTCTGCAACTGACGCCGGTCGAACAGCAGTGGATCAAGGACCATCCAATTGTCGAGGTGCTGGCCAACGACATGTATTCGCCGTTCAGCTTCTTCGATACCGAAGGCGAAATGCGCGGCATGTCCGCCGATTTGCTCGAGCTGATCAACGACCGCACGGGCCTCGCGTTTCAGCCGAAGAAAATCACTTCGATGGACGCCATGACCCGTCGTGCGCAACGCGATCCACCCAGCCTGATCGCGGCGCTGACTTACAGCGAGCGCCGGCACAAGGATCTGAAGTTCTCCCGCGCCTACGTGGTCAATCCGTTTGTACTGGTTACACGGGTCAAGCCCAACCGCGAGGGCATGAGCGGTCTGAAAGGCCGGCCGGTAGCAATCATCAAGGGCTCGGAAGCCGCGCATTGGCTGGCGCGGGAATGGCCGGAGTTGCGCGCAGTCGAAGTCGATACGTCGATCGAGACTTACGAACTGCTCGCCGAGGGCCAGGTCGAGGGTGTGATTCAGCCGCAGATGGGCGCGGCTTATCTGATTGATCGCTACTTTCGTGGACGCCTGCAAATCGACTCGGTGCTCGGCACCCAACCGGCGCTGATCACTTTCGCCACCGGCAAACACAACGCCACGCTGATTTCGATCCTCGACAAAGCCATGCTCGACATCGCTCCCGGCGAGTTCAGCGATTTGGCCAATCGCTGGCAAAACCCGCAAAACGGCGAGGACGGCTGGAGCACATACAAGCGCTGGATTCTGCGTGCGGCGATGGTGCTGGTGGCCGTTTTGCTCGGTTTTATCGCATGGAACCTCGGCCTGCGCCGGCAAATCGCCGAGCGTCTCAAAGCGCAAAAAGCCTTGAGCGATCAGTTGCTGTTTATGAAGGCGTTGGTCGATGGCACGCCGCACCCGATTTACGTGCGCGACCGCAAAGGCCTGCTGCTCACTTGCAACCGCGCTTATTTGCAGGTGATGGGCGTGGAGCTTGAGCAGGTGCTGCACAAAGGCCTGATCGAGGCCAACGTGCTGCCGCTGGATAACGCCCACAACTACAAACGCATCCACCGCGCCACCCTGGAAAGCGGCGAGCCGTCGTTCGACAATTTCCCGCTCTCGGTCAAGGGCCACACCTTCCACATCTACCACTGGGCCCTGCCCTACCGCGACTCCGACGGCAAAATGACCGGTGTGATTGGCGGCTGGATCGACCTGACCGAACAACAGCATCTGCAACACGCCTTGCTCGCCGCCAAACATCAAGCCGAGGCGGCGAACCGTGGCAAAAGCCATTTTCTGGCGGTGATGAGCCACGAGATCCGCACGCCGATGAGCGCGTTGATCGGCGTGCTCGAACTGCTGCGCAATCGTCATCCCGAGCGCACCGGCGATGGCGAGTTGATCGACATCGCGCAGAAGTCGGCCGGCGGCATGATGGAATTGATCGGCGAGATTCTCGACCTGACCAAACTTGAAGCCGGCCAGTTCGAATTGCGCAGCAGCCGCTGCTATCCCGAGCGTCTGGCGCGCACCGTGGTGCAGGCGTTCGCCAGCCTCGCGCAGCAGAAAAACATCGAACTGACCTTGATCACCGACGATGCCGATCAAGCGGTGGAACTGGATTCGCTGCGCTTTCGGCAGATTCTTTCCAACCTGCTGAGCAACGCGATCAAGTTCACCGCCCAAGGCACGGTCAGCGTTGAGCTGAGCCTGCTGACTCACCGCGATCTGGTGCAATTGCACCTGGCGGTGCGCGACAGTGGCATCGGCATGGACGAGCCACAGCGCCAGCGCTTGTTTCAGCCGTACACCCAATTCGCTGACGGCCAGAGCGAAACACAGATTGGCACGGGGCTGGGGTTGTCGATCTGTCAGCAATTGACCGAGTTGATGGGTGGGCAACTGACCTGCGAAAGCGAGCCGGGGCTCGGCTCGTGCTTTACCCTCAACCTGAGCACCCGATTGCACACCGAGACACAAACCCTGCCGACGATGGCGGCTGAAGATCTGCCACCGCTGCCGTCGCGGCATGTGCTGATTGTCGAGGATCACGAATTCAATCGGGTGGTGCTGCAGCGGCAACTGGAATCGCTGGGGATGCGCGTGGCCTGCGCCGAAAACGGTCTCGAAGGGTTGCGCCTGTGGAGCGAAGAATCTTTCGATTATCTGATCACCGACTGCAATATGCCGCTGCTCAATGGCGACAAAATGACCCGCCAGTTGCGCGCCATCGAAGCCGCCGAGGGGCGCACGCCGACTCATGTGCTGGGGCTGACCGCCAATGCGCAGCCTGAGGAAACCCGCCGCTGTCTCGACGCGGGCATGAACGCCTGCCTGTTCAAACCGCTGACACGCAGTGCCCTGGAGCGTTATCTGCGTGAATCCGAACGTGAACGTCAGGCTAGCGCGGCGTGTTTTGATCCGTCCAAGGTCAGCGACATTACCGCTGGCGATCCGGGGCTGACCCGGCAATTGCTGGAGACGGTGTTACGCACCAATCAGCAGGATGTCGAGGCGATGGAAGCACTATTTGCGGCGGGGGATTTTGAAGGCATGGCGCGGCGTTGCCACAAGATTCTCGGGAGTGCGCGGATTATTCATGCGACGCCGTTGATTGCGGCATGTGAGCAACTGGAGGTGGAGTGCAAGTCGAGCACGACTCAGCAGGAGGCGCATCGATTGTATGAGGGGTTCGTGCAAGAGATGAAGCGCTTGCAGACAGCATTACAAGAACACGCAGCTTAAAACTGTAGGAGTGAGCCTGCTCGCGATAGCGGTGTATCAGTCAACACATGTATCAACTGACATGCCGCTATCGCGAGCAGGCTCACTCCTACAGGGGGATTTGCGTTGACTTTAGTTAGTCATCCGGCATTTCCGGTGGCTTGGTGGGTTTTGCAGGCTTGGCCGGCTTGGTGCCTTTTGCACCTTTTGCGGCCGGTTCTGCGGCTGCCGGTGTGGTTGCCACGGACGGTGGCGCGATGTCTTTCTCGGTCGCCGGCAAGGCATCAATGGTGTCGAAAATTTTCTTCAAATCCACCGCTTTCGCTTCATCCCCCGACGCCGACAGTTTGGTCTCGCCGTCCTTGCCCACCAGGAACACTTTCGGATACGCGCCAGCGCCCAGCTTCAGCGAGCGCAGCAGCGCCATGGTGTCCTGCTGGCCGAGGTCTTTGCCATCGAGCTGGCCGGACATGTTGAGGATCGTGTAAACCTTGATGTTGCGATCGGCGACGCCTTTTTTGTTGGCAGGATCGTCGAGCGACTTTTTCAGGCCGACCCACACGGGGTCAACGGTGCTTTGTGCGATCACGATCAGCGGTCGGGCGCGGCCCATGTCGCCGGCAATCGGCGAATCGTTGTCAGCGGCGAACAGAGGGCCGGCAATCGCCAGCAAGAGTGTCAGGGTCAGTGACCTGATGAGCATGCGCATCTCCTTTTAATATCCACGCTCTAATGATTGCGCATCGTGGCGATTGTTCCGGGGCTATCTGGCAAATAGGTGTCGCCTTGTCAGAAGCTTAGGTCAGGGCCGACATTGCGCAACATCACAGACACGATCGCAAGGCAGATTTGATTACCTTTTATGACCGCATTAGGGTGTTGGATCAACCACCGAAATGGAGTTCACCCGCATGCACATTGATTACCTGTGCGATCACGCCGAATTGATTGAAGAACTGGCCACGCTCAACTTCCAGGAGTGGGGCGAGTTTCGCCCGGGCCAGACTGTCCAGGATCGTGTTGAACACATGCGCGAATCCTGCGGCAAAGGCGCGATCCCCAGCGTTGTGGTGGCGCTTGAAGGTTCGCGCTTGCTCGGCGGCGCGTTGCTGATTGAAAACGATCTGAAGCTGCGCCCGAACCTGACGCCCTGGCTGGCCGGGGTTTATGTGAAAGCTGAAGAACGCGGGCGCGGGATCGCTTCGCAACTGGTTAACCGTGTGGTTGCAGAAGCGGCGGCGCTGGGGGTGAAGGAGTTGTATCTGTACACCGATGCCGCGCAATCGCTGTATGCACGGTTGGGATGGGAGGTGATTGAGGAAATGGTGTACGAGGAATTGCCGGTGACGGTGATGAAATACACCATTCAAAACCCGTCATAAAAACCTGTAGGAGCTGCCGAAGGCTGCGATCTTTTGATCTTTTTTTTTAGGATCAAGATCAAAAGATCGCAGCCTTCGGCAGCTCCTACAAAGGGATATTCAGCAGCACAAAAACTTGTGGTTAGCGGGGTTTCTGTGGCGAGGGGATTTATCCCCGTTCGGCTGCGAAGCAGTCGTAAAACCAGCACATGCGGTGTATCAGCAAAAATGCGGGAGACCGAATGGGGCCGCTTCGCAGCCCAACGGGGATAAATCCCCTCGCCACAGGTAAGTGACTTTCACCACAATTTTGTTCCATTCCAAAAATCGGGTTGATCAGAACGCCAGCTTGTAGCCGATCAACACCAGCATCGTCGCCAGGCACGGGCGCAGGACTTCGTCGGAAATGCGTCCGGTCAGGTGGCTGCCGAGCCAGATGCCCGGCAACGAGCCGATCAGCAGAAAGCCCAACACACCCCAATCCATGTTGCCCATGCTCGCGTGACCGAGGCCCGCCACCAATGTCAGCGGAACGGCGTGGGCGATTTCGGTGCCGACCAGACGACGGGTTGGCAGCAGCGGGTAAAGAATGAACAGCGCCACGGTGCCGAGCGCACCCGCGCCAATCGAGGTCAGCGCAACCATGGTGCCGAGGATCAGACCGGTGATCACGGTCAACACGTTCAGGCGCGAACCGCTCGGGTTGTAGTTGCCGCCGGCGCGTTTGTGGGCGAATGCGAGCAGGCGTTTTTTGAAGAAGATCGCCAGCGCGGTGGCGAACAACACAAAGCCCAAGGCTTGTTTGATGATGGCGTTCATCGCATCCGGCGCGGTGTGCAGGGTGCTGAGGAACCACAAGGTCATCGCCACCGCCGGCACGCTGCCGAGGGTCAGCCAGCCGGTGATGGCCCAGTCAATGTTCTTGTTCTTTTTGTGCACCAGCACGCCGCTGGATTTGGTAATGGCGGCGTACAACAGGTCAGTGCCCACCGCTGTTGCCGGGTTGATGCCGAACCACAGCAGGATCGGCGTCATCAACGAACCGCCGCCGACACCGGTCATGCCGACGATAAACCCCACCACCAGCCCGGCAATCACCAGGCCGAAATTTGCCAATTCCATTAAACCGTCCACAAAAACGACAGGAAAAATCTGGCCCGCAGCATAGCGATTTTTCTTATAACCACATATATCAATGCGGTCTATCGTTATACCGCAACCCACCATTCCCCCTGTAGGAGCTGCCGCAGGCTGCGATCTTTTGATCTTGTTTTTCAATACCGCACATCAAAAGATCGCAGCCTGCGGCAGCTCCTACAGAGAGACTGCGTTGTCAGTGCTGGCGGCGGCCCGGTTTGAAGCTGTGGTTGCTGTTGATCCAAACGGTGGCGAGCGCAATCAGCGAGAGAATCAGCAGCGCCCACGGAAACGACATCGCCCCCGCTCGATCCAGCAGCAAGCCACCAAACAAGCCGCCGCCGGCAATCGCCACGTTCCACGACGTGGTCAGCATCGCTTGCACCACGTCGACGTGATCGCCCGCCGAGTCCGCCGCCGCGGTCAGCAGCAACGTCGCCGAGCCGCCAAAGGACAAGCCCCACACCGCCATGCACGTGTAAATCAGCCACGGTGACGGCGCCAGCAGCGCCAACACCAGCGCGGTCACGGCAAACACCGCAAGGCTGATCAACGTCAGCCAACGCAACCAGCGATCGACCAGCATGCCGATGATCCAGATGCCCACCAGCGAGCACAGGCCAAACACCAGCAACACCAGATCAACCCGTTCGGCCAGCCCGGCCTGCATCAGAAACGGCGCTATGTAGGTGTAGAGAATGTTGTGCCCGAGCATCCACGTCAGCACCACGAACAGCACCGGTCGCACACCCGGCAGACGCAACGATTCGAGCAGCGGCAGGCGTTCTTCGCTGGTTTGCCCC
The DNA here is from genome assembly GCF_018336155.1 of Pseudomonas rustica. Classification (GTDB taxonomy): domain Bacteria; phylum Pseudomonadota; class Gammaproteobacteria; order Pseudomonadales; family Pseudomonadaceae; genus Aquipseudomonas; species Aquipseudomonas rustica. The sequence goes on along the minus strand of NZ_JAGYHF010000010.1, from coordinate 178,128 downwards.
GGACGATCCGGCACCGCGATCACAATCCACGCCGCCAGCACCAGGGCCAGCGCCGACATGATCCCGAACGAAGCACGCCAGCCAATCAGATTACCCAGCCATGTTCCCGCTGGCGTACCCAGCGACAGCGCCACCGGCGTACCGAGCATGGCAATCGCCAGCGCTCGGCCCTGTTGATGCACCGGCACGATGCCGCGCGCATAGCCGGCCATGATCCCCCACGACAGCCCCGCCGCCATGCCGGCGAGAAACCGCGACGCGAGGGTCAGGCCGTAATGGCTGGAAAACGTAGTGACGGTGTTGAACACCAGAAAACCGCCGACGGTCATCAACAGCACCCGTCGCCGAGGCCAGCCGCGCGTGGCGACGGTCAGCGGAATCGCCGCGACAATCGAGCCCAGCGCGTACAGCGTCACCAGTTGCCCGGCGAGCACCTCGCTGACATTGAGCCCGGCGCCGATTTGCGGCAGCAGGCCGGCTGGCAGGGTTTCGGTGAGGATGGCGATGAAACCGGTCATGGCGAACGCCAGCAACGCGGCATAAGGCAATTTGTCCGAGCGGACGGCGCGGTCAACGCGAGTGAAATCGGCGCTTGCGGGGTCGGTCATGACGGGTGCAGCTCCCTTTGAGTCAAAGTTGACGGTGGATTGTATACAAACAATCCGACCGCCACTCTACCCTGTAGGAGCTGCCGAAGGCTGCGATCTTTTGACGTTGACCTTCAAAAACAGATCAAAAGATCGCAGCCTTCGGCAGCTCCTACAGGGGTGAGAGCGCTTATTGAACGGGGAGGAAATTCAGGAATAGAAGGCTCTGCGCGTAATTCAGGCCGATCCGCCGGTAGCGCTCATCAAGCATCTGCGTGATCAGATCCAGCCGCGCGACGATTTTGCCGAACTCGGTGGCAAAGCTGAGGTTGCTGCCCTCCTCGGAAATCTCATTGGAGAATAGCAATGGCTGGCCGTCCTTGTTCTGCCGTTGCGACAGAATCCACGTGGCTTTTTCGATGTTGCGCGCGGCGTTGTGGACGAAGGTCGGATTGATCGCATCGGTCATGTAGAACTCGGTGCGATTGCCGTGGGCCGTCACCAACATGCTGCCGATCGCATAAATAAACGCGCCGACGCGGTCACCGCGAAACTCCGGGCTCATCGCGTAGCTCAGCGCCGCGAGATCCTTTCTTCCGCCGAGCACCGGTAATGGCTGCTGCTGTTCAACAGCGAGACGCACCTGTTTCACCGCCACGCTGATACTGAGGAACCCCGATTTTTTCAGCTCTTCTGGATTGCGCAGGTACAGCTTGCCCATCAGGCGGTAGAGGCTGTTGAGGTTGTCGCGCATTGCCAGCGTGGCCATGCGGTCGACGCTGGTCTGCATGAATTCCTGCGGCTGGCCGTCACGCATCTGCGCGAAAAAGCCGTTGCCGTCCTGATGGCTGCAACCGCTGAATAACAGCAATGACAGACAGGCGAGCGGCAGGCACGGTCGGCGAAAAAAATCGGCAATCAGCTGAAAAAATCTCGGCATGTAGTCTCGAACAGGCACATTCCTGTGCGGCGGGGGTCACCGCATCCTGGCCATGGATAGAGCCGGGAAATTCGAAAAAGTGCAGTGTGCGAGCGTTGATCCGACCTTCGGCGCTGATTGCCGCACACACTAGTCTGACTTTTACTTTTGCAATAAACGATTAATCCACTATAAATATTCTGCAAAACCACAAATAGCATGACTATTGAACACCTGTAGGAGCTGCCGAAGGCTGCGATCTTTTGCTTTTATAAAGATCAACAGATCGCAGCCTTCGGCAGCTCCTACAGGGGAATCCGCGCTGCTTTGAAAACAACAACAAAAAGGAAGGTCAACCATGCTTCAATCCCGACACCTGCTCTCCGGCCTCGGACTGTCCCTGATGATCGCCACCCTTTCCGCCAATGCCGCCGGCCTCAGCGCCGAGCACAAAGCCTTCGGCAAAACCAATGACGGCACGCCCGTCGAGCAATACATCCTGCGCAACAGCCACGGCATGCAAGCCACCGTCATCACTTACGGCGCGACCCTGCAATCGCTCTTGGTGGCGGACAAACACGGCAAGTTCGATGACGTCGTGCTCGGCTTCGACGATGTGCAGGGTTATCAGAAAGGCACCGCGTATTTCGGCGCGACCATTGGCCGTTTCGGCAATCGCCTCGCCGAAGGTGCGTTCGAACTCGATGGCAAACGCTATCAAGTGCCGCAGAACGACAAGAGCAACGCGTTGCACGGCGGCACCTTGGGTTTCGACAAGAAAGTCTGGAAAGCCCAGGAAACCAAGGACAAGGATTCGGTCGGCGTAACCCTGACGTATCTGTCGGCGGACGGCGAAATGGGCTTTCCCGGCAACCTCACCACCGAGGTCACCTATCGCCTCACCGACAACAACGAGCTGCGCATCGACTACAAGGCCAACACCGACAAACCGACGGTGCTCAACCTGACCAACCACAGTTACTTCAACCTCGCCGGCGCCGGTAATGGCGACATTCTCAAGCAGGTCGCGACCCTGTACGCCAGCCATTACACGCCGGTGACGGCCAAACTGATCCCGACCGGTGAACTCGCGCCTGTCGCGGGCACGCCGATGGACTTCACCAAACCTACCGCGATTGGCACGCACATCAAGGCTGATCATGAGCAACTGAAATTTGCTGAGCCGAAACAGGGTGGATTTGATTTCAACTGGGCGCTGGATACCAAGGGCGATACCGCCAAAGTTGCTACTGAGGTGAGTGATCCACAGTCGGGGCGGCATTTGCAGTTGTTCACTACCGAGCCGGGTGTGCAGTTTTATACCAGCAACTTCCTGGATGGCACGGTCAAGGGTAAGGGCGGCAAGGTGTATCCGCACTGGGGCGCGTTTACGTTGGAAACGCAGCACTATCCGGATTCGCCTAATCAGCCGAACTTCCCGAGCACGCGACTGGATCCGGGGCAGACTTACAACCACAGCGTGATACTGAAATTCACCGCAAAATAACCCGCCTCCCCCCTGTGATGAGTTGAGTTACCTGTGGCGAGGGGATTTATCCCCGTTGGCCTGCGCAGCGGGCCCAAAACCAGACAACCGGATTTGCCTGATACTCCGCGCTGAATGGTTTGGATCCGGGGCAGACTTACAACCACAGCGTGGTGTTGAAGTTCTCCGCCAAGTAAAAGCGAAGATCAAAAGATCGCAGCGTGCCGTAGCTCCTACATTTGATCGTTCCCGCGCTCCGCGTGGGAACGCAGCCCGGGACGCTCCGCGTCCCAACAGCGGACGCAGAGCGTCCATTGATGCATTCCCACGCAGAGCGTGGGAACGATCGATAAAAGCGCCTGATCTGCAAGCTTTCGGAACCCCTGGGCTATCCTGCTGCCCACTTAAAGGTATCGACTCTTTCAGATAGGAGGTTTGAATGCGTACCCTCGAATTGGCCGGTGTGCAGGTTCCAGTCATTGGCCAGGGCACCTGGCGCATGGGCGAAGACCGTTCGGCGCACAAGCGTGAAGTGGCGGCGTTGCGCATGGGGATCGAGCTGGGCATGACCCTGATCGACAGCGCCGAAATGTACGCCGAGGGCGGTGCCGAATCGGTGGTCGGCGAAGCGATTGCCGGTCTGCGCGATCAAATTTTTCTGGTGAGCAAGGTCTACCCGCATAACGCCAGCCGCAAAGGCATCCCGCAAGCCTGCGAGCGCAGTCTGCGGCGGCTCGACACTGATTACATCGACCTCTATCTGTTGCATTGGCGCGGCCAGTATCCGCTGGAAGAAACCGTCGAAGCCTTCGAACGTCTGCGCGAAGAAGGCAAGATCGGCCGTTGGGGCGTCTCCAATTTCGACGTCGATGACCTCGAAGAACTCTCCAGTTCCGCCTGCGCCACCAATCAAGTGCTCTACAACCTCGAAGAGCGCGGTATCGAATTCGATCTGCTGCCGTGGTGCCAGCACCAGCGTATGCCGCTGATGGCTTACTGCCCGATCGGTCAGGGCGGCGCGATGCTGGCGGAACCGGTGCTGAAACAGATTGCCGCTCGTCACGGCGTCACCCCCGCGCAGGTTTCGCTGGCGTGGATTCTGCGTCAGGATGGTGTGATTGCGATTCCCAAGGCTGTGCGACCCGAACACGTGCAACTCAATGCACAAGCGGCGCAGCTGCAACTGGAGGCCGGGGATCTGGCGGCGCTGGATCAGGTGTTTCAAGCGCCACAACGCAAGCAGCGGCTGGCCATGGTCTGAGCCGCCGACTGGCGAGGGCTTCGCGATGAGAAGCACGGATCAGAACGACCCGTTCAACCTGCAACGTTTTGTGCTGGCCCAAGACTCGGTGTTCGAGCGGGTGCAGCGCGAACTCGAAGACGGCCGCAAACGCAGCCACTGGATGTGGTTCGTCTTCCCGCAGTTCGCCGGTTTGGGCGGCAGTGAAATGTCCCGACGCTACGCCATCGGTTCGGCCGAAGAAGCGCAGGCCTACCTCGACCATGAACTGCTCGGCGCCCGCTTGCGCACCTGCACGCAGTTGGTGCTGAACGTGCGCCAGCGTTCAATCGCGGAGATTTTCGGTCATCCCGATGACCTGAAATTTCATTCTTCGATGACGCTGTTCGCCCAGTTCAGCGCCGACGACAGCCTGTTCGCGCAGGCGCTGGAGCGCTACTTCCACGGCATTCTCGATGAATGGACGCTGCAACTGCTCGACTCAAAACAGGCCCAGTTGCCCACCGATCAGGGTTGAGAAATCGTCGTCGACAAACGGCAGAATCGCGTCCGCCACCGGTTGCAGCTGGCGGGTGATGTAATGGTCGTAATCGATGGCCGCGCGGCGCACTTCCAGCGGCTCGGGGCCGGCCAAGGTGATGACGTAACTGATCCAGCCGCCGTTCTGGTATTGCCGTGGCCGACCGTGCTGCGTGTTGTAGTCGTCAGCCAGCCGCGCCGCGCGCACGTGAGGCGGCACGTTGCGTTCGTAGTCGTCGAGGGTGCGGCGCAGGCGTTTGCGGTAGATCAGCCGATCATCGAATTCACCGGCGAGGGTTTTGCGCACGTAGTCGCGCACGTAATCCTGATACGGCTTGCGCTGGAAGATCCGCTCGTACAACTCCTGCTGAAATTGCCGGGCCAGCAGCGACCAGTCGGTGCGCACGGTTTCCAGGCCTTTGTAGACCATTTCATCACTGCCGTCGGCGCGGGTGACGAGGCCGGCATAGCGCTTCTTGCTGCCCTCCTCCGCGCCACGGATGGTCGGCATCAGAAAGCGTTTGTAGTGGATTTCGAATTGCAGTTCGAGAGCGCTTTCCAGGCCATATTCATCGCGTACATGTTCGCGCCACCAGTCGTTGACGTGCTTGACCAGCGCCTGACCGATCTTTGCCGCTTCTTCCTGACCATGCTGGCGACGCAGCCAGACGAAGGTGGAATCGGTGTCACCATAGATCACCGCGTGGCCCTGCTCTTCGATCAACTTGCGCGTGCGCAGCATGATTTCGTGACCGCGCAGGGTGATCGACGAGGCCAGCCGCGTATCGAAAAACCGGCAACCGCTGGAACCGAGCACGCCGTAAAAGGCGTTCATGATGATTTTCAGCGCTTGCGACAGCGGCGCGTTGTGCTCGCGTTTGGCGGTCTCGCGCCCCTCGGCAACGCGCGAGACGATCGAGGGCAGGCAATGACGGGTGCGAGAGAAGCGCGCGCCACGGAAACCCGGTACAGAGTCAGCGTCGTCCGGGTGTTGCAAGCCTTCGATAAGGCCGACAGGATCGATCAGAAAAGTGCGGATGATCGACGGGTACAGACTCTTGTAATCGAGCACCAGCACCGATTCGTACAGGCCCGGTTGCGAATCCATGACAAAGCCGCCGGGGCTGGCCTGCGGCGGGTTGGTACCGAGGTTCGGCGCGACAAAACCCTGTCGGTGCATCAATGGCATGTACAAATGGGTGAACGCGGCGACCGAGCCGCCGCTGCGATCCGCCGGCAATCCGGTGACGCTGGCGCGCTCCAGCAGAAAAGTCAGCAACTCGGTTTTGGCGAAGATCCGCGTGACCAGTTCGCAGTCTTTGAGGTTGTACTTGGCCAGCGCCGGTTTGTCCTCGGCGAACATGCGGTTGATTTCGTCCATGCGCTGGTACGGGTTGTCGATGGCCTTGCCCTCGCCGAGCAGGGTTTGCGCGACGTTCTCCAGACTGAACGAGGGGAAACTCCAGGTCGCCGAACGCAGGGATTCGATACCGTCGATGATCAACCGCCCCGCTGCGGAGGCAAAGTAGTGGTTGCGGCTGCCGTGCTCACGCCACTGCATTTCTTCGCCGCCACGGCCGATTTTCAGCGGCACACCGAGGCGCCGTGCGTGCTCGTGAAGGATGCGCAGGTCGAACTGCACGACGTTCCAGCCGATGATCGCGTCGGGATCGTGCAGTGCGAACCAGTCGTTGAGTTTTTTCAAGATGACGGTGCGCGAGTCGCAGTATTCGAGATCAAAGTCGACGATGCTGGCGTCGCCATTCGGGGTGCCGAGCATGTACACCTGACGCTCGCCACAGCCTTCGAGGGCGATGGAATACAACTCGCCATTTTCGGTGGTTTCGATGTCGAGGGAGACCAGGCGCAGTTTCGGTCGGTAATCCGGTGCGGGTTTGAGGTGGGCGTTGAGCAAGGTGCCGTCGGCGTCCGCTGTGCCGCTGAAGAATACCGGCGCGGTGATGAAGCGCTCCATCAGGTAGCGTTCCGGTGGGCGCACGTCGGCTTCGTAAACGTCGACGCCGGCGCGGGTGAGCGCGGTTTCGAGGCGCATCAACTGGCCGTGTTGCTGGCAATACAGGCCGAGCACCGGACGATGTTCGAAGTCCTGCAGGGCCAAGGGGCGCAGTTCGACGTTCTTTTCGTCGTGCAGCAAGCGTTCGGCCGCCTCGCGCTGTTCAGCGGGGATAAACGCCACCGACGGCTGATGCGGCAAACGCACACGACGCGGCCCGGCGTCGGTCGCCAACCAGAACTCGACTTCGGTGCCGGCCGGCGTATCACGCCAATGCCGGGTCAGGACGAAGCCCTGCGGTAAATCCACCACTGCAACCTCAACGTATCAAACAGGATGGCATTCTACGCTGCCGCGTTCACCCCCGGGTCTATGGTTTAGAAGCTCTCAGGCTGAACATGTTCTCTGTGGCGAGGGGATTTATCCCCGTTGGGTTGCGAAGCAGCCCCGCTTTTGACTTACAAGCGGGCCTGCTGCGCAGGCCAACGGGGATAAATCCCCTCGCCACAGATAAATCCCCTCGCCACAGAGATTCCCTCCAAAAATGGTTGTGTGTTCGGGCTTTTTTTTCGGGAAATGACGTTTTTTGCGTGCTATCTGCCGCTTTGTCACCTTGCCCTGCGCCTCAGGGTCTACGATGCTTGGATAACAACGACAACACCTGAGTAACCGCCATGAAGACCGTCGCCCAACTGCTCAAGCTCAAAGATCAGAAAAATCAGGAAGTGCACCAGATCAAACCTGATCACATGGTGCTCGAAGCGCTGATGAAGATGGCCGAGAAAAACGTCGGCGCCTTGCTGGTGGTGGAGAACGATGAAGTGCTGGGCATCATCAGTGAGCGCGATTACGCCCGTAAGCTGGTGCTGCATGGCCGTTCGTCGGTGGGCACGCCGGTGCGCGACATCATGGTCTCGCCGGTAATCACCGTCGATACGCACCAGACCGTCGACACGTGCCTGGGCATCATGTCCGACAAGCGTCTGCGCCATTTGCCGGTGGTGCAGGATGGCAAGTTGATCGGGCTGCTGTCGATTGGTGACCTGGTCAAGGAAGCCATTGCCGAGCAGGCTGAGCTGATCAAACAGCTGGAGCAGTACATTCGCGGCGAGTAATCCACTTTCGGCCAGTTGCCAAAAATCCCCTGTGGGAGCGGGCTTGCTCGCGAATGCGGTGGGTCAGTCAATTTATCTGTCGACTGACCCACCGCATTCGCGAGCAAGCCCGCTCCCACATTCTGGTTTTGCGCCAGGTTCAAGCAGGCCAATGCCGGGCGAACACCGGGGCCAGTACCGGGTGCCGGTCAATGCGTTGCAGCCACGCGTAAAACCCCGGCCGCGTCTGACGCAAATGCTCGCGGCTCCCCGCCCAACGGGTTACCACCGCCGCCAACACATCCAGCGCACCCGGCGTTTCGTCGTCCAGGTACAGCTCGGCGGAGAACTGGTCGGCGAACACTTCCCAGCTCCAGTGCAATCGCTCACGGGCACCCGCCATCAGGTTCTGTCGCGACGCTTCGTCGGGCATCAATAGCCAGCGTTCGGGGTAGTCGATCACGCCAATTGCTGCGTAACAATTGCTGACGATATAAACCATGCCGCGAATCGCCTGGTCGCGCTCGGCGGCCTCGACTGGCAGCAAACCGGACTTGGGAAAGGTCAGGCCGAGGTGAATCAGAATCGCCGCGCTTTCGGTCAGCGCACTGCCGTCGGGCAATTGCAGGGTCGGGATCTGTTTCAGCGGATTGAGTTTGGCCAGCGCCTCAGCGGCCTCGCTGCTGGCTTCGATATCGATGAAGCGATAGGCGATCTGGCACAACTCCAGTGCCGCTTCGATGGCGGCTGCGCCGGAATTTCGATGTCCGTAGAGTTGATACATAGCTCCCCCCTTTCGATTGGTTATCCGCCCACTTCAGTTGTAGTGCATTTGCAGCCTTTGGGTCTACCTCCCTGCCCAGTGGGGCTTCAGGGTGTTTGAAATTTATTTTTCAGGCACTGCATCCAAACCGCTCCGCCACGGGTAGTCCCTGTAACAGCCCTCCTCGGCTGCCAGCGGTTTACCCTTTTCGGAGAACACCTGATGAACATCACCCAACTGATTGGCTTCACCGGTTTGCTCGCCGTCACCTCGACGACCTTCGCCCAAAGCAGTTATCCCGACGCGATCAAAGTCCCGGACGGCCACAAGATCGCCATGGAAACCACCGGGGTTGGCGAGATTACTTATGAATGCCGCGACAAACCCAACGCCGCCGGGCAGACCGAGTGGACGTTCGTTGGCCCGAAAGCGGTGCTCAATGATCGCAGCGGCAAGCAGGTCGGCACTTATTTCGGCCCGCCGGCTACGTGGCAGGCCAAGGACGGTTCGAAAGTCACCGGCACGCAACTGGCCGTGGCGCCGTCAACACCGGGGAACCTGCCTTATCAACTGGTCAAGGCCAACCCGGCTGAAGGCAAAGGCGCGATGAGTGGTGTGAGTTATATCCAGCGCGTTGCGCTCAAAGGCGGCGTGGCGCCGGGCAGTGAATGCACGGCGGCGAACAAGGGCAAGCAGGAAGTGGTGAAGTATCAGGCCGATTACATTTTCTGGGCGGCGAACTGATCCATGCTTTTGTAGGAGCCGAGCTTGCTCGCGAAAGCGGTAGGTCTGTGAAGCATGGGTCAACTGACATACCGCCTTCGCGAGCAAGCTCGGCTCCTACAAGGTTCTGTGTTGTTTTGGGGAATGTGAGCTAGATTGCACGACATGCCTTTAGCCGAATCCGAGTTCGATTACCAAGCCCGCCTCGCCGCCTGTGCCCGGGGCGAGCGTGCGGCCCTGCGCGATTTGTATGTGCAGGAAGGACCGCGTCTGCTCGGTGTGGCCAAGCGGCTGGTGCGTGATACGGCGCTGGCGGAGGACATCGTCCATGAAGCCTTTATCAAAATCTGGAACGGTGCGGCGGGTTTTGATCCGGCGCGCGGTTCGGCGCGCGGCTGGATGTTCAGCGTGACCCGCCATCTGGCGCTGAATCAGTTGCGCAATCAGGCGCGGGAAACGCCGTTCAACGACGACCATGAAATGCCTGCGCACGACGAGGATGCGTTCGACGCCCACGCGCATTCGGCGCGCATTCACCGTTGCCTCGAACAACTGGAGCCGCAGCGCCGCCACTGCATCCTTCACGCCTACGTCGACGGCTACAGCCACGCGCAGATTGCCGCGCGCCTCGACACGCCGCTGGGCACCGTCAAAGCCTGGATCAAACGCAGCCTCACTGCGCTGCGGGAGTGCATGGGATGACCATTGAATCGGCGCAGGATCGTGATGAACTGGCCGGCGAATATGTGCTCGGCACCCTGTCGGCCGAGCAGCGCATCGAGGTGCAACAACGTCTGCAGCATGACGCCGATTTGCGCGCCGCCGTGGACGCCTGGGAGCGGCGTTTGCTGGAGCTGACGGATCTTGCCGAGCCGCAGCAACCCTCGGCGCAGCTGTGGCGGCGGATCGAACGTAGTATGGATCGGCTGACGCAGACAGCGCCGGCAACGTCCTGGTGGAATCTGTTGCCGTTGTGGCGCGGGTTGAGTGCTGCCGGTCTGGCGGCGACGTTGGTGTTGGGCGCGATGTTGCTGACCCAGACCACGCCGAAGCCGAGTTATCTGGTGGTGCTGGTGGCGCCGCAGGACAAAGCGCCAGGCTGGGTGATTCAGGCGAGCGACTCGCGGGAGATTCAATTGATTCCGCTGGGTGTGGTCGAGGTGCCGGCGGACAAGGCGCTGGAGTTCTGGACCAAGGCTGATGGCTGGCAAGGCCCGGTGTCGCTGGGCTTGGTCAAACCGGGCGAGGCGTTGCGGGTACCGCTGGATAAACTGCCGCCGCTGCAGCCGAATCAGTTGTTCGAGTTGACGCTGGAAGGCGCCAATGGCTCGCCGATCGGCAAACCGACCGGGCCGATTCAGGCGATTGGCCGCGCAGTAAAAGTCCTCTGAAGTCCCACGTAGGAGCTGCCGAAGGCTGCGATCTTTTGCTCTTGCGCTTTCAAATCAAGATCAAAAGATCGCAGCCTTCGGCAGCTCCTACACGGGTGTGTTTCAACCATCATTGCTGTCGATGTTCACCATCACGTCAATGAAGTTCTCATAAAAAATCCCCGGCGTAACATCAGCTCCATACCAACCAACAACACCCCGGAGCACACCCTCATGAAACGCCAAACTCTTCTCAGCATCGCTTTCTCGGTCTTCGCCGTTAACGCTTTCGCCGCTACCCCGGCCCACACGATGATCGCCGCCGACGGCTCGGATCGTCTGTACCAGAACGCTGTTGCGGCAGATGGCTCGGATCGTTTGCAAGGCAACACCGTCGCCGCTGATGGTTCGGATCGCCTGCAAGGCAACACCATCGCTGCTGATGGTTCCGATCGCCTGCAAGGCAATACCGTCGCCGCTGATGGTTCGGATCGTCTGCAAGGCAACACCGTCGCCGCTGATGGTACGGATCGTCTGCAAGGCAACACCGTCGCCGCTGATGGTTCCGATCGCCTGCAAGGCAACACCGTCGCCGCTGATGGCTCGGATCGTCTGCAAGGCAACACCGTCGCTGAAGGTGGCTCTGATCGTCTGCTTGAACGCCGCGCGGTCTGAATGACTCGCGTCATCGCAACAACCCAGAGAAACCCGGCTCCCGCAGCCGGGTTTTTTATGTCTGCTTGATTTAGCCGGCCTTGGCCATGCAGCGCTTGTAACGCTCGTCCACGCGTTTGGCGAACCACGCGGTGGTGAGTTTGCGGGTGATTTTCGGGCTTTGCAGGACGATCCCCGGCAACACCGCACGCGGCAGCGTTTTACCCTCGGCTTTTTCTGCCAGTTCAAAGACTCGTTGATAGAGTTTGGTCTCTTCGAACTCCAGTGTTTTGCCCTTCTCCAGTTGATCGCGAATGGTTGGGTTACGCATACCCAGCGATTTGCCGAGGGTGCGCACCGCCAGTTCGGTGCTGCCGGGCATGATCGAGTCGTAACGAATCAGGTCGCCGTCCAGCGCCAGCGGAATGCCCGAAGCGCGGCTCACCGCATTCTGAAACGCAGCATTTCGGCTAGCGTACCAACCGGCATTGAAATCGGCGAAGCGATACAGCGGCTCGCGGTAACTCACCGGGTAACCGAGCAAATGCGCGATGCCGAAATACATGCCGCCGCGACGGCTGAACACCTCGCGGCGAATCGTGCCGTCCACCGGGTACGGATAATCCTTGGCGTGTTGCTCGGCAAATTCGATGCTGACCTGCATCGGCCCGCCGGTGTGCACCGGGTTGAAGCCGCCGAACAGCGTGCGGCCCATGGGCACCCTGCCGATGAAGTCGTCGAAGATTGCGCTCAACTCCTTCTCGCTGCGCGCGGCGTTGAGGCGTTCGCTGTAAGTCTTGCCATTGGTTGAGCTGACTTGCAACGCGCCGCTGACCAGCAGGCTGGGAATGTGCACTTTGCCGGCGCGACGGTCGATTTCGTCGCGGGCGATTTTGCCCAGGCCCGGCACGGTGGGGTCGGCCTGAAAGGTTGATTCCTGCTCGGCCACAGCCAGCACTGAACAGAGATTCTGCGTGGTCGGGCTGATGTTCTGCGCGGCGAAAGCGGCATAGATATCGGTGGCCCAGCCTTGGCGATCGGCGATTTTAGCGGGCATCAGCCGAACGATTTCGGCCTTCACTTCATTCGGCGCACGCGGTGCAGGTTCGTCGCTGCGCTGACTGGCGCAACCGGCCAGCACCAGCATGGCGGCGAGGGTGATCAGTAATCGAGGGGTGTGCATGGCGCTCCTTCCAGTCCGTTGAGCCGCGATCACCATACACAATCCGTGTAGGAGCTGCCGCAGGCTGCGATCTTTTGACTTTGATTTTAAGAAACCAGATCAAAAGATCGCAGCCTTCGGCAGCTCCTACGGGTGTTATGGGGAGTACTGACAAACTGATTGCAAAACGTGACTGAGAAAACCTATCATTTGCACCTGGAGTCGCATTTGCGCAAGGAGTTCCCGCGCCGCCCTAACTTTTCTCACCGGCCGTGCGCCTCCAGGTACAACAATGCCCGCTCCAGCCCGACTCGCCGTCCCGTTCCGCCCGACGTTGCTCGCCCTGCTGTGCTCCCTGACCGTTACCGCTCACGCCGCCGAAGCTGACAATAAAGAGCTGGTGCTCGACAACGTCAACATCAATGCCCAAGCCCCAACGCCAAACGCCCTGCCCCCGGTTTACAGCGGTGGTCAGGTCGCGCGTGGCGGTCAGCTCGGCGTGTTGGGCAATCAGGACATGATGGACGTGCCGTTCAGCGCCGCGTCCTACACCGAACAACTGATTCAGGATCAGCAAGCCGAAGACGTCGCCGACGTGCTGCTCAACGATTCGTCGGTACGACAGGCGTCGGGTTTTTCCAACCAGTCGCAGGTGTTCATGATTCGTGGCCTGCCGCTGAATGGCGACGACATTTCCTATAACGGCCTCTACGGCGTGCTGCCACGGCAGATCATTTCCACCGATGCCCTGGAACGTGTGGAAGTGTTCAAAGGCCCGAACGCCTTTATCAACGGCGTGACCCCGACCGGTTCGGGCATCGGCGGCGGCGTTAATCTGCAACCAAAACGCGCCGGCGACGAGCCGCTGCGTCGCTTCACCACCGACATCAACAGCGAAGGTCGCGTCGGCCAGCACTTCGACATCGGCCAGCGTTTCGGTGAAGACAACCGCTTCGGCGCGCGGATCAACTTGTCGCAGCGCGAAGGCGACACCGGTATCGATCACGAAAACCAGCGCTCGAAACTGTTCGCCATCGGCCTCGATTATCGCGGCGATGCCCTGCGCCTGTCCGGCGAATTCGCCTACCAGAAAGAGCGCGTCAACGGTGGCCGAAACTCGGTCAACCTCGGCACTGCCACGCACATTCCGGACGCGCCATCGGCTGATACCAACTACGCGCCGAAGTGGGGCTACACCGACATCGAAGACACTTTCGGCATGCTCCGCGCCGAATACGATCTGAACGATAACTGGACTGCCTACGCTGCCGGCGGCGCCAAGCACACCCGCGAAGTCGGCCGCTACAACTCGACCACGCTGGTTGGCAACAACGGTGCTTCGTTCACCACCGGTTCGTTCATCCCCCACGACGAAGACAACACCAGCGTCATGGCCGGCCTCAACGGCAAATTCGACACTGGCGCGGTCAGCCACAAGCTCAACTTCGGCCTGACCGGCATTTGGACAGAACAACGCAGCGCCTACGATTTCGACCTGACCAAATACGCCAACAACATCTATCACCCGGTGCAAACACCATCGCCGGTCGGCAACTTCGCCGGTGGCGACAACAGCGATCCGGGCATCGTCGGCAAGACCTTTAACCGCAGTCTCGCGCTGTCCGACACCCTCGGCTTCTTCGATGATCGCCTGCTGATCACCGCTGGCCTGCGTCGTCAGCAACTGGTCGTACAGGGTTACAGCTACGCCAGCTACGGCAGCGGCCCGCGCTCTTCGAGCTACGACGAATCGATCACCACGCCGGTTTACGGCATCGTGTTTAAACCGTGGGATCACGTGTCGTTCTACGCCAACCACATCGAAGGTCTGGCGCAGGGCCCGACGTCGCCAACCAGCAGCGGCGGCTTCCGCGTGACCAACGGCAACGAGGTTTACGCACCGGCGCGTTCCAAGCAGACCGAGGCTGGGGTGAAAGTCGACATGGGCACGTATGGCGCGAGCCTGGGTGTTTACCGTATCGAGCAACCGAGCGACGGTTACTGCGAAATCATCGATGCTGACAACTGCACCTACGTGCGTGAAGGCGAGCAGGTCAATAAAGGCGTGGAAATGAACGTCTTCGGCGAGCCGATCAGCGGTTTGCGTTTGATCAGCGGCCTGACCTTGATGGACACCGAACTGAAAAACACCCAGAACGGCGCCAACGACGGCAACCGGGCGATTGGCGTGCCGACGTTCCAGTTCAACGCGGGTGCAGATTGGGATGTGCCGGGTCTGCAAGGTGTTGCGCTGAATGCGCGGATGCTGCGTACCGGTGGGCAGTATGCGGATGCGGCGAACAACCTGAGCCTGCCGACGTGGAACCGTTTCGATGCGGGCGCGCGGTATGCGTTCAAGGTGTCGGAGAAGGACGTGACGTTGCGTTTGGGTGTAGAGAACCTGGCGAACAAGAAGTACTGGGAATCGGCTCAGGGCGGTTACCTGACGCAGGGTGAACCGCGTGTGGCGAAGTTGTCGGGGACGATTGATTTCTAAGCCTGAAAAGCCCCTCACCCTAGCCCTCTCCCGGAGGGAGAGGGGACTGACTGAGGTGTTTGTGCGAGGTACGGCGACCTGAAATACCGAGTCGGACTCAGGCCTTGGGAAACACACAAATCAGCCCCTCAACCTGGCCCTCTCCCGGAGGGAGAGGGGACTGACCGCGGTGTTTGTGCGAGGTACGGCGACCTGAAATACCGAGTCGGACTCAGGCCTTGGGAAACACACAAATCAGCCCCTCACCCTGGCCCTCTCCCGGAGGGAGAGGGGACTGACCGCGGTGTTTGTGCGAGGTACGGCGACCTGAAATACCGAGTCGGACTCAGGCCTTGGGAAACACACAAATCAGCCCCTCACCCTAGCCCTCTCCCGGAGGGAGAGGGGACTGACCGAGGTGTTTTTTCGAGGTACGCCGACGTGTGCCACCGAGTTGAACACATACTTTGAAAAGCCCAAAAATCGGCTCCCTCTCCCTCGGGAGAGGGCTGGGGTGAGGGGCCCGGATCTACGCCACGCAACAGCCCCCAAGCCGAACACCGACCATCTGACCAATTCACTGGCCACCCTCTCCTTCTGATCCATACTTGCTGCACCCCATGCAGAGGACTCTCTCATGCACCGCAGCGACGTATTGATCACCGGCGCCGGCCCCACCGGTCTGGTGCTGGCCCTGTGGCTGAGCAAACTCGGCGTACGCGTGCGCATCATCGACAAAACCTCGGCCCCCGGCACCACCTCACGGGCACTGGCGGTGCAGGCGCGAACACTTGAGTTGTACCGGCAACTGGATCTGGCCGACACCATCGTGCGCAACGGCCATCGAGTCGCGGCGGCGAATTTCTGGGTCAGTGGCAAACCCGTTGCCAAGCTGCCGCTGAACCGTATCGGCGAAGGCCTGACACCCTATGCGTTCGTCGAAATCTTCCCGCAGGATCAACACGAAAAACTGCTGATCGAACGCCTCGAAGACTACGGCGTCACCGTCGAGCGCAACACCACGCTGGAGAGTTTCACTGAGAACGGCGACGGTCTCACCGCGCATTTGCGCCTGCCCGATGGCGAGCAGGAGATCTGCCAGGCCTGTTATCTGGCCGGCTGCGATGGCGCCCGTTCGGTGGTGCGCAAAGCCCTCGACGCCGGTTTCCCCGGCGGTACTTATCAGCAGATTTTCTACGTCGCGGATGTGCAGGCCAGCGGCCCGGCGATGAATGGCGAGTTGCACATCGATCTCGACGAGGCAGATTTTCTCGCGGTCTTCCCACTGGCCGGCGAAGGCCGCGCGCGGTTGATCGGCACCGTACGTGATGAGCGGGCGCAGCGCGCGGAGACGCTGGAGTTTTCCGACGTCAGCAGCCGCGCCATCGAACATCTGAACGTCCATGTTGAAGATGTCCATTGGTTCTCCACCTATCGCGTGCATCACCGCGTCGCCGAGCACTTTCGCGGTGGTCGGGCGTTTCTGCTCGGCGATGCCGCGCACGTGCACAGCCCGGCTGGCGGGCAAGGCATGAACACCGGCATCGGCGATGCGATCAATCTGGCGTGGAAACTGGCGGCGGTGCTCAGCGGCGCGGCCACGCAGGAGTTGCTCGACACTTACGAAACCGAACGCATCGCCTTCGCCCGCAAACTGGTGTCGACGACCGATAAAGTTTTCAGTTTCGTCACCGCCGAGGGGCGTCTCGCCGACCTGCTGCGCACACGGCTGGCACCGTTTGTGATCCCGAAAATGGCCTCATTCGAGGCCAGTCGCGAATTCCTCTTTCGCACGGTTTCACAAGTCACTCTCAACTATCGCGGCATGCCGCTGAGCCAAGGCGTGGCCGGCCATGTGCACGGCGGCGATCGCTTGCCGTGGGCGCATGATGGTGAGGGGGATAATTACGAACCGTTGCGCCAGCCGTGCTGGCAGGTGCATGTGTACGGCGACACCAGCGACGAGATGATCGCCTGGTGCAACGAACATCATCTGCCGCTGCATGTGTTCGACTGGCGCCCGGCGTTTGAAACGGCGGGACTGGGGCGCAACGGTTTTTACCTGCTGCGCCCGGATACCTATGTGGCGATTGCCGATAACAGCGCGGATCCGAAGGTGATTGAGCGCTACTTCCGCGATCACGGCATCCGGCCCTACTTCAACTGCCCCTGACACAGCACAAATCAAATGTGGGAGCGGGCTTGCTCGCGAAAGCGCTGTATCAGCACTCGATATGCTGACTGACACGACGCCTTCGCGAGCAAGCCCGCTCCCACAGTTTTGATTTGCGCTGTTGCTTAGATCCCGGCCAGGGCCAGGTCCATCGCGAAGTAGGTGAAGATCAAATCCGCACCCGCACGTTTAATCGCGCCCAGGCTTTCGCGCACCACACGATCTTCATCAATCGCCCCCGCCTGCGCGCCGAACTTGATCATCGCGTACTCGCCGCTGACCTGATACGCCGACAACGGCAAGTTCGAAGCTTCGCGGATGTCGCGGATGATGTCCAGGTACGCACCGGCCGGTTTGACCATCAGCGCATCGGCACCTTCCTGCTCATCGAGCAGCGATTCACGCAGTGCTTCGCGGCGGTTCATCGGGTTCATCTGATAGCTTTTGCGGTCGCCCTTCAGCGCGCTGCCACCGGCCTCGCGGAACGGGCCGTACAGCGCCGAAGCAAACTTGGTCGAATAGGCCATGATCGGAATTTGGGTGAAACCGGCCGCGTCCAGCGCCTGACGAATCGCCCGCACCTGACCGTCCATCGCCGCCGATGGCGCGATCACATCAGCGCCAGCGCTGGCAGCGGCCACGGCTTGCTTGCCGAGGTTGATCAGGGTCTGGTCGTTGTCGACTTCATGGTTGTGCATCACGCCGCAGTGGCCGTGATCGGTGTATTCGCAGAAGCAAGTGTCGGACATCACGATCATGTCCGGCACAGCGTCTTTGGCGATGCGCGACATGCGCGAAACCAGACCGTCTTCGCGCCAGGTGTCGCTGCCGTTGCCGTCCAGATGATGCGACACACCAAAGGTCATCACCGATTTGATGCCGGCGCGCGCATAGCGCTCGATCTCGCTGGCCAGTTTGCGCTCGGGAATGCGCATCACGCCGGGCATGCTTTTGATCGGCACGAAGTCGTCGATTTCTTCTTCGACGAAGATCGGCAACACCAGGTCGTTCAGGCTGAATTCGGTTTCCTGGAACAGACTGCGCAGGCTCGCATTGCGGCGCAGACGGCGGGGACGTGCTTCGGGGAACTGACTGGACATGGGGCCTTTCCTGAAAAAACGGCAGATGAGACGAAAGTCGTAGGGGGCGAAGCTTATGCCTTGCGGGGGGTGAGGTACAAACCTGGATCAATCAAGAGAGCGTTACCGGGTACGCAATAATCCCGGATCCTGTAGGAGCTGCCGAAGGCTGCGATCTTTTGATGTTGATTGTTAACAAGATCAAAAGATCGCAGCCTTCGGCAGCTCCTACAGGGGATAGGGGTGTCAGGAGGGGATGGTCAGGCCGCGGACGACGGCCGGGCGGGCGAGGAATTTCTCCAGCACGCGCGTGACATTCGGGAAGTTCTGAATGCCCACCAAATCTCCGGCTTCATAAAACCCGATCAAGTTACGCACCCACGGGAACGTGGCGATGTCAGCGATGGTGTAGCGCTCGCCCATGATCCAGTCGCGGCCTTCGAGCCGGCCGTTGAGCACGTTAAGCAGACGCTTGCTTTCCTCGACGTAACGATCGCGCGGACGCTTGTCCTCGTAATCCTTGCCGGCGAATTTGTTGAAGAAACCCAACTGACCGAACATCGGCCCGATACCGCCCATCTGGAACATCAGCCACTGGATGGTCTCATAGCGCAGCGCGCCTTCTTGAGCCAACAACTGGCCGCTCTTATCGGCGAGGTAGATCAGGATCGCGCCGGATTCGAACAATGGCAGTGGCTCGCCTTGCGGGCCGTGAGGGTCGAGGATCGCCGGGATCTTGTTGTTCGGGCTCAGCGACAGGAACTCGGGGGACATTTGATCCTGCGTGTCGAAACCCACGCGGTGCGGCTCGTAAGGCAGGCCGATCTCTTCGAGCATGATCGAGACCTTGACGCCGTTGGGGGTCGGCAGGGAATAGAGCTGAATCCAGTCAGGGTACTGCGCCGGCCATTTCTGGGTGATCGGGAACGCGGACAGATCGGTCATGAGAAGCATCCAGTCACAAATGAAAGCCTGATCATAATGTAGGAGCTGCCGCAGGCTGCGATCTTTTGATCTTGAGCCTTCAAGCAAGGTCAAAAGATCGCAGCCTTCGGCAGCTCCTACATCAACCGTAACATTCTGTCGTTAACCTTCCACCAAGCCATTCGTGGTTGCCGTTAGAGTGCTGCGCACTCGAGAAAATCGAACCAAATCGGGTTCAGAGGACTCTGAGCTAAGCCTTTCGCAATGGAAGCGCACTACGACAGGGAACACACCCGGCGCTGGAAGCCCGCGGTGTAAAGGTTTGTCAGCCTTAACCGGACATGCTGAAGAACCTTTTATTTGATGACGAACCTTATGCGTTTCGCCAAACATTTCAAACATCGCGCGTACATGATCCTGCCGTCGTTGATGGCGGTCAGTGCGCTGTTCCTGTCGCTTGAATCCAGTGAAAGTCGCGCGCAACCGGCGGACGGTACGCAGACCCTGGTGTTCCTGCGCCACGCGGAAAAACCCGAGGGCGGCCTCGGCCAGCTCAACTGCCAGGGCCTGAACCGCGCCATCGATCTGTCGACCCTGCTCCCGGAAAAATTCGGCAAGGCCGATTACGTATTCGCCGCCAATCCGACGCGCAATGTCGAGGAAGGCGAGCTGGATAACTCTTACAGCTACATTCGCCCGCTGATGACCATTAGCCCGGCGGCGATCAAGCTCGGTCTGCCGGTGAACATCGAGTTTTCCGCCAATGACACCAGCGATCTGGCCCGCGAATTGACTGCCGACAAGTATCACAACTCGACGATCTACACGGCTTGGTCACACGGTTATTTGCCGGAACTGATCAATAAAGTCGCGGGCAACGCGGTGGGCGGTAAGCAAAGCATTACCGATGACTGGTCGGGCGATGATTTCGATTCGTTGTATGTGCTGACGTTGACCTGGCACAACGGCAAGGCCAGTTTGCAGAGCCATAGCTACAAGCAGGGGCTGGATCATGGCAAGGAAACTTGTCCGACCTGAGTTTTGTTGTGCCTGATCTGGCCTCTTCGCGAGCAAGCTTTGCTCCTACAGAATTTGCGTAAACCTTGTAGGAGCAGAGCTTGCTCGCGAAGGGGCCAGCTGCTACAACCTCATCCTTTCTGACTCACCCGCCCCCGCAAATACTCAATCACCGCCCCGCTCTCACCGGCAAACTCAATCCGCCCGCCCTTCTTCTCGCGCTGAAACACATACATCGGGTCGTAATACTCGCGCAGCATCCCTTCGATCCAGCCGCGATGCAGATCCACCGACCCGCTACGCCCCTGCTCGATCAGCGCCCCCTCCATCAACACCAGCAAGCGCCGATGCCGCTCGCCACCGAGACGCTTCTGCACATTGTTCAGGCTTTCCAGCAGCCGCTCCGAGAACAAGGTAAACCCCTCCTCCCCGTGCACCGCCACAAATTCCGCCGACAGATCCACCACGTAATCACGCAGGATCCGCTCGACGCGATCTTCGAAACTGTCTTCCAGCCAGACCATCGGGTACTGCTGCATGCCCTGATACAGCGGCAGCGGCAAAGCACAACTGCCGACCACCCGGCTCTCATCCTCGAGCACGAACTGCTCGATCCCGGCAGCACGCTTCTTGAGGATGTCGATGGCCAGACGGTTTTCAAAATCGATGTTCGATGGCTGCCCGGTGGCGCGTTTGCCGAAACTCGAACCGCGATGATTGGCGTGGCCTTCCAGATCGAGGCCGTTGCGCAACTGCAGCAACACTTCGGTTTTACCGGTTCCGGTCATGCCGCCCAGCAAGACGAAATCGCACTGCGCGATAGCTTGCTCAGTGGTGTCGATGAGGAAGTTGCGCATCGCCTTGTAACCACCGCCGACGCGCGGATAGTCGATGCCCGCCTCATCATGCAGCCACTGCTGAGTGATCTGCGAACGCAGGCCACCGCGAAAACAATAGATATACCCTTCAGGATGGGCCCGGGCGAAATCGGCCCAGGCCTGGATGCGCTCGGCCTTCACCGCACCGGACACCAATTGATGGCCCAACTCGATGGCTGCCTGCTGGCCGTGTTGCTTGTAGCAGGTGCCGATCTTCTGCCGTTCGAGGTCGTTCATCAGCGGCAAATTGATCACGCCGGGAAACGCGCCTTTGTGAAACTCGACCGGCGCGCGGGCATCCATCAGCGGCCGGTCGTTGAGGAAAATATCGTGATAGTCGGTGCAGTCGCGGAGCATCAAATCACCTCGACTGCGTTCGTCTGTCGCTCAACCAGTTCGCCGATCGGCGCCAGGTTCAGACCCAGTTCGGCGGCGACGGCGAGGAACTCGTCATTGCCTTCAGGCGTCACGGCAATCAGCAGACCGCCGCTGGTTTGCGGGTCGCACAGCACGCGTTTGTGCAGCTCCTGCACGCGGCCGACCTTGCTCGCATAGCTGTCGAAATTACGCAGCGTGCCACCGGGCACGCAGCCCTGATCGAGGTAGTACTCGACGCTGTCCAGACGCGGCACTTGATCGTAAGCGATGCGCGCGGTCAGTTGGCTGCCGTCAGCCATTTCCACCAGATGGCCGAGCAGGCCGAAACCGGTGACGTCGGTCATCGCCGTAACGCCGGCGAGTTTGCCGAAGCGGCTGCCGGGTTTGTTCAAGGTGCACATCCAGTCACGGGCCACGCCGACATCAGCAGCGCGCAATTTGCCCTTCTTCTCGGCGGTGGTTAGGATGCCGATCCCCAGCGGTTTGGTCAGGTACAACAGGCAACCGGCGGTGGCAGTGTCGTTGCGCTTCATGTGGCGTTTTTCCACGAGCCCCGTAACGGCGAGTCCGAAAATCGGCTCTGGCGCATCGATCGAATGCCCGCCCGCCAACGGAATCCCCGCCGCGTCGCACACCGAGCGGCCGCCACGAATCACTTCGCGTGCCACTTCTGGCGCCAGCACATTGACCGGCCAGCCGAGGATCGCAATCGCCATCAACGGATCGCCGCCCATCGCGTAGATATCGCTGATGGCGTTGGTCGCGGCAATGCGGCCGAAATCGAACGGGTCGTCGACGATCGGCATGAAAAAGTCAGTGGTCGAGACCACACCGCGCTCGGCATCGATCTCGTACACCGCCGCGTCATCACGCGAGGCATTGCCGACCCACAGTTTCGGATCAAGGTTCTGCGCACCGCTGCCGGCGAGAATCACCTCCAGCACCTGCGGGGAAATCTTGCAGCCGCAACCGGCACCGTGGCTGTATTGGGTCAGACGAATCGGCTCGCTCATGTGGGAATCTCTGGCAGTGAATGGGGCGGATTCTAGCAGAGCGCGGGGCCGCAGATTTTGCGGCGTCTGTGAAGGCCCCTGTGGCGAGGGGATTTATCCCCGCTGGCCTGCGCAGCAGGCCCAAATCCAGACACCAAATTTTTCTGACACACCGAGGTGAATGGTTTTGGGGCTGCTTCGCAACCCAACGGGGATAAATCCCCTCGCCACAGGGGTACGACCTGACCCTTGTGGCGGACCAAAAAAAACCGCCCTTTCGGGCGGTTAAACAGGTGCTTCAACCCTAATCAGAAACCCAGACTAAAGCTCACCGTCATCGCATGGTCATTGTTGTCATTCGACAGTTGTCCCGAATAACCAATGCCCAGTTTGCCGGTCGGGCTGATCTGGAAGTCGACGCCTGCTTCGACGATCGCGCTGTCCTTGGCGATCGGCACGCCTTGGGTGCTGAACGAGGCGCCGCCGTCGATGAAGGTCAGGTCAGCGTCGGGTTTGGTGTCGCCGAAGGCATGGCGCCAGCCGATGGCCGCGCGCGGGGTGAATTGTCCGCCGTTGGCCAGGGTGATGACTTTACCGGCGCGCAGGCCGAGGGTGGAGAAGGTGATGTCCTGATCGGCTTCCGCCTTCAGACGCCCTACCCCGCCTTTTTCCTTGGCCTTGTCGCTGTCGTAGTTGACGTATGCCAGACCGGCGAACGGCTCCAGCGCGATGCCGGCCGCTTCGACGGTGTAACCGACTTCACCGAACACCTGCGCAGTGCGCGCGTCGTAGTTGGCTTCCAGACGATCGTTGTAGCTGCCGACGCTGACGTCGCGTTTGGTCTCGATGTCGTGCCAGCTGTACGCCGCGCCGAGGCGCACCGCCAGTGCATCGAACTGCGAGTTGAGGTACGCCGCCAAGTGGTAGCTTTCGACCGTGGCATCCGACTGACGATCATGGGCATCGAGGTCACTGCGGGTGTAACCGGCCGCCATGCCCACGCGCCACGAATCGTCGAGTTGCTTGTCGGTGCCGAGCATGAAGCCGCTGAGGTTGCGATCGAGGCTGGCGCTGTTGCTGTCGCCATCCGATTCACCCCAGGCGCCGAGTGCGCGCGCCCAGCCGACCATTTCGCCGTGGCAACCGTTGCTGCTCAGCTGGTTGTCACTTGGCGCCAGCGCGCGGCGTGGATCATCCGCAGCGCTGCACGACGGTTGGCGCATGCGATCGTTGACCGCCTCGCGCACGTAACGCGAATCCTCAAGCATCGCGCTGGCGGTGCTGGCATGAATCTCCCCGGACAGACTGTCGAAGGCATTGCGCGCACCGGCCACGCTGAGGTTGATGATCTGGTTCTGCAACTCGGCGCCGGCCGGGCCATTGTTGTCCAGCGCGGTAGCAGTACGACTTTGGTTGCCGGTGGCGGCGACATCGGCAAACGAGTTGCCGTTGCGGCTGACCGCCAGGTTCACCGCATTGGCGTCATACACCAGCGCGGTGCTGAGGAAGGCGTATTGCGGCAGATCCGCTGCGCTGAAGGTGCCAGTGACACCACCGCCCGCCGTGATCAGCGTGTAAGTGGTGGCGCCCGTGAACGGCGCCAATGCTGTCACTTGCAGACCACCGTCCAGTGCCGCCGTACCGCCGACAGCCAACGGCGTGGCGGTTGGCGAGTTGACCGTCAGGGCCAGCACACCATCAGCGGCGTTGGTCAGGTTGCCGGCGACGCTCAGATTGCCCGCCTCGCCGCCCGACGCCACCACACCGTGGTTGACGACCGAGCCGACGCTGCCGTTGCCGCTCAGACCTGCACCGTTGGCCACGGTCACCTGGCCACCGAGCGAAGCCGTCGCATCGCGGCTGCCCACTTGCAGCACACCTTGATCCACCGCCACCGTGCCGCTGAATGGTTGATTACCGGTCAACAACAGCGTGCCGTCACCACGCTTGGCAATCGATCCGCTGCCACTGAGCGTCCCATTGAAACGACCGTCAACATTCTGTTGGAACACCAACGCAGCGTTGTCGAGGATGTTGCCTTGCAGGCTGGTGGTGTTACCGATCAGCGTACCGCCGCTGATGGTAGTGCCACCGCTGTAAGTATTCGCGCCACTGAGAATCAACGTGCCGGAATCCAGTTTCTCGATACCCCCGGTGCCCACCAGTGGCACGGCGATTTCGGTACTGGCCCCGGCATTGACCCGCACCGGTGCGAGGCTGCCGTCAGCACCGTTGACCGGGGTCAGCGTGCCGCCCGCACCCGGTGTCAGGTTGTAGCCGTTGGCAAGGAACTGAATGCCGGTGAATTGCTGATTGCCGACCACGGTGACCGTGCCACCCGTGCCGCCAAACACCGCGAATTGACCGGTCGAACCTTGCGCCTGAGTACCGGTCGGGTCAGTCCAGTTGGTGTCCGGGCCCCACACACCGCTGCCGCCACCGATTGTGCCGTCCGGATTGGTTTTACCGCCGTTCCAGAACTGCACTTCACCCGGGGCGTTTTGCACCAGCAGGTTGATCTGGTTGGCAATCGCGGTTTGCAGCGTCAGGTTATCCAGTGGAACCGGCAAGCTGCCGTAGACCAGACCGTTATCGGTCAGGCTGCCGCCGTAGCTGAACAGTTGATAGACGCCGGTGCCAAAGCCGCCGGCGTTGCTGATGTTCAGCGTACCGTCGAGGGTCAGATTGCCGGCGACGTTGACCACGGTGGTGGAACTCGCCGCCGAACCCAGGCTGAAGTCCAGGTTAGTGCCCGAGGACAAGCTCAGCGCACCGACCGACAATGGCGCCGCTGCGCCGCCACCGAGCAATGTTGCGCCGTCGGCCAGTTGCACGTTGCCGGCGAGCGTGCCGCTGCCACCAACACTGGCACCGCTGGCCACCGCGACGTTGGCGCTGTTGAGCACGCCGTTGACGCTGAGGTTGCCCGCCTGCACCGAGGTGTTGCCGGTGAAGCCGTTGTTGCCGGTCAGAAGCAATTGGCCGGTGCCGGTTTTGTTCAGCTCGCCAGTGCCGGTGAGGTTGCCGGTGTAGCTGCCATCGGCGTTTTGCTCGAAGGTCAGCGTCGCGTTGTTGACGATCGCGCCTTGCAGGCTGCTGGTGTCGCCGAAGGTGTTGCCGCCGTTCAACGTGGTGCCACCGCTGTAAGTGTTGGCGCCGCTGAGCGTCAGATCAGCCGTGCCGTTTTTCAGCACACTGCCGGTGCCGGTGATCGCGCCGAGCAGCGTGGTGTCCTGGTTACCGGCCAGGGTCAGTTGCGCACCGAGGTTGATCGCGCTGGCCAGTTGCAGCGCCGAGGTGCTGTCGAGAGTGCCGTTGCCGGTCACATTCAAGGCACCGCTGCTGATGGCGCTGTTATTGCCCAGCACCAGCGAACCGTCGGCGAGTTGCGTGCCACCGCTGTAAGTGTTGTTGCCGTTGAGGGTCAGGCTCGAAGTGCCAGACTTGATCAGACTGCCGCTGCCGCTGACGTCACCGTCGAGGGTCAAGGCGTTAGAGCCAGCGATGTTCAAGCCACCGTTGAGCAGCACATCGTTGGCGAGGCTGATGTCCGCGTTGCTGTCCAGCGCAGTGCCGTCGGCGGCGGTCAATACGCCCGTGCCGAGCGCTGCGTCGTTGCCCACGACGATCTTGCCGCCGTTAAGCGCCGTGCCGCCGGTGTAACCGTTGGCCGCGTTGAGCACCAGCGTACCGGTGTCGTATTTACCCAGCGTGCCGGCGCCGTTGAGCGCTACGCCGATGGTCGCGGTGGCGTTCGGGTCAACACGCACAGTGGCGTTGCCCAAAGAGCCGTTGACCAGGTTCAGCGAACCGGCCGTGCCGTTTTGCAGGCTGTAGCCGTCGGTGACAAATTGCAGCCCCGTGACGGTTTGCGCACCATTGACCGTGACGGTGCCCGCCGCGCCCTGGAACACTGCGAAGTTGTTGGTCCAGGCCTGATTGGTCGTGCCGTTGACATCGGTCCAGTTGGTGGTGCCAGTGCCCCATGTACCGCTGCCTCCTTCGACCGAACCGTTGGCAATCAATTGATTGCCGTCCCAGAACTGCACGGTGACGCCCGGCGCGGTCACCAGCAGATTGATCTGGTTGGCCAGCGCGGTTTGCAGGGTCAAATCGCCGGGGGTGACGCTGCCCGGCACGGTGCCGATCAGCATGCCGTTGTCGGTCAGGCCGCCGGTGTAGTTGATAAGGCGATACACGCCGCTGCCGAAACCACCGATGTCGCTGACGTTGAGGGTGCCGTCGAGAGTCAGGTTACCGCCGACATTGACCAGCGCATTGCCGCCGCCGGAGACCGGTGTACCGAGGCCAACGTCGAAGTTAGAGTTGCCGTTGAGTAGCAGCGAACCCACGTTCAGCGTACTGCCGGTGACGCCCGCCAGATGACCGCCATCGGCCACCGTCAGGGCTCCCGTCAACGTGCCGCTGCCGCCGAGGGTGCCGCCGTTGTTGACCAGCACATTGCCGCTGGCCAGCGAACCGTCGACCTGCAAGGTACCGGCGTTGACGTTGGTGTCGCCGGTCAGGTCGCTGATGCCGCTGAGGGTCAGCGTGCCGGTGCCGAGCTTGCTCAGCCCGCCGTCGCCGCTGAGGATGCCGGCGAAGGTGCTGCTGATGTTGTTGCCGCCGAGGCTCAGCGTATTGCCAGTGCCGATCAGCGCAGTGCCGCTGCCGGTGAGGCTGGCAAGGCTGCCCGATGCACCGAGAATCAGCGCCGCGCCACCCGCGAGATTGACCGTGGCGTTGTTGCCCAGCGCCGCACCACTCAGCGTGGTCAGGCTGCCGGACGCCACATCGAAGGTGCCGCTGAAGGTGTTGTTGCCACTCAAAGTCACGTCGGCCAGACCGTTTTTGGTCAGCGTGCCGGCGCCGGCGATCACACCGCCGAGGGTCAGGTTGTTGTTACCGGCCAGCGCCAGATTCGCGTTGACGTTGAGGTTGTTGGCCAGCACCAGTGGCGCCGAGTTGTCGAGGGTCGAAGCACCGGCCACGGTCAGCACGCCGCTGCCCAGAGATCCGCCGGTACCAAGGGTCAGCGTACCGGCGTTCAGCGTGGTGCCGCCGGTGAAAGTGTTGATGCCATTGAGGGTCAAATTAGACGCGCCGTCCTTGATCAGTCCGCCCGCGCCGCTGACTACACCCGCCAGCGTCAGGTTGTTGCTGCCGGTGTTGCTCAGGTTGGCGTTGAGCACGACGTTATTGCCCAGGCTCAGCGCGCTGTTGCTGTCCAGCGCCGAGGCACCGGCGACGGTGAGGTTGCCCAGACCCAGCGCCGAGTTGCTGCCGGCGGTCAGGGTGCCGGCATTGAGAGTGGTGCCGCCGAGGAAGTTGTTGTTGCCGCTGAGGGTCAGGTTCGACGCGCCATTTTTACTGAGGCTTCCTGCACCGTTCAGCGTACCGGCCAAGGTCAGATCCGCCGTGCCGACGATGCCGAGATTGCCGGCCAGATTGACCGCGTTGTTCAGCGACACTGCCGTGCTCGCATCCAGCGTGGTACCGCCCGCCGCATTCAAAGTGCCCGAACCGAGCGCCGAGTTCGACGCCAGAATCAGCCCGCCAGCGTTCAGCGCTACCGGCCCGAGGAAGGCGTTGTTGCCGCCAAGGGTCAGATTCGCTGTGCCGGTTTTGATCAGACCGCCAGTGCCGCCAATCACGCCATTGAGGGTCAGCGCATTGCTGCCGACCACGGTGAGGTTGCCATTCAATGTCGCAGCGTTGGCCAGCGTCACCGCCGCGTTGCTGTCCAGTTGCGTGCCGGCAGTTGCCGTCAGCGTGCCGGTACCCAGCGCGGTGTTGCTGCCGACGATAATTTTGCCGCCGTCCAGTTGCGTGCCACCGGTATAAGTGTTAGCACCGCCCAGCACCAAAGTGCCGCTGTCGAATTTATTGAGGATGCCGCTGCCATTGATGTCGGCGTTGATCGTCGCGGTGACGCCCGGATCGACGCGCAACGAAGTCGTGCCGCCAGTGCCGTTGACCGCCGTGAGTTGCCCCGCCGCGCCGTTAACCACGTTGTAGCCATCGGTGAGGAATTGCATGCCGGTGAACGCTTGCGTGCCGTTGACCGTCACGGTGCCGGCGGTGCCCTGGAACACAGCGAAGTCGCCGGCCCATGGTTGATTGACTAAGCCATTGGCGTCAGTCCAGTTGGTGCCAACCGCATTCCACGTGCCGCTGCCACCGTCGACCACACCGTTGGCAATGGTCTGGCTGCCGTCCCAGTAGCGGATATTGGAATTCGGCGCCGACACCTGAATGTTGACCTGATTGGCCACGCCGGTCTGTACCACCAGATCGCCGAGAGCGTAGCCGACCGGCACGCTGGCGACGTCCAGCCCCAGATTGGTCAGCGCGCCGGTGTAGTTGAACAGGCGATACACGCCGACACCGAAACCACCCGCGTCAGTAACATTGAGATTGCCGTTGAGGGTGAGGTTGCCGCCGACATTCATCAGCGACGTGGTCGACGGTGTTGCCAACGCGACATCGACGTTACTGCCGGCCGCGAGAGTCAACGCACTGGCAGACAGTTGGTTGCCCGACGACAAGGCCAGATGGCCGCCGCTATTAATGTTGACGCTACCAATCGCCGAACCTGTGCCGGTGAGGGTACCGCCGGTATTGACGTTGACTTGCGCACTGCCCAGCGAACCACTGAGATCGACGATGCCGCCGTTGATCGCGGTGTTACCGGTAATCCCATTGATACCGGTGAGGTTCAGGGTGCCGGTGCCGACTTTGACCAAACCGCCGCTGCCGCTGAGATCACCATCAAATGTGCTGGTGACATTGCCGCTGCCGACGGTCAGCAGGTTGCTGCCGGTCAGTTGCACACTGCCGCTGCCGGTCAGCGCACCGAGGCTGGCGTTGCTGCCCAGATTCAGCGCGGCGCCGGCGCTGATGTTGACGCCGGAGGTGTTGCCTAGCGCGCTGTTGCTGAGCGTGGTGACGCTGCCGGAGACGATATTCAGCGCGCCGGTGAAGGCGTTGTTGCCCGCCAGTGTCAGATCCGACAGACCGTTTTTGGTCAGGCTGCCGGCGCCGTCGATGATGCCGTTCAGGCTCAAATCATTGTTGCCGGCAACGGTCAGTCCGGCATTCAGGGTAATGGCATTGCCGATGCCGAACGAAGCGCTGTTATCCAGCGTTGCCGCGCCACCGACGACCAATGCGCCGCTGCCGAGACTGTTGGCATTGCCCAGAGTCAGCGTGCCTGCGTTGAGCGTGGTGCCGCCGCTGAACGTGTTGCTGCCGTTAAGGGTCAGGTTGGCCGCGCCGTTCTTGATCAGTTGGCCGGTGCCACTGGTGACGCCGCCGAGGGTGAGGTTCTGCGTGCCACCCACGGTCAGCGCCGCATTCAATGCGACCGCGTTGTTGAGGCTGACCAGCGGCGAGTTGCTGTCCAGCGTTGCGGCGCCAGCGACAGTCAATGCGCCAGAACCCACTGCCGAACTGTTGCCGAGGGTCAAGGTGCCGGCGTTCAGCGTGGTGCCGCCGAGGTAGTTGTTGGCGGCGTTGAGAATCAGATTAGCCGCGCCGTTTTTCACTAGACTGCCGGCGCCGCTGACCAGACCGGTGAGGGTCATATTCGCCGTGCCGCCGATGTTCAAGGCACCGGCGAGCGCCACGGCGTTGTTGAGGCTGACGGCCGTGTTGGCGTCCAGCGAAGTGTTGGCCGCCGCGTTTAATGTGCCGGAGCCCAGCGCGGTGTTACTGCCGACGGTCAGTTTGCCGGTGTTCAACACGGTGTTGCCAAAATAAGTGTTGGCGCCGTTGAGGATCAGGTCGGCAGCGCCGTTCTTGGTCAATCCACCGATACCGGCGACGACACCGCCAAGAGTCAGCGCATTAGTGCCGCCTACAGTCAAAGTGCCGGAGAGGTTGACGTTGTTGGCAAGCGTCGCGGCGGCGCTGGCATCGAGGGTGGTGCCGTTCGAGGCGTTCAGTGTGCCGGTGCCGAGGGCGGTGCTGGAGCCGACGATCAGCGAGCCGGCGTTCAGTGCCGTGGTGCCGGTGTAAGTGTTATTGCCGTTGAGGGTCAGGCTCGAAGCGCCGGTTTTGATCAGACCGTTGCTGCCACTGATCACCCCGCCGAGGGTCAGCGCGTTAGCGCCGCCGGCGGTGAGGTTGGCATTGAGAATCACGTTGTTGTTCAGGGTGGCGGCAGCGCTGCTGTTGAGGGTGCCCGCACCTTCTACCGACAAGGCGCCCGTGCCCAGTGCTGCACCGTTGCCGACGGTCAGGCTGCCGGCATTCAGCGTGGTGCCGCCGCTGTAGGTGTTGCTGCCGTTAAGCGTGAGATTCGCGGCGCCGTTTTTCACCAGTTGGCTGGCGCCGCTGATCACGCCGCCGAGGGTCAATCCGTTGCTGCCACCGATCCCCAGGCTGTTGTTGAGAATGACGGCGTTGTTCAGCGTTACCGCTGCATTGCTGTCGAGCGTAGCCACACCGCCCACGGTGATATTGCCGCTGCCCAGCGCCGCGTTGGCGCCTGCGGTAATCGTGCCGGCGTTCAGCGCAATGGCACCGAGGAAGGTGTTGGCACCATTGAGAATCAGATTGGCCGCGCCGTTTTTGGTCAGCCCGCCACTGCCGCTGACGACGCCGCCGAGGCTCAGGTTGGCGCTGCCGCCGACGTTCAAACTGCCGCCGAGCGAAACTGCGTTGGTCAGTGCGACCGCCGTGCTGGCATCGAGAGTGGTGCCCGCTGCGGTGGTCAATGCGCCGGTGCCCAGCGCGGTGTTGGAGCCGACAATCAATGTGCCGGCGTTGAGCGCGGTGCCGCCGGAGAAGGTGTTGTTGCCGCTGAGGCTGAGGTTGGCGGTGCCGTTTTTGATCAAGTTGCCGGCGCCGCTGACGATACCGCTCAGGCCCAGTGCCTGCGTGCCGCCAACGGTCAGCGCCCCGGTCACCGCGACGGCGTTGGCCAGGGTCACCGCCGCCGTCGCATCCAGCGTGGTCCCGGCGGCTGTATTCAGCGCACCCGTGCCCAGCGCGGTATTGCTGCCCACCAGCAGGCTGCCGGCATTGAGCAGCGTGTTGCCGCTGTTGGTGTTGTTGCCAGTCAGGGTCAGGCTGGCAGTCCCGGATTTGGTGATGCCGCCGGTTCCGCTCAACACGCCGCCGAGGGTCAGGGCATTGCTGCCGAGCACGTTGAGCGCGCCGGTCATGCCGATGTTATTGGCCAGCGTGACGTTGGCGGTGCTGTCGAGGCTGGTGCCGGCGGCGGTGTTCAATACACCGCTGCCCAGCGAGTTGTTGTTGGTCACCAGCAGGCTGCCGGCGCTGAGGGTGGTGGTGCCGGTGAAACCAGCGTTGGCGCCGCTGAGGGTCAGGCTGCCGGTGCCGGTTTTGGTCAAGCCGCTGCTGCCGCTGATCAAACCGCCGAGGGTCAGTGCGCCGATACCGCCAGCGGTCAGTGTGCCGCCGAGGCTGATGGCGTTGGCCAGGCTGATCGTGCCCGGTGCGCTCAGGGTTGTCGCGCCGGTGACGTTGAGGGTGCCGGCACTGAATGCCAGATTATTGCTGACTTGCACCGTGCCGCCATTGAGCGTGGTGTTGCCCAGATAGGTGTTGGCGGCGCCGAGGTTAAGTTGGCCGGTACCGGCCTTGGTGAAACCACCGCTGCCGGAAATCACCCCGCTCAGGGTGGTGGCATTGCCGCCTTGTACCGTGACGCCGCCAGCACCGAGGGAAATCAGATTGCTGATATTCAACCCGGCATTGCTGGCCTGCAGAATCCCGCCATTGGAGGTGAGCACACCGCTGCCGAAGGTGGCGTTGTTATTGAAGTTCGCGATACCGCCATTGAGCGTGGTTGCGCCGCTGACTAATGGCCCCTGCAACGTCCAGGTGCCGCTGTTGATCGTCAGATTGTTGAAGTTGACGTAGGTGGCGCTCGATGCCGTGCCAGTCCCGGTGATACCGCCGCCGACGCCGCCAGTATTTTGCAAGATCAGACTGTTGGTGCCGCCCGCACCGCCATCGACCGTGCCGGTTGGCGCAAAGGTCAGGTTGATATTAACCAGACCGCCGAGGCCGACGCTGATCTGTACACCATCATCAACCTGCACCGAAGAACCGGTCACTGCCGTAAAAGTGTTGGTGCTCGCCGCGCCCATCGACACACCACCGGTAATCGCACCGGAGTTAGAGAAGGTGTTGCCCGCCGCCGACGTTTCGAATGCGATTCGGCCGTTGATGACGCCGGTGTTGCTGTTGGTCATGTTGACTTGTGAACCACCATAGACGCCGATCACCGGGGTATCCGCCAACGTGATGCCGCCGATCGAGAGTCCGGTCGAGGTGATGGTGCCGTTGTTGGTGATGCTGGTGGTGCCGGTTGCCGCGTTGTTAACCGAAAGGGCCAGGCCGTCGATGCTCGTCAGGTTGAGCCCCAGTAACATCCCGGTGCCCCGCATGATCGCGCCAGCGTTGTTGAGCACGCTGACCGTGCTGGTAGCGCCACTGCCGATGAATGCCCCGCCACTCAAAACCGAGACCAGACCGAGGACTGCCGGGTCGATCGTGCCGGAGTTGTTCAGGGTGATGTTGACCCCGGTCAAATCCATCACATGGCCGCCAAGGGTCGCGTTCATCTGCGCGCCGCTGTTGACGTTGACCGTCAGATTGTTAGTGGCACTGGCGAAGTCGTTGGGAACCAGTGGCAATGGCGGCACACCCGTACACGTCACGATTGAACCGGCCGTGGAGCACGTGGCCAGCGCAGGCGCGCTCACCCCGCCGAACAACAGTCCGGCGACGCTCAAATGCACAGCAAGGGAAAGAGGGGAAAAACGCGAGACGAGGGCGACACCAAACCTTGCTTCCACGGGCTACTCCTTGTATGGCCAGATTCTTCCTTGACGGCGTGGACAAGCAGCGGCTTATTCGACACGCGAATCAAGACTGCGACGGTCATTACAAAACCGTTCTATTCCTGACACACGCTAGTTGATGCCCTGCGATGGGGCATTGGTTAAATGGCATTAATACTTTGGTGCTAGAGCAGTCTGGATTAAGCCTTTCCACCTTTCCGAATCAGTAGAAGAACCCCTGTGGCGAGGGGATTTATCCCCGTTGGGTCGCGCAGCGGCCCCCAAAAAAAGAGGGCCCGCTGCGCAGGCCAATGGGGATAAATCCCCTCGCCACAAGACATATTCCAAGCATGAATTTGTGGCGCGCCCCTCAGTTGACCACTCCGTCAAAAAAACCCGCAAAACCCCCAACATTTCAGCCCGTTGAAATAATTGGTACGCCTTGTGCAAACGTTTGCGCAGCGTCAATCACGGCATTTTCGTAACAAAACCCTACAGACCCGCAGAACGCCGGGCCTTGATCTGCAAAAAAGGACTTTGAATGCACGCCGCACTCCCCCCTCGCGCTCCGTTTGCGCGCACGCTGACTGTTTCCTTGCTACTGACCGGCGTTACCGGACTTCTCAGCCACAGCACTTTCGCCCAACCCGCTCCGCCCGTTCTGCCGGAAGAATCCGCTCAAGGCGAAGCCCTCAGCCCGGAAGCGAGCCCGCCGAAAAAAGGCGCGTACCTGTCGGATTGGTACAACCAGGACTTGATGCTGATTGGCAGCAAAGACATCAGCTTCGGCCCGCAACCGGCTGACGACATTTATCTGGAATACGAGTACTTCGGCCGCAAAGGCCCGTTCGAGCTGTACGGCTACGTCGACGTCCCGAAGATCTTCAACATCGGCAACAGCCACGACACAGGCGTGTGGGATCACGGCTCGCCGCTGTTCATGGAACACGAACCGCGCATCTCCATCGACTACCTCGCCGGCCGCAGCCTGGCCATCGGCCCGTTCAAGGAATGGTACGTCGCGTTCGACTGGATCTACGACCACGGCAGCCGCAAGGAAAACCGCGCCAACACCCTCTACAGCGGTTTCGGCACCGACATCGACACGCACTCGCGGGTCAACCTGTCAGCCAACCTCTACGGCCGTTATCAGTGGGAAAACTACGGCGCGAGCAACGAATATTCCTGGGACGGCTACCGCGCGCAACTCAAATACATCGTGCCCATCGACAAATTCAGCAACGGCGCCTCACTGACCTACATCGGCTTCACCAACTTCGACTTCGGCTCCGACATCCACAAAGACAACCCCGCCCGCACCGCGAATGCGACGGTGGCGACTAACGTGTTGCTGTACTCGTTCACGCATTTGCGCTTCACGCTGGTGGGCCGGTATTTCCACAATGGCGGCAATTGGGAAGACGGCAGTGAGCTGAATTTTGGCGACGGCAACTTCCGCGCACGCTCGAATGGCTGGGGGTATTACGCTGGCGTGGGCTACCAGTTTTAAGGGACACCGATCAAAAGATCGCAGCCTTCGGCAGCTCCTACACAGAATTCGCGTTCCCCCTGTAGGAGCTGCCGAAGGCTGCGATCTTTTGATGTTAAACACTGATGTTTAACAGACACCTGCAGAAACTCTCCAAGGCTACACAACCTTGCGCCATTGCCTACAGCTACGCCAGAATCCGCCGGCTTGTGCGCCTTGGGGACGGGCCTTATCGTTTGGGGGTCGTTGACGAATCAGCGATCGGGTTTCGCAGCCCGGATCAATCGAGGCTCCAACAATCGAGGAGCTACATCATGTTGAAACCAACACCCACCGACACCACGTCCCCCTACGAATCCCCCCATTCACGCAAACTCCACGACGCCGCCGAACGCGCGCTCGATCATTACCTTTGCCCCGGCGCGACTCACGATGATCCGCGTTTGCCGAGCCTGATGTTCGTCATCGCGCCGAACATCAAAACCGAAGATCTGCTGGCCCACGCTTGTGAGTCGATGGCTTCGGCGAGTGTGATGCTCAGTGATTTTGCCGCGGCGCTCGACACGCCGTATCGCCACACGTTGCTGGGGATTCAGCAGGTGGTGATGCTCGGGGAACTGGCGGTGAATCGGGCGCTGGATAATCTGGAAGCGCCCGCGTAATTCCAGACACTGCAACCCTTGTGGGAGCGGGCTTGCTCGCGAATGCGGTCTGTCAGTCGACATCTCTGTTGACTGACACGGCCTCTTCGCGAGCAAGCCCGCTCCCACAGGGGGGGATTGCGATGTTTGAGAGATATTTTTACGGATCAGGGAATCAGGATGATTTTGTCGCCGCCGCCCTGATTGACTTCGGTGTAGCGCGCCAGGCCTTCGGCCAGTGGTGATTCGACCAGGCCTTGCGGCAACGGCAGCGAGCCTTCGTCGAAGAGTTGGCCGAACTGGTTCAACATCGCTGCGCACGCTTCAACGCCGTAGAGCAATGTGTTGACGCCGACCACCGAACCGCCCTTGCGATACAACGCCAGTGCCGGCAGTTGCACCTGGCCGTCTACCGGTGCGGCGATGATTGCGATTCGGCCGAAGATTGCCAGCGCCGCCACCGAAGCGGGCAGCCAGAAACCGGTGGTGTCGAAGATCACTTCGGCGCCGCCCTGATAAACCGCGTTGACCTGCGCACCGAGGTCTTCAGGTTTATCCAGTTGAATCGTCTGGTAGCCCTGCGCGTGCAACTCGCTCACCTGCTCCGGGCGACGCGCCGCTGCCAGGATTTTTGCACCGCGCACTTTGGCCAGCGCTAATGCCGCTGTGGCGACCGCACCGCCGCCAATCACCAGCAAACGCGTGTCGGCTTTGACGAGGCTGCGCTCCAACGCATCCCACGCCGTGGTGTACGGCACGCCAAGGCTGGCGGCCTGGGTGAAGCTCAGACGCGACGGCTTGAGGGCGACACCGTTGGCCGGCAGTTTGACGAATTGCGCGTGGGAACCGTCGGCGAAAAAGCCCAGCTCACGGCCCGTGCCCCAGACTTCCTGACCGATCAACGCTGGCGGGCCTTCGACCACGACACCGGCAAAATCGCGCCCGGGAATCCGTGGCAACGTGGTGTAGGGGAAACGTCCGAGCACATTTTTCACGTCGCTGGGATTGAGCCCGGCCGCTTTTATCTGCACCAGGACTTCATCGGCGCCGGCCACCGGAGTCGGCACGTCGACGAAGCGCAGGGAGGACAGGTCGCCGGTTTTATCGAATTGCAGTGCTTTCATGGAGTGATTCACCGAAGGAGAAAAGAAGATTCAGGACAACCAAGCGGCGACCCATTGCCGGCCCATTGGCCACAGCTGCTCACCCGCAAGCATGCCGAGCAGACCGACCAGCGCGATGGCCGGCGGCGCGGGAGAACGGAAGTCGAGCGCACCGTACAACAGGCCAACGCCGAGACCGATGGCCAGCGAAATCAGGTAGTTCATGGGGAGAACTCTGCCGTTTGAAAGGAATGGGCAGAGTGTAGGGAGGCGGGATGGATGGCGTCGGCCAAGGACTTCTGAATTTCGGACAAACCTGCCGAAATCACCACAAAACCTTGTAGGAGCATGGCTTGCCAGCGAAGGCGTCCATTCAGCCAACATTGATATTGCTGACACTCCGCTTTCGCTGGCAAGCCATGCTCCTACAGGCTTTGTGCAGGTTCAGGAAATAGCGTCGTTACAGGGTGAACTGTGACGGGGCGACGCCCAGTTCGCGGCGGAACATGTCGCTGAAGCTGCTCGGGGAATAGCCGAGTTCGCGGGCGATGACGCTCACCGCCACACCCTGAATCAACTCCGCCACCGCCGTTGCCAGTTGTACCTGTCGCCGCCACTCGGCGAAGCCCATGCCCAGACTGTCCTTAAACAATCGCGCCAACGTGCGCACGCTGGCCCCGGCGTTTTCCGCGTGCTGTTCGAACGGGATCTCCAGCGACGGCGCGGCCATCACCGCCTGGCAAAGATTCATCAGGCGCCGATCGGAATCATCCGGCATCGGGATTTTCAGCTGCGAACGCCTTGCGCGCTGCAACTCCAGCAGCGCCAAGCCAACCAGCGCCTCGTAATACGCTGGCTCACCGCTGTCGCCCTGCTCCACCAGCCCGACGATCAACTCGCGCAGCAAACCACCGACCTCGATCACCTGCACCGTCTGAT
Source organism: Pseudomonas rustica (assembly GCF_018336155.1). Taxonomy (GTDB): domain Bacteria; phylum Pseudomonadota; class Gammaproteobacteria; order Pseudomonadales; family Pseudomonadaceae; genus Aquipseudomonas; species Aquipseudomonas rustica. The sequence continues at coordinate 140,691 of NZ_JAGYHF010000010.1, read as the reverse complement.
CCAGCGTCGCCGCCAGCGCCGGGCGCAGGTAGATATTGCGCATCTGCAAATCCGACACCACGCGAATCCCGTGCGGCACCCCGGGCGGCAACCACACCGCGCGCTGCGGCGGCACCACCAGCGCTTCATGCGGCGTCTCGACCCACATCACCCCGCTCATCGCGTACAGCAACTGCCCCCAGTCATGCTCATGCGGCTCGATAAACAACCCGCGCGGGTACGTGCGCGCCAGCGGTTGCACGGGCACATCGATGTCAGTGAAATCGGGGGGCGTGGCGAGGGCCATGGTGAGCATTCATTGGGGTTGGCGGAACCGCCATGGTAACCAGTCGCCCGAAACCCCGCCAACGATAGATACCGTCGGACAATCCGAATGAATTTTCCCGGTGCTCAACGATCCCTCTATTACCACAGGGAGGAATACCGGCTTTATGAACAACGCAAAACTCTACGTCATCGAGTACACCCTTCACGGCACAGCCAAGTCGTTCATTATCCGCTCGGACAAAATGGACAACACCGAGGCGTGGCACTGGGCGAGTTGCGATGCCGGCGTGGGTCGCATTCCGCGCTTTGGCCGTGAAAAAGTACAGAAGACCAGCAAACCGATGGCGGAAAAATTCGGCGTGGAAAACGTCGTCTGGCGACCGACCAGCTAAGCTCAGCCTGCACGCGAACATTCGGGGGAATGCAACCATGATCGATTTCAGCAGCAGCCCGGCGCATCTGGACTACGGCCTCGACACCTTGTTTGGGCGTATCACCAAAAGCGTGGATTGCCGCGTGGGTCTGGAAGCGGTCGACGATGATCCGTATTGCTTCGCCCTGAGAGTGCCAGCGCCGTTACCGGAAGACCTCGACCAGGCGAAAACCGTGGTGGTTCGGGTTGAGGGGCGGCGATTGCAAGGCACGGTGCGGCATACCGAGCGGCTGGATGATGAAAGTCTGAAATTGGAAGTGGAGCCTGATTAGGCTCCACTTTTTTTTGCCTGTGTTTATTTGGGATGTGCGCAGTGGCAGCCTTTGCTTGAGCATTCTTCGCCACCTTTGTGGTGGTGGGCGCAGGCTTCGCAGCAGTAGTGTTTGCCGTGTACGGCGTAGGCATGATCGCCTTCTTTGATGGTGCATTTGCAGTTTGGGCAATCGCATTTTCTATCGGGCATGGGGGCAGACTCCTTGGGGTGGTGGTTGTCTGGGGCTTTTAGGTAAGCCGTGATTACCAGTGTAGGAGCTGCCGAAGGCTGCGATCTTTTGATTTTGCTTGTTTGGGGTTTTGGGGGTTTTGGGGGTTTGGGGTTTTGGGGGCATATCCGTTGCTGCGGGTGGGGCTTCTGGCGGTTTCGCTCTTACAGCGACTCACTTTTCCAGACGCCGAAAAGTAAGCAAAAGGCTTGGCCCCCGGCGTACGGCACTTCGCTGAGGCTCAGTGTTCCCTCGCTACGGTGTCCATCCGGGGGCATCGCCTACGGTTTGCTTCGCTGCACCTCCTCTCGATGTATGCGGCTACGCCGCACGGCGCTGCGCGCCTACCCCGGATGAACACCTACGCTCGGCCTGCCGATGGGGGCCAAAATCAAAAGCCAGATCAAGAGCCACAGCAAAAGCCAGATCAAGAGCCCCTCACCCTAGCCCTCTCCCGGAGGGAGAGGGGACTGATCGGGGTGTTTGGGCGAAATACGCCGACTTGGGATACCGAGTCGAACACACATTCTGAAAAACCCACCAATCGGCCCCCTCTCCCTCGGGAGAGGGCTGGGGTGAGGGGCGAATCCAACGCAAATCAAAAAGCCGTGTGCGCCCCGCTCTTCACCACTCAATAGGCCGAGTCTCAGCTCGCCTGCTTTTGATCTTAGAGCCCGTGGGCAGGCTGAGTGGAGGGATTGATCCGGGGGGTGGGAGCGTAGCGACCGTTTGGCGCAGCCAAACACAGCGAGAGGAGGTGCAGCGAAGCAAACCGTAGGCGCTGCCCCCCCGGATCGATCCCGCAGCGAAGGAACCCCGAGCCCCAGCGAGCGGGCCGAACGTCAGGGCACAGACCTTTTGGTTACTTTTTGGGGCGTTTGCCAAAAGTGACCCGCCGTAAGGGCGGAACCATAATCAGCCATCACCGCAGCAACGGATATGCCCACAACCCCAAAACCACAATCAATCAGAGCTACGCACACTACTCCGATACATAAACACCAAAGCCCCCGCCAAAAGCACCATCGCCAACACCCGACTCCCCGACAACTCAATCGCCGGATTCCCGAACCAGCCAAAATTATCAATCAACATCCCCATCCCCAACTGCCCGACAATCACCGCCACCGTCGCCACCGCCGTCCCCACACGAGGCACCGCGCCCACCATGACAATCATATAAACCACCCCAAACAGCGCCCCACTCAACTGCCACTTCGGCACATCCAACAACCCCACCGCATGCGCCGGTTCAAAAAACAAAATCAACAACCCGGTCACCAACGCACCCACAGCAAACGTCAACAAACTACTGCGCAACACACCAACGGTTTCCCCCAAGCGCCCATTGATCGCCGCCTGAACACTCAATATCGCACCCGCCGCCACCACCACAGCCAACAAAATAATCAGATTCATCATCAACCCCGCGCAATCAAAACAAGTGCCGCGACAATCAACAGCAGCGCCAACCAACGCTCACCGTTGACCTTCTTGCGCGTCGCCCCGAACCAGCCGAAATGATCGATCAACACACTCTTGCCGACCTGCCCGGAAAGAATCGCGATCATCGTCATGGCGATACCAATGTGCGGCGTGGCCAGGGTCAGCACCACCACATAAATCGGCCCGAGCAAACCACCGATCAACTGCCAGCGCGGCAGCGTGTTCAGCGCCGGCCCTTTCTGTGGCCCCGCAAACAACAGCAGCAAAAACAGAATCGCCGAGCCCACCCCGAAGATGCTCAACGTCGCCCACAAATGCCCGACCTGCGCACCCAACGGCCCGAGCAAACCCGCCTCCACCGACAAACCCATCCCCGCCAGAATCACCAGCGGCAGCAACAACAAGCGCAACCCCGGTTTGGCCACCGGCGGCGCAACACTCACTTCATCCAACGTTTGCATAAATACAATCCAGCCCAGTCAACAATGGCGCGGATTATCGGCTGGCGTTGCTGTGCGATAAATGGGAGCATCCGGACAACACCTTTGCGCAACACGCACAGCAGGACAGACCATGTATGGCCTAAACGAACTCGGATTCAAAGCGCTGCGACTGTTTGTGGCCGTGCTCGATCACGGCAGTTTTTCCGAAGTCGCCCGTCGCGAAGGCGTGGCGCCCTCCTCGATTTCGCGGCAGATCCATTTGATGGAGCAAGCGCTGAATCAGCAATTGCTCTACCGCCATACCCGCGCCGTCACGTCGACCGAGGCTGGGCGCATGCTCGGCCATCACGCGCGGCTGGTGTTGGTGCAATTGGAAGAAGCCGAACAGGCGTTGCAGGAACAGCAAAGCGAACCCACCGGCCTGGTGCGCATCAACGCCCCGGTGGTGTTCGGCCAGCGCCATCTGACGCCGTGGCTGGGCAAGTTGTGCGCGCGCTATCCGAAGCTGCAACTGGATATTCAGCAGACCGACCATTACGTCGATCCGCTGCAAGAAGGCGCGGATCTGCTGTTCCGCATCGGCCCACTGCATGACTCCAGCATGCAAGCGCGGATTCTGGCACCGCACCGCTTTCAGGTCGCGGCCAGCCCGGCGTATCTAAAACGCCACGGCACCCCGCAACACCCCGACGATCTCGCGCAACACCAGTGCCTGGCGTACAAAGGCGCGGCCGGACTGCAGCGCTGGTTCTTCCGTCGCGACGGGCAGGACTGGGCGCCGTACTCGGTGAAAGGCCCGATCACCGGCAACCACGCCGACACCCTCACCCAAGCCGCCGAACAGGGATTGGGGCTGGTGATGTTTCCGTCGTGGCTGATTGGCGAGGCGGTACGCGAAGGCACGTTGGTGCCGGTGTTGGGCGAGTATCAGGTGTCGAACAGTCTGGAGCCGCAGCAGATTGCGGTGCTGTGGCCGGGGAGTCGGCGCTTGTCGGTGAAGGTGCGCACCGTTATCGACTTCTTCATCGAATGCTTCGGCGAAGTGCCTTATTGGGATCGGACTTGAAGGGTTGAAGATCAAGAGCCCCTCACCCTAGCCCTCTCCCCGAGGGAGAGGGAACTGATTGCGGGATATTGCAGGCATGCATCGACCTGAAAGCCCTGCTGTGAATCCATAATCGACTCGATTTCTCAGGTCGATGTACAACGCAAGACAACTCGGTCAGTCCCCTCTCCCTCCGGGAGAGGGCTAGGGTGAGGGGCTCTTAAAGCTTCAAATCCGAAACTGGCCGACAAGTTTGCCCAGCCGCTGACCAAGATCCGCCAAACTACGCGAAGTCTGCGCCCCCAACTGCGTCTCATCCGCCACGCTGTCCACCGCCACCGCAATCTGGTGCACGCTGCGATTGATCTCTTCCGCCACCGCCGTCTGCTCTTCTGCCGCGCTGGCAATCTGCGCGTTCATCGAGTTGATCGTCGCAATCAACGACGCCATCGTGTCCAGCGAAGCCCCAGCCTGATTGGCCTGCGCCGACGTGCCGTCGCCCGCCTCACTGGATCGGCGCATCGCTTCCACCGCCGACTGCGTCCCGGCCTGCAAGCGATCGATCATCCCCTGAATTTCCTGAGTGCTGATTTGCGTACGACTGGCCAGCGCGCGCACTTCATCCGCCACCACGGCAAACCCGCGCCCGGCCTCACCGGCCCGCGCCGCTTCGATTGCCGCGTTCAGTGCGAGCAGGTTGGTCTGCTCGGCAATCGAACGAATCACCCCGAGCACGCCGACAATCGAGCTCACGTCCTGCTGCAAGCTGTCCAGCGACACGCCGCTGCTGCGGATGTCATCGACCAACGCATGAATCTGTTTGATGCTGCCCGCCACCACGCGCTTGGCGCTCTGGCCTTCTTCATCAGTCTGCTGGGCAGCGACGGCGGCGTTCTGCGCGCTCTTCGCCACTTCCTGCGCGGCGGCGGACATTTCGTTGATCGCCGTTGCCACCTGATCGGTCTCGTGACGCTGGCGCTCCATCGCCTGATCCGAGCGCTGCGCCTGATCCGAGACTTGCGTCACCAGCCCGGTGAGTTGCGTGGTCATCTCGGTGATCTGCCGCACCAGTCCGTGAATCTTGTCGACGAAGCGGTTAAACGAACCGGCCAGTTCGCCGAGTTCGTCCTGACTGGTGATGTTCAGACGACGGGTCAGATCGCCCTCGCCCGCCGCGATGTCATCGAGGTTGGCCTTCATCAGCGTCAGCGGACGCAAAATGGTATTGGCCAGCAGCATGCCCGCCGCCGCGATCACCAACAGCACCACCACCGCGACGCCGACGATGCTCAGCACCACGCCTTGCATGCGTTCCTGCACTTGCGTTTGCACCAGCGCCACTTGCGCCTCGATGCCGTCGAGGTTGACCGAGGTACCGACCGCCATGTCCCACTTCGCCAGGTATTCGGTGTAGCCGAGTTTCGGCACCAGCACCTGCGCATTGCCCGGCAGCGGCGAACTGTATTGCAAATAGTGCGTGCCGTCCTTCGCCACTTTCACCAGGCCCTGGTTGACGTAAACGCCGTTCGGGTCGCGGTTGTCCTTAAAGCTTTTGCCCACGCCCTCCGGGTCGTTGGCCTTGAACAGGCGCACGGTCTCGGAGTCGTAGCCGAAGAAGTAGCCGTCCTTGCCGTAGCGAATCCCCGAGAGCAATTTGATCGCCTGCGCGCGCGCCGCGTCATCGCCGGGGGCGGCAGCGTCGTAGAGAGGTTTGATCGTGGTCATGGCCACGGCGACGTAACTTTGCAGGGTGGCTTTGGCGTCGCCGAGCAGGCGCTCGCGGGTCTGCTCGACCTCGTTGTGCGCCTGTTGCTGAAGGATGAACAGCGTGGTCAGGCTGATGACCAGCGCAAAGAGCAGCACCGGGAGGACGGCGAGGGACAGGACTTTAGCCTTGAGGCTCAGGCGCATTGGGGGCTCACTCTTTTGGTTTTATTGGCGTGGTTAAAGGCTTTAACGGCACGCAAAAGCAAAAGTTGAATCGTGAGGCTCACCGCATTCCCCCTGTGGGAGCGGGCTTGCTCGCGAATGCGCTGTGTCAGTTAACAATGACGGTGACTGACAGGACGCCTTCGCGAGCAAGCTCGCTCCCACAGTTGGGATTTGTGGTGCTTAGAGAACCATCGCGGCCACCCAGCCGAACGCCAGCAGCGGCAGGTTGTAGTGCAGGAACGTCGGCACCACGGTGTCCCAGATATGGTGATGCTGCCCGTCAACGTTCAAACCGGAGGTCGGCCCCAGTGTCGAGTCCGACGCTGGCGAGCCGGTATCGCCCAGTGCCCCGGCGGTGCCGACGATGCACACGATCGCCATCGGGCTGAAGCCGAGCTGCACGCACAAAGGCACGAAAATCGCCGCCAGAATCGGCACCGTCGAGAACGACGAACCGATCCCGATGGTCACCATCAGGCCCACCAGCAACATCAACAACGCGCCAATCGCCCGACTGTGATTGATCCACGCCGCTGCGCTTTCGACCAGCGTGCGCACTTCGCCGGTGGCTTTGAGCACTTCGGCAAATCCCGAGGCCGAGATCATGATGAAGCCGATCATCGCCATCATCTTCATGCCTTCGGTGAACAGGTCGTCGGTTTCACGCCACTTCACAATGCCCGACGCCGAGAAGATCAGAAAACCGGCGAGCGCGCCGATAATCATCGAGTCGAGCAGCAACTGAATGATGAACGCCGCAGCAATCGCCAGACCGGCAATGCCGATGGTTTTCGGGTTGTAGGCAACGCTGACCTGTTCGACCTGCTCGATTTTTTCCAGATCGTAAACGCGCTTTTTGCGGTAGCTGAAGAACACCGCCACCAACAGACCGAAGACCATGCCCAGCGCCGGAATAGCCATGGCGTGCATGACATTGATCTGGCTGATGTCGACGCCGGCCTTGCTGACGTTGGCCAGCAGGATCTGGTTGAGGAAGATGTTGCCGAAGCCGACCGGGAACACCATGTACGGCGTGATCAGACCGAAGGTCATGACGCAGGCGATCAAGCGGCGGTCGAGTTGCAGCTTGGTCAGTACATATAGAAGTGGCGGCACCAGCAGTGGAATGAAGGCGATGTGGATCGGCAGGATGTTCTGCGAAGCAATCGCGACCACCCACAACAGACCGATCAGCAGCCATTTGACACTGCCGCCACCGCTCGAATGTTGACGATCGACCATCGCCAGCGCCTTGTCGGCCAATGCGTGGGCCAGGCCCGATTTGGCAATCGCCACGGCGAAAGCACCGAGCAACGCGTAGGACAACGCCACGGTCGCGCCGCCGCCCAGGCCGCTGTTGAACGCCTTGAGCGTGGCGTCGATACCCAAACCACCGGTCAGGCCGCCGACCAGCGCGCCGACGATCAAAGCGATCACCACGTGCACGCGCGACAGGCTGAGAATCAGCATGACGCCGACCGCCGCTATGACTGCATTCATTTCACTACCTCAAAAAACACTGCGGTGGACAACCGACCGCCAGACAGAATGAGTCCGCCAACGCTAAACCGGCGGATTTGCAAAGAGGGTCTTATTAGAAGGGCGCGCACTGTGCCGCAGAGTGGCGGCGGTGTCAAAACATCGAAGGCTACTCACAACCCTTGATCGTCCCCACGCTCTGCGTGGGAACGCCTCAATGGACGCTCTGCGTCCGCTTTGGGACGCGGAGCGTCCCGGGCTGCATTCCCACGCGGAGCGTGGGAACGATCAATATCCGGGGCCAGGCACAAACTTTGTGGTGAGGGGATTTATCCCCGATGGGTGGCGAAGCCGCCCCCTGCATTCTTACAGACACAGCGCATTTGCAGGTTTTGCGACTGCTGCGCAGCCGGTCGGGGATAAATCCCCTCACCACAGGTTTTGTGTTTGCCCCAAAAAGGTGTTTCAGCCATGGCCTGTGGCAATTAGTCATATTGTGTTTCAGGGATAAAGAAAGCCGATTTGCGGCCGTTACAGTGCAAAGTCGCAGATATTTATCGAATAAGGACGTCTCCATGTCGCTCAGACAACTTTCCATCCAATGGAAAATCACCCTGCTCGCCGGCCTTTGCCTGGCCGGTATCGTGACCCTGTTGGTGGGTCTTTCGCTGTATCGCATGGAGCACAGTTCCGCACTGGTGAAAGCTTCGAGCATGGAGATGCTCACCGAGTCGGCGCAGGCGCGCATCGAGTCCCAGGGCGAAGTGCAATCGGCGGGCATTCGCCAACAATTCATGGACGCCTATCAATACGGCCACGGTTTTTCGCGCCAGGTGTTGTTCCTCCGTGAACAGGCCGAGAAGCGTTTCCTCGACGCCTTCGACTTGCGCGAAGACATGACCCGTCAGGTCAAATCCGCGCTGCAAGCCAACCCCGATCTGCTCGGCCTGTCGCTAGTGTTCGAAGCCAATGCGCTGGATGGCAAGGACGAATTGTTCGCCAACCAGGCCGAACTGGGCAGCAACGACAAGGGCCGCTTCGCCCTGTACTGGTCGCAACCGACGCCTGGCAAGGTGACCTCGATGGCGCTGCCGGAAAGCGACATGGCCGACACCAGCACCGGCCCCTCCGGCCAGGCGGCCAATGCCTGGTTTACCTGCCCGCGCACCACACTCAAACCCTGCGTGATCGAACCGTACTTCTACGTGATCGACGGCCACAACGTGCTGATGACCAGCATCGTGTTCCCGCTGGTGGTGGATGGCAAAGTCATCGCCTCGCTGTCGGTCGACATCAACCTCAACAGCCTGCAAGCCACCAGCCAGAGCGCGAGCAAGAAGCTCTATGACGGCCAGACCGCCGTGAGCATCATCAGCCCCGCCGGCCTGCTCGCCGGTTACAGCCCGGACGCTGGGAAACTCAGCCAGCGTCTGGATGCGATCGACAAAACCAGCGGCGCTGAGCTGCTGCGGCTATTGGCCTCGAACAGCAACGTCACCAGCCTGCACAGCAACGGCCAGTTGAAAGTACTCTCGCCATTCCAACCGATTCCCGGTGGCCCGTCGTGGGGCGTGCTGCTTGATGTGCCGGAAAAAGTCCTCGTCAGCCGCGCCGAAGCGCTCAAGCAACAACTGGACGCGAGCAACACCTCAGGCACGTTGATTGAGCTGAGTCTCGGCGTGCTCGCCGCGCTGATCGGCCTGCTGCTGGTGTGGCTGATGGCGCGCAGCGTGACCAAACCGATCCTCGGTGTGGCGCACATGCTCGAAGACATCGCCAGCGGTGAAGGTGATCTGACCCGCCGCCTGGCCTACGACAAGAAGGATGAACTCGGTCAATTGGCCGGTTGGTTCAACCGCTTCCTCGATAAATTGCAGCCGATCATTGCCGACGTCAAACGCTCGGTGCAGGACGCTCGCAACACGGCCGATCAGTCCTCGGCCATCGCCACCCAGACCAGCGCCGGCATGGAGCAGCAATACCGTCAGGTCGATCAGGTTGCCACCGCGTCCCACGAAATGAGCGCCACCGCACAAGACGTCGCGCGCAGTGCTGCGCAAGCTGCCGAAGCCGCCAAGGACGCCGATCGCGCCACCCGTCAAGGCCTGACCATGATCGACCGCACCACCGCGAGCATCGACACCCTCGCCGCCGACATGAGCGCGGCGATGGTGCAGGTCGAGGGCCTCGCCGCGAACAGCGAGAAAATCGGCGCCGTACTGGAAACCATCCGTGCCATTGCCGAGCAGACCAACCTGTTGGCCCTCAACGCCGCGATCGAAGCGGCACGCGCTGGTGAAGCTGGACGTGGTTTTGCCGTGGTCGCCGATGAAGTGCGCAACCTCGCGCGCCGCACGCAGGAGTCGGTGGAAGAAACCCGTCAGGTGATTGAACAACTGCAGACCGGGACGCAGGAAGTGGTCGGTTCGATGGGCAACAGCCATCGTCAGGCGCAGGGCAGTGTTGAACAGGTTGGCCAAGCGGTGACTGCGCTGCGCCAGATCGGCGACGCGGTGACGGTGATCAGCGACATGAACCTGCAGATCGCCAGTGCGGCGGAAGAACAGAGCGCTGTGGCGGAGGAGATCAACAACAACGTGGCGACGATTCGCGATGTGACGGAATCGTTGTCGGGGCAGGCGAATGAGTCGGCGCGGGTGAGTCAGTCGCTGAACAGCCTGGCGAATCAGCAGCAGAGTTTGATGGATCAGTTTCGGGTGTGACCCGGGATTTTGGGGGTGTCAGGTAAATCCTTTCCCCCTCACCCCAGCCCTCTCCCCCAAGGGGTAGAGGGGAAAGGGAGCCGATCTATGTGCTTTTCAAAACCTGAGTTCGACTCAATACCCCAAGTCGGCGTATCTCGGCCATCCAACTCGGTCAGTCCCCTCTCCCTCCGGGAGAGGGCTAGGGTGAGGGGCTTTTGCTTTTCAAAACCTGAGTTCAACTCAATATCCCAAGTCGGCGTACTTCGCCCATCCAAATCGGTCAGTCCCCTCTCCCTCCGAGAGAGGGCCAGGGTGAGGGGCTTTTGCTTTTCAAAACCTGAGTTCGACTCGATACCCCAAGTCGGCGTATCTCGGCCATCCAACTCGGTCAGTCCCCTCTCCCTCCGGGAGAGGGCCAGGGTGAGGGGCTTTTGCTTTTCAAAACATGAGTTCGACTCGATATCCCAAGTCGGCGTACCTCGGCAATCCAACTCGGTCAGTCCCCTCTCCCTCCGGGAGAGGGCCAGGGTGAGGGGCTTTTGCTTTTCAAAACCTGAGTTCGACTCGATACCCCAAGTCGGCGTATCTCGGCCATCCAACTCGGTCAGTCCCCTCTCCCTCCGGGAGAGGGCCAGGGTGAGGGGCTTTTGCTTTTCAAAACCTGAGTTCGACTCGATATCCCAAGTCGGCGTACCTCGGCAATCCAACTCGGTCAGTCCCCTCTCCCTCCGGGAGAGGGTTAGGGTGAGGGGCTTCTGAAAGCCTCACCGCCGAGGCAGTTCAATCAACACTTTCAGCCCGCCCCACTCGCTTTCCATCAACATCAGCGTCCCGCCCCACGTATCAACAATATCGCGCACAATCCCCAGCCCCAACCCATGCCCGTGCGTCTGTTCATCCAGCCGCGCTCCCCGACTGAATACCTGCGCGCGCTGCTCCTCAGGAATCCCCGGTCCGTCATCTTCCACGCTCAGGGCAAATCCCTCAGCCGTTTCGACCACGCTCAAACGCACCTCGGCATCCGCCCACTTGCAGGCGTTGTCGAGCAGATTGCCCAGCAGCTCCAGCAAATCCTCACGATCCCACGGCAACTGCAATCCCGCCGGCGCGACATAACTTAACGCCAGATGCTCGCCATGAATCATGTTCAGCGTCGCCAGCAACCCCGGCAGTTCGGCATCGCAATCAAACAACGCACCCGGTAACGCATCGCCAGATAATCGTGCGCGGTTCAGCTCGCGATTGAGCCGTTGCTGCACCTGTTCCAGTTGTTCGAGAAGAATCTTGCGCAGCTCGGGATGGGCATCGAGTTTCTCGCTCGACGCCAGGCTCAACAGCACCGCCAACGGCGTTTTCAACGCATGCCCAAGGTTGCCCAAGGCATTACGCGAACGCTTGAGACTGTCCTCGGTGTGCGCAAGCAAATGGTTGATCTGCGCCACCAGCGGTTCCAATTCAACGGGCACTTGATCGTCGAGTTGCGAACGCTGGCCCTGCTGCAATTGCGCGATCTGCTCGCGAGCCTTTTCCAGCGGCTTCAGTGCGCGGCGCACCGTGAGTCGCTGCAAAAACAGAATCAGCAGCAACGCCGCCAACCCCAGACCGAGGCCAATCTGACGCATGCGCTGAAAGCTGTCGCTGACCGGCGTGTAATCCTGCGCAACGCTGATCGAAATCGACTGGCCCAGACGCCGATAGTCCGAACGCAGCACCAGCAACCGCTGACCGTCCGGGCCCAGTTGCAAGTTGCTGTGCAGACCGGGCTGATCCAGCAGCGGCAGATCCTGATCCCACAGCGATCGCGAACGCCAGTGGCTGTCGGCAAAATCGATACGGAAGTAATGCCCGGAAAACGGTCGCTGATACGCCGGCGACAAGTGCCGCTCATCCAGCTGCAACCCCATGGGGCCGCGCACCAGCGCCACCAACAGGGTTTCGCTGTCGTCGCGCAGGCCGGCTTCGAGGTAGCGCTGCAAACCCACTTCGAACAACCACAAACTGGTTTGCGCCAGCACCAGACCGACGATCACCATCACGCTGATCAAACCCAGGCTCAAGCGGCGCTGGATTGACCTCATGAAGCCTGCCCGCCGAACAGGTAACCCTGGCCGCGACGGGTTTCGATCACGCTTTTGCCGAGCTTGCGGCGCAGGTGATTGACGTGGACTTCGAGTACGTTGGAATCGCGCTCGGTTTCACCGTCGTAGAGGTGTTCGGCGAGGTGACTTTTGGAAAGGATTTGCTCGGGGTGCAGCATGAAATAGCGCAGCAGACGAAACTCGGCGGCGGTCAGTTGAATGTCGGTGCCGTCGCGCACCACGCACTGACGGCCCTCGTCCAGATGCAGGCCGGCGGCTTGCAACGTCGCCTGATTGGACTGGCCCTTGGAGCGGCGCAGCAGCGACTGTATGCGCAGGAACAGCTCTTCGGGATGAAAAGGTTTGGTCAGGTAATCGTCGGCGCCGGCCTTCAGGCCTTCGATGCGTTCGGCCCAGGAATCACGCGCCGTGAGGATCAACACCGGAATCGCCAGACCGCCCGCGCGCCACTGCGCCAGCACCTCAAGCCCCGGCACACCGGGCAGACCGAGGTCGAGGATGATCAGGTCGTACGGCTCGCTGCTGCCCTGATACAGCGCATCACGGCCGTCCGCCAGCCAATCGACTGCGTAGCCTTGGCGTTGCAGACCGGCGAGCAATTCGTCGGCCAGCGGTACGTGGTCTTCCACCAAAAGCAAACGCATCGATCAATCTTCCTTGTCTTTCACTAATTCACCGGTTTCGGCCTTGAGGTGCAACTCACGGGCGACACCCTCGACGGTAAGCAACTCGACCTCATAAATGTAGACGTCATGTTTCTCTTCCAGCTCGACTTCCAGCAGTTTGGCGCCCGGATAACGATCCATCGCCTGCTGCAGCACTTGCTCCAGCGGCAGGATGACGCCCTGGCGACGCAGGTTCAGCGCTTCGTCCTGATCGAGGTCGCGGGCCATCGCCGCCGAGCAAAAAACTACCAGCGCCAGCGCCGTGCGGCTGGTGGCGCGAACATTAAGCTTCATTACGTATCCTGATGATCCTTGAGAACCTGCCCGGTCACCGCGTCTAATTCCAGATCCCAATTGAGACCCTGCGGATCACGCATTTCGACCTGGTAGATGTACTTGCCGTACTCCTCTTCCAGCTCGGTTTCGGTGATCGTCGAGCCCGGATGTTTGGCCAGCGCGGTTGCGTTGAGCTTCTCGAAGGAAACGATAGTACCAGCGTCGCGCAGGCGCAGGGCTTCATCCGGGCCCAGATCGCGGGCGTGGGCGATGCTGGCAGTGAAGCCGATGATCGCGCAAATGGACAGGGCAGTCAGGGTTTTCAAAAGGGTGTCTCCGTATTTTTTATGTATTGCTCACGGTCGGCACCTTAACCAGATGAACTTAACTGAAACTGAATTGCCATCATTCTCCCTCCCTGAAATATCTCCTGTAGGAGCTGCCGAAGGCTGCGATCTCTTGATCTTGTTTTTAAAAAGCCAGGATCAAAAGATCGCAGCCTTCGGCAGCTCCTACAGGATTCTGTAACATGTGCTTATAATTGTTCGCTTGCTAACGATCGAGACCGGTATGACCGCCATCCACATCAAGTTCCCCGCCCTCACCCTCAAGGCCGGCCCACGGGCCATGGCGCGGATTCGCGCGCAGGGTCTGAACGCCGCTGACGTCGGCACCCTGCCCGGTGCGGCCGGTGGGCCGAAGGCGTTGGGGATTCAGGGGCTGGATCTGGCGCTGTTCGGTGAATGGCTGCCGAGTGCGCCGCGTGAGCGTTCGCTGATTGGCGCCTCGGTCGGTTCCTGGCGCTTCGCCAGCGCTTGCCTGCCGGACGCCGCCGCAGGCATCCGCCGCCTCGGCGCGCTCTACGCCGAGCAGAATTTCAACAAAGGCGTGACCATGGCCGAGATCAGTCAGAGCTCGCAGCGCATGCTCAATGACCTGCTTGATGGCCGCGACGCGAGCATCCTCGACAACGCGCATTACCGCTTGAACATCATGGTGGTGAAAAGCCAGGGGCGTCTCGCTGATGACCATCGCGGTCGCCTCGGTCTGGCGCTGGGTTCGGTGATCGCCGATAACCTGCGCGGTCGTGCGCGACTGTCGCGGCACTTCGAACGGCTGATCATCCACGATCCGCGCCTCGCCCCGCCGGTGAATGCGCTCGACGATTTCCCGTCGCGCTTCGTCGCACTGAATGCCGGCAACTTACGTCAGGCGCTGCTGGCCTCGGGGTCGATCCCGATGGTCATGGAAGGCGTGCGCGATCTGCCGGGCGCCGGGGCTGGCACCTTCCGCGACGGCGGTCTGCTCGACTATCACCTCGATCTGCCCTACAGCGGTGACGGCATCGTGCTTTATCCGCACTTCACCGACCGGGTGATTCCGGGCTGGTTCGACAAGACCCTGCCGTGGCGCAAAGCCTCGGTGCAGCGCTTGCAGGACGTGCTGTTGCTCGCGCCGTCGAAGGAATACCTGGCGCGCCTGCCCTACGGCAAACTGCCCGATCGTAACGACTTCAAACGCTTCATGGGCGATGCAACGAGCCGGCAGAAATACTGGCACGCGGCGATGGACGAGAGCCGCCGTCTGGGCGATGAGTTTCTCGAACTGACTGCCAACGGTCGCCTCGCCGAGCGCTTGCTGACCCTTTAGTCAGCACGGCCAAACACAAGCTGGTAAACTCGCCGCCTGCCCGAATCGCTGCGGCGAACACCATCTGAACAGAGCCGAAAATACCGTGGAAATCTTCAAGGAATTTACTTTCGAATCCGCCCACCGCCTGCCGCACGTCCCGGACGGCCACAAGTGCGGACGTCTGCACGGTCACTCGTTCAAAGTGGCGCTTCACCTGAGCGGCGACCTCGATCCGCACACTGGCTGGATCCGTGATTTCTCGGAAATCAAAGCGATCTTCAAGCCGTTGTACGAGCGTCTGGATCACAACTACCTGAATGACATTCCTGGCCTGGAAAACCCGACCAGCGAAGTACTGGCCAAATTCATCTGGAATGAAATGAAGCCGTTGCTGCCAGAACTCAGCGCGATCCGTATTCACGAGACGTGCACCAGCGGCTGCATCTATCGCGGCGAGTAACCCGAGCCTGAGAACACTGCAAAACCCTGTGGGAGCGGACTTGCCCGCGAAGGCGTCGGAACATCGACATTGATGTGACAGACACTCCGCTTTCGCGAGCAAGCCCGCTCCCACAGGGGAATAGCGTTGATGTTCAAGAACAGCCTTCACGGCTGTTTTTTTATGCCTATGCTTTTTGGCTCCCCACCCGCCAAGAGGACAGGCCCATGACAGACTGGCTGCTGGATCAGGTCTTTGACTTCAACGGTCACTCAGTGCGCCATGCCGTACGTGGCGATGGCCCGCCGCTGGTGTTCGTGCATGGCACACCTTTCTCGTCTTACGTGTGGCATCGGATCGCGCCGCACTTCTTTGCCACGCACCGCGTGTATTACTTCGATTTGCTCGGTTATGGACGCTCCGCGAAACCTGCCGCCGATGTCTCCCTCGGTGTGCAAAACCAGTTGTTGGCGCAGTTGCTCGATCACTGGAACATCCAAAATCCCGACGTGGTCGCCCATGACTTTGGCGGTGCCACGGCGCTGCGCACTCACCTGCTCAATGGCAAGGATTACCGCAGCCTGACGCTGATCGATCCGGTGGCGCTGACGCCATGGGGCTCGCCGTTTGTGCAGCATGTTCGCCAGCATGAAGCGGCATTTAGCGGTCTGCCCGATTACATCCAGCGCGCCGTCGTGCCGACCTACATTCGCGGGGCGATTCACCGGGCGATTCCCGACGACGAACTCGCGCCCTACGTTGAGCCGTGGCTCGGCGATCCCGGGCAAGCGGCGTTCTATCGGCAGATTGCGCAGATGGATGAGCGCTATACCCGTGAGGCCGAAAGTTTGTACCCGACGATCCGTTGTCGGGTACAGATTCTCTGGGGCAAAGACGATCAGTGGATTCCCATCGAGCGTGGCCGTGCATTGCACAAGATAATCCCCGGCTCACAATTCCACCCGATTCCCAACGCCGGCCACCTCGTCCAGGAAGACGCCCCCGAAGCCATCGTCGCTGCGCTGATGCGCTTCCTCTGACCCACCACAAATCCCCTGTAGGAGCTGCCGAAGGCTGCGATCTTTTGATCTTGCTTCTAAAAAACAAAATCAAAGGATCGCAGCCTTCGGCAGCTCCTACATTGGGCTTTGGTGTGTTCGGGTGCACTGTTTTCGCGCCGTTTGACGCGACTCGTCTATACATAACCCGCGCCAACCGGAACATGGCACGACCACTGCAACCCTCCCCCGCGTCTCCCTCTCTCCAGCAAGGACCGCCCCATGACGCAGAACGATCCCGGCAACGATTACCCCCTCAGCGAAGTCCCGATGCACGCGCGCAAAGGCCTGGCCTCTACGGCGATGGTGTTACTGGGCTTCACGTTTTTCACCGCGACCATGTTTGCCGGCGGCAAGCTAGGCGTGGCGTTCAGTTTCGGCGAGATGATGGCGGTGATCATCGTCGGCAACCTGCTACTCGGTTTGTACGCGGCAGGCCTCGGTTACATCGCCTTCAAGAGTGGCCTCAATTCGGTGTTGATGGGGCGTTTTTGCTTCGGTGAAGTGGGCAGCAAACTCAGCGACCTGATCCTCGGTTTCACCCAGATTGGCTGGTACGCCTGGGGCACCGCGACGGCTGCGGTGGTGCTCGGCAAATACTTCGATCTGGATCAAGGCACGGTGCTTGGCTTGATGGTGCTGTTCGGTCTGGTGTTCTGTGCCACGGCTTACGTCGGTTATCGCGGGCTGGAGATTCTGTCGTACATCGCGGTGCCGGCAATGATGTTGCTGCTGATGCTGTCGATGTGGGTGGCGACAGTGAAAGTTGGCGGTTTCCAAGGATTGCTCAGCGTCGTGCCGAGCGGTTCGCTGGACTGGTCGACGGCGATTACTTTGGTGTTCGGCACCTTCGTCAGCGGCGCGACGCAAGCGACCAACTGGACGCGTTTCTCGCGCTCGGCGCGTGTCGCGGTGCTGGCCAGCCTGATCGGTTTCTTCATCGGCAACGGTTTGATGGTGCTGATCGGCGCGTACGGCGCCATCGTTTATCAGCAGCCGGACGTGGTTGAAGTGCTGCTGTTGCAAGGCTTCGCCATGGCCGCGATGGCCATGCTGCTGCTGAACATCTGGAGCACCCAGGACAACACCATCTACAACTTCGCCGTCGCCGGTTGCAACCTGCTGCGCACCGGACGGCGCAAGACCGTGACCCTGGCCGGCGCGGTGATTGGCACCCTGCTCGCCCTGCTCGGTATGTACGACATGCTGGTGCCCTACCTGATTCTGCTCGGCACGGTGATTCCGCCGATTGGCGGGGTGATCATGGCCGACTTTTTCTACCGCTGGCGCGGGCACTATCCACGCCTGGCCGACGCACGGTTGCCGGCGTTCAACTGGCCGGGCCTCGGGGCTTACGCGGTCGGCACCGTCGCCGCGTTCAGCTCGCCATGGGTTGCGCCGCTGGTAGGCATCGCCGCTGCCGCGTTAACGTATGTCATCGTCACCGGCGCGCTCGGCGCTCGCAGCGCGGCCGCGCCACTACAAGACTTATAAAAAAGGATTCGCCTGATGCACATCATCAACGCCCGTTTGCGCAACCAGGAAGGTTTGCACGAATTGCACCTTGAAGACGGCCTGATCCGCAGCATCGCCCGGCAGACCGAAGCGCCGACGCTGGGCCCCGACGACCTCGACGCCGGCGGCAATCTGGTGGTGCCGCCCTTCGTCGAGCCACACATTCACCTCGACGCCACCCTCACCGCCGGCGAACCGCGCTGGAACATGAGCGGCACGCTGTTCGAAGGCATTGAGTGCTGGGGCGAGCGCAAGGTCACCATCACCGAAGAAGACACCAAGACCCGCGCCAAGAAAACCATCCAGACCCTCGCCGCGCACGGTATTCAGCACGTGCGCACCCACGTCGACGTCACCGATCCACAACTCACCGCACTGAAAGCCATGCTCGAAGTGCGCGAAGAAAGCCGTCACCTGATCGACCTGCAGATCGTCGCGTTCCCACAGGAAGGCATCGAATCGTTCCGCAATGGCCGCGAGTTGATGGAAGAGTCGATTCGCATGGGTGCTGACGTGGTTGGCGGCATTCCACACTTTGAATACACCCGCGATCAGGGCGTCAGTTCGGTGAAGTTTCTGATGGACCTGGCCGAGCGCACCGGTTGCCTGGTCGACGTGCATTGCGACGAGACCGACGACCCGCACTCACGCTTCCTCGAAGTACTCGCCGAAGAAGCACGCAGCCGCGACATGGGCGCCCTCGTCACCGCCAGCCACACCACGGCGATGGGTTCTTATGACAACGCTTACTGCGCGAAACTGTTCCGTCTGCTCGGGCATTCCGGGATCAGTTTTGTCTCCTGCCCAACCGAAAGCATCCACCTGCAAGGACGCTTCGACAACTTCCCGAAACGCCGTGGCGTGACCCGCGTGAACGAGTTGCTTGAAGCCGGGATGAACGTGTGTTTCGGTCAGGATTCCATCGTCGATCCGTGGTATCCGCTGGGCAACGGCAACATCCTGCGGGTGCTTGAGGCCGGGCTGCACATCTGCCACATGCTCGGCTATCGCAACCTGCAAAGTGCGCTGGATCTGGTCACCGACAATAGCGCCAAAGCGATGCATCTGGGCGAGCGTTATGGGCTGGAACAGGGGCGTCCGGCGAACCTGCTGATTCTGTCGGCGGACAGTGATTATGAGGTGATCCGCAGTCAGGGTTTGCCGCTGTATTCGATTCGCGCCGGCAAAGTGCTGATGAAACGGCAGATGCCGGTGGTGGAGTTCGTCTAAGGTGAAGAAACCGGCGTCGCAATGACGCCGGCAACCCCTGCGATGGATGCTCCTTCATGCTGAAGTTTGTGCGTAGTTGATCAGCCGCCATCCTCATTTTCTTGAGGATTTCCCAATGAACCACACACCCTCGCCCATGGCCTCGCTGTACCACGAAGGCCGACAGACGTTTACCGAACTTGTACCCGACGGCGGCGCTCGGCTCGATGCGCTGTTTCACACCGTGCCCGCGCTGGGTGAATTGGCGGTTGGCGTGGTCTATGGGCATTTGCACGCGCGCCCGGGCCTCGATCCGCGCCTGCGGGAAGCGGTGTCGTTTGCCGCCATCGTGGCGTCAGGGATGGTCGGCCCGCCATTGAGTGTGCATCTGAAGACAGGGCTGGCCTCGGGGTTGGCCCCCGGTGAAATGACTGAGGTGCTGTTGCAGGCCTCGGCATTCGCGGGGTTTCCGCGGGCGGTTAGTGCGGCGGAACAACTCAATCGGCTGTTCGACGAGTCTGGGTTGGCATCACCGCCGGCACCGACACCCCGTGAAATCGCGTTGGAATTCTGTGAGCAAGTGCGCGGCGGGCACGCGCCGATGCCGGTCAGTGCAGCGGTGAAACGCCTGTTGAAACATGCGCGGCAGCTGGCATTGCAGGCCAGTTCGGCGCACGCGGTGATTGTTGAATGTTTCGAGGATGAGCCGTCGCCCCGCGCATTGCTGCGGTTGGAGGTGCAGGGTGAGCAGGTGGTGTCGGTGACGTTGTTCAAGGCCCACTGACGAGGTGTCCTGGCGGGCCCCATCGCTGGCAAGCCAGGCTCCCACAGGGTTTTGGGGTGAACACATTATTTGTGTGCACCTGAATTCACTGTGGGAGCGAGCTTGCTCGCGAATAGGCCCGCACATTCAACATCAACGTGACTGACATACCGCCTTCGCGAGCAAGCTCGCTCCCACAGGGTTATGTATTTGGACTGGTGTTTGTGTTCAGCACAAAACCCTGTGGGAGCCTGGCTTGCCAGCGATGGCGGTTTCGAGTTCAGCCGATCAACCGCGCCGTACCAAACAACCTGACGCGCACCTGCGCGCCGTCGATTGCTTCCAGCAAAATGGGTGCTGTGCCGCCGGGCATGACCACCTGCACTTCTCCTGCTTCAACCCAACCCACCCGCCATGCCGCACATGCGACCGCACTGGCGCTGGTGCCTGATGACGCCGTCGGCCCTTCGCCACGTTCGAAGACTCGCGCGACGATGCGTTGCTCGGAATCGCGTGCCGCCCATTGCAGATTGACGCCCGCCGGACACGGGTCGCCAACGCCGGTCGGCATGGCGTAGGCGATCTGGGTCAGGCCTTCATTCAGTGGCGACTCACGCATCTGTTCGTTACTCGGCAACGCCGACTTGTCGCCAAGCAGCGTCACGCAATGTGGATTGCCGATGCGCACAAATTGGCTGTGCTCCCAGGTCGGATCAAGTGCCGCCAATGGCTGAATTCTGCTGACCTCCCGGCTATTGAAATCAACACTTTCAACGTTCTGCGCACCCACCGCGCACGGCCCGAAATCCGCTTGACCGAGATCGAGCCAGAAGCCTTGCACACCTGCGACGTCGGCAGGCTTCACCGACGTTTCCACCGCGTCACCTTTGTCGTGATGAACGCGCAACAACGCGCCCTCCTCCGGCAGCAATCCTTGCTCGGTCACTGCCTGGGAGAAAATCGTCAGACCGTTGCCACTGCGCTCGGCGAGGGTGCCGTCGGTGTTGACGATCAGCACATCGAACGGCGGCGAAGTCTGGAACGGGCCGATCAGCAGGCCGTCGCTGCGGTGGGATTTGCTGTTGGCTGGGCGCTGGCCATCGGGCCAGTCGCAGCAGCGTTTGATAGCGGCCTCAGTCCAGAACTGGCGCAAGGATGCGCATTCGGCAGCGCTGGCAGGCAGTTCAATGCCCGCCTCGCGCAAGGCTTGCGGCGAAACCACACCGTAGATATTGCCCCGCGCATCATAAAACTGCGTCATCACTCGCCTCTATGCTCACCGTGTTGAAGCACTCACTCTAACGGCTAACACAATTCCTGTGGGAGCGGGCTTGCTCGCGAAGGCGGTGTGTCAGGTGACATTTTTTTTGCCTGTGAGACCGCCTTCGCGAGCAAGCCCGCTCCCACAGGGTAGGATGTCGTCTGCATGTACCCGAACACTGGCGATCGAACCTCGACGCCGTATCACTGTCCTTCGGGGACGCGAAGTTTTTTGCCAAGGATCGATATGACCAGCCTCAACGCCCAAGCCACCTTCGTCCCCGGACGCCTGCAACAGATGTCCACGCGCATCGCCTTTTTCATCGCCGGGCTCGGCATCGCGGCGTGGGCGCCGTTGGTGCCGTACGCCAAGGCGCGCGCCGGGCTCGATGAGGGCACGTTGGGTTTGCTGTTGTTGTGTCTGGGCGTCGGCTCGATTCTGGCAATGCCACTGGCGGGGATTCTCGCTACGCGCTTCGGCTGTCGGCGCGTGGCCACGGGCGGCACGTTGTTGATCTGTGCAGCGTTGCCGTTGCTGGCGACGGTCTCATCGATCCCTGCGCTGGTCGCCACGTTGTTCATGTTCGGCGCCGGCCTCGGCACGGTGGATTCGACGGTCAATCTGCAAGCGGTGATCGTCGAGCGCGCCAGCGGCAAGAACATGATGTCCGGCTTTCACGGCTTGTTCAGCCTCGGCGGGATCGTCGGTGCGGCGGGCGTCAGCGCCCTGCTCGGCCTCGGCCTGACGCCGCTCGCCGCGATGCTGGTGGTGGTCGTGGTGCTGATCGCGGCGCTGTGCAAATGCGTGCCGCACATGCTGCCTTACGGCAGTGAAAGCTCGGGCCCGGCATTCGCCATCCCCCACGGCATCGTGCTGTTTATCGGCGGGATGTGCTTCATAGTCTTCCTCACCGAAGGCGCGGCGCTGGACTGGAGCGCGGTGTTTCTGGCGCAGGAACGCGGGATCGACACGGCCTATGCCGGATTGGGTTATGCAGCGTTTGCGCTGACCATGACGGCGGGACGCTTGATGGGTGACCGGATTGTGCGGATCGTCGGCGCCACGCGGATCATTCTGTTTGGCGGTTTGTTGGCGGCGGGTGGTTTGTTTCTGGCGACGTTCGCGCCGAGTTGGGAAGCGGCATTGGTCGGGTATGCGCTGGTCGGCGCCGGTTGCTCGAACATCGTGCCGGTGCTGTACACGGCGGTGGGCAAACAGACGGTGATGCCGGAAAGCATCGCGGTGCCGGCGATTACCACGTTGGGCTATGCGGGGATTTTGGCGGGGCCGGCGGTGATTGGCTTTGTCGCGCACGCCAGCAGTTTGAGCTTTGCCTTTGGGCTGATGGCGGTGCTGTTGGTGGCTGTGGCCATTGGCGGGAAAGTCTTGAAAGTCTGAAGCAAAAGATCGCAGCCTGCGGCAGCTCCTACATGAGATCGTTCCCACGCTCTGCGTGGGAATGCCTCAATGGACGCTCCGCGTCCGCTTTTGGACGCAGAGCGTCCCGGGCTGCATTCCCACGCGGAGCGTGGGAACGATCAGTTATCTTATGCTTTAAAACCCAACGCTGGCCTGCACAAAGAACGTCCTTGGCGCGCCCACATACATCCCCGAATTGTTATCGCTGGAGCGGGTGAAATACTGCTTGTCGAAAATGTTCTTCACCCCCGCGCCCAACTTCATATTCGACACCTGCGGCCCGAAGTCATAGCCGCCACGCACGTTCCAGGTCACGTAACCCGGAATGTCGCCGTACTGCCCGTCCGCCGTGCCCTCGGTGATGTAGTTGCCGTTGAAGCTGCCATCGGCGTTGACACCGGTACCCGGCGAACGCTGTTTCGACTGGGCAAAGCCGTCGATGTTGTACGTCCAGCGGTTGATGTCGTAACGCAAACCCACCGTCGCCACCTGACGCGAATAGAACGGCAGATCACGGCCCTTGAAGCCCGGAATCTCGCCTTCATACGTAGCGCGGGTGTAAGTGAAACCGGCATTGGCGGTCAAACCATCAAGGCGCGGATCCAGCGCCGCCATGTCGTAATGCACCGACGCTTCAAGTCCCTGGTGCTTGGTCGCGCCAAGATTCGTCCAACCAACATCGTTACTGATGTATTGCAGTTCGTCATCGAAGTCGATGTAGAACAGCGTCACTTCACCGCCCCACACATCGTCGTTGTAGCGCGTGCCGATTTCGTAGGTCTTGGCCTTTTCCGGCTCCAGACCGTTGGCGGTCTGATCACCCGAACCGCCCTGCCCCAGCTGAAAATACTGCAGGCTGCCGAACGAGGTTTCGTAGTTGGCGAACAGTTTCCACGCGTCCGACAGGTGATACATCACGCTCAGCGCCGGCAGCGGTTCGTTGCTTTCGATGCTGCGGTTTTTCTCCGGCACGCGTTTGCCGGCGGTGTCGAGCACGGCGCGATCATGCCAGTCAGTGCTGATGTGTTCGAAGCGAATACCCGGCGTGATCGTCCAGTTGCCGACGTCGATTTTGTTATCGACGTAGACCGAGTTGGCCTCGGTGCCGCCGGTGCGATCCTGGAACACATGACCGTCAGACGTCGGCGTTACGACAGGCTGATTGTTGACCAGCGCCAGACGACTCGATTGCTCGTGCATCGCCTCTTTCAAATAGCGATAACCGACGCTGACTTCCTGGCTGGTCGGGCCGACATCGAAGACCCGCGATACCCGAGGCTCGATGCCCAGCGTGTAGTAGGAACGCGGGTACGAGCTGAGGGTTTTCTGGTCGCGGGCGGCGATGGTGCTGCCGCGAAAACTGTCGGTGTAATAGGTCAGCACTTCGGCCTGGGTGCGCTCGTCAATCTGGCGAATCCACTTGAACGACACGTCTTTGCGACGGCCGCTGAATTGGTCGTAATCGCGCACCGAGTCGTACGGTTTGTCGTCGTATTGTTTCTGCGTCAGACCGCCGGGCATGTCGGCGCTGGCGTCGTAGTAGTGAAAGTTGAGGCTGAAGTCATCCTGATCGGTCGGCGCCCAGTGAGTCTTGAGCAGCACGTCGTCGATGTCGTTGCCGTTGTTGCGCTCGCGGTAACCATTGCCATTCACGCCGGAATACAACAACGCCACGCCCATGCCGTTGTCGGCCGTGCCGCCAAGGAACGCGGTGTCGATGTGTTTCCAGCCGCCGTACTGGGTGGTTTCCAGGGTGGTGCCGATTTCACCGGTGGCTTTTTCCGGGATCGCGCGGGTAACGAAGTTGATCACGCCGCCGACGTTTTGCGGCCCATAACGCACGGAACCGGCACCACGAACCACGTCGATGCTGTCGAGGTTGCCGGAGGAAATCGGTGCCATCGACAGTTGTGGTTGACCGTACGGCGCGAAAGCTGCCGGTACGCCGTCGATCAACACCGTGGAGCGCGGCGACAGGCGCGACGTCAGACCACGCACGCCAACGTTCAACGAAATATCGCTGCCGCCGGTGCCGTTGGAATCCTGCACCTGCACGCCCGGCACACGCTTGAGCACGTCGCTGACGTTCATCGCGCCCTGCTCGACCATGGCTTCGCGGCGAATCACCGTGCGCGCGCCGGGGTGGTTTTGCACCACGGCGGCGTTGGCATCACCGAGCCAGTCGCCGACCACTTTGATGTCGGTCACGCCCAGTTCCAGCGGGCCGTTGGTCGCAGCGGAAGTTGCTGCGGGCGACAGCGTTACCGAGCCTTCGTTGATCTGATAATCCAGACCGCTGCCTTGCAGCAACTGACGCAGCGCCTGCTCCGGGGAGATGTCGCCATCGACGGCCGGGGCTTGTTTGCCGGCGACCAGATCAGGGCTGAAAAACACTTGCAGCGAGGTTTGCTGGCCCAGTTCGCTCAGCGCCTGACCCAATGGCTGGGCGCGGATATGAATCGCTTCACCGGCAAACGCCAGCGGCATCGCAGCATTGACCGCGAGCGCGAGGGCCAGCGGCAACCAAGGGGATTTTTTATTGTGGGCAGTGGTGGTTTTCACGTCGAACGTAGTCCTGTGGATCGCAAGAGTGTGCGGCTGTTAATGCAAACCAGTTGCAGTTGAACAGGAAGACGATGAACTCGAAAAAAACCTGAATTTTATTTTGAAATTATTTCCTGACTGCCATCCGCATGGGTGCGAACGGCCACTGGCAGGATGCTCGGCAAGGCTTTGAGCAAGGCTTCGGTGTTGTCGGATTTGAACACACTGGTCAGGCGCAGACTGGCCACCGCAGGGTTGCTGACGGTCAGCGGCTTCTCGCGATAACGCGACACTTCCGCGGCCACTTCGCTGAGGCTGGCGTTGTTGAACACCAGTTTGCCGCTGCGCCAAGCGGTGAGTTCTGCTGGGTTGACCGCATAGGCGGCAGCGACTTTGCCTTGGGCATCGACGTAGGTACCGAGGCCTGCGGTCAGGCTGATGAAGTCGTTGTCCGGCGCATTGTGGCCCTGCACTTTCACCGTGCCCTGCTCCACCGCCACGCGGGTTTGCGTGACGTCGCGGCGCACATCGAAACGGGTGCCGGTGACCGTGACCTTGCCGCTGCCGGCCTCGACCACGAACGGTCGCGAGGTATCGTGCTCGACGCTGAACATCGCCTCGCCTTCGCTCAATTCGATCAACCGCCGATCGTTTTCGAAGCGCACCTGCAAGCGGCTACGGCTGTTCAGATCGATCACCGAACCGTCCGGCAGCGCTACGTGTTTGCGCTCGCCCAACGCGGTGCTGAATTCGGCGCTGTAACCGCCCGGATGATTCAAACCGCTGAACAGACCGAGGCCGAGCGCCACTGCCACCACACTCGCGGCCACGGCATAACGTAACAACGGACGTCGTTCGCGGCGCGTCGGTGGAGTTTCAACCAAAGCTTTGAGGCGTGGCGCCGGCAACAAATCAGCGGCCGTCCACAGCCCCTGAAGCAACTGGAATTCGTCACGGTGCTGCGGATGCTCATTCAGCCAGGCGTCGAAGCGCTGCTGCTCGTCGGCACTGACCACCGGCTCCTGCAAACGCACAAACCAGCGAGCCGCATCATCGCGCACCGTTGTTTGCCCGCACGCGCAATCACGAGTATCCATCATGGAATGTCCTGTCCGGCCGGGAATATAAAGACACACAGCCCCCTGTAGGAGCTGCCGAAGGCTGCGATCTTTTCGCCATTGCGCCCATTCACGACTGCAACCCGTCCAGGCGATCACGCAAATGCCGCAGGGTGCGGATCATATACTTTTCGACCATGTTCTTGGACAGGCCCAGGCGTTCGGCGATTTCCGCCTGGGTCAGGCCTTCGATCTTCTGCCAGACGAAAATTTTCCGGCAATTGACCGGCAGCTCGCTCAGCGCCCGCTCGATGGAGTCGGCCAGCTGGATCGCATGCATGTAATGCTCCGGGTCGCCGGACGACGACGCACTGTGATCGATCGCCTCCGACTCCATGGCACCCCGCCGATCCTCACGCCGATAACCGTCGACCGCGATGTTGCGTGCGGTCTGATGCAAATACGCCCGAGGTTGCTGCACCGCCGCTGAATCGGATTCGAGCACCCGCACAAAGGTGTCGTGCGCCAGATCCTCGGCCTGCGCGCGGTTACGCAGGCGACGAGTCCAGGTGCCGATCAACTCTTCGTAATGCTCGAAAAAGCCGGGTCTGCGGGGACGCATGGGGGTATGGGCGGCGTGCTGAGGAAAGGGGCGTGAATAGTAATGCTTCCTATTAACCCCGGCAATTCATTCCGTTGCCTGCGTACATTCCCCCTGTAGGAGCTGCCGAAGGCTGCGATCTTTTGATCTTGCTTTAAAAGACAAAATCAAAAGATCGCAGCCTTCGGCAGCTCCTACAAAGTGATCATTTAGCGGCTGACTTTATTGTCAGGAGCAACGCCAGGCCGCTGCACGCAATCAAGGTTTCGCCAAGCGCCTGAGACCAACCGGCAAGCATCAACCCCGCGCCAATCAACAGGTAATAGAACAGCCCCAACAACGCCCCGGCGGTACCCAATCGATCTGAATAATCAACCAGCGCCATCCCCAGAATATTCGGGATCGCCATACCGAACGCCAGCACGATCAGCAACATCGGCAGCACAAACGCCGCACTGTCCTGCAACCACCAAACGCCCAGACCACCGAGCAAACCGCTGACAGCCGCGAGGCGAATCAACTGCATCGCTGCGACCCCGGCCTTTAACAAACGCTTGTTGAACCACGCGCCAAACCCCGAGCCCAGCGCGAGGATCACGCCGCTGTAGCCGAACAACGTGTCACTCAAGCCCAGCCGCTGAAACTGGAACGGCGCGAGGCTGTAATAACTGAACAGCGCCACATTGAACGAGGCAATCCACAACGCCGAACGCCAGATACCCAGGTCACGCAACATGCGCCCAAGGGTTTCAATCAGACTCACCGGCGGCAGTTGCTCCGGCCGGGTTTCCGGCAGGGTGTACATACTCCACAGCAAGAGCAGTACGGCAAGCACTAGCAAAGCGCCGAGGACACCGCGATAACCAAAGGCCTGCACCAGACTGGCACCGCTGAACAAACCGATCGCCGGACTGGCGGCCAACGCGATGCCCATTATTGAAAAAACCTGCGCGAGTTCCGCGCCCTTAAAGCGGTCGCGCAATACGGTTTGCGTCACCACCGAGCCGACCGCCGCACCAAACGCCGCCACCGCCTGAACCGCTAACAACCCGGTAAAACTGCCAACCCGCAAGCCGATCACCGTCGCCGATGCATAGATCGCCAGCCCTGCAAGCATCGTTGGACGCCGGCCGATGCGATCGCACAACCGCCCCCACACCACCACGCCTACGGCAAACGCGAGGAAATACACCGATAAAGTTTGCGCCGCCGCTTCGGGGCCGACGTCAAACACCCGGCCGATATCGCCCAGCGCCGGGCTGTACAGGGTTTGCGCGATCTGCGGAAACATCAGCAGCGCGATTGCCAGCAGCAACAGATTTCTGTTGTTCATACTTCGTGACTCCTCAAGTAAACCGCAGAGGAGTTTAAGAAGCGGCGACTGGCGTATTATCCGAATCCTGCCAACTTATCGCTGAAATCGGACAACCCATGGCCTGGCTCGATGCTCACGCAACGTTTGACGCTGACAGTTACCGCGCGCCGGTGATCGGCATCGCCGCGACCCTGGGTGATCACGATTCCGGCCTGCATCAACATCAACGCGGGCAACTGCTATTCACCCGTCAGGGTTGCACGCGCATCACCCTCGCCCAGCAATTGTGCCTGTTGCCACCGTCGCGGGCGGCGTGGATTCCGCCGGGCGTGAGTCATCGCGCGGTGATGCAGCACAGTGTCGATTACCGTTCGATCTACCTGACTGCCGAACTGTGCGCCGAGCTGCCGCAGCATGTCTGCGTGATCGAAGTCAGCCCATTGCTGCGCGCCGTGCTGGAGCCGATCGCAACAGCGGATTTCGACATTGATTGGCAACAGGGCAAGTTCGCCCATTTACTCGGTCTGTGCCTGAGCGAAATCGCCGAAGCGGCGCAGCAACCGATGCTATTGCCCCTGCCTCGGGACAAGCGTCTGGCGCCGCTGCTGAATACGCCCGAGCGTCTGCCACCAGAGTTGCAAATGCTGGAACAACAGATCGGCGCCAGCAGCCGTACTATCGGGCGGATCTTCCAGCGCGAAACCGGCATGAGCTATCAACAATGGCGCCAGCAATGGCGGTTGATGCGCGCCATGGAATTGCTCGCCACCGGGCGCAGCCTCAGCTATTGCGGGTTCGAACTGGGTTTCGCCAGCGACAGCGCGTTTATCGCTTTCTTCAAATCAATGACTGGCAGCACACCCGGACACTGGCTCAAATAAACAACTGACGATCGGCATCCGAAATAAATTGCCAGCAAATATTACCTGCGTCATATTACGGCCGTAATAACGAACCATTTGCGCAGGTATTCCGCCATGACCAGCATGCCCACCCTCGAACCTGTTGCGGTGAAGGCCAAACCTCCCCTGCTTAGACGCGTGCTGCTTGCGGGCGTCGGTTTACTCGCGCTGATTTTCGCCGGCGTCTACGCCGTGCATTGGTGGGGCGCCGGGCGATTTCTTGAAGAAACCGACGATGCCTACATCGGTGGCGACGTCACGGTGATCGGGCCGAAAGTCGCCGGTTACATCGACGAAGTGCTGGTCAGCGACAACCAGCACGTCAAGGCCGGCGATGTGCTGATCCGTCTCGACGCGCGCGACTACCGCGCCAATCTGGCGAAAAGCGAAGGCGCCGTCGCCGCTGAAGAAGCGCTGCTGGCCAACCTCGACGCCACGGAACAATTGCAGCAAGCAGTGATCGGCCAGGCCCGCGCCGGCATCGATGCGGCGGGCGCCGAAACCGCGCGTTCGCGGGATGACAACGCCCGCTACAAACGCCTGGTAACGACCAATGCCGTGTCGGTCGAAAGTGCGCAACGCGCCGACGCAACCTTCAAAACCGCGCAAGCCTTGAGCGCCCGCGCCCAGGCCGAACTGCTCGCCGCGCAACGCCAACTCGCGGTGATCGATACGCAAAAACAACAGGCCCGCGCCGCCCTTCAGCAGGCTCGCGCCGAACGTGATCTGGCGCAGTTGAACCTCGGCTATACCGAACTGCGTGCGCCGGTGGATGGCGTGATCGGCAACCGTCGTGCACGAGTTGGCGCTTATGCGCAGGCCGGTTCGCAACAACTGTCGGTGGTGCCGGCCAGCGGCTTGTGGGTCGATGCCAATTTCAAGGAAGACCAATTGGCGCGGATGAAACCCGGCCAACGCGTAAGCATCCGCGCCGATGTGCTGTCCGGTCAGGAATTCCACGGTCGTCTCGACAGCCTCGCTCCCGCCACCGGCTCGCAGTTCAGCGTGTTGCCGCCGGAAAACGCCACCGGCAACTTCACCAAAATCGTTCAGCGGGTGCCGGTGCGCATCCTCCTCGACCCGGCGGACGGCGTGCTCGGCCACCTGCGCCCGGGGCTGTCAGTGACAGCAGAAGTCGACACCCGCGCCCAGCCTGAAACCAGCGCCGTGGCCGTCGCGCCATGAGCGCCGCCACCCTCGCCGCCCCTGCGCAACCGTTCAACGCGGCGGACATGGCCACCGCGACCAAGGTATTCGCCTTCGCGACGATGTGCATCGGCATGTTTATCGCGTTGCTCGACATCCAGATCGTCTCCGCGTCGTTGCGCGATATTGGCGGTGGATTGTCCGCCGGCACCGATGAAACCGCGTGGGTGCAGACCAGTTATTTGATCGCCGAAATCATCGTGATTCCCTTGTCGGGCTGGCTGTCGCGCGTGTTCTCAACGCGGTGGTTGTTCTGCGCGTCGGCAGTCGGTTTCACCCTCGCCAGTCTGCTCTGCGGCATCGCCTGGAACATCCAGAGCATGATCGCTTTTCGCGCCCTGCAAGGTTTTCTCGGCGGCTCAATGATTCCGCTGGTGTTCACCACCGCGTTCTTTTTCTTCACCGGCAAACAGCGAGTAATCGCAGCGGCCACCATTGGCGCGGTCGCCTCATTGGCGCCAACCATGGGCCCGGTGATTGGCGGCTGGATCACCGATATTTCGTCGTGGCACTGGCTGTTCTACATCAATCTGGTGCCGGGGATTTTCGTCGCCGTGGCGGTGCCGATGCTGGTGAAAATCGACCAACCGGAATTGTCGCTGCTCAAGGGCGCGGACTATCTGAGCATGGTCTTTCTCGCGCTGTTTCTCGGCTGCCTCGAATACACCCTCGAAGAAGGCCCGCGCTGGAACTGGTTCAGCGACCAGACGATTCTGACCACGGCGTGGATCAGCGGGCTCGCCGGATTGGCCTTCATTGGCCGCACGTTGCACGTGGCCAATCCGATCGTTGATCTGCGCGCCTTGAAGGATCGCAATTTCGCCCTCGGCTGCTTCTTTTCCTTTGTCACCGGCATCGGCCTGTTCGCGACGATTTACCTGACGCCGTTGTTTCTCGGCCGGGTGCGCGGCTACAGCGCGCTGGACATTGGTCTGGCGGTTTTCTCCACTGGCGTGTTCCAGATCATGGCAATTCCGCTGTACGCCTTTCTCGCCAATCGCGTCGATCTGCGCTGGATCATGATGGTCGGGTTGGGGTTGTTCGCGGTGTCGATGTGGGAATTCAGCCCGATCACCCACGACTGGGGCGCGGGGCAATTGATGCTGCCGCAAGCACTGCGCGGAATTGCTCAGCAACTGGCGGTGCCGCCGGCGGTGACATTGACCTTGGGAGGGTTGGCGCCAGCACGCTTGAAGCATGCCTCGGGCCTGTTCAACCTGATGCGCAATTTGGGTGGAGCGATTGGGATTGCGGCGTGCGCGACCATCCTCAATGACCGTACCAACCTGCATTTCACGCGGTTGGCCGAGCATCTGAACAGTAGCAATGAGGCGATGAATCAGTGGCTGTCGCAGGTCGGCGGCAACTTCGCCACGCTGGGCCAGAGCGGTGACGTCGGCGTCACCGCCAGCCTGCGCCAGTTGTGGTTGCTGACGTACCGCGAGGCGCAAACGCAAACCTACGGCGACACCTTCCTGATGATCATGGTCTGCTTCGTCATCGCCACGGCGATGGTGCCCTTGATGCGCAAGGTACAACCACCGGCCGCGCCGAGTGCGGATGGGCATTGATCAGAATTCGGGGCGCCTGCACTGTCCCCTGTGGGAGCGGGCTTGCTCGCGAAGGCGGTGTGTCAGTCAGCATTGTTGTACCTGACACACCGCCTTCGCGAGCAAGCCCGCTCCCACAGGGGTTATGTGTTGGGGGTTATGTGTTGATAGTTAGGCTTGCGGGGTTTTGCGGAAGCCGACGGCCAGGCGATTCCAGCTGTTGATGGTGCTGATTGCCACGGTCAGGTCGACCAGTTCTTTCGGGGTGAACTGCGCCGCGACGACTTCGTAATCTTCATCCGGTGCGTGGGTCAGGCTCAGTTGGGTCAGCGATTCAGTCCACAGCAGCGCAGCGCGTTCGCGGTCGCTGAAGAACGGCGCTTCACGCCATGCGGTCACGGCGAACAGACGACGCGGGGTTTCGCCGCCCTTGATTGCATCGGCGGTGTGCATGTCGATGCAGAAGGCGCAGCCGTTGATTTGCGAAGCGCGCAGCTTGACCAGTTCAACCAGGGTCTTTTCCAGTGGCAGTTTGGACACGGCGGTTTCCAGGGCGATCATCGCTTTCAGGGCGTCCGGGGAAGCGGTGTAGAAATCGGTACGAGCTTTCATGGTGAATATCCGGGGGCAAGTGAATGTGTGACTACGTTAGTCCCGGCGCGGGGTTCGGCAAATAGCCAATATTCCAGAAGAACAGTAGGCCACTTAGCCACGAGATCGACCGCTGGTCAGCCGACCGGCACCAACGCTTCAGCGCGTCAGACCAATATCAGGTAAATCCCCTTTTTGGAGACGTACCATGAAGACGCGCACTTTCACTTCATTAATGCTCGCCGGCCTGCTCGCCACGGCCTCGGCCGCCAGCTTCGCGGCCAATGATGGCGCTGACGCCACTGGCACCAAATCCGGCGCCACTAGCGGCTCGACCATGCCACCGGATAACACACCAGGCGCGCCTTCTGGCGGCAACGGCTCGGACGGTGCAGGTTCGGGCACCGGCACCAATGGCGGTTCCAGCGGTTCGGGCTCAGGCGCGGGCGGCGGCACCGGTTCGGCCGGCGGCGGGACTGGCGGTGCGGGCGGTGGCACAGGCGGCTGAACGAACAAGAGCCATCCGTGGTGAGCCATTGACGCAGATTCCCTGTGGGAGCGGGCTTGCTCGCGAAGGCGGTGTGTCAGGTAGAAATTGTTTATCTGAGACGACGCCTTCGCGAGCAAGCCCGCTCCCACAGGGGGTTGTGCATTGATTTGGGGATTAGCGATCGGAGCGCATGAGTTCGGCGATTCCGCCGTCCAGCGATAACACCGCCGCGCGATTGCGCCCGGCATTTTTCGCTTGATACAACGCCGCATCAGCGCGGTGGATGAACGTTTCCAGACTGTCATTGCCGCTAGGAATAAACGCATAACAACCCAGGCTCACCGTCAGATACCCGGTGGGCGAGCCGCTGTGGATGATGTGTTTATCGATCACGCTGCGGCGAATCTGCCCGGCAATTGCCAACGCGCCGTTGATGTCCGTGTCCGGCAGCAACACCGCAAACTCTTCCCCGCCATAACGCACCGCCAGATCGGCCTTGCGCTGGCAGCAGGTCTTGACCACTTGCGCCACTTGCATCAGGCAATGATCACCGGCGACATGGCCGTAGGCATCGTTGTAGCGCTTGAAGAAATCGATATCGAGCATGATCAGGCTCACCGGACTCACCTGCCGCGCGCCACGGGCAAATTCAATTTCCAGCGAACGTTCGAACAAGCGCCGATTGGCCAGTCCGGTCAGGCTGTCGTGGGTCGCGATCTGCTCCAGCGCGAGTTGTGCCCGGCGCAGATTTTTCTCGATGCGCTCGCCGTTGCGCACCTGATGGATGAACACCCAGCCGAACAGCCCGACGCCCAAAATCACCAACGCAATGATCACGCTGGACTGAAACGCGCGCTCATACCAACCCTTGAGAATCGTGTCGCGCGACGACGCCGCCGCGACCACCAATGGATACGACCCCAGTTGCCGATAGCCATACAAACGCACGACGTCATCGACCACCGACCTGATCATCGCCGTGCCGGACTGGGCTTCCGGCAGCAACTTCTGATAAATCCGCCCCTGCGCCAGCGACGTACCAATAAGGTTTTCTTCAAACGGTCGGCGCGCCAACAGCGTGCCGTCCGTCAGGCCGAGGAACATGATGCCGTTGTCGTCGAGGCTGAAGCTTTTGAAGAACTGATCGAAGTACGCCATCTTGATCCCGGCCATCAGCACACCCTGAAAATTGCCGGCGTGGTCATTGACGCGTTTCGAGATCGGGATGATCCATTCGCCGTTCTCACGGCTGCGAATCGCCGGGCCGATGTGCGCCAGCGTCGATTCATTCTGCTGATGAAACTTGAAGTAATCGCGATCGGCCACGCCGTTGCCACGGGGCAAATCGGCGAACGAAGTGATGATCCACTGGCCCTGTTTGTCGAAGAAAAAGATGCCGTGCAACTGCCCCATCTGCTGCACGCGCCGGGCGAAGGTTTTCTGCAAACGCGGCTTCTGCGTCGCGCCGTAGCCGTCGTCCTCAATCCAGTCGACCAGACTGGTCATCACCAGATCGGCGGAGTGAAACGTGTCCTCGGCCTGTTGCGCCATCGCCCGGGTCAGGTTGCTCGATGCCACTTTCGCCACGGCCAGATCCTGACGCCGCGACTGCTCCAGTTGCAGGTAGAGCAAGCCGAACAGACACAGGCACACCGCAACGATAAACAGCACAGCCGCTTTACGCAGTGGCAGGCGCTTCAGCGCGCCGGGAGCCTGTTGCGGATCGTGAATGGGAATAGGCAAAAGCGTGTCCTGGGCAGGTACGACAAGGGCGTAGGCCCGAAACCCTTACGGTCTGAGCGTAGTCCACCGGGGTGCTCGGGGCAAACGCCACGATCCCGCCCCGTTGTATCGGCGTGCTGCGAATTAGGATGATCGCTGTTGGCAGATTTATTTTCGATTGCTTCTTTACGGTTAATCCATTCTGAAGTGCCAGACATCACACAAATCCCTGTGGCGAGGGGATTTATCCCCGATGGGCTGCGCAGCGGCCCCAAAAAATCTCATGAGCGCTGAGCACTCAAGCAGAAGCAAGCGCCCTCACCACAGATGGCCTCAACGCTTCGGTGGCACCCGAATATTCCCGTTCCGGCACTGCGTCCTCACCCCTTTGCCACACGCTGCAAAGCGCAAATCCTTGTCCAGACAAACACGCACTTCCGCCAACTCCGGCCCGCTGCAAATCACCGCAATGCCATCAGCCGGAATCTTCGGATTACTTTTACGGAACAGATCAGCAATTTCCTGCGCCTTAAAGTAATAGGAATCACCAAACGGCTGAAGCTGCTCAGGAATGTTCACCGCCGCCAGCGCTTTGTCCGCCGCATCAAGATAGCCAGTCGCACCGAGCCCGCTGCACGTGCCGTGCTTGCGCCATTCGTGATAAAGCAATTTCTGCGTCGGGAACAACGTCAGGCCTTTGCTACGTTGTTCAGCCGAAAGCTTGCTCAGCGGCGGACACGATTGCGGCCAGCCGCCCTGCGCATACTGTGGCCACAACCCATGCAAAACAAAGCCATAACCCTTACCGGAGCACTGCGCGTCGTCCTTGTGCGTCAGGCAAAACGTCGGCGACCAGGACAGCGTCAGCAAGTAATAATCGAACGCCCCCGCCACTGCTTCCGGCCGCTCCTTATGGCTCGGCGACTGACGTGACGAGATCAGCCCGATGCTACCGGCCGTCAGCACGATCAACGCGAAAATTGTAAACAGCTTTTTCATGTACCCGCTCCCTGAGACGCCTGCGCCCGTGGTTTTCGATGCTGACCTGACGTGATTTGTATGGAATGAGGCACGCTGACAGCGCCGGCGCATGACGCAAGGCAAGGCCGTACGCCGCCGCAAGGTCTACGATTAACAGGCAGACATCAAACCAAGGGAACCGAAATGAGTAAAGCAGACGAACTCGCCGCGAAGCTCAAGCAAACCCGGCACACCCAAGCGGACGCGACGCTGGAGATCGATTGCTGGGCCAAACAAGTGGACAGCCTGTACCACCGCATCGAGGCGTGGTTGCAACCCGTGGCGGAAGTCGGATTGAAGATCCGGCGCAACCCGACCCACGTGTGTGAAACGTCGCCGGACGGCGAAAGTCATGATTACGCGGTGGATCAATTGGTGATCGAAGGCAATGAGCACAGCCTTACGTTTGATCCGATTGCGCGGTTTACTGAGGATGGTGCGGGTCGGGTTCAGATCCTCGTGCCAGGCAGAGACACTTTTCTGCTGCGCACTGTTGATGAACACGGCGAAAGCCATTGGTGGATGCAGTCGATCGAAACCGGGCAACAGCTGGATGCGATTGCGTTGACCGAGAACAATTTGTTGTTGGTGGTGCAGGAAGGTTTGGGGCTTTGAAGCGAACGCCCAACCTGTCAAAACTGTAATCCCGCCCTCAGCCAACTGAAAGCCAGCGCTGGTTAGCCTCCCCGTCATGTGTCAAACGGGGACTTCCAGCGCATGCCATCCAACACTTCAAGACGCACCTTCGTCAAAGGCCTCGCAGCCGGCGGTTTGCTCGGCGGCCTCGGCCTGTGGCGAGCGCCGGTCTGGGCGCTGAATGGCCCCGGGCAGATCAATGAGCTGAACGGCAGCGAGTTCGAGCTGTTCATCGGCGAAACCCCGGTCAACTTCACTGGCAGTCCGCGCACTGCGATGACCATCAACGGCAGTCTACCCGGCCCGTTGTTGCGTTGGCGTGAAGGCGACACCGTGACGCTGCGCGTGCGCAACCGGCTCAAGGACAGTACTTCGATTCACTGGCACGGCATTTTGTTGCCGGCGAACATGGATGGCGTGCCCGGCCTG
The DNA here is from genome assembly GCF_018336155.1 of Pseudomonas rustica. GTDB lineage: Bacteria > Pseudomonadota > Gammaproteobacteria > Pseudomonadales > Pseudomonadaceae > Aquipseudomonas > Aquipseudomonas rustica. The sequence goes on along the minus strand of NZ_JAGYHF010000010.1, from coordinate 104,059 downwards.
AGTTTTCACGGCATCGAACCGGGTGGCGTGTACGTCTATCAATTCAAGGTGCGGCAAAACGGCACTTATTGGTATCACAGCCATTCCGGTCTCCAGGAACAGGCCGGCGTCTACGGCCCGCTGGTGATCGACGCGAAACAGCCGGAGCCGTTCCAGTACGATCGCGACTTCGTAGTAATGCTCAGCGACTGGAGCGACGAAGACCCGGCCAGCCTGATGAATACCCTGAAAAAACAATCCGACTACTACAACTTCCACAAACGCACGGTCGGCGACTTCATCAACGACGTCAGCGAAAAAGGCTGGGGCGCGACCGTCGCCGATCGCAAGATGTGGGCGGAAATGAACATGAATCCCACTGACATCGCCGACGTCAGTGGCGCCACGTACACCTTCCTGATGAATGGCCACGCGCCTGATTCCAACTGGACAGGGCTGTTTCGCCCCGGCGAAAAACTGCGTCTGCGCTTGATCAACGGCTCGGCCATGACTTACTTCGACGTGCGCATTCCGGGGCTGAAAATGACCGTGGTCGCGGCGGATGGCTTGCACGTCAAACCGGTCAGCGTCGATGAATTGCGCATCGCCGTGGCGGAAACCTATGACGTCATCGTTGAGCCCGACGCCGAGGTCTACACCCTGTTCGCGCAGGCCATGGATCGCACGGGCTATGCCCGCGGCACCCTCGCCACCCGCCCCGGACTCTCGGCGGCGGTGCCCGCGCTGGATCCGCGCCCATTGGTGAGCATGGACGACATGGGCATGGGCGGCATGGATCACGGCTCGATGGACATGAGCGCCATGGATCACTCAACGATGGCCCCGATGCAGGCGCATCCCGACAGCGAAAAAAACAATTCGCTGGTGGACATGCAAGCCATGACCACCGCGCCGAAACTCAACGATCCCGGCCTCGGTTTGCGCAACAACGGTCGCCGCGTGCTGACCTACGCCGACCTGCGCAGCACCTTCGAAGACCCGGACGGCCGCGACCCGAGCCGCACCGTCGAGTTGCACCTCACCGGCCACATGGAGAAATTCGCCTGGTCGTTCAACGGCATCAAATTCTCCGATGCCGAGCCCTTGCGCCTGAAATACGGCGAGCGCATTCGGCTGGTGCTGGTCAACGACACGATGATGACCCACCCCATTCACCTGCACGGCATGTGGAGCGATCTGGAAGACGAAAACGGCGACTTCCAGGTGCGCAAACACACCATCGACATGCCGCCCGGCACGCGTCGCAGTTACCGCGTAACCGCCGACGCGCTTGGCCGCTGGGCCTATCACTGCCATCTCCTGTACCACATGGAAATGGGCATGTTTCGCGAAGTGCGGGTGGAAGAATGAGGGGGCCGAACATGACTCGATTCACGGCGTTTACTTTGCTGCTCGTCGGTAGTTCGGCGATGGCTGCCAGTGACATGCAAGGCATGGATCACTCGACGATGTCAGGCATGGACGACGGCATGATGCAGCCCGCCGCGCCGAGCGAAAGTCGCACGCCGATCCCGCCGCTGACCGACGCCGACCGCGCCGCTGTTTACACCAGCCCCGGCGGCCATCAGGTGCACGACAGCGCGATCAACAGCTACTTCCTCGCCGACAAACTTGAATGGCAGGACGCCGATGTGGGCAGCGCATTGGCCTGGGATTTATCAGGCTGGATCGGCGGCGACATCGACCGCTTGTGGCTGCGCACCGAAGGCGAACGCAGCAACGGCAAGACCGAAGACGCGGAGATTCAGGCGCTGTGGGGCCACGCGATTTCGCCGTGGTGGGACGTGGTCAGCGGCGTGCGTCAGGACTTCAAACCCGGCGCGCCACAGACGTGGGCGGCGTTCGGTTTGCAGGGCATGGCGCTGTACAACTTCGAGGCCGAAGCCACGGCGTTTATCGGCGAAAGTGGCCAGAGCGCGATTCGGTTTGAAGGCGACTACGACATCCTGCTGACCAATCGACTGATCCTGCAGCCGACGGCCGAACTCAACGTCTACGGCAAAAACGACCCGCAACGCGGCATCGGATCCGGCCTCTCCAACAGCGAAGCCGGCCTGCGTTTGCGCTATGAAATCCGCCGCGAATTCGCCCCATACATCGGTGTGACGTGGAACCGCACGTATGGCAACACCGCCGATTACGCCCGCGAAGAAGGCGAGGATCGCAGTGAAGCGCGCCTGGTGATTGGCGTGCGGATGTGGTTTTAAAACTCCTTAAAAAACGATACCGAGGTCTTACATGCGCACATTGAGAATCACCCTTTTTTCGGCAACGGACTGAAGTAAATCAAGGGAAGAGCTTATCAACAGCGCGCTACAGTTCATGGTGTACGTGGGGTTACGTAACCCTTCGTGCAATTTACAGCGAGCCATCAAGGTGATATCAATCGTCCAACTTCAGCCAATGTAGTCGCATCGAATGTCGTTCCCAGATAACGCCTTGGAAATTGCCCGCTCTGCCATGGAGGAGATCAATCCGAATCTGGTGGATCCGTACACCACCGTGATTGATTTTCTGTCCACTAATCCCGAATTCGCTCCCAAAGCTACCAAAACCGCTCCTCTTGGCAGTTCGGCTTACATTGAGAAACTGGCTCAAAGGTTCTCCGATGGCCGCGCCACCAAACAATTGAAACCGCCGCAAACCATTCAGGATCCTATTATTTCGGTGATTCTGGGCTCACATGGAAACTACTCAGCAGACCAGTTACAACAAATGCAAGCGGCCCATTCACTGGCAATGGGTGCTGAAAACCTGACCGGCGACCTGCTCGAAGACTACATAGCCGAAAATGCTGAACCCGCCGGGTGGGTTCAATGCTCCGGATACACCACTAAAAAAGCCGACTTCATCAAGCGTTCGGACGATGGCTCTAACAGCTGGACGATCCTCCAAATAAAGAACCGCGACAACTCGGAGAACTCTGCCTCACGCTCAGTGCGCGAAGGAACCGAGATTCAAAAATGGCACCGTTCCTTCGCTAAAAAAGAAGGTTTCAACTGGCACAGATTCCCGGATGAACAGGTGGCAGAAAAAATGTCCGAGGAAGGTTTTCAGAAGTTTGTTATTCAGCAGATCACGACTTCCAGCAAAATATAAAACGCGCTGAAGGATATCTGTGTCAGTCCGGAAGGCGATCCGCCGGGTCGCTTTTTCAACTCAAGGTGTCATGAGTGCCCAGGCCGATAAAGCTTGGTTACACTTCTGGGCAGTTCCCAGCACAGAAGTCCTTCAAGTATGAAAACCATAAAAAGCACGATAATCTTCTGCAGCATGCTGAGCCTGGCCGCCGGCGCTCAAGCCGAGCCGTCCCCTTCGCACCTCGACAGCATCCAGCAACAAGGCCAGTTACGCGTCTGCACCACCGGCGACTACAAGCCCTACACCTTCAAACGCCCCGACGGTGAATTCGAAGGCATCGACATCGCCATGGCCCGCTCGCTGGCCGACAGCCTCGGCGTCAAAGTCGAATGGGTGCAGACCACCTGGAAAACCCTGATGCCCGACATGCAGGCCGGCAAATGCGACATCGGCATGGGCGGCATTTCGGTAACGCTCGAGCGGCAGAAAAAAGCCTACTTCAGCAACACCCTCGACACCGACGGCAAGATCCCGTTGGTGCGCTGCTCAGAGGTGAGCAAGTACCAAACGGTCGAACAGATCAACCAGCCCAACGTGCGCCTCGTCGAACCCGCCGGCGGCACCAACGAAGCCTTCGTCCACGCCTACCTGCCCAAGGCGCAACTGGCGTTGCACGACAACGTGACGATCTTCCAGCAACTGCTCGACAACAAGGCCGACGTAATGATCACCGACGCCTCGGAAGCGCTGTATCAACAGAAACTCAAACCGGGGCTGTGCGCAGTGAATCCGCATCAATATATGCAGTACGGCGAGAAGGCTTATTTACTGCCACGCGATGACATCAGTTGGAAACAGTACGTCGATCAATGGCTGCACCTGAGCAAAGCCACCGGCAAATACCAGCAAACGCTGAGCGAATGGATTGCCGTACCGCAATGATTAATGATGCCTGACACTAACCCTGTGCCTCACACATGATCTTGTGACTCACACAAAACCCTGTGGCGAGGGGATTTATCCCCGATGGGTCGCGAAGCGGCCCTTGCTTCTTATGTCAAAGAAGTCTGGGACTGCTTTGCAGTCCATCGGGTATAAATTCTTCACCACAAGTTATGTGCTCCCCCATCAATCCTCATGCAACATCCCGGAACTGTACTGATTCAAACTACTGCCAATACTGTTCCCGCCAAACTTCAACGTCGTCGCATTATTGCGCCCATCCGGCGACTGACAATCAGTAGAAAAACAACGGGTCGTGGTCAACCCACCCGCCCCCGAACAAGCACTCAGAACCGAAACAACAGCGGTAACCAACAGCACTTTGGCAACATTCAGGCGCATGGCACGATTCCCCTCGGGATGAAAAACGACGATCTTGTGCCAACATCCTAGGCCCGCCCCGCACGCGTTTACATGAAACTTTGCCGATCGACAGCAGCGGTTCAGAATCGACCCTCCGCCCGACAAGGACATCCCCATGCAATTCCTCCCCCTCACCGAAGCCAGCCCCGCCATTCAGGCCCACGTTCGCACCCTGCGCAACCAGCCGGACGTGCGCAAATACATGTACACCTCGCACGAAATCAGCGAACAGGAACATGCTAACTGGCTCGCCTCCTTAAATGGAAACGCGCGCCAGCAAGTGTTTGTGGTGATCAAGGATGAGCAAGCGGTTGGGGTTGTTTCGTTGAACGCGATCAACGTTCTGCAGAAAACGGCGGATTGGGCGTTTTATCTGGATGTCGGATTGCAGGGTAAAGGGCTGGGCAGTGTGGTGGAGTTCTGGATGCTCGATTACGCATTTGGTGTCGCAGGTCTGGAGAAGCTGAATTGCGAAGTGCTGGCGATGAACTCGGCGGTGGTGAAGATGCACCAGAAGTTTGGCTTTGAGGTGGAAGGTGTTCGGCGACAGAACATCCTGCGCGATGGCGCTCGGATCGACGTTGTCCTGCTGGGAATCACCAAAGAGGAATGGCAAAACAAGCGTCCAGCGCTGGCGCCGGTGATCGACCGAATCAGCGCCGTTTAACGCCGGGAGCCGGATTTTGAAACGTGAACTGAGCCCGGACGATCTATACAAAATCAGAGAGGCGTTGTCGTGGATCTTTGTCGACACCGCAGTTGAATTTGCCTACATCGCCAGACAAGTCGAAGACTACGATCCGGAACAGATCAAAGAGATTTTATATTCGGAAGTTGCCGTCGTCTGCGCCGGGAACCTGGAATGCGTACTTCCGCCAATCTGGACAGGTTTCGAACCCGACTCCTTAAACCGGGACATCGAACAGATGCTGCTCGCAAACAAGAACAGCTGGATTCGGCGACAACTGCATAAGTTGCACACCGCCCGGTTGCGATATAGCTATAGAGAAGCCTGGGAAGAGCTTTCCGCTCACCTCAAACAATCGAACTGACTCCCTCTGTGGCACCGGAACCCCATCGCCACAGAGGGATGTGCTTTACACCTTCACTTCAACGTTATCCAACGCCTGATTCACCGCCAACTCCCCCAACATCACCACCTGCGCAATACCCAGCGCGGTTTTGCGATGCGAGGAACCTAGTCCTGCGGCAAAGTTGATGAGCATTTCCGAGGCTGAGCCCAACGTTTCACTGGCGTTCGCCAACAGGGACTCGGTGTCGTACTTCGGATTGGCGAGGTACATGCGTTCAGGCTGATTGGCACTGGCCATGATGCGGTCGGCGGGGAGCAGATAATGATCGAGCGCGCGTTCGGCGGCTTCGTGGAGTTTTTTTGAATCGAGAGATTCGTAGGGGGATGCGGGAACGGTTGGGGGTGGATTCGGTGTTGGTTTGAACATGGTGAAACTCCTGACGGATAAACGAAAAGGAGCCATCACTCTCGCTACCAAACGAGGGGGTGGAGGCCATACGCAGGTTGGTAGACCGGTCGTCAGGAACCCCGGCGCATCCAAAGATGCCCCGCGCATGACCACCATAAAACGAAGACGAGAAACGCCCTCGCAAGACAGTAGTCTTGTGCTTCTGACGGAGACGGGCTACCAAACCCGATCACTGGTTCTCAGTGACCTAAGGACGATAGAACCTGCGGTCTAGACGCACAAGCCGGCGGATTCTGTCTTACGTGTAGGGGATGGCGCAAGAGGTTGTAGGCAAAAGCTATTGACATAAGACATCAGTAAACGACTGTGAAATTCGCTGTTTAACTCATAATCAGGCTTTGCCATTAATTTGCAGGAAAAGAACCACTCGATAAAATCGCCCCCTCTCCGTCTATTCTTTGTCGGCACAGGTCGCGATTGTAAAATCTCGCCCCCCTCCTCGCCAAAATTGAATAACCATTATTCCTAATAAATATAAAAAACTGTAATTTCTGACAGTTGCCCACCCGTTTCAAAAAACAAATAATTGCCACCATTACAAAAAAGACAGCTGCTACAGCTCGATACTTTACAGCCAAAGAGAGATCATAATGAGCATTTATTGCGACGATGAAAGTTTTGCAGCCAAAGTTCTAAAATCTACCACACCCGTACTCGTCTTTTTCACTGCTGAATGGTGTGGCCCCTGCAAGGCGATCGCCCCGAGGCTTCATATGCTTGAAGATTTTTACATTGCTCGCCTTGAACTTTGCATAGTAGATGTTGACATAAGCCAGAGCATTGTAGCGCAGTATTCAATATTGGCTATGCCAACAGTTATTCTATTCAAGGATGGCAATATCATAACGAGAATCGAAGGTGCAGACGTAGAAAAAATTAAATCAACACTCGCGGCAAATCTCTAATGTTCGGACGCTCTGAAACGAACTTCAAAACTTAACGACACTTACATGCTTCTTAGAGATTGACGCTCCACGCTTTTATTTCACTCATAAACCCCGACAACCGATAACAAAGCCCTTTGTAGAAAAAATAAATGGGATGATGTTTGGATCGCACATCCCCAATGCATACGTTAACCCGATGCCGAAACTCTAAAATATGGGGAGGAGGAGTTCTGCTCGCCTCGAGCGATCGAACAACCGCTCGTAAGAGTCGACTCAGCCCCAATAGCCCAATCCTGATAAACTCCCCACCTCCCAGCCCCACCCAATCCAGAATCGCCAATGTCCCCTATCACCGCAGCACCTGCCCCACTCTCCCGCCGCTTCTCCGTCGCACCCATGATGGATTGGACCGATAGGCATTGCAGATACTTCCTACGCCTCCTGTCGAAGAACGCCCTGCTCTACACAGAAATGGTCACTACCGGCGCTCTCCTCAACGGCGATCACGAACGTTTCCTCCGTCACAACGAAGCCGAGCATCCATTGGCGTTGCAACTCGGCGGTAGTGTTCCCCTCGACCTGGCCGCCTGCGCACGCATGGCGCAAGAGCACGGTTACGACGAAGTAAACCTCAACGTCGGCTGCCCAAGCGATCGTGTGCAGAACAACATGATTGGCGCCTGCCTGATGGGTCACCCACAGTTAGTGGCGGATTGCGTCAAGGCCATGCGTGACGCGGTGTCAATTCCAGTAACGGTCAAGCACCGCATCGGCATCAATGGTCGCGACAGTTACGCAGAGCTGTGCGATTTCGTCGGCACCGTCCGCGATGCCGGGTGCACGAGTTTTACCGTGCATGCGCGGATTGCGATTCTGGAGGGGTTGTCGCCGAAGGAGAATCGCGACATTCCGCCGTTGCGTTATGACGTGGCGGCGCAGTTGAAGGCGGATTTTCCGGAGTTGGAAATTGTGCTGAACGGCGGGATCAAGACGATGGAGGCTTGCCATGAGCATTTGCAGACGTTCGACGGCGTGATGTTGGGGCGCGAGGCTTATCACAATCCGTATGTGCTGGCGGAGGTGGATCAGCAGTTGTTCGGCAGTTCGGCGCCGGTGATCAGTCGGGCTGAGGCGTTGGCGCAATTGCGTCCTTATATAGCCGAGCATTTGGCGGCCGGCGGCGCGATGCATCACATCACGCGGCATGTGCTGGGCCTGGGCACGGGGTTCCCGGGGGCGCGTAAATTCCGTCAGTTGTTGTCGGTGGATATTCACAAGGCCAAGGATCCGCTGGCGTTGCTGGATCAAGCCGCCGAGTTGCTTGAAGGGCGTTGATGCCCTCCCCCAGTTTCAACCAGGCGGTTTGATCCGCCTGGCTTGACCTTCACCCCGCCGCTGCCGCTGTCCAGTTGACCCAACCAAACGCCCACGTCGCCAGAATCAGTAAACCAAACGCGATCCGATACCACGCGAACGCGGCATAGCTGTGGTTGGCAATAAACTTGAGCAAACCGCGCACGGCGATCATCGCGAAGATGAACGCGGTGATGAAGCCGAGCGCGAACACCGGCAGGTCGTTGGGCTGAAACAAGTCGCGGTATTTGTAGCCGGAATACACGGCGGCGCCGACCATGGTTGGCATGGCGAGGAAGAACGAGAACTCGGTAGCGGCTTTGCGTGACAGGCCGAAGAGCAAGCCGCCGATGATGGTCGAGCCGGAACGCGAGGTGCCGGGAATCATCGCCAGGCACTGTACGAAACCGACCTTGAGCGCGTCAGACCAGCGCATGTCGTCGACGTGCTCGACGCTGATCACATGACTGCGTTGTTCGGCCCACAGCATCACCACGCCCCCCACCACCAGCGCCACGGCGACGGTGATCGGGTTAAACAGGTAATGGTGGATGGTGTCGGCGAACAGCACGCCGAGTACAACGGCGGGTAGAAAGGCGATCAGTAAGTTGACGGTGAAGCGTTGTGCATTGCGCTCAGTGGGCAGGCCTTTGATGATTTCGAAGACCTTCGGGCGGAACTCCCAGACCACGGCGAGGATGGCACCCAGTTGAATAATAATGTTGAACGCCATGGCGCGTTCGCCACCAAAGTCGAGCAGGTCGGCGACGATGATCTGGTGGCCGGTACTGGAGATGGGCAAGAACTCGGTCAGGCCTTCTACCGCACCCAATATCAACACCTGGAAAAAAGTCCAGAAATCCATTAATCCTCCGTCAGAGCGCTCGTGTGAGCGACCGGGTAATAACACTCAGGGCTTGAGTATCTGCAATTAAACAATTGGCCAAAATGAAAGATCAAAAGATCGCAGCCTTCGCCAGCTCCTACATTTGAAATGCATTCCCCTGTAGGAGCTGCCGAAGGCTGCGATCTTTTGATCCCGAAAGAATAGGTCTAATGAAATGCCACACTCAAGCCATGTTAGTAATCGTCGGACGACGAACTACGCAGACAATATTTAGGGGCTTAGTGGCAAAAAGTTAGTCCAGCCAATAAAGTGTGATGAATCTCACATTCACGCAGATGGCCAAACAATGGCAATTGGACATTAACAAAGCGATGGCCAGCGATTCAAAATAGTGGCACCATTGCATATCGCCACCATCTAAGTGCTAGTTCACCTACCTGACAAAATCAACTAAAAGCTTGAAAAGCTTAATTATTGTTAGAAAACTCGGGAGCCACGTCTAAAAAGTGCGTGAATGTTACCAATTGTCAGTCACAGATGAGAACCGGTGCTTTAACATCCCGATGTCAGCACTTAATTCGAGTCAATGCATGATGCTCTCTGGGAACTTAGCGACTAGAAGTCCGCGCCCGCAAAACGACGACCCCGGTGTTCTCACTTTGGGTCGTACCCGTGGCGTGGCCGAACATTTTAGAACGCTGGTGGCCAGGCATGTGCGTAGCGATATGGCACTAGAGGTCGACTCGTACACTCGTTCATTTCTGCAGAATGATTATTCTGGGTATCGCGCCATTTTCCTGGTCATCGACAGCCCTCAGGCCCTCGAAGACAATCTTGCGCTGGTGCAAAGCGTTCGCAGCGACAACTTGAAACCGATCATTTGCGCAGTGATCACTGGGCGCGGCGCCTTCAACAAGATCAAGTATTTTCTGGCCGGCGCTGACTTTTGTATCAAACTCAATACCCTCTCTGAGGACAGCGCCGAGTTGCTTGCCGAGTTCTTCAACAGTGAAGAGTGGCAACGCGATATCAATCTGACACTCGACCCGACGCGCATTTGCCTGATGGGCTCCCGCCAGAAACTTGATATCTCGTTTGCCGAAATGAAGATCCTCGAAGCCTTTGCGCAAACTCATAACCACATTCTGAGCCATGATGAAATTGCCAACATCATGGGCCTCAACCCCAATTTCTACGACCCTCGAGCGCTGGAGAAATCGATCAGCCGCTTGCGTGGAAAAATCAAGGACATGTATGGTACCAACGCGATTCAGAGCATCCGCGGCCATGGCTATCGCCTGCTGCGGGGTCTGATATCGACTGCCTGACTCAAGGGCAGCCATCCCTTTTGCATACGTACGAAGGATCGTCCCATGCAACGCTATCGTTTTATCTGTACTGCACGCCTATTAGAAATCCAGCGACTGAATGAGCGCGACAACACTAACCATAACAATAACTCCATAACATAGCAGCAGATCGAGTGGAACTTATCGAGGGCCATCATTGGGCCCAGACCCTGCCTATCGATTACTTCCGAGGAAGTCATTGCTCGCCTGCCGATTGACCCTTTTTAGCCAATTTTGGTGTGTATTCAGGAGAGAGACATGGAAACTAGTACAACCCTCCCAAGAAAATATTTTGTTGTCGTGACTAATAGCACAACGTCGCAACGTGAACTGGAAAGCATTCTGTCCAGTGAACGCTTCAATTCATTTGGCACGTCTCAGGCACAAATGTTTATTGAAGGCTCCGCTTCGCCCTCTTCCGCCCCGACTGTGATGGAGTTCACATACCCAAGCGTTAGTCGAAAGAACGTCGCACGCACGATTGAATATGACACCCAGAAAATCATCGCCACCCTCGAATCCGAATGGCGAGCCGCGCAAATCGCTAATCCCTTTCAGAGCAATCCATCGGTAACCGGCGAGCTAATTCCCGCCAATGCTGACGATACGCCTGGCAACGAAACCTGGCATCTGGACAACGATCAAGGCGCACTCGTCAAAGACGATGTCGAGATCAGTCTCACCGGACTTGAAACAGCACTGGTCAAAAAAATGCTCAGCCATGAAGAACGGGTTGTCAGTCGAGACGAGTTGATTCTGAGCATCGGCCGAGAGCCGGAGCAATATCGCGGTCTGGAGATGTGCCTGAGCCGCCTGCAAGACAAGTTCAAAATGGCCAGTAAGGGTGAACGACTGTTCCGCGCGGTCAGAAACCGTGGTTATTGCCTCATCCAGGAAGTCGTCGCCTAAACACAGCCGACCGCCCAGACCAGATAAACAGATAAAAGTGCGATTACAAAAACAACAAGAGCACTCTGTTTGGTTTCAACTCCCTCCTTTAATTAACACTCCCTGCCTCCACCCCTCCAACAGTAACAAATACGACATCCTTTATTCACCCCCTGCTATTCGACCTTTTCTAACAATCAGCTTTTAAATATTTAAAAGTTGGCACTGTGCCATCTTGTTAGAACTCGTCAGACACCCTTATCGCCAATAACTTAGTCTATTGACTGACGACAGTTCGACCTATCGGCGTTGTTACCTCAGGACACTCGCTACAACAAAAACAATAAGCCTGTTTAACAACTCGGATTTCAACTGTTGAAACCTGAATGGACGTCTTTTGGGGATATCGTATGGATCTTTCTCTTAGTATCAATCGAAGCACGGGCCTCAAGGGACTGACCTTTTGGGGCCAATGGGCGCTGGCGCAGGGCTTCGTTGTAACGCTGTTGTTCGTACTGGCTGAACAGCACACAGGAAGCGTCGCGTTCTATTACCGGATGTGCGCAACCCTGGCGGTTTTGGCTTCGGTGCCGGCTTATACGTTTAGCGGTGTTTATCGCAAACGCGACAACTACCTGACCGGGTTGGGTCGGTTGTTCATGGGTTGGTCGATGACCATGGCAGCGCTGGCCTGCATCGCGTTTGTCTGCCAGGCCGACGAGTTGTTTTCGCGGCAGGTGATTCTGAGCTGGGCCGTGTACGGCTTCCTCGGTCAGGCGTTTTTGTACGCACCGTTGCATGCGTTTTCGAAGTACTACCAGCGCTCGCGTAAAAGTGAGCACAAGACGCTGATCGTTGGCACTGGCGAACTGGCGCTGGGCTTGGCGAAGAAGCTCAGCCTCTCGGAAAACCTGCCGCTGGTGGGACTGGTGAGCAACGGCACCCTGCCCGCTCTGGCCTCGGATGCACCGCGCGTCGTTGGCGCTCAGGAGCAATTGCTGGAGCTGATCGAAGCACACGACATCCGCCGTTTGTACATCACGCTGCCGCTGTGCGAAGCGGCGCAGATCGAGGCGATGTATGTCGATTTGCTCGGCGCCAACGTTGATGTGGTCTGGGTGCCGGATCTGAACGCGCTGACGCTGCTCAATCACTCGGTAAAAGTGGTGGATGGTCTGCCGGCGATCTACTTGAACGAAAGCCCGCTGACCAGTCGCCCTACCGCTGCGTTGAGCAAAAGTCTGGTTGAAAAAACCGTGGCGTTGCTGGCGATCATCGCGTTGAGCCCGATCCTGCTGATCATCGCGCTGGCGGTAAAGCTCAACTCGCCGGGGCCGGTGTTTTTCAAGCAGGATCGCCATGGCTGGAACGGCAAGGTGATCAAGGTCTGGAAATTCCGCTCGATGAGCGTGCACGACGACCGCGAAGTGAAACAGGCCAGCCGTAACGACTCGCGCATTACTGCGGTTGGACGCTTTATCCGTCGCACCTCGCTGGATGAATTGCCGCAGCTGTTCAACGTGCTGCAAGGGCATATGGCACTGGTCGGGCCGCGTCCACATGCGGTGGCGCACAACCACTTCTACTCGGGGAAAATCCTCGCGTACATGGCACGCCACCGGATTAAACCGGGGATCACCGGGCTCGCACAAATCAGCGGCTGCCGGGGCGAGACGGACACGATCGACAAGATGCAGAAGCGTGTCGAGATTGACCTGCAGTACATCAACAGCTGGTCGTTGTGGCTGGATCTGAAGATCCTGGTGAAGACACCGTTTACGTTGTTGTCGAAGGATATTTACTGAGGCCGGTTGCGCAAATGCACGGGGACGAAAGTCCCCTTTTTTGTGTCTGGGATTTGGGCTGGAATCGGGATTTTCGGTTCGGCCAATATCCCTTGTGGGAGCGGGCTTGCTCGCGAAAGCGGTGATTCAGGCGACATCAATGTTGAATGGGCCGACGCCTTCGCGAGCAAGCCCGCTCCCACAGGGGATTTGTGTTGGTCTCGGGATAGTGGGAATACCCCAAATCAGTGTGGGAGCGGGCTTGCTCGCGAAAGCGGTGAGTCAGGCAACATCAATGTTGAATGTGCCGACGCCTTCGCGAGCAAGCTCGGCTCCAACAGGGGATTTGTGTTGATCACGGGATAGTGGGAATGCCACAGATCATTGTGGGAGTGAGCTTGCTCGCGAAAGCGGTGGGTCAGGCAACATCGGTGCTGGATGTGCGGACGCCTTCGCGAGCAAACTCTGCTCCCACAAAGATCACGGGTTACTCGGTGATTTTCTCGAAGTTGCGATAGAACATGTCCCCTTCCCGGCTATCCGTCATCGAGTGCAGCTGGAAGCTGCGGCTCAGTCTGGCGCCACCGTCTCGGGTCAACGGGGCCCACACCAGGTTGGCGCGGCGCATGGTCGACATGCTCATCATTTCGTCGAACGGGATCGACAGGTACAGGCCTTTGTCGAAGCTACCTTCACCGTATTCCGCGCTGTTGGCCGTGGTGATCGTCGCCCACGCACCAAAGCGCACGCCGTTGAAAAACTCGCGAGAGATATCCACCGTACCGCCCCAATCCCCCGCCAGATAACGACCGACACTGACGGCTGCTAACGTATCAAACGGCAGATCCGTGTAGCCGGTGATATGCCCGGTCACCACCGAGTAATCACGCAAACCCAAACCCTGATCAAAATCACGCTGGCGCACCCAGTTCAGATCCGCGCCCACCGACCAGCGTTCACCGGTCGGGCGGAATAACACCTCCCCGCCCACACCGGCAAACATCGACTCCAGATAACCGCCGTACACCATGCCGTAGAGGTCTTTATCCAACTGCTCGGCGTGGCTGACCTGGAACAGCGGCATGGTCACATCGGAGGTGGTCAGGTACTGGCGCAAATCCGTGCGCACACGCGGTAATCCGCTCGGTGCGTCGTAGGTGAATTTGTCGAAGTTGTTCGCCAGATTGGCGCTGAGCAGACCGCTCCACCAAGTGTTGCGATTGAAGCGGTATTCCGCATCCGCATCGGCACTGAATTGATAGAGCAAACCATCCGGGCCGCCGACGTTCTGTTTGAAGCCCAGACCGACGCCGTAACTGAAATGCTGCGGCGCTTCGGTGTAGAGGGTTTTCTCGTTGTGTGGCATCGCTGGGTTGATCTCGGTGGTGCGGTGCAGCGACTGCAGCGGTTCCTCGTTGTTGATCACTTCGCGGAAGGTCTGGCGCGGCACGCTGGTTTCTTCCAGGGGCAGGTCGTAGCGTTTGTTGACCACGGTAAACCAGTCGATATCGTCGTTGACGCTGTTATCGAGAATCCGGCTTGCACGCCCGACTGCCTTGGACGAATGGAAGTAACGCTGCTGTTCGCCATACACGATCAGCTCGGAATCGCGCTGGGCAATGCGCTCGACTTTGTAGCCGGCATTCTGCTGCAAGCGCTGCGAGACGTTGGCCCAGTCAACCTGCTCCATCGACGTGGTCGGTGCCTTCGCCGGCAGCGGTTCCGGGGTCGGGTCGTAGGTCTTCGCCGGCGCTTTGCGGCTGACGAAATTGGTGTGAAAAGTCACGCCAAACATCGCCGTATTACCGCGCTCCCACGCCGCGCTGAGGTCGATCGAATCAGTGACTTTGAACACTGCGCCGAGGTTGATCGGCGAGTCCTGTTTGATCTCGTTGTCCTTCGGCTCGTTCTTGTAATCGTTGCCTTCGTATTCGAGCTTCAGACTGAGGCGATCCCACGGCGTCTGATAGCTCACACCGCCGAACAGCGAAGGCCGACCACGAAAGTACGAACCCGCGTTGACGTCACCGGTGCCTTCGGTTTCCGGACGGGTTTTGAAGCGATCACTGGCGAAGCCCAACGGGTTGTCGAAGTCGCCGCGATTACCGATGTAACCCCAGGCGATGCCGGCGCTGAAATCAAAATTGTCGAAGCGTTTGTTGGCGACGAAAAACTCACTGGAGAACAAACCGGTACCGCCGATATCCCGGAAGCCCAACGCCACTTCCGGCGCCCAGTGGCTCTCCTGCCACAGCCGGACTTTGGCGTCGACCGCCTTATCCTTATAGCTTTGGCTGCCGCTGAGGGCCTCAGAGCCGTACGGCCGGTTGGTGATCGCGGTATAGCGAAACGAGCCTTCGAGCCAGTCCAGCGGCTGCAACGAAACGCTGTAGCGGCTGTACGGATCGGTGCGGTTGGCATTGACGCTCAACTCGCCGGCCGGGGCCATGCGTGCGGTCGGCGTCTGCCACAGACCGGCGCCGCCGAAGTCATTCTGGGTAATGCGCGGCTCTGCATGAGCCAGACCACAGGGCAATAACAACACAGCTGCAAAACGTAACTTCAACGAACCACCTCGGCCAGCTGCGTGGCAATAAATTCGGCCAACTGCTGATTCAGCTCAGGGATAGGCGGATCAAGATCATCATTTTTCAGCGGCACCAGAATCTTGCTGCCGGCCACGGGAAAGTGCCCGGACTCGCGATTCCAATGCGCAATACCGACGCGCTGCGAAGCGCCATTGGGCTGGATCAGCCACAGATAATCGGCCTCGGCATCGCTGGAAATCGCACAGCCTTGCAGGTACTCGCGAGCTTCCTGCAACGGCTGATACGGCAGGTGACACGGCGCGTCGACAGCACCGACCACTTCCACCTCATCGACGCGTGTCGGGTAGATCAGCCGATCGCCATCGTCGAGACGGATGTTGCGGGCGAAGCCGACTTCCAGCGCCACAGGATCGAGATCGGCAATCTGCCGCCCGGTCACCGGCATCTGCCGAACCTCGTCGGCAACACGCTGCGCCAGCGCCGCCCGGCTCGGTCTGTCGAAGAGCAACGCCATGCGCCGCAGCACATCGAGATCGAACAGCACGCCGACCTTCAGCCGCGTCTGCTGCTCGATCAGCGATTGGCGCAGCAAGCCGCCCGCCAGCCAATAACCTTCGGCATTCGGAACGGCAACGCTGATCACATCGAGCAAACGCCCACCCGCCGGCAACTCGACCGGGCCCGGGTTGGCGACATCGCCGCTGACAATGACGGCGGCCTGACTCGCACTGGCGATCAACAGCAAAAAAGCGGAAAAAACCCTCAGGCGCTTCACGGCAAATGCCTGCGATCAGGGGTCAGTTGCACGAGCTTCACACGCAGTTGCGAAGTGAGTTGCTGCTCGCTCTGCACGATGAAACCGTCACGCGGATCGACCCAATAACGGTTGGTCGCACTGAGACCAATGGCCGGCGCATCAATCTGCTCGTCGACACGCAGCACGGCGTAGTCCTTGTCCAGAATGGTCAGGGTTTCAGTGGCGCGGCGGGTGAAGCGACTGTTGACGATCACCCCCACTTCCTGGCCCTTGTAGAGATCGATCCAGCGCCGCGTGGTAAAACCATCCGGCACTTGATGCAGGCCTCGTTTGAACGGCGAGTTGTCAGCCAGGCGTGTGCCATCGAGATCGCCTTCCAGACCGAGGCCAATGCTGCGCACGGCGAGGCCATCGCGCAGCAACAACACTTGTTTGCCGGAAGCGACCCAGAATTGCAGATCCTCGCGCTCGCGCACCAGCGCCAAAACGCCGGAGCCGGACGGTGTGGTCAGTTTGAGTTGCGGGTAATTGACCCCGGCCACTTCGGCGGGCGTCACCTCGACTTCATCCGGGCCGACGACCGCGGCCTTCAAGTTGTTCAGCGACGCGCTCATCAGCGGGTTACAGCCGCACAGCAACGCGGCCGCCATCAGGCAGACGCCGATTTTCAATATTTTCACGAACGGGCGGCCTTATTTGCTGTTGTTGCTGTATTCGCTCCAGTTCTTCGCAGCGGAAGCGCCAGTGCCGACAATCGATGCCGACGGCACCAGTTGGCTGATCAGACGGTTCCAGCGAGTCACGTTGGCAGGGCCGACATACACAACGTCCTGAGGACGCACTTCGAAGTGCGAAGCGAGCGCCATGGCGGTCGGCGATTCGGCTTCGAGTTGATAGATTTTTGCCGGCTCGACATCGAGGTTTTCCACGCCGCGAATGACGTACACCGCGTTGCCGTTGGAGGTGGTCTGGCTCAAGCCGCCGACCGAACCGAGCACGTCGGAAAGGTTCATCGTCGCCGTCTTGAAGCTCAACGCGCGCGGCTGATTGACCTCGCCCATCACGTAAATGCGCTTGTTGTCGTTGTACGGCAGATACAGCTGATCGCCGCCCTTGAGGTAGACGTTCTGCAACTCGGAATCCGCTTGATTGAGCGAATCCAGATTGAGCGGATACACCCGGCCCTTGCGGTTGAGCAGCAGCCCGGACAAGTCGGCATTATTGGTGTCGATGCCGGCAGTGCCCAGCGCCTCGACCACGCTCAGCGGGTTGGTGGAAATCGCTTGTGGGCCAGCCTTGGTGACGGCACCGGTGACCACGACTTTCTGGCTGGCGAAACGCAACACCGCGACATCCACCTGCGGCTCGGCGATGAACGCCGACAGCCGTTGTTCGATGTCCGAGCGCAGTTGCTGGATAGTCCGGCCGGTGGCCTGAACTTCCTTGATAAACGGGTAGTAAAGCGTGCCATCGGAGCGCACCAGGCGGCCGTTGGCATCGATCTGTTGTTGCGCGCCGGACGGTGCGGTCAGTTCCGGGTGATCCCACACGGTGATGTACAGCACGTCGTTGTTGCCGATGCGGTATTCCGCGGACGTCGCCAACAACTCTGCCGGCAGCGACTCACGTTTCTGCGTGGCGCGGTTCATGGCAATCAGCTTGGGCGTGATCGGAATCAGCTCGACCCGGCTGCTTTCACTGGCACCCTGACGCGTAATGTCCTGGGTGCTCAGGTATTGACCGGGGGAAAACATGCAACCTTGCAAAGCGAGACTTGCCAACATTAAAAGATAAACACTACGAGTCATAATGGCACTACGCTATTCAAGGGCGAATCCAAAAACAAAGTCACCCGACTCACGTCGGGCGACCTTGTACTGCACTAACAGAACTTCCTGTTAGTTATGCGTGCCGGTTGTACCGGTGGTACCCGTTGTACCGGTGGTACCGCCGTTGGCACTGCCACCGCTGTTAGACGCCGCGACTGCACTGGCGACCATTGCAGTACTGGCTGCCGGCGCTTGAGAAGCCGCCACGTTGCCACCTACATTGGTCACCGCAGTTAGCGGTGCTTCAGCGGCGGCAGCCCAGTTGCTCAACATCGTCAACAGGGCAACTGCCATCACTTTTTTCATAACAACTCCTTTCTAACATTCAGCCTGTTAAAAAACCGGCGTGTGTTAGAGGTGGTAGCGTTCAAGCCCGCAAATAGCGCGAACAAGATCCGTTGTTCTTTCACAGTCTTACCCAACTGATAAAAGTCGAACGGCAGGTTTATATCTACGGACTTGCAAAAGGCATTGCCAGTGTAATTTCCCGACGGAATCTAACAACCTGACTGAAAATAACATTGGACTTTAAATGGCCATCATTCCAAGTAACCATTGGGATGCATGGATTGCCAGCGCCAGGTGTCGGTGACCATGTCCTGCAAACTGCGCGTGGCTTTCCAGCCAAGTTCTTTGGCAGCCTTGGAGGCGTCGGCCCAACTCTCGGCAATATCGCCGGAACGACGCGGCATCATCCGGTATGGCACCGGTTGCCCGCAGGCCTGTTCGAAGGCATGGAGCACTTGCAGGACGCTGTAGCCGTCGCCGGTGCCGAGGTTCCAGGTGTGAATGCCAGTGCGTCCGGCAATCGATTGCAGCGCCTTCAGATGGCCGTCCGCCAAGTCGACCACATGGATGTAATCGCGCACCCCGGTGCCATCGATCGTCGGGTAGTCGTTACCGAAAATCGACAGCTCTTGAAGGCTGCCGACCGCGACCTGACTGATGTAAGGCACCAGATTGTTGGGGATACCGTTGGGGTCTTCGCCCATCTGCCCGCTGTCGTGGGCACCGATCGGGTTGAAGTAGCGCAGCAAAGCGATGCTCCAGCGCGGTTCGGCCTGGCTGAGGTCGCGCAACACGTTCTCGACGATCAGTTTGGACTGGCCGTAGGGATTGGTCGGATTGCCGGTAGGAAAATCTTCGCGAATGGGCATCTGCTCGGGTTCGCCGTACACCGTGGCGGACGAGCTGAACACCAGACGAAACACCCCCGCCGCCGCCATTGCCTGACACAGCGTGATGCTGCCGCTGACGTTGGTTTCGTAATACTCCAGCGGCTTGCGCACGCTTTCGCCCACGGCCTTGAGACCGGCGAAATGCAGCACGGCCTCAATGTTGTGTTCGCGGAAAATCCGGTCGAGCAAGGCCCGATCACAGACATCGCCGCGAATCATCCAGGCACTCTTGCCGCAGATGGCTTCTACGGCATGCAACGCCGCATCGCTGCTGTTGCAAAGATTATCCAGCACAACAACTTCATAACCTGCTTCCAGCAACGCAAGTGTGGTATGCGAACCGATATAGCCGGCACCGCCGGTCACGAGAATCTTCATGGCGCGATCCGTCATTTGATAAATGCCAAGTAGCGTGTCAAGCCCGACTGCATGGATATGTGTCGCAATCCACACAAACGAACGACAACAACCGAAAACAAAACTAGTTCAATGACTGGCAATAAATATTTTTGCAGGTCACACTGTATTGCCCGCTACTTATTAGCACTGCAAGTGCACGAATCACTATCAACAGATACCGACTAAAAATAACTAATCACGCACTCACCGACATCTCATAACATTGTCGGCTTTTATCCCCATGAACAATTGCCATTAATAACCTGACTCAGGTATTAAAGTAAGCCTTCAATCATCATTGAAACTTGCAGACCGAAGTAATGGCCTGCATGCGTCGCCTGTGTTCCATGACTGTCCAGGATACTTTTATGATTCGTAAATGTTTGTTCCCCGCTGCCGGCTACGGCACGCGTTTCTTGCCGGCCACCAAAGCCATGCCGAAAGAGATGCTGCCGATCGTCAACAAGCCGTTGATCGAATACGCCGTTGAAGAAGCACGGGACGCTGGCCTGCAACACATGGCCATCGTCACCGGCCGGGGCAAGCGTGCGCTGGAAGACCATTTCGATATCAGCTACGAACTTGAACATCAGATTCGCGGCACCGAGAAAGAGAAGTTTCTGGCCGGCACTCGCGAGCTGATCGACACCTGCACCTTCTCCTACACCCGTCAGGTGGAAATGAAGGGCCTCGGCCACGCGATCCTCAGCGGTCGCCCGTTGATTGGCGACGAGCCATTCGCCGTGGTACTGGCCGACGACCTGTGCCTGAACCTTGAAGGCGACGGCGTGCTGACGCAGATGATTCAGCTGTACAAGAAATTCCGCTGCTCGATCGTCGCGATTCAGGAAGTCCCGGCCGACCAGACCCACAAGTACGGCGTCATCGCCGGCGAGCTGATTTCCGACGGCATCTACCGCGTCAACAACATGGTGGAAAAACCGGCGCCGCAAGACGCACCGTCGAACCTGGCGATCATCGGTCGCTACATCCTCACGCCGGACATTTTCGACCTGATCGCCGACACCCAACCGGGCAAGGGCGGCGAAATCCAGATCACCGACGCGTTGATGAAACAGGCGCAGAACGGCTGCGTGCTGGCTTACAAATTCAAGGGCCTGCGCTTCGACTGCGGCGACGCCGAGGGTTACTTGCAGGCGACCAATTTCTGCTACGAAAACGTCTACCTCAAGGGCCGCTGAGACGGCTCCCTCCTTTTCATTTCAGGCAGGCCACCATGAACATTGCACAACATTCCGTAGAGATTGAACGCGAGGTGGGCAACCTCGGGGTGATGAGTTGGTTGTCACGCCATCAGCCGTTGCCCAGCGCCAACGAAACCTGGCTGGGCACGATTTTGCTGGTGGAGCGGATTGGCGTGTTCCCGGCGTCCGGGGATATTCGCCGGCCGCTGCGCGATCCGTATCCGCTGCTCGCGCATTTGAAAAAGCGCTATGGCGAGCAGGCGCTGGAGATGGATGACACTGATGGGCTGAAAGTGATCTTCAGCGACTGGCGCTTCCGCGTGCGGATTTGCTGCAACGACCCGGCGATCATCATCAACGTGGAAACCCGTTGTGATGCGCGGTTGATGCCGCAGAAGCTTGCGGAATTGCTCGAACAAGTCGACGCCTTCACGCAAGACTGACCTGATCGTTCCCACGCTCCGCGTGGGAATGCCGCCCGGGACGCTCCGCGTCCCTGCGCCGGATGACGCGGAGCGTCACAGGATGCATTCCCACGCAGAGCGTGGGAACGATCATTGTGGGGCGGCGGCGCAGCGATTGTTGGCGCCAGTGATCCAGCCGAAGAAGTAATCCGCAATCACCTTCCCGCCCGTTGCCGGCAGCGGATGAATCTTGTCCGGGCCGATCATCGCAGCAGCGTAGCGCTTCACGTCAGGGCCGAATGCACATTGCAGGTTGGCGTAACCCAACCGCTGCTCCCGCGCCCAAGGCTCAAGCACCTGCGCATACGCCGACATCGGATAAGCGCTCGAACGTGTGGTGTCCTGACGCATGATCAGGTTGATACTCGCCGCCGGTTGAATCTCGCGAAGCATGCCCACCAGACCTTGAACGTTCTGCAGATACTGCGCGGGTTTAACGCCAAACCCCTGATCATTGCCACCGAGCATAATCAGGTAAACATCGGCAGGGATCTTCGACACAGCGGCTTTCCACTGGGTCTGCCATTGCGCATCGTTGTGATAGAAGTCAGCGGATGCAGCGCCGGACGCTGCGAGTTTCGAGACGCGCACGCCGTTCTGATCGTTGCTCATCCACAGGCCGAACAGGGTTGGCGTGCCTTTGGTAACTTCCAGTTTGAATGACCAGTCTGCTGCTGCCGGAAGACCCGAGAGGGTTGCTTCCTGAACGCCAGAACCTGCCAACGTCATCGGCTGCCAATCTTCTGAGGCTGACCAGCGATAGCGGATCTCGGCAGGTTCGCCATTGCCCAGGTAAAGCAATTTAGCCTGAGTAACGGCGGTGTTGATCGCAGGTGTCGGGCTGGCGTCGACTTGCAGCCATGCACCTGGCCGGCCCTTCACCGTGCGGCTGTCCGGACTCGCCTGGCCCAGACCTGAAACCGTCCAGTCCCCGCCGAAGTATTTTTCACTGCTGCGGGTGTATTTGAAATGCGTGCCGCCCAGCGCAGCGCCGTGATTGAAGCCGACATAGCCAGGCCCGGCAAAACCTACTTCCCCGGCCACGCGCTGCACCAGTTTGTTCAGATAGAAATCCTGGCCGGCGCTGTAACTGTCGCCGATCACCGAGACCGACAACACCTTGCCGGCCTTGCCCTCACGCCACTGGGCAAAACGCTCACGCGCATCACCCACCTCAACCACCGACGCTGCAACGGGTTGAGCGTCATTCACTGCCAACATGCAAAATTTCCTTCCGTCCGTAAGGGCCCCTTCGCGAGCAAGCCCGCTCCCACACTGGATCGGCGTCATACCCAAATCCCCCTGTAGGAGCTGCGGCACGCTGCGATCTTTTGATCTTTAGAAGCAACAGCAAAAGATCGCAGCGTGCCGCAGCTCCTACAGGAGATCTCGATATCCACTGTGGGAGCGGGCCTGCTCGCGAAGCTTCTAGCTATTCTGAACCGGCACCACCGGGGCAATGACCGCCACAGGTTTCTTCACCGCCGCACGCTCACCAAGAAACAACACCGAGGTGAAATTAAACCGGCTGAACACCATCGACAACACCACCGGCCCCAGCAGCCCAACGCTCAACCCACCCAACACCAGCAGGCTCTCATCCTTCACACCCAACCGCCCCAGCACCACCCGCGACGTCGCCGCAAACAGCACATGAAACAGAAAAATCGCATACGAATACCCACCCAACCAGGTCAACGCCTTCGAGCGCATGCCACTCGACAACAACGCAAAGCAAGACACACACCCCACCGTCAAACCAATCAAGCTGCGGCGATCAACAATCAGCTCACGATCCAGCGCCGCCACATACAGCAACGTCAGCGAAATCAGCACAAACACCACCGGCCCGATCATCGCGAAACGTTGCTTCAGCGCCTCGACATTCTCCTGCCCGATCATCCCCGCAACAAAAAACGGCAGCAGGTAGATCGCACCGTTAATCCCGAACGCATCAAGCTTGAACGGCGGCAGCAAAAACAACAGCGCCGCAAACGCGAACAACCCATACAAGCGCGTCGCCGAACGCAGCATCCCGCGCCATTCCAACAACCCGACGAACATGAAAATGATGAACACCGCCTGCAAAAACCAGAAGTGGTTGATCGGCACCCAGAACGACAGCAACGCGTCGATCACGCCGACGTCCTTGTTCACTCCCGGCCCCACCGCTTGCAGCACCGAAAACGGCACACCGACGCAAAACAACGGCACGATCAGGCGCCGCACCTTGCCGCTGAAAAACGCGGAAAAGTCGTTGCCACGGATTTTGTAGATCGAATAGATATACCCGGAAATAAAGGTGAACAGCGGCATGCGCACGTACACCATCGAGTCGGCGATCACCCGGAACGGCGAGCCGATATCGATCTTCAACCCGCCGCCCAACGGCCCGATGACGTGGTAAAGCACCAGCAGCAGGCACGCCAGACCGCGCAGGGTTTCAATCTCCAGGGACTTTTTCTTGCTCGACATAAAGCACCTGCCTCAATTCAGAATTCTTGATTCAACCTGCACCGGTTTGTTCGCCCGCAGCATCAAGCCCAGCCCCACGAACAGCACCGGCACCACCATCGAAAAGTGCCGGGCGAAAGAGCCGAAGTCCGGCTCGAACAAACCCTGCACCAACAGAAACGCCAGCGGAATCGCGATCAGTTCCTTGGGTTTGGTCTGGATCGGCGCGCCTTTGTAATCGGTCGAAGTGATGACTTTGAACAGCAGCAGCGCGGTCATGATCATCAACGCCACGAAGATCACCTGCCCCGGCCCGGACAGCAGAATCAGCTCCACCGGGAACGACAAGCGGAAGAAGATGATCATCGAGTCCAGCGCTTGCGAAACGAAGTCGCTGCCGGTGAGCCACGAGACGATCAGCGACTTCGAGCCCTCCTCGCCCGCCGTGCGCAGTTCGTTGTTGCTGGCGCGAATCGACGACACCGGGAAGCCCAGC
Source organism: Pseudomonas rustica (assembly GCF_018336155.1). Taxonomy (GTDB): domain Bacteria; phylum Pseudomonadota; class Gammaproteobacteria; order Pseudomonadales; family Pseudomonadaceae; genus Aquipseudomonas; species Aquipseudomonas rustica. The sequence goes on along the minus strand of NZ_JAGYHF010000010.1, from coordinate 79,672 downwards.
GCCAGCTGAATCGCCATGGCCACCGCGAGATAGAACAGGAACAACATCAGGAAGAAAGTCGTGCGTGATACGTACTTTTTCATCACGCAGACGCCGACCCACGACAGTGAAAACAGAATCCAGTAGGGCCGAATCAGCACGCCGTAAATCACTGCCGAGAGAAAGAATCCGCCACGATATTTGCGCGTCAGCGAGCTGAGCAAAATGCTCAACACCGCCACCGACACAATGATTTCCTTGGTCAGGTTCTCAAGGAAAAACGAGCGGACGATGCCCCACAGACACAGGGTGCCGAAGATCGCCAGCGGCATGCGCCGGAACACCACCACCGGTATCGCCGTGAGGAAAAAATTGCAGAACATGCCATAGGCCCAGGCATTGGTCAGGTTGATCCCGGTGGGCCGCAGCAGGAATGCCGAACACTCGTAGGACGAGCGATCCGGCGAGAACGGATTCCAGAAGTTGCAGTTGTCGGCGCGCGCGTAGGACGACCACAAGGTCATCGCATCCGGCCCCGGATCGCGAGGGATCAGCAGCGGCATGGCCACCGACAAAAACAGCCCGGTGAACAGAATCAGGAACGACACATACGAATCGAGTCGCTTGCCGCGAAACTCGATGCACGGCAGCTTCAGGCCCATGACACGGCAGCCTTTTTCGCAGCGGTCACGCGCGTCAAAACAGCAATAACGCCGAGCTGCACGATGATCGCGAAGACATTGCCCCACGCCGCGCCGTAAATCGAATAATGCTTGATCAACACATAGCTGACCGGCACCGAAACCAGCAGGCAGATCGCCGCGCTGGCAAGCGAGACACGGCTGTTTTTCGAGGCAATCAAACCGCCCCAGACGATGTCGCCAATCGCCCGCAAAGCGAAGGAAAAGATCAACACGCCAAGAATCGCATTGTCCGGACGCGGCACGTTGGTGGCGACGTAATCGAGCACCACGTTGAAGAACAGATAAATCGCCACCGCCACCGCCGCTGACACCACCAGCGAACGCATGACCCATTTATTGACGAACAACTGCTTGACCGTAAACGCCTGCTGATCGGCCTGAAACCGCTTGGCCAACACCGGAATGCCAACCACCGCGACCACCGCATACGACAAGGCTTGCAAGGTGTTCGCCGCCGACCACGCGTACACATATTTGCCGAGGCTGGCGTACGGCTCCAGATCGATGATCAGGAAACGCTCGGCGTACTGACTCAGCGCGATCAAACCGGTGCCGAGATAGAACGGCAACCCGGCCTTCCACACCGCACCCGTCGCCAGCGTCGAGCTCTCGCGGCCCTTGTGCACGTTCACTACGATCAAGTATCCGGCGACGATCACCAGCACATTCGCCGCGACCCACAACCACAACACACTGGCAATCCCCGACACCCAGCCGAGCATCATCCCGCCCACCGCCAACACCGCCCACAGACCGGTCTTGATGAAAAACAGCAGTGCGCCGGCCGTGGCTTTTTGTGCGGAAAACACGAACGAGTTGATCTCGAACGACAGGTGCTCGGTGAGCAAAACCAGGGTTACGCAGAGGATCAGCGTCGCCGTCGCTTCAACGGTCTGGAACAGTGAATAAATCAGCACCGTCACCACCGACAGCAGCAGTCCCACCGCCAGGTACAACAGCAAAACCTTGTCGACCACGCGGCGCGAACTTCCGCCGACGCTGATCAAGCGATTGATCTCGGAACTGAAACCGACGCTGTAAAACTTCGAGGCGATCAACGACGCGGCGACCACCACACCGTAAAAACCCAGCGCCTCATAACCGAGGTAATGGGTGATCGCCAACACCAGCAAAAACTTCGCGCCCAAAGCTCCGCCGCGAAGCAGCAGCCGAAATATCATCGAACGACACCCTTGATGATCTCGTCCATGGCCACGGTTTTCGCTTCGATTTCACGGCAGGTATCGGTCAGGCGCTGGCCGAAATTCGACAGCGCGTTCGGCGCGTAAACCGTGCTGATGATGGTGTCGACATCGATGTCGCCGCCATTGATCACCCAATCCTCGACACCCATGTCCTGATAGGCGCCGAAGCCTTTGCGCTCATAGCTGATGTGGTACGCCGGCACGCCGGAAAGCAGCGATTCGATCGCGCCGTGCAGACGTACGGAAATCACCAGATCGGGCTGGTATTTAGCGATGGTCGCCTTCAATGACAACAAGTCTTCAGTGATGCCGAGTTCTCGATAGAACGCACCGTCATCGTTGCCGCGAACAGCGCTCTGCACGGCGCAGACCACTTTGCTTTTTTGCTTCAGGCGTTGCAGCAGCAACTTCAGATTGGCCACGTAGGCGACCTTCTTGTCCTTGCTCCACTCCGGCGGTTTGCGCAGCACCACGCACACCGTGGCTGGCGACGCAGCGCAACGGGTGAACTTCGGTTGCTGGAGGATTTTGCTCGCCAGCGATTGCACCGCCAGATCCGGCGCGCGGTAGACGTTTTCGCAAGCGTCGAAAATCGCCGAGGAACGGTTGTCACGCACGAACACCGCATCAGCGTTGGCGTAATGCTCGACGATCTTGCTGCTCTCGCCATGGAACGGGCCGATGCTTTGCGGCAGGTACACCGACGGCACTTTGCTGAGGATCGCGGTCTCCAGTTGCTTGGCGTGGCCGAGCTTCAACTTGATGTGTTCGAAAGCGCTTTTCGAGCGCATGTAGCCGCCGCCAACGCCGACGATCAGATCGGTTTTCTGCAACAGATCCGCCAACCCGGCGTAGGACTGATTGAGAAACACCGCTTGCTTGACCCGGCCCAGACCCTTGGCCGCCATGACCGGCGCGTCGAAACGCGGGTGCGGCAGATAGCTGAAAGAATCCGGATCGGAGGCGACCACGCTGATCGCGGTGTCGTCGCCAAAGTTGCGCTGCACCAAGGCAATGGCCAGATCGACGAGCAGGCCGTCACCGGAGTTGGACGCACTGTAGCCATGCAAAATCGTTACGTTCATATGCTTGAGTTCTACTTAAAAAGTGGGAGCGCGATACAGGTCGTAGGTCTGGCGAATCATCAACGCGGCGCTGAAACGCTCGCGGACGATGCTGCGCCCTTCGCTGCCGAGATCGAGCAAGCGCGGCTTCTGGATTTGCGCCAACACATCGGCCAGCGCCTGGTGATCACCGGACGGAAACACGTAGCCCGACACGCCGTGCGTGACCAGCTCAGGCAGCGAGGTGCAATTGCTGGCGATCACCGGCAGCCCCATGGCCATGCCTTCCAGCGGCACCATGGCGAAGCCTTCCCAACGACTCGGGACGATCAACGCATCGGCTTTCTGGTACAGCGCCTGCACTTCGCTCGGCGTGACCCACGGCAGGTATTCAACCGAATCCATCGGCGGACACTCCACCGAATCCTCGTTGACCGCGCTGCCGACCACCGTCAGTTTCAGGTCGTTGCGCTGCACATTGGCGAAGGCCTTGAGCAGCACGTCGAAGCCTTTCTGGTAATCGAGACGGCCGACAAACAGCAGATGAATCGGCTCGGGACTCGCGGCTTTCGGCGCGTCGTCCTTGTGATGAATGCCGTTGTAGATCAGCTTCATGCGTTTGCGCTCGATGCCGAAGCGCGCGGCTTTATCGAGTTCGTACTGGCTGACGCAAATGATCACGTCGGTGACCTTTTGCAGCACGCGCTCGATCCACGCATAGACCTTCTGCTTGATTGGCGAGCTTTCCATCAGAAACGAAAACGCGTGCGGGCAGTAGACGATTTTCGGTTTGCGCCACGGACGCAACAGCACGCAGACGCAGCGGCCAATCACCCCGGAAAAGGTGCTGTGCAAATGCACCACATCGGGTTTTTCCTTGAGCAGCACTTGCGTCAGACGCCAGGCGAAACGCAGCAACGACGGCACATTGCGCCCGGTGCGCGGGAAGGTGCGGATCTGTTGCGCACCGATGCCGTGCAGTTCTTTGGCCTGATCCTCCGGCACCAGATACACCAACTCATAGTCGGCCGCATCGCCTTCCGGCGACGCCGAAATCGTCCGAATAACGGTTGCGACGCCACCTTTGATCGTCTCTGCCACGTGCAGTATTTTTTTCACAACTCACCCACTTCAAACAGGAAAGGACAATCGCCAAAACTCAGGATTTGTCGGACGCGTATTCGTAGTTGTAATAGCCGTAGCCGCCGTTGCCGTAGTAGCTCGCGGCACGCTTCTCGACGCCGTTGAACACCGCGCCTTTCAACTCGATACCGTTCTGCGCGAAGCGGCGGATGGTCAGCTCGATCTCTTTGGCCGGGTTCACCCCGAAGCGCGTGACGATCAGGCTGATGCCCGCTTCACGGCCGACAATCGCCGCATCGGTCACCGCCAGCAGCGGCGGCGTATCGATGATCACCACGTCGTACATCTCGCTGAGTTGCGCGAGCAATTCGCGGAAGTTCGCGTGCATCAACAGCTCGGACGGATTCGGTGGCACCTGCCCGCGACTGATGAAATGCAGGTTGTCGACTTCGACTTTGTTGATCGCCTGATCGATGCTGCAGCGCTTCACCAGCAGGTCGGACAAACCGTTGCTGATCGGTGTGTTGAGGGTTTTGTGCAGATGCCCTTTGCGCATGTCGGCATCGATCAGCACCACGCGCTGACCGCTCAAGGCCATGACTGCGGCGAGGTTGGACGAGACGAAGGTCTTGCCGACCTGCGGGCTCGGTCCGGAAATCATGATGCGGTTGTTGGTCGAATCGAGCCCGGCGAAGTGCAGGCAAGTGCGCAGGCTGCGGATCGACTCGATCGACAGATCGGTCGGATTACGCAGCGCCAACAGGTACGCCGGTTTGTCGACGCCATCGCGGGCGCGGCCCTTTTTGTTGTCCTCTTCCTGTTGCAGCGCGCTGTAGGGAATCGACGCGTACACCGGCAAACCGAGTTGCTCGATGGCTTCGGGGCCTTCCAGCCCACGGCTCAGGGATTTGCGCAGCAGCACCAGCGCGACACCGACGAAGGCGCCGAAGAATGTGGCGATCAGCACGATCAAGGCTTTCTTCGGTTTGACCGGGCTGGTCAGGTCAACGTCCGCCGTATCGACCAGACGCACGTTGCCCACCGCACCGGCGCGGACGATGTCCAGCTCCTGGGATTTGTTGAGCAACTGCGTGTAGATCTGCGAGGCGACTTCGACATCGCGGGTCAGGTTGAGCAGTTCTTGCTGGGTGGCCGGCAAGTCCTGGACTTTGCCTTCCAGCGACTTCTGCTGCTGGGTCAGCTCACCGATCTGGCTCATCAACGCGCGATAGGCCGGGTGCTGTTTGGTGAACTTGCGATCCATTTCCGCCTGCTGCATTTTCAGCTCGGAAATCCGCGTTTCCAGCGCCACGGACTGACCCAGCACCGATTGCGTTTCCAGGGAAATGTTCACGGTTTTGCCGTGGGTCTGATAGGCGTTGAGGGCATCGCTGGCCTTGGCCAGATCACGTTTGACCTGCGGCAACTGACTTTGCAGGAAGGCCAGACTCTGCGCCGCTTCCGCCGAGGTACGGCGTACGTTTTGCTCGACGTAGAGCGAGGCAATCTTGTTGAGAATCTTCACCGCTTCAGGCGCGTCGGCACTGGCGAGGGCCAGACGAATGATTCCCGACTCTTTGCCTTGTTCAGAGATATCCAGTGCATCCTGATAACCCTGAATCGTCACGATGCGCGGATTGCGCACCACTTCGAAACGCGTGCCGGGATTGGCCTGCAATTGAGTGATCAAGCCTTCCACGCCATCCTGCGCAAAGGCTTCGCCCATCGCGCCCTCGGCCAGCAGGTTGTCGTTGTCATCGAGCAACTGGAAGCGATGTTGTTCGCCAGCGATCAGCGTGAGTTTTTTGCCGAGCAGTTCTTTCGGCAGATTGAGCCGGGCAAACTCCAGCCGCTCACCGCCCCAGGCGTAGCTGTTCAGGCCGAAACGCGGCGCGGCGACGCTGCTGTCGGTTTCGCCGCGATAACGCCGGGCGAGAAAGCCGCCGATGAGCGGAAAGGTGTTGGGGCTGACGTCGATGTCCAGGCGCAGGTCGTCGACGGTTTTGCCGATCACTGCGCGGGATTTGATGATGCCGATCTCGGTCACCGACGGCGATTGGCCGCCGAGCATGCTGTTGAGGTCGGAAAAACCGAGCATGTCGTTCTTTTTCGGTTCGACCTGCACCAGCGCGTTCGCCGAATACACCGGCGTGGCCAAAACCGCATAGGCAATGCCGGTGACCATAAACGCGCCGGTGAGCGCGCCAATCAACCATTTCTGATCGATCAGGCTGCCAAAGATGCCGAGCAGATCAATGCTGTCTTGATCATTGTCACGGGTGCCGATTACGGACGGTAACTGCATAAGTCTGTTCTTACCATTCACTGTTCTGAAGAATATTCGTCAATGCCCGAGGCGCTGCGCCCATGAACTAACTGCATCTTCAATCAATGCATGCGCATGGATAAAAGCGGCTTTACCTTGACGATACGGATCGTGTATTTCGCGCTCGCTCTGCCACTTGCCAAGCAGAAACACTTTGCCCCTCGCGTGCGCGGCAATCTTCAGTACTTGATTAACGTGTTGTTTTTCCATGACCAGAATCAGGTCTGATTCATTGACGATGTCTGATGTCAGTTGCCGGGCCTTGAACGTTTCGGCACTGTGGCCGTGATCTTCGAGCACCTGACGCGCCGACGCTTCGACACCCTCGCCGACCCGCGCCGCAAGGCCTGCGGAGGTGACGGTGATCGCTGACGAGGCCAGCGCGTTACGCAGCAACAGTTCTGCCGTCGGACTGCGGCAAATATTGCCCACGCACACAACAAGGATCTTTCTGAACAAGGTTTTACTTTCCCGGGTAATGTCAAACGGCCAACATGCCAAAGGATTGCAATGAACCCTGTGGATCTTTCTGCACTCAGAAATAGAATCGCCCTGTTAGTACTGGAGCATTAAGTACCACAGCGTTTTAAAGGCGCCCAACCACTATTAGCGGACTAAAAATAACTGTGATTTTCGGCTGATTGTTTTCCGACAAAAAATAACATTCGCGCACTAAGTGCCATCACCTCACTCGAAAATTGAGAAAAGAGATCATTCTTCGTAGTTGTCATTTCTCTTCGGGAGAGCAGACATGAAATCGACACCTCTGAAACAACTTGGCGCGCTGACGTTGGCGCTGCTCGGTGCCACCAGTCAGGTTCACGCCAGTGAACTGTTCCCTAACCTCCCCGCCAAGACCATCGGCGTGCAGGTGAAGATCCAGAACTTCACCGCCGCCGATGCCGCGCAGATCAAAGCGGCCGGGTTCAGTTTTGTGCGCTTCGGTGTGTGGAGCGACAGCCTGAGCGCCAAGGCCTATCAGCAGCAGGTCAGCGCTGCCTTTGCGGCGGCGCGATCAGCGGGGTTGCCGGTGCTGTTGACGGTGCGTGCGATCAAGCCGTTGCCTGCCTCGTCAGGCAGCGAACTGGCGACGGCGGGCGAAGCGTTCGCCAATGCTGTGACAAGCCTGGAAACGTCCTACAGCGCGCAACTGGTGGCGATTGAGCTGTGGAACGAGCCGGATCTGCCGACCTACTGGCCGACGGGCAATTTCGACACGACGTTCGTGCCGTTCATGAGTTCGGTGTGCAAGACGTTGCAGGGCAAGCCGCCGGCGACGCCACTGGTGGGTTATGGCTTCGCGCGGCCGCCGACCGCCGGTTCCGCGTCCACCGTGGCGCTGAACCGCATCGTCAGCGAATACCCGAAATGCCTGAGCGCGGTGTCGTATCACCCGTATGGCATGACTGCCGCACAGATCAGCAGCGCGCAGGCATTCATTCAGCAGAATTTCCATTTGCCGGGGGTTATCAGTGAGTGGGGTGTCTCAGCGCTCAGCTCTAATGGTGGCGCCGACGGTCAGGCGAGCAAGATCAACGCCTTTATTGGCGATGTTAAAAAACTGCAGATCCCGCTGACGTCTATCTATGAATGGAAGAACAGTGATTCCGGCAGTAACGATCGCGAGAAGAACTTCGGCCTGTTGACCTCTGACGGTCAGCCGAAACCGGCGCGATTGTCGGTTGAATCTTTGTTGAACGCTGAGTAGTCCGTGCGCAACCGATCTGTACGCAGGTCGGTTGCTTTGAACCTGTGCGCTGTTTTGGCATCGTATTCATCGATAGCCCGCCCCACCTTTCAAACAATCGTTTTCAGGTTGTTGCCGCAGGGGCCATCGATACACGTCCACGCCCTTGAGTGACCGTCAGCGCTCGGGTAATGTCATCAGACCCATAGGATAGAGCACGCCCATGACTTCCAAGCTGGAACAACTCAAACAATTCACCACCGTAGTGGCCGACACTGGCGACTTCGAAGCGATCGCCCGAGTCAAACCGGTCGACGCCACCACCAACCCTTCCCTGCTGCTCAAAGCCGCGGCCATTTCCGGCTACGCCGAGTTGCTGAACGCTTGCGTCAGCGACTGCAAGGGCGATGTCGGCCTGGCCAGCGACCGTTTTGGCGTCGCGGTAGGTCAGGAAATTCTTAAAGTAATCCCGGGCCGTATCTCCACCGAAGTGGATGCACGCCTGTCGTTCGACAAAGACGCTGTGCTCAAGCGCGCGCATCGCCTGATCGAGTTGTACGACAAGGCCGGCATTGGCCGCGACCGCGTACTGATCAAGATCGCTTCGACCTGGGAAGGCATCCGCGCTGCAGAAGTGCTGGAAAAAGAAGGCATTCAGACCAACCTGACCCTGCTGTTCTCCTTCGCTCAGGCCGCAGCTTGCGCCGACGCTGGCGTGTTCCTGATCTCGCCATTCGTGGGCCGCATCTACGACTGGTACAAAAAGGCCAACGGCAACGACTACACCGGCGCCGATGATCCGGGCGTACAGTCGGTCACGCGCATCTACAACTACTACAAAGCCAATGACTACAAGACCGTGGTCATGGGCGCGAGCTTCCGTAACCTCAATCAGATCGAGCAACTGGCCGGTTGCGACCGCCTGACCATCAGCCCGGATCTGATCGACAAACTGGCAGCGGATAACGGCAAGCTGGAGCGCAAACTGGCCCCAGGTCACGCCGGTGAAGCCCGTCAGAGCCTGAACGAAGCGCAATTCCGCTGGTTGTCCAACGAAGACGCGATGGCCACCGAGAAACTGGCTGAAGGCATCCGTCAGTTTGCTCGCGACCAGGAGAAGCTTGAAGCGCTGTTGCAGGCTAAGCTGTGATTTGATTGTTTGAAATGCAAAAAGGGCGAACCTGTGAGGGTTCGCCCTTTTTTATGGCTGGGAAATATTCGGTGTTCTTGCGGAAGCTATCGCGAGCAGGCTCACTCCTACAGGGGATCTGTGGAGTGATCGCGATTATGTGGCTAATGAAGAACCCTGTAGGAGTGAGCCTGCTCGCGATAGGGCCAGCCGCCCTACCCTCAGCTCAAACTATCAATGCCTTTCGAGAGCATTTACCAGGTCATGAAACGCTTCACGATTGGAATCGTTCAGGCCCATGAGGATTTTGTGCGCTTCCAGCACCTTGATCCGCACCACTTCTTCCGACTGATCCTGATCCGGCAGGTCGTCCAGGCACTCCGGGCATGGCACCGGGTGGTTGACGATGTTGAACACCTGCTCAAACCCCATCGATTGCAGCAGACGGGTGATGTCATCGTGGGTGGTCACGACAGTCGGCAGCAGGCCGACCTTTTGCCGCGACAGGATCGACAGTTTGGCCAGCAAGCCCAAGGTGGTGCTGTCGATGCTGCGGGTTTCGGTCAAATCGATCACGATCGCGTTGAAATTCAGCGCGGTGAAGATTTTCTCAATAGTCGCATCCAACGCCGAACACAGGGTCAGGCGAACTTCACCGACGAATTTCAGGACGAAGGTGCCGTCCTGCTCGGCGAACTGGATTCTACCGGTACTCATTAAAGATTCCTGCTCAACACCAACAGGGCGATATCATCCGGCATCTCCCCTAGCGTGGCCAATTCAAACACTTGCCGCAGACCATCCAGGCTGCCGCCCGCCGACTTCACCCGTTGGGGCAAAGCAGCTTCTTTTTCTTTGAGCGTGGGTTCTGGCAATAGATCCAGAATGCCATCGGACATCAGCGTCAGGCTGAACGTCGGCGGCAGCTCAAGCACGTGGTCTTCATAGGTGGCTTCATTAAAGAGGCCCACCGGCAAACCGCGCCCTTCGAGATAACGAACACTGTCAGGCGTGTACAACACTGGCAAAGGCAGATGACCGCCGATGCTATAGGTCAACAAACCGGTCTCCTCGTCGATGACTCCACCGACCATTGTGACGTGTTTGCCCAGCTTACAACTGATCAGCCCCCGGTTGATATGACCAAGGACTTCTGAAGGCTTGAATTCCGGCAATGTGCCGTTGCGCTTGGATTCGAACAGCAGGCGCGTGGTCATGAACTTCAACAGCACCGTGACGAAGGCTGAAGAGGCGCCATGCCCGGAAACATCCGCCAGGTAAAACGCAACCCGGCGCTCGTCGACGCGGAAATAGTCGACAAAATCACCCGACAGGTACAACGACGGGATGATCTGGTGGGCAAACTTGAACTCGTCGATGCTCCACGGACTTTCCGGCAGCATGTTCATCTGCACCTGGCGACCGGCGTTCTGGTCTTCCTGGAGCAGATTCAGGCTGGCGGCGAGCTCACGGTTGGCCTTTTCCAGCTTCTCGCGGTAGCGCTGGTTTTCCAGCAGCAGACGCGAACGATCGAGGGCCCGGCGCACAGAGTGCTCGAGCACGGCCAGATCTTCGAGAGGCTTGATCAGGTAATCCGCCGCGCCCAGGCGCAAGGCCTCGACCGCGTCGTTCATCACGCCGGCACCCGATACCACAATCATCGGCGTTTGCGGTGAACGCTCGGTGACCTGGCGAATGAATTCGAGTCCGCCCATCTGCGGCATGCGCAGATCGCAGATAACCAAATCGGGCTGTTCTTGCTCGAATACCTTGAGACCCTGTTGGCCGTTGCTGGCCTGCAGGACGCTGAAACCACTGTCTTCCAAATAGGCCGCGAGGCTCGCGCGCACTACTTCGTCATCATCGATTATCAGCAGCGTGGCACTGGTTTTTGGCATGTGGGCAAACGGCGCCAGAATTAGGTTGGCGTAGTGGGCAAGGTAACAACCCTGCGCGGACTACTGGATTCGCTTTCTAGCCTCTCTGTTGCACCGCTTTCGAGCATAGGCCGAAACGCAGTTACTTCAGAGGTGCCCTTCTAAGGCGCAGACGGTACTCCCATCCGCAGAGCGTTTCAAGCATGCGCCGATGGTCGCTTGACGACTTTACTTGTCAAATCACTGGGAGTTATAAGAACAGCTCAAACCGTAACCCAATGGAAGGACGAAGGCATGAGTCAAACCGGTCGGGACTACAGCGAAAAGCGCGATTTCATCCGCATGCGAGTCGATGCCGATGTCGTGTTGATTCATGAGGGTGATGAGGTTTCAGGGGTGTGCATCGACCTCTCGAGCAGTGGAATGCAGGTCGAAGCACCCAGACAATTCGCGGTCGGCGACCGTTTGCGCGTGCGGATCGACTCCGACCATGCAGCGCTCACGGGCCTTGAGGCCGAGACCGAAGTGGTCTGGGTCAGCGCACAAGATGGCGGCGCTCAGAAGCTCGGCCTGACCATTTTGAAGATGAAATAAGCGCACACAAAAAAGGCGACCCGAGGGTCGCCTTCTTGTTCTACAGGTCGAGATTAAAAATCGTCTTCAACCTGGCCATCTTTCACCTTGAACTCGCGGTTCTGCAGGTAAGCGTTGCGGATAAAGGTGTACTTGTCGCCGCTGATCAGCTTCTCGCTCGACAGCAGGCTGGCGCGGGTGTCGACGATGTTCAGACCGAAGATCGAGTTACGCGCCGGGACGTCGTCGATGTAGCGATACATGCCGGTGAAGCTGTCGACGTACTTGGACGGCGCGTCACGCAGGGTGCTCGGGCCCATCAACGGCAGCATCACGTACGGGCCGCTGCTCACGCCCCAGTAACCGAGGGTCTGGCCGAAATCTTCGTCGCTGCGGTGCAGGCCCATTTTCGTACCGACATCAAAGAAACCGAGCAGACCGAAAGTGGTGTTGAAGATCAGACGCGCCGTATCAACGCCAGCGGCAGCCGGTTTGGCTTGCAGAATGTTGTTCGCCAGGTTGGTGACGTCGCCAACGTTCTGGAACATGTTGTGGATGCCGTCTTCAACGAACTGCGGCGTCACGAACTGATAACCCTGTGCCAGCGGCTTCAGCGCGTAGGTATCAACGAAATCGTTGAATTGGAAGATCGGACGGTTAACGCTTTCCCAAGGGTCTTCTTCCGTCGCAGCGTTGGCGGCGAACGGAACCAGCATGACACTGGCGCATACACAAAGCTGAGCGAGAGGATTGCTCCAGCGCATAGAAAACTCCTTGGATTTGATTCTGGCACGGGCAGCTGAGGCCACGCGTAAGAACGCTAGTATAAGCGCAATCGGCATTTTGGGCAGTCTGGCATGAGACTGTATGTAGGAAGTTTCCTTCATTCCCTTCCGCAAGCCCTGTCATCCAACTGTCATTGTCGCGCCCTAGCCTTGACGCTATTTCAGGGACGCTTCCATGTCACAGGCCGAAACCTTACCGCTCGCCACACCCAGCCTGACCGCCGTGCTGTTCGGGCTCAGTGGCTGTCTGGTGGATTTCGGCGCACGTGCGCGGCAGCTTGGCGGCAGCGACCCGGAGCACGCTGAAACAACTCCCGGCGCACTCGATAGCCTGCTCAGCCTGCAGCGCCGTAAAATCCCCTGCGCATGGATCGATGAGCTGCCCCCTGCCCTCGCGAAACCGCTGTCGGCCGCTTTACCGGAGTGGATCAAACCTTCGCAACATTCAGCAACAAACAATCCATGGCCTGCGCCGAATGCTTGCTGGCAAGCATTGATGGGACTCAACGTCGATCGGCTCGATGGCTGCGTGCTGGTCAGCGGCGAACCTCGTTTGCTGCAAGCCGGGCTGAACGCCGGGTTATGGACGATCGGCCTCGCCTCCTGCGGTTCACTGTGCGGTCTGGCGCCGAGTGAATGGCAAGCGCTGACGCAAAAAGAACGCGAACAACTGCGGGGCAAAGCAACGGTGCAATTGTTCGGGCTTGGCGTGCATTCAGTGATCGATCACTTGGGCGAGCTCGACACCTGCCTCGCTGACATCAGCCTGCGCCGCCTCAAAGGCGAAAAGCCCTGATCGGGATCATGCAGTTTGAACGAGAGTGGATTAATCTAAAGGTCAGCCACAGACCTTTGGCGCGCGGCTGCGGTCAATGCCAGTGCCTCTCGATAAAAGGAAAACACCAATGCCGGCCCAAGAACTGCAAAAACAGCTCGAAACCCTGCGCGAGCAACTGGAGCAGAATCCGCCACTGTCGGAAGCCGAACGTGAAGATCTGCGCGTGTTGATGGCGCAAATCGAGTCTGAAATCCAATTGGAGAACGCTACTCAGGACGCCAGCATCGCCGATGGCGTGAACCTGGCGGTCGAGCGCTTCGAAGTCGAACACCCGGCCATCGCCGGCACCCTGCGCAATATCGTCAATGCGCTGGGTAGCATGGGAATCTGATTTCCCCTGATACATAAAAAAGCCCTGCCATCACTGGCAGGGCTTTTTCATTTCTGACATTTAAAAGATCGCAGCCTTCGGCAGCTCCTACATGGGGAGTGCATTCCAAAGGTAGGAGCTGCCGAAGGCTGCAATCTTTTGATCTTACTGTCGCACGAGCCGGTCGTTCGGCAGTTGTACGCTTTCAGTGCTGCGATACGGGTTGATGTCCAGACCACCACGACGCACATACCGCGCAAACACCGTCAGCTTCTCCGGCTTCAACAGTCGCTGCAGATCAAGAAAGATCCGCTCCACACACTGCTCATGAAAGTCCGAGTGCTGACGGAAACTCACGATGTACTCCAGCAAACTGGCGTGATCCAGCGCCGAGCCGCGATATTCCACGACCACCGTGCCCCAGTCCGGCTGACTGGTCACCGGGCAGTTCGATTTAAGCAGATGACTGTAAACAGTCTCCTCGACGATCCGCGACTCATCGCAACGCAGCAACTCCGGGCGCGGATGCTCATAGTTGCTGACACTGATATCCAGATCATCGATGCACACGCCCGGCAACGCCACAACGCCTTCGGCTTCAACGTCTTTCAAACTGCGCACCCGCACGCCCACAGGTTTCCCGGCAGCGGCCGAGAGATCCTTGACCAGCGTCGCTTCCAGCGTGGCGACGTCAGCAAACGGCGTCTGATTCAACGAGTTCAAGTACAGCTTGAACGACTTCGACTCGATGATATTCGGCGAATCCGCCGGAATGCTGAACTCGGCAATCGCCACCACCGGTTTGCCCGACGGCAACAACCACGACAGCTCGAAGCAGTTCCAGAAATCCACACCTTTATAAGGCAGGGTCTCGGCGGTCAGGCCCAGCTCCGCCCACTTCGCAGTGCGCGGAATCGGGAACAACAAGGACGGCGTGTAAGTGGCGATGTATTCGCTGGACTTGCCCAGCGGCGAATGTTCGGCTGCGGGATGCATGGCGGAAACCTGACTGAAGAATCAGCGGATTCTACCAGCCTTTGCGCGCGGCTTTGAGTGGTTACTGACTGACAGTCAACTTACCCACCATCCCCGCCTGATAATGCCCCGGAATATTGCAGGCAAATTCCAGGCTCGTCGCCTTGCTGAACGTCCAGGTCAATTCCGCTGTTTTACCCGGTTCAACCAGCACGCTGTTCGGGTCGTCATGCTTCATGCCGTGGCCCATCGCGGCGTGATCCATACCGGCCATGTCGTGGGACATTTCTTTCATGCCGGTAGGCGAAAGCATGCCGCTTTGCTGCATCTGCAACATTTCCTGCTGGTGTTTGGCATGCATCGCTGCGTCACCGAGGTTGAATTCGTGCAGCAACTGGCCTTTATTCACCAGCACAAAACGAACGGTCTCACCGGCCTTGACCTGAATCGCCTTGGGGTCGAACGACATGTCGTTCAGCACCACTTCAACACTGCGCGTGGCTTTGGCGGCGGGCGCTGGCTGCCCGAAGTCGTAGGTGTGCGCGGGGGCCGCCCATACCGGCGAGCTCAACGCCAACAAACACAAGGCCAGGGATTGGCGTAAAAACATGATCGTTCTCCAACAAGATAAGGTTCAGCCTGTGGGAAACTTTAGCCGGCCCGCACTGGCATCAACCTGACAGGCAGATTACAACTTTGTCAGGTTGGCGCCTCACGCGTGCTCTCACGGTATAAAGCCTTCACTGAATCATCCCCGAATAACCCGAGTCGCCCATGAAACTGTTGATCGTCGAAGACCAAGCGAAAACCGGCCAATACCTGCGACAGGGCCTGACCGAGGCCGGGTTTAATACCGAACTGGTGGCCGACGGCAACAGCGGCCAGCAACTGGCATTGAGCGGTGATTATGCGCTGCTGATCCTCGACGTGATGCTGCCCGGTCGCAGTGGCTGGCAGATTCTGCAAGCGGTGCGCAGTGCCGGACTGGACACACCGGTACTTTTTCTCACGGCTAAAGACGCGGTGGAGGACAGGGTTCACGGCCTCGAACTCGGTGCTGACGATTATCTGGTCAAACCGTTCGCCTTCTCCGAGTTGCTGGCGCGGGTGCGCAGTCTGTTGCGTCGTGGCAGTGCCACGCCACAGGAAACCAGTCTGCAACTCGCCGACTTGCGTCTGGATCTGATCCGCCGTCGTGTAGAACGCAGCGGCCAGCGCATCGACCTGACCGCCAAAGAGTTCGCCCTGCTGGAAATGCTTCTGCGTCGCCAAGGCGAAGTGCTGCCGAAATCACTGATCGCCTCACAGGTCTGGGACATGAATTTCGACAGCGACACCAATGTCATCGAAGTGGCGATCCGCCGTTTGCGTCTGAAAATCGACGACGAATTCCCCAAGAAACTGATCCACACCGTGCGCGGCATGGGTTACGTGCTTGAAGAGCGCAGCGTCTGATGCGCCGTTTGTCCCTGAGTTCGCGCCTGGCATTGTTGTTCGCCGCTTGCACCGCGGTGGTCTCGCTGTTCGCCGGGGTGCTGTTCAACCGCGCCAGCGAGGCGCATTTCATTGAGCTCGACCAGCAACAACTGGATGGCAAACTGATTGGCCTGCGCCGCGCGCTGCAGGACGTTCAGCCGGCTCAGCGTGAAGCGCGACTGGCGGATGAGCTCAGCCGTCAGGCCGATTTGTCGCTGCGCATCACCGGTGCTGACGGCCAACGCTGGTACGACAGTTCGACGCAGATCCCCAAGGATTTGCCGTCGCAAAACGGGCTGTCGACGATCAGCACTGACGGCACCGATTACCGCGTGCTCAATGCCCCGCTCTACCCGGACAAAGCCGATTCGCCGCACTTGAGCCTGTTGCTCGACATCACCCATCACCAACATTTCCTGCAACGCATGCAGCATTTGATCTGGCTGACCGTCGGCCTCTCGGCACTGGCCACGGCGTTGCTCGGCGCGTGGGCAGCGCGTAGCGGATTGCATCCATTGCGGCGCATGAGCGCGGTGGCGCGTGGGATTTCTGCACAATCGCTGAATGCCCGACTGCCGGAAGCGCAAATGCCGCCAGAGCTTGCGGAAATGGCCCACAGCTTCAACGCCATGCTCGGCCGTCTCGACGATTCGTTTCAGCGACTCTCGGCGTTCTCGGCTGACATCGCCCATGAGCTGCGCACGCCGCTGTCGAACCTGCTCACTCACACCCAAGTCACCCTCACCCGCCCTCGGCCGATCGAGGACTACCGCGAAGCGCTGCACAGCAACCTCGAAGAACTGCAATGGATGGCGCAACTGGTCAACGACATGTTGTACCTGGCCAAGGCTGACCACGGTTTGCTGATGCCCAAGCGTGAGCCGCTGGAATTGGCGGATGAGACCGATGTGTTGCTGGAGTTTTTTGCGCCGCTGGCGGAGGACGCCGGCGTCACGCTGAGCCGTGAGGGTAACGCGCAGATCGAAGGGGATCGCAATATGTTGCGGCGGGCCTTGTCGAATTTGCTGGATAACGCGTTGCGGTTTACCCCGGCGGCGGGCTCAGTGAGTTTGCGGATCGCTGAATTACCGGGTGCTGTGCGGGTTTCGGTTGAAAACACTGGGGATGGGATTTCTGCGGAGTTGTTGCCACGGCTGTTTGACCGATTTTATCGGGCCGATCCGGCGCGGCAGGAAGGCAGCAGTGAGCACGCGGGGTTGGGGTTGGCGATTACTCAGTCGATCGTTCGCGCGCATGGGGGGCAGATTCGTTGCGAATCAGAGGCGGGATGGACGCGGTTTGTGATTGAGTTGCCTCGAAGCTGATCGTTCCCACGCTCTGCGTGGGAATGCCGCCCGGGGACGCTCCGCGTCCCTTCCAGAGCCGAACGCGGAGCGTCCGTTGAGGCGTTCCCACGCAGAGCGTGGGAACGAGCTTGGGATCGCTTACGAATATCTCAGGGCATGAGCCGGCTCGATCTTCGCCGCTCGCCACGCCGGATACACCGTCGCCAGAAAGCTCAGAATGAAACCCGCCGAGCAGATCAACAGCACGTCCCCACCCTGCAATTCCGACGGCAGATTGCTGACGAAGTACACGTCAGAGCTAAAGATGTGCTGCCCACTGACTCGCTCGATCCAGCCGACGATCTGACTGACATTCAACGCCGCAATCACGCCCAACACGCCGCCAATGATCGTACCGACAATGCCGATCACCGTGCCCTGCACCATGAAAATCGCCATGATCTGCCGGGGCGTCGCGCCGATGGTACGCAGGATCGCGATGTCCGCGCCCTTGTCGTTCACCACCATGATCAGCGTCGCGATGATATTGAACGCCGCCACCGCGACGATCATCAGCAGCAACAGGCCAATCATGGTTTTTTCCATTTTCATCGCACTGAACAGGCTGCCCTGAGTGTGCGTCCAGTCATCAGCCTTGAACTCGGCGCCCAGACTGGCGGCGATGTCTGCGGAGACTTTCGGCGCCGCGTACAGGTCTTTGACTGCCAGACGCACGCTCTGTACCTGATTCGGTTCCCAGTGCTGCATGGTCGCAGCATCGGCGACATGGATCAGGCCCATCGAGCCGTCCAGTTCAGCGCCAACCTTGAACACGCCGACCACGTTCAGCCGTTGCATGCGCGGGGTGATGCCACCCGGCGCGGTGCTGACTTCCGGGACGATCAGGGTAATTTTGTCGCCGACGTTGAGACGGAAACGTCGCGCAGTGATTTCACCGATCACCACGCCGAACTCGCCCGGTTTCAACGCATCGAGACGGCCCTGCACGATGTGCTGGGCAACGATCGAGACCTTGCCTTCCTGCGCAGGATCGACGCCGCTGATCTGGATCGGCTGCATCATGCCTTTATAGGAGAGCATGCCTTCCATTTCGGTGAACGGCACAGCGGCAGTCACTTCGGGATTTTTCATCGCGGCGGCGGCCACTGGCTGCCAGTCATCAATCGGCTTGACGCCAACGATGGTCGCGTGCGGCACCATGCCAAGGATGCGCGAGCTCATTTCGCGCTGGAAGCCGTTCATCACCGACAACACCACGATCATTGCGAGCACGCCGAGGGCGAGGCCGATCATCGAGGTCATCGAAATGAACGAAACAAAGCGATTGCGGCGCTTGGCGCGGGTATAGCGCGTGCCGATAAAGATCGATAACGGTCTGAACATTCGCTGGGGCACCGTATAAAAATAAAAGACCCGACGCCTTTTCAGGTGTCGGGTTTCAACCAATCAGATAGGCGTGAGGCGACCTTCTTGCAGGTGCAGTACGCGATCCATCTGGCGGGCCAGGTTCATGTCGTGAGTCACCACCAGGAACGCGGTGCGCATCGAGGTGCTGAGTTCCAGCATCAAATCCTGAATGCCCTGCCCGGTGTGGGAGTCGAGGTTGCCGGTCGGCTCGTCGAGCATCACCAGGCCTGGCTTGTTCACCAGAGCGCGAGCGATGGCGACACGCTGACGCTCACCACCGGACAGTTCCGAGGGTTTGTGCTCAAGGCGATGGCCGAGGCCGACGCGCTCCAGCAAAGCGGTCGCACGCTGACGCGCTTCCGGGATCGGCGTCTTGCCGATCAGCAGCGGCATGCAGACGTTTTCCAGCGCGGTGAATTCCGGCAGCAAATGGTGGAACTGGTAAACGAAACCGAGCGCGCGGTTACGCAGCAGGCCACGCTTCTTCTCGCTCAGTGCCGACAATTCTTCACCGTCGAGCCAGACGCTGCCCTTGGTCGGCGTATCCAGTCCACCGAGCAGGTTGAGCAAAGTACTTTTGCCCGAACCCGAGGTGCCGACAATCGCCACACGCTCGCCCGGGTGCAACTCCAGTTGCAGACCGGCCAGCACTTCTACCGACTCCGGGCCTTCCTCGTAGGATTTGCCCAGGTTGCGGCAGCTCAAGATTGCTTGTTCACTCATGCCCGACTCACTCATAACGTAGCGCCTCCGCCGGCTGGGTGCGCGCGGCACGCCAGGCTGGATACAGGGTGGCGAGGAAACTCAGAACCAACGCCGCCGCGCAGACCATGACCACGTCCTGGCTCTGCACCTGCGACGGAAGATAATCAATGAAATACACGTCAGCATTAAGGAATTTGTGGCCGATCAGCCCTTCCAGTGCCGAAATCGCCGCGCTGACATTGAGCGCCGCGAAAATCCCGACCACCGCGCCAATCGCCGTGCCGACTACACCGATCACCGTGCCTTGCACCATGAACGTGCGCATGATCGTGCCCGGCGTTGCGCCCAAGGTGCGCAGAATGGCGATGTCGCCCTTCTTGTCGTTGACCACCATCACCAGCGTGGAAATGATGTTGAACGCGGCAACGGCGACGATCAGCAGCAACAGCAGGCCGATCATGGCTTTTTCCATGCGGATCGCCTGATACAGATTGCCGTGGGTGCGCGTCCAGTCGCGAGCGTAGTAATGGTCTTCGCCAAGTTGCTGGGCGATGTTCCACGCCACACGCGGTGCCTGGAACAGATCGTCGAACTTCAGGCGGATGCCCTGCACCTGATCAGGCTTCCAGCGGTGCATCTTCGCCAGATCCTGCAGGTTGGTGACGCCCAGATAGCCGTCGAGCTCGCCGGCGCCGACATGGAAAATGCCGACCACGGTGAAGCGCTTCATGCGCGGGAACATCCCGGCCGGGGTCACGCTGACCTCCGGCGCGACGAAGGTGACCTTGTCACCGATGCCGACGCCCAGCTTGGTCGCGGCCTTGTCGCCGATGACGATGCCGAAGCTGCCCGGCGTCAAATCGTCGAGTTTGCCCTGCTTCATGAAGTTGTCGATGATCGACACTTTGCGTTCGAGCGCAGGGTCAATGGCATTGAGCAACACCTTGGAGACCTGACCGTTGTTGGTCAGCAGGCCCTGCATCTGGGTGAACGGCGCAACCGCCGTCACCTGCGGGTTCTGCTTGACCTTGGTGGCCAGGCTTTGCCAGTCGTTGATCGGCTCAGTGGATTCAATGGTCGCGTGGGGCACCATGCCCAGCACGCGTGTGCGCATCTCATGATCGAAGCCATTCATCACCGACAGCACGACGATCATCACGACCACGCCAAGGGCGAGCCCGATCATCGAAGTCAGGGAAATGAATGACACAAAATGATTGCGACGCTTTGCACGGGTATAACGCGTGCCGATAAATACGAAGAGAGGTCTGAACATGTCGGGGCTTGTTCGGAGGGAAAAGGAACGTCCTTGTGGCGGGGGTCGATAACCAGCTTTACACTCAGCCCACCGCCGCTACCATGGGTTCGCCATGTCGACATTAGATGAAGAAGATCGCCGCGAATACTACCGTATCGAGGACACGATCGCACTGGAAATTCGGCCCCTGTCCGCTCCCGAAGCCGCAGGCCAGGAAGTGTTGCAGGATGCTTCCCCGCTGTTCAACCTGCTCAGCGAACTGCACCTGAGCGAATTCGAGTCGCAGCACTTGTTGCGCCAGATCAGCGAGCGCGACCGCGCCATCGCCGCGTTCCTGAAATCCCAGAACAAACGCATCGACCTGCTCAGCCAGGTGGTCGCCCTGACCGTGCTCGGCCAGATCGGCGAGCCGCAACCGGTGATCATTTCCGAAGGCGGGATCGACTTTCAGCACCCGACACCAATCGCCGCTGGTGCCCACGTGTCGGTGAAACTGGTGCTGATGCCGCAAGCGCTGGGGCTGCTGCTGCGCGCCCGCGTCACCCATTGCGACCCCAAGGGCAACGGATTCGACGTCGGCACCGAGTTCGAACACTTGACCGATGCCCAGCGCCAATTGCTCGCCCGCTATATCTTGCAGAAGCAGGCCCAGGAACGACGTCTGGCCCGCGAACAGAACGAATCAGGCATTTAATTTAAGGAAGAACCGTGACCCTCATCTACGGCCACCGCGGCGCCAAGGGCGAAGCACCGGAAAACACCCTGAGCAGCTTTCAGGAATGTCTCAAGCACGGCGTGCGCCGTTGCGAACTCGATCTGCACCTGTCCAAGGACGGCGAGTTGATGGTCATCCACGACCCGACCCTCAAGCGCACCACGGATCGGCGCGGCAAAGTCGTCGAGCACACCGCCGCCGAACTGGTGACTTACGACGCGCGCAAGGGTGGCCCGGGCTGGATCAAGCCATGCCCGATTCCGACGCTGGAAGAATTGTTCGAGCAATGCGATTTCGAGCACTGGCAGCTCGAGGTGAAAAGCGCTTCACGCACGCGCGCCGCAACCACGGTGCTGGCGATTCGTGAAATGGCTCAGCGACATGGCCTGCTCGACAAGGTGACGATCACCTCGAGTTCGCGGGAAGTGCTGAAAGCGGCGCTGGATCTGGTGCCGGATGTGTCACGCGGACTGGTCGCCGAATACGCCTGGCTCGACCCGTTGAAGGTCGCGGCTAGTTACGGCTGCGAGATTCTTGCGCTGAACTGGACGCTGTGTACGCCGGAACGCCTGCAGAAGGCGCAGCGTCAGGGGCTGCATGTGTCGGTGTGGACCGTCAACGAGCCTGCGCTGATGCGCAGACTCGCCGACTTCGGCGTTGACAGCCTGATTACAGACTTTCCCGGTTTGGCCACTGCCACGCTCGAGAATTGCTGAAATCGGTCTCCCCGGCCGGCTCAGGCCACCGGCCGGAGCCCGTCAAAAAAGCCGGTTGAGGCCGTCGTACGCCGCTACCCGATAGGCTTCAGCCATGGTCGGGTAGTTGAACGTGGTGTTGACGAAGTACTTCAGGGTGTTCAACTCGCCCGGCTGGCTCATGATCGCCTGACCGATGTGGACGATCTCCGACGCCTGATAACCGAAGCAGTGCACGCCCAGCACTTCCAGGGTTTCACGGTGGAACAGGATCTTCAGCATGCCTTGCGGCTCGCCGGCGATCTGCGCACGCGCCATGCTCTTAAAGAACGCCTTGCCGACTTCGTACGGCACTTTGGCCTGGGTCAGCTCCTGCTCGTTCTTGCCGATCGAGCTGATCTCCGGAATGGTATAGATGCCGGTCGGCACGTCATTCACGAAGCGCCAGCTACCGTTATCAACGATGCTGCCAGCGGCCGAACGGCCCTGGTCGTGGGCGGCACTGGCCAGGCTCGGCCAGCCGATCACGTCACCGGCACCGTAGATGTTCGGTACGCAGGTGCGGTAAGCCTCGTCGACTTCGATCTGGCCACGGCTATTGACCTTGACGCCGATGTTTTCCAGACCCAGCGTGTCGGTGTTGCCGGTACGGCCGTTGCACCAGAGCAAGGCGTCGGCCTTGATCTTCTTGCCGGATTTGAGGTGCAGGATCACACCGTTGTCGACGCCTTCAACGCGATCGTAATCTTCGTTGTGGCGCACAGTGATGTTGTTGTTGCTGAAGTGGTAGCTCAACGCCTGGGAGATTTCCGAGTCGAGGAAGCTCAGCAACTGACCACGGTTATCGACCAGCTCAACCAGTACACCCAGACCGCTGAAGATCGACGCGTATTCGCAACCAATCACGCCAGCGCCGTAAACTATCAGTTTGCGCGGGGTGTGGTTGAGGCTGAGGATGGTGTCGCTATCGTAGATACGCGGGTGGTGGAAATCGATGTCGGCCGGGCGATAAGGACGCGAACCGGTGGCGATGATGATGTGCTTGGCCACCAGTTTTTCGACCACGCCGTTGGCGCAGACCACTTCGATGGTTTGCTCGTCGGCGAAGCTGCCGGTGCCGAAGAACACGTCGACGCGGTTACGGGCGTAATAGCCGGTGCGCGAGGCGACTTGTTTGGAAATGACTTTCTCGGCGCTTTTCAACACGTCCGGGAAGGAGAACCAGCGTGGCTCGCCGATCGCCCGGAACATAGGATTAGTGTTGAACTGCATGATCTGCCGCACCGAGTGACGCAGTGCCTTGGACGGGATGGTGCCGAGGTGGGTGCAGTTGCCGCCGACCTGACGACGGCTGTCGACCATCGCGACCTTGCGCCCTGCTTTGGCGGCGTTCATTGCCGCGCCTTCTCCCGCCGGGCCGGAACCCAGTACCACCACGTCGTAGTTGTAGACAGCCATGCGTACTCCTCAGAACAGGCCGCGGTGCCAGCAGCACCTACGGCTAAATCACGCCGAACGGCGGCGCGAAGGAACAATTGGGGGTCAATCAAGAACCCGGACACAGTCTATAGAAGCGTCAACGCCGCGCACATTAACCCTTGGTCGCGTCGTAGGCTACTTTTGCCTGCACTACAACGCCAGCTTTCGTATTGTTCTCAGTCAGTTTTTTTGCCACTGAGGCGTTCGAACGCCGGACTGGTGCGGATGACGAAACCTGTATCGGCACGAATCACCAAGAATGCACCGATGTCATGTTTTTCGGCATAGTCCATAGCCCTTTCGGGGCCGAGAATAAGCAACAGCGTCGATAGTCCATCGGCCATCAACGCTGAAGGATGAATTACCGTGACTGAGGCCAAGTCGTGTAGGACGGGTGCGCCGGTGCGGGCATCGAAGGTGTGGGAATAGCGCCGACCGTCCTGCAGGAAATAGTTGCGGTAGTCGCCAGAGGTCGAAACGCCGTAGCCGTCGACATCAATGATGCGCTCGGCGATCTGTTGATCGTCGCGGGGTTCTTCCAGAGCAATGCGCCACGGGGAGCCGTCGAGCTTTTTGCCTTTTGCCTTGAGTTCGCCGGTGGCTTCGGCGAGGTAATCGTGGATGCCCAGCGCGTCGAGCCTTGCGGCGATGGTGTCGACGGCATAACCGGCGGCGATACTATTGAAGTCGACCTCGACTGCCGCGTCCTTGCACAACTGATCACCATTGATGTGCAGATGCTGATGACCGACCCGCTGCATCACCTCGGCCAGTGCGGCAGCATCGGGGACTTTCTCTTCGCGACCTTGCGGGCCGAAGCCCCAGAGATTCATCAGCGGTTCTACGGTGAGGTCGTAGGAACCTTCGCTTTGCGCTGACAGTTGTTCGCCGACGCGGATCAATTCGAGTACCGACGCGGGCATTGTCTGACAGCTATTGGCGGGCAAAGCGTTGAAACGTTCGATGTCGGAATCGTTGCGGTAAGTGGACAGCTGCTGGTCGACTTCGGCGAGGATCCCTTCTACTTCACTGCGAACTTGCGCGGAATCGGCATCACCCGCATGACGCACGTACTTGATCGAATACGTGCTGCCCATGGTTGGCCCGCCAAAGCTTTCCATCGACTCACCCTCGCCGCAGGCCGCCAAAAAAGCCGCTAAAACCACGAACCCTACAAACCGTCCAGTGAACAATTCTTCATCTCCCCGCAAAACAGCGCCGGCCATTATGAATCAAAGGGCCCGCTCGCTCCCAACGGATGCAACGCGCTTCTAAAAATCCAATAAAGAGTATCTAAAAATGTCCACTTCCACGGGCAAAGGCAAAGCGATCTTTCGCGTTGTCAGCGGTAACTTCCTCGAAATGTTCGACTTCATGGTCTACGGCTTCTACGCCACGGCCATCGCCAAAACCTTCTTCCCGACTGACAGTGCCTTCGCTTCGCTGATGCTGTCGTTGGCGACTTTTGGTGCCGGTTTCCTGATGCGACCGCTGGGGGCGATCTTCCTCGGCGCCTACATTGACCGTCATGGCCGTCGCCAGGGTTTGATCATCACGCTGGCATTGATGGCCGCCGGTACGGTGCTGATTGCCTGTGTTCCGGGATACGCCACCCTCGGCGTTGCCGCTCCTTTGCTGGTGCTGTTTGGCCGCTTGCTGCAAGGTTTCTCGGCGGGCGTGGAGTTGGGCGGCGTGTCGGTGTATCTGGCTGAAATCGCCACACCGGGCCGCAAGGGCTTTTTCGTCAGTTGGCAGTCCGCCAGCCAACAAGCGGCGGTGGTGTTCGCCGGTTTGCTCGGCGTCGGCCTCAATCATTGGCTGAGTCCGGAACAAATGGGTGATTGGGGCTGGCGCGTGCCGTTCCTGATCGGCTGCATGATTGTGCCGGTGATCTTCGTCATTCGTCGTTCGCTGGAAGAAACCCCGGAATTCCAGGCGCGGAAACATCGCCCTACCCTGCGGGAAATTGTCCGCTCGATCGGTCAGAACTTTGGCATCGTTATCGCTGGCATGGCGCTGGTGGTGATGACTACGGTTTCCTTCTATCTGATCACCGCGTACACCCCGACCTTCGGCAAGGCCGAGCTGCACTTGTCGGACTTCGATGCGTTGCTGGTGACGGTGTGTATTGGGCTGTCGAACTTCTTCTGGCTGCCGGTGATGGGTGCGGTGTCCGACAAGATTGGACGTAAACCCCTACTGCTGGCGGCGACTATTCTGGCGACTCTGACCGCGTACCCGGCGCTGTCGTGGTTGGTGGTGAATCCGAGCTTCAGCCATTTGCTGATCGTCGAATTGTGGTTGTCGTTCCTGTACGGCTCGTACAACGGCGCGATGGTGGTGGCGCTGACCGAGATCATGCCGGTGGAAGTACGTACAACCGGGTTCTCGCTGGCCTATAGCCTGGCGACGGCGACGTTCGGCGGGTTTACCCCGGCGGCGTGCACGTACCTGATTCATGTGCTGGATAACAAGGCTGCGCCGGGGATCTGGCTGAGTGGCGCGGCGGTACTCGGGTTGATTGCAACGTTGGTGCTGTTTCGTGGTAACAAGCATGAACTGCGCACGGCGCAAGCAGCCATCCCTGGCGGCGCCCGATAGAACGCCATCGCGAGCAAGCCCCCTCTCACAGGAGAATGCATTCCAATTGTGGGAGGGGGCTTGCTCCCGAAGAGGGCGTAAAGCAAAGATCGCAGCCTTCGGCAGCTCCTACAGAATCAAATGCGATCTCCTGTAGGAGCTGCCGAAGGCTGCGATCTTTTGATCTTCCCCAAACAAAAACGCCCCGACCAAAGTCGGGGCGTTTTCATGTGCAGCTATCGCTTAGCGCGGGAACGCTGGCGGATTCACATCAGCCATGTCTTCCATCACGCGGATAACCTGGCAGCTGTAACCGAACTCGTTGTCGTACCAGACGTACAGAACAACGCGGTTGTCCTGAACGATGGTCGCTTCAGCGTCGACCACACCGGCGTGGCGCGAGCCCACGAAGTCGGTCGAAACCACTTCCTGGGAATTGACGAAGTCGATTTGCTTGTGCAGATCGGAGTGCAGCGCCATGTAGCGCAGGTACTCGTTCATCTCTTCACGGGTGGCGGCTTTCTCAAGGTTGAGGTTGAGAATGGCCATCGACACGTTCGGCGTTGGAACGCGGATCGCGTTACCGGTCAGCTTGCCGGCCAGCTCAGGCAGGGCCTTGGCAGCAGCGGTGGCAGCACCGGTCTCAGTGATCACCATGTTCAGCGCGGCGCTACGACCACGGCGATCGCCTTTGTGGAAGTTGTCGATCAGGTTCTGGTCGTTGGTGTACGAGTGAACGGTTTCGACGTGACCGTTGATGATGCCGAACTTGTCATTCACAGCTTTCAGCACCGGCACGATGGCGTTGGTGGTGCAGGAAGCAGCGGAGACGATCTTGTCATCAGCGGTGATTTCACCGTGGTTGATGCCGTGAACGATGTTCTTCAGCTTGCCTTTGCCTGGCGCAGTCAGAACAACGCGGTCGATACCCGGGCACTGCAAGTGCTGGCCCAGGCCATCAGCGTCACGCCATACACCGGTGTTGTCCACCAGCAGCGCGTCTTTGATGCCGTACTGGGTGTAATCCACTTCAGTCGGGTTCTTCGCGTAGATCACCTGGATCAGGTTACCGTTGGCGGTGATGGTGTTGTTTTCTTCGTCGATGGTGATGGTGCCGTTGAACGAACCATGTACCGAATCGCGACGCAGCAGGCTGGCGCGTTTGGTCAGGTCGTTGTCGGCGCCTTTGCGCACGACGATGGCACGCAGACGCAGACCGTCGCCACCACCGGTTTTCTCGATCAGGATGCGCGCCAGCAGACGGCCGATACGACCGAAGCCGTACAGCACAACGTCGGTGCCTTTACGTGCGGAAGCGTTTTGCTGGCCAACCACATCAGCCATTTCTTCACGAACAAATTGCTCGGCGCTGCGGCCGTTGCCTTCGTTGCGGAATTTGAACGCCAACTTGCCCAGATCTACCGAAGCCGCGCCGAGCTTGAGCTCGCTCATGGCCTTAAGCAGTGGGAATGTTTCGTGGACGGAGAGTTCGCTGTCGTCGGAAGAACGGTGGCGCGCAAAGCGGTGAGCTTTGAGAATCGCGATGACAGACTGGTTGATCAGGCTGCGGCCATAGATCGAGCTCACCACGTTGTTATTGCGGTAGAGCTGACCGATAAGCGGGATCATCGCTTCTGCGAGTGCTTCACGGTCGATCCATTCACCAAGACACTGGTCGGGCTTCTGAGTCACGGTAACCTTCCACATGTAGGGGCAGAAAAAAGGGGCTACATTATGCCGCCCACAACCTCATTCAGCAATGCGCGCTTGTCGCGAAATCGGTAACAAAATTCCTTTCAAAAAAATCACGCCCCGCGCCAGCCCAGTAAATACGCGGCTTCCAGCGCAGTCAATTTTTCGTCGACTGTTAGACGATGTCTGTAACCCTCCGTAACACGAGCCAATTTCGGCACTACATAACCACTAAAAAAGTGCTCGTTTTTATGGTTACCACTACATTTCGCCAAAACAGTGAAGATAGACGTAGTCTGCAACTGACAGGCGACACCCGACGCCGCTACAATTACCGACTTTGTCGCAAAGCCTGGAGCTCAACCTTCCGTGCCCGTTCTGCGTCTACCGCAACTCCCTGCCGAGGCAGGTAAACAGCATTGGGGCAATTTGCCCGGCGCTGCCCTCAGTCTGGCGATTGCCGAGGCTGCCAGCGCTGCCAAGCGCTTCACCCTGCTACTGACCGCCGACAGCCAGAGTGCTGAACGACTGGAACAGGAGCTGAGTTTCTTCGCCCCGGATTTGCCCGTTCTGCATTTCCCCGACTGGGAAACCCTGCCCTACGACCTGTTCTCGCCGCATCAGGACATCATTTCCCAGCGCATTGCCAGCTTATATAGGCTGCCGGAACTGGAACACGGTGTGTTGGTGGTGCCGATCACCACCGCCCTGCACCGTCTGGCGCCGACCAAATTCCTGCTCGGTAGCAGCCTGGTGCTGGATGTCGGTCAGAAGCTCGACGTCGAGCAGATGCGCTCGCGGCTCGAAGCCAGCGGCTATCGCTACGTCGACACGGTGTATGAGCACGGCGAATTCACCGTGCGCGGCGCGCTGATCGACCTGTTTCCGATGGGCAGCAAGTTGCCGTATCGCATCGACCTGTTCGATGACGAAATCGAAACCCTGCGCACGTTTGATCCGGAAAACCAGCGCTCCATCGACAAGGTCGACTCGGTCAAGCTGCTGCCAGCGCGTGAATTCCCGTTGCAGAAAGACGCAGTCACCCGCTTCAAGGCGCGCTTTCGCGAGCGTTTCGACGTCGACTTCCGTCGCTGCCCGATCTTTCAGGATCTGAGCAGCGGAATTACCCCGGCCGGTATCGAGTACTACCTGCCGCTGTTCTTCGACGAAACCTCGACGCTGTTCGATTACCTGCCGCAAGACACGCAAGTGTTCTCGCTGCCGGGCATCGAGCAAGCGGCGGAGAATTTCTGGAACGACGTACGCAACCGTTACGAAGAGCGCCGCGTCGATCCATCGCGTCCTTTATTGCCACCCGCCGAATTATTCCTGCCGGTGGAAGACTGCTTCGCCCGTCTGAAGAGCTGGCCGCGTGTGGTTGCCAGTCAGCAAGACGTCGAAAGCGGCGCTGGTCGCGAGCGCTTCCCCGCGCAAGCCCTGCCGAATCTGGCGATCGAAGCCAAAGCCACGCAACCGCTGGCCGCGCTGGCTGGCTTCCTCGATGAGTTCCCCGGACGCGTGCTGTTCACCGCCGAATCCGCGGGCCGTCGCGAAGTCCTGTTGGAGTTGCTCGAACGTCTGAAGCTGCGACCAAAAACTGTCGACAGCTGGCCGGACTTTGTTGCGAGCAAGGATCGTCTGGCGATCACCATTGCCCCGCTCGACGAAGGCCTGATGCTGGATGATCCGGCGCTGGCACTGGTCGCCGAAAGTCCGCTGTTCGGTCAACGCGTCATGCAGCGTCGCCGTCGCGAGAAGCGTGCCGACGGCAACAACGACGCAGTGATCAAAAACCTCACCGAACTGCGCGAAGGCGCGCCGGTGGTGCACATCGATCACGGTGTCGGTCGCTACCTCGGCCTGACGATTCTGGAAATCGACGATCAAGCCGCCGAATTCCTTACCCTCGAATACGCCGAAAACGCCAAGCTCTACGTGCCGGTGGCCAACCTGCATCTGATCGCGCGCTACACCGGCAGCGATGATGCGCTAGCGCCGCTGCACCGTCTCGGCTCGGAAACCTGGCAGAAAGCCAAACGCAAAGCCGCCGAACAGGTACGTGACGTCGCCGCTGAGTTGCTCGACATCTATGCTCGCCGCGCCGCTCGCGAAGGTTATGCGTTCGCCGACCCGAAAGCCGATTACGCGACGTTCAGCGCCGGTTTCCCGTTCGAAGAAACCCCGGATCAACAAACCACCATCGAAGCCGTGCGCGCCGACATGCTCGCGCCGAAACCGATGGATCGTCTGGTCTGCGGCGACGTCGGTTTCGGCAAGACTGAAGTGGCCATGCGCGCGGCATTCATCGCCGTCCACGGTGGCCGCCAGGTTGCGATTCTGGTGCCGACCACCCTGCTCGCCCAGCAGCACTACAACAGCTTCCGCGACCGCTTCGCCGACTGGCCGGTGAGCGTGGAAGTGATGAGCCGCTTCAAATCGGCCAAGGAAGTGAACGCAGCGATCGCCGATCTGGCGGAAG
Organism: Pseudomonas rustica; assembly: GCF_018336155.1. Taxonomy (GTDB): domain Bacteria; phylum Pseudomonadota; class Gammaproteobacteria; order Pseudomonadales; family Pseudomonadaceae; genus Aquipseudomonas; species Aquipseudomonas rustica. The sequence continues at coordinate 49,344 of NZ_JAGYHF010000010.1, read as the reverse complement.
GCAAGATCGACATCGTCATCGGCACGCACAAGTTGCTGTCCGACGACGTGAAAATCAAAAACCTCGGGCTGGTGATCATCGACGAAGAGCACCGTTTCGGTGTGCGTCAGAAAGAACAGCTCAAGGCCCTGCGCAGCGAAGTCGACATCCTCACGCTGACCGCCACGCCGATTCCGCGCACGCTGAACATGGCGGTGTCGGGCATGCGCGATCTGTCGATCATCGCCACACCGCCGGCGCGACGCCTGTCGGTGCGCACCTTCGTCATGGAGCAGAACAAGAGCACGGTCAAAGAGGCCCTGCTCCGCGAACTGCTGCGCGGCGGCCAGGTTTACTACTTGCACAACGATGTGAAAACCATCGAGAAATGCGCCGCCGACCTCGCCGAACTGGTACCGGAAGCGCGTATCGGCATCGGCCACGGACAGATGCGCGAGCGCGAACTCGAACAGGTGATGAGCGACTTCTATCACAAGCGCTTCAACGTGCTGATCGCTTCGACCATCATCGAGACCGGCATCGACGTGCCGAGCGCCAACACCATTATCATCGAGCGCGCTGACAAATTCGGCTTGGCGCAACTGCACCAGTTGCGTGGTCGCGTTGGCCGTAGTCACCACCAGGCATATGCGTACCTGCTGACACCGCCGCGCCAGCAAATCACTTCGGACGCGGAAAAGCGTCTGGAAGCGATCGCCAATACTCAGGATCTCGGTGCCGGTTTCGTGCTGGCGACCAACGACCTGGAAATCCGTGGTGCCGGCGAACTGCTTGGCGATGGCCAGAGCGGGCAGATTCAAGCCGTCGGTTTTACGCTGTACATGGAAATGCTCGAACGCGCGGTGAAATCGATCCGCAAGGGCGAGCAACCGAACCTCGATCAACCGCTCGGCGGTGGCCCGGAGGTCAATTTGCGGGTGCCGGCGCTGATTCCGGAAGACTACCTGCCGGATGTTCACGCGCGCCTGATTCTGTACAAGCGCATTGCTTCGGCGACCGACGAGGAAGGCTTGAAGGATCTGCAAGTCGAGATGATCGACCGTTTCGGCTTGTTGCCGGAACCGACGAAAAATCTGGTGCGCATCACGGCGTTGAAGTTGCAGGCTGAGCAGTTGGGCATCAAGAAAGTCGATGGCGGCCCGCAAGGTGGGCGCATCGAGTTCGAAGCGCAGACGCAGGTCGATCCGATGACACTGATCAAGCTGATTCAGAGCCAGCCAAAACGCTACAAATTCGAAGGCGCCACGATGTTCAAGTTCCAGGTGCCGATGGAACGCCCGGAAGAGCGCTTTAATACTGTAGAGGCGCTGTTTGAGCGCCTCCTCCCGAAATCTGTTTAAAGGACGCCGCATGCGCCTGTTTCGCTCGCTGACTTTGCTACTCACCCTGGTAGCACCTTCGGTTTTTGCCGATGACCTGTATCAGGTCGAAATGATTCTGGTGCGCCAGAACGCCGTGCCGGCCATCGTCAGCCGTGCCGCGCCGGAAGACTGGGCCGCCGGCGCCCAGCGTTTGGCCGACGACAGCAAGCGCACCCCGGCACTGAATGACGTGGTGACTAAACTCACCGCCAGTGGCGACTACACAGTCCTGATGCACAAGGCCTGGCAGCAAACCCTCGGCGAAGCACCGGCGAAAGTCGCGGTCAGCGACGGTCAGGAGCAATACGGCCAGTTCCCGATCGAGGGCACGCTGGAGATGAAGCTCGGGCGCTTCACTGACGTCGCTGCCGATTTCTGGGTCAATCAGATCGACACCAATGGCCTGGTCACCGCCAGTGAACGCCTGAAACAGGACAGCCACACCAAGAACGGCCAACTCAACTATCTCGACAACGGCCATCTGGCGCTGCTGATCAAGATCACTTCCCTGACCGCGCCTGCGCCACGGGAAGCGCCTGAAGCGATTCCGGACTGATCGAAGTCCTTATGAACCCGCCGCTGAGTAAACCGTTGGCGCCCTCCTGGGTCAGCCGATTCAAGGAACAGAGCTTGGAGCGTGGCCGCCGCTACGCCCTGGAAAACCGGGTACGCATCGCCCAGGTCGGCGATGCAACGATCACCGCCAGTTGCGAAGGCTCTGGCGGTAACGTTTACCGTCAGACGATTCATCTTCGCGAGTCAGCCAAAGGCACTCTGCTGCTGGTCGATGCCGGCTGCACCTGCCCGGTTCGCAGCAACTGCAAACATTGCGCGGCAGTGTTGCTGAAAGTGCAGGAAACCCTCGACTACCCCGCCGCTGCCAAAGACGCCGAGCTGTTGGAGAAACTTCAAGCCGTGCTGGAGAATCGTGGCCCTAAAGCACCGCCGCAAGTGCTGGTCGACAATGTGCAGCCGATGCCGCGCCTGTGGCTGGCCAGTGTCGAGTTCAGCGCTTTCGAACCGCGCAACGGCAAGATGCAGCGCTACATTCAGCACCGCGCGGCGCTGTCGTTCAGCTATCTGGATGAGTACGTCAGCGGGCAGAAAAACAGCGACATCCTGATCCGTCAGGAAACCCAGACCCTGCGGATAAAACGCCATCCGGAAGTCGAACAGTCCTACCGCGAACAGTTACGAATCCTCGGCTTTCGTATTGCTACCCGCCAGAGCAAAGCGCTGCCGGAAAGCGCGGGCGAGCTGTATGAAATGGTCAACGACAGCGCCTGGCTGACGTTTACCCTCAACGATTTGCCGAAGCTGCGCACCCAAGGCTGGGAATTGCAGATCGACGAGGAGTTTGGCTTTGACCTGACTGCCGTGGATGACTGGTACGCCACGGTCGAGCAGGCGCCGGAGCGTGACTGGTTTGATCTGGAACTGGGGATCATCGTCAACGGTGAGCGCCTGAGTCTGCTGCCGATCCTGCTTAACCTGATGCGCTCGCACGCCGAAATTCTCAATCCGGAACGCCTTGCGCGCCGTCGCGATGACGAGCTGATTCTGGTCAACGTGCCGCAACGCAATATCGAGCACGGGCCGCTGCAGGTGGCATTGCCGCTGGGTCGGTTGAAACCTGTGCTGATGACGCTCGGCGAGTTCTATTTGCAGGAGCCGGGCGAAACCACCCTGCGCCTGAGCAAGGCCGACGCGACACGACTCAATTCTCTGGAAGGCCTGCCCCTGCTGTGGGAGGGTGGCGAGCAGATCCGCACGTTTGCTCAACGCTTGCGCGACATTCGTGATTTCAGCGCTGAAGCACCGGAAGGACTGAACGCGACGCTGCGCCCGTATCAGCTCGAAGGCCTGAGCTGGATGCAATCGCTGCGGCAACTGGAAGTCGGCGGGATTCTTGCGGATGACATGGGTTTGGGTAAAACCCTACAGACCCTGGCGCATATTCTCAGCGAGAAAAATGCCGGACGTTTGGATCGCCCGTGCATGGTGGTGATGCCGACCAGTCTGATTCCAAACTGGCTGGATGAGGCGGCACACTTCACCCCGCAGCTGAAAGTGGTCGCGCTGTACGGGGCCACGCGCAAAAAGCATTTCGATAATCTGGCCGATTTCGACCTGATCCTCACCACCTACGCGCTGCTGCCCAAAGACGTCGAACGTCTGGCCAAGCAGCCGCTGCATGTATTGGTGCTGGATGAGGCGCAGTACATCAAAAACCCGAACAGCAAAGCCGCTCAAGCCGCGCGCGAGCTCAACGCACGCCAGCGTCTGTGCCTGAGCGGTACGCCGCTGGAAAACCACTTGGGCGAGCTGTGGTCGCTGTTTCACTTCCTGCTGCCGGGCTGGCTCGGCGACGTGAAAAGCTTCAACGCCGATTACCGTGTGCCGATTGAAAAGCGCGGCAGTGAGGTCAGACTTCAGCACCTCAACGGTCGGATAAAACCGTTCCTGCTGCGCCGCACCAAAGAGCAGGTCGCCACCGAGCTGCCGCCGAAAACCGAGATCATCCATTGGGTCGATCTCAACGAAGCGCAGCGCGATGTGTACGAAACCATGCGTTTGGCGATGGACAAGAAAGTCCGCGACGAGATCACCCGCAAAGGCGTGGCGCGCAGTCAGATCATCATTCTTGAGGCGCTGCTCAAGCTGCGTCAGGTTTGCTGTGATTTGCGCTTGGTCAACGATGCCACCCTGCCCGCTCGCGGCAGCACCTCAGGCAAGCTCGACAGCTTGATGGAAATGCTTGAGGAGTTGTTCGAGGAAGGACGGCGGATTTTGCTGTTTTCGCAGTTCACCTCGATGCTGGCCTTGATCGAGCAAGAGCTGAAAAAGCGTAATGTTTCCTACGCGCTTTTGACCGGCCAGACCCGCGATCGGCGTACACCGGTGAAGGAATTCCAGAGCGGTAAGCGTCAGATTTTTCTCATCAGCCTGAAGGCCGGTGGTGTTGGTCTGAACCTGACGGAAGCGGACACGGTGATTCACTACGACCCGTGGTGGAACCCGGCGACCGAAAATCAGGCGACGGATCGGGCGTATCGAATTGGTCAGGAGAAACCGGTATTCGTTTACAAGATGATTGCTCGGGGCACGGTGGAAGAGAAGATTCAGCACCTGCAAAAGGAAAAATCCGACTTGGCGGCAGGCGTGCTGGATGGGCGTAGGGCTGGGGACTGGAAGTTGCAGAGTGATGATATTGAAGCGCTGTTTGCGCCGCTGCCGGATAAGCTCGATAAGCGTTAAGATTTTTGTCGCCTGTTAGATAGCTTTCGCGAGCAAGCCCGCTCCCACATTAGAATTTTGGCATTCACAAGATCCCTGTAAAAACTGGATTGGTGAACGCCACAGATCCAATGTGGGAGCGGGCTTGCTCGCGAATAGGGGCACCTCGGTCTAACAGTTAAAACCCAGGCTCAACTCTTGGAAACAGGCAACGGCGCAAACAACGCCTCGATGTCACTCTGCTCAAGCTTCCAGCCACCCGTCGTCCCACCTTCAAGCACCGCCCCGGCCAACGCGGCCTTCTCCTGCTGCAACGCCTGTATCTTCTCCTCCACCGTGCCACGGGCAATCAGCTTGTAAACAAACACCGGGTTGTTCTGCCCGATGCGATACGCGCGATCGGTGGCCTGATTCTCCACTGCCGGGTTCCACCACGGGTCGAAGTGGATCACCGTGTCCGCAGCAGTCAGGTTCAAACCGGTACCGCCCGCCTTCAGACTGATCAGAAACAGCGGCACCTTGCCGCCCTGAAAATCCTTGACCGGCGTGCGCCGATCCGTGGTGTCGCCGGTCAGCAGCGAATAGGCAATGTCCCGTTGCTGCAATTCTTCCTCAATCAAAGCGAGCATCGAGGTGAACTGCGAGAACAGCAGGATTCTGCGACCTTCGCCGAGCAACTCTTCAAGCATTTCCATCAGGCTGACCAGCTTGCCACTGCCGGAACGCAGTGCCTTGGCTGTCATTGGCATCTTGATCAGGCGCAAGTCGCAACAAACCTGCCGCAGCTTGAGCAAGGCATCGAGAATGATGATCTGACTGCGCGCCACGCCACTGCGGGCAATCTCGTCGCGGACTTTTTTGTCCATTGCGACGCGAACCGTTTCATAGACATCGCGCTGGCCGTCGCTGAGATCGACCCAATGGACGATTTCGGTTTTCGGTGGCAACTCGGTGGCGACCTGATCCTTTTTGCGACGCAACAAAAACGGCTTGATCCGTGCCGTCAGGTGCTGCATGCGCTGAACATTGCCGTGCTTTTCAATTGGCGTGCGGTAATCGCGATTGAAGGATTTGCTGTCGCCAAGCCAGCCGGGCATGAGGAAATGAAACTGCGACCACAGCTCGCCCAAGTGGTTTTCCAATGGCGTGCCGCTCAGGCACAAGCGCTGACGGGCCTGCAGATCACGGGCCGCTTGCGCCGCTTTGCTGATCGGATTTTTGATGTTCTGCGCTTCGTCGAGAATCAGCACGCTCCACAGCTGCGGCTGTAGAACCTCGAGATCCCTCGGCAGCAACGCGTAAGTGGTCAGCACCAGATCGTACTCGGCCAGATTAGCGAAATCTTTCTGCCGTCCCGTGCCGTGCAGCGCCAATACTTTCAACTGCGGGGTGAATCGCTCGGCCTCGTCGAGCCAGTTTGGAATCAGGCTGGTCGGCATCACCGCCAGAGCCGGGCAATCGAGGCGACCGGCGTGTTTTTCCGTGAGCAGATGCGCCAGGGTTTGCAGGGTTTTGCCCAGCCCCATGTCATCGCCGAGAATGCCGCCGACCTCAAGCTCGCGCAGGGTCTGCATCCAGTTCAGGCCTTCAAGCTGATACGGGCGCAGTTGCGCGTTAAGACCGGCCGGCGCAGCGACGTGGGTGTGACTGGAATTCTGCAATCGCTTGGCGAAGGTGCGCAGCCGCTCGCCACCCTGCCAATCCAGCGGTACGCCATCGAGCATACTCAAGCGCGCGGCATCCGGGACACTCAAGCGCAGTGCATCGCCCTGATGACCGCCCAGGTACAACTCGCCCAGCGTCGCCATCAGCGGTTTGACCCGACTCAGCGGCAGCGCGACCTTGGCGCCCGAAGAGTCACCAAAGCCGCTGGGCTTCAGTTCGATCAGGAGTTTTTCATCATCGCTGCGTTGTGCCAGATTGACCGGGTCAAGCAAGCGCGGCTGGGTGCGCAACAAGTGCAGAAGGATCGGTAGCAAACTGTAGCGCTGGCCATTGACGACGATACCCAATTGCAAATCAAACCACTGATGCCCAGCCTCTTCTTCGACCTCGGCGTACCAATGCTCGACTGGCTGTACATTGAAATGAAAGCCGTCACTAATCTCGACTTGCCAGTTCAAGGCGCGCAGGGTGGCAAGCCCTTCGTGCATAAACCCGAGCCAGGCGGAATCATCCGGCAAGGTAAACATCTCGCCGCGACGATCCAGCGAACTCTTGCGGGTGGCTTTCTTGAAGCCGTGCTTTTGCAGGATCTGGCGCAGCTGCTTTTCCACCGCAGGCTGGCGTTGAATGCGCTGGGTTTCGGTGCCGTTGAGGATCATCACTTCCGGATTGCGATCCACCGTCGGCTGGCCGTTGTAGGTAAACACCAGGGCGGCGCGGTGCTCCAGAACGTATTCCCAGCGCGAGCGCTCCCGACCGCTGACGAGGGTCAGTTGTGGCTGCGGCAGTACGTCGTCGATGACTCGTTCGGTCAGTTGGTGTGGCGGCGGGATTCTCGTTGCGGTGCTCATGCGATGGCTGAACTGCATGGCCTGACGCGCCGGAACGTCCGGCGCCAGCGTCAAATGACTGGCCAGTTTTTCTTCCAGTTCATTGAACAGAGGGCCAATCTGCCGCTGATCACGATCCAGGTAATAAAGCGGCTCCAGCGCCAGCACAGTTTCCTGCGCAGCCTCGGCACTGCTCCACTGCGCGCGGAAGCCGCCGTCGGCCTGTTCGGCCCAGGCGAACTGGCCGGTGCGTTTCGCCCCCGCCACCAACGGGCGCAGATCTTCGAAATCGAGGAACAGCCGCGAGGTGCGCAGGAGCATGTCCAGCAGTTCGGCGCCGCTGCTGCCTTCCAGCGGATAGCCGCTGTAATAGGCGTGGTGCGAGTGCATGGCAACCAGCAGCCTGGCGACGCGCAGATCCAGCTCGGACAGGTAGCCGGGCTGACGCATGAGCATTTCCGCCAGCGAATACATCGGTTTGACTTCGCGTAACTCGCCGCTCTTGAGCTGGGAAACCTTGAAAATATCGAGCAGCCACTTGCCGCTCACTGACGTTGGCTTGAGCTTGTAAAACAGGCGCGTGCCTGCGGTTTGCGCGCCCTCTACGGCGGGCTTGGCCGGCACCGGAATTGTCGAAAGCCAATGTTCCAGCGCCCGACCCAGCGGGATCTGTGCGTCACTTTCAGACGCACTATGATCACTGCCCTGCAGGTGATAAAGCACCGCAGCGCAATGCTTGCAGTCGATAGCGACAGGACAGGTGCACAGGCAACGCAAGCTGACGGAGCCCAGCCGATCTTCGGACAGGTAAATGGTTTGTTCATACGCCTGATCTTGCGAACCGACGCAGAACGCCTCGATCTTTCTGTCATCGATCTCGATGATCTCTACTCGATCATCGGCGGCATAAGCGCGAGCCTTGGCCAGCGCGCTGCTAGTGAATTCCTGAGTCCAGGCCGACGACTTGAGCCGCTCGATGAAAACGCTCATGGGCAGCCCTTAGCCGGCCAACACCCGCGCCAATGTCGACTTCACCTTACCCATGCCGTCATGCAGCGCCTGCTCGATCTCGGCCATGGTGATCACTTCAGTGGTCTTGCCCGCCGCAGGGTTCACCACCAGCGCCAGACAGGCGTAATCCAGATCCAGCTCACGCGCCAGCGCGGCTTCCGGCATGCCGGTCATGCCGACGATGTCGCAGCCATCGCGCTCCAGACGCACGATTTCGGCCACGGTTTCCAGACGCGGGCCTTGGGTGCAGGCGTAAACGCCTTGGTCGCTGAACTCGCAACCTTCAGCAGCCACGGCGGCAATCAATTGCTGACGCAGCGGTTCGCTGTAGGGAAAACTGAAGTCGATGTGGGTGACGTGCTCCAGATCATCGGCGAAATAGGTGTGCTCGCGGCCGCTGGTGTAGTCGACGATCTGATGTGGCACGCAGAAATGCCCGGTGCCCATCGCCGGATGAATCCCGCCGACGGCATTCACCGCGATGATCGCTTCGGCGCCGGCCTGCTTCAGCGCCCACAGATTGGCGCGGTAGTTGACCTTGTGCGGCGGGAAGCGATGCGGGTGGCCGTGACGGGCGAGGAACAGCACTTCCTTGCCGGCGTATTCGCCGATCTGCACTTCGGCCGATGGCGCGCCGTAAGGTGTGTCGACTGCCAGCGACTGGCGAATGCTCAGGCCTTCGAGTTGAGTCAGGCCGGTGCCACCGATGATTGCGTAAACGGTCATAACGAAAAATCCTTAATCGATCAGTTGAGCGTCTTTGAGCGCGCCGATGGCGGTGAGCCAGCGCGGATCCTGGCGATATTCGGTGCTGGCAATGGCCTGACCGCGCATACGAGCGATTCGGGCGGAGGGCTTGACCTTCATCCGTTGCGCGGCGCTAAGGGCGAGTTCGGCAGCGGCGCGGTCGTTGCACACCAGGCCCATGTCGCAACCTGCAGTCAATGCGGCTTCGATGCGGCTGGCGGCGTCGCCGACCACGTGAGCGCCGGCCATCGACAGGTCGTCGCTGAAGATCACGCCGTCGAACTGCAACTCGCCGCGCAGGATGTCCTGCAACCAGCGGCGGGAGAAACCGGCTGGCTGCGAATCGACCTGCGGATAGATGACGTGCGCCGGCATGATCGCGGCCAGTTGCTTACTAAGTTTGGCGAACGGCACGAGGTCGTTGGCGCGGATCTCGTCGAGGCTGCGCTCGTCATTCGGGATCGCCACGTGGGAATCGGCTTCGGCCCAACCGTGACCAGGGAAGTGCTTGCCGGTGGCCGCCATGCCCGCGCTGTTCATGCCGCGAATAAATGCCCCGGCAAGGACTGCGGCGCGCTCGGGATCGCCTTCAAAGGAACGGGTGCCGACCACGGCGCTGCGCTGGTAATCGAGATCGAGTACCGGGGCGAAACTCAGGTCGAGGCCGACCGCCAGCACTTCGGTGGCCATGATCCAGCCACATTGTTCAGCGAGGTATTCGGCATCCGGGTTGTCGGCGATGGCACGCATGGCCGGCAGGCGCACGAAGCCCTGACGCAGACGCTGCACACGACCGCCCTCTTGATCCACCGCCAGCAGCAGATCCGGGCGAATCGCGCGGATCGCGGCGCTGAGCTCACGCACCTGGCGCGGATGTTCGATGTTACGGGCGAAAATAATCAGGCCGCCCACTTCGGGCTGACGCAACAATTGGCGATCTTCGGCCGTCAGCCAGGTACCGGCGACGTCCACCATCAACGAGCCTTGCAGGCCAGCAGTCATAGAGATTCCTTGAAAACGAAAAACCCGATGCGCAGAAAATCGCTACCGTGAGCAGTGCTCGGCAGGTCGGCAATTTCTGTTTGGATCGGGTTCAGAACGAGAGTCGGCATGGGCGGCTAGCTTAGCGGATACAAGCTGCCGCGCCCACCCGTGCGCGGTTAAACCTTGGCGGCGACCGGCGTTGACTTGCTGCGCGGACGCAGTTGCGCGGTGGCCATGGCCGTGTCGGTGACGCCGGTTTCTGCGCGCATGCCCGCGGCGAGGAACGGCACCATCAGGCGCATGACTTGTTCGATGGAAGTGTTAACGCCGAAATCGGTCTCGGCAATCGCCCGCAACGCCTTGATACCGGACATGCTGAACGCCGCAGCGCCGAGCATGAAGTGCACGCGCCAGAACAGTTCAATTGGTGGAATACGCGGCGCGGCTTCGTTGACCAGCAACATGTAGCGACGGAATACCTTGCCGTACATGTCTTCCAGATAACGGCGCAAGTGGCCTTGGCTCTGGCTGAACGCGAGGCCGAGCAAACGCATGAAAATCGACAGGTCGTTACCGCTGCGTGGCTGCACCACGAGGGCTTGCTCGACGAGGATTTCCAACAGTTCTTCGAGGGTCGGCTTGTTCTCAGGCTTGGCCTGACGGCGCTCCAGCTCTTTATCGAGGCTGAGGCAGAACGGCCCGAGGAAGCGCGAGAAAACCGCCTGTATCAGGGCCTTCTTCGAACCGAAGTGATAGTTCACTGCTGCCAGGTTGACGCCAGCCTTGCTGGTGATCAAACGCAATGAGGTTTCCGCGAAACCTTTCTCCGCGAACAACTGCTCGGCAGCATCAAGAATGCGTTCAACGGTTTCCGACTGGGCCATGGCTACTCCGCCTGACAAACACTTGTTTGAAACATACGTTTCAGCCTATGCCTTGTCAAGCCTGCCAGTTCGTTTTGGGAATGGTCGGTCAGCTATTTAACCACACAAGCCCGACGCTTTTATAAGCAGTGCTGCCGACCGTCCGGCGGCAGGCAAAAAAACGGGCATTGCCAAGAGCGTTTCACTGTATATAATCCCAGTCACTGTATAAAAAGACAGAGCGATCATTATGCTAAAGCTGACGCCACGCCAAGCCGAGATTCTGGCCTTTATCAAACGTTGCCTCGAAGACAACGGTTATCCGCCAACCCGTGCGGAAATCGCTCAGGAACTGGGCTTCAAGTCGCCTAACGCGGCAGAAGAACACCTCAAGGCGCTGGCCCGCAAAGGCGCCATCGAAATGACCCCGGGCGCCTCTCGTGGCATTCGCATCCCTGGCTTCGAAGCCAAGGCTGACGACTCTACCCTGCCGGTCATTGGCCGTGTCGCTGCCGGTGCGCCGATCCTCGCTCAGCAGCACATCGAAGAGTCCTGCAACATCAATCCCGCCTTCTTCCACCCGCGTGCCGACTATCTGTTGCGCGTGCACGGCATGAGCATGAAGGACATCGGCATTTTCGACGGTGATCTGCTGGCCGTCCACACCACCCGCGAAGCGCGCAATGGCCAGGTGGTTGTCGCCCGTATCGGCGATGAAGTGACCGTCAAACGCTTCAAGCGTGAAGGCAGCAAAGTCTGGCTGATGGCCGAAAACCCTGAGTTCGCCCCTATCGAAGTCGACCTGAAAGATCAGGAACTGGTGATCGAAGGCTTGAGTGTCGGCGTTATCCGCCGCTAAAGGAGGCTTTATGCAGTTCCCACACACACCTCAGCAAACACAACTGCCTTTATTCGAAGCGTTTCTGGCGCAACCGATGGCGCCGATCCTCAAGGAAGTGGTCGAGCGTGAATGGAATGCCGAACCTGAAGTATTCAGTGAGCTGTCTCTGCGCGGTGCGGCCGGGAACTGCCTGAACCTGCTCGCCCCGATCCTTCGCGAATTGAGCGAGGATCAGGACGCTCGCTGGCTGACGCTGATCGCGCCGCCTGCCAGCCTGACACAAACCTGGCTGCGCGATGCCGGCCTGAACCGCGAACGTATTCTGCTGCTGCAACCGCGCGGCACGCAAAGTGCTCAGCAGTTGGCGTGCGAGGCATTGCGTCTGGGCCGCAGTCACACAGTGGTGACCTGGCTCAACCCGCTGAACACAACCTCACGTCAGCAACTGATCAGCGCGGCCCGCACGGGCGACGCTCAAAGCCTGAACATTCGCTTGGGTTGATTCGCAGGTGAAATGCGCTGTGTGAAGCGCAGGGCTTCTCCAAGGACAGAGAAGCCGATCTGAAGCGGTACCGATAAAAACGAAAAGCAGGCAGGGATCAGTGAAGAACCCGTGGCCCCTCTTCCTTATCAAACTCACCTTCAATCATCCGGCCGGCCATCTGCACGCCGACGCTCAACATCGCCTTGGCGATTTCCACGTGCTGACCCTGAAGGAAAGTCTTGGCATCCTCGGAGAAATCCAGAGTCACCAAAGAACCTTCGTCCTCAGCCCTGCGCAGTTCGATTCGGCCGTCTGGTAACTCGACAATCTCTAGAAAGGACGTTGGCATATAGGTCTGTTCTCCACGAAAGGCAGGGATTATATAGACATCATTCAGGATTCGCTCGGGATCTTGACCAGCAGCATGTTTCAGATTGCCACCGCGTCAATCAGTCTCAGCACTCGTTCAATCCTTCACGAAAACGAATCGCCAAGCCTTTCAGATTCTGCCGCCAGCTCTCCAGCTCCTCTCGGCTCAACTCTTCTGGCGCCTCTTCTTCATCCAGATTGATCGCCTGAATCAGCGGCTGGGTCACGTCGCCCTTCGGCTTATGCGGCACCCGCGGAGGCTGAAACAGTGCCGAATGCGCCGCCAACAATTTCGCCAGCCAGGTTTCAGGATTACCCGCCAATTCGACCATTTCAGCCATTTCGGGAATCGCTATCGACTCCAGCACTTCGCGCGTCAACAGCATCTCTGCCCGTGGCGCATTGGCCTGAGGTAGACGATAGAAGCCAGCAATCTCATGACAAAGGCCCAACAGGGCGCCATAGAGGTGGAACAACGCCGATTCACGCCCGGCCTGAATCAGCGCCAGAGAATTCATCGCCCGCCCTTCTTCAGCGCGAGCCAGGGCTTCCAGCGACAGGCCGGCGAAATAGATCTTCTGATTGGTACGGGTATAGAGTTCGTGAGCCATGACGGCGCTCTCCACAACGAAATAATTGCTTCACACAGGCCGGACAGTGTCGTGGATCAGCCGATCCCACCGCAAGCAGAAAACAAAAAGGCCGCATGAAAACCCGAGGGTTTGCATGCGGCCTTTTCAGTATCGGACTAACGCTTACTCGGCCTTGGCCTTCGTACGCTTGTCTTCAACCGTCCACTTGCCGCCGTCGTAGTAAGCCTTCCAACCGGTAGGCTTGCCGTCGACTTCGGTCTGCACGTATTGCTCCTTGGTCTTGCGGCTGTAGCGAATAACCGCTGGCAGACCATCAGGATCCTTCTTCGGCGCGTCGCAGAGGAAGTGGTACTTCGGATCGATTTCGTCCTTGTGCGGCACAATCTCGATCACCAGCGGAGCACGGGTCTCGCGGTTTTTCGGGAACTGACTCGCCGCGAGGAACAGGCCGGAGGCACCGTCGCGCAGGATGTAGGTGTCGTTGACCTTTTCGCATTTCAGCTCAGGCATCTTCACCGGATCCATCTTCGGCGGCGCCGCGTCACCGCTTTTCAGCAGTTTGCGGGTGTTCTTGCACTCGGGGTTGGTGCAACCGAAGAACTTGCCGAAACGGCCGGTTTTGAGTTGCATCTCACTGCCGCACTTGTCGCATTCCAGGCTCGGACCTTCGTAGCCCTTGATGCGATAGCTGCCCTCTTCGATTTCGTAGCCAGCGCAATCCGGGTTGTTACCGCAGATGTGCAGCTTGCGCTTCTCGTCGAGCAAGTAAGCGTCCATCGCTGTGCTGCAGATCGGGCAACGATGCTTGCCGCGCAGTACCAGCGACTCCGACTCGCCCTCATCGTCCGCAGCGATTTCATCGCCCGGCACCAGGTTGACGGTGGCCTTGCAGCGTTCTTTCGGCGGCAGGCTGTAGCCCGAGCAGCCGAGGAACACGCCGGTCGATGCGGTACGAATCTGCATCGGACGGCCGCAGGTCGTGCACGGAATGTCGGTCATCACCGGCTGGTTGGCACGCATGCCGTTTTCCGGATTCTCGGCTACTTCGAGCTTCTTCTTGAAGTCGCCATAGAACTCGTCCAGCACGTTTTTCCAGTCGCGCTCGCCCTGTGCCACGTCATCGAGATTCTCTTCCATGCCGGCGGTGAAACCGTAGTCCATGAGGTTCGAGAAGCTCTCCGACAGACGCTCGGTAACGATGTCGCCCATCTTTTCCGAATAGAAACGACGGTTGTGCAGGGTCACGTAACCGCGATCCTGAATGGTCGAAATGATCGCCGCATAAGTCGAAGGACGACCGATGCCGCGTTTTTCCATTTCTTTCACCAGGCTGGCTTCGGAGTAACGCGCCGGCGGCTTGGTGAAGTGCTGCGACGGATCGAGCTTGATCAGCTTCATCACGTCGCCCTGCGCCATATCAGGCAGAACGTCATCATCGCCCGGCTTGGCAATTTGCGGCATGACACGGGTGTAACCGTCGAACTTGAGGATGCGGCCCTTGGCGCGCAGCTCGAAATCGCCAGCGCCGACGCTGACGGTAGTCGACAGGTACTGGGCCGGTAGCATCTGGCAAGCCAGGAACTGGCGCCAGATCAGCTCGTAGAGACGCTCTGCATCGCGCTCCATGCCCGCCAGCTTGCTTGGAATGGTGTTGGCGTCGGAAGGACGAATCGCTTCGTGAGCCTCTTGTGCGCCTTCCTTGCTGCTGTAGACGTTCGGCGTTTCCGGCAGGTACTTCTTGCCGAACTCGTCTTCGATGTAAGCACGCGCCATCGTCACGGCATCGGCCGAGAGGTTGGTCGAGTCGGTACGCATATACGTGATGTAGCCGGCTTCATACAAACGCTGGGCCATCATCATGGTTTTCTTCACGCCGAAGCCCAGGCGGTTACTCGCAGCCTGTTGCAGGGTCGACGTGATGAACGGTGCCGAAGGCTTGCTGCTGGTCGGCTTGTCTTCGCGTTTGACGATGCTGTAGCTGGAAGCCTTGAGCTTTTCCAGCGCGGCCGTGGCCTGGGCTTCGTTCAGCGGCTTGAAGGCTTCGCCTTTTTCGCGAGCCACTTCGAAACGCACGGTCGAGCCTTTGGTGGTGCCGAGATCGGCATGCACTTCCCAATACTCTTCCGGGTTGAACGCACGAATTTCGCGCTCACGCTCCACGACCAGCTTCACGGCTACAGATTGCACGCGGCCAGCGGACAGGCCACGGGCGATCTTCGCCCACAGCAGCGGCGAGACCATGTAACCGACAACGCGGTCGAGGAACCGACGCGCCTGCTGAGCGTTGACACGATCGATGTCCAGCTCGCCCGGCTTGGAGAACGCTTCCTGAATCGCCTTCTTGGTGATTTCGTTGAACACCACGCGCTTGTAGCGGCTGTCGTCACCACCGATGGCTTCGCGCAGGTGCCAGGCAATGGCTTCCCCCTCGCGATCCAAGTCGGTTGCGAGATAGATGGTGTCAGCATCTTTGGCGAGCCGGCGCAGCTCTTCGATGACCTTCTCTTTACCCGGGAGGATCTCGTACTTGGCTTTCCAGCCATGATCGGGATCGACACCCATACGCGAGACGAGCTGCTTGCGCGCCTTCTCTTTCGGCGAGAGCACCGGACCTTCGCCCGCAGCAGCCTTGCCGCGCTTGGCGGCTGGCTCTTTGCTGGCGCTAGCCGAACCGCTGGTGGGCAGGTCTCGGATATGGCCGATACTCGACTTCACCACGTATTGGTTACCCAGATACTTGTTGATGGTCTTGGCCTTAGCCGGGGATTCCACAATGACCAGCGATTTGCCCATGGATCAGAAAATTCCTGAATTCTAGAAGTGAAAGGCGGTTGGCGCCTGACGCGGCACCGCTATATATAGTTGATACAAGGTGAGGTCAAGCACAGGGTTCTGTGCGCACTCGCCTTACGCCTTGGAAAAAAGGCTCGGTTCGGCCTGCACCAAAGCAAAGCGTGGCACCTGCTCGCCGTCAACCTCGACCGACTCGAGAAACATGCTCAAGGGGCGTACCCAAAAGCCGTAATCGCCATACAGGGCTTGGTAAAAGACCACTTCTTCTTCGGTTTCCGAATGCCGCGCAACACTGAATACACGGTACTGCGGACCTTTGTAATGTTGGTAGAGCCCAGGTTGTATCGGCATGTTTTGGCCCTCACTCAAATTTTTTCAAAATAAAAACAAAAATAAATCCAGAAAAACAAAAACCGGGGCACTTGGCCCCGGCTTCCATCGACGAGACGCTTAAACGCGTTCGAAGACGGTGGAGATGCCTTGGCCGAGACCAATGCACATAGTGGCTACCCCGAAGGTGCCGCTATTCTGCTTCATCACGTTCAGCAAGGTGCCGGAAATACGGGCACCGGAGCAACCGAACGGGTGACCCAGGGCGATCGCGCCGCCATGCAGGTTAACCTTCTCGTTCATCTTGTCGAGTACTTTCAGATCTTTCAGCACTGGCAGAGCCTGTGCAGCGAAAGCTTCGTTGAGCTCGAAGAAGTCGATATCGTTGATGCCAAGACCGGCACGCTTCAAGGCTTTTTGTGTTGCCGGAACTGGACCATAGCCCATGATTGCCGGATCCACACCTGCCACTGCCATCGAACGGATAACCGCCATTGGCTGGATACCCAGATCTTGTGCGCGCTGCGCCGACATCACGATCATGCACGAAGCACCATCGGTGATCTGCGACGAAGTACCCGCAGTCACGGTGCCGCCCTTTGGATTGAAGGCAGGCTTGAGGGCCGCCAGACTTTCCAGGGTGGTTTCCGGACGAATGGTTTCATCATAGTCGAACAGTTTCAGGAAACCGTTCTCGTCATAGCCCTGCATCGGGATGATTTCGTCTTTGAACTTGCCTTCCACGGTGGCCTTGTGGGCCAACTGGTGGGAACGCACGCCGAAAGCATCTTGCTGCTCGCGAGTAATGCCGTGCATTTTGCCGAGCATTTCAGCGGTCAGACCCATCATGCCCGAGGCTTTCGCCGCGTACAGCGACATGTGCGGGTTCGGATCGACACCGTGCATCATGCTCACGTGGCCCATATGCTCGACGCCACCAACCACGAACACGTCACCGTTACCGGTCATGATCGCTTGCGCAGCAGTGTGCAGCGCGCTCATCGACGAGCCACACAGACGGCTGACGGTCTGGCCGGCCGAAGTGTGCGGGATCTGGGTCATCAGCGACGCCATGCGCGCGATGTTCCAGCCCTGCTCCAGGGTCTGGTTGACGCAGCCCCAGATCACGTCTTCGACTTCCGCCGGATCGACCTTGACGTTGCGTTCCAGTAGTTTGCTGATCAGGTGCGCCGACATGTCTTCGGCGCGGGTGTTGCGGTGCATGCCGCCCTTGGAGCGGCCCATCGGAGTACGACCGAAGTCGACAATCACGACGTCTCTTGGATTCAAGCTCATAAAATTTCACTCTCGCTCAAAAGTTGGGACGCTTAACCGAAGAACCGTTGGCCGGTTTTGGCCATTTCACGCAGCTTCGCGGTCGGGTGGTACAGCGCGCCCAAATCAGCGTACTGGTCAGCCAGGGCAACGAACTCGGCAACACCGATCGAATCGATGTAGCGCAGTGCACCGCCACGGAATGGAGGGAAACCGATACCGTAGACCAGACCCATGTCGGCTTCGGCGGCGGTTTCAACGATGCCGTCTTCCAGGCAACGCACGGTTTCCAGGCACAGCGGGATCATCATCCAGTTGATGATGTCTTCGTCAGTGACTTCGCGCTGCTCGTAAACGATCGGCTTGAGCACTTCGAGTACCGACGGATCGGCGACTTTCTTCTGCTTGCCTTTCTTGTCGGCTTCGTAGGCGTAGAAGCCCTTGCCGTTTTTCTGACCCAGACGCTTGGCCTCGTACAGCACGTCGATGGCCGAACGACGGTCATCCTTCATGCGATCCGGGAAACCTTCAGCCATTACGTCACGACCGTGGTGACCGGTGTCGATGCCGACCACGTCCATCAGGTATGCCGGGCCCATTGGCCAGCCGAATTTTTCCATGACCTTGTCGATACGGACGAAGTCCACACCGGCGCTGACCAGTTTGGCGAAACCGCCGAAGTACGGGAACAGTACGCGGTTGACCAGGAAGCCCGGGCAGTCGTTGACGACGATCGGGTTCTTGCCCATTTTCTTGGCGTAAGCAACAGTGGTGGCAACAGCCAGCTCACTCGACTTCTCGCCACGGATCACTTCCACCAGCGGCATCATGTGCACCGGGTTGAAGAAGTGCATGCCGACGAAGTTTTCCGGACGCTTGAGGGCTTTCGCCAGCAGGCTGATGGAAATGGTCGACGTGTTGGACGCGAGGATGGTGTCCTCTTTGACCTTGTCTTCAACTTCAGCCAATACGGCTTGCTTGACCTTCGGATTCTCGACAACAGCTTCGACAACCAGATCGACGTGACCGAAGTCGCCGTAGGACAGGGTTGGGCGAATGCCGTTGAGGACTTCAGCCATTTTCGCAGCGGTCATGCGACCTTTATCAACGCGGCCAACCAGCAATTTGGCGGCTTCGGCCAGACCCTGCTCGATACCGTGCTCGTTGATGTCCTTCATCAGGATCGGCGTACCTTTGGAGGCCGACTGATAAGCGATACCGCCACCCATGATGCCTGCGCCGAGTACGGCAGCCTGCTTCACGTCTTTGGCGATTTCGTCGTAGGCCTTGGCCTTTTTCTTCAATTCCTGATCGTTCAGGAACAGACCGATCAAGCTCTGCGCAGCAGAGGTCTTGGCCAGTTTGACGAAACCGGCAGCTTCGACTTCCAGAGCCTTGTCACGACCGAAGTTCGCAGCTTTCTGGATGGTCTTGATCGCTTCAACCGGCGCCGGGTAGTTCGGGCCAGCCTGACCGGCAACGAAACCTTTGGCGGTTTCGAAAGCCATCATTTGTTCAATGGCGTTCAGCTTGAGCTTATCCAGCTTCGGCTGACGCTTGGCCTTGTAATCGAACTCGCCGGAGATGGCGCGTTTGATCAGCTCAAGAGCCGCTTCCTGCAGTTTTTCCGGAGCAACCACAGCGTCGACGGCACTGACTTTCAGCGCGTCTTCAGGGCGGTTTTCCTTGCCGGAGGCAATCCACTCGATAGCGTTATCGGCACCGATCAGGCGCGGCAGACGCACGGTGCCGCCGAAGCCTGGGTAGATGCCCAGTTTGACTTCCGGCAGACCGATCTTGGCTTTGGTCGACATGACGCGATAGTCAGCCGCCAGGCACATTTCCAGACCGCCGCCCAGAGCGATGCCATTGATGGCCGCTACGGTTGGAACATTGAGGTCTTCGAAATCGCTGAAGATCTTGTTGGCTTCGAGATTGCCAGCAACCAGCTCGGCATCCGGCAGCTTGAAGTTCTCGACAAATTCGGTGATGTCGGCGCCGACGATGAATACGTCCTTGCCACTGCTGACGATCACGCCCTTGATCGAAGCATCTGCCTTGATGGTGTCTACGGCCTGACGCAGTTCGTTCAGGGTAAGACGGTTGAACTTGTTGACGGACTCACCCTTGAGGTCGAATTTCAATTCGACGATGCCACTTTCAAGAGCTTTAACCGTGATGGCTTTACCTTCGTAAATCATCAACTGATCTCCACGATATGGAAGCTGAACAGTACACGTCGGACGCAAGCGAATGGTTTGGCAGGACGCTTCTTCGTCACTGCTGATACCCATTCACCCGGCACACCCGCCAACGCGATAGTCGGGATTCTGTAGGAGCGGTCAGTAAGACAAACGCTCAATTCATACGCCCGTTTGATTTGGGTACGTCACCTTCACGGAATTTCCGACAATTGTCAATCGCCCAAAATACGGGTTGAAATGCGACTTTGCGGTCATTTCCGCACCACGCAGACCGGCAACACGCGCCTGCATAAGAAGCCATTCATAGAATCAATAGTTAGAAAAGTCGCCCTAATTAGCGCCGAGCCTTGTTTAACAGGCTACGCTGGCTGGACTACAGGGAAAAGCGCTGAGCGCTGCAAGCGAGATTCGTTGTAAAAAGATTTACCGGCCTGCCTGGCCAACCCAGCCCGATGAATCATGTCGGGCTTTTTAATGCGCGTCTGACGGACGATCCCCACCGTTGCAGTGGGAAAAGTCCGTGCGTCATGCCAGCGCTTTCAGAGTCGCGTCGATATCCAGCAAAACCGAGGCTTCGCCCTTCTCACCCCAATACAAGGCGATCATCTGCTTGTCGGCTTCGACTTTGAAAACGTTGCCCGGCAACTTTTCGAAATGATTAAGCAGCGCCGGATCTTCGCAGGCTTCCTGCCACTGATTGACCCACGCACCCGGCGATTTCTGCCAATACGTCCAGCACGCCGGCTGCTTGCCACGGCGCGGCCGATGATATTGCGCGCACGGGCTCGGCGGCTCTTGCGCCATCCAGTGCGGCCACTCCTGAGGCGCCAGTTGCATGGCCAGACCGATGCGGCGCGCCTCCATGCGCAGGGCGATGCGACCGCTTTGTGCACGCGATGGACGCAACCACGCCAGCGGACTCAAAACCACCAACAGGATTGACACCACCAACCAGACCGTCATATCTCTACTCCCGATTTTTGATGAGCCATTGCTCCACTTCGGAACCAATGCGCTTGAAACCAGCCATACTTAACAATATTGAACCGTCACGAGGAGCACCTCATGCCCTACACCCATATCCTGGTCGCCGTAGATCTGACTGAAGAGTGCGACCCTGTGATTCACCGCGCCCGCGAGCTATCGGTGAGCAACGGTGCCAAGCTGTCGCTGGTGCATATTGTCGAACCAATGGCCATGGCGTTCGGCGGCGACGTGCCGATGGATCTGTCACAACTGCAACAACAGCAGTTCGATCAGGCCAAGGAGCGCCTGGAGCGCCTGAAGCTCAAATACTCCGAGCTCGAAGGCGCCAACTGCCATTTGACCTATGGCCAGCCACGTCAGGAAATCCACCACTTCGCCAAGGAACAGCAATGCGATCTGATTGTGGTTGGCAGCCATGGTCGTCATGGTCTGGCCTTGTTGCTCGGCTCCACTGCGAACGACGTACTGCACGGTGCGCCTTGCGATGTGCTCGCCGTCCACCTGGTCAAACGCTGAAACACTGCACCCTGTAGGAGTAAGCCTGCTCGCGATAGCGTTATAACAGTCGACAGACATGTTGAATGCTAAACCGCTTTCGCGAGCAAGCCCGCTCCCACATTTGATCTGCGTAGACCGATAGATCGCATTACATATGAAAAGCCCGGCGCTCATCACTGAGCGCCGGGCTTTTTTGTTACGGGATCAATCAGGCATCCAGCTCGGCCCAACGCTCCATCAACGCATCCAGCTCAGCGTGCAACTGCTCCAAAGAAGCAATCACCTTGGCCGTCTCAGCCGCAGGACGCTGATAGAAACCGGCATCCGCCATTTCAGCTTCCACCGCAGCGATCTGCTGCTCTTTGGCGTCGATATCGCCCGGCAACGCTTCCAGCTCGCGCTGCAGCTTGTAGCTCAGCTTCTTCTTGGCCGCCGGGGCGGTAGCGGCAGGTTCAGCCACCGCAGCCGGCTCAGCCGTTACCACTGCCGAATTCAGGTCAGCCTTGCCGGATTTGCTTTCAGTCACGCCCAGCAGACGCGGCGAGCCGCCCTGACGGATCCAGTCCTGATAGCCACCGACGTATTCACGCACCTTGCCTTCACCTTCGAAGACCAGGGTGCTGGTGACCACGTTGTCGAGGAATGCCCGGTCGTGGCTGACCATCAGCACGGTGCCGTTGAACGTCAGCAGCACTTCTTCAAGCAGCTCCAGCGTTTCCACGTCGAGGTCGTTGGTCGGTTCGTCGAGCACCAGCAGGTTGGCTGGTTTGCTGAACAGTTTGGCCAGCAACAGACGCGCACGCTCACCACCCGACAGCGCCTTGACCGGCGTGCGGGCACGCTGCGGGCTGAACAGGAAGTCGCCGAGGTAGCTCAGGACGTGGCGGCTCTGACCGTCGATATCGATGAAGTCGCGACCTTCGGCAACGTTGTCGATAACGGTTTTTTCCAGATCCAGTTGATGACGCAACTGATCGAAGTAGGCCACGTCGATCCGCGTGCCTTCTTCCACTTTGCCGCTGGTCGGTTGCAGACCGCTGAGCATCAGTTTCAGCAGCGTGGTCTTGCCGGTACCGTTGGCGCCGAGCAGACCGATACGGTCGCCGCGCGTCAGCACCATCGAGAAATCCTTGATCAGGAACGGGCCGCCCGGGTGAGCGAAACTCACGTTCTCGAGCACCATCACCTGCTTGCCGGACTTGTCGGCAGTGTCCAACTGAATATTGGCCTTGCCGGTGCGCTCACGACGCTCACTGCGCTCAACGCGCAAAGCTTTCAGGGCGCGGACGCGGCCTTCGTTACGGGTGCGGCGCGCCTTGATGCCCTGGCGGATCCAGACTTCTTCCTGGGCCAGTTTCTTGTCGAACAGCGCGTTGGCGGTTTCTTCAGCGGCCAGCGCGGCTTCTTTGTGCACGAGGAAACTGGCGTAGTCGCCGTTCCAGTCGATCAGGCCGCCGCGATCCAGTTCGAGGATGCGCGTGGCAAGGTTTTGCAGGAAGGAACGGTCGTGCGTGATGAACAGCACGGCGCCCTGGAAATCTTTCAGCGCTTCTTCGAGCCAGGCAATCGCACCGATGTCCAGGTGGTTGGTCGGTTCGTCGAGCAGCAGCAGATCCGGTTCGGACACCAGCGCCTGCGCCAGCAGCACGCGACGACGCCAGCCGCCGGACAACTGGGCGAGGGTCTTGTCGGCCGGCAGTTGCAGGCGGCTCAGGGTGCTGTCGACCAACGTCTGCAAGCGCCAGCCATCACGGGCTTCGAGGTCTTGCTGAACGTGCATCAGCTTGTTCAGGTCTTCTTCAGTGACGCAGTTCTGCGCCAAATGATGGTACTCGGCGAGCAATGCGCCCACACCATCCAGGCCTTCAGCGACCACGTCGAACACCGTCCGATCGTCGGCCACTGGCAATTCTTGCGGCAATTCGCCGATTTTCAGACCGGGGGCACGCCACACGGAGCCGTCGTCAGGCTTTTGATCGCCCTTGACCAGCTTCATCATGCTGGACTTGCCTGTGCCGTTGCGGCCGATGATGCACACCCGCTCACCACGGGCGATCTGCCAGGACACCTTGTCCAACAACGGCATAGCGCCGAACGCAAGGGACACATCGCTGAATTTGAGCAGGGTCATGAGCTTCTCCAAAAACCGGGCGCGCATTCTACCTGACTTAGGGCTCCAGCAGGCCGGCAATTTGTCTGTCGAAGCACTCTGCACAACAATTGTTGCGAACTTGTGCTGCGAGGCCCGCAAAGCTTTCGCCGCTCGCTGGCAAAAGGCTAAGCTACAGACAATTCAGTGCTGACCGAGGTCGGCACTTGTCATGATTTCTCTGCCCGGATGTCTCATGCGCAGTCGCCTTTTCAGTGTTTTGTCCTGCTTGCTACTTACCGCCGCTGCCGTTCAATCCGCCCAGGCGGTGGATCTGTCCACCCAACGCCAGTATTACGATGAAGCCAAGCGCGCCTTGGCGAAAGGCGACACCGGCCCGTATTTCCGTTACAGCCAGGCCCTGGCCGATTATCCGCTGGAACCGTATCTGGCTTACGACGAATTGACCGCGCGCCTGAAAAGCGCAAGCAACGAGGAAATCGAGAAATTTCTCGCCGAGCACGGTGACCTGCCCCAGGCCAACTGGATGAAGCTGCGCTGGTTGCGCTGGCTCGCCGACCGTGGCGACTGGGCGACCTTCGTCAAGTACTACGACCCGAAGCTCAACTTCACCGAACTGGACTGCCTGAATGCGCAGTACCAGATCACCCACGACAAAAAATCCGAAGGTTATGCCAATGCCGACAAGCTCTGGCTGACCGGCAAATCGCAGCCCGCCGCGTGTGATGCGCTGTTCGGCATCTGGGCCGCTGACGGCCAGTTGACCGAACAGAAACGCTGGGAGCGCACCAAACTCGCCGCTCAGGCGCGCAACTATCCGCTCGCCAACAGCCTCGTTAACGGCCTGACCACCCTCGCCCCGCGCGGGCGGTTGCTGGTCGATGTCGCGCAGAAACCCGAGCTGCTCAACCAACCGTCGCGCTTCACTCCAGCGGATGAGCCGATGTCCGACGTGGTCAGCCTCGGCCTGCGCCGCCTCGCCCGTCAGGATCCGGACAAGGCCATGGCGCTGCTCGACGGTTACGCCAGCAGCATGCATTTCTCCCGCGATGAAAAAGTCGCGATCGCCCGGGAAATCGGCCTGACCCTGGCCCGGCGTTTCGACAGCCGCGCGCTGGACGTGATGACCAAATACGACCCGGAACTGCGTGACAACACCGTGTCCGAATGGCGTTTGCGTCTGCTGTTGCGTCTGGCGCGTTGGGACGATGCTTACCAACTGACCAAACGTCTGCCGCAGGATCTGGCCACCACCAACCGCTGGCGTTACTGGCAGGCGCGCAGTCTGGAACTGGCGCAACCGCAGAACCCGGAAGCACAGACCCTGTACAAAAATCTGGCGCGTGAACGTGACTTCTACGGTTTCCTCGCCGCCGACCGCTCGCAATCGCCGTATTCGTTGAACAACAAGCCGCTGGTGCTGAGCCAGGCGCTGATCAACAAGGTGCGCAACACGCCTGGCGTACGCCGTGCGCTGGAATTCCATGCGCGCGGGCAGATCGTCGACGGTCGCCGCGAGTGGTACCACGTCAGCCGTCATTTCAATCGTGACGAAATGGTCGCGCAGGCAAAACTGGCTTATGACCTGAAATGGTATTTCCCGGCGATCCGCACCATCAGTCAGGCGCAGTATTGGGACGACCTGGACATCCGCTTCCCGATGGCCCACCGCGAAACTCTCGTACGTGAAGCCAAGGTGCGCGGCCTGCATTCAAGCTGGGTATTCGCCATCACTCGTCAGGAAAGCGCCTTCATGGACGACGCCCGCTCCGGCGTCGGCGCCAGCGGCCTGATGCAACTGATGCCAGCCACCGCCAAGGAAACCGCGCGCAAATTCAGCATTCCGCTGGCCTCGCCGCAACAAGTGCTCGATCCGGACAAAAACATCCAGCTCGGCGCAGCTTATCTGAGCCAGGTGCACAGCCAGTTCAACGGCAACCGCGTCCTCGCCTCCGCCGCCTACAACGCCGGCCCCGGTCGTGTGCGCCAATGGCTGCGCGGCGCCGATCACCTGAGCTTCGACGTCTGGGTGGAAAGCATCCCGTTCGACGAAACCCGCCAGTACGTGCAAAACGTTCTGTCGTACTCGGTGATCTACGGGCAGAAACTCAACTCGCCACAGCCGCTGGTGGATTGGCATGAGCGCTACTTCGACGACCAATGACCTGTAGGCGCTGCGGAAGGCTGCGATCTTTTGACCTGAAAAAAATGCCCGCATGAAAATGCGGGCATTTTGTTTGGAGCAAGATCAAAAGATCGCAGCCTTCGGCAGCTCCTACCTGAATGTGGGGGCTGTCGTTTTGCCCCGTTCAGTCAGGCGATACTTTTGTACTGGGCTCCTGGGCGAATCGGGGTCGGTCATTTCAATCAATTTAATAGCCAGTGCGGGTTTCAGATAGTTCGCGCGAAAGGTTGCCTTGTGAGCCAGCCCGAGGCTACTCATGAGCTCGTTTACGCTCAGTTGATCAGCCCCATCAAATACGCCGAGCAACATCGCTACTTGGTCGGTTACTTGGTCGGTTGAAGGCTCATTGCTGATTGCTTCTTGCAGCGCAAGACTTAAGGCTTGAAGCATGTACTCGACGAAGGGTGTCGATTCGGCCATCCGATCCGCTTCCGACCGATTTGCTCGCTGATGTTAGCGATCACAGCAACCATTCGAGTGTTCAGGTTCAACGGCGGTTGGTAACCACTCATGTCCCCTCCAAACATTTTCTACGGGCGCTCATCATTCATAGGTGTTGTTTAGACGTTTCCTGACCATCACTAAACTGCAACGCCGCCAGCCGTGCATACAGCGGATTACTGGCAATCAATTCCTGATGTGTCCCTACCGCGACCAATTTGCCCTGATCCATCACGGCGATCCGGTCGGCGTTTTTCACTGTGGCCAAACGGTGCGCAATCACCAGCGTCGTGCGGTTGTGCATCAGGCTCGGCAAGGCTTGCTGGATGAGGTGTTCGCTTTGCGCGTCGAGGGCGCTGGTGGCTTCGTCGAGCAGCAGGATTGGCGCGTCCACCAGCAGCGCCCGGG
Source organism: Pseudomonas rustica (assembly GCF_018336155.1). Classification (GTDB taxonomy): domain Bacteria; phylum Pseudomonadota; class Gammaproteobacteria; order Pseudomonadales; family Pseudomonadaceae; genus Aquipseudomonas; species Aquipseudomonas rustica. The sequence continues at coordinate 23,128 of NZ_JAGYHF010000010.1, read as the reverse complement.
CGATGGCCAGACGTTGGCGTTGGCCGCCGGAAAGACCGAGGCCGCCGTCGCCCAAGTGGGTTTGGTAGCCGTCTGGCATTTGTTCGATGAAATCGTGGGCGTGGGCGATTCGCGCGGCTTCCTTGACCTGCTCCAGCGTGGCCGTCGGGCAGCCATAACGAATGTTTTCCTCGACGCTGCCAAAGAACAGCGCGGGCGTTTGCGAGACGAGGGCGAAGCAGCGGCGCAAATCCAGAGGATCGAGGCGGGTCAAGGGCACGCCATCGAGGAGAATTTGTCCTTCGCGCGGGTCGTAAAATCGCAGCAACAAATCGTACACCGTGGATTTCCCGGCGCCGGACGGCCCTACCAGCGCCAGGGTTTCGCCCGCGCGGACGGTCAGATTCAAGCCATCGACGGCGTAGCTTTCTGGACGCGAGGGATAGGAAAAACGCACATCCCGCAGCTCCAGCTCGCCGCGCACGCGCTCAGGCAACGTCACCAACCCGGAGGTGGGCGGCTGGATGATATTTTCCGAGCGCAGCAGTTCGGCGATGCGTTCGGCAGCGCCAGCAGCGCGTTGCAGCTCGCCGATCACTTCGCTCAGTGTGCCGAAAGCACTGCCGACGATCAGGCTGTAGAACACAAACGCCGCCAGTTCACCCGCCGAAATTCGCCCGGCGATCACGTCCATGCCGCCGACCCACAACATCACCGCGACCGCGCCGAGCACTAGCACGATCACCAGGGTAATCAGCCACGCACGCTGGAAGATGCGTTTACGCGCCGTTTCAAAGGCCTGCTCGACCGTTGAGGCAAAGCGTTGCTCGTCCTGCACCTGATGGTTGTAGGCCTGCACGGTTTTGATCTGGCCAAGGGTTTCGGAGACGTAACTGCCAATGTCGGCAATGCGATCCTGACTCTGGCGCGACAGATTGCGCACACGGCGGCCGAAAATCAGGATCGGCGCGACTACAAGCGGCAGCGCGATCACCACGATGCTGGTGAGTTTGGGGTTGGTGATGAACAGCAGCACGACGCCACCGATGACCATCAGCAGATTGCGCAGAAACAGCGACAGCGACGAGCCGATCACCGACTGCAGCAATGTCGTGTCAGCGGTAAGGCGCGACTGGATTTCCGAGCTGCGATTGTCCTCATAAAACCCCGGATGCAGGTACACCAAGTGGTTGAACACCTGTCGACGAATGTCCGCGACAACCCGCTCGCCAATCCACGACACCCAATAAAACCGGGCAAAGGTGCCGATCGCCAGTCCGACCACTAACAGCATGAACAGGCCAATCGACTGGTTGAGCAAATGCGGCGACTGGGTCATGAAACCCTGATCGACCAGCAGCTTGATGCCCTGCCCCATCGACAAGGTAATGCCGGCAGTGACGATCAATGCGAGCAGCGCGCCAAAGGCCTGCCAACGATAGGGCACAAGAAAATGGCTGGTCAGACGCAGGGCGCGTCGGTGTCGGGAGGAAAGCATCGAGATCATTCGGGTTCACATCTGCGCAGATGAATAGGGCCAGCCTAGTCATTGAAATGGGGTGGAACTCTGTAAATCACAATGAGTCAGGTTAAATATGCCCGTGACGACTAGAGCCTAGAGGCTATTGGTCTAAAGTTCGGGTTGAGACGAGCGGTCATTTCTGTTTGAGTGGAGATGCCGCCGCCGACAGACCGCAGGGCGTTGTAACAGCCCGGTCACGTGGCAGTTTTAACCTTGGCGAATAACCTGATGAGGAGACAGGCCATGTCCTTGCAACACAGCAGCGATGACAAGATTGAAGTGATCCGCACCAAGCCCGGCCAACCTCTGGGTTGCTCGATTATTGATAAGGATGGGCGTGAAGTACCGATCACTGAAGACATGATCCAGCAAGCGTGCAGCGAACTGGAGAAGCGATTGGTCAAGCCTGCCGAACAAGAGTGATATAGCCACCGTCTTCCTGACCCGGCCCCATTTTGGCCGGGTTTTTTCTGGCTGGGATTCGCCGACGGATCGTGTAGGAGCTGCCGAAGGCTGCGATCTTTTGATCTTGCTTGTAAAAAACAACATCAAAAGATCGCAGCCTTCGGCAGCTCCTACAGGGGTTATGTGAGGTTACGGGATTGCGATTGCACCCAGCGCCGCCACTATTTTCGCCAACACTGGCGACGCCCCTTCAATCCGCACTTTCAGCCCTTCAATCTCGCGCCGCACCGGATACTGTTTGCGCAACATATCAAACGCCGCACGCTGCTCAACGACGTTGCCTACAAGGCTGCGGCGGAAATCCGCATCGTCGCGGCGCGGGTCGTACACGCCACGGCACAACATCGCCAACGCCCACGACGGATCGCTGTCAGCGTGCAGGGAAACTTCCGACAACCACGGTGCCGGCAGCAAGTCGCTGAGCTGGATGCTCGCAGGCTGGCCGATGAACTCGCAGTACGCCTGATAGATCTGTGCCGTGCCGCGTTGCTTGCCATCAAGGCTGTAGCCGGCAATGTGCGGTGTTGCCAGCACGCAGAGTTCGGCCAGTTCGACATCGACTTCTGGTTCTGCTTCCCAGACATCCAGCACTGCTTGCAGGTCTTCACGTTCCAGCAGCACTTCGCGCAGGGCCGCGTTATCCACGACCGGGCCGCGCGCCGCGTTGATCAGCCAGGTGCCGGGTTTGAGTTGCTGCAAACGCTGCTGATCGAACAGATGCCAGGTCGCGCCGTCACCGCTGCGGGTCAACGGGGTGTGCAGGCTGATCACGTCGCACTGCTCGATGATCTGTTCGAGGCTGACGTAATCGCCGCCCTCTGCTGCCTGACGCGGTGGATCGCAGACTTTGACGTTCCAGCCCAAGCCCTTGAGGACATTGATCAGGCGCCCGCCAACCTCACCGGCGCCGATCACCCCGTAAGTGCGTTTAGTCAGATCGACACCCTCGATTTCGGCGAGGGTCATCAGGCTGCCGAGCACATAGTCGACCACGCCCCGGGCATTGCAGCCGGGTGCGCTGGACCAGGTGATACCGGCCTCGTTGAAATACTCCAGATCCAGATGATCGGTGCCGATGGTGCAAGTGCCGACAAAACGCACTTTGCTGCCTTCAAGCAGCGCACGGTTGACGTTGGTCACCGAACGCACCAGCAACACATCGGCCTGCTCGACCGTCGCACGGTCAATGGAACGGCCCGGCACCCGGCGGATTTCGCCGAAACCGGCAAAAAAGGCATCGAGCAGCGGGATATTTTCGTCGGCAACAATCAGCATGGCGGGCTCCTTGGGCGGATCGGCAGTTTAACTGTAGGAGCTGCCGCAGGCTGCGATCTTTTGATGGTGATCTTAAAAACCTAAAGATCGCAGACTGCGGCAGCTCCTACCCGATTACAAATCCGCAACAGAGGATTTTTCCTGACTGTAACGTCAGCGGCGTAGAATGCGGCGCCTTGCGCATCAACCTTTGTGGACGCTTTGCCTGTGAATTCTGTAACTGACCAACCTGTCGCCGTCTCCCTGACCCGCCCCGCGCGGATTCGTCTGGAGTTCAAAAACCTGCTCGCCCTCGCGATGCCGATCATCATCGCGCAGCTGGCGACCACGGCCATGGGCTTCGTCGATGCGGTGATGGCCGGGCGCGTCGGGCCCAAGGATCTGGCGGCAGTGGCACTGGGCAACTCGATCTGGGTGCCGGTGTTTCTGTTAATGACCGGCACCCTGCTCGCCACCACGCCGAAAGTCGCCCAGCGCTTTGGCGCCGGCAAGCACAGCGAGATCGGCCCGATCGTGCGTCAGGCGTTGTGGCTGGCGTTGGTGGTTGGCCTGATTGCGACTGCGATGCTGGTGGCCGCCGAACCAGTGCTGCACCTGATGAAGGTCGACCCGGAGCTGATCGGCCCGTGCATGCAATACCTGCACGGCATCGCCAGTGGTTTGCCGGCGGTGGCGTTTTATCACGTGCTGCGTTGCACCAGTGACGGCATCGGCCGAACCCGCCCGGCGATGGTGCTGGGTCTGTGCGGTCTGGCGCTGAATATTCCGCTGAACTACATCTTCATCTATGGCCACTTCGGCGTGCCAGCGATGGGCGGCATCGGCTGCGGCTGGGCCACGGCAATCGTGATGTGGGTGATGGCGCTGGGTCTGGCCGGTTATGAGCGCTGGGCGCCGGCCTATCGTTCGAGCGAACTGTTCAGCCGTTTCGACTGGCCTCAGTGGGCGGTGATCAAGCGTTTACTGGCGATTGGTTTGCCGATTGGCATTGCGGTGTTCGCCGAATCGAGCATCTTTGCGGTGATCGCTCTGTTGATCGGCAGCCTCGGCGCCACGGTGGTGGCCGGGCATCAGATTGCGCTGAACGTCAGCTCGCTGGTGTTCATGATTCCGTATTCGCTGGGCATGGCCGTGACTGTACGGGTCGGTCAGGCATTGGGCCGTGAAGAGCCGCGTGAAGCGCGTTTTGCTGCTGGCGTCGGCATGGGCACCGCGCTGGCCTACGCCTGTTTGTCGGCGAGCATGATGTTGTTACTGCGCGAGCCAATTGCGGCGATTTATACCGCCGACCCGACGGTGATTCACATTGCGGCGATGCTGATTGTGTACTCGGCGCTGTTCCAGTTTTCCGATGCGATTCAGGTTACTGCCGCCGGCGCGCTGCGCGGTTATCAGGACACTCGGGTGACCATGATTCTGACCCTGTTTGCGTATTGGGGCATTGGTTTGCCGGTGGGTTACGCCCTCGGCCTGACCGACTGGCTCGGCGAGCCGCGCGGCCCGAGCGGGTTGTGGCAGGGTTTGATCGTCGGCCTGAGCTGCGCGGCGTTGATGTTGTCGATCCGCCTGACGCGCAGTGCGCGCAAGCGTATTCGGATCAGTCGTTCGGCAGGTTAAGGCCTGACGCAAGGTAAAAATGTGGGAGCGGGCTTGCTTGCGAATGCGGTGTAACAGTCGATATTCATGGTGACTGGTACACCGCATTCGCGAGCAAGCCCGCTCCCACATTTGGTTTTGCGTTTGCCTGGCGGTTACGCGTGTTTCTTGCGAATCCAGTACAGATACGTGCCGGCCTCTTCGTGTTGGCCGACCAGTTCATGGTCGAGAAACACGCAGAACTTGGGGATGTCGCGACGGGTCGAGGGGTCGGTGGCAATCACCTTGAGCAGGCCGCCGGGCACCAGGTCACGGATGTGCTGGTGCAACATCATTACCGGTTCCGGGCAGTTAAGGCCGGTGGCGTCGAGGGTGCCGTCGACCGGGGTATCGATCATTTCACTCATGATTTACTCCTGAAACTGGCCGGCATTGTCGCGCAATGCCGGGTGTTCGGTCATCTATAGCGTTAAACCGCACCCTATGTAGGAGCTGCCGAAGGCTGCGATCTTTTGATCTGGATCTTCAAAAACAAGATCAAAAGATCGCAGCCTTCGGCAGCTCCTACAGGGAGAATCAGCGGGATTTGGTTTTTTTGATGTCGTGACGGCGCAGGTGGCAGGTCACTTCTTCGCGGTCGTGGTACAGCTGTTTGCAGCCGATATCGACCTTGATCCCGCGCGCCTTGAAGCCATCGGCGATGCGCTCAAGCAAGCGCTTCACTTCGGCATAACGCTGCTTCATCGGCAACTTCAGGTTGACCACCGCTTCGCGGCAATGCCCCTCGCCGATCCACTCTTCGAGCATCGCCGCGTTACGCGCAGGCTTTTCGACGATGTCGCAGACCATCCAGTCCACCGGTTGCTTGGGCTTGAAGGTGAAACCGTCGGCCATCAAATGCTGCACCAGACCGGTGTCCATCAGGCTTTCAGCCATCGGGCCATTGTCGATCGCCGTCACCAGCATGCCGCGATTGACCAGTTGCCAGGTCCAGCCGCCCGGCGCCGCGCCAAGGTCGACACCGGTCATGTCACTGTGCAGACGATCTTCCCACTGATCACGCGGGATAAAGTGGTGCCAGGCTTCTTCCAGCTTCAACGTCGAACGGCTTGGTGCCTCGCGCGGAAACTTCAGGCGCGGAATGCCCATTGGCCACATCGCCGAGTTGCCAGCGTCCGCCATACCCAGAAACACTTCTCGGCCACTTTTGAAGGTCAGCAACAGGCGCGGCTTGCTCGCGTCGTCGACCAGTTTGCCGGCGCCGGTCAGCGCTTTACGCAGCGGGCCTTCGAATTTCTTGCAGAAGTTCGACAGTTCCTTGCCATCGTTGGTGTCGACGACTTCCAGCCACAGGCTGCCGCACACCGGGAAATCGGCCATGTGCGCAAGGATCACGCTGATGCGGTCGGTTTCCGGCAGATCGATAAATACGCCGCGCGCCCATTGGCGCGGGAAGATCAGCTCGGCGAAACGCTGGCCGCGCATCAGGCGCTCGGCGCCGTCTTCTTCGGTGCAGACAAACTCGGCGCAGGCAGTGGCCGCTTTGGCCTTGGCGTAACCGGCCACGTTGAGCCGGGCGGCGAGGTCGGAAATTTCCGAACAGACTTCGCCTTCGAAGCCTGGCCGGCAATGCATGAATAGGGTGTTCATTCTTACTCCTGGGCAGCGGGCGATCATTCGGCCCCTGCGCGATGCTCAAGCCTTGCGTTGAAGCAAAGCCTGTCACGAAAACCGGCGCATGATAGCCGATGTCGGAACCTTGGACTTGCCCATAGAGTCCAGTTATTAGCCAGCTAATGAAAACAGGGCTACGTTGATAGCTCTGCCCGTCCCCTCAATCCGTAGCCGTGCGGATTCAAAGGAGTGATCGTAATGCCGTCCCTCGATAGTCTGAAGACCCTCAAAACACTGCAGATTGACCAAAAGACCTACCACTATTTCAGCCTGCCGGATGCCGCCAAAAGCTTGGGCGATCTGGACAAGCTGCCGATGTCGTTGAAAGTCCTGCTGGAAAACCTGCTGCGCTGGGAAGATGAAAAAACTGTCACCGGCGCTGACCTCAAGGCGATTGCCGCGTGGCTCAAGGAGCGTCGCTCCGATCGGGAAATCCAGTACCGCCCTGCCCGCGTATTGATGCAAGACTTTACCGGGGTTCCCGCCGTGGTCGACCTCGCCGCCATGCGCGCGGCGATGGCCAAGGCCGGCGGCGACCCGCAGCGGATCAACCCGCTGTCACCGGTGGATCTGGTGATCGACCACTCGGTAATGGTCGACAAATTCGCCACGCCGAGCGCGTTCGAGCAGAACGTCGATATCGAAATGCAGCGCAACGGCGAGCGTTACGCCTTTCTGCGCTGGGGCCAGAGTGCCTTCGACAACTTCAGCGTAGTCCCGCCGGGCACCGGCATCTGCCACCAGGTCAACCTTGAATACCTCGGCCGCACCGTGTGGACAAAGGATGAAGACGGCCGCACCTATGCCTTCCCGGACACACTGGTCGGCACCGACTCCCACACCACCATGATCAACGGCCTCGGCGTACTCGGCTGGGGCGTCGGCGGGATTGAGGCGGAAGCGGCGATGCTCGGGCAACCGGTGTCGATGCTGATTCCGGAAGTGATTGGCTTCAAACTGACCGGCAAACTAAAAGAAGGCATCACCGCCACTGACCTGGTGCTGACGGTTACGCAGATGCTGCGCAAGAAAGGTGTTGTCGGCAAATTCGTCGAATTTTATGGCGACGGCCTCGCTGACTTACCGCTGGCTGACCGCGCGACCATCGCCAACATGGCCCCGGAATACGGCGCGACGTGCGGTTTCTTCCCGGTCGACGACGTGACGCTGGAATATCTGCGTCTGTCCGGGCGTCCGCCGGAAACGGTGAAACTGGTCGAGGCGTACACCAAGGCTCAGGGCCTGTGGCGTCTGCCCGGTCAGGAACCGGTGTTCACCGATAGCCTGGCGCTGGACATGGGCAGCGTCGAAGCGAGTCTGGCCGGGCCGAAACGTCCGCAGGATCGCGTGTCGCTGCCCAATGTGCCGCAAGCCTTCAGCGACTTTATCGATCTGCAATTCAAACCCACCAGTAAAGATGAAGGACGCCTGGAAAGTGAGGGCGGTGGTGGCGTGGCGGTGGGCAATGCCGATCTGGTCGGCGAAACCGAATATGAATACGAAGGCCACACCTATCGTCTGAAAAACGGTGCGGTGGTGATCGCGGCAATAACCTCCTGCACCAACACCTCCAACCCGAGCGTGATGATGGCGGCCGGTCTGCTGGCGAAAAAAGCCGTGGAAAAAGGCCTGACCCGCAAGCCATGGGTGAAGAGTTCGCTGGCGCCGGGCTCGAAAGTGGTTACCGACTACTACAAGGCTGCCGGGCTGACGCAATACCTCGACCAGCTCGGGTTTTCGCTGGTCGGCTACGGCTGCACCACCTGCATCGGCAACTCCGGGCCGTTGCCCGAGCCGATTGAAAAAGCCATCCAGAAAGCCGATCTCACCGTCGCCTCGGTGCTGTCCGGCAACCGCAACTTTGAAGGTCGTGTGCATCCGTTGGTGAAAACCAACTGGCTGGCCTCGCCGCCGCTGGTGGTCGCCTATGCCTTGGCCGGCAGCGTGCGCAGCGACATCAGCAGCGAACCGCTGGGCGAGGACAAGCAAGGCAATCCGGTGTACTTGCGAGATATCTGGCCAAGCAGCAAAGAAATTGCCGACGCGGTCAGCCAGGTCAACACCGCGATGTTTCACAAGGAATACGCCGAGGTGTTCGCCGGTGATGAGCAATGGCAAGCCATCGAGGTGCCGCAAGCCGCCACCTATGTCTGGCAGGACGATTCGACTTATATCCAGCATCCACCGTTTTTCGACGACATTTCCGGGCCGTTGCCGGAAATCAAAGACGTCAAAGGCGCTCGCGTTCTGGCGTTGCTCGGCGACTCGGTGACCACCGACCACATCTCCCCCGCCGGCAACATCAAGGCTGACAGCCCCGCCGGCGAGTATCTGCGTGAAAAAGGCGTAGAACCGCGGGACTTCAACTCCTACGGCTCACGGCGCGGCAATCACGAAGTGATGATGCGCGGCACCTTCGCCAACATCCGTATTCGTAACGAGATGCTTGGCGGTGAAGAAGGTGGAAACACCATCTACATTCCGACCGGCGAGAAACTGGCGATTTACGACGCGGCCATGAAATATCAGGCTTCGGGCACGCCGCTGGTGGTAATTGCCGGGCAGGAATATGGCACCGGTTCAAGTCGTGACTGGGCGGCCAAGGGTACGAATCTGCTGGGCGTGAAAGCGGTAATTGCCGAGAGTTTTGAACGGATTCACCGTTCCAATCTGGTGGGTATGGGCGTGTTGCCGCTGCAGTTCAAGCTTGATCAGAACCGCAAGAGTCTGAATCTGACGGGCAAGGAGACTTTTGAGATCAAGGGTTTGACCGGGGTTGAACTGACGCCGCGGATGAATTTGCCGTTGGTGATTACGCGCGAAGATGGGCGTCAGGAGAAAATTGAGGTGCTGTGCCGGATCGATACATTGAATGAGGTGGAGTACTTCAAGTCGGGAGGGATCCTGCATTACGTCCTGCGCCAACTAATCGCCTCATAACGCTGAACCCCATGTAGGAGCTGCCGCAGGCTGCGATCTTTTGATCTTATTTTAAGATCAAGATCAAAAGATCGCAGCCTGCGGCAGCTCCTACAGGGCAAAAAAAAACCCGCCGAAGCGGGTTTTTCCCAAGACCATTATCGACTCCCTGTCGGCAGCGATCCTTGCAAATGGTCGATCATCCGTGATCCTGAAACACTCCCTGTGTCTCAGTTGATGTGGCTAGATTAACCGTGGGATCCAATCGGCAATAGTCGACATAGCTACCATCGCGTGTAGGACATTCGCCATAGCGACCCTTCCGAAAACCCTTAGACGTGTCAGGCGTCGAGCATGGAAGTGGCGATCTGCGCAACTTTCAGCTGCCCTGAGGCCTGCTCGAGTGCGTCATCTTCCAAAAACCATGCGGCGGATAATCCGGCGAACGCCAGCACCCATTGCAGCAGTCTTTGGCGATCCAGCCCGGCGGCGTCGGTTATCACCTCAAGCTGTCGGCGAAAACGTTGGGGATTGGTGGCTGAGGGCAGATCGGGATTGCAGATCAAATTGGCGTAGTCAAAACCGCGCTCGCCCGTGACCCGCTTCGGGTCGATGGCCAACCAGCCACGCTCACCGAAATCCAGCACATTGTCGTGATGCATGTCGCCGTGCAACACCACCACGTCTTGCGGGTTGGCGAGCAATGTTTCTGCCGTTTCCAGGCTTAAGCCGTAGAGACCGCCATGCTGGGCCGCAGCGATTCGCAGCGAAGCAAACCACGGCCCCAGCTCCACCAACGGCGGCGGTGGTGTCGCGCGCGGTGCATGCAGCCGCTCCAGCGCCGCACACAGAATCCGGCTGGCCTCGTCGTCCTCGCCATTCAGCGCCATGTGCATCAGCGAACGCCGGCCCATGGCCCGCTCCATCAGCAAGCCTTCCTCGTGATGCACCAGCACCTGCGCGGCGCCATTGCCGTCCCACCAGGACATCAGATGGTTGCCGATTTTTTCATCGGCATCCATCGCCACTTTGAGCATCGCCGGGGTATCGCCGTGGCGCACCGGCAGCAAAAGACTGCCGAGAGTGATGATCGGCTCGCCGTCCGGCACCAATGACCAACGCTGCAGCCACGGTTGGAAAATGTCAGCCACCGTCACGCGCTCGGGCCTTGGCACTTTCGGTCAGGAACTGTTCCAGTCGGCTCAGTTGCTCCTCCCAGCCGCGGCTGTCCATGAAATAAGCCTCTTTCTGGCGAATATCGGGGATATGCGCGAAACCTGACTCGGAAACCTTGAGCAGTGTGCCGTCCTCGTAATCCTGCAGCTCGAACCTGACCAATGTGGTCGGTTCCTGGGAATAGTCGATCTTCGGATTCACCGCATACGGGTGCCAGCGAAACGAAAACAACTGCTGCGGCTCGACCCGCTCGATCAGCACATTCCACAACACGTGTTCATAACCCGGATACGTGACCTGCCCTTGCGTCCATTCACCGGCAATAAACCGCCTGCCCTCCAGCGCCACGCCAAACCACTGGCCAAACGCCTCGGCGTCGACCAATGCACGCCAGACATGAGAACGCGGCGCCTTCAGCGAAATCTTGCGTTCGAAACTATTGGGTACTGGTTTCATACGTCACCTCCTGTTCTGAACACTAGGCTTGTATGACCACATGTCCAATGTGAAGTTGTATCAAGGAGCTATTTGGTCACCGGTGCCACGCGAAGTTGCGTCTAGACTCAAGGGTCAATCCAACGGATATCGGGAGACCGACATGCGGCTAATGCACCTCGTTCTGTGGACTGCCTTGCTGGCGCTGTCCGCTTGCGTGACTTCCGTGGATCACTGGAGCAAACCCGGTGCGACCCAAGCGACCATCGATCACGATAAAGCCGAGTGCCAATACCAGGCCAAATCGGCAACCGCCAGTTACAGCAGCGCCCCGTCGGACAAAAGCATGTCAGCGGCAGTCGGTGCCGGAGTGGGCGATGGCATTGTGGTGGCTGAGAAACAGATCGACCTGACCAATGACTGCATGCGCCTGCGCGGTTACAGCGGCAGTTAATCTTGATCGCTACAATGCGTGGCATTCCTGATACCAAAAGTGAGACCGCAAATGTCCCCACGCCTGTTGCTAGCCCTGACCCCCTTCCTGTTCCCCTCCCTCGCCCACGCCGCCGTCGACTGCGCCAACGCCAGCGATCAGGCGACGATGAATCAGTGCGCCGGGCAGGATTTCAAAGCGGCGGATAAAGAGTTGAACACGGTGTATCAGCAGATTACCGGACGCTTGAAGGACAACCCTGATGCGAAGAAGCTTTTGGTCAGCGCGCAGCGGGCGTGGGTCGGGTTTCGTGATGCGGAGTGCAAGTTTTCGGCATCCGGGGTGACGGGCGGGAGTGTGTATCCGTTGATTTACAGCAATTGCCTGACGAGTGTGACCAACGTGCGGGTTGAGGCGCTGAAGGAGTATTTGAAGTGTGAGGAAGGTGACATGAGTTGCCCGGTGCCGGGGGCCTGAGTTTTGCGGCGGTTGTGAGGGCCTCTTCGCGAGCAGGCCCGCTCCCACATTGGAATGCATTTCAACATGTGGGAGCGGGCTTGCTCGCGAAGACTATCGGTCAAACAACCCAAATATCAGATCTGCCAAACCTCACCATTCACAAAAAACGCCCGAGCATTATCCTCAAGACTCTCCAGGTGATATCCACCCTCCTGCACAATCAAACACGGCAACCCAAGCTCGCGAATCCGCTCACCCAAGGTGGCAAACCCCTCACGCGTCACCGCCACTTTGCTCTGCGGATCCAGCTCATAAATATCGAACCCCAATGACAGCACCAGCACCTCGGCACCAAACTTACGCACCGCCGCCAACGCCACATCCAGTTGCCCAAGGAAATCCGCTTCACTCGCACCATGCGCCATCGGCAGATTGAGATTGAAGCCCTCCCCCGCGCCCGCACCGCGTTCTTCGGCAAACCCGGCCACGCCCGGATAGAAGTTGGTCGGATCGCCATGCACCGAGACGTAGAGCACGTCATCGCGGTCGTAGAATATTTCCTGAATGCCCTGACCGTGATGCATGTCGGTATCGAGCACCGCGACCTTGGCGAACTTGTCACGCAACACCTGCGCCGCCACCGCCGCGTTGTTCACATAGCAAAAACCACCGGCGGCTTCGGCACGCGCATGGTGTCCCGGCGGGCGGCACAGCGCGTACGCCGCCGGTTCGCCATCGATCAACGCCTGCGCGCCCGCCACTGCGCTTTGTGCCGACCAGTACGCCGAACGCCAGGTCTGCTCGCCGACCGGGCAACTGCCGTCGGCGAGATAGCGTGCGGCCTGCGCGAGGATGCCGCGCAGGGCATTGGGTTCGCGGACGAAGATGTTCGACATGACTTCATCGCCCCAGTCTTCGGGGATTTCCTTCCATCGGGCGTGGGCTTCCTGAAGGAATGTCAGGTACGGCGCGCCGTGTACCGCGAGCAATGGCGCGAGTCCGGCGTCGGTCGGTTGCTCGACGTTGAAGCCCAGATTGTGCGCGGCCTGCACCAGACGCTGCGCGCGTTCGGGGACTTCCTGCGGCGTGCGCATCTGGCCACGGGAGTAGTAGCTGCGTGGATGGTGGAGCAATTGTTCTGGGTGGAAAAAACTGCGCATGGGATGGATTCCTGTCAGTTAATACAAATCTTCAAAATGACCGATTTCAACTGTAGGAGTGAGCCTGCTCGCGATAGCGGTCTGTCATTTGACGTTGATGGTGGCTGACACGGCCCCATCGCGAGCAAGCCCGCTCCCACATGGAGATTGGGGATTACCGGGATATTTCAGCGCGGGCCAGGACGGCGTTGAGCAGCACATCGGTGCCTTGGCGCACATCCTCAGGCAGCACGTCTTCGGCCTCGTTATGGCTCAGGCCGCCGACGCACGGAATGAACACCATCGCGGTCGGGCAGTATCGCGCTAGCAGAATCGCGTCATGCCCGGCGCCGCTGACAATCGATTGCTGAGCGTAGCCCAGCGCATCCACCGCCGATTGCACCGCCGCCACACAATCGGCGTCGAACGGCGTGGCCGGGCTGATCCAGTGCGGGGTGATCGTCACGCTCAACCCCCGCGCATCAGCAATCGCCTGCAAACGTGCGCGCACTTGTTGTTCCATCGCGGCGATAGCGTCGTCACGGTGATGACGCAAATCGACGGTGAAATTCACCAGCCCGGGAATGGTGTTGCGCGAGGATTTATTGATGCTCAGTTCGCCCACAGTGGTGAGCCCTTCGGGAGCGAAATCCGCCGCCAGTTCTTCAATCGCCTGAATCATCCGTGCCACGCCGTACAAGGCATCCTTGCGCAACGGCATCGGCGTGGTGCCGGCATGCGCGGCCATGCCTTCGACGCGCACATCGAGCCAGCGGATCGCTTGGCCACCGGTGACCACACCGATGCTTTTCGCGTTGTCTTCAAGGATCGGGCCTTGCTCGATGTGCGCTTCGAAATAGGCATCCACCGCACCTCCCAAGGCACGGTCAGCGGCGTAACCGAGGCGCTGCAACTCTTCGGCAACGCTGATGCCGTTGGCGTCGCGCACCGCCAGTGCGGCCTGCAAATCCATGATCCCGGTGAACACCGCCGAGCCGAACATCGCCGGGGTAAACCGCGCGCCCTCCTCATTCGTCCACACCGCGATTTCCAGCGGTTTGCGGGTTTTGATGTTCTGGTCATTGAGGCAGCGCACCACTTCCAGACCGGCCAATACGCCGTAAACGCCATCGAAGCGGCCACCCTCCGGTTGGGTGTCGAGGTGGCTGCCCATCATCACTGGCGCCGCGTTCGGATCGGTGCCTGGGCGGCGGGCGAACAGGTTGCCGATGGCATCGACACTCAGCGTCATGCCCGCCTCGCGGCACCAGTGGGCGAACAGTTCGCGGCCTGCTTTGTCTTCATCGCTCAACGCCAGACGGCAGCTGCCACCGCGTGCGGTTGCGCCGATTTCGGCCATCGCCATCAGGCTCGCCCACAGGCGTTCGCCATTGATCTTCAACATGAGGTGCTCCTGGAATCCGAGATTAGATTGAGGCCACTTCCGCGCGATGAGCGCTGGCATGGCGGCGTGCGAGGGACAACACGCAGATCAGCGAAACCGCAGCGATCAGGCTGTAGAACACCGCGAGCGGCCACCACTGACCGGTGAATTTGTGCGCGAGCATGGTGCCGATCAGCGGCGTCAGACCACCGGCCACCGCGCCGCAAATCTGATAGGCCAGCGAAATCGCGGTGTAGCGCACGCGGGTCTCGAACATGCCGCTGACGTACCCGGCGATCACCGCGTAAAACGACGCCATGCACACCACCGCCAGTGCGATGCCGAGAATGATCAGCGGCGCCTGCGCCGAACTCACCAGAACAAACATCGGATACGGCGAGGCCATCGCCAGCAACGACACCAGACACAGGAACCGCGTGGCGCCGATCTTCTCCGCCGTCCATGCCGCCAGCGGCTGAATGCAAAACTGAATGATCGCAACGACGAACAGGCATTCAAGAATCAACGAACGCGGCAGCGCCAGTTGCTGAGTGGTGTAGGCGATCATGAAGGTGTTGGTGAAATACACTCCAGCGATGCCCAGCGTATTGGCGCCGATGCACAGCAACAGTGGGCGCCACGCGGTGCGCAGAACCTCCATCACCGGCGCTTGTTCCTTACGGGTTTCCTTGCTCGCTTTCTCGCGGCTGGCGAGGAACTCCGGCGACTCATTCACGCCCAGACGAATCGCCAGACCGACCAGCAGCAACAACGCACTGGCGAGGAACGGCAGACGCCAGCCCCAGCTCATCAAGTCTTCCTCGGGCAAACGGGTCACCGCGCTGAATGCCAGCAGCGAGAGGATCAAACCCGCCGGGCTACCGAGTTGGGCGAAGGACGCGAAGAAGTTGCGCCGGCCCTTCGGCGCGTGTTCGCCGGCCATCAACACCGCCCCGCCCCACTCGCCACCGACGGCGATACCCTGGACGACGCGCAGCAGAATCAGCAGCACCGGCGCGGCCACGCCGATCTGGGCGTAGGTCGGCAGCAGACCGATGCACACGGTGACCACGCCCATCATCAGCAACGTGATGATCAGCGATTTCTTGCGGCCGATGCGGTCGCCGATGTGGCCAAAAATGATCCCGCCCAACGGCCGCGCAAAAAAGCCCACGGCGAAGGTGCCGAAGGCGGCCATGGTGCTGAACAGTGGATCATCGGAAGGGAAAAACAACGCGCCGAACACCAGCGCGGCGGCGGTGGCGTAGATGTAAAAGTCGTACCACTCAATCATGGTGCCGATAAAGGCAGCGGCTGCCGCACGGCGCGGCTGGTTGGAAGCTTGGGGCTTCATGGTCGGGCTCCTTTGATTGTTTTTTTGGCAGGAGGAAAACGCTGGGGCGAGGCACTCTGGCGGTGCCTGTCTGGGAGTGATTTATCGTCCCGGGGCTATGATTAGTCAATTTTCTATTTATTATTCTTACTATTACGCCAACTTATAATCGAGGCCACGATGGCTGAGCGCGATGTACAACGTTTGCTGAATGATCGTCTGGACTGGAACCTGTTGCGCACCTTCCGCGTGATCGGTCAGGAACTGAGCATCAGCCGCGCCGCCGCCCGTTTGCACCTGACGCAACCGGCGGTGAGCCAGGCACTCAAGCGTCTGGAAGAACAACTCGGTCGGCAACTGATCGCCCGGCGTGGCCCGCGCTTTGCCCTGACCGAAGTCGGCGAGCAGATCTTCGAACTCGCTGGCGAGATTTACGGACAGGTCTCACAAGTCGGCGGATTGCTCGAACAACCGGCCGACGAAGTGATCGGCAAAGTGCGCCTGTTGATCATCAGCCGGATCTTTTCCGAGCGCTTCGATGACTTTCTTGCCGACTTCCATCGCCAGTACCCACGGGTGGATCTGGAAGTCGATGTGATGCGCAGTTCCGACATCGTCAGCGCCTTGCAGGAGAAAACCGCGACCCTCGGCCTGAGCCTCAATCGCCGCCCGCAACCGCGTCTCGAACAGCGTTTGTTTCTGCGGCAGCGCTATGCGTTTTTCTGCGGCAAGCACCATGAATTGTTCGGTCGCGAGGACGTCAGCGAAGGCGATTTGCAGCGCGAGAATTTCGTCAGTTTTACCAGCGACCAAATTGGCGGAATGCTCTCGCCGTTGACGATTTTTCGGGATCAGCAGGGTTTCAGCGGACGCATCGTCGCGTCCTCGCCGAGCCTGGAGGAAGTCCGACGACTGGTGATCGCCGGGTTCGGGATTGGTTGTCTGCCGGAGCATGTGGTGGCGGCCGACGTTGAGGCGGGATTGCTCTGGCGACTGCCGCCTCACGAAGGGATTGCCGATGTCGACATCCATTTACTGTGGAACCGCGACCAGCGCATGAGCCGCGCCGAGACGCTGTTTATCGAACGCTTGCAGGCGTGCCTGGCGGATCAATAACCCAGCGTTCTGTCGGCGCTGTTGAGTAGCTCTTCCCCCGAATTCAGTCGTCGGAAGTTCTCCGCGATCTGCTCGGCGATACAGTTGTGGGAAGCTGCCGAGGCCATGTGCGGGGTGATCGTTACACCGGCGGTTGTCCAGAGTGGATGGTCGCTGGGTAACGGTTCCTGATCGAAGACATCGAGTAGCGCGCCGCGCAGTTTCCCTGTTTGCAGCGCCTGTTGCAGATCCTCGATATTCAGGTGTGCGCCGCGTCCGACATTGACCAGTGCTGCGCCGTTGGCCAGGTGTTCTAACGCGGTTTGATTGAGGATGCCGCGCGTCTCGTGGGTCAGTGGCAACAGGTTGATCAGCAGCTCCACGTTGTGCAAAAACGCCGTGAAGGGTTTCGAGCCGGCGAAGGTCTGCACACCCGGCAGATCCTTGGTACTTCGCGCCCAGCCGCGAACGTCGTAACCCGCGTTAGCCAGATCTTCGGCGATGGCGCTGCCGAGCGATCCCAGGCCCATGATCCCGATCCTGAATTGACTCGCCGGGCGTTGCTGCGGGCGCTCCCAGTGCTGGCGTTTTTGCTGTTGCAGCACCTGATCAAATCCCCGGTGAAAGTGAATCACCGCCCAACGCACATACTCGGTCATGCCTTGCCGATGACCGGGATCGACCACCCGGCACACCGGCAGATCCGGGCACGACGGATCGTGCTCCAGATGATCGATACCGGCAGCCACCGAGTGAATCACTTGCAGATTGGGCAACGCGGCGAGACTGCCCGGCAGCGGAAACCAGCACGCCGCGATCTGTGCATCAAGCGCTCGCGGGTCATCGGCCGGCACTGCCGTGAGGTGCGGCGCGCTGCGTGCAAACGCAGCCTGCAATTGCTCGAGCAACAGCAAGTCGCGGGACAACAGTGCAACGGTGCTCATGACAGATAAGACTCGCGCTGGGATTCGATCAGGGTCAAAGCGGCCGCCCAGGCCAGGTCGATGATGTTGTCCTGTTCATCGCGGTCGAACTGTTCAGAGGTGTGCGCGCAGACTTCGTGGGACGGATAATGCAGCTCCGAACCACCGGCCAATGCCTGCACTTGCGCCTGACAGGCGCGCTCGAGAAAGTGGATTTCCTGAAAGGCCTGAGCCACGCCCGAGCCACCAACCAGCAAACCGTGATTGCGCAAAATCATCGCGCGGTGCGGGCCGAGGTCGGCGATCAAACGCTCGCGTTCATCCAGCGACAGCGCGATGCCTTCGTAGGTGTGATAAGCGAGTTTTCCGTAGAACTTCAGCGCGTGTTGGCTGATCGGCAGCAAGCCTTGTTTTTGCGCAGCGACGGCCATCCCGGCGGCGGTGTGCGTGTGGATCACGCAGTTCAGATCCGGGCGCGCCATGTGGATCGCCGAGTGAATGACGAAGCCTGCGGCGTTGACCCGATGACCCGCATATTCAGGGTCGACAATGTTGCCATCCTGATCGATGCGCACCAGATCCGAAGCACGCATGCGGTCGAAAATCACCCCGTAGCGGTTAATCAGAAAATGATGCTCCGGCCCCGGAATACGCAGGGTGATGTGCGTGTCGATCAAGTCGGTCATGCGGAAATGCGCGATCAAGCGATACAGCGCGGCGAGCTCACAGCGGGCTTGCCATTCGATCGGATCGATGTGGGCAGGTTTACTCACGAATACACCTCTTTGTTGGAATGCAGAACGACCGGCGCGGCACGCAGCCGAGCGAGGCCACAGACACCGATCAGCGACACGGTCGAGAGCAATGTGAAGAACACCGCCAGAGGCAGCCATTGCCCGGAAAATTTGCTGGCCAGCAGCGTGCCGATCAAAGGCGTGGTGCCGCCGGCGAGCGCGCAGCTCAATTGATAGGCGATGGAAATCCCCGAGTAGCGCAGATGCACCGGGAAGGCCTGAGTCATGTAGCCGGCAATCACTGCGTACAGCGCCGACAGGATCACCACCGCGACGGCGATGCCGAGGGTCATCAGCAAGATGTTTTGCGTGCCGACCAGCAGGAACATCGGGTATGGCGTGACCATGCACAGCAACGCAACCAGCGTCAGGAAGCGGCCTTCGCCAATGCGTTCGGCCAATAGCGCCGACAGCGGTTGCGAGAGCAGTTGAATCACCGTGACCAGAAACAGGCAGTCGAGAATCGTCGCCCGCGAAATGCCCTGGTATTGGGTGACGTAGGTGATCATGAAAGTGTTGGTGAAAAAGAACCCGGCCGAGCCAATGGTCACCGCAGCCGCCGCGAACAGAATCTGCCGCCAGCACTGACGGATCACGTCTTTCACCGGGTATTTCGAGGTTTCGTTGTTCTCTTTGGCCTTGGCGAATTCCGGCGATTCATGCACGCCGGAACGGATCATCAAACCAACCATCATCAGCACGCCACTGGCGAGAAACGGCAGACGCCAACCCCAGGCGAGAAACTCTTCCGGCTCCAGCGAAGTGACGAGGCGGAGGGCGATCAAGGCCAACAACAATCCGGCAGGACTGCCGAGTTGAGCGAAGGATGCGTAAAAGGTTTTGCGCTTGGCCGGCGCATGTTCGCTGGCCATCAACACTGCCCCGCCCCACTCGCCACCAACGGAAATCCCTTGGATCAGGCGCAACACGATCAAACCGATCGGCGCCCATATGCCGACGCTGGCATAGCTCGGCAGCAAGCCGATACCGGCAGTCGCCAGGCCCATCAGCGCCATCGTCACCAGAAGCATTTTCTTGCGCCCGAGACGGTCGCCCAAATGACCGAAAACCATCCCGGCCATCGGTCTGGCGATGAAGCCGACGGCGAAGCTGCCGAAGGCTGCGAGCGTGCTGGTGACCGGATCTTCGCTGGGGAAAAACACTTGCCCAAGCACCAGTGCGGCGGCAGTGGCGTAGATGTAGAAATCGTAGAATTCGATGGTCGTGCCAATGAAGGCAGCGGCCGCGGCGCGACGCGGCTGAGCGGTGGTGTGCATGCAAGGACCCTGTGTATTTATCGTTTTTTTGGGCAGGTTTCAGGCGGCTGACGGTCACGCTCTGTGGCGCTTGTGGGCTTTATCGCTTCCGTGACAGGATTAGTCAATTTTCAAAAACTTAACGCTAGTATTAGCTCTGCTACTACATGGAGTGTTTGATGTCCTCTTCCAACCCTTGGGTCGGTCGGCGCTTTCTCAATGATCGGCTGGACTGGAATCTGCTGCGCACCTACCTTGTAATCGGCCAGGAAGGCAGCATGAGCCGCGCCGCTGCGCGCTTGCACATCACCCAATCGGCGGTGAGTCAGGCGTTGAAACGTCTCGAAGAACAACTGGAATGTGTGCTGATTGCGCGCAGCGGACGGCGCTTCGATCTGACCGAAACCGGCGAGGAAGTCCTGCGTATCGCGGCGGATATTTATGGCGATATTTCACGACTGGGTACAGTCATCGAGCATCGCCATGATGACGTGGTCGGCAAGATCCGCATCCTCACGGTCAGCGGTGTGCAGGCGCGGCACTACGATGAGTTTCTGGCTGACTTCCATGAAACCCATCCGAAAATCGAGCTGGAAGTCGAGGTGATGGGCAGCTCGAACATCATCAGTTCACTGCTGCAAAAAACTGCCACGGTGGGCGTTGGCCTATGTCGTCTCGCGCAACCACGGCTTGAACGGCGGGTGTTGTTTCGCGAGACCTACGCGTACTTTTGCGGGCAGCGCCATCGGTTGTTCGGGCAACAGAATCTGTCGCTTGAGGAATTGGCGGCGGAGAACTTCGTCAGCTTCACCAGTGATCAGCTCGGCGGCAATCTATCGCCGTTGACGCTGTTTCGCGATCAGCAAGGGTTCACCGGCAAGATCGTGGCGTCTTCCACCAGTTTTGAAGAGATATACCGATTGATCTGCGCCGGATTCGGCATCGGTTGTCTGCCGACGCACTTGGTGCGGCGCGATGTCGAGCAAGGTCTGCTCTGGCGGTTACCACCGGAGGACGGCGTAGTGGATTTCGATATCGAGCTGCTGTGGAATCGCGAGCAGAAGATGACTCAGGCCGAGACCGTGTTCCTCGACAGCTTCCAGCACATGCTCAGCTTGCGTGAGCCTGTGCTGTGAAGCTGTAATCGATCAAACGTGCGGATCGCCCGGCGCCTTGGCTGGCGCCGCGTATTGCGGCTTGAGATGGCCATCCTGATCAAGTAGCCAGGCGTCCATGATCTGCCGCACCACAGGACCTGCAACTCGGCCACCGGCCTCACCGTTTTCGATCATCACTGCAATCGCGATTTTCGGATGCTCGGCCGGCGCGAAGCCGACGAACAAGGCGTTGTCGCGATGGCGCTCGAGGGTTTTCTCGCGGTTGTAACGCTCACCCTGCTTGATCGCCACCACCTGCGCCGTACCACTCTTGCCAGCGATGCGGTACTGCGCACCGGCCGCTGCTGCACGAGCAATGCCTCGCGCATCGTGCATCACCATCTGCATACCGTGGTTGACCTGTTCCCAATCGCGCGGGTCTTTGAGCAGGATGTTCGGCATCGGGTTCTCATCGACCGGCGCAACGCCATCGACGGTTTTCGCCAGGTGTGGACGGTTCCACACGCCTTTGTTGGCGATGAGTGCTGTGGCCTGAGCCAGTTGCAGCGGCGTGACTTGCATGTAGCCCTGGCCAATACCGAGGATCACGGTTTCACCCGGGAACCAGGCTTGGCGGCGGGTGGCGCGCTTCCAGGCTTGCGACGGCATCAAACCGGGCGACTCTTCGAACATGTCCAGCGAGACTTTTTCGCCAAGGCCGAACATCGCCATGTAGTCGTGCAGGCGATCAATGCCAAGCTTGTGCGCGAGGTCGTAGAAGTAGGTGTCGTTGGAACGCATGATCGCGGCGTCCATGTCTACCCAGCCGTCGCCGCTGTGGTTCCAGTTGCGGTACTTGTGATCGAAGTCCGGGAGTTGGTAGTAACCCGGATCGAAGACGCGGGTTTGCGGCGTCACGACGCCAGCATCGAGACCGGCGATAGCCACTTCCGGCTTGATGGTCGACCCCGGCGCGTAGAGGCCGCGCAGCACGCGGTTGAACAGCGGCCGGTCGATAGAATCACGCAGCGCCGAATATTCCTTGGAGCTGATGCCGGTCACGAACAGGTTCGGGTCGAAACTCGGGTTACTGACCATGGCCAACACTTCACCGGTAGCCGGGTCGAGCGCTACTACGGAACCGCGACGATCACCCAGTGCCGCCTCAGCGGCTTCTTGCAGGTGAACATCGAGGCTCAGAACGATGTTTTTACCCTGTACCGGATCCGTGTGCTTGAGTACACGCAGCACTCGGCCCTGGGCGTTGGTTTCCACTTCTTCGTAGCCGACGTGGCCGTGCAGCTGGGCTTCGTAGAAACGCTCGATGCCGGTCTTGCCGATGGATTGCGTGCCGCGGTATTCGACCGAATCGAGGGTCTTGGATTCTTTTTCGTTGATACGGCCGACGTAGCCGATCGAGTGGGCGAAATGCGCACCGAGTGGGTAGTGGCGGACGAACTGCGGTTCAACATCGAGCCCGGGCAGGCGGAACTCATTAACTGCCAGAACGGCGATCTGTTCTTCGGTCAATTCATAGAACAGTGTCACCGGCGTGAACGGATGACGCGACTGCTTCATCGCCTTGTCGAACACCGTGCGGTCTTCGGCTGGCAGGTGCAGGAGGTTGATGACCTCATTCAGCTCTTCATTGACGTCGGTGGCGCGTTCGCGGGTGATGATCAGGTTGTAACTGGGACGGTTGTCAGCCAGCAACACGCCATTGCGGTCGTAGATCAGGCCGCGTGTGGGCGGGATCGGCAAGACGTGGACGCGGTTGTTTTCGGAGATGGTCGAGTGGTAATCGAACTCGACCACTTGCAGGATGTACAGGCGCACCACCAGAGCACAGCTGACTGCAAAGACGAAAAGAGCACAGGCGATCAACCGTTTGTTGACCAGACGTGTCTCTTTTTCGTGATCCTTGATCGGGATAGGTTCAGGCATTTCTACAGCAACTCTTTGACATAAATTAATGCCGTTCCTTGGGCATGACATCAGTCCGTTAAAAAACGAGCTGCACCATACCAAAAACTGCCCGGTCACTTCAGAACGTTTTTCTCCAATGGCAAGGTCTTGCGACGGTTGGAACGGTCCCAACGCGTCGTGAAAACTTTTCCTGCGGGCAAAACAAAACCCCAACTGCTTTCGCAATTGGGGTTTCGGAATTTAATCTT
>NZ_JAGYHF010000009.1 GCF_018336155.1 Pseudomonas rustica | reverse complement strand
GATACGCCGACGTGCAATACCGAGCCGAACTCACATTCTGAAAAGCCCAAAAACCGGCCCCCTCTCCCTCGGGAGAGGGCTGGGGTGAGGGGCGAACCCACCAAAAAACCAAAGCCAAACACCCGCTCTTCACCACTCAATAGGCCGAGTGTCAGCTCGCCTGCTCTTGATCTTGATCCACGAGCGACGTCGGAAGGCTGAGTGGAGGGATTGATCCGGGGGTGGGAGCGCAGCGACCGTTTGGCGCAGCCAAACACAGCGAGAGGAGGTGCAGCGAAGCAAACCGTAGGCGCTGCGCCCGGATCGATCCCGCAGCGAAGGAACCCCGAGCCCCAGCGAGCGGGCCGAACGCAGGAGCAAAGCCTTTTCGGTTACCTTTTCGGCGTCTGGAAAAGGTGACTCGCCGTAAGGGCGAAACCTCAATCCGCCATCACAAAAAAAACGGATATACACCCAAACCCCCAAGAACATGGTCGGCCCAAAGGCCGCCAAGCCCAAAAGCGTGACACCTGTCAAAACCCTGAACACACAAGCAGAAACATCCCCTCCCATTGAAACCACCCAAGCCCTGCCCCATCTAAGACCCATACCCCATTGCGCAGGTGCCCCATGAGCGACCAGCAAGAATTCCCCGATCACCCCGACGACTACACCGAAGACGACCACATCGAACACACCTCCTCCGGCAAAGGCCTCGCCCTGCCAGGCCAAAACCTGCCGGACAAGGTCTACATCATCCCGATCCACAACCGCCCGTTCTTCCCGGCCCAAGTCCTGCCGGTCATCGTCAACGAAGAACCCTGGGCCGAAACCCTCGACCTCGTCAGCAAATCCGACCACCACTCCCTGGCCCTGTTCTTCATGGACACGCCCCAGGAAGACCCGCGCCACTTCAACACCGGCGCGCTCCCCGAATACGGCACGCTGGTCAAAGTCCATCACGCCAGCCGCGAAAACGGCAAATTGCAGTTCGTCGCCCAAGGCCTGAGCCGCGTGCGCATCAAAACCTGGCTCAAACACCACCGCCCACCGTACCTGGTCGAAGTCGAATACCCGCACCAGCCGACCGAGCCGACCGACGAGGTCAAGGCCTACGGCATGGCGCTGATCAACGCGATCAAGGAACTGCTGCCGCTCAACCCGCTGTACAGCGAAGAGCTGAAAAACTACCTCAACCGCTTCAGCCCCAACGACCCGTCGCCGCTGACCGACTTCGCCGCCGCGCTGACCTCCGCCACCGGCCCCGAGCTGCAAGAAGTGCTCGACTGCGTGCCGATGCTCAAGCGCATGGAAAAAGTCCTGCCGATGCTGCGCAAGGAGGTCGAAGTCGCGCGCCTGCAAAAAGAGATCTCGGCGGAAGTTAACCGCAAGATCGGCGAGCATCAGCGCGAGTTCTTCCTCAAGGAACAACTCAAGGTCATCCAGCAGGAACTCGGCCTGACCAAAGACGACCGCAGCGCCGACCTCGAACAGTTCGAACAACGCCTCGAAGGCAAAGTCCTCCCCGCGCAGGTGCAGAAGCGCCTCGAAGAGGAAATGAACAAACTGTCGATCCTCGAAACCGGCTCGCCGGAGTACGCGGTCACCCGCAACTACCTCGACTGGGCGACCTCGGTGCCGTGGGGCGTGTACGGCGAGGACAAACTCGACCTCAAGCACGCACGCAAAGTCCTCGACAAACACCACGCCGGTCTCGACGACATCAAGGATCGCATCCTCGAATTCCTCGCCGTCGGTGCTTATAAAGGTGAAATCAGCGGCTCCATCGTGCTGCTGGTCGGCCCACCGGGCGTGGGTAAAACCAGCGTCGGCAAATCCATCGCCGAATCCCTGGGCCGACCGTTCTACCGTTTCAGCCTCGGCGGCATGCGCGACGAAGCCGAGATCAAGGGCCATCGCCGCACCTACATCGGCGCGCAGCCGGGCAAACTGGTGCAGGCGTTGAAAGACGTCGAAGTGATGAACCCGGTGATCATGCTCGACGAGATCGACAAGATGGGCCAGAGCTACCAGGGCGACCCAGCCTCGGCGCTGCTGGAAACCCTCGACCCGGAACAGAACGTCGAATTCCTCGACCACTACCTCGACCTGCGCATGGACTTGTCGAAAGTCCTGTTCGTCTGCACCGCCAACACCCTCGATTCGATCCCCGGCCCACTGTTGGACCGGATGGAAGTGATTCGCCTGTCTGGCTACATCACTGAAGAAAAAGTCGCCATCGCCAAGCGTCACCTGTGGCCGAAATTGCTGGAAAAGGCCGGCGTATCCAAGGGCAGCCTGAGCATCAGCGACAGCGCGCTCAAGTCACTGATCGACGGTTACGCCCGTGAAGCCGGCGTGCGCCAGCTCGAAAAACAGATGGGCAAACTGGTGCGAAAAGCGGTGATGAAGCTGATCGACGACCCGAAAGCGGTGATCAAACTCGGGCCGAAAGATTTGGAAGCGTCACTGGGTCATCCAGTGTTCCGCAACGAACAAGTGCTGTCCGGCACCGGTGTGATTACCGGTCTGGCGTGGACCAGCATGGGTGGCGCGACCTTGCCGATCGAAGCGACGCGCATTCACACGCTCAACCGTGGTTTCAAGCTCACCGGGCAACTCGGTGATGTGATGAAGGAGTCGGCGGAGATCGCCTACAGCTACGTCAGCTCGCACTTGAAACAGTTCGGCGGCGATGCGAAGTTCTTTGACGAAGCCTTCGTCCACCTGCATGTGCCCGAAGGCGCCACCCCGAAAGACGGCCCAAGCGCCGGCGTGACCATGGCCAGCGCCCTGCTCTCGCTTGCGCGTAATCAACCGCCGAAGAAAGGCGTGGCGATGACCGGCGAACTGACGTTGACCGGGCATGTACTGCCGATTGGCGGCGTGCGCGAGAAGGTGATTGCGGCGCGGCGGCAGAAGATTTTCGAGTTGATTTTGCCCGAGCCGAACCGGGGTAATTTTGAGGAATTGCCGGATTATCTGAAGGAAGGGATTACCGTGCATTTCGCGAAGAAATTTGCCGATGTGGCTAAGGTGCTTTTCTAAGAAGCAGTCATCATTTATTTACCTTCATCACGGACACAACGATTCGCTCGTGATGAAGGTAACGAATGACCAAACGGGTATTAAAAGTTAATCTTTAATTGCAAACAGTGTTTAAAACCTGACAGAGTTGACAGTACCCAACGCGTGTCAGCTCCTTTAACGTTCCTCGGCATGAATCTTTAATTTATTAGAGGAACACCATCATGAGGGCGCACGAAGCTTGCGACGAAATAAAAGACAAAAAAACATTTATAGCAACGAAAAACGGTAGCCCGCTTTTTGAAACGGACCTTATCACCGTAGATAATCAGAACACTTATATCATCATCGAAGGTTCCTACAGGCTTGGATTCAGAGAGGGACAATCGATCAGGTTAGTCATCGATCGATCCACACCTGACGGTGAGCAAACATTTGTGCCCAACCAAAGACTGAGAGAAGTTTTCTATCTCAGCATGGCAGGAAAACACTACGCTAAAGCGGGTACATTCAATTGCACTCTCGACAACATCAACCTGAAATACCGGTTGAATTTCAAACTGACATTTAATACACACGTCGAGGATATTGAAGTTGATCTGGTTATACCGTGATCACATCTAATTTTCCTCGCCGGTAAATCCGCTATCGCTGGCAAGCCAGTTCCCTCAATGTTTATTGGTGCTCACCAATCTTGTGTTCAACCGAGAAACATGTGGGAGCTAGCTTGCCGGCGATGGCATCAGTGCTGACAACACTGGTCTTGCTGACTGTCACACTTTGTCTCATCTTCAGTTATGCTCACCGTTCGTCGTGAACGCCCGGAGCCGCTGACCTTATGTCCCCCACTCGCCTGTTTGTCCCCCTCGCCCTCTCGTTGCTGGCCGCTTGCGCCAGCCAACCGAAACAGAACGTGACCGTGGAAAAACAAAGCGAATGCCCGGTGAAACTCACTAACGGGCAAAACCTGATCATCACCCTGCCAAGTAATCCAACCACCGGCTACCGCTGGGCCATTCAGGATTCCGCTGGCGGCGTGCTGCGTGCACTCAGCCCTGAGGTTTACAGCAATCCGGAAGATGCCGGCGTGGTCGGTGCGGCCGGAATTTCAACCTGGCGCTTCCAGGCGTTTGCGCCCGGTACCGGACGTCTGCGTTTGACCTCGCAACAGCCGTGGGCGCCGGAAGTGCTGCCGGTGGAAACCTTTGATTGCGCGATTACGGTGAACTGATCGTGGGTTGGTTGATTCTGGCGATGATGGGCGCAGTGACGTTTCTTTATGGTTTGAGCACCCACGCGGCGCTCCTGTGTTTGTTGGTCAAACCACTGCCAGTGCTGGCGCTGCTCGGCTGGCTGCATGACGCGCCGCCCAGCGACTATCGGCGCTGGATCAGTCTGGGGCTGATTTTCTCGTTGCTCGGTGATGTGCTGCTGGCGTGGCCGGGGGATTTGTTCGTGTTTGGCCTTGGCGCGTTTCTGGTCGCGCATCTGGCGTATCTGAAGGCTTATCTGAGTGACTGCAAGCGTCTGGCGATGCTGCCGCTGGTGCTTGCCCTCGGTGTTGGCGCGGTGCTGTTGGGAATGCTGATTTCCAGCGGGCTCGGGCCATTGCTGGTGCCGGTTATTGTCTATGGCACGGCAATCAGCGCGATGCTCTGGCGCGCACTTGCCCGACTCGGCACCGATGTGCCGAAACGTTCGGCGTTGCTCGCGGCCGGCGGTGCGCTGGCGTTTGTATTCTCCGACAGCGTGATTGGCATCGATCGTTTCGTATCGCCATTCCACGCTGCGCCATACGTCATCATCCTCAGCTATTGGCTCGGCCAGTGGGGCATCGCCGCCTCCGCGTTCTCCCAAACCAAACGGATCTGATCATTCCCACGCTCCGCGTGGGAATGCATCCTGTGACGCTCTGCGTCACTTGCGCAGGGACGCAGAGCGTCCGGGGCGGCATTCCCACGCAGAGCGTGGGAACGATCAGCCGATCTCTGCAGGAGCTGCCGCAGGCTGCGATCTTTTGATTTACCGCTTTATCAGACAACCCAAGCATCCCCGCGCCCTTTTGGCTAAAATGCCGGCCTTTCCATTTACACCGCCGGAACCGCCGTGAGCAAAGAACCCGATCGCATTTTCGCCAAGCCTCTGGCCCAGGTACCCGACTTCGCCTTCAACGAAGACGTGGTGCGGGTGTTCCCGGACATGATCAAGCGCTCGGTGCCGGGTTACCCGACCATCGTCGAAAACCTCGGCGTACTCGCGGCGCAATTCGCCCAGCCGAACAGCGTGCTCTACGATCTCGGCTCCTCGCTGGGTGCGGTCACTCAAGCCCTGCGCCGCCACGTGCGCACCGACGGTTGCCGGGTGATCGCGGTGGATAACTCTGCCGCGATGGTCGAACGCTGCCGCGAATACCTCAACGGTCAGGACTCGATGTTTCAGGAGTTGCTGCCGGTCGAAGTGATCGAAGGCGACATTCTCGCCCTCGATTTCCAGCCCGCCTCAGTGGTGGCGCTGAACTTCACCCTGCAATTCATCGCCCCCGATCAGCGCACCGCGTTGCTATCGCGCATCCGCCAATCGTTGCTGCCGGGCGGCGCGCTAATCCTCTCGGAGAAGCTGCGCTTCAATGATGCCGAAGAGCACGCGCTGCTCACCGATCTGCACGTCGCCTTCAAACGCGCCAACGGTTACAGCGAACTGGAAATCGCCCAGAAGCGCAGCGCCATCGAAAACGTCATGAAGCCCGACAGCCTCGAAGAACACCGCGAGCGCCTGTTGGCGGCCGGGTTCTCGAAAGTCGTGCCGTGGTTCCAGTGTCTTAACTTTGCCTCGTTGATTGCCTTGCCATGATTGATCTGTCCCCCCTCGCCCGCCGTCTGGCCGGCACGCCGCTGGCCGAATGGGCCAACACGCTGCAAGCTCAACTCGACAAGAAAATGGAGAAAGGCCACGGCGACCTGGAGCGCTGGCAAAGTGCGCTGGATGCCTTGCCGAAGATCCAGCCAAGCGAAATCGATCTGCTCAACGGCCTGAAGCTCGACACCGATTGCGACGATGAAACCCGCGCGCAGATGCGTACTGCGTTGATGGGACTGTCGCCGTGGCGCAAAGGGCCGTTCGATCTGTTCGGCGTGCACGTCGACACCGAATGGCGCTCGGACTGGAAGTGGTCGCGTGTCGCCCCGCATCTGGATCTGAAAGGCAAACGCATCCTCGATGTCGGTTGCGGCAACGGCTACTACATGTGGCGCATGCTCGGCGCCGGCGCCAACAGCGTGATTGGTGTCGATCCGAACTGGTTGTTCTTCTGCCAGTTCCAAGCGGTGCAACGTTATCTGTCCGAGCCGAATGCCTGGCACCTGCCGTTCCCGTTCGAAGACCTTCCGGCGAATCTGGAAGGCTTCGACACGGTGTTTTCGATGGGCGTGTTTTATCACCGTCGCTCGCCGATCGAGCACTTGCTGGCGCTGAAGGATTGCCTGGTCAAGGGCGGCGAACTGGTGCTGGAAACGTTGGTGGTTGAAGGCGACAAGCATCAGGTGCTGGTGCCGGAAGATCGCTATGCGCAGATGCGTAACGTCTGGTTCCTGCCGTCGGTGCCGGCACTGGAATTGTGGTTGCGTCGTGCGGGGTTTACCGACATTCGTTGCGTGGATGTGAGCACCACGACTGTTGAAGAACAGCGCGGTACCGAGTGGATGAAGTATCAGTCGCTGAGCGATTTTCTTGATCCCGAAGACCACAGCAAAACCATCGAAGGCCTACCGGCACCGATGCGTGCGGTGATCGTCGCCAAGAAGTAACCCAACCTCTCAAACACCGCGGTGAATTCACCCCTCACCCCAGCCCTCTCCCCAAGGAGAGGGAGCCGATCCTTGGGCTTTTCGAAACTTGAGTTCGACTCGATAACTCAGGTCGGCGGATCTCGCCCATTCAACCCAGTCAGTCCCCTCTCCCTCCAGGAGAGCGAGCCGATCCTTGGGCTTTTCGAAACTTGAGTTCGACTCGATAACTCAAGTCGGCGGATCTCGCCCATTCAATCCGGTCAGTCCCTCTCCCTCCAGGAGAGGGAGCCGATCCTTGGGCTTTTCGAAACTTGAGTTCGACTCGATAACTCAAGTCGGCGGATCTCGACCATCCAACCCGGTCAGTCCCTCTCCCTCCAGGAGAGGGAGCCGATCCTTGGGCTTTTCGAAACTTGAGTTCGACTCGATAACTCAAGTCGGCGGATCTCGACCATCCAACCCGGTCAGTCCCTCTCACTCCAGGAGAGGGAGCCGATCCTTGGGCTTTTCAAAACTTGAGTTCGACTCGATAACTCAGGTCGGCGGAGCTCGACCATCCAACCCGGTCAGTCCCCTCTCCCTCCGGGAGAGGGTTAGGGTGAGGGGCTTTTTGCTCTGCGGGCGCGGAAGAATTCAGTCAGCACCGCGCCACATTCCTCCGCCAACACCCCGCCTTCATACAACACCCGGTGATTCAAAAAGCCCTGGGTAAAAAACTGCCCCTGACTCTGCACAATCCCGGCCTTCGGCTCCAGCGCCCCATACACCACCCGCGCCACCCGCGAATGCACGATCAACCCCGCGCACATGCTGCACGGCTCGAGCGTCACATACAGCGTGCTGCCCGGCAGCCGATAGTTATCCACTGCCTGCGCCGCCGCGCGGATCGCGACCATTTCGGCATGCGCACTCGGGTCGCTGGCACTGATCGGGCAATTAAACCCACGCCCGATGATCTCGCCATCCTGCACCAGCACCGCCCCCACCGGCACTTCGCCCAGCGCTGCACCTTGTGCGGCGAGCGCCAAGGCTTCACGCATGAAATCGCGATCACGGCTACGGTCGATGATCGCCGCTGGGCGAATCTGGCGCATCACTTCACCTCGATGGCGGCCATCAGGCCGGTTTCCATGTGGTCGATCACGTGGCAGTGGAACATCCACACCCCCGGATTATCGGCCACCAGCGCCACTTGCGCGCGCTCGTTCTTGCCCAGCAGATAGGTGTCGGTGAAATACGGAATGACCTTGTGCCGGTTCGACGACAACACTTTGAAGCTCATGCCGTGCAGGTGAATCGGGTGCTGATACTGGGTCATGTTTTTCAATTCGAAAATATAGCTCTGCCCCAGCTTCAAACTGGCGATCGGCCGATCAGCGCAAGTCTTGTCGGTGATGTCCCAAGCCTTGCCGTTGATTTGCCACAGGCTCGGCGGCCGCCCGTTGTCGACGTCGACCGACACCGAACCGACCCATTCGAAATTGAAGTTGAGTTTCTCGGCATTCGCCAGATCCGGCTCGGCCACCGGGTTGGCCGGCAAGGTTTTCGGCCAGTCGGTCGGCGCGTCGGTATTGGCCACCGAACGCAATGTGCCCAAACGCACCGGGCCATTACGCAACGACAACTCTTCGCCCGCCGCCGGTGCCTTGATCGCCAGACAAATGCGCATGCCCGGGCCCAGCCAATATTCTTTGCCCAATGGCCGTGGCTCGACCGGGTTGCCGTCCAGCGCATAAATTTTCGCTTCGACGCCGGGAATATTGATGCGATACGTGAGGGTGTTATCCAGATTGAGCAGCCGCACCCGGGTGATCTGCCCCGCCAGCAATTCAATCACCGGGGTCGGCACACCATTGATCG
This sequence comes from Pseudomonas rustica, assembly GCF_018336155.1. Taxonomy (GTDB): domain Bacteria; phylum Pseudomonadota; class Gammaproteobacteria; order Pseudomonadales; family Pseudomonadaceae; genus Aquipseudomonas; species Aquipseudomonas rustica. The sequence continues at coordinate 258,057 of NZ_JAGYHF010000009.1, read as the reverse complement.
TCGACAAACGCCCTGCCGTACCGCCCCGCGCCGCTTCGCGCGGAATACTGAACTCGACGAAATTGCCTACGTCATCAATGTGCCAATTCTTCAGGCTCAAGGTCTTTTCGTAGACGAAACCGGTCGGCTCGCGCTCTTCAATGATCAGCGGCCCGACCAACCCGCGACCCAGCTCTTCGCTGCTGCTGACGTGCGGGTGATACCAATAGCTGCCGGCGTCCGGCACGCGGAATTTGTAATCAAAGTATTCGCCGGGCAACACCGGCAGTTGCGAAACGTACGGCACGCCATCCATTTCCAGCGGCAGGCGGATGCCGTGCCAGTGAACCGTGGTCGCCACTGGCAAGTGGTTGATGAAGCGCACCCGCAGCCATTCACCCTGACGCACGCGCAATTCGGTGCCCGGCGCTGACGGGCCGAACGCCCAGGCTTCGGTCTTGTGCCCTGGCACCAGCTCAACGTCCAGTGGCGCGGCGATCAGCTCGTAATCGTGACCCGCCTCAGCGTCGGCCATCTTGCCCAGCCAGTAACGCGACGCGCCCCCCGCGCCGACGCCAACGACAACTAGACCGGCCAGGCCACCGAGGATTTGGCGACGGGTAAAGGACATGAACTCAACTACCTCACGTATCAGCGACAGGCCCGGGGGCCCGTTAAAAGGCGAATACGATACACCCGCAACTGCGAAACAGTAAGGCCGGCGTGGCAATGCGACACAGGTTCGCCAGCTATGCGGGAACCTTTCGTACAGATCGCGTCCCTGCTTCCTTCACGCTCAGATGGTCTCAGCCCTACAGATTCGCGCCGCTGAAAAAGCCATAGTGTTGATCAGTTTTTCACCCCCCATTTCTCAAGGAGCGAGAAGTGAATATTTCTGTAACCCTGCCCCCATCTCTGCTTCCAAACCCTGCCGATGAACAGTCACTGCACGCGCTGGTGCTGCCGTTTACCGAGGCTTGCCCCGACCTGCACGACATGGCCCACGAAGCGGCCCAGGGCATTCTCGACAAATACGGTATCAAAGACATTGATCCCGAAAATGTCTGGTGGCACCGCTTCAACAACACCTCCGTCAGCAGCGACAAAGCCTTTCTGGGCTGGGAGCATTACCCATCACCTTCGGAGTCACTGACGCTGGCGGAGCTAGTGGTCAAACGCTTTCACGCTCCCGATCAGGACAATGCCGACCTCCTCGACGGCTACGGCGGCTTTTACAGCGAAGGCGCAGACGCATCGGTCTTCAACGAGACCAACGAGGTTCGCCTGCGCCCCAGCGAAGTGCTGAAAGACCTTTGGGCGATCAACTTCAGCGAACTCTATCGAACGAAAATGCAGCAGTTCTGGACGCTGCACGCCGACGATTTCCGCACGTTGGCCAAACTGAATTTCCTCGCCAAGGCCCTCGACGAACACGACGGCGAACGGCTGAACAATGAAAACCTCAAAACATTGATCAAGGCTGTGGCGAGCGATATCACCTGGCCGGTTTCGCTGGCATTTCTGCAACGCGAAACGCCCGTTGCTGACGGACTGCGAGTGAGCGCCCTGAACATCGGCGGCTACAGCGCCACGGATATCTTGTGCATCGCTGACAGCAATGGCGTGCAGATTCTCTACACCCCCGGTGAGCTTGACTGCTTCCATGTGCTCGCCACTGAGTCCGATCTGCATTGGTGGTTGTTGATGCAAAACAATCATGCGGAGAATCGCGCACGCTTCATGGCGCATTTCCCCTTGGCCGCCCAGCAACAGGACGATGGCAATATCGGTCTGAATGCCATGATCGACTTGCTGTACTCGACGTGGGGCGCCAGCGATCACCACTTGATCAACCAAAACACCACCGCAATCACAGGTGACGCGTTCAGTTGGCTACGCGACTCGGTCAAGGCGCGCATGCACAGCGATGCTGACCTTTCGCTGCATTCCAATGGCGAGCTGCGCAAGAAGATGTGGATCGGCTACCTGAACGCCTTTCTCAGGGTTTTCGGCTCCATGGCCGCCGTGGGCTGGCCCGTTGCGCTGGCAGTGGTCGGTGCGGGACTGGCCGACATGGGCTTGAACATCGATCAAGCCATCAATGGCACCAGCAAGGCAGATCGCAAGGCCGGAGTCATCGGAGCGATCGCCAGCGGCATCGATGTGCTGTTCAACCTGTCGTACCTGCGTGGAGCAGCAGAGGTCGCGGAAGTTGGCGAAGCGAGCGAAATGTTTAACGTTCAGGACGAGTTTACCGAACCCCTTATCGACGAATCGACTGCAGATATTGCAGATGTCCCGCCAATTGCGCGTTATGCCCCAGGCCCCGCTTATGCGCAACAAGGCACAGACTTACTGGAGTCTTTCGAGACCAATGAAGTGCTGGACGGATTATCGCCTGTCTCGCAAGAAGGCCAGTATCAAGGGATTTTTCAACCACCGGGTGGTGGGCACTACGTACTGATCAACGACAGTTATTACCTGGTTCGCTTCATCAAAGAGCTCAAGGGCTGGGCGATCATTGATCCGGCAAATCCTCACTCGTTCTATCGCAGTTTGCCGATTCGTCTGGATGAGGCTGGGGAATGGCAACCGATCAATCGTCCGGGCCTGATGGGCGGCGGCAAGTGCATCGGGCTGTGGCCATGGGGTCGCGCCCGAACACCGCTACCGGACGTGGACAGTCCGCCGACCGCCTACGACATTCCACCCGCTTCACGCGATGCGCTGAACGAACTCGCTCAAGGCCGGGGTACCAAATACGAGCTAAAAGATTACATGGCCACCCTGCCAAAAACCGACGCCAGCAATCCGCACGCTGAATTCAAGGCGTTACGCCAGACGCTATACCGCGATGCCAATGCCTTTCTGGAGTCCCACACGCTGCCACCGCGCCCGGAAATCCCTGAATTGCCGGCGAAACTCGCGCCGAAAGAGATCATCAAGAAGCTGTATAAATCGGCGTCCGGGCTGGTCATTGGCGAGAATCACTCCAGTGTCGGCAGCAAACAGTTTCTGATCGACAACATGGCGGCACTCAGTAAACAGAAGGTCAAAACCCTGTATCTGGAGCATGTGCTGACAGACTTCCATCAAGCCGATCTGGATGTTTTCAATCGCACCGGGAAGATGTCAGAGACGCTGGAAACCTACCTGAAGACCATGGACGGGGGATTCAAAACCGACACCAGCGGCCAGTACACCTTCCTCGAACTGGCCAAAGCGGCGCAAAAAAATCATATCCGTGTCCAGTCGATCGATTGCCTGGCCAGCTATAGAAGCACCGGCATGAGCGGTGTCGACAAAAGCACTTTCCGCCAGAAGATGATGAATTACTTTTCGCATGAGGTGATCACGGCGGATCAGAACGCTCGTGGCGCCCATCGCTGGGTCGCGCTGGTAGGCGACAGCCATGCCAATACCTGGGAAGGCGTACCGGGTTTAAGCGAACTGGAAGGCGGCATCGGCCTGCGTATAGAAAGCACCCCGGCCGGAACTGCCCGAGGCATAGAGCCGGATCCCGGGCGCATTCCGACCGACGAGTTTGCCCGCCCGTTATCGCCCGTCAAAAGCGACCTGCGCCTGCAAATCGACACCCCCGCCAGCGTTGCCTTGGCCGACTCACTGGAAAAAACACTGATCAATCCCGGCGATTGCACGGTGATGAACATCGACGACGTCGCCACGCTGATTCATCGCAGCAGCGATGGCAACATCGTTCGCACGCCGATCCTCAACAAGGGCGGGTTCTATTACGTTGAACGGCCGAACTGGCCCATCAGCGGCCGACGTTACCCCAACCTTGCCGAACTCTCGGCTGCGTTGCGGATCATGGGGTTCAAACCGATAAAAATCAGCTGACGTAAAAAAGCCCCGTGAACTCGCGTTCACGGGGCTTTTCGGGGTTAACACCGATCAATCAGACCGGGATTATTCCCACTCAATCGTCGCTGGCGGTTTGCTCGACACGTCATAAGTAACGCGCGAAATGCCTTCGATTTCATTGATGATGCGGCCGGAGACGGTTTCCAGCAGTTCGTAAGGCAGGTGAGCCCAACGCGCGGTCATGAAGTCGATGGTTTCTACGGCACGCAGGGCAACCACCCAGGCGTAACGACGGCCATCACCAACAACACCAACCGATTTCACTGGCTGGAACACGACAAAGGCTTGGCTGACTTTGTGGTACCAGTCGGCTTTGCGCAGTTCTTCGATGAAGATGTGGTCGGCACGACGCAGCAGGTCGGCGTATTCCTTTTTCACTTCACCGAGGATACGTACGCCCAGACCCGGGCCCGGGAACGGGTGACGGTAGACCATGTCGTACGGCAGGCCGAGTTCCAGGCCCAGACGACGGACTTCGTCCTTGAACAGTTCGCGCAGTGGCTCGACCAGTTTCAGGTTCATCTCTTCCGGCAGGCCGCCCACGTTGTGGTGCGACTTGATCACGTGGGCCTTGCCGCTTTTCGCGCCAGCCGACTCGATCACGTCCGGGTAGATGGTGCCCTGAGCGAGGTACTTGATGTTGTCCAGTTTGTTCGACTGGGCATCGAATACGTCGATGAAGGTACGACCGATGATTTTGCGCTTCTTCTCTGGATCGGCTTCGCCGGCCAGGTTGTTCAGGAACTGCTCTTCAGCGTTGGCGCGGATCACCTTGACGCCCATGTTCTCGGCGAACATGGCCATCACTTGCTCGCCTTCGTGCAGACGCAGCAGGCCGTTGTCGACGAAGACGCAGGTCAGTTGGTCGCCGATGGCTTTGTGCAGCAGCGCGGCAACCACCGAGGAGTCAACGCCGCCGGACAGACCCAGCAGCACGTTGTCGGTGCCGACTTGTGCGCGGATGTTGGCGATGGCGTCTTCAGCGATCTTCGACGGCGTCCACAGGGCTTCACAGCCGCAGATGTCAAGAACGAAGCGCGACAGGATGCGACCGCCCTGTTTGGTGTGGGTCACTTCCGGGTGGAACTGCACGCCGTAGTAGCCACGGTCGTCGTTGAACATACCGGCGATCGGGCAGCTCGGGGTGCTGGCGAGGACGTGGAAGTCTTCCGGCATCTTGGTGACTTTGTCACCGTGGCTCATCCATACGTCGAGGCCGAACAGGCCGTCAGCGTCGATGTGGTCTTCGATGCCGTCGAGCAGGCGGCTCTTGCCGACTACGTCAACGCGGGCGTAACCGAACTCACGCAGCTCGGAACCTTCAACCTTGCCGCCCAGTTGCTCGGCCATGGTCTGCATGCCGTAGCAGATACCGAAAACCGGTACGCCCAGATCGAACACTGCCTGTGGGCAGCGCGGGCTGTCGGCGACGTGTACGGACTCGGGGCCGCCGGCGAGGATGACGCCTTTAGGAGCGAATTCGCGGATCGCATCTTCGTCCATGTCGAACGGGTGCAGTTCGCAGTACACACCGATCTCGCGCACGCGGCGGGCGATCAGTTGGGTGTATTGCGAACCGAAGTCGAGGATCAGGATGCGGTGAGCGTGAATATCGAGGGCCATGATTCAGTCTCGTCTAAGTCATTCAGAAACAGTCGTGATACAGAAACAACTCGGGGCTGAATAAAACAGCCCCGGTTGTCTAACGATTTGCTTGAAGCATCAACCTACGCGGTAGTTTGGCGCTTCTTTGGTGATCTGCACGTCGTGAACGTGGGATTCGGCCATGCCGGCGCCGGTGATCCGCACGAATTCAGGCTTGGTGCGCATTTCTTCGATGTCGGCGCTGCCGGTGTAACCCATCGAGGAACGCAGACCGCCCATCAGTTGGTGAATGATCGCGCTCAGGGTGCCTTTGTACGGCACACGGCCTTCGATGCCTTCCGGAACGAGTTTTTCGGCGCCGGCCGAGGAGTCCTGGAAGTAACGGTCGGAAGAACCTTGAGCCTGGGACATGGCGCCCAGCGAACCCATGCCGCGATACGCCTTGTACGAACGGCCCTGGAACAGTTCGATTTCGCCCGGCGCTTCTTCAGTACCGGCGAACATCGAGCCCATCATCACGCAGGAAGCACCGGCTACGATGGCCTTGGACAGGTCACCGGAGAAACGGATGCCGCCGTCGGCGATCAACGGAACGCCAGTGCCTTCAAGGGCAGCGGCGACGTTGGCGATGGCACTGATTTGCGGGACGCCGACACCGGCGACGATACGGGTGGTGCAGATCGAGCCAGGGCCGATACCGACCTTGACTGCGTCAGCGCCTGCTTCGGCCAGAGCCTTGGCAGCGGCGCCGGTGGCGATGTTGCCGCCGATCACCTGCACTTCAGGGAAATTCTGTTTAACCCAACGAACGCGGTCGATCACGCCTTTGGAGTGACCGTGAGCGGTATCGACTACCACCACGTCCACACCGGCATTGACCAGCGCAGCGACGCGGTCACCAGTGTCTTTACCGGTACCGACAGCAGCGCCAACGCGCAGACGACCTTGATCGTCCTTGCTGGCCAGCGGGTAGGCTTTGGCTTTTTCGATGTCGTTGACGGTCATCATGCCTTTGAGGGCAAATTTGTCGTCAACGATCAGAACGCGTTCGATGCGGTTTTTGTGCAGCAACTCGCGAACGTCGTTCTTGTCGGCGCCTTCCTTGACCGTGACCAGACGCTCTTTAGGCGTCATCACTTCACGGACGGTGGCTTCCAGACGGTTTTCGAAACGCACGTCACGGGAAGTGACGATGCCGACCAGGTCGCCATCGTGCAGTACCGGAACGCCGGAAATGTTGTGCAGACGGGTCAGTTCGAACAGTTCACGCACCGTGGCATCAGCCTCGATGGTGATCGGATCCTTGACTACACCGGCTTCGTAACGCTTGACCTTGCGAACTTCGGCAGCTTGCTGCTCGATGGTCATGTTCTTGTGGATAATGCCGATGCCACCTTCCTGAGCCATGGCAATTGCCAGACGGGCTTCAGTAACGGTGTCCATTGCGGCAGAAACCAGAGGAATATTCAGCTCGATGCCACGGGTTAGGCGGGTCTTGAGACTGACTTCGTTAGGAAGCACCTCGGAATAACCGGGCACTAGGAGAATGTCGTCGAATGTCAGAGCTTCTTGGCTGATACGCAGCATCGCGGGGGCTCCCGAGCGGGAAAATGGAAGCGCGCCATTATAGTCAGACACCCCCTTCGGATCAACGTAAAACTCAGCCTAATTGATATACGGAAAACCCTGTTTTTTGTAGGAGCTGCCGGAGGCTGCGATCTTTTGACGTTGTCTGTTAATAACCAGATCAAAAGATCGCAGCCTTCGGCAGCTCCTACAGGGAATATTTGAGGGTCAGAGTTCGACTTTTACCCAGCTGACGGGGAGATCGAGCCAGTCAGCGAACTCGTCGAGGAAGCTTTGTTTGAAACCCGCCTCCAGCCAATTGTTGAAGATGAAGCCGAGATTGGAGAACCCGCACTCTTGCAGGTACAGGAAGCCGTTGATGTCGTCTTCGTGCCCGCATTCCGGGCAGGTGAAGTTATCGGTGCGCCCAGGCATCCAGTCTTCCAGGCTTTCGAACAGTGCCTCGCCGATCTCGCGACGGCATTCGGCGCAACCGGCTTCTCCGAGAAACCCCTTGGCCGGGGTATAGATGCAGCGTTTGGTGACGATTTCCAGACCGTTGATGGGCTCGCCGAACGGCAACGCCTGCGGGTGCAGCACCACGGCCCGCGCGCCATCGGCAATCGCGTAAGCCATACGATTGCCAGTGCGGCCGCAGGTGCTCAGCTCTTCCTTGACGATGTTTTTGCGCACCAGCCAGCGCACGATCGCCCGAGCCCGGGGTTCGTGCACCGGCAGGGTGGAGATTTTCGGGACGATGATGCTTTGCGAATTCATGGAAAGTCCTGCGGTGTGGCTGCTGACGCCTTCGCGAGCAAGCCCGCTCCCACATTGGAATGCAGTTCCCGTGGGAGCGGGCTTGCTCGCGAAGAGGCCCTAAAGGCCGGCAGCTTAATCCCTGACAAAATCCGGTCAAGTGCTGAGATAGCGCCCAATCAACGCCAGCCCGCTCGCCAGCACCAGCCACGTCACCAATCGCACAAAAGCCTCGCGCGACAACTTCATGGTCAACCGCCGCCCGACCCACAACCCCAACGCCATGGCCGGCAACAGACACAGCGCCAACATCAACAAGGGTAGCTCGGCATATACCCCGGCGATGGCAAACAGGCTCAAACGCACCACCGTACTGCAACTGATCAGCGCACTTTGCGTGGCTCGCGCCGCTTCCTTCTGCAATCGGCTGTTCAAATAAATCGCATATAAAAAGCCGCCGCTGCCAAACAGCGCACCAAATAACCCACCCACCGTGCCCATCGGCACTGCCCACCCGGCCGACAATTGCGTCGGCCGCGCTTTCACCCACAGGCTGTAAATCGCGTAAGCGCTGATAAACAGCCCCATCAACAGCAACAGCAGGTCGGACTTGAGGTTGAGCAGGAAAATCACCCCCAACGTACAACCGACCGCCATACACGGCAGCAACCGCAACAGCTCCGGCTTAGCGACATCGCGCCGCGACGGCAGCAGATTGCCGAACGCCGCGACGAAATCCAGCAACACCAGCAGCGGCACGATCTTCGACAACGGCATGAACAGAATCAGAATCGGCCCCGCCACCAACGCCGTGCCGAACCCGGCGATACCGAAGACGATATAAGCCAGCACGATGCCCAAGCCGATGATCACCCAGCCTTGCGCGCCCCACGACCACTCACTCAACAAACCCGCCACGCTCATCGATGCGCTTCCTTAATAAGCCTGAGATGACTTTAGCCAGCGCCAACGCTTGCGACTAATATCTTCAAAGTCGCCAAGTCATCTCGAAAAGGCATACCTGATGCTTTCCACCCGTCAATTGCGTTACTTCGTCGAAATCGCTGAATGCGGCAGTTTCAGTGCGGCGGCGGAGCGCTTGTTCATTGCCCAATCGGCGCTAAGCCGGCAGATCAAGACCATGGAGACACACCTGCAAACGCCGTTGTTCGAGCGCACAGCACGTCAGCCGCGACTCACGGCGGCGGGCGAAGCGTTTTTGCCGCGAGCGCGTAATCTGCTGATCGAACTGAACAAGGCCAGCGTCATGGCCACCGAAGTCGGTAACGGGCAACTCGGCACTCTACGTTTGAGCCATTCCAGCACCGTGCCGATCAGTGGGCGTTTGCTCAGCGATATCGGCGCTTACCTGCAGCAACAACCGGGCGTGTCGCTGGATATCGGCAAGCTGTCTTCCGAGGCGCAATTGGAGGAACTGGCCGAAGGTCGCCTCGATGTCGGTTTGCTGCGCCTGCCAGTGCTGCGTCAGCGCGAAAGTATTCAGATCGTGCCGCTGTTTAGTGAACGCCTGTTGCTGGCCGTACCGGCGGATCATCGACTGGCCTCCTTGGATACGGTGGAACTGGCGCAGCTCAAGGACGAAGCCTTCATCTCCATTCCCCATCCACAGCGCGGCGGCCTGAGCTATTTGTGCGCCGATCTGTGCATGCGCCAGGGTTTCTTCCCGAAAGCGGCGCGGGTAATGTCGCGCAAGACCACGCAGTTACAATTGATTCAGGGCGGATTCGGCATTGCCCTGCTGCCGGAATCAATGCAAGACATTGCACCGAGCGGCGTACGATTTCTGCCGCTGAGCGATCCCGACTGCCAAAGCACCGTCGCCCTCGCCTACCGCCAGAACCCCAGTCCCCTTATCCACCACTTCCTCCAGACCTTCACCACTCCCCTGTAGGAGCTGCCGAAGGCTGCGATCTTTTGACCTTGATCTCAAAAACCAGATCAAAAGATCGCAGCCTCGTTTCACTCGACAGCTCCTACAGGGATCGTGCAATGACGGCGAGAATGCCTTTAAACTGCGCCCCATGATTAAAGATCCCTTTGCAAGACTTGGCCTGGACCGTGAAGTCCTGACCGTCAGCCAGCTCAACGGCCGCGCGCGGGTGTTGCTCGAAGACGTGTTCAGCAACATCTGGGTCGAAGGCGAAATCTCCAACCTCGCCCGACCGGCGTCCGGCCACATCTACTTCACGCTCAAGGACAGTGGCGCGCAGGTTCGTTGCGCGCTGTTCCGGCAGAACGCCGCGCGCGTGCGCCAGGCGCTGAAAGATGGTTTGGCAGTTAAGGTGCGCGGCAAGGTCTCGCTGTTCGAAGGCCGTGGCGACTATCAGTTGATCCTCGACACCGTGGAGCCTGCCGGTGACGGCGCGCTGCGTCTGGCCTTCGATGCGCTGAAAGAAAAGCTCAGCGCCGAAGGGCTGTTCAGTGCCGAGCGCAAAGTGCCGCTGCCCGCGCATCCGCAGCGCATCGGCATTATCAGTTCGCCGACGGGTGCGGTGATTCGCGACATCATCAGCGTGTTCCGCCGTCGTGCGCCGCAGGTTCAGTTGACGCTGATTCCGACCGCCGTACAGGGCCGCGAAGCCACCGCACAAATCGTTCGCGCGCTGAAAATGGCCGATGCCCGTGGCTTCGATGCGCTGATCCTCGCCCGTGGCGGCGGCTCGCTGGAAGACCTCTGGTGTTTCAACGAAGAAGCCGTGGCCCGCGCCGTCGATGCTTGCGTGACGCCGATTGTCAGCGCTGTCGGCCATGAAACCGATGTGTCGATCAGTGACTTTGTCGCTGACGTTCGCGCACCGACGCCATCTGCGGCTGCCGAGTTGCTCGCGCCTGATTCCAGCCATCTGATCCGCCAGGTCGAAAGCCTGCATCGCCGCCTGGTGATGCGCATGCGTGACCGTTTGATGCGTGATCGTCTGCGCCTCGAAGGCATGGCGCGTCGCCTGCGTCATCCCGGCGAACGTCTGCGCCAGCAAGCGCAACGTCTGGATGATCTGGACATGCGCATGCGCCGCGCCTTCGAGCGCAGCCTCAATACCCGTCGCGAGCGGCTGATCCGTCTGGAAACCCGCCTCACCGGGCAACACCCAGGCCGCCAGTTGGCGATGTTGCGCCAGCGTCTAGACAGCCTCGCCGAACGTCTGCCGCGTGCCATGCGTGAAGGCCTGAAAAACCGTCGTCTGCAACTGCACAGTCAGATGCAGACGCTACACGTGGTCAGCCCGTTGGCGACCCTCGGTCGCGGTTACAGCATTCTGCTCGATGAGCGCGGCCATGCGATTCGTAACGCCGCGCAGACCCACACCGGTCAGCGTCTGAAAGCCAAACTCGGCGAAGGCGAACTGCAAGTGCGCGTCGAAGACAATCACCTGACGCCTGTCACCCTTTCTTTACTGGACTGATCCATGCCGCGTTTTCTGGCTCCACTGTTTTTGCTCTGCCTGACCTTCAACGCCCATGCCGACAGCTACATCACCCGGATGCTCAACAAACCGGTACCGGGTGGCGTCGCCGTGGTTGATCTGGGCACGGCCGCGCAGGCGCCGACCGCCACCTATCAAGGCAAACCGGTGCTGGTGGTCAAGGAACAGGACAACTGGCTGGCAATCGTCGGCGTGCCGTTGACGGTCAAACCGGGTGCGCAGCAGATCAGCAGTGGCGGCCGTAATCTGCCGTTTACTGTCGGCAGCAAGAAATACCCGGAACAGCACATCACCCTGAAGAACAAGCAGCAGGTCAATCCGGATCAGTCGAACCTCAAGCGCATCGAGGGGGAACTGGCCGTGCAGATCAAGGCCTATCGCAGCTTCAGCCCGAACACGCCGAGCAATCTGCTGTTGGACAAGCCGGTCAACGGGCCGCTGTCGAGCAAGTTTGGTGTGCGCCGCTTCTTTAATGGTGAAGAACGCAATCCGCACGCCGGTCTCGATTTCGCTGTACCGGCAGGCACGCCGATCAAGACCCCGGCGGCGGGTAAGGTAATTCTGATCGGCAACTACTTCTTTAATGGCAACACGGTGTTCGTCGACCATGGGCAGGGCTTTATCAGCATGTTCTGCCATATGTCGAAGATTGACGTGAAGGACGGCCAGCAACTGGCGCGTGGCGCGGTGGTGGGCAAGGTGGGCATGACCGGCCGCGCGACCGGGCCGCATATGCACTGGAATGTCAGCCTGAATGATGCGCGGGTGGATCCGGCGATTTTCATTGGCGCATTTCAGCCTTAAATATGTATTGAGGCGACCGGCCTCTTCGCGAGCAAGCCCGCTCCCACAGTGGATTTGTGTTGTGAACACGATCCACTGTGGGAGCGGGCTTGCTCGCGAAGGCGGCCTGACCAACCCACAAATCCCCCTGACACCCGACCACCCTCAATTGCGCCCCAATCTAACCTCACGCAAACTTCAACAAGATCCGCTGATTTACTCGCAATAAAATCCTGCAAAACCCCGCTTTCCGAGTATTCCTCTCAATTTTTTTCGACTGCTTGCCATCCTCTCCCCTCGCGGTTAGGGTTGAAGGCATGAAAACCTCTCACACCCTCATTCAGCTTCGCCAGCACCGCAGCCTGTGCCTCGTCAGCGCACGACTGCCAGGCTGAATCGCTGCGCCTCGCCCAGAGCTTTTCCCGACATATTCGTAACACCGGCAGGCCGCCTTTTTTCGGCCCAGACAATAAGGAATTTCCCGATGAGCATGCTCAAAGACCCGTCTTCGAAATACCGCGCGTTTCCTGTCATCAACCTGCCGGATCGCACCTGGCCGTCGAAGACCATCGACACCGCGCCGATCTGGTGCAGCTCCGACCTGCGTGACGGCAACCAGTCGCTGATCGAGCCGATGGACGCGGTGAAAAAGCTGCGCTTCTGGAAAACCCTGGTGCAAGTCGGCGTGAAGGAAATCGAAGCCTCGTTCCCGGCCGCTTCGCAAACCGACTTCGACTTCGTGCGCACCCTCATCGAAGAAGGCCACATCCCGGACGACACCACCATTCAGGTGCTGACCCAGGGTCGTGAAGACTTGATCGAGCGCACCTTCGAATCCCTGCGCGGCGCGAAGAAAGCCATCGTTCACTTGTACAACGCCACTTCGCCGTCTTTCCGTCGCATCGTCTTCAACCAGGACAAGGACGGCATCAAGGCCATCGCCGTGAACGCTGCCAAGCTGTTCGTCAAATACGCCGCGATGCAGCCGGACACCGAGTGGACGTTCGAATACTCGCCGGAAACCTTCAGCGCTACCGAGCTGGAATTTGCCAAGGAAGTCTGTGATGCGGTGATCGAGGTGTGGAACCCGACGCCTGAGCACAAGATGATCCTCAACCTGCCCGCCACCGTTGAGTGCGCAACGCCGAACATCTACGCCGATCAGATCGAGTGGTTCGGCCGCAACATCAACCGTCGTGACAGCGTGATCATCAGCCTGCACACCCACAACGACCGTGGCACCGGCGTCGCGGCCACCGAGCTGGGCCTGATGGCCGGCGCCGACCGCGTCGAAGGCTGCCTGTTCGGCAATGGCGAGCGTACCGGTAACGTCGACCTCGTCACCGTCGCACTGAACATGTACACCCAGGGTCTCGACCCGCAGCTGGACTTCTCCGACATCGACGGCGTGCGCAAAGTCGTTGAAGAGTGCAACCAGATTCAGGTTCACCCGCGTCACCCGTACGTTGGCGACCTGGTGCACACCGCGTTCTCCGGCTCGCACCAGGATGCGATCCGCAAAGGTTTCTCCCAGCAGAAACCGGACGCACTGTGGGAAGTGCCGTACTTGCCGATCGACCCGGCCGACATCGGCCGCAGCTACGAGGCGGTGATTCGCGTCAACAGCCAGTCGGGCAAGGGCGGCATCGCGTACTTGCTGGAGCAGGAATACGGCATCAGCCTGCCACGTCGCATGCAAATCGAATTCAGCCAGGTCGTGCAGCGTGAAACCGATCGTCTCGGTCTGGAGATGACCGCCAAGCAGATTCACTCGCTGTTGATCAGCGAATACCTGCAAGCCAACACCCCGTACGCGCTGGTCAGCCATCGCCTGCAGGAAGAAAACGGCAACAGCAATGTTGAAGTGGAAGTGGCGAGCAAGGGTCAGGGCGAAACCAACCTGCACTGGCGCGGCAAGGGCAACGGTGCGCTGGAAGCACTGGTCGCCGGCCTGCCGATTCCGGTGGAGATCATGGACTACAACGAACACGCAATCGGCGCCGGCACCAACGCCAAAGCGGCGGCGTACATCGAGCTGCGTGTGAATGGCGAACGTGCGGTACACGGCGTGGGTATCGATGAAAACATCACCACGGCCAGCTTCAAGGCCTTGTTCAGCGCGCTGAACCGCTCGCTGAGCCAGCCTGAGGCGAAAGCGGCGTAATCGACTGCTGAAATCCAAAAGGCCCCGAAGTGCGAACTTCGGGGCCTTTTTTTGTCTGCTGACGGCGATCGTTCCCACGCTCCGCGTGGGAATGAATCAGGGGACGCTCCGCGTCCAGTGACGCAGAGCGTCACGGGCTGCATTCCCACGCAGAGCGTGGGAACGATCAGATTGCTCACGAAGGCGTCCTGTCCGTCACCCCATCCTTTCAGGTGAACTCAAACGTATCGGCATCCAGATTCGCCGGAAAGCGCTCGCGATACGCCGCCAATGGTGCCGCTTCCAGCACCACCTTAAACACACCATCCGCCTCCCCCGCCGTCAGCAAGCTCTCGCCCTGAAAATCCAGCACCTGACTGTCACCGGTATAAGCGAAGCCCTTGCCATCAGTGCCAACGCGATTCACCGCTGCCACATAACAAAGGTTTTCGATCGCCCGCGCCGGCAGCAAACGGTTCCAGTGCAAACGCCGCGCACCCGGCCAGTTCGCGGTGTACAGCAGCAGATCCGTATCCTGCGAATCACGGCTCCACACCGGGAAGCGCAGGTCGTAGCAAATCAGCGGACGCACACGCCAACCCTTCAGTTCGAACTGCACCTGCCGTTCGCCGGGCGTGTAGTGATTGTGCTCACCGGCCATGCGGAACAGATGACGCTTGTCGTAATGCAACACTTCACCGTCCGGCCGCGCCCACAGCAGGCGATTGCGATGGCTGCCGTCTGCCGCCTGAATAATCACGCTGCCGGTAATCACCGCATCGAGTTTCGCCGCCTGAACCCGCAGCCATTTGCTGGTTGGGCCGTTCTCGGCTTCGGCGAGCGTTTCTGACTCCATGGAGAAACCGGTGGTGAACATTTCCGGCAGGATGATCAAATCCGCCCCCCGCGCCTGCTCCAGCAATTGCTCGAAATGCTCGAAGTTGGCCTGACGGTCGTGCCAGGCCAGGGTGGTCTGGATCAGCGCCAGATTAAGATCGGGTAATGCACTCAGATCACGCATAGTTTCGCCGCCGCTTCACGCAGCGTCTCCTCGCGTTTGGCAAAGCACAGACGCACCAGGCGCTGGCCTTGCGGTGGATTCTGGTAGAACACCGACACCGGAATACTCGCCACGCCGTGTTCGCGGGTCATCCACATGGCCATCTCGACGTCGTTCAAATCAGGACGGATCTGCGAGTAATCGACCAGTTGGAAATAGGTGCCCGCGACACGGCTGAAGGTGAAGCGAGACGGGGCCAGCAGGTCGCAGAACAGGTCGCGTTTGGCCTGATAAAAACCCGGCAACTCTTCGACGTGCTCCGGGTGCTCGGCCATGTAATCGGCCAACGCGTATTGCAGCGGTGTCACGCCGCAGAAGCTGACGTACTGATGGACTTTGCGCAGTTCGGCGGTCAGTGCCGGCGGCGCAACGACATAGCCGGTTTTCCAGCCCGTGACGTGATAGGTCTTGCCGAACGAGCTGACCACGAAGGCGCGCTGATACAGCTCTTCGTGCGCGAGCACGCTGACGTGGGGCACGCCGCCGAAGACCAGGTGTTCGTAGACTTCATCGCTGATCAGGTAGATGTCGCGGTCGCGGATCAGCGCTGCCAGTTGATCGAGTTCGTCGCGGGTGATCAGGGCGCCGCTCGGGTTGTGCGGGGTGTTGATGACGATCATTTTCGTGCGCGGGCTCAGGGCCGCCGCGAGTTGCTCGAAATCGATGGAGAAGTCATCCGGGTTCAGTTGCACATGCACGCAACGACCGCCCGCCAATTCCGTTGCCGGTGCATAGCTGTCGTAGCATGGATCGAACACGATGACTTCGTCGCCGCTGTGGATAACCGCCTGAATCGCACAGAAGATGGCTTGAGTCGCACCGGGAGTGACGGTCACTTCGCTGTCGGCGTTGACCTGCACGCCGCAGCTGCGCGCGATTTTCAGCGCAATCTGTTCGCGCAGCGCCGGCAAACCGGTCATCGGCGAATACTGGTTGTGGCCACTGGCAATGTGCCGACCGACCGCATCGCGCAAAGACTGCGGGCCGTCGAAATCAGGAAAACCCTGGGACAGGTTGATCGCGCCGGTCTGCGCCGCGAGCTGAGACATCTGCGTGAAAATAGTGATGCCGACATTCGGCAGCTTACTGGTGATCATCGGGGGTTCCCTGCTCAACACCCGGCTCTGACGACGGCGCGGGAGAGCCCGAGGATAGCCCATCCGGCGCCCATAAAAAAAGGGCGCCGGATGGCACCCTTCTCTCAAGTTGATCGTTCCCACGCTCTGCGTGGGAATGCAGCCTTGGACGCTCTGCGTCCGCCGCTTTTGTGACGCAGAGCGTCACGGGATACATTCCCACGCGGAGCATGGGAACGATCAACGGCCAGCGACCTTACTTCTTGTCGCGGCGCTTTTTGTCGGCTTTCTTGCTGTGCGACATCATCCGACGCTTCCTGTTGACCTGGCGGTCGGTCAGGGTGTTTTTGTTGCCTTCGTACGGGTTCTCGCCGCCCTTGAACTCGATGCGGATCGGCGTACCGACCAGCTTGAGCACACGACGGTAAGTGTTCTCCAGATAGCGCACATACGACTTCGGCACTTTCTCGATCTGGTTACCGTGGATCACGATGATTGGCGGGTTAGCACCACCCAAGTGGGCGTAACGCAGCTTGATCCGGCGGTTGTTGACCATCGGTGGCGCGTGCTCGCCCACCGCGTCTTCCAGAATCTGGGTCAGACGGTTGGTCGGCCAGCGGGTGACCGCGGACTTGAACGAGTTCTGTACGGACGCGTAGAGGTTGCCCACGCCAGTACCGTGCAGTGCCGAGATGAAGTGGATATCGGCGTAATCAACGAAGAACAGACGACGCTGCAGCTCGACCTTGACGAAGTCGCGCTCGCTCGGCGTCATGCCGTCCCACTTGTTGATCGCGATCACCAGCGCACGACCCGACTCGATGGCGAAGCCGAGCAGGTTGAGGTCGTGATCGACCACACCTTCACGGGCGTCCATCACAAAGATCACCACGTTGGCGTCTTTGATCGCTTGCAGGGTTTTGACCACGGAGAACTTTTCAACTTCTTCGTGGATCTTGCCGCGCTTGCGCACACCGGCGGTGTCGATCAGCGTGTACTTCTCTTCATTCCGCTCGAACGGGATGTAGATACTGTCGCGGGTGGTGCCGGGCTGGTCATAAACGATTACCCGGTCTTCACCGAGCATACGGTTGACCAGGGTCGATTTGCCGACGTTCGGACGACCGATGATGGCGATCTTGATGCCGTCTTTTTCGCTCGGGCCAGGAATGCGCTTGGCTTCCTCACCTTCGGCAACGATTTCTTCTTCGCCGTCTTCCGGCTCTTCTTCATCACGCGGGAAATCACCCAGGGCGATTTCCAGCATCTGCGTGATGCCACGGCCGTGAGCACCAGCGATCGGAATCGCGTGGCCCATGCCCAGTGGTGCGAATTCAGCGCGGGCCATTTCCGGGTCGATGTTGTCGACCTTGTTGGCAACCACGTAGGAACGCTTGTTACGTTTGCGCAGGTGTTCGGCGATCATCTGGTCGGCGGCGGTGAAACCGGCCTTGGCATCTACCAGGAACAGCACAACATCTGCTTCTTCAATGGCCAGCAGCGACTGCTCGGCCATTTTTTCGTCCATACCGTGCTCGTCACCGGAGATACCACCGGTGTCGACCAGAATGTAGGAACGCCCTTGCCACTTGGCCTCACCGTACTGGCGATCACGGGTCAGACCGGACAAGTCGCCGACGATGGCGTCGCGAGTCCTGGTCAGGCGGTTGAACAAGGTGGACTTGCCGACGTTCGGTCGGCCCACCAGGGCGATTACGGGAACCATGCGGCTCTCCACTTCGTTATTTCAGAAAATACAAAAGCCGCTGCGAGGCAGCGGCTGGTGCTCGGGGCAACACTGTGGGAGTGAACAGGTTCACTTCCACTAGTGAAGCTGCCTGGGGTGTTATCCCCAAGCATAGTTGTTACTTGATGGTCAGGGCTTCCAGTTTGCCGCTGTTGCCATACACATAAATCGTGTCACCCACCACCAGCGGACGGGCACGCAGGCCGTCGCTGTCGATGCGCTCACGGCCGACGAAACGACCGTCAACCTGACTCAACAGGTGCAGATAACCTTCCAGGTCACCCACTGCTACATAGCTGGAGAACACTTCCGGAGCCGACAGTTGACGGCGAGCCAGCGAATCGTTGCTCCACAATGCTGTGGTGGAACGCTCGTCGACGCCTTCAACAGTGCCCGAAGACAGGCTCACGTAAACGCTGCCGAAACCCTGAGCAATACCCGCGTAGCTCGACGCATCGCGCTGCCAGAGTTGACGACCGCTTTCCAGATCCAGTGCCGCGACGCGACCCTGATAGCTGGCAACGTACAGGGTGCCGCCGGACAACAGCAGACCGCCGTCGATGTCGACCACGCGCTCCAGTTCCGAACGACCTTGCGGAATCGCAATGCGTTGTTCCCAGACCGGCACGCCGTTGGAAATGTCCAAAGCGACCACTTTACCGGTCGACAGGCCAGCCACCGCGAGGCGATTGGTGACCAGCGGTGCACTGGTGCCACGCAGGGTCAGAACGGCCGGCGTGCTGTCATACACCCAGCGTTGCGTACCGGTGGAGGCATCCAGACCGATCAGACGATCGTCCTGAGTCTGCACCACCACGACGTCGCCGTTGTTGGCCGGCGGCGCGAGGACTTCGCTGTTGACGCGAGCGCGCCACTTCTCTTCACCATTGCTGGCGTCCAGAGCGACGACTTCGCCACGCAGCGTACCAATCAGAACCAGACCGTAACCCACGCCAACGGCGCCGGAGACAGGCAGTTCAAGGTCTTGCTTCCACTTCACGTCGCCGTTGCTGCGATCCATGCCCATCACCACGCCGGATACATCGGCGGCGTAGATGGTGTCACCGTCGATCGCCGGCACCAGCATATTGTAGGTTTCGCCCTGACCGTCACCGATCGAACGACTCCACTGCTTTTGCAGAACCACTTCTTCTTTGAAGTCGGTCAGTTCAGCCGGTGGCAATTCTTTTTTGCTGTTGCTGCTGCAACCCGCGGCCAGAAGGGCCAGAGCCAGCAATGCTGCATGCTTCCAACGGATCACGTCACGCATCCCCTTTGGCCAGGTCGTCGAGCTTGATTTGAAGGCCACCGACCGCCGCTTCATCCGACAGTGCCGCCTTGGCTTTTTGATACGCCTTGTTCGCGTCATCGGTACGGCCCAGCTGCACCAGCAGGTCGCCCTTGAGTTCTTCGCGAGTAGCCAGGAACGCTTTGTCGGCGTCGCCGTCGAGCAGTTTCAGACCGTCTTCAGCTTTGTTCAGCGCACCCAATACCTGTGCCAGACGCTGACGGGCGATTTCGCCCAGCGCCGGGTTGGCCGGTTTGTCGACGATGGCTTTCAGCTCGGTCGCGGCGTCGTCCAGCTTGCCGCTGTCGACCGCCACTTTGGCGACGAACAGGCTGCCGTACTGCGCGTAGGCAGTACCGCCGAATTCGCTGTTGAGCTTGCCGGCCAGATCCGCAACGCGGGCAGCATCAGGCTTGCCGTCAGGCGTCAGCGTGGTTTCCAGCAATTGCTGATAGAGCACCGAGGCGCCTTGCGACTGGTTGCCCTGATATTTGTGATAAGCCTGCCAGCCGAACACTATGACCAGCGCCAACAGGCCGCCGGTGACCAGAGGTTTGCCGTTGCGTGTCCACCAGTCCTTCAAATCCGCCAACTGTTCGTCTTCGGTACTCGACACCCCAATACTCCTTAATCGCTAAATCGGCTGTTTAGACAGCTTCAACCCTGCACGACGCAGGTGGCCAGGTGAGCGGCGAGCGCATCCCAGGCAATGCTTTGTTGTTCGCCCTGGCCACGCAGGGGTTTGAAACCTACCACTTGCTGGGCCATTTCGTCGTCACCGAGGATCAGTGCGTACAGCGCACCGCTCTTGTCGGCTTTCTTGAACTGGCTTTTGAAGCTGCCGGCGCCGGCATTGACTTGCAGGCGCAGGTTTGGAAGTTGATCGCGAACCCGTTCAGCCAGGGCCAGACCGGCCAGCTCGGCCTCTTCACCGAAGGCGCAGAGGTAGACATCGACCTGACGGGAGATTTCTTCCGGGATCTGCTCAAGGGTTTCGAGCATCAACACCAGACGCTCAATGCCCATGGCGAAACCAACGCCGGTGGTCGGCTTGCCGCCCATTTGCTCGACCAGACCGTCGTAACGACCGCCTGCGCAAACAGTGCCCTGGGCGCCGAGCTTGTCGGTGACCCATTCGAAAACGGTTTTGCTGTAGTAATCGAGGCCACGCACCAGCTTCGGATTGAGCACGTACGGAATGCCGACGGCATCCAGACGCGCTTTCAAGCCTTCGAAGTGTGCACGCGACTCTTCATCGAGGTAGTCGGCCATCTTCGGCGCATCGACCAGCACCGCTTGAGTGTCGGCATTTTTGGTGTCGAGAACGCGCAGCGGGTTGGTTTTCAGACGACGCTGACTGTCTTCGTCGAGCTTGTCGTGGTGCACCGAGAGGTACTCGACCAGCGCTTCACGATAACGGCCACGGGACTCGCTGGTGCCGAGGCTGTTGAGTTCAAGTTTGACCGCATCACGGATACCCAGCTCGCCCCACAGGCGCCAGGTCATGATGATCAGCTCGGCGTCGATGTCCGGACCGTCGAGGTTGAACACCTCCAGACCGATCTGATGGAACTGGCGATAACGACCCTTCTGCGGACGCTCGTGGCGGAACATCGGGCCGATGTACCAGAGTTTCTGCACCTGGCCACCGCCGGTGATACCGTGCTCAAGCACCGCACGCACGCACGCCGCAGTGCCTTCCGGACGCAGGGTCAGGGAGTCGCCATTGCGGTCTTCGAAGGTGTACATCTCTTTTTCGACGATGTCGGTCACTTCACCGATCGAGCGCTTGAACAGCTCGGTGAACTCGACGATCGGCATGCGGATCTGCTTGTAACCGTAGTTATCCAGCAGACGCGCAACGGTGCCCTCTAAATAACGCCACAGGGGAGTCTGTTCGGGCAGGATGTCGTTCATGCCACGAATGGCTTGCAATGACTTGCTCACTTTAAATCCTTAAATTCGTTCGGCTCTTCAGTCAGGGTCAGCCGCGCGCAATTACGGCAGCGTCAGCTTCGACCTTTTCGGCCGCTTTCTGGCGGATCAGCCTTTCCAGCTCGTCCACCAGATTGTCATTCGTCAGTTTCTGCGCCGGCTTGCCGTCGATGTAAATCAGGTTTGGCGTGCCGCCGGTCAAGCCGATATGGGCTTCCTTGGCTTCGCCGGGGCCGTTGACCACACAACCGATTACCGCGACATCCAGCGGCACCAGCAGGTCTTCAAGGCGCCCTTCCAGCTCGTTCATGGTTTTCACCACATCGAAGTTCTGCCGCGAGCAGCTCGGGCAGGCGATGAAGTTGATGCCACGGGAACGCAGATGCAAAGACTTGAGAATGTCGTAACCGACCTTCACTTCTTCGACCGGATCGGCCGCCAGCGAGATGCGGATAGTATCGCCAATCCCTTCGGCGAGCAGCATACCTAGGCCCACGGCGGATTTCACTGTGCCCGTACGCAATCCACCGGCTTCGGTGATGCCCAGGTGCAGCGGCTGGACGATTTCTTTCGCCAGCAAGCGGTAGGCTTCGACGGCCATGAACACGTCGGAGGCCTTCACGCTGACCTTGAAGTCCTGAAAATTCAGGCGCTCTAGGTGTTCAACGTGACGCAAAGCAGACTCAACCAGCGCGGCTGGGGTCGGCTCGCCGTATTTCTTTTGCAGGTCTTTTTCCAGCGAGCCGGCGTTGACGCCGATGCGGATCGGGATCCCGCGATCACGCGCAGCATCGACCACAGCACGAACACGGTCTTCGCGACCGATGTTGCCCGGGTTGATGCGCAGGCAATCAACGCCCAGTTCGGCTACGCGCAGAGCGATCTTGTAGTCGAAGTGGATGTCGGCAACCAACGGCACTTTGACCAGTTGTTTGATCTTGCCGAACGCCTCGGCGGCATCCATGTCCGGTACCGATACGCGGACGATGTCGACGCCGGCGGCTTCCAGACGATTGATTTGCGCAACAGTGGCGGCAACGTCATTGGTGTCGCTGTTGGTCATGCTCTGCACAGCGATCGGCGCATCGCCGCCCACCGGTACGTTGCCGACCCAGATCTTGCGCGAAACGCGACGTTTGATTGGAGATTCGCCGTGCATGACTTATTGACCCAACTTCAGGCGAGCAGTCTCGCCACTGGTGAACGGAGCGACATCGACCGGCTGGCCGTTGTAGCTGACCTGCGCGCCGCGAGCGTAGCCCAGGCGGACGGCAAACGGTGGCTTGCCGGCAACGGCGAGGCTGTCGCCCTTACGCTTGAGACCACTGAACAACACTTTGCCGCTGCCATCGGTGACTTGCGTCCAGCAATCGGCAACGAACTGCATCGACACCTGACCTTCGCCAGCCACTGGTGCCACTGGAGCCACGCTCGGGGCGATCGGTGCAGTCGTGGTTGGTGCTGGTGTGGCAGGCACAGCCGGAGCAGGTGTTGCCGGAGTGGCAACCACTGGCGCTGGCGTGTGAACCGGCGCGGTCGGCGCAACCGCTGGAGCGGTCGGCGTTGCTGGCGCAGTCGATGTTGCAGGAGCAGTAGCTTCGGCACCGGTGGATTCCGCGGTGGTTTCCGACTGCGGCAGCGCCAGAGCGGTCGCCCCCTCGGCCTGACCTTCGGCGACCGCCTGGTCTTCCGGCTCGTCGATCGGGTGAATCTGCGTGGTGCCGTCGGCGCCTTCGACTTCAACGTGTTCCGGCGTCAGGCTGGTGAAGTCCTTGGTACGCAGCGAGGTCTGATCCTGCCACCAGACGAAACCACCGCCGATGACCGCGATCAGCAACAACAGGCTGACGATACGCAAAATAGTGTGGGAAACCCGCACAGGCTCTTCGATACGGCCCAAGGCGTGAACGTTGCTGCCCTGGGAATCGGTGCCGGTGGACTGGTCGAACTGCTGAACCAGAACGGTCTGATCCATGCCGAGCAATTTGGCATACGCGCGAATGTAACCGCGAGCAAAGGTATGCCCCGGCAGCTTGTCGAAAGCACCGGCTTCAAGATTGCCCAGAGACGTCACGGTGAGGTTGAGCTTGAGGGCCACTTCGGCCAGCGACCAGCCATTGCTTTCGCGGGCCTGGCGCAGGGTCTCACCGGGGTTAACGCGATTCGCTGCTACAACTTCGGGATGCGCCGCTTTCATCATTGCTCCGACAGGTATTGCTGATATTCCGGCGTACCGGGATAGAGTCGTTTTAATTGCAGGCCATAACTGGCGGCCTTGTCGCGATCTTCAAACACTTTTGCCAGCCGAACGCCGAGCAATAGACTACGTGCATTTTGTTCGGTCAGCAGGCTGAAACGGTCGTAATAGTCACGCGCGGGCACATAATGCCTGTCTTCGAAGGACAACTCAGCCATTTCCAGCAATGCGCGCGGTTGTTGACGGTTCAGCCGCAAGGCTTTTTCCAGTTGCTGCTGCGCGACATCACGCTGACCGAGTTTCGCCGCCGTCATGCCGAGGTTCTCGAACACACGCGAGCGTTCAGGATACAGGGTATCGGCGGCCGCCTGTTCAAAACGCTCGTAGGCTTCTTTATAACGCTGTTCTTCGTAGAGAAAACTGCCGTAGTTGTTGAGGATACGGGCATCGGCGGGACGTGAGGACAAGGCCTTGCGGAAATGCTCGTCGGCCAGTGCAGGCTCCATTTCGGCTTGAAACACCAAACCGAGCGCGGCATTGGCGTCTGGATCCGAACTGTCGAGTTCCAGCGCCTTCTTCAACGGCACCTTGGCCCGTTCAGTCATGCCTTGTTGCAAGTACCCCAGTCCCAACTGCACGTACGCAGCCCGCGCTTCATCGCGGCCCTTGCTGGTCTTCATCGGGTTGTAGTCACCCGACAGGACACAACCAGCACACAGGCTGGCCAACAGCAACAGCAGCGCAAAGCGCAGGGACATAGAGATCCTCTCTTAGTTAGTGTTCGCGGCGTTCTGTGCCAGATCGCTGTCGGCGTTCAACTCACGCACGGCGATATAACGTTCGCTGCGACGGGTGCGATCCAGCACCTGCCCTACCAATTGACCACATGCGGCGTCGATGTCTTCACCACGGGTGGTGCGGACAGTGACGTTGAAACCGGCCTGATGCAACTGATCCTGGAAACGACGAATCGCGTTGTTGCTCGGACGCTCGTACCCGGAATGCGGGAACGGGTTGAACGGAATCAGGTTGATCTTGCACGGAATGTTTTTCAGCAACTCGACCATCTCAACGGCGTGTTCAACCTTGTCGTTGATGTCTTTGAGCAAGGTGTACTCGATGGTCAGCACACGTTTTTCGCCCAGGGACGACATGTAGCGCTGGCACGACTCGAGCAGCATCTTAAGCGGATATTTCTTGTTGATCGGCACCAATTGGTTACGCAATGCGTCATTCGGTGCGTGCAGGGACAACGCCAGGGAGACGTCGATGTGCTTGGCCAGCTCATCGATCATCGGCACCACGCCCGAGGTGGACAGGGTCACGCGGCGCTTGGAGATCCCGTAGCCGAGGTCATCCATCATCAGATGCATGGCGGCGACGACGTTGTCGAAGTTCAGCAGCGGCTCACCCATGCCCATCATCACCACGTTGGTGATGGCACGGTCGACGGTTGCCGGGACACTGCCGAAAGATTTGTTGGCAATCCACACCTGACCGATGACTTCGGCGGCGGTGAGGTTGCTATTGAAGCCTTGCTTGCCGGTGGAGCAGAAACTGCAATCCAGGGCACAGCCTGCCTGGGACGAAACGCACAAAGTGCCGCGTTTGCCCTGGGGAATGTACACGGTCTCGACGCAGCTGCCGGACGCCACACGCACCACCCACTTACGGGTGCCGTCGGTGGAGATGTCCTCGCTGACCACTTCCGGACCACGGACCTCAGCAATAACCTTGAGCTTGTCGCGCAAGGCCTTGCTGACGTTCGTCATGGCGTCGAAATCATCGACACCAAAGTGGTGAATCCATTTCATTACCTGACCGGCACGGAAACGCTTCTCCCCGATTGAGTCGAAGAATTTTTCCATTTCCTGTTGAGTCAGACCCAGCAGGTTGGTTTTTACAGTCGATGTAGTCATGGATTCACCTTCACTCTTAAGCCAATGCTTAGCGAGTGGTTACTTCAGTAGCTGCGAAGAAGTACGAGATTTCACGAGCAGCTGCGGCTTCGGAGTCCGAACCGTGAACAGCGTTGGCGTCGATGGAATCAGCGAAGTCAGCGCGGATGGTGCCGGCAGCAGCTTCTTTAGGGTTGGTAGCGCCCATCAGCTCACGGTTCAGAGCGATAGCGTTTTCGCCTTCCAGAACCTGAACAACAACAGGACCGGAGATCATGAAAGCAACCAGGTCGCCGAAGAAACCACGAGCGCTGTGCTCAGCGTAGAAGCCTTCAGCTTCAGCTTTGGACAGTTGCTTCAGTTTCGAAGCTACAACGCGCAGGCCGGCTTTTTCGAAACGAGTGGTGATTTCGCCGATGACGTTTTTTGCAACAGCGTCAGGCTTGATGATGGAGAAAGTGCGTTGAACAGCCATGGTGTAACTCCAGAAACGGTAATTTGCGAAAAATTAAACCCGCGAATTATACGCGGGTTCTTGGGTATTGCCTAACCTGCGAGACGATCAGTCCAATTCTTTGGCCCAGAGCTCCTGAACCGCTTCCAGCACCTTCTCGCCGACACGGCCAGAAGTGCCATCGAAGTCAGGCAGATCAAGGATCATCTGCTGCAAACGGACAAAACCTACAGAATATGGATCGACGCCGGCATGGGCCTCGGCCAGTTCTTCTGCAATACGTTGAACATCATTCCAACCGTAGCTCATGACAGTCTTACCAGTCAGTGCGGCGCTTCAGCCGCATGGTTAAGCGAATATTTCGGAATTTCGACGGTGATGTCTTCTTCACCAACGATAGCCTGACAGGCCAGACGCGATTGCGCTTCCAGGCCCCATGCACGATCGAGGAAGTCTTCTTCCAGCTCGTCAGCCTCTTCCATCGAGTCGAAACCCTCGCGGATGATGCAGTGGCAGGTCGTGCAAGCGCAGACGCCGCCACAGGCGCTTTCCATCTCGATGTGGTGTTCGTGGGCCAGTTCAAGAATCGATGTGCCGGGCGCAGCCTCGACCACCATGCCTTCAGGGCAGAACTTCTCGTGGGGCAGAAAAATGACCTGCGGCATCAGATATCCTCGATTTCATTCAGATTGCGCCCCGACAGAGCGGCTTTCACCGTCAGATCCATGCGGCGGGCAGCAAAAGCATCGGTCACTTGCGACAGACGCTTGGTCTGCTGCTCGATGGCGTAACCATCGGTACCTTTCATCAGTTCGGCCAGTTCCTGCAGTTGCAGGTCGATGACCATGCGCTCTTCGGCGTCGAGCAAACGCTCGCCATCAACCTCCAGAGCCCCCTGCACCGCTTCGATCAGGCGCTGGGCATCGACTTGCTGCTCGCGCAGAACGCGGGCGACCTTGTCGTCATTGGCGTGCTGGAACGAATCCTTGAGCATCTTGGCGATTTCGCCGTCGGTCAGACCGTAAGACGGCTTGACCTGGATGCTCGCCTCAACGCCCGAACCCAACTCACGGGCAGACACGCTGAGCAGACCGTCGGCATCGACCTGGAAGGTCACGCGAATCTTTGCTGCGCCGGCCACCATCGCTGGAATGCCACGCAATTCGAAGCGCGCCAGCGAGCGGCAGTCACTGATCAGCTCGCGCTCACCCTGCAGAACGTGGATCGCCATGGCCGACTGGCCGTCTTTGTACGTAGTGAAATCTTGTGCGCGAGCGACGGGGATGGTGGTGTTGCGCGGAATCACCTTCTCCATCAAACCGCCCATGGTTTCCAGCCCCAGGGACAGTGGAATCACGTCGAGCAGCAGCAGTTCGCCGCCATCGCGCTTGTTGCCAGCCAGGGTATCGGCCTGGATCGCGGCACCGATGGCCACCACTTGATCCGGGTCGATTTCGGTCAGAGGCTGACGACCAAAGGCTTCGGCAACGGCTTCGCGAACGCGAGGAACGCGAGTCGAACCGCCAACCATAACCACAGCGTGTACGTCGTCCAGCTCGATGCCGGAGTCGCGCACGGCGCGGCGGCAAGCTTTCAGGCTGCGCGCGACCATTGGCTCGATCAGCGCATCGAAGGCTTCGCGGGTCAGCGGTGCTTTCCAGTCGCCGTAGACCACTTCAACACTGGCCGAGTCGGTCAGGGCTTCTTTGGCCGCGCAAGCGGTTTGCAGCAGATTACGTTGTGCGCCCGGATCGAGATCGGCGGACAGCCCGGCGCTCTCGATGATCCAGCCGGCAATCGCGTGATCGAAGTCATCGCCGCCCAGCGCGCTGTCGCCGCCAGTGGCCAGCACTTCAAAGACACCGCCAGTCAGACGCAGAATCGAAATATCGAAGGTACCGCCGCCGAGGTCATAAATCGCGACCAGGCCTTCGGCGTGCTGATCCAGACCGTACGCCACGGCGGCCGCAGTCGGCTCGTTGAGCAGACGCAGCACATTCAGACCGGCCAACTTGGCCGCATCTTTGGTGGCTTGACGCTGAGCATCATCGAAGTAAGCCGGAACGGTGATCACCGCGCCAACCAACTCGCCGCCCAAGGTCGCTTCAGCGCGCTGACGCAGCACCTTGAGGATATCGGCGGAGACTTCGACCGGGCTTTTCGGGCCTTGCACAGTATCGATGAACGGCATGTGCGATTCGCCACCGACAAAGCGGTACGGCAACTGGTCGCCCAATTGCTTGACGTCGGACAGACCACGACCCATCAAGCGCTTGACCGACAGCACAGTATTCAAAGGATCGGACGCGGCGGCCAGCTTCGCCGACTCGCCGACTTCGACGTGATCGGCGTGGTAACGCACAGCGGACGGCAGGATGACCTGCCCGTTTGCGTCGGCCAACGGTTCGGAAAGACCACTGCGCAACGCAGCGACCAGCGAATTGGTAGTGCCCAAGTCGATCCCCACAGCCAGACGACGCTGGTGCGGTTGAGGACTTTGGCCGGGTTCGGCGATCTGCAGTAGGGCCATCGTGATCAGGACTTATCTGTATATCAGGCGTGCGACCGGAGCGGCACTGGGTTAATCGTCGAGGCGCTCTTCTAACTGGCGCACTTCGTAGGTGAGCTTGTCGAGGAACTGCATGCGCCGCATCAGGCGTTCGGCCTGTTCGCGTTGCGCCGCATCATCCCAACAGGCTGCGAAGCTTTCGTTGAGTTCTTCCTGAGCCACTTTCAAGCGACGCTTGAACACCGCGACACCGTCGAGGTCGGCACTGTCCTGGAGGTCTTCGAGCTCTTCGCGCCATTGCATCTGCTGCAGAAGAAACTCGGGATCATGGACAGTGACTTCCATCGGCACTTCATGCCCGCTGATGGTCAGCAGGTAGCGTGCGCGCTGGGCCGGACTCTTGAGTGTCTGATAGGCGTCGTTGAGCCGTGCAGACTGCTCGAGTGCGGTTCGCTGCTCACGCTCGGAAGCGTCGGCAAAGCGGTCAGGATGAACGCCGCGCGCCAACTCACGGTAGCGCGTGGCCAACTGCTCGAGATCCAGACGGAAACTCGGTTGCAGCTCGAATAAAGCGAAATGACAAGGAATACCCACGACAAGCCTCAGATGTTGAAGCTTTCGCCGCAGCCACATTCACCGCGTACGTTGGGGTTGTTGAACTTGAAGCCTTCGTTCAACCCTTCCTTGACGAAATCGAGCTCGGTGCCGTCCAGGTAGGCGAGGCTTTTCGGGTCGATGATCACTTTTTCGCCGTGACTCTCGAACACCTGATCCTCTGCAACCACCTCGTCGACAAACTCCAGCACGTAGGCAAGGCCGGAACAGCCTGTGGTGCGAACACCCAGACGAATCCCTTCACCTTTGCCGCGCCCGTCGAGGGAGCGCCGCACGTGTCGAGCAGCCGCTTCTGTCATGCTGATAGCCATCGGTGACTCCTTACTCGTCGCCAAATCCAGAAAGTCAGATCAAGCCTTTCTTCTGCTTGTAATCGCGAACAGCCGCTTTGATAGCGTCTTCAGCCAGTACCGAGCAGTGTTATCGGGTACAGAAGTTAATTTCACTTGATTACTCAATAACCAAGCATCGGGGTCAGGTATTGTACCACATCAAACGAAAGTGAGAACAGTACAACAATTCGAGATAAAATAAATAATTTTTATGGTATTTTATTGCGTACATTAATTTGATGTGTCACTATAAAGTCAAGAGTTATCTATCGGATTTCCGTATGAATCACTTCATTCAACGTGTAGTCGATGTTCAGTACGGCGTGCAGACGCTCCAGACCTGCATTATCGCTGATAAGCATACTCACGTAATCATGCCAGCAGCATCTGCTTTCCTTTTCAGCATGACAAAGGATAAAGGGGCGCGAATCAACTCAGTAAAGAGTTACGCGGCAACACTCGTATCGTTCCTCAACACCCTAGCTCAAGACCCTGAGATCGGCGGCTATGGCTATGGCAGCGTCACTGACAAGCAGATGCGCGCATACCTTGAGCTTGTGCTGATTGTTCATAAAGAAGTCACGTTAAATACGGTCGAGCAAAACATAACCCGCCTAAATCAATTCTACGAGTATTGCTGGAAGGCAGGCCTGATTGAAGACAGACCTGAGTTCAGCTACCAGCTTTCTGATCAAAAAATGAGAGAAATGAAGATAAAAGGCGGGATTAAGAAAAGCCTGGACCCCTTTAACCTCTCCGAACAATACATCCCATATTCCGAATTCAATGAACTGCTCGCATACAAGCCGCGCGTAGGTGACTACGAAAACGCCCGAGATGACATCGTTCTTAAGTTGGGCTATTTCGTGGGTATGAGGGCTGCAGAGGTCGTATCGGAAGACAACTTCACATTGCCACGCATCAACGCCGCCATCAGTGAAGCAGACAAAAAGGGAGATAAAGGCTATCTGCTGTTCGTGATTGGCAAGGGTTCGAACGGCGGAAAGCCGAGGCAGGTCTACATCCCTCAGCTACTAAGGCAGCAGATTGTTCGATTTATGCACGGCGCCAGGAAGAAGACCCCAGGCAACTTACTGATCTGCAAGTCTGACGGCACTCAACTACACGAAAGACACGCCTCTGACACTTTTTCTGATGCTGTTAAATGCCTGATCAAAGCAGGCGGTGAATTCTCTAAGAGCTGGAAAGCAAACAAGGCACGCTGCTATCACTCATTACGACATTGTTACGCAACCAACTTCGCTCAATACCTAAAAGAAAACAACCTGCCAAGGCTCCTGCTTAGTGAACGTATGGGTCACGCAGATGAGGAAACAACTCTGATTTACATTCATTTCAATGCGGTGCTGCACGGCGACATAGAGACACAAAACAAAATTTTGCCGCTTGTGCATAAAAAGCACCTGCTCGAGAGTTAAGCAAATGCTCGAAGAAGAAACCTCCCTCCCCCCTCTCAGCGAGCTTGCCGATAGTATCCCCGATGTTCTGGCACCTAGCTTTACGTTCAGTTTTATCAGACTAAACGCCGACATCACCATTGATGTTCCGGCCCGATTGCAGAACGATCCGCTGATTAGAGCACTCGTAAAATATTTCAACTCGCCCTGGCATGCGCGAAAAGACAGGTGCATTGTTAGTTTAAACAGATATAAGAAAGCGCTGAATCTGTTTTTTAACAACACTCTGGCCGAGTTTGACTATGTGCCTGACACGATTGGTGAGCGCTGGATCTATACCTTAAAAGGGGAGTCGGATAGTGAGAACACCATCAGGATGTGGAATTTCTCTATCAAGGCACCGCTTAACCGAATTTCAAAGCGTCTTGATGTGGGTGTTATTTTTTCAAAAGAAGAAATAGCAGCAGTTTCTAAATTCAATAAAAGCTGGCCTTCGTTAAAGTGGAATCAGTCGAATCCTAACAAAACACTTGAGGAACTAAGCGACCTTGACGTCACAAATGCTGAATTGTTCGCGTCGCTGAGGGTCTTTTGCCAGTGGTACATCCAAGAGTGGGCTTCTGTGATGAAGCGCTTCAAAGAGCGCATGCCGGAAGAATATCAAGCCATAAAGACTGACATTAACCGTTTTGGCAAAGACAGCTTTTTCTTTGAATATTCCAGGAAGATAGCCAAGAAAGAAATGATTCATCGAGAGATCGAGAGGCGTGGATCGTTTCCTCCGAGCGAGCGTGCAACTGGACTGGCAATCTGGATTAAAGCGGCGATCAAACTCGACTCAGTTCTTCTCAAGGATATGGTCTATCTTGCGTTTCGCTTAGCCAGACATGAAACCCACCCTGAAAATTTATCGTTCGATAGCGGAGGATATTTTGCTGGCTTCGCTTCACCTGTTGAAATCGAGGAACGCGATCAATACCTCAAAGAGTTACTGCCTTTCAAATGGGATGCAAAAACCCCCCAATTGCCACCGGCTACAGCCCTAGTGTCGCCATCCTTTGAGATGCAAATGGCGACTGCATGGCTGCTTGCATCAGATCGGCACCAAGCATCGAACTTGAATTTGATGACGCTTTCGAGCATCAGAAAAATCAACAACTCGGTTTCTACAATTGTTGAGATATCCAGTTTCAAGGGCCGGAACAACACAACACTCGTGAATGCAGCAAAAATTAAAGACTCAGGAGAGACCTACAAGAGCAACCACCCTATCCACAAAGCACTTTGGGCTTACCGTGAAACTGCTGAGCAAGCCTACCAAGAAGGCTTCTTTATTAAGGATGAAGAAGCACTTGATAGCCAGATGCTTCTTCCATTCATACCCTTAGCGCAGGGGCTTTCTGTGAAAAAACAGAAGAAGTATTGCGACTCAGATATCGGAAATGACTCAGCTTATGATCTTGACTTAGGAAAGCCAAGAAACCTTGGGCTCTTGACAGCAGTAACACCAAATACAGTTGTCCAGCAAATAAATGCTGAGGATGGTAGGTCTGCTTTTAGCGATCTGCTTGGACACGCGATGTTTCACAACGAGAAACACAAGGCACAAAAGCACAGTGTTCAGACAGCCCCCATGATCTCAATAACACCGACTTACATTGCTGGGACAGAGCCTGTCGCTAAGCTAAGAAGAAGGGTCAGCCTCAGCGAGAACATGAATCTGAGTGCCGGCATTGATTCTGATGATCAGAAAGATGAAAACCAGCTTGAAGCAATGAGGGCAAATCACAGCGTCGATGTTCGTCAAAATGTTTACGTCGCTCGCAGTAACGACAAAATCAAGCTTGAGGCCGAGAGCCGCTTTGCTCAAATGGTCGGAGAGGAAATGGTCGCTGCCGCGATGTCTCTATTAGATATTAAGCTTGAAAAATCCAGCGTTCTCACAGTCGCTGACGTTTCAAAAAAACTTGGGCTGTCAGTCTGTACCAACGACGATCTAGAAAGCCTAGAAACTCTTTTGGCTGAGTCAAGTGCGCAAAATTATCTGATCGACGTAACCGGACTGATCCAGAAAGATGCCGAGCTGATCGTCATTAAGACCCCAATTGTGGCTGCGCTCATGCAGTCATACATCATCCACATAGACACGACGCTTGACCAAGTATTCTCTAGCAATGAAGACCTCGTGGAAGGACTGATTGCACACCGCATGTTTCTTCAAGCCATGCTCAATGAGTTTGACGAAAAAACAAAGCGAGAGGCAAAAGAGCGCTTTGGTGACGCGGTTTTTCCGTTTCCAGAATTAATTGCATAGGCTGCTTATGAACCTAACTGAAGAACTTAAGGCATCACAAGCGCCTGCGCACGTAGTCGATCAGGTTGAGCGCGAGGCTGGCGACCTCACTAAAATAAACAAAATGAGTGATGACGTATGGGTAATCACTCATCCAATCACACTTGTTAAGTCAGAGCTGATCTGGTCAGAGGCAATTCCTCAGGCAACCCCACTTCAGCTACTCGTGCTCAAGCAACACCTTAAAGACTTAGGAAAGTCAGAAAACGATGGGACGCTGATGCTTAAACGCTTTCCAGATCGCATCATGGAGTCTCGGTGGCTAATCGTCGCGCTCAATAGTCTTGATAAGGCTCCTGTTTCCCGCCTAAACCAGCTCAGCGCAAGCGATGTGATGGCATTGATCGAACTTACGCTCTGGAAAAAGAATTCAACAAAAAAAACGGTTGTGTCGCGGGGCACTATTTCCAAGCGCTGGTTAATGCTGAATATGATTTCAGAGACCTATTCAAGTGGTCAGCTGGTCGATGGATTTAAGGAAATTCCATCTTTAACGAGCGTGTTGGATACCATAAAACCCATAGTCTCTTTAAACACCGATTGGGCCGACTGGTTAGCTGAAGGCAGTTACGGCAGCGTTCCTTTACCAATAGCGTCCGTTTACCTGAAAGAAGCTATCGAAATAATTCGTTCTGAAAAATTAAAGTGGTATCAATTCATCACATCATTCGTTCGCAAGCGACAGTCAATCATACCCTCGCAACTTTTTGATCGTGTCGTACAACGGTCAGCCGATGGATGGAGGATTCCCCGGACTGGGAGACAATCCAAAGAGCTAGTTAAATTCTTAAACGAGGCCAGGTGTTTTTTCAGTCTAGGTCAAGAGCAACCTTTGCCTCCGTTTCCATTTAACGGCGGCTACGACTTAGAAAGTTACTCATGCTTGTTGCACGGAGCAGCTTTAGTCATTTTTTTCATTCTCACAGGTGCGCGCAGATCAGAAATTGTATCTATCCAGAACGATGATTTGATCAAACAAAGCGATGGTACTTATCGTTTCAAAAGCGAGATCAAAAAGACGAATCACGGAATCGTAACGGTTAGAGACATTGCGGGCCTTGCCGCTGAGGCTTATGACGTCCTTGAGTCAGTTAACCTGAATCCAGACAGTAACGAGCGTGACAACATATTTTTTCAAACAACCTTTTGCTGGGCTAGGACCGCGCCTAGAACCTTGAAGCACGGCGCTTACAACAGCGTTCCTATAAGACTCCAGCAATTCGCCACTTATGTAGAACAAAAATATGGCGATGAATTTGCCTACTCCCACAAGATAACTCCGCATCAGTTTCGACACACCTTTGCAGAATTCGCACTTCGGAGATTTGACGGAAATGTAGTTGAGGCGATTCGAGACCACTTCAGGCACGAATACGGCAGCTACATGACTCACCGCTATACCCGCCGGAAATTTATCGAAGGGATGGAAAAACAAGAGTCGTATGTGCTCTCAGACCTTCTAAAAACTGACTCACGCATTGTTCGTGACTACATTGGCGAGATCATCACGCGCGCAGCAAATGGTGAACAACTCTATGGCGCAATAGGGCGCTGGATTGCTGACAGGGTCAAAGATATTGAGTTTCTTGACCCCGCAACGCTGAATCAGATCATCGATGAATTCGAAGGCGATATTCATCCGCATGAATACGGCATCTGCATGATTCGTAAAGAATCGAAGATGCAAGCCCAGTGTTTCGACAAAGAATCTGGCACTGCAAACACAAGCGAAGCTCGCTGGAGTCTTTGCGGAAATTGCGTTAACAGATTGTCATTCTCAAATAACAAGGATGCGATCTTGCGCATCGGAATGAAGAGTCAGGTTCACGCCGAAAGCTTCAAAAAATCAGGGCTTATAACTATCGCCAACCTTGAAGAAGCGAACATAAAAACCGCCATGGCTGCTGTAGCTGAGATTGATAGCGGAGAAGGCAATGTTTGACATACCTAGAAGAGCACCAGAAATCCAAGAGCCGACTAACCAGCCACCGGGCTGGCTTGAGGCTCAAAGCGAAATAATCAAAAAGGTAGTCGCATTAGCGTCAGCCGGAGCAGAGAAAATTTGCTCAGAAATCGCGAGTGGAGCAGATCTCAGCCCAAGAGCACGAAAGCTATCCCTTAGAAAACTGTCGGAGTCAGTCGGGAAAAGCCCTACATACCTGAATAGTCGTGACTATCCCCAAGTCATTGAATACATCGACAGCATCAACGCAGATCTTGAGCGTCTTTCTAGCGAAAGGCATGGGTCAAAAGGCATAAGACAAAGCTTCACGATAAATGAAATGTCACGAGCGGAACTCTTGGTGCTAGCAAAAACACAGCGCGACGAGCTCGTTAAACTGAGAGACGAAATCTATGTTGCTCAACTGATGAGATTGGTGGATTCGGGTCTGATGGATAGTCAAAAAAAGATCATGCGACGAACTGAAGATTACACCAAGAAAATCATCGAACTTGAGTCTGAGCTTTCTACTGCAAGATCAAGAGTTTCAGAAATGGATGAGTCGTATTTCGAAGTTTTGAAGCAATACAACGAATTGAAGCTAAAGATCTCAGCGTTAAGCAATAAGTCAAAGCCGTCACTCAAATCAGTGTAAGATTCGATTAAAAAGAGTAAAGGAGCAGCATGCGCGCTGTTTACATTGACACTGAGTTCACCCAGCTGAATATGACTCGTCAGCTTATCTCCTTGGCCTTGGTCGACACCTCCGACTTCGAGTTTTACGTCGAGATCACTGACACCTGGTTAGAGAATGAATGTTCCGATTTTGTAAAGAAGGTCGTACTGCCGCAGCTTAATCTCGATAAGTTTGGTCAGTCGACCAGTCAAGCCTGTATCGAATTGAAAGCTTTTTTGGCCACGCTGGGACCTGTTGAAATTATAAGTGATGCACTTGCGTGGGACTGGCCGCTTTTCCTTGAGTTACTAGGTCCGGAGGGCTTACCGGGAAATATTATTGGCTGCCGAGAAATCAACCCAGAGGCACTTGAGCTGACTGCAGAGATGGAGCATCTGCTGGTAGATGCGCCACATCATGCTTTGCTCGATGCCCGCCTGTTGTGTGCAATCTCCGAGGCTGCTCAGGCGTGAGTCAGTCGATCTAGCCCCATACGCCCTATCAGCAGGGCGTTCATATTCTTACGGCACAGGGTATTAACCCTAGCCAGCAGGCCGCATCAAATCTTCCGGCGCCTACACTTGTAGCGCTGGCCCAACGTGAACACCCTGCTGCGCAAATTAATGCAGTTGACGGGCATGGCCTTCATGATTGATCGAAGTCCACAATGCCAAAAGCGTCAGCCATCACCCTGCAGGCAACACTCGCAATCTGTGTAATTTGATTGGCCCCTTCCAATGCTCAAATCACCGGTCGGAATGTCAATGACTCCTCGGGCCGTCCAGTATTCTAAGCGTGAGATGCATTATCTTTCAGGTTGAGTGAGGGCAGCATGGTAAGCCGGCAGATTACGATTGAGGACTGGGACGGTGATGGCGGCATCCGTATACCGGATGAGGTCTTGCAAGAGATGGGCGTTGATGTTGGTGACTCGCTTTACCTAATTGAGGAGTTCGTTGGCACTACCCGTGCACTGCTTCTTTCCAAAACTCCGCGTATCCCCGATCGTATTGATGAGTTAATCGAGCACTGGGATCGTGAGCAGTCAGACAAGCAGGGAAAGCGGATCGACTCAGATGAGTGACGTAAATCTTCCACAGCTATTAACCCCGGTTATCGATGTGGTCGAATCCGCTGGAGAGTTGATCAAGGCGGAATGGGCGCGTGCGGGTGAGCAAAAGCGCCGGGGAGGCAAAGACGAGGTGATCGACGAGCCGTTTTGACTTCACGGATGGGAAGGTCTGTTGCGGACTATGCCTGTAACAGACCTTCATTCGTTGCACTGGGCTATCGAAAAGGAAGCGTTCAAAAGCAGCTCGGCTGCTAGACTTATCCACAGTTGCTGATGCAAAAAACAGCAACCAGCCCTGGGTCAAATTTCAATCGGCAGGGTGGGTCACTTTTCAATCAGCGCCAACAGCTTAGGGTGTTTCAATCCGCGCGCCCGCGTGGGGCGCGACATCAGCCCGCGCCACTGCACAGCCGTTATCACCGTGTTTCAATCCGCGCGCCCGCGTGGGGCGCGACGCTGGCGACCGGACTCAATGCCGCGCTTTTTCCAGTTTCAATCCGCGCGCCCGCGTGGGGCGCGACGAGGTGTCGTCGTAAATGTCAGTTCCTGGCGTTATGTTTCAATCCGCGCGCCCGCGTGGGGCGCGACGATTCTAAACGACCAACCAATTACCAATTTTGGCGTTTCAATCCGCGCGCCCGCGTGGGGCGCGACTTTCTTTCATGGTCTTTGACCGCGACGGCAGGTCTAGTTTCAATCCGCGCGCCCGCGTGGGGCGCGACCGATACCTCGCCCGGTGTCACCATATCTCCGCTGTTTCAATCCGCGCGCCCGCGTGGGGCGCGACAACCGGCCTGCTCAACACTCCGCAAGCAGATAAGAGTTTCAATCCGCGCGCCCGCGTGGGGCGCGACCGGTCCCGCCGTCAAGGCATTCCGTCGAGGTGACGTTTCAATCCGCGCGCCCGCGTGGGGCGCGACAGCGCCGCTATCTACGGCGTGCGCATTCGTGAAAGGGTTTCAATCCGCGCGCCCGCGTGGGGCGCGACGTCTGTGCACTGCGGCATGGATGCGCGAACTAGGCGTTTCAATCCGCGCGCCCGCGTGGGGCGCGACTTCGATACCCTGGGTGAACGGCTTGTTGCCAGCGTTTCAATCCGCGCGCCCGCGTGGGGCGCGACACTATTGACGCCAAGGTTAAACATTACCCGCTCAGTTTCAATCCGCGCGCCCGCGTGGGGCGCGACCTTCGATCAGCATCTACCCTAAGCCTATCGCTGTGTTTCAATCCGCGCGCCCGCGTGGGGCGCGACGTCTGCCTCGCCACTAGAGACCTCTTTAGGGGCGTTTCAATCCGCGCGCCCGCGTGGGGCGCGACCGTGCGACGGGACACTAGCTACTTACCATGTCTGGTTTCAATCCGCGCGCCCGCGTGGGGCGCGACGATTTCAGCTCGGCTAGGTGGTCGGTGTGCAGGACGTTTCAATCCGCGCGCCCGCGTGGGGCGCGACCATAGATGTGCAGGCGCTCATTGCCAAGGAGGCCATGTTTCAATCCGCGCGCCCGCGTGGGGCGCGACTTGGGTCGATCTGGCCAATATCCTGCAGGTGGCGTTTCAATCCGCGCGCCCGCGTGGGGCGCGACAAACCTAACCCCGCCGACTTATCAACTTGGGACTGGTTTCAATCCGCGCGCCCGCGTGGGGCGCGACACGAAATACCGGCGCTGGGCTTACACCTTCGAGACCGTTTCAATCCGCGCGCCCGCGTGGGGCGCGACTATGCCCAGGGCGTTCACGGCAGCTTACGCCACCGTTTCAATCCGCGCGCCCGCGTGGGGCGCGACTCGCACCGGCCGGCGCTTCGCAAAACGTCAGCTACGTTTCAATCCGCGCGCCCGCGTGGGGCGCGACGTGGGGCTAACCCTGACGGTGACGACTACAGTAGTTTCAATCCGCGCGCCCGCGTGGGGCGCGACCCGACTTTATGCTGCAGATCTTCGTCGACCGGGCGTTTCAATCCGCGCGCCCGCGTGGGGCGCGACCAGACAAGCACATGCACAAGCTGCTTGCTGCAATGTTTCAATCCGCGCGCCCGCGTGGGGCGCGACCCGTAACGGCTGCGGGCTTGGGTGTTGCCGCTGTTGTTTCAATCCGCGCGCCCGCGTGGGGCGCGACTCCACCCCGTCAAAGGTATCCGCGTCGACCGAGCGGTTTCAATCCGCGCGCCCGCGTGGGGCGCGACCGGTCATAATTACAGGCTCCGTTTAGCGGTGCGGTTTCAATCCGCGCGCCCGCGTGGGGCGCGACTAGCGCTGAAACTCCTTGACGGCGCTCGGGCATCTTGGGTGTTTCAATCCGCGCGCCCGCGTGGGGCGCGACTATACTCATGTCTGACATTTTAGACCGTGCAATGTTTCAATCCGCGCGCCCGCGTGGGGCGCGACCTCCCCCTTATAACCTAGCGTCAGCTATAAGGAAAACACCCAAAAATGCGAACCTCCCCTTAACTGGTGCGAGCAGCATCAAAGGCCTTCAACATTAAAAATGAATTCAATTAAATCAGTATGTTAAAGAGCAGCGAACCTACCCTGGATTAGCCGGTCGTTCGGGGTTCGCAAAAGACTAAAGGATGAGTGGGCCGTTGAGGTCTAGCACTGCCTTTGCACCAATGTGCTCAACCTTGCTTTGCCAGTTTTTGCCCATGTAATAAAAACGCAGGCTGTCTTGTTCAGGGTCAATCAAGCCACAGAGGCGTTGCTTGAGGAACGTCCACTGCGCCGAATCTACCTCAATCTCAAAAACGGAATACTGCACGCGCTGGCCATAATCGAGGCAGGCTTTAGCCAGCCGCCGCAAGCGTCGCGCGCCGCCAGCTTCCAGCGTGCTGACGTCGTAACTGACCAGAACCATCATGGCCCTACCTCACTTCCAGAGGAACGGCGGATAGGCGTCCAAGTCCCCTCGCAGGTGCCGAGCCAAGAGCTGCGCCTGTATTGCGGGAAAGAGTCCTATGGGGGCTTTTTCTTCAAGAAAAACATGCTGCAGTTCTTCACGTTTACGCTCTTGATAGGCGGTTAACAGCGTCTTGCGCGCCTCATCGCGAAGAAATACCGCGCCATTGTCCATGCGCATAAAATCGCGCTCGTTGAGCTGTTTACGATTGAGCAAAGACAGCGCTAAACGATCAGCAAACACCGGGCGAAACTCTTCCATCAGGTCTAACGCCAAACTTGGACGCCCTGGGCGGTCACGGTGCAAAAAACCCACCGCAGGATCAAGTCCAACGCTTTCCAGCGCCGAACGGCAATCGTGGGTCAATAGAGTGTAGAGAAACGACAGCAGCGCATTCACCGCATCTAATGGTGGCCGGCGACTACGGTTGGTAAAACGCAAAGCAGGGCTGTTGACACGAATCAGGTGATCGAACACGCCAAAATAGGCCTGCGCCGCCTCGCCTTCTAGCCCGCGCAACACATTGATATCCGTTTCGGCTAGGAGTCTTTCAGCGATACGCTTTAAACGTTTGCAGGCGTGCTCGACAGCCGCAGACGCCTCGGCAGAAAGCTTGTCGCCATGATCACGCAAGGCCCGGTTCAATACCGCACGCTGGTTGTACAACTTGCCCGTCAGCAGGTTGCGTACGATGTCGGCACAACCTTTGCCCTCGTCGCTGCGACGATACTGCTCGCGGCGCAACAGCACATTGCCAGATACCGGCCCCTCGACCCTGGCGAGAAATTTCCCGTTGGGGCTCAAGTAACAAATACTGATGCCCTGCTCCGAACAAAACCCCAGCAATGGCGGCGAGACTAAAACGCGGCCGATGCAGACCAGGCTCTCCAGCATATGCACCGGCAGCCGTCCTTTGATCTCTCCCTCAACCTCCATGACGATATTAGCGCCGTCTTTTCTCAGCCATGCGCCTTCGGTGGTGATGTACAGGGTATTGAGTTGGCGGCGCATGCTTCACTCCTTGAGTTGTTTGGCCAGCCAGGCATTGACCGCGCTTTTGCGCCCCAATAAGTGCGGTTGGCAGAGTTCGATCAATGAACAGGCATCACAACGACGTGGTTGGTACTCGGCACTCGGGGTGCGCCGAGACTCGAGCAATGCACGGGTCGCCTGGATTACGTCCAAGGTCAGGGCACGCAGGGTTTCGTCGAACGGCACGGCTTTGCGCCGCCGCGTTTCACCGTAAAACAAAGCCCCTTGGCTAACCGGCGGGCCAAACATAGCTTCAAGACACAGCCCTTGAGCGCACAGTTGCACCTCGTCGGCGCGGTGCTTTTTAGGGCGTCCACGCTTGTACTCCACCGGATAGATGCACTCACCCTCGCCGACCTGATGAAACTCGACCACATCAGCAATTCCGACGATACCCAGCACCTGATTTACCAACGGCATGGCCGTAGCGGTGCGAACACCGTGGCGCTGCTCCGTTTGCGGCTGATCGGCGCGCTCATGCAGCAAACGCCCTTCGGCGGTATGGCGGTTTTCAGCCCATAACTGCTCGATGTGAATCAAGGCGCACTGCCGAGGGCAATACAGGTAATGCTGTAAAGCGGACAGGGGTATCAGATCATCGTCTTCCATGTCCGCCCGGCTCCATTAAATCAACTCGCGCACGCTGACGCCTAGCGGCAGACCCTCAACATCCAGTGAAACTTTATAGTCACTGAAGCTGCGCGCTGGCGTGCCAGCCTCACCCTCTAGCCGCTCGACCTTGACGCTGTCGAACAACACATGAGCAGGCGCATTCCCCATCGGATGCTCATGTTTGAACACAATCAACTTGCGCGCGGCCATTTCACCACGGGCGGCGGAACGGTCGTGCTCGAACATGTTGATCAAGCTGCGCCAAAGCAGTTCGAGGTCGGCTTCGGAAAAGCCCGTGCGTTCAGCCAATTTGGCCGAGATAAAGCCATGAGCACGGTACAGACCATAAGGAATGATGTGTTTGCGGCCCATGGTGCGGTTATCGCCGCTCTGCTCTTCGGCCTCTTTTTGCG
Organism: Pseudomonas rustica; assembly: GCF_018336155.1. Classification (GTDB taxonomy): domain Bacteria; phylum Pseudomonadota; class Gammaproteobacteria; order Pseudomonadales; family Pseudomonadaceae; genus Aquipseudomonas; species Aquipseudomonas rustica. The sequence continues at coordinate 216,376 of NZ_JAGYHF010000009.1, read as the reverse complement.
TGGTCACGGCCATACGGGTGATGGAAATTTCCATCGGCACCACTGGGTCAATTGAGGTGGCGAAGGCCATTTGAATCGGCCCACGCACCTGGCCACAGTTAACCCCGGTACTCATCACGGCACCGAAGGTGCGTACATCGAAGAAGTTAGCGCACATCCAGTCGGTCAAGCCCTTGGCCTTGGCTGCATCCGCCGGCAGTTTCTTGTAGCCGTTCTTGGCGTCGGCCGGAACATCCAAGGCCTTCCAGGCCAGTTCGTGCTGATTGTTCAGCACGGCCTTTTCTTGCATGTAGATGGCATAACCCGCACTGCCCTCTTGCTCAAGAGTGACGTAGTTGCGGATTTTGCGTTTAAGGCAAACGTCGGTAACCAAGCCCTGATTGGTTTCCGGGTCGAGGCGCGGCATGTTGCCAGCATCTGGGTCGCCATTGGGGTTGCCGTTGGTAACGTCAAACAGATAAACAAACTCGTAACGGTTAGCGATGGCACTCATTGTTCTGCTCCTTGCTCGGTTTCAGGCCCAGTGCTGCTGTCGTCGTTAGTACGGTTAAAGCGCGCTTGGGATTGGTGGTAGTAGCCGATGGCGAAACGCCCTTGATCTTCCAGTTTCAAATTACGTGGAAACAGGGTTGGCATGCCGTCGATGATTTCGCCAACGTCACGCTCCAGGTTATGCGCCAGCCCGGGTTTTTCTTTGCGCACCTTGGCCAGATGGTTTTGCGTATTACGCAAGAGCATCGGGAAAATAGTCGCGGGGGTGGCCGACGCCGCGCCGTAGTAACGGTCGCGAATGGTGGCGTTAACTTGCGTACCCAGGGCGTTGCGCTGGATGTTTTCCAATACAGCGAACAGCCGGCCCAGGCGATAACCCGGGTTACTCACTTGTTTGTCGAGACTCACAGGCACCTCCTCATTAATTCCCTTTACGCCCAAGCGCAGGTCGCGCATCAGGACGGCTTTGCACAACGCCACACGCACGCCGGAGATATCGCCATCGGCACGCATGCGCATGATCAGGTTGGCCAGCAAACTACGTGGATAGCGGCTGCCGGTTAGTACGGCGCGGGTGATGTCACCGGCCAGTTGCGGCGCGATGTCCTCGCCTTTGGTTTTGCCGTCGCGGCTGGGCACAGTGGCATGCAGCAAGCGCCAAATCGCCGGTTCGGTTTTCCACGGCAGTGGCTGAATATGCAAATCTTGGTAATGCTCCGCCAGACGCTGAGCAAAAAAGCTCAGGCTGCCGGTTTGCCAGAAGCGGATCGACAACCGTGACGCATTCGGAGCCAAACCCAGCACGAACAACTGGGTGTTCTCATCTAAGTCCAAGCCCAGCTCCTGCAGCGGCCGGCCCTTGGCCACGGCATCCAGCACAGTGCGCAGTTTGGCGGCCTCACCGGCATCATCCGCCGGCGGCGTGAGCAAATCGGCAAACAATAACTCGGCGCTATGGCTCTGCTCCGGCGTGCCGGTTTTCGCCCAGAACACCACACTGGCATCGCCAATTTGCAGGCGCTGACGGTTGTGCTCATCGCGGCGTAGCAGATGATTCAGTACGGTGCTATAGGCGAACGCGGCAGCTTCGGAGACTGGGGCATTAGCGCCCTGGCTTTTGCCATACGACGTAAAGGAATCTAGATTGAACGAGACGATTGAGGCACCTGAACTCTGCGCACCGTTTACCCCTTTAACCGCCGGATGCAAGCGAGCCAAAGGCATCTGCTGACCGGTTACTAGGCAACGACCCTCTTTGCTGTCAGCACCGGCAAGCAGCTTGGCCCTTAGTTGCTGTGCAGCCGGCAGATCGTGCAGGTACTTTTGCTCGCCATCAATACGAAAAATGACGTTAGTGTCGAGCATCTCCTCACTGAACAGTGGCGTTTGAAACTGCTCCGGCGACCAGTGCTCAAGAAATTTAGCCAAAGCCCGCAAGCCGATGTCGTCTTGGTCAGACAGGCACTCTTGATGCAGCGATTTAAAAGCCTGATGTTCTTGGCCAGTTCGCTCGCCTTGCTTGGCACTAACACCCAATACGTAGCTAGTTTTATCCCACATGAAGTTGGATTTGATCCCAGCCGTGCGTTTTTCTGGCTGTGGCACAGTCAGACTCTTAGGCAATGGCTTTTTACCGGAGTTGTCGCGTACATCCTGCACATCCACCAACTCGCCTTCGGCGGACAACACCAGCGCATAGCTGATCTTTTCCTGGCTAAACCCGAACACTGGCACCGCATGTTCCTCGGCCAGCCGTTGGTAGTAGTCATTCAGCGCCGAGAGGATCATGCCTTTAGCTCCCGCGCCATAAACGGCGGTACTTCAATCAAGCCATCACGCATCTGCGCACGGAAGAAATGTGGCGTCATGTCATCGGCGAAATCGATGTCATGCAGCATCCAGCCGAGATCGCGCTCACCGTTAAGCCCCTCATCCGCAAGCGGTTCGTCACTGCCAGCCTCCAGCAACTGGAAGCTGGCAGGAAACTCACGAACCCCAAGGCATGGAGCATGAAAGCACTGCCCCTTGCGGGCGCGGCGATTAAAAATATCCAGGTGTTTACCTACCGAGTCGCTGGCGTCGGCTTTTGCCGTCAACTCAAAGTGCGCCTCGATGACGTAGGCCACTTCGCGCAAGATGGTGGCCGCACGCTGCTGACGGTCTTCATCGACAAAAGTGAGCAGGCCATCGGTGCGCCCGGCCTTCATGGCCTTGCCGACGCTGGCCGAGGACAACTTGCCACCCACCTCGTTACGGCGCAGCGACTCAAAACGAATAGGCTTGAGCACTTGGATACGATCCACCGACCAGCGAATCGCCGGTTTCCAGTGAATCGCTTCGAGTATGCCGCGCGCCGCTGAAGGGGTAATCACGTCATAGGAGACGCGTTCTACCTTCATTTCAGGTCGGGTAAAACACGCCCGCTCGCCCCAAACCAGTAATCGAATTCCGTAGGCCATTGCGCCCTCCTTTTCAGTATTGCTTTATCCGCGCCGAGCATGCCGGCGACAGTCCTTTACCAACACAAACGTTCGCTGCTAATGAACGCCGGATTATCCCAGTGCAGCCCAAAGCAGGGGTGATACAGATCAGGGTTAACCAGCGCCATAAATTGCTCGCCATAGCGTTTTTCACCAACCGCCTGAATCGCCCCGGCTTGGCGCAGAGCCTCATAAGCCTGGCGTGGCACCTGTACCAAATAAGGCTGCAAGCGCCGGGCGATGCTGGCGCAACCTTCAGCAAACTCCAGTTCGCGTAAAGCTGACTGCGCGTCTTGGTCAAAAGCGATGATCACCGGCATCTGCACGCTGTCGATCATACGGAACTTAGTCGCCAACATTTCGAAGGGCAGGCCGTCGAGCTTGCCGTCCTCGATCTGCCCTAGCAAATTGTGGGCATCCAGTTCCTGCGGGCCTTTTTGCCAATACAACAGACGGAAATAACGTTCGATGGCGCCCAGTCCCAATGGATCATCGCCATGCAGGCGCAATACCTCGCGCGCGGCTTGGGCGAACTGTTTGAGTTCCGGTGGCGGCGCCCAATCCAGGTTCTCGGTGGCGAAGATCATCACCGCGCTGTCGGCCGGCGCGCGCTTGCCTTCACGATTGCAACGCCCCGCTGCCTGAGCGATGGAGTCCAGCCCGGCTTCGGCGCGCAGTACGGCGGGAAAATCGACATCCACCCCGGCCTCGATCAATGAGGTTGCGACCAAGCGACAAGGCTTGCCCGCCTTGAGCAACAACCGCACCTCGGCCAACACTTGGCTGCGATGCTTGGCACACATCAGGGTGGTCAGGTGGCGCGCACCCGGATGTTCAGCGATAGCCTCGTACAGCGCACGGGCATGGCGGCGGTTATTGACGATACACAGCACCTGATCACGTTCGGCCAACTGGCCCGCTAAGGCATCATCACTCAGTAGCCCAACATGGCGCACATGCACCCGTTTGAGCGCCGCAAATAACCTGCTTGGCTCAGGCGCCAACTCACGGACATTTTGCAAACCACCGACGAACTCAGGTGCCTGCAGCGCCGGCTGGGTTGCCGTGCAAAGCACGGCACTGACCTTGTAGTTGAGTGCCAGTTCAGCGAGCGCACTGACACAAGGCCGCAGTAACTTCAGTGGCAAGGTTTGCGCCTCGTCCAGCACCACCACGCTGCTGGAGATGTTGTGTAATTTTCGGCAAGCAGAGGGCCGGGCAGCGAACAGGCTTTCAAAGAACTGTACGGCGGTGGTCACCACTATCGGCGCATCCCAGTTCTCCATCGCCAGTTTGATCTTTTCGCGTGACTCGCGAGCCTGACTCTTGTCATCGACGAAGGCACTGTGATGTTCCAATACCGCCGTACCCAAGTCGCCGAGCGCTTGGCGAAAAACCGCCGCGTTTTGCTCGACGATACTGGTAAAGGGAATGACGAAAATAACCCGACGCAAACCGTGGGTGATGGCGTGATCGAGAGCGAACGCCAGTGACGCGAGGGTTTTGCCGCCGCCGGTTGGCACCGTCAGTGAAAATAGCCCCGGAGCCAGAGTTGCCCGGCTACGCACCACGGTCAGGATTTGCGCCCGCAAGCTATTAACCACCGAGTTAGGGCTAAAGGTTGCAAGGTAAGCATCCAGTTGCGCACGTAGCTCTATCAAGCTCGGTTGCGCGCCACCACGCAGTGCTTTGCGCTGCTCAATTTTGTGGTAGTAGGCCTCGGTGTCTAGAAAGTCGGCATCCACCAAGCAGGAAAAAATCATCCGCCCGAGAAAGGCCAACTGAAACTGACTGCGCCCTTGGCTGACTTGAAAGCTTGCTGGTGGGGTTAGCGAACCCTCGGTCGGCAACAGCAACTCATCGCGCCACACGGGCAACAAAGTAGGTAACTGGGCACGCAGACGATCATTTAATGCCGTGCGTTCACCCGGCTCGCGACCATTGGCTAAACCTGCGTGATGCCCAGCAATGCCATACGCCAGTAACTTGCCAAGCGGGCCATAGCGCTCACAAGCAATCCGCGCGCCCCACGTGGAGTGATCGACCTTGCCGTAATCACCACTCAAGCGGCGTTGAAACTCATCGGTGTACTTGCCCAAGTCATGCAGAAGACCGGCAACCTGAGCTAAAGATTTGCCATCAAAGAACGCCGCATTTTGTTCAGCCAGCCGGCCGACACTGCTTAGGTGCTCTGACAGTAACTGCCAATCCGCCCGATCTGTTGAGTCGCTAGAGTGCGCATAAAAATTACTCATCTGCTTATCCAACCGCCACATTTGTCACGCATGGATCATGAGTTCTAAACGAGCAAACAGCCCCGAAAGAACTCGCTGGACACAACTATGCATCGCCCATCGTTGGCTTACTGAAATAACAAGGGTGGCTTTCTCACGGGTATTTCGCATCGCGACGAAACACAACTGAAGCCATCCTTGGATTACTGCTGCCTGCCTTGGGGCAGTTCGCCTCACAGTATCCCTGTCCCTAGCAGGGGCAAAACAAACTGCGCGCCTACCATGTAATTTTTTGTACTCACGGTCAACTTCCATCTCATTGCTCTTCATCCAGACTCGATTACTTTCAGGCTCCACTCGAGACTGCTCACGCATGTTTACTCATTGGCGGCTGCAGTCAGGCATCGCTCAGCCAGCCAGCCAACAATATGCACTCTTTGCCGACAGGTCTAGGATGTGGACTTATACAGGTAAGCTATTCGCACAGGTGTTAGAGCATGAAACGCAAACAAACTATCGAACAAGTACGCTGGGATCTGGCGCTGCGTTATCGGCTAATCGAGACGATTGTCTGGTGGGAGGGCCGCCTGACCACGGGGCACTTGATTCAAAGCTTTGGCATCAGTCGCCAGCAGGCATCCAAAGACATCAACACCTACATCAATGAACATGCGCCCAAAAACCTTACATATGACAAGTATCTGAAGGGGTACGTGCCGACTAAGCAGTTCAAGCCGCTATTTATCGATGAAAGTGCCAGCGCCTATTTACACCTGCTCAACCAAAATCATGAGCGTGCCACGCATATCGAAGGCTTAGCGGTGGCTTATGCGCACACCGAGGTGCTGCATGTACCGGATCGGTCGATTCGCCCGGAGATCCTGCGGCCATTGCTCAAGGCTTGCCGCTTAGGACTGCGGCTAGAAAGCGAGTACGTGTCGCTGGCCAACCCTACGCCAGAGATACGCCTGATCGCCCCGCACACACTGGTGTACACCGGCATGCGCTGGCACGTGCGCGCTTACTGTGAAAAGAACCGCGAGTACCGCGACTTCGTGCTCAGCCGTTTGCGCGGTGAGCCGGAGGTACTGGACACCTCGGAGTTTAGCCGCGAAGCCGATGCAGGCTGGAACACCCTGGTTGATGTGATCATCGAGCCCGATCAGCGCTTGAAGCCCGAGCAGCAAAGCATCATTGAAATTGATTACGGCATGCTCGGCGGGAAACTTGTGGTGCCTAACCGTGGTGCGCTGGTGCAGTACGTCTTGCAACGGTTTCAGATCGACGCCAATAAGGTGCAGCCGAAACCTAGCGCGCAACAGATCGTAGTGAGCAATCTCGAACAGTTGCAGCCATGGCTTTATTTGTGATCAGCAGAGTTGTTCGCTGATTCCTAAGCAGAACAAGCTCACGATATTGGGCATCCGAGCAGCCTCAAGTTTTTCAAAAAATATTACCTCCCTGCCGGCCCCCGGCAGGGCCCACCACGTCATGTTGCTGCGGGTAGCTGATCACCTCTATCTTTGTAAAAACACCTAAAATGTCCGCAGCCAAGCCAAAGCAGACTTTCTTTAGTTAAGGGCGGGGGAAGTCAATTGCTATGTGCTCTTGCGTGAAAGGCGTCTGCGGCTTCCCATTCAGTTCGGTCAACCCTGATGCACGCAGGGGCATCAACAAGTAGCCTTACTTGACCGCACCCAATTTCAGCCAAGGTAACGGTGATGCCTTTCGTTAGGGCAGCAAGAAGCGCATCAATATCCACGGTATTTGGATTGATGGAGATTTTGATGCTTTCGTCTAGACGACGAGAAAGAACGAGTTTACCCATGAGCGACTACTCCTTGTCTGAGGAGATGTGAGTGTAGTTCATCTGCTAGAAAAAAATTTAGCCGTTTTCTTCCTGTCGCCACGGGCCGCAGCCGACCCATAGCAGCCCTTCATGAAGGCGCGAGTTCGGACAAAAAGTGGCCATTTAGTATCCAGCAAGACCGGATCGACTCGGTCTTTATGCGAAATCTCCTTGATGCGGCTACGATCCCTGTACTTAATTGTTCCCTCCTCCCATAGAGCGTGGTCTGACGCCTATTATTAAATTTGTTATATGCTTGCAGTGCCATTTTCCTTGTCTCTAAGGTGTCTTTTAATGGCTCTAATTTCTTTCCTTGAATGTAGTTTTTTTGCTTTCAGAGATTCTTTAGGTATATAGATGTTGTGGTTTTTCTGAAAAACAAAGATGTGCGAGTTAGGTATTCCGGAGAATGGAATTCTATTTTGAAGAATTCCACTTTTTAATACTAGGCTTACGAATCTGTCATCAAGGTCTGTTAGGCAATTATAGAAAATATATTTAACCTCGTGTACGGTTAGCTGGGAGGTGATGATCTCCCAGTAAGTCTCCTTTTCCGAATTTTTAACTTGGCTTTCAACTAAGCTAAGAAGGCTTCTAAGTGTGCCTAGGTATCTTGTTTGGCGCATTAGTATTCCGTGAATATCAAGAAATAAGTGGTGCTCAAATACCTTTAGCTTGTCTTCTTGGTGTGGGTCATAGTACTTATTATATTCGATTTGCGAGCTAGAAAATTTATCTAGTAGGTACTTTAAGGCACCGACGCCGGAAGTGTACTCTTGCTCGTTAGTTTTTCTGACGGATAATTGATCTAGGTTGTCTTTATAGTAATCAAGCAGCCTATAAAAGTTATCATTGAAGCTCTGCTTCATTAGTACTTCTTTCTGTGCGGATATTTCTTTTCTTGTGGCAGCTAGTTCTTCTCGCTGTAAACTTAATTCTTCTTTTTGAAGCGAAATTGCAGTGATCATGCCAGTAAATGCTAAGGCGGAAAATAAAGAAGTTAATATTCCAAAGCTGTCGCCGAAAACGCCTGCCTTATTGATGGATATTTCATCTATTGGCCACGACAGGTAGATGAGGAGTAGTGCGTATAAAATTACAGCGCTAAATGCCCCTCCAATTAATAAGACTTGAGTTCGTTTTATGCTCAAAACCTAAACTCCATGTGAGATCTTGCTTTTAGAGTGCATGTGTTCGGTATAAGTTTTTATTGGTCGTGTTGGAGATATGCTGCACGCAGCAGGGACAAAAGGGGTCAGGCCACGATTAATTCCCTCCGGAAAACGTGATCTGATCCCTATTATTCTTTCAAGAAATCCGCTCCATTTTTTAACTATACGCTGCATGTGTCAGTGTTGATTGAATTGATTTCACTTGGCTGGCTATTTATATATTCTGCTTCGTATTTAAAAACATAGCTGCCGGTGCTTAATATGCCGCCTCTTGCTTTCATGTGTACATTGAAGTCTTTAGTGGTGCCGCAGCCATAACTTATTCCGATGTTTTTGCTTGCGTCATCAGGTGAGCCAATAAGTGTTACATTGAAATTCGGGATACCTATAAGCGGCGGTGAGAATTTTCCGCTTCCTGTGGCATAGTTCATGTCGTTATTAAGAAATACTTCAATAATGCCAGTATTTATAGTTTCACTTGATGCGTGCGTTTCTTGGAAGATTTCTATTGATGGTTCGTTTTTTGATTTTCGATCTTTAAGTCTTTGTAGTTCTTCTAGGTCCTCTCTGATATTTTCGATCTCTTCAAATATGTCATCGCTTATTACTTGTTGCTTTCTGTCTGCTGATTCTTTGATAAAACTACTTACAGAGTACATCCAGAAATCTTTGTTCGTTTCTTTTTTAAATTCTTCGATGAGTTCGGTTCTAGGCCCTATTGTTTTTCCTGCCTGCTCTTGCCACCAATCTTCTTTTTTGTCATCTGTTACGAATATGACGGAGCGCTTATTTTCTTTGGCGTAATCAATGCATTGCAGCCATACAATCAGGTCGCCATATTTTCGCGTGGCGTCATCGCTCGAGTCTTTTGCTTTGTCTTTGTATCCTGGAGGTATGCTTCTTTCGTATCTTATTGCGCCTTCGGATAATATTTCATCAATTCTTGCGCTTTCAAATGGCTTTCCGGTTTTTCCGTCAAATATCTTCTCTATGAAGTCAAGGATTTCATCGTCTGTTAATTTTCTAAGAAGAGTTTCCTTTTGGGTGGTGAGGCTTGCAATAATTGACTCGGATAATTCATTTAGGGCTGTAAGGTGTATTTCTTCGATGAATGGGTGTCTGTCCTTGCTTGATATTTTTCTTACAAGGTCATTTATTGTTGTGATTGCTGTTTCGTATTCTTTAGATTGTCCAGATGTTACGATTAGCCTGTTTTTCAAGAATTCTTTTGCCGCTTGGTGCGGGATGAAGATTTTGTCTTTTACTCCTTCGATAGATTTCTCAAGCTCTTTTCTAGTGACTTCTGAATATCGATATAAATTTAGCAATACGTTCGCATCAACAATAAATATTGACTCTTCCCAGTGTGTATTTAGCTCTTCTTTTTTGGGGCGAAAGTGGCCTGGAAATATATTTTTCACGATACATCCTTGTTTGATGTGGTGGCGTACTTGTAAGTTAACTGTACGACAACTGTGGTGGGTGCTGAACACTTTTTATAAGGGCAAAGGAGCGGATTTCTCATGACTGACCGGCTGTTCTCCCTAGACGCCAACATAACCGATTTTGATCATATCGAACGTGAAAAATTATGCTGCAAACCTATCCTGCATCCGTCCCCACTCCCGCTCGACCGCCTTCTCAGCATTGGCCTTGCTGGAATACAGGTGCGTAAGTTTGCGCGGTCCGGTTTGCTCGCCGGCGGTGACCTTCATTTGTTGGCCGGTTTTCTTGTCGCGGTACCAAGCAAACACGCCGGTGTAGTGGGCGGTTTCTTCGCCGGCCAGGGTGTCGTCGTCTGGCAGTTTTGGAGAAAAGGGGACGGATTTATTTACTGGGATCACTGGCCGCTTCTGGCCGCTTCTGGCCGACTGCAGTCAGTTACGAAGGGCTGCATCCGACCCGAAGCTGTCGCTTGACGGCCGGGCAACGGCTGTATCAACTGAAAGAACACATAACTGCCCCGAGCCCGACGACCTGAAAACTCAGTTGGTCGCCACGAGAAATCTCGAAGGCAGGTGCCAGCGCTCCGGTCAGCAGCACAGCTCCGGCCCGTAGTGGCTGGCCGAGCGAGGCCATCTTGTTTGCCAGCCACAGCCCCGTGGCCAGACAGCTTTCCAGTTCGATTGGTGTATCGAGTAGCAGTTGTTGGCCATTCTTGTTCAGGCTGGCCAGCAACGGCGCCTTGGGCAATTGCGCCACAGGCACTCTCTGATCGCCCAGCACATACAGACCGGAAGACAGATTGTCGGCCACTGCATCGAGCAGGGTTAACTGCCCGTCAGCGAAGGCCGAGCCGTTGATTTCTAGCGCAGGGACTACTCCGGCGATACTGGACAACAGCTGTTGCTGGTCGATCTCGGTGGCCGGCAGATCATGACTCAGTACCAGCGCCAGTTCGATTTCGACTTTTGGTTGCAGCAGGCGCTCCCAGGCGACGGCTTCGCCTGAAAGGCAGGCGGTGTCTGCGAACAACCAGCCATACAGCGGTTCCTCGACCTTGAGCGCCGCGCGAAGTGCAGCCGAGGTCAAGCCTGCCTTGGCCCCGGAAAGATGACTGCCTTGTGCCAAGGCCTGATGCATGGCGGCGGTCTGTACTTGGTAGGCCTCGCCCAGACTGGCCAGGACAAAGGTTTTACTGACCAGCGGGCCAGGTCGGCGTTGGCTACGTGCCGTCGCCAGACTATTGGCCGCGCCCAGCAAGCGCGCGTCGGTGATAGCGGTCAGCGCGCTCATCGGCTTGGCGCCCCGCCAACTACGGTGGTACGGAACATTTCGCGACGCATGCCGTGGTAGTCGGCCACCGGCATGTGCCAGGTGCTGCGATTGTCCCAGATCGCCAGGGTGCCCTGACGCCAGCGCATACGACAGGTGAAGGCTTCTGACGTAGCCAGATTGAACAGGTAATCCAGCAGCGGACGCGACTCTTCCGAGCGCAGGCCTTTGATGCCGGTGGTGTAGGCCGGATTGATGAACAACACCTTCTTACCGGTTTCCGGGTGACGGGTTACCAGCGGGTGGCTGCGCTCGTCATTCGAGGTGTCGCTGCCGTAGTTGATCGCCATGTTTTCCAGCAGCGCGTTGTGCTTGGCGTTGACCCCATAGGCCATCTCCGGGCTGTGCACCGCATCGAGGTTCTCTAGCAGCGCCTGCATTCCAGGCGATAGCCACTCATAAGCCAGCGCCAGGTTGGCATAGCACGTGTCGCCACCGTAGGGTGGGATGTCATGCCCGTAGAGCAGAGTGAAGGCCGGCGGGCGTTCCTGGAAGGTCCAGTCGGTATGCCAGGCTCCGCCGAATACGAATGGCGCCTTTTCATCGGCTTCCTTGACCACATGTACGACATGCGGGTGGTCGTCCATGCAAGTCACATAGGGCTCGCGGCCAAACTCGCCGAGATGCTGGGTGACGCGCTCCAGATCGCTGACACTTAGGGCCTGGTCGCGGATAAATATGACTTTGTGCGCGAGCAAGGCCTGGCGCAGTTCAACGAAGCCTTCGTCGCTCAGGCGCGTCAGATCGAGACCCTCTACATCCGCACCGATTGCGCCGGTGGTCGGGTTTACACGGATATTTTTGTAACTCGCGGCACGGTTGTGGCTGGGCAGGGTGTAGATGAATTCGCTCATGGCTCGCACTCTTGCTGTTTTGAAGTAATTACAGAATGCGAGGTGACTGCTAGGCTGGCCATGATGATTACCGCCAAAAAATGATAATCACTGCCAAAACACTGAGGATAGTCTGATGGACTGGCGCCAAAAGCGTAACCTGACCGGCGTACGTTACCTGCTGGATACTGCCGAGGCCGAAGGTGTGGAGGCTGCCAACTGCCTGATTGGCAGTGCCATTTCCAACGAAACACTGCTGCAGCGCAATGCGCAGATCGAGGCATGGCAAGAACTGGCGGTGATCCGTAATCTGCTGACGCACGCCGGCAGACCAGGCCTGGGTTTCGTCGCAGGGCAGCGCTACCACCTGACATCGCTGGGGCTGCTGGGTTTCACCATGTTGGCCAGTCGCACGCTCGGTGAGGCGTTTGCCACCTTCAGCCGTTTCCAGTTGCTGGCACTGACCCTCTGCCCGGCGCGGATCGAGGCAGACCGGCGCGGCACCTGGCTGCTGTTCGATGCCAGCGTGCTGCCGCAGGACGCCCGCGCCTTTGTTATCGAACGCGGACTGTCCGCCTGCCTGGGCGTAGCCTGCGAGTTGCTGCAGCGGCCACCAGTGCCTTTGGCTGTGGAGATGATGGCCAGCGCGCCGACGGATCTGGCCACACTGGAGCGCGAATTTTCCTATCCGGTCAATTTCGAGGCAGCACGTAACGGCATACTGTTTTCAACTGCTGACCTGCAGTTCAGCTTACCGCAGGCACACATCAGTGCCTTCAGTGAGGGCGAGCAGCAATGCGAACGGTTTTGTCTCGATATATCGCACAGTCTGGTCAAGGCGCCCACCGCACGCTTGGTGCAGCAGGTGCTGATCCGTGATTCGTCGACTCTGCTCAGCAGTCGCAGCGTGGCGCAACGTCTTGGGCTATCAGAGCGCACCCTGCATCGCCGTCTGGCGAAGGAAGGCCATGCCTTTCAACAGCTGAACGAGCAGATCAAGCTGCGTCTGGCCGAGCGCCTGCTGAGGGACTCACACCTGGACCTCGCCAGCATCGCTCTGCGTCTGGGCTACGCCGAGACGGCCAGTTTTTCGCGGGCATTCAATCGCTGGACTAATAGTCCGCCAGGAAAATGGCGCAGTAATGCGCACTTGGGGGACATCTAGCTGTCCAGAAATAGTCGTCCGAGTTCCTGTGATGCGTAAGTCCGCTATTGGCCGATTTCTGCCCTTCATGACCGGCAGCTGTCGGCCAGCCGGGTGCGCTCTAAAGCGTCCAGGGAATTGGGGGCTTTCAGTACGGGAGCAGGTATTTACCCTGCGAGATCGACTGAAGGTGATTCATATAGCTGTTGAGTCCTTCGAGGACCTCTCCGATTTTGTTTGGGTTAGCTCTACCAAAAATTACGCTGAGGGCCACGTTCACGTCGGGTCTCGCCCGAATCCTTTGCGAAACCAGGTCGAAACCCGAACGCTGCACAATCAAATAAATTGCTTCCTCAAGGGTAATGATCTTTTCCCAGAGGCTATCTACGATGGGTACTTCTGATATCTCAGAGAGGGCGATAAGGGCTCGTTTATCGCCGGTGATGAGGGCGTCGTCTTCGTCTTGGCTTACGGCCGCAAACAAGATCGCTTCTCCGCTGTCGATATCCGGCCGATTTAGCTCGAGGATCGTATTAGCCGAGTCGGTGACTACTTGGACCTCTGTCGCAGCCTCGACGAGCCGCTGAGCCGTCACAACAGCGTCTTGTGATCCCAATTTCTTTAGGGCGGCGTCGGGTTTGTTAAGCCTGAGCTGAAAACGAAGCTGTGGAAGTATCGCGAAGTCGCTGAGCGGGCACTCAAGAGCGAGCGCAAGCTCGTCTAGAAGCAAGTACTGACAAAGGGACTTGGCTGCGTCGCTATCAAGTAGGTACACGTGTGACTGACCCGAAGCCTTGGATAGCTAGCACGTGCTCCCGATTCTCGTCGCTAAGAGCTCCGAGATCGGTACTTTGCATGAACCACTGATTAAGCACCTCGATCGCCCCTCTGGGGTCTGCGATATAACCCAAGGCCTGATTTGCTCGGGCCCAATCGTCATTCTCTCTGGCGTAGGAAAGAATTAGGTGGCCGGGGTCGACTCCAAGTTGTTCTCCAGCTATGACAGCATTCGAGGCTAGTACTGCTGCGGAGTCTGGTCGTCCGATAGCTTTAAGCACGTTTGTATGCCCGTTCCTCAAAAGTGCGAGAGCGAAAGAGTCAGCCTCTTTCTCCTCCGCATCCTTCCTGGTGGCGTCACTCCCGGCCAAGGCATCGGTGACTTCGGCAATGTCCTCGTCTATGAGAACACCATTTTCACCGACGTGGCCGCATACGATATGAGCGAGTTCATGTGCTAGGACGAACAACTGTCGAGCGTGCTGGGGGCTATTAAATCCTAAAACAATTGCGGGTCTGCCTTGAACGCTAACGGCCATACCTGTCATCCGCTTCGACGTTTTGGGCAAATCCTTGAGAAACAACACAGGAATGCCCTGAGCCCAGCAAAGCGCCAGAAGCCCTTCAAAACCTACGCTATTCGTACCCGAGATCTGGCGAACTAGGTGCCCGATATAATTCGGGTCAGGGGGTAAGGGGCTGTATGGGGCTCCGGCACTGAAAATTGAAAGTCGAGCCAACGCCATGCCAAGGCTGGCCGCTATGTTTAGCGCCCCTTCCTCTGTACCTCTTCTTCGCTTGAATCGAGCGTTGGGCGTAGCCGCGTCGATTGCAAGACTGCCGTCTTGGGCAAAATTTACAACCAAGCCCAAGCGTTGCTTAAGCAACAGTGCAAATTGGAAGGCTCCAGCGCTGGTCTTGAAGAGGCTGTGATCCCACCAATCGGGCAATAGTCTCTCAACATAAGGGCGCGGATATCCTGCAGCCTTAAGACTTTCGAAGGCGGACTTCACTGTTATTGGAGTCGTTGCGTCATGCATAGCACCCTCCCATAACATTAGATTCCAGCATCATTTTCACATGCAGGCCCTTCGGTGGGCAAAGAGCAGTTCAGCAAGGCGACGAGCGTGCTCCTCACTGCCATCCCACACGTTTGCCAAACTATCCATCAAGACATCTGAAGTCCGAGGGTCAGGCAATTCCAGCTCTAGCGAGATTTTTGCATAAATGCATAATTCCCGGTGAGTCTTTGTAACCCGCTTCGGCTTGCCAAAAAGGTTGCGGTGAATCTGTGGCTGGCCTAATCCAGAGGCATTCGCTATTGAGGTGCTCGTCCTTTGTCCGTGGGACGCAAAGAAAGCGAGGAGCTCTGCGACGATTTTGGTTTTGCTTTTCATGCATTTCATAAAGTATAAAATAGCATAAATGCATGGTTTTGGTGGTCGGTGGCATTACCCAAGCCACCCATCGCCGTATGAGATAAACTGACTAGCTGTCCGGCAGGACGCCGGCGGCCATCGAGAATTGGATAATGCGCGAAGCGGAGATCAAACGAGCACTCACTCACTACTTGGATACCTCGTTGGGTATCCACCCTGGCTTGTTCCTGGAGGAGCTACAGCTTAGTGGCGGTGAGGTTCGTGCAGACCTTGTCCACATCTACGATATGCATTGCTATGAGATTAAGAGTGAGGCCGACTCCTTGAAGCGCCTTATCGGTCAAGGATCCCGTTACGCTCGAGTTTTTGATCGCATCACGTTAGTGACTGCGGAATGCCATCTGAAAAACGCGCTTCCCTTGTTGCCGCCGTGGTGGGGGATCATCCTTGTCCCTGAGGTGCCTGAGGCGGGGTTTAAGCATGTTCGGGCCGCAAGACCTAATAAGCGCCACGAACCTGAGGTGCTTGCCTCCCTACTCAAGCGAGACGAGGCGCTTCACCTCTTGACCGAAATGGGTAAGGTTCGAGGCTGGAAGAGCAAGAGCCTATATCTCATTCAGGCATATATCGCAGAGCTGCTCACACTTCCCGAGCTCAAGAACAATGTTCGGGACTACCTCCTCAAACGGGTCGAGGAAGCTACACCTCAATTTTCAGCCTGCCCGGCCTAGTACTGTTCCTTAATCACCGTCGCAAGGTGATGACACCAACCTTCAGTGAAGTGGAAGAGGCCTGCATTCTTCTTTTTGATTGCCGGATTCGCTCGATCTGCAATTAATTCGTCCCCATAGGAATACTCTCGGCCTTTGAAGGAGGCTGCATGCACGGTCACCATCAAAGTCGAGATAGCAACTGAATGCTCTGACTTGCTTCCGTCAGCTCGCAACACCAACCAGTCAAGGTTCCTTGCATAGCGAATGGCAACACGGCCGCCGCGGCGAGTTAGTGTCTCCTCAGTCCAGCGCGGAGATATCGTCCCATAGTCTGAATATCCGAGAAGCAGTCCGGGAGCGTTGGTATTCAGCGCGGCCCATAGAGACCAGTCTCGGCGTGGCAAGTTAGCTACCGTTTTTACGGCCGCAAGACTCTCGGGGAACGCACCTGATGCCACATGAATTTGGGAAAACCCTGCGTTCTTGAACGCCGCCATCATGCCTGTAAAGGCGGGTACCTCTGCGGCTTCCCAAGCGGGAGTAACACCTAGATCGACCATAAGATGAATACGGTTGCCAGGCCTTGATAGTACCTGTGCGGCCATCATCGTCTGGGTGTAGTGCTCAGCATTAACTGTTAATCCACTGATACGTAAGCGTAGGAAAATCTCAGGGAAGGATTGCACTAGACCAAGTAGCGCAGGGCGTAGCAGAGGGGCATCTAACGGATTGATAACTGGAAGAGTTGGAAAGCCGTTAGCTTTTGCGATCTGAAGGAACGCCTCAAATTCTAAAGGACGAATGCCAACGAGCCGCCCTTCGGGATTCGCATAATCTACCAATGCAGGGGCTCCCCAAGCTGTTTGGAAATTCCCTACCAGGCTGCTGTGTTGATTCGAGTGACGGACCTCGATGCAGGGGCGAACGTAGGGCTTAACGTCTCCCCGAGTCTGAAGCAGAGCTCTCTGCTCCCAGGACTGCCACTTAATGATCGGAATGTAGTAAGGGTGGTTGGGGAATCTAAGTGCCATATGCCTTCCTTGGGATCGCGTAGTGGTCCAATCGCTTTTATCACGAAGGGTGGCACTTTGAAATCACCGCAGATAGGTTGAGATCCAATTGCTATTCCGGCTCTAGCATTTGACTTAGCGTCGGGATCTTGCTGGCGCTGCTTAGCGTTCATCATTGATGGCGTCTGGTCAATTTGACGTAGTTAAGGCGCTTTCAGCAAGTTCCGCTTCTGGCCGCTCTCTGCCGGCCGTGACAGGAAGATGCGGGAAAAAAGCAGACATTATGCTTTTCATAGAGCATCTTCAGGCATCTGATAGGATCAACCAAATACCTACAATAATACTGGTCGTTTAACTTCATGAACGCGATGCACAGTTCTGACAATGTCACTTTTTCGGCACCTCCTATCAGCGTGGCAATTGCCGACGATAGCTACCTTATTCGCGAGGGCTTGTCGCAGATTCTTGCCCAGTCTCCAAGAGTTCGTGTAGTCGGGCTTTATGCTGACCCAACCGCGCTGCTTGCAGCGGTAGAAGCAAATCCACCACAGGTTGTCATGACAGACATCCGCATGCCGCCTACGCAAACGGATGAGGGCATGCGAGTAGCAGAACATCTGCGCCAGAGCCATCCGGATATAGGCGTAATCGTGCTGAGCCAACATGGCAGCTCACAGTATGCAACCGAGCTACTGGAGAAAGGGGCATCTGGGCGTGGATACCTGTTAAAGGATCGTATTCACGACCTCGATCATCTGGTGTCTACCATTCATGCGGTTGCAACTGGTGAGTGTCGAATTGATACGCAACTAATTGAATCCCTGCTGTCGCGCAAGCACCAGCGCTCCCCCTTAGAAGAGCTAACACCACGCCAGCGGGAAATCATGGCCGACCTTGCGACAGGTAAGAGCAACCTTGCCATTGCGCGCGACAGGGGAGTAACCCAGCGGGCGGTGGAAAAACATATAAGCGAGATTTTCGGCCGCCTTGGCTTGGCCAACGACGAAAGCATCAGCCGCCGGGTACAAGCGACGCTGCTTTATTTATCACGTAACGGCCAATGAAAAGCCTAAAACCCTGGCTCGCTATCCTCGGTGGAGGCACGGTAACCATAGTTGCCGGGATCATGGCGACAGGCGCGGGCTCGACACGAATAATCGACGCCTTGATGGCCGGCGTTGGCGTGATGTTGGTTTCCGGCGTGGCGATGACCGTGCGCGCCCGCTACCCACAACGCCCGCTCTGGATATTGCTCGGAATGCTCGCTGTAGCTTACGCGCTTCATCCCCTAATTTATTCGACCAATGATCTGCTCTATACGATTGGCAGAACCGTTCGCCCCTGTGCTGAAGCGCTGCTGGTGTGGGTGGTGCTGACCTTCCCGACTGGGCGCATCACCGACCGACGTGAGGGTATGCTGATTGGCGCAGCTATCGCTGCTATTGCCTTGCTATGGCTACCCAGCGTGATGCTGACTCCGCACGTGCCGCGCTTCGGCCCACTGCCCTCCTGCACTGACGTGTGCCAGGACAATTTACTGTTTATTGCCGACCACCCTACCTGGTCCAACCTCCTGCTGAATGCCTTTCGCATCGTCAACACAGGCATCCTGATCGCGACCAGCCTGTACTTGCTACAGCGACTGCGACAGGCCTCCACACTGATGCGTCGCTCGCTCGCCCCCGTACTACTCGCCTCTGTCGCCCGCACGCTATGCATGGCGTTTTTCCTGACAACCGGGACTGGCTTGTTGTTGCTTACCTTTACCTTCTGGGCCGTTCCGTTAGCTATTGCCTTGGGCTTGCTGCGCAGCCGGCTCTACACCGCCCAAGCGCTACATCGGTTAGTGACCGGATTAAGGCGCCGGCCGAACCTGCAAGGCCTGAAAACCATGATGGCGAATGCTCTGGATGACCCATCACTGGAGCTAGGTATTTGGGAGCCAAACACTGGGCGCTGGATTAACTCATCCCAACAAGTCGTGCCGTTACCCGAACCAAGTGCCAAGGAGCAAGCCGTACGCGTACTGCATGACCTCAATGACCAACCTAGCGCAATCCTGATTCATAACCGCGCCTTGTTGGAAGAGCCGATGTTGCTGGAGGCAGTTGTTAGCTCGATCCATAACGCCATCGTCAATTGGCAATTCGAATCTGCCTTGGCCGGTGCCCATGCCCATTCTGAAACTGTCGCGGAAGAGGAGCGCCGCCGGCTTGAACAAGACCTACACGATGGTGCACAGCAACGCTTACTCGCGCTGCGTATGAAGATCAGCGTGACCAGACGCCTGGTCGATAGCGATCCGAGCCGAGCGGATGCACTGCTAGTGGAAATGGCAACGGACATTGATGCCGCCATCACCGAACTGCGTACGCTGGCACATGGCCTTACTCCGCCACTACTGGCTGAGCGAGGACTGGCAGCAGCCTTGGGAGAGGCCGCCAATAATGCGGGCTTGCCAGTAGTCACGGACTTTCAAGCACCGAGACGCGAAAGCCCGCTCGCCGAACGAGCAATTTACTTCTGCTGTGTCGAAGCCCTACAGAACGCAGCTAAACATGCAGGAGCAGGGGCAACGGCGAAAGTTACATTGCGCCAAGAACGGGATGGGATTTCGTTCGCTGTGGTGGACAGCGGCTGCAGCAACAGGCACCCGCTGAATCTCAATGAAGGCCAAGGGATCGCCAGCATGCGCTCGCGCATGCTGGCGATAGGAGGAGAGCTCGAAATCAGCATCTCCTCAACAGGTGGTTTGAGCGTCGTCGGGCGAATCCCCTGCGCGAAGGACAATGTCCAGGGGATGGCGAAAAATAGCGCGCTACAGCTGCTTCCGAAGCACCATAAGCGAGCCTCTAACATGTCCTAAAGCTAGAGGCTTTCAGTTTCAGCGAGTTTCTTTATTGCACATCAGCATCGAGGCGATGGCCGGCAACAAAACCAGTGCACCTACCATGTTCCAGATGAAGAGCAACACCAGCAGCAGGCCCATGTCGGCCTGGAACTTCAGTGCCGAGAACGACCAGGTGGCTACACCCATGGCCAGAGTGATGCCAGTGAAGGCCACCGAGGTGCCGGTAGTTTTCAACGCTTCAAAGAACGCCGCACGGAATTTCAGGCCCTGGTGCAGAAAGCCTTCCATGCGACTGTACAGGTAGATGCCATAGTCGACACCGATGCCGACGCCGAGGGCAATCACCGGTAGCGTGGCGATCTTCACTCCCAGGCCCATCTGCGCCATCACCGCTTCGCACAGCACGGTTGACAGGTACAGCGGCGCCATCAAGGCGATGGTCACTTTGATCGAATTAAACTCCCACCAGACCACTAGCGAGATGATCACAAACACCAGGAGCAGCATCAGCTTCTCGGACTGCTCGATGACGATGTTAGTCGCCGCCTCAATGCCGGCATTACCTGCCGCCTGGAGGATCTCGAAGTCTCCTGTGTCGTACTGCTTGCTGAAGGCCTCGACCGCGCTGACCACCCGGGTCAGCGTCTCGGCCTTGTGGTCACTCAGATACAGGCTGATTGGCGCCACGCTGCAGTTGGGGTCGACGAACTCGGCAGCGACACCTGAGCGGGCATTGTTCATCACGAACTGATCGCGCGACAGTTCGGCCCACTTCGGGTTGCCCTCATTGCGCGCAAGGATGTTGAAGCGCATGGTGCGATAGAGCGACTGCACCGATTCCACACCTTTGACTTCACGCATGCTCTGTTCGAACTGGTTGGCCAGGTCGGCAGCGGCGAAGCGTGCGCACTGTTCAGCCGGTGTCTTGAACATCACTACATAAACATCAGTGCTGGTGCTGTAGTGCTTGAGCAAGTAAGCGTTGTCCTGGTTGTAGCGCGCTTCCGGACGGAACTCCGGTGCGCCCTTGTCCAGGTCTCCAATTTTCAGATCTTGACGGGCGTAGTAGCCGACGCCGAGCAGCATCACGCTGAGGGCGATCAGCGGCAGCGCCACGCGCGGTTCGACCACGGCCGACAGGCGGCGGAAGATAGGCCAGGACGAATTGGCTCGCTTTTCCTGCTCACGCAAGCCGCGCGGACTGATGCCGGCGTAGGACATCAGCACCGGCAGCAGGAACATCTTGGTAAAAATGGCGACGAACACGCCAATGCTGGCGGTGATTGCCAGCTGCTGGATCACACCAATGTCGATCACCAACAAGGTGATAAACCCCACCGCATCGGCCAGCAGCGCCGTGGTGCCAGGAATGAATAGGGCGCGGAAGGTGTGTTGCGCGGCAACCAGCGGCGTGGCGCCATGCCCCATCGCGCTCATCATCAGGTTAATGTTCTGCACCGCGTGGCTGATGCCTATGGCGAAGATCAGGAACGGCACCAAGATCGAGTATGGGTCCAGACCGAAACCGAAAAGGTGCAACAGGCCAAGCTGACAAGCCACGGTGAGCAGGCAAGTCACCACGGTTACTGCGGTACTGCGCCAGCAGCGGCAATAGAGATAGAGCATCAGGCTAATCAGGCCGACTGTGATAGCGAAGAACAGCGCGATGTCGGTGGCAGCGGCCAGCAGATCACCGATGATCTGGGCGAAGCCGATCACGCGGATATTCACGCCCTGTACACCGAAATGCTCGCGCACCTGCTTTTCCAGCGCTTGGGTAAAGGCACCGTAGTCCAGCGGCTCGCCGGTCTCTGGGTTCATCTCCAGCAGTGGCACCCGGATCACCGCCGACTTGAAGTCGTTGGCGACGAAGCTGCCGAGCATGTTGGCGCGCTGGATGTTCTGCCGCACCTGTGCCAACGCCTCTGGGCTCCCGTCGTAGGTGTCGGGAATCACCCGGCCGGCGCGCAAGCCTTCGGTGGTGACTTCAGCCCAGAGCGCGTTAGGGGTCCACAGCGATTTCAAATTGCCGCGATCGACGCCAGGGATGTAGAAAATCCTATCGTTGACCTCGCGCAGAGTCTCAAGGAACTCCTTGCTGACAATGTCGCCCTTGGGGTTTTCCACCACCACGCGCAGCACGTTACTCTGCGGCCGGAGCACGCTCTCAAACTGCAGGTAGTTCTGGATAAACGGGTGGCCGGTCGGGATCATCCGGCTGAAGCTGGCGTCTGGGCGCAAGCCCAGGGCCTGGTAGCCGAGCAACAGCGAAAGGACCAAGAAGAACAGAAGCACCACCACGCGATTGCGAAACAGTGCACGTTCGGTGAAACCAACCAGCCGCTGCAAAGCGCTGGTCTCAAGTTGCGGGCTAGACCCGTCGTTCAGTTTGGCATTCATTGCAGCTGCTCCTTGAGCTCTGCCAAGGGCATGGTGATGAGGCCGGCGCTACCAATCAGCGCCAGTTGCTCGGCAGACACTTGCGCCACGCCGAGCCAAGGCGCCTTAGCGGCCGCCTGCCAAACTTTGAACTGCTGGCCATCGGTGCTGTACAGCACCACGCCACCTTGCCCGGTCAGCAGCAAGCTGCCGTCCGCCAGTTGTGCGGCGCCGTACAGACCCGCGCGCACCGGCAGCGGGATGACCTGCCAGCTCAGGCCCTGATCCTGGCTGGCCAGCAAGGTACCGCCGAAGCCCAAGGCCAGTAGGCGGCCATCGCTCAGCTGCTGCAGTTTGTACAGCGAGGCCGGGCTCATTGGCGTGATCACTGTCCAGTGCTGGCCGTCATCACTAGAGCGGTACAGACGCCCGCCTTCGCCGGCGACCACTAGACTGCCGTCGCGCAGACCGAGGACCGCATTGAAGTGCAAACGCTCGGGGTTTTCCAGGGTCGAGACAAATTCCCAGCTTTTCCCGCCATCGCGGGTATGCACAAGGATCCCATAGGCACCAACCGCCCAGCCTTGCTGCGCATCGCGGAACCACACATCCAGCAGCGGGCGTGCCGGGCCTGACTCGATACCGGCTTTAGCATCATCGAAGGCGAAGATGACATTCTCCAACTCGGTATGCAGCGCCTCGTCGTCTGGCGCCGCCGCACTGGCTAATTCCAAACGCGCCATCTCGGCCTCGGCCCACTTCAACATCAAAGCGCTTATGGCACTGCCGTCGAGTTGCTTGCTCCAGGTCTTGCCGCCATCGGTGCTATGCAGGACCACACCGTCATGGCCGACGGCCCAGCCGTTGTTGGCATCGGGGAAATGCACCGAGGTCAGCAGAACATCGACCGGCACTTGTGCCTGCTGGATCTCGCCGGAGGGCGAGCGCAACAGCACGTGGCCGCTGCCCCCCACCGTCACCAGATAATCGCCGACCAACTGCCCATCGGTGAGGGGCGACTCGCTGGCTAAGGGGGAAATTCGGGCGGCGCGCTCAAGGCGATCGACCAGTGGCGCGGCGCTGAGCGGCAAGGCCGCCAGGCCGACAGACAACAGGCAGAGCAACCTCAGCGCTGGTTGGTTGTATTTTTTCATGGCCAGCGTCTCAGAAAGTAAAAAAGGGGGAAAGCGCTAACCGCTTTCCACCCAAAGACCACGGAGTAAACAGTTAATCAGCGGCCGCTGCGACGCAGAGCCGAGGGACTAAAATCTTTCAAGTTCGCCGGAACGTTGAACTTGATTGGGATCTCCTGGTTCTGCAGGTTAACCACTAGGTAACGGCGTGCCTGCAGGTCGTAGGAAACCTCACTTATATGAAAACTGGACAAAATGTCGTAGCGCTGCAACGCGTGGGCCTCATGAAAGCGCCAAAGTTCGCCACGACTGTCATAAATGTCCGAGGCCAGGATGCTCCAGCTGTCCTCGTCGAGATAGAAGACCCGCTTGGCGTAGATATGCCGCTCACCCGGCTTCAGCGTGGCCTCGACCACCCAGACGCGATGTGGCTCGTAGCGCAGTAGGTCCTGGTTGAAGTGGTTGGGCTGAATGATCTGCTCGTACTTCAGCGAAGTATCGGCCAGCTTGTAAGTGTTGTAAGGCACAAGCATTTCTTTTTTGCCTACCAGCTTCCAGTCGTACTTGTCGGGCGCGCCGTTGTACATGTCAGCTGAGTCGTTGGTACGCAAGCCATCGGAGGCACCTGGCGGCGTGTCATAAGAGAACTCGGGCGCGCGCAGCACGCGCCGCTGCCCTGGGTTGTACTGCCAGGCCAGCCGGGACTCCTTGGTTTGGTCGAGTGGCTCATGCACCAGAGTCTGGCTGCCGGCGATACTTTCTGGGGAGGTAACGCTATTCCAGAAATAGTACAGCCGGTTCGGCTCCGGGTTGGTCATGCTTGAGGCCATGGCAAATTTTCGCATTCGGCGCACCGGAGTAAATGAGCCGTTGGCCTGCACCACCATTTCAGTCGGGTAATCGAGAAAGCCACCGGTACGATAGCGCGTCAGGTGGTTCCACATGGCCTCCAGACCCGACTTGGGAATAGGAAAAGGCACCGAGGTTTTCTGATAGTTGACCATGCTATCGCCGTTAAGCTCGAGCTTAGCGGCCTCTTCGCGGATCAGCTCGTACTCGTGCTGGGGCAGCGCAGCAGTGCGATGACTCGGATAGACGTTCAGCTTGTAGCTGGGAAACTTCGCCAGCAGCGCCTTGTACCCTGGCATCAACCGGTCGGCATATTGCGCCATGTTGGCCGCTGTAACGGTGTACAACGGTTGTTCATTCGCGAAGGGATCGATATAACCCTTGGCCGCACTGTAACCGGCCGGCGGCTGGGTAAGGCCACCGCTCCAGGCAGGAATGCTGCCGTCGGCATTGCCCGCTTGCTCGGCGCCGGTGGGCGTCAGGTCTTGGCCCAAGCGGGCAATTTCACTGGCATCCAGCTTGGCCAGGGCCGTTGCACTGGTTAGGCTGAGAAGGGTGCCGAGAATGGCAGCGGAGAGAAGATTCTTGTTCATTGGATTACCTCGAGATCAGAAGCCCATGCGCAGGTTGAACGCGACGAAATCACGGTCGGTCACTACGAGCGGCGTATTACCGGTACCAGACCAGGACAGTTCGGCCGAATAGTTTTGCTTGTAGCTAGCCCTTACCCCCAGCGAACCCAGCAGTCGGTCTTCGACGAAGTTACCGTCGTGGGACCAGCCCTTTACGTCCTGACCGAAGGTCATAAATGGCGATACGTTGACCCCGGCCAGCAAACCCGAATAATTCAACTGGGCACGCAGGCGATAGCCCCAGGAAAGGTCCGTGACAAAGCCGTCACGGCTACAACCGATTTTTTTGTAACTTTGCTCTGGCACCCCAGCGTTGCAGCCTGGCGAACCAATCCCCTGGCCATCAGCCATGTTGCTGCCGTATGCCTCGGTTTTCCCGTAACGACGCTCACTCAGCGCCGGCAAGTCATGCATGTACTTCATCGCGACCTCACCGGTTACATCAAGACCATCCGCGCCCAACACTCGGGGGAAGCTCTTAATAAACCCAAGTGACAGCTGCGACACCTCCAGGCGGTCATAACCATTGATCAGCGAGCCGGGGGCGGCAGCCTTCATCTCCCCTGCCAGCGGTGCACCGGGAATGAGTAGATTGGGATTGCCGAAGGTGCTCGGGATGGTGTCGCCGAGGGAAAGCCCCACGGGCTGATTCGGACGGTAGCTGTACTCGCCGAACACTGAGGCACCCAGGAGGCTGGTGGAAAAACTAAGACCGAAGATGCGGACGTCCTCGGGGAAGGCCATGAAATACTTGGCGTTGGTGGCCTCCTGACCTGCGATCCAGCCCGCTCCAACCGCAGGGCGCAAGTCGGTGCGCGCGCGGTTCTGCGGGGTGCGCGAATGGATATTCATGGCATAGGCGCCGAACTCGGTGCTTATGCTGTCGGCGAAATAGCGCATGGCCATACCAAACTGACCGCTGTCAGATGGCTCGTCGTCCTCCAGCCGATGCACATAGAGGCCCTTGGCATAACCAGCCTCATCATTAGGGTTGGCAGCAATACCGCCCCTGGCCAAGCCGAAACATCCATCCTGGATCAAGTCGTTGCTAGCAAAGTAGGTACCGCAACCTTCCAGAACGGTCTCACGCCATTGCAACTGGTAAAACACCTCAAGGTTGAGGCTGTCGGTGATACCGAAGTTGGCGAAGAGCAGTGGCACCGGGAGTAGAGCTTCCTTCAACTGAGAGCCCGGGCGGCGTAACGCGGCAAGATCCACTGGGTTGATCGAGTTGAGGCCATTCTGGAAGAACAACCCCTCGCCCCAGTTAATTACCTGATTACCGCCGCGTAAGTGCAACGGTCGCTCGCCGACTTCGAAGTCACCAAATACATAGGCATCCAGCAAGGCAACGCCTTGGAACTTGGCCAGATCGTCGAAGCCGCTATCGTTGAGCTTGGCACCCACCTGGTAACCATTGGCTGAATGGCCATGGTCGACCTCACGGTTGTTCAAGGTGTAGTCGTACCAGGCCTTACCGCGCAGAAAGACCCCATAATTACGCCAGTTCAACTCGGTTTCCGCCAATAGGGTGATCGGTGAAGACACCAAATTGCGCTTACGAAAATTCAGGCGGCCGTCATCACCGTTACGCGCACCTGAAGGGTTGAACTCACCAGCCGAGCCGTAGCCGATATGATCAGCATTACCCTGAAAAATCAGGTTTGAATCGGGTTTCTCAGCATTCCAGATTCCACCCACACTGATGCTACCGTTGGCGCGCCCCGTGATTTCACCTAATGCAAACTCACCCGCCTGAGCCTGCAGTGAAATCATGAGCGCTAGCGGGGTTATGCAAGCTGTCATCTTCAACAACAACGGATTAATCAGGCCGGACTCACTTCTTTCAAATCTCACGAAACAGCCTCCTATTTTTATTATATTTACTTCTATTTAATCGGCGATTATGGATATCGCACCAGATTAATTTGCTGCTTATAAAAACACGAATCAAACATATCTCTAGCGGCTGCCAATAGCATTATTACCAGCGAGCGCCAAATGCGTCATTTGAACACTTACCTGAAATAGCCATCACTAACCCCACAAGGTCTCACCGAAAATCCAGACACCATTAGAGCTATGTGACGAATTAAGTAATCGACAACTACCAACAGCTTTTTCATTTCAAATTAAAAATCTTTAGTAAGCGTCTGCCCAAGTCACCTTGCGTGATTCAGGCGGGCACCCACTGATGCGGCAGCAACTGCCCAATCTCACTCGCCCGCTGCGTCGGCAGGCGTGTCAGCACGTCCTTGAGATAGGCATACGGATCATGTCCGTTCATGCGGGCCGACTGGATCAAGCTCATGATCGCCGCTGCTCGTTTGCCGCTGCGTAGCGACCCGGCAAACAACCAGTTCGAGCGCCCCAGTGCCCATGGCCGGATCTGGTTCTCGACCTGGTTGTTGTCGATGGGCACAGCTCCATCTTCCAGGTAGCGCGTCAGCGCTACCCAGCGTTTGAGGCTGTAATCCAAGGCTTTTGCCGTGGCTGATCCGTTGGGCACCAGATCACGCTGGGCCAGCATCCAGTCATGCAGTGCGTCGAGGATCGGTGAGGCCTTTTCCTGCCGTATTCGCCAGCGATCTTCATCGCTCATGTTCCGTGCTTGCCGTTCGATTTCGTACAAGCCGCCCATCGCGTGCAGTGCCTGTTCGGCCAACTGGCTTTTGTTCGCCGCGTGAAGATCGAAGAACTTGCGCCGAGCGTGGGCCATGCAGCCAATTTCGGTGATGCCCTGCTCGAAGCTGGCCTTGTAGCCTGCGAAGTCGTCGCAGACCAGCTTGCCATTCCACTGGCCCAGAAAATTGCGCGCATGTTCGCCGGCACGGCTGGGGCTGAAGTCGTACACCACCGCTTTTAGATCGGCGAAGGGCGTGGTGCTGTAGGCCCAGACGTAAGCCCGATGAGTTTTCTTCTCGCCCGGCGTGAGCATTTGCACCGGGGTTTCGTCAGCGTGGATCACGCGTTGGGCTAGCACGGCTTCGCGCAGGGCATCGACTAGCGGCTGGAGCTGCACGCCGGTTTGTCCGACCCACTGCGCCAGTGTCGAGCGGGCGATGGCCAGGCCGGCACGGCCAAAGATTTTCTCTTGCCGGTACAGCGGCAAGTGGTCGGCGAATTTGGCCACCATCACGTGAGCCAGGAGGCCGGCGGTGGGGATGCCCTTGTCGATCACCTGGGCCGGAACGGGGGCCTGGATCAACGTTTCGCAATGGCGACAGGCCCATTTGCCACGCACGTGCTGTTCAACGGTGAACACGCCCGGCGTGTAATCCAGCTTTTCGCTGACGTCTTCCCCGATGCGTTGCAGCTGGCAGCCGCAGGCGCACTGGGTGTTCTCCGGCTCGTGACGAATCACGGTACGCGGAAATTGCGGCGGCAGCGGTGTGCGCTTGGGCTGTTGGCGTGGTTCGGCTGGGGTAGCCAGGGGATTGACGGCTTTCAACTCCGCCTCGATGGCGGCGATGTCGGTGTCGAGCAGGTCATCCAGCAGGCTGCCCTGGTCAGGGCTCAGCTGCTCGCTGCGCTTGGCGAACTTGTGCCGCTTGTACCAGGCGATTTCGTGAGTGAGCTGCTCGATGACTGTTTGATCGCGGTGAATCTTTTTGCCCATCGCATCGACTTGCGTGAGCAACTGCGCGGCCAGTGCGCGCAGTTGCTCAGCTGTCAGTTGGTCGAGATTGGGCGAGGAGTTCATGCCGCTGATTGTGCCAGAGCAGACGCTCAGCGCAGATACACCGATGGGCTAATGGCCAGTGCTACAGCACTGTGATCGCACCGCCCGCACCGACCCGCTGCCAGGGCAGCCCCAGTACCAACGCCTGAAGTTGCTCGGCGTCGAGTTCAACTTCCGAGCCGTGGCGGATGCCTGGCCAGTGAAACTTGCCCTGGTTCAATCGTCGCGCGGCCAGCCAGATACCCACGCCGTCATGCACCAGAACTTTCATGCGGTTGGCGCGACGATTGGCGAAGAGATAGGCGCAGTGCGGCTTCGCCGCACCGAATACCGCCACCACACGGGCCAACGCGGTTTCAGTGCCCGCGCGCATGTCCATGGGCTCGGTGGCGAGCCAGATGCTATCGATGCGGATCACTGGGCGAGCCCACGGACAAAACGGGCGCATCCCTCAGGATCGGAGGCTGGCCATTTCACCGTGACCGATTGCTCGCCAAGCGGCAGCTCGATAATCACCGATGCCTCAGCTGTCCGCTTGGGCGTAGCCCTAACTGGAACGAACGCCGGTAACGTCGCTGGCGGCTGATCTCGGTAAAGCGGTAGCCACTTGCGAATGACGTTGGCATTGATGCCGTGGCGGATGGCAACGCTGGAGACGGTTGCAGCGGGTTGCAGGCATTCCTGAACAACCTGGGCCTTGAACGGTTTAGGGTAAGAGCTTCGTTGGCGCATGGAAATCCCGGCGATAAGGGCTATCGCGTCCGCTTAAAAATACGCGGACACCATCGCCCTTAATGCTGAGGTTCGGAAGGTGAGTTGGCCGGACGCTTACAATCTTTACGCGTAAAAAACAGCAATAAAAAACAAGCAACTTGAAAGCTTTAATTATCCACGAAAAAATTAAATTAATCGCCAGCCAGCCTAATCGCGACAGGGCTCTGGAAACATCAGGAACCCCGCCGACGACCAAGAAGCTATATTGTTTTAAGCCACTTAACGTTTCTCTACTTGGCAAGGAACTGCCGTCTCGAACGAAGAAACTGTGGTGTAGCGAGCACGCGGGAAGTAGTCGCCCATATCCTGCTGGATAGTTTCTTGCGACTTAATATTCTGCACTGCGTGTTTGAACTCACCACGGCCCAGCATGTTGCGCAGAACCAGGAAACTCAGATCCGGATCACCGGTACCGTCGCCCACATCCGCGATTGGCAACCAGGACACACCACACTCGTTGATTGCATTGCGTGGGCGGTCACTTTCGCGACTAAGTACCAAGGTGTAGTAGCCGTTAGCGTCCACCGGAATCTGCTCATCGAACAGACACTTATTGACCCGACCAGATGCGTAGCCCTGCTGAGAGCACCACGACCAGTAGCGCAGATCACCATCTTCAAACTTGGTGTTGCCGTTATAGGTCTTTGGCGTAGTTGGTGCTTTGGCGCGGATTACGAAAACCTCGCCGTGCTTACGGTTGATAAAGGTGCGCACATACTGGTTGTCGAGGTTGGCAAAGAAGGTCCCGTCTTTCTTATTGGTACCACTCGCCACTGTGTTGTCGCCGGTGTAAATGGCATAACGCGACATGCTTTCCGAACTCTTGCTCCAGGTCGGCGGGTTACTGGCCGGCATGGCCGGACCGCCACGCGCCTTGGCCACCTCCGTCAGTTTATTGAGGTACTCACGCGGGGTCGCCAGGGCTGCCTGATCAAACGACAATGGCTGGAAGCTACTCAAGCTGGCACAAACATCCTGTCCGCGCAGCTCCTTGCCATCAGCGAGAGTGAGTACCGGAGTTGGCAGACCGGAACCTGCTGTTTCGTCGGTATTTTTGTCCCCTGCGTAGATCCGATAAATCAGTTGCTGCTGGCCGTTTTCGGCTTGACCAGGCGCATGGATCTTGTCGCGGGTCTTGGCTTCTTGGTAAACGCCCCATGGAATAGGAGTGCTCAACGGCTCGCTAACCACTTCGATTTTATAGCCGCGCTGTTTACTGTTGCGGTCTGCACCGAAGAGATATGGGTTGCTAGCACCTGGCTTCGGCGCGATCAGGTAGTCGGCCACTGAGTCGAGAGGAGCACCCAAACGGTCATAGCTGATTAGGGACATATAGCGAGCATGCGGAAAACTGCCCTCTAAATGCAGCTTCGCGCCCTTCGGCACCGAGAAAGCTGCTCCCCAATAGAATGTTCCGGCGTCAGGGAAGGCGATGTTGATGTAGGGGTCACCACTGACCGGGCCGTAGCGCCAAAAACACGAACGAGGGCCTGGCATTGGATCCTTACCGATGGCAACACGCTGCTGGCCTTCCTCGAAGGCATTCGCCTGATCCCAGTTAGCCTGAGAAGGCGAGGCCGCCAGGATTAGAGTGGTCATCGCTAAAACTTGTGACGTTAGCCAAATATGAGGGCTTCAAGGTCATCTCCTTATCGGTGGATTCAAACCTTATTTTGGATACCGTATCCAGGCAGCGAAATAGTGTGGGCACCACAAGGGATAGGGCGGTTTTCTAGCGCGTATTTTTCTAATGTTGTCGCTTACAACTGCTGCGGACACACGCCTTGGCAAAGTATGTGGTGGTCGACCCTAAGGACTTGGGACCTGCTACCGAGGGCTGCTAGCTCTCCGCCGGCAACACCAGTCAGTTCCCCACGCATAGGCCACGCATGCCGCATTAGGATCATTAGGATCATTAGGATCATTAGGATCATTAGGATCATTAGGATCATTAGGATCGGGCGAACCCTGGGTGAGAAGAACGGCTCTAGGCAGCCACTCTGCTATGTCGACAGCCGGCCTAATAAATTAGCACCGCCCATTTACAGCGATAGCTGCACCTGTGATTGCACTAGCCTCCTGAGAGGCTAAAAATACGATCACATTAGCGACCTGCTCTGGCGTAACCCAGCGGGTGGCATCCGCATCAGGCATATCGAGGCGGTTC
This sequence comes from Pseudomonas rustica, assembly GCF_018336155.1. GTDB lineage: Bacteria > Pseudomonadota > Gammaproteobacteria > Pseudomonadales > Pseudomonadaceae > Aquipseudomonas > Aquipseudomonas rustica. Next base: position 185,051 of record NZ_JAGYHF010000009.1, on the reverse strand, counting down.
TGCGGGGTATCGATGATCGATGGCATGATCGCATTGACCGTGATGCGCTGATCTTTCAACTCTTCGGCCAACGCCTCCGTAAGGCGCATCACCCCGGACTTTGCTGCAGCATAGGCCCCCATGCCTAGGCTGGCCTTACTGGCCGCTCCGGCTGCAATGTTGATAATGCGCCCGGCTTCGGCTTTCTTCAGGTGTGTCAGCGCGGCCATGCTAGCCGTTGCGGCAGTGCGCACGTTCATTTGATACATCAAATCCCAGGTCGCAAGATCGCCGCCCTCGATGGTCTCCCAGCGAAAACCACCCGCCACGTTGATGAGCGCATCTAATCCTTGAAAATGCTGCTGCACCTGCTGCATTGCACAATTTGCCATGTGCAGATCGGTTAGATCGACCGCGCCGATAAGCAGTTTTTCAGAGCGCGCCGTGTCGGCCAGGGGTCGCGGCACGCTGGCCTGATCAATCAGGGCCACCCGCCAACCATTGGCCGCGAACGCCTCGCCTACCGCTATACCTAGACAACCGAATCCACCGCTAATTGCGACTACTTTACTCACGCTTATTCTCCTTGAAGTGGACTACACCAGGGCTGCACTGAGCACTGAGCCCCGGCACGAGTGGTCAGCTAGGTTGCCACTATTGCCGTGCAGAACCTGTCGCCGAGCCGACAAGTGGGCACAGTCAAGAGTGCTAACTTGCCTGGTCGCTGAGTCGCTGAAAGCCATCAGCCGCTCAACTTTCTTGAGTCGAGAGAAAAGGATCGCGCGCAATGAATCTGATCGTGTTTGCCATACCGATTTTTTTAACCACCACCTTGCTGGAAGCATGGCTGGCGCACCGCCGCGGGCTAGCGGCGTATTCCATACCTGATGCCATCAGCAGCTACCAATATGGTCTATTGAGCCAGGTGGTTGGGGCGTTCACCAAGTTGGCGAAACTGGGCGTTTACACTCTGGTATTCGAAGCCTACCGCGCCACGACCTTGCCTAGCGATAGCCTGTGGGTATGGGTCGGAGCCCTTGTGGCCTACGACTTTTTCTACTACTGGCATCACCGTATGAACCATGAAATTGGCTTGCTGTGGGCCGGGCACGTATCGCATCACTCTTCCGAGTACTTCAACCTGGCAACAGCCATACGCCAGTCCTCGACGAGCGCACTTCTGGGCTGGATATTCTATCTACCGATGGCAGTGGCCGGTGTGCCGCCCAGCGTGTTTGCCGGGGTGTTGCTGATCGACTTGCTTTACCAGTACTGGGTGCATACCGAGGTAATTGGTCGTTTGGGCTGGCTTGATCGCATCTTCGTCACACCCTCAAACCATCGCGTCCATCATGGGCAAAATGACTACTGCATGGACACAAACTACGGGGGCATTCTGATTCTCTGGGATCGCCTATTCGGTACCTTCGCCGAGGAGCGCAAGGACGAGAAGGTCATCTACGGCGTGCGCACACCGTTGCAGAGCCTTAACCCATTCTGGGGCAACATGCATTACTACATTGAGCTCTGGCAGAAATCCAAAGCCACCCCGGGCTGGCGGGCTAAACTTGGCGTCTGGCTGGCACCACCTGGTGGCTGGCACGATGAGGCGAGCGAGCCTTACGAGCCGTCGCAGTTTAAGTATTACGATCCGTGTACACCCGATGCGGTCAAACGCTATGCGGTAGTGCATCAGGTGCTTGCAATGTTGTTCCTCATGCATTTTCTGACGCTACTCAACACCTTGCCGAAGACCTTACTGGCACTCTACGCCGCTGGCTTTGCCATTTCGGCAATCTCTCTCACGTCACTATTGGAAGGACGTGCCAATGCACGGCGTTTTGAGCAGTGCCGTGTCATAGGACTGGGCATTGCCTTTGCTGCTCTACCTGACTGGTTCGGTTTTAGTATGCCCATCGCACTCAAGCTGATGTTATTGGTTGTAATGCTAGGCAGCGCTGCATGGCTCAGCCGCACTTCCTTCAAACCTGCTGCTTTGTGGACTTCCCAATGAATGCCGATGCCATTTCCGACTTGATCTTGGCTGTGGTTGCCTTTTCCATTGCCTTTGTCCAGCTGCGCCAGCGCCCTGCTCTAGCCATTGGTTGCGGCCTGATCGGCCTGGCGGCAGCGATTGGTACACTGCATTACCAGTATGGTGAGTTGTTCGCCGGCCCACATCGCTTTACCGGCCTGGTTGCCGCCAGCGCAGGTTTCCCGCTGCTGGTCATTGCACTGCGCTGGCCAGATGACTCTGTTGCTCAGCGCATCACGGCCGCAGGGCGCTTCGCGCTCTTGGTTGGGAGCTTCGGGGTGGTGATTAGCGTGTCGGGATTTGACACCTGGCGCATGCTGGTGCCTCTTGGCTCTGTCTTGTTAATCTGTGCCACAGCCTTAGTGACGCGGCGGGTAATGCCACTCGGGGCGGCGCTAGTGTTCATCGTTAGTCTAGCGGCCGGTGCAACCGGTGAAGAGATGCTCGGACCGCTATCTGGCATCCAATGGCTGCACTACTTGCTGTCTTTAGCCCTGCTGCTGCTGCACCGGGATAGGGTGGTGCCGCTGTTAGCTGCGAGCCGTTAATTCGGCTTCCCCTGCATCCCATATCATGGGAAACTGTCGAATGTGGTTAAGACCCAACATCGATGTTTCCAAGGTTTCCAAATGCAAAACATAGATGACGCAGCCCATCAGACAATCTACCGCCTGCGCGAGGCAGATGACTGGTTCGCAAGCTTGCCGGGGGAAGTGCAAGACAAAATCATCCAGTCTTCCGTATTGCGCCACTATCGCAAAGGGCAGGTGATCACTGCCCAAGGCAGCCGACCGACTGCAGCCTCAGTAGTGCTTGAGGGGCGCGTGCGGGTTTCGCGGCTGCTATTCGAGGGTGAGGAGAAGCTTTATATGATTGGCGAGAGAGGATTTTGGTTCAACTTCCTCGCCCTGATTACAGGCGAAAAGGCCGATGTGGCTGTGATCGCCGATACCAATGTGCAATTACTAATGCTGCCTCTGCAGCAATTCGAGCGAATCCTTGAAGAGGAACCTCTCTATTGCAAGGCAATTACACTTTTTATTGCCAAGCGCTATGCCGCTTTTATGCGGCACTTTGCCGATGGCCAGATGATCGTGCCGCTGCAACGGCTGCGTACAGGTTTAGCAGAACTGTTGTTGCTGCAACCACCGGCAACAGGCTCTGAGGAAGTTATTTTGAATGTTTCTCAGGCGGATTTAGCCTCCATACTTGGTTCTTCCCGCCAGACTATCAACGGGCTGCTAAAACAACTGGAAAAGGCGGGACTGATTAAGATCGGTTTTCGGCATATTCGAGTAATTGATCCAGCTGGGCTTTCTGAGCACGCGGCTAACTGAGCCGGCACTAATCTCGATGTAATTTTCGCAGGGCCGAGTGCATCGCTGTTGATCATGAGTGGACTCACCACCTGACTTCATCAGTACCACCTGACCACAATGCTAGAGGTGAACCGGCCCTATCAATAGCCCCGGCTTTCCTAGAGACCTTTGGGCCTAATAACTGCCCCCGCACGAGGGCCGCTTGGTCACCAATCAAAGACTGCTTTTGGCCGGTTTCTGCCTGTCGCCAGCGCCCGCGTTGGGTCGGTTAACGACCGTCGCTAACGTCTGCTCCATCCTTGCCTTCCATCATGTGGAGGACAAGCAATGAACATCTCTGCTTGGGGAAAAGCAACAGAGCTGGTTAACTCGGCGCTTTTAGCGCCAATCTCTGTCAGGTGGCTGCAGCTCTGCGACCTGGGGAAGTAGGTATGACGGATCGCAAGACAGCTCGCCTGCAATTCGGTAAAGCTTCTCGACCGTGATGTTTACTTCGCCTCGTTCGATTCGTCCCATGTAGCTGCGGTCAAGGCTGCAGGCCAGCGCGAGTGCATCCTGAGAAATCCGGCAGATCTTTCTCTGTGCCCGGATGCGTTCCCCTAACGCTTTCGCCAAATTATCCATGACCGTCTCAATTCCACTTGAGGCGGCACTATCGTGCGTTTGCGGATGCACGGGCCACGGACTATAATCCGTATTTCCCGCTATTACTCTTCTGGTGCCTCAATGAAATCGGCCTCGTTCATCTTTGACAGGCGTCTGTATGGGCTGATTCAGGAGGAAGGCCGCACGGGGTTCACAACCCGTGAGTTGCGCGATGCTTATGCAAAAAGTCTGGAAGGCATGAATTTCCGTATCGCTGATGTGCGCCGCTATGTGTATGAGCAGATCCGTCGATTGCTGCGCATGGGCTGGGTTGTGCTAGATGAGGATCGCCGTGTTCGAGGGCAGGTTTACCATCTGCAGCCAATTCCGACCCATCTGCAACTGGAGCTGATCGACAACGGTTTTGAGAACAGCCTCAAGACTATAGAGGTACCAGAGCAGAAACCTGCAGCGACAGAATTGCAGGCTTTGCCGTTTAAATCTTCAGTCAATACGGATCAGCAGCTGGACGCTCTTCACAAGGAAATCCGCTTGGACTTCTTGTCGTCAATGGGCGAAGCGGAGCGATTCAAGCTGCTACTGGAAGAGATGCCACATTTGCGGGACAAGGTTGAGGGCGAGTACCTGGAGGCCAGGGATCGCAGTTCTCGCCTTCTGGGCCATCTACGCGCCATCGAAAAGACCCTCAAAACGCTCGCTGCACCACGATGAGCAGATCGCTACGCACCTGGCAGAACAGCTGCATCACTAGGGCGCTGGAGCACTTTACCGTCACGCCGCACTTCTTCTGCCAGGCAACGCCGGGGGCAGGGAAGACACGCATGGCCGCAGAACTGGCCAGCCGACTACTTGATCAGGATAGAATCGATTTGGTACTGTGCTTTGCGCCGTCCTGCCAGGTCGTGGAGGGTTTTCGTTCGACCTTTGCTGCGGTGTTAGGCAGGCGTCTCGACGGCCAGATAGGTGCAGTCGGTGCTGCCTATACCTATCAGGCCATGGAATACCGTGATGAGGGATTCTGGCAGCTTCTTGATGACTACCGTGTGCTCGTGGTTTTCGATGAGATCCACCATTGCGCAGGCCACGATCCCCTGCTCAGCAATGCTTGGGGGCAGCAGATACTGCATAGGATACAGGATCGCGCTGCATTTACGCTTGCCCTGTCAGGCACGCCCTGGCGTTCGGACGACAAGGCCATCGCCTTGGCTCGTTACTCGTCGCCCGAAGGGCTTCTGATCTGCGATTACCGTTATGGCTTGAAAGACGCCATTGCCGACTGCGTGTGCCGATCACCTCGCATTGTCTTGCTAGATAATCAAAAGGTGAAACTCACGGAACAACTTGGCGCGGATAGCTCCGTGAAGCTTTTTCCCAGCATCGCCAAGCTGTTGGGGGAGTCACCTGTCACCTATGAGGAACTGCTGCGCCATGACGAGGTGATCAATCCAATCCTCGACCTTGGCTGCAGCAAACTTAATGAGCTACGCCAGATCAAGCCTGATGCAGCTGGTTTGGTGGTGGCCACCGACATTGAACACGCCCAGCAAATAGCCCTGGCTTTGGAAGCAATGGGTGAAGATTGCCGTATCGTGACCAACAAAACCCCGGATGCACAGCAGGTGATCAATGCATTCCGGAGCAGCACCTGTAGCTGGATTATCGCAGTGGGAATGATCAGCGAAGGCACCGACATTCCCCGGCTGCAAGTGTGCTGCTATCTAAGTCGTATCCGCACCGAACTGCATTACCGGCAAGTTCTGGGCCGTGTGTTGCGGCGCACAGGCGAGTCAGACGTTCAGGCATGGCTGTTTATGCTGGCGGAACCGACGCTGCAGCGCCTGGCGGAACGAATTGCGGATGATCTGCCAGAAGATTTGGCGGTGCTGAAAGGACTGCAAATGCTAGTCTCCACTTCAGGTTCAGAGGCTGGCTGGGTTGAGGCGGCCGTTAATGACGATGGCCGAGATAACACTATTGGGAGTGGGGCAGAGCAGATTATTGGGTCAGTAACCACAAGCATCGTATCTCTCGGAGGCTATGCCGCTGAGCCAAACTATCAGTTGAGCTTTTCCCAGCATTACAGACAACAATTGCTGGCCTGTTTTTGATGTTTCATAGCGACAGCTTCATTCAGAACGGTAATCAGGAGGTGCGTGTGGAGACCTGTACTTCGGCATTGATGGATGGTGATCGCAGCGACTGCGGCCTGATCTCATACGAGTTAATGACGCTGGCTACCCAGGTTTTAGGGGACCAAGAGACTGCTCGAACATGGTTCCATGCACCGGCTATAGGGTTATCTGGTGCTAAGCCAGTTGATGTACTCAAAAATGAGCAAGGAAACGCTCGAGTGTTGGAGTTACTGCAGCGAATGCAGTATGGGGTGTACTGCTGAGCAGCTTACCGCGCCAAGGACAGTACTGATCGAAATTTTGTATCGTTTATTCGCCCCTGGGAAGGTCTGGGTAATTGCACAGACTTGCCTACCCGTAGGGTTGAATATAAAGTTTCATCCCTACGGACAGCAAAGCTTGCATGGATGGATGGATGGATGGATGGCGGGCATTGTGCTTTAAAGAATCATCCAGCGGCCTATATGAAGCGGTTCGATCCGTGAGAATAAAGTGTCATCCAGAATCGTTTGTTCCGGAGAATACTAGGGCTCTTACCCCACCTCCTTGAGCTTGGCTATCTCAAGACATGGTGCTGCTTGGCCTGCAACAAGTCAAACGCCGCTTGCTGGGCGAGCGAGATCCGAGCAGCGCCAAGGCCTGCCAGCTCTAGTAGGTGCGCTAGGTCGGCACTGATGCCGGCATGACCATTGATCACGGCCGATAGCTGGCCGGGCGAATAGCCACATGCTGGGCCTATGCGGTAACGCTCAAGCCCAAGGCGGGTAGCACGTCCTCACGCAAGGCTTCGCCCGGATGGGGACGGTTGTACATAGGCATATCGTACCCTCCTGAAGGAAGCGAATTTTAAATCCTCAGCGCTTACCATCCCACCACAAGGGCACATACTGCTGCTGGGATCAAAGTGATTACACATGCACGCATGTGCAATCGAAATGATCCATCGGTTGTTGTGGGAATTATAAATTTTCCGCCTTGGACTTATAGTCTTTAATGGCAGCTTGTATGGCGTCCTGAGCCAGAACGCTGCAATGAATTTTGACCGGTGGCAAGGCCAGCTCTTCAGCCAAATCCATATTTGTAATCTGTGCGGCTTGATCAAGGGTCTTGCCCTTCATCCACTCTGTCGCAAGAGAGCTTGAAGCAATCGCTGAACCGCAGCCGTAGGTCTTGAACTTAGCGTCTGTAATAACGCCTTCCTCGACCTTGATTTGAAGCCGCATTACGTCACCGCAGGCTGGAGCGCCGACCATGCCGGTACCAACTGTTGGATCATCCGCATCCATTTTGCCTACATTGCGCGGATTTTCGTAGTGATCAATAACCTTCTCTGAATATGCCATGGCAATCACCTCTCTCTAATTTGTTGTGTCTAAAAAGCCGCTCAACGGTTAAATCTGACACAACACATTTAATTCACTAATTTTTACAAGGTTGTTTTTTCCGGCGACTTCAGCGACACAACAGATTGGTCAAAAACCCGACACAACACTATGTTTGTTGTACTGCTACTATTTCGCCTAAAAATTCCGTAAACCCTTGCTGCGCAGGCGACTCACTCACTCACTCACGCAGCACACAACAAATTTTCACCCGATAAGGAGCGAATTTTCACTGGCGGCAGGGCCAGTTCTTCGGCCAGCTGAGTGTTCTTGATGGTTTCTGCTTCGTCCAGGGTCTTGCCCTTCATCCACTCGGTGGCGAGGGAGCTGGAAGCGATAGCCGAACCGCAGCCGTAGGTCTTGAACTTGGCATCTTCGATGATGCCGGCGTCGTTGACCTTGATTTGCAGACGCATCACGTCGCCGCATGCCGGAGCGCCGACCATGCCGGTGCCGACATCAGGATCTTCCGCGTTCATCTTGCCGACGTTGCGCGGGTTTTCGTAGTGGTCGATGACCTTTTCGCTGTAAGCCATGATTCTCAATCCTCACTCATCAGGGCCGCTCTTGAGACCCTGCAACTGCGCTGCGTAAACCGCCGCGTCGCTACAGGATCTGTATCTGGCGGCTTCTATATTTAGTGTGCCGCCCACTCGATTTTCGAGATATCGACGCCGTCTTTGTACATGTCCCACAGCGGCGACAAAGCGCGCAGCTTGGTAACGGCCTCGCAGACTTTCTGCGCGGCGTAGTCGATTTCTTCTTCGGTGGTGAAGCGGCCGAAGGTGAAGCGGATCGAGCTGTGTGCCAGTTCGTCGTTGCGGCCCAGGGCGCGCAGTACGTACGAAGGCTCCAGCGACGCCGAGGTGCACGCAGAACCGGACGATACCGCCAGATCCTTGAGCGCCATGATCAGCGACTCGCCTTCAACGTAGTTGAAGCTCAGGTTCAGGTTGTGCGGAACGCGGGCGGTCAGGCTGCCGTTGACGTACAGCTCCTCCAGATGCTCGACCTGCTTGTAGAAGCGGTCGCTCAACGCTTTGATACGGACGTTTTCAGCAGCCATGTCTTCTTTGGCCACACGGAACGCTTCGCCCATGCCGACGATCTGGTGAGTCGCCAGAGTGCCGGAACGCATGCCACGCTCGTGACCGCCACCGTGCATGGTCGCTTCGATGCGCACACGCGGCTTGCGGCTGACGTACAGCGCACCGATGCCTTTAGGGCCGTAGGTTTTGTGGGCGGAGAACGACATCATGTCGACTTTCAGCTTCTGCAGGTCGATCTCGACCTTGCCAGTGGACTGAGCGGCGTCGACGTGGAACAGAATGCCCTTGGCGCGGAGCATTTCGCCGATCGCGGCGATGTCGTTAACGGTGCCGATTTCGTTGTTCACGTGCATCACGGAGACCAGAATGGTGTCTTCGCGCAGTGCCGCTTCAATCATCGCCGGGGTGATCAGGCCGTCTTCAGTTGGCTCGAGGTAGGTCACTTCGAAACCTTCACGCTCCAGTTGGCGCATGGTGTCGAGGACAGCCTTGTGCTCAATCTTCGAGGTGATCAGGTGCTTGCCCTTGGAGCCATAGAAATGTGCCGCACCCTTGATTGCCAGGTTGTCGGACTCAGTGGCACCGGAGGTCCAGACGATTTCGCGCGGATCGGCGTTGACCAGATCGGCCACCTGACGACGAGCGTTTTCGACGGACTCTTCAGCTTTCCAGCCGAATACGTGGGAACGGGACGCCGGGTTACCGAAGTTTCCGTCAACCAGCAGGCATTCACTCATTTTTTGCGCAACGCGCGGATCGACCGGGGTGGTCGCAGAGTAATCAAGGTAAATCGGCAATTTCATGGACTATCTCCTAAATCAGGGCTGGCGTACCGCTAGCTCTTCGGCTGTCATTCGACGGCGGACGCTTCAATCTTGTCCAGGCGTGGCGCCTTGCTGTTGCAACGACGCTGGTCCTGACGCTGGGCTACTTCTTGCACCTCACGGCGAGTTACAAGATCAGCCAAGCTGATACCACTTAGAAATTCGTGAATCTGCAGGCTCAAATCGCACCACAGATGGTGAGTCAGGCACGTATCGCCGGAATGGCAATCGCCCTGGCCCTGGCATTTGGTGGCATCAACCGATTCGTTTACCGCATCGATCACCTGGGCGACCTGGATGCCCTGCATGTCGCGGGACAACTGGTAGCCACCACCCGGGCCGCGAACACTGGAAACCAGGTTGCTGCGGCGCAGCTTGGCGAACAGCTGTTCGAGGTAGGACAGGGAGATGCCTTGGCGCTCGGAGATATCGGCCAGGGACACGGGCCCGTGCTGCGCGTGCAACGCCAGGTCAAGCATGGCGGTCACGGCGTATCGGCCTTTTGTAGTCAGTCGCATGGACAGTTACCACGGAGTTCAGAATGGGGCGAGTATGCAATTCCCGAGTATTTAAGTCAACTTTAAGACCTAGTACTTTAGTCAGGATTACCCGCAAAAGAGCGCGCGAATGATAGCAGGGTCTGCGGCGTAATGGCACACCGGCCGGCGCAAGCCTCTGTAGGAGCTGTCGCAAGCTGCGATCTTTTGATCTCATGGAAAGCAAAGTCAAAAGATCGCAGCCTTCGGCAGCTCCTACAGGGGCGCTAGCTGGCTTTGGATTCGTCTTTGCCTTTGACGCAGGCGAAGTCTTCTTCACGCAGCTCAGGCAGATCTTTCGCACAGTAACTGCTGCCCAGATCCTTCAACGCGCCGCACATCCCTTCCAGCCGTCCGTCCACCGCTTGCAGGTGATCGAGCAACTGACCGATGGCGCGCGCCACCGGGTCGGGCATGTCTTCGCTGACGCCGTAGGCATCAAAACCGATCTTCTCGGCCATGGCCTTGCGCTTGGCGTCCTGCTCTTCGTCGGATTTGACGATGATCCGCCCCGGAATCCCCACAACCGTGGCGCCCGGCGGCACTTCTTTAGTCACAACAGCATTAGAGCCGACCTTAGCACCGGCGCCGACGGTGAACGGGCCAAGCACCTTGGCGCCCGCACCCACCACAACACCGTCGCCCAGCGTCGGGTGGCGCTTACCTTTGTTCCAACTGGTCCCGCCGAGGGTCACGCCCTGATAAATGGTCACGTCATCGCCAATCTCGGCGGTTTCACCGATAACGATGCCCATGCCGTGGTCGATAAAGAAGCGTCGACCGACTTTGGCGCCCGGATGAATTTCGATCCCGGTCAGCCAGCGACCGAAGTTCGACACCAGCCGCGCCAGCCATTTCAGCTCGTTACGCCACAGCATGCCGGCCAGTCGATGGATCCAGATTGCATGCATGCCGGGGTAGCAGGTCAGGACTTCAAAAGCGTTACGCGCCGCCGGGTCTCGATGGAACACGCTCTGGATATCTTCACGCAAACGCTCAAACATCATTTAGTCCTTCCGCTTTAGAAGCTCACCACGGGCCGCTTTTTGGGTTTCCGTGAGGATGCCACGCAAAATATTCATTTCCGCCCGGCTGACCGAGCTGCGTCCGTACAACCGGCGCAGGCGCGCCATCAGGTGCCGTGGCTTCTCCGGATCGAGGAATTCGATGGCGACCAGCGTCTGCTCCAGATGCTCATAAAAGCGCTCCAGCTCATCCATGGTCGCCAGCTCGGCGCTTTTCACCGAGGCCACTTCTTCTTTCTCGATCTTGCTCGGCTGACCTTGTGCAGCCAGCCAGGCCATGCGCACTTCATAGCTCAACACCTGCACCGCCGCCCCGAGGTTCAGCGAACTGAACTCAGGATCGGAGGGGATGTGCACGTGAAAGTGACATCGCTGCAGCTCGTCATTGGTCAGGCCGGAGTCTTCGCGACCGAACACCAAGGCGATTTCGGCGCCCTGCCCGGCTTCCTCGACCACTTTGGTGCCGCATTCGCGCGGATCCAGCAGCGGCCAAGGGATTCGGCGATCTCGGGCGCTGGTGCCGAGTACCAGATTGCAGCCGACCAAGGCGTCTTCCAGGGTGGCGACGACTTGCGCATTTTCAAGGATGTCGCCGGCACCGGAGGCGCGAGCATCGGCCTCGTGGTGCGGAAACAGGCGCGGTTCGACCAGCACCAGTCGCGACAGACCCATGTTTTTCATGGCGCGCGCGGCCCCGCCGATATTGCCGGGGTGGCTGGTATTGACCAGGACAACACGAATGTTCTGCAGCAAGGGAGGCGCTCTCGGACACAGGAAAGGGGTGCAAATCTTACAGAACAGCCTACCGTTAAGCTATGAAAGCGAACAGCGTCCTTCACCTGAAGAAAAGTTCTGATAGAATGCGCGGCTTTCTTTAACAACCTTAGGTGACACATCCATGCAGCCCATGCTGAATATCGCGCTGCGCGCCGCCCGCAGCGCCAGTGAACTGATCTTCCGCTCCATCGAGCGCCTGGATACCATCAAGGTCGACGAAAAAGACGCCAAGGATTATGTATCCGAGGTCGATCGCGCCGCTGAACAGAAAATCATCGACGCGCTGCGCAAGGCTTACCCGAACCACTCCATCCGCGGTGAAGAGACTGGCATGCACGCCGGTACCGGCATCGAAGGCGAAGAGTACCTGTGGATCATTGATCCGCTGGACGGCACCACCAACTTCCTGCGCGGCATTCCTCACTTCGCCGTCAGCATCGCCTGCAAATACCGCGGTCGCCTGGAACACGCTGTTGTTCTGGATCCGGTTCGTCAGGAAGAATTCACCGCCAGCCGTGGTCGCGGCGCTCAATTGAACGGTCGTCGTCTGCGCGTCAGCGGTCGTACCAGCCTCGACGGCGCCCTGCTCGGCACGGGCTTCCCCTTCCGTGACGATCAAATGGACAACCTGGAAAACTACCTGGGCATGTTCCGCGCTCTGGTTGGCCAGACTGCCGGCATCCGTCGCGCCGGTTCGGCGAGCCTGGATCTGGCTTACGTGGCTGCCGGTCGTTTCGATGCGTTCTGGGAATCGGGTCTGTCCGAGTGGGACATGGCTGCAGGCGCCCTGCTGATTCAAGAAGCTGGCGGCCTGGTGAGCGACTTCACCGGCGGTCACGATTTCCTTGAAAAAGGCCACATCGTTGCCGGCAACACTAAATGCTTCAAAGCAGTTCTGACGGCGATCCAGCCGCACCTGCCAGCTTCGCTGAAGCGCTAAGCGTTACGCGAAACGAAAAAAGCGCCCTTCGGGGCGTTTTTTTATGCCTGGAATTTTACAAAACCTCCCTGTAGGAGCTGCCGAAGGCTGCGATCTTTTGATCTTTGTTTTTTTAAAAACCAACATCAAAAGATCGCAGCCTTCGGCAGCTCCTACATGGGAATCGGTTTTTTTAGGGGCACAAAAAAAGCACCCCGCAGGGTGCTTTTTTCTAAACGGTCGGCCTGTTACTGGCCCGGCTCGTTCTGCGACAGGATCAATTTACCTTCCTTGTCGACCGGAATCTGGTTGCCCGGATCACGATCCATGCGCACTTTGCCTTCCTTGCCATCCAGCGAGTAACGCACGTCATAACCAACGACCTTGTCGCTGATGTCATTCACTGTGTTGCAGCGGGTTTGCGTGGTGGTGTAGGTGTCGCGATTCTGCATACCTTCCTGCACCTTGTTACCGGCATAACCGCCACCAACTGCGCCAGCGACCGTGGCAATTTTCTTGCCGGTGCCGCCGCCGATCTGGTTACCCAACAGACCACCTGCCAGCGCACCGACTACCGTACCGGCAATCTGGTGCTGATCTTTTACAGGCGCCTGGCGAGTGACCGTTACATCCTTGCACACTTCACGTGGTGTCTTGATCTGTGTCTTGACCGGCTCAACGGCCAAAACCTGCGCATACTCAGGGCCGCTTTTAACCAGGCTGTAGGTGGCAACAGCACCCCCGGCAGTGACACCGACAGCACCCAATACCGCACCAACCAGCAACGACTTGTTCACATGAACCTCCTGACCATCACATGCGGGACGCGCCCGCGCTTCTCCCAGCCTTGGAGCATAAAAAAAGGCGCGAGTTCAACTCGCGCCTTTTTTGGCTGACAACCGGGAAAACGCTACGCGTTATGGACGGTCGTCGACTTCCTTCTCTGTGTTTGCAGGAGGAATCAGGTCTTCTGTGCTCAGGTTCAGCCAGATCAGCACCACGTTGGCGATGTAGATCGACGAGTAAGTACCCGCCAGAACACCGATGAACAGCGCGATGGAGAAACCGAACAGGTTATCGCCACCGAAGAACAGCAGTGCCGCAATCGCCAGCAACGTCGAGATCGAGGTCGCCATGGTGCGCAGCAGGGTTTGCGTGGTCGAGATGTTGATGTTCTCGATCAGCGTCGCCTTGCGCAGGACACGGAAGTTCTCACGCACCCGGTCGAATACGACGATGGTGTCGTTCAACGAGTAACCAATGATCGCCAGTACCGCCGCCAGTACCGTCAGGTCGAAAGTGATCTGGAAGAACGACAGGATACCGATGGTCACGATCACGTCGTGGATCAGCGAAACAATGGCGCCGACCGCGAATTTCCACTGAAAGCGGAAAGCCAGGTAGATCAGGATGCCGCCGAGCGCCAGCAGCATGCCGAGGCCGCCCTGGTCGCGCAGCTCTTCACCGACCTGCGGGCCAACGAACTCGACGCGCTTGACCGTCGCCGGGTTATCGCCGCCGAGTTTCTGCAGCGCTTGCGCGACCTGATGACCCAGTTGCGGGTCTTCACCCGGCATGCGCACCAGCAAATCGGTAGTCGCACCGAAGCTCTGTACGATGGCTTCGTGATAACCGGAAGTTACCAGCTCTTCACGCACCTTGGTGACGTCGGCCGGACGCTCGTAGGTCAGCTCGATGAGCGTACCGCCGGTGAAGTCCAGGCCCCAGTTCATGCCCTTGGTAGCGACACTGAACAAGGCCAGCAAGGTGAGGAATACTGTGACGCCGAACGCGAAGTTGCGAACGCCCATGAAGTTGATTGTACGTAACATGGCAGCCCCTTAAATCCACAACTTCTTGAAGTCACGTCCGCCAAAGATCAGGTTGACCATTGCGCGGGTCACCATGATGGCCGTGAACATCGAGGTAAAGATCCCGAGGGACATGGTCACTGCGAAACCTTTGACCGGGCCGGTGCCCATGGCAAAGAGAATCCCGCCGACCAACAGAGTTGTCAGGTTGGCGTCGAGAATCGCGGTGAATGCCCGGCCGAAGCCTTCGTTGATTGCACGCTGCACAGTCATGCCGGCGGCGATCTCTTCACGGATCCGCGAGAAGATCAGCACGTTGGCGTCGACCGCCATACCCATGGTCAGCACGATACCGGCGATACCTGGCAGGGTCAGTGTTGCCCCCAGCAGCGACATCAAGGCCAGCAGCAACACCATGTTCACTGCCAGTGCGACAGTAGCGATGATGCCGAAGAAGCGGTAGATGGCGATGATGAACAGCGACACGAACAGCATGCCCCACAGCGAAGCATCGATACCTTTGGTGATGTTGTCAGCACCCAGGCTCGGGCCGATTGTGCGCTCTTCAGCGAAGTACATCGGTGCAGCCAGACCACCGGCACGCAGCAGCAGCGCCAGCTCGGACGACTCGCCCTGACCGTTCAGGCCAGTGATACGGAACTGAGCACCAAGCGGCGACTGAATGGTCGCCAGGCTGATGATCTTCTTCTCTTCTTTAAACGTTTGCACCGCGACGTCTTTTTCGACGCCGTCGACCATCTGCTTGACGTAGGTGGTCACCGGACGCTGCTCGATGAAGATCACCGCCATGCTGCGACCGACGTTCGAACGGGTTGCGCGGCTCATCAGCTCGCCACCGTGACCATCCAGACGGATGTTCACTTCAGGCGTACCGTGCTCGCCGAAACCGGCCTTGGCGTCGGTCACCTGGTCACCGGTGATGATCAGACCACGTTCGATCTGCGCAGCGGGACGATTGCCTTCACGGAACTCGAAAGTCTCGGAAGTGGCTTTCGAAGCACCCGGCTCTGCAGCCAGACGGAACTCAAGGTTGGCCGTCTTGCCGAGAATACGCTTGGCTTCGGCAGTGTCCTGCACGCCTGGCAGCTCAACCACGATGCGGTTGGCGCCCTGACGCTGGACGATCGGTTCGGCAACACCCAGCTCGTTGACGCGGTTACGTACCGTGGTCAAGTTCTGCTTGATGGAGTATTCACGGATTTCCGCCAGCTTCGCCGGGGTCATCGCCAGACGCAGTACCGGTTGACCGTTGAGATCGGCCGGAACAATGTCGAAATCGTTGAAGTTCTTGCGGATCAGCGCACGGGCCTGTTCGCGGGAGTCTTCATCACTGAAGCCCAACTGAATGGCGCCATTGAGTTGCGGCAGGCTGCGATAACGCAGTTTCTCTTTGCGCAGCAGGCTCTTGACGTCGCCTTCGTAGACTTTCAGGCGTGCATCGAGGGCTTTGTCCATGTCCACTTCCAGCAGGAAGTGCACACCACCGGACAAGTCCAGACCCAGCTTCATCGGGTGAGCGCCCAGATTGCGCAGCCATTGCGGGGTGGTCTGTGCCAGGTTCAGCGCGACGACGTAGTCATCACCCAATGCCTTGCGCACAACGTCTTTGGCCGGCAGCTGATCTTCAGCCTTGGTCAGACGGATCAGACCGCCCTTGCCGTTTGCCGCCAGTGTGGCTGCCTTGACGTTGATCCCGGATTCCTTGAGCGCAGTGCTCACGCGATCCAGATCAGCCTGATTGACTTGCAGCGCAGTGCTTGCACCGCTGACCTGAATGGCCGGGTCATCAGGATAAAGATTGGGAGCGGAATAAATCAGACCGACCGCCAGCACCGCCAGGATCAGAATGTATTTCCACAGAGGGTATTTGTTCAGCATCACGCCGCCCGTTATGAACGCGGGGCGCCTTGCGCGCCCCGTCGATTGAGTAGAAGTTGTTACCTGTTAGATCGCTTTCAGCGTGCCTTTTGGCAGCGTGGCGGCGATGGCGCCTTTCTGGAATTTCATTTCGACGGTGTCGGAAACTTCCAGAACCACGAAGTCATCGGCAACTTTGGTGATCTTGCCGGCGATGCCGCCAGTGGTCACAACTTCGTCGCCCTTCGCAAGGCTGCTCAGCAGGTTCTTCTGCTCTTTGGCGCGCTTGGCCTGTGGACGCCAGATCATCAGGTAGAAGATGACCAGGAAACCGACCAGGAAAATCCACTCGAAACCGCCGCCCATTGGGCCGGCAGCAGCCGGTGCAGCCGCGTCAGCCATGGCGTTAGAGATAAAAAAGCTCATTTAGCACTCCAGTTGCAAATGTTGAATCTTGGGGTCAGAAAACTCAGTCCAAAGGCGGAACGGGGAGCCCGCGTTTGGCGTAGAAGGCATCGACAAAGGCGGCCAATGTACCCTGTTGAATAGCCTCGCGCAAACCAGCCATCAGCACCTGATAATGGCGCAAGTTATGGATGGTATTGAGCATGCTTCCCAGCATTTCGCCGCACTTGTCCAGGTGATGCAGATAAGCGCGGGAGAAGTTCTGGCAGGTATAGCAATCGCAGGTCGGATCCAGCGGCGATTCATCATGGCGATGGAACGCGTTACGGATCTTCAGCACGCCGGTATCAATGAACAGATGCCCATTGCGGGCATTACGGGTTGGCATCACGCAATCGAACATGTCCACACCGCGGCGCACACCCTCAACCAGATCTTCCGGTTTGCCAACGCCCATAAGGTAACGAGGTTTGTCAGCCGGCATCATGCCCGGCAGATAATCCAATACTTTGATCATCTCGTGCTTCGGCTCGCCGACCGACAGACCGCCAATGGCCAGGCCATCGAAACCGATCTTGTCGAGGCCTTCGAGCGAGCGCTTGCGCAGATCCTGGTGCATACCGCCCTGCACGATACCGAACAACGCTGCGGTGTTTTCACCGTGGGCATTTTTCGAACGCTGAGCCCAACGCAGCGAAAGCTCCATCGATACGCGCGCGACATCTTCGTCAGCCGGGTACGGGGTGCATTCGTCGAAAATCATCACAACGTCCGAGCCCAGATCGCGCTGAACCTGCATCGATTCTTCCGGGCCCATGAACACTTTGGCGCCGTCGACCGGAGAAGCGAAGGTCACGCCCTCCTCCTTGATCTTGCGCATCGCGCCGAGGCTGAACACCTGGAAGCCACCGGAGTCGGTGAGGATCGGGCCTTTCCACTGCATGAAATCGTGCAGGTCGCCGTGCTCCTTGATCACTTGGGTGCCAGGACGCAGCCACAGGTGGAAGGTGTTGCCCAGAATCATCTCTGCGCCCGTGGCGACGACGTCACGCGGCAACATGCCCTTGACCGTGCCGTACGTGCCCACTGGCATGAACGCCGGGGTCTCGACGGTGCCACGCGGGAAGGTCAGGCGACCACGACGGGCCTTGCCATCGGTGGCAAGGAGCTCAAAGGACATGCGACATTCGCGACTCATTCTGTTTCCTCTGGGCCGGTTTCTTTAGGGGCAGTAGGTGCGGGGTTACGGGTGATGAACATCGCATCACCGTAGCTGAAAAAGCGGTAACCGTTGTCGACGGCAGCCTTGTAGGCGGCCATGGTTTCGGGATAACCGGCAAATGCCGAAACCAGCATCAACAGCGTGGATTCCGGCAAATGGAAATTGGTCACCAGGGCATCGACCACATGGAACGGCCGGCCCGGGAAGATAAAGATATCGGTGTCGCCGCTGAACGGCTTGAGCACGCCATCGCGCGCAGCACTTTCCAGCGAACGCACGCTGGTGGTGCCGACAGCAATCACCCGACCACCACGCGCACGACAAGCAGCCACGGCATCAACCACGTCCTGGCCGACTTCCAGCCACTCGGTGTGCATGTGGTGATCTTCAAGCTTCTCGACGCGAACAGGCTGGAAGGTACCGGCGCCAACGTGCAGCGTGACGAACGTGGTCTCGACGCCTTTCGCAGCAATGGCCTCCATCAGCGACTGATCGAAATGCAGCCCCGCCGTCGGCGCTGCTACCGCGCCTAAGCGCTCGGCGTACACGGTCTGATAACGCTCGCGATCCGAACCTTCGTCCGGACGATCTATATAAGGAGGCAGCGGCATGTGCCCGACGCGGTCGAGCAGCGGCAACACTTCTTCAGCGAAGGCCAGCTCGAACAACGCATCGTGACGCGCGATCATTTCCGCTTCGCCACCGCCGTCGATGAGGATCTTCGAACCCGGCTTCGGCGACTTGCTGGAGCGCACATGGGCCAGCACGCGGTGCGTATCGAGTACGCGTTCGACGAGGATTTCCAGCTTTCCGCCGGACGCTTTCTGCCCGAACAGCCGCGCCGGAATCACGCGGGTATTGTTGAACACCATCAAATCGCCCGGGCGCAAATGCTCAAGCAAATCAGTGAATTGACGGTGTGCGAGGGCGCCGCTCGGCCCATCAAGGGTCAGCAGGCGACTACCGCGACGCTCGGCCAAAGGGTGGCGAGCGATCAGCGAATCAGGGAGCTCGAAAGTAAAGTCAGCAACACGCATGATGGGGTTCGTCTAGCAGGGCCGGAAAGTTTAGCGGAAATATCGAAAATAGACCATGAAACGTGATTGACCAACGGTAATCTCATCTCTATACTTCGCCGCCATTGAGCCCTGATGGCGGAATTGGTAGACGCGGCGGATTCAAAATCCGTTTTCGAAAGGAGTGGGAGTTCGAGTCTCCCTCGGGGCACCAAAATTAAGAAAGGTCTTGCTTAGCAAGGCCTTTTTTTTCGCCTGCAATAAAGCCCCTGCCCCCGTAGGAGCTGCCGCAGGCTGCGATCTTTTGACCTTCAGCTTCTCGATCGACGAAAACCCCAAGGATCAACACCATGGAAACGTCACTGGAAACAGTCGCTCTGTTCTCCCTGAAACTCGCGTACGAGGAAGAAGGCCTGAGCCCGATCCTGCGCGATGACATGGTCATGGGTGACTACCAGCGAGATATTTTCGAGTTGTTGGTGAAACGTGGCGATGTCGAGACTATTCAATTGAAGATGAATGAGTGCCTCGGCCTGGCGCTGGATGCATTGGGCGGTGTCGAGAAACCGTTGGGGCGTGAACTGCACAAGTTGTCAGCCGATCTCAGGCAGGCGCAGTCGCTGGAGCAGCTTGATCCGCCGCTCCTCGCGCTGAAGGGTTATCTCAAAGACATTCTTTAGAACAGGTACTTTGAGATGTACTTCGAAATCTCGACCATCGAGGTCTTCCCGGTGAATTCGAATTTCACTTTCCCCAGCGACGAAAAGTAAATCTCCAGCTCCGAGTCCAGATCGAACGTCCCCGAAGTTTCCACGGAATACGCGACGATGTTTTTATACGGCAGCGACGTGAAGTCTTTCTTGCTGCCGGTGATGCCTTGAACGTTGACGGCGATGATGCGTTTGTTGGTAAACACC
Organism: Pseudomonas rustica; assembly: GCF_018336155.1. Taxonomy (GTDB): domain Bacteria; phylum Pseudomonadota; class Gammaproteobacteria; order Pseudomonadales; family Pseudomonadaceae; genus Aquipseudomonas; species Aquipseudomonas rustica. The sequence continues at coordinate 165,219 of NZ_JAGYHF010000009.1, read as the reverse complement.
ACGCCATCGCGCATCGACTTGTAGGAGTCGATGACCTCTTCCCCATCGAGCAATAGCTCGGTCACGCGTTGCGCGTACTCATCGTTTTGCTTGAGCTTGAAGAAGCCTTTGTTGTTGAAGTCGATCATCTGTCCATCCTTCTGTTCGAGAAAACATCCTGGTCGTGCTTCGTATCAGTGACGCACTTCTAGTAGAAAAATATCGTCCGGAAAGCCTTTACCAGGATGACCAGCGTGGCGCGACGCTACTATTTTGCTATCTTGCCGTCCACTGTCGGTTGGAGCATCAAGCGCTTCGACCCGCACTGATTTCAGGAGAGAAATTCGATGGATGTGTTGGTGTTCTTTGTGGTTTGGCCAGCGATGTGGGTGTGGGTGGTCAAAGTCCGTGGGACTTGGAATCTGTTGCTTGCCAATGTGTTGGGCGCTATCAGTGGGCTGATCGTTGGCCTGACCAGTGCGCAACTGTGTGCAGGACTGTTCGGTTCAGCGCGGCCACCGGTGCCTGGCGTTATCGGCACCCTGATGGAAATGATGGCGACTGCCGGTGCGCTCATCGGCGTATGGATGTGGGTCGCACGCCGCTCGCAAGTTGAACCTCCAATCGCTCGTCAGCTTTTGGCTGCCCTTTGCGGCACCGCGGCGGGCATCACTACACTGGCGTTTTTCGCCCTGACGTAGCGTTCGTTTGAGCGGTCGGTGAATGTCTTCGTGGCGCCAGACGCCGATTTTGATATCTTGCCGTCCATCTACAGCGCGCTGTCTCAACACGCGCTGCTTCAAGCTTTTTGCAGGTTAAGGAAAGGATCGAATGGAGTTTCTGCGTTTTCTGGCGTTCATCGCCGCCTGGGGTTTCATGTGGCGCTGGGTGGTAAAGAACCGCGGCAGCTGGAATCTGTTCTACGGCAATATCGTCGGCGCAGCGGGCGGTTTCATTGTCGGGTTGGTGGTGCTGTCGATCACGCTGTCGCTGCTGCCATCCAGGCACAGCGCTGAACAGGCGCCGGTCGAAAACACCGTCGCGCAGAACGTCGAACCGACCTCTTTGCTGCCTGAATCCGAATCAGCGGCGGCACCTGCTCCGCTCGAAAACGCGCCGAACTTCGCCGCCATCGAACCGGACAACACGCCATCGCCGCCGGATTCTGCGCTGCTGCCGAACTACGCCAGCCGCGCGCCGACGTCGATCTCGGAAAAAACCGTACTGGATCAAAGTGACGAACAAGGACGCAAAGCCCTGACCGCCCTGAGCAAACAACTCGGGCATGACGCTGACAGCGACAAGTCGATGCTCGCCTATGTCATGTGCAGTCCGCTGGTGACCAGCACCTTGCGCTTCCCGGCCTCGGCGCGTTTTGCCGACAGCAAGGCGATCACCACCCAGCGCTTCAAGAATCAGGTGTACACCTTCAGCAACAGCGTCACCGCGCGCAACATGAACGGCGACGATGTCACGTACCGTTTCGACTGCTCAGTGCAAGAACAGGCGTCGTCCGGTGAATGGCAGCTGTTGGCGCTGAAGCTACAGAAAACCGACTCTTAAGCCTCACTTAAGGGTTCAAGGCGCCGGCTGCGCTATCATCGCCGACCTGTGCGCCTTGAGCTTTGTCCCCGGATGTCCGCAACCCTTGATGACCTGACCCCGCTGCCACCTGTTTTGGCCGGCCCGCTGCTGCGACGGCTGGAACCGACTCGGCTGGTGTTGTGGCTGGTCGGCACGCGCCAACTGTCTCTGACCTTGCGCCTGCAAGGTGTAGGAGAGATTCCTCTCGATGCGGCGAAATGCACCGTCATTCCCGTAGGCCGCCAGGCGTTTGTCCATCTCATCGATGTCACCCTGGAAAGCGCCCTGCCCTGCGACACCCGCATCGACTACGACCTGCTGATTGACGACACCCACGGCATCGCCGATTGGGCGCCGCATCTGTTGTATGGCAACGCAACAAGTCCGAACCTTATTGTGCGTTCGCGGATCGATCAGTTGCTGCATGGCTCCTGCCGCAAACCGCATCACCCGGCGGCGGATGGTTTGCTCTGCGTCGACGAGCTTCTGGCCCGCGAGATAGACCCGCAACAACGCCCGGCGCTGTTGATGATGAGCGGCGATCAGGTCTACGCCGATGACGTCGCCGGGCCGATGCTGCGCGCGATTCATGCATTGATTACACGTCTTGGCCTGTTCGACGAGCACCTCGAAGGCGCCGTGGTCAGCGACAGTGCCAAGCTCTACGAACACCCGGCGAGTTACTACCACCGTGCGGATTTGTTACCGGCGCTGGAGAGCAACGAGACTTTGCGTGAGCGATTTTTCGGCGGCGCACGTAAGCCGATTTTCACCAGCAGCAGCGCTGACAATCACCTGGTGACGCTCGCCGAAGTCATGGCGATGTACTTGCTGGTGTGGTCGCCAACCGCGTGGACACTGGTTAATCCGCAAGCGCCAGCACTCACGCCCGAACGCCTCAAACGATACACGCTCGAACAAACGCGGATTGATACCTTCACAGCAGGTCTGGGCAACGTCGCCCGGGCGCTCGCGCATCTGCCGAGCCTGATGATTTTCGACGATCACGACATCACCGATGACTGGAATCTGTCCGCGCAATGGGAGGAAACGGCCTACTGCCATCCGTTCTCCAAACGCATCATCGGCAACGCTTTGATCGCTTATATGTTGTGCCAAGGCTGGGGCAATAACCCGGACGCCTTCAACGATCTGTTGAAGCAAACTCAAGGTTTGAGCGCCAGCGGCGACGATCAATACCTCGACAGCCCGGTGCAGGACGCGCTGATCGATGACTTGCTGCGCTTTCAGCACTGGCATTTCGTGTTGCCGAGCAGTCCCGCGCTGGTAGTCATCGACACCCGCACCCGACGCTGGCGCAGCGAGATGGCGCTCAAGCAACCGTCGGGACTTCTCGACTGGGAGGCCTTGAGCGAACTGCAACAGGAACTGCTCGATCACCCGTCGGCGATCATCGTTTCACCGGCGCCGATCTTTGGCGTCAAGCTGATCGAAACCGTGCAAAAGGTCTTCAGTTGGTGCGGTTTTCCGCTGCTGGTCGACGCGGAAAACTGGATGGCCCATCGCGGCGCGGCACAGGTGATCCTGAACATTTTCCGACACTCACGTACACCGGGTAACTACGTGGTGCTGTCCGGCGATGTGCATTATTCCTTCGTCTACGAAGTCCTTATCCGACACCGCAAGGCCGGCCCACGGATCTGGCAGATCACCAGCAGCGGGATCAAAAACGAGTTTCCGCCAACCTTGCTGGAATGGTTCGACCGCCTCAACCGCTGGCTCTACTCGCCGCGCTCGCCGCTGAACTGGTTCACCAAACGCCGGCTGATGCGCATCGTGCCGTACACACCTGAACATGCAGAGGCAGGGGAACGCTTGTGGAATTCGGCGGGAATCGGCCAGGTGTTTTTCAACGAACAGGGGCAGCCGCGAGAGATTTTTCAGCACAACTCGAACGGAAAGGTGAAGACGCGAATGCTGGCGCCGGATATGACGGATTATCCGGACTGAGGCCCTACTGATTTCAAATGTGGGAGCGGGCTTGCTCGCGAATGCGGTCGAGCATTAAACATGTGCGTCGACTGTCACGACGCTTTCGCGAGCAAGCCCGCTCCCACAGGGTTATCTGATATCCATTAGTGCGCGGATACGATCCGTCCAATCACTCGACCAATCATCTCGACCTCCCGCTCATCAATCGTCAGCGGTGGCAGCAGCCGTATCGTCTTGCCACGCGTGACGTTGATCAGCAAGCCATGATCACGCGCGGCGATCAGCGTCAGATCACGAACCGGTTGCTTCAACTCGATACCGATCATTAAACCCAAACCTCGAATCGCCAGCACATTGGGATTGTCCGCCAGTTCTGCACGCAGCCGCGTCAGCAGACGCTCACCCTGCAGCCGCGCGTTCTCCAGCAAGCCCTGCTCTTCGATAATATCCAGCACCGTGCAACCCACCCGGCAGGCCAGCGGATTACCACCGAACGTGCTGCCATGACTGCCCGGCGTGAACAGATCCGCCGCCCTGCCCCGTGCCAGACACGCGCCGATCGGCACGCCATTGCCCAGTCCTTTCGCCAGCGTCATCACGTCCGGAACAATGCCTTCGTGCTGGAACGCAAACCAGCGGCCGGTGCGACCGATGCCGGTCTGAATTTCATCGAGCATCAGCAGCCACGCCTGACGATTGCATACCTCACGTAAAGCTTTCAGGTAACCGGGCGGTGCCAGTTGTACGCCGCTCTCACCCTGAATCGGCTCGATTAGAATCGCAACGATGCGCTCGCCGTGCTTCTGCCGCACGTGCTCCAACGCATCAAAATCACCGAACGGTACTTTGACGAAATCCCCCGGCAGGTCATTGAAACCCAAGCGCACTGCTGGGCCATCGCTGGCAGATAACGTACCAAGCGTGCGGCCATGAAAAGCGTTGGCCATCACCACCACCAACGGCTGTTCGATACCTTTGCGCCAGCCATAAAGGCGCGCCAGTTTCAGCGCGGTTTCATTGGCTTCGGCGCCGGAGTTGTTGAAGAACGCGCGCTGCATTCCGGACAACTCAGTTAGCCGCTTTGCCAGTTGTTGCTGCCAGTCGATGCTGTAGAGATTGGAGGTGTGCAGCAGCAGGCCCGCCTGCTCGCTGATCGCCGCAACGATCCGTGGATGCGAGTGACCGACATTGGTCACGGCCACCCCGGCAACCGCGTCCAGATACTCGCGCCCCGCCTGATCCCACAGTCGGGTGCCCAGGCCTTTAATAAAACTCAGGGCCAGCGGTTGGTAAGTGTTCATCAGGGCGGCGGTCATGACTTCAAACTCCAGTGCAGGTCGGTGTGCTGGCAGTATGGTTAGCCACCTGAACTGGATAAACTCGGCAAAACTTCGATCATTTATAAGCAGGACTTGATAATGGATCTGTTCCAGTCGATGAGCGTCTACGTCAAAGTCGTCGAAGCCGGTAGCATGACGGCGGCCGCATTGCAGTGCGACATGTCGACGACGATGGTCGGCAATCACCTGCGCGCGCTGGAGCAACGGCTGGGCGTGCAACTGCTGCAACGCACCACTCGCCGTCAGCGGCTGACCGAGTTTGGCAGCGTTTATTATCAGCGCTGCCTGGAAGTGCTGGGACTGGTCGCCGACTCCGAAGCCCTTGCCGAACAAGCCCTCGATCAACCGCGTGGCATGTTGCGCATCACCGCGCCGCTGACTTTTGGTGTCGAACGTCTGGCGCCAGCGCTCAGCGAATATTCGCTGCTGTACCCACAAGTAAAACTCGATGTGGTGCTGACCAATGGCCGCCCGGACTTGCTGGAAAGCGGTCTCGACGTGGCATTTCGACTGGGCAATTTCGAAGAGTCGAACCTGATCGCCCGGCCCTTGATCGATTACACCCTGACCGTGTGCGCATCCCCGCAATACGTGGCGCGACGCGGCATGCCGAAAACGCCTGAAGAGTTGCAGCAGCACGACTGCCTGTCGTTCGCCTATCCGGCCGGTGATGACTGGCAATCGGTGGAAAAACGCTGGCGACTCAGCGGCCCGGACGGGGAAATCATGGTCGACGTCAGCGGGCCGATGCTGATCAACAGCTCCGCCGGTTTGCATCAGGCAGCGCGCAACGGCATGGGCATCGTCATGCTGCCGGATGCGCTGGTCGAGCAGGATCTGCGTGAAGGCAAACTGGTCAAGGTCATCCCTGATTACCACGCACCGAGCAGGCCGATGCATTTGCTGTACGCGCAGGATCGCTATCGACTGCCGAAGCTGCGGCGGTTCGTTGAATTTGCCATGCGCATGTGGGGGAAATCCTGACTCCGCGCGTGCTTCAACTACTCTCGAAACAACGACGAACAAGGACGTAATCTGAAATGGAAAACACACTGAACGTACGCGATTTGCATCCCGGCGAAATTGAATCAGTGCGGCTGTTTCTGCAACAGCATGGCTGGGGACATCGCGTCGGCTCACCTGAGCATTTTGCCCATCTGATCCATAACTCACAGCGAACGGCAGTCGCACTGAAAGATGCGCAAATCATCGGTTTCGCCCGGGGCATCAGCGACGGTTTATCCAACGGTTACCTGTCGATGGTGGTCGTTGATGACCACCATCGGCGAGAAGGCGTGGGTCGAGCGCTGGTTGAACATGTGATGGGCGACAACCCCGACATCACCTGGGTGCTGCGTGCCGGGCGTGACGGGGCTGAAGCGTTCTTTGCCAGTCTGGGGTTTGAAACGTCAGTGATTGCGATGGAGCGACCACGACTAAAGTAACGGGCCTCGATCACGACCCGCCCTTCACCAACACCGGTTTTTCCTGATAACGCTCCGCAAACATTTGCTTCAAATTCGCCACTTTCGGCATGTCGTTGATCGCGATGTACGGATAGCTCGGATGTTCGGTCAGGAAGTCCTGGTGATAATCCTCTGCCGGGTAAAAACCGTTGTAGCTTTCCAGTTTGGTGACGATCGGTTTGCTGAAGGCATGGGCCGCATCGAGTTGCGTGATGTAGGCCTGTGCGACCTTCTGCTGATCGGCATTGATCGGGAACAGCGCCGAGCGATATTGCGTGCCGCTGTCCGGGCCTTGCCGGTTGAGTTCGGTCGGGTTGTGGGCCACCGAGAAGTAGATCTGCAACAGGTCGCCGTAGCTGACCTGCGTCGGATCGAAGGTGACTTGCACCGATTCCGCGTGGCCGGTATCGCCGCCGCTGACTCGCTCGTATTCAGCGGTGTTGGCCGCGCCACCGGCGTATCCCGAAACGGCTTTCTGCACGCCTTTGACGTGTTGAAAAACACCCTGCACGCCCCAGAAACAACCGCCCGCAAACACGGCGGTTTCGCTGTGGGCCTGGGTGACTTCATCAAGTGTGGGTGGCGGGATGGCCACAGCGTCTTCGCCGCCAAAGGAGAACGCTGAGACCTGGCCGATCACGCCGACGACCGCAACGGCCAGCAACATACGACGCCATGTGAATAGGGTTTTCATGTCTGTCACTCCTGATCAACCGAAGGTAAAGGCGTAGGCGGAAACACCGGGGTCGAGAAATTCGATGCTGAAGGTTCGATCCTTCACGCCGCCGGACTGCCGCACCAACTGATACAAACGCTGTTCGGTGACTTGGCCAGCGCCGTCGGGGGAGACATCGACGCCATGCGCATCGCCCGGGGCCTGACCATCAATCGACACTTTGAAGCGCACCGGTTTGCCATCCGCGCCCGGCCCGAGCACCAGATGCAGGTCGCGGGCATGGAAGCGGTAAACGATGCGGCTGGCCGTGGCACTGGCGGTGGCGCGTTCGGCGCCGACGTTCCATTGGCCGCCGAGGCTCCAGTCATTCAGGGCCAGATTGGCCGGCGGTACATAGACGGAAGCTTTGTTGGGCACCAAGCTAGTTTCGGGCACGAAATGTTCTGCGCGCTGGTAGCCCAAGTAGGTTTCCGGCGATTGCACTTCGTTCATGTCCGGGGCCAGTTGCACGCCTTTGGCGTCAGCATTGATCAAGCCATCGGCGACGGATTTCGAACCGGCTTCACGCAACAGTTGTTGAATGACGCGTTCCGATTCGGCGTAGTCCCCTTCACCAAAGTGGTGGTAACGAATGCGTCCCTGGGCGTCGGCAAAGTAATGCGCCGGCCAGTATTCGTTGTTGAAAGCGCGCCAGATCTTGTAGTCGTTATCGATGGCCACCGGATAGTTGATGCCCAATTCCTTCATGGCTCTGGTGACGTTTCCTACATCGCGTTCGAAAGCGAATTCCGGCGCGTGTACGCCGATCACCACCAGTCCCTGATCGCGATATTTTTCCGCCCAGGCTTTGACGTAAGGCAGGGTGCGCAAACAGTTGATGCAGGAGTACGTCCAGAAATCCACCAGCACGACTTTGCCCTTCAACGCTTGCGCATCCAGCGGCGGCGAGTTGAGCCATTGCACGGCGCCGTCGAGCGGCGGCAACTGGCCTTCGACCGGCAATGTGCCCGGTGCTTTCGCAGCCATTTTCATCGCGCTGCCGGCGGCCATCATGCTGCCGTTCGCCAACTCATCTGCCGGCGGAATCTGCGCCATCATCGTGCCGTTCGCATCAGGTTTTTTTGCTGAAAGCTTGCCAACCAATGCTTGCTCGAGCCCTCCGGTAGACGCGGTCGATATCCGCGCGAGAATGCCGGTATCAAGACCCAAAGCGATCGCTGCCACCCCGGCCAACATCAACGCGCCGAGGCCACGACGAATCCACTCGCCGGTACCAATCGAACGCTTCATGAAGGCGAAAACCTTACCGCCCAGCAACAGCGCTGCGGCCAATGAGGTCGCGGCACCCGCCGCGTAAGCGAGCAACAACAGCGTGGTGGCGATGCTTGCCCCTTGCAGCGCGGCACCGGTCAAAATCAAGCCGAGGATTGGCCCCGCGCAAGGCGCCCAGAGCAGCCCCGTGGCGACCCCGATCAGAAACGAAGCGCCGGGACGCGGGCGATTGTCCTGCCCGGCAGCTTGCGACAGACGACTGCCGGCCGATACCAGTGGCCGGGTCAGGCGCTCGGCCACACGCGGCAGCAGCAAAGTCAGCCCGAACAGCGCAACGAACAGCAACGCGAGCCAGCGCCCGTACTGATTGACTTGCACCACCCAACCGCCGCCCACCGCCGCCAACGAGGCGACGAGCGCAAAGGTCAGCGCCATCCCCGCCAGCAGCGGCAAGCCACTCTTGATAAACGGCTGCCCGGTGCGAGCGAAGACAAAAGGCAGAACCGGCAGGATGCAGGGGCTGACGATCGTCAGCACACCACCGAGATAAGCGAGAACCAAGAGCCACATAGATTTGTCCTGTGTGAGGTGAAGATCGCCCGCGCTTCATGGCTTACGCCGCCACGGTTTTGAAGGTCATGGCCAGGCCATTCATGCAATAGCGCAGACCGGTGGGTTTCGGGCCGTCGTCGAAAACATGCCCCAGGTGACCGCCGCAACGCCGGCAGTGAACCTCTTCGCGCGACATGCCGAACGATCGATCCTGGCGCACCGCCACCGCACGCTCCAATGGCGCCCAGAAGCTCGGCCAACCGGTGCGGCTGTCGAATTTGGTCGCGGAGGAAAACAGCGCCAGATCACAACCGGCGCAGGCAAAAGTGCCGACCCGATGCTCGTTGTTCAGCGGGCTGGTGTAGGCGCGTTCGGTGCCCTCTTCGCGCAGGATCTGGTATTGCTCGTCGCTCAGGATCGAATGCCATTCACTGTCGCTGTGCGTCACTTCAAACATTTCGTCCGCCTGCGCTGCGCTGACCACTGCAGCGCTGGTCGACAATTTTGGCAATACACCCGCGACCAAGGCTGCAACCCCTAGCCCGCCGCCCGCTAACAGAATCTGTCGCCGTGAAAACATGGCCGCCTCCGAAAATTCCAAGTGCTCTTCATGGAACACAGCCTAGGCTTGGATTAATCGCCAAATCCTCACAGGGAGTTAACGAATTCGTGATAACTCGCCACCGGAAAAACCCGCACAATGCGTCAATCGCGCCGAAGGATTGAGCTTCATGGAACAGCCCAAACGCGTTCTCGTGGTCGAGGACGACCAGCACATTGCCGACCTGATTTGCCTGCATTTGCGGGATGAACAATTCGAGGTGACCCACAGCGCCGACGGCGACGAGGGCATGCGCCTGTTGCAACAAGGCCATTGGGACGCGCTGATCCTCGACCTGATGTTGCCGGGGGTCGACGGTCTGGAAATCTGCCGCCGCGCCCGGGCCATGGCGCGCTACACCCCGATCATCATCACCAGCGCGCGCTCCAGCGAATTGCACCGGATTCTGGGGCTGGAACTGGGTGCCGATGACTATCTGGCCAAACCGTTTTCGATGCTGGAACTGGTGGCGCGGGTCAAAGCGCTGTTGCGCCGGATCGATGCGATGGCGCGCAATCTGAAGATGGATGCCGGCAGCCTCATTCTCGATGGGCTGAGCATCGACCCGATCACCCGCGACGTCAGCCTCGACGGTCAGCGCCTGGATCTGACGCCACGGGAGTTCGACCTGCTGTATTTCTTCGCCCGCCAACCGGGCAAAGTCTTCTCGCGCATGGATTTGCTTAACGCCGTTTGGGGTTACAGCCACGAGGGTTACGAACACACGGTCAATACCCATATCAATCGTCTGCGGGCAAAGATCGAAAAAGACCCGGCACAGCCGACGCGCATCCTCACCGTGTGGGGCCGTGGTTATAAATTCGGTACCGAGCAGTCATGAAACTGACCCTGACGCAGCGCCTGTCTATCGTTTTCGCCGTGTTGCTGCTGGTGTGCTGCGGCACATCAGCGTGGCTGCAGGTGCGCTCCAGCAAGATGCATGAACTGGAAGTGGTGCAAGGGTTGTCGAGGGATCTGGCGCAACACATCGCCCACGACACCGTGCTGATGGACAGCAACGGCTTGATGCCCGGTGCCGTGCGCCAACTGTTCAGCCAGTTGATGCTGGTCAATCCGAGTGTCGAAGTGTATTTGCTCGACGGTGAGGGGAAGGTTGTCGGCAGCGCCGCGCCTGAAGGCCGGATACTTCGGCAGCAGGTCGATCTAGCGCCGATCCGCCAGTTGCTCAACGACCAGCCCTTGCCGATCCTCGGCGACGATCCGCGCAGCGTGGACGGACGCAAAGTCTTCAGCGCCGCACCGCTGAAGGTCAACGGCAAACCCGCCGGCTATCTGTACGTGGTGTTGCTTAGCGAAGAACACGACCGTTTCGCCGAACGTGGGGCGACCAGCGCCGCGCTCAACACGGCACTGCTGTCGATCGGACTGGTCGCGCTGCTGTGTTTGATCGCCGGCCTCACCGCATTCAATCTGATTACCCGACCGTTGCGGCGACTCACCGATACCGTCAGCCGTTTTGATATCGATGGCGCACCGCAACCGGTCACAGCGCCTGTGGATAAATCCGCCGACCCGGATGAAATTGCCGTTCTCGACGCAGCTTTCCGACAGATGCAAAACCGTCTCGGCGAACAGTGGCGCTCATTGACCCGTCAAGATCAGGAACGCCGCGAACTGGTGGCGAATATTTCCCACGACCTGCGCACGCCACTGGCCTCGCTGCACGGTTATCTTGAAACCCTGTCACTGAAGGACGCCACGCTGTCACCGGAAGAACGCCGGCGTTATCTGGGCATCGCGCTGGATCAGAGCCGCAAGGTCGGCGGTCTGGCGCAATCGCTGCTGGAACTGGTGCGGCTGGAACACGGGTTTGTGCAACCGGTGCTCGAACGCTTCTCTCTGACCGATCTGGTGCAGGATATCTTTCAGAAATTCGAACTGACGGCCGAGGCACGACAGGTCGAACTCAAGGCGCAGTTTGTGCCAAACCTGCCAACGGTCTGCGCCGACCTTGGACTGATCGAACGGGTGCTGACCAATCTGGTGGATAACGCGTTGCGGCACACGCCACAGGGCGGCGAAATTGAACTTGATCTGAAACCCCATGGCGCTTTGGTCGATGTTACGGTCAGCGACACCGGCCCAGGCATTGCGCCTGAATTGCGCGAAGGGCTGTTCCTGCGCCCGTTCAATATCGGTGGCGCGCGACGGGATGGCGGCTTGGGTCTGCGCATCGTGCACCGCATCTTGCAATTGCATGGACGCGACATTCAGTTGCTGGACGTTAATGGGCGCGGCGCGACGTTTCGCTTTTCGCTGCCAACGGATCAGCAAACCGCCGAGCAATGGATGGTACGTTCAATGAATCTGCACACCCCGGCCAAATAGTTGAGACCGCCGGCCCGTTGCTCCGTGACAACGCCGCCCCGCTCCCCTAAATTAGTCGACCTGAAAAAGCCCTCGGGCTTGCTCATCTCCACTCAAGTTAAAAAGTAGTGAAATTTCAATGTCCGATTTCAACACCGCTGAATCCGTAGTCACCGAATCGTCCAAAGCGGAATACGAAAACTCCATCAATCTTTCACAACACCTGCCACAAGCCAAAATCATCAGCGAGATGGTGCTGGACGCGTTCCAGTCGACCCGCGAAAGCGACCAGATCCGCGAACTGCGCGCCGCGATCCGTCACGCTCACGACAGCTTCGACGACGACAAGGCTTACGAGCTGATGGGCGAACTCAAAGCTCTGAAAGACGCCGAAGCCGCTGACCTCGCCGCCCTTGAAGACCTGAGCAGCAAGTTTTCGATTGGCCGCATCCTGTCCAGCTTCAAGGACGATCCGGCGTTCCAGGAAATCGTTTACGGCCTGGCCCTCAAAGTGCTGAATCAGACCCATCAGGCGATCAGCAACCCGAGTGGCGGCAAGAGCAAGGCTGCGAAGAAGAAAGAAGTCGAAATCTTCACCATCAGCAAAGACGGCATCAGCGTGACCCTGCCACTGCGCACACCGCGTTCGCGTCTGAATGTTGATCGTGAAGCGCTGGAGTTCCTCGGTTTCACCTTCGTCGGTGAAGGCGAAGAGGCGGAACTGGAAAGCGAAGTCTTCGTTGATAACGACGGCGCCGAGCAGGCCGTGAACCGCAAGAACATCATCACTGCACTGCAGAAGCAGACAGCGTTTGATGGATACAGCATCGCTGCGCAGTAATTTTCAGCGCTGACGAAAAAGCCCCGCACTGGGATTCAGTGCGGGGCTTTTTGGTTTTCGGCTTGGGTTTAGTGGGATGGCCTACACCGAGGCCCCTCACCCCAGCCCTCTCCCGAGGGAGAGGGGGCCGATTGGGGGATATTGTAGAAGTACGCCGAAATGAACGTGCTGTGCCGAATCCACAATCGCCACGGTCTTGCAGGTCGATGAATAGCTCAAGACACCTCGGTCAGTACCCTCTCCCTACGGGCGGTCCGACGTTTCGGGAGGGTTAGGGTGAGGGCAAGTCGCGAAATCAGAATCAAACCGCAGGATGCAACGCCACAATCATGTCCACTTCAATCGCCGCATTCTTCGGCAACTGATACACCCCCACCGTCGTCCGCGTATGCCGCCCGGCATCACCGAGCACATGGCTGAACACATCCGAAGCACCATTGGCCACTTCACTCAAATCGACGAAATCCGGCGTCGACTTCACATACACCGTGACCCGCAACAACGCCTTGATCTTGTCCAGCGATCCCACCGCATCAACAATCAGCGCCAGACAGCGCATCGCACTGATGCTCGCCGCCGCCTGCGCATCCTTGAGCGTCAACTCCAGCCCGACGCGACCGGGATACTGAATCTTGCCGTGAGTGCGCGGCACCATCCCGCTGATGTACAACTCATCATGATGACGAATCAGCGGCGCGTAATTACCGCCAGCCGTGTTCTCGCCATAGATGTCGTAATTCAGCTCTTGTGCCAGGGCAATAAAGCGTTCGTCGCAGGTCATCCTCTCAGTCATGTCGCCCAGCCTTTTTATGATTTAACCACGAGTTACGACAGATGAACGCCGTACTAAAAACACCGACGAACCCATCGAAATATTTGGATCCAAATCTAGAGATTTCGGGATCACTGCGCAACCGCCTCTCCAGTGACTGATTTTAAAGGCTTTGTCAGTTCGAACCTGCGCGATCAACTCTCGGCCAGCACATCGCTACGATTGCCTCTCTCGGCGACCCCGGTCAAGGTCGTTACTAACATCAAAATTTGCTCCCGGCATCGCCTCTGGAGCAACCATCTAGCAACTTATTTATAGTTATAGCCATATCTCACTATAACTATCTATAAGTTCGTATGAGATTAAGCCGTGGACAAGAATACAAATCCCTTCAATCCCGGAGCCGGCGTTTCTCCCCCAGAGCTCGCGGGGCGATCCGAGGTACTGGAAACGGCTAACACCGCACTCGCACGAATCAAACGCGGCAAGCATGCTAAGTCTCTAATGGTATTGGGACTGCGGGGCGTCGGGAAAACAGTGCTTCTGAATCAAATTAAAGACAGAGCAGTGTCTCAAGGCTATCTCGCCGAGATGCAGGAAGCCCACGATGGTGCAGAGCTAAAACAACTGCTGATTCCAGTTTTACGCTCGCGTTTACTGTTCCACTGTTTGATGAGTTCATGAGGCGAGTCCCTTAACTCACCCAACAAAAAACCCCGCACATCTCTCAATGTGCGGGGTTTTTCTTCAAGCCTTTAAACCTTACGGCGCGTACGTCAGCAGCAGCTCCGCCGGCACCTTGAAGTCCAGGGACATCATGACGCTCAACGCGGTGATGGTGAAGATCGAGAACACGAACAGCTTGCGTGCCCAGACCGTGTCATCCACCGCTTTGTAGCCAGTCCAGGCCATGTACAACCAGTACATGCCCATGGCCGCGGCGACAGCGAGGTAGCTCATGCCGGCGTAGCCGCTGAAGGTCAGCATCAAGGTCGCTACGAGGAACGCCAGGATGTAGAGCAGGATGTGCTTCTTGGCCACTTGAATGCCGCGCTTCACTGGCAGCACCGGAATCGATGCGGCCAGGTAATCGTTGAAGCGGAAGATTGCGATGGCGTAGGAATGCGGCATCTGCCACAGGCTGAACATCACCAGCAGCGTCAGCGCGGCCATGTCGAAGCTGTTGGTTACGGCAACGTAACCGATCACTGGCGGCATGGCGCCCGACAGACTGCCCACCAGCGTGCCGTGAACCGACTTGCGCTTGAGGTACAGGCTGTAGAAGCCGACGTAGATAACAAAGCCGATTACGGCGAACAGGGCAGCCAACGGGTTGGCCACCTTGTACAACAAGGCAACGCCGAGAACACCAAGGATGGTCGCGTAAACCAGTGCCAGTTTCAGGGAGATCAAGCCCTGCACCAGCACGCGATTTTTGGTGCGTTCCATCTTCAGGTCGATGTCGCGGTCGATGCAATTGTTGAACACGCAACCGGAGGCGACGACCAGGGACGTGCCGATCATGGCTGCCAGAAACACCGCCAGATCGACATGCCCTTTCGAGGCCAGGAAGAACCCGCCTGCCACAGAAAGCACGTTACCGAAAATGATCCCCGGTTTGGTGATTTGGATAAAGTGCTTAAGCGACATCGGGTCTACCTCACTTCGCCATCATGTACGTGTGGATGCTGAACATGATCCACAACGACAGACCAACCAGCAGCACGATCACAATCGCGGCGAACACGAAGGCGATCACATTGTTACGTTGCGCAGCCGAGCGGTCCAGGTGCAGGAAGTACACCAGGTGGACAACCACCTGGATCACGGCGAAGGCCAGAACGATCATCAGCGTGATCGACTTCGGCAACGACGGGTACATCACCAGAGCAAACGGGATCGCAGTCAGGATCACCGACAGGATGAAGCCGATCGCGTAGGACTTGACGCTGCCGTGGCCGGCGTCGTCGTGGCTGTCATGGGAGTGTGCGTTAGCCATTACAGGGTCCCCATCAGGTAAACAACGGTGAATACGCAGATCCACACCACGTCCAGGAAGTGCCAGAACAGGCTCAGGCAGCTCAGACGGGTCTTGTTGGTCGCCGTCAGGCCGTGCTTGTTGACCTGGTACATCATGATGCCCATCCAGATCAGACCCGCGGATACGTGCAGACCGTGGGTACCGACCAGGGTGAAGAACGCGGACAGGAAGCCCGAACGGCTAGGACCGAAGCCCTCGGAGATCAGCAGGTGGAACTCGTTGATCTCCATGGCGATGAAGCCTGCGCCCAGCAGGAAGGTCATGAACAACCAACCCAGAACCTGCTGCTTCTTACCTTTGTACAACGCCAGCATGGCGAAGCCGTAGGTGATCGAACTGAACAACAGCAGAGCGGTTTCGCCCAGCACGTATGGCAGTTCAAAGATGTCGTGGCCCGACGGGCCACCGGCGACGTTGTTTACCAGTACCGCGTATACCGCGAAGATCGACGCAAACAAAATGCAGTCGGTCATCAGGTAGAGCCAGAAACCGTATACGGTCATCTCGCCCGAATCGTGGTGATGGTCATCGTGCCCATGTTCACCATGGGCGTGTCCAGCATTGGTCACTAAATTCGACATGGTTTAAGCCTGTTCCAACGAGGTTTCAACACGGGTGGCATTGGCCGGGATTTTCCCTGCCGCGACCAGACGCTTGTGCTGCTCGGCTTCGATACGTTCGATCGTTTCAACCGGAACCATATAGCCCTGGTCGTCACGTGCAGCGTGGATCACGAAGTAGACAACAGTGCCTACCAGGCTCGCGATGGCCAGCCACCAGATGTGCCAGATCATGGCAAAACCGAAGACGGTCAACAGTGCGCCCATCACCACGCCAGTGGCGGTGTTGTTCGGCATGTGAATCGGCTCGTACTTGGCCGGACGCTGGTACGCAGTACCGTCTTCCTTGGCTTCGGTGAACGGGTCGATGCAGTCAGCTTTTGGCAGCACAGCGAAGTTGTAGAACGGCGGAGGCGACGAAGTCGACCATTCCAGAGTGTGTGCATTCCACGGGTCACCGTGATCGCAAATGTTCTCTGGCTTGTTGCGGTCACGCACACTGACGTACAGCTGAATCAGTTGGCAGGCGATACCGACAGCGATCATCACCGCACCGAACATGGCAACGTACAGGTACGGTACCCACTCAGGGTTGGTGGTGGCGTTCAGACGACGGGTCATGCCCATGAAGCCCAGTGCATAGAGCGGCATGAACGCGACGAAGAAGCCGGAGATCCAGAACCAGAACGCTGCTTTACCCCAGCCTTCGTGCAGCTTGAAGCCGAACGCTTTCGGGAAGTAGAACGCGAAACCTGCGATGTAACCGAATACCGCACCGCCGATGATCACGTTATGGAAGTGCGCGATCACGAACAGGCTGTTGTGCAGAACGAAGTCAGCACCCGGGATGGCCAGCAGTACGCCGGTCATGCCGCCGATGGCGAAGGTCACCATGAAGCCCAGAGTCCACAGCACCTGGCTGGTGAAGCGCAGACGGCCCTGGTAGATGGTGAACAGCCAGTTAAATAGCTTCACACCCGTCGGGATGGAAATCAGCATCGTCGCCAGACCGAAGAAGGCGTTGACGCTTGCACCCGAACCCATGGTGAAGAAGTGGTGCAGCCAAACCATGAAGCCCAGTACCGAGATCGCGCCCGAGGCGTAGATCATCGAGTGGTGGCCGAACAGTTTCTTGCCGGTGAACGCCGAGATCACTTCCGAGAAGATGCCGAATGCCGGCAGGATCAGGATGTAAACCTCAGGGTGGCCCCACGCCCAGAACAGGTTGACGTACATCATTGGATTGCCACCAAGTTCATTGGTGAAAATGTGGAAATCCATGTAACGGTCAAGGGTCAGCAGTGCCAGGGTAGCGGTCAGGATCGGGAACGAAGCCACGATCAGAACGTTTGCCCAGGTGCAGGTCCAGGTGAAGATCGGCATGTCCATCAGTTTCATGCCAGGGGTACGCATTTTCAGTACGGTCGCGAGGAAGTTAACCCCGGTTAACGTCGTACCTAACCCGGATAACTGTAGCGCCCAGATGTAGTAGTCCATGCCCACGCCAGGGCTGTACTGCAGACCCGACAGCGGTGGATAAGCAACCCAACCGGTCTTGGCGAATTCGCCAACGCCCAGGGACAGGTTGATCAGCACAACGCCGGACACCAACAGCCAGAAGCTCAGGGAGTTCAGGAACGGGAACGCAACGTCACGCGCGCCGATCTGCAGCGGCACTGCAAGGTTCATCAGGCCGGTGAAGAATGGCATCGCCATGAAGATGATCATGATCACACCGTGAGCGGTGAAGATCTGGTCATAGTGTTCAGGTGGCAGGTAGCCAGGCGAACCCTCGGTGGCCATGGCCAACTGGGTACGCATCATGATGGCGTCGGCAAAACCGCGCAGCAGCATGACCATGGCGACGATGATGTACATCACGCCGATTTTCTTGTGGTCAACCGAAGTCAGCCACTCGGTCCACAAGTACGTCCACTTCTTGAAGTAGGTGATTGCAGCGAACAGCGCCAGACCACCGAGGGCGATCATGGCGATGGTCACCATCACGATCGGCTCGTGGAATGGGACTGCTTCCCAACTTAATTTACCAAACATCGTTTACTCCTCTGCCCCGGCAGCTGAATGCGAACTCGAGTCAATTTCCGTGGCCGCCACTTCTTTCTCTTTCTTCTCGTGCTTCAGCGGCTTGCCCGGCTTCATACCTTCGTACTTGTCGACGATGATCTGGAACTGGTTCGGCGTGACCGAGGAGTAGAGCTCGACTGGGTTGTTCTGGCTTGGCTTGGCAAGGGCTGCGTATTCAGCTTGATCAAGCTGTTTAGGTGACTTCTTGACTTCACTTACCCAGGCGTCGAAATCTTCCTGAGTGGTGGAAATAGCTTTGAACTTCATGCCGGTGAAACCCGCGCCGCTGTAGTTGGCGGAGATACCGTCCATTTCAGCGTTACGGTCCGCGATCAGGTGCAGCTTGGTCTGCATGCCCGCCATCGCGTAGATCTGGCCGCCCAGACCCGGGATGAAGAACGAGTTCATCACAGCGTCAGAGGTGATCTTGAAGTTGATTGGCGTGTGCGCCGGGAACACGATCTTGTTGACCGTGGCGATGCCTTGTTCCGGGTAGATGAACAGCCACTTCCAGTCCAACGCGACCACTTCGATGGTCACAGGCTTGACGTCGGATTCGATCGGACGATACGGATCCAGCTCGTGAGTCGAGATGTAAGTGATGTAACCCAGGGCAATGATGATCAGAACCGGGATGGTCCACACCGCCACTTCGATTTTGGTCGAGTGCGACCATTTCGGGGTGTAGACAGCGTTCTTGTTCGACGCGCGGTATTTCCAGGCGAACAGGAAGGTCATGACGATAACCGGCACAACGACCAACAGCATCAGCAGGGTCGCGGTGATGATCAGGTTGCGCTGTTCCAGGCCGACCTGGCCCGTTGGATTGAGCAAGGTCATGTTGCAGCCTCCCAGCAACAACGTGCCGAGCAGCGGCACTAGGCCTAGTAATCTGGGGTACCTGTTTTTACTCATCTCACGACCTCTAAAGCAGCTTGCGCAATGCAGTTGGGTTTTGATCGCCAACACTTCACCCTGCCAAGGGTTGGCATTTTCTTTGGATTGAATAAGGGCCGCCCGTCTCGCGTCAGACGCTCGACAAATCCTGGGACAGCGGTGAGTTCTTATTCGAATTCGTGGTCAAAGGCCTAGTTACAGACCAATTCCATTTGGTGCGGAAAGTTGGAAGGCACCGACACCTGGGTGTCTTGGAAGCCTAACGACTCACTCGACACCCGACTTCCTGCTCGCCTCCTTAATAAAGGCTGAACAGTGCCGGGAATTCAGTGCGGGCGATTGTAGATAGGTAGCGCCCTATACACCATGTCTTATCCCGAAATAATTTTTATCCATTCGAGCAACAATCCATCGCCATTTTTGCAAAAGTTCCACATGTTATCGAAATCGATTCTCAACAAAAACACCAAAAATTGTAGGTCTACCCGCCTCAGTTCAGACAGCTCTGATGGCTTTTTCCCACGTCGATATCAGCGTAAAGCCCGATAACACAAGGGCTCTGGCCATTTGCCAGAGCGTGTTAAAACTGCCTGTTCGAGCGTTTGTGCTTAAAAGCAGAAAATTGCCGAAACAGACCAATGTTTTTGTGTAACAGGAGGCCAATCCGGCCCCTCGCGAAGCCCTGCGACACACCGCGTGTGACAACATGTCGCACACCTGTCGCACCCTCCGTTGCCGTTCGTCACGGTGTTTTCACAAAGTCTCTGAAATGCAAAACGCCCCGATTTACTGATCCGCAAATCGAGGCGTTTTCTGTATCGGCTTGCTTGCCGAATAGTTGACTCAGCGCAGTGCCTTGCGGTTACGCGAGGTCAGCAGCGGCACCAGAATTACCACCAGCACGAACGCCACCAGCGCCCATTGCGCCAGCGACAGGCCGAGGATCGGCGGGTACGGCGTCGAGCAGAAACCATCCACCTGGAAGCCCAGCGGGAAGATCTTCGCCAGCGGCAGATCATCGACAATCGGCTGCAGCACATCGATGCCACAGCTCACTGCCGGATAGAACTGCGTGTACACGTGGTGCCCGGCGACGGCAGCGCCAGCCAGTGCGCAAATCACCACCAGCACTTCGAACACGGTGATGCTGCGACGCGTGCGCATGGCCGCGCCGATGAACGCGAAGATCGCAATCAGCAGCAACGCATAACGCTGCAAGATGCACAGCGGGCATGGCGCTTCACCGAGCACGATCTGCATGTACAACGCCCCACCGATCAGCGCCAGGCAGATGATGCCCAACAGCACCAGAAAGCGCCGCTCACGTCCCAACCGCATTGTTTCCTCGCTCATCGCGTTTCCCTTGTATGTCCATGGTTCAGCCGGCGTGCGGCTGAAAGTTGTCGCAAGTCTACACCGGGGGAATAAACGATAAAGCGGTTAAGGATTCATTAACCTTGGATCATGTTTCACAAATACAGACCGCATAACGGCCTTCGCGAGCAAGCTCGCTCCCACATTGGATCTGCGTCGAACACAAATCTTGTGGGAGCGGGCTTGCTCGCGAAGGGGGCAACTCGGTCTCAGATCATTCCAAAGCCGAAGCCGGCCCGAAGAACTCATAACGGCTCTGCTGCTCCGGCACACCCAGCGCTTTCAGATGACGCTTGATCGCGCCCATGAAGCCTTTCGGCCCCAGGAAGTAAGCATCGACATCACGCTGTTCCGGCAACCACTCGCCCAATTGCTCCAGGCTCAACATGCCGACCTTGTCCGCTGCCGGGCTCACGCCATCGTCTTCGGCGTAGCAGTAGAAACGCTTGAGCTGCGGATGACGCGCCGCCAAGCCATCGACCCAATCGCGAAACGCATGCACGCCGCCATTGCGCGCGCAGTGGATAAAGTGCACCGGACGCTCGGTTTCCAGCGCCGCTTCGAGCATCGCCAATGTTGGTGTAATACCCACACCGCCGCTGATCAGCACCAGCGGTTTATCGCTGGCCGTCAGGGTGAACTCGCCCGATGGCGGGAACAGCTGAATGCTCGCGCCGACGTGCAGTTGATCGTGCAAGTGATTCGACGCACGACCACCCGGTTCACGTTTAACGCTGATGCGGTACTGACCTTTATTAGCCAGCGCCGACAGCGAGTAGTTGCGGCGGATTTCTTCGCCATCGAGGATCAACTTCATGCCGATGTACTGACCCGGTTCGGCTGCCAGAATCGCGCCTTTGTCGGCAGGTTCGAAGTAGAACGAGATAATTTCCGCGCTCTCTTCAACTTTGGCCGCGACGATGAAGTCGCGCGCCCCACGCCAGCCGCCGACCGCGCGTTCTTTCTCGTCGTAGATGGCTGTTTCTGCACCGATCAGAATGTCGGCCAGTTGACCGTACGCCGCGCCCCACGCGCTCATCACTTCCGGGGTGGCGATTTCGTCACCGAGCACTTCAGAGATCGCCCGCAACAGGCAGGTACCGACAATCGGGTAGTGCTCCGGCAGAATCTGCAGGGCCACATGCTTGTTGATGATCTTCGCCACCAGATCGCCCAACTGATCAAGCTGATCAATGTGGCGGGCGTACATCAAAACCCCGTTGGCCAGAGCACGCGGTTGATCGCCGCTGGCTTGGTGCGCCTGATTAAACAGAGGGCGTACTTCCGGATATTCAGAGAGCATCATGCGATAGAAGTGCGTGATCAGCGCTTCCCCGCCACTTTCCAGCAGAGGCACGGTGGATTTGACGATGGCACGATCCTGGACGCTAAGCATAAGAGTGACTCCTGAGCTTTTTGAAAAAGTTATCTGAGTCATATCAGTTTCCGTGCCAACTTTTTAATTCATATAAATCAATGACTTGAGAAATTCGTAGTCATAACGACTCAAACGGTTTTATAGTCATCGCGACTACATCTTGTCTCTTTGACTACACGATCATGACCGCCAAATCCCTGCTCACCGCTTTACTGCCATTAGTCTCCGACCTATCGCGCGAACTGCCCGAGGGCGAGCGTTATCGACGCTTGCTCGAAGCCATGCGCGCCCTGCTGCCGTGCGATGCCGCCGCGTTGTTGCGCCTCGACGGTGAATCGCTGGTGCCGCTGGCAGTCGATGGTTTGAGTACCGACACCCTTGGCCGCCGTTTTAAGGTCAGCGAGCATCCGCGTTTCGAAATTTTACTGGCCGGTGCCGGGCCAACGCGTTTCGCCGCCGACAGCGACTTGCCCGATCCTTATGACGGTTTGGTCGATGGGCTCGACGAACATCTGGAAGTCCACGACTGCCTCGGCTGCCCGCTGTTTGTCGATGAAAAACTCTGGGGGCTGATCACCCTCGACGCGCTCGATCCGGAACGTTTCGAGCCGATCGAACTGGACGCCCTGCAAGCGTTTGCCAGTCTGGCCTCGGCCACGGTCAACGCGGCCGAGCGCATCGAGCGCCTGGCGATTCGCGCGGAAGATGAGCATCAGCGCGCCGAGGTGTACCGTCAGGCCAGCGGTCAGCAAAACCGCGAAATGATCGGCCAGAGCAAAGCGCTCAAACGCTTAGTCGAAGAGATCAACCTGGTCGGCGGCAGCGATCTGACTGTATTGATCACTGGCGAAACCGGAGTCGGCAAAGAGCTGGTGGCGCAAGCGATCCACGCCGCTTCACCGCGCGCCGACAAACCGATCATCAGCCTCAACTGCGCCGCACTGCCGGACACCTTGGTGGAAAGCGAACTGTTCGGCCATGTGCGCGGCGCGTTCACCGGCGCCACCAGCGACCGTCGTGGCAAGTTTGAACTGGCCAATGGCGGCACGCTGTTTCTCGATGAAGTGGGTGAACTGTCGCTGACGGTGCAGGCCAAGTTGCTTCGGGTGTTGCAGAGCGGGCAGTTGCAGCGTTTGGGCTCGGATAAAGAGCATCAAGTCGACGTGCGTTTGATCGCCGCGACCAACCGCGATTTGGCCGAGGAAGTACGCAGCGGTCGCTATCGTGCCGACTTCTATCACCGTATGAGTGTGTACCCGCTGCGTGTGCCGGCGCTGCGTGATCGTGGGCGTGATGTGTTGTTGCTCAGCGGTTTCTTTCTGGAGCAGAACCGTTCGCGCATGGGCCTTAATAGCCTGCGTCTGAACAGCGATGCGCAGGAAGCGCTGCTCGCTTATACCTGGCCCGGCAACGTGCGCGAGCTGGAGCATTTGATTGGGCGCAGTGCGTTGAAGGCGTTGGGTAACTGCAAAGTGCGGCCGAAGATTTTGAGTTTGAGTGCAGCGGATCTGGATTTGCCGCGTGAGGTTGTGGATAACTCTGCCGCCGCGGCTGCCGATGTTGTAGCGACGGCGCCGTTGATTAACGGTGATTTGCGCAGTGCGACTGAGGAGTATCAGCGGCGGTTGATCAGTGCGGCACTGGAGCGGAATCAGGATAACTGGGCGAGTGCGGCGCGGGAGCTGGGGCTGGATCGGGCGAATCTTGGGCGGATGGCGAAGCGGTTGGGTATGAAGGGCTAGAAGCACACCCTCACCCTAGCCCTCTCCCACTGGGAGAGGGGACTGAATGGGGGATATTGGCGATGTCCGCCGACGTGAACCTGCTTTACCGAATCCATAATCGACTCGGCCGTTCAGGTCGATGTAAAACGCCAGACACCTCGGTCGGCCCCCTCTCCCTCTGGGAGAGGGCTGGGGTGAGGGGCTCTGATCTGACCGCAGACTCTGAATCCAACCCCAACCCGACAACTGACCTAAAGCCCCACCCCTTAACGCCGATAACCCGGCATCAATAGTTCCTGGCGATCCCCACCCTCGCCCACCACCTTTTTCCACAGAAGGTTTATATGTCTTCCACCAAAGCCCGCGCAGATTCACTTTCGCTTCTGCTGTTTACCTTGCGCAGCGGCAAGCTGATGGCGATCAACCTGCTGAAAGTCAGTGAAATCATTCCCTGCCCGCCGCTGACCAAACTCCCGGAATCACATCCGCACGTCAAAGGCATCGCCACCCTGCGCGGTAATTCGCTGTCGGTGATCGACCTCAGCCGCGCGATCGGCGAACGACCACTCGAAGACCCGGACGGCGGCTGCCTGATCGTCACCGACGTCAGCCGTTCCAAGCAGGGCCTGCACGTGCAAGCCGTGAGCAAAATCGTCCACTGTCTGACCACCGACATCAAACCCCCACCGTTCGGCTCCGGCGGCCCGCGCGCTTACATCACCGGCGTGACCTCGGTGGACGGCACGCTGGTGCAAGTGCTCGACATCGAAAAAGTCATCCACAGCATCGCCCCGGCGCAGATCGAAATGGCGCCGACCGACCTGACCATGGAAGACGCCGAAGTCCTCGGTAACGCACGGATTCTGGTGGTCGACGACAGCCAGGTCGCGCTGCAACAATCGGTGCACACCCTGCGTAACCTCGGCCTGCAATGCCACACTGCGCGCAGCGCCAAGGAAGCCATCGACTGCCTGCTCGACCTGCAAGGCACGGCGCAGCAGATCAACCTGATCGTCTCCGACATCGAAATGTCCGAAATGGACGGCTACGCCTTCACCCGCACCCTGCGCGAAACCCCGGACTTCGCCCACCTCTACGTGCTGCTGCACACCTCGCTCGACAGCGCGATGAACAGCGAAAAAGCGCGGCTGGCCGGAGCGAATGCGGTGTTGACCAAATTCTCCTCGCCGGAACTGACCCAGCGTTTGATCGAAGCGGCCAAGCATGTCGCTGCGCACGGGCATTGAGTGTTGAGCGAGACGTATTGTTTTCTGATGCGGCGCGACTTGGCTGAAGTCGTGCCGGCTGTGCAATGGCCGTCAGGCATCGAGATTTCCGTTTACCGCGCAGAACTGGCGCCAGCGGTGCATCACCTGATGCAACTCGGTTACCGCGAGGGCGGCGGCCGGGTGCCGATGCTCGATGAATGGCAGCAACGCTTTGAGCGCGATCCGGAATACGATCCGACCTTGTGCTTTATTGCCTGCGATGGCGAAGGGGTTGTCGGTGTGGCGCAGTGCTGGACGAGTGCCTATATCAAGAATCTGGTGGTGCATCCTCGGGCGCAGGGTCGAGGATTGGGCCGGGCGTTGCTGCTGAATGCGTTCAAGGTGTTTCAGCTACGGCGTGAAGGGTTTGTTGATCTGAAGGTGCTGGAAGACAACCTGCGGGCGCAGCGCTTGTATGATAATGCCGGGATGGTTGTAGTCCGCCGGGAGATTGTGCCGGACTGAATTACCGCTTTCGCGAGCAAGCCCGCTCCCACATTTGGAATGCATTTCAAATTGTGGGAGCGGGCTTGCTCGCGAAGAGGCCAGCACCGGCAACTTCCCTCTCTGGGCAGACTCCAACCTTGGCCACCCACACCAAGGAAGCCCAACCATGAAAGCCCTCACCCTCAGCCTCCTCTGCCTCACCGCCCTAGCCTCCCAGGCCCAAGCCTCAAGCCCCGACGCCTGGGCCGCGTACGATAAAACCGTCCTCGCCAGCTGCACCAAAGCCAGCGGTCTCAAAACCCCAAAACCCGTCGGCAGCCCCGCGCAATTCGATGACCGCGTCGGCTACACCGCCGTTCTGCTGCAAGGCACCTACCCGCAAAAACACATGAAAGGCCAGCAAGGCACCGAGCTGTGCCTCTACAACAAACAGTCGAAAACCGCGTTCATCACCGAGTGGGACTCGATCCGCCCGACCGCCAAAACCCAGTGAGTGGCGCACAACTTGCTTCGATTCAGGTCAGCGCGGTGGTTTTCCGTCACCGTTTAATGCCCTGAATCGCGACTGGCCGTTCAATGAATACAACGTTTTCCTGCGTAGGCTGCGGCAAATGCTGCACCGACCACCACGTCCCCCTGACCCTGGCCGAGGCCCGCATGTGGGCGGCGGACGGTGGTCAAGTGATCGTGTTGGTCGAGGCCTTTCTCGGCAACGGACTCGGCTTGCCAGCGCAGCAACGCGAGCACGCCGAACGTCGCTCGGCGGCGGTACGCAGCGGCGCGACCGCTGCGCACGTGGCAATCACCTTCGCCGCGTACAACGTCGGGCCTTGCCGGAATCTTGACGATGACAAGCTCTGCCGCATCTACGAGCGCCGACCATTGGTGTGCCGCATTTATCCGGCGGAAATCAACCCGCATATCCCACTCAATCCCGCCGCCAAAGATTGCCCGCCAGAGTCCTGGGAACAAGGGCCGGCGTTGATTGTGGGCGGTGAGTTGGTGGATCAGGAACTGGTCGAATTGATCCAGCGCTCACGCCAGGCGGATCGCGATGACATTCGGCTCAAGGATGCGATTTGCGCGACGTTGGGGATTCGTACCACGGCGTTGAAGGGCGACGGCTTTACCGCGTATCTGCCGAACATGAGCGCGTTCGCGTCGGTGATTGATCAAGTGATCGAACAACCGCTGAACACGGCGCAGAGTGAATGGTTGTTTCATGTGTCCGGGGAGGACATTGCCGGGCAAGTGCTGGCGGCCGGGGCCCAGGTGGTGACAGAGCCGGCGCAGACGTATGCGTTTATTTCTTTGCGGGCGGCTTGATTCGAGAGTTGTGCTGAAGCTAATGGCCTCTTCGCGGGCAAGCCTTGCTCCTACGGGGTTGTAGGGTGTTCATACAATTTGTGTACGACACAAAACCTGTAGGAGCCGAGCTTGCTCGCGAAGAGGCCCGCCAGATCAAGCAAATCTGAATCAGCGCTTACCCATCGAACGACGCGTACCCGGCGGGGCCATGCCCGGGGTTTTGGTGTGGCCGTTCTTGGCGCCGTTCTTGTACCACGGCTGATTCGAGTCCTTGCCAGCCGCCAATTCGCCGGGCTTGAACGGGAACTTGAACGCCGGGATCGCAGGCTTGGTTTCGCTGACGTCAGTCAGATCGGCCGGGACATCGCTGATAGCGTCGTCAACCGGCGGTTGGGTCGGGGAAGTCATGAAAGCTCCGGAAAGCAAAAAGTCGGGCCCGAACAGTGAGCCGCGAAGGCGCGCAGTATACCTGTGCGCCATGGCTCGGCACCTGAAGATTTGCAGTGCGCGCCGAACGGCTTGCAGAGCAGTCAGTCCCTTTTTGGGACTGATCGGTCCCTTTTTGGGACTGCTTAACAACGCTGACCGGTAGAGATGTGTTGCCCGATCCGACGTCTTCGCGAGCAGGCTCGCTCCCACAGGTCGGACGCCTTTCAAGGTGGGAGCGAGCTTGCTCGCGAAGAACGATGACGCGGCAGGACTGCAAATCAGGTCTGCGGATCAACCCGATCCAGTGCCCGGTTTACCGCCAATTCGGCAAGCATGACGATCTGCTGGATAGCCAACGCCGTGCTGCGTTGCGGGCGGCTGAGCTGATCGGCGAAATCGCCGGCCATCACGTTGGCCGAGGCCAGGGATTCGCAGGCGTGAGCGAGGAGGCTTTCGGTGTCGATGTTCGGGTGGACGAGGAACATCGTGCTGGGCAGGCGCGGTTTTATCGGGTCGGGGCTGAGGTAAAAATCGAGGGCGCGTTTGATGGCTTCGCGGTTTTTGATCTGGTCGTCGGCGCGGATGGCGTCTTCGAGGGGGGTTGTTGTTTCGAAGGGGGGATCGGGTACGGGCTTAGTCATGGAATCGGTTCTCACTGATCGGAGCCAACCAATTGCCGTTTCTCACGCGACGTATTGGGTGGCAGCTATGTGCAGGGTGAGAAACCGGGTAAGAACCACCACTTCCGGCCGAACCGAAGTTCGCCCGCACACAGCCGCCATAGAAATGCAGACAGCAATGAACTGGCGGCAATTATGACGATACTGCAGGTGGAATAATACTTAGCCCGGGTTCTCACACCCGATCGCCGAGTTTTCGGCGACAAGCCAAGACTAGAGAGCGCGCGTCCGACGGACAACCTGAAAACCTTGTGGGAAGGTTCCGGTGAAATTACACAAAACTAAACAGCCAAAAAGCAAACCCTCACCCTAGCCCTCTCCCAGAGGGAGAGGGGACTGATCGAGGTGTGTGGGCGAGGTACGCCGACGTGCAATACCGAGTCGAACACAGATTCCGAAAAGCCCAAAAATCGGCCCCCTCTCCCTCGGGAGAGGGCTGGGGTGAGGGGCAAGAACACCACAAACCCAAAGCCAAGCACACGCCGTGCTCGTCACCACTCAATAGGCCGAGTGTCAGCTCGCCTGCTCTTGATCTTGATCCACGGGCGACGTCGGAAGGCTGAGTGGAGGGATTGATCCGGGGGTGGGAGCGCAGCGACCGTTTGGCGCAGCCAAACACAGCGAGAGGAGGTGCAGCGAAGCAAACCGTAGGCGCTGCCCCCCGGATCGATCCCGGAGCGAAGGAACCCCGAGCCCCAGCGAGCGGGCCGCACGTAGGAGCAAGCGTTTTTGGTTACTTTTGAGGCGTTTGTCAAAAGTGACCCGCCGTAAGGGCGGAACCGTAATCAGCAACACCCGCAACAACGGATATGTACCCAACGAAACTGACAGCGCCGACAGCTAGCCGTCACCCTCCTGACCCCCAAACAAGTTTATAAAGACCCTAACCCTGCCCAAAATCCGTCCGGCGCCCACCCCGCATGCGAATCCAAAAGAACAAAGCCCTGCTCGCCACCCTATTGATCGTCCTCGCAGGCGCAGGTCTGTGGTACGCCCTGAAACCCGCCCCGACCAAACTCGCCACCCCCACAGCAATCCCCGTGCGAGTCATAGCGGTCAGCGAAAAAGACGTCCCCCGCTACACCAGCGGCATCGGCTCCGTACTCTCATTACACAGCGTGGTCGTGCGCCCACAAATCGACGGCATCCTCACCAAAATCCTCGTCAAAGAAGGCCAACTCGTCAAAACAGGCGACCTGCTGGCCACCATCGACGACCGCTCCATCCGCGCCAGCCTCGACCAGGCCCGCGCTCAACTGGGCGAAAGCCAGGCACAACTGCAAGTCGCCCTGGTCAACCTCAAACGCTACAAACTGCTCACCGTCGACGACGGCATCTCGAAACAGACCTACGACCAACAACAAGCCCTGGTCAACCAATTGAAGGCCACCGCCCAAGGCAACCAGGCCTCCATCGATTCCGCACAAGTACAACTTTCCTACACGCAAATCCGCTCCCCGGTCACCGGCCGCGTCGGTATTCGTACAGTCGACGAAGGCAACTTCCTGCGCATGACCGACACCGCCGGCCTGTTCACCGTCACCCAGATCGACCCGATCGCCGTCGAGTTCTCCCTGCCCCAGCAAATGCTGCCGACCCTGCAAGGCCTGATCAACGATCCACAGCGCGCACAGGTCAAGGCCTACATCGGTGCCGACACCGATGGTGAAACTGGCAACCTGCTCGGCGAAGGTCACCTGACCCTGATCGACAACCAGATCAACGCCAACACCGGCACCATCCGCGCCAAAGCCGAATTCGACAACGCCAGCCAGAAGCTCTGGCCCGGTCTGCTGGTCACGGTAAAAATTCAGACAGCCCTCGACAAAGATGCGCTGGTCGTCCCGCCCACTGTCGTACAACGTGGTCTCGACCAACACTTCGTTTACCGCGTGAATGGCGACAAGGTTGAAGCCGTGCAAGTGCAGATGGTTTACCAAGGCAGCGGTCAGGACATCATCAAAGGCGTGAAGGCCGGTGACGTGCTGGTCACCGATGGCCAGTCGCGGCTCAAGCCCGGCTCGACCGTGCAAGTCATGACTGAGCCGGCGCAGGTGGTGCAAGCGGAGCCGAAACCATGAAAGCGCACAAAGGCGTCTCGACGTGGTGCATCGATCATCCGGTCGCCACAATCCTGCTGACCATCGCTTTAGTGCTGGTCGGTTTGATTGCCTTCCCGCGCCTGCCCATCGCCCCACTGCCGGAAGCGGAATTTCCTACGATTCAGGTTTCCGCGCAGTTGCCCGGCGCCAGCCCCGACACCATGGCTTCATCCGTGGCCACGCCGCTGGAGGTGCAATTCAGTGCCATCCCCGGCATGACTCAGATGACCTCAAGCAGTGCGCTGGGCTCAAGCCTGTTGACCCTGCAATTCACCCTCGACAAAAGCATCGACACTGCTGCGCAAGAAGTCCAGGCGGCGATCAACACCGCCGCCGGCAAACTGCCCAAGGACATGCCGACGCTGCCAACGTGGAAGAAGGTCAACCCGGCCGACAGCCCGGTACTGATCCTCAGCGTCAGCTCGACGCAAATGCCCGGCACCGAACTCAGCGACTTGGTGGAAACCCTGCTCTCGCGTCAGATCAGCCAGATCGACGGCGTAGGACAAATCAACATCACCGGTCAGCAACGTCCGGCGATTCGCGTGCAAGCCTCGGCAGACAAACTCGCGGCGATTGGCCTGACACTCGCCGACATTCGTCTGGCAATTCAACAGACCAGCCTCAACCTCGCCAAAGGTGCGCTGTACGGCGAATCAAGCATCTCGACGCTGTCGACCAACGACCAGTTGTTCCACCCCGAGGACTACAGCCAGCTCATCGTTTCCTACAAGGATGGCGCCCCGGTTCACCTGCGCGATGTCGCCAAAGTCGTCAACGGTTCGGAAGATGCCTACGTGCAAGCGTGGGCCGGTGATCAACCCGGGGTGAACCTGGTGATCTCGCGCCAACCCGGCGCCAACATCGTTGAAACCGTCGACCGCATTCAAGCCGCCCTACCCGGTCTCGAAGCGATGCTGCCGGCCTCGGTGCAGGTGAAAACCCTGATCGACCGCACCCAGACTATTCGCGCCTCGCTGCATGAAGTGGAAATCACCCTGTTGATCGCGATCATGCTGGTGGTCGCGGTGATGGCGCTGTTCCTGCGCCAGTTGTCGGCGACCCTGATTGTCTCGGCAGTGCTCGGCGTGTCGTTGATCGCCAGTTTCGCCTTGATGTACATCCTCGGCTTCAGCCTGAACAACCTGACGCTGGTGGCAATCGTGGTGGCCGTGGGGTTTGTGGTCGACGATGCGATTGTGGTGGTGGAGAACATCCACCGACATCTGGAGGCCGGCGATGACATGCGCGAGGCCGCGATCAAAGGCGCCGGCGAAATCGGCTTCACCGTGGTCTCGATCAGTTTCTCGCTGGTGGCGGCGTTTATTCCGTTGCTGTTCATGGGCGGCGTGGTCGGGCGGCTGTTCAAGGAATTCGCCCTGACCGCGACCTCGACCATCATGATTTCCGTGGTGGTGTCGCTGACCCTCGCGCCGACGCTGGCAGCGCTGTTCATGCGCAAACCGGTGCACCATGCCCACGACAAACCGGGCTTCAGCGAACGCTTGCTCGGCTGGTACGAACGAGGTCTGCGCCGCGCCCTCGCCCATCAAAAATTGATGATCGGCGTATTCGGTTTATCGCTGGCGCTGGCCATCGGCGGTTACATCTTTATCCCGAAAGGTTTCTTCCCGATTCAGGACACCGGTTTCGTCCTCGGCACCACTGAAGCCGCTGCGGATATTTCCTACGGCGACATGGTGAAAAAACACTTGGCCATGGCCGAAATCGTCGCCGCCGATCCGGCGGTGCAGGCGTTTTCCCACTCGGTGGGTGTCTCCGGCAGTAACCAGACCATCGCCAACGGCCGCTTCTGGATTGCCCTGAAAAAACGCGGCGACCGCGACGTCAGCGCCAGCCAGTTCATCGACCGTATCCGCCCGCAACTGATGAAAGTCCCCGGCATCGTCCTCTACCTGCGCGCAGGCCAGGACATCAACCTCAGCTCTGGCCCGAGCCGTGCGCAATATCAATACGTACTGAAGAGCAACGACGGCGCGACCCTCGCCACCTGGACGCAACGCCTCACGGAAAAACTACGCAGCAACCCGGCGTTCCGCGATATTTCCAATGATCTGCAACTGGGCGGCAGCATCACCCACATCAGCATCGACCGCAGCGCCGCCGCGCGTTTCGGCCTGACCGCCAGCGACGTCGACGAGGCGCTGTACGACGCCTTCGGTCAACGGCAGATCAATGAATTCCAGACCCAGGTCAACCAGTACAACGTGATTCTGGAACTGGACACCAAGCAACGCGGCAAGGCCGAAAGCCTCAACTATTTCTACCTGCGCTCACCGCTGAGTGGCGAGATGGTGCCGCTTTCAGCGCTGGCCAAATTCGATGCGCCGACCATTGGCCCGTTGTCGATTGCCCACGACGGCATGTTCCCCGCCGCCAACCTGTCGTTCAACCTCGCGCCCGGCGTGGCGTTGGGTGATGCGGTGATTCTGCTCAATCAGGCCAAGGCCGAGATCGGTATGCCGACGGCGATCAGCGGCAACTTCCAGGGTGCGGCACAGGCGTTCCAGAGTTCGCTGGCCAGTCAGCCGTGGCTGATTCTCGCGGCGCTGGTGGCGGTGTACATCATTCTCGGTGTGCTCTATGAGAGTTTCGTGCACCCGCTAACAATCATTTCGACGCTGCCGGCGGCAGGTTTGGGCGCGGTGATCATGCTGTGGATCTGCGGCCAGGACTTTTCGATCATGGCCTTGATCGGTCTGGTGTTGCTGATCGGTATCGTCAAGAAGAACGGCATCCTGATGATCGACTTTGCGCTGGAGGCGCAGCGCCACCGAGGGCTGTCGCCGCAGGATGCAATTTTCGAGGCGTGTATAACGCGGTTCCGGCCGATCATCATGACCACCCTCGCCGCCCTCCTCGGCGCGCTGCCGCTGATGCTCGGTTACGGCACCGGCGCCGAATTGCGCCAGCCGTTAGGCATCGCCGTAGTCGGCGGTTTGCTGGTCAGCCAGATGCTGACGTTGTTTACCACTCCGGTCATATACTTGTGGCTCGAGCGACTTTTCCATAGACCCAAACCTGCGCCCCAGCCGGCGTTGGCGACCACAGACTGAGGCAGGGTCATGCGCGTTCTGATTATCGAAGACGAGGAAAAAACCGCGGACTATTTGCACCGCGGTCTGACGGAACAGGGTTACACCGTGGATCTGGCCCGCGACGGCGTCGAGGGCCTGCATCTGGCGCTGGAAAGCGACTACGCGGTGATCGTCCTCGACGTCATGTTGCCGGGCCTCGATGGCTTCGGCGTACTGCGCGCATTGCGGGCGCGCAAGCAAACCCCGGTGATCATGCTCACCGCCCGTGAGCGGGTTGAAGATCGCATCCGAGGCTTGCGCGACGGTGCCGACGATTACCTCGGTAAACCGTTTTCCTTCCTCGAACTGGTCGCACGCTTGCAAGCGCTGACCCGGCGCAGTGGCGGCCATGAACCGGTGCAAGTGAGCATCGCCGACCTGTGGATAGATTTGATCAGCCGCAAGGCGACCCGCGCCGGTACGCGACTGGATCTGACCGCCAAGGAGTTCTCGCTGTTGAGCGTATTGGCCCGCCGGCAAGGTGAAATCCTCTCGAAAACTGCGATTGCCGAGATGGTCTGGGACATCAATTTTGACAGCGATGCCAACGTCGTCGAAGTTGCAATCAAACGCCTGCGCGCCAAGCTCGACGGGCCGTTCGACGAGAAACTGCTGCACACCATTCGCGGCATGGGTTATGTGCTGGAGAGCCGTGGTGTCCAGTAATTCGATTGCCCTGCGCCTCAGCGGCATGTTCACGCTGGTGGCGTTGCTGGTGTTTCTGTTGATCGGCGGCGCGTTGTATCAGCAGGTCGATAAAGGTTTGGGCTTGCTGCCGGAAGCCGAACTGGACGCGCGTTACAGCGTGCTCGAATCCACGGTCGGCCGCTTCGGCACGCCCGAGCACTGGGTGAAGATCAACAACAAACTCAAGCTGCTCGGCGAAGAAGACAAGCGCATCAGTTTCTGGATCAGCAGCGGCGATCCGCAATACGAGTACGGCAACCTCACACCCCAAATCCGCGAGATCACCAATGGCCCTTTGGGCACGCGCGATCTGCAATTGCCGGGGCAGCCTTATCCAGTGAAAGTGCTGGTAAGTGAGTTTCCGGCCAAAGATCAGCGCCCGCCGCTGCGCTTTATGATCGGCATCGACACCGATACGTTTCATGAGACTCAGCACAACCTGTTGATCGCGTTGATCGGGCTGGCGATTGTCGGTGTGTTGATGGCTTCGGCGCTGGGTTATTGGGTGGCGCGGATTGGTTTGAAGCCGTTGATCAAACTCTCCCACGAAGCACAGCGACTGGCGCCGCCGCTCAGGGCTGGGCGCTTGCGTTTGTCGCCGCTGCCGCCGGAGCTGGAGCAGTTTGTCGACTCGTTCAACTCGACGCTGGAACGGGTCGAACTGGCCTATTCGCGGCTGGAATCGTTCAACGCTGACGTCGCTCATGAGTTGCGTTCGCCGCTGACCAATCTGATCGGCCAGACCCAAGTGGCGCTGACCCGTGGGCGTTCTGCAGAACACTATTTCGAGGTGCTGCAATCCAACCTGGAAGAACTGGAACGGTTGCGTTCGATCATTAACGACATGTTGTTTCTGGCCAGTGCGGATCAGGGTAATAAGGCGACCAAACTGACGTCGACTTCGCTGGCGGATGAGGTGGCGACGACGCTCGAATATCTGGATTTCATTCTTGAAGATGCGCAGGTTCAGGTGCAGGTCAGTGGCGATGCGCTGGTGCAGATTGAAGTCGCGCATTTGCGCCGGGCGTTGATCAATTTGCTGAGTAATGCGGTGCAGCATACCGAGGCGGGTCAGGTGATCGAGGTGCGGATTGAGGTTGAGGAACATCAAGTGAGTATCGGCGTCGCCAACCCCGGTTCGCCGATTGCCAGTGAGCATTTGCCGCGATTGTTCGAGCGGTTTTATCGGGTGGATGCGTCGCGTAGTAACAGCGGCAATAACCATGGGTTGGGGCTGGCGATCGTCAAGGCGATTGCGCTGATGCATGGTGGGGATGTGTTTGTGCGCAGTGATCGGGGGATGAATACTTTCGGGATTTATTTGCCGGTTTAAAGCGGATCAAAAGATCGCAGCCTTCGGCAGCTCCTACAAGTGACGATCGTTCCCACGCTCTGCGTGGGAATGTATCCAGTGACGCTCTGCGTCACAGGGACGCAGAGCGTCCCTGGCGGCATTCCCACGCAGAGCGTGGGAACGATCAACCCTCTCCCAGAGGGAGAGGGGACTGATTGGGGGATGCTGCAGATGTGCACCGACCTGATCTTGATTCACCGAATCCATAATCGACTCGATCTTTCAGGTCGATGTACAACGCAAGACACCTCGGTCAGCTCCCTCTCCCTCCGGGAGAGGGCTGGGGTGAGGGGGTGATCTTTGCTTTTGCTGTAACAGTCATTTATGAAAATCGCGCTGTTTCCCATCGCTCGGCAACACTATCTTTGCCCGCACCAAACAGCACACTCGCCAAGCGAGAAGGTTTTCAAGATGTCCAACAGTATGGGTATTGCCAGCGCTTTCGTTTTGTCCTCATTGATCCTGTCGCCGATGGCGATGGCTGAAGAATCCCACGCGTTCGTGGCGCAAAATTCTGCCCGCGCTCAAGCGTATGACCAGCATCAGGCAGAAATGATGGCCAAGGCCAAAGACGCCACGCAGGCCCCTCAGGCTGCCACTTCCCAGGCTCAATCGCTGGAAAAAGACAGCTGAGTCGCGCACCGCTCCGTTTCCCTCGACGCGGTTGTTTGGCTCTTCCCGTTCAACCGTCGTCATTCCAGGCCGCTGCCTTTCAGCGGCCTTTTTTCGTTGTGGTCTGAAAGCCGTTTGGTTCGTCTGTAACAACAAGAAACATCGAGCGCCTCAAAATACAGAGACGCCAGTTGACCCAAGGAGCTCCATTGCACGTGCGTTACCCAGTCCGCTTCACTCCGCTGTTCATTGCAATTGCCGCAACGATTGCCCCCGCCGTTCACGCCGACGAGCCTGCGAAAGAAGGTTTCATCGAAGGCTCAAGCCTCAACCTCAACGCCCGCAACTACTACATGAATCGCAACCGCATGCAGCAGGCGGACGACAACATTGAGTGGGGCCAAGGGTTTCTCGGGATCTTCCAGTCGGGTTACACCGAAGGCACGGTCGGTTTCGGCATTGATGCCCACGCCATGCTCGGTCTGAAACTCGACGGCGGTGGCGGCACGGATGGCTCGAGCATCCTGCCGATCAGCGATGGCAACGGCAAAGCGCCGGGCTCGTTCTCGACGGCGGGCGGTACGTTGAAAATGCGCGCGTTCGATACCGAGTTAAAGGCTGGTGATCTGTTCCTCACCAACCCGGTGATCGCGGGCGGTGACACGCGCATGCTGCCGCAGACGTTTCGCGGTATCAGTCTGAGCAACCACAGCTTCGACGGCTGGTTGATCGAGGGTGGACAGGCCAGTTTCACCAAGCCGTACAACCAGAGTGGTCACATGCGCATCGGTACCTCCTACGGGACGTTGGCCGAGGGCGACGAAAGCCAGCACCTGAACTGGGCTGGCGTGGCGTGGAGCGGTGTCGAGGGTTTGACCAGCAGCCTGTACGCGTCCGAACTCAAGGACATCTGGAACCAGTACTACTACGACCTGGATTACACCTGGCAGTTGAACGATCTGGTCAGCCTCAACCCGGGCCTGCACTTCTATCACACGCAAGACACCGGCGATGCGCTGCTCGGCGACATCGACAACAACACCTACAGCCTGCATTTCACCGTCGGTATTGGCAGCCACAGCGTTACGGCGGCGTATCAACGGGTCAACGGCAACACGCCGTTCGACTACATCAGTCAGGGCGACAGCGTTTATCTGGACAACTCGCAGCAGTACTCGGACTTCAATGGCCCGAACGAACGCTCGTGGAAACTCAAATACGCCTATGACTTTGCCGGAGTGGGTTATCCGGGGCTGACGTCGGCAGTGTCGTACTCGCGCGGGACGGTGGATTTGACCAAGGTTGATCCGGATAGCCAGGGTTACTCGAACTGGTACAGCGCCGAGGGTCGCAACGCCAAGCATTGGGAACGCGACATCGATTTGAAGTACGTGGTGCAGAGTGGCCAGGCCAAAGATCTGGCGGTACGCCTGCAATGGGCGACCAACCGCGGTGGCAATGGTTACGGCGCGATTGATACCGACACCGACGAATACCGCGTGATCATCGACTACCCGATCAACGTCTTCTAAGATCAGTTAACACTGAACCTGTAGGAGCTGCCGAAGGCTGCGATCTTTTGATCCTGATTTTTAAAAACAAGATCAAAAGATCGCAGCCTTCGGCAGCTCCTACGCTTAGAAGATCCCCCAACCGATAACCCGATCATGATCGCGAGCCGTACCCCTCCCGTTTCGGGCAAGACCGGACGCCCCGAGCTGCTGCTGATCTGCGGCAGTTTGCTCAGCGTGATCGCGATTTTAGCCATCGTCACTTTTCTGCTGATCCGCGAGCACGCCAACGCTCGGCAATCCGCCACCCGCAGTGCGACCACCATTGCTCAGTTGATCGACGCCGACGTGCTGCGTACCGTCGAACTCTACGACCTGTCCCTGCAAGGTTTGATCGCTGCCGCCCAGCGCGATGATCTGCAAAACGTGTCGCCGGAAATCCGCCATCTGGCGCTGTTCGATCGCTCCACCACTGCGCGTTTCAAGGGCGATATTCTGCTGCTCGACAAGCACGGCGATGTTCTTGCTGACTCCTCAAGAGTCGAGCCGAAACCGGGCAATTTCGCCGACCGCGATTACTTCCTCGCCCACGCCTTCAACCGCGATGTCGGCATGTTCATCAGCCGACCGTTCAAGACCCGTTGCGACTGCGACGAAGCCAATCAATGGCGTATCAGTTTCAGCCGACGCATTTCCTCGGACACCGGCGAGTTTGTCGGGGTGGCGGTGGCGTCGATGAAGCTCGACTACTTCGATCAACTGTTCAAAAGCCTCGACATCGGCAAGGGCAGCACGCTGAACATCATCGACGATGACGGTGTGCTGCTGGCGCAGAAGCCCTATCTGCAAAGCGACTCGATCGGCAAAAGCTTCGGCAACCGGCCCAACGTGATCCGGATTCTGCGCGACAAGGATGGCAAGGGCAGTTTCAGCAGCACGTCGAGCATGGATCAACAGCAACGCCTCTACACCTATTCGCGGGTGGGCAATTTACCGCTGACGGTGATGGTCGCGCTGTCCAGCGATGAGGTGTTTGCGACGTGGCGGCGTACGGCGATGTTGATCAGTGGCGCCACTGGTGCGCTCTGCGTGGGATTGCTCTGGCTGACCTGGCTGCTCGCGCGTGAACTGCGCCGACGTCAGCGCGCTGAACGTGAACTGGCGCAACTGGCCGCCACCGATGCGCTGACCGGTGTCGCCAATCGTCGGATGCTTGATCAATCACTGCGTCACGAGTGGTTCCGCGCGCAGCGTTCGGGCAAACCGATGTCGGTGATGATGATCGACGCCGACCACTTCAAGTCGTTCAATGACAAGCATGGGCATCAGGCCGGGGATCAGGCGTTGAAGGCGTTGGCCAAGGTGATTACGGACAATGTGCGGCGACCGGCGGATCTGGTGGCGCGGTATGGCGGCGAGGAGTTTTCGGTGATTCTGGCCGAGACTGACAGCCAGGGCGCGCAGCAGATTGCCGAGCATATTCGGCAGGCGGTGGAGCAGTTGCCGTGGGTTGCAGGGGCTGATCGGCCGATGACGGTGAGTCTCGGCATTGCGACGTGGACGGCGGCGAGTGAGATGACGCTGGAGCAGTTGCTGTTTGTGGCGGACAAGGCGTTGTATCAGGCGAAGGAAGGTGGGCGCAATCGAGTGGTGGTGGCTGCCTGAAGATCAAAAGATCGCAGCCTTCGGCAGCTCCTACATTGGAATGCGGTTCCTGTAGGAGCTGCCGAAGGCTGCGATCTTTTGCTTCTGAAAAAAGGAGCATAAAAAAAGGCCATCCGAGGATGGCCTTCAAAAAACTAGAGAGGTTTTTTACTTACACCGCCGCAACCGGGCGCATGTAAGAGATTGGTGCGGTGCTGGCGTCATCGAACGTCACCACTTCCCAAGCATCTGTTTGCTCAATCAACTTGCGCAACAGCTGGTTGTTCAGTGCATGACCGGACTTGAAGCCTTTGAACTCACCAATCAGGCTGTTACCCAAAAGGTACAGGTCGCCAATGGCATCGAGGATCTTGTGCTTCACGAATTCGTCTTCATAGCGAAGGCCGTCTTCGTTCAGTACGCCATCGGCATCGACCACGATTGCGTTTTCAACGCTGCCGCCGAGTGCGAGGTTGTGCTTGCGCAGGTACTCGATATCACTCATGAAACCAAAGGTACGGGCGCGGCTGACTTCTTTTACGAACGAAGTGCTGGAAAAATCCACGCTTGCACTTTGGGTGCGGTCCCGGAAAACCGGGTGATCGAAATCGATCTCGAAGCTCACCTTGAACCCTTCGAAAGGGACGAAAGTGGCGCGCTTGTCGCCGTCTTCCACTGTCACTTCACGCAGGATGCGGATGAATTTCTTGGCGGCGTCCTGTTCTTCCAGGCCTGCCGATTGAATCAGGAATACGAAGGGTCCAGCGCTGCCATCCATGATCGGGACTTCGGACGCGGAGAGCTCGACGTAGGCGTTATCGATGCCCAGGCCAGCCATGGCCGAGAGCAAATGCTCTACCGTGTCCACTTTGACGTCGCCATTGATCAGCGTCGTCGACATAGTGGTTTCACCGACGTTTTCCGCGCGGGCAGGGATCTGCACCACAGGGTCGAGGTCAGCGCGACAAAACACAATGCCAGTGTCGACAGGCGCAGGCTTGAGGGTCAGATAGACCTTCTCACCGGAGTGCAGGCCTACACCTGTGGCACGGATAATATTTTTCAGTGTGCGTTGTTTAATCATGGCTTGGGCCGCTTCAGCGCAAATTGCGAACTGGTATCAACAAAGGCTGGCGATAATAGCAGACCGAGCCTTTGCTGAACACCAATCACCTTCATAGCCCTGATACATTCCATCAATCGGCCTGACGACGCAGGAATGCCGGGATGTCCAGGTAGTCCAGGTCATCTTGCGGATTCATCTTCGCGGCAGCCGCAGCACCGGCCTGAGCCTGGTTGCGCATGACGGTCGGACGATCCAGATCACGGTAATTTACCGCTGGCGCTTCCTGACGGGTCGGAGCCGGTTGTTGTACCTGAGCGGTCGACATCGAGGTATGAACGGTATTGTCGATGACCTTCACAGGCTTCTCGATTTTTGCGCCCAGACCGGTAGCTACCACAGTCACATGCAGCTCGTCGCGCATGTCCGGATCGATAACGGTACCGACCTTGACCATGGCGTGCTCGGAAGCGAAGGCTTCGATGATGCTACCTACGTCGGAGTACTCACCCAGGGACAGGTCAGGGCCGGCGGTGATGTTCACCAGAATGCCGCGTGCGCCTTGCAGGTTCACGTCTTCCAGCAGCGGGTTGCGGATCGCAGCTTCAGTGGCTTCACGTGCACGGTTCGGACCGCTGGCGCAGCCAGTGCCCATCATTGCCATGCCCATTTCGCTCATCACGGTACGCACGTCGGCGAAGTCGACGTTGATCATGCCCGGACGCTTGATGATGTCGGAGATACCGCGAACGGCACCGGCCAGTACATCGTCAGCCTTGGCGAAAGCCGACAGCAGGCTGGCGTCTTTACCTAGGATGGTCAGCAGCTTCTCGTTAGGAATGGTGATCAACGAGTCGACGCTTTCGGACAGCATGCGGATGCCTTCATCGGCGATCTGCATACGCTTGCGGCCTTCGAACGGGAACGGACGAGTCACGACCGCAACGGTCAGAATGCCCATTTCCTTGGCCACTTCGGCGATGATCGGTGCAGCACCGGTACCGGTACCGCCGCCCATGCCAGTGGTGATGAACACCATGTTGGTGCCCTGCAGCACTTCGGCAATACGCTCACGGTCTTCCAGAGCAGCCTGACGGCCGACTTCCGGGTTCGCGCCGGCGCCGAGGCCTTTGGTCACGCCAGTGCCCAGTTGCAGGATGGTACGTGCGCCGATGTTTTTCAGCGCTTGAGCATCGGTGTTGGCGCAGATGAATTCAACGC
Organism: Pseudomonas rustica; assembly: GCF_018336155.1. Classification (GTDB taxonomy): domain Bacteria; phylum Pseudomonadota; class Gammaproteobacteria; order Pseudomonadales; family Pseudomonadaceae; genus Aquipseudomonas; species Aquipseudomonas rustica. The sequence continues at coordinate 124,372 of NZ_JAGYHF010000009.1, read as the reverse complement.
CTTCGATGTTGCTCTTGACCATGTGGTTGACAGCGTTGCCGCCGCCACCGCCGACACCGATAACTTTGATTACCGGGCTTGCGGGGATGTTGTCTACGAGTTCGAACATTTTCCCTCTCCTTACATTCTCTAGTTTTTTTCGCCTACTGCATGTTTGTTGCGGTGCATCTACTGCTACTGCTTGCCGCTCGAAGCTTGACGCTTCGAACTGCTTTTAAAAGTTGCCTTGAACCCACTTCTTCAATCGATCCAGCAACGGCGCCTGTGGCTCTTCGTTGCTGTAGCTGTCGCGGCTGCCGATGCCCGAGAACGAGATCCCGTCGGACTGCTTTTGCAGGCCGTACATCAACAAGCCAACGCCAGTGGAATAAATCGGGTTGCGCACCACGTCATCCAGACCTTTGACGCCGTGCGGCACGCCCAGACGAACCGGCATGTGGAAGATTTCTTCGGCCAGTTCAGTCGCGCCTTCCATCTTCGAAGTACCGCCAGTCAGCACGATGCCGGCCGGGATCAGGTCTTCGTAGCCGCTGCGACGCAGCTCGGCCTGAATCAGCGTGAACAGTTCGTCGTAACGCGGCTCGACCACTTCGGCCAGGGCCTGACGCGACAGTTCGCGCGGTGGACGGTCGCCGACGCTTGGCACCTTGATGGTTTCACCGGCACCGGCCAGTTTCGCCAGGGCGCAGGCGTAGCGGATTTTGATTTCTTCGGCGTACTGAGTCGGGGTGCGCAGCGCCATGGCGATGTCGTTGGTCACCTGATCACCGGCAATCGGGATCACCGCGGTGTGACGGATCGCGCCTTCGGTGAAGATCGCGATGTCGGTAGTACCGCCGCCGATGTCGACCAGGCACACGCCCAGCTCTTTCTCGTCGTCGGTCAGTACCGAGTAGGCCGAGGCCAGTTGCTCGAGAATGATGTCGTCGATTTCCAGACCGCAGCGACGCACGCATTTTTCAATGTTCTGTGCAGCGTTGACGGCGCAGGTGACCACGTGAACCTTGGCTTCCAGACGCACGCCGGACATCCCCAGAGGTTCGCGAACGCCTTCCTGGTTATCGATCACGTAATCCTGCGGCAGGGTGTGCAGCACGCGCTGGTCAGCCGGGATCGCTACAGCCTGAGCAGCGTCGAGTACGCGCTCAAGGTCGGCCGAGCTGACTTCGCGATCACGGATCGCGACGATGCCGTGGGAGTTCAGGCTGCGGATGTGATTGCCCGCCACGCCGACGAACGCCGAGTGAATGCGGCAGCCCGCCATCAGTTGGGCTTCTTCGATCGCACGCTGGATCGATTGCACGGTGGACTCGATGTTCACCACCACGCCCTTCTTCAGGCCACGGGACGGATGGGTACCGATCCCGACGATTTCCAGCGTGCCGTCGTCGGAGACCTCGCCGACCAGCGCCACCACTTTGGAGGTGCCGATATCGAGACCGACGATCATTTTGCCGCTTTGCACGTTTGCCATGGGTCCTGCCTCTTCTTAATTCTTCGCGACAGCGGGTTGGGCTGTCGTCGGCGCTACAGGTTCCCGCCAGCCAACAGCGAGGCCGTTGGCGTAGCGCAGATCGATGCGCGCAATGTTCGTAATCTGGTCTTTAAGCGTCTTGTCATAGATGGCGATAAAGCGGCGCATCTTTTCCACCAAATTGCCGCGTCCCAGCAGCAGCTCGATGCCGGGGCCGGAACTGCCGGCACCGGTGGTCAGGAACCAGCTCCCGCGTTCACGCAATTCCAGGCGTGCAATCGAGAAGCCCAACGGCCGCAGCATCTGGCTCAGCACCTGATACTGCTGCATCACTTGCTGCTGAGCCCGTTGTGGGCCGAACAGCTGTGGCAGGTGTTCGTAGTTCGCCAGTTCCTTGGGTGTAAACGCCTGGCCCTGGTTGTTCAGCAACGACTCGTCGCCCCAACGCGCTACCGGTAATTGCTCTTCGAGGCGGATCACCACTTGATCCGGCCACACCCGACGTACTTCGGCATGGGCGATCCAGGGCATCTGCTCAAGCTCGGTGCGCATCCCGGCCAAGTCGATGGTGAAGAAGCTCGACGCCACGTACGGGGCGATGCGCTGCTGCACTGCTTGCTGGCTGATATAGCTCAGGTCGCCCTGCACGGCGATCTTGGTGATCGGCCGGTCGGCGTAAGGCAGCAAACGCGTTGCCCCTTCGTACGTACCAAAGCCCAGCACAACCAGCAGCACCGGCCAGAACAGGCTTTTCAGAAAACCGAAATTGGCTTTCGGCAGGCGCGCGGACATCGGCTCTTTCGCCACCATTCGGCTGGCACCCCGCGGTACCGGCTTGCGGCCGGGTGCGGGTGGCTGATGTCTGAGCTGAGCGCCTTGCATGGTCTTAACCTCGCGCCTCTTGGGTAACTGCGCCTTCAACACTGGCGGCCAGAATCGCCAGTACCAGTTGCTGGAAATCCAGACCGGCAGCACGGGCCGCCATCGGCACCAGACTGTGATCGGTCATGCCCGGTGCGGTGTTCACTTCCAGGAACCAGAACTGCCCGTCGGCGTCCTGCATCACGTCCGCCCTGCCCCAACCGGCAATCCCCAGCGCCTCACTGGCCTTGGCCGTGAGATCCATGAGTTCCTGTTCCTTGGCGGCATCCAGCCCGCACGGAATGCGGTACTGGGTATCGTTGGCGATGTACTTGGCGTCGTAGTCGTAAAACGTGTGCGGTGTACCCAGGGCGATTGGAGGCAACACCTGGTCACGCAGGGTGGCGATGGTGAACTCCGGACCTTGAATCCATTGCTCAACCAAGACTTGCGAATCGTAGGTACTGGCCGCTTTCCATGCGTCGATCAACTCGGACGCAGAACTCACTTTGGCCATCCCGATACTTGAACCTTCATGGGCCGGTTTGACGATCAAAGGGAAGCCCAGTTCCGTCGCCGCAGAAATACAATCGGCTTCGCTGCACAGCACGGCGTGACGCGGCGTCGGAATCCCGAGGCTGTGCCAGACCTGCTTGGTGCGCAGTTTGTCCATCGCCAGTGCCGAGGCCAGAATGCCGCTGCCGGTGTAGGGAATGCCGGCCACTTCGAGCAGGCCCTGCATGGAGCCGTCTTCACCGCCACGGCCGTGAAGAATGATGAAGGCGCGGTCGATTTTTTCACTCAGCAGACGTTGCAGAATGTCGGCGCCAACGTCGATACCGAACGCGTCCACACCAGCGCTCTGCAGCGCATCGAGAACGGCGTTACCGGATTTCAGCGAAACCTCACGCTCGGCACTCAAGCCGCCGAAGAGCACGGCGACGCGGCCGAAGTCTTTCGGCGCGATGGTGGAGAACAGGTTGGCGTAGGCAGCAGTCATTTCAACTTCCCCTCGACCGACGCCGCCACGGCGCCAGCGAACAATTCACTTTTCAACAGCTTCGGCGCGAGACCGCCGATATCACCCGCGCCCTGGCACAGCAGGATGTCGCCAGCACGCAACAGCGGCTTCACCAGCGGTGCCAGATCAACGCCACGCTCGATGTAGATCGGGTCGAGCTGACCGCGCTGGCGGATGCTGTTGCACAGCTTGCGGCTGTCGGCGCCCGGGATCGGCTCTTCGCCGGCCGGATAAACTTCCATCAGCAGCAGCACGTTGGCGTCGGCCAGTACATTGACGAAATCGTCGTACAGGTCGCGGGTGCGGCTATAACGGTGCGGTTGATACACCATCACCAGACGGCGTTCCGGCCAGCCACCGCGTACGGCTTTGATCACGGCCGCGACTTCGGTCGGGTGGTGACCGTAGTCGTCGACCAACATCACGTGGCCACCGTCCACCGGCAGTTCGCCGTAGACCTGGAAGCGTCGACCGACACCCTGGAAACCCGACAGGCCCTGAACGATGGCTTCATCGCTGACGCCCTCATCGGACGCAATGCAGATGGTCGCCAGCGAGTTGAGCACGTTGTGATTGCCCGGCATGTTCACGGAAACGTCCAGCGGCTCGCGGTCAGGGCGCAGCACGGTGAAGAAGGTCTGCATGCCTTGCTGACGCACATTGATCGCGCGCACGTCAGCGTCTTCGCTGAAGCCGTAGGTCACGGTCGGACGTTTCACCAGCGGCAGGATTTCGCGCACGACCGGGTCGTCGAGGCACATCACGGCCAAACCGTAGAACGGCAGGTTGTGCAGGAACTCGACGAAGGTTTTCTTCAGTTTGTTGAAGTCACCGTCGTAGGTCGCCATGTGGTCGGCATCGATGTTGGTGACCACGGCCACCAGCGGTTGCAGGTGCAGGAAGCTCGCGTCGCTTTCATCGGCTTCGGCGATCAGGTAACGGCTGGTGCCGAGCTGGGCATTGGTGCCCGCAGCATTCAGACGACCACCGATGACGAAGGTCGGATCCAGACCACCGGCGGCGAACACCGAAGCGATCAGGCTGGTGGTGGTGGTTTTGCCGTGCGTACCGGCGACGGCGATGCCGTGGCGATAGCGCATCAGCTCAGCGAGCATTTCGGCCCGCGGCACCACTGGAATACGACGTTCAAGGGCCGTCGCGACTTCCGGGTTAGAGGTGTTCACCGCGCTCGACACCACCAATACATCGGCGGTCGCGGCGTTCTCGGCACGGTGGCCGATGAAGATCTGCGCGCCGAACGATTCCAGACGCTCGGTGACCGGCGAAGCTTTCAGGTCGGAACCGGACACTTCGTAGCCCAGGTTCAACAACACTTCGGCAATACCGCACATGCCCACGCCGCCGATACCGACGAAGTGGATGCGACGGATGCGGCGCATTTCCGGTTGCGGCATGGCTTTCTGATTCTCAACCATGGGCCACCTCCAGACAGGTATCGACCACGCTACGGGTGGCATCGGGTTTCGCCAGACGGCGGGCCGCTTGGGCCATATCTTCGAGTCGTTGCGGTTGCATCAAGACCTCTGTCAGGCGCGCGGCAAGATCCGCGGCACCAGTCGTTCTTTGCGGCATCAGGAAGGCTGCGCCTTCACGGGCCAAATAATCGGCGTTGCGGGTCTGGTGATCGTCGATCGCGTGGGGCAAAGGCACCAGCATCGAGGGCAGACCGGCGGCAGCCAGCTCACTGATGGTCAACGCGCCTGCGCGGCACACCACCAGGTCGGCCCAGCCATAGGCTTGGGCCATGTCTTTGATGAACGGCTGCACCTGCGCTTCGACGCCGGCGGCGCGGTAGCGCTCTGCAGTCATTTCATCGTGGTTTTTGCCGGCCTGATGAAACACTTCCGGGCGCAAATCGGCAGCGACTTGGGCCAGGGCTTCAGGCAGCAATTTATTCAACGGTTCTGCGCCAAGGCTTCCGCCAAGGATCAGCAAACGCGCTTTGCGACCAGCCAGAGCCGGGCGCGATGTTTCGAGGAACAGCTCGCTGCGCACCGGGTTTCCGGTGGTACGGCGGGTGTCCGACAGAGTAAAGGTGTCGGGGAACGCTTCACACACCCGGGCGGCGAACGGCACCAGCAACCGATTGGCGGTGCCGGCAACTGCGTTCTGCTCGTGAACGATCACCGGCACGCCGGCCAGTTTCGCGGCGAGGCCACCGGGGCCAGTCACATAACCACCGAAGCCGACCACGCACACTGGCTTCAAGCGACGAATGATCGCCCGTGCCTGCCACACCGATTTCAGCAGCATGAACGGCGCCTTGAGCAGCGACAGCTTGCCCTTGCCGCGCAAACCGCTGGCGTTGATGCGGTGCAGTTCCAGCCCTGCTCCCGGCACCAGTTCGTTTTCAATTCCGCGCGGCGTGCCGAGCCAGTGCACGGTGTAGCCGCGCGCCTGAAACTCGCGGGCACAGGCCAGCGCCGGGAACACGTGGCCGCCGGTTCCGCCGGCCATGATCAACACGTTAGCGCCCATGATTCGGCTCCTCAGCGAAGTCGCTCTCATGGAATTCCATTTCTTCACTGCCCAGGTGGGTTCGACTCTCCCACTCGATCCTCAATAACAAGCCGAGGCAGGCACAGCAGATCACCAACGAACTGCCGCCGTAACTGAGGAACGGCAAGGTCAGACCCTTGGTCGGCAGCAGGCCGACGTTCACACCGATGTTGATCAGGAACTGACCAATCCACAGGAACGACAAGCCGTAGGCCACATAAGCTGCGAAATATTGTTTGGCTTTCTCCGCCCACAAGCCGATGTACATGCCGCGAATACACACGAACACGAACAGGGCCACGGTGCACAGCGAACCCACCGCGCCGAGCTCTTCAGCGAGAACCGAGAACACGAAGTCGGTGTGCGCTTCCGGCAGGTAGAACTGCTTCTGCACGCTGTTGCCCAGACCCACGCCGAGCCATTCACCGCGACCGAAGGCGATCAACGCTTGCGACAGTTGATAACCAGCGCCGAACTGGTCAGCCCACGGGTCAGCGAAGTTGGTCAGACGCGCCATACGATACGGCTGCATCTGAATCAGCAGCACCACCGCCCCGACCGCCAACACCACCATCAGCGAGAAGCGGAACAGCCCGACCCCGCCAAGGAATAGCATTGCCGCCGCAGCGCCCATCATTACGACGGTGGCACCGAAGTCCGGCTCCATCAGCAACAGACCGGCCATCGGCAGCAGCACGATGAACGGCTTGAAGAAGCCCATCCAGCTCTCACGCACTTCTTTCTGACGCCGCACCAGATAACCGGCGAGGTAGATCACCACGAATACTTTGGCGATTTCGGACGGCTGCACGTTAAAGAAGCTGAAACCAATCCAGCGCATCGAACCGTTCACTTCTCGGCCGATGCCGGGGACGATAACCATCACCAGCAAACCGAACGCGCCGAGCAACATCAACCAGCCGAGGCGCTGCCAGGTGGCGATCGGGATCATCATGGTGATGACACACGCGCCCAAACCCAGCACCACATATATAAGGTGGCGAATCATGTAATACAGCGGACTGCCCGACTGCGCCGCCGCCACTTCAGTGGACGCCGAGGCGATCATGATCAAACCGAGACCGAGCAGCGCCAGGCAACCAGCGAGCATCGGGAAATCGAGGTCGATACCGCGCCCGGTGATGATCGGCGACGGATACGGTTTGATGATATTGCGCAGGCTCATGCCAATTCCTCCACAGCGCGGACGAACTGGTGACCACGGTCTTCATAATTCTTGAACATGTCGAAACTGGCGCAGGCTGGCGACAGCAGCACCACGTCACCCGGCTGAGCAGCGGCGCGGCATTGCGCGACGGCGTCGACCAGCGAGGTCGCGCGAATCAGCGGCACGGCATCGCCGATGGCGGCGCCGATCTTGTCGGAGTCGCGGCCCATCAGGATCACGGCGCGGCAGTTGGCCGCCACCGGATCATGCAGATCGTTAAATTCGGCACCCTTGCCATCGCCACCGGCGATCAGGATGACCTTGCCGTCGATGTCCGCGCCCAAGCCTTCGATGGCAGCCAGTGCGGCGCCGACGTTGGTGGCTTTGGAATCGTTGTAGTAAGCCACGCCGTCGAGATCACGCACCCACTGGCAGCGGTGTTCAAGACCGGCGAAGTTGCGCAGCGCCGCGAGCATCGCATCGAACGGCAGGCCGACCGCATGACCGAGTGCCAGCGCCGCGAGGGCGTTGGACTGGTTGTGCGCGCCACGAATCTTCAATTCGCGCACTGGCATCAGGTTCTGGAATTCGAAGGCCAGATACTTCTCGCCGTCTTCTTCGCGGATACCGAATGCTTTGAAATCAGGTTTAGTCAGGCCGAAGGTCCAGCATGGCTGGCCTTCGCCCATCAGCGGACGGCTCAGTGCATCCTGACGGTTGACCACGAACTGCTTCGCGCCACGGAAGATCCGGTGCTTGGCCAGGTGGTAAGCCGGCAGGCCGCTGTAGCGATCCATGTGGTCTTCGCTGATGTTCAGCACGGTCGCCACTTCAGCGTTGAGCTGGTCGGTGGTTTCCAGCTGGAAGCTCGACAGCTCCATCACGTACAGCTCGATGTCGTCGCTGAGCAAGTCCAGCGCCGGGGTGCCGAGGTTACCGCCGACGGCGACGCGTTTGCCCGCCGCAGCCGCCATCTCGCCGACCAGGGTGGTGACGGTGCTTTTCGCGTTGGAACCGCTGATGGCCACGATCGGCGCCTGCGCGTTACGCGCGAACAGCTCGATGTCGCCGGACAGTTTCACGCCACGGGCCGCAGCGGCTTGCAGGGCCGGGGTCGCCAGTGCCAGGCCGGGGCTCACGTAGAGCTCGTCGGCACGGCAGAGGAATTCGACGTCCAGCTCGCCACAACGCACTTCCACGTGCGGATAGTCACGCTTGAGCGTGGCCAGTTCCGGTGGATTTTCCCGCGTGTCCGCCACGGCAAACGACGTGCCCCGGTTCGCCAGGAAGCGAACCAGGGACATGCCGCTCTTGCCGAGGCCGACAACGATGCGGAAGTGGTCAGAAGCGATCAGAGACACTCGTTCTACCTCAGCTTCAGGGTGGCAAGGCCAACCAGCACGAGAATCACGGTGATGATCCAGAAACGGACAATCACGCGCGGCTCGGGCCAGCCCTTGAGTTCAAAGTGGTGGTGTATCGGTGCCATGCGGAACACACGGCGACCGGTCAGCTTAAAGGACGCAACCTGAATGACGACTGACAGGGTTTCCATCACGAACACGCCGCCCATGATGAACAGGACGATTTCCTGACGGACGATCACTGCGATGGTGCCCAGTGCCGCGCCGAGTGCCAGGGCACCGACGTCGCCCATGAACACTTGCGCTGGATAGGTGTTGAACCAGAGGAAGCCCAATCCGGCGCCAATCAGCGCGCCGCAGAACACGATCAGTTCGCCCGCGCCCGGCACATAAGGGATCAGCAGGTATTCAGCGAATTTCACGTTACCCGACAGGTAGCAGAAGATGCCCAGGCCGCCGCCGACCATCACGGTTGGCATGATCGCCAGACCGTCGAGGCCGTCAGTCAGGTTGACCGCGTTGCTCGAACCGACGATCACAAAGTAGGTCAGCACGATGAAACCCAGGCCCAGCGGAATGCTGTAGTCCTTGAGCATCGGCAGGATCAGCGTGGTTTCCACCGGGGTGGATGCGGTCATATAAAGGAAGATCGCCGCGCCGAGGCCAAACACCGACTGCCAGAAATACTTCCAGCGGCTCGGCAAGCCACGCGAATTCTTCTCGATGACTTTGCGGTAATCGTCGACCCAGCCGATGGCGCCGAACAGCAAGGTCACCAGCAACACAGTCCAGACGTAGCGGTTGCTCAAGTCAGCCCAAAGCAAAGTGCTGACGCCGATCGAAGACAGAATCAGTGCGCCGCCCATGGTCGGGGTGCCCGACTTGGACAGGTGCGATTGCGGGCCGTCGTTACGCACGGATTGACCGATCTGACGGTTCTGCAGGGTGCGGATCATCCACGGGCCATAGCACAGCGACAAAACCAGCGCGGTCAGCACACCGAGAATCCCGCGCAGGGTCAGGTACTGAAAGACCGCGAAGCCTTTGTAGAACTGTTGCAGATACTCCGCTAGCAGCAGCAGCATTAATGTTTCTCCAGACTGGATCCGCACAGAGCCGCAACGATGTTTTCCATCGCTGCACTGCGCGAACCCTTGATCAAAATAGTGGTGTTTGTGTCCTGCTCGGCGTCGAGGGCCTGGATCAGCTCGGCTTGCGTGCCGAAGTGATGCGCCTGTTCACCGAATGCGTTGACGGCGTGAACCATGTTTGGCCCGACGGCGTAAAGCGCGGAAACCTTGCCCCGGGCGTACTCGCCCACGTCGCGGTGCCCCTGCTCCGCCCAATCGCCCAACTCGCCGATATCCCCGAGCACCAGGACGGTGCGGCCGGAAAAGCCGGCGAGTATATCAACGGCCGCGCACATCGAGGTGGGGTTTGCGTTGTAAGTGTCATCGATCACGCGCATGCCGTTCTGCGCCAGTTGCGCGACGGTGCGACCCTTGACCGGTTGCACGGCGCCAAGGCCGGTGGCGATGCCGAACAGCGACACGCCCAAGGCGTGCGCGGCAGCGGCGGCGGCCATGGAATTGGCGACGTTATGGGTGCCGAGCAGGTTCAGTTGAACGCGCTCGACACCTTCAGGTGTGTGCAGATTGAAGGCCGGGCAACCACGGGCATCGGTGGTCAGATCGCTGGCGTAAAAGTCCGCCTGCGTGTTGCTCAGGGCGAAGGTCAACACCTTGCGACCGGCAGCGCGGGTCTTCCAGATACCGAAAGCCTTGTCATCGAGGTTGAGCACGGCGATGCCATCGGCCGCCAGCCCTTCGATGATTTCGCCTTTGGCTTCGACGATTTTTTCCGGGCCGCCGAACTCACCGACGTGAGCGGTGCCGGCATTGTTCAGAATCGCTACGTGCGGCTTGGTCAGCCCGACGGTGTAGGCGATTTCACCCAGACGCGAGGCGCCCAGTTCGATCACGGCCGAGGTGTGTTCCGCGGCCAGTTCGATCAGGGTCAGCGGTACGCCGAGGTCGTTGTTCAGGTTGCCACGGGTCGCCAGCACCGGGCCGCGCGTGCGCAGGATGCTTGCGAGCATTTCCTTGACCGTGGTTTTGCCGCTGGAACCGGTCACCGCCGCTACAGGCTGAGTGAACGCGGCGCGATTCAAGGCGCCCAACTGGCCGAGGGCCTGACGGGTGTCCTTGACCAGCAATTGCGGCAAGGTGCTGTCGGCGACTTCACGCTCGACCAGCGCAGCCACCGCGCCTTTGGCGGCGACGTCATTCAAATAGTCATGACCGTCGAAACGCGGGCCGGTCAGCGCAATAAACAGTTGGCCTGGCTGGATCGCACGGCTGTCGATGCTGACGCCGTCGAAGCTGGCATCACCGGCGATCAAACGGGCATCGAGGGCGTTGGACAGTTCGCTGAGTTTCAGGGCCTTAAGCATGGGCCACCTCCCAAGCGGTCAGGGCATGATCAGCCTCGACCAGGTCGGAGAAAGCGTGGCGCTCGCCGTTGATTTCCTGATAGTCCTCGTGACCTTTACCGGCCAGAACAATCACGTCATCGGCCGACGCGCCGGCAATCAGTTGTGCAATCGCCTGACCACGGCCAGCAACGAAGGTAACTTTATCCACAGCCGTGAAACCGGCGCGGATGTCATCGAAAATCACTGCCGGATCTTCAGTACGCGGGTTGTCGTCGGTGACCAGCACCTGATCGGCCAGACGCTCGACCACTTCAGCCATCAACGGACGCTTGCCGCGATCACGATCACCGCCGCAGCCGAACAGGCACAGCAGTTGACCTTTGACGTGCGGGCGCAACGCGGTCAGGACTTTTTCCAGTGCGTCCGGGGTGTGGGCGTAATCGACCACCACCAACGGTTGCGTGCCACCGCCAAGACGCTGCATGCGTCCGGCCGGGCCTTCGAGTTTCGGCAGCACTTTGAGAATTTCGTCGAGCGCGTAATCCAGACCGAGCAATGCGCCGACCGCAGCAAGGACGTTGCTCAGGTTGAAGCGACCGAGCAGCGTGCTGCGCAGATGATGTTCGCCCTGCGGCGTGACCAGCGTGGCGCGCACACCGTGGTCGTCGAACTGCGCTTCGCGGCAATACAAATAGGCGCTGCTGTCGAGCAGGCTATAGGTGATCAAGCGCGACTCACGTTTTTCAGCGGCCAGTTGCCGGCCAAAATCATCGTCGAGGTTGACCACGCGGCACTTCAAATCATTCCAGGCGAACAGCTTGGCCTTGGCCTCGGCGTAAGCCTGCATGGTGCCGTGATAATCCAGATGATCACGGGACAGGTTGGTCATCACCGCGACGTCGAACGCCAGCGCAGTGACGCGGCCCTGATCCAGACCGTGGGACGACACTTCCATGGCCACGGCTTTGGCGCCGGCCTTTTTCAGGTCGCCCAATGTCGCTTGTACGGCAATCGGATTCGGCGTGGTGTGCAGACCGCTTTCCAGTGCGCCATAGAAGCCGGAACCCAGCGTGCCGACGATGCCGCAATGCTGACCGAGCAGATCCAGTGCCTGCGCAACCAGTTGGGTCACGCTGGTTTTACCGTTGGTGCCGGTCACGCCCACCAGGTTCAGGTGATGACTTGGCTCACCGTAAAAACGCCCGGCGATGTCCGACAGTTGCGCAGCGAGGCCTTTGACCGGAATCAATGGCACGTCAGTGATCGGCAGCACAGTGGCGCCTTCGACTTCATAAGCTACAGCGGCAGCACCGCGTTGCAATGCATCAGCGATGTGCGCACGGCCATCAAATTTGCCGCCCGGCACGGCGAGGAACAGATCGCCAGCGCGTACGTTACGGCTGTCCAGCGCCAATTCACGGATCAACAGATCGTGGCCGGCGTGGGGGAATATCTTGTTCAAACTTAATGACATCAGCCGCGCCCTCCATTGGCTTTCAGCGGTATGACCGGGGTGGCGTTGGCCTGTTGTGTCGCCGGCAGATTGTCCGGGGTCACGTTCATCAGACGCAGGGTGCCGGACATCACACGGCTGAACACTGGCGCCGATACCAGACCACCGAAGTAGCCGGCCTTGCTTGGTTCGTCGATCACCACAACGATGGCGTAACGCGGATCGCTCATCGGGCCGAAACCGGCGAACAGCGAGCGATAGGAGTTTTCGGCGTAGCCCTTGGTGCCCACCGATGTTTTACGTGCAGTACCCGACTTGCCGGCCACGTGATACGCCGGCACCTGCGCACGGAATACACCGCGCGGTGCCTCAATCACTTGGGTGAGCATGCCTTGCATGGTTTTCGCCACAGCTTCCGGCAGCACTTGCGTGGTCTGCGGCGGCTTGTCGGTTTTGATCAGGGTCAGCGGCGCGAGACGACCGTTGTTGGCCAGCGCAGAGAAGGCGTGCACCAGCTGAATCGCGGTCACGGAAATACCGTATCCGTAAGACAGGGTCGCGGTTTCAGCCTTGCGCCACTCACGGTAGTTCGGCAGGTTGCCGACGCGCTCGCCCGGGAAGCCGAGGCCGGTGTCCTGGCCGAGGCCGACTTTCTGTGCGAGGCGATAAATGGTTTCGCCGCCGATATCGAACGCGACCTTACTCATGCCGACGTTACTGGAATTGATCAGGATGCCGGTCATGTCCAGCACCGGGCCTTCGGTTCTCGAAACGTCTTTGATGGTGTACTTGCCAATCTGCAATGTACCCGGATACACCTCGACGGTGTCGGTCGGTTTCCAGCGGCCGGATTCGATCGCGGCGCTCATCGAGATGGCTTTCATGGTCGAACCCGGCTCGAACACGTCGATCATCGCGCGGTTACGCATCATCGCCGGTTGCAGGTTGCGACGGTTGTTCGGGTTGTAGGTCGGCTGGTTGACCATGGCGAGGATCTCGCCGGTCTTCACGTCCATGATCACCAGACTGCCGGCCTTGGCGCCGTTTTCGATGATTGCGTTACGCAACTCGCGGTTGGCCAGGTATTGCAGACGCAGGTCAATGGACAACGCCAAGGGCTTGCCGGCCTTGGCGTTTTTGGTGACCTGGACATCCTTGATCAGCCGACCGCGCCGATCCTTGATGACCTGCCGTTTGCCCGGCACACCGGCGAGCCACTCGTCGTAGGCGAGTTCGACGCCTTCACGACCGTGGTCGTCGATGTCGGTAAAGCCAACCATGTGCGCAGTGACTTCACCGGCCGGATAGAAGCGGCGGAATTCTTCGATGCCGTAAACGCCTGGCACTTTCAGATCAAGCACAGCCTGGCCCTGCTCGGGGGTCAGCCCGCGCACCAGATAAATGAATTCTTTGTTGGCCTGAGCTTCGAGACGCTCGGTCAGGGCTTTCGGATCCTGACCCAGAGCTGCCGCCAGTGCCGGCCATTTCTCTTTGGCCGACTGCATTTCCTTGGCGTTGGCCCACAGGGTGGTCACCGGCGTACTGACGGCCAAAGGCTCGCCGTTACGGTCGGTGATCAGACCACGGTGAGCCGGAATCGGGATGTGACGCAGACTGCGTGCGTCGCCCTGACCTTTGAGGAAGTCACGGTCAACCACTTGCAGGTCGATGATGCGCCAGCAGATTGCTGCGACCATCACGCCGAGCAGTGCCACCATCAGGCGGAAGCGCCACGGGAAGAGTGCGCCTTCGAGTTTCATCATGGCGCCACCATCTTCACGTCAGCCGCGCCCGGAATGTGCATTTTCAATTGTTCGCTGGCCAGCACTTCGATCCGGCTGTGCGCGGTCCAGGTGCTTTGTTCAAGAATCAAACGGCCCCACTCGGCCTGTGCCTTGTCGCGCACGCTGAGTTCGTTATAAAGATTGTTGAGCAACTGGCGGTTCCAGTGCGCGCTGTAAGACACGCCGATGGCCGACACGAGCACGCCGATAAACAGCAGCAGCATCAGAAAGCTGCCGCCAGGCAATGGCTTGGCGAAAAGCTTGCTCACCGCAACTTCTCCGCGACGCGCATGACGGCGCTACGGGAACGTGGGTTGGCTTTGAGTTCGGCGTCGGAGGCCGTCTGCGCTTTGCCATGGACTTTGATTTTCGGTTCGAACGCTACGTGACGAACCGGCAGGTTGCGCGGCAGGTTGTCGGCTTCGCCTTTCACCAGTTTGCGCATGAACAGTTTGACGATGCGGTCTTCCAGCGAGTGGAAGCTGATCACCACCAGACGCCCACCGATTTCCAGTGCGTCCAGCGCGGCTTCGAGGCCCGCTTCCAGATCGCCCAGTTCGTTGTTGACGTGAATGCGCAAACCCTGGAACGCACGGGTGGCCGGGTTCTTGCCCTTTTCCCACGCCGGGTTGGCGACCTTGAGCACTTCGGCCAGATCGGCGGTGCGCTCGAACGGTGTGATATCGCGACGTTCGGCAACGGCACGAGCCATGCGACCGGAGAAACGTTCTTCGCCGTATTCCTTGAACACCCGGGCGATTTCTTCGGCCGGTGCGGTGTTGACGAATTCGGCAGCGCTGATGCCACGGGACGGATCCATGCGCATGTCCAGTGGACCGTCGTTGAGGAAACTGAAGCCGCGTTCAGCGTCGTCGAGCTGCGGCGAAGAGACGCCGAGGTCGAGCAGAATGCCGCTGACCTTGCCGCTCAGACCCTGTTCGGCAACCACCGAACCGAGCTCGGCAAAGCTGCGCTGCACAACGACAAAGCGGCCGTCTTCGGCCGCTAGCGTTTGCCCGGTGGCAATCGCTTGTGGATCTTTGTCGAATCCGATGAGACGACCATCTGTTCCGAGCTGGCTGAGGATCAGCCGGCTGTGTCCGCCGCGACCGAACGTACCGTCCAGATAGCATCCATCAGGACGTACGGCGAGAGCCTCCACGGCTTCGTCGAGCAGTACGGTGATGTGGTTAAAGCCGCTATCAATAGTCACAGGATCAAATCACGCAGTTCATCAGGCATGGCGCCCGGTTGTTGAATAGCAGCAAGGTCAGCGGCAGATACCGCGTCCCATGCATCCTCGTCCCACAATTGGAACTTGTTCAGTTGGCCTACCAGCATCGCGCGCTTATCGAGCTTGGCGTATTCGCGCAGACGCGGTGGAACCAGAAAACGACCACTACCATCGAGTTCGAGATCGACGGCATTACCAATCAATAAACGTTGCAGGCGACGGTTCTCTTCGCGAAGCGAAGGAAGTGCGCGCAACTTGGTTTCAATAATTTCCCACTCATCGAGCGGATAGACACACAGGCATGGATCAACGGCATCAATGGTCACGATCAATTGGCCGGAACTACGCGAAACGAGCTCGTCGCGGTACCGGCTCGGCATAGCGAGACGGCCCTTTGCATCGAGACTGATAGCGTTAGCTCCGCGAAACACGTCAGCGTTTCTCCAATTTTTATCGTTTTGAGCTCAAAAAACCCACTTCATGCCACTTTCCGCCACTTGCGCACACTATAGGAATGCGCCCACCACACCGTCAAGGCGCGGAGTAAAGGAAAACCCTTACAGAACGGAGATTTAGGAACATAAAAGGAGGGGTAACGACAAATTGGCGGATAGTTTTGACCAATAACTTGATGCAGCACTGGAAGCTGCGCTCGGAAGTTAAAGTAATTTGTTAAGAGTAAGATTTTTTCGGTATTACAAAAGCGCTTCTGCTGTTGATTGAAGCACGGTGGGAAATGGCTATTACTGCGTTTGCCGCTGCCGGACTTTCACAGCAGGTCTGCTGATATTACACAGCCCTGTTGCTATTGATTCAAGCAGGGAAAGAAAAAGGTGGAGAGTCGATCTGTAAGCCGGGTTCTGTCTTGAACAGTCATTCGTCTACGATGGCCATCACTGGACATCTTTAGCAACCTACCCGGTCCCAGCGCGGGCCACGCCTTGGGACCCTATTTGGTCTTGCTCCAAGTGGGGTTTACCTAGCCACGAACTGTTGCCAGACGTGCGGTGCGCTCTTACCGCACCTTTTCACCCTTACCGGCGCCGAAGCGCTTAGGCGGTTATTTTCTGTGGCACTTTCCGTAGGCTCACGCCTCCCAGGCATTACCTGGCACTTCGCCCTATGGAGCCCGGACTTTCCTCCCCCCCCTAATTTTCATAGAGGGCAGCGACTGTCCGATCGACTCTCCGCCGCGAAGGTTAACGGCAGAGCGCCCGAAGAACAAGCGCTAATAGCCGCAAAACCTGTCTGCGCGACGGGTTACTCGCCCTTCTGTTTCTCCAGCGCGACCTGATACAGCACGTTTTTGCGCTCGCCGGTGATTTGCGCGGCGAGAGCGGCGGCACGCTTGAGTGGCATTTCTTCGAGCAGCAGATTCAGCACGCGCATTGCCTCGCTGCTGACCGCGTCTTCAGACTCCGGCGCCGTCCAGCCCGCCACCAGCACCACGCATTCGCCACGCTGCTGATTGCTGTCGGATTCAACAAACTCGCGCAGTTCCGAGAGCGGCAAGCCTTTAAGCGTCTCGAAGGTCTTGGTGATTTCGCGAGCCAACAGTGCCTGACGCTCACCACCGAACACTTCTTCCATATCCTGCAAACATTCAAGAATTCGGTGCGGGGCTTCGTAGAAGATCAGCGTGCGCGGCTCTTCTTTGACCGCTTGCAGACGCGCCTTGCGCCCGACCGACTTGGCCGGCAAGAAACCTTCAAAGATAAAGCGATCGGATGGCAGCCCCGCCGCCGACAACGCCGCGATCAACGCGCACGCCCCCGGCACCGGTACCACCGCGATTCCGGCCGCACGGGCCTGACGCACCAGGTGATAACCCGGATCGGAAATCAGCGGCGTGCCGGCATCGGAAATCAGCGCAACGTTGTCGCCCGCCAGCAGACGGGTAATAAAGCGGCTACCTTCATCACGTTCGTTATGTTCGTGACAGGCGGCCAGCGGCGTGGAAATACCGAAGTGCTGCATCAGGCGCGCCGAGTGACGAGTGTCTTCGGCAGCGATCAACGCCACTTCACGCAGGATTTTCAGTGCCCGGGCGCTGATGTCGTCCAGGTTGCCGATGGGCGTCGCCACCACATAAAGCGAGCCAGCAGCGGAATTCGGGGAACCTGGAGCAGTCAAAGCGCACACCTCATGATCGGTAAAAGCGGCCATTGTAGCGCGTCACGAGGCTTGCGTTGCGCTCTGCCCGACCACGGTTTTGCACGCTGTAACGCAGCGCCGCAACATTTACTCCAGCTAAATTGACCGTTTCACGCCACTAACATCGCGCCCCGGCCAGTGCTTGGGTACAATTCCACGCTAATTTGATCGAGTATCAGGAACACTTACATGATCGCTTGCCTGCGGCTGTTCACTGCCCTCTGCCTCGCTGCCTTATTGGCGGCCTGCGCCAGCTCCCCTTCCTCCAGCCTTGGCGAACTTCCACGGACTCCGGACGCCAGCATCGAGCAACTGCTCGCGCAGGCCAGCCAAGCGAGTACCCCGGAAAAAGCTGCCCTGTTGCGCCTGAGCGCGGCAGATCTGGCTTACCACCAGGGCGATGCCGGACGCTCCGCGCAAATCCTGCAACAAGTGCCGATGGAGCAACTGAAGCCCGGCCAGCAGATTTTCGCCAGCACGCTGAACGCTGAACTGGCGATGACGCGCAATCAGCCGAAAGCCGCGCTGACCGCTCTGAGCCATCCAAGCCTGCAGCATCTGGGCGAAATGCCTGAAGAGCAGCAAGTGCGCACCGGCACCGTTCACGCCCGCGCGCTTGAAGCCGATGGTCAGACCCTGGCTGCCGCTCGCGAGCGCGTCTTTATCGCGCCGATGCTGAAGGGCGAAGCCGCCAGCAAAAACCACGAAGCGATCTGGACACTGATTGCCTCGCTGCCGAGCGATCAACTGCAAGCCAATACTACCGACGACCTCGGCGGCTGGATGGGCCTGGCACTGGCGGTGAAATCCGCCGGTACGCTGGAACAGCAGCAAGCTGCGATCGACACCTGGCGCGCACAGAATCCAAAGCACCCTGCTGCGATCAACCTGCCGCAACCGCTGACCAAACTCAAGGAACTGGCCAGCCAGCCCCTGAGCAAAATCGCCCTGCTGCTGCCGCAAGACGGCCAACTGGCTGCCGTCGGCAAAGCACTGCGTGAAGGTTTCATGGCGGCGCACTACCAGGCGCAACAGGCCGGGCAGAAGCCACCCGCTATCGAGTTCTACGACAGCTCGAAGCTGACCTCGATGGACGAGTTCTACCGCAAGGCTCAAGCTGACGGCGTGCAACTGGTCGTCGGGCCGCTGGAAAAACCACTGGTCAAACAGCTGAGCACTCGCCCGCAATTGCCGATCACCACCCTCGCGCTGAACTACAGCGAAGGCGATCAAGGCCCGGCGCAACTGTTCCAGTTTGGTCTGGCGGCTGAAGACGAAGCCCGCGAAGTGTCGCGCCGTGCCCGTGCTGATGGCCTGCACCGCGCTGCAATCATGGTGCCGAAAGGTGAATGGGGCGACCGCGTCATGCGTGCGTTCAGCCAGGACTGGCAGGCTAACGGCGGCACCATCGTTGCCACCGAGCGTGTTGATCAGCCGGTGCAACTGGCTCAGCAGATCGCCGACATGTTCCAGCTGCGTCAGAGCGAAGCCCGCGCCAAGAGCTTGCAAAACGCTGCCGGCACCAACGTCGCCGCACAGCCTTCGCGTCGTCAGGACATCGAGTTCATCTTCCTCGCCGCCACGCCGCAACAGGCGCAGCAAATCAAGCCAACCCTTAACTTCCAGTACGCTGGTGATGTTCCGGTTTACGCCACCTCGCACGTTTACAGCGCCAGCGGCGACGTCAACCAGTACAACGACATGAACGGCATTCGCTTCTGCGAAACCCCATGGTTGCTGGACAACAGCGACCCACTGCGTCAGCAAGTGGTTGCACAGTGGCCGCAAGCTGCCGGCAGCCTTGGCCGCCTGTACGCGATGGGTGTTGACGCCTATCGCCTGGCACCGCGCCTGGATCAGCTCAAGGCGTTGCCGGACAGCCGCATCGACGGTGAGTCGGGCAGCCTCGGCATGACCCAGACCCAACGCGTTGTGCGTCAGTTGCCTTGGGCGCAGTTCGTCAGCGGTCAGGTGCAGCGCCTGCCGGACACCCCGCGCTAATGCCCGACAGGTCACGCTCGCAAAGCGGTAAGGATGCCGAGCGCCAAGCGCTCGAGCATCTTCAACAACAAGGTCTGCGCCTGTTGGCGCAGAACTGGTTTTGTAAACGCGGCGAGCTTGATCTGGTCATGCTTGATGGCGATACAGTAGTATTCGTTGAAGTTCGCTACAGAAAAAACACTCAATGGGGTGGCGCGCTCGCTAGCATCGATGGGCGCAAGCAGCAGAAACTGATTTTTGCCGCACAGTATTTTCTTCAGCGCGAGTCGCGTTGGGCCAATCCCCCCTGCCGCTTCGACGTGGTGGCCATCGACAGCCATCCGAGTCAGCTGAACTGGTTGCAGAATGCTTTCGACAGTTGATCGTCGGCGCTGCAATCCGGACAATCCCACCGACAAATTTTGCTCTTTGCTTTGCGGGCTGCACTTTCATGTGCCGAATAGCCGCGCTACTTAAGGTCACACAGATGGACATGCAATCCCGAATTCGCCAGCTTTTCCAGGCCAGTATCGACACCAAGCAACAGGCGATGGACGTACTTGCACCGCACATCGAGCAAGCCAGCCAGATCATGGTCAACGCCCTGCTCAACGAAGGCAAAATGCTTTCGTGCGGCAACGGCGGCTCGGCCGGTGACGCCCAGCACTTTTCTTCGGAGCTGCTCAACCGCTTCGAGCGCGAGCGCCCAAGCCTGCCGGCCATTGCCCTGACCACTGACACGTCGACGATCACCTCGATCGCCAACGACTACAGCTACAACGAAGTGTTCTCCAAACAGATCCGTGCGCTCGGTCAGCCAGGCGATGTCCTGCTGGCGATTTCGACCAGCGGTAACTCGGCGAACATTATTCAAGCGATCCAGGCCGCACATGATCGCGAAATGATTGTCGTAGCTTTGACCGGACGCGATGGCGGCGGCATGGCCTCTCTGTTGCTGCCCGAGGACGTCGAGATTCGCGTTCCGGCCAATGTCACTGCACGTATTCAAGAAGTCCACTTGCTGGCGATCCATTGCCTCTGCGATCTGATCGACAGCCAACTGTTCGGGAGTGAAGAATGACCCCTAATCGCCTTGGCCTTCTGGCCTTGACCCTGTGCCTCGGCATCAGCGGCTGCACCTCGGTGGTGAACGCCAGCCGTGAAGCACCGATCGATGACGACCGTGGCACGCGCACCTTCGGCAGCAAGATCGACGACTCGTTGATTGAAACCAAAGTGGGTGTGAACGTGGCGAAGGCCGACCCGGCGCTGGACAACGATTCGCACATCGTCGTGACCAGTTTCAACGGTGTTGTTCTGCTCGCCGGCCAAACCCCTCGTGCCGACCTGAAAGCCAAGGCCGAACAGGCCGCAGCCGCTGTTCAACGGGTAAAAACTGTGCATAACGAGCTGCAGGTTATTCCGCCGTCCGGTTTCCTGGCTCGCCAGAACGACACCTGGCTGACCTCCAAGATCAAGACGCAGATGCTCACCGATGCCAGCATTCCCGGCTCGCGCATCAAGGTCGTGACCGAGAACGGTATCGTCTACCTGCTGGGCCTGCTGACCAAACAGGAAGCCACTCAGGCAACCAACCTGGTGCAGGGCGTTTCCGGCGTACAGAAGATTGTGAAGCTGTTCGAATACATCGACTGATACACCTCTGTGTAGGAGCTGCCGAAGGCTGCGATCTTTTGATCTTGCTTTAAAGATCAGGATCAAAAGATCGCAGCCTTCGGCAGCTCCTACAGTTTTGAGATGTATATGAAGTTTTGAGATGCGCATGCAATTTTGAGATGTGTATGCGGATTTGAGATGTGTATGCAGTTTTGAGATGCGCATGCAATTTTGAGATGTGTATGCAGATTTGAGATGTATGTGAAGTTTTGAGATGCGCATAAAAAAGGCGATCCATCCGGATCGCCTTTTTTTATTTCACCACTTTCAAACTTGGCCGGCCTGTTGGGCGCGGCGGTTCGCTGTCCGGTGGTGGCAAGTCGTCATCCGACTCGATCTCTTCCTCGTCATCCATCGGCGACTCGAGATCAAACACCATGCCTTGACCGTTCTCCCGGGCGTAGATCCCCAGGATGGCGCCAATCGGCACGTACAAGCTGTGCGGGACGCCACCGAAGCGACCTTCAAAGGTCACCACGTCGTTGTCCATGTGCAAATGCCGTACGGCACTTGGCGAGATGTTCAGGACAATCTGCCCGTCACTGGCGAAACCCTGCGGCACTTGCACCGCCGGGTACTCGGAATTGACCAGCATGTGCGGGGTGCAATCGTTATCCACAATCCACTCATAGAGCGCGCGAACCAAATAAGGTCGACTGGAGTTCATAGCGGCTCCTTAAGCCTTAGCGCATATCGCGTTCGACACCAGACAGACTCGCCTGGAAAGCCTCACGCGCAAACGAGCGCTCCATGTAATCAAGCAGCGGCTTGGCTGGCCGCGGCAGTTCAATACCCAAAATCGGCAAACGCCAGAGTATTGGCAATAGGCAGCAATCCACCAGACTTTGTTCCTCACTGAGGAAAAACGGCTTGTCGGCAAACAGCGGCGACACGCCCGTCAGGCTTTCACGCAATTCCTTGCGCGCCACGACACGCGCGGCCTCTTTGGACTTTGGATCAAGAATCAGATCCACCAGACCACACCAGTCGCGCTGAATACGATGAATCAGCAGTCGACTGTTGGCACGCGCCACTGGATAAACCGGCAACAACGGCGGGTGCGGGTAACGCTCATCCAGATATTCCATCACCACAGTCGACTCCCACAGCGCCAGGTCACGATCGACCAGCGTAGGCAGACTTCCGTAAGGGTTCACCTCAATCAGTTTAGGCGGCTGACGACCAGCTTCCACATAAATGATTTCGGCGCTGACACCCTTCTCTGCAAGCACGATGCGCACTCGGTGGGAATAGTGGTCGGCGGGGTCGGAGTAACAGGCCAACCGATTGGTCACGCCCATGGCGATCCTCCTCGCTTGTTGAAATGATTGGAACCGGAAAAACGCGCGCGCCCAGAGGGCGCCTCCCGCAATATCCGGCGAACCGGACGTTGCGTTATCGGAGGCGCCCTTGGGCGCGCGCGATTAACAGCAATGCTTTGAAGCGTATCAGTGCACGTCTTTCCAGTATTCACGCTTGAGCAGGTAGGCGAACACAAAGAAGAACGCCAAGTACAGCAAGACGTAGGTACCGATGCGCTGATGTTGCAGCTTAACCGGGTTAGCCGAGTAAGCCAGGAAGGTTACCAGATTCTTGACCTTCTCATCGAACTGCTCTTCGTTCAGAGCACCGGATTTCGGCACGATGGTCAATTGATCGCACGCTTCATGAGTCAGCGGCGTACCGGTCAACGGATCATATTGCTTCTTGCCTTCTTCGACGATCTGCACCTGTTTGCAGCCCACCACTTGGCGACCTTGCAGGCCGACCAGTACGTTAGGCATGCCGACGTTCGGGAAGACCTTGTTGTTCACACCCCATGGGCGTGCCGGATCTTCGTAGAACGACTTCAGGTA
This sequence comes from Pseudomonas rustica, assembly GCF_018336155.1. GTDB lineage: Bacteria > Pseudomonadota > Gammaproteobacteria > Pseudomonadales > Pseudomonadaceae > Aquipseudomonas > Aquipseudomonas rustica. The sequence continues at coordinate 101,392 of NZ_JAGYHF010000009.1, read as the reverse complement.
ACCGTAGAGCCAGTCGGTGCCACGCACGCGAGCCACCAGAGTCAGATCCGGTGGTGCTGCGCCGAACCAGGTTTTGGCGTCCGCCGGCTGCATGCCGATGGTCATGTGATCACCGATCTTGGCACCGGTGAACACCAGCTTCTCCAGCATCAGTTCGTGCGGCACGCCGAGGTCGTCGGCAACGCGCTCGTAACGCTGGAACTTGGCGCTGTGGCAACCCATGCAGTAGTTGGCGAAGGTGCGCGCACCGTCCTGCAAAGCAGCTTTATCGGAGACATCGATGTCGACTTTTTCCAGCTCCGCACCGTGTTCAGCAGCGAACGACAAGACAGGCAACGCAGCAAAAATCAGAGCAAAAAATAACTTTTTCATCAGCCAGTCACCCTTTCCGGAACCGGTTTGGTCTTCTCGAGCCTGGTGTAGAACGGCATCAGAATGAAGTAGGCGAAGTACAGGAAGGTGCAGACCTGCGACAGCAAGGTTCGCTCCGGCGTTGGCGCAAGCACACCGAGAATGCCGAGGATCACGAACGAAATGCAGAACACCACCAGCCAGATTTTGCTCATCCAGCCTTTATAGCGCATCGATTTGACCGGGCTTCGATCCAGCCACGGCAGCACGAACAGCACCGCAATCGCCGCGCCCATGGCGATAACGCCCATGAGTTTGTCGGGGATTGCCCGCAAGATTGCGTAGAACGGTGTGAAGTACCAAACCGGCGCAATGTGCTCTGGTGTCTTGAAAGGGTTAGCTTGCTCGAAGTTTGGTTTTTCGAGGAAGTAGCCGCCCATTTCCGGGAAGAAGAACACAATGAAGCAGAAGATAAACAGGAATACCACGACACCGACAATGTCTTTCACGGTGTAGTAAGGGTGGAAGGCGATGCCGTCCAGCGGGATGCCGTTTTCGTCTTTGTGCTTCTTGATGTCGACGCCGTCAGGGTTGTTCGAACCCACTTCGTGCAGCGCCAGAATGTGCAACACCACCAGACCGAGAATCACGATCGGCAGCGCAACAACGTGCAAGGCGAAGAAGCGGTTCAGGGTAATGCCGGAGATCAGGTAGTCACCACGAATCCACTGGGTCAGGTCGTTACCGATCACCGGTATCGCACCGAACAGCGAGATGATCACCTGGGCACCCCAGTAGGACATCTGACCCCATGGCAGCAGATAACCCATGAAGGCTTCGGCCATCAGCGCCAGGTAGATCAGCATGCCGAACACCCAGACCAGTTCACGCGGTTTCTGGTACGAACCGTAAAGCAAGCCACGGAACATGTGCAGATAGACCACGATGAAAAACGCCGAAGCGCCGGTCGAGTGCAGCAAACGCAGGATCGAGCCGTACTCGACGTCGCGCATGATGTATTCAACGGAAGCGAACGCTTCTTCTGCCGACGGCGTGTAGCTCATCGTCAGCCAGACACCGGTGACGATCTGATTGACCAGAACCAGCAGCGCCAGGGAGCCGAAGAAGTAGAAGAAGTTAAAGTTTTTTGGCGCGTAATACTTGCTGAGATGGTCTTCCCACATTTTCGTCGCGGGAAAGCGCGCATCAACCCAATCCATGAACTTGCTCATCACGCTTTCTCCGTATCGACGCCAATGACAATCAGGTCATCGGTCTCATAGGAATGCGGGGGAACTGGCAGGTTCAAAGGCGCAGGTTGCGACTTGTAGACGCGGCCAGCCAGATCGTAGTGGGAACCGTGGCAAGGGCAGAAATAACCGCCTACCCAGTCTTTACCCAGATCCGCAGGTGCCACTTCGGGACGGAAGGTCGGTGAGCAACCCAAGTGTGTGCAGATCCCGATCAGCAGCAGAATTTCCGGCTTGATCGATCGCACTTCAGGGTCGACATAGGTGGGTTGCGTGGAGTTTTTGGATTCAGGATCGGAGAGCTGGCCCTCGATCTTTTTCAGATTATCCAGGATTTCCTTGGTACGGCGGACAATGAACACCGGCTGGCCACGCCATTCAGCAATCATCTGCTGTCCTGGCTCGACTTTGCTGACATTCACTTTCACCGGTGCACCGGCGGCTTTCGCCTTGGCACTGGGAAACCATGACCCCACGAACGGGACCGCAGCCCCCACCGCTCCTGCAGCACCCACCACGGATGTGGCTGCTACCAAGAAGCGACGCCGGCCTGCATTCACGCCGTCATTGCTCATTCAGTCCTCTCCCATCAGCTTTTGTGGCCTGTTAAATCAGGCATCTACTAAATAAATCAATGTTACTTATAAAAATTTTGCCGAATGGTAATGAAAAGCCCCAATTCTGACAAGGGAATTACCCGGAGCTCTTACCCTCAAGCCTTGCAGTATAGGGGGTCTACGGAAGTGGCAAGTTGTCGCAGCGCAATTCTTTGATAAATTACAGGCATAAAAAAACGCCCGCTTCCGTGAGGAGGCGGGCGTTCTTTTTGAACGTGGAAGCGGAATTAACGCTTCGAGTACTGCGGACGCTTACGCGCTTTACGCAGACCAACTTTCTTACGTTCAACTTCACGGGCGTCGCGAGTAACGAAGCCAGCTTTGCGCAGAGCGCCACGCAGGGTTTCGTCGTAGTCCATCAGAGCGCGAGTGATACCGTGGCGGATTGCGCCAGCTTGACCACTTACACCACCGCCGATCACGGTGACGTAGATGTCGAACTTCTCGACAGTCTCAGTCAGCTCCAGCGGCTGACGAACTACCATGCGGGCAGTTTCGCGGCCGAAGAAGTTTTCCAGCGAACGGTTGTTGATGGAGATGTTACCAGTACCCGGACGCAGGAAAACGCGTGCGGTTGCGGTCTTGCGACGGCCAGTGCCGTAATTTTGAGTCGCCGACATAATGTACTATTCCGTTAAAACTTCAGTTCTTGGGGCTGCTGAGCAGTATGTGGGTGTGCAGCGCCCGCATAGACTTTCAGCTTACGGTACATGTCGCGACCCAGTGGGTTTTTAGGCAGCATGCCTTTAACCGCGGTCTCGATCACGCGCTCAGGGGCTTTAGCGATCAGCTTTTCAAAGTTGATCGACTTGATGCCGCCCGGGAAACCGGAGTGGGAGTAGTAGATTTTGTCAGTGGTTTTAGCACCGGTAACACGAATCTGCTCAGCGTTGATTACGACGATGTAGTCGCCGGTGTCAACGTGAGGAGTGTACTCAGGCTTGTGCTTGCCACGCAGACGGCTCGCGATTTCGGTGGCCAGACGACCCAGGGTCTGACCAGCAGCGTCGACGACAAACCAGTCGCGCTTTACTGTTTCTGGTTTAGCAGTAAAAGTTTTCATTCTTTATAGCCTCAGGGGCCGCCCTGTAAATTAGACGGCGGATCTTACTGAATAGTGCGTACTTTGACAAGTCAAAGGCAGCCGGATACAGACGCTTTCGGGGGCTCGGGTCGGCGCGTCCGTTCAACGGCAAGATTCTTCGGCGGCGGCGCATCACTTCCACTGCAGAAAGAGGTCGGCAATTATGCAGATTGCGAAAAATAATTCAACCTGCTTTTATGATTGTTTTGCCCAAGGAGTACCCGATGGACTATCGCCAGCTAGGCCGTACCGACCTGAACGTGAGCGCAATCTGCCTCGGCACCATGACCTGGGGCGAGCAAAACACTGAAGCTGAAGCCTTCGCCCAGATCGAACGCGCCAAGGAAGCCGGGATCAATTTCATCGACACCGCCGAGATGTACCCGGTGCCACCGAAAGCCGAAACCTACGCCACCACCGAGCGTTACATCGGCAATTATTTCAAAAGTCGCGGCGATCGTGCCGACTGGATCCTCGCCAGCAAGATCGCCGGCCCGGGCAACACCATCGACTACATCCGCGATAAAAACCTGCGCCACAACCGCCAGCACATCACCGCTGCGGTGGATGCCAGCCTCGAGCGCCTGCAGACCGATTACATCGATCTGTACCAATTGCACTGGCCAGAGCGCAGCACCAACTTTTTCGGACAGCTGGGCTACAAGCACAAGATCGAAGCCAATTTGACGCCGCTGGAAGACACTCTCGAAGCGCTCGACGAGCAAGTGAAGGCCGGCAAGATTCGCCACATCGGTCTGTCCAACGAAACGCCGTGGGGCACCATGCGCTTTCTCGCACTGGCCGAAGCCCGTGGCTGGCCGCGTGCGGTGTCGATCCAGAACCCGTACAACCTGCTCAACCGCAGCTTTGAAGTGGGTCTGGCGGAAATCGCCATCCGCGAACAGTGCGGCCTGCTCGCCTATTCGCCGCTGGCGTTTGGTTTTCTGTCAGGCAAGTACGAAGGTGGCGCACGTCCGCCGAAAGGCCGTCTGAGCCTCTATAGCCGCTTCAGCCGCTATTTCAATGCACAGTCGGAAGCAGCGTGCAGCCGTTATGTAGCGCTCGCCCGTGAGCACGGTCTGGATCCGGCGCAGATGGCGTTGGCGTTCGTGACCCAGCAACCGTTCGTCACCAGCAACATCATTGGCGCGACGACGCTTGAGCAACTGGACAGCAACATCGCCAGTTTTGATTTGAAGCTTTCCGATGAAGTGCTGGAAGGGATTGAGGCGATTCACAAGGATCATCCGAATCCCGCGCCTTGATCGATAGATAAACCGCCTTCGCGAGCAAGCCCGCTCCCACAGGAGATCACCGTACCTGTGGGAGCGGGCTTGCTCGCGAAGAGGTCTATCAAATCATCTCCGAAGCGGAACGCAGAGCGTCCCCGGCGGCATTCCCACGCAGAGCGTGGGAACGATCAAAACCTAGAGCGACCGCGCAATAATCTCTTTCATGATTTCATTGGTGCCGGCATAGATCCGCTGCACGCGCGCATCCGCCCACGCGCGGGCCACCGGGTATTCCCACATGAAGCCGTAGCCGCCATGCAGTTGCACGCATTCGTCGAGCACTCTGCATTGCAGGTCGGTGCCCCAGTATTTGGCCATCGCCGCCGTCGGCACATCCAGCTTGCCTTGCAGATGCAGTTCCAGACATTTGTCGACAAACACTCGGCCGATCTGAATTTCAGTGGCCATCTCGGCCAGTTTGAAGCGCGTGTTCTGGAAATCAGCAATCGCCTTGCCGAACGCCTTGCGATCACGGGTGTAATCCAGCGTCCATTGCAACGCTGCTTCGGCTGAGGCCAGACCGCCAATCGCCACCGTCAGGCGTTCCTGAGGCAACTCCTGCATCAGATAAGCAAACCCTGCCCCGGCCTGCCCCAGCAGATTTTCTTTCGGCACGCGTACGTCCTGGAAGAACAATTCCGACGTGTCCTGCGCCTTCATTCCTACCTTCTCGAGGCGTTTGCCCTTCTCGAAGCCCGGCGTATTCGCTTCGACCAGAAACAGGCTGGTGCCCTTGGCGCCGGCCTTGGGATCGGTCTTGGCAACGACGATCACCAGATCCGCGAGGAAGCCGTTGGTGATGAAAGTTTTCGAACCGTTGATCACGTATTCATCGCCGTCGAGCACGGCGCTGGTCTTCACGCCTTGCAGGTCGGAGCCCGCGCCAGGTTCGGTCATGGCGATGGCGGTGACCATCTCGCCGGAGACCAGTTTCGGCAAGTATTTGTGTTTCAGCGCTTCACTGCCGTAATGCAGGATGTACGGCGCGACAATGTCCGAATGCAGCGAGAAACCGATGCCGGTCAGGCCCAGCCGGCCGACCTCCTCGATCACCACGGCGCTATAGAGAAAGTCCGCCCCCAGCCCGCCGTATTCTTCCGGCAGGTGCGAGCAGAGCATCCCCGCCTCCCCGGCCTTGTTCCACAGCTTGCGGTCGATGTGGCCTTGTTTCTCCCACTGCGCATGGAACGGCACGGCCTCTTTTTCGAGGAAGGTTCGTACGCTGTCGCGGAATAATTCGTGCTCGGAGCTGAACAAGGTTCTGGGGATCATGCGGCACCTTTCTTTCTTGTTGGAGGGAGATGACCCTCAGAGACTATGCCTCCCCTCCGACACAGGACACTGGACACATCCGACAAAAAATAAGACGATCCAGCCGTCTGGTGACCACTTTCCCTTATAAAAACAAAACAAAAGTTGAATTATGTCCAAGCAAGTCTCCACGCCCTTGCGGCGCGTCAGCATCCTGGCTATCGACCGGGTTTTCGCCTTCACCCTCATGCAAGCCAAGGATTTTTTCCATGTGGCGAGCCTGCGCTACGGCAAACAACTGGGCCACGGCCTGACACCGGCGTTTGAAACGCGCATCGTCAGCCCCGACGGCAAACCGGTAACAAGCTTCAGCGATGTGGTGATCCCCGTCGACGGTGGTCTGGAAAACACCGATATCATCATCCTCCCGGCGTTCTGGGATGACTTCGAAACCCTGTGCACCCGTTACCCGCAAATCATGCCGTGGCTGCGTGAGCAACATGCTCGCGGCGCTGTGCTCTGCGGCGAAGCCACCGGGGTGTTCTGGCTGGCCGAAGCCGGGCTGCTGAATGGCAAGGAGGCGACCACGTACTGGCGCTTCTTCAACGCCTTCGCCGAACGCTTCCCCAAGGTGCACCTGAATCAGGACAAGCACCTGACCGACGCCGACAACCTGTATTGCGCTGGCGGCACCACGTCGGCCTGCGACCTCTACATCTACTTGATCGAGCGTTTCTGCGGAGCCAATGTGGCGCAGGCTGTGGCCCGCGATATTCTTTACGAAGTGCAGCGTAACTATTCGCCGGGGCGCATTGGTTTTGGCGGGCAGAAGCTGCATCAGGACGTGATCATCCTGCAGATCCAGCACTGGCTCGAAGAACACTTCGCCGACAAATTCCGCTTCGAAGATGTGGCGCGCGAGCATGGCATGAGCATTCGCAATTTCATGCGCCGCTTCCAGACTGCGACTGGCGACAAGCCGTTGCATTACCTGCAGCGGCTGCGCATCGAGACGGCGAAGGGCTTGTTGTCCGGCAGCCGCAAGAGCATCAAGACCATCAGTTATGAAGTCGGTTACGACGACGCGAGCTTCTTTGCGCGGTTGTTCCGTCAGCACACCGAGCTGTCGCCAAATCAGTATCGGCAGCAGTTTCAGCAAGCTGCCTAACCCTCCCCCCCATGATCGTTCCCACGCTCTGCGTGGGAATGCTGCCAATGGACGCTCTGCGTCCGCCCCGGAATGTGACGCGGAGCGTCACGGTATGCATTCCCACGCGGAGCGTGGGAACGATCAAGATCGCAGCCTGCGGCAGCTCCTACAGAATGGCGTACACCTGTAGGAGCTGGCGAAGCCTGCGATCTTTTGATTCTTCAGCGCATAAAAAAGGGCCTGCAATTGCAGGCCCTTTTTATTTGCCGAAATCCGCTTAAGGCTTGTGCGCCCGCGACAGGAATTCGTGCGATTGCATTTCCAGCAGACGGCTCAGCGTTCGCTGGAATTCGAAATTCAAACGGCCGCCGGTGTACAGATCCTTCAGCTCGACTTCAGCGGAAATGATCAGCTTGACGTTACGGTCATAGAACTCGTCGACCATGTTGATGAAGCGGCGAGCGATGTCGTCGGTGGTGACGCTCATCTGCTCGACACCGCTGAGCAGCACGGCGTGGAAGATCTTGCCCAGTTCGATGTAGTCGTTCTGGCTACGCGGGCCGTCGCACAGTTCGCGGAAATCGAACCAGGCCACGTCGTCGCAAGTACGCAGTGCGCGGATCTCGCGGTTCTCGATCATCAGCACGTCGTTCTCGACCGCTGCCGTGCATTCCGGCGTCAGCGCACGGAAGCTCTTACGCAGGCTTTCGTGGGACGCTTCGTCGAGCGGGAAGTGGAACAGCTCCGCTTGTTCGAGGTGACGCAGACGATAGTCGACGCCGCTGTCGACGTTGACGATTTCGGTGTTCTGCTTGATCAGCGCAATGGCCGGCAGGAAGCGCGCGCGTTGCAGACCGTCCTTGTACAGACCGTCCGGGACGATGTTCGACGTCGCGACCAGAGTCACGCCATTTTTGAAGAGTTCTTCCATCAACGTGCCGAGGATCATCGCGTCGGTGATGTCGGAAACGAAGAATTCATCGAAGCAGATCACTCGCGACTCGTCGGAGAAACGCTTGGCGATGATGGTCAGCGGATTTTTCTCGCCGCCGAGGGTTTTCATCTCTTCGTGCACGCGCTTCATGAAGCGGTGGAAGTGGGTACGGGTCTTTTCCTTGAACGGCAGCGCTTCGAAGAAGGTGTCGACCAGGTAAGTTTTGCCGCGACCGACGCCGCCCCAGAAATACAGGCCCTTGACCGGCGTCTGATCCTTTTTGCCAAACAGTTTGCTCAGCAGGCCTGGCTTGTTCTGATCAGCCGCGATCAGATCGTCGTACAGACGCTGCAAATGACGCACAGCAGTTTCCTGCGCGGCATCATGGAAGAAGTCCGGGCGTTTCAGATCAGCTTGGTATCGTTCTAGGGGCGTCATAATTCGTTAGCAAGGCAACAAAAACGGGCCGTCACTGTAGCGATGGCCCGGAGGAATGGCAATCGGCCCTTGGTCGGGCCGTGCCGCCGATTAGTCTTGAACCGGGGTCAGCGCGACGCGCAGCGCCTCGATGGCCGCATCGCGAGCCGCCGCGTCGGCGAACGCCGGGCTGTCGCCCACGCACTCGCCTTCGAGCCAGACGCTGAAGCTCAGGTCTTCGCTGCGTACGTCCAGCGCCTGACCCGATTGCAGTTGCTTGGTCACCTGCCCTGCGGCTTTGCCGTCGGCGAAGTTGCGCGACAGCAGCAATTGCTCGCCATCGGCCGCCAGCAGACGGAAACGGAAGCTGCCGTCGTCTTCACGGAAGCTGACGAAACGCGCGGCTTTCGCGGCTTTCTTCTTGGTGGTTGCGGCAACCTGAACCTGATTGACGAAAGAACGCAGGCCAACGGCTTCGCGCAATTCGTTGAGGAACGGCGTCGCCACAGCACGGGCCTTTTTCGCACCGATCTGCAGGATATCTTCCAGATCCGCCGGACGTTCGATCAACTGGTGATACTTCTCGCGCGCTTCGCCGAGATCGTTGTCGAGCAACTGGAACAGACGGCTCTTCGCCTCGCCCCAACCCAGACCGCCCAACAGTTCGCTGCGGAATTCGTCAGCCTGCGCCGGTGTGGCAAACGCCTGGAACAGCGTAAACAGGTGCGAATTGTCCGGATCCTTGGCTTCGCCTGGCGCTTTGGAGTCGGTGACGATCCGCGAGATCGCGTCCTTCATCTCTTTGGCGCTGGAGAACAACGGGATGGTGTTGTCGTAGCTCTTCGACATCTTGCGACCGTCGAGGCCCGGCAACGTCGCCACGCTTTCTTCGATCAGCGCTTCGGGCATGGTGAAGAATTCTTTGCCCTGACCGAACAAGTGGTTGAAACGCTGGCCGATGTCGCGGGCCATCTCAACGTGCTGGATCTGGTCACGACCGACCGGCACCTTGTGCGCGTTGAACATCAGGATGTCCGCCGCCATCAGCACCGGGTAGCTGTAGAGGCCCATGGTGATGCCGGCGTCCGGGTCTTCACCGGTTTCAACGTTCTTGTCCACCGAGGCCTTGTAGGCGTGCGCGCGGTTGAGCAGGCCCTTGGCGGCGACGCAGGTCAGCAGCCAGGTCAGCTCAGGGATTTCCGGGATGTCGGACTGGCGGTAGAAGGTCACGCGGTCGACATCGAGGCCACCGGCCAGCCAGGTCGCGGCGATTTCCAGACGCGAGCGCTGGATGCGCAGCGGGTCATCGCATTTGATCAGGGCGTGGTAGTCGGCCAGGAAGTAGAACGAATCGGCATTGCTGTCGCGGCTGGCGAGGATCGCCGGGCGGATGGCGCCGGCGTAGTTGCCCAGGTGCGGCGTGCCGGTGGTGGTGATGCCGGTGAGGATACGGGTACGGTTCGTCATGGGTAATCGCTTGTCAGACTGCAATCAATTCGAGAGACGCGGCAGGATCAGATCCTTGAGATCGGTCAGCTTGCCATGAAAAAAGTGTCCGCATTCTGCCACTTTCAGCAGCTCATGGGGGCGCTGGAGTTGTTCCGACCAGTCGTAAACCAATTGCGGATCGATGACTTCGTCGGTTTCCGGCTGGATCACGGTGAGTTCGCCCTGCTGCGGCAGTTGATCCTGCTCGCCAAGACGCATGACCGCCGGGGCGACCATGAACAGGTGCTTGAGCTGCACGCCTTGGGCTTCAAGACGACCGCCGAGACTTGCTGCAACAAATCCGCCGAAGGAGAAACCGAACAGGGTCAGCGGCAGCTCCGGGTGTTTTTCACGCAGCCATGCCGCAGCCGTCTGGGCATCATCGACTTCACCGGTGCCCATGTCGTGGGAACCTTCGCTGGCGCCGACGCCGCGATAGTTGAAGCGCAAGGTAATCAGGCCGGCGTCGCGCGCGGTGCGCTGCAGGGTCGAGACGACTTTGTTGAGCATGGTGCCGCCCTGCACCGGGTTCGGGTGGCAGATCAGCGCGATGCCGCGCGGCTGCTCGTTATCGAGGTACAAGGCTTCGATTTGGCCGACTGGGCCGGCAATCACTACAGGGGTTTCACGCATCAGCAAGGAAGGAACTCCGTGACCTCGAATCGGGTCGACTCGTCTAGCAAATTGTCTGTGCCAATCTATTGCGAGTGAATCGCGGTATACAGCGCAGGTTCGAGCCGTTAACGTAAAGCAAAGCCGTTTATAGAGGAAGGACTCGTGGAACACTCGCTCTTAGTTTGGTTGTTACCGACTCTTGCCCTGGTTGTGGGTGTCGCCATTGGATTCCTGATCGCGCGCGTTGCGCCGAACGCCGCGCCGAGCCGTACGCAGCGTCAACTGGATGATATCCAGGAGCGCTTCGACAGTTATCAAAACGAGGTGGTCACCCACTTCAACAGCACCGCGATGCTGGTCAAGAAACTGACCCAGAGCTATCAGGAAGTGCAGGATCACCTCGCCGAGGGCGCCAACCGTCTGGCCCTGGACGAGCAAACCCGCCAGCGCCTGATGGCCGCCCTGCACGCCGATGCGGCGCAGGCACCACGCGAACGCCTGACGCCACCGCACAACAATCAAGAACCGCCGCGTGACTACGCACCAAAAACCCCGAACGCGCCGGGCATGCTTGATGAGCACTATGGTTTGAAGAAGTAAGCAGTCTTCGCTGCAAACCAAAAGCCCCCGGACAGTGAAGTGTTCGGGGGCTTTTTTGTGTCTGGGGATGTGTGTTGACTTTTAGGGCCTCTTCGCGAGCAAGCCCGCTCCCACAGGGGAACGCATTTCCAATGTGGGAGCACCAGGGTTTGAAGAAGTAAGCAGTCTTCGCTGCAAACCAAAAGCCCCCGGACAGTGAGGTGTTCGGGGGCTTTTTTGTGTCTGGGGATGTGTGTTGATTTTTAGTTCCTCTTCGCGAGCAAGCCCGCTCCCACATTTGGAATGCATTCCCCTGTGGGAGCGAGCCTGCTCGCGAAGGGGGCGGCACAGGCCACGAAAAAAAATGCCCGATCACCGGATCGGGCATTTCTTCATTCAGGCAATCGCTTACGGATATTGCTGAACCGTGCCCGGCTGCTGTTGCTGCGGCGCACCATACTGCTGACCCGGAATCGCCTTCAGGTTGACTTCAACCCGACGGTTCTGCGCACGGCCATTGACGTCGCCGTTGCTCGCAATCGGATTATCCGGGCCGGCACCGCGCGCCGACAGGTTGGCACCGCTGACGCCTTGCGAGGTCAGGTAAGTCGCCACGCTCTGTGCACGACGCTGCGACAGATCCATATTGTGCTGGCGGCTGCCGGTGCTGTCGGTGTAGCCGACGATCTCGATCTGGTTCTGACTGAATTCCTTCAGCGAACTCGCGAGGTTGTTCAGTGGCTGATAGAAGCTGGAAGCGATGTTCGCCGAATCGGTGGCGAACGTGATGTTGCCCGGCATGATCAGTTTGATCTGATCGCCCTGACGCTGCACTTCAACGCCGGTGTTGGCCATGCTCGCGCGCAGCTTCTTCTCTTGCTGGTCAGCGTAGTAACCGTAACCGGCGGCAGAAGCACCGACCACGGCCGCGCCGATCAGCGCGCCTTTGCCACGGTTGTCGTGGCCGATGGCGGCACCGGCCAGTGCGCCGGCGAGTGCACCGAGGCCACCGTATTTGGCGGTTTTGCTCATTCCTTGGGAGCCACTGTCGGCCTGGCCCTGATTGTCATACGGGTTAGGCGAGGCGCAGCCGGACAGCAAGGCCACGGCAGTAGCGACAATAATCAAACGACGCGTGGTGAACATGAAGAGCTCCTACTTTTGCATTCTGTGGTGCAACGGCCATTGGCAATCGCCCGTGCGGGCGTTGGATCATGACAATGCACAAAAATTCCGCAGCAGACCCGTGACAAAATATTTAGGCCCGCACAAACGGGTTTTCGCGCATCTCATCCCCCAGACGCGTGTCTGGGCCATGCCCGGTCACGACAGTCGCGTCCTCGTCCAGCGTGTATAGCCGCTGCTTGATCGACCGCACGATGGTCGCCTGATCGCCGCCCCACAAATCCGTGCGCCCTACGCCGCGACGAAACAGCGTGTCGCCGGCAATCAACAGCTTAGCCTCGGAAAACCAAAAGCTCATGGAACCGGGCGTATGCCCCGGCGTATGCAACGCCACGCCGCAGCCGCAGGCGAGTTCTTCGTCGTCGCTCAACCAGCGATCTGGCGACGGTACCGGCGTGTACGGCACGCCGAACATCTGGCATTGCATCTCAAGGTTGTCCCAGAGGAACTGATCTTCTTTGTGCAAATGCAGAGTCGCGCCGGTTTTCTCTTTCATCTGCCCCGAAGCGAGGAAGTGATCGAGGTGCGCGTGGGTGTGGATGATGCTGACCACTTTCAGCCCATGCGCATCGAGGCGCGCCATGATCAGATCGGGATTGCCGCCCGGATCGACGACGATGGCTTTCTTGGTGATCGGATCGCCGATGATCGTGCAATTGCACTGCAAAGGACCGACGGGGAAGGTTTCGCGGATGAGCGCTGGGGCTGGAACGGTCATGGGAAATCCTGAGCAATGGCTCGAAAACGGCCGATGCCGGATGTTACCGTCGCTAGACCCTTAACCCCAACTCCTTCGCCCGCGCCACCGCTTGCGTGCGCCGCTCGACCCCCAACTTGCTGTTGATATGACTGGCGTGGGTTTTCACGGTGTGCAGCGAGATAAATAACTGCTCGCTGATTTCCTGATTAGAACAGCCTTGGGCGATCAGGCGCAGCACGGCCAGTTCGCGGCTGCTGAGTTGTTCTGCTGCTGAGCATTCGGCCACGGCACGGACAGCAACATGCGGCATGTGTCCGAGTAACTGCTGACCGACAAGGGTCGACGCGATCGGCGCCAATTGGGCGCGCAGCCAGTCGGTGTGTCCTTTGATCAATGCATCGAAAGGCTGCAGCACGCCGCCGGTCGCGGCTTCCAGCGCCTGACTCAACGCCTTGCGCGCTTCCGGCTCGCGTCCACCGGCCAGCAGCAAAGCCACTTTCTGTGTCAGCGCCATCACACTGAGCAACTGCCGCCCGGTTTGCTGCCCGTTCTCGTGCAACACGTTCAAGCGCCCTTCGGCGAGCATCGGCTGGCCCTGAATCAGGTCGAGCAACGCCTGCTGCAATTCAACGTGTAACGGCAGTTGTGGATGAAACTCCGGTGGCGCGGCCGCGCGTTCACCGGTGTAAGTCTGGCCCAGGCGCGCCAGCCAGGCCTCGGCGAGATCGGTGCGGCCCTGCGCCAGCCACAGCTCGCATTTGACCAGGGTAATCATCGCCAGATAGTAGATCGGCGGCACGTCCCAGATGTGCATCAGCCGTTCGGCTTCAGAGAGTTCAGCGAAGGCTTTGGCGAATTCGCCGGTGGAACCGTCCAGCCGCGCTATCACGCAATGGCCGATCAACACGCTGATATCACGACAGGCGCGCGCCTCGCCGATGCCGGCCAACAACCGCGTGCGGGCGACTTGCGGCTGCAAGCGCATCGCTAACAGAAAACCTTCGTATAACGTCAGCCGTGCGCGCACCGCGTACAGACGTTGCGGCGACAGACCGCGCAAGCGCTCCAACCCTTGATGCACTTCATCCAGCGCCCGCAAAATTTCGCCACGCGCCTGCAACACGCGAGCGCGATCGTAATGCGCCAAGGCTTCGAACAACGGATTGCCGACACGCTGCGCCAGCTCCAGCGATTCACGGTTGAGCCCACGGGCGCGCCACAGATCACCGTCGGCAATCGCCAGATTGGACAGCGTCGACAAGCACATCAGACGCTGGCCATAACGCTTGGCCGGCAGGCTTTCCAGCGCTTCGCTGCAATATTTCAGGGTCAGTTCACGATGGCCGCGCCCGCGAGCGATGATCCCGCTCAGCGCCAGCCATTGCGCCAGCATCGACTTTTGCGCGGTGGCTGAGGGGGCCGGCAGGAAGCGGCTCAAATGGCTGGAAAGTTCTTCGGCAGCATCGAGCTGACACGCCAGCCCCAACGCCCAGCTGTACAGCACGATCAGCCGTGGCGTGCTGATCAGCAGGCTGTCAGGCAAGTCCATTTTCCAGCGCAGCAGCATGCCGACGTTTTGCTCGGCCAGCAGTTGTTCTTCGGAGAGGTTCTGTACCAGATTCGCCGCGACATCGAGGTGGCCGGCGCGCAACGCCTGCTCCACCGCTTCATCGAGCAAGCCCTGAGCATTGAACCAGCGACAAGCGCGCAAGTGCAGCGTCGCGGTCGGCACCATGGCGTGTGCAATCGGGCGGCTGCGCAACAGATCGGAGAACAAATGGTGATAGCGATACCAGTGACCGTGCTCGTCCAGCGGCACCAGAAACACCTGATGCGCCTGCAGAAAACGCAGAATCTCGGCGCTGTCATGGGCTTCGCGCACGGCGTCGCACAGCTCGCTGCAAAAACGTTCTTGCGGCGCGGTGTCGTAGAGAAAGGCCTGCACTTCGGCCGGCAGGCAATCGATGACTTCTTCGAGCAGATAATCGCGGATCAGCCCTTCCCCGCCGTTCAGCGCTTGCGGTAACGCGGCATCGTTGCCAGCTTCGGCCACCGCGAGCAGCCAGAAGCGCAGCCCGGCAACCCAGCCTTCGCTGCGTTGAATCAGACTCTCCAGTGCTTCGCCGCGCAATGAGCTGCTGTGGCGATCGAGCAAAGTCAGGGCTTCGTCGTGGGTCAGGCGCAGATCCTGTTCATGCAGTTCAAGCAACTGACGGGACAGGCGCAAACGCGCCAGATGCCAGTCCGGCCGCTGGCGACTGGTGACCATCACCAGCAAGCCGTCGGGCAAATGATTGAGGAAAAATTGCAGGCAACGGTCGAGCACCGGGCCTTGGGCGAGATGGTAATCGTCGAGCACCAGCAGCAACGGTGTCGCGGTATCGAGGTGCAGCGCCAACTCATCAAGCAAGCCGTCGAGCCATTCTTCAAAGGCAAACGGCTGATGGCGCTGACGCATTTTCAGCAGCCCCAATGCGCGGCTGCCCACTTGGGGAAAGTAGTCCTGCAGGCCTTCGAGCAAACGTTCGAGAAAGCGCCCGGGGTCGCTGTCTCGCGGGCTCAGGCCCAGCCACAGACTTTGCCAGTGCGCCGGCAGGCTCTGACAGAACTCCACCGCCAGCGAACTCTTGCCGAACCCGGCCGGTGCGCTGACCAGCAACAATCGCCCGCCGAGCCCGGCTTGCAGGCGTTCGCACAGGCGTGGTCGCAAGACGTAGCCGTCGGGCAACGGTGGACGGAAGAAACGCCCGTCCAGTGCCGCGACGGCAACGCTTGCGGGACCCGGAAGTGGGGACAGATCAGTCATGGCCGGCTCTTGTTTGAATGGCTATTGGCGGCGTTGCAGATGTCCGCAGACTAGCCTTAAACGTACCGGTAATGAAGGTTGCTGCTACAAATGGCTACAAAAGTCTTTCCAGAATGCGCCATCCGCCCCGTATTTAGACCTGTAGGAGCTGCCGAAGGCTGCGATCTTTTGATCTGCTGTGGCTTTTGATTTGGCTTCAGATTTTCGCCCCCATCGGCAGGCCGAGCGTAGGTGTTCATCCGGGGCAGGCGCGCAGCGCCGTGCGGCGCAGCCGCATACATCGAGAGGAGGTGCAGCGAAGCAAACCGTAGGCGATGCCCCCGGATGAACACCGTAGCGAGGGAACACTGAGCCTAAGCGAAGTGCCGTACGCCGGGGGCAAAGCCTTTTGGTTCCTTTTTGGCGTTTGAAAAAGGGACTCGCTGTAAGAGCGAAACCGCCAGAAGCCCCAACCGCAGCAACGGATATGCCCCCAAAACCCACGGCCCAAACAAAAGATCAAAAGATCGCAGCCTTCGGCAGCTCCTACAAAAGCAATTCAGAGGAGCCGCGAAAAGCGCAAAAAAAAACGCCCCGAACCAGTCGGGGCGTTTTTACGAGGATGCGGCCTCGGGTTTACTGCGGTTTAGCGAACGCCATCCTGGCGCAGAGCGGCCGGGGTGAAATCGCTGGTGGTGGCAGTGAAGCCGAAGTCATACGCCTGCTTCTCTTCGTTCTTCATGCCCAGTGCCAGGTAACGGCCGGACTGCAGGTCGTAGAGAGTTTCCAGGGCATACCACGGCACTTGCTTGTCGTAGTAGTCCTCGGCATGCGCCTCGGCTACGCGCCACAGTTGGCCACGACCGTCGTAATGGTCGATGACCGCTGCTTGCCAGGTGTCTTCGTCGATGTAGAAGTCACGTTTGGCGTAGATGTGACGCTGACCTTCCTTCAGAGTCGCCACCACGTGCCAGACGCGACGCAACTCGTAACGCGCCAGATCCTGATTGATGTGACCGGCCTTGATGATGTCGGAATACTTCAGCTTCGGATCGTCGAGCTTGTAGCTGTCGGAAGCGATGTACATCTCTTTCTTGCCTTCGAGTTTCCAGTCGTAACGATCCGGCGCACCGTTGAACATGTCGAGGTTGTCGGAGGTACGCAGGCCATCTGCCGCAGTACCCGGGCCGTCATAGGACACTTGTGGCGCACGGCGTACGCGACGTTGACCGGCGTTGTAGACCCACGCCGAACGTGGCTCTTTAACCTGGTCGAGGGTTTCGTGCACCAACAGCACACCACCGGCCAGACGCGCAGGTGCGGTCACTTTCTGCTTGAAGTAGAACAGGATGTTGCCCGGGTTTTTCGGGTCGTAGTCCTTCATCTTGTCGCGGAACACGAACTGATCCTGGAAGTACACCAGGCTGTACGAGCCGTTCGGTTGCGGCGTGGCCTGGGTTACCAGACGGGTCACGCTGCCGCCGCGATAGCGGGTGATGTGGTTCCAGATGACTTCCACACCGCTTTTCGGAATCGGGAACGGTACTGCGGTTTCGAAGTTTTCCAGACCGTTGCCGCCGGACACCAGATTGGTGTTGGTGGCGTTTTTCTTGATGGCGGCGAACACGTCATCCGGCACAGTCGCGCCACGGTGGGACGGGTACACCGGCATCTTGAAGGTGTCCGGGTAGCGCTTGAACATCGCGTACTGCCCCGGCGCCAGTTTGTCCTTGTACTTGTCGACGTCCTTGGCGGTGATGGTGAACAGCGGTTGCTCACTGGCGTAAGGGTTGGACAGGAATCCGCGTGCATCGACGCTGCCGGCATTTTTCGGCAACGGCTTCCACGCCGGGATCGAACCGTCAGCGTTACCGGCCATTTCCGCGCCCATTGGCGTCAGGCTTTTACCCAGTTTGTCGGCTTCGGCAGCCGGGACGGCCGCCATCACACCGGTCGCCAGCAACGACAGACCCAGAACACCTGCGTGGAACAGACTCTTTGTTATTTTCATAAATTCGTTCGTCCTGAAAATGCAGTGCTTAGAAGTTCACGCCGAAGCTGAGCGCAACGAAGTCGCGGTCGTCCACAGTGGTGTACTTGCCGTCAAAGAAGTTGGTGTAAGCCAGGCTGGCGGTGTAGGTGTTCTGGTATTCAGCGTCGACACCGAGGCTGACCGCTTTGCGACCTTCCTCGAAGTTACCGCCAGGGCCTGGCGAGTAGCCGCTGACGTCGTGCTGCCAAGCCACGTTCGGCTTGAGGTTCACACCGGCGAATACGTCGTTGTATTCCCAGATGGCACGACCACGGTAGCCCCACGACGTCGCAGTGGTGAAGCCTTCGTTGGTGCAGTTGCGGCTGCGGTTGTTCTGCGGCGAACCCGGGCCGGCACCGTTGATGGTGCTGGCGTTGAGGATGTTGGCGCAGGTGTCGATGCCGCCAGTCGCTGGCAGCTCACCCGGGCCGTAGACCGGATCACGGCCATAACGAACATCAGAAGTGCTTTCCAGGCCGCCAACGTGGGTCACGCCGACTTCACCCACGACGGTCAGACGGCTGGCGCCCATGACCTGATCGAAGAAGTGCGTCAGGGTGGTCTGGAACTGCGTCACTTCCTTGCGACGGTAGCCATGCAGATCCTGACCCGGAACGCCGTTGAGCAGCGAAGCGTTGGTCAGTGCGCCGCCCAGCGGACGTACACCGGCGAACAGGATGTCGGTGGAGTTCAGTTGTACCGGTGCATTCGGACGGTAGCTGATCTCACCGCTCCACGCGGTACCGGTAGGCAGAGTGGTGGAGAAGCTCAGACCATAAAGACGGATGTCTTCCGGATACTCAACGAAATACTCCGAGTTACCCGCGACCAACAGCGGCGCAAGTGCCGCGAACGGGCCTGGCAGCGCACGTGCGGTGTTGTATACCGATTGTGGCGCACCCGTGGCGCTGAAGATCGGCGCACGGCTGTGGTAGTTCATGAAGTAGGCGCCGAACTCGGTATCGATCGGGTCGTACATGTACTTGAAGGACGCGCCCCACTGGCCGCTGTCGCGCGCATCACGGTCGCCGCCACGGCGCACCAGAACGCCTTCCTCGTTGACGTCAACGCCAGCGCCGGCCAATGGCCCCAAGGCAACCGCCGGAATCTGCGAACGCTTGTTCAGTAAGCGCAGGTTGTTGTCGCAGCCATCGGCAATGATGTCGGGTTGCGAGAAGAACGTGCCGCAGTTGTCGACAACGGTCTGATCCCATTCCAGCTGATAGAACGCTTCGGCCGAGAGGTTTTCGGTCAGGCTCTGCGAGACGTAGAACATGTTGACCGGAATCAGGCCTTCCTTGATTTCGGCACCCGGACGGCGGAACGCGGACACGTCGATCGGGTTGATCGAGTTGATGCCGCCGCCGATGAAGGTACTTTCACCCCAGCTCACCACCTGCTTGCCCAGACGTACGGAGCCCGGCTGATCGGCGATCGAGTAGTTGTGGTAGACGAAGGCGTCGAGGATCTGCCCGCCGGAGGACTTCGCGCCTTCCTTGCGGTTGTTGTCAGAGATGTCCTTGAACTCACGGCTTTCGTCTTTGAGTTCGAAGTCGTACCAGTATTTGCCACGGACGAACACGCCGGTGTCGCCGTACTTCAGTTCAAGGTCATGGATGCCCTTGAAGATTTTCGAGAAGGTTTCGCCGCTTTTGAAGTTGGCGTGACCGTCATCGGAAGTCTGCGACAGGCCGTGGCCGCCGTTGTTGACGCCGATAAGGTTCTTGTTCGGGCTCTGAGTAGACCAACTGGCACCGAGCGACAGGGACGAGTCGAACTGACCCTCGATTTCACCGACGTTGAAACTGACGCCGAATGCGGGCCCGGCGAGCGAAGAGGCAAGACTGACCGCCAGAGGCAGTTTCGCCCGGCGCCAGAACTGGTTTACTGAGGTCATCGACGCTACTCCATGTGCATTATTGTTATGGCAGTGAGTACTTTTAAAAACGCTGTGGAGGGCCGGGCGCCAAGGCTGCCCGAAATCACTCCAAAGTTGCTCGCCCCAATCTGTGCGTGTGCTCCGTTCTTAAAAATCCTTGAACGGACTATATCCAGCAGGGGGTACTGCTTGATCCCTCTAAAGTGTGATTTGCAGTGAGCAACCACTCTGGAACAGTCCTTTCGCCAGTCCGACACGCGTCGGCACGGCAAGGATGGCTGATTTTTTTGATTTCACAAGCCAAGCGCTTGCTTGGTGGGGCTGGCGCGCCGTTTTCGGCGCGCCAGAAGACACTCAAAGTGTCGAGAGGAAGGTGCTGTTATTGGCCTGCCATTCGGTGATGTCGAGGCGGATGCGCTTCTTGTCGAGCTTGCCAACGCTGGTCTTGGGAATTTCGGTAACAAGGGCGATCTGACTCGGGATCGCCCACTTGCTCAGGTGGCCCAATTCCACGAACGGCTTGAGGTGTTCCTTGAGCTCACGGGCCCCGATCACGTGCCCTTCGCGGATCACCAGCAGTGCAAACGGGCGCTCGCCCCACTGCGGATCAGCGATGCCGACCACTGCTACTTCGCGTACCGCGACGTGACGGCTGATCAAATCTTCGAGGTCCAGCGAGGAAATCCATTCGCCGCCAGTCTTGATCACGTCCTTGATGCGATCGCGGATGTCGATCACGCCCATGCTGTCGAGTGTGGCGACGTCGCCGGTGTGCAGCCAGCCGCCGGCCCAGAGCTCAGCGCCCTTTTGTGGCTCGTTGAAATAACCTTCGGTGAGCCATGGCGCACGCAGCACCAGTTCGCCCTGGGTCTCGCCGTCAGCCGGAAGGAAATTGCCTTCGGCGTCGACAATCGCCGCTTCTACCAGCGGCCCCGGCACACCGGCCTTGATCCGGTAAGTGGTGCGCTCGTCTTCGCTGCCGGCCATCAATTCATCATTGAGGTGTGCGCAGGAAACCAGCGGACCGGTTTCCGACATGCCGTACGCGGCCGTCAGTTGAATGCCGCGCGCCTTGGCGGTTTCGTACAGCGAGCGATTGAGCGCACTGCCGCCGATGACGATCTTCCAGCCGCCAAAATCGGTGCCCTGCGCGCCTTTGGCGTTGAGCAGCATTTGCAGAATGGTCGGCACACAGTGGGAGAACGTGACCTTCTCCTTGCGCCACAACTCCACGAGATATTCCGGATCGTAGCGCCCCGGATAAACCTGTTTCAGCCCGAGCATGGTCGCCACATAAGGCAGGCCCCAGGCGTGGACGTGGAACATCGGCGTGATCGGCATGTACACATCGTTGGTGCCGAGCAGGCGCACGCTGTCGATGGAACCCATGATCGTCGACACGCCCATGGTGTGCAGCACCAATTGCCGATGGGTGAAGTACACGCCTTTCGGGTTGCCGGTGGTGCCGGTGGTGTAGAACGTGGTCGCGACGGAATTTTCGTCGAAATCCTGGAAATCGTACTGCGGGCTCGCAGCGGCCAGCAGTTGCTCGTACTCGCCGACCAGATTCGGCAAGTCGGCGGTTTTTTCCGGCAGATCAGTCAGCAGCAAGGTCTTCTCGACCGTGGTCAGGTGCGGCGCGATTGCTTGATAAAGGCCGACGAACTCGCTGTTGACCAGCACAAAGCGGTCTTCGGCGTGGTTCATGGTGTAGAGGATCTGTTCCGGCGACAGGCGCACGTTGATCGTGTGGATCACCGCACCGATCATCGGAATCGCGAACATGCATTCCAGGTAACGATGGCTGTCCCAATCCATCACCGCAACAGTGTCACCGGCCTTCACACCGGCCGCTGTCAGCACGTTGGCCAGCCGCGCAACACGCTCGATCAGGGTCGGGTAGCTGTAGCGAATCTGGTCACGGTAGATGATCTCGCGGGTTTTCTCGTAACGGGCGCCGGACATCAGCAGCCGTTTGATCAGCAATGGATACTGGTAGGCCCCATCGGCCGGGGGAATGACGCGAGTCTGCAACATATGAATCCCTTTTCTGGCTGCACGGTGTTGGCATAGAGATTTGTACTCTAGAACCCTTATACGCCAGCCAAATCAGCCAAAGGAATGATTTGCAGAGCCGTACAAATGCTAGCTTTGCGCCAGCATTTGCCGACTTTCGTCCCAGGTCAGGCCGTTTGCCCTACAGCCTCCTCGGAAGGTGTCCGTGGGAATACGACTGCTGCAAGGAAGGTCAACGCGCCGAAACCCGCGAGAATCAAGTACAGGCCTACAAAACCATGGCGCGGTTCAACATAGGAAATCAGCGGAATCGCCGTCGCACTGGCGCCGAACGATAAGCAGTAACGCAGGGCGAACACCCGTGATTGCCACTGCGGGGCGACGAAGTTGGCGACCATCGCATCATTGACTGTTACCTGACCAAACACCACAAACATGAACGCTGCGCCGAGGGCGATCACCGCCCAGCCGTCGGCATAGGCCAACGCAAACAACAGCGGTGCCTGGCACAACGTCAGGACAACAAACGGCCATTTCAGGCTGAGCCGATGCAACACACGACCAATGCTCAATTGCGCAATCGCACCGAAGGCATAGGCCAGACTGACCACCACGCCGAGGGTTTGCGGCGAGGCGAACAGCTCATGCAAACGTTCCTGAAACAGCTTCGGATAGGTCATGGTGGTGGCGTTGAACACCACGCCGCCGGTGGCCGTGGCCAACGCCAGCACGCCGAAAACCATCACCATCGAGATGCGCTGACCGGCGGCGCCTTTGAGTGGCGTGTGCGGGCGCTTCGGAATCGGTTCCTCACGCACCTGCAAGGCGAAGCCAAAACCCAGCACAATCGCCACTGCGCCCGGTATCAGAAACGCCGAGCGCCAGCCGAACTGCGCCACCAGCAAGCCGGTGATCAGCGCCGAAAACGCCACGCCCAGATTGCCCCACATGCCGTTGATGCCAATTTCGCGGCCACGATTTTGTGCGTAGGCCACCAGCATTGCTGTGCCGACCGGGTGATAAATCGCCGCGAAAATACCGATCAGGGTCAGGCCAATCACCAGCATGCTCGGGCTGTTGCTCAGCCCGGTGAAGATCGCCGAAGCGCCGATACCGAAGAAAAACACTAGCATCATCTGCCGTCGACTCCAGTGATCGCCGAGCCAGCCGGCGGGCAGCGAACAGGCGCCGAAGGCGATGAATCCTCCCAACGACAGGCCGATCAGCGTGGCGTAATCGAGGCCGAAAGCCTGAGTCATACCGAGCACGGCGGCGGGAAAAATCAGCATGAACATGTGATCGATCACATGGGCGGCGTTGATGTAGCGAATGACATTGCGGGATTGATTCATGGCGGCACGCTTTACGTTGTTGTGTGCCGTTTATGCTAGGTTGGCCGTAAAGCGCATTCCTGCCAAGCAAGTCATCGAATCAGACATGTTGATCAGCCATTTCGAACACGGCCCGGTGAGTGCCTACCCCCGGGATTATCTGGACGGCGCCCACCAGCCGCTCCACCTGCATCGCGAGGCGCAGTTGTTGTACGCGGTCAGCGGGATCATGCGCGTGGTCACGGAATCGGGTGCGTGGGTGATTCCGCCGAGTCGCGCGGTGTGGATTCCACCCGAGGTGGCGCACGAGATTTTCATGAGCGGCGATGTGCAGATGCGCTCGCTGTTCATCGCGCCAGAATTGTCACCCGCCAGCCTGCAACAGTGCTGCGTATTGGCGGTGACACCGTTGCTGCGCGAGCTGATTCTGCGTGCCGTGCAAGGGCCGCCGCACGCCGACAACCCGCTGATTCAGCAGTTGATGCTGGAAGAACTCGCCAGTCTGGAAAACCTGCCGCTGCACATCCCGATGCCCAGCGACCGGCGTCTGCAAAACATCTGTCTGGCACTGCTGCACACCCCCGATCATGCCAATACCCTGGAAGACTGGGCGCAGCAGGTCGGCGCCAGCTCACGGACGTTGGCACGGCTGTTTCAGCAACAGTTGCAGATGAGTTTCAACGCCTGGCGCCAGCAACTGCGCCTGATGGAAGCCCTGCCACGTCTGCTCGCCGGGGACAGCGTGCAGCGTGTGGCGCGGGATCTGGGTTACGGCAGCGCGCGGGCGTTCAGCGCGATGTTTCGCCGTTTACTTGGGGAAAATCCCCGTGATTACCTCAACAACCTGAGCAAACTCAGCGAGCTTGTGTAAGACCCTGTGGGAGCGAGCCTGCTCGCGAAAGCAATCTTCCAGTCATCTGTGATATCGACTGATCCGACGCCTTCGCGAGCAAGCTCGCTCCCACAGTTTTGAATGGTGTTTCTGCAATCAATGCATCTCGGTAAACGCGATTTTCACGCCGAGAGCAATCAGCACCGCGCCCATGGTGCGGTCAAACCAGTGGCCCATACGGGCAAAACCGGCGCGTACACGTTGTTGGCTGAACAGCATCGCCACCAGGCAAAACCACACGGCCGTCGCGACCGCCAGATAAATCCCGTAACCGGCCTGCACCGACAGCGGCGTGTGCGGGTTGATCACCACGGTGAACAGCGACAGGAAGAACAGCGTGGCTTTCGGGTTGAGGCCATTGGTCACGAAACCTGAAGTGAACGCGCCGCGAGCCGTGCGTACGCCGGCTTCTTTGTGCAGATCGTCGGTGACGGTTTTCGCCGGTTGCGCGCGCAAGGCCTTGAAGCCGATGTACAGCAGATAAGCCGCCGCCGCCCATTTCAACGCGTTAAACAGCACGATCGATTGCGACACGATCAGGCCGATGCCGAGCAACGAATAACCGACGTGGAGGAAAATCGCCGTACCGACACCGAGTGCCGTCCAGGTACCGGCGCGACGCCCGTGGGTCACGCTTTCGCGCACCACCACGGCGAAGTCCGGGCCGGGGCTGGCGACGGCCAGCAGGTGGATCAGTGCAACGGTCAAGAACTCGGTCCAGTACATGGGGGCTCCTCTGAAATTGATCAGGCAAATTGGATTCACTGTATAGATGCGGCTCCTTGTGGGAGCGGGCTTGCTCGCGAATGCGGGGTGTCAGGCAAACTCTATTCGCCTGACACGCCCCCTTCGCGAGCAAGCCCGCTCCCACAGGTATTGCGAGTACCTATGGCACTGAGTAACCAATTGTTTCATCTGGTAGGCTCGGCAGATTACGCCCAACGCTCAAAGCCTAAAAGGTACAGTTGATGACGAACACGCGCCGCGCCGTATTCCTTGATCACCCGTCGCTCGATCTTGGCGACCTCGACCTCAGTCCGTTGCGCGAGTGTTTCAGCGATCTGCAACTGTTCGCCCAGACCCTGCCCGAGCAAGTCAGCGAACGCCTGCAAGGCGCCACCGTGGCCATTTCCAACAAGATCCTGATCGACGCCGCCGCGATGGCCGCCAACCCCGATTTGCAGCTGATCCTGATCACCGCCACCGGCACCAACAACGTCGACCTCGCCGCCGCCCGCGCTCACGGCATCACCGTGTGCAACTGTCAGGGTTACGGCACGCCGTCGGTGGCGCAACACACGATCATGCTGCTGCTCAACCTCGCCACGCGTCTGGCCGATTATCAGAAAGCCGTCGGCGAAGGTCGCTGGCAGCAGGCGAAACAGTTCTGCCTGCTCGACTATCCGATTGTTGAACTGGAAGGCAAAACCCTGGGTTTGCTCGGTCACGGCGAACTCGGTGGCGCGGTGGCGCGACTGGCCGAAGCCTTCGGCATGCGCGTTTTGCTCGGACAGATCCCCGGGCGCCCTGCCCGCCCGGATCGTCTGCCGCTGGAGGAACTGCTGCCGCAAATCGACGCCCTCACCCTGCACTGCCCGCTCAACGAACACACCCGCCACTTCATCGGTGCCCGCGAACTGGCGTCGATGAAACCCGGCGCCTTCGTGGTCAACACCGCGCGTGGCGGTTTGATCGATGAACAGGCGTTGGCCGATGCGCTGCGTAATGGCCACCTTGGCGGCGCGGCGACGGATGTGTTGAGCGTCGAGCCGCCGACTCAAGGCAATCCGCTGCTGGCCGCCGACATTCCACGTCTGATCGTCACGCCGCATAACGCTTGGGGCAGTGTTGAAGCGCGCCAGCGAATCGTCGGTCAATTGACCGAAAACGCTCAGGCGTTCTTCAGCGGTAAGGCGCTGCGGGTCGTCAGTTGATAAACTGCGGCACTTTTTTTTGAGGAGCAGTTATGGATCCGCGCAGTGAAGTACTGCTTCGTCAGCCCGAGTTGTTTCAAGGTTCGTTGTTGTTGGCCGGTTTGCCCGCCGATGATCTGCTCGGGCGCTTGCCCAACGCCTTCGGCTGGTGCTGGCATGCCGGCGATCAAGCGGCGCTGGACGCTCGCTTCGAAGGTCGCAGCCATTTCGGCGTGAATGTTCCGGAGCGTGAGTTTGATAGCGCTGTGGTGTTCTTGCCCAAGTCCAAGGATCTGACCGATTACATCCTCAACGCCGTGGCCTCGCGTCTGGCCGGTCGAGAAGTGTTTCTGGTCGGGGAAAAACGCAGCGGCATCGAAGGTGCGTCGAAACAGCTCAATCCGTTCGGCAAGCCGCGCAAACTCGACAGCGCGCGTCACTGCCAGCTCTGGCAAGTCACCGTGGCCAACGCGCCAGAAACGAAATCGCTGGAAAGCCTCGCGCAGACTTATGAATTGCCGCTGGCCGAAGGCCCGTTGAAAGTGATCAGCCTGCCGGGCGTGTTCAGCCACGGTCGTCTTGATCGCGGCAGCGCCCTGCTGCTGGAACATCTGGACAAATTGCCGAGTGGCCATCTGCTCGACTTCGGTTGTGGCGCGGGTGTGTTGGGCGCGGCGGTGAAGCGTCGCTATCCGCACAATCAGGTGACGCTGCTTGATGTCGACGCGTTTGCCGCTGCCAGCAGTCGTCTGACATTGGCCGCTAACGGCCTGGAGGCCGAGGTGCTGACGGGCGATGGCATCGATGCGGCGCCGATGGGTTTGAGCGCAATTTTGAGCAATCCGCCGTTCCATGTCGGCGTGCACACCGATTATTTCGCTACCGAAAACTTGCTGCGAAAAGCGGCCAAACATCTGAAAAACGGTGGCGAACTGCGCTTGGTCGCGAACAGCTTCCTCAAGTATCAGCCGCTGATCGAAGAGCATCTGGGCGTGTGCGCGATCAAGGCCGAAGGCAATGGCTTCCGGATTTACCGGGCCAAGCGCGGCTAGAACTTCTTTCAAAAAAGAGGCTTGCTCAATCGGATTTGCCTAGGCAGAATCCGCTCCGTCCTAGGGGAGTAGTCTCCCACGAGCGCCATGCTCGTCCGGCATACGTCAACATACTTGATCCTCAGATCATGGCGTATGCGACCCAAGCGTCCGCATCAGACGGATCGCAGGGTTTGACAAGACCTATGACACGCACACCTTACCCGGGGCGGGAAGGCTGTACGTGTCATAGCCGTGTCGACCCGCCCCTTAGGAAAATCCTGATGCTGGACTCGTTACTCGTTCCCACCGCAATCGTTGCCTTGGCCGAAATCGGCGACAAGACGCAACTGCTCGCGCTGATTCTCGCCGCTCGCTTCCGCAAACCCTGGCCGATCATTGCCGGTATTGTCGCCGCGACCCTGGCCAACCACGCAGCAGCCGGTGCGGTAGGCGCCTGGTTCGGCAGTTTCTTCTCGAATGCGACGCTGCACTGGATCCTCGCCGCGAGCTTCACGGCCACGGCGCTGTGGACGTTGGTGCCAGACAAAATGGACGACGATGAAAGCAGCACGGCACGCAAGTTCGGGCCGTTCCTGACCACGCTGATTGCGTTCTTCCTGGCTGAAATGGGCGACAAGACTCAGGTCGCGACGGTGATGCTGGCCGCGCAATACCCTGACTTGTGGCTGGTGATTATCGGGACGACGGCGGGCATGTTGATTGCCAACGTGCCGGTGGTATTGGCCGGTAACTTTGCCGCCGACAAATTGCCACTGACCCTGATCCGTCGCCTCGCGGCTTCGGCGTTCATGATTCTGGCAATTGTCGCGGTGTACAAAGCGATGCAGAGCAGTGGTTGGGTTTAACCCTGAGAGAAGGATCGTTCCCACGCTCTGCGTGGGAATGCAGCCGGGGACGCTCTGCGTCCCATTGGAACGCGGAGCGTCCCTTGAGGCATTCCCACGCAGAGCGTGGGAACGATCACCGACTCAGGACTTCGGGGCTTGTTCGTACAGCGGCATGACCTTTGGAATCGCTGCCTGCAACGAAGCAATCCGGCTAGCCGATGCCGGGTGAGTGCTCATGAATTCCGGTGGTGAACCTTCCGAGGCCTTGCTCATCTTGTCCCACAGGGTGATCGCGGCATTCGGGTTGTAGCCGGCGCGGGCGGCCAGTTCCAGGCCAATCAGGTCGGCCTCGTTTTCGTTGGCGCGGCTGTTCGGCAGCGTCATGCCGTAGTTGGCCACGGTGTCGGCCAGCGCCAGGCTGTCCTGCCCCAGACCGAGCAACGCACCCGCGCCCTGCTTGGCCATTTCAATCCCGTACGCCTTGGACATCGCTTCACGGCCATGCTCGCGCAAGGCGTGGGCAATTTCATGGCCCATGACAGCAGCGATTTCATCGTCGGTGAGTTTCAGGCTGTCGATCAGCCCGGTGTAGAAAATGATCTTGCCGCCAGGACCACAGTTGGCGTTGAGCTCATCACTCTTGATCAGATTGACTTCCCATTTCCATTGCGCCGCATCGGGGCGGAAGTTCGGCGCCTGAGCGATCAAACGGTCGGCGATCGCCTGAACGCGTTTGGCGTCGCTGCTGGTCTTGTCCAGCACACCTTTGGTGGACGCTTCGCCGACGGTCTTCTGATACGACTGGGCATACATCTGGTCGACCTCTTGCGAGGACAGCATGCTGAACATGTACTGCTTGCGCTCTACACCCACGGCGCCGCCGCTGGTGGTGTTGACCGACTGACAACCGGCCAGCAACAACGCTGCGCACAGTGCACTTACAACCAATGTCTTGTTCATTCAAAAGCTCCCTGAAAACCTGCCGGGTATCCTAGGCGGGTAATTGTATCGACGCCAGATACAACGGACGTGTTGCAGTGACTTTCAGACATGTCCCACAGTTCAAAAGCCCCTCACCCTAGCCCTCTCCCGGAGGGAGAGGGGACTGACCGAGTTGTCTTGCGCCATACATCGACCTGAGAAAGCGTGGCGATTATGGATTCAAAACAGAAGGTTCAGGTCGGTGCATCGCGTCAATATCCCCCGATCAGTCCCCTCTCCCCCCGGGAGAGGGCTAGGGTGAGGGGCTCTTGATCCAAACCGCCCTAACCCGGGGTCAAACACTCCGGCCCATTGAGCTTCGGATCATTGATCAGATTCGCCAACACCCGCTCCCGCAACACCGCCGGCTCACTGGCCAGCAACGCCTGCAACACATGCAACGGCGTCTTGGGATCCAGCCACGCCGCCTGCCCCGCCTCATCCAGAATCAACGGTCGGCGCTGACTCGACGCCGACTGCGTAATCACCGCCGTGCTCAACCAGACCTGTTCCTGCACCGGATACGCTTCCCAGATTGCCGCGAAAAACAGCGACGCGCCCTCCCCCGGCGTCAGCCAGTACGGGCGTTTGCGCTGAGTGCCGCGCCATTCGTAAAAACCATTCGCCGGCAGCAGGCAGCGACGCTGACGCAGCGCCTCACGGAACATCGGCTGTTCGGCCACGGTTTCCGCGCGGGCATGCGCCGGTGTTTTCGACAGGTCGGTCAGCCACGGCGGCGTCAGCCCCCAGCGGGCGCGGGCCAGCGTGCGTTCGCCGGCGTCACCGGCACGCAGCATCAACACCGAATCGTTGGGGGAAATGTTCCACTGCGCCTGTTGATCGGCGGGAAAACCTGGCAGGGTCGCAAAGTCGCGGTTCCAGCGAAACAGGGCATAACGTCCACACATGGGGCAACAAGACTCTAAATAAAACGATCGTCAGCCTAACAGACCAGCGTCCCGGGGAAGCTCTCCGGTTCGTCGCCGGGCAGCGGCAGCGCGGCATTGTACGCGGTGATTAGCTCGCGGGCGTATTCGGCCTGGTCGTTGTCGACCGACAGCCCGAGCAAGCCGAAGATCGGCAATTCACCGGTGCCGCCGAGCAAATCGCGGCCAACCAGGTGCGCCTCAATGCCTTCGCTGGCGAGCATGCCCTTGAGCATTTCGCCTTCCATCAGGTTTTCCGGCTCGTAGATTCGCTGCATGGGCGCGCCTCACTCGTTTTCGCTGAAGACTTCCAGAAACCAATCCTCTCCGTGTACCTGCAAGACAAACGTGATCGGCCGGCAACACACCTGACAGTCCTCAATGTAGGTCTGATCACCGCCGGACAGATCCACCGTCGTTTCAACTTGCTCACCACAATACGGACATTCGTACAGTGCGCTCTCCAGCATCGCGGTCTCCCAAGTGACTTGTGCGTATAATCGCCGGTCTATTTGCAGGGCTATTTTTGTCCGGCTGACTTTTCAGACCGTGCCCCGTTGGTTTTCGATCAAAACCTTTACTTACCCTAGCCGTTTCTAACAAGAGAGCATGATGGGCGAATTCGATGCCATCCGACCTTACGACGACAGCGAAGTACCTGTGGTACTGGCAAGACTGCTCGGCGACAAGGCGTTTCTAGATATCCTCACCCACTTCCGCTTCCCGCGTTTTGCCGGTGCTTTCGGCTGGATGCTCAAACCACTTATAGCCCATCGGCTGCGTCGTGAGTTCGCCGACGTGACTTCGGTGGCGACGTTGCAGGACAAGGTCGAGTCCTACGTCGACCACACCATCGAGCGCGCCACCGACGGCGTGACCTACACCGGTGTCGAGCAATTCAAGTCCGGCAGCGCCTATCTGTTCATCGCCAACCACCGCGACATCGTCATGGATCCGGCCTTCGTCAACTACGCCGTGTACCACGCCGGCCTGCCGACGCCGCGCATCGCCATCGGTGACAACCTGCTGCAAAAGCCGTTTGTCAGCGATCTGATGCGCCTGAACAAGAGCTTCATCGTTCACCGTTCGATCACCGGCCGTCGCGAGAAAATGGCCGCGTATCAGCTGTTGTCGGCGTACATCAACCACTCGATCCGCAATGATTGCGCGTCGATCTGGATCGCGCAGGCTGAAGGTCGGGCGAAGGATGGCGATGATCGCACCGAGTCGGCGATCCTCAAGATGTTCCACATGAGCCGCAAGGATGAGCCGTTCGGCGAAGTCATTCGCTCACTGAACGTCACCCCGGTGTCGATCAGTTACGAATACGACCCGTGCGACCAGGCCAAGGCCCGCGAGCTGTACATCCGCGCCACCACCGGCACCTACGCGAAAGCGCCGGGCGAGGATGACGTGAGCATTGCCAAGGGCATCACCGGCTACAAGGGCCGCGTGCACGTGAACTTTGCTGCGCCGATCACCGAGCTGTTCGAAGACACCAAGCAATTGGCGGTGGAGATGGACAAGCAGATTCTCGGCGGCTACCGGTTGTTCCCGGTGCATTACCTGGCGTATGCGCAGTGGGCTGATGCGGATCCGCAATTGAATGTGCCGAAGGCTGCCGAGGTGTTTGCGGCGGATGAACTGGCCAAGGCGCAGGAAGAATGGCAGAGCCGACTGGATGTTTGCCCTGCAGAGCATCGTCCGTATCTCGTGCTGCAATATGCGACGCCGGTGCGTAACCAATACCGCGTGAAGGCCGGGTTGCCGCTGTAAATTTTCAGAGCAAGATCAAAAGATCGCAGCCTTCGGCAGCTCCTACATGGGAATGATGTACACCCCGTAGGAGCTGCCGAAGGCTGCGATCTTTTGCTTCCTGTAGGAGTTGCCGAAGGCTGCGATCTTTTGCTTTTAGTAACGCGTGCTGATCCACGAGACGATCAGTGCCAGCCCCAGGCAAGCAAAACCAAATCGATAGAAAAACCGGTTCATGCGCAAGGTTGCCCAATCAAGAATGGGCTCGGCATTCGGCTGCGCGTTGCGCTGGGCGGCGATGCTGGCCATCGCGCGCTGTTCGCGGCGGCGCGTTGCGTGCAGTAGCCAACTGCCGGGGAACGCCAACAGCAGCGCCAGCAGGTTGATCAATTTGGCGGGATGGGCGGTAAACAGCGTCATCAAGTGCAGCGACATCACGGACCTCTATCTAAACCGGTGTGGCAGGCGCCAGACCGACGACCGCGGCGCGGATTCTAACCAAACCTTGGCCCCCTGCCCCAGCCTTTACGACAAATAACGTAACAATCGACCGATGGCTGTCCTGTGTCACGGCATCGTCATCTGGATAAACCAAGATGCGCGCCTCGAAACCGACAGGGAACGCGTCATGCTCCACGCCGAAAACCAGGATCGCCTCTACCTCATCACCCCGACCGACGAACAGCAAAGCCTTGTCGGCAGCCTTGCCTTCAATGTTCAGGATCGCCACTGGCTGGTGTATTGCGCGCTGGGCGGGCATCAGCATGCGGATTTGCCGGAGACGGATTTGTTGACGGGGGTTAGCGTGCTCGACTTCTACTCGCAGGCTGCCTGAAAAAGCAAAAGCACCCTCACCCTAACCCTCTCCCGGAGGGAGAGGGGACTGACCGGGTTGTTTGGTCGAGGTACATCGACCTGAAAAACTCGAGTTGAACTCCGGTTCTGAAAAGCCCCCGATCGGCTCCCTTTCCCCCTCGCCCCCCTGGGGGAGAGGGCTGGGGTGAGGGGGGACGATTTCATGCCCCACAAAAAAGCCCGGGGTCATCACTGGCCCCGGGCTTTTTCACATCCGCTGAAAGCTTACTCAGCGAGCACCTGACCCACGGTCGGATCCTTGAACAGACGCGTCAGCGCATCGCTCAACACGTCGCTGACCAGTTTGGTGTTGGTTTCCTGGTTCGGCGCCATGCCGAAACGCTGATCCAGCGACGCTCCGTAACGGCCGCTGTAACGGCGGTTGGCGTTCTGCACGTCGGAGCGGAAGGTTGCACCGATGGTCGCTTCAGTCACGTACATACCTTCTTTCGGCGACTGGTATTTCAGCTCGGCCAGGGTCACAGTCAGCTGAGGCGCGTTCGGTGCATTGTTGGTCGGGGTGAAGCCCAACAGACGCACGGCGGCTTCAGCCTGAGCTTGCAGCTTCGGCAGGATCTGCTCGCGCTGCACGGTGATGGCGCTGGTTTCCGGGTACAGGCCGCCACGGGTGCCGAGGGTTGGCGACGGACGCCCGTCAACCACACGCACGACAACGGGCTGGCCGCGGCCGACCGCTGGCAACTGCGTGGTCAGCTTCGGCTCCGGATTCAGTTGTTGCGGGCTGTGGGCGCAGCCGGCCAGGGTCAAACCGGCCACAGTGATCAAACCGAACAACAGGCGTTGCAACATGCTCTTCTCTCCAGAATCAGGCACAAACAGGCCGGCAGTATAGCGGTGGGCCACTGCGGGTCACCAGCGTCACACGGTGAATACTGAAATGTCTGACACAGCCGTGGCAGGCCGGTTCCTGTCACGCCGCTGTCATCTGCCGTACATGTTGACGTCACGCCCTGCTGGCAACCTTCAAACAAGTCCTCCAGCAAGGTAATCGGCCATGCGTTATTTGATCTCGTTGTTTGCGCCACGCCCGTTGCACCGCAGCTTTGCCCTGCTCGACCGCAACGGTCATTGTCAGGCATTCAAGCAGTGCAGCCTGCAGCCGATGGGTGACGGTTGGGTGGAAATCGAAGAAATTCGTCTCAACTGGTTGCACCACCCATTGCCCGCCAGCGCCCGCGTCATAGCGCCGCAGCCTCGTGCACGCGCTCAGGCGATGTTGAGCATCTGACCGGATGCCTAATAAAAGTCATTAAACACGACCAACTCCCCGCATTTCTTCGATACAATCTCCCCCCGATTATAAGGACGTCTCCTGATCGGGCCCCGCAACAGCGTCAATGCGCATCGCATCGACATCAAAATCGCCCACAGAGAGCCGCCCACACAGATCGAGTGAAGTTGGCGCGCTTGCCTGTTCTTCCGGCAAAAACCCCGCTTTTCGCGAATCTGCAGAGCTGTCATGACGCTCGGCCGCCGCGTTGTTTTTGCCCTCGGGCAAGGTGCCAAGCCAAGACAGCCCTTTTTTGAGGTTCACGTCTTCAAAAGAGCGTGAAAAAAACGGGTTTTCACAACTTCACAAGAGTGTGGCGAGCAAATGAATAGTTTTGCGTCTGAACATGCACCATTAGCGTCTGGAACAGCCCAACGACACAGGACCGGGTATACCTCGAATATCGGAGCCTGAAGCCTGTCCGCTACGGATTTGGTTGCACAAAAACGGATGTCTCGACCATAAGTCGAATTGCCAGCTGCGTGCTGAAATGAGTTCATGGAGCTCTTGAAAGCCAGGCCGCATGCATCCGTCGAAGTTGCGAAAAATTGCGAAGATTCGGACATGGCGAACCTGACCACGGATAGCCTGGACACAATTGATCTGTCCCGGAACGCCTGGCAGCCATGCCGACAATTTGGTGCTGCAGATTTTGGAGACGCGTTAAATGGCGCATAACGAAGCAGTCGACGTAGTACTGGTTGGGGCCGGCATCATGAGTGCCACCCTCGCCGTACTGCTCAAAGAGCTCGACCCCGCGATCAAGCTGGAAGTCGTCGAGCTGATGGATTCCGGTGCTGCGGAGAGTTCCAACCCGTGGAACAACGCCGGTACCGGTCACGCTGGTCTGTGCGAGCTGAATTACACGCCGCAGGCCGCCGATGGCACCGTCGACATCAAGAAAGCCGTGCACATCAACACCCAGTTCGAGGTGTCGAAGCAGTTCTGGTCGTACCTGACCAAGAAAGGCACCTTCGGCTCGTGCAAATCGTTCATCAGCCCGGTACCGCACCTGAGCTTCGTGCAGGGTGATTCCGGCGTGTCGTTCCTCAAAGAACGCTTTGACGTGCTGCACAAGCACCACGCCTTCGCCGACATGGAATACACCGAAGACAAGGCCAAAATGGCCGAGTGGATGCCGCTGATGATGCCGGGCCGCTCGCCGGACGAAGTCCTCGCTGCCACCCGCGTGATGAACGGCACCGACGTCAACTTCGGCGCGCTGACCAATCAGTTGCTCAAGCACCTGACCAGCGCTCCGGACGCGCAAGTCAAATACTGCAAGCGCGTGACTGGTCTCAAGCGTAACGGCAGCGGCTGGACCGTCAGCATCAAAGACGTCAACAACGGCAACACCCGTGAAGTCGACGCCAAGTTCGTTTTCCTCGGTGCAGGTGGCGCGGCGTTGCCGTTGCTGCAGGCTTCGGGCATCGAAGAAAGCAAAGGCTTCGGCGGCTTCCCGATCAGCGGCCAGTGGCTGCGTTGCGACAATCCGGAAGTGGTCAAACAGCATCAGGCCAAGGTTTACAGCCAGGCCGCTGTGGGTTCGCCACCGATGTCGGTGCCGCACCTGGACACCCGCGTCGTCGACGGCAAGAAATCCCTGCTGTTCGGGCCATACGCCGGTTTCACCACCAAGTTCCTCAAACACGGCTCCTTCATGGACCTGCCGCTGTCGGTTCGCGCCGGCAACATCGGGCCGATGCTGGCCGTGGCGAAAAACAACATGGATCTGACCAAATACCTGGTCAGCGAAGTGATGCAATCGATGGAACAGCGTCTGGATTCCCTGCGCCGTTTCTACCCGCAAGCGAAAGCCGAAGACTGGCGTCTGGAAGTGGCTGGCCAGCGGGTGCAGATCATCAAGAAAGACCCGAAAAAGGGCGGCATCCTGCAATTCGGTACCGAACTGGTGTCGGCCAAGGACGGTTCGCTGGCCGCGCTGCTCGGCGCTTCGCCAGGCGCTTCGGTGACCGTTTCGATCATGCTGGAACTGATCGAGAAGTGCTTCCCGAATCAGGCCAAGGGTGAGTGGGCGGCGAAACTGGCCGAGATCTTCCCGGCCCGTGAAAAGGTGCTGGAAACCGATGCTGCGCTGTATCGCAAGATCAACACGCAGAACAACATCGCGCTGGAACTGGTTGAAGAAAGCAGCGAGACACCAAGCTACGCTTGATCTTGCGGCATAAAAAACGCCCCGATCGGGGCGTTTTTTTATGGCTTTGAAATGCAAAAGATCGTCCGATCGCGGCCCGAGCCTTCGGCAGCTCCTACACAGTCACCATAAATCCCATGTAGGAGCTGCCGCAGGCTGCGATCTTTTGACCTTAACCGCGGGACTTTTCGATCAGTTCGATGTAGTCCGGGGCATTACGCTGATCGGCGATCAGCTCAACAAAGGTCTTGCCCTGTTCGTCCTTGCCATCAACGTCATAACCGGCCTCAACGAAGAAACCCAGGAAGCGTTCGAAGTCGTCGATACGCAGACCACGGTAGGCCTTGATCAGTTTGTGCAGCGACGGCGAAGTGGCGTCGACCGGTTCAAAATCGAGGAACAGCTTGATCTGCTCATCGCCGATCTCGTCACCAATCACTTGTTTCTTATCTTTACGCATTGCCGACTCCAGCTCGCAGACATTACACGGGGCGGGCAGTTTACCCCTGCCCTGCCGCCGGGCTCAACGCGAACGCGTGCTGCCGGTGTGCAAATCGGCCCAGATATGGCCGTTGGCGTAACTGAGGAACTGCACATACACGGTGTCATTGCGCAGCAGATCGATGATCACGCGGTATTGGGCCTGTGGATAAAACAACGTCAGGGTTTTGCTTTTGTCGTCGTAGATCGGCTTTTTCAGGCTTTTGCTTTCGCCGTCAAAATTGACCAGCACCTGCGTGATCGTCGCACCCTTGTTCAGGGATTTGCCCTTGAGGCGGATCAGCAGCGGAGACGTGACCGGAATCGGTTGCTGATTGGATTGACGTTGCGCGCCCACCACCACGGAATAGTCGATGACCTGCATGAGTTGCTGTTGCTCGGGCTCGGCATCGCGCACGGTCAGATCGTCCGGCGGCAGGAATTGACTGTGCATCGGCGCGGCGGACAGAGGCAGGCTGAAGATCAGGAAAAGCGCGGCGAGGCTGCGGATCAAGAGGCTCATGACAGGCTCCGGAGGGCGGGGCCGAGCACTCTAGCATGGGTATCGCGAATGGATCAGCACACACAAAACTACTGTGGGAGCGGGCTTGCTCGCGAAGGCGACCTGACATTCAAAACAAATGTCGACTGATACACCGCTTTCGCGAGCAAGCCCGCTCCCACACTGGATCGGGGCGTAAATTACATGCCTTTAACGGCAAAGATCCCGTTGGCGTTGCGCCAGTAGCCTTTGTAGTCCATGCCGTAACCGAAGATATAGCGGTCGATGCACGGCAGGCCGACGAAATCGGCTTTGAGGTCAGGACGTGCTTTGCGGTCGTGATCCTTGTCGATCAGCACAGCGGTGTGCACTTTGCGCGCGCCGGCGTGTTTGCAGAAGTCGATGATCGCGCCGAGGGTGTGACCTTCGTCGAGGATGTCGTCGATGATCAGCACGTCGCGGTCGATGAACGAGACTTCCGGCTTGGCTTTCCAGAACAGGTCGCCGCCGCTGGTTTCGTTGCGATAACGGGTCGCGTGCAGGTAGGACGCTTCCAGCGGGAAGTGCAGATGCGTCAGCAGTTTGCCGGAAAAGATCAGGCCGCCGTTCATCACGCAGAACACCACAGGGTTGCTGTCAGCCAGTTGTTCGTTGATTTGTGCACCGACACGGGCGATGGCCGCCTCGACTTCAGCTTCGGTGTACAGGCAGTCAGCCTCTCGCATGACTTGACGGATATGCTCGAGATCAGCGGACATGGCGCTCTCCAGGGGGTTCGATTTCGGAAAAGCGGGCAAAGGTACGCATCCCGCGAGGTCGAATCAAGCATTTGTGGACTAACGTACTGTATGTCCTATAGGACATCACCCTCGGATAGATTAATCTAGGCCGGTTTTTTTGCCCGCCGCCGGAGTTTTTCCATGCCCATCCTCGAGATCCGCCATCCGCTGATCCGTCATAAACTCGGCCTGATGCGCCGCGCCGATATCAGCACCAAGAACTTCCGTGAGCTCGCTCAGGAAGTCGGCGCCCTGTTGACCTATGAAGCTACAAAAGATTTGCCGCTGGAGTCCTACGATATTGCAGGCTGGTGCGGCACCGTGTCGGTCGAGAAGATCGCCGGCAAGAAGATCACCGTCGTGCCGATCCTGCGCGCCGGCATCGGCATGCTTGAAGGCGTGCTGAGCCTGATCCCGGGTGCCAAGGTTTCCGCCGTGGGTGTCGCCCGCAACGAAGAAACCCTGCAAGCGCACACCTATCTGGAAAAACTGGTTCCGGAAATCGACGAACGGTTGGCAATGATCATCGACCCGATGCTCGCCACTGGCAGCTCGATGGTTGCGACCATCGACCTGTTGAAAAAGGCCGGCTGCAAAGACATCCGCGCGATGGTGCTGGTTGCCGCGCCGGAAGGCATTGCTGCCGTCGAGAAGGCTCACCCGGACGTGACCATCTACACCGCGTCCATCGATGAGCGTTTGAACGAACACGGTTACATCATCCCTGGGCTTGGCGACGCCGGTGACAAGATCTTCGGCACCAAGCAGAAGGACGCGTAACCATGCAGCAAGAGTTCAACGATCCGCTCTGGCGCACGGTGCTGTCCGGCGCCCAGATGCTGTTCGTGGCTTTCGGCGCTTTGGTGCTGATGCCGCTGATCACGGGCCTCGACCCGAACGTGGCACTGTTTACCGCGGGTCTGGGGACGATCCTGTTCCAGATCGTCACCGGGCGTCAGGTGCCGGTGTTTCTGGCGTCGAGCTTCGCTTTCATTACTCCGATCATTCTCGCCAAGGGCCAGTTCGGCCTCGCCGCGACCATGGGCGGTGTGATGGCGGCCGGTTTCGTCTACACCTTCCTGGGCCTGGCCGTGAAGATCAAAGGCACGGGCTTCATTGACCGTTTGCTGCCGCCGGTAGTGATTGGCCCGGTGATCATCTCCATCGGCCTGGCCATGGCGCCGATTGCCGCGAACATGGCGATGGGCAAGGCTGGCGACGGTTCGGAACTGATTCACTACCAGACCGCGATGCTGATCTCGATGCCAGCGCTGCTGACCACGTTGATCGTGGCGGTGTTCGGTAAAGGCATCTTCCGCCTGGTGCCGATCATTTCCGGTGTGCTGGTCGGTTTTGCCATGTCGTTCTATTTCGGCGTGGTCGACACCGCGAAGATTGCCGCTGCGCCATGGTTTGCGATTCCGCACTTCACCGCGCCGGAGTTCAACTGGCAGGCGATTCTGTTCATCGTTCCGGTGGCCTTGGCCCCGGCCATCGAACACATCGGCGGCGTGATTGCTGTGGGTAGCGTGACCGGTCGCGACTATCTGAAGAAGCCGGGCCTGCATCGCACCTTGCTCGGTGACGGCATTGCCACCACCGCCGCCGGTCTGTTTGGCGGTCCGCCGAATACCACCTACGCCGAAGTGACTGGCGCGGTGATGCTGACCAAGAACTACAACCCGAAAATCATGACCTGGGCGGCGGTTTTCGCCATCACCCTGGCGTTCATCGGCAAGTTCGGCGCGCTGCTGCAAAGCATTCCGGTGCCGGTGATGGGCGGGATTCTGTGCCTGTTGTTCGGTTCGATCGCGGCGGTGGGCATGAACACCCTGATCCGTCACAAGATCGATTTGGGCGAAGCACGCAATCTGGTGATTGTCTCGGTGACGTTGGTGTTCGGGATTGGCGGTGTGCTGGTCGGTACTGGCACCGGCCCGGACGACTTCGGCCTCAAAGGCATCGCGCTGTGCGCGGTGGTGGCGATTGCGCTGAACCTGATCCTGCCGGGCAATGACGGCTGGAAGAACAAGAAGGCGGATGAGCCGCTGATCTAAACTTTTAGATCTGATCGTTCCCACGCTCTGCGTGGGAATGTCTCTAGGGACGCTCCGCGTCCAGTGACGCGGAGCGTCACGGGCTGCATTCCCACGCGGAGCGTGGGAACGATCATGTGGGAGCGGGCTTGCTCGCGAAGCTTTTGGCTTTTAAAGGGCCAACGGTGCTCTTTCACAGAGGGTCGCCAACGCCTTCGCCCATTGCGGGTCGTCGTTCAGGCACGGCACCAGCACCAACTCCTCGCCCCCTGCTTCGCGGAACTGTTCCTTGCCGCGATCGCCAATCTCTTCCAGCGTTTCGATGCAGTCGGCGACAAACGCCGGGCACATCACCAGCAACTTCTTCACGCCGCTTTTACCCAACTCATCCAGCCGCGCTTCGGTGTACGGCTCGATCCACTTTGCCTTGCCCAACCGCGACTGAAACGACACCGACCACTTGCCGTCCGCCAATCCCATGCGCTCGGCAAACAGCGCGGCGGTGCGCAAGCATTGCGCGCGATAACAGGTGGCCAATACCGCCGGCGAAGCGTTCTTGCAGCAGTCTTCGTTCTTGAAACAATGATTGCCCGTCGGGTCGAGCTTGGTCAGGTGCCGCTCCGGCAAGCCATGAAAGCTCAGCAGCAAGTGATCGTAATCCTGTAGCAGATGCGGCTTGGCACTTTCAACCAGCGCGTCGAGATACTCCGGCTGATCGTAGAACGGTTGCAGCACCGACAATTGCACATTCAACTTCTTCTCACGAATCACCCGTTTGGCTTCTTCGATCACGGTGGTCGTGGTGCTGTCGGCGAACTGCGGATACAGCGGCGCCAGCGTGATGCGTTTGTGCCCCGCCGCGACCAGTTTCAGCAAGCAGGTTGCAATCGACGGCTCGCCGTAGCGCATCGCCAGTTCCACCGGCCCTTGCGTCCACTGCGCCTTCATCTGTTGTTGCAGACGCTGGCTGAGCACTACCAGCGGCGAGCCCTCCTCCCACCAGATCGACGCGTAGGCATGGGCTGACTGCTCCGGGCGTTTGATCAGGATCAGCGACACCAGCAACCGCCGCAGCGGCCATGGCAGGTCGATCACGTACGGATCCATCAAAAACTGATTGAGGTAACTGCGCACATCGGCCACCGAAGTGGAGGCCGGGGAGCCCAGGTTGACCAGAAGCAAGGCGTGATCGGTCATGCAACGTCCTATTTCAGAGGCGGCTGGAGAGATCATCCAAAGCCGCACGTAATTCCGTGAACTGGAAAGTGAAACCCGCTTCCAGCAAGCGTGCCGGCGTAGCCTTTTGGCCGCCGAGCAACAACAAAGACATCTCGCCGAGACCGACCTTCAGTGCCAGGGTCGGCATCGGCATAAACGCCGGGCGGTGCAATACGCTGCCCAGGGTTTTGGCAAATTCGCGATTGCGCACAGGTTGCGGCGCGCACGCATTATAAGGACCACTGGCCTGCTCGCGGTGCAGAAGAAAATCAATCAGCGCGATTTGATCATCGATATGAATCCACGGCATCCATTGCCGACCGTTGCCCAAAGGCCCGCCCAGCCCAAGCTTGAACGGAAACAGCAGCCGCGACAAAAAGCCGCCCTCGGCCGACAGCACCAAACCGGTTCGCACCAGCACCACGCGAATGCCCAGCGCTTCAGCACGTTGCGCGGTTTCTTCCCAGGCGATGCACAGCTGACTGGCGAAGTCGTCGATCACCGGCGGCGATTCTTCCGTCAGCTCACGTTCGCCGCCATCGCCGTACCAGCCGATCGCCGAGCCGGAAATCAACAGCGCCGGTTTCTGCGCGCGAGTTTCGAGCCACGCCAGCAAGGTTTCCGTCAGTGTGATGCGACTGCTCCACAGCAACGCCTTGCGCCGATGCGTCCATGGCCGATCGGCAATCGGAGCGCCAGCGAGGTTGATGATCGCGTCTAACGGCTCATCACCCACGTCTTCGAGACGAGCGATGCCGCGCACCTGTGCGCCGCAAATTTTCGCGACTTTTTCCGGCGTGCGGCTCCATACCGTCAGACGATGACCCTGCGCGGACCAGTGTCGGCAGAGTTGTCGGCCGATCAAACCAGTACCGCCGGTCAGCAATATGTGCATGACATCTTCCTCGCGTGGCGTTTAACCCGGATCACTAGTCTATTTTTAAAAGCAGGGATCTTTTCTATCGGGCAGGCTCTATTGTTTAACCATAGGCCAAGCTGTCAGAACGAGAACGCTAGAAGTTATACCAGAAAACAAAATTGTACAGGTTTCAATCACGGCGTAGTCTGTACAGAAAGGTAAACGAGGCCCCTATGACTGTACCTATCGCAATCATCGGCACCGGCATCGCCGGGCTCTCCGCCGCCCAGGCTCTGACAGAGACCGGGCATACCGTGCAACTGTTCGATAAAAGCCGCGGCAGTGGCGGGCGCATGTCGAGCAAACGCAGCGACGCCGGTTCGCTGGACATGGGCGCGCAATATTTCACCGCCCGCGACCGTCGCTTCGTCACCGAAGTACAGCGTTGGCAAAGCCAGGGCTGGGTCGCCGAGTGGACGCCGCAGCTCTACACCTATCAGGGCGGGCAACTGAACCTGTCGCCGGACGAGCAGACACGCTGGGTCGGCGCGCCGCGCATGAGCGCCATCACCCGTGGTTTGCTCGACGGTCTGGAAGTGCATTTCGCCTGCCGCATCACCGAAGTTTTTCGCGGTGAAGAGCACTGGCATTTGCAGGACGCCGAAGGCTTCACCCACGGCCCCTTCAGCCACGTGGTGATCGCCACGCCGGCGCCGCAAGCCACCGCATTATTGGCCGCGGCACCGAAGCTCGCCGGCGCCGCTGCGGGGGTGAAGATGGATCCGACGTGGGCCGTTGCCCTTGCCTTTGACACGCCTTTGGATACGCCAATCGAAGGCTGCTTCGTGCAGGACAGCCCGCTCGACTGGCTGGCGCGCAACCGTAGTAAACCGGGGCGCGACAACACCCTCGACACGTGGGTGCTGCACGCGACCAGCGCATGGAGTCGGCAACACATCGACCTGTCCAAGGAAGCGGTGATCGAGCATCTGCACGGTGCATTCGCTGAATTGCTGCACAGCGCGATGCCGGCGCCGAGCTTTAGCCTCGCCCATCGCTGGCTCTATGCACGCCCGGCAACGGGGCACGAATGGGGCACGCTGGCCGATGCCGATCTGGGCTTGTATGCCTGCGGCGACTGGTGCCTGTCCGGGCGTGTGGAGGGTGCATGGCTGAGTGGTCAGGAGGCTGCGCGCCGCTTGCACGAACACCTGCAATGAACCGCATCAACCCGCGCAAATTGCTGCTGTCGAAATGGACAGCAGCCCACCCGCAGAATCGCGAAAAGCATTTTCTGGTGACCGAATTGTTCCGCGATGAGGAAGGCACGGTGCTGGAAGTTGAGTTGCAGGCGGTGCTGACCAAACGCGCCGAACGGCTTGATTGGCAGACGCTCCTAAACCACGCTGAATGGCTGCAAGGCTGGAAATAAACACCGGCCCCTGTGGGAGCGGGCTTGCTCGCGAAAGCGGTGTATCAGCTAATACATGTGTTGAATGTTAAGCCGCATTCGCGAGCAAGCCCGCTCCCACAGGGGATTGTGTTCGGCCCGCAAAAAGTTATACAAACAATTTGACTTGTACACCTTTGAATCTATGCTAACCCAATGTTGTACAGAGATTGCACTCTGTACAGGTTTAGATTCGAGGTGCCTATGCTTGCCCTGCCCGCCGCCAAACCGAAAATCGCCATCAGCGCCTGCCTGTTGGGTGCCGAGGTGCGCTACAACGGTGGCCACAAGGAATCGCGCCTGTGCAGCCGCACCCTCACTGAATATTTCGAATTCGCCCCGGTTTGCCCGGAAGTCGCTATCGGCCTCGGCATTCCCCGCGAGCCGATTCGCCTCGTCGGTGATCCCGAACATCCGCAAGCCATCGGCACAGTCAATCCGGCGATCAACGTCACCCAGCCACTGGCCGAATACGGCGAGAAAATGGCCGCTGAACTTGATGACATCTGCGGCTACATCTTTATGCAGCAATCGCCGTCCTGCGGGCTGGAGCGGGTCAAGGTCTATCACGCCAACGGCGCTCCGGTGAATGGCGGCGGGCGTGGCATTTACGCCCAAGCCTTCTGCGCGCAACACCCGGATTTGCCCGTGGAAGAAGCCGGGCGTCTCAACGATCCGGTGCTGCGGGAAAACTTCATCACCCGCGTATTTGCCTACAGCGCCTGGCAGCAGGTACTCGCCGATGGCCTGAGCCGCCGCGCCCTCACCGAATTTCACTCGCGCTACAAATACTTGCTGATGGCCCACAACCCGCTGCAATACAAAGCTCTGGGTAAATTGCTGGGCAACATGGCGCACACCGATCCCGTCGAACTCGGTCCGCGCTACTTCAGCGAACTGATGGCGGCGCTGAAAAAATGCGCCACGCGCGGCACGCACTGCAACGTGCTGCTGCACATCAGCGGTTATCTGAAACAGGTAATCAGCGCCGAAGACAAACAGGAAATGGTGCACGTCATCGACCAATACCGCCTCGGCATCGTGCCGCTGGTGGTGCCGTTGACGCTGCTCAAGCATCACTTTCGCCAACACCCCGATCCGTACATCGCGCAACAGGTTTACCTGCAACCGCACCCGGAAAACCTCAGCCTGCGAAACGCCATCTGATGAACGACAAACCCGACTCCAGCGCCCAGGAAGACCTCGGCGCCGATTTCAAGAAAGCCCTCGACGAAGGCTGGTTGCCGATCCGTGAAGTCGCGCGGCAAACCGGCGTCAACGCGATCACCTTGCGCGCGTGGGAACGTCGCTACGGGCTGATCGTGCCGCAACGCACACCCAAGGGCCATCGACTGTATTCGGCTGAACATGTGCAACGAATTCTGGCGATCCTGACCTGGCTGAACCGTGGCGTTGCAGTCAGCCAGGTCAAGCCGCTCCTAGACACTCCGCAAGCCTTCAGCGAACCGGTGGAAAACGATTGGCAACGCCTGCGTCAAACGTTGC
This sequence comes from Pseudomonas rustica, assembly GCF_018336155.1. GTDB lineage: Bacteria > Pseudomonadota > Gammaproteobacteria > Pseudomonadales > Pseudomonadaceae > Aquipseudomonas > Aquipseudomonas rustica. The sequence goes on along the minus strand of NZ_JAGYHF010000009.1, from coordinate 56,956 downwards.
TCGCCGCCGTCACCCAGCTCAACGAACGCAACCTCGACGACAGCGTCAACCAAGCGATGGCGCTGTACCCGCCGCGCACCTTGTGTGAGCAGTTGTTGATGCCGCTGCTGGCTGAGCTCGAACAACGCTGGCAGGGCCAATTCGGTGCGCAGATGGAGCGCACGTTCTTTTTTTCCTGGCTGCGCAGCAAATTCGGTGCGCGCATCTACCATAACAATCGTCAGTTGCACGCCGCACCGCTGCTGTTGATCAACCACTCCGACCTGCCACTGGAACCGCATCTGTGGCTATGCGCGTGGCTGATCAGCAGCGCCGATTGCCCGGTGCAAGTGTTTGACTGGCCGTTACCGGCCGGCGAACTGGCGCTGGCCGTCGAACACCTGCAAGCCCGTGGCGTCCTGCTCTATTCGAGCAAGGCCATGAACCTTGCCCACCTGCCCAAGCTACTGAACGGAGTCAGTTGCACAAAAATGATTGTCGGACCAACGGTATGCATCCACCACGCCGAGTTGTCCGTAAGAACTTCCGAGATCGCTGATGTGTACCTGGCTGAAGATGCGCTGTCAGCGCACCAGGTACTCGTTCAGCGTGGACTGATTTAATGATGGGTTTAATGTCATGCAATTGATCTGGCTGCGCAGCGACTTGCGCCAACACGACAACACCGCCCTCGCGGCCGCCGCAGCCCGCGGCCCGACCGTGGCCGTGTACCTGTTGAGCCCGCAGCAGTGGCTGGAACACGACGATGCCGCCTGCAAGGTCGACTTCTGGTTACGCAATCTCAAAGAACTGAGCAACAGCCTCGGCGAGCTGAACATCCCCTTGTTGATCCGCACTGCCAATCATTGGGATCAGGCTCCAGCGGAGCTGCTCAAGCTGTGCCGCGAACTGAAGGTCGAAGCGGTTCACGTCAACGAAGAATACGGTGTCCACGAAAGCCGTCGCGATGCCGCCGTGGCGGAAACCTTGCAGGCCGAAGGTATCGAGTTTCACAGCTACCTCGATCAACTGCTGTTCAAACCGGGCACCGTGCTGACCAAAACCGACACCTATTTCAAGGTGTTCAGCCAGTTCAGAAAGGTCTGCTACGAACGCCTGCACCGCTCCATGCCGACGCTGGTCAAGGCGCCCGGCAAACAGGCAACACTCAAGGTCGACAGCGACCCGATTCCTGACTCGGTCAAAGGCTTCGCCACCCCGAGCGAATCCCTGCAAGCCCTGTGGCCGGCCGGTGAAGAAGAAGCGCGCCGTCGCCTCGACACCTTCACCGACGCGCAGATCGAATACTACAAAAGCGAACGCGACTTCCCGGCCAAACCCGGCACCAGCCAGCTCTCGGCATACCTCGCCGCTGGCGTGATCTCACCGCGCCAATGCCTGCACGCCGCGTTGCAAAGCAATCAGGGCGAATTCGAAAGCGGCAACGTCGGCGCCGTCACCTGGATCAACGAACTGCTCTGGCGCGAGTTCTACAAACACATTCTGGTCGGCTACCCACGGGTTTCGCGTCACCGCGCCTTTCGCCCGGAAACCGAGGCATTGGCCTGGCGTGATGCACCGGAGGAACTCAAGGCTTGGCAAGAGGCGCGCACGGGTCTGCCGATCATCGACGCGGCGATGCGCCAACTGCTCGAAACCGGCTGGATGCACAACCGTCTGCGCATGGTTGTGGCGATGTTCCTGACCAAGAACCTGTTGATCGATTGGCGCGAAGGCGAGCGCTTTTTCATGCGTCATCTGATCGACGGCGATCTGGCGGCGAACAACGGTGGCTGGCAATGGAGCTCATCGACCGGCACCGATTCCGCGCCGTACTTCCGCATTTTCAATCCGTTGAGTCAGTCGGAAAAATTCGACAGCGAAGGCCTGTTCATCAAGCACTGGCTGCCGGAACTCGCCGGGCTGAACAAAAAGGAAATCCACAACCCGGCCAACCTTGGCGGACTGTTTGGCGTCGCCGATTATCCGTCGCCAATCGTCAATCTCAGCGCCTCCCGTGAGCGCGCACTGGCCGCGTTCAAGAGCCTGCCATCGCGCACGGCAATGGAGGGCAGTGATGAGTGAATTCCTGCGCCGCTTCGCCCAACAATTTTGCGAGTTGAACAAAGACAACCTGCACCGGTTGGGCGAGCTGTACAGCGATGACATTCATTTCACCGACCCGTTGCACGAAGTGCAGGGGCTCAAGCAACTGCACGATTATTTCAGCGAGCTGTACGCCAACGTCAGCGAGCTGCGGTTTGATTTTCATGGCTTCGATCAGATCAGCGACGGCGAAGGCTATCTGCGCTGGGTCATGAGTTACCGCCATCCGCGTCTGGCGAGTGGTCAGGTGATTCGCGTCAGCGGCTGCTCGCATCTGCTCTGGCGCGACAAGGTTTATCGCCACCGGGATTACTTCGATGCCGGGGCGCTGTTGTATGAACATTTACCCGTATTGGGCCGGGTCATCGCCTGGCTAAAAAGGAGAATGGGATGAGTCGTACACCTCCACGGCGCTATTGGTTGACCGGCGCCAGCAGTGGCATCGGCGCGGCGCTCGCTGAAGAAATTCTGAAAAGCGGCGCGCACCTGGCGGTCAGCTCGCGCTCGGTCGCGGCACTGAAAGTCTTGTCGCAACGCTATCCGGGCCAGGTTTTAGTGGTGCCGGGGGATTTGACCAACAGTCAGACCGTCCGCGAAATCGGTGAGCAGATCGCTGAAGTCTGGGGTTCGCTGGATTCGGTGATTCTCAACGCCGGCACTTGTGAATATGTCGACGCTAAGCAGTTCGATGCGTCGATCATCGAGCACGTGGTGCGCACCAATCTGCTCGCCAGCAGCTACTGCATCGAAGCCGCCCTGCCGCTGTTGCGCAAAGGCACCGCGCCGCATCTGATCGGCGTCGCCAGTTCGGTGACGTACCTGCCACTGCCTCGGGCCGAAGCCTATGGCGCGTCGAAGGCCGGGCTGCGTTATCTGTTTGAATCGCTGCGCATCGACCTGGCGGATGAAGGCATCGAAGTCACCATCGTCAGCCCCGGTTTCGTCGAAACGCCACTGACCGCGAAGAACGATTTCCCGATGCCGCTCAGTTGGCCTGTGGATAAAGCCGCGCGGCACATCTTCGCCAAGCTCAAGGATCGGCCACTGGAAATCGCCTTTCCGGCGCTGTTCATGGCCGCCCTCTGGCCGCTGTCGAAACTGCCGGCCAGCCTGCAACTGGCGATCGGCAAGCGCATGGTGCGTAAATCGCCACCGCTGCGAGATCCAGCATGAAAATCGCCATCGTCGGCAGCGGGATCGCCGGGCTCACCTGCGCCCACCTGCTCAATCGCCGACATGACGTGCACGTGTTCGAGGCCAGCGACTGGGTCGGTGGCCACACGCACACGGTCGAAGTGACGGTCGACGGCCAGCAGTACGCGGTGGACACCGGGTTTATCGTGTTCAACGACTGGACGTACCCGAATTTCATCCGCTTGCTCGGCCAGCTCGGCGTGCCGTTCAAAGCCACCGAAATGAGTTTTTCGGTGAGCGACCCGGACAGCGGTCTGGAATACAACGGCAACAACCTCAACAGCCTGTTCGCCCAGCGCAGCAATCTGTTGTCGCCGGGGTTCTGGGGCATGTTGCGCGACATTCTGCGCTTCAATAAAGAAGCCCAGCGCGACCTCGCCGAGTTGCGCATTTCCAGCAACATGACCCTCGACGATTACCTGAAAGCAGGCAACTACGGCGAGCGCTTCATCCTGCATTACATCGTGCCGATGGGCGCGGCGATCTGGTCGATGCCGATGGCCGAGATGCTCAATTTTCCGCTGCAATTCTTTGTGCGCTTCTTCAAGAATCACGGGCTGTTGTCGGTGAGCAATCGTCCGCAATGGCGGGTGATCGAGGGCGGTTCCAGCGCTTACATTGCGCCGCTGACCGCCGCGTTCAAAGACAAGATCCGCCTCAATTGCCCGGTAACGCGGGTCGATCGTGACGAGCACGGCGTAGTTATCCACAGCGCGGCGGGCAGCGAGCAGTTCGACAAAGTGGTGTTCGCCTGTCACAGCGATCAGGCCCTGCAATTGCTCGCCGAGCCGAGCGATGCCGAACGCGAGATCCTCGGCGCCCTGCCCTACGCCGACAATGAAGTGGTGCTGCACACCGACACGCGTTTGCTGCCGACTCGAAAACTGGCCTGGGCCAGCTGGAACTATCGGCTCAGCGGCGCCGGCCACACTCACGCCGCCGTCACTTACGACATGAACATTCTGCAAGGCATTCAGAGCGACACCACGTTCTGCGTCAGCCTCAACCAGAGCGCCGGCATCAGCCCGTTCAAAGTGCTCGCCAGATACACCTACGCTCATCCGCAATACAGCCTCGCGGCGGTAGCGGCGCAAAATCGCTGGGCGGAATTGGACGGTGCGCAACATACGCACTATTGCGGCGCTTACTGGGCCAATGGTTTCCATGAAGACGGTGTGGTCAGTGCGTTGCGCGTGGCTTCGGCGTTCGGGGAAACCTTATGAACAGCGCCCTTTATAGCGGCTGGATCGGCCATCGGCGCTTCTCGCCGCGCAAGCATCAATTTCGCTACAAGATCGGCTTGCTCTATCTCGATCTCAGCGAGCAGGACGCCGTGCTCGCGCTGTCGCCGCTGGCAGGTCGCAGTCGTTTTGCGCCGTTCTCCTTTCGAGAGACCGACTACCTCAAATCCTTCACCAGTCGCGGCGTGCGCTTGATTGATGCGGTGCGCCAACAGGTCGGCGCCGCCATCGGCCACGAACCGCAAGGCGCGATCTGTCTGCTGACCCAGGCGCGCAGCTGGGGTTTGTCGTTCAATCCGGTGAGTTTCTTTTATTGCCACGAGGCCGATGGGCAGCTGGCAGCGATCGTCTGCGAAGTCACCAACACGCCGTGGCGCGAGCGTTATCACTATGTGTTGCCGGCCCGTGCGCCGAGCAATCTGCAGGATTTTCACCAGCATTTTGCCGTGGCCAAGGCCTTTCACGTTTCGCCGTTTCTGCCGCGCGACCTCGAATACCGCATGAGCTTCAGCCCCGCCGGGAAAAATCTCGGCGTACACATGGCCGACTGGCAGGGCGAGGAAAAACTGTTCGACGCGACGCTCAATCTGCAACGCGAAACCCTCGACCGTCACAGCCTGCATCGCTACCTGAAACGCTTTCCGTGGATGACCGCAAAAACCGCGTTGGCCATTTACTGGCAAGCGCTGCGGCTGTTGCTTAAACGTGTACCGATTTTTGCTCACCAGGCTGCCGACGGCAGCTTTCAAACCGCCACTGTGCCTCCCAAGGAGCACCGCCATGAAATCCTCTAGCCTGTCGGTCAGTCGGCTCAGCACCAACGGTTTGACCGGTTCGTTGCTGCGCCGCGGCGTATTGCGCCAATTGGGTCAGCTCAAAAACGGGCAACTGCTGGTGGTCGAGGATGGCGAACGGTTGATGTTTGGCACGCCGGGCAGTGCGTTGCTCGGGGAAATCCATGTGCTGGATTCAGCCCTGTGGGGCATGGTTGCCAGCAACGGTTCGATCGGCGCGGGCGAGGCGTTTATCCACGGTTACTGGAGTTCGCCGGATCTGACGGCGGTGGTGCGCGTGTTCGTCAGCAACCTTGAAGTGCTCGATGCGATGGAGGGCGGACTGGCCCGCATCAGTCGGCCGTTGGTGCAAGGTCTGCACTGGCTCAATCGCAATACACGCAAGGGTTCGCAGAAGAACATCGCGGCGCATTACGACCTCGGCAACGATCTGTTTGAACAGTTTCTCGACCCGACCATGATGTATTCGGCGGCGCAATTTCTTACCCCCGAAGACACGCTGGAGCAGGCGCAACTGAACAAACTGGAGCGCATCTGCCAGAAGCTCGCGCTCAAGCCCAGCGACCATTTGCTCGAGATTGGCACCGGTTGGGGCAGCATGGCGCTTTACGCCGCACAGAATTACGGTTGCCGCGTGACCACCACGACGCTGTCGAAAGAGCAGTACGCCTTCACCGCCCAGCGCATCGAGCAACTCGGTTTGCAGGATCAAGTGACGTTGCTGCTGGAGGACTACCGCGACCTAACCGGCGAGTACGACAAACTGGTGTCGATCGAAATGATCGAAGCGGTCGGCCATCGCTTCCTGCCGACCTATTTCAAACAGTGCGCGCACTTGCTCAAGAGCAACGGTTTGATGCTGATCCAGGCGATCACCATTCGCGAGCAACGCTACGAACAGGCCAAACGCGGCGTCGATTTCATTCAGCGCTACATCTTCCCCGGCGGCGCCCTGCCCTGTGTGCAGAAGATGCTCGAAGTGGTCAGCCGCGACACCGACATGAACCTGCTGCACATGGAGGATTTCGGCCTGCATTACGCCAAGACCCTGCGCCTGTGGCACGAGAACTTCCGCCGCGCCCATGGCCGTTTGACCGAGCTGGGTTATGACGATTATTTCCTGCGGCTGTGGGAGTTTTACCTGTGCTATTGCGAAGGTGGTTTCCTCGAACGCACCATCGGCACCGCGCAATTGCTGCTGGCCAAACCCGCGGCGATGACTGCGCCACTGCTTGGCCGCTTCGATGCTTGAGCGTGTCGCCAATGCAGTGCTGTTCCAGATTGGCTGGCTGACCTGTGTAATCGGCGGCAACAGTTTGTGGTTGTTGCTGGCGTTGGCAGTGCTGGTAATTCATCTGCGCTGGATCAGCAGTTGGGCGGCTGAAGGGCGTTTGATTTTGAGTGTGGTGATTGTCGGCACGGCGGTGGACAGCGTTTTGCGCGGCGTCGGCGTGTTTGAATTTCAGGATCAATCGCCGTTGATTCCGTTGTGGTTGATGCTGTTGTGGGCGTTGCTCGCGACGACGTTGCGGCATTGTCTGCAATGGAGTGGCCGGCCCTGGTGGCTGGCGAGTGGATTGGGCGCGGCGGGTGGCGCGTTGTCGTATTACGGCGGTGGACGACTGGCCGGGGTGCAATTTCCCTACGGCGAATTACCGACACTGATTGGCATCGGCCTACTCTGGGCACTGCTGTTTCCGCTTTTGCACACCATGGCGCGGCGGTTGGCCGGCTGAGCGTCTGTCAGACCATTCACACGCACCGCAGCGACTGCCTTACACTGCCGCCATGAAAACCATTCCCCACCAGCAAATCACCGAGCCTGCAGTCACCTGCTCGACCTGCGCGGCGTGCTGCTGCCAGCTCGAAGTGATGCTGATCACCGACACCGGCGTGCCTGATCGCTTTATCGATACCGATGAGTGGGGCGGCGAAGTGATGTTGCGTCTGGACGACGGCTGGTGCGCGTCGCTGGATCGCGACACGATGATGTGCACGATCTACGAAAAACGCCCGCTGATCTGCCGCGAATTCGAAATGGGCGCCCCCGAGTGCCTCGAAGAACGCCAAGGCATCACCACCGCGTACCGCTGATCCAAAAAACAAAAGATCGCAGCCTTCGGCAGCTCCTACATGGGATTGTGTTTCACCTGTAGGAGCTGCCGAAGGCTGCGATCTTTTGATCTTGCTTACAACGGCATTGTGTAGTGCAGCGCGTAGCTTTCTACGCCGTCGTTACTGCTAGCCAGGCCGGCGTTGGAATAGTGCGTCGCACGGATCCCGACTTCATGCCCGCCATTGAAACGCAGACCAAAACCGAGGCGGTCTTCGAACTGGAAGGCGCCACCGATGTTGTTGTCTTCGTACTCAGTATTGGAGAACAACGCGACACCGATGCCCGCCTCTACATACGGTTTGACCGACTGGCCGGCAAACTCGTAAACAAATACCGGCGAGAACGACAGGCTGTTGTTGCTGGAGGTCTTGTCACCTTCCCAATACGTATAGGCGCCGCTCCAGTAACCGGTCAGGCGACCAACGTCGCTCTGCAGCCAGCTCTGATCCCAATCAAAATTCATCCCCAGGCGGTAGGTCATGGTCGAATCGCTGGTGGCCCCCACCGCAAATTCAACACCTGCCGCTTGTGCAGTAATGCTTTGCCCCATTAGTGCGGCCGCAATCGCGGCCAAGCAGAATAGTCGCTTCACTTTGAAACTTCCTTTTCCGGAACGATCGTTTGGTTTTCTGGTTAACACAACGCTATAGAAGTCTGCGCCTGAATAGAAGTTCAGACGAATTTCAGCTTATTTCACGTTTTTTTCACAAACCGAAGTTTTGCACATCATTCGCGGTTTGCCCCAGCAACGGCAGGACATTTTTGAAGGACTGCAGATCCGCGCTGGTCCAGAATCTGACCGATCGGTTCGGCCCCTCAGCCAGCAGATCGCGCTCGGCCAGCAGCCGTTGAAGTTGCCGCGCCACGGCGGCGCCGGTGTCGATCAAACTGATGTCCGCCGGGATCATCGATTTGAGCATCGGCTTGAGGAAGGGATAGTGCGTGCAACCAAGAATGATCGTGTCGCAACCGTTGGCCAGCAACGGATCGACATAACTTTTCAACAACGCGCGCAATGTGTCGCTGTGCAGGTCACCGCTTTCAATCAGCTCGACCAGTCCGGGACAAGGCTGGGTAATCACCCGCACATCGGTGGCGAAACGATCAAGTAATGCCGCGAACTTGGCACTCTGCAAAGTGCCCGTAGTGGCGAGCACGCCGACCACACCGCTACGGGTCGCAGCCGCCGCCGGCTTCACGGCAGGTTCCATGCCGACAATCGGCCAGTCCGGGTAATCACGACGCAAATCGGCAACCCCGGCGACGGTCGCCGTGTTGCAAGCCAACACCAACGCCTTGGCGCCCTGCTCGCGGAAAAACCCGGCCATCACGCTGCAACGCTGGCGGATAAATTCCGGGGTTTTCTCGCCGTAGGGAATGTGCCCGCAATCGGCGACATAGAGCAGCGATTCGTTGGGCAACAATTGCTGGATTTCTGCCAGTACCGACAAACCGCCGACACCGGAATCGAACACGCCGATCGGCGCTTCACGCATGGCGCGAGCCACAGACACTGCAACCCGGATCACGCTTGACGCGCAGCTCACGGAAACGCGAGCCCAGCGCATCGATCAGCAACAAACGGCCCACCAGCGGCTCGCCGAAACCGACCAGCACTTTCAACGCTTCAAGCGCTTGCAGACTGCCAACCAGGCCCACCAACGGCCCGACAACACCCGCTTCGCTGCAGGTCAATTCGGCTTCGCTGCCGTGGCCGTACAAGCAGTGGTAGCAAGGGCTCTCATCGCGACGCGGGTCGAACACCGACAATTGCCCTTCAAGGCGAATCGCCGCGCCGCTGACCAGCGGTTTGCGCGCCGACACACACGCGGCGTTGACCGCCTCGCGCGTAGAAAAATTATCGGAACAGTCGAGCACCAGATCCACCGCTGCCACGGCGGCGGCGAGAGAATCCTCGTCCAGCGCCTGCCGATGCGCGATCAGTTGAATCTCCGGATTGATCGCACTCAGACGCTTGAGCGCCGAGTCGACCTTGCTCATGCCGACGCTGTCGGTGTCATGAATGATCTGGCGTTGCAGGTTGGTCAGATCGACCGTGTCGAAATCCGCCAGATGCAATTCACCGACACCCGCCGCAGCCAGATACAAGGCGACCGGCGCGCCGAGACCACCGAGGCCGACGATCAGCACGCGACTGTCCTTGAGCTTCAACTGGCCATCGATGTCGATGTGTTGCAGCAGAATCTGCCGGCTGTAGCGCAGCAATTCCTGATCATTCAGCACGGCAGGCGTCCCAGACTGATGCGTTGATGACCGCCCAGATCGGTGCGGCTGTGGACTTCTTCAAAACCGCGCGTCAGCAACAAATCGCGCACGGCTTCGGCTTGATCATAGCCATGTTCGAGCATCAGCCAGCCACCGGCCTCGAGATACTCCGGAGCCTGTTCGACGATCAAGCGCAGATCATCGAGGCCGTCTTCACCGGCGACCAAGGCGCTGGCCGGTTCGAAGCGCACATCGCCTTCGACCAGATGCGGATCGGCCGCCGCAATATACGGCGGGTTGCTGATGATCAACTGAAAACGCTGACCGGCCAGCGAGCTGAACCAATGACTGCTCAGCACCGTGGCGTTGTTCAAATGCAGGCGCTGACGATTGCGTTCGGCCAGTGCCACGGCTTCGAGCACGCGATCCACCGCCGTGACTTTCCACGCCGCACGCTCGCTGGCCAAGGCCAAGGCGATCGCGCCGCTGCCAGTGCCGAGGTCGAGCACTTTAGCCGGCGTCGCGGGCAGCAATTCCAGCGCCGCTTCCACCAGCAATTCAGTGTCCGGACGCGGGATCAGCGTGTGCGGCGCGACTTCCAGATCGAGTTTCCAGAAACCCTGCTGACCAAGAATGTAGGCCACCGGCTCACCGCCACGGCGACGTTGCAGGTATTCGGCAAAGGTCAGCGCCGCGTCACTCGGCACGATGCGCTCGGGCCAGGTGTGCAGAAAACTGCGCGACTTGCCCAGTGCAGCGGCCAGAAGCAATTCGGCGTCCAGACGCGCAGTGGGCGAGTCCGGTAGTTCGGCGGCGCGCAACAGGCTGGCAATGATGGTCATTTATTCACCTATCGCTGCGAGTTGGTCAGCCTGGTATTCGGCCAGCAACGGCTCGATCACCGCATCAACGCCCCCGGCGAGAATTTCATCAAGGGAGTACAGGGTCAGGTTGACGCGATGGTCGGTGACCCGGCCCTGAGCAAAGTTGTACGTGCGAATGCGCTCGGAGCGATCGCCGGAACCGACCAGCAATTTACGCTCGCTGGCGATGGCATTCGCCGCCGCTGCGGTTTGCTGATCGTTGAGTTTCGCCGACAGCCAGGCCATCGCCCGGGCACGGTTCTTGTGCTGGGAACGCTCTTCCTGACACTCGACGACGGTGCCGGTCGGAATGTGCGTGATGCGGATCGCCGAGTCGGTGGTGTTGACGTGCTGACCACCGGCCCCGGAGGAGCGGAACGTGTCGACGCGCAAATCCGCCGGGTTGATCTCGATCGCTTCGCGCTCGTCCGGCTCGGGCAACACAGCCACGGTGCACGCGGAGGTGTGGATACGGCCCTGGGATTCGGTGGCGGGTACGCGCTGAACGCGGTGCGCGCCGGATTCGAATTTCAGTTTGCCGTAAACGTTGTCGCCTTCGATCCGGGCGATGACTTCTTTATAACCGCCGTGTTCGCCTTCGTTTTCCGAGAGGATCTCCACGCGCCAGCCGCGACGCTCGGCGTAACGCGAGTACATGCGGAACAGGTCGCCGGAGAAGATCGCCGCCTCGTCGCCACCGGTGCCGGCGCGAATTTCGAGGAAGACGTTGCGCCCGTCATTCGGATCCTTGGGCAACAGCATGCGTTGCAGGTCGGCTTCCAGGGTGATCAGCGATTCTTTGGCTTCGCGGACTTCTTCCACGGCCATTTCACGCATGTCCGGGTCGTTGTCCTTGAGCAGCGCCTGCGCGCTTTCAAGATCGCTTTGTACGCTGAGGAGCTTTTTATAGCCTTGTACGACCGGCTCGATTTCGGCGTATTCCTTGGAATAGGCGCGGAATTTGCTCTGATCGGCAATGACTTCGCCGTCGCCGAGCAGCGCGGTCAGTTCCTCGAAACGATCCTGGAGGATGTCCAGCTTATTGTGCAGTGACGCTTTCATTGCGGTTTTTTATCCGAAAAGCTATCCGGTGAGCCCTCGAGGGCAAAGAGTTCCTGGGCCATGGCCAGCGCATCGAGGCGGCCTTCGGCAGAAAGCTTTTTCAGTTGCACGCTGGGCGCATGCAACAGTTTATTGGTCAGGCCACGGGCCAGTTGCCCGAGCACGTCTTCGGCGTTGCCGCCGTTGGCCAGCAGACGCAGGGCTTTTTGCAGCTCTTCGTCACGCAGGCGTTCGCTCTGTTGACGATAGGCCTTGAGCACATCAACCGCCGCGAGTTCGCGCAGGCGCACCATGAAATCGTCGGCGCCGACCGAAACCATCTCTTCGGCGGCTTGCGCTGCACCCTGGCGGCTCTTGAGGTTTTCGGCGACCACTTCGTGGAGATCGTCGACGCTATACAGGTAAACGTCGTCCAGTTCGCCGACTTCCGGTTCGATATCCCGGGGAACCGCGATGTCGACCATGAAGATCGGTTTGTGCTTGCGCAGCTTTAAAGCGCTTTCTACCGCGCCTTTGCCGAGAATCGGCAACTGACTGGCGGTCGAACTGATCACGATGTCGCTGCGCACCAGTTCTGCCGGGATGTCCGAGAGCAGCACCGCGTGGGCGCCGAACTGTTCGGCGAGCAAACTGGCACGTTCCAGCGTGCGATTGGCGACGACGATGCGCTTGACGCCCAGCTCGTGCAAATGGCGGGCGACCAGCGTGATGGTCTCGCCGGCGCCGATCAGCAAAGCCTGGCTGCGTTGCAAATCACTGAAAATCTGTTTGGCCAGACTGACGGCGGCAAATGCCACCGATACCGGGTTTTCGCCGATGGCGGTGTCGGTGCGCACCTGCTTGGCGGCATTGAATGTCGCCTGAAACAATCGCCCCAGCAGCGGGCCGATGGTGCCGGCCTCGCGTGCCACGGCGTAGGCCGATTTCATTTGGCCGAGAATCTGCGGTTCGCCCAACACCAGCGAGTCGAGCCCGGAGGCGACGCGCATCATGTGACGAACTGCCGCATCATCTTCATGCACATAAGCACTCGCGCGCAGCTCATCGAGGCTTAAATGATGGTAATCAGCCAGCCAGCGCAAGACGACATCGGCAGAAAGCTGATCCTGTTCTATATAAAGCTCACTGCGATTGCAGGTGGAGAGGATCGCGGCTTCGCGGCTGTCGGTCAGTCGGCAAAGCTGCTGCAAGGCCTCCACCAGTTGCTCAGGCGTAAAAGCCACGCGCTCGCGGACGTCTACTGAAGCAGTCTTGTGGTTGATACCGAGTGCAAGGAAGGCCATTCAAAGTCGCTGGTGGTGACGTGAAGCCGGCAATTGTCCTACTTCGTCAGATTCAGAACAACTACCGCTGACTATTGTCCCAATGGTCAGTCCCTATAATGGGCACAATTTGGCTCCTTGTAGGAGCTGCCGCAGGCTGCGATCTTTTGATTGATCGTTTCCACGCTCGGCGTGGGAATGCAGCCCGGGACGCTCCGCGTCTCAAACAACGTCAAAAGATCGCAGCCTGCGGCAGCTCCTACAGGGCGATAAGCCGTAAATTGCCTGAGCGGTTATGTTTGGCCGAAGGCTTGTGTCATGATGATCCGACCGCAGGTTAGTCGTCCTCTTCCTATATGAATAGATCTTCCGCGTTGCTCCTCGCTTTTGTCTTCCTCAGCGGCTGCCAGGCCTTGGCACCCGTGTCGCCGGACGGTACGCCGCCGGTCGAAGACACCACGCCCGCGCCTGAAAAGCCCAAGGTTTACAGCTCGTTCAGCGAGGAAACCGTCTTCAGCCTGTTGAGCGCCGAACTCGCCGGCCAGCGCAATCGCTTCGATATTGCGCTGGATAACTACGTGACCCAGGCGATCAATACGCAAGATCCGGGCGTTTCCGAGCGCGCGTTTCGCATCGCCGAATATCTGGGCGCCGATCAACCGGCCCTCGATACCGCGCTGATCTGGGCGAAAAACGCTCCGGAAGACCTCGAAGCGCAACGCGCCGCCGCCGTGCAACTGGCGCGCGCCGGGCGTTACGACGACTCAATGGTCTATATGGAGAAAGTCCTGCAGGGCAAGGGCGACACCCATTTCGACTTCCTCGCCCTGTCGGCGGCTGACACTGATCAAGAAACCCGCAACGGTCTGATGAAAAGTTTTGACCGTTTATTGCAACGCCACCCGAACAACAGTCAGCTGATTTTCGGCAAAGCCCTGCTGTTGCAACAGGACGGCGACAATAAAGCCGCCCTGACCCTGCTCGAAGACCATCCGCCGGAAGAAGGCGAAATCGCCCCGATTCTGCTGCGCGCACGCTTGCTGCAAGTGATGAACCGTGGCGACGAAGCGCTGCCGCTGCTGCGAAAAAACATCAAGAAATACCCGGACGACAAACGCCTGCGCCTGACTTACGCGCGCATGCTGGTTGAGCAAGACCGGATGGACGACGCCAAAGTCGAATTCTCCAGCCTCGTTCAGCAATACCCGGAAGACGACGAACTGCGTTACTCGCTGGCGCTGGTGTGCCTCGAAGCCAAGGCCTGGGACGAGGCCAAGGGCTATCTGGAAGACTTGATCGCCCGTGAAAGCCACGTCGATTCTGCCCATCTGAACCTCGGTCGCATCGCTGAAGAGCGTAACGATCCACAAGGCGCGCTCATCGAGTACGCCCAGGTTGGCCCGGGCAACGACTATCTGCCGGCGCAGTTGCGCCAGGCCGATATTCTGATGAACAACGGCAAAACCGCTGAAGCGCAAAGCAAACTGGCGGCGCAGCGTGACGAAGAGCCGGATTACGCGATCCAGTTGTACCTGATTGAAGCGGAAACCCTGTCGGCCAATAAACAGGACGACAAGGCCTGGAAAGTATTGCAGCAAGCGTTGCTGCAATACCCGGACGACCTGAATCTGCTCTACACCCGGGCGATGCTCGCGGAAAAACGCAATGATCTCGGGCAGATGGAAAAAGACCTGCGCCTGATCATCAAGCGTGATCCGGACAACGCCATGGCGCTCAATGCGCTGGGTTACACCCTCTCCGACCGCACGACCCGCTACGCTGAAGCGAAGACGCTGATCGAGCAGGCGCACCAGATCAATCCGGAAGACCCGGCCGTACTCGACAGCCTCGGCTGGGTGAATTACCGCTTGGGCAATCTGGACGACGCCGAGAAATATCTGCGTCAGGCGCTGGAGCGTTTCCCGGATCACGAAGTCGCCGCGCATCTGGGCGAAGTGTTGTGGGCCAAGGGCAACCAGCGTGAAGCCAAACAAATCTGGGGCAAGTTCCTCAAGGATCAGCCCGACAGCACCATTCTGCGCAGCACCATCAAGCGCCTGACCGGATCCGAGACTCTTTAACTCATGTTTTTGCGCCACGTTATTGTTTTCAGCTTCATCGCCCTCCTCGCTGGTTGCTCGGGTTTTGGTACTCGTGAATCGGTCGAGGGCCACGGCAGCCCGGCTCAATGGGCCGCGAACAAACAGCAACTGACTGGCCTCGATGGCTGGCAGATCGACGGCAAGATCGGCATCCGCGCACCGAAAGATTCCGGTAGCGGCACGCTGTTCTGGCTGCAACGTCAGGATTATTACGACATTCGTCTGTCCGGCCCGTTGGGTCGTGGCGCTGCACGCCTGACCGGACGGCCAGGCAAGGTGTCGCTGGAAGTCGCCAATCAGGGCCGCTACGAATCGCAATCGCCGGAAGCCCTGCTCGAAGAGCAACTGGGCTGGAAGTTGCCGGTGTCGAATCTGGCCTGGTGGGTGCGTGGCCTGCCGGCTCCGGACACTAAAAGTCGCCTGAACCTGGACGCCGACAGCCGTCTGGCCAGCCTGGAACAGGACGGCTGGAAAGTTGAGTACACCGCGTACACCGAACAAAACGGTTACTGGTTGCCCGAGCGCATCAAGCTGCACGGCACCGACCTCGACGTCACGCTGGTGATCAAGACCTGGCAACCGCGCAAGTTGGGGCAATAACGCATGACCGCTGCACGTCTGACCCTGCCCTCGCCGGCCAAACTCAATCTGATGCTGCACATTCTTGGTCGCCGTGAAGACGGTTATCACGAGTTGCAGACGCTGTTTCAGTTTGTCGACTACGGCGATGAAATCACTTTTGCCGTGCGCGATGACGGCGTGATTCAGCTGCACACCGAATTTGCCGGCGTGCCGCATGACAGCAATCTGATCGTGCGCGCAGCAAAAATGCTTCAGCAACAATCGGGTTGTACGCTGGGTATCGACATCTGGATCGACAAAATTCTGCCCATGGGCGGCGGCATCGGTGGCGGCAGCTCGAACGCGGCGACCACCTTGCTCGGTCTGAATCACTTGTGGCAGCTGGGCTGGGATGAAGATCGCCTGGCGGCACTGGGTCTGACGCTTGGCGCCGACGTGCCGGTTTTCGTCCGTGGTCACGCGGCTTTTGCCGAGGGCGTGGGCGAGAAACTCACCCCGGTCGATCCCGAAGAACCGTGGTATCTGGTGCTCGTACCGCAAGTCTCTGTAAGTACGGCAGAAATTTTTTCCGATCCTTTGTTGACACGTAACACGCCGCCCATTAAAGTGCGCCCCGTTCCCGAGGGAAACAGTCGAAATGACTGCTTGCCGGTGGTTGCAAGGCGTTATCCAGAGGTACGTAACGCATTGGATTTGTTAGGTAAATTTACCGAAGCAAAGCTCACCGGAACTGGAAGTTGTGTGTTTGGGGGCTTCCCAAGCAAAGCTGAAGCTGATAAAGTCTCGGCCCTTCTGACAGAGACCCTTACAGGGTTTGTAGCGAAAGGAAGCAACGTTTCGATGTTGCATCGCAAGCTGCAAAGTCTGCTCTAAAGGAACCAAGTGCACGGCACTTGATGCAACAGATACAGGGGCGTCGCCAAGCGGTAAGGCAGCAGGTTTTGATCCTGCCATGCGTTGGTTCGAATCCAGCCGCCCCTGCCATTTTCTATACTCATCCAGGTTACCCTCAGCCTCTAGGTACTGCGCGTGTCCAAGATGATGGTCTTTACGGGGAACGCTAACCCCGATCTGGCTCGGCGTGTTGTACGTCAGCTGCATATCCCTCTCGGTGACATCTCTGTCGGTAAATTCTCCGACGGCGAAATTACAGCCGAGATCAATGAAAACGTTCGCGGTAAAGACGTTTTCATTATTCAGCCGACTTGCGCTCCGACCAACGATAACCTGATGGAACTGGTAGTGATGGCTGACGCCTTCCGCCGCTCCTCGGCTACTCGTATCACTGCTGTTATTCCTTATTTTGGTTATGCCCGTCAGGATCGCCGTCCGCGTTCCGCACGTGTGGCTATCAGCGCGAAAGTCGTCGCTGACATGCTTACCGTAGTCGGCATCGACCGTGTTCTCACGGTTGATCTGCATGCTGACCAGATTCAGGGTTTCTTCGATATTCCGGTAGATAACATCTACGGCTCCCCGGTATTGGTGGATGACATTGAAGATCAGCGCTTCGAAAACCTGATGATTGTGTCCCCGGACATTGGTGGCGTCGTGCGTGCACGTGCTGTTGCCAAATCCCTGGGCGTGGATCTCGGGATCATCGACAAACGCCGTGAGAAAGCCAATCACTCTGAAGTGATGCATATCATCGGTGATGTCGAAGGGCGTACCTGTATTCTGGTCGATGACATGGTCGATACCGCCGGCACTCTGTGCCACGCGGCCAAGGCCCTGAAAGAGCATGGCGCAGCCAAGGTCTTTGCCTACTGCACACACCCTGTGCTGTCGGGTCGGGCCATCGAGAATATCGAAAATTCCGTGCTGGACGAGCTGGTGGTGACTAACACCATCCCGCTGTCCGCTGCAGCACAAGCCTGTGCACGTATCCGTCAACTGGATATCGCACCGGTTGTTGCCGAAGCGGTTCGCCGCATCAGCAATGAAGAATCGATCAGCGCGATGTTCCGTTAAGGGCCCTGCCCTTCTCGAAATGTCTCGTTGACGAAAAGCGCCCCGCCCCGGCATTCCTGCCGGGGCGGGGCTTTTTTGCCCATACCGTGTTTGGCGCTGGTCGCAAACGTCAACCCGGTCATGGCTATTTTGGAGATACACAATGAACGATTTTACTCTGAATGCTGAACTGCGTTCCGACCTGGGGAAAGGTGCGAGCCGCCGCCTGCGTCGTCTCGCCGCTCTGGTTCCAGCTGTTGTTTACGGTGGCGAAAAAGCCCCTGAATCCATCAGCATGCTGGCCAAAGAAGTTGCCAAACTGCTCGAAAACGATGCTGCCTACAGCCACGTTATCGAACTGAACGTTGGCGGCAAAAAGCAGAACGTCATCATCAAGGCTCTGCAACGTCACCCGTCCAAGGGTCACGTTCTGCACGCTGACTTCGTACGCGTCGTAGCCGGCCAGAAACTGACCGCTATCGTGCCTGTGCACTTTGTTGGTGAAGAAGCTCCGACCAAGAAAGGCGGCGAGATCTCGCACGTCCTGAACGAAATCGAAGTTTCCTGCCTGCCGAAAGATCTGCCTGAGTTCATCGAAGTCGACCTGTCGGCTCTGGAAATCGGCGCAATCGTTCACCTGTCCGACCTCAAAGCCCCTAAAGGCGTTGAGTTCGTTGCACTGGCTCACGGCGACGACAAAGCTGTTGCAAACGTACACGCTCCACGCGTTGCTCCAGAAGCTGAAGAAGGCGCAGCAGAGTAATTCACTCTGTCATGCCTGAGTGAGCAAGTAACATCGCGGACTGGAACGTAGCGAGAAAGCGGGCGAGAACGCGGAGTTTACATCCATGGTAAATGAGCATTTTTCGTCCACTTTCGCCGCTTTCCCTGATCGCGGCGATGTTACTCACCACTCAAAGGAAGGGCCCCTATCGTGACTGCCATCAAACTGATCGTTGGCCTGGGAAATCCAGGCGCCGAATACGACCAGACCCGGCATAACGCAGGGGCCCTTTTTGTTGAGCGCATCGCCCACGCACAGAATGTGAATCTTGTGGCCGATCGCAAATATTTCGGCCTGACCGGGCGCTACTCGCATCAGGGTCAGGATGTTCGTCTGCTGATTCCCACCACTTACATGAACCGCAGCGGCCAGGCCGTAGCGGCACTCGCCGGTTTCTTCCGCATCAAGCCTGAAGAAATTTTGGTGGCGCATGACGAACTCGACTTGCCTCCGGGCGTTGCCAAGCTCAAGCAGGGCGGCGGCCATGGCGGTCACAACGGGTTGCGCGACATCATTGCGCAACTGGGCAATCAGAATACGTTCTACCGCCTGCGGCTTGGCATTGGCCACCCGGGCGTCGCCAGTATGGTTTCAAATTTCGTCCTGGGTCGTGCGCCACGCGCCGAACAGGAAAAACTCGATGCCAGCATCGACTTTGCCCTCGGCGTGCTGCCGGATATCCTAGCCGGTGAATGGAACCGCGCGATGAAAAACCTGCACAGCCAGAAGGCCTGACTCTACTCCGAGGGGAAACACCATGGGATTCAATTGCGGCATCGTCGGCCTGCCTAACGTCGGCAAGTCCACCCTGTTCAACGCCCTGACCAAATCCGGTATCGCGGCCGAAAACTTCCCCTTCTGCACCATCGAGCCGAACAGCGGCATCGTGCCGATGCCGGATCCGCGTCTGGACGCTCTGGCGGCCATCGTCAATCCAAAGCGCATCCTGCCGACCACCATGGAATTCGTCGACATCGCAGGCCTCGTTGCCGGCGCCTCGAAAGGTGAAGGCCTGGGCAACAAGTTCCTCGCCAACATCCGCGAAACCGACGCGATCGCTCACGTCGTGCGTTGCTTCGAAGACGAGAACGTGATCCACGTTTCCAACAGCGTCGACCCGAAGCGCGACATCGAAATCATCGACCTGGAACTGATCTTCGCCGACCTCGACAGCTGCGAGAAGCAACTACAGAAAGTCGCGCGTAACGCCAAGGGTGGTGACAAGGACGCCGTGGTTCAGAAAGGCCTGCTTGAGCAACTGATCGCGCACTTCACCGAAGCCAAGCCTGCGCGCAGCCTGATGAAGAACATGAACGCTGACGAAAAGGCAGTGATCAAGGGCTTCCACCTGCTGACCACCAAACCGGTCATGTACATCGCCAACGTCGCTGAAGACGGTTTCGAGAACAACCCGCACCTCGACGTGGTTCGCGCCATCGCCGAAGAAGAAGGCGCCATGGTGGTTCCGGTCTGCAACAAGATCGAAGCGGAAATCGCCGAGCTCGATGACGGCGAAGAGAAGGACATGTTCCTCGAGGCCCTGGGCCTGGAAGAGCCTGGCCTCAACCGCGTGATCCGCGCCGGCTACGAAATGCTGCACCTGCAGACCTACTTCACCGCCGGTGTTGAAGAAGTCCGCGCCTGGACCGTCAAAGTCGGTGCCACAGCACCTCAGGCTGCCGGCGTGATCCACACCGACTTCGAGAAAGGCTTCATCCGCGCCGAAGTGATCGCCTACAACGACTTCATCCAGTACAAGGGCGAAGCCGGTACTAAAGAAGCCGGTAAATGGCGTCTGGAAGGCAAGGATTACATCGTCAAAGACGGCGACGTGATGCACTTCCGCTTTAACGTGTAAGCGTTACGCCCAAGAAAAAGCCGCGTTTGATACGCGGCTTTTTTGTGCCTGAGATTTATCGCTGTACGCAATTCCCCTGTGGGAGCGGGCTTGCTCGCGAAGGCGTCGTGTCAGCCAGTACATGTGTAGCTGATACCCAGCATTCGCGAGCAAGCCCGCTCCCACAGTTGGATTTGTGTGGGATCAGGCCTTTTTGGTACGCGGCAAGAAGATCGCCAACACGCCAAACAGCGGCAGGAACGAGCACAGGTAATACACGTACTCAATCCCGTGAATATCCGCCAGATGCCCGAGCAGCGCCGCGCCGATCCCGCCGAAACCAAACATCAAACCGAAGAACACCCCGGCAATCATCCCGACGTTGCCCGGCACCAGTTCCTGCGCGTACACCACAATCGCCGAGAACGCCGAGGCCAGAATGAAGCCGATCACCACGCTCAGGACGGTCGTCCAGAACAGATCAACGTGGGGCATCAGCAGCGTAAACGGTGCCACGCCAAGGATCGAGAACCAGATCACCGCCTTACGGCCGATCTTGTCGCCAATCGGCCCGCCGAAGAAGGTGCCCGCCGCTACCGCACCGAGAAACAGGAACAGGTGCAACTGCGAGCTCGCCACCGACAGGTCGAACTTCTCGATCAGGTAGAAGGTGAAGTAGCTGGTGAGGCTGGCCATGTAGAAATACTTGGAGAACACCAACAGCCCCAATACCACCAGCGCACTGGTCACCCTGCCCTTCGACAAACCGTGAGTCGCGGCCTGACCGGCTTTGAGCTTGAACAGGTTCAAGTGGTGCGCGTACCAGCGGCTGATGCGGTACAGGACGAACAGCGCAAACACCGCGAACAAACCGAACCACGCGACGTTGGCCTGACCGAACGGAATGATGATCGCCGCCGCCAGCAATGGGCCGAACGCGGAACCGGCGTTACCACCGACCTGGAAGGTCGATTGCGCCAGGCCAAAGCGTCCACCGGAAGCCAGCCGCGCAATCCGCGAGGCCTCGGGATGGAACGTCGAAGAACCGATACCGATTAGCGCCGCCGCCAGCAGAATCAACGGAAAACTGCCGACCATCGACATCATCACGATGCCGATCAACGTGCAGATCGAACCGGCCGGCAACAGCCACGGTTTCGGATGCCGATCGGTGTGATAACCGACCCACGGCTGCAACAGCGACGCAGTCAGTTGGAAGGTCAGGGTGATCAGGCCGACCTGGGTAAAGGTCAGGCCGTAATTGGCCTTGAGCATCGGGTAGATCGACGGCAAGACCGACTGGATCAGGTCGTTGATCAGATGCGCCAGCGCCACCGCGCCGATAATTCGCATCACCAATGGACTGCTTTGGGGGGCAGCGGGCGCCGAGACAGCGGCGGTCTGAACGTTGCTGATAGCCATGGAAGTTTCCGGACAGCAGATGGGTGCACGCAGGCAGGTGCGTCAATGTGCCATTTTTCAGTGCGTCAGCGCCATCCCCTTAGCCAGCTAACTAACCACCCTGACCTGAATCACCCAATCGTGTAGGAGCGCCGAAGGCTGCGATCTTTTGATCTTTTAAAAAACAACATCAAAAGATCGCAGCCTTCGGCAGCTCCTACAGGGGACGGGATTTAGGTGATAGCGCAACGCCATGGTCTGAATCTTGCCTTGCTACTGCCCCTGAACGCGGTCGCCTTACAAAGGTGATCGACAATGGGAAGTTTCGCTACAGAACCTGCCTACAGAGCGGGTGAGAGTGAACTTTCGAGGCCTTTTAGCAGGGCACAACATCAACGTCGAACGACCGCGATGCACGCCGATGGTGCGTGGTGTCCAGAGGAGTCATGGGGCATGCAGGCTTTCCTTTCACCGGGGATCAAATTGCTGGGGCGGTTTGGCTTCGCGGGTAAATTCCAGTTGTTGTTTCTGCTGTTCATTTTGCCGTTGGCCGGTAGCCTGTTGATGATCGGCCAGGACTATCGCGACAAGCTCAATCTGATTGCCGGCGAACGTGCCGGCGTGCGCCAATTGCTCGCGCTGGATGCGCTGGACAACCTGCTCGCCGCCCAACGCGACCGCGCCGCCCGTTGGCGCGCCACTGAAACCAATCGCCAGCCGACACCGGCCACCCTCGCCGCCATGGGCGCGTTCGACGCGGTGCAACCGGCGGTTGTGCAAGCCACCACGGATCTGGGCAATGCCCTGCAAAACGAAGGCGCGGAAGGTGAAACCCTCAGCCGCTATCAAACGCTGCAAACCGCACTCAATGGACTGGATTCGAAAAGCCTCAGCGGCGTCGGTTGGTGGCCGGACGGTTATGACCGTTTCACCAACGCCCTGAGCGCCCTGCAAGCGTTGCGCGAGCAGATCGTCATGGACAATCGCCTGACCCTCGCGCCGTGGCTGGAAACCTATCTGCTGACGCAAATCTCCACGCAACACGCGCCGGACTTGATTGAACGCGTCGGTCGCCTCGCCGCCGTCGGCCAGGCCTCGGTAGTCTCCGGCCAGTTCACCCTGCAAAGCCGTCTGCAGTTGCGCGATCTGCGCAGCCGTATCGGTGATGCTCGCGAGCAACTGGTGAAAACCGCCACGCTGCTGGAAGCACGCCTGCCGAAAGATCAGCAGAGCTGGGCCAGCCAATACCACGAGAGCCTCAAACACCTCGACAGCGGCCTGAAGGTGCTGGACGACGGCGTGTTTGGCGGCAGCATCAATCTCAAACCGGAAGACTTTGAACGCAGCCTTGACGCCTTGTTGAGCGACCTCGCCGCCCTGCGCCAGCAATCGCTGGTCTCGCTGGATCAACGGCTCGACGCCTACCACGGTTCAGCGATCCGTCAGTTCATCATCGTCGCCGCCGTGTTCGGTTGCCTGCTGCTCGCGGCGCTGTACCTGTTCATCTGCTTGCAAGCCTCGATTCGTCGCAGCGCCAGCGGCATTACCTTGCTCGCGGAAGCCCTGCGCGACGGCAACCTCAGCCTGCAAGTGCCGGTGGAGGGTCGCGATGAACTGGCGGCGATCAGCACCGCGCTCAACGTCGCCGTGGTGCAACTGCGCAGCAGTATGCTCGGAGTCGATCACGAGACCTCGCAATTGAGCGACGCGGTGCGCAGCCTCAACGATCACTCCAGCGGTGCCCTCGGCGAAGTCGAAGCGCAGCAGTTGCAGATCAGCCAGATCGCCGCTGCGGCCACGCAATTGGCCGCGACCTCGCAAGGCGTGGCGCAAAGTTGCGAACAGGCTTCCGGCAGCGCTCAGCACACCCAGCGTATCGCCGCCGACAGCAGCCGCGACAGTCAGCGCACCACCGCGAGTATTCAACAGCTCAATCAGCGTTTGAACGACACCGCTGCGGCGCTGGGTCGGGTCAGCGAGCAAGGCCAGCAGATTCAATTGGTGGTCGACACCATTCGCGGAGTGGCCGAACAGACCAACCTGTTGGCGCTCAACGCGGCGATTGAAGCGGCGCGCGCCGGCGAACAGGGGCGCGGTTTTGCCGTCGTGGCGGACGAGGTGCGCAGCCTGTCGCAACGCACGCAATCATCCACCGCGCAGATCGCCGGAACGGTCGACAGCCTGCGCGCAACGGTCAACGAAGCCGTGAGTTTGATGGAAGCTGCCTGCGGCCAGGCGCAAACCGATGCCGAGTCAGTCACCGGGCTTGGCGAACGGTTGGGCGAAATCGCCAGTGCCGTGCAGAGCGTCACCGACACCCTCGCGCAAATCGCCACGGCGGTGGAGGAACAGGCGTGCACCGCCGATGAAGTCAGCGGCAATATCCAGCAGGTCGATCAAGCGGCGGTGCGTTTGCTCGAAGGCGCGCGAGCGGTAAATCTGGCGGCAGACACCCTGCGCCTCGGCAGCCAGGCACTGAGCAAGAACACGGCGCGCTTTCGTCTCAACTGATCACCGCTTGCGGGAAGTCCTTTTCCAGCTCGGTTTTCAGCCACTGGATAAACCACACGGCGTCCGACGAGAGTTCGGCGGACGCCGTCAGCACCCGGTAACTTTCCAGCTTCACCTCATCATCAATCGCGCGCACCAGTTTGCCGCTGGCCAGTTCATGGCGCACCAGCACTTCGTTGGCCAGCGCAATGCCCTGCCCGCTTTCGGCCACCGACAAGGCGTGATCGTTGTTGACGTACAGCAGGTCGGATTTCAGGTGGATATCGAGGTCATGGGCGGCGAACCACAGGTTCCACCACTCACCGTCATCGACGTGAATCAGCTCGTGCTTGATCAGATCTCTCGGGCTGTCGATAGGATCGATGCTCGCCAGATACTCCGGCGTGCAAATCGGAAACACCCGAGGGCAAATCAGCGCTTCCCGCGAATCGGCGTACTCCCCGTCGAGGCCGTAGACGATGCCCAGATCGGCACTTTTGCCGTCCACTTCGGTGAAGGTCGAGTTGGGTTCGATGGCAAATTTCAGCCCCGGCCGCAGGTGCCGCATCGCTTCGATCCGTGGCATCAACCAGCGCTTGGCGAACCCCGGCACCACCATGATCCGCAGCCAGCGTTCGGCGTCTTTGGGCTGCGCTTCCTTGCCGGCCTCGATGATCAACTGCAACGCGGCGCTGATCTTGCGGTGGTATTTCTCGCCCGCCGGGGTCAGGTTGACCCCGCGCGAGGTGCGTTCGAACAATTGAATGCCCAACCAGTCTTCGAGCAATTTCACGTGCCGGCCTATCGCAGGCTGGGTCACGTGCAGCGCTTTCGAGGCTTCGACGTAGCTGCCCAATCGCGCGGCGGCATCAAAGGCACGCACCGCATTCAGCGGCGGCAATCGGTGGTCGGGCATGATTCCTGGCACCTTAGGCTATTAAATTAACTAACAGCTGCCATGTTTAAATTGAAGTGTCGCCCCGCGCAACCCCTGGCTGATAATCGAGCCACAGCAGAACAAAAAAACAGCTGGTTATTACACCCGAACGCAATCTCGATCCTGCCCAAAAAAATAATATCCATGGCCCGACGGCAACGCTTTTCAGAGCGAACCGCAGGCGATGGGGGAATCGGAGGTAACGCATGAATGCCCTGCATTCGCTGCAAACACTGGCGGTCTCAATCCGCTCGGTGCGCAAAGTTTACGGTGATCCGCAAACCGGTCCGGTGGCGCTGAAAAGCATTGATCTGGATATCCGCGACAACGAATTCTTCACCCTTCTCGGCCCGTCCGGCTGTGGCAAAACCACGCTGCTGCGGATGATTGCCGGTTTCGAATTTCCCACCGAAGGCGAGATTCTTCTCTACGGCGAAAACATCGCCGATCGCCCGCCCTTCGAGCGGCCGGTCAACACGGTGTTTCAGCATTACGCGCTGTTCCCGCACATGACCATCGCTGAAAACCTGGCCTTCGGCCTCGAATCGCACCCGATGGGCAAAGTCCTCACCAAGGCGCAAATCAGCGAACGTGTCCGCGAGATGCTCGCGCTGGTGCAGATGGAACGCTTCGCCAATCGCAAACCGGCGCAACTGTCCGGCGGCCAGCAACAACGTGTCGCCCTCGCCCGCGCTTTGGCGCCGCATCCAAAAGTGTTGCTGCTTGATGAGCCGCTCTCGGCACTCGATCTCAAGCTGCGTCAGGCCATGCGCGAAGAGCTGAAAACCATTCAGGCGAAAACCGGCATCACCTTCATCTTCGTCACCCACGACCAGGAAGAAGCACTGACCATGTCCGACCGCATCGCCGTGCTCTCTGAAGGTGAAGTGCAGCAAGTCGGGCGGCCGGAAGAGATTTACGAACGTCCGCGCAATCGCTTCGTCGCTGACTTCATCGGCGAAACCAATTTCATCGAAGGCACCGTGACTCGTGTGGAAGACGGTCAGGCGTGGTTCGCCGGGCCGGCCGGGCATCCGCTGCCGGCGCAAGCGTGCGATGACGTGCAGGTCGGCGCCAGCGTATCGCTGTCGGTACGCCCCGAGCGCCTGCACCTGGTGCCCGCCGCTACCGAGGCTGCCTTGCCGTGCCGGATCGACGCGCAGATCTACCTTGGCACCGACCTGCAATATCAGGTCAGCCTCAGCGATGGTTCGCGTCTCACCGTGCGCACGCCCAATTGCGTCGACCAGAGCCTGCGCTTTGCCGTCGGCTCCCAGGCCGGTCTGCTGTTTGACCGTGGTAGCGCCAGCGTCCTGCACGATTGAGCCGGAGAAATTGCCATGCACGCCTTACCGATTGCCAACACGCTGGAACGTCGCAAGGTCTTCCAGAGTTTCCTCGGTGTCAGCCCGGCGCTGACCGCCATCTGCCTGTTTCTGGTGGTGCCGATCCTGATTGTCATCGGCTATTCGCTGATGGAAGCCAACCCCTACGGCGGGGTCAATAAAGTCTTCAGCAGTGAGGCGTACACCTCGTTGCTGTTCGAGCGGCAAATGGATGACAGCCTGGCGTTTACCGACTCCTATCTGCTCATCGCCCTGCGCTCGATTGGCATCGCCGGGCTGACCACGATCATCACCCTGCTGATCGGTTTTCCGGTCGCCGTGTGGCTGGCGATGCAACCGGCGCATCGGCGCGGCTTGCTGATTTTTCTGATCACCGTGCCGTTCTGGGCCAACCTGCTGATCCGCACCTACGCGTGGATTTTGCTGCTGCGTAACACCGGCGTAATCAACAACAGCCTGATGGGCATGGGCGTCATCCATGAACCGTTACAGTTGTTGTACACCGACGGCGCGGTGCTGCTGGGGCTGGTTTACACCTACGCGCCATTCGTGGTTTTGCCGATCTACGCGACGCTGGAAAAAATGGACATTCGCCTGCTCGAAGCTGCGCAGGATCTCTACGCCGGCCGCGTGCGCACCTTGCGCAAAGTGGTGTTGCCGATCGCCAAACCGGGGATTCTCGCCGGCGCCATCCTCACCTTCGTACCGTGCCTGGGCGCGATGATTGCCCCGGAACTGCTCGGCGGCGGCACGCGAATGATGCTCGGCAACCTGATCTTCCGCCAGTTCAGTGACTCGCGTAACTGGCCATTCGGCGCGGCGCTGTCGCTGGTGCTGATGGCCGCAGTGATGTTGGTGCTGACTGTGTATGCCTTGCGCGCCGAGCGTCAGCGCATCGCCAAAGGAGGTGCGTGATGCTCGCTTTATTCAAACGCAAAGGGCTGGGCGTGCAGGACTTTCCAGGGTTCGGCGGTTTCAGTTTTCTGTTCTATCTGTACCTCTATGCGCCGATCGTGGTGCTGGTGGTGTTCTCGTTCAACGCCAATCAGTCGGCGACGGTGTGGACCGGTTTCAGCCTCGACTGGTACCGCGCCGCGTTCGCCAATCAGGCCTTGCGCCAGGCCGCCAGCAACAGCCTGTTGATCGCGGTGTGCGCCAGCATGGTCGCCACAGCGATTGCCACCCTCGCCGCGCTTGGGACCTCGCGCGGGGCCAAGTTCAAGGGCCTGCAACTGTCGATGGGCGCGATCATGTTGCCACTGGTATTGCCAGAAATCGTCGTCGGCGTGGCAACGCTCGCGCTGTTCTCGACCATCGGCCTGTCGCTGGGTTACGGCAACCTGATCATCGCGCACACGGTGTTCTGCATTCCTTTCGCCTACCTGCCGATTCGTGCACGTCTGAACGATATGGATCTGTCGCTGGAGCAAGCGTCGGCCGATCTCTACGCCGGCCCGTGGCGCACCTTTCGCAAGGTCACGCTGCCGCTGCTGATGCCGGGAATTTTCTCCGGGTTGATGCTGGCCTTCATCGTCTCGCTGGATAACTTCGTGATCTCGATGATGGTCTCGCAGGCCGGCACCACCACCCTGCCGATCTTCATCTTCGGCCTGCTGCGCATGGGTGTGACACCCGACGTCAACGCCGTCTCGACGCTGATCCTGGGCGTTTCGGTGCTGTTCGTCAGCCTCTCTTATCTGTTGGGCAAAAAGAACGCCTGAACCTTCTACCAACTGTGGGGAAATGACATGAGCAAGTGGATAAAAAGCGTCGGCACTTCGTTGTTCCTGACTTTACCGCTGACCATGGCCGTCAGTGTTCAGGCCGCCGAGAAACTCAACGTGGTGAGCTGGAGCGGCTACTTTTCGCCGGAGATTCTCGCCAAGTTCCAGAAGCAGACCGGCATCGAAGTCACCGTCGATTCCTATGACTCAAACGAGACGCTGCTGGCAAAACTGAAACAGGGCGGCGCCGGTTATGACGTGGCGATTCCGTCGCATCAATTCGTGCCGATCCTGATTCAGGAAAAACTCCTGGAGCGCTTCGACCCGGTCAAAGAAGCGTATTACGCCAACGTTGCCGACAATCTGAAAAAACCAAGCTGGGATCCCGAGGGCGCGTATTCGGTGCCGTTCATTTGGGGTACCACCAGCGTCGTGCTCGACACCGCGCGCTACAGCGGCCCGGCCGACAGCTACAAAGTCTTGTATGAGCCGCCGGCCGAACTGCAAGGCCGGATCAACATGTTCGACGCGGTCAGCGACGCGGTGGACATGGCCAGCCTGTACCTCGACATCCCGTTGTGCACCGAAGATCCGAAGCAGATGCAGCAGATTCTGACGCTGCTAAAGGCGCAGAAACCGTACGTGAAAACCTACAGCTCGAAGGCCGGTTCGATCCGCGAAAACCTCGCTTCGGGTGAAATTGACATGTCGATGTTCTGGGGCGGCTCGTCGATGCGCGCCCGCGAAATGAAACCGACGCTGAAATATCTGTACCCGAAAGAAGGCGTGCTGGCGTGGGTCGACAACATGGTCATTCCGACCGGCAGCAAGAATCCAGCGAATGCCAAGGCGTTCATTGCGTTCCTCAGCCAGCCTGAAAACGCGGCGATGACACAGAACTTCCTCAAGCATCAGAGCCCGATCAAAGGCGTCGAACCGTTCCTCGATGCCTCGCTCAAGGACGCGCCGGAGCTGCACATTCCGCAAGGCACCAAAGTGGTGTTCAGCAAGACCTGCGGCGAAGGCTCGATCCGTCTGGCCGACCGTCTCTGGACCAACCTGATGCGTTGATCCCTGCCGCCCCGGCGCGAGGCCGGGGCGTTTTTCCAGTCGTCTTGAAGGCTGCTTGCAATGAATTCTAATAACATCAGCGAACTGGTCCTGTTGCAGGCCCATGAGCTCGCCGAGCGCATTCGCCTGCGCCAGGTTTCCTGCCGCGAAGTGATGCAGACGTACCTTGCGCACATCGAACGCTTCAACCCCAAGGTCAATGCGTTGATCAGCCTGCAGGCGCCTGAAGATCTGCTGGCTCAGGCCGGTCAGCGCGACGCTGAACTGCTGCGCGGCGAATACCGTGGCTGGATGCACGGCCTGCCGCACGCGATCAAGGATCTGTCGCTGACCCGTGGCATTCGCACCACCATGGGTTCGCCGCTGTACAAGGATTTCGTGCCCGAGCGCGACGGCATCATGGTCGAGCGAATCAAGCAGGCCGGCGCGATCATCATCGGCAAAACCAACACCCCGGAATTCGGCCTCGGCTCGCAAAGCTACAACCCGTTGTTCGGCGCCACCGGTTGCGCGTACGACCCGAGCAAAACCGCCGGCGGCAGCAGCGGTGGCGCAGGCGCGGCGCTGGCGATGCATCTGGTGCCGGTGGCCGACGGCAGCGACATGATGGGCTCACTGCGCAACCCGGCGGCGTTCAACAACATCTTCGGCTTCCGCCCGTCGCAGGGTCGCGTACCGTTTGATGACAGTGCCGATCTGTTTATCGATCAACTCGGTTACGAAGGCCCGATGGCGCGCAGCGTGCGTGACGCGGCGTTGCTGCTGTCAGTGCAGGCCGGCGCCGATGCGCGAGCGCCGCTGTCCATCACCGAATCCGGTGAGGCGTTTGCGGCGCCGCTGGAACGTGATTTCAAAGGCACACGGCTGGGCTGGCTGGGTGACTTCAATGGTTATCTGCCGATGGAGAACGGCGTGCTGTCGCTGTGCGAGAAGACCTTCGCCGACTTCGAAAGCATTGGCTGTCACGTCGAGGCAGCGGATCCGGGTTTCGCGCCTGAGCGCTTGTGGAGCTGTTGGCGCACGTTGCGCCACTGGATGGTCGCCGGTTCGTTGGGCGCGACTTACGCCGATCCGCAAAAGCGTGCGCTGTTGAAACCGGAAGCGATCTGGGAAGTGGAAAACGGTTTGCAGCTTTCCGCCAGCGAAGTGTTTACCGCCTCGGCGGTGCGCAGTGATTGGTATCGGGCGATTTCGAAGTTATTCGAAAAATATGACTACCTGTTGTTGCCGAGCGCTCAGGTGTTTCCGTTCGACAAGACCCAGCCGTGGCCGACGTCGATCGATGGCGTGAGCATGGACACTTATCATCGCTGGATGGAAGTGGTGATCCCCGGCACGTTGTCGGGTTGCCCGGTGGCGAGCGTTCAGGCTGGATTCAATGCGCAGGGTTTACCGATGGGGCTGCAGATCATCGGCAAGCACCAGGCAGACTTCGCTGTTCTGCAATTGGCGCACGCGTATGAACAGGCCAGCCGCTGGTTCCAACGCTGCCCTTCGCCGCTGCTGAGTCAGTGATTTTGATAAACGGTTGAAAGCGTAGAAAAAATTTTTAAATTTACGCTTGACGCTTTTCCATTTCAGGGGAATAATGCGCGCCACTTGGCTACATAGCTCAGTTGGTTAGAGCATAGCATTCATAATGCTGGGGTCCGGGGTTCAAGTCCCTGTGTAGCCACCAAGTACTAAAAACGGCTTACCGAAAGGTAGGCCGTTTTTTTATGCCTCGAGAAAAGCGCCGGTTTTATGGTGAGGGGATTTCTCCCCTCATCCAGCGTTTCAGCCTGCCAGTGCCGCCAACCCTTTCGCCCAGATTTGTCGGGTACGCAAACCCACCATCGCCCGCCAGTCGGGATCGGCCGGGTAAAACTGCTCCAGCAGATTCAGTTTGATCGCCCTCCCCGTTGCATCCAGCGGATCGCCGTGAAGATGCAACCAATGGTCGTCACGTAAATACCGATGCACATTTGCGCCCGGATACGTTCCGCACTCGATCACGAACGGCATCAACTGCACGTCCGGCAAGGCATCAAGCAATGCCTGCGAGGTGTAACCGGTGGCGGTCGCGGCGACGCCGGTTTCGCTCAGGGTGTCGGCGCCGGTGTGCAGCGTGTAAAGCCATGGGCCGTAAATCGACTGGGCTTGGGCGAGCGCCGGGTACGGCGTTTGGGTGATCGTCAGCAACATCGGATGACCGTATTCCCCAGCGCCAGTGTGCAGGTCGAAACACATCACGGTGTCCGCGCCGGCCAAGTGCGCTTCGATGATTTGATGCAACGTGCGATTCGACCAGCTGGGCGCGCGACCGCCGTAGAACAATCCGTCCGCATGACTGTGCTGCCCGCCCTCGACAATCGACATGACGGCCGGCCAGCCGTGTTCGTTGATCTGCGCATCAAGCAAGGAATCGGCGCGTTGACGCTCGGGGCCATTCAAGTCGGTGCAGCCGTAAATTTCGTGCAGTGCCGCGTAAGCACGGTTATCCGGCAACGCTTCGGTGAAATCCAGATGATTGCGGTTAAGGTCGATGTTGTCTTCGTTGACTCGACGCAACCACGCGGTGCCCCACGGGTTGATCAGGTGAACCATGATCACCGCGACATCCTTGGGCAGCGAGCCGGGTGCGAATGCTTTCAGCCAATCGATTTGGCAGTCGGAACCGTAATAGCCCTCCACGCCGTGGGTACCGCTGAGCGCCACCAGACGTTTTTCTGCCTGCGGGTTACCGAGCACGGCGACGTCGGTGCTCAACGGCTCGCCAAACGGGCCACAGCGCGGATGTGCGTAGGAGCTGATTGCCGCCCCGGCGGCATTGGCGGCGGCGAGAAACTGTTCGCGTTGAATGCGGTAACTGGACTCGGTGGGAAACTCGCTGTGCATGCTTGGCCTCTTGTGATTTTTATGCCTTTCAACTGTAGGAGTGAGCCTGCTCGCGATAGCGCTGGATCAGTCAGCAATGATGTTGAATGTGATGACGCTATCGCGAGCAGGCTCACTCCTACAGGGAGTCGTTATGGTCCATCAGTTGAGGTTGACCCTAGCGAACATCCGCCCTGAAAAGAAAGACAAAAATGCCCATCGGTTTGCGTCTCGACCGACCGGTCGATAGAGTCCCTCAGACTTTTAATCCACGGACGGAGAGCCCGCGTGTTTTCAGCCTTGCCCTTGAGCCGCTTTCGCCTGCCTGCCCTGACGCTGATCATCAGCGCCCTGACCCTCACCGCGTGCAATGCCCCGCCCTCCTCGGTCATGCCGTTGGCACCGGAAGCCGCGTCGGGTTTCCGCACCGATCTGCAAACCCGTCACGCCAGCAAACACATGGCTGCCGCTGCCAATCCACTGGCTGCCGAGGCGGGTCGCGAGATGTTGCGTCAGGGCGGTTCGGCGATTGATGCGGCGATTGCGATGCAGGCCGTGCTGACCCTGGTTGAGCCGCAATCCTCCGGGATCGGTGGCGGCGCGATGATCGTGCTGTGGGACGGCAAACAGGTGCGCACCTATGACGGTCGCGAAACCGCGCCGGCCGGCGCAACCGAGAAACTCTTTCTGCGCCCTGACGGCAAACCGATGTCGTTCCCGCAGGCGCAAATTGGCGGCCGCTCAGTCGGCACTCCGGGCGTTTTGCGCGCACTGGAAATGGCGCATAAACAACACGGTCGCCTGCCATGGGCCAAGCTGTTTGAACCGGCGATAAAACTCGCTGAACAAGGTTTCGCGATTTCCCCGCGCCTGCATTCGCTGCTGGAGTCTGATCCGGTGATTCGCAATTCTCCGGACATGGCCGCGTATTTCCTCAATACCGATGGCAGTGTCAAAGCGGTCGGCACGCGCTTGCAGAATCCAGCCTTGGCTGCCGTGCTCAAACGCATCGCCAACGAAGGCGCCGATGCGCTGTACAAAGGCCCGATCGCCGAAGAAATCGTCGCTAAGGTTCAGGGCCACGCCAACCCGGGCAGCCTGTCGCTGCACGACCTTCAGCACTATCAAGCCAAAGAACGCGCGCCGCTGTGCACCGATTACAAGCGCTGGCAAGTCTGCGGCATGCCGCCACCGTCGTCGGGCGGCATCGCCGTGGCGCAGATTCTCGGCACCTTGCAGGCGCTGGAAACCCGCGATCCGCGCTTGTCGCTCACGCCACTAAAACCAGTGAAAACCGACAAACCCGCCGGCATCGAACCCGCGCCACAAGCGGTGCACCTGATCGCCGAAGCTGAACGTCTGGCCTACGCCGACCGCGCGCAATACGTCGCCGATAGCGACTTCGTTCCGGTGCCAGTGAAAGGCCTGGTCGACCCGGGTTATCTGGCCAATCGCGCCAGTCTGATCGGCGAGCGCAGCATGGGCACCGCCAAACCCGGCACACCACCGGGCGTGCAGGTGGCCTACGCACCGGATCGTTCGCCACTGCGCATCTCGACGTCACAAGTGGTCGCGGTGGATGACCTCGGCGGCGCCGTATCGATGACCACCACCATCGAAGCAGCGTTCGGTTCGCACCTGATGGTTCAGGGTTTTCTGCTCAACAACCAGATGACCGACTTCTCCTTTATCCCCGAAGAGAACGGCCAAAAAGTCGCCAACCGCGTCGAGCCCGGCAAACGTCCACGCTCGTCGATGGCACCGACCTTGATCTTCGATCGCAACAGCGGCGAATTACTCGCCAGCGTCGGCTCACCGGGCGGCTCGCAGATCATCGAATACGTGGCAAAAACCACCATCGGCCTGCTCGACTGGAACCTCGACCCACAAAGCGCCATCAGCCTGCCCAACTTCGGAAGCCGCAACGGCCCGACCGAACTGGAACAGGGCCAATTCAGCCCGACGCTGATTCAGGCGTTGAAGGACAAAGGGCATGCAGTGAATGAAATCGACATGACCAGCGGCACCCAGGCGATTGTTCGGGTCAAGGATGCGCATGGGAATGCAACGCTGGAAGGTGGTGCGGATCCACGGCGTGAAGGGGAAGCATTGGGGGATTGAGGCTTACATGCAAGACGGAAAAGGCTTACTGGGAGGTAGGCCTTTTTTTATGTCGACGGGGCCAGTTCAGTAGTCTCGTGCTGCCTTTTCCTACCCCGAAAAATAGCTGATGCAGATAAAGTTAGTGTTCGCTCAGCATCGAGAATCGCTTCGGTATTGCTGGGGTTTTGAAGTTGCAAGCATGCGAACCGCACATCCACCAAACCTCAACAGCCTTGCATCAGTCCCATAGCGGGACTAGGATCACGCCATGAGAATTATTTCCGTCAGCCAGCTGAAAAGCTTTGGGGATCGATATCCCGATTCAGAGCAGCCACTGCTGGCGTGGATAGATGAAGCAAGAAAAGCGAACTGGAAAACACCCGCAGAGATCAAGGCGCATTTTGCTTCTGCAAGCATTCTGAAGAGCCGCAGAGTGGTGTTCAACATCAAGGGCAACGACTTCCGCCTTGTTGCGGCTATCGCCTATCGCTTTGGTGCCGTTTACATAAAATTTATCGGTACGCACAAGCAGTACGATGCTATCGACGCTGATACCGTCGAAATGGAGTAACCCCATGAACATCCGTCCGATTCACACCGAAGAAGACTACCGTGCGGCGCTCAAAAACGTTTCCGCACTTTTCGACAATGAACCTGAACCTGGTACGCCTGAAGGGGATTACTTCGAGGTAATGATCACCTTGATCGAAGCCTACGAAGCGAAGCATTTTCCTCTCGACTTGCCCTGAGACAGATACACCCAATGCGCTCAACGACTCGCCACCAGATGTACGCCAAACAGCAAATAGCAACCACCTGCCAGTCGATCCAGCCACTTACGCGAGCGTTCGTAAACACTCGCCACCCGGCGGCTGGCGAAGAACAGTGCGACGCTGCAATACCAACTGAACGACAACGTGGCCATGGTCAGTACCGCCAGCGCCAGCAATAACGGCGGTATGTGTGCCGGCATTGCGGTAGCGAAGATCGTGGCGACGAACAGTGCCGATTTTGGATTGGTCATGTTGCCGAGAAAGCCTCGGGCATAGGCGCCGCGCAGTGTTTGCTGCGACGCGTCCACGGTGCCCGGCGCGATGGCGGCCTTACGTTTAAATTGCTTAAGGCCGAGGTAGATCAGGTAGCAGCCCCCGGCGATCTTGAAACTGAGATACAGCGTCGGTGCGGCGCTGAACAATGACTGGATGCCCAAGCCGCCGGCCAGTCCCCACAGTACCGTGCCGCTGGCCACGCCGAGTGCGGCAACGACGCCATGGCGTCGCGAACGGCTGACGGCCAGTTGCGCGATGTTGAAGAAGTTCGGCCCCGGCGTGACCACGGCGACTGTCCACAACAGCGCCAGCGACAGCAGTGGAGCGAGGTAGCTCACGGCAGAGATATCCATGGGGCATGTGCCTGATTGATTCGACAATGCCCACACCTTGCAACATCCCGCCGCGTTTTGCCATGGGTTGGGCAGTGCTTTTAAACAGCCGGTTCGCCCTCCGGCACGCGGATCAGCAAGTCGCCGGGTTGGCAGTTGAGGTATTCACAAATGGCGTCCAGGGTCGCCAGACGCAAACCTTTGACCTTGCCCTGTTTGAGCAAAGACAGGTTGGCTTCGGTGATGCCGATGGCGGCGGCCAGATCCTTGGATTTGACCTTGCGCAGGGCGAGCATCACGTCCAGTTGAATCACGATAGACATAGCGATCTCAAATAAAAGTACGGTTTTCGGAATCCACTTCGCTGGCCTGCGACAGGATACGCGCAATGATCGAAATACAGCCGGCCATGAACAGCGCGACGAAGGTGGACGCTGTGACGCTTAAGGTCACCATTCGCTCGCCCACGGGCGCATTTTGCGTAATCCACAAGCTGAGCATCGGTTCGCATAGAAAATCCAGCAGCACCCAGAGCGCCACGGCGCGCCCGACTTTACCCAGATGACCGGCGGCTTCGGCAGAAAAATACTCACCCGTGGCGTAGCACTGGAACAGACGGCGCAGCGACTTCAAACCAAAGGCCAGTGCGATCAGAGGAATACTCGAAAGCACAATGGCGCCCAAGGTTTGCCACCACGGAAACACTGCGGCGGCACTGGTCATGTCCGAGAGCTGGCGATCGCTCAGTGCGAACCCCAGGCCCAAACCATCCTTGCTGGCCAACGTCGGGAACAGCCAGACCGCAGCGTTGAGTACCAGCATCAGAATGATCAGCAGCAACGTGATCGTGGCCATACGGCGGCTGAATTGCGCGAGAGAAACGGAAGTCA
This sequence comes from Pseudomonas rustica, assembly GCF_018336155.1. Taxonomy (GTDB): domain Bacteria; phylum Pseudomonadota; class Gammaproteobacteria; order Pseudomonadales; family Pseudomonadaceae; genus Aquipseudomonas; species Aquipseudomonas rustica. Next base: position 20,659 of record NZ_JAGYHF010000009.1, on the reverse strand, counting down.
TGGAAAGCCTCACAGATTGAATGTGAGACAAACCATAGACGATTAAATTATCGCAAAACAATAATTAATTACTGCAAAACGTTAATTTATGTTTCATTTCGATGGATTGGCCTCCAGCACTTTGCCATCCAAAGCATCGCCAATGGTGAGGAAATGCCCGCCCGCCACGTGGTGCAGCGTACGCAATGAATCGTGGCCATCGAAATGCCAACGCCCTTCGCTAAACACGCGAATATCGGCGTGCGCGGCAATCACTTCGGCGAGGAACAGATCGTACTGCTGATGATTGTGCGGCTCCGGCAACAAACGACATTCAAGCCAGGCGACGCAGCCGTCGAACAGCGGCGCCTCAACCAGATCTCCGGCGAAGGTTTGCAGGCCATAGGCGTCGAATTTGTCGCGGCTTTGACTGCCAACGATGTCCAGACCGGACGTGTTACCGACGGTTTGCACGATATCGGCCTGTTGCGCACACGGAACGTTGAGGACGAAGGTGCCCGAGGCTTCGAGCAACTGTCGCGTCCAGGTCGATTTGTCGAGTACGACGGCGACTTTCGGCGGCTCGAAATCCAGTGGCATCGCCCAGGCGGCAGCCATGATATTGCGCTGGCCGTTGTGCGCGGCGCTGACCAATACGGTCGGCCCGTGGTTGAGCAAACGGTAGGCTTTGTTGAGGGGAACCGGGCGGCGGTGGTCGGCGCTCATGGGGATCTGCTCCGGGGAGAAAGGAGCCGATTGTAGCGCCAGCAACGAAATATCTGCTGGTGAAAAACCTGTAGGAGCTGCGGAACGCTGCGATCTTTTGATCTTGGCCCTCAACATCAAGATCAAAAGATCGCAGCCTCGTTTTACTCGACAGCTCCTACAGGGATTGGGTGGATCTTCAGTTGGAAAGTTGATTGGCGAACTGGCCAACCGCATTCACCACTTTCTGCGCACCGTCCTGAATCTCGACAATCACCGTGCCCGCCTCTGCCGCCAGCGCCAGCCCCTGTTCGGCCTGCAGCTTGCCGTCAGTCATAAGGGCCACAGCATTGCGCGCCATTTCCTGGTTCTGCCGCACCACGCCAACAATTTCGTCCGTCGCCTGACTGGTGCGCGAAGCCAGTTGCCGCACTTCATCGGCCACCACGGCAAAACCGCGCCCCTGTTCACCGGCACGCGCCGCTTCGATCGCCGCGTTCAGCGCCAGCAGGTTGGTCTGTTCAGCAATGCCGCTGATGGTTTTGACGATGGTGCCGATCACCAGCGACTGCTCGTTCAGCGCTTCAATGCCCTCGCCCGCCGTCTGCATGTGTCGCGACAAATCGCGCATCACATTGACCGCCTCGGTCACCACCGTGGTGCCGCGCTGCGCCGTACTGTCGGTTTGCTGCGAGGTGCTGTAGGCAATGTTGGCGGCTTCGGCAACGGCCTTTTCGCGGTTGACCTGATCGGTGATCACCGTGGCGAACTTCACCACTTTGTACAGTTTGTTGTTGGCATCGACCACAGGGTTGTAGGACGCTTCCAGCCAGACTGTACGACCATGGCTGTCGACCCGTCTGAAACGGTCGGCGACGAACTCACCGTTGTTCAAACGACGCCAAAAGTTCGCGTACTCGGCGCTATTGTACTCCTGCGGCTCGCAAAACATCCGGTGATGTTTGCCCTTGATCTGCGCCAGGCTGTAACCCATACCGCTAAGGAAACGATCATTGGCGGCCAGTACATTACCGCTGAGATCGAACTCGATTACGGCGGTGGAACGCACCAGCGCGCCGATCAGGTTTTCGTGTTCACGAGAGGCTTCGATGGTGCGCGTCAGGTCACTGGCGTAGATCGAGATGTTTTTGATCCGCCCATCCGACGTGCGCACCGGCTGCACGATCGAACGCAGCCACGCCTCTTCACCATTGCCGCGCAGCAAACGAATCGCGCCAGCGAAATGCTCGCCACGGTTCATGGCGTTTTTGAAGCGCTGATGAAATTCATCGGACTTCACGTGGGCCGGAACGATGTCTTCGATCGCGCGGCCAATCAGATCGTGGCTCTTGTAGAGCATCTCGGTGAGGAAGTTCTGATTGACCGACTGCACCCGGCCGTCGGGCTCAAGGGTCAGCACCAGCATCTCGCTTTCCAGGCTTTCCTTCACTTGCACAAGGCTGGAGAGTTCTTCACGAAGAGCGGCCAGCTCTTGCTTCAAGCGTTTGTTGAACATGGGAAAGTACCGATGGACAGGTTAGAGAGCGGGATGCAGCCTAACCATCGGCCTTGCGCAGCGTTTCTGAAGAGCGCTTGAGACTCCTCAGTCAAAAATAGTTCGGACGTACGTTGTCAGGCAGCTCCGGCTACCTGACATTGTCCCGTGCGCGGCATCCGCGCGCCGAAATACGCCGCGCTGACGATACCGACCGCGCCCATCACCGCGCAGAACATCACGCAGATCCACGGGCTCCACGGCATCAGACCGATCAGCAACAGCGGTGTGATACTTGCCCACGCGGCGTAGGCAATGTTGTAGGTGAAGGAAATGCCTGACACGCGAATACGCGCCGGGAACAACCCGACCATCACCGAGGGCACCGCGCCCACCACGCCGCAGGCGAGACCCGCGATGGCGTAGGCGATGCCGATCCAGTCGCCGCCGCTGATCAGGCAACCGTAGAGCACGGCAATGCCCAGCGGCAGCAGCAGGCTATAGAGCATGACCGTGCGCCAGGCGCCGATGCGGTCGACCAGCAACCCGGCGATCACGCAGCCGATATTGAGAAAAACGATGCCCAATGCGCTGAGGGCGAAGGTGTGGCTGGCGCTCATGCCGAAGGTTTTCTGCATCATGGTCGGCGTGATGACGACGAACACCACCACCGCCGAGGTCAGCACGCAGGTCAGCAGCATCGCCGGTAGCATCGCCAGTCGGTGTTCGCGCAACACCGTGCGCAACGGCAGTTCGACGCGCGCCTCACGCTGCGCTTCCATGGCCATGAACACCGGGGTTTCGCTCAGCCAGCGGCGCAGATAGACGCCGATCACGCCGAACACACCGCCAAGCAGGAACGGATAGCGCCAGGCGTAATCGAGGATTTCTGCCGGGGTGAACACTTGCGCCAGAAACGTCGCGGTCAACGCGCCGATCAGGTAACCGAAGGTCAGCCCGGCCTGGAGAAAGCCCAGCGCATAACCGCGATGGCCAGCAGGTGCATGTTCAGCGACGAACACCCAGGCACTCGGCACTTCGCCGCCGACTGCAGCGCCTTGGAGAATGCGCAGCGCCAGCAGCAACAGCGGCGCGAAATAACCGATCTGCGCGTAAGTCGGCATGATCCCGATCAGCAGGCACGGCAGCGCCATCATCAGGATGCTCAGGCTGAAGACTTTCTTGCGCCCCATGCGGTCGGCGAAATGCGCCATCAAAATACCGCCCAGCGGCCGCGCCAGGTAACCGGTGACAAAGATCCCGAAGCTTTGCAGCAGGCGCAGCCATTCGGGCATTTCCGGCGGGAAAAACAGCTGACTGAGGGTCAGGGCGAAGAACACGAAAATGATGAAATCATAGATTTCCAGCGCGCCACCGAGGGCTGCAAGGCCGAGGGTCTTGTAGTCGGAGCGGCTGAACGGCGCGGGTTGCGCAGCGGAATTGGCAGTCATGACAAAGAACTCTGGCACAGGCAAAAAACCAAGGCGCACATGGTCTACGCAAATGGACGGATGGACAACCCGTTAGACCATAGTCCTGATTTGGAAAAACCTGCTCACAAAACGCCTCGGCTTGATTTACTGTTGGGGCCTGTCCGCAGCCTAGTGAAAAACCTGTGGGAGCGGGCTTGCTCGCGAATGCGATGGGTCAGCCAAATAAGTGCCGACTGCCCCACCGCATTCGCGAGCAAGCCCGCTCCCACCAAAAGCACTGATCGCTCTGCAGACCCAAAATAACCATAAAAAAATCCGAGGTACTTCTGTGGCCGCTGATATCGAAGATAGCCGCTCCGCGCGCTTCGCCTTGCGCTGTTCCAACTTCGCCGAACGCTGGTTTCCCGATTCCTGGGTGTTCGCCGCACTGGCCGTCATCATCGTCGCACTGGCGACAATGGCCATGGGTGCCAAACCCACCGACGCCGCGATGGCTTTCGGTGACGGCTTCTGGAGCCTGATCCCGTTCACCATGCAGATGGCCTTCGTGGTGATTGGCGGTTACGTCGTCGCCAGCTCGCCGCCCGCCGTGAAACTGATCGATCGTCTGGCGCGCATCCCGAAAAACGGTCGCTCCGCCGTGGCTTGGGTCGCACTGATTTCGATGATTGCGTCGCTGCTCAACTGGGGCCTGTCGCTGGTGTTCGGCGGTTTGCTGGTACGCGCCCTCGCCCGCCGCACCGATCTGAAAATGGATTACCGCGCCGCTGGTGCCGCTGCCTATCTGGGTCTGGGCGCCGTGTGGGCCTTGGGACTGTCGTCGTCGGCCGCACAGTTGCAGGCCAACCCGGGCAGCCTGCCGCCGTCGATCCTGTCGATCACCGGAGTGATTCCGTTCACCGAAACGATTTTCCTCTGGCAGTCCGGCGTGATGCTGCTGGCGCTGATCGTGATCTCGATCATCATCGCCTACGCCACCGCGCCCGGCCCGAACTCTGCGCGAGACGCCAAGGCGTGCGGCATCGACCCGGCGTTCAATCTGCCACCGCTGCAACCGCGCACTCGTCCGGGCGAATGGCTCGAACACAGTCCTCTTCTCATCATCGTGCTGGTGCTGCTGGCGGCGGGATGGCTGTTCCACGAATTCTCGACGAAACCGGCGATCACCGCGATTTCCGGGCTGAACACCTACAACTTCCTGTTCATCATGCTCGGCGCGCTGCTGCACTGGCGCCCGCGCAGCTTCCTCGATGCGGTGTCGCGCGCGGTGCCGACCACCACCGGCGTGCTGATCCAGTTCCCGCTGTACGGCTCGATTGCCGCACTGATGACCACGGTCAAAGGCGCCGATGCGCAGACGCTGGCACACCACATCTCGACGTTCTTCGTCAGCATCGCCTCCCACGACACCTATGCCCTGCTGATGGGCGTGTACTCGGCGATTCTCGGCTTCTTCATCCCGTCGGGTGGCGGCAAGTGGATCATCGAAGCGCCGTACGTGATGCAGGTCGCCAACGATCTGCAATACCACCTCGGCTGGGCGGTGCAGATCTACAACGCGGCCGAAGCGCTGCCGAACCTGATCAACCCGTTCTACATGCTGCCGCTGCTGGGCGTGCTCGGATTAAAGGCGCGGGACCTGATCGGCTTCTCGTTCGTGCAACTGCTGGTGCACACGCCACTGGTGCTGTTTTTGCTGTGGGCGCTGGGGACGACATTGGCGTATACACCGCCGGTGATGCCGTAAACCGGATCGTCCGGTCGGCATAAAACCCTTGTGGGAGCGGGCTTGCTCGCGAAAGCGGTGGGTCAGTCAACATCATTGCTGATTGATACACCGCCTTCGCGAGCAAGCCCGCTCCCACATGAGTGCTCCATCCACTTCAAGCTGTCACCCAACCGTCACATCCCCTTGCTAGCGTCCGCCCGAAACATACTGAAACATTTAAGCAAAACGGGCCGACACATGATCGACGATTCAGACTCCACCGACGCTCCTTCCCCAAAATCCGATACCCCCACCGATACCAGTCGCCGCCGTTTCCTTGGGGGTGTTGCGGTGCTTGGCGTCGGGGCGACGCTGGCGGCGTGTGGCAATACCGGCGATCAACCGGATAAACCAGCCGAGCATCCGCTGACCCCGGCCGAGCTGGACAAGGCGCTGCGTGAGCAGGTGAAAACCGTGGTGGTGATCTACGCCGAGAACCGCAGTTTCAATAATCTGTTCGGTGATTTCCCCGGCGTCGAGAAGCCGCTGTCAGCGCTGAAATCTGCCGACTATCAGCAACGCGACCGCGATGGCTCGCTGTTGCAAACCCTGCCGCCGGTCTGGGGCGGCACCTTGCAGATCGGCCCGCAAACCCTGGATGGCGTGACGTACCCCAACGCCACGCAGTTTCAGGAAAACCTGCCCAACGCGCCATTCGCCCTCAAAGGCCCGAATGGCGAAGACCTGCCCTTTGGCCTGGTCACCCGTGATTTGTGGCACGTGTTTTATCAGAACCAGATGCAGATCAACGGCGGCAAGAATGACGGTTTCGTCGCGTGGGCCGACTCCGGTGGTTTGACCATGGGGCACTACGCACAGAGCCGTTATGCCCTGCGCCTGTGGGACGTCGCGCAAGAGTTCGTGCTCTGTGACAATTTTTTCCAGGGTGCTTTCGGTGGCTCGTTCCTTAACCATCAGTATCTGATCAGCGCCACCGCACCGTTCTATCCGGACGTCGGCAATTCGGTGGCCAAATCACAAATCGCTGCGCTGCAAAGCGCTGATCCAAACGACTCGCGCCTCAAACCGCTGGACGCATCGCCCGCCAGCGCCATGACTGGCCCGCCTCAATTCGGCCCGAGTGCGCTGACGCCGGATGGTTATGGCGTTAACACACTGGCCCCGCCCTACTGGCCGACATGGATCCGCGACCCTGAGCGCCCGGCGTATTCGAAAGCCGATCTGCCCAATGTGATGGTGCCGCAGACCCACGAGCACATCGGCGACAAGCTGTCGAAAAAGAACGTCGATTGGGCGTGGTACGCCGGCGCGTGGCAGGCGACGCTGGATCAGTTCAAGGATTCCGGCGGCATCCCGAAGATTCCCAACTTTCAGTATCACCATCAGCCGTTCAACTACTTCAAGCAGCAAGGCCCGGACAATCCCGCAGAGCGCACTAAACGTCTGCGCGACGCCGGGTTGGGCGATGAGTCGAGTACTAACAAATTCTTTGCCGACGCCGAGGCCGGTAAGTTGCCCGCCGTGAGTTTCTACAAACCTCAGGGCAACCTGAACATGCACGCCGGTTATGCCGACGTCGCTTCCGGGGATCGACACATCGTCCGCGCGCTGAAAGTGCTGCGCGAAAGTCCGCAGTGGAAAAACATGGTGGTGGTCGTGACCGTCGATGAAAACGGCGGCTGGTGGGATCACGTTGCGCCGCCCAAGGGCGATCGCTGGGGCCCGGGCTCGCGTGTACCGGCGCTGGTGGTGTCGCCGTTTGCGCGTAAAGGCACAGTCGATCACACGGTTTACGACACGGCGTCGATCCTGCGCTTGATCACCCGCGTGTTCCAGTTGGAGAAGCTCGACGGCCTCAAGCAGCGCGATGACGCGATGACTGTGCGCGGGCAACAACCCATGGGCGATCTGAGCAACGCCCTGCACTTTCCGGCCGGATAAACCCGCCTGCGACTTGCGCACAAAAAACCGTGTTGTCCGGCTTTTCCGGGCAACACGGCTGATCCACTATGAGGCGCCCCCGAACGAGGGGATTCACGCTGAAAAGGATCTGAGCATGTTGAAAATCGCAGGACTCACCCTCGCCGCGCTCACGTTGAGCGCCGCCGCCCACGCCGATGTCGACCTGAAACTCGGCAGCAGCGAACGCGTTACCCGTCTCTTCGCCTACCCCAACAACTGCAGCGTCATCTGCTTTCGCAACTGGACGCTGGAGCAGACCGTCGCCCATTACCTGAGCCAAAGTGTGCAACGCGACGGTTACGCCAATGCCAAAGTATTGGTAAAAACCGATAACGGTCAGCTCTACGCCGAGATAACCGGCGTGCCGAAGGGCTACGGCAAACCGTTGTCGGCGCTGCTCGATGCCGGCGATCTGGCTTACAAAGGCGCCAGCCAACTCAACGCCGACGGCAAATGGGCGTACAGCTGGTATCTGTTCCTGCCGCTGGGCATGGCCCTGGAAAACCGTAAAAGCATCGAACTGCTGCACTTCCCGCCGGATTATTCGCTGACCCAGGCGCAGGATTACCTGCGCTCGAACACCACCGATCGCTGGGCAACGTTGCTGACCGCAAACGGTATTCCTGCGGCGCAAACACCGGCGTTTCAAACCATCATCGACATCGCCCCGATCGCCGCGCCCGCCAGCGCCGGCAGTGATCTGGAGGGCGTCTACGGATACTTCAAGGAGTACCAGACCACGCTGGTCAAACAATTCAGCCAGAGCGCCAGCGGTAGCGTGCTGCCGATGGTCGCTTTCGGGGCGCCGGTGCGAAACTGGATCAAAGACCAATACGGGCCGACTGTGGGCGTGCTGGGCCTCGCCACCATCACGCCGAGCAAGGGGGTGAACGTGCCGGTATTGGGCTCCAATCACCCGAGTTACATCTGGTACGCCGCCGACCCGAAAAGCTACACCGGTGATGACGCACAAGCCAAAGCCGATGCCGCCGGCCTGAAAGTGATGGGACAGGATTTGAGCGCCGCTTGCTGGCAGGCCGGAATGGGCAGCAAACCGGGCAGCGACCCGAAGCCCCTGCTCAACCGTTGCACACAAACCTGGCAGGTGACGCAGAAGGTCAAAACCTGCGAGCTGTTCTACACCTCGATTCGCAATCTGAGCGCAGAACAAGCCGCCGCGAAATGCACCACCACGCCGATCAAGGCTGAACTGCAGAAATTGCAGGCACCGCTGCCTGCCGCTGCCTTCCTGGCCCCACATTTATAGGTATTTGCGCGTCAGTTTTGGCTGACGCGTAAAAGCGCGAATCGCGCCTGTCAGATCTGACAGTAGACCGGTTCTGTCATATATCGCAGGATTGGATCCATAAATCGTGTTGCAGGACTGACAGGACGTCAGCCTACGGAAGTCGCAACACCCGTTGGACAAGGATCGTTATGAACAGTCATGCCGTTCACGCCCGTCATGCTTGTGATTCGCCGGGCATTTATCCGTTTACCGGCCTCCCCGTGCGTCTCGGGTTTCCAGCCAGCGATGACTTCGAAATCATTCACGATGACGATGGCGCCGATGCCGTGATCGCGCATCGGGAGTTTCTGCGCATCACCCGCATGTGTCGCGTATCGGGACAAGTGTTGCCCTATCGATGTCGGCAGACCCGGCAACTGCAAACCGGCCTGCATCTTTACGACCCACGCTTCTGCGGATTGCTGGAACATTCCTGCAACCCCAACGTGTTTCTCGACATGAGCGAATTGTGGCTGTGGGCGCTGAAAGATATCCACAGGGGCGAACGGCTGACCATGGATTTCGCGGCCACTGAAGACAAACTCTTGCGCCAATTCGCTTGCCATTGCGGATCGTCGCAATGTCGTGGGTGGATCACCGGTCACGACGAACCACCCAACCGCGAAGGCCAACAGTTTTTACAGCGCAGGCGCCACGCGGGCCTGCGCTGAAACGCTGATTACGGCGCGCCGACCGGACGCAAACGGTATTGCGGCGGCAATTGCTCGAAACCACTGATGGTGGTGTTGAGACTTTTCCAGCGGCCATCCTTGATGCCGTAGATGCAGCCGTGGATCGACAGGCTCTGCCCACGATGCCAGGCGTTCTGGATGATGCTGGTGTGGGCGACGTTGGCCACTTGCTGGATCACGTTGAGTTCGCACATCCGATCGACCTGTTCTTCTTCGGTCGGCAACTTGGCCAGTTCTTCGCGTTTTTCGTAGTACAGATCGCGAATCGAACGCAGCCAGCCGTCGATCAGGCCGAACTGGCGATCCTGCATCGAGGCGCGCACACCGCCGCAACCGTAGTGGCCGGTAACGAGAATGTGCTTAACCTTGAGCACATCCACCGCGTACTGAATCACCGACAGACAATTGAGGTCGGTGTGCAGCACCACGTTGGCGACGTTGCGGTGAACGAACAGATCGCCCGGCAACATGCCGACGATTTCGTTGGCCGGCACACGTGCGTCGGAACAACCGATCCACAGATATTCCGGCGTTTGCTGGCGCGCCAGCTTGGCGAAGAAATCCGGGTCTTCCTTGGTGATCGCGTCAGCCCAACGCTCGTTGTTATCAATCAGGTCTTGTAAGTCGTGCATGCTGTAAGGCCTCAAGAAAGATGCGCTGGTATGACAGTCGACCGCCCGTCGGGGTCACGCTTGAGCCGAAAGTGATTTCGTGGGAATTCTCGTGTGCCCGGTGAGTCCACCTAAGTAAGGCCCACAGTATGAGGATTTGCCATGACTGATTCACGACGCCCTTACGATGCGGTGCAACCGGAGCCCATCGATGATAACGAAGACCGCATGGGTTCGGTGCATGAGCTGGATTTCGATGAAGACGAGCCCAGCGCGAAAATCGGTGATGAAATCCCGCAGCGTGAACGCGAGCAGTTGATGCCCAATGAACGCGTGCGTGAGGCGGGGATGACTGGCGCCTCGGTTGCCGACCATGAGCCGACCGACGATGACATGAGCCCGGAAACGCTGATTCATGAAGACGGTGCGCGGGATGCCGAAGAGGCTGGCGAAGGCAATCAGGCGGATTGGGATTTGAGCATTGTCGATGAGGATGACATTGGCGGTGGAAATGGGCTGGATGAGGCGGAACTGGCGCGGCGTGATCCGATGGATGGCAAGCGCTGACAGACCCGATCCCCTGTAGGAGCTGCCGAAGGCTGCGATCTTTTGATCTTTTTGCATGATCCGGAACAAGATCAAAAGATCGCAGCCTGCGGCAGCTCCTACAGGGGGGATGTTGTATCCGCAGGAGCAGAATGAGTCAGGGGGTCAGTCAACCAAAGTGCAGGCCATGACCACCGCATCTTCACGCCCGCCCACCGCCGGATAATAATCCCGACGCCGGCCAATCTCGTTAAAGCCATAACGCTCATACAACCGGAACGCCGCCGTATTACTGTCGCGCACTTCGAGAAAACACTCCCGAGCCTCAGCCGCATACGCACGCGACATCAAATGCTCCAGCAATGTCAGCCCCAACCCTCGCCCCTGACTCTCCGGTTTCACGGTGATATTGAGCAGATGCGCCTCATCGAGAATGATCTGCACCACACCATGCCCAACCTGTTGCTCACCTTCGAACATCAGCCAGATCTGGTATTTGCCCAAGCCGTCGAGAAAAATCCCGCGTGTCCACGGATGGCTGTACGCGGCGAATTCAATCTTCAGCACAGCGTCCAGATCCGCCTCGATCATCGGGCGGAACGATACAGCGTCACTCATTCGATTCTTTCCAGCGCGCCATCAGCCGACGCATGGCTTGCCACACAGCGGCTTTGCGCTGTGGCTCTTCCATTAACAATTCCAGACCGGGAATGGCCCAGGCTGAGCCCAGACCTTCGATCTGCAACTCACGATTGAATGCTTCAGCGTCCGCTTCACCGGCGAAACGCACTGCCGGCAGACCGATCAGCCACAGGCAGGCGCAGGGTGCGGATTCCATTTGTACCGAAAGGAAACCCTGCACAAAGTCGCGCGCCGCATCCGGGCCCTGATCCATGGTGCCGCGATTGAGCCATGGCCAGCGCACTGGCTCGCCGACGATTTGCGGTGCATCCGGCAGGCCGGCGGCACGCAGCATGTCTTTGAGCAATAAATAAGCAGGATCACGGCTCTGGAACGGTTCGCCTGTGGGTAACTCGACCAGCAGCAGGCAACGCCCGGCCCGCAGTAATTGCAGGGCGAAACGCGGCGGCGGCACCGGTGCGGGCTTGGCGACGACTGGCGTGTCGTCGGCCTCTTCCACCGGTTTGGCGTTGGTTCGCGTGCTCGCCAGCGACGGGCGTGGCACTTCGATCTTCGGCCGCTCGCTCGGGCGCGCAACAGGCTGCACCGGCGCTTCGGCCTGAGGCGCGGGCACCAGCGGCGCTTCTACCTCGGGCTCGGGCATGTCCAGCAGCTCGGGACGCGAGGGCGCGGCGAAAGGCAATTCGGTGCGCGGCAGCCAATTGACCACCTGCATGGCGTTCAAATAGGCGCGGCGGCGGGACTCGATAAGCAAAGGGTCGGCCACTTGTGGATAACTGAAGTGGGCTGATTCTACCGCCCTTCGCCCAAGATCGCCCGTTGTTGATCAATCACTTGACCGAAAGAAAAACAACAGCCTGTCCCTGGATTGAATCGTATCGGCTGCGATGCAGTACAATCGCCGCTTTTCATTGCCAACCAGCCGGGCATTCCGATGATCGAACCCAAGCGCGTCTTGCGCGCCCTCGCTGAACACTGGGCGCTTCTGGAGCCTTTGTGTGAGCACTTCGACCAAGGCACATTGAGCCTCAACGAACTGCGCACGCAACTGGCCGCCCAACAACTGGACAGCACGCCGCAGGACATTACCAGCCTGCTCGACGTGTGGATTCGCCTCGATATTCTGGTGCCGGTGGCGAAAAGCCCGAACCGTTTCGAGCTCAATGCGCAGATTCACGACTTCCTCGCTTACCTGCGTCGTGAACACCGTTTGGGCCTGTGCCTGGAAATCGAAGCCTATTTGCGTCACCTCGAACGCCTGGCCGGTTACATTCAGGATGCGTTCGACGTTCGCGACGGTCACGACCTCGCCCGTCAGCTGCGTTTGCTCGACATGCGTGTTCGCGATGTTCTAAAGAAACTCGACAACGACGAACAAGCGCTGGTGGCGGTGGCAGAACGCGCCAAGACCAGTGACCGGCAGATTCCGCTGCGTCAGCGTTACGCCGAAGTACTGGCGACGTGGGACGAATACGTCGAGCCGATGATCGATCTGGTGAACGCCGACGGCGCCTTCGAACAAGGCGTGCGCAAGGTCGAAACCGTGCTGCTGAAAATGCTCAGCGAGCAACAGCGCCTCGGCCATTTGGTTGACGATGACATGCTGCTGCGCACCCACGCGCGCATCCTCGAAATGCAAACCAGCGCGCAATTGACTCTGCGGCATGCCCGCGAACTGTTGCTGCCGCTGCGTGAAGAAGCCCGCCGGCACAACGCCGTGACCCGTGGCGCCGCGCTCGCACTGGCGGCGATCCGCCGCAAAGGCATCGACGCCGTGCCGCAAGCCGCGATGCCGATGTTCACTCGCCCGCAAAGTACTTTCCTCGGCAGCGCTAGTCAGGTCGAAGCCTACGTGTACGCGTTGGCGCGTTTCGAGCCGAAACCGGCACGCTTCCCGAAAGCGCACAAAACCCAGAAAGGCGAAGCGCCACGCGCACCACGCACCGTGCGCGAGATGGTCGACCGTTGCGAAGAATCCCTGCCAATGCCGGATCTGATGACCTGGCTGCTCGAGCAGGAACCGGACGGCGCCACCGACGAATTGCTCTACTGGTTCTCGCGCCTGTCGCGGGAAAAACGCTTCACCCGCGAGCGCTTGGAACGCCGCGAATACCACACTCATGAGCACCAGGTCAGCCTGCGCTCCTTCGCCCTGCTCTCGGCCCGCGACAATGCCGCCGAGGATTCTGCGAGCATCCCCAATGCATCTTGATCTCTCCGAACTGTCCCAACTGGCACCGATCTTCCGCGAGCTGTTCAAGGGTTACCACGTCAGCCGCCGCGACCCGGAACTGTACGCGCAACTGTCGAACTTCCAGGATCAATACCGCACGCTGTTCAAGGCGCTGGGTTTTGAACTGGTCTGCGACACCCGTGGTTTCTACTACTTTGTGCCGGACATGGCCGCTGCGGCGGTGAACAAGACGGCGCAGCGTCTGGCGCTGTTCACCTTCATCCTCGTCGAGCATCTGGCCGATCAGGGCCGCGACCCGATCGCCGTGCTCGATGGCGGCAGCCTCGGCCGCGAAGAACTGCCGTCGCTGCTGGAGAAGTACCGCGACCTGTTTATTCAGGCTGAAGTGCAGACCGTCGAAGAGCTCGAAGAAAAGATCATGCGCCGCATGACTCAACTCGGTTTCGCCGGCGAAGAAAACGGTGTGTACCGCTTCCTGCCACCGATGCACCGTTTCCTCGACGTGTGCCTGTCGGTACAGCAAGACCGCGATCTGGCGGCCAGCGTGCACAGCGTATTGCCGCTGCCAGCGCCGGTGCTGATCGACGAAGCGGCGGAAGCCAAATTCCTCGAAACCGACGATCCGCTTGATCTCAGCGAATTTGATGAAGAGAGCGAAGAAGACGCACTGGCCCGCGCCATTGCCGAAGAACAGGAGTCCGACGCATGAGCCAGGAACGCTACGGCATCCGCCGCTTTGCCCTTTTGAACACCGCCGGTTACAGCCTCGGCCTGTTCCCGCTGGAAGAACCGCTGTCGGTTTACGGCGCGAACAACCTCGGTAAATCGGCGTCGATCAACGCCTTGCAGTTCCCGATTCTGGCGCGCATGTCGGACATGAGTTTCGGCAAGTACAGCCTCGAACAATCGCGGCGCTTCTACTTCGCCTCCGACACCAGTTACATCCTTGTCGAAGTGAATCTGCCACACGGCCCGCACGTGATCGGCGTGGTCGGGCGCGGCCCGGGCGGTGGTTTCGGTCACCAGTTTTTCGCCTATGCCGGCAAGCTCGATCTGGCGCACTACCAGAAGAATGACACCTGCCTGCGTCAGAAAGAGCTGTTCAACAACCTTGAGAAAGAAGGCCTGAAAGCCTACGAACTCAAGCCGGATGAGCTGCGTCGTTTGCTGGTGGGCGGTCACACGTCTATTCCTTTGGATCTGACCCTGATCCCGCTGCGCTCCACCAGCGAGCAAAGCCTGAAGACTTTCCGCGCGCTGTTCATCAACCTGCTGCACATGCGCGAAATCACTGCGGCCAAGTTGAAGCAGTTGTTCCTCGATGCCTTCGAACACAGCCTGCGTTCGGGCAGTGTCGATTACATCGCCGCGTGCGAAGAAGCCTTCCGCGACGTGCGCCGCATGGAACAGGACTACAACTCGCTGGTCGCTGCCGGCCCGTTGGTTGAAGCCTTGGCCAATGGCGTGAAACAGCGCGACGTGCTGCGCGGCAAGCTGCATCGCCTGTCGCCGCTGCTCGATTCGCTGCTCGGCACCTGGTCGGATTACGCCAGTGCGCGCAAGGAAGAGCTGACGATTCAGGCCGACCACTACCGTGGCGAGCAGGACAGTCTGCAAAACAATCAGCGCGGCGGTACTCAGGAGCTGATGCGTCTGGAGCGGGAAATTTCCGGCATCCAGCGCTGGCTCGGCGAGCTGTCGGTACTGAAGAATCGCTTTGCTTTGGTCGATGACGTGAAAGTGCTGGAGCAACAATTGCTCGCGGCCAAAGACGCCCACGACGAACTCGCCGGCGCCTTGGCGCAATCGCGTCAGTTCAGCGCCGAAGATCTCGAAGAGCGTTTGCGCGATCTGGAAAAACGCCTGAAGTCGGTGAAGCAGCAACTCGATCACGCCGACAACAACAGCTACGCGCGACTGCGCGAAGAATTTTCGCAACCCGACGTCGAACGGTTGATGCGTCTGTTCAACAGCGCACTGTTCAGCCTGCCGCTGGGCGAACACGGCATTACCCTCGACGAGGGTGGCGAATGGGTCAAATCGGTTGAGCTGATCCTTGATGGCTTCAAGGGTGAACGCTTCGAAGTGCCGGGCCTGTCGATAGACCTCTCGCACATTGAGCCACCGGCGCTGCAAGCACTGGCCGACCGTGCCGCGTTGCGCGACCAGAAAGAACGTCTGGACAAAGAGCTGAAACAGCTCAAGACCCAGCAGGCCGTTGCCGCTGACCGCGCCGCGAGCAAGACCCAGACCGAAGCGCTGTACCAGCAAGTGCTGGACGCGCAGAAAGCCCTGGAAGATTTCCGCCGCACGCAGACTTTGAGCGCTGAAGAAAGCGACAAGCTCGAGCAACTGGCGCAGATGGAAGGCGCGCAGGACGAACTCAAGCGTTCCAGCGATGCCTTCACCGAACGCGTCCAGCAACTGTCGGCCAAGCTGCAACTGGTCGGCCGCCAGATCGCTGATATGGAAGCCAAGCAACGCACGCTCGACGATGCATTGCGCCGTCGTCAGTTGCTGCCGGCGGATCTGCCGTTCGGTACGCCGTTCATGGATCCGGTCGACGATTCGATGGACAACCTGCTGCCACTGCTCAACGACTACCAGGACAGCTGGCAAGGCTTGCTCCGTGCTGACGGTCAGATCGAAGCGCTGTACGCGCAAGTGCGCCTCAAAGGTGTGGCCAAGTTCGACAGCGAAGACGACATGGAGCGCCGTTTGTCGCTGCTGATCAACGCTTACGCGCACCGTACCGATGAAGCACTGACGCTGGGCAAGGCCCGTCGCGCGGCGGTTACCGACATTGCTCGAACCCTGCGCAATATTCGCAGTGACTACGACAGCCTCGAGCATCAACTGGCGCTGTTCAACCGCGAGATCAACAAACGTCAGGTCTCCAACCTGCAGAGCTTCCGCATCGTTCTCGCGCCGAACAAGGAAGCGCTCAAGCACATCGATCAGATCATCCACAGCGCCGGTCAGTACGAAGAAGGCGAAACCCTGTCGGTGTTCGACCTCAGCCAAAGCGCCGAGCAAGACAACAAGAACGAAGAGGCCAAGGAATACCTCGCGCGGTTGGTGGCAGCAAACCACAACCAGCTCGGCCTCAAGGACTTGTTCGAACTCGCGTTCGAAATCACCAAGGTCAACGGCCAGCCGGTTATTCACACCGACATCGATGGCGCGGCGTCCAACGGCACGACCATGACCATCAAGGCGCTGACCAACATGTACTTGTTGCTGCACTTGATGGATCGCGATCAGGCCGGGCGCGTGCGTCTGCCGTACTACCTCGACGAGGCGGCGGATATCGATGAGAAGAACCAGGCCGCACTGCTGGAAACCAGCCTGCAACTGGGTTTCGTGCCGATTCTGGCGAGCGTGAAGCCGCAGGTCTGCGCCAGTGTCGCGATCGACCTGGAAGGCGGCAGCGGCCCGGCGGGAATCTACATTGATGAGGCGGACTGGAAGTACATCCGTCGCCATGATGTGGTGAAGGCCACGGTGAATGTTGAAGCGGATGAACCGGAGATGGATGCGGTTTGATCGGCGTTAACTGAAGATAAAAAAAGGGCCGCGATCTGTTTGGATCGCGGCCCTTTTTTATGCCTTGGAATTTGTGCTGAATTGGCTGGCCCTATCGCGAGCAGGCTCACTCCTACAGTTGGAATGCGTTCCCCTGTAGGAGTGAGCCTGCTCGCGATGGCCCCACTTCAAACACCGCAGGATTTACTTACCGAGCGAAATCTTAGGCGCCCACGTCAGCCACTCATCCTCAAACTTGTCGAACAACGGGAACGTCTGCTCCGCCCGAGCCTGACCGCCCATCCGCTCACCATCCGGCGTAGCGAATGCGATGCCGCCCTGAATCGCCGTCTCCAGCGATTCGGTGCGCACCGTCAGCCCGTTGAACAAACCGATATCAAACCCGACACCGCTGGTGTTCCAGAAGCGGCTGCCACTGCGTACGAGCGGCGCGTATTTCGGCTCGATCAGAATGTGCACCAATACGCGATCAGCGGTCTGACCCAGTTCATAACCCGTAACTTTACCCACCGTGATTTCACGGTAAGTCACCGGCACACCCGGCTTCAACGAACCACGGCGAGCGGCGCTCAACACCAGACTCAGACCCGCCTCTTGTTTGGTGACTTCCGGCGCATTGGCCAGCGCGACAAAGTTCTTCTGCGGGCCAAGGTTCTTCGCCGCTGGCTGCACTTCGATGTACTTGCCGGTTACCAGGGTTTCCAGATTCTCTGTCTTGATCAGGCCGAGCTCAGGCTTGACCACCCAGAACTGACTGCCAACCCGGGCAATCTTCTCCGGCACTTCCGTGATGCGCGCGGTGAGGATGACCGATTGCAAGTCGTCAGTCAGATCAACGCTTTCAATCTTGCCGACATCCAGCCCTTTGAAACGAACCGGCGTGCCGCTGCTGAGACCGTCGGCGCGATCGACTTTGATCGTTACTACGCTGCCTTTTTTACTGGCGTCGTCATGATTGGCAAACAGACGGAAACGCGGAATGCGTTTCTGCAGCGGTGCCTTGGCCTGCGGTGTTTCGAAGGCGATACCGCCGGCCATCAGGGTTTGCAGGGATTCACTCTTGACCTGAATGCCGCCGGTCAGCCCGCCAGTCAACGTGACACCGCTGACATTCCAGAACCGCGTCGAAGCGTTGACCAGGTTTTCGTATTCCTTCTCGATGTGCACGCCGACGATGATTTGTTTGCGCGTCTTGGAGAATTGATAGCTCTGTACCGAACCGACCTTGACCTGCTTGTACAAGATCGGACTGCCGACATCGATCGAACCCAGCGTGTCGGTGAACAGCACCAAGTGCAGACCCGGCGAACGCAGATCCAGCGGCGGCGCTTTCGGACGTGCTTCGAACTCACGTTTCGGGGCGGCACCTTTGTCGCCCGGACGCACGGCGATGTAATTACCTTTCACCAGCGCTTCGAGGCCCGTGATGCCGGCCAGCGAGATCGACGGTTTGACCACCCAGAACTGAGTGCCCTCCACCAGATAATCTTCGGCCAACGGATCGAGGGTCAGCTCGGCGGTGGCGCTGTTCAGATCGGCATCGACTTTCAATGCTTTCAGGTTGCCGACCTGAATGCCTTTGTACATCACTGGCGTACGGCCAGCCTGCAGGCCTTCGAAGTCGCTGAGTTTGACCTTCACACGAATACCGGCAGCGGCGGCGTCGAAGTCCTCGTAGAGACGGAATGGCAGGCTCGGATCGGTTGGCGGACTGTCCTTGCGATTCTCCGGCGTGGCGAAGGCGATACCGCCGGCGACGATGCTGGCCAGCGATTCGCTGCGCACTTTTACCCCGGACAGGTTGGCGTCGATGCTGATACCGCTGGCGTTCCAGAAACGCGTGTGTTTGCGCACCAGTTTGGCGTAGGTCGGTTCGATGAACACTTTGAGCTCAACAGTGCTTTGGTCTTCCGACAGCACATAACTTTTGACCTGACCGACTTTGATCTGCTTGTAGAACACCGGGCTGCCACGGCTCAGCGAACCGAGACGATCAGCCTTGATGGTCAAGTGCAGACCAGGTTTGGCGTCGGACAGCGGCGGTTCTTCGGCCAGCGCCTTGAACTTGCGCGCGGGCTCGCCTTCGCCGGGACTGATAGCGACGTAGTTACCTGAGACCAACGTCTCCAGACCAGTGATGCCGGCCAGAGTTACGCTCGGTTTGACCAGCCAGAAACGCGTGCTGGTCTTGAGGTATTGCTCGACGTCCTTGTTCATCTCGACGGTGGCAATGACGCCTTTGGAGTTGCCCTCGTCGTCGAGCTTCAGCGTTTTGACCTTACCGACCGACATGCCCTTGTACATGATCTCGGTTTTATTGGCCTGGATGCCTTCACCGCTTTCAAAGCGAATCTGGATCTCGATGCCGGTTTCGGAATAGGCACGCCAGCCGAGCCAGCCACCGATGATCAACGCGATCAGAGGCAGTACCCAAATGGCAGACCAGTTCGAGGCCGGTCGGGTTTTCGCTACGGGCAAATCAGTCATGGTCGTCGTCCGACTCCGTGTTATCCCAAATCAGTCGGGGATCAAAAGTTACTGCGGCAAGCATCGTCAGAATCACCACACTGGCGAAGGCGATGGCGCCAAGATTGGCTTCGACACTGGCTAAGCGGCCGAAATTGACGACCGCCACCAGAATGGCGATCACAAAAATATCGAGCATCGACCAGCGGCCAATGAACTCGATAAAACGGTACATCCAGATGCGCTGCCGAGCCGACAACGGCTGTTTTCGTTGCACTGAGAACAACAGCAGCGCGATGCCGACCAGTTTGAAAGTCGGCACCAGAATACTGGCGATGAACACCACAGCAGCAATCGGGATCATGCCGTGCTGCACCAACTGGATCACGCCGGACATGATCGTGCTTGGGTCACCTTGACCCAAAGAACTGACAGTCATGATCGGCAATACGTTGGCCGGTATGTAGATAATCGCCGCCGTGATCAGCAGGGCCCAAGTACGGGTGAGGCTGTTCGGCCGGCGCGCGTGAACCAATGCACCGCAGCGGGTGCAGGTTTGTTCATCGTTGTCCGCTTCCTGCCGGTTCAACTCGTGGCATTCGGTGCACGTCAGAATGCCTGCATCAATCGCCCGCATGAGCATCTTCCCCTGATAACGCCTGCCAGATCTGGTGCGGCGACATCACCACTTCCAGCCAGACCTGAACCAGCAACAAGCCGATAAAACACGCCAGGCCAAGGCCGACGGTGATGGCGGCCATGTCCGCCAGTTTGACGATCGCCACCAGTACGCCCATGAGGTAAACCTCGAGCATCCCCCAGTCTTTAAGGTGGTGGTAAATGCGGTAGAGCAACAAGCCATAGCTGCGACCGATATCGAAACGGATCGTCAGCAGCACAAACAATTGGCACAGCAACTTGAGCAGCGGAATGGCCATGCTGCACAGGAACACAACAATCGATACGCCTTGCATGCCGGTATTGAACAGACCGAGCACGCCACTCCAGACCGTATCATCCGAAGACTGCCCGAGTAGATTGAGCTGCATGATCGGCAAAAAGTTCGCCGGTATGTACAGCAGCAGTGCCGCAATCACCAGGGCAAGGCTGCGCTGCACCACGTTATGGCGATGGGCGTACAACTCGTATCCGCAGCGGGGGCAGAGGGCTTTCTCGCCGTGGGCAAGTGTTGGCTTGCGCATCAGCAGGTCACACTCGTGACAGGCCACCAAGTCTTCCAGCGGTAGATCTGACAGCCCGGGGGCGTCAACCGACTCTGACATAAAGGCTCTGGCTCCAAAAAAGGTGGGGCTATTCTAGTGTTCTGGTTCGAAAATAACTGTGCAAATTTGTTCGATGAACCGTGCAAAA
>NZ_JAGYHF010000001.1 GCF_018336155.1 Pseudomonas rustica | reverse complement strand
GGGGATATCGGGGTTACTTGGGATCGGGTTTCGCCAGCAGGGTGTAGATGCACGGCAATACAAACAGGGTGAACAGCGTGCCGATCGACATCCCCGTCGCGATCACCATGCCGATATCAAATCGGCTGACCGCGCCCGCACCGGTCGCCAGGATCAACGGCACCATGCCAAACACCATCGCCGCCGTGGTCATCAGCACCGGGCGCAATCGAATCGCCGCCGCTTCCTCCACCGCCTCGCGCGCGGTCAGGCCTTTGTCCTTGCGTAACTGGTTGGCGAATTCGACGATCAAGATCCCGTGTTTACTGATCAAACCGATCAACGTCACCAGCCCGACCTGGGTGTAGATGTTCATGCTCGACCAGCCAAGA
Organism: Pseudomonas rustica; assembly: GCF_018336155.1. Taxonomy (GTDB): domain Bacteria; phylum Pseudomonadota; class Gammaproteobacteria; order Pseudomonadales; family Pseudomonadaceae; genus Aquipseudomonas; species Aquipseudomonas rustica. The sequence goes on along the minus strand of NZ_JAGYHF010000001.1, from coordinate 678,478 downwards.
AACAGCGGAATCAGCGCCCCGCAGATCGACAATGGCACCGTCACCAGAATCACCAGCGGATCACGGAAGCTCTCGAACTGCGCCGCGAGCACCAGAAAAATGATCGCCAGTGCCAAGGCAAACGTCACCCACAACGCGCTGCCTTCCTGCACGAACTGCCGCGAAGCGCCGCCATAGTCAAAGGCAAACCCGGCCGGCGCTTCTTCGCGGGCGATCTGCAGCACCGTGTCGATGGCTTCGCCCATGCTGACCAGCGGGAAACCGGAAATCTTCGCTGCGTTGAGTTGCTGGAACTGGTTGAGTTGTCGCGGTCGCGCGCGGTCGGTGACTTTGATCAGCGTCGACAGCGGCAGCAGCTCGCCCTGAGTGTTCTTCACGTAATAGTTGTTCAGCCAGTCCGGGTTATCGCGATACGGCCGTTCCACCTGAGCGATGACCTTGTAGCTGCGCCCCTCAATGGTGAAGCGATTGATTTCCGCCTCGCCCAGCAGCGTCGCCAGCGTGCTGCCCAAATCGAGCATCGACACGCCCATCTGCGCGGCTTTGGCGCGGTCGATGTCGACCACCACTTCCGGTTTGTCGAACGCCAGATCAAGGTCGACGAAGGCGAACTTGCCCGACTCCATCGCGCGTTTCTTGATCCGGTCAGCCACCTGCAGCAGTAACTCGTAATCGTTGGCCGTATTGATCACGAATTCAAACGGCAAGCCTTCGCCAGTGCCGGGCAAGGAGGGCAGGTTGAAGCCGAAAATCTGCAGGCCCGGAATGCCTTCGAGTTTGCCCTGCACTTCGGGAAGAATTTCCATCTGCGTGCGGCTGCGCTCGTTCCACGGCTTCAGCAGGAAACCGCCGATGCCCGCCTGCACGCCGTTGTAGCCGTTGATCTGGAACGAAGAGTAGTACTCCGGAAATTCCTTGAAGATCTTGATGAATTCGTCGGTGTAAGTGCTCAGGTAATCGAGGTTGGTCGGTTGCGGCGCGTTGGCCATCATGAAAATGATGCCTTGGTCTTCGTCCGGCGCCAGTTCCGATTTGGTGAACTTGAGGAACACCGGAATCAGGCACAGCACGATCACCGCAAACACCAGCACCACCGGCCGCGTGTTCAGCGTGCCGTGCAGCGTGCGCTGGTAGCGGCGCTTGAGGCCGTCGAAGATGCGGTCGAGACGATGGGCGAGGCCGCTGGGGTTTTGTTCGTGGCGCAGCAGATAGGCGCACATCATCGGCGACAGGGTCAGGGCGACGACCCCCGAAATCACCACCGCCCCGGCCAGCGTCAGCGCGAACTCCTTGAACAGCGCGCCAGTGAGGCCGGTGAGAAAACCGATCGGCGCATACACCGCCGCCAGGGTGATGGTCATCGACACCACCGGCATGGCGATCTCCCGGGCGCCTTCGAGGGCCGCGTCAAACGGCGTTTTGCCTTCCTCGATGTGCCGGTGGATGTTCTCCACCACGACAATCGCATCGTCGACCACCAAGCCAATCGCCAACACCATCGCCAACAGCGTCAGCAGATTGATCGAGTAACCCATCATCTGCATAAAGAACATCACGCCGATCATCGACAGCGGAATGGTCACCACCGGGATCACTACCGAGCGCAATGCGCCAAGGAACAGGAACACCACCACAATGACGATCAACACCGCTTCGAACAGGGTTTTCACCACCTCGTCGATGGAGGCCTGAATGAACAGCGTGGCGTCGTAGGCGATCTCGCTTTTCAGGTTCGGCGGCAGCTGCGCTTCCAGTTCCGGCATCAGCTTGCGCACTTCCTTGATCACGTCCAGCGGGTTGGCCCCCGGCGTGGCTTTGATGCCGATATACACCGACGGCGTGCCGCCGAACGAGCTGATCGAGTCGTAGTTTTCCGCGCCCATTTCCACCCGCGCGACATCGCTGAGCAGCACGCGGCTGTCGCCACTGACCTTGAGCGGAATGGCGGCGAACGCTTCGGCGGATTTCAGTTCGGTGTTGGCGTTGATGCTGGTGACGACGTACTCGCCTTTCACTTCGCCGGCGGCGGAGAGGAAGTTGTACTGGCGCACGGCGTTGGTCACGTCGGCGGCGCTGAGGCCGAACCCGGCGAGCTTCACCGGGTCGAGCCACAGGCGCATGGCGAACACCTGATTGCCGAGAATCTCCGCTTCGGCCATGCCCGGCAGCGTCGCCAGTTTCGGCTGGATCACCCGCGACAGGTAGTCGGTGATCTGCGGGTTGCTCAAGTCCTTGCTGAAGAAGCTGATGTACATCAGCGCCGAAGCGTCGGCAGATTCCTTGCTCAGCACCGGGTCTTCGGCGTCTTGCGGCAGCTTGTTTTTCACCTCGTTGGCCTTGGCCAGCAACTCGGTGAACAAGCGGTCGGTGTTCGAGCCGATACGCGCGTAGATCGAGATCACCGAGAAGTTCTGCCGACTGACCGAGGTCATGTAATCGATGCCCTCGGCGCTGGCCAGGCTCTGTTGCATCGGCTGGGTGATGTAGCCCTGAATGGTTTCGGCGTTGGCTCCGGGGTAGGCGGTGGTCACCGTGATCAGGGCGTTTTCCATTTGCGGGTATTGGCGCAGCGGCAACTTGCTCCAGGCCTGAAAGCCCAGCAACACAATCAACAGGCTGACCACGGTGGCGAGCACCGGGCGGCGGATGAACGGATCGGTAAAAGCCATGGGGATTCCTTGATCAGTCGGCGCGAGGCGGACTGTTCTGCTCGCCGAGGGTCTTGTCGTCGCTGATGGCGATGCGTGCACCGTTGTCCAGTTTGATCTGGCCAGCCGTCACTACTTCTTCGCCGCTCTGCACGCCCTTGTTGATCATCACCAGGCCATCACGGCGCTCACCGGTTTCGATGAAACGCCGCTCGGCGATCAGTACTGGTTGGCCCTTGTCATCCTTTTCGACGGTGCCGTCCTCGGCTTTCTTCTGCCCGACCACATAGATCGAGTTGCCGTAGAGGGTGTAGGTGATCGCGCTTTCCGGCACGACGATGTGTTTTTGCGGATCGGGTAGCAACACTTCAAGGCTGGTGAACATGCCCGGCAATAATTTGCCGTCCGGGTTGGCCAGGGTGGCGCGGATCAGAATGTTGCGCGTGGTGCTTTCAACAATCGGGTTGATCGCGCTGATCTTGCCGGCGAAGTTTTGCCCCGGATATGCCGAGACCGAGATTTGTACCGGTTGGCCGATGGCCAGTTTCGGCACCGATTGTTCGGGCAGGTAGAAGTCGGCGTAGAGGCTGCTCAAGTCCTGCAACGTGGCGATCTTGGTGCCGCTGGCGAGGTAGTCGCCGATGTCGACCTGACGGATGCCGATGGTGCCGCTGAACGGCGCGAGGATGCGTTTTTTCGCCAGCGAGGCGTTGAGCTGATTAACCGTGGCTTTGTTCTTTTGCAGCACGGCGGAGAGGCGGTCGTACTCGCCTTTGGAGATGGCGCGGCTGTCGACCAGTTGCGCGCCACGGCCGAAGTCCAGTTGCGCGAGGCCCAGATCAGCCTTGGCGGTTTCCAGCAGGGCGGTTTCGACGGCGCTGTCGAGTTGCAGCAACGGTTGCCCGGCTTTGACCTTTTGCCCGGATTCGAATTTGAGTTCAGTGACGGTGCCGGCGACTTCCAGGCTCAGCTCGACGCCTTGCAGTGCCTTGAGCGTGCCGACGGTGGGCAAGCGCATCTGCCACGGGCGCTCGGCGGCGGTGGCCACGGCAACGCTGATCGGCGGTTTCGGTTTGGAGAAGCCCTGGATCATTGTGTAGATCGAAAAGGCTTTGTAGCCGCCCAAGACCAGGACGATCAACAAGACAACACCCAACATGATCAGCATGCGGCGACGCAGCATATTTCCATTTCCTTGGATAAATCAGGTGAGACAGGCCCGAACATTACTCCGAGAGCGGCAGGGAATCCAACTGCCGACACAGCAAAAGATCGCAGCCTTCGGCAGCTCCTACAGGGGAATGCATTCCAAGGTAGGAGCTGCCGAAGGCTGCGATCTTTTGCGGTGGGTTCAGGCCATCAGGTGCAAATGGTTGTCCCAGAGCCCCGCCGGCAGTTCCAGCGGCTTGGCCAGCAGTTCATCCTGACGGCAATCGTAGTAGCGGCAGCGGCCCTGACCGGAGGTCACAACGAATCCATCCTGCACCGCACCGACACCCGCGCAATCCGGCAACGGCGCATCGAGGCGCACTTCGCCGCTGTCCAGATCCCAGATAAAGAAACGATTGCCACGCGGTGCCGTCAGTGCGACCAGACGCAAATCACTGTGCACGGCAACGCTGGCGGTGTAATGCCCCATCGACTGCAACTGATGCTCAGGCACCGGGAACGCCACAAATGGCTGCCCCGGACGCTTGATCGCCAGCAGCTCCGAGCGCTCATGCGACGCGCCCATGAATTGCTGACCGGCAACGATGGTGCCGTCGCTGGCGATACCCAAATGGCGCACGCTGTTCATCTGCTGGGCGAGGGTTTCCTTGCTCAGCAGCGTACCGTCGCGCTGCATCAGCACCAGGCTCGGCTCCATGGCGCTGAGGTTCATGTCGACGCGGCTTTCCGCCTCGGTACGAATCCCGCCGTTGGCCACCACCAGCGTCTCGCCATCGGGCATCCATGACACCTGATGCGGGCCGAGGCCGTGGGTGGAAATCTCGCCGCTGTGCACCAGCCGCTCGCCTTCGAACTTGTACACACCGAGCAAACCACGGCCAGGATCGGTCGTGTCGTTTTCGGTGGCGTACAGGTACTCGCCGTCTTTGTGCACCACGGCGTGGCCGTAGAAGTGCCGGTTCGGCTGCGAGGTCACTGTCTGCAGCAACGTGCCGTCGCGCAGGTCGATCAGGTAACTCTCGGTACCCGGACGCCGCGCGACGAACAGCGCAATCGGCTGCGTCGGATGATTAATGATGTCGTGGCAACGCTGGCCGACTTCAGTGGCGAACACCCGCGTGCCGTCCAGCCGATAGCCGACGGCGTAGTGCTTGCCGTCGGTGTCATCGCGCGCCGACAGCAGCAGCGGGCTCTGATCCTTGCGTTTGAACAGCGTCCAGCCGCCCAGTGTCACTGCTCCCAGCAGCGTACTAGCTAAAGTCAGAGCCTGGCGTCGCAGCATGGCACTTGCCCTCATCAGTCACCGTCGTTGGCGTTAAAGCCCAGTTGGATGCCCAGCGCCTTGGCCAGTTCGCCTTCGTGCAGGCGATGGACGACGTTGAGGCTGTCGTAGATGTCGTTGAGTTGCTGACGACCGGCGTCGTCTTCAAGCATTTCGCCGAGCGAGCGCTGAGTGCTGTCGAACAGTTTCAGCGAGGCAGCGTAAGCAGCGTCGATCTTGTCCGCCAATGGCTTTTGCTCAGCAGGCAACAGACCACGCAGGCCTTTGTTGTCGACGCCTTCCCACACGGTTTTCGCGGCGGTGAGGCTGGCTTCCAGCGCGGTCAACGAAGACTGGCTGCGCCATGCATCGGCCTGGAACGGCTGTGGCACGCCTTTGCTCTGGCGGCCCATTGGCGTGCCGAGTTTTTTCTTCAGGGTATCCAGCGCGGTGACTTGTACGCGCAGCAGATCGGCGATCGCTTCGTGGGAGTCGGCGTAGCGCTGGTTGGGGAACTTGGACATCTGCGCGAGCATGCCGTCGGTGTTGTTCCAGCTCTGCAAAATCTCTTCGGCCAGTTGCTTCTGACGCTCGCCGATGGCGATCAGCAGTGGGCAATATTTGGCTTTCTGCTCGTCGTTGGCCACATCAGGCTTGGCGTCGAACAGGATGTATTCGTAAGCCGACAGACCCTGAACAACCACACTTGATTTGGCCAAAGCGGCAGCATCGATTTGTGGCTGAGCGACGACCAGTTGCTCGACCTGACGACCGACCAGATTCTTCTTGTCCGGCCAGAACTGGACTTGCCAGGCGCGGTTGCCTTCAGCCAGCGGCCCGATCAGCAGCGGTTGCAACTCGGCCCAGGCTTTCTGCGCGTGCAGGAAGTCGGCGCGAGCGGTCTCCAGGGTTTCTTTGCCCTGGCAGTAGGCGAGGGCGCTGACCGCCAGTTGCTTGTCGGCTTCGACCCAGCGAGTGTAAGTCGGCAGGATCACCGATTTGGCGATGGCCGCCGAGGTGACCGCTTGCGGATCCTGCGGCGAGCAGGCGCCGAGGGCGAGCGCGGCAAGGCTGGTGAACAGTAGCTTGGGACGGAACATGTCGGGCTCCCGATTCTTTTTCAGTGTTTAAAGTGAGTTCAGAAACGCCAGCAGCGCAGCGCGCTGCTCGGCATTGAAAGATAAAACCTGTTGCTGCGCCGCCGTCGCTTCGCCGCCGTGCCAGAGCACCGCTTCGAGCAGATTGCGCGCGCGACCGTCATGCAAAAACTGTGTGTGACCGCTGACCGCTTGCGTCAGGCCAATCCCCCACAACGGCGGCGTGCGCCAGTCGCGGCCGGAGGCCTGGAATTCCGTACGGTTGTCGGCCAGACCGTCGCCCATGTCATGCAGCAGCAGATCGCTGTACGGGCGAATAATTTGATTGGCCAGTTCAGGTTCGGCGGCGTTGGCGGCGGTGGTGTATTTCGGCGTGTGGCACGAGTCGCAACCGGCCTGGAAAAACAGGTTCTTGCCGGCGATGACCTCTGCATCGTTAACGCCACGGCGTGCGGGTACTGCGAGGTTGCGGCTGTAGAACAGCACCAGACGCAGGATGTTGTCGCTGACTTCCGGTTCGCCGTCCGGGCCATTGCCGCTCGGCGCCTGCTTGCAGGCGGTTTGCGCGTCGGTGCAATCATCGAACGGTCTCAGGCTGGTCGTCAGGCCCATATCACCTGAAAACGCGTGAACATTCTGTTGATTGAGATTCGGCTGCCCGGCTTTCCAGCCAAATCGGCCCATGACGGTTTTTTGCAGTTCGTCATCCCAGACCTGGTTTGGCCGGCCATTGATGCCGTTTTTCGCTTTGGCCTGTGCGGCGGCGTTGGCGAGGATGGCTTCTTCGGGGATCGCTTCGAGCAGGCCGAGGCCGATCATCGGTGGGGCGACGCGTGCGGAAAAACGCGTGTCCGGGTGCATCGGGCCGTAGCCGAGTTGAGTGATCTGCAACAGCGGTTTGCGCAATTCGACTTCGGTGCCGTCCTTGAAACGTACCGGCACTGGCGTGTAATCGACGCGCACCTTGCCTTCCGGGGTGACGCCGGGGATCGCCATGTCCTGAAACTGCCCGCCATACACCGGCTCCGGCACGATGCCGACCTGCTCGATGAGTTTGGCGTAGGCCGGCGTGTCAGGAATCGACAGGCGCACCAGCATCGACACGGCATTCGACGCACCGGGCGTCGGCGGATGTCCGCGACCGTCCTTGATGTGGCAGTTGTGGCAGGCGTTGGTGTTGAACAGCGGGCCGAGGCCATCGCGGGCGGTGGTGGTCGCCGGGGCGATCACCCACGGATTGCGGAAAAAGCTGTTGCCGACGCTGAAATCGACCCGGCGCGACGGCGGCAGATTGGCCGACGGCAGGGAAAACGCGTTCTGATCAGTCTTGCGCACAGTCGCCGCCCCGCCGGATCGCGCTTCACCGGGCTCAGCCTTGGTGAAACGCGGGGCGTCATCGCAGGCACTCAGGCCCAGGGCCATGAACAGTGCGAACAAGCGAAGAGGCAGCGAGGGCATCAGACATCCTGCGGACGAGCGAAAATAAAGGCGCAAAGTCTAACAGGGCGAGGGGGTTTGAATAAGAGGAATTATCGTTTGCTTGATACAGCGCAAATGCAAAACCCCTGTAGGAGCTGCCGAAGGCTGCGATCTTTTGACCTTGCTTTTAAAAAGACAGATCAAAAGATCGCAGCCTTCGGCAGCTCCTACATGGGACTGTGAACATCAGGGATGAAAAAGGCGACCCGAAGGTCGCCTTTTTTTGATGCGGACGTTGTGATCAGAACTCGTGATCAGCGTTGTCCGGGTTCAGGTCGCTGATGCCCAGTTTGCCGGCAGCGGCTTCGATCGAACCGGTCTGCTTGACCAAGGAGGCGATGGCGTCGCGGACGATCTGGTTGCCAGCGGTGTTACCGGCCGCGATCAACTGGTCGTAGTGCTCACCCTTGTTGGCGTGATCAACGATGACCTGCATCTTCGCTTCGGTGGCAGCCAGGTCGGCTTTCAGCGCGGTGTCGGCAGCCGGGTCGGCTTTGACCACCAGCGACGACAGGCTGGCGCCGGTCATCTTGGTGCCGTCAACGCGGGTGTATTCGCCCAGGTAGACGTTACGAATGCCCTTGGCATCGTAGAACTGCGAGTTGTGCGTGTTATCGCTGAAGCAGTCGTGTTCGTCTTCCGGCGAGTTGGCTTCCAGGGAAACCTTCATGCGCTCGCCCGCCAGTTCACCCAGCGACAGGCTGCCCATGCCGAACAACATTTTGCGCAGGCCGCTTTCGCCTGGCTCGGCTTCCAGCGTGGCGCGGTAGTTGTCAGCCACGTTCGGCTTCCAGTTACCAACCATTTCTTCCAGATCGCTGACCAGCAGTTGGGTCACGGCTTTCAGGTAAGCGCGACGACGATCGTTGTGACCGCCAGTGGCGCCGGCGCCTTCGAGGTAATCGGAAGCCGGACGGTTACCAGCGCCAGGGCCGGTGCCGTTCAAGTCCTGGCCCCACAGCAGGAATTCGATGGCGTGGTAGCCGGTGGCAACGTTGGCTTCGGAACCGCCCAGCTCATTGAGGCTGGCGAGTTTTTCCGGGGTGATGTCTTTGACATCGACCTTGTCTTCGCCGACCTGGATTTCAGTGTTGGCGATGATGTTGGCGGTCGCGCCCGGGTTACCCAGTGCGTGCTCGTAGGATTTGTCGACGTAGTCGATCAGACCCTCGTCCAGTGGCCAGGCGTTAACCTGACCTTCCCAATCGTCAATGATGGTGTTGCCGAAGCGGAACACTTCGCTCTGCAGGTAAGGAACGCGAGCAGCGATCCAGGCTTCGCGAGCGGCTTTCAGCGTGTCGGCGTTCGGCTTGGCGAGGAAAGCGTCGACGGCGGTTTGCAGGGTTTTCGCGGTAGATTCGGCATCGCTGTAAACGGCGAAGACCATGTCGGCGTAGTGCGCGACCACAGCCTTGGCGGCGGCTTCGTCGACTTTACCGGCAGCGGCAGGAGCAGCCGCAGGTGCGGTGGTGCTGGCGGCTGGAGTCGGCGTGGCCGGTGCGGCGGCCTTGTCTTTACCTTCGCCGCAACCGGCGAGGGAAATAGCGATGGCCAGCAGACTGGCGGTAGCCAGAGGCATACGAATCATGGCGAACATCCTGCTTCGGTGGTTTATGGGACAGGCGCGGGGGTGCGCAAAACTGCGACATAATGCAAATCTTTCGCATTATGTGTAAAGGGTTGTGGCTGGAAATATTTCTTATTTACGCAGGGATTGGCTTAGATCAAAAGATCGCAGCCTGCGGCAGCGCCTACAGGGGAACGCATTGCAAATGTAGGAGCTGCCGCAGGCTGCGATCTTTTGCTTTATAAAATAGCTGCGTTACTGCGCTGCGCCTGTTTGAGATAAACGCTCAACTCACGCGCCGGCAGCGGCTTGCTGTAGAAGTAACCCTGACCTTCGTGGCAACCTTCGGAAATGATGTAGCTTTCCTGTTCGGCGGTTTCCACGCCCTCGGCAATCACCTGCATGCCAAGGCTTTTGCCCAATTGAATGATCGCGCGAACGATGGTCGCATCGTCGTCGTCATCGAGCAGATCCTGGACGAAGCTCTTGTCGATCTTGATCTTGTCCAGCGGCAGACTTTTCAGATAACTCAGCGATGAATAACCGGTACCGAAGTCGTCGATGGCGATCAGCGCACCGGAACGGCGCAGGCTCAGCAAGTGTTGCGCAGCAGTGCTGATGTCTTCCATCAGGCCGGTTTCGGTGACTTCCAGTTCCAGACTGCGCGGCGGCAAGCGGTACATCTGCAGCAGGTTGTTGACCACGCGCGGCAACTCGGCGTGGTGCAATTGCACGGTGGACAGGTTCACCGCCATGCGCAGGTCGGCGAAACCCTGATCGTGCCAGTCGCGCAATTGCTTGCAGGCTTGATCCAGTACCCACTCGCCAATCGCGATGATCGTGCCGTTCTGTTCCGCCAGTGGAATAAACAGATCCGGCGGCACCAGACCGTGTTCTGGATGCTGCCAGCGAATCAGCGCTTCGACGCCGACCACGCGGTGATCGCGGTAGCTGATCTGCGGCTGATAGACGAGGTAGAACTGATCGCGCAGCAAGGCATCGCGCAGATCTTTCTCCAGCTCGCGGCGACGGCGCATCTCGCTGTCGACGCTGGCGATGTAGAACTGATAACGGTTGCGCGAGCGGGTTTTGGCCAGGGTCATGGTCTGCTCGGCTTTCTGCAACAGCTTCTCGGTGCTGTCGCCATCCTCCGGGAACAGAGTGATGCCGATGGTCGCGCGCAGACGGATTTCCTGATGGTCGAGGGCGAACGCCGCTTCCAGATCATCCAGAATGCTTTGCGCCAGTTCCGCCGCTTCGTAAGGCTGCTCGATGTCGGCCTGCACCAGCGCAAACTGGTCGCCACCCAGACGGGCGAGGGCGCCGAGGCGGCCGCTGTGGGCGCGCAAGCGATCGGCCAGAGCCAGCAGCAGTTGGTCGCCGGTCTGGTAGCTGAATTGTTCGTTGATGCCTTTGAAATCGTCCAGTCCTACACACAGCACCGCAACGCGGCGTTGCAGCTTACCGGCGTCGACCAGGATTTTGTCCAGTTGCTGCTGCAATTGCTGACGGTTCGGCAAACCCGTGAGGAAGTCGTATTGGGCCATGCGCAGCAGGCTGTTTTCCGCTTCGTGGCGCAGGTGAGTATTACGTTCGATCGATTCAAGTAACTGGTTAGCGGTGTTGATCCAGAGGCCCAGCTCGTTTTTCTCGTGGCCCTTGAGTTGCGGAATCTTGTGTTCGCTGGGGCGATCGGGGTTGATCTCGGTGAGGTGCTCGATGATCCGCGACAGCGGTTTGGTCAGTAGCCAGTGATAAACCAGATACAGCACCAGACCCATGGCCAGTGCACGCAATACGCCGGAGATGAAAATGATCACCGAGCTGACGATAAAACCTTCGCCATAAGTGGCGGTATCGAGGGTGATGCTCAAGTCGCCGTAATACTCGCTATAGGGCCCGCGCCCCACCAGTTGCGTGGTGAAGGTACGTTCCTGACCGAGGATCAGGTCGGTCAGCCAACGGCTGTTGGAATGCTGCAAGTCGCGGGATTTCTGCGCGAGCATGGCTTCGTTGGGATGACCGATGGAGGCCTGGCGCACGGCGTCGTCCTGGAACAGGCCCTCGATCACCTGCATGCCCATCTCCCGATCGAGGCTGTAAACCGCCTGGGTCGAGGGGTCGCGGAACATGTCGAGGATGCGTTCGGCGTCGCCGGCAACCGCTTGACGTGTTTTATAGGCATCGAACACGATCTGCGCGCAGCTCAAGACCACGCCGACGATCAATGCCGACAGGAGCACGACCCGGAGCAACTTCACCGACAAGCTGTTCTTGAGTTCCAGCTTCAAAGGGTTATTCCTTAATCCGTGCGGGTAGCGTCAAGTTGCCATGAGTATTGGCAATCCCGTGTTGGCAGTCAAAGGGACAATCAGGCCCCGAATGAATTACCCGTGGCGTTGGCCGAAATGCTGCTCTGTGGCGTCTTCGCCCGATTAGTACTGTGTCGGTTGTATTGGCCCTCAACTTGAGTGCTGTCTGACAATTTTTCCTTTGATTGATGTTAGCCCTCTGCGCCACGGCAGCAAGCGGCGTGAGGCTGCATTTTCTGTGGGAGAAACGCCATTTTCACGTAGGAGCTGCCGAAGGCTGCGATCGATCGTTCCCACGCTCTGCGTGGGAATGCCTCTAGGGACGCTCCGCGTCCAGTGACGCGGAGCGTCCCGGGCTGCATTCCCACGCAGGAGCGTGGGAACGATGGCATAAAAAAACCCGGCCGAAGCCGGGTTTTTTGACTGGCGCGCAGCTTAAGCGGTGAAGGTTTTGCCTTCGAACTGCTCAGCAACGAACTTCCAGTTGACCAGGTTCCAGAACGCTTCGACGTACTTAGGACGAACGTTGCGGTAGTCGATGTAGTAAGCGTGTTCCCAGACGTCGCAGGTCAGCAGCGGGGTGTCGCCGCTGGTCAGCGGGTTGCCGGCGCCGATGGTGCTGGCCAGAGCCAGGGAACCGTCAGCCTTTTTCACCAGCCAGCCCCAGCCGGAACCGAAGGTGCCGATCGAGGTTTTGCTGAACTCTTCCTTGAACTTGTCGAACGAACCGAAGGCTGCGTTGATGGCTTCAGCCAGCGCGCCGGTTGGTTGACCGCCGGCGTTTGGCGCCAGGCAGTTCCAGTAGAAAGTGTGGTTCCAGACCTGAGCGGCGTTGTTGAAGATACCGCCCGAGGAAGTCTTGACGATTTCTTCCAGGGTCTTGCCTTCGAACTCGGTGCCTGGCACCAGGTTGTTCAGGTTCACGACGTAGGTGTTGTGGTGCTTGTCGTGGTGGTATTCCAGGGTTTCCTTGGAAATGTGCGGCTGCAGGGCATCGTGTGCGTAAGGCAGCGGCGGCAATTCGAAAGCCATGATGATTCTCCTAATCAGGTCTGTTGCGGTGAGCGCAAGGCCGATCACGGGCGGCCAGAAATGCACCGGCGAGTTTTTACTCTTTGCGGCGCAGGGGTTGGATCATAGCACCGGGGTTGCGCCATAACCACGCAACAACTGTGTGGGATAGAGGTTCCAGAGCCTTTTGGAATAAATCAGTTGGCGATAATTAATTGCCCGGCCACGGTGAACATCATCAACGCCACCACCAGATCGAGAATTCGCCACGTGCTCGGCCGTGCCAACCACGGTGCCAGCCACGCCGCGCCGAGTGCCAAGGTGAAAAACCACAACAGCGAAGCACTCGCAGCACCGACCACATAAGCGCCTGGCACCGATTGCTGCGCCCCCAGCGAACCGATCAGTAAAACCGTATCCAGATAAACGTGCGGGTTGAGCAACGTCACCGCCAACGCGCTGAGCATCACCGCGCGCAGCGAACGCACGGTCTGATTCTCGCCCTGATTCAGGCTCTGTTTCGAGCACGCCCGGCGCAGCGCCTGGCTGCCGTACCAGATCAGAAACGTCGCGCCGCCCCAGCGAGCGATCGCCAGCAGCGTCGGGTTCTGCGCCAGAATCGTCGCCAGCCCGAACACGCCGGCGGCGACCAGCAGCGCATCGCAAACCACGCACAATGCGGCCACTGGCAAGTGATGCTCGCGCCGCAGGCTCTGCGCCAATACAAACGCGTTTTGCGTGCCGATCGCCATGATCAGCCCGAACGCCACCAGCAGGCCGTTCACATAGCTTTGCCACATAACAATTACTCCGCGTTGGCTGCCAAGTCGCGCAGGACCTGCATCGCGCGTTCGGCGTCGGACTGACCGACAAACAAATGATCGTGGTAGTAGCCGGCGATCACGTTGCAACTGATCCCGGCCTTGCCCAATGCCGTGGCAAACGCGGCGGTGAGGCCGACGGCTTCCAGCGCTGAATGCACGTTGAGGGTGATCCACGCGGCGACGTAGTCGAAGCTGAAACCAGCCTGTTCAGCGTGGGAACGTTCGAGAATCACCGTCAGACCTTCCTGCTCGCGGAAGCTGCCGATGGTCTCCAGACCTTCCGGCAATTGGCTGTCGCGCAGGGTGCAGAACACGTATTCGCCGGCGTTGAGTTGCGGGCTCATGCTGCGCAACAAGGTTGTGAGAGAGGTTTCGCCAGCCATTGCAGTGTTCCTTGATAAAGAGTGCTTGCTGGCTATTCTCCGGGCGAAACCTGTATAAGAAAAACCAATAGTGCTGATCGCTCATTAGGAAAACTGATGTTCGACTACAAATTGCTGTCTGCTCTGGCCGCTGTGGTTGAGCAAGCCGGATTCGAGCGCGCCGCGCAGATTCTCGGGTTGTCGCAATCGGCGATCTCGCAACGAATCAAGCTGCTGGAGGCGCGGGTCGGCCAGCCGGTGCTGGTGCGCGGCACGCCGCCGTCGCCCACGGAAATCGGCCGGCGTTTGCTCAACCATGTGCAGCAGGTGCGCTTGCTTGAGCGCGACCTGCAAACCCTCGTCCCAGCCTTGGACGAAGAGGGCTTGCCGGAGCGCCTGCGCATTGCGCTGAACGCCGACAGCCTCGCGACGTGGTGGGCGCAGGCAGTCGGCGATTTCTGCGCCGAGCAACATTTATTGCTGGATCTGATCGTCGAAGACCAGACCGTCGGCCTCAAACGCATGCGTGCCGGTGAAGTGGCCGCGTGCTTGTGCGCCAGCGAACGACCGGTGGCGGGTGCGCGTAGCGTGTTGCTCGGCGCGATGCGTTATCGCGCGCTGGCCAGCCCGGCGTTTATCGAGCGGCATTTCCCCGATGGCGTGCGCGCCGAGCAACTGCCGCGCACCCCGGCGCTGGTGTTCGGCCCGGATGATTTTCTTCAGCATCGCTATTTGGCGTCGCTGGGTGTCGACGGCGGATTCGAGCACCATTTGTGTCCGTCTTCGGAAGGTTTTATCCGTCTGACCGAAGCCGGATTGGGTTGGGGACTGGTGCCGGAACTGCAAGTGCGCGAGCAACTGCAACGCGGCGAATTGCGCGAACTGTTGCCAGATAAACCGATCGACGTGCCGCTGTACTGGCATCATTGGCGCAATGGCGGTCAGTTGCTCGGCTTGCTGACCGAGCAATTGGTGCGCGCTTCAGCACAATGGCTAGTGCCTTGGAAACAGCTGTAAGCGTCAAGCTGCAAGCGGCAAGTTGTGGGCTTGCGCACCGTTTTTACTTGTAGCTCGAAGCTTGACGCTCGCAGCTGCTTTTCTGTTGGAGTTGTGCATGAAAATTCTGGTCACCGGCGCAAGCGGCTTCATTGGTGGACGCTTTGCGCGTTTCGCTCTGGAGCAGGGCCTGGACGTGCGGGTCAACGGGCGCCGGGCCGAAAGCGTCGAGCATCTGGTACGCCGTGGCGCCGAGTTTGTGCCCGGCGATCTGAGCGATGCCGAGCTGGCGCGCGAACTCTGCCGCGATGTCGAAGCCGTGGTGCACTGCGCCGGGGCCGTCGGGCTGTGGGGGCGCTATCAGGACTTTCATCAGGGCAACGTGCAGGTCACAGAAAACATCGTCGAAGCCTGCCTGAAGCAGCGCGTCCGGCGCCTGGTGCACCTGTCGTCGCCGTCGATCTATTTCGACGGCCGCGACCACCTCAACCTGACCGAAGAGCAAGTGCCCAAGCGCTTCAAACATCACTACGCGGCGACTAAATATCTGGCCGAACAAAAGGTTTTCGGCGCCCAAGAATTCGGTCTGGAAACCATCGCCCTGCGCCCGCGTTTCGTTACCGGCGCCGGCGACATGAGCATCTTCCCGCGCCTGCTGAATATGCAGCGCAAGGGCCGTCTGGCGATCATCGGCAACGGCCTGAATAAAGTCGATTTCACCAGTGTGCAGAACCTCAACGAAGCGATGCTCAGCAGTCTGCTCGCCGCCGGTTCGGCGCTGGGCAAGGCCTACAACATCAGCAACGGTGCGCCGGTGCCGTTGTGGGATGTGGTCAATTACGTGATGCGCAAGATGGAAGTCCCACAGGTCACCAAGTACCGTTCCTATGGCCTGGCTTACAGCGTCGCGGCGCTGAATGAAGGCGCGTGCAAACTCTGGCCCGGGCGTCCGGAGCCGACGCTGTCGCGGTTGGGCATGCAGGTGATGAAGAAAAATTTCACCCTCGACATCAGCCGCGCGCGGCATTATCTGGACTACGATCCGCAAGTCAGCCTGTGGACGGCGCTCGATGAGTTCTGCGGCTGGTGGAAAGCCCAGGACATTCGTTGAGCTCACTTGGTCGGGGAGCACTGAACCGCGCCCTCGGTTGAGGGTCAATGCCTGCGGCTGAGCGGGTTATACTTCGCAGCATTTAGCCATCACCGCGTTTTACAAAGGTTGCCTCAATGTCCATGCGTAATGATGCCCACGACGATTTCGATGATGTGCCGAGCCTGCGTGCCGACACCTTCGACGACGATGACATTCCGACCACCGCCCGCACCACCGTGCATTCGCGCACAGCGCCAGTGGTCAAGGTCAAAGCCGCCAGCACCGGGCCGCTCTGGGCTCTGGTCGGCGCGTTGTTTTTTGCTTTCATCGGCCTGGCCTGGTGGAGCTTTCAGCAGATTTCATTGATGGAGCAGCAACTGGTCGCGACTCAGGAAAGCTTCGCGCGGATCAGTGAAGAAGCGGCGGGGCGCTTGCAGGATATTTCCGGCAAAGTCGTCGCCAGCCAGAGCAACGTCACCAGCGACAGCGAAGCCTTGAAGTTGCAGATCAAGCAGTTGGAAGAAAAACTGCTCGATCAGAACAAACAGCAGCAAGGCGTCGCGGGGCAGGCCAGTGATCTGGACAAGCGTCTGGCGCAGATGACCGCGCAGACCACCGAGCAGCAGACCGCCAATACCCAGTTGCAGGCGCAGGTCAAAGCCTTGAGCGCAGAACTGGCGACGCTGAAAAGCACTCCAGCGGACACCAGCAAGGTCGATACGCAGTTGAAGGCTTTCGATGCGCAGTTCAAGAGCCTCGGCGCTGATATTGCGGCGTTGAAGAAGCAAGGCAATCCGAGCGCGGCCATCGAACGTCTGGAGCAGGACATCGTTGTGCTTAAAAGCGAGCAGGACAATCGCCCGACAGCGCCACAGGGCGGCGGCAACACCGCCGAGTTCGACGCATTCCGTGGGCAGATGACCCGCACCATCAACACCTTGCAGGCGCAGATCCAGAACTTGCAGCAGCAGATCAATTCCCGGCCATAAACACCGATCCGTTGCCGAGTGGGCTTTTGTGGTGAGGGGATTTATCCCCGATGGGTTGCGAAGCAGCCCCAAAGCCTGAGAACTCGGTGTCACTTTAGAAATGCAGGGGAGCGCTTCGCACTCCAACGGGGATAAATCCCCTCGCCACAGGGACGCGTTTAGCCACAGGGCTTTGCAATCCCCTGCATCATTCTGAATATCCATACATCCGCGCAACCCGTCTACGCTCTTGAAACACCAACAAGAACGAGGGATGCGTCATGGGGTTTGTGCAAAAATTCGCCTGGCTCTGTTTGCTGGTATTGGCCGGGTTCGGTCAGGCCAGCGCCGCGACCGCCGCAAAAGATGACAGCCAGGCGGCCATCGCCCTGCTGGAAAAAGCGCTGGCTTACTACCACGACAACGGCGACAAGGCCTTCGCGGCCTTCAGTCGTCAGGGCGAGTTTGTCGACAAGGATCGCTACGTGTTTGTGGTCGACACCAAAGGCGTGATGCTCGCCAGCGGTGGGCCGTCGTCAGCGCTGATTGGCCGCGATGTCAGCGAAGTGCTCGGGCCGGATTTGCAGAAAGCCTTCAAGCAGGCGTTGTTGGTGCCGGAAGGCAATGGCATTCAGCAAGCCGAATACCGCTGGCAGAATTGGTCTGACGGCAAGGTCGAGCGCAAGCACGTGTTCTATCAGCGCATCGGTCAGCGGATTCTCGCGGTCGGTTATTACCTGCCGCGCGCCTCCGCTGAACAAGCCAAAGCCCTGCTGGATAAAGCCGCGGCGGATCTGAGCAAAGACGAGAAGGGCACGCTGACGGCGATCAACTCGCTCAAGGGCGGGTATTTGCAGGATGACTTGTATGTGTTTGTGGTTGACCTGAATACCCAGCGCTACGTTGCCCACGGCACCAATCTGCGACTGATCAATACCGACTTTGGCAAGGTCAAGGATCCGGAGGGCAAACCGGTGGGCGAGCCGATTCTGGCGCTGATCGGCAAGCAGGATGAAGGCGAGTATGAGTATCGCTGGAAAAACCCGGTGACCGGCAAGATCGAAGACAAACATGCCTACCTGAAAAAGGTCGGGCATTTCCTCGTCGCGGTCGGTTACTACAGCCCCTAAGTGAACGCTGCTTCACCTGTGGGAGCGGGCTTGCTCGCGAAGGCGTCGTGTCAGACAACATCATCGTTGAATGACATACCGCTTTCGCGAGCAAGCTCGCTCCCACAAGGGGACAGTGTTACGGCGGTTATTTTGCGCCGTGCTCACGCCCGCGCAGCAGGTTGTTCGGCATGGCAATCGCCGCCGCCAATCCAAGCAGCGACACCGCCGCACTCACCCACAACAAATGCCGGAACGTCACCAGCAACTCCGCGCGCAAGGCATTCTGCGCATCCCCCGGTGCCGCGTTGAGGCCGTCCAGCAAGACATTCCCGGAATGCCCCTCACTCATCAGCGAACTGCTCGCCAAATGAGCGAAACTGGAATCCTGCAACAACGCCAACAGCAGCGCCGACATCAACGCCACTCCTACCGCGCCGCCCAGCGAGCGGAACAGGTTGGTGGTGCTGGTGGCCACGCCGATGTCGCGTTGTTCCACCGAGTTCTGCGTGCCGACCAGCGAGGTCGGGAACTGCATGCCGCTGGCGATCCCGCAGAGCAACATGAACAATCCACTGATCAACGTCGCCTCCGGTGGACTGAAGGCCATGCCCAACACGGCAATCGGCATCAGAATCGCGCCGGTCAAAATCTGCGGTTTGTAGCGCCCGGTCACTGACGTGCGGCGACCGGCGAAATACGCACCAATCGGCAGGCCCATCGCCAATGGCAACAAGTGCAACGCCGCACTGTCCGCGCCGGCGCCGGTGACGCTTTGAAAGCGCAACGGCATCAGCACGATCAAGGAAATCGCCTGGAAACTGGTGAAGAAAATCGTGCACCAGCACAGCAGCGCATTGCGATTGGCGAACAGATGCATCGGCAGCAACGGCTCCCGCGCCCGACGTTCGTGCCAGACGAAAATCGCCAGCACCACCACCGCGCAGGCAAACAACCCGAGCACTTCAGCGCTGCGCCACGCATGACCCTGACCCACCTGAGTGATGCCCAACAGCAGCGCGGTCAGGCCAATGATCATCAGCACGGTGCCGACATAATCGATGATCGGTTTGCGTTGCGGAATCGGCAGCCCGCGCAAGTTGCGGTGCGCGACCCAGTAAGCGCCAAGTCCCAGCGGCAGGTTGATCAGAAACACCCAACGCCACGACAGGTATTCGGTCATGTAGCCGCCAAGCACCGGCCCGGCAACGCTGGCCACCGCGTACATGCTGCTGAAATACCCCTGATAACGCCCGCGCTCACGCGGCGGCACGATGTCGCCGATGATCGCCTGACTCACCGAAATCATCCCGCCGGCGCCGATGCCCTGAAGGATCCGCGCCAGCACCAGTTGTTCCATGCTTTGCGCCATGCCGCAGAACAGCGAGGCCAGGGTGAACAGGCCCATACCGAACAGCATCAGTTTGCGTCGCCCGTACAGATCGCCGAGCTTGCCGTAGATCGGCACCGCCACGGTCATCGCCACCATGTACCCGGAAATCACCCAGGCCAGCAGGCTGACGTCTTTGAATTGGGCGGAGATGGCCGGCATCGACACGGCGACGATGGTCTGATCCAGCGCACCGAGAAAGATCGCCATCATCAGCGCCACCAGCACGCTGCGAATGGCCGGGTTGGGCGTTTCGGGGTGATTGAGATTGGTCACGGGCAAAACCTGCGGGCAGTGAGAGTCCCGCAGTTCGTCAGGCGAGCGGGGATGCTCGCCAGTGTAAGTCGGTAGCAGGCTATTCGATAGCCTCATAAGGAAGTCCGACGTAATTTTCTGCAATGGTTTTTCGGCCCGCTTCTGAACTGACAAAGTAGTCCAGTTCCGAGGCACTGATGCGCTGACTGAACGCATCGTGATCATCAAAACGGTGCAACATCGAAGTCATCCACCAGGAAAATCGCTCGGCTTTCCACACGCGGCGCAGGCAGATCTCCGAGTATTTCTCCAGCAAGTCGATACGCCCCTCGCGGTAAACCTTCAGCAGAATATTGAACAGCGTGCTGACATCGCTTGCCGCCAGATTCAGACCTTTGGCGCCGGTGGGCGGGACGATGTGCGCGGCGTCGCCGACCAGAAACATCCGCCCGTATTGCATTGGTTCAACGACAAAACTGCGCAGCGGCGCGATGCTTTTTTCGATCGAAGGGCCGGTGACCAGTTTTTCGGCCAGTGCAACTGGCAGGCGGTTTTTCAGTTCATCCCAGAAGCGCTGATCGCTCCAGTCCGCGACGTTTTCTTCTGCCGGCACCTGCAAGTAGTAACGCGTGCGCGTCGCCGAACGCATGCTGCACAAGGCAAAACCGCGTTCGTGGCGGGCGTAGACCAACTCGTCATGCACCGGCGGCGTGTCGGCCAGAATGCCCAGCCAGCCGAACGGATAAACCCGCTCGAACACTTTCAGGCAATCCTCAGGAATCGACTGCCGCGCCACGCCATGGAAGCCATCGCAGCCGGCGATGTAATCGCAATCGACGCGCCAGGTTTCACCGTCCTTTTCGAAGGTGACAAAAGCCTCGTCGCTTTTCATGCCGTGGGGAACGACATTGCTCGCGGAATAAATCGTCTGCGCGCCAGCGTCCCGACGAGCGGCCATCAGGTCGCGAGTGACTTCGGTCTGGCCGTAGATCATCACGGTCTTGCCGCCGGTCAACGCGTGCAGATCGATGTGCACCTGACGCCCGTCGAGCGCCAGTTCGAAGCCGCCGTGAATCAGTCCTTCAGCGTCCATGCGCTGACTCACCCCAGCCTGACGCAACAGCTCTACCATGCCTTGTTCAAGCACGCCGGCGCGGATGCGGCCGAGCACATAATCGGGTGTCTGGCGTTCGAGGATGAGGGTGTCGATGCCGGCGTTGTGCAACAACTGGCCGAGGAGCAAACCGGACGGGCCGGCGCCGATGATGGCAACTTGGGTTTTCAGCGTTTTCATTGTTTTTATGACTCGCAAGCTTCGCGCGACAATCGCCGCTGATTTATTTTTATGGATCGAGTGCTTGCATTTTTCCCTTGCGGGTCTGTCAATTGAAGGTGAAAACTGAGCCGATACCTGTACATTCTGCCAATCGGTGCGATTATCGCCCGCAAACCTCGAGGCCTGGATTGAAGTGATGAACAAGCCTGACCTGCCTTCGATTCCAGTGTTCAAGCTCTACGGTGAAAGCCTGGATTGGCCGACCCCTGACTTGCTGCACTGTGAAACCATTTCCTCCCGCAGTCGCGAACATCAATGGGAAATCAAACCCCACCGCCACGCCGATTTGTGCCAGTTGCTCTTCGTCTTCAAAGGTCAGGCAGAGCTTGAAATCGAAGGCCATCGCACGCAGTTGCAGACCCCTGCGATCCAGGTTCTGCCGCCGTTATCGGTGCATGGCTTTCGTTTTTCCGAGGACGTTGAAGGCTTTATCGTCACCCTCGCCACACCGCTGATCAACCATTTGCAGGCGCAACTGGGCGACTCGGTGCACGCATTGGCGCAGACCGAGAATTATCCGGCGGGCAAGGACGGCGATTACCTCAACAGTTTATTCACCGCGTTGCAGGCCGAGTACAACGGCCATCAACCGGCGCGGGAAATGCTCATGCATTCGCTGGTCAGCGTGATCATGGTCTGGGTCAGTCGCCAGGCAATCGTGCGGCATAACGCGAGTCAACGGCCGCAGCGTCAACGCGAATACCTGAACGGGTTTATTCAGTTGGTGGAAGAGACTTACCGTCAGCATGTGAAGGTCGAGGATCTGGCGCATCGGCTGGGGATCTCGGTGTCGCACCTTAATGGCACGTGCCGTGAACTGGCGGGGCAACCGGCGTTGCAGATCATGCACGAACGTCAGTTACTGGAAGCCAAGCGTTTGCTGACGTACACCAGCATGACCATTTACGAGATGTCGGAGTTATTGGGGTTCTCTGATCCGACCAACTTCACGCGCCTGTTCCGGCGCCGGGTGGGGATATCGCCAAAGGCCTTCCGCGATCGCTTGAAGACCGAACAGTAACCCGAAATCACCACAACCCCCTGTAGGAGTGAGCCTGCTCGCGATAGCGGTGTTTCAGTCAAAATTTATCTGAATGACACACCGCTATCGCGAGCAGGCTCACTCCTACAAAGTCAGCGCAGTGCGTTCAGCGACGCATTGTGCGGAATGCAGCGCTCGAAATTGCAGCTCGCGTATTCACGCGGCAGCTGTCGCAACTGCTCGACCCGCCAGGCCGCGGTGCCGTACAGCGCAAGCGTGGCAGCGCAGGTGATGAAAATCGCGGCGTACCTTCTTGTTTTGATGTTCATGGCGTTCACCTCTGAACGAAATACCCTGCGGTATTACTTTCAGCATAGAACAAGATCAAAAGATCGCAGCCTGCGGCAGCTCCTACATGGATCCGTGTAGGAGCTGCCGCAGGCTGCGATCTTTTGACTTTTAAAATCCCACGTCCCAAGCAGGGTTCTCGGGGAATCGCTGCACCAGAAAATCCAGCATGCTGCGCAGCGCCGCCGGCATGTGTTTGCGTGAGGCGTACACCGCGTAGATGTTCATCTGGCGTGGTTCGGCGTGGGGCAGCAGGCGTACCAGTTCGCCGCTGTGAACATGCATACCGGCCTGATACGTCGGCAGCATCGCCACCCCGGCGCCGGCCAGCGTTGCGCGCAATAATGTGCTGGCCTCGTTGGCGCTGATATTGCCCTGCACCGGCACCGACACCGGTTCGCCATCCTCTTCGAAATGCCACAGGCTCTTGCCGAAATACGAGTGCGTCAGGCAGTTGTGGCGGCTCAGGTCTTCCACCCGTAAAGGCATCGGCTGTTCTTGCAGATAAGCCGGCGCCGCGCACACCACCGAACGGCACACAGTCAGGCGTCGAGCGATCAGGTTGGGATCGAGATCGTTGCTGGTGCGAATCGCCAGGTCGATGCGTTCGTCCACCAGGTTCACCGTGCGATCAAGCATCTGCAAATCGATGCTCACCCCCGGATAGCGTTTGACGTACGCGGCCATCGCATCGGCCAGTTGCGCCTGACCGAACGAGGTGCTGACGCTGATCCGCAGCAATCCGCGCGGCGCGTCATGGGGTTCGCTGACGGCGGCCTGCATGTCGCTCGACAACTCAATCATCTGTCGACAACGCGGGAGGATTTCACTGCCGGCCGCGGTCAGACTCAACTTGCGCGTGGTGCGGTGCATCAGGCGCGCGCCGACCCAATCTTCGAGCTCCGCCAGGTAGCGTGAAACCACTGGCCGCGAAAGATCCAGATGATCAGCCGCCGCCGACTGGCTACCGAGATCCACCACCGTGACGAACACCCGCATTGCCTGGAGACGATCCATGATTTGCCCGCTTTCAGAAACAAACTATGTCCCAGCATCGCATTTTTTGTACTGAGTCTGGCAACTAAGCTCTGTTCCATCGCCAAGCAAGACATTCGAACACCGGAGCAACAGATGATCGGCTTCACCACCCTCAAACGCGTTCTACTCGCCACCGCCTCGCTGGGTTTCGCTGCGCATGCCGCGGCCGCCAACCTGACGCTGGATGTTTACAACCCCGGCGCCAATGCGATTTTCCCGGTGACCTCGGTGCTGGTCAGCGGCGAGAAAGATGCGATCCTCGTCGACGCACAGTTCGGCAAATCCCAGGCCGAACAAGTGGTAGAAAAGATTCGCGCCAGCGGCAAACAACTGACCACCATCTACATCAGCCACGGGGACCCGGATTACTACTTCGGCCTCGACACCCTGACCAAGGCGTTCCCGAATGCCAAGGTGCTGGCCTCGCAACCGACCGTCGACCACATCAACCAAACCGTCGCCGGCAAACTCGCGTTCTGGGGGCCGAAAATGGGCGCCGATGTGCCAGCGAAAACCATCGTGCCGAGCGTGCTAATGGGCGATAGCCTGATGCTTGAAGGGCAGAAATTGCAGGTGGTCGGGCTTGACGGCAAACAGCCGGATCGCAGTTTCGTGTGGATTCCGTCGCTCAAGGCAGTGGTCGGTGGCGTCGTGGTGGCCGAGAACATTCATGTGTGGATGGCTGATACGCAGACCGCGCAATCTCATGCGGATTGGCTGGAAACGCTGCATTCGATTGAAACGCTGAAGCCGACAACCGTGGTGCCGGGTCACTATCTGGGGGAAAGCAGCCGCTCGCTGGCCAGCGTGAAATTTACCGCCGACTACATTAAAGCTTTCGATGAAGAAACCGCGAAGGCCAAGGATTCTGCTGCGCTGATCGCCGCGATGAAAAAACGCTACCCGACGCTGGGCGAAGAGAGCTCGCTGGAGCTGAGCGCGAAAGTCGCGAAGGGCGAGATGAAGTGGTAACCCGCTCCATCTGAATACTGAGGTCTCAAGGATTTAGCACTGCTTTTTGTGGCGAGGGGATTTAGCGAAACGTCGCACCGCCCCGTTGGAGTGCGAAGCGCTCCCCAGCATTTTTTCAGTTACACCGAGTTCTGAGGATTTACGACTGCTGCGCAGCCGAGCGGGGATAAATCCCCTCGCCACAGAAGCCCTTCAGCCACGGGGGGAGTGGTGCCACAAGTATCTGAAGTCAGAATTTTCGATGCACATACACTCAAGCCAACTGGAGAACGTCATGAGCAAGATCGCAATCATTGGTGCCACCGGCCGTGCCGGTAGCCAACTGCTGGAAGAAGCCCTGCGTCGCGGTCATAGCGTCACCGCCATCGCCCGCGATACGTCGAAGATCGGCGCGCGCGCCGGTGTGGTCAGCAAGAATGTCGATGTGCTGGATTCGGCGGCGCTGCAAGACGCGGTGGCCGGCAACGATGTGGTGATCACCGCCGCACATTTCGCCACGGTGCCGGCATCGGCGATTGTCGGGCCGGTGAAGCAGGCGGGGGTGAAGCGGCTGTTGGTGGTCGGCGGTGCCGGTTCGCTGTTGCTGCCGGACGATACACGCGTGATCGACAGCGCGGGTTTCCCGGCCGAGTACAAAACCGAGGCCAGTGCGGGGGCGGCGTTTTTGGATGCGCTGCGTCAGGAGAAGGAACTGGACTGGACGTTTCTGTCGCCATCGGCGGAGTTTGTGGAAGGTGAGCGCAGTGGCAAATTTCGTGTTGGCCAGGATCACTTGCTGGTGAGCGCCGAGGGCCGTAGCTGGATCACCTTTACCGACTATGCGATTGCACTGATCGACGAAGTAGAAACACCGAAGCATTCACGTAAGCGCTTTACTGTTGGTTATTGATATACGGCTTTACCCTCACCCCAGCCCTCTCCCGGAGGGAGAGGGGGCCGACCGAGGTGTCTGGCGTTGTACATCGACCTGAAAAATCCAGTCGATTATGGATTCAAAGCCAATCGTTCAGATCGCTGAACCTCTTCAATATCCCCCGGTCAGTCCCCTCTCCCTCTGGGAGAGGGCTAGGGTGAGGGAAAACAGCCTCACCGCAAATGCGCCTGCTCAACTAACCAGATCATCAGTTCTTCGAGCGGCGGCGACGGTTCGGTTCCTGGCGGCAACACCACGTAATACGCCAACCCCGTTTTCACCTTCAACTCAAACGGCATCACCAGCCGTCCCGCGCGCAAGTCATCGCCGATCAACGACCAATCCCCGATCGCCACCCCCGTCCCGTGCGACGCCATCGACATCGCCTGATCCAGCGTTTCGAAATGCTGGCCGCTGCTGACGTTGTTCAAATTCAGCTGCGCGGCGTTCAACCAGACCGACCAATCCTGAATATCGTGCGTCGGGTGCAGCAGCAGATGCTGTTGCAAATCCGCCGGAGTATTCAGTGCCGGTGAACCCTTGAGCAGCAGCGGCGAACACACCGGCGTCAGTTGCTCATCGAACAGGTGCAGAGCGCCCGGCGAGTTATCCGGTGGCGGCCCGTAGATCACCGCCGCATCAAATTGCTCACGCTGAAAGTCCACACCGTGCTGCAACGATGCCGTGAGTTTCACCGGCACATCCGGGCGTTCTTTCTGCCATTGCAGCAAACGCGGCAGCAGCCAGCGCATCACGCAACTCGGCGCCTTGAGTTGCAGGGTTTCACGCTGCAGACCGATCTGCTCGGTGGCTTCGCTGATCAGGCCGAAGACTTTTTCCACGCGCGGTAGCCATTCGCGTCCCTCGGCGGTCAGCGCCAGGCCTCGGGCCAGACGGATGAACAGCGGATAACCGAGATGCTCTTCCAGCCCGGCGATCTGCCGGCTCACCGCGCCTTGGGTGATGTGCAACTGCTCGGCGGCGCGGGTGAAATTGCAGCACTGCGCGGTGATCAGAAACGTGTGCAGGGCGGGCAGGGGAGGCATGCGTTTCATGTGGATCCAAGGTATGACGTGAGGACATGGCTAGTATGACTTTTAATCGATTGTTGCGGCTACCTGCCGACCGTTCAATGAAGCCATTCCACGGATCATTGTGGGAGCGGGCTTGCTCGCGAAGGCGTCCTGTCAGCCGACATCAGCGTTGAATGACACACCTCTTTCGCGAGCAAGCCCGCTCCCACATGGGTTCGGTGTTTCAATCGAACAAGAAGGGCAATCGACATGGCGACGTGTGGCGAAGTACTGGTCAAGTTACTCGAAGGTTATGGGGTCGAGCAGGTGTTCGGCATTCCCGGGGTGCACACCGTGGAGCTGTATCGCGGGCTGGCGCGTTCGAGTATTCGTCACGTCACCCCTCGCCATGAGCAGGGCGCCGGTTTCATGGCTGACGGCTACGCGCGCACCGCTGGCAAACCCGGTGTGTGCTTTATCATCACCGGCCCGGGTATGACTAACATCACCACCGCCATGGGCCAGGCCTACGCCGATTCGATCCCGATGCTGGTGATTTCCAGCGTGCAATCGCGCAGCCAGTTAGGCGGCGGGCGCGGCAAGCTGCATGAGTTGCCGAACCAGAGCGCACTGGTTTCCGGTGTTGCGGCGTTCTCGCACACTTTGATGTCCGCCGCTGAATTGCCGGTGGTGCTGGCGCGTGCGTTTGCCTTGTTCCAGGCCGGTCGTCCACGTCCGGTACACATCGAAATTCCGTTGGACGTGCTGGTCGAAAACGCCGATGACTTGCTCGCCAGTGTGCCGGTCAATATCGACCGCGCCGGTGCTGCGCCAAGTGCGGTCAAGCGCATGAGCGAATTGCTCGCCGGTGCCAAACGTCCGCTGATTCTCGCCGGTGGTGGGGCCATCGACGCCGCGCCGGAACTGACCAAGCTTGCCGAGTTGCTCGACGCTCCAGTGGCGCTGACCATCAACGCCAAAGGCATGCTGCCGGGCAACCATCCGCTGCTGATCGGTTCGACCCAGACGCTGGTCGCCACCCGCGCGCTGGTCGCTGATGCCGACGTGGTTCTAGCCATCGGCACTGAATTGGCCGAGACCGATTACGACGTGACCTTCGCCGGCGGTTTCGAGATTCCCGGCAAACTGCTGCGCATCGATATCGACGCCGACCAGACCGTGCGCAACTACTCGCCGCACCTGGCGCTGGTGGCCGACGCACGCAACGCTGCACAAGCGTTGTTGAACAATCTGTCGCAAGAAAAACTCGCCGAGCGCAGCAGCGATTGGGGTCAGGCCCGCGCCGGCAAACTGCGCGCTGAACTGGCCGCGAGCTGGGACGCACCGACCCTCGCGCAAACCCGCTTCCTCGACACTGTGCTCGATGAGTTGCCGAACGCGGTGTTCGTCGGCGACTCGACGCAACCCGTGTACACCGGCAATCTCACGTTCAACCCGGATCACCCACGTCGCTGGTTCAACGCCTCGACCGGTTACGGCACTCTTGGCTACGCCTTGCCGGCCGCGATTGGTGCGTGGCTCGGCGGCCAACTCGACAAAGGTGCGCGCCCTCCGGTGGTGTGCCTGATCGGTGACGGCGGGCTGCAATTCACCCTGCCGGAACTAGCCAGCGCCGTCGAAGCGCGGGTGCCGGTGATCGTCCTGTTGTGGAATAACCAGGGCTACGAAGAGATCAAGAAATACATGGTCAACCGCGCCATCGAGCCGGTCGGCGTGGACATCTACACCCCGGATTTTGTCGCGGTGGCCAAGGGCCTCGGCTGCGCGGCTGAAGCCATCAGCAGCATCGAACAACTGCGTAGCGCGTTGCGCAGTGCAAGCGATCGTCAGGGCCCGACCCTGATTGAAATCGACCAGACCCAATGGATGCAGGCGGTGGCGCAATGATCAGTTTCCCAACCACACTCGATGGCCTCTACATCAACGGCCAATGGTCGGCGGGTGGCGAGCATCTGCGCGTGATCAACCCGGCCACCGAAGCGCTGCTGACCACGGTCAATGGCGGTGACGAGCACGCGGTCGATCAAGCCGTCGCCGCTGCCAGCGAAGCGTTCAAGAGCTGGTCGCAAACCACTGGCGTCGAGCGCGGTGCGATCCTGCGCAACATCGCCAACGGCGTGCGCAATGGTCGCGAGCATTTGATGAAGTTGCAATCGAGCAACAACGGCAAACCGCAATTCGAAGCGGCCATCGACGTCGATGACGTGATCGCCACCTTCGAGTATTACGCCGAACTCGCTGAAGGCCTCGACGCGAAACAGGACAGCAATGTGCCGCTGCCGAGCGATGATTTCAGTGCACGTCTGCGCCGCGAACCGTGCGGTGTGGTCGGGCTGATCGTGCCGTGGAATTTTCCGATGGTCACCACTGCATGGAAGCTTGCTCCGGCGTTGGCGGCGGGTTGCTGCGTGGTGCTGAAGCCGTCGGAAGTAACACCGCTGCCGGAGCTGGAACTGGCGGCGATCATTGCTGAATCGGGACTGCCGAACGGCGTGTTCAACCTGGTTTGCGGGACTGGATTGGCGGTCGGTGCGCCGTTGTCGGCAGATCCGCGTATCGCCAAGATTTCCTTTACCGGCAGCAACGCGGTCGGCGTGCAGGTCATGCAGCGCGCGGCGGAAACGGTGAAGGGCGTCAGCCTGGAATTGGGCGGCAAATCTTCGCTGCTGGTGTTGGCGGATGCTGATCTCGATCTGGCGGTTGAGCTGGCCTGTGGCGGCGCGTTTTTCAATGCCGGGCAAATGTGTTCGGCCACCAGTCGGGTGTTGGTGGCTGAGGAACTGGAAGAGGAATTTCTCGCTCGTTTGCAGAAGCGTGCGCAGGCGATTCGTGTGGCGGATCCTTTCGACCCTGAGGTGGAAATGGGCGCGCTGGTCAATCAGGCGCAGTACCAGCGCGTGCTCGGGCACATCGATCGTGGTCTGAGCGCGGGTGCGCGATTGGTCTGCGGCGGCAATCGCCCGGTGGATCTGCCGCGTGGCTATTTCTTGCAACCGACGGTGTTTACCGACGTGCCGCTGGACAGCGCATTGTGGTGTGAAGAGATTTTCGGGCCGGTGCTGTGTGTGCGCAGTTTCAGCAGCGAAGCCGAAGCGATTGCGCTGGCCAATGACACGCCGTTTGGCTTGGTGGCGAGTGTGGTGACGGCGGATGCTGTAGCGGCGGATCGTGTGGCCAATGCGTTGCAGGCGGGGATGGTGTGGATCAATGCACCGCAGGTAATTTTTCCGCAGGCGGCGTGGGGTGGGTACAAACAGAGCAGCATTGGCCGCGAGTTAGGGCCTTGGGGATTGGCGGCGTTTCAAGAGATCAAACATGTGATTCGGGCGGTTTAAAAGCCTACCCTCACCCCAGCCCTCTCCCGGAGGGAGAGGGGGCCGACCGCGGTGTCTGGCGATGTACGCCGACCTGAAAAATCGGGTCGATTATGGATTCGGTGAAGCATTTTCAGGTCGGTGTATTTCCTCAATATCCCCCAATCAGTCCCCTCTCCCTCTGGGAGAGGGCTAGGGTGAGGGGCTTCCAACGGTCACACCGAAAGCCGCAACCGCGCCAAATCCCGCAACGGCGGCGCCCCAAACAACCGACTGTACTCGCGGCTAAATTGCGACGGACTCTCATACCCCACCCGATACCCCGCCGCCGAAGCTTCCAGCCCCTCCGCCAGCATCAACCGCCGCGCCTCCTGCAAGCGTAACTGCTTCTGATACTGCAGCGGACTCATCGCCGTCATCGCCTTAAACCGGTGATGCAGCGTCGACACGCTCAGGTTCACTTCTTTGGCCAGATCATCAATGCGCAGCGGCTGTTCAAAATTACCGTTAAGCCATTTGATCGCCTGGCTGATGCGATGGCTCTGGCTGTTGGCAATCGCGATCTCATACAACCGATGGCCCTGCGGACTGCGCAGCAGGCGATACAAAATCTCCCGGCGAATCAGCGGCGCGAGCATGGCGATGTCTTTTGGTGCGTCGAGCAAACGCGCCAGACGCAGCACCGCGTCGAGCATCGAACTGTCGATTTTTTCCACGTACAAGCCACGTCCGGTCGGTCGAGTCGGTACGCCCATCGGCCCGGCGTCGGCGATCAGTGCGGTGATTTCCGCCGGGTCGATATCCAGGCGCACAGCGAGGATCGGTTCCTCCGGCGACACGTTAACCACGCGCCCACTCAGCGGCATCGAAACCGACACCACCAGATAATTCAACGGGTCGTAATTGAAGTACTCGTCGGCCAGCCGCACCTCTTTGCGACCCTGCGCCATGATGCACAGCGCCGGTTGCGCGAGCACCGGGGCAAAGTCGTGGGATTTGGTGTGGCGTGACATAAATAGCGAACCGATGGCGGTCTCGTAGCTGCCATCGTCCGTGGTGTTGCGGCGGATGATCGCCGCCAGTTCCGCACGCTGTTTTTCCATGTCAGCGCTGGGTTCGGCTTGAAAACGATCGAATGACGTCATGCACGGCATCCTCGGCAAGGGAGGTGGAATGGAGCAGAGCATATGTTTGTGCAAGCGCGAGCGGTAGACACATCCTGCGAAATGCTTGCCTGATTCTGCACTGCGTTATTCCTCAATCATGACGCGACGCCGGACTGTAGGAGCTGGCGAAGGCTGCGATCTTTTGATTGTTGTCTTTAAGGTCAAAAGATCGCAGCCTGCGGCAGCTCCTGCAGGGGAGCGGGTATCTGCGATGCTTTGGGCAAGTCTCGCAGGATTGTGCAACGCGGCGGCAGGAATCGACTAACGGCACTCAGCGTCTGGCCCTTAACCTTTGATCCTGTCGCAGCCCGTCCCCCGGCTGCCACGCGACTCCCTGGGAGGGTTGAACATGTCCAAGCAGATTCCCGTCAGTCATATGGCCTTCGTCCGGGCGCGCGCCGGGCGTTCGGCGGAACTCGGTGTACGCCTGAGCGCGTTGATCGAACCGTCCCGCGCCGCCCCCGGTTGCCTGAGCTTTGCCTTGCAGCATTCGCAGTGTGATCCCGAGTTGTGGCTGGTCTCCGGGTTCTGGAGTAATCAGCAAATGATGACCGCATATTTCAACAGCCCGTCGATGGGTATCTTCGCCGAGCTGGTGCAGGAACTGGTGGTCAACAGTCTGGATTTCCACACCTTCAAAGACGTCTCGGCGGCACAAGCGCTCGGCCAATCTCCGGCAGCGGTACACAAACTCGTCGGTTGAGGGTTTAATGTCCGGCTTAATTGACTGAGCCAGGACTTGCGACATGGCACGTAAAGAGTTCGAACACTTCGAAGCAGTATCCGCAGTCGTCCCCGTCGAACTGGGTGGCAACAAGGGCTATTACGCGGCAATCGCGGTCAAGGCCCTGGTCGATGGCGGTGCACCACGCTTTCACAAATTGCTGAATGACCAGGTCTTCCCCGGCGCCATCGCCGCCGATGAGGCTGCCATCAATGAGCTGGATAACCTCAAAGGCGTCACCGAAGAAGCCGAGTTGATCTGGTAACGCCTTACTTGTTTGCGCCCGGACGCCACATCTTGAACAGGGCCTCAGGCCCCAACTGGAAGTAATCCGCCGGCCCGCCGCCGCGCAGAATCGGTTCTGCCGCGGCGGTGTCGTAGATGCCGTCCTTCAACAGCCACTTGGCGATATGCACGGCGACCACTTCGCCGAGGATCAGCCAGCTCGGCACCGTTTCGCCATCAGCACGCTGCAACTGAATGATCTGCGTGACCTTGCACTCGAAGGACACTGGGCTTTCGGCTACGCGCGGCACCGAAATCACCTTCGACGCAACAGTCGTCAGTCCCGCCAATTCAAACTCGTTGACCTCAGGCGCGACCATCGCGCAGCTCTGGTTCATCTGCTCGGCCAATGGGCGGGTGGCAAGGTTCCAGACGAATTCGCCGGTCTGCTCGATGTTGTTCAGGCTGTCTTTGCGCCCGACGCTGGAGAAGCCAATGATCGGCGGAATGTAGTTGAACGCGTTGAAAAAACTATACGGCGCCAGATTGAGTTGGCCGTTGGCATCCTGCGAGGAAATCCAGCCAATCGGGCGCGGGCCGACGATGGCGTTGAATGGATCGTGCGGCAGGCCGTGGCCGTTGGCGGGTTCGTAGAAATGGATGTCATCGGGCATGGCGGGGGATCCTGAGGGGACTTTGTTGAGGGTTCAATAGTGCAAGCCTGACGCGGCAATTTCCAGTCGAACGATCATTTTCCAAACCCTGAAATCCCCTGTGGGAGCGGGCTTGCTCGCGAAGGCGGCGTGTCAGTCGATATCACTGTTGAATGACACGCCGCCTTCGCGAGCAAGCCCGCTCCCACAGGGGATTCCGGTGCATTCGGAATTTATGTTTTCCCACAAATAACTAAGCCCGGCCGAAGCCGGGCTGTGCGCTGTGCAGCAGCGGTTAGCTGATGGACGCGGATTGGGTGCGGTCATAACCGTCGGCGGCGAAAGTCGCGGAGCCGGTGCGGTCGTAGCCATCTTCAGCGAAAGTCGCGGAGCCGGTGCGGTCGTAGCCATCTTCAGCGAAAGTCGCGGAGCCGGTGCGGTCATAGCCATCTTCAGCAACAGTCGCCGAACCCGTGCGGTCATAACCATCAGCAGCCACAGCAGAACCGGTGCGGTCGTAACCGTCGGCGGCGAAGGTGTTGGCAGCCAGTACGGACAGGGCGAAAGCGAGGATCAGTTTGGTTTTCATGGTCGTGTACTCCGAATGCGTTGGGGGTGTGTGTCTTGCTTGGGTTTAATGCTACGCCGATCAATTCGATTAAAAAGCGCAAAATAATGCTAAAAACTATCGATTAACCTGATGTTAAGGGCGGCGCATTTAAATCGCTTACGTCGTCGAAGCGAACGTCGCGCAGGTCATCGATCAGGTAGGGGCAGGATGCCGCGCCAGTATTAATTAGCGATTAATGGCGGGTGGGGGCGGGTGACAGATTTTTCATGCAGGGCTTAAGAATGTGGCGACCCCTTCGCGAGCCTGCTCGCGAAGAAGCCATCACAGCCACCATTGCAGTGGCTGTGAAAACCCAATCAGTCAGTCACGATCCGCGAATGCTTTTGGGTGTCTTTCATGGTCACATACACCAGCAGCGACACGGCAATGCACGCCGTCACGTACCAGTAGTAACCGGTTTCCATACCAATGCTCTTGAACCACAGCGCGATGTATTCAGCGGTGCCGCCGAAGATCGACACGGTCAGTGCGTACGGCAGGCCAACGCCCAGCGCGCGGATTTCAGTCGGGAACAGTTCGGCCTTCACCACCGCGTTGATCGAGGTGTAGCCGCTGACGATGATCAGCGCCGCCATGATCAGGAAGAATGCGCCCCACCAGGTTTGAATGGTGTGCAGGGTCATCAGGATCGGCACGGTGAAGATCGTGCCCAGCACGCCGAAAGCGATCAGGATCGGACGACGACCGATCTTGTCCGAGAGGCCACCGATGATCGGTTGCAGGCACATGAACAGGAACAGCGTGGCTGCCGAAATAGTGGTCGAGTCGGAGATGCTCATGCCGACGGTGTTCACCAGGTATTTTTGCATGTAGGTGGTGTAGGTGTAGAACGCCAGCGTACCGCCCATGGTCAGGCCGACCACGGTCATCAATTCCTTTGGATGACGCATCAAGGTGCGCATCGCGCTTTCCTTGGACTTCTCTTTTTTGGTGAACGACTCGGTTTCTTCCATGCCGCGACGCAGGTACAGCGCAACGACTGCGCACAGCGCGCCGATGGCAAACGGGATACGCCAGCCCCACGCGTACAGCTGTTCAGTGGTCAGCACGTTTTGCAGCACGATCAGCACGCCCAACGCGATGAGCTGACCGGAGATCAGGGTCACGTACTGGAAGCTGGAGAAAAAGCCGCGACGTTGCTTGGTCGCCATCTCGGACAGGTAAGTCGCCGAGGTGCCGTACTCGCCACCCACCGACAGGCCTTGCAGCAGACGGGCGAAGATCAGCAGGATCGGCGCGCCGATGCCGATGGTTTCGTAGTTCGGGCTCAGCGCGATCAACAGCGAGCCGAAGCACATCAGATAGACCGAGGCCATCAGCGCTTTCTTGCGCCCGACCTTGTCAGCGTAGAGGCCCATCAGCCAGCCACCGATCGGACGCATGAGGAAGCCCACGGCGAAGATCGCAGCGGTGTTCATCAGTTGTGCGGTGGAGGAGCCGGCAGGGAAGAAGGATTTGGCGAAGTACAGCGAGAAGGCGGCATACACATACCAGTCGTACCACTCGACCATGTTGCCGACGGAACCGCTGAAGATCGATTTGATCCGGCTGGCGGTGGTTCTTTCTTTGGCGGGCACGGCAGCCGACCCAAGTGGCAGGGCGTTGGAGTTATCCATTGAAGGATCCTTCGTTTAATTGTTTTTGTGGAGCGCGTTAAAACGCAGCCTGCGTGGGCTATAGCAGGAGGTGTGCCAACGGGGGGAGGGGCGGTTTAGAGGGGTTGACGTGATCGGGTGAGCGAAAATCCGCTCATCGCAGAGGATCTATGAGCGGAATATCGCTCACTCCGATCATTCCCACGCTCTGCGTGGGAATGCCTCAACGGACGCTCTGCATTCGGCTCTGGTGGGGACGCAGAGCGTCCCGGGCTGCATTCCCACGCGGAGCGTGGGAACGATCAAGTACGCTACAGAAACATCTCCCGACTCAACCCATGCCGCTGCATCTTTTCATTAAACGTGCGCCGAGGCAGTTGCAGCTCTTCAAGCACCGCTTTCACATCACCCTTGTGCCGTGTCAGCGCCGCGCGCAAACACTGCGCTTCAAACGCTTCCTGCTGCGCCGCCAGCGATTGCCCCGGATCAATCCCCGGCGCCGGTTCATCCAGCCCCAGCACTTGTCGCTCGGCGACGTTCGCCAACTCACGCACATTGCCCGGCCAGTCGTGGCTGAGCAGATGACTCAACTGCGCGCCGCTCAATGGCGGAAAAGTCCGCCCCAAGCGTTCAGCCGCACTCTGCGCGAAGGTTTCAAACAGCAAAGGAATGTCTTCACGACGATCACGCAGCGGCGGCAAGCGCAACTCCGCAACGTTCAAGCGATAGGCCAGATCCTCACGAAAACGCCCGGCGCGAGCCTCGTCGAGCAGATCCGGTTTGGTCGCCGCAACAATGCGCAGATCTACGCGAATACTCTGATTCGAACCCAAGCGCTCGAGCTTCTGCTCCTGCAACACCCGCAGCAATTTCACTTGCTGGGCCAACGGCATGCTTTCGATTTCATCGAGAAACAGCGTGCCGCCCGATGCATATTCCAGCTTGCCGATACGCTTGCCCGAGGCACCGGTAAACGCGCCGCTCTCATGCCCAAACAACTCCGCTTCAAACAACTGCTCGGGGATTGCCGCACAGTTCAGCGCCACAAACGGTTTTTCCGCGCGCGGGCCGAAATCATGCAGGCAGCGCGCAACCAGTTCCTTGCCACTGCCGGTTTCACCGCGGATCAACACGTTGACCGGCAGCGCCGCCAGATCGAGCACTTGCCGACGCAGTGTCTGCAAACCACGCGACACCCCGAGCAACGTCGAATCGAGTTTGGCGCGGTTGTCGGCTTGCTCGTGCAGCGCGCGGTTTTCCAGTACCAGGCGGCGTTTATCCAGCGCCCGGCGCAGGCTGCCCAACAGCGTTTCCGGGCTGAACGGTTTCTCCAGAAAGTCGTACGCACCATCGCGCATCGCTTCCACCGCCATCGGCACATCGCCATGGCCGGTGAGCAAAATCACCGGCAGATCAGCATCGCGTTTTTGCACTTCCGCCAACAGCGCCAAGCCACCGATGCCGGGCATGCGCACGTCGCTGAGGATCACCCCGGGGAAATGCGCGGGCAGGGCGGCGAGGCATTCTTCGGCGCGGCTGAACAACTGCACCTCGAACCCCGACAGGCTCAGCCACTGCTCGACCGCGTTGCGAATACTGCTTTCGTCATCGACCACCATCACCGAATTGAGCATCAGATACGCGCCTCCAGATCGATCGGCAGCGTCAGGCTGAACACCGCGCCGCTCTCGCCATTGTCGGCGCTCAGGCGACCGCCGGATTCATGCACGATGGCGAAGGAAACCGCCAGCCCCAGACCCAAACCGTCGCCTACCGGTTTGGTGGTGAAGAACGGATCGAACACCTGACTCAGATGCTCTTCGGCAATGCCGCCGCCATTGTCGATGACGCTCAGGCGCCACAATTGTTCGTCGACTTCCAGACGAATCTCCAGACGCTTGCAGGTTTTGCCTTGCATCGCATCAAGGGCGTTGCGCAGCAGATTGATCAGCACTTGTTCGAGACGGATCGCATCGCCGCGCACCCACGCCGGACGCGTCAGGTGCAGCACCAGACTGACCTGTTCGTCACGCAGACGCGCGTCGAGCAATTGCAGCGCCTGATCGACCACCGTGGCCAGATCCAGCCGCTCGCGCAAACCACTCGGGCTCTTGCGTGCAAACGTCTTCAGATGGCCCGTTAGCGCCGCCATGCGCGTGAGCATCTCGTCCACCGGTTTCAACGCTTTGTACGCGTCGTCGACGCGGCCATGGTCGAGCAGCAGCCGCAGAGTCGCCAGTTGCATGCGCTGAGCGGTCAGCGGTTGATTGATTTCGTGGGCCAGCGCCGCCGACATCTGCCCCAGCGCCGCGAGTTTGGCCGATTGCACCAGACCGTCCTGCGCCGTGCGCAAATCGCGGGTGCGTTCTTCGACCAATTGTTCGAGTTCTTCGCGGCTGCGCTGACGCATTTTCGCCAGACGCCAGCGCTGATTGAGGAACAGCAGCAAAAACACCAGCGCCAGCCACACCCCGGCAGCGGCGAGCCCGGCGTTGCGCAAATCTTCGAAGGCCACTTGCGGGTGACGCAGCAGATGCAACGTCCAGCCTTCGGCGGCCAGCGGCAACGATTCCCACAGATAATCCGCCGTGCCTTGCGGGCCTTCAACCCGGCGTAGATCGCTGTTGTCGTCAAAACTGCGCAGCGCCAGATGCGTCAGCGGCACCAGCGCTTGCTTGTCGTATTGACGGGTGGCTTTGATCTCGGCCATGTCGCTGGAACTCAGCGGTCGCAGCGCGCGATAGCGCCAGCCCGGCTGATTGGCGATGAAGATGATCCCGCGCGCATCGCTGACCAGCAGCGTGTCGCTGCCCTGGCTCCATTCCCGTTCCAGCTCGGGGAATTCCAGCTTGACCACCATTGCCCCGAGAAACTCATCCTTGTCGCCCAGCACCGCGCTGGACAGGAAGTAACCGGGAATGCCGCTGGTCACGCCCACCGCATAAAAACGCCCGGTGCCCTGCGTGCGGGTCTGACTGAAATAGGGGCGGAAGCCGTAGTTGTGGCCGACGTAACTGCTCGGCAACCGCCAGTTGCTCGCGGCCACGGCGAGCCCCGTGCGATCGAGCAATTCAAGGGTCGAGGACTGCGCCGCACCGTTGATTTTTTCCAGCTTCAGATTCAGTGCTGCCTGCTCTTCGGCATCCACTGAACCTGCCAGCGCCGAGCGCAATTGCGGATCCAGCGCCAGCACGGCGGGCAAGGCGCGATAACGGTCGATCAGGGTGTGCAACGAGTTGGCGTACAACGCCAGTTGCTGATTGGCACGCGCCGCATCTTCCTCCAGCGCCTGACGTTCGGCGTGGCGGATGGCAAGGGTCGCGGCAACGGCCGCCCCGGCGACGATCAGCAGGGAATACAACGACAGACGCAAGGTACGGGAAGTCGGCAGCATGCTGGGCAGATGGGTGGCAGGTCGGGCGGGAAAGATAGCATGGGCAGGGGGGAATCGATGTTCTGGTTGAAGATTGAAATCACACCTGAGATTC
Organism: Pseudomonas rustica; assembly: GCF_018336155.1. Classification (GTDB taxonomy): domain Bacteria; phylum Pseudomonadota; class Gammaproteobacteria; order Pseudomonadales; family Pseudomonadaceae; genus Aquipseudomonas; species Aquipseudomonas rustica. The sequence goes on along the minus strand of NZ_JAGYHF010000001.1, from coordinate 640,517 downwards.
GGCCAAAGCATGGGATCTGGCAGGGAATACCCAATTTATGATTCTGTTGGGAAGCCTTTGCGATTGTGCCTTTTCCACTACAGCGCTGATTGCATCGAACGGGGCAACACCTTCATTGACCAGTGATGCAACTGCTCGTTGTTGGTCGTCAGGTAGTTTGTCACGCTGTGCAAAGTAGGTCGCCCGATCTTCTGGCGTCAGGGAATCGAGGATGACAGTCGATACATGGAGTTGGGCGAGCGTTTCGAGCTGTCGTTCGCTACTGGCAATTTCGCTGCTTGACTGAACAGCATCATGAAATACCTCAAGCTCTGTCTCAGTTTCTTGATCGCGCAGCGCTTTTACTTTTTCCAGACCGGTTCTTAAATTGACATAGCGCGAAACCAGGGTGGTGGCAGCACCTAACAAACCACCACTCAAGACCGTACCCGCAAGGCCGATCGCGCTGCTGGCAGCCATCGCCGCTGCATCATAGTTTCCATTGGCGATTTCATAGATGACTCCCCCCACGCCTCCTGCCGGGACGGATGCGAGCATTGCTGCTCTGAACCCGTTGAATGCTGTCCTTAATCCATATTGGGAGCCGGCGAACTTCAAAAAACTGGTGTTGGTCACCAGCTCATCGACATCGATCCCATCGGGAATGTGTCCCTCGAATTTTTCCTTCAGTGCGCTCAGCAGAGTTGTCGCACTGGTAGCGCCGTCGAAGTCTATATTGCCAATCAATCCCCTGAATCCATTACCAAATACCGCTTTTGCATTACCCATTTTGTCGACATAAAGCAGCGGATTATTCGCCACCATCACATACAGATTCAGCCCATCCACATCCCCCGCCGGATCCGCGCTCACCCAGCGCTGCAACCAGGGTGCGTAATACCGCGCACCGTAGTAATACAGGCCGCTGACATCCATCTCCTTGCCTGAATAACGAATGGTTTTGTAATCCCCCGCGCTTTTGGAATGGGGTAGCCAAATCGCGGTGCCGCCGAACGGATAGTAGGTTTCCTGACTGAGCACTCGCGCCTGTTCATCAAGTTCGGTCGCGCTGGAACCCAAGTGATCGCCGAGGCTGTAACGCAGTTGATTGTTCGCGACGTCCGGCGGTGGCGCGCTACGCCAATGCAGGCAACGCACGTTGTCGGGCAGGATGATGACGTGCAGCTCTTCGCCGCTGTCGCGGGTGCGGATTTCCAGCCCCGGCAAGTAACGCACCTGTTGAAAATGTGATGCGCCGACGCTGTGGCTTTCATGGCGTTTGGAAACGCGTTCGCCCAGGCTGTAGAAGTACGTTTCCTGATCATCTGCTAAAGCATTATTGCGCTTGAGCAGGGTGATCTGGCGCAGTTGGTCCAGCGCGTTCCAGGCCAGTTGCGGGCCGTGGCGCAAGTTGAGCAGGTTGCCATGGGCATCGAAAGCAGTGGCGAAATCCGGTGGCGGATCGTCGGCTTGCCAAGGCAGCGCACGGTTGCTCGATGGCGCGACTTGCATCTGTCGCGTGTAGCCGCCCGTGGCGCGTTCGTGCACCTGTTTGATCAGGTTGCCGGCCACATCGTATTCAAAGCGCTGCGTGTAATTGCGCAGGTTGTTCGGATCACTGGGCGAGGGTCTGCCCGGAATCTCAGAGGCCGGGGCGGCGTCATGGCCGCTGGCCGTGAGCAACCGATCAAGCGAGTCATAGCTGAACGCTCGGTGGCCATCAATGTACTGGTTGGCGAAATACACCGGTGTAAATGTGGAGTCGTCGATACGCAGTACATTGCCGACGGCATCGTAGGCGTATGTAAAGTTTTGCAGCAGCGGTTGCCCGGCAACGCCGGCTTGAGCGCTTAGCAGCCAATCATTGGCAGGATCGTAAAGCCATTGGCTGATGACGTGATTGGCCGCCAGCCGCTTGATGATCTGGCCGTGAGCGTTGTATTGCGCACCTTGCAAGATACTTTGAGGTTCACTGCCCTGACGCTGTAAAGAAATCTGCGCGACCTGGCCGGCCACATCGTAAGAAAAAGTCTGTCGATGACCACCCGCGTCGGTTTGCGTCAGCAGCTGATTTAGCGAGCCGAACGATTGCCGGCTGGTGTGAGATTGCGAATCTGCAAAGGTACGGGTTTGTTCAAGCGGCTGACCGAGCAAGGCAAAGCTCTGGAAGGTCAGCGAGCCTGAGGTGTCTTTCAATGTGGTCATCTGGCCGCACAGATTGTGGCCACTGTCGGCGGAGGCATCGGCGTAGGTGCGCGTTTCCAGGTGGCCAGAGTCGGCGGTTGCCTCACTCAATACGCGCAGTTGCTCATCAAAGCAGGATTGCCAGTGGTTACCGCGCCCGTCCCAACGCTCCAGCGCTTGTCCGGCCATGCCCGGCAGGTTCAGTCGCCAACCGGCGTCAACGCTGTCGATCATCAGCGGGTGAGCGGACAGCGAGTAAACGGTCGCGACATTGGCAGGCGTGCTGGCGTCGAACAGGCGCGGATCTCGTTGTTCCACCCGATGACCGGCAGGATTATATTGCTGGCGAGTCACCAGCGGCTGCGCTTCAACCGACTCTGCGCTGCGCAAATAGCGCACCTCGCGCACCGTCAACTGACGGCTGTCCCGCACCTTCAGAGCAGGTGTCTGCCAATGGATCGAGCTACATTTTGTTCTCATGCGTCCACCAGTTGTACAGGCGCGAGTGAACCTTGTTTTGCGGGTGGGCTTGCGCTCTTAAATAGCGGTTGTCGGTAGTGTTCATTTGCCTGTAGGCAGCAATGCCCGCCAGGCCCTGGCTGATATTTGCCTGCACGGTTTGAGTTTGCTGGCGTAAGGACGCCAGGCTGATAGCGCTTTTGCCTATCCCCGAGGAGGCGATGACATCGGTGCCGAGCATCTTGAACGCGGCTTCGTAAGAGGCCGCGTGCTCACTGACGGCGGCTTGCCAATCGGTGTACATCGATTCGATCTTGCCGACCTTCACGGGATCCAGACCGTTCTTGATGTCTTCGACTTCAATGGCACGCGAGAACAGGCTGAGCGAAGTGGGAACAACCGACAGAAAAGAGCCGATGATCCGGTTCATCACAAATTCCGGGTTGAGCACCGCATCGAGTGCCGGGTTGACCACTTGATCCATAAAATCACTGGCGCTTGTGATGTCTTTGGTATCTTCCTTGATGCCCAGTTTGCTGTTGATTTTGGTCACTGACATGGTTGAGGTCTGCGGTATCAGTGGACCGTATACCAGTCCCGTTTTGCTCGCAGCCATGTTTGCCAGCGGGTTGACGATAGCGTCGACCGCATCCCCGACGAGATTGCCGGCGGTCAATCCACCGATTGTCAGAAAAGGGACTTCCTCCACCAGGCCAACCATCCCATCGACGAATGCTGCCGGAGCCTCGCCGAGCAGACTGCCCGCGATGCCTTTGCCTACGTCCACTGCTGAGTTGACCAGCAAGTTTCGGACAAGGTGCTTTTGGTTGATAACGTTATGCATCACGCGATTGGTGTGATCGGCAAACTCGCCTACAGCAGTGATGAAATCCGAAGAAAGCCTGATATCCGCTTCCGCTTTACTGCCCCCGCCTGCATCCACATAGCGCAACGGATTGTTGCCCACGAACGCATACAGATTCAGCCCGTCCACTGCGCCCAACGGGTCGGCGCTGACCCAACGCTGTACCCACGGCGCGTAGTAGCGCGCACCGTAGTAATACAGACCGCTGACATCCATTTCCTTGCCCGAGTAACGAATGAATTTGTAGGCGACTTCGATCAGTGAGCGTGCCGTCATCCAGGCCGTGGCACCGAACGGGTAATAGCCTTCGTGGCTGATGGTCTGGCCCAGTTGATCCAGCTCCAACAGGCACGAGCCCAAGTGATCTTCGAGGGTGTAGCGCAGTTGATTCTGAGGAATCCCGGAGGGCGGCGAAGCTGCCCAATGCAGGCACCGTGCGTTGCCGACGCTGATCACGTGCAACTCTTCGCCATTGTCTTTGCGGCGGATTTCCAGCCCTGGCAGGTAACGCACTTCGTGGAAGTGTTTATTCGAATCGAAGTCGTGACGCTTGTAGACGCGCCCCCCTTGGCTATAGCGATAGTGCTCTTGATCATCGGGATCGTTATCGCGCTTCACCAGCGTGACGTCGGTCAGTTGATCGCGTGCGCTCCATGTCATTGGGTGACCAGGTTGCAGCGTCAGCAGGTTGCCGTGGCGGTCGAACAGTGTGTCAAAGTCAGGCTGCGGATCGAGTTCATTGCTACGTACGGCGCGATTGCTGTTCGGGTCGATCAACATCCGTTGCGTCAGGTTGGCGTCAGCGCGCACATGGCGCAGTTCGATCAGGTTGCCGCCGCTGTCGTACGCATAGGTCTGCAAATAATTGCGCCGGTCAGCAGGGTTGCCCGGTTCGGGTCGGCCCGGATGGTCAGTGGGCGCGGCATCGTCGTAACCACTGGCACTGCTCAACCGGTACAGCGAGTCGTAACTGAACTCGCGGTGGCCATCAACCCGCTGGTTGGCGAAGTAACTGGGCGTAAAGACGTGGTCGAGGATTCGGGTGAGGTTGCCGACGCGATCGTATGCATACTCAAAGTCTTGCAGCGTTGCCGACTGCTGCGATGTCGCCGATTGCCGATGCAGGCGTCCGTTGGCCGGGTCGTAGTGCCAACGGCTGGTTACACCGTTGCCCGTTTGCTGCAGGATGATTTGCCCGGCAGCGTTGTATTGCGCTTCGAGCAGCACTGGCTGCCAATCGGTTGCAGCATCGATTTTTAACGCTACGTGGCTGAGCTGGCCGGCCAGATCGTAATGCGATTGTTGCCGGTGGCCACCGGCATCGGTTTGCTCCAGCACAGGCCCTAAAGGGCCGAACGTGCGAGCGCTGGAAAACGCCTGAGCATCGTGAAAGGTGCGCGTATCGTGCAGCGTCGAGCCCGCCAGTCCGTAGCTGTGCATCGCCAGACCGCCGGACTGATCCATGTGGCTGAGAAGACGGCCCCGCAAGTTCTGACCGGCATCGGCCAAGCCATCGGCATAACTAAAGGTTTCAACATTCGGCTGGGCGTTTTCTTCTACAGCGACAACGCGTAACTGCTCATCGTATGTCGTGCGCCAAAGACTGCCGCGTTCATCGCGGCGTTCAAGGATTTCCCCGGCCAGCCCCGGCAGGTTCAAGCGCCAGCCAGCGTCGACGCTATCGACTTTCAGTGGCGCACCGGCTAACCCGTAAACACTAGTGAGATTGGGGTGCGGCAGGCGCGCATCCCATTGCTCGATGATCCGTCCGGCAACGTCGTGTTGCTGACGGCTGACCAGGGCGACAGGCGTTTCCTCGGCAATCGTGCGCAGGTAGGCGATCTGCCGAACCGGCCAGCCACAGCCATTGTTCACCGTCAGTGACGGTGTGCGCAGGTGGACATCGCTGTTCATCAGTGCAGCGTCCGCGAAGGTTTTGCAGGCGCCGGTTCTGCGGTGTCATTGGCGTCTTCGCTGGTTTTATACCAAGGGTGATAAGTCTCGCGAGAGAAGTCACCGGTGGCATTGATCACTTTGATCAGCCGCCCAAGCTCGTCATAAAACAGTTGATCGTAAAAGCCGTATTCGCGCAGGGAGTGGTCGTTGACGTAACCGTGGACGTTGGCAAAAAACGCGCGGTATTGGCGGATCGGCAGCCCTTTGTTGGCGTAGTCGATGCGTTCGCTGATGCGCCAGCGCGGATCAGCCAACGCTTCAAGCAGTTGACCGTTTTCGATGACCAGCGAGCCGTCAGCCGCCACGACATACGCCAGACCGGGATCGACCCGTTGTTGAGTCTGCAAGAGCCGCCCGAAGCCGTCGACACAGGCTTTGACGATATGGATCTGCGCCGCCGTTGCATCATCGGGGTAACGGTCGGCGCTGAGCATCACGCTGTGCACCGGATCGCGCGCGGCCGCAGCAACGGCGGCACTCAGCAGTTGTTGTGCGGGTGTCAGAACCTGCGAGCGAGCAAGCTGCAGACGCGCACTGGCACGTATATGGCCGCTGGGCAAAACATGGCGCTGGCCAATCCATTCGAGCAGTTGTTCGGTGCTGACATCAGGCAAGACATTGCCCATCCAGCTGAACAGATTCTTGCGCAATGTACTGGCGGCTTTTTGCACCGCTTCGGCCGGGTGTTCGATGGCCGCTGCCGGGTCTGGATCCGTCGGCAGCTGATACTCGCTTAGCGGCTGGAATCCCGCCGGCACACTGTTTTCAGTGCCGTAGAAACTCACCGCCAGCGGTTGACCCGAGGGCAGGTAAATCACTTCTTCGATGTTGTCGTTGGCATCGGTAATCTGCTCAGGGAGCTGATGCAGATAATCGTATCGAGCGTGGGTCGTGCAGCCATCAGGCAACACCACCCGAGTGACCGCCAAACGGTAAGCGTCGTATTCGACCGTGGTCACGCCGTGGCTGGGCGTTTCGTTGAACGCCTGGACTTTGTAAAAACCTTCCGGCCCGGCATAACGGGCGAAGTTGTAGCGCGACGACCAGAGATTGCGAGCGCTGTCGTCCTCGGGCGTTTGCTTGAACAAAAACGGCATCGGGGTGTAACCGATGCGGGTCAGTTGCGCGCGAATATCGAAGTTCGCCAATTCGCTGTAAGCGTCCAGCGCGGTCCTGTCCATTTGCGCCAGTTCGAGAGGCCCCGGCAACGCTGCAAATTCGGCTTCACCGTCCGGCAGGGGAGACTGGTCGAGGGTCTTGAGATAACGCTGCACCGATTGTGTGGTCAGCACGCGTTCGGTCTGCCAATGCAGTGAGCCCTGATGTTCGATCAGGTGTTCGTACGACACTTGAGCGGGCGATAGGCCTTCGGGCAGAGAACCTTTAGGCAGTACCAAGGCATTGCCGCGCTGCTGAAAAGTCAGGCCCAGCCGCCATTGTTGTGGATTCTGATTCAGGTCGATAAACCGCGCCCGGCTCTCTTTCAGGTAGTAAGACTGTTGCGCGGGATCATGAGCGTCGCGCCACCATTGCTGATGATCCGGATCGGTAAAGGGCGGCGGCGAGGCTTCAGTCAGGCGCCGGGCGTAGCTGACTGTCACGTCATGGGTTGGCAATCCGTACGCATTCCGGCACAGCGTAATGTCGTGAGTGCACAGTGGGTCGTCGATAAACCGGTCGTAGGCGTAGTTGATCTGTTCCAGCGCCATCGGCAGCAATACCCGCGCCGCATCGTGTGCGCCTTTGGGGCGAACTTCGCGAATCAGATAGCGGGTTTCCTGCACCGCGAAGGGCGCAGCGACAGCGGGATCAGCGTCGGCAGCGTAGGTCTCGATGCGGGCAATGGAACCGGCCAGTGCTCTGGCTATTTCGTCGTGAGCATCTTCGGGTGGCGTCACCACGACATCGCATTCATCGCTGAGGTGATACTGGCTGAACACGGTGCGGCCCAGCGCAACGGCATCGGCGTCGCGCTTGAAATAGCCCTCGCGTGAGCGATCCATTGATTGTCCGGTATGAAACCAGCTGCACACCCGCACTGGCGCAGTGAAGCTGGCGTCATCAGCCGGACTGGCGCTTTCACTGTCGGTTTGTTGTACGAAGCCGAAGCCGCGAAACATGCGTTCCTTGCCATCGTAAAAACCTTCGGCGTACCGGAACAACTGGGTGGTGCAATTGCCGGTGATTTCATCCAGTTGGCTTTGCCGGCTGACCACCTGAATCGGGAACGGCAGGTAACAAGCCGGCGGCTGTGTCGGCTGCTCGGCAAGCCGTCGGGTTTTCTCATCAAGCCATTCCTGCGCGCTGCTGCGGTAACTTACGCTCGCGCTACAGCCCATATTGTTATTGCTGGCTGTCAGCAGATAAGGTTTGGCCGAAACAAAGTCATAGCGCCAGTGCTGCGGTTGGCTGTGCGCTACGGTGAGGATCAGGCTCTCGCAGCCCAGACCTTGCAGATCGGCGACGGTGACCTGGCACAAGGGGTCATAACGCACATCCTGCGGCCACGGCACGTGGATCGGCGTTTGCTCGAAACCGTTGCCGGCGCGGTTCAGGTAAATGTCGAAGCCTTCACTGTTCAGATAGAGCAGGGCGGGGGCGCCGGAACCGTCCAGATCGGCGATGCGCACCCGATCGCTATCGAACTGCCCGTAGGTGAAGGGCAGACTGGAGATGACGCGGCCATGGGCAAATGTGCCGTGCCCGAGATTGGGCCAGCACTTGATTTGATCGTGACTGATGCTGAACAACTCCGGCATGTCGGTGCCGCGCAAGTTGCCCAGCATCACCAGTTGGCTGCGCGAAGGACCGAACAACGGTAACCGGTCGGGCGTGTGATCCACTTCCTCGGCTTTGGCGAAACCTTCCTCGCGGCGATTGGCATACAGGCGCACCGAGTGCGGCCCGATCAAGGCAATCGAGCTGAGGCCATCGCCGGACAGATCACCGAGTTGTGCGAGGGTGTGCAAATACTCCGCCGGGAAGGTGCGGAACGCGGTGAACGCCGTCCAGCGCCGATCGGCATTCAACGTGTTGTAACCGCTGATGCCTTGTTCAACCGTGATCCAGTCGAGCCGGCCGTCTCCGGTCTGATCGGTGAGGATCTGCCGCGCGTTCGGCTGGCTGTTGGCGACGGGGATTTTTTCCAGCAGTGTCCACGGTGTGTAGCCAATCGCATCCGGGCCGCTGCTTTCTCGGACAGGCTCACGGTAGTACCAGGCATTGTTGTAGGAGCAGAGAAAGCCGACAGCGCCTTCACCGTACAAATCCACGCAGCGATACGTCCCGGTATCGATCCCCGGCATGGCCTCGGATTCAAACAGGCGCGAAGGGCTTTTGTTGATGACGAACGGTGAGTAGTCAAACTCCACCGGAGGTGTGTTTTCCACGTAAGCGCTGCTGTCATACGCTTGGTAGTGCGCGGCCGACAGCAGGCTGTAGCCGCCGGTTTGCGGGTTGTTGGAGTACTCCAGCAGCAGCCGCCGAACCAGCACCGGGTCGGGCCCCGTTTCCAGCGGAAAATGATGGAACATCAACACCTGCTGACACAGCCGCTGAGTGCCGACCTCAAAGCCTTGGCCGTAAGTGGAAAACGTGTCCTTGCGCAGCAGCCAGGGCTTGTCGCCGACGTAGGCAGGTTTTTCCGAGTACGCGGTGCTGCGCTCGCCATAGTCGAACAGCAGATGAAAGTGCCAATTCATGTCCGCAGGGTTGGCGTTGCTCCAGGCGTACAAGTCCGCGCTGGCTTCGGCATTGCCGTACCAGACACGTTGCAGGTATCGCTGGGCGCTGGGGTCATCGTCGCTGCCGGGGACCTTTTCATCGGCCTTATATTCGTAGCAGATGTGTTCGCCACGTGAATTCAGGCTTTCGCAGATTAGCCACGCGCTCACGCGCTGTGGATCATCCGGATCTGCAATGCGTGAAGACGGGGTCTTGCCGTACACCTGCAGCGAGCCATCGGCGCCATGAATCAGCCAGAAAGGCGTTTGGTCTGCTACAGGCTTCCAGTATTCGCGGAGAGTAAAATCGCTTTCGACCTCAGGCCAATAGCGCACCACCTCATGCAGGCCGATGTCCACACCGTTGTACTGACTTTCCTGGCGCGATTTGATCGATCCATCGCTCTCAAACTCAGGTCTGCACACCTCGCCGTCATGGCCGACGATTTCGTCGAGATCGGTGTAGCGCGGCACGCCTTTGTGGGTACGGCGACTGATCTGCGCCAGGCCCACTCCCCAGCCAATCCCGAATGAACCATTGCCGGTCTGGCTGCTGTAAGACAGTGACAGTTGCGGATCCCAGCCACGTCCGGCAGAAGAGGGGATCGGCAACACAAAAGAAGCTGCGCCCGTCGGGCCGACCACGCCCCAGTCCTTGCCAATGGTGGCAATCGACGCGCTTCTGGAGATTGACGGGGTGACGATGCTGAGGTCTTGATCGGCCATGGTTCCATCCACTGCGCGAATGCGGGGCAGGTGGAGTGACGCTATCAAGAAGTGCAGGCGGCGTAACCTGTCAGATCTGACAGGTGCGCAAGATCATTTTGTATGCTTGTCCGGGGTTTTTATCGCGATGGTCACGCCCACAAAAAAGGCCGGTTCATCCTCGCAGATGAATCGGCCTTTTTCAGTGCTGCAAAAACTTACTGCACTTCTACCGCCAGGCTTTCGCTGATCTTCTGTTGCCAGATCGCCGGGCCGGTGATGTGTACCGACTCACCTTTGCTGTCTACCGCAACGGTGACCGGCATGTCTTTGACTTCGAACTCGTAGATCGCTTCCATGCCCAGTTCGGCGAATGCCAGCACTTTCGACTTCTTGATCGCCTGAGCAACCAGATAAGCAGCGCCGCCAACGGCCATCAAGTACACCGCCTTGTTGTCCTTGATCGCTTCGATGGCGGTCGGGCCGCGCTCGGATTTGCCGATCATGCCCAACAGGCCGGTTTGCTCCAGGATCTGCCGGGTGAACTTGTCCATCCGCGTCGCGGTGGTCGGGCCAGCCGGGCCAACCACTTCGTCACCGACCGGATCAACCGGGCCAACGTAGTAGATGAAGCGACCTTTGAGGTCGACCGGCAGGGTTTCACCCTTGTTGAGCATCTCGACCATGCGCTTGTGCGCGGCGTCGCGACCGGTGAGCATTTTGCCGTTGAGCAGGACGGTTTCGCCCGGCTTCCAGCTCTGCACGTCTTCCGGGGTCAGGGTGTCGAGATTGACGCGACGGGCCGATGGGCCGGCTTCCCAGACGATTTCCGGGTAGGCGTCCAGCGGTGGCGCTTCCAGCGAGGCTGGACCGGAACCGTCGAGCACGAAGTGCGCGTGACGGGTGGCGGCGCAGTTCGGGATCATGCACACCGGCAGCGAGGCTGCGTGGGTCGGGTAGTCCATGATTTTCACGTCGAGCACGGTGGTCAGGCCACCGAGGCCCTGGGCGCCGATGCCCAACTGGTTGACCTTCTCGAACAGCTCCAGACGCATTTCTTCGATGCGGTTCTGTGGGCCACGGGCTTTCAGCTCGTGGATGTCGATGGACTCCATCAACACTTCCTTGGCCATCACCGCAGCTTTCTCGGCGGTGCCGCCGATGCCAATACCGAGCATGCCCGGTGGGCACCAGCCGGCGCCCATGGTCGGAACGGTCTTGAGCACCCAGTCAACGATCGAGTCGGACGGGTTGAGCATGGCCATTTTCGACTTGTTCTCGGAACCGCCGCCCTTGGCCGCCACGTCCACTTCCACCGTGTTGCCCGGGACGATGGAGTAGTGAATTACGGCCGGGGTGTTGTCCTTGGTGTTTTTACGAGCGCCCGCCGGGTCGGCGAGGATCGAGGCACGCAGGACGTTTTCCGGGAGGTTGTAGGCGCGACGTACGCCTTCGTTGATCATGTCGTCCAGGCCCATGGTGGCGCCATCCCAACGCACGTCCATGCCGACGCGCACGAACACGGTGACGATGCCGGTGTCCTGGCAGATCGGGCGGTGGCCGGTGGCGCACATGCGCGAGTTGATCAGGATCTGCGCCATCGAGTCACGGGCCGCTGGCGATTCTTCGCGCAGGTAGGCTTCGTGCATCGCCTGGATGAAATCCACGGGGTGGTAATAGGAAATGAATTGCAGGGCGTCGGCAACGCTCTGAATCAGGTCGTCTTGCTTGATCACGGTCATGAGTCGCGCTCCTCTAAAAGACGGGAACATTCTATGGGGCAGCTACAAGCTTCAAGCTATCAGCGGCAAGTTGGAGCAGTACGCGGACTGCTTGAGCTTGCGGCTTGAAGCTTGCAACTTGAAGCTGGCCCTTGGGGCCGGGCACGCCGGGGCTGCTGGCGCGACGCTAAAAAGGCGCGGCAGTATACCGCGCATCAAAGGGGCATACACGCGTCGGCAGTCATTCGTTGGTCGCATACCGCACACTGACTGCCACCACCATACCCCTGTGGCGAGGGGATTTATCCCCGCTCGACTGCGCAGCAGTCGCTAAACCTGAACACTTGATTTAACTGGAACACCGCAGGGGGCCGCTTCGCAGCCCAACGGGGATAAATCCCCTCGCCACAGGGGGGCTCGCCGTGACGTAGATGCGAGGCAGGCAGGTCAGCCATTTGACGTCAATTTTCGGGCCCGAAAATCGGTGGTCATTTATCGACTACGCCTCTAAAGTGGCAGCCGGTCTGTAGAGTAGGACACTCAGTCAGCCTCCTATCGCACGGTGAGTCAACGATTGACCCATAACGCCATACAACGTCTTTTGCTCAAACGTTTTGCCCTTGCTGCAGCCACCTATGGATTGGCTCTGCTGCTACTGTGGCTGGCGTTTTTTACCGGGCATTACCAACAATCCCTCAATACTGTGGCCGTCGGCAGCGCCCTCGTGGTGATCAGTCAGGCAACCCTGTTCGTCTTGTTCTGGACCGGGCGCAATCAGCGCTTCGACGATCCGAGCATGACCGAAGTGCAGGTGCTGCTCGGGCTCGGCTGGCAAACCTGGCTGATCGCCCATCTGGATGAGGCGCGTGGCGCCTTTCTGGTTTTTTACGTGCTGATCCTGCTGTTCGGGCTGTTCCATCTCAGTCGACGCGCGTTCATTCGAACGGCGCTGCTGGTGTTCTTCAGTTTCTGCGCCATCACCTTGTGGGACGGTTACAACTTCCGCTTGGCCGAGCCCGCACTGGCCGCGTTGCAAGTGTGCATTCTGGCGATGGTGCTGGCGTGGCTGGTGCTTTACGCACGCTTCGTTCAGGTTTCGCGACAACGCCAGCGTCAGCGCCGGTTTGCCTTGCAGGCGCATCAGGACACCCTGCGCGGGATGATGCGGCAGCTGGAAGATCTGGTCGCCACCGATGAGCTGACGGGGTTGTTCAACCGTCGTCATTTCCTGCGTCTGGCCTCGCGCGAACTGAATGAAATGGACGAAGACGTGGCGCACGGCCTGGCGCTGATCGACCTCGATCACTTCAAACGCATCAACGACATGCACGGCCATGCCGCCGGCGATCAAGTGTTGCAGGCGTTCGCCGGCGTTGCTCAAACGTGCTTGCGCGACGGTGATGTGCTGGCGCGCTACGGGGGTGAAGAGTTCGTGGTGTTGCTGCCCAACTGCGATGCCGAACAGTTGACCTCGTGCTGCGAACGTCTGCGCGTTGCGTTCGCCGATGTCGAACTGGTGGGCTTGAATGTGCGCAACCTGAGTCTTTCGGTCGGTATGACTTTGTTGGAAATGGGCGATGATCTGGACGACGCGTTACATCGCGCCGATCAGGCGCTCTATCGGGCCAAGCGCGACGGGCGTAATCGCTGTGCGGCGGCGTGGGAGAACGTCGATGCCTGAACTTCGCGTCGGTGAACGGCAGTGGTCGGTGGCGTCGGGCACCAATCTGCTCGACGCTCTCAACCAGAATGGCGTTGCCGTGCCTTACAGCTGCCGCGCCGGCAGCTGCCATGCGTGTCTGGTGCAATGCGTGCAAGGTTTGCCTGCCGACAGCCGCCCGGATGCCTTGAGTGCCGAACAACGGCAAGAAGGCTGGAGACTGGCCTGCCAATGTCAGGTGACTGAAGATTTGCAGGTGCACACCTTTGACCCGATTGCCGACGGTCGCCCGGCGGTGGTCGAAGCGCTGGACTGGCTCAGCGACAGCGTGCTGCGTCTGCGCCTGACTCCGCAACGTCCATTGCGCTACAGCGCCGGGCAGCATCTGGTGCTGTGGATCAATCACATCGCCCGGCCGTATTCGTTGGCAAGCCTGCCGGAGGAAGATCGTTTTCTCGAGTTCCACCTTGATTGCCGCCAGCCCGGCGAATTCAGCGACGCCGCCCGGCGTTTGCAGATTGGCGATGCGATCCGCCTCGGCGAACTGCGCGGCGGCGCTTTGCATTACGACGCCGACTGGCATGACCGGCCGCTTTGGCTGCTCGCGGCAGGCACTGGTTTAGGCCCGCTGTTCGGCGTGCTGCGTGAAGCGTTGCGCCAGGATCACCAAGGCGCAATCCGTGTCATTCACCTGGCCCATGACGATCGCGAACACTATCTGGCCAAACCCCTTGCGGCGCTTGCTGCCCAGCGTGAAAACCTCAGTGTCGAACTGTGGACGGCGGCCGAGTCAGCCGCCGCTTTGGCGCAACTGCGCCTTGTCTCCAGACAAACCCTGGCTTTAGTCTGCGGCTCGACGGCCAGTGTCGACGCCTTCGCCCGGCGCCTGTACCTGGCCGGACTGCCGCGCAATCAACTGCTGGCCGATGTGTTCCTGTCCCGCGGTTGAGCGCTAATGCTTATCGGGTTTCATAGGTTCTTTGTGGCCAAGTCTTTATGGTCAGAGGATTTTTTGTGACAAGGGGATTTTGTGGCGAGGGGATTTATCCCCGTTTGAGTGCGCAGCGCTCACAAGATTTTGGGGCCGCTGCGCAGCCCAGCGGGGATAAATCCCCTCGCCACAAAAATCCCCTCACCACAAAAGCCCCCTGGCCACAGAAAGTCCCCTAGCCACAGAAAGCACTATCCCCACTTGAACTTCGTGAGCCCGACTATCGCCGAGACCCTCCATGACCGAAGCCATCCTGCTGGAACGTGAACGCGGTTTGCTCACCCTGCGCCTCAACCGCCCGGACAAAAAAAACGCCCTCACTCGCGCCATGTACAGCCGCCTCGCCGAGGCCCTGAAGCGTGCCGACAGCGACCCCGAAATCAACGCCGTGCTGATCACCGGCAGCGCCGAGTGCTTCACCGCCGGCAACGACATCGCCGACTTCATCCAGCAACCGCCCTCCGACCTCGACAGCCCGGTGTTTCACTTCATGCTCAACCTGCTCGAATGCCACAAACCGGTCATCGCCGCAGTGGCCGGCGCGGCGGTGGGCATCGGCACCACGTTATTGCTGCATTGCGATCTGGTTTACGTGGCCCGCGATGCACGGTTGCGCATGCCGTTCGTTAACCTCGGTTTGTGCCCAGAATTCGGCTCCAGCCTGATCCTCCCGCGCTTGCTCGGCCAAGCCAAAGCGTCGGAGTTGCTGTTGCTGGGCGAAGGCTTTACCGGTGAACAAGCGGCGCAATGGGGCATTGCCACTGAAGCTTTGGACAATGGCGATGCTGCGTTGAGCAAGGCGCGGGAAATGGCGCTACGTTTCGATGATTTGCCGGCAGATGCGGTACGCATCAGCAAGCAACTGATGAAGGCGCCGGACCGTGAGTTGATCCGCAAAGTGATCGAAGAGGAGGGCGTGTTGTTCACCCAGCGCCTGAAGTCGCCAGAGGCATTGGCGGCGTTGACAGGGTTTATCAAACGGCATTGAAATTGTCGGTGACCTGGCTTGCCAGCGATGAGGACCGAATAGGCACCACATCTTCAGGAGCAGAAAACAAAAAGCTCCGCCATTCACATGGCGGAGCTTTCGCTTTTCAACAACCGATCAATCAGACCTGTGGGTCGCCCACGTGCAGGATCTTCATGCCGTTGGTGCCGCCGGTGGTGTGGTAGCTGTCGCCCTTGGTCAGGATGACCCAGTCGCCTTTTTCCACAACGCCGCGTTTAACCAGCTCGTCGATCGCCTTCTGGCTGACTTCGTGCGGTTCCAGCGAAGCCGGATCGAACGGTACGGTGTACACGCCACGGAACATGGCTGCACGCGCCTGAGTTTCACGGTGCGGCGAGAACGCGTAGATCGGCACCGAGGAACGGATGCGCGACATGATCAGCGGGGTGTAGCCACTTTCGGTCAGCGCGATGATCGCTTTAACGCCCGGGAAGTGGTTGGCGGTGTACATGGTCGCCAGTGCGATGCTTTCGTCGCAACGGGTGAATTCCTTGCCGATACGGTGGCTGGAAGTCTTGCCGGTCGGGTGCTTTTCAGCGCCGACGCAGATGCGCGCCATCGCTTGAACCGCTTCCAGCGGATACAGACCTGCAGCGGATTCAGCAGACAACATCACGGCGTCGGTGTAGTCGAGCACGGCGTTGGCCACGTCGGACACTTCGGCGCGAGTCGGCATCGGGTTCTGGATCATCGACTCCATCATCTGGGTCGCGACGATCACAGCCTTGTTGTGGCGGCGTGCGTGCAGAATGATTTTCTTCTGAATGCCCACCAGCTCGGCGTCGCCGATTTCCACACCGAGGTCACCGCGGGCAACCATCACCGCATCGGAAGCCTTGATCAGGCCGTCGAGGGTTTCGTCGTCTGCGACGGCTTCAGCACGTTCGATCTTCGCCACCAGCCAAGCGGTGCCGCCGGCTTCGTCGCGCAGTTGACGGGCGTATTCCATGTCGGCAGCGTCACGCGGGAAGGATACCGCGAGGTAGTCGACTTCCATTTCAGCGGCGAGCTTGATGTCGGCCTTGTCTTTTTCAGTCAGGGCCGGAGCGGTCAGGCCGCCACCGCGACGGTTGATGCCTTTGTGGTCGGACAGCGGGCCGCCGATGGTCACGGTGCAATGCAATGCGTCGTCAGTTTGGGTATCAACGCGCATGACCACACGACCGTCGTCGAGCAGCAGCTCGTCGCCTACGCCGCAGTCTTTAACCAGATCCGGGTAGTCGATGCCGACCACTTGCTGGTTGCCTTCGGTCAGAGGATGGCTGGTGGAGAAGGTGAACTTGTCACCGATCTTCAGCTCGATCTTCTTGTTGGCGAATTTGGCGATACGGATTTTCGGGCCTTGCAGGTCACCCAGCAGGGCGACGAAGCGGCCGTGCTTGGCGGCAATGTCACGCACCAGTTTCGCGCGAGCCTTGTGCTCGTCGGGGGTGCCGTGGGAGAAGTTCAGACGGGCAACGTCCAGGCCAGCCAGAATCAGCTGTTCGAGAACTTCCGGCGAGTTACTGGCCGGGCCAAGGGTAGCGACGATTTTGGTACGACGGACGGACATGCAAAGACTCCTGAGTTCAAGCGCAAGCGAAGGCTACTATGCTCTTGGGGTGTAGTCATTGTTCGAATGCACTACTTTTTGTGAAGGGCTTTGTTAATAGTTTCTTTATTGAACGCCATGAACGCGACAATCGGCACAAACCGTTCTGAAGATTTTCGACGCAAGGTCGATACAGAGCACAAGACAGGAGAACCCCCATGCGATTGTTGCCCATTGCCGCCCTTGCCCTCAGCGTCCTCGCCGTCACGGGCTGCACCCGTTGGTCGATGAACCACCATTTAAACAACGCCTACAGCGCCTACGATCGTGGCAATTGCGAGCAGGTCATGCTCGAACTGTCCAAGGTCGAACGCGCCAGCCGTGCCCGCCCGTACGTGTGGCCGGAAGTGTCGATGATGCGCGGTCAGTGCCTGGAACGGCAAAGTATGTTTGTCGATGCCGCGCAGACCTATCAGTTCATCATCGCCTCGTACCCCAACAGCGAATACGCCTACCGTGCCCGCGCCCGTTTGGAGACCCTACAAAGCCTGGGTCATTACCCAACGCGCAGCGCCGCAGCCGTGGTACGTCCAACGCGTTTCTGATGACAGTTGTCATACAAAATCTGGCCGTGCGCACAGGCTGAGCTATAGTCGAATGATCCGGATTTAGAGCGCTGTCTCTGATCCGGGGCAACACCTGCGACTGGCAAGTGGTCAAGTGACGGCGACGTAGCGACCGTCACACCGGAAGCGGGGAGAGCGGGCCTGCCGAACAGGTTCGTTCCGAAGCAAAGGTGCGGCTCTGTGACGGAGCCCTGCATGGCGAACTGCGCATGTTTACCGACCGCCGGATTGAACGGCACCAACTGCCGTACTTCTTGAGAGTGTTCAACAGCGTCACCGACAAACCGATTGGCTTTCTCGGCAACGTTTCAGAAGACGGGCTGATGCTTATCAGCCAGTTACCGATGATGATCGGAGTTGATTTCGCGCTACGTCTGAAAATCCCCATGGGTGATGGTTGCCACCAGGTCATCGACTTTTCGGCGTGCTGTTTGTGGTGTCACGAGGATGCAACCCCGCAACATTACGATGCTGGTTTCAGTTTGCACCGACCGCCTGCCGAGTATGGGCAACTGGTGCGAGCGTTGAAGCAGTACTTCAGTTTTCAGCCGTTGCCGGCGTCTGCCTGATAATGGGGAAATTCAGCCTGCGGTAGCTCAGGGCAGTGCGCATAAATGTGGCTGCCGCAGACTGCAAATTCTAAGTTTTATTAGCAATCGCTCGTTCACTATCCAATGTTTTTTCAGCTAGCAACAATCCCATCTCGCTCAATTGATATATTGCCATTGCCAAATGGCGGGGCTTATCTTCCAAGCTGTCCGCTAGATCCAGCAAAAGAATACTCACAGACGAAAACGTTTCATAGGTCTGGATAGCGATAGCTTCGGAATTGATTTCTGGAGAAACCATAAACATTTGCATACCTCGGTCTACGGAGTTACGGGAAGGTATATCAGGTTTTAAATAGTGGTCTAAAGCGCGTTCAGCTGCTTCGTGGAGTTTTCTTGAGTCTTGTGAAGCATACGGGGAAGTATCAGTAGGATCTATTTCAGGTGGATTTGGTGTAATTTTAAACATTGCCTTGTTTCCTTGTTTGATGACACCACACGCTTCGCGACTAAGGGAAGGGTGGCGGCTATGCGCAGGTTAGTCGACCGGTGGAAACAAGGCTTTTCCGGCGCGCCCTAGGGCGCCCTGCACATAGCCACCATCAAGTGCGGGTATGAAAACCCTACGAGATGATGTGATGCACCTTGTTAATCCACCGGGCGACTAAACCCGATCGCTGGTCGTCAGCGACATGCATCAATTTAATGGGCGGCACCTAGCGTGTAAGTCAGTCAGTTCTGATGGGAGTGTAGGGAACGGCGCCAAGCGTTGTAGTCCGAATCCCCCGGCAAGACATGCTCCGAATCATGGAGAGCTATGCTTTTTTAAATCAGTTCGGAAGTTTTAGGGAGGGTGCCAAGTAGCTGTGTAGCTACTTGGTATTAAATTATTAGTGGCAGGTCTTGTTTGGGTGTGACTTGAGTGATTTTAAAAACCTTTCATGCTTCTGTTGCAATAAGCGTTGTCATTTTTTTACTCTGAGTTTGGCGAAGCCCTGTTTAATGTAGCCGGCATTTTCACCAATTATACTCAGTGCACCTCGGATGTTTTCACCAACCTCATTTAAACCCTCCTTCTCTGCGTGCAGCGTCAATTCCATGATGGCGGCCTCTAGACCCAATTGATTCTGATACATCCTTTCCAATAAATCAGACAGCGAATATTCATCTGGCATTGGTTCGACTCCGTTCGAGAAAAGACAAGCATAGCAACGGTTTTCGGGTGCAGCGCTTTGAAAATTGTTTACGTCTTTCTATTGAACAGGCTGTAGATCGGATCAGTAGTCCGTTGAAAATGCTGCGTGGGAATAAACCACCTTCAAAACGTACCAGCCTTCTTCCAGCTCAAGTAACGCGTCACCAACTCAGTCCCTAACGACTGTGGCCGCACATCCAGCGTATGAACGCCATGTGCGGTCAACCTTTCATGGCATTCATTGCGCGCATTCAGATAGTCCACGGTGCCGCAATAGGTCAACGCTTCATCCAGTGTCTGAACGGTGCTCTGCGGCACTTGATCAAGTACGCCTTCACGCAGGCTCGCCACCAACACTCGATGCTGCTGGCTCAAGCGTTTGACGGCGGTGAGCAGTTCCTCGTCGTCGTCATCGCGCAGGTTGGTGACCAGTATCACCAGCGCCCGACGCTTTTGCCGCGACAGCAGTTGGCTGACGGCCGCTTGATAGTCCGCCGTGCGCTGAGTGCTTTGCAGGTCGTAGACACTGTTGAGAACGATATTGAGCTGACCCGCACCTTTAACCGGTGCGAGGTAATGCGGCTGGGCATTGGCCAGGGTACACAAACCCACCGCATCGCCCTGACGCAGGGCCACGTAGCTGAGCAGTAAACAAGCATTCAGCGCATGGTCGAAGTGCGAGAGTTCGTCGTCCTGGCTACGCATGCGGCGGCCACAATCGAGCATGAAGATGATCTGCTGATCGCGTTCGTCCTGATATTCACGGGCAATCGGTGTGCGCTGGCGGGCGGTGGCTTTCCAGTCGATCTGGCGCAGGCTGTCGCCTTCGCGAAATTCGCGCAGTTGATGAAATTCCAGACCCTGACCACGGCGCTGCTTTTGCCGCACGCCGAGCTGACTGAGCCAGTTGTCCACGGCCAGCAGTTCACCGCCGTAGAGGCGGGCGAAGTCCGGGTAGACGCGGGTGTGATCGGTGACGTCGAGCAGGCGTTTGCCTGTCCATAAACCCAGCGGGCTGGGCAGGTTGATTTCGCAGCGTTCAAAGCTGAAATGACCGCGCTGGAGGGGGCGCAGGCGGTAGCCGACTTGGCTGATTTTGCCGGGCTGCAGTTCGACGCTGAGCGGCAGGTTTTCGAAGCTCAAGCCTTCCGGGACATGATCGAAGATGTGCAGGTGCAGTGGCTCGCTGAAGGGGTGTTCAACGTCCAGGCGGATTTCGCTCCAGCGACCAAGTGCGAGGCTGCCGGGCATGTGCCGTTTGACGCGGATGGCGGGCAGGCGTTTGAGGCGCAGGGCATCGATGGCGGCCAGGGCCAGCAGGGCGAGGAGCAAGCCCCAGGTGATCGCCGGCAGGCTTGGCGGGAGGGCGATTTGCAGTGCCTGCAAGGTGCCCAGGGCGATGCCGATGGCCATGAGCAGTGTTAGCCAGATTAGTAAGAGTTTTGATGGTTTCATGGCTTGGCACCGGGCTGTCTGTTGAAAAGATCGCAGCCTTCGGCAGCTCCTGCATGAGTGATGTGTAGGAGCTGCCGGAGGCTGCGATCTTTTCTGCCCAAAACGGATTTCACAGGCGCGGCGCCGGGATCTGGTCGAGCAGTTGCTGCAATACCTGATCGACTTGCAGGCCTTCGATGTCCAGTTCCGGGGCGATGCGTACCCGGTGGCGCAGCACGGCCAGCGCGCAGCCTTTGATGTCGTCGGGGATGACGAATTCGCCGCCGCGCAACAGGGCGCGGGCGCGGGCGCAGCGCACCAGGGCAATCGAGGCGCGAGGCCCGGCGCCGAGGGTCAGCCCCGGCCAACTGCGCGTGCTGCGCGCCAGTCGTACGGCGTAATCGAGGACTTGATCGTCCAGCGGCAAATCACTGGCAATGCGTTGCAGCGCTTGCACGTCCTTGGCTTGCAGCACGGTGCGCAACGGTTGCACATCAAGCATGTCGGCGCGGGTCGAGCGACTGACCTGACGCACCATGTTCAACTCCTGATCGGCGTCGGGGTAATCCATGCGCACCTTGAGCATGAAGCGGTCGAGTTCGGCTTCGGGCAGCGGGTAAGTGCCTTCCTGTTCAATCGGGTTTTGCGTGGCCAGCACCATGAACGGCTGAGCGATGGGCAGGGCGCGGCCTTCGAGGGTGACTTGCCTTTCTTGCATCGCTTCGAGCAGCGCCGCCTGGGTTTTCGCCGGGGCGCGGTTGATCTCGTCGGCCAGCAGCAAATTGGTGAACAGCGGGCCTTTGCGCAATTTGAACTGCTCGGTTTGCAGGTCATAGACGGCATGACCGGTGACGTCGCTGGGCATCAGATCCGGGGTGAACTGGATACGCGCGAACTCGCCACCGAAGCAGCGCGCCAATGCGCGCACCAGCAAGGTTTTACCCAGCCCCGGCACACCTTCGAGCAGCACGTGACCACCGGCGATCAGCGCGGTCAGCACGTCGTCGATTACCTGATTCTGGCCAATCAAAGCTTTCTGCAATTCGCTGCGAACCGCTTGCGCCAGTTGGCTGGCGCGCTGGCGTTGCTGGGCGGCGTGGCTGGCGCTGCCGGGCTCGGTCTGTTCACTCATAGCGTGTTCCTCAAGGTTTGCAGGTGGGCGACCTGACGGCAGAACTCGGCGCTGGACAAACGCTGGTTCGGAACCGGGCTCAGGGCCTGGCTGATGGCGCGGGTGGGCTGGCGGGTCAGGCGTGACAGTGCCAGCCATTGTTCGGCAACGTTCAATCGATCAAAACCGGGATGGCGACGGCGCGCGCGGCGCAACACGTCTTGTTGCAATGCTTGCAGCAGCGCTTGCTGACCGTTGTGGCGCAGCAGGAAATCAGCGCTGGCACGCAGGTGTTCCTGCAACTGTCGACGGCCACTGGGCGCCGGCGCCTGAAGCGGGCCGTGGCGCACACCGATATGCCACAACCACAGGCCGATCAAGGCGAGCAGGGCGACGATGGCCTGCGGGAAGTAGCGCCAGAGCAAGGTCAGCAAACCGTCGTGTTCGCTGTTGTAAATCAGCGTGACGTCGGTGTCGGCGCTCAGGTACCAGAGCAGCCAGGCATTGTCGTATTGAGCGATGGTCTGGCTTTTCCACAGCTCGGCGTCAGTGACCACGGTGATCGAGCCGAGGCTGTAAGGCAGTTGCATCATGTGCGTGGCTTTGCCGCTGTTGGCCCAGGCTTGCGCGAGGTTTTTCGGGTCGTCGAGGTGGAAGTCCGTGTCGAACCCGGCATAGGCCGGCGCGTCTTCATCCTCCACATACAGCTTGGTCAATTTCGGGAAGGGGTCTTGCTCAAGGTCTTTGGGCGGATCCTTGAGATCCTTGCTCAGCGATTGATGCAGTTGCACGCGATCGAGCAGCAGGTCGTTGCTCTGTTTGGTCTGTTCGTCCCATAACGATTCAGCGACAAACACCAGTCGCCCGCCGGCCCGCGTCCAGTTCAACACTTGCTCGACCTGGCGTGGGGTCATGCGTGAGCGGTCGTTGAACAGCAGCAGCGTGTGTCGGCGTGGGTCAATATCCGGCAGCACGGAAAGGCTTTCGGCATGACTGACCTTGAGGCCGCGCTCACGCAAAAACATTTCCGCCGCCAGATACGGATTGGCTTGGGCAGCAGGGGACGGGCCGTGATCGACTTCTTCCTGATACGGCTTGGCCTTGAGAACCAGAAACACGCTCAATGCGATCAGCAGTGCGACGAGCACTGCGCCGACCCAGCACAGGGTACGGCGATTCAACGGGCAGCTCCGTGGCCAAACAAGGCGCGCCAGCCGTCGCACAATTCCTGTTGCAGATGCGCCGCCGGGATTCGATGCCCGTAGGCCATGTTCTGCCAGTGCACAGTGAGGTTGCGACTGAAGGCGAGCAACTCCGGTCGCTGCAATTGTTCTACGCGCGCCAGCACCTGATTTTCGGTGTCGGCAGGTTTCAGCGTCAGATCGAAGTCATGCAGCAGATGGCTGAGCAGACCGCGATAGAGCAAGCTCAACGCCGCTCGCGGTTGGCTGAGCCAGAGTTGTTCGGCGCTGGCGGCGATGTCGTCGGGCAAGGTGTCGCGGTTCAAATCCAGACCGAACGCTTGCTGCGGCACCGCTCGTTTTGGCAGTGCTGGCAGTTTCGGCCGGCGACTGACGAAGGCCCGCAGGAACTCGCGATAGCGCCAGATCAGCCAACCGATCAAGGCAATCAGCACACCCCACAACAGCACCTCGATCAGCTTGGCCAACACGTTGAAGTGTCGACCGTCTAGCCAGCCCAGCAGGGTTTTCAACCATTGCGGTGCGTCGCCGGGTTTTGCGTCTTTGGCCGGCGCTGCCGGGTCTTCGCCAAAACGGTAGCGGGTGACCGATTCCTTGTTCTTGAACGGCGGTTGTTCGAGCAAGGCCTTGATGCTGTCGTGGGAGGCCTGACTGGTCAGCGGCTGATTTAACAAGCGCGGTGCATCCGGACGGGGGGCGGGTTCAGCCGCCCAGACCGAGGGCACATTCGGCAGCACCAGACAGATCGCCAGCAGCAGACCAAGCACGCCGTTGTTCAGGCGCTGGCGCAAACGCCGGAACACCAGTTCGATGTCCCACGCTTCCAGTTGCGTGCGGCGGTTCAGATACAGGCTGAATCCGCAGGCGACGTAGATCGGTTCCCACACCACCAGCACCAGCGCATAAAAAGCGTTGGTCAGGTGTTCTAGCCAGCGCCATTCGTGATCGGCCGAGAGAATCAGCGACTGCCAGTCCCAATCGGTTTCCACTTGCTGCGGCAGCAACAGATAGAACAGCACCATCAAGCCGATCCACAGCGCAGTCTCCAGATGCACGCCAATGATGGTCAACCATTGCGCCGCGCCGGCGTTGCGCTGCAACAGCACTTGCAGGCGTTGTTGGCGAGCGGTGCCGTCGAGGCCTTCGAGTTGCACCACCGGCAGCAGAAAGCTGCGGCTGAAGCTCAAGCGGCGCCAAGTCAGGCTGGCCAGCAGTTGCGGTTTGAGCAGGCGCGGCCATCCGCGCAGCGCTTGTTTGAGGGTGGGCGTTTCGCCGAACAGCGCTTTGGACAGGATGTACAACGGCAGGCGTTCGTACGCCGGTTTCAGCCACCAGAATATAAACACGGCCAGCGTCGGCGAATCCCAAAACACCAGGCTGAGCAGGGCGAACAGCGGCAAGGTGACGATCGCCCAACTGGTCATCAGCAAGCGTCGATGTTGCTGACACATGAGCACGCCCAGATCCATGGCTTCCCAAGTCGTGCGCGGGCGGATCACCACGGTGGCGTCACTCAGGCGCATGGCGTGTCCTTCCGGCGAACAGCAGGTAGCACGCGACCAACGTCCAGAGTCCGGCGCCGACCAGGTATTTGGTCAGCGGCGCGACACTGGTTTTCGATGACCAATAGGCCTCGATAAACGCTGCGATCAGCAGGAACAACATCACCCCGCAGACCAGTAACACGCTTTTGCGCGCCGCGCGTTTCAGGGCCTCGGCGCGGGTCAGGCGCCCGGGCGCGATCAACGCCCAGCCGAGTTCCAGACCGGCCGCGCCGGCGAGAGCAATCGCCGTCAGTTCGAAAGCGCCATGGGCGATGACGAACGACCAGAAGGTCTGGCCGAAACCGATCTCGGTCAGATGCCCGGCCACCGCGCCGATGACCAGCCCGTTGTAGAACAGAAAGAATGCGCTGCCCACGCCCATCAACAATCCACTGGCGAAGGTCTGAAAGGCGATGCCGATGTTGTGCATCACGTAGTAGCCGAACATCACCCAGTCTTCACTGGCCGCGCGTTCGGCGGGGCGCCCTAGGTGGCCGGCGACCGGGTCGTACATGCCTTGCATCTCGCGCACTTGATCGGCGGGAATCAGGTTGTAAACGAGGTCGGGAAACACATACACCAACACCCCGACGCCGATCAGGCTGCCGAAAAACAGCAGCGCGGCGACCAGCACAAACGGCCATTCGGCGCGCACCAGTCGCGGGAAATCGGCAAGGATAAAACTGAGCAGGTTGGCGCCAAGGCGACTGCGATGGCGGTACAGCTGTTGATGGCCGCGCAGCACGTGTTGCTGCAACGAGTCGATGAGAAAACTGCTGTAGCCGCGTTCCTGCGCCAACGCCAGATGTTGGCAAAGTCGGCGATAGGTTCTCGGGAAACCGGCGATTTGCGAGGTGTCTTTGCCGCGTTCAAGGCGTTCGAGGGCCAGCGCAAAACGCTCCCATTCGGCCTTGTGGCGACTTTCGAAAAGGCTCTGCTTCATGTCGGGCCCAACAAACCGCGCGCGATGCCGTTGAGTTCGGCAACGGCTTTGGGCGCGGAGATATGCAGCGGCTGGGCGAGCAGGGCGGCCAGTTCATTGACCCGCGCCGGTGACAGTTCGCCTTGACGTTCGGCAAAACCGAGCACTGCACGTTGTTCGCTGAGCGTCAGCGGCACGGGCGAGCGCCGGGGTTCGGCGTCAGGCAATTGCGGACGCGTCAGCGGGCGTTCGCTGTAAACCACCAGCGTGCCGGCAGCGATGTCGCCGAGGCGTTTGAAGGTCGGGTGTTGCAGGCAACTGAGGCTGCCGAGGAAGTAGCCGAACGGCAGCAAATCAACGAAGCGCAGCAGATTGCGCAACAACGAGGCCGACCAGCCAACCGGCGTGCCGTCATCGTGTACCACGCGCAGGCCCATCCACTGTTTGCCCGGCGAGCGTCCCTGACGCAGCACCTCGAACAGCACCATGTACCACCAACTGATCGCAAACAGCAGCAGCGAACCGAGGCCCATGCCGAGCTTGCCGAGGAACGCCAACGCGATAAACAGCACGCCCATGATCACACCGCGAATGCCCAGATCGATGGCGAACGCCACGGCCCGCACCATCAACCCGGCAGGGCGCAGGGGCAGGTCGATGCCTTCCGGCGTTTCGACCTGATGCCGCGTATCCAGCGGCGGGGCCAGCGGTGCTTTCCTTGGCGGTGCTGTGGGCTCGAGCATGGGCTACCTGATGTCGCCTGTTCTGAGTGCAAGTGCGACCGATGCTAGCAGCCTCTCGGGGGGAAACGACATAACTATGTATGGCACAGCATGTGTCGCCAGGTGTTTGAATGTTTCAAGACTGGCCGCGACGGCGGTTGAGCGCCTAGACTTTGCCGATCTTCAGTTCAGGATCCGCCCGTGACTTCAATCTTCTGGTACGACTACGAAACCACTGGCATCAATCCGCGTAACGACCGCCCGCTGCAGGTCGCCGGGATTCGCACCGACCACGAGCTCAACGAAATCGACGAGCCGGTCAACCTTTACTGCCAGCCCAGCGAAGACATCCTGCCGCACCCGGCGGCGTGCGCAATCACCGGCATCACCCCCAGTCAGCTCGCCGAAAAAGGTTTGAGCGAAGCCGATTTCATGACCCGGGTTCACGCGCAATTGGCCGCGCCCGGTACGTGCGGCGCGGGTTACAACTCCTTGCGTTTCGACGACGAGATGACCCGTTACAGCCTGTATCGCAATTTCTTCGATCCCTACGCCCGCGAATGGCAGGGCGGCAACAGTCGCTGGGATTTGATCGATGTAGTGCGCGCTGCTTACGCCTTGCGCCCGGACGGGCTGGTGTGGCCGACCGATGACGAGGGTCGCGTGACCCTCAAACTCGAACGCCTGACCGCCGCCAATAACATCGATCACGGCCATGCCCACGAAGCGTTGTCGGACGTACGCGCGACCATTGCGCTGGCGAAACTGATCCGCGAGAAGCAGCCAAAACTCTATGACTGGCTGTTTCAGTTGCGCAGCAAACAGAAGGTGATGGATCAGATTCGCCTGTTGCAGCCGCTGGTGCACATCTCCGGACGCTTCTCGGCAGCGCGCAGTTATGTCGGTGTGGTCATGCCGCTGGCCTGGCACCCGAAAAACCGCAACGCGCTGATTGTTTGCGACCTGCACCTCGATCCACAGGGCTTGCTCGATCTCGACGCACAAACCCTGCGCCAGCGTCTGTACACGCGCCGTGACGATTTGCTTGAGGGCGAATTGCCGGTGCCGCTGAAGATTATTCACATCAATCGCTGCCCGGTCGTCGCGCCGTTATCGGTGTTACGCGCCGACGATCAGCAACGATTGGGTCTGGACATGGCGCTTTATCAGGAACGCGCGCTGCGGCTAACTGACGCACAACAAGTTTGGAAAGATAAAATCGCCGCTATTTATGCCAGCGAAGATTTCACCCCGAGTGAAGATCCGGAACAACAGTTGTACGACGGATTTATCGGTGATCGTGATCGGCGTCTGTGTGAGCAAGTGAGAAACGCTGACCCGGCACATTTGGCACAAGAGCAATGGCCGTTCGATGATGAACGTTTGCCTGAATTACTCTTTCGATATCGCGCACGTAACTTTGCCGATACGTTGAATTCTGAAGAACAGGCACGCTGGAAATTATTTTGTCAGCAACGTTTGTCGGCCCCGGAATTCGGCGCGCCGAATACCTTGAAATCTTTTAGCGAGGCGGCCGAGCAATGGTTGCTTAGTGCTACGCCAGAGCAGAGCGCAGTGCTCAATGAATGGCAGAGTTATGTCCAGGCATTGCGCAAACGTTTGGGTCTTTGAAATCGAACATGTTTTTTACTAAACGTCAGGCATAAAAAAACGCCAGCATTCGCTGGCGTTTTTTTTTTCGCGGATCGCTCTGCGAAGGCGTTGCGGCTTAGCCCAGCAGGGTAGCCCAGCCTTCAACCACGTCGCCGCCCCACTTGGCTTTCCACTCTTTCAGAGTTTTGTGGTTGCCACCTTTGGTTTCGATGACTTCGCCGTTGTGCGGGTTTTTGTATTGTTTAACTTTGCGAGCACGCTTGGTGCCGGTAGTTTTTACTGCGCCGCCGCGTGGTGCTTTGGTTTTCGACTCTGGGTCCAGCAGCGCGATGATGTCACGCAGCGACTTGGAGTATTCGCCCATCAGGGTGCGCAGTTTGCCTTCGAATTCCAGCTCGGTTTGCAGTTTGTCGTCTTGCGACAGGTTCTTCAAACGGGCTTGCAGCTCTTTGATAGCTTCTTCGGTGGCGCGATATTCGTTGATCAAGGACATGATTACTACCTTAGTAGAATGCTGAATGACAGGGGACAGTGGCGCAATAATAGTCAGGCTGTTTCATCAAGTAAACATTTAACCGGGGTTTTTATTTAAATTAGTTACGAGAAATAGCCGCAAATTGATTGTTCAGTTAAATAGTGTGAAGCCGTCAGCACAGATATTCACAAATGTCTGTTTAACAATGCCAGCAAAGCGCCATCCCTCTGGCGTTTGTTTCCGTCAAAAAAGTGTGGGTATCCGCCGCCGGCCACGCCAGCGCTCATCAATACTGCAGTTTTCCCGCGCAGTCGCTAGAATGGCGGCCTTTGCGAAGTTCTGGAGTCTTCCCCTCATGCGCACTTTTCGTCTGGTGATTTCTTGCCCGGACCGCGTTGGCATCGTTGCCAAAGTCAGTAATTTTCTGGCAGCCCACAATGGCTGGATCACCGAAGCGAGCCACCACTCGGATAATCAGGTGGGTTGGTTCTTCATGCGTCACGAAATTCGTGCCGATTCGCTGCCATTCGGTATTGAAGTATTGCGCGAGAAGTTTGCGCCGATCGCCGAAGAGTTCTCGATGGACTGGCGCATCACCGACACTGAGCAGAAGAAGCGCGTAGTGCTGATGGCCAGCCGCGAATCGCACTGCCTGGCGGACTTGTTGCACCGCTGGCACAGCGATGAGCTGGATTGCGAAATCTCCTGCGTGATTTCCAACCACGACGACCTGCGCAGCATGGTCGAGTGGCACGGCATCCCGTATTACCACGTCCCGGTCAATCCGCAGGACAAGCAACCGGCGTTCGACGAAGTGTCGCGTCTGGTCAAACAGCACGACGCTGAAGTAGTGGTGCTGGCGCGTTACATGCAAATCCTGCCGCCGGACATGTGCCGCGAATACGCGCACAAGGTGATCAACATTCACCACAGCTTCCTGCCGTCGTTCGTCGGTGCCAAGCCGTACCACCAGGCGTCGCTGCGCGGCGTGAAACTGATTGGCGCGACTTGCCACTACGTGACCGAAGAGCTGGACGCCGGCCCGATCATCGAGCAGGACGTGGTGCGTGTCAGCCACAGCGACAGCATCGAGGACATGGTGCGTTTCGGCCGTGACGTCGAGAAGATGGTGCTGGCTCGCGGCCTGCGTTATCACCTCGAAGATCGCGTGCTGGTGCACGGCAACAAGACTGTGGTGTTCTGATCGAACACACGCAGGCTTGAAAAACCAAGGGTCTGGGCGTTCAATCGCTCAGACCCTTTGTCGTTTAAGCCCCGAGGAAACTTACATGAGTGATCCACTGGACAAAGCCACGTCCAAAGCACCGGCGACGTTGGGCGAAGGTTGTTTGAGTCGCTACGACCCCGAGGACATGACCCCGGAGGATGGCACCGAGTTTCCCGGTGCGGCCGAGTTGTGGGAACAGTTGCAAGAGTCCGACGATAAACAAAACGATGCCTGAAACGCGATCCCTGTAGGAGCTGCCGCAGGCTCGGGCCGCGATCGGACGATCTTTTTACGTCTGCGGCACTTTCATCAATTTGCGCAACAACGGCCGCCCCAGCATCATCAAAAACACCGGCCCCCCCACCAGCAGATAAAAGTAATACGTCACCACCCGCCAAATCAGAATCGCCGCCGCTGCGGTGGATTTCCCCACCATCGGCGCCAACAGTGCCGCTGAAGTCAATTCCGCCGCCCCCGCGCCCCCCGGCAATAAACTGAATTGCCCGGCCCCCAGCGAAAGCATCTGCACCAGAAAGCTCCAGGCCCACTGCAAGTCCGCGCCCAACCCGCGCAACGCCAGATACAACACGCTGTAACGCAATAACCAATGCACACACGTCAGCGCGAACACCTTGATCAGGGTTTGCCAGGGCAACTTCAACGTATCGGTAAACGCCGCGAGAAAGTGCAGCAACTTGCGCGCCCAGCGACGGCGAGTGCCCGGTTTAACGTTCATCCTTACCAATAAGCGGCCACTCAAGCGAATCAACGCGCGGTGATAACGCGCAATCAACACGCAACTGAACAACCCGCCAAACAACGAAATCGCGCTGACTGTCAGCAACCACTCCAGGCGATCACTCAGATGTTGAAACAACGCATAAATCAGAATTCCACTGAGGGCGCAGAGAAAGAACAGCAAATCGCTGAGTTGATCCATGGCAAACACCGCGCTGCCACGGGCCGGACGCACACCGCAGCGGGCGAGCAACGCCATGATGGTCAACGGCCCACCGCTACCACCGGGCGTGGCGCAATAAGCGAACTCGGCGGCCATCACCACGCCGAGGCTTTTCAGCGGCGTGACGCGGTCGCGCTGATCGCCGAGCAACAAGCGCAGGCGCAGGGTATTGATGCCCCAGCAGAGCAGGATCATGCCGAACATGATCAACAGCCATAACAGCGGAAAACTTTGCAGGCGCGCCCAGGTTTCGCCGCCACCGAGCACCACCGGAATCAGCACCGCCGCGAGCAGGCCGATCAACAACAGAATGCCGCGACTCATGCAGCGGATCCCAATTGACCGCGCTGTTGGGCGAGCCAGTGGATTTTGGTCATCGGTACGCGTCCTTCATTCAGTAGTTGCTGCAAGGTGTGCAGCCAGTAATCGCGGGAAAAACCGTGGCGCATGTCCACTGGGTGCAAGCCTAGCCGAATCACCGGCGCCTGGCGCCAACGCTGTTGCCGCTGCTCACTGACAATTTTCGATAAACCGCGACGCCAGGCGCTGCGGGCACTCCAGACCAGACCCGGCGCGTCGATGGCGGTGAAATCCGGCAATCGATAAAGATGCTGTGGATCACTGGTGTAGCTCAGCGGTAATTCACGCAGGGCTTGGCGGGTGCCGTCGCTCATCAACCACGCCGGGGCGACGAACCCGTGCAACGGCCAGTCGTGGCGCTGGAAGACTTCGATGCCATCGCGCAGACGGGCGAGGGCGGTTTCGCGGGACAAACGATAAAACTCGCCTTCGTGGGTGTAAACGCGGCGCATGAACCAGTCGCGCGGACTGGTTGGGCCGGGTTCCTGATCGTCATGGAAAAAACCGTGCAAGGCCAACTCATCGCCGCGGGCAACACGCTCATCAAGCAGTCGGCAAAACGCCGGATGCTCGTCGAGGGCGTTGTGCCGATGGAAATCGGGGACGACCAGCCAGGTCATCGGCACGCTGCCCAGCGCGTCGACGGCTTCGACAAACGGTTGGTAATCCGCCCACGTCGACGGTGCCACGTCATGCAGCACCAACAACACGGCGGGGCGATTCAGCGCCTCAGCCATTGGCCACCTTGGGCAGCGCATGGCCGAGGACGGCGTGATAGTGGCCGAGCAAACTGTCGACCACCGTGTCCCACGCGTAATGCTGTTCAACGTGCTGTCGCGCTTGCTCGCCCAGTTTCACAGTGCCGCGACTGAACACTTCGCGCACGGCATTGGCCATCGCCTGTGGATTATTCGGTGTGCAGAGCAAACCGCAGGATTCGTTGACGATCTCTTCAAATGCCCCGGCCGCCACCGCCACCACCGGAATGCCGCAGGCCATGGCTTCGAGAATCACCAGGCCGAAGGTTTCCTGATCGCCGGCATGGATCAGCGCATCGGCGCTGGCCATCAATTGCGCGACGCGCGGTGCCGGACAGAATTCATCTATCACGCTGACATTGTCCGGCACCACGGCGGGCATCGACGAGCCGACCAGCAGCAAGTGATAGCGCGGGCCGAGGCGTTGCATGCATTTGAGCAGCACTGGCAGGTTTTTCTCTTTTGAACCGCGCCCGGCGTAGATCAGTAGGCGGGTGTCGTCGGCGATGCCCAGTTCTGCGCGCAGATTCGGGTCGCGGGCCTCGGGGTGAAAGGTTTGCAGATCGACGCCCAGCGGCTGCACGAAGACATTGCGCACCCCGAGGCCGGTGAGCTTGTCGGCCATCACCTGACTTGGCGCGAGCACTCGGTCGAAGTTGCCGTAAAGCTTGGTGACATACGCTTCGACATTCGGCGTAACCCAATGGCCCATGCGATTGCCGACCAGCAGCGGCAGATCCGAGTGATAAAAGCCGATCACCGGCACATCCAGTTGCCGTCGGGCATCCAGTGCGGCCCACGCGGTGAGGTAGGGATCGCCGACTTCGATCAGATCGGGCTGCAAATTCTGCAGGACGTTTCGCCACGGCGCGAGGCGCAGCGGGAAGCGATAGCCTTTGCCGAAGGGCAGGGCGGGGGCGGGAACCGTGTAAACGCCGTCGTGTTCGCCGAAGCGGGCGCCGGGGATCAGCAGGCTGTGGCGAATGCCGGGTTTGAAGCCCAAACGACGATGTTTGGCATCCAGATACGTGCGCACGCCACCGCTGGCCGGGGCGTAAAACATGGTGATGTCGGCGATGTGCACGGTGATCAACCCTCCGCTGCGTGGTACTCCCTTGGTTGACCTATGTGCGCAATGGATGGTTCGGTCGGAATCCGCGCTGAAGCGGCCCCTCACCCTAGCCCTCTCCCGAGGGAGAGGGGACTGACCGAGGTGGATGCTGGAGGTACGCCGACTTGAGAGACCTGAGGTGAACTCAGGTTTTGAAGAGCCCCCCACCCTCTCCCGCAGGGAGAGGGGACTGATTGGGGGGGATGTTGGAGGTACGCCGACTTGAGAGACCTGAGGTGAACTCAGGTTTTGAAAGGCTTGAAGATCTGCTCCCTTTCCCCCTCGCCCCCTTGGGGGAGAGGGCTGGGGTGAGGGGGTAAAGCTTTTGATCTTAAATCCTGAAACTACCCACCAACTGCTTCAACCGCGAAGCCTGCTGTTCCAGATCTGAACACGCCCGCAACGTCGCCTGCAGGTTTTCCACCCCTTCCTGGTTCAGCGTATTGATCTCGGTGATATCAACATTGATCGACTCCACCACCGCCGTCTGCTCTTCCGTCGCCGTCGCAACTGACTGGTTCATCCCGTCAATCTCGCCAATCCGCAAGGTCACGCTGTTCAAACGCTCGCCGGCAAGGTTGGCAATCTCGACGCTGTCCTGACTGTGACGCTGACTTTCACTCATGGTGCTGACCGACTCCCGGGCGCCGACTTGCAGCTCCTCGATCATCGTCTGCACCTGCTGCGCCGATTCCTGCGTGCGGTGCGCGAGGTTGCGCACTTCATCCGCCACCACCGCAAAGCCACGCCCGGCCTCACCGGCACGCGCCGCTTCGATCGCGGCGTTGAGCGCCAGCAGGTTGGTTTGCTGGGAGATGCTGGTGATCACTTCAAGAATCTGGCCGATGTTCACGGTTTTGCTGTTCAGCGACTCGATGTTGCTGCTCGACGCACTGAGCATGCTCGACAGCTGATTCATCGCCTTGATGCTGCGATCCACCACTTGCTGGCCGTCTTCGGCGAGGCCACGCGCATCGCTGGCCTGGTTCGAAGCCTGCGCGGCATTGCGGGCGATTTCCTGAGCGGCGGCGCCAAGTTGATTGATCGCTGCGGCGACGCTGCTGGTGCGCGAGGCTTGCTGATCGGAGTTGTACATCGACGAGTTCGACGCGGCGACCACGCGCAGCGCAACTTCGTTGACTTGCCCGGTGGCCGACGACACTTCGCGGATCGAGCCATGAATGCGCTCGACGAAACGGTTGAACGCGGTGCCCAACACACCAAATTCATCGTTATTGACGATGGTCAGGCGTTTGGTCAGGTCGCCTTCGCCGTCGGCGATGTCTTCCATGGCGCGGGTCATTACGTGCAGCGGCTGGATCAGAATGCGGATCAGCATGCCGAGCAGCGCGAGGATGATTGCCACCGCGATCACCGTCGCAATCACCGCCGAGGTGCGGAATTCGCTGAGCATGGCGAACGCCTGATCTTTATCTACGGACAGGCCGATGTACCAGTTCACCGACGGCAAGCCTTTGATCGGCGCGAAAGTGACGATGCGGGTTTTGCCATCGACGGTGACTTCGCTGAAGTCGCCGCTGATGCGCGGGGTGTCCTGCGGGAAGGCGTCTTTCAGTGATTTCATCACCAAGGCCTTGTCCGGGTGCACGAGGATCTTGCCGTCGGCGCTGACCAAAAACACATAACCCATGCCGTCAAAATCTCGGGCGGCGAGGGTGTCGATGAGCGATTGCAGGCTCAGATCGCCGCCGACCACGCCGACGCTTTGGCCGGCCTTTTTCGAGGCGGTGGCGATGGAGATGATCAACTGGCCTGTGGCCGCATCGATGTACGGTTCGGTCAGGGTCGAGGTGCTGCTGCCTTCGGCACCTTTATACCAAGGGCGCACCCGTGGATCGAAACCCTCTGGCATCTTCGTGTCCGGGCGGATGGTGAAGTGGCCGGTGGCGTCGCCGAGGTAGGTGGCCATGAACGTCGAGGTCAGGGTTTTCTGTTCCAGCAGGCTGGCGACGTTGGCGGGCTCGGGGTTGATCGAGATGTTCTGGGCGGCGTTTTCGATCAGCAGGATGCGACCGTTGAGCCAGGTTTGAATGTTTCCGGCAGTGACTTCGCCCATCTCGTTGAGATAGTTGTTCAGGTCATCGCGGATCGCGTTGCGCTGCAACCAGTCGTTGTACAGCGTAAACGAGGCGAAAGCGGCGATGACGATGAGGGCGGCGGCAAGCAAAATTTTATGGCTGAAGCGCAGATTTTTGTTCATGGCTTGGGGTTCCGCTAAGGTCTTAATGTCCTGGGCGTGCTTTTATAAAGGCGCGCACTATGGGCAAGGGTGAGTACACGTGAATATTTCCGTCTCTCCTTAGGGAAATGTCCTACCGACTTTTCAGCCAGGTTCACGTTTTATCTATCGGCCAAAGCGAATCAAAGATTAACCATGGGTGACAAAATGCCTGACTCATCGCAACTCGTAATCGGCGCCGATCTCACGGGGCAACCGATTGGCCAGGCCATGCGCCTGGCGAACCGTCACGGGCTGATCGCCGGCGCGACCGGTACCGGTAAAACCGTGACCTTGCAGCGTCTGGCTGAAGCGTTCAGTGATGCCGGCGTGGCGGTGTTCGCCGCTGACATCAAGGGCGATTTGTGCGGCCTCGGTGCCGCCGCCAACCCGCAGGGCAAGATCGCCGAGCGCATCGCCGGTATGCCGTGGCTCAATTACACGCCGCAGGCTTATCCGGTGACCTTGTGGGATATCCACGGTGAATCCGGTCATCCACTGCGCACCACGCTGAGTGAAATGGGCCCGCTGCTGATCGGCAGCCTGCTGGAACTCACCGACAGTCAGCAGTCGGCGCTGTACGCGGCGTTCAAGG
Organism: Pseudomonas rustica; assembly: GCF_018336155.1. GTDB lineage: Bacteria > Pseudomonadota > Gammaproteobacteria > Pseudomonadales > Pseudomonadaceae > Aquipseudomonas > Aquipseudomonas rustica. The sequence goes on along the minus strand of NZ_JAGYHF010000001.1, from coordinate 605,090 downwards.
TCGCTGACCGCGAAGGGTTGTTGTTGCTGGATCTGAAAGATCTGAAAGCGCTGCTCAATCACCTCAAGGAAAATCCGCAGCTGTTGGGCGAAGACGCCGCGCTGATGACCACCGGTTCCAGTCAGGCGCTGTTGCGCCGTTTGGCGACCCTCGAGCAGCAGGGCGCGGAAGCTTTGTTCGGCGAGCCGGCGCTGCAACTTGAAGACATCCTGCAACCGGCCGCTGATGGCCGTGGGCGTATTCATTTGCTCGACGCCAGTCGTCTGGTGCATGAAGCGCCGAAGGTTTACGCGACGTTCCTGCTGTGGCTGCTGGCCGAACTGTTCGAGCAGTTGCCAGAGCGCGGCGACGCCGACAAACCGCTGCTGGCGCTGTTTTTCGATGAGGCGCATTTGTTGTTTGGCGATACGCCGAAGGCTTTGCAGGAGCGGCTGGAGCAGGTGGTGCGCTTGATCCGTTCGAAAGGCGTTGGCGTGTATTTCGTCACGCAGTCGCCGGCGGATTTGCCCGATGACGTGTTGGCGCAGCTCGGTTTGCGCATCCAGCACGGTCTGCGCGCGTTCACCGCCAAGGAACAGAAATCCCTGCGCGCGGTGGCGGACGGCTTCCGGCCGAATCCGGCGTTCGATACGTTGTCGGTGCTGACGGAGCTGGGGATCGGCGAGGCGCTGGTCGGCACGCTGGCAGAGAAGGGCACGCCAGAGATGGTGCAGCGTGTGCTGGTGGCGCCGCCGCAATCGCGGATTGGGCCGTTGACTGAGACCGAACGCACCACGCTGATCGCCGGCTCGCCGTTCAAGGGACGGTATGACAAGCCAATTGATCGCGAGTCGGCGTATGAAATCCTCATGGGGCGCAAAGGCCTGGCGCCGGAGGCTGAGACACCTGCCGGTAAACCTGCGGCTGAAGAGCCAAGTCTCGCTGACAGAGCCGGAGAATTCCTCGGCACCGCCGCTGGGCAGGCACTGAAATCCGCGATGCGCCAAGCCGCGAACAACCTCGGCAAACAACTGGTGCGCGGCCTGATGGGCTCTTTACTAGGCGGCAGCAAACGCCGCTGATCCTGCTTTTGTAGGAGCAGAGCTTGCTCGCGAAGGCGTCATGTCAGACACAACATAGGTTGAATGACACACCGCTTTCGCGAGCAAGCTCAGCTCCTACAAAGGGCGGTGTCAGGACTTGTCTTTAGCGTGCGCCGCCAGCCGTTCCAGCGCCGCGCGCAACCCCGGATCACTGATCCCGTCCGCCGTCGCCTGAATCGTCGCCGCAGCATCCGTCGACAAATCCATCGTATTGCCCACCACCGCCCGCTGAATCGTCGGCGGCTGCACCTTGAACAGAATCCGCGTCAAACTGGCGAACTCATCGAACATCTGCAACTGGCGCTGCAAACGCTTTTGCTGGTAACGCAGACGCGTGGCCCAATGACCATCGGTGACAATCAGCAACAGACTGCCCTCACGCCACGAGGCCACATGGCAATGCTCGCGGGCGGCGGGTTGCAGTTGGCTTTCGAGCAGGCGTTGCAAATGCCCCAGTCGTTGGGCATGGCCGAGGATGGCCTTGAGCGGTTTGGCTTCGCGAAGCAGAACGGCGGGTGCTCTGGCCGTAAGAGGGCGAAATGCCATGATCGAACACCTGAAGTGACAGAAACGCCATGGTAGCAGAAAGCGGACTTTTCACTCGCCCATTGCAATTGCCCCTGCTTTACCCATTAAATCAACGACTAACTTCTTTTCCGTACGACTTGAAGTTGAGCAAAACGCCCCTATTTTAAGTGAGCCCCGTCAAAGCGCAGTGCCAGCATCGTGGAACATCGCCACTTTCCTCACCACCGTTTCCGGGTAGAATGCTCGTTCGCATGCGGCCATGAGGGCTGCTCGGGCGACTCACGGGGCCGCCCTCCATCCCTTTAGTGTGGAAGATCCTGCCGATATGTTTGCGCCTTTGTTAAAGAAACTTTTTGGAAGCAAGAACGAGCGTGAAGTCAAACGCATGCTCAAGACGGTGCAGCTCGTCAATGCCTTCGAAGAGCAAATGGTGGCCCTTTCGGACGATCAATTGCGCGCCAAGACCGACGAGTTCAAGGCCCGCATCGCCAAAGGGGAAACCCTCGACAAACTGCTACCAGAAGCCTTTGCGGTCGCCCGCGAAGCCGGTAAGCGTGTCATGGGTATGCGTCACTTCGACGTTCAGCTGATCGGCGGCATGACCTTGCATGAAGGTCAGATCGCGGAAATGCGTACCGGTGAAGGCAAGACCCTGGTGGCAACACTGGGCGTTTACCTCAACGCACTGTCCGGCAAGGGCGTGCACGTTGTGACGGTGAACGACTACCTGGCCCGCCGTGACGCCAACTGGATGCGTCCGCTGTATGAATTCCTCGGCCTGACCGTCGGCGTCGTGACGCCGTTCCAGCCGCCGGAAGAGAAGCGCATCGCCTACGCTGCCGACATCACCTACGGCACCAACAACGAATTCGGTTTCGACTACCTGCGCGACAACATGGCGTTCAGCATGGAAGAAAAATTCCAGCGCGAACTCAATTTTGCCGTGATCGACGAAGTCGACTCCATCCTCATCGACGAAGCGCGTACCCCGCTGATCATTTCCGGTCAGGCCGAGGATAGCTCCAAGCTGTACATGGAGATCAATAAACTGATCCCGCAGCTGGAACTGCACGTTGAAGAAGTTGAAGGCGAAGTCACCAAGGCTGGTCACTACACCGTTGACGAGAAGACCCGTCAGGTCGAACTCAACGAAGCCGGTCACCAGTACATCGAAGACATGCTCACCGGCGTCGGCCTGCTGGCTGAAGGCGAGAGCCTGTACTCGGCGCATAACCTGGGCCTGCTGACCCACGTCTATGCTGGTCTGCGTGCGCACAAACTGTTCAACCGCAACATCGAATACATCGTGCAGGACGGCCAGGTCGTACTGGTCGACGAACACACCGGTCGTACCATGCCGGGTCGCCGTCTGTCCGAAGGTCTGCACCAGGCCATCGAAGCCAAAGAAGGTCTGAACATTCAGGCCGAGAGCCAGACCCTGGCCTCGACCACGTTCCAGAACTACTTCCGTCTGTACACCAAGCTGTCCGGTATGACCGGTACTGCTGACACCGAAGCGTTCGAATTCCATCAGATCTACGGTCTGTCGGTCATGGTCATTCCGCCGAACAAGCCATTGGCGCGCAAGGACTACAACGACCTGGTGTTCCTGACTGCCGAAGAGAAGTACACGGCAATCGTTGCAGACATCAAAGAAAGCATGGCTGCCGGTCGTCCGGTGCTGGTGGGTACTGCCACAATCGAAACCTCCGAGCACATGTCTGCATTGCTCGAGAAGGAAGGCATCGAACACAAGGTTCTCAACGCCAAGTTCCACGAAAAAGAAGCTGAAATCATTGCGCAGGCCGGTCGTCCGGGCGCGCTGACCATCGCCACCAACATGGCCGGTCGTGGTACCGACATTCTGTTGGGCGGCAACTGGGAAGTGGAAGTCGCTTCGCTGGAAGACCCGACCCCTGAGCAAATTGCCCAGATCAAGGCCGACTGGCAGAAGCGTCACCAGCAAGTGCTGGAATCCGGTGGTCTGCAGGTGATTGCTTCCGAGCGTCACGAATCGCGCCGTATTGACAACCAGTTGCGTGGTCGTGCCGGTCGTCAGGGTGATGCCGGTTCCAGCCGCTTCTACCTGTCGCTGGAAGACAGCCTGATGCGTATCTTCGCCTCTGACCGGGTGAAGAACTTCATGAAAGCCCTGGGCATGCAGCCGGGCGAAGCGATCGAGCACCGTATGGTGACCAACGCGATCGAGAAGGCGCAGCGCAAGGTTGAAGGTCGTAACTTCGACATTCGTAAGCAACTGCTCGAGTTCGACGACGTCAACAACGAACAGCGTAAAGTGATTTATCACATGCGTAACACGTTGCTGGCCGCTGACAACATCGGTGAAACCATCGCCGACTTCCGTCAGGACGTGCTCAACGCCACCGTCAGCGCACACATTCCGCCGCAATCGCTGCCGGAACAGTGGGACGTTGCCGGTCTGGAAGCGTCGATTGCCAGCGATTTCGGCGTGACACTGCCGATTCAGCAGTGGCTCGACGAAGACGATCACCTGTACGAAGAAACCCTGCGCGAGAAGCTCATGACCGAGCTGATGGCGGCGTACAACGAGAAAGAAGATCAGGCCGGTGCCGATGCACTGCGCTCCTTCGAGAAGCAAATCGTTCTGCGCGTGCTGGATGACCTGTGGAAAGACCACCTGTCGACCATGGATCACCTTCGTCACGGTATCCACCTGCGTGGCTACGCCCAGAAGAACCCGAAGCAAGAGTACAAGCGCGAGTCGTTCACGCTGTTCTCCGAGCTGCTCGATTCGATCAAGCGCGACTCGATCCGTGTGCTCTCGCACGTTCAGGTTCGCCGCGAAGATCCGGAAGCCGAAGAGCAACGTCTGCGTCAGGAAGCCGAAGCACTGGCCGCCCGCATGCAGTTCGAACACGCTGAAGCGCCAGGTCTTGAGCAACCGGAACTGCTCGGTGAAGAGGTCGATGTGGCCCTCGCCGCCGCCCCGGTTCGCAACGAACAGAAGCTGGGCCGCAACGAACTGTGCTACTGCGGTTCGGGCAAGAAATTCAAGCATTGCCACGGGCAGATCCAGTAAAACCCGTTATCACTGCTGAAATACCCGCGCCGCGACCGGCTTATGCCGTCGCGGCGTTTTGCCATTTAAACCACCGTCGCTGCGCGTGGCGGTGCTGACATCATTGAGTAAGGAGCGCATTCATGGCTGTTGGTCTTGGTCCTTTGCCAACGTTGCACCCGGTTGCCGGTTTTGAACTCGGTATCGCCTCGGCCGGCATCAAGCGCCCTGGGCGCAAAGATGTCGTTGTGATGCGCTGCGCCGAAGGTTCGACCGTGGCCGGCGTGTTCACGTTGAACGCCTTTTGTGCCGCGCCGGTGATTCTGGCGAAGCAACGCGTACAGAACGCCGTGCGTTATCTGCTGACCAACACCGGCAACGCCAACGCGGGCACCGGCGAGCCGGGCCTGGCCGCTGCCGAGCGCACCACCGCCAGACTGGCTGAGCTGACCGGCGTCGATGCCAGCCAGATTCTGCCGTACTCCACCGGTGTGATCGGCGAGCCGCTGCCGGTCGAGAAAATCGAAGGCGCGCTGCAAGCTGCGCTGGACGATCTCTCGGAAAACAACTGGGAAGCCGCTGCCACCGGCATCATGACCACTGACACCTTGCCAAAAGGTGCCAGCCGCCAGTTCCAGCATGACGGCGTGACCATCACCGTCACCGGCATCAGCAAAGGCGCGGGCATGATCCGTCCGAACATGGCGACCATGCTCGGTTACATCGCCACTGACGCCAAAGTCTCCCGCGACGTGCTGCACAATTTGATGCTCGACGGCGCCAACAAGTCGTTCAACCGCATCACCATCGACGGCGACACCTCGACCAACGACTGCTGCATGCTGATCGCTACCGGCAAGGCTGCACTGCCGGAAATCACCCGCGCTGAGGGCGAACTGTTCGCCAAATTGAAGCAAGCGGTGTTCGAAGTGTGCATGGACGTGGCTCAGGCCATTGTGCGTGACGGCGAAGGCGCGACCAAGTTTGTCACCGTTGAAGTGAATGGCGGCGGCAACCATCAGGAGTGCCTGGACGTTGGCTACACTGTGGCGCACTCGCCGCTGATCAAGACCGCACTGTTCGCCTCCGACCCGAACTGGGGCCGTATTCTGGCGGCCGTCGGTCGTGCCGGCGTGCCCGATCTGGACGTGAGCAAAATCGACGTGTTCCTCGGCGACGTGTGCATCGCCAGCCGTGGCGCGCGCGCGGCGACCTACACTGAGGCGCAAGGCTCGGCAGTGATGCAACAGGAAGAAATCACCATCCGCATCGAACTGGGTCGCGGCGAATGCAGCGAAACCATCTGGACCACCGACCTGTCGCATGAGTATGTGAAGATCAACGCTGAATACCGCACTTGATCTAACCTGAGACCGAGTCGCCTGCATCGCCAGCAGGCTGGCTCCCACAGTAGTTTTGTGAACGCCACAGATCCCCTGTAGGAGTGAGCCTGTTCGCGATGGCGACCTGTCAGGCAACATCAATGTTGAATGGGCCGACCTCTTCGCGAGCAAGCCCGCTCCCACAGGTTTTGGGGTGTACACAACGTTTGTGAACGACCTCAATCACTGTGGGAGCGGGCTTGCCCGCGAAAGCGATGGTTCAGACACAGCAAGTTTTGAAGCTTTCCTCTGACGAAAAGGCGCCACACCATGTCCTTGCACCTGATCATCGGCGACAAACTGCTTTCCTCCTGGTCTCTGCGCGCTGCCTTGGCGCTTGAACTGACCGGCGCTCCTTACACCGAAGAACTGATCAAGCTCGGCAAGCCCGACACCCGCGAGCGGCTGCTCAAGCATTCGCCGACCGCCAAGGTGCCGCTGCTGCAAACCTCGCGCGGCACGGTTGCCGATTCGCTGGCGATTGCCGAATACCTGGCCGAACAGTTCCCGTCCGAGCAACTCTGGCCGAGCGACATTTTCGCCCGCGCTCAGGCCCGATCCGCTTGCGCACAAATGCACAGCGGCTTCTTCGCCATGCGCAATCATATGCCGTTCAACCTCAGTCATGACGCGCCGCTCAATCCGGTGCCGCCAGAAGTGAAGGTCGATATCGAACGCATGCTCGCGCTGTGGGCCGAATGCCGTGACGCCGCCACCGAGAGCGGGCCGTACCTGTTCGGTCGCGTCAGTCTGGCCGATGCTTTTTTCGCACCGATCGCCGTGCGCCTGCGTACCTATCAGGTGAAGCTGCCGGCCGCCGACGAAGCCTATGTTGAAACCGTCTACCAATGGCCCGCCTTCAAAGCGTGGCAACAGGCTGGACTGGAGGAGTTGAATCCGTGAAACGTGTACACGTCGCCGCCGCCGTCATCCGTGACGACAGCGGCAAAATCCTCATTGCCCGCCGCGCCGACTCCCAGCATCAGGGTGGTCTGTGGGAGTTTCCCGGCGGCAAGGTCGAGGCGGACGAAACCGTCGAAAGCGCACTGGCCCGTGAGCTGAAAGAAGAACTGGGCATCGTCGTTGGCGCCGCCCGACCGCTGATCAAAGTGCGTCACGATTACCCGGACAAGCAGGTGTTGCTGGATGTCTGGGAAGTCTCGGCGTTCACCGGCGAACCGCACGGTGCCGAAGGCCAGCCATTGGCCTGGGTGACCGCGAAAGATTTGCCGAACTACGAGTTCCCGGCCGCCAACCAGCCTATCGTCGCAGCCGCGCGTTTGCCGGGCGAATACCTGATCACCCCGGAAGATCTGGAAACCCCGGCTTTGCTGCGCGGGATTCAGAAGGCGGTTGCTGGCGGGATCAAGCTCATCCAGCTGCGCGCACCGAACGGTTACGACCCGAAGTACCGCGATCTGGCGGTGGACGCGGCCGGTCTCTGTGCGGGTAAGGCGCAACTGATGATCAAAGGGCCATTTGAATGGCTCGGTGATTTCCCGTCGGCGGGTTGGCACATCACTTCAGCGCAATTGCGTAAATACGCAGCGGCGGGGCGGCCGTTGCCGGCTGAGCGCTGGCTGGCGGCGTCGTGCCACAACGCTGAGGAATTGGCGTTGGCGGAGCAGATGGGCGTGGATTTTGTGACGCTGTCGCCGGTGCAGCCGACGCTGACGCATCCGGATGCGCAGCCGTTGGGTTGGGAGCAGGCTTCGGCGTTGATCGAAGGCTTCAGTAAACCGGTTTTTCTGTTGGGTGGGGTTGGCCCGGCGGAGCGCGAGAAGGCTTGGGGTGTTGGGGCGCAGGGTGTGGCGGGGATTCGCGCGTTCTGGCCTGACCCTTTGTAAAGGCTACTGGCCTCTTCGCGGGCAAGCCTTGCTCCTACAAGGAGCAAGGCTTGCCAGCGATGGCGTCGGCTGAGACGCTACACCTCTGCAGGTTTGGCGGCTGGCTGCCAAAGAATCTCCGCAATCCCCTGCCGCCGCGCAATCAGCCGCGCTGCCACAAACAACAAATCCGACAACCGATTGATATACGCCAGGCCAACCCCGGCCAAAGGCTCGATCGCATTCAGATGCTGACAGCGCCGCTCGGCACTCCGCGCCAGGCTGCGGCACACATGCGCCTGCGCAATCAGCATCGAACCACCCGGCAGAATGAAATTCTCCAGCGGCCCCAACTCCTCATTCCAGACGTCGATCGCCGCTTCCAGACGCTCGATTTCCGCCGCGTTCAGCGCCTGATATTGCGGCATCGCCAACTCGCCGCCCAAATCAAACAAGCGATGCTGACAAGGCGCCAACACCTCGATCAATTCATTCAGCCCCGGAGTGGCCTCGCGCTCGGCAAGCAACCCGGCCAGCAACACGCCGACCTGACTGTTCAGCGTATCGACCTCACCAATCGCTTCGATGCGCGGATGATCCTTCGGTACGCGGCGGCCGTCGCCCAGGCCGGTTTCGCCTTTGTCGCCGGTGCGCGTGTAAATCTTCGACAAGCGAAAGCCCATGGGTTACCTCGGAAGTTGATTAATTTCAGCCGCGATGGCCGGTGGTGGCGCCAGCGGCAGGCGCAGGGTGAAGCATGTGCCCTGACCGGGCGCCGACTGCACTTCCATCTGGCCTTTGTGATTGTTGGTGATGATGAAGTACGACACCGACAAGCCAAGCCCGGTGCCCTGACCGATTTCCTTGGTGGTGAAGAACGGCTCGAAGGTGCGTTTGCGCACACTCTCGCTCATGCCGATGCCGTTGTCCTCGACCTGAATCTCGGCCCACGGCGGATTGAGTTTGGTGCGCAGAATAATGCGCCCCGGCTCGCTGTCATCTTCACGCTGGTGAATCGCTTGTGCGGCGTTTTTCAGCAGGTTGAGCAGTACTTGTTCCAGCTCGTTGGCAGTGCCGGGCACCGGGCCGAGCGCCGGGTCGAACTGGCGCACAATGGCTTGACCCTTGAAGTCGAAACCGATCGCCAGATCGAAGTCGTTGCCGGCGATTTCCACCGCTTGATCGATCAGCGCCGGCAGGTCGCACGGTGCCATTTCCCGAGTGCTGCGACGGCTGAAGCTGAGCATGTGCGTGACGATTTTCGCCGCGCGCGCACCGGCCTGTTGAATGCCGTCGAGGAGTTTCGGCACTTCGCGGCCTTGCAGGTAACGGTTGACGGTATCGAGTTCGATGCCCAGTTGTTCGGCGGTTTCGATGTTCTTCGGCAGATCTGCTGAAAGGCGTCGACGGATGTTTTGCACGTTGTGCAGGATCGCGCCCAGCGGGTTATTGATCTCGTGGGCCATGCCCGCCGCGAGTCCACCGACCGAAAGCATCTTCTCCGACTGCACCATCATTTCTTCCAGCGACAAACGCTGGGTGATGTCATCGATGCGGATCACCACGCCACGTCCGGCGCCACCCATCAGCGGATAAAACGTCAGTGCGTAATGCTTCGGCTCGTCGTCCTTGAACCACGTCACCCGTTCGATTTTCGCCACCGTGTGTTGTTCGACGGTTTGCTTGAGCTGCGGCAGAAACGGTTTCAATGGTTCGAAGGCGAGGAAGATCGGCTGGTTCAGCGCTTCGTCCAGACGTGTGCCGGAAAGGGCGCTGGCCTCCTGATTCCATTGGGTGACGTAGAGCTGTTCGTCGAGGGCGATCAGTGCCGAGGGCATCGAGTCGATGATGCTGTTGAGGTAGTTCTGGAAACCGGTGAGCTTCTTCTCGATTTTGCTGCGTACCTGAACTTCCAGTTCCAGTTTGCGGTTGGTGTGGCGGGTTTCCTCGGCCAGACCTTGAGCCTGATCGTAGGCGGCTTGCGAGTCGTCGCGGGCGCGTTTGAGCTGCTGCTCGCGGGCTTCGATGCGCGAAAGCATGGTGTTGAACGCTTCGGCGAGGCTGCCGATTTCGTCGTGGTTGCCGCGTGAGGCACGCAGCGCGTAGTTCTCTTCGCGGGTGACCTGACGCGAGAGTTCTTCCAGTTGATGGATCGGCCGGGTGATCAGGCGTTTGATCTGGCGGGCAATCACCAGCCACAACAGCACGCTGAAAATCAGAATCCCAAGACTCGCGGTCAGGGTGCCGGTGTAGAACGCCATCGGCAGTTCGCTGCTCGCCACCAGCAACAGATGGCCGGGCGCGGTGCCGGGGCGGGGCAGGGTGATCAACTGGTTGCTGCGAAATTCGGTGAGTTGCCAGGCTTCGATGTGCCGGTAGCGTTCCGGCAATTTCAGTTTGTCGCCGCGCTGCACCTGCGCGAGGCGTTCGCCTTTGCCGTCATAGATGGCAGCGGCGCGTAATGGCGAATAGCTGTCGAGCTCCTTGAGCAGGCGCTCGGCGCTCTCCGGTGATTGCAAGGACTCGCTGACCAGACTCGGGTTGGCGATCAGTCGGCCGATGGTCTGCAACGCCTGCGGCGCCATGCTTTCCTGGGAAATGTAGTAGGCGGCGCTGATAAAGGTCAGGTTGGCGACCAGCAACACAGTGGTCAACAGTACCAGCAGAGCGGCCAGCAGTTTCTGGCCGACCGGCAGGTTTTCGAGGCGCTGGCGCAATGGCATCAGGTTTATCGCAGCAGAGGAACAAGTGGCCAGCGTAGCCGCTGCTCAGTCGCTGGGCAATCCAAGGCTGTGCAGATGCGCGACGAGGCGCTGCTGCAATTGGTTGAGGTGCGGCAGATTCAATTGATGGCGCGTGGCGACTTTGCAGGCGTGGCCCAATAGATAGCTGATTTCGGTGCGGCGCTGGTTGGCGACGTCCTGATACATCGACGAGTAATTGGCCGCCGTCGCCTGAATCACCCGTTCGACTTCTTGCTGCAGGTTCTCAGCGGCAGCGGGTTGGCCGCAGTGCTGCAACAACTCGGCGAGTTCGGCACACAGCGTGGCGACTTCGCAGTGATGATCCTGCAAACCACCGTTGCGGCAGTGGTGCAGCACGGTCAGTGGATTGATCGCGCAGTTGAGCGCCAGTTTGCGCCACAGCCGCGTGAGGATGTCGGTGCTCCATTCGTGGGGAATGTTCGCGGTTTGCAGATCGTCCAGCCAGATCGGCGCAACCGGTTGAGTGACATCGCCCAGCCAGGTGAAGCCGTGACCGGCGAACACCACGCGCCAGTCGCCGTCGCGAAACGCGCCTTCGGTGCTGGACGCGCTAATGCAGCGCGCTTGCGGAACGCGCGTGGCGACGGCGTCCTGACTGCCGAGGCCGTTCTGCAACAGGATCAGTTCGGCATCCGCTGTCAGGCGCGGAGCGAGGCGGGCGATGGCACTTTCGGCGTCGTAGGCTTTGCAGGCGACCAGCAGTCGGCGAATTGGCTCAGGGCTGTCGGCGGTTTCGCCCGGCACCGCATACGTGCTGGCCTGGCCGTGTTCGACGAGCGTTAGCCCGCCGGCCGCTTCATAACTGCGCAGGCGTTCGGCATCGCGCACGATCAATTTCACCGGCAAACCAGCCCGGGCCAGACGCGTGGCCCACAGTGCGCCGAGGCTGCCGGCGCCGAGGACGTGCCAGGCGGTCGACATCAGTTTTTTGCTCGATTGCGTACAGGCATGTGCGGCTCGCCGTGTTCGTAGGAAAAGACCCGTTATAATGAGCCCGATTTTAACCGCAAGCCAAGCGCGCTCCATCCTCATCGAGCGCGCCTTTTTATTGGAGAGATTACATGCCGTCGTTCGACGTGGTATCCGAACTGGACAAACACGAACTCACCAACGCGGTCGAGAACGCCGTGAAGGAACTCGATCGTCGTTATGACCTGAAAGGCAAAGGCAGCTTCGAGTTCAAGGAAAAAGACCTGACCGTGAGCCTGACCGCTGAAGCCGGGTTCCAGCTCGAAGCGATGATCGAAATCCTCAAGCTGGCGCTGGTCAAGCGCAAGATCGATGTGCAGTGCCTTGAGGTCAAGGACGCTTACGCATCGGGCAAGCTGATGAAGCAGGACGCCGTCCTCAAGGAAGGCATCGACAAAGAACTGGCGAAGAAAATCGTCGGCCACATCAAGGATGCCAAGCTGAAAGTGCAGGCCGCCATTCAGGGCGAGCAAGTGCGCGTGACCGGCAAGAAGCGTGATGACCTGCAAGAAGCCATCGCTGCACTGCGTGCCAAGGAATTCGGCATGCCGCTGCAGTTCAACAACTTCCGCGACTAAGCCCGGTCAGATGACCTGTGGGAGCGAGCTTGCTCGCGAAAGCTCTATGTCATTCAGCATTGAGTTGACTGACACACCGCCTTCGCGAGCAAGCTCGCTCCCACATTGATTTTGTATACCCCCGGCGGTTTCTGCCGCTTATCTTTCGCGTGCCGAATGGCCGGAAATCAGGAGATAGAAGATGGATTTGAATGCTGAGGTAGACCAGTTGGTCAAGGCATCCCAGGCGTGGATCCCGATGATCATGGAATACGGCAGCCGCGTGCTGCTGGCAGTGATTACCCTGGCCATCGGCTGGTGGCTGATCAACAAGGTCACGCAAAAACTCGGCGGTCTGCTGGCTCTGCGCAATGCTGACCTGGCATTGCAAGGTTTTATCAGCAGCCTGGCCAACATCATTCTCAAAGTGCTGCTGATCGTCAGCGTCGCGTCGATGATCGGCGTGGAAACCACCTCGTTCGTTGCGGCGATCGGTGCTGCCGGTCTGGCCATCGGTCTGGCGTTGCAGGGCAGCCTGGCGAACTTCGCCGGTGGCGTGCTGATTCTGCTGTTCCGTCCGTTCCGTATCGGTGACTGGATCGAAGCGCAGGGCGTGGCGGGTACTGTCGACAGCATCCAGATCTTCCACACCGTGCTGCGTACCGGCGACAACAAGACCATCATCATGCCTAACGGCAACCTGTCGAACGGCATCATCACCAACACCAATCGTCAGCCGACCCGTAAGGTTGTGTTCGATGTGGGCGTTGATTACGAAGCCGATCTGCAAAAGGCCCGTCAGGTGCTGCTGGATCTGGCCAACGACGAACGCATTCTGCAAGACCCGGCGCCGCAGGCGGTAATTTCGACGCTGGGTGACAGCGCGATCACCGTTTCCCTGCGTGTGTGGGTTAAAACTGCAGACTACTGGGACGTGATGTTCATGTTTAACGAGCAGTCGCGTGATCGTTTAAAAACCGCTGGTATTGATATTCCTTTTCCGCAGCGAACCATTCGCGTAGTTCAGGAAACAGCGGCGCAGTAACAACCTTGATACCTGGCTTTGCAGTCAGTTAATCAATAAAGACCCAAGAGCTGTTCGCACTCTTGGGTTTTTTATGGCCGCCATTAAAGTTCGCCAGCTAATAGATAGCTGACTAATCTTTGTCATTCGAATGCAGTTAAGCCAGGCATAAAAAAACCGCCCACCTGAATCAGGTGAGCGGTTCTTGTTTAGAGCAGAGCTCTACAGTACTTCAGCTGTGCATCCCTATTAGAGGATGTTCAGTGGGTACTCAACGATCAGACGCACGTCGTTGTTGTCAGACGAGTAGCCGCTGTAAGCACCGTTCGAACGGTACATGGCATAACGCAGACGGAACGACAGGTCTTTGGCTGGACCTTCTTGCAGAACGTACTTGGACTCGGCGTTCCACTCGTTCTCTTTACCTTCACCCAGACCGTTGGTCTCGATGTTGTCACCCATCACGTAACGGGTCATGAAGCTCAGGCCAGGAACGCCGTAGTCTTTCATGTTGATGTCGTAGCGAGCCTGCCAGGATTTCTCTTCGCGACCCACGAAGTCGGAGATCTGGATGGAGTTGGCTACGAAGATTGTGCTGTTACCGTCAACGCCATAGTAGTAAGCGTTGTCGCCGCTCGACTGCTGGTAGGCAACGGTGAACTTGTGCGCGCCCAGGCTGTAAGCAGCGGCCAGGGACCACAGGTTGTTGTCCACACCCAGAGTGCCGTCACCGATGGCGTCGACCAGGTCACCACGGCTGTCGCCCTTGGTTTTGTAACCGTTCAGGTCGAAGTTCAACGACTGAGTGTCGTCGATCGGCAAGGTGTAGTTCAGGTTGATGTAGTACTTCTTGAAGTAGTCATCAGCGTCGGAAGCAGCCAGTGCACCGGTGAAGTTGTCGGTGAAGGCGTAGCTGGCACCAAAGATATTGATGTTGGTCAGGCCTTTGCCGCCGTTACCGTTCTCATCAGGCAGACCGCCGATGCTGTCACGGCCCATACCGGTTTGCTTGCTCAGGGAAGTGAAGCGACCTGCGCTCAGTTCCAGACCTTTGATCTCTTTGGAAGTGATCAGGGTACCGGTCGCGACTTCTGGCAGCAGACGGCTGTCATCGGTAGCGAACACTGGGCTGGCAACAAATTGCTGGCCGTATTTCAGGGTGGTGTCGGAGAGACGGAATTTAACAGCGCCGCCGATTTTGCCCTGGGATTTTTCCGGGTTGCCGTCGCTGTCGCTGGCGAACAGGCCGTTACCGCGGTGGCCCGAGCCGCCGTCCAGTTTGACCGAACCCATTGCCATGGCGTCGAGACCGAAGCCGATGGTGCCTTGAGTGAAGCCCGACTCGTAAGTCAGCAGTTGGCTGACACCGGTGTCCTGGCGATAGCCAGCAGTACCGGAAGAGCCGTTGCCTGCACCGTTTTTAAAGTCACGGTTCATGTATTCCATACGAGTCTTCAGTTTCAGACTCTGGTCGCCGAAGAAACCTTTGGAATCATCCTGAGAAGACGCCACTGCGAACTGCGAGGTGCCTGCTGCAACAGCCAGTGCGATCATGCTCCACTTCATCACGCGCATCGTGATTTGCTCCTTTGGTTTTTAGAAGAGTACTGCCGTCCCACCTGTTTTATTATCTGGGCGGCTCTTTCTTTTTGTGTCGGCGCAAACTTATATCACGCCGACAATGTTGGCGATACTTGCGAATCTAACGTTTCACCTTCTTTACGACGCTGTCGCAGATGGCTTTGTAGAGGTCGCAAATTCACAGTACCGATGCAATCGGGTCTACAACTTTCTCGCTGTTTTTCTAGCCTTTTGCATCGCTAAAAAAGAGTCCCTGGCAAAACACTTGAATCTCCATCGGGCAACCCTGCCACTGTTTTTGTTGGGCTTGAGGCATCCACATCGTGTGGTGCGCTTATAGTCCATATGTGTACGAATGCAACAAGCGTGCACAAACCGCAATGTCGGTGCGGTTATTTTTCTGAACAGCGCGTGTTACCTGTAAAAACCTTATAAATACGGGGCGCCAAGCCCCTTTCTACAAGGGCTTGACGCCATTCCGGCTATCGTGTTGCCAAGGCATCGGCCGCGTGCGACAGCCAAAAACGTTACCGGTTCACCCCGCCAGTGAGTATTCGGCGGATGCTTCGACGCCTGAGCGTAGACGCACTGTGCGGTTTTGGTGCAAAAAAAATTACACCCTGTCCTGTAATCACACAGTCCGGCATGTGGGTAATCTAGAACGCCTCAATGGTTTTCAGTCATTTACGCGTATTCGTTATCCCTCTCGGTTCCGTGCTGGTGCAGGGCGCCAATAAATGTCACATGTCGGGGCGTTCGGCGAAAGCGCCGTAGGGCACAGCTGTCGTGAAGACTGGCGTATTCGCGGTATGCTTCCGGTCTGTCGCTTGGTGCGCTGCCCATCGGGCTGGCCGCTAAGCTGAATATGTCGATCAGCCGGGAGTGCGCGCAGTGTTTGCTTTAGATTCACGACTTCAACAGGACACGCTGACCATCGGTGACTTCCCGCTCTGCCGCCTGTTGCTGTCCAACGACAGCAACTATCCATGGTTCATCCTGGTGCCTCGTCGCGACGATATCAGCGAGTTGTTTCAATTGGATGTCGCCGATCAGCAGCAGTTGTGGCTGGAAACTACCGCACTGGCCGAGTTGCTCAAGGACTTGCTGGATGCGGACAAAATGAACGTGGCAACACTGGGTAATGTTGTCAGCCAGTTGCACATGCATGTGATTGTGCGCAAACGCGATGACGCCGCCTGGCCGGCGCCGGTCTGGGGCAAACACCCGGCCAAGCCATACAGTGCCGAGCAGGTTGCCGCGATTCGCGAGCGCTTGCGTCTGGTGTTGACCGAAGACTTCACGTTTCTGGAGGGCTGAAGCATGAGCCTGGAACAACGCGTTACCGATCTGGAAAGCCGTCTGGCGTTTCAGGACGACACCATTCAGGCGTTGAACGACGTGCTGGTCGCGCAGCAGCGCGTAGTCGATCGTCTGCAACTGCAGATGGCGGCGCTGCTCAAGCGTCAGGAAGAAATGGTCGGGCAGTTCGAGTCTTTTGAAGAAGAGGCGCCACCGCCGCACTATTAAGGCTTTTCTGAAGGCATAAAAAAACCGCGAACAGCCAGGCTGCTCGCGGTTTTTTATTGCCTTGGATCAGCGACGCGGCAGAGCAGCAATCACGTCCTCGGCTTGCAGGCCTTTGTCCCGGTTCATCACCGAGAACTCGACGCGCTGGCCTTCGACCAGAACGCGGTGGCCTTCGCCACGGATTGCACGGAAGTGCACGAAAATATCATCGCCGGAATCCCGGGAGATAAAGCCGAAGCCTTTGGAAGTGTTGAACCACTTGACGGTACCGGTATCACGATTGGTCATGTCATAGCTGGTTGGCGCGGCAGCAGGTGAAGAACGATAGAAGCTGACGGCCAGGTGCAGAACCACGGCAACCAGAGCGATCACCAGGGTGAACAGCACGGCTGGCTGGCCGGCGATGACAGGCATCGGCGCGATCAGGGTCAGGGTTTGCAGGACAACGGTCAGTACCAGAAGCGCGCTGACGAGGTTTTGCAGATGCTGACGCGGGCCTTTGTTCCAGTAAGGAATCACCGGGGCAATGATCAGGTTCAGCAGGCCGAAAAAGGCCAGGTAAAGTGCATCGGGTTGTTGCAGGTAGGGAACGGCTTCGGATTTCAAGCTAGGTATGAACGACAGCAGCAAAGCCGCTGCGCCCATTAGCAGGTGGACGATTTTCAACATTTTAATTGGCTCACGTTTATGACGGCTCACAAGGAAGAGCTGAAGGCGCACGGTTCGCTTCGGAACAAAAATAAGAGGCGTTGGACACGTACACGGCATCAGCCTATGCGCAACACCCCGAAAAATGGGGCATGGCGACACACTGCCTATTTAACAGCAAAGCCTGCGGCTACTCAAATCAGCCCGGCCAGCGGCACAGCGTCGGTCGATTTGTCGCAGCGTCTGTGGCCAATCAAGGCTGCGAGGTGTGGTCAGCCTTGCTAGAGTGGGTCTGCACCTGTTGGATGAATTCAATCGCCGTTAGGGGGTAAACATGGCAATCGATATCGGTATCAGTGAAGAAGACCGCAAATCCATCGTTGAAGGACTGTCGCGACTGCTGTCCGACACCTACGTGCTGTATCTCAAGACCCACAACTTCCACTGGAACGTCACCGGCCCGATGTTCCGTACGCTGCACCTGATGTTCGAAGAGCAATACAACGAACTGGCGCTGGCCGTGGATTCGATCGCCGAGCGCATTCGCGCGCTGGGCTTTCCGGCTCCGGGCGCCTACGCGACGTACGCGCGTCTTTCTTCTATTAAGGAAGAAGAGGGCGTGCCGAGCGCCGAAGACATGATCAAGCAACTCGTCGCTGGCCAGGAAGCGGTGACCCGCACCGCACGCGGCATCTTCCCGTTGCTCGATAAAGTCAGCGATGAGCCGACCGCCGACCTGCTGACTCAGCGCATGCAGGTGCACGAAAAAACCGCGTGGATGCTCCGCGCGCTGCTCGAAGGCTGATCGAAGCGCGCCTGTAATCGTTGGGTTGCAGGCGCGCTGTCCAGACTCTTACTTGTTGCGTTGGCTTATCCTACGTGGCGGGTCAACAAGTCGTCTGGCTATAACTTTGCGTCTGCGTTTTTATGGAGGTCACAGGAAGTGGCTTTGAAAATCCGCAGAGATGGCAAAGGAGTGTCAACGATATGGAAGATGCAGACAGGCGCAACGACAGGGTTGTCGTGCCGCCCCATGAACTGATCGTCGATCCGTTCGTCAATGAGTTCGACATGGCATTGATCCGGCCGCTGTCGCGATCCGTGCGTTTGAATGGTTACGCCACCTGCCTGCGACTGGAGCAGGTGTACTGGAACATCCTCGCCAATATGGCGGCCAATAATTGCTGTTCGATCAGTTCGCTGTTGTCCCACGTCGACCGCGAGGTGCAGTTGCGTCACGGCGGAGTGAAAAATTTCAGTGCGCTGGTGCGGGTGGTCTGTGTGATGAACAGCGGCCGGGAGGTGGCGCCGGCCATCGCGGTCTGAACAGTGACGGTTGCAAGCGAGGTCGCGGCCCGTGCAGTCTTACGGCTGCACAGGCCGCATTTAATGGATATAATCCCGCTCTTTCGCCGCAAAGCCCTGCGCGCGGTAGCAATCTGATCGCCGAGACACCTCCATGCCGATGTACGATTACCAATGTGCTTCCTGTGGTCATCAGTTGGAAGCCATTCAAAAGATCAGCGCTGCACCGCTGGTCGACTGCCCTGCCTGCCAGGCGCCAGAGCTCAAGAAACAAATGTCCATGCCAGGCTTTCGCCTCAGCGGCAGCGGCTGGTACGAAACCGATTTCAAGACCGGCGCCAAGAAGAACCTGGCCGGTGGCGACAAATCTGACTAGGGTTCAGGCCCAGGTCGAACGACACGCGTGAGTGTCCCGATGGCGCACACAGTTTGAGTGCGGCGGGATCTCCACCGAATTTCGAATTACGAGAAGCGAAACCACTACCATGATGCGCAGCCATTATTGCGGCCAACTGAACGAAAGCCTGGAAGGTCAGGAAATTACCCTTTGCGGATGGGTTCACCGTCGTCGCGACCACGGCGGGGTGATTTTCCTCGATATCCGTGATCGTGATGGTCTGGCCCAAGTGGTATTCGATCCGGATCGCGCCGAGAGCTTCGCCGCCGCCGATCGCGTGCGCAGCGAATACGTCGTGAAGATCACCGGTAAGGTGCGTCTGCGTCCGGCCGGTGCCACTAACGCCAACATGGCGTCGGGCATGATCGAAGTGCTGGGTTATGAGCTGGAAGTGCTGAACGAGTCGGAAACCCCGCCGTTCCCGCTGAACGAGTTCTCCGACGTCGGCGAAGAAACCCGTCTGCGCTATCGCTTCCTCGACCTGCGTCGTCCGGAAATGGCCGAGAAGCTGCGTCTGCGTTCGCGCATGACCACCAGCATCCGTCGCTTCCTCGACGAAAACGGCTTCCTTGACGTTGAAACACCGATCCTGACCCGTGCCACCCCTGAAGGTGCGCGTGACTATCTGGTGCCGAGCCGTACTCACGCCGGTTCGTTCTTCGCTCTGCCGCAATCGCCGCAACTGTTCAAACAACTGCTGATGGTTGCCGGTTTCGACCGTTACTACCAGATCGCCAAGTGCTTCCGCGACGAAGACCTGCGCGCTGACCGTCAGCCAGAATTCACCCAGATCGACATCGAAACCAGCTTCCTCGATGAAAAAGAGATCATGGGCCTGACCGAACAAATGATCCGCAACCTGTTCAAGGAAGTGCTGGATCTGGAATTCGGCGAATTCCCGCACATGACCTTCGAAGAAGCCATGCGCCGCTACGGTTCCGACAAGCCAGACCTGCGTATTCCGCTGGAACTGGTCGACGTCGCCGATCAACTGAAAGAAGTTGATTTCAAAGTGTTCAGCGGCCCGGCCAACGATCCGAAATGCCGTATCGCTGCGCTGCGCGTACCAGGCGGCGCAAGCATGCCACGCAAGCAGATCGACGATTACACCAAGTTCGTCGGCATCTACGGTGCCAAGGGCCTGGCGTACATCAAGGTCAACGAGCGCGCTGCCGGTGTTGAAGGTCTGCAATCGCCGATCGTGAAAAACATCCCGCTGGAAAACCTCAACGCCATCCTCGATCGCGTTGGCGCCGTTGACGGCGACATCGTGTTCTTCGGTGCCGACAAGGCCAAGATCGTCAGCGAAGCTTTGGGCGCACTGCGTATCAAGCTCGGTCACGACCTCAACCTGCTGACCTGCAAGTGGGCACCGATGTGGGTTGTCGACTTCCCGATGTTCGAAGAAAACGACGACGGCAGCTTCTCCGCGCTGCACCACCCGTTCACCGCGCCGAAGTGCTCCCCGGAAGAACTGGAAGCCAACCCGGCCGGCGCGCTGTCCCGCGCGTACGACATGGTGCTGAACGGTACTGAACTGGGTGGCGGTTCGATCCGTATTCACCGCAAGGAAATGCAGCAAGCGGTATTCCGCCTGTTGGGTATCAACGAAGCGGAACAGGAAGAGAAATTCGGCTTCCTGCTCGACGCCCTGAAATACGGTGCGCCGCCGCACGGTGGTCTGGCCTTCGGTCTCGACCGTCTGGTGATGCTGATGACCGGCGCCCAGTCGATCCGTGAAGTGATCGCCTTCCCGAAAACCCAGAGTGCTGCTGACGTGATGACGCAAGCGCCGGGTGTCGTGGATGCCAAGGCACTGCGCGAGCTGCACATTCGTTTGCGCGAAACGCCAAAGGCTGAGTAACACGGGCCTGAAGGCGCATCTTCGGATGCGCCTTTTTTCTATCTATAGAAAGCAGGTCGAGATTTTTTGTGTGCTGGCCGCTGCATGAGCAGGGCGGGCAACGTTTCAAAGAGAATTCGGAGCGAGTTATGGCTGGTCATTCCAAGTGGGCGAACATCAAGCACCGCAAAGAACGTCAGGATGCCAAAAGGGGCAAGATCTTCACCAAGTGGATCCGCGAACTGACCGTTGCGGCCCGTCAGGGCGGCGGTGATCCGGGCTCCAACCCGCGTCTGCGTCTGGCGCTGGATAAAGCGCTGAGCGCAAACATGAGCCGCGACATCATCGACCGTGCCGTTGCACGTGGCGCCGGTGCGACCGAAGCGGACAACGTTGAAGAGCTGACCTACGAAGGCTACGGCCCGGGCGGCGTAGCGGTGTTGGTCGAGTGCATGACCGACAACCGCAACCGTACCGCCGCAGCCGTGCGCCATGCGTTCAGCAAGTGCGGTGGCAACCTTGGCACCGACGGCTCGGTGGCCTATCTGTTCGAACGTAAAGGCCAGATCAGCTTTGCGCCGGGCGTCGATGAAGACGCACTGACCGAAGCGGCGCTGGAAGCCGATGCCGATGACGTGGTTGCACACGAAGACGGTTCGATCGACGTGTTCACCTCGTTCACCAGTTTCTACGCGGTGCGTAACGCGCTGGAAGCGGCCGGCTTCAAGGGTGATGACGCAGAAATCGTCATGCAGCCGACCACCAGCGCCGAGCTGGATCTGGAAGGCGCGGAGAAGGTGCTCAAGCTGATCGACATGCTTGAGGATCTGGACGACGTGCAGAACGTCTACTCCAACGCGGACATTCCGGAAGACGTGGCTGCTCAGCTCGGATAAGAGCGACTAGTCTTCAATGTGGGAGCGGGCTTGCTCGCGAAGGCGGCGTATCAGCAAACATCAATGCTGAATGACACACCGCTTTCGCGAGCAAGCCCGCTCCCACAGTTGTTTTTTGTTGTTATGTAAATCGTGTTTTTTCAAAACCGCAGGCGTTATGACTTTAATTCTTGGTATCGACCCCGGTTCGCGCATCACCGGTTACGGGATTGTTCGTGATACCGGGCGTGGCGGCTGTATCTATGTGGCTTCCGGCTGCATCCGCACCGGTGCGGGCGAGCTACACGAACGGCTGCAAATCGTTTATCGCGGCGTGCGTGAAATCATTCAGACCTACGGCCCGGTCACCATGGGCATCGAAAAAGTCTTCATGGCGAAAAACGCCGATTCTGCACTGAAACTCGGTCAGGCCCGTGGCGCGGCGATTGTCGCTGGCGCCGAAGAAAGCCTGGAGATCGCCGAGTACACTGCGACTCAGGTCAAGCAGGCCGTGGTGGGCACCGGCGCCGCCAATAAAGAACAAGTGCAGATGATGGTCATGCACATGCTCAAGCTGACCGCCAAACCGCAAATCGATGCATCCGACGCCCTGGCCATTGCCATTTGCCACGCGCACACCCGCTCCAGTCTGCTGCCGCACGGCTTGGGCACTGCACGCAGTCGTGGCGGGCGCCTGCGTCTCTGATAGCATCAGCATCAAATTTCCCGAAAGCGGATGCTTGCGCCTGTGTCGTCGGCCCGAAATCCGCGTTTCGACAGTCGCCAGCCCACGGTTGGCCAACGCTCAAGGATCTGAAACGTGATTGGACGCTTGCGCGGCACCCTGGCTGAGAAACAGCCGCCGCACCTGATTCTGGATGTAAACGGCCTCGGGTATGAGCTGGAAGTACCGATGACCACGCTTTATCGTCTGCCGTCGGTCGGTGAACCACTGACCTTGCACACCCATTTGGTCGTACGCGAAGACGCGCAACTGCTCTATGGTTTTTCCGGTAAACGTGAGCGAGACTTTTTTCGCGAGTTGATCCGTCTCAATGGTGTCGGGCCAAAACTGGCCCTGGCGTTGATGTCGAGTCTGGAAGTCGACGAGTTGATCCGCTGCGTGCAATCCCAGGACACCTCGGCGCTGACCAAGGTGCCGGGCGTTGGTAAGAAGACGGCCGAGCGCTTGCTGGTCGAGCTGAAAGATCGCTTCAAAGCGTGGGAAACTTCGCCGGCGATGTTTGCGCTGGTGCCGAATCAGCCGGATGGCCCGGCGCCGGTCAATACCGCCGAGAACGATGCCGTCAGCGCGTTGATTTCCCTCGGTTACAAACCGCAGGAAGCGAGCAAGGCGATTTCCGCGATCAAGGACAAGAATTTGAGCAGTGAAGACATGATCCGCCGCGCCCTGAAGGGAATGATTTAAGTGATTGAAGCTGATCGTCTGATCGCCGCCGCGCACAGCCCGCGTGAGCGCGAAGAAGTCCAGGATCGGGCCATTCGCCCGGTCAGCCTGGCCGACTATATTGGCCAGCCGACCGTGCGCGAGCAGATGGAATTGTTCATCCAGGCCGCGCGTGGCCGCAGTGAATCCCTCGACCACACGCTCATCTTCGGCCCGCCGGGCTTGGGCAAAACCACGCTGGCCAACATCATTGCCCAGGAAATGGGCGTGTCGATCAAGAGTACCTCGGGCCCGGTGCTTGAACGTCCGGGTGATCTCGCGGCATTGCTGACCAACCTTGAACCGCACGACGTGTTGTTCATCGATGAAATCCATCGCCTGTCGCCGATCGTGGAAGAAGTGCTGTACCCGGCGATGGAAGATTTCCAGCTCGACATCATGATCGGCGAAGGGCCTGCGGCGCGTTCGATCAAACTTGATCTGCCACCGTTTACCCTGGTTGGCGCCACGACGCGTGCCGGCATGCTGACCAATCCGCTGCGTGACCGCTTCGGTATCGTCCAGCGTCTTGAGTTCTACAGCACTGCCGATCTGTCGACGATTGTCAGTCGTTCGGCGGCTATTCTCGGTTTGCCACTGGATCCGGAAGGAGCCTTTGAAATTGCTCGCCGTGCCCGTGGTACGCCGCGTATCGCCAACCGTTTGTTGCGGCGCGTGCGTGATTTTGCTGAAGTCCGCGCCAAAGGGCACATCACCAAATCGGTTGCCGATCTGGCGTTGAACCTGCTGGACGTTGATGAACATGGCTTCGACCATCAGGATCGACGTCTACTGTTGACCATGATCGAGAAGTTCGACGGCGGGCCGGTCGGTATCGACAGTCTGGCGGCGGCGATCAGCGAGGAGCGGCACACCATTGAAGACGTGCTGGAGCCGTACCTGATTCAACAGGGCTACATCATGCGTACACCACGGGGCAGGGTGGTGACCCGGCATGCGTACCTGCATTTCGGTTTAAACATCCCGTCACGAATGGGCGAAATGCCCGTGGCAGACGAGTTTCTCGATGCCGTGGACGATTAATACACATTTGTTGTCGATTTATTCAGGGTTTGTACTGTCAGACGACGGTACTTTTGCGTTAAAGCTTTGAAACCATGAAAAACAGTTGCCTGGCCGGATTGGCAACCTGAGGAGTAAGCACTAGAGTATGCGCGCGCAAAACGGGCTTGGGCCGTTCGCACATCGTTGTCGCGTTTATTACGAGGACACCGATGCGGGCGGCATCGTGTATTACGTTAATTACCTCAAGTTTATGGAACGGGCTCGAACCGAGCGGCTGCGTGAACTGGGCTTTGCCCAATCGCAGTTGGCAGGGGAGGATCTGTTGTTTGTCGTGCATTCCAGCGAAGCGCGTTACCACGCGCCGGCGCGACTGGATGACGAACTGCTGGTAAGCGCTGAAGTAATCGAATTGAACCGTGCCAGCCTGCGCTTTAAACAGCAGGCCAGGCGGGCTACGGATAATGTGCTGCTCTGTGAAGGGCAGTTTTTGGTGGCCTGTGTGCGCACTAACAGTTTGAAACCCCGGGCCCTTCCCGAAGACTTGCGTGCGGCCTTTGCCGACGCGGTCGGCCCGGGTACACACTCAAAGCAGGAGATAAAGCGTGGAAGCTAACGTCGTCGACCATTCCTCCATGTGGAGCCTGGTCAGCAATGCCAGCATCGTGGTGCAGTTGGTAATGTTGACCCTGGTGGCCGCATCGGTGACCTCATGGATCATGATCTTTCAGCGCAGCAATCTGCTGCGTGCCGGTCGACGCGCCCTGGAGAGCTTCGAAGAGCGCTTCTGGTCGGGTATCGATCTGTCCAAACTGTACCGTCAGGCGGGCAGCAACCCGGATCCGGATTCGGGCGTCGAGCAAATCTTCCGCGCCGGTTTCAAAGAGTTCTCGCGTCTGCGTCAGCAGCCAGGTGTCGACCCTGAAGCGGTGATGGAAGGTGTGGCCCGTGCCATGCGCGTTGCCATCTCCCGTGAAGAAGAGAAACTCGAGCAGAGCCTGCCGTTCCTCGCCACCGTTGGTTCGGTCAGCCCGTACATCGGTCTGTTTGGTACTGTGTGGGGCATCATGAACTCCTTCCGCGGTCTGGCCAGCGCCCAGCAAGCAACCCTGGCCACTGTGGCCCCGGGTATCGCCGAAGCCCTGATCGCCACCGCGATCGGTCTGTTCGCCGCGATCCCTGCGGTTATCGCTTACAACCGTTTCGCCGCTCGCAGCGAAACCTTGCTGGGCCGCTACTACACCTTCGCCGATGAATTCCAGGCGATCCTGCACCGCAAAGTGCACACCAGCGAAGAATAAGCAGGTAATTTCCAATGGCTTTAATCGCTCGAGCTCGCAAAAAGCGCAAGCCGGTCGCCGAGATGAACGTGGTGCCTTACATCGACGTGATGTTGGTGCTGCTGGTCATCTTCATGGTGACCGCGCCGATGCTCAATCAGGGCGTGAAAGTTGATCTGCCCAAGGTTTCCAGCGAAGCCTTGCCGCAGGACAACAACACGCAAGTCCTGACCATTTCGATCAAGGCTGACAAGACCTACTACTGGAACCTTGGCAGCGAAGTCGATACCGAGAAGCAACAGGACAGGGCCATGACCCTGCCGCAAATGACCGACGCGGTGACCAAGATCATTCGTGCCGGCACCGAAGGCGGCAAGCGTACCCAGGTCTTCATCCGCGGTGACAAGACCGTCGATTATGGTTCCGTCATGGGCGCCATGGGCGGGTTGCAGAAAGCCGGGGTCGGTAATGTTGGTTTGATTACCGAGGCCCCCTGATGCAGCAACAGCGAGAGCCGTCCGCCTCGGAAAGCTACTTCTGGCCTAGTGTTCTGGCAATTGTCCTGCACGTGCTGGTGTTCGGCATGCTGTTCGTCAGTTTCGCCTTTACACCAGAGCTGCCGCCGGCCAAACCGATTGTCCAGGCGACCCTGTACCAGCTGAAATCGAAAAGTCAGGCAACCACCCAGACCAATCAGAAGATTGCGGGTGAGGCGAAGAAATCCGCCGCGCGTCAGACCGAAGTCGAGCAGATGGAGCAGAAAAAGGTCGAGCAGGAAGAGATCAAGGCTGCGGCGGAACAAAAGAAAGAAGAAGCGGCTCAAAAAGCCGAGGAAGCCAAGAAGGCCGACGAGTCGAAAAAAGCGGACGAAGCGAAAAAGGCTGATGAAGCCAAAAAAGCCGACGACGCGAAAAAGGCTGAGGCGAAAAAGGCAG
The DNA here is from genome assembly GCF_018336155.1 of Pseudomonas rustica. Lineage (GTDB taxonomy): Bacteria > Pseudomonadota > Gammaproteobacteria > Pseudomonadales > Pseudomonadaceae > Aquipseudomonas > Aquipseudomonas rustica. The sequence continues at coordinate 579,056 of NZ_JAGYHF010000001.1, read as the reverse complement.
AAGAGAAACAATTGGCTGATATAGCCAAGAAGAAAGCCGAAGACGAAGCCAAAAAGGCTGCTGAAGAAGAGGCCAAGAAAGCGGCCGCTGAAGAAGCCAAGAAGAAGATTGTCGAAGACGCGAAGAAGAAAGCCGCCGACGACGCCAAGAAGAAAGCTGAAGCTGACGAGGCGAAGAAGAAAGTCGCCGACGAAGCGAAGAAGAAAGCTGCTGCCGATGCTGCGAAGAAGAAAGCGCAGGATGCGGCACGTAAATCGACCGAAGACAAAAAGGCTCAGGCCTTGGCCGATTTGCTTTCCGACACGCCGCAGCGCCAGCAGGCTTTGGCGGATGAGCAGGGTGACGAAGTCGCGGGCAGTTTCGATGACCTGATTCGTGCGCGAGCAGCAGAAGGTTGGGCTCGACCACCTTCGGCACGTAAAGGCATGACGGTCGTGTTGCAAATCGGCATGTTGCCGGACGGTACGGTGACTTCGGTCAGCGTGTCCAAGTCCAGCGGCGACGGTCCGTTTGATGCTTCGGCAGTGGCGGCAGTGAAGAATATTGGACGTTTGACAGAAATGCAGGGAATGAAGCCGAGCGATTTCGCTCCGTATCGTTCATTCAAGATGACATTCACACCTGAGGATCTAGCCTTGTGAGAAACCTTCTTCGAGGAATGCTGGTCGTGATCTGCTGCATGGCAGGGATCGCGATGGCTGATGAAAAGAACATTCTGGTTACCAGCGGCAGTGATCGGGCTACTCCGATCGCGGTTGTACCGTTTGGTATGCAGGGCGGTGCCGTCCTGCCGGACGACATGGCTGAAATCATTGGTAACGATTTGCGTAACTCGGGCTACTACTCGCCGATTCCAAAGCAAAACATGATCAGCCAGCCAAGCCAGCCGAGCGAAATCATCTTCCGTGACTGGAAGGCGGTGGGAGCTCAATACATGATGGTCGGCAGCATTGCTCCAGCCGGCGGTCGCTTGCAGGTGCAATGGGCGCTGTTCAACGTTGCCACCGAGCAGAAAGTGGCTGACGGCAGCGTCTCCGGTACCACGGATCAAATCCGCGACATGGCGCACTTCATTGCTGACCAGTCGTTCGAAAAACTCACCGGTATCCCGGGTGCGTTCTCGACTCGCCTGCTGTACGTGACGGCCGAGCGTTTCTCCGAGAAGAACACTCGCTACACCCTGCAACGTTCGGACTACGACGGTGCTCGCGCCGTGACTCTGCTGCAATCGCGTGAGCCGATCCTGTCGCCGCGTTTCGCACCGGATGGCAAGCGCATCGCTTATGTTTCGTTTGAACAGCGCCGTCCGCGCATCTTCATGCAGAACATCGACACTGGTCGCCGTGAGCAGATTACCAACTTCGAAGGTTTGAACGGTGCACCGGCCTGGTCGCCGAATGGTGATCGTCTGGCGTTCGTCCTGTCGAAAGACGGTAACCCGGACATTTACGTGATGAACCTGGCTTCGCGTCAGATCACTCGCGTGACCGCAGGTCCAGGCATCAACACCGAACCGTACTGGGGCAAGGATGGTTCGACCATCTACTTCACCTCGGATCGCGGCGGCAAGCCACAGATCTACAAGACCAGCGCCAGTGGCGGCGGTGCGGAGCGAGTGACCTTCATCGGTAACTACAACGCCAACCCTAAATTGTCGGCGGATGAAAAGACCCTGGTGATGATCCATCGTCAGGACGGTTTCACTAATTTCAAGGTGGCAGCCCAGGATTTGCAGCGAGGTAGTGTAAAGATCCTCACTGATAGCACTCTGGACGAGTCGCCTACTGTTGCGCCCAACGGCACCATGGTAATCTACGCCACCCGCCAACAGGGCCGGGGAGTCTTGATGCTCGTGTCCATTAATGGACGCGTTAGGCTCCCGCTTCCTACCGCTCAAGGCGAAGTCAGAGAACCGTCCTGGTCCCCTTACCTGAAGTGAGCGGGCGCTACACGTTTTACTTAACACACTGGGGTTCATTAGGAGTTTCACGATGGAAATGCTGAAGTTTGGTAAATTTGCTGCGCTGGCTCTGGCCATGGCTGTAGCTGTAGGTTGCTCGTCCAAAGGCGGCGACAACGCCGGTGAAGGCGCTGTTGATCCAAACGCTGGTTACGGCGCAAACACTGGTGCCGTTGACGGTTCCCTGAGCGAAGAAGCTGCTCTGCGCGCAATCACCACCTTCTACTTCGAATACGACAGCTCGGACCTGAAGCCAGAAGCCATGCGCGCTCTGGACGTTCACGCCAAAGACCTGAAAGCAAACGGCGCTCGCGTTGTTCTGGAAGGCAACACCGACGAACGTGGTACTCGTGAGTACAACATGGCACTGGGCGAGCGTCGTGCGAAAGCCGTTCAACGCTACCTGGTACTGCAAGGTGTTTCCCCAGCTCAGCTGGAACTGGTTTCCTACGGCGAAGAGCGTCCAGTTGCTACCGGCAACGACGAGCAGTCCTGGGCTCAAAACCGTCGCGTCGAACTGCGTAAGTAATTCGATATGCGAACGTGCCGTCGTGCTGTAACTGTTCTGGCTCTCAGCCTCGCGCCGCTTGCGGCGTGGGCTGCGGTTCCTGTGGTCGATGACAACTCCGGTTATAACAATAGCGGGAGCAGTTATCCGCCTGCAGGTTACGGTACGAACGGCGCCTATGCCGGGGGAGCGGCTTCGGCCCCTGCCTCGGCACAAGGCATGCTGTTCAACCAATTGCAACAGATGCAGGATCAGATCTCGCGCCAGCAAGGCGTGATTGAAGAACTGCAAAATCAGGTTGCGCGCATGAAGCAGGAATCCCTGGAGCGATACCAGGATCTTGATCGGCGCATAGGATCCGGTGCTGCACCTGCCGCGACTCCCGAGAATTCTTCTGCCGGTGGCGACGCAAGCGCTGCTGCCGGTGCTGCCGCTGGTGCAGGGGCTGCTGCTGCAGCAACCCAGGCCCCGGCTGCGGGTAGCGAACCGGCTGATCCGGCCAAAGAAAAGCTGTATTACGATGCCGCTTTCGACCTGATCAAAGCCAAGGATTTCGACAAGGCCAGCCAGGCTTTTGCCGCTTTCCTGCGCAAATACCCGAACAGCCAATACGCGGGCAACGCCCAGTACTGGTTGGGCGAAGTGAACCTGGCCAAAGGCGATCTGCAAGGTGCGGGTCAGGCTTTCGCCAAGGTTTCGCAGCTGTATCCCAAGCACGCCAAAGTGCCGGATTCGCTGTACAAGCTGGCTGATGTAGAGCGCCGCCTTGGTCACACCGACAAGGTCAAAGGCATTCTGCAGCAGGTGGTGGCCCAATATCCGGGTACCTCCGCCGCTCAGTTGGCCCAACGCGATCTGCAACGCATGTAAGGCCGTTTGACCTTTCAAGAAGAAACCCGCGCTTGTCGCGGGTTTTTTCGTTAGAATTCACGCCCTTTTTCTGAAACACGCTTCTTGCGGTCTACGCGTTGGCGGGATTGCCTGAGGTGCCTGACGGAGGCGGACAGCCTGTTTAGCTGTTACGCCCGTGGCGACTATGCAAGACACATTGAGAATCACCGAAGTTTTCTACTCTTTGCAGGGGGAAACGCGGACTGCCGGGCTGCCCACTGTTTTTGTGCGCCTGACCGGTTGCCCTTTGCGTTGCCAATACTGCGACAGCGCCTATGCGTTCAGTGGCGGCACCGTGCGCAGCCTCGACGACATCCTCGAGCAAGTGGCCGGATTTCGTCCTCGCTACGTTTGTGTCACCGGCGGTGAGCCGCTGGCACAACCCAATGCCATTCCTCTGCTTAAACAGTTGTGTGATGCCGGTTACGAGGTCTCGCTGGAAACCAGCGGCGCCCTCGACGTCTCGGCGGTCGATCCGCGCGTCAGTCGCGTGGTTGACCTGAAAACGCCGGGTTCGAAAGAAGCCCATCGCAACCGTTACGAAAATATCGAATTGCTGACCCCCAACGATCAGGTGAAGTTTGTCATCTGCTCGCGGGAAGACTATGACTGGGCGGTATCGAAACTGATTCAGTACGGGCTTGATCGACGTGCGGGCGAAGTGCTGTTTTCGCCAAGTCATCATGACCTCAATGCCAGGGATCTGGCGGACTGGGTGGTGGCAGACAACCTGCCAGTGCGGTTGCAACTGCAGCTGCATAAATATCTATGGAATGATGAGCCGGGGCGCTGATATGACTGAACAACTGAACACTAACGAAAAACGTGCGGTAATCCTGCTGTCCGGTGGTCTCGACTCGGCAACGGTCGTGGCCATGGCCCGCGCTGAAGGTTACGCCTGCTACACCATGAGCTTCGACTACGGTCAGCGCTCCCACGCCGAATTGCACGCCGCTGCACGCGTCGCCCGCGATTTGGGGGTGGTCGAGCACAAAGTGATTGGCCTGAACCTGAACGGCATGGGCGGCTCGGCCCTGACCGACACCAGCATCGACATTCCGGAAGAACTCGGCGAAGGCATTCCGGTGACCTACGTGCCGGCACGTAACACCGTGTTCCTGTCGTTGGCATTGGGTTGGGCAGAAGTGCTCGGCGCGCGCGACATCTTTATCGGTGTGAACGCGGTGGACTATTCCGGTTACCCGGATTGCCGTCCCGAGTTCATCGAGTCGTTCGAGCGCATGGCCAACCTGGCAACCAAGGCTGGCGTGGAAGGCAATGGCTTCCGCATCCAGGCGCCGTTGCAGAACCTGAGCAAGGCGCAGATCGTCCAGGCCGGCGTGAAGCTGGGCGTTGATTATGGTCTCACCGTTTCCTGCTATCAGGCCGACGATGAAGGCCGCGCGTGCGCCAAATGCGACAGCTGCCGCCTGCGTGCAGAAGGCTTCGCGGCCGCTGGTGTGGACGACCCAACACCTTATTTTTGATTATTTTCAAAAAGGTGTTGAATAGTCCTTAAAAATCAGTATTATACGCGCCACCACACAGCGGGTCGTTAGCTCAGTTGGTAGAGCAGTTGGCTTTTAACCAATTGGTCGTAGGTTCGAATCCCACACGACCCACCATTTTTGGCGGTTTAGAAAATCCGGAAGGCCCACGCAAGTGAGGATTTCCGGGTTTTTTTTTGCCTGCAATTCGGCCCCGCGTCGCTTCAGTGGCAGCAGCGCTGACGCAGGTCAGAATGATCTTTTGTATCAACGGGATATTCTGTAGCCTTGCGCAGCTTCAATGCTGTCCGTGCCTGATAATACTCACTCTCCCGGCGGTACCCTCAAGCGGTCCGGAGCCGGGTGTATACTCGACTTTCGCGCGAACGCGCCTGCAGGTCTTGCGAACATGACGCAGATTTCCGAACGCCTTCTGGTTCAAGCCCACCTCGATGCCAAACAGCCCAAACCGCTGACGGCTGAGGAAGAGGCTTATTACCGTGCCGCCATCGCCGCCGAGCTCAAGGCTCAGGACGCGGTGCTGGTTGCCCACTTTTATTGCGACCCGGTGATTCAGGCTCTGGCCGAAGAAACCGGCGGTTGCGTGTCCGACTCCCTGGAAATGGCGCGCTTCGGCAACGCCCACCCGGCCAAGACCGTGGTGGTCGCCGGCGTGAAGTTCATGGGCGAGACCGCGAAGATTCTCAACCCGGAAAAACGCGTGCTGATGCCAACGCTTGAGGCAACCTGCTCGCTGGATCTGGGTTGCCCGGTCGATGAGTTCTCGGCGTTCTGCGATCAGCACCCGGAGCGTACGGTGGTGGTCTACGCCAACACCTCCGCTGCTGTTAAAGCGCGAGCCGACTGGGTGGTGACATCGAGTTGCGCGCTGGAGATCGTCGAAAGCCTGATGGACAACGGCGAGACGATTATCTGGGGCCCTGACAAGCACCTGGGGACTTACATCCAGCGCAAGACTGGCGCCGACATGCTGTTGTGGGACGGTGCCTGTATCGTCCACGAGGAGTTCAAGTCCAAGCAGCTCGAAGACATGAAAGCGCTGTACCCGGACGCCGCGATTCTGGTGCACCCGGAGTCACCGACCTCGGTGATCGAGCTGGCAGACGCCGTGGGCTCGACCAGTCAGCTGATTGCCGCTGCACAGTCGTTGCCAAACAAGACGCTGATCGTCGCGACCGACCGTGGCATCTTCTACAAGATGCAGCAGCTGTGCCCGGACAAGGTCTTCATCGAGGCGCCAACCGCCGGTAACGGCGCAGCGTGCCGCAGTTGCGCACATTGCCCGTGGATGGCCATGAACACCCTTGAGCGCACGCTGAAGAGCTTGAAGGAAGGCACAAACGAGATCTTTGTCGATCCGGCGCTGATTCCGCAGGCGATTCGTCCGTTGAAGCGCATGCTCGACTTCACCCAGGCTGCACGGATGAAGCTCGCCGGTAACGCCTAAAAGCCAAAGATCGCAGCCTTCGGCAGCTCCTACATCGATCCCTGTAGGAGCTGCCGAAGGCTGCGATCTTTTTTTGTGGGCGCTTACTTTTGTTTCTTCGGGATTCGCACCACGCGCGTATCCGAATAGATGTCATGCCAAGTGCGTTTCTGCTTGTCGTACAGCGACCAGAAGAAACCCAGCCCCACGCACAGCCACGACGCAATCGACACCATAAACCGCAACAGCGCCTGCCACAGGCTGATCGCACTGCCATCCGCGTTCTGCACGCGAATCCCCCACACCTGCATGCCCAGGGTCTGCCCGCCATGTGTCCAGAACTTGGCAAAGAATCCAAACAGCACCAACAACAGTACCGTCGAATACAGCGGATCGCCGTCCATTTTTCCGGCATCGGTCAGCACGCGCAGGCGTTCTTCGCCGATGATCGCGGCCTGGATCAGTTTGTAAATGAAACCGGTGACGATCAACAGTGCCGTGCACAGCAAAAAGTCATAGAACATCGCGGCCAGACGACGGCCCAGGCCAACGGCAGGAAAATCGCCCTGGGGAGTGAGCAGGTTTTTCGACATGGCAGCCTCTGGACGCGAAAGGAAGCGCCATTTTACGGGTTCGCGCGCACAAAAAAGCCCCTGATATCAATATCAGGGGCTTTTTCGTTACAGAAGATTAGGCTTCTGCTTGTACTTCGTCAGCCTGCATGCCTTTCTGGCCTTGCACAGCAACGAAAGTCACTTTCTGGCCTTCTTTCAGGCTCTTGAAGCCGTTGCCCTGAATGGCGCGGAAATGCACGAACAGATCCGGACCGCTTTCTGGAGTGATAAAACCAAAACCTTTCTCGTCGTTAAACCACTTGACGGTACCGCTCTGACGTGTGGACATTTCTTATTTCCTTTGACGCAAAAATTAATGACAGTCTCTTTCACATGAAAGAGTACTGGGGCTGGTTGCAGGAGAGTAAGAAGACGTCGAACGGGATGTAGCTAACTTGTAGGCTACTGCCCAGGTCACGATTCAAAGCTGACCCATGCAAACACAGTGAACAAACTCTACGCCAACTACGGGAGAAAAAACAAGCCCCCGTGAAGGCCCGGTTTGCCTACGCTTGATGGCAATTAGTCAGTTCACTAGTGCGGCTTAGGCGATTCGCTTGTTCAATTGTTTTCGATCGTTATAAGCAAAGTTCATATTCGAATAGAAGGGTGGGAGATGCACTGTTTTATGGCGGTTGCGTTACACATTAGTGCACGTTTAACGCAACCGCGTTACTTATAGAAACAGTCAATCAACCACGGTAGTAGCGTTGCGGAACAAATGGCATTTTGCTTACAAGCATTGGCACCTTTTTCCCACGCACGATGGCCCATACGACGGTATCGATCGCGTTATAAGCCTTGTCGAGGTAACCCATCGCCAAAGGCCCGCCAAGAGTCGGGCCGAAACCACCGCTGCACACGTTGCCGATGATCTCGCCGGCTTCGTTGACGATTTCTGCGCCTTCGCGCACCGGGGTACGTTCTTGCGGCAGCAGGCCGACGCGTTTGCGTGCGACGCCATTCTGTTGCTGTGCGAATACCTGCTCTGCACCCGGGAAACCACCGGCCCGCGCGCCGTCTGCACGACGGGGCTTGGAGATCGCCCACAACAGGCTGGCTTCGATCGGTGTGGTTTCGGTGTTCATGTCGTGGCCGTACAGGCACAGGCCGGCTTCGAGGCGCAGCGAATCGCGGGCGCCGAGGCCGATGGCCTGGACTTCCGGTTCGGCGAGCAGGGCACGGGCGAGTTTTGCTGCATCGGCGGCAGGAACGGAGATTTCGAAACCGTCTTCACCGGTGTAGCCCGACCGGCTGACGAAGCAATCCACGCCCAGCAACGACACGCGGTTGAATTGCATGAAGGTCATCTTCGCGACTTCAGGTGCAAGGCGCGCCAGCACCGTAACGGCTGCCGGGCCTTGCAGCGCCAGCAGGGCGCGCTCTTCGAACAGCTCTGTAATGGTGCACTGGTCGCCGATGTGTTTTTGCAGATGGGCGAGATCCTGATCCTTGCACGCGGCGTTGACCACCAGGAACAGTTCGTCGTTGCCGAGGTTGGCGACCATCAGGTCATCGAGGATGCCGCCGGTCTCGTTGGTGAACATGGCGTAACGCTGCATGCCCACCGGCAGGTCGATGATGTCCACCGGCACCAGGGTTTCCAGGGCTTTGGCGGCGTTGGCGCCGGTCAGGCGGATCTGGCCCATGTGCGAGACGTCGAACAGCCCGGCGTGTTCACGGGTGTGCTGGTGTTCTTTCATCACGCCGAGCGGGTATTGCACCGGCATGTCGTAGCCGGCGAACGGCACCATGCGGGCGCCGAGTTCGATGTGCAGCGCGTGAAGTGGAGTTTTCGACAGTTGTTCGGTGGACATGCGTGGCTCCTTGAAAATTTGGGGTTGGGGTAAGGGCAAGATCAAGAGCCCCTCACCCCAGCCCTCTCCCGGAGGGAGAGGGAGTTAGTTACGTTTCTCCCGGAGGGAGAGGGGGCTAAGTGCGATCGTCTCCCTGAGGGAGGCGACGTTAAATAAGGTTCAGCATTCAATGATGTTGACCGCCAGACCGCCGCGGGCGGTCTCTTTGTATTTGCTTTTCATGTCGGCGCCGGTCTGGCGCATGGTGCGGATGACTTTGTCGAGGGAGACGAAATGCTGGCCGTCGCCGCGCATGGCCATGCGCACTGCGTTGATGGCTTTCACCGAGCCCATCGCATTGCGCTCGATGCACGGCACCTGCACCAGTCCGCCAATCGGGTCGCAGGTGAGGCCGAGGTTGTGCTCCATGCCGATTTCTGCGGCGTTCTCGACTTGCTGAACAGTGCCACCGAGCACTTCACACAACGCGCCGGCCGCCATCGAACAGGCCACGCCGACTTCACCCTGACAACCGACTTCGGCGCCGGAGATCGACGCGTTTTCCTTGTAGAGAATGCCGATGGCCGCAGCGGTCAACAGAAAGCGCACCACGCCGTCGTCATTCGCGCCGGGGATAAAACGCATGTAGTAATGCAGCACCGCCGGAATAATCCCCGCCGCACCGTTGGTGGGTGCAGTGACCACACGCCCGCCGTTGGCGTTTTCTTCATTGACCGCCAAGGCGTAGAGGTTGACCCAGTCGAGCACCGACAACGGGTCGCGCAGCGCCGATTCCGGGTTCTTGCACAGTTGCCGGTGCAACGCTGCCGCTCGGCGTTTGACCTTCAACCCACCCGGCAAAATACCTTCGTTACGGCAACCGGCAGCGACGCAGTCCTGCATCACTTGCCAGATGTTCAGCAGGCCGGCGCGGGTTTCCGCTTCCGGGCGCCAGGCGCTTTCGTTGGTCAGCATCACCTGACTGATCGACAGACCGTAGGTGGTGCAATGACCGAGCAAGTCCTTGGCACTTTTGAACGGGAAAGTCAGCGGCGTGGCGTCTTCGACGATGCGGTCGGCACCGGCCGCGTCCTCATCGACGACAAAACCACCACCGACCGAGTAGTACTCGCGGCTGCGGATCTGCAGGCCCGCCGCATCGAAGGCGCGGAAGATCATGCCGTTGGGGTGATAGGCCAGCGGCTTGCGGATCATCGCCAGATGTTCTTTCTCGTTGAACGCGATGCTGTGTTCACCGAGCAGGTTCAAGCGAGCGTTGCCGCGAATTTCTTGCAGGCGCGCGGCGACGGTTTCGGTATCAACGGTGTCGGGGTGTTCGCCTTCGAGGCCGAGCAGCACGGCTTTGTCGCTGCCGTGACCTTTGCCGGTAGCGCCGAGGGAACCGTACAACTCGACACGAACGCTGGCGGTGGCCGTCAGCAGGTTTTCACGGCGTAAACCTTCGGCGAAGCGCGCAGCAGCACGCATCGGGCCAACGGTGTGGGAACTGGAGGGGCCGATGCCAATCTTGAACAGGTCGAACACGCTTAACGACATGAGTGGTTCTCCGGTTTCTTGTTATAGGAATTGGCGGATTTCACGGTTCGCCGCACTCCCTTGTAGGAGCTGAGCTTGCTCGCGAAAGCGGTGTGTCAGTCAACTTATTAGCTATCTGATACACCGCTTTCGCGAGCAAGCTCGGCTCCTACAGGGGTTTGCGGTGTGTGGGGGATCGATGGAACTGATCCCCCAACACGTTTAAGCGTAGCTTTCGATCGACGGGCAGGCGCAGACCAGGTTGCGGTCGCCGAAGACGTTGTCGACACGACCGACCGGTGGCCAGTATTTGCCTTCAACCAACGATGCAACCGGGTAAACGGCTTGCTCGCGGCTGTACGGGTGCGTCCACTCGCCAACCAGTTCCGCTGCGGTGTGCGGAGCGTTTTTCAGTGGGTTGTCGTCCTTGTCCAGTGTGCCGTTTTCCACCGCGCGGATTTCTTCGCGGATGCGGATCATGGCGTCGCAGAAGCGGTCCAGTTCTTCCTTGGATTCGCTTTCGGTCGGCTCGATCATCAGCGTGCCGGCGACCGGGAAGGACATGGTCGGCGCGTGGAAGCCGAAGTCGATCAGGCGCTTGGCGACGTCATCAACGCTGATGCCGCTGCTGTCTTTCAACGGACGCAGATCCAGAATGCACTCATGCGCCACCAGACCGTTGCTGCCGGTGTACAGCACTGGGTAGTGCTCTTCGAGGCGACGTGAAATGTAGTTGGCATTGAGGATCGCCAACTGCGAAGCGCGCTTCAAACCGGCGCCGCCCATCATGCGAATGTACATCCAAGTGATCGGCAAAATGCTTGCGCTGCCAAACGGTGCTGCGCAGACCGCGCCTTCTTTGCGTTCCATCTGGCCGTGGCCGGGCAGGAACGGCGTCAGGTGCGACTTGACGCCAATCGGGCCGACGCCCGGGCCGCCACCGCCGTGGGGGATGCAGAAGGTTTTGTGCAGGTTCAGGTGCGAGACGTCGCCGCCGAACTTGCCCGGTGCGCAGAGGCCGACCATCGCGTTCATGTTGGCGCCGTCGATGTACACCTGGCCGCCGTTGTCATGAATGATCCCGCAGATTTCGCGGATGCCTTCTTCGAACACGCCGTGGGTCGACGGGTACGTGATCATCAGCGCGGCGAGGTGTTCGCGGTGCTCGATGGCTTTGGCGCGCAGGTCTTCGATATCGACGTTGCCGCGCGCATCGCATGCAGTCACGACCACGCGCATGCCAGCCATGTTGGCGGTGGCCGGGTTGGTGCCGTGGGCGGACGACGGGATCAGGCAGATGTCGCGACGCTCATCGCCACGGCTCTGGTGATAAGCACGAATCGCCAACAGGCCAGCGTATTCACCTTGCGAACCGGCGTTCGGTTGCAGCGAGATCGCGTCGTAACCGGTGGCGGCGCAGAGCATCGCCTCCAGTTCGTCAGTCAATTGCTGGTAACCGGCACTTTGCGCGGCCGGGGCGAACGGGTGCAGGGCACCGAATTCAGCCCAGGTCACCGGGATCATTTCGCTGGCGGCGTTGAGTTTCATGGTGCACGAGCCCAGCGGGATCATGGTGCGATCCAGTGCCAGATCCTTGTCTGCCAGTTTGCGCAGGTAGCGCATCAGCTCGGTTTCCGAGTGATAACGGTTGAACACCGGGTGGCTGAGGATTGGCGACTGACGCACCAACGAAGCAGGAATGGTGCTCTGTACCGAAGCGGCCAGCGCAGCGAAGTCCGGCAGGGTCTTGCCGTCGGCAAACAGGCCCCACAGGGTTTCGATATCCGCCTGGGTGGTGGTTTCATCGACCGACAGGCCCAGACGCTGAGCGTCGACCACGCGCAGGTTGATCTGCGCAGCGTGCGCCTTGTCGTGCAGTGCGGCGGTTTGTGCGCCGGTGGCTACGGTCAGGGTGTCGAAGAAGCTGGCTTGTTCAACTGTCGCGCCCAGCGCGGTCAGGCCCTTGGCCAGAATCGCGGTCAGGTGATGCACGCGGTTGGCGATCTGCGTCAGGCCTTTCGGGCCGTGGTAGACGGCGTACATGCTGGCGATGTTGGCCAACAGAACCTGTGCGGTGCAAATGTTTGACGTGGCCTTCTCGCGACGGATGTGTTGCTCGCGGGTTTGCATCGCCAGACGCAGGGCCGGCTTGCCGAAACGGTCAACCGACACGCCGACCAGACGGCCCGGCATGTCGCGCTTGAACGCATCTTTGGTGGAGAAGTAAGCGGCGTGCGGGCCACCGAAGCCCAGCGGCACGCCGAAGCGTTGTGCCGAACCGATGGCGACGTCAGCGCCGAATTCACCCGGGGCGGTCAGCAGCGTCAGGGCCAGCAGGTCAGCGGCCACGGCCACCAACGCGTTGGCGGCGTGGAAGCGTTCGGTCAGTTCGCGGTAGTCGAACACGTCACCGTTGGCGGCCGGGTATTGCAGCAGCGCGCCGAAGAACGGCGTCACGTCAGTCAGTTCACGCTCATCGCCCACTACAACTTCAATACCCAGCGGCTCGGCACGGGTGCGCAGCACGTCGAGGGTTTGCGGGTGGCTGTGGATCGAGGCGAAGAATTGGTGGCTGCCCTTGTTCTTGCTCAGGCGTTTGCAGAAGGTCATGGCTTCGGCAGCGGCGGTGGCTTCGTCGAGCAGCGAGGCGTTGGCGATCGGCAGACCGGTGAGGTCGCTGATCATGGTCTGGAAGTTCAGCAACGCTTCGAGACGGCCTTGGGAAATTTCCGGCTGGTACGGGGTGTAAGCGGTGTACCAGGCCGGATTTTCCAGCAGGTTACGCAGGATCGGCGACGGCGTGTGGCAGTTGTAATAGCCTTGGCCGATGTAAGTCTTGAACAGCTGATTCTTGCCGGCGATGCCTTTGATCATCGCCAGAGCATCGGCTTCGCTGAGGCCGTCGTCCATGCCGAGCACGCTGGTGCCCTTGATGCTTTCCGGGATAACGCTGGCGCTCAACGCTTCGAGCGAATCGAAGCCGAGGCTGTTGAGCATGGCTTGCTCGTCACCGGCGCGCGGGCCGATGTGACGGGCGATGAATTCGTTGGCGGTGCCAAGGTTTACTTGAGTCATGTCGGTGTTCCTCAGGCTTCGGCTTGGGCTTTGATCAGACGGTCGTACGCGTCCTGATCGAGCAGTTTGCCGACAGCGGCGGCGTCGCTTGGCTTGAAGCGGAAGAACCAGCCTTCGCCCAGCGGATCTTCGTTGACCAGTTCCGGGCTGTCTTCCAGCGCCGGGTTGGTTGCCAGCACTTCGCCGTCGAGGGGCATGTACACGCCGCTGGCGGCTTTCACCGATTCCACGGTGGCGGCTTCGGCGCCTTTGTCGTACGCCTGCAATTCAGGCAGTTGCACGAACACCACGTCGCCCAAGGCGTTCTGCGCGAAAGCGGTGATGCCGACAGTAACGCTGCCGTCAGCTTCGGTGCGCAGCCATTCGTGATCTTCAGTAAAACGCAACTCGCTCATGGAAACTCCTCAGGGGCCAGACTCGTCTGGTGGACGCGGTGGAAGGCTTGGGCAGGGAAGCCCTTTATTTATGAAGGGTTGATTAGCAAGAACGCGGCCAAGGTTGATTTATGTTTATAAATCAATGACTTGAGTGATTTGGACGGATGTGACTCAGTGGTGTGTGTAGCGAAATCGCTACAGCACAGGGCGAGGAGAAAAGCTGAACCGGATCAAAGCCTTGCACAGCGGTGATCAGAGGAGGGTGTAACGACATCATTCCGCTGTAGCGCTTTCAGTACAGATAAAGGTCGCTTTTAAGCAGGAAATACAATTGTTGAATTGGAAACCCGAACTGTAGGAGCTGCCGAAGGCTGCGATCTTGTCCCGGCCAATACACATTCAAAGTCAACAGATCGCAGCCTCCGGCAACTCCTACAGAAAACAATCTGGAACACAGTTCAAAATGTAGGAGCAGAGCTTGCTCGCGAAAGCGGTCTGTCAGTCACCATTAATTGCAACTGAAAGGCCGCTTTCGCGAGCAAGCTCTGCTCCTACAAGGGCGCGGCGTCGGATTTGATAAGTGTGCAAAAGGAGTTACGGTTTGTTGGGGATGCCGTATTTGCGCAGGCGATGGGCGATAGCGGTATGCGAGGTCTGCAGGCGGCTCGCCAGTTGCCGGGTCGAGGGGTAGCTGACGTAGAGTTTTTCCAGCAGCGCTTTCTCGAACGACTCGACCGCTTGTTCGAGGCTGTCGACATCGCTGTCAGTCTGCCGCGCCACCGAGGTGCCGGCGATGTCGAGGTCGCCGATGTCCACCAGGCTGCTTTCGCAAATCGCCGCCGCGCGGAAGATCACGTTCTGCAATTGCCGCACATTGCCCGGCCAGCGATTGCCGAGCAGCGCCGGGTAAGTGCCCGGGGCGAGGCGGCAGACCGGGCGCTGAATCTGCGCGCAAGCCTGCTGCATGAAGTAGCGCGCCAGCAGCAGAATATCCTGACCGCGTTCACGCAGCGGCGGCACTTCCACGTTGAGCACGTTGAGGCGATAGAACAGATCCTCACGGAACGACCCTTCGCTGACCATTTTTTCCAGATCGCGGTGGGTCGCGCTAAGGATGCGCACGTTGACCTTCACCTCACGATCACCGCCCACGCGACGGAAGCTGCCGTCATTCAAGAAGCGCAGCAATTTCGCCTGCAAGTACGGCGACATCTCGCCGATCTCATCGAGAAACACCGTGCCCTGGTTGGCCAGCTCCATCAGCCCCGGTTTGCCGCCACGCGCCGCACCGGTGAAGGCGCCGGGGGCGTAGCCGAACAGCTCGCTCTCGGCGAGGTTCTCCGGCAGCGCTGCGCAGTTGAGGGCGAGAAACGGCGCGTTGTGCCGCGCACTGATCGCGTGACAGGCGCGGGCGACCAGTTCTTTGCCGGTACCGGTTTCGCCTTGAATCAACAGCGGCGCATCGAGGGCTGCCACACGTTGAGCGCGGGCCTTGAGGGTGCGGATCGCCGGGGATTCGCCGAGCAGCGCATCGAAACCTTCGGCGTGATCGTGGTGCAGCGCCGAGAGTTGCTCTCCGATGCGGTTGGGTTGATACAACGTGAGCAGGGCGCCGGCGTCGGTGATTGGCGTGGCGTCGAGCAGCAGAGTCTGACCATTGACGGTGATTTCGCGCAGCGGCAGGCGGAAGCCGTGTTCGAGCAGCGTGTCGAGCAGGCCGGGGTCGTTGAACAATTCGGAGACGCTTTCGCCGGCCGGTTCGCGACCGTAGAGGGCGATCAATGCCGGGTTGCCAAGCAAGACTTTGCCGGCGCTGTCGAGGGCTAGAACTGGATCGGTCATCGCCGCGAGCAAGGCATCGAGTTGCAAGTGCCGACGCTGGCCGGGGAGGATATCGACCACGGTCACCGCTTCCACGCCGAGCACGCGGAACAACGCATCTTTCAGCTCTTCGAGCACTGTCGGACTCAGGGTCGGCGCGTCGATGTAGACGTTCGGCGGGATCATCTCCACCGCATCCAGATTGAGGTTGCGCCCACCGAGGATAGCCAGGACTTCCTGGGTGATGCCGACGCGGTCGATGAAACTGACGTGGATACGCATGGGGCGGTTCAGTGATCTGCAGAGCGGAGGGTGGCAAGTATGCCTTGGGGCGGGCTAATGGTGAAATCTGTGTCTTGCGCTGATCGTTCCCATGCTCCGTGTGGGAATGCATCCCGTGACGCTCTGCGTCACAGCGGACGCGGAGCGTCCGTGGCGGCATTCCCACGCAGAGCGTGGGAACGATCAATCGATGTAGGAGCTGCCGAAGGCTGCGATCTTTTGATCTTGACGGTTACTCGAAATGCTCAGGATTAACCGGATCCCCGGACTGCATATTCAGCTGCTTGCGGATGTCCTCAAACATCAGATCGTAATGTTTGTGCACCGAGCCGATCTGGCTGTGCGTCTTGGGAATCCCGTATTTTTCGGCAATCCGGGTCACGTCGCGGGCGAAGTTGTAGGCCTCTTCCTTGGGCAGGAAAAACGTTTCCTTCATGTCCTTGCCCTGCATATTGCCGTGCAGGGTGAACTGTATCCCTTTGCCTTTTTGCGGATCGGTGAACACTTCATAGTCGAGGCAGACGTTGTAATTGACGTCATCGTCGGTCAACGCATGCCGCTCGATGTGCAAATGACCGGGTTCAAACTGGGCCATGAGGAACTCCTTTCAAGGCATGGAAAGAGGGCAGACCCTGGGCCTGCCCCCGCCGTTTCTAATTATCGGTAAGTGATGCCAGGCTTCGCTGTGGTCACGCGTGTACCGGCGGTGCCCTGAACGATGGCTTCGATGTCCGCCAGCGAACCGATCACCGCGACCTTGCCAGTATGGCGCGCAAATTCGCAGGCTGCCTGCACCTTCGGCCCCATCGAACCGGCGGCGAAACCGAGGCGCTCGAGTTCATCCGGATGCGCTTCGGCGATGCCTTTCTGCGTTGGTTTGCCGTAATCAATGAACGCCGCGTTGACGTCGGTGGCGATTACCAGCAGATCCGCTTCCAGTTGCTCGGCGAGCAGCGAAGAGCACAGATCTTTGTCGATCACCGCTTCGATACCCTTGAGGTTGCGGTTCTCGTCATACATGGTCGGAATCCCGCCACCACCGGCGCAAATCACGATGCTGCCCTTGTCCAGCAACCACTTGATCGGGCGGATTTCGAAAATGCGTTTTGGGCGTGGGCTGGCCACCACACGACGGTACTTATCGCCGTCCGGCGCAATCGCCCAGCCTTTTTCAGCAGCGAGTTTTTCCGCTTCGGCTTTGTCGTAAACCGGGCCGATCGGTTTGGTTGGATTCTTGAACGCCGGGTCGTTGGCGTCGACTTCAACCTGGGTCAGCAGCGTGGCGAACGGCACTTCGAAATCGAGCAGGTTGCCCAGTTCCTGTTCGATGATGTAGCCGATCATGCCTTCGGTTTCGGCACCGAGCACGTCCAGCGGGTAAGGAGTGACGGAGGTGTAGGCCGCCGCTTGCAGCGACAGCAGACCGACTTGCGGGCCATTGCCGTGGGCGATGACCAGTTGGTTGCCGGCATGGATTTTGGCGATTTGCTCGGTGGCGATGCGGATGTTGGCGCGCTGATTGTCAGCGGTCATCGGCTCACCACGGCGAAGCAGGGCGTTACCGCCCAGAGCTACGACGATACGCATGGTGCATGTCCTTTTCGTAGTGATCGTTCCCACGCTCTGCGTGGGAATGCCGCCACGGACGCTCCGCGTCCGCTGTGACGCAGAGCGTCACGGGATGCATTCCCACGCGGGAGCGTGGGAACGATCATGGATAAGCAGTGGTTACAGATCAGCGAGGGTCGAGACCAGAATCGCCTTGATTGTGTGCATGCGGTTTTCCGCTTGCTCGAAGGCGATGCAGGCTGGGGACTCGAACACGTCGTCGGTCACTTCGATGCCGTTTTTCAGGTGCGGATACTGTTCGGCGATTTGCTTGCCGACTTTGGTATCACTGTTGTGGAATGCCGGCAGGCAGTGCATGAACTTCGTGCGCGGGTTGCCGGAAGCTTTCATCAACTCGGCGTTGACCTGATACGGCAGCAGTTGCTGGATACGCTCGGCCCACGCTTCAACCGGCTCGCCCATCGACACCCAGACGTCGGTGTGGATGAAGTCGACGCCTTTGACCGCGGCTTTCGGGTCTTCGGTCAGGGTGATGCGCGCGCCACTTTCTTCGGCATATTTGTGGCAACGCTCAACCAGATCATCCAGTGGCCACAGGGCTTTTGGCGCGCAGATGCGCACGTCCATGCCGAGCTTGGCGCCGATCAGCAGCAGCGAGTTACCCATGTTGTTACGCGCATCGCCAAGGTAGGCGTAGCTGATTTCGTGAATCGGCTTGTCGGCGTGTTCACGCATGGTCAGCACGTCGGCGATCATTTGCGTTGGGTGATATTCATCGGTCAGGCCGTTGAACACCGGTACGCCAGCGAACTTGGCCAGCTCTTCGACGATTTCCTGTTTGAAGCCACGGTACTCGATGGCGTCGTACATGCGACCCAGCACGCGGGCTGTGTCTTTCATGCTTTCTTTGTGACCGATCTGCGAAGAGTTCGGGTCGATGTAGGTGACGTTGGCGCCTTGGTCATACGCCGCCACTTCGAACGCGCAACGGGTACGGGTCGAGGTTTTTTCGAAGATCAGGGCGATGTTGTTGCCCTTCAGGTGCTGCTGCTCGGTGCCGGTGTACTTGGCGCGTTTGAGGTCGCGGGACAGGTCGAGCAGGTAACGCAGCTCACGTGGAGTGTGGTGTTCCAGGCTGAGCAGGTTACGGTTGTGAATGTTAAAAGCCATGATGGATCTCCTTCGGTGTCGGTTATCCCCCTGGCCGCACGTTGTAAGTGACGGCCAAGGCTCAGAGGTTTAGTAGTCGATTGCGTCGCGCACGATTGGGCAGGTCATGCAGTGGCCACCGCCACGGCCTCGGCCCAGTTCACCGGCGCTGATGGTGATGACTTCCACGCCGGCCTTGCGCAGCAGGGTGTTGGTGTAAGTGTTGCGGTCGTAGCCGATGACCACGCCCGGTTCCACGGCCACCACGTTGTTGCCGTCGTCCCATTGCTCGCGTTCAGCGGCGAAGCTGTTGCCGCCGGTTTCCACCACGCGCAACGCTTTCAGATTGAGGGCCTTGGCCACGGTGTCGAGGAAAGTGCCTTCTTCGCGGCGGATGTCGATGCCGCCCTGTTTGCCTTCGTCAGGTCGTAGGGTGAAGGCGACGATCTGATTGACCACTTCCGGGAAAATCGTCACGAGGTCGCGGTCGCAGAAGCTGAACACGGTGTCGAGGTGCATCGCCGCGCGGGATTTCGGCAGGCCGGCAACGATGACTTTTTCCACGGCTTTGTTCTTGAACAGGTTCAGCGCCAGTTGGCCGATGGCCTGACGGGACGAGCGCTCGCCCATACCGATCAACACCACGCCGTTGCCGATTGGCATGACGTCGCCACCTTCAAGGGTGGAGCTGCCGTGATCCTTGTCCGGGTCGCCGTACCAGATTTCGAATTCGGCGTTGGTGAACTGTGGATGGAATTTGTAGATGGCGGTGGTCAGCAGGGTTTCCTGACGGCGCGCTGGCCAGTACATCGGGTTCAGCGTCACGCCTCCGTAGATCCAGCAGGTGGTGTCGCGGGTGAACTGGGTGTTCGGCAGCGGCGGCAGAATGAAGCTGGAGTGGCCGAGGAAATCGCGGAACATCTGGATGGTCTTGCCGCCGAAACTGTCCGGCAGATCATCAGCGGACACGCCGCCAATCAGGAACTCGGCGATGTGCCGTGGCTCGAGGCTTTTCAGCCAGGATTTGACTTCGTTGATCAGGCCCAGGCCCACCGAATCGGCGGTGACCTTGCGCTCGAGAATCCAGTCCAGCGCCTCAGGGATGGCGACGATGTCGGTCAGCAGGTTGTGCATTTCCAGCACATCGATGCCGCGCTCGCGCATCTTGGTGACGAAGTCGAAGTGGTCGCGCTTGGCCTGGGCAACCCAGAGCACGTCGTCGAACAGCAGCTCATCGCAGTTGTTCGGGGTCAGCCGCTGGTGGGCCAGACCTGGGGAGCAAACCATGACTTTGCGCAGTTTGCCGGCTTCGGAATGTACGCCGTACTTAACTTTTTCCGTGGTCATTTCAGTGATCCTCCAGATGACAAATTAGTCGGGTATTACAGCGTCAGGAAGCCGTCGTAGAGACCGTAGGCTGCCACCAGGGCACCCACGATCACCGCGGCGAAAAGCAGCTTCTCGACATTAGTGAAAATCGGTTGTTTCAGTTCCAGCTTGGCTTTGGCGAACAGGATCGCGCCAGGTGCGTAGAGCAGGGCCGAGAGCAGCAAGTACTTGACCCCGCCGGCATACAGCAGCCACACCGCATAGATCAGCGCGATGCCGCCGATAATCAGATCCTTGCGCCGTTCGGCGGCAAAGCCTTCGTAAGTTTCGCCGCGCACCGCCAGCAGCAGCGCATACGCCGCCGACCACAGATACGGCACCAGAATCATCGAAGTGGCGAGGTAGATCAGCGACAGGTAAGTACTCGCCGAGAACAGGGTGATGATCAGGAAAATCTGCACCATCGCGTTGGTCAGCCACAGGGCGTTGACCGGTACGTGGTTCTCGTTTTCCTTGCGCAGGAACTCCGGCATGGTGTGGTCTTTGGCGGCGGCGAACATGATCTCCGCACACAGCAGCACCCACGACAGCAGCGCACCCAGCAGCGAAATGATCAGACCGACGCTGATCAGCACCGCGCCCCAGTGACCGACCACATGCTCAAGCACGGCGGCCATCGACGGGTTCTGCAGTTTCGCCAGTTCCGGCTGAGTCATGATGCCCAGCGACAGCACGTTCACCAGCACCAGAAACAGCAGCACGGTGATGAAGCCGATCACGGTGGCTTTACCGACGTCCGAGCGTTTTTCCGCGCGGGCCGAGAAGATGCTCGCGCCCTCGATGCCGATGAACACCCACACGGTGACCAGCATCATGTTGCGCACCTGGTTCATCACGCTGCCCAGATCCGGGTTTTTAATGCCCCAGATGTCGGCGGTGAAGATGTCCAGTTTGAAGGCGAAAATCGCGATCAAGACGAACAGCACCAGCGGCACAACCTTGGCGACCGTGGTCACAAGGTTAATGAACGCCGCTTCCTTGATCCCGCGCAGGACGAGGAAGTGCACGGCCCACAACAGCACCGAGGCGCCGATCACGGCTGCGACAGTGTTGCCTTCACCGAAAATCGGGAAGAAGTAGCCGAGGGTACTGAACAGCAGAACGAAGTAACCGACGTTGCCCAGCCAGGCACTGATCCAGTAACCCCAGGCGGACGAGAAACCCATGTAGTCGCCGAAACCGGCCTTGGCGTAGGCGTAGACACCGCCGTCCAGGTCAGGCTTTCGATTGGCGAGGGTTTGAAAGACAAAAGCGAGGGTGAGCATGCCGACAGCGGTGATGGCCCAACCGATCAGCACGGCGCCAACGTCGGCGCTGGCGGCCATGTTTTGTGGCAAAGAGAATATCCCGCCACCGATCATTGAACCGACTACCAACGCAACCAGTGCACCGAGTCGTAGTTTTCCGGGAGCTTCAGACATTGCATGACTCCATTGCAGGAGAAGAGAGATCACAGCGTAGTTCTGTTGTCTGTTCAGTTAGCTGACTTAGATCAGTGCATGGTCACATTCCATTGTTAATGAATGACTTATGAATCGGCTGAAGGCATAAAGCTATCGTCTGCGAAGCCCGATTTAGACGCTTTGTGGCTACATGCTTGGGAATGGCTATTATTACTTTCGAATTATGACGCTAGTTCGTTTTGGCGGATTGGCAAATTTTCCGCGTCTGTTTTCAGTACAGAATTGATTTATTAGGATCAGCGCACAAAATTGTCTGAGCGTGCTAGGCGTTAGCGTGATCGGCTATATATAAATGGGCATTTGTTGGCGTTATCTAATAAACGTACTTACTCTTTACCCATTTAGTTAGTTAAGTCATAAACCTGTGGTGAGGGGTTCGGTGCATCTGGGGTTTGGGTGGATCCTGAGGTTTGGCTGGAAATTGAGAATTCGTTGATCAGGAAGGGAGATTTGAATGTCGCAACCGACGCAAAAGCTGCGCCTAGGCGCGTTGATCGCTCTGGTGGTGGGGTCGATGATTGGTGGGGGGATTTTCTCGCTGCCGCAGAACATGGCGGCGCGGGCCGATGCCGGGGCGATATTGATCGGTTGGGGCATCACCGCGATCGGCATGCTCACGCTGGCGTTCGTCTTTCAGACTCTGGCCAACCGCAAGCCTGAACTGGATTCCGGTGTCTACGCCTATGCCAAGGCCGGGTTCGGCGACTACATGGGATTTTCATCGGCGTGGGGTTACTGGATCAGCGCCTGGCTGGGTAACGTCGGTTATTTCGTCCTTTTATTCAGCACCCTCGGCTACTTCTTTCCGGTGTTCGGTCAGGGCAATACGCCGATCGCCATCGGCTGCGCTTCGGTGCTGTTGTGGTGCGTGCATTTTCTGGTGATGCGCGGGATCAAAGAGGCAGCGTTCATCAATCAGGTGACCACGGTGGCGAAGATCGTGCCACTGATCATGTTCATCGTCATCGCCGCCGTCGCCTTCAAGGCCGACATTTTTACCCGCGACATCTGGGGCACCAGCAACCCTAATTTCGGCAATGTCATGGATCAAGTGCGCAACATGATGTTGGTCACGGTGTTCGTGTTTATCGGCATCGAAGGCGCTAGTGTCTATTCAGCGCGCGCGGAGAAACGCAGCGA
This sequence comes from Pseudomonas rustica, assembly GCF_018336155.1. Taxonomy (GTDB): domain Bacteria; phylum Pseudomonadota; class Gammaproteobacteria; order Pseudomonadales; family Pseudomonadaceae; genus Aquipseudomonas; species Aquipseudomonas rustica. The sequence goes on along the minus strand of NZ_JAGYHF010000001.1, from coordinate 556,552 downwards.
CGTCGGCCGCGCCACCGTGATCGGTTTTATCGGTGTGCTGGCGCTGCTGGTGCTGGTCAACGTGCTGTCGCTGGGGATCATGAGCCAGCCGGAACTGGCCAACCTGCAAAACCCTTCGCTGGCCGCGGTGCTGGAACACATCGTCGGGCCGTGGGGCGCGCTGCTGATCAGCATCGGCCTGGCAATCTCGCTGCTCGGTGCGCTGCTGTCGTGGGCGCTGCTCTGCGCGGAAATCCTTTTCGCCACGGCCAAAGACAAAACCATGCCGGCGTTCCTTAAAAAGGAAAACAAAAACCACGTGCCGGTGAACGCGTTGTGGCTGACCAACGCGATGATCCAGATTTTCCTGCTGATCACCCTGTTTTCGGCGGGCACCTACACCAGCCTGATTTATCTGGCGTCGTCGATGATTCTGGTGCCGTATCTGTGGTCGGCGGCGTATGCCGTGCTGCTGAGCGGGCGTGGCGAAACCTACGAACACGCCTCGGCCGAACGCACCAAGGATTTGCTGATCGGCGGCATCGCCCTGGGTTATGCGGTGTGGTTGCTGTACGCCGGCGGGGTGAAATATTTGCTGCTGTCGGCGCTGCTGTATGCGCCGGGGGTGATCCTGTTTGCCAAGGCCAAACATGAGCAGGGCGAGCCGATTTTCACGTCTATTGAGAAGGGCATCTTTACCGTCGTCATTATCGGTGCGGGTCTGGCGGCGTATGGCTTGTACAGCGGCATGCTGTCGTTGTGAGGTTGGCGCTGGCCTATCAACCGCCGTATGACTGGGAGGCGATGCTGGGTTTTCTCACGGCGCGGGCGGTGGTCGGGATGGAGGCCGTGGTCGATGGCGTGTACTCGCGCAGCATCGGGTTGAACGGGGTGCATGGCACGGTTTCAGTGTGGCCCGGTGCTGGTGATTCGCTGGCGGTTGAAGTGGATTTTCCTGATTCGCAGGCGCTGCCGGAGATTGTTCGGCGGTTGCGGCGGATGTTCGATCTGGATGCGGATGTGGCAGTGATGCAAGGGCATCTTGCGCGGGATCCGCTGCTGGCGCGGTTGATGGCCAGGCGTCCCGGGTTACGCATTCCGGGGGCGTGGGATGGTTTGGAACTGGCGTTTCGTGCAGTGCTCGGGCAGCAGATTACCGTGGTGGCGGCAATTCGCTTGGCGGGGAAATTGGTGGCTCAGTATGGCGCGCCGTTGCAATCGACGGTGCCGGGTTTGAGTTATGTGTTTCCTGAGGCCTGTGTGTTGGCTGAGGCGGATTTGGCAGCGTTGGGGATGCCCAAGAGTCGAGGGCGGACACTGTCGGGCGTGGCGCAGGCGTTGCTTGATGATCCTGCATTATTTGAGCCTTATCGCGAAGGCGGGGTGGCGCGGTTGCTGGCGTTGCACGGGATTGGCGAGTGGACGGCGCAGTACATTGCGCTGCGGCAATTGCGCGATCTGGATGGGTTTCCCCATGGCGATGTCGGGTTGTTGCGGGCGTTGGAAGTGTTGGAAGGACAGCGGCCGACGGCGCGGGAATTGGCTGTGCGGGCGGAGGGTTGGCGGCCTTATCGCGGGTATGCGGCGCAGGTTTTGTGGGCGTCTTTGAGTCACCCTCACCCCAGCCCTCTCCCAGAGGGAGAGGGGGCCGACCGAGGTGTCTGGCGCTATACATCGACCTGAGTAACCGAGGCGATTATGGATTCAAGGCCAATTTTCCATGCTGATGTTGGATTCAACACCAATCTTTCAAGTCGGTGAATCTCGCCAATATCCCCCAATCAGTCCCCTCTCCCCCTGGGAGAGGGCTAGGGTGAGGGGCTCTTCAAACCCACTGCGGCCGGTGGGCGGCCAAATCCGTCGCCGGCAACGCCCACTGCAACGGTGTGCCGCTGATCTTCACCGGCGCCAGCAACCGATGTGCTGGCCCCCATTGGGTTTGTTCCAAGGGCAACCCTTGGTCTTGTTCATCCTCGGCACGCAACGCTTCGGCTATTCCAGCCCCGTGTTCGATCAACAACCCCGCCGTCCGCGCCAATGACAACCGTGCCGAACCACCATGCCCATTCCGCAACCGCTCAGTCAGTAATCTGATCGCACTCGCCGCCATCAAATAGCCGGTCGCATGATCCAACGCCTGCACCGGCAACGGCGTCGGTTTGTCCGCGTGCTTCCAGCGCTGCCCGGCCTCAGCGATGCCGCTGCTCATTTGCACCAGGCTGTCGAAACCCCGGCGGTTTTGCCACGGGCCGCTCCAGCCGTAAGCGTTGAGGCAGACGTCGATCAATCCCGGTGCCAATTGGCGACGACGTTCAACACCGAAACCAAGATTCTCCAACGCATCAGCGCGATAACCGTGCAGCAGAATGTCGGCGTCTTTCAGCAGACTCTCGAACACCGCGCGATCCGCCGGAACCTGCAAATCCAGCCGTGCGCAGCGTTTGCCCAAGGTCATCTCCGGGACGACGCCGGGCTCGTTCCAGGTCGGCGGATCGATGCGCAAAACCTCAGCACCGAGCCCCGCGAGGAAACGACTGGCGGTAGGGCCGGCGAGTACTCGCGTCAGATCCAACACCTTGATCCCGGCCAACGGTCGCTCAACCGAGCCTTGCCACGATTTCGCATGTTCATCCTGATCTGCGAAGAAGTGAACAAGCGGCTCGGCATTCACCGCCAACCCCTGCGGATGCTGTTGCCACTGCGCCCAACTGCGCATTTCGGCGGCGCAACCCTTGGCGTCGACCACCGCTTGCTCCAGTTCCGTGCTCGCCCATTGCGCGACTTTCGCCGCCATCGCCGCGCGGTCGGCGCAGGCACCGAGCACGCGTTCAGCGGCGGCGCGGTGATGCGGGGCGTTGGTGTGCAGGCGAATCCAGCCGTCGCGCGTTGCGTAGTCGCCGGCGACCGGATCCCACAGCGGTGGCACTTGCCAGCCGATCGGGCGCAGTGATGAGGAGAACCAGAACGAGGCCAGGCGACGATCGACTTCTACGGCGGGCAGGTGGCCGGTTTGTTGCTGCAAGAGTTCGCTGATGGCTTGCCCGGCAGCGGCGATGCTGGCGCAGGCAAGATCGGTGACGGCGAAGGCCGAGGGCAGGGCGCCACTGGCGGTGAACGCAATCGGCGTGTGCGGCAAGCCGAGTGCGGCTTGAATGGACGTGAGTAAATCAGTCATCGAAGGCCCTCCGGAGCGAGAGGGCGATGATAGTGCAAAAGAATCTTGAGGCAGATGAAATCCGGGAATGTGAACTCGCTTCCCTTGTGGGAGCGGGCTTGCTCGCGAAAGCGATGTTTCAGTCACTGCGATGTTGCAGGAACTTACGCCTTCGCGAGCAAGCCCGCTCCCACAGGGAATGTGTGATGAGGGTCTAGACGCGGAACTGATCCATCAATTTCATCTGCTGGCTCGCCAGTGCATTGAGCTGGCTGCTGATCGCGGCCGACTCGGTGGCTTGTCCGGTCAAGGTCTCGGTCACGGTGCGAATCGCCGAAACGTTGCGATTAACCTCTTCGGCCACCGCGCTCTGCTGTTCCGCCGCGCTGGCAATCTGCAGATTCATGTCGCTGATCACCGTCACCGCGTCGCTGATCTTGCCCAGCGCATCCACGGCCTGACGAATCTGCCCGGCGTTGTTGTGTGCCTGAGTCTGGCTCGAATGCATGGTCGCGACCACGCCGCGCGTGCCGGTCTGAATACGCTCGATCACCACGCGAATCTCTTCCACCGAATCCTGCGTGCGTTTGGCGAGGTTACGCACCTCGTCGGCGACCACGGCGAAACCACGCCCGCTTTCACCGGCACGGGCCGCTTCAATCGCCGCGTTGAGCGCGAGCAGGTTGGTTTGTTCGGCGATGCTGCGGATCACTTCCAGTACCGAACCGATCTGCTCGCTGTTGACCGCCAGCGCTTCAACTTCGGTCACCGCTTTGCTGACTTCATCGGCCAGTTGATTGATGTCGCGGGTGCTGCGTTCGATGATCGACATGCCGTCCTTCGCCGACTGATCGGCACCTTTCGCGGCGTTGGCTGCATTCGACGCGCTGTTGGCGACGTCGTGGGCGGTGGCGCTCATTTCGTTGGACGCGGTGGCGACCTGATCGATTTCGCGGAACTGCACCTGCATGCCTTCGCTGGTCTGACGGGCGATTTCCGAAGACTGGTCGGCGGTGCCGCGCGCTTCGGTGATGCTCTGTTTGATCTGCGCGATGGTCGGTTGCAGCTTGTCGAGGAAGCGGTTGAACCAGTTCACCAGTTCGCCCAGTTCATCTTTTTTGCTGTAGTTCAGACGCTGGGTCAGATCACCTTCGCCGCTGGCGATGTTCTTCAGCATCTCGGCGACGCTGTTGATCGGACGCGTCACGCCAGACGCGGTCAGCCAGATCAGCAGGAGACCAACCACGCCAGCCACCACAGCCACCAGCAGCGCGGTGAGCACGCCGGTTTTCTGGGCATCATCGAGCACCGCTTGCAGCTTGACCGAGTCGGCGAGCAGCACTTGTTTCGGCAGGTCGATGACCACGCCCCAAGCGCGCGAGTTGCCAATCGGGTCGACCGGGTACACCGCACGGATCAGGTCGCCCTGTTCGAGGATTTTCGGTGTGCCGGAGGCGAGCAGTTGCAGTACGTCCTGGCCATTGGCGCCGAGGGTGTCGTTGATCTTTTTGCCGACCTTGGCCGCGTCCGAACTGTCGGCGCCGAGCACGCCGCTGCCGGAGACGATGAGCATGTGCCCGGCGTTGTTGAAGAGGTTGCGTTGCGACTCGACGGCGGCTGCTTGCAGCGCGTCGAGGGCGATGTCGACACCGACCACGCCGATCGCTTTGCCGTCGACAATCAACGGCACGGAAATGGTCGTCATGAGCATTTCCTTATTGCCCACGGTGTCTGCGTACGGGTCGAGCAAACAGGTGCGTTTGTTGTCGCGAGGGCAGGTGTACCAGCTGTTGTACGGTGTGCCGCTGACGCTGAGGGTAGTTTTGGTCAGGTCTTCTTCGACCATGATCGTGTTCAGCGAGGCGCCGGCTGCACGACTCCAATAGGTCGCGAACCGTCCGGCTTCGTTGGACTGGCGCGCGGCGTCGTTGGCGAACTCGCTGTCCTTGCCGTCGAGGCCGTTGGGTTCGAAGGCGAGCCAGATGCCGAGCACTTTATCGTTGCGCTCGAAGGCGGTTTTCAGGCTCTGGTTCAACTCTTCGCGCAGGGCGCCGGCGTCCAGCGAACGCTTGGCGGCCATCACGCGCAGGTCTTTGATCTGATCCGCCAGCGCGGTAATCACCAACAAGCTTTCGCCAAAGGTTTTCTGCACCCGCACCGCTTGTTCGGCGGCTTTGGCTTGCAGCAGGTTTTGCACACTGGCGGTGAGCAGCTGGTTGCTGGAGTTGCTGACCAGTTCATCGTTCTGGTTGGTCTGGTAGATGTTCATGCCAACAATCAGCGCGACCACACCGAGCAGGCACAGACCGGAGAGCAGGACGATTTTCAGGCGGATGGACAGAGAGTCGAACATGGGGCGATCTCGCGAATGGATTAAACGGGTGGCTTGCGGGTATGGACTACCCGGTTCGCCAAATCCATTCAGCGCCATGAATGCTCATCGGCGCGAGGCGAAAAGGCATGAGGCGCGCGCCGACGAACGGACAGCGCTAAACGTTTGCGCAGGGGAAAGTGCTGGAAATCAGAGCAATTTCAGGGAAGTGTTTGCGTGAATTGGAGGGCACTTGTGGCGAGGGGATTTATCCCCGTTCGGCTGCGAAGCAGTCGTTAGACAAGATAATGCGGTCTGTCAGTGGAACGGGGGGGCCGGGTTTGGGGCTGCTTCGCAGCCCAGCGGGGATAAATCCCCTCGCCACAGGGTTTATGTATGCCGCAGATTTGGAGTGATCTTTGAAATATCAGGCGGGTTTAGTGATGGTTTCCGGGCGCGACCAGATCCACAGATTCCCCAACCCCATCCCGGCAATCGCCAGATAGATCGGCCAGCCGTGATCGAGCATCACCAGCATCAACGTCGCGCACAGCAACATGCTCACCGTCGCGCTGACTTTGGCTTTGCGCGCGATGATTTTGCCGTTGCGCCAGTTGCTCAGAATCGGCCCGAACAGGCGATGGTTTTCCAGCCAGGCACTCAGGCGCGGCGAACTGCGGGTGGCGGCCCAGGCGGCGAGGAGGATGAACTCGGTGGTTGGCAGGCCGGGCACGACAATGGCGATCAGGCCGATGCCGAGGCTGACGTAGGCCAGGAGGCCGAACAGCACGCGGGCGAGTTTGGAGGAGGCTGGTTGCGGCATGGGCTCGGCGGGATGCTTCTGAAGCGGGATCGGGATCTTACAGGTTGTTGCAGTTCCCATGTGGGAGCGGGCTTGCTCGCGAAGGCGGTATGTCAGCCAACATCTCTGTCGAATGTGAGGCCGCATTCGCGAGCAAGCCCGCTCCCACAATGGGTTTTGTGCTGTGTCGGGAATCAGGCCGGTTCGGCCTCGGTGGCGTAAGCCTGTTCCAGCAACACGGTGAAGCGGTTGAACGCATCGATCGCGCCTTGCTCCACTTCGGCTTCTTCCTCAGCGCTGAATTCCAGCGAATCCAGGGTGCGCACGAAGCTCTTCCAGCCTTCGGCACGGCCACCTTCTGGCTCACCGAGGTGACGGGCGCCGAAGGTTTCGCTCAGCTCCAGCGCCACGGCGCGTTTGATCAGGAACGCAGCGCCGAGCTTCGAACCTTCGGACACAAAGATCCAGCCCAGTGCCCGTGCCTTGCTCGGGTTTTTCACCGCGCCAGCGACCGGGGCCGGGACTTCGGTGTCGAGATCGGCGAGGTCAGCCTTGGCCGCTTCGGCGCGGCAGCGGGCCGGCAGGTCAGGGACGATGGCGGTCAGTTCGGCGCTGTTGTAGAGGTCGACCAGTTCCGACTGGAACAGGTACTGCGCGACCACGAAACGAGCGAAGTTGGCGCGGGTCTCGAACGGTGCGTGAGCCTTCACCAGTGCATCGAGCTTGGTGTGCGGTTCGTTGGTGATCTGGTTCAAGCGTTGCGAACGCAGGGCAGGGCGTTGTTCGGTGTCTTGAGCTGTCATGGGAAATCCTTGAGAAAGAGAGGCGCTTGCTAACGAGACGAACAAGAAGACGCCTGAGCGTAAAAAAACCTCACTGCGCGGTGATTGAACACGCGCAGTGAGGTCGGCCGGATCAGATGTCCCAAACCAGATTGATCGCGAAGTTGCGGCCCGGCTGGGTCAGGCGATCGAGGTTGGCCGGTTGCGTGACCGAGGCTTCACCGACGCTGTCGTAACCGCGCACGTCATCCCACTGCCAGTACTTCTTGTCGGTCAGGTTGTAGAGACCGGCGTTGACGGTCACGTCGTCGGTGACTTTGTAGAAGCCCGCCAGATCGAGCACGCCATAACCCGGGGTCTTGAACTGGGTGCTGGTGCCGTCCGGTGTTTTGAACATGGTGCTGTCGACACGATCCTTGCGCTTGACCAGCGTCCAGCTCAGCAGCGCGCCGTATTTGTCCTGGTCATAACCGAGGCCGAACACGCCGGTCAGCGGGTTGATGCTGTTCAGCGGCTCACCGCTGTCGTCGTTGCGGCCATACAGGTACGCCATCGAGCCTTGGGTGTAGAGGCCGGTCGGTGCGCCGAAGGTATCGAGGTTCAGGCGACCTTTAAGCTCCACGCCTTTGATGGTGGCGTGTTTGATGTTGTTGCTCTGGAACGTGGTCTCGGTGTAACCGGGAGTGATGGCGTTCTCGTCGATGAAATCACGGTACTTGTTGTAGAACACCGCAACGTCGAAGGTGCCTGCTTCAAACTGGCCACGCAGACCGGTTTCATAGCTTTTGCTTTTTTCCGGTTCAAGATCCGGGTTCGGCGCGACCTGGTAGCCGCCTGCGAGGTTTTCAAAGCGACCATACAAAGCCTTGGCGGTCGGTGTGCGGAAGCCTTCGGCGTACTGACCGTACCAGGTGTAGTTGTCGTTGAAGCTGTAAGTGGTGCCGAACTTCGGCGACAGACGATGCCAGGTTTTCTTCTCGTCGCTGACCTGACCGTTGCCGCTCTGGTCGGCAGTGGCGAGGAACTCATCGGTGATGTGCGGTTTGAGTTCGGTGTAGTCGTAACGTGCGCCCGGCAGGAACGTCCAGTTGCCCCAGCTGATCTGATCCTGGGCAAACAGGCTGTAGCTGTTGATGGTCGGATCCGGGAAGTCGCTGGCCGGTGTCAAGGTGTCGGCCGCGCTTGGCGCCCCGATCACGCGGCAGGCGCCGGCGACGGTCAGGCAAGTGCCGGAGCCGGTGCGCAGACCGGTGACCTTGTCCTGCTTGATGGTCGTGCCGTAGGTGATGGTGTGATCGGTGTCGGCGATGGCAAACGACTTGTCAGCCTGCGCATCGAATACCCACTGGCGATCTTTGTAATTGGTGTCACGGTTACGCAGCACAGTGCGCGACGGCGCGTAGATTTCCTGGGTGCTCTGATCGGTCTTGGCGATCTGATAGTTGAGCGACCACTTGATGTTGTCGGCCAGCACAGTGTCCAGCGCGAAGCGGTGTTCCAGACCAAAACGCTCGCGGGTAACGGTGTCGTTGCCGGTGCGCGCCTTGTAGAAACCGAAACCGCGTCCAGCGTTGAACGGGCCGCCGACGGCGCTCAACTGGTTGGTGTCGCGATCATCTTTATAGTGTTCGTAGGTCAGGCCGAAGCGCGCGTCGTCAGCGTAGTTCCAGCCGAGTTTGGCCAGCACGTTGGTGGTGCGCACGTCTTCCGGGTTGGCCTCGGTGCGGTTCAGGCCGGTGCCACCGGTTTCGCCGTAGGATTCGGTTTCGTGACCGTTGCGCTGGCTCAGGTGCAGCAAACCGTCGAAGTCGCCGGTGCGGCCAGCAACGGTGCCGGAGGTCAGCCAGCTGTCATCGGCCGAGCTGTAACCGGTTTTCAGCCGTGCGCCGACGTCCTGGCCAGGCTTGATGATGTCGTCCGGATCAAGGGTGTAGTAGCTGACGGCGCCGCCAATCGCATTGCTGCCGTACAGCACCGAGGCCGGGCCACGGAGAATTTCGACGCGTTTGACGATCTCCGGGTCGACGTAATTGCGGTTGGTCTGTGCGTACGGGCCGTTGAAGAAACTGTCCGGCACTTGCACGCCGTCGACCTGAGTCAGCACGCGGTCGCCATCGATACCACGGATGTTGTAGCCGGTGATGCCGGCACGTTGACCGGCACCGCCCACCGAAACGCCCGGCTCGTACCGCACCAGATCCTTGATCGAGTTGACGTTGTTGCGATCGAGATCTTGGCGGGTCTGCACGCTGACGGTGGCCGGCACGCTGTTGACCGACTGTTCCTGACGCGTGGCGCTGATGGTCACCTGATCAAGGTTAAGGGTGCCGCTGCTGTTGCGCTTTTCCAGCACCACATTGTTGTTGCTCAGCTTGCGGAAGCTCAGATTGGTCCCCACCAATAGCCGCTCAAGCGCTTTCTCCGGCGGCAGCGAACCGCGCACGCCCGGCGACGATACGCCCTGACCCAGTTCCGCCGGCAAGCCGACCTGCCAACCGGTCACAGAGGTGAAGGCATTGAGCGCCGACACCAGCGGTTGCTGGTTGATGGAGAACGCGTAATCACCCATGTTGCGCGCCGGTTGCTCGGTGGCAGCCATCAGCGGTGCGGTGCCGGCCATGAGAATGGCAGCGGTCAGCAGCGACAATACGCGGGAAGGGGAAGTCTGACGGGTAAGGCGTGAGGACATCGATAGCGCTCCGTGTCGCACGAATCTTTATAGGTGCTGATTGGCATCGTGATGCGAATCAATTGCATTGGCTATAACGAGACGAACGGGCTTCAGCTATCGAGTAAAAATAATTCTCATTTAGTTCAAGATCACCAGCGCCGGGAATTCCTGCAAGCGCGCGGAGGTGATGTGGGCGAGGGAACGCACCACGTCGAGTGGCTGATCGAGGCGATAATTGCCGGTCACGGCGACGTCGGCCAACTGCTCGTTGGTATTGATGATCCAGCCCGGATAGTAGCGGCGCAGCTCGGCCAGCACTTGGTTGAGCGGACAGTTCTCGAACACCAGTCGGCCCTGCACCCAGGCCAGATCGGTCGCAGCGTCGAGTTTGGACGGGCGGTCGAAACCATTCGGGCCGATACGGATACTTTCCCCGGCCGACAGGCGCACGCGGGCATCGTTGTGGGTCGCGCGCAAGTCGACATCGCCACGCTGGACGTTGACCTGCGCGACGCCATCGAGATAACGCACGGCGAATTCGGTGTCGCGCACACTGGCTTTGACCGGGCCGGCATCGATTTCCAAGGGCTGAGTGCGGCTGCCGGCGATCTCGAAATACGCCTCGCCTTGATACAACCGCGCCACGCGTTGCTGATCATTGATGGTGCTGGAGAACGCGGAATTGGTGTTGAGCAGGACTTTCGAACCGTCCTCCAGTTGCAGACGCTGACGCTCACCGACCACCGTCAAGTGATCGGCCTGAATGCGCATCGGCAGGTTACTGAAACTGAACAGACCAAGAATCAGCACCGCTGCAGTGGCCAGCGGTTTCCAGTGCGGGCGCAAACGCTTGAGAAAGGTGACCTTGGCAGGTTTTGCCGCGAGGCTTTGCGCGCACTGAATGACTTGCGGGCCATCCCAGATCGCCTGCGCCTTGGCGAACGCTTCGGCGTTCAACGGATCAGCCGCCAGCCAGGCATGGAACTGCCGGGTCTGCTCCTCGTCCGGGCTGCCGAGCACGATGAGCCAGTCCAGCGCCTGGTCCATTGCGTCTGCAGCGTCCCGCGCCGAGTCAGGCGAAGGCGAGCGGTGGGTGTCCGTCACGGTGTTTCCTCGGGCTTTTTCAAAGCAAGTTTCGAGTTTCAAGCGACAAGCTGCAAGCTAAAGCTCATTCGGTGTGAACTTTGAGTTTTCAGCTTGCCGCTTGAAGCTTATAACTCGCCGCTGCTGTTATGCCGTTCGGCGACGCCGATGCAAATGGACATGATCAGTTTCAATTCTTTCTGCACGGTACTCAGGGAGACGTTCAGTTCGTCTGCGATTTCCTGGTAGCTGTTGCCGTGCAAACGGCTGAGTATGAAAATCTGCTGCTGACGCGAGCTGAGTTCGCTGAGACTCACATTCAATCGCTCCAGCATTTGTTCGGCGTGGGCGGCGTCTTCGGCACTGCTGGCGGGGGCGGCGATGCTGTGCACGACGTCTTGCGGCACGTCATCGACCATCGTCCGTGAGTGCAGCTTGCGCGCACGCAAATGATCCAGCGCCAGATTGCGCGCGGTCTGGAAGACAAAGGGCTCGAGGTGATCGATGGCCCGCTCGCTCAACGCCCGCGTCACGCGCAGGTAGGTTTCCTGCAGCAGGTCTTCAGCGGTGCTGTGATTGTTGACCATCCGTTCCAGCGTCCGCAGCAGGGACATACGCTGGGTGAGGAAGACGTGGTTGAAGCGCGATTGACTCACGGGGGAACCTGATCCATTTCGAGCGAATGATAATGCTTATCATCTATGCGAATGGTCAAGTATTGTTTTGTGATCGACACGGATAAATGTAGGAGCTGCCGAAGGCTGCGATCTTTTGATGTTGATCTTAAAAAACAAGATCAAAAGATCGCAGCCTTCGGCAGCTCCTACGGGGAGAGCGAGGCACCCTTACTCGGCGTTACACAGCGCCAGGCAGTTATCCAGCATGCGGTTGGAGAAGCCCCACTCGTTGTCGTACCAGGCCAGCACTTTCAGCAGTTTGCCGCTGGATTTGGTGTGGTTGGCGTCGAAGATCGACGACAGCGGGTTGTGGTTGAAGTCGCTCGAAACCAGCGGCAACGTGTTGTAACCCAAAATCTTCGAATGCTGGCTCGCAGCCTTGAGCAGCGCATTGACCTCATCCGCCGAGGCTTCGCGCTTCAATTGCACGGTCAAATCCACCAGCGACACATTGATCACCGGCACCCGCACGGCCATGCCGGTCAGTTTGCCGGCCAGTTCCGGCAGCACCAGGCCGACCGCTTCAGCAGCGCCGGTCTTGCTCGGGATCATGTTCTGCGTAGCCGAACGCGCACGGTACGGGTCGGTGTGATAGACGTCGGTGAGGTTCTGATCGTTGGTGTAAGCATGAATGGTGGTCATCAGACCGCTTTCGATGCCCAGCTCACGGTGCAGCACTTGCGCTACTGGCGCCAGGCAGTTGGTGGTGCATGAAGCGTTGGAGATGATCTGGTGCGACTGGCGCAGAATGTCGTGGTTCACACCATAAACGACGGTGGCGTCGGCGCCTTTGGCCGGGGCCGAGATAATCACTTTGCGCGCGCCGGCAGTAATATGCGCGGCCGCTTTGGCGCGGTCGGTAAAGAGACCGGTGCATTCAAACACCACATCAATCTTTTCCGCGGCCCAGGGCAGGTCGGCCGGGTTGCGAATCGCGCTGACCGCAATGCGGTCGCCGTTGACGGTCAGACTCTCGTTGTCATGCTCGACTTGCGCGTCGAACGTGCCGTGAACGGTGTCGTATTTGAGCAGATGGGCGTTGATCGAGCTGTCGCCCAGATCGTTGATGGCGACGATCTGCAAATCCTGTCGATAGCCTTGGGTATACAGTGCGCGCAGGACATTACGGCCGATGCGGCCAAAACCATTGATTGCGATTCGTAGAGTCATGGAACAGCGCCGCCGTCGTTTTGTTGTTGGAATTACAAGATTATTCGCATAAAAATAGAAAACAAGCCTTTTTAATGGCAATATTTTGTTTTATCTACAACGAGTGACCTGAATCAACTGGTCCGAATGATCAAAAAAACCGTCTGAACGGCGTTTGATCAGCATAGACAATCAGGTCGCCACATCCGTTAGCCTGGAGTTCTACACATGCATCCCCGCGTTCTTGAGGTCACCGAACGGCTTATCGCCCGCAGCCGCGCCACGCGTCAGGCTTACCTTGCACTGATTCGCGGCGCCGCCACTGACGGGCCGATGCGCGGCAAGCTGCAATGCGCCAACTTCGCCCATGGCGTGGCCGGTTGCGGCAGCGAAGACAAGCACAGCCTGCGGATGATGAACTCGGCGAACATCGCCATTGTTTCGTCTTATAACGACATGCTCTCGGCGCACCAGCCGTACGAAGTGTTCCCGGAACAGATCAAAAACGCCCTGCGCGAAATCGGCTCGGTCGGCCAGTTCGCCGGTGGTACTCCGGCGATGTGCGACGGCGTGACCCAAGGCGAGCCGGGCATGGAACTGAGCCTGCCGAGCCGCGAAGTGATCGCCATGTCTACAGCGGTAGCGCTGTCGCACAACATGTTCGACGGCGCGCTGATGCTCGGCATCTGCGACAAGATCGTGCCGGGTCTGATGATGGGCTCGCTGCGTTTCGGCCACTTGCCGACGATTTTCGTGCCGGGCGGGCCGATGGTTTCGGGGATTTCCAACAAGGAAAAAGCCGACGTGCGCCAGAAGTACGCCGAAGGCAAAGCGACCCGCGAAGAGCTGCTGGAATCGGAGATGAAGTCCTACCACAGCCCGGGCACCTGCACCTTTTACGGCACCGCCAACACCAACCAGTTGCTGATGGAAGTCATGGGTCTGCACTTGCCGGGCGCCTCTTTCGTCAACCCGAACACGCCGCTGCGTGACGCGCTGACCCGCGAAGCCGCGCACCAGGTGACGCGCCTGACCAAACAAAACGGCAACTTCATGCCGATCGGCGAAATCGTCGACGAGAAGTCGCTGGTCAACTCGATTGTGGCGCTGCATGCCACCGGCGGTTCGACCAACCACACCCTGCACATGCCGGCCATCGCCATGGCGGCGGGCATTCAACTGACCTGGCAGGACATGGCCGACCTCTCCGAAGTCGTGCCGACCCTGAGCCACGTCTACCCGAACGGCAAAGCCGACATCAACCACTTCCAAGCGGCGGGCGGCATGTCGTTCCTGATCCGCGAACTGCTCGGCGCCGGTCTGTTGCACGAAGACGTCAACACGGTGCTCGGCCACGGCTTGAGCAAGTACACCAAAGAACCCTTCCTCGATAACGGTGAACTGGTCTGGCGTGAAGGCCCGGTCGACAGCCTCGACGAAAACATCCTGCGCCCGGTCGCTCGTGCGTTCTCGCAGGAAGGCGGTTTGCGTGTGATGGAAGGTAACCTCGGGCGCGGTGTGATGAAGGTGTCTGCGGTGGCGCTGGAAAACCAGATCGTCGAAGCACCGGCGATGGTGTTCCAGGATCAACAGGATCTGGCTGACGCGTTCAAGGCCGGTCTGCTGGAAAAAGATTTTGTCGCCGTGATGCGCTTCCAGGGCCCGCGCTCCAACGGCATGCCCGAGTTGCACAAGATGACGCCGTTCCTCGGTGTGCTGCAGGATCGCGGCTTCAAAGTCGCGCTGGTAACTGACGGGCGCATGTCCGGCGCCTCGGGGAAAATCCCGGCGGCGATTCACGTCAGCCCCGAAGCTTATGTCGGCGGCGCTTTGGCACGCGTGCAAGAGGGCGATATCATCCGCGTCGATGGCGTCAAAGGCACTTTAGAACTTAAAGTCGACGCCGCAGAATTTGCAGCGCGCGAACCCGCCAAAGGCCTGTTGGGCAACAACATCGGCAGCGGTCGCGAACTGTTCGGCTTTATGCGCATGGCCTTCAGCTCGGCAGAGCAGGGCGCCAGCGCCTTCACTTCTGCCCTGGAGACGCTTAATTGAAACTGGCTTTGGTCGGTGACATCGGAGGCACCAACGCACGGTTTGCGTTGTGGAAAGATCAGCAACTGGAATCGGTTCAGGTCTTGGCCACCGCCGACCACGCCAGCCCGGAAGAGGCGATCAGCCTCTACCTGAGCGGGCTCGGTCTGGCGCCGGGTTCGATCGGTTCGGTGTGCCTGTCGGTGGCCGGTCCGGTCAGTGGTGATGAATTTAAATTCACCAATAACCACTGGCGGCTGAGCCGCACGGCGTTCTGCAAAACCTTGCAGGTCGAGCAATTGTTGCTGGTCAACGATTTCTCGGCGATGGCGCTGGGCATGACCCGTTTGCAGCCCGGCGAATTCCGCGTGGTCTGCGAAGGCACGCCGGAGCCGTTGCGCCCGGCGGTGGTGATCGGCCCGGGCACTGGCCTTGGCGTCGGCACTTTGCTCGATTTGGGCGAAGGCCGTTTTGCCGCATTGCCGGGTGAGGGCGGTCACGTCGATCTGCCGCTGAGCAGCCCGCGTGAAACCCAATTGTGGCAGCACATCCATAACGAGATCGGCCATGTCAGCGCCGAGACGGCGTTGAGCGGCGGCGGTTTGCCGCGTGTTTACCGGGCTATTTGCGCGGTCGATGGGCATGAGCCGACACTCGATACGCCGGAAGCGATTACCGCGGCCGGTCTGGCGGGTGATCCGATTGCGCTGGAAGTGCTCGAGCAGTTCTGCTGCTGGCTCGGCCGTGTGGCCGGCAATAACGTGCTGACCACGGGTGGGCGTGGCGGGGTGTTTATCGTCGGTGGTGTGATTCCACGCTTTGCCGATTTCTTCCTCGAAAGCGGTTTTGCCCGCAGCTTCGCGGATAAGGGCTGCATGAGTGATTATTTCAAAGGCATACCGGTGTGGCTGGTGACAGCGCCGTATTCCGGCCTGATGGGCGCGGGTGTGGCTCTGGAACAGGCAGGCTGAAGCGTGAGATCGTTCCCATGCTCCGCGTGGGAATGCAGCCCGTGACGCTCCGCGTCACTGGACGCGGAGCGTCCCCAGAGGCATTCCCACGCAGAGCGTGGGAACGATCAGCGTGGGAACGATCGGTTCATCAGGCATAATCCGCCCCAATTCCAACAACAAGGATGCCTTCGAAGTGAGCTCAGTCAACAAGTCGATATTGTTGGTCGATGACGACCAGGAAATACGCGAGTTGCTGGAAACCTACCTGACCCGCGCCGGGTTTCAGGTACGTGCCACCGCCGATGGCGCCAGTTTCCGCCAGGCACTCAACGAGTCGCCGAGCGATCTGGTAATCCTCGATGTCATGCTCCCCGACGAGGACGGCTTCAGCCTGTGCCGCTGGGTGCGTCAGCATCCGCGTCAGGCGCAGGTGCCGATCATCATGCTCACCGCCAGCTCCGACGAAGCCGACCGCGTGATCGGTCTGGAACTCGGCGCCGACGACTACCTCGGCAAACCCTTCAGCCCCCGCGAACTGCAAGCGCGCATCAAGGCGTTGCTGCGCCGTGCGCAATTCGGTCAGGAACGCAGCGGCAGCGAAGTGCTGGCATTTGATGAATGGCGGCTGGACATGGTCAGTCATCGTCTCTTTCACACCGACGGCGAAGAAGTGATTCTCTCCGGCGCCGATTTCGCCCTGCTGAAACTGTTCCTCGATCATCCGCAGGAAATCCTCGACCGCGACACCATCGGCAACGCCACCCGTGGCCGCGACCTGATGCCGCTCGATCGCATCGTCGACATGGCCGTCAGCCGCTTGCGCCAACGCCTGCGCGATACGGAAAAACCGCCGCGACTGATCCGCACCGTGCGCGGCAGCGGTTACCAATTGGCAGCCAATGTGGTTGCCGGCAATGGTCACTGAGTCGCTGCGTAAAATCGCCGCCCAGGTGCCGGTACCGCGCTCGCTGCTCGGGCGGATGTTGCTGCTGACCTTGCTGGCGGTGCTGTTTGCGCAGACGTTGTCCAGTGTGATTTGGGTCTCGCAACTGCGCGCCACCCAGCTTGAAGGCCTGGTCACCAGCGCCCGCAGCCTCGCCCATTCGATGACCGCCAGCGTCAGTTATTTCCGCTCGTTGCCGGTGGCTTATCGACCACTGGTGCTCGACCAATTGCGCAGCATGGGCGGCACCCGATTTGTCGTGACGCTCAATGACAAACCGCTGGGCATGGACGTTTTGCCGGTAACACCGCGTAAAGCGGCGGTGATGAAAGCGGTCGATGAAGTGCTGCGCCAGACCCTCGGCCATGACACCGATATTTCGGTGACCTTCGTCAGTCCCGAGGATCTGCGGATCTTCAACGCCGGGCTGAAACTCGATGAATTGCCACGCTCGTGGGCGCATTACGCGTTGACCCTCGAGCCGGTCAATCCGCCGGTTCTGGTCACGCAAATCCAGATGGCGCCGGGCGAATGGCTGTACATCGCCTCGTTGCTGCCCGAGCCGTACACCAGTCTTGAAGAACAAGGCCTGCCGTCGCAGCAGGTGTGGTTCATCGTCCTCACCAGTGGCTTTCTGTTGTTGTTCATCGGCGTGCTGGTGCACTGGCAGAGCCGTCCGCTCAAGCGTCTGGCACGTGCGGCGCGGGACATGTCGCTGGGTGCCGACGTTGAGCCGGTGGCGGAGGGCGGCGGCAGTGAAGTGGTGGAAGTAGGGCGCGCGTTCAACAGCATGCGCGAACGCATCAGCCGCTACCTGACCGAACGCAGCCAGTTGTTCAGTGCTATTTCCCATGACCTGCGCACGCCGATCACCCGATTGCGATTGCGCGTGGAGTTGCTCGAAGACGAGCAACTGCAAGCCAAGTTCGGCCGCGATCTCGACGAGTTGGAGTTGCTGGTCAAAGGCGCGCTGCAATGCGTGAAAGACACCGACATCCACGAGAACATTGAACCGGTCGACCTTAACCACGTACTCGATTGTCTGGTCGAGCCGTATCTGGCGCCAAACGGCAATGGCCGCGTGACCCAACAGGGCCGGGCGCTGGCGGCGTATTCGGGCAAGCCGTTGGCGTTGAAACGCTGCATTGGCAACTTGATCGACAACGCGTTGAAGTACGGGCAGAACGCGCATTTGCACATCGATGACGATGACAGCGCGTTTGTCTTGCACGTTGATGATGAAGGCCCTGGCGTGCCGGAGCAGCGGCTGGAGCAGGTGTTTGAGCCGCACTTCCGATTGGCGGGGCAGCAGCAGGGATATGGCTTGGGATTGGGCATTGCGCGCAACATCGCCCACAGTCATGGCGGCGAAGTGACGTTGCAGAATTTGCGTGAGGGTGGGTTGCGGGTGACCCTGCAATTGCCGCGTTCCGCGGACTGAAAATCAAAAGATCGCAGCCTTCGGCAGCTCCTACACTGATCCCTGTAGGAGCTGCCGAAGGCTGCGATCTTTTGACTTTGCTCTTTCCAATGTCACTGGCTGGTGACAAAACCCGCCCCCTTCGTTACAAGCCCGCCCCGGCCCGTTGTTTAGACTCCCCGCAGTCATAACAACAAAAAAGGCCACCCATGGATCGCTTCCAACCCGGCTTCAGCAGTTGGCTGAACGCCCCTGCCCACCAGCAATGGCTTGCCGCTGAAGGCCTGCGTCTGCTGGATTTCGCCAAGGCTGCAAAACTCCCGCAAGGTTTCGGCAACCTCGACGAACGCGGCCGCCTGCCAGCGAACGCGCAAGCCGAAACCATGAACACCGCGCGCATGACCCACAGCTTCGCCATGGCCCATATTCAGGGCTTGCCGGGTTTCGCTGAACTGGTCGATCACGGCATCGCCGCACTGCGCGGGCCGTTGCGTGATGCGTTGCACGGTGGCTGGTTTGCGGTCGCCGAACACCGCGACGACAACACCGGCAAAAACGCCTATCTGCATGCTTTCGTCGCACTGGCCGCCAGCTCTGCTGTGGCCGCAAAACGCCCCGGCGCGCAAGCGTTGCTGGATGATGCGATCGACATCATCGACACGTATTTCTGGAGCGAAGAAGAGGGCGCCATGCGCGAATTCTTCAATCGCGACTGGAGCGAAGAAGAAGCCTATCGCGGCGCCAACAGCAACATGCACGCCACCGAGGCGTTCCTCGCACTGGCCGATGTCACCGAAGACCCGCGCTGGCTGGTGCGCGCGCAACGCATCGTTGAGCGGGTGATCCACGCTCACGCGGCCGGCAACGGTTACATGGTCATCGAACACTTCGATCGCGACTGGCAACCGCTGCGCGAATACAACCACGACAATCCTGCTGACGGTTTTCGCCCTTACGGCACCACGCCGGGCCACGGTTTCGAGTGGGCGCGGCTGTTGCTGCACCTCGAAGCGGCGCGGGTGCAGGCCGGCATGCTCACGCCCGGTTGGCTCGCCACCGATGCGCAGAAACTCTTCGAAAACAATTGCCGCAACGGCTGGAACGTCGATGGTTTGCCGGGCATCGTTTACACCCTCGACTGGAACAACAAAGCCGTCGTCCGTCATCGCTTGCACTGGACGCACGCCGAAGCCAGCGCCGCCGCCAGTGCCTTGCTCAAGCGCACCGGCGATGAGCAATACGAAACCTGGTATCGGCTGTTCTGGGAATTCTGCGAAACGCATTTCATCGATCGTTGTGACGGTAGTTGGCATCACGAACTCAACCCGCAAAACGTCCCAAGTGCCGATATCTGGGCGGGCAAACCCGATCTGTATCACGCCTGGCAAGCCGTGCTGATCCCTCGTCTACCCTTGTCACCGAGCATGGCGACTGCTTTGGCGCAGTTGTCTCAAGAGATTCCTGTGTAACCATGCGGTGACATTCGCACGTCCCTTCGTTACCTGCGAAGGGAAACGTCCTGTTTAAACTCCTGTGCAGCGCAAGCACCAGACTTGCATGCATAACAACAAGAAAGGTACATCTCAGATGAATGCGATTTCTCGCCTCGCTACTGTCATTTCTGTCGCCTCCCTGTTCCCGCTCGCAATTCTGCCTCTCAGTGTTTCTGCTGCCGAATCCAAAGGTTCGGTCGAAGTCGTGCACTGGTGGACGTCCGGTGGCGAAAAAGCCGCTGTTGATGTGCTCAAGGCTCAAGTCGAAAAAGACGGTTTCACCTGGAAAGACGGCGCTGTCGCCGGTGGTGGCGGTGCCACTGCCATGACCGTGCTGAAAAGCCGTGCAGTCGCCGGCAACCCGCCTGGCGTTGCTCAGATCAAAGGCCCGGACATCCAGGAATGGGCATCGACCGGCCTGCTCGACACCGACGTGTTGAAAGACGTCGCCAAGTCGGAAAAGTGGGACAGCCTGCTCGACAAGAAAGTCTCCGATACCGTGAAGTACGACGGTGATTACGTGGCCGTGCCGGTGAACATTCACCGTGTGAACTGGCTGTGGATCAACCCGGAAGTCTTCAAGAAAGCCGGCATCACCAAGAACCCGACCACCCTCGAAGAATTCTACGCTGCGGGCGATAAGCTGAAGGCTGCGGGCTTCATTCCGCTGGCTCACGGCGGTCAGCCTTGGCAGGACAGCACCGTGTTCGAAGCCGTGGTGCTGTCGGTCATGGGTGTCGATGGTTACAAGAAAGCCCTGGTTGATCTGGACAACGGCGCGCTGACCGGTCCGGAAATGGTCAAGGCACTGACCGAGCTGAAGAAAGTCGCGACCTACATGGACGTCGACGGCAAAGGTCAGGACTGGAACCTGGAAGCGGCCAAAGTCATCAACGGCAAGGCCGGCATGCAGATCATGGGTGACTGGGCCAAGTCCGAATGGACTGCCGCCAAGAAAATCGCCGGCAAGGATTACGAGTGCGTAGCCTTCCCGGGCACCGACAAAGCGTTCACCTACAACATCGACTCGCTGGCTGTGTTCAAGCAGAAAGACGCAGGCACTGCGGCCGGTCAGAAAGACATCGCCAAAGTCGTGTTGGGTGAAAACTTCCAGAAAGTCTTCAGCATCAACAAAGGCTCGATCCCGGTTCGCAACGACATGTTGAACAACATGGAAGCGCTGGGCTTCGATTCCTGCGCACAGACCGCTGCCAAAGACTTCCTGGCTGACGCCAAATCCGGCGGCCTGCAACCAAGCATGGCGCACAACATGGCGACCACGCTGGCCGTGCAAGGCGCGTTCTTTGATGTCGTGACCAACTACATCAACGACCCGAAAGCCGACCCGGCCGACACCGCCAAGAAACTCGGCGCAGCGATCAAGTCCGCCAAGTAATGCTTGGCCCCTGTAGGAGTGAGCCTGCTCGCGATAGCAGTTTGTCAGGTAACAGATTCATCAACTGACACACCGCAATCGCGAGCAGGCTCACTCCTACAAGGGGGCGAGTTGCCCATGTAGTCCTTTTCTCTCGTACTGGATTTCCCCATGAGTTCTGTTGCTGTGTTCAGCAAGGCCTCGCCGTTCGATGCATTGCAGCGCTGGCTACCAAAACTGGTGCTGGCGCCGAGCATGTTCATCGTTCTGGTGGGCTTCTATGGCTACATCCTGTGGACGTTCGTGCTGTCGTTCACCACCTCGACCTTCCTGCCCAACTACAAGTGGGCCGGTCTGGCGCAATACGCGCGGTTGTTCGATAACGATCGCTGGTGGGTCGCGAGCAAAAACCTCGCGGTGTTCGGCGGCATGTTTATCGGTATCACTCTGGTGATCGGCGTGTTGCTGGCGGTGTTCCTCGACCAGCGCATCCGTCGCGAAGGCTTTATCCGCACCATTTACCTGTACCCGATGGCGCTCTCGATGATCGTCACCGGTACCGCGTGGAAATGGCTGCTCAACCCGGGCATGGGCCTGGACAAATTGTTGCGTGACTGGGGCTGGGAAGGCTTCCGTCTCGACTGGCTGATCGACCCTGATCGCGTGGTGTATTGCCTGGTGATCGCTGCTGTCTGGCAAGCCTCGGGCTTCATCATGGCGATGTTCCTCGCCGGCCTGCGTGGCGTTGATCAATCGATCATCCGTGCCGCCCAGATCGATGGCGCAAGCATGCCGATGATCTACTGGAAAGTCGTACTGCCAAGTCTGCGTCCGGTGTTCTTCAGTGCCGTGATGATTCTGGCGCACATCGCGATCAAGAGCTTCGACCTGGTCGCGGCAATGACCGCTGGTGGTCCGGGTTACTCCTCCGACCTGCCCGCGATGTTCATGTATTCCTTCACCTTCAGTCGCGGCCAGATGGGCATGGGCTCGGCCAGTGCGATTCTGATGCTCGGTGCGATCCTCGCGATCATCGTGCCTTACCTGTATTCCGAGCTGAGGACCAAGCGCAATGACTAGTCTCGCTGCCAAACCTGCTATCAGCCTGAGTCGCATCGCGATCTACGCGGTGCTGATCCTCGCTGTCCTGCTTTATCTGGTGCCGCTGGTGGTCATGTTGCTGACCAGCTTCAAGACCCCGGAAGACATCAGCACCGGCAACCTGCTGAGCTGGCCGACCGTGGTCAGCGGCATCGGCTGGGTCAAGGCCTGGGCCACGGTTGACGGTTACTTCTGGAACTCGATCAAGATCACCGTTCCGGCCGTGATCATCTCCACCGCCATCGGTGCGTTGAACGGTTATGTGCTGTCGTTCTGGCGCTTCCGTGGTTCGCAGTTGTTCTTCGGTCTGCTGTTGTTCGGTTGCTTCCTGCCGTTCCAGACCGTGCTGCTGCCGGCCTCGTTCACCCTCGGCAAAATGGGCCTGGCGAGCACCACTACCGGCCTGGTGTTTATCCACGTGGTTTACGGTCTGGCGTTTACTACGCTGTTCTTCCGTAACTACTACGTGAGCATTCCGGATGCGCTGGTGAAAGCCGCACGTCTGGATGGCGCGGGTTTCTTCACGATTTTCCGCCGCATCATTCTGCCGATGTCGACGCCGATCATCATGGTCTGCCTGATCTGGCAATTCACCCAGATCTGGAACGACTTCCTGTTCGGTGTGGTGTTCTCCAGCGGTGATTCGCAACCGATCACGGTAGCGCTGAACAACCTGGTCAACACCAGCACCGGCGCCAAGGAATACAACGTTGATATGGCAGCGGCGATGATCGCCGGCCTGCCGACCCTGCTGGTCTATGTGGTCGCAGGCAAGTATTTCGTGCGCGGGCTGACGGCCGGCGCAGTCAAGGGGTAATCATGGCAACGCTCGAACTTCGCAACGTAAACAAGACCTACGGTGCCGGCCTGCCGGACACCCTGAAGAACATCGAACTGTCGATCAAGGAAGGCGAATTCCTGATCCTCGTCGGCCCGTCGGGCTGCGGTAAATCGACGTTGATGAACTGCATCGCCGGTCTGGAAACCATCACCGGCGGCGCGATCATGATCGGTGATCAAGACGTCAGCGGCATGAGCCCGAAGGATCGCGACATCGCCATGGTGTTCCAGTCCTACGCGCTGTACCCGACCATGAGCGTGCGCGAGAACATCGAATTCGGCCTGAAGATTCGCAAGATGCCGCAGGCTGCAATCGACGAAGAAGTCGCGCGCGTCGCCAAACTGCTGCAGATCGAACATTTGCTGAACCGTAAACCGGGTCAGCTCTCCGGTGGTCAGCAACAGCGTGTGGCGATGGGCCGCGCATTGGCGCGTCGGCCGAAGATTTATCTGTTCGACGAACCGTTGTCCAACCTCGACGCGAAACTGCGTGTCGAGATGCGCACCGAAATGAAACTGATGCACCAGCGCCTGAAAACCACCACGGTCTACGTGACCCACGACCAGATCGAAGCAATGACCCTGGGCGACAAAGTGGCGGTGATGATGGACGGCATCATTCAGCAGTTCGGTACGCCGAAAGAGATCTACAACGACCCGGCCAACCTGTTCGTGGCGAGCTTTATCGGTTCGCCGCCAATGAACTTCATTCCGCTGCGTCTGCAACGCAAGGACGGTCGTCTGCTGGCGCTGCTCGACAGCGGTCAGGCCCGTTGCGAATTGCCGATGAGCATGCAGGACGCCGGTCTTGAAGATCGCGAAGTGATCCTCGGCCTGCGCCCGGAGCAGATCGTTCTGTCGAACGGCGAGGGCAATGGCCTGCCCAGCATTCGTGCCGAAGTGCAGGTAACCGAGCCGACCGGTCCGGACACGTTGGTGTTCGTCAATTTGAATGAAACCAAAGTCTGCTGCCGTCTGGCGCCGGACGTGGCACCGCAGGTGGGCGAAAGCCTGACGCTGCAATTCGATCCGTCGAAAGTGTTGTTGTTCGATGCCAAGACCGGCGAGCGCCTCGGCACTGCCGGCCAACCACAGACCGATGCGCGGTCTGCAAACGTGGCCCAATTCAAAGGCCGCTGAAATTTGATGTAGGAGAGGGCTTTTGTGGCGAGGGGATTTATCCCCGTTGGGTCGCGCAGCGGCCCCATAAAAGCGGGGTCTGCTACGCAGCCCAACGGGGATAAATCCCCTCGCCACAGGGCTCACTCCTACAAGGAGCACGCGGCGGATTGCCTGTAATCCATCGCAATTTAAGTAAACCGCGTTAGATAAAAACAGTTAATAACAATAAAGACGAGGATGTAGGGATGAAAAAGAAACACGTCAATGCCCGGTTGATCTGCCAAGTATCAGCTGCGGCGGCATTGGTGCTGGCCGGTAACGCCATGGCGGCGGATGCCTTCAGCTCCGATTCGAAATGGATGACGGGCGACTGGGGTGGCGAGCGTACCAAGCTGATCGAGCAGGGTATCGACATCAAGGCCGATTACGTTGGGGAAGTCGGTGGCAACCTGAACGGTGGCTACAACGACGACAAGACTGCGCGTTACGCTGACCAGTTCGGTCTGGGCGTGGCACTCGATCTGCAAAAGCTGTGGGGCTGGGACAACACTCAGGCCAAGATCCAGCTGACCAACCGTAACGGTTACAACATCTCCAACGACCGCGTTGGCGATCCGCGTGCCGGCACCCTGAGCTCCTCGCAGGAAGTTTACGGTCGTGGCCACATGGTGCGTCTGACCCAGTTGTGGATTCAGCACCAGTTCTTCGACAACAAGCTCGACGTCAAGGCCGGTTACTTCGGTGAAGGCGAAGACTTCAATACCTTCCCGTGCGACTTCCAGAACCTGGCGTTCTGCGGTTCCCAAGTGGGTAACTGGGCCACCAACATCTGGTACAACTGGCCCGTCAGCCAGGCCGCGATCCGCGTGAAGTACAACATCAACGACGAGCTCTACGCGCAAATCGGTGCTTACAACCAGAACCCGTCGCAGCTGGAACACGGCAACGGCTTCAAACTCAGCGGCAGTGGTACCAAAGGGACTGTGTTGCCGGTTGAATTGGTCTGGTCGCCGAAGGTCAACAGCCTGCCGGGCGAATACCGCGTCGGTTACTACAAGAGCACGGCCGATGCCGACGACGTTCGTGAAGACGTCAACGGTTTCGACGCGGCTACCACGGGCGACGCTTACAAAACCCACAGCAGCAAAAGCGGCTACTGGTTTGTGGCGCAACAGCAACTCACCAGCCACAACGGTGATGCTTCTCGCGGTCTGAACATCGCGGCCAACGCCACGTTCCACGACAAAGACACCAACTTCATCGACAACTACCAGTCGGTGATGTTTGTCTACAAAGGCCCGTTCGACGCACGTCCGAAGGATGACGTCGGTATCGGCGCGGCACGTATCCACGTCAACGATGACGTGAAGAAAAACGCCGAGCTGCTGAACGTGTCCAACGGTGTGTCGGATTACGACAATCCGGTGTTCTCGCCGATTCGTGAAACCGAATACAACTACGAAATCAACTACGGCTTCCACGTAACAAACTGGCTGACCGTACGTCCTAACCTGCAGTACATCACTCACCCGGGCGGTGTGGATGATGTGGACAACGCATTGGTCGCTGGCCTGAAAATTCAGTCTACGTTCTAACGCGTCTGCGATAAGCTCCTCTCTATGTGCGCATATTTGCGGACAGCCAAGACTGTCCGCTTTTTTTTGTGACATAGGTCGATGCAATCATAGGTAATGCCTCTGTGGCGAGGGAGCTTGCTCCCGCTCGGCTGCGCAGCAGTCGTAAACGCTGCTGATGAGATTTGACTGACACACCGCAGTGAATGATTCAGGGGCCGCTTCGCAGCCCAGCGGGAGCAAGCTCCCTCGCCACAACAGCAATGTGGAATTTGAATACCCCCATGATTTTCAGGACCGTGGCCCATGCATGAGCATCCGCTACAACGCTTCTTCAAATCCCTGCGCGAACAGCCGATATTCGCCTGGGAGCGCTATCAGATGCGCGACGTGTTGGTGATCGATCACCCGCTGTGTCAGGCGGTGTTCAGTCGTCAGGGCGCGCAGTTGCTGCACTTTCAGCCGCGCGGGCAGAAACCGTGGTTGTGGTGTGCGGCAAAGTGGCCGCATGTCGGGGCGATCCGTGGCGGTGTGCCGGTTTGCTGGCCGTGGTATGGCCGTCATCCGAGTGAGAACGCATGGCCGTCCCATGGCTGGGCGCGTTTGCTCGACTGGAAATTGATCGACAGCAGCACCGCCGACGACGGCGTGCGTCTGCACTGGCAATTGCAACTGTGCGACTGGCAGGTTGACCTGCACGCGCACCTTGGCGAACGCATGGATCTGCGCCTGAGCACCGAGCATCAGGATGATATGCCGTGCCAGTTGAGCCAGGCTTTGCACGCTTACTGGCGTATTGGCGATGTCGGTGAGATAGCGCTGTCTGGACTCGAAGGCGCGCAGGGTTACGATCAGCTAAGCCGTCAGTCTTGCCAGCAGGAAGGCGAGTTGCGCGTGGATGGCGGTTGTCAGCGCGTGTTCCAGCATGACGGCGAATTGCAGCTGAAAGATCACGCCTGGCAGCGCGAGTTGTGCATTGATACCGGCGACAGTGCCGACACGGTGGTCTGGCATCCCGGGGCGCGGCCGTTGTTGGGCGTGACGTGGGATGAGATTTCGGAGTTTGTCTGTGTTGAAGCGGCGGCGGGCGGGACGGACAGCCTGCACCTGGCGCCGGGGGAGAAGGCGCATTTGAGTTTGCAGGCGTGGGCGGCGGCTTGATGATCGTGATGATCGTTCCCACGCTCTGCGTGGTAATTCCTCAAGGGACGCTCCGCGTCCAGTGACGCGGAGCGTCACGGGCTGCATTCCCACGCAGAGCGTGGGAACGATCAACCTCTGTAGGAGCTGCCGAAGGCTGCGATCTTTTACGCGAAGCGTCCTAATTGAACTCATCCCCAACCGGATACCGGCTGGCATTCAAGCTCTCTTTGATCTTGCGCAGATGCGGCTGGAAATCCACCCCGCGCCGCAAGGTCATCCCGGTCGCCAACACATCCAGCACGGTCAATTGAATGATCCGCGAAGTCATCGGCATATAGATGTCGGTGTCTTCCGGCAGCGGAATGTTCAGGCTCAAGGTACTCGCCTTGGCCAGCGGCGAATTCTCCGCCGTCAAACCCAACACCGAAGCCCCGTTCTCGCGAGCAATGCGCGCCACTTCCACCAGTTCACGGGTGCGCCCGGTGTAGGAAATGATCACGAACAGCTCACCGGTGTGCGCCACCGAAGCAATCATCCGCTGCATCAACACATCGGCGTGCGCGGTAACCGCCAGGTTGAAACGGAAAAACTTGTGCTGCGCATCCAGCGCCACCGGTGCTGAGGCGCCGAGACCAAAGAAGTGGATCTGCCGTGCCTGAATCAACAGGTCAACGGCGCGGCTGATCAGGTTCGGATCCAGCGCCTGACAAGCGCTGTCCAGCGAAGCGATGGCGCTGCCGAAAATCTTTTGCGTGTAGGCCTCGGGATTGTCATCCGCCTCGACCGCGCGGCTGACGTACGCCGCGCCACTGGCCAGGCTCTGCGCCAATTGCAGCTTGAGTTCCGGGTAGCCGCTGACGCCGAACGAACGGCAGAAACGGTTGACCGTCGGTTCGCTCACCGACGCGGCCTGGGCGAGGGCGGCGATGCTGAAGCGGGTGGCCTGCTGCGGGTTGAGCAGGATCACCTCGGCGACTTTGCGTTCGGCCTTGTTCAGGTCTTCAAGGCGACTCTGGATCTGTTCCAGTAAATTTCGCACGCGGTCCATATGGAATTCCTAATTCACCAGCGCAAAGGTGCGCTGATCTATGCAAATTGGGCCTTTGATGTGGCCCGTCACGGTGGCCTATCCTACTGATGGCTCCGACCGACCACCACTCGGAATCTGTATTTTGCGAAAATGTTGTGGTTATTACTACATTTTCCCTTGAGTGATGCCTTGAAAAAAGGTATTTGTAGCTTAACTTGATAAAAGAACAAACATCATGCCTTCGATTACGGTTGAACCGTGCACCTTTGCCTTGTTCGGCGCTCTCGGCGATCTGGCCCTGCGCAAGCTGTTTCCTGCCCTGTATCACCTCGATGGCGCCGATCTGTTGCACGAGGACACGCGCATCATCGCGTTGGCCCGTGAAGACGGCACCGAGCAGCAGCATCTGGCGTTCATCGCCGCCGAACTGCGCCGCTATGTCGGCAAAGAGCTGGACGAAGCCGTGGCCGAGCGCTTTCTTGCGCGCCTGAGCTACCTGCACGTCGACTTCCTCAAGGCTGAAGACTATGTCGCGCTGGCCGAACAGGCTGGCAGCACACAACGCATGATTGCCTACTTCGCCACACCGGCAGCGGTGTACGGCGCGATCTGCGAGAACCTGGCGAATGTCGGTCTGGCGGAAAACACCCGCGTGGTGCTGGAAAAACCAATCGGCTCCGACCTCGAATCGTCGCGCAAGGTTAACGATGCCGTGGCGCAGTTCTTCCCGGAGAACCGCACCTACCGCATCGACCACTATCTGGGCAAAGAAACCGTTCAGAACCTGATCGCCCTGCGTTTCGCCAACAGCCTGTTCGAAACCCAGTGGAACCAGAACTACATCTCCCACGTGGAAATCACCGTGGCCGAGAAGGTTGGCATCGAAGGCCGTTGGGGCTACTTCGACAAGGCCGGCCAGCTGCGCGACATGATCCAGAATCACCTGTTGCAGCTGCTCTGCCTGATCGCCATGGATCCACCGGCTGACCTGTCTGCCGACAGCATCCGTGACGAAAAAGTAAAAGTGCTCAAGGCGCTGGCGCCGATCAGTCCGGAAGGCCTGACCACGCAAGTGGTGCGCGGCCAGTACATCGCCGGCCACAGCGAAGGCAAATCCGTCCCGGGTTACCTCGAAGAACCAAATTCCAACACCCAGAGCGACACCGAAACCTTCGTCGCTTTGCGTGCCGACATCCGCAACTGGCGCTGGGCCGGCGTGCCGTTCTACCTGCGCACCGGCAAGCGTATGCCGCAGAAGTTGTCGCAGATCGTCATCCACTTCAAGGAACCGTCGCACTACATTTTCGCCCCCGAGCAGCGCTTGCAGATCAGCAACAAACTGATCATCCGCCTGCAACCGGACGAAGGCATTTCCTTGCGCGTGATGACCAAAGAGCAGGGCCTGGACAAAGGCATGCAACTGCGCAGCGGGCCGCTGCAATTGAATTTCTCCGACACCTGGCGTAGCGCGCGGATCCCCGATGCCTATGAGCGGTTGTTGCTGGAAGTGATGAACGGCAATCAGAACCTGTTTGTCCGTAAAGATGAAATCGAAGCCGCGTGGAAATGGTGTGACCAGTTGATCGCCGGGTGGAAAAAATCCGGTGACGCGCCCAAGCCGTACGCGGCCGGGTCGTGGGGGCCGATGAGCTCGATTGCATTGATCACGCGGGACGGGAGGTCGTGGTATGGCGATATCTAATGTGCAACTGCCTGCGGGCGTAAACGCTCACGAATTCAAGAGCCCGGTGCTGTTGGCCGAAGGTCTGGCGCTGAATGTCGCCAAGCAATTGAGCGAGGCCATTGCGGCACGCGGCAACGCGGTGCTGGTGGTGTCGGGCGGTCGCAGCCCGGTGGCGTTTTTCCAGCACTTGGCCAAGCAGGAGCTGGACTGGTCGAAGGTCGTCGTGACCCTCGCCGACGAGCGCTGGGTACCGGTTGAACATGCCGACAGCAATGCCGGTCTGCTCAAGCAGTACCTGCTCAAAGGCCCAGCGGCGAAAGCGCAGTTCCTCAGCCTTTATAGCGCTGCGGCGAACGTCGAGCAGGCTGCTGAACAGGCTGATCGCTTGCTCGCTGAGCTGCCGCCGATTGACGTGCTGGTGTTGGGCATGGGCGATGACGGTCACACCGCGTCGCTGTTCCCTAACAGTCCGAACCTGGCCGAAGCGCTGCAAGCCGATGGCACTCGCCGTTGCTGGCCGATGCTGGCGCCGAGCGTGCCGCGTCAGCGCCTGACCATGAGCCGTGCGCTGCTGGCGTCGGCGAAACACAAGATTCTGTCGATTTCCGGTCAGTCGAAACTGACCACCCTGAATGCCGCGCTGGCATCCGATGACGTCGCCGCCATGCCGGTGCGCGCGTTTCTGCAACCTACGTTAGAGATTTACTGGTGCCCATGAGCCAAGGAACAGCCGCTATGACAACCCCATCCCCGACCGTTTCCATGGCGGACAAAGTTGCCCTGATCGACAGCCTCTGCGCCAAGGCGCGGATCCTGCCGGTGATCACCATCGCCCGCGAACAGGACGTGCTGCCACTGGCCGACGCCCTTGCCGCCGGTGGTCTGACCGCGCTGGAAGTGACCCTGCGTTCGCAGTTCGGCCTCAAGGCCATTCAGATCCTGCGCGACCAGCGTCCGGAACTGATGACCGGTGCCGGCACCGTGCTCGATCGCAACATGCTCGCGGCGGCCGAAGCTGCCGGCTCGCAATTCATCGTCACCCCAGGCATTACCCGTGACCTGCTGGAAGCCAGCGTCGACAGCCCGATTCCGCTGTTGCCGGGCATCAGCAACGCCTCCGGCATCATGGAAGGCTACGGTCTGGGTTATCGCCGCTTCAAGCTGTTCCCGGCGGAAGTCAGCGGTGGCGTCGCGGCAATCAAAGCCCTCGGCGGCCCGTTCGGCGAAGTGAAATTCTGCCCGACTGGCGGCGTCGGCCCGGCCAACATCAAAAGCTACATGGCGCTGAAAAACGTCATGTGCGTGGGCGGTAGCTGGATGCTTGATCCGGAGTGGATCAAGAACGGCGACTGGGCCCGCATTCAGGAATGCACCGCTGAGGCTTTGGCGCTGCTGGACTGATTGTTACCAAACACTTCGTTGTGTGTTCTACGGCTTTACGGTGCGCTCGGTCGGCGCACCGTTTTTTTTTGCCCCCAGAAAAGCCAACATCAAAAGATCGCGGCCTTCGGCAGCTCCTACAGGGCGTTGATACGGGATGCGATGTAGGAGCTGTCGAGTGCAACGAGGCCGCGATCTTTTGATCTTGCTTTCAAATGGCTAGGCCAAAAGATCGCAGCCTGGAGTTACGACGCGATACATAGTTACCGCACACAGGCGATTGCGTGGCGCTAATCTGCGTTCTCTTATGGAAGAGAGAACGCATCATGGATCGAGACGCTGCAACACCCTCACCGAACCCGGTGTATCAACTGGCCCCCGAGCAAATCGCCGGGCCGTATTTTCGCAACCCGCAATTGCTGCGCCGCAACATCAGCGAAGGTGCGGAAGGCTTGCCGCTGCTGCTACGCCTGACCATCGTTGATGCGATGACCGGTGAACCGGTGAGCGGCGCGCTGGTGGACATCTGGCATTGCAACGCTCGCGGTGCGTATTCGGGCTGGAGCCGGATCAACCCGGATCTCGAAGTCGACGCCGAAGCCATCGGTTCGATCCCGCGCACCGACGATGACACCTACCTGCGCGGCAGTCAGTTCTGTGATCACAAGGGCAGGGCGCGCTTCACCACGATCTATCCGGGGTTCTACGCCGGTCGTGCGTTGCACATCCATGTGGCGGTGCGCATGGTCACAGGTACCGAGTACCTCGAAGAGCGCAACGTGGCGTGGGTCGGTCAGTTGTATTTCCCCGAAGTAGTGTCGCGCTCGGTGCTCAACGCCAAAGCCTATCGCGGCCGCGCCTCAACAGCTTTGAACAATACTCAGGACAGTTTCTTTGCCGACATGGGCGGCGAGGCTTCGACCCTGACCGTTTGGCCGATCGGCCGCGACTCCCACGAGGACGGTTTCTTCGGCCACCTGACCATCGGCATCGACACCTTTGCGGTGTCGTCGCAGATCAAACCCGAGGACTTCGACAAATACACCGTCTGAGCGATTCAGCGCAGCTCGTTCAGCGCGCGGGTGAGCAATTGCATCTCGGCGGCGGTGGTGGTCAGCCCCGGCGTGATGCGAATGCACGGCCCGCACGCGGCGCCAGTGCGCACCACGGTGAACAGGTTGTATTCGTTGAGCAGACGCTCGGCCATCGCCTGCTGATTGTCATGGCGAGTGAAACGCAGCGCCGTGATCCCGCAATACAAGCGTGGGTCGTCTGGCGTCATCACTTCGATGCCCGGCAACTGGCGCACGGCGCTGACCCACAGGTTGCGCAGGTAATTGATTCGCGCCCCTTTGGCCGCTGCGCCGCCGAGCGAGCGATGCTCTTCGAACACCAGCGGCAAGGTCATCAGCGCCGGAATGTTCGGTGTGCTGTACGAGGTGCGCGAGCGGATATCGTTGACCGGGTAGTGCATCTCGCCCATGTCCGGGTCGATATCGGCCAGCCGCTGTGGAGCGATATAAAGGAAACCGAGAGTCAGCGGTGCGCCGATCCATTTGTGCAGGTTGTACGCGGCGAAGGCGATGCCGAGGGCTTCGAAGTCGAACTCGATCTGGCCGAGGGCGTGGGCGCCATCAAGGATGATGTCGATCCCATGCTCTTTGGCCAGCGCGGCGATGGCCTGCACCGGCATCACCAGACCGCTGCGATGGGTGACGTGCGTCAGCGCCATCAGTTTCAGTTTCGGGTGACGAATAAAGGTTTCGCGGTAGGTGGCCAGCAGGCTCTCGAAAGTCGCCGGATGCGCGTGGTCAATCTCGATGACTTCGACCCCGCGATGCTTGCCTAGCCAGCGCATGGCGCCTTTGACCGTATCGTATTCGAGGTCGCAGATCAGCACCTGATCGCCGGGTTGCAGGCGGTTGTAGTTGCGGATCAGCGATTGCAGGCCTTCAGTGGCATTGCGGGTAAAAGCCACGCTCTGCGCGCGCACGCCGATCAGCTCGGCCAATTGTGCGCGGATGTCGAGGTTGTCGAATTGCTCGTAGCGCTGGCGCACATACACCGAATTGCTGGTGTTGATCAGCTCGATGTTGCGCTGGTACTCCTCGATCACCGTGCGCGACATGCGTCCGAAGTAACCGTTCTCCAGATTGATCGGGCCGGGTTGGACGTCATAGCGGCCGACAAACATTTGCCAGAAAGCTTCATCACGGGCGCGCAGGGTGTTATCGGGCATGGCGGCTGGCTCTATAGAGGAGGGCGCTTCAATGGCGCGGGGCGGGTTTGCCATGTTGGGCACGCAGCGGTTCGAGCAGATCGGACAAACCGTTATGGTCGATCTCCTGCATCAGTGCAAGCAATCCGCCGAGTTCGCCGTGCGGGAAACCTTCACGGGCGAACCAGTTCAAGTAAGGGCCTGGCAGGTCGGCGATGATCCGGCCCTTGTACTTGCCGAAGGGCATTTCTCGGGTGATCAGCAGTTCGAGTTTTTCGGGATTCATCAAAAGGATCGTCTGGCTTCAAATCAGATTGGAAAATACAGGCATTCTGCATGCAGGCCAAATGACAGATCATGCAAATAACCGCAATACAGATAGTTCATTTATCTTTAAGTTGTTGATTTATATGTGTTTTATTTCTGAGTAAAAACTGGCACGCACACTGCAATATCCCTTGCATCTTCCACCGATCGCAAGGAATTGAAAAATGACCGACATGAATAAAGAAGCCATCTCTGTACTCAATGACCTGATTGAAACCAGCAAGGACGGTCAGGAAGGGTTCAAGACTTGCGCTGAAGACATCAAGCACCCAGAACTGAAAACCTTGTTCGTGACCCGCTCTGCCGATTGCGCTACCGCTGCAGCTGAGCTGCAAGCTGAAGTTCGCAAACTGGGCGGCGATCCGGAAACTTCCACCAGCGTCAGCGGTGATCTGCACCGTCGCTGGGTCGACGTTAAGGCGATGTTCACCGGCAAAGACGAAGAGGCTGTGCTGAACGAAGCCGAACGTGGTGAAGACCATGCGCTGAAGGCTTACAAAGAAGCACTGGAAAAAATCAACAAGCACAACCTGGTGGGTATTCGTGACCTGGTTGAACGTCAGTACCACGGCGTACAACGCAACCACGACCAGGTGAAAGCCCTGCGTAACCAGGCTCGCGCACGCTCGTAAGCGTACGCCAGTAACAAAAAACGCCAGCTAGTCTGGCGTTTTTTTATGTTTGTTTTAAAAGCAAAAGATCGCAGCCTGCGGCAGCTCCTACAGGGACGCATTCCAATGTAGGAGCTGCCGAAGGCTGCGATCTTTTAAATCAGCCGATGCTGATGGCCGGCAATGTCGGCAACGTCACCGTCTGCTGTTTACGCGGTGCCAGAATCTCTGCCTCACCATCCACCACCAACTCATCACGCTGGTTAAACACACGAGTGGCAATGCGCACACGAAACTTCGGCAGTTTCTCAAGAATTTCCAGACGCACCGTCAGCGTGTCGCCGATCTTCACCGGCTTCTGAAAGCTCATCTGCTGACCGATATAAATAGTGCCCGGCCCAGGCATTTCGCACGCCACGGCAGCGCTGATCAACGCGCCACTGAACATGCCGTGAGCGATGCGCTCCTTGAACATGCTGGCGGCGGCGAACTCGGCGTCCAGGTGCACCGGGTTGTGGTCGCCGGACATCGCGGCGAACAGTTGAATGTCGCGCTCTTCGACGGTCTTGCTGTAGCTGGCGGTCTGGCCGACTTCGAGGGCTTCGTAAGGGATGTTGGTAACCTGGGTCATCGGTCTTGATTCCTGTGACGGATTAAATAAATCCACAAAAAATTATTCGCTGCGTTGCGGGCGCGGATGGCTGAGCACCTGATCAATCCAGGCCAGCACATCGGCAATCACCTCATCGCGATTGGTTTCGTTGAACAATTCGTGCCGCGCCTGCGGGTAGATCTGCAGTTGCAGGTTCTGGCTGCCGGCCGAGCGCAAAGCGTTGGCCAGATCAGTCAGACGCTTGCCTTCACTCACCGGATCACATTCGCCGCCAATCACCAGCAACGGCAGGCCCGGGTTGATCTGGGCGAGATTGGACGCTTTGCTGATTTGCTGCAAGCCGCCGAGCAAGTCGATCCATAGCTGATTGGTGCAGCGAAAGCCACACAATGGGTCGTTGGCGTATAGATCGACTTCGACCGGATCGCGGCTGAGCCAGTCGAACGGCGTGCGCACCGGTTTGAATTTTTTGTTGAATGAGCCGAACGACAACCACTCGATCAGCGCACTGCGCCCCTTGCCGCCCTGACGCAGTTTTTCCAGTCGGGC
This sequence comes from Pseudomonas rustica, assembly GCF_018336155.1. Classification (GTDB taxonomy): domain Bacteria; phylum Pseudomonadota; class Gammaproteobacteria; order Pseudomonadales; family Pseudomonadaceae; genus Aquipseudomonas; species Aquipseudomonas rustica. The sequence goes on along the minus strand of NZ_JAGYHF010000001.1, from coordinate 521,534 downwards.
GATCTGCTGTGCCGCGCCATAAAGCGCCACCGGCTGGAAGTTCGAACCGCTGAGAATCGCCCCCTGCAAACTGGCGCTGTGGTGCAGCAGATAGGCCTGTGCGAGGTAGCTGCCCATGCTGTGGCCGAGCAGGATGATCGGCACGCCGGGGTGCTGCTGGCCGATGTGTTGATTGAGGCTCGCCAAATCACCCAGCACCTTGCACCAGCCATCGTCGTCGGCGAAATGTCCGAGCGTACCGTGTTCGGCAGTTTTGCCATGTCCGCGCAAATCCGGCGCGTAAACGCCATAACCTTTGTCGCAAAACGTGTCGGCCAAACGGGCATAGCGGCCGCTGTGTTCGGCCATGCCGTGGGCCAGCAGGATCACCGCTTTCAACGGCGCGGCGGGCAGCCATTGGTTGACGAACAGGCGGCTGCGGTCACTCGCGTCCAGCCATAGGGGGTGGTGGATCATGGCGATTCCTTTGCTCAGAGTCGGAACATTGTATAGCGCGTCTGATCAGCCCACGCCACGGCAGGAAGATTCACACGATCAATGACGGCTTTGCCCGTATTTGCCTCAATGGCCATAACTGCTAGTGTCCGTGAAGCTCCGCTTTTTCAGAAATGACAGAAAGCGGCCCGGATCGGCTCAGGTAAAGAGGACAAGAACAATGCAACCTGATTTCTGGAACGACAAACGCCCGGCCGGCGTACCGCTGGACATCGACATGGGTGAGTTCAAGTCGGTGATCGAGGTGTTTGAGCGCTCCTGCAAGAAGTTCGCGGATCGCCCGGCATTCAGCAACATGGGCGTGACCCTGACCTACGCCGAGCTCGAACGTCAGAGCGCCGCTTTCGCCGGTTACCTGCAAGCGCACACCGATCTGGTACCGGGCGATCGCATCGCCGTGCAGATGCCCAATGTCCTGCATTACCCGATTGCCGTGTTCGGTGCCTTGCGCGCCGGGCTGATCGTGGTCAACACCAACCCGCTGTACACCGCGCGGGAAATGCGTCACCAGTTCAAGGATTCCGGCGCACGTGCGTTGGTGTACCTGAACATGTTCGACCAGAAAGTCCAGGAAGTGCTGCCCGACACTGACATTCAATACCTGATCGAAGCGAAGATGGGCGACTTGATGCCTACCGCCAAAGGCTGGCTGATCAACACCGTGGTCAGCAAAGTGAAAAAAATGGTGCCGGCGTATTCGCTGCCGCAGGCGATCTCCTTCAAGAGTGCGCTGCGCATGGGTCGGGGCTTGGGCATCAAGCCGTTGAAGGTCAGCCTCGACGATATTGCCGTGCTGCAATACACCGGCGGCACCACCGGTCTGGCCAAGGGCGCGATGCTCACCCACGGCAATCTGGTGGCGAACATGCAGCAAGTGCGCGCGTGTCTGGCGCAGCTCGGGCCGGACGGTCAGCCACTGCTGCGCGAAGGTCAGGAGGTGATGATCGCGCCGCTGCCGCTGTACCACATCTATGCGTTCACCGCGAATTGCATGTGCATGATGGTCTCGGGCAACCACAACGTATTGATCAGCAATCCGCGCGACATTGCCGGGTTCATCAAAGAGCTGAAGAACTGGCGTTTCTCGGCGTTGCTGGGGCTGAACACACTGTTCGTTGCGCTGATGGATCACCCGGATTTCAAGACCCTGGATTTCTCCAGCCTGAAACTCACCAACTCCGGCGGCACCGCACTGGTCAAAGCCACCGCCGAGCGTTGGGAGCAGATGACCGGTTGCCGCATCACCGAAGGCTACGGCCTGACCGAAACCTCGCCGGTGGCCTGCACCAACCCGTACGGCGATCAATCGCGCCTGGGCACGGTCGGTTTGCCGGTGCCGGGCACGTTGTTGAAAGTGATCAACGATGATGGCGTCGAGCAGCCAATGGGCGAGCGCGGCGAACTGTGCATCAAAGGCCCGCAGATCATGAAAGGTTACTGGAACAAACCTGAGGCCACCGCCGAAGTGCTGGATGCTGAAGGCTGGTTCAAATCCGGCGACATCGCGGTAATCGATCCGGACGGTTTCGTGCGTATCGTCGATCGCAAGAAGGACATGATCATCGTCTCCGGTTTCAACGTGTACCCGAACGAGATCGAAGACGTGGTGATGGCCCACCCGAAAGTTGCCAACTGCGCGGTGATCGGTGTGCCGGACGAGCGTTCGGGCGAGGCGGTGAAGCTGTTTGTGGTGGCGCGGGAAACCGGCGTCAGCCTGGAAGAGCTGAAGGCGTACTGCAAAGAGAATTTCACCGCGTACAAAGTGCCGAAGCACATTGTGCTGCGCGAGTCGTTGCCGATGACGCCGGTCGGGAAAATTCTGCGCCGTGAGTTGCGCGATATCGCTTAACGCCTGAAAACAAAAAGATCGCAGCCTTCGGCAGCTCCTACTGGAAACGCATTCCATGTAGGAGCTGCCGAAGGCTGCGATCTTTTGCTTTGAATCCCCCGTTTTACGGGACTTTTAAGGTGTTCTAGGATTTTTGCTCTAAAATGACTGTTAGCAAGTCTTGAGTCATAAATATGACTGTATGGGCCGCTTTTGGCTCTAGTCGACCCTCGGCAAAGCTGCTACTCTCGGCGCGCTTTGTGACTTCTCGGCCTATCAAAAAGCCAGATTCACCAATACAAAACACACACCAATAATAATCGCATCAAATGCGGTGAAGAATTCGCGTTGCTGAGGAGTGGGCTTCCATGAACGAAGACTTTTGGAAGGATAAGTACCCCGCTGGAATTGCTGCCGACATCAATCCAGATGAGTACCCGAATATTCAGGCAGTGTTGAAGCAGTCCTGCCAACGCTTCGCCAACAAACCGGCTTTCAGCAACCTGGGCAAGACAATCACCTACGGTGAACTGTACGAATTGTCCGGTGCGTTTGCCGCGTATCTGCAACAGCATACCGACTTGCAGCCCGGTGATCGAATCGCCGTGCAACTGCCCAACGTTCTGCAGTACCCGGTGGCCGTCTTCGGTGCCATCCGTGCCGGGCTGATCGTGGTCAACACCAACCCGCTGTACACAGCGCGGGAAATGGAACACCAATTCAACGACTCCGGTGCCAAAGCCCTTGTTTGCCTGGCGAACATGGCGCACCTGGCCGAAACCGTGGTGCCGAAAACCGGCGTCAAACACGTTTTCGTTACCGAAGTCGCCGACCTGTTGCCGCCGGTCAAACGCCTGCTGATCAACAGCGTCATCAAGTACGTGAAGAAAATGGTGCCGGCTTATCACCTGCCGAAAGCCATCAAGTTCAACGACGCATTGAGCAAAGGCCAAGGCCAGCCTGTGGCCGAAGCCAACCCGCACAGCGGCGATGTCGCGGTGCTGCAATACACCGGCGGCACCACCGGCGTGGCCAAGGGCGCGATGCTCACCCACCGCAACCTCGTCGCCAACATGCTGCAATGCAAGGCGCTGATGGGCTCGAACCTCAATGAAGGTTGCGAGATTCTGATCACGCCGCTGCCGCTGTACCACATCTATGCGTTCACCTTTCATTGCATGGCGATGATGCTGATCGGCAACCACAACATCCTGATCAGCAACCCGCGCGACCTGCCGGCAATGGTCAAGGAACTGTCGAAGTGGAAGTTCAGCGGTTTCGTTGGCCTCAACACGCTGTTCGTGGCGCTGTGCAACAACGAAGGTTTCCGCAAACTGGACTTCTCGGCACTGAAAGTGACTTTGTCGGGCGGCATGGCCCTGCAACTGGCCGCGGCTGAGCGCTGGAAAGCGGTGACCGGTTGCTCGATTTGCGAAGGTTACGGCATGACCGAAACCAGCCCGGTCGCCACGGTGAATCCGATCCAGCACATCCAGATCGGCACCATCGGCATCCCAGTGCCATCGACCCTGTGCAAAGTCATCGACGATGCCGGTGTCGAGCAGCCAATGGGCGAAATCGGCGAACTGTGCGTCAAGGGCCCGCAAGTGATGAAGGGCTACTGGCAGCGTCAGGAAGCTACCGATGAGATGCTCGACAGCGACGGTTGGCTGAAAACCGGCGACATCGCGCTGATCCAGCCGGACGGCTACATGCGCATTGTCGATCGCAAGAAAGACATGATTCTGGTCTCTGGTTTCAACGTTTATCCGAACGAACTGGAAGACGTGCTGGCGACCCTGCCGGGCGTGTTGCAGTGCGCGGCCATTGGCATCCCGGACGAGAAGTCGGGCGAAGCGATCAAGATTTTCATCGTCGCCAAACCGGGCGTGACGCTGACCAAGGAAACGGTGATGGAACACATGCGCGCCAACGTCACCGGTTACAAGGTGCCGCGTTCGGTCGAGTTCCGCGATGCACTGCCGACCACCAACGTCGGCAAGATCCTGCGCCGCGAACTGCGCGATGAAGAGCTGAAGAAGATCAAGGCCAAGTCTGCCGCCTAAAACACAAAGCCCCGCAGATGCGGGGCTTTTTGTTGGTGCGGAGCATGGCTTGGGTTATGCGTTGAACCTGCCCCTCACCCCAGCCCTCTCCCGAAGGAGAGGGGGCCGATCGCGTGCAGTTCAAAACCTGAGTTCGACTCGATATCCCATGTCGGCGTACCTCGCCCAAACACCTCGGTCAGTTCCCTCTCCCTTGGGAGAGGGCTAGGGTGAGGGGAAGGGAGCGGCACTGATCCTACTGACGGAACGGCGCGAAATTCACATTAGTCCCCGCCGGACGCATGTCCTGCAGATACGAATCCTTGTCTGCACTCAATTCCAGGCTCAGCGCCGCTTTGCGCTTGCCTTCGTTGCGAATCACCAGCCCTTCGAGCTTTTCACGCAGAAACACCGTCGGCACTTTCAGGTGCAGCAGTTCGTCGGTGGCCGGCGTGTGCATCAGCAGGTGAATCCACTCGTACTGACCAATCGCCAGGCGCGACACTGGCAGGTCGAACCACCAGATGTTGCGGTTGCGGTTCAGTTCGGCGAAGTGGCAATTGTTGGTGCCGAGCACGGCGCCGCCCAGTTCCTTGTTTCTACGGGCGATGGCGAGCGTTTTATCGAGTTTCATAACATTCCTGCAGGATCGGTTCCTGGCGCGTGGCGCCCTTATGTTGCGCATTCTCGGGGCATTGCACGCAAACATAAAGCCCAACCTGTTCGTCGCGACGAAATGATCCGGCGAAAAATAAATGAAACTTGGCGCAAAGCCGGCCAGTCAATCATTACGTACTGACTTTTCCCCCTAATTGCACCAAGGAGAAACACCATGAGTAGCACAGGCGATAAAGTAAAAGGCATGGCCAACGAAGCGGTCGGCAACGTCAAGCAAGGCGTCGGTAAAGCCACTGACAACACCAAGCTGCAGGCCGAAGGCAAAGTCCAAGAGAAAAAAGGCGAAGCCCAGCAAGCGGTCGGCAAAGCCAAGGACGCTGTCAAAAAAGGCGTCGACAAGGCGTAATCCAGCCTTGAACGAAAGACACGAGCGGCCATCCAAGGATGGCCGTTTTTGTGTCGAAATCCTGCTGACACCCACCAAGGTTCGCCAAACAAGCTACCTTGATGTAAAAAACGGCCCCTGAGTCGCCACGACTTCAAACCTGTATTGCGGCGAAAGGAGACGCGAATGATATTTCCAGACATGAAAGGTCTGCCCCTGCACCGAGTGATGGTGCGCACGGTCACTGAATTCGTCGATGACGAAATGTCGACCTACGCCTCGGCACTGGCCTACCAGATGCTGTTCTCGCTGTTCCCGTTCATCCTGTTTCTGATCGCCCTGATCGGTTTCCTGCACCTGCCGGACTTCTTCTCCTGGCTGCGCCTGCAATCGGAACTTGTGCTGCCGCCGCAGGCGCTGGAATCCGTCAACCCGGTGATCGACCAGTTGCAGCAGTCCAAGGGCGGCTTGCTCTCGGTCGGTATCGTCATCGCCCTTTACACCGCGTCTGCCGGCGTGCGCCTGATGATGAGCGCGATGAACGCGGCGTATGACGTGGTCGAAGGCCGACCAATCTGGAAGCGCTTTCCACTGTCGGTGGTCTACACCGTCGGCATCGCCGGCATGCTGCTGATGGCCGCCGCGCTGATGGTGCTCGGCCCGCAAGTCATGGGCTGGATCGCCGCGCAAGTCGGGCTGGAAGAGGTCATCGTGACCATCTGGACGATCGCGCGCTGGCCGGTGATCGTGATTTTGATGATGGTTGCCGTGGCCCTCATCTACTACGTGATGCCGGACGTCAAACAGGAATTCCGTTTCATCACTCCGGGCTCGGTATTGGCCGTGGTGGTGTGGATCATCGCCTCGTTGGGTTTCGCGTTCTACGTGAAAACCTTCGCCAACTACAACGCGATGTATGGCAGCATCGGGGCGATCATCGTGCTCTTGCTGTACTTCTACATTTCCGCTGCGGTGCTGCTGCTCGGCGCGGAGATGAATGCGGTGATCGAGCACATGTCCAGCGAGGGCAAAGACGAGGGCGAGAAAGTCCCCGGCGAACTCGATGAACAACCCAAACAACACGTCTCGGGCCTGGGCCGCGATCACTCGCTCAAGCCGGACACTGACGAAGCCACATCATGATCCGTGAAATCCTCAAAATGGGCGACGAGCGCTTGCTGCGCATCGCCCCGCCAGTGCCGCTGGAAATGTTCAACAGCCCTGAGCTGTGGCAACTGATCGACGACATGTTCCAGACCATGGAAAGTGTCGGCGGCGTCGGTCTGGCCGCGCCGCAGATCGGCGTCGATCTGCAATTGGTGATCTTTGGTTTCGAGCACAGCGAACGTTATCCGGACGCTGAAGCCGTGCCGCAGACCATCCTGATCAACCCGCTGATCACGCCGTTGAATCCGTTGATGGAGGAGGGGTTTGAAGGGTGTTTGTCGGTGCCGGGTTTGCGCGGCGCGGTGGATCGTTATCAGCAGATTCGCTACGAGGGTTTTGATCCGAAGGGCGAGCCGATCATGCGTGTGGCTTCAGGTTTTCATGCGCGGGTGGTGCAGCATGAGTGCGATCACCTGATCGGCCGGTTGTACCCTTCGCGGATTACCGATTTCAGCAAGTTTGGTTTTACCGAAGTGATGTTCCCGGATCTCGATCCCACAGCTGACGATTAACCAGAATCAAAAGATCGCAGCCTTCGGCAGCTCCTACACCTATCCCTGTAGGAGCTGCCGAAGGCTGCGATCTTTTGATCTTCACCCCAGGCCCATCGCAATCATCGGCTTGCTCCGCGCATACCGGCTCAATCGCTCCGCCATCGCCTGCGGCAATTCAGGATCAAACCGGAACCCGCGCCGCTCGTAAAACCCGCGTAAATCCGGATGACAGAACAGCCACACCGGCTCCGTCACATCCTGAACCGCCGCCGCGATCAACTGCCCCGCAATCCCCTGATCCCGACACCCCGGATCAACAAACAACCCGGTCAACCAATGCCCACCCGCCACCGGTCGCAAGCACAACGCCGCAACAATTTCCCCACGTCGCGCCACCCACAATTGCGCATCACGCACGGCTTTCATCGAGGATTGGTGGCTGCGGTAAAACTTGTTCATCAACGGCCAGAGAGACGCGTCGAGCAGGCTGTATTGGGTATCGGGCATGGGTTCTGACTGTCGGTAGATTTCGCGGCGATTATAAAAGAACGCGCGCGTCTGGATAGGTGTATACCTGAGCTCACATCCCCTGTGAGTGGAGTACGCATCATGTCCAAAGGTATGGATTCAAAGAAAGCCGCGAAGAAGAAACCGGCCAAGACCGCGATTGAAAAACGCGCGGAGAAGAAGGCCAAGAAAACCGATATTTTCGGTCATTGATCACGCCTTTCGGAAGCCCGGTTCTCGGGCTTCCCTGTTGATCCAAAATAATCTGCAAGATTCTCGGTGGTCGTTGCACAGAAAGGGAAGGAACCCGCTGCGAGCAACGCCATGTCTCATTATTTCGACGCCGCCCACCGTCAACACATCGAAACCCTGCGCCAACGTTTTACCGCTCGCAGCGACTGGCCTACCTGGCTGTTGTTGATCGGCGTGTATGGCGGCTGGTTTGCAATCATGTTGAACAGCCACTGGCTGGGACGGGGTTTAAGTACCGTGCTGCTGATTCCGCTGCTGGTGCTGTGGCTGTCGGTGCAACACGAATTGCTCCACGGCCATCCGACGCCCTGGATTCGCTTCAATAAAATCCTCGGCTATGCGCCGTTTGCCGTGTGGTATCCGTACACGCTGTATCGCGACAGCCATCTACTGCATCACCGCGATGAAGATCTGACGGTGCCCGGTGTTGACCCGGAAAGCCGTTACCTGACGCGGGGGCGCTGGCAGGGCAGTTCGCTGTTTGAACGCAGCCTGCACTGGCTGAATAAAACCGTGCTCGGGCGTTTCGCCATCGGTGCGCCGCTGGGCTTGCTGGCGTTGGCGAGTGAAGAATTGCAGCGGCTGAAAAACCGTGAGCGCCAGGCCTGGCTGATGTGGCTGACCCATGGCGCGTTCACGCTGTTGATGTTGTGGTTTATCGCGCGCTACAGCGTGTTGCCGGTGTGGCACTACCTGTTGTTGATCAGTGTGCCGGCGCTGTCGATTGCGATGATCCGCTCCTACTACGAACATCGACCGCACGCGCAACCGGAGCAGCGCACGGTGCTGAACGAAGCCGGATGGCCGTGGCGCTGGCTGTTTCTTAATTTGAATTTTCATCTGGTGCATCATGATTTGCCGGGGCTGGCGTGGTACGACTTGCCCAAGGTCTATCGCGCGAATCGCGAGCAATGGGTGGCGAGGAGTGGCGGGTTTCTGGTGCAGGGGTATGGGCAGTTGTGGCGGGAGCATGGCGTCAGCCCGATCGACAGCCCCGAGCATCCTTATCACTAGTCTCAAGATCACCATACCCCCTGTAGGAGTGAGCCTGCTCGCGATCGCGGTGTGTCAGAGCCGAAGATGTCACTGAAAAACCGCTATCGCGAGCAGGCTCACTCCTACAGTTGGAAATTTGTTGTCAGGAAATATGCGCATGACTCAACACCACGCCGAACTCCTCATGTACACCGCCCCCGAGCCCATCCGTGTGGCCAACGAGCGCTGGCTCGCGCGCATCCTTGACCACCTCGGTCACACGCGCCTGAGCGCTGAAACCCTGTCACTGCCCGAACTCTGGTTATCCCCCAATCTCCTGCTTACACAAACCTGCGGCTACCCATTGATGACGGCATTAAAAGGCCAGGTTCGAGTGATCGGCCGCCCACGCTACGAACTCCCGGACGCCAGTGCCGGCAACCATTGCAGCCTGATCCTCAGCCGCGCCGATGACCCACGCAAAACCTTGCCAGCCTTTCGCGACAGTCGCGGCGTGATCAACAGCGACGACTCCAACAGCGGCATGAACCTGTTGCGCCAACGCCTCGCCCCGTTGCATCGCGATGGGCAATTCTTCTCCACGGTCGGTATCAGCGGCGGTCACCGTGAAAGCCTGCGCTGGTTGCGTGAGAAGCGCGCAGATCTGGCCGCCATCGACAGCGTCACCTACGCCTACCTCGCGCAGCATGCGCCTGAGGAAGTCAGGGGGTTACGTGTTGTTGCGCGCAGTGCGTTCAGTCCGACGTTGCCTTTTATCACCAGCGCCAGTGCTACGAATGAACAGATCGAGCGGCTGCGGCAGGTGATGAATCAGTCGTTGCACGAACTTCCGGATGTTATGCAAACGTTGGGATTGCCTGAGGTGTTGGCGGCGGGAGAGGGTGATTATCAGGTGGTGCTCGACTATCAGCGTGAGGCTGAGGAGTTGGGGTATGGCTGCTTGCGTTGAAAGATCGCAGCCTTCGGCAGCTCCTACAGGGATCGCGTTCCGGGCTGCGATCTTTTGACCTTTTATTCCATAATTGAATATAAAGATGAAATTTAAATATTATTAATGCATAAGGCGCCTTGCTACGATCGCGCCACCGGAACACCGGACATTCAGCGACCCCTAACCCAGGAGCCCCTATGTCCGGCGCCGACCTTTCCCATCGCCAACACTTGGCCGGCCTGTTCCGCGCCCATTACCTATGGCTTTGCACCTACCTGTGTCGGCATCTGCACGACGCCGCGAGTGTTGAAGACATCGCCGCCGAAACCTTCGCGCAACTGCTCGAATCATCATCCCTGACCGCGATCCGCGAACCCCGCGCCTTGCTCACCACTGTTGCGCAACGCCTGCTTTATCAGCACTGGCGCCGTGCGGATTTACAGCGTCGGCATCTGCAAACAATTGATGAGGATGGTGCTGCGTCGCCCGAACATCTCGCGCAACTGTCGCAAACCCTGAAACGCCTCGACCACAGCCTGCAACGCCTGCCCGGCAAAGTCCGTTCGACCTTCCTGCTCGCCCGCGTCGATGGCCTGACCTACCCGCAAATCGCTGCCGAACTGGGCATCTCCCAGCGTTCGGTGAGCGTGTACATGACCCGTTCCCAAGCCTTGTGCGATCGCCACAGCGCCAACCAATTCCTACAAGACAAGAGGTCTGCATGAGATCGATCAAAACCCTGCTCGGCGGTTCGCTGCTGGCGCTGAGCCTGAGCGTCGGCGTTGTTTCTGCAACGGAGAAAACCGCGCTGATCCACTTCGGCGACATCACTTGGGAGAGCGGCAGTTTTATCACCGAAGTGCTGCGCCTGATCGTCGAAAAAGGCTACGGCTACCCGACCGATACGCTGCCGGGCAGCACCGTCAGCCTCGAAGCGGCGTTGGCAAAAAACGATATTCAAGTGATCGGCGAAGAGTGGGCCGGGCGCAGTCCGGCGTGGATCAAAGCGGCGGCTGAGGGCAAAGTATTCGGTCTCGGCGATACAGTAAAAGGCGCGACCGAAGGCTGGTGGGTGCCGGAGTACGTGATCAAGGGCGACCCCGAGCGCGGCATCAAACCCTTGGCGCCGGAACTGAAATCGGTGGCGGATCTGCCGCGCTACAAAGACGTGTTCCGTGACCCCGAAGACCCGAGCCGTGGGCGTTTCCTCAACAGCCCGACGGGTTGGACATCGGAGATCGTCAACACTCAGAAGCTCAAGGCCTATGCGCTCAACGACAGCTTCGTCAACTTCCGCACCGGCTCCGGCGCGGCGCTGGATGCCGAGGTGGCGTCGTCGATCAAACGTGGCAAACCGGTGCTGTTCTATTACTGGTCGCCAACGCCGCTGCTCGGCCGATTCAAACTGGTGAAACTCGACGAACCGCCGTTTGATGCCGAAGCCTGGAAGACCTTGGCCGATGCCAATAATCCGAATCCCAAAGGCACGCGGTCGATGCCGGCGAGTCTGGCGATTGGCGTGTCGGCGCCGTTCAAGGCGCAGTATCCGGAGCTGGTGACGTTTTTTGAGAAGGTCGACTTGCCGATTGATCTGTTGAACCAGACGCTGGCGGGTATGAGTGAAAAACGTTTGCAACCGAGGGTGGTGGCGCAGGCGTTTTTGCGCGATCAGCCGCAGGTGTGGAAATCGTGGGTGCCAGCAGAAGTGGCTACCAAAGTCAGCAACAGCCTCTAATTCCCAATGCCGCCCCCTGTAGGAGCTGCCGAAGGCTGCGATCTTTTGATCTTGAAAAAATCAAAGTCCAAAGATCGCAGCCTTCGGCAGCTCCTACAGGGGGCTGTTCATTTTCCGCTGAACCGATTCTTGTGCAAAAAGTCCTCACTACTGGCCGACTAGTGGCCTTGCGCAAGGTTTTGCGCTAGCTATGCTGCTCTGTAACTAACTATGTCGACCGTGCACGGTTAGTCTGCAAACTCATGCTGCCAGAGTGCGCAACCCAAGGCACCGACACTGAACCAACAAGGAGCATTTTTTAAATGGAAGTTCTTCAACGCGTTAGGGCTGGCCCGCGAGCGGGCTATCAAGAGAAGGATGTCTTGATTAGAGCGTCGCTGCATGGACTCTCCGATTGACCATCATTTATCACCTGACAACTTCCTCCCGTGGAGGAATGCGTGTGCCTGTTCTTTGGAACGTAGTGGTGGATCGTGAAAGACCTGAACTTTCATCAAATCAAAAGTCCGCGCGGAAGGTGATACAACCATGTTTAACCTACATCACAAGGCTGACCTGCTGGAAATCGAACGATTCAGCTGTGCCTTGACCGAGGCCAATGCCAAGTTGGCCGCGATCAGCCGTTCGATGGCGATGATCGAATTCACCCCCGACGGCATCGTTCTGGATGCCAACGAAAATTTCTGTAAAACCATGGGCTATGGCGCCGATGAAGTGCGCGGCAAACATCACCGGATCTTCTGTGAAGAAGCGTTTTATCGCAGCGAGGAATATGCCAAGTTGTGGCGCGACCTGGCCCGTGGTGAACCGATCAGCGGGACGTTTCTGCGTTTGAACAAAAGTGGCAAGGAAGTCTGGCTCGAAGCCAGTTACATGCCGGTGTATGGCCCGGACAAGCAAGTTAAAAGTGTCATCAAAGTGGCGTCCGACATTACCGCGCGGATCAACAAGGAGCATGAAGAAGAAGCCATGCTCGCGGCGATCGGTCGCTCGATGGCCGTCATCGAGTTCACCCCGGAAGGCAATGTTATCACCGCCAACGACAACTTTCTCAAGACCATGCAGTACTCGCACAACGAAGTCGTTGGGCATCACCACAGCATGTTCTGCCACCGCAGCGAATCCGAGTCGTCGCAATACAAAGCCTTCTGGGCTTCGCTCAATCGCGGCGAATATCACTCGCACCGTTTCGAGCGCAAGAACAAATCCGGGCACATGGTTTACCTCGAAGCCTCGTACAACCCGCTGTTTGATGCCAAGGGCCGCTTGTACAAAGTGGTCAAGTTCGCCAGCGACATCACCCAACAAATGACCACGCTGCAGAACGCTGCGGAATCGGCCCACAGCACCTCGGTACAAAACGACGCCTGCGCGCAAAAAGGCTCACAAGTCGTGCAGCAAACGGTGCAGATCATTCAGGACATTTCCCGCGACCTCAACGAAGCGGCAGTCAGCATCGATGCGGTGAGCAAACAGTCAGACATCATCGGCACCATCGTCCAGACCATTCGCGGGATTGCCGATCAGACTAATTTGCTGGCGCTCAACGCCGCGATCGAAGCGGCGCGTGCCGGCGAGCACGGGCGCGGGTTTGCCGTGGTGGCGGATGAGGTGCGAAGTCTGGCGGCAAGAACGAGTCAGGCGACGCTGGAGATCGTCGACGTTGTGCGCCGCAACCACGATTTGTCGCTGAGCGCGGTGTCGAGCATGCAATCGAGTTTGAGCCGTACCGGGCTTGGCGTGGAGCTGGCGAACGAGGCGGGGGCAGTGATTCAGGAGATTCAGCAAGGCTCACGTCACGTCGTCGATGCCATCAGCCAGTTCAACGAAACCCTGCAACTGAACTGACACCACACCGCCCCCTGTAGGAGCTGCGGCACGCTGCGATCTTTTGATCCTGATCTTTTAAATTCAGATCAAAAGATGAGGATCAAAAGATCGCAGCGTGCCGCAGCTCCTACAGGGATTGGTGTTCGATAAAGAATCGTCAAAGGGCCGCGAGAAACTTGTCCGCCGTTTTATCGCTGTCCTTCACGTCGTTGTTTTTCTCCGATTCCGCCAACTTCATCTTGTCCTGCAAGCGCTCGGCGATCTCTTTGCCGATCGCCTGTTGTTGGGCCGGCGGCATGGCTTTGATGTCGTCCTCGGTCAGGCCCATTGACTGCAAGATGCTGTCACGCAGGCGCTGTTCCGGCGACTTGCTCATGTAATCCTTGAACGCGTCGGTGGCGGAAGTGCCGCTGGTTTGGCTCGCATCGGAAGTGTCGGTGGTTTGCAGGCCTACACGGGTCTTGGCGAATGCCTCGTCAACGTTGTCGCTGATACGTGATGCTTCGCTGACTTGTTGCGTGGCAATCTGCGTGGCCGAGGCCTGCACCGTCGAAGCGGTCTGGCTCGATTGCAGTTGGGTCTGATTCTGCAGGTTTTGCAGCATGGCGCCGTGCAGGCCACTCTGCAAACCGGCGGCCGCGGTGGCCGTTGCGTCGTCATTCACTTGTTTGGGCAGGTGGATGATCAGCGGTTGTTTGGCACTGACGAACATGATGGATAAACCTGTGGTAATGACTGACCCCGGTAACGGAGCAATTACCGTGCCTTTCAGATAAGTCTTTTCATTTCAATGAATTGAGATTTGTCGCGGTTGAGCAAGCGGTCATCCCTTGCCGGTGAGCGGCAGCGGATGACCGTTATGCCGGTCAGCGATGGGCAATGTTTTCCAGCGCAAGATTACGCGTGCGCGGGCCGAAGTAGCCGATGGTCAGCATCACGATCAACATGCTGCTGGCAATGAACGCCAACACGCCCGGCGTGCCAAAACTGTCGAGAAAAAAGCCGATCAGCAGGCTGCTGAACACCGTCGACAAACGACTGAAGGAATAGCAGAACCCTACCGCGCGGGCGCGAATATTGGTCGGGAACAATTCGCTCTGGTACGAGTGATAACTGAAGCTCAGCCAGGCGTTGCAGAAGGTGATCATCACCCCGCAAAAGATCAGCCCGAAGGCACTGGTCTGCAGCGCGAATAACGTACCGAAGGTCATCGCACCGAGGGCGGAGCCGACGATCTGCCATTTGTTCTCGAAACGGTTGGCGAACTTGACGAACAGCAGCGGCCCGAGCGGGTAGGCGAGGGTGATGATGAACGCGTACATCAAACTGTGGGTGACGCTCACGCCCTGGCCGGACAGCAGCGCCGGCAACCAATTGCCAAAACCGAAAAAACCGATCGCTTGAAAGACGTGGAATACGATCAGCATCAAGGCGCGACGGCGATACGGTGGTTGCCAGATATCGGCGAAGCGACCCTTGCCTTCAACGTCGACCGGCACGGTTTCCGGCGTGTCCAAGGGCTGGCCGTGATCCTTCTCGCAGCGTGCCTCGATGTTATCGAGAATCCGGTTGGCTTCGTCGAATCGACCGTGCTGCGCCAACCACCGCGGCGACTCCGGCAGACGCTTGCGCAACCACCAGATAAACAGCGCAAACACCGCGCTGGCCAACACCACCCAACGCCAGCCCGACACACCGAACGGCGCTTGCGGCACCAGCCACCACGACATCAACGCCACCGCCGGCACCGAGAGAAATTGCACGAAAAACGCAAAAGCGAACGCTGAACTGCGCATGCGTTTGGGCACCAGTTCCGAGAGGTAAGCGTCGATGGTCACCAACTCGATGCCCAAACCGATGCCGACCAGAAAGCGCATGCAGATGATGCCCAGCGCCGAACTCTGAATACCCATCAACACCGTCGCCACGGTGTACCAGACCAGTGCGAAGGTGAAGATCGCGCGGCGACCGAAGCGATCCGCCAGCGGACTGAGCAGACTGGCGCCGAGGAACAGGCCGAGAAACGTCGCCGAAGCGAACGCCGCTTGATCGGAGAAACCGAACACCCCCTGATTGCCGGTGGCGAAGATGCCGTCGCGGATCAGTCCGGGGCTGATGTAGGCGGTCTGGAATAAATCGTAGAGTTCGAAGAAACCACCGATCGACAGCAGCGCCACCAATCGCCAGATCGTCGCGACGGCGGGGAGGCGGTCGATGCGGGCGGAAACTTCGGCAGCGCGGATCGGGTCGATGCCGTCGCTTTGCGCGGCGGCGGGGGCGTGTGCAGTCATGGGCAGATCCATTTTTTATTGATGGAAAAGCTTAGCCTGCTATCGGAAACCACGGATTGTGAAGATCAGCGATTTGCTCCGGGAAACCGCTGATTTCTTGCAATATCTGCTTACGAATTAACGATTTATGCCGCAGCCGCCGAATCCGGCAGTGCCGAGGCCGGCAAACCGAAAATCCGGTCGAACAGCCAGTTGAACGCGAACGTGTAGCACGGGATGAAAATGATCAGCGCCAGATCCAGCAGAAAGGCCTGCACCAGGCTGATGTTCATCCACCAGGCAATCAACGGAATCAGGAACACGATCAAGGTCAACTGAAAACCGATGGCGTGGGCGATGCGGCGTTTCACCGTGCGCGTGCGCGACACCTGACGGCTTTCCCAGCGCTCGAACAATGAGGTGTAAATGAAGTTCCAGGTCACGGCGATGGTGGTGATGATCACCGCCAGCGGCCCGGTGCTGCCCGGGGATGTGCCGGACAACAGCGCCAGACCGAGGGCGGAGAAGGTCATGCCGATCACTTCGTAGAGCGACACGTAGACCAGTTTGCGTTTGACGCCTTGCATGGGAATTGCCTCTTTCTTGCCGTTTGTTGGCCAGCGGGACTGGCGAAGGCGACGAAAGATAGCTTCAATAGGGCTGACAGAAAAAGTCAGTAGCTTTCAGTTTTGGTGATAGGTAGATGAAGTGAATTTCAACAGCGACAGCATCGAGTTGTTTCTTGCGGTGATTGAGCGCGGCTCGTTTTCGGCGGCGGCTCGGGCATTGGGTCGGGTGCCATCGGCGGTGAGCATGAGTATTGGCAACCTTGAGGCCGAACTCGGTTATCTGCTGTTTGACCGCAGTCATCGCGAGCCACAACCCACGGCGATGGCGCTGTCACTGGTGCCGCACGCGCGACTGATCGCCGAACAACTCAAACAACTGCAAGTGCACGCGGTGGAGTTGTCGTTGGGGTTGGAGAGCAAGTTGTCGATTGGCGTGGTTGCGGACATTGATCGGCGGCGTTTGCTGGCGGCGATCAAGGTGATCGCCGAGCGTCATCCGTTGCTCGATATCGAAGTGCTGACCGCGCCGCAGGATGACGTGCTGGCGATGCTGCACAGTGGTCGGGTCAGTGTGTGCCTGGCGTTCGCCGGGTTGAGCATGAACGTGCTGGAGCGTTTCCAGTTTGTCGGCAGCGAACGGATGATCGCCACGCTGGCGGCGGACAGCCCGTTGTTGCGGGGGCAGGATTTGTTTCTCGAAGATCTGGTGCATGTGCGGCAGATCATCGTCGCCAGTCGCGACTTGCCGATCAGCGAGACGCGGCCCTTGGTGGCGGAATCGTACTGGCGCACCGACAGTCTTGAGACGGCGATGGAAATGGTTGAGGCGGGATTGGGCTGGGGCAATTTTCCGTTGTCGGTGGTGCAATCGCGACTGGACAGGGGCCGGCTGAAACGCCTGAATTTCCGCAACATCGAGAATGGTTTGGTGATGCCGGTGCACGCGGTGTGGCTCAAAAGCCAGCCGCTCCAGAAAGGCGCACTGGCCCTCGTTGACCTGCTCAGTCACTGAACCCCACACATATTCCCACAGGGGGTTGTGTTTCAATTCAGGATTTTTGAGCACCACCTAAAACTGTAGGAGCTGCCGAAGGCTGCGATCTTTTGATGTCGATTTTAAAAGATCAGATCAAAAGATCGCAGCCTGCGGCAGCTCCTACGGGAATCGTTTTTCACCCCGGCATTTGTGCCAGGGATTTCAGGCGTCAGGTACTTTCGCGAATCTTCAGTTCGAAGCCCATGTCTTCCACCGGGCGCGCGACCGAGTTGCCGGCCATCAACGTCAACATCTGCTCCGCCGCGCGCCGGCCGATCGCCTCACGCGGGGTGTTGATGCTGCTCAAACGCGGCACCATGTGTTCGGACATCGGCAAGTCGTTGAAACCGAGAATCGCCACCTGTTCAGGAATCTTGATGCCATTGCGCAACGCTTCCAGCAAAGCACCCTGCGCCAAATCGTCGTTACCAAAAAAGATCGCATCAACGTCCGGATGCGCCGCGAGCAACTGCAAAAACAATTCCCCACCCAAGCCCACCGACGAAGCACGCGGCGTCAGCACTTCCAGATCCGGGTCGTAACGCCCGGCCTTCTGCAGTGCTTTGCGGAAACCCTCACCGCGCAACAACGTACGTTGATCGAGTTGCGCGCCAATGTAAGCAAGACGCTTGCGCCCACGAGAGAGCAAATGCTCCGCCGCCGTTTCCCCGGCACTCAGCTGCGAAAACCCGACGCAATTCACCCCGGCAGCGCTGTCCAGTTCCATCATGTACACGCAAGGAATGTTGCTCGCCTCGATCATCCGCCGCGAACTTTCCGTGCGATCAAACCCGGTCAGCAGAAACCCGCGCGGCTGATACGCCATGTAATTGCGCAGGAGGTTTTCTTCTTCATCGCGGGAATAGTGGAAGTTGCCGATCAGTACTTCGAAGCCCTTGGGCGTGAGCACCCGATGAATGGCTTCCAGCGTGTCGATAAACAAAAGGTTGGATAACGATGGCACCAAAACCACCACCGAATGGCTCTGCGCCGAGGCCAGAGCGCGGGCGGCAGGGTTGACCACGTAGTTGAGTTCGAGGGCGGCTTTGCGGACTTTTTCTACCAGTTCGGTGGCCACGGTGCTGACCCCACGCAAGGCGCGGGAGGCGGTAATCGGACTGACACCGGCCAGGCGGGCAACTTCATTCAGGGTGGGACGGCCGGTGGTGCGGGTATTTTTATCGTTTTTAGGGGTGGTCATCGACGGCTTGCCAAACAAAAATCAAGGCACTAAGGTAGCGCTGTCCTGATGCAGCTGTAAATGCGTAAGCGAGGTCCTGCCTGATCTTCGCTTTTTGGCGTTGGGCGCAAACCTGCTGCAACCCAAAAAAACGACAAGAAGGCGTCGGCAACTTCTGCCTGTGCACTAGAGTCATAGCTAGCAAAGGTAGCGCTGTCTGCGCGCTGAGGTGTTATATGAGTCATCCCATCACCGCCCTGGTCATCATGGGCGTTGCCGGTTGCGGCAAGACGTGCGTCAGCGAGGCCCTGTGCCAATTGAGCGGCGCCACTGCCATTGAAGGCGATACTTTCCATCCGGCCGCGAACATCGAAAAGATGAGCGCGGGGATCCCCCTGAACGACGACGACCGCGCCGGCTGGCTCGACAGCCTGTGCGTCGAACTGCGTCGCGTCGATGCATCGGGCAAACGCCCGGTGCTGACCTGCTCGGCCCTCAAACACAGTTATCGCGAAGTGTTGCGCAGTGCCTTGCCGGGCCTGGGCTTCGTGTTTCTTGAATTGACCCCTGAAGTCGCCGCTGAACGTGTGTCCCACCGTCCGGGCCACTTCATGCCGGCCACGTTGATCGAAAGCCAGTTCGCCACCCTCGAATCACCGAAGGGCGAGCCGTTGACCCTGGCGCTGAACGCTTCGATCCACAGCGTTGAAGAACTGGCTTCGCAGGCTCACGTCTGGTGGCAGGCCCACGGTCTGAAACAGGCGGTATGAGTGTGTTGAAAGAGATAGCGCTGCCCTCACGATTTCTGTTTAACCCGCTTTAATAACAACAACAATCCAGGAGACACCCCCAATGTTTGGCATGTCCCACGACGCGTTTCTGCTGCTTGATGCAGTGGTCACCGTGATCGGACTGATTGTCCTGATCACCAAGTTCAAGCTGCACCCGTTTATTTCCCTGACCATCGCTGCCGCGTTCCTCGGTCTGACTTCCGGTATGCCGATCGGCACCATCATCAAAGCGTTCCAGGACGGCTTCGGTGGCGTGCTCGGTTTCGTCGGCATCATCCTCGCGCTGGGCACCATGCTCGGCAAAATGATGGCTGAATCGGGCGGGGCGGATCAGATTGCCCAAACCCTGATTCGTGCGTTCGGCAAGGACAAAGTCCAGTGGGCGATGATGTTCGCCGCGTTTCTGGTCGGCATCCCGCTGTTCTTCGAAATCGGCTTTGTTCTGCTGATTCCACTGGTGTTCATCGTGGCGCGCCGCACTGGCGTATCGATTATCAAGATCGGTATCCCGCTGCTCGCCGGTCTGTCCGCCGTGCACGGTCTGGTGCCACCGCACCCGGGCCCGTTGCTGGCCATCGGCGTGTTCGGCGCGGACATCGGCAAGACCATTCTTTATGGTCTGATCGTGGCGCTGCCAACCGCGATCATTGCCGGTCCGATCTTCGGTACCTTCATCGCCAAGCACATTCCGGGTCATCCGAATCAGGAACTGGTCGATCAACTGGCCCGTGAAAACGATGACTCGGCGAGCCTGCCGAGCTTCGGTATCACCCTGGTTACCGTGCTGCTGCCGGTGTTCCTGATGCTGCTGAAAACCTTCGCCGACGTCGCGCTGCCGGACGGTCACTTCTTCCGCACCTGGATGGACATGATCGGTCACCCGATCTCCGCACTGCTGCTGGCGTTGCTGCTGTCGCTGTACACCTTCGGTCACAAACAAGGCATCGGCTCGCAACAGATGCTCAAGTGGCTGGACGCGAGCCTGGCGCCAACCGCCGCGATCATTCTGATCATCGGTGCGGGCGGTGGCTTCAAGCAGATGCTGGTGACCAGCGGCGTGGGCGACGTGATCGGCCACATGGCGGTCAGCGCACAGATCTCGCCGATCCTGCTGGCATGGCTGGTGGCGGCGGTGATCCGTATCGCGACTGGTTCGGCAACGGTTGCAACCATCACTGGCGCGGGCATTGTGGTGCCGGTGGTGGGGATGATTCCGGGCGTTAACCGTGAGCTGCTGGTACTCGCGACCGGCGCCGGTTCGTTGATCCTGTCGCACGTGAACGACGCCGGTTTCTGGCTGGTGAAGCAGTACTTCAACATGACCGTGGCCGAAACGTTCAAGACCTGGACAGCGATGGAAACCATCCTGTCGGTGGTTGCGTTGGGCTTCATTCTGCTGCTGTCGCTGTTCGTTTAAGCGCTTCTTGCAGACACAAAAAAACCGCAGCGATGCGGTTTTTTTGTGGGTGATCGTTCCCACGCTCTGCGTGGGAATGCCTCAATGGACGCTCTGCGTCCGCTTTGGGACGCGGAGCGCCCCGGGCTGCATTCCCACGCGGAGCGTGGGAACGATCACTGCGTCAGGCGGAGGTTTTCGGGGCCAGGCCATCGGCCCGGAACATCCCGCGAATGCCGCGCACAGCCTGACGAATCCGATCTTGATTTTCGATCAGCGCAAAGCGCACGTGATCGTCGCCATACTCACCAAATCCCACCCCCGGCGAGACGCAAACCTTCGCTTCAGCCAGCAGTTTCTTGGCGAATTCCAGCGAACCCAGATGCGCATACGCCTCAGGAATTTTCGCCCAGACATACATCGATGCCTTCGGATTCTCAACCATCCAGCCCAATTCATGCAGGCCTTTCACCAACACGTTACGACGCTGCCGATACTGCTCGGCGATGTCGCGCACGCACTGCTGATCACCTTCCAGCGCCGCGATCGCCGCGACTTGCAGCGGGGTGAAGGTGCCGTAGTCGTGGTAGCTCTTGATCCGCGCCAAGGCGTTAACCAGTTCCGGATTGCCGACCATGAAACCAATGCGCCAGCCCGCCATGTTGTAGCTCTTGGACAGGGTGAAAAACTCCACCGCGATGTCCTTGGCGCCCGGCACTTGCATGATCGACGGGGCTTTCCAGCCGTCGTAGACGATGTCGGCGTAGGCCAGATCGTGAATCACCAGCACGTCGTATTGCTTGGCGAGGGCGATCACCCGTTCGAAGAAATCCAGCTCCACGCACTGCGCGGTCGGGTTCGACGGGAAGCCGAGGATCATCATTTTCGGCTTCGGAATCGAGCCGCGAATCGCCCGTTCCAGCTCATCGAAGAAGTCCACACCCGGCACCAGCGGCACCGAACGCACTTGGGCACCGGCAATCACTGCACCGTAAATATGAATCGGGTAGCTCGGGTTCGGCACCAGTACGGTGTCGCCCTGATCGAGGGTCGCCAGCATCAAATGCGCGAGGCCTTCCTTGGAACCGATGGTGACAATGGCTTCGCTTTCCGGGTCGATATCGACTTCGTAGCGTTGCTTGTACCAGTTGGAAATCGCCCGGCGCAGGCGCGGAATGCCCTTGGACGTCGAGTAACCGTGGGTGTCTTCGCGTTGGGCCACTTGTACGAGTTTTTCGACAATGTGCGGCGGCGTGGCCCCGTCGGGGTTGCCCATGCTCAAGTCGATGATGTCTTCACCACGACGACGCGCGGCCATCTTCAGCTCGGCGGTGATGTTGAAAACGTAAGGGGGGAGTCGATCTATGCGCGCAAAGCGGCGCGGCGAACCTTGTTCGGCCATTGTTGCCTCGGATAACGTAAGCGCCCGGAACCGTCCGAGCGACGCTGGTCACTGCGGTGACCTGTGGCGGAAGATAAGGTCAGTGATGGCATACTGTCCAGCCCGTTTGTTAACAAATTTTTCCAAGGAAAATGGTTGATGGAATTCACCAGCGGCTTCTTGCTGAGCCTTTCGCTGTGCCTGGATATCGGCGTGGCCAACATCGCAATGATCACATTGGCGATGCAGCGCGGTTACTTTCAAGGCTTCGCGCTGGGCCTTGGCACCTGCGTCGGCGACTTGATTTATGCGGTGCTGGCGCTGGCCGGGATGACAGTTCTGCTGCAATACGAAAGCGTGCGCTGGGTGCTGTGGATCGGCGGTTCGGCGCTGCTGATCTACTTTGCGGCGAAGATGATTTACTCGGCGATCCATCACGAAGCGCTGCTGGCCGAGACGGCGGAGGTGGGGCAGAACTCCCATCGCAAGGAATTCTTTCGTGGGATTTTTCTCGCCATGTCTTCGCCGAGCGCGATTCTTTGGTTCGCTGCGGTGGGCGGCACGCTGATCGCCCGCTCCGGTGGCGGTGGCCCGGTGAGTTCGGCGCTGTTCCTCGGTGGTTTTCTCTGCGCCGGGCTGCTGTGGTCGGCCGGTTTGTGCTTTGCTGCCAGCCACGGTGGCAAGCTGTTGGGCGACAAGCTGTTGCGCTATTCCTACATGGCATCTGCAGCGATCTTCTGCTATTTCGCAGTCTACGTGATCGTATCCGGCTACAACGAATTCGTCGGTTCCGGTGCCGTCGAGCAGTTGCATTCGCTGTAACCGTGCGAAACGGGTTTGGCTTTCTATACTCCCAGCCGAACCCCTTTTTTGTGCCAGGAGTCGAGTCATGGATGAGCAAACACGCGTCGAAGTGGCTGAACCTCGCTTCGAACATGGACACTTCCTGCTGATTGCAGGATTTGGCGATCGATTTACCCAAGACACCGCCAAGGACATCCCGGCGCTGTGGGAGAAATTCCTGCCGCATCTGGGGCGAATTCCCGGGCAAAAAGGCGAAGTGACCTACGGCGTCTGCTGCAATTTCGACGGCAAGGGCGGCTTCGATTACATCGCCGGCGTGGAAATCACCAAGCTCGACGAACTGCCGCAGGACGTCTATCGCTGGGTCGAAGTGCTGCCCCGTCAATACGCGGTGTTCGAACACAAAGGCCCGCTCGATCAGTTGCCGCAAACCCTGCAATACATCTACAAAACCTGGTTGCCGACCTCTCACTACGTCGAGCTGAACGCCCCGGAACTGGAGCGTTACAGCGCCGATTTCAACCCGCGCCTGCACACTGGCAAACTGGAAATCTGTGTGCCGGTCGATACCAAGGCTTGAGCCACAGCCGATGAGGCGGATCACTGATCCGCCTCAGGCGTTTGCGCCGTGTGCGGATCGATATGCCCCCGCGATTCCTTTATGCTTTCGGCACTTTCTTCTGCTGATTTCCGAGCCGCCATGAACACCGTCATCCGCAACGTCACCGCCGCCGACCTGGATCGCTGCTACGCCATCGAAACCGTTGCCTACGAAGGCGACGAAGCCGCCACCCGCGAGAAAATCGCCACGCGTATCGCCACCTGGCCGGAAGGCTTTGTCGTGGCGGAAGTGGATGGCGTGGTGGCGGGGTTCGTCAATTCGGGCGCGGCGTTTGATGTGCAGATGTCGGATGAGGCGTTCAAAGAGTTGATCGGCCATGACCCGAAAGGGCCGAACGTGGTGATCATGTCGGTGGTGGTGCACCCGGATTATCAGGGGCAAGGGTTGGCGAAGCGCTTGATGGCTGAGTTTATCGAGCGTATGCGCGGGATGGACAAGGCGACGATTCATTTGATGTGCAAGGAAAAGCATATTCCGCTGTACGCCGGGTTTGGCTTTGCCTACATCAAACCGTCGGAGTCGGATCACGGCGGGATGGCGTGGCACGAGATGATCCTTACCCTCTAAAGCCAACCCGATCTCCACTGTAGGAGCTGCCGAAGGCTGCGATCTTTTGATCTTGCTGTTAAGAAGATCAAGATCAAAAGATCGCAGCCTTCGGCAGCTCCTACAATGGTTTGAGTTGTGTCAGTAAGGGGGTCGGTTATCCGTTTTGATGCATCAAGGTCGTAGGTTTCGGCATCATGCATCCCTCGGTGTCTCAGAAAACCAGCCCCATGCGCCGTTCGTAACCGATCCGACCCTTGTACGCTTCGCCGCTGTCGACATAGCCGTGCTTGGCGTACAGCGCAATCGCCGCGTCGTTATCCGCGTCCACCGACAACTCCAGCCCTTTGATCTCCGGCCAAGCCTGACGCGCGACCTCGGGCAGCGCTCTCAGACACGCCTTGCCATAACCCTTGCCCTGCGCGCGGCGATCTACCTGCAACGCATGCAACGTGGCGCTGTGTTCATCAGCCCAGGCCGGCAACACGGGCGGGCGCTTGAGCAGCAGAAACGCCACCGGCACTTCATTCGCCAGCAAAGCAAAACCCTTTACGCCGGGGCCGGGTTTCGACAACAAGGTGTGCAACGCACCGTGAATATCGCCGGAGAACTTGATCTGCTCGGCATGGATTTCAATCGCCTCGACTTGCTGACGCTGCAAAGCATTCAGGCTGTCGTACGGCACGAGTTGGGCTGACACGGGAATTTCCTTTTTCCTACAAAGATAAGCCTCGGATTCTAGCGATTTTGGCCTCAGTGGAAATTTTTTGTTTCGCCTGTCGATCTGCCGATCCACCAAGCGACTAAGGGTGTCTTCACAACAAAAACCACGGAGAACACCATGAGCGCACAAAGTGATATCCAGACCCTGATCAACACCTACCGCGACGCCGTGATGAAAAAGGACGTAGAGAAAGTCATGGCGCTGTACGCCGACGACATCGTCTCGTTCGACGCGATCAAGGCCCTGCAATTCAAGGGCAAACCGGCGTACCGCGAACACTGGGTCGCGTGCATGGAAATGTGCCCCGGCCCGCACATTTTCGAATTCCATGAAATCGCCATCGAAAGCGCCGACAACATCGCCTTCGCGCACTGGGTGGCCAATTGCGGCGGCACCAATGAAAAAGGCGAAACCCAGAGCTGCTGGATGCGCGTCACCGCCTGCTATCGGCAGGTCGGCGGGGCGTGGAAAATCGCTCACGAACACTGGTCGGCGCCGTTCGATCCGATGAGCGGCGCGACCCTGTTCGATGTGCAACCCTGATCTTCAGCCATAGTTGATCCGTCCGCTTCAGGAGAACGCCATGAATTATTTATGCCTGGTCTACAGCGACGAGCGCTTGCTGCATTCATCGCCCGACAGCCCGGAAGACGCCGAATGCTGGGCCTACGCCGAGTCGATTCAGGGCAGCGGGCGAATGGTTGCCGCCGAGGCTTTGGAGTCAGTGCAGACCGCCACCACGGTGCGTATGCGCAACGGCAAACTGTCGATCACCGATGGCCCGTTCGCGGAAACCAAGGAGCAACTGGCCGGTTTCTATTTGATCGACGCCAAGGATCTCAACGAAGCGATTCAGGTCGCCGGCAACATTCCGGCGGCGCGGGTCGGCAGCGTTGAAGTGCGCCCGGTGCGGCAGTTGAATGTCTGAGGTTCGGACGCGGGTCGAGCAGGTCTATCGCGAAGACTCGCGGCGGATTCTGGCGACGCTGATTCGCCTGCTGGGTGATTTCGACCTCGCCGAAGAAGCCTTGCACGAGGCGTTCTTCGTCGCCGTCGAACGCTGGCAACGCGACGGCGTGCCGGACAATCCGCGCACCTGGCTGGTCTCGACCGGGCGCTTCAAGGCGATTGACGTATTGCGCCGCCGCGCCCGGTTCAAGGCCTCGCAGCCGATGTTGCTCGCGCAACTGGAAGAACTCGAACAGGCCGACTGGAGTGGCGAAGACGTGGAAGATGATCGTCTGCGACTGATCTTCACCTGTTGTCACCCGGCGCTGGCGGCGGATGCGCAAGTGCCGCTGACCTTGCGCGAAGTCTGCGACCTGACCACCGAAGAAATCGCCCGCGCCTTTATCTCGGCACCGGCGGCGATTGCCCAACGCATCGTGCGGGCGAAAGCCAAGATCCGTGACGCGAAAATCCCTTATCAAGTACCGAGCCTGAGCGAATTGCCCGAGCGCCTCGACAGCGTGTTGCGGGTGATTTATCTGGTGTTCAACGAAGGCTATTCGGCGTCGGTCGGCGCTGAACTGACCCGCGAAGATCTGACGCGTGAGGCGATCAGGTTGGGGCGGTTGTTGATGGAATTGCTGCCGGAGCCGGAAGTAATGGGGCTGCTGGCGATGATGCTGTTGCACGAATCACGACGCTCGGCGCGCACCTCGCCGAGTGGTGAACTGGTGCTGCTGGATGATCAGGATCGCGCGTTGTGGGATGCCGGGTTGATTGCTGAAGGTTGCGCGCTGGTCGAGCGCGCGCTGACCACGCGACGGTTTGGGCCGTATTGTTTGCAGGCAGCGATTGCGGCGGTGCATGCCGAAGCGCCGACGGCGGCGCAGACGGATTGGGAGCAGATCGTTGGTTTGTATGACGTGCTGTTGCGGGCGGTGCCTTCGCCGGTGATCGAGTTGAATCGAGCGGTGGCGGTGGCCAAGCGCGATGGGGCGTTGGCGGGGTTGCAGTTGATTGAAGGGATTTTGGCGCGGGGCGAGTTGCAGGATTATCACTTGGCGCATTCGGCGCGGGCGGAGTTTTGTCGGCAGTTGGGGCGGGTGGCGGAGGCGCGGGAGGCGTATTTGCGGGCGCTTGAATTGACGCGGCAGGAGCCGGAGCGGCGGTTTATTGAGGGGCGGCTTGGTGAACTGGGTTGAGCTGAAATCTTCACTGGTACTGCCGGCCTCTTCGCGAGCAAGCCCGCTCCCACAGTTGATCGCGTTCCAAATGTGGGAGCGGGCTTGCTCGCGAAGGGGCCATTAAGGCCAACCAATAAATCAGGCCTGCTGCCGGGTTGCAGCCATCACTATCTCGCGAATACAAACCCCCTGCGGCTGCCCATACGCATATTCAATCGCCGTCGCCACATCTTCAGCACTCAACACCGTGCCGCCCATGTCCTGCTTCCACGCCTGATACCCGGTCTTGATCGCCTCATCCGTGGTGTGGCTCAGCAACTCAGTTTCAACCGCCCCCGGCGCAATCGTCGTCACACGCACATTGTGCGGCGCCAGCTCCTCGCGCAGATTCTCCGACAACCCATGCACCGCAAACTTGGTGCCGACATACGCGACATGGTTCGGGAACGTCTTGCGCCCGGCCACCGAACTGACGTTGATAATCGTCCCGTGCTTACGCTCGATCATCCCGGCCACCACTGCGTGTACACCGTTGAGCAGACCCTTCACATTGACGTCGAGCATCTGATCCCACTGCGCCGGATCCTGCTCGCTCATTGCGCCCAGCAACATGACGCCAGCGTTGTTGATCAACGCATCTGCCGGGCCGAATTGCGCTTCGGCTTCAACCACCGCCGCGAGCAGTGCGCTGCGATCGGTGATGTCGACTTTGCGGCTCAGGCTGTGCGGCAGCGCCAACGCTTCAAGGCGTTCAACGCGACGCGCGAGCAACAGCAGCGGATGGCCGGCCGCGCTCAAACGACGGGCGGTGGCTTCGCCGATGCCCGAACTGGCACCGGTGATGATGATCAATGGCTTGCTCATGGGTGAACTCCTGAAATAAGTATTTCAAATGACTGAACGATGGGCGCAGTATATTTAGCGCCGTTGTGGCTGAAAAATGCCTTATTCCTCTGTCTGCTATCGGAATCACCTATGGATGTCCGTCATCTCAAAGCCTTCCTCGCCGTGTTCGAGGAACGCAACATCACCGCCGCCGCGCAGCGCCTGTTCATCAGCCAGCCGACGCTGTCGGTGACGATCAAACAGTTGGAGGAAGAGCTCGGCGCGACGTTATTCGTGCGCCAGCCGCGCGGTGTCGAAGTCAGTGATGAAGCGCGGTTGCTGTATCCGCAAGCGCGGCGAATGGTCGCCGACGCCGAGGCGCTGAGCCGAATGTTTCGCGGCCGCGAAAACCGTGCGCCGCTGACCCTCGGCATCGAGGGCGACATCGCTGCCAGCCACATCGAAGCCTTTGTACGCATGGCGCATCTGGCATTGCCGAATCTGTTGCTGACGATGGAGGAGGGCTGTCAGGGTGATGGACGCTTGGCGGTCGAAGAGATGTGTTGCGAGGACGAATTGTTCCTGCCGCTGTGGGAAGAATCCTATGTGATGGCGCTGCCGTTGAATCATCCAATGGCGGCGGTGCAAGCGAATTGGGTGCCGATTGAGGATTGGATTACCTGTCCGCAGCATCCGTCGCATCAGCGCTTGATGGCGTTGTACGGGCGTTCGCCGGAAGCGGTGGCGGGGCATGCCGGCTCGTTGCAACAGGCGTTGCACATGGTGGCGGCGGGAGTTGGCGTGGCGATGTTGCCGCAGTCATTGGTGACCGGACATGCGCGGGTGGTGGTGCGCCCGTTGCACCTGCCGGCACCGACGCGAAGGGTGGGGTTGTGTTATGCGGCGCAGGCGCTGGAAATGCCGGCGATGCGTGGGTTGCATGAGTATTTTTTGTTGAATCGACCGGTGGTGATTGAGGCTGCTTGAGGATCAAAAGATCGCAGCCTTCGGCAGCTCCTACAGAGGTACGCATTCCCATGTAGGAGCTGCCGAAGGCTGCGATCTTTTGATCTACTCCAACATCTTGTTAAGCAACCAGCTCCCCGCCGGCCCCGGCGGATACAGCCGCGACCACAGTGCATCGACAAACACCGGTTTCGGCCAGCCACGCACTTTCAACTCCACCAGCAAATCATTGCCAAACCGCTGCGCCAGCCAACGCGGCAACGGCGCCCAGCCGAAGCCCTTTTCGGCCATTTCCAGCAACATCAAATAACTCGGCGCCGACCACACCCGGCCTTTGCCACGACTGTCGTACGGATTAACGATGGTCGCCAAGCGCAGCTCGCGATGCAGCTCCAAGGTGTGCTGATCAATGTGCTCAAGCGTCGCCAACGGATGATCGCGATTGACGAACAGAGCTATTTCCGTGCGTTCGGCCACGGTCGAGGTCACCAGATCTGGCGGATAATTCTCCTGCATCTCCGCAAAGGCCAGATGCGCACGACCGCGTTGCACCAGTTCAATCAAGTCATCGCATTCAGCGATCAAACATTCCAGCTCCAGATCCGGATAACGCTGCTCAAACCCAGCCAGCGCCGCTTCAAAACGATACGACTGATAGGTGTCGGAAATCGCCACGGTCAGTTTCGGCTCGACACCCTGGGACAACTGCCGCGCGGTCATCTCCAGACGACTGGTCGCCGCCAGAATCGCCTCCGCTCGTTGCAACATCACATGGCCCGCGGGGGTGAGCGTAGGTTTGCGGCTGCTGCGATCGAACAGCACCAGATCCAGATCGATCTCAAGGCTGGCCACCGCCGCGCTGATGGTCGACTGACTGCGCCCGAGTTTGCGCGCCGCCGCCGAAAACGAACCTTGGGTCGCCGCTTGCACAAACGCCAACAGCACTTCTTGCGAGGCCATGAACTATCGCCTTGATCGATGGTTATTGGTTATGAAGTATCGGTGTGAGGGTGGATCATGGCAACCATCTTCACTCAAGGAGTCAGGCAATGACTGCCCCTAAATCCATCACTGAACGTATTTTCCAGGCCGTTGGTTTCGAACTGCTGGCCATTCTGATCTGCACGCCGCTGCTGGCGTGGCTGATGAAAAAACCGATGCTTGAAATGGGCGCGGTGACGGTGTTGATCGCGATGCTGGCGCTGGGCTGGAACGTGGTGTTCAACCGCTACTTCGACCGGGTGCTGGCGCGGATGAATGTTGCGCATAACGCCTGGGTGCGTGTGGTGCATGCGCTGCTGTTCGAGGGTGGCTTGATCGTGATGGGCGTGCCGCTGATTGCGTGGTGGTTGTCGGTCAGTTTGTGGCAGGCGTTTTTGCTGGATATCGGCGTGCTGCTGTTCTTCCTGCCGTACACCTATGTGTATCACTGGGCGTACGACGTGCTGCGCGAACGCTTCATGACCCGTGGTGTTTGTGAGGGTTAACCAAAACCTGTGGCGAGGGGATTATCCCCGTTGGCCTGCGCAGCAGGCCCATCTTTTCTGGATCAAAAGAGGGGGCGCTGCGCACCCCAACGGGGATAAATCCCCTCGCCACAATGGATGGGAGTCAGGTTTAGAGGAACATCCCGCCGGAGGCTTCAACCCGCTGCCCATTGATCCATTGCGCACCCGGCGACAGTAACAACGCCAGCGCTCCGCCAATATCATCCGGCTGACCGGCGCGTCCCAGCGCGGTGTTGTCCGCGACCATCGCATTCACCGCCGCATTATCGCGAACAGTCCCGCCACCAAAATCAGTTTCAATCGCGCCCGGCGCCAAAGTGTTAACGGCAATCTGCCGCGCGCCCAGCTCTTTCGCCTGATAACGAGTCAGCACTTCAATCGCGCCTTTCATCGCCGCATAAGCACTGGCGCCCGGGATGGTGAAACGCGCGAGGCCGCTGGAGATATTGATGATGCGTCCGCCGTCGTTAATCAGCGGCAAGAGTTGCTGCGTCAGGAAGAACGGCCCTTTGAAATGCACGTTCATCAGCATGTCGAATTGCTCAACCGTGGTCTCGGCGAAGCTCACGTGCAAACCGACCCCGGCGTTGTTGATCAAGAAATCGAAACGCTCGCGTTCAAATTGTTCGCGCAGCGCTTGCTCAACCTGACCGCCGAACCCGGCAAAGCTGTCGCTGCGACCGACGTCCAGTTGCAGCATCACCGCTTTGGCGCCGAGTTTTTCCAGCTCCACGACCAGCGCCTGCGCTTCATCCGCGCGGCTGTGATAAGTGCCGATGATGTCGACACCTTGGGCGGCGAGGTGCAGGGCGGCGTTTTTGCCGAGGCCACGACTGGCGCCGGTGATCAATGCGATTTTGCGGTTCATGGGACTTCCTCGATGCTGGTGAGTGGTGATGGGACTCAGTTTATTTGTCCGCCGATAGGTGATAAACAGACTGAAATCGGAATCACTGATCGGCTCAGCCGAACAATCGTCAGGTGCTCACATGAACAAACTGGAACTGCTGCGCACCTTCGTCCGGGTCAGCGAACTGTCGAGTTTCACCCACGCCGGCGAGAGCCTTGGCCTGCCGCGCTCCACCGTTTCCGAACATGTGCAGGCACTCGAAACACTGGTCGGCACGCGCCTGTTGCAGCGCACCACGCGCAAAGTGCAGGCGACGCAAGACGGACTGGTGTTGTACGAACGCAGCAAGGATCTGCTTTCGCACATGGACGAGATTGAAGGGTTGTTCCGCCAGGACGAGGCCGCGTTGACCGGACGCATTCGGGTCGACATGCCGAACATTCTGTCGCGACGTCTGGTCATGCCGCTGTTGCCTGAGTTCATGGATCGCCACCCAAATCTGGAACTGGAAATCAGTAGCACTGACCGCCGCGTCGATCTGCTCAGTGAGGGTTTTGATTGCGTAGTGCGCATTGGCGCGCAGCCGGATCAATCGGTGGTGGCGCGGCATTTGGGCGATTTTTCGATGATCAACTGCGCGAGCCCGGCGTACCTTGAACGCTATGGTGTGCCGCAGACGCTGGAGGATCTGGCGCAGCATCGGCTGGTGCATTACGTCGGCGTATTGGGTTCGCGTTCGGAAGGGTTTGTGTACGAGGAGGGAGGTGAGGTTAAGCGTTTGCCGATGGCGGGCAGTGTGACGGTTAACAGCACGGATGCTTATGAGTCGGCGTGTCTGGGCGGATTCGGTTTGACCCAAGTGCCGCGCTCGGGCATGAAAGCACATTTGGATAACGGCGAACTGGTGACGGTGTTGCCGCAGTTTACGGCGCCGTCGATGGCGATTTCGTTGTTGTATGCCCGGCAGCGGCATTTGCCGTTGCGCGTGCGGGTGTTTATGGATTGGCTCGGCGATGTGATCCGCTCAACCCTCTAACCCACACCTTGCACTCAAACCTCACTGGATCTCTATCTGAAACGGCTACCTGTAGGAGCTGCCGCAGGCTGCGATCTTTTGATCTTTAAAACAGGATCAAAAGATCGCAGCCTTCGGCAGCTCCTACAGGGAATTGTTGTGGGTCAGAAGATTTGGGTGAACAGCCAGTAGAGGCTGCCCGACAGCAGGATCGCCGCCGGCAACGTCAGCACCCACGCCATCAGCAAATTGCGGATGGTCTTCATCTGCAACCCGCCACCGTTGGCAACCATCGTCCCCGCCACACCCGACGACAACACATGCGTCGTCGACACCGGCAAACCAAACATATCCGCCGCACCAATGGTCAGCATCGCCACGGTTTCCGCCGACGCACCCTGGGCATACGTCAGGTGCGTCTTGCCGATTTTTTCACCCACCGTCACCACAATCCGCTTCCAGCCAACCATGGTGCCAAGCCCCAGTGCGATGGCCACGGCGATCTTCACCCACAGCGGAATAAACCGCGTGGCGTTGTCGATCTGTTGCTTGAACAGTTGCAGTTTGCTGCTGGTGTCGGCGTCGAAATTGCCGACCTTGTTCTTGTCCATCAGGCGAATGCTTTCGCTGGCCAGGTACATGTCGTTACGCACGTTGCCCATGGCTTCGGCCGGGACTTTCGCCAGCGAACCGTAGCCCCGGACTTCTTCGCCGATGTGCCCGGTGAGGGCGGCGAGGGCGGGGATCAGTTGCGGCGTGGCTTCCTTGCTGCGCACGTAATCGGAAAGGATCGGACGCGGATCAGCCGGCGCCGGCTGCGGCGCACTTTTTACCAACGCTTGTTGGGTGACTTGCGCTACAGCGG
The DNA here is from genome assembly GCF_018336155.1 of Pseudomonas rustica. Taxonomy (GTDB): domain Bacteria; phylum Pseudomonadota; class Gammaproteobacteria; order Pseudomonadales; family Pseudomonadaceae; genus Aquipseudomonas; species Aquipseudomonas rustica. The sequence continues at coordinate 488,771 of NZ_JAGYHF010000001.1, read as the reverse complement.
CGAATTGCAGCGATTGTTCCTCGGGCATGGTGCGGTTCAAGGCGTACGCCATCGGCAGCGTGCCGACCAGAATCAACATGATCAGGCCCATGCCTTTCTGGCCGTCGTTGGAGCCGTGAGCGAAGGACACGCCGGTGCACGTGGCGATCAGCAAACCGCGAATCCACCAGGGCGGCGGCGCGTTGCCTTCCGGTGCCTTGTACAGCGAACGATTTTTCACGAACGCGCGCAGCGCCAGCAGCAACAGCGCGGCACAACCGAAACCCACCAGCGGTGAGAGCAGCAGCGCGTAACCGATCTTGGTCGCCTGCGCCCAGTCGACACCGCTGGTGCCGTCGCGGCCGTGCATCAAGGCATTGGCCACGCCGACGCCGATGATCGAACCGATCAGCGTGTGCGACGAAGACGCCGGCAAACCCAGCCACCAAGTGCCGAGGTTCCACAGGATCGCGGCGATCAACAGGGCGAAGATCATCGCGAAACCGGCCGACGAACCGACCTGCAGAATCAACTCAACCGGCAGCAGAGCGATGATGCCGAACGCCACCGCGCCGCTCGAAAGCAGCACACCGAGAAAGTTGAAAAAACCCGACCAGACCACCGCGACATTCGGCGGCAGCGAGTGGGTATAGATCACCGTGGCGACGGCGTTGGCGGTGTCATGGAAACCGTTGACGAACTCGAAGCCCAGCGCAATCAGCAGCGCGACGCCGAGCAGCAGAAACGGCGTCCACGTCGTGACGACCGTGCCGAGCTCGTGCATGTCGTGCATCAGGCTATAGGCGGTGAACAGCATGCCCATCGCCAGCACGGCAAAAAAAATCACGTAGGTGAACGGGCTGGTTTTCTTGTCGAGGGCGGGCCTGCCGCTGGGGGCGGATGTGTGGCTGGCGGTCAGGGAGGGAGTAGCCATGAGCGGACAATCCTCAGCGAGGGAAGGAATGTCGCCCATGATCATTGCAGAATGTTACAGAGAGACTGCGGCAGATCAGTGTTTGGATGAATAGCCTGACCATTGATCTGTTGAGTCCATTCCTGAACTCTGGGGAATTAAGGTGAGCTTTTGTGGCGAGGGGATTTATCCCCGTTGGGTTGCGAAGCAGCCCCAAAACCATTCACCTCGGTCAATCAGCTCAACCGCGATCACCGGATTTACGACTGCTGCGCAGCCGAACGGGGATAAATCCCCTCGCCACAGGATCTTTGTCATCTCGATAGATCTCTGCAGCGACAATAGACCTGTGGTACGCAAGGGTCAGTAATCACCTCTTTTACGAAACGCCCACCTTCCGGCAATCACGGTAAACGTCGCCACCAGCGCCACCAATATCCAGAACCCTTCCGGATCCTGCGACAGTGGCACCCCGCCCACATTCATCCCGAAAAAACCGGCAATGATGTTGATCGGCAGCGCCAGCACCGTCACCACGGTCAGGGTAAACAGCGTGCGGTTGCTCTGTTCGTTGAGGTTGGCGGCGATCTCTTCCTGTAGCAATTTGATCCGCTCACCCAGCGCCGTGAGGTCGTTGATGATCAGCGCAAACTCTTCAGTGGATTTGCGCAGCTCCTTGACGTCCTCCTTCTGTAACCACGGCGGCGGCCGGTTGAGCAGACGCAGCAACGAACCCGGCTCCAGTGCCAACAGCCGTTGCAGCCGCACCAGCACCCGTCGATTGGCACCCAGTTCAGCGCGGTTGGTCGACAGCTTTGAGGAGAGCAATTCATCCTCTACCTGATCCACACTCATACTGGTCTTGCGCACGATTTGCGTCAGCACCTCGCCCTGATCCCGCAGCAAATGCACGAGCAATTCCGACGGTGAACGAAAGCGCTCACCAGCCTTCACCGACGAACGCAATTTATCCACCGAGTGCAGCGGTTGCAGGCGCGCGCTGACGATCAATTTGCTGCGCACGCAGACCCACAATGTCGACACGTCCGACGACACCATGCTGCTGAGGTTGAACACCACATCGTTGACCACCGCCAGCAACGCCGAATCGACATGCTCGATGCGCGTCGAGCGCGAGCCTTCATGCAACGCCTCGAAAAATTCTTCAGGCAATTGCAGATGACTCTTCATCCAGCGCTCGCACGCGGCGTGGGCGAGATTGAGGTGCAGCCAGAGAAATTCGCCGCTGTCGCTGTCGTCCTGCAAACAGCGTAAGGCCGTCGCCGAATCCACTTCGCGGCCACGTTCGCCGGGCAGAAAACGAAAACCGTAGAGCAGGCCAAACAGATCGGGATCGCGATGACTGATGTCGAGGCTGTGGTTCATGGAGGCTCGCTGCGAGGAGGGCGTCTGGCGTGGGGTTTACAGATTCACCTGCTCGGCATCTTCGCAATCGTGCGTGACGGTTTTGTGACCGCTCGATGACGGGGTGACATGTACCGATTTCGATACCGTGTGGGTACACAGTCGATCTCAATTCATCGCGACCCTGGTCGATGACCGCTTATCTATCACCGGTATTGGAGTATTTCCATGGTCAGCATCAGCTCTGTTTCGATCAATCAGACTGTCACTACGTCCACCAGTAAAACCACGATCAACGACGTTGGCGACGACACCACCACCGCCGCGACGGCAACTGCGAGTGCATCCGGCGATGCGCCGAAAGCGGCGGGCGGCGCGGCACCGGCGGGGGATAGCAGTTCCAGCAGCAGTGAAGAATCGGATTCGGTGAAGGAGCTGCGCAAGCAGATTGCCGAGCTGCAAAAGCAATTGCAGCAACAGCAGCAGGCGCTGCAGGCGGCGCAGGCGAAGCAGGAAAGCGCGGATGCCAAAGCGGCGGACGTGGCGGCAGCGCAGGCGCAGATCACCACGACGTCGGCTTCTTTGCAGACCGCTACGGCGTCGTTGTTGCAGGCATTGCAGGATTCGGGGTCGAGTACGTCGGGGGCGCTGGTCAGTACTTCGGCGTGATGGCTTTTCCCCTCACCCTAACCCTCTCCCGGGGGGAGAGGGGACTGACCGAGGTGTTCTTTTAAGGTTCACCGACCTGAGATTTCGAGCCGTACTTTGACTTTGAAAAGCTCACGATTTGCTCCCTTTCCCCCTCGCCCCCTTGGGGGAGAGGGCTGGGGTGAGGGGGTAAAATCCCACCGTCGACAAATCTCTCAGACCAAACAAAAAAAGCCGCACGATCTTTCAATCGTGCGGCTTTCGCTAGTGCGCTGTATCAGTGGTCTTGCTTGTTGCTCAGCACTTTACCGGTAGTGGCGTCGAAGTCGACATCCCACTCAGTGCCATCGGCCAGGCGCAGTTCAACTTCATACTCATAACCATTGAAGTGGTTATCCAGATCGGTGTCAGTGATGGTCGCACCCGGGTGCAGTTTCAACGCTTCAGCGTTCATCGATTCCAGCGACTTGATCTTGCCTTCCTTCACCAACTGAGGGATCTGGTCGACGCGAACATCAGCTTGGGCCAGGCCAGCAGTCAGGGTCAGAGCAGCGGCAGTAAACAGGGCAGTCAAAGTTTTCATCGGTTCAATCCTTTAGTGGTGTGTCTAATTGGGTGAGCTGTTTAAGTGAGTTCAGGTTAACCAGCGCAACTTAACTCACCCTTAAAAACTTGCACCGCCAACAAACAGCTCTTACAGGAGCGCGCCTGCTCGCGATGCAGACAACTCGATCGCCAATCAATAACCGTTGTTCTTCAACACCTGATCAACACTGCCGGCCGCCGGACGCTTATAGAACTTCAACAGTTCGCTGGCGCGGTTGGTGAAGATGCCGTCGACACCCGCCGCCATCACTTTCTCGAAATCCACCGGCTCATCGACGGTGTAAACGTGAACGAGCATGCCTTGATCGTGGGTGTACTTATTCATCCACGGTTGCACCAGATCCGAATAGCTTTGATCGCCGCTGTTGGTCAACTTCGCGGAAGGGCCGGTGCCGATTGCACCCTGAGCCTTGGCGTAGTCGACCCACTGCTTGAACTCGGCTTCAGACTTCGGCTCCTGTTTGCCGTAGAAAACGTTTTTGTCCTTCTCGCCCGACTCGGCAAAGGTCACTTTCGACTTCGGTTCGATGCTGCCTTCGCCGACCCACAACAGAAGAATTTTCGGCACTTGCGGCATTTCTTTTTCCAGCAGTTCGAGGCTGTTTTTCTCGAACGTCTGCAGGATTACCTTGCCTTTACCCTGACCCACGCCCAACGGGCTTTTCGCCAGTTTCGAACCGGCCGGGCTCAGCCAGCCGCGATCCTGGAGTTTTTCCTTGAGGTCATGCTCGATGCCCGGGAACAGCTGCGGCTCTTTGGTTTCGATGTACAGGCCTGGCTTGTGGTGCGGGTTGGCCTGGGCGATGTTGATGATTTCGTCCAAGGTCAGAATTTTCAGCCCGGCATAAGAAGGACGCGCGCGCTCCGGGTACTTGGCGTTGAACCAGCTGCCGGCGTCGAGGGTTTTCAGTTCGGCCATGGTGAAGGCGTTGGCCGGGCTGTCCTTGCGATCCGGGAACTTGCTCGCGACGTCGGTGGTGCGCTGCAGATTGTCATCGTGCAGGGCGAACAGCACGCCATCCTTGCTGCGCTGCAAATCCATTTCCAGATAATCAGCGCCGAGGTCGCGGGCCAGTGTGTAGGAGGCGGCAGTGGATTCCGGAGCATCGAAGGACGCGCCACGGTGAGCGATCACCGCCGGGTGCGGGATGCCATGCGCCCCGGCCACGGCGTCGGGATTGCTCTGGCTGGCGGCGTGCGCCTGACCGAATCCGAGCAACAGGCTCAGCATGAGGGCGCTTTTGGTGAAAGTGGCGGGCATGTTCGAGATCCTTTCGCGGGTCTGTTTCAAAGACGTACCTTTTAACAACTGAATCGATTGCGTGCTATCGCCAGACCGACATAAATGTATTAAAACCGAATTTTCCTACAATTCTGCTCGCCAACTGCAGTACGCTTGCCCTCGGCAGACGCCCCGGCAGAGGGCGCGCCACTCGATCACCTTGCGTGTAAACCATCGATCACTTTTCGTGAGGTTTACCATGCGCATCACCTCCCAACTCATCTGCCAGGCTGCCGACGACCTCAAGGGTTTTGTCGGCCTCAATCGTAAAACCGGTCAATACATCGTGCGTTTCAGCGAAGATTCGTTCGGCATGGACGTGGCCGATGACGGCATTATTCCGACCAGCGAATTCGTCTGGGCGCCGGCGACCGAGCAGACCATGACGCTTAAACGTGAGTTGATTCAGTTGCTGCTGGATCAGCATATCGATGAGCGGATCAACATTACCGAGCCGTTGCGGGTGTATATGCAGAAGGTTGAAGTGCCGGAGATTGTGGCGGTGCGCAGCTTGGTGCGTGGTTGAGATTTTGCTGTGACTGAGAGCGCCTCTTCGCGAGCAAGCTCGGCTCCTACAAGGATTGGTGGCGCTCGCAAATCTTTTGTAGGAGCCGAGCTTGCTCGCGAAGGCGGCCTAGACTGCGCCGCCATCCTCACTGCCCAAACCGATACTCCCGCTCAACCCTGCAAACCCGCGTATGAAACTTCGAATACCAAATCGATCGCCCACGCTCCTGAATCACCCGATGCTCAGGATTCTGCCGCCACGCAAGAATCGCCGCCTCACTCTCCCAATACGACACAGTAATGCCGACACCATCCGCCCCACGAACCGACTCCACACCGAGATACCCCGGTTGCATATTCACCAGTTCTTCCATGCGCTCGGCGGCTGCGGCATAACCGTTATCACCCTCGGTGCGCGTCGAGGTGAAGATCACCGCAAAACACGAGGTCATTGCTGTGCCTCCACGCAAGCTTCGACAAACGCCCGCACCAGCGGCGGGATTTTCCCTTTGAGCGCCGCGCGTTCCGGCTGGAACAACGTTGCGACAAAGAACCGATGATCCTTGAGCTCGATCGCGCGTAAATCCCCCACCGAATCATGCCCTGTGGCGTGTAGGCCATTGCTCAGAAGATCACCCTCGAACCGCGGATTCACACCGTAACGGCAGCGATAGCCTTCCTGAATTTCCGACGTTTCGTACGCCTTGGCGATCAGTGAACCGGATACCAGATGAATGCTGTCCACCGCTTCGACCAGTGAACAGGTCAACGGCGTGAGCAAAGCACGTTCGGAATCGGGCGACGTTTCGCCGTGCTCTGCGTCGGCCCAGCCCAGCACGTTGCGGGAAAATTCCAGCACGGCATGTTGAAAACCACCGCAGGTGCCGAGGAAAGGTCGCTGCTGCTCGCGGGCAAAACGGATGGCCCGCAGAGCGCCGGCTTCGTTTTTGTAAGGGCTGGCAGGGACGCACCAGATGCCGTCGAAACGATGCAGCGCGGTATCGACGTGGTTCTGGTCGGTGGCCAGCCATTCGAAATGCACGGGGCGGGCGAGGTGTTCAGCGATCAGCCCAAGGGCGACGGGGATGGCCTGGTGGGCCGTCACCTGCGGGTCGTAATCGCCGATGAGGGCGATGGAAACAGCGTCCATGTAAATTCCTTTTTGAATAGATCGATGAACCCCTGTGGCGAGGGGATTTATCCCCGTTGGGCAGCGAAGCGGCCCCAAGATTTCAAGAGCGACGACTGCTTCGCAGCCGAACGGGGATAAATCCCCTCACCACAGAGTTTTGCGTTTGCTTTGAAGAAGGTGTGATTGCCCGCTAACGCCACTCACTATAGATTGGCGCTCACGCACTCAATATTGGCGTTTCCCCAAGTGATCAATGCAGCGGCGCACTATCAGCTCGACTACCCCGATCTCGCCCTGATCCTCGCTTTAGTGCGCGGCGGCTCTCTGGCCCGTGCATCTCAGCTGCTAAAAGTAGACGTCTCCACCGTGTTCCGCGCCGTGCGCCGTCTCGAGTCGGCACTCGGTCAGCAACTCTTCGAAAAAAGCCGCGCCGGTTACCTGCCGACCACCCTCGCACAGAACCTCGCCGAGCAGGCCGAACGCGCCGAGCAGGCCCTCGAAGCGGCACGCATTGGCGTGGAGCAGGGCGGTGAAGTGATCAGCGGCACGGTGCGTCTGACCTGCACCGACTCGGTACTGCAAGGCCTGCTGCTGCCGGCGCTGGCGCAGTTCATGCCCAACTACCCGGCGCTGACCATCGAACTGAGCACCTCCAACGACTTCGCCAACCTCAGCCGCCGTGATGCCGACATTGCCCTGCGTCTGACACGCACACCGCCGGAGCACTTGGTCGGACGGCAACTGGCGAAGATTTCCTACAGGGTCTGTGCCAGTCCGCGCTATCTGCAGAACGTCGATCCAACCGATCTGGCCGCGCTGACCTGGATCGCCCCGGACGACTTTCTGCCCGATCACCCGACCATCGCCTGGCGCCGTCAGCACTTGCCCGGCGTTGTGCCGGGTTATCGCTGCAACAGCATGTTGTCGGTGACTGAACTGGTACGCGCCGGGCTCGGTGTGGCGGCATTGCCGGATTTTCTGATGGGCGATGACCTGCAAGCCTTGAGCGAACCGTTGCACGGTTACGACACCGCGCTGTGGCTGCTGACCCGTCCGGATTGCCGGGCGTTGCGCTCGGTGGTCACGCTGTTCGATGAACTTGGGCGGGCGCTGCGTCTGCCGTGATCAGCGCTGCGCAGACTGGCGCATGTGATCGTGCATCTCGCTGGTGAGACTTTCGATGCGCTCGGTCAGGCTCTTGGTCATTTCAGTGAGGCGGGTGTTTTGCTCCAGCAACTCCAGTAACTGCGCTGTGTTCTGTGCGGCCTGAGCCTGACGCTCAGTATTAGCTCGCGCGAGGTCTTCACGGTGCTGGGCGTCGGCGTCGGATTGCGCCTTGTCGCGCGCGGCTTGGCGGGTTTGCGCGAGCAGAATCAGCGGCGCGGCGTAGGCCGATTGCAGGCTGAACGCGAGGTTGAGCAGGATGAACGGGTAAACGTCGAACGTGGTCACGCCGAAAACGTTGAGGCAGACCCACAGCAACACGATCAGGGTTTGCGCGCCGAGAAATGTCGGCGTGCCGAAGAACCGCGCAAAGGCCTCGGCGCGCAGGGCGAAGGTGTCGTTGCCGAACGTGGTGGCGAGGTGGGCGTGAGGGCGGTGGAAGCGCAGGTGATCGGTGGGATCGGTGGTGGGTTTTTCGGATGGGTCAGGGGTCATGATGGGCTCGGCGGGGTTGGGTGGCTGTGCATCACTATAGTCTTGCGTTGTGGCTGCCGGCCTCTTCGCGAGCAAGCCCGCTCCCACAGTTTGACCGAGTTTCGTCAGTAGGAATGCGGTTCAAATGTGGGAGCGGGCTTGCTCGCGAAGGCGGCGCCACGCTCACTCAAACTCTCGCGTCATGCGCCAATGCGACACTGACCGTATTACGCCCCGTATGTTTCGCCGTATACAACGCCTTGTCCGCATCCTCCAGCCAATCCACCGCGTCCTTATACCCGGCCTGATAGCGCGCCAGGCCAATACTTAAACTCACCCGCAAATCCGGCACATCCGGATGGCGATACTGCTCCAGTGCCTCGCGCAATTGCTCCATCAGCACCTCGGCTTTGGCCAATGGCAACGTCGGCAGAATCACGCAAAACTCATCACCGCCATAACGCCCGGCCAACTCATATTCGTCGAGCACACGCTTGAGCTCCTGACTCAATTGACGCAGCGCCGCATCGCCAACGATGTGCCCATAACTGTCGTTGATCACTTTGAAATGATCGATATCGATCAACGCCAATGTGGCTTGCGTGTTGTGCTGACGGCACTGCTGAAACTTCAGATGCAGCAGGTCTTTCCAGGCGCCGTGATTGAGCAGGCCGGTCAGGCTGTCGGTTCGGCTGAGCGCACTCAACGCACGTTTATGCTGGGACAGTTTGATCGCCAGTCGATAGCAAACCATGCCCAACGCCAGCGGATACAGCGTGAGCATCGGCAGGCAGGCCCAGACTTGCGCCTGTGTCATCGTCAGACTGAATTTGAAACCGAACATCGACCAACCCAGCAACACGCCGACCAGTTGGGCGAGGGCGCCAAACACGAACAATCGCTGGCCACCGGCCGCCACGTTGTTCATGGTCATCATCGACAGAATGGTCACGGTCGCCAGCGGATTGAACTGAAAACTCGCCGCCCAGAACCCGCCGCACAGCGAGTCATAAAGCATGTTGCGGCGCTCGGCCTGATAGGGAAACGGAGAGCGCTTGGAGATCTGATACGCCAGATGCGGCCAGGCAAAGCCGTTAAACAGCAACAGTGCCCAAATCCAGCCCGGCATGTTCAGCGGATACAGCGCGGCGCCGACACAGAAAAACCCGACGCCCAGACCGATGATCCGGGGCAGGTAAATACGTCTGGCGAATGACAAGCCTTTGTCGCGATTGTTTTCCATGGTGTCCTGCGAGAGATTCGTCCTGAAATACTTTGCAGTATATTTCCTCAGGTCGACCGTCTGTCGGTCGATTGTCGGACATTGTCATTTATTCCAACGGGAATGATCAGTGTCCTTCCGAGCCATTAATCGATGGCTCACGCAGGAGAGCGGCGACTTAGAGCTGATAACAGCCGAGAAACATGTCCAGAGCCGATTCAACGACGGTGTTCTGCATCTCGGCATCCAGCGGCGGTTGGCCCATGGAAATCTGTGGCCAGAAGCCAAACGACTTCAGTAGGCCTTGCACCTGATGCGCGGCGAATTCCGGATCGACAGGCTTCAATCGACCGTCGGCCACCGCTGCACGAATCCACACCGTCAGGCCTTCTTCGCGTTCGCCCATGCGCGCCACCATGTTCTGCGCACGCTCCGGGGAATGGATGGTGGCGGCAATCGCCACCCGCGCCAGGCCGAGGAAATTGTCGTCGGCCATCATCTGCAATTTGGCCAACAGCATCTGCCGCAGCTGCTCGCGCAAAGGCTTGTCGGCGCAATACGGTTCGCGCATTTCTGCGCTGATCCGCGCCCACAACTGATTCAGAATCTCGGCGAACAACTCTTCCTTGCTCGGGAAATGGTTGTACACCGTGCGCTTCGACACACCCGCCGTCGCGGCGATCTTATCCATGCTGGTGACCTCGAACCCGTTGGCACGAAATTCGGCAATCGCCGCCTGAATAATGGCTTCGCGTTTACGGTCGGTGAGGCGCTGTGGAGCTGTCATAAGTAAGCTTCGGCAGGAAATGAATGAAATTACACTCGGTAGTTTACTTGTCATCGTGTTTGATGCAACCTAGAAACTACACCGCTCAGTGTAATGTTGCGTTAATCCTTGCAACCTAAAAAACAGACAGTTCGGCCTGTGCGTGCAGCCTTGGCCATTTATCGTCCCACCGTGAAACGCCGTGAATTCCCCGGTTTTTCAGGAGTCATTCAGTCATGGCCAACCCAAATTCCGCTTCAACACCCGAAGCCTCACGTCAGGCTCAAGGGCTGTTCCGCAACCACGCGCCAGTGCAGCGTGAAGGCCTGCGCAAAATGTTGCGGATCATGTGGAACATGATCTTCCACAAACCCCGCGACACCCGGCCCGCCGCGCCGATCCCGGTGCAACCGCTGACCCGCGAAGACCTGCTGGCCGCGCCGAACCACAGCGTCTATCGCCTCGGCCACTCGACCCTGCTGTTGAAACTGCGCGACAAATTCTGGATCACCGACCCGGTCTTTGCCGAGCGTGCTTCGCCCGTGCAATGGGCCGGCCCGAAACGTTTTCACCAGCCACCCATCAGCATCGACCAATTGCCGCCGATCGAAGCGGTGATCCTGTCGCACAACCACTACGACCACCTCGACTACCAAGCCGTACTCAAACTCGCTGAAAAAACCAACTACTTCCTGACCCCGCTCGGCGTCGGCGACACCCTGATCAAATGGGGCATCGACGCCAGCAAAGTGCGCCAATACGACTGGTGGCAGGGCACCGAAATCGCCGGTATCCGCTTCATCGCCACCCCGTCGCAACACTTCTCCGGTCGAGGCCTGTTCGACGGCAACAGCACACTGTGGGCGTCGTGGGTAATGATCGACGGCGACACGCGCATCTTCTTCAGCGGCGACAGCGGCTACTTCGACGGCTTCAAACGCATCGGCGAAGAATACGGCCCGTTCGACCTGACCCTGATGGAAACCGGCGCCTACAACGTCGAATGGCCACACGTGCACATGCAACCGGAACAAACCCTGCAAGCGCACATCGACCTCAAAGGCCGCTGGCTATTTCCAATCCACAACGGCACGTTCGACTTGGCCATGCATGCCTGGCACGAACCGTTTGACCGGATCCTCGCGCTGGCGTGGGAGCGCAGTGTGACGATCACGACGCCGCAGATGGGCGAGGCGTTTAATCTGGCGCAACCGCAGCGGGGGAGTGCGTGGTGGTTGAATCTGGAAGAAATCACGTCAGAAAAAGCCTCCACCCAATGTAGCGGCTACAAGTCAGGCTGACTTTTCCTACTGCTGATTGTCCTTGTTGCTGACAGCGCTTTCTGACGGTGTCGGTAGGCTGTATCGCGAGTGAATGACTCACTCGCGTTTTTTCATACAAGGATGATCCACGTGAAACACCCCTTCAAACGCCGCATATACACGCTGGCGCAAGCAATCCTGATTTCGCTGACAGCCACGACCATTGCCAACGCTGCCACCGCGAATACCCCGCTCGAATACGCCAGCATTACTGAACTCGGAACCCTGATGGCGAGCAATGAACTGACCGCCGTCGCCCTGGTTGAGCACCTCACGCAGCGAATTGCTGACCTGGACAAACAAGGCCCGGCCCTTCACGCCGTTATCGAGCTCAACCCGCAAGTCCTTGATATCGCCAAGGCACTGGATGAAGAGCGCGCGGCAGGTCAGACGCGGGGCGCGCTGCATGGCATTCCCGTGCTGCTCAAAGACAACTTCGATACCGCTGACAGCCTGCAAACCAGCGCGGGTTCTTTAGCGATGGTCGGTCAGCCGGCTGCCGCTGATGCTTTCGTGGTTAAACAGTTGAGGGATGCTGGGGCGATTGTGTTGGGCAAAACCAACATGAGTGAGTGGGCTTACGTGCGGGACATGGATCTGCCGCATGGCTGGAGCGGTCGCGGTGGCCAAGGGAAAAACCCACATCTGGCGAGTGAAAGCACCTGCGGCTCCAGCTCCGGTTCCGCCTCTGCTGTGGCAGCAGGTTACGCCCCAATTTCCCTGGGCACTGAAACCAACGGTTCGATCACTTGCCCGGCCTCGGCTAACGGCGTGGTTGGCGTCAAACCGACATTAGGTCTGTTAAGCCGATCCGGGATCGTGCCGATCACTCGACTGCAAGACACTCCTGGAACCTTAAGCCGAACCGTTCGCGATGCGGCGCTGACCTTAAACCTCATGCAAGGCATCGATGCAGCGGACTCGGCCACCTCGGGCGCACCGACAGGAATCGATTACACCGCGCTGCTGAGCAACGATGCCCTGCAAGGCAAACGCATCGGTTATCCCGTTGCATACGTCGGCGCCAACGGTAAGCCTCTGACGCCTGGCGTCGAATTTCTGATGGCCATGGCAGCGATGCAGGAGCAAGGCGCCACGATCGTACCTGTGACTATCCGTTTTCCCTATTCCGCTGATTACATACCAAGTCTGATGGGCGGAATGAAACACGAATTGCCCGAATACTTCGCCAGCCGTCCCGACCTGCCAATTCAGTCGCTGCAAGCGCTGATCGACTTCAACAAAACCAATCCCGGCACTGAAGGTCACGGACAAAGCATGCTCGAAGCGATCAACGATATGGACATGACCCATGATCAGGCACGTGCTTCGCTCGCAACCATCAGCGAAAAATTCAAGGGCGCCATCGACGAACAATTGCAAGAACACAACCTCGACGCAATGGTTGCCGAGGCCGACGGCTACTCGCAGTTCGCCGCCGCCGTCGCCGGTTATCCAGCGATCACTGTGCCATCGGGCATGGACGATGACGGACTGCCGACCTCGGTATTCTTTTTCGGCAAAGCCTGGAGCGAACCGCAACTGTTCGCCATGGCCTACAGCTATGAACAAGCCTCGGCCGAACTGCGCCATCCTGCCTTCAAGTAATCATCCGACCTGAGCAAAATCCCCACGCTCGACAGCGTTCTGCTGCATAGCCTGGGGATTCAATTTACGGCCCGGCGCGAACCCGGGAAAGAACACCAACCCCTGCGCTTCCAAGCGATACGCCAATGCCAGACGCGCCGCATCGGCCACATCCTGCTGCGCCTCAAACCGCTGAATGTCTTCGACAGACACCTGGGCCTCACGCGACAACTGCTCAGCGCTCCAGCCCAGCATGGCTCGGGCCTGTACGCAATGCGTCGGGGTAAACTGGAAAAGCGCGATATGTTCGAGAATGAGGTTCATCGCAGAAGTGGCCATGGTGTGCTCCGGGCTCAAGAGTGCTGATTGAAAATATACTGTGTTTTTGTACAGTTGTTTTCGGCCGGGATCAAACGCATTTTTTGATTTTCCCTAATTCGCCGCCTCCAACCAGACGGACGGTGCCTGACCGAGTTGTCGCTGCTCTCTGAAACTCGTCCCGGTCTGCGGACGCAAGAACGATCGAAGGTAGGCAAGCTTACGGGTAACTGCTCTGTCGGCTGTGGGAGTGTTTGACGTGTGTTGGGACGTTGCAGAAAACTCCGACACCGTGTGGGTAGCTTTCCTTCAGGCGACACTGGGAAGGGCACGAGATCAGTGAAGTGGATACCGGTTGATCTAAGATGGCCTCAGTATTCAAAAGAGAAAACGCATGTTGATCTTCAATTGCACCGAAGCCGCCAGCAAGTTTTTCAGCCGGGTTCACAAAGGCAAAAAAATCACGCCGGTGGACAACAACCCCCCGTCGAAGGCCATTGAAGATGACGAGGCCAGCAATTCCGTAGAGCAATGGCTAGTCCATGCGATCACGGTGCAACGTAAGCACGTATTGTTGGTTATCCATGTGAAAACCCGTTACTGCATGGTCTTCGCCGAGGCGAAAAAAGCCGACGCAGAAGGTTTCGTTGCCTGGTTTGCTGATCGTTGGCGTGAAGGATTGATCCGCGATGCGATCAATCACGGCGTCATGGATTGGGTCGATGCCGGTGTCATGCCGGAGCGCATGGATCAAGGCTGTCACGATTACAGGTTTTATCGGCGTAGCCATCGCAGTGCGCAAAAACACATTGATGAAATTGCCTGGTATTTCCAAGGCAGTGCATCTGAGTCCGGCTGTTTACCACCGGGTGAACGGGCAGCCATTGGTTTCGATGCCGCGATGAATGACACGCCCAGAAGCAGCAAAGGTCAGAAAGATATGTACTGGCCGAATGTCGAAATGGTCGCTCACTGGTTGCGTGAATATTGCGCTGTTGATGAGGCGGGTATCGAACGTGCCTTGAAGCGACGTCTGGAGGCGTGGCGAGAGATCAATGCTTGTCATAGGCGCTAGGGTGCAGCCCATGCTTGAGCAACTCGGGCGCGAAGTCATCAGTAACCACGCTCGTATGTTGCAGGGGGGGGAATGCTGAGCAGTATGAGCGTCGCTCCAGCAGTTCTGTATCCCGACATAGTCAGCCTGCTGGTGCCGTCAACCTGCAACTACCCCAAGGCTAACCGTCACTCCAGCCCCGGCGCCTCACGAATAATGAAGTGATCCAGGTTCTCGATATTGGCATTGAAGACCTCGAAAGGCTTTTCGGGGTTCTTCTTGCCGGGCACCTGCTTCAACTCCGGCGTCACCCCATAGAAGAAACAGAACAACGCCTTGTCGCTATCCACCGCGTGCTTGATCTCCTCCAGAAACGCCTTGCGCTTGCGGTAGGTGTCAATCAGCTTCTTGTTCAGATAAACGCTGACCGGATACGGCTTCTTCTTGCTGTCCTCGGGCTTCTTGAACCAGACCTTGTCCTCGAAATCGATACGAAAACTGGCACTGTGGAAGTCCTCAATCTTCTTGATCCGCCCCCAGTAAATCAGCCCCTTGTTGTCCGTCAGATACTCAATCTTCTTGAACAACGAACTGTACGGCGCCGAATGCTCGCCGACCTTCAACGGCATCCGCTTAAGCAACTCCTTGTCGGCGAAGTTGGAAACAAAACACTCCACCGGATGCGCAAACACACTGGTCTTGTCCGGCGCCGATTCACGCCCCGCCGACTCTTTACCACCGTCCGCCGCCGCCCGCACCGGATCATCCCGCAACACATCCGCCGCCCCAGCTGGCGCGACAGGCTTGCGCACATACTCGCGCCGGGTCAGCAACAACTCTGATGGGAAATGTTCCTCACGCCCGTCATCCACCTCGCCATCCGCCGTCTCAACGCCAGACGCCAAAGCCTTCAAACTCACATACGGACAGCCCGCGACGTGCTGCGTAGTGGGCAGATTCTTGAAGTGCGGCGTGCGCACGTAATTCACGTTCTTGGCGTTGAACGTACCCAACTCGTTGGAAGCCTCGAACGCCGAACGACAGGCATCGTTGGGGCACTGGAAGTGTTCCTTCGCCGAGTCGAACGCCACCGTCTCATCGAAATTGAGATCGCGAACATCATAGATCGACAACTTGTCGTCGAGGCTGAGGCAGTAGGCGAGATCGAATTTCATGGTGGGGCTCGGATCCTTGAGTGGGGGAGGGGTATTAATAGCGGGAGGGGGGGCGGGTTGCACTGATTGTTTTCAGGATGATGCGGGATTTGTGGGAGCCAGCTTGCTGGGGATTGGTGGTATCAAATAAATATCGAATCCAGACACCCGCCCGGCAGCAAAACTCCCGCTAGTCACAGAGCTTTATTCCTCTGGAATCAGCCTTTTCACCCTTTTATAAAGCGAAGCTGTAAACGCCACGCGATCATTCGAATGGTGACAACGACGATGGCAATTCGGACAAAGTGCTACAGCGTTCGAGACTTGATCCGAACCCTTATCTGCAAGTGGTTTGACATGGTGGACTTCTAGAAACGGCAGATCATGCATTTGAAAGGGAGCCGGTTCGCCACAGCCTTCGCAATGCCCCTCAGCTTCATTTCGAACCCAGGCTCTAACCTCGGGATCGCGAACGTAAACCGTGCGAGTACTCGACGCTTTCTTTGGTTTCTTTATGCCTTTCGGCGGCTCTTTTATGTGCTTCTTCTGAATTGCGGCAGCGCGACGCTCTAGTGTTTCTTCGTCAGCTGTCGGAATAGCAGGGTCGCCCGGCTGGAAGCCGCGATTTGTGAGAGCTGTTCGAATTAACTGCTCAACATTCGAACCAACGTTTTTCGCCGGTTTGTAACCCTTAATGGGTTTCCGATCCATCGTCATCAGGACTTTGGAAATGTTCTGCATTCGGAATTCGACAGAGCCTTTTGTGCGAGTCGACAAGGATGATGCGCGTAGTTCGCGATTCTCATGTGCCTTGTTGAATTTGTGACCCGCGAGCTCTAAATCAAGCATTCCGAGATAGGCGTCAACCGCTGCCTCAATCTCAGCAACAGTCCAGTCAGTGTCTTTTTTCTTGTCGCTCATAAAATCGCCGAGGGTTGAAAACCCTCGGACGATACTGAGTGGCCATCACGGCTGTCTAGGAAAATTCCTACAGAGATTTGCGACAGTTCTCGCAAGTGATCTCACAAGTAGCACCTAACTCATCAGATGCTTCGACGACTGAAATACCTCTGCCGCCTTCCGCCACCAAGACTTCGGGGCAGTCGCTCGCTGCTGTGTCTGACCCTGCAACAGATACGGCATATCTCGTAGTCGAATCCAGCTTTCATCCTGCCAATGCAACAGGCTCACAGACATCTCAGGCCATTTCAAAAAACTCAGCATAGGTAGATCTGAATTTTCTGAGGACGCAGCATCGCGTAAGGCCGGAACCACCTGATGGGTCAGCCATTCGCGCAACAGCCGATTCCCTGGGACGTAGTGATACACCAACAGCGCATACACGCCTGACTCACTGAGCATCAGCTGCTTTTCAGGTTGTCGGTGATACTCAATCCACAGAAAACGATGCTGATCTTTGTCCAGTTTGCTGACCATCCGATCACTGAGATGGACACCCATCAAGCGACCAATATCGCGTGCGCAAAACCATGGCTGGCCTTCAAGGAGGAGGGCATGGAGAGAGAGTTTGTGCAGAGTGAAGACAGTCGAACTGTGAGGTTCAGACATGGCAGGCCTCCAGTGCTGGATGCATGCAGATGATGTTGAGGTTGAAGCAGATTTCCTTCGTATCGAAGGAGATATTTTTAGGCATATCCATTTACCTCTGTGTGATGTCAGCTTTCTTAAGGCTGGGTGCCGGGAGCTAAGAAACCCCACACAGAGGGCCGGACATATTCCCCTTTCGGGTCTTGTATTCGCCCACTCCCGGCATAACAGAGTTTTTTGATGCGCACGGGGAAACCGTAGGCACAAAAAAGCCGCTACTTTCGGGGGCGGACGTTCCGCTGTGTGTAGGTGTTTCTTAGGCACCGTTCAGGAGGGTAGAGACCGAAGGCTTTCTGGTCAAGGCAGCAGATGAGTCTGAAAACTACAACGTCGTGCTAGACAACGTGATGGCGAATTAGTAGCTTTACACCTCAGGATGAATGCACTCAGACACGATCTGATCGCGATTTGGAAGTTTTGCACTAATGGATGAGAATCAAAAAAAAGCACTATTCAGTGTTGCTTATGTTAAAGCGCTTGCAGCTCAAGTTGGGTTTACAACATCTATCCCTGATGTGGATCATGATAGTGTTGATATTATCTTGAAAGCGAGAGGTTTTCAGTCGAAAATCAGAAATCCCCAACTTGAAGTTCAGTTGAAGTGTACTGCTGACGCCGGAAAAGATGAAAAATTTCTAAAGTTCCAACTTTCATTGAAGAACTATAATGATTTGCGAGGGGATAATCTCCTGTGTCCTCGGTATGTATTCGTATTGGTGGTACCTGAAGCATGTAATGATTGGGTAGCGCATGATGTTGATCATGCGAAAATTAAGCATTTTTGCTATTGGATGTCTCTATCCGAGTTGCCTGAGGTTGGAAATAGTACAAGTGTAACGATAAGTATACCAAAAATTCAAATTCTGACTGCTGAGAGTATGCGAAGTTTGATGAGTTCTGCAGGTTCAGGAGGTGTTTGTTGAATATCTCCAAAATGCGGAGGCAACTCGATCAAATTAATTGCGATATATTTGAGAGCTATCTGAAGGGCGCAGGATGGGTTGATGATGGTGATATAGAGGGTTTGGCGTCTATTTGGCATCGTCCAGAAAAAGAAAATTATATTTTTGAAGTTGTGCTACCTAGGGTCAAGAGTGTTAAGGGTTATCTGCAACGGCTTTATGAGGCGCTGAAATCGCTGGCCGCTTTCGAAGAGCGTGACATAGCAGCGGTAATTGAAAGTGTGCAGAATTTTTATTCTGATATGGTGAAGGTTAGAGTTGTCCATTTAGACGTGGAGGGGGGGAGTATTCCACTAGATGATGGCGTGCTTTTAGTGGAAAAAGCAAGGGATCTACTTGCCGCCACTACGATGTCTGCGTTTAAAAAACAAAAATATTTTTCTGGTAATCGCAGTCAAGAGGTTCAAGCTTATTTAGATAAGCTTCGATTGGGGCAGACTGAAGTCGGAAGCTTTATTGTCAACGTTTTGGCTCCGATTTCTAATGAGGTTGTTGTTCAGGAAGATAGTGAACGGATATCTCTGGGGCGTGCTGTCACAATGAACCTTGCTCGAAGTCTTTCTGCAGTGCAGCGCTCAATGGAGTCTTTCAAGGAATCGGAAGATTTTATTCATTTTGAAGAGGCCGTGTCTAAAGGGGTTAGTGCTAACTTGTGTGATGCCCTCATCGGCTTAAGTGGTACGGAGCACACAAGGGATTTAACTATTAGTATTCAGCCTGGCGGCGGTGAGGCTGAATGGCAGAATATTCCTTTGGTTCATAGTTTTGATGCGGTAATGATCCCCTATCTGAAAAGTGCGTCTAATTTTTATAAGGGTAATTATATTATAAAGAATTATCAGGCGTATGGTGTAGTTACAGGTATGAAGCATTTGCAGAGTGAGGACTTTGGAGTAATTTCAGTGAAGTCCCTGGTAAATGGTGTGGAACGAATTATATCAATTCAGTTGGATATGAGTGAGTATTGGGAAGCTCTTGTTGCTCATGCACAAGGAAGAATGGTTTCCTGTATGGGGGATTTGAATGTTAATCCTAGGTCTGCGCAGTTGCTAGAGCCAACTAAATTTTCTGTTAGTGGCGCAGGAGGGCTTTTTGATGATTAATAAGCTTGGGTTGTAGTTGGCGAATTGGAGGGTATTAAGGTTGTAGCGTGAAGCATGAAATGTATCGTGTGTAATTATTAAATCATAAGTAAGGTTGAGAGAGGTCTATGGGTTTTTTAGATGTGATTGCGAAGCGTATACCTGCGAAGGTTTTATCAGCTGTGCTGATTTTGTTGGCAGTTTATGTCGGGGTTTTGGGGGCTGTTGCTGTTTGGACTGAGAGGGATGTTGAGTTTTGGCCGCCAAAAATTGGGCCTGGGCCAAAATCTAGAATGGTAGATGAGTTTAAAGAGGCTAGGCTAGATTTAAAGCAAATGAAGTTTGGGGCTGAATCAGAGATAGCTGTGCTGAGCCAAAAATTGAATGATGCGAGAACTAAGCAGGCGGAATCGTACGCAAAGAATTTTTCTGATTCGCTTGCGTGGGAGAAAGTTGCTAAATCACTAGAGGGTGATATTAAGCGCAAGGAATCGATTCTGTTGTCAAGATTTGATGGTTTTGATAGCTATATAAAATCGCTAGAGACGCTGGTGCATAATTTGTAGTGGGATATCGATTAATGATTCTGCTTTTCTACTAAATTAAAAGTGGTGAAATAAAAAAAGCCCTGTATGCAGGGCTTTTTTTTGATAGGTGATTTTGCGTGAAATACTATCGATTAGTTAATCAATCCCAGCTCAACGCACCACCAGTCTGATACTCAATAACCCGCGTCTCAAAGAAATTCTTCTCTTTCTTCAAGTCCATAATCTCGCTCATCCAAGGGAACGGGTTAGTCGTCCCTGGGTACTCTTCTTTCAAACCAATCTGCGACAAACGACGGTTAGCGATGAACTTCAGATAATCCTCCATCATCGCCGCGTTCATACCCAACACCCCGCGAGGCATGGTATCCCGTGCGTATTCAATCTCCAGCTGCGTACCCTGCAGAATCATCTGGGTCGCTTCTTCCTTCATCTCAGCATCCCACAAATGCGGGTTTTCGATTTTGATCTGGTTGATCACGTCGATGCCGAAGTTCAGGTGCATGGATTCGTCGCGCAGGATGTATTGGAACTGCTCGGCGACGCCGGTCATTTTGTTACGGCGGCCCATGGAGAGGATTTGGGTGAAGCCGCAGTAGAAGAAGATGCCTTCCAGAACGCAGTAGTAGGCGATCAGGTTGCGCAGCAGTTCTTTGTCGGTGTCCGGGGTGCCGGTTTCGAACTTCGGATCGGAGATCGAACGGGTGTATTTCAGGCCCCAGGCGGCTTTTTTCGCGACCGATGGGATCTCGTGGTACATGTTGAAGATTTCGCCTTCATCCATGGCCAGCGATTCGATGCAGTACTGGTAGGCGTGGGTGTGGATCGCCTCTTCGAACGCCTGGCGCAGGATGTACTGGCGGCATTCCGGGTTGGTGATCAGGCGGTACACGGCCAGTACCAGGTTGTTGGCAACCAGGGAGTCGGCGGTGGAGAAGAAGCCGAGGTTGCGCATGACGATGCGGCGCTCGTCGTCGGTCAGGCCTTCCGGGTCTTTCCAGAGGGCGATGTCGGCGGTCATGTTGACTTCTTGCGGCATCCAGTGGTTTGCGCAACCGTCCAGATACTTCTGCCAGGCCCAGTCGTACTTGAATGGCACGAGTTGGTTGAGGTCGGCGCGGCAGTTGATCATGCGCTTTTCGTCAACGGCGACACGGGCGGAGGCGCCTTCGAGTTCGGCGAGGCCTTCGGCAACGTCGAGGGAGTTCAGTGCAGCCTTGGCGCGGGCCACGGCGGCCGAGTCGTCGGCGGTCACGGCGCGGGCTTCGATCGCGGCGGCACCGCCAGCGTTGTCGAGGCGATCCATGTTGGCTTCAGTAGCGTGGCCGGCGTTGGCGCCTTTCACTGCTGCTACTTCACTGTCTTCTTTGTCGAATTCGTCCCAGCTCAGCATGACGTGTCGTCTCCTGCGTGAGGGCCTGTCGCCCGTGTGAAACCTGATTGGTTGGTTTTTCACACGGTCGTACAGACCGCGTTGGATCTTAAGGAATCGTTTTTTGCAGCTATACGCAGGCAATAAAACAGAATTTTTTCCGGGTTTCCGAGAGCCTCTGACGGGCGCAATCAGCGTTGAACACTGCTGCGGGGCTTCAGAATGGCTTTTGATCCCTGTAAGGGAATATTGCTAACCCGATTAGGGCGGCATTATAGGGAAAAAAATGAGGTCGTGGGGGAGGGCGAAAGCGCGCAGGGCAGTCGATCAGGAAGGGGATTTCAGTCGGAGCGAGGGTTTACAGGGCTTTCGCTGGGATTGGCCCCTGAGAATTTTTTTTGATTAATTTTTTCGTCGGGCTTTGGTTGCTCAAGAAATGAGCAAAAAACCGCGTTTTTCACTATATCTTGTGTTTTGCAACCCTTTTGACCGACTCCAGACACAACTGAGCCCGACCGAAGCCGGGCTGGAATCGACCCTCAATGAAGCGCTGAGAGATCCAATTCGGTGCAGTCTGAAATCATCAATTGGTGCAGCCGTTGCCCATCACGCTGTAACGCAGGATGTGGCGCTGGCCGGTGGAGTCGTCGTATTCCATTTTCATTGGCACAACTTCGCAGACATTCGGAACTTCGCTCATCGATACAACGTTGGCGATGTCCAGGTGGGTCGAGTAAGTGTATTCCTCGATGGCCGGTTTTTGCTGGGCGACATCAGTCGGGACCTCGTTTGCCATGGCGGTTGCGCACAGACTGCTGAGGGCCAGAACCAATAAAGCTTTCATTTCAAATTTACCTTTTTGAGGTCGAGTGGGGTCACGCAACCTTTTTAGGGTTGCGTGTGGAACTTCATCGTTTGCGGTTGTTACTTGAGAGCTGGATTAACGGCCTTCGTGGGGGCTGTAACGTTGTTAATCGCGGTTGCCTTGTCGGCGAGGTGAATTCTAGGGAGGTGGAGTGGGGGTAAACAGACCGGGTTTTGATAAACACTTTTCACATATTTGGTAACAATCCCCCCAAAAACACCTCAATCCCCCTGTAGGAGCTGCCGCAGGCTGCGATCTTTTGATCTGGATGTTTAGGGGCAAGATCAAAAGATCGCAGCCTTCGGTAGCTCCTACACGGGCCACCGTGGGTGGGCGAGGGGTTGTTACTACCATCGTCGAATGGTTCTATGGGCCCGGCCCCGTTACAACAGGGTCATACAAAAACAACTATTACACCGAGGTAAGAAAGATGAGTGCGGCTTCTCTGTATCCCGTTCGTCCCGAGGTTTTGGCTAACACGCTGACTGACGAGGCGACCTACAAAGCCATGTACCAGCAGTCGGTCGTCAACCCTGACGGCTTCTGGCGTGAGCAAGCCAAGCGCCTCGACTGGATCAAGCCTTTCACCACGGTGAAACAGACTTCTTTCGACGATCACCACGTCGACATCAAATGGTTTGCCGACGGCACCCTGAACGTTTCCTACAACTGCCTCGACCGTCACCTGGCCGAGCGCGGCGATCAAGTGGCGATCATCTGGGAAGGCGACGATCCTTCCGAGAGCCGCAACATCACCTACCGCGAACTGCACGAACAAGTGTGCAAACTCGCCAACGCCCTGCGTGGTCAGGACGTGCACCGCGGCGACGTGGTGACCATTTATATGCCGATGATTCCCGAAGCCGTGGTCGCCATGCTGGCCTGCACCCGGATCGGCGCGATTCACTCGGTGGTGTTCGGTGGTTTCTCGCCGGAAGCCCTGGCCGGTCGCATCATCGACTGCAAATCGAAAGTGGTGATCACCGCTGACGAAGGCATCCGTGCCGGCAAGAAAATCTCCCTCAAGGCCAACGTCGACGACGCCCTGACCAACCCGGAAACCAGCAGCATTCAGAAAGTCATCGTCTGCAAGCGCACCGGTGGCGACATCAAGTGGAACCAGCATCGCGACATCTGGTACGAAGACCTGATGAAAGTGGCGGGCACCGTTTGCGCACCGAAAGAAATGGGCGCTGAAGAAGCGCTGTTCATCCTTTATACCTCCGGCTCGACCGGCAAGCCGAAAGGCGTGCAACACACCACCGGCGGTTATCTGCTGTACGCGGCGATGACCCACGAGCGCGTGTTCGACTACCGTCCGGGCGAAGTTTATTGGTGCACCGCCGACGTCGGCTGGGTCACCGGCCACAGCTACATCGTCTACGGCCCGCTGGCGAATGGCGCGACCACGCTGCTGTTCGAAGGCGTGCCGAACTATCCGGACATCACCCGGGTGGCGAAGATCATCGACAAGCACAAGGTCAACATCCTCTACACCGCGCCGACCGCCATCCGCGCGATGATGGCCTCGGGTCAGGCCGCTGTTGAAGGCGCGGATGGCAGCAGCCTGCGTCTGCTCGGTTCGGTCGGCGAGCCGATCAACCCGGAAGCCTGGGATTGGTACTACAAGAATGTCGGCAAGTCGCGTTGCCCGATCGTTGATACCTGGTGGCAGACCGAGACTGGCGGCAACATGATGAGCCCGCTGCCGGGGGCGCATGCGCTGAAGCCGGGTTCGGCGGCGCGTCCGTTCTTCGGTGTGGTGCCGGCGCTGGTCGACAACCTCGGTAACATTATTGAGGGCGAGGCTGAAGGCAATCTGGTGATTCTCGATTCGTGGCCAGGTCAGGCGCGCACGCTGTATGGCGATCACGATCGTTTCGTCGATACCTACTTCAAGACGTTCCGTGGCATGTACTTCACCGGTGACGGCGCGCGTCGTGATGCTGATGGTTATTACTGGATCACCGGGCGTGTCGATGACGTGCTCAACGTGTCCGGTCACCGTATGGGCACGGCCGAGATCGAGAGCGCGATGGTTGCGCATCCGAAAGTCGCTGAGGCGGCGGTGGTTGGGGTTCCGCATGACATCAAGGGGCAGGGCATTTATGTCTATGTCACGTTGAAGAATGGCGAGGAACCGACCGAGCAATTGCGTCTGGAACTGAAGAACTGGGTGCGCAAGGAGATCGGGCCGATCGCTTCGCCGGATGTGATCCAGTGGGCGCCGGGGCTGCCGAAGACGCGTTCGGGCAAGATCATGCGCCGCATTCTGCGCAAGATTGCCACGGCGGAATATGACGGGTTGGGGGATATCTCGACGCTGGCGGATCCGGGTGTGGTGCAGCATTTGATTGATACGCATAAGACGATGAATGTGGCTTAAGCGTTAGATGCATAGGAGCCCTGTTCGGTGAATGCCGGGCGGGGCTTTTTTGTGCGGCAAGATCAAGGGATCGCAGCCTTCGGCAGCTCCTACAGGTTAACTGTTAATCCTCGAAATACGCGGTAGACACAATCAATGTAGGAGCTGCCGAAGGCTGCGATCCTTTGATCGTTCCCACGCTCTGCGTGGGAATGCCTCCCTCGACGCTCTGCGTCGGCTCCGGGGGACGCGGAGCGTCCTTTGCTGCATTCCCACGCGGAGCGTGGGAACGATCGTCGGTCAATAATTATCGACCAGCGCCGTCAGTCCTTTCCTACTGTTACCCGCCGCCATCCACGTAACCGAATGTGTAACCGCCCGCCCCGGAGCGGGGCATTGGGAAACGCATCGCCCCGTTTTAGAGCCTCCAAACCCCCGGTGAAAAATAAGACACAACGCTGCGCTTGCCGGATTAGAAGGGTTTGCGAATAATAGGTCCGCAATTTGCAGCATAGATCGGTTAACTGTCTTTCGCTCTTGCATGAATTTGCAAGGCTGTCAACGTGCTCAAGCGGGTTTCTCTGTGCATCTGTAATTAGTTGTCGCATTGAAGAAATATCGACTTCGGGCCTGTCGTTAGAATGCCGATCACTCGCTCATCGTGGCTGATGTTGAAATCTCTCCAGGTTTCAACAGGAAATTTCCCACCGATGCAGCAACCGATTTCCCGATTCACCCATTCGCATATTGGGCTGTCGCTCACTCTGCCGTTTTTGCCCTTTACCGATGGAGTCCCAAGATGAAGAAACTTGTGCTGCTTGGCGCCCTGGCACTGTCCGTGCTGTCGCTGAATTCCTTCGCTGACGAAAAACCTCTGAAAATCGGTATCGAAGCGGCTTACCCTCCGTTCGCTTCGAAAGCACCGGACGGCAGCATCGTTGGTTTCGACTACGACATCGGCAATGCTCTGTGCGAGCAGATGCAGGTCAAGTGTGTGTGGGTCGAGCAAGAGTTCGACGGTCTGATCCCGGCACTGAAAGTGCGCAAGATCGACGCGATTCTGTCGTCCATGTCGATCACCGAAGATCGCAAGAAGTCGGTCGACTTCACCAACAAGTACTACAACACCCCGGCACGTCTGGTCATGAAGGCCGGTACTCAGGTCAGCGAAGGTCTGGCTGAGCTGAAGGGCAAAAACATCGGCGTACAGCGTGGTTCGATCCACGAACGTTTCGCCCGCGAAGTGCTGGCTCCACTGGGTGCCGAGATCAAGCCGTACGGCTCGCAGAACGAAATCTACCTCGACGTGGCTGCCGGTCGTCTCGACGGTACCGTGGCTGACGCAACCCTGCTGGACGACGGTTTCCTGAAAACCGACGCCGGTAAAGGCTTCGCGTTCGTCGGTCCTGCGTTCACCGACGTCAAATACTTCGGCGACGGCGTAGGCATCGCTGTTCGTAAGGGCGACGCCCTGAAAGACAAGATCAACGCTGCCATCGCGGCCATCCGCGAAAACGGCAAATACAAAGCAATCCAGGACAAGTACTTCGCCTTCGATATCTACGGCAAGTAACACGTCTCTGCGACAAGTCCGAAATGGCGCAAGCAACAGGATCTCTGAGGTTTGCGCCATTTTTTCATCCCAACTTTCGAGGACCTGAATCATGTTGAAAGGCTACGGGGCTGTCATCCTCGATGGCGCATGGCTGACGCTTCAGCTCGCCTTGTCGTCCATGGCTCTGGCCATCGTTCTCGGGCTGATCGGTGTCGCGTTGCGCCTGTCGCCAGTGCGCTGGCTGGCCTGGCTGGGCGATCTGTATTCCACGGTTATTCGCGGGATTCCCGATCTGGTGCTGATCCTGCTGATCTTTTACGGCGGTCAGGACTTGCTCAACCGCGTTGCGCCGCTGCTCGGCTTCAACGATTACATCGACCTGAATCCGCTGGCCGCCGGTATCGGCACCCTCGGTTTCATCTTCGGTGCGTACTTGTCGGAAACCTTCCGTGGCGCGTTCATGGCGATCCCCAAGGGCCAGGCCGAAGCCGGCATGGCGTACGGCATGAGCAGTTTTCAGGTGTTCTTCCGGGTGATGGTGCCGCAGATGATTCGTCTGGCGATTCCGGGTTTCACCAACAACTGGCTGGTACTGACCAAGGCCACCGCGCTGATTTCCGTGGTCGGTCTGCAGGACATGATGTTCAAGGCCAAGCAGGCGGCAGATGCCACCCGCGAGCCTTTCACCTTCTTCCTCGCAGTGGCGGCGATGTACCTGGTGATCACCAGCGTCTCGTTGCTGGCATTGCGTCAACTTGAGAAGCGCTACTCGGTAGGCGTAAGGGCGGCTGATCTATGATCTTCGACTACAACGTCATTTGGGAGGCGATGCCGCTGTACCTCGGCGGGCTGTTGACCACCCTCAAATTGCTCGCGCTCTCGCTGTTTTTCGGTCTGCTGGCGGCACTGCCGCTGGGGCTGATGCGCGTCTCGAAAAATCCGGTGGTCAACGGTGCGGCGTGGCTTTACACCTACGTGATCCGTGGCACGCCGATGCTGGTTCAGCTGTTCCTGATCTACTACGGTCTGGCGCAGTTCGAAGCGGTACGCGAAAGTATTTTCTGGCCATGGCTGTCCAGCGCAACGTTTTGCGCGTGCCTGGCCTTCGCGGTCAACACCAGCGCCTACACCGCTGAAATCATCGCCGGCAGCCTCAAGGCCACGCCGAACGGTGAGATCGAAGCGGCGAAAGCCATGGGCATGTCGCGCTTCAAACTGTACAAACGCATTCTGCTGCCATCGGCCCTGCGCCGGGCACTGCCGCAGTACAGCAACGAAGTGATCATGATGCTGCAGACCACCAGTCTGGCGTCCATCGTGACCTTGATCGACATTACCGGCGCGGCCCGTACCGTCAACGCGCAGTACTATCTGCCGTTCGAGGCGTACATCACCGCTGGCGTTTTCTACCTCTGCCTGACGTTCATTCTGGTCAAGCTGTTCAAGCTGGCCGAGCGTCGCTGGTTGAGCTACCTCGCGCCGCGGAAGCATTGATATGGAACGCATCGACCACGTTTTGCCGTGGAGCCATCTGGGCAGTGAGCGCAAGATTTCCGTGTTCCGCTTTGGTCACGGCGAGCGCAAGGCTTACATTCAGGCCAGCCTGCACGCTGATGAATTGCCGGGTATGCGCACCGCTTGGGAGCTGAAAAAGCGCCTCGGCGAACTCGAAGCCAAAGGCTTGCTCAACGGTGTCATCGAACTGGTGCCGGTCGCCAACCCGTTGGGCCTTGGGCAATTGCTGCAAGGCAATCATCAGGGCCGTTTCGAGGCAGGCAGCGGCAAGAATTTCAACCGTGATTTCGTTGAGCTGAGCGCGCCGGTTGCGGCCGCTTTGGCTGACAGTCTCGGTGATGATCCGCACGCCAATGTGCGTCTGATTCGTCAGGCGATGGCCGATCATCTCGCCGCATTACCGGAGGCGAGCAGCCAGTTGCAAGGCATGCAGCGTGTGTTGCTCAGCCATGCCTGCACCGCCGATGTGGTGCTCGATCTGCATTGCGATGCCGAAGCCGCGCTGCACATGTATGCGTTGCCGCAGCACTGGCCACAGTGGCGTTCGCTGGCCGCGCACCTGAATGTGCGCGTGGGTTTGCTGGCGGAAGATTCCGGTGGCAGCTCGTTCGATGAGGCTTGCTCGTTGCCGTGGTTGCGTCTGTCGCGGCAGTTCCCCGATGCGCAGATTCCGCTGGCGTGTCTGGCCACGACAATCGAATTGGGCGGCCAGGCCGATACCGGTCGCGCCGAAGCCGAGGCATATGCTGAGGGCATTCTGGCGTTCCTCGCCGAGCAAGGTTTGATCACCGGCGAGTGGCCGAATCCTGCGCACGAAGCGTGCGAAGGCATGCCGTTCGAAGGCACCGAATTGCTCCTCGCACCCCATCCCGGCGTCGTAAGTTTTCTGCGCAAGCCCGGCGAGTGGGTCGAGGCGGGCGACGAGATTTTTGAAGTGATTGATCCTGTGTCCGATCGGGTCAGCACGGTGTGTGCTGGTACCTCCGGGGTGCTGTTTGCCATTGAACGGCTGCGCTATGCCCAACCCGGTTTCTGGCTGGCCAAGGTGGCGGGGCGCGAAGCGCTGCGTCACGGGCGCTTGCTCAACGACTGACTGACTGTTTTTGTGAGAACCGACCGCATGTACAAACTTGAAGTCCAAGACCTGCATAAACGCTATGGCAGTCACGAAGTGCTCAAGGGCGTGTCCCTGAAAGCGGCAGCTGGCGATGTGATCAGCATCATCGGCTCCAGTGGCTCCGGCAAAAGTACTTTCCTGCGCTGCATCAACCTGCTCGAGCAGCCGCACGCGGGCAAGATTCTGCTCAACAACGAAGAGCTGAAACTGGTGGCGAACAAGGACGGCGCGCTGAAAGCCGCTGATCCGAAGCAGCTGCAACGCATGCGTTCGCGCCTGTCGATGGTGTTCCAGCATTTCAACCTGTGGTCGCACATGACCGCGATTGAAAACATCATGGAAGCACCGGTTCACGTGCTCGGCGTACCCAAGTACGAAGCGCGCGAAAAAGCCGAGTACTACCTGAACAAGGTCGGCGTGGCCCATCGTAAAGATGCGTTCCCGGGCCACATGTCCGGTGGCGAGCAACAGCGTGTGGCGATCGCCCGTGCGCTGGCGATGGAACCTGAGGTGATGCTGTTCGACGAACCGACCTCGGCCCTCGACCCTGAATTGGTTGGCGACGTGCTGAAGGTGATGCAAGCGCTGGCTCAGGAAGGTCGCACCATGGTCGTGGTAACACACGAAATGGGCTTCGCCCGTGAAGTGTCGAACCAGTTGGTGTTCCTGCACAAAGGCGTGGTTGAAGAAAGCGGCAACCCGCGTGAAGTGCTGGTGAATCCGCAATCAGAACGTTTGCAACAATTCCTCTCGGGCAGCCTCAAGTAATCGCTGCCGTTATGCACCAAATTAGGTCATGCTTCGCGACCTGAAGGCTGGCTCCCATCCACTGTAGGAGCTGCCGAAGGCTGCGATCTTTTGATCTGTTTTTGAAGATCAAAAGATCGCAGCCTCGTTTCACTCGACAGCTCCTACATCGGAAAGGCATTCCAGTCCCGATGGTGGATCTGCGTCAGGCTCAAGATTTGTGTTCATTTACGGGCTAGCATTGGCCCATGCCTTCATCACTGTTCTTCGCTTCGGATTGCCCGCCCATGACTGCCCATCGAATTGGTTTCCTGATTTGGCCCAGCACTAAAGCGTTGACGCTGGCGCTGGCGGAGGAAGCCTTGCGTGTTGCTCAGCGGGTACACCCGGACGTGGTTTACGAGCTGTCGTTCCTGCAAGCCGAACTTCCGGCGGAAGGCGCCTGGCAACTGCCCGGTGAGGCGTGGGCCGGCAAGCTCGAAAACTTCCAGAAACTGTTCCTGCTCGCCGATGAGCCGCCGACCACGTTGGCCCCGGCACTCAGCAGTGCGCTCAAGCAATTGGTACGTGCCGGTACGGTCATCGGCGGTTTGTCTGCCGGTGTTTATCCGTTGGCGCAACTCGGTTTGCTCGACGGTTATCGCGCTGCCGTGCACTGGCGCTGGCAGGATGATTTCGCTGAACGCTTCCCGAAAGTCATCGCCACCAGTCATCTGTTCGACTGGGATCGTGATCGACTGACTGCCTGCGGCGGCATGTCGGTTCTCGATTTGCTGTTGGCGGTACTGGCCCGCGATCACGGTGCGGAACTGGCCGGCGCCGTTTCCGAAGAACTGGTGGTCGAGCGCATCCGCGAGGGCGGCGAGCGTCAGCGCATCCCGTTGCAGAACCGTCTCGGCTCCAGCCATCCGAAGCTCACCCAAGCGGTGTTGCTGATGGAAGCCAACATCGAAGAACCGCTGACCACCGACGAAATCGCCCAGCACGTGTGCGTGTCGCGTCGTCAGTTGGAGCGCATCTTCAAGCAATACCTCAACCGTGTGCCGAGCCAGTACTATCTGGAGTTGCGCCTGAACAAGGCCCGGCAGATGTTGATGCAAACCAGCAAGTCGATCATCCAGATCGGCCTGTCGTGTGGCTTCTCCTCGGGGCCGCATTTCTCCAGCGCCTACCGCAATTTCTTCGGCGCCACGCCGCGGGAAGATCGCAACCAGCGGCGCAGCAGCAGCCCGTTTGAATTGTCATCGGTGCCGCCAGAGCGCGGTTGATCGCCGCGCTTCAGTCGACGAACACTATTCGTCGATTTCCGAGCCCTCGGACGTTGAAACTTCCATCTCTGCCTCGTCGATCGTGCTTTCGATGCCAAAGTCCATGCCATGCTTTTTGAAGTAGGCGCTGAGGATTATCTGGCTCTGCGCGTCGAACGGGTTGTCGCGAAAGTTAATTGCTTCAGCAACCTCTCCGGGAAGTTCGAGGATATCGCTGGGCATCTCGGTGATCGCATTACCGCTTAAATCAGCCTTCATCAGGCGCTTGAGCTGGAACAGGCCATCCGGGATTTGCTGGATGCCGGTGTTGTTGAGTATCAGGTCTGTCAGCGAATTCAGTTGCCGCAGATCCGGTGCCAGTGCCAAGGGATTGAAGCTCAGGTCGAGAATCTCAAGGTTCACCATCTCCCCGAGGGCCGCTCTACTGTGCGCGCTCAGAGTGATGTTGCATTCCGTCAGATACAGCACGGTCAGATCACCCATTCTGAAAATCGCTTGAGGAATGTCGTCGAGTGAGAACTCGCGAATGTTTAGCGTCCTGAGTTTGGGAAAGCAATTCAGGAACTGGTTGGCACCCGACGTGGCGCCTTCTTCGCTAAACAAGGTCAAGGTCGACACATGACTGAAGTCTGCGTTCAGCGCCGGTAATTCCCCGATGATCGTGGTAGGCAGGTTTAGCTCGTACAGCGTCTCACCGTGCTCGCCGAGTTCGTCGAACTCGCTTTCTTTGCGCCAGCATTCTTCGACCAGGGCCTTGAACTCATCGCGTGCAGATTGCTCCTCCGCCAGTTCGACCAAGGTGAACGGGTTGTTGGTGAATGGGTTGATGGCCGGAATATCACCGGTCCAGGCGTCCAGATCCTCTCTGAGGCTCAAGTACTCGTTCTCCAGTCGAGTCAGTTCAATTCGAGCGTCATGCGTGAGCCCGGCCAGACGATAAAAAAACTGGCTGGCTTCCTGGACGTTAAACAACGAATAGAGATGTTTTACTCGCGTGATGTCGACCTCTTCACAGAGCACCCCCAGCGTTTGCCCAAACTGGTGAAAGTGCGCTCTGATCCTGTCGCGTGTCACGCTCGACCAAGGGTTGCGGGCAAAATCGAAACCTGAAGTGACTTCCGGCGGGTAATGGAAAAAACCCAAAGGTATGTCACTGATCTGGTTGTTGTTGAAAATACCGGTCGTCAGTTTCGGATGATTCACCAGGCCGTTGGGAAGATCAGCGATTCCGGTGTCGGCAAGGTCGATGTAGGTCAGCGCGGGCATGTTTGTGATGTCCGGCGCGCGTCCCAATGGATTGCCATACAGATCCAGCGCGCTCAGTGAGGTCAGCCCGTTCAACGTTGTCATTGCTGCGTCATCAAGGGTGATGCCGCACTCCGCCAGTATCAATTGAGTGAGGTGGGGCATGACTCTAACGGCTTGGGGCACATTCCCAAGATTGAAACTGCGAATCTCCAGATGTTGCAATCGCGGGAAATAACCCAGAAAACGCTCGGCGCCCAGTACGCCGCGACTGCCTTCCAGTGATAAGTGCGTGACGTGGCTGAAATCTGCTGTGAGCTGCGGAAGCTCTCCAACGATCGGAAGAGCGAATTGCAGCAGTGATTGTGCCTCGGGACTTTCGCTGTCGAGCGTTGTGCGTTCTAGCCAGCAACGCTGCAGAGCTTCCTTGAAGGCCAGTCGATTGTTTTTGGCTTCGGAGAACGTCGCAACATCCAGCCGGGTGCCGGTCACTGGATGCAGCCTGGGTGTTTGCGCTGTCCAGTCGTTCAGATCCTGTCGCAATTTAGCCAGTTCGGCAGTCAGCCGAGACAACTCCACGCGAGGGCCCGCCGGGTAGGTCATCAGTCTTTGCATGAATGCTTGAAATTGCTCAGGCGTAAATGACGGGTTGAGCGCCATCGCCTCTTGTTCAAGCACCGGAAGATAGGGGTTGAAGTGTCTATAGCCTTCGCTGCCTCCCGGTAAACGCATGGTGTGCGGATCGTAGGTTGGCTTGAGTTCGCGGTGCAGGGCGAGGATTTTTTGCAGATCGTCGCGGGCTAATGCGTGCTTGCGGATAGTCTGTTTGAGCTTCGCGCCAGCACCGATGTCGATGCCCAGCGCGTCACGTGCATTGTCGGGCAAGGCTTGCAACACGGCGTTGTAGAAATCGAGCGCCGCCGACAATGGCTGGCTCTCATCGTCGAAAGCCTGGTAACGGCCGTCTTCAAGCAGCACCAGGGTTTTGTGCAGGGTGGCATCGCCGGGGTCAATACTGTCGCGCAATGTGCCGCGAGTACCGTATTCACGGACGTCGATTCGCAGGTTTTTTGGCCATCCCGTGACACGTTCGAGTGAATGCAATGCCAGCCGATGAGTGTCCAGCGGGTTGATCGAATCCAGGTACAAACCTTCAAAGGCGCGACTGCTGCGAACGTCCTCCAGGGCCCAGCGCGACAGTTGCATGAGCCGTTTCGGGACGAGTGATTGCTTGAGTTGTTGGCGTTCTTCGCCCGTGGCAGTGCGCAGGATTTCCCGGACGACGCTGGTAGGGAGACCGGGCGTTGCGTCGATGAGTGCGCGCGAAGCCGCGTCGGTGCTGTATTCGAGTGCGCGGTAGCGTGCATTGAACAGGATGTTGCGACGCTCGGTGGCGATGTCCGCCAAGGTTTTGCGCAGTGCGCGCGCTCGTGCGGTAAAGGCTTGGGGAGGTCGGCCAGGTTCTTCTTTCAATAGTGTCTTGAGATCACTTTCATCTAGCTTCGCCAACAGGTTCGTGAGCAGATCACCTGACCCCGGCGGCGGTTCGTACAGCTCAATCATCGGCAAATCCTGGCGGTTGCTTTGCCAAACGGTCTCGCCTTTAGCGTTGAGTAAACGCAGGCTTTTGTCCTCGGGCCAAGGGCAATGTTCGGTCAGCAGTTGCAATTGGGTGGTCGGCTCGGCGTGGGAAAATTCTGCGAGGTGAGGGCTGTTCATTTGATCGATGAACGTGCGAATGCCTTTGTCGATGCTGAAGCGTTTTAGGGTGTCCTCCAGCAAGGGTGGAAGTGGCTCGCGCTCAGCGTGAAATTTGCGCAACACATCTTCGTGATAACCGCTGCTGCTGAGGGCGTGTTCCAGTTCGGTGGGTGACAGGCTGTCGACCGTGTGGCCGATCCGTCGCAGCAGTTTGTCGGTTGGCCAGGTGAGCGGGCGATCAAGTTCCGTTTGCCAGGTGCCCGTGTGGAAGTGTTGAAGCGCTGGAGGATAGGCATCCGCACGGGTCGGGTGATCAATTCGAAAGCCGCTGGTGCCTGGCTCAGGTCTGACGGCGAAGACTTTGCCGTCCAGCGGCAGCAGTAGTTTTCCATCGCCATGATGCAAGCCGTGCTGATTCGGCAGGGAGTCTTTCGCCAACGAAACATCTTGCTCGTAGGGCGCAAGGTCAGCTTTCCAGTAGAGGGTTTTTCCGTTCGGTGCGATGACGGGTTTGAACCGGTCGATAAAGCGTACGACATGCTCCGGCAGCACATTTCGAAACTCGCCTGCGACCAGCATGCCGCCAGCGGCGAACGTTCCCAACTGCACAACCGATTCCACCGCGTCCAGCAGGTGCAGAAATGCTTCGGTGCGTTGCCCCTGCGCCCATTCGATGATGCCTTCAAAAGTCTCGTCCAGAAACTGATAGGCCATATAACCCAGCATCAGTTCGCCCAGAAACGGCACGAACGGCATGGCCACGAAAGCAGCGACGTTGAGCAGTGATGAAGCGATGTTCACCAGTGAATCCCAAAACGCCCAACGCGCCTGCTGATCAACCGATGCTGTTGGTACTGCAAGGCTTGGCCCGTCGTTGAGGATTTTGTTTAGTGCGTCCTCGAATTGCTGCTGCCATAACGATGCCTGGATGATCTGGGCGCGAAACTGCAGGTCGGGTTTTTCAACCGCTACTTCACGCCAGGCAGGTTTTGGATCGCCTCGTTCGTGCGGGTAAAACTGAATCTGGGTCAAGCGTGCCTTGAGTGTTGAAAAGAAGCGGCCGCGTTCGCTGTGCGCAATAAACCGACTGAAAAAATCCTGGTAGTCGCTTTCGCGCAACTGACGCGTCAGTTCGGCGGAGAAGGCGGCGCTGGAGGCGTATTCCTTGATCGGGTGCACTGGGTCGTTCGGCACATAGACCACCACGCGACTGGCGTGTTCGCTGCTGTTCAGGTCGGGCGCAAAAACAATGATGCCGTGCAGTTCAGACGACAGCAGTGACAGGCTCTGGCTGCGCAGGGGTTCGCCGTCGAGCCGCATGCCTTGCAGACCGTCGATCAAACCGCTGATCAGGCGGAACAGATCCTCCTGAATGTCGTTGTTCATCCGCGCGTACAACAGCGCCGATTTCAGTGCAGCCTTCTGACTGGTTTCAACGTGCAAACGTAAGGTCGCCGCGACGTCGGGTCGGGTGACACCCAGTTGATGTTGCAGATGCTGCTGGTATTGCGCGCCGATATCGAGCGTTCGGCACAGTTTGATGAAGTCGGGTATCGATAGCGTCCGGGTGATGTCCGGGAGCGTTTCGAATTGCGCGTGCTCGTCTGGCCGGGTGATGAAGCAGGAGTCGGGGTCGAACTCATCCGCTTCGGTTTCGTGGCGCTCGAAGTTATGCAGCGCCGCATCCAGCAATGACACGCTCCAGATCCGCTGGGCGCCCGTGGAGAATCCGAACCAGGGATTTGTCACCGGAATGTACAGGCGCACGAAGGTGTTTTTGACGTCGAGTGTCAGGCCGACCTGATCCTTGATGGCCGCTGTCAGCAACGGCGCGGCAAAGGCGTCGACATCCTTGAGATCGGCGAGCAGGCGATCCACCTGGTTTTGCGCTGTCCAGTACTGAGCATTCAGAGTACGCAGATGAGCCTGATGGCGACGAGGAGAACTTGCCAGCCCAGGTTCAGGGTGTGGCGTGCCGCGCCGCAAAGCATGTCTTCGAAGTGCCGAAGCGTTCGCCAGCCAATCAGGTGTGGCGTGATGCAAATGCAGAAAATGTGTGTCGTCGTGCTCGGCCACGAAAGCGTCGAGACGGACGGTAGGTTGAAGCGGTTGTGACAGGTTCATACGCTCATCCATTAGCGTGTGGAGAGCGCCCAGCAAATCAGAAAAAAAATCATCATGTGCGGTACATAGTTACCGCACATGGAATTCTTCGATCAAATACAGTGAAGCCACCGCAGATCCGCCCGGGCAGTTTAAACTGCGCCTTTGCGACGCTATATGTCGCATTGCCGTAAACCCGGGAAAATCCGGGGTTTGCGCTATAAGAAGTTGTCGCTTGGCGGCAAGGCCGGGCTGAAAACTGTCCTTACAATCCCCCCATCGCTCGCCAGTTTCAGGCGGGTGTTCCTCTTCAGGAGACTCCGATGTCCGTTGAGCACGCTGCGGTACAACGCGCCGATTTCGACCAGGTAATGGTTCCCAACTACGCGCCTGCCGCTTTCATTCCGGTGCGTGGCGCCGGTTCCCGCGTCTGGGATCAGGCCGGCCGCGAGCTGATCGACTTCGCCGGCGGGATTGCCGTTAACGTATTGGGCCACGCGCACCCGGCGCTGGTCGGTGCATTGACCGAACAGGCGAACAAGCTGTGGCACGTGTCCAACGTGTTCACCAACGAGCCAGCCCTGCGTCTTGCGCACAAGCTGATCGACGCCACGTTCGCCGAGCGCGTGTTCTTCTGCAACTCCGGCGCTGAAGCCAACGAGGCCGCTTTCAAGCTGGCCCGTCGTGTTGCGTTCGACCGTTTCGGCACTGAGAAATACGAAATCATCGCTGCGCTGAACAGCTTCCACGGCCGTACGTTGTTCACCGTTAACGTCGGTGGCCAGTCGAAGTACTCCGACGGTTTCGGCCCGAAAATCACCGGCATCACCCACGTTCCTTATAACGACCTGGCCGCGCTGAAAGCGGCGGTTTCCGACAAGACCTGTGCGGTCGTGCTGGAACCGATCCAGGGCGAGGGCGGCGTGCTGCCAGCCGAATTGGCGTACCTGCAAGGTGCCCGCGAACTCTGCGACGCGAACAACGCGCTGCTGGTATTCGACGAAGTGCAAACCGGCATGGGCCGCAGCGGCAAGCTGTTCGCCTACCAGCATTACGGCGTGACTCCGGACATCCTCACCAGCGCCAAGAGCCTGGGCGGCGGTTTCCCGATCGCGGCGATGCTGACCACCGAAGCGCTGGCCAAACATCTGGTTGTCGGCACTCACGGCACCACCTACGGCGGCAACCCGCTGGCGTGCGCGGTCGCTGAAGCGGTGATCGACGTGATCAATACCCCGGAAGTGCTGAACGGCGTGAACGCCAAGCACGACAAGTTCAAGGCACGCCTTGAGCAGGTCGGCGAGAAATACGGCTTGTTCACTCAGGTGCGTGGCCTCGGTCTGCTGATCGGTTGCGTGCTCAGCGATGCGTGGAAAGGCAAGGCTAAAGACATCTTCAACGCCGCTGAAAAAGAAGGCCTGATGATTCTGCAAGCCGGCCCGGACGTGATCCGTTTCGCCCCGAGCCTGGTGGTGGAAGACGCTGATATCGATGCCGGTCTGGATCGTTTCGAGCGCGCTGCTGCAGCACTGACGCAAGCCTGATAGACCTTTCGGCGCCTGGAGCTTTTCAGGCGTCGATCAAAATTTTGATGCCGGACCAGATCAACTGTAGGAGTGAGCCTGCTCGCGATTGCGTTATGTCAGTCAACTCATTGGTTTCTGACAGACCGCAATCGCGAGCAGGCTC
The DNA here is from genome assembly GCF_018336155.1 of Pseudomonas rustica. GTDB lineage: Bacteria > Pseudomonadota > Gammaproteobacteria > Pseudomonadales > Pseudomonadaceae > Aquipseudomonas > Aquipseudomonas rustica. The sequence continues at coordinate 451,539 of NZ_JAGYHF010000001.1, read as the reverse complement.
ACTCCTACATTGATCTCCATGTAGGCCCGGTTATTTTTTCTGTGAATTGATAAGAGAAAAGGAGTGACACCATGCTGGTGATGCGCCCCGCGCAAATGGCTGATCTGGGCGAGGTACAGCGTCTGGCTGCGGACAGCCCGATTGGTGTCACTTCCTTGCCGGATGACGTGGAACGTCTGAGCGACAAGATCGCCGCGAGCGAAGCGTCGTTTTCCGCCGAAGTGAGCTTCAACGGTGAAGAGAGTTACTTCTTCGTTCTCGAAGAATCCACCACCGGCAAACTGGTCGGTTGCTCGGCGATTGTCGCGTCCGCCGGTTACTCGGAGCCGTTCTACAGCTTCCGTAACGAGACCTTCGTCCACGCCTCCCGCGAGTTGAAGATCCACAACAAGATTCACGTGCTCTCGCAGTGCCACGACTTGACCGGCAACAGCTTGCTGACCAGTTTCTACGTGCAGCGTGAGCTGGTCGGGTCGCCGTGGTCGGAGCTGAATTCCCGTGGCCGTCTGCTGTTCGTCGCCAGCCATCCCGAACGTTTCGCTGATTCGGTGGTGACCGAGATCGTTGGTTACAGCGATGAGAATGGCGACTCGCCGTTCTGGGACGCGATTGGTCGTAACTTCTTCGACCTCAATTACGCCGAAGCCGAACGCCTGTGCGGGCTGAAAAGCCGCACGTTCCTCGCCGAATTGATGCCGCATTACCCGATCTACGTGCCGTTGCTGCCGGATTCCGCCCAAGAGGCGATGGGCCAAGTGCACCCGCGTGCGCAGATCACCTTCGACATCCTGATGCGCGAAGGCTTCGAGACCGATCACTACATCGACATTTTCGACGGTGGCCCGACCCTGCATGCGCGTGTTTCGGGGATCCGTTCGATCGCCCAAAGCCGTGTGGTGCCAGTGAAGATCGGCGAGCCGGTGAAAGGCGCCGGGCGCCAGTATCTGGTGGCGAACGCGCAGTTGCAGGATTACCGCGCGGTGCTGCTGGAACTGGATTACGCGCCGGGTAAACCGGTGACTCTGGATCTGGAAGCGGCCGAAGCCCTGGGCGTCGGTGAAGGTGCCAGCGTGCGCCTGGTGGCGGTTTAACGCCTTAGCGAGTTTCACGGGTGGCGAAGGCGGCCCGTTTGAGGAGATAGCATGATTGTTCGTCCCGTACGCAGCAGCGATTTATCCGCGCTGATCGACCTGGCCCGTAGCACCGGCACCGGCCTGACCACTTTGCCGGCCAACGAAGAACGTCTGGCCCATCGGGTCGGCTGGGCCGAGAAGACCTTTCGCGGCGAAGCCGGCCGTGGTGATGCGGACTACCTGTTCGTGCTCGAAGACGATGACGGCCGCGTGGTGGGGATTTCCGCCATTGCCGGCGCGGTCGGCATGCGTGAGCCTTGGTACAACTTCCGTGTCGGCCTCACCGTCAGCGCCTCGCAAGAACTGAATATCTATCGCGAGATTCCGACGCTGTTTCTGGCCAACGACCTGACCGGTAATTCCGAGCTGTGCTCGTTGTTCCTGCACGCCGATTACCGCAGCGGTCTGAACGGTCGCATGCTGTCGAAGGCGCGGATGCTGTTCATCGCGGAATTCCCTGAATTGTTCGGCAACAAGATCATCGCCGAAATGCGCGGTGTCTCCGATGACGCCGGCCGTTCGCCGTTCTGGGAAAGCCTCGGTCGGCACTTCTTCAAGATGGAATTCAGCCAGGCCGACTACCTCACCGGTGTCGGCAACAAGGCGTTCATCGCTGAACTGATGCCGAAATTCCCGCTGTACACCTGCTTTCTGTCCGAAGGCGCGCGTCAGGTCATCGGCCAGGTTCACCCGGACACCGAGCCAGCCTTGGCGATGCTCAAGGGCGAAGGTTTCAGCTATCAGGGTTACGTCGACATCTTCGACGCCGGCCCGGCCATCGAATGCGAAACCGGCAAGATCCGCGCGGTGCGTGACAGCGAAGCGCTGGTGCTCGCCGTGGGTACGCCGGGCGACGACGCCACGCCGTTCATCATCCATAACCGCAAGCGCGAAGACTGCCGCATCACCGCTGCGCCGGCGCGTCTCGCTGCCGGTACTTTGGTGGTCGATCCGCAGACCGCCAAACGTCTTCAACTCAACGCTGGCGATCAAGTGCGCGCCGTGGCGTTGTCCGCTGCACGGGAGTCGAAATAATGAATTCGCTATACATCGCAGGTGAGTGGCTGGCCGGTCAGGGCGAGGCCTTTCAATCGCTGAACCCGGTGACCCAGCAAGTGCTGTGGTCGGGGGAGGGCGCCACGGCGGCTCAGGTTGAATCGGCTGTGCAAGCTGCGCGTCAGGCGTTTCCAGGCTGGGCGCGTCGCACGCTGGACGAGCGCATCACGGTGCTTGAAGCTTTCGCCGCGTCGCTGAAAAACCACGCTGACGAACTGGCTCGCACCATTGGTGAAGAGACCGGCAAACCGCTGTGGGAATCGGCGACCGAAGTGACCAGCATGGTCAACAAGATCGCGATTTCGGTGCAGAGCTACCGCGAGCGTACCGGCGAGAAGAGCGGCCCGTTGGGCGACGCCACTGCTGTGCTGCGCCACAAACCGCACGGCGTGGTCGCAGTATTCGGCCCTTACAACTTCCCTGGCCACTTGCCAAACGGCCACATCGTGCCGGCGCTGCTGGCGGGTAACAGCGTGCTGTTCAAGCCGAGCGAACTGACCCCGAAAGTGGCCGAGCTGACGGTCAAGTGCTGGATCGAAGCCGGTCTGCCAGCGGGTGTTCTGAACCTGCTGCAAGGCGCCCGGGAAACCGGTATCGCGCTGGCCGCGATCCCGGGCATCGACGGTCTGTTCTTCACCGGTTCTAGCCGCACGGGCAATCATCTGCACCAGCAATTCGCCGGTCGTCCGGACAAGATTCTGGCGCTGGAGATGGGCGGTAACAACCCGCTGGTGGTTGATCAGGTCGCGGATCGGGATGCAGCGGTTTACACGATTATTCAGTCGGCGTTCATCTCTGCCGGTCAGCGTTGCACCTGCGCACGTCGCTTGCTGGTGCCGCAAGGCGCGTGGGGCGACAGCCTGCTCAAGCGTCTGGTTGAAGTCAGCGCGACCATTGAAGTCGGCGCATTCGATCAGCAACCGGCACCGTTCATGGGCTCGGTGATTTCCCTCGGCGCGGCGAAAGCGCTGATGGACGCTCAAGAACATCTGCTGGCCAACGGCGCGGTGTCGCTGCTGGAAATGACTCAGCCGCAAGCACAAGCCGCGTTGCTGACGCCGGGCATCGTTGATGTGACGGCGGTTGCCGAGCGTCCGGACGAAGAACTGTTCGGCCCGTTGCTGCAAGTGATCCGCTACGTTGATTTTGAAGCAGCGATCGTTGAAGCCAACAACACCGCTTATGGGCTTGCTGCGGGTTTGCTGTCGGATTCCGAAGCGCGTTATCAGCAGTTCTGGCTGGAAAGCCGCGCCGGCATCGTCAACTGGAACAAACAACTGACCGGCGCTGCGAGCAGCGCGCCGTTTGGTGGGGTGGGTGCTTCCGGCAATCATCGCGCCAGCGCCTATTACGCGGCGGATTACTGCGCGTACCCGGTGGCGTCGCTGGAAACACCGAGCCTGGTATTGCCTGCCTCTCTGACACCCGGCGTGAAGATGGCGTGATGCCCATTCGCGAGCAAGCTCGCTCCCACAAGTGCGATGAAGATCCCTGTGGGAGCGAGCTTGCTCGCGAAGGCCGCGCTGCGGTCTAAAAGAATAGTTACTGAAGCCTATAACAACAGATTCTCGTGGAGCCTCGCTGATGAAATCCTATGAAGTCAATTTTGACGGTCTAGTGGGGCCGACCCATAACTACGGTGGTCTGTCCTACGGCAACGTTGCGTCCCAGAGCAACAGCCAGCAATCCTCGAACCCGAAGGAAGCGGCGCTGCAAGGTCTGGCGAAGATGAAAGCGCTGATGGAAATGGGCTTTCAGCAAGGCGTACTGGCACCGCAGGAACGTCCGGACGTGGCCGCTCTGCGCCGTCTGGGTTTCAGCGGTACCGACGCGCAAGTGATCGAGCGCGCCGCCAAAGAAGCCATGCCGCTGTTGGTTGCCAGTTGCTCGGCGTCGAGCATGTGGGTGGCCAACGCCGCCACGGTCAGCCCGAGTGCCGACACTGCTGACGGTCGCGTGCATTTCACCGCCGCCAACCTCAATTGCAAATACCACCGCAGCATCGAGCACCCGACCACCAGCCGTGTGCTCGGCGCAATGTTCGCCAATCAGCAGCACTTCGCCCATCACGCCGCGTTGCCGGCGGTGGCGCAGTTCGGCGACGAAGGCGCGGCCAACCACACGCGTTTCTGCCGTGAGTACGGCGAGGCGGGCGTTGAGTTCTTCGTGTTCGGTCGCAGCGCATTCGATAACCGTTTCCCGGCGCCGCAAAAGTACCCGGCGCGGCAAACCCTCGAAGCCTCGCAAGCCGTTGCGCGCCTGCACGGTCTGCGTGACGAAGGCGTGGTTTACGCCCAGCAGAACCCGAACGTGATCGATCAGGGCGTGTTCCACAACGACGTGATTGCTGTGGGTAATGGCGAGGTCTTGTTCTATCACGAGGACGCGTTCCTCGACACCGAGTCGATGCTGGCCGAGCTGCAAAGCAAACTGGCCAAAGTCGGTGGCAACTTCCAGTCGGTGTGTGTGCCGCGTTCGGCAGTCACCGTGGATGACGCGGTGCGCTCGTACCTGTTCAACAGCCAATTGCTCTCGCGTCCTGACGGTTCGATGCTGTTGATCGTGCCGCAAGAGTGCCAGGCCAACGAACGCGTCTGGGCTTACCTGCAAAGCCTGACCAGCTCCGGCGGTCTGATCCGCGAAGTGAAAGTTTTCGATCTCAAGCAAAGCATGCAGAACGGCGGTGGCCCGGCGTGCCTGCGACTGCGCGTCGCGCTCAACGAAACCGAACTGGCAGCCGTCAACCCAGGGGTTATCATGACCGCACCTTTGTACGGTTCGTTGACCGCATGGGTCGAGAAGCACTACCGCGACCGCCTGAGCGAAACTGATCTGGCGGATCCGCAGTTGCTACTTGAATGCCGGACGGCACTGGATGAACTGACGCAAATCCTTAAACTGGGCGCGGTTTATCCATTCCAGATCAATTGATGGCCGGCGCGCCGCCTGAACGCGGCGCGCGGCTTGTCTCACCAAGAGAGTAAAAACATGAGCGATTCCCTGCAGCTGATCCTTGAAGACACCGACGGCACGCAACTGGAGACCTCCTGCACCCGCGTTGCGGTCATGTGGCAAGGCAAAGAGCTGTGGATTCAGCAGGACGGCCGTGGCCAGTTGCTGATCGGCGTGGACGTTGAAGAAGGTGACGCCGAATACGCCAACCTGCTGCTGCGCCCATTGGCGACTAATCTGGTAAGTCTGCAACTGGAAATGGAACCGGCTGACGCTGGCGACGACGAAGACCACGTGCACGGCCCGGATTGCAACCACGACCACTAAGGAAACCGCTCTATGCTCGCCCTCGGCAAACTGCTTGAACTGACCCTCGCCGGCCGCGAACCGGCGGAGAAGACTCAACTGACTGTCGAAGGCGTGCGCATGCGCTGGTTGAGCGAGGGGGCGCTGGAAGTCCGGCCACCCGAAGCGCGCGACAATGGCCTGGATCTACTGCTGTCGGCAGGGATCCATGGCAACGAAACAGCGCCGATCGAGTTGCTTGATCGGCTGCTGCACGACATCGCACGCGGCGATCTGAAGCCGCGCGCACGCATTCTGTTCCTGTTCGGCAACCCCGAGGCGATTCGCAAAGGCGAGCGCTTTGTCGAGCAGGACGTCAATCGGCTGTTCAATGGCCGTCACGAACAAAGCAGTGGCACAGAAGCACTGCGAGCCTGTGAGCTGGAACGTTTGGCGGCGAGTTTCTTCAGCCTGCCGGATCGCCAGCGCCTGCACTACGACCTGCACACAGCGATTCGCGGTTCGAAGATCGAGCAGTTCGCGCTGTATCCGTGGAAAGAAGGTCGCCAGCATTCACGCCTTGAACTGGCGCGCCTGCGCGCTGCCGGGATGGAAGCGGTGCTGCTGCAGAACAAACCTTCGATCGTGTTCAGCTCTTACACCTACGACAAGCTCGGCGCCGAGGCTTTCACGCTGGAACTGGGCAAGGCGCGGCCGTTCGGGCAGAACGACGGGGTTAACGTCTCGCTGCTGGAAACTCGCTTAAAGCAGATCATTGAAGGCACTGAACCAGAGATGGCTGAAGCGCAGCTGGATGGTTTGCAGTTGTTCAGTGTCGCGCGGGAAATCATCAAGCACAGCGATGCGTTCCGCCTGAACCTGCCGCAGGACGTCGAAAACTTTTCCGAGTTGGAGATGGGCTATGTGTTGGCCGAGGATCTGGCCAATACCCGCTGGATCATTGAGGAAGAGGGCGCACGAATCATCTTCCCTAATCCCAAGGTCAAGAACGGCCTGCGCGCGGGCATCCTGATCGTCCCGACCAGCGACGAAAACCTCGCCTGACCCGATGATCGTTCCCACGCTCCGCGTGGGAATGCAGCCCGGGACGCTCCGCGTCTCAAAGCGGACGCTGAGCGTCCATTGAGGCATTCCCACGCAGAGCGTGGGAACGATCTTTAGAGACTTAGACGGCTACTGCATGCGGCTCGGTACGGCGCAGTGCGCGAACCTTGCGTAGCGTATCCGCGCAAGTCCGCGCCGCTTCCTGACCCTTGTGTACAAAGTGCTCAAAGAAGAATTTCTGATGTTCGTCACCCGCATGGAAGTGATGCGGCGTCAGCGACACCGAGAACACCGGCACTTCGGTTTCCAGTTGCACTTGCATCAGGCCGCTGACCACCGATTGGGCGACGAACTCGTGACGGTAGATGCCGCCATCCACCACCAGGGCTGCGGCAACGATGCCGGCGTAACGACCGGTTTTGGCCAGCAATTTGGCGTGCAGAGGCATTTCAAAAGCGCCGCCGACTTCGAAGATGTCGATGTCCGATTCCTGATAACCCAGGGCAATCATTTCGGCGACGAAGCCTTTACGGCTCTGGTCGACGATTTCTTTGTGCCAGCAGGCCTGGATGAACGCAACGCGCTCGCCGTGTGGGTGTTTGCTTTTGCTGTCGATAGCGGTGGGTTGCATGTTCTGACTCCTGTTTGTGTGAAAAACAGGGCGTTATGAATCGAAAGGGATTCAAGGGTGCGCACACGCACAACATCGCGCGGACGGCCCTTTGGCGTTAATCCCGTTCTCTCTTCATCCGGACTATGACCGTCGGCCCCGGGATCACACCGGGTCTGCTGACCTTGCCGCCGATCTCAACCGAAGTCGTATTCGTCGCCAAGCGCTCGCGGGCTATGCGCATTGCGCGCAATTACCGCCGGTGGGGAATTGCACCCCGCCCTGAGAACGTTTTTGCCGCCCTTTCGCGGGCGGCGCAGCGTTTTTAACACATATTTTCAGGGCTTGCATACTCAATACCGGCCGACCGAAATACACAACCTGTGGGAGCGGGCTTGCTCGCGAAAGCGATTTAACCTTCAACGCAAATGTTGTCCGGCAGTCCGCCTTCGCGAGCAAGCCCGCTCCCACATGGATTGCGCTTTCCTGAGGAGTTACGTGGCCTTTTCTCATTAAAGGCTTGAATAATCTGCCTCATGACCGCAGTAATTGACCTTCGTAAAGGGATTTCCCCTGCTGAATTGAGGCCAGGTTCATGAGCGTTATCGATCTTCGCAGCGACACCGTCACCCAACCGACACCCGCCATGCTCGACGCGATGACCGCGGCCGACACCGGTGACGATGTGTACGGCGAAGACCCGACGGTCAATCGTCTGGAAGCCGAACTGGCTCAACGCTTGGGCTTTGCCGCAGCGCTGTTCGTGCCGACCGGCACCATGAGCAATCTGTTGGGATTGATGGCGCACTGCGAGCGCGGCGACGAATACGTCGTGGGTCAGCAGGCGCACACCTACAGGTACGAGGGCGGCGGCGCGGCGGTGCTCGGTTCGATTCAACCGCAGCCGCTGGAAGTGCAGGCCGACGGTTCGCTGGATCTGGATCAAGTCGCGGCGGCGATCAAACCGGACGACTTCCATTTCGCTCGCACCCGTTTGCTGGCGCTGGAAAACACCATGCAAGGCAAAGTGCTGCCGCTGGAATATCTGGCGCGGGCGCGTAAATTCACCCAAGACCACGGCTTGCAGTTGCACCTCGACGGCGCGCGACTTTACAACGCGGCGGTCAAGCTCGGGGTTGATGCGCGGGAGATCACCCAGTATTTCGATTCGGTATCGGTGTGCCTGTCCAAAGGCCTCGGTGCGCCAGTGGGATCGGTGCTGTGCGGTTCCGGGCAACTGATCGGCAAGGCCCGGCGTTTGCGCAAAATGGTCGGCGGCGGCATGCGTCAGGCCGGGTTGCTGGCGGCGGCGGGGCTGTATGCGCTGGATCACAACGTCGAACGCCTGGCGGATGACCACGCCAACGCGCAGTTTTTGGCCGATGGTCTGCGTGAAGCAGGTTTCAGCGTTGAACCGGTGCAAACCAACATGGTTTATGTGCAAATGGGCGACAAAGCCGAAGCGATCAAGGCGTTTGCCGGCGAACGCGGGATCAAGTTGAGCGCCGCCGCGCGTCTGCGTATGGTCACGCACATGGACGTCAGTCGCGCGCAAATCGAGCAAGTGATCGCGACATTCGTCGACTTTTCGCGCAAGTGACAGCGTTAGCCGTCCAATTGACCGTTTCTATCGTATAAACACGCTGTACCCCGCGCGCAGGGCCGATATAATGCGGCCCTTTGCCGTCGCTTCGTCTGTTGACGTTTCGAACAGGCCTTTGGCCGCAGCCTCCGTGGAAGAACCTAATGAAAAGCGCAGAAATCCGTGAAGCCTTCCTTCGCTTCTTCGAAGAGCAAGGCCACACCCGTGTAGCCTCCAGCTCTTTGATTCCGGGCAACGACCCAACCCTGCTGTTCACTAACGCGGGGATGAACCAGTTCAAGGACTGCTTCCTGGGCCAGGAAAAACGTGCGTACACCCGTGCGACCAGCAGCCAGAAATGCGTGCGTGCCGGTGGCAAGAACAGTGACCTGGAAAACGTCGGTTATACCGCTCGTCACCACACGTTCTTCGAAATGCTCGGTAACTTCAGCTTCGGTGACTATTTCAAGAAAGACGCGATTACCTACGCGTGGACCTTCCTGACCGGCGTTCTGCAACTGCCGAAGGAAAAACTCTGGGTCACCGTCTACGCCTCCGACGACGAAGCGTATGACATCTGGACCAAAGAAATCGGTGTGCCGGTCGAGCGCATGATCCGTATCGGCGACAACAAAGGCGCGCCGTACGCCTCCGACAACTTCTGGACCATGGGCGATACCGGCCCGTGCGGCCCATGCACCGAGATTTTCTACGATCACGGCGACCACATCTGGGGCGGCCCGCCGGGCTCGCCGGAAGAAGACGGCGACCGTTACATCGAGATCTGGAACAACGTGTTCATGCAGTTCAACCGCACCGCCGATGGCGTCTTGCATCCGTTGCCTGCACCGTCGGTCGACACCGGCATGGGCCTGGAGCGGATCAGTGCGGTGATGCAGCACGTCAATTCCAACTACGACATCGACCTGTTCAAAAACCTGCTGAAGGCCTCGGCTGAAGCGATCGGCTGCGAAAACGGCGATCAGTCTTCGTTGAAAGTCGTGTCCGACCACATTCGTTCGTGCGGTTTCCTGATCGCCGACGGTGTGCTGCCGTCCAACGAAGGTCGCGGTTATGTACTGCGCCGGATCATCCGTCGCGCCTGCCGTCACGGTAATAAGCTGGGCGCTACCGGCAGCTTCTTCTACAAGATCGTTGCCGCACTGGTTGCCGAGATGGGCGAAGCCTTCCCGGAACTGAAGAAGCAGCAAAGCAACATCGAGCGCGTGCTCAAGGCTGAAGAAGAGCAGTTCTCCAAGACTCTGGAGCACGGCCTGAAAATTCTCGAGCAGGATTTGCTGGAACTCAAAGGCACCGTGGTGCCGGGCGACGTAGTGTTCAAACTCTACGACACCTATGGTTTCCCGATGGACCTGACCGCCGACATCGCCCGCGAGCGCAGCCTGACTGTCGATGAAGTCGGCTTCGAACGTGAGATGGAAGCCCAGCGTGTTCGCGCGCGTTCGGCCAGCTCGTTCGGTCTGGACTACAACACCTTGGTCAAGGTTGACGTGGCCACCGAGTTCACCGGGTACAAAGACACCAGCGGTTCGGCAAAAATCGTTGCTATCTATAAAGATGGCCAGTCGGTCGACGTCTTGAATGAAGGCGAAGAGGCGGTGATCGTTCTGAATCAGACGCCGTTCTACGCTGAGTCCGGCGGCCAGATCGGCGACTGCGGTTATCTGCAGGCCGGCAGCAGCCGTTTCGACGTGCGCGACACCACCAAAACCGGCGGCGCTTTCCTGCACCACGGTGTGCTGGATTCGGGCAGCCTGACCATCGGCGCGCCAGTGGAAACCCACGTCGACGCCGAAGTGCGTCACGCCACTTCGTTGAACCACTCGGCCACGCACTTGCTGCACGCTGCACTGCGCCAGGTTCTGGGCGAGCACGTTCAGCAGAAAGGTTCGTTGGTCGACAGTCAGCGCCTGCGTTTCGACTTCAGCCACTTTGAAGCGATCAAACCTGAGCAGATCAAAGCGCTGGAAGACATCGTCAACGCCGAGATTCGCAAGAACTCCGCGGTTGAAACCGAAGAAACCGACATCGAAACCGCGAAGAACAAAGGCGCGATGGCGCTGTTCGGCGAGAAGTACGGCGACAACGTACGCGTGCTGAGCATGGGCGGTGATTTCTCCGTCGAACTGTGCGGCGGTATCCACGCCAACCGTACCGGCGACATCGGTCTGCTGAAAATCATCAGCGAAGGCGGTGTGGCTTCGGGTGTGCGTCGTATCGAAGCGGTCACCGGTGCTGCGGCACTGGCTTACTTGAATGCTGCAGAAGAACAACTCAAGGAAGCGGCCAGCCTGGTCAAGGGCAGCCGCGACAACCTGATCGACAAGCTGTCGGCTGTGCTCGAGCGCAATCGCCAACTGGAGAAGCAACTCGAGCAGTTGCAAGCCAAGGCGGCGAGTGCGGCGGGCGATGATCTGTCGTCCTCGGCACTGGACGTCAAAGGCGTGAAGGTTTTGGCCGCACGTCTGGATGGTCAGGACGCCAAGGCGCTGCTGGCGCTGGTTGATCAGTTGAAGAACAAACTCGGCCGCGCAGTGATCCTGCTCGGCAGTGTCCATGAGGAAAAGGTCGTTCTGGTTGCAGGCGTAACCAAAGACCTGACTGGCCAACTCAAAGCCGGTGATTTGATGAAGCAAGCTGCTGCGGCAGTGGGCGGGAAGGGCGGTGGTCGTCCGGACATGGCGCAGGGCGGTGGCGTTGATGCCGGCGCGCTGGATGGTGCACTGGCGCTGACCGTTCCATTCGTCGAGCAGGGTTTATAAGACGGTCCGTCGTGCTCGCAGTCTAGTGGCGGGCGCGGCGGCTGTTCGAGTGATTATTGGGCGCCCTTCATGGGCAGAGGCGGCTTTGAAATGGCTTTGATCGTACAGAAATTTGGAGGCACCTCGGTCGGTACTGTCGAGAGAATCGAGCAGGTCGCCGACAAGGTTAAGAAATTCCGCGATGCCGGCGATGACCTGGTGGTTGTGCTGTCTGCAATGAGCGGCGAAACCAACCGTCTGATCGATCTGGCCAAGCAAATCAGTGGCGACGGTCAACCGGTTCCGCGTGAGCTGGACGTGATTGTTTCCACCGGTGAGCAGGTGACGATTGCCCTGTTGGCCATGGCGCTGATCAAGCGCGGTGTGCCGGCGGTGTCGTACACCGGTAATCAGGTGCGGATCCTGACCGACAGTGCGCACAATAAAGCGCGTATCTTGCAGATTGATGACCAGAAGATTCGTGGTGATCTGAAAGCAGGTCGCGTGGTAGTTGTCGCCGGTTTCCAGGGCGTCGACGAGCACGGCAACATTACCACCCTCGGTCGTGGCGGTTCCGACACCACCGGCGTGGCACTGGCTGCGGCGTTGAAGGCTGACGAGTGCCAGATCTACACCGACGTTGATGGTGTTTACACCACTGACCCGCGTGTGGTGCCGGTCGCTCAGCGTCTGGACAAGATCACCTTCGAAGAGATGCTGGAAATGGCCAGCCTCGGTTCCAAGGTGTTGCAGATCCGTGCCGTGGAATTCGCCGGCAAGTACAACGTACCGCTGCGCGTACTGCACAGCTTCAAGGAGGGTCCGGGCACCCTCATTACTATTGATGAAGAGGAAACCATGGAACAGCCGATCATTTCCGGCATCGCTTTCAATCGCGATGAAGCCAAGCTGACCATCCGTGGCGTGCCAGACACCCCGGGCGTGGCGTTCAAGATTCTCGGCCCGATCAGTGCCGCGAACATCGAAGTCGACATGATCGTGCAGAACGTCGCGCACGATAACACCACCGACTTCACCTTCACCGTACACCGCAACGACTTCCAGGCCGCACAGAACGTGCTGGAAAACACCGCTCGCGAGATCGGTGCCCGTGAAGTGGTTGGCGACATCAAGATTGCCAAGGTCTCGATCGTCGGCGTCGGCATGCGTTCCCACGCAGGCGTGGCCAGCCGCATGTTCGAATCGCTGGCAAAAGAAAGCATCAACATCCAGATGATCTCGACTTCGGAAATCAAGGTTTCCGTGGTGATTGAAGAGAAGTACCTGGAACTGGCCGTGCGCGCTCTGCACACGGCTTTCGAACTGGATGCGCCGGCCCGTCAAGGCGAGTAATTCCGTTCAACCAAAGGGCGCGGTCTGACCGCGCCCTTTATTTTTTTGAATGGCGTGAGCCCTGACTGTTCTTTTGCTCGCGCTGGTCAATACTCAGGCATGTAGGGCTACGATCGCTCCGGTTGTAGGTCGGGTGCCTTTTTTTTGCAGACTGTTGTCCCTGAACTGAATTGCGTAAGGAGAAAGGTATGCTGATTCTGACCCGTCGGTGCGCAGAAAGCCTGATTATCGGTGACGGCGAAATCACCGTGACCGTGCTCGGCGTTAAAGGAAACCAAGTGCGCATCGGTGTGAACGCGCCGAAAGAGGTTGCCGTGCACCGTGAGGAAATTTACCTGCGTATAAAGAAAGAGAAGGACGAAGAACCAAGCCATTAATTTTTATCGATTTTTATGTTTGCAAACGGGGAAAAGGTTGGTTAAGATACGCCCCGTGTTGCGGAGAGCTGGCCGAGTGGCCGAAGGCGCTCCCCTGCTAAGGGAGTACACCTCAAAAGGGTGTCGGGGGTTCGAATCCCCCGTTCTCCGCCATTATTTGCTTAGTACGTCGTAATCTGGCTTTTTCTGTAAGTTGTTGAAATTAATAGAAAAAGTGGTTGGAATAGAGATTAGACGGGCTATAATGCGGCGCAACAAATGCACTCGTAGCTCAGCTGGATAGAGTACTCGGCTACGAACCGAGCGGTCACAGGTTCGAATCCTGTCGAGTGCACCATTTAAGAGTCAGTTACAGCAATGTAAATGACTTGGCTTCAACCAGATGTGATCTGGTCTAAAAACACAAATGCACTCGTAGCTCAGCTGGATAGAGTACTCGGCTACGAACCGAGCGGTCACAGGTTCGAATCCTGTCGAGTGCACCATTTAAGAGTTACTTGCAGCAATGCAGATAACTTGGCTTCATCCAGTTGTGGTCTGGGCTAAAAACACAAAATGCACTCGTAGCTCAGCTGGATAGAGTACTCGGCTACGAACCGAGCGGTCACAGGTTCGAATCCTGTCGAGTGCACCATATACCGAAAAGCCCGCGTTTATCGCGGGCTTTTTGCTGTCCGGGATTTGGCTTTTTCCTTCACGCATCCCCGTTGATCAAAATCGATTTGTGCTGTTCGGCCTCGCTTGAGGTCGTAACGATACGTGGTCGTCGATGTCCGAATGTTGATCTTGTCCGGCTTGCCTAAAGCGCTTTCGACATCTTGCGCGCTCATCCCTGTGATAACGCGCCGATTGATGATCGCCTGGCGGCGTTGTCTCGCGTCGATCACGTTGCCGCAGATGTGCTCCGCGCCGCCGACAATGCCCGGTGCTCGGCCTCTGGTATTCATACCGGATGTTTCTTCGTGATTGGCTTCAGGCATCACCGCCACCACAGATCCGGGCGAGTAGGGGTGTACTTCCTGCACGGAGAGGTGTTCGCCGTGCGCGCAACTCATCGTGGTGAAGGTGATGCTGCCGTCAGGTGCTTCGCAGCGATGCAGGGTGGTCGTGGCCCCGGCGTGCGGTAGGCAGAGCAAAAAAGTCAGTACGAAAAAAGATGATTTGAGTGGCATTCGACGTCCTCCATGACGATCTACGCTCAAGGGTAGTCGCTACATTTTGCGCTGCCGGTGTGTTTTCTTTTCAAGATGAGTCGTCGCATTTGCATGGATCAGGATGGCGCTCAGGTTTGTCTCGCAAGCGCTTGTTTCAGCCGTGATTTTTTAACGTATTAAACCGTCAGGCGTGTATCATTGCGCCCGTCAGCCCCGCCGGGGCTTATGGAAAACCTCCATGGACTTACCCAGTAGTTGTTCAGTAACCCGTTTCACCAATCATGAATTGACTGATTGATTCTTCCGGCGTGCCCCGCTGCTGGGAGTGGAGTTCGCCTATGTCCGAAATCGAAGTAAAGAAAACACAGGAAAGCCTGCAGGATCGCCTGGCCCAAGTGGTCGAGCTTTTGCAGCGCCAACGAGTCGTCGAAGACCTGACTCATCGCCAGGAAGGCGCGCACAACGACCGGGTGGAAAACCTGGTTCACCGGCAGAATCTGGTCGAGTTGCAACGCAAACTCGACGATCTGCACTCCGCCGACGTTGCCTACATTCTTGAAGCCTTGCCGCTGGACGATCGTCTGACGCTCTGGCAACTGGTCAAGGCTGATCGCGACGGCGATATTCTTCTCGAAGTATCCGATTCCGTTCGTGAAACGCTGATCGCCGACATGGACGATCACGAGCTCCTGGCTGCGGCCAAGGACATGGACGCCGACGAACTTGCTGACCTGGCTTCCGAGCTGCCGCGAGACGTCGTCCATGGACTGATGGAGAGCCTCGATAACCAGCAACGTGAGCGCGTGCGTTCGGCCCTGTCTTATGACGAGGAGCAGGTCGGTGCGCTGATGGACTTCGAGATGGTGACGATCCGTGAGGATGTCAGTCTCGAAGTGGTGCTGCGTTATCTGCGCCGTCTCAAAGAGCTGCCGGGCCATACCGACAAACTGTTTGTGGTCGATTACGACGGCGTGCTCAAGGGCGTGCTGCCGATCAAGCGTTTGCTGGTCAACGATCCGGACAAGCAAGTGGCCGAGGTGATGGCCAGCGACCCGGTGAGTTTCCATCCGGACGAAGACGCCTACGATGCCGCTCAGGCGTTCGAGCGTTATGACTTGATCTCGGCCCCGGTGGTCGACAAGAACGGCAAGCTGATCGGTCGTCTGACCATCGACGAAATGGTCGACCTGATTCGTGAAGAGAGCGAAAACGAAGTCCTCAACATGGCGGGTCTGCGTGAAGAGGAAGACATCTTCGCCTCCGTGTGGAAATCGCTGCGTAACCGTTGGGCGTGGCTGGCAGTCAACCTGATCACCGCGTTTGTTGCGTCCCGTGTGATTGGTCTGTTTGAAGGCTCGATCGAGAAGCTGGTAGCGCTGGCGGCGTTGATGCCGATCGTGGCGGGTATTGGTGGCAACTCCGGTAACCAGACGATCACCATGATCGTCCGGGCGATGGCGCTCGATCAGGTCAGCACCGGCAATACCTCGCGTCTGATGCGCAAGGAACTGGCCGTAGGTTTGATCAACGGCCTGGTCTGGGGCGGGGTGATCGGTGTGGTCGCTTATCTGCTCTACGGCAGCTGGTCGTTGGGTGTGGTGATGACGGCGGCAATGACGCTCAACCTGCTGCTGGCAGCGCTGATGGGTGTACTGATCCCGATGACGCTGGCCAAGATGGGCCGCGACCCGGCCATGGGCGCCAGCGTGATGATCACCGCGATGACCGACAGCGGTGGCTTCTTCATCTTCCTCGGGTTGGCGACAATCTTCCTGCTCTGACCCGCTGCAAACAAAGAGCCCGCCAAATTGGCGGGCTTTTTTGTGCCTGATGTCTAAACAGCGGGCAATACAAAACCATTGTGGCGAGGGGATTTATCCCCGTTGGGCTGCGCAGCGGCCCCAAAAACATTGGGACTGCTGCGCAGCCCAGCGGGGATAAATCCCCTCGCCACAGGTACCGTGTTTGATCAGCCAAATCGAAGGCAAAAAAAAGCCAGCAATCATGCTGGCTTGAGATATTCGGTGTAGCTCAGGACGCGTCTGCGGCCATCTCGGCGTCGTGTGCGATCAACGACACCAATGCGTTCTGTTGGCGGTGCGACAGCTGGCGGAAGCGTTGCAGCAACTCACGTTCGTGAAGCGACAGCTCAGGGCTGTCAAGGCGCATGCTCAGCTCTTCGCCCAGTGCACCTTCTTGAATAAGGCTCTGTTCAAGGCGCGCGATGATTTCGGAGTTCATGCTGCGATGATGATTGCGAGCCACCTCGGCAATGCGTTCACGCATTCCGTCTGGCAGACGTACGACGAACTTGTCAGCCGTACGGCTGGAATAAATTGCCTGTTTCAATGGGCGCATATATTTAACCGGTTAGTTCAGGGGAGCGGTTCTCGGGAATGGCCGCAGGATGTGTGATAGGACAAGCATCCGGACCAAATGGTTCAACCTGAATTGTTAAGAGGCGCGCATCATGCCTCAAAATTGCCAGTTCATTGGCGTCAATTCTGTGACAAATATTGGGCCGGGTAAAGGCGTAATGCCAGCACCAATTGTCAGAAATGCGGACTGGTTTGAAATCTTTGCCTTCGTCCGAATCACTGGCCGCTTCCTGTTGCACATCAATGGGTGTCCAAAGACCTCAGAACGTGCATGCTATGCGGCTTTCTATCCTTGTTCCTTACCTGTACAGGATAGTGGCAATTTGCCGATTTACTAGGGGCAGACCCGTGCCAGAGGGCATTTTCAGGATGGATGGCAAGCTTATTTATCTGATGGGGCCGTCCGGTTCAGGCAAGGACAGCCTGATTGAGGCGGCACGCGAACCTTTGCGTGCGATGAATTGCGAAATCATTCGCCGGGTGATAACCCGATCAGCGGAGTCTGTGGGTGAGGACGCGGTCGGCGTTACGCCAGGAGAGTTTGAGCGCCGCCAGCAAGCCGGTGACTTCGCGCTGGCCTGGCACGCTAATGGCCTCGCTTACGGCATTCCAGTAGAAATGGATCAGTGGCTTAAAGACGGGCGAAACGTCTTGGTGAATGGCTCGCGCGCCAATCTGCGACAAGCGCAGGAGTTGTATCCAACGCTAGTGCCAGTGCTGTTGACGGTGAGGGATGAAGTGCTGCGTGAACGCTTGCTCAAACGAGGCCGTGAGACCCTTGAGCAAATCGATGCGAGGCTGGCGCGCAATGCGCTGTTCAAAGACAGACGAGCCAGCGACACGCCCGTGAATCTAATCGACAACTCCGGCGATCTGGCGACCGCCGTCAATCAATTGCTGGATGTGCTCAATCTCAACGCAGCACCGGGTCAAACTTGATCCTGCGCCCGGCCACCAGCGCCAGCACAAACAACACCGCAAACACGCCGCAGCCGATCAGGGGCAGGGTGACCTGGGTGTCCTCGAACAGCGAAAAATGCAAAACGCCACTCAATAAGGCGAGGATCAGAAATCCTGCAGCTGATTTGGACATGCTGTACTCCTGAAGATATTTCAAAAAACCAGACGTTCGGAAACCTGCGCCGGCAAAGCCTGATCAGCCTCGCTTACAGCTCTTGGGCCGTAGCTGCCCTGATCGCTCAGCACCGCCAGTTGCGGCTGCTTCTGCACTTGCAGGTAATGTGGCATGCGCTGGGCGACCGTCTCATGACTGTCCGGGGCGAAGTGAAAGCCCACCAAGACCGCCAATGCGATTGCGTTTGCAAGCAAGAGGGTGCTGTTCATGAGGCGGACTCCGATTGTTCTTCTATGGAACAGACATAGCAGCCGCCGTGCCAACAGTCTAACCGCTGTTAAGTCCTTTAAAAACAAGCATTTGAGAGGGTTTTTCACAGCGCCTAGGTTGCAATCTGCAATGATGGCATTTTGTGGTAGTGCAAATTGCACGGTAAAACATCCCGCAGCCTTGCAGGGCGCCTGCCTACACTTAAAAAGCCCTACGGATGACATGACAAATCAGGGCCTGGCCGTTACCATGCACGCCGTCCGTCGCGCCGCGTCTGCCCGCGACAACTTAGTGTCTCAGTAGCTCAATTGGATAGAGCATCCCCCTCCTAAGGGGAAGGTTGCAGGTTCGAACCCCGCCTGGGACACCACCTTTCAAAAGCCCCATTCAGGACAATCCTGGTGGGGCTTTTTTGTGCCTTTCGTATGAGAGTTCCAGCAATGTGGAAGTGATCTGGCTGAGTTGGTTTCTTTTTCAGCATCGCGCTCCGACAAACACATCAGGAATCTTCAGGCACCCACCCTCAGGGAACGCCACCCGTTGCCGATAACGTACTCGGTGACTTCAAAGTCGCGTGAAATTCCTTGATAGCATTTTGCCGCCAGCTATCATCGTCGCGCCCGAAATTGCCCTCACTTCAATTGCCTGGAAATCTTCGATGCTGTCGTATCACCAAAAGCGTTTTCTGATCGTCGATGATTTCTCGGATTTTCGCAGTTCGGTTCGCTCGATGCTGCGTGAGCTTGGGGTCAAGGACGTCGACACCGCGGACACCGGTGAGCAAGCGCTGAAGATGTGTGCGCAGAAGTCCTACGATTTTATCCTGCAGGATTTCCATCTCGGCGACGGCAAGAAGAACGGCCAGCAGGTGCTTGAAGACCTGATGCTGGAAAAGCTCATCAGCCATGAAGCGGTGTTTGTCATGGTCACCGCCGAGACCAGTCAGGCGATGGTGCTAAGTGCGTTGGAGCATGAGCCGGATGCGTATCTGACCAAGCCGTTCAACCGTTCGGGTCTGGCGCAGCGACTGGAGCGTCTGGAGCAGCGCAAGACTTTGCTCAAACCGATTCTGCAGGCCCTCGACCGTGGCAAACCGGTTGAGGTGCTCAACGCCTGCATCGCGTTGTGCAAGCAGGACATTCGCTACTCGCCGTTGTGCCTGCGTTACCGCGCCGATGCGTTGCGTGATCTCAATCAGAACGAAGCGCTGGAGCGCCTCTACGACGGCATCATTGCTGACCGGCCGTTGCCGTGGGCGTTTGCCGGGTTGGGCAAACTGTTGTTCAAGCGCGGGCAGATTGCGCAGGCCAAAGGCGTTTACGAAAAAGCCCTGAAGGTGTTTCCGATGATGCCGTCGCTGTATGACGGCATGGCCGATGTGCTGGTGGCTGAGGGTGATACCAAAGGCGCGCAACGGGTGCTTGAAGAGGCGATTCGCTTGTCGCCGCTGGCGGTGCGCCGGCAGGCCTTGCTCGGCAAACTGGCGATGACCAACGAAGATTTTGACACAGCCTCGCGGGCTTATCGGCAGGCCGTGGCGCAGGGCGCGCAGTCGCGTTTCAAGGATGCGGAAAGCAACCTCGGTCTGGCCCACGCGTTGATCAGCAAGGGCAGCGAGCGCGGTCTCGATACGCGCACGCGGCTGGAGATCAACACTACGCTCAGCGCCGTGGCCAAGGAAAACCCGAGCGACCCGGGCCTGCAAATTCGTGCGCGGTTGATGAAGGCCACCAGCCTGTTGCTCAACGATGCCGAAACCGCTGATAAACTCACCGAACAAGCGATGTTGCGTCTCGACGGCATGGAGCAATTCATGAGTCCTGAGGCCGCGTTGTTGGTGGCCAAGCAATTGCAAATGCTCGGTCAGGCCGAGGCGGGCACTTCGATGCTCAAGAGTTGCGCGGAGATCTACGGCGATGATCCGGCGGTGATGAAAGACATCGCCAAGCTCACCGATGACCCGACTATCCTCAGTTCGAGCAACGCCGCTGCCGACCTCAACCGTCAGGGCGTGCGCGTGTACAAGACCGGCAATCTGGTGGAGGCCCGCGAGGTGTTCCGCAAGGCGCTGAAGTTGCAGCCGAAGAACATCAGTATTGCGCTGAACTTGGCCCAGTCGCTGCTGCACGGTACCGACACGTCGGTGCCGTCGGCGGAGCTGGAAGAATGTCGGGCCTGCCTGAAAATGGTCGGCCTGATGCCCGACACCGACGCGCGTCATGCGCGTTACCAGAAGCTGAAAAGCAAGGCGTTTGGCGAATGAACCACGACGAGCAAACACTGGATTTTTCCACGGTGATCGCCTCCACCGTTCACGACATGAAGAACTCGCTGGCGATGCTCATGCAGGCGCACAGCCAATGGCTGGCGCGGTTGCCGCCAGCGCAGCGCGAGGGTTCTGAGCTGGGCGTGATCGACTTCGAGTTCGCTCACCTCAACGGCATGCTCGTGCAGTTGCTCGGGCTGTATAAGCTCGGTGTAAATCAGATGCCGTTGCAGCCGGCGTATCACGAGCTCGACGACTTCATCGAGGCGCAACTGGCGGCGCATCAGGAAGTGTTCGCCAGTCGCGGGATCATCGCCACCTATGAAATTGATCCGCTGTGTCCGCTGGGTTTCTTCGACCGTGAACTGATTGCTTCGGTGCTCGGCAACTGCATCAACAATGCGATTCGTTATGCCCGCGAGTCGTTGCTGATTACTGTCAGCGACGAGGCGGGGCAGTTGGTGCTGACCATCAATGATGATGGCGCCGGTTACCCGACCGAGATGCTTGAGCGTCAGGCCGATTACGTGCAGGGCATCAATCACAGCAGCGGCAGCACGGGATTGGGTCTGTATTTCGCCAACCGTATTGCCGCATTGCATCAGCGCAACGGCGTCGAAGGACGCACCGAAATCAGCAACGGCGGCCCACTCGGTGGCGGCCTCTTCAGCCTCTTTCTCCCCTGAGACGTTCGACTGATCCTGACGGCAACGTTCTCCCCGTGTAGGAGCTGCCGAAGGCTGCGATCTTTTGATCTTGTTTCTAACGGCAACATCAAAAGATCGCAGCCTTCGGCAGCTCCTACAGAAGATCGGATATTTATTTGACGCTGCTTGATATTCCGAACAGCCGCAGCCTATTTTGTCCGGGTCGCCGTTCGCGGCTCGCACAACAACAAGGATTGCGTCATGACAACCGATGGCCAGCGCTCACTCGCACAGCGATTGACGGGCATTGATGAGATTGAATGTGTCACGCCGGATTTGAACGGCGTGCCGCGAGGCAAGGTGATGACCGCCGAGGGGTTCCTCGAAGGGCGGCGTTTGCAGATGGCGCGGGGTGTGCTGCTGCAATGCATCATGGGCGGTTACCCGGCGGCGAAGTTTTACGGCAGCGATGACGGTGACCTGGCGCTGGTGGCCGAACCGAGCATGATTCATCCGTTGCCGTGGAGCGACGAGCCGCGCGCATGGGCGATCTGCGATGCCGATGAGCTGACAGGCGAAAGCTCCAACCTGTCGACCCGTGGCCAGTTGAAGAAAGTCATCGCCCGTTATGCGGCGTTGGGCCTGGCGCCGGTGGTGGCGACCGAGCTGGAATTCTTTGTCTTCGCGCCCAATACCGATCCGAATCAACCGTTCCGCCCACCCGTTGGTCTCGACGGTCGCCGCGAGGATGGGCAGTCGGCGTTCAGCGTCAGTTCCAACAACGGTCTGCGGCCGTTCTTCAACGAAGTCTATAAATGCATGGCGGCCCTCGGTTTGCCGCGCGACACCTTTATGCATGAAATGGGCGTCAGCCAGTTTGAGATCAACTTGCTGCACGGTGATCCGCTGTTGCTGGCCGACCAGACCTTCCTGTTCAAACACTTGCTCAAAGAAGTCGCGCTCAAGCACGGGCTGACCGTGGTGTGCATGGCCAAACCGCTGGCGCACACGCCGGGCAGTTCGATGCACATTCACCAGAGCATCGTCGAGATCGGCAGCGGCAAAAATGTATTCAGTGACGAGAAGGGCCAGCCGACCGCAATGTTCCGCCACTTCATCGGCGGACAGCAGGCGGGCATGGCTGAATTCACCGCGCTGTTTGCGCCCAACGTGAACTCCTATCAGCGTCTGTGCCATCCATTCGCGTCACCGAACAATGCCTGCTGGTCACATGACAATCGCGCCGCCGGCTTACGGATTCCCGCCAGTTCACCAGTAGCCCGTCGGGTCGAAAACCGTTTGCCGGGCGCCGACGCCAACCCGTATCTGGCAATCGCCGCCAGCCTGGCCGCGGGCTTGCATGGCATCGAGCATGAGCTGGAACCGACCGAAGCAATTCAGGGTGAATTCGAAGTCCCGGACAATCTGTCGCTGCCGTGTACCTTGCATGCCGCACTCGAACGTCTGAAACGTAGCCAATTGGCCATGGAACTGTTCGGCAAGGAGTTCATCGAAGGCTACATCGCTTCGAAGACCATGGAGTTGACGAGTTTCTTTGATGAAATTACCCCCTGGGAACGACGTGTTCTAGCAGCCCAGGCCTGACGAACTGTCGCCACCGGGCTATCGTTTGATAGCCCGGACTCACTGCAAGGAGCCGCTCGGAACGCCGATGCGCCAAATCTGGAAATCCTTTCGAGCGCTGTATTTCGCCTCGCTGATGATGTTGATCGGCTCGGGCCTTTTGTCTACTTATCTGGCTTTGCGCCTGGCCGCCGACAATGTCGACGGGCTGTGGGTCGGTGCGCTGATGGCCTGCAACTATTTTGGTCTGGTGCTGGGCGGCAAGATCGGTCACCGCTTGATCGCCCGTGTTGGGCATATCCGGGCGTATTCGGCGTGCGCCGGGATCGTCGGTGCGGCGGTGCTCGGGCATGGTCTGGTGGACTGGCTGCCGGCGTGGCTGGTGCTGCGGACGATTGTCGGTCTGGGCATGATGTGTCAATACATGGTGATCGAGAGCTGGCTCAACGAGCAGGCCGATGCCAATCAGCGTGGGATGGTGTTCAGCGGATACATGATCGCTTCGTATCTGGGGCTGGTGTTGGGTCAACTGATTCTGGTCATGCACCCGGGGCTGGGGCCGGAGCTGTTGATGTTGGTCGCGCTGTGTTTCGCCCTGTGCCTGGTGCCGGTGACGCTGACCCGACGGATTCACCCGGCGCCGCTGCATCCTGCGCCGATGGAGCCGCGCTTCTTCATTAAACGTGTGCCGCAGTCGCTGAGTACGGTGCTCGGCGCCGGTTTGATCATCGGTGCGTTTTACGGTCTGGCGCCGTTGTATGCCTCGCAGCAAGGGCTCTCGACCGAGCAGGTCGGTCTGTTCATGGGTAGCTGCATTTTTGCCGGGCTGCTGGTGCAGTGGCCGCTGGGCTGGTTGTCCGACCGCTATGATCGTGCGCTGCTGATTCGCTGCTTTGCCGGGTTCCTCGCGGTGGCGGCGCTGCCGTTGGCGATCATGCCGGAGGTGCCGCTGGAGGTGCTGTTTGTGGTCGGCTTCTTCTGCTCGCTGGTGCAGTTCTGTCTGTATCCGCTGGCGGTGGCGTTTTCCAATGACCACGTTGAGGGCGATCGCCGGGTTTCGCTGACGGCGATGCTGCTGGTGACGTATGGCGTCGGCGCGAGCATCGGGCCGTTGCTGGCGGGTGTGTTGATGAAGTTTCTC
This sequence comes from Pseudomonas rustica, assembly GCF_018336155.1. Taxonomy (GTDB): domain Bacteria; phylum Pseudomonadota; class Gammaproteobacteria; order Pseudomonadales; family Pseudomonadaceae; genus Aquipseudomonas; species Aquipseudomonas rustica. Next base: position 427,849 of record NZ_JAGYHF010000001.1, on the reverse strand, counting down.
GGCAGCCAGAGTCTGTATGCGTTTTTCAGCTTCTTTGCGTTGGTGCTGGTGTGGCGAATCCGTCCGAAAGCCGTGACCAATCTGCACCAGGTTGATGACGCGCCGCTGCATCACGTGGCGATGCCGGACAGCATGTCGAGCTCACCGCTGGTGGCAGCGCTGGATCCACGGGTGGATGAACAGGTGGTGCAGGATCAGATGCAGACACCGGCCGAGCCTGAGCCTGAACCGGAAGTGGAGCCTGAATCTGAGACTCCGCCGGAGCCAGTGGTGGAGCCAGAGCCGGATGATGGCAGCGATAAACCGACGCCAGACATCAGTGGCGCCAGACCCTGACTCTGACTGCAATATTCACCTGTGGTGAAAACAGATTTAATGATGAATGGATAACCCTGTGGTGAGTGAATTCTTGTGGCGAGGGGATTTATCCCCGTTCGGCTGCGCAGCAGTCGTAAAACCATCCAGCTCGGTTCAACAGGAACATTGTGCAGTCAGGATTTGGGGCCGCTTCGCAGCCCAGCGGGGATAAATCCCCTCGCCACAAGTAATTCATAAACCACAGATTCTTGATTGAATTCTCTCGGGCACAAAAAAGGGCAGTCCCGCCAAGGACTGCCCCTTTTATTCGCCGCTATAAATCACATAGCTGCAAGACCCTAAAGGTAAACACTTAACCTGTGGCGAGGGGATTCATCCCCGCTGGGCTGCGAAGCAGCCCCAACCCCTGAATCCACATTCTTCCTGACACACCACATTGCATGGTTTTACGACTGCTGCGCAGCCGGGCGGGGATAAATCCCCTCACCACAAGAACTCACTCACCACAGATTCTTGGTTGAATTCTCACAGGCGAATAATTCACATAGGTGCAAAACCCTAAAGGGAAACACTTAACCTGTGGCGAGGGGATTCATCCCCGATGGGCTGCGAAGCAGCCCCAAACCCTGAATCCACATTCTTCCTGACACACCACATTGCATGGTTTTGCGACTGCTGCGCAGCCGGTCGGGGATAAATCCCCTCACCACAAGAACTCACTCACCACAGATTCTTGGCTGAATTCTCACAGGCGAATAATTCACATAGGTGCAAAACCCTAAAGAGAAACACTTAACCTGTGGCGAGGGGATTTATCCCCGCTGGGCTGCGAAGCAGCCCCAACCCCTGAATGTACATTCTTCCTGACACACCACATTGCATGGTTTTACGACTGCTGCGCAGCCGGTCGGGGATAAATCCCCTCACCACAAGAACTCACTCACCACAGATTCTTGGTTGAATTCTCTCAGGCACAAAAAAGGGCAGTCCCGCCAAGGACTGCCCTTTTTTTATTTGCCGCTACGAATCACATATCGTCTTTATCGAAACGCCGTGCTTCACGCTGCAGCTGATACACGAAGCGCTCAACGTTACGCGCCGCCTGGCCACTGATGTTGTGGAAGCGCAGACCCGCAAAGGTGATGTTGAGTTTTTCTTCGAAATGCAGATAACGCAGTTCAACCGAAGTCGGCTGATTGCCGAACAGCGGCGGGGCGATCAGGCGGTCGTAGACCTGGCCCAGTTGCAGGCGGTCAGTGATGTCGCCTTCAAAGCGCAGCTTGCAACCGGTGGCGGAGATGTCCAGCAGCTTGCCGTTGATCGGCGCCTTGAGTTTCTCGCCGCCGAGTTCGACGTTGACCAGATCGGTCAGTTTCAGCGCGGCGCGGAAAGCGTTGCGGCGCTGGTGATAAACCACTTCGGTCGGCAGTTCGCCGGTGTAGAAGCGGTCGCCGTCGCGATCGACGATGTCCAGCGTGCCATTGCATTCCCAGGCGATGCGCACGCCTTCATGGAAACCCTCAACCTTGAACGGCTCGCCCGCCAGCAGAAAGCGTTCACCGTCACGTGGCACCATTTCATCGAGGTTAATCGAAGCGGTATCGCGGTCAACCTTGATCAAATAGCTCTGGAAACGCTGGCTACGCTCGTGAAAGGTGATGATCAGCGGATCATGGCTGTCTTGCAGCTGACGCAGGTTGCTGGAGATTTCCAGAGGTGTGGTAAGCACCTTTGGAGGCTGCGGAGCATCATCCGCGCTGAGGGCGTTGGACACGGTTTATCAATCTCCAGACAAAATATGACGACTAGCCAGCATTTTGCCAGCATGTTTCGCGAGTTGATAGAGCTGGCGCATCAACGACTCATGCCTGGCTGAGCGGACGCGGCATCGCGGGTTTGGCAAACGTGCCGCTGGCGTCATACAACGCTGGCGCTTCGCCCCCGGTGAGGATCTTCAGTTGGTTGGTGGTCGCGGCCTGTTGCATGAGGATCGACTGGCCGTTTTTGACGTTGGCCGCCTGACATTGGGCGATGAGATCGGTCAGGGCATCGCCCTGGGTCAGCAGCTGCTGGCCAACGCTCGATTGCGCGGCCAGTTGCTCAAGACCTTGACGGTCTGGCGTCAGGTTGAGGCTGACGAGGATTTCGCTGCGCTTGCGGCCATGCTGTTCAAGCAGAATGATCAGTGCCTGTTTGGTTGCCAGAATCTCTTCGAGCAGGGGCATGTCGCGACCGTGCAAAGCGAGAGACTCGGTTTGCAATAACTCCAGCAATTGTTGAGCTGGAGCAAAGTCGTCGTTGATCAGTTGCAATAAATTAGTGTCGTGCATGGCTGGCCTTGGGTTTTAAGCGTCCAAAAGCCTCGCGCTGGCAAAAGCCTAGCGCTGGGCTTCGAAGTTGAGCAGTTTGCTGGCTACACGGTTGCTGTCGACTTTATAGCTGCCATCGGCAATCGCGGCTTTCAACTCGGCCACACGGGCTTTGTCGACAGCAGGCTGATCGCGCAGCTTGTCAGTGACCTTCTGCAACTGTTGAGCCTCATTGCTGAGGTGTACCGATTCCCCGCTTTTAGCGGTACTGGCCGTTTCGGCCTGGGTATTCAGCGGCGCGGAAGTGCCGTTTTCGGCGGTTTCCTTGGGCGCGCTGGTACGTGTACTGCCTGTCAGTGACGAGGAGCTGTTCAAACGGCTGAAATCGATGACCATGATAAAAACCTCTGGGAATTTGGACGCTTGCCATGTTTTCGGCCATCTCCTGGAAAACTTTAGGCACATTTAGCAATGAAAGCTGCATGCACCCGCGCGCGTCCTGCTGCGGCACAGTTTAGGGAACAGCCATGGCCAGCGCCAGTTTTCTCCTCGGTGTTTACATGGAAACTTCCACCTGTCCCGGCGCGATGATTTGCGCCTTGATCACCCGTTGCGAATTGAGGTTTTTCACTCGGATCTGTTCTTTCAGTCCGCCGTTGGACAGGGCTTCGCCGGGCATGCGCACGGCGAGTGTGCCGCTGCGCGCGGTGATGACCACTTGATCACCTTTGCGCACGACTTCGGCCTGTTCCAGGTGGACTTGGGTAATCACCTGATCGGCGACCGTTGGTCGGGTTAATTTCTGCCCGATCGCTTCGTCTACCGAGGTCAGAAAACCTTGATTGATCTGACTGACATCGCGTTCGCGCAAGGTCACGTCCTGAGGTTCGATAATCCCGGCGCGCCTGAGTGCTCGGGTGGTGGTGACAATCTCGCGAAACAGGCGGACTTGAGCGGGCACGAACACCGTCCAGGGCGAACTGCCTTCACAGCGAACCTTGACCGTCACCCGGCCCAAAGGACGGGGGGTATTCTCCAGCGACGCTGTCAATTCCTTGTCGCACATCGGCATGCGCATACGCGGATCGAGCTGCTTGACTTCGATCTCGTAGCGGCCTTCGGTTTGACTGGTTGCCAAATAGTCTTCTACGGTGAACTCAAGAAAGCCCTGAGTGACGCCGATAAGCATGTCAGGCAAGGTAACCGAATCCGCAATGGCAGGGCTGCCAGCGAGCAAACAGCAGGCGGCAGACACCGCGCAAAGCCCTTTGCGAAGGGGAGAGGTCAGGTGTCGGAAAAATGTCGTTTGAGCGTTCATACGAGTTAAAAAGCAAGCGCCGTGCCGTTTAGCAATGAATGTGCGTCGCAACAACACTTGGCGTTGAGGTAGGAGTCTGGGCATGGCTGGTGTAATGGATTCGGTAAACCAGCGCACGCAACTGGTGGGGCAGAATCGCCTGGAGCTGTTGTTGTTCCGTCTCGACGGTCAGCAGCTCTACGGAATCAACGTGTTCAAGGTGCGGGAAGTGCTGCAATGCCCGTCGCTGACGTTGATGCCCAAGTCCAGTCCTGTCGTGTGCGGGGTGGCAAATATCCGGGGGGCGACCATTCCGATCCTTGATCTGGCGATGGCGACCGGCTCCGGCGCGTTGAAAGACAAGAACAACCCGTTCGTGATCATCACGGAGTACAACACCAAGACCCAGGGTTTCCTGGTGCGCTCGGTGGAGCGCATCGTCAACATGAACTGGGAAGAGATTCATCCGCCGCCCAAGGGCACGGGTCGCGATCATTACCTGACCGCTGTGACTCGGGTGGACAATCAGTTAGTCGAAATCATCGACGTCGAGAAAGTGCTGGCGGAAGTTGCGCCGACGCCGGAAGCGATTTCGGTGGGCGTGGTCGATGTCGAGACCCAGACCAAAGCGTTGTCGCTGCGGGTGCTGACGGTCGATGACTCGTCGGTGGCGCGCAAGCAGGTGTCGCGTTGTCTGCAAACGGTCGGCGTCGAAGTGGTGGCGCTGAACGACGGCAAACAGGCGCTGGATTACCTGCGCAAACTGGTCGATGAGGGCAAGAAGCCGGAAGAAGAGTTCCTGATGATGATCTCCGACATCGAGATGCCGGAGATGGACGGATACACTTTGACGGCCGAGATCCGCAGCGACCCACGCATGCAAAAGCTTCATATCATCCTGCATACTTCGTTGTCCGGGGTATTCAATCAGGCGATGGTCAAGAAAGTCGGCGCCGATGACTTTCTGGCCAAATTCCGCCCTGATGACCTGGCATCCCGGGTAGTCGACCGGATCAAAGCAGCAGATATCAGTTAGGAGCGCTTTGCTCCTGGCGGTCAACACGATTTAAGAGGCGGCATCATTGTCTACGGGTAATTTGGATTTCGAACAGTTCCGGGTCTTCCTGGAAAAAGCCTGTGGCATTTTGCTCGGTGAAAACAAGCAATACCTGGTCTCGAGCCGTCTCAACAAACTGATGGAACAGCAAGGCATCAAATCCCTGGGTGAGCTGGTGCAGCGCATCCAGACCCAGCCGCGCAGCGGTTTGCGCGAGCAGGTGGTTGATGCCATGACGACCAACGAAACCCTGTGGTTTCGTGACACCTATCCGTTTGAAGTCTTGAAGAAAAAAGTCCTGCCCGAAGCGATCAAGGCCAGCCCTAACCAGCGTCTGCGGATCTGGTCGGCGGCGTGCTCGTCGGGTCAGGAACCGTATTCGCTGTCGATGTCGATCGATGAGTTTGAGCGCACTAACCTCGGTCAGCTGAAGATGGGCGTGCAGATTGTTGCCACCGATCTGTCCGGCCTGATGCTCAACAACTGCAAGACCGGCGAGTACGACAGCCTGGCCATTGGTCGTGGTTTGTCGCCGGAACGTCTGCAGCGTTACTTCGACCCGAAAGGCCCGGGGCGCTGGGTGATCAAGGCGCCGATCAAAAGCCGCGTCGAGTTCCGCTCGTTCAACCTGCTCGACAGCTACGCCGCGCTGGGCAAGTTCGACATCGTGTTCTGCCGCAACGTGTTGATCTACTTCTCTGCCGAAGTGAAGAAAGACATCCTGTTGCGCATTCACAGCACGTTGAAGCCGGGCGGTTATCTGTTCCTTGGCGCGTCGGAAGCGCTGAACGGTTTGCCGGATCATTACCAGATGGTGCAGTGCAGCCCGGGGATTATTTACCAGGCGAAATGAAGCATGTGCAGAAGAAGGGAGCCCTCAGGGGCTCCTTTTTTTTGCCGCATGCTTCACGTAGGAGCTGCCGAAGGCTGCGATCTTTTGATTTTGTTTTTTAAGATCAAGATCTAAAGATCGCAGCCTTCGGCAGCTCCTACAGGTGGAGGTGCTCGCAGGGCGAAGCGGCAGAAAAGCGGCATCTGGCGGAAACCGCTTGCCGCTTTTCTGGCATTGCCGCGTTGCCGGCTGCCCGCAAAGCCCCGGTTTACGGGGATTCTTCTGTTTGGCACGCGGCTTGCTAAAGCTCATGTACGAAAAACCGGTCACCTGAAGGTTCCCGACATGAGCATCAGCTTCGATAAAGCGCTCGGCATTCACGAAAAAGCATTGGGCTTCCGCGCCCAGCGTGCCGAAGTGCTGGCCAACAACATCGCCAACGCCGATACCCCGAACTACAAGGCGCGGGATCTGGACTTCTCGAAAGTGCTAGAAGCACAGACCCAGAAGAACGCCAACGGCACCATCGCCCTGAACATGACCAACAGCCGTCACATCGAAGCTGAAGGCCTGGGCAATGGCGACGAATCGCTGCTGTATCGCACGCCGATGCAACCTTCGATCGACCAGAACACCGTGGATGCGCAACTGGAACAGTCCAACTACGCGGAAAACGCCGTGGGCTTCCAGGCCAGCTTCACGCTGCTCAACAGCAAATTCAAAGGGCTGGTCTCAGCCCTGCGCGGAGAGTAATCCATGTCCCTGTCCAGCGTTTTCAACATTGCCGGCAGCGGCATGAGCGCACAAACCACGCGTCTGAACACCGTGGCGTCGAACATCGCCAACGCCGAAACCGTTTCCTCGAGCATCGACCAGACCTACCGCGCCCGTCACCCGGTGTTCGCCACCATGTTCCAGGGCGGCCAAAACGCTGGCAGCAACTCGCTGTTCCAGAGTCAGGACGCAGCGGGGCAGGGCGTGCAGGTACTCGGTGTGGTCGAAGACCAGAGCAACCTCGAAGCGCGTTACGAGCCGAACCATCCGGCGGCCGACGCCAAAGGCTACGTCTACTACCCGAACGTCAACGTGGTGGAAGAAATGGCTGACATGATTTCCGCGAGCCGTTCGTTCCAGACCAACGCCGAAATGATGAACACCGCCAAAACCATGATGCAGAAGGTACTGACCCTCGGTCAGTAATAAGGGGCGACTGCCATGAGCGTTACCGATACCACCAGCTCCCTGAGCATGAACGACATTCTGGCCAACTCGTCGAAGACGGCCAGCAGCAGCACCTCCGGCGGCATCGCTTCGGCGACCAACAGCGCCACCGGTGGCCAGGCGCTGGGCAAAGATGCGTTCCTGCAATTGCTGGTGACCCAGCTGAAAAACCAGAACCCGCTCGATCCGCAGGACAACAGTGCGTTCGTTGCACAGTTGGCGCAGTTCAGCAGTCTGGAAGGCATCACCACACTGAACAGCACCGTCAGCTCGCTGGCCGGTAACTACAACTCCTCGCAAGCCTTGCAGGCGTCGTCGCTGGTCGGTCGCAACGTGATCGTGCAGACCAACACCGCGCAGCTCGACGACCCAACCAAAGGCCTGACCGGTTCGGTCACCGTGCCTTCGTCGATCGCCGGCGGCACCGTCACCATCACCGATAAAGACGGCAAGGCTGTTCGCACTATCGACCTGGGCAGCCGCGCGGCCGGTGATGCCAGCTTCACTTGGGACGGCAAGGATTCTTCCGGCACCGTGGTGCCGGTCGGTACTTACACCTTCAAGGCCAGCGCACCGATCGATGGCGCCGCAACGGATCTGGCCACTTACCTGCCGGCCACGGTCAACAGCGTGACCATCAGCCAGACCGGCGGCGAGCTGATGCTCAACCTGGCCGGCAAGGGCACCGTTGCTCTGTCCAAAGTACAAACCATTGGTATATAGAGCCGATTAACCCGGCACAAAGGAGTGGAATATGTCTTTCAATATCGGCCTTAGCGGTCTCTATGCAGCCAACAAACAACTGGACGTGACCGGCAACAACATCGCCAACGTTGCCACCGCCGGTTTCAAATCCTCGCGCGCAGAATTCGAAGACGTCTACTCGGCGACTCGTCTGGGCAGCGGCAGCAAAGTCATTGGTAACGGCGTGCGCCTGGCCAACGTTTCGCAGCAGTTCACCCAGGGTGACATCAGCAACACCGGTAACGTGCTCGACATGGGCATCAACGGTTCGGGCTTCTTCACCATGAGCAACAACGGTTCGGTGTCGTATACCCGTGCCGGTACGTTCAAGGTCGACAACGCCGGTTACATCACCAACACCGATTACACCTCGCGTCTGCAGGGTTACGGTGTGGATGCCAACGGCAAGATTCTCAACGGTGTGTTGACTGACCTGAAAATCGACACGTCGAACCTGGCACCGAAATCGACTTCGTCGGTGACCTCGACCATCAACCTGAACTCGTCGGCACCGGTGATCGTTGATACCGGCGCCAATGCGGTCAAGTTCGATCCGTCGAAAGCCGAGACGTACACCAAGTCGTTCAGCACACCGATTTATGACACTCAGGGTAACTCCCACGTCATGGATCAGTATGTGGTGAAGACCAGCGATAACACCTGGAAGGTTTACACCCTGGTTGACGGCCGTAACCCGGACGCGACCGGCAGTGATCCAACCCTGACGGCGCCGACGGCTTCGACGTTGTCGTTCGACAGCTCGGGCAAGTTGACTCAGGTGAGCACACCGAATCCGGCGGATCCTGCAAATCCGATTATCAGCAGCGACTTGACGCTGAGTAACTGGAAGCCAGGCACTGTGACCAATGGTGTGTTTACGCCTAACGGTGCGGCAGCGAACCCGGCGGGTGTGACCATTTCGATGGCCAAGACTACTCAGTACAACGCGGATACTGCGCGTTCGATTCCGACTCAGGATGGTTATGCCACCGGGCAGATCACTAACCTGACGATTGATGGCACCGGTACGTTGTTCGCCAACTTCAGTAACAATCAGAGCAAGGCGATTGGGCAGGTGGCGTTGGCCAGTTTCACCAACGAGCAGGGTTTGCAGGCGGTTGGTGGTACTAGCTGGAAGGAGACGTTTGCTTCGGGTATTCCGGGGTACGATGCGCCGGAGACCGGGACTTTGGGTTCGATCGCGTCGAACTCGCTGGAGGAGTCGAACGTTAACCTGACGAATGAGTTGGTTGATTTGATCAAGGGTCAGAGTAACTATCAGGCGAATGCGAAGACGATTTCTACGCAGAGCACGATTATGCAGACCATTATTCAGATGACCTGATTTTTGGTTTTGCTGTTTGAGAAGAGCCCCTCTTTTTGAGGGGCTTTTTTTTGGGTATATATCCGTTGCTGCGGGTGTCGCTGATTATGGTTTCGCCCTTACGGCGAGTCACTTTTGGCAAACGCCCCAAAAGTAACCAAAAGGTCTGTGCCCTGACGTCCGGCCCTCGCTAAGGCTCGGGTTCCTTCGCTCCGGGTTCATCCGGGGGCATCGCCTACGGTTTGCTTCGCTGCACCTCCTCTCGATGCTTTCCCCGTATGAATCCCTCCACTCAGCCTCCCGACGGGCTCTAAGATCAAAAGCTGCACCCGAGCTTGCGCTCATCGTGTTGAGTGGTGAACAGCACAGCGTGGTCGGCTTTTGATTTTCGTTGGATTCGCCCCTCACCCCAGCCCTCTCCCGAGGGAGAGGGAGAGGGAGAGGGAGCCGATTTTTGGGCTTCTCAGGATTTGTGTTCGGCTCGGTATTTCATGTCGGCGTACCTCTCCCAATCCACGCGGTCAGTTCCCTCTCCCACCGGGAGAGGGCTAGGGTGATGGGCTCTTGATTTGGATTTGAAGCTCAAATTCAACTCGGTATTTCATGTCGGTGCATCTTGCCCAAACACCCCGGTCAGTTCCCTCTCCCTCTGGGAGAGGGCTAGGGTGAGGGGCTCTTGATTTGGATTTGAAGCTCAAATTCAACTCGGTATTTCATGTCGGTGCATCTTGCCCAAACACCCCGGTCAGTTCCCTCTCCCTCTGGGAGAGGGCTAGGGTGAGGGTTTGCTTTTGATTTGATTGGGGGAGTGAGCCTGCTGGCGATAGCTGTTCATATTCAATCCATTTCAACCAGCCAAAAAAAAGCCCCCAACAAACCAGAGGTCTGTCAGGGGCTTTTTCAATCAGGTGTTTTTCAACACCTGATTTCGCTCAGCTTATTGGCAAGCTTCGCAATCCGGCTCGTCGATCGCGCAGGCTTTTGGCACTGGCGCTGGGCCGGCTGGAGCAGCCAGAACCGAATCATCACCGTGGTTGCCGCCGCTGGATACAGCGTTCAGCTTGCTGGTGCTGATGGTCGACTTCTCGGTGCTGGTTGCGGCCAGGGCACGGAGGTAGTAGGTGGTTTTCAGGCCACGGTACCAAGCCATGCGGTAGGTCACGTCGAGTTTCTTGCCCGATGCGCCAGCGATGTACAGGTTCAGCGATTGGGCCTGGTCGATCCACTTCTGACGACGGCTGGCCGCGTCAACGATCCACTTGGTGTCCACTTCGAAGGCAGTCGCGTAGAGCTCTTTGAGTTCTTGCGGGATGCGCTCGATTTGCTGAACCGAACCGTCGTAGTACTTCAGGTCGTTGATCATGACCGAGTCCCACAGACCGCGAGCCTTGAGGTCGCGAACCAGGTACGGGTTGATCACGGTGAATTCGCCCGACAGGTTCGATTTCACATACAGGTTCTGATAAGTCGGTTCGATCGACTGCGATACGCCAGTGATGTTGGCGATGGTCGCGGTCGGTGCGATGGCCATGATGTTGGAGTTACGAATGCCTTTCTGTACACGGGCGCGAACCGGTGCCCAGTCCAGGGATTCGTTCAGGTCAACGTCGATGTACTTCTGGCCACGTTGCTCGATCAGGATCTGTTGCGAATCCAGTGGCAGGATGCCTTTGGACCACAGCGAACCCTGGAACGTCTCGTACGCACCGCGCTCGTCGGCCAGGTCGCAAGAAGCCTGGATTGCGTAGTAGCTGACCGCTTCCATCGACTTGTCGGCGAACTCGACGGCAGCGTCGGAACCGTAAGGGATGTGCTGCAGGTACAGCGCGTCCTGGAAGCCCATGATGCCCAGACCGACCGGACGGTGCTTGAAGTTGGAGTTCTTCGCTTGTGGCACCGAGTAGTAGTTGATGTCGATAACGTTATCGAGCATGCGCACGGCGGTGTTCACGGTGCGTTCCAGCTTGGCGGTGTCCAGCTTGCCGTTGACGATGTGGTTCGGCAGGTTGATCGAGCCCAGGTTGCAAACGGCGATTTCGTCCTTGTTGGTGTTCAAGGTGATTTCGGTGCACAGGTTCGAGCTGTGAACCACGCCGACGTGCTGCTGCGGGCTGCGCAGGTTGCACGGGTCTTTGAAGGTCAGCCATGGGTGGCCGGTTTCAAACAGCATGGACAGCATTTTGCGCCACAGGTCTTTGGCCTGGATGGTCTTGAACAGACGAACCTTGCCTGGGTATTCGGTCAGGGCTTCGTAGTACTCGTAACGCTCTTCGAAGGCTTTACCGGTCAGGTCGTGCAGGTCCGGTACTTCGGATGGCGAGAACAGGGTCCACTTGCCATCGTCGAAGACGCGCTTCATGAACAGGTCAGGGATCCAGTTGGCAGTGTTCATGTCGTGGGTGCGACGACGATCATCACCGGTGTTCTTGCGGAGTTCGATGAACTCCTCGATGTCCATGTGCCAGGTTTCCAGGTAAGCGCAGACAGCGCCTTTGCGCTTGCCACCCTGGTTAACGGCGACGGCGGTGTCGTTCACGACTTTCAGGAACGGAACCACGCCTTGCGACTTGCCGTTGGTGCCCTTGATGTACGAACCCAGTGCACGCACCGGCGTCCAGTCGTTGCCCAGGCCGCCAGCGAATTTCGACAACATGGCGTTGTCGTGGATCGCGTGGTAGATACCCGACAGGTCATCCGGCACGGTGGTCAGGTAGCAGCTCGACAGCTGTGGACGCAGGGTACCGGCGTTGAACAGGGTCGGCGTCGACGACATGTAGTCGAAGGACGACAGCAGGTTGTAGAACTCGATCGCACGGTCTTCTTTCTGCTTCTCTTCGATCGCCAGGCCCATGGCCACGCGCATGAAGAAGATCTGCGGCAGTTCGAAGCGGATACCGTCCTTGTGGATGAAGTAACGGTCGTACAGGGTTTGCAGGCCCAGGTAGGTGAATTGCTGATCGCGCTCGTGGTTGATCGCCTTGCCCAGTTTTTCCAGGTCGAAGGTGGCCAGCACAGGGTTCAGCAGTTCGAACTCGATACCTTTGGCGATGTAAGCCGGCAGCGCCTTGGCGTACAGGTCAACCATCTCGTGGTGAGTAGCGCTTTCGGCCACACCGAGGAAGCCCAGGCCTTCGGCACGCAGGGTGTCCATCAGCAGGCGGGCGGTGACGAACGAGTAGTTCGGCTCGCGCTCAACCAGAGTACGGGCGGTCATCACCAGGGCGGTGTTGACGTCGGTCAGGGCCACGCCGTCGTACAGGTTTTTCAGGGTTTCACGCTGGATCAGGTCGCCGTCGACTTCTTCCAGACCTTCGCACGCTTCGGTGACGATGGTGTTCAGGCGGCCCATGTCCAGCGGCGCCAGGCTGCCGTCAGCGCGGGTGATGCGGATCGACGGGTGAGCGTTGACCGCTTCTTCGGTCGGGGCGTGGGCAGCGCGTTCTTTCGAACGACCGTCACGGTAGATCACGTAGTCGCGCGCCACTTTCTGCTCGCCGGCACGCATCAGGGCCAGTTCAACCTGGTCCTGGATTTCTTCGATGTGGATGGTGCCGCCCGAAGGCATGCGACGCTTGAAGGTCGCGGTGACTTGTTCGGTCAGGCGGGCAACAGTGTCGTGGATTCGCGACGAGGCGGCAGCGGTGCCGCCCTCAACTGCGAGGAACGCTTTGGTGATAGCGACGGTGATCTTGTCATCGGTGTAAGGAACGACAGTGCCATTACGCTTGATCACGCGCAGTTGACCAGGCGCGGTGGCTGCCAGATCCGAATTCGAATCAGCGGCCTGCGGCAAGGTGCCCTGCGGGTTCTCGCGAGTTGTGTCGGTTTGCATGGGGGGTGATCTCCACATTCTCTAGTTTGTTTGGGCACCATCATGGTGCCCACCGTTCTGGCCAGAAGCACTACAACCGACGGGCGTCGGGCATAACAACTTCGGACCAGTAGGAAAAAGGCTAATGACGCCGCGTCCCTGCCGAAGTTTTTGGCTGCGAGCCAAGGCTCGAGCCGGGTTCCATCCCGGGTGACAGTAATGACTGCAACACCCGTACCGTTTCGGTCGTTTCCGACCTGAAAAACGGTGCCATCCGCAAGTGCGGTTTGGTCTTCAGAAAACTTGCTTGGTTCAACCGGAAACCGGCAATAAATCGCTTGAGTTTCAGGTCTGAAATGTGGTTGGGCTTTTCAGTCAAAAACCCTATATGTAGGGTTTTTTTAGCGCCGTGCTACAAGATAATGCGTTTCGAGGGGTGTTGCAACGTACTACCTGTGGATAAACCTGTGCGTAAATTGTGTAAGAAAGGTGGAATTCTCGTGTAGGCCGCGAACCTGCTGAGCTAGACCGTTTGTCACCGTTTTCTCACCGGGAAAAACGCTTCAGCGGATTTTTAAGGGCGCGAACCCTACCACAAAAAATCGCCTTGTCCGAACGCATTTACCGACTTGTGTTCTGGCTGTACGCCGTTTATACAATCGGGCCATGTGAACGCGATTTTATCCTCCAGAAACATGACAAAAACACGGGAGCATTGAAAACTGTGGGAGCGGGCTTGCTCGCGAATGCGGTGTGTCAGATGACTAAGAGGTTGGCTGACACGACGCCTTCGCGAGCAAGCCCGCTCCCACAGGGAATTGTGTTGAGTCAGACGTTCCTTCTTATTAATAACAATAGAAAGCAGAGGTCACCGGTGGAGCAACAAGCCTGGCAGGTATTGATCGTCGAGGATGACCAGCGACTGGCCGAACTCACGCGCGACTACCTGCAAGCCAATGGACTGCGCGTGGAAATTGAAGGCAACGGTGCGCTCGCCGCAGCGCGGATCATCAATGAGCAACCGGATCTGGTGATCCTCGACCTGATGCTGCCCGGCGAAGATGGCCTGAGCATCTGCCGCAAAGTCCGCGACCGTTACGACGGGCCGATCCTGATGCTCACCGCGCGCACCGATGATGCTGACCAGATCCAGGGCCTCGACCTTGGCGCCGACGATTACGTGTGCAAACCGGTGCGCCCGCGTTTGTTATTGGCGCGGATTCAGGCGTTGCTGCGACGCAGTGACTCACCCGAGCCGACCAGCGAAAAAAGCCGTCGCCTGCAATTCGGCCCGCTGGTGGTCGACAACGCATTGCGCGAAGCCTGGCTCAGCGATAACGGCATCGAACTGACCAGCGCCGAATTCGATCTGCTCTGGCTGCTGGTCTCCAACGCCGGGCGCATTCTCTCGCGGGAAGAAATCTTCACAGCCCTGCGCGGCATCGGTTACGACGGCCAGGATCGCTCGATCGATGTGCGCATCTCGCGCATTCGCCCGAAAATCGGCGACGACCCCGACCATCCACGCCTGATCAAAACCGTGCGCAGCAAAGGCTACCTGTTCGTCCCTGAAGCCTGCGTAGACCTGCCGCTGTGAACTCGATCTTCCTGCGCATTTATGGCGGCATGTGCGCAGCGATCATTCTGGTGGCAGTGCTCGGCGTGCTGGCGCTTAACCTGCTCAACCAAGTGCGCAGCGAGCAGTACCGCGAGCGTCTGGCCCACGGCACGTTCTCGCTGATGGCCAGCAACCTGCAACCGATGAACGAAACCGAACGCCATCGCGCACTGTTGGTGTGGGAGCGGTTGCTGGGTATTCCGCTGGCGCTGAAAAAGTTTACCGACACTGATCTCGACCTGACCCAACGCACCCGCGTGCAGCGCGGCCAGGCTTTGGTCGAACAGACCGGCCCGCACGCGGCGAAGGTCTATCGACTGGTCAGCGACAAAGAGCAGCTTGTGCTCGTAGGCGAGGTGCAGCAGATCAGCGAGCAACTGGCGCGCGCGACTATTTACCTGCTCGCCGATGAGCTGGTGCGCGTGCAGGTCGCCGACCAACCGAAACGGCTGGCGCAGATAAAGGAAGAGAAGGGCTTCGGATTCGATTTGCGTTTGGTCACGGTGGATGACGCCGACATGGACGAAGACCAGAGCCGCCGCGTGGCCGAAGGCGACACGGTGATGGCGCTGGGTAAGGGCGGCGATTCGATCCGTGTGTTCGCCGGTATGGTCGGCACGCCGTGGGTGCTGGAGATCGGCCCGCTGTACCAGATGAATCCCTATCCGCCGGAGTGGCTGGTGCTGATCGCCGCGCTCGGGCTGAGCCTGATCGGCTTGATCGTTTACTTGCTGGTGCGCCAACTCGAACGGCGTTTACGCGGTCTCGAAGCAGCGGCCACGCGCATCGCCAAGGGCAGTCTGGAAACCCGTGTGCCGGCGCGCGGTGCCGACTCGGTGGGGCGGCTGGCGGCGGCGTTCAATGGCATGGCCGAGCACTTGCAACAACTGCTGGCGATTCAGCGTGAACTGGTGCGCGCGGTGTCCCATGAGTTGCGCACGCCGGTGGCGCGTCTGCGTTTCGGTCTGGAAATGATCGGCTCGGCGACCACCCCGCAAGCGCTGGAAAAATACCGCGAGGGCATGGATCACGACATCGAGGATCTCGATAAGCTGGTCGATGAAATGCTCACCTACGCGCGACTGGAGCAGGGCTCACCGGCGCTGACCTTCCAGCGGATTGATCTGGATGCGCTGGTCAATCAGGTGATCGAAGAGTTGGCGCCGTTGCGCGCCGAGGTCACGGTGCAGCGCGGTCTGTGTCTGTCGGCTGCGGACAATGACGATGCTTGGGTCGAGGCTGAGCCGCGTTATCTGCACCGCGCGTTGCAGAATCTGGTGAGCAACGCCATGCGTCATGCCCGTTCGAACGTGACGGTGAGTTATCAGGTCGGGCAGTTGCGTTGCCGGGTCGACGTTGAGGATGACGGGCCGGGTGTGCCGGAAGTTGCCTGGGAGAAAATCTTCACGCCGTTTCTGCGCCTGGATGACAGCCGCACGCGCGCGTCGGGCGGGCACGGGTTGGGGTTGTCGATTGTGCGGCGGATTATTCACTGGCACGACGGCCGGGCGTTGATTGGCAAGAGCAAGAGTTTGGGCGGGGCGTGTTTTAGTTTGAGTTGGCCGAGGAACCAGGAACGACGTTGAGGTTTGTGGTGGCTGGGATGGCCCCTTCGCGAGCAAGCCCGCTCCCACAGGGGCACGCATTGCAAAATGTGGGAGCGAGCTTGCTCGCGAAGACGGCCGAACAGGCGCTGAAAATCCTCAGGCCTTAATGCTGACCAAACTCAACAACTGCCCATCCCGCACCCCAAACTGCGCATCCAGCTCCGTCCCGCTACACCACTCAGCCGACAAATCCGTCAGCAGCCGCAAGCGCACCTCACCGGCCTCAGTCCACTCCAGCACTTCCGCATGCTCGAAATAAAAGCGCTTCTGCACAATCGGATACAGCGCTTTGAACAAACTCTCCTTCACCGAAAACGTCAGCGTCACCCACAACGCCAACTGATCCCGCGAGCCTGCCGCCATGCGCTGCATTTCCGCCGGCGTGAGAATTTCTCCGGCGAGGCGTTCGGCGCGTTCGGCGTTGAGCAGGTTTTCCAGATCCATGCCCAAACCGCGCCAATGCTGTTTATTGGCAACAATCGCCGCCGCGCGCCCGGTGCTGTGGGTGATCGAGCCGCAGATATGCGCCGGCCAAACGGGGGCGCGATCTTCGCCAATCGGCGGAACCACGCTGGAGCCTTCCAGTTGCTGCAACGCTGCCCGTGCGCAGATCCGCCCCGCGAGAAACTCAGCCTGACGTTTGGCCACCGAACGCTGAATGCTCGGCGGCGGCTCGATGGCGCTGCGACGAAAGTCATCGCCGAGCAGTTGCGCCGGATCGAAGTGAGTACTGAGCAGCACGGTATCGGCCAGCACCGAGGGCAACGGCCAATCGGCATCGAGCGGGGTGCAGCAGGCGGGGAGGGTGAGGTTCATGGCAGGCATTTTGCCGGTTCGTCGAGACAAGGTCGAGATCGGCGGTGAAGCTTTCGCGAGCAAGCTCGCTCCCACACTGGATCTCTGCCGCCTAGTAGATCCCCTGTGGGAGCGAGCTTGCTCGCGAATGCCGCGCAGCGGTGTCTCTTGATCGTTCCCACGCTCCGCGTGGGAATGCCTCAATAGACGCTCTGCGTCCGCGTTGGGACGCAGAGCGTCCCGGGCTGCATTCCCACGCAGAGCGTGGGAACGATCAGGGTCGGGGACGGTTAGCTGAAGATTTTCTGGAAGAACGCTTTCATGTCCGCCCAGGATTTCTCATCCGCTGCCTTGTTGTAACCAATATCCGGCCCGCCATGTTCGCCATGGCTCAAACGATCCGCATCCGGATTGGTAAAACCATGCTTGGCGCCCTCAAGCGTGACGAACTTGTAGTTGGCCCCGGCCTTGTCCATTTCCGACTTGAAGGCGATGACGTTGTTCGGCGTGACCATGCTGTCCAGCGCGCCATGCTCCACCAGAATTTTCGCCTTCACACTGCCAGGCGTCGCCGGCGTATTGGTCGCCAACGCGCCGTGGAAACTCACCACGCCCAACAACGGCTCACCCTGACGCGCCGCGTTCAGCACCACGCCCCCGCCGAAGCAATAACCAATGGCCGCGAGTTTGTTCACGTCGGTCTGTGGCTGTTTCTTCAGCAAATCCAGACCGGCTTCGAAGCGTTTGCTCGATGCCGCCGCATCCTTGGTCGCCGTCTGCATGAACGCCATTGCATCCTTCGGGTGCTCGGTGTTCTTGCCCTCGCCGTACATATCAATCGCCAGCGCGCTGTAGCCAAGCTCGGCGAGATCGCGCGCTCGGCGTTTGGCGTAATCGTTCAGGCCCCACCATTCATGCACCACGACCACACCGGGGCGTGCGCCTTTTATAGCGTCGTCATAAGCGTAATAGCCGATCAGTTTGGTGCCATCGGCACTCTGGTAAGGGATTTCTTCGGTCTTGATCGCTGCCTGAGTCAGGCTGCTGACCGCCAGCAAAGTGAGGGCGAGGAACAGGCGCATGGTCGGGGTCTCTTTATCGAAAGTGGTCAAAACAGCCTAGACGATTTGGTTCAGGTCAGGTTCAGAGACGGTTCAGGGGCGGTACAGGGGCTGGTCAGTAACCTTGCGCCATACCCAAACAGCACTGTGAAAGAGGAAATACCCATGACTCGTATAAACAAACTGCTGCTGGCATTTACCCTGTTGGGCTCCAGCCTCGCGGCCAATGCCGACGACACCACCAATTTCGCCGGCCTGTCCTTCGGCCAGACCAGTGACAAGATCGACAAGTCCAACGCGCTGAACGACAACCTCGGTCACCCGAACGCCACCGGCGCCATCGACGGCAACAACACCTACGGCGTGCGCCTCGGTCAGCAAAACAGCCAGGGTCGCTACTACGCCACCTACGACAACGTGTCGGGCTCGCACAATGGCATTAAACTGCGGCAGGAAAATCTGCTCGGCAGCTACGATCTGTTCTACCCGGTGGGCGGCAGCACCAAGTTGTTCGGCGGTGCCACGGCGGGTCTGACTAAACTCACTCAGGATTCGCCAGGCTACAGCCGCGACAGTGACATCGGTTATGCGGTCGGCGGCCAGTTGGGTGTGTTGCAGCAAGTGACCCAGAACACTTCGGTGGAACTCGGTTATCGTTACCTGATGAGCAACGCCAGCACCGAAATGAAAGAAAGCGGCGGCAGCAAACAAGGCTCGCTGGATCTGAACAGCAGCGCGCAGACTTACCTGTCGGCCAACTACAACTTCTAAGGACGACAGCGAAATCATTGTGGGAGCGGGCTTGCTCGCGAAAGCGGAGGATCAGTCAATGTAGATGTTGACTGATCCGGCGCCTTCGCGAGCAAGCCCGCTCCCACAGGAGGTTGTGGAGATTTCAAGTGATTAGGAGAAGGTCATGAAACTGTTGGTCGTCGAAGATGAGGCGCTGTTGCGCCATCACCTGCAAACCCGTCTCACGGAGAGCGGTCACGTGGTCGCGTCCGTGGCCAATGCCGAAGAGGCGCTGTACCAGACCGGGCAGTTCAACTTTGATCTGGCGGTGATCGATCTCGGCTTGCCGGGCATGAACGGCCTCGACCTGATCCGCCAGTTGCGATCGGGCGGCAAGACCTTTCCGATCCTGATCCTCACCGCGCGCGGCAACTGGCAGGACAAGGTCGAAGGCCTCGCCGCCGGTGCCGACGATTACGTGGTCAAGCCGTTCCAGTTCGAAGAACTCGACGCGCGCCTGAATGCCTTGCTGCGCCGCTCCAGCGGTTTCACCCAGTCGACCATCGTCGCCGGGCCGCTGCTGCTCGACCTTAATCGCAAACAGGCGACCCTCGACGAACAACCGCTGGCGCTGACCGCCTACGAATACCGCATCCTCGAATACCTCATGCGCCATCACCAGCAAGTGGTGCCCAAGGATCGCTTGATGGAACAGCTCTACCCGGACGACGACGAGCGCGATCCGAACGTTATCGAAGTGCTGGTCGGCCGCCTGCGCCGCAAACTCGAAGGCCCGGCCGGGTTCAAACCGATCGACACCGTGCGCGGCCTCGGCTACCTGTTCAATGAGCGCTGCACTTGATTCGTTCGCTTCGCGTCCGGCTGATGCTCGCCGCCACCACGTTGGCGGTGTTGTTCATGCTCGCCTTGCTCCCGGCGATGCAGGGCGCGTTCAGCCTCGCGTTGCAGGACTCGATCGAACAACGGCTGGCCTCGGACGTCACCACGCTGATTTCAGCTGCACGCATTGAAAACGGTCGGCTGGTGATGCCGAATCAGTTGCCGGACGAGCGTTTCAACCTCACCGATTTCCGTCTGCTCGGTTACATCTACGACCGCGAAGGGCACTTGGTCTGGCGCTCGAAAGCCACCCAGGAAGAACAGATCAACTACAAACCGCGCTACGACGGCCTCGGCAACGAGTTCGCGCGGATTCGTGAGGCCAACGGTCAGGAATTCTTCGTCTATGACGTCGAAGTCAAACTGCTCGGCGGCAAAAGCGCGGCGTTCAGCATCGTCGCGCTGCAACCGGTGCGCGAATACGAAGTCACCCTCGAAGGCCTGCGCGAAAACCTCTACCTCGGTTTCGGCGCAGCTTTGCTGGTGTTGCTGGCGCTGTTGTGGATCGGCCTGACCTGGGGCTTAAAAGCTTTGCGCCGACTCAGTCAGGAACTCGACGAAATCGAAGGCGGCACCCGCGAAAGCCTCACCGAACAACACCCGCGCGAACTGCTGCGCCTGACCGGCTCGCTCAACCGCTTGCTGCACAGCGAACGCCAGCAGCGCAGCCGCTATCGTGACTCCCTCGATGACCTCGCGCACAGCCTGAAAACCCCGTTGACAGTGTTGCAAGGCGTCAGCGAAGACATGGCCCAGCGCCCCGAAGATCGCGATCAGGCCTGGGTGCTGCAATCGCAGATCGAACGCATGAGCCAACAGATCGGCTACCAACTGCAACGCGCGAGCCTGCGCAAAAGCGGCCTGGTGCGCCATCAGGTGCGTCTGCAACCGGTGCTGAAAAGCCTTTGCGACACGCTGGACAAGGTCTATCGCGACAAACATGTACGCGTGGCGTTTGACCTGCCGGAGCATTGTTACGTGCCGATCGAGCAGGGCGCCTTGCTGGAAATGATGGGTAACCTGCTGGAAAACGCCTATCGCCTGTGTCTGGGCGAAGTGCGCATCAGCGTGCGTGAAAATCACGCCGGGGTTGAACTGTGTATCGAAGACGACGGCCCGGGCGTACCGCCGGATCAGCGTGCGCGGATTCTCGAGCGCGGCGAACGGTTGGATGCCCAGCATCCGGGGCAGGGGATCGGGTTGGCGGTGGTCAAGGACATCATCGAGAGTTACAGCGCCAAGCTCACGCTGGGGGATTCGCCGATGGGTGGGGCGGCGTTCAGGATTCATTTTCCGGCGGTGTGATTGGGAGCTGCCCTCACCCTAACCCTCTCCCAGAGGTAGAGGGGACTGACCGAGGTGTCTGGCGTTATCCATCGACCTGAAATAGCCAGTCGATTATGGATTCAACAGCGAAGTATCAGGTCGGCGGAGATTTCGAGCATCCCCCAATCAGTCCCCTCTCCCTCCGGGAGAGGGTTAGGGTGAGGGGCTTTTGATGTAATGCCTCACTGTTCCTGCGCCCGATAAGCCCCCGGCGTCAGCCCCGTCCATTTCTTGAACGCCCGGTGAAACGCCGACGGCTCAGAAAACCCCAACTGCTCGGCAATCTGCTGCAACGACAAATCCGCGCGCCCTAAATGGTAGATGGCGATATCCCGCCGCAGCTGATCCTTCAACTCCTGAAAACTCGTGCCTTCCTCACGCAAATGCCGGCGCAGCGTCTGCGGGCTGATGTGCATCTGCGCGGCCACCGCTTCCAGATCCGGCCAATTCGCGCTGTCACGGCTGAGCAAGCGGCGCAACCGACTGCTCAGGCTGTCACCATCATCCGGGCGTGAGAGCAAGTCAGCGGGGGAACGTTCGAGGAAATGTTTGAGCGTGCGTTCGTCCTGCAACAGCGGCATGTGCAGGTAGCGGCTGTGAAACAGCAGGCTGCTCTGATCGCTGGCAAACGTCATCGGGCAGGGAAACAGCAAATCGTATTCCGCGCCGTGGTCGGGGCGCGGATAGCTGAATGTCACCTGTTCCAGCCGGATGCGCTGGCCAATCAGCCAACTGCCGAGGCGATGCCAGATCACCAGCAGGCTCTCGGTGAGAAAGTGATCCGGATCCCACAATTGCGCATCGGCGAGGCTCAAACGCACCCATTCGTCTTCGCGGCTCAGGGTCAGGCGCGGGCCTTGCGGGAATAGGCTATAAAACAATAAGCCGCGTTGCAGAGCCTTCTCCAGATTGCGGCAATGAATAGAGGCGTGGCACATCATCGCGAAGCTGCCGGGCTTGCTCGGCGCGTTGCCGAAACCGAGGTATTCGTCGTCCAGCGCCAGCCACAGGCCCTGGATCAATTGAGTGAACTGTTCCGGCGCGAGACGCGCGCGAGGTTCGTCGAGCAATTCCGGGCTGATGCCCAGTTGCAGCAACAGGCTCGAATAGTCGAAACCCAGGCGGCGTGCGCCACCGAGGGCGGCACGGGCGAAATGACTGGCGATGGTGCGTTCGCGCATAAGCGACAAATCCTTCCTCAGGCGCCGGATGGTAGCCGGGGGTGATGCGAGCAACAAGGCGGATTTCCGCCAAATTGTAGGACGACAAGCGGCGAGTTGGCGGAAATCCGCCACACTCAAGTCACCGGACGTTGACACTAAAAAGACCTGCAGCCCTTGATGTCAAAAGGCTTGCCGGGAAATGCACCAAAGTGGCACGGCGTTTGCGATAAGAGCGACAGAAGCGTGCGTTTATCCCGCCCGGAAAACGCCGCTCCAACAACAAATCCCTCCAGTGCAGGAGGGTTCGCAATTCAGGTTTCGCGGTGTAACAGATGGATGTTGCACGCGGGGCTCTTGAGGAAACTTGCAATGACGACTCGTCAGCCACTGTACAAATCCCTGTATTTTCAGGTGATCATCGCGATCATCATCGGTATCGCGCTTGGTCATTACTACCCGCAGTTCGGCGTGGCGGTAAAGCCGCTGGGTGACGGGTTCATCAAACTGATCAAAATGATCATCGCTCCGATCATCTTCTGCACCGTGGTCAGCGGCATCGCTGGCATGCAAAGCATGAAATCGGTCGGCAAGACCGGTGGTTACGCACTTCTGTACTTCGAAATCGTTTCGACCATCGCTCTGCTGGTTGGTCTGGTTGTGGTCAACATCGTGCAGCCGGGCAACGGCATGCACATCGACGTTGCCACCCTCGACGCTTCGAAAGTCGCTTCCTATGTAGCGGCGGGCGCTGACCAAAGCGTTGTCGGCTTCCTGCTCAACGTGATCCCGACCACCATCGTCGGCGCGTTCGCCACCGGTGACATCCTGCAAGTGCTGATGTTCTCGGTGATCTTCGGCTTCGCCCTGCATCGCCTGGGTGACTACGGCCGTCCGATCCTCGACTTCATCGATCGCTTCGCCCACGTGATGTTCAACATCATCAACATGATCATGAAGCTCGCGCCAATCGGTGCCTTCGGTGCCATGGCCTTCACCATCGGCGCTTACGGCGTGGGTTCGCTGGTGCAGCTGGGTCAACTGATGATCTGCTTCTACATCACTTGCCTGCTGTTCGTGTTGATCGTGCTTGGCGGTATCGCCCGCATGCACGGTTTCAGCGTGCTGAAGATGATCCGTTACATCCGTGAAGAGCTGCTGATCGTACTCGGCACTTCGTCGTCGGAATCGGTACTGCCACGCATGCTGATCAAGATGGAGCGTCTGGGCGCGAAGAAATCGGTAGTGGGTCTGGTGATCCCGACCGGTTACTCGTTCAACCTCGACGGCACCGCGATCTACCTGACCATGGCTGCGGTGTTCATTGCTCAGGCAACTGATACGCACATGGACATCACGCACCAGATCACGCTGCTGGTGGTGCTGCTGCTGTCCTCCAAAGGCGCAGCCGGTGTGACCGGTTCGGGCTTCATCGTGCTGGCCGCGACCCTTTCGGCGGTAGGTCACCTGCCGGTGGCCGGTCTGGCGCTGATCCTCGGTATCGACCGCTTCATGTCCGAAGCACGCGCACTGACCAACCTGGTGGGCAACGCCGTTGCGACCATCGTGGTTGCCAAGTGGGTGAAAGAACTGGACACCGACGTGCTGCAATCCGAGCTGGCCTCGGGCGGTCGCGGTATCGCTGATACCCGCCCTGAAGATGATCTGGGTGTGGCTGAAGGCCCAACCCCGAGCAGCGTCAAGTAACACCTTGTAGTAAGGGGCTTAACTGTGGCGAGGGAGCTTGCTCCCGCTGGACTGCGCAGCAGGCCCCGGCTTTTGTATTTAGAACGGGGGGCCGCTACGCGACCCAGCGGGAGCAAGCTCCCTCGCCACAGATGGACTGAAAAACCTGCTTTGGCAGGTTTTTTATTGCCTGCGATTTGAGCGTAACGGTCACACCCGCTGACATATCCGGTGATTGCTGCATCGGCAATGGCTGCCTAGGCTGAGTGCATCGCCCAAGGAGTTCGCCCATGTCTGCACCGCTGGCCTCACTGAAAATCCTCGATTTCTCCACGTTGTTGCCGGGGCCGTTCGCGTCGCTGTTGCTGGCGGACATGGGCGCCGAGGTGCTGCGTATCGAATCGCCGACGCGCATGGATCTGCTGCGCGTATTACCGCCGCACGATGGCGGGATGTCCGCCAGTCACGCCTATCTCAATCGCAATAAGCGCAGCCTGGCGCTGGATCTCAAGCAGCCCGAAGCGCTCGAGGTGATCAAGCAGTTGCTGGCGGATCACGACATCGTTTTGGAACAGTTTCGTCCCGGCGTGATGGAGCGATTGGGCCTGGGTTATGAAGCGTTGAAGGCGATCAATCCAAAACTGATCTACGTGTCGATCACCGGTTACGGCCAGACCGGCCCGTACAAGGATCGCGCCGGGCATGACATCAACTATCTCGCCCTCGCCGGGCTCTCCAGTTACACGGGACGCGCCGACAGCGGGCCGTTGCCGTTGGGTATGCAGGTGGCGGATGTCGCCGGTGGTTCGTTGCACGGGGTGATCGGTTTACTCGCAGCGGTGATTGCGCGTCAGCAAACGGGGCAGGGCACCCATCTGGACGTGAGCATGACCGATTGCGCATTCAGCCTGAATGCCATGGCCAGCGCCGGTTATCTCGCTTGCGGCGAAGAGCCGGGCTGGGAAGACCAGATGCTCAATGGCGGCAGCTTTTACGACTATTACCGTTCGCGGGATGGGCGCTGGATGTCGGTCGGCAGTCTGGAGCCGGCGTTCATGCAGCAACTGTGTGCAGCGCTGGGCCGGCCGGAGTTGGCGGCGCAAGGCTTGTCGCCGAAACCTGAGCAGCAGCGGGCGCTGAAGGAGGCGTTGAAGATCGAGTTCGAACGGCATGACTTTGCTGAACTGTGCGAGCTGTTTGCCGGGATCGATGCGTGTGTCGAGCCGGTGTTGAATTTGAGTGAGGCCGTGCGGCATCCGCAGTTGCAGGCGCGCGAACTAGTGACGCA
The DNA here is from genome assembly GCF_018336155.1 of Pseudomonas rustica. Classification (GTDB taxonomy): domain Bacteria; phylum Pseudomonadota; class Gammaproteobacteria; order Pseudomonadales; family Pseudomonadaceae; genus Aquipseudomonas; species Aquipseudomonas rustica. The sequence goes on along the minus strand of NZ_JAGYHF010000001.1, from coordinate 402,763 downwards.
GGTGCCGCGCGGGGATGGCACGACGCAGGCGCAGATGGCGTGTCCGTTGAAGTTTTCCGAGGATTTACCGGCACCACGGCATGTGGGGGCGGTGTTGGGGCAGCATACGGATGAAGTGTTGGGGGAGTTGGGGTTTAGTCCTGCGAAAATTGCAGAGCTGCGGCGGGCCAAGGTCATTCTTTAGCTCGTTCCCACGCTCTGCGTGGGAATGAATCCCGTGACGCTTTGCGTCACAGTGGACGCGGAGCGTCCATGGCGGCGTTCCCACGCCGAGCATGGGAACGATCGGGGGGTCATTCCACCCGCATCTCACCACTAAACACCAACGTATTCCGGCAGCTACGACACAAATACCGCCGCCCCTGCCGCACCAGGCTATGCCGCTGCGCCGAGAACGGAAAATCACTGTCCACGCACGGGCATTTGTAGATATAGCGGGTAACGCTGCGACGTTTAATGGCGTAGGTATGGCAGCGATCCGGCGGCAGTTCGTAAACCCCGCGCATGATCAATTGCCATTCCTCGCCGTGCGGCTGAATGCGGTCGCCAAACAACTGATGGGCGATCAGGTGCGCAACTTCGTGGGCCACAGTTTGTTTGAGGAAATGTTCAGTGTTTTCCCGGTACAGCTGCGGATTGAAGCGCAGCAGGTTCTCGTGCAAATGCGCGACACCGGCTTTTTGCCCGCGCAGCTTGAGACTGACGACAGGGCGTTGGAAGTGACGTTTGAAAAAGGATTCAGCGAGTTGGTAACAGTCTTCGACGCGGGTATTGAGTTGCTCGGGCATGCTTGATGGATCTCCAGAGACGTCGAGTATGCCGCAACCCTGGGGACTTGCGAATCGTCGAGCTGCCGAATGGTCATCCGGCAAACGACAAGGCCGCCTCGCGGCGGCCTTTATGAACAAGACGTTTGCTAGTTGGTGTAGACAGGCCCTACGCCCAGCCCCCAGACGATCACGGTAAACGCCATGATGGCGACCAGCACCACCAGACCCACCGCCAGCACTGAGCTTGAGAACAGGAAACCTTCATCCGACGGAATATTCATGAACGTCGGCAGCCCCACGTACAACAGATAAACCGTGTAACAGATGGCCGCCGTGCCGACGATCATCCCCAGCCACATATGCGGATACAGCGCCGCCAAACCTCCGACAAACAACGGCGTTGCGGTGTAAGTGGCGAATGCGACACAACGGGCCAGACTCGGGTTGGCGTCGTACGTACGCGCCATCCAGTGCACGAAAGCGCCCATGACCGCGACGCCGCCAAGCATCGCCAGGTACGACATGACGGTCATCCAGATCGCGCTTTCGACGGTGAGCATTACTGGCGCGCGGTTACCGATCACCCAGCCGACCTGGGTAGTGCCGATAAACGCCGAAATGGCGGGGATCGCCGCCAGAATCAGCGTGTGTGTCAGGTACATGTGGCTGATGCTTTCCTCTTGGTCGCCACGGATTTCCTTCCATTCCTGATCGGGGTGGGTAAAAAGTCCCACTACGTGATGGATCATGCCAGTCACTCCTCTTGTTATTGCCATCGCCCCCCAACGGAGCGCCTACGGGCCAATGAGGCCGAGCAAAGTCAGGTCATGGATGTGTGCGACCTTATGTCGCAGTATAGAAAGGACTTAACCGCACAGGTATTAGGGGCTTAGAGCAAATCGCGCTGTAAACACGTGGCTTAATCGCCGTACAGTCTTGAGTTATCGAACTTCCTATCCTGTAGGAGCTGCCGAAGGCTGCGATCTTTTGATCTTGTTTTAAAAATCCAAATCAAAAGATCGCAGCCTTCGGCAGCTCCTACATGATTATGCATTTCAGAATGCGGCCGGTCGGTAAGCTTCGCCCACGCGGGGTTTTTGCGTAAAATGCCGGCCTTTCGTCACACCTCACGGATTTCGCGTCATGGGCACTCTTACGGTCAACCAGAACAAACTGCAAAAGCGCCTGCGCCGCTTGGCCGGCGAAGCGGTTGCTGACTTCAACATGATTGAAGACGGCGACAAGGTCATGGTCTGCCTGTCCGGGGGCAAGGACAGCTACACCATGCTCGACGTGCTGCTGCACCTGCAGAAGGTTGCACCGATCAAGTTCGAGATCGTCGCGGTGAACATGGATCAGAAGCAGCCAGGCTTCCCCGAGCACGTGCTGCCGGCCTATCTGAAAGAACTGGGCGTCGAATACCACATCGTCGAGAAAGACACCTACTCGGTGGTTAAGGAACTGATCCCGGAAGGCAAGACCACCTGCTCGCTGTGCTCACGCCTGCGTCGCGGCACGCTGTACACCTTTGCCGACGAAATCGGCGCGACGAAAATGGCCCTCGGTCATCACCGTGACGACATCGTCGAGACGTTCTTCCTCAACATGTTCTTCAACGGTTCGCTGAAAGCCATGCCGCCGAAGCTGCGCGCCGACGACGGCCGCAACGTGGTGATCCGTCCGCTGGCGTACTGCAACGAAAAAGACATTCAGGCCTATTCGGACCTCAAAGAATTCCCGATCATCCCGTGCAACCTCTGCGGTTCGCAGGAAAACCTGCAGCGTCAGGTGGTCAAGGAAATGCTCCTGGACTGGGAACGCAAGACACCCGGTCGAACGGAAAGCATCTTCCGCAGTCTGCAGAATGTCATCCCGTCGCAACTGGCCGACCGCAACCTGTTCGACTTCACCAGCCTGAAGATCGACGAAACCGCGGCTTCGCGCTTCGTGAACGTCGTCAATCTGTAAACCCCATTTTTATGTGGCCGCGCCTTTTGTGGCGAGGGGATTTATCCCCGTTGGAGCGCGAAGCGCTCCCAGAATAGTCTGGGGCTGCTCCGCTCCCCATCGGGGATAAATCCCCTCACCACAGGGCCCCGCATTAGTTTCTTTATTCAATTCACCAGGAGAGGGCATGCGCGATTACAAGTGGCTGCACGAATACTGTCTGAACCGCTTCGGTTCGGCGGCTGAACTGGAAGCCCATCTGCCCGTTCCCAAGACTCCCGCACAACTGCGCAAAATCAGCGACGACCGCTACCTTTCGACCATGGCCCTGCGCGTGTTCCGTGCCGGCCTCAAGCACAGTCTGGTCGACGCCAAGTGGCCATCCTTCGAAGAAGTGTTCTTCAAGTTCGATCCGGAAAAAGTCGTGCTGATGAGCGCCGAACACCTCGAACGCCTGATGCAGGATGCGCGGATCATTCGCCACCTCGGCAAGCTGAAAAGCGTACCGCGCAATGCGCAGTTCATTCTCGATGTGGAAAAGGACAAGGGCAGTTTCGGCGCACTGATCGCCGACTGGCCGGTGACCGATATTGTCGGATTGTGGACGTACCTGAAAAAGCACGGCCATCAACTCGGCGGGCTGTCAGCGCCACGGTTTTTGCGCATGGTCGGCAAGGATACTTTTGTGCCGAGCTACGACGTGGTTGCGGCGCTGAATGCGCAGAAGATCGTCGACAAGGTGCCGACCAGCCAGCGCGATCTGGCGATTGTGCAGAATGTCTTCAATCAGTGGCATGAAGAGAGCGGCGGACGGCCGATGAGCCAGATTTCGATGATGCTTGCTTATACCGTTAACCATTAAGACCGCGTCGCCCCATTCGCGAGCAAGCCCGCTCCCACATTTTGGAATGCGTTTCCCTGTGGGAGCGGGCTTGCTCGCGAAGGCGTCAGCTCAGGCGACGCTGATCTCGCCTTCACCCGCCAACTTGCGATTCAACTGATACCGCCACCGCACATACAACAGCGCCGAGCAAAACACCGCCAGGCTCGCGACCATCTCCAGCACACCAAACAACTGTCGGTTCGGGTCATACGCCGCCAGTGCGCCTTTGATGAAATACAGATTCACCACAAAACACATCCACGAATGACCACGGGCGCTGCCCATGATCATCGCCGGGGCGAGAACCAGCCACGGGATCAGCTCGACCAGCAGAATCACCCACGGCCGCGCGCCGTGCAGATCGGCGAAGATCAGATAGTACGCAGCGAGCAACCCGGCCAAGGCAAAAAAGCTCAGCAGACTGACCACCCGCATCGCTTTCACGCGCGGCTCAAGCCACTCGACCGAGGGCAGGACTTTCGGCTTCTTCGCCACCGTCAGCCCTCCAGTTTCTGCGCAGTCTTGGCCAGACGATGGCCGAGCGCACGGCACAGCGCGACTTCGTGCTGATCCAGACCTTTTTTGCCGTCCGCCCCAGCGTGATGGCTGGCGCCGTAAGGCGTGCCGCCGCCCTGAGTTTCCAGCAGCGCCGATTCGCTGTACGGCAGACCGGTGATGAGCATGCCGTGGTGCAGCAGTGGCAGCATCATCGACAGCAACGTGGTTTCCTGACCGCCGTGCAAACTGGCGGTGGAGGTGAACACGCCGGCCGGTTTGCCAACCAGCGCGCCGGTCAGCCACAGGTTGCTGGTGCCATCGAGGAAGTATTTCAGCGGCGCGGCCATGTTGCCGAAACGCGTCGGGCTACCGAGGGCCAGGCCGGCGCAGTTTTTCAGATCATCCAGCGAGGCGTAGAGCGCGCCTTCGTCCGGAATGCTTGGCGCAACGGCTTCGCACTCGGTGGAGATCGCCGGCACGGTACGCAGACGCGCTTCGAGGCCAGCCTGCTCGACACCGCGAGCAATCTGCCGCGCCATCTCGTTGGTCGAGCCATTGCGGCTGTAATACAACACCAGAATGTACGGCGCGCTCACGGCAGCAACTCCAGCACATTTTCCGGCGGACGACCGATCACGGCTTTGTCGCCGACTTCAAGAATCGGTCGCTCCATCAGTTTTGGATGCTGGGCGATGGCGTCGATCAATTGCGCTTCGCTGAGGCTTTCATCCGCCAGTTGAAGCATTTTGTATTCATCTTCCCCGGTACGCAGCAACTGGCGTGCGCTGATCCCGAGCTTGCCGAGCAGGGCCTTGATTTGCGCCGCATTCAGCGGGGTTTCGAGGTAACGCACGACGTTTGGCGTCAGGCCGCGGGCTTCAATTAGTTCCAGCGCGCCGCGGGATTTCGAGCAGCGCGGATTGTGATAAAGCGTCAGATCGGTCATGGCGGGTCGCTTCTGGCGTAAAGTGGCGGCTATTCTAACTGTGCAGCGCGCAATCCAGAACCGTCAGAGGCGATGGGTCGCAGGCGCGTTTAAATTTTCACAAGGAACATGACATGACACGGCGATTGGCAGCGGCATTGACGATTATCGGGGCGTTGATGCTGGGGGGCTGCGGTAACGACTACGGCATCGACCAGAACGGGCAGAAAGTCGCGTCCGAGCGTCTGGACAAACAATGGGTAGTGCTCAACTACTGGGCCGAATGGTGCGGGCCGTGCCGAACGGAGATTCCGGAACTCAATCATCTGGCGGACGAACTCAAGGGCAAGAACGTCGGCGTGTTCGGGGTTAACTTCGACAACGTGCAGGGCGCGGAGCTGAAAGAGGCCAGTGAAAAACTCGGTATCAAGTTCACCGTGCTGGCGCAGGATCCGGCGGAGTTGTTCGACGTGCCGCGCAGTGAAGCGCTGCCGGTGACGTACATCATCGACAACAAGGGCAAGGTGCGTGAACAGCTGATGGGCGAGCAGACGGCGGCGGGGGTGATGGCGAAGCTGGAGGCGTTGCAGGCTACTAAATAGATTGTTGCCAGTCAGGCTCGTTCCCACGCCGGAGCGTGGGAACGATCAAAAGATCGCAGCCTTCGGCAGCTCCTACAGGGGGTACGTGGACTCATGTAGGAGCTGCCGAAGGCTGCGATCTTTTTTGCGGCTGAACAATCAACCCTCTTCCAGCCACCAACGCAAAGGCTTGCCTTCAGCCGGCCAGAAGCGCATCTGCTCGATCGGCGAGATGTCCCAGCGCTCGACATGTTCCAGCGCCTCGAGGAAGCGTTGCTCCTGCTCCATCAACGCCGGCGCGCACAGTTTGCGGGTCTTGCCGATTTTGCCGAAGCTCAGCTTGTCGCCTTCCAGCGTGTACGGCGCGAACCAATGGTTGCAGCCGCCGTTGCCGTAAGCGCGACCATCCTCGCCGAGGGTCACGGTCAGATGGCTGTAATCCATCAATGGCCGTTCACCGATCCATTCCAGGATGTAGCTGCGGTTTTGTTGCAGTTGCACAGGCTCAGCCGCACAACCCACTAGACCAACACCGACCAACGCGGTCAGGGCAAAGCGTTTCATCACGCAGGCTCCTGGCATTTCGGGCACAGGTGCTTGTCGCCAACGGCTTTCCAGCCCAGCTCGGCAATCCGCGCGGTGGCGGCCGGTTTCTCTGCGGTTTTGCCCAGCTTGGCGTCCACGGCGAATTCAAAGCTCAGCTCTTTGGCGCAGCTGTCGCAGTTGACTTGCCAGGTGTGGATCGCCAGTTCGCCGAACACCGGGCCGGTGGTCATCGCAGTCCATTGGCCCGGTGGATTGATCAGGTGGCGGACGGTTTCGACGGTCAGGCGCATGGACAAATCCTTGCTGCCTTTGAGGGTGACCAACAGCGCGTCACCGATGCGGATCGAACCACCGTTGCCGGTGACCTGATAGCGGCCCGGAACGAGGGCGCGGCATTCGGTGAGGGTGTGTTGCGGGTTCATCAGCGTGTAGCGGAAATCGTGTTCGACCATGGATCCTCCAAATATGCGCGACATGCTAGCACGGGCTCGATTGCAGGATGATGCGCGCGTGCGACCTTCGATCCGGTTCAAATCGACCCGCACCCATGGCAAACTGCCGCCCTCGACTCTGAAGGAACGGAACATGGCGCTGATCGAATGTTATGAATGCAAGCGGAACATCAGTTCCGAAGCCTTGGTGTGCATTCATTGCGGGGCCCCGATGGCCGAGCAAGCGGCGCATGTGCAAGCGCAGGCCGCCGCTGCCCCCACGAAGGCCTCGACGATTTCTTTCGGCAGCCTGCCGCGCAACAAGGCTGTGCCGGAGGCCGTTGTCCCGCCCGCCGCTGAACCGCTACCGAAAGTGATGCCCGCCGCAGCAGGACGCCGTCGTCGTCAGCAAGCGGCGCAACCGGTTTCACCGCAGATCAATGCCGATGGCAGCCGCCCGGTCGAAGGTTGGCTGAAGATCATGATCTTCCTGCTGCCGATGGTGTTTGTCTGGTTCCTGCTGCGCAACGGGCATTCGGCGAAACAACGGCTGTTCGGCTTCGGCTGGCTGGCCTTGCTGATTCTGGCGTCGTCGCTGTCGCCGAAATAACGGTCAGCCCTCGACCTGATTCTGCGGCGCACCCGCCGCCCAGGTCGCGATGTTGTGCAGCGTGGTTGCCGCGATCGCGCCCAGTGCCTCGCGCGTGAGAAACGCCTGATGCGCGGTGATGATCACGTTAGGAAAGGTCAGCAACCGCGCCAGCACATCGTCCTGCAACGGCAAGTCCGAACGATCCTCGAAAAACAGCTGCGCCTCTTCTTCGTAAACATCCAGTCCCAGATAACCGAGTTGCCCATCCTTCAGTGCGTCGATCAGCGCTGGCGTGTCGACCAGTCCGCCGCGCCCGGTGTTGATCAGCATCGCGCCAGCCTGCATGTGCGCCAGTGAATCGCGGTTGATCAGGTGTTTGCTCTGCTCATTGAGCGGGCAGTGCAGGCTGATGATTCGCGACTGCGCGAGCAACTCCGGCAGGCTCAAATAACGCGCGCCCAAAGCGACAACGTCCGGGTTTGGATACGGGTCGTAAGCGAGCAACTTGCAGCCGAAACCGTGCATGATTTTCGCGAAGGTCGCGCCGATCTGCCCGGTGCCGACGATGCCCACCGTTTTGCCAACCAGATCGAAACCAGTCAGACCGTGCAGGGTGAAGTCGCCTTCGCGGGTGCGGTTGTAGGCGCGGTGCAGACGACGGTTGAGGGCGAGAATCAGCGCCACCGCATGTTCAGCGACAGCATGCGGCGAATACGCGGGAACACGCACGACCGCCAGTCCTAAACGCTTGGCGGCAGGCAGATCGACATGGTTGTAACCCGCCGAACGCAAGGCAATCAGCCGTGTGCCGCCAGCGGCGAGGCGTTCCAGCACCGGCGCGCTGAGGTCGTCATTGATAAACGCGCAGACTACTTCGTGCTGATTGGCGAGGGCCGCTGTGTCGAGGCTGAGCCGGGCCGGTTGAAAATGCAGTTCGAGATCCGCCGGGCAGTCGGCGGCGAGGAAGCTGTCGCGGTCGTAGGTCTGACTGCTGAAAACGATCGTGCGCATGAAATCCTCCTGGAGCATCGACGCGGGTTGAAACACCCGCGAGCACTTTAGCGGCAACAGCGGTAGGCGGTGTTGCACTGGGTCAGGCGCTGATCTTCGCTTGCGTGGCCAGGCGATTGATCGAGCGTTCCAGTTCATCCAGCGCTGCCGAGGCCTTGGGGTCATCCTGCTTGAGCAGGGTTTCGCTGCGCTGGCAGGCCGCGCGCAATTGCGGCACGCCGCAGTAACGGGTGGCGCCATGCAGGCGATGCACGCGCTCGAGCAAAGCGTTTTGATCGTGGCTGTCGCGGGCCGTGCGAATCGCTTCGCGGTCGGCTTCAAGCGAGGCCAGCAGCATCGCCAGCATGTCCGCCGCCAGATCGGCTTTGCCGGCGGCCAGGCGCAAACCTTCGTCGTGATCGAGCACCGGCAATTCATGGTTGAGTGCAGCGCTGTCGCTGAGTCGATCCGGCGCCTGATTGCGTAACGCCAGACCGGTCCACTTCAGTACCACCTGCGCCAGTTGCCGCTCGCTGATCGGTTTGGTCAGGTAATCGTCCATGCCGCTTTGCAGCAGCGCGCGTTTTTCGTTGGCCATCGCGTGGGCGGTGAGGGCGACGATTGGCAGCGGCGTGCAATGCCGCTCGCTTTCCCACTGGCGAATGGTTTCGGTACTCTGGCGCCCGTCCATGCCGGGCATCTGCACGTCCATCAGCACCAGATCGAAGGATTCCGTTTGCACGGCTTTGACGGCGGCGTAACCGCTCTCGACCGCGAGCACTTTGGCGCCCATGTCTTCGAGCAAGGTCTGCACCAGCAACAGGTTTGCCGGGTTGTCATCGACGCACAGCACACGCGGCGCGCGACTCGACAACGGTTCGCCCGGTTCGCTGCGCATCTGGCGCGGATTGACCAGATCGGACAGGGCCCGGCGCAACTTGCGCGTGCAGGCCGGTTTCGCCTGCAACTGGCTGTGCGGGTTGGGCACCGACAGATGGAACAGTGTCTGTTCGGTGGTCGGGCACAGCACCAGCACCTTGCAGCCGAGGTGTTCGAGATCCCAGATGTGCTGGTTCAAGCGCTCCGGCAACATGTCGTTGCTGGTGATGCCGATGACCGCCAGATCAATCGCCTGATCCGTCTGGTGCGCGCCGGTGACGCCATTGGTCAAGGTTTCGAGGGTATTGAACGGCGTGACGTCGAGGCCGCAATCTTCCAGTTGATGCTGCAAGGCCTGACGCGCCAGTTCGTGATTTTCCAGCACCGCCACGCGGCGCCCGAGCAGCGGCGCGGCGGGCAGGTCTTCGGCGTCGTCGCGGGTTTTCGGCAGGCTCAGGCTGATCCAGAATTCCGAGCCTTCGCCCGGCGTGCTGTCGACACCGATCTCGCCGCCCATCTGCTCGATCAAACGTTTGGAAATCACCAGCCCCAACCCGGTGCCGCCGGGCTGGCGCGACAACGAATTGTCGGCCTGACTGAACGCTTGAAACAGTGCGCGCACGTCCTGATTCGACAGGCCGATGCCGGTGTCCTGGATGCTGATGCGCAGTTGCACGCTGTCTTCGTGCTCTTCTTCGAGCATGGCGCGGGCGACGATGGTGCCTTCGCGGGTGAACTTGATCGCGTTGCTGACCAGATTGGTGAGGATCTGCTTGAGGCGCAGCGGATCGCCGACCAGCGACAGCGGCGTGTCGCGATACACCAGACTGACCAGCTCCAATTGCTTGGCGTGCGCGGCCGGGGCGAGGATGGTCAGAGTGTCCTGCAACAGGTCGCGCAGGTTGAATGGAATATGGTCGAGCACCAGTTTACCGGCCTCGATTTTCGAGAAGTCGAGGATCTCGTTGATGATCCCCAGCAGGCTGTCGGCGGATTTTTCGATGGTGCCCAGATAATCGAGCTGACGCGGGGTCAGTTCGCTTTTCTGCAACAGATGCGTGAAGCCGAGAATGCCGTTGAGTGGCGTGCGGATCTCGTGGCTCATGTTGGCGAGGAATTCGGATTTGATCCGGCTCGCCTCCAGCGCTTCTTTGCGCGCCAGATCCAGTTCGATGTTCTGGATCTCGATGGTTTCCAGATTCTGACGCACGTCTTCGGTGGCCTGATCGACGCTGTGCTGCAACTCTTCGCGGGCATTCTGCAGGGTGCCGGCCATGCGATTGATGCCGGAAGCGAGTTCGTCCAGTTCCTGACTGCCGAGCGGTGGCAGGCGGGTTTCCAGATGACCGTCCTTGAGTTGCGCGACGGCCTGTTTGATCTGGCCCAGCGGACGGTTGATGGTGCGGCCCATGCGCAACGCGAGCAGCGCGGCACCGGCCAGACCGGCGACTATTAATAGAAGGCTGGCAAACAGGCTGCGATAACCGCGCAGCAGCATGCCGTTGTGCGAGAGTTCCAGTTCAACCCAGCCCAATAAGCGATCGGACTCTGCCGGGATCAATTCGCCGGCGAGGTTGCGATGCTTGCCGAACACCGGCATCAGGTAACGCGTCGCGTCATTGCCGCTGCGTCGTTGCAGTTGCGCGCTGTCACCGCTCGGCGCTTGATTGAGCATGGTCGGGCCGGCGTGGGCCAGCGGCGAGCGATCCGGCGCTAGGAACGTCACCGCGCGTACGTCGGGTTGTTCAAGGGATTGCGTGGCGATGCGCTCCAGCAACTCATTGTTGCCGTGACCCATGGCGGGTGCGACCAGCGGGGCCAGTTGTTCGGCGATCATTTCGCCGCGCTGCATCAATTGGCTCTGCAAGTCGGACTGCTGCATCCAGGTGAAATAGCCACCCAGCACCAGCGCCATCAGGCTGGTCGGCAACAAGGTCAGCAACAACACGCGACCTTTGATTCCCAGTTTCTTGAGCACGCCTATCTCCTGCATCCCGCTGATCTGTTGACTCATGCGTGCATCCGGCACGCGACATTGGCGCAGTGTAGCGATTTGCTCGCGGGCAATCTCCGGAAAAATGGTGTCGCCATCGGTCAGCGCGTAGGTGCTCGTTTGTCCGAAGGGCTAACCATCAGTTGCCCGATGCCCGGCAATCTTGAATAATCGCCCTCAACTGAGAATGACTTGCAGATACTCATGACTCCTGTTTCCGTTGGCCAGCCACGCATACTTTCCATCGAGGACGATCCGGTGCTCGGCGCCTATGTTCACGAACATCTGGGCCGCAGCGGCTTTCAGGTGACCTGGTGCCAGAACGGTCAGGAGGGCTTGAACATTGCCAAGCGCCAGCCGTTCGACGTGGTGCTGATGGATATTCTGCTGCCGGGCATGGACGGTTTGAACGTGCTGACGCAATTGCGCCAGAGCCATTCGACGCCGGTGCTGCTGATGTCGGCCCTGGGTGCCGAGGCGGATCGCATCAGCGGTTTCCGACTGGGCGCGGATGATTATCTGCCCAAGCCGTTCAGCATGGCCGAGCTGCATGTGCGCATCGAAGCGATCCTGCGCCGGGTCGCGCTGGATCGACGTCCGGCGGCGAGTGCGCCTGCCGCGACGATCAGCGCGCTGCATTTTGACGATGAACAGTGCGACGTGTTTTTCCGCGATCAACCTGCCGGGCTGACCCGCAGCGAATTCCGTCTGCTGGAAACCCTCAACCGCAACGATGAAGAAGTGCTGAGCAAAGCCTTCCTTTATCAGCACGTTTTGCAACGCGGCTACGCGGCCCACGATCGCAGCCTCGATATGCACATCAGCCAGATCCGCCGCAAACTCAAAGCCATCGGTTACACCGAGCGGGAAGTGCGCACGGTGTGGGGCAAGGGTTATGTACTGAGCGGTGCCGATGAAACTGTCTGAACTGCCGGGCCGCCATTCGCTGTTCTGGAAACTCGCCTGTCTGCTGGTCGCGTTCTGCCTGCTGATGATCTGGCTGAGCTGGTCGTGGGGCCGCTATATGGAGGAGCGCAATCAGTTTCTCTCAGATGAGGCGCGCGGCACGCTGGCGCGGTATGCCGGGGAGGCCGAACGTGCCTGGCAGCGCGGCGGTCGCAGCGGTATTGATGATTGGTTACAGAGCATGGAATTGCGCGAGGCCAGTTGGGTCGGCGTGATCGGCGGCAATTTGCAGTCGCTGAGCAACGACCCGCTGAACGATCAGGAAACCCAGCACCTGACCTTTTTGCGCGGCCTCGACTGGCCGATTCACAAACAGGGGCGGCCGTGGCTGCGCATTCCATTTCCCAAAGACCCGGCCGCTGGCAGTCTGGTGATCGAATTGCCCGAGCGTTTTCTGCCGGGCAAATATCGGGTGTTCTGGCGGGTGATCACCAACGGCGTGATTCCGGGACTGTTCACGTTGCTGTTGTGTGTCGGGCTGTATCGCTTGCTGGTGGTGCCGCTGAATAATTTGCGCGAACAGGCCAACGCCTGGCGTGCCGATCAATTGAATGTGCGGTTGTCGAGCGGGATTACCCAGCGCCCGGATGAACTCGGTGAACTGGCAAGGGCGTTTGACTCGATGTCCGAACGCCTGCAATCCACCGTCGCCCTGCAACAGCAATTACTCCGCGACCTGTCCCATGAATTGCGCACGCCGCTGAGCCGCCTGCGCGTGGCCAGCGAAAGTGAACAAGGTCTGCCGCAATTGCGCGAGCGCATCGGGCGTGAAGTCGACGGCATGCAACGGCTGGTCGAAGACACCTTGCAACTGGCTTGGCTCGACACCGACCGCACGCCACTGCCGGACGAGGCGATCCAGATTCAGGCGCTGTGGGAAATGCTTACCGACAACGCTTGTTACGAAAGCGGCTGGCCGAGCCTGCAATTGCAGTGTTCGATCGAGGCATCGTGCTGGGTGCGCGGCAATCTCAACACGCTGGCGCAGGCGCTGGAGAACATTTTGCGCAACGCCATTCGGCATTCGCCGGAAGGCGGGATCGTCCGGCTCGATGGACGGCGTGATGGCGATTATTGGCATTTGTGGCTGGAGGATCAGGGCGGTGGCGTCGCTGACGCGGATCTGCAGCGGATCTTTCTGCCGTTTACCCGACTGGATGGCTCGCGGCCCGGCGACGGAGGGTTTGGTTTGGGGCTGAGCATTGCGCGCAATGCGGTGCAGCGTCAGGGCGGGTTTATTTGGGCGGAGAATAGCGGGGCGGGGTTGCGGCTGAATTTGCGGTTATTGGCGGATGATTGCAGTGCTGCGACAGACGCTTTCGCGAGCAAGCCCGCTCCCACATTGGACTTGCGTTCACCGCAAATCGTCTGAACAGCATCGATCCCCCGGTGGGAGCGGGCTTGCTCGCGAAGAGGCCCTCTGCATCACACAGAAATTCAAAGGTACACATCAAAAGTCGCACCACTAGCGCGACTTTTGTTCGCTTATTCCCATAAACCATAAGCACCGCACTTTGCGTGATATGGCCTGCGCGGGTTTGCCGGTATGATAGGCGCCCCCGCACGTCTGGATTGCGAATACGCCATGACCTTGCAGTACCCAACCATCGCCGATTGCGTCGGCAACACTCCGCTGGTGCGTTTGCAGCGCCTGCCCGGTGCCACCAGCAACACCCTATTGCTCAAGCTCGAAGGGAATAACCCGGCGGGTTCGGTCAAGGACCGTCCGGCGTTGTCGATGATCACTCGCGCCGAGTTGCGTGGGCAGATCCACGCCGGCGATACGCTGATTGAAGCGACTTCGGGTAATACCGGCATTGCGCTGGCCATGGCCGCCGCGATCAAGGGTTACAAGATGATCCTGATCATGCCGGACAATTCCAGCGCCGAGCGCAAAGCGGCGATGACCGCTTACGGTGCCGAGCTGATTCTGGTCAGTCAGGAAGAAGGCATGGAAGGCGCGCGCGACCTCGCGCAGCGTATGGAAGCCGAAGGCCGTGGCAAGGTGCTCGATCAGTTCGCCAATGGCGACAATCCTGAGGCGCACTACACCACCACCGGCCCGGAAATCTGGCGTCAGACCCAGGGCACCATCACCCACTTCGTCAGTTCGATGGGCACCACCGGCACCATCATGGGCGTTTCGCGCTACTTGAAAGAGCAGAGCGACAACGTGCAGATCGTCGGTTTGCAGCCGATGGAAGGCTCGGCCATTCCCGGTATCCGCCGCTGGCCGCAGGAATACCTGCCGAAGATATATCAGGCTGACCGTGTTGATCGCATCGTCGACATGGCGCAAAGCGAAGCCGAGGACGTCACCCGTCGTCTGGCCCGTGAAGAAGGCATCTTCTGCGGCGTGTCCTCGGGCGGTGCGGTGGCAGCGATGCTGCGACTGTCCAAAGAAGTTGAAAACGCGGTGATCGTCGCGATCATCTGCGACCGTGGCGACCGTTACCTGTCGACCGGCATTTTCGACGCGCCCAACTGATGGCCAAGCACGAGAGAGGCCTGCGCTTTCAGCCCACTGGCGGAAGCAAGGCCCCGCAAATTCCGACCGGCAAGAAGCAGCGCTTGAGCATTGAGCGCCTGGCCAATGACGGTCGCGGTATCGCGTTTTTCGAAGGCAAAACCTGGTTCGTCCTCGGCGCCCTTGCCGGTGAAGAGGTCGAAGCGCGGGTGCTCGGCGCCCACGGCAAAGTGGTCGAGGCGCGCACCGAACGCGTGTTCACCGCCAGCGAACTGCGTCGCCCGGCGCCGTGTCAGCATGCCGGTCGTTGTGGCGGTTGCAGCGTTCAGCATTTGCCCCACAGCGAACAGCTTGCCCTGAAACAGCGCATGCTCGCCGAGCAATTGTCGCGCGTTGCCGGTGTCGAACCTGAAGAGTGGGCAGCGCCGCTGACCGGCCCGGAATTCGGCTATCGCCGTCGCGCCCGGATCGCGGTGCGCTGGGACATGAAAGCGAAAAAACTCGAGGTCGGTTTCCGCGCGGCTGGCAGTCAGGACATTGTCGCGATCAGCGAATGCCCGGTGCTGGTACAGCCCTTGCAACCGATCATGACCCGTTTGCCGGAGATGCTCCGTCGCTTGAGCAAGCCGCAAGCGTTGGGTCACGTCGAGTTGTTCAGCGGTTCGTCGCTGGCGGTATTGCTGCGGCACATGGCGCCGTTGTCCGAAGCGGATCTGAGCATCCTCAAGGACTTCTGCCAATTCCATGAAGCGCAACTGTGGCTGCATGGCGAAGGCGAACCACAGCCGGTCGATGCCACGCAGTCGCTGGGCTATCGCCTGGAGCAGTGGGATTTGAACCTGGCGTACCGGCCGGGCGACTTTATTCAGGTCAACGCTGGCGTCAACGAAGCGATGGTCGCGCAGGCGCTGGACTGGTTGAAGCCAGGCAGCGATGAGCGCGTGCTGGATCTGTTCTGCGGCCTCGGCAACTTTGCCTTGCCGCTGGCCAAATCCGTGCGTGAAGTGGTGGCGGTCGAAGGCGTGCAGACCATGGTTGATCGCGCCGCAGCCAACGCTGCTAGTAACAATTTGCATAACACAAAGTTTTTTCAAGCCGATTTATCCCAGCCTTTGAGCCATGCTCAGTGGATCGGAAACGGTTTTTCTGCGGTACTCTTGGATCCACCGCGTGACGGTGCTTTCGAGGTGGTACGCAAGCTTGCGACCCTGGGCGCGAAGCGGTTGGTGTATGTGTCGTGCAACCCGGCAACGCTGGCGCGCGACACGGTCGAATTGATCAAGCAGGGCTACCGGTTAAAACGTGCCGGGATTCTCGATATGTTTCCTCAGACGGCACATGTCGAGGCCATGGCGTTATTTGAAGCGAGCCAGGACGGCTCGTCTGAATCCGCCTGACCTGTCCGCGCAGCGCTCGCATCAGCCCCGCGAGCGCAAACGGGCAGTAGAGGTCAGCGATTTGACGCATTGAATCTGCGTCGTAGGGAAGGTAAAGCAAGATGGTACAGGTGAGAGCACACCAGCCGATCAACACTGACGGCAGTATCAATCTCGAGGCTTGGCTCGATCACGCGGTCAGTGTCGATCTGGCACTGGATCGCGAAGCCTTGAAAGAAGCCTGCGAGTTCGCTCGCGAGGCCGAACAACAGTCCAATGCCAAGAAGAATCTGTGGGCCGAAGGCTCCGGCAGTTTCAGCACGGGACTTGAGATCGCCGAGATTCTCGCCGACCTCAAACTCGATCAGGATTCGCTGGTCGCTGCGGTGCTGTATCGCGGCGTGCGCGAAGGCCAGATCGAACTCGCGGCCATCAGCCAGCGCTTCGGCCCGGTGGTGGCCAAGCTGATCGACGGCGTGCAGCGCATGGCTGCGATCAGCGCCAGCCTCAGTCCGCGTCAGTCGATGGTGATGGGCACGCAAGGGCAGGTGGAAAACCTGCGCAAAATGCTCGTGGCGATGGTCGACGACGTGCGCGTCGCGCTGATCAAACTCGCCGAACGTACCTGCGCGATTCGTGCGGTGAAAACCGCCGACGATGAAAAGCGTAACCGTGTCGCCCGCGAAGTGTTCGACATCTATGCGCCGCTCGCGCACCGCCTCGGCATCGGTCATATCAAATGGGAACTGGAGGACTTGTCCTTCCGTTACCTCGAGCCGGATCAATACAAGCAGATCGCCAAGTTGCTCCACGAGCGACGGCTTGATCGCGAGCGTTTCATCGCCGACGTGATGACCCAGCTCAAGGACGAATTGCAGGCCACCGGCGTTGACGCCGACATCAGCGGCCGGGCCAAACACATCTATTCGATCTGGCGCAAAATGCAGCGCAAGGGTCTGGAATTCAGCCAGATCTACGACGTGCGTGCGGTGCGTGTGCTGGTGCCGGAAATGCGCGACTGCTACACCGCGCTCGGTATCGTCCACACCTTGTGGCGGCACATCCCGAAAGAATTCGACGACTACATCGCCAACCCGAAAGAGAACGGCTACCGCTCGCTGCACACGGCGGTGATCGGCCCTGAGGGTAAAGTGCTTGAGGTGCAGATCCGGACGCACTCGATGCACGAAGAAGCCGAACTCGGCGTCTGCGCGCACTGGCGCTACAAAGGCACCGACGTCAAATCCGGCTCGAACCACTACGAAGAGAAAATCTCCTGGCTGCGTCAGGTGCTCGAGTGGCACGAAGAGCTGGGCGATATCGGTGGTCTGGCCGAACAGTTGCGCGTCGATATCGAACCGGATCGGGTGTACATCTTCACCCCCGACGGTCACGCCATCGACTTGCCGAAAGGCGCGACGCCGCTGGACTTCGCTTACCGCGTGCACACCGAGATCGGTCACAACTGCCGTGGCGCGAAGATCAACGGGCGCATCGTCCCGCTCAACTACAGCCTGCAGACCGGTGAACAGGTCGAGATCATCACCAGCAAGCACGGCACGCCGAGCCGCGACTGGCTGAACTCGAACCTTGGCTACGTCACCACCTCGCGGGCGCGGGCGAAGATTGTTCACTGGTTTAAATTGCAGGCGCGTGATCAGAACGTCGCCGCCGGTAAAACCCTGATCGAACGCGAACTGGCGCGCCTCGGTCTGCCGGCGGTGGACTTCGACAAGCTGGCCGACAAGGCCAACATGAAAACCGCTGAAGACATGTTCGCCGCCCTTGGTGCCGGCGACTTGCGTCTGGCGCAACTGGTCAACCTCGCGCAACAACTGGTCGAGCCGGAACGCGGTAATGAACAGCTGGAACTGATACCGCGCAAAGCCACCGGTTACAAACCGGGCAAGCGCGGCGACATTCAGATTCAGGGCGTCGGTAACTTGATGACGCAGATGGCCGGCTGCTGCCAGCCGCTGCCGGGCGATGCGATCGTCGGTTACATCACACAGGGCCGTGGTGTGAGCATTCACCGTCAGGACTGCGCCTCGGTGCTGCAACTGTCGGGGCGCGAGCCAGAGCGGATCATTCAGGTCAGCTGGGGCCCGGTGCCGGTGCTCACCTATCCGGTGGACATCATCATCCGTGCTTACGACCGTTCCGGTCTGCTGCGTGACGTTTCGCAGGTGCTGCTCAACGAGCGCATCAACGTGCTGGCGGTCAACACCCGCTCGAACAAAGAGGACAACACCGCGTTGATGTCCCTGACCATCGAGATCCCGGGTCTGGATGCGCTGGGGCGGTTGCTGGGGCGTATATCGCAGTTGCCGAACATCATCGAAACGCGGCGTAACCGTACCCCGTGAAGATGGCTTCGATTGATCGTTCCCACGCTCCGCGTGGGAATGCCTCAAGGGACGCTCTGCGTCCAGTGACGCGGAGCGTCACGGGCTGCATTCCCACGCAGAGCGTGGGAACGATCAAGATCGCAGAAAGGGTTGAGTGAGATTTTTATGTACAGCCTTGAAGACCTGCTCCATCTGATGAACCGTCTGCGCGATCCGCAGTTCGGTTGCCCGTGGGACATCAAGCAAACCTATGCGACCATCGTTCCGCACACCCTTGAAGAAGCCTACGAAGTGGCCGACGCCATTGAGCGTGGCGACTTCGATCATCTGCAGGGTGAGCTCGGCGATCTGTTGTTCCAGGTCGTCTATTACAGCCAGTTGGCCAAGGAAGAAGGGCGCTTCGAATTTGCCGGGGTGATCGACAGCATCACTCGCAAACTCATCCGTCGTCATCCTCACGTCTTTCCGACCGGTGATCTGTACGCTCCGCTGGACGTGCCGCGCTTGAGCGAAGAACAGGTCAAGCAGCGCTGGGAAGAGATCAAGGCCGAAGAACGTGCCGAGAAGTCCGCTGCGCCCGAGCAACTGTCGCTGCTCGACGACGTGCCGGCCACGCTGCCAGCCTTGTCGCGTTCAGCCAAGTTGCAAAAGCGAGCAGGGCAGGTCGGTTTCGACTGGCCGGAGGCTTTGCCGGTATTCGACAAGGTGCGCGAAGAGCTCGATGAAGTTCTTGAAGCCATGTCACAAAACGATCCTGTCGCCATGGCGGACGAGATCGGCGACTTGCTGTTTTCCGTGGTCAATCTGGCCCGGCATCTGAAGGTCGATCCGGAAACTTCGCTGCGTGGCGCCAACAGCAAATTCGAAAGACGCTTCCGTTTTATCGAACAGGCATTGCGCGACACCCACCGTCCCATAGAAGATTGCACCCTCGAAGAGTTGGACGCCCTGTGGGGCGAAGCCAAACGTCAGGAAAAGAATGCGCCCAGCTGCGGCTGAGCAACTGCCCAAGTGAGTAAGCATTAATGAGTATTTCCCTTCGCGACCAGTTGCTCAAAGCAGGCCTGGTCAACCAAAAGCAGGCCAAGCAGGTCGGCAAAGACAAGCAGAAGCAGCAGCGTCTGGCGCACAAAGGCCAGATCGAACTGGATGACTCGCAACAGCGCGCCGCTCAGGAAGCCAAGGCCGAGAAGGTCAAGCGCGACCAGGAGCTGAACCGCCAACAGCAGGAGAAAGTAGAAGCCAAGGCGCGTGCTGCTCAGGTCAAGCAACTGATTGAAGTCTCGCGTCTGCCGAAGCTGACCACCGAGGACTACTACAACTTCGTCGACGACAAGAAGGTCAAGCGGATCTCGGTCAACACGCTGATGCGCAACAAGCTCAGCAGCGGTTCGCTGGCGATCGTCCACCATGCCGGCGGCTACGAAGTGATTCCGCGTGAAGCGGCCCTGAAGATTCAGGAGCGCGATCCGCAGCGCATCGTGCAACTCAACGTGCAGACCGAAGAAGTCAGCACCGAAGATGATCCGTATGCGGCGTATCAGATTCCTGATGATCTGATGTGGTAATGGTTTTAATGTTCTAGCGACTTACATCTTTGCTAGTACTTTGAAAGTGTTTATAGATTGAACCCGCCGATTCGTATCGATACGATCGGCGGGTTTTCTTTTGGCAGAAATTAACGTGTTTGAAGTGTGAGGATTTTGCGCGGCTCATAAACAGCGCGCTGCACTTTTATATAGGTGTTTTTGTAGGGGGAGAATAAATGGAATTAATTTAAATAAATAAGGATGTTGCTAATGTTATTAAGCATTGCTTCGTTGCGCCAACCGACTTTTAATCCGCAGTTTTCTCAGTTGCGGGCGCCTGGCCAATCAATTACCGATTACGTGGTCAGCGAACTGGATGCCCGGGTCGAGTTTGTGCGCCGCAAAATCAGGATCGCTGCCAAGGCCGCTGCAGCAGACCATGACGGCTCGGAGTGCCTGTTCTTCACCTTGCCTGAATTCTTCTGGAACATCCCTTGGCGTGAGGTCGACAGCGAGGACGAGCTGCATGAATTGACCACCGCTTACCTGGAAAAAGTACCTGCGTATATTTCGTCGTTGATGAAAGATCTGCCAGTTGAACGGTACGGCAAGATTGTCCTGTTGGCGGGCAGTTGTGCGACCTTGGTAAAAGTGGGGGAGGGTGATGCGAGTTATTACGAAGTCATTAATTACTTGCTGACAATTACCAATAAAGAATATGAAGCAGATATCCCGTTGATGTCGATGTGGCCAAAGCGACATGTTTCCGGTATCGACTTTGGTCGGAATGTCGGTAATCAAGATGGCTTCTGGTTCTTCAGGCTGTTTGACGAGTTTGTCATCAAGATCAAGGATTGCAGCGACGTCAGCGCCGAGCACAGTTACTTCGGCGGTTACCAGGGGCTGTTTATCAATAGTCTTGTGCCGGGCTGCCCGTTCGGTATTAACGTGTGCCTTGATTATGCCGTGCTGAAGGAAGGTGAGCGGGATAAGGAAGTTGAAATCCCTGAAGTGAAAATCGACTTCCTGATTGCCTGCGGCATGTCCTTGGACTACGACAAGCAGCACCCGACTGCCGTGCAATACTCGATCAGGAATGACGGCATGGGCAGTGGTGCATGTGAGGTGGTCAGACTCGAGGAGGGGCTGATCGTCGATGAAATAGCTTCGGAGGAGATCGACGACAACCTTTATTTGAGTGTGATTCGCGTGGTGTGAAGGTTCTGATGTTGTTGCAGCCTGCCACCCCGAAAGGGGCAGGCTGCAACCCTGAAGAGTGGTGAGTCAGGCGGATCGTAGATCCCGTTGCTGTTCTTGCACTTCCAGTTCGGCCTTATAGTTGTGGGCATCGATCTCGTTGTGGAACATGCCGACCAGCAAGTCTTGTTGATGCACATCCCAGATCCGTATACCCGCGGCTACGCCTTCATGGGACATGTGTGAATCGTCGCGTTCAGTTACTTTTACAGTCATCTGCTAGCTCCAATCTCTGGTTTATCTGCAGCAAGGCGTGTGCAGGACTCTTTTATATGTTTTGTTAGCTTGCTAAGTAAACGGCTGATTTGTGCAATGTGTTGTTGCGGTTTTTGCAACAGTGCTGCAGCCCCCGTAAACCGCGACATTCGGTCGCAGGGGGTAAAGTTTCATGACAGAAGTTTCATTTCCAGACGCATGTAACCCTGTGTAGGAGCTGCCGAAGGCTGCGATCTTGATCGTTCCCACGCTCCGCATCGTTGATCGTTCCCACGCTCTGCGTGGGAATGCCTCTTGGGACGCTCCGCGTCCAGTGACGCGGAGCGTCACGGGCAGCATTCCCACGCAGAGCGTGGGAACGATCAGATCAAAAGATCGCAGCCTTCGGCAGCTCCTACATGGGGGGATTTGTGTTGGGCCAGGAGTTTTCTTCAGACGAAAAAAAACGCCCCGAACCAGTCGGGGCGTTTTCAGGTGTGGCTCAAGCTCGGGGAATTACTTGCCTTCCCAGCGCTTCAGTACCAGCGTGGCGTTAGTGCCGCCGAAGCCGAAGCTGTTGCTCATCACGGTGTTGATGGTGGCGTTCTCGCGGGTCTTGGTCAGCACCGGCAGATCGGCCACTTCAGGGTCCAGCTCGTCGATGTTGGCGGAGCCGGCAATGAAGTTGCCTTCCATCATCAGCATGCAGTAGATCGCTTCGTGAACGCCGGCAGCGCCCAGGGAGTGACCGGACAGGCTCTTGGTCGAGCTGATCGCAGGTGCCTTGTCGCCGAACACTTCACGCACACCTTTCATTTCCGCGACGTCGCCGACCGGAGTCGAAGTGCCGTGGGTGTTCAGGTAGTCGATCGGGGTATCAACGGTGGACATCGCCATCTGCATGCAGCGGATTGCGCCTTCGCCGCTCGGGGCAACCATGTCGTAGCCGTCGGACGTCGCGCCGTAGCCAACGATTTCGGCGTAGATTTTCGCGCCACGGGCCAGAGCGTGTTCCAGCTCTTCAACCACGACCATGCCGCCACCGCCCGCGATGACGAAACCGTCACGGTCTTTGTCGTAGGCACGGGAAGCCAGTTCCGGAGTGTCGTTACGCTTGCTGGACAGAGCGCCCATGGCGTCGAACAGGAACGACTGGCTCCAGTGCTCTTCTTCACCGCCACCGGCGAAGACGATGTCCTGCTTGCCCATCTGAATCTGTTCCATGGCGGTACCGATGCAGTGAGCACTGGTGGCGCAGGCAGAAGCGATGGAGTAGTTCAGGCCTTTGATCTTGAACGGTGTGGCCAGGCAAGCGGAAACGGTGCTGCTCATGGTCCGCGTTACACGGTATGGGCCAACGCGCTTCACGCCTTTCTCGCGCAGGATGTCCAGCGCTTCCATCTGGTTCAGCGTGGAAGCACCACCGGAGCCAGCAACGAGGCCGGTACGCGGGTTGGACACTTGCTCTTCGGTCAGGCCGGAGTCAGCAATGGCGTCTTTCATGGCCAGGTAGGCGTAAGCCGCTGCGTGGCCGACGAAGCGATAGATCTTGCGATCGATCAGCTCTTCAAGGTTGAGGTCGATGGAGCCGGAAACCTGGCTACGCAGACCCATTTCGGCATATTCCGGGTTGAACCGGATGCCAGGGCGGCTTGCACGCAGGTTAGCGGAGACGGTCTCTTTGTCATTGCCCAGGCACGAAACAATGCCCAGACCAGTGATAACGACGCGGCGCATGCGAATAACCCTTAGAAGTTGTCAGTGGAGGTAAACACGCCGACGCGAAGGCCTTCGGCGGTGTAGATTTCGCGACCGTCAACAGACACCGAACCGTCGGCAATGGCCAGGTTCAGCTTGCCCTTGAGGACGCGCTTGATTTGAATGTTGTAAGTGACTTTCTTGGCGGTCGGCAGTACCTGACCGAAGAATTTCACTTCGCCCGAACCCAGCGCACGGCCACGGCCCGGCAGGCCTTGCCAGCCCAGGAAGAAGCCGACCAGTTGCCACATGGCGTCCAGACCCAGGCAGCCCGGCATCACCGGATCGCCTTCGAAGTGGCACGCGAAGAACCACAGGTCAGGGTTGATATCCAGTTCGGCGACCAATTCACCTTTGCCGTACTTGCCACCCTCTTCACTGATATGGGTGATGCGATCCACCATCAGCATGTTCGGGGCGGGCAGTTGCGCGTTACCTGGGCCGAACAGCTCACCGCGACTGCAGCGCAGCAGATCTTCCCGAGTAAAGGCATTTTGTTTGGTCATGCGAGCTCCTCAATAATCCCATGCGGCAGGTGGGGCAAATCTTCCCGACCGTTCGAAGCGTTCATGCCTCGAACCGGCAGCCTACTCATAGACTATTGCGTTGTGGTGAAAGTCACAGCACCAAGGACATGAATGTACACTTGTGCACTGAAATTTTTAATCAAGCCCCTTTTGAGGCTCGTTCGGGTGCCTAAGACTGCCGCACTTTCGCTTTTCACGCCAGTCGCAGATGGTCGAAAGGCCCACTCTACGACACCCAGCGCTGCAGAATCTGCTGCAGATCATTACGTTTGAACGGCTTCGCCAGATAATCGTTCATACCCGCCTGCAGGCAGGTTTCGCGATCGCCCTGCAAAGCGTTGGCAGTCAGCGCGATGATCGGCACGTCGGTGCGCCCGGGCAAACAGCGAATCTGCCGAGTCGCCTCGTAGCCGTCGATAATCGGCAAGCGGCAATCCATCAGAATCACTTCGAAATCATTTTCCTCGGCACTGCGCACCGCTTGCGCGCCATCGGTGGCCACGCTGACAGTAAAGCCCAGACTGCGCAGCATCGCTTCAATCACCGTTTGATTGACCGGGTTGTCCTCGACCAGCAGCACATTGCGCCCTTCACCGTGGCCGTCGCCATTCAGCGTGCGCGGCGCGGTTAATTGCGGCAACGCCTGCTTCGACAGCGCCAGCGGAATCTCCAGGGTAAACACCGAGCCGCGACCTTCCTCGCTTTGCGCGCGCAACGTGCCGCCCATGCGCTCGGCCAGCGTTCGGGCAATCGGCAAACCGAGGCCGGTACCGCCGTAACGCCGTGAAATCGAACTGTCCGCCTGCTGGAACGCGTTGAACATCAGCTCCAGACTCTCCGACGAAATACCGATGCCGCTGTCGCGCACCGAGCAGGTGAACCACAGCAGTTCGTGATCCAGCGACTGCCACTGCGCCTCGATGCTGACCCGGCCCTGTTCGGTGAACTTCAGCGCATTGCCGACCAGGTTGACCAGAATCTGCCGGATCCGCGTCGGATCGCCCTGTACCTGCAAGCCGCGCATGTCCTCGGGAACCCGCAGATTCAACGCCAGACCCCGTTGCACGGCGCTGTGCTGGAACGACTGCGCGCAGGCACTGATCAACTCGGCGAGGTTGAACGGAATATGTTCCAGCTCCAGCTCTGAGCGTTCGATCCGCGAGAAATCGAGAATATCGTTAATGACTTTCAGCAAGTGTTCGGTGGACTCGGAGGCGAGGGCGGCGTACTCGACCTGCTCTTCGGTCATCTCAGTGGTTTCCAGCAGTTGCAGCATGCCGAGTACGCCGTTCATGGGCGTGCGCAGTTCATGGCTCATCATCGCCAGAAAGTCGGATTTGGCGTTGTTGGCCTTCTCCGCTTCCTCGCGGGTCTGGATCAATTGCGCCATCGCCTGATGCTGTTCGCGGCTGGCCTGTTCCAGTGCTTGGGCAAGGTTATTGATGTGCTGCGACAGCGCGCCGAGTTCGGTGTCATCGACAATCGGCAGCGGAGTTTTGTACTCGCCTTCCTGAATCGCCTTGACCGCATTGCCGATGTCGCGGATCGGCTGCGACAGACTGCCGGCCAGACGCCGCGCCAATACGAAGGTGAAGAGCAGGGCAAACAGCGCGAGAATTCCGGCCTTGAGCAGAATTTCCTGCTGACGCTGATTAAAGGCATCGTTGGACAGACCGACGATCACTCGCCCCAGATAATCCTCGCCCGCCGCCGCGTTATTGGCTTTGGTGTCCTGGAAAAAATCATTGTGCAGAGCGATGCGTTGCAATCGCACCGGCGCCTGAAACACCTCGACCTGATGCGGTTGGCTGTGGGACGCCGCCGGTTGCTCGACGTACACCAGAATCCGGTTGGCGCTGTCCTGCACCTCAAGGAAACGCACATTCGGCGTGGCCAGCGTGGCCCTGAGCAGACTTTCCAACACTTCATTGTTGCCGGAAATCACCCCGTATTCGGTGGCGGGCGCCAGTTGGTTGGCGATCAATTGCCCGGTGTGAGTCAGCTCCTGACGCAAATCCTGAATGCGCACAAAGGTGAAGAAGCTGATCAGCAACAAGGTCAGCAACAGCGCCGGGCCCAGACTGATCAGCTGAGTGCGGGTGTTGATGTCCCAACGGCGACGGAAACTCATCAGTGGCGTTCTCCTTCAGCCAGCGTTCTGGCGACAGACGCTTCATTCAACGGTTCGATCCCTAAGGAACGCGCTACCTGCGCATTACTTGAGACTTTAAAACGTTCGGGATAGAGGGTTCGCGGCCAGCGCGTGGTGGGCTGGTCGAGCAAATCATCCAGAATCGCCAGCCAGTCGCTCTGGTCGCTGTAACTGCTGGCGAGGCTGCCGGCGCGCACAAAAGCGGCATTGGGGCCGATTAGCGCAACGTGCCGCGCGTAGCTGCTGAGCAGCAGGTTCTTCGCGGTTTTCGGGTTGTACAGGTCGGGGTCGTCGAGGCCGAGCAGCACGTCGCTGTTTTTCAGGACTATTTGTAACGGGCGACTGTCGTTGGTGTTGTCCCAGCGCTGGCTGAAGATCTGCAGATTCAGCGGCTCGGCAATCAGATTCAGTTCTTTGAGGAGGAATTCGCTGTGCTCATCGAACAGCACGCCGACCCGCTTGGCCTGCGGCAGAATCCGTCGGATCAATTGCAACTGGCGAGCCAGCGGCGGATCGCTCCACAACAGGCTCAGGTGCGGTGGTTGCGCTGTGCCAAAACGTTGCCGTGCTTGCAGACGGCTGATGCGCAGCACCAGCGTTGCCGGGCCTTGGGCATCTTGCAGGCGCCAATCCAGCGCCGGCAGGTCAAGCAGGATAAGCCGCAGGCTGGACGGTAATTTACCCGGCGCCGGCAGGCTTGCCAGTGGCTGAAAACGCACGTTATCAGTCGGGCGCAATTCGCTCAGCGCTTCGACGAACGCCTGCACACCGGGGCTTTCTTCGGTGCCGGTCAACAGAATGTCGGCGGCCTGCACCCCGACGCCGTGCAGCCACGCGGTCAAAAACAGGCAGAGCCCGGCCAGCCAGTGGCCCAGGGTTGGCGTCTTCCGTGACGTGCCCAATCGCATCCTAGAACTCCAACTCGGCGCTGAAGTACATGACCCGGCGCTCGTCGTAATTGTTGTCGACGAAGGTGGTCGGCTCATGGTCGAGGCGCTGTTGCAGCACGCCGGCCAGTTGCAACTGAGCCTTGCCCAGCGCGATGCGTTTGGCGATGCGCGTGTCGACCCGTTCGAAGCGGTAGCCGTTGAGGGCGTTGTCGCCGTAATAGAAGAGGGCGCTGTTCCAGCCGTGGCCCCAGTCGCGCAGCCAACCGGCGGAACCGCTGTTGCGCGAAGTGAATTGCTGATCCAGTGGATTACTCGCCTCGGCTTCGACGAAGGCATACGTGAAGCGCAGGCGATCGGCCCGGCTCACGCGCCAGTCAAGCTGGGTTTCGGTGCCGCGAAAACGTGAGCTGTTGGCGTTGCTGGCGATGTATTGGTTGTTGCGCAACGGCTCGCTGATCATCCCGGTGATTTCGTCGTAGAACAGTTTCACGTCGACGGCCAGACCGAGCTCGGCGAAATAGCCGTTGTAGCCCAACTCGCGCGAGCGCATGTGTTCCTGATCGAGATCGCCCGGGCCACGGGTCTTGACGAAATAGCGCGCCGAAGACTGGCCGTAGGCCGAGGGCCGCAGGTTGCTCACCTGATAGCTCCAGTTGACGTTGTTTTCGAACATGTCCGGCGAGCGGATCGCTTCCGAGTACACCGCGCGCAGGCTGTGGCGCGGATTGATCAAGTAGTTGATCGCGAAACGCGGGGTTAGCGAACTGCCGATCAGTTGCGTGTCCTCGAACATCGCGCCGCCCTGCAACAACCAGTGTTCTGTCGCGCGCCATTCCAGTTGGCCGAACGCGCGCCAGGTGGTGTCGTCCAGTGTGCCGTTGAAATAGGTTTCGGAGTCGGCGCGGTCGTAACGATAGTTCATGCCGCTGACCAGACGCAGGCTGTCGGACAGGCTGAGGGTGTCCTGCAATTCGAGGTCGTAGCGCGATTCGCGGGCGCTCTGGTCGATGTCACCGCACAGGGTTCGGCTGGCACCGTTGCGCCATTGATCGAGCACTTGGTTGGCCAGGGCCATTTCCTGCGGCGAACCGGGCGCGGCGCCGGGGCCGGTGAACTGGGTGATGTTGCGCGCCAGGCGTTCGGTGTAATTCGGGTTGAGCTGCCACAGTTGCGTCAACTCAGGGCTGAACGACACTTCGGCATCACAGGCGCGCCACGTTTGCTGACGATCCCAGTGTTGCGCCGAAGCTTGTACATAGAGGCTGTGCTCGGGATTGATGTCGAGATTCCAGCGCACCGAACCAGCGTAATCCTTCGCCACCACGTCGGAATTGTTCCCGGCGGCGGTAATCCCTGAGAACACCGGGTGGTAGGTGTAGGGCCGCTGGTTGGTACCGTCCTTGGCGTTGACCTGCCAGTCGAGGCTCTGGTTGTCGCTGAGGGTGTGGCTGACCGCGAGACTGAAGCGGTTCAAGCGGCGGCTGTCGCGATAGTCGTCGCCACGGCGATCGCTGTCGAAACCGTCATCTTCCTGACCGGACAACGACAGGCGCAGATCGCCGCCATTCCAACCGGTGCCCTGACTGGCATAGAAATCATTGATGCCGCGCTGGCCACGGGTGATTTTCAGTCGCGTGCCATGGCTGTCCGCCGGGTGACGGGTGATGATGTTGACCACCGCCATCAGCGCGTTGGCGCCGTAGCTGACGGTGTTCGGGCCGCGAAAGACTTCGATGCGCTCGATGTCTTCCATGGCCACCGGAATATCGCTCCAGTCCACCGTGGCCAAACCGGCGCGGTACACCGAACGGCCGTCGATCAGCACTTGCATGCGCCGCGCTTCGGTGGCGTTGGTGCCGTGGTAATTGACCGCCGCCTGATTGCCGCTGATGTTGCCGACCATCATTCCCGGCACCAGCCGCAGCAGTTCGCTGATGTCGCGGGCGCCGCTGGCGTTGATCAATTCACTGTCGAGTACGGTCATGCTTCCCGGCACCTCCGCCGGCGTCTGCTTCAAACGCGTGGCGGTCAGCACCTGCGGCAGCGCTTCGCTGTCGATAAACAGGTCGTCTGCCAGCACCACCGGGCTGAATAACAGCGCCAGCAACAGTGACAAACGCGGAGGAGGGGAACCGACGGACACGACACAGCCTTGAAAGCAAAGAATTGGCGCGCATGTTAACCGAGGACAGCGACTTTTCCAGTCACGTTGCGGGCATTTTCCTAGGTTTTATTGGTCTTCTTCCTACAAGTGTCGGTAATTGTTGCGGGGGCTGGCCGCGACCGGGTCGCCCCGTATAATGCCGCCATCGCCACTGGTATGGATTAACGGATTGCATATGACTGAACAGCGCCCGATTGCGGTCCTGGGAGGCGGAAGTTTTGGTACCGCCGTGGCCAATTTACTGGCCGAGAACGGCCATCAAGTCCTGCAATGGATGCGTGACCCCGAACAGGCTGAAGCCATCCGGGTCAATCGCGAAAACCCGCGTTACCTCAAAGGCATCAAGATTCTGCCGGGCGTGACTGCGGTCACCGACCTGCAAGCCACGCTCGACGCCTGTGATTTGTGCTTTGTCGCGCTGCCGTCCAGCGCGCTGCGCACGGTGCTCGCTGCCCACGCCGAGCGCCTCAGCGGCAAGATGCTGGTCAGCCTGACCAAAGGCATCGAAGCGCAGACCTTCAAACTGATGAGCCAGATTCTCGAAGAGATCGCCCCGCAAGCGCGCATCGGCGTGCTGTCCGGGCCGAACCTGGCGCGCGAGATTGCCGAGCACGCGCTGACCGCCACGGTGGTCGCCAGTGAAGACGAAGATCTGTGCAAAGCCGTGCAAGCCGCGCTGCACGGCCGCACCTTCCGCGTTTATGCGAGCGCCGACCGTTTTGGCGTCGAGTTGGGCGGGGCGTTGAAAAACGTCTACGCAATCATCGCCGGTATGGCGGTGGCGCTGGAGATGGGTGAGAACACCAAAAGCATGCTGATCACCCGTGCCCTCGCGGAGATGACCCGGTTTGCGGTGAATCAGGGCGCGAATCCGATGACCTTCCTCGGCCTGGCCGGTGTTGGCGATTTGATCGTCACCTGTTCGTCGCCGAAGAGCCGCAACTATCAGGTCGGTTTCGCCCTCGGTCAGGGTCTGAGCCTTGATGAAGCGGTGTCGCGCCTCGGTGAAGTCGCCGAAGGGGTGAATACGCTGAAAGTGCTCAAGGCCAAGTCGCAGGAAGTCGGCGTGTACATGCCGCTGGTCGCCGGGCTGCACGCGATCCTGTTCGAAGGACGCACGCTGGAGCAGGTCATCGGTCTACTGATGCGCGCCGAGCCGAAAACCGACGTCGACTTTATTTCCACCAGCGGTTTCAACTGAGTGAGCCGGGAGTAGCAAGCCATGAACGATCCGAAAACCGAAGCCAAGTACGAATCCATCCTCCTGCGTGTGCTGTGGATGATCGTTTACGTACTGGTCTGGCAAGTGGCGCAGTTCATCCTCGGCGCGGTGGTGCTGGTGCAACTGATCTATCGTTTGATCTATGGCGCGCCGAGCGCCAGCCTGATGAATTTCGGCGACAGCCTGAGCCAGTTTCTGGCGCAGATCGGCCGTTTCGGCAGTTTCCACAGCGACCAGAAACCGTGGCCGTTCGCCGACTGGCCAACGCCGCGTACCCCGGAAGGTGAAGCGCCGCACGCCGTCGCGCCGGCACCGCATCCGGTTCGAGATGAGGAACCCAAACTATGAAACTCTGGGTATTGCGTCACGGTGAAGCGGTGCCTTACGGCTCGTGCCCCGACTCCGAACGGGAGCTGACCGACCACGGTCGCAAAGAAGCCTTGAGCAGCGCTGCCCATTTGATCGGCCAGCCGCTCACGGCGATCTACGCCAGCCCGTATTTGCGTGCGCAACAGACCGCGCAGATTGTGCGCGAGGCGCTGGGTTTTGAGCCGGAGATTCGCACGGTTGAATGGCTGACGCCGGAGGTTGATCCGGACAAGGTCACCGATCAATTGGTGTCGGTGAGCAATGTGCTGCTGGTCAGCCACAACCCGTTGGTGGGCAACTTGCTCAGCTATTTGCAGCATGGCGCCGGTTATCCGCCGGAGAAGGTCAGCACTGCCGGGTTGGCCGAGCTGGAAAGCCCTGAGTTGTTGATTGGCTCGATGACCCTTAACAGCCTCAAACACCCGTAACGCTGATCCCCTGTGGGAGCGGGCTTGCTCGCGAATGCGGTGTGTCATTCACAATTGATGTGTCTGATACACCGCATTCGCGAGCAAGCCCGCTCCCACATTTGATCTCCGCAAACTCAATGAAATTATTTGTTTGAATTTTCCAACCAAGCACTTGCTTGGTTGACTACGCTTGCTCCAGACCTAAAAAACAGGAGCGAGTCGCATGTCTGCCGCCTTCCGTTTGCCGCTGGACGTGTTCTACGAACGAGAAGCCCGGCACCCGCGCCAGCGCTTTCTCGTGCAGCCCATCGGTGGCGGGCGAGTCGAGACTTTGAGCTGGGCCGACGTCGGCCATCAGGCCCGTTGCGCCGCGCATTGGCTGCGTGCTCGCGAGTTGCCGCAAGGGAGCCACATCGCCCTGATCTCGAAAAATTGCGCGCACTGGATCATCGCCGACCTCGCGATCTGGATGGCCGGGCATGTTTCGGTGCCGCTCTATCCCAATCTCACCGCCGATTCCGTCGCGCAGGTGCTCAATCACTCGGAAAGCGTGCTGGCGTTTATCGGCAAGCTCGATGACTGGCCGAGCATGTCCAAAGGCGTGCCTGATGATTTGCCGACCATCAGCCTGCCGCTGCACCCGCCTGGCGACTTTGATTTCAGCTGGGCTGACTTGCAGCGCAGTTCACCGATTCAGGACGATCCGCGTCCCGCCGCCGAGCAACTGGCGACGATCATCTACACCTCCGGCACCACCGGCCTGCCCAAAGGCGTGATGCACAGTTTTGCCAATCTCGGTTTCGCCACGACGCGCGGTACGCAGCTGTTCGGGCTCAACGAGAACGATCGGCTGCTGTCGTACCTGCCGCTGTGTCATGTTGCCGAACGGATGTTTGTGGAACTGGCCTCAATCTACACCGGGCAAACCGTGTTCTTCGCCGAAAGCCTCGACACCTTCATTACCGACCTGCAGCGCGCACGGCCCACCGCGATGTTCGGCGTGCCGCGTATCTGGACGAAGTTCCAGATGGGCGTGTACAGCAAGATCCCGGCGAAGCGTCTGGATTTCCTCCTCAGTCTGCCGTTCATTGGCAAACGCGTCGGCCACAAAGTGCTCGCGGGGCTGGGGCTGGATGCCTTGCGCGTGGCGTTGTCCGGCGCGGCGCCGGTGCCGCAGACCTTGCTCACCTGGTATCAGAAACTCGGCCTCGATGTACTCGAGGTTTATGGCATGACCGAGAGTTGCGGTTATTCGCACATTTGTCTGCCGGGGCAATACAAACAGGGCTGGATCGGCAAACCGTGCCCGGATGTCGAGGTGCGCATCGATGAAACCGGCGAAGTGCTGGTGCGCAGTCAGGCGACCATGCTCGGCTACTTCAAGGATCCACAGAAAACCGCTGAAACACTCACCGAGGATGGCTTCCTGCGCACCGGCGACAAGGGCGAACAGGATGCCGAAGGGCGCTTGCGCCTGACCGGGCGGCTGAAGGAAATCTTCAAAACCAGCAAGGGCAAATACGTCGCCCCGGCGCCAATCGAAAATCGCCTGGCAGTGCATTCGCGGATCGAACAGGTCTGTGTGGTCGGCGATGGTTTGAGTGCGCCGCTGGGCTTGTGTGTGCTGTCGACGGTCAATCAGGAGGAGGGCCGGGCGAGTCTGCATTCCAGCCTGGAAAAACTCCTCGAAGAGGTCAACGCCGTGCTCGACAAGCACGAACGCCTGCGCCGGCTGGTGGTGGTCAAGGACAGTTGGGCGGTGGAAAACGGTTTTCTCACGCCGACCTTGAAGATCAAACGCAACGTCATCGAAGACACTTACGGTGCGCGCTTTGAAGAATGGAGCGAGCGTAGCGAGGCGGTGCTGTGGCAGGATTGAGCGACGACTAAAACAACAAAGGAAGTCTGCGATGAGCTTGTGGCGTACCACTCCGAACATCGAGCAGTTGAACGCGATCCAGAAAAACACCATCGGCGAAGTGCTGGACATTCGCTTTGAATCTGTCGACGAAGAGTCGCTGACCGCGAGCATGGTCATCGACCATCGCACCCATCAACCATACGGTCTGCTGCACGGCGGCGCGTCGGTGGTGCTGGCGGAAAGCGTCGGTTCGATGGCCAGTTATCTGTGCATCGATGCCAGCAAATTCTATTGCGTAGGGCTGGAGATCAACGCCAACCATTTGCGCGGTTTGCGCAGCGGTCGGGTGACGGCAGTGGCCAAGCCGATCCACATCGGCCGCACTACGCATGTCTGGGATATCCGTCTGACCAGCGATGAGGGTAAAGCCAGTTGTGTGTCGCGATTGACCATGGCGGTGGTGCCGTTGGGGCAGATGCCGCCTGCGCAGTAAGTCAATGGCTGCGCCGAAAGGTGAAGGATTGCATGGGCAGATCAGCCGCATGCGGTGTCTCCGGGTGGTAGTCAGCGGGTGCGGCGTTTCTCCACATTCTGTTCGGTGGCGTAAAACGATCCAGCGTGAAGTCCGCATCGTCGGCCCTGACCAGTTCGAAGGCACCGCGCTCCACATATTGCCCAACGTAAGTGCGCGCCTCGGTCGGGGTTCCGAGGGCAGAGATCACAGTCGAGTTTGATCGGGAGTCTGCAATGCCGCTGGTCAGTGGCGTGGCAAGCAATGTCAACGAAGCTGTCAGGGTTGAGCCGGCGGTGCGCGTTGATACGCCGTAAACCCATTCCACCGGCCTGGGCAGCGTGAGCGTATTGTGTTCGGGGCTGACGTATGCCCCTCCTCGCAAGGAGTTAATGGTTGTGATGGACACCCCGTCCAGGCCTTCGACGGCGGCGCTGACGACCACCCCGACACCGGTCGCAAGGTCGGCACGCGCTGCGCCGCTGGCCGAAAGCAACCCACCATAAGCGGCCATACGCAGTGCCGTTGTGATACCGGAGGGGGCGATTGTCACGCTGGGGCCAACGTTGGCGAGCGCGCGTTGCGCGGTTTCACGCGTCATGTTTCCGGACGTGCTGGCGAGAATACTGATTGCTGTGAGGTTTACTGCCTGCGAGTCGGCGAAGTATGCATAAGCTGGCGCCGCAGCACCGATCGTGGCACCGGCAAGGCCAAAAAAACCGGCCATGGCAATTTGTATGGTGCGGCCGAGGTTGTAGTGGCTGGCAACGCGACTGCCCAACCCGATACCCATGGATCCACCGGCTGCCGCGCCGACCAGACTACCGGCGATGGTCAGTCCCACGTTGGCGCCGAAATCAGGGTGCGATTCCGGGTCGCCAGAGGCCCATTGCGCTAATCCTGCGGCGGCAAAATATCTCACCGAGCTTCCGGCCAGTGCACTCACGCCATCTCGGGCAAACGTGGCCAGCGCCGCCGCGGTACCTTCTGTCACCGTGACCAGCCCCTGAAAATCGACATTGCCGACCGGATTGCCATGCACCATGGCAAACAGATTCAGGCCGTCCGCAGTGCCCAGCGGATCAGCATTGAGCCAGCGCTGCAGCCATGGCGCGTAGTAACGAAAACCGTAGTAATACAAACCCGTGGCGTCACGCTCTTTGCCCGAATAGCGCAGGGTTTTGTAACTGGCTTGGACCAGACTGCGCCCGGCCCACCAACAGGTTTCTCCGTAGGGGTAATAGTCCTCCCGCGAAATCAGTTGTGCCTGTGCGTCCAGCTCCACGGTGCTGGAATTCAGGTGATCGCTGAAGCTGTAGCGTTGCTGATCCTGCACCATGCCCGCCGGCAGGCCTTTCGCCCAATGCAACACATGGAGGGTGGCGCGTGCGGCCTTGATCGAGATGACGTGGACAATCTGGTCTGGCTCAGTGCGAATCTCCAGACCGGGCAAGTAACGGGTTTCACTATCGCGCGTCAGCGTGCCGGTGAAACGCTGAGTGATTTTGCGCTGACGCTGGCCACCACCGTCATACACATAGAACTCGATGTCATCTGGCTCATCGGCACGGACGATCTGGCTAACCTGCCGTAATTCATTACGCCGATCCCAATGCAATTCTTTTCCGTGCTGCAGAAACAGGCGATTGCCGCTGGCGTCGTACCTCGCAGCAATTTCGCCTTCATCCGGCAACTGGCCGTCAGGTTTTTCCCCCAGGCTACGATTGCTGGAGTGAGCGACGGCCGTGCGTTCGGTGCGGTTGCCGCTGGCGGCGCGGTGTTCCATGCGCAGTAAATTACCGGCGCGATCGTAGGTGTAGGTGCGCGTGTAGTTTTCCAGTTGTGCCGGATCGGCAGGCGAGGAAAACTCCGGTAACTGTGGGCCGCCAGTGGCGTTACGGATCTGCCGGCCACTGGCCTCAATCAAGCGCGAGAGACTGTCGTAGCGATAGCGACAGGTCGCTTCGGTGCGCTGGTTGCGGTGAAAGTGAGCGGGCGCTGCGTGATCGGCGATGCGGGTGATGTTACCGCTCGCGTCATATTCGTACGTCAGATCCTGCACCGTCTGGCCATCATTTGTCTGACTGAGCAGATGCTGCAGGCGACCGTCATCAGCGCCGAACCGTGCTCGAGACACCACACCGTTCCCTGCACGTTGATGTTCCAGATGGCCTTCGGCGTTGTACTGAATATCGCTGGCTATCGTCTGGCTCTGCGGGTTGGCTGCCAGCGTCAGATGGATTTCGCGTAACTGACCGACGCGATCCTGCAACAGTGTTTGCCGATTGCCCAGCGCATCGGTCTGGCTGATCAGTTCCCCCATGGCGTTGTAGATGCAGAACGTCGTTGCGGGGTCTCCTTCCAGAAAGTGATCGCGCTCGGCGCGCGTTTCCGGCCAGTTCACCGCCCAGACGGGGTCAGCGCAGAAGGCACGACCGCATTGCAATGGCAGGCCAGTCAGACTGAATTGCGCAAAAAGCAGGGTGCCTGCCGTATCGTCGTGCCGAATCAATCGGCCGCGACGGTTATGGACGATTTCCGTCGATTCATCGCCATAGGTGAAACGCTCCGTGCAGTGTTCAGGCTCGCTCTCTGCGTGCTCGAATATCGCGCTCGGGCGGCGCAGCGAATCGAGGCCCGTGCGTCGGTGGTTGCGTTTCTGATCCCAGCCTTCAAGGCTGAAACCGTCCGCTGCGATCAGGCTCAAGCGCCAGCCGGCGTCAGTGTTTTCACTTAACAGCGGCGATCCCGAGAGGCTGAACACGTTGCTCTGATTCGCCGGGGCCGAAGGATCGAGCTGATGTCGGAGGAACAGTCTCGGATCGCGGCTCTGGAGCGCGCGTCCTGATGCATCGTAAATCTGTTGAGTGACGTAGCTTTCAATTGCCGCACTCGCGTCGCGGTGATGATAGGCCACGCTGCGCACGGGCAACCCCCTCGGATCGCGCGCTTGAATGGCCGGCGTGTTCGCGTGAGTCATGAGCAGCCAGCGCCAGACAAAGGGGGGAGGTTTTTATCGGCCTCAGCAGGGCGCCTGTCAACTGACAGAACTGACAGTTGACAAGTGCCACAACGGGGCCTGCCATAGCCTTGGCGCGACTGTCATCATTCCTGGCAGTTACGGTCATTGCTGTCGCGCGCCGTCTTGCGGACAATCAACGCCACGTTTCCCGCTCATGGATGTACCGGTATGTCGCAACCCATCTTTTTCGCCCACGCCAACGGCTTCCCTTCGGGTACCTATGGCAAGTTGTTCGCGGCGCTGGCGCCCGAATACCGGGTCGCGCATCTCGAGCAGCATGCCCATGACCCGCGTTTTCCGGCGGATGATAACTGGTACAACCTGGTTGATGAGCTGATCCATCATTTGCAGCAGCAGGATCAACCGGTGTGGGGCGTTGGCCATTCATTTGGGGGCGTGCTGCACCTGCACGCGGCGCTGCGTTGCCCGGAGTTGTATCGCGGCGTGGTGATGCTCGATTCGCCGGTGCTTACGCGCACCGATCAATGGGTGATTCGTGCGGCCAAGCGTTTTGGCTTCATCGACAAACTGACCCCCGCCGGTCGCACCTTGGGCCGCCGCGAAGAGTTTGCCGACCTCGACAGTGCGCGCAGTTATTTCGCCGGCAAAAGCCTGTTTCGCGGCTTTGATCCGGAATGCTTCGACGCTTACCTGCAACACGGCTTGCACAAGGTCGGCGACAAGCTGCGCTTGCGCTTCGACCCCGCCACTGAGATCAGTATCTACCGCGGCGTGCCGCATACCAGCCCCGGTCGCACCGGGCAATTGCAGGTGCCGCTGGCGGTGGTGCGCGGGCACAAGAGTCGCGTGGTCATGCGTCATCACACGCGGTTCGTTTCGCGACTGGCGCAGGGCGAAGCGCTGAGCATGCCCGGCGGCCACATGTTTCCCCTTGAGCGCCCGCAGGACACCGCGCGGCTGCTGAAGACTCTGTTCACGCGCTGGGAAAACCGTCAGGACAAGGATTGCGCATGAGCCCGACTTTCGAAGAAGTGCGCCTGAGCCTGCCGCATATCGAACTGGCGGCGCATTTATTCGGCCCCGAAGACGGTCTGCCGGTGATCGCCTTGCATGGCTGGCTCGATAACGCCAATAGCTTCGCGCGGCTGGCACCGAAGCTTAGAGGCTTGCGCATCATCGCACTGGACATGGCCGGGCACGGCCATTCCGGGCATCGTCCGAACGGCGCCGGTTACGCCCTGTGGGACTACGCCCATGACGTGCTGCAAGTCGCCGAGCAACTGGGCTGGAAGCGTTTTGGCCTGCTCGGGCATTCGATGGGCGCGATTGTTTCGCTGGTGCTGGCGGGTTCGTTGCCGGAGCGCATCACGCATCTGGCGCTGATCGACGGCGTGATTCCTCCTACAGACAAAGGCGAAAATGCCGCCGAGCGCATGGGCATGGCCCTGCAAGCGCAACTGGATCTGCGTGAGAAGCGCAAACCGGTCTACAACACCCTCGACCGTGCGATCGAGGCACGGATGAAAGGGTTGGTCGCGGTCAGTCGAGAGGCGGCCGAACTCTTGGCCCAGCGTGGTTTGATGCCGGTGCCGGGCGGTTACACCTGGCGCACCGATAATCGCCTGACCTTGCCGTCGCCGTTGCGTCTGACCCAGGAACAGGCGATGGCTTTCGTCGCGCGCATCAGTTGCCCGGCGCAACTGGTCGTCGCGGCCGACGGCATGCTGGCGAAACATCCGGAGCTGCTGGAACGTCTACCCTTTAGCCGGGAACAGCTGCCGGGTGGCCACCATTTGCACCTGAACGATGAGGCCGGTGCCGACCTTGTCGCAGACTGTTTCAATCGGTTCTTCGCCATTCCTTGACTTGCTGCGGGCAACTGTCGAGGCTGGGCGGGTTGAAATGGGAGACAACCACGATGGATTTCTATACCGCTGCGACCTCGAATCACACAGTCATGCCGATCCGATGAGCCTGACTATGCGGTCACTCAGTCTGTTGGCGCTGTGCTGTTTCAGTTCCTTTTCGTTCGCCGCCGATGTGCCCGGCAGTCAGGATCTGCAGATCGTGCCGCGTCTGGCCGATGCGCAGATTGTCGACTATCGCCCTCCGGTGGAGCTGGAGCGCATCTATCCGATGGGCTCGATCCGCAAGATCAGCGGCCAGTTGCGCTTTGACGGCCAGGTCACCGCCCGAGGCCAAACCACGGCGGTGACCTATGAGTTGCCACCCGAACATTCCGCCACGGAAGCCTTCACCGCTGCTCGCGAAGCCCTGCAAAAGCAGGACGCCGAGTTGCTGTTCTGGTGTCAGGCGCGTGATTGTGGCGAAAGCAGCCTGTGGGCCAACGAGGTGTTCGGCAACTCCAAACTGTACGGCGCTGATGAACAGCAGGCGTACTTGCTGTTGAGGCTGGCAGCTCCGCGCGACAACACGCTGGTGGCGCTGTACAGCATCACTCGCGGCAATCGCAAAGCCTATCTGCACGTTGAACAGTTCGAAGCAGCGGCGCCGCTGGGCGAGCTGCTGCCGACCTCGGCGACCTTGTTGCGTCAATTGAAAAGCACCGGTGAGCTGGATTTCCCGAACCGCGTGGATGCTCCGGATGACGCTTGGCTGCGGCTGATTTCCCGTGGCTTGAATCTCGACACGACGTTACGCGTGACGGTGTCCGGGCCCAAGGCCGAGGCGTGGCGTCAGGCGTTGATCAATCAGGGCGTACGTGCGGCGCGCATGGAGACCGGCAGCGTCGACGGCGTTGGCCTGCGCATCGATCTGTTGCGATAAGCTGTATCGGGCGAGCGCGCGCGGCGTGTTCGCCTACTCTTGGCCTGACTGACTTTTTCGGAATCTTACATGCTCAATAACGATCGCCTGCTGGTGCAGATCCTCCTGCTGGTGTTGTTTGGCGCCAGCCTGTGGGTGATGGCGCCATTCTGGTCGGCGCTGTTCTGGGGCGCAGTGCTGGCATTCGCCAGTTGGCCGTTGATGCGCCTGCTGACCCGCTGGCTCAATGGCCGGGAATCGCTGGCGGCAGCCATTTTGACGCTGGGCTGGATGTTGCTGGTGGCGGCGCCGCTGGTTTGGCTTGGGTTCAATCTGGCGGATCATGTGCGCGATGCCACGGGTTTCATCAAGGACGTGCAGGTCGACGGTTTGCCGGAAGCGCCGGTGTGGCTGGGGACTGTGCCGTTGGTGGGCGAGCGTCTGGTCGGCATCTGGGACAGTATCGATCAGCAGGGCGCGGCGCTGATGGTGTCGATCAAGCCTTATCTGGGGCAGGTCGGTAACTGGTTGCTGGCGCGCAGTGCGCAGATCGGGGGCGGCATTCTTGAGCTGACGCTGAGTATTGTGTTTGTGTTCTTTTTCTACCGTGACGGGCCGCGACTGGCGGCGTTTGTTCATGGTTTGCTGGAGCGGTTGATTGGTGATCGCGCCGGGTATTACATCGAGCTGGTGGCCGGTACGGTGCAGCGGGTGGTCAACGGTGTGATCGGCACGGCAGCGGCGCAGGCGGTTCTGGCGTTGATCGGGTTTTTGATTGCCGGGGTACCGGGGGCGCTGGTGCTGGGGATTGTGACGTTCCTGCTCAGTCTGATTCCGATGGGGCCGCCGTTGGTGTGGGTGCCGGCGACGGCCTGGCTGGCGTGGAAGGGTGAGTATGGGATGGCGGTGTTTCTCGGGATTTGGGGGACGTTTGTCATCAGTGGCGTGGATAACGTGCTCAAGCCGTATTTGATCAGCCGCGGGGGGAATTTGCCGTTGGTGATTGTGTTGCTTGGGGTGTTTGGCGGGTTGATTGCGTTTGGGTTTATCGGGTTGTTTATTGGGCCTACGTTGTTGGCGGTGGCTTACAGTTTGTTGACGGATTGGAGTAAGAGTCAGGGGCGGGTTGAGGATCGGCGCTGAGTTGTTTGGGCATATCCGTTGCTGCGGGTGTGGCTGATTATGGTTTCGCCCTTACGGCGAGTCACCTTTTCCAAACGCCGAAAAGGTAACCGAAAAGGCTTTGCCCTGACGTTCGGCCCTCGCTGGGGCTCGGGTTCCTTCGCTCCGGGATTGATCCGGGATTCATCGCCTACGGTTTGCTTCGCTGCACCTCCTCTCGATGTGTTTGGCTGCGCCAAACGGTCGCTGCGCTCCCACCCCGGATCAATCCCTCCACTCAGCCTGCCGACGGGCTCCGAGATCAAAATCAAAAGCTTTGTCGAGCTTGCGCTCATCCTGTGTAGGAGCTGCCGAAGGCTGCGATCTTTTGATCTTCGTTGGATTCGCCCCTCACCCCAGCCCTCTCCCGAGGGAGAGGGGGCCGATTGGTGGGCTTTTCAAAACTTGAGTTCAACTCGATATCCCACGTCGGCGTACTTCTACCAAACCACTCGATCAGTCCCCTCTCCCTCCGGGAGAGGGCTAGGGTGAGGGGCTCTTGATTCAGCTCTTCAAACTCGAGTTCAACTCGGTATCGTCGGCGTATCTCTCCGAATCCACGCGGTCAGTCCCCTCTCCCTCCGGGAGAGGGCTAGGGTGAGGGGCTTTTGATTTTACGCTGTAGATTACGTCGCAGGCTCAAGTCGCCACGTTCAAATACTTGCCCACCGGCGCCGCGTTATCGAGCGAGTATTGCTTGCTCAAATTGGCAATCATGCGATTCAGTGCTTCTGTCGTGCTTTGAGTCGAAGCCGTCTGTTCTTCATCCGGGCGTTCGCGTCCAGCCTGTAAAGCGGCTTTCAGTTCATCACTGCTTACGCCGCCACTGCTGTCGCTATCGAGTACTTGGAGCAGGGCGGCGCTGGTGTCGGTGTTGCTCGTTGAGGTGCTGTCGCTGGTTTGCAACGCGCTGCTCAGTTCGGTGGCGGTGACACTGCCGTCGCCATCGGCATCGAGTTGGCTGAACAGTTCGTCGCTGTTCATTTGTGGCGGTGGCGGTGGCGGGGGTGGCGTCAGGCTGGCGGTGAGTTCGTCCTGGCTGACGGTGCCGTCCTTGTTTTTGTCCAGGGCGGAGAAGATTTCGCTGCTGTCGGCGGTGCTGCCGGCGCTGGTCAGGCCGCTGCTCAGTTCGTCGCTGTTGATGGTGCCGTCGCCGTTGCTGTCGAGTTTGGCGAACAGTTCTTTTTGCAGTTCCTGACTGCGGGCGTTCCGCGTGGTGGTGTTGCTGGTGCTGGTGCTGGTATAGCTCGTGTAGTTGCTGACGCTACCGATC
This sequence comes from Pseudomonas rustica, assembly GCF_018336155.1. GTDB lineage: Bacteria > Pseudomonadota > Gammaproteobacteria > Pseudomonadales > Pseudomonadaceae > Aquipseudomonas > Aquipseudomonas rustica. The sequence goes on along the minus strand of NZ_JAGYHF010000001.1, from coordinate 361,543 downwards.
ATTGGACTCACTCCCTGGAATGAAAACCGGTGGGTGTACCGGCTTATGCAGCGTCGGGGCGCAAGTTGTCGGGGGTATGTGGGGTTTGTACCGGGTGGTACACAGATCAAAAGAACATCACTAAACCCTGTGGGAGCGGGCTTGCTCGCGAATGCGGCGTGTCAGTCAGCAATGATTTGACTGACCCACCGCATTCGCGAGCAAGCCCGCTCCCACAAGGGGAGGGTGGTGTTTTCAGGGGCGGGGCAGGCGGATGATGGCGGTGAGGCCACCGCCCGGGGTTTCTTCCAGATTCAGCTGTCCGCCCAGACGCTGCGCGGCTTCGCGGGCGATGGTCATGCCGAGGCCGACGCCGCCGGAGTTGCGGTTGCGTGAGCCTTCCAGTCGGTAGAACGGTTCAAACACCGCTTCACGTTTGTCGGCGGCGATGCCCGGGCCGTGGTCGATCACGCGAATCAGCAGTTGTTCACGCTGATCCTGCAGTTCGATCCGCGCCTGCCCCGCATAGCGCAGCGCGTTGTCCATCAGGTTGTTGAGGCACGAGCGCAGCGCCATCGGTTGCACCGGCAGCGGTGCGCAATGGCCGCTGACTTGCACATCGGCGCCCTGATCCTCGGCGTTTTCGCACAAAGATTCGACCAGCGCCTGCACGTCCATCAGTTGCAAGGCTTCGCTGGTGCGCTGTTCGTGCAGGTAGGTGAGGGTGGCGTCGAGCATGCCGATCATGTCGTCGAGATCCTGACGCATCTGGCCTTGCAGCTTTTCATCGCTGATGTTTTCCAGACGCAGTTTCAGGCGTGACAGCGGCGTGCGCAGGTCGTGGGAAACGGCGCCGAGCATGCGCGCGCGTTGCTGCACCTGTTCGCGGATGCGCTGTTGCATCAGGTTGAAGGTGTGCGCCGCTTGCCGGGCTTCTTTCGGGCCGGATTCGTCGAGCGGCGGGCTGTCGAGGTTTTCGCTGAGGCGTTCGGCGGCGTCGCTCAGGCGCTGGATCGGTCGGGTCAGCAGTTTGGCGCCGTACCATGCGGCGATCATCAGCGAGATGAATTGAAACGTCAGTGGCACCAACGGCCCGCCAAACCATGGGCGCGGTGGACGCGGTTCGAAGCGCGGATCCATCGGCGGACGCTGGCCGTCGACGCCCTCGGAAAATTCCGGCGGTGGCGGCGGTGGAGGCGGGCCGTAGTGGTGGAACCAGGCAAACGCCAGCAAGTGCGCCAGGACAATCGCCACGAACAGCATGCCAAACAGGCGGCCGAACAGCGTGTCGAAGCGCGCTCGCATCAGCCGATGTCCCGCGCGTCGAACAGGTAACCCTCACCGCGCACGGTTTTGATCAACTGCGGGGCTTTCGGATCGTCGCCGAGTTTCTGTCGCAAGCGTGACACCAGCAAATCGATGCTGCGGTCGAACGCTTCGATCGAGCGACCGCGCGCGGCGTCGAGCAATTGTTCGCGGCTGAGCACTCTGCGCGGGCGTTCGATAAACACCCAGAGCAAGCGGAATTCGGCGTTGGACAGCGGCACCACGAGGCCGTCATCGGCGATCAATTGGCGCAGGACGCTGTTCAGGCGCCAGTTGTCGAAGCGAATATTCGCACGCTGCTCGGTACGGTCGTCGCGCACGCGGCGCAGAATCGTCTGAATGCGCGCCACCAGTTCGCGCGGTTCGAACGGCTTGGCCATGTAGTCATCGGCGCCGAGTTCGAGGCCGATGATGCGATCGGTCGGTTCGCAACGGGCGGTGAGCATCAGGATCGGGATGTCCGATTCGCTGCGCAGCCAGCGGCACAGAGACAAACCGTCTTCGCCGGGCAGCATCAGGTCGAGCACCACCACGTCGAAATGTTCGGCCTGCATCGCCAAACGCATCGCCGCGCCATCGGTCACACCGCTGGCGTGGATGTTGAAACGCGCAAGGTAGTCGATCATCAGCTCGCGGATCGGCACATCGTCGTCGACGATCAGCGCGCGAATGCTCCAGCGTTTGTCGTCTTTGGGCTCATCAGTCGCGGTCATTTGGGTGTTGTGCATGAGGCTGTTCGTCTGCCAGGTAGGCCGCCAACCACAAAGATGGGCTGCGAGGTAGTGGTTTCAGCTTAGGCGTCCGGCCGTGAGGCGGGAAGTGCTGATGTAAGGACGTGTTGCGGCTGGCGAGGCTAGCGCAGGCGCTTGTTGCTGGCGTGTCGGCTGTGTATCGGAGTCGACACAATAGCAGCGAGCGCTATGCTGATCACGGTTGGCGCGACGATTTACCGATCATCGGGTGCCGCGCCGCCGCCGGTTCCGCTACAATGCGCGCCGATTTCGTCCTGCCTGAGAGCCCATTCATGTCCGCCTGCCAGACTCCTATCATCGTCGCCCTGGATTTTCCCACCCGTGACGCCGCACTGAAGCTGGCCGACCAGTTGGACCCGAAACTGTGCCGGGTCAAAGTGGGCAAGGAATTGTTCACCAGCTGTGCCGCAGAAATCGTCGGCACCCTGCGTGACAAGGGTTTTGAGGTATTCCTCGACCTGAAATTCCACGACATTCCCAACACCACCGCGATGGCCGTAAAAGCCGCTGCCGAGATGGGCGTGTGGATGGTCAACGTGCATTGTTCCGGCGGTATGCGCATGATGGCTGCTTGCCGTGAAGTGCTCGACAAGCGCACGGGCCCGCAACCGTTGCTGATCGGCGTGACCGTGCTGACTTCGATGGAGCGAGAAGATTTGGCCGGTATCGGTCTGGACATCGAGCCACAAGAGCAAGTGCTGCGTCTGGCTGCACTGGCCGAGAAGGCTGGCATGGACGGCCTGGTGTGCTCGGCGCTGGAAGCCACGGCGCTGAAAACTGCGCACCCGTCGCTGCAACTGGTAACCCCGGGGATTCGTCCTGCGGGCAGCGCGCAAGACGATCAGCGCCGCATTCTGACCCCGCGTCAGGCGCTGGATGCCGGTTCCGACTATCTGGTGATTGGCCGTCCGATCAGCCAGGCGGCGGATCCGGCTCAGGCGCTGGCTTCGGTTGTAGCCGAAATCGCCTAAAAGATCGCAGCCTTCGGCAGCTCCTACAGGGTTATGTGAACACCTGTAGGAGCTGCGGCACGCTGCGATCTTTTGATCTTCTGCTTTAAACCTTCAATACCAACTTGCCAAAGTTCTCACCGCTGAACAATTTCATCAGCGTCTCCGGAAAGGTCTCCAGACCTTCGACGATGTCTTCCTTGCTCTTGAGCTGCCCCTTGGCCATCCAGCCGGCCATTTCCTGCGCCGCGCTCGCGTATTGCGCCGCGTAGTCCATCACCACAAAACCTTCCATCCGCGCGCGGTTAACCAGCAGCGACAGGTAATTGGCCGGGCCTTTGACCGCCTCTTTATTGTTGTACTGGCTGATCGCGCCGCAAATCACCACCCGCGCTTTCAGGTTCAGTCGGCTCAATACCGCGTCGAGAATGTCACCGCCAACGTTATCGAAATACACGTCCACGCCTTTCGGGCATTCGCGTTTGAGCCCGGCGATCACGTCTTCGTTTTTGTAATCGATGGCGCCGTCGAAACCCAGCTCATCAATGAGGAATTTGCACTTGTCGGCGCCACCGGCGATGCCCACCACGCGGCAACCTTTGATCTTGGCGATCTGCCCGGCAATGCTGCCCACCGCGCCGGCCGCGCCGGACAACACCACGGTGTCGCCAGCCTTCGGCGCGCCGACATCCAGCAAAGCGAAATAGGCGGTCATGCCGGTCATGCCCAGCGCTGACAGATACACCGGCAGCGGGGCCAGTTTCGGGTCGACCTTGTAGAAACCTCTTGGCTCGCCAAGGAAATAATCCTGCACGCCAATGGCACCGTTAACGTAGTCGCCGACGGCAAATCCCGGATTATTCGAGGCGACAACTTTTCCCACGCCCAATGCGCGCATAACCTCACCGATGCCGACCGGCGGGATGTAGGACTTGCCCTCGTTCATCCAGCCACGCATGGCCGGGTCGAGGGACAGGTATTCGTTCTTGATCAGAATCTGGCCCGCCGCCGGCTCGCCGACCGGTACTTCCTGATAGGTGAAAGTCTCGCGGGTGGCAGCGCCCACCGGGCGTTTGGCGAGCAGGAACTGGCGATTGGTCTGGTTGGTCATGGCAGGCACTCGAACGGAATGAAGCCTTGTTGATAGACCTTCATGGCCGATGCCGCAAGGTTGGCTGATGCGGCGAATGCACGTCGATCCAGTGCAGTGATGATCACCGGGCCGGTTTTATCACTGCAACGCATGGGTGCCTAAACAGCCACTGGATAGTGCTGACGCCCGGCCAACCGCTGTGGCTATGCTGCAACGCTAAGCATTCCCCCTGCATCTATGCGTTCGAGGACATAACAATGAGCATGACGTTTTCCGGTCAGGTTGTCGTAGTCACAGGCGCGGCCAACGGCATCGGCCGTGCGACCGCCCAGGCATTCGCCGCCGAAGGCTTGAAAGTGGTGGTCGCCGATCTGGATACCGCAGGGGGCGAGGGCACCGTGGCGCTGATTCGTACAGCCGGCGGCGAAGCGACCTTCGTCCGTTGTAACGTGACCGTCGAGAGCGAAGTGAAAAATCTGATGGACGAGGTGATCAATACTTACGGCCGTCTCGACTATGCCTTCAACAATGCCGGGATCGAAATCGAGAAGGGCAAGCTGGCTGAGGGCTCGATGGACGAGTTCGACGCGATCATCGGCGTCAACGTCAAAGGCGTCTGGCTGTGCATGAAGTACCAGTTGCCATTGCTGCTGGCGCAGGGCGGCGGGGCGATCGTCAACACCGCTTCGGTCGCCGGTCTTGGCGCAGCGCCGAAGATGAGCATCTATGCGGCGTCGAAACACGCAGTGATCGGCCTGACCAAATCGGCGGCCATCGAATACGCCAAGAAGAAAATCCGCGTCAACGCCGTGTGCCCGGCGGTGATCGACACCGACATGTTCCGTCGCGCCTACGAGGCCGACCCGAAGAAAGGCGAGTTTGCCAACGCCATGCACCCGGTCGGCCGCATCGGCAAGGTCGAGGAAATCGCCAGCGCGGTGTTGTACCTGTGCAGCGACGGTGCGGCGTTTACTACCGGTCACTCGCTGGCAGTAGATGGCGGTGTGACCGCGTTCTGAACCTGCTCCCTCACCCAGCAATGTGTATCAAATAGTTAGATCGAGCGCTTTTGTCGGCTTTGTCGCACAGCCTCCTGACGGCGGCTGTGATTTACTGCGGCCAGCAAAACGGACAGGAGTTTGTGCGCTCATGGAATTGAGAATCGACCGACAGGCATTGGTGCCAGTGGTGCAGCAAATCGTTGATGGAATGACGGAGTGGGTCGCGCAGAGTGGCGTCGCGCCCGCCACTCGTTTGCCCTCGGTTCGGCAAATTGCCCGGGGCAACTTGCTCAGCCAGTCCTGTGTGACCGAGGCCTGCGAGCGGCTGGTCGCGCAGGGGATTCTGGCTTCATGCCAAGGCACGGGGTTCATGGTGGCCGCGTCACCCAAGACGCTGTGCGGACAGGGCGAGGGCGAGGCTGGTTGCAGTGGCTTCTACGGCGCTGCTGGCGGATTGAAGCTGGGCGGTGGCGGCTTGCCCGAGAGCTGGCGCGAGTCCGATGACTTGAGCTATGCGATCCGCGAAGTTGCCCGCACGGACATGGCCAGCCTGTTCAACTACAGCAGCGCGGCAGGCCTTCCGGCGCTGCGCGAGCAGATCGTCAAACGCCTGAAAATATTCAATATCGATGCGCCTGCAGAGCAATTGCTCACCACTGCGGGTGCCAGCCATGCACTGGATTTGATCGTGCGCACCCTGTTGCAAGCGGGAGATTGCGTGGTCGTGGAAACACCCGGATACGCGCCACTGTTCAATCTGCTGCGCTTGAACGGAGTGAACATGATCGAGGTGCGCCGCACGCCGACCGGGCCTGATCTCGACGCGCTTGAAAGATTGCTGGGTGAATTTCGCCCGGTGGCGATGTTCATCAACAGTCATCACCACAATCCCACGGGTACCAGCCTGACAGCGGCCGCGGCTCAGCAGGTTTTGTACTTGTGCAGGCTGCATGATGTGCGCCTGATCGAAGACGATGTCTACGCCGACCTACACAGTGGCAACGGTACCCGGCTGGCGGCGCTGGATGAACGGGTGATTTACGTCGGCAGTTTTTCGAAAACCCTGAGCAGTTCATTACGGGTCGGTTTCGTCCTCGCCGAACCTGAGGTGATTGCCCGTCTGGCGCAAGTGAAGATGATCAGCAGCATGGGCGCCTCGAGCTTCAGTGAGGCGGTTGTGGCAAGCCTCATGGCCAGCGGCGCTTATCGAAAACTGGTGCAGCGCCAGCGCCAGCGCCTGAATACCGATCGCACCGCCGCATTGCAGTTGCTGGAAGACGCCGATTGGGAGGTGTTCGGCAAGCCTACGGGCGGATTGTTCATTTGGGCGCGGGCCCCGCAGACCGATGATGTTCGGTTGTGTCGCCAGGCTCAGCGCAGTGGTGTGTTGCTGTCGGCGTCCAGTGTGTTCAGTCCGAGTGGCGAAAGCAGCGATTGGCAGCGGATCAATGTGGCGCATGCATGTGATCCGCGCGCGCGGCAGTTTTTTCGCAACACTTGTGCGGATCGACCTCGAGTGTCCTGAAAACGACGCGGACGTAGCTTTTTGCCATTATTCCGACGCCAGAGACTTGTGCTGCCTGTTGGCCGTTGCGACTCTGCGTTCACAGACTTTGGCAGGGGATTAAGCGCAATGATTTCGGCCGTGCAAGGACGTTTTGCCAACCTCGGTATGGCAAAAAAACTGGGTATCGGATTTGCACTGGTGCTGCTGTTGACCGCGTTGGTCGCGGCGATTGGCGTCTGGTCTCTGCAAACCATCAGTCAGCGTTTTGATGGGCTCAAACAGATGTCATCGCTCAATAGCGGTCTGCTCGATGTGCGGCTGCTGGAGCAGGAATATGCGTTGCGCGGCAATCCGAAAACCGCCGATGCCTTGCGTGAAGGCGTCGATGGGCTGATTGCTCAAGCCAACGCGCTCAAGGCGCAATCAGCGGCCAACCTGCCGGTGATGAACGATGTCGTGCAATCGCTGGAGGCGTATCGCAAGGCCTTCGATGAATTTGTTTCGCTGACCCAGACCAAGGATCTGGCACTGGAGATGGCCAGTTGGTCGGTGTCCAGCGTCGCCAATAACCTCGATGTGTTGCAGGCCGGGTTGGCGGACGACGGCGCCTATACCCTGAAAGAGTCCGAGGGCAAGGACGGTGCGCAATTCATCGAGCAAGCCAGTCAGGTCAGTCAGGTGTCGCGGCTGATGTTGCAGGCGATGAACGAGGCGCGGGTTCGCCTGGATCAAAGTCGCAAGGGCGATGCCGACGGTGCCGACAAAGGCAATATCGAGCAGGCCGCGCAGGCTCAGGCGCAGGCCGAGGCGCTGAAGTCGACGGTCAAGGACGAGGGTTATCTGACGGTGCTCAATGAAGTGTCGGGGCACATTGCCGGTTTCAACGAGAAGCTGGCGGAGTACACCGGGTTGTTGGCGCAGGAAAAAACCGTCTACGACCAATTGCATCAGCGGGCCGCGCAAGTGGTGGAGCGGGTCAATCAGGCGTACGTCGCTGAAGACGGCGCGATGCAGGCTGAGCTGAAGAAGAATTCGTTGCTGATTATTGCTTCGTCGGCGTTGGCGCTGTTGGTCGGGTTGATCGCGGCGTGGGTGATCACGCGGTTGATCGTTGCGCCGTTGCGCAGTGTGATTCAGGTGGCGCAGCAGATTGCGGCGGGGGATTTGAGTGCGACAGTGCCGGTGACGCGTCGTGATGAAATTGGCCAGTTGATGCTGGCGATGCAGCAGATGGGCGCGGGGTTGAGCACGATTGTCAGCGGGTTGCAGGCGGGTATCGAACAGTTGGCGAGTTCGGCGCAATCGCTGTCGGCAGTGACTGAGCAGACCAATCTTGAGGTCAGCAGTCAGAAGGAGGAAACCGAGCAGGTTGCCACCGCGATGAATCAGATGACGGCGACGGTGCATGATGTTGCGCGCAATGCCGAAGAGGCCGCGTTGGCGGCGCAAACCGCAGACAGCAAGGTTGAGAGTGGTCAGCAGGTGGTGCGGCAGAGCATGGCGCGGATCGAGCAGTTGGCGGATTCGGCGACGTCGGCGAGTTCCAGCATCGAGAGCCTGAGTGCCGAGATTCAGAATATCGGCACGGTGCTGGGGGTGATAAAGAGTGTGGCCGAGCAGACCAATCTGTTGGCGTTGAACGCGGCGATCGAGGCGGCGCGCGCCGGGGAGCAGGGCAGGGGTTTTGCGGTGGTCGCGGATGAGGTGCGTGCGTTGGCGCGGCGTACGCAGCAGTCGACCGAGGAGATTGAGCGATTGGTCAGTGCGTTGCGGGCGGCGGCGCATTCGTCGGTGCAGCAGATTCAGAGCAGTGGTGAGTTGGTGAAGCTGGCGGTGAGTGATGCGCTGCAGACGGAGAGTGCGCTGGGGAGTATTGCGGCGGCTGTTTCGTTGATTCAGCAGATGAATCAGCAGATTGCGGCGGCGGCCGAGGAGCAGAGTTCGGTGGCGGAGGAGATTAATCGCAGTGTGACGAGTATTCGTGCGAGTGCGGATCAGTCTTCGTTGGCTATGCGGGGGAATGCGGCTTCTAGTGTGGAGCTGGCGCAGTTGGGGGTTGGGTTGCGGGGGATGGTTGGGCATTTTCGGCTTTGACGCTTTTGGTGTGGCTTGGCGGCCTTTGGGCCGACCATGTTCTTGGGGTTTTGGGTGTATATCCGGTTCTTCGGGGGTTGCGGCTGGCGGTTTCGCTCTTACAGCGACTCCCTTTGGCAGACGCCCCAAAGGAAGCAAAGGTCTGGGCCCCGGCGTTCGGCCCGCTCGCTGGGGCTCGGGGTTCCTTCGTTACGGGATTCATCCGGGGGCATCGCCTCCGGTTTGCTTCGCTGCACCTCCTCTCGATGTGTTTGGCTGCGCCAAACGTCGCTGCGCTCCTACCCCCGGATAAACCCCTCCACTCAGCCTTCCGAAGGGGCCAGCACGGCAAGATCAAAAGCCGCAGCCGAGCTTGCGCTCATCCTGTGTAGGAGCTGCCGAAGGCTGCGATCTTTTGATTTTAATTTTGTAGGAGCAGAGCTTGCTCGCGAAGGCGGCCTGACAGCCGACCCATTTCTACGGTTGTACTCAATCCCTGTGTGAGTAGGCTTGCCAGCGATGACGGCCTCACAACCAACCATTATATGCCTGTCCGCACCCAATCCAACTGTAGGAGCTAGCCTGCTAGCGAAAGCGGCCTGACAGCCGACTCATTTCGGTTGTACTCAATCTCTGTGGGAGCTGGCTTGCCAGCGATGACGGCCTCACAACCAACCATTATCTGACTGTCCGCACCCAATCCAACTGTGGGAGCTAGCCTGCTGGCGAAAGCGGCCTGAAATTCCCCTCAGTCCCCATCTATCACCCACAAAAAAGCCACCTCCCGGTGGCTTCTCTCGCTACTTCTTCAATCAGTCGTAAATCACTTTCTTCTTCCAGTCCGCATCCGCCTCTACATCTTTCAAACCTGTGGTCAGTTGGTTCTCTTCACCTTCGACCGGTGCAATTTTGTCCATGACCTGGGCGTTGGCGCGGGCGAGCAGTTTTTCCAGGTATTGCAGTTGTTCGGCGTAGGCCTGCGGGTCTTGTTGTTTGCGCAGGTATTGCACGCCGCGTTCGAAGGCGAGGCGGGCTTGGCCGGGTTGGTTTTGTTGCAGGGATTGTTGGCCGAGGTTGTTGAAGAATTCGATGTGCAGCAGTACGAGGATGTGGCGGACTTCGCGGATCCACTGTTTGGCTTCGTTCGGTGGCAGGAAGCCGTCGTGGGCGGCGCGGGTGATTTGGCCGTGCAGGGCTTCGAGCAGGAAGCGCACGTCTTTGGCTTTGGCTTCGGTCAGGATCGGTGCCGGCGGGTTGTTGACCGGGATCGATTCGCCCTGGGCGACCAGTGCGCTGAGTTCGCTGATGCGCGCTTTGGTGGTGGCGCTGGTTTTTTCCAGGTTGAGCAGGCGCTGGCAGACGTTGAGTTCCAGTCGGGTCAGCAACAGTTTGAGCGCCGGGGTCATGAACTGGCCGGGAAAGGTCTCGGTCAGTTCGCCGCAGCGGCGCAGGCGGTCGTTGAGTTCGACCTTGGTGCGGGCCTTCTCCAGTTTGTTGTTTTCCACCACATGGTTCATGTAGCCAATGGCGATCAGAATTGCGATCCCGGCTACGACTAGCAGGGTGATCATGAGTGGTGTCACCGGTAAGACCTCTTTATAGGGTTCACTTGCGAGTTCAGTGGCTCGGCATTCAGCTGGCTGCCGCTGCTCGACACGTTGGATCGGTAGCTTCTGTCTATATCGGCCACGCACTGCTTAGATGAATGCTGGCGCGGTAAGCGCATATGGCCATCACTGTGCGGTGGACTATAACGCCTTGGCGAGTGGCGGAATATAGGCGTCAATCGTCGGGCGACGGAAAAGCCTGATTGACTTGGTAAAGCAGGTCGAAGTCATTGATTTAAATAAATTTATATCAAGGGGTTGACGACCCCTTAATCCATCCATAGAATGCGCGCCACTTACAGCGTAAAGCACACAGCGAAACGCGGTAGGGAGTGAAGTTGTAGCGTGTCCCCTTCGTCTAGTGGCCTAGGACACCGCCCTTTCACGGCGGTAACAGGGGTTCGAGTCCCCTAGGGGACGCCATTGCGGGAATAGCTCAGTTGGTAGAGCACGACCTTGCCAAGGTCGGGGTCGCGAGTTCGAGTCTCGTTTCCCGCTCCATTTTTAAACAGCAGTGCTTTCGGGCGGTGCTGAGTGAAACCAGAACCAAGTCTTCGGATGCGGATCTGGACACCGAAACACACACCATGTGTTCCGGGTAGCGTGTCCCCTTCGTCTAGTGGCCTAGGACACCGCCCTTTCACGGCGGTAACAGGGGTTCGAGTCCCCTAGGGGACGCCATTTGCGGGAATAGCTCAGTTGGTAGAGCACGACCTTGCCAAGGTCGGGGTCGCGAGTTCGAGTCTCGTTTCCCGCTCCAAATTCTAGAAACGCCGCTCAGTGAGCGGCGTTTTTATTAGTGAAAGTTGTAGCCTGTGTCCCCTTCGTCTAGTGGCCTAGGACACCGCCCTTTCACGGCGGTAACAGGGGTTCGAGTCCCCTAGGGGACGCCATTGCGGGAATAGCTCAGTTGGTAGAGCACGACCTTGCCAAGGTCGGGGTCGCGAGTTCGAGTCTCGTTTCCCGCTCCATATTCAACAAAAACGCCGATCAGTGATGATCGGCGTTTTTGTTTGTGCGCGATTTATCGTCGCCCATAAAAAAGGACCTTTACGGTCCTTTTTTTGTTTCCGTTACAGCTTCGGCAGTTGCCCGATGCGCCCCATCATTTCGGTGACGATCTGCAGATCCAGCAAGAACTGGTCAACAGTCTTGAATTCGCCATCGGTGTGCCCGGTGTATTTCACCTCGGGACGCGCCAGACCAAACTGCACGCCATTCGGCAATTCATGCACCGACGTCGCGCCGGCAGAGGTGCCGAACTCGTGCTTCATGCCAAGGTTTTCCGTCGACACTGCCAGCAGCGCCTTGACCCATTCGCCTTCTGGGTTGCGGTACATCGGCTCGGCGATCGAGTAATCGAACGTCACGGCGACGTGGGTTTTCTTCGTCCACGCGCTCAGCTTGTCAGCGATTTCAGCCTTGAGTTTTTCTGGCGATTTGCCCTTCGGCACGCGCAGATTGACTGCCAGTTTGAAGGCTTTGTCGTTCTCACCAACGTAGGTCAAAGAAGTGGTCAGCGGGCCCATGAAGCTGTCGGCGAAACCGACCTTCAAGGTGTTGCCCAGGTAATCCAGGCCCCAGTTGTCGGCGGCGTAGCGGGCTGCGTCGGTGAACTGGTTGTGCTTGAGGGCGACTTTGCCGTTCAGGCTATTGATGAACACCAACATGCGCGCCACCGGGTTCACGCCGGACTCTGGCTCGGAGGAGTGCGCAGAAACACCGGTCACCGTCAGTTTGACGTCTTTGCCGTCAACCTTGGCCGCCACTTCGAAGTTGCCGCCGTTGTTTTTGGCGAACTCATTGCCGGCCTTTTGCAGACTGGCCGCCAGTTCGGCAGGTTTGTCCGTCACCAACGTCACGACGGACGCCGACGGAATCTGGTTGGTCGCCAGACCGCCGGTCATCGAAGTGATTTCGGCGCCTTTGCCTTCAGCTTTGCGCTTGGCGAAGTTGGCCATCACGGTGCCATAACCTTTCTCGGCAATTACCACCGGGTAACCGCCATCCAGCGCCATGTTGTAGGCCGGCGTCGGGTTGTGTTCGAAGTAGTAAGGGATCGCATCGCCGGTGGTCTCTTCGGTGGTGTCGACCAACAGCTTGAAGTTGCGTGCCAGTGGCAGCTTTTCTTCTTTGATGACTTTCATCGCGTACATGGCGACGACGATGCCGTTCTTGTCATCCTCGGTGCCGCGACCGTACATGCGATCGCCAATCAGCGTGACCTTGAACGGATCGAGTTTGGTGCCGTCCTTGAGCACCCAGTTTTCCGGGGTAACCGGCACCACGTCGGCGTGCGCGTGAATGCCGACGACTTCATCGCCCTGGCCTTCCAGCGAAATCTCGTAAACGCGGTTATCGACGTTGCGGAAATTCAGGTTGAAAGACTCGGCCAGGCTTTTGATCTTGGCGGCGATCTTGATGAACTCAGGGTTGTCGTGCTGTGCCACACCTTCCTTCTGGAAGGTCGGAATCTCGACCAGTTCGCGCAGGGTTTCCAGCGCGGCTTTGCCGTACTTCACGCGGGTGTAAATGCCTAACAGACGATGAATCTCGTTCTGCTGCTCAGCGTTCAGGGTTTTGTTGTCGAGGAAAGCGCTGATGGCCGGGCCGAGGTTGTCGGTTTTAGCGATGTCGCTTTTGGCCAGACTGCCCAGAAACTCGCGAAAATCCGTGACGGTTTTGGCGTCGAAGGATTTCAGGATGACCGCGCTCTGCTCTGGGGTGATGTTGGCTTGAGCGGCGGTGGTGAACGAGGCGAGGCTGGCCAGCATCAGGGTAGCGGCGGCCAGTTGCTTGAGGGAAAAGTCCATTACGGAGGCATTCCTTTGCAGGCGGTTAATGAGATGTTGCCGACGGGTGTGTCAGAAACATTTCGCAAACTAACACTGCAAGCACCTGCCGTGGGAGGCTCTAAACGGGATGTGTCGCACAGAACTGCAAAAGAGGCGCACAAATGAAAAAGTCCCGGCGGGCATCGCCGGGACTTTTTTTGCATTACATGGAGAGCATCAAGCGCCCGGCGAACAGAATCAAAATCACCCCCATGCTGCGTTCGAACCAGTGGCCCATGCGCATAAACAGCACGCGTACTTTGTTGCTGGAGAAGAACAGCGCGACGATCACAAACCACAGCGCGTTTACAAAACACATCCACAAACCATAGAAGGCCTGGATTTGCAGGGGCGTGCTGGCGCTGATGATCGTGGTGAAGATCGCCAGGAAAAACAGGGTTGCTTTGGGATTGGTTGCATTGGTCAGAAAACCGGTGCTGAACGCTTTGAACAAAGACTGTTCCACCAGTGGTTCCTCGGCCGTTTTTTCCCCTTCCAGTGCTGTCTTCGGTTTGCTGCGAATCAGACTGACACCGAGGTACAAAATGTAAGCACCGCCAACCACTTTCGCCACGGTCAGCAACCACGGCGTGGTGTGCATCAACGCGCCGACCCCAAGCAACGTGTACAAAACGTGCACGGAAATCCCCGCACCAATGCCCAGCGCGGTGCAGATCCCCACCGGCCTTCCGAAGCGCACGCTCTGGCGGATGGTCACCGCGAAATCAGGGCCGGGAGCGACCACGGCAAGGAAGTGAATGGTGGCCAGCGCCAGAAACTCGCCCAGGTAATTCGAATACATCTCAGCTCCAGAAAGTCAGGGGTGAAGCATTGCCGCGATAGCCGACAAAGAAGGAAAGGCTCAAACGCGGATCGGCCACGCCCGGGGTTACCGAGTGCATGCAGCGCGAATTGAACATGATGAAATCGCCGGGTTCGGGGCGTACCTCAAGGGCCGGGCGGCCTAACAGCGCCGGGTCGATGCCGTAGCTGTCGCCGCGCATTTCGTCGAACTGATCCGGCGTGATGTCGTCGTCCCACATCTGCAATGCGCCGCCCTCGGTGGGCATGTTCAGGTACACGTTGCAGGCAAATTGCGCATCGAGGCTGCGCGCCTGAAAACTGTCCGGGGCGTCCTTGGCGAAAATGTCGTGGTGGGCGAGAAAGCACACGCCGGGCTTCACCACGCGCGACAGGCCGACGTACATTTTGCGTCCGTAGAGGTTTTCCAGATGCGCACCGGCCGGCCAGGATTCGTCGAGCATGCAGCGCAGCGTGTCGACCGGCGAGGAGTAGGGCGCGCAGCGATGGCGGAGCTCGGCAATGTTGCGGGTGGCGAGTTCGAAGTAATCCTCGATCAGCATCGGCTGATTTTCTGCCTCGTAAAACGCCATGCCGATTCGGCCGATACTCGGCGCGTTGATGTAGCCCTCATAGCCCGGGGCGAGGATCTTGTCGCCAATTTCGATCGCCAGCGGCTTGGGCAAAAAGCCTTTGACGCGGATGGCGAGGACTTCTTCGTTGGCCAGTTTTTTTATGCACGTCTCATCGAGACGCTCGACGTCTAGCATCATTTTATTTTAGGTCCATCTATCGATAGTCAACGGAACCGGCGAGTGCGGTTCCACGGCGTCGGGCGCTGCGGGGCGGCAGCGCCCGAAATGCTCAATCCACGCTGTAGTGGACGGACAGCGTGCCCTTCTTCTGCGAGAGGGACGCGATCGTGACTGTGCCCAGATCCTTCAGGCTACGTACATGGGTGCCGCCGCAACCGTAGGCTGGCAGCTCACCGAAACTGATTTCCCGTGCGCCTTCGCGCAGCGAGGTGAGGCGTGGCAGATCGTGTTCGATCCACTGGCCGACGCCGTATTGAACGGTCTCGGCATCGACTTCCTGAGCGACATCGCTCGGTTTGAATTGCACTCGGCCTTCGTCCGGCCAGTGATGCGCCTTGATCGGTGTCCAGCCCATTGCCTGGACGAAATGACCGATCAGGTGACCGGCCGAATGCATGCGTGTGTTGAAGCGACGGCGATCTTCGTCGACGCGGATACAAGTCATGCCGAGCGCTACCGGGCGATCAACGAAATGCACGATGCGCTCTGGCTCCTGCACCACGCGCAGCACCTGGCTTTCGCCGATCCAGCCGGTATCGCAAGGCTGACCACCGCCCTGCGGGTGAAACAGGGTGGCACGGAGCACCACGGCATATTCGTTTTCGTGGGGTGTGCAGTCGAGGACTTCCACGTTGGCCTTGAGGTCATCACTGTGGAAAAACAGGCGAAGCGTCATGTTTCAGGCCTTATTAAAGTTCTGTTTTTATTATATGAATCGTGCAATAACGTGATAATCCATCCAAACATCAAAGGACTTGTGCGCTGTGAGCATCAATCTGCCGCTACCGCTGCTCGGTGAAATGGCGATTTTCGTCAAGGTCGTGGAGACCGGCAGCTTTTCTGAAGCGGCTCGCCAACTGGGCTCTTCGCCGTCGGCGGTCAGTCGCAGCATCTCGCGGTTGGAGAAAGCCCTGGCCACGCGCTTGTTGCAGCGCACCACGCGCAAACTGCGCTTGAGCGATGGCGGCGAAGAGGTGTTCAAGCGTTGTCAGGAGATGGTTAGCGCGGCAAAGTCGGTGATGGAAATCAGCGGCCAGTTCACCCACGAAGCGGAAGGGCTGGTGCGCGTCAGCGTGCCGAAAGCGGTGGGGCGCTTTGTGATTCATCCGCACATGCCGGAGTTTCTGCGGCGCTATCCCAAAGTCGATGTCGAGTTATTGCTGGAGGATCGGCAGGTCGATCTGATCGATGATCATGTTGATCTGGCCATCCGCATCACCGATCGGCCGCCGGCGGGGTTGGTCGGACGTCAATTGCTGACCATCGACCATATGCTCTGCGCCACGCCGCAATACCTCGCCGAGCACGGCACACCCACGCATCCGCATGACTTGCTCAATCACAGCTGTATTTATCTGGGCGAAACCCCGAGCGATGCGCGCTGGAAATTCAAGAAGGGCAGCAAAGCGGTGACGGTTGGTGTGCGTGGTCGCTATGCCGCCAATCACACTGGCGTGCGGTTGGGTGCAGTGTTGCAGCACATCGGCATTGGCAGCCTGCCGTACTTCACTGCGCGTTATGCGTTGGAGCAGAAGTTGGTGGTGCAGGTGTTGCCGGACTGGACGTTCCTGGCTTCGTATCACGGTGGGCTGTGGCTACTGCATTCGCCGACGCGGTATTTGCCGCCGAAGCTGCGGGTGCTTATCGATTTTCTGGTGGAGTGTCTGGAGAAGGAACCGACCCTGAGCAAGCCGGGGAAGGTGGGCAATACTAGTAACGCCGCGATGGCGTATGAACTGCCTGAAAGCGAAGGGTTGTTGTAGCGCAAAAGCAAAAGATCGCAGCCTGCGGCAGCTCCTACAGGGGATTGCGTAATTCCACTGTAGGAGCTGCCGAAGGCTGCGATCTTTTGATCTTCAACCAATCTATTTGATCAGTGCTTGCTGTCCTGAGCAGACATCGCCAGCAACTGCTTTTCCTGATTCCAGTCGAACGGTTCGTCGTTCTGTTCAGCTTCGAAACGACGTTCTTCCAGCGCCTGATACAAGTCGATTTCTTCATCGGCCAAGTAATGCAGGCAGTCACCGGCGAAGAACCACAGCAGATCCCGCGGGATCAGGTGGGCAATTTGCGGATAACGGCTAATCACTTGAGTCAGGATGTCCTGGCCCAGGTATTGGCTTTCGATCGGATCGATCGGCAACGAAGCGAGCAGTTCGTCGAAACGCTCCAGAAACAAGGCATGGCTTTCTTCGGGAACCTGTTCGGCCTCACCTACGGCGACCAGGATACTGCGCAGGTGGTCGAGCAACACAAGATGATCGGCAACGACGTTGGACACGAGATAAGTCCTCAAGAGCAAAACGGGCGCGGGAGTATAAAGCTCCTGCGCCCGCTTGGACATGGGTCTCAGGATCAGCGGACTTTGCCCTCTGCCTGTTTCAGCTCCTCTTTGTCGAAATCATCGACATCGATCACCTTGCGTCGCGCCGCTTCGGCATCACGCAGGCTCTGCGCTTCCACCGCTTGCAGTACGCCGGCCTCCAGTGCCGCGTCGATCGCGTGTTCGCCGGCGACCGGTTTGACCTGGCCGTTTTTCAGCGACGCATGCAGCTTTTTATGCAGCGGTTGCGCAGCCGTCAGCAGATCGCTGGCGTGTTGCAGCGCACCGACCGCATCGTCCGGCGATTGCGGGCGGTAGCAGCCGGCAAGCAATTCTTCCAGCGCCGGATCGCCTTTCGCCCGACCAATCACGCCAGCCACTTCGGCACCAAGTTTGTCCGACGGGCCTTTGTGACGACGGCCAAACGGGAAGACGATGACGCGCAGCAGGCAACCGAAGACTTTGTTCGGGAAGTTGCGCAGCAACTCATCCATGGCCCGCTCCGCCTGGCCGAGGCTTTCTTCCATCGCCCAGCGGAACAGCGGCTCCATGTAGGCCGGCGAATCCAGATCGTGATAACGCTTGAGCGCAGCCGAAGCCAGATACAAGTTGCTCAACACATCGCCCAGTCGCGCCGACAGACGCTCGCGGCGTTTCAGCTCACCGCCGAGCAGCATCATGCTGAAGTCGGCAAGCATCGCGAAAGCCGCTGCCTGACGGTTAAGCGCGCGGAAGTAGCCTTGGCTGATCTTGTCGCCCGGCGCATGTTCGAAGTGGCCGAAACCAAGGTTCAGCACCAGTGTGCTGGCGGCGTTGCTCACGGCAAAACCGATGTGCTTGAGCAGCAGGCCGTCGAACTCTTTCAGCGCCTGATCCTTGTCCTCACGACCGGCCAAGGCCATTTCCTTGAGCACGAACGGATGGCAGCGAATCGCGCCCTGACCGAAGATCATCAGGTTGCGCGACAGGATGTTCGCGCCTTCCACGGTGATGAAGATTGGCGCGCCGTTCCAGCTGCGCCCAAGGTAGTTGTTCGGGCCCATGATGATCGCCTTGCCGCCGTGGACATCCATGGCGTGGCTGATGCATTCGCGGCCGCGTTCGGTGAGGTGGTACTTGAGGATCGCCGACAGCACCGACGGTTTCTCGCCCAGATCCACCGCGTTGGCCGTGAGCATCCGCGCCGCGTCCATCATCCACGCGTTACCGCCGATGCGCGCCATCGCTTCCTGAATGCCTTCGAACGCCGACAGCGGCACGTTGAACTGCTCACGAATCTGCGCGTACTGGCCGGTGACCAGACTGGTGAATTTCGCCGCACCGGTACCCACCGCTGGCAAAGAGATCGAACGGCCGACCGACAGGCAGTTCATCAGCATCATCCAGCCTTTGCCGAGCATCTCTTGACCGCCGATAAGGAAGTCCAGCGGGATGAACACGTTTTTGCCCGAGTTCGGGCCGTTCATGAACGCCGCGCCCAATGGCAGGTGACGACGGCCGATTTCCACGCCATCGGTGTCAGTCGGAATCAGCGCCAGGCTGATGCCGAGGTCTTCCTTGTCGCCGAGCAAGTGTTCTGGGTCATACGCTTTGAATGCGAGGCCGAGCAGCGTCGCCACCGGGCCGAGGGTGATGTAGCGTTTTTCCCAGTTCAGGCGCAGACCAATGACTTCCTGACCTTCCCACTGACCTTTGCAGATAATCCCGGTGTCGGGCATTGCACCGGCATCGGAACCGGCGAGCGGGCCGGTGAGGGCGAAGCACGGAATGTCGTCGCCACGGGCCAGGCGTGGCAGGTAATGATTGCGTTGTTCGTCGGTGCCGTAATGCAGCAACAGTTCGGCCGGGCCGAGGGAGTTGGGCACCATCACGGTGGAGGCGAGGTCGCCGCTGCGGGTCGCGAGTTTCATCGCCACTTGCGAGTGGGCGTAAGCCGAGAAGCCTTTACCGCCAAATTCTTTCGGAATGATCAGGGCAAAAAAACCGTGTTCCTTGATGTGTGTCCAGGCCTCCGGCGGCAAGTCCATCGACTGGCCGATCTGCCAGTCAGTGACCATCGCGCACAGCTCTTCGGTCGGGCCATCGATGAAGGCTTGTTCTTCTTCGGTCAGTTGCACCTTGGGATAGGCCAGCAGTTTGTCCCAGTCCGGACGGCCGCTGAACAGCTCACCATCCCACCACACGGTGCCGGCATCGATCGCGTCGCGCTCGGTCTGCGACATCGGCGGCAGGGTTTTCTGGAACCAGTTGAACAGCGGCGCGGTGAAATGTTTGCGGCGCAGGTCAGGCAGCAGCAACGGCGCGGCGACCACCGCCAGCAGCACCCAGAACACCAGCAGCAGCCAGCCCGGTGCGTGACTGAAAATGCCCATTGCCAATAAGTAGACGGCAACGATGCCCAACGCGGGCAGCGGGGCGATACGCCGGTGGGCGATATACGCCACGCCGACAATCAAAACCAGTATCCACAACAACAGCATATTTCAGTCCTCCGTGAACCAAGGCAAATCGACCCTCCAGAGCTTAGACCGCATCTGCAAAACCGGGTGGTCAGACCAAGGTGATTGAAATCGTGGGAAACCCCGGATGGTGTTCGTAGGTTCGGTGGGCAACACGTGTGGGAAATCGTTCGGTGATCCCGCGTCTTTGCGTCCAAGTTTGGCCGAAACGTCGTTATCTCTGTGCTTGAGCTGTCGCTAGACTCCAGTTTCATCAAGGAGATTGTCGTCATGCACGAATATCTGAGTCCCGGCCGCTTCACCGATAGTGACCACCCGGCGGTGGTGGAGTTCGCTGAACGACACCGGGGTGCCAGCCGCGACCCGGTCGAGCAGGCGATCAATCTTTATTACGCCGTGCGCGAAGCGGTGCGCTACAACCCTTACACCTTCAGCCGTGATCCGCAAACCCTGCGTGGCAGCTATGCATTGGCGGCGGGGGAGAGTTATTGCGTGCCCAAAGCCACGCTGCTCGCCGGTTGCGCGCGGCATTGCGGGATCCCGGCGCGGATCGGTCTGGCCGACGTGAAGAATCATTTATCGACGCCACGTCTGCTCGAATTGCTGAAAAGCGACATGTTCGCCATGCACGGCTACACCGAGTTTTTCCTCAACGATCGTTGGGTAAAGGCCACACCGGCGTTCAACCAGAAACTCTGCGAACTGTTCAACGTCGCGCCGCTGGAATTCGACGGCATCAACGACAGTGTTTTCCATCCGTTCAACCGTGATGGCGCGCAATTGATGGAGTACCTGGTCGATCACGGCCAGTTCACCGATGTGCCGGAAACCTTCTTCTTCGAACACCTGGAAAAATGCTATCCGCACCTGTTCGGCGATCAGCAGCCACAACTGTTGGGTGACATGCACAGCGATGTAAGCCGCGTCTGATCCGGCGTATGCTGGCCGCCCACTCATTTGAAAAGAGGCGGTAATGCTGAAGATCTGGGGACGGAAAAACTCATCGAATGTCAGGAAGCCATTGTGGGCTGCCGAGGAACTCGGTCTGGCTTACGAGGCGATCGATGCCGGTGGCGCGTTCGGTGTGGTCGACACGCCGGAGTACCGGGCGATGAATCCGAACGGGCGTGTGCCGGTGATTGAAGACGACGGTTTCGTGCTGTGGGAATCCAACGCCATCGTGCGTTATCTGCTGGCTAAATATGCGCCTGATAGCGCTTGGTATTCAGCGGATCCGCAAGCCCGCGCCATCGCTGACAAGTGGATGGACTGGACCAGTTCGAGCTTTGCCGGGCCGTTCCGCACAGTGTTCTGGGGCGTACTGCGCACCCCGGCGGACAAGCAGGACTGGCCTGCGATCAACGCCGCGATCAAGGAATGCACCGAGTTGCTGAGCATGGCCGACGAGGCGCTGGTCAGCCAACCGTACCTGTCCGGAAAAGACATCGGCATGGGCGATATTCCACTGGGCAGTTTCATTTATGCCTGGTTCGAGATGCCCATCGAACGCGCCCCGCAACCGCATCTGCAAGCCTGGTACGAGCGCCTGAAGCAGCGTCCGGCCTACAAAAAAGCCGTTATGACCGCGTTGACTTAATACCTACTATCGACACACTTGACTGTACTTGTACGGCGGCGGCAAGCACCATTGCGCACTTGCGCTGCGGTTGGATCCATCGCCGCCGTCTCCTTTCTCCCTTCCATGGTGCGTAAATCAGATATGAGTTCCGCTCTGTCCATCCGGCAGCTAACCAAAACCTACGGCAACGGGTTCCAGGCCTTGAGTGGTATCGATCTGGACGTCGCCGAAGGTGACTTTTTCGCCTTGCTCGGCCCCAACGGTGCCGGCAAATCCACGACCATCGGCATTCTCTCGACCCTGGTCAACAAGACCAGCGGCAGCGTGAATATCTTCGGTCATGACCTCGACAAGAATCCAGCGCAGCTCAAGCGCTCGATCGGCGTGGTGCCGCAGGAATTCAACTTCAATCAGTTTGAGAAGACCTTCGACATCGTCGTCACTCAGGCCGGTTACTACGGCATTCCGGCGAAGATCGCCAAGGAACGCGCCGAGCAGTACCTGACGCAACTGGGCTTGTGGGACAAGCGCGATGTGCCGTCGCGTTCGCTGTCCGGCGGCATGAAGCGCCGTTTGATGATCGCCCGCGCGCTGGTGCACGAACCGCGTCTGCTGATCCTCGATGAACCGACCGCAGGCGTCGACATCGAGTTGCGCCGCTCGATGTGGACGTTCCTCACCGAGTTGAACCAGAAAGGCATCACCATCATCCTCACCACGCATTATCTGGAGGAGGCTGAGCAGCTGTGCCGCAACATCGGCATTATCGACCACGGCACCATCGTCGAGAACACCAGCATGAAACAGTTGCTGGGCCAGTTGCACGTCGAAACCTTCTTGCTCGATCTGAAAAACGACTTGAGCGTCACGCCGCAATTGCTCGGCTACCCCGCGCGGTTGATCGACAGCCATACCCTGGAAGTCCAGGTCGACAAATCCATGGGCATCACGGCGTTGTTCACTCAATTGGCGCAGCAGAACATCGAAGTGCTGAGCCTGCGCAACAAAACCAATCGCCTTGAGGAGCTGTTCGTGTCCCTGGTGGAGAAAAATCTGTCGAAGGTGGCGGTATGAGTTCTGAGTTACGTCCCAACCTCGTCGCCCTCAACACCATCGTTTATCGCGAGGTCCGACGCTTCACGCGGATCTGGCCGCAGACCCTGCTGCCGCCGGCGATCACCATGGTTTTGTACTTTGTGATCTTCGGTAACCTGATCGGTCGGCAGATCGGCGACATGGGTGGCTTCACCTACATGCAGTACATCGTGCCGGGGCTGATCATGATGTCGGTGATCACCAACTCTTACGGCAACGTGGTCTCGAGTTTCTTCGGCAGCAAGTTCCAGCGCTCCATCGAGGAATTGATGGTCTCGCCGGTGTCGCCGCACACGATCCTGATCGGTTATACCTGCGGCGGCGTGCTGCGCGGTTTGATGGTCGGCGTGATCGTGACGATTCTGTCGATGTTCTTCACCGATTTGCAGGTGCATCACCTCGGCGTGACGATTTTGGTGGTGGTACTGACGGCGACGATCTTCTCGCTGCTGGGCTTTATCAACGCCGTGTTCGCGCGCAACTTCGATGATATTTCGATCATTCCGACGTTCGTGCTGACGCCGCTGACTTATCTGGGCGGCGTGTTCTATTCGATCACCTTGCTGCCGCCGTTCTGGCAGACCGTATCGCTGGCCAACCCGGTGCTGCACATGGTCAACGCCTTCCGTTACGGCATTCTCGGTGTGTCGGACATCAAGATCGGCATCGCCATCACCTTCATGCTGGTGGCGACGGTGGTGCTGTACCTCGGTTGTGCGCGATTGCTGGTGAGTGGGCGCGGGATGCGTACCTGATCCACACGCAATCCCTGTAGGAGCTGCCGAAGGCTGCGATCTTTTGATCTTGAAGATCACAATCAAAAGATCGCAGCGTGCCGCAGCTCCTACAGATATTGGCCAGACCGCAAAAAACAAAAAGGCCTCCCATTGCGGAGGCCTTTTTGCATTGAGAATGTGTCGTTGGTCAACCCGTTGCTGCACATGGTCAACGCCTTCCGTTACGGCATTCTCGGTGTGTCCGACATCAAGATCGGCATCGCCATCACCTTCATGCTGGTGGCGACGGTGGTGCTGTACCTCGGTTGTGCGCGGTTGCTGGTGAGTGGACGCGGGATGCGTACCTGATCCACACACACACAATCCCTGTAGGAGCTGCCGAAGGCTGCGATCTTTTGATCTTGAAGATCACAATCAAAAGATCGCAGCGTGCCGCAGCTCCTACAGTTCGTGTCCAGATAAAACAAATCAAAACGGCCTCCCATCGCGGAGGCCGTTTTGCATTCAGGATTTGCGACTTTTCTTGCGCCGTGCCCACTGCCGCGCCACCCACCAACGCCAATACATCATCACCATAAAATAGGCGAGGGCACCGAGCACCAGTCCCACCACCACCGACCCCAGCAAAAACGGCTGCCACAACGTCGACAACTCACCGCTGATCCATTCCCAGGTCAACTCATCGGGCAGATGCCGCGCGGGTACATCCATCAACCACGCCCCGGCTTGATAGGTGCAGAAAAACACCGCCGGCATGGTGATCGGATTGGTCAGCCAGACCAGACTCACCGCAATCGGCATATTGCCGCGCACCATGACGGCAAGCGCAGCAGCCACCAGCATCTGCGCCGGAATCGGCAGGAAAGCGGCAAACAATCCGACCGCCATCGCCCGCGCGACCGAGTGGCGATTGAGGTGCCAGAGGTTCGGGTCATGCAGCAACTTACCGAGAAAGCGTAAGGATTTGTGTTCCCTGATGCTCGTCGGGTCGGGCATGTAACGTTTGAATAAGCGCCGGGGCATAAGGCTTCTCGGTCGGTTAAGGCGGCAAGTATGTCTGGATTCGATGAACCGCCCATTCAGACTTTGTGACAATTGTTGACGGCGCGAGTGCGCAACACCCGCTATGCCTAAGAACGGGACTCTCAAGGACGGGCTTATGCGCACAGGGATGATGGCGCTGGCAGTCGGTCTGCTGGCCCCGATGTTTTTACCGGCATTACCGCCGGTCGGGTTGATGCTGGTGTTGCCGGTGGTGGGTTTGATGCTGCTGCCGTTTCGCACCTATCCATTGGCGTTTTTATTGTTTGGCTTTACCTGGGCTTGTGTCAGCGCGCAATGGGCGCTGAATGATCGATTGCCCGCGCATCTCGACGGTGAAACCCGTTGGCTCGAAGGGCGGGTGGTTGGCTTGCCGCAAAATGCGGACGGCGTGGTGCGTTTCGAACTGGCCGATGCGCACTCGCGACACGAAAAACTGCCGTCGCTGCTGCGTCTGGCCTGGTACGCCGGGCCGCCGGTCAACAGCGGCGAGCGTTGGCGATTGGCGGTCAAACTCAAGCGTCCAGTTGGTTTGCTCAATCCGGATGCGTTCGATCACGAGGCGTGGCTGCTCGCGCAACGTGTCGGCGCGACCGGCACAATCAAGGATGGCCAGCGCCTGAGTGAAGCACGCTGGGCCTGGCGCGACAGCATTCGTCAGCGCTTGCTGGCAGTGGACGCGCAAGGTCGCGCCGGAGCATTGGCGGCGCTGGTGCTGGGCGACGGTTCGGGGCTCAGCCGTGAGGATTGGCAGATTTTGCAGGACACCGGCACCGTGCATTTGCTGGTGATTTCCGGGCAGCACATCGGTTTGCTGGCGGCGGTTATGTACCTGCTGGTCGCCGGGCTCGCGCGTTTTGGACTGTGGCCATTGCGCTGGCCATGGTTGCCGTGGGCCTGCGGATTGGCGTTCGCGGCGGCGCTGGGGTACGCCTTGCTCGCTGGTTTCGACGTGCCGGTGCAGCGCGCCTGCGTGATGGTCGGATTGGTGTTGTTGTGGCGCCTGCGCTTTCGTCATCTGGGTGCATGGTGGCCGCTGCTGCTGGCGTTCAACGGCGTTCTGTTGCTGGAACCGCTCGCCAGTTTGCGTCCGGGTTTGTGGTTGTCGTTCGCGGCGGTGGCGGTGTTGATTTTCACCTTTGGCGGCCGCTTGGGCGCGTGGCGTTGGTGGCAAACGTGGACGCGGGCGCAATGGTTGATTGCCATCGGTTTATGCCCGGTGCTGCTGGCGCTGAACCTGCCGATCAGTCTGAGCGGGCCGCTGGCGAATTTGCTCGCGGTGCCCTGGATCAGTCTGGTGGTGTTGCCGCCGGCGCTGCTCGGCACTGTGTTGTTGCCGCTACCCTATGTCGGCGAAGGACTGCTGTGGCTGGCCGGAGGTTTGATCGATTGGCTGTTTCGCGCGCTGGCACTGATTGCCGGGCAATGGCCTGCGTGGATTGCACCGTCGATATCGATCTGGGTGTGGATTCTCGGCAGTCTCGGCGCCGTGCTGTTGCTATTGCCACGCGGGGTGCCGCTGCGACCACTGGGCTGGCCGTTGTTGCTGATTCTGGTGGTGCCGCCGCGCGAGCGACTGGACGAAGGACTGGCCGATGTCTGGCAGCTCGATGTCGGCCAAGGCCTGGCGATCCTGATCCGAACCCGCCATCACACGCTGCTGTACGACGCCGGCCCGCGCTTCGGCGATTTCGATCTCGGTGAACGCGTGGTGCTGCCAGCCCTGCGTAAACTCAGCGTGGACAATCTTGATGTGATGCTGCTCAGTCACGCCGACGCCGATCATGCCGGCGGTGCGCTGGCGATTGCGCGGGGCATGAAAGTCGTCCGTGTATTGAGCGGCGATCCGCCGGGCCTGCCTGCCGAATTGAGCGCTGAGGCCTGCGAAAGTGGCGAGCAATGGCAGTGGGACAGCGTGCGTTTTCAACTGTGGATGTGGGCGGACGCCCGCGACAGCAATCAGCGCTCCTGCGTGTTGCAGATCGAAGCCAACGGCGAGCGTTTGCTGCTGACCGGCGATATCGATGTGCATGCCGAGCGCGTTCTGCTCGACAGTCCGTTGGCGGTGCCAACGCAATGGCTGCAATCCCCGCACCATGGCAGTCGTAGCTCATCATCCATGGCCCTGCTCAACGCGCTGAAGCCCGAAGCCGTGCTGATCTCCCGAGGCCACGGCAACGCCTTCGGCCATCCGCACCCGACCGTGCTGGCGCGTTATCGCAAGCAAGGCCTGCGCATCTACGACAGCG
This sequence comes from Pseudomonas rustica, assembly GCF_018336155.1. GTDB lineage: Bacteria > Pseudomonadota > Gammaproteobacteria > Pseudomonadales > Pseudomonadaceae > Aquipseudomonas > Aquipseudomonas rustica. The sequence goes on along the minus strand of NZ_JAGYHF010000001.1, from coordinate 335,322 downwards.
CCGAGCAGGGTGCCATTCATCTGCAACTGGGCCGCTTTCAAGCGCCATGGACGATGCGTCAACAGCGGCGTTTCTGGCGCGATCCGCCTGCGCTCGCCCGTTGATCGGTGCCAGCATGGATGGCACATCACGGTCGTCGGAGCGGCGGGTCTTAATCGCGGATCGGTATGGTAAAGTGGCGCACTTTTTCGAGGGGACTGTCACTGTGTGGGAATTGGTCAAATCCGGCGGCTGGATGATGTTGCCGATCATTCTGAGCTCCATCGCGGCCATGGCGATTGTCGCCGAGCGCCTGTGGACCCTGCGCGCCAGTCGCGTCACCCCCGAGCATCTGTTGGGCCAGGTCTGGGTCTGGATCAAGGACAAACAGCTCAATAAAGAAAAACTCAAGGAATTGCGCGCCAACTCGCCGCTGGGGGAAATCCTCGCCGCGGGTCTGGCCAACTCCAAGCATGGTCGCGAGATCATGAAAGAGTGCATCGAAGAGGCCGCCGCCCGCGTCATTCACGAGCTCGAACGCTACGTCAATGCGCTGGGCACCATCGCCGCGATGTCGCCGCTGCTGGGGCTGTTGGGTACGGTGCTGGGCATGATCGACATTTTCAGCGCCTTCACCGGTTCCGGCATGACCACCAACGCCTCGGTATTGGCCGGTGGTATCTCGAAAGCGCTGATCACCACGGCGGCTGGCCTGATGGTCGGTATTCCGGCGGTGTTCTTCCACCGGTTCCTGCAACGCCGCATCGACGAGTTGGTGGTCGGCATGGAGCAGGAAGCGATCAAACTGGTTGAAGTGGTGCAGGGCGACCGTGACGTCGATCTGGCCGAGGGCCGCGCGTGAAATTCCGTCGCAAACCACGGGAAACGATCGACATCAACCTCGCGTCGCTGATCGACGTGGTGTTTATCCTGCTGCTGTTTTTCGTCGTGACCACCACGTTTACCCGCGAAACCCAGTTGCGCGTTGATCTGCCGGAAGCCGTCAGCGGCTCGCCCGCCGAAGATCAGCAGCTCAAGCAGATCGACGTGGCCATCAGCGCTGAGGGCGTGTTTTCGGTGAACAACAAGATTCTGCCGAAAAACGATCTGGCGACGTTGATGGACGCGATGCAGAAAGAATCCAACGGTGACACCAATATGCCGTTGTCGATCAGTGCTGACGGCAAGACTCAGCACCAATCCGTGATCACCGCCATGGACGCGGCCGGCAAGCTCGGTTTCAGCCATCTGCGCATGACCACTGTCGAGGCGGCGCCCAAATCCTGATGAGCCTGTCCGATCGCTTGCTCGCCGCGTGGTATCAGGGGCACCCGGCCCTGACACTGTTACGGCCGCTGGAAATGTTGTATCGCCGCGTGGTGGTCAACAAGCGTCAGCGTTTTCTCGATGGCCGGGGCGAAATTTATCAGCCGCCCGTGCCATTGATCGTGGTCGGCAATATCACCGTGGGTGGCACCGGCAAAACGCCGATGATCCTTTGGTTGATCGAACACTGCCGGCGCAGCGGTTTGCGGGTTGGTGTGGTCAGCCGTGGTTACGGGGCGAAGCCTCCGCAATTGCCATGGCGCGTTGACGCGGATCAAACCGCTGACATCGCTGGCGACGAGCCACTGCTGATCGTCCAGCGCACCGGCGTGCCATTGATGATCGATCCCGATCGCAGCGCCGCCGTCAAAGCCTTGCTCGCCAGCGAACCGCTGGATCTGATTCTCTCCGACGATGGCATGCAGCATTACCGTCTGGCGCGAGACCTGGAGCTGGTGTTGATTGATGCCGCTCGCGGTCTCGGCAACAAGCGCTGCCTGCCGGCCGGGCCGTTGCGTGAGCCGATCGAACGTCTGCAGAGCGTCGACGGCGTATTGTTCAACGGTGCCACCGAAGATCGCGACGACGGTTTCGCTTTCCATCTGCAACCGACCGCGCTGGTTAATCTGCGCAGTGGCGAGCGCAAGTCGCTCGAGCATTTTGCGCCGGGTCAGAGCGTCCACGCGGTCGCCGGGATCGGCAATCCGCAACGTTTCTTCAATACCCTCGAAGCGCTAGACTGGCGCGCAGTCCCGCATGCATTTGCTGACCACGCTGAATACAGCGTGCAGGCGTTGAATTTCACACCGTCATTGCCGTTGGTGATGACCGAAAAGGACGCGGTGAAGTGCCGTGCCTTCGCTGCTGCCGACTGGTGGTATCTGGCGGTCGATGCCGTGCCGTCGCCGGCCTTCGTGGCCTGGTTCGACACACAGCTGATGCGCCTGATGCCCGATCGGCTTTTGCCTTAACTCATTTATCAGGGAAAGTTCATGGACACCAAATTGCTCGACATCCTCGCGTGCCCGATCTGCAAAGGCCCGCTCAAGCTCAGCGCCGACAAGACCGAACTGATCAGCAAGGGTGCCGGCCTGGCGTACCCGATCCGCGACGGCATTCCGGTGATGCTCGAAAGCGAAGCCCGCACCCTGACCACCGACGAGCGTCTGGATAAATGACCACCGCGTTCACCGTTGTCATCCCGTCGCGTTACGCCTCGACCCGTCTGCCCGGCAAACCGCTGCTGGACATCGCCGGCAAGCCGATGATCCAGCACGTCTGGGAACAGGCGAGCAAAAGCAGCGCGAGCCGCGTGGTCGTCGCGACTGACGATCCGCGCATCGTCGAGGCCTGCAAAGGCTTTGGCGCCGAAGTGGTGCTGACCCGTGAAGATCACAATTCCGGCACTGATCGTCTAGCTGAAGTCGCAGCGAAACTGGGCCTTGAGCCCGATGCGATCGTGGTCAACGTGCAGGGCGACGAGCCGCTGATTCCGCCGAGCGTGATCGATCAGGTCGCTGCCAACCTGGCCGCACACACCGAAGCGCGCATGGCCACGCTGGCCGAGCCGATCGAAGACGTGGAAACCCTGTTCAATCCGAACGTGGTCAAGGTCGTCAGCGACATCAACGGTCTGGCGCTGACCTTCAGCCGCGCGACTTTGCCATGGGCACGCGATGCCTTCGCCAAAAGCCGCGAGCAACTGCCGGAAGGTGTGCCGTACCGTCGCCATATCGGCATTTATGCCTACCGCGCCGGGTTCCTTCAGGACTTCGTGAGCTGGGGCCCGTGCTGGCTGGAAAACACTGAATCCCTCGAGCAACTGCGTGCGCTGTGGCACGGCGTGCGTATTCATGTTGCTGACGCGTTGATCGCGCCGCCGACTGGTGTCGATACCGTCGAAGACCTCGAGCGCGTTCGTCGCCTGCTGGGGGCCTGATGCGCGTTCTGTTTGTGTGCCTGGGCAACATTTGCCGTTCGCCCACGGCTGAAGGCGTGTTACGCCACAAGTTGCGCGCCGCAGGGCTGGCGGATCAGGTTGAAGTGGCGTCCGCCGGCACCGGTGACTGGCACGTCGGCAATCCGCCGGACAAACGCAGTCAGGCCGCCGCCAAAGTGCGCGGTTATGACCTGTCGGCGCAACGCGCGCAGCAAGTCAGCCGCGCCGATTTCGCCAGTTACGACCTGATTCTGGCGATGGACAACAGCAACCTGCGCAACCTCAAGGCCCTGCAACCGTCCACCGGCCGCGCCGAACTGGATCTGTTTCTGCGCCGTTATGCCGGGCTCGTCGATGAAGTGCCGGATCCGTATTACGACGGCGATCAAGGGTTCGAGCAGGTGCTGGATCTGATTGAAGCGGCTTGTGACCAATTGTTGATCGAAGTGAAGGGCCGGTTATGAGTTTGCAGGTGCAACCGCAGGTTTCCCTGAAACCGTTCAACAGTTTTGGCGTCGACGTTCGCGCGCAACTGTTCGCCGAAGCCCATAGCGATGGCGATGTTCGTGAAGCGCTGGCCTATGCCGTTGCTCATGATGTGCCGCTGCTGGTGATCGGCGGTGGCAGCAATTTGCTGCTCACGGCAGATATTCCGGCGCTGGTGCTGCGCATGGCTACACGCGGGATTCGTGTGATCAGCGACGACGGCAACCGTGTAGTGATCGAGGCAGAAGCGGGCGAACCGTGGCATCCGTTCGTGCAGCACACGCTGGCGCTAGGATTTTCCGGACTGGAAAACCTCAGCCTGATTCCTGGCACCGTAGGTGCTGCGCCGATGCAGAACATTGGCGCTTACGGTGTCGAGATCAAGGATGTCTTTGCCGGGCTCACCGCGCTGGATCGCCAGACCGGCGAGCTGCGCGACTTCAGCCTCGAAGAGTGCAACTTTGCCTACCGCGACAGCCTGTTCAAACAGCAGCCGGGGCGTTGGTTGATTCTGCGCGTGCGTTTCAAACTGGATCGCGTCGCCCATCTGCATCTGGAATACGGCCCGGTGCGTCAGCGCCTGACCGAGCAGGGCATCGAACAACCGACGCCGACCGACGTCAGCCGCGCGATTTGCAGCATCCGCAGCGAAAAACTGCCGGATCCTGCGGTGCTCGGCAATGCCGGCAGTTTCTTCAAGAACCCGCTGGTGTCGGCGGCCATCGTCGCGCAGATCAAAGCGCAGCACCCGGATGTGGTGGCTTATGCGCAGCCGGACGGGCAGATGAAGCTGGCGGCGGGCTGGCTGATCGAACGCGCCGGTTGGAAAGGTTTCCGTGAAGCCGATGCCGGCGTGCACAAATTGCAGGCGCTGGTGCTGGTCAATTACGGCGCGGCGACCGGCCTGCAATTGCTCGATCTGGCGCAACGTATCCAGAAAGACATTGCCGAACGTTTCAATGTCGACCTGGAAATGGAGCCCAATCGGTATTGAAGCAGCTGCGAGCTTCAAGCTTCTAGCGGCAAGCTACAATCTTGAGCGTGAGCCAGCTACTGCTTTTACTTGCAGCTTGAAGCTAAAAACTCGCCACTGAAAAGCCCTGTCTCAGCAGGGCTTTTTCGTTAATGTTGGGTTAACTTAGCGAGCTAACGATAACCGTCATTTGCTCCACCAAAGGCCCGGTGCAGACGTTCGCGTCGACACAAGAGAGCCTCATTAGCCTGAGTCGATCTGCGTGAACCACCGCCGATGCAACGGCGGCAGATTGCTCGACCCCATAACCACCAAAAATATGCGGGCGTGCCCATGATTACCCTGAAACTCAATGGCCAGGATCATTCTCTCGACGTCACGGAGGACATGCCGCTGCTTTGGGCGATCCGCGACGTTGCCGGTTACAACGGCACCAAGTTCGGCTGCGGCATGGGCCTGTGTGGCGCGTGCACCATTCATATCGATGGTTTGCCGGCGCGCAGTTGCATCACGCCGATCGGCTCGGTGATCGGGCAGAACGTCACCACCATCGACAACCTGCATGCCGATCCGGTCGGGCAAGTCGTCCAGCAAGCCTGGCTCGATACGGCAGTCGCGCAGTGCGGTTTCTGTCAGGGCGGGCAAATCATGTCGGCCACCGCGTTGCTCAAAACCAATCCAAACCCGAGCGACGAGCAGATCGAAGAAGCCATGGTCGGCAACATCTGCCGCTGCGGCACTTATAACCGCATCAAAACCGCGATCCGCCAAGCCTCCACGCATTTGAAGGAGGCGAAAGCATGAGTCGCCTTCCGAATGATTTCGCCCTGAGCAATCTCAGTCGCCGCGGTTTCCTCAAAGGCGTCGGCGCGACGGGCGCGTTGGTGCTGGCCGCGAGTTGGGGTTGGCAAGATGCGCTGGCCGACGAGAAAGAAAAGAAATTCGGCGCTGATGGCATGCCCAACGGCTGGATCGATGACCCGAAAGTCTACGTGAGCATTGCCGCTGACGGCACGGTCACCGTGGTCTGCAACCGTTCGGAGATGGGGCAGGGCGTGCGCACCAGTCTGACCATGGTCGTCGCCGATGAACTGGACGCCGATTGGGCCAAGGTCAAAGTGCAGCAGGCGCCAGGCGATGAAGTGCGCTTCGGTAATCAGGACACCGACGGTTCGCGCAGCATGCGTCACTGGTACGAACCGATGCGGCGTTGCGGTGCTGCAGCGCGGACGATGCTTGAACAAGCGGCGGCCACGCAGTGGAAAGTGCCGGTCGGCGAATGCCACGCGCAGTTGCACAAAGTCATTCACAAACCGTCTGGCCGTGAGCTGGGTTATGGCGAACTGGCCGCTGCCGCGAGTGCGTTGGCGGTGCCAGCGCGTGACAGCCTGCGCCTCAAGCAACCGTCGGAATTTCGCTACATCGGCAAGGAAGGCACCAAAGCCATCGACGGTGCCGATATCGTCAACGGCCGCGCGGTGTACGGTGCCGACGTGCATTTCGACGGCATGGTTTACGCGACCATCGCCCGTCCGGCGGTGTGTGGCGGCAAGGTCAAATCGCTGGATGACAGCGCTGCACTGAAAGTCCCCGGAGTGCTTAAAGTGCTCCAGATTGAAGGTCGTCCACTGCCTTCTGAATTTCAGCCATTGGGTGGCGTGGCGGTGGTGGCCAGCAATACCTGGGCTGCAATCAAGGGCCGCGAAGCGCTGAAGATCGAGTGGGACGACGGCCCCAACGCCAGTTACGACTCGATCGCCTATCGCAAGGAACTCGAAGCCGCGTCGCTGAAACCCGGCAAAGTGGTGCGCAACACCGGCGATATCGACAAGGCGCTGAGCGGCGCTGCCAGCACACTCGAAGCTTCGTATTATTTGCCGCATCTGGCGCAGGCACCGATGGAGCCAATGGTCGCCATCGCCCGTTACAAGGACGGTGTCTGTGAAGCCTGGGCACCGAGTCAGGCGCCGCAAGTCACCCGCGAACGCATTGCCGAACGCCTCGGGCTGCCCTTCGACAACGTCACCTTCAATGTCACGCTGCTTGGCGGCGGTTTCGGGCGCAAGTCGAAACCGGACTTCGTCGTTGAAGCGGCGATTCTCGCCAAAGAATTTCCCGGCAAGGCCGTGCGAGTGCAGTGGACGCGTGAAGATGACATCCACAACTCGTACTTCCACACCGTGTCCGCCGAATATTTGAAAGCAAGCGTCGGCAAGGACGGCATGCCGTCCGGCTGGTTGCATCGCACCGTGGCACCGAGCATCACCGCGCTGTTCGCGCCGGGCATGAACCACGAAGCGGCGTTCGAGCTGGGCATGGGCTTCACCAACATGGCCTACGCCATTCCCAACGTACGTCTGGAAAACCCCGAAGCGACCGTGCACACGCGGGTCGGCTGGTATCGCTCGGTGTCGAACATTCCTCATGGTTTCGCCATCCAGAGTTTCGTCGATGAGCTGGCGCACAAGGCCGGTGAGGATCCGCTCAAGTACCAGATCAAACTGCTCGGCCCGGATCGGCAGATTGACCCGCGCACCTTGAGCGAAGAGTGGAATTACGGCGAATCCCCCGAGCGTTATCCGATCGATACCGGGCGCATGCGCACCGTGCTGGAAACCGCTGCCAAAGCCGCCGGTTGGGGGCGTAAATTACCCAAGGGCCGTGGCTTGGGGCTGGCGGTGCATTACAGCTTCGTCACCTATGTGGCGGCGGTGATCGAAGTCGAGGTTAAAGACGATGGCACGCTGATCGTGCACAAAGCTGACATCGCCGTGGATTGCGGGCCGCAGATCAACCCTGAGCGGATTCGCTCGCAGTTCGAAGGCGCCTGCGTGATGGGCCTCGGTAACGCGGTGCTGGGTGAAATCAGCTTCAAGGACGGCAAGGTTCAGCAGGACAACTTCCATATGTACGAAGTGGCGCGCATGTCGCTGGCGCCGAAGGAGGTCGCAGTGCATCTGGTGACGCCGCCGGGCGACGTGCCGTTGGGCGGTGTCGGCGAACCGGGTGTGCCGCCGATTGCGCCGGCACTGTGCAATGCGATTTTTGCTGCCACGGGCAAGCGCATTCGTAACTTGCCCGTGCGTTATCAACTGCAGGATTGGCAGAAGGCGGACGCCTGATGGACAGTGTCGACCTCAATGTTCTGCGCAGCGTGCTCGAATGGCGCCGCGCCGGGCAGCGGGTGGTGTTGTTTAGCGTCGTGCAAACCTGGGGCACCGCGCCTCGGGCGCCCGGTGCGATGCTCGCCCTGCGCGAGGATGGCGTGGTGATCGGTTCGGTGTCGGGCGGCTGCGTCGAGGATGACTTGATCGCCCGCCTGCACGATGGACGGATTGCCAGCGACGGGCCGCCGGTGCAACTGATCACCTACGGCGTGACCCGCGAAGAAGCGGCGCGGTTTGGCTTGCCTTGCGGCGGTACGCTGCGCCTGACCGAAGAGCGGGTTGGCGATCCGCAGTGGGTCGCCGAGCTGCTCGCGCGTTGTGAAGCCCACGAAATCGTCGCCCGCGAACTGAATATCGAAACCGGTGAAGTGGTTTTGACAGCGGCGAGCAAAACCGATGCTCTGGAGTTCGACGGCAAGCTTCTGCGCGCGATTTACGGCCCGCGCTGGCGCTTGCTGTTGATCGGTGCCGGGCAATTGTCACGCTACGTGGCGGACATGGCGCGACTGCTGGATTTCGAAGTGCTGATCTGCGATCCGCGCACTGAGTTCGTTTATGGCTGGGAAGAGCAGCACGGTCGCTTCGTTAAGGGTATGCCGGATGAGGCGGTGTTGAACATTCAGACCGATGAGCGCACAGCGATTGTCGCGTTGACCCACGATCCGCGTCTGGATGACATGGCCTTACTGACCGCGCTGGATTCGCCGGCCTTCTACGTCGGCGCACTCGGCTCGCGGGTCAATAGTTTGAAGCGCCGGGAGAATCTGGCTCAGCTAGGCTTGTCGGTAGAGGCGATTGCTCGATTGCATGGGCCGATCGGTCTGCACATCGGCAGTCGTTCGCCGGCGGAGATTGCCTTGTCTTTGCTCGCAGAGATTGTCGCGATCAAAAACGGCGTTGAGTTGAAGCAGAAGAAACCCGTGGAGGGCGCATGAGCCGAACCATTGGCGTGATTGTGTTGGCCGCAGGCGAGGGCAGTCGCTTTCGCAAAGTGGCGGGTGCGGACAAGGATAAGTTGCTCGCCGATTGCGCCGGTCGCGATGGCGCGGTGCGCTCGGTGATCGAGCAGGTGCTGGTGAATTTGCCGGCGAGCCTCGACAAGCGTGTACTGGTCACGACGGAAGAACGACCGCAAGCGATGCGTATGGCTCAGGCGTATGGCTGTGAAGTTGTGACGATTGGCACGACCGGCATGGGCGACAGCATTGCGGCGGGAATTGCGACGTGCCCGCAAGCGGATGGCTGGCTGATTGTGCTGGGGGATATGCCGTTTATCTTGCCCTCGAGTATTGAGCGGGTTGTTGCGGCGATGGCTGATGATGCGGTGAGCGTGCCGGTGCAGGACGGTGAGTTTGGGCATCCGGTGGGATTTGGCCGGTCGTTTGGTGCGGGGTTGCTGGCGTTGAGCGGTGATCGCGGGGCCCGTCCTTTATTCAAGCAGGGCAGGGTGGTTGAGGTGGCGGTGGATGATCCCGGGGTGTTGTGGGATATCGATGTGCCAGAGGCTTTGGTTTTTAAATAACAGCAAGATCAAAAGATCGCAGCCTTCGGCAGCTCCTACAAGGGAACGCATTTCAAATTGTTGGAGCTGCCGAAGGCTGCGATCTCTTGATCTTTAAATGGCATAAAAAAAGCCCCGCCAGGCTTTCACCGGGCGGGGCTTTTTTACAGCTTCAGGAATCAGACGAGAGGTTTAGGCTCGTGTTCTTTTTCCTGGGCTTCTTCGTGATGCTCTGCTGCGTCTTGAACGGAGCGAGGCGCTTCAGCGATGACTGCTTCAACAACCGCTTGTTCAGCGACGACTTCTGCAACCGGAGCAGCAGCGGCAGCCTGTTCGGCTTCCTTCTGCAGGCGCTCTTCTTCACGCTTGCGACGACGCACTTCACGAGGATCGTTCGGTGCGCGACCGTTTGCAGCCAGAGCGCTGACCGGAGCCACTTCAGCCACCGGAGCAGGAGCTTCGACAACTACCGGCGCTTCGACGACTGCAGCTGGTTCAGCAACAACCACTGGCTCGGCAGCTTTGGTCTCTTCAACCACTGGAGCTTCGGCAACAGGCGCTTCGTACGCTGGTGCTTCGAACACTGGCGTCTCAACAACCGGCGCTTCAACCACTGGCGCTGGCGTTTCAGCGACAACCGGCTCGGCGACCCAGTTGAAAGCGGTCTGCTCTTCGCGAACTTCACGCACGGTTTCGGTCACGGTTTCAGCGACGGTTTCAACCACCGGCTCAGCAACCACGACTGGCGCCGGCTCTACCTGAGGCAGTGTTTCCTGAACAGGAGCCACTTCGACTTCCGGAGCAGCATCCACTTCTACTGGAGTGGTCGCTTCAACAACCGGCGCTTCCACTGGAGCGTTTTCCTGAACAGCAGCGGTGGCGCGTTCGGCTTGCTCAAAGGCTTGGGCTTCGGCCGGAGCGCTGATCACGGTGCTGGCAACGGCTGCGGTAACAGCCAGGCCGGCGGCCAGATCGGCAGTGCTTGGCTCTTCAGCGTTTTCGCCGGCTTCGGATTCTTCCGAACCTTCGATCACGTTGCCGTTGGCATCACGCTGACGCTCACGACGGTTGCTGCGACGACGCTGACCGCGCGAACGACGACGTGGGCGATCGCCTTCGGCGCTCTCCGAACCGTCTTCCGGCAGTTGCTCTTCGTTGGTGTTCACTTCTTCTTCAGCGACGGCAGCAGCGGCCTGTTCGGCGCGCGGTTGACGCTCTTCACGCGGCGGACGCGGTGCGCGCTCTTCGCGTGGCTGACGAACCGGACGCTCTTCAGCAGCCACCTCGGTGGTCACGGCAGGAGCGGCGTCGAGTGGCTCGCGCAGTTCACGTACACGTTCTTCACGCTCGCCACGTGGCTTGCGATCTTCACGCGGAGCGCGCGGTGCACGTTCTTCACGCGGCGCACGTGGCGCACGTTCTTCACGGGCGGCTGGCGCTGCTTCGGTACGGGCTTCACGCGGCTCGCGAACTTCACGGGCTTCACGAGGTTGACGCTCTTCACGCGGCTCGCGTGGGGCGCGTTCTTCACGCGGTGCACGCTCTTCGCGCGGTTTGCGTTCTTCATCGCGGCGACCATTACGGTTGCGGCTCTGTTGACGACCGTTGCGACGCTCTTCGTTACGGGCTGGACGCTCGGCAGCCGGTTTTTCAACCACGGCCGGAGCAACTGGCTCTTCTTTGGTAGCGAACAGGCTGACCAGCGACTTCACCAGACCTTTGAACAGGCTTGGTTCTGGCGCGGCAGCCGGAGCCGGCGCAGCAGCAGCAGGTGCGGCCACTTCGGTCGGCACCGGAGCGTTGGCGCGAGCCGGTGCAGTTTTGACCGCGGCTTCCTGGCGAACCAGGGTGCGGGTCGCGGCGGCTGGCTGAACTTCTTCAACTTCAGCAGCGGCGGCAGCGATTTCGTAGCTGGACTGGTTGGTCGCGGCTTCCGGGCTGTCGTCACGCAGGCGCTGAACTTCGAAGTGCGGCGTTTCGAGGTGATCGTTCGGCAGAATGACGATGCGAGCACGGGTGCGCAGTTCGATCTTGGTAATCGAGTTGCGTTTTTCGTTGAGCAGGAACGCGGCCACCGGGATCGGCACTTGTGCGCGAACTTCGGCGGTGCGGTCTTTCAGGGCTTCTTCTTCGATCAGGCGCAGGATCGCCAGCGACAGCGATTCAACGTCACGAATGATGCCGGTGCCGTTGCAACGCGGGCAAACGATGCCGCTGCTTTCGCCCAGCGATGGACGCAGGCGCTGACGCGACATTTCCAGCAGGCCGAAGCGCGAGATGCGGCCGATCTGCACGCGAGCGCGGTCGGCTTCCAGGCATTCGCGGACTTTCTCTTCCACGGCGCGCTGGTTCTTGGCAGGGGTCATGTCGATGAAGTCGATGACGATCAGGCCGCCGATGTCGCGCAGGCGCAACTGACGGGCGATTTCTTCGGCGGCTTCAAGGTTGGTTTGCAGAGCGGTTTCTTCGATGTCGCTGCCTTTGGTGGCGCGCGCGGAGTTGATGTCGATGGACACCAGGGCTTCGGTCGGATCGATAACGATGGAGCCGCCGGAAGGCAGTTCAACGACGCGCTGGAAAGCGGTCTCGATCTGGCTTTCGATCTGGAAACGGTTGAACAGCGGCACGCTGTCTTCGTACAGCTTGATCTTGCTGGCGTACTGCGGCATCACCTGGCGGATGAAGGTGAGGGCTTCGTCCTGGGCTTCAACGCTGTCGATCAGCACTTCGCCGATGTCCTGGCGCAGGTAATCGCGGATGGCCCGGATGATCACGTTGCTTTCCTGATAGATCAGGAATGGCGCGGAGCGATCCAGCGAGGCTTCTTTAATAGCCGTCCACAGTTGCAGCAGGTAATCGAGGTCCCACTGCATTTCTTCGCTGCTGCGGCCAAGGCCGGCAGTGCGCACGATCAGACCCATGTCGGCCGGTGCAACCAGACCGTTCAGCGCTTCACGCAGTTCGTTGCGCTCTTCGCCTTCGATGCGACGGGAGATACCGCCGGCACGCGGGTTGTTCGGCATCAGCACGAGGTAACGACCGGCCAGGCTGATGAAGGTGGTCAGGGCTGCGCCCTTGTTGCCACGTTCTTCTTTTTCGACCTGAACGATGACTTCCTGGCCTTCGCTCAGGACGTCCTTGATGTTGACGCGGCCTTCGGGGGCTTTCTTGAAGTATTCGCGGGAGATTTCTTTGAGGGGCAGGAAGCCATGGCGCTCAGAGCCAAAATCGACAAAGGCAGCCTCAAGGCTTGGTTCGATGCGAGTGATACGGCCTTTATAAATGTTGGCCTTCTTCTGCTCGCGTGCACCGGATTCGATGTCCAGGTCGTAGAGGCGTTGGCCATCTACCAGTGCAACACGCAACTCTTCGGGTTGAGTTGCGTTAATCAGCATTCTTTTCATGTAGTACCGTCGGTTTCCGGGCTGCCGGAAACGGCGTTCGGCACACACGACTTCTCACGGTCGGTGTCAGGTGCGTCGGGAGTGGTTGGCCATTCCCGTGTCCAGCGATATGCGGCCAATTGGGCCGATATAGCGACGTACGCGTCCTGCTTGCTGTGGCTACTTAAGCACTCAGTCAGGAGGAGGAATCAACCGTGGCTGTGGACGAGATGAAGCGTCTTGATAAAGCCTATTGCTACACAGTCCAGCGGTTGTGCATCTCCACCCTACACGTATCCCTGATAATTCGGGTGCTGCCGCGCGCAGAATCCGCAGCGGGTTGGCATTTACCGTGAGCTCCGAAAGGGGAGGTCACGCATCATGGCTAATCAGGCGGTGTTTCCGAAGCTTTCGCTCGGGGTCATCTGCGGTTGACTGCACTTTGTGAACTGGCCGTGAATATCTGCCTGTCAGGCGAGTAAAAACTCTGCTCGACGGTGTAATTCAGGCCTCATGTCACCTGCGCTTGTTACAACTGCAAACTCCACCGTTACGTAGCAAAAGCCCCGTAGGACGGCCTCGCGTCCTGGTGAATTGCGATGGTCAGGGCCGGTTTTTGACCGTGGTGCCGCTGTCCAGGCCGCTTTTGGCGGCGTTCGCGACTATAGCAGCAATGATTAAGTGCTTCAATTCCATAAAAATTGTTATCATCCGCGGCATGACAACTACTGCCCCTTCGACTCCAGGCGTTCAATTGCTTGAAGTCTCGCCGGAGTATGCCGGCCAACGAATCGACAATTTCCTTCTCGCCCGGCTCAAAGGCGTGCCCAAGACCTTGATTTACCGCATTTTGCGCAAAGGCGAAGTGCGCGTGAACAAGGGTCGAATCAAGCCCGAATACAAGCTGCAGGCCGGCGATATCGTGCGCGTGCCGCCCGTTCGCGTGCCTGAGCGCGACGAACCGGTGCCATTGGCCCAGGGTCTGTTGCAGCGCCTGGAAGCCTCGATTGTCTTCGAAGACAAAGCCCTGATCGTGATCAACAAGCCCGCGGGCATTGCGGTTCACGGCGGTAGTGGCTTGAATTTCGGTGTGATCGAAGCCTTTCGTCAGTTGCGCCCGGATACCAAAGAGCTGGAGCTGGTTCACCGTCTCGACCGTGACACCTCCGGCCTGCTGATGATCGCCAAAAAGCGCAGCATGTTGCGTCACCTCCACGAGCAATTGCGTGGTGATGGCGTCGACAAGCGCTACATGGCGCTGGTGCGTGGCAACTGGGCGACCTCGATCAAGAAAGTCAGCGCGCCATTGCTCAAGAGCAACCTGCGTTCCGGCGAGCGCATGGTCGAAGTCAACGAAGAAGGCAAAGAAGCCCTGACGATGTTCAAGGTGCTGCGCCGCTTCGGTGATTTCGCCACCATGGTCGAAGCCAAACCGGTTACCGGTCGCACCCACCAGATTCGCGTGCACACCTTGCATGCTGGCCATTGCATTGCTGGCGACAGCAAGTATGGCGATGAAGATTTCACCAAGGAAATCCGTGATCTGGGCGGCAAGCGTCTGTTTCTGCACGCTTACATGCTGACCGTGCCGCTGCCGGATGGCGGCAAGCTGACCTTGCAGGCGCCGGTCGACGAAATGTGGGCCAAGACCGTGGAGCGATTGAGTGCGCCCATCTGATTACAAGCTGCTGATTTTTGATTGGGACGGCACGCTGGCCGATTCCATCCATCGGATCGTCGAGGCGATGCACTCGGCATCCGGGCGTTCCGGTTTCGAGTTGCGCGATGATTTCGCCGTCAAAGGCATCATCGGCCTGGGCCTGCCTGAGGCGATCCGCACCTTGTATCCCGAGATCAGCGACGCCGAAATGACCTTGTTTCGCGAGTATTACGCTGATCACTACATCGCCGCCGAAGCCGTGCCTTCGCCGTTGTTCGAAGGGGTCGTCGAGTCGATGGCGTCGTTCCGCGAGCAGGGTTATCACCTGGCTGTGGCCACCGGCAAGAATCGCCGGGGTCTGGATCGAGTGCTCAAGGCCAATGGCTGGGAAGATTATTTCGATATCACCCGCGCTGCCGATGAAACTGCGAGCAAGCCGCACCCTCTGATGCTGGAGCAGATCCTTGCTCATTGCGGCGTGCGCGCCGAACAGGCGCTGATGGTTGGCGATTCGTCCTTCGATCTGCTGATGGCGCGTAACGCGGGGATGGATTCGGTGGCGGTCAGTTATGGCGCGCAATCGATCGAATCGCTGCAGCAGTTCGAGCCGCGCCTGTCGATCGACCGTTTTTCCGAATTGCATGCCTGGCTGGCGCAGCAGGCTTAATACGTTTTTGCTGGGGTGGATGGCATGACCGACGAATGGAAAGCACCAGCCAAGGCAGATGCCGACGGCGGTGACGAGAAAAGCTGGAAGCTGCTGGAGAAGACTCTCCTGGCCGGCGTGCAAGAGCAGCGCCGTTCGCGGCGCTGGGGGATCTTCTTCAAGCTGCTGACGTTTGTTTATCTGTTTATTGCGCTGATCCTGTTCACGCCGCTGATGGACATGGAAAAAAGCGCCACCCGTAGCGATAACTACACCGCGTTGATCGATGTCACCGGGGTGATCGCCGATAAGGAGCCGGCCAGCGCCGATAATATTGTCGGCAGTCTGCGCGCAGCGTTTGAGGACAAGAAGGTCAAAGGTGTCGTCCTGCGTATCAACAGCCCGGGCGGCAGTCCGGTGCAGTCAGGTTATGTGTATGACGAGATCAAGCGCCTGCGCGGCCTGCACCAGGATATCAAGGTGTATGCCGTGATTTCCGACCTGGGTGCCTCCGGTGCTTATTACATCGCCAGCGCGGCGGATCAGATTTATGCCGACAAGGCGAGTCTGGTCGGTTCGATCGGGGTGACGGCGGCCGGTTACGGTTTTGTCGGCACCATGGAGAAGCTTGGCGTTGAGCGTCGCACGTACACCTCGGGCGAGCACAAGTCGTTCCTCGATCCGTTCCAGCCGCAGAAGCCGGATGAAACGGCGTTCTGGCAGACGGTGCTGGATACCACGCACAAACAGTTCATCAATAGCGTCAAGCAGGGTCGTGGTGATCGTCTGAAGGACAAAGAGCATCCGGAGCTGTTCTCCGGGCTGGTCTGGTCGGGCGAGCAGGCGCTGCCGTTAGGTTTGATCGATGGGCTGGGCAATGCCAGCTCGGTTGCGCGTGACGTGATTGGCGAGAAAGAACTGGTGGATTTCACCGTTCAGGAATCGCCGTTTGATCGCTTCTCGAAAAAGCTTGGCGCCAGCGTGGCTGAGCAGTTGGCGATGTGGATGGGTTTCCACGGGCCTTCGTTGCGTTAATTCGTTGTAAAGATCAAAAGATCGCAGCCTGCGGCAGCTCCTACAGGGTTTTACATTCCCTTGTAGGAGCTGCCGAAGGCTGCGATCTTTTGTTTTTAAGGAATCTGCACACCCTCAGCCAATAACATGTCAATCAGCCGAATCAATGGCAGGCCGATCAGGCTGGTCGCGTCCGGCCCTTCAGTAGACTGAAACAAGCTCACCCCCAACCCTTCGGCCTTGAAGCTGCCAGCGCAGTCATAAGGCTGCTCGATACGCAGATAGCGCTCAATGCGCGCCTGATCGAGCTGGCGCATGTGTACGGTAAACGGCACGCAGTCGACTTGGCATTCACCGGTCTGGCTGTTGAGCAGTGCCAGGCCGGTCAGGAAGGTCACACTGGCGCCGCTGGCGGCCATCAGTTGCTCGCGGGCCTTCTCGAAGGTGTGCGGCTTGCCGATGATCTGCTCGCCGAGCACGGCAACCTGGTCAGAGCCGATGATCAAGTGCGCAGGATGACTGTCGGCCAGTGCCCGGGCTTTTTGTTCGGCGAGGCGTTTGACCAGTTCGATGGCTGGCTCGCCCGGACGATGACTTTCATCGATATCCGGCGAGGAGCAGACGAACGGCACGTGCAGTCTGGCGAGCAATTCGCGACGATATGTCGAGCTTGAAGCGAGTAATAAAGGCAGCATTCGTGTCTCCTGAGGCAGGTGCGAATTCTAGCGGAGGCGTGCAAGTGACGGACAGGGAACAATTTCCTTTGACATGGGTGGGTGCATCCCTATAATGCTGCGCCTATGTTGAATGACCCGATTCCACCTCACGTTGACCCGCGCAAATTGGCTGATCGTGGCACCACCCTTCAAGGTGAATTGCTGCTAGCCGATTTGAAGAGACTCTGCGACCCGCTTTCCGACGATGTCGGTACGGTGCAGGCGAAATTCGTTTTTGAACGAGATGAACGTAAATCTGTGGTGATCCACAGCTTTATCGACACCGAGGTCAAAATGGTTTGCCAGCGTTGTCTTGAGCTGGTCACCCTGCCGATCCACAGCGAATGCAGTTATGCTGTGGTGAAAGAGGGTGCGAATACCCAGTCGTTGCCGAAAGGTTATGACGTGCTGGAACTGGGCGAAGATCCATTGGATCTGCAGTCACTGATCGAGGAGGAGCTTCTGCTCGCCTTGCCCATTGTGCCTGCTCATCATCCGGAAGAATGCCAGCAGCCGGCGGGTCTCGATGAGCCCGAACCGAGCGAGGACGAGTCAACGCGGTCCAACCCGTTCAGTGTATTGGCGCAGTTAAAGCGTGACCCAAACGTTTAGGAGTTAATCAATTATGGCTGTTCAGCAGAACAAAAAATCCCGCTCTGCCCGTGACATGCGCCGTTCGCACGACGCTCTCGAGGCTAGCACCCTGTCTGTAGAAAAAACCACTGGTGAAGTTCACCTGCGTCACCACGTATCGCCAGAAGGCGTATACCGTGGCCGTAAAGTGATCGACAAGGGCGCTGACGAGTAATCACTTGTCCGCTCAAGTCATCGCGATTGACGCAATGGGCGGGGACTTCGGTCCCCGCAGCATTGTTCAGGCCAGCCTTGCTTGCCTTTCTGCTACGCCCTCGCTGCACCTGACCCTCGTCGGTCAACCCTCCCTTCTTGAAGAATTGATCCACGGCCAATCGGCTGCCGATCGCGCGCGCCTGACGATTGTGGGTGCCAGCGAAGTCATCACCATGGACGAAAAACCGACTCAAGCCTTGCGTGGCAAGCCGGACTCGTCGATGCGTGTCGCCCTGGAGCTGGTGCGTGATGGCAAGGCGCAAGCCTGTGTCAGTGCCGGCAATACCGGTGCGTTGATGGCGCTGTCGCGATTTGTGCTGAAGACCTTGCCGGGTATTGATCGCCCGGCGATGGTGGCGGCGATTCCGACGCAGAAGGGTTTTTGCCAGTTGCTCGATCTGGGTGCCAATGTCGATTGCAGTGCCGAGCATCTGCTGCAATTTGCGGTAATGGGTTCGGTGGCGGCGCAGACGCTGGGGATTAATCGTCCGCGTGTGGCGCTGCTGAATATCGGCACTGAAGACATCAAGGGTAACCAGCAGGTCAAGCTGGCGGCAACGTTGTTGCAGGCTGCTCGTGGCATCAACTACATCGGCTTCATCGAAGGCGATGGGTTGTATCGCGGCGAGGCGGATGTGGTGGTGTGCGACGGTTTCGTCGGCAATATTCTGCTCAAATCCAGCGAAGGCCTGGCGACGATGATTGCTGCGCGCATCGAGGCGCTGTTCAAAAAGAATCTGGCGTCCCGTGCAGTCGGTGCGTTGGCGTTGCCATTGATGAAGCGTTTGCAGGCGGATCTGGCGCCGGCGCGACACAATGGCGCAAGCTTTCTCGGCTTGCAGGGCATCGTCGTGAAAAGTCACGGTTCGGCCGGTGTTCAGGGCTTCCAGAGTGCGATCCAGCGTGCGCTGATCGAGATTCAAGAGAACTTGCCCGAACGTCTCCACGGTCGTCTGGAGGATTTGTTGTCTTAGGCGTTTTCGTCGGACAATGCTTAAATGTGACCGCCCGGTTCAAAGGGCCATCCAACTGTCAGTTTCTTGCGTCCCCAAGCGGGGCGTCATTTTCCGACGACAAGATCATTAGGGGCTTGTTACATGTCTGCTTCCCTCGCATTCGTCTTTCCAGGACAGGGTTCGCAGTCCCTCGGCATGCTGGCCGAGCTGGGCGCGCAATACCCGCTGATCCTCGAAACATTCCAAGAAGCCTCCGCTGCTCTGGGCTATGACCTGTGGGCACTGACCCAGCAGGGCCCGGAAGAGCTGCTCAATCAAACCGATAAAACCCAACCGGCCATTCTGACCGCTTCGATCGCCCTGTGGCGTCTGTGGCTGGCAGAAGGTGGCGCGCGCCCGGCCTTTGTTGCCGGTCACAGCCTGGGCGAATACAGCGCGCTGGTTGCTGCTGGCAGCCTGACGCTGGCTGACGCGGTCAAGCTCGTTGAGCGCCGTGGTCAACTGATGCAGGAAGCGGTTCCGGCCGGGCAGGGTGGCATGGCCGCCATCCTCGGTCTGGAGGACGCTGACGTGCTGGCAGCCTGCGCCGAAGCTGCGCAAGGTGAAGTGGTCAGCGCCGTCAACTTCAACTCGCCTGGCCAAGTCGTTATCGCCGGTGCCAAGGCTGCCGTTGAGCGCGCCATCGAAGGCTGCAAGGCCCGTGGTGCCAAGCGCGCGATGCCGCTGCCGGTAAGCGTGCCGTCGCACTGCGAATTGATGCGTCCGGCCGCCGAGCGCTTTGCCGAATCCATCGCCGCTATTAACTGGCAGGCGCCGCAGATTCCGGTGGTACAGAACGTCAGCGCGCAAGTGCCGGCTGATCTGGAAACCCTCAAGCGTGATCTGCTCGAACAACTCTACAAGCCAGTCCGCTGGGTTGAATCGGTACAGACGCTGGCAGCCAAGGGCGCGACCAATCTGGTCGAATGCGGCCCGGGCAAAGTCCTCGCCGGTCTGAACAAACGTTGCGCTGAAGGCGTGGCGACTTCCAACCTCAATACCCCAGACGCTTTCGCTGCCGCTCGCGCAGCGCAAGCCTGAATCAGGAGAAACTTGCATGAGTCTGCAAGGTAAAGTTGCACTGGTCACCGGCGCAAGCCGTGGCATCGGCCAGGCCATCGCGCTGGAACTGGGTCGTCAGGGCGCCATCGTTATTGGCACCGCGACCTCGGCTTCGGGTGCTGAGCGCATTGCTGCAACCCTGAAGGAAAACGGTATTCAGGGCACTGGCCTTGAGCTGAACGTGACCAGCGATGAATCGGTCAGCGCTGTGCTGGCGAGCATTCAGGAGCAGTTCGGTGCACCAGTGGCGATCCTGGTCAATAATGCCGGCATCACCCGCGATAACCTGATGATGCGCATGAAAGACGATGAGTGGTACGACGTGATCGATACCAACCTGAACAGTCTATTCCGCCTGTCCAAGGGCGTTCTGCGCGGCATGACCAAGGCGCGCTGGGGTCGAATTATCAGTATTGGCTCGGTAGTGGGTGCCATGGGCAACGCTGGCCAAGTAAACTATGCAGCCGCCAAGGCCGGTCTGGAAGGTTTCAGCCGTGCCATGGCGCGTGAAGTCGGTTCGCGTTCGATTACGGTCAACTCGGTAACCCCAGGGTTTATCGACACCGATATGACCCGCGAACTGCCTGAAGCACAGCGTGAAGCCTTGCAGACGCAGATTCCGCTGGGTCGTCTGGGACAAGCTCAAGAGATCGCGTCTGTGGTCGCTTTTCTTGCATCCGACGGTGCGGCATACGTCACTGGGGCTACAATCCCGGTGAACGGTGGGATGTACATGTAAGTAAAATGTGACGGATTGCTTCAAAAAAATGTCATACGAGCTGTCTAAAATCCGTTATAAAGCTGCAATCTATTTATAGGCAGAGGGCCACCGGGTTTGAGGAGTGAAGCTTTCAGTTGAAAAGCTGAAAAGTCTTTCTATACACTTACCCACTGGCCAGCTGCCTGAATTTGTCCATTAGGAGTGAAAACAAGGTATGAGCACCATCGAAGAGCGCGTCAAGAAAATCGTTGCCGAGCAACTGGGTGTTAAAGAAGAAGAAGTGGTTAACACCGCTTCCTTCGTAGAAGACCTGGGTGCCGACTCCCTTGACACCGTTGAGCTGGTGATGGCTCTGGAAGAGGAATTCGAGACCGAAATCCCTGACGAAGAAGCTGAGAAGATCACTACTGTACAAGCTGCAATCGACTACGTTACTAGCCACCAGGCGTAATAGTTTGTAATCGTTGTTTGCTGTCATGGAAAAACCGCACTGCCATCATGGCGTGCGGTTTTTTCTTTAGGCCTGATGCAAAGTCGTCGTCATTTGAAAAAGGAGAGTGCTGTGTCGCGTAGACGCGTCGTAGTCACCGGTATGGGTATGTTGTCGCCACTGGGCACGGATGTGCCGAGCAGTTGGCAGGGCATTCTGGCTGGCCGCAGTGGCATTGGTCTGATCGAACACACCGACCTTTCTGCCTATTCCACCCGCTTTGGCGGCTCGGTAAAGGGCTTCAATGTCGAGGAATACCTGTCGGTCAAGGAAGCACGCAAGCTCGACCTGTTCATTCAGTACGGTCTCGCCGCCGGCTTTCAAGCCGTGCGCAACTCCGGTCTGGAAGTCACCGACGCCAACCGTGAACGCATTGGCGTGGCCATGGGTTCGGGTATCGGCGGTCTGACCAACATCGAAGAAACCAGCCGTACCCTGCATGAGACGGGCCCGCGTCGAATCTCGCCATTCTTCGTGCCAGGCTCGATCATCAATATGATTTCGGGTTTTCTGTCCATCCATCTGGGTGCACAGGGGCCTAACTACGCCATCGCCACTGCATGCACCACCGGTACGCACTGCATCGGCATGGCCGCGCGCAACATCATGTACGACGAAGCCGACGTGATGATTGCCGGCGGTGCCGAAATGGCCGCGTGCGGTCTGGGCATGGGCGGCTTCGGCGCGTCCCGTGCGCTGTCGACCCGCAACGACGAGCCAACCCGTGCCAGCCGTCCGTGGGACAAGGGCCGTGACGGTTTCGTCCTGTCCGACGGTGCCGGTGCACTGGTGCTTGAAGAACTCGAACACGCCAAGGCACGTGGCGCGACCATCTACGCCGAGCTGATCGGTTTCGGCACCAGCGGCGATGCGTTCCACATGACCTCGCCACCGGCCGATGGCGCGGGTGCAGCACGCTGCATCACCAATGCGCTACGCGATGCGAAGATCAACGTCGACCAAGTGCAGTACATCAACGCCCACGGCACTTCGACTCCGGCCGGCGACCTTGCCGAAGCCAACGCGATCAAGTCGGTGTTCGGTGAGCACGCCTACAAGCTGGCGGTCAGCTCGACCAAGTCGATGACCGGCCACCTGTTGGGCGCGGCGGGCGCGGTTGAAGCGATCTTCAGCGTGCTGGCGATCAACAGCCAAGTGGCACCACCGACCATCAACCTCGATGAGCCGGACGAAGGCTGCGATCTCGATTTTGTGCCGCACACTGCGCGCAACATGGACATCGATGTCGTGCTGTCCAACTCCTTCGGTTTTGGCGGCACCAACGGCACCCTGGCGTTCCGTCGGTTCGCAGGCTGATGGACTGCTGGGTCGACGGTCAACCGGCTGACGCTCTGTCGCTGAAAGATCGCGGCCTGGCTTACGGCGATGGTCTGTTCGAGACCATTGCTGTGCGTGGCGGCCAACCGATCCTGCTCGATCGGCATCTGACGCGACTGGCCGATGGCTGTTCGCGTCTGGCCATCGCCGCCGATATCGAGTTGATTCGTCATGAGCTGCTGAGCTATGCGGCAGCGATGGGCGAGGGCGTGCTCAAACTCATCCTCACCCGTGGCGACGGTTTGCGCGGTTATGCGCCCGATCCTGCGGCGCCGGGCCGACGCATTCTGCAAGGCAATCCACCGGCGGCTTATCCCGTTGTTCATGCTGAACAAGGCGTTCGCCTGTTTCCGTGCAGCACACGCTTGGCTATCCAGCCGCTGCTTGCCGGACTCAAACACCTCAACCGACTCGAACAAGTAATCGCCCGCGCCGAATGGCAGGACAGCGAGCATGCTGAAGGCTTGATGCTCGATCAGGCTGGTCGGGTCATCGAAGGGGTGTTCAGCAATGTGTTTCTGGTGCGAGACGGTGTGTTGATCACGCCCGATCTGAGACGCTGCGGTGTCGCCGGGGTGATGCGCGCCGAAATATTGTTTCAGGCCGAGTCATTGGCCATCCCCACGCAAATCGCCGACATCAGCCTCGAACAGCTGCAATGGGCTGATGAAGTGTTCCTCTGCAACAGTGTTTATGGCGTGTGGCCGGTACGCGCCTACGCTGCACTGAGCTGGCCGGTTGGCCCGCTCACCCGTAAACTGCAAACCATTGCCCGCGCGCTACTGGATGCCTGATTCGTGAGACGTAAACTTTTGCTGCTGCTGGAAACCGGACTGGTTCTGGCAGGGCTGTTGTTGGGCGCCAGCGCCTGGAAGATTCACTCCGCACTGGAACAACCCCTGAACATCACGCAGGAAGAGCTGCTGGATGTGCCGAAAGGCTCTACCCCCACCCGTACTTTCCTCGAACTCGAAACCGATGGCGTCATCAAGGACGCGTTCTGGCTACGGGTTTACTGGCGCTTCAACCTCGCCGGCACACCGATCCACAGCGGTGAATACCGCATGCAGCCGGGCATGACCGTTAACGGTCTGATCGATTCGTGGAAGCGCGGCGACGTGGTTCAGTACAGCCTGACCCTGGTCGAGGGCTGGAACTTCCATCAAGTGCGTGCTGCATTGGCCAAGGACGAGAAAATCGAGCAGACCCTGAGCGGTTTGAGCGACAGCGACGTAATGGCGAAGATTGGCCACAAAGGCCTGTTTCCGGAAGGGCGTTTCTTCCCTGACACCTACCGCTTCGTGCGCGGTATGACCGATGCCGAGTTGCTGAAAAAGTCCTTCGACCGTCTCGATGAAGTGCTGTCCAGCGAATGGGAAAAACGTGCGTCTGATGTGCCTTACCGGGAGCCATATCAAGCGCTGATCATGGCCTCGCTGGTCGAAAAAGAAACCGGCGTCCCGCAAGAGCGCGGGCAGATTGCCGGGGTCTTCGTACGGCGGATGGCGTTGGGCATGCAGTTGCAGACCGACCCGACGGTGATCTACGGTTTGGGTGATCGCTACACCGGCAAGCTGACCCGCGCGCATTTGAAAGAGCCGACGCCTTACAACACCTATGTGATTCCCGGCCTGCCGCCGACGCCAATTGCGATGGTCGGGCGTGAAGCGATTCATGCGGCGCTGAATCCGGTCGATGGCACCAGCCTGTATTTCGTCGCGCGTGGCGACGGCAGTCATGTGTTCTCGGATGATCTCGATGCGCATAACGCGGCGGTGCGTGAGTTTCAGCTCAAGCGTCGTGCGGATTATCGTTCCAGCCCGGCGCCTGCAGTTACACCGGAATCTGCGCAAGATCCGATTCCTGCAGCATCACCGGATACCGCGCCGGAAGCGTTGCCGCAAGTTCCCGCCGAGGAACCTGCGCCAACCCCGGCACCTGACGCCGCTGCACCCTCTAACGCGCAATGACTTTGACTAAGGACTGCCTGTGACTGGCTTGTTTATTACTCTGGAAGGCCCGGAAGGCGCCGGCAAAAGTACCAACCGCGAATACCTCGCCGAGCGTTTGCGCGCCGCCGGTATCGAAGTGGTGCTGACCCGTGAGCCCGGCGGTACGCCACTGGCCGAGCGGATCCGCGACGTGCTGCTGACCCCGGCCGACGAAGTCATGAACCCGGATGCCGAGTTGTTGCTGGTGTTCGCGGCGCGCGCTCAGCACTTGGCCGAAGTGATTCGTCCGGCGCTGGCCCGCGGTGCAGTGGTGCTGTGCGACCGTTTCACCGATTCGACGTATGCCTATCAGGGCGGCGGTCGTGGCTTGTCGCTGGAGCGCATCGCCACGCTGGAGAACTTCGTGCAGGGCGATCTGCGTCCTGACCTGACCTTGATTTTCGATCTGCCGGTGGAAATCGGCCTCGCTCGCGCCAGCGCCCGTGGTCGTCTCGATCGTTTCGAGCTGGAAGGCCGGGCGTTTTTCGAGGCGGTGCGCAATGCGTTTCTGAAGCGCGCTGAAGCCGATCCTGCGCGCTATGTGCGCATCGACGCCGGCCAACCATTGGCCAAGGTTCAGCAATCGCTGGATACCTTGCTGCCGAACTTGCTGGAGCTGGCCCGTGGCTGAGGCCTACCCATGGCAGGACAGCCTCTGGCAGCAACTGGCCGGGCGTAAGCAGCACGCGCACGCGTATTTGCTGCACGGCCCGGCCGGGATCGGCAAGCGCGCGCTGGCCGAGCGCTTGATGGCGAGCCTGCTGTGCCAGCGTCCGACCCCGGAAGCGTGCGGCGAGTGCAAATCCTGCATGCTGCTCAGGGCCGGCAGTCATCCGGATAATTACATCCTCGAACCGGAAGAGGCCGACAAGGCGATCAAAGTCGATCAGGTGCGTGATCTGGTCAGTTTCGTGGTGCAAACCGCGCAACTGGGCGGGCGCAAAGTGGTGCTGATCGAGCCGGTCGAGGCGATGAACATCAACGCCGCCAACGCCTTGCTGAAAAGCCTTGAAGAACCGTCCGGCGATACTGTGTTGCTGTTGGTCAGCCATCAGACCAGCCGTTTGCTGGCGACGATCAAAAGTCGTTGCGTGCAACAGGCCTGTCCGCTGCCGAGCGAGGCGATGAGCCTGCAATGGCTGGCTCAGGCGTTGCCGGACTGTTCGGAAGATGAGCGTGTCGAACTGCTGACGCTGGCGGCCGGTTCGCCCTTGATGGCGGTCAGTCTTCAATCCCAGGGTGCGCGCGAACAGCGCGCGCAAGTGGTCGAAGGCGTGAAGAAGTTGCTCAAACAGCAGCAATCGCCGACGCAACTGGCCGAAGAGTGGAAAAGCATTCCGATGCTGCGCCTGTTCGACTGGTTCTGCGACTGGTCGAGCCTGATCCTGCGTTATCAACTGACTCAGGATGAAGCGGGCCTCGGCCTGACCGATATGCGTAAAGTTGTGCAGTACCTGGCGCAGAAAAGTGCGCAGGGCAAAGTCCTCGAGATTCAGGACTGGATTCTCGCGCAGCGGCAGAAAGTCATGAGCAAGGCCAACCTCAATCCGGCGTTGCTGCTGGAGGCATTGTTGGTGCAATGGGCGGGATTGCCTGGCCAAAGATAAGAATGTGTACCTAGACTCTGAACATCAGCAGTGGAGGTCAACATGAATGAACCCGTCAGCCCGGGGCCGCGTAATGGCATCTTGTCCCTGACCATCAAGGACAAGTCGGTGCTTTACGCCGCCTACATGCCGTTCATCAAGAACGGCGGTCTGTTCATCCCGACCAACAAGAGCTACAAGTTGGGCGACGAGGTGTTCATGCTGCTGAACCTGATGGACGAGGCGGAGAAGATTCCGGTGGCCGGCAAGGTCGCCTGGATCACGCCCAAAGGTGCGCAGGGCAATCGCGCCGCCGGTGTCGGCGTGCAGTTTAATGATGGCGACAACACCGCGCGCAGTCGCATCGAAACCCATCTGGCCGGAGCCCTCAAGTCCGACCGTCCCACTCATACGATGTAAGTAGCCGTCCTTTTTATGCTCGTAGATTCCCATTGTCACCTTGATCGCCTCGACCTCGCCGCCCATGACGGTTCGCTGGATGCCGCACTCGATGCCGCCCGGCAGCGCGGGGTAGGGCACTTTCTGTGCATCGGCGTCAGTGCCGACAACGCTGCCGACGTCAAAGCCCTTGCTGAGCGTTACGACGACGTCGATTGCTCGGTCGGCGTGCATCCGCTGGATGTGCAGCCGGGCGCTGCGCCTGCGCTGGATTGGTTGCTGCACGAACTCAATCACTCGAAAGTGGTGGCGATCGGCGAAACCGGTCTGGACTATCACTACGAGCCGGAAGCCGCTGAGTTGCAGCAGGAGTCATTTCGTCTGCACCTGCAAGCGGCTCAGCAGACGGGCAAACCGGTGATCATCCACACCCGTGGCGCGCGGGCCGATACCCTCGAATTGTTGCGCGAAGCGGCGTTGCCTCAGGCCGGTGTGCTGCATTGCTTCACCGAAGACTGGAACATGGCCAAGGCTGCGCTGGACATGGGTTATTACATTTCCCTGTCGGGGATCGTCACGTTCCGCAATGCCGATGCGTTGCGCGATGTCGCGAGCAAAGTCCCGGCGGATCGCTTGCTGGTGGAAACCGACTCGCCGTACCTGGCGCCGATCCCGTACCGCGGCAAGCCAAACCTGCCGCAATACGTGCGTGAAGTCGCGGAATTCCTCGCGATGCTGCGCGGTGAGAACTACGAGCGCTTTGCCGAGCAGACCACCGAGAACTTCAAACGCCTGTTCCCGCTGGCCTCCGTTAAATCTGCCATGTAGGAGCTGCCGCAGGCTGCGATCTTTTGATCTTGATTTTGACAGGCAAGGGCAAAAGATCGCAGCCTGCGGCAGCTCCTACAGGTGTGATGTTCGGGTAGCTTGGGTAAGGGTCAAATCGCAGGCAAAAAAAACCCGGGTTCTGGGGGGTGAATCCGGGTTAAGACCATTAGGAGTAAAACAAAGGCACGCGGTCCGTTGGTACCTTTATCGGCGCGACACTTGGGGGAGATGTCGCCCGACAGTTCAAGTATTGATCAGTCTGGCGTGCAGTCCAGTGAGCCGGTCGGGGTTTTTAAACAAATTTGGAATACGTTTGCTTCAGTTGAGTTCTCATTGCGTCCAAAACGTTCTCAAAATGAACAAGAAACGCAGATATGGTCGGATGATCCGTGCATTTTTGCGCAAGTTAGGCATAATACGCGGCTTCGAATTTTGACCCTTCAGACCTTTTCTTATGCACAAAGAACCTCGTAAGGTCCGTGAGTTTCGTCGCCGCGAGCAAGAAATTCTCGATACCGCGCTCAAGCTGTTCCTCGACCAAGGTGAAGACAGTGTCACCGTCGAGATGATTGCTGATGCCGTCGGTATCGGCAAAGGCACGATCTACAAGCACTTCAAATCCAAGGCGGAAATCTACCTGCGCCTGATGCTCGATTACGAGCGCGATTTGAACGAGCTGCTGCATTCGGCCGACGTCGACAAGGACAAGGAAGCGCTGTCCCGCGCCTATTTCGAATTCCGCATGCGCGACCCGCAGCGCTATCGCCTGTTCGATCGCCTCGAAGAGAAGGTGGTCAAGGGCAATCAAGTGCCGGAAATGGTCGAAGAGCTGCACAAGATCCGTGCCTCGAACTTCGAACGTCTGACCCTGTTGATCAAGGGCCGCATCAGCGAAGGCAAACTCGAAGACGTGCCGCCGTACTTCCACTACTGCGCATCCTGGGCGCTGGTGCACGGCGCGGTGGCGCTGTATCACTCGCCGTTCTGGAGCAACGTGCTGGAAGATCAGGAAGGTTTCTTCCAGTTCCTGATGGACATTGGCGTGCGCATGGGCAACAAGCGCAAGCGCGACCCGGAAACCCCAAGCAGCTGAGCCATTCAGCCGCCTTATTGCGCCATGATTTCGCTACATGTCGCAGTACCGCAGGAATATACTCAGGCATAGGGCTTGCTAAAACTTGATTTGTGAGTCAAGTTTTAGCGGCTCGAAATTTTTCCGCCGGAGTGATCATGATCGTTGACCGTCAAGGCAGGCGTTTTCGCAATTTGCGCATCAGCCTGACCTCAGCCTGCAATTACGCGTGTACCTACTGCGTGCCCAACGGCAAGCGGCTGGTGGCTGCGCAGGATGAACTGTCGGCCGAAGCCATGGCGCGCGGCGTTGAGTACCTGATCGAAGCGGCCGGTATCGAGCGCTTGCGCATCACCGGCGGCGAGCCGCTGGTCAGCCCGAAACTCGAATCGTTCATGACCGCCGTCGGCAAGATGGGCCTGGAAGACATCAGCCTGACCACCAACGGCCAACTTCTCGCCAAGAAACTCCCGCTGCTGGTCGATGCCGGTATACGCCGGATCAACGTGTCCCTCGATACCCTCGACGCTGGCGCTTTCCGCAGCATCGCCCGTGGCGGCGATCTGGCCACCGTGCTTGATGGCATGGATCAAGCCGCCGCCGCGGGGATGAAGATCAAGGTCAACATGGTGCCGTTGCGCGGGCAGAACCTTGATCAAGTGATGCCGCTGCTTGATTACTGTCTGCAACGAGGTTTCGAACTGCGCTTCATCGAATTGATGCGCATGGGCCACCTGGCCAAAGACTCCAATGCCTTCCTGCAACAATTCGTCAGCCTTGAGCAATTGCTCAGCCTGATCGGCGAGCGCTACGAGTATGCGCAGACTGATGCGCCGATCGATGCCACCGCTGTGCGCTATGCGATTCCTGGCCTGGGCAACTTCGGCGTGATCGCCAACGAAAGCGTGCCGTTCTGTCGGACATGCTCGCGCTTGCGACTGTCGTCGACGGGTTGGCTGCATGGCTGCCTGTCGTCGAGCAACCGCCACTATGTCGGTGATCTGCTTGATAAGCCGCGTCATCAGGCGTTGCCAGCGCTGCAGCGTTTGTTGGTCAAGGCGTTGGGCGACAAGCAGGAAGTGGCGTTCTCTGGCGGTGCGACCGTCATGAAGATTATCGGCGGCTGATCAGCCGCTTTCGCGAGCAAGCCCGCTCCCACCTTGGAATGTGTTCCTGTGTGGGAGCGGGCTTGCTCGCGAATACGATCTAACTAACAACACAACGAAAAAACAGAGCTGGCGCAAAAGCTGCATCCAACGGCCATTCGCCGGTTTTCCGTCACCGGCCTCTGGAGGAATAGGATGCGTAGCCTGGTTTTGCTGCTGGCCGTTTTGGCGCTTGGCGGCTGTATGACTGTCAGCGATATGGCCGAAGGCACTCGCTACCAGATGAGCGACGCCGGTTTGCTCGATCACAGCGACAGCCGTCGCGTGAACAACTTCCGCATTCAGCCTGATTCGTTCATCTACATCGCCCAAGGCGCGTTCGCCCCGCCGGGCGGTTCTTACCCTCGTCCAAACGTGGTCGCCGAAGAAGCCTTCAAGGGTTTCGTCGAATACTTCCCGATGGTGCGCCGCGCTCGCGCGCCGGAAGGCCTCGATCAAGCGATGGGCGAAGCACGCGATGCCGGTGCTCATTACCTGCTGTACACGCGTTTCGCCAAGGCTGACGATCGCATTGGTAACTCTGATGAATGGCTCGATGAAGAAGCGGTCGACCGTCTCGGCATTGACGGTGGCGTGATTCAGATCATGTTGATCGAGACCAGCACCCAGTATTTGATTGATACTGCACGCATCAAAAGTCGTGGCGGTTTACTGACGTTCCACGACAATAAACCCGAAGACCTCATTGGCCCGCCGCTGGCACAGTACGCGCGCAGCCTGTTGGGGATCGGCGACCAATAAATTCAAGGAGAACGCCATGAGTGGCCCGCAAAAAGCCAATGACCTGTTGGGACAAATCCCCAAAACCAAAGGCTTGCCGCCGGTGCACTTGTGGAACCCGGACTTCTGCGGCGACATCGACATGCGCATCGCCCGCGACGGCACCTGGTATTACCTGGGCACGCCGATCGGGCGCAAACCGATGGTCAAACTGTTCTCGACGATCATGCGCCGCGATGGCGATGATTATTTCCTGATTACCCCGGTCGAGAAGGTCGGGATCAAGGTCGACGACGCGCCGTTTGTGGCGATTGCCGTTGAGGTGGAAGGCGAGGGTGAGGCGCAGCTTTTGCGTTTTACCACCAATGTGGATGAGACGGCTGAGGCCGGGCCTGAGCATCCGATCCGCGTCGAGATTGATCCGACGACGCAAGAGCCTGCACCTTATGTGCATGTGCGTACCAATCTTGAGGCGTTGATTCACCGCAATGTGTTCTACCAAATGGTGGAATTGGCGGTCAGCCGCGAAATCGATGGCCAGCGCTGGCTGGGCGTGTGGAGCGGCGGCGAGTTCTTCCGCATCGGCCTCGAACCCTGAGACACACATCCCCCCTGTAGGAGTGAGCCTGCTCGCGATAGCGGTTGATCAGTCAATCCTTGTGGTGACTGACACTCCGCAATCGCGAGCAGGCTCACTCCTACAGGGGATTTTGTTGACACCCAATCATATGATGATTAGCTTTACCACCCATCGCACTCCGCTTTGAGGTGTTCATGTCCAGCAGCTTCCACGCATCCACGGTTGACTGGCTCGGCAGCTGGATCGCCGCCGGCCAGGTCAAACCTGGGCAGACCATCAAGGTCGAGGCGGATCTGGGTGAACAGCTCGGCGTCAGTCGCACGGTGATCCGCGAAGCAATCAAAACCCTCGTCGCCAAAGGCATGCTCGAAGTCGGGCCGAAAGTTGGCACCCGCGTGCTGCCGGTTCGGCGCTGGAATCTGTTCGATCCGCAAGTCGTCGGTTGGCTGTCGCGCAACGGCTTGCCGGAAAACTTCGTCGATGACCTGCTTGATCTGCGCCGCACCATCGAACCGATGGCCGTACGCTGGGCCTGCGAACGCGCCACCTTCGAACAGATCGAAGCCGTTCAACTGGCCTACAACGCCCTCGAACGCGCGGTCGACAGCGGCATCGATTACAACCGCGCCGATCAGGTCTTTCACGAATGCATCCTCGCGGCCAGTCACAATCAATTCATTGAACAAATGGTGCCGGCGCTCGGCGCGTTGTTGGCGGTGTCGTTTGAAGTGTCTGCCGCCGATCCCGATGAACTGCGCCGCACATTACCGATCCACAAAGACATGGCCGACGCCATCGCTGCCCGGGATTCCGCACGAGGTGTGTGGGCGTGCATGACTTTGATCGATAACGCCGACCTGGCGATCAAACGTTTTTACCCGAAAGTCATGGCCGACAAAAAAGCCAGCTGAACACACAAAGACCCATTGTAGGAGCAAGGCTTGCCCGCGAATGCGTAGTGTCAGTCAGCCAAGATGCCGGATCAAACGGCCTCTTCGCGGGCAAGCCTTGCTCCTACAAATCTGTGTGCAAAACAACAATAACTGAGGAATGGATATGCCGTGCACCGCCCTGACCCAACACCGCGCCCAACTCGGTGAAGGCCCGTTCTGGGACGCGCCGACCCAGGCGTTGTACTGGGTCGACATCGCCGGCAAACAGGCCCTGCGCCTGATCGGCCAGAACGTACAAATCTGGCAAATGCCCGAGCACGTTTCCGCGTTCATCCCCTGCGCCAGCGGCGATGCGTTGGTCACGCTCAGCAGCGGCGTCTATCGCCTCGACCTCGATTCCCCCGGCCTCGAACCGCGCCTGACCCTGTTCTGCGTCGCCGACCCGCAACCCGGCAATCGTCCCAACGAAGCGCGTTGCGATGGCCAAGGCCGTTTGTGGCTCGGCACCATGCAAAACAACATCGGCGAAAATGGCGAAGACCTGCCGATCACTCGCCGCTCCGGTGGCCTGTTCCGCGTCGATGCGGATCAACGCGTCACGCCATTGCTGCGCGGTTTGGGCATTCCCAACACGCTGCTGTGGAGTGACGACGGCACCACAGTTCTGTTCGGCGACAGCATGGACAGCACGCTACATCGCTATTTCATTCAAACGGACGGCCATCTCGGTGCCGCCGAAACCTGGTACGGCCCCGACCAACAGGGCGGCCCGGACGGTTCGGCGATGGACGCCGAAGGTTACGTGTGGAATGCCCGTTGGGATGGCAGCTGCCTGCTGCGCCTGACGCCTGAGGGCAAAGTCGAGCGCAAAATCGAGTTGCCTGTCAGCCGCCCGACCAGTTGCGTGTTCGGTGGCGATGACCTGAAAACACTGTACATCACCAGCGCCCAGAGCCCGCACAACCATCCTCTGGACGGTGCAGTGCTGTCGATGCGCGTTGATGTACCGGGAAAACTCTGTACGCGCTTTGCTGGTTAAATCCCAAAATATGGGATGCAAAATTATATATTGAGATTATTTGGCCGACGGGTTTATAGTCGGCTCCAGCAGTAACACGCACTCACACTTAAAAAGAACAAAACAGGTGAAGTGATGCAGCGAATCTCCATCGCACTCCCACGCGGAGTCCGCGTCTCGCAACGGCCCCATGCCGTCAGCGCCGCCTGCCTGTTTTGTTTCAAACGCCTTCCGAACCGGACATCGTCAGCTGTCCGGTTTTTTTGTGCTTGCGGAACAGGAGTCGAGATCCATGGCTGAACCCCTTTCCCTGCCGCCGGTGCCTGCACCGCCGAAGGGCGAGCGTCTGAAAGACAAAGTGGTCTTGCTGACCGGCGCTGCGCAAGGCATCGGTGAAGCGATCGTTGCTGCGTTTGCCTCGCAGCAAGCGAAACTGCTGATCAGCGATATTCAGGCCGAAAAAGTTGAGAAGGTTGCCGCCCACTGGCGCGAGCAGGGCTGTGACGTGCAGGCGCTCAAGGCTGATGTGTCGCGCCAGCACGATCTGCACGCGATGGCCAAACGCGCCGTTGAGCTGCACGGGCGTATCGACGTGCTGGTCAACTGCGCCGGGGTCAACGTGTTTCGTGATCCGCTGGAAATGACCGATGAAGACTGGCATCGCTGCTTCGCCATCGACCTCGATGGTGCCTGGTTCGGCTGCAAAGCCGTGCTGCCGCAGATGATTGAGCAGGGTGTCGGCAGCATCATCAACATCGCCTCGACCCATTCCAGCCACATCATTCCCGGCTGCTTCCCGTACCCGGTGGCCAAACATGGTTTGCTTGGGCTGACCCGCGCCCTCGGCATCGAATACGCGGCGAAAGGCATTCGCGTCAACGCCATCGCGCCGGGCTACATCGAAACCCAATTGAATGTTGATTACTGGAACGGTTTCGCCGACCCGCACGCCGAACGTCAGCGCGCCTTCGATCTGCACCCGCCGAAACGCATCGGTCAGCCGCTGGAAGTGGCGATGACTGCGGTGTTTCTGGCCAGTGATGAAGCACCGTTTATCAACGCGTCATGCATCACCATCGATGGTGGCCGCTCGGTGATGTACCACGACTGAGCGCTGCAGCTTTCACGCGGATAGATCCGGGTGAAATCCAATCATCATACGATATGACTATTTTCAACAGGCTTTGCAGCAGTACGTGTCACGCCACCACACCTGTGGCGAGGGAGCTTGCTCCCGCTCGGCTGCGCAGCAGTCGTAAATTCGGGCTATGCGGTATGTCTGATTGACCGAGGTAACCGGTTTTAGGGCCGCTTCGCAGCCCAGCGGGAGCAAGCTCCCTCGCCACAAGCTGTTTAATTTGCTCAAAAAAAATAACAAGGAGTCAGCTTATGAAACGTCGTTTCGGGATTCGTACCCTGTGCACTACCGCCCTGGCGGTCACTGCATTCAGCCTGAGCAGTTCGCTGCTCGCTGCCGACACCGTGAAAATCGGTTTTCTGGTCAAGCAGGCGGAGGAGCCGTGGTTCCAGACCGAGTGGGCTTTCGCCGAGAAAGCCGCCAAGGACAAGGGCTTCGAACTGATCAAGATCGCCGTGCCGGATGGCGAGAAAACCCTATCCGCCATCGACAGTCTCGCCGCCAACGGTGCCAAGGGCTTCGTGATCTGCCCGCCGGACGTGTCGCTCGGCCCGGCGATCATGGCCAAAGCCAAACTCAATGACCTGAAAGTGATTGCCGTCGACGACCGTTTTGTCGACGCCAACGGCAAGTTCATGGAAGACGTGCCGTACCTCGGCATGGCTGCGTTTGAAGTCGGCCAGAAGCAAGGCAACGCGATGGTCGCCGAAGCGAAAAAACGCAACTGGGACTGGAAAGACACCTACGCGGTGGTCAACACCTACAACGAACTCGACACCGGCAAGAAGCGCACCGACGGCTCGGTGAAATCCCTTGAAGACGCCGGCATGCCGAAGGATCACATCCTCTTCGCCGCGCTGAAAACCCTCGACGTACCGGGCAGCATGGACGCCACCAACTCGGCGCTGGTGAAACTGCCGAGCGCGGCGAAAAACCTGATCATCGGCGGCATGAACGACAACACCGTGCTCGGCGGCGTGCGCGCTACCGAAGCTGCCGGTTTTGCTGCGACCAACGTGATCGGCATCGGCATCAACGGCACCGACGCCATTGGCGAACTGAAAAAGCCTAACAGCGGCTTCTTCGGCTCGATGCTGCCGAGCCCGCACATCGAAGGCTACAAAACCGCCGAGATGATGTACGAGTGGGTCACCACCGGCAAAGAACCGCCGAAGTACACCGCCATGGACGACGTCACCCTGATCACCCGCGAGAACTTCAAGCAAGAGCTGGAAAAAATCGGCTTGTGGAACTGATGCAGCGACGGCCCGGGCAGCCGGGCCGTTTTTCGGTGTGAAGAGGTGGCTTTATGCACGCGCAAGTAGAGACACAACAACACAGCTCCAGCGGCAGCCTGCGCTTCAACGGGATCGGCAAAACCTTTCCCGGTGTGAAGGCGCTGGACGCCATCAGCTTCGTCGCGCATCCGGGGCAGGTTCATGCCTTGATGGGCGAGAACGGCGCCGGCAAATCGACCCTGCTGAAAATCCTTGGTGGCGCTTACATCCCGAGCAGCGGCGAGTTGCAGATCGGCGAGCAGACCATGGCGTTCAGGTCGACCGCTGACAGCATCGGCAGCGGCGTCGCGGTGATTCACCAAGAGCTGCATCTGGTGCCGGAAATGACCGTCGCCGAAAACCTGTTTCTCGGCCATCTGCCGGCGAGTTTCGGTTTGATCAATCGCGGTGTGTTACGCCAGCAAGCGTTGAATTGCCTCAAAGGCCTGGCCGACGAAATCGATCCGCAGACCAAAGTCGGACGCCTGTCCCTCGGCCAGCGGCAACTGGTGGAAATCGCCAAAGCGCTGTCGCGCGGCGCGCATGTCATCGCCTTCGACGAACCGACCAGCAGCCTCTCGGCCCGTGAGATCGACCGCTTGATGGCGATCATTGGTCGTCTGCGTGACGAGGGCAAAGTGGTGCTCTACGTGTCGCACCGGATGGAAGAAGTATTCCGCATCTGCGACGCGGTCACGGTGTTCAAGGACGGTCGCTACGTGCGCACCTTCGAGGACATGAGCCAGTTGACCCATGATCAACTGGTGACCTGCATGGTCGGTCGCGACATTCAGGACATCTACGATTATCGCCATCGTCCACGCGGCGCCGTGGCGCTGAAGGTCGATGGCTTGCTCGGCCCGGGCCTGCGTGAGCCGATCAGTTTCGAAGCGCACAAAGGTGAAATTCTTGGCTTGTTCGGATTGGTCGGGGCAGGGCGCACCGAGCTGTTTCGCCTGCTTAGCGGCCTTGAGCGCAACACCGCCGGACGCCTCGAACTGCGTGGCCATGAACTGAAATTGCGCTCACCGCGCGACGCGATTGCCGCCGGGATATTGCTCTGCCCGGAAGATCGCAAGAAGGAAGGCATCATCCCGCTGGCCAGCGTTGCCGAGAACATCAACATCAGTGCCCGTGGCGCGCATTCGGGGCTCGGCTGCCTGATTCGCGGTTTGTGGGAAAAGGGCAATGCCGACAAACAGATCAAAGCGCTGAAAGTGAAAACGCCGCACGCCGGTCAGCAGATCAAATTCCTTTCCGGCGGCAATCAGCAGAAGGCCATTCTCGGTCGCTGGCTGTCGATGCCGATGAAAGTTCTGCTGCTCGACGAACCAACGCGCGGCATCGACATCGGCGCCAAAGCGGAGATCTACCAGATCATCCACAACCTCGCTGCCGAGGGCATTTCGGTGATCGTGGTGTCCAGCGACCTGATGGAAGTGATGGGCATTTCCGACCGCATTCTGGTGCTCTGCGAAGGCGCCCTGCGCGGCGAAATCAGCCGCGACCAGGCTAACGAATCCAACCTGCTGCAACTGGCTTTGCCGCGCCACCGCGCTGACGGCGTGGCGAACTGAGAGGTGACTATGATGACAACCCAAAACGAAACCCTGCCCAAAGAGCGCAAACCGCTGGACATGCGCCGCTTCCTTGATGACTGGGTCATGTTGCTGGCGGCGGTGGGCATTTTCGTTGCCTGTACGCTGCTGATCGACAACTTCCTTTCGCCGCTGAACATGCGTGGTCTGGGCCTGGCGATTTCCACCACCGGGATCGCCGCGTGCACGATGTTGTACTGCCTGGCGTCGGGGCATTTCGACTTGTCGGTGGGCTCGGTGATTGCCTGCGCCGGCGTGGTCGCGGCAGTGGTGATGCGCGACACCAACAGCGTGTTTCTTGGTGTCAGTGCGGCGTTGGTGATGGGCCTGATTGTCGGGTTGATCAACGGGATTGTGATCGCCAAGTTGCGGGTCAATGCGTTGATCACGACGTTGGCGACCATGCAGATTGTTCGCGGTCTGGCTTACATTTTTGCCAACGGCAAAGCGGTGGGCGTGTCGCAGGAATCGTTCTTCGTGTTTGGTAACGGCCAGTTGTTTGGCGTGCCGGTGCCGATCCTGATCACGATCGTGTGCTTTCTGTTTTTCGGCTGGCTGCTGAATTACACCACCTACGGGCGCAACACCATGGCCATCGGTGGCAACCAGGAAGCAGCGTTGCTGGCGGGCGTGAACGTTGATCGCACCAAGATCATTATCTTTGCCGTGCACGGCGTGATTGGTGCGCTGGCGGGGGTGATTCTGGCGTCGCGGATGACCTCGGGGCAGCCGATGATTGGACAGGGGTTTGAGCTGACGGTGATCTCGGCTTGCGTGTTGGGCGGGGTGTCGTTGAGCGGCGGGATTGGCATGATTCGGCATGTGATTGCCGGGGTGCTGATTTTGGCGATTATCGAGAATGCGATGAACCTGAAGAATATTGATACCTTCTACCAGTACGTGATTCGCGGGTCGATTCTGCTGCTGGCCGTCGTCATCGATCGCCTCAAACAACGCTAAGATCAAGAGCCCCTCACCCCAGCCCTCTCCCAGAGGGAGAGGGGGCCGATCGAGGTGTCTCGCGTAATCCGTCGACCTGAAAGACCTCGGCGATTATGGATTCGGCACCGCACTTTCAAGTCAGCGTACTTCCACAATATCCCCCATTCAGTCCCCTCTCCCTCCGGGAGAGGGCTAGGGTGAGGGTGCTTTTGACCTTCAACCTTCCGTCACTTCCCCTAAATTTCCCTTGCTCGCCCGAACCCGTTTCGGTTATCACTTTGTACATGATTAGACAGGTACGATTTGACAAGAAACAACGGGTGGTCGACGAACTCGTCCGGCGCATCGAAAGCGGCCTCATGGAGGACGGCTTTCTGTTGCCCGGCGAGCATCAGTTGGCTCAAGAATTCAAAGTCAGCCGAGGCACGCTGCGCGAAGCGCTGGCCGAACTGAAGCGGCGTAAATATATCGCCACACAAAGCGGGGTCGGCTCGATCGTCACCTTCGACGGTGTCGCCCTCGACCAACGCAGCGGCTGGGCGCAGGCGCTGGCCGACAGCGGCGCGATGATCAATACCGAAGTGTTGCGTCTGGAAGCCGTGACCCGGCCCGATCTGCTCGCGCGTTTTGGCACTGACCAATTCATCACCCTCGACCGTCGTCGCCGTTCCACCGAAGGCACGCTGGTGTCCCTTGAACGTTCTTTGATGCCGGCCACCGGCGGCCTGGAAAGCCTGCCGCGCGTCGGTCTGATCGACAATTCCCTGACCATCACCCTGGCGGCCTACGGCTACGTCGGCGAGCGCGGCGATCAATGGATCGGCGCCGAACCGCTGAATGCCGTCGACGCTGAACTGCTCGGTCGTGCGGAAGGCACGGTGTTCCTCAAGGCCCTGCGCACCACTTATGACCGGCAGAACCGTTTTATGGAGCTGGTCGAAAGCCTGCTCGACCCGGTGCATTTCCGTCTGCACCTGCAATTTGGAGAAGCAAAATGACCCCGCTCAACCGTGCCCTCGGCGCTTTCTATGGCCTGGCCCTCGGCGACGCGCTGGGCATGCCGACGCAATCGCTGAACCGCGAAACCATCAAGGCGCGCTTCGGCCAGATCACCGATCTGCAAGATGCCGGGCCATTACAACCGATTGCCGCGAACATGCCTAAAGGCTCGATCACTGATGACACCGAACAGGCGATTCTGGTCGGCGAATTATTGGTTGAAGGCAATGGCCACATCGAACCGGCCATCCTCGCGCAACGCCTGATCGAGTGGGAAGCCGCGATGCAGGCCAAGGGCTCGCAGGACTTGCTCGGCCCGTCGACCAAACGCGCGATCGAAATGATCCTCGCCGGCCACTCGCCGGAAGAGGCCGGGCGTTACGGCACCACCAATGGTGCAGCGATGCGCATTACACCGGTCGGCATCGCCGCAGATGTCGCCAATCCTGAGCGCTTTATTGGCGCCGTGGTGCAGGCCTGCCAGGTCACTCACAACACCACGCTGGGGATTTCCAGTGCGGCGGCGGTGGCGGCGGTGGTGTCTGCGGGCATCAACGGCATGGATTTGGGCGAGGCGTTGAACCTCGGTCAGCAAATCGCTCAGCAAGCGGAAGCGCATGGTCACTGGGTTGCCGGTGGGCGTATCGCTTCGCGGATCAGTTGGGCGCGCAGCATCAGCGTCGACAGCGACAACGCGTTGCTCGCCGATCTGCTCTACGACGTGATCGGTACATCGGTGGCGTCGCAGGAATCGGTGGTGGTCTCGTTCGCGCTGGCGCAGCAAGTGGCCGTCGGTGAGATGAGCGCGTTTGATGCGCTGTGCATGGCCGCCAGTCTCGGTGGCGACACCGACACCATCGCGGCGATTCTTGGGGCGATGCTTGGGGCCTGCCTGGGTCTTGAGAGTTGGCCTGTCGAGATGATCGAGACAGTGAAAACCGTCAACGATCTGGAGCTGGAACCCCTTGTGAAAGGACTCCTCACTCTTCGCTGAGGACACCCATGTGTAGGAGTTGCCGAAGGCTGCGATCTGTTGATCTTCAGCAGTCTTCAGGCCGCCCCGAAATCGAGATCAAAAGATCGCAGCCTGCGGCAGCTCCTACAGGGGAGAGGCACAGGTATTGAATTGCCCATAAACACAAGAATGGCAAACAGGAGCATTTTTCATGAGTTCATCAAACGCCGGGCAAAGCGCCGGGCAACTGGAAACCCGCGGCATCGAACCGGTGCCGGAAGCCGAGTGCAACGGTCATCCGCTGCAACTGTTCTGGGTCTGGTTCGCCGCCAACATTTCCATCCTCGGTCTGCCGCTGGGCGCCACGCTGGTCGCGTTTCGCGGGTTGGCGATCTGGCAAGCCATCATCGTCGCGATCATCGGCGCTGCCGGATCGTTTGCCGTGGTCGGGATCATCTCGATTGCCGGCCGCCGTGGCCGTGCGCCGAGCCTGACGTTGTCGCGAGCGATCTTCGGCGTACGCGGCAATATCGGCCCGACGCTGGTCTCGCTGATGTCGCGTCTGGGCTGGGAAACGGTCAACACCACCACCGCGGCATTCGTGCTGTTGTCGCTTTGCTCGATCCTGTTCGGTTCGCCGGTTGAAGCGAAAAGCGCTCCGGTACTGACCCTGATCTTCATCGCCATTTTCGTCCTGCTGACCTTGTCGGTTTCCGGCCTCGGCCACGCGACGCTGCTGGTGATTCAGAAGTGGGCGACTTACGTGTTCGGCGCGCTGAACATTCTCGTCGGCGGCTTCCTCTGCGCCACCATCGACTGGAGCGCGGTGTTCAACGCCACGCCGGCACCGATGAGCGCAATGATCATCGGCATCGGCACCATGGCTGCCGGCACCGGCATCGGTTGGGCCAACGCCGGCGCTGACATGTCGCGCTATCAACATCGCAGCGTCAAAGCCGTACGCTTGGTCGCGTCGGCAGCATTCGGCGCAGGCATTCCGCTGGTGTTGTTGATCACCCTCGGCGGCTTGCTCTCGGTGGGCAACAACGACCTGGCTTCGGCGACTGACCCGATCGTGGCGATCCGCGACATGCTGCCAACCTGGATGGCCGTGCCTTACCTGATCACCGCATTCGGTGGCCTGCTGCTGTCGAACAACCTGTCGGTGTACTCCGCCGGTTTGACCACGCTGACCCTCGGTCTGAAGGTAAAACGCGTCTACGCGGTGGTGGTCGATATCGTCGCGATCTTCGCCGGTTCGATCTACTTCATGCTGATCGCTGACAGCTTCTACGGCCCGTTCATCACCTTCATTTCCTTGCTGGCAGTGCCGATCACCGCGTGGGTCGGGATCTTCATCGTTGACCTGATTCACCGTCACTACTACAGCCCGACAGACTTGCTCGACGTCAGCCCGCGCAGCGCCTATTGGTACAACGGCGGCATCGAGTGGCGCGCGTTCGGCGCGTGGGCGATTGCCATCGTACTCGGCTTCAGCTTCACCACCATCGGCACCACCGCTGAAAATGTCTGGTTCAAAGGCTTCCTGTCCGACTCGTGGCTGGGCCACAACGGCCTCGGCTGGATCGTGACCTTCGTGGTCGCCGGTGGCATTTACTTCGTCCTCGGCGGGGCGAAAGATCGCCGCGCCGCGCCAACCGAGAATGCTCATGCCTAAGATGCTGCACACCGGCCAGGTCATCATCGACCTGGTCATGGCCGTGGATAAACTGCCGCAGATTGGCGGCGATGTGCTCGCGCAGTCGGCTGGTTTCGAAGCGGGTGGCGGATTCAACGTAATGGCGGCGGCAGTGCGTAATGGCTTGCCGGTGGTGTACCTCGGTCGCCACGGCACCGGGCGTTTCGGCGATCTAGCGCGGGACGCGATGACTGTCGAAGGCATTCATATCGGCATCAAAGAACGTGCGCAGCGCGACACCGGTTTGTGCGTGGCGCTGACTGATGCGTCGGCTGAGCGCAGTTTCATTTCCTACATCGGCGCTGAGGGTGAAGTGACCGAGGACGATCTGAATAGCGTTGCCGCCGAGGCGGGCGATTACGTTTATCTCAGCGGTTACAGCTTGCTTCACGAAGGCAAGGCGCAGGCGTTGCTCGACTGGACGCTGGCGTTGCCGGGCTCGGTCAACGTGGTCTTCGATCCGGGCCCGCTGGTGGAATCGCCGGATTCGCCGATGATGCAGGCGCTGCTGCCACGCATTGATGTGTGGACGAGCAACAGCGTTGAAGCGCTGCGGTTTACCGGTGCTGAAGACATTGCGCTGGCGCTGGATCGGCTGGCTGAGCATCTGCCCAAAGAGGTGTTGATGGTGGTGCGCGACGGGCCGCAGGGTTGCTGGATTCATCAGGCTGATGAGCGTCGGCATGTGCCGGGGTTTACTGTGAAAGCGGTGGACAGCAATGGCGCTGGCGATGCGCATGCCGGGGTGTTTGTTGCCGGGTTGGCGCAGGGTTTGAGTGCGCATGAAGCGGCGCGACGGGCGAATGCGGCGGCGGCCATTGCGGTGACACGCTGGGGGCCGGCGACCTCGCCGGGGACGGCTGAGGTGGACGCGTTTATCCGCGAGTCTGGCGGTGCTCGATAGATAGCTTTCGCGAGCAAGCCCGCCCCCACATTGGATCTGTGTCGCACCTAAATCCCCTGTAGGAGCTGCCGAAGGCTGCGATCTTTTGATCTTGAAAGAGGTAAAAGATCGCAGCCTGCGGCAGCTCCTACAGGGGGATGTGTCAACTGGCCTTGCGCAGCGCCTCGATCAACTCTTGCTTACGCATCGAAGACCGCCCCGGAATTTTCTTGGCCCGGGCCTCCTTCATCAAACTATCAACCGTCTGCGCATCCCGCGAAGCCGTGCTGTTACGCGAATGTCCCTCGCGACTGGCCACTGCCCGTCGCGACGACTCTTTGCGATCTTCAGACTTGGCACTCGCCGGTTTCTTGCGCCCGGAACCGCCGGCCTTGTCGCCGCCGCCCGATTGTTTGTTCACCGTCGCCCAGGCTCGCGCTTCGGCTTCATCCTTAGACACGCCGTTATTTTCGTAGCTGTCTTCGATGTGCTCGGCTTTGCGCTTTTGCTCGGCGGTGTATTTTTCTTTGCTTCCACGAGGCATGGGATTTCTCCTTGCATCCGTAGATGAATTGCCATGTAGGAGCTGCCGAAGGCTGCGATCTGTTGATCTTCAAAATCAAAAGATCGCAGCCTGCGGCAGCTCCTACATAATTTACGATCACACGATCACACGATCACACGATCACACGATCACACGATCACATTGCTCAGCTATCGAGCTTACGCGCCGCTTCAACCCCGGCCGCGCTGAGCTTGATCGGCAGGTTCAGCGAATGTTCGCCGGCTTCGTTGCAGGTCACATGGCCGTGGTGAATCAGTCCGCGATCCTGCAAAGCGGCGAGGGCGCCGGCCACGACTTTCTCGCCCCGGTAATTGTCCAGCACCTCCTTGCCCAGTCCACTCGGGTGGGCGTGCAGCAGGCGGGTGAGGACTTCTTTTTCCAGGTTTTTATCGACGTTCATGGTTACCTCTTCATTGGATTGAATAGGACGCTCGCGTCGGCGAACTACTGACCGGAGCCTTCGGAACCGGAACCACCCGTGGTGGATTTAGAGCCGACGCCGGGGCCGGCGTTGTCGGGCATGCCGGGGGCGTCGGGGGTGTTCATGCCGCCCTGACGACCCGGGTCACTGCCCTGCGTGCGCGGATCAGTACCGGTGGCCGGCGGCTGATTGATCAACGGCACGCCCGAACCATCGGTGTTCATGCCGGGAGCACTGTTGATGGCGGGGGCGCGAGGCGGGGTCGGGTCGGTAGGGCCGGTGCCTGCCGCGGTGGCGGATGCGGCGAACACCGCAGGGCAGAGCAGGGTGCTGAATACGAAAGCGGTCAACCTTGACGAGATCATAGGGCTTCTCCAGTGATTGGAATCCTTACCTGTCGTTGGTCTGCCCTCGCTGCGGATTGGTGCCTGATGAACGACGAACGGTCTAAATCGCCTCCGCCGTTTTCACGTTGAGGCGACGCCAGAGCAGGCGGCCCAAGGTGATAAGCCAGTTGATCAAGGCCACCGCCAATACCGTGAGCAACAACGTCGCCATGCCATGTTCAACGATGATTTTCCCGGCCAGCAACGGAAAGCCAAACACGCCGATAAAATACGAAAGGCTGAACAGCAGCAGCGCTTGCGAAGTGGTACCCGTCGGTGCTTCGTTCGCCGCGAGTCCGTTGATCACCGAATAGGTCAGACCATAACCAACGCCGAGCGTCAGCGCCGCCAGCAGATAGGTAAATCCGCTGTGCACACCAAACGCGAACAGCACGATCGAGCCGAGCATCAGCCCGGACAACAGACACGAAGCGCGCAGCGGATCACGCTTGACCACGTAACCAGCGATCAACATCCGGCTGCTGATGGCCGCACTCATGAAACCGAGGAAGAACAGCGAATAATCCAGCGAGCGCGCCCCCGCATAACTGGTCTGAAAACTCGACAGCCCGCCGAACACACAGCCGCCGAGCCCGACCATGATGATCGGAAACACGGCGCGCGAGCTGAGCACTTGGCGGGTCGCTTGCCAACTGATTCTCGCGGCAGACGTGGCTTGCGTGCTTTTCAGTCGGGCGCCGAGACGCCAGAACAGCAGCACGCCGATCAGG
This sequence comes from Pseudomonas rustica, assembly GCF_018336155.1. GTDB lineage: Bacteria > Pseudomonadota > Gammaproteobacteria > Pseudomonadales > Pseudomonadaceae > Aquipseudomonas > Aquipseudomonas rustica. The sequence continues at coordinate 291,230 of NZ_JAGYHF010000001.1, read as the reverse complement.
CTCGCCAATGCCGCCAGATAAAACGCCGACGTCACCGGCAACCCCAGCGCACTGGCTGCGCGCCCGAGTAACGGGCCGCTGCCGATGCCGGTCATCATGCTGCCGGAGAGCAGCGCGAAGTACTTGGCCCGCTGCGCCGGAGTTACCAGACTGGCAACAATAATCGGCCCCAACGTGTAAAAAACACCCCAGCCCAACCCCAGCAGCAAACCGAAAAACAGCAGCAGATGCCCGAACCCCGGCGTCATCGCAAAACCCAGGCTCGCCGCTACCAGCAACAACCCGAACAGCGCAATCGACCGCGCCGCACCGAGCATGTCCGACAAATGCCCGGACACCAGCACCGCGACGAATGTACTGAGCATCGCCGCCGAAATCACACTGCCGGCATCGTGTTCATTACCGCCGCGTGAACCGATCAACAGCGACAGCAAAAACGTCGAGCCATACGACAGCGACAACAGATAACTGGCGAGACAGAACAGGCCGAACAACTTGCCTGACACCTGGGGTGTTGCTTGCGACATGACGCGGTTCCTTGACCGGGAAAATTGAGCGTCATCTGTTTAACACGTCGGGCCTGTGGGTTAGGTGCGCGGTTGGCGAAGTCAGGTTCAGCACAGGCCGGAGTAACCATTCAGACGATGCCGATTTCTTCCATCAGTTGCTCCATAAAACCCTTCAGACGCTCATGACGTATCTGCGCCAGACGCTGGCCGGCGACAGTCTGGAAACCGTCGGCGAGGTGCAGCAGTTTGGTCTGGAAGTGGTCGAGGCAAAAACGCTTGTCGTCGTAATCGCGATGTTTTGCTTGCGGATCTTGCGGGTCATACAGCGCCGATCCCATGCGCCCGGCGATATAAAACGTGCGGGCGACGCCAAGCATGCCCAGCGAATCGAGGCGGTCAGCGTCCTGGACGATCTTCGCTTCGAGGGTGAGCGGGGTGATGTTGGCGGAGAAGCTGTGCGCTTCGATGGCGTGGCCGACGCTGGCGATTTTATCGCTGGGCCAGTTCTGTTCGGCGAGCACTGACGACGCTTTTTCTGCGGCCTGACGCGAGGCTTGTGAACGCAGCGGCGAGTTCTTTTCGACGGCCACGCAATCGTGCAGCAGCACGGCCGCGAGCAAGACCTCGAGATCGCCACCTTCTGCTTCATGCAACGTGCGCACGTTGTGCCAGACCCGCTGCAAATGCGCGAGGTCGTGCGCGCCGTCGTCGGATATTTCCAGAGCGTGGGGCAGTAACCCGGCGGCCAGTGAAATCAGTGGTGCAAAAGCAGCATCGTTCATAAGCATCCTTGCAGATTTAAGGAGATCTAACGTTCGTGGTACCCCTGTGGTGAGGGGATTTATCCCCGACGGGTTGCGAAGCAGCCCCTTTTTTTTGGGGGCGCTGCGCACCCCATCGGGGATAAATCCCCTCACCACAAGGTTCTCTACCAGGTTTGGAGTGTGACGAGCAGCGCCCACGGCCTTAGTATGGCGTTTTCCTTTTCCGACAAGGCCCGTCCATGACGATCGAAATCCGCCCGGCGACCCCCAGCGATGCCCCGCAAATCCTCGCCTTCATCACTGAACTCGCCGATTTCGAAAAGGCCCGCCACGAAGTCATCGCCAGCGTCGCCGACATCGAACGCAGCCTGTTCGGCGAAGGCGCCACCGCCCACGGTCTGATCTGCCTGCGCGACGGCTTGCCGATCGGTTTCGCCGTGTTCTTCTTCAGCTACTCAACCTGGCTCGGCAGCAACTGCCTGTACCTCGAAGACCTCTACATCACCCCCGAACAACGCGGCGGCGGCGCCGGCAAAACCCTGCTGCGCCACCTGGCAAAAATCGCCTGCGACAACGACTGCGGCCGTTTCGAATGGAGCGTCCTCGACTGGAACACGCCAGCGATCGACTTCTACAAATCCCTCGGTGCGCAACCGCAGGAAGAGTGGGTGAGGTATCGCATGGACGGCAAGGTATTGCGTGAGTTTGCTGAAGGTAACTGAATCCCTAAAAAGATCGCAGCCTGCGGCAGCTCCTACAGGGAATGATGAAAACTCTGTAGGAGCTGCCGAAGGCTGCGATCTTTTTTTGCTTTTGTCTCACAATATGGGATCAACATTTATATATTGAGATTTTGCTGCTGCAAGGTTTATAGTCCATCGCACTCACTGCCAAAAACAAAACAGGTGAAGCGATGCTGGCGCAATTGATCGCGCTCGATTGGGGGACGACCTCATTACGTGCTTACAAACTCGCGGCGGACGGTGTGGTGCTGGAGCAGCGCTCGCTGTCGTCCGGGATCATGCAGTTGCCCAAGACCCCGCGAATCATCAACGGTCGCGAATGCGCCGATGGTTTTGAATTGGCTTTCGATGAAGCCTGCGGCGACTGGCTCGATGCGCAGCCGGATCTGCCGGTGATTGCTTGCGGCATGGTCGGCAGTGCGCAGGGCTGGCGTGAAGCGGCCTACTGCGAGACGCCGGCGAACGTCGCCAACCTCGGAAACTCCCTACAAACAGTTATCAGCATTCGCGGCACCGTCGTGCATATCGTGCCGGGTGTGATTCAGCGTTCCCGTTTGCCGAACGTGATGCGCGGCGAAGAAACCCAAGTGCTTGGTGTTCTGCAGAATCTGCCGGTCGAGGCGGGCACTGATCTGTTGATCGGTCTGCCGGGCAGTCATTCGAAGTGGGTCGACGTGGTCGATGGCTGCATCACCCGTTTCGACACGTTCATGACCGGCGAAGTGTTCGCCGTGCTCAGCGAACACAGCATCCTTGGCCGCACCCAGCAAGTCAGCGCGACGTTCGATGCTCAGGCATTTGACCGTGGTGTGCAGATCGCGCAGTCGGCGGACGGCGAACTCGGCGTGCTGTCGACCTTGTTCAGTGCCCGCACGCTGGGCCTGACCGGTGAACTGAGCCCAACGGCGCAGGCGGATTATCTGTCCGGCCTGATGATCGGCCATGAATTGGCCGCACTGGCCAGCGCTCAACGCCGACGCCGCAACAACCCGAATCTTCCTTCGATCATCCTCATCGGCAACGCGCAACTGTGTGTGCGCTACCGCCGTGCCCTCGACGCCTGTGGTTTCACCAAGGTGACGCTGGCCGAGCAGGCCACCGAGCGTGGTTTGTGGCAACTGGCGCTGGCCGCCGGACTGATCGATTCCTCATCCCGTTAACCCTGACTGGAGGCCTGACATGCTCAAGCAAGCATTGGCGCAAAACGGTCTGATCGCGATTCTGCGTGGCCTGCACCCGCAGGAAGCCGCCGCTGTCGGAGAAGTCCTGTATGCCGCCGGATTTCGCGTCATCGAAGTACCGCTAAATTCCCCATCGCCGTACGAAAGTATCCGCATCCTGCGCAAGACCTTGCCCGCCGATTGCCTGATCGGTGCCGGCACAGTGTTGACGCCGGAGCAGGTCGAGTTGGTGAAAGAGGCCGGCGGCCAAGTGATCGTCATGCCGCACAGCGATGCCAAGGTGTTGCGCGCGGCGAAAGCGGCGGGGCTGTTTCTGTCGCCGGGTGTTGCGACGCCGACCGAAGCGTTTGCGGCGCTGGCGGAGGGCGCGGACATTCTCAAGCTGTTCCCGGCCGAGCAGATGGGTCCGGCAGTCGTCAAAGCCTGGCTTGCGGTGTTGCCGTCCGGGACGGTGCTGGCGCCGGTTGGCGGCATCACGCCGGACAACATGCAGGCGTTTATCGACGCTGGCGTGAAAGGTTTCGGCCTCGGTTCCGGCCTGTTCAAACCGGGCATGACCCCGGAGCAAGTGGCGGTGAATGCCAAGGCCTACGTGGCCGCATGGAAGGCCCTTCGCTAAGTATTCTGGCGCTGCGTGCGCTATCCCAATAAGAGAGACAAGTAGATGAAAATCACCAAACTCACCACCTTCATCGTTCCGCCGCGCTGGTGCTTCCTCAAGATCGAAACCGACGAGGGCGTGACCGGTTGGGGCGAGCCTGTGGTTGAAGGGCGCGCGCACACCGTTGCCGCCGCTGTCGAAGAATTGTCCGATTACCTGATCGGCAAAGACCCGCGCAACATCGAAGACATCTGGACGGTGCTGTATCGCGGCGGTTTTTACCGTGGCGGCGCGATCCATATGAGCGCACTGGCCGGCATCGATCAGGCGCTGTGGGACATCAAGGGCAAAGCCCTCGGCGTGTCGGTGAGTGATCTGCTCGGCGGCCAGGTGCGCGACAAGATTCGTGTGTATTCGTGGATCGGCGGCGACCGTCCGGCCGACACCGCGCGTGCGGCGAAAGAGGCGGTGAGCCGTGGATTCACTGCGGTGAAAATGAACGGCACCGAAGAGCTGCAATTCCTCGACTCCTTCGAGAAAGTCGATCTGGCACTGGCCAACGTTGCCGCCGTGCGTGACGCGGTCGGGCCGAACGTCGGTATCGGCGTCGACTTCCATGGCCGCGTGCACAAGCCGATGGCCAAGGTGCTGATGAAGGAACTCGATCCATACAAACTGATGTTTATCGAAGAACCGGTGCTCAGCGAAAACTACGAAGCGCTGAAAGAGCTGGCGCCGTTGACCAGCACACCGATTGCCCTCGGCGAACGCTTGTTTTCGCGTTGGGACTTTAAACGCGTGTTGAGCGAAGGTTACGTCGACATCATCCAGCCGGATGCTTCCCACGCCGGCGGCATCACCGAAACCCGCAAGATCGCCAACATGGCCGAAGCCTACGACGTCGCGCTGGCGCTGCATTGCCCGCTGGGGCCGATTGCGCTGGCGGCGTGTTTACAACTGGACGCGGTTTGTTACAACGCGTTTATCCAGGAGCAAAGCCTGGGCATCCATTACAACGAGAGCAATGATTTGCTCGACTACGTGAAAGATCCGCGGGTGTTCGATTACGACAAAGGCTTCGTGAAGATTCCGAACGGGCCGGGATTGGGCATCGAGATCAACGAGGAATACGTGATCGAGCGTGCGGCTGTTGGCCACCGCTGGCGCAACCCGATCTGGCGCCATGCCGATGGCAGCTTTGCCGAGTGGTGATTTGTCTCTGACACACCCGATGAGATCGTTCCCACTCTCTGCGTGGGAATGCCTCAATGGACGCTCTGCGTCCGCTTTTGGGACGCAGAGCGTCCCGGGCTGCATTCCCACGCGGAGCGTGGGAACGATCAGGCCTCAGGCCGACCTCAATAAACATAAAAAGAGGCTCTCCCCATGCAACCGCAAACCCTCACCGGGCAGGCGTCTTTAGTCGCGCCCAGCCGCAAGCGGTTTTTCATCATGGTGTTGCTGTTTATCACCGTGGTCATCAACTACCTCGACCGCAGCAACCTGTCGATTGCCGCGCCGGCGCTGACCAGCGATCTGGGCATCGACCCGATCCACGTCGGCCTGATCTTCTCCGCGTTCGGCTGGACCTACGCCGCTATGCAGATCCCCGGCGGCTGGCTGGTCGATCGCGTGCCGCCGCGCATTCTCTATAGCGTCGCATTACTGCTGTGGTCGATTGCCACGGTGATGCTCGGTTTCGCCGCCAGTTTCATCGCGCTGTTCGTGCTGCGCATGGCCGTCGGCGCGCTGGAAGCACCGGCCTATCCCATCAACAGCCGCGTTGTAACAACCTGGTTCCCCGAGCGTGAACGCGCCACGGCCATCGGTTTCTACACCTCTGGGCAATTCGTCGGCCTGGCATTCCTGACCCCGGTACTCGCTTGGCTGCAACACGAATTCGGCTGGCACATGGTGTTCGTCGCGACCGGCGCTGTCGGCATTATTTGGGCGGCGATCTGGTACGCGGTGTATCGCGAGCCACGGGATTTCAAAGGCGCCAACGAAGCCGAAATCGACCTGATCCGCGAGGGCGGTGGTCTGGTTGATATTCAAAAAGAATCGGCCAAGGTCAAAGCCAAATTCAGCTGGACCGATCTCGGCATCGTTCTGACCAAACGCAAATTGTGGGGCATCTACCTCGGCCAGTTCTGCCTGAACTCGACGCTGTGGTTTTTCCTGACGTGGTTCCCGACGTACCTGGTGAAATATCGCGGTATGGACTTCATCAAGTCCGGCCTGCTCGCGTCGCTGCCGTTTCTTGCCGCGTTCGTTGGCGTGTTGTGCTCGGGGTTCTTTTCCGACTTCTTGATCCGTCGCGGCTACACCGTCGGCTTTGCGCGCAAGTTGCCGATCATTGGCGGGCTGCTGATTTCCACCTCGATCATCGGCGCCAATTTCGTTGAGTCGACGCCGCTGGTGATTGCCTTTCTGGCGCTGGCGTTCTTCGGTAATGGCCTGGCCTCGATCACTTGGTCGCTGGTTTCGACCTTGGCCCCGGCACGCTTGCTCGGCCTGACCGGCGGGGTGTTCAACTTCATCGGCAACCTGTCGGCGATCACCACGCCGATCGTGATCGGCTTCCTCGCCAGCGGCGATTCGTTCGCGCCGGCAATCACTTATATCGCGGTGCTCGCATTGATCGGTGCTTTGTCCTACGTGCTGCTGGTCGGCAAGGTCGAGCGTATCGAGTTGTAGTGGTCTGCGTCGGGCGACCATAATGCCGCCCGTTCCCTCGCTCAACGGTAAAGGCTGGATATGCAGGAAGACGCTCCGGAAAAAACCAAGGACGCCGCGCCCACCGGCACCCAGACGCTGTTGCGCGGCCTCGGTGTGGTGCAAGCGGTGGCCAGTGGCGCCCGCGATCTCAAGGAAATTGCCCGACTGATCGGCACCACGCGCAGCACCACCCATCGTCTGGCCAGTTGCCTGGTCGATGAACGCTACCTGCGCGTGGTGCCGCAAGTCGGTTATCTGCTCGGGCCGAAGCTGATCGAACTGGGTTTCCAGGCACGCGAAGAGTTGCCGCTGGTGAGCCTGGCCGGGCCGTATCTGGACGAGTTGTCGGCGCTGACCGGCGACACTGTGCACTTGGGCATCCGTGAAGGCGATGAAGTGCTGTATCTGCTGAAGAACCCGGGGCGCAATGGCCCGGAAATGCGTTCGCGGGTCGGCCATCGCATGCCGTTGGCGCGCACCGGGATTGGCAAGGCGTTGATGCTCGATGACTCGCCGAAAGACTGGCAGCGGCTGTACGACATCAGCCTGCCAGCGGGTGGGAAAAGTCAGTTCTGGCCGCAGCATCCCCAGCAGTCGTGGGAACAGCTTGAGCAGCGCATGACCGAGTACGTCGCCGGTGGCTACGCCTTCGATCTGGAAGACAACGAACCGTCGATCCGCTGCGTGGCGGCGCCTATTCGCGATGCGAGCAAGGGCATCGTGGCGGCGATCAGTATCGCCAGCACTGTGCCGTACATGCCGTTGGAAAAAATGGCCGAGCTGATTCCCCTGATCAAAGGAGTCACAGCCCGGCTCTCGGCGGAGCTTGGCTTGAAGGTTTAAGCGGGTTTAAACCTTGAGCGTCGCCATGTCGATGACGAAACGGTACTTCACGTCGCCGGCGATCATGCGCGCGTAAGCCTCGTTGATCTGGCGAATGTCGAGCATTTCAATGTCGCAGGTGATGTTGTGCTCGGCGCAGAAATCCAGCACTTCCTGGGTTTCGGCGACGCCACCGATCAGCGAACCGGCCAGGATGCGACGGCCCAATACCAGTTTGGCGGCATGCACGGGCGGATCGATCGGTTCGATCAGGCCAACCAGAATGTGCACGCCGTCGAAACGCAGGGTGTCGAGGTACGGGTTGAGATCGTGCTGCACCGGAATGGTATCGAGCAGGAAGTCGAAGTAACCGGCAGCCGCTTTCATCTGCTCGGCATCAGTGGAAACGATCACATGATCGGCACCCTGACGACGACCTTCTTCAGCTTTGCTCGCCGAGCGGGTGAACAGGGTGACTTCGGCGCCCATGGCTTTGGCGAACTTGATGCCCATGTGGCCCAGACCGCCCATGCCGAGAATCCCGACCTTGTCGCCAGCCTTGACGCCGTAGTGCTTGAGTGGCGAGTAGGTGGTGATGCCGGCGCACAGAATCGGCGCGGCGCTGGCCAGTGCCAGTCTTTCCGGAATGCGCACGACGAAGTGTTCGCTGACGACGATACTGTCCGAATAACCGCCCATGGTGTTGCTGCCATCCACCCGATCCGGGGTGGCGTAGGTCATGGTCGGGCCTTCGAGGCAGTATTGTTCAAGGTTCGACTGGCAGGCTTCGCAGGTGCGGCACGAGTCGACCATGCAGCCAACCCCGACCAGATCGCCTACTTTGTGTTGGGTGACATTCGCACCGATCGCGGTGACTTTTCCGACGATCTCGTGGCCGGGCATCAACGGGTAAACAGCGATGCCCCATTCATTGCGGGCCTGGTGGATGTCGGAGTGGCAGACGCCGCAGTAGAGGATCTCGATCGCGACGTCGTCGGCGCGTGGGCTGCGACGTTCGAATTTCATCGGGGCGAGGGGCGTGGTGGCCGATTGGGCGGCATAGCCGATGGCGGTGTACATGTGAAACCTCGCAAAAGCAGGAACAAGTGAGGCGGCGCATTCTGGGCGTCGACTGACAGTCCGGCCATGACGATTCCTCCGGGTCTCATGCCTAATCCTCCGGCATGCGGGTTTGATTGGCCGCAGCGGCAAAGGGATCTGCCATCATGCTTTCATCGCCTTTTTCCGCCCTATTTTCAGTGAAGAGTTTTGATGCAATTAACCCGTCATCTTGATGCCAATGCCCGGCTGGTTTCGTTGATCGAACCGCTGGCGCTGCGCGATGGTTATTCCCCGACCGGGTTGCCCGGTGTGCAAGTGTTGCGCGCCAGTTGCGACGTCGCCCGTGGGCCGCACATTTATGAACCGAGCCTGATGATCATCGCCCAGGGCAGCAAACTGGCGTTCCTCGGGCCGCGGACGATGGAATATGGTGCCGGGCATTACCTGATTCAGGCGCTGCCGGTGCCGTTCGAGTGCGAGACATTTGCCTTGCCGAATGCGCCGTTGCTCGGCGTGAGCGTGGCGATTGATCGGGTGTTGCTCGGTGAACTGGTGTTGGCCATGGGGCTGGCGCCGGGGCGGCATATTCCGGCGCAGACGCCGGAGTCGATGACCTCGGTGGTGCTCGACGATGACATGCGTGGCTGCGTCGAGCGGCTGTTGAGTTGCCTGCACGATCCGCTGGAGTGCCAGATTCTCGGGCCGGCGCGAGTGCGTGAATTATTGTTCGTCGCGTTGCGCGGGCCGCAGGCGGATGTGTTGCGCGCGTTGGTCGAGCAGCAGGGGCAGTTTGCGCGGGTGGCGGCGTCGATCAGTCATCTGCATGCGCATTACACCGAGCCGTTGAATGTCGAGACACTGGCCGGTTGCGCGAACATGAGCGTGTCGACGTTTCATGAACATTTCAAACGCAGCACGTTGTTGTCGCCGGTGCAGTATCTGAAGCGTTTACGCTTGTTGAAGGCGCAGACGTTGCTGGTGGCGGAGGGCTTGGGCGTGGCGCAAGTGGCGCATCGGGTCGGGTATCAGAGTACGTCGCAGTTCAGTCGCGAATATAAGCGCTACTTCGAGCGCAGCCCGGGCGACGAGCGCGCTGCCTGATTCCACGCATATCCCTCGTAGGAGCAAAGCTTGCTCGCGAAAGCGGTGTGTCAGTCAACATTGTTGATATCTGATACACCGCTTTCGCGAGCAAGCTTTGCTCCTACAGTTCGGTGGTGTTAGAGGAATTCTGGGCAACAAAAAGGCCCCCGGTTCGGGAGCCTCGTTGTTCAGCGGTTCGACTTACATATTCGGGTAAGTCGGGCCGCCAGCGCCTTCCGGCGTGACCCAGGTGATGTTCTGCGAAGGATCCTTGATGTCACAGGTCTTGCAGTGCACGCAGTTCTGGGCGTTGATCTGGAAGCGCTTCTCGCCGTCTTCCTTGGTGATCACTTCGTACACGCCGGCCGGGCAGTAGCGCTGAGCCGGTTCGTCGTACAGCGGCAGGTTTTTGCTGATCGGGATGCTCGGGTCTTTCAACTTCAAGTGGCAAGGTTGTTCTTCTTCGTGGTTGGTACCGGAGATGAACACCGAGCTGAGTTTGTCGAAGCTGAGTTTGCCGTCCGGCTTCGGATAGTCGATCTTCTTGCAGTCCGCCGCGAGCTTGAGGCAAGCGTAATCCGGCTTGGTGTCGTGCAGGGTGAACGGCAGTTTGCCGCCAAAGATGTTCTGATCCAGCCAGTTGAAACCGCCGCCAACGATGGCGCCGAACTTGTGGATCGCCGGGCCGAAGTTGCGGCTGGCGAACAGTTCGTCGTAGAGCCAGCTCTTCTTGAACGCGTCCACATAAGTGGTCAATTCTTCAGTGCCGTCCTTCTCAGCGAACAACGCGTCAGCTACCGATTCAGCGGCGAGCATGCCCGACTTCATCGCGGTGTGGCTGCCTTTGATCTTGGCGAAGTTCAGGGTGCCGAGGTCGCAACCGATCAGCGCGCCGCCCTTGAAGACCATTTTCGGCAGCGAGTTCAGGCCACCCTTGCAGATCGCGCGAGCGCCGTAGCTGATGCGCTTGCCGCCTTCCAGGTACTGCGCCAGCACCGGGTGATGCTTGAGGCGCTGGAACTCGTCGAACGGCGACAGGTACGTGTTGCTGTAGGAAAGATCGACGATCAGACCGACCACCACCTGATTGTTTTCCAGGTGATAGAGGAACGAGCCACCGGTGTTCTCGGTGCCCATGATGTCCAGCGGCCAACCGGCAGTGTGCACCACCAGACCTGGTTGATGCTTGGCCGGGTCGATTTCCCAGATTTCTTTCAGGCCGATGCCGTAATGCTGAGCGTCGGCGTCGCTGTCGAGGTTGTAGCGCTGGATCAGTTGCTTGCCGATGTGGCCACGGCAGCCTTCGGCGAACAGCGTGTATTTGCCACGCAGTTCCATGCCCGGGGTGTACAGGCCTTCCTTCGGATTGCCTTCGCGGTCGACGCCGAGATCACCGGTGATGATCCCGCGCACCACGCCTTGCTCGTCGATCAGCGCTTCCTGAGCGGCGAAGCCCGGGTAGATTTCTACGCCAAGGTTCTCTGCCTGCTGGGCCAGCCAGCGGCACAGGTTGCCGAGGGAGATGATGTAGTTGCCTTCGTTGTGCATGGTCTTGGGCACAAAGAGGTCTGGAATTTTTTGCGCGCTTTCGGCGTTTTTCAGCACGAAAATATCGTCGCGGGTGACTGGCGTGTTCAGCGGGGCGCCGAGTTCTTTCCAGTCCGGGAACAGTTCGTTCAGAGCGCGTGGTTCGAACACGGCGCCGGACAGGATGTGTGCGCCGACTTCGGAGCCTTTTTCGACCACGCAGACGCTGATTTCCTTACCGGCTTCGGCGGCCTTCTGCTTCAAACGGCAGGCGGCGGACAAGCCAGCGGGGCCGGCACCGACGATGACCACGTCGAATTCCATGTATTCGCGTTCCACAGGCTATCTCCTACTCAAGGCTCACAGTTTTTTTTCTAATTTGGAGGTTCGATCTCGCATCCGAATTGCCTTTACGTTAACGTCAAAGGGAATATCGGGAAACCCACCTTTCTCTCTAGGCGGCGCATTATATCTACACCACTCTCAGCGTCCAATACAAACGTTTGTTTGAATTGGCTCCAGCCCAGAGAAATCAAAGAAGCGCGGCTTATGAATGGTCATTTTGCTGTATTGACCGGAATAGGCGTTCCGGTCAAGATACGGGCGGTTTTGCGCTCGTCGTAGGCAGACTGGCGGTTTCAAGAGCACCTCTAAAGACAGGGCGTAGGCAGAAAGGGTGATGCGCAGCGCAGGTCTGGCGCGCAGTTTACACACCGCGAAGTTGAATGACTGAATGGTCACCACTGACGAACGGTCACGCACTTCGCAACGTGAAATCATCCCGAGTACAAGCCGGCGTTTTTAGAGGTGCCCTTGTAGCCCGATGAGCATCAACCGCCAGGTTCGCCTAGGCGACTTTCTTTTCACCGGAGAGTAACGAGGAATCCATGAAGGTTCTTGTAGCTGTCAAACGCGTTGTGGATTACAACGTCAAGGTTCGCGTCAAGGCGGACAATTCCGGCGTAGACCTCGCCAACGTCAAGATGTCGATGAACCCGTTCTGCGAAATCGCAGTGGAAGAAGCCGTACGCCTGAAAGAGAAAGGTGTTGCGACTGAAATCGTCGTCGTCTCCATCGGCCCGACCACCGCTCAGGAGCAGCTGCGTACCGCACTGGCTCTGGGTGCCGACCGTGCCATCCTCGTCGAATCCGCTGAAGATCTGACCTCGCTCGCCGTGGCCAAGCTGCTCAAGGCTGTGGTCGACAAGGAACAGCCTCAACTGGTGATCCTGGGCAAACAGGCCATCGACAGCGACAACAACCAGACCGGCCAGATGCTCGCTGCATTGAGCGGCTACGGTCAGGGCACGTTCGCCTCGAAAGTCGAAGTCTCTGGCGACAGCGTTGCCGTGACTCGCGAAATCGACGGCGGCGCGCAGACGGTTTCCCTGAAACTGCCGGCGATCGTCACCACCGACCTGCGTTTGAACGAGCCGCGTTATGCGTCCCTGCCAAACATCATGAAAGCCAAGAAGAAGCCTCTCGAAGTGCTGACTCCGGACGCTTTGGGCGTTTCCACCGCCTCCACCAACAAGACCCTGAAAGTCGAAGCGCCGGCTGCACGCAGCGCAGGCATCAAGGTCAAGTCGGTGGCTGAACTGGTCGAGAAACTGAAAAACGAAGCGAAGGTAATCTAATCATGACTATCTTGGTAATCGCTGAACACGACAACAAAGTGCTGGCCCCGGCCACACTGAACACCGTGGCTGCTGCTGCCAAAATCGGCGGCGACATCCACGTTCTGGTTGCAGGCCAAGGCGCTGGCGCCGTGGCTGAAGCCGCAGCGAAAATCGCTGGCGTGAGCAAAGTCCTGAACGCTGACAACGCCGCTTACGCGCATCAGCTGCCGGAAAACGTTGCTCCGCTGGTCGCTGAGCTGGGCGCTGGTTACAGCCACATCCTGGCTGCCGCCACTTCCAACGGCAAAAATATCCTGCCGCGCGTTGCTGCGCAGCTGGACGTTGACCAGATCTCCGAGATCATCTCGGTCGAAAGCGCTGACACCTTCAAGCGCCCGATCTATGCCGGTAACGCCATCGCTACCGTGCAATCGACCGCTGCGATCAAAGTGATCACCGTGCGTGCCACCGGTTTCGACCCGGTTGCTGCTGAAGGTGGTTCGGCGGCTGTTGAAGCAGTCGGCGCTGCACACGACGCGGGCACTTCGAGCTTCGTTGGCGAAGAACTGGCCAAGTCCGATCGTCCAGAACTGACCGCTGCCAAGATCGTCGTTTCCGGCGGCCGTGGCATGCAGAACGGCGACAACTTCAAACACCTGTACGCCCTGGCCGACAAGCTGGGCGCTGCGGTGGGTGCTTCGCGCGCCGCCGTCGACGCAGGTTTCGTACCGAACGATATGCAGGTCGGTCAGACCGGCAAAATCGTTGCGCCTCAGCTGTACATCGCCGTCGGTATCTCCGGCGCGATCCAGCATTTGGCCGGTATGAAAGACTCCAAAGTGATCGTTGCGATCAACAAGGACGAAGAAGCGCCGATCTTCCAGGTGGCCGATTACGGTCTCGTGGCGGATCTGTTCGAAGCAGTACCTGAGCTGGAGAAGCTGGTTTAAACCGGCAGCTTCACTTATAAAGAGCCCGACCTTTTGGTCGGGCTTTTTTTTGTCTTGGATTTGAGTGGGAGCGTTTCGCCATGGATCTGCGCTGCGGATGGTTGTTGGGTTTGGCCCTGTTGCCCGGTTTGGCCGTGGCCGCCGGCAAGTGCGAGCGCCTCGTCGTCACCGGCAGCCCGGATGCGCCGCCGTACCTGTGGCAGGATCCACAAAATCCCAAGCAACTGATCGGCGCCAGTGCCGACCTGCTTCAACAAGTGGCCAAGGATCTCGGCATCAAGGTCGAGTTGCTCTACGCCGGCAAACGCTCGCAAGCCCTCGACGAAGTGCGCAGCGGGCGCATGGACATGCTCGCCGACGCGCCGCTGATCTTCAACGAGCTGGAAAACCTCGACTACATCTACCCGCCACTGCTGGAAAACGACTACCTGGTGTGGACGCGCAAAGGCTCGACACTGGTCTATAGCGAAGCCAAAGACCTGCAGGGTCACGCAGGCGCGTTGTCGGAAAAGTCTCGAATGACGCAAGGATTCAGTACTTTCGCCGAGCAGAATCTGGCCCTGACCAAGACAGCCAACCTCACCCAGGCCCTGCAGAAATTGCTCCTCGGTGAAGTGGAATATGTACTCGCCGGCCGCTACTCGGGCATGGCCGCCGCGCAGGCATTGGGCATGGCCAATGATCTGCTGGCGTTCGAGCAACCCATCGACCGCCCGGGCCTGTTCCTCGCGGTTTCCCACAACTCGGCCTGCAACGATCCGTGGTTGCGCGGACAGCTAGCCAAAAAGATGACAGAATTGCCCGCGTCCGGACTGACGGAAGCCGTGCTGCAACGCAATATCGAGCGCTGGAAGGCGCAGCAGCAACAGCCGCAACAACCTGTCAGTGCCCCAAAACAGTAGGGATTCTTAGTGAGTATTCGACCTCTTTTCGCGGCGATGGCCGTTCTGGCTCTGGCCGGTTGCGCCAGTGATCCGGCACCCAACGAACAAATGCGCCTCACCGAGCAGGCCATCACCCAGGCCAAGGCTGTCGGTGCCACCGCTGATGATGTGCCGGAAATGAAACTGGCCGAAACCAAATACGATCGAGCCAAGGGCAACATGGCCGACGAGTCCTACCGCAATGCGCGGATGCGTTCCGAGCAGGCCGAACTGGATGCGCGTCTGGCCGAGGCCAAAGTGCTCACGCAAAAAAGTGAAGAACAGGTGAATGTGCTCAACACCCGCATCGTCCGTCTGCGCAAGCAACTGGGAGATGCTCAATGAGCCTCAAGTCGAAAGTCCTTGGCGGTCTGATCCTCGCCGGTTGCGCCAGTCTTTACGGCTGCGCCGGTCAACACAGCGAAACGGCATTGCAAGAGGCGGGTGCTGACTTTCAGAAAGTCAAAGAAGACTCGAACGTGCTGCGCATCGCGCCGAAAGACGTGATCCGCGCCGGGGAATCCCTGGCCCGCGCCGATCGCCTGTCGACCTATTGGGGCAGCGGTTCGGACGTGGTGCATTACGCCTACCTGAGCCAGCGCTACAGCGAAATCGCCCGCGAGCACACCAATCAGGTGCTCAACGAAGAACGCATCGCCAAGCTCGAACTCGAACGTCAGCGCCTGCAACTGGCCCTGCGCGAATCGAAACTGCTCAGCGTGCAGCAACAAGGCAAATGGCTCGAAGAGCAGATCGTCGCATTGGCCACTACGCAGACCGACCGTGGTCTGGTGATGACCCTCGGTGACGTGTTGTTCGACACCGGTGAAGCGGAGCTGAAAAACTCGGCCAACCGTGTCGTGCTGAAAATCGTCCAGTTCCTGCAACTGAACCCGAAACGCGTAGTGCGCATCGAGGGTTACACCGACAGCACTGGTGGCAAGCAGGAAAACCTCAAACTGTCTCGCGACCGCGCGCAAGCGGTGGCCGACGTGCTGATGGATCTCGGTATCGAGGACAAACGCATTCAGGTCGAAGGCTACGGCGACGAATACCCGGTGGACGTCAACGCTTCCGAGCGTGGGCGGGCACAGAACCGTCGCGTGGAAATTGTCTTCTCCGACGAAAAAGGCCAGCTCGGCGCCGCCCGCTAAGCAACGCAAAACCCTGTAGGAGCTGCCGAAGGCTGCGATCTTTTGACTTTTCTTTTTGAAGATCAAAAGATCGCAGCCTTCGGCAGCTCCTACACAGTTCCCACAAAAGCCCGGCCTGTCATGCAGCGCCGGGCTTTTTTACGTCTGTCGATTGGCTCGCAAATCGGTACAGT
This sequence comes from Pseudomonas rustica, assembly GCF_018336155.1. GTDB lineage: Bacteria > Pseudomonadota > Gammaproteobacteria > Pseudomonadales > Pseudomonadaceae > Aquipseudomonas > Aquipseudomonas rustica. The sequence goes on along the minus strand of NZ_JAGYHF010000001.1, from coordinate 275,401 downwards.
CGGGGGCAGACACTGCACTGTATGGTCGAGTATTGTGGCAACTGTCCCAGTACACTTCTAAACTGTTCCGGTATTGTTTCACACAAGAATAAAATGCCCGTGAAATCGAGTGCTGCGTCATGACCAATCTCTTGCTCTACCAACGTATTGCTCAACAACTGGCCGAAGACATCCGCCGTGGTGTCTATCAACCGGGGGAGCGCGTGCCTTCGGTGCGCAAGATGAGTTCGCAGCTCAACGTCAGCCATGCCACGGTGTTGCAGGCGTACGCCAATCTCGAAGATCAGGGGCTGATTCGCGCCCGTCCGCAGTCCGGTTATTACGTCCACCGGACCCCCGCACTGACCGCGCCAACGCCAGACATTGCCCGAGTTGAACGTCCGGGTCTGGTGACGCGCAGCAGCATCATTCAACAGGTTTTGGTCGAGTCGCGCCGCGAAGGTGTGTTCCCGTTGGGTGCCGCCGTGCCGAGCGTCGATTATCTGCCGGTGCGCGCACTGCATCAGCAACTGGCCAAAGTCACCCGATTCCACAGCCCGCGCGCGTTCAGTTACATGTTCAGCCCCGGTTTCGAACCGTTGCGCCGGCAGGTGGCGATTCGCATGCGCGACGCCGGTGTCGTCGTCGATCCGTCAGAAGTGGTGATCACCCACGGTTGTGTCGATGCCTTGCAGATGTCGCTGCGCGTGCTGACCCGCCCGGGTGATCTGATCGCCGCTGAGTCGCCGACTTATTACGGCTTGCTGCAACTGGCTGATCTGCTTGGCTTGAAAGTCATCGAAATCCCGAGTGATCCCGCCACCGGCATGAGCCTCGAAGCTCTGCAACTGGCGGCCAACCAATGGTCGATCAAAGCGCTGGTGCTGACCACGCGCTTGAGCAATCCGTTGGGTGGCACCATGCCCGAAGAGCGCCAGAAACAGTTGCTGCGACTGGCCTCGGATTTCGATATCCAGATCGTCGAAGATGACATCTATGGCGAATTGATGTTCGAGCAGGGCAAGACCAAAGCGCTCAAGGCTTACGATCGACTGGATCGGGTCATTTACTGCTCGAGTTTTTCCAAGACCTTGTCGCCCGGCGTGCGTATCGGCTGGATGATTCCCGGTAAGTATCAGCAGGAAATCCAGCGTCTGCAGACCTTCAGCACCCATTCAGCCTGCAGTGTCACGCAGATGGCGATTGCTGCGTATCTGGAAAACGGCGGCTATGACCGGCATTTGCGCTACATCCGTCAGGAGTACCGCAAGAATCTCAGCGCTTTCCAGTTGGCGGTGCAGCAGTATTTCCCAGAGGGCACGCAAATGACCCGGCCCACGGGTGGTTTCATTCTTTGGGTGAGCTTGCCGGGGAGGGTGAATACGCAGGATTTGCACGTGCGCGCCTTGCAGCAGGGCATCAGCATCGCGCCGGGGCTGATCTTCAGTAATACCGAGCAGTTCAACCACTGTATCCGCCTGAATTGCGGCATTCCGTGGAACCGCGAGGCGGAGCGGGCGTTGATGACTCTGGGCTTGCTGGCAACGCAACTGTGTCAGGAAACGGCGGGCGGTTTCTGAACGAACGGCGCGTCATGCTTGTCATGTGACGTGCAACAGGCCAGCATATGGCCCTCTGCCGTTAATGTCGTTGGAGTTCATGAAAGCGATTTTTCCTGCCGCCTGGGTTGTGCTTTGCCTGCTGATGATCGGCCATGTGCCCGATGTCATGGCGTCTGGCCCGGAAAAACCGGCAGCGACCACGCCGGCGAAAAAAGCGCCGGCAGTGAAGAAGGCCGCAGCTGCGAAACCAGCCCAGCAGAAAATCGTGAAAAAACGCCCACCGGTGGCTTCCAAATCGAAGTCCGCCCGTGAAGTGGCGAAAACCCCGCTGCCGTCGACCAAACTCGATCTGAGCCTGCCCAAAGACATGGTTCAAGAGTTGAAGCCTAAGGGCTCCGTCGAGATGCCCAAGCGCGAGCCGATCCTGCCGCAGATGTTCGGCGAGAAAAACACCGGGTTCCAGCTCAATGGCCGTTTGCTCAGCAACGAAATGCAGTTGCAGCTGCGCAACGAAGAGCGTCGGGAAGTGGAAGGCGCGGCGCTCGATTTCGAATTCAAGCAATAAACAGCATGTTGCTGTGACCCGCAGACCAGACGCTTTGTCGGAGACTGGTCAGTCACATTCAGTAATCGCTAAAAACCCCGGTTCAGGCAATTTAAAACAGCCGTTTTAGCGGTTACTCTGTTCCGCGTCCCTTTTACACATCGCCCGTCGCGAGGAATTGTTCGTCATGAAATGCCGTGAAGGCTGTGGCGCTTGCTGCATCGCCCCCTCCATCAGTTCGCCGATTCCCGGCATGCCTGATGGCAAACCTGCCGGCGAACGTTGCGTGCAACTCTCGGTCGAAAACCTGTGTAATATTTTCGGCCGCCCCGAGCGCCCGGCAGTCTGTTCCGGCTTCTCTGCCGACATCGAAGTCTGCGGCAGCAGCTCGGAAGAAGCGATCAGGCTGATCGGCTGGTGGGAACAAATGACGGCGGCGTGATGTGTCAAACGAACGGAACTTCAACAATAAGGAATAAGACTATGGGTTCGCTGCATCGTATCGCTGTGTTGTGTGGTTTGACCGCTGTGCTGGCCACCTCGGTTGCCCAGGCGGAAGACTGGAAAGTCGCCAAGAACGAAGACGGCATCAAAGTCTCCCTGAGCGAAGTGCCGGGTTCGGACTACAAGTCCTATCAGGGCGTCGCGCTGATGAAGACCACCGTCGCCAAACTGCGCGCGCTGCAGGAAGACGTCTCCGGTGCCTGCGCCTGGATTCACGAGTGCAAGACCCAGAAATTGCTCAAACACGAAGGCGATCAGAGCTGGACTTACACCCAGTTCAACACGCCTTGGCCAGTCACCCCGCGTGACTCGGTACTTAAGGTCACCACCGTTGAAGGCGCCGACGGCAGCCTGACCCGCAACCTGGAAGGCCTGCCGAAGTACATTCCGGAAGAAAAGGGCTTCGTTCGCGTTGAACAGGTCAAAGGCTTCTGGAAGTTCGTACCAAAAGGTGATCAGGTTGAAGTGACTTACCAGGTTCACACCGAGCCAGGCGGCAGCGTGCCGGCGATGGTTGCCAACAAGTTCGTGGTCGACGCACCGTTCAACACCCTCAAAGCTCTGAAAGAACGCGCCGAGAAGTAATCAGCCCGCTCTACACAAAACGCCCCGACCGATTCGGGGCGTTTTGTTTTGTATCTATATTGTGTTTCCAGATATGCGTTGCACGAAATTTTCACAAAGTGTTCCAGACAATTCGCCCGCGCTGTTTGCACGTTGCCGCTGTCTGCTGCCGCTTGAAATGAAACTGTCTGGCGGCGGGGCAGTAATCAATGGCAATGGTGCGAACGATCGTGCAACATTTGCGCACCGCGCACGCCCCGGGGCCTGGAATGGCCAATAGAGGGCAGGGCGCCGCTGTATTTTTGCAACTTCAACTAATGGGTCCTAAAACGACATGGCAAACCCGGACGCCCTGAATCAGCAGCGATCTTCTGCTCGCCTGCTGCAACCGACCGTCAAATCGCATCTGGCCTACACGCTGCTTTGTGCGCTGGTCATGATGGTGATGTTTTCCGTGCTGCGCCTCGCGCTGCTGGTCTACAACCGCGAGATGATCCTCGATACCCCCGCTTCGACGTTCCTCGAAGCTTTCGCCAACGGCCTGCGTTTCGACCTGCGCCTGGTGGTTTACCTGTGCATTCCGTTGGTACTGGCGCTGTTCAGCGCACGGGCCATGGCAGCACGCGGTTTCTTCCGTCTGTGGCTGACCATCGCTTCGAGCATCGCGCTGTTCCTCGGCCTGATGGAGATGGACTTCTACCGTGAGTTCCACCAGCGCCTTAACGGTCTGGTGTTCCAGTACGTGAAAGAAGACCCGAAAACCGTGATGAGCATGCTCTGGTACGGTTTCCCGGTGGTGCGTTATCTGCTGGCGTGGGTCGTCGGCACGGTGATTCTGACCTTGGCGTTCAAAGGCGCTGATCGTGCAACGCGTCCGCGCGGGCCGTTCAGCGGCGGTACCGTCAGCACCCGTCAGGTGGCGCCGTGGTACACCCGCGCTGCGGTATTCGTGGTGTGCCTGTTGATCTGCGTGGTTGCCGCGCGTGGCACCCTGCGTCAGGGCCCGCCAATGCGTTGGGGTGATGTCTACACCACCGATTCCAACTTCGCCAACCAGCTCGGCCTCAACGGTACGCTGTCGCTGATCGCCGCTGCGAAAGACCGCATGGGCGAAGACCGCGACAACATCTGGAAAGCCACACTGCCGCAAGAAGAAGCGCAGAAAGTGGTGCGCGAGATGCTGGTGATGCCGGACGACAAACTGGTCGATGCCGACATCGCTGCCGTGCGCCGTGATTACACGCCGCCGGCCGACAAGACCCTGCCGATCAAGAACGTTGTCGTGATCCTGATGGAAAGCATGGCCGGTCACTCGGTCGGTGCATTGGGCGCGCCGGGCAACATCACGCCGTACCTCGACAAACTGTCGAAGGAAGGTCTGCTGTTCGACCGTTTCTTCTCCAACGGCACGCACACCCACCAGGGTATGTTCGCGACCATGGCCTGCTTCCCGAACCTGCCGGGTTTCGAATACCTGATGCAGACCCCGGAAGGCAGTCACAAACTGTCCGGCCTGCCGCAGTTGCTCAGCCACCGTGATTACGACGACGTGTATGTCTACAACGGTGACTTCGCCTGGGACAACCAGTCGGGTTTCTTCAGCAACCAGGGCATGACCAACTTCGTTGGCCGTAACGATTTCGTCGATCCGGTGTTCTCCGATCCAACGTGGGGCGTGTCCGACCAGGACATGTTCGATCGCGGTCTGGTCGAGTTGAAGGCGCGTGAAAACGGCAAGCCTTTCTATGCGTTGCTGCAAACCCTGTCCAACCACACGCCATACGCCTTGCCGTCGCCATTGCCGGTCGAGCGCGTCACCGACCGTGGCAGCCTCAACGAACACTTGACCGCCATGCGTTACTCCGACTGGGCATTGGGTCAGTTTTTCGAGAAGGCGCGCAAAGAGCCGTACTTCAAAGAAACCCTGTTCGTCATCGTCGGCGACCACGGTTTCGGCAATGAGCGTCAGATCACCGAAATGGATCTGGGCCGCTTCAACGTGCCGATGCTGATGATCGCGCCGGGCATCCAGGAGAAGTTCGGCACCCGTGACCACACCGTGGGCACACAGATCGACATCGTGCCGACCATCATGGGTCGCCTCGGTGGCGAAGTGCGTCACCAGTGCTGGGGCCGTGACCTGCTGAACCTGCCGGAAGGCGACACCGGTTTCGGTGTGATCAAGCCGTCGGGCAGCGAGCAGACCACTGCCATCGTCACCGCAGACCAGATTCTGGTACTGCCGAAAGACAAGGACATGTCGGCGAAGGTCTATCAGTACCAACTGGGCGCCACCCCAAGTGCCGAGGTTATTCCGGATGCACCACGCGCTGCCGAGTTGAAACACAAACTCGAAGCGTTCCTGCAAACGGCGACCAAGAGCCTGATGGACAACACCGCCGGTGTGATTAACGGCAAGCCGGACTAAGCGCTGTAAAGTAAAAGTCCGCGCAATAAAAAAGAGGCCCTGAAAAGGGCCTCTTTTTTTTGCCGGCTAGAGGGTTATATCCGACCCAGTAGCAACAGCACCAACAGCACGACCAGCACCACACCGATGATGCCCGACGGACCATAACCCCAACTTCTGGAGTGCGGGAAGACCGGCAGACCACCGATCAGCAACAGGATCAGGATAATGATAAGAATTGTGCCCATGTCGATTTCCTTGTTGAGAGAGTTCGAGAAGTCTTGGTGTTCAAGGGGCGACTGGAGACTAAGTAATTCCAGACGGCTTACAAAATCCGACTGGTGCGAATGAAAGAAAATTCAATGTTTTTTTAATGTATTTGGATTTCAGGCTTATTTCCTTTAAGGCCAAAGATCAACAGATCGCAGCCTTCGGCAGCTCCTACAGGAATTCGTGTACGGCGCGATCTTTTGATCCTCCATTCAGCAACTTGATGGAGCGTGGGCGCACACACAACCTTCGCTACACTCCGCGCATCTTCCCCAGAACAACAAGGCTGTCTGCTATGCAAAATCGCATGATGATCACTGGCGCGGGCTCAGGCCTGGGTCGCGAAATCGCGCTGCGCTGGGCGCGTGAAGGCTGGCAACTGGCCTTGTCCGACGTCAGCGAACCCGGCCTGCAGGAAACCCTGAAAATGGTGCGCGAGGCGGGCGGCGACGGCTTCATCCAGCGCTGCGATGTGCGTGATTACAGCCAACTCACAGCCTTCGCACAGGCTTGCGAAGAAAAACTTGGCGGCATCGACATCATCGTTAACAACGCCGGCGTCGCGTCAGGCGGTTTCTTCAGCGAACTGTCGCTGGAAGACTGGGACTGGCAGATCGCGATCAACCTGATGGGTGTGGTCAAGGGTTGCAAAGCGTTCCTGCCGCTGCTCGAACAAAGCAAAGGCAAGATCATCAACATCGCCTCGATGGCCGCGCTGATGCAGGGCCCGGCAATGAGCAACTACAACGTCGCCAAGGCTGGTGTCGTGGCGCTTTCGGAAAGTCTGTTGATCGAACTGGCACAACAAGAAGTCGGCGTGCATGTGGTCTGTCCTTCGTTCTTTCAGACCAACTTGCTTGATTCTTTCCGTGGCCCGACCCCGGCAATGAAGGCGGCGGTCGGCAAGTTGCTAGAGAGTTCGCCGATTACCGCAGCGGACATCGCCGACTACATCTACCAGCAAGTCGCTGCCGGCGAGTTCATGATCCTGCCTCACGAACAAGGGCGCATGGCGTGGGCGATCAAGCAGAAAAACCCGCAACTGCTCTACAACGAAATGACCTCGATGGCGGAGAAAATGCGCGCCAAGGCCAAACAGAACAACGGCTGACCTTGCCCGTAGCGGATTGCGTCGTTAGGGTGACCGCAATGGTCACCCTGTCGAGACGCGTCAATGCTCAATTACTTGTGGTTCTTCCTCGCGGCGCTGTTTGAAATCGCCGGTTGTTACGCTTTCTTCATGTGGCTGCGTCAGGGCAAAAGTGCGTTGTGGGTGATCCCGGCGTTGCTCAGCCTGACGTTGTTCGCATTGTTGTTGACCCGTGTTGAAGCCAACTATGCCGGTCGCGCCTACGCCGCTTATGGCGGGATCTACATCGTCGCGTCGATTGGCTGGCTGATGGTGGTCGAGCGAGTTCGCCCGTTGGGTTCGGACTGGATCGGCGTGGCGCTGTGCGTGATCGGCGCCAGCGTGATTCTGTTCGGGCCGCGGTTTTCCGCTGCCTGAATTGCTCGATTTGTCGGAAGCGTCTGACAGCCAAGGGCTTGCCAAGCTGTAGGGCAAGACTGAATTGCCGGCCACACATTGTGGCGCGCCAGCAAGCCGCGCATCTTCAGGGTTTGCCACCCCCTGAAGGACGAACCTCATGCTTGTACTCAGCCGTGTTGTCGGTGAGTTGATTTCCATCGGCGACGATATTTCCCTGCGCGTGCTGTCCGTCAACGGCTCCAGCGTGCGCTTTGGCGTCGAAGCGCCGAAGAAGGTCAATGTGCACCGCGCCGAAGTCTATGAACGAATCCAGCGCAAGCAGGCCCGCGAAGGGGCCCGCTGAGGATTTCAGTCGAACAGGTGCTTGGGCACGTCGTGCTTGAGCATCAACTGGCACTGCTCGCTTTCCGGGTCGAAGACGATCAACGCCTGGCCTTTGGTCAGCGCCTGACGTACGCGCAGCACGCGGGTTTCCAGCGGCGTGTCATCGCCGTTGTCGGTGCCGTCGCGGGTGACGAAATCTTCGATGAGGCGGGTGAGGGTGTCGACTTCAAGAGCGTCGTAAGGGATGAGCATGGGCACCTCGGCTGAATCAATGTCGGGATGCTACGGCGATTGCCGGTTGGCTGCCAGTTTTGTGTAGTCAGTACCGGCCTCATCGCGAGCAAGCTCAGCTCCTACAGGAAACGCGGTCAACTGTAGGAGCCGAGCTTGCTCGCGAAGGCGGCCTAATGGTCACATTAATTGTCGGAGCGCTGCCCTACCAGACTATCCACCGGCGGCACCCGCGTTTCGCTCTCCATCTGCGTGTCATGTTCAATCTGATGACTGAAGCGATCCAGCGAAGCATTCGCCGGCGCCGCATCACTGGCAAACACCGGTGGGCTCAAGATGTACGCGCCCAACAATCGGCTCAGCGCGGCCAGACTGTCGATGTGCGTACGCTCATAACCATGTGTCGCATCACAACCAAACGCCAGCAGAGCGGTACGAATATCGTGCCCGGCCGTCACCGCCGAATGCGCATCGCTGAAGTAATAACGGAACAAATCGCGCCTTACCGGCAACTCGTTTTCACTGGCCAGCCGCAACAAGTGTCGCGACAGATGATAATCATACGGCCCGCCGGAATCCTGCATCGCCACGCTCACCGCGTGTTCGCTGGAGTGCTGTCCCGGCGCGACCGGCGCAATGTCGATGCCGACAAATTCACTGACGTCCCACGGCAATGCCGCCGCCGCGCCACTGCCGGTTTCTTCGGTGATGGTGAACAGCGGATGGCAATCGATCATCAATTCCTGACCGCTGTCGACGATGGCTTTCAGCGACGCCAGAAGCGCAGCAACGCCAGCCTTGTCATCGAGGTGACGGGCGCTGATGTGGCCACTTTCGGTGAACTCCGGCAGCGGGTCAAACGCCACCACGTCGCCAACGCTGATGCCCAGCGAATCGCAATCGGCCTTGGTCGCGCAGTAGGCGTCCAGACGCAGTTCGACGTGATCCCAACTGATCGGCATCTCATCCACCGCGGTGTTGAACGCATGCCCGGACGCCATCAACGGCAACACACTGCCGCGAATCACACCGTTGTCGGTGAACAGGCTGACACGACTGCCCTCGGCGAAACGGCTCGACCAGCAACCGACGGGGGCGAGGGTCAGGCGACCGTTGTCTTTCACCGCGCGGACGGCGGCGCCGATGGTGTCGAGGTGCGCGGAGACTGCGCGGTCAGGGCTGTTTTTCTTGCCCTTGAGCGTGGCGCGAATGGTGCCGCGCCGGGTCATTTCGAACGGGATGCCGAGTTCTTCGAGACGCTCGGCGACGTAACGCACGATGGTGTCGGTGAAACCGGTCGGGCTGGGAATGGCGAGCATTTCCAGGAGGACTTTTTGCAGGTAGTTGAGATCCGGTTCGGGGATTTGTGGGGTCATGGAAACTCCTGATGGGTTGAGCACTGATCGTTCCCACGCTCTGCGTGGGAATGCAGTCCGGGACGCTCTGCGTCCCAAATGGACGCGGAGCGTCCGGTGAGGCGTTCCCACGCAGAGCGTGGGAACGATCAGGAAGGGGTTAAATGGCCGGCTGACTGTGCGGAAACAACAAATCAACAAACCGCTCCGCCGTCGGCTGCGGTTCATGATTGGCCAACCCGGCGCGCTCGTTGGCCTCGATAAACACGTACTCCGGCTGATCCGCCGCCGGCACCATCAAATCGAGGCCAACCATCGGAATGTCCAGCGCCCGCGCCGCACGCACTGCCGCGTCGACCAGCGTCGGATGCAGAATCGCCGTGACGTCTTCCAGCGTGCCACCGGTGTGCAGATTCGCGGTACGGCGCACAAACAAATGCTCACCCGCCGGCAGAATGCTGCTGTAGTCATACCCGGCCGCATGCAAGGTGCGCTGGGTTTCGTGATCCAGTGGAATCTTGCTCTCGCCACTGGTAGCCGCTTGCCGACGCCGACTTTGCGCCTCGATCAACGCGCCAATCGAATGCTGACCATCGCCAACCACTTCCGCCGGCTTACGAATCGCCGCCGCGACCACTTCAAAACCGATCACCAGAATTCGCAGATCGAGGCCTTCGTGGAAACTCTCCAACAGCACTCGGCTATCAAATTGTTTCGCCGCTTCGATGGCCTGCTGCAGCTCTTCGATGTTCTGCAGATCCACGGCCACACCCTGGCCCTGTTCACCGTCGAGCGGCTTGACCACCACCCGTTGATGCTCGTCGAGAAAGGCCAGATTGTCGTCGGCATTGCCCGCCAGTTGCTGCGACGGCAGATTCAGACCGGCCGCTTTCAGTACTTTGTGCGTCAGGCTTTTGTCCTGACACAGACTCATGCTGATCGCGCTGGTCAGGTCGCTCAGCGATTCACGGCAACGCACGCGACGGCCGCCATGGCTGAGCGTAAACAACCCGGCGTCGGCGTCATCCACTTGCACATCAATGCCGCGCCGATGCGCTTCTTCAACGATGATCCGCGCATACGGATTGAACTGCGCCTCCGGCCCAGGGCCAAGAAATAGCGGTTGATTGATACCGTTTTTGCGTTTGATCGCGAAGGTCGACAGGTTGCGAAAACCGAGCTTGGCGTAGAGGTTTTTCGCCTGACGGTTGTCGTGCAACACCGACAGATCGAGATAGCTCAAACCGCGACTCATAAAATGCTCGACCAGATGACGCACCAGCACTTCGCCGACACCCGGCCGTGAGCACTGCGGATCAACCGCCAGGCACCACAGGCTGCTGCCGTTTTCCGGGTCGTTGAACGCCTTGTGATGATTCAGGCCCATGACGCTGCCGATCACCGCGCCGCTGTCCTCATCCTCGGCCAGCCAATACACCGGGCCGCCCTGATGGTGCGGGGTGAGCAGGGTGCTGTCGATCGGCAACATGCCGCGCGCCTGATACAACAGATTGATCGCCTGCCAGTCCGCCTCGTTCTGCGCCCGGCGAATGCGGAACCCGCGAAACACGCGGGTGGCCTGACGGTAATCGCTGAACCACAAACGCAACGTGTCGGACGGATCGAGAAACAGCTGCGTCGGTTCCAGCCCGAGAATCTGCTGCGGCGCAGCCACGTACAGCGCGATATCGCGTTCGCCGGGCTGCTCGTTGAGCAGTTCCTGCGCCAACGACGCCGGGTCAGGAAAGGTGTGGCCGATCAGCAACCGGCCCCAACCGCAATGCACCGCGATCGGCTCGGCGGCCAGCGCGCTGCCGTCTTCAGCCAAGCGTGCCTGCAAGCGTTCATAGGACGGAGTCTGACCGCGAATCAGCCGTTGGTTGATGGCCGTGGCGTGGGGTTTCATCGATCAGATTCCTTGTTCACTGAGCCACAGGTTCAGAGCAGCCAGTTGCCACAGTTTCGAACCGCGCAACGGCGTCAGTTGGCCTTGCGGGTCGGTCAGCAATTTATCGAGCATGGCCGGGTTGAACAGGCCGCGATCCTGACTCGGATCGAGCAGCAGTTCGCGCACCCAGTTCAGCGTGTCGCCTTGCAAATGCTTGAGGCCAGGCACCGGGAAATAGCCTTTTTTGCGGTCGATCACTTCACTCGGAATGACCCGGCGCGCGGCTTCTTTCAGCACCTGTTTGCCGCCATCCGGCAGCTTGAATTTGCCCGGCACACGGGCCGACAGTTCAACCAGTCGGTAGTCGAGAAACGGCGTACGCGCTTCCAGGCCCCAGGCCATGGTCATGTTGTCGACACGTTTGACCGGGTCATCGACCAGCATCACCGTGCTGTCCAGACGCAGCGCTTTGTCCACTGCAGCGTCGGCGCCGGGCTGTGCGAAATGTTCCTTCACGAAGTCGCCGGCAGCGTCATTCGCGGTCAGCCATTTCGGTTGTACGGTGGCGGCGTAGTCGTCGTAACTGCGGTCGAAAAACGCGTTGCGATACGCCGCGTACGGGTCGGCCGCGCCGTCGACTTGCGGGTACCAGTGATAACCGGCGAACAACTCATCCGCGCCCTGGCCGCTCTGCACCACCTTGCAGTGCTTGGCTACTTCACGCGACAGCAGATAAAAGGCGATGCAGTCATGGCTGACCATCGGCTCGCTCATCGCGCGGAACGCGGCGGGCAGTTGCTCGATGATTTCTTTTTCGTCGATGCGCAGCTGATGGTGCTGCGTGCCGTAGTGTTTGGCGATCAGATCGGAGTACTGGAACTCGTCACCGCGCTCGCCGCCGGCATCCTGAAAACCGATGGAAAAGGTCGACAGATTCTCCACGCCGACTTCACGCAACAGACCGACGAGCATGCTCGAATCGACACCGCCGGACAGCAGCACGCCGACATCGACGGCGGCACGTTGACGAATCGCCACCGCTTCGCGAGTGCTGTCCAGCACGCGGTCGACCCAGTCTTCCAGCGTCAGATTTTTCTCGTCGTCGTGTGGGCCGTAAGGCAGTGTCCACCAGGTTTTCTGCTCGGTGGTGCCATCGGCTTCAACGCGCATCCAGCTCGCTGGCGGCAGTTTTTCGATGCCAGCCAGCAAGGTGCGCGGCGCAGGCACCACGGCGTGGAAATTCAGGTAGTGATTGAGCGCCACCGGATCGAGGATCGGGTTGATGTCGCCGCCCTTGAGCAGCGCCGGCAGGGCCGAGGCGAAACGCAAACGCTGACCGGTACGCGACAGGTACAGCGGCTTCACGCCGAGACGGTCACGGGCGATAAACAGACGCTTGGCATCGCGCTCCCAAATGGCAAAGGCGAACATGCCATTGAGTTTAGGCAGCAGCGCTTCGCCCCAGGCGTGATAGCCCTTGAGCAGCACTTCGGTGTCACCGCCGGAATAGAAGGCATAACCCAGCGCTTCGAGCTCAGCGCGCAATTCCGGGAAGTTATAGATCGCGCCGTTGAAGGCCAGCGACAGGCCGAGTTGATTGTCGACCATCGGCTGCGCCGAACCGTCCGACAAGTCCATGATTTTCAGGCGACGATGGCCCAGGGCAATCGGCCCTTGAGCATGAAAGCCCCACGCGTCAGGGCCGCGAGGCGCCAGGTGATGGGTGATTCGCTCGATGGCTGCAAGGTCTGCAGGTTGTTGATCAAAACGTAACTCGCCAGCTAATCCGCACATAAAGTCCTTACCGGTTTTTCCGTTGGGGAGGGTATTTCTTCAGCGGCCGACATGGCCGGTACTCAGAAACTGACCCGGTGCGGTTGTGGGAGTTTTAGAACGATGAGTTATAAGCGCGTGTATCCGACAGCGCGTAATGACAAAGCGAGCGCCGCACCACTTACCAAATGATCGAATTCAAATGGCGGTATATAGATATTTTATCGGTGCAAAAAACTGTTGAATAACCCCGGTTTCAGCCGTTTTTTTAGGTTTTTTATTTTTCCTCGGTGTTGATATGGTCGTCGTTCGAACCCGCAATAAAGGACTATTGCAGATGCCGACCACAGAAATAAAAACGCAGTCTCAAGATCTGACTTTGAACACGTTGCTCGACGCCACTGGCGATCTGGACAGCGCCGAAGCCTTGCAAAAAAACCTGCCCGCTTTTTTGCTGAAATGTTCAGCCACCCAACTCGCGGCGATTGATCGAACCACTCGAGAGTTGCATGCCGTTCAACTGACAGTCGAAAAGGAGCTGGCCACGCTCAAGCCGTTGCACTCCTTTTGTATCGATGAACTGACCGTTGCGCTGCGCCAGAAATGGCCGGTGGATTTCGACGTAGAAAAGGATTTTCTGAGCCTGCCCGGTGCCGATTGCGGCTGCGAGCCGATATCGACAGATGAAAACGGCGTAAAAACCTTTCCGGCGGCCACGCAGACGTTGCTACAGGCCGCCATGCAGAATTTCACCGAAGAGGAAGCAGCAGGCGGATTTCCCGTCGGCAGTCAGGTCGTCGTACAAAGCACTCCGGGCGGCGTAAGCGGTTTGACGGTGGCAGCCTATGCCGGGCTATGCCGTGAGCTGGATCTTGGTAAACGCTATCAGGCGCATTTTCAGCAGGTTTTCGGGCCTTTGGAGGGTGACGACAAGGCCGTGGTGCGCAACGCCATGGTTCACGACATTGCGAGCATGAAAAAGCTGTTGTTGCAATTGGACACCCAACTCGCCGCCATCAAAAATCACATCACCCCTGCCGGTTTGCAGACTGTGCAACGGCTTATTGACGCCGAGGGTGTGGTGTCGGCGGCAACGCTGCTCTACAACAAACAGACACTGATGATGCAAGGCCTGGAGATTTTCGACAGCTGCGTCTGGGGTGTCGTGGTGTTTTGCGCCCATTCGTTCGAATCGCATCCTCAGGAACCGTGCCTGGTGTATATGGCAGGAGAGCCCGAGCGCGCGTTGTACGAATACCCGAGCTTCAATGCGTTCAAACAGTACCTGACGCAAAAGTTGAAGGATCGGCGCTACAAGGATTACTTCGCCAACAGCATTGATGAAGATGATAAGGCAGATTTTTTCAAGGCTGTCGCCGATTCCGCTGAGTTGGGATCCATCAAGTCGTTGCCGATCACGGTGCCGCTGTTCGAGTTCATGATGCAAAGTCACGTAGGCAAAATGCAGGTTGATGCACGCAAACTGGCGGTGCCGACCGCCGACATTGATGACGATGCACGCCGCAAACGTCTGCTGGATTTTCTCCAGCTCGGTGTCACCGTCGCCTCCGTAGCAGGATTTTTTGTACCGGTGCTCGGCCAACTGATGATGGGCGTTGCGGTAGGGCAATTGCTTGGCGAGGTGTATGAAGGCATCGAGGACTGGCAGCGGGGCGACCAGCAGGAAGCGCTGTCACACCTGCTCAGCGTGGCGGAAAATATTGCACTGATGGGCGTGTTCGCGGGTGGCCAGAAAGTCGTTGGCACGCTCGGACGCCATCTGGTGCGTTCACATCCGGCGTTCTTCGGCCAGTTCACCGCGATATTCAATCAGGCCGGCAAACCACGCCTGTGGAAACCTGATTTAAGCCCTTACGAGCATGACCTTCCGCGCGGATTCACGCTGGCTGAAGGAACCGAAGAACTGCATCAGATCGGCAGCACGGAGTACGGCCGCGTCGGGCACCGGATTCTTGCGGGCACTTTCGATTCGGCATCGCGTACCTGGCGCCTGCAACACCTTGGACGCCCTGAAGCGTTCTCCCCTGTACTTGAACGTCACGTCGAAGGTGGCTGGCGCACTCCGGCCGAAGACACAGAACAGTGGCGCAGCGCGGCGTATACCCTCAAACGCATCGATCCACAGCTGTGTGATTTTACCGATGCCGAACTGGACATGATGCGCAGGATCAGCGGCGACCGCTACGAAGCGTTGCAGCGTGCCTTGCACGACAATCTGCCGCTGTCATCCCGGCTGCGCGACAGCGTGGAGCGACTGCGTACGGAGCGACGGTTACGCGTGCTCATCGCCGAGCTTGAGCGGGGCGAAACCCACTCAGGGCAACCTGTGCATGAACAGTTGCGTGCGTTGTCGAAGCTGCCCGGCTGGCCCACAGACCGTTACATCGCGGTCACCGATGCCGCGGGCGAAGTCACCGCAACCTACCCTCTCACTGCGGTGCGCGATGATCGTCTGAGTGTGGTGATCACTGAAGATCAATTGGCCGAAGGTCAATTGCTGCAAACGGTAATCGATGGTTTGTATCAGAAGGAAGTCGATGCCTTGCTGGGGGGCAATCCCGGTCGTCAGAACGAGCGCGAGATTCTCGCTAAAAAACTCGGCTCACGGCTCAAGGCTGATCGTCCGGCGGTGTTCCAGCGAATGTATGAACGCTACGACCGGATCGAGGCTGACGATGTGCAGAAGCTGCGCAATACGTTTGTCGAGCTGCCGGCGCGCCATGCGCAGCGTCTTATCGATCAAGCGCCGAGTGTCGAGCGTCTGCACCTGCGTTCTAGCGGTCGAGTGCCTGTCGGTCTGGCGCAGAAGGTCAGGGCCGCGACCCATCAGGTACGTGTTGATCGTGCGCTGATCGGGCTTCATTTGCCGGCAATGGCCAACCCGGACACTGAAAAACTGGCCATACAGTTACTGCCCCGTCTGAGCGGCTGGGATGCACAACTGCGGCTTGAGGTACGAGAAAAAACCCTGAAAGGGCCTTTGCTGGAAGCGATTGGTGTCGCGCCGGCGACGCCCTTGAACACCCGCACTTTGGTTAAATCCAATGGCGGTTATGAGGTGTTTGATGGCGACAGCAAATCGCTGGGACGGGTTGAGGCGGGGGCTGACGAGCGCTATCAAGTCATTCTCAAGGCGCTGACTCCTGCGCAACGTGCCGCCGCCGGTTTCCCCGATCCGGTGCCTGCTGATGGGGCTCGACTACGCAACAAGCTGCTTGAAACTGCACTGGACGAGCGCGAGGTGACTGCGCGGATATTGATCTCCGGCAAGTCTGAGCCGGTTGTTTTCGAGCCGGCTTGTGTGCAGGCCGATCAGGTGATGACGACGACTCATCCGCGAGCATTGCTGCGCAAAGTCTTGAGGCTTTTCCCCAGCTACACCGAGACCCAGGCCAGCCAATTGATCGATCAGTTGGGCAACGACCCGCTGACCCGGGCAACCGGTGTTAAAGCGTTGCGTGAGGATCTGCGCAGCCTGCGCGATGCACTGGAACTCTGGAGCGAGGATGAGCCCGCGATAAGGGCGCTCGGCGGGGATGGGCAAGAGGTGCGTCATAGTCGCAAAGCCACCGCTGAACTGATTGAGGACAGTTTTCGGCGACTCTTATGGGTCAGAGACGCCAATGGCCAGCCCGTTTGTACCTTGAATCTGGACGGCATGCGAGTCGGCAAACTGCCCACCCTGCCACCTGGTCTGAAGTTCGACCACATCAAACGATTGTCGTTGAGGAACATGGAGCAAGGCGACGATATCGCGTATTTCCTTCGCTCGTTCAAGCAAGTTGAAACGCTGGAGCTTGATCGCAATAAGCTCACTCGGCTGCCGGAAATGCTGTCGTTCATGCCTGATCTGGGTCGGTTGAGCCTGGCGGGTAACCAGATCAGGCTGACCGAGCAGACGCTGTTGAAGCTGAGCCAGTTGCGCACGCTTCACAGTTTGAATCTGAGCGGCAATCCGCTGGGGGCAACCCCGGATGTCAGTCATATGTTGAAATTGCGCTCTCTGGCACTGCGCGAGACCGGTGCTACGGAATTGCCCAAAGGTGTGGCACGCTTGCCGGATCCGGACTGGGTGGATTTGCGCAACAACGAAATAAAGGTATTGCCGGATTGGCTCTTCACAACCCCGCGCCGTTTCAGTGAGGCACTTAACCTGCGATTCAATCCATTGTCCGACGTCAGCAACACGCACCTGTCCAATTACCGGGAAAACATCGGCGTCGGCATGGGCTATCTGGATAACGATAATGCCCGTCTCGATGAAAACCAGGCGCGATCGCTCTGGTTCACTGACGGCGCGGGGGAGGACTGGAATCGTCGTAACCGAATCTGGACGGCATTGAAGGATGATCCGAGGGCCGAAGGATTATTCCATTTGCTGGCGGAACTCAGTCATACCGCCGATTCCGAGAAAGCGACCAAGGACATGCATCGACGGGTCTGGGCAGTACTCGAAGCGGCGGAGCAGCGAGCGCCGTTGTACGAACAGATCCTCGATCTGGCGGCCAATCCGATCAACTGTACGGACAGTGCGGCGATAAACTTCAGTCATCTGGAAATCGCCGTTGAAGTCGACAGGGTGATCAACCCTGCTGAAGGTCGGGTAAATGGTGCCAAACCCCTGATCAAACTCGGCCGTGGTCTGTTCCGCCTGGATCAGTTGAACCAGATCGCTCAAGAACATGCTGACAAGAATCCGACCGCCGATCCTTTGGAGGTCAACCTCGCGTATCGCACCGGCCTCGCCGATGACCTGGATTTGCCGGGGCAGCCGCGGTTCATGCGTTATGCATTACTGGGCGGTGTGACCCGTGCTGATCTGGACATTGCGAAGAACAGGATCATTACGGCTGAAGCTTCAGCGCAGTGGGTGACGTTCCTGCAGCGCCAGTCATTCTGGTGCGATTACCTCAAACGCACGTTCAGTCGCCAGTTCTCCAACATTGACGAGACGTTTTCACCGCAGCTGGATGCCGTATTTGAACAGGCGAGCACACTCAGTTCCGCCGATTATCTCAGCCAGATGGATGCGATCAGGTTCCAGCGGGAGCTGGCTGAGGAAGCTGTGCTGACACGCCTGACCGACGATGCGATACGTTTGGTTAATCTGGGGATCTGCGCCTTGCCCCAAGGGTAAAAGCTACTTGCCGCGAATCAGACGGCGCAGCGCAAAGCGATTGGGATGGCACGCCTCAGCGACACTTCGCGGCAGCGGCAACGGTTCGTTGTCGAGCCAGGCGGCGAGCAATTCACCCGACAGCGGTGCGGTGATCAGACCGCGAGAACCGTGGCCGCTGTTGACGTAGAGCCCGTCAAGCCACGGGCAGGCCACGTCCGGAACCTGGCGGGCATCTTTGGCTAACGTGGCGAATGCCTGATCGAACGCTTCGCGGTCGGCGAGGGGGCCGACGATCGGCAAATAGTCGGGGCTGGTGCAGCGGAATGCGGCGCGGCCCTGAAGGTTTTCGACAGGCTGTTCGCTGATGTGCAGACGCGACACGAGGTCGCTGGAGATTTCTTCGAGCATCGCCAGATTGCCTTCGTGTTCGGCGATGGTCGGGGTCAGGTCGTCGCTGTTGAAATCGAAGCTCGCACCGAGGGTATGTTCGCCCAAACGTGCCGGGGCGACGTAGCCTTCGGCGCAAACCACGGTAGTCAGGGCCTGGCTTTCTGCGGTCTCGGCAAGGCGAGTGATTTGTCCGCGAATGCGCTTGAGCGGCAGCTCGGCACTTTGCGCAAAACGTTTGATCTCGGCGGCGCCGGCCAGCACCACGACCGATGCGCTGGCCAGTAAGCGGTAACCGTCGAAAGCTTGCCACTGATCGTCGACTTTGCGCAGTTCCAGTACGTCGCGATGGCTGAGCAGTTCGATGTTCGGTTGCGCCGCTTGCGCCTGACACAGCGCCGGCGGATGCACCCAGCCGCCCTCGGGATAGTACAAACCGCCGTGAACCAGACCGATGCCGGCGCGGTGTTGCGCTTCGGGCTGATCGAGCCATTGCAGTAAATCTTCGGGGAAGGCTGCGGCCAATTGTGCGTGGCGCTCGGCTTCCTTGGCGTTGAACGCCAGTTGCAGCACGCCGCAATCGTCCCAATCGGTGCCGCGTTGCAGGGTTTCCAGCAAGCGACGGGTATAGCCGAAACCGCTGACGATCAATTGCGATAACGCGGTGCCGTGGGCGGAGAGCTTCAGATACAGCACGCCCTGCGGATTGCCCGAGGCTTCTTGCGCCACGCCATCGTGGCGCTCCAGCAAGCTCACTTGCCAACCGCGCGCGGCGAGGCTGGAAGCGGTGGCGCAACCGGCCAGTCCGGCGCCGATTACCAGTGCACGACGTTCGCCTGCCACTGGGGCAGGGCGGGCGAACCACGGTTTTACCGGGGCGGGTGGCGCAACGTCTGACGGCCAACCGAGGAACTCGCCACGCAGAATTTCCCACTTATGGCCAATGCCCGGCGTGCGCTTCATTTTGAAGCCGGCGGCGTTGAGCAAACGGCGTACCCATCCGGTGCTGGTGAAGGTGCTGATGGTCGAGCCGGGTGCCGCGAGTCGTGCCAGTTCGACGAACAGTTCCGCCGTCCACATGTCGGGGTTTTTCGCCGGGGCGAAACCGTCGAGAAACCATGCATCGATCTGCGCATCGAGTTGCGGCAATTGCTCCAGCGCATCGCCGATCAGCAGGGTCAGCGTCACGCGACCGTCGGCCAGGGTGATGCGCTGAAAGCCTTGATGGATGGCTACGTAATGCTTGAGTAATTGATCGGCCAACGGTTTGAGTTCTGGCCACAAGGCCAATGCCCGTTGCAGATCGGCCGGGCTCAGCGGGTATTTTTCGACGCTGACAAAATGCAACCGCGCCCCGGCCACGGTGTGTTGTGCGAACAACTGCCAGGCACAGAGAAAATTCAGCCCGGTGCCAAAACCGGTTTCGCCGATAACCAGACGACCGTTTGCCGGCAGCGCAGCAAAACGCTCGGCCAAGCGGTTTTGTTCGAGGAACACATAGCGGGTTTCATCCAGACCGGACTTGTCGGAAAAATACACGTCATCAAACACTCGCGAACGCGGGCGTCCCTGTTCATCCCAATCGAGTTGGGCGTGGGGCAATACGGGTTTCATGGCAGGCTCGGCAACGACAAGGCGGCCATTCTAGCCGATCGGGCGAGGGGTGCTTGATCCATGGCAAGGTCTGATCCAGGGGGCCATGGAAAATGTCAAAAGATCGCAGCCTTCGGCAGCTCCTACAGGGTGGATTGCATTCCAGTGTAGGAGCTGCCGCAGGCTGCGATCTGTTCAGAGGTTGTCATCATCCGCTAGTCTTGCTGAACCCTGGAAGGAGCCGTCCAATGTTTGAATCCGCTGAAATCGGTCACGCCATCGACAAAGACACCTACGAGGCCGCCGTCCCGGCACTGCGTGAAGCGCTGCTGGAGGCCCAGTTCGAGTTGCAGCAACAGAAGCGTTTCCCGGTGATCATTTTGATCAACGGCATCGAAGGCGCGGGCAAGGGCGAGACGGTCAAGTTGCTCAACGAGTGGATGGATCCGCGCCTGATCGAGGTGCGCACCTTCGACCAACAGAGCGACGAAGAACTCTCGCGGCCACCGGCCTGGCGTTACTGGCGGATGCTCCCGGCCAAAGGGCGGATGGGGATTTTCTTTGGCAACTGGTACAGCCAGATGCTCCAGGGGCGGGTGCACGGTTTGTTCAAGGATCCACGCCTGGATCAAGCGATCGCTGGCGCCGAGCGTCTGGAAAAGATGCTCTGCGATGAAGGCGCGCTGATTTTCAAATTCTGGTTTCACCTGTCGAAGAAGCAGATGAAGGCACGGCTCAAAGCGTTGGCCGACGATCCGTTGCACAGCTGGCGCATCAGCCCGCTCGACTGGCAGCAATCGGAAACCTACGACAAATTCGTCAAATACGGCGAGCGCGTGCTGCGCCGCACCAGTCGCGATTACGCGCCGTGGCATGTCATCGAAGGCATGGACGCAAATTACCGCAGTCTGGCCGTCGGCAAGATTCTCCTTGAAGGTTTGCAAAGTGCGCTGAAACGCCCGGACGTGCATCCCCACGATGTCAGCGCCGCGCCGCTGGGCACACCGGTTGATCATCTGAACCTGCTCGACAGCCTCGACCTGACCCAGCGTCTGGACAAGAAAGATTACGAAGAGCAACTGATCACCGAACAGGCGCGATTGTCCGGTCTGATGCGCGACAAACGCATGCGTCGCCATGCACTGGTCGCGGTGTTCGAAGGCAACGATGCGGCGGGCAAGGGCGGGGCGATCCGTCGGGTGGCGGCGGCGCTCGATCCGCGCCAATACAACATCGTGCCGATTGCCGCGCCGACCGAAGAGGAGCGTGCGCAACCGTACCTTTGGCGTTTCTGGCGACATATTCCGGCGCGCGGCAAATTCACCGTGTTCGACCGTTCGTGGTACGGCCGAGTGCTGGTGGAGCGCATTGAAGGTTTCTGCACACCGGCGGACTGGCTGCGTGCGTATGGCGAGATCAATGACTTCGAGGAGCAGCTGGCCGACGCCGGGGTGATCGTCGTCAAGTTCTGGCTGGCGATCGACAAGGACACGCAGATGGAGCGTTTCAAGGAGCGTGAAGAGATCCCGTTCAAGCGCTTCAAGATCACCGAGGACGACTGGCGCAACCGCGACAAGTGGGACGATTACCGTGCCGCCGTCGGCGATATGGTCGATCGCACCAGTTCCGAGATCGCGCCGTGGACGTTGGTTGAGGCCAATGACAAGCGCTGGGCGCGAGTGAAAGTGCTGCGCACGATCAACCGCGCACTCGAAGACGCGTTCGAGAAATCCGACAAGCACGCGAAAAAGCACAAGGACTGAACCGATGGACACGCATACGCGGGGTGAATGATTGTCGCAGTCGGCAATGGGGTGGACTTATGCTCGGTTCACTCTCAACCGACAACAATAATGAGGTATGCCATGCGTGAAGTGGTGATCGTCGACAGCGTGCGGACTGGCCTGGCCAAATCCTTTCGCGGCAAGTTCAACCAGACCCGCCCCGATGACATGGCGGCGCACTGCGTCAACGCGCTGCTGACGCGCAATGACATCGACCCGGCCAGCGTCGAGGATTGCATCGTCGGCGCCGGCTCCAACGAAGGCGCGCAGGGCTACAACATCGGCCGCAACGTCGCGGTGCTCTCGCGTCTGGGCACCGGCACCGCCGGCATGACGCTCAACCGTTTCTGCTCGTCGGGCTTGCAAGCGATTGCGATTGCCGCCAACCAGATCGCCTCGGGTTGCAGCGACATCATCGTCGCCGGCGGCGTCGAGTCGATCAGCCTGACGATGAAAAGCGTCAACACCGATCACCTGATCAATCCGCTGCTCAAGCAACAGTCGCCGGGCATCTATTACACGATGGGCCAGACTGCCGAAGTGGTTGCGCGACGTTATGGCGTCAGCCGTGAGGCGCAGGATCGCTATTCATTGCAGAGCCAGATCCGCACCGCGCAGGCGCAGGCGGCCGGGCTGTTCAACGATGAAATCGTGCCGATGTCGGTGAAATATCGCGTTGAAGACAAGAACACTGGCGAAGTGCAAATTCTTGACGGCGTGGTTGATCGCGATGACTGCAACCGTCCGGACACCACCTATGAAAGCCTCGCCGGGTTGAAACCGGTGTTCGCTGAAGACGGTTCGGTGACGGCGGGCAACTCGTCGCAATTGTCGGATGGCGCGTCGATGACGCTGGTGATGAGTCTGGAAAAAGCCCTGGAATTGGGGCTGAAGCCGAAAGCTTTTTTCCGTGGGTTTACCGTGGCCGGTTGCGAGCCGGACGAGATGGGCATCGGCCCGGTGTTCTCGGTGCCAAAACTGCTCAAGGCGAAAGGTTTGCAGGTGGCGGACATTGATCTGTGGGAACTCAATGAGGCGTTCGCTTCGCAGTGCCTGTACAGCCGTGATCGGCTGGAGATCGATAACGACAAGTACAACGTCAACGGTGGCTCGATTTCGATTGGCCACCCGTTCGGCATGACCGGGTCGCGGCAGGTCGGGCATCTGGTGCGGGAGTTGCAGCGGCGTAATTTGCGTTACGGGATTGTGACGATGTGCGTGGGCGGCGGGATGGGTGCGACGGGGTTGTTTGAGGCGGTGCGTTAAACCGCTGAATTTGCGTTGCCTGTTCGGGCCTCTTCGCGAGCAAGCCCGCTCCCACAGTTGAACGCGATTCCATGTGAGGAATGCGATCGAATGTGGGAGCGGGCTTGCTCGCGAAGGCAGCGCCAAGGCCTAACGGCTGGAATCCAGCCCCTGCATCCGCGCAATATAAGCCTGGATTTCCTTCTCAATCTGCTCGGCACTCTCAAACGGCCCCTCAAGGGTGTTTTCCCGAGTGCTGAAATACAGTTCGCCATTGACCCGGCACACGCGGTCGCTGCGAAAGTGCGTGGCGGGGGCGTTGTCTTGGGCGCGCATGCCTAACATGATCGGTCTCCTTGGCTGAGGCGCTGGACGGGATCCAATCAGCTTATGCCTGAAGCACTTAACCCGCGCGGCCAGCCGATCAACGGCAGCGCGTCAATTTAATGCTGCGACCTGCACAGTTTCATTCACGTCCTGGCCCCAACTGTCCCTGTGTCGCGCCCGGCGGCACGCCTAGAATGAGCACACTCGTCAGCAGGCTTTTGGGGTTCGCATGCACATTTCATCCGGTCGCTGGGTTTACGGCTTGTTCCTGGCGCTGCTGACCGCGTTTCTGTGGGGCATCCTGCCGATCAAACTCAAACAGGTGTTGCTGGTGATGGATCCGGTCACGGTGACCTGGTTTCGCTTGATGGTGTCCGGCAGTTGCCTGTTCATTTATCTGGCCGCGGTCAAACGCCTGCCGAGCCGCAAAGTGCTGGGGCCCAAGGGTGGCTGGCTGGTGCTGATGGCGGTGCTCGGCTTGGTCGGCAACTACGTGCTGTATCTGATGGGCCTCAACCTGCTCAGCCCCGGCACCGCGCAACTGGTGGTGCAGATGGGCCCGATCATGTTGCTGATCGCCAGTCTGTTTGTGTTCAAGGAGCGTTTCAGCATTGGCCAAGGCATTGGGTTGTTGGTGCTGCTGGTCGGTTTTGTGCTGTTTTTCAATCAGCGTCTGGCGGAGTTGCTGACCTCGCTGTCGGATTACACCGCCGGCGTGTTGTTGGTGCTGCTGGCGTCGACGGTGTGGACGTTTTACGCGCTGGGTCAGAAGCAATTGCTGACGGTGTGGAATTCGTTGCAGGTGATGATGGTGATTTACCTGTTCTGCGCGTTGTTGCTGACGCCGTGGGTGCACCCGCTCGAAGCGTTGGAGTTGAGCCCGTTGCAGGGTTGGT
The DNA here is from genome assembly GCF_018336155.1 of Pseudomonas rustica. Classification (GTDB taxonomy): domain Bacteria; phylum Pseudomonadota; class Gammaproteobacteria; order Pseudomonadales; family Pseudomonadaceae; genus Aquipseudomonas; species Aquipseudomonas rustica. The sequence goes on along the minus strand of NZ_JAGYHF010000001.1, from coordinate 251,139 downwards.
TGCTGCTGGCGTGCTGCATGAATACGTTGATTGCCTATGGCGCGTTTGCCGAAGCGCTGGCGCACTGGGAGGCGTCGCGGGTCAGTGCGACGCTGGCGATTACGCCGTTGGTGACGTTTGGCGCGGTGGCGATCGCGGCGGGGATCTGGCCGGAGTACGTGCATGCCGAGCAGATCAATGGGCTTGGGTATGGCGGGGCGGTGCTAGTGGTATTGGGCTCGGCGCTGGTGGCGTTGGGGCCTTCGTTGATTGCCGGGCTCAAGGCGCGGCGGATGCGTATGGCCTGAAGATCAAAAGATCGCAGCCTGCGGCAGCTCCTACAGAGAACGCATTCCAATGTAGGAGCTGCCGCAGGCTGCGATCTTTTGTTTTTAGCCCTTGGCCCCAGCCTCAATCATGTTTTCCGGCCGCACCCACGCATCAAACTCTTCATCGGTCAGATAGCCCAACGCCAACGCCGCCTCACGCAACGTCAGCCCCTCGCTGTAAGCCTTCTTGGCGATTTCCGCCGACTTGTCATAACCAATGTGCGGGTTCAACGCCGTCACCAGCATCAACCCACGCTCCAGATGCCGCGCCATGACTTCCGCATCCGGCTCCAGCCCAGCAATGCAGTGCTGCTGGAAGTTGCTGCAGCCATCGCCAAGCAGGCGGATCGATTGCAGCAGGTTGTGGATGATCACCGGTTTGTACACGTTCAACTGCAAGTGACCCTGACTGGCGGCGATGCCGATCGTCACGTCGTTGCCTAGCACCTGACAGGCCAGCATCGACAGTGCCTCGCACTGCGTCGGATTGACCTTGCCCGGCATGATCGAGCTGCCCGGCTCGTTGGCCGGCAAGCGCACTTCGGCAAAACCGGCGCGTGGGCCGGAGCCTAGCAACCGCAAATCGTTGGCGATTTTCATCAGCGCCACGGCGAGGGTTTTCAGCGCGCCGGAGAGGCTGGTCAGCGGCTCATGGCCGGCGAGGGCGGCAAACTTGTTTGGCGCGGTCACGAAGGGCAGACCCGATAGCGCCGCCAGTTCGGCAGCAATCGCTTCACCAAAACCGTGCGGCGAGTTCAGCCCGGTGCCGACGGCGGTGCCGCCCTGTGCCAGTTCACACACCGCTGGCAGCGCGGCACGGATCGCCCGTTCGGCGTAATCCAGCTGCGCGATAAAACCGGACAATTCCTGACCGAAGGTGATCGGCGTCGCGTCCATCATGTGCGTGCGCCCGGTTTTCACCAGTTTCATATGGCGCGCGGCGAGTTCAGCGAGGCCACCGGACAGCTCGGCAATTGCCGGCAGCAGTTGTTCCTGCACGGCTTGCGCGGTGGCGATGCTCATGGCAGTGGGGAAGCAGTCATTGGAGCTTTGCGAGCGGTTGACGTGATCATTCGGGTGCACCGGGGTTTTGCCGCCGCGCGGATTGCCGGCCAGTTCGTTGGCGCGACCGGCGATCACCTCGTTGACGTTCATGTTGCTCTGGGTGCCGCTGCCGGTCTGCCAAACGACGAGCGGAAACTGGTCGTCATGCTTGCCGTCGAGGACTTCGTCAGCGGCCTGTTCGATCAGGCGGGCGATGTCGGCGGGCAGGTCGCCGTTGCGGTCGTTGACCCGGGCGGCGGCTTTCTTGATCAGGGCCAGGGCGTGCAGCACCGGCAGCGGCATGCGTTCCTGTCCGATGGCGAAGTTGATCAGCGAGCGTTGCGTCTGAGCCCCCCAGTAAGCATCGTCCGGGACGTCGATCTGGCCCAGGCTGTCGGTTTCGATACGGCTCATCGTGCACACTCCTGTTGGTCTGTTTGCGCAGTTTAGGCCGGGTTCGGCCCGGGTGGTTCCATCGAATCGATTGTTGACCGGTAAAACCCCGCCAATCAAGCGCGGCAAGGCTTGGGGGGTTGAGCCGCAGCGATTTTTAGGCGCAGAATGGTCGCCCTTGGGGTTTTACCTCGCTTTGCTTAAAAGGAAACTCGATGACTCGTCTTCGTGCCATCTGTACCGCGGTTGCACTGGTTTGCGCCAGCGGCCAGGTGCTTGCCGATACCGCCAGCCACAACGCCAGTGCCGAAGCTTTCCTGACACTGGCCCACGCTGACAAACTGGGCACTCCGGTGTACATGCAAGTGCAGCAAATGTTCGCTCAGCGCTTTGAGCAGACCAAAGCCCCTGAAGCTAAAAAAGCCGTGCTGGAAACCTATCAGGCCAAGGCCAACGCCGCGCTGGATCAGGCCATTGGCTGGAACAAGCTGAAGCCGGACATGGTCAAGCTCTACACCACCAACTTCAGCGAATCCGAGCTGAAAGATCTGGTCGCGTTCTACCAGTCGCCACTGGGTAAAAAAGTCCTGGAAAAAATGCCGCAGCTGACTCAGCAATCGGCCCAGATGACCCAGGCCAAACTGGAAAGCGCGGTACCGGTAGTCAACAAGCTGCTGGAAGACATGACCAACGAGCTGGCCCCGAAAGGCGCTGCTCCGGCCAAGAAAAAGCCGTAAGCGGAGTTGGTGATGAGCATGCAACAACGCATCGAATCTACGCTGGGCCTGTTACAGCCTGAGCATCTGCAAGTGCTGGATGAAAGCCACATGCACAGTCGCGGGTTGCAGACCCACTTCAAGGCAGTGGTGGTCAGCGCGCAGTTCGAAGGCCTGAACCGGGTCAAGCGCCACCAGAAAGTCTACGGCACGCTCGGCGAGCTGATGGGCGAGTTCCATGCGTTGGCGCTGCACACCTACACCCCGCAGGAATGGGCAGAGACCGGCGCCGCCCCGGCATCGCCGACCTGTGCCGGCGGAAGCAAACACTGATTTTGGATGTGGCGGGATTTTTGTGGCGAGGGGATTTATCCCCGATGGGTTGCGAAGCAGCCCCAAAAGCCACAGAACCCAATCTCCCTGAAAGACCGCATTCTCAGGGTTCGGGGCCGCTTCGCAGCCCATCGGGGATAAATCCCCTCGCCACAGGTTTTGTGTTGTCACAGAAGACTCAGTACATCCAAAACACATCGTGTTTTTGCTAGAATCCGCAACGCGCCGCTCACCCGGCGCGTTTTTTTTTGAATCCGGTTCACCCTTTGCGAGGGTAGCCACCTGGAGAAATACCCATGACACAACCGATTGTCGTGGCGGCACTGTATAAGTTCGTCACCCTCGAAGATTACGTCAACCTGCGCGAGCCCCTGCTGCAAGCGATGGTCGACAACCAGATCAAAGGCACCCTGCTGATTGCCGAAGAAGGCATCAACGGCACGGTGTCCGGCACTCGCGAAGGCATCGACGGCCTGCTCGCCTGGCTCAAGAACGACCCACGCATGATCGACATCGATCACAAAGAGTCGTACTGCGACGAGCAGCCGTTCTATCGCACCAAAGTCAAACTGAAGAAAGAAATCGTCACCCTCGGTGTCGAAGGCGTCGATCCGAACAAAAAGGTCGGCACCTACGTTGATCCGCAAGACTGGAACGCGTTGATCAGCGACCCTGAAGTGCTGTTGATCGATACGCGCAACGATTACGAAGTGTCGATCGGCACCTTCGAAGGCGCCATTGATCCGAAAACCACCAGTTTTCGCGAATTCCCTGACTACATCAAAGAACACTTCAACCCGGCCGTGCACAAGAAGGTTGCGATGTTCTGCACCGGCGGCATTCGCTGCGAGAAAGCCTCGAGCTACATGCTCAGCGAGGGCTACGAAGAGGTTTACCACCTCAAGGGTGGCATTCTGAAGTACCTCGAAGAGGTGCCGCAGGAAGAAACCAAGTGGCAGGGTGACTGCTTCGTGTTCGACAACCGCGTGACCGTGCGCCACGACCTCAGCGAAGGCGACTACGATCAATGTCATGCCTGCCGCACACCGGTCAGCGTTGAAGATCGCGCCAGCGAGCATTACGTCGCCGGCATCAGTTGCCCGCATTGCTGGGACAAGCTGAGCGAGAAGACTCGCCGCAGCGCAATCGACCGGCAGAAGCAGATCGAACTGGCCAAGGCGCGCAACCAGCCGCACCCGATCGGCTACAACTATAAGCAAGCATCCACCGAGGCTTAATCATGTCTGCACGCCTGCTCTATGTGATGGATCCGATGTGTTCGTGGTGCTGGGGTTTTGCTCCGGTGGCCAAGGCATTGGTGGAGCAGGCGCAGGCAGCCGGGGTCGAGCTGCATCTGGTGGTCGGCGGTTTGCGCACCGGCAGTGGCTCGGCGTTGGAGCCGACCACGCGGCGCTACATTCTCGAACACTGGCAAGCGGTCACCGAGGCTACTGGCCAGCCGTTCAAGTTCGACGGCGCGTTGCCCGACGGTTTTGTCTACGACACCGAGCCTGCCTGCCGTGCGATCGTCACCGCGCGCAGCCTGGCGCCGGATTGCGCATGGAAACTGGTCGGACTGATCCAGCACGCCTTCTACGCTGAAGGTCGTGATGTCACCCAAGCCAGCGTGCTGGTGGAACTGGCCGAGCAGGCCGGTGTGCCGCGTATCGAATTTGCTGCGCTGTTCGACCGTGCCGATCAGCACGAAGCCACGTTGGCCGATTTCAATTGGGTGCAGGATCTCGGCATCGCCGGGTTCCCGACCTTGCTAGCCGAGCGTAACGGTCAGCTGGCGCTGCTGACCAACGGCTATCAACCGCTCAGCGAACTGTCGCCGTTGCTCGGCCGCTGGCTGGAGCGCGCTGCCTGTGCCTGACCTGGCCGATGACACGCCAGCCGTAAAGCGTGTCGACCGGCTGAGCTGGGCAGAAGTCCGGCGTTTGGCTCTCACACACAAAAAATCCCTGTGGATCGCTAACGGCGTGGCTGTTCTGGCGACGCTGTGCAGCGTGCCGATTCCGCTGCTGCTGCCATTGCTGGTCGATGAAGTTTTGCTCGGCCACGGCGATGCGGCATTGAAAGTCATGAACCACGTGTTGCCCAGCATGTGGCAGCAAGCAGCAGGCTACATCGGCCTGATGCTGGTGGTGACGCTGACGCTGCGTTGCAGCTCGCTGTGTTTTGGCGTGTTGCAGTCGCGGCTGTTTGCGCGACTGGCCAAGGACATCGTTTACCGCATCCGCGTGCGCCTGATCGAGCGGCTCAAGCGGATTTCCCTCGGCGAATACGAAAGTCTCGGCAGCGGCACGGTGACCACGCACCTGGTCACCGATCTCGATACCCTCGACAAATTCGTCGGTGAAACCCTCAGTCGTTTTCTCGTAGCGATGCTGACCCTGGTCGGCACCGCGAGCATCCTCATGTGGATGCACTGGAAACTCGCGCTGCTGATTTTGCTGTTCAACCCGCTGGTGATTTACGCCACGGTGCAGTTGGGCAAACGCGTCAAACACCTGAAAAAACTCGAGAACGACAGCACCGCGCGCTTCACTCAGGCGCTGAGCGAAACCCTCGACGCGATTCAGGAGATCCGTGCCGGCAACCGGCAGGGGTTCTTCCTCGGCAGGCTCGGCCTGCGCGCGCAGGAAGTGCGCAATTACGCGGTCAACTCGCAATGGAAAACTGACGCCTCCAACCGCGCCAGTGGTTTGTTGTTTCAGTTCGGTATCGATATTTTCCGTGCGGCGGCGATGCTCACCGTGCTGTTTTCCGACCTGTCGATCGGGCAAATGCTCGCGGTGTTCAGTTACCTGTGGTTCATGATCGGCCCGGTCGAACAGCTGCTCAACCTGCAATACGCCTACTACGCGGCGGGCGGTGCGCTGACGCGGATCAACGAGTTGCTGGCGCGCGCCGATGAACCGCAGTATCCCGGCGGCGTCGATCCGTTCAAGGGTCGCGACACTGTTGGTATTCAGGTGCAAGGCTTGAGCTTCGGTTACGGCGATGAACTGGTGCTGGATCAGCTCGATCTGTCGATTGCCCCCGGTGAGAAAGTCGCGATTGTCGGTGCCAGTGGCGGCGGCAAAAGTACTCTCGTGCAATTGCTGCTCGGGTTGTACACGCCGCTGTCCGGCACCATTCGTTTCGGCGGTTCGACCCAGCAGGAAATCGGCCTCGACACCGTTCGCGAGAACGTCGCGGTGGTGTTGCAACACCCGGCGCTGTTCAACGACACCGTGCGCGCCAACCTGACCATGGGCCGCACGCGCGACGACGAAGCCTGTTGGCAGGCGCTGGAAATCGCCCAGCTCGAAGCAACCATCCGCGCCTTGCCGGATGGCCTCGACAGCATCGTCGGCCGCTCCGGCGTGCGCCTCTCCGGTGGTCAGCGCCAACGTTTGGCGATTGCGCGGATGATCCTCGCCGAGCCAAAAGTGGTGATCCTCGACGAAGCCACCTCGGCCCTCGATGCCGCCACCGAATACAACCTGCATCAGGCCATGGCGCGCTTTCTCAACGGTCGCACCACGCTGATCATTGCCCACCGTTTGTCAGCGGTGAAGCAGGCCGATCGCGTGTTGGTGTTCGATGGCGGGCAAGTGGCTGAAGACGGCGATCATCAACAACTGATCGCCGATGGTGGTTTGTACGCCAAGCTCTACGGGCATTTGCAGCGCCACTGAGTTATCGGCATCCATGCCGCTTGCCGTGAGCCCAAACGCCTCCTAGTCTAGGAAGGTGGTCTGATCGGAAGGGATGATCAGGCAGTGCCATACAAGGGATCCCATGAAGCAAAAGCGGACGCTCGGAACGCCACGTTTGTTGGGCATCGTCTGGCCTTTCATTGCCGTCGTGTTGTTTCAGGCGTTATTGGGCGGTGTGAGTCTTTATGTCCTGTCGGCCGTGCGTGGTTACGTGGCGGGCGAGAGCCTGTGGTCGAAAGGTCAGAAAGACGCCATTTATTACCTCAACCTGTACGCCGACAGTCGTGACGAGGCGATCTTCCTCAAGTATCAGGACGCCATTGCCGTGCCGCAGGGCGGTCATCAATTGCGCGTCGCCCTGGATCGTCAGCCGCCGGATCTGGAATCCGCGCGTGAAGGCATTCTCAAGGGTGGCAACCACCCGGATGACGTCTCCAGCCTGATCTGGCTGTACCTCAATTTTCGTCATTTCAGTTATCTGGAAAGGGCGATCGACCGCTGGACGGTGGGCGATGCCTATCTGGTGGAGCTGGATAACGTGGCTCGCGAGATGCACCACAGCATCACCGAGAACACCGCGTCCGATGCGGATGTTCGCCTCTGGAAAGCGCAGATTTTTGATATCAACGACGGCGTGACGCCGGCGGCCAAAGCGTTCAGTGATGCTTTGGGTGAAGGCTCGCGGGTGATTCTGCGGCTGTTGCTGTTTACCAATCTCGCCACCGCGCTGGGGTTGATCGTGCTGGCGCTGTTGCGCACACGCAAGTTGCTCAAACAACGCCACGCGTTTGCCGAAGCCCTGCAACTGGAAAAAGATCGTGCGCATGTCACGCTGCATTCGATTGGCGACGGGGTGATTACCACCGATGTCGACGGCGCTATCGATTATATGAACCCGGCTGCCGAGGCCCTGACCCACTGGAAAGCCGAGCAGGCTGCCGGCTTGCCGTTGGCGGCATTGTTCAATTTGCTCGATGACAACGCGCAGGCCGAAGGGCTGACGCTGATTGAACACATTCTCAGCGGCCAGCTCAGTGGTGGCAGCGAACACTCCAAACTGATTCAGCGACTCGACGGCAGCACGGTGTCGGTGACGCTGGTCGGCGCGCCAATCCGTAATGCCGGCAAAGTCAGCGGTACGGTGCTGGTGTTGCACGACATGACCCAGGAGCGGCAATACATCGCCAATCTGTCGTGGCAGGCGACCCACGATGCGCTGACCGGGCTGGCCAACCGTCGCGAGTTCGAATATCGCCTGGAGCAAGCGCTGCACAATCTCTCGCGGCAGGGCGGGCGACATGCGCTGATGTTCCTCGATCTCGACCAGTTCAAACTGGTCAACGACACCTGCGGTCACGCGGCGGGCGATGAGTTGTTGCGGCATATCTGCGCGTTGCTGCAATCAGGCCTGCGCGAGGGCGACACCCTGGCGCGGCTGGGTGGCGATGAGTTCGGGATCTTGCTGGAGAACTGCGCGCTGGAGGCAGCGGAGAAGATCGCCGACAGCCTGCGCCAGACCGTGCAGAACCTGCATTTCGTGTGGAAGGGCCGGCCATTTCTGACCACCGTCAGTATCGGCCTGGTGCATGTCGGTCAGACGCCGACCACCCTCGAAGCGTCGCTGCGCGCCGCCGACATGGCCTGCTACATGGCCAAGGAAAAGGGCCGCAATCGGGTGCAGGTCTATCACGCCGACGATTCGGAGCTGTCCCTGCGCTTCGGCGAGATGGCCTGGGTGCAACGCTTGCACATGGCACTGGAGGAAAACCGCTTCTGCCTGTACGCCCAGGAAATCGCTCCGCTGGGCGGCATTCAGGATGGCCGCGCGCACATCGAAATTTTGCTGCGCCTGCATGATGAATCCGGCCGGATGATTCTTCCGGACAGTTTCATTCCGGCCGCTGAACGTTATGGATTGATGAGTCAGTTAGATCGTTGGGTTGTGCAAAACGTATTTAAGGTTATTGCTCAATGTATTGCAGAAGAACATGAAGGCCCGTTGGCGATGTGTGCGATTAATCTGTCAGGCATTACTATAGGAGATGACGCGTTTTTGCACTTCCTGAGGGAACAGTTTGTTAACTATGCCATCCCGCCTGAAATGATTTGTTTTGAAATTACAGAAACCAGTGCTATTTCAAATTTAGGCAGTGCAATACGTTTTATTAATGAACTCAAAGGCTTAGGTTGTTACTTTTCGCTGGATGACTTTTGTGCCGGAATGTCTTCATTCGCTTACTTGAAACATTTACCTGTAGACTTCCTGAAGATCGACGGGAGTTTCGTAAAGGATATGCTGGACGACCCGATTAACCGCGCAATGGTCGAAGTGATCAATCACATCGGGCATGTCATGGGTAAGCAGACAATTGCCGAATTTGTTGAAACAACCCAGATCGAACAAGCCTTGCTTGAGATCGGAGTTGATTACGCTCAGGGTTACGTTATTGAGCGTCCGCAGTTGTTTACCTGTGACAGTTTGCAAAGTCGGCCCGCCAGACCGCAACCGCTGTTATTCAAAGCGCCTGGCACGTTCCGTTGAAATCTCTTGCCGATCCTTATAATCACAAATCAAAAGGAGCCGAACAGTGATCGACACATTCAACCGAACCGGACCACTCATGGAAGCTGCAAGTTATCCTGCCTGGGCACAACAGCTCATTGAGGATTGCAGCGAGAGCAAGCGCCGGGTTGTCGAACATGAGTTGTACCTGCGCATGCGTGATAACAAGCTCAGCGCAAAAACCATGCGTCAGTACCTTGTCGGGGGCTGGCCGGTAGTTGAGCAGTTCGCGTTGTACATGGCGCAGAACCTGACCAAAACCAAGTTTGCCCGGCATCCGGGTGAAGACATGGCGCGGCGCTGGTTGATGCGCAATATCCGCGTCGAACTCAACCACGCCGATTATTGGGTGCACTGGAGTCGCGCGCACGGTGTCAGTCTCGAAGACCTGCAAGCACAACAAGTGCCGCCGGAACTGCATGCCTTGAGTCATTGGTGCTGGCACACCAGTTCCGCCGATTCGCTGATCGTGGCCATTGCCGCCACTAACTATGCAATTGAAGGCGCAACGGGTGAGTGGTCAGCGGTGGTGTGTTCCACGGGCGTCTACGCCGCCGCGTTCCCGGAAGAGGATCGCAAGCGCGCGATGAAGTGGCTGAAGATGCATGCGCAGTACGATGATGCGCATCCATGGGAGGCGCTGGAGATCATCTGCACGCTGGCGGGGATGAACCCGAGCAAGGCCTTGCAGACCGAGCTGCGTCAGGCGGTGTGCAAGAGCTACGACTATATGTACCTGTTCCTCGAACGGTGCATGCAACTGGAAACGTCCGAGCGATTGCTTGTAAGCCGTGAGCGCAGGGCTGTAGTTACGCAATAAAAAATGTGGGAGCGGGCTTGCTCGCGAAAGCGGTGTGTCAGTCAACTGATTTGCTGACTGACACTATGCCTTCGCGAGCAAGCCCGCTCCCACACTGTTTTGTGCTGTAGGTAAAATCCTAGCCCGCCATTGCCAAGCGGTTACGACCTTCGCGCTTGGCCACATACAGCGCACTGTCCGCGCGGCGCAACAGGCTCTCCGCCGATTCCCCCGGCAGCAGCGTCGAACAACCCAGACTCACCGTCAACTCGATCAACTGGCCATCGGCGTAATACTCGGCAGCCTGCGCCGCATAACGCAGTCGCTCGCCAACCATCGCCGCCGCCTCGCGGCTGGTGTTCGACAGCAGAATCAAAAACTCTTCACCGCCATAACGAAAGACCATGTCGACGTTGCGCAACTGACCCTTGATCGACGCCGCCACGGCTTTGAGCACGTCATCACCGGCGCTGTGCCCATGGCTGTCGTTGACGCGTTTGAAGTGGTCGATATCCAGCATCAACACAGACAGTGGCTGCCCGTGCCGGCGCGACATGTCGATCTCGCGTTGCAGGGTCTGCTCCATGGCAATGCGGTTGCCGGCGCCGGTCAGCGGATCTCGCAGAGCACTTTGCGTCGCGGCGCGGTAGAGCAGGGCGTTGCGCATCGGATACAGCAGCGACGACAGCAGTGATTCGAGGTTGCCCTGATCCTGTTCGTTGAAACGCTGATTGCGGCGGAACACCAGTTCGCCCATGTGCTCGCCTTCGTGGCTCAAGCTGTAGCTGACCGAATGGTGACCACGAGCGCCGAACTCCAGGCGCAGGTCGCTGCCCTGGTGCACGTAGCTCAAGGCGTCCAGCGGCACGAGGCGTTGAACCTCACGGAAAAACAGCCCGAGGATACGTTGCGGTTCAAGACTGGTTTGCAGTTGCAGGCTCAGTTGCTGGCGCAGCTGCGCAAGACTGGTCGGTCGCTCCAGCAAGGGAGGCAGTTGACCGAAGCCCAGGCGTTGCAATTTGGCGCTGTCGAAGTCAATTGCATTGGTCTGGGAGGGTGATTTCATATGGCGTGAACCCTTAGCAGTAAGTCTGTCTTACAGGCTGGGTGAGAGCGGCTATGGGCTGCGCGTCATACTGATCCATCAGTCCCGTAGGACGTTTGGCGTAAGTTTAGTCTGCCTGATGACGATTAGTAAGCTATCGAAATCGGCCTCGCCCCATTGCCTTCACGCGGCTTGCTTTGAGGAAAATTAGAGCGAAAGTCGTGCCATTCGGTTCATATTTGTTAAAACCGTTCTTATTCAATGGCTTGCGAGCTCGCGGGGAAAATTCGCGCTGGATAATTGACTAAATTGTGACGGCCGCGAGCGGCAAATGTTGGCCGCGACGGGAATCCGCCGCGGTAACAAAGCCGACGTATGGCACTACTGAGCGTTGAAAGCCTGGCCGTTGATGCCGGTGCTGTCCGGGCCCATCAGATACAGATAGACCGGCATGATCTCTTCTGGCGTCGGGTTGTTCAGCGGATTTTCCCCCGGATATGCCTGAGCACGCATGCTGGTGCGAGTGGCGCCGGGGTTGATGCTGTTGGAGCGTACTGGCGCAACGGATTCGAGTTCGTCGGCAAGGGTTTGCATCAAACCTTCGGTGGCAAACTTCGACACGCCATAAGCGCCCCAATAGGCGCGGCCCTTACGACCGACGCTGCTGGAGGTAAAGACAACAGAAGCATCCTGCGACAGCTTGAGCAGCGGCAGCAGGGTGCTGGTCAGCATGAACATGGCGTTGACGTTGATCTGCATGACGCGCATGAAATTCTCGCCGGACAACTGCTCGATCGGCGTGCGCGGCCCGATGATCGAGGCGTTGTGCAGCAGGCCGTCGAGGTGGCCGAATTCAGCTTCGATCATCGCTGCCAGTTCATCGTACTGATGGGGCAGGGCGGTTTCGAGGTTGAACGGAATCACCGCCGGCTGCGGATGCCCCGCCGCTTCGATGTCGTCGTAGACCTGCGTCAGATTGGCTTCGGTCTTGCCCAGCAGCAACACGGTCGCGCCGTGAGCGGCGTAGGTTTTCGCCGCAGCCGCGCCAATGCCACGACCGGCACCGGTGACCAGAATGACCCGATCCTTGAGCAATTCGGGACGAGCGGAGTAATCAAACATAAAAACCTCACAATCCATTAATAGCTAAAAGATCGCAGCCTGCGGCAGCTCCTACAGGACAGTAAATATTTGTAGGAGCTGCCGCAGGCTGCGATCTTTTGACCTTGATCAGCAACTGCAAAGCGCGCTATCGAGCACCTTGCGCAGCTCCGACGGATGATCCACCACCACGTCCGCGCCCCAATGCCGCGGGTTGTCGTCCGGGTGGATGTAGCCAAACGTCACCGCCGCGGTTTTCGTGCCGGCGTCGCGCCCCGATTCGATATCGCGCAGATCATCGCCCACAAACAGAACTGTCGACGGATCCAGATCAAGCATCTTGCACGCAAGGATCAACGGTTCCGGATCCGGCTTGCTGTTTTTCACGTGATCCGGGCAGATCAGTAGCGCCGAACGTTCTGCCAGCCCCAACTGCTGCATGATCGGCTCGGCAAAGCGCAGCGGCTTGTTGGTCACCACGCCCCAGATCAGATTGGCCTTTTCGATGTCGGCGAGCAGTTCGCCCATGCCGTCGAACAGCTTGCTGTGTACGGCGCAACCGACCAGATAGCGCTCAAGGAACTCAAGGCGCAATTCCTCGAAGCCCGGCGATTCCGGATCCATCGAGAACGTCACCGCGACCATGGCTTTGGCGCCGCCGGAAATCTCGTCGCGAATGTGCTTGTCGTTGATCGGCGGCAGGCCGCGATCGGCGCGCATTGCCTGGCAGATGGCGATGAAGTCCGGCGCCGTGTCGAGCAGGGTGCCGTCCATGTCGAAGAGAACCGCTCTGATGGCCATCGGCTTACTCCTCGCGCAGGGTCTGGATCATGTAGTTGACGTCAACGTCGCTGGCCAGTTTGTAGTGCTTGGTCAGCGGGTTGTAGGTCAGGCCGATGATGTCTTTGACGGTCAGGCCGGCCATGCGGCTCCAGGCGCCGAGCTCGGACGGGCGGATGAATTTCTTGAAGTCGTGGGTGCCGCGCGGCAGCAACTTCATGATGTATTCAGCGCCGACGATCGCGAACAGGTACGCCTTCGGATTACGGTTGATGGTCGAGAAGAACACCTGGCCGCCCGGTTTGACCATGCGGAAGCAGGCACGGATCACCGAGGAAGGATCCGGTACGTGCTCGAGCATTTCAAGGCAGGTGACGACGTCGAACTGCTCAGGCATTTCTTCGGCGAGGTCTTCGGCAGTGATCTGGCGGTATTCGACGTTGACGCCAGACTCAAGCTGATGCAATTGCGCGACCGCCAGCGGCGCTTCGCCCATGTCGATACCCATCACCGTGGCGCCACGCTGGGCCATGGCTTCGCTGAGGATGCCGCCGCCGCAACCGACGTCGAGGACTTTCTTGCCGGCCAGATTGACCCGCTCGTCGATCCAGTTGACGCGCAGCGGGTTGATGTCGTGCAGCGGTTTGAATTCGCTTTCACGATCCCACCAGCGATGGGCCAGGGCTTCGAATTTTGCGATTTCGGCGTGGTCGACGTTACTCATGTTCAATCCTCTAAAACTTGAAAAAGGCTGTAGCCCCGGTTTGTGTTCCGGGGTTTTTACGATTCTTTGTGGCCGCTGATGCGCTGGCCCCAGGCCCGGGCGGTGGCGCCCAGTTGTGCTTCGTCCAGTCGCGTCAGGCGGCGGTCGTCGAGCAGTTGTTTGCCGGCGACCCATAGGTGCTTCACGCAATCGCGGCCGGTGGCGTAGATAAGCTGCGACACCGGGTCATACACCGGTTGCTGGGCCAGACCGGACAGATCGAAAGCGACGATGTCGGCGGCTTTGCCGATTTCCAGCGAGCCGACTTGCGCTTCGATGCCCAGCGCGCGTGCGCCGTTCAGGGTGGCCATGCGCAGCGCACGATGGGCGTCCAGCGCGGTGGCCGAACCGGCGACGGCTTTCGCCAACAGCGCAGCGGTGCGGGTTTCGCCGAGCAAATCCAGATCATTGTTGCTCGCCGCGCCATCGGTGCCGACCGCAACGTTCACCCCAGCCTGCCACAAACGCTCGACCGGGCAGAAGCCGCTGGCCAGTTTGAGGTTGGATTCCGGGCAATGGATCACGCTGGTGTTGCTTTCTACCAGCAACGCCAGGTCATCATCGCTGATCTGGGTCATGTGCACGGCCTGGAAGCGCGGGCCGAGCAGGCCCAGGCGGCCGAGGCGGGCCAGCGGGCGTTCGCCACGCTGCTCCAGAGCTTGCTGGACTTCGAACGCAGTTTCGTGGACGTGCATGTGGATCGACGCGTCCAGCTCCTCGGCGATCACGCGGATTTTTTCCAGATTCTCGTCGCCGACGGTGTACGGTGCATGAGGGCCGAAGGTGATCTTGATGCGTTCGTGATGCTTCAAGTCGCCGAACAACTCGACGCCCTGACGAATGGCTTCATCGGCACTGCTCGCGCCCGGGATCGGGAAATCAAGGATCGGAATCGCGATTTGCGCGCGAATGCCGCTGTTGTGCACGCGCTCGCTGGCGACTTTCGGGAAGAAGTACATGTCCGAGAAGCAGGTGATGCCGCCTTTGATCTGCTCGGCGATGGCCAGATCAGTGCCGTCGCGGACGAAATCTTCATCGACCCATTTCGCTTCGGCCGGCCAGATGTGGTTTTCCAGCCAGGTCATCAGCGGCAGATCATCGGCCAGGCCGCGGAACAGCGTCATCGCCGCGTGACCGTGCGCATTGATCAGGCCGGGGGCGAGCAGCACATCCGGCAATTCACGGACTTCGCTGGCGTTACACTTCAATGCTTCGGCGCGCGGGCCGATAAACACGATGCGACCGTCGCGGATGCCCAGGCCATGCTCCTTGAGCACAACGCCAGCGGGTTCGACGGGTACCAGCCAGGTCGGCAGCAATAATAAGTCGAGCGCAATGGCAGGTTTCGGCATCGAGGGTCGGTTCCAGTGCTTTTGTAAAGGATGGCGAAGTATACCCGAGCGTCTTCGCGGGGGGATCGCTATAATCGGCGGCTTTTGTTCATGAGTGCGGGGTGTGGGATGCGCGATCGACTGTTGGCTGCGGAGAAAGTGAAGGCCATCGATTGGCGAGACGGCGCGCTGCACCTGCTGGATCAGCGTATTTTGCCGTTCGAAGAAACGTGGATTGCCTACACCAGCGCCGCCGGCGTGGCTGAGGCGATTCGCTCGATGGTGGTGCGTGGCGCGCCGGCCATCGGCATCAGTGCGGCCTACG
This sequence comes from Pseudomonas rustica, assembly GCF_018336155.1. Classification (GTDB taxonomy): domain Bacteria; phylum Pseudomonadota; class Gammaproteobacteria; order Pseudomonadales; family Pseudomonadaceae; genus Aquipseudomonas; species Aquipseudomonas rustica. The sequence continues at coordinate 235,931 of NZ_JAGYHF010000001.1, read as the reverse complement.
GCATCGTGCTCGCCGCGCGCGCGCGGATCGCTGAAGGTGGCGACTGGTACGCGGCGCTGGAAGAGGATTTCGCCTTGCTGGCTGATTCCCGTCCGACCGCAGTCAATCTGTTCTGGGCGCTGGGTCGTATGCATGATCGACTGGATCGCCTGAAAGAAAACGCCGATCCGCTGGCGGCGCTGGAAGCTGAGGCGATCGCCATTCATGAAAGCGATCGCGAAGCCAACCTGACCATGGCGCAGCTCGGCGTCGACCTGATCCGCAAGCATCAAGGCAATGCTCAGGCGATTCTGACCCACTGCAACACCGGCGCGCTGGCGACGGGCGGTTTCGGTACCGCGCTGGGTGTGATTCGCGCAGCCTTTATTGAAGGCATGGTCGAGCGCGTTTACGCCGACGAAACCCGTCCGTGGCTGCAAGGCTCGCGTTTGACCGCGTGGGAACTGGCCAACGAAGGCATTCCGGTGACCCTGAACGCCGACTCCGCTGCTGCACACATCATGAAAACCAAAGGTGTGACCTGGGTGATCGTGGGCGCCGACCGCATCACTGCCAATGGTGACGTGGCGAACAAGATCGGCACCTATCAACTGGCGGTCAACGCCATGCACCACGGCGTGCGTTTCATGGTGGTGGCGCCGAGTTCGACCATCGACATGAACCTTGCCAGCGGCGACGACATCCCGATCGAAGAGCGCGATGGCGCCGAGTTGCTGGAAGTCGGCGGCAAGCGCGTCGGTGCCGACGTTGAAGCGTTCAACCCGGTGTTTGACGTGACGCCGGCGGATCTGATCGACGCGATCGTCACCGAGAAGGGCATTGTCGAGCGCCCGGATACCGCGAAAATGGCCCAGTTGATGTGCCGCAAACGCCTGCATTGATGCGGTGACACTCAATGTAGGAGCTGCCGAAGGCTGCGATCTTTTGACTTTGTTTTTAGAAGACAAAGTCAAAAGATCGCAGCCTTCGGCAGCTCCTACAGGTGTGCGCACCCCTAAATGTCAATAAACATCGTTAAACCGAGCCCCATTTCTGCATTCAAAGAAGCTCTAAGCCTCTCTCGTCCCCGTTAAGCCTGTCACCGGTCAACTAACTATGCTCCATGCGCATCTGGGGGATAGGTGCGTGGCGGCCTTTGTGATAACATCCGGCGTTTTCCGAGGCAGCTTCACGAAGCTGTCTTTACTGCGCAAATCCACGCTCCAATGTTGATTTGTCGTAAGTCGGCGCATGGCACTCGGCCGGCCCCGACGAGCTTCGTTGGTCCCATATGGATATGACGAAGTTTCACCAGAAAAAGGAATCAGGCTTCTCATGGGCGAACTGGCCAAAGAAATCCTCCCGGTCAATATCGAAGACGAGCTGAAGCAGTCCTACCTCGACTACGCGATGAGCGTAATCGTCGGCCGTGCACTGCCGGATGCGCGCGATGGCCTCAAGCCCGTGCACCGTCGCGTACTGTTCGCGATGAGCGAGCTGGGTAACGACTACAACAAGCCGTACAAGAAATCTGCCCGTGTTGTCGGCGACGTGATCGGTAAGTATCACCCGCACGGTGATACCGCGGTGTACGACACCATCGTTCGTATGGCCCAGCCTTTCTCCCTGCGCTACCTGCTGGTAGACGGTCAGGGCAACTTCGGTTCGGTCGACGGCGACAACGCTGCGGCGATGCGATACACCGAAGTGCGCATGACCAAGCTGGCGCACGAACTGCTGGCTGACCTGCACAAAGAAACCGTGGACTGGGTGCCGAACTACGACGGCACCGAAATGATCCCGGCGGTCATGCCGACCCGTATCCCCAACCTGCTGGTCAACGGCTCCAGCGGTATCGCCGTGGGCATGGCGACCAACATCCCGCCGCACAACCTCGGTGAAGTCATCGACGGTTGCCTGGCGCTCATCGACAACCCTGAGCTGACCGTCGATGAACTGATGCAATACATCCCCGGTCCGGACTTCCCGACCGCCGCGATCATCAACGGTCGCGCCGGTATCATCGAAGCCTACCGCACCGGTCGCGGGCGTATTTACATGCGCGCTCGTTCGATCATTGAAGACATCGACAAGGTCGGTGGCCGTCAGCAGATCGTCATCACCGAACTCCCTTACCAGTTGAACAAGGCGCGTCTGATCGAGAAGATCGCCGAGCTGGTTAAAGAGAAGAAGCTGGAAGGCATCACCGAACTGCGCGACGAGTCCGACAAGGACGGTATGCGGGTCGTGATCGAACTGCGTCGCGGCGAAGTGCCTGAGGTGATCCTCAACAACCTCTACGCCCAGACCCAGCTGCAATCGGTATTCGGCATCAACATCGTTGCGCTGATCGACGGCCGCCCACGCATCCTGAATCTCAAGGATCTGCTGGAAGCCTTCGTCCGTCACCGTCGCGAAGTGGTTACCCGCCGTACCGTGTTCGAACTGCGCAAAGCGCGCGAGCGTGGTCACATCCTCGAAGGTCAGGCCGTTGCCCTGTCGAACATCGACCCGGTTATCGCCCTGATCAAAGCGTCGCCGACCCCGTCGGAAGCTAAAGAAGCGCTGATCAGCACGCCGTGGGAATCCTCGGCCGTGGTCGCGATGGTTGAACGTGCCGGTGCCGATTCGTGCCGTCCGGAAAATCTCGATCCGCAATACGGTCTGCGCGAAGGCAAATACTTCCTGTCGCCAGAACAGGCGCAAGCCATTCTGGAACTGCGTCTGCACCGTCTGACCGGTCTGGAACACGAAAAACTGCTGGCCGAGTATCAAGAGATCCTCAACCAGATCGGCGAGCTGATCCGCATCCTCAACAGCGCTGTGCGCCTGATGGAAGTGATCCGCGAAGAGCTGGAAGTGATTCGTGCCGAATACGGCGACGTGCGCCGCACCGAGATTCTCGATGCCCGTCTCGATCTGACCCTGGGTGACATGATCCCGGAAGAAGAGCGCGTTGTGACCATCTCCCACGGTGGCTATGCCAAGACCCAGCCATTGGCTGCGTACCAGGCTCAGCGTCGTGGCGGCAAAGGCAAATCGGCGACCGGCGTCAAGGATGAGGACTACATCGCTCACCTGCTCGTTGCCAACAGCCACACCACGCTGCTGCTGTTCTCCAGCAAAGGCAAAGTGTACTGGCTCAAGACCTACGAAATCCCGGAAGCGTCCCGCGCTGCCCGTGGTCGTCCGCTGGTCAACCTTCTGCCATTGAGCGAAGGCGAATACATCACCACCATGCTGCCGGTCGATCTCGAAGCCATGAAGCGTCAGGCTGAAGAAGAAGAGGCTGAAGGCGTTGAGGTTGATGTAGAGGAAATCGAAAACAGCAACGAGACCGACGAAGAACGTCGTGCCCGTATCAAGGCTGCTGATCGTAAAAAAGCGCCGTTCATCTTTATGTCGACCGCCAACGGTACGGTCAAGAAGACGCCGCTGGTAGCCTTCAGTCGTCAGCGCAGCGTTGGTCTGATCGCGCTGGAACTGGACGAAGGCGACATCCTGATCTCCGCGGCTGTCACCGACGGCGAGCAGGAAATCATGCTGTTCTCCGACGGCGGCAAAGTTACGCGCTTCAAGGAATCCGAAGTTCGCGCCATGGGCCGTACCGCCCGCGGTGTGCGTGGCATGCGTCTGCCAGAAGGGCAGAAGCTGATCTCCATGCTGATTCCGGAAGAAGGCAGCGAAATTCTCACTGCTTCCGCGCGCGGCTACGGCAAGCGTACGGCGATCACCGAGTTCCCTGAGTACAAGCGTGGCGGTCAGGGCGTTATCGCCATGGTCAGCAACGAGCGTAACGGCCGTCTGGTCGGTGCGGTTCAGGTGCAGGACGGTGAAGAAATCATGCTGATCTCCGATCAGGGCACCCTGGTGCGTACCCGTGTCGACGAAGTGTCGAGCCTGGGCCGTAACACCCAAGGTGTGACGCTGATCAAACTGGCCAAGGATGAAACCCTGGTCGGTCTGGAGCGGGTTCAGGAGCCTTCGGAAGTCGAAGGCGAAGAGCTTGAAGGGGAAGAGGGCGAGGAATTCGAAGGCACTGTCGTAAACGACGATGCTGGTGAAGATCAGCAACTCGACGCCGCAGCAGACGAAGAACCGCAAGAATAAGCGGACAAGCAAGGGGGCGGATGAGAATTCGCCCCCTTGTTATTTGTCCTGTTTGAAAATTTGCAACACTGTACGGGATCGTTCCCACGCTCTGCGTGGGAATGCCGCTCGGGACGCTCCGCGTCCCATGACGCAGAGCGTCATTGGATGCATCCCCACGCAGAGCGTGGGAACGATCATCCGCAGACCAAAAGATTTAAGTGACCACCAAATCAGAGCGAGATTGGATGTGAGCAAGCGAGCCTATAACTTCTGCGCCGGTCCTGCGGCGCTTCCTGAAGCTGTCCTGCAGCGCGCCCAGGGTGAACTCCTTGATTGGCACGGCAAGGGTCTGTCGGTCATGGAAATGAGCCATCGCAGCGATGAGTTCGTGTCCATTGCCACCCAGGCCGAGCAGGATCTGCGTGACCTGCTGAATATCCCTTCGAACTACAAAGTGCTGTTTCTGCAAGGTGGCGCCAGCCAGCAATTCGCGCAGATTCCACTGAACCTGCTGCCTGAAGGCGGTTCTGCCGACTATATCGACACCGGTATCTGGTCGCAGAAAGCCATCGAAGAAGCCTCGCGCTACGGCCACGTCAACGTCGCCGCCACCGCCAAGCCTTACGACTATTTCGCCATCCCGGGCCAGAACGAGTGGAACCTGTCGAAAGACGCCGCTTACGTTCACTACGCACCGAACGAAACCATCGGCGGTCTGGAATTCCAGTGGATCCCGGAAGTCGGTGACGTGCCGCTGGTGGCTGACATGTCTTCCGACATTCTGTCGCGTCCTGTCGATATCTCGCGTTTCGGCATGATCTACGCCGGCGCCCAGAAGAACATCGGCCCGAGTGGCATCGTCGTCAACATCATCCGCGAAGACCTGCTCGGCAAGGCGCGTGCGCTGTGCCCGACCATGCTCGACTACAAAGTCGCCGCAGATAACGGCTCGATGTACAACACCCCGCCGACCCTGGCCTGGTACCTGTCCGGTCTGGTGTTCCAGTGGCTGAAAGAGCAGGGCGGCGTTGACGCGATCGCCAAACTCAACGACGTCAAACAGCGCACGCTGTACGACTTCATCGACGCCAGCGGCCTCTACAGCAACCCGATCAACAAATCGGATCGCTCGTGGATGAACGTGCCATTCCGTCTGGCCGATGATCGTCTGGACAAGCCGTTCCTGGTCGGTGCCGAAGCGCGCGGTCTGCTTAACCTGAAGGGTCACCGCTCCGTGGGCGGCATGCGCGCCTCCATCTATAACGCTGTCGACATCACTGCGGTCAACGCGCTGGTGGCGTACATGGCTGAATTCGAGAAGGAACACGGCTGATGTCCGAGCAAGAACTCAAGGCATTGCGCGTTCGCATTGACGCTCTGGACACCAAAGTCATGGAGCTGATCAGTGAGCGTGCGCGTTGCGCCCAGGAAGTCGCGCGAGTAAAGATGGCCTCGCTGGCCGAAGGCGAAGTGCCGGTGTTCTATCGTCCTGAGCGTGAAGCTCAGGTGCTCAAGCGTGTGATGGAGCGCAATCAGGGGCCGCTGGGCAACGAAGAGATGGCGCGGTTGTTCCGTGAAATCATGTCGTCGTGCCTGGCGCTCGAGCAGCCGCTGAAAGTGGCTTACCTCGGCCCTGAGGGCACCTTCACCCAAGCGGCAGCCATGAAACACTTCGGTCACGCGGTGATCAGCAAGCCAATGGCGGCGATCGACGAAGTGTTCCGTGAAGTCGCCGCCGGTGCGGTGAATTTTGGCGTGGTGCCGGTGGAAAACTCCACCGAAGGCGCGGTCAACCACACATTGGACAGCTTTCTCGAACACGACATGGTCATCTGTGGCGAAGTCGAGCTGCGTATTCACCATCACCTGTTGGTCGGTGAAAACACCAAGACCGACAGCATCAGCCGCATCTATTCCCACGCGCAGTCGCTGGCCCAGTGCCGCAAGTGGCTGGACGCGCACTATCCGAATGTCGAGCGCGTCGCGGTGTCGAGCAACGCCGAGGCGGCCAAGCGGGTCAAAGGCGAGTGGAATTCGGCGGCGATTGCCGGTGACATGGCGGCCGGTCTGTATGGCCTGACGCGTCTGGCCGAGAAGATCGAAGACCGTCCGGACAACTCGACGCGCTTCCTGATGATTGGTAACCAGGAAGTGCCGCCGACCGGCGACGACAAGACGTCGATCATCGTGTCGATGAGCAACAAGCCCGGCGCGCTCCACGAGCTGCTGGTGCCGTTCCACGACAACGGGATCGACCTGACCCGCATCGAAACCCGTCCATCGCGCAGCGGTAAATGGACCTACGTGTTCTTCATCGACTTCGTCGGCCACCACCGTGATCCGTTGATCAAAGGTGTGCTGGAAAAGATCAGTCAGGAAGCAGTAGCACTCAAAGTGCTGGGTTCCTACCCGAAAGCAGTTCTCTAAGGGGTGGTAGCAAATGAGTGGCAACTTCCTCGCTCTGGCACAGCCGGGCGTGCAACAACTTTCGCCGTACGTTCCGGGCAAGCCTGTGGACGAACTGGCGCGCGAGCTGGATCTGGATCCGGCAAAAATCGTCAAACTGGCGAGCAATGAAAATCCGCTGGGCGCCAGTCCAAAAGCCTTGGCGGCGATCCGCGAAGAGCTGGCCGAGCTGACCCGTTATCCGGATGGCAACGGTTTCGCGCTGAAATCCCTGCTGGCCGAGCAATGCCGTGTCGAGCTGAACCAGGTCACCTTGGGCAACGGTTCCAACGACATTCTTGAGCTGGTCGCGCGCGCCTATCTGGCACCGGGCCTCAACGCGGTGTTCAGTGAGCACGCGTTTGCGGTGTACCCGATCGCCACTCAAGCGGTCGGCGCTCAGGCCAAAGTGGTGCCGGCGAAGGATTGGGGGCATGACCTGCCTGCAATGCTCGCGGCCATCGACGCCAACACCCGCGTGGTGTTCATCGCCAACCCGAACAACCCGACCGGCACCTGGTTCGGCGCTGAAGCGCTGGACGAGTTCCTGCAGGATGTTCCGGAGCATGTGCTGGTGGTGCTGGACGAGGCTTACATCGAATACGCCGAAGGCAGTGATTTGCCGGACGGTCTGGATTTCCTCGCCGCTTACCCGAACCTGCTGGTGTCGCGCACTTTCTCCAAGGCTTACGGTTTGGCGGCATTGCGCGTTGGTTACGGCCTGTCGACCCCGGTTGTCGCCGATGTGCTCAATCGTGTTCGTCAGCCATTCAATGTCAACAGCCTCGCTCTGGCGGCAGCCTGCGCAGCGTTGAAGGACGAAGAATATCTGGCGCAAAGCCGCCAGCTCAACGAATCGGGCATGCAGCAGCTGCAGGCCGGTTTCCGTGAGCTGGGCCTGAACTGGATCGAATCCAAGGGCAATTTCATCTGCGTCGATCTCGCACAAGTTGCAGCCCCGGTATTCCAGGGTTTGCTGCGCGAAGGTGTGATCGTGCGTCCGGTGGCCAACTACGGCATGCCGAATCACCTGCGAGTGACAATCGGTCTGCCAGCGGAAAACAGCCGCTTCCTCGAAGCGCTGCGCAAGGTTCTGGCTCGTGGGTGATGTCACTGCACTGCAATCTGCTGCACCTATGATCGGTCGCCTTGTGGTGGTCGGTCTGGGGTTGATCGGTGGTTCGTTTGCCAAAGGCTTGCGTGAAAGCGGCGTATGCCGTGAAGTGGTCGGGGTCGATCTCGATCCGCAATCGCGCAAGCTCGCGGTCGAGTTGGGTGTGGTCGATCGTTGTGAGGATGACTTGGCGGCTGCATGCCAGGGAGCTGACGTGATTCAACTGGCGGTGCCGATTCTGGCCATGGAAAAAGTGCTAGCGCGTTTGGCGAGCATGGATCTCGGGCAGGCGATTCTGACTGATGTCGGCAGCGCCAAAGGCAATGTGGTGCGCGCGGCAACCGAAGCGTTTGGCGCGATGCCGCCGCGTTTCGTGCCGGGCCATCCGATCGCCGGTTCCGAGCAGAGCGGGGTGGAAGCTTCCAATGCCGAACTGTTCCGTCGTCACAAAGTGATTCTCACGCCGCTCGAGCAAACCGATCCGGCCGCGCTGGCGGTGGTTGATCGTCTGTGGCGCGAATTGGGCGCCGACGTCGAGCACATGCAGGTCGAGCGTCACGATGAAGTGCTGGCCGCGACCAGTCATCTGCCACACTTGCTGGCTTTCGGTCTGGTCGATTCGTTGGCCAAGCGCAATGAAAACCTTGAGATCTTCCGTTACGCTGCCGGTGGTTTTCGCGATTTCACAAGAATCGCCGGAAGCGACCCGGTGATGTGGCACGACATCTTCCTCGCTAACCGCGAGGCTGTTCTGCGCACACTCGATACATTTCGCAGCGACCTCGACGCCTTGCGCGACGCGGTCGATGCAGGGGATGGGCACCAATTGTTGGGCGTCTTTACGCGCGCCCGGGTTGCCCGCGAGCATTTCAGTAAAATCCTGGCCCGCAGGGCCTATGTGGACGCTATGAATTCCAACGATCTGATCTTCCTGGCTCAACCTGGTGGCCGCCTGTCCGGTCGGATTCGCGTACCGGGCGACAAATCCATTTCCCACCGTTCGATCATGCTCGGTTCGCTGGCCGAAGGCGTCACCGAAGTTGAAGGCTTCCTTGAGGGCGAAGACGCCCTGGCGACCTTGCAGGCGTTCCGCGACATGGGCGTGGTCATCGAAGGCCCGCACCACGGCCGCGTGACCATCCACGGTGTCGGCCTGCACGGTCTGAAACCGGCGCCGGGCCCGATCTATCTGGGCAACTCCGGTACTTCGATGCGTCTGCTCTCCGGCCTGTTGGCTGCGCAGAACTTCGACAGTACTTTGACTGGCGATGCCTCGCTGTCCAAGCGTCCGATGAATCGCGTGGCCAATCCACTGCGTGAAATGGGCGCCGTGATTGAAACCGCGGCTGAAGGTCGTCCACCGATGACTATTCGTGGCGGTCACAAGCTCAAAGGCCTGACCTACACCATGCCGATGGCCAGTGCTCAGGTGAAATCCTGCCTGCTGCTCGCCGGTCTGTACGCTGAAGGCAAAACCACTGTGACCGAGCCCGCTCCGACTCGCGACCACACCGAGCGCATGCTGCGTGGTTTCGGCTATCCGGTCAGCGTTGAAGGCGCTACGGCTTCGGTTGAATCCGGCGGCAAACTGACGGCGACCCACATTGAAGTCCCGGGCGACATCTCGTCGTCGGCGTTCTTCCTTGTAGCGGCCTCGATTGCTGAAGGTTCGGAGCTGGTGCTTGAGCACGTCGGCATCAACCCGACCCGTACTGGCGTTATCGACATCCTGCGTCTGATGGGCGCGGACATCACTCTGGAGAACCAGCGTGAAGTCGGCGGTGAGCCTGTGGCTGACCTGCGCGTGCGGGCAGCTAAACTCAAAGGCATCGAGATTCCGGAAGCGCTGGTTCCACTGGCGATCGACGAATTCCCGGTGCTGTTCGTGGCAGCCGCCTGTGCCGAAGGGCGCACCGTACTGACCGGCGCTGAAGAGTTGCGGGTCAAGGAATCGGATCGCATTCAGGTCATGGCGGACGGTTTGCTGGCGCTGGGCGTCAAGTGCGAACCGACCCCGGACGGCATCATCATCGACGGCGGCCAGATCGGCGGCGGCGAAGTGCATGGTCACGGCGATCACCGTATTGCCATGGCTTTCAGCGTGGCCTCGCTGCGCGCCACTGCACCGATCCGCATCCATGATTGCGCCAACGTCGCGACATCGTTCCCGAACTTCCTCGCGCTGTGCGGGCAGGTCGGTATTCGTGTGGCACAAGAGGCTCAGTCGTGAACAACATTGCACCGGTCATCACCATTGATGGGCCAAGCGGCTCGGGCAAAGGCACCGTAGCCGGGATTCTGGCCAAGCGTCTGGGCTGGAACCTGCTGGATTCCGGTGCGCTGTACCGTTTGCTGGCATTTGCTGCGCACAACCATGGTGTTGATCTGACCAATGAAGAGCTGCTGAAGAAACTCGCCGCTCATCTGGATGTTCAGTTTATTGCGGCGACCGACGGTCAGTTGCAACGCATCATTCTGGAAGGTGATGAAGTCAGCGATGTCATCCGCACTGAAAGCGTCGGTTCCGGTGCTTCTCAAGTGGCGGCATTGCCGGCCGTACGCGAGGCGCTGCTGCAGCGCCAGCGGGCGTTCCAGGAAGCGCCGGGCCTTGTCGCGGATGGTCGCGACATGGGCACCGTGGTTTTTCCAGGCGCGCCGCTGAAGATTTTCCTGACCGCCAGTGCCGAGGAGAGAGCGCGCCGTCGATATTTGCAGTTGAAGGGCAAAGTCGAGGGTGTTAGTCTGTCGAGTCTGCTAGATGAGATCCGTGCGCGCGACGAGCGTGACACCCAGCGAGCGGTAGCCCCGCTTAAGCCGGCGGCTGACGCCATACAGCTGGATTCCACGGAGTTGTCCATCGATCAGGTGCTTGAACGCATCATGAGCGAGATCGCCATTCGCGATATCGCCGGGTGACCAAGAAGGCCACAGGGGACCAGTCATAGTCCTGCGGCGCTTCTTCTATATGAAACTAACCCACACCGTCTGGGGTGTGGAGATGGGCGTATCCTTCGCCCTCATTTACAGGAATTAAAATGAGCGAAAGCTTTGCGGAACTCTTTGAAGAAAGCCTAAAAACCCTGAACCTTCAGGCAGGCTCCATCATCACCGGTGTTATCGTTGATATCGATTACCAAGCTCGCTGGGTAACCGTTCACGCTGGCCTGAAGTCTGAAGCACTCATCCCGCTTGAGCAGTTCTACAACGACGCTGGCGATCTGACTATCAATGTCGGTGACGAAGTTCACGTTGCTCTGGACTCGGTTGAAGACGGTTTCGGTGAAACCAAGCTGTCCCGTGAAAAAGCCAAGCGCGCTGAGTGCTGGATCGTTCTGGAAGCAGCCTTCGCAGCTGAGGAAGTGGTCAAGGGCGTTATCAACGGTAAGGTTAAAGGCGGCTTCACTGTCGACGTTAACGGCATCCGTGCGTTCCTGCCAGGTTCCCTGGTTGACGTCCGTCCAGTGCGCGACACCACGCACCTGGAAGGCAAAGAGCTGGAATTCAAGGTCATCAAGCTGGACCAGAAGCGCAACAACGTTGTCGTTTCCCGTCGCAGCGTCCTGGAAGCCGAGAACTCCGCCGAGCGTGAAGCTCTGCTGGAATCCTTGCAGGAAGGCCAGCAAGTCAAAGGTATCGTCAAAAACCTCACCGATTACGGCGCATTCGTCGATCTGGGTGGCGTGGACGGCCTGCTGCACATCACCGACATGGCCTGGAAGCGCATCAAGCATCCTTCCGAGATCGTCAACGTTGGTGACGAAATCGACGTTAAGGTTCTGAAATACGATCGCGAACGCAACCGTGTTTCCCTGGGCTTGAAGCAGCTGGGCGAAGATCCATGGGTTGCTATCAAAGCCCGTTACCCAGAAAGCACTCGCGTTACCGCTCGTGTAACCAACCTGACCGACTACGGCTGCTTCGCTGAGCTGGAAGAAGGCGTTGAAGGTCTGGTACACGTTTCGGAAATGGACTGGACCAACAAGAACATCCACCCTTCGAAAGTCGTACAAGTCGGCGACGAAGTGGAAGTTATGGTTCTGGACATCGACGAAGAGCGTCGTCGTATCTCCCTGGGCATCAAGCAGTGCAAATCTAACCCATGGGAAGATTTCTCTGGCCAGTTCAACAAGGGCGATAAAATCTCCGGCACCATCAAGTCGATCACCGATTTCGGTATCTTCATTGGTCTGGACGGCGGCATCGACGGTCTGGTTCACCTGTCCGACATCTCCTGGAACGAAGTTGGCGAAGAAGCTGTTCGTCGTTTCAAGAAGGGCGACGAGCTGGACACCGTTATCCTGTCGGTTGACCCAGAGCGCGAGCGCATCTCCCTGGGTATCAAGCAACTGGAAAGCGATCCGTTCTCCGAGTACGTTCAAGAGAACGACAAAGGCGCCATCGTTAAAGGCACTGTGAAAGAAGTTGACGCCAAAGGCGCCATCATCGTTCTGGCCGACGATATCGAAGCGACTCTGAAAGCCTCCGAAATCAGCCGTGACCGCGTTGAAGACGCGCGCAACGTTCTGAAAGAAGGCCAGGAAGTAGAAGCCAAGATCATCAGCGTTGATCGCAAGAGCCGCGTAATCCAGCTCTCCATCAAGTCGAAAGACGATGCTGAAGAGAAAGAAGCTATCCAAAGCCTGAAGGCTGAAGAAGCTCCTACTGGCGACACCACCATGGCGGCACTGCTGCGCCAGGCAATGGCCAAACAGAACTAAGTTCTGCTTGATCATTAAAAAGGGCGACTTCGGTCGCCCTTTTTTGTGCCTGCGATTTGGTGGAGAGGCACCTCTCGCGTGAAACCAATCTTGTTACTCAATTGTCTGTTTCTTTATTCGGATCAATCGTCTATTCGCGACTAGGCTTAGGCTGAAGATCGCAGTAGTCGGGCAGATTGCCTGGCATAAGGAAGTGAATGAACAAGTTTATCGTGTTGGTCGGTGTGCTGATGTTGGCGGGCTGCGCTACGAGCGCCAAGACGCATGTGGTGCGCGGCGTCAGCGGCATCGAGGTTGATTGCTCGGGGTTGGGCTCGAGTTGGGAGAAGTGTCAAAAGCGCGCCACAAAAGAATGCAAAGGCGCAGGCTACAAGGTTATTACCAGATCGGATGATGCCAAGGATGATGATCAGTATCCTTTTGGCTTCAATCCTGCGGGCTACCTGACGCGCACGATGTTGGTGATGTGTCGATAGGGTGGATGTTTATAGAGCTTCTGCCCTGAAAACGGGCGTTTCAATGCGCAGGAAGATATGTCAATCCCTGGGCTGTTCAAAATCTTCCGGGCGTGCTAAAACCTTTCAAGCGCTGATCTAGCTGCTTGAAAAAGAAGGGAAAAATATGACGAAGTCGGAGTTGATCGAACGAATTGTCACCCATCAAGGGCTGCTCTCATCCAAGGATGTAGAGCTGGCCATCAAGACCATGCTTGAACAAATGTCTCAATGTCTGGCCACCGGTGATCGAATCGAGATCCGCGGTTTTGGCAGCTTCTCCTTGCACTACCGCGCGCCGCGCGTTGGGCGTAATCCTAAAACCGGTCAGTCTGTGAGTCTGGACGGAAAATTCGTTCCGCATTTCAAGCCAGGCAAGGAATTGCGTGATCGGGTGAATGAAGAAGAGGAGGAGGGGGTTTGATCTTCGCGAAAGAAGTCCGAGGAGGCGCTAATGCGTAATCTCAAGCGCATGTTGCTTGGTGTGTTTATTCTGATGCTGGCGCTGATTATCCTGGCATTCATTCTTGAAAACCAACAATCGGTAGCGCTGTTGTTTTTTGGGTGGTCTGGGCCTCAACTTCCAGTATCGCTCGTTGTGGTTGTAGCGCTTCTTGCGGGAATGTTAATTGGCCCGGTACTCGGTTGGTTTTTGGGGCGCTCGTCCAGGTCAGCGCGCAAACGTCTCGTGTAAGAAGCATTCCGTGAGAGGCGCTCAGTGTTTTGCATCGCTGTTTGTCTATATCCATTAGTAAATCGTTCATTAAGCTGTAAAATGCAGCCCTTGTTCGGTAGTGGCAAATTCCCACATCGTTTCAGATAGGCTCTGCCAGAGGCCTGATGTTCGGTGGTTTTTTTGCATTCATGGATTGGACGGTGCTCGTTGGTGACACTGTCAGCAACTCAAGGGTATGGTTTCGCGTGAAAATTCTAGTTACCGGCGGCGCCGGTTTTATCGGCTCGGCAGTCATCCGTCACATCATCTCCAATACTCTCGACTCGGTCGTTAACGTCGACAAATTGACTTATGCCGGTAATCTTGAGTCCTTGGCTGACGTGAGTCAGAGCTCGCGTTATGCATTTGAACGCGTTGATATCTGCGACCGTGAACAAATCGATCGCGTGCTGCGTGAGCACCAACCGGATGCGATCATGCATTTGGCTGCCGAATCTCACGTTGACCGTTCTATTAGTGGTCCGTCCGAGTTCATCCAGACCAATATTATAGGCACTTACACCCTGCTGGAGGCTTCGCGCCACTACTGGGCGGCCATGGATGATGCACGCAAGGCCAACTTCCGCTTCCACCATATTTCCACTGACGAAGTTTATGGTGATCTCGAAGGCCCGGAAGATCTCTTCACTGAAACCACTCCATATCAACCAAGCTCGCCGTACTCGGCGAGTAAGGCGAGTTCCGACCACTTGGTTCGTGCTTGGGCGCGCACTTACGGTCTGCCGACATTGGTCACCAACTGCTCGAATAACTATGGCCCTTGCCACTTCCCTGAGAAATTGATTCCACTGATCATTCTCAATGCACTGGAAGGCAAGCCGTTGCCGGTTTACGGGAAGGGCGATCAGATTCGCGATTGGTTGTATGTCGAAGATCACGCACGTGCTTTGTACAAAGTCGTTACCGAGGGTGTCCTGGGTGAGACTTACAACATCGGCGGTCATAACGAAAAGCAAAACATCGAAGTGGTGCACACGCTTTGTGCACTGCTGGATGAGCTGCGTCCTGATTCCGCTAACCGCCCGCATGCAAGCTTGATTACTTACGTTCAGGATCGCCCGGGTCACGACCTGCGTTACGCGATCGACGCGAGCAAGATTGAGCGTGAACTTGGCTGGACGCCGGAAGAAACTTTCGAAACCGGTATTCGCAAGACAGTTGAGTGGTATCTGACCAACACTGAGTGGGTTGAGCACATAAAGAGCGGCAGCTATCAGCAGTGGATCGACCAGAATTACGCCGATCGTTCGAATAAGGCATGAAAATCCTTCTTCTGGGAAAAAGCGGTCAAGTGGGCTGGGAGCTGCAACGCTCGCTTGCACCGCTAGGCGACCTGGTCGCACTGGATCGCCATTCGGCCAATGGCTTGAGTGGAGATTTGTCGGATCTGGAAGCATTGCGTGCGACTATTCGCCGGGTCAAGCCTGACTTCATAGTCAATGCAGCGGCTTATACAGCGGTCGATAAAGCTGAGGCCGAAACCGAGCTGGCTGACCGTGTCAACGGCCAGGCCAGTCAAGTGATGGCCGAAGAGGCTTCGGCACTGGGGGCGTGGCTGATCCACTACTCCACTGACTACGTTTTTGATGGTAAAGGGCTGGCACCATGGTTGGAAACAGCTGCAGTTTCTCCTGTGAATCACTACGGTGCGAGCAAGCTGGCGGGCGAGCGGGCGATCATTGCTTCGAAATGTAAGTACCTGATTTTCCGAACGAGTTGGGTCTATGGTTCACGGGGCAATAATTTTGCCAAGACGATGTTGCGCCTAGCCAAAGATCGCGAGACCCTCAGCGTAATCGCCGATCAGATTGGTGCTCCGACCGGGGCGGATCTGATTGCGGATGTGACCGCATTGGCTATTCGGCAGGTTCAGCACCAGCCCGAGTTGGCTGGCGTGTACCACTTGGCGGCGGCAGGCGAAGTGTCTTGGCACGGGTATGCTACGCATGTCATTGATTTCGCCAAGGCGAACGGTGAGGAACTGGCTGTTACGGTTATAAACCCAATCGATACCTCCGCCTACCCGACGCCAGCACGACGCCCGCTGAACTCACGGTTGGACACTCAGAAGCTGCGTAATAATTTTTCTCTACACTTGCCGGATTGGCAGAGTGGTGTAACCCGAATGCTTAGGGAAGTTCTGAACAAATGACCACGACAAATCGTAAAGGCATCATTCTCGCTGGTGGATCGGGCACTCGCCTTCATCCGCTGACTCTAGGTGTGTCTAAGCAGATGTTGCCTATTTACGACAAACCTATGATCTTCTATCCACTTTCGGTGTTGATGCTTGCAGGGATGCGCGAAGTTTTGATCATTTCAACTCCTGAAGACTTGCCTAGTTTTCGCAAGCTTCTCGGTGATGGTGATCAGTACGGTATAAAGCTATCGTACGCTGTACAACCTAGCCCAGACGGACTTGCGCAAGCTTTCATTCTTGGAGAGGAGTTCATAGGAAATGACCCTTGTTGCCTCATTCTTGGAGACAACATTTTCTATGGTCAGCATTTTTCAGATAATTTGCGCTCGGCTAGCGCGCAAGAGCAAGGTGCCACGGTTTTCGGCTATCGCGTTTCTGATCCAGAACGTTTTGGTGTTGTTGAGTTTGACTCGGCCGGTCGAGCCTTGAGCATCGAAGAGAAACCGCTCATTCCAAAGTCTAACTACGCTGTGACCGGCCTATACTTCTATGACAACAGCGTTGTCGAGATCGCCAAGAGTATCAAGCCTTCATCGCGAGGTGAGCTTGAGATTACTGACGTGAATCGTGCTTACCTCGACCAGAAAACACTCCATGTTGAAATGCTCGGCCGTGGTTTTGCATGGCTGGATACTGGCACCCACGATTCACTACTTGAAGCAAGCCACTTTGTGCATACCATTGAGCAAAGACAAGGGCTGAAAATCGCTTGCCTAGAAGAAATTGCTTATAACAATGGATGGATTAATACAGAACAATTGGCAGCTCAGGCGGAATCAATGAAAAAAACGGGTTATGGACAATATCTGAAACGACTGTTGGATTCCAACGCGCACTGATATTGATGTTTATTTTCGCTCCTAAGTAGGCAATTTGCAGGATTAAAATGTCGGTTAGATCCCGAAAAGTCGCAGTCTTGTTAGCTGCCTACAATGGAATGGAATGGATAGAGGCGCAGCTGACCTCTATCCTCCATCAGTCGCTCGTGGATGTTACCGTTTACATAAGTGTTGATCCGTCCTCTGATGGAACGGAGTCATGGTGTGCACACTACGCGAAAATGCATCCTGAGATAGTCGTTCTTCCAGAGCATGGAAAATTTGGAAGTGCTTCACGGAATTTTTTCCGGTTAATTCGTGATGTGGATTTCGATACTTACGACTTCCTTGCGTTTGCTGATCAAGATGATTTATGGCACATCGATAAACTGTCGCGGGCAATTGAAGCCATTTGCGAGAAAAAAGTAGATGCTTACTCCAGTAATGTAACAGCGTTCTGGTCAGATGGTAGAACTCATCTACTGGATAAAGCACAACCCCAGGTTGCGTGGGACTACTTGTTCGAAGCGGCTGGCCCTGGTTGTACATACGTCATGACGAATGAACTTGCCACCTCCATGAAACATGCGGTTTGCCAGAACTGGATCAAGATACAAGATGTCAGCCTGCATGACTGGTATTGTTATGCCTTTGCTCGTAGCAATGGCTTTACCTGGTACATTGATCCAAGGCCGTCTATGGACTACCGGCAACACGCACGTAATCAGGTAGGTGCAAATAAGGGGTGGAAACCCTTACTGGCACGCTACAGTATGATTAATGACGGTTGGTGGTTCGGTCAAATCAAAATTTTATCACAACTTTTTGGGCGTGCTGCCTCACCAATAACTCATGATTGTTTGCGCTTGGGATGTCCGCAGTTAATACGTCTATCTTTTAAAGCGTGGCAATGTCGTCGCAGGAAACGCGATAAAATTTTATTTTTTATAATCTGTTGGGTCGGTGCATTTTCAGTGAGTAAGTTGAAATGACTGCATCGAGAGTATTGGTGACTGGAGCAAGAGGGCTGGTCGGCGAGGCATTAGTTTTTCGATTGATGGTGGACCAGAAGCATATACCCGTCGCAGCGGTCCGGGGTGTGACAAGATTAAGTGGCCTCTGCTCAGTATTGCCGCTGGAATTGACAGCTCCTGCAGATCTGCCTGATTTTACTCATATAGATGTAGTGGTGCATGCGGCGGCCCGCGTGCATGTGATGCGTGAAAACGTGACCGACGTCATGGAAGCATTTCGCAAGGTAAATGTAGAGGGAACCGTTCGTCTTGCACTCACTGCTGCAGCTGCAGGAGTGAAACGTTTCATTTTTATCAGTTCTATAAAAGTCAACGGTGAAAGCACATTGGCGGGCAAAGCTTTCCAGGCGGATGATTTACCTTACCCCGAAGATGCGTATGCCATTTCCAAATATGAGGCGGAGCAGAGGTTAAGACAAATAGGACAGGAAACGGGCATGGAGATTGTAATTATCAGGCCTCCGCTAGTCTACGGTCCCGGCGTAAAAGCTAATTTCCTGACGATGTTGAAATTCGTTGGGAAAAATATTCCTTTGCCGTTAGGAATGATAAAAAATAGAAAGAGTTTTGTTTCGATCTATAATCTTACTGATTTTATTGTGACGTGCATTGATCACCCAGGTGCAGCTAACAATACTTTCCTTGTCAGCGACGATTGCGATGTTTCAACAACAAAATTAATGCGGCTTTTGGCGTCCGCGATGAAGAAAAAGTCTCGGCTGGTGCCAGTCCCTAGTGTATTGCTCAAGACAGTCGGCATGCTGCTCTGCAAACGCGCGGTAGTGCATCGTGTTTGTGACTCATTACAAGTTGATATTAATAAGAATCGAATATTGTTAGGTTGGAGTCCACCGGTAAATATTGAGGTGGCGATACAGCGTACTGTGCACTTTTATCAGGAAAAAAGATAAAATGATGCTTTCTTTATTGCTGGCTGTATTGCTGGGGTCATGGGTATTAACATTTTTGATGATGCGCTATGCATTAGCCAAAAAAATGATCGATGTACCCAATGAGCGCAGTTCGCACACGACTCCGACCCCGAGGGGCGGAGGCGTTGCTATTGTAGTTGCCTTCAACTTGGCTCTACCGTGTCTTTCTCTACTGAATGTTTTAAGTCTGAACGCACTTTATGGGTTGTGGGGTGCGGGTATTGCGGTGGCGGTAATAGGATTCGCTGATGATCACGGACATATCCCTGCTCGCTGGCGCTTGCTAGGGCATTTTTCCGCCGCCTCTTGGGCGTTATATTGGATGAACGGGTTCGCACCACTGACTATCTATGATGCTCCAGTTGATCTAGGAGTGATGGGGACATTGTTAGGAATGTTTTATCTGGTGTGGTTACTTAATCTTTATAACTTCATGGATGGTATTGACGGACTGGCAAGCATTGAAGCCATTACTACTTGTTTAGGGTTGGCGCTTGTTTATTGGTGTAGCGGTTATTCAGATCAAATTTGGTTGGCTCTTCTGTTGGCGGCATCCGTTCTGGGTTTTTTATATTGGAACTTTTCTCCGGCGCGCATCTTTATGGGTGATGCAGGCAGTGGTTTTCTGGGTGTTTCATTAGCAGTCATTATTTTGTACGGTGCTTGGTTGTCTCCAGAATTATTTTGGAGTGGCCTTATATTGCTTGGTGCGTTCATCGTTGATGCAACATGGACGCTCATCGTCCGACTTGTAAACGGCGAAAAAGTACACGTTGCTCACAGTAATCACGCTTATCAGCACGCTGCGCGATACTTCGCCAGCCATAAACTCGTGACTCTTGGTGTTATCAGTATAAATATTGTATGGCTCCTGCCTTTGTCTCTGATGGTTGGATTGAAGATGCTGAGTGGGATAGTAGGTTTAATGATTGCGTATATCCCTATATGTATCTTGGTTTGGAAATTTAAAGGTGGGAGGCCGGCCTGATGGGAAGTAATACTAATCGAAAACTTGATGGTGCATGGCGCCAAATTATGGATAACACTCTAATTAAATTTTTGCTGACAGGTGGGCTCGCGACCTTGCTTCAGTATTTCATACTGTGGTGTGGAGTCGAATTTTTAGGACTGCTTGCTGCTACGGCATCCGGAATAGGGTACATGGCCGGCTCCATCGTTAGTTACTTTGTTAACTATTACTACACGTTTAACAGCACTCAGTCTCATACGGGAGCAGCAGCCAGATTTTACATCATGGTGTGTATTGGCTGGCTTATGAATACTGTGATTGTCGGCTTGCTGGCTGATTTTATGAACTGGAATAAATGGATTGCACAAGGAATCGCTACGGCGATCGTTTTGATTTGGAACTTTTGTTCCTCTCGCTACTGGGTTTTTAAATCGGTGTGACATGAAAAAATTAATATCTGTTGTGGTGCCCGCTTATAACGAAGAAGAAGTAATCGAGCTTTTTCATAGTCGCATGAGTGAAGTCTTTGAACAGTTGTCAAACTATAATTGTGAGATGATTTTTGTTAATGACGGAAGCACTGATAAAACACAATTTTTAATGAATCAGTTGGCGAATCGAGATGATCGTGTCAGTACGGTCAATTTATCAAGAAATTTTGGTAAAGAAGCCGCTATGAGCGCCGGTCTGGATGTGGCGAAAGGAGACGCAGTCGCTATATTTGACGCGGACTTGCAAGACCAGCCAGAGTTGTTGCTAGCGTTTGTTGATAAGTGGGAAGAAGGTTTTGACGTAGCTTATGCCAAACGCACTCACCGCGACGGTGAATCTTGGTTAAAAAAATTTACGGCTTCAATTTTCTATAAGTTAATGCTGAAGATATCCAGGGTGAATATTCCGCAGGATACAGGTGATTGCCGCCTCATGAGCCGGCGTGTAGTTGATGCCTTGATCTCACTGAGGGAGCATCACCGCTTCATGAAAGGCCTGTTTGCTTGGGTGGGCTTTCCTTCGGTAGCGGTAGAGTATCGCAGAGATTCGCGAGCAGCCGGTGTTACCAAGTTTAACTATTGGAAATTGTGGAATTTTGCATTGGAAGGCATCACATCCTTCACAATTGCACCATTGAAAATAGCGAGCTATCTCGGTTTTATCGTCGCTTTGACCGCTTTTCTATTCGGTATTTTTATTATCTTGAAGACGTTATTCCTGGGCGATGTGGTCCGAGGGTACCCAACATTGATGGTGACAGTGCTATTTATAGGTGGTATCCAATTGTTTTTTATTGGCGTCCTTGGCGAGTATATCGGTAGGGTGTTTGGTGAAACCAAAGCAAGACCGCTGTACCTCATAGCAGAGCATAAGATTTCCCGTATTGCTTCAACGGCGAACGAGGTTGGCGATGAAAAATGATACGCTCGGGGAACTGTTTAAGAACAAAACTAACAATTTGAATTTAATGAGGTTGATTGCTGCTCTTGCCGTAATTTATGGTCATGCCTCAGCGGTTACTGGCAAAGGCCCTGCCGATATATTTTTACAATGGGTGGGTTATAAGTTTATCGGAGGCGTCGCCGTTGATGTCTTTTTTGTAATCAGTGGCTATTTGATCACCCAAAGTGCGTTGAGTAAAAATGGATTAATTTATTACTGTGCTTCAAGGATTCTTCGAATTTACCCTGGCTTGATAATGTGCGTGTTTTTCACAGTTTTCATTTTAGGTTTGAGTCTGACGAAAGCTCCCGATTATTTGCATTCCCAACAGGTGTGGGAATATTTTTTTGTGAATATCAGTGCTTTTAATACTGCATATTTTTTGCCGGGGGTGTTTGAAAATCTACATGACAAAGCCATAAACGGTTCTTTATGGTCTCTCGTGGTAGAAGTTCGACTGTACATTATCGTACTGGCGCTGGCGGTTTTGGGTGTTCTGAAAAAACGTTCAGTTTTCAATTTTCTGTTCTTTTTTAGTATTATCGCTGGTTACTTAAATCCCGAGTTCTGGAAGTTTCTGTTCCTCTATGAAAATCACCAGCATGTTGCCTTGATGTTTCTGATAGGTAGTTTTTGCCTTATCAATAAAGACGTCATTTATATCGGCCCGGGCGTTTTGCTGCTGCTGATGTTCTTCGCGGCGTCACAACACGGTACCCCCTCTTTCGGTGTTGCTTATACAATACTAATACCTTATTTGGTATTCTATTTGGCTTTCGCGCCAGGCTTTGGATGGTTTAACAAGTTTGGAGACTACTCTTATGGTGTTTACCTATACGGTTGGATATGCCAGCAACTTGTGGTCATGTGGTTACCTGAATCTACCAATTTTTCGTTGACCATACTAAGCAGTTTGCTGGCGTTCTCTTTTGCCTTTGCGTCTTGGCACCTGGTGGAAAAACCTTCGATCAACTGCCGTAAGTACTTTAAACCATCCTTTTCTAAACCTGCCTTGACTACTGAAGTTTAGAATCTTTTTGGGGAGTGGAATGCAATGAATTTGTTCCGTGAAAGAAATATTGATTATTTGATAATATTTAGTTTTGCAATAGTTGCTTTATTGCTGCTCATTGCTAACCCTGGTTATTTTAATCATGATGAGTTGCAGAAACTTGATCATATAAAAGCGAGCGGGCTTATAAGTTATCTCGAAACATATGTTGCATTACAGCAAGGAAGCAATTTTGGCGTTCCCGTACGTCCGTTCTCCTTTTTGATTCAGGGACTATTGGCTTTGTTCATGGAACGATTGCCAGTCGTAGTGCATCTATTTGCCGTTCTTACCCATGCTGCGGTTGGCTGTCTTATTTATAGTGCATGCAAGCAGTTAAACGTTAAGCGAACCTTGGCATTAACGATCTCTTTGATTTTCATCATCAACCCTCTGGGTATATTGGCAACAGGCTGGTCAGCTGCATTGATGGATCGGTGGTATATTCTGTTCGGTATTGCAGCCTTTATCTGCGCTGATCAGTACGTACGCTTGGGAAACAACTTATTCAGATTGTTATTGGTCTTTCTTTTTTCAGGCCTTTCAATGCTGTCTAAAGAAACTGCGGTTATTCTACCTGCGTTAATGGGTATTATCATTCTGGCAGACCCGCAGGTCATCAAAACAAAACGGTTTTGGCAAGCGGCTATTGTTTGGTGTTTGCCAGTTTTGTTGTTCATGCTCTATCGATTGCCGGCGCTGATTGCATCGTTTGGTAGTCCTGATGTTAGTGCTTATAAAGCATCTATACATAACGTGCCTGAGGGCGTTTTTGTATATTTGGCCTACCCGTTTCTTATCCTGACTGGTGAAGCAGGAAATTGGGTTTTTGTTTCAACGGTTAATATGTACGCGGCAATTGCCCTACACGCGCTGGTATGCCTGGCGCTTGTGCGTGTTTACGGGTTGAAAGCTTTTTTCATATATGTATGTGGTTATTTTTTATTCCTCGCACCTGTTCTTCTAATTCCAATCAAGGCTGCGCATTATCTTTATGGCTCATCAATAATTTTGAGCGTTGGTGTGGGGGTTCTTATTATTCAGAACTGGAAAGAGTATCCAATTCCAAAAATAATAGGACTGAGCGCGCTTGCAGTTCTTTTTAGTCATACTATCTTTAATCAAGCATTTGTATATTCCATTGGCCAGTGCATGAACACTGCTCAAATTTCGACTGAGTCCGCCTATGCATCGAGTAATCGACCTGCTCGTGTTGATTTTCAAGCGGACGCCGGTGCTCCAGAGCACGTGCTTTATAGAATGGTGACCGGAAGGAATCGCATTGGCGATAGTTCCTCGTTGGAACTCAGTGTATCGAAGTCAGGCGCAGAGCTTCCAGACAACACTTTGGGTTTAAGAATGAATTCTCAATGCGTTGTATATTCCCCAATTAAGTAGAGAATTACTTATAGAGGGTTGGCTAAAATAGGCCCTTTGGAAAACGCTTATACAATTTGTTGGAACACTTATGTTAAACCGGCCCCTCATTTAGGGCCGGTTTGAATTGCAGGTGATGTGCATGCGGTACAGTCGTCTGGTTGCGTCTTGGTCAAGTGTATTCATACTCAGCGTAACGCTATGGGCATTAATTTGGTGGTTTGACCGTATTTCGCTTGGATTAGAGCCGGGCGTATACTTGTTTACATGGGGAAGTGTTGGTAACTTTTTGCCTTTTTTTATAATTTTCATATCCCTTTTGTTGCTAATTAATAGATTAGTTGCTCCTTTTTTGATCGCGTTAGCGTCGGGGGCTTTATTCTATTTTGCGAGTTTCAAAAAGAATGAATATCTTGGCCGACCCTTGTCAAGTGAAGATATTCTTTTTGTCCGATATTTGGATCGTGGGGCGATTGATTTATTCAAAAGTTATATCGATATAAAATGGCTAGTGTTGTCGATTGTGATGGCGCTTATATTTGTATTTGTATTCATTTTTGTTGAAAGTAGGGTGTTTAGAAAGAGATCCATTGCAAGGCTTTTAGTTTCGTGTGTTTTTACCGGTATGTTGGCTATTGCGGGTTATTTTGGTTTTCCTGATAAATTTTACGATTTCAGACTGATGCGCTTTTCGTGGAACGATCAAACCAGTGTTTTGCACGCAGGTGTGATTAGCAAGATTATTTATAATTTTATTAAAGATAAGGCTGCCAACGATGAACCAGTGAATTATCGGGATGTTGATTATATCGTTGACAAATATGGTTCGGATCAAGGTGTATCTGCTTCTGTTTCCGACCAAGAGAATATGCCCGATATTATTATCGTACAGAGTGAAGCATTTTCCGATCCGGCTCTTTTTAAGGGGGCGGATGAACTGCGCGCTGCCGTACCTGTTTACGCTGCCGCGGTTGAACAAGGGAGGGCAGGCTATATGAAGGTTCCTACGTTCGGTGGTGGCACTATACGGACGGAATATGAAGTTCTTTCAGGCTGCCCTTTATTGGCTTATCCAAAAATCGAGTTTCCTTACATGCAACTCGATTCTACTGATGTTGACGGACTCGCAGCTCAGGCAAAAAAAACGGGATATTCTACACTCGCGATTCACGGTAACACCGGCAGTTTTTGGAACAGAACCGAGTTTTTCAAGAAAGCACATTTCGATAAATTTCTAACTATCACCGATTTTTTGGAAGATTCGAAAAAAAACGGTTTCTTTATGTCGGATCAGAGTTTGACAGATTTGATTATTCATCAGTTTGATAATCATAACGAAAGGAAATTTGTTTTCGCTGTGAGCATAGAAGCGCATGGTCCTTATTCTTCAAAAGACTCCACCTTAGATAAGTATGGCAATAGCGGTATTCTTCGATCGTTAAGTCCAGAAGCACAATCTGAGTTGCAGACCTATTTGGGGCACATACATAACGCAGATGCACAATTGGGTAGGCTTCATGATTATCTAGAGAAACGAAATAAGCCTTATATACTGGCTTTTTATGGTGATCATCTCCCTTCATTTGTTTCTGTATACAACGAACTATCGTTCAAGAATGGTCTTCCTGCAAAGTCACAACAGGTTCCATGGGTGGTATTCACAAATGTACCTGGTGAAGCTTTCAATATTCAGACTTCTTGGGCCCTTGGCGCAGCGATATTTAATAGGGCCGGAATAAGGTCGTCTCAATATTTAAATTTACTGAATGCTTTTGCACGAACGGAAGGGGCAGTGCTTCAGAATCTGAACTTCAGGCACTGCATTCAGTGGTTAGATTACAAGTGCAGGGAAAGTTTTCCGAATATATTAACCAAAGAGTATTGGGTAAGTGAAACTCAAACTTATTTTACTTGTATTTTTGATTTTTGTGGCTTGTTACAAGTTTGCAGGTCGGGATGTAAATTTTGATGTGCAACCGCATCGTTTTGACTCATGCACCCAACCCGCTAATATTTCAGAGTTAAGCTGGGCTATTACTAAACCGGGCGTGACGTCTGTAGCTGTCTATGTGACGAAAGTCGGGGAGCCAGAGACGTTGTGGAGTTCTGGACCACTTATTAGAACGCTTAAAACGGGTGCATGGGTATCTGATGGGCTAACTTTTGTACTGAGGGATCAGAATAATAATTTCTTGGCTAGACGAACCGTAGATACCACGCGCTGCGTGGGCGCTGAATTCGGCGAATGATGAGAGTCATGATGGGTTAACTCAGGGGATATACAGCCTGCTAGATCATTTCGAATAACTCCGCAGCGTCGAACCTTGCATCCCAGTCATTCGCAACTCTGAACACTTCAGATTCTGCAGCGGTGGTTGTGTAATTTAGTGCGGATGAAATTGCTTCATCCATTTCAAGTCTGTGATCGCAGAGGTATACACCTTTTTCACTGCAATGCTGGTTCATTTCACCAAAGCGAGTTGAAATTATCGGCAAACCTAACGCTTTGTATTCATAATATTTTATAGGATCAACGGAGGCAGTTAACTCATTTCGTAAAAAAGGAATTATTGCAATGTCAAATGACAGCATTCTTACCAAAGCATCTTGATGGCTGCAAGGAGCGAAAATTTTCAGGTTCTCAGGGAGTCTTATGCTCGAACGGTTAAATACCGGTCCTATAACATGAACTAAATCATTTGGGCGCGATTCAGCAAGATCAATAACCCACTGCCAGTCAAACCAAGCACCGATTGTGCCTAAGTAGCCGAATACCTTGGGCGAGACTGTACTCATTGTGCTCAACTTCGCCGGCAATAAAGATGAGTCAAGGCCATTAGGTACTAACTTTACATTGTTATGTTGTTTGCTCCACTTTGTTTTTAACTGCGTCGAAGATGCCATGACGACATCAGCAGTCTTTGCTATCCGCAACTCACGACGAGCCATAGCTGATCTTGAGAGCCCCTTGAAAAAAGTCGGGAAGTCATCCATTGCATCGTAAACTGATTTGCAGTTCTTAAGTTCTTTGAGGATTTGCAATGCTAGTACGGTGGGTTTGCCAACAACCAGCAAAGTTTCTTGCTGGTTAGAAAATTTTTTTATTTCTTGTATAAGTTCGGACCAATATAGCGTTCTGTTGAGCAGTCCAGATGCCGGAAGTGGTTCTAACGGTAGCGCTCGAGGTTTGAGCACGCTTAACCAAGGCTCTGAATGCTCGCCGTCAATTTTGTCGTTTACCCCAATTTTTTTGAAGTCGGCCAAACAAGGAAAACGACTTGGATAAGGTTCAACCCACAAAACATCGCCGCCGGTTTTCTTGTGAAACCAGCGGGCGAATTTTTGCGGTCTTTGCGCGAAACTAGTCCAGGCGACCGGTGACAGGTAAACCAGCCTTGTCAAGCGCAGAACTCTTTGAGAACTTCAACGATACGCTGAGCGCCCTTACCATCACCGTAAGGCGAAACGCCCCGTGCCATTGCCTTATAGGCTTGAGGGTCGTCTAGCAACCTTTGGGCTTCATTTAGAATAAGATCGTAATTTGGGCCTACGAGTTTTACTACGCCCATATCAACCGCTTCTGGTCGCTCAGTCTCGTCGCGAAGTACAAGTACCGGAATTCCCAGTGCTGGCGCCTCTTCCTGTACACCACCGGAGTCACTGATAATCAGGTAGGATTTTTTCATTGCGGCAATGAATGGCGAGTAATCCAGTGGGTCGCACAGAATGATGTTCGGCACCTCCGATAGCATCTCGTAGGCGATGTCTTTCACATTTGGATTAGGGTGAACTGGATACAAAATCTGCACATCCTGATTTCGCTCGGCGAGTGTTTTCAGGGCACGGCAAATATTTTTGAAAGGGGCGCCAAAGTTTTCACGACGGTGCGAAGTCACCAGTATCAATCGTTTGCTGTCGTCAAGTTCGATTCCCAGGGTGAGATCTTTTGCAGCTGTCATTAACAATGCATCGATGACGGTGTTACCCGTCACGGTAATATCCTGATTAGCGATACCTTCACGCAGCAGATTGTTTTTTGAACTTTGGGTCGGGGCAAAATGCCATTTTGTCAAGCGCCCCGCCAACACGCGATTGGCTTCTTCCGGAAACGGGTTCTGCATATCCCACGTGCGGAGGCCAGCCTCCACGTGACCAAACGGTATACGGCGATAGAAGCAAGCGAGAGACATCGCGAAAACTGTCGTCGTATCACCTTGGGCGAGAACAACGTCAGGTTTTTCTTCAAGTAATACCTTATCCAGCTCCAACAGCAACCTGGCCGTCAGCTCGGTAAGTGTCTGGTTAGGCTTCATGATGTTCAGATCAATGTCGGGAACGATCCCGAAGAAACTCATCACTTGATCGAGCATGTGACGATGCTGTGCTGTTGCCAGCACCCGAACTTCGGCCCAAGACTGTTCCTTGAGGGCGAGGATCACGGGTGCCATCTTGATCGCTTCTGGCCGGGTGCCAACAGTGCACATAATTTTCATACAAACGTTCCTATGTAGATTTTATTAAATGACGAGCCATCTTGCTCGACGCATTGAATATCGAGTTAGCTGTTAGTTTCGTCATTTTTGTAGGCGTGTGGAGTCCAAGTGCCCCACTTTGCTTCATACGTAGCTTTATTTTGATCGAATAACGCCTGACGATCGGCACTTTTAAGCTTATTGAATGAAGCTGAAAGATGGTGATGGATAAATACGTCTTCAGCACAAGCAATCGTTAAGCCAAGTTGTTCGATTCGGCGGCAGTAGTCGTCATCTTCAAAAAAACCTCGCCCGAACGCTTCATCCAGTGGTCCTACATCCTCATAAACTTTGCGTGGAAACATGACGCAGAAAAATGCGACCGTTTGAATGGGCTGTAATTTTCCGATGTGGCTAAGTGTGTATTTAGCTGCTTCAACCTGCATTTCTTCCATGTTTTGGTATGCAATCTGGATTTTTGCTTCATTGCCTATGTTGTTGGTAACTGGACCAACAATACCGACTGATTTGTTACGCTCCAGGTGGCGGTACATCGTACGAATCCAGCCAGGGGTGACAAATGTATCGTTATTCAGAAGAACCAGAAACTCACCGTCAGCAATGGCCAAGCCTTGGTTATTCGCTGCGGCGAAACCGCGATTATCATCGTTCAGAATGATTTTACGATTTTCACCCTGAGACACCCAGTCCGTGAGGAGAGCGGGGGTTCCGTCAGCGGAAGCGTTGTCGACGACAATGATCTGAAGATTTTCGTGATTGGAGTACTCGACGATACTGGCCAAGCAGGCTTTGGTGAGTTCGATGTTGTTGTACGTCACTACAACCACGCTCACTCGGGGTACGCACCGTTCTTGCTCAATGCGCTTGATCATCTGTACCGCGCGATGTCCCCATGTCTGATTTCTGGCAAATGCCTGGCGCGCAGGAATGCGCTCGGATGCATTTGGTGCCTCCAACTCTTCACTGATTGCACGAATGAAATCCTGAGTGGTCGGGCATGCATGTACCAGATTTTCGAATTGTTTTATCTCTGGCAAATCTACGGATACCACTGGTTTTCCGGCGCTAAGATACTCATAGACCTTGACTGGGTTGGTTGCAAGAGTCAGAGGAATCACTTGAAAGGGAAGTAAGCAGACGTCAAATGCGTGAACGTATTTTGGTAATTCGCCATAAGGCATTTCGCCTGTAAAAATCACGTTGTCCAGATGAGCAAGCTTTTCGCGAGCGCCAACAGTATCTGCACCAATCATCAGAATGCAATGTTGTGGAAACGCCCTGGCGACGTTCTCCATCAGCGTTACGTCGAACCACTCGGCAATTGCACCGTAATAACCGATGATCTTACGTTGCTGCGGATCGGTGTAAACGTTGCCAGGACGGTTGGCAAAATGGTCGTATTCTCCAGCGTTTCGGATCAGAACCCTGTTCTGTGTGTGTTTTGAAACAATTTCATCAAGCCACGTAGAGGTTGTAATCGTAATGTCTGC
This sequence comes from Pseudomonas rustica, assembly GCF_018336155.1. GTDB lineage: Bacteria > Pseudomonadota > Gammaproteobacteria > Pseudomonadales > Pseudomonadaceae > Aquipseudomonas > Aquipseudomonas rustica. Next base: position 206,554 of record NZ_JAGYHF010000001.1, on the reverse strand, counting down.
GTTGCGCATCAAAGCGCGTTCAATAGACAACACTTCTTCGGATACATTACCAAACCCTTCGTGGTGATCCATGCAGTCATAAACTACTTCGCTATCAGGAAGCATGTTGCAGGTTTCGTACCAGAACGGATGTTGAATCATTGAAACGATTTGGCGGGTGCCTGCCCAGTTCAGTACCTGTCCGATCGAACCTCTGAGTTGCTCTGAAATGTCGAAACTTGGCGCGGTGGTGTAGATTACCGGAGAGCCCTTAGCGTAAAGATTGATTTGGAACAGGCGGCCGTGCGTATCCAGCTGCTCAACATGGAAGCCAGGTCTCGGGTCGTCAATCAAATTTACGGAAACATAAAAGACCCTGCGACCTGCGCCTGCCAGTGCTTGAGCTAGTTGTTGTGGTCGTTGATGACGGAAGTGCCAGTCAATTACCCCCCAAAATATATAGTCGGCAAGACCTTCCTGTTGGGGAGCGGGACGCAGGGAGGGTAGCTCAAATAAATTAACGCTCATCAGCTGCGTTTTTACGGCGGAAATCGGAGCTTCAACAATCGTGGAGTATGAATGACGAACAGTTTTTTTCACTGCTGTCGAAAGCGGAAGCCTATGGTAGACACCACGCAGTTTGTTTTTTAACGAGCGTTTGTCTCCTGCAGTTATACCGTGGCGCGCGATGCGCATGGCGAGCCGCAGGGGCTTGGTCAGCATCCAGGACTTACTTTCGATGACCTTCGTATATTGAGCCTCAATAATATGAAGGTGTTCAACCTCGCTATTCAGCTTCTTGGCATCGGCGTAGAGCTGCTCAACAGTATTGTTAAGCTGTTCAACTTGGTTATGCAATTTCTCAGCTTCACTGTGAAGTTGTTCAGCTTTGCTATTAAGCTGGTCGACTACGAGGTTGTGAGCTTCGGCAGTGATGCGCTGCGTTTCTTCGCTCGCTTTTAATGCTGCTTGCGTTTCAGCATGTATCAGCAACAGCTCTGTCTGGCGTGCCTCAAGGCTTTCGCGAACCTTTTCAAATTCGTCATATTGTGTTTTCAGTAGTTGGCGGTGCAGGTCCATCTTGTCCCTTAACTGGCTGTTTGGTTCGATATTCAAATTTTTTAGATAAAGCTTCGTAGCTTCGTGGTTGTCCAAGTTGGAGTAAACGAGAAGTATTTGCTCGCCTGGCCAATAATTCGGCTGATCCTGGGAGGTATCTGTAATACTGCTATGTGTCAGTGCCCAAGTCCCGAAGCTCGCAGGTATGTTATCGAAGTCAAACGAATAAAAATGCTCGTCGATCAGGTCTTTCTCTCTGAACGGTAGCAGGAGAGCGATGAATTTTTTCGCCTTTGTGCGCACCTTGTCCAGTACGTCCCATGGTTCAGCGAAATGCTCGAGCGTGTTGGATGAAAACAACACGTCCCATGCAGGACTGGAGCTTTCCCCGAGGAAGTCGTCACAGATAAACAGATTTTTGGGGTAAGCAGCGCGCGCTTTGGCGATTGCCTCGGGAGAGAAATCGACGCCAACGAGTTCTGGTAGTTGTAAACGGTTGGCGAGGTTTTGTGTTCCGTCTCCTTGCGCGCAGCCCCAATCGCACATCGTGAGCTGTTGATCTTTTATCTGATCTGTCAGCCAAGCCGGAAAACCGTTGACGGCAACTTCGCTGAAAAAAATGCTTTGCTCGCGGCCAAAATTTTCTTCCCAATCATTTGAGAACCGATAGTCCCAGTAAGTCTTGGAGTTAACTTCACCAGCCGGCTTTTTATCATCTGTCGTTTTTTTCATGGTGTAAGTGTTCCTGTTCTCACGGAATCATTTGAAATGACCATCGAGATTCTCGGCATGAATTGCCCGGAAGCGTTACCTATAAATGAAGAAGAAAAGTACTGTGCCCCTTCCACGTACTCATAGTAATGAATCGCTGCTGATGATCGGTTTTCAATGGCTGCAACCAGAAGATAGTCACCGGAGCACAAGTAATTATCAACTTCAAAGCAAACTTCCTGAGTGTTACCATTATCAGCGGTGAAACTTAGTTTTTGATTCCAGGTGCTGCCAACGATAAGATCGCTACCTGCGAGATTTTTAAATGAGAACGAAACAGACAGTCCCTCAATTGTATTTAACGATTGAGTTTTAAATTTTATCTTGATGATCATCTTTTCGTGATCAGTGTAAAGATTCTTTTGGACACCTTCAGCATCGTAGACGCCAGCGCTCTGGATAATTCCAATGTGCGAACCCCATTGATTGATCGGTTGAAGTACCTCTCGTTTTTGGGGCTTGGCTTCGGGTGAAGAAATGTCAGGGGCTTTCTCGGGCTTGCGGTCGAAAAGATGTTCGGTGTATTGCGCGGTAACAGGAAATACTTCACCGATGGCCCGAACAGTTCCTTTATCAAGCCACAGAGCACGGTCACATAGAGTCCGGACGGCTGCAACATCATGCGATACGAATAAAATGCTGACGCCGGACTCCTTCATCTGCTTAATGCGATCCAGGCATTTCGCCTGGAAGCGCGCATCGCCCACAGAAAGGGCTTCGTCAACGACTAGAATACTTGGTTTGGTATGCACGGCGACTGAAAACGCGAGGCGCACATACATCCCGGAGGAATAGGTTTTTACAGGCTGATCGATGAACTCGCCGATCTCTGCAAAAGCTTCTATGTCAGCGTACGCCGCTTCAATTTCCGCAAGCGTTAACCCTAGAATAGCGGCATTGAGATAAACGTTTTCCTTTCCGGTAAATTCGGGGTTGAAACCGGCACCTAGCTCAAGCAGCGCAGCGATACGTCCGCGTACGTGGATCTCGCCGCCACTCGGATTCAACGTGCCGCAGAGCATTTGTAATAGCGTGGATTTTCCGGAGCCGTTGCTTCCAATTATACCTACCGTTTCGCCGGCTCTAACTTTGAATGAAGCATTTTTAAGAGCCCAGAATTCGTTGAAGTACTTTCGCTTTCCACGGAAGAGCATTTGTAGCAACCGCTGGTGCGGCTTGTTATACACTTCATAACACTTGCTCAGATTTTCGACGCTGATTACTGGATCAGAGTACATCGGCAAACCCCTTGCGCGTTTTTTGAAACCAGGCAAAACCACACCAAGCGACGACTCCGCCGATCACTAACATTATGCTCCAAGTAAGAAGGTCTGGTACTTGACCGAAAATGAGCACGTTACGACTTTGCTCAATAATGTACGCCAGCGGGTTGATGCGTATCCAGACCTGATATTTCTCTGGAAGCGCTGTAATAGGAAAAAACACAGCGGACATAAACAACATGACTGTCGTAAACATTACTGTTATTTGGGTAATGTCTCGAAGGTAAACGCCAAGCGAAGCAAAAAGCCAACTAAGTCCCATGATGCTGAGGAACAGTGGGAGTAAGACAAAGGGGAGTAGTATCGCTGTCCATGGAATGCTGTGTTTGAACACAAGCTGTGCCAGTAATAATACGACTAGACTGATCGCGGCGTGAAACAGCGCCGACATAAAAGCAACCCATGAAAGAACCTCGACCGGAAAAACTACCTTTTTCACATAGCTGACGTTTGAAGTTATTAGTCCGGGGGCTTTGTTTATGCACTCTGCGAATAAGCCATGGATGAGTAGTCCTACGAATAGAATGATTGCAAAGTCAGTTTTGCTTTCGTCGGCAGATACACCCCAGCGTGCTTTGAATACGACCGAAAATACGAAGGTGTATATAACAAGCATCAAAATCGGGTTGAAAAAAGACCATGATAGACCCAGCGTCGAACCGCGGTAGCGTCCGAGGACTTCGCGTTTGCTCAATTGCATTATCAAACGCTTGTTGCACCAAAAACTATTTATCATTTCTAACGGGCTAGCTGAATAATTTTTCATCAGTGTTTGACTCGATTTCTAATGCAGAGGCTTTGCGGCATTCAATTTTGGCAGTGATGAAATGCTACCCGTTTATTGAGCAAGACGGAAAAAGCTCAAATTGTTGGTACGAATCCATGCGTATATTGCCTTGAAAAAAGGAGCGACAGGTCGCTCAAGGGCTCGCCCGGTTCGGTGAGCTCAGGGTTACGTTCGAGACGCGCATGGTATCGTATCAGGCTATGGAATTTCACCCTGTAATCGCCGTTTTTGATGTATTTAAAGTAGGCTCAGAACCCCCACGAGAATTTGGCGCTAAAGCCGTTCGGGCGTAGATAAACGCGGGCCATGGGAGAACGATGTCCTGTAATTTCGACGAAGGGTAGGCCTTTTGCGTGGGCTGGCAGTAGGCCGTATCAAAGGAAGCAGGGCTATGGACGAACAAATTCGATGAGTTTTTGAGTTTTTTCCCGACCCTACGTAAGGTTTTGAAGGCTCTGGCTACATTTTTTTTCCCGACGCTCACACATTTTAAAGTCGGAAGCTCTGGAAGTGACGCTGGCATATTGCCTTCTTTCAGGTGTCGCTGGGGGGCTCCCCCCCTCGAAGCCCAGTCGCCGCTGTTCGCGAGCCGCGTGGGGCACTTATTTCGTGTAATACTACATTTGATTCTGCAAAGAAAAATTCGATGAGGTGAGGGGAGCGCCAGACTTATGGATAAATTCAGGGTTTTCTTGCTGAGTCTGCCTCGACGGCAAAAACGGCTGCTGCAAGTGACGACGGACTGCTTGCTTGTTTGGTTAGCGCTGTGGCTCGCCTTTATCGTCCGCCTCGGCATAGACGATATGTACAATCCTTTTCGGGTTCACTTTTGGCTATTTCTCTGCGCTCCCTTGGTCGCCATTCCATTGTTTATACGATTTGGCATGTACCGGGCGGTAATGCGTTATTTCGGTAATGATGCGTTAGTTGTCATCATTAAGGCGGTGAGTCTTTCGTCTTTGATTCTGGCATTGGTGGTCTATTGGTACAGCAACCATGAAGCGGTGATTCCGCGTTCCATTATTTTCAATTACTGGTGGCTGAGCCTCGTGATTATCGGCGGATTACGCTTATGTATGCGTCAATATTTCATGGGTGACTGGTTCATTGCTGCCCAGCACGTACCCTTTACCAGTCGGGATGACGGCCTCACCAAGGTCGCAATTTACGGAGCCGGTGTTGCGGGTAATCAACTGGTTGCTGCGCTTCGAATGGGGCGCACCATGCGCCCGGTGGCTTTTGTTGATGATGATGCCAGTATCGCCGAACGTTCTATTTCCGGACTTCAGGTCTACAAGCCCAGACACATCCAGCAGATGATCGACGTGACCGGGGCTGAGGAAATACTTCTGGCGCTGCCGTCTTCTACCCGCGCTAGACGTCGCGAAATCCTTAATTTATTGGAGGGCTTTCCCCTTCATGTCCGAAGCGTACCTAATTTTACTGACCTGGCCAGTGGCCGAGTTAAAGTCGATGATATACAGGAAGTTGACATCGCCGATCTTCTTGGGCGAGATGCGGTGCCAGCGCAGCCTGACCTTCTAGCGCGCTGCATTACGGGAAAAACTGTCATGGTCACGGGCGCAGGGGGATCTATAGGATCCGAACTGTGCCGTCAAATTTTTTCACTCAGCCCGACAACGCTGTTGTTGTTTGAACACAGTGAGTTCAATTTATACAGTATTCTTTCTGAACTTGAGCAGCGTGGATGTCGGGAAGCTGTCGCCGTGCGAGTGCTGCCTATTCTTGGCTCAATCCGCCATGTAGAAAAGTTGCACGACATCATGCAAACGTGGAGGGTTGATACTGTCTATCATGCGGCAGCCTATAAGCACGTACCCATGGTTGAGCATAATATCGCTGAGGGCGTTCTTAATAATGTCATCGGCACGCTCAATACAGCACAAGCGGCATTGCAGTCAGGTGTTTCTAACTTTGTTCTTATCTCGACCGACAAAGCCGTCAGGCCAACCAATGTAATGGGAAGCACTAAGCGGCTTGCAGAGTTGATTTTACAAGCGCTCAGCAGGGAAATTGCTCCGGTCATGTTCGGCGATAAGGCGAATGTCTCACAGGTCAACAAAACCCGCTTCACAATGGTGCGTTTCGGCAATGTGCTAGGCTCGTCCGGCTCGGTGATTCCGTTATTTCACAGTCAGATCAAGTCTGGTGGGCCACTGACAGTTACACACCCGAAAATCACTCGTTACTTCATGACTATTCCAGAGGCCGCGCAACTGGTTATTCAGGCCGGTTCAATGGGACAAGGTGGCGACGTCTTCGTACTGGACATGGGCGAGCCGGTCAAAATTGTCGAACTTGCCGAGAAAATGATTCACCTGTCCGGCTTGAGTATTCGCTCTGATCGTAATCCGCATGGTGACATTTCTATTGATTTCACCGGATTGCGCCCCGGAGAAAAGCTCTACGAGGAGCTTTTGATCGGGGATAACGTCGCAGCGACTTCTCACCCGATGATCATGACGGCCAACGAAGATCATTTGCCTTGGGATGTTTTGAAGGGACGCTTGAACGAGCTGTTGGTTGCTGTCGAGAAGGATGACTACACCCGCGTCCGCCAACTCCTACGCGAAACCGTGAGCGGCTACACCCCCGACGGCGAGATCGTCGACTGGATCTACCAGCAACGCCGCCTCGAGCCCTGATTGTTTCACATCCTGTAACGCTCGCATTTTTGACATGTACTCACCATGACCTAGGGTTGAAGAGCAGCTTGGGAAAAGCTGCTTCTCAATTCGATGACATGGAGCTTCAACTATGCGTACCGGTTACTTTTATTCTCTGATTTTTGCACTGTTCACCAGCGTCTCGATCGCCGCAGTTGCTGCGCCTGCGACGCCCACAGAGTCTCTAAAAGCGCCTCACTCAATTGAAGTGTCAGCAGCGCCAGAGCATGCAAAACTCGATCTCAATGACGCTGATGCGGCGACGCTGCAGAAGGAGCTGTCCGGCGTCGGCGAAGCCAAGGCTAAAGCTATTGTTACTTACCGTGAAACAAATGGCCCGTTTGCATCGATTGATGAGTTGCTCGAAGTGAAAGGTATCGGCAAGGCGATCCTTGATCGCAACCGTGAAAAGCTGGAAGTGAACTAAGCTGATTGTTCAACGCCAAGGGGCCGGTCATTGACCGGCCTTTCTGTTTTCTGGCGGGCAGATCCAGCAGGGGATTTCGCGAGCGTTCGTCGGACAGCTAAAAATTACGGCTATCATATTGCGTTTAAATTATGCCTATAATAATTTCGCGATCAATGATCGAAACCCATTTTCCCTTTGTGAATTTCAGGAGTACCGTCATGAATGCTGTCAAGCCCCAAGGTACCGCTCTCGTCACCGGCGCATCGTCCGGCATTGGTGCGATTTACGCAGAAAGGTTGGCTACCCGCGGGTTCGATTTGCTGCTGGTGGCGCGTGACAAGGAGCGTCTGGAAACCACCGCGAGTCATTTGCGCAATGCCCACGGCATTCAGGTTGAAGTGCTCAAAGCGGATCTGACGGACAAGGACGAAGTGCTCAAACTTGAGCAGCGCCTGCGCAGCGACTCAAGCATCAGCCTGTTGGTGAACAATGCCGGGGTTGCCGCTGATGGTCTGTTGGCCAATGCCGATATGGATAAGCTCGAGCGTCTGATTCAGCTTAACGTCACCACAGTGACTCGTTTGGCTTCGGCTGCGGCAGCGAGTTTTGCCAAAGCCGGACGCGGCACGATTATTAATATCGCCTCGGTAGTGGCGCTGTTCCCCGAGCGTTTCAACGCCACGTACAGTGCGAGCAAGGCTTATGTTTTGAGCCTGACTCAATCGCTGCACGCTGAACTCGACGGCACGGGCGTCAAGATTCAAGCCGTGCTGCCTGGCGTGACCCGAACCGAAATCTGGGAACGCTCCGGCATCGATGCCAGTGGCATTCCTGCAGAAATGGTCATGGAAGCGGGCGAGATGGTCGATGCTGCGTTGGCGGGCCTGGATCAGGGCGAGTTAATCACCATTCCATCCTTGCCTGATGCGGGCGAGTGGCAAGCCTTCGTTGCGGCCCGGCATGTCATGGCGCCGAACCTGTCCCGCAGTGCTGCGGCCAGTCGTTATAAGTAAGTCCCTTGCAAGTTGGTCAGAGGAAAGCGCGGTATGAATCAGCGTCGAATTGTAGTTACCGGGATGGGTCTGGTTTCGCCTTTGGGCAGTGATGTCGAAGTCGTTTGGCAGCGGTTACTGGGCGCGCGATCTGGTTTGCGCACTCTACCGGAAGCGGTGAGCGCCGATTTGCCCACCCGCGTCGGCGGCATAGTGCCAACGCTGGCGGAGGACGCCGAAGGCGGTTTCGATCCCGATCGCGCCACGCCGCCGAAAGAACAGAAGAAGATGGATCGCTTCATTCTGTTCGCCATGGAGGCGGCGCGGCAGGCGTTGGAGCAGGCAGGATGGCATCCGACCGACGCTGCGGGTCAGGAGCGTACGGCGACGATCATCGGTTCCGGCGTAGGTGGCTTCGGTGCGATCGCCGATGCAGTACGCACCACGGACAGCCGTGGCCCGCGACGTTTGTCGCCGTTCACCATTCCGTCATTTCTGGTCAATCTGGCGGCGGGTCATGTGTCGATCCAGCATGGTTTGAAAGGCCCGTTGGGCGCACCGGTCACGGCATGTGCTGCTGGTGTTCAGGCAATCGGCGATGCGGCGCGCATGATTCGTGCGGGCGAAGCGGACATTGCTGTGTGCGGCGGGGCGGAGGCGGCGATTGATCGGGTCAGCCTCGCTGGTTTTGCGGCAGCCCGAGCCCTGTCCAGCGGCTACAACGACACGCCGGAACGTGCCTCGCGTCCATTCGACAGTGGTCGTGACGGTTTTGTGATGGGCGAGGGCGCCGGGCTGCTGGTCATTGAGTCACTGGAGCATGCGCTCGCGCGCGGGGCAAAACCGCTGGCCGAATTGGTCGGTTACGGTACCAGCGCTGATGCGTATCACCTGACTGCCGGGCCTGAAGACGGCAGCGGTGCGCGACGGGCGATGGAGCTGGCACTGGCTCAGGCCGGCATTAAAGCCTCTGATGTGCAGCATCTCAACGCCCACGCCACTTCAACGCCAGTCGGGGATCTGGGCGAGTTGGCGGCGATCAAGAGTGTGTTCGGCGCAGAAAACAAAATCCCCGTGACCTCGACCAAATCGGCAACCGGACATCTACTCGGTGCGGCAGGCGGCCTGGAGGCAATCTTTACGTTGCTGGCAATCCGTGATCAGGTGGTGCCACCGACACTCAACTTCGACAACCCCGATCCGGCGAGCGAAGGTGTCGACATCGTGCATGGTGAGGCACGTTCAATGCCAATCGAATATGCGTTGTCCAACGGCTTCGGCTTTGGCGGCGTCAATGCCAGCGTGCTGTTCAAACGCTGGAAAGACTAGTCCTGCTGATTTTTCAGATGCGCGCGCGTAACGCCGAGAATGCGCTGGGCCAGCTCAGGATCTTCGACGCTACGCGCAAGTACCAATGCTCCCAACAGAGTGGCCATGATCACGATGCTGCGATCAGCGGCACTCTCGCCACCGAGGGTGTTCTGCACTTGCTCGAGTCGCGCATTGAGCACCGCGTCGGTGGTCGGGCTTGGTTGTCCGCGCAAACCGAGCTCCGAAGACATGGTCGGCAACGGGCAACCTTCATGGGGCGAGGTGTAGTGCCATTCGGACAGGTAACTGTCGATGAAGGCTTCCAAAGGTTGCTCTTCAGAAAACAACATGGCGCAGTGCGCATCGAGCTGAGCGCCGGCTTCTTGCAGGGCCTTCTCCACCAATTCGTCCTTGGATTTGAAGTGCGAGTAGAAGCCACCGTGGGTCAACCCCAGTGCCTTCATCAAGGGTTGCAAGCCTGTGGCGCCGATTCCGTCCTTGCGAAATCGTGCCGAGGCTTCCTTGATGATGCGCTGATGGGTCTGGGCTTTATGGTCCTGCGAGTAACGCATCTGAAACTCTCTCCGCAACAATGCCCACATCTTAACCACACAAAATTAAATGGTGACTGTACTTCTACTTCTAAAAAGCATGCAGATAAGTCCAAAGCGCGTAAAAAACACAAACCCCGCCGATTGGGCGGGGTCTGGTTCAGCGGTCTTGCGCTTCTTTGGCGTCCGCTTCGGCGTTGCGTGCAGCCACGCGTTTGCGTTCTTCATCGGTCAGTTCGACCTTGTTGGCGGTGTCTCGCAACATCATCAAACCGCCAACGATCGAGCCGATTGCAACGACCAGAATCAACCAGGCATACCAGGGCATAACGGCTCTCCTTAATGGCAGATCGATCGACGAGGATTTCGCCGTGCGACGCTGCTTACCACTTTTGAGCGAAGCGACTTCGCAGTGGTTCCATTCTAGGCCTGATATCCCCGCAGCACCTTAATTCCCTGTAGGAGCTGCCGAAGGCTGCGATCTGTTGATCTTTTGTTTTTAACAAGCAAAGTCAAAAGATCGCAGCGTGCCGCAGCTCCTACAGGGGGCTTATTGGCCCGTGAGCATGGCGTCGGCCGGCGCATTGGCGCGCAACTGGCCGGTGAGCAGGAAGTAGCCGAAGCCCACGGCCATGAAGCCGAGGAAAATCAGCCCGATCAACGCGTTGAACCACGCCATCGCCACCAGGCACACCACCGCCAAAACCAGCGCGATCATCGGGATCAGCGGATAGCACGGCGCGCGGAAAGTGCGTTCCAGGTTCGGCTCCGATTTGCGCAGTTTGAACAGGCTGAGCATGCTCATGATGTACATGACGATCGCGCCGAATACCGCCATGGTGATCATCGCGGCGGTGAGGGTCATGCCGCCGAGATTGATCAGGCCGTCGCTGTAGATCGCCGCGATGCCAATGATGCCGCCGACAATGATCGCGCGGTGCGGTGTCTGGAAGCGCGAGAGTTTTGCCAGCGAAGCGGGCAGGTAACCGGCGCGGGCGAGGGCGAAGAACTGCCGCGAGTAGCCGAGGATGATCCCGTGGAAACTCGCCACCAACCCGAACAGGCCGATCCAGACCAGCATGTGCAGCCAGCCCGAATTGTCGCCGACCACGGTTTTCATGGCTTGCGGCAGTGGATCGTTGATGTTGGCCAAGGTGCGCCAGTCACCGACGCCGCCGGCAAAGAACATCACGCCCATCGCCAATAAAACCAGAGTGAGAATGCCGCTGATATAGGCCTTGGGAATCGTGCGTTTCGGATCCTTGGCTTCTTCGGCGGCCATCGCCGCGCCTTCGATGGCGAGGAAAAACCAGATCGCAAACGGAATCGCCGCGAACATGCCGGCAATCGCTGGCGCACCGAATACGTCGGAACCGGCCCAGCCATTCAGAGCGAAATTGCTGAAGCTGAAGGCCGGCGCGACCACGCCCATGAACACCAGCAACTCGGCGACGGCCAGCACGCAGACAATCAATTCAAACGTCGCCGCCAGTTTCACCCCGAGAATGTTCAAGCCCATAAAGACGATATACGCGCCGACCGCTGCGTGTTTCGGATCAAGTGCCGGAAACTGCACATTCAAATAAGCGCCGATGGCCAGCGCAATCGCCGGTGGCGCGAAGACGAATTCGATCAGCGTCGCCAACCCTGCGATCAGTCCTCCTTTCTCACCGAAGGCGCGACGGCTGTAGGCAAACGGCCCGCCAGCATGGGGAATCGCGGTGGTCAGTTCGGTGAAGCTGAAGATAAAGCAGGTGTACATGGTCGCGACCATGAACGAAGTCACCAGAAAGCCCAGCGTGCCAGCGACGCCCCAGCCGTAACTCCAGCCGAAATATTCCCCGGAAATCACCAGGCCGACGGCGATGCCCCACAGGTGCAACGTGCCCAGCGTGGGTTTGAGTTGTGTGTTCATGCGCTTGCTCCCTGAACGGTTTGGAAAGCTCGGGGGAGGGCGCGTGCAGTGGGCGTGCCATTGCGGTGAAACAAGTCGTAATAAGTTGAATGGGGTCGTATCGGGGATGGTTGCAGTGGGATAGCTGCATTTTGTGCGCCAGTTGAGTGCGATGTTGGCGGTTATGCCGTCTTCGCGAGCAGGCTCGCTCACAGGAGAATGCATTGTTAGGGCGAGCGCATTTCAAAATGTGGGAGCGAGCTTGCTCGCGAAGAGGCCTGGCCTGACGACGCAAATGCCTGCTGTAACGCCCGCATAAACCCACTCTTTACGCTTTCTTTATGCCCAGCCAACCCCCTCGGTCTCGTTCCTTTACAGCCTCCTTTCCGACAATCACCCCACACGCGGCAATACGCCGTAACACGGAGATCTTCCATGAGCGTTCTGGACGGGGTGTCACTGCTACTGGCAGTGGGGCTGTTCATTTATCTGTTGGTTGCGCTGTTGCGCGCGGATCGGAACTAGGAGCGGCTATGCACAGTTATGACTATTGGCTGATCCTCGCGTTTTTTGCGTTGGTCTTGCTGCCGGCGCCGTTCCTCGGGCGCTTCTACTACAAAGTGATGGAAGGTCAGCGCACCTGGCTGACGCCGATTCTTGGCCCGGTCGAGCGCGGTTGCTATCGCATCTCCGGTGTCGATCCCGAGGCTGAACAGAGCTGGCAGAAGTACACGCTGGCGCTGCTGGCGTTCAACCTTGCCGGTTTCCTGCTGCTGTTCGCGATTCTGTTGTTCCAGGATCACTTGCCGCTGAATCCGCAGAACCTGCCGGGCCAGGAATGGACGCAGGCGTTCAACACCGCGATCAGTTTCATGACCAACACCAACTGGCAGTCCTACAGCGGCGAAGCGACCCTCAGCTACCTGAGCCAGATGGTCGGCCTGACCGTGCAGAACTTCGTCAGCGCCGCCACCGGCCTCGCCGTACTGGTCGCGCTGTGCCGTGGCATCGGCCGTAAATCGACGAAAACCCTCGGCAACTTCTGGGTCGACATGACTCGCGCCACCCTTTATGGCCTGCTGCCGCTGTGCCTCCTGCTGGCGCTGTATCTGGTCTGGCAAGGAGTGCCGCAAACCTTCGCGCAGTATGTGCATGCGGTGACGATGCAGGGCGTTGATCAAGTGATTCCGCTGGGTCCGGCCGCCAGTCAGATTGCGATCAAGCAACTGGGCACCAACGGTGGCGGCTTCTTCGGCGTCAACTCGGCGCATCCGTTCGAGAACCCGACCGCGTGGAGCAACCTGTTCGAAGTCACCTCGATCATTCTGATCCCGGTGGCGCTGGTGTTCACCTTCGGCCATTACGTCAAAGACCTGCGTCAGAGCCGCGCGATCATCGCCTGTATGTTGGCGCTGTTCTTGATCGGCGGCGCGACCTCGTTGTGGGCTGAATATCAACCGAACCCGACCCTGAACAATGCCGCCGTTGAACAGACTGCACCGCTGGAAGGCAAGGAAGCACGTTTCGGCACAACCGCTACCGTGCTCTGGTCGGTGACCACCACGGCCGCGTCGAACGGTTCGGTCAACGGCATGCACGACAGCCTCAACCCGCTCAGCGGCATGGTCGCGCTGGTCAACATGATGGTCGGTGAAGTGATCTTCGGCGGCGTCGGTGCCGGACTCTACGGCATGTTGCTCAACGTGCTGATCGCAGTGTTCCTCGCCGGTTTGATGATCGGCCGAACCCCGGAATACCTCGGGAAAAAACTCCAGGCGCGGGAAGTGCAATTGCTGGTGGTGACCTTGCTGGTGATGCCGGTCGGCGTGCTGGTGCTCGGTGCGATTGCCGCAGCGGTGCCCAGTGCTGCGGCGACCATCAGCAACCCTGGCCCGCACGGTTTCAGCCAGTTGCTCTACGCCTACACCTCGGCGAGTGCCAACAACGGTTCGGCGTTCGGTGGCCTGAGCGCGAACACGCCGTTCCACAACTTGATGTTGGGTCTGGGCATGTTGATCGGGCGTTTCGGTTACATCCTCCCGGTTCTAGCCTTGGCTGGCAGTCTGGCGATGAAGAAAACCGCACCGATCGGCCAGAACAGCTTCCCGACCCATGGCCCGCTGTTCGTGACCCTGTTGACCGTGACCATTTTGCTGGTGGGCGGCCTGACCTTCCTGCCGACTCTGGCTTTGGGCCCAATCGCTGAACATCTGAGCATGGGCTTCTGAGGACTTATCGATGAATATGCCCGCAATCAAACCCGCTGCCGTCAAGGCGCCGGAACAAGCGAAAACCGCGATCTCGGCCCTGTGGCGCCCGGCGCTGGTGCAAGCTTTCGTCAAACTCGACCCTCGGCAGCTGAAGCGTTCGCCGGTGATGCTGGTGGTCGAACTGACGGCGATTTTCACCACCGTGCTGTGCTTCCTCCCGGATGCCGACGTGCCGACCTTTGTCGCCGCACAAATCGCCCTGTGGCTGTGGTTCACCGTGCTGTTCGCCAACTTCGCCGAGGCCTTGGCCGAAGGTCGCGGCAAGGCCCGCGCCGACAGTCTCAAGGCTGGCAGCGAAGGCCTCAGCGCTCGACGCAAACAAGCCAATGGCAGCTTTCAAGTGGTGCCTGCGGCAAGTCTGCGCAAGGGCGATGTGGTGCGCGTCGAAGCCGGGGAAATGATCCCCGGTGACGGCGAAGTCATCGAAGGCATCGCGGCGGTCAACGAAGCGGCGATCACCGGTGAATCCGCGCCAGTGATTCGCGAGTCCGGTGGCGACCGTTCGGCCGTCACCGGCAACACCCGACTGGTGTCCGACTGGTTGCTGGTGAAGATCACCGTCAACCCGGGCGAGTCGACCCTCGATCGCATGATCGCCCTGGTCGAAGGCGCCAAACGCCAGAAAACCCCGAACGAAGTGGCGCTGGATATTCTGCTGATCGGCCTGACGTTGATCTTCCTGTTGGTCGTGGTGACCCTGCAACCGTTCGCCCATTTCGCTAACGGCAGCTTGCCGCTGGTGTTTCTGGTGGCGCTGCTGGTCACGCTGATTCCGACCACCATCGGCGGTCTGCTTTCGGCCATCGGTATTGCCGGGATGGATCGTCTGGTGCGCCTCAACGTCATCGCCAAGTCTGGCCGTGCGGTAGAAGCGGCGGGCGACGTGCACGTGCTGCTGCTCGACAAGACCGGCACCATCACTTTCGGTAACCGTCGCTGCAGCGCGGTGTATGCCGCGCCGGGTGTGAATGGTCGTGAGTTGGCCGAGGGCGCGCTGTTCGCCTCGCTGGCCGACGACACCGCTGAAGGCAAGTCGATCGTCGAATACCTGCGCGGTCTGCATCCGCAAGCTGAACCGGCGCCGGAAACGCTGACGGGCGTGCCGTTCAGCGCCGAGACTCGTTTATCCGGCGTCGACTATCAGGGCCGTGTGTATCGCAAAGGCGCGGTGGATTCGCTGCTGAGTTTCCTCGGTCAGAAACGCGCGGATCTGGCCCCGGCGCTGGCGCGGGAAATCGACAAGATCGCGCAGAGCGGTGGCACGCCGTTGCTGGTTTGCGCGGACGGTAAATTGCTCGGCGCGATCCACCTCAAGGACGTGGTCAAACCGGGGATTCGTGAGCGTTTTGCAGAGCTGCGCAAACTCGGGATTCGCACCGTGATGGTCACTGGCGACAACCCGCTGACCGCTGCTGCGATTGCTGCTGAAGCAGGTGTCGATGATGTGCTCGCCGAAGCCACGCCAGAGAAAAAACTCGCGCGTATTCGTCACGAGCAAAACGACGGTCGTCTGGTTGCGATGTGCGGCGACGGCGCTAACGATGCCCCGGCGCTGGCCCAGGCTGACGTTGGTATGGCGATGAACGACGGCACACAAGCGGCGCGTGAAGCGGCGAACATGGTCGATCTCGACAGCGACCCGACCAAGCTGCTCGACGTGGTGCAGATCGGCAAGGAATTGCTGGTGACCCGTGGTGCGCTGACGACCTTTTCCATCGCCAACGACGTGGCCAAATACTTCGCCATTCTGCCAGCGCTGTTTGCCTCGATTTATCCGCAACTGGGGGTGCTGAACATCATGCAGTTGACCAGCCCGCAGAGCGCGATTCTCTCGGCGATTGTGTTTAACGCATTGATCATCGTTGTGCTGATTCCGCTGGCATTGCGCGGCGTGCGCGTGCAGGCAGCGAGTGCGGCGGCGTTGTTGCGGCGCAATCTGTTGATCTATGGATTGGGCGGGATTCTGGTGCCGTTTGTGGGGATCAAGGCGATCGACATGCTGCTCACGGCGTTGCATTTGGTTTGAGGCTGGAAGAGCCCCTCACCCTAGCCCTCTCCCGGAGGGAGAGGGGACTGACCGAGGTGTTTTTGAGAGGTACACCGACTTGAGATACCGAGCTGAACGCAGGTTTTGAAAAGCACAGCGATCGGCTCCCTCACCCTAGCCCTCTCCCGGAGGGAGAGGGGACTGATTGAGGGTGTTATTGAGAGCTGCACCGACCTGAGCTATCGAGTCGAACTCAGGTTTTGAAAAGCACAGCGATCGGCTCCCTCACCCTAGCCCTCTCCCGGGGGGAGAGGGGACTGACCGAGTGGTTTGTGAGAGCTGCACCGACCTGAGCTATCGAGTCGAACTCAGGTTTTGAAAAGCACAACGATCGGCTCCCTTTCCCCTCGCCCCCTTGGGGGAGAGGGCTGGGGTGAGGGGGAAGCGATCCCCCTGACACCCCACAAAAAATCTGCCCAACGAATTCGAGGATTTTGAAATGTCCACAATGATACGTCCCGCCCTCAGCCTGCTGGTACTGATGACCCTGGTCACCGGCGTCGCTTACCCGCTGGTGGTCACTGGCATCGCCCAGGTCGCTTTCCCCGAGCAAGCCAACGGCAGCCTCGTCCACGATGCCGCCGGCAAAGTCCGCGGCTCATCCCTGATCGCTCAGGATTTCGTCGGCGATGCCTGGTTCCATCCACGTCCTTCCGCCGGCGCTTTCGCCACGGTTTCCAGCAGCGCCAGCAACCTCGCGCCGAGCAACCCGGCACTCGCCACGCGGGTGATCGACGACGCCAACAAATTGCAGGTGCCAGGCCAGGGCCCGGTGCCGTTGGCGCTGTTGACCACCTCCGGCAGCGGCCTCGATCCGCACTTGCCACCGGCGGCAATTGCCTATCAACTGGCGCGAGTCGCGGCAGCGCGCAACCTGCCGGTCGCGACCGTGCAGCAACTGCTCGATGCGCACATCGAACAGCCGCTGGTGGGGCCGCCGGTGGTCAATGTGCTGGAGCTGAACATGGCACTGGAAAAGCTGTAGAGATGATCGTTCCCACGCTCTGCGTGGGAATGCATCAATGGACGCTCCGCGTCCGCTTTGGTGGGACGCAGAGCGTCCCGGGCTGCATTCCCACGCAGAGCGTGGGAACGATCATCAGGAAGAGAGAGCATCAAGCATGAGCGACTCCGGCCGCGCCGACGCACTGTTAGCAGACCTGCCCCGCGATGGCCGTGGCCGGCTCAAGGTTTTCCTCGGCGCCGCCCCCGGTGTCGGCAAAACCTACGCCATGCTTCAGGCCGCGCACACGCAACTCCGTCAGGGCGTAAAAGTCCTCGCCGGCGTCGTCGAAACCCATGGCCGCGCCGAAACCGAAGCGCTCCTTGGCGGCTTACCGCAGCAACCGCTGCTGCGCTCGGAATACCGTGGCGTGATGCTCGAAGAAATGGATCTCGACGGCATCCTCGCGGCCAGACCGAAACTGGTGCTGGTCGACGAACTGGCCCACAGCAACGCCCCCGGCAGTCGCCACGACAAACGCTGGCAAGACATTCAGGAATTGCTCGCCGCCGGCATCGACGTGTTCACCACGGTCAACGTCCAGCACCTTGAAAGTCTTAACGATCAGGTACGCGGCATCACCGGTGTGCAGGTGCGCGAAACCCTGCCGGACTGGGTGCTGCAAGAAGCCTACGAACTGCTGCTGATCGACCTGCCGCCGCGCGAATTGCTCGAGCGTCTGCGCGAAGGCAAGGTCTATGTGCCGGAACAGGCGCGCGCGGCGATCGATGCGTTTTTCACCCAGACCAACCTCACTGCATTGCGCGAACTGGCGATGCAAACCGCCGCCGCGCAAGTCGATAACGATCTCGCCCAAGGCTATCGCCAACTCGGTCAAGCCGCGCCGGCGGTGCGTGGCAGATTGTTGGTCGGAGTCGATGGCGACGCGCAGGCCGAACGCCTTGTGCGCCACGCCAGCCGTGTCGCGCAGCGTCGGCATTTGCCGTGGAGTCTGGTGCACGTCGACAACGGCAGTGTGCGCGACGAGCAATCGCGGCTGCGCCTGCAAAGCGCTCAGCAGTTGGCCGAGCGCCTCGGTGGTGAAGTGGTTTTATTGCGCGCCGGTGAGGTGGCGAAAACCCTGATTCAGCACGCCGCTGAACGTCGGGCGAGTCTGGTGCTGGTCGGCCAGTCGCGACCGCGTTTGCGTCGTCGACTGTTCGGTGGTGGTCTCGCAGCGCGTTTGCTGCGCCAGGCCCACGGTCTGGAAATCAACGTCCTCGACAGCGATCACCAACAGCATCAACCGCGCCAACGCAATCCGCTGACGCTGGTGTGGTTCGATTACGCGCTGGCATTGGTCGCCACGCTGTTGGCCAGTGCTTTGGCGTGGGCGGTGTCGAGTGTGTTGCCGCTGCCGAACATCTCGCTGGTGTTCCTCGCGGCGGTGTTGCTGGTGGCGGTGCGCAGCAGCCTCGGCCCGGCGCTGGCCTGTGCCGCGCTGTCGTTTCTGACTTACGATTTTCTGTTCATTCCGCCGAATTTTTCCTTCAGCATCCAGCGCGAAGAAGACGTGCTGACCCTGCTGTTTTTCCTGTTGATGGCGGCGCTCACCGGCAACCTTGCGGCGCGTCAGCGTCGACAATTGCAGGCGTTGCGCGACACCCAGGAAGAGACCACCGAGCTGCTCGATCTGTCACGCAAACTGACGGCCGCAACTGATCGTCAAGCCGTGGTCAGCGCCGCCGCGCAACACCTCAACGGCTGGAGCGATCTGCAACTCTGCCTGCTCAATCGTGACGGCCAGGGCGGCTGGAAAATCGAGACCGGCGGGCCGCTGCAATTCACTGAATCCGAACGCGCCGCCGCCGATTGGGCCTGGCAACACGATCAACCGGCGGGCATGGGCACCGGCACGTTGCCGTTCGGGCGTTGGTGGTGGTGGCCATTGTCGGTCGAGGATGGGCCGCTGGCGCTGCTCGGCGTCTGCGCCAAAGAAGGCCAGACCTTGAGCGGCCAGCGCCGACGTCTGCTGACCGCGTTGAGCCAGCCGCTGGCGCAGGCACTGGCCCGCGCGCAACTGGCCGACGATCTCGAAGCCGCACGCCTGCATGGCGAAACCGAGCAATTGCGCAGTGCGCTACTGGCCTCGGTTTCACATGATTTGCGCACGCCGTTGACCGCCATGCGCGGTAGCATCGACAGCCTGTTGGCGCTCGGCGAAGCAATCCCGTTGGAGGATCGCCGCGAGCTGCTTGAAGGCACTCGTGATGAAGCCGAACGCCTTGACCGCTATATCCAGAATCTGCTCGACATGACCCGCCTCGGCCACGGCGCGTTGAAGCTGGCGCGGGACTGGGTGTCACCGGCGGACATCGTCGGCAGTTCGCTCAATCGTCTGCGCGCGGTGCTGGCGCCGTTGCAGGTCAGCACCGAGGTGCCGGCCGAGTTGCCGTTGCTGTTCGTGCATGCAGCGCTGATCGAGCAGGCGTTGGTCAACGTGATGGAAAACGCCGCACGGTTTTCGCCAAACCACGGTCGTCTGGAGTTACGCGCCGGCGCCGATGACAGCGAGATTTTCTTCTCGGTCAGTGACGAAGGCCCGGGGATTCCCGAAGACGAGCGCGCGAAGATTTTCGATATGTTCTACACCGCCGCACGCGGTGATCGCGGCGGGCAGGGCACCGGTCTCGGGCTGGCGATCTGTCAGGGCATGGTCGGTGCGCATGGCGGACGAATCACCGTCGCTGACGGCATCGAAGGTCGCGGCACTTGCATCGCTCTGCACCTGCCGTTGCAGGCGCAACCGGGGATGGACAATGAAGCCTGATGCCGACTGCGCTACTCTCTTGCCCATCTTTTCTGTTGATGTGAATTCATGAGCCAGACCGCGACCATTTTGGTCATCGACGACGAACCGCAGATCCGTAAATTCCTGCGCATCAGCCTCGCCTCACAAGGCTACAAAGTGCTCGAGGCTGGCACCGGCGCCGAGGGCCTGGCGCAAGCGGCGCTGAATAAACCGGACTTGCTGGTGCTCGACCTCGGCCTGCCGGACATGGACGGCCAGCAAGTGCTCCGTGAGTTTCGCGAATGGGCCACGGCGCCGGTGCTTGTGTTGTCGGTGCGTGCCAGTGAAGGGCAGAAGGTCGAGGCACTGGATGGCGGCGCCAACGACTACGTGACCAAGCCGTTCGGCATTCAGGAATTTCTTGCGCGGGTGCGGGCGTTGTTGCGTCAGGCGCCGGCGGGGGAGGCGCAACAAGCGGCGTTGAGTTTTGGCCCGCTGACCGTGGATCTGGCCTATCGGCGGGTGCTGCTCGACGGCGTTGAAGTGGCGCTGACTCGCAAGGAATACGCGGTGCTGGCGCAACTGGCGCGGCATCCGGGAAGGGTCATCACCCAACAGCAATTGCTTAAGGATATCTGGGGGCCGACGCACACCGAGGACAGTCATTATCTGCGGATCGTAGTGGGGCATTTGCGGCAGAAACTGGCGGATGATCCGACGCGACCACGGTTTATTGTGACGGAGGCGGGGGTTGGGTATCGGCTGTTGAGTGAGGTTGGCTGAGCGCCTCATCGCGAGCAAGCTTTGCTCCTACGGGTACGGAATCATGCAAAACCTGTAGGAGCAAAGCTTGCTCGCGATAAGGCCCTAAAATCCTCACAAAGCAATCAGCTCCGATCTCCCTGCTCACTCTCATACCGATCCATCGTATCCCGCGCAATCTCCCTGCCCAGCGCGATCAATTCCGGCGCTTTGTAAAACTCGAAAAACCGGCAAACCCGCTTCGGCACGTTGATCAAAATATCCGGCGGATACCCGGCAATCTTGTACTGCGCCAACGAAGTCTGCATCACCTCGAAACTCTGGTTGATCAGATCCAGCAATGACGCCGGCCCGACGTTATCGATGATGAACGAACCCGTCGCCGATTTCGGTGCGCCTTCACGCTCAGGCGCGGCGGCCGGTTGCTGATTATCGGGGTCGGCGCCTTCCAGCCACGGATTGATATCCGCCGCTTCCGCACGCAACGCTTCCTGTTCCAGCTTCAACAACTGTTCAGCCTGGGTGCGGCGAAACGGCATCTTCGAGCCCAACGAACTGATCAGACTGTCGAAACGCGAACGAAACGCCGGCGGACGCTGGATCACCGGCAGTTTGTAATGCCGCTGGTTGGTCGAGTTGAGATTGACCGCGATGATCAAATCACAGTGGCTGGACACCACCGGCACGATCGGCAGCGGGTTGAGAATGCCGCCATCGACCAGCATGCGATTGCCTTGCATCACGGGCGTGAACAGGCTGGGAATCGCCGCTGAAGCGCGCATGGCCTGGTGCAGACAGCCTTCCTGAAACCAGATTTCCTGTTGATTGGTGAGGTCGGCGGCGACGGCGGTGTAGGGGATGCGCAGGTCTTCGATATTGATCTCGCCGACGATTTTGCGGATCTGCCCGAAAACTTTTTCACCGCGAATTGCGCCGAGGCGGAAGCTGACATCGACCAGGCGCAGCACGTCGAGATAGTCGAGGCTTTCGATCCAGTTGCGGTATTCATCGAGTTTGCCGGCGGCGTAGATACCGCCAACCACCGCGCCCATCGAACAACCGGCAATGCAGGCGATTTCGTAACCGCGTTTTTCGATTTCTTCAATGACTCCGATATGGGCATAGCCCCGGGCGCCACCGGAGCCCAGTACCAGCGCGACACGCTTTTTCATCCAGCTTCCTCCCGACAAGGTTGCACAATGCACCCATCGGGCAAGCGGCTCAATCGCTGAGGTCGCTCAGCGGCGCAGTCGCGTCGTTTTTTCGATACTTCATGGCCGCGCGGGGCTATCCTTTTCGCCACCGCAGAATCACGGCCGCACAAGGCACTTTTTCGCCGCCGAACCGTCTTACCTGCACGACTGTTGACCTATTTTTGAGGTGTAAGTGATGAAAGCCTGGATCTGTGTGCCCTTGATCGCCCTGGCATTGGCCGGTTGCGCCGGCAAGACTGCGTACCGCGACAGTTGCGGCAGCCAACTCGACACGGCGTGGCATGAGCTGGATCTGGCCAAGGCCGAAGGCTTTGCCGGCACCGTCAGTTATTCCAAAGCGCTGTCGTTGCTGACGGCGGCCAAAACCCAGCAGCAATTCGAAGGTTTCGAAGGTTGTGCGAGCAAGGCCGAGAAGGCGCGTTTCTACATTCGCGAATCCCGCGCCGGCCGTTAAGCGGCTGACCTGAAGCAAGGATGCTGCGCTGACGAAGCGCCAGACTCCTCCCCAAGACGTTCTGAAGGAGCAAGTGATGTCTGCGTTGGTTGATCGGTTGGTGGCTCATATCCTGAGCATTGAAGTGCGATTGCTCAGTTGCCAGGCGCGGCTGACGGCGCGTACTGATCCTGAAGCGCTGCACGATCTGCGCACTACGGTGCGCCGCTTGCGCAGCTTGTTGCGGCCATTGCGCGGCTTGCCCGGGGTTGAGCAACTGGAAGACGCGGCCTCGGCAGTCGGCCAATTGACCACGCCGTGGCGCGATCGTGAAGTGCTCGCGGCTTACTTGCTCGAACACGATCAACCGCTAGCAGCGCAGCGGCGCATGGCGCAGATGGCGGAGGCTTACCCGGCACTGGCGGCGAGTGCCGAAGTGGCTTCGCTGCTGATGATTCTCGACGCTTTTCCGCGATTTATTCGTGCGTCTCAGCGTCAGGGCTTGCTCAAAGGCCTGGCTAAACGCATCGAAAAACGCCTCGGCAAACAATGGAAGAATCTCGATCAGGCGCTGCACGATCCGGCGCATGACCGCCATCGTCTGCGTCTGTTGATCAAGCGTGTGCGTTACGGCATCGAGGCGTATCCAGAACTGGATCGTCTGCCGGAAGCGGCGCTGCCACGCTTGAAGTCTGCGCAAGGGGCTCTGGGCGATTGGCACGATTGCTGGCAGTGGCTGGCGAAAGCCGAACTGGAAACCGATCTGCAACCGTGTGTCGCCACCTGGCAGGCAGGTTTGATCAAAGCCGAGGCCAAGGCTGATCGTGTGCTCGAAAAACTCAGCCGCACCTGCTTCAAATCCTGAAGACACCGCATCACCCCCTGTAGGAGCTGCCGCAGGCTGCGATCTTTTGATCTTGTTTTTCAACATCAAAAGATCGCAGCCTGCGGCAGCTCCTACAGGGAGTGGTGTCTGATCTGTCAGCGCATTTGACCGGAATAGACGCTGCGGTGCTCTCCGGCTGTGGTTAAGATCCCTGCATTCATTTTCGTTTCTGAGGTTGCCATGCGCTTTTGTGATCTGCTCGATGCGGTGCGCCGCCAGCCGGAACTGTCGATCCCCGCCGAATGGGCTCAGGGCCGCGCCAGTTTTGGTGGCCTCGTCGCCGCGCTGCAATACGAAGCCATGCGCGCCAAGGTGCCGGCGGATCGACCAGTGCGTTCGCTGGCGATCACCTTCGTCGGCCCGGTCGAGCCGGAAGTCCCGGTGAGTTTTGAAGTGGATGTGCTGCGTGAAGGCAAAGCCGTCAGCCAGGTGCTGGGCCGGGCGATGCAGAACGGTCAGGTGGTCACGCTGGTGCAAGGCAGTTTTGGCGCCTCGCGTCCTTCGGAAGTGGCGATTGCCGCTGAGCCTGCGCCGGACATGAAGCACTGGGACGAATGTCAGGAACTGCCGTACATCAAAGGTGTGCTGCCGGAATTCATGCGCCACCTGGCGATGCGCTGGACGATCGGCGGTTTGCCGTTCACCGGTAATTCTTCGCGGGACATGGGCGGTTGGGTGCGTTTGCGTGGCGACGTGAAGGAAGAGCCAGTGACCGAGGCGCACATTCTCGCGCTGGTCGACGCCTGGCCGCCGTCGCTGCTGCCGCATCTGAAGAAACCGGCCATGGGCAGCACGCTGACCTGGACCATCGAATTCGTCCAGCCGTTACGTGAATTGAGCACGCTGGACTGGTGCAAGTACCGCGTGGAAACCGAGTACGCCGCCGACGGCTACGGGCATGCCGCCGCCAAGCTGTGGAGCGCGGAGGGCGAGTTGATTGCCATGAGTCGGCAGACCGTCACGATCTTCGCCTGACTCAATGCCGACGGTGACGCTCTCGCCAGGCGCGCCACCAGCCGCCGCTGAGAAAGAACCGTGGAAAAGTCAGAAACTGCTCGACCAGCAAACGTGAAATCGCGTCTTTGCGATCACTGAATGGCTCGGAGGCTTGCGCCTCCAAGCGGTGACCGTGGCGCTGCAAGCCCAGCGCCGCGACGATGCCAATCACGCCGATGGCGACACTGGCCAGGCTCAGACTGAACACGCCAGAGACGATCAACAAAAACGCCACGATGAACAACGGCACGGCAATCAGGTGCAACACCAGATTGGTCGGGTGCTGATGATTGCCCGGGTACGCGCGCCATTGCCACGCGGGAAGGTTGGGGTGACGTTTGCCCATGATGTGGCTACTCCTCGATCCATGTTGATTGCATGGATGAAGAATAGGCCGGGCCGGGAAGGGCGGCGAATCGAGGTTGGCTATTGAAGTGATAGGCGTCATGTTCGGATTCGATGTCTGCCCATCTGACGCCTTCGCGAGCAAGCCCGCTCCCACAGTGATCTCCAGTGAACACCCATTTTGTGAACTCCAGTGAAACCTGTGGGAGCGGGCTTGCTCGCGAAAAGGCCCTCAGAGTTTCAACTGCCCAATCGCCTTGCTCAATTCCCCAGCCAACGTCGCCAACTCATTACTGGTTGTCGCCGAATCCACCGTCTGCTGCACGGTGTTCTCGGTCACATCGCGAATGCTCACCACCGCCCGATTCATCTCCTCGGCAACCTGACTCTGCTGCTCAGCCGCCACGGCAATCTGCGTATTGCTCTCGCGCATCTGCGCCACTGCGCCGGTGATCTCGGCCAGCGCCGCGCCAGCCTCCTGCGCCTGCTGCACACAATCGTCTGCCTTATACGAACTCTCCTGCATGAAATCCACCGCGTCGCGCGTGCCGGCCTGCAGCGCCGAGACCATCGTGGTGATCTCATCAGTCGAAGCCTGCACACGTTTCGCGAGGTGGCGCACTTCATCAGCGACCACCGCAAAACCACGGCCCATTTCCCCGGCACGCGCGGCCTCGATGGCAGCATTGAGAGCAAGCAGATTGGTCTGCTCGGCGATGCTGTGAATCACGCTGACCACACCGTTGATCTTCTGACTGTCTTCAGCCAAGCGTTGAATCATTTCGGCCGTCTGCTGCACGCCGCTGGACAGACCGGCGATCGATTGCTGCACCCGCGCCACCACTTGCTGACCACTGCCGGCCAGACCGTCAGCGGTCTGCGACAAATCGCGGGTGGCGCCCGCGTGCTGGGCGATGTGATAGACCGTGGCGGTCATTTCATTGATCGCCGTGGCCGCTTGATCGGTTTCACTCTGCTGGCCGAGCATGCCGTGACGCACTTCGTCCATGCTCGCCGCCAGCCGCGCCGCGCCGACATCCAATTGCCGCGCGGTGTTGGCGACAGTGGTGACCACACGCTGATAACCCGCCTGCATCGCGTTGAACGCACTGGCCATCTGCCCGACTTCATCTGTGCAGGCCAATGGCACGCGGGCCGAGAGGTCGCCGCTTTTCTCGACGTGCAGCATCACGTCTTTCAGGGTGTTGAGTTGGCTGAGCAGGAAGCGGATCAATAGTTGTGAGGCGCCGAGCATGGCCAGCATCAGGATCAAGACGGCCACGGCGAAGTTGGCGAAACGCTCATCGAATACCTGCGCCAGGCTCGGGCCATAAGCGATCACGGCGACGCGTTGACCGTCGGCACGGCTGAACACCTCGGCGCCCATCAACGGGTTTTTGCCGAACAATGGCATCGGGTTGATCTCGATCCAGCCGTTGCTGTCGGCGATTTCCAATAACGGTTGATCGTTGAGGCGCGGTGCTTCACCGCGTTTGAAGGTCAGCACTTGATCGGCTTTGGGCAGCGCTTGCCCGACCGGCCAGGCCTTGAGCAACTGCGCCTGAGCCTGCGCGGAGGCCTTTGATGCATGACTGCGCGCCTGTTGTTCGAGGTGTACGGCGTACAACACCAGCAGCAGGGTTGTAACGAAGGCGACCGCGTTGACCGCCCAGAATTTATATTTCAGCGAGATATTGCTAAGCCAGGCACCCATGGAGGTCTTCTCTGATAGCGGAAACAGCATTGGCAAGGTGCCAGTATTGTGCCGCTATGCAGATCTGCAGAACTTGATGTACATCAAAAGACCACACAGTCCCCTGTGGGAGCGGGCTTGCTCGCGAATGCGGTGTGTCATTTAAATCATTTTTGCCTGACACAGCGCTTTCGCGAGCAAGCCCGCTCCCACAGGAGGAATTTGGTGGGTCAGGGGAGGGTGGGGAGATTGAAGAATGCGCGGGCGCACGCGGTGGTGTGTGCAGCCAGGTCTTCCTCAGTTTCCCCGCGATGCAGCGCCACTTCGCGCAACACCTCCGTCAGATACGCCGGCTCATTACGCCCGTTCTTCGGTTTCGGTCGCAACGTACGCGGCAACAAATAAGGCGCATCGCTTTCCAGCATCAGCCTTCCGCGTTTGATCTCTTTTACCAGCGGATGCAGATGCGTGCCCCGACGCTCGTCGCAGATCCAGCCGGTAATGCCGATGTGCAGATCCATGTCGAGATAACTGAACAGCGCTTTTTGCTCACCGGTAAAGCAATGCACCACCGCAGCAGGCAACTGATCGCGGAAGCCTTTCAGTATCTCCAGTAGTCGCTGACTGGCATCGCGCTCGTGCAAAAACACCGGCAACTGCAGCTCAACGGCCAGCGCCAGATGTTCTTCCAACACCTTCTCCTGCTGCGGGCGCGGGGAGAAATCGCGATTGAAATCCAGCCCGCATTCGCCCACCGCGACCACGTTCGATTCCTTCAGCAAACTGCGCAAACGCCCCGCGCTGTCAGCGCTCCAGTCACTGGCCGAATGTGGGTGAATGCCGGCGGTGGCGAACAGCCGTTGACCGCTCTCATCCAGTTGCTGACACAGTTCCAGCGCCTGTTCGCTGCCCTCGACGCTGGTGCCGGTCAGCACCAGTTGGCAGACCCCGGCGGCGTATGCGCGGTCGAGTACGGCCTGGTGTTTGTCGGCGAAACTTGGGTTGGTCAGGTTGACGCCGATATCGATGAGTTGCATGGTTGCTACCTCGGGCCGAAGGCCGGAAAGCATACCAGAGCTGTAGATTCATAAGAAAAGCCAAGAACTACAACGAGTTAAAGCTGTCTTTTGATGCCGCGAGACCCGTCTGATTGGCAGCAATGCCAACGCTGTGCCAGTCTCTCGCACCTTGCCAGCGCTCCAGGCGCTCTGTTTTCGTCGGTGATTTCGACCGTTCAGCGGTGAAATTGCCCCGTATTCTTTCCGGAGAGTGGATGGTTCGTCCCTCGGTTTTGTTGCTGTTGTGTGGATCGCTGCTGCTGCCGATGACGGCGGTTGCGCGCCTGCCCGGGCCGCTGCAAGCCGTGCCGGCCACCAAAGTGCGCGATCTCTCGGAGATCCGCAGCAGTCGCGTGCTGCGGGTGTTGGTTAATCAGAGCCGCAACAGCTCCGGCGAAGTCCAGGGGCAGGCCATCGGCGTCGAATACCATCGCTTGCGCGCCTTCGAGCAATACCTCAACGGTCACGCCCGTGACGGTCAGGAAATCACCCTCAAGATCATCCCCAAATCCAAGGATCAATTGCTCGGCGCCTTACAGCGTGGCGAAGGTGATCTGGTGGCGCCGGGAGAATTGCTCGACCTGCAACCGGGTCACGCGGTGGCCAGCAGCGAACCGATCGCCAGCAACGTCCCGCTGATCCTGGTCGGCATCAAGGGCGAGCGACGCTACACCAAGGTTGAACAGCTCTCCGGTAAAACCCTCGCCTTGCCGACTGGCAGCGCAGCGGGGGAGGCCGTCAGCCAGCTGAATCAGAAACTGGCGCTGCACAAACTCGCGCCGATCAAGATCGAATGGGTCGACCCGACACTGGCGGTCGAAGATGTGCTGGAAATGGTGCAGGGCGGGATTTTCCACCTGACCATCGTCGAGCAACCCATCGCCGAGCGTTGGGGCAAGATCCTGCCGAAATTGCGTTTCGACCGACAGTTGATGATCAGCGAACCGGGCGAGGAGTACTGGTTCGTCCGCCGCGACGCGTCAATGTTGCGGGCAAGCATCGATCGCTTCCTGACCGGCTACAAAAAGCCGTCCAACGAAGATGCGGCGTTTCTGCGCATCTACCGTCGCCTCTATCAAGTTCACTATCCGTTGGCCAAGGCTGATCGCCAGCGTCTGGAAAAACTGCGCCCGACCCTGCAAAAACACGCTGACGCGCAAAAAATGGATTGGCTGAACCTGGCGGCGCTGGCGTTCAAGGAGTCCGCGCTGCAACCCAATGCGCGCAGCGGCAGTGGCCCGACCGGGCTGATGCAGATCACCCCGTCCGCCGCGCAACGCGTCGGCGTCGACAATATTCAGAATCTCGATGCGAACGTGCAGGCCGGGGCCAAATACCTCGCGATGATCCGGCGCAAGTTCTTCAACAGTCCCAAGCTAAACGAGCGCGAGCGCATGGCCTTCACGCTCGCGGCTTACAACATCGGCCCGGAGCGGGTGCAAGGCATGCGCGCCGAAGCGCGGCGGCGTGGCTTGAACCCCAATCAATGGTTCTTCCAGGTCGAGCGCATTGCCATGGAGCAGGTGGGAATGGGGCCGGTCAGCTATGTTAATAGTGTGAACAAGTACTACTTGGCGTTCGACCGGGAGCGGGAGTCGTTGGAGCCCGGAGGACAAAAAGTAGCCTCACGCAAATGATCTAATAATTTGATTGTTATGGCGGAATAATTGCGCTTTTATCATGAAATTAACTGATTAATATAGCGGCCAACCAACACACACTTCTCGCAAAACAAGGAATGCTTCCATGAGCTCACTGATCAACAAAGTCCTGTTCACCCGCGCCGGTTACGGTCTGACCATCCTGCGCATCGCTGTCGGTGTGATCTTCGCGGCTCACGGTTCGCAAAAGCTGTTTGGACTGTTCGGTGGTTACGGTTTGTCCGGCACTGCGCAATACATGGACAGCATCGGTCTGCACCCGGGTTACCTGATGGCGACGCTGGCGGGTGGTACCGAGTTCTTCGCCGGTCTGGCGCTGATCATCGGTTTGCTGGTTCGTCCGGCGGCGCTGGGTTTGACCTTCCTGTCGCTGGTGGCGATCTTCACCGTACACATCAGCAACGGTTTGTTCATGGCCAACAACGGTTACGAATTTGCCCTGGCCCTGCTCGGTGGCAGCCTCGCAGTACTGATCGAAGGCGCCGGCAAACTCTCGGTGGATCGCGCCATCGCTGGCTGATCGCAAAACCCGGACAAAAAAAGGCCCGTATCGTGAGATACGGGCCTTTTTGTTTGTTACTGCGACTGGCTTGCTGCGCCGGATTTAACCGCGACGGCGCAGGGCGTCGATACGCTCTTCCAGCGGCGGGTGGCTCATGAACATGCGCGCGAAGCCCTGCTTGATGCCACCGTTGATGCCGAAGGCATTCAGGGTGTCCGGCATATGCACCGGCAGACCTTGTTCGGCGCGCAGACGCTGCAGGGCACCGATCATGGCGCTGGTACCGGCCAGACGTGCACCGGCTTCGTCAGCACGGAATTCGCGTTTACGCGAGAACCACATGACGATCGAGCTGGCCAGAATGCCCAGCACCAGTTCGGCGAAAATGGTCGCCACGTAGTAGGCGATGCCTTGGCCTTCTTCGTTTTTAAAGATCACTTTGTCGACGAAGTTGCCGATGATCCGTGCAAAGAACATCACGAAGGTGTTCACCACGCCCTGGATCAACGCCAGCGTGACCATGTCACCGTTGGCCACGTGGCCGATTTCGTGAGCCAGTACCGCCTTCACTTCATCGGGCGAAAAACGCTCAAGCAGGCCCTGACTGACCGCGACCAGCGCGTCGTTCTTGTTCCAGCCGGTGGCGAAGGCGTTCGCCTCGTAGGCCGGGAAAATACCGACTTCGGGCATCTTGATCCCGGCTTCGCGGGACAATTGCTCGACGGTTTGCAGCAGCCATTGCTCATGCCGGGTGCGTGGCTGGCTGATGATCTGGGTGCTGGTGCTCATCTTCGCCATCCACTTGGAGATGAACAGCGAGAACAGCGAACCGGCAAAACCAAAGACCGCACAGAAAACCAGCAGCTGACTAAGGTTGAGATCAACCCCGTTGGCCGCCATGAACCCGTTGAAGCCGAACAGGCTCAGGGTGATGCTGGCTATCAGCACGACCGCCAGGTTAGTGGCCAAAAACAGCAGGATGCGCATCATGGTTGTAGAAATCTCCTCAAGCTAAAGATGTAGCGTACTGCGGGGTATATAAGGTGCTGCAGCGGGCTATTCAACTGAGTGACTATTTCAAACTGTGTCCTACAGTGAATTCTTCGGTGCAAGGTTCATTTCCCACAACGTAAACCGACAGGGATGACAAACAGCCGCGACCCGTCGCGACTACGTCAGACGCACGTGATCGGTACGAGTCGCAAGTGTAGAAGGCGTACGCAAAGGGTGGGGCGCAGAAGTGTTGCCGAATCAGACAGTGCGCAACGTTCGGGGCGTTGCGCACTGCTGGCCTATTACTGGCGGTAAGACTTGAGGAAGTTGCCGATGCGGCCGATGGCCATTTCCAGATCATCGACGCGCGGCAGGGTGACCACACGGAAGTGATCCGGCCACGGCCAGTTGAACGCCGTGCCTTGCACCACCAGCAGCTTCTCGGAGAGCAGCAGATCGAGAACGAATTTTTCGTCGTTATGGATCGGACAGACTTTCGGATCGATTTTCGGGAACGCGTACAGCGCGCCCATCGGCTTGACGCAACTCACGCCCGGAATGTCGTTGAGCAATTCCCACGTACGGTTGCGTTGTTCCAGCAGACGCCCTTGCGGCAGCACCAGATCATTGATGCTCTGATAGCCGCCCAGCGCGGTCTGGATGGCATGCTGGCTCGGCACGTTGGCGCACAGACGCATGTTCGCCAGCATGTCGATGCCTTCGATGTAGCTCTGCGCGTTGTGTTTCGGCCCGGAGATGGCGATCCAGCCCGAACGGAAACCGGCCACGCGGTAGGACTTCGACAGACCATTGAAGGTCAGGCACAGCAGATCCGGGGCCAGCGACGCGGTGCAGATGTGCACGGCGTCGTCATACAGGATCTTGTCGTAGATTTCGTCGGAGAACACCACCAGGTTGTGTGCGCGGGCGATTTCCAGCATGCCCAGCAACACTTCCTTGGAATACACCGCGCCGGTCGGGTTATTCGGGTTGATGATCACCATCGCTTTGGTGTTCGGGGTGATTTTGGCCTTGATGTCGGCCAGATCCGGGAACCAGTCGGCGCCTTCGTCGCACAGATAATGCACGGCGTTACCACCCGCCAGGCTCACGGCCGCGGTCCACAGCGGATAGTCCGGGGCCGGCACCAGCACTTCGTCGCCGTTGTTGAGCAGCGCCTGCAGCGACATCACGATCAGCTCGGACACGCCGTTGCCCAGGTAGATGTCTTCGATGCCGACACCTTCAACCTGCTTCTGCTGGTAGTACTGCATCACCGCTTTGCGCGCGCTGAACAGGCCTTTGGAATCGCTGTAGCCTTGCGCGGTCGGCAGGTTGCGGATCACATCCTGAAGAATTTCGTCCGGCGCCTCGAAACCAAACGGTGCCGGGTTGCCGATATTCAGCTTGAGGATGCGCTGGCCTTCCTCTTCCAGACGTTTGGCGTGCTTGAGCACCGGGCCGCGAATGTCGTAGCAGACGTTGGCGAGCTTGTTCGATTTGCTGAACTGCATGGCGATGTGATCCCGAAAATGAACGATCCAGACGCTGTATGAACTACCGTACTGGGATTCCTGCGTTTGCATGCCAACCGGGTGCCGGAACGTGACGCTGCAAAAAATCCGTTTGAGTGCATGTAACGCGGCTGCCAGACTGGCATCAAATGAGGCGCAATCATACGTGCCGCTCGATCCGTGGAAAAGGTACAGATCGGGCTTTTTCAGCCGCTGAGGTGTGATGATGGAAAAGTTGGAAAAAACCCTGGAAGAATGGCGTGAGATGCTCGACCCCGAGCAGTACAACGTTTGCCGTCTCAGTGCGACCGAACGACCGTTCTCCGGCAAGTACAATGCGACCAAAACCGACGGTGTTTATCATTGCGTGTGCTGCAATGAGCCACTGTTCGATTCCAAGACCAAATTCGACTCCGGCTGCGGCTGGCCGAGCTTCTACGCGCCCATCGGCGAAAGCGCGATGACCGAAATACGTGACACCACTCACGGCATGATTCGCACTGAAGTGAAATGCGCTCGCTGCGACGCACACCTGGGCCACGTGTTCCCGGACGGCCCGCCGCCGACCGGTCTGCGTTATTGCATCAATTCGGTGTGCCTGAACCTCGAACCACGCGAGTAACCTCACGATAAAACCCCTGTAGGAGCTGCCGAAGGCTGCGATCCTTTGATCTTGCTTTAAAAAACAACGTCAAAAGATCGCAGCCTTCGGCAGCTCCTACAGGGGGGAATCCGATAAATTAAATTGCACACAATTTAATTGCTCGCTATGTTTGCCCTTTGCCACTTCCTGCGGAGCCCGACCCATGAGCGACAACCTGCTGAATATCCCGTGCACCACCATCAAGGGTGAGCAAAAGACCCTCGCCGACTACGCCGGTAAAGCGGTGCTGGTGGTCAATACAGCGAGCAAGTGCGGTTTCACCCCGCAATACACAGGCCTCGAAGAACTGTGGCAGACCTACAAGGATCAAGGCCTGGTGGTGCTGGGTTTTCCGTGCAATCAGTTCGGCAAGCAGGAGCCGGGCAACGAGGGCGCGATCAGTGAGTTCTGCGAGCTCAACTTCGGCGTGAGTTTCCCGCTGTTCAAGAAGATTGATGTCAACGGTGCCGATGCACATCCGCTGTTCGTGCAATTGAAAAAGCGCGCGCCGGGTCTGCTGGGTTCGCAGGGCATCAAGTGGAATTTCACCAAGTTCCTGATCGGCAAGGATGGTCAACTGGTCAAGCGTTTCGCCCCGACCACCAAACCACAGGATCTGAACGGCGAGATCGAAGCGCTGCTGAAATGAACAGCCTGTCCGTCGATTCGATGCAGCTCGACAACCAGTTGTGTTTCAAGCTGTACGCCGCATCCCGCGCAGTGATTCGCGCCTACAAGCCGATGCTCGATCAGCTCGGCCTGACCTACCCGCAATATCTGGTGATGCTGGTGTTGTGGGAGTGGCAGGAAAACGCTCCGGAGCAACCGACGGTGAAAGCGCTGGGCGAACGTCTGGCACTGGATTCCGGGACGCTGACGCCGTTGCTCAAGCGTCTGGAGCAAATGCACTGGGTGCAGCGCCAGCGTTCGGCTCGCGATGAGCGTGAGGTGCATTTGAGCCTGACGCCCGCCGGGCAAGCATTGCGCGAGCAGGTCGGGCCGCTCAAAGCAAAATTGTTGTGCGACAGCGGCGTGGATCTTGATCGGCTCAACGAATTGCGCAACGGCCTCGATCACTTGCTCGGGCAGATCAAGGCTTTGGCGTAATCGGCACCCATAGATCAAGCAGCGCTGCCAGTTCTTCGCGGCGAAACGGTTTGGCCAGATAGTCGCTCATGCCCGCCGCGCGGCAGCGTTCTCGTTCTTCGGACATGGCGTTGGCGGTCAGGGCGACGATCGGCAATTGCGGCCAGCGCCCGCTCTGGCGAATCTGCCGACTCGCTTCGTAGCCGTCCATCACCGGCATGTTGCAGTCCATCAGCACCATGTCGAAATCATGGAATTCCAGTTGATCCAACGCCTCGGCACCGTGAGCCGCGACCACCACTTCGCAACCAAGCTTGCCGAGCATGCCTTTGGCCACCAGTTGATTGACCGGGTTGTTCTCGACCAACAGAACCCGAGCGCGCCGAAGCGAGGGTGCAGCCTCCAGAGGTGTATCACCGACATCGGTGATGTCCGCTTGCAAGGTTCTGCGCAGATTCTGATACAGCGCGTTGCGAGCCAGCGGTCGCGCCTGCTGCTGCAGTGGCGCCAGCGCCGCGGCTTCTTCGCTGGGCAGAAAACTGCCATAAGCGGTGACCAGTAAAATCGGCGCCTTAATGGTGGGGCGCAGGCCGAACAGGCATTCCGGGCAATCGGTGATCAATACGTCAGGCGTGCGGCCCAGCAATGAATCATCAATCGTGCACTGGTCGTATTCGATGCCCCAGCCCGGCAGCAAACTTTTCAGCAGTTCTGCCAGGCCACTACTGCCAGCGGTGATGGCGAGGACTTTGCCATGCAGCGGTGCCGGAGCGATCGCGCGGGTATGGCTGGGCAACGGCAATTCGGCACAGAACTGGCTGCCGAAACCGGCCTCCGAACTGATCGTCAGACGGCCCTGCATGGCTTCGCACAGGTTGTAGGTCAGCGCCAGACCAAGCCCGGTGCCGCCATATTGCCGAGTGATGCCAGCGCCAGCCTGAGTAAACGGCTGGAAGATTTTCACCTGCGCTTCCTGCGCGATGCCGATCCCGGTGTCACAGACTTCGATGCGCACGCCATCCTTATAGGCCGACAAGCGCACATCGACGCGACCGAAACGGGTGAACTTCAGCGCGTTCGACAGCAGGTTGCTGACGATCTGCCGAACCCGGGTCGGGTCGCCGAGTACCAGCGCGGGGAAGTGCGGATCGATCAGGCAGGTCAGTTCGACGCTCGGCGCAGCATTCTGCGAGAGCAGATTGGCGGTGTCCTCGACCAGCGCACCGAGGTCGAACGGAATGTGTTCGAGCTCCAGTTGCCCGGCATCGAATTTCGACAGATCGAGAATATCGTTGAGCAATTCCACCAGCACTTTGCCCGAGTCGTGGGCGATCGCCAGTTGTTGTTGCTGTTCGGCATTCAACGGGCCGTCCAGCGATAGCGCGATCATCCCCAGCAAGCCGTTGAGCGGCGTGCGAATTTCATGACTCATGTTGGCGAGAAACGCCGAGCGTGCCTCGGCCATGTCCAAAGCGGTGCTGCGGGCGACTTCGAGTTCCTGATTGGATTGGCTGAGCCGCGTGTTGATCGCCTTGAGTTCAGCGGTGCGCGAGGAAACGATGGTTTCCAGTTGGCTGAGGTAATCGGTCAGGCGGTTTTCCGCGTTGCGGCGCTGCTGAATTTCCGTGGCGATGTTTTCGAATTGCTGATTGGCGACTTTGACCAGTACACCAATTTCGTCATTGGCATGCCCGGCGGGGCATTCCAGAGTTGTCGGTTCTGCGCTGCGCGGATCGCGACTGCTGAGTTCGCGAATCACCCGCACCAGTGGCTTGGTCAGCATCACGTAGAACAACGCCAGCAGAATGCCGGTAAGAATCAGGCTGCGGGCGAAACCGTTGAGCAAGGTGATTTCCGCCCGGCGCAGAAAGCGGCTGCCGAACGCGTAAGTGTCGACTTCAAGGCTTAGCACCCCTAGCGATTCGGTGGGCAGGTGGTCGAGGTAGAGGCGGTCTTCGAACTGGCGTTTGGCGCCGAACAGGGCATCGCTGATCATCCGGTAGCCGCTTTGCAGCTCGGGACGTTTGACGCTGGCCAGCACCGTATCGTTGTTATCGGTCAGTTGCGCGGAAATGATGGCCGGCGAACGCAGCAGGCCGAGGGTGAGTTCCTGGGCCAGTTCGGCGTCGATGTTGTAAGCGATGCGAGACGCCGGATTGTGGCTGATTTCCAGCAAAGACAGGATTTCACGGTTGATGGAAGCGTCTTCACTGGCATAATCGATGCCGATTTGCAGCAGGCTGAGCAGCGTGCCCAGAATGAACCCGACCAGCACAGTAAGCTTGGCTTGCTTGTACGACAGCCGTTGGGTGAATTTGATATCCATGGGGTGTTGAACCACTTCCGTTTCCCTTCGCTGCTCAAGCATAGTCGATCATGTATGGATACCGAGGTTCCCGAATCGCCTTGTAACAAGGCTGGGTGCGGGACTTTAAGTCTGTGTGTCGTGGCTGGATCGCCATCATCACTGTGAACGAGCCCGAGGAAAAGACGTGGATTCCCGATTGAATGCTTTTCTTGAACGCGCCGAGTCGGTTCTGGCGCGGATCGAACCCTTGTTGCCGGCACCGCGTCCGGTGATCGACTGGAACACTTGCCTGGCCGCGCGCTGGCAGCGTGACGGGCGCAGCGGTTATTTGCTGCCGCTGGAAGTCCGCCTCGACATGCGTCTGTCCGACCTGATCGGCGTCGACCGTCAGCTCGAACAACTGGGCCGCAACACCCAGCAATTCCTCGACGGCATGCCGGCCAACCACGCCTTGCTGTGGGGCTCGCGCGGTACCGGTAAATCCTCGCTGGTGCGTGCGTTGCTGGCCGAACACGCCGCCGCCGGCCTGCGTTTGATCGAGATCGAACGCGATCATCTGGCCGACCTGCCGCGCGTGGTCGAGCAGATCGGCAAACTGCCACAGCGCTTTGTGTTGTTCTGCGATGACTTGTCGTTCGAGTCCGGCGAAGGAGATTACCGCGTGCTGAAAAGCGTGCTGGACGGCTCGCTGGAACAGGCGCCGGACAACGTCTTGCTGTACGCCACCTCCAACCGTCGCCACCTGGTGCCGGAGAAGGAAAGCGACAACGAAAACTGGAAACGCGTCGACGGCGAGTTGCACCCAAGCGAAGCGGTGGAGGACAAGATTGCTCTGTCGGATCGCTTTGGACTGTGGCTGTCGTTCTACCCATTCACCCAAGAACACTTCCTCGACGTCGTTGAACACTGGATCGGCCAGTTGGCAGCCAAGGCCAATCTGAGCTGGCAGCGCGACGAAGAGCTGGACATCCTCGCCGTGCGTTGGGCCACTGGCCGCGGCAATCGCAACGGACGTTGCGCGTACCAATTCGCCCGCTACTGGGTGGGACTGAAATTGTTGGAGCACAAGGCATGATTGATTTGCAACAAAGCGGCCAGGGTCTCGAAGGCTATGGCATGTTGGCCGCGCAACTGGAATCGCTGCTGGCGGACGAACGCGATTTCATCGCCAACGCCGCGCAGTTTTCGGCGTTCCTGTTTAACCAGCTCGATGACCTGAACTGGGCGGGTTTCTACCTCAACCGCAACGAAGAGCTGGTGCTCGGCCCGTTCCAAGGGCAGATCGCTTGCGTGCGCATTCCGTTTGGTCGCGGTGTCTGCGGCGCGGCGGCAGCAACCTTGCAGACGCAGCGAGTCGAAGACGTTCACGCGTTTCCCGGCCATATCGCTTGCGACAGCGCGTCGAACAGTGAACTGGTCGTGCCGTTGGTCAAGGACGGTCGCCTGATTGGCGTGCTCGACCTCGACAGCCCGAAGCTGGCGCGTTTTGGCGCTGACGATCAGGCCGGCATCGAGCAACTGGCGGCGATTTTCCTGCGCCTGACCGACTGCTGATCATGCGCTGACGCCAGCCTTGCGGAGCAGGCTGGCGGGATCCACCGCATCGATCTGCTGCGGATCAAGGAAGCGCGTGGCGTACTGCAAATACACGCCTTCGTTGATAAACAGACCGAACAGCTCAGGATCAATGTGCGACTCGTGGCTCATTGTCGCCATGATATTCAGCGCCTCGCTCAAGGATTTGGCCTTTTTGTAAGGCCTATCTGCCGCCGTCAGTGCCTCGAAAATATCGGCAATCGCCATCATCCGTGCCGGCAGGCTCATTTCTTCGCGTTTCAGACGTTTCGGGTAACCGGTGCCGTCCATTTTTTCATGATGGCCGCCGGCGATTTCGGCGACGCTGTCCAGGTGCCCGGGGAAGGGCAGGTGGCTGAGCATCAGGATCGTCTGCACCATGTGATGGTTGATGATGTAGCGTTCTTCGCGGGTCAGCGTGCCGCGGGTGATGCTCAGGTTGTACAACTCGCCGCGGTTGTATTTGTAGCGTGGCACGTCGAGTTTGAACCCCCACGGATTGTCTTCCGGAATCAGCTCACTGTCGGCGCGTTCGAGCAAGTGTTCGGGCTTGTCCGCCAGCAGTTTTTCCCGCACTGGCAGAGTCGGCGCCGAGGTTCGCGACTGGCGACGGTTTTCTTCCCATGACACCCCCAAACGATCGTCGAGTGTGCGCATCCATGTGCGTTGGCCCAGCTCATTCAGTCGTTGCAGATCCGCTTCGGCCATCGCCTCACTGCCCAGATTACAGCGGGCGACGAAGGCGAAATCTTCATCGAGTGCCAACAACGTGGTGTCGCGCAAAACGCTGAGCTGTTCTTCGTTACCACCCATGGCCAGTGCTTGCCAGTAGCTGATCCAGGCATCGCGTTTGAGCACCTCAAAGCGCGTGCGAATCTCATGGATACGGTCGTTGATGGTCTCCAGTTTGGTGGCCTTGTCGACCACGTATTCGGGCGTGGTGACCTTGCCGCAATCGTGCAGCCACGCGGCAATGTGCAGCGCCTCCCATTCATCTTCGCTGGGTTGATAGGCCTTGAAGGCTGGGGCGTGACTGGCTGCCGCCGCATGAGCGAGCATCAGAGTCAGTTCCGGCACGCGCTGGCAATGGCCGCCGGTGTAGGGACTTTTTGCATCGATGGCGCCGGCCAGCAATTGAATGAAGGCGTCCAGCAGTTGTTTCTGTTTGGCCTGCAACCGTTGGCTTTCGATGCTCACCGCGGCGGCGCCGGACACGGCCTGGAGAAAGGCGATGCGATCCGGTCGCAGTTTTTCCAGGTCGGCGGACGTGCCGCTGTCGTTCACTAGCAAGATCAGCAGGCCGATGGTTTCGTTGTGGCGGTTGCGCAGGCGAATGCCGATCAGATGCACGCGCGGCGAAGCCATCGCGAGCAAGACTTTTTGCAGGTCGCCGGCCTGTTCGAAACCCAGGTTGCTCACCACGTTGTCGGCGTGTGCCAGCTCTTGAAACCATGCCGGACCTTGATGTGCTTGCAGGTCGTGGCCCTGAATATCGAAATCTTCGAGGGTTTGCGCGGTGCCGTCGATGACCATCCCGTAAGGTTCCATCCGGTTGCCGTCGCTTTCGCGCAGGTAGATCAGGCCGGCCTGAGCCTGAGCGATCTGCACGGTTTCGAACAGCACACGCTGTAACAGCGGCGCGAATCGGGTTTCGGCACAAAGGCTGTCTGTGATGCGGAAGAAACTCGCCAGCGTGTCTTTCATCCGTGCCATCGACACACTCAATTGATCAACTTCCAGCACTGGCGAGCGCCGGGTCAGGGGGAAATTGAAATCGAAACTGCGAATTGCGTCGGCCTCTTTCACCAGCGCGTGCAGGGGTTTGACCAGAATTCGTGAGATCAACCAGCCCAGCGGCAGGCACAGCAATAACGTCGCGAGGGTAATCAGCGCGCCTTGCCAGCGCATGCGGTACGCGTCGACCAGCAACTCGTCCTCTGGCACCAGCAAGGCCAATTGCAGACCGCGCGGCCCACCTTCCTGCATGCTGCTGCGGGCGACGATCCATTGGCGACCTTCGGATTCCAGGCGATTGCCTTTGTGCGCGCCGGACAGCAACGCATGCAATTGCGGACTGAGATCAGTCACCTTGGCCAGCCGTGCGGTGCGATCGTCGACGATCAGACGGCTGCTGTCGGGGTAGGCCACGGCATTGCCGTCGGCATCGAACAAGGCGATTTCGGTGGCCGGGGTGACCACGTGTTTGGTCAGGGTTGCGGACAGCGCTTCCAGCGTCAGGTCGGCGCCAATCACGGCGTTTTCGCCACTGCGCCGGGCGAGGGTGGTGCCGACATTGTGGGTGGAGAAAAATACGTAGGGTTCGGTGGTGATTTGCTCGGCCTGCTGTCGGGCGCTGGTAAACCAGGCGCGGGTACGCGGGTCATAAAGGTCTTCGGGGTTGTCCTGTCGGCTGATCGGCGTGAGCGATTGATCAAAGAACAGCGATTGCGACCGTGGCGGGCCATCGGCACCGTGCTCAATGCTCCAGACCTGAAACGCGGCGGCCTCCGGTGCTTTGAGCAGGGTTTTCAAAGCACCATTGCGCAACGGTCGCACCATGAAGAAATCACCGTTTGCATAACCCAGATACAGCGAGGCCAGATCCGGATTGTCCGTCAGTGACTGGCTGAATGGCCTGAGCAAAGGCAGTCGCTGTTCCAGCGCCAAAGCTTGCGTGGCCGGGTTTTCTGCCAGCAGGCTGAGCAGATGGCGAATCGGCTGATAGGTGGCGTGCAGGTCGACGCGTACATCCTGTTCGATGCGGTTGAACAGTTTTTCGCTGCTCGACAAGATGATCTGCGTGGTCTGTCGGTAATTGAACAGTCCCAGGATCACCCCGGTAAGCAGCAATAGAAACGTAAACATGACGCTGATGTGCACATGCAGAGGGAACCGGCGTTGTTCCGGGCGCAGTGGGCTGGGCATTTCTGGCTCTCCAAAAGGTTTAACTCACTGCTCAGCGCCCAAGCATAGTTAAGGCACAGTCATTTTGCCTTGGTCGGCCAATGCCAATTGTTGCTGCAACGCCTGCTCCAGTTCGAGCATCACCTGATTGCTCGCCGCACAGCGCCGCGCAATCTCGTCTGCCGACATTGACTGGTTGCAGGCTTGTTCCAGTGCGTCGCAGCATTCGATCACTCGCGAAGCCTGTGCAATGCGTGCCGCGCCTTTGATCTTGTGGGCGACCAGCGCCAATGCCTGGCAGTCGTTCTGCGGCGACAGCGCGAGTAATTCTTCACGGTCGAGGCGGCTGCTTTTGAGCAACTCGGCCAACAATCGTCGGCCCTGTGCAGGGTTGCCGCCGGTCAGCAAGTTCAGGCTTTGCAGGTTGAATGCCGGCGCTTGAGGGGCTGGGGTGATGCCGTCCACCCAGTGGCTCAGTTGGCTCAGGCTCAAGGGTTTGAACAGGCAGTCGTCCATCCCGGCCTGCTTACAGCGCAGGATTTCCTCGGGTTGAGCATTGGCGGTGAAACCCAGCACCGTGCACGGCGGGCTGTGGTTCTGCTGCTCATGCAGGCGTATCGCGCGGGTCAGGTCATAGCCGTTCATCAACGGCATGTTGCAGTCGGCGATCACCAGATCGAATTGACCTGCTTTCCACATGTCCAGTCCGCTGCTGCCGTTTTCGGCGAGGCTGCACTGGTGCCCCAGAAACTCCAGTTGCTGACACATCAGCAGACGATTGGCCGGGTGATCATCCACCACCAATACGTTGAGTGGGGCGAGTGATGCCTTGATCGGCGGCTCGGCTTTGCGGGTGATCACTTCGGCGGGAAATGTTTCCAATGGCAGGGAAATACACACCTGAGTGCCGATCCCGGGATGGCTGCTCAACTGCAGTTTTCCACCCATCATTTCGCACAGGCTGCGACTGATCACCAGACCCAGACCCGCGCCACTGCGGGCTTGCTGAGCGCTGTTCTCCGCTTGGGCAAAAGGCTCGAACAGACGCTGCTGATCTTCGGCGCTGATGCCCACGCCACTGTCTTGAACGGTCAGTTGCATCAATGAACGCGCCGGATCGTCGGTTTTCATCAGATCGAGAGTGATCCTGATTTGGCCATGCTCGGTGAACTTGATCGCGTTGCTGATCAGGTTGGACAGCACTTGCTTGAAGCGCAGCGGATCCAGTTGCACGTCGACCGCCAGTTGCGGCGGGTTGAACGTCATGTGCAGTGACAGGTTTTTTTGCCGCGCCAGACCATCGAAGATGCGCGTAACAGACGCCACCGTTTCGACCAGGTTGACCCGCTCCGGGCTCAGGCTCAGGCGCCCGGATTCGATTCGCGCGATATCCAGAATATCGCCGATCAGACCCAGCAGATCCTTGGCCGAATGGTAGGCGGTGTCGATCGATGAGCGATCGGGGTGCTGCTGATCCATGCGTTTGAGCGTCAGTTCGAGCATGCCGATGACCGCATTCATTGGCGTGCGGATCTCGTGGCTCATCGTCGCCAGAAAGGTACTTTTCGCACGATTCGCATCGTCGGCCTGCTCTTTGGCCGTGCGCAGTTCCTCGAACAGCTGGCGGCGTTCGCTGATGTCGATCCAGCCGCCGATGATGCCTTGCACGTCTGCGCTGGAGTCACGATAGGGCAGGATCCAGTGATAGATCGTCAGCCGCCGATTGCCGATGTGCAAGGGACGGTCGAGCACCAGCGGCTTGCCTTGGGCGATGACTCGCTGATAGTCCGCCTGGAATGCCTGGGCTTCGAAGGCGTTGCTCAGCGTGCCCTGCATGACGCTTTTGCCGATCACGTCTTCTCGTTTGGCGTTGAAGGCTTCGAGGTAGCTGTCATTGCAGCTTTGCAACAGTCCTTGCCGGTCACGCACGTAGATCGGGTGCGGCGTGCCATTGACCAGTGAACGCATGAATTCGAACTGGTCGTTGAGCGCCCGTTCCGCTGCTTTGCGCTGGTTGATCTGGCGGCGCATATAGGCGTTCCACGCCAGCAACAACAGCAGAACCACGCCGGCAGCCCCGATGACTTGATAGAACAGGCGTTGATAATTGCGCCAGGTGTTCTGCGAGGCCGAGGTGTAGCCGCGCCAGCGACCATTGATCACACCCAGTTCTTCGGGGGCGATGCTCAGCAGGGCTTTGTTGATGATCGAACTCAGCTCGGTATTGTCGCGCGCCGTGGCCAGAGAAAAGGCGGCCTGACCGGTGCCGATGGTGGTGGTGATCTGCAGCGCCCGCTCGAAAATCCGCGAAGAGATGAAGTAGTTGGCGATCACCAGAGAATTCACCGCGCCTTCAACATGACCTTCGGCCAGCAGCGAAACCGCGCTGAAGGTGTCCGGTGTCTCGATCAACTGGATGCGTGGAAATTCGCGGCGCAGGTACTCGACCATTGGATTGCCTTGCGCAATCGCGATCGGTTTGTCTTTGAGCTGGCCGAGATTGGTCGGGCTGCCCGCACTCTTGCGGGTCAGCAGGACGTAAGAGTTTTCCAGATAAGGACGACTGAAAGTCAGGGCCTCTTCGCGCTCGGCGGTCGGCAGCAGCGCTGCAATAAGGTCGGCCTGGTGGTTGTCGATCTGTTTGACCATTTCGGCATCGTTGCGGCTGCGGCGGATGTCGAAACGCAGGCCGGTACGCAGACGGATCAGCTCCAGCAGGTCGGCGCTGATGCCGCGAAAATTGCCATCGCCGTCGAAGAACGTCAGCGGCGCGTAAGCCTCGTTGACCAGTACGCTGACCACGGGATGCTGCTTGAGCCAGGCCTCTTCGCGGCGGGTCAGTTGCAGTTTCTGGTCAGTCAGCAACATGTCGCTGCCGGCGCTCCAGCGTTTGGCGATGTTCTCGCGCACACTGCGCGGTACCGCTTTGAGTACCGTGTTGATGACGTCCAGCAACTGCGGATTGTTGCGGCGCACGGCGAAGCTGAACCCTTGGGCTTCCTGTTTGCCGAAGTTGGCCATGCGCACGTTGTTGAGGTAACCCTTGTTGATCATGTAGTGCGTGGACAGGGTGTCGCCGAGAAAGACATCGGCCTGGTCGAATGCCACCGCGTTAATTGCGTTCTGGTACGACGGATAGCAGGTGATCAGCGCTTTGGGGTACAGCGCCTTGACCTCGGCCAGCGGCAAATAGTGATAAACCATGCTCAAACGCAGGCCGGCCAAGCCTTCGCTCAGGGAGCGGGTTTCGCCTTCGCGCGTCACCAGCACCGGCTGGTCGACCGCGTAGGGCTCGGACAGAGCCAGATTGGCGTTGCCGGCTTCGTAGCCGTTCGCCGTTCCGAGCAGATCGACCTGGCCATCCAGCAACGCGCGAATAGCGGCATCCCGCGAGGGGAATCGTTGAATGCGGATCGGCAGTCCGGTGGCTTCGCTGAGGAAACCGGCGTAGTCGGCAGTCAGACCTTCATAATCGCGGCCACTGACGGTCATGTCGAACGGCGGGTAATCCGGTGCCGAGGTGCCCAGCACCAGTTCGCTGCGGGTGTGCAACCACTGTCGTTGCGACGCCTCGAAGGTGACCGATAACGATTCGCCGGTCGTGCGACTGAATAAGGCATACACCGGTGATTCGCCAACCATGGCGAACACGTTTGAGCTCAGCAACAGGCTTGCACTCAACGCTATTAAATAGTCCTTTAAACGACTGGGCATGCGGGCTCTCACACGAGTGCGTTACGTTTGGCCATTTCGATTAGTTCAACAAGGGATTTGGCTTTGAGTTTTTGCATTAAGCGTTTTTTGTAAGTGCTCACGGTTTTATTGCTGAGAAACATGCCTTTGGCAATTTCCTTGTTAGTCCGTCCTTGGGCAAATAGTTGTAACACCATGAGTTCGCGGTCGTTGACCGATTTGAATAATTCAAGTTCAGCATAACGAATGTCATCGCTACGTACAGGATTCAATGCCTGACTCGGGAAATAGTTGTAACCGGAAAGTACTGCCTTGATTGCACTGACCAGTTCACTCAAGTCTTCCTGCTTGC
This sequence comes from Pseudomonas rustica, assembly GCF_018336155.1. Lineage (GTDB taxonomy): Bacteria > Pseudomonadota > Gammaproteobacteria > Pseudomonadales > Pseudomonadaceae > Aquipseudomonas > Aquipseudomonas rustica. The sequence continues at coordinate 162,162 of NZ_JAGYHF010000001.1, read as the reverse complement.
ACACGTAACCTGAAGCGCCGGACTGCATGCAGCGAATGCCGAACAAGGTCGGGCACTGGGCGGTGAGCACCAGGGTTTTCAGGCAGGAACCCATGGCGTTGAAGCGGGCCAGCACTTCGAGCCCATCGAGCTTGGGGATGCTGATGTCAAGGATGATCAGGTCAGGCATGCACTCGCGCACCATTTGCATGGCATCGACCCCATTATCGGTTTCGCCGACGACCTTATAGCCTTCATGTTCCAGCAGCATGCGAACGGCAAGACGGATGACCGGGTGATCGTCGACAATAAAAACGGAGTTCATAATCAAATCCCATACAAGCACGAATAAAGCGCGCACCTTAGCTCAGATGTATGAACGCTCGTATGAGCGGACATGGCTCTAGGTGCGTTATAGGATAATTCCTACAATTACTTGGGAATGGGACTACGGGTGATTAGGTTTGACGTAAGGAAGGGCTGTTTCAAATGTCGCGGGTTTGCGCAGAGTGTTTTGCAAGTGCGGGTCGCAACTGGGGTTTTATAGTGTGTTTAATATTTGTTTGAATTACGCCGCAAAAGAGGGTGCATCATAGCTAGCAGAGACCTTCGATAATGGTTACACCCGACCGGCGCCGGTCGGGTGCAAACGGATCAATGACTGGAGCGCCCGGTCATTTCCAGTGCCATGTCACTGGCGTAGCTGTCGGTCATGCCGGCGATGAAATCGATCATGCGCAGAAACGAGCTGTGTAACGACGCCTGTGGATCCGGCGCGTTATTGCCCAACAAGTCGAGGATGCGGCGGCTTTTGAACGACGGCGTGCGGCCATTGTGTTGTTCCAGCGCGGCGCCACAGAATGAGTTGAGGAGGATTTCCAGCGTGGTGTACGCGCCGATTTCATGCAGGGTTTTGCGCTTGTCCTGAAAGATCTTTTTGCGCGCAATGTCCTTGGCATTCAGTACGCAACGCTTGGCCGGACCGTGCATGTGTTCCACCAGATCGCCGTGCAAGGTGCCGGCAAGGAGGGCGTCTTGCTGTTCGACGAAGGCTCGCGCCGCCGCGTTTGTCAGGTGTTCGATGGCTTTGCCGCGCAGGATAGCCAGTTTGCGCCGACGTGAATCCTGCGGGCCGAGCTGGCGATAGGTTTCCGGCAGGTCGTCACCGACCAGACCGAGCAGCAGCGATTCGACCTCGGCGTACTCCAGCAGCTCCATCTCGAGGCCGTCTTCGAGGTCGATCAGCGCGTAGCAGATGTCGTCGGCGGCTTCCATCAGATACACCAATGGATGACGCGCCCAGCGCTGGTCTTCGATTTGCGGCAGACCTAGCTTATGAGCGATCTGCTCGAGCAGCAGCAATTCGCTCTGGTAGCAGCCGAACTTGTGCTTTTTGTAACCGAGGGAATCGGCGTGACGCGCAGTCCACGGGTATTTCAGGTAGGTGCCGAGGGTGGCGTAGGTCAGCCGCGTGCCACCGTCGAACTGGTGGTATTCCAGTTGCGTGAGCACGCGGAAACCCTGGGCGTTGCCTTCGAAATTGAGGAAGTCTCCGCGCTCGGCCTCGCTCATGCCATCGAGCCAGCCACGTCCGGCGGCCTGTTGGAACCAGTGGCGAATCGCATCTTCGCCGGAATGGCCGAACGGCGGATTACCGATGTCATGAGCCAGACACGCCGATTGCACGACCATACCGAGGTCAGCGGGGTCGCACCATTCCGGCAGAGCACTGCGCAGGGTTTCGCCGACGCGCATGCCCAGCGAGCGGCCGACACAACTGACTTCCAGCGAGTGGGTCAGGCGCGTGTGAATGTGATCGTTGCTGGTGACCGGGTGCACTTGCGTCTTGCGTCCCAGGCGACGAAAGGCGCCGGAGAAAATAATGCGGTCATGGTCTTTGTGAAAAGGGCTGCGGCCGAGTTCTTGCGGGCTGTGCAGCGGCTTTCCGAGGCGTTCGCGGTTGAGCAGGGTCTGCCAATCCAAGGCTGATTCTCTCCGTCTGGATAACTGATGCCCTAGCTTCCCGGTTCAGCCCCGTGCCTGCAAGCGGAACTACAGTCCCGCCGCATCAATGTCGATCAGCAGCAGTCGTTCACCATTGTCGAAAAACTGTCCGGCGGTGAGGCAGTACTGGTTGCTGGTGGCATCGCGGTAGGTGTTCGACAGGGTCAGACGGCGTTCTTCCCAGCCTTCGGCGAGCAGATGATAGAAGTACGGGCGCCACGACCAGTTGTGCCCCAGATAGCGGTTGTCGGCGAACCAGCCGTTCTGCCGCCATTCCAGATTGGGCGTCAGTTGCGTGCCGTGGCGGTCGCATTGGTAAAACCGCAGCAGCCACGGAAAGGCATCCAGTTGCGGCAATGCAGTCAAGGGCGCGCGGGCCTGAGCCCAGGTTTGCAGGATCGTCATCAGTTCGCTGAGTTGCTGGCGCATCTGCATCAATCGCCCGCGTTCGTTGAGTTTCTGCCGGACATAGCGTTGGCGAAGTTCAGCGAAGCGTTGCACAAATGCGTCGGCGGGGAAGAAATCTTGCTGGGCACGTGCGAACAGAAAACCCTGCACGTAGCGCGAGCCGCACTCCAAGGCAAAATTCAGCTGCGCTTCGGTCTCGACACCTTCGGCGATGATCCAGCAGCCGGTCTTTTCTGCCATCTGTGCCAGCGCTTTGACCACGTCACTGCTGGGCCCGCCCAACGCGGCGGCCTGGAACAGGCGCATGTCGAGTTTGAGGATGTCTGGCTGCAAGGCCAGCACTCGATCAAGCTGCGAATAGCCCGCGCCAAAGTCATCAATGGCGATTCGCGCTCCGGCCTGACGATAGCGCGCGACCACTTCGGCCAGGCGTTGGCTATTGCCGCCCAATTCGGTGATTTCGAAAACGATGCGCTGCGGATCGACGCCATGCCGGGCCAGTTGCTTGAGGCTGGGCAAGGCTTGGTCGGGGCGCAGACGACTGATCCAGCGTGGCGACATGTTCAGGCTGAGAAACCAGTCTGCCGGCGCTTCATGCAGACGGCTCAAGGCGTTGTCACGGATCTGCCGGTCGAGGCGGCGCAGGGCAATGGCTGGCACGCGCGGGTCGGCGAAAAGCGGCCCGACCGAATTCAGTTGTCCATCAGCCTGACGCAGGCGGCCCAATGCTTCAACGCCGGCAATGCGTCCGGTGGCAGTATCGATAAAAGGCTGAAAGCAGGCGAGCGGTTGCCCGTCGATCACGGGGCCTCCTTAGTCGTTCTTGTTCTGGTTGAACCCTGCCGACCGGGTAGGCATGCAGGATTGAACCTCTGGATAAGAGGTTCATCCCGCCGGTGTTGCAAGAATGTAGCCAGATGCGTCAGTTCAGCGTTTGCCAGAGCTTTGCATGACCAGTCTGATCAATGGCCCAAGGCTGGTGCCGAGACGGATCAGACGGGTCAGACCACCGACGCCGCCGCTTTTCGCGCCTTTGCCGGTGATGAAACCCAGCAGCGTTACCGCAGCCACACCCCACAACGGCGCGTGTTTGATGCCGAAGCCGCCTTGCAGGTTTTGCGTCATGCCGCGCATGCGCTGCAGGGGTTGCAGCACTTGCGCGGTTTCGTGGCGGATTTCCTGACGGTGCATTTCCATGCGCAGACGGATCAGTGCCTTGCGCATTTCCCGTCGTGAACCATTGTGCGGAAGTTGAGGCAGGCTCATGGCAGCAGGCGCTCCCGGTCGTTGGCCAGCTCTTCGAGCGTGCCGTGGAAGGGTGAGGACTCATCGAAGATCGCGGCTTTCAGGCGTAGCCCGCAGAAGATCGAGGCCAGGGTGTAAAAGACGCACAGGCCAATGATCGCGGCGAGACGATAGGTGTCCCAGAAGATGATCATCACCAGCGTCGATAAACCCACCAGCAACAACAGGGCAAAGACCAGCGCCAGGCCTGCGAACAGCAACAGGCTGACGGTACGTGATTTCTGCTCCTGCAATTCGATGCCGAACAATTCGACATGGCTGTGCAGCAGACCGAGAACGGCGGCGCCCAGACGCCGCGTGGAGGAGGCGGTGCCCGCTGTCGGGCCGGATTCACCGATCGACATGATCAGCGCCGAGTGGCCAGCAGGCCAATGAGGAAGCCGACGCCAGCGGCGATCCCCACCGATTGCCAAGGGTTGGCCGACACGTAGTCTTCGGTAGCGGAAACCGCAGCCTGACCGCGTTCGCGCAGGGTGTCTTCGGTCAGCTTCAGGGTCTCGCGGGCTCGCAACAGGCTGTCGTGGATCTGCTCACGCAGTTCATCTGCCTGATCGCCGGCCAGGGTGGCGGTGTGCTCGAGCAACCGTTCGGTGTCGGCGACCAGTGTCTGGAAGTCGTTCATCAGGATTTCTTGAGCAGTCTTTGCCTTGATGCTGGCCATGGGTGGATCTCCGTAGTTGGCTTTCTGATGCGTTCGAGTATGAGCCTTGCGCGAAGGTTCAGTACAAATGACTGGTACAACTTTTGCTATCTCGTGGTGCGTGGCCCGGTCGCTGTGCGCTGTTGCCGGGCGTGTGCGCTGGAAAACCTTAACTCAAATAATCCCGGTACGTGTCAGGACATCGACCGCGTGCGCCAAAGCAGTTCACTGGACATTCCCTTCAGTGACTGTGTGGTCGCAACTTGGTGCATGAAATGCCCGCATGAACCGCTTTGGTGCCTTTTTCGCCTTTAGGTCTGCCTGCTTATGGAAAATCTGCAAAGCGCTGTGGACACCCTGGTGCACAGCTCCAACACCTTGTTCATTCTGATCGGTGCAGTGATGGTGCTGGCGATGCACGCCGGTTTCGCCTTTCTGGAAGTCGGTACGGTTCGCCAGAAAAACCAGGTCAACGCCTTGGCGAAAATCCTCAGCGATTTCGCCGTCTCGACCCTGGCCTATTTCTTTATAGGCTATTGGCTCTCTTACGGCGTGACCTTCATGCAACCGGCGGCGGTACTCAACGCTGATCACGGTTATGGCTTGGTGAAGTTTTTCTTCCTGCTGACCTTCGCGGCGGCGATCCCGGCGATCATTTCCGGTGGCATTGCCGAGCGCGCGCGCTTCGTTCCGCAGTTGTGCGCGACGGCACTGATCGTGGCGTTCATCTATCCGTTTTTCGAAGGGATGATCTGGAACGGTAACTATGGCCTGCAAGCGTGGCTGACGGCGCAGTTCGGCGCGCCGTTCCATGACTTCGCCGGTTCCGTGGTGGTGCATGCGATGGGCGGCTGGCTGGCGCTGGCGGCGGTGTTGTTGCTCGGCCCGCGCAATGGACGTTATCGCGATGGACGCTTGGTGGCGTTTGCACCGTCGAGCATTCCGTTTCTCGCGCTGGGCTCGTGGATTCTGATTGTCGGCTGGTTCGGCTTCAACGTGATGAGCGCGCAGACGCTGCAAGGCGTCAGTGGGCTGGTGGCAGTCAACTCGTTGATGGCGATGGTCGGCGGCACCATGGCGGCGTTGATCGTCGGGCGCAATGACCCGGGCTTCCTGCACAACGGCCCCTTGGCCGGTTTGGTGGCGATCTGCGCCGGTTCCGACTTGATGCACCCGGTGGGCGCATTGGTCACCGGCGCGATTGCCGGTGCGCTGTTTGTCTGGTGCTTTACCGCTGCGCAGGTGAAATGGCGTATCGACGACGTGTTGGGTGTGTGGCCGTTGCATGGTTTGTGTGGCGTATGGGGCGGGATTGCCTGTGGCATCTTCGGCCAGACCGCACTCGGTGGACTCGGCGGTGTCAGCCTGATCAGCCAGTTGCTCGGCAGCGCGCTCGGCGTTGCGGTGGCGCTGATCGGTGGCTTTGTCGTGTACGGCGCGATCAAGGCCTTGCATGGGCTGCGCCTGAGTCAGGAACAAGAGTATTACGGCGCCGATCTGTCGCTGCACAAGATTGGCGCGGTGAGTCAGGACTAGGCTTCTTCATCGTCGGCACCGGGATAGAAACCGTGCAACAGGCGATAGCGGTCGATGCGCACTTGATCGACTTGTTCCTGCACCTGGTGTGCGGGCAGACCGAGCATGATCAACGCGTGTGAGGCAAGCATCAGGCTCGACTCCAACAGCTCCGGCACCACCTCGGTGGCGCCGGCGGCTTTCAGTTCGCTCCATTGGCTGTCGTCGCGGGTGCGCACCAGAATCGGTATGTGCATGTTTAGTCGGCGCGCTTCTTTAAGAATGCCCAGGGCGACATCGCTTTGATCGACGGCGATCACCAATAAGCGGGCGCGCAACAGGCCGACAGCGGTGAGCAGATCACCGCGCGCGGAATCGCCATAATGCACATCGCTCTCGCCAGAGGCCGCTTCCTGAACACGCACCGGGTCATTGTCCAAAGCAATGAACGGTTGTCCGGCGTTGCGCATGAAGCGGCCGATGGATTGGCCGACACGACCGTAGCCACAGATCACCACGTGCTTGTCGAGGTCAGCGTTGAGCGCGCTGATTTCTTCGATCTGCGCTTCCTGATTCGGTTTGCGGTGCAGGGCGGCGGCGATGCGTGGTGCGGCGCGTAACAGCAGCGGCGTCAGCACCATCGAGCAGAACGTCGCCGCCAGCAGCAAGGCGCCGAGCCTTTCCGGCAGCAGACTGCTTTGCTGCATCTGCGCCATCAGCGCGAAGCAGAACTCGCCACCCTGCGCCAAGGCGAGACCGCTGCGCCACGCGGTTTCGCTATCGCTACCGCGCCACTTCACCAGCAGCGCGACGACGATCCCCTTGATCACCATCAAACCGACCGTGAGCCCGAGAATCAGCAAGCCATCGCTGACAAACAGTTGCAGGTCGATCAGCATGCCGATGCTGACGAAAAACACCCCGAGCAAGATGTCGCGGAATGGCCGGATATCGGCTTCGATCTGATGCCGGTAATGACTCTCGCCGAGCAACATGCCGGCGAGAAACGCGCCGAGGGCAGGGGACAAGCCGAGCAAGTGCGTCAGCCACGCCGTCAGCAGCACGATCACCAGCGCCAACAGCACGAACAATTCCGCGGAGCGCGAAGCCGCCACCTCATGAAACAGCCTTGGCAGCAACCAGCGACTGGCGAGCAGCAGACCGACAAACAGCACCACGGTTTTCGCCAGCGTCAGCGGCAGGGCCCAGTACCAGGCCTGTGCGCTGCTGCCGGCGAACACCGGCACCAGCGTCAGCAGCAAAACCGCCACCACGTCCTGAAACAGCAAAACGCCGATCGCGTTCTGGCCGTGGCTGCTGAACACTTCGCCGAGACTGCCGAGTTCCTTGGTGACAATCGCCGTGGACGACAACGACAGCCCGGCGCCGAGCAACAAAGCGGGCGTCACCGGCATGCCCAGCAAAATCAGGATCAGCCCCAGAAGCGCTGTGCTGATCAGCACCTGCTGACTGCCCAGCCGGAATACCACTTGGCGCAACGCAATCATCTTCGACAGAGAAAATTCCAGCCCGAGCGAAAACAGCAGGAACACCACGCCCAATTCAGCCACGTCCGGCAGATGCTCACTCTCGTTGACCCAGTCGAACGCACTTGGCCCGACCAGCAAGCCCACGAATAGGTAACCCAGCACCGGTGGCAATCGCAGACGGCGGAACAGGGCAATCACCACGAGGGACGAGGCGAGGATGATCAACAGGTTGGCAAACACTAGACACTCCGATGTCAGGCTCTGGCTGTTCAAGCGTAGAGGCAAAAAGAGCGGGAGGATCACGTAATTGCGATTTCTGCGGACTGATTTGCATCAGGGTTTTGCGCGCAAGCGCTGTCGGAAAGGCTCAAGCCTTTGGGCGGCGGTGGGTCGACGGGTTTTGCGCTGCGGCCTAGAATAGGCGCACTCTTTTTGTGGTCGAGCCCATCATGCCTCCTGAATGTCAGCTGTTCGGCACCCTTGGATGCCATTTGTGCGAATTGGCCGAAGCCGAGCTGATGCCTTTTGTCGAGCACGGTTTGCTGGTTGAACTGGTGGACATTGCTGACGACGAGTCGTGGTTCGAGGCTTACAGCCTGCGCATTCCAGTGCTGCGCCGCGTCGACACCGGCGCGGAATTGGGCTGGCCGTTCAACGCTGATCAGGTTGTGGCGTTCCTCCAATAGTCGGTTTTCTGCATCCTCCCCGCCGGTCGCGACCGCGCATCCATTCCTTGGCAGTTTGCCAAATATTCGGTTACTGTATGTTCATACAGTAATTGGGTTGGCCTGCTGCATTCTGTGTCTTTTGCAGGGTGTGAGCAGGTGAGCCGGACGTCAGAGGGATGCACCGTGGTCAATGTCGAACAGTTGAAGAACAGCGTGAACCGGATGTCGGTTGACGTGGTGCGCGAGGCCGTCGCCGAATTGCGCCTCGACGGCTTGGTCACGGAAGGCAAGACGCCCTTCAATAAAGTCCATTTCAATACGTGCTTTGCCGAGATCGAGGCGCTGTTTCAGCGTGCCGGTTATCACAAGCAGCTCGACGTTGTCGGTTATCAGGGCTTGCTCTACGCCTTGTATGACCCGGGTCGCTGGGAGGCGGTCGAGGTGTTGCGCTGGCTCAAGGAGTTCACTGAGGCGGCGGCGCTCAAGTCGATTCCGGCGTGAGGATTCTGCGCTAGGTTCGTTTCCCTCAGTGTTGGATAATGCCGGCCTGCACTGAGGGGTAGAATTTTCGTATGTCCACATCTCCATTTTCCGCTGCACACAATCAGGCCAGCACCCTGTATCTGCCACCGGGTTCCTGGTCGACGGTGCTTGATTGTTTGTGCGAGCACTTTCGGGCCATCGGCCGTGAGCAGTGGCTGGATCGTATCGCCCGTGGCCGAGTGCTGGACGGTAATGGTCAACCGATCTCGGTGGATCTGCCGTACAAGGAAGGTCTGCGCATTCACTACTTCCGTGAAGTGCCGGACGAGAAACCGATCCCGGTGGTCGAGTCGATTCTTTACGCCGACGAACACTTGGTGGTGGCGGACAAACCGCATTTCCTGCCAGTGACCCCGGCTGGCGAGTACGTCGAACAGACGCTGCTGCGGCGCTTGATTCGGCGTCTGGACAATCCTCATCTGGTGCCGCTGCACCGCATCGACCGGCACACCGCCGGGCTGGTGATCTTCTCGGCTAATCCGCAAACGCGCTCGGCGTATCAGTCACTGTTCCCGACCCGGCAGATCGACAAGCGCTACGAAGCCATCGCGCCAGCGCTGCCTGAGCTGAATTTCCCGTTGGTGCACAAAAGTCGTCTGGTCGATGGCGAGCCGTTTTTCCGCATGCAGGAAGGGCCGGGCGTCAGCAACACGGAAACGGCGGTCGAAGTTCGCGAGAAGAACGGCGATCTGTGGCGCTATGGCCTGTACCCGGTCACCGGCAAAAAACATCAACTGCGTGTGCACATGAGCGCATTGGGCGCGAGCATCTGCAACGATCCGTTTTACCCGGATGTGTTGAAAGACGTTGAAGATGACTACGCCAATCCGCTGAAACTGTTGGCGCAGGGCCTGCGCTTCATCGACCCGGTCACTGGCGAGGAGCGCGAATTCGAAAGCCGCATCACCTTGCAGTGGTGATGTCGCTTATAGCTGCTGATTCTTGACACTGTACGGTCACGTTATCTAGCATGTGTTTATGCGCCGATTTAAACAGCTACTTGCGGGGCGCCAGGTGACTTCAACAGTTGCCGTCAGAAGCCGGAACAGGGCTTCGAAATACCGCTAAAGCGCTGGTTCGGTGTTGCCTCTCACCTGCCATGCAGACTTTTGAGGCAGAGACACGACCAATGAATGCACTACGCCCTCCTGCACGTCCCGCGCCGATCACCGCGCATATCACTCAACGCAACCCGAAAATCCTGCTTGGCGGCAAACATCAGCCGACGCTGTTGCGTTATCTCGATGGTTGGCCACGCCGCAGCGGCGGCCCTGCCGCATTCCTGATCCAGTTTGTCGAAGACGGCGAGTCGCTGGCGCGGTTTGCCAGTGACAGTTTTGATCTGGCAGTGATTCAGGCGCCAAGCGCGGAAGACGCGCCGGAAATGATCAAGCAACTGACCCGCGTTGCGCGGCAAGGCCTGATCACCCGCCGCTGATTTTTCAGAGATATTCGATCGCCACGATGTAGACGAACTGTTCTCCGGTCGGCGTTTGCACGCGCACCTCTGCGTCCAGCGCCTTGCCGATCAAGGCGCGGGCCAGTGGCGAATCGATGCTGATCAAACCGAGTTTCAGATCCAGTTCATCGGGGCCGACGATGCGGTAACGCGATTGCTTGCCGTCTTCGTCCTCGATCGTGACCCACGCACCGAAGTAAACCTTGTTCGGGTCGCTGGGTTTTTCGCTGACCACCTTGAGTGCTTCCAGACGTTTGGTCAGAAAGCGCACGCGGCTGTCGATCTCGCGCAGCATCTTCTTGCCGTAGGTGTATTATAACCCCATCATAAAACATACTATTCAGTACGTGTTCTGTCTGATTTTCTCATCCAGTGGCCTCAAAAAATCTTTGTCGTATCAGAGGATTATGCCATAGTACCCCATACTTAATACTAGATAGTACAGAGAAAATGGCTTACGCGCTCAAGGTGAAGGTGAGGTATCGACACGACAATACTGGGCGTGTGCTCTTGCTTCCTGCCTTATTGACTGAGAAGGGGTTGCTGCTTTCCCATCTTCGCTACCTTGCGAAGAACACTCGTAATGGGGCGTCGTGGAGGGAGCGGTCGACATTCGCGATCATGATTTTGATCAACTACATCAACGCGAATGAAGGGTTGTTCGACCAAGCGACAGAGCTATTGGAAAGTTTTGATGGTGCATTGCGTTCTGGGACAATCAACCCCAATGACCTGAGTGACCCGTCTGGCCTCTTTTGGCGACCACGAAGGGCGGAGGATGCGGACTATCTTATTTATCTCATTACGGACTACACCGACTGGCTTGCGCGGCAGCCGGAGTACGATACCGGTCGTGCGAATCCATTTCGACGCGCCACTAACGCTGAGCAGCGTTTGAACTGGTGTGCTTACTACCAAAAAAACGATAACGTTTTCCTAAATCATCTTCAGAAGGATGAAGATGCAATCAGGCGTAATAGCTTCGTTCGGGAGGTTGGAAGGCGGGGGCGTGAGCCAATTGTTTTAGAGGAAGTGAAGAAGTTTCCTGAAGCCAGCATCAGCTTATTGCTCGATGAAGGTTTCATCCGTGCCGATCGTAAAGACCATCCCGACCCCAACATGCGAATTGATTACAAGGGACGAGCTCTGACACTGCTGATGCATTACGGTGGTATCCGTAAAAGTGAGGCTTTTCACCTTTACCTAACCGACGTTCACATTGATAAGAAACGACACGAAGCGGTGGTACGAATCTATCACCCTTCCCAAGGCGCGTCCCCTGACAAAGCATATAGGTCGCGCGAAGAATATCTCGCCCAGCGCTTCCTTCGGACTCCGCGTACTCAGTATCCGCTTACCGAGCGCTTACATGCCGGGTGGAAAACCCCCGTACTTAGCTCCACGGAGAAGTTCTTCAAAGTCGAATTTTTTCCACCGCATAAAGCGACGGAGTTTTTGCATGCGTATCAGCATTATCTGATGTATCAGCGTGTGGAGCCCCAGAGCCATGACCACCCATATGCCTTTACCAATAGTACGGGGCAGCCTGAGACCATCAAGAACTTCCAGCGTCTTCATAAGGCTGCGGTCAACCGAATTGGTTTGGATCATAGGAAGTATCTGGGAACCACAGAACACGGCCATCGTCACGCGTATGGTTACAGGTTGGCTGACCACGGCTTCAATGGCGCTGATATCCAGAAAATGATGCGTCATCGTTCGCCTCACTCGCACCTTGTATACATCCAATCCACAAGTGAAGAATTTCGCGCGAAAATGATTGATCAAGTTGAAAAACGTAATGGGGTCTAAATTTTACAGCACGCTGGCTCTGGCTTCGGAGGCTACTCAAGCCCTAGGCATCCAGTCGATCCCAGATTACAAGGCGCGACGTCATGAAGACCCGAAGTTGCCCTCAAAGCCGGACGCCACTTACCCGAGCGAGTGGCGGGGATACCCCGATTTTTTCGGACGTGCAAAGTTAGGCAGGCCAACGAGTGGCCGTTTCTACGACACGCTCGATCAAGCTTCTAAAGCATGCCAAGCTCTCGGCATTGAGTCTGCGGTGGAGTACGCGAGTCGCTACCGGGAGGATCCTCGGCTGCCGGCCAAGCCTTCCGATACCTACAAAGATGAGTGGAAGGGGTTCGCGGATTATTTCGGCCGACCAAGCCCTGCCGGCGCAGGTTTTTACGGCACATTTGTTCAGGCTGCCAGCGCGGCTAGGGCACTAGGAATTCGAGGGGCGTCAGATTACCACGCGCGATTTCGTGAAGATCCCCTACTGCCCTCGAACCCAAACACAACTTACAAAGATGAGTGGAAGGGGTTCCCTGATTTCCTCGGTCGTCCAAAGGGTGTAAGGGGTAGGAGCTCCAGTTTCTACAGTAGCCTTGCGCAAGCTGCCAGCGCAGTTCAGCGCTTAGGAATTACTTCCAATCGGGAGTACGTGCAGCGTTGGCGCGAAGACCCTCAACTACCTTCTAAGCCAGAACGCACCTACAAAGATGAATGGACGAACTATTCCGATTTCTTCGGACTAGCGCCTGCCAACTCTAGGTACTCGCTTGAAGAGGCTTCCCGTGTTGTTCAGGGGATGGGCATCAACACTGTCGCTGTTTATCTCGTCCGTCACCACGAAGACCCCAGCCTACCCTCCAACCCAAGCCAATTTTACAGGGACGAGTGGAAGGGGTTTCCGGCCTTCTTCGGCCGTGACACGCTGATCGCCCCACGCAATTTGTATGGTTTTGAAGAGGCGCGTAGTGCGGCTCAGGCTCTTGGTATTACGACAGTCTTAGATTACAGAGTCCGGTATCGCGAAGACCCATTGCTGCCTTCCCACCCTAGCGCAGCTTACCGAAAAGAATGGAACGGATTCCCACATTTTCTGGGCACTGCGGACAAATACTACCTGACGATTGCGGATGCTAAGCGTGCTGTCAAAAGGCTCGGGGTTAGCAGTCGGAATGAATATTTCAACGAGTACATGCGAGACACTCGTTTGCCGTCTCATCCCGAGAGAGCATATGCGGCAGACTGGAAAGACTGGACTGACTTCCTTCCCGACCTGTCTAGCAGGAATGGTAAATATAAGAATTTAGCAGAGGCTTCGGCCGCCGTCCGAAGGCTTGGCATAAGCACCCAGCGTGAATACAGTGAGCGTCGCCTTTCGGATGAGAAACTTCCGTACAGTCCTGCTACCTTTTACAAGGACGAGTGGAGCGGGTGGGGAGATTTTACTGGTGTAGTGTATCGAGCTAAGCAAGAGGAATACTTCACCACATTTGAATCGGCGCGCAAAGCTGCCCAAAAACTGAATGCTGTTAGTCGTCGTGATTATCGTGAGAAATGCGTCACCGATGCTCGGCTCCCACCATTTCCGGACAAGACATTCCCTTCGGCATGGAAGGGATGGAACGACTATCTGGGAACGGTAAGCTCGTCTGAAAAATACGCCACATATTTCGATGCTCGCGAAGCGTGTCGTAAGCTGTCCTTTGGCAACAACACCAATTATGTGAAGAACTATAAGGCGCTAGATCCTCGGCTTCCTGGTGCACCAGCAACGTTCTACGGGGAGGATTGGCAGGGCTGGGCGGATTATCTCGGTTCGAAACGAACTAAAGATGTTTACTCATTCGATGAGGCAAGTAAACGAGTTGCGGAGCTTGGTATCAAAACCGGGAAGCAATATAGGACTGCCTACCGGGCAGACCCTATGCTCCCTTCACAGCCTGAACGTATCTATAAGGACTCATGGATAGGTTGGAAGGGCTTCCTATCGGGAACTCCTGATAGTTTTTACCCCACTCCGGCACTGGTTATTAACGGCGCAGGGCGGCTGGGTATTAACTCATCGAAAGATTACGCTAAGCGCCGCCACCTAGACCCTCGTCTACCTGCAAACCCTGACATCGTCTACGATGCTTCGGGGCAGCTTCCTGTACGTTCGTCTGTGTGTGTCGACGATGCAAAATATCTGACAGTCACGGAGGCTAGCGAGGCGTCGATACGCCAGGGCTTTTTAACTAAAGAAGACTATCTCAAAGGTCACAAGATCGACCCTAAACTCCCAGCTATGCCCCACCGTACTTACTCCAAAAATTGGAAAGTCTGGGGTTGGCAGCGATACCTCGGCACAGAGATATATAGCATTGCAGACGCAGGTCGAGCAGCTCGCGTTTTGGGTATCACTGGAGTCAGTGATTATACCTTGTTGTATCGGCAGGATCCTGGCTTGCCCGGCGATCCGCTGATTTTCTTTGAGTCCGAATGGCAGGGCTGGAATGAATTTCTTTTACCCGAACGTTGCGACACGCTAGCAGACGTCAAGTTCGCTGTGAAATGCTTAAAGATCAAGAATAGCCAGGAGTACCGGGAACAGTACAAAAGCTATTCCTGCCTACCTGCTCATCCTGAGCGTGTCTTTAGTGCAGAATGGGTCGATTGGTACGACTTATGTGACATCCCCGTGCCTTACTCATACGAAGAGATCCGTCGGCTCGTCCTAGATGAAGGAGTGAAGGGGAGCTCAGACTATAAACGATTTCTTGCAAGTCAGAGTGATCCGCGAATTCCCCGTGACCCGGCAACGGTCTATAAAGATGTATGGGATGGCTGGTTTTCGTTTCTCAATAAACCGGAACCCTTCAAGTCTCAATATATCCGTGCGCCTTATCTGGCCTGGAAAGACCTAATTGATCAGTTCATCAAGGGGGCTCGTGCTGGAGAAACCAAAGAATACAACCTGTGCCGCTTCGTAAGGGATTACATTCAAAAACACGAACTCGGGTTCGCTCCAGAAGTTTTTTTTACCGCTCCCAGGGTGGATCTCAATCTCTTTGAGGAATTTCTATACGGCTTACCTCCTAGCCCAGGGCGCACTTTATTGTCGTCAGTTAAGGAGTTTGCAGACTACGTACTTCGGAAGAAGCTGACTTTTGAAGATGAAGAAACTAGCGAGCGAGTGCTCGCTTCAAATGCTCGTAACCCCTTTGCGGCTCTTGTTTATGAAGGCGACGATCCTATTGGAAATGCTGGCGAGACCAACAAGCCTGCGCTTGCCTACCAGTATGTACAAAACATGTGCAACTGGATTATCCCTGAGACGGCTCAAAATTTTGGGGATCTGGCTCATCTCCATATTTTCGATCCTGACTGGGTCGAAGTTGACCCATCAATCATTGATCTGACAGATCCGGATTGTGTTTTCAAGGAGGAGTTTGGAAAAACGAAGTTGTGGTTTCCTGCCCACTGGATGAACGCATACGCGCTTGCATCGGTGCCTGCCAGGGGAAAGCAGTTGGCGTACAACGATTCAGGAGAAGCTGACGAAAATATTCCTCAGGTAGTTGATGGGAAGATTGTGTGGGTTCGTAACGAATCTTCTCTTGCGGGTATGACTGATAATCAGGGATTCGTCAAAGCTTACCCTGACGGCAACATAGGGATGCACTTCACATCTAACAAAACTTCGATTCGTGGCGCGTCATATAGTGTTCCTTGGATGCCTGAAAAACTTGCAATCTGGATGGTACGCCTCCGTAATTGGCAATCCAAATATAACCCGATCACTCGGGTAATGCCTTGGTTAGATTGCGTAAGAACGGAGCTCAACGAAAAGCAGCGTCGCGCAAAGGGAGCAAATTGCTTTTTGTTCCGTAACTTTGGTGAGGAGGAAAGCACAAATTACGCTTATCGACTGAAAGATCGATTGGCCGCTGCGCTGTTTCACAGCCAGACCGGCGATCTCGTCCTCGCAGAGTGCACGGGTAATGTTTCGAAGATAACTTCATACAGCACTCCGTACAGTCCTCACAGTATGCGCGTTAGTCTGATTACTGCATATGTCATGGAGTTTGGATTATCCATTGACATCGTTATGAAGCTTGCTGGGCACAGCAATATTATCATGAGTCTCTATTATGTGAAGCTTAATGCTGAGGGGCTGAGGGTCAAATTTGCAGAGGGCGAAAAGAGGGCTCTGGCGAATAAGGTCTATGCCGCCATTCATATGATTGAGCAAAACAGGATTGATGAGATCAGGCACGAGCTGATTCACAATAATGAGGACGCTATAAAGCGCTATTCGGGGAATGGTCATCCAGGTAGTTTTCTGTTCAGGGACTATGGGTTTTGTCCATTTGCAGGTACACGTTGTGGGGATGGGGGGCCGTTAATCGGTTCCACTAAGGTTCGAGAGCCTATCGCGGGCGGCTATCTTGGCATGCAGAATTGTCCGCGCTGCCGGCATTTTGTAACGGGGCCAGTGTTCATCGGCGGCTTGCTGTCCTTAGCAAATGAAATTTCTTTGCAGGCGAACTTTCAGTTTGAACACATTGCAGAGCTTGAGGCGAAAAGCGCCGAAGCGTCAGTTAAAATCGACCTCTTGGACGACGAGGAATATGAGGCTAAGAAAGCAGGGAAAGAATTCAACACAGCAGACCGAACCTTCTTGGAAATGAAAGTTCGAAAATTGCAGTCTGATCTGGAAAGTGCTTCGAAGAAGGCCGACCTTTTTCTCTGCGACATCCAGGCTGTTTCCCGGTTGATCAATCAGAGTCAGGCGCTGCTGAATGAGCAAGTGGCGGTAAAAGACGATACCAATCTCCCACAGTTGATTATACAAGGTGGGCACGAGCTCAGTGTCGCAATAGAGGAGTCTTCTAGGTACCACCTGCTGAGTGAGGTATGTGAAAACGCTGAGATTTACGAATCTGCCTCAGCAGACCTTGCCTTGCCTATTCGTTCTCAGATGATTGATAAAATGATCGCGTTCAACAACATGATGCCCACGATGTATGCGCTTGATAAGCAACAGCAGCTGGTGATCGGCAACCAGTTGACGAGCTTCCTGCTCACGCGCGTTAAATCATGGGCGAAGGTCGATAGTTTGGTGACTGGGAAGCTACTGTTAAAAGACCTCGGCGAGCAGGAATATATCGCTGCCACCGACATTCAGGCGATCTTGAAAGGACGTAAGCCGGCAATAGCAAGTAATGTGCCCCTAACGCTCGAAATGGAGGAGGGATGATGGATCCTAAGGCAATGCTGGAGCATCTGAAGACGGTCGCTTCACCTCGCACTCACGGTACGCTAGAAGCCATTTACGAAGTCTGCAATGAGCAGGTTGAGCGTGGAATTTCAGATTTCAGCTTTACGACTATTGCTCGGCTAGGTGAGAAGCGGGGCGTCCCTAAGGCCCAAAGTATTCGCAATGCAACCGGCGTTCACTACCGCACACTCATTGAGTCCTTCGTAGCGGCTGCACCAGCCAAGAAGGTTGGGTACAAGCAAGCCACGGCGGACGCATGGATTGATGAGCTGCCCACTGCACGGCATAGGCTCCTCGTCCAAATACTGCTCTCAGAGCTGGCAGAGGCCCGCCGTCTGGTGAAAGAGATCGTACCGCCAGGCCTAGAAATCTATGTCGATGACCGTAGGGCGCCAGCGGGTGCGTTTAAGCTGGACGATATCGAACGGCGTGCATTGGAGTACATCCTTTCAGAAGATTTCATCAAGAAGTGGAATTTTCGTAAAGGGGATAAAGGAGACGTACTTGACCAAGCTGGGGTGCGCGTATTGAAGCCTGGGACGGTTGACGCCATTGAGAAGGCGCTTCGATATTTGTAGCTTTTTCGCGGTTTCGTCAGATGGGCACTGAAACCCTCGCCCCGGATGAGATCTCATCGTTACTCAGATGCTTCGCGTTAAATGCGCACGTCGCAGATTCTGGAAGAGTGAGAATTAGACGGCCGTGACCGCTCGGATCTTGAGTCTGAATCCTTCCTTCCGTTACGAGTAAGCATGATCAAGGGCCTAGAGAAATCTAGGCCTTTTTCGTTGTCCGCCAAGAACATGGGTTGGCTCGACAGGTGTACTCGGCCTGCGGCGTCCAGCAGAGTTGACTTTACGAATGCCAGTATCTATGGACAGTCGATTTTGCCAATCCAAGCCTCACTGCAGCCTCTGCCTGACTTAAACCAGAAGCTTTGAGCTCCTTGACTGCATCAGCAGCCCTTGCGTTGCCTGGCTTCCCCCTAGAGCGCTTCACCAGCGTCTTACCAGCGAACTGACTTTGAAGCAGCTCCTCTCCACCTTCGTTTCGGAACTCATCCAGCTGTGCAGTTGCTCGTTTAATGGTCACCTCGAACGGTTCGTCTTTTTGCACTGCGATACACAATGCGAGCAGAGCAACCGCATCAAAGTCCAGAGCCTCAGAGAGCTCGCTTAGCTTGTTAAGGGTGATATTGCTCCCACCTTGTTCAAGCTTGGCTATGTTCGCTTTGACGCTCACCTTTGCGAGGTCACCGTAATCTAAACCGCGTGCTGTCCGGACTGCCCTGACCACGCCAGCGATCTCTTTCTTGAGAGACATTATCTGCCCTAAAAAACGAGGATAGAGCCATAAGTCGGCAGTTCCGATAAACATCGTTTGGTGCTATTATCGGAACCGTTGAGGCTTTACTCGCGTTCGAACAGGGCTTCATGCTGGCGATCGAGTCGTTTGGGTACGTCGCGTCGTGAACATATCAGATGAATTGACGGGGATTATTTTTTGAGCTCAGACGTCATTGAGGATCCCGCAGAGCTATTCGGTAGTCCTGGCTTTCTATTGTCTGGATCACTCGACAGCCAAGAAGGGCTGGTACGAGAAGCCCGCACTCGGTTTCCTCAAAAGCCTTTCTGCCTCGTGGAGGAGTGGACAATCTTCCGCGTTGACCTTACCCCTGAAGAAATTGCAAAGGTTCACGCTGGCAATCATCTCCCGCTCTTCCTGTTTGCCCACAAGGTGGTCGAGGACAGCCGGGGCCGCTTCCAGCCAGGTGACTGGGTTCGCTCCAGCATGTGCGTCACATTAAAGGACGGCGTTATGTTCGAGACCAAGAATTCGGTTTACGTCCTGATGGGGGAGGGACATGAGCAAACTGCCAGTCTCAAGACCATTTTTTCCTTCTTCTAATTTCCGTTCTATATGAGCTCTGCAAAGCAAAGGACATTCCATGTTCAGAACACAAGACTCAGATCTTATCGGCGTCCCGGGGATCTTTGGTGAAGGCCTTGCGCATTGGCATAGCGTGTCACGGATTCTCAGAACTCACTGGTACCACCTCACTGTCCGCATGAGCGAGCAGGGGCGAAGCACTGAACTTGCTCACATGATTGAGGGTGAGCACAGGTTGCAGAACATGCTTGTGACCCAGAGCGATGAACAAGAGCTAGTTGACGTCCAGGTTATGACTCCGGCATGGATGAACAAAAGCGTCGGATGGGACATGGAACG
Source organism: Pseudomonas rustica (assembly GCF_018336155.1). Classification (GTDB taxonomy): domain Bacteria; phylum Pseudomonadota; class Gammaproteobacteria; order Pseudomonadales; family Pseudomonadaceae; genus Aquipseudomonas; species Aquipseudomonas rustica. Next base: position 142,865 of record NZ_JAGYHF010000001.1, on the reverse strand, counting down.
TGTAACGAAAGTAACTATCGGCAACGACAGTGATTTTGAGGTTTGCCTGATTGAGGTCGAGGGAGGCGCTGTCTACCACAACTCGCACCGTCCAGACTTTCAAATCGATTCGCTGACAGACCTTCGCCCGATCTTTCTCTCGAGCATGATTCGATCAGGCTGAAAATAACCAAAGATCTTGCACGATACCAACGCGTCTGGTTCCGTGCGGAATTCCTGATAACTCCTTGCGGAATAGCACCGGAGCGCAAAAAATGCTGGACACTCTTGACGTTAATTTCCACGGAAAACGCCACACGGATTTCGATCTTGCGCGGATCATAAAAGCCCAAGATCAGGGTTTTGACATACCGGTCACTGCTTACCTTTGCGGAGTGTCCATTAGGGCGCGCGCAGGCATCGGTGTAGTGTTTGGCCACAAGCGGAAAGACCGGTATGGGCGGTTTGGCGATGGCCATCTGATCCGGACTTCTGATGTGTTGAAAGTCGAGCGCGAAGGGCGCTTCTGGGTGATGACGACCGAGAATTCGCGCTATGTGCTGGCCACGTTTCAGCGGGGCAATGGTCGTTCAAGCTTACGTGAGTTCTTACGCCTCTCCCGAACGCTCCACCCAACACCTCGGCTTCTGCAGTGATTTTTCGTCGGGCTATCGACGATACATCTCCCTGTCCAACCTGATCCTGAGGGCAGGTCATGATCGTCAAGAAGGGAGACGTTATTACTTTGGCCTCAGGGATCTTTGAGTCGTACAACCGTGAGGGGCCATTTATTGCCGTCCATGGTTTCGATCTTGATGCGTTTGTTTCGGAGAGGACTCGTGGGGGCATGACGAGGTTAGAAGTGGATGATCTACTTGAAGGCATTCCCGCAATGCTCATTGAGCGAGGGCTTCTTACAGAGTTGCCATGTCGCAGGATCTATCTCGGAGCGATGGGGGAGATCGATATCAAAGCCGAAAAGTGTGGCCATTAGGGCACGTTTTTGTAGGCCCCTTCGCCCGGGAATCAGGGTATCTCGGTCGTCTAATGCCAGCATTTAGTGGCGTGCCCTGCGGGCTGGCTGTCGTGAACCGAGCCTCGTGCCGAGTCTCGACCCTTCGGGCGTCCATCCTCACGCCTCCGGCCTTAGGCCTGCGCGCTCCGCTTGCCAAAAAAGCAGCTACGCGATCCCAGCGATACGGATGACGTTTCCACCAGAAAAATACGTGGACACCATCGCTGGAGATGCTGCTGCTCTGAAAACGCATGGGCGCGGCACGTAGGTTGTTGTGACGTCTACTTCGCCGGTTTGGAGCTTGGCTTCTACCTAGCTTTCAAGCGCGCCGCGTATCAGCCGCCTCTCTAAAAGGGCTGAGCATTCCTCAGACACTGTGAATGTCATGCCCTCAGGGTCACCGGCTGATCACTCTAAATGTTGTCGAAGATCTGCCATCCGTCCTCGAGAGGGAAGATCGGGCTATGTTGAAATTTTCCAAACGGTGACTGTGCATCGTGTGGAAGGAGCGGAAACGAATTCCGCCCATCCAATAACTCTGGGTAGATCTTGAAGATCTTCAGATGGTGCAAGGGGAGCGTCTGAATGTACGCAAGGAGATTGCCTAGGTTGATGCCCACTTTAGGGTTACCTGGAGCTTGAAGTTCAGCAGTCATTGCTTGCGAGATGTTCCACTCGACCGCGTTGATCTCGATGCTGGGGCGGGCGTCAGGCCAGGACGACGACAGTTCTTTGGCGTGATGGTAGCTTTTATAGCCAAGACCTTTGGCGAGAATTCTTAGTGCTTGGGAGTGACTGATGGGCTTCAAGCCGGGCCAGGTTTTGAAGAGAACGCGAGCGGCTTTCTTCAGACCTGTGTGACGTTCAAGATCAACAGGGAAAACGGGAAGGATCATCGCAAACTCCGGTCGTTAGCGGTGTCGGCTGCCCGCGAATGACGACTGTCGAATGCGTGGAAATGGAGGGTGTATCACCTGTGACAAAGCCTTTGCGTGCCGACCGCGCGATTCAGGTAATCGCTTAGCCGGATGCTACTGATGCCAGGCTTACGGGTCAATAAGAGAGTGAACTGTTGTTGACGTACGCCCTGAGTCGCCACTTGTTCTTGATTGCGCCTGTTGCCCCAGCCCATTTAGCTCGATGCGTTAGCCATGACCAGGCAGCGCATAGCCGTATGTGATCATTGACTCATATAAGCGTTGAGGGGGGCGAATTTCGGGCCTCGAAAAACCTTTCAAAAGCTCGACAATCGGTTTAACAGATTTCCGAGTTGCGTCCCAGCATACCGGGCTTTTAGCTCTTCAAATTTCGCAGTTTTGCGATCCCCGGTGAGCAGGCTAACTCCGTGCAGCGCATTAACAAATTTCTGGGACTCGCCTATTTCGGCCATGAGTGGCAGCCAGGTTGACTGTGCTTGCTTGATCAAGGTCTCGGCCTCAACACTTAACCCTTGGGACTCAATGAGCTTGTTCTCGTGAACTGTTTTGCTGAGGTCGGCCAAGGCTTGCTCGAGCTTCTGCAACTGATCTGTTACGAGTTCAACTGCATCAAATGATGTCGGGCGCCCGTCAACATAAACCTTGTCTTCTTGAACGCAGTAAATCGCCAGCGGGCCATCACCGCCACCGGTGCAATCTAGCGCCAGTACATTGCCAAGGCGTAGAGGGGAGGGTATCCAAGTGTGCCCGAGGCATATCCTCCAAACGCCTTTAACACCCTCGCGATAATGCTTGATGATGCGCTCACGCCCCCACAGTGCGATCTCTGCAATTTGAGGGTTATCCAGGCTCCCGACAAAATCACTCCACGCCATGCCAGTGGGAACATCTGCATGCACGACCCCCACAAGTCCTTTCACGGTTTCGATCTCGATCGCCAGAGGAAGGCTCTCAAGCCTTTCAATAATCATCGGCTTTGATTCATCAGCGATCGTAGACCACCACCCAGCTCCATGCGAGGCATACCGTGCATGAGGATCTTGTCGAAACGCACCTATCAGCATCCATTCATGATTACCCTGGACTGTGTAAAACCAAGGTTCACCGAGAAGCTTCAGACCATCCAGAACGCCGGGGCCGCGATCAATCAGATCTCCCACGGCTATCACCCGATCAACCTCCTTGTCGAAGTCGAGTGCATAAAGACCTTTGTGAAGATCAATCGTCTTAAAATGGATATCACCGACCACAAAATCTCTGCCGTGGTCGTTCTTCGCAAGCCTCAAAACATTGGTCATGACGTCACGAATTTCCTACGCTGATTGCTGCGGAGAGGGCGATTTCATGAGACATGCTGGGTCTCAAATTCGTAGCCGTAAGATCTGTGAATTATACCCTACGGAGCCTTTCTACAGGGCTCGTTTGCCAGCAATGTCAGAGACTGAGAATTATCCCGCGAGGTATTTTCTCAGCCATATAGCGAGCATCTAAATTGTTCGGCGCCGGCGCTCGTTGCCGTTGATTACATGGCACGGTTTGCACAACGCTTGGAGAGTTGCGGTCTGGTGAGCATCATGGAGAAGCTGTAAAGCAGAGTGTCCTGTCGGCAAAGAGAACGGCTCTTTGTCCAGCCAGTCAAAGCGGGAAAATATTTCCTCAATCTGGGAAGTGGTGAGCGTCTGAATGATCTGGGCGACCATAACCTTGAACTCGGGGGACACATGGTCAACTTCGGTAGACGGATTGTTCTTGCATCGTTCACATACAGGATGCATCGCTCTGTAGCGAGAAATCATAGGATGCGCAGCATCCCGGAGTGCGCGATCCAACCAATCCATTTCGTCTCGAGGGTTGATGCACTGCGTCCATGAAACTCCGTGCCAGCCATGACCCGGAAAGTAGCCTTGGAAATCGTAAACCGCTCCTGGGCGGAGTAGCTTTCGAAAGCGGGTAGGGCGCAGATCTTGCGCTGCACAGTGGTAATGTTTCTGATGAATTAGGTCGGCGATGATGGAGGACTCAAACTCTTGTCCGAAATCGACCTCTGCGATCTTCCCCTGAATCATCTCTTTCAGCTGCGTCTTCGTCATTCCCCGGAAGAACTCTTTGCCTCGGCTCATTTTAATTCCTTGAGTACGATGTGTTCGAGCAGTGCAGCGAGTAGCCAGTCACGGGATAAGTGGCTTGCAATGGTGGTCGGCTCAGAGAGCGAACGGTAGGTGTGAGGCTCGTTGGCCACCCGCCAAGGCAAGGATCGATCAACCACCTGCGTGAGCAGGGCACAATTGGTCTGATAGCGAGTCATCGTCTCTACACGCAAGCCTCACTGCCTCGGCGACACTGAGAGCGCGGGTAGGTATCCAAAGGTTATCCATGACCAGATACCTCTGTTGTGTGACTTGATTGCGCAGCTTGAGAGCTTTCAAAATGTCATCAATGACTTTCAACGTAGCGTTTGCAGGCTCTGTCTCGAACGTGATGTCGAACACCGCCGCATCCAACTGCAGGTAATTTTTGCTATTCGTCGGAGGCATGATAAACGGGGTGACTTTATCAGCAGGTAAAATCCTTCCATCCAGTTCGTCGAACTCAGTCACTGGAATCCAGCTGCTGTTGCCACCTGGTAGCTCGTACCCCCCTGCGCCGGAAGCTTTTGCGACAATCGTGCGAGTGGCGTGGGCAATAGGCGTTTGCGGTGGGTAATCTACTTTGAAACGCTTAACGATTTGATCTGCTGGACTATCGTTTCTTAGGTCGAAGTCGTAATAGCGGCCATGTGGTTTAACGAACGATAGCGTTACGTCTCCTACCAAAAAATTGTAGGCTGTGGTCATCAGCAAACTGAAAAGTCCAAGCGATGCCAGAGCAGCGAAAGCTTTGGTAAACCATCGTTTTGGGCGACCATAAAGGGCTGGTCGTTTGAACGATTTTGGTGTTTTTGCCGTGCGTCGATTTGCCAAGATTTCGAATCCATTACTGGGTGAGTTTCATCCCTGTTGCCTCAAGAGCGAGGCGCGCTCGCGGTATTGAGATGAAAGTCTATCAGCTGGGTCGCGAGAAGCTAGGTTGCCGGCTTTCACGGCACGTGGAGTCAACGAGCTGCTTTCCTTTTCGTCATGAAATCTATCAGATCTTTCACAACGACATTAGCGGCGTTGTCACTTGATAGCTCGGAGGCTCGTATCCTTCTGACCTCTACGCCTTCCCACGTCAAAGGAACCAAGCGCTTATCAGCATCGGCAGGTGATTCGCGATGATAGGTATCTCCGTCGACCTCAATAATGAAAGTCAGACCTTTGAACACAACTACGAAATCGGGCTCGAGACGATTGTAGGCTTTGCCTATCCGTACGAAGACTGGAAGCGGAGCGACTGCGAGCTGTGCACGTGTCATTGCCGTGAACAGAGTGACCTCAGCCTGAGAGCGAAATAGAAGCCCCTGATGTTCCCTCGAGGCAATATTGTCGCTTCGTACTCGTCCCTGGTTGGTGACACCTTCACCTTTCACATATCGGATAGCTTCTTCTCGCCAATTTTCGGAGGCTTCCCCAATACGTGGGGCAATGGTCACCCCGTTTAGGGCCTCGTCATGAAGGGTTGAGTAGAACGGGGTCACTACGTCATAAATCGCTTTACTGGTAGCTTCGCGTTCTACATCTGTCATGGCGTAGTACAGGGGGATAGGAAGTGCCACCATGAGCTGCCAATAATTGACGCCGAAATCGGTGTTGATCAACTCAGCTGTGCATTCGCCTGATACCAAAACGGCAATTGCACGAGCATCTCCCAGCAGTTTGAATGCCTCGACCGCCCCTGCTGCCAGATCTTCCATGTTGAACGGTGAAAACATCAAGTGCCTCCTAGCCTATGACGATAAGGTGAGCATCTCGCCTGCAGAACTTTAGGTTTATTCATTACGGTATAGCTCCCCCAAGGGTTTTAGCCTTTCCACGCATGCAGCGAGCAGGTCTGATGCCTCGCAACGTGGCTAACGAACTCGCCGTGCTGAGTCCTTCGCTCGTCCCATCGCTTCTTTGAACTCTTGGGTCGAGGGCGTAGCTCAGAAGTAGTCAGCACGAGCCTCTGCTTTGCCCTAGAAACGCCTACGAAAAAAACGCATCGCTCTTCTGCAAGCTTGCCCCAGAACGCCTGTGTTTCAACTCCAAGGAGAATCACAGAGTGGAACTCTAATCCTTTGCTCTTGTGCATTGTCAGGAGTCTGACGGAGTCGCTATCGGACAATCCCGCCAATACCTTGAGTAGATTCGGCTCTTCGGCAATCTGGGCTCGGATACGGTCTCGGACGTCGTGTACGACCTCAGTTAGACGTTGGCGCGATTGGTAGTCGGGCGAGAAGGCCGCTAGGTCAGATGCGCTCAATCCCTTTAGCAGTGCCAAAACGAGCTTCCACCAGGAAGCATACGGAGTGGGGGTTTTGCTGTCGGCGGCGACTTGTCTTTTGTGAGACCGAAACAATTCTTCGAATATCTGGGGTGCGCTGCTTTTACTGTCGTCGTCTTCAAACGGAGCAAGTTGCGACATCAGCCTCGACCATGCCTCGGACTGCCCGGGCTCGTATAGGCAGGTTAGGTAGTCAACCACTAGACCTACTGCAGGTTCCTTAAGCAAATCCTGTAGCTCGTGATCATTGCGAAACGGTATGCTTTTTCGCGCAAGTTGCTCCATCAACGCTTCAGCATATTCCTCTATCTGGCGAGGCATCAGGATCGCGATTTCGTTAGGTGGAATGCGCTCCTCAACTATCCAGTGCTGAATGATTTCTGCGAGAGCCTCAGCCTCTTCAGCGGAGTTTCGGAAGTGACCGGTGAGTATGTCCCCGCCGTCACCATCCACGAGATCGTCAGGCATCACAGCGGCAGCTTCAATCTCTCGGATCACATCGTTCTGCATGCGCAGCAAACGAGGTAGAGAGCGGAAGTTCAGGAATAGTCGAAGAGGGCGGGCAGCGAAATCGTCAGCGTAGGTTTTGAATATTCCATCCAATGCTCCCGCCCAACCCATGATCGTCTGCTTGGTATCACCAACGGCGGTTAGAATTGTCGAGGTATCGTGGAATAGGAGCTTGATGAGTTCGTATTGGTCGCCAGTGCAGTCTTGAAACTCATCGAGAAACACATGGGAATAGGTCGTGCGTATCGCATTGCGGGCGACCTCACTGTCCTTCAAGATTTTCAAGGCGAAAGGTAAGAGCTGCTTGAAGGTTATTTGTTTTCCCGCGACGTACTCGGGCCCGATTACGTAATCTTGGTCTAGTGCTTCTTCCACCAATACAGGCCGAAATTTATCGATGACTCGCTTTGCAAAACCGTGAAAAGTCACGCTATCGAAGCGTGATGCATGTTCTACGCCGCAACGCATTTGTATCCGTTGCTTGAGGTTACGACTCGCGTCTGTTTTGAACGATACAGCGAGAATTCTTTTAGGGTATCGGCAGTTGTTGGTGCGCAGTAGGAAGTCAGCACGCTGAGCGAGAACTTCAGTTTTTCCTGCTCCAGGCCCGGCTGTTAGCACGACTGACCTTCCGCACTCCCGTATCACCTCCCAAGCATTTTGCTCCAAGCGAATCCCGGGGGAAGGAGCCCACCGATCTGGATTGATCATTCAGGCGCCTCTTCCAGCTTTGCTATCACCCTGTCGGCTAGTCGGTCGAGAGATTCCGGAAGAGAGGCAAGGAGTTGCTCATCAGTAAGTCTTCCAAGCGCGTCCAGGTGTGCAGCTGGTTTGCTGCTCAGTTTGAATAGTTTGTGGTAAGCAGCGAACCAAGCCTGCTCTACGTCATCGTATTGCCCGGGGTTGAAATGGTTTTCGCCGAGCACTGATGTAAGGTTTTTTGCAGTAGCTGGAAACGCTTCTGCTCTATATGCCTGAGGAAAGGCAGCTAGCATCGCAAAATCTAAATCCAAGGGTGCGGAGTAAAATACATCGCGCTTTTCGAGTTCTGCGAACAAACTAACTGTGCAGTTGTTGAAAAAGTGATGGGACTTTATAGGTCGCTCGGGATCGTCCCAGGCATGCCGAATCCAATCTTGTGGAAGGTTGAGGTGAGGTGCATGCGCATCGAATTGATCTCGAATGTAACCTATACGACCCCAGCCACCCTGATGGCGCCCAGTATCCAGATCTAGAAGGGTGATGTAGGGAGTACCGATTGCCGATAAGAGTTTCCAGAAGTGGTTCACGTGCCGACCCCCTAGGGGGGCGATGGTTACTGCAAATTCGTCAACAGGAGCCCCCTTAGCCTGAAGGATCCTGGGCAGGACGATTTCCTCGCTGTCGCCCTCACCCAAAACGACCAGTCTTGCGAAATACACCTCCGGAAACGCCTGAACAGCCTCTCTCACAAATTTGTAAGCATCACTGCGTTTGGGCGGCAGCAAGATCTTCGTAACTCGGGTTTGTCGATTGCTGTTAAGTCGAAGGTAACGGATGTGCTCCGGCTCTACTCGACGCAGCATCGACGGCGCTTGGGTTGCAATCAACGCTTGAGCATCAACACCTACAGAGGATTTCAGGGAGTTAACGATACGACCCAGGTAATGAGGTGAGAGGCTATTCTCAGGCTCTTCTACCGCAAGGATCGTGAACGCTGGTGGCTTGAGTTTATGGGGGTCAAATGAGGTGTTTTTGCCAGATCTGACTTCCCTCCCAATCGCTAGTGCTGAGAACACAAGAGACAGATACAGCATGGACTTTTGTCCATCGCTCAGGCGTACAAAATCCACCTGGTTTTCACCATGACCTGGGCTGAACGAAACAGATAAATGCCTGAGCAAAGCCTCTATTTCGGAATTTTGAAACGTCAATCGCGGGGAAGCAAAGAAGTCGCCCCTGTGCAATTTTTGCCAAGCTGTGCTCAGGCTATCACTCAACGCTTGCACAGACTTATTGCCTGTAAGGCACTCGGTAATTTGCTCCGTCAGTTCTGCTACAGTTTCGCGATCGTCATTCCAGTTGGCTGCCCGCAGTAACCGACCAAGAAGGGCAGTGGCGCCATATGCCACGTGGTCAGATGGATCACGGCGTGCGGGAAGGTAATGAAGGTGGATTTTGTCTCGATGTCTCTTCGGAACTGATGCGGTGGATGTAGGGTTGCCTGCATCGTCTGTCTTTGTCACAAACAGAAAACGCTCTTCGATTTCACCGTCCTCGTACATCGTCGCTTCTAAACGAAAGCGTACTCGTGGCACATCGTCGAAGGTGCGTAGGGCCATCTGATTGAAAAACTCTGGAACGGTATCTGCGTCCTCATCGTCCTGCGTTTCTTCAAAGCTGAAATCGGCCTCCAGCCAAAGCTCCCTTTGCTCAGGTGGATTTTCCTCAGATGCCGGGACGTGGAAGTCAGAACGGCGGATACGTCGCAGATTCGGTTCAAATGCGAACATCCGACAGAGGCCTTGAAGCGTTGCTGTTTTGCCTGCCCCGTTAGGGCCTAGTAAATAGGTCACGTCCTCAAAAGTAACCTCTTCCCCTTCAGGCCCAAAGGATTGGAAATTATTCACCCGCAGACTGCACAGCTTCATCGATAGCTTCCCTACTGAATGTTTGGGGTACACGCTTTCCCAAGATCACTGCATCCGGCCTTTGGTGCGGATGTACCGTTTCAGAGCCGACCGAGAATAAATTTACACAAATTTCAAAAGGCCACCATTGAAATCATTTTTCAAAAACGGAGATCTATTATTTGAGAACAAAAAAAAGCTGCGGCGCCCCAGCCTTCCTAGGCTCGAACGCTAGCGTGTTTTGGCTTTGTTTTCAGGCGTTTTGCTTTACCTGCTCCTGCCGTGGCTGTCTTGGTGTCACGATTCGGGATCGAAACTGGGAAAAAATATGTGTGCTTGCGGCTTTGTTTAATAGCTCGTCCATTGGGGCCGCTAGGCCCTCTGCTACTATTTGTGTGTTGGTGCTGACGCCGAATTGACCCAGTGGCCGAGATGTCACTGACCCAGTCTTATTCCTCGCGAGCCATTGCCTATGCTGGATTTCTGCCTACTTGGGGTAGGGCAGTCTTGCGTCAGCACGTGGGTCGATTCGGCGTCAGCGTCTACATTCAATGAGCTGAATGAGCTCAAACTGCTCTCTAGTGCCCTTAACCAGATGCTTGCACGCCTTGAGGACGGATTCGCCCAGCTTTCACGCTTCTCGGAAGACCTCGCCCATGAGATGCGAACCCCGCTCGGTAACCTGATGGGTCATACCCAGCAAGCCCTGAGGCGCAGTCGCTCGATCGAGGACTATCAGAACCTGCTGGTTTCCAATCAGGAAGAGTATGAAAGGCTGGCCCGAATGATCGACAGCATGCTGTTTCTTGCTCGCACCGAGCAGCCAAACGCTTGCGTAACAGTCGAGCAAATCAACCTGCACGATCTGATTGAGCAACTCTGTGAGTATTTCGACGGAGTGGCACAGGAGCGAGATGTGCAACTGATAAACCAGACTCAGGGTCAGTTGCTGGGGGATCCAGGCTTGATCCGTCGCGCATTGGCTAACTTGCTGGCCAACGCGCTGCGCTACGCGACTCCCGCGTCTGCAGTGACCGTCAGCAGCGAGATTTCAGGTGACAGGTTCCAAATCACGGTGCACAACCACGGCGAGCGGATTGCTGCAGAACATCTACCGCGCTTGTTTGAGCGCTTTTACCGGTGTGACCCATCACGCAATCAACCCGACGATTCCGGTGGTTTGGGATTGGCCATTGTTCGCTCAATCATGCAACTGCATGGCGGTCACGTTTCCGTTGACAGCACTGAAGCAGGTACGAGCTTTCACTTGGAATTCCCTCTTAAAAACGCCTGAACTCGAACCAAAAGAATTGCACCTGACACAGCGCATGATGGCAAATTGCCCTAGAATGAATTTCGTTGCAGTGGTGACCACGTAGCAAGCATGCAAATGTAGCTCGAAAAGTGGTCTTTCGGGCACATGCGAAAGGGGCAGAGGCAGTGCTGAGCATGAATCCGAAAGCCTGCTACGCCATTTTTAGGGAGATGTAACCGTGCCCAGCATCATTTTTGAATCGCAAATATGCGCATCAGATCTGATCCCTTGGGAATTGTTTTCAATACTCAATGACCTTCAAATCGGCATCATATCGGTCGCTCAGCCCCCATCTCCCTCTGTGCCTTGGAATCCCTAAAGTGATGTTTACTAAGCGGCGCAGCTCCTTGGCAGGGTTCATTATCCTCGCTGTCGGATTGGTTGGCTTTTCAGCCCTGTTACTGCTGAAGTCCGAGACTCAACGTACAGAAAAGCGTTTCTCGGAGTACGTGCAGAATATTTCCGGCATTGTGCGTAAACAGCTTGATACCAATGAGGCAGTGTTGGCCGGTTTCTCTGCATTTCTCCAGGCTGTCGATCAAAGCGATACGGATGCGACGGCCCGCTACGCAGCAGCCGTTTTATCCGCTTACCCTCATATTTACATGCTCGAGGCGGCGAGGGCGGTACCCATCGGCGAACAGGCTGCGTTCGAAGATCTATTGCGGCGTACCTGGCGGCCAGACTTTGAACTCAAGGACTTCCCCAGCCTCACTCATCAACCTGCACAACCTCAGGTGTATCTCAGCGAGACTTGGCCTGTATTGTTCATGTACCCGTTACTCCCTGAATCCAGCTCGATCTATGGTGTCAGGCTGGAAACCGTCGCCTATCTCTCCTATGCGCTGGCTCGAACCCACAGTAGCCAGAAACCTGTGGTATCACCGGTTTTCTCAATGTACGAGGGCGGTAGCGCTTACATTCTGATGCAGTCCGTCAGTCGGCCTGAACAGGCGCGAGAGAATACCCGCCCCAATTTCTTTGGCAGCACGATGGTGTCTTTGCTTTTGATCAAGACGAGTGCGCTACAGGATGCGGTGAATTATGCGAACGTAGATCCCCTGGTTAGCGTCAGTGCTGTCCTGAAAACCGCTGCAGGATCTGAAAGCAATGTCTTTACAACAGAGATCAAGCAAGCCGGTATCCTGGATCGCCTCCTCTTGCCGGCTCTGGCTGACCGAGTAGAGATCACAAGTTCTTCACAACCTATGACCTTGTTGTTTGAGCGTCAGTTGCGATTAGGGGATATTCTCACTGCGGAAACGTTGATAATCCTCGCGGTTCTCGCGGGGGCATTTGTACTGATGCCGGTGGTGTTGATTCGGCATTTCAAAGCGATCGAAAGAGCCGAGATTGAACTCGAACGCTCGGCTTATCTCGCCACCCATGATGTTCTAACCCAACTGCCGAATCGCTACCTCTTCGCCGATCGTTTTGATCAGGCCCTCTCAAACTGGACATTGAGTGGGACTGCGTTTGCCGTACTGTTGATCGATCTGGATCATTTCAAGGACATTAACGATAAGCATGGCCATGAGGTCGGTGACCAGGTTCTCAAGGCAGTCGCGAATCGCATGCTTCAGGTCACTCGTTCTTGTGACACCGTCGCACGCTACGGCGGAGATGAATTCGTGATTCTGATCACGGATCTTATCAACCCAGAGAGTGCTGAGCAGTACGCTGAGAGGGTACTGGAAACCATTGCGCAGACAGTAGCGACAAGCGCAGGAGAGCTAACACTGTCGTGCAGTATCGGAGTCTCTCTGTGTCCCAATCATGGCCAAAGTCTGAGTTCGTTGCTGAAAGCGGCGGATCAGGCAATGTACGGCGTTAAACAACTGGGGCGCAAAGGAGTGGCGATGACCGAGTCCCCTGAAACTTGAGATGGTTACCCATACTATGTTGCTTGCGAACACCGCAGTCGTATGGTCAAGGCCAATGAAGCCAAGGAAACCAGCGCATGTGAATATCCTTGAGGGCACCGTTGGCCTTGATGCGTCGATAGCCCTCGTCATACATCTCCAGCGCTCGCAATCCGTCTGGATGGGTCAAGCTAAAGCCAATCGTGGAGTCCAGCATTCCGCAATTGAAGGCGAAGCGCACTAAATCCTCAGTGCCCGACTGTATGGCTTTTTGATTTCTGGTCTCAAGGTCATTGCTCATCACCAATACCGCCTGAAAACGCCGAGCAGCGAGTTTTTGCAAGCTTGTTAAATCGGAGATTGAGTTCTCGAGCACCACCCCTGAGGTCTGGAGCGCCGTCACCTGGGCAGAGTATTCATAGTCTCTGGTGATGCCAACGACAGTGCCGGGCGGCAAAACACATTTTCCATCTGGAGGCTTCGGCAAGGGAGTATTGATATGTTCGAATACGTCGTTACTTACTTTGAAAATCGGCTGTGCAGCCAGCTTGATCTTGCCCTCGAATTCGGGTTGCCAGCTCATGTTGAAGCAGGCGGCGACTTGGCCACTGAGAACCATGTACTTACAGCGTGAATACGGCACTACTCTTAGTCGAACCTCTATCCCCATCTCTTTGAAGGCGGCTACAACCACGTCATTGGCGTAACCTGTGCCATCACTCTTTGACCATGGTGCGGCGGCATCTTCGACCATGATTGTGAGCGTCTCGCGCGTCTCTTGTGCGATGCAGGCGCTCGCTGTCAGGAGCTGTAGTGTGCAAGTCAGAAGGATCGGAGCTATATTTGGCCACATTCTTTGACGACTCTTTGTTTTATACATGGGAGGCTTTCTTGAATCGGTGAAGCTTTGCTGGGAGTTGAAGCATGGCCAAGGATATCGAAAACCCCCTGTATTTCCGTTTGCTAACTGAATAGTGAACTGTGCCTGAGCTGTGGTCGTACCAAGGAGGACATCAAAAAATGGAAGCGCATGAAATGCCCAGAAAAGATGGCTGCGGTGCAGCGAGCTGCTCAGCGTCTGAAAAGCCTGCAAAAAAAGAACGCTTAAACCTCGTTGGTTATGGTTAGGCGAGCTGATGCCGCGAGTTAAGCGGTGGTATTCGCTGACCAATTACGGTGACAGTGATACAAAAAAGCAAAGCCCCGAAGGTTCGCGACTTCGGGGCTTCTATTTTCGCCTTCATCCCTTAATGATTGGCGAACGTGGCGGCGAGAATACCAGTGTTGAATCGGTGATTCACTACGATAAGGAGGAGAGTGTCTTCGCTCGGAAGGGTGTCGTAAGAGTGAATGAAGCTAGTACCAATTTTTCACCGGTGACTTAGTAATAAATGCGCAAATTGAGCCTTCAAAAGGCAGGAAGCGCCCGGCATCCGAGTTGGTCTAGGTCGCGACAAACGTCATTGGCGGGTTGACTAGGGGCGCAGAGTTCAACTACATCGTCCCTGCCACTATAATGCCGAGTGGCCCAAGGCTGGCCATACCTGTTTGCAGTTGCTGAATTTGTGGGCCAAGGTAAGCACCGTCCAGCTGTCGCGCTCTCGCGATATCCCCGTTGTAGATCTTATCGAGAACCATTCCAAGGCCGCTTGTGCTTGTCATCGGAAACTGATGGCGAAGACTTGCTGTAGTGGCTCATAGCCGTTAATAGTGAGGAAGTGCTTGGAGAGGGCGTGAAGATGATTTCGAGATTTGTTGTTGTCCCTGCAATACCAACAGAAACGGGATCAATGCGTAATGGAGTGCGCTTCTACTGCGAGACTGCACCCATAGGTTTCAACATCTATGACAACGAAGAGAAGCTACGCTTGGCGACTACCTACCAGGCCCGAGAAGAAGCCGAGACTGAGTGCCAGCGACTGAACTTGGAGCGCCTTCAAAACGTACTCACGGATCGAGAACCCATGACTGCGCGATAGGGCATTTTCATCCTCAAGAAGGTATCAAGTGTTTGACGTTTCGAGGCAAGTGGATCAGAAGCTCATGGACGTACGACCTACCCCATTTTGATGTGGATGCTCAGCATTCAGGAGCGAGCAGACAGCCTCTGCCTCTTTCCTGACCTTGAAGACTCCATGCTTGCTGTCTGAGCCTCCTTCTACAAGATCGACGACTCGGTATCGCGTGCTGCCATCGTCGAGTGTGGTGGTTTCAATCACTCTGAATCTTGGGTGCATGGTTGCTTCCGTGCATGAGATTGGTGCCCTACAAGTACCGGTAAAAGGAGGCGACTTCAAGATCGGGACGGGCTTAAGCTGAGACAATTTATAACGGTACACCATGCCTCTTATCGCATGAAGCACGGTTCGGCAGTAGGTGCCATGTTGAGCCATTTTTCCTATAGTCGATGCTTCGGGCCAGCAGGGCCCGGCTATTGCATCTTCGGGTAGAGCCTTGCTGAAGCGGAGTGTTCGAGATGGTCTTTTCCTTCACCCTCAATTACGAACTGACGTCTGACGAGAGCGATATGGACACGCTTGTGGAACGATTGGCGGAAGAAGGTTGTGATGATGCGTTGGAGTTTGTCCGTGAAGCACCCTCTGCACACTACGCTGTTAAGTGTCCAACTGTTCGACGGTCAGATCAATCCAAAGTGGATACCTGAAATGCCCATGCCGGCAATTTCGGCTAAGACCAGTTATCCCGCCATGCTCTCGATACGTATTTGCCTGCGATAAAAAGCGCGTATAGCCCACACCACGCCTACGAATAGCAACCCTGTCCCAAGCGCTTCCATAGGAGAGGGCCCGCCCTGGTTGATGGTCAGGCCCATCGCAGTCGCGTAAAGGGTTTCGCTGGCGATCAATTGCCCGCTTAGAGCCAGAGGTAGGCGTCGAGTTGCGATACACCATGCCCAGGCACATGCAAGCGTGGCCCCTACCCCCTGAATTAACCCACAAACTATTAACGCCTGGGTACCTGCTAACCCGCTCGGCTGGCTAGCGAAGTGGGACAGTTTCAAGTACAGCCCAACTGGGATGAAGGCCAGCATTTCGACGCTACAAATGAAGATCAGCATGGCCGACCAAAGCATGGGGGACATGCTTGGGCGTTGAGCCAAAGCACTTTCATTTAATAGGCCAAAACCAGTCCAAAATCCGATCGCCAACAACGTTGCGAGCAGCCCAAATAGTATTGAAGTTGTAGGGCGCACCACCGTCGCGCTGCTAAAGTCAAACACGCTCAGGTTGACCAAACTTATGCCCAATGCCGCTACCAACAGTGGCCCGGCAATAGCGCGCCAGGGCACGCTGGAGCTTCGCAAGTTGCCGGCAATCGCGAGCACGATCGGTACTGACCCCATCATCACCGGAGGGATCACCGGCCCAGCAGCCAAGACCGCAGTGGTGATCAGGAAGAAGTAGCCGATGTATCCTAAGAAGCCCAGTAGCGCGGCGAATGCCCAATCGCTCAACCGCAATTGCCGCAATTCGCTCCGGTAAACAAACAGCACTAGCATCCTGCGGACAAGGCTGCTAACTGGCTCCGGCGCGGGAGCGCCTCGCCTTCTTCTTGGCGCTGGCTAGCAGGACGGCAGGTCTTGCTTACTGAGTGAATCTGCATGGTTAAACTCATATGCCAAGGCAGAGGGTTTGCCGGTTCAGTTGACTAACTCCTAAGTATGTGGCCGATGATTATGGTGATTATATGGCCAAGAGGATGCCGCAGTATCTGCCGATGTACTGGGTGATGGGGCGGCCAGTTCCTCCAGGTGGGTAATGATGTCGTCCGGTTTGAGCACCAGTACGTCGCTGTCCAGGGTGTGCAGAATCATCTCAGCGGTGTTGCCGATCAATGCGCCGGATAGTCCGGTGCGAGCCACGCTACCGATCACCGTGAGCACGGCTTCGAGCTTGTGCGCGATGTACGGAATCAGCACATCGGCAGGGCCTTCCTCGATGTGCAGACGTTCGTCGCTGACGTCGAATTCGGCCTGGAACGTCTTGCACCGTTCGCGATAGAGCGCCTGAATGCTTTCTTTGAGTTGGAAGACGGAATCGGCCGCCGACAGCATGGGGTAGGGGTGGGCGCTCAACATGTGCAGAGTGCCGCCGGCCAGTGTGGCGATGTCATAACCGTGGCTGACGATGCCGGAATGCAGGACGCGATGTTCCATGTCACTGCTGCCAGCATCGATGGCTGCGAGAATGGTGCCACCGTTCCAAGGCGTTGCGCTTTTTACTATGAGCACGGGGCTGGGGCAGTATCGCAATAGCTTCCAGTCCTCGGGGGTGAGCAGGGCCTTCATCAGCGGGTTGTCGGGCAGGTGTTGCTTGATCACCAGGCCGCATCCCTGCGCTTGTTGGGCGGCGATGATGGTCTTGTGTGAACTCCCATGCCAGGCCTGCTGGGCGCTGACGCTATAACCCTCCTGTTCCAAGCCGTTTTGCATGTCGCTCAGGTAGGAGCAGTGGTGGCGTTCCTTGTCGCAAGCCAGCAGATGCAGGTGCGACTGAGTGGCCCTGGCAATCATTTTGGCTCTATTCAGGATCAGATCCTTAGGCTGCTTCGAATCCACCACCACCAAGGTGTTGCGAATGGTGTGCATGAGTGTCTTCCTGTGCATAAGTACAGTTTTTAGGTGCACCGCCGCACGCGACAGCGAATATCGAATTCTGCCCGCTAAGTCCGATTGTTGACGCTTGAATCGCGCTGGCGTAAATAACCGGAGCGGCTGCTGATCGCTCATGCAACTGTGCAAGTTGACTCCGTATCACTGGCGCTGTTCTTCCATGGCATCTATATTAAGTTGTAACGCGCTCGATACACATGGTGCCAGATGAACTGTGTACATCCTGTTGGTTGCGTTGCTGGGAAAGAAGCTCTTGAGCATCTGCTGCGTTCAATGCAATGCTTGCCTGCGCCTATCCGCCCGCGCCAATATTGCGCGATTGCGCGCAGCGGATTACCTACCGACTTGGTGAAACAAATCGAGTTGCTTTGTAGCGCTTTTTCTGTGCGCTCAACTCGGTTGTTAAGTATGACGGCAATTTTGCTTAAAACTTAGGTAGTTGGTCGGCTGAGTTAGTTGATTTTCACCTAAGGAAACTCTGAAAAAAAACCATTCGATCTGATGAAAAAAGCACCGCTCTAGCTGGCTGAGACGCCTGAAGCAGATTATCTTTTTCGATGCAAAGTACGCCAAAACGCAAGAAAATTTGTCGCGAGCGCTTTTCTGATTGTGATGGATCAAGTGGTGAGTTCTACTGGGATGGTTGCTTTGTTCAAGCCCAGTTACCCGGATAGATGTCACCGTCCGGCCAAGTCATCTACTCAGCCCTGCAAGGCCAAGAGATAGTGTGCACTTAAATCTAAGTGACCACGACAACACGTCATGTCCTCATGCACCTAGGCCTTCGTTTCGGGTATTTGATAGCGTGCATTCTGCAGGTCGGCCGACAGGTCATTTCTCAGATTATCGGCGTATCCCCGGCATCATGGGGGCGTTAAGCATACAAAGGACGTTTCAGTGCAGTCGAAAGCGACCCCTTGAGCATTGATTGCTGTCTTTAAGTAAGCATTGACCCTGTTCGAGGACAACATCGCCGCTGCAACGGAGTGGATGAGCTTGCCGGTTTGAGGGCTGGATTCTAAGCGCCCACTGGACATGTTGAGGACGAGGGTGGAAACGAGAGCTGTGTTCGGCTTATCAGTCGACTGGAGAGGGGAGCGCCTGCAGAGGTTCATCAAACGGTCTGTCGAATTGGGTGTTTAAGCCACATTCGCTATCGCTGCTTCGGGCCGAAGCCCAAATCGACCTCACGTCTTAACGTTGTGTGGCCTAGGCGACTCACTCCGCAATTGTGCCTGCCATGAATTCGCTGCCTCATTTAAAGCATAGGGACTTCACTCTCAACTTTCATAGAATGCGTCAGCATTAGACGCTCAAACTCGATCAGCGGCATTGGTCGGCCGAAGAGGTAGCCCTGGAAGCTCCGGCAGCCGAGCTCCAGTAGAGCGATGTGTTGCTCTTGACTCTCCACCCCTTCGGCAATTATCTCGAGCTGCAGACTATTGGCCAAGGCAAAGATGGCTCGGACGATTGCAAGACTGTTTGAGTCCCCCGGCAACTCGCGAACAAAAGACTGGTCGATCTTCAATTGATCCAGTGATAGTTGCTGCAAGTAGGCCAGCGACGAGTAACCAGTGCCAAAGTCGTCGATTGAGAAGCGAATTCCATGGGCCTTTAGTTCACATATGCGAGCAATGGCACCTGGTAAGTCGTCAAGGAGTAGCGTTTCGGTAAGCTCAAGTTTCAGTCTGTGTGGGTCTGCGCCACTTTGCTTCAAAATTTGAAGCACTCGCTCAACAAAGTTTGTCTGATAGAGGAGCCGTGCACTAAGGTTGACGGACAAACTGAGTGATGCCGTGGCCGACTGTTGCTGCCACAACGCTAGCTGATGGCAAGCATTCTGCAGCATTTGCAAATCCAGCGTCTCAATCAAGCCGGCGTGCTCGGCCACCTCAACAAAGGCAGCTGGACTAAGCAGGCCACGTTGAGGATGTTGCCAGCGTGCCAAGACTTCAGCTCCAACCAGACAACCTGTGTCATCTAGCTGCGGCTGCAGGTAGGGGATGAACTCTTCGGACAGTAGCCCCCGACGAATTTCCTGTTCCAGGTTTAGGCGCTTGCTAACAGCCTCCTGCATGCGCGGATCGAAGAACCGCACCGTGTGCTTACCCGCTGCTTTGGCTTCGTACATCGACAGGTCAGCACGTTGCATGAGTTCATCTATTGAGTATGATCCGTCGTTGAACAAAGTTACGCCGATACTCGCACTGCTGCGCAACTCTAGTCCGTCGATTTGGTAAGGTGCGGCGAGTGTCGCTAGCAGTGATGTAGTGATTTGCTCGACCTGCATGGCAGCCTGTTGTGGTTGCTTGTTGAGGTGCTCAAGCAGCACCACGAACTCATCGCCGCCAAGGCGTGCCACTGTGTCGCTCACCCGTACTGCGCCGTTGAGCCGCGCAGCGGCTAGGCACAAGACCTTGTCACCAATATGGTGCCCATGCATATCGTTGATGTTCTTAAATCCATCTAGGTCGAGAAACATCAGTGCTGCACACTCGCCATTACGCACGCAACCATCCCGCGCGTGCTGCAAGCGATCGAGGAGAAGGCTCCGATTGGGCAGGTCGGTTAGTCCATCAAAAAAGGCAAGGCGCTGGATACGCTCCTCGGCCGCCTTACGCTCGGATGTATCGTCAATGGATGCAACGTAGTTGATAACCTGGCCCTGGGTATTTCGCACCGCGCTGATTGACAGCCACTCGGGGAAAATTTCTCCGTTTTTACGCCGATTCCAGATTTCACCCTGCCAGCGATCTACCGCCTTGAGCTGTTGCCACATGCTCTGATAAAACGCCAAGCTTTGGCGTCCAGAGCTGAGCAGGCTGGTTCGCTGTCCAACAGCTTCCTCGCGGCTGTAGCCGGTGATGGTGCTGAAGGCCTGATTGACTCGCAGAATGCGGTTGAACTCGTCGGTGATGATCATGCCCTGCTGCGTTTCAAACGCGGCGGCTGCGATGCGCAATTCATGTTCGTCATCGACCCGCTGGGTTACATCGCGGGCGAGTACCACCACCGCCTGCTTGCCATTGAGTTGAATATCCAGACGCTGGGCATGACCCTCAAGTATCTTTACGCCATCTGCGCTCTGCCGAGTGTATTCGATGAGTTGCGGACTATCGCTGGCCAAGGTCTGTCGTATGAAGTCCATGAAACGCTCAGCTTCGCTTTGGGGCAATACATCGTGCACGCTTTGGCCAATACGTGCGGTCAGGACATCGTTGTGCGCCTCTTTCTTGGAAGGGGTCACCTCAAGGTAGAGTCCATCTTCATCCAGCACCAATAGGGTGTCAGGGATCGCCTCGGTGATTGCGCGTAGGCGCGACTCTCTGAGTTGCAGGGCGAGCTCGGTTCGTTGGCGTTGCTCGATCTCTTTGAGCATTAAACCCAGTACAACTGTCGCAACTGGCATGACCAGCAGCAAGGGAACAGCTGTCTGTTCCAAGCTGGATGCTGCTTGTGCTGCGGGCAACAACAGCATATCCAAAACCTGCATTAACAGGCCTAAAAACCAAAGCTGCCAAGCGCCGATAGCGAGCTTGCCGCTTAAGGAACAATGCCGGTACAACAGGCCAAACAGTATGGATAGGCAGATCTCCGCTAGACCAAAAGCCATACCGCTGCCACCCATCCATATTCGGTAAATACCCGCGATCAGGCCGGCAACGCCGGCTACGAGTGGCCCGTTAAATAGTGCGGCCATGCTCAGAACTACGCTGCGGCCATCGAAGAATATTCCGGGCTCTGGCGAGATGGGATTTAGCATGCCAATCACGCAAATAGCGCCGAATAGCATTCCTAAAACCAATTGTATTGCTGTGCTGTGCTTGTCCCAGCGGCGCGTAATAAACGCGTGCAGCCAGCACAAAGCCAAAAGCAATGCCGCTCCATTAATTAGGCTGATAATCAAGACGACCCTCTCCCTTAGGTCTGGTTACCTGTTGAAGCGTTCAACCAGAGCCCGTAAACCACGGGAGGTAGTTTCAAGCTCACTGCTACGAGCGACCGCTGCGTTAGCATTTTTAGCTGTTCTATCAACAGTTCCTGCGACGTTGTTGATCTGCCGAGCTATATCTTCGGCGACATGCGCCTGTTCTTCTGAAGCGGCGGCCATTTGCTGACTCATGCCACTGATGCGTTCGACCGCTTCGCGAATACCTTGAAGGGCACCCTGCGCCTCTATGACCTGTTGCACGCCTTGATCTGCCTCGCGGATACCAAGTCTGGCAATGCTCACCGCCTCATCGGCACCTTTTTTAAGGGTTTCAATAACACTCTGAATTTGTTGGGTAGACACACGGGTTTTACTGGCCAAAGCGCGTACTTCATCAGCGACCACAGCAAAACCTCGACCCTGTTCACCAGCCCTGGCCGCTTCAATTGCCGCATTGAGGGCCAGCAAGTTGGTTTGATCCGCAATAGATTGGATCACCCCGGCAGCAGTCATAATTTGCTGTGTTTCATTGGCGAGGTTATCCACCGCAGTGCTGATGTTAATTACCGTGCTAGCCAGAAGCTGAATCGCCTCTCTGGTGGTACCGGCGACTTTGTCGCCTTGTTCGGCCAATTCATTCGCTGTTTGCGCCTCAGTCGCGGTTTGCTGAACATGCCCAGCCACCTCACTGATTGAAGCCGCCATTTCAGTCATAGCGGCTGCGGTCATGTCCGTTTCGGCGCGCTGCTCGAGCAAGGCATGTTCAGTTTGGTTAGAGAGCAAGGAGGAGTGCGCAGCGGCCTCAGCCACCTGGTTAGCCAGATCGCTCAGTCGAGTCAAGGCGGTTTTAAGTCGCGCATCCTCACTGATCAATATCATTTCCAGCTGCGCCGAGGGGCCGTATATGTCGCTGTAGGTAAGGGCGCTAATCGAATCACTAAAAGCATCAGGAGCGCCTTTGATTATTCGATTGAGTTGATTTTCCTCTCGCGTATATGACCACCATCCCATGGCTAGGAAGAGGATGGCGATTATCGTTTGGGCCGGCAGGTTCGGCAGCGTGTTGACCACACCGATAGCGATCAGCGCTGCAATTGCGGGTAGGGCCAGCCTGCCAATAACAGCGGCACAGTGGCGCCTTTTCGGAACGGCTTGTTTGCCGGCCCGCAACCGCTCATACAGTGTTTGTGCACGCTCAATCTGCTCGCGAGTCGGCTTGACCCTGACGGACTCGTAGCCTAGCAGCTGGCCATTTTCGAAAATGGGAGTGACGTACGCATTCACCCAGTAAAAGTCGCCATTTTTGCAGCGATTTTTTACGATTCCCATCCAGCTTTTACCGGCCTTCAGATAACTCCACATCAACCCAAAAACAGCAGGTGGCATGTCGGGATGGCGAACCAAATTGTGTGGGCTACCGACCAACTCCTCACGCGTATAGCCGCTTATTTTCGTGAATTCGTCATTGCAGTAGGTGATGTTGCCGCTGACATCAGTAGCTGAGATTAAGCGCTGCTGAGCGGGAAAAATTTGCTCGACAGTCGTAATCGTTTGAGTTGCACGCAAGGTTAATTCTCTACTAAAAAGGCACACATGATGGGCATTATGCCATAGCTGCAGCTATTCTCGTATTTTTTATATGGTTATTCAGCTGAATTGAAGGTTGTCGGTTTCATTGCGTGGTTTCCGGCAGGCTGCTATTAATCTGGAGTACACCTCTGCTGTAGACCTTGGGCGTCTCGCAAGTCAGCATCAGTGATGCTAATGCGCTGGAGCTGACGAGCCGGATTGTTAGGCTTTACGATGATCTGGATCGACTCAAGGCGTATGCGGATGAGTTGAGGTCTGGGTGGATTGTTGGCAGGCCAGGCGGGGGTCAGGGCCTTGTTGCGCTACGCTGATCTTGCGCATCAAACCACGCACGAGGAAGGGCGATGGATCAGCAATTTATTTGGATGGGAATGCTACTGATCGTTTGCTGGATCGTAGCCGTGTCGCTGATCTTTTACGTAGTCGCCAAGTAGAAAGACAAAGCCCCGGAGGTTCGCGGCTCCAGGGCTTCTATTTTCGCCTCCATCCCTTAATGTTTGGCGAACGTGACGACGACATTACCAGCTTTTTTGGTTATTTCACTACGACTATAGATGATAGTGTTCGGTCAGCGGAGCATAAGGATATGTGTGGAATTCGTACACCATTTTAGTAACCTTCCTTTTCAGCCGCCGACGGCATTGTGAAACACGTACCTTTATAAGTCTGGTTAATCGTCGAACTCAAGGCTCGATTTACTTTGGTTCATCAAGTGGTGCGTCGGTTTATGTTCCGCACCGGCTGCAGCATCCGCGCGCATTTGATCGAGCTCTTTTTCTAAGACCTTGTCTTGAACTTTTGGCTTGCTTGTGTAGGCCTTTCGTTCCGATTCGATCTTTGCGGCATAGATGATTAGGAATCCGGAGCTCCCACCAGACGCACATGGCTGGCGGTGGAAAGGCCAGTGGCCAGCGATGGTGATACCTCGGCCAATGTGCTGGTCACGCGTGCCCGTACCGCCGCTGTGGCAGCGAGCGATGCCCAGCGCGAGATCGTTCGCCTCGCTGCTGGTGCCGGTACGGGTCAAGGTCATGTTATCGAACTGCGAGGGAAATTCGCTGAGCAGTTCTTCGGCGTAATCCACAACCGAGGGATATAGATAGCGCGTGTGTGTATTAGCCGGGCATTTTTCTCAGCAATGGCCGCCACCACGGCGGTGTGGTAGTGAAGGGAGCAGGTCTGAAATTGGCACTGTGATTCCTCGAGGAAGAGGTCAGCGTAGCAGTAGAATAATTTTTAGGGCTTGATGATCTCCAGCTGTGTCGTGAACCTCACATCAGTTTTTTGCGAAGCTGCGAACCATTCTTAGGCAGTTTGTACTTGTCATCGGAAACTGATGAAGATCACTTGCTGTAGTGGCTTATAGCCGCTAATAGTAATGAGGTTCGAGGAGAGGGGTTGAAGATGATTTCGAGATTTGTTGTTGTCCCTGCAATTCCAAAAGAAACGGGATCGATGCGTAACGGAACGAGTTTTTGCAAGACTGCGCCCACAGGGTTCGACATCTATGACAACGAAGAAAAACTACGTCTGACGACTACCTACCAGACCCGAGAAGAAGCCGACGCTGAGTGTCAGCGACTGAGTCTGGAGCAGCCTAACGTGCTTTCGGAACGGAGATCCCTGACTTCGCTGTAAGTATTTCGCCAACATGGGGCACGCGCTTAGCTGTCCGAAACGAGTGAATTAAATGCTCAGAAACGCATGACTCACACCAGTCTGGCGTGGATGCTCAGCATTTAAGAGCGAACAAACAGCTTCTGCCTCCGTCCTCACTTTGAACACGCCATGCTTGCTGGCTCAGCCTCCCTCTACAAGATCAACAACCATGTACCGCTTGCTGGCATCGTCCAGTTTGGTGGTTTCAATCACTCTGAATCTTGCGTGCATGTTGCTTTCCGTGCATGGCGTTGGTGATCTCTCCATAAACATTGAAAGGTAGCCCGCCGCATGTGCAGGATCTGTCATTAAATCTGCTACTCCTCATGTCCTACAAATTTCAGAATCTGCACGGCCAAGGATCTGGCCTGGCTGCCAGTGAGATCTAATGTTATATCGCCCACGGATATCAATGTCTTGAGATCGCTCTTTACGCTCAAAAAGACAAAGTTGTAGTCCTGTGGACGCCTCATATTCACGAACTCCCTCTCTCGTAAATGCGGCTTAGTGAAAAATGATATTCCAAACTGAAAGTCCGATTCAGCAGGCGACGTTAAGAATTTGCTTGGCGGTATTTTCTGAGTCATACGTGTTGGCTCCTCGCGAAATTGCATGGTTACCTGATTAAGCGGTGCAAATACTGGAAACTTGAGGGGGGTGTGAAATTTTTTGTCAGCCGTCGAAAGTTTCGGAAAAAATACGCCCGGAGCTAAAGTTTCTAAAAAACGCACCGTTTATAATTACAGGTACAAATTTTTTGTGAGGATTTTATGAGTTTCCCCCTTGGAAATACTGTTGCAGAATTGAAATTCGAACGCGATTTCACTTGCTGGCGCGGCCGAGAGTTCGATGAGTTCTATCAGTGCAGCGTGACGGGTATTGATGGAGGAGCAGTCAGGATCGAACTCGACTCCATGGGGTTTGAAATCAGCGCCGATGTGGCTGAGGCAATCGCTTTTTCGCTGTCAGAAGCAGCGACAGTTGTTAAGAACACTGACATTGAGGCAATGACGGGAGCGCGCCGCGAAGAGTGCCTACTTCCCAGAAAGTACCGCTTAGCGCATGGGCGCTGGTTGTTCAGTGCGACCGGAGTGGTTCATGTTAGTAACGCGAGTGATGGGCTTCTGGATGAAGGCAGTTGCGGAGACACACGGGTCACGGTTCGAACGATTGAGGAGGGTGGTTTTGAACTTGAGTTTGAATGGATGGGCTACTCGTTCTCACCAGTTGATGCCGCATGGCTCCATGAAAAACTGCTGGAGGCCAGCCAGCAGGATTCTGTCTCGTACCCTAGAGCACGTCTGCTCGAAACAGGGTGCCCGATTTTAAACCTGCGGAGAGCTTAGTTGGGCGGAAATGGTATGGGCCGCCGCCCCTGACATTGGCCATTGACTGTGGCCGCCGATGCGGAATTGCCCCACCTGCTGACGCCACTGGCCCATTGTTCATCCTAAAAAGCCTTTTTGGTGAAGATTTGAGATACAGCAGCCTGTGAAACCTCGGCCGATGGGTCAAATCACCATCGGCGGTGACTGTCATGGGTAAGCTTCGCTCCACACATCAGCTTTGTTAGGCCAGGCGTTGCGAGCTGTGGCAGGTTGTTGAGGTTGGAGGAATTCAACATGTACTCTCTGCAGCCGAGCTCGTATTGACTGTCCAAGGAAACAGCATGACCAATGCAAGCGGAGCGCGCAGGCGTGAAGGATGGACGCCCGGCAGGGCCGATACACGACGTGGCTCGGTGCACGACAGCCGCTCCCGGTGGGGCACGCCCAAGAACGCCCTGTCCGACTAGAGAGCCTTCAACATTCGATGAAGGTTCTGATGCTCCCATGTCGATAACAGCGCAATGGGATCTGTCCCGTATCTATCACCTGAATCGAACGACCAGTTTCTCCCATCTGGACTCATGCACTCCTCCCAGTAGTCGAGCTCATTGCAGTCGTTGTAGATCGATATCAGCCAACCCTCGATATCTATTACGAAGTGTCCGGCATAAGTCTCATCCCATGACGCCTCGCCCACCTTGGTCATGCTTCGTCGCCCGAAAATGACCTCTCGCAGTAGCTGGCATACCTCTCTGGCCGAAAGCCCAGATTGGGTTTTTCCGTTTGCGCGGCCTACCTCGGATGACTGCCTAGCTTCTCTGGCAGCTAGTAGTCTTTGTTCTGCGTACATCGCGGAATCGTCATCAGGCAGCGGATAACCAGCTTCATATAGGGCGTTTGCTCTCTCTTCAATGAGCAGGCGCTCAGGATCACGTGCGGCTTGGTAGGCTCTGCCTGGTACGCGTCGAACTACGTCCATTCGCGGCTCCTCAGGGGCTGACGGGCTTACTCTCCAAGCTGAATCGTCTGAATGCATCGATAACATGTAGCCGCAACAGTTAGGCACGTGGTTGGTAATTTCATACTCACGCCAGTCCGCCATGGCTCGCCCATCAATGACCAGCGGCTTACGGTCGATCAGCCAAACTACGGCGTTGATGAACTGCCCGTGCGAAAATACTGCGATGTCTTGGGCGGGATGCTTTGCAAGCTGATCTAGGAGGGACTGAGCTCTGCATATGAAGTCCAAGAACGACTCGGCGCCAGCACCATCCGTAAACGCGGGATCTGACTTGGCCCAATATGCCTCCACCCAATCTCGCCTCTGGGCAACTGTAGTGTTGGCACAGCGCGCTGGTTCAAGGTAGGTGAATTCGTGGATGGGCCAGATCTCAAACGGGGTAGTAGGGAAGGCAGCGACGGTCGACATCGCGGCTGCCTGCGCTCGAGAGAACGGGGAGGTGACTATGAGAGCAGGAGCATGGTTGAACGACTGAGCCACCAGGTGCGCTTGTTCAACACCCTTCATCGTGAGAGGAATGCTTGCGTGATCCCGACTGGCTTCGCCTGCGTTGGCGGCACTTTCGCCATGACGGATTAGTCGGACATGCTTCATTAATCAGATACCTGCCCAGTGGCTATCACACGTAAAGCGAGTATACCTTCGCGCTCTGGTCGAATGCGTCAGAATGATTCCTGTGATCGTCGACCGCGTCTCGTCGGACGACACTACATCAGTTACGGTGTTGGCAGGCCTTCCAGAGCTGGATTCGGACACATACCTGCGCTAGGTTAGTGGAAACGACTACGTCCACTGGAGAGAGCATATGTGTCACTTACGTGAAGAAGACTGGATCTAACCCCTCAGGTTGTAGCAAAAGTGGGTTTCCTGCGAGCTGAGTGCAACGCTTGCCTCGCCCGCTGGAAAGCGCAGCCAGAATTCAGGTTCGCTGCGCCAGACTACCTTTTCCAGGCGAGCACCAAGCAAGCGGAGCGCGCAGGCGTGCGGGATGAAAGCCCGTAGGGCCGAAACGTGGCTTGCCACGGTTCGGTTCACGACAGCCCTCCGCCAGCGGCGGCACGCCACTACCGCAGCCCAGCTTCAACCGACCTGAAAGAGACTGAAATGACCCACGATGAACTCCGAAAGCTTGAGCGCACTAGGCGGAGAGCGCTATGGGAGATTGCCAGATTCCTTCCAGGTGACCCCGAGGCAGCTGACGCCTTAGCCATCCTTGATGACCTCGACGACCAGGAGCGAAGCGGCACGCCCTCAATGGGTGAGTCACTCGAGCTCATTGAAGTTCGTACCTCTGTCCCGGTGCAGCATCACAACTGCGGCATCGATATCGTCTTGGAAATGACCATTCCACAGCCATGGAGAGAGCGTTTCCTGCAGGCGAGCATCGGATCAACCAGGATAGTTGACGGGCCTTACGCAACGGACTGGGATAAATTCCTGGCTAGGTGGGAAGCAGAGATGCGGCATCTGGAGCAGCATAGGGCCGCTAGATACAAATCGAATGACTAAGTGAGTCCTGCGTGGGTAGATCATGCGGTTGAGTCGGCATGGCAAGCGGAGCGCGCGGCGTGCAGGATGGAAGCCCGAAGGGCCGAGACGCTGGCTTTGTCAAGGCTCGGTTTACGACAGCCTTTCCCGTAGGGGCACGCACAACATCGCTGCAGTGGAATGCAGAACCGACTAGGTTGAATGGAGAAATCCGATGGGCATGACAGACGATGACGACACAGTCTATTGCGACGTTCAAATGCCCTTGGCTCAAGGCCGGGAGCTGCTGCAGCTTGTGAGCACACTGAGAGAGTCAAATGCCCACCCGGCTCTCAACAGAGTCTTTGAGCGCATGCAGGATGAGCTCAGCACATCAATTGATATCATTGAAAACCCACCGACATGGGGCCCGTGGTGCCAGTAAGTCGAGCTTCGTAGGACACCTTTATTTTGTAGTTCTGAAAGGATGCTAAAGGGCTGGGGCTGCAAGCAGGTTGGGTGCTCGCTACCGTTATTTTTGAACCAGGTCTTTGTATAACTCTCGGGCTTCAAGGATCTGATCCCTGATCTCCTCGGGATCAATCCGCATGCCGCCTCGTGGTGTCACTTGCAGTGTCTTCAGGCGGTTCGCAGCTTTGATGAACGCTCGCTCTTCCGCCTGAACCCATTCAGGACGTTTGTCCTTCCAAAATGACCATGCCATTTGCTGAGCCTCGTTCCTAAATGGATGAGGCTAGTATGTGGTAGCTGCAAGGAATGTCCAAGCTAGGAATGCGCCCGGTCAAGATGCAAGCGGAGCGCGCAGACCAGGAAGGTCGAAGGCATGAGGATGGAAGCCCGCAGGGCCAAGACCCGTCGATAGACGGGGCTTGGTTTACGACAGCCATCCCCAGAGGGGCATGCCCCAAAAATAGGATCTAACGGTTATCGAACCGCGCGCTGATCGTTCGTACGAGAAGCTACACCCATGGCGTAAATATCATAAGTTTTTCGCAACAACACTTCGTCATCAGACGATACATGTGTGTGCGTGAAGACTGTCGACAAGAACCGCTTGCGTTCCCTATTGCCAACTTCAGACCAAACCCGTGGTTGCCCTTGAGCATCTGGGACTGCCAAGCGATCAAGAAGGTACTCCTCTAGGCTATGCAGCCGCTGCAAGCCATCGATCAAAATATCGCTGTTTTCCGCCGTTGCTCGCCCCCCACCCGAATCGCACCACCCATTCGTCATATAGCTCCCGAGATCCGCCCCCGACCACACCGCAACAATGAACCGAGTCTTTTGACCCACATTCCAGACCACTGGGCGATGCCAAGACGGCACAGGTATTCCCATCACCAACCCTGCAGCCCAAGGATACTTCTCGTGAGCAGCAGATGGTTCTACCAAGTGTTTTTCCCAGCGAGAAACCACGATATCAATCGAATATTGGTTGGTGCTGGTTGCCAAAATTTGACGAGGCATTCGGATGCTTGGATCTGTAATTTCGTCATCTGCGTAGCGCTGAAATTTTGAAGTCATGAATGTCCTTGGGGAAGGGGTGTGTAGCAGGTAGGCGAGAAATTGGAGCGGATGAAATGCCAACGCCACTCGTCAACGATCGAGATGATTAATAAGTCACGCTCTGTTGAGATTTCTATCTGCTCACCGTCGACGAGCGCTTGCGCATAGCCCTCAGCGAAAGCCGCATTCCTGTCAAAGCCCGAAAGGGAGTCAGAGGACTCCATGTAGCTGACTAAACGCTCCCACGCCCTGCGTTGACGATGACCCTGGATGGTCTCGGCAAACGACACGGCGCCTTTCAGGCAGCGTGCAAATGCGATGGTTGGTAGGTTCAAAACTGGTTCTCAAGATGTCATAGGTATGACAAACGGTTCGTTTTGAGAAACCTTGAGCTCGATCGGAAATTTTTTTTCAGAAGCTCACCTGCCTGGGATGAAGATCTGTTGCCTCACGGCGCCATTCCCGCCAAGAGAAAGCGGAATTCATCCTTCATCTCTTGATAGCTCGGTGAGTATTGATGCCAGCGCCGTCGCCTGCTGAGGCGTGAACCTAAAACGCGACTCATCGATTTTGATTGAAATTACGCCGCTGGATTCTGTATCCAAGAGAACTGCGTAACTGTTGTCATCGTCTATGACCGCCCCCTCTGAAGTGCCTGGGCTAGTGAAGACGGCAAGCCTGAACTCGTGCGAGTCACCCTTCAGGGAACCATACTTGAAAGTGAAGAACCTGTTCGCAGGCAGTTTTGTGCTCATGGTTTCCATTTACCTCAAAAAATAAGTTGCATGAGTAATTAAACGGAGGCGAAATTCAAAACTTGAGCAGTAGTAAAAATATTAGTCTGTATGGGTAGCTGAGGATGGCCTGGTCAAGTTTGAGAAGCCACCAGACCATGCATGGCATGGCATGGCATGGCATGGAGTGGTGTAGCCACGACTGCAGGCTAAGCGCGAGACAGAAGATTCAGCTTCCAACTCGGAAACACTTCGGACATGGGGCAAGCGGAGCGCGCAGGCGTGAGGATGAAAGCCCGGTAGGGCCAGGACGACGGCGAGTATCGCCGGGCCTGGTTCACGACAGCCGGCCCGCTAGGGCACGCAAAGGACAGCCCTCAATACGGCCTAGGCATCTTGTAATTCAGGCTCGTGGGATGGGGCATTTACGTTGATGGGCTAGTGCTATAAATCGGGGGTCGACTCTCGCCACGAATCCAAGTCATCGTCAAATAGATCTGGCCCATCTCGCAGCTGTTTCGTCATGGCTTCCGCTTCCTCACGAAAGTCTGGCCCGAAGACCTTCTCAGGCGTCCAATCATCCTTAAACAGGAACATATCAGGCGTGAAGTCTGTGATTCCAATCTCGTTGTTGTCCAGAATTTCACGAGCAAATTGTCTAAATATCCTGCCGCCATCGAAGCCAAATCCTGCGTCAGTATCTTTGATAAGCAGTACAGTCCAATCGTCAAACATCACGCCGGAAGCAATCTCCTCCCACGCATCGTGAAACCTCTCATATTTCTCTCCGGGCAGTTGGGAGTCATACACGACGACAAGCATCCCTTTTGAGGCATTCAACAGCTTCACTGGGGATAGCTTGGCCCAAATGATCGACTGCTCGATCAAATCGATCACTCTGGTGTCGGGACTACCCTCCCAAAGGACAGCGAATCTCTGGATGCAGACGACATCAAGGGGCATGAAGTTAACGTCGATTGATTGCTGTGTAGAAAAAATCGTGTACGCGCCCTCACCATCATCATTGTGAGGTTGCTCATGCTCGGTATAAAGCCAGCGGGAATAGATCATTTTCGGTACCGTTCAGGCTAATAGATCTGCTGGTGGACGTTGCGTATGCGCCCACTCACCGAAGCGTGGAGTGGGCTTTCGACTGGAGCATTAGGCATCTGGATTTTTATGGAGTGGGCCGACGTGATATTGCTTAAGCCGGTCGTCGGTGTGCCCGAACTGAAACGCAACCACCTCTCTTGTCGAGTAAAACTGGTCGAGCTCAACCGGATCGGCAAGGGGCAACTGGCAGACATCAACATGGTGCTGGTGAGATGCCGGGTCATCGCCCTGGGATATCTCGTATGCGCAGTCATGCAGAACAGGGATCTGGTATTGCTGAATCCCTAAAGTACAACCACCTTCACCCCGGACATTGCGCCTTTGATGTGTGCCTGTTCGAGAGTCTCAATGGCGAACCTGTCCTCTAACGGCTGGTTGTAGAGGACGGCGAAGCGCTGCTTGGCTGCCTTTATCATCACCTTAAGGTTGGCGTCTTTCCACTGGAGAGTGCTCAACACGACGTATTGGAACGTGTCATCGAGTGCTACTGGATCGCCTTCGGGGCAAAATACGGGTAAGAGGGTCATGTCGGCATCTCTCATTGGTGGTAACGAGAAATGAAGACCATGGGCCTGGAGTGGTCAAGGAGCTGAGAGAAAAATATATTTTAAATCAGTATCTTATGAGCATACCCATAAGCTGATGGGGCCTCTGACTACTGGTGATGTCAGCTGTCAAGCGCGATCCAGAGATCACCGTGCTCGCGGGAACCACTCACCTGATATGTTGGCGTGGATGTGAGGGAAGCGGAGCGCGCAGGCACGAAGATGGAAGCCCGGAGGGGCAAGACAGTCATTGAAAATGGCTGGCTTGATTCACGACAGCTGGCCCGAAGGGCGTGCCAAATGCCGGTCGGCATGAATAACCTACCTCACTGAAATGAGGGTGCTTAAAGGGTTATCCAAACACTCTTTGCCAGTCCCGTTTATTCAGCTCGCTACAGGCATCTGGTGCACCACCGAATACACGCCCAGATACCTTCGTCATGGTGGACTCAGTCGTGTACTGAATAGGTGACCCATCTTCGCCAATCAGCACCCCCTTGGCACCACTCAACAGCGCATGACCAGCCACTACATCATGAGCGCTAACAGGGTATAGCGAGATACCACAAACCCCGTCTCCTGCAGCAACTTTAGCGAGCCGATATGCAATGGATGGCATCGCGTAAAATTCTGCCGGCGCGCACAGTTGGTTATTGATATCGGACTTGTCAGTAGCTGCCGCGCTGACCATCACGGTGGCAGTCTCGGAAAGTTTTTGATCAGAGAGGTCGACGACAATGCGATTGTTATTTCTGACCAGATGATCCATACCCTTTGCCCAGCCAATGCAGTCAGAAATTCCGGATGGGGTAACAGGCGCGTGCACTACCCCAAGCACAGGTTTGCCGTCATGGAGCAACCCAACGGATATCGCAGAGCCCTTTAGGCCTCTTAAGAAATCGCTGGTGCCATCGTTCGGGTCTACGACCCAGCAGAAAGGATATCCAGTAAGAACATGGCCGGTTTCCTCGCCCCACCAATCGCAATCCAGGAGTGACAGCAGTTCTGCACGAAGCAATACCTCTATTTCGACATCAATCTCGGCTTTGTCTCCACAACCCCTCCGGCCACCGGGTCGGACGCACTCTTGCGCCAGCAAAACACCAGCTAGCTCCACGGCCTCTATTACCTGAGGAAGCAACTGCTGTATTTGGGAGGTATCCATAATGACCTTCCGGATTATGATCGAGTGGGAACAATGCCTGACAGTTTATCCGCAGCACTGAGCGATTGGTGTGTTCCTAACAGCATTTCTAGCTTGTTCTGCAAGCCACTGACTGAGACGGTCGCGCTGCCGACGCAGTATTAAGTCTCATGCCAGCGATCACCAAACAGTAGTCCTGTTAGACCGCGTATTTTTGCCAGTGTGGTTGTTTGGGAGGCGCTGGCCGCAGCTGTTCGACTTCCACTTCTCCGTGGCATCATCTGGAGGCGTTAGCTCTGCGCTCACGCTTGCCGGCTCAGCTTTTTAGGTAATGATGGGCCTACTAAGCCACGATGGATTCTCAGGAAGAAAGGACTCTCATGTATTTACGTACTTTAGATATTCACGGTTTCAAATGCTTCGGCGAGCCTTTCACGATTGAATTCCACGATGGTCTCAATGTTCTGGTGGGTGAGAACGGAGCCGGTAAGACAGGTGTCATTGCAGCCATTCGCCAGCTCTTCAACGACTCCGAATCTGGCAAACGCTTGATCAACGAGAGAGATTTTCATCGGGGGTTTCATGAGGCAGCAGTAGCGGCACAAAGGATTCATATCCAAGCGACCTTTTCTGGCCTGGATGAGAATGACGCTATAGCTTTCAGGGATTGGTGCGGCAACGAAGATGAGGCAAAACTCACATTTACCGCGCTCAATGTGGAATCTCGGGGGCGGTTCAAAAGCCAGCTTTACGGCGGTTACGCACGAGCTACAGCGCTGGAAACTGAAATCCTTGACCTTATTCACTGTATCTACTTACCGCCACTGCGTGACGCAGAAACAAAGCTCCGGGATGGGCGTCAGTCCCGTCTAGCCCGACTTCTGAAGGCGCTCTGCCGCAAGGAACTTGATACAGCTCGTAAGGAGGGTAAACCGCATCCGTTGGAGGAGCGAGTTGGCGCGTTCAACCAAGAGCTTTCCGCAAGCGACGACTACGCAATCAGGCAAGCGAATGAACGAATTGGGAATAGCTTGAGGGCAGCATTAGGGATGCAGCTGTCCCAGAACACGCTCATTCAGTTCTCGGAAGTGAGCTTTTCGCGCATCGTTGAAGGTCTTCGTTTGCTTTACTACCCGAACCTAGCAGCGGCCGACGCTACGCAGTTCCGGTCTCTGGAAGAAAACAGTCTTGGCTACAACAATCTGCTCTACATTGCTTCGATTCTGGCTGAGCTCACGCTAGAAGTTGAGGAAGAGCGGGGGGAAGAAACCTACTTGCGGCTTCTGTTAATTGAAGAGCCCGAAGCCCACCTTCATCCCCAGCTTCAGATACGTCTACTGAAGCACCTCAGCTCTGTGGCTAAAGAAAAAAGTATCCAGGTAATTGTAACCACCCATTCCACGGTCATTTCATCCGCAGTGTCAGTTGATGAAATCATTCATCTCTCGAACAAATGCACCCCGGTCGCGATACCTCTGCGGACGTGTGGACTCCCAGAGCCCAGCCGAAAATTCATCGACCGGTGGCTCGATGTCACGAAATCCAACCTGCTTTTTTCGAAAGGCTCTATTTTGGTTGAAGGCATAGCAGAAGCGATGGTCATCCCAGAGCTGGCACGTAGAGTGCTCGCTCAGTACGGCGACGGCGAAAACACACTGGAGGATTACGGTGTGTCCGTCACAAACCTAGGCGGGATCTACTTCAAGCATTTCATGCAGCTCTTCTGCGACGTGACTGATGAAAGCGCAGGGGAGAACTTGCCTGTACGCTGCGCGGGTTTAACCGACAAGGATCCACCCCAAACGATCAAAGTTGATGTTGACGGTGGGAAACAGGTGGCAGTTGAGTACACGCCGCACGACGACGATTTGAGGGATGGTGAGAACCATGCTCTCGCCTACATTGCCAAGATTGGACAGTCTCAGTTCGGCCGCCTTTACGCAGGTCAGTACAAAACCTTCGAGTACGATATCGCTATGGAGGGCGCGAACCTACGTATGATGCTCTCCCTAGCTGCCGATCTCTGGCCTGCCCAGGAAGGAACGGTAGCTCCAGAGCTGCGAGAAAGAGCGAAGCTTGCTTTTGACGACATGAAAAGTCCCGAGCGAGCAGGACATGCGGCTGAGCTGTTATATCGCATCGATTCCACCAGTATTGGAAAAGGAATCTATGCGCAGGCTTTTGCCGAAGAGCTTGAGAAGCAGGAAGGCGAATTCGTCGTACCAGCCTACATCCGTGATGCCATTCTTTGGGCTTGCGGACTCGAGGAGCCCCCGCTCAATGATCAAGCTGACTGACGAGCAGAAGGCTTATATCGGCGCACCTATCGATCAGCATGTGTATCTCAACGCTTGCCCAGGCAGTGGCAAAACTGAGGTCGTCGCGGCCATGGTGGCCAAGGTCGTTGAAGAGTGGACTCGCTTCCCTAGCGGGATAGCAGTTTTGACCTTCTCCAACAGCGCAACGGACGAGCTCAAAAACAGATTGGTTCGCTATCTAGGAGAGCCGCTGGGGTTTCCTCACCTAGTGTCCACCTTCGATAGCTTTGTCCACTCCCGGATGGTCGCAAGCATCGCAAGCGAGGTTACTGAATTTCCAGGGAAGGATGGGGACAGTCGGATCAGGATCTTGGAAAACAAGGCCGACATATTCCACACTCGAAAAAAAATCTGTGGCCGTTCGGTCTCCGCCTGTAAGTATAACTACGACCTAGAGACCAAAGGTTTCACGTTCTCGACCGGCGAGCGGACTAGAGATAAACAACTCAATGACGCTCCAATCACTAATGTTGCCCTGGAAGATCTGATCAACACGAAGAAGCGCTTCTGGGCAGCAGGTTTTGCGACATACAAAGATGTGGACATGATTGCCCTGGCGGCGCTCAAGAGGCCCTCTCTTAAAAGCTATTTCCAGTGCCTTGCGAAGCGATTTCCACTGGTCATTGTCGACGAGTGCCAAGACCTGTCAGCAGAGCACCTGGCGATGGTACGGAAGCTCCATGGCCTTGGCGTTAAATTCCATTTCATAGGCGATTTGAACCAATCGATCTACGGATTCAGAAAATCTAATCCAGATAATGTAAAGGCGCTCCTCGCCGAGCTCGGTTTCGCTGAGCTGCCACTCACAGCGAATTGGAGAAGCGGGCAATCTATAGTGGATCTCTGCAGTGATTTGGTGCGAATTAAACGGATCTCTGGCAATCCCGAAATCGCGCCAGTTAAGCCGCTTTTGCTGCAGTATGCGAAATGTCCTTCAGAGCTTATTCCTAAAATCATTGAGCTCACCAATGGTTATGAAGATGTTGTCGTTGTCGCTCGCGGGCACAGCACCTTGCAACGGTTTCGCAGAGGCGACAGCTTCAAGGGCGTTGAAATGCTGGCACTGGCATGCGTTGCTGCCAGTAATGGAAGCAACAAGGACTTGAACGTCGCGGTAGCACTATTCGCTGAATGGTTGGCGGATAGGCTCTCCCTGCAAGCCACAAGATCAGGCCCCCATTGTCCGGTAGCAATCGAGTCCAAGCTCGACTGGCGGAAATTTATTCATCAATGCTTGAAGCACTTGGTTGTTGCCGGCGCTGCAGATACGAATCTAACGTGGAAGGAGTGGGCGGCAGTAGCGAAAAAAAACCTGCGTAATTTGCCCGATCAGGCTTTCGTGTTGGATGAAATCAGCGGTGATCTTGAGCCGCTTAGGGGGCTGGAGCTTCGATCACCCGCAAAGCAGGGTGGCATCGCACTTTCCGTCCGCCTTAACCAAGCGGTGGCTCAGCAACCTGTCGCAGATGTTCTACGTTACGAGACCATCCATCAAGTCAAAGGCGAGACGCACGATGCAACGGTGGTCGTGTCATCGCTTCAAAAAGGCATTCACCTTTCCCATTGGAAAGAGTGGCTGGCCAGCCCTACATCCGAAGGCGCGAGGTTCGCTTACGTGGCGAGTTCACGCCCACGCCACATGCTTATCTGGGCAGTGAAGAATCTGAAGGCCGATGAGATTAAAACGCTTACTGGGTTAGGGTTTGAACTCGTCTGAACCGGTGCTAACTAGCGCAAGCCCCGACGCTTACTGATTAAGGATTTTCAAATGAGCATCACCAACACGGACTCTACGACCCAGCTCGCGTTCTCCATGTCTGAGAATCCCGGCGTTTATGCGGTGCTATTGGGTTCAGGAGTTTCACGGAGTGCGGGCATACCTACAGGTTGGGAGATAACACTGGAGTTGATACGGCGTGCAGGGATTGCCGCTGGCGCGGGAGAGCAAGATGACTGGCATCGCTGGTACGTCGAGCAGCGCGATCAGCAGCCTAACTACTCGACGTTGTTGGAAGAACTGGCGAGCACGCCTAAAGAACGGCAAGCGATCATTGAGAGCTTTCTCAAACCCTCCGAAGATGAGCGCGAGCAAGGTCTAAAGTTGCCAACACCGGCTCACCGCGCGATTGCTGACTTAGTGAAGACTGGCCATGTGCGTGTGATCATCACAACCAATTTCGATCGTCTGATGGAGAACGCGCTCCGCGATGTGGGGATAGAGCCAACCGTCGTGAGTTCAGCCGATGGTTTTGCCGGTGCTGAACCGCTGACCCACACAAATTGCTACATCCTCAAGCTTCACGGCGACTTCAAGGATGCTCGCATTCTCAACACAGATTCTGAGCTCAGCGAATATCCCTTGGTCTTCGATGGCTTGCTCGATAGAATTTTTGATGAGTTCGGCCTGATTGTTGCCGGCTGGTCGGGCGAATGGGATCGTGCTCTTCGTGCGGCAATACTGCGTGCGCCTAACAGACGCTACTCCTCTTTCTGGCTAACTCGTGGAAAACTCTCAGAACGCGCCCAAGAGTTGGTTTCCCATCGGAAGGCCAATATGGCGATTGCCCCGGACGCTGACACGTTCTTCCAGACACTCAACGCAAAAGTCTCAACCATCACGCAATTCCGTCAGCCCAACCTGTCTAGCGTTGAACTGACAGTGTCCCTGGCAAAGCGATACCTGTCCAAACCTGAGTATCGCATTCAGTTCGATGACCTGGTCGCCAACGAGGTCGAGCGCGCCACAACTCATTTGGCTGAGATGTATAACTCAGACGGCGACCAGCCTGGAGAGTTTAGAGACTGGGTGCTGCGCTACGAAGCTGCATCTGAGCCGCTGGCACGTCTCGCCGGTGTCGTCGGACGCTGGGGCTCCCAGCACGAACATCACCTAATGCTTGAGGTGATCCAGACTTTGCTATCTAAAGGATACGCGAGACGTGCAGGTGATCGAGACTGGATCGAGCTAAAGCGTTACCCGGCCGCTCTCGTTTTTTACGGCTACGGTCTGGGACTCACAAGGGCAGGACGATTATCTGACCTGTATGCGCTGATGGAGCACCCCATTGCCAATCAAACTAGCGTGAGAATCCCACTCATAGAGGAGCTCTCGCCTTACTATCTTGAGGATTTGACAGGTAGCCAAGCTTGGGAGTCCTTGGACAGTTGCACCTCCAGATCCATTTATGATCGGATGGCCGAAATACTTGCTCCAGCTTGGTCGACAAGCTTCGCCGGCGTGTCCGACCCAACCCAGCTTTATGAGCGCTTTGAGCTGTTCTGTTTACTTCAACTTTTCAAGTACCGTGAGGTAAATGAAGAATCGTTGACTGATGCCATCCAAAAAAATCAATTTCGGCACTGGATACACGGGCGTTTAGGTACAGTGCGTGCGGCAAGAAGGCGGCTATCTGAGGAAATGTCGCTCGAGGAGTTCAGAGCGCCTTTGGTCACTGCCGGATTCGGATTCGCCAGTGACGCTTACCTTAAGATGTTTTTCGAAGCGCTCCAGCGAGTGACGAGATTCTGATCT
The DNA here is from genome assembly GCF_018336155.1 of Pseudomonas rustica. GTDB lineage: Bacteria > Pseudomonadota > Gammaproteobacteria > Pseudomonadales > Pseudomonadaceae > Aquipseudomonas > Aquipseudomonas rustica. The sequence goes on along the minus strand of NZ_JAGYHF010000001.1, from coordinate 103,694 downwards.
GCTTCAGTTTTGCTGCTAAAGATGCTCATCATCGCTTTGATTGCAGCGGTTATTGGGCTAGCGATGATGTCTGAGAGCGGAGCCGGCCTGCATGCAATTATCCCGGCGGGCATCCCATCGGACATCAGCTCCTAGCCACCAGGCTGCGAGGTGACCTCCTAGCGTTTTTTAGGCGGCGGCGGAGGTGGAGGCGGGGCGGCAGGCCTTTGGCTAGTCGTTTGCTTGCTGATACCGTCATTCACATGAACTCTGTCGCCAGATTGGTTTGTCATGGGATTACCTTTTGGTGGGTGGTGGAGGGGCCTTAGGTGGAGTTGCCGGGCGCTGAGCGAATGGCTTGGGTGGAGTTGAATGTCCGCCACTAGGTTTGCGTGGTTGGGGCGATATACCTCTTTCCTCGTACATGTCGACCTCTATTTTTTCGGCGCCTTAGGGGGAGCAGGCGGTGGTGCTGACGGACGGATGTTAGCTGGTGCAGGAGGATTAACATTCATCCCCTCACTGCCAGTTCGCTGTTCGAGCACGTGGTGCTTAGGTTTATTTTCGTTATTCACTTTTGATCTCCTACTCTAGAAATTCGACTAGGTACACATCGCTGTTTGCAATCAAATAACTCTCGATGCCAGGCGTGTCTACCCACTCATTCTTTTCGTTCATCCAGCTCGGTTGTGTAATGAGGAAGTGACCGTCTTTAGGCTCGGTTGGCCATACTGCCGGGTATCCGAATAATCGCCGTCCATCAAGCAGGGTAAGCACCACGCTTTTGCCTTCACGTTTGCGGAAGGCATAAATCCACTCGGGATACGACGAGCGAGACGTCAAGGTCAACCACCTGCCAAATCTGTACAGATAGTCGTGGTTCGAAGCGAAGGCTAGCAATAGGCCTAGAGACGTAGCCAAGCCTATTCCCCAGACGCCTTCTACTTGAACCGTCCACTGCCCCAGCTGAAAATGGTGCTCGCCGATGTAGAACAGAACGGGCTTGATGCCTGACACCAGCATCGTGATCAGCCCAGTGCTGATCAGTGCTTGAACTGTGCGTTCAAACTGCCCAGGCTTTTTAACATCGGCCAACCAATAGAAGATCATGGTGGTCAGAAAACCAGGAACAAGCGTCTGTACCAAGGGGATGATTTTCGTTGCAAGATCTTCCATTGCCGTCTCTCTCTTACTTGATTGGGCGGACGCCTGGATCATCCGTTGGCTTAAAGCCGGTGCTTACACCGCTATCGTTCTTCACCATGGCCGAGAGAGGAGGGATGTCATCTCTTATCAAGAAAAAAATTCATCCCCAGGTATCTTTGATAGAACGAGACCCAGCAAAGCATAAAATTTCGGACGCCTTCGACATTTGAGATATCGCATTTGCTTGGGGCTCTTCGGTGGAGGGGGTAGCAGCCACATCCTCATTGAGCCACCGCCTGATTCGGCTGTACGTAGCACGATGTGGCCGTGATTATCGCGAATGTAGCCATTCGCTATAAATCCTAGATGTAAACCTGGATAGGAGTAGACCGAACCTTCGTGAAAGTAGGCGAGTGGACGGCCACAGTATGCATATAAGTGCTCGTCGTCATCTGTATACGCGATCGGCTTGTGTTGCATATCATAGAAATCTAGGCTCATGAGGCTCTTCATTGCAGCGATGGGAGAACAGGGCACTTGTGTGCCCCGAGCTCTGTTAAGCAGTCAAATTACTTGGCTGCTTTAGGGCGAATGACGATACGAAACGGCTGACCGTTTGCCCGTCGAATCACCTTCCCGGTTTTGGTGGTGATGGTCATGCGATAGATGACCTCACCTTCCTCGTCGGGCTTTTCGAACATCTCAATCTGGGACATAAAATGTCTCCTGCTGAGGTAGGCTCAAACACAGAACTCGCTCCCTTGCGAAAGGAGCCCACAGGGGCTACCATCGCAAAGCTTTCTTCAACGAAGCGCGAGAGACATCTGGAGCCTGTTCAGACGTCTTTTCCCAAAGGCCGGTCAAGGTGCGAACTTGATCGGCTTTTTTGTTTTTGGCTTTCCACCATCTAGTCCAATGCAGGCTCAGAAGCCTTCTCATGGCGCTAGTGATGAATACGTATTGGAGTCATTTACAGAGCCTATCATCATCATTTTGATGACGTCAACTGCTCGTGTGTTATGCTGGGTGAAAGGTGACGGGCTTGACCGACTTTTAGATTCGATGGAGATGACATGATTGATTTGAGCGAGTACAGCCAAGCGCAACGGGAGCGCCTGGTGTACATCGATTTCCGCCTCTACTTCACAGGCGCCGTCTCACGTGCGGATCTCATGGATAGGTTTGGCGTAGGCGCCGCTGCTGCCACTCGTGATTTCGCTCAGTACAAGGACGTTGCTCCCCAGAACACAGAACTTGATACGGTCACCAAGCAGTACGTGATACGCGAAAACTTTTCGCCCCTGATCGCCCATGCGTCTGAGCGGGTTCTAACTGCGCTTTCGCAGGGATTCGGATATGGCCTGGACTCTTACGAAAAGCCACTGATCCCGCACGAGTCAGTTTCATTGCTCAGCAAGCCCAAGGTAGAGGTCTTAGCGCCGATCACCAGGGCAATACACCTCAAGCGGGTCGTTAAGATTAGCTACACCTCCGGTTCAGGTCAGTCAGAGCGAACCATCGTACCGTTCGCTATTGGTTGTGACGGTCTTCGCTGGCACGTCCGGGCGTTTGATCGGAAACGTAAAAAGTTTGCGGACTTCGTTCTTACCCGTGTCGGCCACGCCGAGATTCAGCCCGAGCAAAAGGTGCAGGACGAGGAAACACCGAAGCACGATGATCAATGGAATCGCATGCTCAAGCTACCTCTAGTTCCGCATCCAGACAAAGACTCCGCAGAGATCGTGAAGCGCGATTACGACATGAAGGATGGGGTACTAGAACTACGTGTGCGCGCTGCAATGGCGGGCTATGTACTGCAGCAGTACCACGTCGATTGCTCACCTGATCACAGCATTGCGGACAAGGCTTACCGACTTTGGCTCAAGGAGCCTTTGGCACTTTATGGAGCGGAGAGTTCCATGTTTGCGCCTGGCTATCAACGCCCTAATTGACCGATAACCAACGCACTGTTCTATAACTCGATGCCATCCTTAACCGGGCTAGTTGCAGGAGGGGCTGTGAGTGAACATGATTCGCCAGGTTCGTTAGGGCAATTTTCACCGCCGTGTTCAGCCCCTTTCCGTATACGGCTTAACGGAACGGCAGCTGAGATATTCGCCCAGCCTGTACAGATGGCCGTTTATCGCTAGATTTCTTCATAGACCTTTGCTCTTGCATCTGCACTATCACCAGCTTGGGCTCAGGGCTAATCATTAGGCGCGCGGAGCGCTCAGCGTCAGCGGCTAGCAGCCGTCCAAGCGCCGACCTGATCAAGGAAGTGCAGCTACATGAGTGGCAAGCCGAGCGCACAGGCCGAGGCGTGAAAATGGAATTCTATCGGGCCGAGACGTCACCTCGGCGTGCGGCTCGGCTTACGACAGCCGTCCCTAAGGGCACGCATATAAATAGCTGAACCAGAGCAGCGATCCGGCGCAGTCAGAAATCTTGAGTACCTGTGGGGCTGAATTTTGGCTTCGCCGAAGGCGCATATGATCTGACAAGTAATCGGATTATGAAAATATACTGGGCTAGGAAAATCCCTGCAGGAATTCGATCTTGAGCACAAACATTATTACGAAAGAAGGGCATGACGCCCTCAAGCAAGAGCTCGATTACCTTTGGCGAGAGAAAAGACCTGACACAACTCGCAAGGTGACCTGGGCAGCATCTCTCGGTGATCGATCAGAAAACGCTGACTATCAGTACAACAAGAAATTGCTTCGGGAGATCGACCGCCGAGTCAGATATCTGCGTAAGAGGCTTGAGGATGTTCGGGTTGTCGAGTATTCAGCCGAGCAGGAGGGGAGGGTGTTCTTCGGGGCTTGGGTGGTGATCGAAAACGAGGCTGAGGAAATCAAGAAGTTTAGGATTGTGGGGTATGACGAGATTTATGGTCGCAACGATTACATCTCCATAGATTCGCCAATGGCCCGCGCGCTTCTGAAGAAAGAGGTGGGGGATGAGGCTGTGGTGCAGACCCCGACTGGAGAAGTATTTTGGTGGATATGTGAGGTCTCGTACTCAAAATAGTATGAAATACTCAGTATGTGTACTATTCTTAAGTCCTTGTAGATAAAGAGTTTTAGCTTAAATAGTATGCGGTCTGAGGTTCTTGATTGTTTTCGGCGTTTTCAGAGCGATCACCTTGCGCCGCAGCCTCGCTGACCGACTGCGTCACCTGCGGGCGACGCACATGCCACAGCTCATGGAATTCGGCACGCATCCGCGCTTCACCTTCGGGGGTGATCAGCGCGGTGCCAGCGGGGCGGGGAGGGCGGTAACGACTCATGGCAACTTCTTGTGGTTAAGTCCGCTGGAGTCTATCAACCCTCGCGCAACACTGTCAGCGGACTTGCGTTGAGCGCCCGGCGCGTACCGAATACACCGGCGCCACCGATCAGCGCCGCGCCTATCAATGGCAGCACCAACAACCATGGATGCGGATGCCACGGCAGGTCGAAGGCGTAGCGATAGAGCACCAGACTCACCACTTCCGAACCGATGGCCGCGAGCAAACCGCTGACCGCGCCGAGCAAACCGAACTCGATGCGCCGCGCCTTGATCAGCAATTGCCGTTCCGCGCCCAGCGCACGCAACAACGCGCCTTGGCGAATACGTTCATCCAGCGTCGCTTGCAGGCCGGAAAACAACACCGCCATTCCCGCCGCCAAAACAAACAACAACACATATTCCACGGCCAGGGTGACTTGGGCGAGGATGCTGCGCAGCTGTTCGAGCAGGGCTTCGACCTGCAGGATGGTCACCGCCGGGAAGGCGCGCGACAGCTCGACAATCTGCTGATCATGACCCGGTGCCAGATAGAAGCTGGTCAGGTAGGTCGCTGGCAGATCCTTTAACGTGCCGGGCTGGAAGATCATGAAGAAGTTCGGCTGGAAGTTATCCCAGTTAATCTCGCGCAGGCTGGTGACCTTCGCTTCACGATTGACCCCGCCGACAGTGAACACCAGATGATCGCCAAGCTTCAGTTTCAGGCTCTCTGCGACTTTACCTTCGACCGACACACCGGGTACGTCGTCCGACGGTTGTCCGCTCCACCATGACCCTGCGGTGATTTTGTTACCGGTGGGCAAATCGGCAGCCCAGGTCAGGCTCAGATCGCGTTGTATCGCACGATCCCCCGCCGAATCCTTGCTGACGATCTGCTGCACCGGATCGCCGTTGATGCTGATCAGTCGGCCCGGCACTACCGGATAAAGCGGCGCCGCTTGGGCCGACACGTTGATCAGGTGATCGCTGAACGCCTGTTTATCGGCGGGCAGAATGTTCAGGGCAAAGTAGTTAGGGGCATTTTTCGGCAACTGGTTTTGCCAAGTGTCGAGCAGTTCGCCACGCAGTAGCGCGATCAACGCCATCGACAACAGGATCAAACCGAAGGCCAGCGATTGACCGGCGGCGGCCAAGGGATGACGCAGCAACTGGCCCAGACCCAGGCGCCACGGCAGCGAAGCGCGGGCGAGCATGCGGCGCAGACTTTTCAGCAGTAAGAGCAGCAAACCGCCAAGCACCAGCGCGGCAACCACACCGCCGCCGAGCAAGGCAAATGTCAGCAGCAGATCCAGACTCAAACGCCACATGATCAGACCGAGCGCGCCGAGTGCCACGCCATAAACCATCCAGGTGCTCGACGGAATCGGCAGCATGTCGCGACGCAACACGCGCAGTGGCGGTACGCGACCCAGTGCTGCGAGCGGCGGCAGGGCGAAACCGGCCAAGGCTACGAGCCCGGTGCCGATCCCGGCAATCGCCGGAAACAATCCGCCTGCAGGTACATCGCTCGGCAGCAAATCATGCAGCAGTGCGAACAAGCCCAACTGCGCCAACCAACCGAGCAGCGCACCGCTGAGGGCAGCGAGCAAGCCAAGTACGGTCAGTTGAATACTGAAGAGCAGCATGGTTTCCCGGCGCGACAGTCCGAGGCAGCGCAGTAATGCGCTGGCATCGAAACGGCGACTGGCAAAACGGTTCGCCGACAATGCCACTGCTACACCGGCCAACAGCACTGCGACCAGGCTGGCCATGTTCAGATAACGTTCGGCCTTGCCCAGCGCGCCGCCAATTTGCCGGTTACCGTCGCGGGCATCCTGAATGCGCTGATTGGCCGCAAGGCCCGGTTTGATCAGTTGCCGATAGGTTTCCAGCACCTGCGGTTCGCCGCGCCACAGTTCGCGATAACTCACCCGGCTGCCCGGTTGCACCACGCCGGTTGCGGAGAGGTCGTCGAGATTGATCAGCACCCGTGGGGTCAGGCTATAAAAGTTGCCGGCGCGATCCGGTTCGTAAGTCAGGATGCGGGTCAGCTTCAGAGTTTTCATGCCGACGTCGATGCTGTCGCCGATCTTCAGATCCAGCGCGGTCAGCAAGCGTGCTTCGACCCAGGCTTCGCCGGGCTGCGGTTCGCCGCCGATGTCTTCAGGCGCGAAGGGTGCCGGTGCACTTTTCAGTTCACCGCGTAATGGATAGGCGCGATCGACGGCTTTGATGCTCGACAACTGAATGCCGTTGTCGGTGGCGATGACGCTGGAGAACTCCACTACTTGCGCATGATTCAGGCGCAACTCGGTGCCGCTTTTGATTTGCTCCTCGCGGGCCGGTGAGCTGCCTTCAAGCACCAGATCGGCGCCGAGAAACTCGGTGGCGCGCAACATCATCGCGCCGTTCAACCGGGCGCCGAAGTAGCCGATGGCGGTACTGGCCGCCACGGCCACCACCAATGCAAAAAACAACACGCGCAATTCGCCAGCGCGGGCATCGCGCATTAATTGGCGAATGGCGAGACTGAACAGACGCAACAGCGGCAAACGTGCCATCAAGGCTCCAGAGGGGCGACCAACAGCCCGGCTTCAAGACGGATCAGGCGCCGGCAGCGATGGGCCAGGCGTTCGTCGTGGGTCACCAGCACCAGGGTGGTGCCGCGTTCCTTGTTCAACTCGAAGAGCAAGTCGCTGATGCGCTCGCCGGTATGGCTGTCGAGGTTGCCGGTGGGTTCATCGGCGAACAGCACATCAGGCTCGGCGGCAAACGCTCGGGCAATCGCTACACGCTGCTGCTCGCCACCGGAGAGCTGGCGCGGCGAGTGGGTCAGGCGCTGACCGAGGCCGACGCGCTGGAGCAATTCGGTCGCACGCTCACGCGCGTCTTTGCGACCGTCGAGTTCCAGCGGCAGCATGACGTTTTCCAGCGCATTGAGGCTGTCGAGCAATTGAAACGATTGGAAGACGAAGCCAACGTGCTCGGCGCGAACACGTGCGCGCTGGTCTTCATCGAGATTGCTCAGGCTTTGCCCGGCGAGGATGACTTCGCCGCTGCTCGGCAGGTCGAGGCCGGCGAGCAGGCCGAGGAGGGTGGATTTGCCGGAACCGGACGCACCAACGATGGCCAGGCTGTCGCCCTTGTTCAGTTCCAGGCTGAGTTCGTGCAGGATAGTCAGTTCACCTTCCGCGCTGGGAACCACTTTGCTGAGGTTCTTCGCGGTGAGAATGCTTGAGCCCATGGAGAATCCGATGCGTGTGTGGTTTTTGAGTGCTGGCCTGGCCGTTATGTGCATGGCCCAGAACGCAGCGGCGGGTACTGTCCTGATCGTTGGCGATAGTATCAGCGCCGGTTTCGGGCTGGATACCCGCTTGGGGTGGGTGTCGTTGCTCGAACAACGGCTCAAACAGGAGGGTTTCGACGATAAAGTCGTCAATGCCTCGATCAGCGGCGACACCAGTGCCGGAGGCCAGGCGCGCCTGCCGGCGCTGCTTGCAGAGCATAAGCCGGAACTGGTGATCCTCGAACTGGGCGGCAACGATGGCTTGCGCGGAATGCCGCCAACTCAATTGCAACAAAATCTTGCCTCGATGATCGACAGCTCGCGCCAGAGCGGCGCCAAGGTATTGTTGCTCGGCATGCAGCTGCCACCCAACTACGGCAAGCGGTACACCGATGCTTTTGCCGAGGTCTACGGCAAACTCGCCGACGATAAAAAGATCCCGCTGGTGCCGTTTTTCCTCGACGGCGTCGGCGGTCATCCGGACTTGATGCAGGCCGATGGATTACACCCGGCGGTCGGGGCTCAGGGCAAGTTGCTGGAAAATGTCTGGCCGACGCTAAAACCGCTGTTATGAGGCTTTTCTAAGGGCAGGCTTTCGGCTAATGTGGCGCCCCCTTATTCGGAGCCCCAGATGTCGCGTTCTGCCTGGTCCCTGTTTGCCTACCAACTGATCGAGCCTGACGAGCAGTTGGATCTGTTCGCCTGCCAGGAAGTGCGGGTGCATTTGGTGACGCGTCAGCTCGAACTTGGTGGCTCGGCTGATCGAACCCTGTGTGGCAGCCTGCTGCCGGCGCAACCGCGCTGGTCGAGTGTTGATCGCCGGGTGTTTCAGGATCAGCGTCTGTGCTCGCTGTGCCGGGCGATTCTGGAGTCGCAGAAGCGTGGCACGTCGCCGATCTGGCCGGAGCTGCGTTTCGAGCTTTAAGGTCAAAAGATCGCAGCCTGCGGCAGCTCCTACATGAAGAGTTTCGCCAGCCTATCGGGCTGTCTCCCCGAATACTCTAGGTGCGGTGTACAATCGCGCTCTTATACCCTTGTTGATCATGCGAAGGATTTTCCGGATGTTGCCGCGCTTGCCTGCCGTCACCCGCTGCCTGTCACTTGCCGCCCTGTGTGTGGCCGGTCCCGTTGCTGCATTGGAGTTTCCCCTGCCACCACCCGGTGAAGACATCATCGGTCAGGTGCAGGTGATCAAAGCCAAGTACGAAGACACCTTCGCCGATCTGGGCACGACCTACGATCTGGGCTATTCGGAAATGGTAGCGGCCAACCCGGGCGTCGATGCCTGGTTGCCGGGCGCCGGCACAGAAATCGTCCTGCCGACCCGTTTCATCCTGCCGCCGGGCCCGCGCGAAGGCATCGTGATCAACCTCGCCGAGTACCGCCTCTACTACTTCCCTAAGGGCAAGAACGTGGTTTACACGTTCCCGCTGGGGATTGGCCGTGAAGGTTGGGGTTCGCCGATCGCGCACACCACCATCACCGCGAAGACGCCGAACCCGACCTGGACGCCGCCAGCGTCGATCAAGGCTGAGCACGCCGCTGATGGCGATCCGCTGCCGAACGTCGTGCCGGCCGGCCCGGACAACCCGTTGGGGCCGTTCAAGTTCAACCTCGGCACGCCGGGTTACCTGATTCACGGTTCGAACAAGAAATTCGGTATCGGCATGCGTACCAGCCACGGTTGCTTCCGCATGTTCAACAACAACGTGCTGGAAATGGCTAGCATGGTGCCGGTCGGCACGTCGGTGCGCATCATCAACGATGCCTACAAGTTCGGCAGCAGTGGCGGCAAGGTGTACCTGGAAGCGCACACGCCGATCGACGACAAGGGCAACCCGTCGGTGGTCGACAAACACACGGCGGTCATCAATGCGATGCTCAAGCGTGAAGACGTCACCAGTAATCTGCGGGTGAACTGGGATGTAGTGCGCGATGTGGTCGCCGCTGAAGATGGTCTGCCGACAGAAATCGGCACGCCGAGTGCGTCGGCGCCGATTGTCTCGAGTGCGCCGATCGATCTGCAGCAGTAAGCTGGCGATCAAGAACCCGTCGATGCCAAAAGCGTCGGCGGGTTTTTTATTGCCCGGACAAAAGTACCAGGCACAAAAAAGCCGATCCAGACATCGGATCGGCTTGATAACAATCCCGAAGGACTATTACTTGCGGCTAGCTTTGTCCAGCATGCGCAGAGCACGCTCGTTAGCTTCGTCAGCAGTCTGTTGTGCTTTTTGAGCAGCAGCCAGAGCTTCATCAGCTTTACGGTAAGCTTCGTCTGCACGAGCCTGGGAGCGAGCAGCTGCGTCTTCAGTAGCGGTCAGACGTGCTTCGGTTTCTTTCGATGCGCTGCTGCAACCGGTAGCCAGAACTGCGGCCAGAGCCAGAGCAGAGAATTTCAGAACGTTGTTCATCGTGTTCCCCTTCAAGGACTTTCAATTAAGTGACTGTCTCCTCCGATTGAGGAAATAGCCGGCGTACATACTACCCATTACTTGTAGTAAGTAAACTGACGTAGCGCAAGATGCAAAAAAAATTGTAGGCGTTGATTCTTTTTCGAGCAACTTTTAACTGCGCTGTTTAAAAAATAAACAGCTACAAGCCCCGCGCTGAGCGAGTTAATGGGAAAAAGTTCCCGTTGTGATGGTTGTTTTTGCAGTCTTGGCTAAAGTCTGTCTATATCAATTCGTCCATACTTTCATTGCGATTTTGCGTGGTGCATCACCTATCTTTATGTTTCGTGAGGTGACTTTAAAAAAGGCTGCACGTCTTAAGTCTCAACATCCGGCAATGTTCAGGTGAGCGGCCCGGGAAGATCTTCTCCCACGCCACCCCTGCGTCCATCGGAGCAACCCCCGTCAACTGGCTTGATGACGAGCGCACCTTGAGCATTTTTGCCAATGGTGCCTACTATTTATCAGGTGCTCGGTTGCGCGAGATCGGTGTGGCTCTTCTCGGTGTCCAACAGGCACGGGGTGGCGTAGATGTTCCTTCGCCGGAAAAACATCGGTAAGGTAGGGGTCAGAATTCAAGACCCGCGAGGAGTAGTGATGAGCGAGGCGTTGTCCATCCACCATGACCAGGCTGGTCATCAGTTCGAGACCAATGTGGACGGTCATCGTGCCTATCTGACCTATATGGATCTGGGGAAACAGACCCTGGATATCTATCGCACGTTCGTGCCCAACGCCCTGCGTGGCCGAGGCATAGCGGCAGCGCTGACCGAAAGCGCGCTGCAGTACGCCGAAGAAATGGGCTACACGGTGATCCCGTCGTGCTCCTACGTCGAGCGCTATATGGAGCGCCACCAGCGCCGCGCCGCGAAGATCTGAATCGCACACACAAAAACGCCGGGCATTGCCCGGCGTTTTTTTATGCCTGCGAAACCTCGATCAGTTGCGCTGACGTTTCGGCAGCACGTCTTTGAGCTTGGCGTGCATGCTGCGCAGGGTGGTCTCGGTGGCCGACCAGTCGATGCAGGCATCGGTGATCGACACGCCGTATTGCAGATCGGCGAGGTCTTTCGGAATCGCCTGGCAGCCCCAGTTCAGATGACTTTCGACCATCAGGCCGATGATCGACTGGTTGCCTTCAAGGATCTGGTTGGCGACGTTTTCCATCACCAATGGTTGCAGGGCCGGATCCTTGTTGGAGTTGGCGTGGCTGCAATCGACCATCACGTTCGGCTTGATCTTGGCTTTGTTCAGCGCCTGTTCGCACAGGGCAACGCTGACCGAATCGTAGTTCGGCTTGCCGTTGCCACCGCGCAGCACCACGTGACCGTAGGCGTTGCCTTTGGTGGTGACGATCGACACGCCACCTTCCTGGTTGATACCGAGGAAACGGTGCGGGCTGGAGACCGACTGCAAGGCGTTGATCGCAACCGTCAGGCCGCCGTCAGTGCCGTTCTTGAAGCCGACCGCCGAGGACAGGCCGGAAGCCATTTCACGGTGAGTCTGCGATTCGGTGGTGCGCGCGCCGATGGCCGACCAGCTGATCAGATCCTGCAGATACTGCGGGGAGATCGGGTCGAGGGCTTCGGTGGCGGTTGGCAGGCCTTTTTCGGCCAGATCCAGCAGCAACTGGCGACCGATGTGCAGGCCGTCCTGAATCTTGAACGAGTCGTCCAGGTACGGATCGTTGATCAGACCTTTCCAGCCGACGGTGGTGCGCGGCTTCTCGAAATACACGCGCATGACCAGATACAGGGTGTCGGAGACTTCCTCCGCCAGCACCTTCAGGCGATCGGCGTATTCGTGGGCAGCCTTGATGTCGTGGATCGAGCACGGGCCGATCACTACGAACAGACGGTGGTCGGTGCCATCAAGAATGTTGCGAATGACTTCGCGGCCCTTGGTGACGGTGCGCAGCGCGGCGTCGCTCAGAGGGATATCACGCTTGAGCTGATCAGGAGTGATCAGGGTCTCGTTAGAGGCGACGTTTAGGTCGTTGATCGGTAAATCAGCCATCGTTTACTCGTCAGGTCACGGGTGCCGGCCGCCAGCGATCCCCGCGCGGCGGAGCACAGCAGATTTAAGCGCGTCGGGGAGCGGAACCTTAGCGCGTAAAGCGCCTGCTCGACAATGGGCAAAAGGTGCTTTAGTCCAGCGCTGGCTGCGCAAAAGCCTTGCGCACGCTGTCATGGGAGAACTCATCGGCGTGTTGCTCGACCCATTGCAGGGCCACAGCCTGAATTTCCTGCAGATCATCGTGGGTTTCGTTCATGCGGCAGTAGCGCTCGATCTGACACACCTGCTCACCCATTCGTGCGCTGAACAGCGTCTGCTCATCGGTAAAGGCGATGCCCACCAGATAACCTTTTTTACGCCGCAAACACCACGCCACGTAGCCCGGATAACAGATGTCGGTGTTGAGCGTCGGCATGCGCACTTGCAGCGCCGTGCCATGGCGCCAGGCACGGTGGTAATTGCAAGCGATGCCGCCGAGGCTGATAGTGTGCAGCTGTTGCCTGGAAATACATTCAGGCTTGAGCAAGGTTAATTCAACCGGCACCTCGTCCGGATGAGGAATGAAACGTCCCATGAGCACAGACTCCCTGTGTCGGCCATTTGACATTGTTTCCCCCAGTATAGTGGTCGAATCAGAACTGACCGATTTCGACGCCGACCAACGGCTGCTGGCGATGAGCGGCGTTTCCCTGGTGATTTTCACCAGTGTCGGCTGCGCGAGTTGCCGCTATGCCCGCGAAGTATTGCCGGGGATGGCGCTGGCGGCCGATCGCTTGTGCTGGATCGACGCCGGCGACAACGGTGGTTTGGTCGAGCGTTATCAGGTCTTTCATTTGCCGGCGCTGTTTGTAGTGCGCGACGGCGAGTTCTTTGGGGCGGTGCACGCACGCCTGACCGCCGATGCACTCAACGAAGCATTGGCGCAGGCGCTGGGTCGAATTGCAGAGGAGTTGCCATGATGGCGGCAGTGAATAAGCCGGTGATCGGGATTATTGGTACCGGCGCAATCGGGGGATTTTACGGTGTGATGCTGGCGCGGGCCGGTTTTGATGTGCACTTTCTGTTGCGCAGCGAATTCTCGGCAGTCGCCGAGCGTGGCTTGCAGGTGAACAGCGCGGTGCATGGCCAGATGACGCTGAACCCGGCGCAAGCCTATTCGTCAGCTGAAGACATGCCCAAGTGTGACTGGCTGCTGGTGGGCGCAAAAACCACCAGCAACGCTGATCTGGCGCCGGCAATCATTCAAGCCGCCAAGCCGGATGCGAAAGTGCTGTTGCTGCAAAACGGTCTGGATGTCGAAGACAGTTTACGTGCGCTGTTGCCTGATTCGTTGCATCTGCTCGGTGGTCTGTGCCTGATCTGCGTGCATCGCGAGGGGCCGGGTCTGGTGACGCATCAGGCGCTCGGCGCGGTCAACGTTGGTTATCACAGCGGCTCGGCGATTGATGATGTCGCGCGCATGGCGATCGTCGAGCAGGGCGCCGAGCTGTTCCGTACCGCCGGTCTTGATTCGCAAGCGATGCCCAATCTGCACCAGGCGCGCTGGCAGAAACTGGTCTGGAATATCCCTTACAACGGTCTCTCGGTGTTGCTCGGCGCGGGCACCACGCCGTTGATGGCAGATGCCGACAGCCGCGCGCACATCCAGGCATTGATGGCCGAAGTGGTTGAGGGCGCCAAAGCCTGCGGCCACGACATGCCGCCCGGTTACGCCGGTTTCCTGTTCACGATGACCGAGAAAATGCCCGACTACTGGCCGAGCATGTACCACGATTTTTTACACAAGCGTCCGCTGGAACTCGAAGCGATCTACGCTCGACCACTGGCGGCAGCGAAAGCGGCAGGCTGTGACTTGCCGCGTATCGAAGCGCTGTACCGCAATTTAAGCTTTATCGACCGACGCAACGTTTAGGTCGGTTTTTTGTAAGGGGCGGGGGAAGGCATGGCCAAGAACATCGATGACAAACTGGTGCTGGCGATTTCGTCGCGGGCCTTGTTCGACCTGAGCGAGAGCCACAAGGTGTATCTGTCGAGCGGCGTCGAAGCCTATCGGCAATATCAGATCGAACACGAAGACGAGATTCTCGCGCCCGGCGATGCCTTCCCGCTGGTGGAAAAACTCCTGGCACTCAACAGTCGCCTCGGCCGCGCGCGGGTCGAGGTGATTCTGGTGTCGCGCAACAGCGCCGACACTGGCCTGCGCGTGTTCAACTCGATTCACCATTACGGGCTGGCGATTTCCCGCGCGGCGTTTGTCGGCGGACGCAGTCCTTATCCGTATCTGAAAGCCTTTGGTTGTGATCTTTTTCTGTCGACCCACGCCGAGGATGTGCGTGCGGCGCTGGACGCTGGTTTTGCCGCCGCAACCATTCTGTCCGGTGGCGCCAGCCGTGCGGCCAGCGACGAATTGCGCATCGCCTTCGACGGTGACGCGGTGATTTTTTCCGACGAGTCGGAGCGTGTGTATCAGTCCGGCGGGCTGGAAGCGTTTCAGGCCAAGGAGCGCGAATCAGCCCGCGAACCGTTGCGTGGCGGCCCGTTCAAAGGATTTCTGGCCGCACTCAATTTGCTCCAGCGCGAATTCCCCGATGACGATTGCCCGATCCGCACGGCGCTGGTTACCGCGCGTTCGGCACCGGCGCACGAGCGGGTCATTCGCACGTTGCGCGAGTGGGATATTCGTCTCGACGAATCGCTGTTCCTCGGTGGTCTGACCAAATCGGCGTTCCTCGAAGCGTTCGCCGCTGACGTGTTTTTCGACGATCAGGCCGGGCATTGCGAGGCGGCCCGCGAAGTGGTTGCCACGGGCCATGTCCCCCACGGCATCAGCAACGAACCAGCGGTCTAAAGCCCAAACGGTTCAAGACGTTGCGCCGCACGTCGTAGTCGCCAAGGCACTGCTAAGCTGAATCAAATCTCCGCCATGTTGGCTTGCGAGGAGGTCATATGATTCGTTCGATGCTGTATGCCACTGACCTCGGTCTGTACGCACCGTTAGTGATGCAGCATGCCCTGGCGTTGGCGCGAACATTCAATGCTGACCTGTACGTGGTGCACGCGGTGGAGCCGATGGGGCTGTTCGCCGAATCGGTGTTGCAGAGCTATCTCGATGAGCAGGCATTGAACGAATTTCATAGCCAAGGTCTGAAAACAGTCATCGCCAATATCGAGCAGCGGGTGCTGGAAAGCTTTCGTGAAGAATTGCGCGATGAAGGCGAACAAGACTTGCAGCGGATTCGCGCGGTGCGCGTGCTGCAGGGTGATCCGTCACAGGTGATTCTCGACCAGGTGCAGAAACTCTCTGTCGACTTGCTGATCGTTGGCAGTCATAGCCACGGGGTTGGCGCGGAAACGCCGTTGGGGCGAACGGCGGCGCGGGTTCTGCAATTATCGAAGGTGCCGGTTTATCTGGTGCCGCTGGTTGAGCGTCGGCGCAGTGAGGATCGCTGAAGCAGAATAATGGCACTTTGACAAAAAAGTTCTAGATTTATTCTTCAAACCATTAATATAGTTATATACCGTCGCTGATGCCCGTGGCGTCTACCTGCTTTGAGGGATACATATGAAGCTTCAACAATTGCGCTACATCTGGGAAGTGGCGCACCACGACCTCAACGTTTCCGCTACAGCCCAAAGCCTTTACACCTCGCAACCGGGCATCAGTAAACAAATCCGTCTGCTGGAAGACGAACTCGGCGTCGAAGTGTTTGCCCGCAGCGGCAAGCACCTTACCCGCGTCACCCCGGCCGGCGAGCGCATCATCACCACCGCCGGTGAGATTCTGCGCAAGGTCGAAAGCATCAAGCAGATCGCTCAGGAATTCTCCAACGAGAAGAAGGGCACCCTGTCGATCGCCACCACGCACACCCAGGCGCGTTATGCCTTGCCGCCGGTGATCAGCAATTTCATCAAGCAATACCCTGACGTCGCATTGCACATGCACCAGGGTTCGCCGATGCAGATCGCTGAAATGGCCGCTGACGGCACCGTCGATTTCGCCATTGCCACCGAAGCGCTGGAACTGTTCGGCGATCTGGTGATGATGCCGTGCTACCGCTGGAACCGCTGCGTGGTCGTGCCGCAGGGTCACCCGCTGACCAAACTGCCGAAGCTGACTCTGGAAGCACTGGCCGAATACCCGATCGTGACTTACGTGTTCGGGTTCACCGGCCGTTCGAAACTCGACGAAGCCTTCAGCCATCGCGGCCTGACGCCGAAAGTGGTGTTCACCGCTGCCGACGCCGACGTGATCAAAACTTACGTACGTCTGGGTCTGGGCGTGGGCATCGTCGCGAAAATGGCAGTCGACACCAAACTCGACAACGACCTGGTAGTGCTGGACGCCAGCGAGCTGTTCGAGTCGAGCATCACCAAGATCGGTTTCCGTCGCGGCACCTTCCTGCGTGGTTTCATGTGCGACTTCATCGAGAAGTTTGCGCCGCACCTGACCCGCGAAGTGATGGCCAAAGCCATTCAGTGCCACAACAAGCAGGAACTGGAAGAACTGTTCGACGGCGTCGAACTGCCGGTTCACTGATCCGTTGAATCAGAGCACCTCGGTGACAGCAAACTGTTGCCGGGTGCCCGCCACCAGAATCTCCACCTCATCACCTTCGCACTTGCCCAGCAGACTTTTGCCCAGCGGCGAGCGCGGGGTGATGACGGTAATCGGCTGACCGACCACGTCGACTTTCAGGCCTGCCGCATCCGGCGCCAGAAACAGCCATTGCTCGCGACCCTTTTCATCCTCCAGACCGAGCAGGGCGCCGACTTCGATGCCGCGGTTTTCATCGTAGGCACGCAGCGTCAGGTTCTGGCACAGCGCCAGTGACTGGCGAATTTCCTCGACCCGTTTTGCCTGACCCGCCGCCAGATACGACGCCTCCAGTCCCAGCGTGTCGTACTTGTTTTCGGCGATGTTCTCTTCGTGGGTCGCGGTTTCGTAGGCGGTTTGCGCCGCACGTTCGGCGATGTCGAGGTCGATGCGCAGCTTGTCGAGAATCAGTTGGTGGACAGTGTGCTTGTTCATGGTCAATCGCAGAATTGCAAAACGTTGGTGCGGGATTTTTCGCTTGGAGCGGTCTGATCTTGCTGCAGCCAGAACTGGCAGTTGGGGTTCGACTGATTGCGGCTGCTGTTGCGCGCCTGATCTAGACGAGCCTGCTGTTCATTTTTGCGCAGGTTTTCTTCGTACTGCTGGAACAGTTGGCTTTGCGGCGGAATGTCCGGCTGAACCGGAATCGCCGCTGGAGGTTTGGCGACTTGCTGAACGGCTTGAGCGACCGGCGCCAATTGTTCAGCGAACAGAAAACGGGAAAGCACCCAGCAGGTCAGCGCGATGGCGAGAAAACCTAGCCACATGCCCAAAGCAATGCTGCCGGTCAGGTGCAGCGCACTAAGCTGAACAGGCAAGGGGCGACGCGGGTTTGGGCGGTAGGGCATGGCTGCCTCCTGGCGGATGATGACGGGCGAGCGGCGATTGTCGCACGAAGATTAATCGCCGTCGGCTCTTCTGCGCGAGGTGATTTATGCGGACAATTGCAGCTTTTGCCAACGGGAGTCTTGAATGTCGGAACTGAAACCCCGCTGGGATATTTTCTGCACCGTGGTCGACAACTATGGCGACATCGGCGTGACCTGGCGTCTGGCTCGGCAATTGGTCGCTGAGCATGCTTTGCCGGTGCGCTTGTGGGTCGATGATCTGCGTGCGTTTGAGCGTATCTGTCCCGAGATTGATATCAACGTCGCGCAGCAATTTCAGCAAGGCGTCGAGGTGCGGCACTGGCCGAGCGAGTGGCTGCACACCGAGGCGGCCGATGTGGTGATCGCTGCGTTTGCCTGTCAGCTGCCGAGTGATTACATGGACGCCATGGCCGAGCGCGAGAAGCCGCCGCTGTGGATGAACCTTGACTATCTGAGCGCCGAAGACTGGGTGATCGGTTGCCATGGACTGCCGTCGGTCAAATACAAAACCGTGCAGAAGTTCTTCTTTTTTCCGGGATTCCAGCCGGGGACAGGCGGTTTGCTACGTGAGCGCGGATTGCTTGAGCGTCGTAGGCAATTTCAGCTAGACGCCCAAGCGCAGCGAACATTCTTGCAAGGTCTGGGGATTGATCGCGCCGAGGGTGCGCAACTGATCTCGCTGTTTGCCTACGAGAACGCAGGGCTGGCCAGTTGGCTTGATGTGTTGGCGGCGGACAGTCAGCCGACGCATCTGTTGGTGCCGGAAGGGCGCGTGCTGGGTGATGTCGCCCAGTGGCTGGACGTGGAAACGCTGAGTGTCGGCGCGATTCATGTACGCCATTCGTTGACCGTGCAAGTGCTGCCGTTCGTCCGACAGGATCAATACGATCATCTGCTGTGGTGCTGCGATTTTAATGCGGTGCGTGGCGAAGATTCGTTCGTGCGTGCGCAATGGGCGGGGCGGCCGATGCTCTGGCACATCTATCAGCAGGACGAAGATATCCATCTGGACAAGCTCGACGCCTTCCTCGCGCTTTACACAAAAGGCTTGTCGCCGGCGGCTGCTGAGGCGATGAACGGTCTGTGGCGGGCGTGGAGTGCCGGTCAACCAATCGGTGAACACTGGCTGGCAAGCCGCAAACACTGGCCAGAACTGCAGGGAAATGCGGAAAAATGGTGTCTGGAACAAGGCTTGCAGGCCGATCTTGCCGCAGCGCTGGTACAGTTTTACCTAAATTGGATATGATACGCGGCCTAGATTTTTGTAAATCCCATCCAAATTCGGATATTCGCAATGAAAACTGGTAAAGAACTGAAACCCGGTACCGTGATCCGTCTCGAGAACGATCCTTGGCTGGTTCAGAAAGCTGAATTCACCAAGTCGGGCCGTAACAGCGCGATCATGAAGACCAAGCTGAAAAACCTGCTGACCGGTTACAAGACCGAGATCGTTTACAGCGCTGACGACAAACTGGACGACGTAATCCTCGACCGTAAAGAAGCGACCCTGTCCTTCATCAGCGGCGACACCTACACGTTCATGGACACCACTGACTACACCATGTACGAGCTGAACGCTGAAGACATCGAAGCCGTTCTGCCTTTCGTTGAAGAAGGCATGACCGATGTTTGCGAAGCGATCTTCTTCGAAGAGCGTCTGGTTTCCGTAGAGCTGCCGACCACCATCGTGCGCGTAGTTGACTACACCGAAGGTTCGGCTCGTGGCGACACTTCCGGCAAAGTCATGAAGCCAGCCAAACTGGCCAACGGTACTGAGCTGCAAGTTGCTGACTTCATCGAAATCGGTGACAAGATCGAAATCGACACCCGCGAGGGCGGTTCCTACAAAGGCCGTGCTAAATAAGCACCGGTTTTTGCGGAAAGAAAAAGCCCGACCATTGAGTCGGGCTTTTTTGTGTCTGAAAGAAAGATCAAAAGATCGCAGCCTGCGGCAGCTCCTACAGGGATCGGTGTAGGAGCTGCCGCAGGCTGCGATCTTTTGCTTTGTTTACACAGTAACGTGCAGGCGTACGTCGACATTGCCACGGGTGGCGTTGGAGTACGGGCAGACCTGGTGCGCGGCGTCGACCAGCGATTGCGCGTCGGCTTGTTCCAGGCCGGGCAGGCTGATGTGCAGATCGATGTCCAGACCAAAACCGCCGGGGATCTGACCAATGCCGACGTGGGCGGTGATCGACGCGTCATCCGGGATCTTGCGTTTGGTCTGGCTGCCGACAAATTTCAGTGCGCCGATGAAGCAGGCCGAGTAGCCAGCGGCAAACAGTTGCTCAGGGTTGGTCGCTGCGCCGCCAGCACCGCCGAGTTCTTTCGGGGTGGCGAGTTTGACGTCGAGGATGTTGTCGCTGGAGATCGCGCGACCATCACGGCCGCCAGTGGAGGTTGCGATTGCGGTGTAGAGAGTTTGCATGGTGAGAGCCTCGTAGGGTGTGATGTGTTGCGCTAATTGTTTGCGCGCTAAGTAAGTGCGAAGTGAATGTATCGCACGAATATTTAGCGCGCAATATAAATTTTAAAAAATGATTCGCGTTGATTGGCGATTGTTTGTTGAAACACTTGTAGGAGCTGCGGCACGCTGCGATCTTTTGATCTTAAAAAAACCAAAAGATCGCAGCGTGCCGCAGCTCCTACAGGGGGAGAGGGTGGAGTCAGGTGAGGCTGTTTTGCAGGTGACTGCGCAGAGCTTGTAGCTCTGCTTGCAGGTTTTGCAGGCGTTCGATGGAGAAACCGCTGGCGCCGAGAATGCATTGCGGAACGGTTTGGGCGCTCTCTTTGAGCTCACGCCCCTTGGCGGTCAACTCGACGATGACGACCCGCTCATCCTCTCGGCTGCGCGTGCGGCTCAACAACCCTTCAACCTCCAGCCGTTTAAGCAGTGGCGTCAGCGACCCCGGATCGGTGAGCAACTTTGTGCTGATTTCCCCGACCGTCAAACCATCCTTTTCCCACAACACCATCATCGCCAGGTACTGCGGATAGGTCAGCCCCAGCGCTTGCAACAAAGGTTTGTACACCTTGGTCATCATCAGCGAGGTGGAATGCAGGGCGAAGCAAGCTTGATTGTCGAGCAGCAGGTCGTCGCAGGTGTCGCGTTCGGAAGTCATGTCTACGCCTTGATCGTTGATGGTCATGAATCTAGCGCTCGAGTGTTTAATGCGCCAGATAATTTTCCAGCGCTAGTGCCGGCCGAGATCCCTTTGCAGCGCCAGATCCCACGGCGGTATAGGGCTGAAGCGCGTTTTCAGGTATTCCAGAAGCAAGCGGCTGCGCGAGTGGGTTTGTTGTTCCATGCGCAACGCGTAGATGCCGGTGGTTTCCGGTTTCGGCAGACCGTCGGCGCAAAACAGTGGCAATAATTCGCCGCGGAGCAAGTATTCACTGGCCAGCCACGAGGGCAGATGCGCAATGCCCAAACCGGCCAGTGCCCCGCACACCAAGGCTTCGGCATTGTTGGCGCTCATGCGAATGCGCGCCGGGCGATGCAATTGCAGCTGCCCGTCCTGCTCGAAGCGCCAGGCGAACGGCGGGGCAAGGCCTTCCCAGTCGAGGCCGTCATGTTCGCTCAATTGCGCTGGAGTGCTCGGCACGCCGCGGCGCTTGAGATAGTCAGGACTCGCACAAGCGATGCGCACCATGCTCGCCAGCGGCGTGGCGACCAATCGCGTATCCGCCAGTTGCCCGGCGCGCAGCACCAGATCGACCTTGCCGAGATTGGAACCGCCCATGTCGACAAAACTGTCGATCAGGTGCAACTGCACATCGAGTCCCGGATATAGCACCAGAAAGTCGGCAATCACTGGCGCCAGATGCCTGCGCCCGAACGCCGCCGGTGCATCAACCCGAATCAAACCTTCCGGCGCGCTGCTCAAAGACACGGCTTCGGCGCGAGCCAGTTGCAGCTCAGCTACGATTCGACGTGCGCGTTCGGCGAACGCCAGCCCGGCCGGCGTGGCGAGCACCGCGTGAGTGCTGCGGACAAACAACTGGCTGCCCACGGCGCTTTCCAGGCTGTCGATCCGTCGCGCAATGGCTGATGGCGTCAGCGGATGGCGGCGCGAGACGGCAGAAAAACTGCCGCTCTCCAGCACATCCAGAAACAATCCGAGCTGGTCGGTGAGTTGATTGGGATTCATGGCGAACTCGATGCTTGTGCGAAATCGGCATAGCCATTGTGCGTTGCTGTGCGTTTCCCCGCCAGCCGCGACTGCGTAGGATGATTCGCCTGACGTAAGAGGAATTCGGCTGTGATGGAGTTTTTGTTGTACCTGTTATTCGGCGCCGCACTCGGCACCCTCGGTGGCATCTTCGGCATCGGTGGTGGCCTGATCGCGATTCCGCTGCTCGGTGTTTGGTTTGGCCTTGATCAACAGATCGCCCAAGGCACGGCGCTGGTGATGGTGGTGCCGAACGTGATGCTGGCGCTGTGGCGTTATCACCAGCGCAATCGCATTGAATTGCGCCACGCGCTGCCGCTGGCGGTGATGGGGTTCTGCTTTGCCTGGATCGGTTCGATCTGGGCTGTCGGTATCGACGCGCAAACCATGCGCATCGGCTTCGTCGCTTTTCTGGTGGTGTTGTCGGTTTACAACCTGTTGAAGATGTTCGGTCGCCAACCCGCCGCGACGTCGGAGATGCGCTACTCATGGCCGTGGCTCGGCGTGCTCGGCGCGGCCTCGGGCACCATGGGCGGTTTGTTCGGGGTTGGCGGGGCAGTGGTGGCGACGCCGGTTTTGACCAGTCTGTTCGGCACCACCCAAGTGGTTGCTCAGGGCTTATCGCTGGCGCTGGCATTGCCGAGCACCGGCGTAACGCTGGTGACGTACGCGGTGCATCACGAAGTGGACTGGATGATCGGCCTGCCGCTGGCCATCGGTGGTCTGGCCAGCATCAGTTGGGGTGTAAAAGTCGCCCACGCGATGCCGGAAAAACTCCTGCGTGGGCTGTTCTGCGGTTTTCTGGTGCTGTGTGCGGTGATGCTCGCGTTTAAAGTTTGAAGCCTTCGACGATGTGCTCGGCCAGGCACTCGGTGATCGGCGACGGGTTGTTCAGGTTGCGCACCAGCATGATGCTCGCCTCGGGCAGCAACGGCAGGTCTTGGTCGGCACCAAGAATGCGCATGTCCGGGGTGATCAGGCTTTCCAGTTGCGCGGTGATCGCCAGACCCGCGCTCACCACCGCCATCAGCGCCGACAAACTGGTGCTGTTGTAGGCGATGCGGTAGTCGCGGCCCATCGCGTCCAGCGCATTGCATGCCCACAAGCGGCAGAAACAATCACTGTTGAACATCGCCAGCGGCAGCGGCGTTTGTTCGTGGGCGCTGAAGTTCTGCGCCTCGGCCCAGACGAAACGCTCCTTGCGCAGCAGTTGGCCGATCTCATTGCCCGGCTCGCGGGTGACGATCGACAAGTCCAGATCGGTGCGCTGCAACAGTTGCTTGGTCGACTCGCAATGCACTTCGATCTGAATCAGCGGATAGAACTGGGCGAATCGCGACAGAATCCCCGGCAGAAAACGCATCACGTAATCATCCGGCGTACCGATGCGCACGGTGCCGACCATGTGCGGCTCGCGCAGCGTGTTGAAGACTTCACTGTGAAGTTTAAGAATGCGCCGCGCATAACCGAGCAGCACCTGGCCCTCAGCCGTTAGGCGCACCTGACGTCCATCACGCTCGAACAATTGGCGCTGCAACACGTCCTCTTCCAGACGCTTCATCTGCATGCTCACCGCCGATTGCGTGCGGTTGACCATTTCGCCGGCGCGGGTGAAACCGCCCTGATCGGCAATCGCGACGAAGGTACGCAGGACATCGGTATCGATACTGGGGTAGGCGGACAATTGATGAATCTCCGTGATGCATGCCATCAGAAACATTCGTTGGATTGATCTTAGCGCCAGGCAGAGACTTGAGCCATCCACAACGGAGGGCAACACGATGAAAGGTCAAAGAGAGTTTGCAGGCGAAGAAAAATTCAGCGGTCACATCGTTTCCGATCTGCTGCACAAGTTTAGCCGCTGGTACGATTTGCACCGTGAACGTGAGTTGCTCGCCAGTCTGAGCGACGAAGCGTTGAAGGACATCGGGGTCAGTCGTGCCGACGTCGAGCACGAAACCGTGCGGCCATTCTGGGACGACCCGATGCATAAATGATGAGGGCGCCGCTACACAAACCACTTTCAGGTGAGGTAGGTTGCGAGCAGACAAGGAGATGCTCATGCCCGCGACACTGTCCTTTTCCCTCAAACAGGCGCGACGACTGGCGCTGGCTGCCCAAGGGTTCAACGGGCGCCAGCCGCCGACCGTCAAAGCCGCTCACGTCAACCGGCTGATCGAACGGCTGGGCCTGCTGCAAATCGACTCCGTCAACGCCGTGGTGCGCTCGCACTACCTGCCGCTGTTTTCCCGTCTCGGTTCCTATTCTTCTGACTTGCTCGACCAGGCTGCCTGGAGTTCGGGGCGACGTCGCACGTTGTTTGAATATTGGGGCCATGAAGCATCGTTACTGCCGCTGTCGATGTATCCGTTGATGGCTTGGCGCATGCAGCGAGCGCGGCGCGGCGAGGATATTTATCAGCAACTGGCGAAGTTTGGTCGCGAGCAGCAGGACGTGGTGCGTCGCGTATTGAGTTCGGTGCAAGAGCAGGGCGCGGTGGGCGCCGGCAGTCTGTCGACCCGCGAAGACAAGGCCGGGCCATGGTGGGACTGGAGCGCGGAAAAGCATGCGCTGGAGTGGTTGTTTGCGGCTGGTGAAGTGACGGTGGCGGGGCGACGTGGTTTTGAGCGTTTGTATGATTTGCCGGAGCGGGTAATTCCTTCTTCGATCCTGCAGCAGGCATTGCCGGATGAAGCCGAGGCGCAACGGGGATTGCTGTTGCATGCGGTGCAGGCGATGGGTGTCGGCACTGAGAAAGACCTGCGTGATTACTTCCGCTTGAATCCAGCGGATGCGCGACCACGACTGGCGGAACTGGTCGAGGCGGGGCAATTGCAGATGTGCGAAGTGGCCGGTTGGCGGCAGATCGCTTATTGCCTGCCGGAGCCGAAAATCCCACGTAAGGTGACGGCGAGTGCGCTGTTGTCGCCATTCGATTCGTTGATCTGGGAGCGCAGCCGCACCGAGCGGTTGTTTGATTTCCGCTATCGGCTGGAGATTTACACGCCGCAGGACAGGCGGGTTTACGGCTATTACGTGTTGCCGTTTTTGCACAATGAACGGATTGCCGCGCGGGTTGATTTACGCGCTGAGCGAGCGTCGGGGCGGTTGGCGGTGCATGCGGTGCACGAGGAAGAGCCGGGGTTGGATGAAGAGGGGATGTTGGCGCTGGCGATGAATTTGCAGCGGATGGCGGATTGGTTGGGGCTGGCGCGGGTGCAGCTCAATTGTCAGCGCGAGAGTGCGCTGCGGTTGCGGGTGGCATTGGCCAAAATCGACGGCCCCCTGTAGGAGCTGCCGAAGGCTGCGATCTTTTGATCTTGATCCTAAAAAACAACATCAAAAGATCGCAGCCTTCGGCAGCTCCTACAGGGGCGGTGGCCAGGCGGTTTAGCGGCGAACTTGTTTGAGGGTTTCAGCAATCAAAAATGCCAACTCCAGCGACTGATCGGCATTCATCCGTGGATCACAATGCGTGTGATAGCGATCCGACAAGCCGTCTTCCGTAATCGGCCGCGCTCCACCGATGCACTCGGTGACGTTCTGCCCGGTCATCTCGATATGAATCCCGCCGGCATAACTGCCTTCCGCTTCGTGCACCTGGAAGAATTGCTTCACCTCGCCAAGGATCTGCGCGAAGTCGCGGGTCTTGTAGCCGCTGCTGGCCTTGATGGTGTTGCCGTGCATCGGGTCGGAACTCCATAGCACTTGCTTGCCTTCACGCTGCACCGCGCGGATCAGCGCCGGCAGGTGATCGCCGACCTTGTTCGCGCCCATCCGCGCGATCAGGTTGAGGCGACCCGGATCGTTGTCCGGGTTGAGTACGTCGATCAGGCGGATCAGATCATCCGGGTTCATGCTCGGGCCGACTTTCACGCCGATCGGGTTGTTCACGCCACGCAAGAATTCGACGTGAGCGCCGTCGAGCTGACGGGTGCGGTCGCCGATCCACAGCATGTGCGCCGAGCAATCGTAGTAATCGTTGGTCAGGCTGTCGCGGCGCACGAAGGCTTCTTCGTAGTTCAGCAGCAGCGCTTCGTGGGCGGTGAAGAAACTGGTTTCGCGCAGTTGCGGCGAGCTGTCCATGCCGCATGCGCGCATGAACGCCAGGGTTTCATCGATGCGGTCGGCGAGGTGGCTGTACTTCTCCGCCAGCGCCGAGTTGGCGATGAAATCGAGGTTCCACTTGTGCACCTGATGCAGGTCGGCAAAACCGCCCTGAGCGAAGGCGCGCAGCAGGTTCAGCGTCGCGGTGGACTGGTGATAGGACTGCAGCAGACGCTCCGGATCCGGTACGCGGCTCTTCTCATCGAAACCGATGCCGTTGACGATGTCGCCTCGATAAGCCGGCAGCGTCACGCCGTCGATGGTCTCGTCGTTGGCCGAACGCGGCTTGGCGAACTGACCGGCCATGCGCCCGACTTTGACCACCGGGCAACCGGCGGCGAAGGTCATGACGATTGCCATTTGCAGCAACACTTTAAAGGTGTCGCGAATCTTCGCCGCGGAGAATTCGGCGAAGCTTTCTGCGCAATCGCCACCCTGAAGCAGGAACGCCCGGCCCTGAGTTACTTCGGCAAACTGTCGACGCAGCTCGCGTGCCTCGCCGGCAAACACCAGCGGTGGATAACTGGCCAGGGTTTGCTCGACCTGGCGCAGGTGCGCGGCGTCGGGGTATTGGGGTTGTTGCTGGATCGGCAGGGCGCGCCAGCTGTCAGGGCTCCACGGTTGGCTCATCACGGTCTCTAAGGTTCTACGCACGGGCGGCCATGTTAGCAGCAATTAGTGCGTGACCTGCTCCCGCCCCTTCGCCGACAATCGCCGCTTTGCCACGGCGCCACAGCGGTGCCATCGCGTCACCGCGCCCGGTGACCATCAGGAGACGAAATGACTGAGGAGCGCGTCGAGCATCTGCTCGCCGAAGTACAGGATGAGTTCGGCGTGATTCGCGTGCTGGAAGTGGCCGATTACCGCTTTCTCGAATTCGGCGATGCGATCGAGCAGAGCTGCGTGTTCACCGCTGACCCGAGCTGGCTGGAGTACGACTACACCCGCGCGATGCTGATCGGCGCGTTGTGCCATGAGCAACCGGACAGCGCGCTGTTTCTCGGGTTGGGTGCGGGGACATTGACCCAGGCCTGCCTCAAGTTTCTGCCACTGGAAGATGTTGAAGCCATCGAGTTGCGCCCGGACGTGCCGCGTCTGGCGATCGAATACCTGGGACTGGACGACGATCCGCGTCTGTACATTCGTGTCGGCGATGCGCTGGAGTTGTTGCCGACGGCGGAGCCAGCGGATTTGATTTTCGTCGACCTCTACACCGACGTCGGCCCGGGTGTCGGGCATCTGGCCTGGGGTTTTCTCGGTGACTGCCAGAAGCGTTTGAATCCGGGCGGCTGGCTGGTGATCAATCAGTGGGCCACCGATGATGGCCAGCCATTGGGCGCGGCGCTGTTGCGCGGGCTCTATCACCGGCATTACTGGGAGCTGCCGGTGAAGGAGGGCAATGTGATTCTGCTGGTGCCGGCGGATCTCGATCAGGAACTGGACATGCAGGCGTTGACTGCGCGGGCCGAAGCGCTGGCGCCGCGGTTGGGGTATTCGTTGCAGTCGTTGATCAACGCGATTCGCCCCGCGACCTGAGCCGTAACCCATGTAGGAGCTGCCGAAGGCTGCGATCTTTTGACCTTGTTTTTATAGGATCAAGATCAAAAGATCGCAGCCTTCGGCAGCTCCTACAGGGGTTAAATTCCTTTGAAGATCCCGGGTCGCCGCTCCACCAGCGACCGCACGCCCTCCTTGGCATCTTCACTCGCCAACAACTTCTTCACCAACGCCGGCAAGCCCTGCGTCGCCGCCGTCTCACCCTCATACCGCGCCTGTCGCGCCGACATCAACGTCGCCTGCACCCCCAACGGCGCCTGTCGCGCGATCCGCTCCGCCAATTCAATCGCCCGAGGCAACAAATCTTCACTGGCCATCACTTCCTGCACCAACCCCAAGCGCAACGCATCGTGCGCATCAAACTCATCGCCGGTCAGCAGCCAGCGCATCGCATTGCCCCAGCCGGCAATCTGTTGAAAACGCAAAGTCGCGCCACCAAAAGGAAAAATCCCACGCTGCACTTCCATTTGCGCGAAGCGGGTGTTGCTCGCGCAAAGATTGATATCCGCCGCCAACATGAGCTCGATCCCGATGGTCAGGCAATAACCCTGCGCCGCGACAATCACCGGTTTGCTCACCCGTGGCCCGACGAAAACACCCCACGGATCGCAACCGCCGGTCGGAACTTGCCAACCTTCGGCCAATGCTGAGCTGGCATTCACCAGATCCAGACCGGCGGTAAAGTGTTCGCCATGGCCGAACACCACCGCCACCCGCGCCTCGCTGTCGGCTTCGAATTCGCCATAGGCCAGGCTCAGGTCGTTGAGCAGGTCGAGGTCGAAAGCATTGCGCTTGGCCGCTCGATCCAGGCCGATCAGGTGGACGTGACCACGACGTTCTCGGCTGACGCGGCCGGCGCAGGGCTGATTCATCGGTAGATCCTCGGGCGGGAAGGGCGGGTGCAGCGACGGAATGCCGCATGTCGGTGAATCGTTTAAGCGTCATCGCCCGCAGGGCCGGGCCTTTGAAAAATAGACCTTGGAACGATTATCCGCAAAACCCCATTACACAGCGGTGACACACGCATTTTGCCGATAAAAAAAGCTCCCTTTTTGGGCAATTTCCGGTATAGTGCGCGCCGGCCTTTAACCGGGCCGCGTTTAGGTAGCGCAATTCCCCGAAGTCAGCTTCGGCTGCACGTCCGCACTGCGGGCTCTTCCCGGACGATTCTTTTTTTTCATTCATTCGTTTTCGCAAATCCCCGCCGACAAAGCAGCCAGGGCGACTCTTGAGTCTCAACACGGCATGCGCAGCTTTGGAGCATGGGTCTTTGCGGATGCACTTAGAGGCAGACCCATGACCCAGGAAACCGGCGGCTTCGCCGCTTTTAATCTTAATCCGAACATTCTTGCAGCCGTCATCGCGACTGGCTACGAAGAACCTTCGGCTATTCAGCAGCAATCGATCCCGATCATCATGGCCGGTCAAGACATGATTGGTCAGGCGCAAACCGGTACGGGTAAAACCGCCGCATTCGCCCTGCCGATCCTGCACCGCATCGATCCTGCCAAGCGCGAGCCGCAAGCCCTGATCCTGGCGCCAACCCGTGAGTTGGCGCTGCAAGTAGCAACCGCTTTCGAAACCTACGCCAAGCAAATGCCAGGCGTTACTGTTGTGGCCGTTTACGGCGGCGCGCCGATGGGCCCGCAACTGAAAGCAATCCGTAATGGCGCACAGATCGTTGTCGCTACCCCGGGCCGTCTGTGCGACCACCTGCGTCGTGACGAAAAAGTCCTGTCGACCGTGAACCACCTGGTTCTCGACGAAGCGGACGAAATGCTCAAACTGGGTTTCATGGACGACCTCGAAGTTATCTTCAAGGCTCTGCCACCGACCCGTCAGACCGTACTGTTCTCGGCCACCTTGCCGCAGTCGATCCGCGCCATTGCCGAACGCCATCTGCGCGATCCGCAACACGTGAAGATCCAGACCAAGACCCAGACCGTTACCGCGATCGAACAGGCTCACCTGTTGGTTCACGCTGACCAGAAGACTTCGGCTGTTCTCAGCTTGCTGGAAGTGGAAGACTTCGACGCCCTGATCATGTTCGTGCGCACCAAGCAAGCGACCCTGGATCTGGCCAGCGCCCTCGACGCCAAAGGCTACAAAGCCGCCGCGTTGAACGGTGACATCGCCCAGAACCAGCGTGAGCGCGTTATCGACTCGCTGAAAGATGGCCGACTGGACATCGTTGTGGCGACCGACGTTGCTGCTCGTGGTCTGGACGTTCCGCGCATCACTCACGTGTTCAACGTTGACATGCCGTACGATCCAGAGTCCTACGTTCACCGTATCGGCCGTACTGGCCGTGCCGGTCGCGAAGGTCGTGCACTGCTGCTGGTGACTCCACGTGAGCGCCGCATGCTGCAAGTGATCGAGCGTGTAACCGGTCAGAAGGTTGCTGAAGTTCGCCTGCCGGACGCTCAAGCCGTTCTCGATGCGCGCATCAAGAAACTGACCAACAGCCTGTCGCCGCTGGTGGCTGATGCTGAATCGACTCACGGTGAGTTGCTCGATCGTCTGACCGCAGACATCGGCTGCACTCCGCGTGCTCTGGCTGCTGCGCTGTTGCGCAAAGCCACCAACGGTCAAGCGCTGAACCTGGCTGCAATCGAGAAGGAACGTCCACTGGTGCCGAACAATGCACCGCGTGGCGACCGTCCTGAGCGCACTGGCGATCGTCCTGATCGTGGTGACCGCGAGCGTCGCGCGCCAATGCCTTTGGGCGAAGGCCGTGCTCGTTGCCGTACCGCGCTGGGTGCGCGTGACGGTATCGCTGCGAAAAACCTGCTGGGCGCCATCCTCAACGAAGGCGGTCTGGCCCGTGAAGCGATCGGTCGCATCCAGGTGCGTGACAGCTTCAGCCTCGTCGAGCTGCCGGAAGATGGTCTGGACAAACTCCTGACCAAACTGAAGGACACTCGCGTTGCCGGTAAGCAGTTGAAGCTGCGTCGCTACCGCGAAGATTAATTCGCCCTTGGGCTGATTGATCGCAGATAAAAAATCCCCGACTGGTTCGGGGATTTTTTTTGCCTGTTTTTCAGGATCAAAAGATCGCAGCCTTCGGCAGCTCCTACATTTGGAATGCGTTCCCCTTGTAGGAGCTGCCGAAGGCTGCGATCTTTTGCTTTAACCGAAGCGGTAAATATCCATCCCCAGCGCACCCATCGTGAACCCCTTGTGCGCCACGCTAAACTCACCCCCCGCACCCCGCGCAAAATACAGCGGCAACAAATGCTCATCACTCGGATGGTTGCGCACCGCATTCGGCGCCTGCTGACGATAATCGTGCAGCGCCGCCTCATCATCGGCCTGCAGCTTGTCGATCACCCAATCACGGAAATCCCGCGCCCATGGCTCAACGCTTTCCGGCCCGGCATGCCAGTCCAGTTCGCGCAGGTTGTGGGTGATGCTGCCAGAACCGATCAACAGAATCCCTTGCTCGCGTAAACCGGCCAATGCTCGACCCACACGGGTCTGAAGCGCCGGGCCTGCGCGACTTGGTAGCGAAACCTGCACCACCGGAATATTCGCCTGCGGATACATCAGCGACAACGGCACCCACACGCCATGATCGAAAGGACGCAGTGGGTCGAGACGCGCCGGCAGGTTGTTCGCCGTCAGCAACTGCGCCACTTCTCCAGCCAGTTGCGCATTGCCCGGCGCCGGGTATTGCACTTCAAACAGCGCACGGGGAAACCCGCCAAAGTCATGCCAGGTTTCCGGTTGCGGATTGCTGCTGACCAACAGTTCGTGGCTCTCCCAGTGTGCAGAGACGATCACGATGGCTTTCGGTGTCGGCAGTTCGGCGGCCAATCGCGCGAGGGCCGGGCCGCTGGCGCCTGGCTCCAATGCAAGCATCGGTGAGCCGTGTGAGATATACAGACTGGGAAACATGTGCGGGCTCCTGAACGGTAAGATGGCCCATCTTCAGTCAGTTCATTGATCTAAATCTAATATAAGTTTTAACGCTTTTTGATCGAATTTTTAGGGGGGATGCATGCAGCCTGAGTTTTGGCACAAGAAGTGGGCTTCTAACCAGATCGGCTTTCATTTACCGCAAGTGAATCCTTATCTACAACGTTTCTGGCCGGATCTGAATCTCGCGGCACAAGCGCGGGTGCTAGTGCCGTTGTGTGGGAAAAGTCTGGATTTGCTGTGGCTGGCTGGGCGCGGGCATCGGGTTCTCGGTATTGAACTGTCGGAGAAAGCCGTTGAAGACTTTTTCCGCGAGCAACAACTGCAGCCACAGATCAGCGAGCACGGCGTCTTCAAGGTTTACCGCGCTGGCACAATCGAGCTGTGGTGCGGTGATGTTTTCGCGCTGAGCGCCGAGGACGTTGCCGATTGTTCCGCGCTGTACGACCGTGCAGCAGTGATCGCCTTGCCGGCGCCAATGCGCGAGCGCTATGCCGAGCATTTGCAGAATATTCTGCCGGCGGGTTTGAAGGGCCTGTTGATTACGCTGGATTACGATCAATCGCAAATTTCCGGGCCGCCGTTCTCCGTAGACGATGCTCAAGTGCGACACTTGTTCGGCGGCGCATGGCAGATGCAGGTGCTGGAATCGCAGGATGTGCTGAGTGACAGCGGCAAGTTTGTGCAGGCAGGTGCGACGCGGCTTGAGGAGCGGGTCTATCGGATAACCGCTCGGTAACTTTCTTGCGCGCATAAAAAATGCCCCGACGTATCGGGGCATTTTTTAGCCGGGCAAACCGGCTGGGTCAGACGTCGCTTCGAAGAACCTTACAGTTCTTTAACGGTGCGAACCTGATCCTTGTTGATGCGAGTTTCTTTGCCGTC
Source organism: Pseudomonas rustica (assembly GCF_018336155.1). Classification (GTDB taxonomy): domain Bacteria; phylum Pseudomonadota; class Gammaproteobacteria; order Pseudomonadales; family Pseudomonadaceae; genus Aquipseudomonas; species Aquipseudomonas rustica. The sequence continues at coordinate 71,448 of NZ_JAGYHF010000001.1, read as the reverse complement.
CAGTTGCTGGAACTCGTAGAAACCCGAATCATCATCGTATTTCGGCGTGTCGACGGCCTGGATTTCGCGACCGTCATTCAGCGTGATCACTGTAGGCGACGAGCAACCGGCGAGGGTGGCCAGGCCCAGTGCGAGCATGAGAGAGGCGATGGTCCGTTGAGTCATGGGTGTGTCTCCGAATGGGAATTCTTTTGGTTACTGAGCTTGAGACGTATACAAGGCGTGAGAGTTCCTTGAATAGTGTCAGTCTGACACAGTGTTATGCGCCTTTAACAGTTCGGGGGTGTTGAGGTTGGCCAGTCGCGGGTCATTGTCCGGGCATTCCAATGCATTGGCACCGAGGCTGCGCATCACCCGGCCGGGGCTGCGTTCACCGCTGTTCCAGGCGGTTTCGAAGGCTGGCAGCAGGCTCACGGGAATCACGCACAACAACGGTTCCCAGTGCTCGTCGTGCCACAACATTAAAGGTTTGTCAGGATTGTGATTGGCGGTTTCGCGCATGCTTTGCAGCAGTGCTTCGTCGATTCGCGGAACATCGCACGGCAACACCAGCAAGTGTGAATGGCGCGCCGCTTTCAAGCCTGCACGAATACCGGCGAGTGGCCCGGGAAAGTCACCTTCGTCATCCACCACCAATTGATCGGCATAGGTTTCATAGCGTTCGCGATTGCGGTTGCAGGAGATGATCAAGTCGTCCGTCAGCGCTCGTACTTTGCGCTGCAGATGCGCAATCAGCGGTTCGCCGTGCCACTCGATCAAACCTTTGTCCTGACCGCCCATGCGCTGGCCGCGTCCGCCTGCCAGCAGCAGCACGGAACAAGGGGGCAATGGCGTATTTGCGGTCATTTTGGCTCTCCGTAGGGGCGGCGTAAAAAGGGGGCGCTGTGATATAACACCGGGCTGTTTCTCCTACAACTGGACGAGCCTATGAAAGCCAAGGCTGATGTACCTTTCGCACCGCTCAATATTGCCGTGCTGACTGTCAGCGATACCCGAACACTGGAAACCGACACCTCAGGTCAGGTCTTTGTCGATCGCCTGTTGGCGGCTGGCCACAACCTGGCCGAGCGGGTTCTGCTCAAAGATGATCTGTATAAAATTCGTGCGCAAGTCGCCAACTGGATCGCCGACGATGTTGTGCAGGTCGTGTTGATCACTGGCGGCACCGGCTTCACCGGCCGTGACAGTACGCCGGAAGCGGTGGCCTGTCTGCTCGACAAACAGGTCGATGGCTTTGGCGAACTGTTCCGCCAGATCTCGGTGGCCGATATCGGCACCTCAACCGTGCAATCCCGCGCACTGGCCGGTCTGGCCAATGGCACGCTGGTGTGCTGCCTGCCGGGTTCGACCAATGCGGTACGCACCGGTTGGGACGGGATTCTCGCCGAGCAACTGGATTCCCGTCACCGCCCATGCAATTTCGTCCCGCATCTGAAACAGGCGGCGCCTTGTGAATCCCGTGGGTAAGCCGGGCAAGACCGCTGCGCTGATGCCTGTCGAAGTGGCATTGGCGCGGCTGCTGGAAATGGCCGAGGCCTCGCCAATCGTCGAGCGTGAGTATTTGCCGCTCGCTGAAGTTCAGGGGCGCGTGCTGGCCGAGGATCTGGTTTCGACGCTGGATCTGCCGCCGTGGCCGAACAGTGCGATGGACGGTTACGCGCTGAATCTGGCTGACTGGACGGGCGAGCCGTTGCCGGTCAGCCAGAAAATATTCGCCGGGCAAGCGCCTGAACCTTTGCAGCGTGGAACCTGTGCTCGAATCTTCACCGGCGCACCTGTGCCGGCCGGAGCCGATTGTGTCGAGATGCAGGAAAACGCCGAAGTCATGGCGGACGGCCGCGTAGGTTTTTCCGAAGCCATGAAAGTCGGGCAGAACATTCGTCCGCAGGGCCAGGAAACCACGGTGGGTGAACTCGTCCTGTCGGCCGGCACTCGCCTGGGGCCGATCGAGCAGGGCTTGTCCGCTTCATTGGGCCGCGCCGGCCTGAATGTCGTGCGCAAGGTGCGCGTAGCCGTGCTGTCGACCGGCGATGAACTGATTGAGCCCGGTCAGGCATTGGGGCCGGGGCAGATTTACAACAGTAACCGTGTGGTGCTGTGCAGCTGGTTGCAGCGGCTGGGCTGCGAAGTGATCGATGCCGGGATTCTTCCGGACAATCTGGCGACGACCCGAGAGCGTTTGGGTGAATTGCAGGATGTCGATCTGATTCTCTCCACTGGTGGTGTTTCGGTCGGTGAGGCGGATTTTCTCGGCATCGCATTGAGGGAAGAGGGCGAGCTCGCCTTGTGGAAGCTGGCGATCAAACCCGGGAAACCGCTGACCTTCGGCCATTTTCGCAACGTACCGGTAATCGGGCTGCCGGGTAACCCTGCTTCAACGCTGGTGACCTTCGCCCTGTTAACCCGGCCGTATCTGTTGCGGCGCCAAGGCGTGCAAGACGTTGAACCACTCAAGTTCCGCGTGCCGGCAGGGTTCAACTGGCCAGTGGCTGGCAACCGTCGTGAGTACTTGCGCGGACGGCTGGAACAGGGCCGGGCGATCATCTATCGCAATCAAAGCTCCGGCGTTTTGCGCAGTGCGGCTTGGGCTGACGGTCTGGTCGAGGTGCTTGAGGGCCGGACGCTGGTTGAGGGCGACGAAGCTGTCTTCATTCCCCTGAGTGAGCTTCTGGGTTAACTGCCTCGGTATCCGCAGGTGCTGGCGCGTGTCGCCGGCACCTGCGGGCCCGCTCAGGCGTCAGTGAGCCATGAGCGAAATGATCTGGTCAAAACGACTGTTGGCTATCCATCCCAGCAAACCCATCACGACGGCTGTTGCACCTGCCGCGTAGGCGAGGCGATGCTTGATGGTTCTGACATCGCCCCTGACTTCATCCATGTCCCTGCGGATGTATTTGAGGTGGGTTTCCAGCTCGGTGACGCGAGGTTCCATGTTCGTTTCTCCAGTGGGTTTGGCGCCGCTGTGGAAGTCAGTGGTGTGGCTGGTGCGACTTTGCGCGAGTGGAGCAACCGGGCTCACTGGCAGTCTGGCTTCATGACTATGCATTGATGTTGACGCCTGCTGGAAATGGACGCGGGTCGCTAACGGTGTCAATGAAAGTATCGAAAGCCCTAGAGGTGTATCCACTCATTACATGCACATCCTTGTGTGTTTTCAGATTGAAGATTGATACCGCCGACGCACGATCTACCAATGGCTGGAGTTGGTCAATGCAGCCAATTCATCACATCTTGTAAGAAAAATCCCAGCCCTGTAGGACGCGTGCGCCGAGACGCCTGAATTAATTACGGTTCTTGCGGCTTTTTTCCGTGCGCCAGTGGTCAAGATGTCTCATACCGAATCCATTCACGGAGTGATTGCAATGAGTGAACGCAGGGCGCTGTTGATTCTGCATGGCAAGCAGGCACTCAACGAGGCGGTTCGTGCCGCCGTCGAAAGTAAACGCGAACAAGGCTGGGAGCTGGCCGTGCGCCTGACCTGGGAGGGCGGCGATGCCGAGCGTCTGGTCGAAGAGGCGCTGGCGGCTGGCTATAAACAGATTATCGCTGGTGGTGGCGATGGCACCTTGCGTGATATCGCCCAGGCGCTGGTGGCGCATCCGGGCGAAGCCAGCCTGGTGCTGTTGCCGCTGGGTACGGCGAACGATTTTTCCCGTGCGGCGGGCGTTCCGCTGGAGCCGGCAGAGGCTCTTGAGTTGCTCGATGTGCCTGCGCGCGACATCGATCTGGGCCAGGTTGGCGGGCAGATTTTCCTCAATATGGCCACGGGCGGTTTTGGTAGCCAGGTCACGGCCAATACTTCTGAAGACTTGAAGAAAGTACTCGGTGGCGCGGCTTACCTGTTCACCGGTCTGTCGCGCTTCAGTGAGCTGCATGCTGCCTATGGCGAGTTGCAGGGGCCGGATTTCCACTGGCGTGGCGAGCTGCTGGCGCTGGGCATCGGCAATGGTCGTCAGGCGGGCGGTGGGCACGTGCTGTGTCCGCAGGCACTGGCCGATGATGGGCTGTTGGATATCAGCATTCTGCCGGCTCCACAGGAGTTGGTGGGTACCTTGAAGAATCTGCTCACTGATGGCTTCGGCCTCGACAACATGTTCGTGCGGACACGTTTGCCGTGGGTCGAAATCAAGGTGTCTGAAGGGCTTTACATCAATCTGGATGGTGAGCCACTGGAAGGCGATAGCCTGCGCTTCGAAGCGCGCCCTGCGGCATTGCAGGTGCATTTGCCTGAGGACTCGCCGCTGTTGAGCGCTACAACGCCGATCAGTCGTCCAGACTGATGATCTGTTCGCGCACGGCGAACAGCACCAAGCCCGCCACATCGTAGATCTGCAGACGTTTCATGATCTGCGCGCGGTGGGTCTCGACGGTTTTGATGCTCAGGCCCAGGCCGTTGGCGATTTCCCGGGTCGACTTGCCGCGTACGATCAGTCGGAGGATTTCCAGTTGGCGTGCCGTCAGGTTGTGCGAATCGGTGGTGTCCGGCTGGCCTTTTTGATTGCGAACCAGAGCCTGGTTGATCACCGTATGGGCGATCGCCGGACTTAGATAACGCTCGTTATTGCGCAGCGCGTCCAGCGCGTGTTCAAGCTCGGTGCCGGTGGTGTCCTTGAGCAGATAACCGTAAGCGCCGGATTCCAGCGCCTGCATGATCAATGCGGGGTCGGTGTGCATCGACAGGATCAGCACTTTGCTTTGCGGGCGCACGCGTTTGAGTCGCTGCAACGCTTCGAGGCCGCCGGTTTCCTTCATGGAAATATCCAGCAAGACAATATCGGGGTTCAGCAGCTCGACCATTTCAAGCAACTGCGAGCCGTCATTGGCCTCGCCGATTACCGCGTAACCGGGAATATCCATAACCAGAGCGCGCACGCCGGCCCTGATCAGCGAGTGGTCATCCACCAGAAGTAAGTTACAAGTCAACGCATAACCTTATTCGTACTGGCCCGCTCGAGTGCGCGCGGCGCCCAGGGGAAAAGTGCTTCGATTTGAGTGCCTTTGCCCGGTTCGCTGATCACGCTCAGGGTGCCACCCAGTTGTTCGATCCGTTCGGCCATGCCGGCCATGCCACGTTGTCCTTCACGACCCGGATTGACGGCCGGCGCGAAGCCCTGGCCATCATCGCTGATCAGCAGGGTCAAACCCTTGGGCAAGCGCTGCACGCGAATCAGCAGGTTTTTCGCCTGGGCGTGACGCAGGATGTTGGTCACTGCCTCCTGCGCAATACGAAACGCGGCGACGGCCATTTCTTCCGGAATTCCGTTCAAGCGCTGTTGGCAATCGAGGCTCCAGTGCACGTCGGTGTTGGTCAATGTCTTGAGCAGGTGCGCGCGCAGGCTCGCTTCAAGGCCAAGGCTGGTCAGTTGCCGTGGGTTGAGGATGGCCGATACGTCGCGGACTTTGTTGAGGGTTTCTTCGAGGGTGTCGCAGAGAACGGTGCATTGCTCCTGCAATTCCTCCGGCATACGGCGTTTCAGCCAGTCGCTTTGCAATTTGGCGGCGGTCAGCAATTGGCCGATGTCATCGTGCAGCTCGCGGCTGAGGCGGTGGCGTTCGTTTTCCTGCACTTCCAGCAGGCGGTCAGCCAGTTCCTGTGGCTGGAACTTGATCGATTTGCGTGACAGGCGATATTGCACCCAGACGCACGCCGTAGCTGCGATATCGAGCAACAACAGACCCAGGCCTAACGGCTTGGAAAAACCGTAGGTCAGAAGGCTGCCCAGCGCAGCGGCGACACACAGGATGAGTGTGAACCGGCGGGCATTTTCCCGGGAGGGTGGCCATGTTGTGAGGGTCTTTATGCTGGCGTACATAACGGATGGAGCCAATGGATGTTCGCTGCGGGTAGACCGGTCGGTGGCTGACGGGTCTCTGTCTGGAAATGCTGTCAATTATGTGAATGATTTCAACGGGCTACAGTGAGCGGTAGTTAGCCGCCAACTTCTCTGGACGCCGATCAATGAAATCACTTTGCCATTAATTTGAAAGCAACTTATGGGCGGCATAGTACCACTTAAGATACCGTTGGTCGCGCCTGCTCTATATGTCCAATGAGTCAGGAAAGACGCCATTATGGACGTATGTTCCATAATGGAAAAAAGTCGAAGTATGTTATTCGACAGATAAACAAATTGACTAAATCACGATTCTTAACACACAGGAAAACCCTGAGGCGGGCTGAAAATTATCCGTCGTGTCAGGTGGGTTTATTTAGTTCGATATGTCGCTGGCAGGTATGAACTATTCAATAACGACATTAAATGAGTAGTGCTCAAGCCTGACGCAAGATCAGGCCTGTCGCTCAGAGAACGACAGAGGTGGCAAACGTTTGCCCGGCAAAGGCATCTGGAACTGGCTTTGCCCGACATGAAAGGCGAACGCTTCGATTAATGAGGCCTGTTCGCTGCCATCAAGGCTCAGTTGCCCGGTCTTCACATCGACCAGCTCCAGTTGCCAAGCCATCAGCGTGAAGCAATCTTTCAAGGCGCCCAGCGCTTGTTCGTGCAGGTCGACGTGATCCTGGGTCAGATTGAGCAGGCTGTAGATGTGCAAGGAAAACTCGGAAATCGCTTCCAGCGCCAGTGCCTCTGCTCTGCCGGCGAGCTTGAGCAGTGTGCCCTGCATGCACGCGATGGCATCCTTGTCATTGCTGATCAGTTGCAGATGGCTCAGGCATTCTTCCGACTTGGCCAGCAGCGTCTCAGCCTCAAGCAGAAATTCGGGGAAGCGTTGCGCCCAGTCTTTACGGTCGATTGGCATGCTTACCTCCACAGCGTCATGTCTGATGGGGGAGTGCCGTGTGTGGCGACGATCGTGAATCGTCGGCAGATCGCGCCCAGACGTGCCGCAGGTGCACAGGCTGAGGATTTCCAGGGGATGGGTTGCCACTGAGTTGCGATCGCACACAATAGCCTGACTCCGTTCATGCAATGAGAATGGCGTCACATTAATGGCTATTGGATATCGCGAATATCAGGTTGGGCCTGATTGATACTAGGGGAATCCCTTAGGCGCGGGAACCTACCGTGCAAACCGAGGTCGCGCCGCAAAGACTGTAGCAGATGAAAACAACCGAGCCAGTAAAGCATGATGTTAATGTGACATCAATGCCCGGTTGTGGCATTTTGATGGCTAATTTCGCAGCAATCAAGATTCGTCATTAACTGCCGATAAAGCCTGTTAGTGAATTCATCTGAACAAGCCCAGGAGTCATTGATGGCCGGCATTCTCGACACGGTAGACCAACGCACGCAACTGGTGGGTGAGAATCGCCTGGAAATTCTCATGTTTCGTCTGGCTGGACGCCAATTGTTTGCGATCAACGTGTTCAAGGTTCAGGAAGTCCTGCAACTGCCGAAGCTGACCCTGATGCCGCAGCGTCACCCGTTCGTGTGCGGTGTGGTCAACCTGCGCGGGCAGACCTTGCCGGTGATCGATCTGTCCCAGGCGATCGGCATGCGGCCGTTGGTGCCGGGCCCGAACAGCACCATCATCGTCACTGAATACAACCGCTCGGTGCAGGCATTCCTTGTGGGCGGTGTGGATCGCATCGTCAACATGAACTGGGAAGCCATTCTGCCGCCGCCGACCAGCGCTGGCCGTCAGCATTACCTGACGGCGATCAGCAAGGTCGATGATCAGTTGGTGGAAATCATCGACGTCGAAAAAGTCCTCGCCGAAATCGTCCCGTACAACGCCAAGGTCTCGCGGGAAAAGCTCGAAGACCCGGTGCTCGAACGTGCCCGTGGTCGCGAAGTGCTGCTGGTCGACGATTCCAACGTGGCGCTATCGCAACTGCGTGACACCCTTGGCCAATTGGGCGTGAAGATGCACATCGCCAGCGACGGTTTGAAGGCGCTGAACATGCTCAAGGCCTGGGCTGACACCGGCGTGAACATGACTGACAAGTTGCTGATGATCTTCACCGACGCGGAAATGCCGGAAATGGACGGTTACCGTCTGACCACCGAAATCCGAAACGACCCGCGTTTGCGTGGGCTGTACGTGGTGCTGCACACGTCGCTGTCGGGCAGCTTCAACGATTCGATGGTGAAGAAGGTTGGCTGCGACAACTTCCTCTCGAAATTCCAGCCGGACAAACTGGTTGATGTAGTGCGCCAGCGCCTGATGCTCGACGAAGTCCCTGCCTGATCACACACCCTTTGTGGGAGTGAGCCCTGTGGTGAGGGGATTTATCCCCGATGGGCTGCGCAGCAGCCCCGGTTTTTCAGGGAAATCGAGGGGGGCCGCTTCGCGCCCCATCGGGGATAAATCCCCTCGCCACAAGGTTGAGTTGCAGCTGGAATCCAGTGTGCGAATTCATGTTTTGATTCGTGCATGAAGCTCGTATAGGGTGGCGTTTTTATCCTCCAGGGAGCTGGCCATGCTGCGTCTGAGCGCGCTTTATCGTTACCCGTTGAAATCCGGCAAAGTCGATGTGCTGCAAAGCGTCGACCTCGACAAGCTGGGGCTCGATGGCGACCGACGCTGGATGCTCGTGGACGAAGCCAGCGGCCGCTTCCTGACCCAGCGTGCTGAAGCAAAAATGAGTCAGTTGTCGGCGCTGTGGAATGCCCGGGGCGGTCTGACCCTGAGCGCGCCGCAACAGTCTTCCATCGAAATCGCTTTGCCGGGCAGCGACGCCGAACTGCGCGGCGTGACTATCTGGCGTGACACCCTGCGCGTGCCGGATGCCGGTGATGAGGCGGCGCGTTGGGTCAGCGAGTTCATCGGCAAACCGACACGTCTGGTGCAAGTGCCGCTGGATCGTGCGCGCACCACGCCGTCAGGTGTCGGCAAGGATGATGATCAGGTCGCGTTCGCCGACGGTTTTCCGCTGCTGCTGATTGGCGAGGCGTCGCTGCAAGATCTGTCGCAACGGGTCGGGCGGCCGCTGGAGATGCTGCGTTTTCGCCCGAATCTGGTGATCGAAGGCAGCGAAGCGTACGCCGAGGATGGCTGGAAACGCATCCGTATCGGCGACGTCGAGTTCCGCGTGGTCAAGCCGTGCGCGCGCTGCATCCTTACCACCATCGACCCGCAGACTGGCGAGCGCAGTGCCGATCGTGAACCGCTGGCGACCTTGCAGAAATACCGCGCCGAAGCCGATGGCGCGATGTTCGGTCAGAACCTGGTGAATGACAGCAACGGTCGACTCGAGGTCGGAATGCCGGTGGAAATCCTCGAATAAGCCGCCCCTGAAACGAAAAATGCCCGAGTCCTTGGACCCGGGCATTTTATTGGTGCTGTGAAAACCGACGACTTAGCCGCGGTACTCGCACAGGTAAGCGGTATCAACCGCGACTTTCAGCTGGAATTTGCTGTTCGCCGGAACGTTGAACTGGCTGCCGGCGGCGAAGGTTTCCCAGTCGCTGCTGTCGGGCAGTTTGACGGTCAGTGCGCCGGAGACCACGTGCATGATTTCACGCTGGCTGGTGCCGAATTCGTATTCGCCCGGGGCCATGACGCCGATGGTCGCCGGACCTTCAGCGGTGCCAAAGGCGATCGACTTGACGGTGCCGTCGAAGTACTCGTTGACTTTAAACATGGGCGATTCCTCGAAAAGGGCTAAAAAATGGAGGCGGCCAGTATGCACAAGGCTTTGGGCGCCGTCACCTGCCCGGCGCCTGCCCAGCCAGTTCTCGAATTGACCCTAGAGTGGCAAAACCAGCGGCAACAATCGTGCGGTGTTGCGCGCATCTTCAAGCGCCCGGTGTTGCTGACCGCTGAACTGCATGCCGGCCAGTTGCAGCGCGCCGTTGAGCCCCAGCGGCCGCTCCAGGCGTCGGGCCTTGGCGAAGCGTTGCTTGAGGTTCATGTGCGGCACTCGACTCAGGCCGCTGTCGATCTGCAGGCGCTGCCATTCCTGGAGCAGTTGCTTGCGGTCGTAATCGCCCCAACTGGCCCAGCCTTCAAGACGTGATTGATGCTGCGCGAGCCAGCGTTCGAACGCCGGCCAGACCTCAGTCAGCGGTTGCGCCGTATCGATATTGGCCTGGGTGATGTGCGTCAGCTCGCGGCAGAACGGCGTCAGCAATGGCCGTCGAGTCGGTTTGACGAAGCGCTGGAAGTGATCCTGTTCGCGCCCGGCACGATCGACCAGCGTCGCGCCGATCTCGATAATTTCCATCTCGGTGACCGGCCAGCCACCCTCATCGGTGGTGGCTTCCAGATCTATGACCAGCCAGTGGGGCATCGCAGGGTTCCTGATTTGTACGTTCTGATTATTCAGAGCGTAGCCAAACCCTGCGTTTGCGCTCGGCTGACTACTCCACCTGCAACAGAACCTGACGATTTTTTACCTGATCGCCGACTTTGACCTGCACCCGCTTCAGCACGCCGTCGATGCCGGCCTTGAGCGGGTGCTCCATTTTCATTGCCTCCAGTACCACCAGCAGCTGACCTTTGCTGACCGGGCTGCCTTCGCTGACCAACACGTCGACGATGGCGCCGTCCATGGGCGCTTTCAAGGTGCCGGAACTGACGCTGGTCTGACTGCCGATCACCGCGTGAGTTCGATCCTCCAGGCGCAGGCTGCCGGGGTGAGTGAACAGCCAGAGTTGTTCGCCATCGACACGACAGGCGTGGCGTTGGCGCAAGCCGTCGACTTCCAGCGTTATCGAGTGGGCGTCTTGATCGATGAGTTTCAATGCCAGTGTGCGTTCGGCGACTTGCACTTTGAACGCACCTTGCGGCTCAGCGAGCAGTTGCAGCGTCCAGTTTTGCTCATCAAGACCGAGGCGAAAATGCAGCGGCACACTGGCGTTATTACGCCAACCGGACAGCGGCGCGCGGTGACTGAGGGCGCTGCTTTGATAGAACAACACTGCCGCGATGGCCAGGTCTTCGGCACTCGGCGCGTAGCTGTTCAGGCACGCGTGATCGCTGAAATGCTGCGCGATAAATGCTGTGCTGAACTCACCGCTGATGAACTGCGGATGTTGCAGCAGGCTGACCAGCAACCGCTGATTGCTTTGCACACCCAGCAACACTGTGTCCTGCACCGCGCGCAGGAGTTTGCGTCGAGCCTCCTCGCGAGTAGCGCCGTGGGCGATCAGTTTGCCGAGCATCGGGTCGTAGAACGGGCTGACCGATTGCCCTTCGCGCAGACCATGATCGATGCGCGCGCCGTGTTGCAGCGCGGGCTCCCACGCCTCTACACAACCGGTTTGCGGCAAGAAATCCTGCGCAGGGTCTTCGGCGTAGAGGCGCACTTCCATCGCATGACCATGGAGTTGCACCTGATCCTGAGTCAGCGGTAACGGCTGACCTTCGGCGACCCATAATTGCCAGGCGACCAGATCCAGCCCGGTGATCAGCTCTGTCACCGGATGCTCGACTTGCAAGCGAGTGTTCATCTCCAGAAAATAGAACTGCCCACGTGCATCAAGCAAGAATTCCACGGTGCCAGCGCCGACATAATTCACCGCGCGCCCAGCCTTGAGAGCCGCTTCACCCATGGCCTGACGCAACTCGGCGGTCATCACCGGGCAGGGCGCTTCTTCGATGACTTTCTGATGGCGGCGCTGCACCGAGCAATCGCGCTCGCCGAGGTAGATCAGGTTGCCGTGATGATCGCCGAACAGCTGCACTTCGACATGGCGCGGCTCGATCAGCGCCTGTTCAAGAATCAATTCGTCGCTGCCAAAACCGTTCAACGCTTCCGAACGCGCGGTACGCAGTTGCGCCGGTAAATCAGAGCCATCGTGCAGCAGACGCATGCCGCGACCGCCGCCACCGGCGCTGGCCTTGATCATCAATGGATAGCCGATGCGCTCGGCTTCGCGCAGCAGGGTCACGTCGTCCTGCTCGGCGCCCTGGTAACCGGCGATGCACGGTACACCGGCGTCGAGCATGGCGATTTTCGAGCGACGTTTGCTGCCCATCAATTCGATGGCTGCGACGCTCGGGCCGATGAACGTCAGGCCGGCCTGTTCGCAGGCGCGGGCGAACTCGGCGTTTTCCGAGAGAAAGCCGTAACCGGGATGAATGGCATCGGCGCCGCTGCGGCGGGCGGCGTCGATGATCGCCGGGATGTTCAGGTAGGACTGCTGCACGGCGGCGGGACCGATGTGCACGGCTTGATCGGCGATTTGCACGTGTAGGGCGTCGGCGTCGCTGTAGACGGCGACGGTTCGGTAGCCAAGGGCTTGGGCGGTGCGCTGGATGCGGCAGGCGATTTCACCGCGGTTGGCGATCAGGATTTTTTGGATGGCGGGCATGGTGGGTTTCCTGAGGTTTTGGCGGTGGATGTGGAGGCCTCATCGCGAGCAGGCTCACTCCTACAGGGGAACGCATTCCAACTGTAGGAGTGAGCCTGCTCGCGATGCTTTAGGTAGCCCACCGTGGTTTACGCTTCTGCACAAAAGCCATGGTGCCCTCGATCCCTTCTTCTCCCGTCACCGCTTCGCTAAACCACTGCGCCGCTTCATCAAGCAACTCAGCCGATGGCTGCCCGGCACTCGCCAACAACAATTTCTTGGTCACGGCATTCGCCTCCGGCGCACAACACAGCACGTGTTGCAGCACCTCATCCAGACGCTCAGCCAGCGCCTGCGCATCCTGCTCGACAAAATGCACCAGCCCCAAACGGCGTGCCTGATGCCCGTCAAAACGTGCGGCGGTCAGCGCCAGTCGCCGCGCCTCGGTCAGGCCAAAGCGCTGCACCACAAACGGCGCGATCTGCGCCGGCAGCAAGCCGAGGCTGGTTTCCGGCAAACCGAATTGCGCCTGATGATCAGCAATCGCAATGTCGCTGACACACGCCAGCCCAAAACCGCCGCCGAGCACTGCGCCTTGCAGCACCGTGATCAGCACTTGCGGCGCGTGCTGCGCTTCTTCCAGCAAAGCCCCGAACGCACGATTCAAATCTCGGTAGGCATCCGCACCCTGAGCACGGGCACTGGCCATGTCCTTGATATCGCCCCCGGCACAGAAATGCCCGCCGGCGCCGCTGAGCACCAGAGCGCGAACACTGCGGTCATCGCGTACCGACGCCAGCACCGCGCGCAATTCGCTGACCATTTGCAGGCTCATCGCATTGCGGCTGTCCGGGCGATTGAGGGTGATGTGCAGCACGCCGCCATGCAGTTCCAGCAACAGCGTCTGGCATTCCGGCAAGCTGCTCATTTCTTTTTCCCCGGCAGGATGCCCATCAGTTTGCAGATGATCCCCAGCATGATTTCGTCGGCGCCGCCGCCAATCGACACCAGCCGCACATCGCGATAGGCGCGGGCCACCGGGTTGTCCCACATGAAACCCATGCCGCCCCAATATTGCAGGCAGCTGTCACTGACTTCGCGGCCCAGACGCCCGGCCTTAAGCTTGGCCATCGACGCCAGGCGCGTGACGTCCTGGCCTTTCACGTACTGCTCGGTGGCCTGATAGACCAGCGCGCGCAGGCATTCGATTTCGGTTTGCAGTTCGGCGAGACGGAAGTGGATCACCTGGTTGTCGATCAGCGCATTGCCGAAAGTTTTGCGCTCCTTGCAGTACTCGATGGTGCTGTCGACGCAGTACTCAAGGCCCTTGATCATGTTCGCCGCGCCGAACAGGCGTTCTTCCTGAAACTGCAGCATCTGCATCATGAACCCGGCGCCTTCGTGGCCGATGCGATTGCGCTGCGGCACGCGCACATCGTCGAAAAACACCTGCGCAGTTTCCGAGCTGCGCATGCCGAGCTTGTCGAGGTGCGAACTGAGGCTGATGCCCGGCGTGGTCATCGGCACCATGATCAGCGACTTGTTGATGTGCGGTTTATCGTCGGAAGTGTTCGCCAGCAAACAGATGAAATCAGCACTCGGCGAGTTGGTGATCCACATCTTGCTGCCGTTGATCACGTAGTCGTCGCCGTCCTTGCGCGCGGTGGTTTTCAGCCCGGCAACGTCGGAGCCAGCGCCGACCTCGGAAACGCCGATGCAGCCAACCTGCTCGCCGGTGATTGCCGGACGCAGGAACTCTTCGCGCAATTCATCGGAACCGAAACGGGCGAGGGCGGGCGTACACATGTCGGTCTGCACGCCGATCGACATCGGAATGCCGCCGCAATGAATGGTGCCGAACTCTTCAGCAGCGACAATCGAATAGCTGTAATCGAGACCCATGCCGCCGAATTTTTCCGGTTTGGAAATACCGAGCAAACCGAGGTCGCCGGCCTTGCGGAAAATCTCGTGGATGGGAAAGCGCCCGGCCTTTTCCCATTCATCGACGTGCGGATTGATCTCGTGCTCGACGAACTGGCGGACGGTACGGCGCAGGGCTTCGTGTTCCGGGGTGAAGATCATTTTTTATTGTTCTCCGTAAGATCCGTGGCGGTCAGAACCGGCTGACGCCGAAGCTGTTGGGTTGCAACGTGCGAATGTCGGCTTCGTGGCAGATGTCGAGCAAATAGCCGAGCAGCGTGCGCGTGTCGCGTGGATCGATCAGCCCGTCGTCCCACAGGTTGGCGCTGCCGTAGAGCGCGGTGGACTGGCTGTCGAGTTTCTGCGCGGTGACCTGTTCGAGCATGTCGAGCATTTTCGGATCCGGCGTCAAACCGTCCTTGAGCTGTTTGGCTTCGGTAACGATGCGCAGAACTTTACCGGCCTGCGCGCCGCCCATTACAGCGGTGCGGCTGTTCGGCCAGGCAAAGATAAAGCGCGGATCGAGACCGCGTCCGCACATCGCATAGTTCCCGGCACCGTAGGAGCCGCCGACGACGATGGTCAGTTTAGGCACCCGCGCGTTGGCCACCGCTTGAATCAGTTTCGAGCCGTGTTTGATCACGCCTTGCTGTTCCGATTCGGTGCCGACCATGAAACCGGTGGTGTTGTGGAAAAACAGCAACGGCGTCTGGCTCTGATCGCACAGCTGAATGAACTGCGCCGCTTTGCTCGCACCGTTCGGCGTGATCGGACCGTTGTTGCCGATGAAACCGCAGGCGCGACCCTGAATCTTCAATTGCCCGCAAAGGGTCTGCTGATCGAACTCACCCTTGAATTCGAGAAAGCAGGATTCGTCGGCGATGCGCGCGATGATTTCGCGCACGTCGTAAGGTTTTTTCGGATCGTCGGGAATCAACCCCAGCAGTTCCTCGATCGGGTAGAGCGGTTCTTTGTATTGCGGTTCCGGCAGCCATGGCAGTTGTTCATTCCACGGCAGCATTCGCAGAATTTCACGCACCTGACGCACGCCGTCGGCATCGTTTTCCGCCAGGTATTCAGCCGTGCCGGCGACCTGCGCGTGCATCTCGGCGCCGCCGAGTTCTTCATCGGTGGCGACTTCCCCCGTGGCCGCTTTGAGCAAGGGCGGGCCGGCCAAAAACAGCTTGGCCTTGCCGCGCACCACCACCACGTAATCCGACAGTCCCGGCTGATAAGCGCCGCCCGCCGTCGCTGAGCCGTGCACCACGGTGATCTGCGGCAAACCCATCGCCGACATCCGCGCCTGGTTGGCAAAACTGCGCGCGCCTTCGACAAAAATATCCGCCGCGTAATTGAGGTTGGCGCCGCCGCTTTCGGCGAGGGTAATCACCGGCAGTTTGTTTTCCTGAGCGATCTGTTGCAGGCGCAGGGATTTTTTCAAACCGCTCGGTGAGATCGTGCCGCCCTTGATCGCACTATTGTTGGCGACCACCATTGCGCGGATGCCACAAACGTAACCGATGCCGGCGATCAGTCCGCCACCGGCCGAGCTGCCGTCCTTGTCGTCATGCAACTTGTAGCCGGCGAGACTGGCCAGTTCGAGAAACGGCGCGCCGGGATCGAGCAACAGATTCAGGCGTTCGCGCGGCAGTAACTGTCCGCGCTTGTCGAATTTGGCTTTGGCTTCGGCGGCTTTATTCAGCAGGTTTTGTTCGAGTTGCTGCACTTGCTCGATGGCCACGAGCATCGCCGCACGGTTGCGGGCAAAGGCCTCGCTGTGCGGATCGAGTTGGGACTGGATCTGCGGCATGGCTTACTCCTTGTCCTTCAGCACGTCTGGAAGGTAGGCGCGATGGAAGCCATTGAACGACTCGCTGTGAGTCGCTTTGTGCAACGGCCACGCACGGCTGCCGAGGCTGGCCGCGCCATCAATTTTCAATGTGCTGCCGCTAATAAATGCCGCCGCCGGACTGAGCAAAAATACAATCGCCGCGCTGACTTCCGATTCGGTGCCGATGCGCTTGAGCGGCACATGCTCGCGCAGGGTCGGAATCACCGCTTTGAACGCGCCTTCGTAAGTGTCCATGCCGCTGGAGGCGATCCAGCCCGGCGCCACCGAATTGACCCGCACCCCGGCATAACCCCATTCGAACGCGGCGGTTTTGGTGAAGTTGTCCATGCCCGAACGCGCCGCGCCCGAGTGGCCCATGCCGGGCATGCCGCCCCACATGTCGGCGAGCATGTTGACGATGCTGCCGCCGTGTTTGCTCATCGACTGATTGAACACTTCCCGCGCCATCAGAAAACCGCCAACCAGATTGGTACGCAGCACGGTTTCGAAACCTTTCTGATTGATCGAAGCCAGCGGCGACGGGTATTGGCCGCCAGCGTTGTTGACCAGACCATGAATCGGCCCGTGCTCGGCGATCAGTTCCTTGACCAGTTGTTTTACCGCTTCTTCATCACGAATATCGCAGGCCTGCCAATGTGCGCGGCCGCCGTCCTCGGCAATTTCGGCGGCGACCTTTTCCAGTTTTTCCGGTTTGCGCCCGACCAGCAACACGTTGGCGCCGAGCGCTGCCAGTTCGTGCGCGGTGCAACGGCCGATGCCGCTGCCGCCACCGGTGACGATGATGGTCTGGCCGCTGAACAGCTCGGCATTGAAAATCGACGCGTAAGCCATGCACACCATCCTCTAGTCGAACTGTTCGGCGATGCTCTGCGGCACCGGGATCTGGATTTCCAATAATTGCTGGGCGAAGGCTTTGCCTTGCGGGTCGATGCGCAGACTGGCCACGCCACCACCGCCGAGGGCGTTTCCCAAAAGAAAGTTGAGGCTGTGGGTGCCGGGCAGATACCAGCGTTCGACCCGGCCGTGGATCGGGTCGAGCACGTGGCTCATCCAGTCGACGATCACTGCCGGGGTCAACGCTTCGGCGATCCACGGCAAGTATTCGGGTTTGCGCGGCAGCACGCCGATGTTGCTGTGATTGCCCTTGTCACCGGAGCGCGCCACGGCCAGTTTCACCAGTGCCACGCTGGCATCGGCGCGGCCCTGAGGTTTCGGCGGTTGCTGGGCAATCGGCAAATCTTCACTGTCGAGCGCGACCAACGAGGGCAGGGCGCAAGAATGGCGTTCACCGGCCAGATCGATCTGCAAGGTGCAGGTGTTTTTATCGATCAGGAATGAGAACAAACGGATCAGCGGATACACGGTTGGCCGTCCGCCAACGATGCCGGTCAGCCCCGGCGCCATGCCGGTCGCAGCCTGGGCGATTTCCCGGGAGAACAGAATCAGCGCCTGTTTGCTCGGGTGACGCACGGCGAGTTTGATCACCACTTCGCGGCTGTCGTGGCGTTGACCGTGCGGGCCGTAAGTGGCTTCGCTGCCGAGCAGTTCGATGTGGGTTTCGCTGTAGGGCGCCCAGCCGCGCTGGCTGAACATTTCCGCGGTCTTGTCGATGATTGCCTGACTGACGCGCTGCGCTTTTTCAACGGCATCGATGCCGGCGATCAGGCAACTGGCGGTGCAGCGAAAGCCGTCCGGCCAGGTGGCGCTTACCTTGTATTTATCCGTCGGCGGCAGGCCTTTGGCGCCGTGTACGTGCACCGCGTTTTTGCCTTGCTGCTGAAGTTTGACCTCGGTGAAATCGCAGACGACGTCGGGCAATAGATAGGCCTGCGGATCACCGATTTCGTAAAGCATTTGCTCGCCAACGGTCAGCGGCGTGACCAGTCCACCGGAGCCCTCCGGTTTGCTGACGATAAATTGGCTGTCGGCACTGACTTCGACGATTGGAAAACCGATGTGTTCGTAATCCGGCACGTCGCGCCAGTCGGTGAAATTGCCGCCGGTGCATTGCGCGCCACATTCGATGATGTGCCCGGCCAGTGCGGCTTGGGCGAGTTTGTCGTAGTCGTGCCACGACCAGCCGAATTCGTGCACCAGTGCGGCGCTGACCACGGCGCTGTCGACCACGCGGCCGGTGATGACGATATCGGCGCCCAGTCGCAACGCTTCGACAATGCCCGGCGCACCGAGGTAGGCATTGGTCGAGACGCACATTGGCGGCAACGGGGCGCCGCTGAACATTTCAGTGATGCCGCTGAGTTGTTTGAATTGCGGTTGCAGGTCATCGCCGAGCAACACGGCGATTTTCAGTGGGATGCCGGCCTTGTCGCAGGCCGCTTGCAGGGCAGCGGCGCAGGCTTGCGGGTTGACCCCGCCAGCGTTGCTGATGACGCGGATATTTTGCTCGGCCAGTTGTGGCAGCAGCGGCGTGAGGACTTCGATGAAGTCGCTGGCGAACCCGGCCTGCGGGTCTTTCATGCGCGCGCCGGCCATGATCGACATGGTGATTTCGGCCAGATAGTCGAAGACCAGATAATCCAGTTTGCCGCCGTCGACTAACTGCGCGGCGGCGGTCGAGGTGTCTCCCCAGAATGCACTGGCGCATCCGATGCGAACGGTGGTGGGCATTTTATCTCCGACTCAGCAACCTGCGACAGAAGTGTCTGGAGGCTACCAAGCAAGCGCTTGGTTTGTAAACAGCGAAACACTATCTTCTGCCCAAGCGCTTGCTTGGTTGCCGTTGGCGGCTTAAATTGCGCGCAACCCTGCGGTTTCAGGGGGCAACAGACTGATCGACTGTAGGAGAGAACGGGTGGACGAGCAAAAAGCCCTGAGGGTCATGCGCGAATTGGTCGACGACGGCCAGTTGACCGACCCGGACAGCGCGCGCGGCAAACTGCTGCAAGTGGCGGCTCACCTGTTCCGTAATAAAGGCTACGAACGCACCACGGTGCGCGATCTGGCCGGTGCGGTGGGGATTCAGTCGGGAAGCATTTTTCATCACTTTAAAAGCAAGGACGAAATTCTCCGGGCGGTGATGGAAGAAACCATCCGTTACAACACCGCACTGATGCGCGCCGCGCTCGCCGATGCGAACAATGTGCGTGAGCGGGTGCTGGCGCTGATTCGCTGTGAATTGCAGTCGATCATGGGCGGCAGCGGCGAAGCGATGGCGGTGCTGGTGTATGAATGGCGTTCGTTGTCCGAAGAGGGCCAAGCCAAAGTGCTGGCGCTGCGCGATGTCTACGAAGACCTCTGGCTAGAGGTGCTCGGCGAAGCCAAAGAGGCCGGGTTTATTCGCGGCGACGTATTTGTCACTCGACGTTTTCTCACCGGTGCGTTGTCCTGGACGACCACCTGGTTCCGTGCCGGCGGCAGTCTGAGCCTCGATCAACTGGCGGATGAGGCGCTGATTCTGGTGCTGGAAGAGCGCTGAGACGCTTTCTATCAGGCGGTGAAACTGGCTAACTGGGCGAAACCGCCTAGCTTGAATGCATTGATCGGTATTTTTCGGGGAGTGGGGTGTTTTGAAGTCTTCGCCAATTCGGACGGCGTCGGGCGTGATGCTCGCAGCGCTGGCGGCATTCTGGTTGTTGCCTGCGCAAGCAGCGCAACTGGTTCGAGTGGGCGCCGCGCACTTTCCGCCGTACACCATCCGCCCGGAAAACGGTGCCGACACCGGTCTGCTGCCACAATTGGTCGAGTCGCTGAACCGCCTGCAAAAAGACTATCAATTCGTCCTCGTGCCGACTTCGATCCCGCGGCGTTTCGGTGATTTCAAACAAGGCCGGATCGACATGGCGATCTTCGAGAACCCTGATTGGGGCTGGAAGGAAATCCCTCACACTGACGTCGACATGGGCCTTGAAGACGCCGAGATTTTCGTCGCGCAACGTGAAGACGGTCGCCAGCAGAACTATTTCGCTGACCTTAAAGGCAAACGTCTGGCGTTGTTCAGCGGCTATCACTATGAGTTCGCCAACTTCAACGCCGACCCGAAATTCCTCGCGCAGAATTTCAATGCAACGTTGACCTATTCCCATGACAGCAACCTGCTGATGGTGCTGCGCGGGCGCGCCGACATTGCTCTGGTGACGCGCTCCTATCTGAGCGATTACCTGCTGCGCAACGAGAAGGTTCGCGACGAGTTGCTGGTGTCGCAGCGCATTGATCAGGTTTACCACCATTACGCAATTCTGCGTCCCGCCGCGCCGATCACCGGCGAGGCGTTCGGCAAGCTGCTGCAAGGCCTGCGCGACAACGGCGAGATGCTGAAAATCTTTGATCCGTACAAGATTGCCGTGGTGCCAGTGCCGCATCACTGAGGCACCGATTTCTCTGCCAAGCCTAAATTTCCCCTGCCGGATCACGTCCCATCGTTGAACTGTCGACGATTATCGTGAGCCCGACCCATGTCCAATCTGAATGACCTGACTGCCTTGTCTTTGCCTTCGGGCAGCCAACTGGTAGCCGATGCCACCGAAAGCCGTCTGAGCCTGAGCCTGGACGGGCAACCATTGATTCGCCTGCGCCTCGATCGCGAGGCCAAAGGGCCGATCCAGATCGATGAGCGTTTCGCCTTGCCGCCGGGGCAAGCGCTGTGGGCAGCCTGTTATTGGCTGTTCGCCCGCGATCCTGAATGCCAGCAATTGACCTGGCAACTCGATCAACCGCCGACCGAAGCCTTGCTCAGCGGTTTGCTGGTGAGCACCGAGGTGGCCGGTGAATATCGCTGCGAGCGCACGTTGTTCTGGCAACTGCCGCAACCGTGGCTCGGCACGTCGCTGACCGGCAGCTATCCGCAGCAAATGGTCATCAGCGCTGGCAAGCGCCATCCACTGCGACCGGTGAAACCGCGCGGTGAGGTCTACCGGCGTTTCGATGCGCGGCTGGGCGCGTGGATTTCCCTGCGCACCGTGGAAATCGAAGAGGATCTGCCGCGCTTCAACCGCTGGCAGAACAGCCCGCGTGTCGCCAGTTTCTGGCAGGAAGAAGGCAGCATCGAGAAGCATCGCGAATACCTGAGCAGACTCGACGCCGACCCGCACACGCTGACATTGATCGGCTGTTTCGATGATCAGCCGTTCGCCTACTTCGAAGCCTATTGGGCCAAGGAAGATCGTATCGCGCCGTTCTACGATGCCGACGATTACGACCGGGGCATTCACATGCTGGTGGGGGAGGAGGATCACCGTGGCCCGCACAAAGTCGCGAGCTGGTTATCGGCGCTGGTGCATTACCTGTTTCTGGACGATCCGCGCACGCAACGCGTGGTCGCCGAACCGCGTGCCGATAACGCGAAGATGATTGGCCACATGCAGAACCAGTGCTTCCACTGCGAGAAGGAATTCGACTTCCCGCACAAGCGTGCGGCGTTGATGATCCTGGGGCGTGAGCGGTTTTTTGATCGGTGCAAGTTGGCTTGAGGTGATCTGAAAGCAAAAGATCGCAGCCTTCGGCAGCTCCTACATTTGGAATGCGTTCCCCTGTAGGAGCTGCCGAAGGCTGCGATCTTTTTCTATCTGTCGACCCGGTCTCAGCGACGCCCCGCAATCACCACATCCCGACGACTGCTCGACACTTTGCGGCAGTGCACCAGCGCATCGCGAATCATGAAGTTGACCAAGGTCGGCGAAACACCGAGTTCCTTGGCGATGTCCTTTTGCGGCACGCCGTGCAAGCGGTACATCTCGAACGCGTAGCGAGTGCGGCTGGGCAGCTCGGTCAGTGCGTCGGCGATGTGCTCCAGGGTGGAGAAGTTGATGTGCGAGGTTTCCGGCGAAGCACCTTGAATGACCACGTTCAGCCCTTCCTCTTCAGGGCCTGAGTATTTCTGCTCCAGCGCCTGTTTGCGGTAGTGATCGATGGCCAGGTTGCGCACGATCTGGAACAGATAACTCAGTTGCGCCTTGATCGACGACGTGATCGGTGGCGCCGATTGCAGTCGGAAAAACGCATCCTGCACCACGTCTTCGGCACGTGACCGGCAGCCGGTAATGCGGGCTGCAATCTTGACCAGAATCAGTCGATTGTCGACGAATGCCTGAAGTAGCGGTGAATCGCACCTGCTTGTGGATACTGGTTCCGTCATGGAAATCACCTTGCTGCCAAATAGGTTAGTGGGACGCCTTGGGGGGACGGGGCCGTCCTACACATCGAGCGACAAATTATGTTGAATGATAATGATTGTCAATTGAGAAAGAGAACTAATGATACAAATTGGTGCGTTGTGAGAACTGCGACACGCCGCCGCATCCCAGCCCCGTTGGCGATCCAGCCTGCCGACTAATTATTTCAAGACGTCATCCGTTCTCATTGGTGAATGGTTCCGGGTACCGAACCCCGACCAGACAGCATTCCGCAGCCTTGCGCGGTCGGCACAGACCGCGCCCTGCATGCCCTTGAGGGCGTGACGCAGCAACCCGATTCCACTCAGCAAGCCGACTTCAGGCAGGAAACCTCATGACCGACGCGTTCGACATCCCCAGCACTCTGGTCCAAGCCCTCCAGCGCCGCGCGGCCCTGACGCCGGATCAACTGGCCTTGCGTTTTCTTGCCGAAAACGAAGAACAGGCTGTGGTGCTCAGCTATCGCGAACTTGATCAACGCGCGCGCACGATTGCTGCCGCGTTGCAGGCTGAGGCGGGATTTGGTGATCGCGCGGTGTTGTTGTTTCCCAGCGGCCCGGATTACGTCGCGGCGTTTTTTGGTTGCCTGTATGCGGGCGTGATCGCAGTGCCGGCGTATCCGCCGGAATCGGCGCGCCGTCACCATCAGGAACGTTTGCTGTCGATCATCGCCGACGCCGAACCGCGTCTGCTGCTGACCAGCGCCGACCTGCGCGATGCCTTGCAGCAGATCGAAGGCGCGCCTCCGCTGTTGTGCGTCGACACACTCGACAATGCGCTGGCCGAAAACTGGCTTGAACCGAACCTGCCGCCAGAGCACATCGCCTTCCTGCAATACACCTCCGGCTCGACCGCGTTACCCAAAGGCGTGCAGGTCAGCCACGGTAATCTGGTGGCCAACGAACTGTTGATCCGCCACGGTTTCGGCATCGATGTGAACCCGGACGATGTGATCGTCAGTTGGCTGCCGCTGTATCACGACATGGGGTTGATCGGCGGTCTGCTGCAACCGATTTTCAGCGGTGTGCCGTGCATCCTCATGTCGCCGGCGTACTTCCTCGGTCGGCCATTGCGCTGGCTCGAAGCGATCAGCCAATACGGCGGCACCATCAGCGGCGGGCCGGATTTCGCTTACCGTTTGTGCAGCGAACGGGTCAGCGAATCGGCGCTGGAGCGTCTCGACCTGAGCCGCTGGCGCGTGGCTTATTCCGGTTCCGAACCGATCCGTCTCGACACCCTGGAACGCTTCGCCGACAAGTTCGCCGCGAGCGGTTTCAGCGATAACAGTTTCATGGCCTCGTACGGTCTGGCCGAGGCCACGCTGTTCGTCGCCGGCACCCCACGCGGCACCGGCATTCCTGCACTGCGCGTGGACGATCAAGCGCTGGCGCAAAATCGTGCCGAGCCGGGCGACGGCAGTCCGATCATGAGCTGCGGTATCAGCCAGCCTGAGCACGCGGTGCTGATCGTTGAGCCGAGCACGCTCGTAGAATTGGCCGACAATGCCGTCGGCGAAGTCTGGGCGACCGGCCCGAGCATTGCCCTCGGTTACTGGCGCAACCCCGAAGCCAGCGCCAAAACCTTCGTACAGCACGCTGGCCGCACCTGGCTGCGCACTGGCGACCTGGGTTTTATCCGCAACGGCGAACTGTTCATCACCGGTCGCCTGAAAGACATGCTCATCGTGCGCGGCCACAACCTCTATCCGCAGGACATCGAGCAAACCGTTGAACGTGAAGTTGAAGTGGTGCGCAAGGGCCGCGTCGCTGCATTCGCGATCAATCAGAATGGCGAAGAAGGCATCGGTATAGCGGCGGAAATCAGCCGCAGCGTGCAGAAAATCCTGCCGCCGGAAGCGTTGATCAAAGCCATCCGCCAAGCCGTGGCCGAGGCGTATCAAGAAGCGCCGAGCGTGGTCGTGTTGCTCAATCCCGGCGCACTGCCGAAAACCTCCAGCGGCAAATTGCAGCGCTCAGCGTGTCGCAATCGTCTGGCCGATGGCAGCCTCGACAGCTACGCGGTGTTCCCGTCGAGCGCCACTGAAACTCAAGAATCGGGAGCCAGCGCCTCCGAACTTGAAACGCTGATCGGCAAAATCTGGGCTGAGCAACTCAACGTCAAACAGGTCAACGCCGACGATCACTTCTTCCTGCTTGGCGGTAACTCGATCGCCGCCACGCAAGTGATCGCCCGTGTTCGCGAAGCACTCAGTCTGGAGCTGAGCCTTCGCCTGCTGTTCGAAGCGCCAACCCTCTCCGCGTTTGCCGCCGCAGTCGCCCAGCAACAACAGGACGGCGGCAGCGCGCAAGGTGAGATCACCGCGCTGTCACGTTCCGAGCCGATGCCGCAATCGCTGGCGCAAAACCGCTTGTGGATCACCTGGCAACTCGACCCGCACAGCAGCGCCTACAACATTCCCGGCGGCCTGCGCTTGCGTGGCGAACTCGATGAAGACGCACTGCGCGCAAGCTTTCAGCAATTGATCGAGCGCCACGAATCCCTGCGCACGCGTTTCTTCGAACGTGACGGCGTAGCGCTGCAACATGTCGATGCCGCTGCCGATTTCAACCTGCAATTGATCGACATCAGCGACCTGCCAGCCGATGAACGCGAAGCCCGCGCGCAGCAGATCCGCGACGACGAAGCCCGCACTCAGTTCGATCTGGAGAAAGGCCCGCTGCTGTGGGTGACGCTGATCCGTCTCGACGATGAAGATCACCAACTGCTGGTGACGATGCACCACATCATCGCTGACGGTTGGTCGCTGAACGTGTTGATCGACGAATTCTCGCGCCTGTACGCCGCTGCCTCGCAAGGCGCAACGGCCAACCTCGCGCCACTGCCAACCCAATACGCTGACTACGGCAGTTGGCAGCGCCAATGGCTGGCGCAAGGCGAGGGCGAGCGGCAACTGGCTTACTGGAAAGCGCAGTTGGGCGACGAGCATCCAGTGCTGGAACTGGCCACCGATCATCCGCGCTCGGCGCAACACAAACACAGCGCTGCACGTCACACCGTGCGTCTGGACGTCAGCCTCAGCGAGGCGATTCGCAACACAGCGCAAGCGCATCAATCGACACCGTTCATGCTGTTGCTCTCGGCGTTCCAGAGCCTGCTGCATCGCTACAGCGGTCAGCGTGATATCCGCATCGGCGTACCCAACGCCAACCGTCCGCGCCTGGAAACTCAAGGCCTGATCGGCTTCTTCATCAACACCCAAGTGCTGCGTGCAGAACTTGATTCGCGCCTGCCATTCGTTGAGCTGCTGGCGCAAACCCGCCAGGCCACACTCGGCGCACAGGCGAATCAGGATCTGCCGTTCGAACAGCTGCTCGAAGTTTTCCCGCAGGCCCGCGAACAAGGTCTGTTCCAGATCATGTTTAACCACCAGCAACGCGACCTCAGTGCGCTCAAACGCCTGCCGGGTTTGCTCGCCGAAGAGTTGCCGTGGCACAGCCGCGAAGCCAAGTTCGACCTGCAACTGCACAGCGAAGAAGACCGTAATGGTCGCCTGACGTTGTCCTTCGACTACGCCAACGAACTGTTCGACGCCGCGACTATCGCGCGACTGGCCGAGCATTTCAGCAATCTGCTGCGCGACGTCTGTGAACGTCCAGAACAAGCCATCGGCGATCTGCAACTGCTCACCGTCGGCGAGCACGATCAGCAGAAAAACTGGAGCGTCGCATCGTGCGTTCCGGCACAACAATGGCTGCCCGAACTGCTCAACGAACAGGCACGCCAGGCCCCGCAACGCACTGCGCTGGTGTGGGAGGGCGGTAGCCTCGACTTCGCCGAACTGCACACGCAAGCCAATCGCCTCGCGCACTATCTGCGCGACAAAGGTGTCGGCCCGGACGTTTGCGTGGCCATCGCCGCCGAGCGTTCGCCGCAACTGTTGATCGGCCTGTTGGCGATCATCAAGGCCGGCGGCGCTTACGTGCCTCTGGATCCGGAATACCCGGCTGATCGCCTGGCTTACATGCTCAGCGACAGCGGCGTCGAATTGCTCCTGACTCAAACCGAACTGCTCGGCCGTTTACCGGCCAGCGACGGCGTCAGCGTGATCGCCATGGACGCCCTGCACCTGGAAAACTGGCCGAGCCAGGCACCGGGTCTGCACTTGCACGGCGACAACCTCGCCTACGTGATCTACACCTCGGGCTCCACCGGCCAGCCGAAAGGCGTCGGCAATACGCATGCGGCACTGGCCGAACGTCTGCAATGGATGCAGAGCGCTTACGCGTTGAATGAAACCGATGTGCTGATGCAAAAGGCGCCGATCAGTTTCGACGTCTCGGTGTGGGAATGCTTCTGGCCGCTGATCACTGGTGCGCGCTTGCTGATTGCGGGCGCCGGTGAACACCGCGATCCGCATCGCATCGCCCAATTGGTGCAAGAACATGGCGTGACCACGCTGCACTTCGTACCGCCATTGCTTTCACTGTTCATCGACGAACCGCTGAGCGCCGAATGCACCAGCCTGCGCCGCGTTTTTTCCGGTGGTGAAGCGCTGCCCGCTGAACTGCGCAACCGCGTGTTGGCGCAACTGCCAGCGGTGCAATTGCACAACCGTTACGGCCCGACTGAAACTGCGATCAACGTCACGCACTGGCATTGCACCACCGCCGATGGCGAGCGTTCGCCGATTGGCCGACCGCTGGGCAACGTGATTTGCCGCGTGCTCGACACTGATCTCAATCCCGTACCGGCCGGTGTGCCGGGTGAGTTGTGCATCAGCGGCATTGGTCTGGCTCGCGGTTACCTCGGTCGTCCTTCGTTGACTGCCGAGCGTTTTGTCGTTGATCCATTGGGCGAGCATGGCGCACGTTTGTACCGCACTGGCGACCGCGCGCGCTGGACGTCTGACGGCGTGATCGAATACCTCGGTCGCCTCGATCAGCAGGTCAAACTGCGTGGCTTCCGTGTCGAACCGGAAGAAATCGAAGCGCGGTTACTCGCCCAGGACTGCGTCGCCCAAGCCGTGGTGCTGGTGCGCAAAACCGCTGCCGGCGCGCAACTGATCGGCTACTTCACCGCGACCGATGCCAGTGAACATCACGACGAACAAATCGCTCGTCTGAAAACCGCACTCGCCGCCGAACTGCCGGAATACATGGTGCCGGCACAACTGATGCGCCTCGACGCAATGCCGCTCAGCCCTAGCGGCAAACTCGACCGCCGCGCCTTGCCCGAGCCGCAATGGCAAGTGCGTGAACACGTCGAACCGGTGACCGAGCTGGAACAGCAAATCGCCGCGATCTGGCGCGAAGTGCTTGGCCTGAGCCTGGTCGGCCTGCGCGACGACTTCTTCGCCCTCGGCGGCCACTCGCTGCTGGCCACGCAAATCATCTCGCGCACCCGTCAGGCCTGTGACGTCGAGCTGCCGCTGCGCGCGTTGTTCGAGCACAGCGAACTCGGTGATTTCGCCGAACAGATTCGTTTGATCCAAGTCAGCGGCCGCACCAACAAGCAGCCGCCAATCGCCAAGGTCGACCGCAGCAAACCGGTGCCGCTGTCGTACTCGCAACAGCGCATGTGGTTCCTCTGGCAGATGGAACCGGACAGCCCGGCGTACAACGTCGGTGGCATGGCGCGCCTGCGTGGCGTGTTGCACGTCGAGCGTTTCGAGGCTGCGTTGCAAGCGCTGATTCTGCGCCACGAAACCCTGCGCACGACGTTCCCGAGCGTCGATGGCATCGCCCGTCAACAGGTGCATGCCGAGACCGGCGTGCGCATGGGCTGGAAGGATTTCTCGAAAATTGCCGCCGATCAGCGCGAGCAACAGGTTCAGCAATTCGCCGATGAAGAAGCGCATCTGCCGTTCGATCTGGAAACTGGCCCGCTGCTGCGCGCCTGTCTGGTGAAGACCGCCGAGCACGAGCATTACTTCGTGCTGACCCTGCACCACATCGTCACCGAAGGCTGGGCGATGGATATCTTCGCCCGCGAACTCAGCGCACTGTACGAAGCGTTTGTCGACGACCGCGATTCGCCGCTGCAACCGCTGCCGGTGCAGTACCTCGACTACAGCGTCTGGCAGCGCAACTGGCTGGAATCCGGCGAGCGACAGCGCCAACTCGATTACTGGACGGCGCAACTTGGTCGCGAACATCCGCTGCTGGAATTGCCCGGCGACCGCCCGCGTCCGCCGGTGCAAAGCCACCAGGGCGAGCTGTTCCGTTTTGACCTGAGCGACGACCTCGCTATGCGGGTTCGTGCATTCAACGCGCGAAACGGTCTGACCCTGTTCATGACCATGACCGCCGCGCTCGCCACGCTGCTTTACCGCTACAGCGGGCAGACCGATCTGCGCATCGGCGCGCCGGTGGCCAACCGTATTCGGCCGGAAAGCGAAGGGCTGATCGGTGCGTTCCTCAACACCCAAGTGCTGCGTTGCCAGCTCGACGGCATGATGTCGGTCGGCGAATTGTTCGAGCAGGTGCGCCACACGGTGATCGAAGGGCAATCGCACCAGGATCTGCCGTTCGATCATCTGGTCGAAGCCTTGCAGCCGCCACGCAGTTCCGCGTACAACCCGCTGTTCCAAGTGATGTGCAATGTGCAGCGCTGGGAATTCCAGCAGAGCCGCATGCTCGCTGGCATGACCGTCGAATATCTGGCCAACGATGCGCGGGCGACCAAGTTCGACCTCAACCTGGAAGTCACCGACCTCGACCATCGTCTCGGTTGCTGCCTGACGTACAGCACCGATTTGTTCGACGAATCGACCATCGCACGCATGGCCAGACATTGGCGCAATTTGCTCGAAGCGCTGATCGCCGATCCGCAACAGCGCCTCAGTGAATTGCCGCTGCTTGACGCGCCCGAGCAACAGCAGCTGCGCGACAGCCTCGGCATCGAGCCGGGCGAGCATCGTCTCGACCAGTGTATTCATCACCTGTTCGCCGAACAGGCACTGGCGCGCAAGGACGCAGCGGCCCTGACTTTCGCCGGGCAGACTTTGAGCTACGCCGAACTCGACGCCCGCGCCAATCGTCTGGCCTGGGCCCTGCGCGAGCGTGGCGTCGGCCCGCAAGTGCGCGTCGGTCTGGCGCTGGAGCGTTCGCTGGAAATGGTCATCGGCCTGCTGGCGATTCTCAAGGCGGGCGGTGCGTATGTGCCGCTGGATCCGGAATATCCGCTCGACCGTCTGCATTACATGATCGAAGACAGCCGCATTGGGCTGCTGCTCAGTGATCGCGCGATGTTTGAAGCGCTCGGCGATCTACCGTCGAGTGTGGCGCGTTGGTGCCTGGAAGACGACAGTGCAGCGCTGGCCGATTACCCGGCCACTGAGCTGCCGTTTATCAGCCTGCCGCAGCATCAGGCCTACCTGATTTACACCTCGGGTTCGACCGGTAAGCCGAAAGGCGTGGTGGTTTCCCACGGCGAAATCGCCATGCACTGTCAGGCCGTGATCGAGCGGTTTGGCATGCGCCCGGACGACTGCGAACTGCACTTCTATTCGATCAACTTCGATGCGGCGACTGAGCGTTTGTTGGTGCCGCTGCTCAGCGGCGCGCAAGTGGTGCTGCGTGCGCAAGGTCAGTGGGACGCGGAAGAAATCTGCGGTTTGATCCGCACGCATAAAATCAACGTGCTCGGTTTCACCCCGAGCTACGGCAGCCAGTTGGCGCAGTTCCTCTCGACGCAAAACGAGATCCTGCCGGTGCGGATGATCATCACCGGCGGTGAAGCGCTGACCGGCGAACATCTGCAACGCATCCGTGCAGCGTTCAAACCGACGATGTTCTTCAACGCCTACGGCCCGACGGAAACCGTGGTCATGCCACTGGCCAGTCTGGCGCCTGAGGTGCTGGAAGAGGGTGCGGGCAGTGTGCCGATCGGCAGCGTGATTGGCGCGCGTGTCGCGTACATTCTTGACGCCGATCTGGCGCTGGTGCCACAGGGCGCGACCGGTGAATTGTTCGTCGGCGGCGCGGGTCTGGCGCAGGCGTATCACGATCGTCCGGGCATCACTGCTGAGCGTTTTGTCGCGGATCCGTTTGCCGCTGACGGCGGACGCATGTACCGCACCGGCGACCTGGTACGCCAGCGTGGCGATGGCTTGGTTGAATACCTGGGCCGGATCGACCATCAAGTGAAAATTCGTGGTTTCCGCATCGAGTTGGGCGAAATCGAAACCCGTCTGCTTGATCACGCTTCGATCCGCGAAGCCGTGGTGCTCGCCCTTGATGCGCCAAGCGGCAAACAACTGGTGGGCTATCTGGTGACTGAAGTCGCCGAGCAAAGCGAAGCCAGACAGGCTGAACTGCGCGAAGCCCTCAAGTCGCACCTCAAGACACAACTGCCGGATTACATGGTGCCGACGCACCTGATTCTGCTGGCGAGCATGCCGCTGACCGCCAACGGCAAACTCGACCGCCGCGCCTTGCCGGCGCCGGATCCGGAGCTCAATCGCCAGGATTACGTGGCGCCGAGCAACGAATTGGAACAGACCCTGGCGCAGATCTGGTGCGCGGTGCTCAATGTCGAACAGGTCGGCCTCAACGACAATTTCTTCGAACTCGGTGGCGACTCGATTCTGTCGATTCAAGTGGTCAGCCGCGCGCGTCAGCAAGGCATTCATTTCAGCCCGCGTGATCTGTTCCAGCATCAGACTGTGCGAACCCTCGCCGCCGTGGCCAGCCGCAGCGAACAAGTGACAGCGGAGCAAGGCCTGGTGACCGGTGAATCGCGTCTGACGCCGATTCAGCATTGGTTCTTCGACACGGAAATCCCTGAGCGTCAGCACTGGAATCAGGCGCTGTTGCTGGAGCCAACCGTGGCGCTGCAACCGCATCGTCTGGAGCAAGCGCTGCTGGCGGTGATCGAGCAGCATGATGCCCTGCGTCTGCGCTTCACCGAGTCCAACGGCCAGTGGCAAGCGACGCACCAACCGGTGTCGGATGCGGCGGTGTTGTGGCAAGTGCGCGTGCCGTCGATGGACAAGTGTGAAGCGCTGTTCGCCGATGCCCAGCGCAGCCTCGACTTTGCGCAAGGCCCGCTGCTGCGTGCGGTATTGGTCGATGGCTCGGAAGCTCAGCAACGGCTGTTTATCGCCATCCATCACTTGGTGGTCGATGGCGTGTCGTGGCGCGTGTTGCTCGACGATTTGCAAACCGTGTACCGCCAACTCGACGCTGAGCAAGCGGTGAAACTGCCGGCAAAAACCAGTGCCTTCAAAGACTGGGCCTCGCGCTTGCAGGCCTACGCTGGCAGCGAGTCCCTTCGCGAAGAACTCAACTGGTGGCAAACCCAGTTGGCCGGTCAGAACGCCGATCTGCCTTGCGAAAACCCGCAGGGCGGCCAGCAGAATCGTCATGCACAAACCGTCATCGTGCGCCTCGATGCCGAGCACACCAAACAGCTGCTGCAACAGGCGCCGGCCGCTTATCGCACGCAGGTCAACGATCTGCTGCTGACAGCACTGGCCCGCGTGTTGTGCCGCTGGAGCGGTCAGCCATCGGCGCTGATTCAACTGGAAGGCCATGGTCGCGAAACCCTGTTCGACGAGATCGACCTGACTCGCACCGTCGGCTGGTTTACCAGCGCTTATCCGCTGCGTCTGACCCCGCACAACATCGAAGAGGCCGCAGGGCAGGGCGCTTCGATCAAGGCAATCAAAGAGCAACTGCGCGCGATACCGCACAAAGGTCTGGGTTATGGCGTGCTGCGCTATCTGGCCGATGATTTCACTCAGCGCAGCATGGAGGCGCTGCCGCATGCACCGGTCACCTTCAACTACCTCGGCCAGTTCGACCAGAGCTTCGCCAGCGATGCACTGTTCCGCCCGCTGGATGAGCCGGTTGGCGCTGCCCACGATCCGCAGGCGCCATTGCCGAATGAATTGAGCGTCGACAGTCAGGTGTATGGCGGTGAATTGCTCTTGCGCTGGACGTTCAGCGCCGAGCGTTACGACGCGCAAACCATCCACGATCTGGCCGATGCGTACCTCGGTGAGCTGCAAAGCCTGATCGGCCATTGCCTGCAAGACGAAGCCGGTGGTCTGACGCCGTCGGACTTCCCGCTGGCCAGACTGACTCAGGCGCAACTCGATGCCTTGCCGGTGCCGGTCGCGCACATCGAAGACGTCTATCCGTTGACGCCGATGCAGGAAGGCATGTTGTTGCACACCTTGCTCGAACCGGGCACCGGTCTGTACTACATGCAGGATCGCTACCGCATCAACAGCGAACTCGACGCCGAGCGTTTCGCCCAAGCCTGGCAAGCGGTGATCGCCCGTCATGAAGCATTGCGCGCCTCGTTCTGCTGGAACGTCGGCGAAGACATGCTGCAAGTGATTCACACGCCGGGTCGCACGCCAATCGAATATCTGGACTGGAGCGCCATCGCCGAACCCGAGCAGGAACCGAAGCTGCAAGCGCTGCTGAAAAGCGAGCGCGAGGCCGGTTTCGATCTGCTCAATCAGGCACCGTTCCACCTGCGCCTGATCAAGGTCGGCGCGGCGCGTTACTGGTTCATGATGAGCAATCACCACATCCTTATCGATGCCTGGTGCCGCTCGTTGCTGATGAACGATTTCTTCGAGATCTACACCGCTCTGGGTGAAGGCCGCGAAGCGCAACTCGCCGTGCCGCCGCGTTATCGCGATTACATCGGCTGGCTGCAACGCCAGAGTCTCGCCGAAGCGCGGCAGTGGTGGCAGCAGAATCTGCAAGGGTTCGAGCGCACCACGCCGATCCCGAGCGACCGTCCGTTCTTGCGTGAACATGCCGGTGAAAGCGGCGGCATGATCGTCGGCGACCGCTACACCCGTCTCAATGTCGAGGACGGAGTGCGTCTGCGTGAATTGGCGCAAGCGCATCAACTGACTATCAACACTTTTGCTCAAGCTGCGTGGGCCTTGGTGCTGCGCCGTATGAGCGGCGATCGTGACGTGCTGTTCGGCGTGACTGTGGCCGGGCGTCCGGTGGACATGCCGGAGATGCAACGCACCGTCGGTCTGTTCATCAACAGCATCGCGCTGCGGGTGCAGATGCCGGCGGACGATGAACGCAGCAGCGTGCGTCAGTGGCTCAGCGCTTTGCTCGACAGCAACATGCAACTGCGCGAGTACGAATACCTGCCGCTGGTAAACATTCAGGAACAAAGCGAATTGCCGAAAGGCCAGCCGCTGTTCGACAGCCTGTTCGTCTTCGAAAATGCCCCGGTGGAAGTCTCGGTGCTGGATCGCGCGCAGAGCCTGAACGCGACCTCGGACTCCGGACGAACCCACACTAACTTCCCGTTGACGGCGGTGTGCTACCCGGGCGATGACCTTGGTCTGCACCTGTCGTATGACCAGCGTTATTTCGACGAATCGACCATCGAGCGCATGCTCGGCGAGTTCAAGCGTCTGCTGCTGGCGCTGGTCGAGGGCTTCCATGGCGACATGGCTGATCTGCCGCTGTTGGGCGCTGAGGAGCAGGACTTCCTGCTGCATGGTTGCAACCAGAGTGCCCACGATTATCCGCTGGAGCAGAGCTATGTGGCGCTGTTCGAAACGCAGGTTACCGCGCATCCGCAACGCATCGCCGCGACGTGCCTTGATCAGCAACAGAGCTATGCCGAGCTGAACCACAACGCCAACCGCCTCGGCCATGCACTGGTCGCGGCGGGTGTGCAGACGGATCAACCGGTGGCGTTGCTCGCCGAACGCAATCTCGACCTGCTCGGCATGATTATCGGCAGCTTCAAGGCGGGCGCGGGTTATCTGCCGCTGGATCCGGGGCTGCCAAGTCAGCGTTTGCAACGCATCATCGAGCTGAGCCGCACGCCGCTGCTGGTGTGCAGCGAGGCGTGTCGCGAACAGGCGCAGACCTTGCTCGATGAATTCAGCTGCGCCAATCGTCCACGGCTTCTGGTTTGGGAAGAAGTGCAGGCCTTGGCGTTGTCGGCGACGAATCCTGGCATTTACAGCGGCCCGGACAACCTCGCTTACGTGATCTACACCTCGGGCTCCACCGGCCTGCCGAAAGGCGTGATGGTCGAACAGCGCGGCATGCTCAATAACCAGTTGAGCAAGGTGCCGTATTTGAATTTGTGTGACGCCGATGTGATCGCGCAGACCGCTTCGCAGAGCTTCGATATTTCGGTCTGGCAGTTCCTTGCCGCGCCGCTGTTCGGCGCGCGAGTGGACATTGTGCCGAATACGATTGCCCACGATCCGCAAGGTCTGCTGAAGCATGTGCAAGCGCAAGGCATCACCGTGCTGGAGAGTGTGCCTTCGCTGATTCAGGGCATGCTCGCCGCGGATCGCCTGAGTCTCGATGGCTTGCGCTGGATGTTGCCGACCGGTGAGGCGATGCCGCCGGAGCTGGCGCATCAGTGGTTGCTGCGTTATCCGCAGATTGGTCTGGTCAACGCGTATGGCCCGGCGGAATGTTCCGATGACGTGGCGTTCTTCCGGGTCGACATGGCTTCGACGCGCGGCAGTTATTTGCCGATCGGCACGCCGACCGACAACAACTTGCTGTATCTGCTCGATGGCGCGCTGGAACTGGTGCCGTTGGGTGCGGTGGGTGAGTTGTGTGTGGCGGGCACGGGCGTCGGTCGCGGCTATGTCAGTGATCCGCTGCGCACGGCGCCGGTGTTTGTGCCGAACCCGTTCGGTGCGCCGGGCGAACGTCTGTATCGCACCGGTGACTTGGCGCGACGTCGCAGCGATGGGTTGTTGGAGTACGTTGGCCGCGTTGACCATCAGGTGAAGATTCGCGGTTATCGGATTGAGCTGGGTGAGATCGAAGCGCGTTTGCATGAACAACCGGAAGTGCGCGATGGCGCGGTCGGTGTGCAGGAGGGCGTCAACGGCAAGCACTTGGTTGGTTATCTGGTGGCGGCCGATTCGGCACTCAATCCGAGCGAGCGCCTTGAGCGGATCAAGCAGCGTCTGCGCGCCGAACTGCCGGAATACATGGTGCCGCTGCACTGGTTGTGGCTCGATCAACTGCCGCTGAATGCCAACGGCAAACTTGATCGCAAAGCCTTGCCGGCGCTGGAGATCGGTCAACTGCAGAGTCAGGATTATCTGGCGCCGCGCAATGAACTGGAGCAGACGCTGGCGGACATTTGGGCCGAGGTGTTGAAGGTCGAGCAGGTCGGTGTGCGCGACAACTTCTTTGAACTGGGCGGGCATTCGTTGCTGGCCACGCAGATCGCCTCGCGGGTGCAGAAATCCTTGCAACGAGATGTGCCGCTGCGGGCGATGTTCGAGTGCAGCACGGTGGAGGAGTTGGCCGAGTACATTGATGGGCTGGCGGCGAGTGACATTACCGAGGAGAAGGTGGATCGGTTGAATGATTTGATGGCGGAGCTGGAAGGGCTTTAATTCTCTAGTGTCTGCACGGGCCCCTTCGCGAGCAAGCCCGCTCCCACCGTTGGAATGCGTTCCCCTGTGGGAGCGGGCTTGCTCGCGAAGGCGTCATCAGCCTCAACACAAACCGCATCATTTCCCCGATTGACGACAACCAACCGGCAGCTCAGTCTGCCGGTTCTGTTTTTTACCGCGCAGGTGAATCGATGCCCTTCTTTACGGTTGACGGACAAGCGCTGCATTACATTGATCAAGGCACCGGCCCGGCGGTACTGCTCGCCGGCAGCTATCTGTGGGATCACGCCATGTGGGCGCCGCAGATCGCCGCGTTGTCGCCACACTACCGGGTGATCGCCCTCGATCTGTGGGGCCACGGCGAGTCAGGCCGGCTACCGGAAGGCACCACCTCCCTCGATGACATCGCCCGGCAGGCGCAGGCCTTGCTCGATCATCTACAGATTGATCAGGTCACTCTCGTCGGATTGTCGGTCGGCGGAATGTGGGGCGCACGTCTCGCGCTGGCGGCACCGCAGCGGATCAACGGGCTGGTGCTGATGGACACCTACCTCGGCGTTGAACCGGAACCTACCCGCCAGTACTATTTCTCGCTGTTCAAGCAAATCGAAGACGCCGGTGAAATCTCCGAGCAACTGCTCGACATCGTCGTACCGATCTTCTTCCGCCCGGGCATCGATCCGCAGTCGCCGCTGTATCAGGCATTCCGCGCGAAACTGGCGGCGTACAGCGCAGATCGCCTGCGCGAAAGCATCGTGCCGATGGGGCGCATCACCTTTGGCCGCGAAGATTTGTTGCCGCGTCTGAGCGAATTGAGCGCTGCCAGCACGCTGGTGCTGTGCGGCGATCAGGACAAACCGCGACCACCGTCAGAGGCAAAGGAAATGGCCGAGTTGATTGGTTGCCCGTGGGCGCTGGTGCCGGAAGCGGGGCATATCTCCAATCTGGAGAATGCGCAGTTTGTTACGGAGGTGTTGCTTGCCTTTTTGGCTGAGCGCCATTGAAAAGATCGCAGCCTGCGGCAGCTCTTACAGGAAACGCATTCCCCTGTAGGAGCTGCCGCAGGCTGCGATCATTTGATCTTGCTTACTTAGGCCCAAGAATCTGCGCCAATTTGTCCGGCGAAGGCGCGCCTTGTTGCTGTTGCAGCTCGCCCTTGGCATCCATGTAGAAAATCGCCGGGGTGGCCTGTAAATCCAGGTCTTCCATCAACTGCATGTTCGCCGCCAGTTTGGTTTGCACGGCTGCGGGAATATCTTTCAAGGCTTTGAGCGAGCTGCCCTTGCCAGCCTTTTCGTGATCTTCCAGGGCTTTGGCCGGGTCTTTTGCGGCCAGCAGTGCAGCGGATTTGCCCGGGCTGTCTTCGCGGATGATCCCGACCATGATGTGACGCAATTGCACCTTGCCGGACTTCACCCAGGGCCGCGCCTGTTCCCAGAACATGTTGCAATACGGGCAGTTCGGGTCGCTGAACAGATACACGGTACGCGGTGCATCTTTGTTGCCGTCCTGAATCCAGTTGCTCGCCTCGAACTTGGCCCAGACTTCCTTGGCCATTGGCGCATAGACCAGTTTCTGCAACGGTTCGCTGCTCAGATCCTTGCCGTCGGCGTCGTACATATTGCCGAGAATCACGTGTTTGCCATCCGCGGTCAGGTACAGCGCCATGCCGCGATTCTGGTATTGCGCTGCATAGCCGCGTAAACCGTCGGGAGCATCGAACTGGCCGACGATTTTCGCGCCTTTGGCTTCGATCTGTTTGATCGCGGCCGGCAGTTCTTCAGCGGCCTGCACGGACGGCAGGTGCAACAGGGCAGTGCCCAGAGTCAGCGTCAGCAGGTGGCGGAGGCGAGGCATGGCAGTTTCCTTGCAGAGTTGACCGTCGCTGCGGCCGGATTGGGACTTGAAGGCGCGGTGTCGAAGTTTTCCAGTGCGCGCGCCAGGCTGGCATTGGACAATTCACCCAAATGGCTGCCCAACAGGCGGCCATCAGGGCTATAGAACAGCGTAGTCGGCAAAGCCATGGAGCCCACGGCTTGACCGAGTCGGCCGCCGCGATCGAACAACACGTTGTTCAGGCTCAGGCCCTGGGTTTCGAGAAACGTCGCAACGCTTTGCATGCTTTCCGCCTGATTGACGAACAGGAAGGTCAGGTCGGGACGTTGTTGCTGAGCGTTTTCCAGCACCGGCATTTCCCGTCGGCACGGCGGGCACCAGGTCGCCCAGAGGTTGATCACCAGCGGGCCACCCTGATAATCGCTGAGTTTGACCGTCTCCCCGGCGGCATTGCGCAGGGCGATGTCCGGCAGGCGCGTGCCCTGTTCGTAAATGTTCAGTGACAGCGTCGCCAACAGCCAGAACACCACGCCACTGGCCACGCCAAAACCCAACGGTCGACGCAAGCCCGGACGACGCCAGCCGCGATACAGCGCTGCCAACAGCAGAACGATCACCCCCGGCCAGGCCAGAAAACCACCATCGCGCAGGTCGATGATTTGCCACGGGTCATTGCGGTAGTGCGACCAGTACATCAGCACAAACGCGATGCGCGCGGCCAACATGCCCAGCAGAAACAGACTGAACAGCGCCGACTCGGGGTTATCACCGCCGCGCTTGGCCACCCGCCAGCCAACAAACGTCGCCAGCGCCAAAGCACTGATCAGCAGCAGGTGGTTAAGCGCGATGGCAAAAGTGCCGAGGGTGAAAGTCAGCATTAATTGGCGTCCCGGGTGGTGGCCCAGCGTTGCAGGAAGGTGTCGGCATCGACTTCGCCGGTGATACGCTGGCTGCGGCGTTCTTCGCCGTCAGTGCCGATCCAGACGAAACTCGGTGGCCCCGGCACTTTGTAACGGCTGAGCAGTTCGCGGCTGGCAGCGTTGTCGGCGGTGACATCAAGCCTGAGCAGACGCACATCGCTCAGCGCCTGCATCACCTTGTCTTTGCCGAACACCTGTTTCTCCATGACTTTGCACGACACGCACCAGTCGGCGTAGTAATCGAGCAGCACCCACTGGCCCTTGGCTTTCGCAGCATCCAGTTCGCTTTGCAAAGCGGCAGGATCCTTGACGGTGGTGAACGCTTCGTGGCCATCCGGTGCGGCGCTTGCGGTGCGACCGGCACTGTAAACCTGCAGTGGTTGGTACGGATCATCACTGCCGCCTGCCGCGCCGATCACCAGTAAACTGCCCCACAAACCCAGCAGCAGTGCAGCGGCGCCGAACATCTGCGCAACTCGGCCAAAGCCTTCGGATTGTTTCCAGGCGCTGTAAGCGGCGATCAACAGCAGCGCACCGCACAGGCCCAGCCACAACGACGGATCCAGCACCGGACGCAGCATCAGCAACGCGGTAGCAAGAAAGAGGAAACCGAACACGCCTTTGAGCAGGTTCATCCACGCACCCGGTTTTGGCAGGAAGCGATTGCCGACAGTCACCAGCAGCAACAGCGGTACGCCAATACCAATTCCCAGCGAGAACAGAATCAAACCGCCGTGCAACGCATTGCCACTTTGCGCGATATACAGCAATGCTCCGGCCAGCGGCGCGGTCATGCACGGGCCGACCAGCAGACCGGACAACGCACCGAGCACACCGGCACCGATCAGGCTGCCACCACTGCGACTGCGTGAGGCGTGTTCAAGACGATCACGCAGCGCCACCGGCAGTTGCAGTTCAAAGAAGCCGAACATCGGCAATGCCAGCACCACGAAGATCGCGGCAAAGGTGCCGAGCAGCCAAGGGTTTTGCAGCCACGCTTGCAGGTTGGCGCCGAGCAGCGCGGCAATCACGCCCATCGCGGCATACACCAGCGCCATGCAAATCACATAACTGCCGGCCAGCGCAAAACCACGACGCGGAGTGGCGCCGCTGCCGACGACCATGCCCGCCAGAATTGGCAACATCGGCAACGTGCAAGGGGTGAAGGCCAGCAACAGACCAAGGCCGAAGAACACCAGCAAACTCCAGCCCAGCGCCCGTTGTTGCAGGCTGCTGGCCAAGGCTTGATCCGGCGCTTCGGTACTGGCAGCGACGGCGGCTTTGCCCCCCAGATCAATCACGCGGGTTTGCGGTGGATAGCACAGACCGGCATCGGCGCAGCCCTGATAGCTGACTTTGATCTGGCCGCTGGCCGAGGCCGGGATTTTCACCTCCAGGCCCTGGCGGTAAACCGGTTGCTCACCGAAAAACTCATCGCTGTGGGATTCACCTGTTGGCAGCGCTGGTTGTTGTTCGGCGTTCAGCCCATCGAATTTCAGGCGTTTCTGATACAGGTAGTAGCCGTCAGTGATTTGCCAGAACAGCTGGGTTTCACCGGATTCCAGGCGTTCGGACGTGAGGACGAACGCCTTGTCGACCGGCAAAAATTCCGGTTTTGATTCGAAAGGATTATTCCCGGCCTGGGCCAGACTCGAAATCAGCAGTGCAAACAAAAGAAAAAAATGACGCATGGAGGAGCCTTGTCCCTGTGCAAGTGGGGTGAACAATGGGCGGTGGCGATTAACCGATGATTAACCGCCATCCCCATTGATTACGGATGGGGAGTCCGACGCCAGCGCACAGAAGCTTACAGGAGACTTCAGTCCTTTATCAGCCCGGGCCAAGAGACGTCGGAAACAGCATGGGGCCCGGTTATTTTTTTCGAGCTTTGTTCATATTTCAGATACTGATTGTCGTCCAGGAATACGTAAAAATATCTATCGAAGGTCGGGTAGTCGTTTGTTACTGCAGTCATCATACGGTATTTGTATTGTTCCAATTCCGCCCAAGGAGAGTTTTTCAGGGGACGTATTTCGAATGCTTTGGAATACAGGTCATAGACTAAATAGTTGCCGTCATTCATTAGAAACCAATAAACTTCCTTGTCGGCCGAACTTTCAGCCCACATGACACCCACTATGTTGTAGAAGTAAGGTTGCAATACTGCCCATATGGACTGTTCGATAGGTTTTTTTGAGCGGGCTTTGTCGGTTTTCTGGTTGAACTCGCAGACGTAAGGTGCATCGTCTTCCTCATAGAATAGCCAGAGGGTATCGTTACCTCCGTCCCAGCTGGGGGCAGTGGTGGTGAAGCCGAAGTACAAATATTCGGCAGCCTTGTCGAAACCATGCCAATGATCAGTAACAATGGCGGGATAGCCGGGGGGGACTTTATTGTCTCCAAGGTCGAAGCGTTTATAGTAGTTGTAGTCCTTGAAAAAGAAGTAAATACGGTCGGGGCCGGAGCGCCAGTCAACCGCTACAAAGTTTTTGCTCATGTTAAAACTCACATTGAAAATTTTATTAAAAGTAATGGGGGTGTGTTGCGGGTATAACTTTTTTGGGCACGGCCTGGCGGATGATTAACCTCACCGGAAATTCGCCCGCCCGACACGCGCCTTGATGAATCGGTTCAATCTCGTAATAGTCCTGGCCAGTTTCCATCATTGACGTCAGTCGGTCCTGCGAGCAATTCACGCGTCCAAAGGTTGAACCTGAGGTACTGGTTTCCCGTCAGAAAAACATAGTAATGACTCTCTGCCAGTGACCGGTCGTTTTGCACGGCGGTTATGATCCTGTCTTTAAAGTGGGTCAGCGCGGGGTAGAGAGCGTCGATAGGGAAGAGGCGCAGTATGTTTACGTCATTCGTGAGATTCAGAAGCAGGCAGGTACCATCATTGAGCAAGAACTCAAATTCCCGCGGCTGGTGTGCTCGTTCTCGCCAAGTACCAGCAACAATTCGATCGAAGAAGGGTTCCAATTTAAACCAGGGAGATTTGGAGAGGGGCATGAAGCTATTAACTTTGTCGAGATCCTGATCGTATTTGCAGACCATAGGTTGCTCGCGGTCATAGTAGAATAACCACAAGATATCGGAGTCAAACGCCATATATTCTGCGTCTTTGAAACCTGTGGTGGTGAAACCGAAACGCAAATTTTCAACGTG
Source organism: Pseudomonas rustica (assembly GCF_018336155.1). Classification (GTDB taxonomy): domain Bacteria; phylum Pseudomonadota; class Gammaproteobacteria; order Pseudomonadales; family Pseudomonadaceae; genus Aquipseudomonas; species Aquipseudomonas rustica. Next base: position 30,094 of record NZ_JAGYHF010000001.1, on the reverse strand, counting down.
GATATGGAAGTCATGCCAGTTTTGGTATCCGACGGTAGTGGGGTGGCCGTCAATGACGCGGTTATCATCAATATCGAATCGAGAGTAGGTCTCGGGGTCTTTAAAGAAGAAGTAGATTTTGTCTTTTCCTGCGCGCCAGTCGACGGCGACGAAGTTCTTTAGTTTGGGCATAATTGTTCCGTGTTTAAGTTGTGAGCAGGATTATTCCTGTGGTGTAGACAGTAATGCACTAACGGGTAAATGTGAGATGGGCATGTTGTTCTGTTTATTTCTATCATCTAATATTTGAGTGTGGCCTCGATAAGGTGGATATTTAACAGAAGCTGTTTAACAGGACTCGCCGAGCCACCGTTGCTTCTCCTCTTCTCGTCAGCGAAATCACTTGCCATAATTGCCACTTAATCTTTGTCTGTTCGAATCGCCTTTTTTGCTCACGGAGCTCCCATGCACGTACTGGTTTGCGAAGACGACGAGCTGATCGCCAGCGGGATCGTTGCCGGTCTCACGGCTCAGGGTCTGACCGTTGAGCACGTCAACACCGCGTCGAAGGCGCGGGCGATGCTCAAAGTCGCGGAATTTGACGTGATGGTGCTCGATCTCGGCCTGCCCGACGAAGATGGCCTCAAGTTGCTGCAACAATTGCGGCAAAGCGGCCTGGAGATTCCGGTGCTGATTCTGACCGCGCGCGATTCGGTCACTGATCGCGTCGATGGCTTGCAGGCCGGCGCCGACGATTACCTGCTCAAGCCCTTCGATCTGCGCGAACTGTTCGCGCGTCTGCAAACCCTGTTGCGCCGCGTCGCCGGTCGCAGCGTCAATCTGATCGAGCACGGCGCACTGACTTATGACCCAAGCAGCCGCGAAACCATGCTCGCCGGGCAGCCGGTCGATCTGTCGCGACGCGAGCAATCACTGCTGCAAGCGCTGTTGCACAATCGCGGCCGGGTGCTTTCCACCGAACAGTTGAAAGACAGCGTCTACGGCTTCAACGATGAGCTGGAAAGCAACGCCCTCAACGTGCACATTCACCACCTGCGCAGCAAACTCGGCAAAGGCATCGTCGAAACCGTGCGCGGTCTGGGCTATCGCCTCGGCCCGGCGGATGGCGGAGATCAACGCAAGTGATGAGTCTGCGACTGCGTCTGAGCCTGACCCTCGGCGCCGCGTTCGCGCTGATCTGGGCGCTGGCCGCGGCCTGGATGCTCAGCGACCTGCGCAACCAGATGATGTTTTCCCTCGACCAGCGCCTGGTGGCGTCGGCGCGCATGGTCGCCGGTTTGTTGGAGCAGTTGCCGGCTCTGCCGAGCAAAGGCGAGGGCACTCACTTCAGCGCGGAGCAACTGAACATTCCCGGCGGCATGGCGTGTCAGGTCAGTTCGTTACGCGGGGAAATTCTCGCCCGCAGCCACAACAATCCTGAACAAGCGCTGGAAGCCGAGAAAATGGGTTTCCACGATCAGATGATCGACGGCGCGCCGTGGCGCAGTTTCACCCTCGCGCGCGGCGATGTGCGCATCACCACGGCGGATCGGCAGATCGAACGTGAGGCGCTGAACATGTCGATTCTGCTGGCCGCTTCAGTGCCTGTGGGTGTGGCGTTGCTTGGCTGCTTGTGTCTGCTGTGGCTGGGCATCGGTCAAGGATTGGCCCCGCTCAATCGACTGCGCGAAGCGTTGATGCGGCGTAATGCCGACTCGCTGGAACCGTTGCAATTGCAGTCATTTCCCAGCGAATTGAAACCGCTGCTGGATACGCAGAATCAGTTGTTCCAGCGCATCGGCAAAACCATCGAGCGCGAACGCCGTCTGACCGGTGACGCCGCCCATGAACTGCGCAGCCCGCTGACAGCGATTAAAACGCACCTGCAAGTCGCGCGCATGACCGAAGGCAGCGCCCGCGATCAGTCACTGGCGCGGGCCGAGGAGGGTGCTGACCGCTTGCACCGCACCCTTGAGCAATTGCTGTTGCTGGCGCGGGTTGAGGGCAGTTTGTCGTTCGACGACGGCTCGCAATGCAGTGCCGAGCAAGTCGCGCGGTTGGCGATTCAGGATGCCACCGGCGGCGAGCGGCTGCGGATCAAACTGCAACTGCCTGCCCAACTGTCGGAGGCGCCGTTGCAAATGCCGGCGGTGTTAGCGATTGCCGCGTTGCGCAATCTGCTCGACAACGCGCTGCGCCATACACCGGAAGATTGCGCGGTGGAAGTGAGCATGGAGACTACCGGCAACCGCGTGCGTTTTGTCGTGCGCGACCATGGCCCGGGCATTGCGCCGGACGATTTGCAGCACCTGACCCAGCGTTTCTGGCGCAATGGTCAGAGCACTGGTTGCGGCCTGGGACTGGCGATTGTTCAGGCGATCGTCCAGCGTTGTGATTGCGCCCTGCATTTCGACAGCCGCCCGGACGGTTTGCGCGTCGAACTGAGCATGCCGCTGCAACCTCTCTGATACCACTCCCCCTGTAGGAGCTGCCGAAGGCTGCGATCTTTTGATCTTGATCTTGAAGAGCAAGATCAACAGATCGCAGCCTTCGGCAGCTCCTACAGGGGTTACTCATTAAATGTAACTTCTTGGCGGTCGCTATACGGAGTTGGTGGCGGTAAGGTCAGCCCCAGCTTTATCTCAATGGATTGAGGAAACTGCGCCATGGAAGCCCCCATCTGCATTCGTCCCGCCACTCTGGCTGACGCCGGCATCATCGAACGTTCTATCCGCATCGGCTGCGCACTTGATCATCGCAACGACCCCCGACGGGTCAGCGAATGGATTTCCCGACAGTCAGCTGAAGACATCAGCGCCTGGTTCGCCAACCCGCAGCTCTACCTCAACATCGCCCTGCTCGACGACAAACCGGTCGGCGTCGGCATGGCCACAGCGAATGGCGATATCACGTTCTGTTACGTACAGCCGGAGTGTTTTCGACGCGGTGCAGGCAGAGCGCTGATGGCAGATCTTGAAGGCTGGCTGCGCATTCGCGGGGCGATCCATTTTCAACTCAACAGCACCCGCACCGGTGAGCCGTTTTATCACCATCTGGGCTACCGCGAATCGGCGCCAGCCCTTAACGACAAAGGCCTGCAGACACAGCCCATGAGCAAGCCGTTGGCAGACTCCAGCTGACAACTCGATCAAGGGTCTAAATCCTCGACACGCTGAAGCGTTTCCAGAACAGGAAAACCTGCAAGTGCGCCCCGCGACCGGAACGCGCACCTGCCCGGTGTGCTGTTTTGGTCACTATCCATAGCGTATTGAGGGTCGAGAGATGTCAGTCGCCACCAGCCTTATTGAAGAGTCGTCGGCCCGGGTCACCTCGGTGCCGGCGGAAACGCTGTACCAGTTCAGCGAATCGCCGCTGCTCGCGCGTCAGGCGCAACAGGAATCCAATGCTCGCAGCTATCCGCGGCGCATTCCGCTGGCGCTCAAACGCGCCAAAGGTCTGTACGTCGAAGACGTTGAAGGGCGCACGTTCATCGATTGCCTGGCCGGTGCCGGCACGCTGGCGTTGGGGCATAACCACCCGGTGGTGATCGAAGCGATCCAGCAAGTGCTGGCCGATGAATTGCCGCTGCACACGCTGGACCTGACCACGCCGGTCAAGGATCAATTTGTTCAGGATCTATTTGCTTTGCTGCCAGCGGCTTTGGCAGCAGAAGCGAAGATCCAGTTCTGCGGCCCCACCGGTACTGATGCCGTGGAAGCCGCATTGAAACTGGTGCGCACGGCCACCGGACGCAGCACCGTGCTGTCGTTTTCCGGCGGTTATCACGGCATGAGCCAGGGCGCGTTGAGCCTGATGGGCAGTCTGGGGCCGAAGAAACCGTTGGGCGCATTGCTCAGTAACGGCGTGCAGTTCATGCCGTTCCCGTACGACTACCGTTGCCCGTTTGGCCTTGGTGGCGCGGCGGGTGTGAAGGCCAATTTGAGCTATCTGGACAACCTGCTCAACGACCCCGAAGCCGGCGTGCAACTGCCCGCAGCGGTGATCGTCGAAGCAGTGCAGGGCGAGGGCGGAGTGATTCCGGCCGACATCGAGTGGCTGCGCGGTTTGCGCCGGATCACCGAGAAGGCCGGCGTCGCATTGATCGTCGACGAGATTCAAAGCGGATTCGCCCGCACCGGCAAGATGTTTGCGTTCGAACACGCTGGCATCGTGCCGGATGTGGTGGTGCTGTCCAAAGCCATCGGCGGCAGTCTGCCGCTGGCGGTGGTGGTCTATCGCGACTGGCTCGACACCTGGCAGCCGGGCGCGCACGCCGGCACCTTCCGTGGCAATCAAATGGCGATGGCTGCCGGGTCGGCGGTGATGCGTTATCTGGTCGAACACAAGGTTTGCGAACATGCCGCCGCCATGGGCGAACGCTTGAGCGAGCACTTACGGATTCTGCAGCGCGACTTCCCGCAACTCGGCGATATTCGCGGTCGCGGTCTGATGCTCGGGGTTGAACTGGTCGACCCGAACGGTGCGGCGGATGCGCTCGGTCATCCGCCGGCCTTCGCGCGATTGGCGCCGCTGGTGCAGCGTGAATGCCTTAAGCGCGGGTTGATTCTGGAGCTCGGCGGTCGGCATGGCGCCGTTGTGCGTTTCCTGCCGCCGCTGGTGATTACTGCGGCGGAGATCGACCGTGTCGCCGAGATCTTCGGCCGCGCGTTGGCCGCTGCCACCACCGCTGTGTAAATTTTTCGCCGCGCCGAACGTTCTTTCTTTATACCCGGCTGCACCCGTTGTGCAGCCCACCCTTACAACGATGGAGAACCAGCATGACGTCAGTATTCGACCGCGAGGACATCCTCTTTCAGGTCGTGGTCAACCACGAAGAGCAGTACTCGATCTGGCCGGACTACAAGGCCGTGCCGGAAGGCTGGCGCACCGTGGGCAAGAGCGGCCTGAAAAAGGAATGCCTGGCCTACATCGAAGAAGTCTGGACCGACATGCGTCCGCTGAGCTTGCGTCAGAAGATGGAAGCGCAGGTCGCGGCGCAGTAAGTCATCAGGCAAAAACAAACCCGCTGAACCGGTGACGGTTAGCGGGTTTTTTCATGTCTTGAGAATGTGTTGTCAGGTCAGGCCTCTTCGCGAGCAAGCCCGCTCCCACAGGGGAATGCATTCCAAATGTGGGAGCGGGCTTGCTCGCGAAGAACGATAACGCGGTCGAACTGAATTAAACCCCGCTCAACCCCTTAAGCACCAAATCCACATTCCCCTCCAGCTCCGCCACCGGATCCGCCGCATCGGTACTCAACACCACCAACCGACTCCCCGAGGCCGCCACCGCCGCTTTCACCGCCTCAGAAGGCTGGCGATGATGCAGCACCACCGCTACATCATTGTCCTTGAGTGTCGCCGTCAGTTTCTGCAGATCCTCAGCCGTCCACTCCGCATCCGGCCGTGGATCCTGGCCGACCAACTCCAGATTGAGGCTGCCAATCAAATAGCCAAAGTGATCACTCAAACTCATCACACTCAGATTATCCGCGCTGGCCAACTTCGCCTCGCTGTCGGCACTGAGTTTGAGCAAACGCTGTTTCAACGCCGCCAGATTCGCCTCGATTGCAGGCTTGGCGCTCGGTGCCAGACGCACCAGATCCGCCGCCATCACGTCGGCCATGCGCCCCATGTTGTTGCTCGCCAGCCACGGCTGACTGTTCAAACCGTCCACCTTCAGATCCGGCTGCACCGCGATGCCGGGCAGGGCGCCGTCCACCGGGCGCGCGGCGTCGACTTCAACGATACGGATATTGCTGCGCCGAGAAATCGGGTACAGCGGATCATCGGCCCACAGCGAGCGCACGCCGATCACCGCGTCGGCGTCGGTCGCCAGTTTGCTCAGCGCCGGCGCGCCGCGTCCGGTGAAATAAGCGGTCTGGCGACTGCCCGGCAGATTCGCCGGCGCCGCGCGTTCGAGCTTTACGTCAGTGCCTTTGAGCAACACTTCGCCCAAGCCGTAAGTGATCGGCAACGACGCCAGCACGTGCAGCGGCTTGGTGCTTTCGGCGGCGAACACCGGAGTGCTGACCACGCCACACAGGGCCATGGCCAAGGTCAGTTTGCGCATTGAAAAAGTCATTTATCCAAGATTCCCTTTCAGACTCGGGACGACACCGCGCGCGATGGCGGCGAGGGCGAAGGCGATGCCGGCAACCAGAATGATCGCGGCGCCGGACGGAATCGGCAGATCGAAAACGATTGGCGCGAGAATCCCGCACAAGGTGCTCACAGTAGCGATCAACACTGAACACCAGAAAAAGCCCTTGAGCGACTGGCTGAGCAAGCGTGCCGCAGCGGCGGGAATCACCAGCAGTGCACCGACCAGAATCGCGCCGATAACCTTCACCGCCGCCACAGTGATCAAGGTCACCAGAATCACGAACAGATAATCCAGGGTCTTCACCGCGACGCCGCGCACCGCCGCCAGTTGCGGGTTGAAACTGGCGAGCATGATGCGGTTGTACAGCGGCAGTGCCAACGCCATGACCAGCGAACCGACGATGGCCAGCACCGCCAGGTCATTGCCATTGACGGTCAACACCGAGCCGAACAGCACGTTCTCCAGAATGTGCACGTTGATCTTGCCGGCGAGAATCAGCAGCAGGCTCGCACCCAAGGCCAGCGACACCGAGAGGAACACGCCGATCAAGGTATCTGGCGCCAGACCGGTACGGTTGCGCAGGTAATTGAGCAGGATGCCGAACAACAGGCAGTAGCCGAACAGACTGCCGTACGGCCCGGTGTAGGGTTCGCCAAGCAGAATGCCAATGGCCACGCCGGTCAGCGCGGCGTGACCGACTGCTTCGGAGAAAAACGCGAAGCGCTTGACCACCACCAGCGTGCCGAGGCCGCCGAGCACCGGGCCGATCAACAGGCCGGCGAGCAGCGCATTGACGACAAAACCGTAGGCCAGCGCTTCCGGCAGATAACCGGACGAGGCCCAGCCTTGAACCATCAAACGAAAGGCTTCGTAACTCATCAGCTCGCGCTCCGTGGATGGGTCGAAAACAGTGTCAGCAGACGCTCCGGGGTCAACGCCTCGCGAGGTGTGGCGTCGAACAGCACGCGACGATTGAGGCCGGTGACGCGATCGGCCAGACGGCCGACGGCTTCCAGATCATGCTCGATCCACAACACCGTGATGCCGGCCGCGCGCCAATCGCCGAGCAGGCGTTCGAACACCTGAATCCCGGCTTCGTCGAGAGCCGACATCGGCTCATCAAGCACCAGCAATTGCGGCGCCGGAATCAAACCCTGTGCGAGCAAAACCCGCTGCCGCTCACCGCCGGACAGCGCGCCCATGCGCCGCTTGCGTTTGTCCTGCATGCCGACACGTTCCAGCGCATCACCGATGGCGCCGGCGTAGTGTTTGCTCAAACCGAGGAACGCCGGGCGACGTTGGCACATCGCGGCCATGAAATCGTCGACGGTCATCGGCAGGCCGCGATCGAATTCCAGCGCCTGCGGCACATAACCGATGGTGCCGGGCTCGCCGGGCCATTGCAGGCTGAGCTGGCCTTGATGCGGCATCTGCCCGAGCAGGGTTTTGATCAACGAACTCTTGCCGCCACCGTTGGGTCCGACCAATGCGTGTACGTTGCCGGGCTGCACCTGAAAACTGACCTTGTCGAGAATCGTCGTCCGCCCCAGCGTCAGACAAACCTCAGCAAAATCCAGCGTCGGCCCGCAGACCTGTGGGAGCGAGCTTGCTCGCGAAAGCGGTGTTTCATCCGATGAAGATATTGACTGAACGGACGCATTCGCGAGCAAGCCCGCTCCCACAGGGGGACCGGGTTTGTTCAGGAGGGTTTCTTTTGAAGTCATGCCCCCGACTCCTGAATCGCCCGCACCACGGTGTTGAGGTTGCCGGTCATTTCCTTTTCGTACTTGTCGGCGGTGTATTCGCCGTAGGAGATGTGCGACAGCGGGTACAGCTTCACCCCGGATTCACGCTGAATGGTATCGACGTAACTCGACGGGAAATCCATCTCCGAGAAGATCACTTTCACGTCCAGTTCGCGCAGTTGATCGATGGTCTTCTTCAACTGGCTCGGGCTCGGCTCGATGCCGTGCGCCGGCTCAACCACTGCCGTCACTTCCAGACCGAATTCACGCAGCAGGTAGTCGTAAGCCGCGTGCACCGTGGCCACGCGCAACTCGGCGTTCGGCGCCTCGGTCAGCTTGGCCAGCGCGTCGGCGCGCATCTGCCGCAGGCGTTTGCCGTAAGCGCGGGCGTTCTGCGTGTAGGTTTTGGCGTTGTCCGGGTCGAGTTTGCCCAGTTCGCGGGCGATGTTGTTGACCTGGGCGATCGAGGCGCTGATCGACAAGAACGTGTGCGGGTTGACCACTTTTCCGGCCCCGCGCGCGGCGACCCCGGTGGCGGCCAAGAGCGGCACGTTTTCGTTGGCTTCGATGGTTTTGACGTTCGGCGTTTCGCTGGCGGCGATCATGCGGTCGGCAAAATCATCATGGCCGACACCGTTGAGCACGATCACGTCCAGCCCGCTGATGCGCTTGATGTCTTCGGCGCGCGGCTCGTAGGCGTGCGGGTTGAAACCGGCCGGAATCAGCGGCACCACTTCGGCCTTGTCGCCGACGATGTTCGCCACATAGCTGTAATACGGATGCAGGGTGATGCCGATGCGCAGGCGTTTGGCGGGATCGGCGCTGGCCAACGGGCTCAGCAGGCAGGCACAGAGACCGGCTAAAAACAGACGCAACAATGGACGGCGGGACGATGAAATAGACATGGGCAAACGGTCTTCTTTCGGGTGAGGGCGAGGAATCAATGGCGATGTTCGCGGGTAACCCCGGCATCGTATTGCGCGACGATCTGTTTCCAGCCTGACGCGGACAGGGCGGCGTCGGTCAGTTCGGTCGGCACTTTGAGATCGGCATCGCGGTTGAGCCAGATGTCCGGTGCAGCGCTGTGATCGGCGCTCAACAGCATCACGAACGAACCGGCGACGGCGGGTGCCTGGCTGTGGCCGAAATAGGCAGTGTCGGCCAGCAATTGCCAGGCATGACCGCCGCGACTGACCGAACTCGCATCCTGAGCAAACGGCGCGAAACCTTCGTCAGCCAGATTTTTTGGGGTCGGCAAGGTTTGCTGTTCTTCGCGCAGCAGACGGATTTCGTCGAGGGTCACTCGCAGATCGGCGTAGATGCCCTGCTCGGAAGCACTGAGATCGCGGCGCGCATCGAACTGATGGCTGGCGACCGGTTCTGGCTCATGCGACACCCCGCGCCACGCCACCACCGAACCGGCGACCGCCAGAATCAGCAGGCACAACAGCAACACATTGAGGGTTTCATGGCCGGCACCGGCCGGGCGGACGACTTGCGTGGTGGGCGTACTCATGGGGCCTCAATATCCGCTTGGTCGATTTCGACGACGTGGCCGGGGCCCGCGTCGAACAGCACGTAGAATTCGGCGCCGGGCTTTTTGAAGGTCAGCGTCGAATCGCTGCCAAGCTTGCCCGGCACCAGAATCGTTTCGTCGTAACCGATCACGTCGAGGGTCACGCCGGGGGCGCCGCTGCCGTCGGAAAAACCACCGGTGCATTTGATCTGGTCGGCGTCGATGGCTTTGCATTCGCACATCGGGTTATGCGCCAGAGCGCTGCCAGTGAAACCGGCGCAAAGCACCAGCAACGCGGCGCTCAGCCGCAGGCGGGAAGGGCGTTGCGAGCGGGTCATGGTTTGGCTCCTTGTTGAGTCAGCCAGGCGATGGTGGCGGGGGAGGCCTGGCTCAGGGGAATCGAGGCCTGATGCATGCTGCCGTCCCAGCCTTCCATGGTGATCCACAGTTCAGCCTCGGCTTTGGTTTTCTCCGGCACCGGCAACTGCGCGCCCATGCGATACGGCGCGCCGAAGAAAATCACCCCGGCGGCGCGCAGGCTGCGCGGTTTGCCGATGCGCAGATAAGTGGCTTTGACCTTGTCGATGCAAGCATCACAAAGCGCGGCGTTGAAGCCTTTCATGTAGCCGGCCGGGCCTTCCAGACGTGGCGCCTCGTTGCGCAATTCGGCGAGACGCAGGCTCCACGGGCCGACTGCGATTTCGCCGACTTCGCGTTCACCGAGGCCTGCATCGCCGCGAAACAGCGCGACATCGGCGAAGTATTTCGGCATGAAACCCAGCGGGATCAGCAGCAACAGCACGTTGATATGGAAACGCCATTTGTGCCAGAACACGCTCAAGCGCGACGGTTGCGGCAAAGCTGCGGACTTGCTCATGGGTTGACCTCCGACGTTTCCCGGCGCATCGCCGGTTGCGCCTGCACGCGGTTTTTCTTCGATTCACGCTTTAGAGCATTGGCCGTGGCCAGCGCCGTGCGTTTGGTCCAGATCAGCAAACCGCTGAGCACCATCATGCTCAGCAGCAGGCCGAAGAAGAACCAGATCAACTTGATCCACAACCCGCCGAAGTCGCCGGTGTGCAGCGGGCGCATGGATTCGGTAACGAATTCCAGCGAGGTGCGGTCGCTCAATAAACGTGAAGTGGCCAACTCACCGCTGTAAGGATCGAGCGTCGCGGTCTGGAACATCAACGGATACCAGCCGCGACCGCCGACGTTCAGGTGGGTATAGGCGTTGGCCGGCAGGCTGACAAAGCTGACTTCGAGGCCGGGGATTTTCTCTTGGGCGATTTCAATGGCGCGATCCAGACTGATGCGCGGCGGCGGGCTGCCGTCGGCCGAGATCGGCACCGCCTCACGGGACATCGCCGGAATGATCGGTTCGCTGGAGATGGAAATGTGGTTGTCGAACAGCAGCGCCTGAATCAGAAACCAGGTGCCGGTGATCGAGATCACGGCGATAAACCAGATCGACCAGATGCCACTGAGGCGGTGGAAATCGCCCCAGAAGATTCGCGCGCCGTGGCGAAAGCGCAGGGTCGGACTAAAGAATCCTTTCCAGAAGCGTTTATAAACCACCAGCCCGGTGACCAGCGAAGCCAGCAACGGCAGACCGAGGAACGACACCAGGTACCAGCCCCAACTGAAACCGTTGGTGAACGGCACCAGCCACCAGCCATGCAGGGCGCGGGTAAAGGCCTGGAAGTTGAAGTCGGGCGCGACTCCCTGAATCACCCCGGTATACGGGTTGACGTAAACGGTCTGCTCGCGGCCGTCCGGGTAGCTGACCTGCACGTCCAGGGCAAAATGCGACTCATCCGGGCGGCTGATGCTCTCGACCACGGTGCGTGGTTCGGCTTTTTTGATCGCCGCGAGTACCTGGTCGTAGCTGAGCAGCGGCGCGTCGTCGGTCGGTTGGCTGGCGCGCATTTGCGGGTTGGCCAGCCAGACGATTTCCTGGCTGACCACCGCCAGCGTGCCGGTGACACAGACGATCAGCACAAAGAACCAGATCGGTAACGCCAGCCAGCTATGAACGAGGAACCACAGTTTGGAGCGGGATTTCTTCGACATGATTGCGCGTCTTGATTTCGATGGAAGGGCGCGGTACCACGGGCTTCGCAGCACAGCAGTCCCCGAACGACCGGTCGTGGCTTTTGCCTACGCGAACGGCCTGCATCTCTATAAGACGAATGAGCGACGCAAATCCCGAAAGGCGATATGAAAGCAAATGTTTCGCAATCCGCCTTTACGCGGAAAACCTGTGGGAGCGGGCTTGCTCGCGAAGGCGGTGTGTCTGTTGCGTGGATGTTGGCTGGCACGACGCCTTCGCGAGCAAGCCCGCTCCCACAGGGGGTTTGTGGTGTTCGGGGGATTGAACACGATTCATGATCTGCGCCATCACTGTCTGGCAATTGATGGGCGGCAGCGCCTGCCTATGATGGGGATCACTTGGATTGCTTGAGTGAATGCCCTGATGAGCCCCAGAACCCTTTACGACAAACACATCGATTCCCACACGGTCTGCCGTCTCGACGATCAGGGGCATGTGCTGCTGTATATCGACCGCCAGGTGATCAACGAATACACCAGCCCGCAAGCGTTCAGCGGCTTGCGCGCGGCTGGGCGCGGGGTGTGGCGGCCGTGCACGGCGCTGGCGGTGGTCGATCACGTCAACCCGACCACGCCGGTGCGCATCGCTGCGATGCCCGATGCCGGCGGTGCGCGGCAAGTGTCGTATCTGGCGGAGAACTGCCGGGACTTCGGCATCGAACTGCTGGATATCCTCGACAAGCGCCAAGGCATCGAACACGTGATTGCGCCGGAGCAAGGCTTTATCCTGCCGGGCATGGTCATCGCAGCCGGCGACAGCCACACCACGACCTATGGCGCACTCGGTGCGTTCGGATTCGGCATCGGCACCTCTGAAATCGAGCATCTGTTGGCCTCGCAGACATTGGTCTACAAACGCCTGAAAAGCCTGCGCGTGACCGTCGACGGCGCGTTAGCGCCGGGCCTGACCTCGAAGGATGTGATCATGGCGCTGATTGGCCAGATCGGCGCGTCCGGGGCCACCGGTTACGCCATCGAATTCTGCGGTTCGACCATTGATGCCCTGAGCGTCGAAGCGCGCATGACCATTTGCAACATGGCCGTCGAGGCCGGTGCGCGCGGGGCCTTTATGGCGCCGGACGAAAAAGTCTTCGCTTACCTCAAAGGCAAACCACGTGCGCCCCAAGGTGAGCTGTGGGATCTCGGCGTGGAAAAATGGCGCGAATTGCGCAGCGATCCCGGCGCGGTGTTCGATCGCGAAATACACCTCGACGCCAGTGGGCTGGAACCAATGGTGACCTGGGGCACCAGCCCGGATCAGGCCGCTGCCATCGGTGCGCGAGTGCCGGATCCGCAATTGGTCAGCGACCCGATCCTGCGTCAGGACATGCGCCGCGCCCTCAACTATATGGGCCTCGAAGCGGGCATGGCGCTCAGCGACATCGTCATCAGCCACGCCTTCATCGGCTCATGCACCAACGCGCGGATCGAAGATTTGCGGGATGCCGCCAGCGTCGTGCGCGGGCAACGCGTCTCCGAGCACGTGCGCGCGATGATCGTGCCCGGCTCCAGCGAAGTGCGTGCGCAAGCCGAAGCCGAAGGGCTGGCGCAGATTTTTCTCGACGCCGGTTTTGAATGGCGCCAGTCCGGTTGCTCGATGTGCCTGGCGATGAACGACGACGTACTCGCCCCCGGCGACCGCTGCGCGTCCAGCACCAACCGCAATTTTGAAGGCCGTCAGGGCGCCGGCGCGCGCACGCATTTGATGAGCCCGGCGATGGTCGCCGCTGCTGCGATCAGCGGTCGACTCACCGACATCCGCCACTTTGGAGAACGCCCATGAGCCAGCAACCCTTCACTCAGGTCAGCGGTCAGGCCGCGCCTTTTCTGGCGGCCAACGTCGACACCGACGTGATCATGCCGAAACAGTTTCTCAAGGGCATCGATCGCCAAGGGCTGGATCGCGGGGTGTTTTTCGATCTGCGATTTTTGCCGGATGGCAGGCCCAATCCTGATTTCGTGCTCAATCAAGCGGCATGGCAGGGCGCGAGTTTTTTGGTGGTCGGGCCGAATTTTGGCTGCGGTTCCAGCCGTGAACACGCGGTGTGGGGGTTACAGCAGTTGGGCGTTCGCGCGTTGATCGGCAGCAGTTTTGCCGGGATCTTTTATGACAACTGCCAGCGTAACGGGGTGTTGTTGATCACCCTGGAAGAGGCGCAGGTGCAGCGGATCGGGCAGCTTGTGGGTCAGCCTGAAACGGCGCGGATCAGCATTGATCTGCAAGCGCAGCAGATTGGTTTGGCGGATGGCAGTGTGATCGATTTCCAGATCGATACCCTGCGCAAAACTTCGCTGTTGCTGGGGCTGGATGCGATTGGCAGCACCTTGCAACGCCGCGAACAGATCAGCGAATTCGAACGCCAACACCTGGCTGCCAACCCGTGGTTAAGCTAAACGCATAACCTGTGGGAGCGGGCTTGCTCGCGAAAGCGGTGTGTCAGTCAGCGATGATGGTGACTGATACACCGCTTTCGCGAGCAGGCTCACTCCTACAGGGGTTTTGTGTTGTGTTTGGGTTATAGCGACAGATTTTTGAAGTGTTCTTGCAAGAATTCCACACACGCCCTCAACTTCCCAGAATTCGCCAACCGCGTCGGGTACACCGCCCAGACATTCGCGCTCTGCCCGTAATCCTCCAGCACCTGCACCAGCAACCCTTGCTCCAGCAACGGTTTCACATCCCACAATGAACGCAGCAAAACCCCACGCCCATCCAGCGCCCATTGCAGAACAATCTCGCCATTGTTCGACGACAACGGCCCGCTGACCCGCACGCTTTCCTGCCCGCCCTCGCGATCGAGATTCCAGATGCCGAAAGCGTTGTCGCGTTCCTTGATCACCAGACAGTCGTGCTGCTGCAAGTCCTCCAGCGTCAGCGGCGTGCCACGTCGTTGCAGATAATTCGGCGCTGCACACAGCACGCGTCGATTGCTCACCAGACGTCGACCGATGTGCTGCCCGGGAATGTCGTCGCCGACGCGGATCTCCAGGTCGAAACCTTCGTTGATGATGTCCACCACCCGATCAAACAGGTCGAGACGAATCTGCAGTTCCGGGTAGCGCTCGGCCAACAGCGACACCGCCGGTGCCACGTGATTGCGACCGAAACCGAAACTGCTGCAGATGTGCAAACGCCCTCGCGGGCTGTCGTGGGCGTCGGAAAGTTCGTCGTGCAGTTGCTGGAAGTCATCAAGAATGCGCAACGCCCAGCGCTGCACACGCTCGCCATCCTCGGTCAGCGAGACGCGCCGACTGGTGCGATGCAGCAGGCGTGTGCCAAGGGTGGTTTCGAGAATCTGGATGCGTTTGCTGACATAGGCGGGCGACAGGCCCAACTCATCGGCCGCGGCGGCAAAGCCGTTTTTGCGGATCACGGTGAGCAGCACACGCAGGTCTTCGGGCAGGGGCACGGTGTCTTTGTTCTGGGACATGTCAAAACGCACGCTGGCGGCAGAAGCCGCCAGCATAGCACCGCGATTTACAAGCTCTGTTCAGCGCAGAAAGGCCAGCGCTTCGGCAAGCAACAGTCCGGGGACTTCTTCGGCGATGTAATGGCCGGCGGGCAGGGCCTGGCCAGTGACGTTCGTCGCCACTTGCTGCCATTCCTTGAGCGGATCGAAACAGCGGCCGACGGTGCCTTCGGCGCCCCACAGCACCCGCAAAGGCAAACTCAAATGATGATGGGCGGCGATGTCGGCGCGGTCGTGTTCCAGATCGATGCCGGCGCTGGCGCGGTAATCTTCGCAGATGCCGCGTGCGCTGCCGGGTTGTTGCAGGCAGCGGCGGTATTCGCTGAAGGCTTTGTCGGTGAACGGTTTGAGGCCGGCGCTGCGACTGCCCATCACGCTGCGCAGATAACCTTCCGGGTTGGCTTCGATCAGTGTTTCCGGCAGCGGCGCCGGGCGAATCAGGAAGAACCAGTGCCAGTAGGCGCGGGCGAAGGCTTCGTTGGTTTGGGTGTACATCGCCAGGGTCGGGGCGATGTCCAGCAGCATCATGCGTTGCACGGCGGCGGGGTGGTCGAGGGCGAGGCGATGAGCGACGCGCGCGCCACGGTCGTGGGCGAGGATCGAGAATTGCTCGAAGCCCAGTGCTTGCATCAATTCGACGTTGTCGCGGGCCATTTCGCGTTTCGAGTAGCTGAGGTGCAACTCGTCAGCGTCGGGGCGACTGCTGTCGCCGTAACCGCGCAGGTCGGCGGCGACCACGGTGAAATGTTCGGCCAGTTGTTCGGCAATCTTGTGCCAGATCACATGGGTCTGCGGATGGCCGTGCAACAGCAACAGGCCCGGCCCGCTGCCGCCGACGCGGTAGGCAATGTCGACGCCGTTGACGTGGCGCTGGTCTTTGAGGAATCCGGCAAACATCGGGGCTGATCCTTGTTTCAGGGTTCTTGTGGCCTGCATCCTGAAAGCGTCCGGGGTTTGGGGCAAGGCGCAAAGCGTGATGGGCGGGTTCATGAAGTGTGTTCGTGAGGTTTTTTTGTGTTGGATGTACCGGCCTCTTCGCGAGCAAGCCCGCTCCCACATTTTGGAACGCATTCCACAGTGGGAGCGGGCTTGCTCGCGAAGGCGCCGATCCAGACAACAAATAATCTAACCCTGGCCAAACATCTCCATCGCCCGCTGCCTGATCTGCTCCTCAGTCAAATCCTCCTTGCGCGAGGCCAGAAACCACAGATGCCCGTACGGATCCTTCAACGTCCCGCTGCGATCGCCGTAAAACTGATCCTTGACCTCCGACACCGATGTCGCCCCGGCATCCAGCGCTCGCTGAAATGACTTGTCGACATCCGTCACATACAAATGCAAACCAACCGACACCGCGTTATCCGGACTGCTCAACGGCCCCTGATCACACGGCGAACCGAGCATGATCGCGCTGTCACCAATGCGCAGTTCGGCGTGGCCAATGCCGCCGTCGGGCATGGACAGGCGCATGACTTCAGTCGCACCAAACGCTTTCTTGTAAAACTCGATGGCCTCGGCGGCTTTGTGAATGCCGAGGTAGGGGGTGATGCTGTGATACCCCTCGGGAATGGGTTTGACGCTCATGACCTTCTCCCTGATTGTTGTTTTGCGAGGTGAAGAATCACTATAGAACTGTCGGCGCGGTGCAGATTTTTGCCCGACGAGCAGCACCAAAATTGAGCGATGGAAACCAGTCTTTGTGGCGAGGGGATTTATCCCCGTTGGGCTGCGAAGCAGCCCCAAAACCTGCATCCCTATTCCTTCAGACATACCTCATTGACTGACTTAGGGTCCTGCTCCGCAGCCCAACGGGGATAAATCCCCTCGCCACAGGGTTTTCCATCAAAATTCAGGGAAGTGCGGGCCAGGGCCCTGTTCACCGAGCACATCGCCCTGATTGCGCAGCGGGCAGGCTTCCATTGACAGGCAACCACAACCAATACAGCCATTCAAACGATCCCGCAGCAGCATCAACTGCTCGATCCGTTCATCCAGTTCCCGCCGCCACTGCTCGGACAACACCCGCCAATCCGCCGCCGTCGGCGCACGATCATCCGGCAAAATCTTCAGCGCTTCGCCAATTTCCGCCAACGGAATCCCCAGCCGTTGCGCAACCTTGATCAACGCCACCCGCCGCAGCACCTCACGCGGATAGCGCCGCTGATTGCCGGCATTACGCTGGCTCTTGATCAGTCCCTTCGATTCATAGAAGTGCAGCGCCGTCACCGCCACGCCACTGCGCGCCGCGACTTCGCCAACCGTTAGCTGCTTGTGTACATGTTCTTTGCTGATCATTGAAAACAGCTCTTGACCTTGACTTAACTAGAGGTTTTACCCTGCAGGCCTTCGAGTCGCAAGATTCGCCTTACAGCCAAGTGGGGACTTTCATGCAAGCAACAGCGAAAAATCGCAGTTTCACTCAGTTGATCGAATTCGAGATCGAACCACGCCAGCAGCCGGCATTGGTCAATGCGCTGTCGGTACAGACTGAACGTCTGGCCCAGCGCTACGCGGGATTTGTCAGTGCCAGCGTGCAGGCCAGCGACGATGGCCGGCGCGTATTGAGTTTTCTGCAATGGCAGACCCGCGAAGCGGGGGAGGCGGCGCTTCGCAGTTTCGAGAGCGGCGAGCAGGACTTTTGGCAGTTGATCCACACGCATCAAGCGAAAACCATCACCTTCAATTCCTTTCAGGTGCTCAGCAGCATCGCCCGCAGTCACGACGATGCCCTGCACTGCAATCTGGTCGGCTAGATCGACAGTTGAAGCAGGCGTTCGCCGTGCAAATTGGCGGGTGCCCGGCGCTTGTTCACTGCCAGTTCGCCGATCTTGATCAACCGTGTGCGCGTGACGTTGCGGCTCAGGCCGAGCAGGGCGGCGGTGTGCACCTGGTTGTAGTGGCAGAAGCGGTAAGCCGCGCGCAGCAACGCGTCTTCGACTTTTTCGTGGAGGGCGCCGGCCTGTTGCGCGAAGAGTTTTTGGAAGGCCTGCTCCAGCAACGCTTCCGGTGAGTCGTCAGCGCTGTTGTGATGATCGTCCGGGCGCTCGATGCGCAGATTGGACAGGCGCAAATCATCGCGTTCGATCACGCCGTTACGGCAGATCAACAAGGTGTGATGGATGACGTTTTCCAGTTCGCGGATGTTGCCCGGCCAACTGTAGCCGCGCAGTTTGTGCTCGGCGCCGGGGCTGATGCTGACTCGCCCGTAACCGAGACGCTGACTGTACGCCTTAATGAAATGCCGGGTCAGCGGCAGGATGTCGCCAGGGCGATCACGCAATGGACTCAGTTCCAGATTGACCACGTTGAGGCGGTAATACAGATCCTCACGGAAATTGCCGGCATTGATGGCTTTTTCCAGTTGCACGTTGGTCGCGGCCAAAACCCGCACATCGATCGGAATGCTTTTACGCGAACCGAGCCGCACCACTTCGCGCTCCTGCAACACGCGCAACAACTTGACCTGAATCGCCATCGGCAGATCGCCGATCTCATCGAGAAACAAGGTGCCGCCGTCCGCCTCTTCGAACCAGCCAGCCTTGGCGCTCAAGGCGCCGGTGAACGCGCCTTTTTCATGACCAAACAATTCGGCCTCGACCAGCGACTCGGAAAACGCGCCGCAATTGACCGCGATAAACGGCCGATGGCGACGGTTGCTCAGGTTGTGAATATGCCGCGCCACCAACTCCTTGCCGGTACCGGTCTCGCCGATGATCAGCACGCTGGCCTCGCTCGGTGCAACCTGTTGCAAATGCGCGAGCAGGGCTTGGGACTTCGGATCTTCGAACACCTGCGCGGTGGCACGGATCGACGTGGCCAGCGCGGGTGAGGGCGGTAAGGTCAGCAGTTGCATGGGCTCGTCCTTCTTTTTAGTTCAAATGCAGACAGGTCAGGAATAGAAAGTCGGCACCGGCAGCGACTGGTTCAGCGCCCAGTCGCCCAGTTCATGGAGTTTGTAATCCAGCGGGTCGTGCAGGGTTTGCGTGCGCAAGTTGCGCCAGTGCCGGTCGAGACGCAGCGAGGCGTGGGTCGAGCGCGCGCCGGTGACTTCGAACAGACGGCTGCAAATCTCCAGACCCTGACGGCTGGCCGCGACTTTGGCCGTGGCAATCGCCGTCGCGACATGCCCGCGTTCTTCGGCGCTGAGGTTTGCGCCTTTCGCCCACGCTTCATCCAGCAACGCCGCCGCGCGTTCGACCAATAAACGAATGCCTTCGAGGGCCACCCAGAACTCGCCGAAATGCGCGAGCACATACGGGTCTTCACGCACCTCGCGCGCCGAGGATTTGTGCCAGAGCCGGGTTTCCTTGAGGGTGTACTGCCGCGCTTCCTCGAAAGCGCCTTCGGCAATCCCGAGAAACATATGCGTGAAAGTCAGCTGCGCGATCAGTGGTCGCAAGCAGGCGAACGGCGTGCTCAGCGGGCCCGGATCAATCAGCAACTCCGACTCTTCGACACGCACCCGTTCGAATGTGGCGCTGCCGCTGTCGGTCTGACGCTGGCCGATATTGTTCCAGTCGTTGTGCAAAGTGATGCCGCTGCGGCCGCTGGGAATCGCCGCGATCAGCAACTTGCCGCCCGCACTTTCATCGACCGCCGAGGCAATCAACATCTGCGAATCACTGGCGCCGGAGCAGAAGCTTTTCTTCCCGGAAAACTCGCGCCAACCGCCAAGGTTCTTGACCACGGTGCGAGTGTCGAGCGGGTTCAGCGCGTTGCCCCAGAACCAGTTCTGCCGCGCGGTCTGTTCGAACCACGGCTGCCATTGCTCCGGGCGCGAGAACAGGCGCACGGTGGCGAGCATCAGATGATGAAAGCCGAAGACGTGAGCGATAGAGCTGTCGACCTTGGCGAACTCGCGGACGATCTGCAGGGTTTCACTCCACGTCGCGCCGAGGCCGCCGTAGCGGGCGGGAATGCTCAGGGCCAGCAGGCCGCTGTCACGCAGAGCATCGCGCTCGGCTTTCGGCGTGCCACCGCGCTCGTCGCGTTCGACGGCGGTCAAGGCAAACTCGGCGGCCAGTTGGCGGGCGGTTTGCAGCGGGGATAACAGGGTACTTTGCGGTTTGGCGGTCACACCAACACTCCTGAATTTAATCTTCCTGTGTAGGAGCTGCCGCAGGCTGCGATCTTTTGCCTTTGATTTTTTAAAAAAAGATCAAAAGATCGCAGCCTGCGGCAGCTCCTACAGGGGATTTGTTTATGCCGTGGCTTTGGTGGGCAGCACATCATTGGCAATCATTTCGCCAAATGGCCCGGTCAGGTTGGTCACGCCACGCCCGGCCAGGCTCGCGTACGGCTCGGGCAGCAGCGGGAACACCAACTCGGCAAAGCGGTAAGCCTCTTCCAGATGCGGATAACCGGAGAAGATGAAGCTTTCGATGCCCAGATCCGCGTACTCCTTGATCCGCGCCGCCACTTGCTGCGGATCGCCAACCAGCGCCGTCCCCGCGCCACCGCGTACCAGACCGACACCGGCCCACAGGTTCGGGGCGATTTCCAGATTGTCGCGACGGCCATCGTGCAACGCCGCCATGCGCCGCTGACCCTCTGAGTCAAAGCGCGAAAAGGATTTCTGCGCCGCTTCTATCGTCTCGTCACTGATGTGCTCGATCAGCTTGTCGGCGGCTTTCCACGCCTCTTCGGCGGTCTCGCGGACGATCACATGCAGACGAATGCCGAACTTCACCGTGCGACCTTGGCGCGCCGCGCGTTCGCGCACATCAGCGAGTTTTTCCGCGACGGCCGCCGGTGGCTCGCCCCAGGTCAGATAGACATCAACTTGCTCGGCGGCCAGATCATGCGCCGCGTCGGAGGAACCGCCGAAGTACAGCGGTGGATAAGGTTTCTGCACCGGCGGGTAGAGCGCTTTGGCGTTCTGCACTTTCAGGTGCTTGCCCTCGAAATCCACCGATTCGCCTTGCAGCACGCGGCGCCAGATTTTCAGGAATTCATCGGTGACTTCGTAGCGTTCACTGTGGCTGAGGAAGCTGCCGTCGCCACGGTTTTCATCCGGGTCGCCACCGGTCACCACGTTGATCAGCAAGCGGCCGTTGGACAATCGATCCAGCGTCGCCGCCATCCGTGCGGAAACGGTCGGCGAGATGATTCCCGGTCGAATCGCCACCAGATAACGCAGGCGTTCGGTCAACGGCACCAATGCCGAGGCGATCACCCACGAGTCCTCGCAGGAACGCCCGGTCGGGATCAACACACCGTGATAACCGAGGCTGTCAGCGGCTTGCGCGACTTGTTTCAAATAGTTGAGCGTGACCGGGCGCGCACCTTGGGTGGTGCCCAGATAGTGGCCGTCGCCGTGGGTCGGCAGGAACCAGAAAACATCCATGAACAGCTCCTTAAGCGATCTTCAGCAACGGTTTGATTTGCGTGGCGAACAGCGGCGCAGCGCGTTCGGCGGCTAGACGGATGCGCGCTTTCAGCGGCTCGCTGGTGATCTGGTAGTCGGCGAAATCGGCCTCGGTGGCGTACACGCCGATCGGCAAGGTCACGGCCTGGAAGAAACTGAACAGTGGACGCAACTGGTGATCGAGCACCAGCGCATGGCGTTCGCTGCCACCGGTGGCAGCGAGCAGCACCGGGGTATCGATCAGCGCATTGAGGTCGATCAGGTCGAACAAATGCTTGAGCAGCCCCGGGTAAGAACCGCGATAAACCGGCGCTGCAACAATCAGCAAATCCGCTTGTTCGATGGCTTGCAGCTCGGCCTCGACTTCGGCGCTCAGCTCCTGACGCGAGAGGGCACCGCCGAGCGGACGGGCAATGTCACCGAGTTCGATCAGATGGCTGTCGATCGGCAAATGCCCGGCGAGTTCGGCCAGCAAGGCCTGGGTCAGCACCAACGTACGCGAGGGACGCCAGGTTCCGCCGGAGAGGGCGACGACTTTCAGAGGACGCGACATGATCAATTCCTTGTTTTCAACAGTTGCTCAGCGAGCAGTGGCTAAGTCACTGGGCTTGAGCAAACGCTGTACCAATTCCTGGAGGCCCGGTGTGGCGGGGCTTTGAGTGTTTTGCTAGCGGCCGTTTGTACGAATTTCAGGTGGCTTTGTTGAACTGCTGTTGCCTGAGCAACAGTTGCTGGAGCAACACTGAAGCGCCTATGGGGAGAAGTTATAAAGGCTAGTTGTTATTCCGCAAAAGACCGTTAATCGATATTTATAGATCGTTAACGAATATTTCTAAGGCTCTGCGAAAATCCTGATAGCCACTATTGAGAGCGTTGATTTCTGCGCGAGCGAGCCCGGGCGTAGCCTTTGTCCATCGACTACCACTGCTCGCCAGGACGCTCCCATGAATCATCTACTGACTGTTTCGCTGCTGCTCGCTTTCTCCGTACTTGCTGGTTGTGCCGGTCACGTTTCGCCAGAATTGCGCCCTTACAGCGCAGAAGAATCACGCGAACTGGCGATGGAAGCGCTGAACCGCAGTGGTTTGTCCTTCGACGAATACCACGCGAAAAAAGCCCAACTGCTCGGCCAGCCACAGAAGACTTTCGGCTTCGATAAACAAGGTGAGATGAGCGCCGAGCGAGCTGTACAGCTGCACGGTCGCCCTAGCTGATAACAAACTGTACTGCTGGAAGTTTTACTCAACTGTCCGTGGGTTTGCGCGGTGGCGTGAGATAGGGTCAACACCTGAATGACCCTGACGGATTGCCCACCATGACCCTCTCGCTTGATCTGCTGCTGGGCTTTGCCCTGTTTGCCCTTGTCACCTCGATTACGCCGGGGCCGAACAACACCATGTTGCTGGCATCGGGCGTGAACTTCGGCTTTAACCGCACCATTCCACACATGCTGGGCATTACCTGCGGATTTTTCGTGTTGGTGGTGGCGGTCGGTTTTGGACTCGGCGCGGTGTTTCAGACCTATCCCATTCTTTATACGATCCTGCGCTACGTCGGCGCGGCGTATCTGCTGTATCTGGCGTGGAAAATCGCCCATTCGGGGCCGGTTGGCGACAACGTTCAGGGCGAGGCGAAACCGATCAGTTATCTCGGCGCTGCGGCGTTTCAATGGGTCAATCCAAAGGCGTGGATCATGGCCATCGGCGCAATCAGCACCTACACGCCGATGCAGGGCTATTTCACCAATGTCGTGGTGATTGCCGCCGTTTTCGCCATCATCAATCTGCCGAGCGTCGGCGTTTGGGCTGCCTGCGGCACGCTGTTGCGCAATGTGTTGAAAGATCCGCGCTGGTTGCGCGTGTTCAATTGGGGGATGGCCGCGCTGCTGGTGATTTCGCTGTACCCGTTACTTCTCGAAAGCTTTCACTGACGCATAGCCTTCAACCCGCGGCCCGATGCCTGTTAAGCTCGCTTCAGGAGCGTTCCTACGCACTTTTAAATGAAGTTGTTCTTCTTTAACGGCATCCGATCAGGTATTGATGACGCTCTCGAACCGACGCGCAGCTCACAAGGCTGCGCGGTGCCGTTTGCAGACACGAGCCTCCTGATCCCGGAACACGCTCTGCGAGTCTTTTATGAACACACGTCCGTTGTATTTCGATTACGCCGCCACCACCCCAGTGGACGAGCGGGTCATCCAGGTGATGATCGAATGTCTGGGGTTTCACGGTAACTTCGGTAACCCGGCTTCCAGCTCCCACGCCTTCGGCCAGCAGGCCCGGCACACGGTCGAGCAGGCGCGCCGGCAAGTCGCCGAACTGGTGGGCGCCCAAGCCGAACAGATTGTCTGGACGTCCGGTGCCACCGAGTCCAATAACCTCGCCCTTAAAGGCGTGGCGCAGGCGCGCGGCGTGTCCGGCGGCCACATCATCACCAGTCAGATCGAACACAAAGCCATTCTCGATACCGCCCGCCAATTGCAGGACGCCGGCATCGCCGTGACCTATCTGGTGCCGGACGCCGATGGCCTGATCACGCCGCAGGCGGTCAGTGAAGCGCTGCGCGAGGACACCTTTCTGGTGTCGCTGATGCTGGTCAACAATGAGTTGGGCACCGTCAACGACGTACAAGCGATTGGCGAAATCGTGCGCAATCGAGAAGCGCTGTTTCACGTCGATGCGGCGCAGGGGGCCGGCAAAGTGGCGATCGATCTGGCGCAGTGGCCGGTCGACCTGATGTCGTTTTCGGCGCACAAACTCTATGGCCCCAAAGGCATCGGCGCGTTATATGTCGGCCCACGGGCACAGCAAAAGCTGCAGGCACAAATTCACGGTGGCGGCCACGAAGGTGGCTTGCGTTCCGGGACGCTGGCAACTCATCAGATCGCCGGAATGGGCTCGGCGTTTGCGCTGGCGGCTGCCGCGTTTGATGACGAAAAAAGCACGATCGTCGCGTTGCGCGAGCGTCTGCTCGAACAATTGCTGAGCCTGCCCGGCGTGCGCCTCAATGGCAGCGCCAGCCAGCGCATTCCGCACACCTTGAGCCTGACGTTCAGCGAAGGCGAATTCAACAGCGCCGCGTTGAGCCATTCGATCGCGTTTTCCGCGACTTCGGCGTGTAACTCCGCGAGTAACGCACCGTCTCACGTGCTGTTGGCGCTGGGGCATGACGCACACCTGGCCGGGCGCACCATTCGCCTGAGCCTCGGCCGTTTCACCACCGCCGACGATATCGACAAGGCTTGCGAACTGATCAAGACCGCCTGCGCCAGTGCTCCGGCATTCTGGGCGACAGGGCTGTAAACCAGCCGACCTAACGGCTACGAACAATAACGATGAAGTGATTAGCAGGAGACATGATGAGTACCCAGACCTTGACCGAAGGATCGGTGCCCCAGCGCCTGGCGCACACCCGCGAGCTGATGCGTCGCGAAGGCATTCACGCACTCTTGGTGCCGTCTGCCGACCCGCATCTGTCGGAATATTTGCCGGGTTACTGGCAGGGCCGGCAGTGGCTGTCGGGTTTCCACGGTTCGGTTGGCACTTTGATTGTCACCAACGATTTCGCCGGCGTCTGGGCCGACAGCCGTTACTGGGAACAGGCAACCAAAGAACTCAACGGCAGCGGCATCGAACTGGTCAAGTTGCAGCCGGGTCAACCGAGTCCGCTGGACTGGCTGGCTGAGCAAACGCCGGAAGGTGGCGTGGTCGCCGTCGATGGCGCAGTAATGGCTGTGGCCTCGGCGCGCACGTTGAGCAGCAAACTTGAAGCGCGTGGCGCGCGTCTGCGTACCGACATCGATTTGTTGCAGGAAGTCTGGAGCGATCGCCCGACGCTACCGAATGCAGCGATCTATCAACATCTGCCGCCACAGGCGACCGTCAGCCGTGGCGAGAAACTCGCCAAACTGCGCGAAACCCTGCAAGCGCGTGGCGCTGATTGGCACTTCATCGCCACCCTCGACGATATCGCCTGGCTGTTCAACCTGCGCGGCGGCGACGTGTCGTTCAACCCGGTGTTTGTGTCCTTTGCGTTGATCAATCAACAGCGAGCCACGTTGTTCGTGGCGCTGAGCAAGGTTGATGCGGATTTGCGCGCCGTGCTGGAAGCCGATGGCGTCACCCTGCGTGACTACAGTGAAGTCGCTGAAGCCTTGCGCGCCGTGCCGAGTGGTTCGAGTGTGCTGGTGGATCCGGCGCGGGTCACCAGCGGACTGCTGGAAAACCTCGACAGCGGCGTGACACTGGTCGAAGGTCTCAACCCGACAACGCTGGCCAAGTCGCAGAAAAGTGAAGCCGATGCTCGGCACATCCGCCAAGCGATGGAGCAGGACGGCGCGGCGCTGTGCGAATTCTTCGCCTGGCTGGAGTCGGCCTGGGGGCGTGAGCGGATTACCGAGCTGACCATCGACGAGAAACTCACGGCTGCCCGTGAACATCGTCCGGATTATGTCTCGCTGAGTTTCAACACCATTGCCGCGTTCAACGCCAATGGCGCGATGCCGCATTATCACGCCACCGAAGAAGAGCACGCGGTAATCGAGGGCGATGGTCTGCTGCTGATCGACTCGGGTGGTCAGTACCTCGGCGGTACCACTGACATTACGCGGATGGTGCCGGTCGGTACGCCAACCGAAGAGCAGAAACGCGATTGCACGCGCGTGCTTAAAGGCGTGATTGCACTTTCGCGAGCGCAGTTCCCGAAAGGCATTCTGTCGCCGCTGCTCGACGCCATCGCCCGCGCGCCGATCTGGGCTGAGAGTGTCGATTACGGTCACGGCACCGGTCACGGCGTTGGCTATTTCCTCAACGTTCACGAAGGCCCGCAGGTGATTGCCTACCAAGCCGCGCCAGCACCGCAAACCGCGATGTTGCCGGGCATGATCACCTCGATCGAGCCGGGTACCTATCGTCCGGGTCGTTGGGGGGTGCGCATCGAGAACCTGGCGATGAATCGCGAGGCGGGTAGCAGTGAATTCGGCGAATTCCTCAAGTTTGAAACCTTGACCCTGTGCCCGATCGACACTCGCTGCCTGGTGCCGGCGCTGCTGACTCAGGAAGAGAAACAGTGGTTCAACGCCTATCACGCTGAAGTGCGTGAGCGTTTGAGCCCGTTGCTGGAAGATGCTGCGCTGGAGTGGTTGAACACGCGTACTGCTGCCATCTAAACGATTGACGCTCGGGCGCTGTCGCCAGCGCCCGAGTGATGGCTTCGAACTAGATCTGGCGCAATGCCTCTTCGACGAAGTCGAGTCGATCCTGACCAAAGAACAACTGGTTGCCGACGAACATGCTCGGTGCGCCAAACACGCCGCGTTTAACCGCAGTCTCGGTATTCTCTTTCAACACAGCTTTGACGGATTCGTCGTTGGTAAGCGCTAGTACTTCCTGCGGATCGAAACCGTGTTCACTCAATACCGCTGCGACGGTTTGCGGTTCGTCCATGCTGCGGCCATCGACCCAAAGCGCTGTGAACAGACAATCGATAAACGCTTGGAAGCGTTCCGGCTGACGCAGTTGGATGCCCGTGACGGCGCGCATCAGCATCAACGTGTTGATTGGGAAGTGCGGGTTGAATTTCAGCGGCACGCCGTAGCGTTTTGCATAGCGATCCAGATCTTGAAACATATAGCGACCCTTGGCCGGGATCATCGCGGGGGAGGCGTTGCCGGTCGCCTTGAACACGCCGCCGAGCAGCATCGGGATATAGATCAATTCGCTGCCAGTCTCTGCGCAGATTTTTGGCAATTGGGTGTAGGCCAGGTACGTGGCAGGGCTGCCGAGGTCGAAATAGAACTCCACGGTTTTCGTCATGTTTGCTGCACTCTCGTTATTGTTATGGGCGGCGGGTTTACCAGCGTTCGTTCCATGGACGCAGATCCAGCTCGAATGTCCAGGCATCGCGCGGCTGACTGTGCAGGTACCAATAGTTTTCGGCGATGTGCTCGGGGTTGAGAATGCCATCCTGATCCTTGGTGGCGTATTTCTCCGGGAAACTGTTGCGAATGAAGTCGGTATCGATCGCACCATCCACCACCACATGGGCGACATGGATGTTCATCGGCCCCAATTCCCTTGCCATGCTTTGTGCCAGTGCGCGGATACCGTGTTTGGCGCCGGCGAATGCGGCAAACCCTGAAGCTCCGCGTAACCCGGCGGTAGCGCCAGTGAACAGGATCGTGCCGCGATTGCGCGTGACCATGCGTTTGGCCACTTCGCGTGCATTGAGGAAACCCGAGAAGCAGGCCATCTCCCAGATCTTGAAATATTTGCGCGCGGTTTCTTCGAGGATGCTGCACGGCACGTTGGCGCCGATGTTGAAGACGAACGCTTCGATCGGGCCAACGCGGGTTTCGATGTCTTCGATCAGCGCGATCACATCTTCTTCTTTGCGCGCATCGCAGGCGAAACCGTGCGCTTCGCCGCCGTCTGCCTGAATCGCGTCTACCAGCGGCTGCAATTTGTCGGCACTGCGTCGCGTGACGCAGGCAACGAATCCTTCTTTGGCAAAGCGCTTGGCAATAGCGCCGCCCGTAGCATCGCCGGCTCCGACAACCAACACGACCTTCTTGTTATTCATGGGTAGATCCCTTTGCTAAACGATCGTTAAGTGAACGAACGTTATGCTAGGATTCCGACAACGTCAAGGCGGTCAATTTCGAGGGCAAACACATGCGTTACTCCGCCAGTCACAAGCTGGAAACCCGGGAAAAGCTGCTGCAGAGCAGTTCGCTGTCGGCAAAGCGTTCGGGGTTTTCTACGGTAGGCGTCGATGGTTTGATGAAGGCTATCGGCTTGAGTGGTGCGGCGTTCTACAGTCACTTCGCGTCGAAGGATGCGTTGTTTACCGCTATCGTCGAGCGCGAATTGGGCCAGAGCCTGGAGCGGTTGGGCGGGCAGGGCACTCAGGATCACGAGCGACTGCAGCGCTGTCTTAAACATTACTTGAGCATGGCCCATGTCGAGCAGCCTGAGTCCGGGTGCGCCTTGCCATCGCTGGGGGCGGAAATCGCCCGTTCAGATATTCAAGTGCGGGAACAGGCAGAACTGTGGATCTGCCGGTTGCAGGAGAGTTGGGCGAAAATATTGGAGAGCGACAGTCTGGCGTGGTCAGTGCTGTCGCAATGTGTCGGGGCGTTGGTGGTGGCGCGTATGCTGGCCACACCGGACATTCAGCACACAGTGCTGAAGTCCAGTCAGGAAGAAATCGCTCGGCAGATCGCCAGACCGCAATGATCTATTTGCAGATGACGATCATGCTGCGGCTGGTGTAGCCGGCAGGGTTGAGGCCGAAAGGATAATCGCCAGGCTCTTCGACGCCATCCCCCGATTTGGCAATGACTTTATAGCCCTTGGGGGCACAGGCGTTGGCGGCGTGGGTGTAGCACTTGTCCCAGGAGGACGACAGCCCTGAACAGTTGATGTGCAGCCCCTTCTTACCGCGTTTTACCTGGGTTTCCGATGTCGCCGCGCAGCCTGCAACTGCGAGTATGGCGATCAATATCAAAATTCGTTTCATTACCGTCCTTATGGCAGCCAGAAGTCTGTTGCTCTGGTCTGCCTGTATGCGATCGCGCTTGAAGCGTTCTGACGTCCGTATTCGAAAAAATCCATGCCTGACACTGAGTTAACGGACTAAACATGGCCTAAATAAGCGGCAAATGCCAGACCTTCGTCAAATCCTGTTTCAATCGGCCGCAATGGCGGGCTTCGCGCCGCTGCCCATTGTCAGGGTAGCTCCGACGGAGGCGAGAATAATGCACAGGATCGCCATCCATTGTGACAACGTCAGGTATTCCTGCAGAAACAGCAGGCCTGATAGCGCGCCGAATGCGGGCTCGATACTCATCAAGGTGCCGAAGGTGCGCGCGGGCATGCGGGTGAGTGCAACCATTTCCAGGGTGTAGGGCAGGGCGGTGGAAAGGATGGCCACGCCGATAGCGATCGGGATCAGCGAGGGCGTCAGCAAAGCAGCGCCTGCATGCACGATGCCGATGGGCGCGACGAACAGGGCGGCGATCATCACGCCCAACGCTGCGGTCGTTACGCCATTGTCTGCCCCGGCCTTCTGACCGAAGAGGATATAGAGTGCCCAGCAGACACCGGCGCCCAATGCGTAACCCGCACCGACCAGATCAATGCCGGCAGTAGTCGCGCCTGTGGGGATCAGAAGGAACAAGCCTGCAGCCGCCAAACCAATCCAGAGAAAATCGATAGCACGACGTGATGCGTAAATGGCGACGGCCAGTGGTCCGGTGAATTCCAGTGCGACGGCAATCCCTAGTGGGACTGTGCGCAATGACATATAGAAGAGGAAGTTCATCCCGCCCAATGCCATGCCGTAGACAATGACCGTGCGCAGCGACTTGGCCGTCAGCTTGGCGCGCCATGGACGCAGCAATAGAAGCATGATCACACTGGCGAAGATCAGTCGCAGGGTCGTAGTGCCTTGGGCGCCAACCACCGGGAACATGCTTTTGGCCAGCGAGGCACCGGACTGGATCGATGCCATGGCTATTAATAGCAGGCCAACCGGGAACAGCATTGAGGCAAGCGAGCGGGGTTGGTCATTCATAGCGGAGGCGTCATCCAGGGTATATAGCAGGCATTTTTGAGTTGTTGGGCAATATACTGCGCATTCGCTACGATGGCGTCTATATATAAGCAGGCTTTTTGCGTTTATCGATAGAAAAATGAAATCAGGGGTTGACGGCAGATTTCATGCGTCTATAATTCGCCCCACTTCCGGCGCAGTCGAAACGGAAAACTCCTTGAAATTCAATGAGTTATGCAGTTTTCGA